>NZ_KI632511.1:245371-9839881 GCF_000504285.1 Actinospica robiniae DSM 44927 | reverse complement strand
GAGGAGTCTTCCTGTCCCCTTCCGGTGACGCCTTGACGGCGTGAAAATGGGCTTGTGCCCGCCGCCTGTGTGAGGTCGAGTTCTCTTGGGTTTCGTATCCCGTCGAGGAGTCTGACACGGGCTGCTATCCGGGGCTGTGACTTGTTGCTTCGAGCACGCCGGCGAGACTTGGCGTTCCTCGGGTGGCCTGTCGGGTGGCGGGCACGGGGTGCCGGGCTCGGGGGAGCGCGGGATCGCAAGGAGGCCCTGATGGGCGATCAGATGATGGTTTGGCGGGATGAGCAGGAAGCCGACGGGCGTGTCGAGCGGGTGGCAGCGCTCGATATCGCCAAGGCGTCGGCGGTGGTGTGTCTGCGGGTGCCCGGGGCCGGTGCGCGGCGGGTGCAGCGGACCTGGAAGGTGGCCGCGCTCACCTCGGCGATCAACGAGTTGGGCGACCTTCTGGTGTGTCAGGGGGTGGAGTTGGTGGTGATGGAGGCGACCGGGGATTACTGGCGGCCGTTCTTCTACCTGCTCGAGTCCCGTGGGCTGCGGGTGTGGCTGGTCAACGCCCGGGATGTCAAGAACGTGCCGGGCCGGGCCAAGACCGACCGGCTCGATGCGGTGTGGCTGGCGAAGCTGGCCGAGCGCGGGATGCTGCGCGCCTCGTTCATACCTCCCCGGCCGGTGCGGGAGTTGCAGGACCTGACCCGGTTGCGCGAGGTGCTGGTCGGTGAGCGCACCCGGTACCGCAACCGGGTGGAGAAGGTCTTGGAGGACGCGCTGATCAAGCTCTCGCTCGAGGCCTCGGACCTGTTCGGGGTCTCCGGGCGCGCGATGCTCGATGCGCTCGTGAGCGGGCAGCGCTCCCCGGCGGTGATCGCGGACCTGGCCCGGGGAGCGTGTCTAATGGAGTGTGTAAGCGGGTGACCTGTTGAGCAGCAGGTGGTAGTGCCTGGCTGCTAGAAATGGTGACACGCTGTGAGTGGCAAGAAGATGGACCAGGTGCTGTCGGTGGAGGCCGAGGAGCATCTGGTGGAGGAGCTCGAGCAGGTCGAGGGTGCCCGTCGGGTCGCTGCGATCCTGGCTCCGGAGGCGATCGACTCTCTGCTGGCCGAGGCCGAGAAGGCCGGGGGCGGGGCGCAGGAGCTGCTGGCTGCGATCACCAAGGCGGTGCTCGAGCGGGCGCTGCAGGTGGAGATGGCGGATCACCTCGGCTACGAGAAGGGGGATCCGGCCGGGGTCGGCTCGCCCAACTCGCGCAACGGCTCCTACCCCAAGACCGTGGTCACCGCGTCCGGGCCGGTGCGCCTGCAGGTCCCGCGTGATCGGGCCGGCTCGTTCGAGCCGCGGATCGTGCCCAAGCGCACCAAGAGACTCGGGCAGATCGACGAGATGATCCTCTCGCTCTACGCCCGGGGGATGTCCACCCGCGACATCCGCGACCACCTCGCCGAGGTCTACGGCGCCGAGATCTCCCCCGCGCTGGTCTCCAACGTGACCGAGGTGGTGCGCGAGGAGATCGCCGAATGGCAGAACCGCGCGCTCGACGCGGTGTATCCGATCCTTTACATCGACGCGATCGTGGTGAAGGTCCGCGAGTCCGGCAGCGTCGTGAACAAGGCCGCGCACCTGGTGATCGGCGTGGACACCGACGGGTACAAGCAGGTGCTCGGCATCTGGATCGAGCAGAAGGAGGGCTCCCGGTTCTGGCTCAACGTCCTGACCTCCCTGCGCAACAGGGGCCTGAAAGACGCCCTCGTCGTGTGCTGCGACGGGCTGAGCGGGCTGCCCGAGGCGATCGGGCACGTATGGCCCGAGGCGATCGTGCAGACCTGCGTGGTCCACTTGATCCGCACCTCGATGCGGTATGTCGCCTACGCCGACCGCAAGAAGATCGCCGCCGCGCTGCGCCCGATCTACACCGCCGCGAACGCCTCGGCCGCCGAGGCCGCGCTCGAAGCGCTGCGCGGCACGTTCGCCCGCAGCGCACCCGGGGTGATCTCCGCATGGGAGCGGTCCTGGGAGACGTTCATACCGTTTCTCGACTTCCCCCTCGAGCTGCGACGGGTCATCTACACGACCAACGCCATCGAGTCGATGAACTTCCAGCTCCGCAAAATCAGCAAGACCCGCGGGCACTTTCCCGACGACGACGCCGCGATCAAACTGCTCTACCTCGGCATCCGCCGCATCGAGGGCCGCCACATCGACGGCGAGGGCCGCCACGTGCCGGCCGGACAGCTACGCGGCACCGGAACCTACGGCTGGAAGCGGGCCCTGAACGACTTCGCGATCCGCTTCCCCGGCAAACTCCCGGTCTGACCAGCAAAACCGTCACCGACGGCAACCGCCGACGGAGACCCGAAGAAGGAAGAACCGTCCCCAAACTTACACACTCCAATTGACAAGCCCGGCCCGGGGCACGCTGCGCAACAAGATTCCGGCGCTGCGCAAGACCCTCGAGGGCCGCTTCACCGAACACCACGCCTACCAGCTGCGCCTGCTGCTGGCCAACAACGACCGCCTGGACGCGCAGATCGCCGAGCTCGACGCCGAGATCGAGCGCAGGATCCGGGACCTCGAGGCGGGCGGCCCCCGGCCCCCGGACGGTATGGGCGTGCTCGAACGCCTCGATGAGATCCCCGGGGTCGGGCGCGCCTGCGCGCAGGCGATCGTCGCGGAGATCGGCCTGGACATGAGCGCCTTTCCCACCCCCGGCCACCTCGCCTCCTGGGCGAAGCTGACCCCGCGCGCCATCCAGTCCGGGTCGAAGAACACCCACGGCCCGACCGGGAAAGGCAACCGGTGGCTGAAAGGACCCCTCGGACAGGCCGCCAACAGCGCCAAACGCGGCCAGACCTTCCTCGGCGCCCGCTACCGCCGGCTGATCAGACATATGCCGAAGAAGAAGGCGCAGACCGCCATCGCCCGCAACATCCTCGAGATCGCCTGGCACCTGATCAACGACCCCGCCCTACGCTTCCGCGACCTCGGACCCGACTGGCACGAACGCCACCTCAACCAGGCCCGCGCCACCCGCAACCACCAACGCGCCCTGGAAAACCTCGGCTACACCGTCACCCTCACCCGGGCATAACAGGACACGAACACTAAACCCCCGGGGCCAGCCGGGGCGCTTCGCCATGCCCTCGAACAGTTGTATTTTCCGGCGAGAGAACACACCCCCGGTACCCGACCACTCCGAACCCCAGCCCGCCCCGCCAACCACACCACCCCACAGACTCCGGCATCTCTCTCCGAGGAAAGGGCCCGCGCCGGAGGCGAGATCTTGAAACCCCAGCCCGCCCCGCCGACGCAACGGGTGGGCGGGTGGACAGACGAAACCGGGCGAAGCGAAGCGCCCGCCCACACCACGACGACCACCCCAACCCGACACGCCACCAACACCCAGCCGATCATCAATGCGCCGGTAGGGCCTGTCCTACGCCTGATCCGCCGTCAGCTGATGATCTGGTGTCCGCCGTCCACGTGCAGCACGGTGCCGGTGATGAACCCGTTGCGCATCAGCGAGAGGAACGCCTGGGCGATGTCGTCGGGCGTCCCGATGCGCCGGGCCGGAAGCCGCCGTGCCATCTCCGCGAAAGCCTTGTCCTTGTCCATGCCGAGGTTGTCCCAGATGGGGGTGTCCACCCAGCCGGGCGAGACCGCGTTCACGCGCACCGGCGCCATCTCGATCGCCAGGCCGTGGACGAGCGAGGCGAGCGCGCCGTTGGCCGCGGCCATGATCGTGTTCGAGCCGTTGGGGCGGTAGGCGTTGATACCCGAGGTGTAGGTGATCGAGCCGGTGACCTTCCCGCTTGCGTGCTTGCCGACCAGCCAGGCGCCGAGCAGCTTCGTGTCCAGCACGGACCGGGCGACCGACGTGGCGAGGTCGGCCGTCGCGCCGTAGACGCCGGTCGAGTCCGCCGCGGTGACGACCACGTGGTCCACCTGCTCCACCTTGGCGAACAGGTCGGCGATGTCCTGCTCCCGCCCGATGTCGGCGACGACGGTGTCGATCCTTCCGGTGCCGAGCCGTTCCAACTGCGCGCGGGCGGCGGCCAGGCGGTCCGCGGAGCGACCGACAAGGGTCACGTCGTCGTTCTCGGCGACCAGGGTTCGGGCCAACGCGTGGCCCATGCCGGAGGCGCCGCCGATGATGATTGTCTGAGTAGTCATGATCCGAGACTGCGGCCTGGGACCGCTTCGAGTAAGGCCGCATCGTTCCTAGGTGCATCACGGCCACCCGGGAATCGCCGAACCGGTGGCAGACTCGGATCGTGAACGCGATGGCTGAGTTCCTGCGCAACCGGCGCGGCCGGATCGGACCGGACGAGGTCGGGCTGCCCACCGGGCTGGGGGTGCGGCGCACGCCGGGTCTGCGCCGGGAGGAGCTGGCCGCCCTGGCCGGCGTGAGCGTGGACTACTACATACGCATCGAGCAGGGGCGGGAGAAGGCCCCGAGCGACGCGGTCCTGGGCGCGCTGTCGCAGGCGCTGCGGCTGAGCGCCGACGAGCACGCGCACCTGCTCGGCCTGGCCGACCAGGCCGCCGGCCGCACATCGCGCCGCCCACCCGCCGAACCGCGCCCGGCCGGTCCCGGACTCCTCCTGCTGCTGGATTCCGTCCGCCCGAGCCCGGCATACGTGGTGGACGAGATCAACGACGTGCTCGCCGCGAACCCGGAGGGCTACGCCCTGATGCCAGGCCTTGACGACTGGCCGCCCGCCGAACGCAACACGATCCGCTACACCTTCCTGCACCCCGCCGCGCGCACCCTGTTCGCCGACTGGGACCGGGTGGCCCGCAACTGCCTCGCCCAACTGCGCACCGCGGAGCTGACCGCGCCCGAGCGCACCGCCTCACTGGCCGCCGAGCTCTCCGCGGTCAGCAGCGAGTTCGCGTCCCTGTGGGACCGGCACGAGGTGTGGATCAAGCGCGCCGGGTCCACCGACTTCCAGCACCCGGTGATCGGCCGGCTCACCCTGGCCAGCGAAGTGCTCGGCCCGGCCGGAAAGAGCCAGCGCATCATGATCTACCAGGCGCCGCCCGCGACGCCGGAACACGACGCGCTGATGTTGCTGTCCATGACCGCCGTCGCCGCGGACGTCACCGGAAACGGCTGACCCCGCCTCACTCCAGAAAGCGGGACGGGGTCGGCGCGAGGTGGAACGCCTAGCTCAGGGCGCTGACGGCCGCGTCGTAGTCGGGCTCGTCGGCGATCTCGGCCACCAGCTGGGCGTGGGTGACCACGTTGTCCGCGTCGAGGACGACGACGGCACGGGAGGCCAGGCCGGTCATCGGGCCGGAGGCGATGGCCACGCCGTAGGCGGCGAGGAAGTCGGAGTGGCGCAGGGTGGAGAGCGTCACGACGTTCTCCAGCCCTTCGGCGCCGCAGAACCGCGCCTGGGCGAACGGGAGGTCCGCGGAGATGCAGAGCACGACGGTGTTCTCGAGCTTCGAGGCGAGCTCGTTGAACCGGCGGACCGAGGCCGCGCAGGTGCCGGTGTCCACGCTCGGGAAGATGTTGAGCACCTTCCGCTTGCCGCCGAACGACTCCAGCGTGACGTCGGCGAGGTCCTTGCCGACGAGGGAGAATCCCGGGGCCTCGGCACCCGGCTGCGGGAACGACCCGCCGACTTCGATCTCGTTGCCCCGAAGCGTGACGGTGGACATAGGTGATGCCTCCCAGCAGCTCGCTGCCGGGGCACGGTGCGGCCCGATCGACAGCGTGTACGAAACGGTCTGGGGAATCCTATCCGGGTGCCGCGCCCGCCCTACGCCCGCCACCGCTCCCTCGGCTCCGCCTCGTGCCGCTGGCAGTGGCCCGGGTGGGTGATCGGCCCTTGCCGCCCCGATGGACGCGGGCCAAACGGGACCGTCCGCCGTTGTCACCGGTTCGGCCGATCGGCGGCCGTATCCGGGTACGCATACGCGAGCGCGCTGCCGCGTCTTCGCGCCCTTCGGCTGCGATGATGGGATCGCGCGCGGGTTCGGCCGCGCGGTGAGGAAGCGGTGTTCGTGGCATGACACGGAATCGATACGCGGACCTTCTGCGGGTCGTGGCCATCGGCGGCGTGGTCTACGGCCACTGGCTGCTGGTCTCGGTGACCTACAGCGGCGGCCGGCTGTCCGGCGTCGACGCGGTGGACTACGTCAGATGGGGCCGGTGGGTGACCTGGCTGTTCCAGGTCATGCCGGTCTTCTTCCTCGTCGGCGGTTATGTCAACGGCCAGTCATGGGCGTCACGGCGCGCGCGGGGCGAGGGGTGGACTCCGTGGGTGCGCGGGCGGGCCGTGCGGCTGCTGTGGCCGACGGCGGTGTACATCGTCTGGGCGCTGGTGATGGTCGCGATCGCCCGCATGGCCGGCCTCCCGCACTCCGAGCTGGCGCTGGCCGGCTGGCTCTCCGCTCTGCACCTGTGGTTCCTGCCGGTCTACCTGCTGCTGATCGCGCTCACGCCGCTCATGTTCGCGGCGCATCAGCGCTGGGGTCTGGCCGTACCCGCCTGGATGGCCGTGGGCGCCGGCCTGGTGAACGTCGTCGCGCGCGGCCTCGACGTGCACCTGCTGGGGTATGCCGATTATCTGCTGGTATGGGGATGCATCCACCAGTGGGGCTTCGCCTGGCAGGATCGCACCCTGACCACCCCGCGCCGACGCCTGTACGTGCTGATCGCGGCCGGCGGCGTGCTGCTGACCGTCTTCGTGACCACCCGGACGTTCAACGTCGACATGGTCGGTTCCGGCAACACCAACCCGCCGTCCATCGCCCTGCTCGCCTTCGCCGCGGTGCAGACCGGGCTCGTCCTGCTCGCCGAGCCGCTCGTCTCCGCCGCGCTGCCCTCCCGGCCGAAACTGTGGCGCTTCCTGTCCCGGTCGAACGTGCTGGTCATGACGGTGTACCTGTGGCACTTCGTCCCGGTGATCATCGTCTCGGGGGCCTTCTACGTCACCGGCGTGCTGCCGCAGCCGGGCGTCGGCTCCGGCCAGTGGTTCGCCTGGCGGCCGGTCTGGTTCCTCCTGCTGACGGCGGTGTTCGTGCCGCTGGTCGCGGTGGTGATGTGGGCCGAGCGGCCGCTGGTGCGCCTGCCGGCCGGGGTCGGGCGGCCCGGCTACTGGTCGCCGGCGCTTCTGCTGATCGGTCTTTTCGCCGCGTGCGCGGGCCTGTCGCGGCTGGCCGTCGACGGCTTCGCGCCCGGCGGCTCGATTCCGACCGCGACCGTGGCCGCGTTCGCCCTCGGCCTGGCCGCGATCGTGTGCACCGGCCGTACGGTTGAGGACGGCGAGGAGGCGACGTCGCGCCCTGACGTGCTCGGCGGCCCGTCCGCGGCGGTCACCCGCCAGCCGTGAGCCGGTGGTCGTGAGCCAGCCGTCGTGACGCGGCGTCAGCCGTCGGCCGTCTGACGCTCGGCGGCCCGGCGCGGCTGGCGCGCGTACTGCGACGCGCGCCGCAGGCAGACGACCACGATCACCGGCCACACGGCCTGAAGCCCCGTCACGATGCGCTCGGCCAGCCCGGCCACGCCGTCCGAGCGCAGCTCGAACAGGAACCATCCGGCCAGCACCGCGACCAACACGGTGAACATGATCGCCGTGGCCGGCCGGAGCACCCAGGGCGCTCGCGGGCCGCGTTCGACGCTCAGGCACGGCCAGAGCGCGAGCGCGATGAACGCCGCCCCGCTGGCCAGGATGTGCTGGGCGGTGGTGCCGCCGCCCGCCGGCTCCGGGGAGAACGCCACCAGGACCGAGGCGCTCCCGCCGACGAAGATGCTTGCGCGCGCGGCCGTGCGCACCGCGTCCAGCCCGCACGCGGTGACGATGTAGCACAGGCCCACCACCACGAACACGGAGGTCATCAGCCAACGGTCGGTCGCGCCGTGCGCGGCAAGGGAGCTGATGGTCTGGCTGAGCGGATCGAAGCTCGGCGGTTGCAGCGAGGTGGCGGCCACCCAGCCGGCGATCAGTGACACCGGGGCGAATCCCGAGGACAACAGCACCCACCAAGGAACGAGCGGCATATCTCCAAGGTAAGGTCTTGTGTTGCGTAGCCGCTCGACCGCTGACGTGGGATCACCTGTCCGGCCTAGGCTGTGTCTTCAGCCTACGGCCTGCCCCTAGCGTCGCTCGGGCTCGGCAGAGCCGACTGGCTGCGGCAGTCCGGCGCCCTCGCGGTTACGCAACTGAACTACGACAGCCGGGCGGTCACCTTCCCTTCGCTGGGCACGGTCGAGGTGGCCGAGCCGGATGAGGAGCCGGAGATCCTCGATCGCCCCTCAGCCGCTTTCCAAGACGATCGCGCCGGGCCGTAGCGTGCGCCTGCCGATCGGGGCATGGGAGGGGAGCGACTCAGCGCCCTTCCCATACCCCCGCGCCAACCCCCTCGACATGCCCTCGTCAGACGCCTGTTGAGCAGGCGCGCCCGACCGTCAGCCGAAGATGTCGTCGATCAGGTCCTCGCCGATCTCCAGGCCCGCGCCCATGGCTATCGCCTGGCCGAAGCCGCTGCCCATGAACCGGCTGAACGCGCCTCCGCCGCCCTGACCGTAGCCCTGCTGCTGGTACTGCTGCTGGTACTGGTCCTGATACTGCTGCCGGTACTGCGGCGGCTGCGGCGGGTAAGGCTGCTGCGACTGGTAGCCGGTCGTCGGCGGGCGGTCGTAGCGGGCCTCGTCGTCGATGTGGTTGGCCACGAACGTGTGCAGCGACTGGAGCAGCTGGCCGACCTGGGCCTGCTCGGTGCGCACCTCGAGCGCGACTTCCTTGAGGTCCAGCAGCCACTCGCGCGCGTTGGGGTCCCCGGCCTCCACCGCGCGCTGCAGCTTGGCGGCGAGGGCCGACAACGCCCGCACGGTCTGCTGGCCCTGCTCCTGCAACTGCTCGTAGTTCCGGTCGATCGTCTCGACGTCCATGTCCGCTTCCCTCGTTCTCGTTGCTCTCGAACTGGCAACGCACGAAGTTCCTCGATCGTTCCGTCACGCCGGAGAGCGCGCCGGGCGCCGTCCGCTCCCCGGGCCGAGGAGCAGACGGCGCCTGCTCTGCCGCGACGGGCCTCAGTGCGCGGGCGCGGGCGCGAGCACCGGGCTGTTGTGGTACGCGGCGATCAGCCACCGGCCGTACCGCTTCTCGAGGACCCAGGTCGCGTTCACCTTGGCCGCGTCCGGAGCCTCGGTCTGGCCGGCGAACAGGATGGCCGACTCGACGACGACGATCGCGGCGGCCGCGCCGACGAAGCGGATGCTCAGCTGCTTGTTGCTGGTCGAAGTGTTCTTCAGCGGCCCCGCGAACGCCTGGGCCATGCTCGCGCGGATCACCTCGCGGCTGCCGCGCAGCGAGCCGGGCATGATGGCGGTCGCGTCCTCGGTGTAGTCGGCGACCATGGCGTCCGCGTCGCCGGCCTGCCACGCCTTGTACGAATCGGCCAGGACCGCCTGGATGGCGGTCTCGTCGGCTGCTCGGTTGTCAGACATCGGTGTCTCCCTACTCGACGGCCCGCCGCGTTTCGGGCGAGCTCGCGAGTACATACCGACGGCGCGGCCGAAATTCATCGCGCGCTCCTCAAGCCGTTTCAAGCAGCGGCGGCAGCCAGCCCGAACAGGGCGAAGACCTCCGGCTCCTGGAACACCGAGTTCCGGCTGATGCCGTCGGCCGTGACGGTGAAGATCTGCAGCGTGTGCAGCTCGTATCCGCCCTCGACGGCTCGATACGCGGCGAAGCCGGGCTGGCCGTTGGCCGAGACCGGCTCGAGCCGCCAGCTCGTTCCCGCGTGCGCGAAGACCCACTCCATGAACAGGCCGTAGTTCTCGACGCCCGCGAACCAATTGAGCATCGGCGGCATTTCCATGATCACGTCTTCGGTGAGCAGCCGCTTGAGACCGTCGATGTCGGCCTTCTCGAAGGCCTTCATGTAGCGGTCGATCCAGGCGCGCTGCTCGGCGGCCGACGGCTCGCTGAGGTCCTCTTGCCGGGCCCCGGCGTCCTTCACCCGCGTGCGCGCGCGTTGCAGCGAACTGTTCACGGACACCGCCGTGGTGCCGAGGATCTCCGCCGCCTCGGCCGCGGAGAAGCCGAGCACGTCGCGCAGGATCAGCGCGCCTCGCTGACGCGCCGACAGGTGCTGGAGCGCGGCGGCGAACGCCAGCCGCAGGCTGCTGCGATCGATCGCGGCTCCGGCCGGATCGCCCGCGCCCAGCAGCGAATCCGGCAACGGCTGGAGCCAGGCGACCCGCTCTCCCGGGACGAGCGGCGCGAGCGGGTCCGACGCGGCCACGAGCCCCGACGGCAGCGGTCTGCGGCCGCGGACCTCCAGCGCGGTCAGGCACGCGTTCGTCGCGATCCGGTAGAGCCAGGTGCGCACCGAGCTGCGGGTCTCGTCGTACTGCTCCCGCGCCCGCCATGCCCTCAGGTACGTCTCCTGGACCAGGTCCTCCGCGTCGTGGGCCGAGCCGAGCATGCGGTAGCAGTAGGCCAGCAGCTCCGTGCGGAACGGCTCGATCCGGCGATCGAAAGCCTCTGACTCAGCCGCCTGCGTCATGCCTACTCCCCCTTCGAACTCCCCGTCGCCCCCACCGTAGCTCTTCCCCGACACGCGAGTGGCGTGCTGCCCGCAGCGGACCGCCCGATTTGACTAGACAGACTTGTCTGTCTAGTCTCAGGCTCATCGAAGTAGACAGACCTGTCTACCACTCCCCCGAGGAGCCGATCATGACCGCGCCCGTGACCGCCGCCCGCCGCGCCGCCTCCCCGGCGCCCGACCCGCAGGACCGGCGCGGCTCGACCGCGGCGGCCGGCCGCGCCGGCCACGTGCCCAGGCTGACCGGACTCCCGGCGATCGTGCTGCTCGCCTCGCTGATCGTGGCGCTGCTCGCCGCGTCCAGCGCGCCTACTCCGCTCTACGCGATCTACCAGGCGCGGTGGGGCTTCAGCCCGATCACCACGACCGTCGTGTTCGGCGTGTACGCGCTCGCGGTGCTGGTCGCGCTGCTCACCCTGGGCAAGCTCTCCGACCACCTCGGCCGCCGCCCGGTGCTGCTCGCGGCGATCGCGGTCCAGGCCGTGGCGCTGCTCGTGTTCACCACCGCCGACGGCGTTCCGGAGCTGCTGACGGCGCGGGTGATCCAGGGCCTGTCCACCGGCGCGGCGCTCGGCGCGATCGGCGCCGGGATGCTCGACATCGACCGGGAGCGCGGCACGTTCGCCAACGCGCTCTCGCCCGGCATGGGCACGGCGACCGGCGCGCTGATCTCCGCGCTCGCTGTGCGCTACCTGCCCGCGCCGACCCACCTGATCTACTTCTTCCTGCTCGGCGTGTTCGTGCTGCAGGCGCTGGGCGTGTCGCTCATGCGCGAGACCGTCACCCCGAAGCCGGGAGCGCTCGCCAGCATCGCCCCGGAGATCAAGCTGCCGCGGACGCTGCGCGGTCCGATCCTGACCGCGATACCGGTGCTGTTCGCGGTCTGGGCGCTGGCCGGGCTCTACGGCGCGCTCGGCCCGGCGCTCGTGCGGGCCCTGACCGGATCCTCCCAGGTGGTGCTGGGCTCGGTGAGTCTGACCGTGCTGGCCGGCACGGCGGTGGTGGCGGTGTTCGGACTGCGCCGGGCCTCGGCCCACGCCGTGATGCTCACCGGCATCCTCACGCTCGTCGGCGGCGTGGCCCTGACGCTGGTCGCGCTCGACCTGCGCTCGACCGGCCTGTTCTTCATCGGGACGGCGCTGAGCGGCGTCGGCTTCGGCAGCGGCTTCCAGGGCGGGATCCGCACGGTGGTGCCGCGAGCCGCGGCGCATGAGCGCGCCGGGGTGCTCTCGCTGCTCTACGTCGTGTCCTACCTGGGCATGGGCCTTCCGGCCGTGGTCGCCGGCGTGCTCGTGGTGCGTGGCGGCGGCCTGATCGACACCGCGTACGAGTACGGCGCGGCCGTGATCGTGCTCGCCGTGCTCGCGCTGCCGGGACTGCTCCGGACGCGCCGCGCCGAGGCCGCGGCCGCAGCCGTGCAGGCCGGGTGAACCGCGGCTACGATGAGTATCAATAGACAGATCGGTCTGTGGAGTGAGGTGTCGTCCATGCCCGCGGGAAGCACGACGGCCAAGCCCTCGGCTCGCGAGCGGCTGCTGGCGGCGGCGAACGAGCTGTTCTACGAGGAGGGCGTGCACACGGTCGGCATCGACCGGGTGATCGAGCGCGCCGGGGTCGCCAAGGCCTCGCTCTACAGCACCTTCGGCAGCAAGGAAGCGCTGGTCCGGGCCTACCTGGAGTCGCGTCACGCGAGTGTCGCGAACCGGATCAGCCGGCACGTCGCGCAGTACGACACGCCGCGGGAGCAGCTGCTCGGTGTCTTCGAGGCGCAGGCCGAGATGGCCGCGCGGCCGGGTTACCGCGGCTGCGCCTTCGTGGCCGCGAGCGCGGAGTCCCATCCCGGCGACCAGATCGAGCAGGCCGCGGACACGTTCCGCGGATGGCTGCGCGCCCTGCTGACGGACCTGGCCGGGCAGGCCGGCGCGGCCGACCCGGACGCGCTGGGCCGGCAGCTGCACCTGCTGTACGACGGCGCGGTCGCCTCCGCCCGGATGGACCGGGATCCCACCGCCGCCGACGCCGCACGCGCCGCGGCCGCGACCTTGCTGGATAGCGCAACAGCCTGATTCGCTTTCATTCTGGTGATGCGGATGAAGACTTCGCATCCCGATACCAGAGTGCTGTTTGTTACTCCCGTGACTTCACGGTGATGGGCAGTCACAGAGCCGTAACGAGTTGGCATTCTGCTTGTCGCGCCAGCCCGGCGAGGTGACACTCATTCTTCAGACGGCCGATACGCCGTCTTCTTCTCAGGGATATCCCATTCATCGCCGATCAGCCGGGTCTGCTGACCACGATGAAGGATCGGGTGGGGAATCATGGCTGAATTCGGCGTGTAATCACCCAGAAGGTGATCAACGAGGCCGTCTGCCGCCTCCGCTCGACCATGGCCCGCGCCCCAGCCGGAAGATCGAAAGCCCGGCGGCCTTCCTGCGGCGATAAGGGCCCTGCGATCTCGGAGTCGAGGGGAACCGCGGCGGGCCGTCGCACATCCAATCCGCAGCGACCCCGCCGACAGGCGGCGGGGCGCGGAGTGAGGGGTGGAGATCCGGTGATGCTTGGGCGGTTCGGCGGGGCACGGCGGGCGGTGGCGGCGGTACTGCTGGCTGCTGCGGCAGTAGCGGGGGCGAGTCTGGTCGCAGGGTGCAGCGACTCGGCTGCAAGCAGCACGAACGCGAGTGGGGAATCGGTGCCGGGCGCGAAGGCCGGTGCGGACAACCCGGCTGCGGCCGGGTCGAGCGCCGGCGGGTCGAGCGCGGGCGAGAGCACCACGAAGGCGGACGTCGCGGATCCGCAGAGCCTGATCATCATGGCCGGGCTGCAACTGGCGGTGCAGAACCCGGACAAGGCGGCGGATGCGGCCGAGCAGACCGCGATCGCGGCGGGCGGCTACGTCGCGGGCGAGTCGGAGGGCGTCGGCTCGCAGGTTCTGCCGAGCGCCGACATCACCGCGGACGCCGCCGCCGGCAGCGCGACCGGCGTCAGCCCCCTGACACTGCCCGCGCCGAACGCGGCGCCCGGCAAGGAGCAGGCGTTGCTGCTGCTGCGCATCCCGCCGTCGCGGCTGGCGGACGTGCTCGCGACCCTTTCCGGCGGTGGCGGCATCGCTTACCGCACCCAGTCGGAGACGGACGTGACCGGCCAGGTCGCGGACGTCGACAGCCGCGTCGCCTCGGCCAAGGCGTCGATCTCGGAACTGCGCGGACTGATCGACAAGGCCGCGTCGATGAACGACCTGATCTCGCTGGAGCAGGCCCTGGCCAGCCGCGAATCAGACCTCGAGTCCCTGGAGGCACAGCAGCGCGCGCTGGCCGACCAGGTCGCCTACGCCACCGTCACCGTCGGCTTCTTCGTGTCCGCGGGCGCGGTGGTCGCGCCTCCCGTCAAGCACCGCAACCCGTTCTCCGCCGGCCTCGTCGACAGTTGGCACGCCCTGATCGCGATCGGGCACGGCCTGCTCGCCGTCATCGGCTGGCTGCTGCCCTTCCTCGTCATCGTGGCCATCCTGTGGTGGCCGGTGCGCCGCGTCGTACGCATGGTGCGGCGGCGGCCGGCCCGTGCGAATACGGAGATCGAGAGCGTGGAGGCGGCGGAGGTCTGAGCCGTCACGCGCTCTCCGCGAGGTCCTCGTCGGTGGCGGCGTCGACGTCGGGGAACAGGTCGAAGTACGCCAGCGCGCCCGACAGCTCGAGGACGCGCGTGACTGCTTCGGAGGTCGCCGCGAGACGCAGCGAGGAGGAGGCGGCTCTGGCGGCGCGCTGAGCTTTGACCAGCGCGCGCAGGCCGGTGGAGTCGCAGAACACGACGGCCGCGGTGTCGAGCACGACGATGCCGTGCTCGACGGCGGGGATGAGCGCAGTCTCCAGGCGGCGCGCGGAGTACAGGTCGAGCTCCCCCGCGGCGGTGATCACCGTGGGGCCGCGCTGATGCTGCGCGACGTCAACGACCAGGGGCGTGGTCATCGTGGGCCTTTCGGGGTGCGGGTCGCCGGCTGGGCGCCGGCCGGCGCGGGCTACGCGCGCACGGGGACGGGCTGCGCTCTCGGACGAGGCGCGAAGGGACCGGGTCAGGCCGAGGTCCGCGGGCGCCTTGACGACGCGCCGGTCTCCTCAGGTCCCGCACCCGCGCTGGTATCGCGATACGCGTGCCTCGGCAACGGGGCCGGGTGCGACCGGCTTCCGGTCGGGGCGAGCCGGTCCAGCTCGCGGAAGGGGTCGGTGCGCGTCGTCATCGAACAGCCTCCTTGGAGTCAGAGCGGAGCGGGCCCGGTGCGCGGGTCCGCCGTGCCTGGGTGACGCCCATTTTTTAGCATGTCATCTTTCCGATGACAAGAAGGAGGTGTCACTGTAAAGATGACATTGCCCGGGCCGCGTGCGCGGCGGTCACGGAGCGTCAGTGACGGCGGCGCGCCCGGGTGTCCGCGCGCACGCTCTCGGCGTCGCCGGACAGGGCGTCGATCCGCTCGGCCAGCCCCTGCTGGTCCACTCCGAGGTGCGGGCGCGCCTCCAGCAACGGCTGGAGCAGCGTGGCCGCGTCGGCGTTGCCGAGCGCGGCGTTCAGCGCGGTCATCGGCTCCTCGGCCTCGTGCGAGAGCCCGGTGAGCGCGCCCACCTGCGCGGCGAGCACCCGCAGGTCGGCGGAGCGGTCGCGGGCCCAGGAGTCCACCGCGCGCACCTGCGCCCGCCGGTCGCGTTCCGCGCTGACGCGCTCGTCGCCGGTGGAGGCGCCCGCGTCCACGCTCGGACGCAGCCGCAGCGCCCGCCGCTCGGCCGCCTGACGGCTCGCCACGCCCAGCGCCGGCGCGAGATCGGCCCAGCTGGCCCCGTGCGCGCGGGCGGCGTCGATCAGCTCCGGCTCCCAGCCGGCCAGCTGCTCGCGCACCTGCCGCAGCAGCACCAGGGCGGCGAGGAACGGGGCCGGGCCGGACGCGTCCCGCGGCCCGCGGGTCGCGTCCACCGCGGCCTCGATCTCGCCGATGTCCGCGCGCGGATCCGCCTCGTCGCCGGGAGCATGCGCCATCGCCGTCACCCTTTCGCCGACGCAGGAGGTGGTCATCGTTTAGACGACACACTACAAGGAGATACGGAAGCGGCCCACCCACGAGCCTGCGCGAAAGAGATCAGATGCCCGGGACCCGACTCCTGCCCGCCTCCGACGCCGCGCTGGGGATCACCTGCCGCTCAGAGGCCGGCGGCCGCACCGTGCTGGTGCTGACCGGCGAGCTCGACGCGGCCGCCGCGAGCGGGCAGCTGCCCCGCTGCGCCGGCCTGGTGCTCGACGTCGCCGACGCCGCGCTCGCCGACATGCCCGGGCTGCGCGCGCTCATCGCCGTCCAGCGCGAGGCCGCGGCGCTGCGCCGCCCGCCCATCGCGCTGCGCGGCGTGCGCCCGCTCTTCGCCCGGACCCTGCATATCGCCGGCGCCGACCACCTCTTCCCGCGCGAGTGCGCCCCGGCCCTCGCCGCGCACGCCGGCTGACGCAGCACCGGAATATCACTGAAATCTTTCAGCTCGGAACGCGACTCCCGACCAGCATATGAGGACTCTGTGAAAGTCGGCCGCTTAGTCCGTGTCGGGCGCGGTACGGGTGGGTAAGGGCCCTGCCGTGCGAGCGAGGAGAGCGCCGCGCGGCGCGCGGATGAGATCGACGACCCCTGATTCGCCCGGCGATCGGGCACAGTAGGGTGAGTTCGCGGTTTCTGCGTTCCCTCCCACACCCGCAGGATGGATGAATCCCCATGCCCGAGCTTGGAGCAAGACCGACCGCCACCGCCGCCGCGGTCCGCACCGCCGGCGGGATCGGCCTCGCGCCGGTGCCCGCGGCGCGCGGGCTGCCCGGCCTCTCGATCGAAGCGATGGAGGCCTCTTACTCGCTGCGCAACGGCAAGCAGGTGCTGCGGCCGGTCTCGCTGGTCGTCCCGGCCGGCTCGCTCACCGCGCTGGTCGGGCCGAGCGGCGCGGGCAAGACGGTGCTGCTGGACGTGCTGGCCGGAGTCACCATGGCCACCGGCGGCTCGGTGCTGCACGACGGGTCCACCTGCCGGCTCCACGACGCGCAGGACGTGCGGATCGGCTACGTGCCGCAGGACGACATCGTGCACCAGGCCCTGCCGCTCGGGCGCACGCTGCGCTACGCGGCGAAGCTGCGGTTGCCGGTGGCCGCCTCGGAGGCGGAGATCGAGCAGGCGGTGGCCGGGGTGCTCACCGCACTCGGCCTCAGCGAGGTCGAGGACGTGCGGATCAGCCGGCTCAGCGGCGGCGAGCGCAAGCGCGCCAGCATCGGCGTCGAACTGCTCTCCCGGCCCTCGGCGCTCTTCCTGGACGAGCCCACCTCCGGCCTCGACCCGGCCACCGCGGCCGAACTGATCGGCCTGCTCGGCCGGATCGCGGCCAGCGGCACCACGGTCGTGTTCACCAGCCACAACCCGGCCGACATCGACCCCTGCGACCTGGTCGCGGTGGTCGCGCCGGGCGGGCAGCTGGCCTTCTCCGGCCCGCCGCGGCGGGCGCCGGAGCACTTCGGGGTGGAGACCTTCCCGGAGATCTACGGCTGCCTCGGCCGGCAGCCGGACCCGGCGTTCTGGGCCGAACGGCGCGCCTCGCTGCCGCCGCAGCGCGCGCTGGCCCCGCACGCCGAGGCCGCCGCGACCGAGGCGTGGCGCCGGCCCGGCTCGGTCCGGCAGTGGCTGCTGTTCACCCGGCGCGGCTTCGACCTGCTCACCCGCAGCCGGCTGACCCTGGCCATCATGATCGGCTGCCCGGCGATCATCATCGTGATGTTCCTGATGATGTTCCGGCCGGGCGCGTTCGACTTCGCGGATCCGAGCCCGAGCACGAGCGCGATGATCCTGTTCTGGATCGCCTTCGGCGGGTTCTTCTTCGGGCTCACCTACGGGCTGTCACAGATCTGCGACGAGTTCCCGATCCTGCGCCGCGAACGGATCGTGGGCCTGCGGATCGCGCCGTACCTGCTCTCCAAGGTCACCCTGATGCTGCCGGTTCTGGCGGTGGTGGACGCGGTGCTGCTGGCGGTGCTGGCCGGCACCGGGCGGCTGCCCTCACTCGGCGCGGCGGGGCTGGCCCAGCTGATGGTGAGCCTGCTGCTGGCCTCGGTCTGCGCGCTGACGCTGGGGCTGCTGGCCTCGGCCGCGGTCGCCTCGCCGCAGCAGGCCACGCTGATGCTGCCGATGCTCTGCTTCCCGCAGGTGCTCTTCGTCGGCGCGTTCCTGCCGGTGCCGGTAATGGCGCTGCCCGGCCGGGCGCTGAGCGCGCTGATGACCAACCGGTGGGCGTTCGAGGCGCTGGGCCACACCGCGAACGTCGCGCACCTGTGGCGGGACGGCGGATCCCCGCTCGGCCCGCCGCTGCTGGCCTCCTACGGCCGCACCTTCGACGGCTCGGCGACCGCGGACTGGTGGCGCCTGGCCGGTTTCGCCGTGCTCTTCCTGGCCGTGGCGGCCGCGCTGCTGGCCCGCAGGCTACCCAAGCGGAGGCGAGGCAACCGTTGACCACGATTTCCGAGGAATCGGCCACCCGTTTCCAGACCGCGTTCCCCGAGTACGCGCGCACGGCGCTGCTCGACGAGATCCGCCGGACCGAGTACGGCTATCTCGACCGGGAGGGGCACGTCTACCTGGACTACACGGGCGCCGGTCTCGCGGCCGTCAGCCAGTACCGCTCGCACGCCGAGCGGCTGGCCGACGGGTGCTTCGGCAACCCGCACTCGGCGAATCCGGCCTCGCAGGCCTCGACCGACCTGGTCGAGGCCTGCCGGCTGGCCGTGCTGGACTACTTCCACGCCGATCCGCGCGAGTACACGGCGGTGTTCACCGCGAACGCGACGGCCGCCTGCCGGCTGGTGGGCGAGGCCTACCCGTTCGACCCGCAGAGCCGTTTCCTGCTCACCTTCGACAACCACAACTCGGTCAACGGCATCCGCGAGCACGCCCGGCGCGCCCGCTCGCAGGTGCGCTACATCCCCGGCTCCGGGCCTGAGCTGCGGGTGGACGAATCCATGCTCGAAGACGCGCTGGCGGACGCCGCGGTCTACGGCCACGGCGCGCGCGCCGGGCTGTTCGCCTACCCGGGGCAGAGCAACTTCTCCGGGGTGCGCCACCCGCTGCGCTGGGTCGCGACGGCCCAGCGGCACGGCTTCGACGTGCTGCTGGACGCGGCGGCGCTGGTCCCGACGACGAAGCTCGACCTCTCCCTCGTGCACCCGGAGTTCGTCACGATCAGCTGGTACAAGCTCTTCGGCTACCCGACCGGGATCGGCTGCCTGATCGCCCGCAGGGAGGCGCTGGAACGGCTCAACCGGCCGTGGTTCTCCGGCGGCACGATCCACGCGGTGAGCGTGCAGGGCGACTGGCACGTGATGGCGGACGGCGCGACGGCGTTCGAGGACGGCACGGTCAACTTCCACAGCATCCCGGACGTCGAGTACGGGCTGCGCTGGCTGCGCGGGCTGGGCATCGAGACGATCGGCACCCGGGTGCGCTGCCTGACCGGGTGGATGCTCGACGGGCTCTCGGCGCTGACGCATTCCGACGGCTCGCCGCTGGTGCGGATCTACGGACCCTTGGACACCGTGGACCGGGGCGGCACGGTCTCCTTCAACTTCCTGGACGCGCGCGGCCGGGTGGTGGACGAGCGGATCGTGCAGACGGACGCCGGTGCCGAGCGCATCAGCGTACGAACCGGCTGCTTCTGCAACCCGGGCGCGGGCGAGCTGGCCTTCGACATCGGCGACAAGGAGCTGAACGGGCAGGTGAGCCGGCAGATCCAGAGCATCGACCAGTACCTGCAGGCGCTGCGCCTGCCCAGCGGCGGCGCGGTGCGGGCCTCGCTGGGGCTGGCGTCGAACAAGGCGGATGTGGACCGCTTCCTGGAGTTCGCGACCTCCACCTACCGGGACCGGCTGGTGCGCGCGGACGGGCTGCCGCCCCGGGAGAGCTGCTGAGCGCGGCCCGCAGAATCAGGATACGAGGACCGTTATGAATCAGTAGTCTGCGTCGCCGGAACCGTTGCGGCGTACGGCGAGCAGGCCGTCGTAACGCGAGAGGTAGCGGTAGTCCGCGGTGCCCCACAGGCCGCGGAAGTCCTCGCGCGCGTCCTCCGGGCCGCGGTACGCGACGTCGAGCAGGCCGAGCGTCGCAGCGTACTCGAACGCCACGCAGAGCAGATATCTGCCTTCGAGCACGTCCCACGCCCCGGCCTCGCCGAGATCCTCGGGGGCGTAGCCGAGGCTGCCGCGCTCCGCGTCCTCGACGTACAGGTCCCACACCGCCTTCGGCGTCCTCGGCACCGCCAGCGGCGGCTCGAGCGTCCGCGCCAGGTCGAAGAGCCGGTCCACGGCCACCCACTCGCCGACCGGCAGCCGCGCGAGCCCGGCTGCCGCGGCCGCCCGGCGCTTGGTCGGTGCGCTCAGCACGCCCGGCTTGCGCTGGCCGCGGATCGCGTCCACCCGCATCAACTCGTCGATCGGCGCCTTGAGCAGCCAGCGCTCCCACAGGCCCTGGAGATGCTCGGCCCGCGGCTCCTCGAGCACCGTGCGGCCGCGTGCGGTGGTGCGCATCCACGGCCCCTCGAGCCGCGCCAGCCCGCCGGCCAGCAGCAGCAGCGGCCACGCGAAGGACGCGATGTCCTCGTCCGGGTAGTAGTCCCCGCCGGCCAGCGCGCGCCCGATCATCCGGGTGGTGATCTCGCTCGGCCGCTGCGAGGTGGCACTGCACTTGAGTTTGCCGCGCTCGACCTGCGCGAGGACGGCGCCGAGGTCGGCCACGGCGCGGGCCGCGCCGGCACCGGCGCGCCGGATCTCGGCACCCGGCCCGACCATGGCGGGGTAGTCGTCCCCGGACGGCAGGTCGCGGTCGGGCTCGGCGGGCTCGGCGGGCTCGGTCATGATCACCTACCTTAGCGCCCGAGCGCCTCTGCCGTGATGCGCTCGAACTCGGCGCCCATGGCCTGTGCGAGCGCCTGCGCACCGGAGAGCGGCCGGACCATGACCATGAAGTCGTCGATCAAGCCGTCCTCGTCGAAGTGCAGGAAGTCGCAGCCGTTGATCTGGAGGCCGTCGACGGTGGCCGTGAAGACGAGCGCGTGGTCGCGGCCGTCGGCGCCCTCGATCTCGCGGACGTAGCGGAAGTCCTCGAACACGCGCAGCACGGCGCGCAGGATCGCCGCCGTGACCGCCTTGCCGGGGTACGGCTTGAACGCGACCGGGCTGGTGAACACCACGTTCTCGGCGAGCATCGCCTCGATCGCCGCGGTGTCGCGTGCTTCGACGGCCTTGCGGAACGGGTGCATCGGACTCCTGATCATCGCCTCGGTCGGTGCCGCCTCCCGGCCCGGGTCACAGGGTAGCGCGGCGTGCGGCGGCGGCCGCGTCATCCATTCGCCGGGCGCAACGCGTGATCCGGAGCGCCCCGGGCGATGCTGGTAGGCAGGACGACCATCCGGACCACCCGTTCGAAGGCGCTCAATGACGACGACCGCGGCCCCGTCCGGCACCCCGTCCGGCGAGGGCGCGCTGCACCGCACGCTGGGCTTCCGCGACCTCATCGTCTACGGCCTGTTGTTCATCGCGCCGATGGCGCCGGTCGGGGTTTTCGGAGCGCTGCAGGCGAGGTCGCACGGCGCGATCGCGCTGGTGTACGTGGTGGCGACGATCGCGATGGCGTTCACCGCGTTCTCCTACGCGCAGATGGTGCGGGTGGCGCCGCAGGCCGGGTCGGTGTTCACCTACGCCCGGGTGGGGCTCGGGGAGGGCGCGGGGTTCATCGCCGGGTGGATGGTCATGCTCGACTACGTGCTGATCCCGGCGGTCGCCTACCTGTTCTCCGGGATCGCGATGAACTCGCTGGTCCCGTCCGTACACCAGTGGATCTGGACGGCGATCGCCGTCGTGGTCACCACCGGCCTGAACCTGATGGGCGTGCACACCGCCGCGTTCGTGGGCTTCCTGGTGCTGGCGATGGAGATCGTGGTGCTCGCGGTGTTCGTGGTCGCGGCCTCGGTGGAACTCGTGCTGCACGGCGCACGGCACGGCTGGCTCAGCCCGTTGACCGGGCAGAGCGGGTTCTCGATCGGGGCGGTGCTCGGCGCGGTCTCCGTAGCCGTGCTCTCCTACCTGGGCTTCGATGCCATCGCCTCGTTCGCGGAGGAGACCACGGGCGGTTCGGCGAAGGTGGCGCGCGCCGTGCTGACCTGCCTGGCGGTCGCGGGTGTGCTGTTCGCGCTGCAGACGTATCTCGCGGCGCTGCTCTCCCCCGAGTCGGCGGCGCAACTGGAAGCGGATCCCGGCGCGCAGGGCGCGGAGTTCTACACCACGGTCGACGCGGCGGTGGGTTCGTGGCTGCACGATCTGGTCGCGGTCAGCAAAGCCATCGGCGCGGCGTTCGCGGCGCTGGCCGGGCAGGCGGCGGCCGGAAGGCTGCTGTTCGCGATGGCGCGGGAACGCCGGCTGCCGCGGGTGCTCGCCCAGGTGGACCGCGCCTCGGGCGTGCCGCGCCTGGCTCTGAGTTGCGCCGCCGTGGTGACGCTGGCGGCCGCGGTGTGGGCGGCGAGCCGCGACGACGGCCTGGACCGACTCGTCTCCGTCGTGGACATCGGCGCCCTGGTCGCCTTCACGCTGCTGCACCTTGCGGTGGTCGGCTTCTTCGCGGTCCGCAGACGCGGCGGGGACCACCGCGTCCGCCCGCTCGCCCACGTCGTGGTGCCGCTGCTCGGCGCGGCCGTCACCATCGCGGTGATCACCCAGGCGGCCGGCGCGGCGCAGGTCGTCGGCGCGATCTGGCTGGTCATCGGATTCGTCGTGCTCGGCGTGCAGCGCCGACGGCGCGCGCTCTGACCCACCGCGACCCCGGGACCGGTCCCATTCGTGTCCTGCGACGCTTGTCCCCGACGGCCGGCGGGAACACCGGAGTGCGAGGAGACGCGGAGGTCGCGCACATGAGCATCCAATTGCCCAGCCAGCTCACCTGGTGCCTGAACCTGGTGGGCATCCCGTGGCCGGACATCGACGAGGACGAGCTGCACAACTGGGCGACGCAGGTGCGGACCTACGCCCAGAACACCTCGGACACCCACGACGCGGCGCACGCCAAGGTCAAGTCGCTCGCCTCGACCAGCCAGGGCGACGCGTACGACGCGTTGAGCGCCGGCTGGGAGAGCGCCTCGAACACCCACATGAAGCCGCTGGTCAGCGGCTGCCACTCGTTCGCCGACGCGCTGGACGCGGCGGCGGTGGTCGTGGTGGCGGTCAAGGGCACGATCATCGCGGCGCTGACGGCCATGGCCGCCCAGATCGCCGCGGCCCAGGCCGCCGCGGCGGTGACCGGCGGCACCTCGACGGCGGCCATCCCGGCGATCGTGCAGGGCACCCAGACCACGGTGCAGGGGCAGTTGAACGCGCTGGCCCAGCAGGTGATCGGGCAGCTGCTTGAGGCGGTGGCGACGCCGCTGGAGAACACGATCGCCGGCGCGGTGGAGAACATGCTCTTCCCGGGCGTCCGGCTCGGTTCGGGGAGTTCGGGCAGCTCGACGACCGCGTCATCCGCCTCCTGAATCAATACTCACCTATCGCCTGCAGCTGGCGCGCAGAAGGGATAAAACCGGCCATGGGCACGGGTTACACTCTCGATCCGGACGAGTACCGGGCCGCCGCCGACGTGATCGCGGGGTACGGCTCGACGCAGGCGGACCACGGCTCGGCGCTGGCCGCGGGCACGAGCACGCCGCTCAGCAGCTCGGGGACCGGGATCGGCGGGGCCATCTCGATGATCGCCCAGGGCACGGTGCAGAAGATCGTGACCGACGTGACCTCGACGACGCAGGGCTTCGCCGACGACACCGCGCAGGGGCTGCGCACCCAGGCCGCGGGCGCGGACCAGCTGGAGTCGGAGATCGCCGGCCACGCCAACACCCTGCTCAGCGGCGGCGAGCTGTCGCTGCCGGGGGGCGGCGTTGCGGGCGGCTTCTCCCTCGGCGCCGGCGGCCTGCTGCCCGCGGGCGGTACCGGCGGCGGCCTGGCCACGTCCTTCGGCGCTCCCCTGACGTCGGGCACGGCGCTGGGCCAGGGTTCGGTCGAGACGGGCGAGGTGGATGAGCTGGGCTTGAGCCGATCCGGCTCGACCGGGACGGGAATCGGGGCGGCGGACGCTGCGGCGGCCGAGCAGGCGGAGTCGGGCCAGTCGGCGACCCAGTCCTTCGGGCAGATGCGCGGCGGCGCCCGGCCGGGCAGCGCCGGCGCGGCGGAGGAACGGGGGCGGCGGCCCGACTATCTCAAGTCCAAGACCGAGGCGGCTCAGGGTCAGGACAAGCGCATGAAAGAGGCGACCGAGAAGCACCTGAAGGAGTGCGGGATGGCGCCGATCCCGTTCGGCTCGAACCGGTTGGTCTGCGCGAAGTGCGGCACCGTCGTCGAGCTCGGCGACGCCGACTCGCTCTCGGCCTGAGCGGCTCTTCTACTCGTAGCTCTCGTAGTACGCGCGGATCTGGTCGGCCGTCAGCTCCGCGCCCGGCGGCAGCGGGTCGGCCGTGGTGCCCGAGTAGTAGTCGCGCACTCCGGGCCGCACCAACACCGCGTTCGGGGCCGCCGCCTGCGCCGTCGTCAGCTGCCGCTGCCGGCGCAGCGCGGTGATCTGCAGGATCAGGCCGGCCAGGCCGACCAGCATCAGCACCATGCCGACGGCGGAGATGTTCACGCCGTCCAGGTGGAAGCGGGTGGCGAAAGTCAGGACCGCCCCGGCCGTGATCACCGAGGTGTTGGCGCCGATGGACATCGCAGGATCTCCTTCCTCGCCGCGGCTCGGCGATTCGATAGCACTGCGGATGCCCGGACGCGCCGGAGAGATGCGCCTCGCCGGCGTGATCGTTGCACTTGACATTATGCAGGCAGATACCTGCATAATGGAGTCGTGAGCGGTCACGACGAGGAACTGGACCTGGTCTTCAAGGCCCTGGCCGACCCGACCCGGCGGCTGATGCTCGACCGTCTGCGGGAGCGCGACGGGCAGACCCTCACCGAGCTGTGCGCGGCGCTGACGATGGCCCGGCAGTCACTCACCCAGCACCTCGACCTGCTCGTGCGGGCCCGGCTGGTCACCGTCGTGCGGCGCGGCCGGGAGCGGCTGCACTACCTCAACCCGGTGCCCATCCACGAGATCGAAGAGCGCTGGATCTCAGGCTTCGACAAGCCGCGCCTGCTCGCCCTCAGCGCCGTCAAGACCCAGGCAGAGGAGTACGCCATGGCCGCCAAAGCCGCCGACCCCACCACCGCCGAAGCCACCGGGACCCGTCCCGACAGCCCGGTTCCGGACTACGTGTACGTCACCTACATCCGCGCCACGGCCGAGCAGGTCTGGCGGGCGCTGACGGACGCCGACCTGACGGCCCGCTTCTGGGGGCACGCCAACGTCTCGGACTGGAAGCCGGGATCGAGGTGGGAGCATCGGCGCGCCGACGGATCGGGCGCAGTCGACGTCGTCGGCCGGGTCCTCGCCGCCGAGCCGCCGCACCGGCTGGTGATCACGTTCGAGGACTCCCCGGACAGCGACCGGGAGGCCTCCGTGGTGACCTTCGAGGTGGAGCCGCACCAGGACATCGTCCGGCTGACCGTGACGCACGAGAAGCTGCCGAACCTGGAGATGCTCGGCGGCATCTCGCGGGGCTGGCCGGCCGTGCTGGCGAACCTCAAGTCGCTGCTGGAGACCGGCGACGTGCTGCCGCAGGCGCCGTGGGAGATGAGCCCGAGCGAGCACGCCTGAGCGGCGTACCGGAACCGGAGGAAAACATGAACAGCGACACGGCGAGCGCCCTGGGCGCCGCTTACCGGGCGTTTCTCGACGCGGCGGAGACGGTGGCCGCTGCGTCCGACGACGAACGGGTGGCCCCCGCGGCCGGCGAATGGGACGCCGCGCAGATCCTGGCGCATGTCAGCATCCTGAGCGCGGACACCGTGCGCACCGTCTGCGCGGTCATCGGCGGGGCGAACGTCACCTACGACAACCGGCTCGCGCAGGACACCTGGACGCTGGACCGCCTCGTCGAGACCGCGGGCGGCGCCACCGGATTGCGCGAGCGCATCCGCCTCCAATGCCAGGCATTGTGCGCGCTCGCCGATGGCGCGGCGCTGAGCGAAGCCGAGCTCGCGGCGCAGGTGCCCACGCTGCTGGTGTCGCAGGGCAAGCTGATGGTCGATCAGGCCATGCCCCTCGGCGGCATCCTCGCCGGCTTCGCCGAGATGGAGCTGCCTGGCCACACCCGCCAACTGCTGGCGCTGACGCGGACGTCCGTGGGTACCGAGTGAATCGCGTGTACAGCGGCGGCAATCCACGGTTCTCGGAGATACCGCCGGACGAGAGCTGATAGGGCGCTACCATCGGCGGGTGCTTCCTCCACGGCGCTCTAAAGCCGCACTCGCGCTCCTGGCCGGTCTGACCCTGGCCGCGGCCTCGCTCTCGGGCTGCGGCTCGAACGCCGCGCAGGCCGGCCCGGCCGCGGACACGAAGCCCGCGGGCCTCGTGACCACGGCCCCGGCGACACCCGCCGCGTCCTCGGCGTCCGCGTCGCCGTCGCCCTCGGCCTCGCCCTCATCCGCCTCGCCGAGCGCCGCGCCGTCGACCGCCGCCGTACTGCCGAGCCCCGGCAATCCCCAGGGCCACGCGACGATCCCGTCGGCCGCCGAGCCGGTGGACACCTCGCACCCGACCCGGGTCGTCGGCGACGGCACCGCGGCGAGCTGTACGTCCGCAGCCGTCGTCAGCGCCGTCGCGAAGGGCGGCCTGATCACCTTCTCCTGCGGGCCGGCCCCGGTCGTGATTACCATGACGGCCACCGCGAAGGTCGTGAACTCCGCCCAGACCGTGGTGCTCGACGGCGGCGGCAAGGTCACCCTCAGCGGCGGCGGCGTGCGCCGGATCCTGTACATGAACACGTGCGACAAGGCGCAGACCTGGACCACCTCGCACTGCCAGAATCAGCAGTACCCGCAGCTGACGCTGCAGAATCTGACCTTCACCGACGGTAACTCGACCGGCCAGGCGGCCTACGGCGGCGGCGGCGGTGCCGTGTTCGCCAGCGGCGGCAGGCTGAAGATCGTCAACGACCGGTTCACCCGCAACCGCTGCGACTCCACCGGCCCCGACCTCGGCGGCGCCGCCGTGCGCGCGCTGGAGCAGTGGAACAACCTGCCGGTCTACGTCGTCAAGAGCACCTTCGGCGGCGCCGCCGGCCTCGGCGGCGTCTGCTCGAACGGCGGCGCGCTGAGCAGCATCGGCGTGTCCTGGGACGTGATCGACTGCGTGATGACGTACAACGAGGCGATCGGCGTGGGCGCCAACCCGGCCCGCAGCGGCACCCCCGGCGGCGGCAGCGGCGGGGCGATCTACAACGACGGCAACACCTACACCCTGACGATCACTGACTCGGTGATCGAGCACAACCAGGCCAACGAGGGCGGCGGCGCGGTGTTCTACGTCAGCAACGACCGCTCTGGCACGATGACAGTCAACGGCTCTACGCTGCACAGCAACGTCAGCAAGGGTTTCTACACGGCCGGATATCCTGGCGTATTCTTCCTCGGCCAGGGCAAGCCGGTCGTCAGCGGATCCAGCCTGGAGTAAGGGTCCGATCGGGATGTATTACTGCGAATTGATGATCGGCTGAGTGCCCGTGGGGCGTGGTGGCTTGTCGGGTCGGGGTGGTCGTCGTGGCTCGGGGCGGTCGCTTCGCGTCGCCTGTTCGTCTGACCACGCGCCCACCCGTTGCGTTGGCGGGGTGGGCTGGGGTTTCAATATCTCGCCTCCGGCGCGGGCCCTTCCCTCGGAGAGAGTGCCGGGGCTGTGTGGGTGCTGGCGTTGGCGGGCGGGCTGGGGTTCGTGATGGTCAGGTGCCGGGGGTGTGCTCTCTCCTCGGTCGGTCCCCGGAGGCAATCAGGAACCTGCCGGGAGGTCAAGCGGCGGTGACTTGGGCTAATGCTCGATTCTGCATGGCGCCGCTTGACCTCCCGGCAGAACCCTGATCGGGCTTCGCCTGCCCGACCGAGGAGAGAACACACCCCCTGAGGGTCCGGTGCGAGCTGCGCTCGAGCCGAGTCCCACCCCGCGGCCCGGCCGCGCCCGATCCGGAAGAATCCTGCACCGCCGTTCTGGGCTGCTCTTGCCTTCTCTACTCCTTCAACGCCGGGGAACGCGCCCGAGTGCCCGGAAATCTCCAGCATCTTCGCTTATCAGGTGAAGGCCGGATTCATGGCTTTTGTCAGTGGTGGCATCTAGCATGGAAGAGTACGAGGGTCGAGGCTTGTGACGGGAGGGTGGTGGACGGGGTGGCTGGGCAGATGGCGTCGGGGGTATGGCCGAAAGCGGTGCAGGATTTCCCCTCGGCGCGCGACCGGGCCCCCCGATCCTGCGCAGTACGTGGGCACCGGGTGGATCGGACCAGGGCGATGCAGAATCCTTCCGCATCGAACGCGGCTGGCGCTGCGGGATTCTCCCGCGAGGTCTGGGATCGAGGCGGAGCGCACCAGGGCGATGTGAGATTTCACATCACGCGCGACCGGAGCACCGACCCTTGGCGCGGATCGGGAATCGGGACGGTCGAATCACGGTGATGCAGAATCCTTCCGCACCGAGCACGGCCAAGCCACCCGGCTCGGCCCGAGCGCAGCTCGCACCACTCCCCCAGGGGGTGGGCTCTCTCCTCGGTCGGGCAGGCGAAGCCCGATCAGGGTTCTGCCGGGAGGTCAAGCGGCGCGATGCAAGATCCAGCATCAACCCAAGTCACCGCCGCTTGACCTCCCGGCAGGTCCCTGATTGCCTCCGGGGACCAACCGAGGAGAGAACACACCCCCGGCACCTGACCATCACGAACCCCAGCCCGTCCCCCACGCCAGCACCCACGCAAACCCGGCACTCTCTCCGAGGGAAGGGCCTGCCAGCGGCGACTTTCGATCTTGAAACCGCAGCTCGCCCCGCCAACGCAACGGGTGGGCGTGCCCCTATGTCTTCCGTCAAGTCTGGGCTGCTCGCTGTAACGGGCATGTGGGTGGGTGTTGCTCGGGTTATGTGGTGGCGGTGTGGGGCGTGTAGAGCGTGGCGTTGCGGAGCATGGCGTGGAGGACGTTGATGCGTCTGCGGGCGAGGCGGATGATTGCTTGGGTGTGGGTTTTGCCTGCGGCGCGGTGTTTGTCGTAGTAGGCGCGGGAGTCGGGGTCGGCCAGGGCGGCGAAGGCGGAGAGGAACATGGCGCGTTTGAGCTGCCGGTTTCCGCGTCTGGGTGCGTGTTCGCCGCGGATGGAGCTGCCGGAGGACTTGGTGACCGGGGCAAGTCCTGCGTAGGAGGCGAGGTGGTCGGCGGTGGGGAAGGTGGCGGCGTCGCCGACGGTGGTCAGGATGGTCGCGGCGGTCCTGATCCCGATGCCGGGCATCGAGGTCAGGAGCGGGGAAAGAGGGTGGGCCTCCAGCAGGGCACTGAGCTGTCCCTCGAGCGTGCGGCGTTGGGCGAGGATCTCGGTCAGCTGGCGGGCGAGGGAGGGGATGACGAGGGCTGCGGCCCGGGTGCCGGGCACCACGACCGTCTGTTCTGCGAGGGCCTCGGCGATCTCCTCGGCCAGGCGCTCGGCCAGGCGCGGGGCCAGGGGTTTCAGGAGTTTGACGATGCGTCGGGTGCCGGCCTCGGCGAGCAGTTCAGGGGAGCCGTACCGGGCGAGTAGCGCGAGGACGGCCTGGTGCTGGATGCGTGGGCCCAGGACGCGTTCGAGGGAGGGGTGGATCTGGGTGAGCAGGCCGCGCAGCCGATTGGAGGTGCGGGTCGACTCGCCCGCGAGGTCCTGGTCGAACCCGACGAGCATGGCCAGTTCCGCCTCGGTCTCATCGAGCACGGTCAGGGTGCGCAGCGCCCTGGGTGCGGTGCGGGCGACGTCGGCGATCACGGCGGCGTCGCGGGCGTCGGTCTTGGCCTCGCCCTCGTAGAGGTCCGCGGCGCGGCGCATGGCCAGGCCGGGCAGGTAGGCGACCTGGCAGCCGACGTCGCGGGCGACGCTCAGCGGCAGCGCGCCGATGTTCGCGGGCTGATCGACGATCACCAGGACGGTGGCGAACTTCGCGATCAGCTTCTCGAACAGGGCGCGCAGTTTCGGTTCGGTGTTCGGCAGGCGCTTGTCGTAGACGGTCTTGCCGGCCGGGGTCAGCCCGTGGGCGGAGCGTGTCTAATGGAGTGTGTAAGCGGGTGACCTGTTGAGCAGCAGGTGGTAGTGCCTGGCTGCTAGAAATGGTGACACGCTGTGAGTGGCAAGAAGATGGACCAGGTGCTGTCGGTGGAGGCCGAGGAGCATCTGGTGGAGGAGCTCGAGCAGGTCGAGGGTGCCCGTCGGGTCGCTGCGATCCTGGCTCCGGAGGCGATCGACTCTCTGCTGGCCGAGGCCGAGAAGGCCGGGGGCGGGGCGCAGGAGCTGCTGGCTGCGATCACCAAGGCGGTGCTCGAGCGGGCGCTGCAGGTGGAGATGGCGGATCACCTCGGCTACGAGAAGGGGGATCCGGCCGGGGTCGGCTCGCCCAACTCGCGCAACGGCTCCTACCCCAAGACCGTGGTCACCGCGTCCGGGCCGGTGCGCCTGCAGGTCCCGCGTGATCGGGCCGGCTCGTTCGAGCCGCGGATCGTGCCCAAGCGCACCAAGAGGCTCGGGCAGGTCGACGAGATGATCCTCTCGCTCTACGCCCGGGGGATGTCCACCCGCGACATCCGCGACCACCTCGCCGAGGTCTACGGCGCCGAGATCTCCCCCGCGCTGGTCTCCAACGTGACCGAGGTGGTGCGCGAGGAGATCGCCGAATGGCAGAACCGCGCGCTCGACGCGGTGTATCCGATCCTTTACATCGACGCGATCGTGGTGAAGGTCCGCGAGTCCGGCAGCGTCGTGAACAAGGCCGCGCACCTGGTGATCGGCGTGGACACCGACGGGTACAAGCAGGTGCTCGGCATCTGGATCGAGCAGAAGGAGGGCTCCCGGTTCTGGCTCAACGTCCTGACCTCCCTGCGCAACAGGGGCCTGAAAGACGCCCTCGTCGTGTGCTGCGACGGGCTGAGCGGGCTGCCCGAGGCGATCGGGCACGTATGGCCCGAGGCGATCGTGCAGACCTGCGTGGTCCACTTGATCCGCACCTCGATGCGGTATGTCGCCTACGCCGACCGCAAGAAGATCGCCGCCGCGCTGCGCCCGATCTACACCGCCGCGAACGCCTCGGCCGCCGAGGCCGCGCTCGAAGCGCTGCGCGGCACGTTCGCCCGCAGCGCACCCGGGGTGATCTCCGCATGGGAGCGGTCCTGGGAGACGTTCATACCGTTTCTCGACTTCCCCCTCGAGCTGCGACGGGTCATCTACACGACCAACGCCATCGAGTCGATGAACTTCCAGCTCCGCAAAATCAGCAAGACCCGCGGGCACTTTCCCGACGACGACGCCGCGATCAAACTGCTCTACCTCGGCATCCGCCGCATCGAGGGCCGCCACATCGACGGCGAGGGCCGCCACGTGCCGGCCGGACAGCTACGCGGCACCGGAACCTACGGCTGGAAGCGGGCCCTGAACGACTTCGCGATCCGCTTCCCCGGCAAACTCCCGGTCTGACCAGCAAAACCGTCACCGACGGCAACCGCCGACGGAGACCCGAAGAAGGAAGAACCGTCCCCAAACTTACACACTCCAATTGACAAGCCCCGTGGGCGTGGTGCTCGCCCTTGCCCACGTCCAGGCCGAGGAAGACCCCGATACCGCTGGTGTCGTACACGCTCGCCGCCTTCTACTTCGCATGGCCCTGGCCTCGACCATCGCACCGCAGCCGGCAACCACGTTACACAGGCCGCCCCGAGAAAACGCCCGGCGTTGCGCCGGGCACGGGATGCGGACCAGGCCCCTTATCAGCGGTCAGGCAGTGCTCCAAAACCCGGCGGCAACACGCCCAAGGCCATAGACACGGCAGGGTGGCAGAGCCATACCGGGCCCGGAGGCCAGGCGCCCCCATTGCGGGGACACGTAAAAGGTAACGGGTGGTCAGACAAACAGGGCGACGCGAAGCGGCCGCCCACACCACGACCCGACAAGCCAGCCGATCAACAACTCCCGTTAGCAGTCCCGGACGTGCAGGTGCTCGTCGTGGACGAGACCGTCGCCGAATTGCTTGTGCGCGGGGAGCAGGTGGTCGAGGCAGAAGCCGCTCTTCTCGGCGACGCGGCAGGACGCGACGTTCTCGACGGCGTGGGTCAGCAGGATGCGCCGCACCGACCGGTGCGTCGAGGCCCAGGCCGCCACAGCGTTGACGGCCTGGGTGGCGACGCCTTGGCCACGGGTCCAACGCGCCACCCGGTAGCCGATGTGGGCTTGGCCGGTGTTTGGTTCGAGGCCGTGCAGCGCGATGTTGCCGGCGTATCGGCCGCTGTCGCGGTGGATGATCGAGAACGTTGCGTGGCTGCCGTCGGACCAGTCTGCGCCCTCGACGCAGTCGCGGATCGCGCTCGCTTCGTCGGTGATCCGGCAGCGCGGGTTCCACAGCCTGACGTCGGGGTCGAGGCCGAGTTCGAGCACTTCACGGTGCTCGGCCACGTCCGGCGGTCGCAGCAGGAAGTCACCGGCCGCCAGGATCCCTCCCGTCACCGGCCGATCTGCGCGTACGCCTCTTCCGCCGCGTGCTTCGCCGTCGTCCACCACTCGCGGTGGTCGCTGTACCAGGCCACGGTCGCCTCGAGGCCCGCTTCGAGGTCGTGGTACCGCGGGCGCCAGCCCAGCTCGCTGCCGATCTTGCCGGGGTCGATCGCGTAGCGCACGTCGTGGCCGGGACGGTCCGAGACGAAGTCGAACCAGTCCTCCGGCTTGCCCATGACCCGCAGCAGCGTGCGCACGATGGTGAGGTTGTCGACCTCGCACTCCGCGCCGATCAGGTACGTGTCGCCGATGGTGCCCTTCTCGATGATCGCCTGCACCGCGCTGTTGTGATCGTCGACGTGGATCCAGTCGCGCACGTTGGTGCCCGCGCCATAGAGCTTCGGCCGGACGCCCTCGAGGATGTTCGTGATCTGCCGCGGAATGAACTTCTCCACGTGCTGGCGCGGACCGTAGTTGTTCGAGCAGTTCGAGATCGTCGCGCGGATCCCGAACGAGCGCGCCCAGGCCCGGACGAGGTGGTCGGCGCTCGCCTTCGTGGCCGAGTAGGGGCTCGACGGCCGGTAGCGGGTCTGCTCGGTGAACCGGGCCGGGTCGCCGAGCGCGAGGTCCCCGAACACCTCGTCGGTGGAGATGTGGTGCAGGCGCACGTCGTACCGGCGCACGGCCTCGAGCACGTTCCAGGTCCCGATCACGTTCGACTGGAGGAACGGCGTCGGGTCGTTCAGGGAGTTGTCGTTGTGGCTCTCCGCGGCGAAGTTGACCACGACGTCGGCCTCGGCGACGAGGCGCTCGGTCACCTCCCGGTCGGCGGTCGAGCCCTCGACGAACTCGATCCGGTCGGCGACGGGGTCGAGGCTGGCGCGGTTGGCCGCGTAGCTCAGCGAGTCCAGGACGGTGACGCTCGTCCCCTCGGGCTGCTCGGCGAGCAGCTGCAGCACGTAGTTGGAGCCGATGAACCCGGCTCCACCGGTGACCAGGACCCGCATAGCTGTACTCCCTCGAGCCTCAAGGTGATCGTGGCGGGACGATTCTCGCACGTCCGCGCGTCCCGTTCCGCCTCTGTCAGCTTCTTCCGCGGAAGGTGCGGCGCAGGTCCTCGACCCACTCCCCCGGGATCTCCCAGGGGATGAAGTGCCCGCCGTGCTCGTGGACGGTGAGGTTGACGTGGTTGTACCAGCCGCCGCGCTCGCTGTCCGCGAAGTGCCGCACCCGTTGGTCGGTGGCTACGCCCGGCGGATTCTCGTAGGCGACGAAGGTGATGCCGGTCGGGGCTTCGATCACGGGGTTCCGGTCGTGCGACGGCGTCCACGGGTAGCGGTTGTTGTTGGCGTAGGTGCGGATCGAGGTCGCGATCGAGTCGGTGGCCCAGTAGATGGTGGCGTGGGTCAACAGCTCGTCTTTGGTGAAGACGGTCTCGATGTCGCCGTGGTTGTCGCTCCAGTTGATCCAGCGCTCGAGCAGCCAGGCGAGCATGCCGACGGGCGAGTCGGCCAGGCCGAAGGCGAGCGTGTCCGGGGCCAGGACGTGCGCGGCCAGGTGGACGGCGAAGCGCCGGTCCAGCTCGAGCACCCGGGCGTGGACGTCCGCCGGCAGGCCCTCGGGGATCGGGTGGCCGCCGCTCAGGTCCCAGCCGCGGTCGCCGGTGAACATGTCCAGCTTCTGGCCGGAGCCGATGTGGATGCCGTAGAGCTCGTCGGCGTACTTGTGGCCGAGCTGCCCGGTGACGAGGGCGCCCACATCGCAGCCGGCGGCGGCGTACCTGGGGTGGCCGAGCACGTCGGTCATCAGTGCGTGCCAGAGGTCCGCGATCTTCCAGAAGTTCAGGTCGGGCCGTTCGGCGAGCGGGGTGGAGAAGCCGAAGCCCGGCAGGCTGGGGACGATCACGTCGAAGGCGTCCGCCGGGTCGCCGCCGTGCGCTCCGGGGTCCGCCAAGGGCTCGGCGACCTTCGCCCAGTGCCAGAACGTCCACGGCCAGCCGTGGCTGAGGATCAGCGGCTTCGGCGCGGGCCCGACGCCGGGCCGGCGCATGTAGTGCACCGGCACGCCGTCGATCTGCACGTGGTAGTGCTCGAATACGTTGATCGCGGCCTCGGCTGCGCGCCAGTCGAACGCGTCGCGCCAGTACTCTGCCAGCTCCCGCAGATACGCGCCGCGCAGTCCGTAGCGGCCGTCACTGTTCTCTGATACCTGCGGCCAGCGCGTGAGGGCAAGGCGCTGACGCAGATCCTCGAGGGTCGCGTCGGGGACGTGGATGCGGGTCCGGGTCGGGGTCGGGGTCGGGGATGGAGTTCGCAGGCCGGTCATGGTCGTCCTTCGCTGAGTCGCGCGAGCGCGGCGAGGTGTTCGAGGACGGGCAGCGCGGCCGCGAGCGCGGCCCGCTCGGCCGGGTCGAGCCGGTCGAGCAGCGGGGTGAGCCGGCCGACCCGGTCCTCGCGCCGCGCCGTCACGATCGCGCGGCCCGCAGGGGTCAGCCGCACCAGGACCGCGCGGCCGTCCCGCGGATCCGGGTGACGTTCGACCAGGCCCTCGGCCTCGAGCTTGGTGACCATCTGCGTGATGGCCGGCTGGGAGACCTGCTCGGTCGCGGTCAGCTCGCCGAGGCGCAGCGCGCCGCGTTCGGCGAGGGTGTGCAGCACGGACAGCGTAGTGAAGCTCAGCTTTCGCACGGCCGGCAGGCGGATGTAGAAGCCGTTGAAGCGTTCGACCGCCGCCGCCACGGCACCGGCGTCCAGATCGTCGGGCACGGGGGGACTCTATCACGAACTTATGTAAGTTTCTTATACACCGTGGCGGGAGGAAAATCTTCCCGGGACCTCTTCCGGATCGCAGCCCCCTTCATCACTATACGAATACGGCCGGGTGGTGCTGCCACCCGGCGGGTGAAGAACCGAGAGGAACCCACGTGTACCCACGTCATATCAGGAAGCTGGCGTTCACCGCGATCGCGGCGATCGCCCTCGCCGGCGCCACCCTGCTGCCGGCGGCCAGCGCTTCGGCCGCGACGAACCCGGCGGCCGCCGCCGCCGCGAAGGCGGGCTGGCAGGCCGCCATCTCGAAGGTGCCGGAGCAGGGCTCCGGCTGCTACCAGGCCTCGTACCCGTCGCTGTCCTGGCACGCGGTCGCGTGCGTGGCCGCGCCGAACGTCCCGCTGGTGCCGAGGCTCGCCCAGGCCTCGAACCCGGCCGCGCACGCCGCGCACGCCACGCCGCTGACCGTCGGCGACGGCACCGACTACTCGGCCGTCGTCTCCGGAAAGATCTCCAAGGCGGTCGGCACCTTCGCGAACGTCAGCTCGAACATCTCCGAGAAGGGGGCCGTCAACGGCTCCGGATCGCAGGTGGCGAACTCGTTCTCGCTCCAGCTCAACAGCCAGTTCTTCTCCGGCAGCTCCGCCTGCGCGAAGGCCTCGGTGCCGGCCAACTGCCTGGCCTGGCAGCAGTTCGTCTACACCTTCAACGGCGGCAGCACCGGCGACCTCTTCATGCAGTACTGGCTGATCGACTATGAGGCCACCTGCCCCTCGGGCTGGTACTCGTACTCAGGGGACTGCTACACTAACAGCTCGGCCACCACGGTCAAGGCGATCACCGCGGCGCAGCTGGCCACGGTCAAGCTCACCGCCACCGCCGCCTCCGGCGGGAACGACGCGGTGTCGGTCTCGGTCGGCTCGGGCACGGCGTCCACGGTCACCGGCAAGGACACCAAGGTCGGCCTCGCCGGCTTCTGGAACACCGCCGAGTGGGGCGTTTACGGAGACGGCGGCGGCAGTGCGGCCAACTTCGGCACCAACAACACCCTGGAAGCGGTGACGGCGCTCACATCCACCAGCTCCGGCGCGCCCAGCTGCGTCGAAGAGGGCTTCACCGGCGAGACCAACAACCTCAAGCTCACCGCCACCCCGGCGCTGGGCAGTCAGTCCTCCCCCACCATGGCCACTGAGCAGACGAACGGCACCAGCTCGACCCCGAGCTGCGCCGTCATCTCGTAAGACAGGCTGCTGAATCGGGCACGGCCCTGGCAGCGGATCATGGCGCTGCCAGGGCCGTACCCGGCCGTTGCGGGTCAGTTCTCCCGGACCGGCCGGTAGGTGAGCGAGGTGAGAGAGTCGCCCACCGTCTGGGACGCGGCGAGGCGCATCGGCTTGCTGCTCCAGGATTCGGGGAACAGTCGCTCACCCGCGCCGACGACGACCGGGAAGACGTAGAGACGCAGCTCATCGACCAAATCGTGTTCGAACAGCGCATGCACGAGCTGGATGCTGCCGTAGACGACGATGTCCCCGTCCACGGCCTTCGCCAGCTTCGCGACCTCCTGTACCGGGTCGCCGCTGAGCACGACGCCGTTGCCCCACGCCGGCTTCTCCACCGTCGCGGACACGACATACTTCGGCAGAGCACTGAGCCGGTCCGCCCACGCGCCGGTGCGCTCGGACCAGCGCGTGGCGAACCACGTGTCGCTGCGCCGGCCGAGCAGCAGCGCCTGCGCGGCGAGCGCCTCCGCGAGCTGGACCTTCTGCCATTCCACGAGATCCTTGCCACCGGACCGGCCGAACCAGCCGCCGAAGCTGTAACCCTCCTCGCCGTCGGGGTCCTGGACCACCCCGTCGAGCGAGACGTTGCTGCTGACCACGATCTTCCCCATCACGTTCTCCCTGTTCCTCTGCTTTCGTGGACGTTCACCGGTACAGGCGCCGGGCGTGCTGAAAACTGGGCGCGCGCAGACCGCCCAGTTCGCCGGTGGGCCGGCGTCTGCACAAGGTGAAGCGGACCGAGGACTGACGGAGCAGGAAGCAGGTGGTGCGATCGTGGTGTCGGCAGAGCTGATCTCGCGTGCGCGGGCCGGAGACGGCGAAGCGTTCAAGGAACTCACGCAGCCGCATGTCAGAGAACTGCAGGTGCACTGCTATCGGATGCTCGGGTCGCTTCAAGACGCCGAGGACGCCCTGCAGGACACGCTGCTCTCCGCCTGGCAGGGACTGCGCGCGTTCGAAGGACGCGCCTCGCTGCGCACCTGGCTCTACCGCATCGCCACCAACCGCTGCCTCGACGCCCGGCGCACGATCAGCCGGCGACCGGCCAAGGCGTGGGACGTGCCGGGCCTGCAGCCGCCCGAGCCGACCCGCCTCGGCGAGGTCGTGTGGCTCGAGCCCTTCCCCGATGCCCTCATCGACGGCCTCTTCGGCGGCCCGGACCTGCCGCCGGGACCGGAGGCCCGGTACGAGCAGAGCGAATCTGTCTCGCTGGCGTTCGTCACGGCCCTCCAGCTTCTGCCGCCGCTCCAGCTCGCCGTGCTGATCCTGCGCGACGTGCTCGGCTTCCACGCCGCAGAGGCGGCCGACATGCTGGACACGACACTCGACTCGGTGAACAGCGCCCTGAAACGCGCGCGGGCCGGCCTGCAGCAGCGGGCGACTTCGAGCCCTGATCACCGGCCGCCGCCGGCCGGCGGGTCGGCGGGCGAGGACGCCCTGGTGGCCAAGTTCGCCCGCGCCTGGGAATCGGCCGACATCGACGCGTTGGTGGAGCTGCTGACCGACGACGTCTTCACCTCGATGCCGCCGATGCCGCTGGAGTACGAGGGTCGCGACGTCGTCGCCGGGTTCTACGCCACCCTTCTCAGCTCCGGGCGCCGCTTCGACCTCGTGCCGACGCGCGCCAACGGCCAGCCGGCGTTCGGCGCCTACGTGCGCACTCCGGGCGGAGTCAGCCACGCGACCGGGCTCTACGTGCTGACGCTGGCCGGCGACCGCATCAGCGCACTGGTCCGTTTTGAGAACAGTGTGCTGCCCTGGTTCGGACTACCTCGATCGCTCCCGAGCCGGTGATCGTCGCGGGCGGACGCCGGCCGCCGCCACCATGAAGGCCAGGGCACTGATTCCGATCAGGACGGCCAGGGTACGGCCGAAGGTCGCCGCGTCGCCCTCCACGGCGGCCTGGAAGCCGCGCAGGGCCCAGTATCCGGGCGTCCACGGCGCCACCTGCGCGACCCAGTGCGGCAGGATCGGCAGCGGCACGAGGCTTCCGCTCAGGCAGGTGACGGCGAGCGCGCCGATGTCGGCCGCCGCCGAGAGCTGGCCCTGGCTGCGCACCCACGCCCCGACGGCGAGGCCGAGCCCGGTCACGCACACGCTCCAGGCCGCGACCACGAGTGCCAGCCGCCACGACCCGGCGGCGAGGTCGAAGCCGTACACGGCGTCGGCGAAGGCGAACAGCGCCGCCTGCTGCAGCGCGAACAGCGCCGTGAGCGGGATCGCCTTGCCGGCCAAGACGGTCAACGGCCCGACCGACCCGGCGCGCAGCCGGTCCCAGGTGTGCCACGTGCGTTCGGACAGCAGGCTCTGGCCGGCGACGTCGAGGGCGAGCAGGGTGAACATCACTGCCGTCCCGGGAGCCTCCTGGTCGATCGGCGGGCCGCCGAACGTTCCGAGCCGCTCGTAGACCGGCCGCAGCACGGTCAGCAGGACCATGGCCATGACCGTGTAGGCCAGGACAGTCCCCGGATCCCGGGCCAGCAGGATCGCGGTGTGCCGAGCCACGACAGAGGCCTGACGCGGCGCGCGACCGCGCGGCGCAAGCGAAACAGCGGGAGTCTCAGTGGACATATTCGGCCTCGGCGCTCTCGCGGGTCAGGTGGCGGTAGAGGTCATCGAGGTCTGGTTCGTGGATCTCGACCCGTTCGACGTCCGCGGCCCGCGACCCGAGCGAGGCGAGGATCTGGGCCAGCGTCTGGGCGGGGCCCGGGGTGATGAAGCTCAGGGCACCGTCCTTGGCCCTGTCCGCCTGCGCCGCGAGCGCGTCGGGCGCGCCGGCCGAGAAGCCGAGCACCAGTCGGCTCGGCAGGCCCGCGAGCAGCTGCGCCCGGCCGCCGCGTGCGATGACGCGCCCGGCCTGCGCGACGGCCACGGTGGCGTCCAGCTCGTCGAGTTCCGGCAGATAGTGGGTGGTGTAGCAGACTGCTGCGCCCTGATCGGCACGGTCACGCACCACGGCGAGCAGCGCTTGGCGGGTGACCGGGTCGGCGCCGACGGTCGGTTCGTCGAGCAGGAGCACCGGCGGCCGGTGCAGGAGCGCGGTCGCAGCCTGGGCACGCCGCTGCTGACCGCCGGAGAGCGTGGCCACGGTCCGGTCGAGCTGCTCGGTGAGCATCAGCGCCTCGCTGATCTCGCCGATCTCCCGCCGCAGCGTCCGCCCCCGTATGCCGGCGAGTCCGCCGTAGAAGCGCAGGTTCTCGCGCAGCGTGGCGGTCGGGTACAGCGCTATCTCCTGCGGGGCGAGCCCCACCAGCGACCGTGCCGCGGCAGGCCGAGCGTGCGGATCGACGCCGCCGAGGAGTACGCGTCCCGCGTCGGGCCGTTCGAGACCGGCGCAGATGCGGGCGAAGGTCGTCTTGCCGGCGCCGTTGTGCCCGAGCAGGCCGCACACCTCGCCGGCCTCGATCCGCAGGTCGAAGCCGGCCAGCGCGGGTCCGGACCGCCAGCGTTTGCGCAGGCCACAGGCCTCGAGCATGGCTACCTCCCAGTAACTATACGTCGTATATATACAATGTATCCTAATGTCGTCGACCGTCCACAGGAGCAAGCCCGTGAGACCCGCCCGGATCAGCCGCACCCAGGTGCTCGACGCCACCCTCGACCTAGCCGCCGAATCCGGCCTGGCCGCCGTGACCATGCGCGCCGTGGCCGCGCGGCTGGAGGTGACGCCGATGGCGCTCTACCGGCACGTCGGCGACAAGCAAGGCCTGCTCGACGGCCTGGTGGAACGGCTGATGGCGGAGATCGCGGTGCCCGAAGCGGATCAGAGCACGGATTGGCGCACGGCGCTGCGCGCGATGGCCGAGAACGTCAGGGCCATCGCGCGCCGCTATCCGGATCTGTTCATGCTGCTGTTCCAGCGTCGCGCCGTCACCGAGGGCGCCCAGGGCCCGCGGCAGGCGGTCTTCCGCGCGCTGCGCTCGGCGGGCGTGCCGGAGCACGAGCTCGACAGCCTGGAGCGGATGCTCTCCACACTGGTCTACGGCTTCGCCGCCTCCGAGGCGGGCGGCCGGTTCGCCGGGCTGAACATCGAGGCGGAGTTCGCCTACGGCGCCGCGCGCATCGAGCAGCTCATCGAGGCGGCGGCCCGGGGAGACTCAGAGGCCTGACCGGACGCGGACGCCGTCGCTCCGCTACACGGCCTCGAGGACGAAGAACAGGAAGCAGAGGAAGGCGGCCCCTTCCGGCCGATGGCCGAGATCCTCGGGGAACAGCTCCCAGGCGCCCGGCGCGGGCGGCGGCTCGCTGATGACAGAGATCCGGAAACCGGCCGCGGTGAAGGCGTCCGTCATCGCCTGCAGCGGGCGGTGCCAGAAGCTCATCTGAGCCGTGTGCCCGCCGATCGTCCACTCCTCGGAGCGCCTGCTGATCGCGAAATAGTCGAACTCCGAGTTGAACAGCTTCTGCACGACCGGATGGTCGACTGCCACGATCAGCCGGCCACCGGGCTTGAGCACTCGCCGAAGTTCCGCGAGCGGCTCCGTCCAATCCTCCAGGTAGTGCAGCACCAGACACGCGACGACGTCGTCGAACGAGCCTTCCGGGAAGGGCAGCGGGCCGGCCACGTCGGCCAGCTGCAGATCCGCATCCTCCCCGAGCCGCTTCCGAGCCAATTCGAGCATCTTGGCGCTCGAGTCGATCCCGGTCACGATGGCGCCGCGCTCCTGCAGCGCCGCGTGCAGTGGACCCGCCCCGCACCCGGCGTCCAGGATCCGCCGCCCCGCCACGTCCCCGGCCAGATTCAGCATCGCCGGCCGGGCGTAGTAGGCGTTGACGAGGTTGGACTCGGTCTCGGCGGCGTACGCCTCGGCAAAGCTGTCGTAGTCGTTCACCATGCGGCACAGCCTGGCACGTCTGGCCGCTCCAGGGGTGGGCTCGGCGACGCGGCCTGACGCGACGTCCCCCTCTCGGGTCTAGCTCCCCGCCGCCCGCCAAGGCGCTATGACCTGCCTCCCGAACCGCTCCATCTCCTCGTGCTGCGGCGAGAACTGGAGCAGCAAGAGGTCCACGCCCGCGCTCTCGTAGGCGCGGATGCGCTCGATGATCTGCTCGGGCGTGCCCACGAGCCCGGCACGCAGGCCCCGGTTCGAAACGCTGTATTCCTCGAGCGAGACGTGGGATTCGAGCTGCGAGCCCTCGACGAAGTCGCGATAAGAGGCGTACGCCTCGGTCGAGGAGCGCACGTCCAGGATCCGCTCCAGCTCGGCCTGCGCCTCGTCCTCGCTGTCACGGCAGATCACGTATCCGGCCATGCCGAATTGCAGCGGCGGCTTGCCCGCCTCGTGCCGCAGCTCGCGCATGCCGTCGATCTTCTGCGCGATGACTTCGGGCGCGTCGCCGTGCATGACGTACGAGTCGCCGAGGGCGGTGATGACCTCCTTCGCACGGGGGGACTCTCCGCCCATGTACACCGTGGGCACGCGCGCGGGCTTCGGCTCGACTTCGGTACCCGCGAGCCGGTAGAGCGGGCCGTCGTGAGTCACCGACGGCTCGCTGAGCAGGCGGTCGAGCAGGCCGAGCCATTCCTCGGTGCGGGCGTACCGGGCGTCGTGGACGTCGAAGGGGGCGCCGAACTGGTCGGCTTCGTCCTTCCACCAGGACGAGACGACGTTGAGCGAGACGCGGCCGGGCGCGATGGTCTCGAGCGTGGACAGGGCCTTCGCGGTCGCGGCGGGGTGGTGGTAGTTCGGGCGCACGGCCAGCATCAGTTCGAGGGTGTCGGTCACCGCGGCGACGGCCGGGGCGAGGGTCCAGCAGTCGAGCGACGGGGCTCGGTGGCCCTTGATGTCGTTGAGGTTCAGCTCAGCGATCAGGGTCAGGTCGAAGCCGTGCCGCTCGCTGTGCACCGCGAGGTCGCGGATGTAGGGCCAGGCGATGCTCATGCCCTCGTCGGGCACGTTGCGCAGCCAGCCGCCGAAGACCGGCATCCAGTATCCGAAGCGCATCAGCGTCCTTCCCGGACGTGCGCGCTGGCCAGGGCGGCCTCGACGTCCAGCAGTGAGGTGAGGTACCGGGCGATCTGCCGAGGCGCCGAGCGTGGAGCTGCGGCGTCGACCTCGGGATTGTAGTTCGTGTTGGTATTCACGTCGTACGTCAGGATCCTGCCGTCGTCGGCCTCGATGAACTCGAAGCCTGCGATCTCGATGCCGTACTCCGCCGCGAACGCGAGGTAGCGTTCGATGATCGGGTGCTCGAATCCCTTGCGCAGCGCGAAGATGCTCTCCGTCGGGACCGCGCACGCGTCGGCCGGGCAGAGTTCGAATCCGCCGCGGGCGGTGTCCGCGGTCAGGGCGTAGAGGAACTCGCCGCCGACGATCTCCACCCGGGTGATGAAGGGCTCTGCGGCGCGGATGTACTCCTGCACCAGGCTCACCCCGTCGACCGGCGGCTCCCACGCGGGCCCGTCGAGGTGCTCGGCGAGTTCACGCACGGAGTCGAATCTCCGCACGCCCAGTCCCTTGCCGCCCTGGTTGGGCTTGACGATGAACGGCGCACCGATCCTGCCCGCGGCGTCGAGGATTCCGCGTGCCCGCTCGCCCGGGCCGGCGCCGACGACGGCGATGGTCCGCGGGACGGCGATCCCGGCCCGGCGCAGCGCGGTCAGCTGCTCGGCCTTGCTCATCTCCAACTCGAGCACGCGGCGGCCGTTGACCACGCGCCGTCCGTGCGCCTCGAGCCAACACAGGACGGCCCGCGTGTGGTCCTTGGCCCAGGGGTGACCCCGGGTATAAGAGGACGCACTCATGCGGGACCAGAACACGCCCTGCGGCGGCTCGGCGTCCAGATCGAGGCTTCCCTCTCCCAGCAGCCATTCCTCGTGCGCGACGCCCTCGGCGTCGAAGGCTGCTGCGAACGGCGGATACCAGTCAGGGTTCTCATGCAGGACGTGGAGCTTCACCGCACCTCCTCGATGCCGGGCACGGCCGCGGCCACGGCCAGATGGGAACGGGCCAGGTCGGAGCGCGCGACGACGGCTGCGATGCGCCCGTCGTGCAGCACCGGGATCCACCGCTGGTCCGGATCGAGACGCGCGTCGGCTTCCGCGATGGCCTCGCCGGACCCGGCGGTGCTCGGGAGGGGCCGCAGGTACGGCCCGAGCGGCTCGTCGTCCGGCAGTGCGCGCAACTCCGCGAGCGGCAGCACTCCGGCCACGTCGGGCACCGCCCACGTCTCGTCGCCGCCGGTGCGGTTCAGCACCACGAGAGCGAGGCCGTCTTCGAGCCCTGAGCCACGGGAGGCGACGACGGCCAGCGCCTCGATGGCCGTCGCGGGCAACGCAATCGCGAGCGGCGCGCCGGCGGCCGCGGCCAGGTCGCCGAGGACGGGTGTGTCCGGGGCGCCGTCCTGGAAGCCCATGGCGAGCAGCCACTCGTCGTTGAAGTACCGCGAGAGGTACCCGCGCCCGGAGTCCGGCGCGATCACGACCACGAGATCGCTCGGCGCGGCGTCGCGGGCGACCCGCAGGGCGGCGGCCACGGCCGTGCCGGACGAGCCGCCGACGAGCAGCCCTTCCTCGCGGGCGAGCCGGTGCACCGTCGTGATCGACTCGCGGTCACCGATCCGCTCGACCCGGTCGACCAGCGCTTCGTCGTAGGAGAGCGGCCAGACGTCGCGCGCGGTCTCCGGGTGCAGGTAGTGCCCGACGGCCTCGACCGCGTACGGGCTCCCGTCGCCCCCGCCGTAGACCGAGCTGTGCGGGTCGGCGCCGATCACCCGGACAGAGCCGGCACTGGCCTGCTTCAGGTACCTCGCCGTCCCGGTGATCGTCCCGCCGGTGCCGATGCCCGCGACGAAGTGGGTGACCCGGCCCTGCGTCTGCTCCCAGATCTCCGGGCCGGTCGCCTCGACGTGCGCCTGCGGGTTCGCCGGGTTGTCGTACTGGTCGGCCAGCCAGCCGCCGGGAGTGCGCATGCTGATGGTCTGGGCGAGGTTGCGCACGTGCTCCGGGTGTTCGGCCGGCAGCGCCGCGGGGGTCAGCACGACGCGGGCGCCGTACGCGCGCAGCACGGCGATCTTGTCCGGACTCGTCTTGTCCGGCAGCACCGCAATGCACTGATAGCCGCGCCGAGCCGCCACGATGGCCAGCCCGATGCCGGTGTTCCCGGACGTGCTCTCCACGATCGTGCCGCCGGGACGCAGCCCGCCGGACTTCTCGGCCGCGAGCACCATCGCCAGCGCGGCACGGTCCTTCACGCTCATCCCGGGGTTGAGGAACTCGGCCTTCAGATACACGGGGGCGGGCAGTCCGGCTCCGACCCGGCCGAGCCGGATCAACGGGGTGCCGCCGATGACATCGAGGACAGATTCGTGCACGTGTTGTTCCACCTCTGCGAAAGACATCGGATGGCGTCGCGGACGCGGTCAGAGCGCCGCGCGACACGAGCAGGACCACACCCGGCAGAGGTCGATGTGGCCACGTGTGACCAGCGTCATCGGGAGGGCGCGCTCGACGGTCACATCTCCATTGCTATCACCGATTCCCGGCGCCGGACAATCCGCGCGCGGGAACAAATGCTTCGCGCGCGTCGCCGTCGGCGGCCTATGGTCGATCGCGTGCTGAGTGACGAGCAGGTCCGCGAATTCGCCGAGCGAGGGTTCCTCCTGATCCCCCGAGTGGTGCCGCCCGACGTGCTCGCCTCGGCCGGCCGGCGGATCAATCAGATCATCGCCGCGGACCCGCCCCCGCCGGAGACGCGCGGCAACCACTTCTACTTCCTCGAGACCAAGGCCGAGGCGGCGTTGGCGGCGACGCTCGCCGACAGTCCGGCCTTCGCTCTCGCCGAGCAGCTGACCGGCGCGGGCACCCTCGTGCCGCCGTGGCAGGTGCAGGTCGCGCTGAACATCCCGCCTTTCTCGCACCGCCCCGGCGCTCCGCACATCGACACCTCGCACGCCGAACCGATCGACGGCCCGATCCGCGGCACCTTCACTCTGCTGGCCGGGATACTGATGACCGATCAGCTCGGCGAGGACTCCGGAAACCTGTGGGTGTGGCCGGGCACGCACCTGACCCATGCCGCGTACTTCCGCGAGCACGGCCCCCAGCGCTTCTGCGCCTACCCCCCGATCGAGCTGCCCGAGCCCGAGCAGGTCATCGGGCGCGCCGGTGACCTGCTGCTCGCCCATTACCTACTCGGGCACAACATCGGCGGCAACTTCCGCTCCGAACTGACCCGGCGCGCCCTGTACTTCCGGCTCAGTGTCCGGGGGCACGAGACGCACCCGGCGCAGTTCCTCCAGGACGCCGGGTACGACTACGCGCCGGGGACGTTCGCCGGCTGACTCGGAGCCGGCTGGGGCTCGGGCTCCGGCTCCGGGTTGGGCTCCTGTTTGCCAGCCCGGATCAGCAGGAAGCAGATGACGCCGCCGACCGCGAAAATCCCGGCGCAGATCCAGAACACCACCTGGTAGCTGTGCACGGCGGCCTGCGCCTGCAGCTCGGGCGCGGGCACGTGGTCCGCGGCGTGCGCGGTGACGTAGCTGGCAAGCGCCGTGGCCGCGATCGAGTTCAGCAGCGCCGTGCCGATCGATCCGCCCACCTGCTGGGCCGTGTTGGCCGTGGCCGAGGCCACGCCGGCGTCCCGCGGGTGCACGCCGTAGGTCGCGGTGTTCAGCGCCGGGGCGAACACCATGCCCAGCCCGGCGCCGACCAGGATCAGCGGGCCGAGGATGTCCCCGGCGTAGCTGCTGCTCAGGCTGATGCCGGTGAGCCACGCCATGCCGACCGCCGAGATCACCATCCCCGGCCCGATCAGGAACTTCGGGCCGATGCGCGGGAGCATCACGGTGGTCGAGATGGTCGCCGTGATGATGAGCGCGATCACCAGCGGCATGAACGCCAGCCCGGTCAGAACGGGCGAGTAGTTCAACGAGGTCTGCAGGAAGAAGGTCAGGAACAGGAACACGCCGAAGATCCCGGCTCCGGTGAGGAACATCCCCAGGAAGGAGCCGCCGCGGTCCCGGTCGAGCACGACTCGCGGCGGGAGCAGCGGGTCCGGGGTCCTGGCCAGGCGGGCGCAGAAGGCCAGCAGCAGTACCCCGCCGATCACGATGAAGCCCCAGGTGGACGGCGCGCCCCAGGGGTGGCGATCGGCGTTCGAGAAGCCGTAGACCAGGCAGAACAGGCCGACCGACGCCAGCACGGTGCCGGGCAGGTCGAGGCCCGGGCGCTCGTGCGGCCGCTCGTGGCCGAGGTAGCGCAGCGCGCCGATGAGCGCGACGGCGGCGAACAGGACGTTGATGAACAGCGTCCAGCGCCAGCTCAGGTACTCGGTCAGTACGCCGCCGAGCAGCAGCCCGATGGCCGCACCCGAACCGGCGACGGCGCCGAAGACGGAGAACGCCTTGCCGCGCTCCCGCATGTCCGGGAACGTCGTGGACAGCAGGGAGAGCGCGGCCGGCGCGAGCGTGGCGCCGGCGACGCCCTGGATCGCCCGCGCGATCACCAGCACGGCGAAGTTGGGTGAGATCCCGCCCAGGAACGAGGCGACGGCGAACACGCACAGGCCGGCGACGAACATCCGTTTGCGGCCGACCTGGTCCGCCAGCCGCCCGCCGAAGAGAAGCAGCGCGCCGAACGCGAGCGAGTAGGCGGTGACGATCCACTGCCGGTCGCCGTTGGAGAAGCCCAGTGCCTTCTGCGCGTCGGGCAGCGCGATGTTCACGATCGAGATGTCGAGCACGATCATCAGCTGCGCGATGCTGACGACCGCGAGGACCATCCAGCGGCCCGAATCCTGCTCGGCGGCTCCGGTGCCGGGGTTGGTGCCACCGGTGGGCCCACGGCCCGGGGCGGCGCCCTGATGCGCGCCGGAGGCGCCCGGCCCGGGCGTTTCGGAGACGTGCTTCCCTGAAGAGGATCGTTCCATGATTCCCCTCAAATGTGGATATATCGTCCCTGCGCGTGCTCACCACGCTAAGCCCGGTCCGGGGGATGCACAAAGGGGCGGAGGCGGCGCGGCGGCGGGGGCTCCGCCTATCGGACCGGGCGGCCCGTCGCGGCCGCTCGTCACACAGTGAAGTCGAGTGAATTCATAGGGCGAGATATCGGGCCCGCGCGATGCCCGGGTTATCGACGAGAAAGCCGCCGATTACATTCCGTAGATTCGGCGGAACTGAGCGCACAATTCATGGGCAATAAGCCTCGATTGCAGCTAACGCGCAGTTCAGAGCCTTCGGCACGGGCAATTTCCCGGCATTTACGGCGCTATTTCTTGAGCGAGGAGTAATGGCGTCGTTACGGTCGGTTGAATTTCCGCCGGAATTTGGACATACCGGGCATCTCGGGTAATGTTCCTGTCGTGGCCCGGTCCACGCCGTGAAAACAAGTTCCGGCACCGGGCACCCGCCGAGTCCGATACCCGGGCGGCGCCGCGGTCGACGAAGCTCCCGCAGCGCGAACCCGATCGGAGCCGGGGACCCATCAGTACCAGGCACTCAACCGTGCCGGTCCCCCGGGGTGAATCGGCCCCCCGCACCACCGCACCGCCCGAGAACGCACCCCCCGTGCGTCAAGGGCCCGCGTGCGCCGCGTGCAGGGGCTGTAGGGCGAACTCCCCTTCCGCCCGAACCCGTCAGCTAACCCGGTAGGCGGCCGAAGGAGAGGCTCTAGAACTCGTGCTGAAGAACCGCATGTCCACCTCCGCGTTCCGCACCTTCATCTCCAGCCCGCGCCGCTACCCCGCCGCCGCGCTCGCCCTGGCCGCCGTCGGCGTCGGCGTCGCCCCGCTGACCGCCTCCGCCGCCACCGCCCCGGCCAAGCCCGCCACCGCCCACGTCGCCCCCGCGAGCGTGAAGGCCACCGCGAGCACCGCCAAGGCCACCGCCGCCAGCACCACCAAGACCACCACCAAGACCACCACCACCCCCGCGAAGGCCACGGCCAAGGCCGCGACCCCGACCAGCCTGTTCGCCGGCTCCACCACCGCGACCCTCGAGCCCACCGGCACCGTCGGAAGCCAGTCGCACATCACCCTGGACTCCGACCAGTGGTCCAACGCCACCTCCATCGTCAAGGCCGCTGAGGACATGCACCTGTCCCCGTACGCCGCGACCATCGCCGTTGCCACCTCGATGCAGGAATCCAAGCTCCAGAACCTCAACGTCGCGGTCGACCACGACTCCCTGGGTCTGTTCCAGCAGCGTCCGTCCTGCGGCTGGGGCACCCCGAGCCAGCTCAACGACCCGACCTACGCGGCCAAGGCGTTCCTGAAGAACCTGCCGTCGGGCTACCAGAGCATGTCCCTGCACCGCGCCGCCCAGGACGTCCAGGACTCCTTCAACGGCTCCCTGTACTCGCAGTGGGAGGACCAGGCCGCCCACATCGTCTCCACCATCGTCAACCACTGATAAAACCCAGCACCACACACAGCACACGACGAACCCCTCCCGGACACACCGGGAGGGGTTTCGCCATGCCCGCAGCAGGCTACGAGGGTTCCGCCGGCCAGAGCGCGGTGACGTCGTCGAGCGGCGGCTCGGTGACCATCGCGCCGACGCCGTGCGCGGGTGCTGTCATGGCCCGGGAGTTGCCCGCCGCGTCCGGCTCGTACGTCGGCCAGCCGGGATCACCGGTGGCGGCGAAGGTCGCCCACGCGCGTGTCAGGGCATCGCGCACGCTGCGATGCTCGGCGGTGTCGGCGTCGACGAAGGCGAGCTTGTCGAACAGGTAGATCAAGTCGGCGCCGTGGAACGCGCCGACTTCGGGACCGCACGGCGCGTCGAGCAGGATGGAGTGATACGCCCGGCCGCCCGCCTCAGCCTGGGCGCGGGCCAGGCGCACCACCGGCAGGCGGAAGACGGCGTCGCTGAGGAAGGCGCAGCGCAGGGCCGAGAGATCATCGGGCTCTGCGACGCGTCGGCGGTAGGCTTCGACGAGCTCGGCGGGTTCGGTGATGCCGGCCTGCCGCATCTCGGTGTGCAGCGACGCCTCATCGGCCGGCCGGAAGGATTCGCCGGCGAGTAGCTGGAAGACCCGCACCTCGTCGTGCGTGGAACAGACCAGCAGCGGGATGTGGGCGGCGGCGCCCGCGGCGACGGCTTGGTGAGGATCGCGGGGCAGCACCTGCCCGTCCAGCACGACTCCCCAGGCCCGGCCGCCGGGCAGGTTGCGGCTGCCGATGTCGCCGCTGCTGATGGCGGCCTGCGCGTCAAGGATCTGCGACGCCGGTACGTCGGCCAGCCCGTCGGCGTCGTCGAGGCGCAGGATGGCGAGCAGGTCCTCGGCCATCGAGACGGCCGTCTCCCGGTCGAAGATCCGCGAGGTGCTGCCGCTGAGCAGGATGGCCCGGTGGAACAGCCCGGCGGCGGCCGGCACCGCGAGCAGCGCGCCGATGCAGAAGGCACCGGCCGACTGGCCCGCGGCGGTCACCGTGTTCGGATCTCCGCCGAAAGCACTGATGTTCTCGCGCACCCACCGCAGCACGGCGACCTGGTCCTGCAGCGCGAAGTTCGTGCAGCCGGCCCAGGCGTCTCCGAAGTCCGCGAGGTGCAGGAAGCCGAAGGCGCCGAGCCGGTAGTTCGCGGTGACGACGACGGCTCCGGTCTGGCGGGCGAGCACGGCTCCGTCGCTGTACGGCGGCGCGGCCGAGCCCGCTTCGAAGCCGCCGCCGTAGAACCAGACGATCACCGGCCGCGGCGCGTCGCCGTCCGGACCACTGGGACTCCACACATTGAGATAGAGGCAGTCCTCTGACGTCACGGTGATGTCGCCGGTCGGGAACGCGGCGGCCGCAGCGGCCGCTGACGCCGCGTCCCGCATCAGCGTCATGAGCGCCGATGTGCCCTGGGCGGGCGCCGGGCCGAACCCGTCGGCCTCGCGCACGCCCGTCCACCGCGCGGGCGGCTGCGGCGGACGGAAACGCAGCTCACCTACCGGCGGTACCGCGAACGGAAGCCCGGCGAACAGCCGTCCGCCGTCGGCCAAGGCCCGGCCGCGGACGGCCCCTTGAGCGGTCTCGGCCAGCAGTGCGTCAGCCATTGATCCACGATCACATGCCCGTCCCGGCTCCGCGGACGACGCGCCCGCGCCCGCAGCCCTCGAACCACACCGACGGCCTATGCGCACAAGATCCGCCGCTGTGGCTCTCGGCCCGGCCGCGGTCAGAGGAAAGGCCGCACCTCGATCTTCCGATCGCAGACCTTCGACGCCTCCGTGGCGAGTTCGAGTGCCGTATCTCGATCGGGCACCTCCCACACCCAGATGCCGGCGAGGTATTCCTTCGACTCGACGAAGGGCCCGTCGATGAGCACGGTCTGCTCGCCTCGGTTGTCGACGACCGTCGCCGCGTCGGTGTCCGCGAGCCCGCCCGCGAACACCCAGTAGCCATCGGCCATCAGCCGCTCGTTGAACGCGCGGATGGCGGGCCGCCGGTCTGTGCTGCCGGGATTGGTCTTGTCGTCGATCACGGAAACCAGATACTGCATCTGTGGCTCATCTCCTGTCGTGTCGGGAAGGGGGCGCGGCCGCTGGCAGGCATAAACGGCTTCAGGCCGCCTTCGCGTACCGCGGACGTCCGGCCGGCCGGTAGACCTGGATCATCACGCCTTTGGAGTCGACCCGCGACTCGATCAGCTTGAATGCGAGATCCGGGCCGCTCTCCGGGAACAGCCGCGAGCCCTGGCCGAGGACCACCGGGACCACGATGAGGGTCATCTCGTCGACCAGTTCGTTCTCCAGCAGCCAGCGGATCAGGGCGCCGCTGCCGTGCACTTGCAGCTCGCTTCCCGGCTTGGCCTTCAGTTCACGGACGGCCGCCGCGAGGTCGCCGCGCAGGACGGTCGTGTCCTTCCACCCTGCCTCGGTGAGCGTCGCCGAGGCCACGTACTTCGGGGCCTCGTTCAAGGCCACGCCGATGGGGTGTTCGCGCATCGCGTCGATCGATCCCCACGAGCCCGCGAACAGCTCGTAAGTGAACCGGCCGAACAGGAACCCCCCAGCGCGCCGGAAGGTCTGCGCGAGGAACTCCCTGGTCTCGTCGTCACCCGCCCCGAGCGCCCAACCCCCGCGCTCGAAGCCGTTCCTGCGGTCATCCGACGTAGCGCCGTTTCCCTGCATCACTCCGTCGAGGGTGATCTGGGTCATCGTCGTAAGCTTCATGGTCCGGCCGTTCCTTCGCCTCGCGCCGCCCCTTGCCGGCGGCCTCACCCTTGCTACGAACGACCCGACCCCGATCCGACACCCATCTCGAAGAGATTCATGCCCCATCCAGTTCGAAGCGGATGCGCGAGCCGAACACCGTCGTCGCGGTCGTGCCCAGGTTCTGCCGGAAGCTGTCACTCAGGTGCGAAGGCGAGGCGAAGCCCGCGTCTGCGGCGCAGCGGGTGAGGTCGTGGCCGGCGCTGATGCCGCGGACGACGTGCAGGACGCGCGACCATTGCTGGTAGCGGCGGAACGTGGTGCCGGTGTGGTGGGCGAACATGTGCAGGAAGTGCGACCTCGAGACACCCAGCCGCTGCGCGCTGGCCTCGGCGCGGAACGCCTGCGCGGGGCGGGTGCGGATCTCCTCGACGAGTCCTTCGATGCGCGGGTCGGCGGCTCCCCTGTCGCCGGCCGGCGGGCCTGTTATTTTTTGGAACGCGCCTTGGTCCACGTCGTCGCCGCGCGCGCCGGCCTTCTTGATCAGCCAGTTCTCCGCGCGGTGCTCGAGGCCGACGGCGCCGACGTGGCGCTGCATCGCGGCGGCCATGCGGTCGGCCGGCGCGTCGGCCGAGTCGGCGAACAGCAGCAGGATCCGGCACCCGGCGGGAGCGACGACGCGGTGCGCCACGCGGGCCGGCGCGTAGACGCTGCGGGCGGTGATCTTCCCGTGCTCGGGCGTCTCCAGGGTGACGGGCGCGTCCAGGCCGACCGTCAGCACGCCCACCGCGGTGCCGTGGATGCCCACGCCGAGATCCGGGCCGATGTAGCCGACCTGGCCGGGCCGGATCCACGCCAGCGCATCGCACGTTTCCGGAAGCGCGCCGATCCCCATGCTGCCAGGCTAACTGACGAGGGGTCAGCGGGTTTTGCGGGATGGGAGAACGGCCATGGATCAACTCACGCGCGCCGAACACGAAGGCGCGGCCTTGCACGTCCTTGAGGACGGTGAGCCAGGAGCGCCGACGCTGCTGCTGATCCACGGCCTCGGCGCATGCACGGCGTGGTGGGATCCCGTGGTCCCGACGCTGGCGCGTTCCCACCACGTCATCCGGGTGGACTTGCTCGGCCACGGCGCGTCGACGAGTCCGGATACGGGATACGAGATCTCCGCGCAGGCCCGTCGGATCGGCGCGGTGCTCGACCGGTTGGGCGTGGGCCGGGTGGCGGTCGCCGTCGGGCACTCCACCGGCGGGAACGTCGCCACCGCGCTGGCCGAGGAGCGGCCGGAACTCGTCGCGGCGCTCGCGCTGATCGACACCGGGCCGAACATGGCCGCCGACACCTCCGACAACGCGCTCAGCCGGCTGCTGTTCAGGCCCTTCCCCGGCGCGCTGCTGTGGCGGCTGTTCACCTCGGCCATCGTGCGCAAGAGCCTGAGCAGCGCCTTCACCCGGCCGGTGAAGCCGCCCAAGGCGTTGGCCGAGGGCGCGCGCGGGATGACCCACCACGCCCTCGCCTCGACCGCCGACGCTTCGATGGAATACCTCTTCGACCGCCCGATCCCGGAGCGGCTCCGCCGGCTCGGCCTCCCGGTACTGGTGATCTTCGGGTCCGCGGACAAGCGGTGGAGCCCGTCCTCGGCCGACGCCTACCGCAACGTGCCCGACGCCCGCGTCGAGGTGCTACCGGGCGTCGGGCACACGCCGATGTACGAGGATCCCCGGCGCACCTGCGAACTGCTCACGGAGTTCGCCGCAGCACCTTGACTCCGCACGGCTCGAACCGGATCCGCTCACCCTTCTCGACGTGCGTGCCGGTGAGCAGGTCGGTGCCGCTGTGCTGCGCCTCGACCTCGAGTGCCTCGGCCCGATGGTTGAGCAGGAAGAGCAGGCGCGTGCCGTCGGGGGTCACCCGTTCGGCGGATTCGAGGTCGGGGACGTCGGCGTAGCGCGTCTCGATGTCGTGCCGCTTGAGCACTTCGCGGATGACCCACGACAGGCCCGGCTTGTCGAGCATCGCGCCGATGTACCAGCCCTCGCCCTCGCCGAACGTGTTGCGGGTGACGGCGGGGGTGCCGGCGTAGAAATCCTGCTCGTAGACTCCCACCACCTCAGCGCCTTGCGGGATGACGAGCTCGAACACCAGCCGGGAGTCCGAGACGACCGAATCGTCGGAAGTCCCGAGGCGCACCGGGTTGACGACGTCCGCTTCGCGGGCGTCCCACTCGTCCACGCGCACGCCCAGCAGCGGCGCGAGCGGCCCGGGGACGTCCGCGAGGAACGCGTTGTCGTCCTCGTCGACTCGGCCGGAGAGCAACGTGGTCACCACGGATCCACCGCGTGCGGCGACGGCTTCGAGCCGCTGCGCGAGGTCGCCCTTCACCATGTGCAGGAGCGGCGCGACGACGACGTCGTAGCCGTCGAGGTCTGCGGTGACCGGGACGACGTCCACGTCGACGCCCAGCTCCCACAGCGCCGAGTAGACGGTGATCATCGTCTGCCCGTAGCGCAGCAGACGTGACGGGCCGTCGGACATCTCCAGCGCCCACCAGCTGTCCCAGTCGAAGATCAGCGCCGTGCGCGCCGGGGTCCTCGCCCCGAGCGAAGCGCCGCCGAGCCGCGCGAACTGCTCACCCAGCCGGGCGGTCTCGGTGAAGACCCTGGTGTCCGAACGCCCGCCGTGGCCGATGACGGCGCCGTGGTACTTCTCGCTCGCGCCCTTCGACGCGCGCATCTGGAAGTACAGCACCGCGTCCGCGCCGTGGGCCACCGACTGCCAGCTCCACAGGCCGAGCACGCCGGGGCGCTTGAGCGGGTTGACGTCCCGGCACGCGGTCGTGCTCGGGGTCTGCTCCATCACCCAGAACGGCTGACCGCCCTTCAGGCCGCGCATGAGGTCGTGCGTCAGGGCCATGCGGGCCTGGGACGTGTCGTCCGGCGGGTAGTTGTCCCAGGACGCGAAGTCCAGGTGCTCGGCCCAGCGGTGGTAGTCGATCGGCTGGTACATGCCCATGAAGTTGGTGGTGATGGGCAGGTCGGGGCTCGACTCGCGGATCGCCTCCTTCTCCGCGATGAAGTTCGCCAGCATCGCCTCCGACATGAACCGCCGGTAGTCGAGGGTGATGCCCTGGAACGCGGTGTGGTCCGGGCCGCGCCAGTGCTCGGTGAGCGCGGACGGCGGCTCGATCTCGTCCCAGTCGGTGAAACGGTGTGACCAGAATGTGGTGTACCAGGCCTCGTTGAGCCGTTCCAGGCTCGCATAGCGCTTCTTCAGCCAGTCCCGGAACGCGGCGCCGCACAGCTCGCAGTAGCAGGCGCCGCCGTACTCGTTGCCGATGTGCCAGGCGATGACGGCCTCGCTGCCGGCGTAGCGGCGGGCCACCCGCCGGGCGAGTTCCGCCGAGAGCCGCTGGAAGACCGGGGAGCTCGGGCAGGCGTTGTGCCGCTGGCCGTAGCGGTGCCGGCGGCCTTCGAAGTCGGTGCGGTTGACCTCGGGGTGCAGCTTCGCGAGCCACGGCGGGAGCGCGCCGGTGCCGGTGGCCAGGCAGATCTGCCGGCCTTCGGCGCCCGCCCGCGCCACGATCCGGTCGAGCAGGTCGAAGTCGTAGCGGTCGAGGGCGGGCTGGTTCAGGGCCCAGTCGAACACGCCGAGGGTGACGGTGTCGATCCCGGCGAGGTCGAAGAGCTCGTAGTCGCGCGCCCAGACCTCCTGCGGCCACTGCTCGGGGTTGTAGTCGCCGCCGTAAGCGATCTTCGTGTTGTTCGGCAGGGTCACGCGGTGAACTCCTCTTGAACCCGGGTGGTCATCGGCTGGGAGGAGCGCAGCAGGGCTCCGACGAACAAGACCCCGAACAGGGCCAGGACGGCCTCGGAGGCGAAGTCGACCACGCCGACGGCCACGATCAGCAGGCACAGGTTGCCGAGCGCGACCGAGCGGGTCGCGCCGAGGAAGTACGCGGCCAGGCGCGCGACGTCGCGGGCGCGGAAGGAGAAGAGCGAGGTGATCACCAGGGCGTTGGCCATCCAGAGCGTCGCCACGACGGCGAGCACGACGATGATCGCGCTCCACCAGCCGGGCACGCCGGAGGCCTTGACGTGGGCGAGGTCCACCGCGATCACGGACAGGGCGGCCAGGTAGGGCAGCCACAGCCGCAGCACTCCCCCGACGTTCAGCGCGTACCCGCGGCGGAACTCGGCCGCGGGACGCAGGTCGGTGATGTCCCCGCGGTGCCGGCGCAGCGCGAACAGGGCCGCGGACAGGGCCGGGCCGACCGGGATCAGGCAGGCCACGGCCAGCGGCGCGTCGGCGGCGTCCCGGCTGAGCAGGACCAGCGGGATCAGGCCCGGCAGCACGGCGAGGATCATCAGCGCGTCGATCGTCATCAGCCGGTAGACCAGCGATGTGACCCGGGCGAGCGGGCCTTCGCCGAAATCGCGGCCGGACTGGATATTGAGAATACTCATGAGGTCTCCTCCGTCTCGCTCTCGGGTCGGGCGTAGCCGAACAGCCGCCGGTCGTCGAGCCACGGCGGGGTCTCGTCGTGCACGGGGCTGATCTCCACCAGCGTCACCTCGTGCTGATCGAGGGTCAGGTCGAGCTGTACGCGGCCGGCCTCGACCGGCAGGGCGCTGTGGCGGCGGGTGGGTTCGGCGCTCTCGCGCAGGGCGTCGAGCCGGCGGCTGCTCGGCGCGGCGGGGCGGCCCATCTCGCGCCAGGCGGCCCAGGCGTTGCCGGCTTCTTCGCTGACGCTGGAGCGCAGCGCGAACGCCGCGTCCGCCTCCGCGCCGACGGGGATCGACAGCCGCAGCCGATGGCCGGCGGGCACCGGCTCCCGGCCGGTCTCGTCGACGGGAGCCCAGGCCAGCACCGTGATCCGGCCGTCCTGGTCGCGGGTGACGAGGTGGTCGGTGCCGCGGGCGAGGATGTCCGAGCCCATCCGGGCCATGAACGCGTAGAGGTGGTAGGTCGGCTTCTTGATCTGGCGGTGCGTCAGCAGGCCGAAGCCGCCGTGGAACAGCGACGTCGGGACGCCGACCTCTTCGAACATGTCGCTGAAGGTCCAGTAGGAGAAGGACGCGACGTGCTCGCCGCCCTCGGCCAGGACCGGCGCGAGGTACGCGGCGTGGAAGGCGGTGTCGTGGATCGGGTTGTCCGGCCGGTAGGACGAGTTGAACTCGGTGATGTGCACCGGCAGGCCCTCGAGCGCGGTGGAGCGCAGCAGGTCGCGCGGGGTCGCGAACTGCTCAAGCAGGCTCCGGGCGGGGGCGAGGGTCTGGTACACGCCGAAGGGCACGTGCTGGGCCGGGCCGGTGGTGTACGCGTGCTTGCTCACGAAGTCGACCGGGATCCCGCGCAGCGAGACGAAGTCGGCGAAGGGCTTGAGCCACTCGTCCGCCCCGGGAGAGATGGCCGGGCCGCCGACCTGGAGTTCGGCGTCGACTTCCTTGACCGCGAACGCGGTGGCCTCGTACAGCCGGTGGTAGGCCTCTTCGTTCGCGTCCTGCCAGAACACGGTCAGGTTCGGCTCGTTCCACACCTCGATCGGCCACTGGCGCACGAGGTCGAGGCCGTAGCGGTCGATCAGGTGCCGCAGCGTGGCGCGGACCAGGTCGTTCCACTCCGCCAGCGACTTCGGCGGGGTGACGTTGCCCTGCCACCAGAACACCGTCTGATCGCCCGAGGCCAGCGCCTTGGGCATGAAGCCGAGCTCGAGGAACGGCTGGATGCCGAGTTCGAGGTAAGCGTCGATGACCTGGTCGACGTAGCCGAAGTTGTACCGCGTACGGGTCGAGCCCTGGTACTCGTACGGCTGGTGCACCGCGACGCCCTCGGCGAACAGGCCGTGGCCCCGGATGTGCCGGAAGCCGATCTCGCGCTGGATCAGCGCCAGCGAGTCCTGGTAGTCGCGCCGCAGCGCGAGTTCGAAACGGCCGGTGCCGACGCAGTGGCGCCAGGCGTCGGAGAGCCGTCCGACGGCTCGGTCCGGGACGTTGATGGGGGTCGGCACCGCTGTTCCTCCGCTGATCCGGGTGTTTCTTCGAGCACTGCGTGCTCTCGTGCGTGTCGGTCCCGCCGAGGCGGGTCCGGCCCGGTCCGCGTGGCAGCGGACCGGGCCGGGTGCTCGTCTAGCCGTGGGCCTTCTTGTAGGTCTGGTAGGCCTGGTTGACGGCGTCGATGTACTTGTCGGAGTTGAGCCCCTGGAGCTCGGAGACGTACTTGTCCCAGTCGCTCAGCGGCCGCTGGCCGAGGATGAACTTCAACGTGTTCTGGTTGACGTAGTCCATCAGCGTGGACGCCCACAGCGTGGTCTGCTGCTGCTGCTGGTCGCTGAACGGCGCGGGCGGGTCGAGCGGCAGGACCTTGCGCTGGTTCATGACCTTCTGGAAGGCCTGCTCGGCCGGCGGGAACTGGGTGTTGAGCAGGTTGCTGCTGCCGGCGTAGGCGAAGACTCCGTTGAAGAACCCGTAGTCGACGTTGAGCTGCTTGGTGCCGCTCGGGTTCAGGCCGCCCCAGTCGACGTCGGGGGCGAGCTTGAAGCTGCCGTCGTCGATGCTGCCGGTGTAGGTCTCGCCCTTGACGCCCCACTTGGCGTAGAGCTTTCCAGCGTCGGAGTAGAACAGCCAGTCGATGAACTGCATCATCGCGACGAAGTTCGGGCTCTTGCGCGCCGAGGACGAGATCATGATGCCGTTCTCGAGCCGGGTGCCGACGTTGACCGCACCCGTCGGACCGGTCGGCACCGGGATCTTCACGACGGTCGCGCCGGCGACCTTGGCCAGGTCCTTCTGGTAGGTGTTGACCACCTCCTGCGCGTTGGCGCTGATGACGAAGGACTGGCTGTTGGCGAACTTCTGCTCCGCCTGCGCGTCGGTCTGGGTGAAGCTGGCCGGGTCGAGCAGCTTCTGGCTGACCCAGCTGTTGAGCAGCGTGACCATGGCCTTGTACTCGTCGGTCGCGCCGGTGTAGACGAACTTGCCCTGGGCGGCGTTCCAGGTCTGGTGCTGGTAGCTCCAGCCGGCGTGGGTGCCGTAGGCGTTGCCGAGGGTCTGGAGCAGGGCGTTCGCGCCGGGGCCGGGGGTGGGGGTGGACCAGCGGTCGGAGAACGGGTACAGGTTCGGGTACGCCGTCTTGAGCGCCTGGAGCATCGTGGTGAACTCGTCCAGGGTGGTGGGGATCTCGATGTTGTGCTTCTGGAGGATGTCCGTGCGCACGGCGATCGAGTAGTCGATCCAGACGTTCTCGTGCAGGCCCGGCAGCGCGTAGTACTTGCCGTCGGCGCCGCGCCAGGTGTCGAGGTCGCTCTCCAGGTTCCACTCCTTGACCTGCGCGGTGTAGTTCGGCATCAGGTCGGTGTAGTCGCTCACCGGCAGAATCGCGCCGCTGGAGATGAACGCCTGCTCGGCCGGGTGGTAGGTCTTCGGGATGATCGCCGGCGCGTCGCCCGCGCCGACCATGACGCCGACCTTGGTGTTGTAGTCGCTCTGCGGAACGCTCGTCGCGGAGATGCTGATGTTCGTCATCTTCTGCAGGTCGGTGAAGAACTCCCACTTGGGGTTGTATGGGTAGTTCGGGTTGTTCAACATCATCATGCCGAAGTCGAGCGGCTGCGTGGCCTTGAACTGCGTGCCGACGGCGTAGTCGTCCATGGCGCCGACCTTGTTGGCGGACAGGTCGCCGGCGCCGCCGGTAGTGCTGTTGGATCCGCCCGGCTTCTGGGTTGAGCAGCCGGCCAGCGCCGCGGCGGCGATACCGCCGCCGAGCACGCCGAGGAAGCCGCGTCGGGAGAAACTGTTCACTTCGAACTCCTTTGTCCTTGGTGCGAGGGGGTGCGAATTGCCGGTGGTGCGGGTAATGCGGGTGGTGGGGATCAGCCCTTGACCGCGCCGAGCATCACGCCGGATACGAAGTACCGTTGGATGAACGGGTAGATCGACAGGATCGGGATGACCGTGAGCACGATGGTCACCGCCTGGATGTTGGCCGCGACCTGCAGCGCGGTATCGCCCGAGGCGCCGTTGTTGGTACCGCTGGTGGCGCCGGCGATCAGGTTGCGCAGGTACACCGTGACCGGGAACATGCTGTTGTCATCCATGTAAAGAAACGCGGAGAACCACGAGTTCCAGAAGGTCACCGCGTAGAAGAGCACCATCGTGGCCAGCACCGCCTTGGACAGCGGCAGCACGATGCGCCAGAGGATCCCGTAGGTGTTCAGGCCGTCGACCATGGCGGCCTCCTCGAGCTCGCCCGGGAGCGACTCGAAGAACGCCTTCATCACCAGCAGGTTGAACACGCTGATGGCGTTGGGCAGCACGATCGCCCAGAGCGAGTTGCGCAGCCCGAGGTCGTTGACCAGGACGTAGTTCGGGATCAGGCCGCCGTTGAAGAACATGGTGAACACGGCGACACCGATCAGGAAGCCGCGGCCCTTGATGTTCTTCTTGGACAGCACGTAGGCGTAGCAGGTGGTCAGCACCATCGCGATGAGGGTGGCGACGACGGTGTAGAGCACGGTGTTGCGGTAGTTCTCCCAGAAGACCGAATCAGACATCACCGTCTTGTAGGTGGTGACGTTGAAGCCCTTGGGGATCAGGTTCACCCGGCCGGCCGCGATCGCGTCCTGCGCGCTGAAGGACTGGGCCAGCAGGTTGAGGAACGGATAGAGCGTCAGCGCGACGACGCCGAGCAGGATGACGGCGTTGACCACCTGGAAGGCGCGTTCGCCCCGGGTGGCGCGGATCTTGTTGCGCCGCACCAGGTCGCCGACCGGCTTGGGGCTGGTCTCGGTCACGGCTACCACAGGCTCGTCCCCACCACTCGACGGGAGATGAAGTTGGCGGAGACCACCAGGAACAGGCCGATCAGCGATTCGAACAGGCCGATCGCGGCGGCGTAGCTGAAGCTGCCGGACTGCACGCCGACCCGGTAGAGGTAGGTCGAGATGACGTCGGCGGTGGGGTAGGTCAGCGGGTTGTAGATCAGCAGGATCTTCTCGAAGCCCACCGCCATGAACGTGCCGATGTTGAGCACCAGCAGCGTCACCATGGTCGGGCGGATGCCGGGCAGGGTGATGTGCCAGGTCTGCCGCCACCGGCCGGCCCCGTCGATCCTCGCCTGCTCGTAGAGCTGGGCGTCGATCGTGGTCAGCGCGGCGAGGTAGAGGATCGTGCCCCACCCCGCGGTCTGCCAGACCTCTGAGGAGACGTAGATCTGGCGGAACCAGCCGGGCTGCTGGATGAAGTCGATCGGCGTGTGGCCGAGGTGCCCGAGCAGCTGGTTGATCGGGCCGGTGCTCGAGGTCATCTGCAGGATGATGCCCGCGACCACGACCACCGACAGGAAGTGCGGCAGGTACGAGATCGACTGCACGATCCGCTTGAACCGGCTGGAGCGCACCTCGTTGAGCAGCAGCGCCAGGATGATCGGCGCCGGGAAGGTGAAGAGCAGCGAGAGCAGCCCGAGGACCAGCGTGTTGGTGAACACGTGCCAGAACGTCGGGTCGGTCCAGAACTCCTGGAAGTAGTAGAACCCGACCCAGTACTCGCCGAACAGGCTGCCGCCGGGCTCGTACCAGCGGAACGCGATGACGTTGCCGATCATCGGGATGTAGCGGAACACGGCGAAGAACACCAGCGGCACCACGGCCAGCGAGTACAGCCGCCATTCCCGGCGCAGCGCCTCGCGCCAGGTGCGCTTGCGCGGCCGGATCCGGACGGGCTTGGCGCCCGCCGCGGGGGTGGTGCCGGAGCTTGCCAGACTCACCCTCCTGCCTCCTTCGTGCTGGGCGCGAGCGCTCCGGTGCGCTCGACGCGGGCCTGGGATACCAGGTGCCTGCGATAGCCGACCTCGCGTTCGGCGCCGGCCAGGCGCAGGGCGAGCGCGGCGGCGGCGCGGCCGCTGGAATGTCCGAAGCGCAGCTCCACCTCGCCCGGCTCGACGATCCGGGTGCCGCCCAGGCCGGTGAAGGAGGCGAGGTCGGCTGGGACGTCGAAGCGGACCTCTGCCTGCTCGCCGGGCTCGAGCGGCACGCGGGCGAAGCCGACCAGGCGTTCGATCGGCCGGGTGGTCTGCGCCAGGGGATCGTGCAGGTAGAGCTGGACCACCTCGGTGCCGGGCCGGGATCCGGTGTTGCGCACGCGGATCCGGACGGCGGCGTGTCCGTCGACGGCCCACTCGGCGCTCTGCGCCGGGTCGAGCGCGGCGCCGTCGGGGCCGAGCACCGCCGCGTCGGACCAGTCGAAACTGGTGTAGCTCAAGCCGTGGCCGAACGGGTAGGCCGGGGTCGGGTCGACCGAGGAGACCTCGGAACGGCGGCCGAGCGGCGGGGCGAGGTAGGTCGCGGGAAGGCCGCCGGCGTCGCGGGGCACGCTGACCGGCAGGCGGCCGGAGGGCTCGACGGCGCCGGTGAGCACCTCGGCCACGGCCTGGCCGCCGCGCTGTCCGGCGAAGAAGGCGTAGACGATGCCGGCGACGGCGTCGACCTCGGCGCCGAGGGCGTAGGGCCGGCCGGCCAGCAGCACCAGGATCACCGGCGTGCCGGTGGCCAGGATCGCCTGCACCAGCTGCGCCTGCACGCCGGGCAGGTTCAGGTCGGCGGCGTCGCAGCCCTCGCCGGAGGTGCCGCGGCCGAACAGGCCGGCCCGGTCACCCACCGCCAGCACGCACACGTCGTTCGCGGCGGCCGCGGCGACGGCGGCGGCGAACCCTGAGGTGTCCGCGCCGTCGACGGTGCATCCGGGTTCGTAAGCGAGGTCCGGCACGATCTCGGCGAGCGACTCGCGCAGCGACGAGATCTCCAGGCCGAGCCCGTGGCCTGCGTGAGCGCTCACATGAGCGGGGAAGGAGTAGCAGCCGAGCATCGCCATCGGGTCGTCGGCGACCGGGCCGACCAGTGCGACGCGCAGTCCGGGGCGCAGCGGGAGGATCCCGTCGTCGTTGCGCAGCACGGTGACCGATTCGCGGGCCAGGCGCAGCGCGATCTGCTGGTCCTGCTCGGAGTTGAGGTCGACGTCCTGCGCGCCCTCGGGCATCGGCCGCCAGTCCGGGTCGAGCAGGCCGAGTTCGGCCTTCTGCGCCAGGACCCGGCGCAGCGCCCGGTCGATCAGCGCCTCGTCGATCTCCCCGGCCCGCACGGCCTCGACGAACTGCGGTCCGAAAGCGTCGACGGTGGGCAGCTCGACGTCGATGCCCGCGCGCAGCGCCAGTTCGGCCGCGCGGGCGCCGTCGGCGGCGACCTTGTGCAGGGACTCGAGGAATCTGACGGAGAAGTAGTCGGCGACGACCGTGCCCTCGAAACCCCACTCCCCCCGGAGCAGGCCGGTGAGCAGCTGCTCGTCCGCGGCGACCGGCACGCCGTCGATCTCCGCGTAGGAGTTCATCACCGAGCGGGCCCCGCCGAGCTGCAGCGCGGTCTCGAACGGGGGCAGGATGACGTCGGCCAGCTCCCGCGGGCCCATGGCGACCGGCGCGAGGTTGCGCCCGCCGCGGGAGGCGGAGTAGCCGGCGAAGTGCTTGAGGGTCGCGACGATGCCGGACTCCTCCAGACCCCTGACGTAGGCCGCGCCGACCTGGCCGACCAGGTACGGGTCCTCGCCGATGGTCTCCTCGGTGCGGCCCCAGCGGTAGTCGCGGGTCACGTCCAGCACCGGCGAGAGCCCCTGGTGCACGCCGACCGCGCGCATGCAGGCGCCGATCCGTCCGGCCATCTCCCGGACGAGTTCGGGGTCGAACGCCGCGCCCCAGGCCAGCGGCGCGGGGTAGGCGGTCGCGCCCCAGGTGGCGAAGCCGGTCAGGCACTCCTCGTGCACCTGGGCCGGGATGCCGAAGCGGCTGGCGGCGGCGATCTGGGCCTGCGAGACGGCCAGCGAGCGGGCGCCGGCCGCGGCGTCGATCGGGGCGGTGCCGAACGGACGGGTGAGCTGGCCCAGCCCGTGCCGGATCACCTCGTCCCAGGGGCCGAGGTCCTTCGTGTTGTCGTCCTGGAGCGGCGCCACCCCGCCGCCCGAGGCGTCCGCCCCGACCCAGACCCCGACGAGCTGGGCGATCTTCTCGTCCAGGGTCATCTGCGGGATCAGCGCGTCGGCGCGTTCCTCGGGCGAGAGCGCGGGATCGCGCCAGCGCGCGTCGCCGCCGGACCTGTCCGCCTCCACGGACATCTGACTGGTCATGCCGTCCTTTCGCTCTGCCCTCGACGTCGACGACACCCGGAAGCGGCGGAACCCAGGGCTCCGCTGTCGACGGTTGTTCGAAAGTTTCCGAAAAACTTGGGGATGTGTTGCGGTAACCTAAGCCGCCCGGACGGCGGTGTCAAGACTCCCCACCACCGATCGTTTCGTTGCCTACAAAGGCAATGCTCGGCGGCGCACCCCAGCTCAGACCTGCTCCTTGCTCGCGGAGGCTTTCATTCAGACCGCGCGCTCGGGTCGTTGTGACTGCTACACTCCCCGAAAGTTTTGCGGAATACAGGTGAGATTTCGATGACCGTGCAGGATCAAGCCGAGGTAGTCCCCGCTTCACCGACCATCGCGACGATCGCCGACGAGGTAGGCGTTTCGGTCACCACCGTCTCCAAGGTGCTCAACGGCCGCGCCGACGTGGCGCCGGACACCCGGGCCCGGGTCGAGGCCAGCCTCGAGCGCCACAGCTACCGCCGCCGCACCCGTCGCGCCGCCGAGTCCACCGGCCGGATCGACCTGGTCTTCCACGAGTACGACTCGGCCTGGTCGATGGAGATCATCCAGGGGGTCGAGGCGGTGACCGCGCCGGCCGGCCTCGACATGGTGCTCTCCCAGCTGGGCGGGCGGCACCATCCGCCGCAGCAGTGGCTCGACGCCCTGCTGGCCCGCCGCCCCCTCGGCGTGCTGTTCGTGCTCTGCAGCCCGACCCAGGCGCAGCAGCACCAGCTGCGGCGTCAGGGTATTTCGTTCGTGGTGGTGGACACCGACAGCGCGACCACGGCGTCGGTGCCCACGGTCGGGTCGAACAACTGGAACGGCGGCCTGCTCGCCACCCGCCACCTGCTCGAGCTCGGCCACCGGCGGATCGCGATCATCTCAGGGCCGGAAGACGTGCTGTGCGCGCGGACCCGGCTCTCCGGATTCCGGTTCGCGCACGAGGAGGGCGACATCCCGGTCGATCCCACGTTCGTGCGCCACGGCAGCTTCTACGTCGGCGCTGGCTACGAGCAGGGCATGGCGCTGCTCGACCGCCCCGACCGGCCCACCGCGATCTTCGCCAGCTCCGACATGCAGGCGCTCGGCGTGCTGCGCGCGGCCCGCCGGCTCGGCCTGGACGTGCCCGGCGACGTGTCCATCATCGGCTACGACAACCTGCCGGTCACCGCGTGGACCGATCCGGCGCTGACCACGGTCAACCAGCCGCTGCGCGACATGGCCGGCACCGCGGCCCGGATGGTGCTCGACCTCGCCCGCGGCGACGATCTCTCGCTCAGCCGGGTCGACCTGGTCACCACCCTCGTCGTACGGGAGAGCACCGCGCCGCCCCGGCACTGAGCTGCGTCCCCCGCGTCTTCGCTCCGCTCCCCTGGCCCGAAGGAAATGAGCCCTCGTATGGCACTGTTCGACCTCCCGCTCGACCAGCTCGAACGCTACGCGCCGGACGTGCGCGAGCCCGCGGACTTCGACGAGTTCTGGCGCGCCTCGCTGGCCACCGCCGAAGGCGGCCCGCTGATCCTGGACGTGCGCCGCGAGGAGCCGACCGGGCTGAGCATGTTCGAGACCTGGGACGTGACGTTCGCAGGGTTCGGCGGCGATCCGGTGCGCGCCTGGTACACGCGGCCGGCCGGCGTGGACGCGCAGCTGCCCGCGGTGGTCGAGTACCTGGGCTACGGACGTGGCAGAGGTCTGCCGCACGAGCGGCTGGTCTGGCCCTCGGCCGGATACGCCCACCTGCTCATGGACAGCCGCGGCCAGGGCGACCAGTACGGCTGCGGCGGCGACACCCCCGACCCGCACGCCGACGCCCTCGGCGGTCCCGGCGTCGTCACCCGCGGCGTCCTCGACCCCGAGCGGTACTACTACCGGCGCCTGATCACCGACGCCGTGCGCGCCGTCGCCGCCGTCCGGGAGCTTCCGGGCGTGGATCCGGAGCAGGTGGTGGCCGCGGGCAACAGTCAGGGCGGCGGACTCGCGCTCGCCGTGGCCGGCCTCGTGCCGGACCTGGCCGCGGTGCTCGCCAGCGCGCCGTTCCTGTGCCAGATCCAGCGCGCGATCGACATCACCGACGCCTCGCCCTACGGCGAGATCGTCTCCTACCTCTCCGTCCACCGCGGCGCGGAGGAGGCGGCTCGCAACACCCTGTCGTACGTCGACGCGGTCAACTTCACCCGCCGCGCCGTGGCACCGGCGCATTTCGGCGTGGGCCTGCGCGACACCGTCTGCCCGCCCAGCGGCGTGTTCGCGGCCTACAACCTGTACGGCACCAGGCGTGCCGACATGGATGGCGCGCTACCGGAGCGCGCCATCCATGTCTATCCGTTCAACCACCACGAGGGTGGCGACGCGGTGCACACACGCCGTCAGCTGCTCTGGCTGCGCGACCGCGTCGGGGTGGATCAGACCCTTTCGACCAGACTCGCCGCCAGCCTCCCGACGAACAGGTAGGCCAGCGCGGCGAGGCCGTAGTTCAGTACGACGTTCCACTTCGCGCTGCTCGTGTCGAACAGATCCTTGAACCACGCGGCCAGGTGGCCCGACCACTGGCCTATCGTGGACACGATGCTGTTATGACCGTTCGCCCCGATCAGGACGAAGATGATGTGGAGCACGATGATCGCGGCGATGATCGCGGCGGCGAGCAGGATGACGGCGGCGGCACCCTGGTGCTTCTTGAACTCCATAGCCATACCACCGGGTGCCCGCTTGACCTGCGATCATGCGGGTGCCGGCGAAAATCGTCCGGGTCAGTTCCCGTACCCGGCGGTAACGATTTCCGCCTGCACCGCCGCTTCCGTCGACGCGGACGCGTATCCGCTCGTCATGACGCCTTCGTAGAAGGTGCCGGCCGAGCTCTTGCTGTTGTCGCCGCCGATGCCGAGGATGATCGCGCCCTGCTTGTGCATCGGGTTGTAGCCCGAGACGTTCGGCCGCGTGCCGCTGTAGTCGGTGGCCAGGCCGCCGGACTGCGCGTTGCCGCCGAGGATGGCCCACTTGTTGGCGCCGCCCTCGATCATCGCCGTGGTGTAGCGGTAGCTCGTCGTCGGGTCGTTCGCGTTGTAGCCCGCGTTGACTCCGGAGTACAGGCCGTTCTCCATGTCGGCCATGATCCACGGGCCGTTCCCGGTGCCGTAACCCCACACCTTGATGTTGCCGAAGTAGATCGCTTCCATGGTGCCGTTGCCGTCGTCATGGGCATCGGTCTCGGCGTTGCCGTAGTCGAAGCAGCAGCCGCCGTTGTAGTGCGTGCCGTCGAGCACCGCGTACTCGCTCTCGGCGTTGTCGCCGGTCGCGATCCCGCTGGTGGAGTCGTCACGGTAGCCGTCGCCGGCCGCGATGTACACGCCGTAGGCCTTGTGACCGTTCAGCGTGGTGGGCGCGGCGGTCGCGTTCGCCAGGCCGTCGGGGCCACCTGCCGCGCCGCCGGCCGGGGCGTCAGTCAGGTTGTTACCGTGGCCGGACTGGTCGTAGATCTCCGTGATCACGCAGGTCGTTCCGGAGCAGAACGAGTCCTGCGCCGCCGCGTTCGCATAGCCGCCGGCCGAGGTCACGCCGATGTTCAGCGTCGAGTTATCCGAGGAACGCCGCACCTGGTACAGGTTGCCGTTGTACGCCGCGTACAGCGCCCGGGTGGTGGAGTGCGCTGCCACGCAGGGCGTGCCGCCGGACGCGTAGATGTCGCACGGACCCTGACCGGCGCCCTGCGTGGGCGACGAACTGGGCGAGGCGCTGGGCGACGCGCTCGTGGGGCTGGGGCTGGGGCTCGGGCTCGTCGAGCCGGTGGAGGTGCCCACCGTGCCCGTGCACGCGACGCCGTTCATGCTGAAGGCCGTCGGGGCGGGGTTGCTGGAGTTGTTCCACGCGCCGTTGAAGCCGAACGTGGCGTCGGCTCCGGTCGCCAGGCTCCCGTTGTACGAGGCGCTGGTCACGGTCACCGCGGAGCCGGACTGCGTGTAGCTGCCGTTCCAGAGCTGAGTGACCGTCTGCCCGGCGGTGAAGGACCACGTCAGCGTCCAACTGCTGACCGCGGCGCCGAGATTCGTGACCTCGACGTTCGCGCCGAAGCCGCCCGGCCACTGGGAGCTGATCGCGTACGACACGGTGCAGCCCGCGGTGGCGGCCTGCGCTCCGACGGCGACCACCGTCCCGCCGGCGCCGGCCAACGCGGTGACCACTGCGGCGGCCACCAGGCCCCGCCTTCGCTGGGTGAGCATCTTAGCCTCCTGTGTTAGCGTTAACATAAGCGGCCGCGCGACCGTGCCTGCTAGCGCGCAGTGTGCCCATTGGAACAACGGGGCGCAACGGAGCCGGACCGCTCCGCCTCGACGCGGCAGGCCCGGCCGTCGGGTCCCCTGAAAGGCTTTCAGTCGATCTGCGTTGACCGGCTCCGGCCTGCCGCGCTATCGTGCCCGCAGTTATCGTCAAACTGACGCTAAGTCAGGGGGGGCATGATGCACTGGCTGGACTCGTGGGTGGCACCGCTCAACACCGTCCTGTTCCACTTCGGACAGGACGCGGTGACCTGGGCCGAACTCCTGGGCTTCGCCACCGGCGCGGTCGGGGTGTGGCTGACCGTGCGGTTCAACATCTGGAACTTCCCGATCGGCATCGCCAACAACGTCTTCTTCCTCGTGCTGTTCTGGACCGCGCGGCTCTACGCGGACGCGTCGCTGCAGATCGTCTACCTCGGGCTCGGCTTCCTGGGCTGGTGGGAGTGGCTGCACGGGGGCGAACGGCGCAGCCGGCGGGTGATGGGCCACGCCTCGCCCAAGCTGGTCGGCCTGCTGGCGTTCCTGATCGTGCCTGCGACCTGGGGCCTGACCGCGATCCTGAGCGCCGCGCACGACATCGCGCCCTTCTGGGACGCGCTGACCACCGCGCTCTCGCTGGCCGCCCAATGGCTGCTGAACATCAAGAAGCTGCAGAACTGGTACTTCTGGATCGCCGCCGACGTGATCTACGTCCCGCTCTACTTCGTCAAGGTGCTGTACCTCACCGGCATCGTGTACATCCTCTTCCTCTCCCTGTGCGGCTTCGGTCTGCGCGCGTGGATGCGGGAGAGCGCCGTGCGTGAGCCGCACGCCGAGGTCGTGGCCGCGTGAGCGAGTTCGAGCACGGGCTGGTCATAGGCAAGTTCTATCCGCCGCACGCCGGCCACCACTTCCTCATCGACGCTGCCGCTTCCGCCTGCCGGCGTGTCAGCGTCGTGGTGATGGCAGCCGACGTGGAGTCCATCCCCTTGGCCGCGCGAGCCGCCTGGCTGCGGGAGGAGTACGCCGAGAGCCACGTGGACGTCGTCGGGATCATGGACAACCTCCGCGTCGACTACGGCGACGACGACGCGTGGGAGGGCCACGTGAGCCTCATGCGCGAAGCCCTGACGGCTTCCGCGCACGCGGGCGTCCCGGTGACGGCCGTCTTCACCTCGGAGCCATACGGCGCGGAGATGGCGCGCCGATTCGACGCCGCGGACGTGCGCCTCGACCAGTCGCGCGGGACCGTCCCGATCTCGGCGACGAAGGTGCGTGCCGATCCGATCGCGCACTGGGAGTCGATCGCACCGCCCGTGCGCGCGTGGCTCGCCCGCCGCGTCGTCGTGCTCGGCGCGGAGTCCACCGGGACCACCACGCTCTCACTCGACCTCGCTGAAGCCCTGCGTGCACGTGGCGGCGCACACGCGTCGACGGGCTGTGTGCCGGAGTACGGCAGGACCCTGACGGTCGTCAAGCTGGCGGTGGCCCGGGCGCTGGCGGCGCGCGAGCGCGGGCCGGAGCCGAGCATCTTCGACCTCGAATGGCTCGACTCTGATTTCACCGACGTGGTCGTACGCCAGACCGCCGACGAAGACCGTGCGGCACGTCGCGGCGGACCCGTGCTCGTCTGCGACACCGACGCGCTCGCTACCACCGTCTGGCAGGAGCGCTACATGGGCGCGACCACGCCCGACGTCGAGCGAGCCGCAGCCGCCATGCCCAAGCGCGCGCTGTACATCCTCACCAGCGACGAGGGCGTCCCTTTCGAAGACGACGGCCTGCGCGACGGCGAGCACATCCGCGCCTGGATGACGGGCCGGTTCCGCGAGATCCTTGCCGCGCAGGACATCCCGTGGATCGAGGTGACCGGCGCTCGGGATGCACGGCTGCACCAAGCGATCGCAGCAGTCGATGACATGCTCGCGCGCGGCTGGGGTCTGGCCGATCCGCTCGGCTGATCAGATCGGGCGGTAGTCGGCGAGGGTACGCGTCGGCGCGAAGCCCTGGCCCCGCGCTTTACTCGTGTCGAGAACGACGGTGTGGGCAAGCTGATCGACCGCATAAGGCGTGAGCACGGCGCTGGGCAGAGCTCTGACTATCGGCAGTGGCACATGGAGGATGCGCCCGGCGCCACGGCCGTGAGCTATCAGGACGCTGAGGACCGCGGCGTCTCGCCGATAGGGCTCGGGATCGACGATGTTGTAGGCGCCGGTTGGCCAAGCCGCCGCGGCAAGGCACGCGTCCGCCAGGGTTTCGACGGCGGTCAGGCTGAGCGTGACGTCCTTGCCGGGAAGTGGCATCAGGCCCCTGCGCTGGTGCGCGAGCAGCCGCGGGACCAGGTGCGGATCCCCGAGCCCGTAAACCGCGCGGGGCCGCAGGACCACGGCTCCCGCGGCCAGCGCGGCGCGGTCGGCCTGTGCCTTCGTGGCGCCGTACGCGTTGAGGTGGCCGCCTTCGGTCGGATGATCCTCGGTGATACGTTCCCTGCTTCGCCTCGTGTCGTAGACGCTCGCACTGCTGACGAAGACGACCTTGCACCCGGCCCTCGCGGCCGCCTCAAGCAGACGCTGCGTGCCGCGCACGTTGACTGCCGCCTGGTTGCGCTCCTCGGCGCTGCCAGGCTTGTGATCGCCGACTGCAGCGGCGCAGTGGATCACCAGCTCCGCGCTGTGCAGGTCCGGCACATCGGCGGACGCGTCCCACGGGATGTGCCGGCCCACCGGGCCCTTCGTGCGCGAGAAGCAGAGCGCTTCATCGCCTCGATCCCGTGCGGCCCGCGCGACGTAGCCGCCGCAGAAGCCGCTCGCTCCAGTGACGGCTACGCGCATGCTCACACCCGGCTTCCCGCCATCACCAGCTTCGCGTAGCCGGGCAATGCGGTCCCGCGTGCCGCGACCGCTTTCCGAACCTCGGGGCGATGAGGAACGAGCGCCGTGAGGAAGTCCGTGAGCTGGGCGCGGGCCAGGTTGGCGCCAGGGCAGGCGTGCGGACCGGCGCCGAAGACGGCTTGGGCCGCAGTCCGCTCGTTCCTCGCCGTATCGCGGTGGGCCTCGGCGGCGTGGCGGGCGACCAGGATGAGCCGGTCTCCTGCGCGGATCCGGAAACGCCTGTCCCCCAGCCGGATCGTCGCGCCGGCCGCGGCAACGCGCGGCAGGATCGGCGTAGGCGCCGTAACGCGTAGAAGCTCGCTGGTGAGCTCCGGCGAGATCTGATCCCAAAGCTCTGCTCTCGCACACCACGCCGCAGCTCGCGGCAGCGCGGCAAGGGTGGTGTTGACGGCTGCGACCGCCAGCATCGCGTCTAAGGGGTCGGGTAGCAGTGCGCTGAGTGCATCGGCAGCGCGTAGCGCTCGGAGTGCGACCCGTCGGTGCCCCCACAGGCGGGGCAAGTGTTCACCTGCTGCGTTCGAGGCAGCCTCGACGGTTGCTTCAGCGAGCACGAGCGGCTCGGTCGCACAGCCCGTCAGCGCACACGCCGTGGCCCCCGCGATCTCCTTCGCCAGCGGGACGAGGTCGACCGGACCAGGCAACTGCGTGAGCCCGCGTTCGATGACGCCCTGCCAGATCGGACGAACACGGCTCACTCCTTCGGCGCCCAGGTCCGCGGCCAGCGATCGGCGTGCTTCGCGATGCTCGTCTCCGGCCTGGTCGAAAAGCACTCCCCCGCCGCCCAACTGCAGTGCCGCACCGCCCGTCGTGCCCTCGGCCTCGCGGTCGAGCGGGACGTTCGTCAGAATCTCCCGGTAGACCTCGGCGTCGTGCACGAGCAGGGTACGTCCGACCCAGACGGCGCCCAGCGGCCTGGTGGCGCTGATCAGCCCGAACAGCAACGGATGGCTGCGCAGGTAGACGCGGCGGTCCAGCGACCGTGCGCTCATCGCTTGGCCAGCCGCTTCGCGCACCGCTGCGCCGCCTTCTCCCGGTCCGGTTTGCGCGACCGGCCCTTGAGCGGCACGGTGGCGAACACCACCTCGTCCGGGCGGGCGCTGCCCATGCGCGCGAACGGCACCTCGAGTTCCTCGAGCAGCTTCTTCCGGTCCGCTCCGATCCGCGCCTGGATCATCGCGACCAGGCGTTCGTCGCCGTCGCCGTCCGGTATGCCGACCAGCAACGCCGACTCCACGTCGGGCAGGTGCAGGGAGGGCTCGTACAGTCCGGGGTAGATGTTCTCGGCATTTCGCAGCACCATGTCTTTGCAGCGCCCTTCCAGCACGATCTGGCCGTCCGCGGTGATCATAGCCCGGTCTCCCGTGCGCACCCAGGGGTCGGGCTCTTCGCCGAGGTAGCGGTCCCGCACACCCGCGCCGGTCAGCAGCAGCTCGCCGGTCTCCGAAACTTTCGCTTGCACGCCGGGAAGCGGACTGCCGACGAGGTCGCCGGCCGCCGTGAACGCCGCCTTCTCGTCGTATTCGACCGCGGACACCGGGAAGCATTCCGTCATCGCGTAGACGCCCCAGGCCTCGGTGGCGCCGGCGTCCCGGATCCGGCCGAGCAAGCGCGCGCTCACCGGTGCCGAACCGAGCCAGACGCGTCCGGTGAAGTGCCGCACCTCGCGCGCTTCGGGCGGCGTCAGGTACGTCTCGTCCGGCTTGAGCCTGGCGATCTGGCGGCCGAGGCCTCCCGGGCTCAGTGCCGGAAGAGCGACGGTGGCGCCGCCGGCGAGCGCCGGAAGCTGGACGAAGAACGTGCCGCCGAGCACGATCGAGCCCTCATTCGGGCCCACCAGGTCCGCGACCGCGCGCATGCCGGCGGCGAGGCTCGCCCGGCTGTGTACCACCGCTCTTGGCGCGGCGGTCGTGCCGGAGGTGAAGATGATGACCGCGTCGCTCTGCTCGTCCACATCGAAGGGCGGAGCCGGCGCGCAGCCGGACGTCTCGAGCGCGGGCGCGCAGCCCATCCGTCGCGGCCCCACCGTGACCACGGCCGGGCCGAGCTCGTCGAGCCGCGGCATCGCTATGCGGGCGCGACGGGCCACCGGCGCAGCCCAACCCGCCACCGCTTGGACGAGGGCGTCAGCGATGATCAACGAAGGCGCGGCCAGCTGAGTGCCGGCCCGCATCACGTCCGGACCGGCAGCCGGATTGAGGGCCGCCACACGCAAGCCGAGGCGGTGCGCCGCGAGCATGACGGCGAGCGTATGCAGGCCCGGGCGTGCCGCGACTCCGAGGGTGTCACCAGGGCGCAGGCCGTGCCGCGAGTACAACGCGGCCGCATACCCATCGGCGAGGTCTGCGATGTCCCCGCGTCGCGCGATGACCCGAGGCTCGTCGCCTCGGCTGTGGCCGAGCAGCGCCGGACGCTCGGGGTCGCGGCGCAGCGTGCGGTAGAGGGTATCGAGCATCACGGCCTCACCGAGGGTCGACGGAGCGGGTGCCGGCGCCGCGTTCCAGATACCACCGGGCCGTTCCGACCACGCCATAGGCGCGTATGCGGCGGGTGGAGTTGCGGGAGATCATGTCCCTCCGGTGCACGATCGCGGTGGTGTGGCGGCGGACCATGTTGATGAACATCCGGTCGGTCGGCGAGGGCAGCCGGGGCATACCGCCGACGTGCAGATACAGCTGTGCGGTGATGGCCATGTTGTTGCCCGCGTGCATCCGATACGGCACCAGGTAGCCGTGCCTGCGGCGGTGCGCGGGCCGGATCCGGCCGAAGCCGGCACCCAGCACCACGAGCAGGCGGAACACCGCCCGGCCGACCGGGCCGTGCTCGTCCGGGCGGGCCAGGACGCGGCCGCACACCAGCCCGCCGGACTCCACCAGCCCGGCGCGCGCGGCGGCGGTCCAGTCCGGACGCGGAAGGCAGTCTGCGTCGGTGCGGGCCAGCAGCGTCGCGCCGTGTTCGATGGCGTAGCGGAAGCCGGTGTCCACGGCGCTGCCGACGCCCTTCTCCGGTTCGGTGATGAGCTCGACCGGGAACGGTGCCTCCCGGGCGAAGGCGTGGACGAGTTCAGCGGTCTGGTCGGTCGAGCCGTTGTCCACCACGAGAAGCGTGAAATCAGTGTCCTGCTGACGGGCCAACGCGTGGAGCGCACCCGAGATCCGGGCCTGCTCCTGGTAAGCCGGGATCACCACCCACAACGCCGTGCTCACGGCACCTCCCACACGATCGTCATCAGGCTGACCCCGCCGCCGAGTCCGATCATCAGGACTTTGTCCCCGGAGCGCAACTCGCCGTGTATGCGGGCCAGCTGCACGCCCAGGGTGGCGCTGGCGAGATTGCCGAGCTCCGGGACGGTCAGGACGAGCCGGTCCGCGGGCGCGCCGGTGAGCTCGAGGAAGCGTTCGAGGTAGGGCAGCGAGACCTGGTGCACGAGGATCCGGGCGTAGGCTTCCCAACCGAGTCCGGTGCGTTCGCCGACCCGGGCCAGGATGCCGGCGCCGATCTTCTCGAAGACCGTGCGCAGTTCGGCGCCGCTGCCGCGGAAGTACGTGTGCTCGTCGCCGCGCGGGTGGCGCGATCCGCCGCCGGGGATGCCGCCGAGCGTCCAGTGCTCCGACGCGGTCTCGGTGTCGATGTCGAGTATTCCGCCGCGTGGCACGGACTCGACCACGACGGCGGCGCCCGCGTCGCCGAAGGTGTATCCGGCGAAGCCGTCGCGCAGCTCCTCGGAGCCGCCGGGGTCGAGCCGCATCGCGCGACTCGGCGTCTCGCCCGTCACCACCAGGGCTCGCCGCGACCGGCCGGCCAGGATCATGGCGCGGGCCGTGTCGATGCCGTTGAGGAAGCTGTTGCAGGCGTTCGACAAGTCGAACGTGTGCGCCCTCGATCCGAGCTCGGCCTGCACGACGTGCGCGGTGGCGGGTTCGCACAGATCGCGGGTGGCGGAGGCGAACAGCAGCAGGTCGATGTCGAGCGGGTCGAGTTCGGCGTGCTCCAACGCCCGGCGTGCCGCGCCGAGGGCGAGTGTGGAGGCGTATTCGCCTTCGGCGACGAAGCGGCGGGTGCGGATGCCGGTGGCCTTCTCGAACATGCCGTCCGCCAAACGCAGACCGCTGCCGACGCTCACCGCGTCCTGGAGTTGTTGCGTCGTCAGTTCGCGCGCGGGCAGACAGGAGCCGCTCGCGGTGATCCCGACGCGGGGAGGCTGGAGAACCATGACCATGATTGTCATACTGCCGCTGTCGTCCTGTCGCCGGGTGAGTAGCGGTACTCACCAGGGGCAAGTGGCCGGGCTCAAATCGTGCAGTCCGGGACTCCGACGCGCTAAGAGTGGGGCATGCGGACACACGTGGAGGCTGACGATCTCGGCGAGGACGTACGGCTGGGACGGCCGATACAGCGGGTCGTCTCAATCGTGCCGTCGCTGACCGAGGCGGTGGCCGCGACTGCGCCCGGACTGATCGTCGGGGCCACCGCGTGGTGCACGCACCCGCCCGATCTCGACGTGGAGCGGATCGGCGGGACGAAGAACCCGGATACGGCCCGGATCGCGGCGATGCAGCCCGACCTCGTGATCGCGAACGAGGAGGAGAACCGGGCCGCCGATCTCGACGCGCTGCGGACGGCCGGAGTACCGGTGTGGGTGACCAGGGTGCGCACGCTCGACGAGGCCTTCGCTTCGCTCCATCGGCTACTGACCTCGGCGTGCGGCTTGGAGCGGCCTGAGTGGCTCGACCAAGCGCAGGCGGCGTGGACGCCGGTGGAGGGAGGCCTCGAACAACGCCGCGCGATCGTCCCGATCTGGCGGCGGCCGTGGATGGTCCTCGGCAGCGACACCTTCGCCGGCGATGTCCTCGCTCGGCTCGGCGTGGCGAACGTCTACGCGGACCACGCCGAGCGGTACCCGGCGATCCCGCTGCCGGAACTCCAGGCGGCGCGGGCGGATCTGGTGGTGCTGCCGGACGAGCCGTACGCCTTCTCCGCCGAGGACGGGCCGGAGGCGTTTCCCGGCGTGCGGGCCGCACTGGTGAGTGGACGTCAGCTGACCTGGTACGGGCCGAGTCTGGTGCAGGCGCGGGAGGTGCTGGCGAGGCAGCTGGCTGGCGAAGCTCGGCGCAGCACCGCGAGATAGGTGGAATGACGCCCGGTCCCGTGTGAGCCGCCGGAGATCGGGTAGCCGGTCTCTGATCGTACACCTGTCACACCAAGGAGAGGGTGGTGGAGCGCGATGCGCCTGTGGGCCACCGTCACGATCGCGCTCGCGGCGGGCTTCGCGCTGGGTCGGTTCTCGGCCTGGTGGCGGACGCGCGGAGCCGACCGTATGTTCGAACGCGACTTCGCGCAGCTCGCCGCGTCGATGGACGTCGACGTGGAGGAGCTGGCCGGGCCGGGCCCGGCCGCACTGACCGACGCGGGCCGACCCCGCACGCACGCCGTGGACCCGGCCGAGCTCAATCCGCTGCCCTTGAGCGAGCGCGACCGCGCCTACTACCTGGGCAGCTGGGGCAACGTCATCGGCGAGTTCTCCCGCTCGCCCGCCAGCGCCCTGCTGCTGGCCCAGCACCTGACCGCGAACCTGCTCGTGAACCGGGGTCTGGTGCCGGCCGACACGGCCCGCCCGACCCGGCTGCCGGAGTCCTGGGACTTCCCCTCGGCCCGCGGCTACGCCCGGGCCCGGCACATCGGCGAGCGCGCCGAGACGCAGGCGGCGCACGGCCGCGGCCTGCGCACGCTGGACCTGGCCGACGCGCTGCGCATGTTCGAGGCCTTCTACATGGAGATGCTGGAACTCGAGACGGAGGACCCGGCGGCCGAGTGCTGAGCCGCCGGGCGCGTCAGGGCCGGAGCTTCACCCGAAGAACGTGGTGAGCAGCGGCGCGAGCACCGCCGGGCGCTGCAGCACCGAGTGGTCCTCGTCCGGGACGACCTCGAGCGCCGCGCCGGGGACGAGCGCGGCCACCGCCTTCGTGCCGGCCGCGAGGCCCGGGGTGGTCTGCTCCCCGTAGATCGCCAACACCGGGAGGTCGATGCCGGTCAGCCGATCCGAGCTGAGCAGGTCCCAGGGCGAGGAAAGCAGCGCGTCGTAGGGCAGGCTCGGCGCCTTGTCCACCAGGAAGGACCAGGCCGGACCGGACTTCATACCGGCCACGCCCTGCTCCGGCACACCCACCAGGTCCCGCAGGAACAGCTGCGCGGCCCCGTCCCGGTCGCCGGCGGCCACCAGGGCCTTGAGCCGGCCGAAGAGCTCTGGGGCCGGCCGCGGCAGGTCGGGGTCGGCGCTGTAGGGCGGCTCGTAGACCGCGAGCCGGTCGATCGGCAGCCCGTGGTGAGCGCCCTCGAGCGCGAGGATGGCGCCCGAGGAGTGCCCGAACACGCTGGCCCGCCCGCCCGCGTAGCCGAGCACCGTGGCCAGATCGCCGACCTCGTCGGCGATGGCGTAGTCCTGACTCTCGTCGCCGCTCGCGCCCCGGCCGCGCCGGTCGTAGGTGAACACGGAGAAGCGCGAGGCCAACTGCTCGGCGAGCCCCGCGACCGTGCTGCGGTCGTTGAAGGCGCCGCCGATCAGCACGACCGCGTCGCCCTCGCCGACGACGTCGATGACGATCTCGGTGCCGTCGACGGCGGTGACGGTCTCGGTCACGGTCTGCTCGGACACGGCGGCGATTCCTCTCCTCAGGGACGGTTGAAGATCACGTGCGTGACGCCGCTCGGCGTGCTGACCGACTCGATCTCCGGGAAGCGCTCTTCGAGCCCTTCCATCCCGTCCCACAGCCGCTCGCCGCGGCCGAGCAGGATCGGCACGATCACCACGTGCAGATGGTCGATCAGATCCGCTTCCAGGAACGCCCGCACCACGCTCGGGCCGCCGCCGATGCGCACGTCCAGGCCGCCGGCCGCCTCGCGGGCCTGGCGCAGCGCCTCGGCCGGCTCGGCGTCGATGAAGTGGAAGGTCGTGCCGCCCTGCATCTGCAGGGTAGGGCGCGGATGGTGGGTGAGCACGAAGACCGGCGTGTGGAACGGCGGGTCCTCGCCCCACCAGCCCTCCCACTCCAGGTCGGGCCACGGCCCCTGTTGCGGACCGAACTTGCGCCGGCCCATGATCTCGGCGCCGATGCCCGGGCCCCAGGCCTTGGCCAGTGCGTCGTCCACGCCGACCCGACCGCCGGGCTTGCCCTGCATCGACCGGAAGGCCTCGGTGCCGAAGAACCACTCGTTCAGCCGGGTGCCGGCGTGGCCGAAGGGCGCCTCGAGGCTCTGGCCCTCGCCGGCGCCGAAGCCGTCGAGCGAGATGGAGAAGTTATGAACCCTGACGCGGGACACGCGGCGACCTTTCGGGATGGCAAGAGCACTGAGACACCACCGTAGGTGGGGCGCCGGTCCCGCGCAAACACCACGCCGCCCCCGGTCCGGCGCGCGCCGCGCCCGGCGGAGTCCGGCCCGCTCCGGGCCGATCATCACAGAATCCAGACCATTACTCCGAAAGCATCAATTCCGTCAGGAACGGACAACCCGGGTGGATCCTCGCCGGTCTAAGGGTGAGGATGTCGCCAGCAAGAGAACGGGGACCGGGGATGGACGACCAGGCACGCGAGCGCACGATCGCGCAGGCCGAGGCGGACGCGCAGACGATGGCCGGCGAGCTCGAACGCCTCGTCGAGGCGCTGCGGGTGGCGCGGGAGGAGGCCGGGATCGCGACCACCGAGACGCCGCTTGCCCCGGCCGCCGCGCCGTCACCCTGGCCGCTGACCCCGTCGCCCGAGCTTGTGTGGGCCGCGAGCCCGCCGCCGTGGCCGCCGACGCCGACGCCGACGCCGCCCAGCCGGCCGCGCCGGCCGTTCAGCTCGGCCCTCGGGCTCGCGGCAGTGGCCGTCGTCGGCATGGTCGGCGCCGCCATCGTCACCGTCGCGCGAGACTCGTCCGCGAGCTCCGGCGGCGGCAACGGCATGGCGCCGATCCCATACACCCAGACGGCTTCCACGGCATCAGTGTCCGCACATAGCGAGTCGGCTCTGCCGCTCGGTTCGGCCGCACCGGCCCTGGTCGCGACCCCGACGGCCACCGCCTCCTCGTCCTGGACGGGGGGCGGGCACTGGCACCACTCGCACGGGCAGCACGCCGCGCCCGGCTACTACCCCTCGACCGTGGAGGACCAGGAGCTGCTCGCCAGGGCGCTCAAGCAGGCCGAGGAGGCGGAGGCGCAGGAGTTGCAGTCGCTCGCGCAGAGCACGTCCTCGCCGACGCCGAACATCCCCCGGCTGCCGCCCTACATCGCGCAGCACCGGAGGCGGTAGGGCGCGCTCAAGAATCGCGGCCCCCGGCAGCGCGATTCCTCAGCCCGGCAAAGGCACCGGCTCGCGCAACGTCAGTATGCCGATGTCCTCCTCGACCTCCCAGCTCGGTTCGCCCATGAGCGCGCGCAGCAGGGTCCAGCTCAGGCCGTCCGGCTCGGGTTCGGCGACCGGGTTCGGTCCGCTCACGGTGACCCGCAGCTCCCCGCCCACCTCCGCGAAGACCAGCGCCAGGCCGCCGACCGACTCGTTCGCGCCGCCGCCCGCGAGGAAGAGCGAGCAGGCCTCGTCCACCGCGAGCCGCAGATCGTTCGCCTCGCCGGGGGGCAGGTCGAGCAGGCCGGCCACGTGCGCGGCGGTCGCCCGGGCGAGCATGAGGAAGTCCTTGTCGGCCGAGAAGCACAGCGTGGCCAGCAGCCGCGGCGCCGGTCGGAACACGGCCGCGCGCTCGGTCCGGCCCAGCCCGTCCTCGCCGTCCGTCCGCTCTTCTCGCACGTCTAGCGGGTAACCGGTCGGTGTCCGGTCAAACGGCGATCACTGGACCGGGTGCTGCGGCTGCACCCCGGAGATGGCCCGGGCCAGCACGATCACGCCCGCGCAGACCAGCGCCACCCCGATCACCTCGGGCACGAGCCACCAGCCGGTGCGCACGCTCTCGCCGAAGAGGGTGACCCCGAGCAGCAGGCTCACCGTCGCGTCCCCGATGGTCAGGGCCGGCTGCGAGGCGGCCAGCGACCCGGCCTGCAGCGCGTTCTCCAGCAGCAGCACGCTGGCGATGCCGGTGACCGCGAAGCCGTAGGTCTGCCAGGTGCTGAAGAACGCGCCGAGCCCCTGGTCGGAGAGGGTGCCGGTGGCGGATTTGATCAGCGCCGCGGTCATCGCGTTGCCCACGGCGGCGGCCGAGCCGAGCGAGGCGGCGCGCACCAGGGAGGAGGTCGAGACCCGCGCGAGCAGGACCGCGACCACCATCAGGCCGTAGCAGCCGATGATGGCCGGGATCCACGCCGTCATCGGCGCGAACGCCGAGTCCCCGCTCGGCGCGGCGGCCGCGAGCAGCGTCGCGAGGCCGAGCACCACCCCGGCGACGCCGTACCAGCCGGCCGGGGGCATCCGGCGGTGCAGCAGCGGTCCGGCGATCATCAGCGCGAACGGGAGCTCGAGCACGAACAGCGGCTGCACCAGGGCGATCGGGCCGTTGTAGAGCGCCAGCGCCTGGAACAGGAAGGCGAAGATCACCCCGACGATGCCGAGCAGCCAGGCCGGCTGCCGGACCAGCGCGAGCAGGAAGCGCAGCCCGCCGCCCGACTTCATCGGCGCCGCGGCCTTGCGCTGGAACGCGGTGCCGGCGGCATTGCTCGCGGCGCCGCACACGGCGAAGATTACGGCGAGGGCATCCATGGCACCACGAATGATGCCCGGTGCGCACCGTTCGGCTCAACTGCCACGCCGGGTTGAGGTCCGCTCAGTGGACCACTCAGTCCTCCAAGGCCGCCGCCCGCCCCGTGCCTCCCGCCCGAGCCGCCGTCAGATCCGGGCCGATCCGGGCCATCTCGATCCGGCCGCGGTGCAGCCGTCCGGCCACCTGCGGATCGTCCGAGGGCGCCGTCGCGGCGAACAGCAGGTCCCGCTTCTCGCCCCCGACCACGCAGCTGAGGGTGTGTTGGCTGGTGCGCACCCGCTCGAAGATGTGGCCGCCCTCCCCCACCCGCACGCACTCGCCGCGCAGCGCGTTGGCCACCCAGACCGAGCTGCCGTCGGCCGCCAGCGCGATCCCGTCCGGCGCGATCGGCGAGGTCGACCGGTCCGCTATGGCCGGCCGGTCCAGCAGCGCCGAGACCCGCCGGGCCGCCCGGCCGACCCAGCCGGGGTGGTTGAGCGCCGCCCACATCCCGTCCGGCACGAGCGGGGCCCAGGTACGCCCGTCCACCAGCACGCCGCTCTCGTCGATGCGCAGCGCCCGCAGCCGCAACCCGAGCGTCTCGGCCACCACGAACGTGCCGTCCGCGGTGAGCACGCAGCCGTTGGGGAAGGCCAGCGGCTCGCTCAAGCCGAGGCGGGTGCCGTCCGGGGCGATGCAGACGATCGGGGTGCGCGGCGGGCCGGGCGGGGTGTAGAGCGCCGCGCTCGGGCGCTCGCGGACGAACGCATGGTAGTCGAACCCGAAGTTGCCCACGTAGGCGCGGCCGAGGTGGTCGACCAGCATGTCGTTGGCCGGGCCGCGGGCCACGTCGCCCAGCTCGGCGTGCACGGCCAGCGTCCCGTCGGGCTCGCGCCGGTAGACCCGGTGCTCGTCCATGGAGACGGCCAGCAGCCGGCCGTCCGGCAGCCAGCCGAGCCCGGCCGCCCGCCCGGGGATCTCGGCCTCGACCCGCGCTCCCTCCTCGAGCGTCCAACGGTGCACCGTGCCGCGCGCCATGTCGCTGAACCAGAGCGCGCCCTGGTGCCAGCGCAGGCATTCCGGCTCGCCGAGGCCGGTCAGCACGGGGGTCGTGGTCCGCTTGGTCACACAGGCTCCTTCGGCATGATGCGGCACCATGTGTGAGGCGACACGCCGAGTGATGCCACACAAGCATCATGCAGCACGATGCCGCGGATGTGGAGCACCACCGCCCCGAACGACCCGTCAGGCCTCCTGCGCGTCGCCCTCCGGGTTGATGTGCGGCAGGATCCGGTCCAGCCAGCGCGGGACCCACCAGGCGCGCCGGCCGAGCACCGTCATCACCGCGGGCACCAGCAGCAGCCGCACGACCGTGGCGTCGATCAGGACGCTGACGGCGAGTCCGAGCCCGAGCATCTTGACCACGATGTTGTCGCTGAGCAGGAACGCCGCGAACACGCTCACCATGATCATGGCCGCGCAGGAGATCACCCGCGCGGTGACCTCGATCCCGTGCGCGACGCTGTCCTTGGCCGCACCCGTACGCAGCCAGTACTCGTGTACACGTGAGAGCAGGAAGACCTCGTAGTCCATGCTCAGCCCGAAGACGATCGCGAACATCATCATCGGCACGTAGCTCTCGATCGGCACGTCGCCGGAAACGCCTAGGGCCGGACCGCCCCAGCCCCACTGGAAGACGGCCACCACCACGCCGTAGGACGCCGCGATCGAGAGCAGGTTCAGCACGGCCGCCTTCAACGCGACGAGCAGGCCGCGGAAGACGCACAGGATGATCAGGAACGCGAGCGCGACCACGACCGCGATGATCAGCGGCAGGCGGCTGGCGATGAGCTCGGTGAAGTCCATCTGCGCCGCGGTCGTGCCGGTCACGTACGTCTGCGCGCCGGTGCCCGCGACGGCGTTCGGCAGCACCGTGTCCTTCAGGTTGTTGAACAGGTCCGTGGTCCCCTTGGCCTGCGGGATGGTCGTCGGGATCACGGTGGACACCAGCACATTGCCGTTGCCGACCGGCTGCACCGGGGTGGCGCTGGCCGCGCCGGGCACGTGCATCAGGGCATTGTTGACGTTCGAGGCGAGCGCGGCGCGGTTCCCGGAGGGCACCGAGGCCTGGTCGACGGTGACGGTCAACGGCCCGTTGGCGCCGGGGCCGAAGCCGGTGGAGATCAGGTCGAAGGCGCGCCGGTCGGTGAAGCTGGTCGGGTCGGCGCCGTCGTCGATGTGGCCGAGCTGGATGAACACAAGCGGGATCGCGAGGATGGCCAGCACGATGACGCCGGTGGCGAGGAACCACCACGGCCGCCGCTCCACCCGCCGGGCGTAGCGCTCCCAGAAGCCCTGCTTGCCGCCCTCGGTGTCCGGCTCCCGTTCGGCGATCGGCCGGCGCAGGTGCAGCGCGTCGATCTTGCGGCCGATCAGCCCGAGCAGCGCCGGAACCAGGATGAGCGCGCCGGCCACCGCGGTGATCACGGTGATCGCGGCGGCGATGCCGAGCCGGCCGATGAACTGGATCTGCGAGACGTAGAGCCCGGCGAGGGCGACCACGACGGTGGTGCCGGAGACCAGCACGGCGTGTCCGCTGGTGGATACGGCCCGGCCGGCGCCGGTGACCGGATCGGCCCCGTCCATCAGCTGCTGGCGGTGCCGGGTGAGCAGGAACAGCGCGTAGTCGATGCCGACGCCGAGCCCGATCATGGTGGCCAGGGTCGGCGAGACGCTGGCGAAGGTCAGCGCGGCGGCGACCAGCCCCAGGATGGCCAGTCCGACGATCACGCTGATCAGCGCGGTCAGCAGCGGCACGATCGAGGCGATGACGCTGCCGAAGCCGACCAGCAGCACGATGATCGCGACGCCGAAGCCGATCGCCTCGCTGGTGCGGTCCGAGCTGGCGGGCCGGGCGAGTTCGCCGAGCGGACCGCCGTATTCGACCTCGACTCCGGCCGCCCGCAGCGGGGCCACCGCGTTGTCCACGCCGTTGAGGTACGAGGTGCCGTAAGAGCTCGGATTCTGGGCGAAACTGATGTTGATGTAGCCGATCTGCCCGTTGGCGGAGAGCGCGGCCGGGTTCTGCGGCACCGTGGAGGAGGGCAGCGGGCTCTGCACGGACAGCACGTGCGGCAGCTTCTGGAGCGACGCGATGGTCTGGTTGACCTGGCTCTGCACCGAGCTCAGCGGGGCGCTGGAGTCGCTGAGCACGATCGTCGCGCCGGTGCCGCCGTACCCGGGGGCGTTCTGCTGGAGCACCTGGGCGCCCTGGTAGGACTGGGTGCCCGGCAGCGAGAAGTCGTCGGAGTAGGTGCCGCCGAAGGAGGCGTGCAGTGCCTGCAGCACCGCGAGCGCGACCAGCCAGCCGATGATCACCGGGAGGGCGTGCCGGGCCGAGAACTCGCCCATCCGGCGCAGCACGCCGCGCTTGGTGTGCCCCGACGGGCGGTCAGGTCGCTGCTGCTGCACGGTCATCGGCGCTCCGAGCGGGCGGTGGGCCGGGGCCGGGGCGGCCGACGGCTCATAGCCATTGTCCGGGTGATGGCCTGTCAGGATGCGGATGAACAGGGCCGAAGGAGTGAACTTCGCGGGACCGGAAGCGCGGGCCGGGTGGCTCGGCGGTGTACCGGGAGGGCGAAGGTGAGATCTGCTGATCAGATGATCCCGCGAGCGCAAGGAGCCTGACGTGTCCGACCTCATCGTCATCGCCTACGACGACAAGGCCACCGCCGACGAGGCCGCGGCCCGGGTCGAGGAGCTCGGCAAGGCCGGGCTGCGGCTGCACGGGATCGCGGTCGTCTCCAAGGACGAGCAGGGCTACAGCCACGTCGACACCCCCGGCAACGTCACCGGGGTGAGCGCGGCCGGCGGCGCGCTGTTCGGCAGCGTGTTCGGCCTGCTCTTCCTCGTTCCGTTCCTCGGCGCCGCGGTGGGCGGAGCCGTCGGCGCGCTGTGGGGCTCGATGCGCCAGCACGGCGTGGGCGACGAGTTCCGCAAGCAGGTCAACGAGACGCTCCGGCCCGGCACCGCCGCCGTGGTGATGATGACGAGCGACCCGGCCGACACCAACCTGACCGACACCCTCGGCGCGTTCGGCGGCCGGGTCATGCGCACGAGCCTGTCGGACGAGGACGAGCGCGCGCTGATCGCCGAGATCGGCGAGGGCTGAGCTGCCGAACCCAGCCGTATGGCACGATCCTGCCATGCCTACCTTCACAGCTCCCGACGGCACCCCGCTCGCCTACGACTTGAAGGGCGAGGGGCCCGACCCGCTGATCGTCATTCCCGGCGGCCCCCTGCGCGAGCCGGCCTACCTCGGCGATCTCGGCGGCCTCGCGGACCGCCGTCCCCTGGTGATCCTGCACCTGCGCGGCACCGGCCGCTCAGCCATCCCGGCCGACCACCACAGCTACCGCGCCGACCGCATGGTCGCCGACGTCGAGGCGCTGCGCGAGCACCTCGGATACGAGCGCGTCGATCTGGCCGCCCACTCGGCCGGCGGCACGCTGGCCCTGCTCTACGCCGCCGAGCACCCGGACCGTATCAGCAGCCTCACACTCATCACCCCGAGCCTGCGCCCGCTCGGCCTCGGCCCGACGGACGAGCACCGCAGCGAGGCGAAGCAGGCGCGCAGGCACGAGCCGTGGTACGCCGACGCCCTCGCCGCCGAGCACCGCATCGACGAGGACGAAGAGAACGCCACCGCGGAAGACTGGCTGTGCTACGCAAGGTTCTCCTACGGCCGATGGGACGACGAGATCGCGGCCTACGAGACCGCCTCGGCCGACCAGTTCCACAACGGGGCCGGCGGCTCGATGTACGCCCTGCCCGCGGCGCTCGACCCGGAGCGGACCAAGGCGAAGCTCGCGACGTTGACCGCCCCCGTGCTCATCCTCGCCGCCGAATACGACTCGGTCCCGCGCCCCCACGTCGCCGAAGCGGCCGCGAAGTTCTTCCCGGACGCACGCGTGGCCGTCCAGCGGCACGCCGGCCACTTCCCTTGGATCGACGACCCGGCCGAGTTCCTGCGCCTGATCACACTTGACGCGGATTCGAACATGCGTTCTATAGTGACGGGGTGAGATGGTCCGGGCAGCTGATCGACGGTAGCGAGGCCGAACCGGCGCAGGAGGCGCTGTTCGGCGCGGGAGCGGTGGTGCGCACGTTCGACACCCCGGGGTTCCGCGGCAGCACGTTCTACGAGGTGCGCGCGAAATCGGTGCTCAACCACGTCACCGCCGACTCCTGGATGTTCAACTGGACCATCAACCCGTATCGCGGCTGCGGCCATCGGTGCGTCTACTGCTTCGCCAGGAAGACGCACAGCTACCTCGACTTCGACACCGGGCTGGACTTCGACACCCGGATCGTGGTCAAGGTCAACGCGCCCGAGGTGCTGCGGCGCGAGCTGGCGCGGCCCTCGTGGCAGCGCGAGCCGGTGGCCATGGGGACGAACGTGGACTGCTACCAGCGGGCCGAGGGGCGCTACCGGCTGATGCCGGAGATCATCAGCGCCCTAGCCTCGTCCGGGACGCCCATGTCGATCCTGACCAAGGGCACCCTGATGCTGCGCGACCTGCCGCTGCTGCTCAGCGCCTCCCGCGACGTGCGCGTCTCGCTGAGCATGTCGATCGGGCTGCTCGACCAGCCGCTGTGGCGCTCGGTCGAAGCGGGCACGCCCAGCCCGGCCCGCCGCCTCGACGCGGTCCGCACCCTCGCTGATTCCGGGCTCGGCTGCTCGGTGCTGATGGCGCCGATCCTGCCGTATCTGTCCGATTCACCCGAGCAGCTGCGCGCCTGCGTCGAGGCGCTGGTGCAGGCCGGTGCCAGCTCCATCACTCCGCTGGTGCTCAACCTGCGCCCGGGCTCCCGCGAGTGGTATTTCTCCTGGCTGGAGGCCAACCACCCGCACCTCGTCCCCCGCTACCGTGCCCTCTACCGCCGCGGCGCCTACGCGCCGTCCTGGTACACCGAGCGCATAACCGGCGCGGTCCGCTCGTACGCCCGGGAGCTCGGCCTCACCCGCTCAGAGCCGCCGCGCCCCCGGCCCGAGCCCGCACCAGAGCCCGAGCCGGAGACGGCGGAACCGCAGGCCACCCAGCTCTCGCTTTGGGATGCCTAGCTAGACGCGCGCCACGGCCTGGTCGCGGCCGGCGGCCTTCGCCGCGTAGAGCGCGGTGTCGGCTTCGGCCATGAGCTCAGTCGGGCTCGAGCCGTTCCCCACCGGGCCGGGGTCGGTCGCGGCGCCGACGCTGACGGTGATCGGATGCTCCCAGTCGCGCGCATGCGTGCGCACGGTCTCGCACAGGCCGTGGGCCTGGGCGGCGGCGTCCTCCGGGCCGCAGTCCGCGAGCAGCACGGCGAACTCCTCACCGCCGATCCGGCCGACCAGGTCCGTCGCGCGGAACGAGGAGTAGAGCAGGGCGCCGAGGCGGCGCAGCGTCTCGTCGCCGGCCTGGTGGCCCCAGGAGTCGTTGACCAGCTTGAAGTGGTCGATGTCCACGAGCAGCACCGCCCAGGGCGGGCCGCCGCGGCCGCGCCGGGCGTGCTCGCGGGCCAGCGCCTCGTCGAAGCCGCGCCGGTTGGTCAGGCCCGTCAGCGCGTCCGTCCTGGCCAGCCGGGCGAGCGCTTCGCGCAGGCGCAGCGCCTGGCCCTGCACGCGCACCACCATCCAGCAGACCACCACCAGGGACGCGCTGGCCTCGATCCACAGCACCACGCCGTCCACGCCCCGGTTGAGCGAGGCCAGCGCGGCGAAGACCAGCGCGGCGATGCCGGCGGTGACCCAGGCCACCCGGGCCGTGAGCACGGCCGCGGAGAAGGTGACCGGCCAGGTCAGCAGCAGCGGGCCGAGCTCGTCCGGGGACTCGTCCATCGAGGTGGGCAGGCAGATGAGGATCGCGGCGGTCGAGGGCATGCTGTTGGCCAGCCAGCCGGGCAGCCGGCGCCGGGTGCGCAGCAGGTAGATGCCGAGCGCCGCCACACAGGCGCTGAGGCCGAAGTTCACGTGCCGGGTGAGCGCGGGGAAGGGCTCGCCGCGCACGTCGTAGAGCACCGTGATCAGGACCACCAGCGCGGACGCGGCGATCATCAGTCCGCCGCCGACGTTCTTCACCGCCCACTGCCGTGAGTCGGCGCCGCCCGACCCGTCGGCCAGAGCCTCGGGCGCGCTCGCGTTAGCCGTGCGAAGCTCGGTCATGCCGCCTCGCTCCCCTGCCTAGGTGCTTCGGTTCCCTTCGCGTCGAGCCGTGCGTTTGCGGCTCCCTAGCTTCGAGCCAATCACAGCCTCGGCGCGCGCGGAACCGGCCGAACGGGTGATCACGATCACCCGTTCGGCCCTGGAGGCCGGTGCGTCGGTCCGGCCGACCCCCATCGTTCGGGTCAACGGAGGTGACGAGGCGGCGGCGCGCGAGCATCACCACGAGGTGAGCCGATCATGACGGGCATGGCGGGCATGCCGGGCGTCCCGGGGGTGACCGACGCCAAAGTCAAGCTGAAGCGCGCTCGGCGCGACCCGGTCGTGGCGCAGATCCTGCGCGCGACGGCCGCCGCCACGCTCGCCTACGTGATCGCGCTCTACGCCAGCGCGAACCCGGCTCCGCTCACCGCCCCGCTCACCGCGCTGCTGGTGGTGCAGGTCACCCTGTACTCGACGCTGACCACCGGCGTGAAGCGGGTGAACGCGGTCGTGATCGGGGTGCTGATCGCGAGCCTGTTCAGCTCGATCACGGGGCTGTCCTGGTGGAGCCTCGGGCTGATCATCCTGGCCGCGCTGGCGGTGGGCCAGTTCGTGCGGGTGGACGAGTTCGTCAACGAGGTCGCCATCAGCGCGATGCTCGTGCTCGGGGTGAGCCAGCTGGCCTCGCAGGCCTGGGACCGGGTGGTCGAGACGCTGGTCGGAGCCGTGGTAGGACTCGGCTTCAACCTGATCTTCGCCCCGCCGGTCTGGGTGGACCCGGCCGCCCAGGCGGTCGAGGACCTGGCCGGGCGGATGAACGCGCTGCTGCAGGCGATGGGCCGGGAGCTGGACGCGCCTCCGGTGGTGGAGCAGATCGAGGCCCGGCTCTACGAGGCGCGCCGGCTGGACCAGTACGTGGCCGAGGTCGACGACGCGCTGCGCCGTGCCGAGGACAGCCTGCGGTTCAACCCGCGGGTGAGCGAGGGCCTGCTCTCCCGGCTGACCCTGCGCACCGGCCTGGACACGCTGGAGATCTGCGTGGTCGTGGTGCGGGTGCTCACCCGCTCGCTGACCGACCTGGCCAAACGCCGCCACGGCGACGAGCCGCTGTTCGCGCAGGACGTCGGCACCGGTCTCGAGCAGACCTTCACCCACGTCGGAGAGGCCCTGGTCAACTTCGCCGAGCTGGTCACCGCGCAGGTCAGCGCCAACGCGCAGCAGGCCGAGGAGGACCTGGCCGAGCAGCTGGCGGCGGCCTGGACCAGCCGGGACGAGGCGGCCCAGCTGCTGCTGAGCCGGGTCCGGCTGCACCCGCACGCCTGGCAGCTGCACGGGGCGATCCTGGCCGAGATCGACCGGATCCTGGACGAGCTCGACCTCGAGCACCGCTCGCGGCGGCTGATGGAGGAGCTGGACACCGCGGCCGGCGAGCGGCGGCGCCAGTACGCCCGGCTCGGCCCGCTCGGCGCCTTGCTGCGCCGGGGCGGTCCGCGCTGGTGGGCGCGCTGGCGGGCCCGGCGGCGGCGAACACGCCGCTGACCCGATATGCCGCGATCGCCGCGCACCGCGTGGGAGCATGCCGCATGGACGGCCCCTTCGAGGCGGATGGACGTGCGCTTTATGGAACGGTTCCGGTCGGCCGCGCTGGCGGGGATCGCCGTCGTCGGGGTCCTGGTCGCAGCGGGCTGCGGTACCTCGACCCGGGACACGGCCGCCGCTCGGCCGCGCGTGGCTGACAGCACGTCACCCGCCGCGGCGGCGAAGCCCACCCCTTCGGTGCCACACGGTCCGCTGCCGATCTCGGGGCGCTGCACCACCGCAGAGCTCTCCATCACCCCGGCCAGCCGGCGCACCGTCACCGGCCTCGACGTGGAGCAGTTCCTGGCCACCGACACGGGCGACGTCGCCTGCTCGCTGGACGGCTCCCCGGTGCTCACCCCCTACGGCCCGCTCACCGCGACGTCCACGACGGTCAGCGACATCGCCGCGTCCCAGCAGGACTTCGACGGGGACGACGAGGGCGACACCACCGTGTCGATCGACCTGCAGCCGGGACAGGCCGCGGCCTTCGACCTGGCCTGGTGGCCCGCCTCGACGGTGGTGTGCGAGCAGGCCACCGGGTTCGGCTTCCGGGCGCCGGACGACCCGGACTGGAACACGACGCACCGGGTGGCCTACAAGTTCGGCCCGATGTGCGACGGGCTCTTCTACGTCTCCACACTGAGGCCGCCGACGCGCTGAGAGGCGCGGCAGAACGCTTCGGCGGCCGCGCACGTCTCCCCTACTGGACGGTGAGCGTGCCGTGCATGAACGGGTGGATCGTGCACGTGTAGGGATAGGTGCCGGGCGCGCTCGGCGCCTTGAACGTCGTGGTCGCGTTCGCCGCGATATCTCCGGTATTGAAGGACTTCGCCGAGTCGCTGGCGGTCACCGTGTGCGTCGTGGTGTCCTTGTTGCTGACCGTGACGGTGGCTCCCGCCGCAACGGTGAGGGCGGCCGGCGAGAACGCGAAGTTCTGGATCGTGATCGTACTGGCGGTCGCGCCCGGAGTCCCGGAGCTCGACGGCGTCGTGCCCATACCGGCGGAGGCGGAGCCGGCTCCGCCGGGCGTCGTGGTGGTGGGGGTGGAGCTCGGACTCGACGAGGAGCAGCCCGCGAGCAGGAACATCGACCCGCCGGCGGCGGCGAGCAGGCTTCGGCGACTGGGGTTCACGGCGTGGTCCTTTCGACTACGGTGCGCGGCGGCCGGCAGGCGGACTCGCGCGAGGGCTCCTCCATCAGCGCGCGTGTCCGGGGAAACGCGGCGGTGGAAACGCCGGTACGCAGCTCGGGCCCACCCGCTTGGCGCAAGCGGGTGGGCCGAATGGGTGACGGAGCCTAGAACGTCAGGAGGGTTCGCCGTCCCACTGGAAGTGCCACACGATCGTCTCCGGCGTGCTCCAGCCGGCCCGCATCGCCACCGGGACCAGCGCGCCGAGGCTCCAGGGCCAGCCCGTCCACGGCCCGGGGTCGGAGGTCGGCTCCGGGGCCGGGCCGTCCGCATACCTCGCCACCTGCTCCTCGCAGCGGCGGACGCGCAGTCCCGCCGCGAGCGCGGCCCGCAGGTAATCAGTGGGCTGATGCCGATAGGTGGCCGCGAGGCCGGGTTCGCCGTTCGGGCCGGGCGCCTTGACCACCGATCCCCGGAAGACGTGCTCGACGTGGATGTCGGAGATCACCAGATCGCCGCCGGGACGCAGCACCCGGGCGAACTCGGACATCACCGGTCCGAGGTCGGGCACGTGACACAGCGCGAGCGTGGTCACGACCACGTCGACCGAGTCGTCCGGCAGCGGCAGGTGCTCGAGCGAGCCCTCGCGGAAGTCCACTCCCGGCAGCAGCTTGCGAGCCGACGCGAGCATCTCCGGCGAGCTGTCGACGCCGATGACCTCGTGCCCTGACTCGTGCAGATAGCGGGCGACGCGACCGGTGCCGCAGGCAGCGTCCAGCGCGACGCCGGCGGAACGTCCGTCGAGGATCTCCTGGATCATCCGCTCGGCTCGGCCGAACATGGCGGTGCCGAATGGGTTCTGATATCCCAGCTCTGCTTCGTAGTTATCAGCCCACTGGCGGTACGCGGTCTGCGTGTCCGCGCGCAGCACCTGCACACCCGGCCCGTTCAGCGCCGGATCCTCGAGCAGCCGCCGCACCTCGTCGAGCCGCGCGTGCACGAACTCCTCGTCGAAGTCCCCTGCCCAGGCCCGCAGCAGTGCGATCCCCTCCAATCCGACCAGGAACGCGAGTGGATGCTGGTATATTTCAGGGCGCTGATGGGTCATGGCGGGCAGGCTAGACCGGGCCCGCCGTAGCGCGCCACAGGTTTTCCCCGCCCGCCGCCGTTGCCACGGCGCGACAGCTCAGGTCACGCCCTCCTCGCAGGCGTTCGGCCGCGCGCTGTCGGCGACCCGGTGCACCGGCACCCGCCCCGGCGGCTGGCTGGGCGCGGCGCGCTCCGGCGGCTGCCACACCGGCAGGATCAGCGGCGCGCCGGGCTCCACGTGCACGGTGCTGCCGTGGTGGGTCAGGCTCAGGCCAGTGTCACCGGTGAGCCGGTAGCTGACCTTGTCCGGGCGCACGTCGACCCGCAGCAGCCGGCCCTCGATGACGAGGCCGAAGCAGAGCTTGGTCCAGCCCTCCGGCAGCCGCGGGGCGAAGGAGAGCCCTGACGCCGTATGGCGCATCCCGCCGAAGCCCGCCACCAGGGCGATCCACGCGCCCGCCAGCGAAGCCAGATGCAGGCCGTCGGCGGTGTTGCGTTCGAGGTCGTCGATGTCCATCAGCGCGGCCTCGCCCAGGTAGTCGTAGGCGAGCGAACCGCAGCCGGTCTCGGCCGCGATCACGGCCTGGCTGCACGCCGAGAGGGACGAGTCGCGCACGGTCAACGGCTCGTAGTAGTCGAAGTCGCGCTGCTTCTCCTCCGGGCTGAACGCGTCCGAGCGCATGTGCAGCGCGAGTACCAGGTCGGACTGCTTGACCACCTGGGTGCGGTAGAGCTGGAAGTACGGGAAGCGCAGCAGCAGCGGATAGTCCTCGGCCTTCGTGGCGCCGAAGTCCCAGCGCTCGTGGTCGGTGAAGGACTCCGACTGCGGATGCACGCCCAGGCTATCGTCGTAGGGCACGTACATCGCGAGCGCCGCGTCCTTCCAGCGCTCGGTCTCCTCCGCGGACACGCCGAGCTCGTCCGCCTCGCGCTGGTGCTTGGCCGCCAGCTCGACGGCCGCGAGCAGGTTCTGCTGCGCCATCAGGTTCGTGTAGATGTTGTCGTCGGACAGGGCGCTGTACTCGTCCGGGCCGGTCACCCCGGCGATGCGGAAGCGGCCGGCCTGGTCGGTGTGCCCGAGTGAAACCCACAGCCGCGCCGTGTCGACCAGCAGTTCGAGCCCTTCGCCGCGCTCGAAGTCGACGTCGTCGCTGGCCCGGACGTAGCGCACGACCGCGTCGGCGACGTCCGCGTTGACGTGGAACGCCGCGGTGCCGGCCGGCCAGTACGCGGAACACTCCTCGCCCTTGATCGTGCGCCACGGGAACGCGCAGCCGGCCAACCCCAGCTGCGCGGCCCGCTCGCGCGCGGCCGGCAGGGTGGAGTGGCGCCAGCGCAGGGCGTGCGCGACCGAAGGGGCGTCGAGGTAAGAGAGCACCTGCAGGACGAAGCTCTCGGTGTCCCAGAAGGCGTGGCCGTCGTAGCCGTCGCCGGTCAGGCCCTTGGCCGGGATCGCCCGGCTCTCCGCCCGCACCGCCGCCTGGAAGAGCTGGAACAGCGCGAACCGCACGGCCTGCTGGATCTCGGCGTCGCCGTCGATCTCCACATCGGCGCCGCGCCAGAACTCGTCGAGGCAGGCACGCTGCTCGGCGGCGAGCGCGTCCCAGCCGCCGAAGGACGCGGCCGCGAGGCCGGCGTCGACCTGGTCGCGCACCGCGGGCAGGGACCGGCTGGCGGACCAGCCGTGCGCGACGAACTTGGTCAGCCGCAGCGTCTGGCCCGGGTTGAGCAGCCCGCCGGTGGTGAAGCGGCCGAGGTCGGGCTCGGACTCTATCTGCGCGCCGAGCTCGCCGGGCACCGGCCCGTCCTCGTCGAAGACCTCGTACCGGTGGTCCATCGCCGCGGCCACCCGCAGGCCGCTGCGACGCACCGTGTGCACCAGCGTGACGCGGGTGTCCGCGGCCACGTGCAGGTCGCTCACGAGCGCGTTGACCGGGGTGGCCGCCGCGCGCGGGTCGCCCTGGTGCACCGGGAGCTCTTCGTTGGCGACCAGTTCGGACTGGAGCACCACCCGGGCCGGGCCGTCGAGCGGCTCGACCTCGTAGCGCACCGCGGCGATGGCCCGCTGGGTGAGCGAGACCAGCCGGGTCGAGCGCACCCGCACGGTGCGCCCGGCCGGGGAGGTCCACACCACTTCGCGCTTCAGCACGCCCGCGCGCAGGTCGAGGACGCGGCGGTGCGAGACGCAGGTGCCGTAGCGCACGTCGAAGGGCTCGTCGTCCACCAGCAGCCGGATGATCTTGCCGTTGGTGACGTTGATGACGGTCTGCCCGGACTCCGGATAGCCGTAGCCGGCCTCCGCGTACGGCAGGGGCCTGAGTTCGTGCACGCCGTTGAGGTAGCTGCCGGGCAGGCCGTGCGGCTCGCCCTCGTCCAGCGTGCCGCGCCAGCCGATGTGGCCGTTCGACAGCGCGAACAGCGACTCCGAGTGCGGCAGCAGGTCCACCGGGAGCTCGCTCTCGACGAGCGTCCACGGCTCGATGTCGAAGCACGGATGGCCGACGATCATCCGGCCGCCTCCGCCGTGAGCAGTTCGGCGAGGTCCTTGACCACCACGGTCGCCCCGTGCCGGCTCAGCCGCTCGCCCTGCCCGTCGCCGAGCCGGTCCACGCCCACCACCACGCCGAAGCCGCCGGCCCGGCCGGACTCCACGCCGGCGAGCGCGTCCTCGAAGACGGCCGCGGCCGAGGGCTCGACGTTCAGCGCCTTGGCGGCGGCGAGATAGGAGTCCGGCGCCGGCTTGCCCTTCAGGTGCTGGGAGGTGACGTCGTTCCCGTCGACGGTGGTGTCGAAGAGCCCGTCGATCCCGGCCGCCTGGAGCACGGCCGCGCAGTTGGCGCTGGAGGTGACCACGGCGCACAGCCGCCCCTCCGACTTCGCCGCCCGCACGAAGCGGACCGAGCCCTCGAACACCTGCGGTCCGTGCTCGTTGAGGAGGGTCAGGAACGCGTCCTGCTTCGCCGCGCCGACGGCGTGCACGGAATTCATGCCGGACGGGTCGTTCTCGGTGCCCTCGGGCAGGTGGATGTCGCGCGAGGCGAGGAAGTCGCGCACGCCGTCCTCGCGGGGCTTGCCGTCGACGTACTCCTCGTAGTCGTGCTCCTTGTCGAAGGGCTTGTACTCGAGGTGGTGCTCGGCGTCGTAAGACCGGAGAAAAGTGTCGAAGGTCTGTTTCCAGGCCGTGGCGTGCAGGCTCGCAGTCCGGGTGAGCACCCCGTCGAGGTCGAACAGACAGGCGCGAATGCCCGGGCCGAGACCGTCCACGCCGGACGGGCCCGGGCCCGTTCCCGAGGGGGCGTCCATCCCCTTGTTCATCGAGCTCCTCCATCGGTCGAATCCGCGGAACGACAGCGTCATGCGTCGCGAGGTGCGGGTAACCGACCCGGGTCGGGGTTAAACGGTTGAACCCGGCAGGCAACGGTACCCGGGGGCGCCGCCGCGGCCCGGCTGACGCGCCGTTGATCGTCTCCGCGGCGCCGCTCGCCGTCCGGAGTGTGGAAACCCCTCCCGTCCCGCTCGCCCGGCTTGAAAGCATGGGGTGTACCTGTGTGAACGCTTCTGGAGCCCGCTCATGGCCGACTGCGCCACGTCCATCGACCACCACTACCGCGGCGAGCACCCGCTGCGAACGCTCGCCTTCCTGTGCCGGGAGGACCGGCTGCGTCTGACGATCGGCGCCGCGCTGTTCGTCGTCAAGTCCAGCCCGACCTGGCTGCTGCCGCTGATCACCGCGAACGTCGTCGACATCGTGGTCACCCACCAGCCGGTGTTCCGGCTCTGGTTCAACTGCGGGCTGCTGCTCGGCCTGCTGCTGCTCAACTTCCCCGGCCACCTGCTGTACGTGCGCTGCTACAGCCCGGCGATCCGGCGGATCAGCAACACCCTGCGGTTCGCGCTGTGCCGGCGGCTGCAGGAGCTCTCGATCGGCTACCACACCCGGACCAGCTCCGGCGTGCTGCAGACCAAGGTCGTGCGCGACGTGGAGACGATCGAGCAGATGCTGCAGCAGGCCACCGACGGCGGCCTGGGCGCACTCTCCAGCCTCGTCGCCGGACTGATCATCATCTCGGTGCGCACGCCCGCGTTCCTGCCGGTGTTCCTGCTCGTGGTCCCGGCCGCCGCCTTCGTGGTGATGCGGCTGCGCTCCCGGCTGCGCACCCAGAACGAGACCTTCCGGGCCGAGGTCGAGCAGCTGAGCAGCCGGGTGCTGGAGATGACCGCGCTGATCCCGATCACCCGCGGCCACGGCCTCGAGCGCAGCGCGATCGAGCGGGTCGACGGCACGCTGCGGCGGGTGCGCAAGGCCGGGCTGACCCTCGACCTGACGAACGGGAAGTTCGGCGCGCTCAGCTGGATCACCCTCAACACCCTCGGCGTGGGCTGCCTGGCCGCGGCCGCGCTGATCGCCTACTACGGCACCTTCGGCGTCACCCCGGGCGACGTGGTGATGCTCAGCGCCTTCTTCTCCAGCCTCACCGGCTCGGTGATCGCGCTGCTGAACCTGGCGCCGGTGATCAGCAAGGGCCTGGAGTCGGTGCGCTCGGTCGGCCAGGTGCTCGAGGCGCCGGACCTGGAGAGCAACGAGGGCAAGGATGTGGTCGCCGGCGCGGCGGGCGCCTTCGAGTTCAAAGACGTCAGCTTCGCCTACCCGGACGCGGTCCGGCCGTCGGTGGACGGATTCAACCTGTCTGTCGAAGCCGGCGAGACGGTCGCGCTGGTCGGCGCCTCCGGCGCGGGCAAGTCGACCGTGCTCAACCTCGTCATCGGCTTCCTGCGCCCGACCGGCGGCCGGATCGAGCTCGACGGCGTGGACATGGAGACCCTCGACCTGCGCACCTTCCGCCGCTTCGTCTCGGTGGTGCCGCAGGAGACGATCCTGTTCGAGGGCACCATCCGGCAGAACGTCAGCTACGGCCTCGAGAACGTCACCGACGAGGCGATCGTCAAAGCGCTCCAGGACGCGAACGCCCTCGAGTTCGTCGAGCAGCTGCCGGCCGGCCTCGACACCGTCGTCGGCGAACGCGGCGCCCGCCTCTCCGGCGGCCAGAAGCAGCGCCTCGCCATCGCCCGCGCCGTCATCCGCGACCCCCGCGTGCTGATCCTCGACGAGGCCACCTCGGCCCTCGACACCCGCTCCGAGGCGCTGATCCAAGAAGCCCTCGCCCGCCTGATGCGCGGCCGCACCACTTTCGTCGTCGCCCACCGCCTCTCCACCATCCGCGACGCCGACCGGATCGTGGTCATGGACGGCGGCCAGGTGGCGCAGGTCGGCACGCACGAGGCGCTGCTCAGGTCGGAAGGAACCTACGCTCGCCTCAATGCCTGACGCGCCTTTACCTCGGCCCTGGCACCTACGCTTCGCTACGGTGCCAGGGCCTACATACGAGCGCATGGCAAGCTGCCGCTATTCGGGGCACGGCCCCGAGTGCCGCGCTGCGCGACCCTCGCACGCTCGGGAACCCAACCAGCACAGGGCTCTAGAGCGAATTGATGATCGGCTGGGTACAGGTGGGGCGTGGTGGCTTGTCGGGTCGGGGTGGTCGTCGTGGCGGGGGCGGCCGCTTCGCGTCGCCCGGTTTGTGTGAACACCCGCCCACCCGTTGCGTTGGCGGGGCGGGCTGGGGTTTCAAGATTGAAAGGCGCCGCTGGCAGGCCCTTCCCTCGGAGAGAGATGCCGGAGTTTGTGGGTGCTGGCGTTGGCGGGGCGGGCTGGGGTTCGGGGTGGTCGGGTTGCGGGGGCGTGCTCTCTCCTCGGCCGGTCCCCGGAGGCAATCAGGAACCTGCCGGGAGCTCAAGCGGCGGTGACTTGGGCTGATGCTCGATTCTGCATCGCGCCGCTTGACCTCCCGACAGAACCCTGATCGGGCTTCGCCTGCCCGACCGAGGAGGGAGCCCACCCCGTGGGGAGCAGTGCGAGCTGCGCTCGGGCCGAGTCCCCATCCCGTGGCCCGGTCGCGCTCGGTGCGGAAGAATCCTGCATCGCCGTTCTGGTCCGTTCTCCTCTTCTCTCCTACTTCAACGCGGGGGAACGCGCCCGAGTTCCCCGGAAATATCCTTGATTTTCCCTAACCGGCAAAGGGCGGATACACGGTTTTTGTCGGTAGCGGCGTTTAACATGGAAACGTACAGGGTTGTCAGGGCTCGTGACCGGAGGGGTAAAGGACGGAGTGGCCGGGCAGATGGCGTCAGAAGTGTGACTCAAGGCGGCGCACGATTTCCCTTCGGGGTGCGACCGGGCCACGCGATCCCGTGCAGTTGTGAGCACGGGGTGGATCGGATCAGGGCGATGCTGAATCCTTCCGCATCGAACGGGGCCGGCCTGCGGGATTCTGCCGCGAAGTCAGGGATCGAGGCCGGTCACACCAAGGCGGTGCAGGATTCAGCAGCAAGTGCGAACCAGACGCCGATGCCCTCGCACGGATCAAGGATCCGGATGGCAGGGCCACGACGATGCAGGATCCTTCCGCATCGAGCACGACCCGACCACCGGACGGGACCCGGCCCTAGCGCAGCGCACACCACTCCCCCAGGGGGTGAGCTCTCTCCTCGGTCGGGCAGGCGAAGCCCGATCAGGGTTCTGCCGGGAGGTCAAGCCTTAAGATTTAACCATTGGTGATCATGGTCGGGTGTTTTCGATGTCGCTCGTTCATGGCTTGTGCCGGTCTTCTTACCGGCTGGGTGGCGTGTGCGCGGTGGCCGGGTCGTGCCCGTCGGGCGGCCGGGGCCGGCGGTGGTGGGTTTCGGCTTTGCGGCGGGGGTGCCGATTTTCCGTGCCAGTACGGGGAAACCCCGGCGGACCCGGCCGGGTGTCGGGATCCGGTCTGGGGGTGTCGGGCGCTGCCAGGGCAGGCGCAGGTGAGCGCCGAGCCGGCGGGCGAGCCTGAGCTGGGTGTATGCGGTGATGGTCAGCCAGGTCCAGCGGTCGGCCTGCTCCGGGGTGCCCACCTGCGGCGCGGTCCAGCCGAGCGACTGCTTGAAGAACCTGAATGTATGCTCGATATCGAATCTCCGCAGATAGGCCGTCCAGAGCTGATCGAGGTCGAACCCGGTCCCGGGCCTCGCGTGGTGCCAGAGCCACAGGTCCTGCGGTGCGCGGCCGCCGGGCAGGCGCTGGGTCTGGACCCTGATCAGGGTGCCGGGCAGGCGCGGCAGTTGCTGCGCGTGCTCGCGCCAGGCGCCCTGGCGCTCGAGCTTCTGGTGCAGCCCGTGCCAGGCGGTCACGATCGTGCGCCCGCAGCGCGGCGAGTCCCGCTCGACGCGCAGGTCCGGGTCGTGCCAGGTGCCCGGGTCGGCGATCGCGAAGCGTCGGCCGTGCACGGGCGGGCGTCCCGGGGCACCGCGCGGGCGCGGCACCGGGTCGCCGTAGTAGACCCGGTCGCGGCGCACCCGTCCGAGAATCTGCCTCTCCAGGCCCCGGCCGGCGGTCAGATAGGCGATCCGGGTCAGGTCGTAGCCGGAGTCGAACACGAACAGTGCGGCAGGGCGCCCGTGCGAGAGCCCGGCGGCGGCGCAGCGCTCGAGCACCGCTTCGACCTGCGCGACGGTGACCGCGGTCGCGTCCTCGGCCACGGCGAGGCGGCGCGCGTCGAGCGGTGCGCACCACGAGTGCGCGCCCCACTCCAGCCCGACCGCGACCGAGTACGGCCATCCCGGCACGGTGCCGCGCCGGTTGCCGCACGCACACGAGTGATGGCAGTGGTGGCGCTCGCGTGCGCACTCGGCGTGCGGACGATGCCACGAAGAGACATCGATCGCGAATTTCAACGGTCCGTCATCCAAGGGTTCCCACACGCTGGTGATCAATCCGGCCAATGCCGGCACGTCGATCTCGCCACTGGCCACGGCGTCGTACAGGGCCCCGTGACCACGACGAAACGGCCGCTGCAGCGACAACTCGGCGAGCGAGCGCACCCGACCGTCCGTCGCGAGTACCGCATCGACGAGATCGAACAAAGAATCCGCGCGCCGCGCGAAGCAGCCGTGCACCCCGGCCCGAAACCCCCGCAGAACCTTCAACGACCCCCCGCCCCCGGCCGCGCGGGACTGGCCGGGCTCCTCACGGCATGGCATCATGAGACCCACGGCCACCTACCTTCTTCGTATCCTTCGACAGAAACGAAGAATCGCAGGTGGCCGTGCCGCGCGTCAGCAGAACACCGAAACTCCCCCAGAAACGATCTCGCCGAGGTTAAATCTCAAGCAAGCGGCGCCCTGCAGAATCGAGCATCAGCCCAAGTCACCGCCGCTTGACCTCCCGGCAGGTTCCTGATTGCCTCCGGGGACCGACCGAGGAGAGAGCACGCCCCCGCAACCCCACCACCCCGAACCCCAGCCCGCCCCACCAACCACACCACCCCACAGACTCCGGCATCTCTCTCCGAGGGAAGGGCCCGCGCCGGAGGCGAGATCTTGAAACCGCAGGCCGCCCCGCTACGCAACGGGTGGGCGGGTGGTCAGACGAACCAGGCGACGCGAAGCGGCCGCCCACACCCTGACCCGACACGTCATCCCACGCCCCACCAACGCTCATCATCAATGCGCAGCAAGCGGGCTCGTGTCGGCACGGCTCCTGACGGAGGATCGGGCTTGGTCAACTAATCGGACACCGACGGCGATCGATCACCGTACGCCGAGGCGCCTCGCCTGCCTGGACAGCGATCTCCGCGTAACCAGTCCGGCGATCAGAAGAGCTACCCCCAGGCAGATGATGACGCCCACCGGCAGCTGTCGCGCAGCGCGTGCGGCCTGACACTGGTCGATCGAGCCGAGCGACCCGACGTAGATGTGCTCGCCAGAGGAGAATGCCGACCCGCAGGCGTACTGCTGCAGACTCACCCCCACACTCACGGGAACGCATCCCAGGACGACGCCGCCGAGGGCCAGCGCGGCACCGAATGCGGCCACACCGTGCGCTCGGGCGCCGGCGATCGCAGCCCTCAGATCCACGGGCTCTGCCACTTTCATTCCCCTCCCCCGATACCTGAAATAATAGTATCGAGACAGGATGCTGAATTACAAGCTACTGGGACTGCCGCATCACGGCCTCGGACAACCGCCGGCGACCCCCTACTCGAACCCGCTTACTCGAGGATGCGGGTGAGCAGCCGGGTGAGGGTGTCGCGCTCGGTGGGCGATAAGTCGCGCAGGATGTCGCCTTGGGCCCCGGTAAGCGTCGCGTCGAGCTCTTCGAGCCGGCGTTGCCCGGCGGCGGTCAGGGTGATGCGGTTGCGGCGGCGGTCGCTGGGGTCTTGGGTGCGCGCGACGTGGCCTCGCTCGATCAGCTCATTGAGCATCGTGTTCATGTCGCTCTGGTCGATGCCGCACCGTTGGCCGATCCGGACCTGGCTGTCCGGGCCGAACTCGTCGAGCGCGGCGAGGATCGCGAAGTGGTGGGCGTGCCCATCGAGAGCGGTCATCGATTCCACGATGGCCCTGTGCGCCCGCGCGGAAGCCTTGTTGAGCAGCCAGCTCGGTTTGTTACGCAGCCGGGTCGGCGCTTCTCCCATCTCCATGCGCGCAGTCTAGCCAATCTCTTGGCTCGCCCAAGGAACACTGATATGCTTGGTGACACCAAGGTTGGTCATCCCAAGATATTGGAGGGGAACGATGTCACTCACCCTGGACGAGGCGCGGGCGGTCAGCGACCGGGTCCGCGAACACGCCGACAGGCTCGGCGCGAAGGTCACGATCGCCATCGTCGACGACGGCGGGCACCTGCAGGTTCTCGATCGCATGGACGGTGCGTCTCCCATGTCGGCGCGCATCGCCCCGGCGAAGGCGGCCAGCGTCGCCCTGTTCCGTCGCGACGACGCTGACCTGATGCGCCTGCAGCAGGCCTACCCTGCGGTGTTCGCGCAGATAGTCGACGTGGCCGGAACACCCATAGTGGCGGGCAGGGCCGCCCGGTTGATCCGGCGCGACGGCGTGGTCGTCGGTGCGATCGCCATCGCCGGAGGGTCGCTCGAGCAGGACGACGAGTGCGCCGATGCCGGGGTCGGCTCGCTGTCACCCGCCGCGTCGTCATAGTCGACGACCGCACGATCCGTGGCACCTAGACGAGTTCGCAGTCCTCTGTCGTGACGATCAGCGGCGCGCCGAGCATCACGAGGTACTCGGCGCCGCCGCCGGCGGGGAGGGTCCCGAAGGAGGGGATCAGGGCCCAGATTCCCGGGCGGCAGGCGGTGGCGGCCTGGTAGACGCCGCCGGAGAGCTTGGCGGTCGCCTGGTCGAGGACGATCGACCAGCCGAAGCCGTACGGATCGTGGAACTCGAGGCTGATACGCACATCCGCGGGGCTGTAGCCGGCGGCGCAGCGGAAGGAGACGGCGCCGACGACCATGCCTTCGCGCAGGCTCAGCAGGCCTTGCGGAGGCTCGACGATCTCGCAGCCGCTCTCGCCGTTCGGCAGCGGCGAGGCGGCCGCGGGGTCGGGCGGGGCGGAGGTTCCGGCGAGGCCGCCGCCGACGGCGGAGGCGCAGGCAACCACGACGCACAGCGCCATTCCGGTCTTCCATGACGTCAGCCGCATAACGGAAATATTGCCGATACGGCACCGAATTCTCGCCGGCCCACCCCGCGCGCGGCAGCCTTCTGCTCCGTCCGCGCGCGCCCCCGTGCGCCTGGTCACATCGGTCGCGAGGCGCTCGTTGCGTAGATCCGCCGATGCCACCACGCCTTCGGCGTCCCGTCGTACCAGCTCCAGGCGGACGGGTCGGGGTCCGGGCGGGTTCGCCGGGCGAAGTCCGCGTCCAGCGCGGCCAAGACGCGGTGGAGTTCGGTGCGCGGTCGACCCCGGAGCAGACGGGTGGCTTCCTCGAGCGCGTCTCGGACCACGGCGACGTCGTCGTACTGGCAGCCGGGGCACGAGGGCATGTAGGCGGCGACGAGCTCCCGCCGACCCGGTTTTCGCAGGAATCTGCGATAGGCGACGAGATGCCCGGCGACCGTGCCGGGTTCGAAGCGGTGGTAGCTGATATACGGGTGCTGCGACTCCATCACGCGGATCGCGGCGCTCGTCTCCGTGGACAGCCGGTCGATGACGGGTTGGTCGACAGCCCAAGCCCGGGGTCGAGGTTCACTGGCGCGCGCTCGCAGCGCGCTCGGCCGCTTACGCGGCATGGCCCTTTCGGCAGGAGAACATGCGCCCATTATGCCGGAGAACGTATGCTGCGCGAGTGATCCGGACCGGGAAGAAAGCGCGGCGCCTGCTCGTCGGTGACGAGGTGTTTCTCTGGTCGGTTCGGCATGAGCACCTGGCGAACCCGTCCGACTCGACGGCCGGCCGCTACCAGGACTGCCGCGAAATCCTCGTGCTGCGGCGACATGGCACGCATGGCAGGCTCCTGATCACCTTCCGGCAAGGCGCCGGGCGCAGTGTGCCGGACGGGATCGGGCCAGGCGGCGTCGTCGGCACGGCGGACGGGCGCCACCTCAACCTCAACGAGCCGGGCGCGGCCCGGGCCGTGCTCGACGAGGCGGAAGCACGAGGCATCAGCATCGGCGATGCAGTGATCGAACTCGATGGCTGGGAGTTCTACGACGCTGCGGTCGCGCGAATCGAGAGCCGGCGGTCAGCAGCGAATCAACAGTGACATGTCACCTCACCGGCACTCAGCCCAGGTCACTTGCGAGCTCGTGGAGCCTTGGAACGTCACGGCGATAACGCCGAAGATCACATGCTCGCCGGTCGCGATACACGAAGGCGTGCTGCCCATGTTAATGGTGGAATCGTCGCCTTTCGTCCACGGCACCTGCCCGATTCCATAGCCCTCCGTCGTGTCCGTTCCGTCGAGTGTGACGGCGAATTCGGTGGGAGGCTGTCCCGGCTGCCCGCCGACGGTCGAGACGGTGCCGCTGATGACCTGCGTCTGCCGCGACGACCCGACATGGTGGCCGATCCAGAACCCTGCGACGCCAACGATGATGGCGAATAATGCGGCGACCCCCCACGGGACGCGGCGAGAAAGCTCCCCCTGCATGAATTCATCATCAGCCGTGTTTTACGGAACCGTCAAGCGCCGGTCTGAGTTCGGCGCCTGCTTCAGCCTTCGCTGTGGATGACGGCCATGGCGTGCTCGCGAGCGGGGCCGCTGAGGGTCTTGTTCAGCTCGTCGAAGAGCACGCCGGCGCTTTCGCCGCTCCAGCCGGGCGGGAGCAGGCGCAGCGGCAGGCCGGGGTCGCGGTAGGGCAGGCGGCGCCACTGTGTCAGCATCGGGATATACGTCTGGAAGGCTTCGAGCGGCGTGGTGCCGTCGGCCGCCGCGCGGTCGAGCACGGGGCGGTACTGGCGCAGGAAGTCGGCGTACAGGCCGGTCAGCTCGTCAAGGTCCCACCACTGGCGCACCTTGGAACGCAGCTCGCCGAAGGCGATGTGGTCGCCAGCGAATATGTCGACATAGCCTGCCAGGCCTCTGCGTTCCAGGGTGCGGCGGGCCTCGTCGGCCAGGTTGCCCGGGGCGATCCACACCCCGGGCGCGGCGGTGCCGAAGCCGAGCCGGGTCAGGGTCGCGCGCAGCTCGTGCCGCTTCTCGCGCTCGGACTCGGGCACGGAGAAGACCACCAGCAGCCAGCCGTCCTCGGCGCCGGCGCGGACGCGCTCGAAGATGCGCGAGTCGCCTTCGGCGAGCATTTCGAGCGTGCCGCCCTCGAGCGAGTAGCCGGCGGACTTGGCGTGGCGCTCGGGGCGCAGCACGCCGCGGCGCTTGAGCCGCGAGATCGCCGAGCGCACGGCGCGCTCGTCCAGGCCGAGGTCGGACATCAGGCGCACCAGGGACGCGACGGAGAGCCAGTTGTCCTCGCTGCGTGCGTACAGGCCGAACACGCTCAGGATCTGCGGGCCCAGGCGCGTCTCACGCTCGCGCTCCGCCGGTGCCCCCGCCTCGCTCGTCATGGCGGCCAACCCTAGTCGGTGGGGTCCGGGTGCGGCATGTGCGCAGCGTGCGGACCGGTGATGCGATTGCGCAGCTCGCCGATGCCCTCGATCCGGGTGACCATGAGCGATCCGCCGTCCAGGTAGCGCGCGGGCTTGCGGGCGTGGCCGACGCCGCCGGGGGTGCCGGTGGCGATGACGTCGCCGGGGTTGAGCCGGACCACCGTGGAGACGTACTCGACCAGCGCGACCGGGTCGAAGAGCAGGTCGGCGGTGGAGTCGTGCTGCATGGTCTCGCCGTCGAGCTCGAGGGTGACCTCGAGCTGCGGGCGCACGCCGCCGGGCAGCTCGTCCGGGGTGACGAGGTAGGGCCCGAACGGGGTGCACGAGTCCCAGGCCTTGCCCTGCAGCCACTGCTGGGTGCGGTACTGCCAGTCGCGGCAGGTGACGTCGTTGAGCACGGTGAACCCGGCGATGGCGGCCTCCGCGTCCGCGCCGACGGCGCGGCGGACCGGCTTGCCGATGACGAGGGCGAGCTCGGCCTCCCAGTCGAAGTGCTCGCTCTCGGCCGGCCGGGCGATCTCGTCGCCGGGGCCGGTGAGGCTGTCGGCGAACTTCGCGAACAGGGTTGGGTAGGCGGGCAGGTCGCGGCCCATCTCGAGGATGTGGTTGCGGTAGTTCAGGCCGACGCACACCACCTTCGAGGGCTGCGGCACGAGCGGCGCGAACGCCGCGCCGGCGACGGGGTAGGTCCGGCCGCCGGCGTCGGCGGTGGCGGCCTGCGCGCGCCGGCGCCAGTCGGGGCGGGCCAGGAAGGCGCCGAGGTCGGGCGCGTCGAGGTCGGCGAGGACGCCAGCGCGCTCGTCCAGGCGGACGGCGCGGGTGGCGGGGGCGGCGCTGCCGGCCGGTCCGGGGACGCGGAGGGTGGCGAGCTTCATCTGAGGATTGTCCTCTCGGATGATTGTCGGGCGTCAGGGTTACGCGAGATCGGTTGGCTGGGCGGGCACCCGCAGCCGGTGCGGCGGGATCTCGGCCACGCCGAGGATCTCGATCATGGCTTCGGGCTGCCACAGCGCGGTGCAGCCGATGCCGGCCATGGCCGGGTAGACCGGCCCGGCCAGCTCCCGCCAGACCTGCCCGATCTCCTTGCCGTGGGCCTGGTAGTCCGGGATGTCGGTGAGGTAGATGGTCACGCTGACCAGGTCCTCCGGCTCGCCGCCGGCCTCGCGCAGGGTGGTGAGCACGTTGCCGAAGGCCTGCCGGAACTGCGCCACGATGCCGCCCGGCACGATCCGCATCTCGGCGTCCAGGGCGGTCTGGCCGCCGAGGTGGAGCGTGGTCCCGGCCAGCGTGCCGTGCGAGTAGCCGCGGGGCGCGGGCAGGGACGGCGGGTTCACGGCGAGGGGCGGCATGCGGGCCTCCGTCTGGGTGGGATGGGAACTCGGGGCGGCGTTGGGTATTGACTTTACATGACGACAGTGAAAAATACGAGATACATCAAGGCCTGAAACGGAACGGAGCCCCTGCCATGGAGCCTGACTTCAGCAAGTACCAGTTGGAGGGCGACAACTCGATGTACCGGCTGCCCAGCGGCATCGTCGCGCCGGTGGTGACCCGGGCCGGCTCGGAGAGCGGGAACACCGCCGACTCGGGCGGCGCGGTGCGCGTGTCGGGCGTGAGCATCCAGCACACCCCGGCGCGGCGGCTGTGGTTCGGCAAGGTCAGCAACGAGCCGGGCTACCGGTCGGTCACCCACCACCACGGCGAGGCCGAGACCGGCGGCTACGTGCTCTCCGGCCGGGCCCGGATCTACTTCGGCGAGAAGTTCGAGGACTACCTCGACATGGCGGAGGGCGACTGGGTGTTCGTCCCGCCGTTCATGCCGCACGTCGAGTGCAACCTCGACCGCAACAAGCCGCTGGTCTGGATGACCACCCGCACGCCGGAGAACATCGTGGTCAACCTGCCCGACGTGGCCGACGACGAGCTGCGTGACTGGCTGAACCGGTGACCCGGCCCGCCACCGAGGCGGCGGCCACCTCCGAGCTCGTCACCGCCGCGCTCACGCTGACGCCGGTCGAGCCCGAGCACTTCGACCTGGCCTTCACCGCCGTCACCCAGCCCTGCCCGTGGCCCAAGGCGTACGGCGGCGACCTGGTCGCCCAGGCCGCCGCGGCCGCGATGCGCTCGGTGACCGACGGCAAGGTCCTGCATTCCGCGCACAGCTACTTCCTGCGCCCGGCCGACATCGGCGCCGCGGTGCGCTACGAGGTGGAGGTGCTGCGCGACGGACGCGGCTACAGCACCCGGCAGGTACGCGGCTACCAGAACGGCAAGCCGGTCTTCGCGTGCCTGGCCAACTTCGCCGCGGGCGAGCCCGGCGGCATGTTCGAGCCCGAACTCGCCGAGGGCGTGCCTGATCCCGAGGACGTGCCCAGCTCTGCGGACTACCTCGCCGACCGGTCAGGCGGCACGATGACCGAGACCTCCAAGGCGTACTGGTCCGGCGGCCGCGGCTTCGACATGCGGCACGTGCCGGGACCGGTGTACCTCGAGGTCGACGGCGGACGCGCGCCGCACCAGGCCGTCTGGATCAAGCCGTTCGACCCGTTGCGCCCGGTCGCCGGGCTCGACGACGCCCAGCGCGACCTGGCCGCGCTGGCGTACGTGTGCGACTACACCATCCTCGAACCCGTACTCCGGGTGCTCGGCCTGCCCTGGGCCGAACCCGGGCTGGTCACCGCGAGCCTCGACCACTCGATGTGGTTCCACCGGCCCGCGCGGCTCGACGACTGGCTGCTCTACGTCCAGGACGCCGCGAGCGCCGAGTCGGGACGCGGTCTGGGCACCGGCCGTTTCTTCACCCGCGACCACCGCCACCTGGCCACCGTCGCCCAGGAAGGCATGATCCGCTCCGCTTGAACCACCGCCCGGACCCCGGGCGCATGGAAGGACTCGAATCCAGATGTCCCAATCCCCTTCGACCCCGCCGATGCCACCGTCGCCATCGATGCCGCTCTCGCCATCCTCGGCACCGCCCCACCTCGACCCGCCCGGTCCGCCGATGAACCTCTCGCCGTCGGCCCACCTCGACCCGTTCACGCGCGACCACCTGCCCCCGCTCTCGCAGTGGCCGACGATCGAGTTCAGCACGCCGGAACTGAGCTACCCGGACCGGGTCAACGCCGGCGCCGAGCTGATCGACGTGCCCACCGAGGCCTTCGGTCCCGACCGTCCGGCGCTGCGCACCCCGGCCGGCGAGGTGTGGACCTACGGCGATTTGCGCACCCGTGCCAACCAGGTCGCCCAGGTGCTGACCGAGGACCTCGGCCTGGTGCCCGGCGGGCGGGTGCTGCTGCGATCGCCCAACAACCCGTGGACGGTCGCCTGCTGGCTCGGCGTGCTCAAGGCCGGCGGCGTCGTGCTCACCACGATGGCGGCGCTGCGCACCCGCGAGCTCGCGCCGATCGCCGAGCGGGCCAAGCCGGCGATCGCGCTGGTGGACCGGCGTTTCGCCGAGGACGTCTACGCCGTGCGCGACTCGGTGCTGCCCGGCCTGCAGGTGGTCGAGTTCGGCGGCGACGGGGCTGAGGACCTCATCGCGCGGGCGGCGGCCAAGTCCGGCGAGTTCACCGCCGTCGCGACGGCCGCCGACGACGTGGCGCTGCTCGGCCCGACCTCCGGCAGCACCGGCGTGCCGAAGATCACCATGCACTTCCACCGCGACCTGCTCGCCATCGACGACACCTTCGGGCGGCACACGCTGCGCCTGACGCCGGACGACGTGGTGGCCTGCTCGGCCCCCCTGGCCTTCACCTTCGGCCTCGGCATGCTCGTGGTCTTCCCGCTGCGGGCCGGCGCCTGCGTGCTGCTGGCCGAGTCGGCGACGCCCGAGCAGCTGGCTCGTCTGGTGGCCGAGCACGGCGTGACGGTGCTGGCCACCGCGCCGACCGCGTACCGCGCGATCGTGCGCGCGGGACGCGAGGAGGACCTGGCCGGTCTGCGCCGCGCCGTGTCTGCGGGCGAGCACATCACCGAGGACATATGGCACCGCCTGCGCGACGATCTCGGCCTCCCGGTGATCGACGGCATCGGCGCGACCGAGCTGCTGCACATCTTCATCTCCGCCGCCGACGACGAGATCCGGCCCGGCGCCACCGGCAAGCCGCTGCCCGGCTACCGCGCCGTCATCCTCGGCGCGGACGACCGGGAACTCGGCCCCGGCGAGCCCGGACGCCTCGGCGTGATCGGGCCGGTGGGCTGCCGCTACCTGGACGATCCCCGGCAGAAGGGCTACGTGGTGGCCGGCTGGAACGTCACCGGCGACATCTTCCACCGGGACGAGGACGGCTACTTCTACTACCACGCCCGCGGCGACGACATGATCGTCTCCTCCGGCTACAACATCGGCGGGCCCGAGGTCGAGGCGGCCGTGGAGACGCACCCGGACGTGCTCGAGTGCGCGGTCGTGCCCCGGCCGGACCGCGAGCGCGGCTCGGTGGTGTGCGCCTTCGTGGTGCTGCGCCCGGGCGTGACCGGGGACGCGGCCAAGGCCAAGGAGATCCAGGACCACGTCAAGCAGGTCCTCGCCCCCTACAAGTACCCGCGCGACCTGAGGTTCTGCGAGAACCTGCCGCGCAACGCGAGCGGGAAGCTGCAACGCTTCGCGCTGCGCCAGATCGTCGAAGACGAGCAGTCCGGCGCGTCCGCCGCCGAGCACTGACGATTCGAACCCGTGAGAGGAACACCCGTGAAGATCGCGATCATCGGCGGCGGCCCCGGCGGCCTGTATCTCGCCGCGCTGATGAAACAGCTCGACCCCGCCCACCAGATCACCGTATGGGAGCGCAACGCCCCGGACGACACCTTCGGCTTCGGCGTGGTCTTCTCCGACGAGACCCTCGGCGGCATCGAGAACGCCGACACCGAGTTCGCCGAGGCCATGTCGCGCCGGTTCGCCCGCTGGACCGACATCGACGTCCACTACCGGGGCGAGCGGCACACCGTGGGCGGCCAGGGCTTCGCCGCCATGGGTCGCAAGGATCTGCTTCACCTGCTGCAGGAGCGCTGCCGTTCCCTCGGCGTGGACCTGCGTTTCCGCACCCAGGCGCCTGAACTGGCCGAGCTGCGGGCCGAATACGACCTCGTAGTCGGTGCCGACGGTGTCAATTCCCAGACACGCGCCGCGCACGCGGACGTGTTCCGGCCCAGCCTGGACCGGCGCGGCAACAAGTACATGTGGCTGGGCACGGACCGGGTGTTCGAGGCCTTCCAGTTCTTCATCAAGCAGACGCCGTGGGGCGTCATGCAGGTGCACGGCTACCCGTACTCGGATCAGGGTTCGACGTTCATCGTGGAGATGCACGAGGACGTGTGGCGGGCGGCCGGGTTCGACGCGACCGCCGACGTGCAGCTGCCGCCGGGCGCCTCGGACGAGTACGCGGTCGCGCGGCTGCGCGAGCTGTTCGCCGAGGAACTCGACGGCCACGAGGTGTACGCGAACAACTCGAAGTGGCTGAACTTCACCACCGTGCGCAACGAGCACTGGCACGCCGGCAACCTCGTGCTGCTCGGCGACGCGGCGCACACCGCGCACTTCTCCATCGGCTCGGGCACCAAGCTGGCCATGGAGGACGCGCTCGCGCTGGCCGCGTGCCTGCACGAGAACGACGGGATCGAGGCGGCGCTCGAGGCGTACGAGACCGAGCGGCGGCCGGTGGTGACCTCCACCCAGCGGGCCGCGCAGGCCTCGCTGGAGTGGTTCGAGAACATCGGCATGTACGTCGGACAGGAGCCGACCCAGTTCTGTTTCAATCTGCTGACTCGCTCGCGCCGGATCACCTACGCCAACCTGCGCACCCGCGACCGCGACTTCGCCGACCGGGTGGACGCGGCGTTCGCCCGGGCGCAGGGGCTCGAGCAGGTCGCCCCGGCGATGTTCCAGCCGTTCCGGATCGGCGCGCTGGAGCTGAAGAACCGCGTCGTCGTCTCGGCGATGGACATGTATTCGGCCGTTGACGGCCTGCCGGGCGACTTCCACCTGGTGCATCTGGGTTCGAAGGCCATGGGCGGCGCCGGGCTGGTGATGACCGAGATGGTGTGCGTCTCCCCCGAGGCGCGGATCACGCCGGGCTGCACCGGCCTGTGGAACGACGGGCAGCGCGAGGCCTGGCGGCGCGTCGTCGAGTTCGTCCACACGCAGAGCTCGGGCCGGATCGGCTTGCAGCTCGGGCATTCCGGCCGCAAGGGCTCGACCCGGCTGATGTGGGAGGGCATGGACGAGCCGCTGCCCGAGGGCAACTGGCCGCTGGTCGCGCCGTCCCCGGTGCCGTACGGGCCGGGCTCGGCCACGCCGCGCGAGGCCACCCGGGCCGACCTGCACGAGATCGGCGCGCAGTTCGTCGCCGCCGCCCGCCGCGGCGCCGAGGCCGGGTTCGACCTGCTGGAACTGCACTGCGCGCACGGATATCTGCTCTCCTCGTTCCTCTCCCCGCTGACCAATCAGCGCACTGACGAGTACGGCGGCTCGCTGGAGAACCGGCTGCGCTTCCCGCTCGAGGTGTTCGACGCGGTGCGCGCGGTCTGGCCGGCCGAGAAGCCGATGATCGTGCGGATCTCGGCGGCCGACTGGGTTCCGGACGGCAACACCGAGCACGACGCGGTGGAGATCGCCCGCGCCTTCATCGCGCACGGCGCGGACGCCATCGACGTCTCCTCCGGGCAGGTGGCCAAGGAGGAACGGCCCGCGTTCGGCCGCTCCTACCAGACCCCGTTCGCGGACCGGATCCGGCACGAGGTCGCGGCCGCGACCGGCACCGCGGTGATCGCGGTCGGCGCGATCGCCTCGTACGACGACGTGAACTCGATCCTGTTGGCCGGCCGGGCCGACCTGTGCGCCCTCGGCCGCACGCACCTGTACGACCCGCAGTGGACGCTGCACGCGGCGGCCGAGCAGGAGTACCGGGGCGAGGGCGCGCAGTGGCCGACCCAGTTCCGGGCCGGCCGGCGCAAGCCGCCGACCTCGCGCACCGACGCGATCCGGCCGCGGCTCGCCCTGCTGCGCGATGAGAGTCAGGACCCGGACATGCCGCTGCACCTGCGCTGGACGCCCTCGCATGAACGCGCAGCAGCCTGATTCGCGCCCGGCGGTGGACGGCCCGGCCGTGGCCACGTCCGTCCACCGCGGCCGCGTCGAGTGGATGGACACCGACGCGTCCGGGCACTACCACAACACCTCCATCAACCGGTTCGTGGAGTCGGCCGAGGCGGCGCTGATGCGCGAGCGCGGGCTGGACGGGTACTTCGGCATCGCGCCGCGGGTGCGCTACGAGGTCGACTTCAGCACGCCGCTGTGGTTCGGGCAGGAGGTCACCGCCACGCTCGTGCTCGAGCGCGTCGGCACCTCCTCGCTGACCTTCCGCTTCGAGGTCTGGGGCGAGAAGCACGAGGACCGACCCCGCGCCCTCGCCGCGCACGGCCGCTACGTCACCGTGCACGTGCCCACCGGCACGCGCCGGAGCGCACCCTGGCCGGAGGAATGGCGGCGCCGGCTCTGTCAGGACACTGACGCCTGAGCCGGTCCGCGGACTCGCCCGGACGGGTGGCGGCGGGTGCGCCCGCGCGCGCGTGGCCGGATCCTGAAGAGCATGAGGATCTCGCTGTTCGGCGTCGGTGAACTCGGGCACGCGCTGCTCAGCGGCTGGCTGGCGGCGGGCGTCCCGAGCGCGGACATCCGCGGCGTCGAGCGCGACGACCGCGCGGCCGCGCAGATCGAGGCGACCCTCGACGTGCGCATGGTCTCCGCTCTCGAAGCGGCCGAGGACGCCGACACGGTCGTGCTCGCGGTGCCGGCCGAGGCCGTGCCCGACCTGCTCACCGCGATCGGCGCACGACTCGACCCTGACTGCCTGGTGCTCTCCCTCGCGGCCGGCGTGCCGATCGCACTGATGGAGCGCTACCTGCCCGAGCGCACGCCGGTGGTGCGCGCGATGCCGAACACCGCCGTGTCTGCGCGCGAGGGCATGTGCGTGCTCTCGTCCGGCCCCGATGCGGACGAGGAGCACGTGCTGCGCGCGGAGCAGCTGCTGCGGCCGGTCGGCGAGGTGATCCGGGTGCCGGAGGACCAGCAGGACGTCGCGGCGGCGCTCTCCGGCAGCGGCCCGGCGTACTTCTACGAGATCTTCGACCACATGATCCGCGCCGGGATGCGCCTCGGCGTGACCGAGGAGGCCGCCGGGCTGATGGTGGTGCAGGCGGCCCAGGGGGCCGTCGCGATGCTTCAGGGCACCCGCCGCTCCCCCGCCCACCTGCGCGAAGCCGTCGCCACGCCCGGCGGCACCACGCAAGCCGCGCTCGCCGTGCTCAGGGAGCACGGCGTGGGCACGGCGGTCGAGTCCGCGGTGCGGGCCGGCGCGCTGCGCTCAGCCGAGGTCGGCGACGAACTTTGGGCCTCGGCGCGGCTCAGCCGCGGGTGACGGCGCTGCGGCCGACCGCGGACAGCAGAAATCCGATCGTCAGCCCGATGACCAGCGAGATTCCGGCCGAGGCCGCCTTCGTGTCCATGGCCGCGTCGGTGGTGAACGGCACGAGCATCAGCGCGGCCGTGGCCAGCGCGACGATCCAGCCGAAGAAGATCCGAGCCTGCGGCGCGGCCAGCAGCAGCAGGTGCAGCAGAGCCGTGGCCACCAGCGCGGCCAGCGCCGCGGCACCGACGATCCCCGCGGTCGTCGCGTTCCCGAAGGCCCCGTTCGTCTTCGGTGCGAACACCGCGATGTCGAGCACGCCGCGTACGAGCAGCACCGCTACGAGCGCGGCCAGCGCGGCCACGATCGCCGTCATGATCCCGCCGACCCAGAGCCGTACCCCGTTGACCTTGCGGAAGCCACCGCGCCGGTCGTCGTCCGGGTCAGGGGGCCGCTGATACGGGTCGGGCCTGCCGTAGGGCGAGTTCGCCATGATCACCAGCCTGCCAGCACGGCCCACGGCCCGCCGCCTGAACGGGCGATGGATGCCGCCGAACGAGTGACCCCCGGAGCTCTAGGGCGCGTTTGAGAAGTATCGTCGGGGCCGCGACGCCTGCCACGCACGCTCGCTGCGTTGCCGGAGCGGTTACAGACGAGGCGAGTATGCGCCCGCCCCGGCGCCTTGCGAGCGCACGCGTCAGACGCCGCGGCCTGATCCGACGCTACTTCTCAAACGCGCCCTAGAAGCGTCATGAAAATCATGCATTCTGGCCCGGCCGCGTAGCGGCCGGGCCAGAATGCTGTCATGCAGGGTGAGTGGACGGGTGAGCTGGTCGGGCCAGATGTGTGGGCGACGTGCCGGGAGCTGATCCCGGCCGGGAGCGTGTTCGCGTTCCTGGCCGAGCACCGGGAGGCGTTGTTTCCGGCGGAGATGTTCGCGGACATGTACCCCTCGCGCAACGGACGTCCCTCGATGCCTCCGGCGATCCTGGCCGCGGCCGTCACCCTCCAGGCCCTTAACGGCCACTCGGACTTCGACACTGTCCAGGAGCTGCGCTGTGACCTGCGGTGGAAGGCCGCGTGCGGGCTCGGGCTGTATGACACCGGGTTCGACCCGTCGCTGCTGGCCTACTTCCGCCGACGCCTGTCGCGCTCCGCGGACCCACAGCGGATCTCCCCCGCCGTGCGCGCGGTGGTGGCCGAGACCGGGATCCTCAAGGGCAAGGTGCGCCGGGCGCTGGATTCCACCGTGCTGGATGACGCGGTGGCCACCCAGGACACCGTCACCCAGATCATCGCCGCGATCCGGCGCGTCGCGCGCGAGGTGCCCGGTGCCGCGGACGTGGTCGCGGCCGTGTGCACCGCGCACGACTACGCCGATCCCGGGAAACCCGCGATCGCCTGGAACGACCCGCAGGCCCGGGCCGAACTCGTCGACGCGCTGGTGACCGACGCGATCCGGCTGCTGGTGGCCCTGCCCGAGCGCGAGCACGGCCCCAAGCCCGCAGACGCCCTCGGCCTGCTCGCCCTCGTCGCCGGCCAGGACGTCGAACCCGCGGAGGACTCCGACGGGCGCGACGGGCGCTGGCGCATCACCCGCGGCACCGCCGAGAACCGCGTGATCTCCACCGTCGATCCCGAATCACGGCACGTGCACAAGACCCGCACCCACAAGCAGGACGGATACAAAGCCCACCTCGCCATCGAACCCGAGACCGGGATCTACACCGCCCTCGCCATCCGCCCGGGCTCCGGGCCCGAGCACCACGAGGCCGCCGTCGCCCTCGACCTGATCAACGAAGACGACCAGGCCACCGGCCTGGACCTGTACGGCGACACCGCCTACAGCAGCGGGAGCGCCAGCGCCGCCCTGCTCGAGCGCGGACACCGCCTGTTCCTCAAACCCGCGCCGCTGACCACGGCCGTACCCGGCGGCTTCAGCCTCGACGACTTCGCCATCGACACCACCGGACAGGTCACCTGCCCCGCCGGGCACACCATCCCGCTCACTCCACCCAGTGGAATCCACCATCAGCGCAAAGCGGTCTTCGACCAGTGCCCCACCTGCCCGCTGCGCGAGCAGTGCACGAAAGCGAAGGCCGGCCGGGTGCTGACCATCCGACCCCACCACGACCAGCAGACCGCCGCCCGACGCCAGGCCACCACCGACCCCGACTGGCAGGCCGCCTACCGCCGCTGGCGCCCACCCGTTGAACGGGCCGTCGCCTGGCTCGTCGCCGGGAACAACCGCCGCCTGCGCTACCGCGGCACCATCCCCAACAACACCTGGATCCACACCCGCGCCGCCGCCCTGAACCTGCGCACCCTCATCAACCTCGGCCTCACCCGCACAGACGGAGCCTGGCAGCTACCCACACCAGCGTGAACAAGCGAGCGGCGGGCCGGCTACGCCAGGCCACCACATCAGAACACGAAGATTTTCATGACGCTTCTAGGACGGAACGGGAAGCAGGGCGCGCAGCTGCTCCGAGGCGTGCGAGGCGAGATAGCGCAGACTCCGCCTCATGTAGACCCGCGGATTGGTGTCCAGGTGCTTGGCCCACTTCGGAGCCGACTCGCCGCGCAGGAACGCGAAGCAGGCCAACGCGTACCCGTGGGCCTCTTCGGTCAGGTAGCCGCTGTAGTAGTGGCTCGGCCGCGCCTGCCGCAGCCCCAAGGACACAGCCGCACGCGGGTTGGCACCCGGATCCTGCTGAATCTCCACCGCCGCGTTCGCACCGAAGACCCCGAAGCCGGCATACACCGCGTAGACCGCGAACCACCGCTCGCGCGCGTCATCCCGCGCCGGAACGTCGGCGAGCCGCAGGTGGGCGAGCATGTGCACGATCGTCGCGATCAACTCGACCGGGCGCCGCACCAACTCCGGATCGATCGCGACGGAAGGCCGCTCCTTCTCGCCGCCGAAAGCCCCGCCCGGGTACCCGGGGCACCCCGAATGTCCGCGCTTGAACGGCACCACGCGCAGATCCGTGAGCTCCCCCAAACCCATCCTCGTCGCCGTGCCGGCGACCAGAGCCCGCACCTGCTCCAGGTCGCCCGAGAACGGCCCCGGAAAGTGCTCGGCAGTCGGCAGGAACACCGTGTCCGCCGGCGGAGCGACCTCAGGCCGCCCGGCCAGCCAGCTGAACGCGTCCTCGATCCACTGCCGATCACCTGCCCCGACCGGACACTCAGCGCCACGTGCGAACATCCCGCAAATCTAGACCAGATGCGCCAGCCGATCCAGGCGCCGGCAGACATGCCCCAGGTAGAACTCCGCCTCGCGCGGCACCCCCGGGTCGCCCGGCTGCTCGGTGCGCCGCACCCACCGCTCCACCCACCAGAGCGTCGACCCCAGCAACGTGACCGGCTCCCACCACGCCGCACGTTCGACAAGCCGACGAACACCGCCGCCAGCTGCCTCCCCGTACCCGTCCCAGAAAGCCTCCCGCTGCTCAGGCGCCAACCCGTTCTGATCAAACGCGTACGCCACCTCGTCGGCGGGATCCCCGAGCCGCGCGTACTCCCAGTCGATCAGGAAAGGCCCGCCGCCCCACAGCACGTTCCCCGGACCGATGTCCCCGTGCAGCAGCGAAAGCCCGCCACCGGCATCGAAGCGCGCCTCCCCCACCGAGCCCGCGGCGCGGCGCAACCGCTCCTGCAGCGCCCGAGGCAACGGATCGCGAACCCACGCGAGCTTCGCCGAGATCCCCCGAAGCCGCTCATCGGCATACACCGCAACGGAACTCGCCTCCCCGAGCCCCGAAACCGGCCGCCCATGAACCCAAGCCACGAGCCCGCCCAACTCCCGGATCCGCGGCAGCCCACACGTCGCCAGCTCCGCCTGCCGCCCCGGCACGAACTGCATGCACATCGCCGGCGTGTCGAACCAAGGACTGCGAACCCGGAAGTCATAGAGCTCGGGCCCTGCGACACCCCCGACCACCGCCAGCACCGCAGCCTCGTGCTCAGCATGAGCAACCTCCGAAGCATCCCCGCCGTACGAGACCCTGGCCACGACATCCCGCTCGCCCAAAGACAGGCGGTACACCCAATGCCGATTGCCACCCTCAATTGGAGTCACCCCCTTGATGACTTCCGAGCCCACGCCCATCGCCGCCGAGACATAAGCCCGCACCGCAGCGAGCCGCTCCTCGGAAGTTCCCGTCACGCTTCATACCAGCGGTCGGGCAGTTCCGGGAGCGCCCAGGCGCCTCGGTAGTCGGGGTACTCGGCACGAACTTGGAGATCGAGTACCCGCCAGCTCTCGAATACGTACGCGGCATCCGGCCCCTTACGCCGGAGACTGACACCGAGCGGGACATCGAGCGTGCCGGCAAGCAGGCCGATCAGGAAGTCGACCATCCCCACCGGATAATCGAACCAGTTCTGCCCATCTCGCGGATCGCGGGTGCATACGGCCACTGTCCAATTGTCCGGATCCGGGTCGGCGCAGCGCCAAAAGAAGTCGTCTCCCGCGTCATCCGCAGCCCATCTGCGAAGTCCGTTCGCCGGAGGGTAGACGTCACTGCGGTCCACGCGGTACTCGACCCCGAGGGGTGGAGGCGTCTCTTCGATGCCAATGGTGCCGATTGTGCCTCCTGCGCCGTAGGTTTCGAGGAAAGATCGATAGTCGGCGGGGTAACGCCACCCCGTGCGTTCCGCGATCTCGTCCCAGTCGAAGCGATCTCCCCCCGAATCGGGCAGCGGCGGCGGCACCTGGACCCGGTAGACCCCCACGAGGTCGACCGGAGGCGGCAGAAGGATTTCTGTCAACACGGCCACGCGGGGGTGAATCATAACCGGAGTATATCCTCCGGCACCGACAAAACGGATGCATACAGATCGATCCGTACGCAACGAGCCGAACCACCTCCACCCCTCGCCAAGCGACGCGTCAATGGCTTGAGTCCCCGAGCTTGCGAGGGCCGCGTAGCGCCTTGCTCCGACGACCGTCAGGTCGGTAGAGCCGCCGTCGACCCGCCACCGCCGGTTCGCGCGCCGCCGAGCGGTCCCGGCCCTGTATGAGTCACGCGCGGGGTCCGGGGCGGAGCCCCGGCGTGGGGATCGGGGCCGTGCCCCGAAAAAGGCACAGTCGTGCCGTGCGCTCGCGCAGGCCTCGCACGGAGCGAAGCGGAGTGCTAGGCCGAAGAGAGCGCGTCGCAGGCACGAGCGAGGAGCTGCCTGGTGCTGTGGTGGGCGGAGTGGGGGCGGAGGCGGGCTTGGAGGGTGCGCAGGGCGGTGTGGGCGCGGGCGGAGCGGAGTTGGCGGTAGTCGTCGATGAAGGCGTGGCAGGCGGCGAGGGATTCGTCGAGGTGGCCTTGGTCGAGGTGCATGCCGGCGAGGACGGCGTGGGCGATGGCCCGGGTGCGGCGCTCGTTGGCGGGGCGGCGGCGGATGGATTCCGACAGCATCTTGATGCCGACGGGGAGGTCGCCGAGGAGGGTGTGGACGGCGGCGGCGTGGTGGGCGTGGGCGGCGGGGTGGTAGGCGGCGAAGGGGGTGGCGGCGGGGCAGGAGGGTGCGCGGCCGGTGCGGAGCAGGACGTCGGCGCGTTCGAGGGCTGCGAAGGCGGCGGGGCGGTCGCCGCCGGCGGCTGCGGCCACGGCGAGTTGGCCGTGCAGTCCGGCGCGGCGGCTGTCCGGCAACGCCCGGCCTTCGACGCTGTCGACGGACGCGCGGGCCAGGCGCAGCGCTTGGCCGTGGTGGCCGAGGACGTGTGCCTGGGCCGACATCGAGCCGAGGATCGCCGCGTACTCGGCCGGATTCTCGTTCTGCACGGCCAGCTTGAGCGCGAGGAGGTAGTAGCGCTGAGCCAGCGCGTGCTGCTCGTCGTCGAAACACATCAGGCCACAGAGATGGGTGAGCTCGGTGGCTGCCGACAGCATGCGTTCCCTGATACGCCTCGGGCCGGGGGCGTAGAGCCGCGGGGCGATGTCGTAGGCCAGGTAGCGGCCGAGGGCGACGCGGGCGTGGCCGCCGCCGAAGACGTTGTCGGCGTCGGCGAACAGGCCGGCCATGGCCTCGGCGGCGGCGACGTGGGCCGGTTCGATGCGCTCGCCCGACGCCGTGCGCGCCTGTGCCGGCGCCGGGACGCGGTCCGCGGCCGGCCAGCCGGGGACGGCCAGCTCGGCCAGGCTGTAGGCGCCGCTGAGTTCTGATTCGCGGCCGGCCTCGGTCAACTTCGAGAGCTGACGCAGCGCTTCGATCGGGTCCTGCGTCACCCGGTCGCAGGGCTCGATGTCGTCGGGGTCGGCCAGGCCGATGCCGACCGCGGTCAGCGGGCGGTCGAGCCGGCGCGAGAACGCCTCGGCGATCAGATCCGGCAGCGGGGCCCGGGGTTTGCGGCCGGCCAGCCAGTGGCTCACCGTCCGGCGGTCCAGCCGGATGGTCAGGCCGACTTCTCGGGCCAGGGCGTTGACCTGCCGGGCCAGCAGGTCCTGGGTCCAGTTCGCCTCGCCGAGCAGCTGCTGCAGCGAGGAATTGGCGGTGCGCACGCGATACTCCCGAAAGGGCGCCGGGTACGGGACGGCAGATCCCACGGGGAGCTGTTGCCCGCGCCCGGCTCCGGACGCTACGCCCTGGCCGCGCGGTTCACCCTAACGGGGCGGCCCGCGCGGGGCGGGGGCGGGCGCGCCGGCGATCTGCCCGCGCGCCCGTCGTCCCGCTCAGCCGCCCGGCCCCCGCCGCTCAGCCGTTGTAGCGCGGGCTGGTGGCGTGCCAGTGCTTGCTGCCCCCCATCCAGTTCCACAGACCTTTGACATAGCGGCGCAGCTGCGGCGAGCCGAGGGCGGCCAGCGCGGCGCACTCGGCCTCGATGGTGTGCATCATCTCGTCGTGGATCTGCGCGGCGCGGTAGATCGCGTCCTGCAGCGAGCAGTTCTCCTCGGCCGCGATCACCGTCGGCAGGTTGGTGTCGGTCGGGTCCTCCTTGTGCATCGAGTAGAGGTCGTTGAGCAGCACGTTCGCGACGCCGGCGTACAGGTAGACCCGGCGCACCCGGGCGTCGGCGAACTCGTGCACGGGCAGTTCGTATCCGTCGACCGGATCGATCAGCACCATGCAGGGGTAGAACGCGTTCTCGTAGCGGTGCAGCAGGTACTCCCAGACGGCGGGCCGGCGGCCGCTCGAGCGCCACCACGCCTCCTGGCCGTAGCCCACGAACATGCAGGCGAGCTCGTGCCGCAGCCGGGCCACCTGGGTGGCCGAGGCGATCTCGGCGAGGTGGTCGAGGCAGGAGCGGAAGGCGCGCAGCACCGGCTCCTGCGCGACGACCTCCTCGAACCGGCCCATGTACCGCGGCGGCAGCCGCACCGGGTCGACCACGGCTTGGGCCATCGCCAGCCGGGGCGCGAGCAGGGAGGGGTCGGTGTTCTCGCCCTCGTCCACCCAGTGGTCGTCCACCGCCCACTCGGCGAGACCGCAGCGCGCTGCGATCAGCAGCCGGTCCGGGTCGTCGCAGCGGGGGTGCGCGAGCATGAACAGCCGGCCGAAGTTGTGCGTGCGCAGCCGTTCGAGCCGGCCCTCGAAGATGCCGATCTCGGCCGCCCACTCGACCAGCCGCTCGTTGACCAGCTCGCCGAGCGCGAGATCGTCGCGCTCGGCGTCCGGGCAGTAGAGCGCCGGGACGTGCAGGCCGGAGCCTTCGGTATCAGCCTTCTGTTCCGAGTGCGGTGGCGTCGCGGGCTCCGCGGCCGCTTCGGGCGGCGCCGCCGGCGCGGCCGGCCGCATCCGCAGCATCGCCGTGCCCAGGCCCGTGGGCCCGGTCAGCAGGCGCGACGCAGTGCTCTGGTAGTCGGTCATCGCGCTTCCCCTATCCGGCGGCCGACTGGCTCGGCACCGACACCTCGACGTCCTCGAGCACGCCGATCGCGTCCGGCACCAGGATCGCGGTCGAGTAGTACGCGGTGACCAGGTAGGAGATGATCGCCTTCTCGTCGATGCCCATGAACCGCACGTTCAGGCCCGGCTGGAACTCGTCCGGCAGCCCGACCTGGTGCAGGCCGACCACGCCCTGCTCGTCCTCGCCGGTGCGCAGCGCGATGATGGAGCTGGTGCGCACGTCCGAGATCGGGATCTTCCCGCACGGGTAGATCGGCACGCCGCGCCAGGCCGGCACGCTGTGGCCGTCGACCTCGACCGCGCTCGGGTAGATGCCGCGGCGGTTGCACTCGCGGTAGAACGCCGCGATCGCCTTGGGGTGGGCCAGGAACAGCTTCGTGGAGCGGCGCATGCTCAGCAGGTTGTCCAGGTCGTCCGGCGTCGGCGGGCCGGAGTGGGTGGGGATGCGCTGGTCGTAGTCGGTGTTGTGCAGCAGGCCGAACTCGCGGTTGTTGACCAGCTCCCACTCCTGCCGCTCCCGGATCGCCTCCACGGTCAGCCGCAGCTGCTGCTCGGTCTGGTTCATCGGCTCGTTGTAGAGGTCTGCGACGCGCGAGTGCACCCGCAGCACGGTCTGGGTGAGGCTGAGGTCGTACTCGCGCGGGCTGAGGTCGTAGTCGACGAAGGCGCCGGGCAGCTGCTCCTCGCCGTGGTGGCCGGCGCTCATCTCGATGCTGGCCTGGCCCTTGTTGTCCTGCGGCTTACGCGCGTTGTCGAGGTAGGCGGCGAAGTGCGCCTGCAGCGCGGCCGAGTTCTCGAGCAGCCGCTGGAAGTCGGCGCGCGCGATGACCATGACCGTGCCGCCGGTCGCGGCCTTGACCGTGTGCTCCCAGCGCGCGTCCGAACGCGCGTGCGTCTGGTCGCCGAGGGTGTGGCCGTCCGCGACGATGCCCACGACGGTGGGCGAGCCGTAGTGGCCGGTGCCGATCAGCTGCACCCGGCCGTGCGCGATGATGTACATCTCCTCGACCGGCGCGCCCTCTTGGGCCAGCACGTCCCCGGCCCGGAACTCGCGCGGGCGGAAGGCCGCGGCCAGCGCGGTGAGCAGGTCGTCGTCGGGGAAGCCGCGCAGGGTGGGCAGCTCGCGCAGGGTCTGCGGGATGATGCGCACGTCGTCGGCGCCGTTCTGCTCGAACGCGACCCGGCCCCGCCCGACGCTGACGGTCAGCCGCCGGTTGACCCGGTAGGTGCCGCCGGAGACGTTCACCCACGGGAGCTTGCGCAGCAGCCAGCGGGAGCTGATCCCCTGCATCTGCGGGACGGTCTTGGTGGTGGTGGCCAGATTCCGCGCGGCCTGGGTGCTCAGGCTGCTGGCGGCCCGTTCCGGCGCGGGCTGCTCGGCCGCGCTCGGTGCCGTGGTCTCGTCGGTGCTCGGCATGCTCGTCTCCGTCTCTTCTCACGCTCGGCGCTCCGCTCGGGGCGCCAGGTTGCAGGGATCCGTCGGGCTACCTCTTCATTTCCGCCGCCGCGGGCCGCTTTCGACAAGGTCGGCGCGCGGCCGGACCTGTCGCGCTTCACCGCGCCGTCCGGTGCCCGCGCACCGTGCGCCGGGGCCGGATCCGCGGCCGCGACCTGGGCCGGGGCGCCGGCGCGGGGACGGGCAAGCGCGACACATCCGCGGCCCGGTCCGCCTTGGCGATCGCCGCGCCGCGGCGCTGAATGGGAGTCAGGGCGCGCCGCCCCCGGGGCCGGACCCCGGCGGCCGCGCGGCCCCGCCGCCCGGCCGATCGGCCGCGAACGAGCCCCCAGCGCCTTTGGAGGAGCCAGCACATGACCATGACCGACGCCCGCGACGAGGTCCTGACCACCGACTACCAGCGCGCGGTCGCCAACTGGTGGGACACCCGGCGCACGGACCGGGTGAACCTGGCGCTGGGCGAGATCGACGGGTTCTACCATCACCACTACGGGGTGGGCGCGGTCGACCCGTCGGTGCTCGAGGGGCCGGCCGAGACGCGGGACGAACGCACCCTGCGGGAGCTGCACCGGCTTGAGCACGCCCAGGCCGACCTGCTGCTCGACCACCTCGGCCCGATCGGTCCGGACGACAGCCTGCTGGACTCCGGCAGCGGCCGCGGCGGGCTGAGCTTCCTGGCCAACCAGCGCTTCGGCTGCCGCGTGGACGGCATCTCGATCTCGCGCTACCAGGTCGACTTCGCCACCCAGCAGGCCGCCGAACGCGGCGTGTCGGACCAGGTCTCGTTCTACTTCCGCAACATGCTGCACTCCGGCTTCGCGGACGGGTCGAAGCGCGGCATCTGGACCGACGAGACGACGATGTACGTGGACTTGTTCGAGGCCTTCGCCGAGTTCTCCCGGATGCTGCCGCGCGGCGGCCGGTACGTGTGCATCACCGGGTGCTACAACGACTCGCTCGGCGAGAAGTCCGACGCGGTCAACACGATCGACGCGCACTACACCTGCCGGGTGCACCCGCGCAGCCGGTACTTCGCCGCGCTGGCCGCGAACAACCTGGTGCCGGTGAACGTCTTCGACCTGACCGACGCGACGATCCCGTACTGGGAGCTGCGGGAGAAGTCCTCGATCGCGACCGGCATCGAGGCCGCCTTCCTCGAGGGCTACCGGGAGCGCAGCTTCCAGTACCTGCTGATCGCGGCCGACAAGATCTGACGACCGCCGCGTCCGCGGCGGGTTCGCACGGGAGACGAGAACGAGGGAGCGCCGATGGGCAGGGTGCTGCTGGCCGCGCCGCGAGGCTTCTGCGCCGGGGTGGACCGGGCGGTGGAGATCGTGGAGGCGCTGCTCCAGCGGCTCGGGCCGCCGGTCTACGTCCGCCGGCAGATCGTGCACAACGTCCACGTGGTGGCGGATCTGACCCGGCGCGGCGCGGTGTTCGTGGACGAGGTGGAGCAGGTCCCGCCCGGGTCGGTGGCCGTCTTCTCCGCCCACGGCGTCTCCCCCGAGGTGCGCGTCCGGGCCGAGGAGCTCGGCCTGGACGTGTACGACGCGACGTGTCCGCTGGTGGCCAAGGTGCACGCCGAGGCCCTGCGCTACGCCCGCGACGGCTACACCATCGCGTTGATCGGACACGAGGAGCACGAGGAGGTGGTGGGCACCCGGGGCGAGGTGCCCGAGGACGCGATCCGGATCGTCGACGGGCCGCAGGCCGTCGCGGAGGTGAAGGTGGGAGAGTCGGACAAGCTGGTCTGGCTCTCCCAGACCACCCTGGCCGTGGACGACGTGCAGCGGACCGCGGCGGCGCTGCGCGAACGGTTCCCGCAGCTGGCCGATCCGCCCGGCGAGGACATCTGCTACGCCAGCCAGAACCGGCAGAACGCGGTCAAGGCGATCGCGCCGCGGTGCGAGCTGGTGCTGGTGGTCGGCTCGGCGAACTCGTCGAACTCGGTGCGCCTGGTCGAGGTGGCGCTGGCGGCCGGGGCCGGCGCCGCGTATCTGCTCGACGACGGCGGCGGAGTGCGGGCGGAGTGGCTGGCCGGGGTGCGCACGGTCGGGGTGACGGCCGGTGCGTCAGCCCCCGAATTCGCGGTGGAGGACGTGCTCGCGGTGCTCGCCGCGCACGGTTTCGGCGACGTGGAGGAGGTGAAGGCGGCCGACGAGACGGTGAGTTTCGAGCTGCCGGCCGGCCTGCGGCCGCCGCGGGCGTGATCGGCCCGATTCGCAGTGCGACCAGCCCGATTCGCTCGTGAATGAGCCGACTTGATACCGTCGCCTTGGCCGCCGTCGCCTTGGCGGCGGAATCGGGTTCGGCTCATGGCTAACATCATTCGGGGCGCCTTCACGCACAGCGGCGACGAAGTCATCGTGCGCAATCATGCCTATGTGCTCGGTTCGCGCCTCGGCGTGGCGCTGCTCGCGATCGTGGCGCTGGCCACGGGAATCGCCAGTTCCTCGGCGGCGGTCGGCGCGGGCTTCCTGGCGATCCCGGTGTTGTGCGGGCTGTTCGGCTACACCATGCACACCTTCGGGCGGCACCTCTCGATCCGGCTGAACCCGCACGGCCTGGTGCTGGAGAACGGCCCGGTCCGGCACGAGTTCGCCTGGTGGGCCGCACCGACGCTCACGCTCGGTCGCGGCCTGGAACTGAACGTGCCGGGCGGACGGTGGCCGGTGCACAGCTCGGCCTTCCCGTTCTCGGCCGGCGCCGCCGTGGCGGACTTCGCCGGGCACCGCCAGGTGCTCGCGGACATCGACGTGGCCCGCCGGGACCTGCGGGAGCGCTTCCCGGTGGACGCCGGCGCCGACTCCTGGCCGCAGTACCGCTCCCGGGTGCGGATGCCCGACCTGTGGCTGCTGCCGGCGATGATGATCGCGGCAGAGGCCTGCTACGCCCTGGGTGTGGCGCTCTCGCGTTGACCGCGTGTCAGCTTGTTAACCGTACGTCAGCCCCCTGTCCTCCTCTCGGCCACCTCCGCGTTCTGCAATGGTAGTGCGCGAATGTAAGCATCGGCTGCTCGCCGGAAGCGCCGGCGAGAGTCGAAGGAGGCCGTAGTGCCAACCATCTCCCGTCGCTCGCTGTTGCGCGGAGCCACGGCCAGCGGACTGGTCGTCGCGGCCGCACCCACAATCTGGTCGCAGCCCGCCGTCGCCGGTACCGTCGGTCCCGAGCAACTGCACCTGCAGTTCGGCCGGGACGCGGCGACCGAGATGACCGCGTCCTGGGCCACTGCGGGCTCGGTCAGCCATCCGCGGCTGCGCCTCGGCACCGCCCGCGAGGGCTTCGGGCGCACGATCGAGGCCGAGACCCGCACCTACACCGACGGTCTCAACAGCGTGGAGACGATCACCCACCACGCCCGGATCACCGGTCTGCGGCCGGACACCGCCTACGTGTACGAGGTCACCCACGACGGCGCCGCCCCGGTGCGCGGCGCCTTCCGCACCGCCCCGACCGGGCGCGCGGCCTTCCGCTTCACCAGCTTCGGCGACCTGGCCACCGGCAACCCGGTCTGGTCGAAGTCCTCGACCAACGGCCTGACCGCGATCTCCCAGGTCGAGCACTTCGACCCGGTCGTGCACCTGATGAACGGCGACCTGTCCTACGCCAACGTCAACCAGGGCAACCAGCCGGGCTGCTGGTCCGATTACATGAACAACCAGCAGGTCTCCGCGGCCAACCGGCCCTGGATGCCGGCCCTGGGCAACCACGAGGCCGAGATCGGCAACGGCGACCTCGGCTACGACTCGTACAACACCCGCTTCGAGCTGCCGGACAACGGCACCCCATGGCCGAACAACTGGTACAAGTTCCAGGTCGGCTCGGTGCTGTTCATCTCGCTGGACAACAACGAGGTCGTCTACCAGAACGGCGGCGGCTACGACGCGACCACCGGCCAGGCGATCTACGTGCGCGGCTACAGCGACGGCGCGCAGACCGCGTGGCTCGAGCGCACGCTGGCCCAGGCCCGCTCCAACGACTCGGTCGACTGGATCGTGGCGTACATGCACCAGCCGGCCATGTCCACCTCGGCCGAGGGCTCCGGCAGCGACCTGGGCATCCGCGAGCAGTTCATGAGCCTGTTCTACCGCTATAACGTGGACCTTGTGCTGGCCGGCCACGACCACGACTACGAGCGCACCTACGCTGTGCACGGCACCGACTCGGGCACCTACCTGCGCCCGACGGTGGTCTCCACCGACACCCGCGTGATCGACACCTCGAAGGGCCTCGTGCAGCTCGTGCTCGGCGGGGGCGGCACCTCCTCGCACGATGACACCTACGGCGACCCGGACCCGAACGCGGGCAACGTGCCGATCGGGCAGATCTACACCAAGCCGGCGACGTACAAGGCCGTCGCCGACGAGACCGAGGACGCCACCTGGTCGGCCGTGCGCGACACGGACACCACGCACCCGTGGGGCATCGCCGTGTTCGACGTCGATCCGGGCGGGCACCCGGGCGACGAGACCTCGATCACGATGACCTACTACCACACGCCGGCCGCGACGGCCGCGAACCCGTACCCGGCGCCGGTCGTCTTCGACACTTTCAAGGCCGTGCGCCGCCGCCGCGACGGCTGGGGCCACGGCGACGCGCACCACCTGGTCGGATCGCAGGGCCACAACTCACAGCACTGAGTCGCGCGGGCAACTCCGCGTCAGGCTGCTTCCGCCCGGTCGGGTTCGCCCGGCCGGGCGGTTTCGGCGGCGGCCGCCGCTGCGCGCACCTGCAGAAGCCGAAGATCCGAGGCCAAGGTGGCCAACAGCTCTCTGCGGGCGGCGCGCGCCTTCCTGAAGCGAGACCACCAGTCCAGCAGCGCTACTCCCGTGACGGCCCCCGCGGCGCCGGCCGTCGCCGGGCCGGCGGACACGGTCGGCGACCGCCAGGCGCCGAACCACAGCACCACCGTCACGACGGAGACGTACACGCCGATGTCGGCGAGCGCCCGGTGGCGAATGGCCCATCGACGCGAGCGCGGCACGGCAGCCCGCGCCGCCCAGTACCCGAAGCCGAGCGCCACCGGGATCCCGAAGCTCGGCCCCTTCCCGTACCACTCCGCCCAAACCAGGGCACCGAGGACGATCAGTGCGAGCACGCGCGCGCAGGCGGCAGCCCGCTTCCTCTTCATATTCACACATTACCGTCCTGCCGAGTCCGGACGCTACGCGATCGCATCGCGGGGGTCTGCTACGGTGGGCGCAATGTTCTTCCGCGGTCTTCTTCTCGAGCGCCGCGGCGGGGTCTGAAAAGACCGGCACCCCGCCGCGGGGTTCGGTGCTGCCGGTCTGCGTGTTTTCCCGCCAAGACCGAAGCGAAGGACACCGCGACCCATGTCTGCCCCCTCCTCGTTCCCGACGCTGCACGCCCCGTCCGGTCCGGTACCGCCGGACGCGCCCGCCTGGAACCCGCAACGCCCCGGCGCGATGCCGAGCCACCGCTACCGATCCGCCTACGACAAGGTCTCCGTACCGCTGACCGACCGGGCCTGGCCCGCCCGGCGGCTGACCGCCGCGCCGCTGTGGGTGCCGGTCGACCTGCGCGACGGCAACCAGGCCCTGGCCGAACCCATGGACACCCCGCGCAAGCGGCGCATGTTCGACCTGATGCTCGCCATGGGCTACAAGGAGATCGAGGTCGGCTACCCGTCCGCGAGCCAGACCGACTACGACTTCGTCCGGCACCTGGCCACCTCCGGCACCCTGCCCGACGACGTCACGGTGGTCGTCTTCACCCCGGCCAAGCCGGATCTGATCGAGCGCACCTTCGCCTCGATCGAGGGTCTGCCGCGCGCGATGGTGCACATGTACACCGCGACCGCGCCGACCTGGCGGAACGTGGTGCTCGGTTACGACCGCGCGGGGCTGCACCAGCTGATCCTGCGCAACGCCGAACTGGTGGGCCAGCTGGCCGACCGGCACCAGGCCGGCCCGGTGCGCCTGCAGTTCTCGCCCGAGGTTTTCAACCTGACCGAGCCCGACTACGTCCTCGAGGTCTGCGACGCTCTGACCGAGCTGTGGGACGCGAGCCCGGACCGCCCGGTGGTGCACAACCTGCCGGCCACGGTGGAGATCGCCAGCCCGAACGTCTACGCCGACCAGATCGAGTACATGCACCGGCATCTGGCCCGGCGCGACTCGGTGATCCTGTCCGTGCACCCGCACAACGATCGGGGCACCGGCGTGGCCTGCGCCGAACTGGCCGTGCTGGCGGGCGCGCAGCGGGTGGAGGGCTGCCTGTTCGGCAACGGCGAGCGCACCGGCAACGTGGACCTGGTCACCCTGGGCCTGAACCTGCATGCGCAGGGGGTGGACCCGATGATCGACTTCTCCGACATCGACGAGATCCGCCGCGTCGTCGAGCACTGCAACCGGCTGCCGGTGCACATCCGCCACCCGTACGTCGGCGACCTGGTCTACACCGCGTTCTCCGGCACGCATCAGGACGCGATCAAGAAGGGCATGGCGCACCACGCCGCACAGGCCGCCCAGGCCGGAGTGCCGGAGCACGAGCACCCGTGGAACGTGCCGTACCTGCCGATCGACCCGGCCGATGTGGGCCGCGGCTACGAGGCGGTGATCCGCGTCAACAGCCAGTCCGGCAAGGGCGGCGTCGCCTACCTGCTGCAGACCGAGTACGGCCTGGACCTGCCGCGGGCGCTGCAGCCGGAGTTCTCGGCCCTGGTACAGCAGACCACTGACGCCAGCGGCACGGAGGCGACGGCCGAGGACCTGTACGCGCTGTTCACCGCGACCTACATCGCCCCCGGCACGGCCGGCGCGGTGAAGCTGAACCGCTGGAGCAGCAACGAGATCGCGCCGGGCGCGCATGAGTGCGTCTGCTTCCTGTCGAACGCTGATTCGGAGGAAGAGCTCGAATACCGCGGCACTGGCAATGGTCCGCTCTCCGCGTTCATCAGGGCCCTGGCCGACTTCGGCCCGAAGGTGGACGTGCTGGCGTACGTCGAGCACGCGGTCGATTCCGGCCTGGACAGCGCGGCGGTGTGCTACGCCCAGTGCCGCATCGACGGCGTGGTCGGCTGGGGTGTCGGGCTGGACACCTCCGTGCTCGCGGCCTCGGTGCGCGCGGTGCTGAGCGCGGTGAACCGGGCGGGCGCGTCGAGCGATTTGATGATCGGCTGAGTGTTGGTGGGAGGTGGTGGCCGGTCGGGTCGAGGTGGTTGTCTGGGTGTGGGCGGCTGCTTCGCGTCGCCCGTCTCATCTGACCACCCACCCACCCGTTGCGTTCGCGGGCGAGCTGCGGTTTCAAGATCTCGCCTCCGGCGGGGGCCTTTGCCTCGGAGAGTGCCGGGGTCTGTGGGGTGCTGGCGTTAGCGGGGCGGGCTGAGGTCCGGGATGGTGAGGTTGCGGGGGTGTGGTCTCTCCTCGGCCGGTCCCCGGAGGCAATCAGGAACCTGCCGGGAGATCAAGCGGCGGAGGCTTCCGCTCATGCTCGATCCTGCATCGCGCCGCTTGACCTCCCGGCAGAACCCTGATCGGGCTTCGCCTGCCCGACCGAGGAGAGAGCCCACCCCCTGAGGTCCGGTGCGAGCTGCGCTCGGGCCCGGGTCCCGGCCGGTGGCCCGGCCGCGCTCGATCCGGAAGAATCCTGCATCGCCGTAATCCGGCCATCCCGACTCTCGATCCGCGCGGTCGAGTCCCGTGTCGCGGTCGATGCGGAAGGATTCTGCATCACCTTGACCCGGCCATCCCGATCCTCGATCCGCCCGAAGGGTCGGCGCCCGGGTCGCCCTTGATGTCGGATCCTGCACGGCCTCGGCGCGATCGACCCCGATCCCGGATCTCGCGGCAGAATCCCGCAGGCCGGCCGTGCACGATGCGGAAGGATTCTCCATCACCCTGGTCCGATCGGCCCGGAGCTCACGCAACGCGCAAGATCGCGCGGCACGGTCGCACGCCGAGGACAATTCCTGCACCGTTTTCGGCCATACCCCCGCCGCCGCCTGCCCAGCCACCGCGTCCACCACCCCTCCCGTCGCAAGTCCCGATCCCCCGTACATTTCCATGCTAGACACCACCACCGACAAAAGCCGCGTATCCGGCCTTTGCCGGTTAAAGAAAATCCAGGATATTTCCGGGGAACTCGGGCGCGCTCCCCGACGTTGAAAGGGGTAGAGAAGAGAAGCGCAGCCCAGAACGGCGATGCATGATCGTGCATCAAGCGCGACCGGGCCACAGGCCGGGACTCGGCCGGAGCGCAGCTCGCACCGGACCTCAAGGGGTGGGCTCTCTCCTCGGTCGGGCAGGCGAAGCCCCATCAGGGACCTGCCGGGAGGTCAAGCGGCGCCATGCAAAATCGGCCATCAGCTCAGGCCACCGCCGCTTGAGCTCCCGGCAGGTTCCTGATTGCCTCCGGGGACCGACCGAGGAGAGAGCACACCCCCGGCACCCGACCACCCCGAACCCCAGGCCGCCCTGCCACGCCGGCAACCACGGAGCCTCGGCACTCTCTCCGAGAGAAGGGCCCCCGCCGGAGGCGAAATCTTGAAACCCCAGCCCACCCCACCCACGCAACGGGTGGGCGGGTGGACAGACGAAACAGGGCGACGCGAAGCGGCAGCCCACACCCTGACCCGACACGTCATCCCACGCCCCACCAACACCCAGCCGATCATCAAATCGCAATAGGTTATGCGGACGCGGGGCCCGCCGCTGGCAGGCGGCGGGCCCTGCGGGTCATGACTGGCCGAGGAGTCCGTCCATGTCGCTGGAGGCGGAGAAGTAGGTCTGCAGCAGCGCGCCCAGGTGCGCGCCGGACGCGGGCTTGGCCGTCAGCCGGACCGTGGTGACGCCGTTGACCGGGCTCAGAACCGTGGCTTGGGGATCCGTCAGCAGGGTCGACCACGGGGCCTTGATCCGCTCGGAGAGGCCGGTGCCGATCTGCGTCTTCCAGGTCGCCGCCATGGCGGCGGCCTGCGCGGCACTGGGCACCTGGACGCAGAGCTCTTCGCTCGCGTCCGCGGCGCTCGGGGCAAGCAGGCCGATGCCGAGCAGTGACGCGTTCGCGGTGCCGCCCGTCCGCGGTCCGATCATCGCGGCCAGTGCGGGCCCGAGGCAGTCGGCCACCGCGCCCATGGCGCCGCCGGACAGCGGCGTGCTCACCGGGCCAGCGATCGCCTTCACGTCCGCGCTCGATCCGCCCAGCGTGATCCGGGACGAGGAGACCAGCAGGACATTGAGGTTCGGCAAGCCGGTCGGATTGTCGACATTCGCCTCGTCGTCGCCGCCGATGCTCCACAGGTCGCCGCCGTCGGCCGTGCCGTGCTGCTTGAAGCCCTCCTTGGAGAGCTTCGAGCCGACCGCGGAGGCGTCGAAGTCGTTGTAGTCCACGGTGATCTGATGCGGCTCGTTGCCGACGGCGGCCGCGGCGGTCACCGCCAGCGGGTCGAAGCCGAGGGGGCTGTCCGACAAGGAGGTCTGCGCGGCGAAGGAGGACTCGCCGAGGCCGACGTAGGCGAGGAGCGGCCCGTTCGCCTTCTCGCCGCCGTCGAGCGCGACCAGCTGCTTGACGTCGCCGAACTCGGCGTAGTCGGTGTCCCAGGAGGTGGCGGGCAGCTGAGCCAGCGCCTGCGCGATCGTCGTCGGCACCCCGCCCGCTCCCCCGCCCGACAGTCCGCCGAAACCGCCGCCCGACCCGCCGCCGGAGTTCCCGCTCGAGCAACCGGCGAGCAGCAGCGCCCCGGCGGCCACCCATGCGACGGCCTCTGATATCCGGATCCAGCCCCCGCCGCCGCTTCGCCTTCCGAGCGCCATGGCCGCCTCCCCTCGCCTCGAAACGGTCCGCCCCCATCGAACCCTGCGAACCTGCGCAGGCTATATGAACTCTGACGTGCTCGCCAGGCGCGCACGGCCCGGCGAAGCGACCCCGCACGCCGCCACGGCGCCGGTTCCGGAACCGTTTTCCCCGGTGAAACCGGGTGCGGAGCTGTTGACACCGCCGCACCGGAGCATTACACAAGGCCTAGTCGGAGAGCGCTCTCCCACCTTCGTCTCCGGCATCCTTTTTCTCCGCAGGAGTAGCAATGACGCGATCCTCGCGCTATCGAGCACATCCGGACCCGAGACGGTCCACCCGGATCAGGGCCCTGGTCGCCACCGCCGTCGCGGTGGCGCTGTCCTCGGCCACGCTGTTCGTGGTGGCCTCGCCGGCCCAGGCGGCACCCGCGCTGCTGTCGCAGGGGAAGACGACCACGGCCTCGTCCCTGGAGAACGCCACCTTCCCCGCCTCCAACGCCACCGACGGGAACACCGGGACGCGCTGGTCCAGCGCGTTCAGCGACCCGCAGTGGCTGGAGGTGGACCTCGGCGCCACCGACACCATCAGCTCGGTGACCCTGGACTGGGAGGCGGCCTACGCGACGGCCTTCCAGATCCAGACCTCCACGAACAACTCCACCTGGACCACGATCTACTCCACCACGACCGGGACCGGCGGCGACCAGTCCCTGACCCTGACCGGCACCGGCCGCTACGTCCGGATGTACGGCACCGCGCGGGCCACCCAGTACGGCTACTCGCTCTTCGAGTTCCAGGTCTACGGCTCCACCGGCGGCTCGGGCTCGTCCTGCGGCACCGCCGACGCGGCGCTCAACCAGCCGACCACCTCGTCCTCCCTGGAGAACGCGACCTTCACCGCGGCGGCCGCGACCGACGGCAACACCGGCACCCGCTGGTCCAGCGCGTTCAGCGACCCGCAGTGGCTGGACGTCGACCTCGGCAGCACGAAGTCGATCTGCGGGGTGAGCCTCGACTGGGAGGCCGCCTACGCGACCGGCTTCCAGATCCAGGTCTCGAACGACAACTCCACCTGGACGTCCGTCTACTCCACGACCACCGGGACGGGCGGGACGCAGAACCTGACCGTGTCCGGCAGCGGCCGCTACGTCCGGATGTACGGCACGGCGCGGGCCACGCAGTACGGCTACTCGCTGTGGGAGTTCGACGTCTACGTCCAGGGCGGCACGGCCTCCTCCAGCCCGTCCGCCTCCGCCTCCGCCTCCCCGTCGCCGAGCTCGACCGGCACCGGGCCCACCGGCAACGGCGAGCCGCCCGCCGCGTTCTGGGGCAACACCGCCGCGATCCCGGCCGCCACGAAGGTGCTCGAGGTCGCCGTGGTCAACCAGACCAACGGCCAGTACCCGGACAGCGAGGTGTACTGGAGCTTCAACGGCCAGACCGAGTCCATCGCCCAGCAGCCTTACATCGACATGCCGGCCAACTCGGCCGGGCGGATGTACTTCTACCTGGGCTCCCCGAACAGCCAGTACTACGACTTCATCGAGTTCACCGTGGGCACGTCCTCGATCAACCTGGACACCACCCGGGTGGACCGGTTCGGCCTGAAGCTGGCGATCCGGCTGCACGGGCACGACGGCTCGAACCAGGACATCGGCGAGAACTACGCCACGTTCCAGGAGAGCCGCACGGCCACCTTCAACCGGTTCGAGAACTCGGTCCCGACCGAGTTCAAGGAACTGGCCACGGACCAGGCGCCCTACGGCATCCCGTCGCCCGGCAACGACCCGGCCTTCCAGCCGGGCGGCGCCTACGCGAACTACTTCACCAGCTACGCGGCGGCGAACGGCGACACGTCGGACACCACGGCGCAGATCTTCGGCTGCGGCGGCACCCTGGCCGCCAACCCGACCCTGTGCTCCGCGCTGAACCGACACGTGGCCGGGCTCTCCACGGCGCAGCAGAACACGCCGAGCCTGTACTACCAGTCGGCTCCGGCGAACTACTACGCGCAGTTCTGGCACCAGAACGCCATCAACGGCGTGCAGTACGGCTTCCCGTACGACGACGACAACGGCCAGTCCTCGGACATCTCGATAACGAACCCGCAGTACATGGTGGTGGCGGTGGGCTGGTAAAGCCCTGATCCGCTGACACGACGGCGGCGGGCGGGGCCCACGCCCCGCCCGCCGCTCACAGGTTTTCGGCGAGCAGCGCCTCGACCAGCGCGCAGGAACGCCGAGTGCGCTCCGGAGCCCGGTCACGGTAGTAGGGGATCGCGAGCAGTTCGATCGACAGCGCCCAGCCGAGTCCGCGGGCCCAAGCAGCGTCATCGAGATCTGTTTCAGCGCGGAAGACGGCCCGCGCCTCGCCCTCGAAGACGTACCAGGCCGGCAGCAGGTCGCCCGCTGGATCGCCGACGCGCAGGCCGCCGAAGTCGATGACGGCGCTGAGCCGGCCCTCGTGCGCCAGGATGTTGCCGCGCATCAGGTCGGAGTGGATCAGAGCCGGTTCACCGGCCCAGTCCGGCGCGCTGAGGCAGGCTTCCCAGAGTTCTGTCACGCGGTGCGGGTCGAACTCGTCCCGCAGCTGGTCGATCGCCTCGCGCGTCGCCGCGTCGCGCGGCGCCAGCGGCCTGCCCCGGCTGTAGAGCGTCTCCGGCGGCAGCGGGGCGCCGGCCACGTGCAGGGATCGCAGGGCCCAGATGAACGCGGCGAGGTCCGCGGCCGCCCGCCGGTCCGAGGCCATCTCCGCCGAGACGGACGCGCCCTCCAGCCACCGGTACACGCCCCAGGTGTACGGGTATCCGCAGCCGGGCTCGCCGATGGCGATCGGCTCGGGCACGGCCAGCGGCAGGTGCGGGGCGAGCTTCGGCAGCCACTGCAGATCCTGCTCCGACTGCCCGGCGTTGTACGCGGTGCGCGGCAGCCGCGCCGCGAGGTCGTCGCCGAGCCGGAAGGTGACGTGGTCGGTTCCCGACTCCTGAACCGCTCGCGGCACCCGATCGGACCACTGCGGGAACTGGCCGGCCAGGAGCTTCGCCACCAGCTGCGCGTCGATATCGGCTTCGTCGTCGTGCATGGGCGGGACTCTGTCTAAGGACACGGACCAGCAGCCTGCCATGCCCGCGAGCCGATCTCCACCGGGTTTACGCGCGGGCGGGAGAGCCTCTAGATCTCACCCATGGGTGTGAACGTCTTTCCACAGTCCTTGCCCACCTGCGCGACGTCGCTGTCGAACGAGCCGTAGTCCTTGGGATCGGACGACTGCGCGGCCTCGAGACCGAGGATCTTCACGTCCGTCAGCACGAGGGAGATGTCGATGCTCAGATCCTTCAACTGCGTCTCACCGCTGTAGATCGCGTCCAGGGCGTCCGACAGTTCGCTCCAGCGGTCTTCGGTGCCGTTGTTCGGCAGGGTGCCTGCCTGGAACCTGTGGTACGCGGTGGCGAACTCGGAGCAGGCGGTGGCATCGGTCACGGAGCCGACGCCCACGGTCGCGGTGACCAGGTTGACCGGCAGCGCCGTGGGTTTCTCCTTGCTGCACCCGGAAAGCACGACCACGACTCCGAGAACCGCGCCGGCCGACAACAGGCTTCTACGCATCGCGCGAGCATATACGAGTACGTGGATTCCCGTCAGCTGCTCCGCGGCGGCGCGGTGCTCTGGCGCACCATCAGCTCCGTGGTCAGCTCGAGCCGGGTGAACCGGGGCTGCTCGCCGCGGCCGATGGCCAGCATCATCTCCGCGGCGGCCGCGCCCATCTCCTCCAGCGGCTGGCGGACGGTGGTCATCGGCGGGCCGGCCCACTGGGAGAAGGGGAGGTCGTCGAACCCGACGACGCTCAGGTCCTCCGGGATGCGCACGCCGGCCCGGCGGGCGGCCTCGTACACGCCGTGGGCCTGCAGGTCGTTGGCGGTGAAGACGGCGGTGGGCGGGTCCGGCAGGGCGAGCAGCGCGGCGCCGTCCTGCAGGCCGCCCTCGACGTAGAGGGTGGAGTCGCGGATCAGCTCCGGGTCCACCGGGATCCCGGCCATCTCCAGCGCGGCGCGGTAGCCGCCGAGCCGGGCCCGGCAGCAGGGCCAGACCACCGGGCCGTTGATCATGGCTATCCGGCGGTGGCCGAGGTCGATCAGGTGGCGGGTGGCGCTCAGGCCCCCGCTCCAGTTCGCCGCGCCCACGGACGGGGTCTCGTGCAGCGGTTCTCCGGTCGGGTCGAGCACCACCAGCGGAATGCCGCGGGAGGCCAGCTTGGACTGCTGGGCCACGGTCAGCTCGGAGAAGACCGCGATCACCCCGGCCGGGCGGCGCGCGAGCACCTGCTCGGTCCAGGCCCGGCCCGGGGTGAGCCGGCCCTCCATCTCGGTGAGCACCACGGCCAGCTCGTTCGCCCGCGCCACCCGCTCCACACCGCGGATGATCTCCAGCGCCCACAGGCTCTCCAGGGCGTGGAAGACGAGCTCGACGATCGCGGCCGGCGCCTCGGTCTCCGGCCTGCGGTAGCCGTGCTCGCGGATCACCGCCTCGACCCGCTCGCGGGTGGCCAGGGCCACGCCGGCCTTTCCGTTGAGCACGCGCGAGACCGTGGGCACGGAGACCCCGGCCAGCCGCGCGATCGCGGCGGCGGTGGTCACCCCGGCATCGCCGCGCGCGCGGCCGGGCTTCGGGCCAGGCATATCAGTCATCGCGCTCAGTATAAGCATACGGCCGACTGACGATCACGGCGTGGATGACTGAAAATTTCATCGCCTGTCATGGAAGCTTTCAACCTCGCTAGCTGTGTGTTTGACTCCGATGGTCGGTGGTTCTACCGTCTCGAGGGCTGATGAATCAGTGTTCTGTTCGAAATCTTTCGGACCAGGAGCTCAGGATGAAACACAGATTGCGGGCGCTGGGAGCAGCGCTCACCGCCGCCGTCACGGCGGCGGCCACGATCACCGCGGTCGTGGCGAGCGCGCCCACCGCCGCCGCGGCCTCGTTGGTGCAGGTCACCAACTTCGGCACCAACCCGACCAACCTGCTGATGTACGAGTACGTACCCAACAACGTCTCGGCGCACCCGGCCATCCTGCTCGCGCTGCACCAGTGCACCGGGACCGGGCCGGGCTTCTACTCCGGCACCGCGTTCGCCTCGCTGGCGGACCAGTACGGGTTCATCGTCATCTACCCGACCGCGAACCGCAGCGGCAACTGCTGGGACGTCTCGTCCTCGGCGGCGCTGTCGCACACCGGCAACAGCGACCCGGCCGGCCTTATGTCGATGATCACCTATGTCGAGCAGCACAACAACGGCGACTCCAGCCGGGTCTACGTCACCGGCGCGTCCTCGGGCGCGATGATGACCAACGTCATGCTGGGCGACTACCCGAACGTCTTCCAGGCCGGCTCGGCGTTCATGGGCGTGCCCTTCGGCTGCTTCTACACCGGCACCGTGGACGGCTGGAACTCCGCCTGCGCCAACGGCCAGAGCACCATGACCGGGGCGCAGTGGGCCCAGCAGGTCTACAACGCGTACCCGGGCTACTCCGGCGCGCGGCCGCGGATGCAGCTGTGGCACGGCACCGCCGACACCACGCTGAACTACAACAACTTCGGTCAGGAGATCCTGCAGTGGACGACGGTGCTCGGGGTGAGCTCGACGCCGACCACCACTGACAGCCCGGCCGCGAACTGGACCCGGACCCGGTACGACAACGGCTCCGGCACGATCGAGGTCGAGGCCTACAGCATCGCCGGCCAGGGCCACGTGCTGCCGATCGAGGGCCAGGGGATGGAGCAGGACGCCATCCACTTCTTCGGCCTCGACGGCTCCTCCACCGGCGGCAACCCGAGCCCGAGCCCGTCGCACAGCGCGAGCCCGTCGCCGTCCGCGACCTCGGCCTCGCCGAGCTCCGGCCCGACCACCGGCGGCGGCGGGTCCGGCGCGTGCAAGGTGACCGACACGATCAGCGCCTGGAACACCGGCGAGACCGAGAACCTCACCGTGACCAACAACGGCGCCGCGATCAACGGCTGGACGCTGAAGTTCACCCTGGCCTCCGGCCAGGTGATCACCCAGGGCTGGAACGCGACCTTCACCGGCACGTCCGGCGCCGTGTCGGCGACCAACCTGAGCTACAACGGCTCGATCCCGGCGGGCGGCACGGTCACGTTGGGCTTCAACGCCAACCAGACCGGCAACTCGGCGGCTCCGACCGGCTTCACGCTCAACGGCGCGGCCTGCTCGGTGGGCTGAGCACCGAGCCGTGCGCGGCCCGGCGGGTCAAGCCTCCGACCCGCCGGGCTCCGCGCGCTCCAGGAGGTCGCGGAGCGCGGCGCTGATCTCCGCCGGTTTCCAGGCGAGCGCCGCCGTGGCGGCGGTGACCTCGGTGTACGCGGTTCCGGGCGCCTGCCCCGGGGCCCAGCGTTCGAACAGCCCGGTGCCGGTCTGCGCGATCTGCTCGATACCGGCGCGGCGCATCGCACGGGCGTCGAACGGGACCCACAGCCGGAACTGGTGGGTGTGCGGCGGCTCGGGGTGGACGCGTACGCCGCGGACGTCGGCGCCGACCTCGGCGAGCGCGGCCGCCACGGTCTTGGCGTGGGCGACGTACTCGGGCAGCCGCGGCAGCTCCCGGTCCAGTCCGATCAGCGCGCTCAGCACGGTCGGCCACTGCTGGAAGACCTGGCCGCCGTAGCGGTGGCGCCACTCCTTGAGCCCGGCGACGAATTCCTCCGGCCCGGCCACGGCCGCGCCGCTGACGCCGCCCAGCGACTTGTAGAAGGACACGTACACGGAGTCGGCCAGATCGGCGACCTCCGACAGCGGGCGGGCGTAGTGGACCGCGGACTCCCACAGCCGGGCGCCGTCGAAGTGGACTCGGGCTCCGCGCTTGTGGGCGGCGTCGGCGACAGCCGCCAGCTCGTCCCACTCCGGCAGCAGGAACCCGGCGTCGCGCAGCGGCAGTTCGACGCTGAGCGTGCCGAACGGTTCGGCGATGGAGCGCAGGTCGGCGGCCGTCGGGTTGCGCGGCTCGGCCGTCGGCCAGACCCCTCGCAGCCCGGTGAGGTCGCGGTAGGCGTGCCGCTCGTGCACCTCGAGGTGCGAGAGCGGGTGCGTGGCGAGGACGTCGCTGCCGGTCTCCAGCGCCCAGCAGCGCAGGGCGACCTGCTGGACCATGGTCCCGGTGGGGAAGTATGCGGCGGCCGGCTTGCCGAGCAGGTCGGCGACGCGGCGTTCGAGCATGGCGACGACGCCGTCGCCGTACACGTCGGGCCGCTCGTCCAGCAACGCTCCCCCGTCGCCGCCGACAAGCTCGCCCGCGCGCGCCACCAGGGCGGACAGGCTCTCGCCCATGGTCGTGGCGGGCGCGCCTGACAGGCGTCGGGCACAGCCGCGCAGCGCGGTGCGCAGGTCTGTGACGAGGTCATTACCGGAAAGCTGATCTTCCATCCGACCAGTCTGTCATGGCGCGCTCGCGCCTTTCACCCTGCGTAGACCTGGAACTCGGAGATCTGCCCGGCCGGCCACTCGGTGTTCGCGGTGAAGCTCAGCCGCACATAGCGCGTCGTGGTCGACGGCAGCGTGATGCTCACCGAGTTACCGGTGGACGGATTGAAGGTGTAGCCCGTCGCCCCGACGATCGAGGTGAACGTCGAGTTGTCCGTGCTACCGAGAACCTGGATCGTCTGCGTACGCGTCGCCCAAGACGAAGACGGCGGCAGCGCAACGTGATCGAGCCGATCGAGACGGCTGAGCCGAGGTCCACCTGCAACCACTGCGGGAACGCGTTGTCCGCGGACTCCCAATACGTGTTCGGATTCCCGTCCACGGTGTTCGCCGGGACGTAGCCCTGTGTGGAACCGCTGGCGCTGGTCGGCTTGCCCAGCGCGAGATTCGCGTTCGCGGGCGGCGGAGTGGTCGTGCCGACGACAGGCTGTGTCGGGCGGACGTTGGTGAGCGCGATCTGGCCCTTGAGCATGCGTCCGCCGTCACCTGTGAGACGCATGTAGTAGTCCGCGGAGCAGGCGGTGCCGTCTTCGTTGAGGGCGTAGAGGCCTGAGTTGGTGGGCACGGTCGACTGGTCGGGCGCGGTGTTGACGATTTGGTTACCCTCGCCGAACTCGTCGAACATCGAGATGTAAATGCCCTGAGCTCCCACGCGCACCATGTTGTAGAACTGCTCCCACATGAAGTCGCCGTGGGCGCGCTGGTTGGCCGAGAGGTCGCCGGGCAGGACGCAGGGCTGGTAGTCGATGCCGTTGGAGTTGCACTACGACTGGTCGCCTACGTTGACGTTGTTGTAGAAGCTGCCCGAGTCCGCTGCGGTGCTGATGCGTCCGACCATCCACGGCGAGATCATGTTGAAGGCGGCGTACGTGCTCAGATATCCCGAACGCGAGTCGTTGGAACTTTCGAAATATCTGCAAGCAATGCAGCAAGAAATTGCGGATCATGGCTTGGGTATCAGTGCCCGCGACCGCTCGGACCGGACCGGCCGCACCCGTGTCCGGTGTCGGCGCCCGGTGGTACGCTCCGCCTGCTCCTCGACACACGCGGTGATCGAGGATCTTGAAGTCAAGGGGGTACCATGAAAGTCAGTCGAAGGCTGAGATACGTCGGCGCGGCGCTCGTGCTGGTGGCCGCGACCGCCCAGACGGCGAGCGCGAACACGGCTCTGGCCAACGGCGGGGTGAGCACCGGCACGGCCGCCCAGAACTACCAGTACACCGCGACCTGGGACTACTGGTCGGTGACGGCGATAATCCCGACCACGACCTCGAACTACGAGCTCTACCTCTACAATTCCGCCGGCACCTATCTCGGCGCCAGCACCTACGGGGCCGGATACACGGATTTCATGGCCGTGGATTCGAACACGGGCACGGAAAGCGTGCCGCAGACCTACGATCCCGAAGTCACCGACGCGAAGACCGGCAAGTACTCGATCCAGGCCGACTACGGCACGTCCGAGGTCCAGATCAAGACTCCGACGCATCAGGGGACGACGGGTTTCTCCGATCCCGATATCAGCTTCATCGCGCTCGACAGCGACGACGTGGTGTCGATCTCGGACGTCTACCTGACCGCCGGCGAGTCCTTCTGGGCGGTGAGCCCGAGCGACGCGAACGAGCTGTACCTGCTCGAGGCGGACCCGAGCTACTCCTCCACCTGGGTCCAGAGCCGGGCGATCGCGACGATCCGCCAGCACACCAAGGTGATCGACAACTGCACGCTCTACACCGCGTCGATCACCGGCTGGCACGCCCTCGTCCTCGTCGACGACGCGCAGCCGGTGAACACGAGTCCGCAGCAGGGCATTGCCATCGGCCTGCACGCGTACGATCCGACGCAGCCGAACTACTGCCCCATAGCCGACTTCCCGGCCGCCACGCCCGCGCCCTGACCTTCCCCCGCTGAACGCCGAAAACGTCCCGGCGCGAGTCCGTACTCGCGCCTGAACGCCTTGGCGAAGGCGAACTCCGAGGTGTAGCCGACCTGCCGGGCGACCGCGCTCAGCGGGACGTCGGACTCCTGCAGCAGCCGCCCGGCAGCGGTCATCCGCCACCAGGTCAGGTACGCCAGCGGAGGGATGCCGACCAAGGCGGTGAAACGGTGCGCGAAGGCCGACCGGGACATTCCGGCCCGGTCGGCGAGTTCCGCGACGGTCCAGGGCCGCTCACACCGCTCGTGCAGGTCGGCCAGCGCACCGAAGACGGCCGGGTCGTCGATCGCGGCGGCCCAGCCGGTCGGGCGCTCGTCTCCGGCGCGCACCTCGAACCAGGTGCGCAGGATCAGCAGCAGCATCGCGTCGACGAGGGCCGGGACGATGCCGTCCCGGCCCGGGCGCTGCTGTTCGAGTTCTGATCCGAGGAGTTCGACGGCTCCCGGGAGTCCGCGGCTGCGCACCTGCGCCGCCGGCAGGTGCAGGAGCTCGGGCAGATCCCGCAGCAGCGGATGCGGACGGGCTCGGCCGAGCTGGTAGGCGCCGCAGAGCAACAGCGCGCGAGGACCGGAGCCGGCGATCTCGACGCTGCCGATCATCGTGCCGGGCTGCCAGCCGGCGGGTGCGAAATCCCGCAACGGCGTGGCCGGATCGTCGGCCAGGCCGTGGGCGCTGCCGTGCCGCAGGAACACCACGTCGCCGGTTTCGAGGCGCAGCGGGGCGCCGGCCGCGTCGGGCAGCAGCCAGCAGCCGCCGGCCAGCACGACGTGGAAGGTCGAGCCGCCGACCTCGCGGAAGCGAAGACCCCACGGGGCGTGCACCTCGGTGCGGGCGGAGCGGGCCGGCCCGACGCTCATCGCCGCGAGGGCGCCGGCGAGCACATCCATGCGCTCATGCTAGCGCCGGATGCCGGACGATCAGACATGTTTCACGGATCTCAGGACATTCATCGTCCGGCCATAGGGACGTAGCGTAGGAGACGTCGGAAACGAAGAGTCCTGCGAGACTACGAATCAGGGAGCGATGACATGGAAGTCCTGGTGATCGGTGCCAGCGGAAAGACCGGCACTCAGGTGACCGGCGCGCTGCGTTCTCTCGGCGCGACGGTCCGCGCCGGCGGGCGCACCCCCGGAGCCCCGGCCGACGGCGTCGTGCCGGTGCGCTTCGACTGGACCGACCGCGGCACCTGGGCCGACGCGCTCGGCGACGCGGAAGGGCTCTACATCGTCGGCCCGACCGCTCAGCCCGACGCCGACGTCCTGGTGCGCGAGCTGCTGGCCGAGCCGGCCGGGGTCCGCCGGGTCGTGCTGCTCTCGGTGCTCGGCGCCGACCGGCTGCCCGAGGTCGTCCCCATGGCCGGCTGGGAGCAGGACGTGCGGAACTCCGGGAAGGAGTGGACCATCCTGCGGCCCAACTGGTTCCAGCAGAACTTCGGCGACGGTGCCTTCACCTCGCCACTGCGGGACAAGGGCGTGCTGGAGTTGCCCGACGGAGACGCCGCGCTCAGCTTCATCGACACCCGCGACATCGCCGAGGTCGCCGCGATAGCCCTCGTCCGCGGCGGGCACGGAGGCCGCACCTACGACCTGACCGGCCCGCAGTCGCTCACCTACACCGAAGCGCTCGCCGTGCTCGGTTCCGCCGCCGACCGCGAGCTGGCCTACGTCGCCCTCGACCCGCAGCAGCACTCTGATCAACTGCGCGCGGCCGGTCTGAACGAACGGTTCGTCATCTGGCAGCAGGGACTGCACACGCTCATCCGCGATGGACTCAACACGCCGGTGACCGACGCCGTCCGGCAGATCACCGGTCATGACCCGCGCTCGCTCGCGGACTACGCCGCCGAGCGCGCCGGAGCCTTGCGCTAAGCAGGCAGCTCAGCGGATCTCGTAGGTGCCGTCGAGCCGCGCGCGGCCCAGCACATGCCCGGCGATGGCGGCGACCACCTGGTCCAGGGTGAACGAGGCGGGCAACTCAAGGGCCTGATCGACGGCGAAGAGCTGGAAGACGTAGGCGTGCGGCCCGTGCGACTTGATCGGCATGGGGCCGGCCCAGCCGCGGCGCCCCAGCGGACCCTTGCCGTGCCGCAGGCCGGGAACGTCGCTGGGGTGGGCGAACGCGTTGTCCGGCAGGCCGCCGAGCGCCGGGTCGATGCCGAGGGTGAGCGCGTGGGTCGCCGGCTTGCCGAAGGGGACGTCCGGGTCCTGCGCGATCAGCACGAGTTCGGCCGTGCCGGACGGCGGCGGCGTCCAGGCCAGGGCGGGCGAGACGTTCGCGCCGAACAGCCGGCCGCGGTAAGCCGCCGGGATCGGGCCTCCGTGCTCGAACACGGGGCTGGTCAGGGCGAAGTTCTCCGAGGCCGCCAGCTCGGGGCGGGCCCAGACGAGGGTGTGCTGGCCGGCACGCCGGTTGCGCAGCGCGACACCGAGGGGGTTTGCGGGCATGGCTTCGCATCCTTCTGGCCGAACGGACTCTTCAGGTATGCGAAAGATCCTAACCGGGTCTCCCCCGCCTCGATGAGCCAGGTCGTCAACAGGCTGACCTCGGCCGGACAGGCCCTATTCGCCGCTGAGCGTGTCGTGCATCGAGCCGAGCACCTTGATCGCGGCCTTCATCTCGTCCGGATCGACCGCGGACACGATCGCCGAACGCTGACGGGTGAAGGCCGTGTCGCCGCGCCGGACCAGGTCGGTGCCGGCCGGGGTGAGGGTGACGGTGTTCTCCCGCCGGTTGCGCGGGGAGGTCTCGACGTTCATCAGGCCGGCCGCGACCGCCTGGTCGATCTGCCGGCTGACCGTGCCCTTGGTCAGCCCGAGCCGGTCGGCGATGCCCTGCTGGTTGAGCGGCCCGGGGTGGGCGTCGACCACGGACAGGACCAGGAACTGGGCCAGCGAGATGCCGAGTTCCTGCTGGAACAGCGCCTCCCCGCCCCGGTCCATCAGTCCCGCGACACGGCGGATGAGGAACCACAGCGTGGCCAGGTCGTCGGGCAGCGGCGTGCTCTCCATGCCGCCAGGATACCCACCTGTTTGACAAGCAACGGTTTCGAGTGCAACTGTTGCAGAGGAAACAGTTGCACGAGAAACCGTCCACCCCGATCCTGACCACGGGAGCGTCGCCATGCGCATCTTGCTGATCCTCGACCACCCCTACACGCTGACCTCGGCCGAGAACATCCCGCACCGCCGCAGCTTCACCGCTGCCGTGGCCGCGGCCGCGATGGGCGGGGCCGCTCGGGCCGGGCACCAGGTCGACCTGATCGACCTGGCCGCCGACGACTTCTCCCCGGCGATGAACGCGCAGGACCTCGCCGCCTGGCGCCAGGGCCGGGTGGTGGACCCGCAGGTCCTCGACTACCAGCAGCGGCTGCTCGCGGCCGACCACCTCGTGTTCGCGTTCCCGGTGTGGTGGGAGGCGATGCCGGCGGCCACCAAGGGCTTCCTCGACCGGGTGCTGACCAAGGGCGTCGTCTTCGACGAACTGCCCGCGGCCAAGGGCAATCCGTTCCGCAACCTGATGCCGCGGCTCGGCGGCGTCACGGTGCTCTCCATCATGACCACACCGCACGCCGCCTACCGCTGGTGGTACCGCGACCCGCTGACGAAGATCCTGTTCAAGGGCACCTTCGCCAAGATCGGCGTCAAGGATCTGACCTGGGTCAACTACGACCGGGTGACCGAACGCGACTCGGCGGACCGGCAGCGGCTGCTGCGCGAGACCGAGCAGCGCTTCGCCGCCCTCAAGCCGCGCCGGACCGCCCCGACGGGCGCTTCAGCGGCGCCGGACCCACAGGAAGCAGAAGCCTGACATCAGCAGCGCGAGCCCGGTGAAGACCCCCGTCTCAGCCCACTGCATCGGCCAGTAGTTGTCCGCGGGCTGGAAGGTGACGCTCTCGTGCAGGTGGTAGCCGGCCAGGCAGGTGCCGATCTGCCCCAGGTCCAAGCCGCCGCCCTTCTCCTGCGCGGTGCCCTCCGCCGGATCGACGAAGCACTTCGCGTAGGCGGCCATCTCGACCGGACGGCCGTCGGCGGTCTCGACCGGAGACTCGCTCAGCTTCCACGAACCCTGCGGTGTCGGCAGCCCGCCGAAGTGCATGTAGTGCTGCGGACCCATGGTCGCGTAGTCCCAACTGGTGAAGTCCCCCATCGACTGGTCGATCGGATAGGTGAGCGTCGCCGGCGGCACCAGGTGCGCTCGCACGACCGTCGGCATCAGGATCTGCATACCGGCGAAGAGTGCGAGCGCGACCGCGATCGCGGGAACCGTGCGCCGCAGCACGAGGCCCGCGGTGACGCCGGTGGCGAAGGCGAACAGGCCGTAACCGATCGCCACGAAACCGTGGGTGGGGAAGACCTGGGCCCAGTACCGGGTCTTCGCGATCGGGTCGAGCGGCCGGGACCACCACGCCATCAGCACGTCGAGAAGCCCGACGACCGCGATCGAGACGGCACCGAGGACCAGGAGCTTGGCGACGAGCCAGCGGCCGCGCGTGACGCTCTGGTTCCAGGCGAGCTGATGCGTGCCGGCCTCGAACTCGTGGGCGATCAGCGGGGATCCCCAGAAGATCCCGGCGAGGCCCACCACGGCGAGGAACAGCACCTGGGTGAAGTTGAATATCGCGGTGTGGGCGAAGAAGAACGACCAGCCCGAATCGCCGCAGTCGTCCTGCGAGACGCAGGCGATGTGACCGATCAAGACCGCGTGGCGTATCGCCAGGCCGCTGATCACCAGGTAGAGCACCATCGCGGCGAGGACGGCGAGACCGGTCGCCGCCTGGCCGCGGAACTGACGCCAGGTCAGCCAGATCATCGTGCGACTCCTGTCAGATCGGTCGGCTCGCTTCTCAGGGCCGGCTGGGCGGCGCGCTCCATGTAGGCCAGCACCAAGTCCTCGAGGTCGAGGCGCTCGGCGGCCCAGTCGCCGACCGGCGGCTCGGTCTCTCCGCGCACGATGAACGTGCTCTGCCGCTCCGTGTGCGTGGCCGAGACGACGCGCAGGCCCGGGGGCAGATCCGCCTGTTCGCGCCGCGTGCACACGATCCGGTGGTGACGCGCGATCAGATCGTCGGTCTCCCCGGCGAGCAGGACCCTCGAGGCGACCAGCAGGACCAGGTAGTCGCAGACGCGTTCGAGGTCGGAGACCAGGTGCGAGGAGAGGATGACGCTGGTCTCGTGCTCCGCCACCGACTCCATCAGCTGGGCGAGGAAGCCGCGGCGGGCGAGCGGGTCGAGGCTGGCGACCGGCTCGTCCAGCAGCAGAAGCTCCGGCCGCTTGGCCACGGCGAGGGTCAGCGCGAGCTGGGCGCGCTGACCGCCGGAGAGCTTGCCCGCCTTCTGCTTCGGGTCGAGGCCGAGCTGCTGGATCCGGTCGTGGGCGGCCTTCGCGTCCCAGCGCGGGTTGAGCTTGGCGCCGAGCTTGAGATGGTCGCCGACGCTCAGCGCGCGGTAGGTGGGCGTGTCCTGCGCGACGTAGCCCACCCGGGCCAGCTGCGCGGGACCGGCCGCGGGCGAGGCGCCGAGCACCTCGATCCGGCCGCTGCTCGGCGCGAGCATCCCGCAGGCGAGCTTGAGCAGGGTGGTCTTGCCCGCGCCGTTGGGCCCGACCAGGCCGACGACGTGCCCGGGGGGTATCTCCAGGGTGCACTCGGCCAGCGCCTGGCGCCGGCCGTATCTCTTGCCCACCGCGTGGGCCGAAAGTACCGCGGTCATGACTCCTCTTCGGGGTTCTCGCGGAAGGTGCTCTGGAACATCGCCTCGATGCCCGGTTCGGTCAGGCCGGCCGCGCGGGCCCTGCCCAGCCACGCGCGCAGCTCCTGCTGCAGCGGGCCGTGCTCGGCGAGCGAGGCCTGGCCCAGGGATCGGGTGATGAAGGTGCCGACGCCGGGCTTGGCCGCGGCCAGGCCCAGATGCTCGAGTTCGCGGTACGCCTTGCTCACCGTGTTCGGGTTGATCGCCACCTTGGCGACCACCTCTTTGACCGTGGGCAGCTTGTCGCCCTCCGCCAGCAGCCCCAGCAGCAGCGCCTGGCGTACCTGCCCGACGATCTGCAGGTACGGGGCGAGGCCGGAGCGTGTGTCGAGATGGAACTCGATCACCTCAACTCCTATTCCACTAGGTTCCTAGTAGAATCAGACTATGCCGACCCGGCGCACCGCCGTCAAGCACGGAGCGGCGGTTGCGGAGAAATGTCCGAACCGGGCGGTAGCGTGGCCGTGCCAGGGAGCTGATCATCGACGGGAGCGGGCGGATGGCACGGTTCGTACTCATTCCGGGAGCCGGCGGCGAGGCGTGGTACTTCCACCTGCTCGTCGAACAACTCGAGGGCCGCGGCCACGAAGCGATCGCGGTGGACATCGCCGAGGACGACCCCCGGCTCGGGCTCGAGGACTACGCCCGGCAGGTGCTCGCGGACGCGGCCGGCCACCCGGAGACGGTGCTGCTCGCGCAGTCCATGGGCGCCTTCACCGCGCCGGTCGTGGCGAGCCGCACGCCCTTGCGCGCGCTCGTGCTGCTCAACCCGATGACCCCGATCCCGGGCGAGACCCCGGGCGAGTGGTGGGCGCAGACCGGCCAGCCGCAGGCCCGGGTGGCGGCGGACCGCGCCGCCGGGCGCGACCCGGAGTTCACGGTGGAGACGCACTTCTTCCACGATCTGCCCGACGCGCTGCGCGAGGAGGCGGCCAAGGGCGGGCGCACCCCCGCCACCACCCCGTTCGACCAGTCGGCCGAGTTCATCGCGTGGCCCTCGATCCCGATCAAGGCGATCGTCGGACGCGACGACCGGCTCTTCCCGCTGGAGTTCCAGCAGCGGGTGATCCGGGAGCGCCTGGGCATCGAGCCCGAGGCGATCGACGGCGGGCATCTGCTGGCGCTGAGCCGGCCGGCCGAGTTGGCCGACCGGCTCGAGGCGTTCCTCGCGAAGCTGCCGGAAGCCTGAGCTCAGCCCCGCGCGGCGAGCCGGGCGGCGAACTCGCGCACACCGTCGACCACGGCGTTGAAGCGGGCCGAGTTGAAGCGGTCGAAGGAGTGCTGGCCGCCGGGGAGCTTTGCGAAGACGACCGGCCGGTCGGACACCGCGTGCAGCGCGTCGGCGAAACGGCGGGCGTCCGCCAGCGGCACCAGCGTGTCGTGGCTGCCGTGAGCGATGAAGAAGGGCGGCGCGTCCGGCGTCAGGTGCCGGTACGGGGAGTACTCGTCTCCGTCCGGCCTACCGAAGTAGCCGGCGAGGCAGATGACCGCGGTCACCGAGGTATCGACGTGCTCGAACCCGGGCTGGTAGACCGGCTCGTTCGGGGTGAGCCCGGCCAGCGCGGCCAGCAGGCCGCCGGCCGAGGTGCCGGCCAGGTACACGGTGTCCGGGTCCGCGCCGTACTCCGTTCCGTGCGTACGCACCCAGCCCAGCACCTTCTTCACGTCGATCAGGTGCTCGGGGAAGCCGACCTTCGGCCGCAGCCGGTAGTTCGCACTGATGCAGACCCAGCCCTCGGCCGCGAGGCGGTAGAGCAGGGCGCGCGCCTCGATGTTCTTGCTGCCGCGGAAGAAGGCGCCGCCGTGCAGGTGGATGAGCACCGGCGCGTTCTCGACCGGCTCGCGGCGCCGGTAGACGTCGAGGCGGTTGCGCCGGCCGGCTTCGCCGTAGGAGAGGTCGGCGATGCGCCGCACTCCCCGTCGGCCGAAGACCCACGGGAAGCGGAAAGCGCCGAGCCAGGCGGGCACGCGCGACCGGCCGGCTGCCACGACCGGGCGATCGGCGCCGAACCCCTCGTCGAGCGCGGCCTCGATCACCCGGTCGGTGCGCGCCCCGCGCAGCGCCAGGGCGAGCAGGCCCACGGCCGTCACCAGGAACAGCGCCGAGCCGACCCAGCCGATCGCCGAGCCGAGCCCCGGTTCGCCGAGGCTGGCGAGCACCGAACCGGCCAGCACCGCGAAGACCGCGAGCGGCGCCTCGTTGTAGACCACGCCGAGCACGAGGCTGAGCAGGCCGAGGACGAACGGGCGGCGCCGGCCGAAATAGCCGACCAGGGTGCACAGGGTGGCGAGGACCGCGGTGATCAGATAGCCGTAGGGCATGTGCCGAGATTATCAGGGGCCTGTTGTTGCAGGGCGGTGCCCGGCCGATGCGCCCGGCCCGGGACAGGGACGAACCGGGCCGGGGGCGCGGTGCCGGTGACGGGGGAAGAGGTGAAATTTTCACCTGCGACGATCCGCTCCCGAGGCTTTCGGCGCAGCTCAGCCGGGTGCCGGCGGCCGCCGGAGATCGCCGGGGCGCGCACCGCGTAAGCGGGCGGCGCGCGCCGGGTAGCTTCCGTCTCGGCCGAGACCGGCCGCCCGGCCGGACGGCGAACCCTACCCCGGGAGTGATGCGATGACCTTCTCCGACGGGACCCCTCGCGGCCGTGCCCGCCCGGCCGCGCTGTGCTCGCTCGCCGTCGGCGCCGTGCTGGCGCTGCTCGGCACGCTGCTGTTCGTCACCCTGCCCTCGGCCTCGGCCGCCACCTCCGCGGCCACCGGCGCCGGGGCTGGCTACTGGCACACCTCGGGCAACCAGATCCTGGACGCGAACGGCACCCCGGTGCGCATCGCCGGGATCAACTGGTACGGCTTCGAGACCCCGGACGAGATCGCGCACGGCCTGTGGGTGCAGGACTACCACACCGTCATCGACGATATCAAGAAGCTGGGATACAACACCATCCGGATCCCGTTCTCCAACCAGATGGTGCAGACCCCGATCGTGCCGCAGAACATCGGGTTCTACAACACCGGGCCGATCAACCTGGATCTCAAGGGCCTGACCGCGTTGCAGGACCTGCAGAAGATCGTCACCTACGCCGGGCAGGACGGCCTCAAGGTCATCCTGGACGACCACCGGTCCGAGGCCGGCGAGTCGGCGGAGGACAACGGCCTCTGGTATACGAGCACGTATACCAACCAGGACTGGCTCAACGACTGGACCACCATCGCCACCATGTTCGCGGGCAACCCGACCGTGATCGGCTTCGACCTGCGCAACGAGCCGCACACGCCGACCGGAGTGGCGTACGCGAACGGCGCCACCTGGGGCAGCGGCAACACCAGCACGGACATCCGGCTGGCCTATGAGGCCGCGGGCAACGCCATCCTCAAGGTCGATCCCAATGCCCTGATCTTCTGCGAGGGCATCAGCGAGTACCCGGACAGCGCCGCCTCCGGCGGCTACGACTCCACCTGGTGGGGCGGCGAGCTCGAGGGCGTGGCTCAGTACCCTGTCACGCTGAGCTCGGCCGGCCACGTGGTCTACTCCGCGCACGACTACGGCCCGAGCCTGTTCCAGCAGACCTGGTTCAACTCCTCCACCACCTCGGCCAGCCTGGACGCGGTGTGGAACCAGAACTGGGGCTACATCTACACCCAGGGCATCGCGCCGGTGTGGGTGGGCGAGTTCGGCACCGACAACACCGCGAGCGACGTCTCGAGCAGCGCCGCGGGCTCACAGGGCCAGTGGTTCTCGTCGCTGGTCTCCTACATCGCGAGCAACAAGTGGATGGGCTGGACCTACTGGGCCCTGAACGGCGAGGACTCCTTCAGCCTGCTGGACGGCAGCTACGATCCGACGCCGGTGAGCGCGGCGAAACAGTCGCTGCTGGCCTCGATCGAGTTCCCGCTGCCCGGCGCGCAGAACGGCACCGCCCCGCCCAGCGGCTCGGCCTCGGCCTCGGCCTCGGCCTCGGCTTCGGGCTCCACCGGCGCCTCGGCCTCCGCGGCGCCGACCGGCAAGTCCTCGGCCACCTGCACCTACTCGGTCACGAACTCGTGGTCGGGCGGGTTCCAGGCGCAAGTCGTGGTCGCCGACACCGGCACCGCGCCGATCAACGGCTACACGCTGGCCTGGACCTTCCCGGGCGACCAGAAGATCAACAACATGTGGGGCGGCACTTACACCCAGAGCGGTGAGGCGGTCAGCGTCACGCCCGCCTCCTACACCGCCGACATCCCGGCCGGCTCCTCGGCGACGATCGGCTTCACCGGCACGTACACCTCCAGCGACACCTCGCCGACCTCGTTCACCCTGAACGGGGCCGCCTGCTCCGCCTGACGATCGTGGCGGACGGTCCGCCCTCCCTCTCCAACTGGGGGCGTCGGCCGGATCGTCCGCCCCCACCTGCCTTCCCTCTAACGGGTCGGCCGGATCGTCCGCCCCCACCTGCCTTCCCTCTAACGGGTCGGCCGGATCGTCCGCCCCACCTGCCTTCCCTCTCCAACTGGGGGCGTCGGCCGGATCGTCCGCCCCCACCTGCCTTCCCTCTAACGGGTCGGCCGGATCGTCCGCCCCCTCGCCCGGCGCCGAAGATGGGGCTATGCCCCTGTGCCCGAGCCTGCGCAGCCGAGCCCGCGAGAGGCGGGCGGTCCGCGGTGGCTGAGCAGCTGCCCGCGCATACGAACGGTCGAGGCCCGTCCGCCCGCTGGACGGGCCCCGATCTCGTCCGGGCGGGCTACCTCGCCCTGGTCGCGGTGCTCGTCGCGACCGGCGCGGCGGTCGGCGGCGGGACGGCCCGGTCCTGGCTGTGGGGCCTGGCGGGGCTGAGCATCGTGGCGGCGATCTGGCTGGGGCCGAACCTCAACCGCTTGGCCGAGCGCCGGGCCTGGCGGCTGCTCAGCCTGGCCGGGCTGCTGCTGCTGGCCAGTAGCTACGACCTGCTGGCCGAGGCGGTCTCGGCGAACCTGGCCGGCCGGGTGCCCAACGTCTTCGACTTCGTGATCTGCGTGGCCTACCCGCTGGCCGCGTTCGCCGTGCTGATCATGGCCATGCGCGGCAGCCCGCTGGCGATGTGGGCGCGGCTGCTCGACGCCATGATCGTGCTGGCCGCGATCAGCCTGTTCACCTGGCAGCTGCTGGTGGTGCCGCTGGCCGCGAGCTCGCTGCCGTCCACCACGGTCCGGGCCATCGCGATCGTCTACGCGCTCGGCGACGCCTTCATCCTGGTGGTGCTCAGCCGCCTGCTCTACCCCGCGCCGCGCTCCCGGCCCAGCGTCGTGTGGCTGCTCGTGATCGGCACGGCGATGATGCTGGGCGCGGACATCGTCTACAGCCTGGTGCAGCTCGGCGCGGTGCAGGCGGCCCGCGGGTCGGTGCGCGACACGCTGCAGGGCGTGGTCTGGCTCTTCGGCCTCGGCGCCTGGGGTGCGGCGGCGCTGAGCGCGTCGGCCGGCGAGATCTCCCGCCCGATCAGCACGACCGACACCGCCCCGGCTCTGCGCAGCGCGATCGTGCTCAGCGGCGCCGTACTGGCCGCGCCGGTGGTCGGCGTGGTGGACCAGCTCACCCACCGCCACTACGACGGCCTGACCCTGGTGGTGTTCGGCGCGGTGATCGCACTGCTGCTGGTGGCCCGGCTGACCGTAACGCTGGCCCAGGCGAACGCGCGGATGCGCAACTCGCGCAACCTGAGCCGGGCCGGGGACCGGCTGGTGGCCGCGAACGGGCCGGACCAGATCGTGAGCACCGTGCTGGACACCGCCGGGCAGCTGTCCGGCGCCGGTCCCGGCGCGGTCGCGGTCGCCGCGTCGGACGGCTCGGACGTGCTGGTGGCCACGAACCGGGCGCCCGGCGAGCCGCCGCACGCGGTGACCGCGCGCTCGCCCTCGGCCTGGGTCGCGGCCTACTTCGGGGCGCGGCGGCACGCGGTGATCAAGGCCCCGGACGCCGACGGCGACGACACGGGCCGGCTCACCCTCGGCGTGGCCGACGAGCGGGTCAGGCTCGGCGAGTACGCCAACGCCCTGCGGGTGCTGGTGTCGCAGGGCTCGCTCGCGCTCAGCCGGCTCGGGCTGACCCGGGAGATCAGCCGCCGGGACAACGAGGCCTACTTCCGCGCGCTGGTGGACAACGCCTCGGACGCGATCCTGATCATCGAGCAGTCCGGCCGGGTGCGTTACGCCAGTCCCTCGGCCGCGGAGCTGTTCGGCACCGACGACCCCGCGTCGGCCACCCCGGCCGAGCTGTTCGGCCCGGACAACGCGGCCTGGGTGGCCAGGGAGCTGGCCGAGCCGGTCAGCCCCGGCAACGAGTCCACCGTGCGCACGGACTGGGCGCTGGACCGGCCCGGGCTGGGCCGGCTCGAGCTCGAGGCGGTCTGCTCGGACCTGCGCGACAACCCGACCGTGCGCGGGCTGGTGCTGACCGTGCGGGACGTGACCACCCAGCGCCGGCTCGAGCGCGACCTGAAGTACCACGCCTACTACGACACGCTCACCGGACTCGGCAACCGGCTGAAGTTCCACCGCCGGGTCGAGCTCGAGGTCGCCCGGGTCACCGCGAACGGGCCGGTGCCGACCGTGCTGCAGCTGGACGTGGACGACTTCCGCGAGCTCAACGAGGTGCACGGGCGCGACATCGGCGACGTCATCCTGATCACGCTCGCGCGCCGGCTGGCCGAGCAGCCGGGCCACCTCGAGGTGGCCCGGTTCGACGCGGACACCTTCGCCGTGCTGCGCACCACGGCGACCGGCTCGCCCGAGGAGTGCGTGCAGGCGGCCGAGGAGCTGACCCGGCTGGTCTCGGAGCCCTTCGACCTGCCGGTCGGCCAGCTCGCGGTGACCTCCAGCGTCGGGATCGCCACCGCCCGGGACGACCGGCGTTCGGAGGACCTGATCCGGGACGCGCGCCTGGCGCTGGAGGCGGCGCGGATGCCGGGGCGCAACTCCTGGCACCGGTTCGAGCCGGAGATGCTCGAGCTGCGGCTGGAGCACGCGCGGCTGCACCGCGACCTGGAGACGGCGATCGAGCAGAACGCGTTCGTCCTCTACTACCAGCCGGTGGTGGACCTGAGCACCGGCGGGATCGTCTACTTCGAGGCGCTGGTGCGCTGGCCGAAGGACGACGGCGGGGTGGTGCCGCCGGACAAGTTCATCCCGCTGGCCGAGGAGACCGGGCTGATCGTGCCGCTGGGCCGGTGGATCCTGCGCCAGGCCACCCACGACGCGGCCCTGCTGCGCGGCGAGCCGGGAGCCGAGCACGTGCGCATGTCGGTGAACATCTCGGCCCGCCAGTTCGCCGTGCCGGGTCTGGCCGCGGACGTGACCGGCGCGCTCGAGGACGCGGGGCTGCCGGCGGACGCTCTGGTGGTGGAACTGACCGAGAGCGCGGTGCTCGGCCGGGAGGACGGCGGCGCGGTGCTGGAGGAGATCAACTCGCTCGGCGTGCGCCTGGCCATCGACGACTTCGGCACCGGATACTCGTCGCTGAGCTACCTGCACCAGCTCCCGTTCCACACCCTGAAGATCGACCGGTCCTTCGTGGAGGCGATCGAGACCTCGCAGCTGCGCGCCGACCTCATCCACGGCATCATCGGCATCGCCCACACCGTCGGCCTGCACGTCGTGGCCGAGGGCGTGGAGACCGAGCGGCAGCGAAGCATGCTGACCGACGCGGGCTGCCACTACGGACAGGGCTACCTCTTCTCCCCCGCGCTGCCGCTGGCCCAGGCGCGCGAGTACCTGCGCCAGAGCGGGAGCGCGGAGTACGAACGGACCTGACGCCGCGTCGGGCGGGGCCTGCCTGCGAACCTGGCCGAGGTCAGTCGTACACGCGCAGGATGAGCAGCGCGGCGTCGTCGGAGGTGATGTCCTCCGGCGCGCACTCGGCCACGATCCGTTCGCACAGCGCCGACAGATCGGCGCCGGAGGGATCGCCGAGGATCCGGTGGGCGCCTTCGGCGAGCCGGGCGAGGCCGGTGTCGATGTCCTCGCCCCGCCGCTCGATCAGGCCGTCGGTGTAGAAGAGCAGCATCGAGCCGGGCGCCAGATCCAGGCTCAGCGCGCGGGCCTGGCCGGTCAGCGCGAGCAGGCCGAGCGGCGCGCCGAGGGCTTCTTCGTACACGTACTTCGGCCCGTCCGGTCCGAGCAGCAGCGGCGGCGGGTGCCCGGCCCCGGCCAGCACGCAACGGCGGCTGGACGGCTGGATCTCGGCCACGCACATGGTCGAGGACTCGCCGAGGCCGGTGGCCACGCACCAGTGGTCGAGCAGGTCCACGAGCTCGAGCGGGCCGGGCGGGACGGTGCCCTCGGCCGGCAGGGTGTAGGCGCGCACAGCCGAGCGCATCTGGCCCATCGTGCCGACCGCCTCGATGCCGTGGCCGACCACGTCGCCGATGACGAGGCTGAGCCGGCCGTCGCCGAGCACGGACACCTGGTACCAGTCGCCGCCGGCGTACATGCCGGTGGATCCGGCCCGGTAGCAGGCGGCGATCTCGAACCCGGGCGGCTGCGGCAGCCGGGTCTGCATCATGCCGCGCTGCAGTGCGGAGGCCACGTCCCGGTCCCGGGCCCGGATCCGGGCGTTGACGATCAGCTGGGCGATGATGCGCCCGCAGGTCTCGATCAGCTGGAGGGTGTGCGGGCTGGGCATGCGCACCCGGCGGAAGAGCGAGACCACCGAGCCGAGCACGGCGCCGTCGGTGGAGCGCAGCGGCAGGCTGTGCAGGGAGACCGCGCCGAGGGCGAGCGCGACTTCGCGGTAGCTCTCCGGCAGCCCCGGTTCGCCGCTGACGTCGACGATGTTGGTCGGCAGGCCCAGCATGGCCCGCTGCGAGGTGTAGAGGAACTGCGGGTCGAGCGCGTTGACCCGGGCGACGTGCTCGTCGAGCAGCCCGTGCGAGGCGACCATCTGCAGGTCGCCGGTGTCCGGCTCGGCCAGCACGATCAGCACCGCGTCGGCGCCGTCGAGCTCGGCCACCACGTCCACGGTCTCGGCCAGCAGCGAGTTGAGATCGGAGCGGCTGGAGAGCCGCTCGATCAGGCCGTGCACCCGGTTGAGCTCGCTGACGTGGGTGTCGAGCTCCTGCTGGATCTCGCCGAGCTGGTCGAGGAAGGCCCTGGTCTGGGTGAGGTCGATGACGGTGGAGACGTAGGCGAGCGCCTGCCCGTCCTCGCCGCGCACGGCGAAGGCGTCCACCGAGATGGTCTTGTCGCCGCGGCGGCCGTGGTAGACGTACTCCTCCGGCTCGACCACCTCGCCCGCGGCCATGCAGCGTTCCAGCGGGAGCGTGCCGGGGCGCACCGAGCGGCCGTCCGGATGCGCGATGCGGCTCCAGTCCATCCGCATGCCGCCGGACTCCGCGTCCTGTTCGAAGGGCTCGAAGAAGTCGGTGGCCCACTGGTTGACCAGGGTGGTCACCCCGTCCGGCTTGACCGCGACCACGCCGACCGGCATCTGGTCGAAGACGGCGCCGAGCAGGTCCTCGGCTCCGGTGACGGAGGCGAGGTCGGGCTCCCGCGCCGGCTCGGGCCGGATCGTGGGGAAGTCGGTGGGCTCCATCAGATCTGTTCCGGTCGCAGGGGGGTTCCGGTCGGCGGCGGGCGCCGGACGCGGGCGCGGCGCCACCCAGCCTAGGCCCGCTGACCGGCCCGGCGCCGTCCCGCTGCGCCGTCCGGCGGAACGGTCCGGTCTTTGCAGTGCGCGCGCACATCCTGTCTCGGTCATGTCTATCGATCTTGCGGTTGACAGCAATGATTCCACAAAGTTTCGTGGAGATATTGCACATCGATGTCAGTCGCGTTACCTTCTCCCGTGCTCGAACCGGTCGGACCCACCGCGCCGGTCACGCACAGTCCACGGAAGGAACACACACCGAAGTGTCGATTCAAGGACTCAGGCGCCGCGCCGCCTGGGCGGGAGCCGGAGCGCTCCTGGCCTCGGGACTCGCGGTCGCGGCGGGCGCTGCCCCCGCCGCGGCTGCGTCCACCGCCACCGGCGGCAGTGGCGCCACGCTGCCGTATGTGGAGGTACAGGCGGAGAGTTCCGCCACCAACGCGACGGTGATCGGCCCCAGCTACACCCAGGGCCAGCTCGCCGACGAAGCGTCCGGCCGCAAGGCCGTGACCCTGCAGGGCTCGGGGCAGTACGTCACCTTCACCACCCCGGTCGCCACCAACTCCATCGACTTCCGCTACAGCATCCCGGACACCTCCAACGGCTCGGTCTACACCGCGCCGCTCTCGCTGTACGTCAACGGGACCAAGCAGACCGACTTCACCCTGACCAACGCGTACAGCTGGTACTACGGCAGCTATCCGTTCACCAACACTCCGGGTTCGGGCAACCCGCACCACTTCTACGACGAGGTGCACCGGCTCTTCACCACCACGTATCCGGCCGGCACCACCTTCAAGCTGCAGGTCGACTCGGAGGACACCGCGTCCTCCTACACCATCGACCTGGCCGACTTCGAGAACGTCGGCGCGGCGCTGACCCAGCCGTCCGGCTCGGTCTCGGTCACCGGCGAGGGCGCCGACCCGAGCGGCGCGGCCGACTCGACCAACGCCTTCAACGCCGCGATCGCCGCGGCCGGCTCCGGCGGCACGGTGTGGATCCCGGCCGGCACCTACAACGTCCCCGGCCACATCGCCGTCAACAACGTCACCATCGCCGGCGCCGGCATGTGGTACTCGACCGTCACCGGCACCGCGCCCGGGTTCTACGGCAACTCCGCGCCGAACCCGAGCACGAACGTGCACCTGCAGAACTTCGCCATCTTCGGCAACGTGCAGGAGCGCGACGACAGCGCCCAGGTCAACGGCATCGGCGGCGCGATGAGCAACTCCACCGTCTCGAACATCTGGATCGACCACGAGAAGGTCGGCGCCTGGATGGACGGGCCGATGACGAACCTGACCTTCAGCGGCATGCGGATCCGCGACACCACCGCGGACGGCGTCAACTTCCACGGCGGCGTGACCGACTCCACCGTGACCAACAGCGACATCCGCAACACCGGTGACGACGGCCTGGCCACCTGGGCCGACTCCGGCATCGGCGCGGACGCCTTCGACACCTTCTCCAACAACACCGTCTCCGACCAGCAGCTCGCGAACGGCATCGCGATCTACGGCGGCAACAACAACACCGTGTCGGGCAACCTGGTCCGGGACACCGGCATCACCCAGGGCGGCGGCATCCAGGTCGGCCAGCGCTTCAGCTCCACCCCGGTAGGCCTGACCACCATCTCCAACAACACCCTGATCCGCGACGGCTCGCTCGACCCGAACTGGCAGTTCGGCGTCGGCGCGCTCTGGTTCGACGGCAGCCAGGGTGCCGTCACCGGCCCGATCAACGTCACCAACGCCCTGATCGAGCAGAGCCCCTATGAAGCGATCCAGTGGGTCGAGGGCACGGTCAGCGGGGTCAACCTGAACAACGTCAGCATCGTCGGCACCGGCACCTTCGCCATGCAGGAGCAGACCGGGGGCACCGCGACGTTCCAGAACGTCACCGCCACCGGCGTGGCCCAGGCCAACGCGGGCAACGCGCCCAGCTACAGCTGCGAGGGCAACTCGTTCGCCATCACCGACAACGGCGGCAACTCCGGGATCTCGCCGACGCAGTGCCTCAGCGACAACCCGACCCCGGTCTATCCGCCGTACCCGCCGTCCTCGGTCACGGCCAGCCCGTCCGCGCTCAGCTTCGGCTCCCAGGCCACCGGGACCACCAGCTCCGCGCAGACCGTGACCGTGGCCAACCCGACCGGCTCGGCCGCCTCGGTCTCCTCGATCTCGATCTCCGGGCCGTTCGCGCAGACCAACGGCTGCGGCTCGTCGATCGCGGCCGGCGGCTCGTGCACCGTCAACGTGACCTTCTCGCCGACCGCCGCCGGCAACGCGACGGGTTCGCTGACCGTGAACGCGGGCGGGGTGACCAACACCGTCGCACTCAGCGGCACCGGCACCGCCCCCGGCCCGGTGCTGAACGCCAACCCGGCGAGCCTGACCTTCCCCGCGACCGTGCAGGGATCGACCAGTTCGTCCCAGGCGGTGACCGTCACCAACTCGGGCACCTCCGCGGCGACGGTCTCCGGCGTCTCGGTCTCCGGGCCGTTCACGCAGAGCAACAACTGCTCGTCCATCGCGGTGGGCGGCTCGTGCACTGTGACCGTCACCTTCAAGCCGACCGCGGGCGGTAGCGCCACCGGCAGCCTGACCGTGACGAGCAACGCGAACAACAGCCCCCTGAGCGTCGGCCTGTCCGGCAGCGGGATCGGCGCCAACACCAACATCGCGCTGCAGGCCACCATGACCGGCAGCTCGACCGCGTCCGGCTTCCCGGCCACCAACGCGAACGACAACGACACCAGCACCTACTGGGAGTCGCAGGACGGCTCGGCCTACCCACAGACCCTGACCGCCAAGTGGTCCCAGGCGATGCCGCTGGCCAGCGTGACCCTCACACTGCCGCCGTCCTCCGCGTGGGCGACGCGCACCGAGACGCTCAGCGTGCTCGGGTCGAACAACGGCAGCAGCTGGACCACGCTGCTGGGCTCGGCCGGCTACACCTTCAACCCGTCCACCGGCAACACCGTCTCGTTCAACCTGCCGGCCAACTCGAACTACCAGTACCTCCAGCTCAGCTTCACCGGCAACACCGGCTGGAGCGCGGCCCAGGTCTCCGAGTTCGAGGTCTTCCCGGCCGTCGGCGGCGGCGGCACCAGCCCCGGCAGCGCCACCCTCACCGCCTCGCCGACCTCGCTGAGCTTCGGCAACGTCAACACCGGCACGACCAGCCCGTCCCAGACGGTGACGCTCACCAACACCGGCTCTGCGGCGGCCTCGATCTCCTCGGTCTCGGCGACCTCGCCGTTCGGCCAGACCAACACCTGCGGCGCATCCCTGGCCGCCGGTGCGAGCTGCAGCGCGACCGTGACCTTCGCGCCCACCAGCGCGGGCGCGGCGTCCGGCAACCTGACGGTGACGAGCAACGCGACCGACAGCACCTTGACGGTCGCGCTGTCCGGCACCGGGGCGAGCTCGAACACGAACCTGGCGCAGGGCCGCCCGGTCACGGTCTCGAGCTACACCCAGACCTACGTCGGGGCGAACACCGTGGACGGCAACACCAGCACCTACTGGGAGTCCGTCAACGGCAGCTGGCCGGCCACGCTCTCGGTGGACCTGGGCTCGAGCACCACGGTCGGCCGCGTCGTGGTGGACCTGCCGCCGTCCTCGGCCTGGCAGACCCGGACCCAGACGCTCTCGGTGCTGGGCTCGGCCAACGGCTCCACCTGGACCACGCTGGTCGGCTCGGCGACCTACACCTGGAACCCGAGCACCGGCAACACCGTGACGATCAACCTGCCCGCGGGGTCCTCGGCCCGGTACGTCGAGCTGAGCTTCACCGCGAACAGCGTGCAGAACGGGGCTCAGGCCTCGGAGGTGCAGATTTTCAGCTGATCGGCTGAGCATCTTCACAGCAGGACAGGGCGCTCCCCGCACGCGGCGGGGAGCGCCCTGTCCTTCGTTGCCGCATCGGCTACATCCGGAACACCGCCCCGAGGAAGTGGCTCGTGGAGTGGACGAACGAGCTGATCTCGCCGGCCAGCACGGTCGTGGACAGTTCGAAGCCCAGGATCATCGCGATGAACGCGTGGAAGAACTTCAGCCCGTCCTTGTGGATGAACAGATAGAGCGACCAGGCGAGGAGAAGGATGATCGGGAGGGTGAGCAACATGGCTGTTTCGCTTCCTCGGCCCGAGGTCCGCGAGGCGGGTGCGCCGGAGCCGCGGTGGTACGAGTACTGATTCGCAGGAACGATGGGCGGTCGGAGTGCTACCGGGGGTTGTAGGCGGCGAAGCGCGGCAGTGCGCAGCGATCGCTCTCCTGGCCGGTGGACAGGTCGGTCAGCCACATCGCGGCGAGCGCGCCGTCGGCCGGTTCGAGGTGGAGCAGCTCGATCAGGTCGTGTCCGAACTCGACGGTCCCGCCGTTGCCGGCGACCAGCACGCGTTCCCGGCCGTAGCCGGTGTGCACGACGATGGCGTAATGCTCGCGGTCGACCTCGCCCACCTGGAGCGCTCCGTCCACGCGGAGCTCGGCGGTCGGCCGCACCGGACTGAGCCGGAAGCCCTCCCAGGTGCCCGAGGCGGTGGCCGTGCCGAGCGCGAGGGCCCAATCCCCTGAGAAATGGTTCGTTGCCATGCCCACATCGTCCGGCGGCGCGCCGGGCTCTGCCAGTGGAGAGCGACCCGAATGGCCGCCTCATGCGCCGGATCGCGCTCGATCAGGCGGCGGCGCGCGGCGCTGCGGCCGTGGCCGCCGACCGTATTCGGGGATGAATACGGTTCTCATTCCAGCATGGCTCGCGCTCGGACGGCGCGCAAGCGGCCGCCGACGCGGGGTCAGGGCTGGGGATCGAGGCCGTGTTCCGGGAAGACCGCCTTTCGGGTGGCCATGATCGCGCGGTCGACCTCGTTCGCCGGGTCGTAGCCCTCCAACCAGCGGCGGAAGCCGATCTCGGCGTCGTCCCCGATGAACTCCGGCGCGTGCGCGTCGCCGGTCCGCCGGGCGACGTAGCCGCGCCAGCCGACCGGGGTGGGCGTCTCGGCGGGCACCGGCCGGTGCGCGGCCTCGGCCAGCGCCGAGGCCCAGATCCGCGGCACGACCTGGACCAGCGCGTAGCCGCCCCCGCCGAGCAGCAGCCATCTGCCGCCCGCGTGCCGGTGGGCGAGGCCGTGCAGCTCGGCCATCGCCGCGCGCTGGGCGTCGAGGGAGAGTTCGAGGTGCGCGAGCGGGTCGAGCCGGTGGCTGTCGCAGCCGAGCTGGGTCACCAGCACCTGCGGCGCGAACGCCTCGATCAGCGGCGGCACCACCGCGTCGAACGCCCGCAGCCACCCGGCGTCCTCGGTGTAGGCGGGCAGCGCCACGTTGACGCTCATGCCGAGCGCGTCGGGGCCGCCGGACTCGGCGGGATGGCCGGTGCCGGGGAACAGGCTGCGCGGGCTCTCGTGCACACTGATCGTCAGCACCCGAGGATCGTCGTAGAAAGCCGCTTGCACACCGTCGCCGTGGTGGACGTCCACGTCGACGTAGGCCACGCGCTCGGCGCCGAGCCGGAGCAGGTGGGCGATGGCGTAGGCGGCGTCGTTGTAGACGCAGAAGCCTGATGCCTTCGCGCGCATCGCGTGGTGCAGGCCGCCGGCCATGTTCGCGGCGTGTTCCGCCTCGCCGGTCCACACTGCCTCGGCCGCCCGCGCGCTGGCCCCGGCGATGAGCGCGGAGGCCTCGTGCATGTGGGTGAAGACGGGATTGTCGGGCGTCCCCAGGCCGAACCGGGCCAATCGCGCCGGATCGGTCTGCAGCGCGTCGCGGACCACGGCGATGTAACCGGGATCGTGGACGAGTTCGAGGTCTTCGTCGCTCGCCGGAGGCACCGGGACCAGGCGCACGCCCTCGGCGTCGAGCACGCCGAGCTCGCGGGCGAGCGCCATGGTGAGCTCGACCCGGATCGGGGCGAGCGGATGCTCGGGCCCGAAGTCGTAGCGCAGCATCGACTCGTCCCAGGGCACGAGCAACCGGGTCGGTGCCGTCGTCATCTCATCTCCCTCGTTCCACGGGTTCATTCCACCGGCGCGGGCCGCAGCCGCCGCAGGTGCGGGTTTCCGGCCTCCAGCGGCGCGAGCGCCAGCTGCACCGCGCACACGCGCAGGCCGTCGGTGTCGATCCGGACCGAGGCGGCCTCCGGGCAGCGGTCCACCAGCGTCGCGATCCGCCCGACCAGGTCGGCCAGCTGCGGGCCGGGCCGCCCGGCGACCCGTTCGGCCAGCTCCGCCACCTCCCGGGCGCCGGCCGGGACCAGCAGGATCCGGCCGGTGCGGTCGCGGTCCCCGGCGAGGGTGAGTACGGGCCCGAAGATCGGGTCCTGCCACGCCGTGAGCCGAGCCATACTTCCTTGCGCCGCAACGCCTTCTTCGACGCTCAGGCCACTGACACCGAGCGCGGCGAGCAACGCGGAGCTCTCGTCCTGCGCCAACTCCGCACCGTCGGGGTCGAGCGCCAGCCGCTGCTCGATCAGCGTCCTGACGCTGACGAGATCCACCCCGGCGGGCACCTGTGCGTACTCCTCGGCGCGGCCGGCCGATTCCGCCGCGCGCACCAGCGCGGCCAGCGCGTTCGCGGCGGTGGCGGCGTCGTTGTAGCTCGGCACGGGTCGGAAGGTCTCCGGGCCGGAGCCGGCCCGCCGCACCGCGACCGACTCGGGCTGGTCCACGTACACCGCGAGCAGGACGGCCTCCGGCGGCAGCAGATCGGCCACCTCGCTCAGCCCGACCGGCTCCGGCAGGGTGGGCGCGAGCGCGACCAGCACCGCCTCCGGCGCGGGCCGGAGCGCGGCGACGGCCTCGGCCAGCATCGCGCCGTCGGCCTTCGGCGTCAGGTCGCGCGCCTCGATCACGTCCAGCCCCGCCTTCAGGCAGGCCTGCGCGGCCAGGCTGACCATGCCCTGGGTGTTACCCAGCACCGCCACCCGGCGCCCGGCCGGCCGCGGCTGTTGCGCGGCCAGCGCGGCCGCGCACACCAGCGCGCCGAGCGAGGGCACCGCGATGATCCCGGCCTGGGCGTAGAGCGCGGTGCGCGCCGCGCTGGCCGACTGCTCCGGATCGACCGCGAGCAGCGGGATCCGGCGGGAGAGCCGCCGGGCGGTGCGGGCGAACTTGCGCGGATTGCCGAAGGACTGCACGTGCAGCAGCCCGAACCGGGTCTGCGGGTCCTGCTCCCACAGCAGCAGCAGGTCGTTCGCGCTGACGTCGTACTTCTCCCCCACCGCGGCGAAGCAGCTCACGCCGATGCCGAGCCGGTCGAGGTGGCTGAGCAGCGCGAGCCCGACCCCGCCGGACTGCACGGCCACCCCGGCCGGCCCCGGCAGCGGCGCCTTCGCCGAGAGCAGGGCGCTGAGGCGCCGGGCCCCGCGCGGGTTGGCCACGCCCAGGCTGCCCGGCCCGACCAGCCGCATCCCGGCCTCGTGGCAGACCTCGAGCAGCTCCCGCCCGACCGCCGGTTCGAACCCGACCGCGGTCACGATCAGGGCCTTGACGCCCCAGGCGGCGCAGCGCCGGGCCGCGTCGAGCGCCTGCTCGGGCGGGGTGGTGACCACGGCGAGCTCCGGCGGCGCGGTGATCAGCGCGGGATGCGGCGCGTTGCGGGCCCGCGGATCGCGCTCGTCGCCCGGGGCGGCGTGGTAGACCGGCCCGGGGAAGGGTTCGAGGTCGCGCAGCAGCCGCCGGGTCGGACCGTCGTTCGCGTCTCCGACCACGACCACCGCGCGCGGTTCGAGCAGGGCCCGCAGACTCGCCTCGTCGGCGACCCGCTCCCGCCCGGCCGCGGCGTCGGCCAGGAAGGCCCGGGCCGCCGAGTCGAGATCGAGGTCGATGGTCAGCACGCAGTCCCCGCCCTCCCAGTCCCGGGTGACCGGCACGCCGAGGGCGACGAAGACCCCGAGCATGGTCCGGTTGTCCCCCTGGGTGACCGCGACCAGCCGGCGCAGTCCGGCGCGCTCGGCGGCCAGCAGCAGGTGCTCGGCGAGCAGCGTGGCCACGCCGCGCCCGTGCAGCCGGTCGGCGACGGCGAAGGCGACCTCCGCGTCCGGCGAGCGCTTGACCCGGTACCAGTCCGCCAGCCCGACGACCTCGCCCTCGAGCAGCGCGAGCAGGGCTCCGTGCGTCGGCCCGGCGCCGTGGTCCCGGACCGGGGCGCACACCGCGTCGGCCAGCCGGCGGCCCGGATCGCTGGGCGCGCCGAAGAAGCGGCGGTAGAGGCTGTCCGGGCCCAGGCTCTCGACGAAGTCGTGCACGAGCTGCCAGTCCTCGGGCGTGGCGGCCCGCAGCCGCACGGCTCGGCCGTCGGCGAGGAGCGCGTAGGCGTCGGCGCGGGTCCGTTCGGCCGGCGCCGGGGCCGGTTCTCGAGGCGGCGCTGCGGTCACCCGCACCACGATGTCAGACTCTTGGCCCGCGCGGGCGCAGGACGGACGGCGCGGATCAGCGTGCCGCGCCCAGCGCCAGGGCGAGATCGACGATCCGCTCGGGCGTGGTGGCCGCGTCGACCGGGATGCTCAGCACGCCGTCCTCGGCGGCGGGCGGCTCGAGGTCGCGGTACTGGGTCTCTAGGAGCCGGGCCGGGAAGAAGTGCCCCTCCCGGTGGCTCAGCCGGGCGGCGACCACGTCGAAGGGGACGTCGAGGTAGACCACGCGCACCTGCGGGCGGCCGGTGCGCAGTATCTCGCGGTAGGTGTGCTTGAGCGCCGAGCAGGTGACCACGGCCGGCTCGCCCGCGGCCGAGACCTCGTCGATCCACGCGCCGATGGCCTCCAGCCAGGGCTCGCGGTCGGCGTCGTCGAGCGGGTGGCCCGCGGCCATCTTGGCCACGTTCGCGGCGGGGTGGAAGTCGTCGGCCTCGGCGTAGCGCCAGCCGAGGCGCTGGGCGAGCAGGTTGCCCACCGTGGTCTTGCCGCTGCCGGAGACCCCCATCACCAGGATCACCGGGGGCGGCCCGCCGGCGTGCGCCGGCTGCGAGGTGGTCGAGGCGGGCGACGCGGACTCGGGTACGGCGGGGCTCAAGCTGACTCCTTCGGGTGATCCGCGACCATCTTAGGCCGCGCCCGAAGGCCTCCCGTACGCGGGAGTGCGGGTCACACGCCGGCGGGCAGGTGCTTCGCCTCGGACCGCAGCCGCAGCGCCGTCCACCCCTCGACCGCGCCCATGAACAGCAGCCAGATGCCGACCAGCAGCGCGAGCGCCCAGATCGAGGTGAGCGGCGCCACCAGCACCACGATGCCCGCGATGATGATGATCAGGCCGGCGAAGATCTGCCAGCCGCTCGCCGGCATGGCCGGGTCGGAGGTCGAGGAGATCAGCAGCGAGAAGCCGCGGAAGAGCCAGCTGATCCCGATCCACAGCGCCAGCAGCAGGATCGACTCCAGCGGCCCGCGCAGGCAGAAGATGCCCAGCAGGATCGAGAGCGCGCCGCTGACGAAGGCGAGCACCCGCATCGAGGTCTCCGCGTGCGTGCCGAAGGAGGCGGCCACCTGCGCGATCCCGCTGATCAGCAGGTAGAGGCCGAAGATCACGCCGACCACGTGCAGGGTCGCGTGCGGCCAGGTCAGCACGATCAGGCCGAGCACGAACGAAGCCACCGCGATCGCCAGCACGATCTGCCAGGCGCTGTGCGCCAACTGCTGCAACGGACCGGGCATCGGGCCGGTCCCGCTCTTGCTCGTCATGCCGTCCATGGACCCAGCTTGCGGCCGGTCCGCGGCCTTCGCCATCCGGGGCCGGGCCGCCCCGTCCCCGGATGGCGCAAGCCGCCGGGCGGCGCGCCTCGCGCAGGAGTTGAGTGAGCTCAGCGCGCCCGCGCCCCCGTCGCGCATCGGAAAGATCCGAAAGGCCCGGCCATGTCCCTCTCGTCATTCGGCTCCCCCGGCGAGGATCCGTTCAACGATCTGCTCAACCGCTTCTTCGGGATGTCCGCGGGCAGCCGGCCGCCGGCCGTGCAGCGGGTGCCGATCGGGCGGCTGCTGACCGAATCGGCCCGCGAACTGCTCGCCCGCGCGTCGCTGCGGGCGCAGGAGGACGGCAGCGAGGACCTCGACACCGAGCACCTGCTGTGGGCCTCGACCCAGACCGAGCCGACCCGCACCCTGCTGCGGCGCGCCAAGATCGACCCGGACGTGCTCGGCAGCGCCGTGGCCGAGGCGCTGCCCGGGGAGTCGGGCACCCCGTCGGCCGAGCCGGGCCTGACCCCGGCGGCCAAGCGCGCGCTGATCGGCGCGCACGCCCGGTCGCAGGCGGCGCAGGTCTCCTACGTGGGGCCGGAGCACATCCTGGCCGCGCTGCTCGAAGACCCCGACTCCGGCGTCGGCCGGTTCCTGGCCGACCGGCGCGTCGACCCGGAGGAGCTCACCCGGCAGTTCGAAGCGGAGCCGGGCCAGGCCGCGGGCCGGCCGCCGGCCCGCGAGAGCGAGACCCCGACCCTGGACGACTACGGCCGCGACCTGACCGCCGAGGCGCGCGAAGGCAGGCTCGACCCGGTGGTCGGCCGGGCCGAGGAGATCGAGCAGACGGTCGAGATCCTCTCCCGCCGTTCGAAGAACAACCCGGTGCTGATCGGCGAGCCGGGCGTGGGCAAGACCGCGATCGTGGAGGGCCTGGCCCAGCGGATCGTGGCCGGCGAGGTGCCGGCGACGCTCGAGGGCCGCCGGGTGGTGGCGCTGGACGTGGCCGGGCTGGTCGCGGGCGCGAAGTACCGCGGCGAGTTCGAGGAGCGGCTCAAGAACGTGATCGCCGAGGTCGGAAGGGCGCAGGACTCGACCATCCTGTTCATCGACGAGCTGCACACGGTGGTCGGCGCGGGCGCCGGCGGCGAGAGCTCGATGGACGCGGGCAACATCCTCAAGCCCGCCCTCGCCCGCGGCGAGCTGCACGTGGTCGGGGCGACCACGGTGGACGAGTACCGACGCAACATCGAGAAGGACGCCGCGTTGGAACGGCGCTTCCAGCCGGTGCTGATCCCCGAGCCGAGTGTGGACGAGACCGTGCAGATCCTCGAGGGTCTGCGCGACGCCTACGAGGCCCACCACCAGGTGCGCTTCAGCGACGCGGCGCTCGGCGCGGCGGCGCAGCTCTCGGACCGCTACATCTCCGACCGCTTCCTGCCGGACAAGGCGATCGACCTGATCGACCAGGCCGGCGCGCGGGCGCGGCTGCGCTCCTCCGGCAAGTCCGCCGAGGTGGTCTCCCGCGAGGACCGCATCGCCCGGCTCGGGCGGGAGCGGGACCAGGCGGTGGCGGCCGAGGACTACGCCCGGGCGGCCGAGATCAAGGAGAAGATCGGCCAGGTCAAGGCCGAGCTCGCCGGGATCGGGGAGCGGCGCGAGGGCGTGATCGAGGTGACCGCGAACGACATCGCCGAGATCCTGGCCAAGCGCACCGGCATCCCGGTCGCGCAGCTGACCGAGGACGAGAAGCGCCGCCTGCTCAAGCTCGAGGACGCACTGCACCAGCGGGTGATCGGCCAGGACGAGGCGGTCTCTGCGGTGGCCGAGGCGGTGCGGCGCAACCGGTCCGGGATGGGCGACGCGGACCGCCCGGTCGGCTCGTTCCTCTTCCTCGGTCCGACCGGGGTGGGCAAGACCGAGCTGGCCAAGGCGCTCGCGCAGCTGCTGTTCGGCGACGAGGACCGGATGATCCGGTTCGACATGAGCGAGTTCCAGGAGAAGCACACCGTCTCGCGTCTCGTGGGCTCCCCGCCCGGCTACGTCGGCTACGAGGACGCCGCGCAGCTGACCGACAAGGTGCGCCGCCGCCCGTACTGCGTGCTGCTGTTCGACGAGGTGGAGAAGGCACACCCGGACGTGTTCAACGTCCTGCTGCAGGTGCTCGACGACGGCCGGCTGACCGACGCCAAGGGCCGCACGGTGGACTTCCGGCACACCGTGGTGATCATGACGAGCAACCTGGGCTCGCAGCTGATCCTGGCCCATCACGGCGAGGTCGAGCAGATCCGGGACCGGCTGATGGAGACGCTCAAGGCGCGCTTCCCGCCGGAGTTCCTCAACCGCATCGACGAGATCGTGGTCTTCCACGCGCTCGGCCGGCCCGAGCTGGCGGAGATCATCGACCTCCTGCTCGACCGCAGCCGGCACCGGGTGCGGGCGCAGGGTCTGGAGCTGGAGGTCACCGACGCGGCCAAGCGGCGGCTGGTCGAGCTGGGCCACCAGCCCGAGTTCGGCGCCCGCCCGCTGCGCCGCACGCTGCAGACCCAACTGGACAACCGCCTCGCCAACCTGCTGCTCGACGGCGCCCTCGATCCGGGCGACCTGCTGCGCGCGGACATCGGCGAGGACGGGGAGATCAGGGTGACGGTCGCCAGCCCGAAGCCGGGCGGACCAGCGTCTCAGGGGACTGCTGGCCCGCCGGACGACGGCGGGGACAACGCTTTCGCCGGGAGCGTCACCGGGTCCTGAGATCTCCGGCAAAGATCTCAAGGGCCTGATCCGGTATCGACGCCTACCCGGCCGCCAGCTGCGCGGCGGCGCTCTCGAGCACCATCCGAGCGGCAGCCGGGTAGGCGCTGTCATTCATCCGCTCGGCCAGCAGCGGCGCGGTCGCGGCGAGGTGCGGGTGGGTGCTCTCCGGCAGCCGTGCGTAGGTGGAGTGCCAGATGCCGCGGTCCGAGGCGAGCGCCGGCTCGGGCAGCGCGAGCGAGGCGGCGTCGAGGGCGGCGAAGGCCAGGCACTGGTCGATGAAGACGTGGTAGACCCGGACCGCCTCCCGGTCCGGGAAGCCCGCCTGCCGCAGCGCGCCGAGGATCGCCTCGTCGGCGGCGAGTTCGTGCGCACGGCCGCTGACCCGGCTCGCGGTGAGCGCCGCCACCTGCGGGTGGGCGAGGTAGGCGGCGTGGATGCTCAGGCCGAGCCGGTAGAGGTCCTCCATCCAGTCCCCCTGCGCGCTCCAGCCGGCCAGCGCGCGCCGGATCAGCTCGTTGCCGAGCGCGAGGGTGAGGTCGTCCATGCCGCGGAAGTAGCGGTAGACCGCGCTGGCGTCGGCCCCGAGCGCGAGCCCGAGCCGCCGCGCGCTCAGTCCGGCCGCGCCGTGCTCGCGCACCATGCGCAGCGCGGTGTCCACGATCAGCTGCTCCGAGAGCACGACGCCCTGCTTGGTCGGCCGGCGCCGCCGCCTGTCGGCCTCCGCGACCACCGTTTTCGCCATTTGCGCACCTCCATGGCCGAGCTTATGCCAACACCATTGACCTGAGCCAGCCGCCCGCGTTCTGATGGAGACGCCGGCACCGAAGAGTTCCAGCGAGTCGAAACGAAGAAGAGGGCTGAGAAAAACCATGCGCATTCTGTTGGTGGGAGCGGGCGGCGTCGGCGGCGCGATCGTGCGGATCGCGGCCCGGCGCGACTACTTCGAGCAGATGACCGTCGCCGACTACGACCCGGCCCGGGCCGAGGCGGCCGCCGCCGCGGGCAACGCCGCCGACTCCGCGCACGCCGGCCGTTTCGCCGCCGCCCGCGTCGACGCGTCCGACGAGGCCGCGGTGGCCGCGCTGCTGGCCGAGCACCGCTGCGACGTGCTGCTCAACGCCACCGACCCGCGGTTCGTGCTGCCGCTGTTCGGGGCCGCCGCCAAGGCCGGCGCGCACTACCTCGACATGGCCATGTCGCTCTCGCGCCCGCACCCGGACCGTCCGTATGACGAATGCGGCGTCAAACTCGGCGACGAGCAGTTCGAGCAGGCCGAGGAGTGGGCCCGGGCCGGCCGGCTGGCGCTGGTGGGCATGGGCGTCGAGCCGGGCCTGTCCGACGTCTTCGCCCGGTACGCCGCGGACGAGCTGTTCGACGAGATCGACGAGGTCGGCGTGCGCGACGGCGCGAACCTGACCGTCGACGGGTACGAGTTCGCCCCCTCCTTCAGTATCTGGACCACGATCGAGGAGTGCCTGAACCCGCCGGTCGTCTACGAGCGCGACCGCGGCTGGTTCACCACGCCGCCGTTCAGCGAGCCCGAGGTCTTCGACTTCCCCGAGGGCATCGGCCCGGTGGAGTGCGTGAACGTCGAGCACGAGGAGGTGCTGCTGGTCCCGCGCTGGGTCGAGGCGAAGCGGGTGACCTTCAAGTACGGCCTCGGCGAGGACTTCATCAGCAAGCTCAAGACCCTGCGCGCGCTCGGCCTCGACCGCACCGAGCCGCTGACCGTGCGCACCGCCGACGGCGGCACCGCGCGCGTCTCCCCGCGCGACGTCGTCGCCGCCGCCCTGCCCGACCCGGCCGCGCTGGGCGAGCTGATGCACGGCAAGACCTGCGCGGGCACCTGGGTGTCCGGTACCAAGGACGGCGCGCACCGCGAGGTCTACCTGTACCACGTGGTCGACAATCAGTGGTCGATGAAGGAGTACGGCTCGCAGGCGGTGGTGTGGCAGACCGCGATCAACCCCGTCGTCGCCCTCGAACTCGTCGCGCGCGGGTTGTGGCAGGGCGCCGGCGTGCTCGGGCCCGAGGCGTTCGCGCCGAAGCCGTTCCTCGATCTGCTGGTCGAGTACGGATCCCCGTGGGGCCTGCGCGAGCAGTGAGCCGGCGGGCGTTCCCGTGCGGCACGCCGCGGCAGGCTGCACGGGAATACGCTCCCGTATATGGCGCGGACTCTCGAAGAGCTCGACCGGCTGCCCGACCGGCAGGCGAAGCACGATCATGTGCACAGCCTGCTGAACCAGTCGCGCGAGACCGCGTGCGAGGTGCTGACCGATTCACTCCGGTTCCCCCATTACGGCTGGGTGCTCGACCTCGCGGTGCGGCATCTGGGCCATCTCGCCGACCCACAGGCCGTTGACATCGCCCTCGCATATCTGGAAAGCACCGAGCGTCATCGCGCCGGGTACGCGGCCCGGCTGCTGGGTCTGGCCCGGGCCGAACGTGCCGTGCCCGTACTGGCCGCGCACGTCGCGGGCGGCGCGCGCGTCGGCTCTGCTGGGCGGCCCGAGGCCTATTGGGCGCTGGAGCGTATCGGCACACCGGTGGCCCACGCCGCGCTGCTCGCCGCGGTGCGACTCACGGACCCGCGGTCCACCTACGAGCTCGCCGTCGAAGCGGTGTGCCGCGTCGGCACACCGGAGGCGGTCGACGAGGTCCTGCGGCTGAGCGCGACGACCCGCCTCATGTGGGGCTCGAACACGCTGGCCGCGGTGGCGAAGATCGCCGATGAGCGCTTCACCCCGTTCCTGCTAGAGGCCTGCGTCGGCCCGCATCGGCACATCGCGCTGGCCGGACTCGGCCGGGCGGCAAGCGAGCGCGCCATGGAGCCGCTGGGCCATATCTTCTTCACCACGCCCGACCGCCGGGAACGGCGCGTGGTCGCGGCCGCCATCGCGCACAGTTGCGCCGAGCACGAGCTGATCATGGTGCGGAACGGTCCGCGCAGGCACGACCGTGACTCCGATGCGCTGCTCTGGCGCGACATCGCCTGGCTGCTCGGCCAGGTCGTCCGCACCGATTCCCAATGGCATCGGGATGCGAAGTACCAGGCGAGACTGCTGTGTGCGGAGTTGCTCGAACACGACGACCCGCTGGTCCGGGCACAGGCCGCCCGCTCGCTCACGCGGCTCGGCAGGTCAGAGCACTCGGTGCCGCACCTCGAGCAGCGTCGGCCGATCCCCGGACTGCTCTCCGGCCTGCTCGCCGACCCGTCGTACCGGGTCCGGGCCGCCGCTGGCGCCGCACTCGCCTCAGTCGGGACGAAGGCCGCGCTGCCGCGGCTGCGTGAGGTCGCGATCGAGGACGCAGTGGCCTGCGTGCGGGACGCGGCCGGGGCGGCGGTCCGGCGTCTGGCGTAGCGTCAGCCGATGATCGAATACCGATTTGGGTGAGGTCTGCGGGAGCGGTGATGCGCCAGGTCACCCCGCGATGCAAGACCGTGACACACGCGACGGTATCGATTGGGAGACGCCCATTTCGCGCGGGCCGCGAAAGGCGGCAGAATGCGCGCTTGTGATCGGCATATCAGAAGGCATCGTCCTCGCGGACCGGTACCGGCTCACCCGGCGGCAGAGCGAGCGCGAGACCGGGGCGTCCTGGATCGCGGTGGACCTGGAGACAGGTTCGGACGTCTGGGTTCAATTCGCCGACCACGGGGGGCTCGCTCAGGCGGCCGATACCATCCGTGGTCTTATCAGTAACAGTACATCCTCCGTTGCGGCCGCGCTGCCGAGCGTGCTCGACACCGGCGAGCTGAGGATGATCGTGGACTCGCGCGCCATCGCCGCCGTTCGCGGCGGCGCGGAGGCCTATGCCACGCACGTCGAGATCGTCATCGAGTTCGTGGTGATCAAGCCGCTGGCGGGCCGCGGCCTGCCGGCCAAGATCCAGCGCAAGGCGCTGCCGCCGGCCGAGGCGCTGGCGATCGCGGCCACGCTGGCCGGCGCGCTGGACGCGGCGCTGCCCGCGGGCGGCTCGCACGGCTGGCTCGGCTCCTGGTCGGTCTGGCTGGTACGCAGAGGTGGCTGCGTGCTGGACCTGGCCCTCGGCCTCGCCTTCCCGGACGGCTCGGTGATCGAGCTGGAGCAGCAGGTCACCGGCTACTTCGCGCCGGAGCGTTTCGCCGTCGCGGGCGCGGCGGCCACCGGCGGAGCCGCCGGGACCGCGGTCGGCAGCGGATCGAAGGCCACTGAGGCGGCCGACGTGTACGCGCTGGGCTGGATGGTCTACGAGATGCTCGTCGGCCACGCCGAGCTGGTGGCCGAGTACGAGCGCCTGGTGGCGGGCGCCGGCGCGGTGACCACGGTCGAACTGCTGGCGCTGTGGCGCGCCCGGGCCCGGGTGCACCTGACCGAGCTCGTCGAGGCCGACTCGGCGCTCGCGGTGCTGGTGCTCGCGTGCCTGGCGGAGAACGCGGCCGCGCGGCCGAACCTCGCCGCCTTCGGCGAGCGCGCCCGCGGCGCCGCGAAGGGGCTGGCCGGCGTCGCACCGCTGGTGGTGCCGGTGGCCCGCACGCGCGCGGCGGCAGTGGCGGAGGTCGCTGCTGTCGCGGCCGCCGCAGCGGCCGTGGAAGGCGCCGAGGTCGCGGAAGCGGCGGAGGCGGGCATCGCAGCGGCCGAGGTCGCGGCGGCGGCTGCCGTCGTCGGGGCCGGAGTGCTGGCGGGGGAGGCCTTGGCGGCTGAGGGTGTCTCAGGTGCCGGGACCGGAATCGAAACCGGCAGCGGAATCGAAGCCGGCAGCGGAATCGCGGAGGCCGGGCAGGCCGCCGAGTTCTCCGAGGTCGCCGAGGTCGCAGACGTCTCGGATACGAGCACTGAGGCGTCGGGCGTCGCGTCCGGGGCTTCGTCCCTCTCCGAGGAGGCGGCAGCCGGCGCGGTCGTCGCCGAGGCGGAGACCGTCGTGCTGGCGGCTGCCGCCCGCGCCGAGACCTTGGGCGTCGCGGCGTTCGGCGCGGAGGGCCTGGCTGGTTCCAGCAATTCCGCTGGCGCCGGCAGCTCCGTCAGCTCCAGCGCCGAGCGGGAGAAGGAAGTCGAACGGCTCTCCCACCGTGCCCGGCTCGCCACCATCGGCGGCACGGCTGCGGCCGTGGTCGCGCTCGGCGTCGGCGTCGCGGTCGGGTACTCCATCGGGCACAGCGGCAACTCGACCACGCTCACGGCGGTCGGCACGAACGCGGCCGGTCCGATCCCGAGCGCTTCGAGCAGCGCGGTCGCGGCGCCGGCGCCGACCGTCACGGTCACCGTCACGGTGACGGTCACCGAGGCGGGCGCCGCATCGCCTTCGGCTTCGCCTTCTGCCTCCGCTTCGTCGTCCGCCTCGTCCGCTGCTTCGGGGTCGGCGTCGGCCGCCGCGGGAGCGAGCTCGAGTCCGAGCACGGTCTCGTCTCCGGCCCTGCCGGCGCCGAGTTCGTCCGGCGAGGCGATCAGCGAGCTCACTCAGGAGATCCAGTACCTGCAGGGCTCCGGCCAGATCAGCGGAAGCACCGCCGGACAGCTCACCACCGCCGTCGGCACGCTGAAGAGCTCACTCGGGACGCACTCGTCCTCGAGCTCGCTCTCCAGCCTCACCTCGCTGATCAGGTCGCTGAAGAACTCCGGGCATCTGTCCGGCAACGCGGAAGTCACGCTGGAGAGCATCCTGGGCTACTTCTACGCCCAGTCCGGCAGCTGACGGGCCTTCTCGACGACAGCTGCTTGATCTACTCGTTCGGCTCGGCGGGCTGCTGCGCATCCGTGCTCTTCCGCACGGAGCGCAGCAGCACCTCCGACACGTCCGTCACCCGCAGCTCCTCGTTCGCCTTGCCCTGCTGCTTGCGGGAGGCGACGCCGTCGGTCAGCATCACGATGCAGTAGGGGCAGGCGGCCGTCACCAGGTCCGGGTCGGTGCCGAGCGCCTCGTCGGTGCGGGTCTCGTTGATCCGGCTGCCGATCGTCTCCTCCATCCACATCCGGGCGCCGCCGGCGCCGCAGCAGAAGGACCGCTCGCGGTTGCGCGGCATCTCGGTCAGCCGCAGGCCGGGGACGGCGCCGAGGATCTCCCGGGGCGGGCTGAACACGCGGTTGTGCCGGCCGAGGTAGCACGGGTCGTGGTAGGTCACGTTCAGCTCCACCGGCTCGACCGGGGTGAGTCTGCCTTCGGCCACCAGCTTCGCCAGCAGCTCGGTGTGGTGCACGACCTCGTACACGCCGCCCAGCTTCGGGTACTCGTTCGCCAGGGTATTGAAACAGTGGGCGCAGGTGACCACGATCTTGCGCGCGCCGACCTCGTTGAGCGTCTCCACGTTCTGCTTCGCCAGCTCCTGGAACAGCAGCTCCTGGCCGAGCCGGCGGGCCGCGTCGCCGGTGCAGGTCTCGCCGGTGCCGAGCACCATGAATCCGACCCCGGCTTCGTGCAGCAGCTCGGCGACGGTGCGGCTGGTCTTCTTGGCGTTGTCGTCGAGGGCGCCGGCGCAGCCGACCCAGAACAGGTACTCGACGTCGTCGGGCAGCCGCTCCTCGCCGCCGTCGCCGAACACGCGCACCTCGAACGGCAGGCCCTGGGCCCACTCGAGCCGCGCCTTCGCACCGCGGCCCCACGGGTCGCCCTTGCGTTCGAGGTTGCGCAGCATGCCCTGCGCCTCGTGCGGGAACTCGGACTCGATCATGACCTGGTAGCGGCGCATGTCGACGATGTGGTCCACGTGCTCGATGTCGACCGGGCACTGCTCCACGCAGGCTCCGCAGGTCACGCACGACCAGAGCACGTCCGGATCGATCACGCCGTTCACGTCCGCGGAGCCGACGAGCGGACGTTCGGCCTCGGCTCGGACGGCTTCCGGCAGCGCGGCGCGCTCCTCGTCCGAGGAGGCGAGCAGGTACGGCGCCTTGGCCAGGGCATGGTCGCGCAGACCCATAATCAACAGCTTGGGACTCAGTGGCTTGTCCGTGTTCCAGGCCGGGCACTGGGACTGGCAGCGCCCGCATTCGGTGCAGGTGGCGAAGTCGAGCAGGCCCTTCCAGGTGAAGTCCTCGATCGCGCCGCGACCGATCTTGTCCTCCTCCCCCGGGTCCTCGAAGTCGACCTCCTTGCCGGCCGAGTAGACCGGCAGCAGCGGACCGAGCGCGCGGGGGCGCCGGGAGAAGGCGATGTTGAACGGCGCGAGGAAGATGTGCAGGTGCTTGGAGTTGACCACCAGCACCAGGAACGCGAGCACGACGCCGAGGGAGAGCAGGATGCCCGTGGTCTCGAGCACGTCGTTCGCCGTGCGGCCGGCCGGGCGCAGCACGTCGGCGGCGAGTTCGGAGGCGAAGGCGCCGTGGCGGTAGGGGAAGTAGCCGGTGTTGATCTGGGCGCCGCGGTAGAGCAGCAGCGTCCACATCACGTTGAAGATCATGAACAGCACCAGCCAGGCCGCGCCGAGGTGCGAGCCGGAGAAACGGGACGAGCGGCCCTCCCGGCGCGGGGACTGGCGCAGCCGGATCGCGGCGAAGGCGACCAGGCCCGCCAGCACCGCCACGATGAAGAAGTCCTCGAGGAAGCCGAGCCAGGTGTCCGTCCCGATCAGCGGGATGTGGAAATCCCGTTGGAACAGCGCGCCGTAGCCCTCCACGATGGTGGCGCCGAGGATGACGAACCCCCAGAACACGGCGAAGTGCGCCGCGCCCGCGCCGGTCCATTTCAGCAGTTCGCGTTGCCCGAAGACCTCGGTGACCACGGCCCACAATCGCCGGCCGGCGTCCGCGGTGCGCCCCGGGTCGGCCGGCTGCCCGGTCCGGCCCAGCCGGTAGAGCGTGAGCACCCGGCGGGCGGCCAGACCGAAGGCGGCCACGGTCAGGACCAGGCCGAGGATGAGTCGTACGAGCACTTACGCCTCCGCGGGTTCGGACGGTTCGGACGGTTCGGACGGTTCAGTCGACGTGGAGCGGGCGCGGTCGCGTCGTCGCAGCTCGGCGAGCAGCGCCGGCAGTACGGCGTGCAGGTCGCCGACGACGGCGAGGTCGGCCTCGCGCAGGATCGGCGCATTCCGGTCGCGGTCCACGGCCACGACCGTGCGGGCGCCGCGGATCGCGGCACGGTGCCGCAGCGAGCCGGAGACGCCGACGGCGAGGTAGAGCCTGGGCCGGATCTGGTTGCCTGGCAAGCTGATCCGGGCGTGGTCGGGCGCCCAGCCGAGTTCGCCGGCGGTGTGCGTGGCGCCGAGGCAGCCGCCGAGCGCCCTGGCGACCTCGGCGAGCAGCGCGAACCCCTCGGCCGAGCCGACGCCGCGACCGCCGGCCACGACGACGTCGGCCTCGGTGAGGAGTCTGCCGTCGAGCGGATGCACGGGTACGCGGCGAACCAGGCGTGGGGCGCGGACTGCGGATGCCGGCGTGACGCAGAGATCTTCGACCGCTGGGCTCCGGCAGCTTCCTGCTTCAGGTTCGGCCACGACGGCGCCGGGCCGGATCGTGAGGATGGCTGGGGTTTTCACGATCGTGCTGGCGACGCGCACCCTGCCGCCGCACGTCTCCTGCAGAACGCTGATGCCCTCCGGTCCGCGATCGATTCCGACCACGTCCGTCACGATGCCCGCCTCGAGTCGCACGGCCAGCCGGCCGGCGATCTCGCGAGACGCGGCAGTGGTCGCGGGCAGCAGCACCAGCGGGGGACGTAAATGGCAGGCCGCGCCGACGACGGCGTCGAGCTCCGGAGCGCAGATCGACAGGACCCGCTCGGCGCCGTAGCGGCCGAGTTCGCCGCAGATCCGGTCGTCGACCGGTTCGGGTAGTACCGCGACGGGCGCGGCGACGCGCCGGGCGGCGGTGAGCAGCTCGGCGCTCGAGCGGCTGAGACCGCCGTCGCGGGAACGCGCGGCGAGCACCAGCACCGCGTCCGTCGAGGGCATGCGCGAACACATCTCCGTCATCGGCCTCGTTCAAACGAGACTTTCGACCAACATTCGCTCATGCGAAGCGATGTTCGACCAGGCAGTGTTCGGCTTCGAGGAAGTCGGCCAATTCCCGGGCAGCGGCTTCGGGATCCTCCACGCCGTCGATCACGCAGCCGCGCGAGCGCCGGTCCTGGACGTCGCGGACGCGGCAGACGGCGCCGGGTAGTCCGACGCGTGCCGGCTCGATGCCGAGATCGGCCAGCGACCAGCGTCGGAGCAGCTTGCCTCGAGCCTCGGCGATAGCCGGGAAGGAAGGTGTGCGCGGCGGGATGCCGCGGTCGGTGATCGCGGCCAGTGCGGGCAGCTCGCAGGCCAACTCCTCGAGCTCGTCCACTGATTCACCGCGGCAGAACGCGATGATCGAATTCTCCCTGGCACGCAACGCGTCTGCCCCACAGACCGCTGGCACACCAAGCCGTTCGGCAAGCATCAGCGGGATGACGGCAGTGCCCGAGCCGGACGAGAGGGCGCCACACAGCAGCAGGTCGAACCCGATCCGGCGCGCAGCTGCGGCGAGCACGAGGGACGTGGCGAGCGCGTCGCTGCCGTGCAACGCCTCGTCACACACTTGGACGGCGTCATCGGCGCCAAGCGCCAGCGCGGCCGACAGGGAGCGCGAGGCCTGCGGCGGGCCCATCGTCAGGACCGTGATCCGGACGTCGATACGCAGCCGGGCGATCCGCACCGCCTGCTCGACGGCGCAGCCGTCCGCCGCGTTCAGCCCGTCCCCGGGGACATGCTTGACCAGCACGACGATCCGCACCGTCCGCCTCCGCTCCATTGCGGGACAAGAGCACTGATTCGGCGCAGAGTCTAACGCGAATTGATGATCGGCTGGGTGTTGGTGGGATGTGGTGTCTTGTCGGGTCGGGGTGGTCGTCGGGGTTTGGGCGGCCGCTTCGCGTCGCCCGGTTCGTCTGACCACCCGCCCACCCGTTGCGTTGGCGGGGCGGCCTGCGGTTTCAAGATCTCGCCTCCGGCGCGGGCCCTTCCCTCGGAGAGAGTGCCGGGTTCGCGTGGGTGCTGGCGCCGGCGGGGCGGGCTGGGGTTCGGGATGGTGAGGTTGCGGGGGTGTGCTCTCTCCTCGGCCGGTCCCCGGAGGCAATCAGGAACCTGCCGGGAGGTCAAGCGGCGGAGGCTTCCGCTCATGCTCGATCTTGCATCGCGCCGCTTGACCTCCCGACAGAACCCTGACCGGGCTTCGCCTGCCCGACCGAGGAGAGAACCCACCCCCTGAGGGAGTGGTGCGAGCTGCACTCGGGCCCAGTCCCGGACCGCGGCCCGGCCGCGCTCGATCCGGAAGAATCCTGCATCGCCGCAATCCGGCCATCCCGACTCGCGATCCGCACGGTCGAGTCCCGTGTCGCGGTCGATGCGGAAGGATTCTGCATCACCTTCACCCGGCCATCCCGATCCTCGATCCGCCCGAAGGGTCAGTGCCCGGGTCGCACTTGATGTCAGATCCTGCACGGCCTCGGCGCGATCGACCCCGATCCCAGACCTCGCAGCAGAATCCCGCAAGCCGGCCGTGCACGATGCGGAAGGATTCTCCATCACCCTCGTCCGTTCGTTCCGGAGCTCACGCAACGCGCAGGATCGCGTGGCTCGGTCGCACGCCGAGGACAATTCCTGCACCGTTTTCGGCCATACCCCCGCCGCCACCTGCCCAGCCACCGCGTCCACCACCCCTCCCGTCGCAAGTCCCGATCCCCCGTACATTTCCATGCTAGACACAACCACCGACAAAAGCCGTATATCCGGCCTTTGCCGGTTAAAGAAAATCCAGGATATTTCCGGGGAACTCGGGCGCGCTCCCCGACGTTGAAAGGGGTAGAGAAGACAAGCGCAGCCCAGAACGGCGATGCACGATCGTGCATCAAGCGCGACCGGGCCACAGCACGGGACCCGGCCTGAGCGCAGCTCGCACCACTCCCCCAGGGGGTGGGCTCTCTCCTCGGTCGGGCAGGCGAAGCCCGATCAGGGTTCTGCCGGGAGGTCAAGCGGCGCGATGCATGATTCACCATCAACGGAAACCTCCGCCGCTTGACCTCCCGGCAGGTTCCTGATTGCCTCCGGGGACCGACCGAGGAGAGAGCACACACCCGACACCCGACCACCCCCAACCACAGCCCGCCCCACTAACCACACCACCCCATAGACTCCGGCATCTCTCTCCGAGAGAAGGGCCCCCGCCGGAGGCGAAAAACCCCAGCAAACCGCCGACAAGCCACTACACCCCACCAACACCCAGCCGATCGTCATCCCGCAGTAGGCCGCGCGGGCCGGTTACGGTATGCGTGTATTGATTTTGGCGTGGAGGTGCATGTCGTGCCAGCCGTCCTGGTGCAGCACCGCGCTGCGTTCGACGCCCTCGGCCTCGAAGCCGGAGGCCACGGCCACGCGGCAGGAGGCCTCGTTCGACATCGAGTGCAGCAGCCGCAGCCGGTGGAAGCCGATCTCGTCGAAGGCCCAGGCGACCACGGCGTCCAGCGCGCGGGAGGCGACGCGCCGGCCCCGGGCGGACGGCACGGTCCAGTACGCGACCTCGGCCCGGCCCTCGTGCAGGGATATCTCGCGCAGCGCGATCCGGCCGAACACGCCGCCGCCCTCGACCGGGGAGATCGCCCAGCTGGCGCCGGACTCCTCGACCCAGGTGCCGCGCCAGAAGTCGATCAGGCCCGCGGCCTCGGCCTCGTCCTTCACCCGGCGCGCGTGCCAGCGTTCGATGTCCGGGTCGGCGTACGCGGCCACCACCGCGGCGGCGTCGCCGGGCGCCCACGGCCGCAGCCGGAGATCGGCGTCGACGGGAAGCTCGGGCTGCGCGGTGCGGGCGAGCCGGCCCGCGGGGATGACCGGGGTGACGAGCGAGGGCATGGGGACATCCTCGCAGACGGCCGCGTGCGTACCCGACCGTGCCCGCCACCCTCGCCACCCGGCCCGGCGGGGGGTATCCTCCGTGCTCTGCGTCCGTCGCAGCCCGGCGGCGGGCCGGGAGTGAGAACCGGGAGCACACCTATGCCACGCTGCAAGGCCAACGGGATCGAGCTCGAATACGAGACCTTCGGCGACCCGGCCGCACCCACCCTGCTGCTGGTGATGGGCCTCGGGATGCAGCTGCTGGGCTGGGACCCGGAGCTGTGCCGGCGGCTGGCCGACCGCGGCTTCCACGTGATCCGCTACGACAACCGGGACATCGGCCTCTCGACCGGCTTCGACGAAGCCGGTTTGCCGGACCTCGCCGCGCTGTTCACCGACCCCGGCGCCGCGCCCTACCTGCTCGAGGACATGGCCGAGGACGCGGCCGGCCTGCTCGCCGCGCTCGGGATCCGGGCCGCGCACGTGGTCGGCGTGTCGATGGGCGGCATGATCGTGCAGGAACTGGCGATCCGCCACCCCGAGGCGGTGCTGTCGCTGTGCTCGATCATGTCGACGACCGGCGCGCACGAGGTCGGCCAGCCCACCCCGGCGGCCCTCGCCGCGCTGACCGCCCCGCCCGGGGCCGACCGCGAGAGCGCGATCGAGCGCGGGCTGCGCACCTGGCGGGTGCTCGAGTCCCCGGCGTATCCGCACACGGACGATCAGCTGCGCGAGACGACGGCCGCCGCGTACGACCGGGCCAACCGGCCGGCGGGCTCGGCGCGCCAGCTCGCCGCGATCCTGTGCTCCCCCGACCGGACCGAGCGGCTGCGCGCCCTCGCGGTGCCGGCGCAGGTGATCCACGGCGAGGCCGACCCGCTCATCGACGTCAGCGGCGGCCGCGCCACCGCAGCGGCGATCCCGGACGCGCGGCTGCTGCTCCTGCCCGGCATGGGCCACGACCTGCCCGAGGAGCTGTGGGACACCTACGTCGACACGATCGTGGCGAACGCGCAGCGCGCCGGAGGGCTCTGACGCGGATAGCGCCAGGCGACGGGGTACGGTCGAGGGCATGACCACTCCGCCCGTGATCACCGCGGCCGACTCCGCCGCGTTCCCGCACTCCGTCTTCCACGTCCGGCACCCGAAGGTCATCGCCCAGGTGAAGGCCGCGCTGCCGTACGGGCCCGACCGGTTGGCCGCGCTCGACGCGTTCCTGGACGAGACGCTGTACAGCACGCTCGGCCCGCTGCCGGAGGACGACGCCGGGGACCGGGCGCAGTGGGACAGCTGGGGCGCGCCGTACTTCGGTCAGGGGCTCAAGTGGACCGAGGCGCCGTTCCTGTGGGCGGAGAGCTACTTCCATCGCAGGCTTCTGTCGGCAACGGGCTACTTCGCCGGGACCTGGCGCGGCGTCGACCCGTTCGGGCCGATGAAGTCGGCGAGCCTGGCCGGCGCCGGGCTCGCCGAAGAGCTCGCCGGGCTCGGCTCCACGGCGGCGCTGGCGCCGGCCGAGCGGGACACCGCCGCCTTGCACGCGAGCCTGTGGGGCAACCGGGCCGACCTCGGTTTCCAGCTGGTGGCCGGGGCACCGGTGGTGCCGGAAGTGCTCGCCGACGACGGCGCGGCGCTCTTCGCCCATCTCGACGCGCAGGCGGGCCGGGTCAACCTCGTCGCCGACAACGCGGCCGAGGAACTCGTGTACGACCTCTTGCTCATCGACCATCTGCTCACCACCGGCCGGGCCACGGAGGTGACGCTGTATCTCAAGCCTCGTCCTTACTACGTCTCCGACGCCACGGCCCAGGACTTCGCGGACGCGCTCCAGCTCCTCGGCACCGTGCCCGGCCCGGCAGCGGACGCCGCCTCGCGGCTGCGGTCCGTCTGCGCGCGTGGGCGACTCACGGTCCTGGCACCCGAGTTCTTCTGCGCCCCCTTCGGTTTCGACGAGCTGCCCAAGGATCTGCTCGACGCCGTGGCCACCGCCCGGCTGACGATCTTCAAGGGCGACCTGAACTACCGCCGCCTGGTCGGCGACCGGCTCTGGCCGGAGGACACGCCTTTCAGTGCCCTGACCTCCTACCTGCCGGGCCCGGTGGCCGCGCTGCGCACGTACAAGTCCGACGTGTCGGTGGGGATGGACCCCGCGACGGTGCGCACACTGGACGAGGCCGAGCCCGGATGGCGATTCGGCGGGCGCCACGCGGTGATCCAGTTCAGCGGCGCCGGTATCAGCGATCGATGAAGTCTCCGATGCCGGCGGGCGAGAGCAGGTGGCGCGCGGCCAGCCGGGCCGAGCCGACCACGCCCGCGTGCTCGCCGAGCACCGAGGTCTCGATCCGCAGGCTGCGCGTGGCCAACGGCAGAGCCCTGCGATAGATCACGCCCCTGATGTCGGCGAGCAGGTCCTCGTGCAGCTGGGCGAGGACCCCGCCGATGACGATGGTGTCCGGGTTGTGGAAGGAGACCAGCGAGGCCAGCACCTCGCCGATCCGCTGCCCGGCCAGCCGGACCTGGCGCCGGGCCACCGGGTGGCCCTCGGAGACCAGGCGCACCACGTCGCCGGCGCCATGGGCGTCGAGGCCCTCCGCCCGCAGCGCGGCGGCCAGCGCGGAGCCGGAGGCGACCGCCTCCACGCAGCCGGTGTTGCCGCAGTGGCAGGGCACTTCGTCGTGCCCGGGCAGCCGGATGTGCCCGATGTCCCCGGCCGCGCCGGACGCCCCGCGGTGCGGCACGCCGCCGGAGACTATCCCGCAGCCGATGCCGGTTCCCACCTTGATGTAGAGCAAGTGCTCTGATTCGCGCCGGTGCACGTACTCGCCGAACGCCATCATGTTCACGTCGTTGTCCACCAGGACCGTGGCGGTGAATCCGTCCTCGAAGAAGGCCGGGATCCGGCTGCCGTCCCAGCCCTGCATGATCGGCGGGCGCACCACCGTCCCGGTGACCGCCTCGACCGGCCCGGGCACGCCGATGCCGATGGCCCGCAGGGAGTCGGTGGGGCGGCCGGCCTCCGCGCACAGCCGGGCGAGGTCCTCGCGCACCAGTGCCAGGATGCGGTCCGGGCCGGCGTTGATGTCGAGTTCCCGGGCGCTCTCGGCCAGCACCCGGCCGCCCAGGGTGGTCAGCGCGAGGCGTCCGTGGGTGGCGCCGAGGTCGACTCCGGCCGCCAGCACCTGATCCGAGGCCAGGTCCAGGGTGAACGGCGGGCGGCCGCGTTCGACCGCGGCCGGGCCGGATTCCACCAGCACGCCCCGCTCGATCAGCAGGTCCACCCGTTGCGCGATCGCCGCCCGGGACAGGCCGGTGGCGTTCATCAGGGTGCTGCGGGTGGTGGCCGCGCCGTCGGCGACGAGACAGGCGAGTTCGCTGAGCGAGGCGAGCCGGCGCGCGGCCGCTGAGGTCGGCAAGGGACCCCTCCCGGGTCGAGGATTTATGACAGAAGTTAGCCTAATCATGCCTCTTGTCAGACGTAAAGGGGCCGCATTACCTTCAACGCGAAGCACGTAAAGGAGGGATGTATGCACCCGGTACGGATCGCCATCGCGGGCACCGGCATGATCGGAGCGGTGCACGCCGACGCCGCGCGTCGGGCGGGCGCCCAGATCACGGGCGTGGCCGCGTCGACCCCGGAAAGCGCGAAGGCCGCGGCCGAGCGGCTGGGCGTGCCACGTTCCTTCGCCTCGGCCGAGGAACTGGTGACGGCCGAGGACGTCGACGTCGTGCACATCTGCACGCCGAACGCCTCGCACGGCCCGCTCACCCGGCTCGCGCTGGCCGCGGGCAAGCACGTGGTCTGCGAGAAGCCGCTGTCCACCGACGCCGCCGACGCGGCCGAACTCGCCGCCCTGGCCGAGGAATCCGGCCTGGTCACGGCCGTTCCGTTCGTCTACCGCTACCACGCGATGGCGGCCGAGGCGCGCCATCGGGTGCGGTCCGGCTCGATCGGCGCGGTGCGGCTGATCCACGGCCACTACCTGCAGGACTGGCTCTCCCAGCCCACCGACGACAACTGGCGGGTGGACCCGGTGGCCGGCGGCGCCTCGCGCGCCTTCGCCGACATCGGCTCGCACTGGTGCGACCTGGTCGAGTGGGTGACCGGGCACAAGATCGTGGAGCTGGCCGCGAGCGTGCAGACGATGGTGCCCGAGCGCGCCGCCCCCGGCTCCGGCGCGCACGCGGTGGCCACCGAGGACTCCGTGCAGATGCTGCTGCGCACCGACCGCGGCGCGGCCGGCAGCGCGGTGATCTCGCAGGTCTCGCCGGGCCGGAAGAACCGGCTGTGGTTCGAGATCGACGGCGCCGAGCACAGCGTCAGCTTCGACCAGGAGAACCCGGAGACGCTCACCCTCGGCGGCCGCGCGCGCACCGAGACGCTGGTGCGCGACCCCGCCGCGCTCAGCCCCGAGGCCGCGCGGCTGAGCCCGGTGCCGGCCGGGCACCCGCTCGGCTACCGCGACTGCTTCGCCACCTTCGTCGCGGACGTCTACGACGCGGTCCGCCGCTCCGGTGCCGGCGCTCCCGCCGAGCCGCTCTACCCGACCTTCGCCGACGCCGCACGCACCGCCCGGATCACCGAGGCCGTGCTGCGCTCCGCCGCCACCCGGACCTGGATGGAAGTGCACTGAGTTGAAGCTGGGATTCCTCACCGCCTGCCTGCCCGAACTGCCCCTCGCCGACATCGCCGGCTGGGCCTCGGCCCGCGGCTACGAAGCGCTCGAGGTGGCCGTGTGGCCGTCCACCGGCAGCCGTGACTTCGAGGCCAGCCACATCGACGTGGCGAACTTCGGCGGCGCCGAGGCCGAGCAGATCACCGGCCTGTTCGACCGGCACGGCCTGACGCTCTCGTCGCTGGCCTACTACGAGAACAACCTGCACCCGGACGAGCAGCGCCGCGCCGAGATCGCCGCGCACGTCAAGCGGGCCGTGGACGCGGCCGCGCTGCTGGGCGTGGAGACCGTGGGCACCTTCATCGGCCGCCACCCCGGCCTGTCGGTGAAGGAGAACGTCACGCTGGCCGAGAAGGAACTGCCGCCGCTGGTGGAGTACGCGGGCGAGCGCGGCGTGAAGATCATCATCGAGAACTGCGTCATGGAGGGGTGGCACCCGGACGGCTACCCCGGGAACATCGCCTACTCCCCCGAGCTGTGGGAGTGGATGTTCTCCCTCGGCCTCTACCTCAACTACGACCCCTCGCACCTGCTGTGGCTGGGCATCGACCCGGTCACCGCGCTGCGCCCCTACCTCGACCGGATCCCGCACGCCCAGGCCAAGGACGCGCAGCTGGACCCGCGCGCCCGCGACCGCTACGGCTTCTTCGGCAAGACCCTCGAGCGCGAGCACCCGTGGGACGAGGGCTGGTGGCGCTACCGCGTGCCGGGCCGCGGCGACGTGGACTGGCGCGGCGTGGTGGACGCGCTCTACGAGGGCGGCTTCACCGGCGTGCTCTCGGTCGAGCACGAGGACCCGGTCTGGTCCGGCACCGAGGACAAGGTCAAGCAGGGCCTGGACATCGCCTACCAGACCCTGCGACCGCTGATCAACGCCTGACGGGCCCACCGGCCCGCCCGGCGCGAACCTTCGGAACACGTAACAAACGCGAGAGCAAAGGAGGCTGCGGCCATGCCCAATCCGCTGAGCGTGCAGCTGTACACCGTGCGCGATCTGATGGCCGAGGACCGCGACGCGGTGCTGCGGCGGATCGCGGAGCTCGGTTTCGACGCGGTCGAACCGTACCAGCCGACCGTGGACCCGGTCGGCTTCCGCAAGGTGGCCGACGACCTGGGCCTGCGCGTCTCCAGCGCGCACGCCATGGGCCTGATCCAGGACGAGGACCCGGGCCCGGTCTTCGAGGCGATCGCCACCCTGGGGACCGATCTGGCGATCGTGCCCGCGGGCATCGCCGAGGAGGAGTTCACCACCCTCGAGGGCCTGGCCCGTACGGCCGAGCGGCTCAACGCTCTGGCCGGGAAGGCCGAGGCGCACGGGATGCGCCTCGGCTACCACAACCACTGGTGGGAGTTCGAGCCCGTCCTCGACGGCCGGCACGCCCTGGAGGTGCTCGCCGGCCTGCTCGCCCCCGAGGTGGTGCTCGAGGTCGACACGTACTGGGCGGCCGTCGGCGGCGCGGACGTGCCGACGGTGCTGCGCGGCCTGGGCGACCGGGTCGTGGCGATCCACGTCAAGGACGGCCCGCTGGTCAAGGGCGAGCCGAACCTGGCCGTGGGCACCGGCCGGATGCCGGTGGCCGAGGTGCTGGCCGCCGCGCCGCAGGCGCTGCGCGTGGTGGAGTTCGACGCGTGCGCCACCGACCTCTACGAGGCGCTCGGCAGCAGCCGCGCCTTCGTGGCCGACCTGGAAGCCGGCACGGAGAGCGGGAACCGGGGATGAGCAGCGGACCGGTCGGCGTCGCCGTCATAGGCGCCGGCAACATCAGCGGCCAGTACCTGAGCAACCTGACCCGCTTCCCGGACCTGAACGTGGTGGCCGTGGCCGACCTCGACCAGGACCGCGCGGCGGCGGCCGCGGCCCAGTACGGGGTCGCGCGGTCCGGTGGCGTGGAGGAGGTGCTCGGGCTCGACGACGTGGAAATCGTGGTCAACCTGACCATCCCGGCCGCGCACGCCGCGGTCGCGATCGAGGCGCTGCGCGCGGGCAAGCACGTGTACACCGAGAAGCCGCTGGCGCTCGACACCCCGCGCGGGCGCGAGGTGCTGGCCGAGGCCGCGGCGCGGGATCTGCGAGTGGGCAACGCCCCGGACACCTTCCTCGGGGCGGGCATCCAGTCGGCTTTGCGGGCGGTGCGCAAGGGCCTGATCGGCGAGCCGGTGGCGGCCACCACCGCTCTGGAGAGCTCCGGTCCGGAGAGCTGGCACCCGAGCCCGGAGTTCCTCTACGCCGACGGCGCGGGCCCGCTGTTCGACATGGGCCCGTACTACCTGACCGCCCTGGTCGCGCTGCTCGGTCCCGCCTCGACGGTGGCCGCGACGGCGCGCAAGTCCCGCGAGACCCGCGTGATCGGCTCCGGCCCGAAGGCCGGGACGGTGTTCGCGGTGGAGGTCCCGACACATGTCACGGCCCTGATCGAGTTCGCCGCCGGGGCCGGGGCGAGCACGGCGTTCAGCTTCGACTCCCCCGCCGCCAAGCGCCTGATCGAGCTCGGCGGCACCGAGGCCACGCTCGCCCTGCCCGACCCGAACACCTTCGGCGGCCCGCTGCAGATCCGGACCGCCGCGGACCAGGAGTGGCGCGACCTGCCGATCGAGGGCACCGACGCCGGCCGCGGCATCGGCGTGCTCGACCTGGCCCGGGCGATCCGCACCGGCACGCCGCACCGCGCCTCGGGCGATCTGGCCCTGCACGTGCTCGACCTCATGTCGGCGATCTCGGCCTCGGCCGCGGAGGGCTCGTTCCAGAAGGTGTCGGCCGAGCTCGGCACGGTCGAGCCGCTGCCGGCGGACTGGGACCCGTTCGAGCGCACGCTGTAGATGAACAGCGCGTAGAAGGACACTGCGAAAAGCAGGTCGAGATAAAACGCGGGTGAAGACGGGATCGGTGCACCGGCGGCGACGAGGAGAGCGTCGTCCGCCGGGGCACCGATCGCCGTTTCGCACCGGCGGTGTCTACGGGGTCTGGTTCCCGACCTCGGGCCACAGTCCGGCGAACAGGGCGCGCTGGATCCGGTCGGCTGACGCGACGTCGGGCCGACGGGCGGCGAGGACGTCGGCGTACAGGAAGCTCTCGCCGATGCGGACGATGGCGTAGGCCAGCGCGCTCGGCTCGATCGTGGGCGCGAGATCGAACTGCGTCATATCCCGGCGCAGCAGCTCCTCGAACCGCGCGACGATGCCGGTCTGGATCCGGCCCCGCGGGTCCGTCAGGACCCTCATCGCGAGGATCGGCTCCTCGTCCAGCAGTTTGCGCAGGCCGGTGGAGCAGGACACGATCAGGTTGAAGTGGCGCACCGTGCCGAGGGTGCGCAGATCGCGCGGTCCGCGCTCGCGTTCCCAGCGCTTGGCCGCGACCGTGATCGAGCGCTCGGTGGCCTGCCACAGCGCCCGGCTCAGCAGCTCCTCGCGCCCGCCGACGCGGCGGAACAGGGTAGCTCGCGAGACTCCGAGCTCATCGGCCAGACCCTGCATGTCGAGCCGTCTGCCGTCGAGGAACCAGCGCGCGGCCACTTCGACGCACTGGTCCGCGGTGACGCTCGGAACGGTCTCGACTGCGACAGCCGCCATGCGTGCCTCCGTCAGCGCTCGGGCCGGGCGTGAAACATCTTCGGAAAGTGTTGCACACGCAAGGTTTCGGTGCCATTCTCCTTTCCACGTCACCGAAGGCCGCTGACGAGGGAGGATCATGCCGTCTTCACCCGTCACCGCGCCGCCGGTCGACGTGCTCATCGTGGGTGCGGGCCTGTCCGGGATCGGAGCCGGCTGCCGGCTGCGGATCTCCTGCCCCTCGACCAGCTTCACCATCCTCGAGTCCCGGGCTGCCAGCGGCGGGACTTGGGACCTGTTCCGCTATCCGGGCGTGCGTTCGGACTCGGACATGTTCACCCTGGGCTATCGGTTCCGGCCGTGGGCGGACGCGACGGCGTTGGCCGGCGGCTCGGAGATCCTGCGCTACGTACGCGAGACGGCGGCGGAGTACGGCGTGGACAAGCAGATCGAGTACGGCCTGCGGGTCGTCGCGGCGCGCTGGTCTTCCGCCGACGCCACTTGGACGGTGACGGTCCAGGACGTGCAGTCCGGCGCCGAGTCGGAGCGCACCTGCCGCTTCCTGTACCTGTGCACCGGCTACTACCGCTACGACGAGGGCTACACGCCCGAGTTCGCCGGCCGGGAGGAGTTCGGCGGCACGATCGTGCATCCGCAGCAGTGGCCTGAGTCGCTCGACGTGCGCGGCAAACGCGTGGTGGTCGTCGGCAGCGGCGCCACCGCCGTCACCCTGGTGCCCGCGCTGGTCCGCGAGGGCGCCGCCCGGGTGACGATGCTGCAGCGTTCGCCTTCCTACATCTTCTCGCTGCCCGCGAGAGATCCGCTCGCGGCCGCCCTCGGCAAGGTTCTGCCATCAGGCCTCTCCTACCGGGCGGTGCGGTGGAAGAACATCCGGATCTCGACCGCGCTCTACCAGTTCTGCCAGAAGCATCCGCAGCGTGCCCGGGCGCTGCTGCAGTCCGGCGTGCGGCGCCGGCTGCCGGCCGGATACGACGTCGAGACCCACTTCAAGCCCGAGTACGGCCCGTGGGACCAGCGGCTGTGCCTCGTCCCGGACGCGGACCTGTTCAAGGCGATCCAATCCGGCGGCGCCGAGGTCGCCACCGACCGGATCGAGCGCTTCACCGCAGACGGCCTGCAGCTCGCCTCGGGCCGGGAACTGCAAGCGGACATCGTGGTCACCGCCACCGGCCTGAACCTGTTGCCGCTCGGCGGAATCGGGCTCAGCCTCGACGGCGAACCGGTCGAGGTCGCGCGGCACGTGGTCTACAAGGGCATGATGCTCGACGGCGTGCCGAACCTCGTATTCGCCCTCGGCTACACCAACGCCTCGTGGACCTTGAAGGTCGACCTGGCCGCCGAGTGCTTCACCCGGATCCTGCGGCACATGCGGGAGCACGAGCGCACCGTCGCGGTGCCCCGCCTGCCGGACGAGCCGATGTCCAAGGTGCCCTTCATCGAGATGACCTCTGGATACTTCGAACGCTCCCGTGACCTGCTGCCGCTCCAGGGCGAACGCGAGCCCTGGCGGCTGCGCCAGCACTACCCCAAGGACGCCCGGCTGCTACGCGGGCCGGTCGACGACGGCGTCCTGACCTTCAGCTGACCCACCGTTCCCGGCACCACGCACCCCTCGCGCCGCCGGCACCACCGTGCGCCCGCGAAAGCAAAGGAAGTACGGCAACCCCCGAACCAAAGGAAGAGTGGTCCGTCATGACCGACAGCCCAGCCACGGACGTACCGGCGCGATCCGCCGTCACGGCCAAACGCGGCATCTGGGGCCGACAGCTCGATCGCTACCCCTCGCACGGACCACGCGCCCTGTATCTGGGCATTGTCGTGATCGCCACGGTCACCCTCTACTACGAGCTCTACGTCCAGGGATCGGTGGCCACCCAGCTCGCCGCCAGCCTGAACATGTCCCTGGTGTACCTGATCTCGATCTCCATCGTGGGCAACGCCGTCGGCGCGCTCGCCTCGGTGGTGGCCGGCCTGGCCGACCGCTGGGGCCGGGCGAACCTCGTCGTCTACGGACTCGCCCTGACCGGCGCGCTGGTGCTCTTCGGCCTGGCCCAGGCGCACAGCAAGACCGTCTACCTGGTGATGTTCGCCTGCGTGAGCTTCGTCGAGGGCATCATCCTGGTGGCCACGCCCGCGCTCATCCGCGACTTCTCGCCGCAGCTCGGCCGGGCCTCGGCGATGGGCTTCTGGACGCTCGGGCCGGTGGTCGGCAGCCTGGTCGTGAGCGAGGTGGCCAGCCACACCCTGGCGACCCACCCGGACTGGCAGTACCAGTTCCGCGTCTGCGGAGTGGTCGGCCTGGTCGTCTTCGCCCTCGCCTTCCTCGGCCTGCGCGAGCTCGCGCCGCAGCTGCGCGACCAGCTGATGGTGAGCCTGCGCGACCGCGCCCTGATCGAGGCCCGGGCCCGCGGCGTCGATCCGGAACAGGCCGTCTCCGGCCACTGGCGGCAGATGCTGCGGCTCGACATCATCGGGCCGGCCTTCGCGATCAGCATCTACCTGCTCTTCTACTACATCGCCGTCGGCCTGTTCGTGGTCTTCTTCGCCACCACTTTCGGCTACTCCGAGGACCGGGCCAACGCGCTGGCGAACTGGTACTGGGGCTTCCAGTGCATCGCGCTCATCATCACCGGCCTCGTCTCGGACTGGCTGCGGGTGCGCAAGCCGTTCATGGTGATCGGCTGCGTGATCAGCTCGGTGGGCGTGGCCCTGTTCGCGATCGCGACGACGCACCCTGACACCACCTACTACCACTTCGTCGGGATCATCCTACTGATATCCATCGGCAGCGCGATCGCGTTCGCCTCCTGGATGGCCGGGTTCACCGAGACCGTGGAGAGCCACAACCCCGCGGCCACCGCGACCGGTCTGGCGGTGTGGGGCTCGATGCTGCGCACGGTGGTCGTGCTGGCCCTGCTCGGCCTGATCGCGGTGATTCCGGCCGCGAGCACACTGGTGGACCAGGGCAGCACCGTCGCCGCGGCGGCGGCCGGGCAGACCCCGATCCTGACCGCCTCGGAGAACGCGGCGGTCAAGGCCATCGCGGCCGATCCGACGATCGTGACCCGGGTCCAGACGATCAGCACCCAGGACGCGGCGCAGCTGGTCACGGCGCAGAAGCTGACCGCGCAGACGCAGGCGGCGCTCCAGGCGAACCCGAACGACCCGTCCGCGCAGGCCCAGGCGCTGAGCGAGATCTCCGGGCTCTCCGTCACCGACGTCGGCCAGGTGCTCACCCTCGGCCCGCGCTATCAGACGCAGCTGGCCACGGCCCAGGCGATCGACCCGACCACCCAGGCCGCGCTGCAGACGAACCCGAACGACGCCGCGGCGCAGGCGAAGGCCGTCGGCGACATCGCCTCGGCCTTGCACCTCACCCAGGCCGCGGCGGTCGCACAGTTCCAGGCGCTCGGCCAGGTCCCGGCAGCCGACCTGGCGCTTCTGGCCACCGACGGCAAGCCGGTGCAGGACGCGGCGACGCAGCTCAAGGCCCTGGCCGCGGTCCCGACCGCCGACCTCGCGTTGGTCTCCCAGTACGGCATCGCGCTGCAGGACGGCAAGGTGCTCGTGGAGCTGCAGTACCTCCAGAAGGAGGGGCCGCTGGTGCAGCAGGCGCAGAAGGACAACCCCGGTCAGTGGCAGACCTGGTGGTGGATCTGCTTCGGCGGCGGCGTGCTGTTCCTTCCGTTCGTCTGGCTGCTGAAGGGGCGCTGGAGCCCGGCCAAGGCCAAGGCCGACGCCGCCGCGCACCACGAGGCGGTCCGCTTGGAACTCAAGAGCCTGCGGCAGACCTCGTCGCAGCCGTAAAAACCGTTACGAGTCAAGGAAATCCGTCAGACCCGTGAGCAGGCGGTCTACGTCGGCCTCGTCGTTGTACGGGGCGAGGCCGACGCGCAGGCCGCCTGTGTCACTGAGACCGAGGCGCCGCGAGGCTTCCAGCGCATAGAAGGACCCTGACGGCGCGTGGACCTTGCGCTCGGCCAGGAACCGGTACGCGTCACGAGTGTCCCGGCCGTCGAACGTCAGCAGCAGCGTGGGGGTGCGTCGCGCAGCGCGCGAGTGCAGCGCGACGCCCTTCATCCCGGCCAGTGCGCTCTCGATCCGGGTACGCAGAGTGTCTTCGTGCTCTTCGAGAGCGGCGAACGAAGCGGCCAGCAGTTCCCTGCGACCGCCCTCGCGCCGACCACTGAGGGTCGCGAGGAAGTCGACCGCCGCACGAGCGCCGGAGAGCAGCTCGTAGGGAAGCGTGCCCATCTCGAACCGCTCCGGCACGGCGTTGGTCGAGGGCAGCAGCTTGTCCGGCGAGAGCGTCTCGAGGAGCGCCGGGCTCGCCGCGAGCGCACCCAGGTGCGGGCCGAGGAACTTGTACGGCGAGCAGACGAAGAAGTCGGCGCCGAGCGCGTCGAGATCGACCAGCACGTGCGCGGCGTAGTGCACGCCGTCGACGTAGAGCAGCGCACCCGCGTCGTGGACCACGCGGGCGATCGCGGGGATGTCCGGCCGGGTGCCGATCAGGTTGGACGCGGCCGTCACCGCGACGAGGCGGGTACGCTCGCTCAGCGCGGCACGGATATCGTCCACGGTCAGCTCGCCGGTGGCGGGATCGAACTCGGCCCAGCGCACGACAGCGCCCACCGTCTCGGTCGCTTGAATCCATGGCCGGATGTTCGAGTCATGATCGAGTCGCGAGACGACGATCTCGTCACCTGGACGCCAGGTCTTGGCCAGCGTTCGCGAAAAGTCGTAGGTGAGCTGCGTGGCGCTGCGGCCGAACACGATCCCGGAGGGATCGGCGCCGAGCAGATCCGCCAGCGCCTGACGCCCCGCCGCCACGTGCGCGGCGGCATTGCGCTCGCCCAGCGTGCCGTCGCCGCGGTTGGACAGCGGCCCGGCCAGCGCGTCGGCGATCGCCTCGATCACCGGCCGCGGCGTCTGCGAACCGCCCGGGCTGTCGAAGTGGGCGAACCCGGCGTCCAGCGCGGGAAAGCGCTCGCGGACGGCGGCGACGTCGTAGGACACGGGACCTCCAGGGCTGCGGGGCTGGTCACCGCATCATAGACAGCGTCGCGGCGCGAGGCGGCAAGGGCCCTCACCCCTTACCGCCCGCGCGCCGCGACGCCGCCGTCAGAGTTCGGCGTCGAGCGCCACCTGGCGCACCTGGTCCAGGTAGCCGTCGAGCTCGCCGAGTTCGAACCGGCACATGCCCACCAGGTGCCACAGCTCGCCCGCGATGTCGCCGGCGGCCTTGTACCGGCCGTCCGGCGCCACCGCCGCCCAGCCGTGCGGCAGGCCGATCAGGGTGCTGCGCGCCCTGGCCTCGTGTACGCGGTCGATCGGCGGGACCGTCCAGAGCCGCACGTTCCCGTCGTCGGCCGCGCTCGCCATCATCCCGCCGTCCCGGCTGAAGGAGAGCCGGTTGACCACGCCGGTGTGCCCGCGCAGCATCGCGGCGTGCCGAGGGCCGCCCGGCGCCCCGACCTCCCACAGGTGGATGTTGGTGTCGGCGCCGCTCACCGCGAGCAGCGACCCGTCCGGATGCAGCGCACAGGTGCGGATCGGCTTGGCTCCGGCCGCGCCCGGGATCAGCACCGAGGTCTGCGTCGCCGGATCCCACAGCTGGGCGTTGCCGTCCAGGCTGGCCGAGGCGAGCAGGCCGCCGGACAGGGCCCAGTCCACCGCGTACACCCGCCGGGAGTAGACCGGCAGATCGGCCCGGTCGAGCAGCCGGCCGGTGGCCACGTCCCAGATCCGCACCTTGCCGTCCTCGCAGCCGGTGGCCAGCAGGGCGCCGTCGGCGCTGAAGTCGAGCGAGCGCACCCGGCCCTCGTGGTCGGCCAGGGTGTGGATCAGCCGGTTCGTGGTGCGGTACCAGAGCTTGACCGAGTTGTCGTCGTTCGCCGTGGCCAGGATGTCGCCGTCCGGGCTGAAGCCGATCGACCACACCCGCTTGGTCTGCACGAACAGCTCGCGCAGATACTCGCCGCTCTCGCCCCACAGGTGCACCCGGCCGCTCTGCCCGACCGCGGCCAGCACCGGGAACCCGGGGGTGAAGAGCGCGTCCGTGAACGGCTCGTCCTCCAGCCGCAACTGCTGCACCATCTGCCCGGTGCTCGGCTCCCACAGCCGCACCGAGCCGTCGTTGCCGCAGGCCGCGAGCAACGACGCGTTCTGATTGAACCGCGCCATCGCCGTGGTGCGGCCGTGGCCACGCAGCAGGTGCACACGTTCGCCGCTGCCGACGTCCCAGATCTTGGTCTCGCCGTCGCTGCTGCTGCTGGCGAAGTGGTTGCGGTACGGGTGGAACGCGATGGGCCAGACCGAGGCGCGGTGGGCCTGGATCTCGTGCAGCAGCCGGCCGGACGGGATCTCGAACAGCCGCACCACCCCGTCCGAGTCGGCCGTGGCGAGCGTGTTGCCCTGCGGGTTGAATCCGACCCGGTACACCGCGCCGCGGTGCCGGGGCAGGGTGACCGCGCGCACCGGGTCGGTGCTCAGATCCCTGAGGAAGACCTGGCCCTCGGTGTCGCCGCTGGCCAGGTAGCGCCCGGAGCGGTCGAAGTGCAGCGAGTAGACGCGGCCCTCGTGTTCGAAGGGCCCGACGACCTGCTCGCCGGTGGCCGGGTCCCACAGCCGGACCTTGCCCTCCTCGTGCGCGCTGGCCAGCAGCGTGCCCGCGGAGTTGAAGAAGACCCGGTACACCGAGCCGCCGGGCTCGGCCGGAGTCAGCTCCCGAACCAGCTTGCCGGTGTGCGGGTTCCACAGCCGGACCGTTCCGGACTGGTCGCCCACCGCCACCATGTCGCCGGACGGGTGGAACTCCGCGGTCCAGATCCGCTCGGAGTGCCCGGGCAGGCGGTGCAGCACCGTGCCGACGCGGGGATCCCACAGCCGGATCGTCCCGCTGCTGTCCCCGACCAGCAGGATGGTGCCGCCGCGGTTCGGGACCACCGGCCACACCCAGTCCTGGTGCTCGCCCATCACCAGCCGCTCACGGCCGCTGTCCGGGTCCCAGGTGCGCACCGCGCCGTCCCGGGAACCGGTGTAAAGAGTATTATGATCCGACCCGAATCGGACCAGATAGGCCGGTCCGGAGTGGCCGAGCAGGGTGCGCACGGGCTTGCCGGTGCCCGCGTCGCAGAGCAGGACGGCGCCCTCGGCGGTGCCGATCGCGAGCAGGTCTCCGCGCGGGTTGAAGGAGACCGGCCGGGGCAGCTGGCCCTCGGTGAAGCCGTGCCGCAACGCCGTCCGGGAGACGCCGACCGCGACCTCGACCCGGTCGCCGGGCGCGACGGCCGCGGCCCGGAGCGGGGTCTCGTCCCGGTTCTCCAGCCCTTCGAGCCCGCGCACCGCGATCAGCGCGCTGCGGTGCCAGTCCACGCCGTCGATCCGGGTGCGGGTCAGATCGGCGCCGACGAGCCTGGCCCAGCTCAGGTCCGCGCCGGTCAGATCCGCGCCGGTGAGCTTCGCGTCGTTGAGCTTGGCCCCGCGCAGGCGGGCGTTGGTCAGGTCCGCGCCGGTCAGGTCGGTGCGCACGAGGAGACAGTCGTCGAGGTTGGACCCGCTCAGCCGGGCCGAACGCAGCCGCATCGCGGACAGATCCTGCCCGCGCAGCTGGGCGTCGCGCAGGTCCGCGCCGGTGCCGACCTTGAGCCGGCTGCTCAGGTGCACCGCGTTGGTGCGCCGGGCGGAGTCGGCCTCCCGGTCGTCGAGCACGGTCGAGACCCAGTCCAGCGCGTTGCGGGTGCCGGCCAGATCGCACAGGAACTCCAGGGCCGTCTCCGAGAGCGGCCGCATCAGCAGCAGCTGCGGCTCGGTCACGCCCGCGTTCCACTCGTCCGCGATCCGCTTGGCCAGCAGCCACTCCATCACCGAGCCGTGGATGAAGCCGAACCGGTCGTCGTCCGAGCGCACCAGCAGGCTGCCCGCGCCGACCGCGTGCACGGTCTGCTCCGGGGAGAGCCGGAAGTCGGCCAGCTGGGCCAGCGAGTGCCCGATCTCGCCGAGCTCGTCCATGCTCAGCTGCGACTCCCCGCTCTCCCACAGCCGCAGCGCCAGCACCGAGACCGCGCGCCACAACTGCTGGTGCGTCAGCCCGGGCGGCGCGCCGGCCACACCGGAGGTGCGTTCGACCTCGTACGCCAGCCAGTGGTCGAGGACCTGCTCGTAGAGCGTGGCGCCGCTCAGCACCGGGGCGATCGCGGCGGCCTTGAGCTGCGCGTCGTCGAGGGCCGCGATGAAGCCGAGCATACGCGGGTTCACCGACAGCGCGGTCAGGTCGTTGACCCGGCTCATCGCGTCGATCCGGTCCTGCGCGCGGGAGGCGTCGTTGTCGTAGTGGCGGGTCAGGTAGCTGCGGATCTGGTCGGTGTCGAAGGGCTCGATGCTCAGCATCCTGCGGCGCGAGCCGAGCCCGACCTGCTCGCCGAGCGCGGTGAGCACCTGCTGCGCGCTCTTGAAGTGCTGGGTGCGGCTGGCCACCACGATCTTGGCCTTGCCCTCGGCCGTGGCGATCAGCCGGCGCAGGTGGTCCGCCGCGCGGTCGTAGGTGACCCGGGTGACCAGCTCGTCGAAGCCGTCGAACAGCAGCACGATGCGCCCGGCCCGCAGCAGGTTCTGGAAGACGTCGAGGTCGATCTGCCGGTGCCGGAAGTTCGCCAGGTGGCTGGAGACCAGGCCCTCCACGCTGTGCGCCTTGTCCAGCGAGCGCAGCTCGATGTAGAGCGGCACCAGCTCGGGGAAGGCGGAGAGCCGCTGGGCCACCTCGCGCAGGGCGAAGGTCTTGCCGGCGCCGAAGTCCCCGAGCACCAGGGTGAACCCGCCGACGTCCTTGCCCAGCTCGCTGACCAGGTGCTCGGCCAGGTCGCCGCGCACGGTGGTGGCGTTGGCGGACAGGTCGCGGAAGCGCTGGGGCACGTAGTGGCGCGGCGCGTAGTCGGTGTCCGCGCACAGCCGCTCGGTCTGCCGCTGCACGAACGGACGCAGGTCGATCAGGCCGCGGAAGTCGTCGATGCTGCGCAGCCGCACCCGGCGGCGCACGGACTCCTCCTGCACCGCCTCGGCCGGCGGCGGACCCTGATACACCAGCTCGGCCTTGGTGAGCGGGTCGGCGTCACGCACCTGGGTGGCGAAGTCGTCCAGGACCTGCTCGTCCACCTGGCCCACGTGCGTGCCGATGCGGACCTGCTCGACCACCTCGCCCTCGTTGTAGGACACGAGCAGGTGCGGGAACTGGCCGGGCACCTGGAACACCCGCGCGCCGGGATGCCGGGTCTTGATGACCTCCTGGACCAGCAGGTTGCGCCGCTGCTCCGGCGGATAGTCGGGCTCGAGCGCCTGGGCCGGGATCGCCACGCCGACGGCCGCGGGCGCGCCGGGGTACTGCGGCCGCTGCGCGGGCACGGCGCGACCCGCCATGGAGTCGTTCACCTGGGCCAGCAGCAGGCTGCGAGCGGCGTCCTGGTCCGGCACGTGCGCCAGGTCGACGTAGGTGAGCGAGGCGAGCAGCCCGTCCACCGGGATGTCCTCGACCCGGACCGGCAGCAGCCGGGAGCGGCCGCCCTCGCCGTGCGTGCGGCTCGCGTACACGGCCTGCCACTCGCGCCGGCCGAACTCGGAGACCTGATACGCCTTCGACAGTACGCACACGACCACGCTGGCCTGGGTCAGGCCGCGGTCGATGAGCTCGACGAAGTTCGCGCCGGGCACGAAGTCGCGCCCCTGCATGGTGATGCGGTAGCCGGCCTCCTCCAGCTGGTGCGCGATCCATTCGGCCCAGACCCGGTCGGCCACGGCGTAGCTGATGAACAGCAGCGGCCCGGGCGTGGCGGGCAGCACGGCCGTCGGGCCCGATGCGGCGCCGGCGAACTCGGCCAGGCCGACGCCGAACACGCGGGCGAGCGCCTCGGCCTCCTGCACCCGCAGGAAGACCCGGACCCCGGACTCGATCTTCCCTATCGTGCTGCGCCGGGCGATGGACATCTCCGGGTGCTCACGTGCGATCCGGTCGGCCAAGGCCTGTTGGGACCAGCCGCGCTCGGTGCGCAACGCGCTGATCCGCTTGCCGAAATCGTCGTTCAGCGGATAACGCTGATCGTCCGTCTGTTCCGCCACCGCACCCGTATCCCCTCGTGTGACCGGTGTTTCCGCTGTTGTTCCGTTTCGGAGCGACGCCAGGACGACGCCACCCGCTTCGCCAGGTTGAAGACGTGGTGTGACTTGCGCCACTGCTCCGAAGTAGAGCAGAATCGGAGCAGAAGGTGAAGCAGGCCACTGATCACATAAGCGCACAAGCGCTATGACCACGGGATTCTCGCCCCTCTGCACGCATCGTAGGCCGGGCATCGGCCCACAGCAACGCACCGCGGGGCGCGGATGGACTGGAAAGGCTTTCACGGGAGGAGCGCGGAGCAGTGTCGAACGACATCCGCACATTTGACGACGACGAACGCTGCAAAGTGCTGCGCGAGACCGCGCGCACCACCACGCGCTGGCGGCACAAGAGCGCGACCGGCTCGAAGCTGCGCGCCTGCGTGCTTCCGGAGCTGTCCGCCGCTTCCCGCCACCACGGTTATCTGAGCCTGCAGGTGGAACTGCTCGACCCGCGCAACGAGGTGGCCTGCAGCCACTATCGTGAGTGGGCCCGGCTGAACCTCTCGCGTTCCAACGCCCGCAGGCAGCTGGAGATCGAGATCCACGCCACGATTCTCGCCCTCTGCCTGGAGCGCAAGGCCAACAGCCGCGTGCGTCCGGACATCCGCTTCTCCGCGTTCTTCGCCGCCCACCAGCTCGATATCAGCGACGAGCTGGTGGTGCTGACCCCCGCCGACGATCCGGGGCGCAGCCAGGCGGCGGGCGTGGACGACCACCTCTACCGCAGCTACGTCCGGGAGTTCGACGCCGGCTGGGCACAGGCGGGCCGCCTGCGCCTGGCCCCGGTGCGCTGGTCCCCCCTGGACACCCGCGGCCGGTTGTCGACCCACCATGTCCGGAACCTGTTCAAGGAGCTGGGGCTGCCCGGCTGCACGTTCACCGACGAGGAACTGCGCTCCATCGTAGAAAGGCTCGACATCGATGACGACGAAGGCGATGACGCTCGAAGAGGCGTCGACTCTGCGTGAGGCCTTGAAGGGAGGTGGAGGCCAGGAATACGTGCGGGACTGGGTACGGCGCTTCGTCGAGGAGATGGCGGTCGGCGAGCGTGCGCCCGAGGTGAAACTGCACCCGCTCGGATTCCTGTGTTTTCCGGTCTTCCGCTCGGACACCTTCGGCTGCTGCGTGCACGCGTGGCTGCCGGACGGTCCACGGGCGAAAAATCCGACGTCTGATATGCATATGCATACATTCGATATGATCAGCAGAGTGATCGCCGGCACGGTGACGAACCACGAGCTCGAACTCGACTTCGACGCGGAGCCCACGCACCGCATCTTCGCGATCGACAAAGGCGAGAGCGAGGACGTCGACGTCTTCTCCGCCACCAACGTGCTCACCGCGACCAGATTCCGCCCGCTGGAGAAATACGGCCCGGGCGAGCAGTACACGATACTGCGCGGCCGCTACCACAGCGCCGACGACACCGTGAACGACGAATACACGGTGACCTTCATGCTCGCCGAGAACTGGTGGGACGACGAGCCGCAGCGCACCCTGGTCCCGATCGACCACCCGGAAGTGTGCGCCGAGTACCACCGGGTCGCCCTGTCCGAGCCGGAAGCGCGCAGGTTCGCGAGGGTCGTGTTCGACCTGCTGAGCTGAACCTCCCCCGCCCCTCCTTCCCGTCCCGCTACCATGATCGGGACTGCGCGCGGCGGGAAGGAGGGCTCGATGACCGAGAGCGCGAACGGTGGCGGCGGCCTCTACGCGATCAGCGACCTGCACATCAGCTACCCGGAGAACCGGGAGTACGTCGAGAACCTGCAGCCCGACGACCCGGCCGACTGGCTCATCGTCGCCGGCGACGTCGCCGAGCGCTTCCTCGACGTCGCCTGGGCACTGCACACCCTGCGCAGCAAGTACGCCAAGGTGATCTGGGTGCCGGGCAACCACGAGCTGTGGACCCCGAAGAGCGACCAGGTCCAGTCCCGCGGCGAGCAGCGGTACCGGCAGCTGGTGGAGCTGTGCCGCAAGCTCGACGTACTGACCCCCGAGGACCCGTTCCCGGTCTGGCAGGGTACGAGCACGGACGCGGACGGCGGCGTCGTCATCGCCCCCTTGTTCGTCCTCTACGACTACACGTTCCGTCCCCCCGGCACGAACTCGAAGGAAGAAGGCCTCGCCGCGGCGGCACGCGCCGGCGTCATGGCGACCGACGAGGCGATGCTGCACCCGGACCCGCACCCGTCGAGGGAGCAGTGGTGCGAAGAGCGCGTCGCCGAGAGCGAACGCAGACTCGCCGACCGCCCGGAAGGCCTACCGACCGTGCTGGTCAACCACTTCCCGCTGACCGAAGAACCCACCCGCGCCCTGCGCTTCCCCGAGTTCGCCCAGTGGTGCGGCACCACCAGAACAGCCGACTGGCACAAGCGCTTCGACGCGCAAGTCGTCGTCTACGGCCACCTGCACATCCCGCGTACCACGCATGAGGACGGTGTCCGGTTCGAAGAGGTCTCTCTCGGCTACCCCCGCGAGTGGAGCCGCCGCGGCCAGGCGCCGAAACCGCGGCGGATTCTTCCTGCGTCGTGAGCGCGGGCAGCCTCTTACGCCCGTGCCTGTGCCTTCTCCGCGCTCAAGGCCGAAGCGACATTTGACTCGCGCACGAACTATCTCTCGGAGACCCGCACTCCTTACGACACGTTCGGCGCTTCCTCAAGCTCATCGAACCGTCTGATCACCACGTCGAGTGAGGGCCAAGGAGAACCCTTGCGTAGCGAACGCAGCAACTCCTCCCCGAACCAACGCCCGTTCGGAAACTCGTCGCCAACGTCCCAACGCCACGCCGCGACCATCGCGAGAACCAGCTCCCGACACTCGTCGAGCAGCTCGCGGTCGACGCCCGGGTAGTGTCCGCAGACCTCCTCGGGAACATGGGCGAGATCGAACTCGACCGGTCCACGGCAGCACGTCTCGAAGTCAATGAACAGCGGGCCATTTTTCGTGTTGAGCACGTTGCCCGGATGCGGCTCGCCGTGCAGCAGCTGCTCCTCGGCGCCGCGGGCCTCGATCGCCCGCCGCAAGCCTGCCAGCCTGCCGCTGAGGAACACGCGGTCCGCGTCGGCGAGCTCAGGCGAGACAGCCGGATCGGCAACGATCGCTTCCGCCTCTGCGATCCGATCCGTGAACCGCGGGCTCGGCACATCCACCTCGCGCATCCCGGCGTGCAGCCGCGCCAGCACCGCAGCGAAGTCGGCCGGCGAGACGTGAGGCGTCACGGGTTCGAAGTAGGCCCAGAGGGTCACGACGAAGCCATCGCGCGTGTACACAATCGGATCGGCCCGAGGCTCCAAAGGACACACCGGTGCTCCGACCTCGGCGAGCCGCTGAGCAACCTCGACTTCGAACTGCGCAACCTCCTGCCCCACAGGGGCGATCCGGGCGAAGACGTCGCACGGCGTCAGCCGCAGCGCCACCTTGTTCGAGTTGTGCAGAACGATCGCGTCGGTGACCGGAAGGTCGAGCGATGTGGCGATCGAAGTAGCGGCAGCGATCGCACGCGTGAGGTCAGGTGTCTCCACTTTTGAATCTTGGCACACGCGAGCAACGGGATTAGCTGACTAACGCTTGAGCCCACCGTCGTCGCCCCGCCGAGTGCTCGCAGAACAACCCATGCCGACCCACGACCCACGACTCGCGCGTGCGTACCGGCCAATCGCTGCCGCCGCGCATCTTCCCCGACGCTGCCTGCTGACGACGCCAGCGCGTAGACAGCGACGCCGGGCCGAGACCGCTCGAGGCACGGCGCTGGGCATGGCTCAAGGCTCCCGTTCACTCTGGACACCACGGAGTCTTCCGTTACTCTGCGACTCACCCGCGCGTCAGCCTCCAGTTCTCCGTGAACGCCCAGTCCGCTCCCCCGCAAACGCCCGCTCTCCATCCTCGCAACGCCCGCTCGCCCGTCCCCGCGAATCGCTCCGCTGCTCCCCTGCACGAATCCCCGCGGCACCTCTCTCCCAACGCCTAATCCACTCCCACCCTTCACTCCCACCCTCGACAGATTGGCCGGTCATGAGCTTCGCCAGCCCGTTCCCGCCGGTGTCCATACCCGACGTCTCCGTGTTCGACTACGTCTTCGGCCCGGCGGGCGAACTGGCCGGCGCCGAGCGCACTGCGTTCATCGACGCGTCAACCGGCGAGCGCGTCGACTTCAGGAGCCTGCACGATCGCGTACTCGCGGCGGCGGGTGCGCTGGCCGCGCTCGGCATCGCGCCGGGAGCCGTGGTGGCGCTGCACGCGCCGAACAGTCCTGAGTTCGGCGTGGCGTTCCACGCGATCCTGCGCGCGGGCGCCGCCGTGACGACGATTCCCGTGCTCGCCACCGCGGGCGACATCGCCCGCCAGCTTCGCGCCAGCGGCGCGGTCGCGCTGATCGCCGACCCGGCCGTGGCCGGCGCGGCGCTCCCCGGTGCCGCGGCCGTGGGGCTGCCGGAGACGCGCGTCATTTTGTTAGGACAGCGCGATGCGACGTCCGAACCCGGCGCAGGCCCCGCACGCCTGTCCGAACTAAGCGCGCTCGGGCATCTGCCCCCGGAAGTAACCATCGATCCGGCTACGCACATCGCGGCGCTGCCGTACTCGTCCGGCACGACCGGCACACCCAAGGGCGTACGGCTGAGTCACCGCAACCTGGTCGCGAACCTCGCGCAGATCGAGCGAGACTTCGGCGTCGATCAGGACGAAGTGTTCGTGGCAGTCCTGCCGTTCTTCCACATCTACGGAATGACTGTTCTACTGAACCTGTCGCTGCGTCTGCGCACGACGCTCGTCACGCTGCCGCGCTTCGACCTCACCGCATTCCTTGACGCGCTCGCCGAGCACCACGTCACATGGGCGTTCATCGCGCCGCCGATAGCGGTGGCACTCGCCAAGCATCCGATCGTCGACCAATACAACCTATCCGAGCTCCGCGTGGTCTTCTCCGGCGCGGCACCCCTCGACGGCGAACTCGGCCGGGCGGTCGAAAACCGGCTCGGCGTGACGATGGTGCAGGGATACGGCATGAGCGAGATGAGCCCGGTATCTCACTTCATTCCCGTCGGCGCGACGGACGTGCCCTGCGAAAGCGTCGGATTTGCCGCCCCCAACACGGAGAACAAGCTGCTCGATCCAGTCACCGGCGAGGAGATCGAGCTCCCGGAAGATGGTGTGAGCGAGCGCGGCGAGCTGTGCGTGAAGGGCCCGAACATCATGCTCGGCTACCTCAACGACACCGCCGCCACCGACGCCATGATCGATGCCGACGGCTTCCTGCACACCGGCGACGTGGCGACCGTCGACCCGCGCGGCGTGGTCACGATCGTCGACCGGATCAAGGAGCTGATCAAGTACAAGGGCTACCAAGTCGCGCCGGCCGAACTCGAGGCGCTGCTGCTGACCCACCCGTCGATCGCGGACGCGGCGGTCATCGGCGTCCTCGACGAGGAGGGCGAGGAGGTGCCGAAGGCGTTCGTCGTAAGGCAGCCGAGCGCGGAGCTCACCGCGCACCAGGTCGTCGAGTTCGTGGCCGCGAACGTCGCGCCGTACAAGAAGGTGCGCCGGGTGGAGTTCCTGGACGCGGTGCCGAAGTCGACGTCTGGCAAGATTCTGCGTCGGGAGCTGCGAGACCGGGAGCGTGGTGCACACGCCTGAGGGGTGGAGGGAAACGCTGTGACGTCAGAGAAGCACGCGGACGACCAGGACGGGTTCAGCTCCGACGCAAGGTCGGCCAAACCGATCCTCTTCCTCGACGTCGACGGCCCGCTCAACCCCTACGCCGCCCCGATCGAGGACCACCCCGACGGCTACGGCACGCACCGGATGCGCCCGGCCTCGTGGGCGCAGGACTATCCGCCCGTGCGCCTCCCGGGCGGCCAGGAGCGGGTCCCGACGCTCCGCGTCTGGCTCAACCCGGCGCACGGCAAGGCGCTGCTGAGCCTCCCGGTCGAGCTCGTGTGGGCAACCACCTGGGAGCACGAGGCGAACGAGTGGATCGCGCCCCACCTGCACCTGCCCGACCTACCCGTGCTGGCATGGCACGAGCACGACGTCGTCCGCTGGCCCGACGACGGCACGTTCTGGAAGACGCAACCCGTCGCCGCGTACGCCGCCGGAAGGCCGTTCGCCTGGTTCGACGACCAGATCGAACCCGAAGACATCCGCTGGTGCGAGGACAACTACCCCGCACCGACGCTGCTCCTTCCGATCGACCCGGCAGTAGGCCTGCGCGACGCCGACTTCGACGCCGTCGCCAACTGGGCACGCGAGTTGTGACCGCAGGCGCCTCCCGGCGCGCGCAACGCACCCCGGCACGACATCGTCCCAGCGAGTCGTCGGCAGTCTGTTGCCGGTGAGCTGAGCCGTGGTCCGATGCACCGAGGTCCCACCCGTCGCACGTCTAGCGTGAATTGATGATCGGCTCGGTGTTGATGGGGCGTGGTGGCTCGTCGGGTCGAGGTGGTCATCGTGGTGGGGGCGGTCGCTTCGCGTCGCCCGGTTCGTCTGACCACCCGCCCACCCGTTGCGTTGGCGGGGTGGGCTGGGGTTTCAGGCTTTCGCCTCCGGCGCGGACCCTTCCCTCGGAGAGAGATGCCGGGGTCGTGTGGGTGCTGGCGTTGGCGGGGCGGGCTGGGGTTCGGGATGGTCGGGTGCCGGGGGCGTGCTCTCTCGCCGGAAAATACAACTGTTCGAGGGCATGGCGAAGCGCCCCGGCTGGCCCCGGGGGTTTAGTGTTCGTGTCCTGTTATGCCCGGGTGAGGGTGACGGTGTAGCCGAGGTTTTCCAGGGCGCGTTGGTGGTTGCGGGTGGCGCGGGCCTGGTTGAGGTGGCGTTCGTGCCAGTCGGGTCCGAGGTCGCGGAAGCGTAGGGCGGGGTCGTTGATCAGGTGCCAGGCGATCTCGAGGATGTTGCGGGCGATGGCGGTCTGCGCCTTCTTCTTCGGCATATGTCTGATCAGCCGGCGGTAGCGGGCGCCGAGGAAGGTCTGGCCGCGTTTGGCGCTGTTGGCGGCCTGTCCGAGGGGTCCTTTCAGCCACCGGTTGCCTTTCCCGGTCGGGCCGTGGGTGTTCTTCGACCCGGACTGGATGGCGCGCGGGGTCAGCTTCGCCCAGGAGGCGAGGTGGCCGGGGGTGGGAAAGGCGCTCATGTCCAGGCCGATCTCCGCGACGATCGCCTGCGCGCAGGCGCGCCCGACCCCGGGGATCTCATCGAGGCGTTCGAGCACGCCCATACCGTCCGGGGGCCGGGGGGCGCCCGCCTCGAGGTCCCGGATCCTGCGCTCGATCTCGGCGTCGAGCTCGGCGATCTGCGCGTCCAGGCGGTCGTTGTTGGCCAGCAGCAGGCGCAGCTGGTAGGCGTGGTGTTCGGTGAAGCGGCCCTCGAGGGTCTTGCGCAGCGCCGGAATCTTGTTGCGCAGCGTGCCCCGGGCCAGGTCCGCGATCACCGCCGGGGAGCGCTGCCCGCTCACGAGCGCATCGAGCATCGCGCGCCCGGAGACCCCGAACAGGTCCGAGGCCTCGAGCGAGAGCTTGATCAGCGCGTCCTCCAAGACCTTCTCCACCCGGTTGCGGTACCGGGTGCGCTCACCGACCAGCACCTCGCGCAACCGGGTCAGGTCCTGCAACTCCCGCACCGGCCGGGGAGGTATGAACGAGGCGCGCAGCATCCCGCGCTCGGCCAGCTTCGCCAGCCACACCGCATCGAGCCGGTCGGTCTTGGCCCGGCCCGGCACGTTCTTCACATCCCGGGCGTTGACCAGCCACACCCGCAGCCCACGGGACTCGAGCAGGTAGAAGAACGGCCGCCAGTAATCCCCGGTCGCCTCCATCACCACCAACTCCACCCCCTGACACACCAGAAGGTCGCCCAACTCGTTGATCGCCGAGGTGAGCGCGGCCACCTTCCAGGTCCGCTGCACCCGCCGCGCACCGGCCCCGGGCACCCGCAGACACACCACCGCCGACGCCTTGGCGATATCGAGCGCTGCCACCCGCTCGACACGCCCGTCGGCTTCCTGCTCATCCCGCCAAACCATCATCTGATCGCCCATCAGGGCCTCCTTGCGATCCCGCGCTCCCCCGAGCCGGCACCCCGTGCCCGCCACCCGACAGGCCACCCGAGGAACGCCAAGTCTCGCCGGCGTGCTCGAAGCAACAAGTCACAGCCCCGGATAGCAGCCCGTGTCAGACTCCTCGACGGGATACGAAACCCAAGAGAACTCGACCTCACACAGGCGGCGGGCACAAGCCCATTTTCACGCCGTCAAGGCGTCACCGGAAGGGGACAGGAAGACTCCTCGGCCGGTCCCCGGAGGCAATCAGGAACCTGCCGGGAGGTCAAGCGGCGGCGGCTTCCGCTGATGGTGAATCCTGCATCGCGCCGCTTGACCTCCCGACAGAACCCTGATCGGGCTTCGCCTGCCCGACCGAGGAGAGAGCCCACCCCAATGTCGTTCTGATCAACTTATCTTGAGTGACAGTACTCTGATGGTTCGGGGTGGTGCTTTGACCGTGACCGGCGTGTTGGGGGGTGTGCGGCGGGTCCCGAAGCGTTGTCGGATGCGTTTGACGGTGCGTGCGCTGGTGCGTGGGGCGCGTTCGGGGTTGCGGTAGCGGTTCGGGTCGTCGGCTATGTCCAGGACCCGGTTGACGGCGTGGGCGATCTGGCGGATGACGCTGCGGCGTACCTCTTTGAGGACTTTGGTGAACGAGACGCGCTCGGGGTCTTCGCGTCGTTCGTCGGCTATCAGCGCGATCAGGCGGGAGAGGCAGTGGTTGACGGCCAGGTGCGCCCAGATCTCCTGGTGGACCTGGTCGGGGTGGTGGGAGCGCAGGACCTGGCCGGGGGTGATCTGCTGGGTCTTGACCTGGAGGTTGGAGACCTCGCCCTGCCAGCGTTCGGCGTAGAGGCGGGCGATCTCGGAGGCCGGGTCGTGCTCGGGGTCGGTCATCGAGGTCAGGAGCCTGATCACCTCGCCGGTGCCGATCTCATACTCGATCAGTCGCAGCGTCTCGTAGCGCTCCGGGCCGCGCCCGCGCACCGCGTTGCTCCACATCCGCACCAGCGCGCTACCGTCGGCCAGCACCTCGACCCGGTCGGTACCGATGTGCTTTTTCGCCCTGATCACCAGGTGGGCGCCGGTGGCCCGGAAGGCCTTGCACAGCGCCACGGACGGGAAGTTGCGGTCGAAGATCACCACGTCGCCCTCGGCGGCGTGCGGGGCGAGCTGCTCGGCCAGTTCGTGCTCCCCGGTCAGATATCCCCCGATCGCCGCGCCCCTGACCGCACGCGTGCCGGTCTCCACCAGCGTGACCACCCGGGCCACCGGGTAGCCCACCGCCACCGGTTTACCGTCCGCGCCGCGGGTGACCGGCCCGGAAAAGTGCGCCCGGTTCGCCGGCGAATCGGGGATCTCCACCACGAATCCGTCCACTGCCAGCGTACACAGCCCCCGCCACCGGGCCCCGATCGTCTCCGGCCCGGCCACAGGACCGGCCACCGCCTCGAACACCGCCCGCATCGCCTCCGGACCGAGCCGTTGACGCATCCCGTGCAGCGCGCTCTTGGCCGGGGCCAGCTCACACAGCTCGGGAACCGCGCCGACCAGGTTGTCGCAGACATCTTCCAACGACTCGTGCGGAAACAACGCGCACGCCAACTCGAAATACGCCGCGAACCGCATCGTCAACGGCCCGGGCCTGCGCGACCGATCCCGCGTACGCCCCTCGATCGCCGCGTCCACCAGCGAAGGCGGCACAAACTGCGTCAACACACCGAGATTGACCTCGTCGGAATGCCCGACCCACGGATGACCCACACCCCACCCAACGATCCGAACCCCCCAACGACACGACAACCACAATCCAGTCGATCAGAACGACATTGGAGCCCACCCCCTGAGGAAGTGGTGCGAGCTGCGCTCGGGCCCAGGTCCCATCCCGTGGCCTGGCCGTGCTCGATCCGGAAGAAACCTGCACCGCTCGTATGCGGCCGCTTCTCTTCGACTGCGTGGTCCGGGAGCCGTGCGGAGCAGTGTCCGGCGGCTCGGCCGCGGCCGATACAGGATCGTGCATCACCGCTCGCGGTGGACGGTGGTGTGATGCTTCGCGCAATACAGCCGGAGGTTACCCACCCTCGTCCCACCGCCCTGTGCGAACGGCACGACGTGATGGGCGTGCAGGGCGAACGTGAGGGGGCGGTCACAGCCCGGGTAGGTGCAGTACCGGTCGCGCCACGCGAGAAACCCGCGCTGCGCGGGCGAGGCCAGACGCGCCCGAGGGTCACCGTCCAGCGCGACCCCGTCGAAGGTGCCCGTGCGCCCGTCGGTCACCAGCTCGTGGCGCCTGGGATCACCGCGCTTGGGCAGGCGCCCGGCCGGAACCAGTGCCCCGAACACCGTGCGCGCACAGCCCGCGGGGATCTCCGCGTGCACGGCAGGATCCTTCATGCCCGCCACATGCGCGGAAGGGTCCTTCACGGCCGCCGCGGGCACGGCAGGATTCTTCACGGCCGCCGCGGGTGCGGGAGGCTCGATGGTGACGGCGAGCGCGGGCAGGGAGAAGTGGGCGTGGCGCTGCTCGGGCGGGGCATCGAGGAAGACCTGTGCGAGCCGGGTGACCGCTTCCGCGTTCATCTGCTCGGTGCTGCGCACGTCCTCCGGTACGATCTCTCCGCCGTCGAACTGCCGGGTCCGGATCATCTCGGCGACCTGCAGATCGACCGCGGCCTGGAAAACGGCGCCGCGCACCGGATCGAGCAGGATCTCACACCGGTGCATCTGACCCTCCCCGCACGTGGTGATCCGGGCGAAGGAACGCTCGCGCTCCCGCGCATGACGCGCCTCGATCGAACCCGGCGCGACCTGCTCCTCCAGCACCCGCACCCGCTCCAACCCCGCCCGCGCACCGCGCTCCCGGGTCACCTCGAGCGTCTTCGCGGCCTCCACCGCAGGATCCAGACCCGTCGCCCGCACCGCCTTGACCGTGCGCGCCAGTGCCCGCGCGGAATCAGGCCCGATCATCCCGGAGCACAGTTCCGCCTCCACTCCCGGCAGCCGGGCCAGGAGCCGGGCGTCGTGCGCGAGCGCGCGGGCCCGGCCCTCGGTCACATCCAGCACCGTCGCCAGCCACGGACCCACACCCCCACGCGCGATACCCAGCCGGTCGCCCTCACCGACCAGCGTCAGCAGCATCCCGTGCAGCGCCTGCGCCGCCCGGCCCACCTCCACGATCGCCTCACGCACCGCGTCAACCCGCCCCGCATCATCCCCACCCGCCCGTGCACGCTCGAGCACCCCGCACACCACACGGGACATCGACGCGACCTGCCCAGTCACCCCGTCCACGACACCCTCCCCTCACCGGCCCCGACATCCCCGAACACTTCTATTCTAGAGCCCGCCACTGACAAAAGGCGTGTATACGACCCTTGTGTGGCAGAAAGAATCAGGGATGTTCCCGGGAACTCGCGGACGTCCCCGGGCGTTGAAGTAGGAGATGGGAGCGGTACCAGAACCGGCGATACAGGAATCTACGTGATGCAACATCCTGTATCGAGCACAGCCGAACCACCGGACACCACTCCACAAGGCTGACCGAACCAGGCAGCCGAAGAGGAGCGTCGGCCGGGTCAGTGCGATGCAGGATCATGCATCAAGCGCGACCGGGCCACCGGACGGGACCCGGGCCCGAGCGCAGCTCACACCACTCCCCTCAGGGGGTGGGCTCTCTCCTCGGTCGGGCAGGCGAAGCCCGATCAGGGTCCTGCCGGGAGGTCAAGCGGCGCGAAGACGAAAACAGCACAGCGCGGGCCACCGCCGCTTGACCTCCCGGCAGGACCCTGATTGCCTCCGGGGACCAACCGAGGAGAGAGCACACACCCGGCACCCGACCACCCCGAACAACAGCCCGCCCCGCCAACGCCAGCACCCCACAGACTCCGGCATCTCTCTCCGAGGGAAGGGCCTGCCAGCGGCGATTTTCGTCTTGAAACCGCAGCCCACCCCACCAACGCAACGGGTGGGCGGGTGGACAGACGAAACCGAGGGCGACGCGAAGCAGCCGCCCACACCACAACAACCACTCAGCCGATCATCAACCCGTGCTAGGGCATCGCGGGATACGGCGTCTGCGTGCTCTGCTGCGCCATCTGGCGGTAGAACTCGCAGTTCACGAGGGCGATGGGGGCGTAGCGGACGATGATGTCGGCGATCCGTGTCGGGATTCCGGTCGGGCGCTCGCCCTGGACGCACGCTCGTAGGAAGGCCATGCGCTCTTCGCCGCGGTGTCCGTAGAGGGCGGTGACGAGCCAGATCGTCAGGTGGGTGAGGCTGTAGCGGTAGTCGTAATCCTGGTGCTCGGCGAGGAATGCGGCTTCGTCCTCGGCCAGGTCGAAGCGGTCGGAGATGGCCAGGCCGTAGTCGGCGAAGTAGAGCCGCTCGCCGTCGGTGAGCAGGTTCTCGAAGTGCGCGTCGAAGTGGAGCAGGCCCCGATCGTTCATGAAGCGCGTGCCCTCGAGGATCTGTTGCTCGATCCTGACGCAGAGTCGCTCGGCCTCCTCGTCGCGGGCTTCGATCCGCTCGCCCAGCCAGTTGTGCAGGTTGTGCGGGAAGTACTCCAGGAAGACAGCGACGCTCGCGGTGGAGTCGCGCACGCCTTCGAGGCGGGCTCGGATCTCCGGGCCGCCGCCCCACTTCGCGACGACCGCGTCGATGTCGGCTAGTTCCTCGGGCAGGGACTGGCCGTGGTGCGGGAGGACGCGCCAGTGGTAGGTCAGTGGGAAGACTTCGTACTCCCCCGTGAGCACCCAGTTCGTGGTCATGGTGTGGACGGCCAGCTCGCGCCACGCGCCGAAGCCCGGGCCGGCGACCGGGTGGTGGCAGAAGGTGGGCAGGTCGAAGAGGTTCGCGGTGGAATGGGCGTCGCCTGGGCGCAGGTCCCGGTCCGTCAGCGGCAGTCGCTTGACGAAGACTTTGTTCCCGTCGACTTCCAGCAGCGCCGTCGGGCCGCCGATGCCCGCGCCGATCGGCTTCGCGGCGTCGACGAGTGCGGCCAGTTCCCGGTCGCTGCACAGGGCTAGGGCGGTGGAGACGGAACTGAATGCTTCGATACGGGCGTTCATTCCGGCAGCCTAGGGGACGTCCGTCTCGTCTGGCGGCCTGCTGCGTCAGGCGTGGTCGCGCGGTTTGCGGTCGATGCGTCCGCGGAGCAGATCGGCGTGGCCGCCGTGGCCGGCATACTCAGCAGTCATGTGGATTACGGCCCAGCGCAGGCTGACCGGGCCGTAGCGGTCGGTGGGGTACTCGGCCTCCAGCGGCAGCCGGGCGATCACGCCGCGCGCGGCCTGCTGCTCCGCGAGCAGGACGGCCCAGTCGTGCTCCGCGCCGTCCGGCTCGGCCAGCTCGAACGCGGCGTCGCGGTCCCGCGGCGTGGCGTAGTGCAGCTCCAGCTCCTCGCCGCCGAAACGGCGCTGGAACCAGGTGCGGCGGGCCGTGAGGTAGTGCGGTTCGACGACTTCGCCGCCGAAGCGGCTGCGGAACCAGGCGCGCTCGGCATCGGCGAGGTGGCGGACCAGGCCGAGCAGCGAGAGGTTCGAGGGCGGCAGCGCGCGGCGGGCGAGCTGCTTGGCGGTCAGTCCGACGCAGGCGTTCTGGAACCGGGCTCGATGGTGGTCGAGGCAGCCGAGCAGGACCGCCTTCTCGTCACCGTGCAAGGGCCCTTCGACCTCGGGCACGACGGGCACTTTCCAGACCACCGATCCCCCTCCCGGGACGCAGGCCGCCCATGCCATCAGTATGCCCGCGGGAAACCTGGAAAGAAGCGGTTAAGAACAGGCCGCGGGCTCCCTCGGGGGCCTTTCCGGCGCGAACCGGCTGGCATACTTCGGTGCCGTGAACCCAGCTGCCACCCCGCCCCCGCCTGCCGCCGGACGTTTCCCGCTGACCGCGCACGGCGCCCTGCGAGTTCCGGAGGTGGCCCTGGCGTTCTGGATCGTCAAGGGCCTTTCCACCGCCATGGGCGAGTCCACCTCGGACGCGCTGGTCAACTCCTCGCTGGGGGCGCCGGTCTCGGTGCTGCTCGGCTTCATCGCGTTCGTCGGCGCGCTGACACTGCAGTTCCGTACGGCGCGGTACCGGGCGTGGACGTATTGGCTGACGGTCTGCATGGTCGGCGTCTTCGGCACGATGGCGGCCGACGTCATGCACGTGGCCCTGCACGTGCCGTACACCGCGTCCACGATCTTCTACGCGTGCGTGCTGGCGGCGGTGTTCATCCTCTGGAGCCGGACCGAGCGCACCCTGTCTATTCACAGCATCGACACGCCGCGCCGGGAGGCGTTCTACTGGGCCGCGGTGGCGGCGACCTTCGCGATGGGCACGGCGCTGGGCGACTTCACCGCGAACACGCTGAAGCTGGGCTACTTCCCGTCGGCGGCGCTGTTCGCCGGCCTGATCCTGATCCCGCTACTCGGCTGGCGCTTCCTGCGCGGGAACCCGGTGCTGTGCTTCTGGTCGGCCTACGTGGTGACCCGGCCGCTCGGCGCGTCGCTCGCGGACGGGCTGGGCAAGCCCAAGAACGCCAGCGGCCTGGGCCTGGGCGACGGGCCGGTGGCCCTGGTGCTGACGGCGCTGATCGCGCTGCTCGTCGCCGGCCTGGCCGTGACCAAGCGCGACGTGCAGCGCGAGCCGGCCGCCGTCAGCGGTGCCGAGGCCGTCGAGCCGAGCGCGGTCGAAGCCCCGTGAGACGCCTGGACGCACCCTGATCTCCGGGTGCGTCCGGTGTTCCCGGCGTCGCGCTGTCAGCCGAGCTTCTGGCGCAGCGAGTTGACCCGGCCGACCGCGGCGTTGAAGGTGGAGGAGCTGAGCGTGCCGTTGTTCAGCGCCGCCGCGAGCGCCTGGGTCGCCTGCTCGCCCTGGTTCGGATCCTGCGAAGAGCACATGATCAGATCCATGCCCGCCTCCGCGGCGTCCACCGCGCGCGGGCCGGGGCCGCCGAAGGCCTTGAGCGCGCCGGCCTCGAGCGCGTCGGTGACCGTCACGCCGGTGAAGCCGAGCCGGTCGCGCAGCTCCTGCTGCACCACCACCGAGGACAGGCCCGCGGGCCGGCTGCTGAGCGCCGGGTAGACCGCCCAGGACACCATGACCACGTCCACGCCGGCCGCGATCGCCGCCTTGTACGGCTCCTCGTCCACCGAGCGCAGGCGGCTGAGCGAGGCGTTCAGGGTCACCGGCTCGAAGTCGGTGTCGGCCTTCGTGGGCGCGGTGCCCAGGCCTGGGAAGTGCTTGGCCGTCGCGGCCACGCCCGCGCTCTGCTGCGCCTTGATGAACGCGGCGCCCGCGGCGGAGACCACGTTCGGGTCGCTGCTGTAGGAGCGGCCGAACTGGTCGTCGAAGTCGCCGGGGCTGGAGAAGACGTCGAGCACCGGGGCCAGGTTCATGTTCAGACCGGCCGACTTGAGCGTGTTCGCCGCGCCGGTGCCGGCCTGCGCGGCGGCCGTGGCCGGGTTCGCGGACTCGCCGATCTGACGCTCCGTCTGGGCCGGCGCCCCGCCCTGGATCCGGCGGATCTCGCCGCCCTCCTGATCGGTCATGAGCAGCAGCGGCAGGTGCACCGGGCTCTGCGCGGCGGCGTCCTCGAGCTGCTTGACCACCCCGTCGAGCTGGCTGGTGCTCTTGATGTTCGGGCCGAAGAAGATCACTCCGCCCACCTCGCCCTCGCGGATCAGCTTGAGCAGCGAGGCCGGCGGGGTCAGCCCGGAGTACGAGTAGATCACCCGCTGCCCGGCCAGCTGCAGCGCCGAGAGCTTGGCGCTCGAGGACCCGGACGGCGACGAGGGGGCCGCGGAGCTCGCCGCGTTCGAGCTCTGCGCGGGGGCCGGCGAGGTCGCCGCGCTCGAGGCGCCGGAGGTCGGCGCCGGATTGCCGCTCGAGCAGGCGGCCAGCGCGCAGGCGGCCGTCAGCAGGACGGCAACCACCGGCCGGGGGCGGCGGCGACGGGAGTGGGGGCTGCGCACAAGGGCGCTGCGGGTGTTGATGCGCGTCTCCTTCGGTTCTCGAACCTTGTCTCGCCGGGGCCAGGATAGATCACGGCTCCGGACCGCCGGACCGGCTCGACGGCACGATCGCGGTGGGCCGATCGGGCAGCATGCTTCGCTCGGCCGGACTCGTCACAGACTCCATGACGGCCGGCGGCAGCGGACGGTTGAGTTCCGCGTCCCTACGGCGGACGGGCACGTCCTCGGCGCGGGCGACCGCCGCCGCGCGATAGCCCGCGCAGTGCGTATGCTGCCGCACTCCTCGGCCGCGCCCTGCCCGACCGCGCCGTCCCCGGCAGCCTACGGCACCACGGCCGCCGTGACGGCGGCACCCGCCGTGAGCCCGGCGACGAGCAGCTGACCGGCCGTCAGCAGACGTCGGACGACGAACCGGTCTGCGCGGATCCCCACTCCGTGCTCAGGATCGAGCCGATCCAGGTGTCCGCGCGGCCGCCCTGGGGCAGCGGCAGGTGCGCCCGCAGCGTGCCCTCCCGGGTGAACCCCAGCTTCTCCACCACCCGCCACGACGGCTCGTTGCCGACGACCGCGATCCACTGGATCCGGGCGAGGCGCAGGTACTCGAAGCCCCAGGCGCACACCACCCGCACCGCCTCGGTCATGTAGCCCTGGTTCCGCGCCCACGGCGCGGCCCAGTAGCCGATGTCCCCGGCTCCGCCGCAGGCCCGGCCCAGGTCCTTGAACCGGTGCAGGCCCACCGCGCCGAGCACCCGGCCGGTCTCGGCGTGCAGGATCCCGAAGACGACGTCGGTGCCCGCGGCCCGGCCGGCCGGCGCCACCGTGCGCACGAACTTCTCCGCGTCGGCCCGGGTGTAGGGGCCGGGCAGCGGCACATAGCGCTGGATGTCGGGATCCTGACAGGCTTCGGTGATCGCGTCGATGTGCTCCTCGCCCCAGGGCAGCAGGAGCAGGCGCTCGGATCTCAGCCGCACGTCGGAGAAACCGGGCCTCGACGGGACGCTGGGCTGTGTGGTGGCCTCACTGGACATGCGATCACCCTAGGGGCCCAATTCCGGCCTGGTCCAACGGAATGGACGGGTGCGCGCGGCGGCCGGGGCGGTGCCACACTTGAGGCCATGTCCACCTTGCCGATACCCGCCCAGCTCCTCGACGAGCTGCTCGACTACGACGACGAGGACGAGGAGTCGACCGCCACCCACTTCGACCGGATGGAGGACGTCTTCGCCCGGCTGGAGACCACCGCCAACCGGCTCGGGCTGGCCGCCGCGTTCTGGGCCGAGCCGGCCGAGCCGGTGCGCGCGCTCGGCTTCGATCTGCTCGCGGTACAGGCGCACCAGTTCGACTGGCATGTCCAGCCCTTGATCGACGCGGCGGCGGCCGTGGCGCTGACCGAGCCGGGCGGGGCCGGGGTGCGGCTGCGCCGGGCCGCGGCCAACGCGCTGGCGTGCGTGATCGACGACGCCCGGGTGCTCGACCCGCTGCTGCGCTTCGCCCGGGACCCGGACGCGAGCGTGCGCTGGCAGGTGGCCCGGGGCATCCCGGCCGTGGTCGACCCGCTGCCGCCGGAGGCGGTGCGGGTGCTCTCGGCGCTGCTGCGGGACGAGGACTCGGACGTGCGCGACTGGTCCGCGTTCGCGCTCGGCAGCCGGGAGAACGACACCCCGGAGCTGCGCGACGCGCTGGCCCGGCTGCTGTTCGACGTGGACCCGGACACGGCCGGGGAGGCCGCCTCCGCGCTCGCCCGGCGCAAGGACCCGCGGGTGCTGCCGGTGCTCAAGCAGATGCTGGCCCAGCCGGACGCCGGCTTCCTCTACTTCGAGGCGGCCGCCGAGCTCGCCGACCCGCAGCTGCTGCCGCTGCTCGAGAAGCTCGCGGCCGACGGCGTGACGGACTGGATGCTGCAGCGGGCGATCGAGGCCTGCTCGCCGGCGGTCGCCTGATCGGTCCTCCCGGCTCGCGGGCGGGGGCGGCGCAGCGGCAGGCTCGACGCATGGCGTGGCTCTTGGTCGTCTGCGCGGGTCTGCTGGAGACCGGCTTCGCGGTGTGCCTGAAGCAGTCGAAAAGCTTTACGAAGCTGTTCCCGACCGTGGGCTTCGTCCTGTTCGCGCTCAGCTCGTTCGGCCTGCTCACCCTGGCGCTGCGGCGGCTGGAGATCGGGCCGGCCTACGCGGTGTGGACCGGCATCGGCGCGGCCGGCACGGTGATCTACGGCATGGTCTTCCTGAACGAGTCGGTCTCCGCGCTCAAGATCGTCGCCATCGTGCTCATCGTGGCCGGGGTGGCCGGGCTCAACCTGGCCGGCAGCGTGCACTGAAACCCGGGCGCGAGGTGCCCGGAAGGCGCACGGAGCCGGCTCCGGTCCGGCTATTGTCGGCGCGTGGACGAGCGACGGGTGCTGCTGATCGGGCGGCGGGCGGCGGTGCTCACCCGGCTGGCCGGGGCGCTGCGGGCGGAGGGCATCGAGGCGGACCAGGTCCAGGACCCGGCCGGGGTGCGGGCGCGGGCCGGGTACCGGGTGGTCGCCTTCGGCCGGGCGGTGAAGCCGGCCGACCGGGAGCGGATCCGGCGGGAGTTCGCCGAGGCCGACCCGGAGGCGGTGTTCGTGGACGGCTACGCGCCGATCACCGAGCTGCTGGTGGCCCAGTTCGAGCAGGCGCTGGACCGCCGTCCGCTCGGCCGCCGCGCCGTCGTGGACGCCTCGGTGCGCGGCGGCATCGTCGATCTCGAACTGCGCAGCCCGTGCCGGCTGCGGATCACCGCGTACCGGCTGGACGCGCTCTACCGCACCCGCACCCGCGAGCTGTTCGACCGTCAGGTCGAGCCGGGCACCCATTCGGCCGCGCTCGACGCCCGCTCGGCCAAGGCGCGCAACGTGTTCGTGGTCATCCGCGCGGACGGCGAGACCGTGGCGTTGGCGGCGGGCTGAGCGGGCGTCGGGCGGCCGCGGGTCAGGCGGAGGTGCGCGGGTAGAGCAGGTCGGGCACCTCGGCCAGCGACTCGAGCAGCGCGCCGAGATCGGCGTCGAGGCGCTGGCGCTGCGCGACGCTGAGCGAGCCCACCGGGATCCACGAGCCCGCGCCGGTCCGGTCGGCCAGCAGGTCCGCCTGGAACGCGGCCAGCTGCGCCAGGGCCGTGCGCAGCAGAGCCGGGTCGCGCTGCTGGATCAGCGAGGCCAGGATCTCGAGCAGTTCGCCGGTGCCCTGCGCGTTGGCGTAGGTGGTGGCCAGCTCCGTGCCGCTGCCGTAGTCGGCGATGCCGGTGAGCTCGAACTGCAGCGCGTTCTCCAGGATCTCGTGGGTGCGCAGCGGCACGTCGCCGGGATCGACCTCCTCGCTCGGGAAGTCCTGGATCAGCCCATTGACGCTGGAGAGCAGGCCCTTGGTGAGCGGCCGCAGCGTGTCGGCGCCCGCACCGTGCCAGAGCCCGTATTCGATCGCGAGCAGGCCGGTCCAGTCCTTGTCGTGCACGCCGTCGGGCAGTCCGTCGGCCATGCCGTCGATCTCGCCGTCGAAGTCGCCGAAGGCGTTGTAGGCCGCGCCGAGCCTGGCGTAGTCGAGGTGCGCGACGAGCCAGTCCTTACGCGCCGAGGCGAGGTCACCTCGGGCGACGTCGGCGTCCAGGGTCTTGCTCGCGGTCAGCAGCGCGGGCAGCTGGCCGCCGATCCACTTGGTGTAGGCGGAGACCGCCGGTTGCATGTCGAGGTCCGGCAGCGGGACGTAGCCCGGCACCGCGCCGTCGTCCGCGCCGGAGACGCTGATCGGCTCGGAGGTGCCGATCTTGCCGTTGGAGAAGACGCAGCGCAGGGCGTAACTGCCCGCGCCGAGGTCGGTGGACAGCGCCACGGTCGCGTGCGGCGCGAGTGACTGCAGCTCGGCGTAGACGTCGTTCCCGGTGGCGGCGATGACGTATACGTTCACGAAGTCGCGGGAGTCGTCGGTCACCTGGAAGCGCACCGGACCGGCGGCCAGCCGCGCGGGCGGGGTGCCGCACGCGGTCAGGGCCACGGTCACCGCCGGGTCGGCGGCGGACGACGCGGTGAAGTGCGCGGCGGCGAGGGACCCCGCCGCCGCGCACGCGATCACCGCGCCCAGTGCGCCGATCCGCAGGACCGGTCGCGTGATGGGCGGCAATGTACTTCGCTCAGTTCCAGATGTCGGCGATGACGCTCGCGGAGGAGCTGGAGCCGACCTTGGTCAGGCCGTACATCTGCTCCAGGGTCGCCAGCAGGTTGTAGTGGTTGATCGTCTCGTCGTAGTCGCCGGTGGCCACGTGCTGGCCGACGATGATCGTGGGGATCTGGTTGTTCTCGGTGTAGTCGTCCTCGTCCCAGGTCACGATCAGCAGGCTGTTGTTGCTCTTGGCCCAGGTGGCGTAGGCGGAGAGGTTGTTCTTCAGCCAGGTGTCGGCGGCCGGGATGGTGCCGTCGTGCATGTCGTCGTTCAGGTTCGGGATGACGAACGAGACCGTCGGCAGGCTCGCGTAGTTCGAGGAGCTCGGGAACGAGGTGTAGGGCAGCGAGTCCGCGGTCGGGACGTTGCTGAAGTTGATCCACGGCGAGTGCTTGCGGGCGTACTTGCCGGAGGTGCAGGTGGTCGAGCCGGTCGAGGGCAGGCCCTCGGAGTAGCCCTTGAAGGTGTAGCCGGCCGCGAGCAGCTCGGAGCCGAGGTTGGCCGCCTTGCTGGTGACCGGGCAGGTGTCGGCGCTGAGGCCGTCGGTGGAGCCGCTGAACAGCGCCATGTAGTTCGGCTCGCTCGGGTGGGTGACGCCGTAGGACGCGGTGATCAGCGCGCCCGAGGAGGCCAGCGAGTTCATGTACGGCGCGCTGGAGTTGCCGATGATGTCGGAGTAGGAGTGGTTCTCCTCCATCACGATCACGATGTGCGCCGGGGTGGGCAGCGTGGCCGCGGCCGGCTTGACCGCCGGGGCGCCGCCGGCCGACGGCGCGAGCAGGAAGGCCGTGGCGAGGGCGACGGTGCCCAGCGCGGCGGCGGGCCAGGACGTGCGCGTGCTCAGACGCATGGATGCTCCGTGGGTAAGGGTGCAGACAGATGTCATCTGGGAGCATCGCCAGCGCAGGCACCAGGGGGCTGACGGGCGGGCGACCATTGCGTGAACAGCCGTCAGACGCTGCTGCGCGGCCGTGCCGGAACGGCGCCGCCCGCCCCGGTCGGGGGGCGGGCGGCTATGCCAGGGCCGTTCGATCGGTGATCTGGTGTTCGTGCCCTGGTTCGGCGCTGTTCGTACCCTGGTTCAGTGCGTGGTGGAGGGGCGGTACTGTTTCCCGCGCTTGCGCACGGGCCTCGGCCCGGCCTGCCAGCCGAACGCGAGCGAGCCGCCGATCACGCCGAGCAGCATGCCGAGGATGAACCCGCCCAGGTTCGAGGTCAGCCAGGTGCCGAGGGCGGCGAGTACGGCCAGCACCGAATAGAAGGTGCGGTGCTGCGGATCGAACAGGATGAGCAGACCGAGCAGTGCCAGCAGGCCGGGCACCAGATAGCCGGCCAGGCCGTAGAGGCCGAAGTGCATCACCAGGGCCATCGGCGCCTTGTAGGTGAAGATGATCTCGCCGCCGCCCAGCAACACGAACAGCCCGCCCCAGAACGGCCGGGAGCGGCGCCATTCGCGCAAGCCCAGCCGGGCGCGCCGGCTCCAGCGCGGTTGCGGCTCCCCGGCCCCGGCGGCGGGGTCGGCTTCCGCCTCGGCGGTCTCGAGGCGCGTGACGTCGATGCGCGCGGTCTCGGCCGCCTCGAGGCGCGTGGTCTCGGCGGCCGTGGCCGCGATACCCCAGGCGGGCACGGCCGCAGCCGGCTCCACGCCGGGTTCCCCCGCCGGCGCGTGGCCGTCGGGGGAATCGGCGCGTGCGCCTTCTTCGCGGGGATCGGACGTCATCAGCAGCCGTTGTCCGAGAAGCCGATGCTCAGGCCGGGCAGCGTGAACGAGGAGGCCGTGGTGGCCCAGTTGTCCTGCCGCAGGTTCTTGATGGTCACCGTGTCGGCCTGCTGGCCGAAGGTTCCGAGCGGGCCGGCGACCCCGGGGATCTCGTCGAGGGTGCTGGCGTCCTGGTCCACCGAGAGGTTGGTGAAGTTCGCGTCACCGGTGAGCGAGTCGGAGTCGACCACGAGGTCCGAGGCCTGCACCGGGGTGCTGCCGGCGCCGGCCCGGATCACCAGGTTGGCGAAGCCGATGCTCACGCTCTGGCACAGGTTGGTCAGTTGCGCCTGCTTGATCGCCGAGACGAAGACCAGTTCCTGGCCGTTGGTGTCCGCCAGGTTGGGCGAGCCGTCGGCGACGTTGTCGATGGCGCCGTACTGCTCCAGGCCGGTGCCGGTGAGCTGGTCGGCCGTGACCGTGAAGGGCATGCCGGATATGGAGAACTGCGCGGCGAGGACGCCTTGGGCGGTGAGGATCACCAGTGCGCCGCCGGCCAGGGTGGCGGGCAGGGCGAGCGCGGCGAATCGCCGCAACCGCACCCGGCCCTGCGTCCTGACCGCGGAGCTTGCGCTTTGTGTCGAACTCATTCGTTGCTCCCTGAGACGCACGACGATGGGCTTGGTCTCCGGCCGGAAACGGCCGGATTTCAGGGTTTTGCGAGGTGCGACGGGCGCGGGACGCCTGCGGCGATACGCGCGGCCGAGCGACAAGCAGGAAGTTACCCTCAAGTAAGCACTGGGTCAAGGTTATGAGAAAACTCGCCGGAGTTTAATCTTTTCGCGCAGGTGAAAGCGCCATTGATCGATCAACGCGGAGCTGATCGGCCATCAGCTTTCACTTATGACTCAGTATCCTGATCAGCCGCGAGGAACAACGGCATGCACGGCAGCACCACCCGTGGCCGGGAGCTCGAGCCCGGGCGCGGCGGGTGCGCGTCGGCCAGCCCGAACGGCGCGGTGACGAAGTAGGCGAGCACCGGCATCAGCTCCGGCAGCGCGCTCGCCCGGCCGGCCGCGATCCGCTGGTAGATGGCCGAGTACACCCCGCCGATCACGGTGTCGATCAGCTCGGCCCGGTCCACCGGCCCGGGCGGCTCGGGCGCCTCGGCGAAGAAGCGGCGGAAGCGCCAGAGCAGCTCGGCCCGCTTGCGCCGGGCGGCCGGGCCGGCCGCCTCGATCTCCACGATGGCCATCGCCGCGAAGGCCGGCGCCCCGGCCAGCACCTCCAGCAGGATCTCCAGGTTCTCCCAGGCGGCCGAGCGCCAGTCGCCGGCGTGCGCGGCGTAGGCCGCCTCGAGCACCTCGAGCAGCAGGTCGGTGCCGTGGGTGTAGGCGGCCAGGAAGGCCCCCTCCTTGCCGTCGAAGTGCTCGTAGAAGGCCGGCCGGGTCACCCCCGCGGCCCGGCAGATGTCGGTGACGGTGGCGTTGGCGTATCCGTGCTCGGCGACGGTGCGCACCAGCCCGTCGTAGAGCCGGTCGCGCTGGGTGGCCAGCACCAGCTCCCGCGGCACCCGGCTGGGCCCGCGCTTGATGGCGCGCTCCGGATCGCGTCCGTCGCGGCCCCCGGGCAGCCGCAGCGGCGCCCCGGCCTCACCCTGGTTCGAACGCTCATTCGCAGTCACGGTGGAAGCGGTCACCGCCAGATCCTTTCTCGCCGCGCTTGACGTGAAAACCTGTCGGGTTTAAAACTCTCTCAGGCAATGTTACCGGCGGGTTAATGATCGTGGAGCGTCGCCGACCCGCTCGCCCCGAGGACTTCAGGCGGGGCGGGCCGCCACGCCGCAATCGATACCGATTATGACGCGGACTCGGCGTTTTTCCAGCCCGCGACCACCATCACCGTGCACCACCTCTGATGGTACCCATCGTCGATCAGGGAGTGCGAACATATATGCGAGTATGGAGAACTTTCGCGGGCTCCGGCACCGCGGCCCTGCTGCTGGCCGCCGGACTGGCCGGGCCCGCGTCGGCCGCGGCCGCCCCGACCGGCCTCTACGCCGGCATGGGCACCTGTCCGCTCACCTCGTCGCAGCTGCAGAGTGCGAGCAGCGCCGAGGTCGGCTGCGCGGTCGCGACGATCGGCGGCGGCTCGATCACCATCGGCGGCATCAGCGTCCCGCTGACCGGCACCATGACCTCCAAGTTCGGCTTCTACTGGCCGAACGACGGTCCCACCGTCACCTTCCCCGACGGCAACAGCGCCAACGTCTTCAGCACGGTGGCCCCCACCGACGGCAACGAGCTCAGCGGTCCGGTGCTCGACGTGCCGATCCCGGGGCTGTCGAACTACGTGCCCGGACTCACCAGCGCCTTCGTCCAGGTCTCGCTGGCCGGCCCGATCACCCAGTTCGCGCCGCTGTCCACCGGTGAGGACTACCCGCTGTTCGAGCTGCCGCTCAAGTTCCACCTGTGGAACGCGTTCCTCGGCACCAACTGCTACGTCGGCTCCAACAGCGCGCCGATCCTGCTCGAGCCGACGGCCGGCACCACCGCGCCGCCCGCGCCCAACAAGCCGGTCACCGGCGACTCGGGCACGGTCTCGCTCAACTCCGACCCCAACGGCTTCAGCACCCTGATCGTCGGGTTCTCCGGCGCCACCCTGGTGGACAACTCGTTCTCCGTGCCCGGCGCCTCCGGCTGCGGCATCATCCCCAACTCGGCCAACTGGCTGGTGAACCTGCTGTTCGGCCTCGGCTCCGCGGCCGGCCACAACAGCGCGACCCTGACGAACGTGAGCACCTCGCTCGCGGCCGACTCGTCCGTCTCCGACCTCACCGCCGCGATCAAGGCCTCTGAATGACCTTCGCCGGCGGCCGGCCCGCCCCCGGCCGCCGGCACCCCCCAGACCTCCGTCCGAAGAAAGACCGCCCGCACGAGCGCAAGCCTCTATCCGATGGAAGGGAAGCATCCTCATGTCCCAGCGCCGTCTCGCCGTCCTCGGCGTCGCCGCCGCCTCAGCCACGGCACTCGTCCTGTCCACCTCGCCCGCCTTCGCCAGCAGCGGCGACGTGCTCTCCGTCACCGCGGCCAACCCGAGCGGCACGAACGTCGCCGTCGGCGACACGCTCACCGGCTCGCTGGCCTCGGGCACCACGAACTCGTTCTCCTTCACCAGCGGCGGAAAGACCGTCACCATCGTCTGCTCCGCGGCGTCGATGTCGGCCACCGACTCCTCCAACCCGGCCGCGCCCGGCACGGCCAACCTGAGCATCGGAACCCTGACGTTCACCAGCTGCACCATCAGCGGGATCTCGGGCGTCACCGTCTCCAGCGTCAAGCTCAACGGCGCCGCTTCGGCCAACGTGACCTCCTCGCCCAAGGACTTCAACGTCACCGCGCTGGACGAGCGGGTCGCGCTGAACAACGGCCTCGGCGTCGTGAACTGCGACTACGGCACCAACTCCACCCACGCCCCGATCGTGGGCACCATCGCGAACCCGCCCACCGGCAAGATCTCCTTCACCAACCAGACCGTGTGGCTGCTCACCGGCACGAGCGTGTGCGGCGCCCCCGGCTCGACCGGCCTGTTCAACATGACCCTGGGCAACGTGGTCGACCAGACCCAGAGCAACGGCCTGCTCTTCGCCAACTGACGCTCCTTGATCAGCCTACGGTGATCTAGCGCGCGTTTGAGAAGTATCGCCGGGGCCGCGACGCCTGCCACGCACGCTCGCTGCGTTGCCGGAGCGGTTACAGACGAGGCGAGTATGCGCCCGCCCCGGCGCCTTGCGAGCGCACGCGTCAGACGCCGCGGCCTGATCCGACGCTACTTCTCAAACGCGCCCTAGAAGCGTCATGAAAATCATGCATTCTGGCCCGGCCGCGTAGCGGCCGGGCCAGAATGCTGTCATGCAGGGTGAGTGGACGGGTGAGCTGGTCGGGCCAGATGTGTGGGCGACGTGCCGGGAGCTGATCCCGGCCGGGAGCGTGTTCGCGTTCCTGGCCGAGCACCGGGAGGCGTTGTTTCCGGCGGAGATGTTCGCGGACATGTACCCCTCGCGCAACGGACGTCCCTCGATGCCTCCGGCGATCCTGGCCGCGGCCGTCACCCTCCAGGCCCTTAACGGCCACTCGGACTTCGACACTGTCCAGGAGCTGCGCTGTGACCTGCGGTGGAAGGCCGCGTGCGGGCTCGGGCTGTATGACACCGGGTTCGACCCGTCGCTGCTGGCCTACTTCCGCCGACGCCTGTCGCGCTCCGCGGACCCACAGCGGATCTTCACCGCCGTGCGCGCGGTGGTGGCCGAGACCGGGATCCTCAAGGGCAAGGTGCGCCGGGCGCTGGATTCCACCGTGCTGGATGACGCGGTGGCCACCCAGGACACCGTCACCCAGATCATCGCCGCGATCCGGCGCGTCGCGCGCGAGGTGCCCGGTGCCGCGGACGTGGTCGCGGCCGTGTGCACCGCGCACGACTACGCCGATCCCGGGAAACCCGCGATCGCCTGGAACGACCCGCAGGCCCGGGCCGAACTCGTCGACGCGCTGGTGACCGACGCGATCCGGCTGCTGGTGGCCCTGCCCGAGCGCGAGCACGGCCCCAAGCCCGCAGACGCCCTCGGCCTGCTCGCCCTCGTCGCCGGCCAGGACGTCGAACCCGCGGAGGACTCCGACGGGCGCGACGGGCGCTGGCGCATCACCCGCGGCACCGCCGAGAACCGCGTGATCTCCACCGTCGATCCCGAATCACGGCACGTGCACAAGACCCGCACCCACAAGCAGGACGGATACAAAGCCCACCTCGCCATCGAACCCGAGACCGGGATCTACACCGCCCTCGCCATCCGCCCGGGCTCCGGGCCCGAGCACCACGAGGCCGCCGTCGCCCTCGACCTGATCAACGAAGACGACCAGGCCACCGGCCTGGACCTGTACGGCGACACCGCCTACAGCAGCGGGAGCGCCAGCGCCGCCCTGCTCGAGCGCGGACACCGCCTGTTCCTCAAACCCGCGCCGCTGACCACGGCCGTACCCGGCGGCTTCAGCCTCGACGACTTCGCCATCGACACCACCGGACAGGTCACCTGCCCCGCCGGGCACACCATCCCGCTCACTCCACCCAGTGGAATCCACCATCAGCGCAAAGCGGTCTTCGACCAGTGCCCCACCTGCCCGCTGCGCGAGCAGTGCACGAAAGCGAAGGCCGGCCGGGTGCTGACCATCCGACCCCACCACGACCAGCAGACCGCCGCCCGACGCCAGGCCACCACCGACCCCGACTGGCAGGCCGCCTACCGCCGCTGGCGCCCACCCGTTGAACGGGCCGTCGCCTGGCTCGTCGCCGGGAACAACCGCCGCCTGCGCTACCGCGGCACCATCCCCAACAACACCTGGATCCACACCCGCGCCGCCGCCCTGAACCTGCGCACCCTCATCAACCTCGGCCTCACCCGCACAGACGGAGCCTGGCAGCTACCCACACCAGCGTGAACAAGCGAGCGGCGGGCCGGCTACGCCAGGCCACCACATCAGAACACGAAGATTTTCATGACGCTTCTAGATCCACCGCCGCGGCCCGGCCGCGCGCCCCACGGGAGGCGCGGCCGGGCCGCGGCCTGAAGCGAAGGGATTCGCCTCCCGCCATGACCCTCTCCCGCACCCGCGCCCTGAGCGGCCTGTGCGCCCTGCTGGCCGCCTGCGCCGCCGTGTTCACCGCGGCCCCGGCCCAGGCCGGCACGGCGGTGCTCACCACCTCGGCCGGAGCCGTCGCCGTCGGCGACTCGCTGAGCACGGTCGGCAGCACGACCTTCAAGTTCGGCTTCAACAACAGCATCACCCTCGCGTGCGGCAAGGTCGGCGTGGTCGCGCAAACAGCCACGAATCCGACTTCGCCCGGCAGCGCCGCTCTGAAAATCGTTCAGCTGGGCGTCTCCGGCTGTACGCTCAGCGGCACCACCGACACCCTGCAGAGCGTCACCCTGTCGGGCACCGGCGTCGCCGTCGTCAGCGACGGCAGCCCGCTGAAGCTGACCGTCACCGCGATCACCGTGGTCATCGGCCTGAACAACGGCATCGGCACCTTCGACTGCGACTTCGCCACCAACTCCGCCCTGAGCCCGATCGTCGGGATCATCGTGAACCCGGGCGGCGGAGGAACCGGCGGCTCGATCACCTTCACCAACCAGACCGTGCACCTGCTCGGCGGCACCTCGTTCTGCGGATCGAGCGGCCTGTTCAACGGCGTGTTCACCACCCCGCTCGACGGCGCACTGCCGGTATCGGTGAACTGACTCCGCGCGTCTCCCGGGGACGGCGGCCCCGCCCCCGGGTACGTTCCGTAACCTGTCCAGACAGGTTGTTCACACAGGCTTCGGCAGCTCTTCGCCGGGGCTTCCCTCCCGGTCCTCCCCCGCGGGAAGCGTGATCAGCACACTGGTCCGCATGCCCGCGAACCCCGACCGCCGCCGTTTCCTCCAGCTCACCGGAGGCACCGCGGCCGCCTCCATCCTCTCCTCGTCCATCGCCAAGGCCGCCGCCGTCCCGGCCGCGCGCCGCACCGGCAGCCTCGAGGACGTCGAGCACATCGTCGTGCTGATGCAGGAGAACCGTTCCTTCGACCACTACTTCGGCACGCTGCGCGGGGTGCGCGGCTTCGGCGACCCGCGTCCGGTGACGCTGCCGAGCGGACAGAGTGTGTTCCACCAGCAGGACGAAGCCGGCCGGACCCTGCTGCCGTTCCACCCGAGCGCGCAGAACCTGGGCCTGCAGTTCCTCGAGGACCTCCCGCACGACTGGAACTCCACCCACCTCGCCTGGAACAACGGCGCCTACGACCGATGGCTGCCGAACAAGGGCTCGACCACCATGGCCTACCTGGAGCGCGCGGACATCCCGTTCCACTACGCCCTGGCCGACGCCTTCACGATCTGCGACGCCTACCACTGCTCGCTGATGACGTCCACCGACCCGAACCGCTACTACCTGTGGACCGGCTACACCGGCAACGACGGCAAGGGCGGCGGCCCGGTGCTGGACAACGCCGAGGCCGGCTACGACTGGACCACCTACCCCGAGCGCCTGCTCGAGGCCGGGGTGAGCTGGAAGGTCTACCAGGACCAGGGCACCGGCCTGGACGCCGACGGCTACTGGGGCTGGACCTCGGACGCCTACATCGGCAACTACGGTGACAATTCCCTGCTGTACTTCGACAACTACCGCCAGGCGCAGCCCGGCGACCCGCTCTACCAGGCCGCGCGCACCGGCACGGACGCGAACGGGGACGGCACGCTCGACTTCTTCGACCTGCTCAAGGCGGACGTGCGCGGCGGCCGGCTGCCTCAGGTCTCGTACATCGTCGCGCCGGAGGCGTTCTGCGAGCACCCGAACTGGCCGGCCAACTACGGGGCCTGGTACATCGCCCAGGTGCTCGAGGCGCTGACCGCCGACCCGGCGGTGTGGAGCAAGACGGCCCTGTTCATCACCTTCGACGAGAACGACGGCTTCTTCGACCACGCCGTCCCGCCGGTGCCGCCGGCCTCCGCGTCGCAGGGCGCTTCGACGGTCGAGGTGGCCGACGAGCTGTTCCCGGGCAGCGCCGCCTTCGTGGCCGGGCCCTACGGCCTCGGCCCGCGCGTGCCGATGCTGGTCGTCTCGCCGTTCTCCACCGGCGGATTCGTCAACTCGGAAGTCTTCGACCACACCTCGGTGATCCGCTTCATCGAGAAGCGGTTCGGCGTGCACGAGCCGAACATCTCCGCTTGGCGCCGCGCCGTCGTGGGCGACCTGACCAGCGCGTTCGACTTCGCCAAGGACGGCGGGAAGATCCCCGAGCTGCCGGACACCGCCGCCTACCGGCCCGCGGACCGGGATCGGCACGACGACTACGTGCCCACGCTGCCGACCGGTGCGCAGACACTGCCGAAGCAGGAGCGCGGCGTGCGCCCGGCCCGGCCGCTGCCCTACGCGCTCGCCGCCGACGCGCGGGTGACCGGCAAGGGCCTGACGGTCGATTTCGCCAGCCACGGTTCGGCCGGCGCGGTCTTCCACGCGACCTCGCGGACCGACACATCAGGGCCCTGGGACTACACGGTCTCGGCGGGCAAGCGGCTCGAGGGCGACTGGGCCGTGCCGAGCGGATCAGCCTACGAAGTCAGCATCACCGCCCCGAACGGCTTCCTTCGCGAGGCCAAGGGGATCGCTGTCGCAGGCCTCGAAGTCCAGGCCACCGCGGCCCAGGACGGCAGCGGCGTACTGCAGATCCGGCTCGTGAACAACGGCAGGGCCGCCGTGCGCGTGACGATCACCGACGCCTACGGCAACGACTGCGGCCACGGCTCGCGCCTGGCCGCCGGCGGCCGGGACGAGCTGTCGATCCGCACCGACCGCGCCCACGGCTGGTACGACGTGCACATCGGCGTGGAAGGCGACGCGAACTACCTGCGCCGCCTGGCCGGCCACGTCGAGACCGGCCGTGCCGGCAACAGCGACCCTGCGATCGCGAACTCGTAGAGTCGCCCCGTCCTGCGGGCCCGTCCCCGGTACCTGAGCCGCCGTGGGTCGGGCCCGCGCTTCACGTTCGCGCGCCGCAACGGGCTCAGCCGATGCGGCGCAAGGCCTCGCGGGTGAGTGAATCGAGGGTCGGGTAGCCGTCCACCGCCATGATCAGATCCGCTTCGGCCAGCATGCCGCGCAGCACGTGCGTCACGCCCTTCTCCCCGCCGAGCGCCAGACCGTAGGCGTACGGGCGGCCGAGGGCCACCGCGGTGGCGCCGAGTGCCAGAGCCTTGATGACGTCGGCGCCGGAGCGCACGCCCGAGTCGAAGATCACCGGCGCGCCGTCGGCGGCGTCGACCACGTCCGCGAGCACGTCCAGGCTGGACAGACCCCCGTTGGCCTGCCGTCCGCCGTGGTTCGAGCAGTAGATCCCGTCCGCGCCGGAATCCCTGGCCTGCCGCACGTCTTCCGGGTGCATCAGGCCTTTGAGGATGATCGGCAGCGAGGTCAGGCTGCGCAGCCAGGGCAGGTCTTCCCAGGTCAGCGGATTGCCGAAGACGCCGGCCCAGTGCACGATCGCCGCGCCCGGGTTCGCCTCCGGCGGCTGGGCCAACCGGGAGCGGAAGACCGGATCGGTGAAGTAGTTGGCCAGGCAGTGCCCGCGCAGCTGCGGGAAGTTGCCGGTGGACAGGTCCCGCGGCCGCCAGCCGGTGATCCAGGTGTCCAGGGTGACCACGATGCCCTTGAACCCGGCCGCCTCCGCCCGGTGCACCAGGCTCTCGGCCAGCTCCCGGTCGGTGGGCGTATAGAGCTGGAAGAAGCCCGGCGTCTCGCCGAGCGAGTCCGCCACCTGCTCGAGCGGGTCGGCCGAGAGCGTCGAGGCGATCATCGGCACCCTGGTGGCCGCGCTCGCCCGCGCCGTGGCCAGATCGCCGTGGCCGTCCTGCGCGCAGATCCCCAGCACGCCGATCGGCGCGAGCAGCAGCGGGCTGGGCAGCTGCAGGCCGAACAGATCCACGCTCAGGTCCCGGGCCTTGGCGCCCACCAGCATCCGCGGCACCAGCCCCCACCGCGCGAACGCCGCGACGTTCTCCCGCTGCGTCGCCTCGTCCCCGGCCCCGCCGGCCACGTACGACCACACCGACGGCGCCAGCGCCGCCTCAGCCCGGCGCTCCAGCTCCGCGAACGCCATCGGCAGGTCCGGCTGCACGCCCTGCAAGCCGTTGAAATAGATGTCGATCTGGTAGTCGCCGTAGGCCATTCGCCCACGGTACCTCCGGCGGGCGGCACCGGCCAGGCGCGAAGCAGGCTGCTGCCGGCACGGGGAACGAGGCCGACTAGGGCTGCGCGGCTGTTCTCGTCGAAGTTACTGCGCGGTAGGATCCGGGCCATGGATACGGCTGAGGCTTACTGCACCGTGCGGGCGCGCCTGATCGAGCTCGCCGCACAGCTGACCGACGAACAGGCCGCCGCCGCGGTCCCCGCGCTCCCGGCCTGGACCGTCCGGGACACCTACGCGCACCTGACCGGCGTCTGCGCGGAAGTGGCGAGCGGGGTGCTGCGGCGCCGGGCCACCGACGAGGACACGGCGCGTCAGGTCAGCGAGCGCGAGGACCGCACCCTGGCCGAGCTGACCGCCGAGTGGGACGGGCTCGCGCCCGCCATCGACGCGCTGATGAGCGGCCCTGACGGCATCCGCTACGGCCTGATGGCGGCCGACGTGTGGAACCACGAGCAGGACATACGCGGCGCGCTGGGCCTGCCGGTGACGCGGCAGGAAGCGGCGTGCAGCGGGGTCGCGGCCTTCATCGCAGGGCTGCTCGACTATCAGTGGCGCAAGGCCTCGCTCGCCCCGGCCGTGCACTTCTCGACCGTCGAGGGCGGCGCATGGCAGGTGGGCGCGGGCGAACCCGCCGTCCGCCTGAGCTCGACCGACTTCGAACTCAACCGGCTGCTGACCGGCCGGCGCAGCCGGGCCCAGATCCTCGCGCTGGACTGGACCGGCGACGTCGAGCCGCTGATCGATCGGCTGCACCTGTTCGATCTGCCGTTGATCGACTTGGACGTCTGACCGGGCGCGCCGTCACATTCTCCCGGCCGCGTCCGTCATACAGCTGACGAACGCGGATGGGAGAATGGAAGACGATGAGCGACCACGGGAATCAGGAACTGCTCGCGCAGCGCTTCGAGGCCGATCGGGCCCGGCTGCGCGGCGTCGCCTTCCGCATGCTGGGATCGACGGCCGAGGCCGAGGATGCCGTCCAGGAGGCTTGGCTGCGGCTGGACCGGGCCGACACGAGCGACGTGGCGAACCTCAGCGGCTGGCTGACCACCGTGGTCGCGCGGGTCTGCCTGGACCAGCTGCGCAGCCGCAAGTCCCGGCGCGAGGACCCGGTGGGCGTGGGCCCGGCCGAGGACGAGATCCCCGCCGCGCCGGACCTGCCCGACGGGCTCGGCGACGATCCGGCGCACCAGGCTGAGCTGGCCGACTCGGTCGGGCTGGCCCTGCTGGTCGTGCTGGACATGCTCACGCCGGCCGAGCGGCTGGCTTTCGTGCTGCACGACCTTTTCGCCGTGTCCTTCGACGAGATCGCGCCGATCGTGGAACGCACCCCGGCGGCCGCTCGGCAGTTGGCCAGCCGCGCGCGGCGGCGCGTGCAGAATTCGCCGCGGGCCGAGGGCGAGGCCGACCGGTCCCGGCAGCGCGCCGTGGTGGACGCGTTCCTCGCGGCTTCGCGCGGCGGGGATTTCGAGGCGCTGCTGACAGTGCTCGACCCGGATGTCGTCTTCCGCGGCGACCAGAACGCGGTCGCCCTCGGCGGTCCGGCCGAGCTGCGCGGCGCGCACGCGGTGGCGCAGTCGTTCTGCGGCCGGGCCGACGCGGCGTTCCCGGCGTTGCTCGACGGCGAGCTCGGTCTGATCGTGGCGCCCAAGCCGGACCGGGTGCTGCTCGTGCTGCGTGTGACGATCGGCGCCGACGGCCGGATCGCCGGCCTCGACGCGGTGGCCGACCGCGCCTTGCTCGACGCCATGGACCTGGTGCGGCTCGACGGCTGACCCGGGTTCACCTTTCGAACTCTGCGATGCCCGGGCTATCGTTTTGTTATCGGGCTTTCCTATCAAGAGTCGATCTCCCCCGAGTAGCCTACGAGCGCGGATTCATCCGCTACCACCGTTCAGGTTGAGGGGGAGCAAGACATGTCAGGCTCAGAGCCTGCGGACGCGTCCGACCGGACGGCCGCGGGCAGTGCACAGACCGGTTCCGAGGCGTCGCCGACGCCCGAATCGGTCGAGACGATCGGAACGGCCGCCGCGTCAGGGTCCGCCGACACGTGGGCCAGTCCGACCGCGGCGCCGACGGCGGACGCGGCCGCGCCGACCATGGCGGTGCCGCTGGCCCAGCCGCAGTTTTCGCAGGCTCCGAACGGGCCGATCCCGCCGCAGCAGATGCCGCCGAACCAGCCCTTTTACGCCGGCTACGGGCAGCCGTACATGTACCAGCCGTCGCCCGAGGAGATCCAGGCCGCGCAAGCGGCGGCCAAGCACAAGCGCAAGCGCAGGCTGTGGACCTCGGCCGCGGTCGTGGCCGTGGTCGCGCTGGTGGGCGGCGGCGTGACGGTGTACGCGACCGAGCGCCACGGCAACTCCAAGGTCAGCGCCGTCACGTGCGCGCCGGCCAAGCTCTCCTCCTGCCTGATCCTGCAGCCGGCCGGCGCCGAGCAGCTGACCGACTCGCCGAAGTGGGATCAGACCACCGTCCCGACGACGAGCACGTTCGGCGCGAACATGACGGCCGACGCCAAGGGCATGGCGGATCAGACCTCGCTCATCGTGGACACCGACGTCACGAACGCCCTGGCGCACACCGACTGGAACGCCGTCGACGGCGACGACGTCGACATGGTGCTGCTCAAGTTCGACACGATCGAGGGCGCGCAGAGCTGGAACGCGACCCGCAACGGCGAGATCCTCGCCGCCTACCCCGGCCAGTCCGTCGCCATCCCCGGCGACTCGGCCGAGAAGGCGCACGCCGCGACCAAGGCCGACGCCAAGGGGAACTTCCACGCGGCCTACTCGGCCGTGGTGGGCGACATCGTGCTGAACCTCTCGTACTCGAGCCCGAACAGCTTCGACCCGGCGGACCTGGAGAACTGGGCCGGCACCGAGCTGAGCTCGCTGTGGTCCGCGCCCACTCCCCCGAAGGATCCGGCCGACTCCGGCGGGAACGGCACCCAGACCCTTTCCTGCGCGAGTCTGGCGGTGTGCCTGCCCAAGGCGCCCAGCGGATTCGAGCCCTGGATCGACGCGCCGAAGGGGTGGCCCCGCGGCTCGATCCTGACGCCGAAGCAGTACGTCGGCTACGCGTACCTTGCGTCCGACGTCTCCGCCGTGGAGGACAACTTCTCCACCTACAACGTCACCGGCGTCGGACACGCCGACTGGTCGAACGACAGTGGATATCAGCAGGCGGATATCTACTTGATCCAGACGCTCACGGAGACCGGCGCCCAAACGTTGTACGGCGACAACTTCGGCGAGCCGAACTGGTCCGACGGCCAGAAGGGGATCAGCTACACCATCCCCGGCGAATCGGATGCGCAGGCCTGGTACACCGACAGGAAGGACGGTAACGGCTTCATCGAACTCTTCTTCAGCGCGCGCATCGGCAACACCATCGTCCAGGCCTGGACCTGGTTCTACGGCTCGCTGAACAAGAGCGTGGCGAACAAGTGGGCCAGCTCGACGATCGACAAGGTGAAGGCCACCTCGTCCCAGCAGCAGATCGGCCAGCCCTCGCTCAACGCCCCCGCGGTCAAGACTCCGGCTCAGGGCTCGTGCTCCGCTTCGGGCGACTGCCTGATGGCCCTGCCGGCCGGCAGCACGGACACGACTTCGGGGTCCACGGTGGCGGGCAACAAGGCCGTCACCGCCATGGAGTACTCGACCGGCTTCGAGGGCGCCTTCGGCATGCAGTACAACACCTGGCTGACGGCGGACGGCTTCCAGAGCGCGGAACACCGCGCGTGGAGTTCCGGCGGGGCCAAAGCCGAGGGGGCGCTGGTGAAGTTCGGCTCGCCGGCTCAAGCGCAGGCGGCCGCAATGCTCGAATACGGGCTCGGATCCGAGAACGGCCGCATCTGCACCCTGAGTTCGGCCACCAACGCGTTCTGCACCGCGTCGGCAGTCAGCGTGGCCGACTACTACGCGATGGAGACCGTCACCGTGACGGCGTGGAAGGGCGACTACGAAGTGCGGGTCCAGGTGACCGCCTCGAACCAGGCTGAGGTCGCCCAGGCCTACGCCTGGGCCGAGCAGCAGCTGGCGATGCTTCCGGCGAGCTGATCGGCGTCAAGCGCACGCGTCCGGCCGGTCCGCCCTTCCCGGGGCGGGCCGGCCGGACGCGTCTCACAGGCCCAGTTCCTTGGTCAGGTCGCCGACTTCGAGCGGGTTGCCGTAGTCGCGGGCCCAGGCGATCAGGCCGTCTTCGACCCCGAAGACGGAGATGTAGCCGAGGCTGAAGGCGCGGCCGGTCGCGGCGAGGGTGCCGTGCACCCGGTACTCGGCGATCACAATGCCCGGGTCCTCGGTGCCGTGCACGGTGACGTCGCGCACGTCGTCGAAGCGCCAGAGCGGCTCGGCGGACTTCATCCGGGCCCTGATCCGCTCGCGCCCCTCGCTCACCTGCGGCACGCCGTCGGGGTTGAACGGGATCTCGATGCGCACGTCGGGGGCGTACAGGTCGGCGAGCTCGTCCCTGGTGCCGTGGGCGACGGTGTGCAGGAACTGCTCGATGGTCTGGCGCGGGGTGCGCGCGGCAGCGGACATGCCGATCTCTCCTCAGCTCGAATAGAATCGGAACGTTTGCCCCGGTTAGATAACCGGAACGATCGCCCCGCTTTTTACTATACGGAACGAGCGCCCCGCTTGTCGAGAGGACCAGTCCCCGCCGTGACCAGTCGTGCCCGCAGCAACGCCCCGGCCGAGACCGGACCCGAGGCCGCGGCCCGGCCCAAGCCGTTGCGCGCGGACGCGGCGCGCAACCGCGCCAAGGTGCTCGACGCGGCCCGCGCGGCGTTCGCCGCCGAGGGCATCGCCGTGCCGCTGGACGAGATCGCCCGCCGGGCCGGAGTCGGCGCCGGGACGGTCTACCGGCATTTCCCCACCAAGGAGGCGCTGTTCGAAGCGGTGGTGGCCGACCGCCTCGACGCGCTGGCCGCGCAGGCCGATGCTGCGCTGACGGCCGAGGACCCGGGCGCGGCGTTCTTCCACTTCTTCGACTCGATGCTCGAGGACGCCGACGACAAGAAGGACCTCGCCGACGCCCTGACCGCGGCCGGGGTCGGGCTGAGCCCGGAGACGCTGGCCTCCGCGGCGCGGCTGCAGAACGCGCTCGGCGCCCTGCTCGACCGCGCCCTCGCGGCCGGCGCCGTCCGGGCCGGGCTCACCGTCGAGGATCTGCACGCCCTGGCCGTCGGCGCACTGGCCGCGGAGAGCCGCGCGGCCGCCGGGCCCGGCCACCGGCCGGGCCGGCTGACCAGGCTGATCTGCGACGGCCTGCGTCCCTGAGCCCGCTGAGCCCGTCGTGACGGCCCCGCCCCTACGCTTCGGTGGACGCCGAAGCGACCCGGACGGAGGATGGGGTCTTGGGCAACGCCGTGGCGCACCGCCGCGGCCGCACGACGGGACGACACCGATGACACGCGTATCAGAGCCTGGATCCACGCTCGACCCGACGCGCTCCGCCGAGTCGGAGCGGCCGGTGGCCGGCCCGGACGTGGCGGCGCTGGCCACGCTGCTGGCCGACAGCACCCGGGCCCAGTTCTGCCTCGCCCTGCTGGACGGGCGGGCCTGGACCGCGGGCGAGCTCGCCCGGCACGCCGACGTGGCCGCCTCGACCGCGACCGAGCATCTGAACCTGCTGGTCGACGGCGGGCTGCTGGAGCAGGAGCGGCAGGGCCGGCACCGCTATCTGCGGCTGGCCGGGGAGGACGCGGCGGAGCTGATCGAGCACCTGGCCGTGCTCGCGCCGCGGCGGACCGAGCCCAAGCACACCCTCAGCGTGGCCAACCGCAACCGGGCGCTGGCCCGCGCCCGCACCTGCTACGACCACCTGGCCGGCAGCCTCGGCGTGGCGATCGCGGACGCGATGACGCAGCAGGGCCTGCTGGACTGGTCCCAGGGCCTGGCGCTGACCGACCAGGGCGTGCGCTGGCTGGCCGAACTCGGGCTGGAGCTGCCCGCGGGCACCCGGCGCCCGCCGGTGCGCTCCTGTCTGGACTGGACCGAGCGGCGCCCGCACCTGGCCGGCTCGCTCGGCGCCGGGCTGTGCCGCTTCGCGTTCGAGCACGGCTGGATCACCCGGATCGGCAGCGGCCGGGCGGTGGCCGTGACGGACGAGGGCGCCGGGGCGCTGCGGACCCGCTTCGGCATCTGACCCGACCGCGCCGGCCGGGCCCTGGGCGGCGCGCCCGCCGGGCCCGGCCCGGCCGCCCGGACTATCCTGGCCGCCATACGGCAGCGGAAGGAGTCTCGAAGATGAAGGCGATCGTGTTCGAGGATTTCGGCGGGCCCGACGTCCTGCACGAGGCGGAGGTGCCGCTTCCGGAGCCGGGTCCGGGGCAGGCGCGGATCCGGGTGAAGGCGGCCGGGGTGAACCCGGTGGACGTGAAGGTCCGGGTCGGACTGATGCGGCCGAACCTGCCCGCGTCGCTGCCGTCCGTCCCCGGGGTCGAGGCCGGCGGCCTGATCGACGCGCTGGGCCCGGACGTGTCCGGCTTCGTGCTCGGCGACGAGGTCTTCGGCTGGACCAAGGGCGGCGCGTACAGCGAGTTCGCGATCGTCACCACGTTCGCCGCCAAGCCGGCCGAGCTCGGCTGGACCCACGCGGTCGCCCTGCCGGTGGCCGGTGAGACGTCCGAGCGGGTGCTGCGTCTGCTCGAGCTGGCCCCGGGCGAGACGCTGCTGATCCACGGCGCGGCCGGCGCCGTCGGCACGGTGGCGGTGCAGATGGCCGTCGCCCGCGGCGCGACGGTGATCGGCACGGCCGGGGAGTCGAATCAGAAGTATGTCGAGTCTCTGGGCGCGATCCCCACGCTCTACGGCCCGGGCCTGGTCGAGCGCGTCAAGGCTCTGGCACCGCAGGGTATCGACGCGGTCTTCGACGTGGCCGGCAAGGGCGCGCTGGCCGACTCGGTGACCCTGCGCGGGGGCAACAGCAGGATCGTGACGATCGCCGACTTCGCCGGGTCCCAGGAGCACGGGGTGCCGTTCTCCAGCGGCGGCCCGGCCTCACCGCGCTCGCCGGAATTCCTCGCCTCACTGGCCACCCTCGCGGCCGGCGGCAAGCTGCGCACCACGATCGCGGCGCAGTTCCCGTTCGAGGAGGCCGCGGACGCGCAGCGCCGCAGCGAGGCCGGCCACGCCCAGGGCAAGATCGTGCTCACAATGGACTGAGGTCGCGTGGCTGAGTCCACAGGACTGAGTTCGCGGGACTGAGTTCGCGCTCAGGAATCCGGGAAGCGCACCTCGACCCCGGGGTGGTACCGGGCCGCGACTTCCGGGTGCGAGCGCAGGTAGCCCTTGAGCTCGTTCCAACCGAAGACCTGGTAGAGCCGGTTCGCCGGGTCGCGCACCACGCCCGGCGCGTCGTCGAGGTAGCCGCCGGGCACCGTCTCGATCCGGGCGTCGAGGCGCGGGTTGTAGAAGAAGGGCACCGAGTAGCGCTCCACGCCCGAGGCCGGGCTCACCACCCGGTGGTTGGTGGCCACGAGGTAGCCGCGGGTGGCTATCTCGAGCAGCTCCCCGAGGTTGACCACGAACGCGCCCCGGATGGGGTCGACGTGGATGACCCCGCCGTCCGAGCCCTGGACCTCGAGGCCGCCGTTCTCGTCCTGGAGCAGCAGCGTGAGCAGCCCGTAGTCCTTGTGCCAGCCGACGCCTTGCCGTGAGCCGTCCGGAGCGCGGCCCGGGTAGCGCACGAGCTTGGTGTGCAGATGCGGGTGGCCGGAGAACGCGTCGTCGAAGAAGTCGCGCGGCGCGTCGAGCGAGACGAGCAGCTCCTGCAGCAGCCGGTGCCCGATCGCGGCCAAGCGGTCCTGCCAGGCCAGGATGCCGGTGCGCAGCTCCGGCAGGTCGTCGTCCGGCCAGAGATTGGGCCCCTGCAGCCACAGGTAGGCCGGATCCTCCGGACCGAGCGGGAGCGGGGGCAGCTCCGGGCCGACGTCGAGCTGGTCGCGCCAGTCCGAGCGTCCGGCGGTCAGCTCATGGCCGATCCGGGTGTAGCCGCGGAAGTGCGGGGAGGCGATGTTGCTCAGCGCGAGCCGGTGCGCCTCGGGCAGCGCGAAGAACCGCCGGACCAGCTCCAGCAGCTCGTCGGCCTCGTCCGCTTCGACGCCGTGTCCGACCAGCTGGAAGAACCCGACCCGGTGGGCGGCCTCGTGCAGGGCCTCGCGGAACGCCTCGACCCGGACCGGGTCGTCGGCTGCGGACAAGTCGATCACCGGCAGGGTCGTCTCCGCGCGCGAGCCGGTCGCCGGAATGAAGGGTTGTGCGCTCACGTCCCTATACAGCACCAGCGACATCAAGGGATATTCCGGGCTGGGAGCGGACGCCGGCCCTAGCCGCCGCCGTGCAGGCGGGCCAGCTCGGCGGCGTAGCGGGCGACGGCCGAGCGCAGCTCGGGCGGATCGAGCACCTCGACACCCCAGCCGAGCTTGAAGACCTCGCCGAGCGCGTGCATCGTCCCCTCGATCGGTATCCGGGCGCGGACCCAGCCCTGGGCGTCGGGAGCGGACGCGGTCAGCTCGACCGAGCGCAGCACGGCCGAGGCGTAGAGGTCCGGCATGCGGCGCACGGCCTCGGGCGAGAGCCGCACCGTCGCGGTGCCCTGGAACCGCTGGCGGTCGAACTCGGCCAGCGAGTCCCGCCAGAACGCGGCCAGGTCGAACCCGGCCGGCCGCGCTGCCGGCTCAGGGCTCTGCGTCAGCTCGAGGATCTGGGAGACCCGGAAGTTGCGTATCGACGGCCGTGCGGGCGCGGAAGCCGGGCCGTGCCTGCTCGCGGCGACGAGGTACCAGATGCCCGCTTTGAGGACGATGCCGAGCGGATCGAGCACGCGTTCCACCTCGCGCGGCTCCGCCCACCGGCGATATCTGATCCGCAGTCGGAACCCGTTCCACACCGCGTCCGCGGCCGCGGTGAGGAACGGCACCTCCTCGGCGTCGCGGTACCAACCGGGCGCGTCGAGGTGGAAGCGCTCCCTGACCCGGGCCGAGCGCTCGCGCAGCTCCGGCGGCAGCGCGGCGTCCAGCTTGAGCTGCGCCGCGGCGAGCACCGAGCCGAGGCCCAGGTCCGCGGCCGGCCCGGGCAGGCCGGACAGCGCGAGGGCGTCCACCTCGTCGCCGTGCAGGCCGGTCAGCCGGGTGCGGTAGCCCTCGACCAGCGCGTATCCGCCGTCGTGGCCCGGTTCGCCGTACACCGGCACGCCCGCGGCGCTGAGCGACTCGACGTCGCGGTAGATCGTGCGGACGGAGACCTCGAGCTCGTCGGCCAGCGCCTGCGCCGTCATCCGGCCGCGATTCTGCAGCAGCAGGACCAGGGAGAGCAGTCGGCTCGCGCGCATGCGCCCAGTCTGCCGGTTTCCCCTGACATAAGTTGTCAGGGGACCTGTGGTCTGCTGCCGTCATGACGCAAGTTCGACTCGAGCGGACGCTTCCGCTCGCTGCCTTCATCACCTCGCTCGGCAACAACGTGCAGCTCATCGCGGGCGCGCTGCTGGTGCTTCGGGCCGACCAGACCATGCTCTCGGTCGGCTGGCTGTTCATCGCCGTGGCGGCGCCGCAGGTGCTGCTCTCCCCCTTGTTCGGCCGCTGGGCGGACCGCTACGACCGGCGCCGGCTGTGGCTCGGCAGCGACCTGGTCAGCGCGCTGGTCGCGCTGGCCCTGCCGCTGTGGCTGCTCCACGGCGGCGCGGCGGCACCCGGCGTGTACGCGGCCAACCTCGGACTCGCGATCGTCAGTGCCCTGTTCTACCCGGCCAGCGCGGCGTTGATCAAGGAGCGGGTCGCGGCCGAGCGGCTGCGGCACTTCAACGCGAACTACGAGATGGCGATGCAGGCCGGCATGTTCCTCTCGGCCACCGTCGGCGGCTTGTGCGTGCAGGCTTTCGGCGCCGTCCCGCTGCTGCTGCTCAACGCCGGCACGTTCGTGTGTTCAGCGGCGTGCGTGGCTCTCGTCGGGCGCCGCCCCGCCGATGCCGCTGCCGACGTCGTGCCGCGAGTATCGACGGATACCGTCACGCCCCGGGCGCAGGAAGGCTCCACGCCGCGGCTGTTCTGGCTGATCCTGCTGTTCGCGCAGAGCAGCGTCGTCGTGACGATATTCAATGCCCTGCTTCCCAAGCTCGTGATCGGCGAGTTCCACCGCGGCGCGGGCACGTACGGCTTGATAGACGCGCTCGGCAGCCTGGGCTTCCTCGCGGCCACTTTCTCCTATCGCCTACTGGGACGGCGGATGGGCGACTTCGCGCTCGCCGCGATGGGATTCCTCGTCTGCGACCTCGTATTCGTGATCGAGCCCGACTTCGGGGTGCCGGGGTTGTTCGTCATGGTGCTGACAGGCGCGTTCACGTTCGGGCACGCCCGGATCGCCGCGCGCAATCTGCTGATGGCGTCGGTCGATCCGGCCCACACGGGCCGGACCTTCGGCGCCGCGAACGGAGGCGGCCTGGCCGCCACGATCGCGGCGATGCTGATCGTGGCGGAGCTGACCGACCGGACCGACTGCCGCTACGGCTTCGCCGCGACGGCGGTGCTGAGCGGCTCGGCGGTACTGGCCATCGCCTGGGCGAGGTCGGCGCGCAGGTCCTCGACGTCCTCGAGCCCGATGGACAGGCGCAGCACCGAGGCGTGCGGCTTGGCCTCCGAGGCGACCGGCCGGTGCGTCAGCGAGGCAGGGTGCTGAATCAGGCTGTCCACGCCCCCGAGTGAGACGGCGTGCGTGATCAGCTCGCAGGCCCCTGCGACGCGCGCGGCCGCCTCGTAGCCGCCGCGCATCGAGATCGCCAGCACGGCGCCCGGGCCGGTCATCTGCCGCCCGATCAGGTGCTGCGGGTCGCACTCCGCCAGGCCCGGATAGTACACGCGCTCCACGTCGGGATGCGAGGCGAGCCACTCGGCCAGCTTCTGCGCCGAGACGGACTGGTGCCGGATGCGCAGCGGCAGCGTCTGCAGCCCGCGGTGGAGCAGGTAGGCGGCGAGCGGGTGCAGGATGCCGCCGGTCACCGCGCGCACCCGGCGCAGCTTCTCGGCCCACTCGGCGTTCGTGGCGACGACGCCGGCGAGGACGTCACCGTGTCCGCCGAGGTACTTGGTCGCGCTGTGCAGGACGAGCGTGGCGCCGAAACGGGCCGGCTGCTGCAGGATCGGCGTCGCGAAGGTGTTGTCGACCAGCAGCGGCACGCCCGACGCACCCCCGCACTGCTCGGCGATCCGGGCCAGGTCGAGCAGTTCCAGCGTCGGGTTGCCCGGCGTCTCGACCACCACCAGCCCGGTGTCCGGCCGGATCGCATCGGCCACCTCGTCCGGCGCGGCCCAGCTGACCGTGCTGCCGAGCAGACCGGTGGCGAGCAGGTGGTCGGTGCCGCCGTAGAGCGGGCGCACCGCGACGACGTGCCGCCGCCCCTCGGCCGCGGCGGCGATCAGACAGGCGGTGACGGCGGCCATCCCGGAGGCGAAGGCCACCGCCTGATCGCAGAGCTCGAGTTCGGCCAGCGCCTGCTCGAACCGCCCGGTGGTCGGGTTCCACAGCCGCTGGTAGACGTGCGTGCCGCCGGCCGGCGGCAGCCCGCCGGTGGCCAGCGCCTCGTAGCAGGCGCCGCCGAGGTCGACGTCCGGGAGCGGGTTCGTGGTGGACAAGTCGATCGGCGGGACGTGGACGCCGAGGCCGGCGAGGTCGGAGCGGCCGGCGTGCACGGCGCGGGTGTCGAGGGCGGTCATGCGGCACATGCTGAAGAACATCCGGCCAGATGGGAAGAGTTGTGCATATCATTCTGCAGAAGGTGCCGTCAGATGAAGAATCTCCACGAGAGAGGCCGAGCATGCCCGTCCCGCCGAAGAATACGCGACCCGAGGCGACGCCCCCGCCGGGCCCGCTCGACGAGGTCGACCGCGCGATCCTGCGCCTGCTGGCCGAGGACGCGCGCATGCCCAACAACGCGATCGCCGAGCAGGTGGGCATCGCGCCGTCCACCTGCCACGGGCGTATCAGGAGCCTGCGGGATCGCGGCGTGGTGCGCGGCTTCCACGCCGACCTCGACCCGGCCGCGCTCGGGCTCGGCCTGCAGGCGATGATCGCGGTGCAGCTCAACGCGCACACCAAGCGCCACATCGAGGCGTTCGTCCGGGACGTCCCGCGGCTGCCGGGCGTCGTCAGCGCCTTCCACGTGGCCGGCGCCGACGACTACCTCCTGCACATCGCCGTGCGCGACTCGAACGCGTTGCGGGACTTCGTCCTCGACCACCTGACCGGCCATCCCGCCGTGCGGCACACCGAGACCGCGCTCATCTTCGCCCACATGCCCGGCACGCTGGCCGGCCTCGGCCTCGCCGACTAACGCAGGTTCACCGCGCGACCCATGCGGCGATGTCTTCGATCAGCCGCTGGTCCACGTGCTGCGCTACCTGATAGGAGGCGGGCGTGGCGGGTTCAGAGCCGGGGAAGAACAGGTGATCGTCCGCCGGATACACCCGGGACACCACGTCCGGACGCCCGCGCAGGCCATCGCGCCACGAGTCGAGATCATGCTCGACGGTGACCTGGTAGTCGCGTCCACCCTGCGCGATGAACATCGGCTTACCCAGCGCGGCCGCCGTCCCCACCGGGTCGTAGCGGCCCAAGTCGAGCCAGTAGGCAGCTGGAAGGCCGAAGGGCAGCTCGGAGGCGGGAGTGGCCGGGTCGAGCTCTGGGTCCGCGGCTCGCGCGGCCTGCTCGGCCAGCCGTGCGACCGCGATGTCGGCCTGCGGACCCGGGTTCAGGCCGGCCACGTGCCGCGCGACGCGCACGGCCGTCTCATGCATCGGGGCGGCGTCGGCGGCGAGGAGGATCAACCCTGCGACCGAGGGCTCCGCCTGAGCGACACGCGGCGCAGCCTTGCCGCCGGCACTGTGCCCGAGTACGAATATGCGATCTCGATCCACGATGCCGCGGGACCGGAGGACCTCTATCGCAGCCGTCGCATACGGAAGGTACTCGTCGGCGAGGGTGAAGCCGCGCTCGTTAAGCCGTTCGGCGTGCACGAGAGTCGCCTTGTCGAATCGCAGCACAGCGACACCGCGCGTGGCCAAGCCCCAAGCGAGATCCTTCAGCGGCTTGTTCGGCCCGGCCGTCTCATCACGGTCGAACGGTCCGCCGCCGGCAAGGAGCACGACGGCCGGAACTCCGCCCTTCATCCGGGCCTTGAGACGCGTCCATCCGCTCGGCAGCGTCAAGGTGCCAGGGACGGCCTCGTCTCGGCCGCCGAGCTCGACTTCGCACTCTTCGAAACGACGCGGCGAGACGTAGTCGGGGGCCTTCCACCCGCCCTCCCCGGCAGTGGCGAAGCGCAAGCCGTGCACGATTCCGTTGCCGTCCACGGACATCAGCACGTCGATGCCGCCGGACAGGGTACGTACGGGCATTGTGACGGTGACGAGGCCGTCCGCCCGAGCGCGCAGGGTCGCCGGTCCTCGCTCGCAGATCTCCTGCCCATCGAGCTGGCCAAGCCAGAGCTCTGTGACGTTTTCAGCCGACACGAGATCGGCTAGCTGCGGCGAGAAGCGGGCGTGCGCCTGCTCGAATCTGCCGGCTTCGAACTCTGTGATCACCTGCAGAGCGAGCGCGGCGGGATCCGCCTGGCCCGATTCGGCCCGTTCCGGTTCCTGTGCGGCCATGTTGCTCCTCCCCCGGGCTCGGCGCGTGCGCCGAGCACCTATCTCATCTTTGAGAAAGGTAGCACATGTGAGAAAATCGCTTCCATGGATACGCTCGATCTCCTCGTGCACCCCGTCCGGCTGCGCATCGTGCACGCGATGCGGGGTGACCGGGGGCTCACCACGGCTCGGCTCTGCGAGCTGATCCCGAACGTCTCCAAGGCGACCGTCTACCGGCACGTCGAAGCACTCGTGACCGGCGGACTGCTGGAAGTCGCCGAGGAGCGGCGCGTCCGAGGCGCGGTGGAACGCGTCTACCGCCTCCGCCCCGAACGCGCGGCCCTCGACCCCGATGCCGGCGCCGGAAGCTCCCCCGAAGCCCGCAAGGACGCGTACCGCCGCGCCTTCGCCATCGCCACGGCCGTCCTCGCCGCCGAGTTCGACGCCTACCTCGACGACGCCGACGCGGATCCGGTCGCCGACCTCGTCGGCTTTCGTCAGCACGCGGTGTGGCTCGACCCTGATGAACTGCGGGCACTCATCGCCGACCTGGGCGCGGTGATCGCCCCGCGCTTGGGAAACAAGCCGGACGGCTCCCGCGGCAGATACCTGCTGAGCCCGATCCACTTCCCTACCGAGCCGGCCGCCTGACGTATGAGAGCGGATCGATAATCGCCTGGGTGCTGATGGGGCGTGGTGTGTCGAGTCGGGTGGTCGTCGTGGTGGGGCGGGCGCTTCGCGTCGCCCGGTTCGTCTGACCGCCCACCCGTTGCGTGGGCGGGCGAGCTGCGGTTTCAAGACGAAAATCGCCGCTGGCAGGCCCTCCCTCGGAGAGAGTGCCGGGGTCTGTGGGGTGCTGTCGTTGGTGGGGCGGGCTGGGGTTCGGGATGGTGGGGTTGCGGGGGCGTGCTCTCTCCTCGGTCGGTCCCCGGAGGCAATCAGGAACCTGCCGGGAGGTCAAGCGGCGGCGGCCCTCGTTGATGCTGGATCTTGCATCGCGCCGCTTGACCTCCCGGCAGAACCCTGATCGGGCTTCGCCTGCCCGACCGAGGAGAGAGCGCACCCCCTGAGGGTCCGGTGCGAGCTGCGCTCGGGCCGGGTCCTGTCCCGTGGCCCGGCCGCGCTCGGTGCGGAAGGATTCTGCATCACCGTGATGCGAGCATCCCAACCTTCGATCCGTGCGATGGGGTCGGTGCTCCGGTCGCGCTTGCTGATGAATCGTGCATCGCCTTGCTGCGGTCGGCCCCGATCCCAGATCTCGCTGCAGAATCCCGCAGGCCGGCCACGGTCGATGCGGAAGGATTCTGCAACGCCCTGATCCGAGTATCCCGACCCTCGATCCGCGTGAAGGCGCCGGTGCTCGGATCGTGTGGCGCGGTCGCACGCCGAGGGGAAATCCTCCACCGCTTTCGGCCCCACCTGCCCAGCCACCCCGTCCACTACCCTCCCGTCACAGGCCCTGACCCTCGTACTCTTCCATGCTAGATGCCGCCACCGACAAAAGCCGTGTATCTGGCCTTTGCCGGATAAGAAAAAATAAGGGAGATTTCCGGGCACTCGGGCGCGCTCCCCGGCGTTGAAGGAGTAGAGAAGAAGACAGCGGCCTGGAACGGCGATGCAGGATTCTTCCTGATCGAGCGCGACCGGGCCGCGGGACGGGAATCGGCCCGAGCGCAGCTCGCACCGGACCCTCAGGGGGTGTGTTCTCTCCTCGGTCGGGCAGGCGAAGCCCGATCAGGGTTCTGCCGGGAGGTCAAGCGGCGCCATGCAGAATCGAGCATCGACCCAAGTCACCGCCGCTTGAGCTCCCGGCAGGTTCCTGATTGCCTCCGGGGACCGACCGAGGAGAGAGCACGCACCCGCAACCCCACCATCCCGAACAACAGCCCGCCCCGCCAACGCCAGCACCCACGAGGACCCGGCACTCTCCGAGGGAAGGCCCGCGCCGGAGGCGAGATCTTGAAACCCCAGCCGATCATCAATTCGCAGTAGAGCATGACGAGACCGCGCGGCGGCCGCGTCCTCTCGCGGCCGCCGCGCGGGCGGGTCAGGCACTATTCGTGTGCGGAACTAGTGAGCCCGGCGACGACGCAGCGTGCGGGCGAGGAACACGCCGAGGCCGGTCGCAGCGACCGAGGACCACAGCAGGAAGGACGTGCCGAAGGCACCGGTCGGCGGGAGTCCGGGCTTTCCGGGCCAACCGGGCTTGCCCGGCCAACCGGGCTTGCCGGGCCAGCCGGGCTTGCCGGGGTGGGTCGGCGGGCCGGGGTGGGTCGGCGGACCGGGCTGCGTCGGCGGCGGCGTGGTCGGCGGAGTCGTCGGGGGCGTGGTCGGGCAGTCCACCGTGAGCGTCTGGGTCGCGGTGAGGCCGGTCGCGGCGCCGTCGCTCAGCAGCCGGCCGGTGATCGTGTACGTCCCGCAGGGCGCGCGGCGGTGCAGCAGCAGCGACAGGTTCGCGCTCAGGCTCTCGCCCGGGTTCAGCGTCTCGCCGGACAGCGGGAACTCGGTCGAGAAGATGCCGTCGCCGTCACGGTGCAGCGCGAGCGGCGTGCCGTTGTGATCGAGGGTCAGACCCTTGGCACGCAGCGAGGCGGGGCCGCTGATGGTCAGTTCGGCCGAGGTGTGCAGGATCTTCGGCCCGTCGGCCGGCGAGGTGAAGCCGAGGCTGATCGGCGCCTCCTCGTCCCGGACGATCGTTCTGGGCGCGGCGAGCGACGCTTCCGCCGAGCCGGTGGTGGCGAAGTTGTAGGTGTTGCCCTCGACGGCGACGTTGTCCGCGTACGCGTCGAGCGCTCCCGCGCCGGTGCCGATGTTCAGGAACGCGGCGTTGACCTGGGACGCGGGCTCGGCGTTGATGTAGTCGGCCAGGCTGTGATCGGACCCGGCGGCGAACGGCCCGAAGGCGCGGGAGGTGCGCCAGACCGCAGCGTGCTCCGAGCTGGTGAAGGTCTTCCACTCTCCGGCCGCCGCGCCGCCGTCGAGCTGCGGCTGGAAGCTCAGGGTCGTGAAGGTCGGGCCGCTGACCTGCAGCTGCAGGCTGATCCCGGACGCGATCACGGAGGGATCGGAGTGCGCGGGGTCGACGAAGACCTGGTAGGAGAGCGGCTTGGCGGCGGCGCCGGCGAGCGAGTCGTTGACCAGGAGCCCGAGCTGCGCCCGCTGGTCCGGCGCGCTGACCTGCAGGTGGGCGCTTCCGTCGAAATGGATCGGGTCGGCGAGGGCGCCGATGTCGGCGACCGCGGTGTTGGAGGGGGACACAGCCCACGAGGTGTGGGCGGCGAGATCGGCCGGCCGTACGGTGACGTCGGCCGCGAACGCGGACGGCGCGGAGATCGCGACGCCGGACGCGGCGACGCCCAGGACCGCGGCAAGGCGGCCTGTCTGTTTCATGGGGAGCTCCTTGCGAGCAGGTCGGTCCACAGTCCGAACCAGGAGAAAATAGGACGGACATACATGCATGAGTACTCTGCATCACGGATTGCGGAGTACCGTGGCCGACACACGTCGAAGGTGGCGGTTTCGCCCGTACGGCCGAAGACGGACGGAAAGGTCTGTCAGGGCCCGGTCACCGGGCGGAATCTGGCCCCGCGGCCGGACAGTCTCCCGTCATCCGGTAGCCAGCCAGCCGGTCGCGGCGATGACCTCGCGGGCTATGTCGGGCACCGTACGGCCGTCGGTGCCGATGCGCACGGCCGAGTCGGGGGCGGTGTCGTCCAGGTAGCGCGACATCTTCTCGCCGCGCTCGATGTGTGGATCGAGATGGCTGCCGAGCTCGCGGCCGCGCAGGCGCAGGCGGGCGGTCTCGTCGTCGGCGGTCAGCAGGATCATGGTCACGCGCGGGCTTGCGCCCATGGCGCGGGCGATCAGGTCGGGCTCGAGGATCGAGACCATGTTCGTATAGATCAGTCTGCTGCATCCGACCGCGGCGTAGTTGCGCCAGATCGCGGCGAGGTTGGCCTCGGTGATCTTCGTGCGCGCCGGATCGCCTTCGGGAGCCGGATGGATGTGGTCGAGGAAGTTGCCGTTGACGAGGGCGTGGGCGACTGAGGCGGCTTGCAGCTGCGCTGAGACCTCGAGTCCGACGGTGTTCTTGCCGACTCCGCAGCGGCCTCCGATCAGCAGCGCGGCAGGGTGGATTTCGTTCATGGAGATAGGCATGGAGCTGAATCCTGCCACCGCGGCACCGGCAGACGCACCGCAATTTGATCTCAGCGTTGGAGCAGCGACGCTGCTTCCAGCAGCATCCACGCGCTCACCTGCACGGACAGGTCACGCTCGGCCACGCCGCCTTGGCGCGGAAGCCGCGCGGGCTCGGACCATTCGTAGCCGAAGACCGGACCGGTCGAGGTGTGCGGGCGGTGGTTGCGCACGTGGTGGCCCCAGGCGGCGTTGCTCCAGGCAGCGCGCGCCGAGTCGAGGACGAGGTCGGCCGCGGTGCCCGCGGCCCGCTCGTATGCGGGGCCGAACTCGGGCAGCGCCAGCGCCGCCTGCGCGAGATAGCGCGCGAGGATCCCGGCGAACAGGCCACCGTCGCCGCCGCCTTGGCCGCGGAGGACGAGCGAGGGGCTCCGCGCCGGACGGGCCGTCAGATGCTCGGCGACTGCGTCGATCGTGCGGGTCGCCCGTTCGGCCCAATGCTCGGCCTCGGCGCCGTCCTGGTCCCATCTCGCCAGCTCCACGCACGCGCCGAGGAAGACGCCTTGGACGTAGGTGTAGCGCGCGGTCTCGATCTCCCGGATGCCGCCGGACGGGCTGACGTGCAGGCCGTCCCACACGACGCCGGTCTCGTGGTCGACCAGGTGCGTTTCGATCCACCGCGCGGTCTCGTAGGCGCGCGGCTCGCGGAGCCGGGCGAACAGGATCGCGGCGGGGCCGTTCGTCGGGACGTTCTTGAAGTCCTCCTGGTACTTCTCCCGCGCCCGCCACCAGATCCCGCCGCCGCCGTCCTCGGTCCAGGCTTCGTAGATCGCGCTGGAGAGCTCCTTGATCGCCGCCGCCGCGCGCGGTGCGCCGCCGAGGACGTCGCGGTGTGCCCGGTCGAGTGCGAGGGCGAGCCAGGCCATGTCGTCGTAGTAGTCGTTGCGCCAGCCGCGGGCGTTGCGGACCCTGATTCCGTTGATCATCTTCTCGACGCGGTCGCGCCGGGCCGGCGTCGGCGCCCGGAGATAGGCGTCCACGAGGCAGTCGAGCACCTGCGCCTGCCACCAGTAGTTCCAGGGTTCGAACACACGCTGTGCGGGAGTGGCCGGACTGGCGGACACCGCGAGGAGTGTTCCCGGCAGGCCCCAGACGCGCCGCAGGTGGCGGGTGACGACGGCGCGCTCGGCCGAGGTCGCCCGGACGGCCCACTGCCGGGGCTGCTCCGGTGAGTTCCCGCAGGCTGCGTCCATGACTCCATTGTGTCACTGTGCGCTCACCCATGTGGAGTTCGGCCGGCCGGAGAGATCAACACGAAAAGACACACTCAAACATTTATTGACGACAGTTCGCTGCCCGCAGTTGACTGCACGTAACACCCACCGCGGGGCCGCGCCCCGTCATCCGAGTGAAGGGTCCGCCGACGATGTCGTACCCGCACCTTCCTCCCGCTCGCCCGCACCGCCGGGCGACCTCCCTGATCGCAGCGCTCTCGCTGATCCTGACCGCGCTGTTCGGCGCCACCCTGGCCGCGGCGCCCACCGCCTCGGCCGAGGGCAACGGCGTCGGCTCCACACCCGCCATGGGCTGGAGCAGCTGGAGCTACATCCGACACGATCCCACAGCCGCCAACATCGAGGCACAGGCCAACGCCCTGAAGTCCAGCGGGCTGAGCTCGGCCGGCTACATCTACGTCAACGTCGATGACTTCTGGTACGTCTGCCCGGGCAGCCAGGGTCCCAACGTGGACGCCAACGGCCGCTGGGTGACCAACACCTCGTCGTTCCCGGCGAGTTCGAGCGGCGAGAACGGCATCGCGGTCGTCGCCGACTACGTCCACTCGCTCGGTCTCAAGTTCGGGCTCTACGTCACACCGGGCATCTCCGACCAGGCGGTTTCGCAGAACTCCCCCATCCTCGGCACCTCCTACACGGCCGGCCAGATCGCCAACGGCTCCGGCGAGGCGAACTACAACTGCGGCGGCATGCAGGGGATCAACTACAGCGCGGCGGGCGCGCAGGCCTTCATCAACTCCTGGGCCGACGAGTTCGCCTCCTGGGGCGTGGATTACCTCAAGCTCGACGGCGTCGGCGACTCCGACGTCGGCGACGTGCAGGCGTGGTCGACCGCGCTGCAGCAGAGCGGGCGCGCGATCCACCTCGAGCTGTCCAACAGCCTCGACATCGCGAACGCCTCGACCTGGGCCCAGTACTCCAACGGCTGGCGCACCGGCGGCGACGTCGAGTGCTACTGCGGCAGCGACTCCAGCGGCAACCCGCAGCCGCTGACCAGCTGGGGCAGTGTGCAGGGCCGCTTTGCTCAAGTGGCCCAATGGCAGCCGTACGGAGGGCCCGGCGCGTTCAACGACTACGACTCCATCGAGTTCGGCGACGGCTCCACCATCGACGGCCTGACCACGGCCGAAGGCCAGTCGCAGTACGGCCTGTGGGCCATGGCCGCCTCCCCGCTGCTACTCGGCGTGGATCTGACCAAGCTCAACTCCGCCGAGGTCGCGGACCTCAAGAACGCGGCCGTGGTCGCGGTCGACCAGGACGGCATCGACGCCCGACGCATCGTCAGCAACGTCAACCAGCAGGCGTTCGCGAAGACCGAGCAGAACGGCGACGTCATCCTCGGGCTGTTCAACTACAGCGGCAGCGCCAGCCAGACCGTCACCGTCTCGCTCGCAGCCGCCGGGATCACCGGCAGCGCCACCGCCACGAACCTGTGGACCGGCGCGTCGGCCGGCACGCTCAGCGGGACCTACAGCGTCACGCTCGGCGCGGGCGCCTCGCAGTTGCTCAAGCTCGTGCCGGTCGCCGGAACCTCGGGCTCGACCACGTACCAGGCCGCGGCTTCGGCGAACACGCTGGCCGGCGGCGCCGCGACAGCCACCTGCAACTCCTGCCTCGGCGGCAAGAAGGTCGGCTTCGTCGGTGACGGCGGCACGCTGACGTTCAACAACGTGCAGGCGGCCTCAGCCGGCAACTACCAAGTGCAGTTCACCTACCTCGACGGGACGTCGGGGACGACCGTCGGCCGCTCGGCCACGATCTCCGTGAACGGCACGTCGGTGCAGACCCTCGCCTTCACTCCGACCGGCAGCTTCGCCAACCCGGGCACGGTCAATGTCTCGCTGCCGCTCAAGGCGGGGGCGAACACCGTGGAGTTGTCGAACGCCTCGGCCTACGCACCGGACTTCGCCGCGATCACCGTGCCCACCACGGCGACGAGCGCGTCCACGACCTACCTGGCCGCTTCGTCCTCGAACACCTTGGCGGGCGGTGCGGTGGTGCAGAGCTGCAGCACGTGCAGCGGCGGCCAGAAGGTCGGGTTCGTCGGCAACGGCAGCGGCACGCTCACCTTCAACAGCGTCAACGCGACCAAGGCCGGGGTCTACCCGGTGCAGATCGTGTACTGCGACGGCACGACCGGCACCAGCGGCCGCTCGGCGACCTTCACAGTCAACGGCGTGGTGGTGCAGACGAACGTCTTCACCCCGACCGGTGGCTTCTCGACGCAGGGGACGGTGACCGACTACCTGCCGCTCAAGGCCGGGGCCAACACGATCGAGATCTCGAACGGGTCCGCCTACGCTCCGGACTTCAACGCGATCGTCGTCAACCAGTAACGCGCCTGTCTTCCGTCAGCTCGCCGGGTTCTCGCGCCGCGCACCGAGCAGCGTGAGAACCTCGGCGAGCTGCCGGCTCTGCTCGGCGTGCTGCCGGGTGAGCCGCTCGAAATCGGCCTGCAGGATCGTCAGCAGTTCCTGGGACCGGCAGTCGGTCTCGTAGTCGTGCTGGGCCAGCTCGCTCGATATCTGGTCCGAGCGCTTGGCCGCTATCAGCAGGATCGCGCCCTGGAGCGCGGCCACGCAGGAGAGCACCAGGTTGAGCAGGATGAACGGGTAGGGGTCGAAGCCGGTGTTGCGGTTGACCAGCATCCAGACGGCCAGGAAGACGAGGCTGGTGAAGACGAACGCCCACGAGCCCATACTGTTGCGCATCCGGTCGGCGGCGCGCTCCCCCGCGGAGAGCTGGTCCCCGGTGCGGACTCCGTGGTTCCGATGCCAGGCCATCTTATCCAGCCCTTTCCGTTTCGATGCGCTCGACGAGTTTCCCGGGAGCATAGCCGAGGGCGAAATCGGTGGCCTGGCGCAGGGCCCGGTGGAACTCGGCCGGGTCGTCGGGGCGGTCGGAGCGTTCCAGCAGGACCTGCAGCGCGGCGCTGACGGCGCCGATGAAGGAGCCGGTCACCGCGGCGGCGGTCACCTCGTCGAGCGTGTCGGGGAAGGCCTCGGCGAGATGCCCGGCGATCTCGCGCTGGGCCTCGAGCTGGATCTGCAGCGCGCGGCTGCGCACGGCCGGGACGGTGCGCAACAGACGCAGCCGGAGTGCAGCGAGGCCGCCTGACATGTCGTCACTGTGCTCGCTGACGTTGCGCAGCGCGCGCAGCAGTACGTCGGCCGGCCCGTCTTGCGGGCCCCGGGCGGCGATGGCCTCGACGGTGGCGCGGACCCGCGCGTCGCTCTCCGGGAAGAGCAGCTCTTCCTTGCTGGCGAAGTAGTTGAAGAACGTCCGGCTGCCCACCTCGGCGGCGGCCGCGATGCCGGCGACGGTGGTGCGCTCATAGCCGTCGCGGTCGAAGAGCTCCATCGCCGCGTCGATCAGCGCCTGGCGGGTGCGGGCCCGCTTCCGGTCGCGCAGGGAGGGCGCGGGCTGCGTCGGCTGCGTCGGCGAAGAATCCTGGTCGCTCACGGCCGCAGTCTACGATAACGGCGGCAATTTTGCAGTGATTGCATTTTTGCAGCGGCTGCACGTATGCTGGAGCCATGACGGATGTACTGATCTCCGGGGCGGGCATAGCCGGCTCGACCCTCGCTTACTGGCTCGCCCGCAACGGGCTGCGTCCGACGGTGGTCGAGCGCGCGCAGGGGATGCGGTCGAGCGGCAACCCGGTGGACGTGCGCGGGCCCGCCGTGCCCGTAGTCGAGGCGATGGGGCTGGCTGATCGCCTGCGCGAAGCGGCCACCGCGACCACCTCGATCGGCCTGGTCGACGCGGACGGACGGCCGATCGCGCGGATGCGCACGCCGGCGGCGCGCGGGCGCCGATCCGAGGTCGAGGTACCGCGCAGCGACCTCGCGGCGATCCTCTACAAGGCCGCAAGCTCCGACGCGGAATTCCTGTTCGACGACACGATCACATCGCTGCGACCGGATGGCGACGGCGTCGAGGTCGAGTTCGACCGCGCCGCGCCACGGCGCTTCGACCTGGTCGTCGGCGCCGACGGCCTGCACTCGACGGTACGTCGGCTCGCCTTCGGGGCCGAAGCCGCGTACCTGCACCACCTCGGGCTCTACGTCGCGACGCTCGCGCTCGGCCGTCCCGCCGAGCGGGGCGACGAGGTCGTACTCTTCAACGCTCCAGGCCGGCTCGCCTCCATCCATCCCGCGCGCGGCTCGGCGCTGGCCGCGTTCATCTTCCGCGGGCCGCCGATAGCCGACTTCGACTATCGGGACACCGCCCGGCACCGGCAGATCGCTCTCGAGGCCTATGCCGGACTCGGCTGGCAGGTGCCCGCGCTGCTCGACGCGCTCCGAACGACCGACGACTTCTACTTCGACGCCGTGAGCGCGGTCCGGGTCCCGTCGTGGTCCCGCGGACGCATCACTCTCGTGGGTGACGCCGCGTCATGCGTGTCCCTGCTCGGCGACGGCTCGAGTCTCGCCATCGCCGGCGCGCGCACGCTCGCCGACGCGCTCGCCGGCCACCACGACGTCGCCGACGCGCTGCGCGACTACGAGCGCAGACACCGCAAGCTGGTCGCGCCGAAGCAGCGCAACGTGCGCATGGCCGCCGGGTTCCTGGTCCCGAAGACGCGGCTCGGCGTCGGCACGCGCAATCTCGCCGCCAGGGTGCTGCCCTGACCCTCTGATGCACGGGGCCGTGTCGGAAGAACGGGTGGCGTACCGGGCCGGGACGACTGTGTCGATCTTGGGTGGGTAGGCACGCTGATACCAACTGACGGATCATCAGAAAGCCTCCCCATGGCCCTTTCGCAAGTCACCCTGGTCGCGTCCAGCGCGGCGCTGGCGGTCGCCCTCGCCACCACGACCGGGATCGCCCCCGCCCACGCCGCCGCCGAGCGCTCCCACGGCGCGCCGATGCGCCTGGCCCCCGTCTTCCCGGTCAGTCCCCCGTTCGTACCAGGCGCCGTCGCCCCGCAGGCCTCGGGCAACACGACGAGTTCGAACTGGGCCGCCTACGCGGAGACCGGCGGCACCTACACGTCGGTGAGCTCGAGCTGGGTGGAGCCGACGGTGACGTGCACGTCGAGCGGCATCGTCGCCTTCTGGGTCGGCCTCGACGGCTACGGCAGCTCCTCGGTCGAGCAGACCGGCACCGGCGCGGACTGCTCGACCGGAATGCCCGTCTACTTCGCGTGGTGGGAGACGTACCCGCAGAACGCCATGCAGGAGTACAAGGACGCGGTCGCGCCGGGCGACGTGTTCGACTCCACCGTGACCAGCCTCGGCAGCGGGCAGTACGAGCTCGACCTCAGCGACACCACCAAGGGTTGGACCGAGCACAACAAGGTCGCCGCCCCGGACGCGCTCAACGCCAGCGCCGAGATCGTGGCCGAGGCGGTGACCGAGGGCGACAGCATCTCCGCGCTGCCCGACTTCGGCTCGGTCCACTTCACCGGCTCGCAGATCAACAAGGCCGCGCCGCAGGGCGCGGAGCCGATCGACCTGGCCGGTTCGAACGGGACTGTGCTGGCCCACACCGGTGCGATCGACGCGTCGGGCAACTTCACCATCACCTATCAGGGCTCGACCGGCGCGCCCGACACCGCGCTGAGCGGGGCGAAGTCCGTTCCGCTCAAGCTGGCTCCCGCGCACGCGTAGTGGCCATGGCGGCCGACGGGCTAGCCTGCTCTCGTGGGTGTTGACCTGGTCTTGTTGCCACGGGTGGCCTATCGGGGGCGCGAGATCGCCGGAGCCCGACTGGGCAACCTGCTCGCCATGCTGGCCGAGGACCTGCGGGCGGGCTGCAGCACGGCCCGGCTGGTCGAAGGGCTCTGGCCGGACGACCAGCCGGAGCACCCGACCCGGGCCCTGCAGGTGCTGGTCTCGCGGGCCCGGGCGCAGCTCGGTCCCGACGCCATCGCCAGCACACCCGTCGGCTATCGGCTCCTCCTGAGCGAAGACCAGGTCGACGCAGCCGCACTGCCGGCATACGCATCGGCCGCAGCACGAAGCGCGCACGCGGGCGACCACGCTGACGCGCTCGCGCAGGCCGAAGCCGGCCTGGCCTTGTGGGATGCCGCGCCGAGCGGGTCGGCCGAGTCGAACGACCCGCTCGCCGAACTGCGCGCGGCCAGGGCAGTGGCATACCGGGCGCTGGCGCGCAGCCGCGCGCTGGCGCTGTGCCAGCTCGGCCGACGAGCCGAGGCCGCCGAGACGCTAGCGGAGCTGATCCGCGAGCAGCCCGGCGACGAGGAGGTGCTGGCTCAGCTGCTGCTCGCGGAGGCCGACACGCTCGGCCCCTCCGCAGCACTGACCAGATACGACGCGTACCGGCGCAGATTGCGCGAGCAACTCGGCAGCGACCCGGGCGTCGAACTGCGGCAGGTACACCGCCGACTGCTCGAGGAGGGGACCCCAGCCGTCCGGCGGGGCATCGTGCACGAGCCGAACGCACTGCTCGGCCGGGACACCGACATCGCAGCAGTGCACGAACTGCTGCGCACCTCGCGCGTCGTCTCCGTCATCGGCCCGGGTGGCCTGGGCAAGACCCGCCTTGCGCACGCGGTCGCGGAGGGCGCCGAGCAGCGCACCGTTCATCTGATCGCACTGGCCGGAGTCACCGCGGACGACGACGTGACCGGGGAGGTGGCGTCCGCGCTGGGCGTCGGCGAAGGGCTCGGCCCGGTCGGCCACCGCGCCGTGCCGACCGATGCGGTCGCGGGCATCGCGAGCGCGCTCGGATCCGGGCCGGCGCTGCTCATCCTCGACAACTGCGAGCACGTCCTGCGCGGTGCGATGGAGCTGGTGCGCGGCCTCGTCGCGACCAGCCGGGATCTTCGAGTACTGACGACAAGCCGCGCACCGCTCGGTCTCTCGTCGGAGTCCGTGTACATGTTGCCGGAACTGAGCCTGACCACCAGCATCGAGCTGTTCCGGCAGCGGGCCAACGCGGCGCGCCCTGGCATCGACGTACCCGAAGACACCGTCCGGCAGCTGTGCGCCCGCCTCGACGGGCTGCCGCTCGCGGTCGAGCTGGCGGCGGCGCGGGTGCGGGTGATGTCGGTCACCGAGTTAGCCCGGCGTCTGGACGACCGCTTCGCCCTGCTGCGCGGCGCGGCGAACGACGCGCCGGAACGGCACCGCACCCTGCACGCGGTCATCGACTGGAGCTGGAACCTGCTGGCCGCGCCGGGGCAGGAAGCCATGCGCAGCCTGTCGATCTTCCCCGGCGGGTTCACCGCCGACTCCGCGCGCCATCTGCTCGGCCAAGGCGAGGACGAGGACGCCGTCTGGGATGTGCTGGAGCTCCTGGTCGACCAGTCACTTCTGCAGGCGGCGGACGCCGGCTCGGGCACGCGCTTCCGGATGCTCGAGACCGTGCGCGAGTTCAGCGCGGCGCGGCGCCGGGAGGCGGGCGAGGAAGAGCTGATAGTGGGCCGATTCCTCGGCTGGGTAAGCGAATTCGGCATCGCTCACCACGAAGCGATGTTCGGACCGGACCTGGTCACCTCGGCGGCGCGAACCCGCGACGAACAGGAGAACCTGCTGCTGGCACTGCGGATCGGGCTCGAACGCGAGCACGGAGGATCCGTCGCGGCCGCGTGCGCCGTGCTGGGCGCGCTGTGGATGTTCGAGGCCGACTTCACCCGGATCTCCGGGATGGCCGGGCAGAGCGCGCCGTTCCTGGCCCGCCTGCGGCCCGAACCGGAGCTCGTCGAGGTCACCCGGACGGCGAGCGCGCTGACCGCGATCAGCGCCCTGATCCTCGGTCATCCCGCCGCCGCGCGCGCCCTGGTCGCCCTGCGGCGGCTTCCGGCGGCTTCGCCGGACACCCCGGCCCGGGCGACCGCGCTCGTCCTCGCCACACTGGCCGAATCCCGCGCGGATCAGCTCTCGACGCTGAAGTCGCTGTGCGACGGGGATGAGCCGCTGCTGGCCGCGATGGCGAACATCATGGCCGGCTTCGTGTGGCAGAGCATGAACGATCCGGGCGGCGCGTTGCAGGCGGCCCGGCGCTCGCTCGCGGCGTTGGACGGGCTCGACGAGCAGCAGTTCCCGTGGTTCCAGGTCCTCACGCACAGCCGGATCGGCGAGCTGTGCCTCGATCTGGGCCGGGGCGACGAGGCGCACGAGCACTTCGCCGCGACGCTCTCGATCCTGGACGGGCTGCCGGGGCTCAACGCCTTCGAGGCCGGATCGAGCGCGTCCCGGGTGCGTTCCGCGATGGTGCTGGCCAACCTGCAGCGCGGCGCCGTCGACGAGGCGGAGCACTGGCTCGAGCTGGCGCTGCGTCAGGACGGGCCGGACGGCGCCGGACTGCCCGGCTTCGACATCGTGGCGCGGGCCGAGATCCAACTGGCCCGAGCGGAGGTCGAGGACGGGCTGAGGTTGTGGCGCCAGGCCGCTGAGACCCTGCCGGATCCGGGCGAGTCGGCGGCGCGGACCGAGCCGTTGCAGGAGAGCTGGCGGCTGGAGGTCGAGGCGATGACCGTGATCGCCCACGCCCAGCACGGTCGGCTCGCCCTCGTCGGAGGGCTGGCCGGCCGGCTGCCGCGCGTGGCCGCCCGGATGATCGTGAACGGGGCCGAGGGCGCGACGTCCTATGCGCACTTCCCCTACTTCGGCATGCTGCTCCTCATGCTGGCCCTGCTGGATCTCGACCGCGGCCGGCGCACCGGGGACGCGCGCGCCCTCGAGTCCGGTGCGCGGATGGTCGCTCTGGCCGAGCGTTTCCGCTTCAAAGGCGGGTTCCACCCGACGATGTCGGGGGCCGAGGCCCGCCGCCTCGCCGAGGAAGCGGACAAGCCGGCGTACACCGAGGCAGGCTCGGCATACACCGGCTTGGACGCCGACTCGCTGCGGGCCGCCGCGGCGGCTGCCGTGCTGGCCCGCGAGGAGTTCACCGCGTCGGCTCCTTCTTGAACAGCCTCACCGCCCAGAGATAGCCGACCACGGACAGGCCCACGCACCAGGCGAGCGCCACCCAGCCGCCATGGCCGATCGACGCGCCGGTCAGCAGGCCGCGCAGAGCGTCGATGACCGGCGTGAACGGCTGGTTGTGCGCGAACCAGCGCACCCCGGTGCTCATTGACGCGGTGGTGACGAAGGCGCTGGAGACGAACGGGAGCAGCTGCACCAGCAGGGTGAAGCCGCTGGTGCCCTCGGCGTTGGGCGCGGCCAGGCCGATCGCCACCGCCAGCCAGCTCAGGGCGAGGGTGAGCAGCGCGACCAGCCCGGCCGCGGCGAGCCACTGGAGCGCGTCGGCGTTCGAGCGGAAGCCCATCAGCAGCGCGACGCCGACGAGCAGTACGGCGCTGATCAGGGTACGGATCAGGGCCGCGACGACGTGCCCGGTGAGCACCGAGGCACGGGAGATCGCCATGGTGCGCATACGGGTGATGATGCCCTCGGTCATGTCCCGGTTCACCGCCAGCGCAGTGGACGAGGCCCCGTAGCCCACGGTCATCAGCAGAATGCCGGGCACGACGTAGTCGATGTACTTGCCGCCGGCCGGCGCGCCGCCCATCCCGGCGCCGAGCGCGCCGCCGAAGACTCCGACGAACAACAGCAGCAGCAGGGCCGGCACCGCGAGGGTCACCACGATCGTCACCGGATAGCGCACGGTGTGCAGCAGAGAGCGCCGAAGCATCGTCGCCGAGTCGCGCGCGGCGTAAGTAAGGGTGCTCATCGGGCGGATTCCTCTCGCTCACGGGTGGTCGCAGAAGCCTGTTTCTGTATGACGGCGTTATCAGGGGCCTGGCCGTCAGTGCCCTGGTTCTCGGCGGTGGGCCGGCCGGTGAGCGCGAAGAAGACGTCGTCGAGGTCCGGGATGTGCACGGAGAGCCCGTCCACCTCGATCGCGGCGGCTTCGAGCCGGGCCAGCAATGCTCGCAGGGCACTGACGCCGGCGTCGCCGGGCACGTTCAGGGACAGGCCGTCCCCGCGCGAGGCGCCCTCGAGCAGCGCGGCGGCAGCGGCCAGGTGGGCCTCGTCGGCGAACTGGAGCTGGATGTGCCCGCCCGGGACGAGGCGCTTGAGCTCGGCCGGGGTGCCGCTGGCCACGATCCGGCCCTGGTCCAGCACGGCGATCCGGTCGGCCAGTTCGTCCGCCTCGTCCAGCTGCTGGGTGGTCAGGAAGATGGTCACACCGCGGCCGACCAGGTCCCGGACGATCTGCCACATGGTGCGGCGGCTGCGCGGGTCCAGGCCCGTCGTCGGCTCGTCCAGGAAGATCAGGCGCGGCTCGCCGACCAGCGTCATCGCCAGGTCGAGCCGGCGGCGCATGCCGCCGGAGTAGGTCGAGGCCCGCTTGGAAGCCGCGTCGAGCAGGTCGAAGCGGGTGAGCAGGTCCTGCGCCCGGGCGCGCCCCTCGGCCCGGGACAGGTGCTGGAGCGAGGCCATCAGCAGCAGGTTCTCCCGGCCGGTGAGCAGGTTGTCCACCGCGGAGAACTGTCCGGTCACCCCGATCGCGCCGCGCACCGCGTCGGGCTCGCGGACCGGGTCGTGGCCGGCCACCCGCAGCTCACCGCCGTCGGCGCGGATCAGCGTGGACAGAATCTGCACGGCGGTGGTCTTGCCGGCTCCGTTCGGGCCGAGCAGGCAGAAGACCGTGCCTTCCGCGACGCTCAGGTCCACCCCGTCGAGCACGACCTTGTCGCCGAACGATTTCCGCAACCCGGTCGCCGTGACGGCCGGACCGGGCAGAGCGCGATCCATGACTCTCCTCCGTTACCGCGGCCGGTCGGCCGCGTCGGGAAGAGCATGAGCGCGGCGGGATTCACCGCTGTTTCACGGCGCTTTCACGCCCCCTGGAGCCGCGAAACCGGCAGGCGGCACGTGAAGAGCGCGACTGCCTCCGGCCCGGCCGGGGACCGCCGGCGCGGGTCGGGGGCAGCCGCGGATCGGGGCGCGATCAGCGGCCGGTCTCCCAGTCGTGCTTGACCTGGGTCAGCCGGATCGCGTTGCCGGACGGGTCGCGGAAGCCGGCGTCGATGCCGTACGGGCGCTCCTCCGGCTTCTCCTGGAACTCCACGCCGCGCGCGGAAAGGTCCTCGTACGCGGCCTGGCAGTCGTCGGTGGTGAGGAACAGCGCTCCGCCCACACCCTTTTCGAGCAGGCTCTGAAGCGCGTCCGTGGTCTCGCGGTCGAACATGGGCTCGCCCGGGATCGCCATGAGCACGATGGAGGTGTCCGGCTGGCTCGGCGGCCCTACCTGGAGCCAGCGGAAGTCGCCCATCTCGGCCATGGTGACGTCGGAACGCACCTCCATCCCGAGCTTCTGGGTGTAGAAGGCGAGTGCCTCGTCCTGATCCCGGACGAAGAGCTGGTAGCTGGAGAGCTGGAACATCGGGAGCCTCCGTGGTCGATCGTCTATCCCGTGGACGATCTCAACGCTAGTCAGCCCTCGCCTTGCCCGTCTTCTCGAAACGTCCGGTGCCGCGGGCGCCCGTAGGCCCGCTGGACGCACCACGGGACGGGGACCATCCGAGCGGCCGGCGGGAACGCCGCGCGGTACTGGGTGGGCGTGCGGCCGTACATCCGCACGAAGCTGGTGGTGAACGAGCCGACGCTGGTCAGCCCCACGCTCAGGCAGATCTCGAGCACCGGGTAGTCGGTGGCGCGCAGCAGCGCGGCCGCGCGCTCCAGGCGCCGGGTGAGCAGGTAGACGTGCGGGGGCTGGCCGAAGGCGCGCCGGAACTCCTGGCTGAAGTGCGCGCGCGAGTAACCCGCGGCACGGGCCAGGTCCTCGACGGTCAGCGGCTCGGCGTAGTGCGCGTCGGCGAGGTCTTTGGCGCGCAGCAGATGCCGCCCGGGCGTGACGGGGGCCATGAACCGATGCTAGGCACGGGCGCCGACAATTTCGCGTCGGACCCGCGTCGGACGCGCGACGCCGTGGTCAGGCCTGGCCAGGTCCGGTCGATCGCGGTCAGATCTTCTTCCCGGGGTTCATGATGCCCAGCGGGTCGAGCGCCCGCTTGATCGCGAGCTGCGCGGCCATGGTCGCCTCGCCGAGCTCCGCGCCGAGCCAGTGGCGCTTGAGCGTGCCGACGCCGTGCTCGCCGGTGAGCGTGCCGCCGAGTTCCAGCGCGACCCGGAAGATCTCGTCCGCGGCGTCCCAGACCGCCTGCGGGATCTCCGGCAGTCCGCGCTCGAACACGAAGACCGGATGCAGGTTGCCGTCTCCGGCGTGCGCGACGGTCGGCACGGCCAGGTCGTGCGCGGCAGCCGTGCGCTCGACCGCGGCGAACATCTCCGGGAGCTTGGATCTGGGCACGCACACGTCTTCGATCAGGCACGCGCCCGCCCGCTCGATCGCGGTGAAGGCCATCCGGCGCACGTCGAGCAGCTGCGCGGCCTCCGCCTCGTCGTCGGAGACGACGACGATCGAGGCGCCGCCCTCTTCGCAGCATCGCGCCATCACCTGCGCCGCGTCGGCCGCGTCCGGGCCGTCGGCTTGGCACAGCAGCATCGCCTGCGTGCCCGGGTCCAGCCCGATGCCGCGCCACGCGTCGAGCGCCTCGAGCGTGGCGCGGTCCATCAGCTCCAGCAGGCTCGGCCCGACCGAGCGGCGCACGATCGCCCAGACCGCCTCGGCCGCGGCGACGACGCTGCCGAACTCGGCCGCGACCGTGACCGGCGGCGTCCGCGGGGCCGGGCGCAGGCGCAGCGTGGCCTCGGTGACGATGCCCAGGGTGCCCTCGGAGCCGACCAGCAGGCCGGTCAGGTCGTACCCGGCCACGCCCTTGACGGTGCGGCGGCCGGTGCGGATGAGCGAGCCGTCGGCGAGCACCGCCTCGAGGCCGAGCACCGAGTCGCGGGTGACGCCGTACTTGACGCAGCGCAGGCCGCCGGCGTTGGTGGCGACGTTGCCGCCGATGCTGCAGGTCTCGAAGCTCGACGGGTCCGGCGCGTACATCAGGCCGTGGGCGCGCGCGGCGCGGTCCAGGTCGGCATTGATCACGCCCGGTTCCACCACGGCGATCTCGTCGGCCGGCGAGAGCTCCCGGATCGCCTTCATCCGGGCTACCGAGACGACCAGGCAGCCGTCCGTGGTGGCGGTGCCGCCGACGATTCCGGTGCCGGCGCCGCGCGGGATGACCGGCACGCGGTGCTCGGCCGCCCACCGCACCGCCGCCTGCACGTCCGCGGCGGTCTCGGCCAGGACGACGGCACAGGGCCGGCCGGGGGTGACGTAGGAGTGCTCGTCGTGGCAGTAGTCCGCCACGCGCTCGGGGTCGGTGACCGCCTTGGCCGGACCGAGTCCGTCCACCAGCTGCCCGATCTGCGCTGCGGTGAGCGGCACGGCCGCCTCCCAGTCCTCGCTCCGGCGTGATCGCTGACGTCCCCTGCTTATTGTTATAGGGGGCGAGTCAAGGGGCGAGGCGGCGGCGGACGGGGCGGAGAGCGCGGGAGGCGGGCGTCCCGTGCCGGTGTCGTCGGCGGGACGACACCGGCACTCCCCTGTGAGGGACGAGCCCGGCACTTGCCCCCGTAGCGGTGCGGTTGGGCTGGTACTCATGCTGGTGCACGAAGGCCGGGTCAGGCAACGGATTTCGTAGATCGTGAGACGCAGATGCCTGTCTCAAGGCTCTGAACAGCACTTTGAGACGTAGCACCGACGATTGTGAGACACCATGAGATGCGGCGGGTTCCGGAACATCGGGTGCGTCCACCTGCCGCGCGTATCGGCGGCATCCGGTAGCGTCAGTCCGTGGGCCGGCGGCTCGCCGGGCCCGCGGTACTGATTCCGAGGGGGACGCCGCCATGCGACCGATGTACGCCGACTTCACCGTGGACCCGCCCCGCCTCGGCGGCGCTTCGATCCGGACCGCGGACGCAGGGCCGGTCGACGTCGCAGTACACTTCGTCGCCAACCACGTGATCCTCGGGCCTGGCGAGAGCGTGATTCTCGAGTTCGCCGACGGCGCGCTCACCGGTCGGGAGGCGACTCTCGGCGTGACCGCGCTGGCCTCGATGGCGGGCGACGCGCTCGGCCACGCCCCGCTGACGCTGGCGCTCAACGGCCACGAGATCGTCAGTGGCCTGACGATCCCCGGTGGTGGCATCCCGCAGGATCTGGTGTACGCGATCCCACCCGAATGGCTCAACCCGCAGGGCCCGAACACGCTGACCGTGTCGAACGGCAAGGGCGCGCGCACCTTCCTGTGGCTCTACCGCGTGACGCTGGAGGACGGCTCGGACCGCGGCGGGGCGAAGCGCGAGCTGGACGCGGGGTCAGCCCGAGAAGCGGTGTTCACCTACCGGACCATCACCCGTTCGCCGGACCGGTCGCAGACTGCTGAAGGCCCGGAGCTCCGGCTGCACCTCGACCGCGCCGAAGCGTCCCTGCCGAGCCAGCTCTCGTGGACGGCCGCGGACGGGATGCACAGCGCGATCAGCTTCCAGTCGGCGATGGACGAGTTCAGCGGCGTCTTCCGCTACCCGCATGGCGAGCCCGTCACCCTGCACGGCTACCTCACCGAGCGCGCCGAGTACGACCCCGACGACGAACCGGCGGGCACCCGGACCTTCGAGGTGGCGTGCAGCTGGGGCAACTCCGGCTGGAACCCCGGAGCACCGTTGCGGATCCTGCTCGACGACGGCCGCAGCGGTGAGCTGGACCACGTGGCGTGGCGCGACCAGGCCGGCAACAGCGCCTCGATCTCGTTCACTCAGAACCGCTCCGGCTTCATCGGCTACTACCAGCGTCGCGGCGAAGGCCCGATCGGCATGCGCGGCAACGAGATCGGCGCCGACCTGCCCATCCCGGTGGCCACCGTCGCGTCGCAGGAGCCTGTCGAGGAGCACTCCGCGGCCGGCGTCGCGGACGAGCTGATGGATGAGCTGACCGCGATCGGCCGGCAGGTGCTGACCGTCGCCGAGGACGTCACGAGCCGCGTGGCCGACTGGCTGCGCGACCGCCGATAACGCGGTTCCGGAACCGAATCCCGCCTCGGAGCGATCCTGGAGGGCAGTACCCGCTTTGATGTGAAAGGGCCATCCATGACGCTGCCCCTGCTGCTGGACGCGGTCGTGTACGACTGCGACGGACTGCTCGCCGAGACCGAGAGCGGATGGACGAGGGCTGAGACGGCCCTGTTCGCGGAGCACGGCTTCGGCTTCGGACCGGCCGAGAAGCAGCTGCTGGTGGGCGGGACACTCGCGGCCGGGGGCGCGGCGATGGCCCGGTACTTCGGCAAGCCCGAGGCCGGCGCCGAACTGGCCGAGCGGCTGGCCGAACTCGTCTGGAAGGAGCTGCTCGCCGGGGCCCCGGCGCTGCCCGGGGCCCGCGACCTCGTGAGCAGGGTGCGCGCGCAAGGGATTCCGTCGGCCGTGGCCAGCAACAGCCCGCGGCGCTTCGTCGAGGCGACGCTGGCGTCGGCAGGGCTCGACGACCTGTTCGAAGTGATCGTCACCGCCGACGACGTCGAACACGGTAAGCCGGCGCCCGACATCTACCTGCGCGCCTGCGAGCTGCTCGGGGCCGCACCGAGTGCCACGGTCGCCTTCGAGGACTCGCGCACCGGCGTCGCCTCGGCCCGCGCGGCCGGCATGTTCGTGGTCGGAGTCCCTTCGACGCCCGGCGCCGCGCTCGAGGCCGACGCGTCGTTCGAAGCCCTCTCGGATCGTGCGCTGCTCGCCTGGGTGCGGGACTGCTCCACGCGCTGATCGAACCGCGGCCCGGCCGCACTTGCCAGCCCCTCGACCAAGTAGCACACTTGTTCGAAGGAGGGCTTGCCGTGACCGCATCAGTGACGCCGTTCGACCTGGCCGCTCGGGGCTTCGCCCTGTTTCCGCTGCGGCCGGACTCCAAGCTGCCCGCGGTCTCCCGGGACTGGGAGCACGCCGCGACCACCTCGCCGCTCCGGCTGCGCCGGCTGAGCGCGGACCCGCGCGCGAACTACGCGGTGGCCTGCGGGCCGAGCAACCTGATCGTGCTCGACCTCGACGTGGCCAAGGAGCCGGAGGCCGAGCCCGGCGGCGCGCGCGACGGCTGGCGGGTGCTGCTCGACCTCGCCGAAGACCGGCCGATCCCGCGCACCTTCACCGTCGGCACGCCCAGCGGCGGCCGCCACCTCTACTTCCGCCCGCCGGTGGACGGCCCGACGCCGCGCAACACGGTCCGGCGGCTCGGCCCGCTGATCGACACCCGCGGCGTGGGCGGCTACGTGGTCGCCCCCGGCTCGCGGATAGGCGGCGTGCCCTATCGCGTACTCGACGACGCGCCGATCGCCGAGCTGCCCGAGTGGATCAGCACCCTGCTGCTGCAGACGGAGCCGCGCCCGGCCGTGGACGGCCCGCTGCCGCTGGCCAGCACGATGACCGCGCTGCGCAACCGGCTGAGCGACGCCTACGCCCGCAGCGCGCTGGAGCGCGAGGTGGCCCGGGTCGAGGCGGCCCGCGTGGGCACCCGCAACGACACGCTCAACCGGGCCGCCTACAACCTCGGCACACTGATCGGAGTGGGTTTGTTGGATCAGGCACAGGTCGAGGCCGAGCTCACCCGGGCGTCGCTCGCCGTCGGCCTGGACGCGCGCGAGACGGCGGCCACGCTGCGTTCCGGGCTCACCGCCGGCGTCGCCAGGCCGCGGCCGCTCCCGACCGTGCCCGGCAGCGGAATCGGCGGAGCCGGCGGCGGCGAGCAACTGCGGCTGGCCGAGGAGCCGAGCGCGCTCCGGCAGCCCCCGCGCATCGGGTCAGCCCTCGAAGCAGACTCCGAATCCGCCCGCCCGGCCGCCGCGGCCCGGCTCGAGGACACGGCTCCGCTGGCCGCCTCGTCGAAGCGGCGCGCCACGGCGAGCGAGCCGTCCGGTGTGCTGATCCCGGCGCGCGAGCCGGAACCGGCCGACTGGCCGCGGTTGTTCGGCCCGCACGTGCGACTCGGCAAGATCGCCGCGGCCCTGCGCCGCGAACTGCGGGAGTCAGTGCCCGCGCTCACCTTGCCGCAGGAGCAGGAACCCTGGTCCGACCATCGGATCGACGAAGCAGCGGCCGACCTCGTCGCCGCCCTCGCACGGCTCGACGACGCCTACGACCAGGGCGCCTGTGCTTCCAGGCCCTTGGTGACGGCCGTACGCTGGCACCTGATCCGCACGCTCGCCGACCTCCTGCGCGACCTGCAAGACGAGCTCGCGGACATGGCCTCCGGCCAGCACCGCCGGCGCGAGCAGCCGCTCTCCCCGACCGCCTTCGCCCTCGTCCAGGCCCTGTGTTCGGCCGCGTGCCTGCGGATCTCGGCGCTGGCCAAGGAACTGACCACGCAGCTCGCGGTCGAAGGCCAGCGCCGCTCGCCCCTGTGGAACGCCGTCCGCAGGCTCCAGCGCTCGGCCGAAGCCGTCTCCGTCCTCTGCGTCGGCACGCCGTCGCGCTACACCGTCGCCCGCACCGCCCTCGAATCGCAGCTCACTGCCATGCGCGCCGCCTGATCTCCGGCCTCGCCGCTGCTCGGCTCAAGGCTGAATCGAGCGCGTGAAGGCAGTGACCAAGCCGTCGATGAAGTCCTCGTCGACGGGGTCGCCGGTGATCAGGACGCGGTGGTAAAGGGGGCCGACGAGGCGGTCGAGTGCTGCCGCGGAGTCGAAGTCGGCGGGGAGTTCGCCGCGGGCGGCGGCGCGGTCGAGGGGCAGCTGGTCGCGGCGGCGCTGGGCGTCGAGGTAGCGGGCGCGCAGGGTGGCGGCGAACTGCGGGTCGTGCTGGGCGTGGCCGATCAGGGCGCGGAAGACCGCGCCGGCGTGGTCTTCGCGCAGGAACCTGGCCAGCCGGTTCAGGTGCTCGCGCAGGTCGCGGCCGAGGTCGCCGTGGTCGGCCTCGACCAGGTCCTCGGCGGCGTCCTCGAGGAAGGCGTCGAGCAGGATGTCCGTCTTCGAGGCCCACCAGCGGTAGATCGTCTGCTTGCCGACGCCCGCGGCGGCCGCGACGCCCTCGACCGTGACACCCCCGAAACCCCGCTTGACCAGCAGGTCGTCGGCCGCCTGGAGCACCGCGCGGCGCGCGTCCTCGCTGCGGCCGTGCCGGTTGCCGTGATGGCGCCGGGTTCCCGATCCGTCCGTCCCCGCCTGCTCCACACCGTCTCCTCGCGTCTTCGCGGCGCCGTCCGTCGCTACCAGGATAGGCGCCCGACAGCTAGACAAGACGAGACGGTCCGTCTACTCTAGCTCGCGTGACCTCCCTCAACACCCTGCAACAGCCGGCCGTCTCCGGCGTGCTCGAGCGCCTCTTCGCCGCCGCCGACCAGGACGACGCGGCCGCACACCGCGCCGCCGCCGCGTTCCCGGCCGGCTTCGAACCGGACACCTCCCAGGAACGCGCGGACTTCTACGCCGAGGTCTACATGCCGGTCTCGCCGGAAGCCGGCCGGTTGCTCTACAGCCTGGTCCGCGCCACCCGGCCGCGCACCGTCGTCGAGTTCGGCACGTCTTTCGGCATCTCCACGTTGTACCTGGCCGCGGCCGTGCGGGACAACGGCGCCGGCCGGGTGGTGACCACGGAGATGTCCGCGGCCAAGATCGCCGCCGCACGCCGCACCTTCGCCGAGGCCGGGCTGGACGACGTCGTCACCCTCCTCGAGGGCGACGCGCTCGAGACACTGCCCGGGCAGATCGAAGCAGGCGTCGACTTCGTCCTGCTCGACGGGTGGAAGCAGCTCTACGTGCCCGTGCTGCAACTGCTCGAACCACATCTGGCGCCGGGCACGCTCGTGCTCGCCGACGACACGGAGATGTCCGTCGTGAAACCCTATCTCGACTACGTGCGCGATCCGGCGAGCGGGTATCAGAACACGTCGTTCCCGGTGGCCGACGGGGTGGAGATCAGCTGCCGTCTGTGAGTCAGTGGCAGGTGCCGACCCAGGTGCGGTAGACGAACAGCTCGTTGTGCGCCCCGGGCAGGCCGTACTTCTCGTAGGGCACCGTCTCGACCAGGGTGAAGCTGTAGTCGTCCTGGTCCTGCGGCCGGGACGCGACGACGTAGCAGGGGTGGGCGTCGTTCAGCGCCGCGGCCTTCTCGTAGATCCCCGGGACCGAGGTCGGATCGGCCAGGGCCTGGGCGCCGTCCGGCGAGTAGTAGCCGTCCCAGTCGAGCCCCGCGTCGATGTGCTCGGGCGACGCGGCTCCGCTGGCAACCAGCTGCTGCGCGACGCGCCAGTTGGCCGCGTCGTACGACAGCGCGTTGGCCGTCAGCGCCGCGGTGACCAGCGCCAGGAACACCCCCACCCCTGCTGCGAACCCCTTGCGCAGCCGGCTGCTCAGACCCAGCCGCAACGGCTCGCGCAACAGCATGGCCGCGGTCGGCAGCGCCATGGGGAAGATGTAGCGGTCGAACAGGATCTCGCCCTCGAACACCTCCAGGAAGGTGCCGAACAGCGTGAAGAGGAGGAACAGCGCCAGTTCCGGCCGCAGTGTGCGCATCCGGTCCACCGCCAGCCCGACCAGCAGCGAGGTCGAGACGATCGCCAACGGGAACATCAGGTCCCAGGCCGTGCGCGGGATGACGTCGGGGCGGTGGCCCAGGTAGGCGGACGAGTACGCGCCCTCGATCAGGAAGTAGTTCTGCGGGAAGCTGACGCCGTACCAGAGCACCCCGACCGTCGTGACCAGCAGGGTGCGCCTGGACCAGGCCCGCGCCGAGGGCGAGAAGGTGGAGGGCCGGGCCACCAGGAACACCAGCGGGCTGACCACCAGGCCGAGCAGCAGCACGCCGCCGAGGAAGCCGGCGATCACCGCGCTCATGTCCGGCCGGGAGATCTGCTCGAAGGTGGGCGAGGATCCGTTCGGCAGCGTGCGGCGCCAGAGTTCGAACGCCCCGGCGGCCGCGCCGAGCACGACGGTGAGCAGCCCGAACCAGATCAGCATGCCGCGCCGGCGCAACCGGGGCCGCAGCAGGGCCGCGAGGAGGACCGCCACGGTGGCCGCGATCGTCTGCTCGCGCACGGTGAAGCCCCACAGGCCGACCAGCCCGCACAGCGCGAACAGCGTCTTCGACCCGCGCTCGATCGCCCGGCGGCCGAGGGCGAGGGTGAGCGTGGTCGCGGCGAACGCCGGGATGTCCGTCATCAGCGACGTGCTCAGCAGGCCGTAGCAGGGCCAGCTCGCCATCACCAGCAGGCCGAGCGCGGCGCGGCGCGAGCCGGTGACCCCGCGCAGCACGTCGAAGGCGGCCGCGAGGGTCACCACCGACAGCGCCGCGATCGTGCAGGACTGGGAGGCGATGGTGCGCCCGAGCGGGCCGAGCGGCACGATCGCGCCCAGCAGCGACATCGCGTTCCAATTGAACAGCCTGATATGCCCGGTGCGGGCGAAGATCTCCGCGGTGCGGCTGAAGGCCCAAGTGTCGTTGTGCGGGACGTGGATGCTGCCGGTCTTCCAGGCCAGCGCCAGCGGGCCGGCCACGCCGAGCAGGAGGGTGGCGAGCAGCGCGGTGATCGTGACCAGGTGGCGGGGCAGGGGGCGGCTGCGCGGTCGTGCGGGCGGCGCGGGCGCGGGGGTGGCCGGCTGCGCTGCTACCCGTGAAGCGGCCGTGTCGGTCGTCATCGTCTGGCCGTGCCTTCCGCCCGCGGACGCGCTCGCCGCGTCCGGAGGGGCCGATTCTATCCAGCCCGCCGCAGCCCCCGCGCCGCGCCCGGATCACGCCCGCCCGGACTTCTTTCGCAGCGCGAGCGCGGCGGCGCCGATAACCTGGGGCGGGACACGGGCGGACGGCGGCGAGGAGCCGGAGTATGGATCGGCAGGGACAGGAGCGGCCGATAAACCCGCGCCTGCGGCAGGTTTCGGACTACTCCTGGCGCATGCTCGTGCTCGGATTGGCCGCGTACGTGGTCTTCCTCGTGCTGATGCGCTTCGAGCTGGTGTTCGTGGCGCTGTTCATCGCGCTGATCGTCACCTCGCTGCTGCGCCCGCCGGTGAACGTGCTCTCCCGGTACCTGCCGCGGCCCCTGGCCGTGCTCTTCGCCGCGCTCGGCGGGATCGCGGTGATCGCGGGCGTGTTCATCTGGGCCGGCACCTCGGTGGCCGGGGAGTCCGACACGCTCAGCAACGACTTCCGCGGCGGTGTGGACCGGATCGAGGTCTGGCTCGAGGGCAAGCCCTTCCACGTCGACCCGCACACGCTGGACAACCTGCAGGGCAAGCTCACCTCTTATGTCGAGGCGCACCGCACGACGCTGATCAACCAGGCCCTGAACGGCGCCGGGCGGATCGTGGACGTGCTCACGGTGCTCGCGCTGGCGGTGTTCTGCTCGATCTTCTTCACCAGCTCCGGCGACCGGATGTGGCACTGGTTCCAGGATCAGCTGCCGGGCGGCCTGCGCCCGATCTGGGCGCAGTGCGGGAACACGGCCTGGCACACCTTCGCCGGCTACACCCGCGGGATCATCCTGGTCGCCGCCGCGAACGCGATCATGGTCGGCGTCTCGCTGTGGCTGCTCGGCGTCCCGCTGGTGCTGCCGCTGACCATCCTGGAGTTCACCGCCAGCTTCATCCCGCTGGCCGGCTCGCCGATCGCGATGGCCGTGGCCACCGTTGTGGCGCTCGCGTCCAAGGGCGTGACCACGGCGGTCATCGTGCTGGTGCTGATCGTGGTGTTCGGCCAGATCGAGGGGCACGTGCTGCAGCCGTTCGTGATGGGCTGGGCCGTGCGCCTGCACCCGGTGGCGGTGGCGGTCAGCGTGATCGCGGGCACGATCTCGGCCGGCCTGCTCGGCGCGGTCGTGGCGGTGCCGCTGGTCTCGATCGCCTGGGCGGTGGTGCGCGAGTTGCGCGGGGACCCGCCCGAGGGCGATCCATCGGTGCCGGCGACCGCGGCCGCAATCGCGGGAGAACCCGCCGTGCCGGCGCAGGCGGCCGAGACGGCGGATCAGCCGCAGATCGCCACCGATCTCGACTAGAGCGATTTGATGATCGGCTGAGTGTTGGTGGGGCGTGAGCGTGGTGGTCTGTCGGGTCGGGGTAGTTGTCTGGGTGTGGGCGGCCGCTTCGCGTCGCCCGTCTCATCTGACCACCCACCCGTTGCGTCGGCGGGGAGGGCTGGGGTTTCAAGACGAAAGTCGCCGCTGGCAGGCCCTTCCTCGGAGAGAGTGCCGGGGTCTGCGGGGTGCTGTCGTTAGTGGGGCGGGCTGGGGTTCGGGGTGGTGGGGTTGCGGGGGTGTGCTCTCTCCTCGGTCGGTCCCCGGAGGCAATCAGGGACCTGTCGGGAGGTCAAGCGGCGATAGCTTCCGCTGATGGTCGATTTTGCATCGCGCCGCTTGACCTCCCGGCAGAACCCTGATCGGGCTTCGCCTGCCCGACCGAGGAGAGAGCCCACCCCCTGAGGTCCGGTACGAGCTGCGCTCGGGCCCGGGTCCCATCCCGTGGCCCGGTCGCGCTCGGTGCGGAAGAATCCTGCATCGCCTTGGCCCGAGCATCTCGATCCTCGATCCGCGCGATCGAGTCCCGTGTCGCGGTCGCGCTCGGTGCGGAAGGATTCTGCATCACCTTGATCCGGCCATCCCATCCTCGATCCGCCCGAAGGGTCGGTGCCCGGGTCGCACTTGATGTCGGATCCTGCACGGCCTCGGCGCGATCGACCCCGATCCCAGATCTCGCAGCAGAATCCCGCAGGCGAGCCGCGCCCGATCCGGAAGGATTCTCCATCACCCTGGTCCGATCGGCCCGGAGCTCACGCAACGCGCAAGATCGCGTGGCTCGGTCGCACTCGAGGACAATTCCTGCACCGCTTTCGGCCATACCCCCTCCGCCACCTGCCCAGCCACCGCGTCCACCGCCCCTCCCGTCATAAGCCGAGATCCCCGTACGTTTCCATGCTAGACGCTAACACTGACAAAAGTCGTGTATCCGGTATCTACCGGATAAGCGAAAATCCCGGAGATTTCCGGGGAACTCGGGCGCGCTCCCCGACGTTGAAAGAGGTAGAGAAGAGAAGCGCAGCCCAGAACGGCGATGCATGATCGTGCATCAAGCGCGACCGGGCCACCGGACGGGACTCGGCCCGAGCGCAGCTCGCACTGCCCCCTCAGGGGGTGGGTTCTCTCCTCGGTCGGGCAGGCGAAGCCCGGTCAGGGTTCTGCCGGGAGGTCAAGCGGCGCGATGCAAGATCCAGCATCAGCGAAAGCTACCGCCGCTTGACCTCCCGGCAGGTTCCTGATTGCCTCCGGGGACCGACCGAGGAGAGAGCACACCCCCGCAACCCCACCATCCCGAACAACAGCCCGCCCCGCCACGCCGGCACCCACACGAACCCGGCACTCTCCGAGGGAAGGGCCCCCGCCGGAGGCGAAAGCTTGAAACCCCAGCCCACCCGCCAACGCAACGGGTGGGCGGGTGGTCAGACAAAACGGGCGACGCGAAGCGGCCGCCCACACCCTGACCCGACAAGCATCCCACGCCCCACCAACGCTCAGCCGATCATCGAATCGCGATAGAAGCCAAGCGACGTGGGCCTGCCCGCCGTCTGCCTCGTTGTTCACGCCGGATCAGACGTCGGTCAACCCCGCCTCGTGGGCCAGCAGGCCGACCTGGGTGCGGTTGGCGCAGCCGAGCTTCTCCAGCATCCGCGGGGCGTAGCCCTTGATGGTGGCCTCGGACGGGTAGAACCGGTCCGCGATCTGGGCGTTCGACAAGCCGGAGCCGAGCAGCGCGAGGACCTCGATCTCGCGCTTGGTCAGCGAGCCGACCAGCTTCCTGGCCCGGACACGGGCGGCGCGCGCTTCGGCAAGGGATTCGCGAGTTGACGCGGCCGGGTCAGGATTCTGCGGCGGCACGGTCGAGCCACTCCAGCATCAGCGCGTCGAACAGCTGAGGCTGCTCGATCTGCAGGTTGTGGCCGGCCACGTCCAGCACGGCGAAGCTCGCGCGCGGGTAGTGCGGCAGCAGCGCTAACTGGTCGAGGTAGCCGACGCTCTCGTCCTGGCGGCCCGTCAGAATGAGAGCCGGGCGGGTGTAGGGCGCACCGCCCTCCGGATCCTCGCTCAGCTGCCAGTTGGCGCGGATGCGGGCCATCGCGACGGTGTCGGCGGCATCGAGGCCACTGAGCACCTCGTCCACGAAGCGCCGTGCGGTCTCGGGGGACTGGACGACCGCGACCTCCGCGTACTCCTTGGCGACATGGGGTTCGAGGCCGGCGAGGACCTCCGCGTCCGGACGCAGCACCTCCAACGCGGGCACGTTGCGCTCGGCCTGTTCGAGCGCGGTGCCGATCGGGCAGATCAGCGCCAGCCCGAGGACCTGCTCCGCGCGGCGCCGGGCCAGCGCGCGGGCGAGGTAGCCGCCGTAGGACTCGCCGACCAGTAGGAACGGCTCGGCTCCGATCTCGCGCTCGATGAACTCCTCGACCGCGCGCAACAGGTCGTCGGATCCGTTGACCGAGGCCGGGGCGAACGAGGCGCCCATGCCCGGCAGGTCCGGGTAGAGCCTGCGGTAGCCGGGCCGGGCGGCGAAGACCGGTTCGAGGCAGCCGAGCATCAGGCGATGGTCCGGCTTCCAGCCGTGCAGGGCCAGCACGGGGACGCCGGCGCCGCGCTCGGCGAAGTTCAAGGCCACCGTCGTGGTCCCGGTCATGTCCGCTCCTTGTCAGTCGGGATTCTCCTGTTTGATCATCCTGACATCGACCACCGACAGCGATCTGCGGCCGGGACGGTTCCCGGCCGGACTCCTTGACGCCCCGTCAGCTCGGCGGTACGTTCCGCTGCAAGGTTAGTAAAGGTACCTTACTTGCGGGTGGAGGGCGCGATGCGGCTCGGGCGATCGCGGCGGCACCGGTGGGCGGCGGCTCTCGGGGGGATCGCCGCCTTCACCGTCATCGGGCTCCTGCTGGCCGAGGTACTGACCGGGCCGGGGCACGGGACGGGGGCGGGCGCCGCGCTGGGCGTCCCGGATCCGGCCGCGGCGACCAGGATCGACCTCAAGCCGGGACCTGCCGACGCGGTGCTGACCGGCCGAGGCGATCTGACCAGGCTCGGGCTCGACGATGCGGAGCCGACGCTGAGCCCGAGCGCCCTGACCTCAGGACACTTCGGCAAGCGCGTCGCCTATCCGGTCGACGGCAAGATCTACGCTCAGCCGCTGTACGTCCCGCGGCTCGACATCTCCGGCGCCGCGCACAACGTCGTCGTCGTGGCGACCGAGCACGACTCCGTCTACGCCTTCGACGCGGACGCGACCTCCGCCGCGACCCCGCCGCTGTGGCACGTCTCGTTGCTGCAGCCCGGCGCCCGTACGTTCGATGCCGCGACCGACCGCGTGGCCAAGAACCGGCTGTGCGACTCGGTCGTGCCCGAAGTCGGCATCGCCAGCACTCCAGTGATCGACTGGAACACCAAGACCATCTACGTCATGGCCCTCGACGTCGAGCAGGGACGGATGACCTACCGGCTGCACGCGCTCGACTTGTATACCGGTGCTGATAAGCGCGCAGCCGCCACCGTCGCAGCATCCGTACCCGGCACCGGGCTGGACGCGGCGCATGGCACGGTGACCTTCACGGCTTCCGAGCAGCAGCAACGGATGGCGCTGACCGAGGTCGACAGCGTCGTCTACGCCGGCTTCTCCTCCTGGTGCGGGTTGGCCCCGTACCACGGCTGGGTGCTGGGCTACTCCGCGGCGACGCTCGCGCAGTCAGTGGTCTACAACACCTCGCCGAACGCCTGGGGTGCCGGGCTGTGGGAATCAGAGAGCGGATTCAGTGTCGACGGGCACGGCCATCTCTACCTCGTCACCGGGAACGGCCCGTTCGACCTCGACCGCGGCGGCCGGGACGCGGGTGACTCGGTGCTCGAGACCGTGCCGCAGAACGGGACGCTGCGGGTCCTCGACTCGTTCACGCCCTTCGACCAGCTCTGCCGAGCCGAGCATGACCAGGATCTCGGCTCCGGCTCGCTGTTCGATGTGCCCGGCGCGCACGAGTACATCCTGTCCTCCAAGACCGGCTCGGTATACGTGCTCTCCCAGGCCGGTCTCGGTGGCTACCACACGATTGCCACGCCGTGTAAGAGCTCTACCGAGGGCCGGACCGATGTCGACCGGATCAAGCAGGAGCTGACCGTTGGCACCGTCCCGGGCGGCATGTGGGGCACCTGGGCCTTCTGGTCGCAGAGCACTGGCTCGTCTGCGGAGTACGTGTACGGCAGCGGCGCGAACGGACGTCTGACCCAGTGGCGGTTGCTGCCCGGGGGCACGATCGATCCCACGCCGGTAGCGCAGGCGCCGCTCGCCTTCAGCTATCCGGGCGCGATCCCGGTGGTCACCGGGGACCGCGACCGGTCCGGCTCCGGCGTGGTGTGGACAGTGGACCAGACGCACGGCGCCACGCTGCGGGCCTTCGCCGCCGCCGACGTCTCCCGGCAGCTGTGGTCCAGCGCCGGCGACGCCACGCGTGACGGGCTCGACCAAGGCGAGTTCGACCACTTCACCGTGCCGACGACGGCGGACGGCCTGGTGATCATCGGGGATCAGGGACACCTGGAGATCTACGGAACGCTCCAGGGCTGAGAAAGGCACGGGCCGGGCTGCATCCCGGCCCACACCATCCATCCACACGCAAGAGGAAAGGATACCCACGCATGCGCCTGACCAAGCGGCGGCTGACCGCGCTCGTCGGCGGACTGCTGACGATCGCGCTCACCGTGCTGGGCCTCGCGGCGGCCACCACCCCCGCGCAGGCCAGCACCACGCGCAACTTCCTGGTCACCCTCTACGGCTGGCCGGACAACTCCCCGCCCGGAAACGACATCGCCTACCCGAAGAGCGACGGCAACCCCACCATCCACAACGCGGCCGGCGGCACCGGCACCTACGCCAACCCGATCACCTACGCCACCGACAAGTCCGAGCTGGCCGTCGGCACCATCGTCTACTACCCGTACCTGCATCGGTACTTCATCATGGAAGACGACTGCGTCGAGTGCGACGAGGACTGGACCGGGTCCGGACCCGACGGCGGACCGAACCTGTACCACATCGACCTGTGGATCGGCGGCCAGGGCGGCAACTCCAACGACGTGATCAACTGCGAGGACGACCTGACGCAGGACTCGGAGGCGGCCATCGTCAATCCGCCGAACAACGAGCCGGTGGACACCACGCCGCTGTTCAACTCCTCCACCAACAGCTGCTACAACCCGGCCGGCTTCACCGGTGGAGGCGGCGGGGGCGGCGACAGCGGCAGCGGCGGCCCGGGCGAGCTGATCGGCGCCCAGTCCGGCAAGTGCCTCGACACCAACGGCGGCACCTTCGCCAACAACACCGCGGAGCAGATCTGGACCTGCCACAGCGGCCCGGGCCAGACCTGGACCTACTCCGGCGGCACCTTGAACACGGACGGCGGGAAGTACTGCCTGACCGTGAAGGGCGCCTCCACCAGCCGCGGCGCGGCCACGATCCTCTACCAGTGCAACGGCGGAGCGAATCAGCAGTGGTCGATCGGCTCCAGCGGCGCGATCACCGCGCCGAACACCGGGTTCTGCCTGGACGTGACCGGCGGCGCCACGGCCAACGGCACCGTCGTGGAGACCTGGACCTGTAACAGCGCTGCCAACCAGCAGTGGTCCTGGAGCTGACCATGCTCGTACTCTGATTCACTGAGTGCGACGCCAGGGCTCTGTTCCGTCGATTCGCCGGCGGAACAGAGCCCTGTGTCGCCTCGCGCTCTCCCGCTATTGCGCGTGGCGGGCCACCGCGATCCGTACGCTCTGGTCGTCGCCGACGCGCACCGGATCGCCGAGCCGGGACTCGGCCTCGGCGTCGAGGACGGCGAGGTCGAGCAGTTCGACCTCGAGCGCGAGCGTCTCGCGGGCCAGCAGCTCCTGATGCGTGCGCAGCGCCTCGATCGCACCCGGCGTGCCCGCGACCAGCAGCGAAATCCGGTCCGAGACGCCGAATCCGGCAGTCCGCCGAGCCTGCTGGACGGTCCGCACGGCGTCGCGGGCCAGGCCCTCGGCCGCGAACTCCGAGGTGACCGAGACGTCGAGCAGGACGAAGCCGCCGCCCGGCAGCGGCGCGGTCGCGGTCTCCTCGGCGCCGTGGTCGAAGACGGTCTCCAGCACGTATTCGCTGAGTTCGAGCTCGATCCCGCCGCACACGACCCGGCCGGCCGGGGAGACGAACCAGTCCCCTGACTTGCTCGCCCGGATCACCCTCTGCACCTCGGCGCCGAGCCGCGGACCGGCCACCCGCGGCATGATGGTCAGCTGCTCCCCCATCCGCAGCCGCCGCGCGTCCGGGTCGTCCGGGTCGAGCAGCGTCACCGTGCGCACGTTGACCTCGTCGGCCATGATCGGGGCGAACCGGGCCCAGCTCGATGCGCCCGGCGCGACCACGGTCAGCTCGCCCAACGGCAGCCGCACCCGCAGGTCGTTGGCCTTGCGCAGGGCCGCGGCCACCGAGCACACCTCCCGGGTGCGGTCCATCGCCGAGACCAACTCCGCGTCCTGAGGCAGCCGCTCGGCCTCGGGCCAGTCGGTCAGATGGACCGAGCGTCCGCCGGTCAGGCCGCGCCAGACCTCCTCGGCGATCAGCGGCAGCAGCGGCGCGGAGATCCGGCACGCGGTCTCCAGCGCCGTGTACAGCGTGTCGAACGGCGCCGGGTCGGCCGCGCCGCCGGTGCCCCAGAACCGCTCCCGGGACCGCCGGATGTACCAGTTGGTGAGCAGGTCGAAGAAGCCGCGCACACTGTCGCAGGCCTCGGCGATGCGGTAGCCGTCGAGCTGCTCGCCCACGCTCTCCACCAGTTCGCGCAGCTTCGCCAGCAGGTAGCGGTCGAGCGGGTCCTGCGCCTCGAGCGTGGCCCGGGCCTCGTAGCCGGCCGCGTTGGCGTAGAGCTGGAAGAAGTACCAGCTGTTCCACAGCGGGATCAGCACCTGGCGCACGCCCTCGCGGATGGCCTGCTCGGTCACGATCAGGTTGCCGCCGCGCAGGATCGGCGAGGACATCAGGAACCAGCGCATCGCGTCGGCGCCGTCGCGGTCGAAGACCTCGGTCACGTCCGGGTAGTTGCGCAGCGACTTCGACATCTTCTGGCCGTCCGAGCCGAGCACGATGCCGTGGCTCAGGCAGGTGGAGAAGGCGGGCCGGTCGAACAGCGCGGCGGCCATGACGTGCATCGTGTAGAACCACCCGCGGGTCTGCCCGATGTACTCGACGATGAAGTCGCCCGGGAAGTGGGAGTCGAACCACTCGGCGTTCTCGAAGGGGTAGTGCACCTGGGCGAAGGACATCGACCCGGACTCGAACCAGCAGTCGAGCACGTCGGTGACCCGGCGCATGGTGGAGCGGCCGGTCGGATCGTCCGGGTTGGGCCGGGTGAGCTCGTCGACGGCCGGCCGGTGCAGGTCGGTCACCTCGACGCCGAAGTCCGCGCCGAGCTCGGCCAGCGAGCCGTAGACGTCGACCCGCGGGTAGTGCGGATCGTCGGAGCGCCAGACCGGGATGGGGCTGCCCCAGTAGCGGTTGCGGCTGATCGACCAGTCCCGGGTGTTGCTGAGCCACTTGCCGAACTGGCCGTGCTTGACGTGCTCGGGCACCCAGGTGATCGGCTCGTTGAGCTCGAGCATGCGCTCCCGGATCGCGGTGGTGGCCACGAACCAGGAGGAGACCGCCATGTAGATCAGGGGATTGCGGCAGCGCCAGCAGTGCGGGTAGGAGTGCTCGTACGTCTCGTGCCGCAGCAGCACCGTGCCCTCGGTGCTCGCGCCGGCCTCGCCTGCCTCGCCCTCGGTTCGAGCCTTGAGATGCTCGATGATCTTCGCGTTGGCCTTGAAGACGTGCAGGCCGGCGTACTCGGAGACCGGCTCGGTGAAGGTGCCGTCCGCGGCTACCGGCACGACCGGCACGATGCCGTACTGGTCGGTGAGCAGCTTGTCCTCCTCGCCGAAGGCGGGCGCGATGTGCACGATGCCGGTGCCGTCGGAGGTCGTGACGTAGTCCGCGTGCAGGACGACGTGCGACTTCGGATGCCCGAGGAAGTAGGAGAACGGCGGGGTGTAGCCCAGTCCGACGAGCTCGGAACCCTTGCAGCGTCGCACGATCCGCGACTCAGGGTCCTGGCCGAGCTCCTTCGCGTAGGCGGCCAGCCGCTCCTCGGCCAGGATGTAGCGTTCGGTCCGGCCGGCGAAGTCCGACTCGACCACCACGTAGTCGACGTCGCGGTGCACGGCCATGGCGAGGTTCGACGGCAGCGTCCACGGCGTCGTGGTCCAGATCAGCGCGAGCTCGCCGGTCTCGAGGCGGTATCCGACGGTGACGGCAGGGTCGCGGCGCGGCTGGTAGACGTCCTCGTCCATACGTAGCTCGTGCGCGGAGAGCGGGGTCTCGTCGTTCCAGCAGTAGGGCAGGCAGCGATAGCCCTCGTAAACCAGACCCTTGTCATAGAGCTGCTTGAACGCCCACATGACGCTCTCCATGTAGGACAGGTCGAGCGTCTTGTAGTCGTTCTCGAAGTCGACCCACCGGGCCTGACGGGTGACGTAGTCGTGCCAGGCCTGGGTGTAGCGCAGCACCGATGCGCGGCAGGAGTCGTTGAACGCGGCGATGCCGGCCTGCTCGATCTCGGCCTTGGTCTTGATCCCGAGCTGCCGCATCGCCTCGAGCTCCGCGGGCAGGCCGTGCGTGTCCCAGCCGAAGCGGCGTTCCACCCGGCAGCCGCGCATGGTCTGGTACCGCGGAATGAGGTCTTTGACATAGCCGGTGAGCAGATGTCCGTAGTGCGGCAGGCCGTTGGCGAAGGGCGGACCGTCGTAGAACACGAACTCGTTCGCGCCGCGCTCGCCGACCGGACGCGCCTCGACCGAGGCGCGGAAAGTGTCGTCGGAGCCCCAGTAGTCGAGCACCCGCAGCTCGATCTCGGGGAACCGCGGCCCGGACGGGACGCCGTCGTCCGCGGCTCCGGCGGCGGCTTTCGGATAGATCCGGGTCATTACGGGCTCCCGTCGTCCTGCTTCAGCTGTGCTCGTGACGCACCGTGTCGCGCAGCAGCGTAGCGGCCCGGGCACCGAAACGCCGGGAATATCGGACCCGCCGCGCGGGCTTTGCCGCACGTGGGAGGCCTGAGATAGATTGAGCGGAGCCGATCGGCGCACCGGCGGATCGCGGGACGGAAGGCGGGCGGCGGCGTGCGGATGGAGATCGACGGCGAGAGTCCCAGTGCGGACGCCCTCGCCGAGATCGCACTGGAGAGCTTCGGCCACTTCACCGCGATGCAGGTGCGCGGCGGCCGGGTGCGCGGGCTGGGGCTGCATCTGGACCGGCTGGACGCGGCGAACCGGGAGCTGTTCGGCAGGCCCTTCGACGGCGGGTATGTGCGAACCCTCATCCGGCAGGCGCTGCGCGGCGGGAACGGCCGCGAGCCCCAGCCGGACGCGTCGGTGCGGGTGATCGTGCGCGGGATCGCGGCGACCGGCGCCGTGCGCACCATCGTCACCGTGCGCCCGCCGGCCCAGGTGCCGGACCGGCCGCAGCGGCTGCGCTCGGTCTCCTACCAGCGCGAGATCGCGCACATCAAGCGGCCCGGCGACTTCGCCCACGCCTACCACCTGAACGAGGTCGCCCGCGCCGGCTACGACGACGCGCTGCTGACCAGCCCGACCGGGCGGATCTCCGAGGGCGGGATCACCAACATCGCGTTCTTCGACGGCACGGACGTGCTGTGGCCGGACGGCCCGTCGCTGGCCGGCATCACCATGCAGCTGGTCGCACCGCGTCTGGCCGAGCAGGGCCTGAAATCGCGCACCGGCCGGGTCACCCTGGCCGAGCTCGGCCGCTTCGCAGGGATCTGCGTCACCAACTCGCGCGGCGTCGGCGCGGTGCGCAGCGTCGACGAGCTCGAGATCCCGGTCTCCGACACGCTCATGCGGGCCGTGGGCGACGCTTACGAATCCGTACCCTGGGATGAGATCTAAGGGGCCGTATGGACCGCCGACCAGTTCGCCGGTATCCCACCGGGGTGCCCGTCTCGGATGACCGCATGGCCGTCGCGCCCGGTCTTCCCCGTCCAGGCCACGGAATCGTCTACGTCCGCTCCGACGGCCGAGGCCGCTGGTGGGCGACCTGGGCGGACGACTACCCGCAACCGGACGAGGCCGGCGCGGCCTACGGTCACATCTGCTTCGAGGGCGACGGGACGTATGACGTGGTCGAAGCGTGGGCACGCGCCCAGGCCGCCGCGGAGAGGCTCGTCGCCTACCCCGCTTGCCCGCTTCCGGGCACACCACCCGAGCTGTGGCCGGGCCAGGTGCCGCTTCCGCCCGCCTGACGACTCAGCCCTCTTCGATCTCCACCCAGTCCAGAGTCCGGGTCACCGCCTTCTTCCAGCCGCGATACCCCTTCTCCCGGCGCGGCTCGTCCCACTCGGGCTCCCAGCGCCGGGCCTCGTGCCAGTTGCCGACCAGCTCCTGCGTCGAGTCCCAGAAGCCGACCGCGAGCCCGGCCGCGTAGGCGGCGCCGAGCGCGGTGGTCTCGGCCACGACCGGGCGCGAGACGGCGACGCCCAGCACGTCGGCCTGGATCTGCATGGCCAGCTCGTTCGCGGTCACTCCCCCGTCCACGCGCAGCACGTCGAGGCGCACGCCGGAGTCCTGCTCCATCGCCTCGATCACGTCGCGGGTCTGATAGCAGATCGCTTCCAGGGTGGCCCGGGCCAGGTGGGCGTTGGTGTGGAAGCGCGACAACCCGACGATCGCACCGCGGGCGTCGGACCGCCAGTAGGGGGCGAACAGCCCGGAGAAGGCGGGGACGAAGTAGACCCCGCCGGTGTCCTGCACCTGCCGGGCCAGCGCCTCGCTCTGCGCCGCCCCGGAGATGATGCCGAGCTGGTCGCGCAGCCACTGCACGGCCGAGCCGGTGACCGCGATCGAGCCTTCGAGGGCGTAGACGGCGGGCTCGTCGCCGAAGCGGTAGGCGGGCGTGGTGAGCAGCCCGTGGCTGGACCGGACGATCTCGGTGCCGGTGTTCATCAGCAGGAAGTTGCCGGTGCCGTAGGTGTTCTTCGCCTCGCCGGGGCGGAAGCAGACCTGGCCGACGGTGGCGGCCTGCTGGTCGCCGAGCACCGCGGTCAGCGGCACCTCGCCGCCGAGCGGGCCGTCGGCGCGGGTCACGCCGTAGCCGGCCGGCAGCGAGGAGGACTTGATCTCCGGCAGCATCGCCCGCGGCACGTCGAAGCAGGCGAGCAGCTCGTCGTCCCAGTCCAGGGTCTCGAGGTCCATCAGCATCGTGCGTCCGGCGTTGGTCACGTCGGTGACGTGCACGCCGCCGTCGACCCCGCCGGTGAGGTTCCACAGCAGCCAGCTGTCGGTGGTGCCGAACAGCGCGTCGCCGGCTCGCGCGTCCTCCCGCAGGCCGGGCACGTTCTCCAGCAGCCACTGGATCTTGCCGCCGGAGAAGTAGGTGGCCGGCGGCAGCCCGCTGCGGTGCCGGATCAGCTCGCCCGCGTCGGAGCGGTCGAGCGCGGCGGCGATGCGGTCGGTGCGCGTGTCCTGCCAGACGATGGCGTTGTGGTACGGCCGCCCGGTGCGCCGGTTCCACACCACCGTCGTCTCGCGCTGGTTGGTGATGCCCAGCGCGGCGAGGTCGGCGGCGTGCAGGCCCTCGCGGGCGAGGGTGGTCTCGATCACGACCCGGGTGCGCTCCCAGATCTCCAGCGGATCGTGCTCGACCCACCCCGGCTCCGGCAGCAGCTGGCCGTGCTCGAGCTGATGGCGTGCCACCTCCCGGCCGGCGTGGTCGAAGACCATGAACCGGGTGCTCGTGGTGCCCTGGTCGACGGCGCCGACGTATTCAGCCATACGGAGTCTCCGCTTCCTCGACGGCCCTCGTTGCCGCCGTCATGTTACCGGCGGGTCGGGGTAGCCTCGTCACTGTCAGACCCCGAAGACGAAAGGCGACCGTGATGGCCGTGACCGTGGCCGACCTGCTGGCCTACAGCCTGCGCAAGCCGGGCGCCTGGGAGGACGACCCGTGGGGCGGGGACATCGTGGCGAAGGTGGGCACGAAGATCTTCGCGTTCTTCGGCGACCCGAACTCGAGCACCACGATGGGCGTGAAGTGCGGCCGGAACCGCGACGTGGCGGACGAGTGGGTCGCGCGCTATCCCGGGGACGTCCAACCGTCGAGCTACATCGGCCGCTTCGGCTGGAACTCGCTCACGGTGGGCGGGGCGATCCCGGACGAGGAGCTGTTCGAGGCCGTCGACACCTCGTACCTGGAGATCGCGGTCAAGCTGCCCAAGAGGGAACGGCCGGACGGTTACGAGAAGGCCTGAGCGGAGTCGAGCCGAGGGGGTCGCACCATGCCGGAGATCGAACTGCGGGCGTTCGGCCGCGAGGATCTGCCGTTGCTCGCCGGCTGGCTGGCGAACGAGCACGTGGCGCGCTGGTGGCCGCAGGAAGACCTGTCCCTCGCAGCCCTCGATGCCTACTACGGTCCGGCCATCGACGGCACGGACCCGACGCTGCTCTACCTGGCCGTCGCCGACGGCGTCCCGGTCGGCTTCGTGCAGACCTACCGTCATGCCGATCACCCGGGCTGGGACCGGGCCGTGGGGATCCCTGCCGTCGCCGGGATCGATTATCTGATCGGCGAGGCGGACCGCTGCGGCAAGGGCCTCGGCACCGCCGTCATCGCGACGCTCTGCGCGCACGCGTTCCGGCTGTTCCCGGACCTGGCCGGCATCGTCTCCGCACCCCAGGCCGCGAACACGCCGTCGTGTCGTGTGCTGGAGAAGAACGGGTTCCGGCTACTGGGCGTCCGCGACATCGAGTCGGACGATCCCGGCGACGCGGGGCCTTCCGCGGTTTACCTGCTGGAACGGCCCTAGGCGCGCCCGGAGAAAACCCGGACGCGCCTAGACCGTCGATCACTTGTCAGCGGCGGCCGCTGGGCACGCCGTCCTGAACGTCGTCCGAGTCCTGATCGCCGAAGGAGACGGTGCCCCACGCGGCGACCTCGCTCGACGCCGGGAACAGCCCCGGGTCGAGGTAGCCGCGGCCGACCGGCGGCTCGCCGTCGCCCTCGACGGACATGTGCGGCAGGATCCGGTCGAGCCACTTGGGCAGGTACCAGTTCGCCCGGCCGAACAGCTGCATGATCGAGGGCACCAGCAGCATCCGCAGCACGAAGGCGTCCAGCGCCACCGCCGCGGCCAGGCCGATGCCGAACTCGGACACCGCGCGCTGCTTGAGCAGCAGGAAGCAGAGGAACACCGCGATCATGATGGTGGCCGCGGCGGTGATCACCCGTCCGGTCTCGGCCTGGCCGACCCGCACCGCCCGGCGGTTGTCCTTGGTGTGCACCCATTCCTCGTGCATCCGGGAGACCAGGAAGACCTGATAGTCCATCGACAGGCCGAACAGGATGGAGAGCATCATCACCGGTAGCCACGCCTCCACCGGCCCGGCCGCGCCGAGCCCGAGGGCGTCCGAGCCGTGGCCGTACTGGAACATCCAGACGATCACGCCGAACGACGCTCCGGCCGCGACCAGGTTCATCGCCGCCGCGGCCAGCGGGACGAGGAGCGAGCGGAAGGCGAGCATCAGCAACAGGAAGCCGAGCCCGACGACCACGCCCACGAACAACGGGATCTTCTGCTTCATCACACTGGCGAAGTCCTCGAAGATCGCCGTCGTGCCGCCGACGTAGGCCTGCATCTGCGTGCCCGCTTCGGCCTTCGGCACGACGGTGTCACGCAGCTGGTCGACCAGGTCCGTGGTCTGCGCGGACTCCGGCGCCGTCTTCGGGTACACCATGACGATGCCGACATGGGCGCCGGGCTCGGTCGGCACGGCGAAGGCCGTGGTGACGTCCGGAAGAGCACTGATGGTCGTGGCCATCTTCGGTAGGGCGGCGGCGTCGTTCGGCCCGCCCAGCTGCGCGACGATCTGCAGCGGGCCGTTGAAGCCCGGACCGAAGCCCTCGGCCAGCAGATCGTACGCCTTGCGCGTGGTGGTGCTGCTCGGGTCGTTGCCCTGGTCCGAGTTGAGCAGCCGGATGGACATGGTCGGGATGATCAGCACGCCCATGATGATCACGGCGAGCAGGGCCAGCACGGTCGGCCGCTTCTCCACCACCCGGGCCCAGCGCGCCCACACGCCGGTCGGCTCGCCGGTGATCGGCCCGCTGGCGGACAGCCGCTTGCGGGTGCCGCGGGACATGACCCGCTTGGCGATGCCCCGGAAGCCGAGCAGCGCGGGCAGCAGCGTGATCGAGGCGAACACGACCGTGGCCACGACGATGGCGGCGCCGACGCCGGTGCCGGACATGAAGCTCATCCGGGTGGTGAGCATGCCGAGCAGCGCGATGCAGACGGTGGTGCCGGCGAAGATCACCGCACGCCCGGAGGTGTTGAGCGCGAGGACCACCGAGTCCTCATGGCTCAGCCCCTCCCGCACCGAGTTGCGGAAGCGGGTGACGATGAACAGGGCGTAGTCGATGCCGACGCCCATGCCGATCAGCGCCGCGAGGATCGGGGCGAGCTGCGGGATGGTCATCGCGTGCGAGGTCATGATGATCAGGGAGGTGCCGATGCCGAGCCCGAAGATCGCGATGATCACCGGCAGCAGCGCTCCGACGATCGAGCCGAAGGCGAGCAGCAGCACGATCAGCGCGGCGAGGTAGCCGAGCAGTTCGGCGGAGCCGGTGCTCGACTGCTCGGTGCCCTGGATGTCGGTGCCGCCGAGCTCGACCTCGAGGTTCGCGCTCTGCGCCTTCTTGGCCGTGTCGACCAGGCTCTGCACGTCGTCGAGCTGGATGTCGGTCTGGTTGCCGGCGAAGGTCACCGTCGAGTACGCGATCGTGCCGTCCGCGCTGATGGCGGTCGACTTGGCTCCGTCGGTCTGGTACGGGTTGGTCACGCTGACGATGCCGTGGCCCTTGCCGACCTCGTCGAGCATGGCGGTGACGGTCTGCTCGACGTTCGGGTCGGTGACCTTCGCCCCGTTGCCCAGCGTGTGCCAGACGATCTGGTCGGTGTCGCCCGAAGCCTTGGCGTCGAGCTGCTTGAGCAGGTTGAGCGCCTTGGTCGAGTCCGTGCCGGGCATGTTGAACGACGTCGAGTACGCGTCCCCCCAGGCGCTACCGGCGAGAAAGATGCCGATCAGCGCGATGATCCAGAACACCAGGACCTTGGTCCGGTTTCTGAAGCACCATCGTGCGAGCGAAGCCATTGCTCCCCCATTTCGGTTCGGGCAGATCTCGGCCGCCAGGCACGCGGCCGCAAGAACGATAAGCGCGGCGGCTGACGCCGAGCTGACATAGGCCTGACAGAAAGACGATATAGCGCGTCTTTGTGAGGGAGATCACGGGAGCCTGGGAAGCACCGTAAAGCTCTGACACGTTCGGATAACGGCGTGGTCACGGGAAAATCTCGGCAGCTCGGCGCTGCGCGGGTCGGGACGGCGCGATAGCCTGACCCGACGCATGATCAGGGAGGGAGGGCGACACCGTGGCCGAGAGCCCGTTGCTGGCCAGCCTGCGCAGGGCCGTGGAAAGCGCACCGGAGGACCTCCCGTTGCGGCTGCACCTGGCCGGCCTGCTGGTGGACGAGGGACTGACCGACCAGGCGGTCGGGCACCTGGGGACGGTGCTCAGCCGCGAGCCGGGCTCGCCGCAGGCGCTGGAGCTGATGCGCCGGGCCCTGGGCGCAGGCGCGTCGGCCGCGGCAGCCGCGGCGCCCGCTGCACCTGTCGCGCCTGTCGCACCTGTCGCAGCACCCGAGCCGGGCCCCGCACCCGCCTCCCCCGACGGTTTCGACTGGAACGCGGCCGCCCGCGACCTCGGCGAGTTGGCCGAGCCGCTCTTCGTCGGCCCGGCCGCCGGGTCCGGCGAATCCGACGCGCCCGCCGGGTCCGCGTACGAGGTGGAGGACGTCGGCGTGCGCCTGTCCGACGTCGGCGGTATGGAGGAGGTCAAGCGGCGGCTCGACGTCGCCTTCCTCAAGCCGATGCGCAACCCCGAGCTCAGCCGGATGTATCGCAAATCCCTGCGAGGCGGCCTGCTGCTGTACGGGCCGCCCGGCTGCGGCAAGACCTTCGTGGCCCGGGCGGTCGCGGGCGAGCTGGGCGCCAAGTTCTTCTCGGTCACCCTCGCCGACGTCATCGACATGTACATCGGCCAGAGCGAGCGCAACCTGGCCGCGGTCTTCGACACCGCGCGGCGCAACTCCCCGTGCGTGCTCTTCTTCGACGAGATCGACGCGCTCGGGCGCAAGCGCGGGAACCTGCGCACCGACGCGAACCGCGGCGTGGTCAACCAGTTCCTGACCGAGCTCGACTCCGTCGACGCCGTGAACGACGGGGTGTTCGTGCTCGGCGCGACCAACACCCCGTGGGACGTGGACACCGCCCTGCGCCGGCCGGGCCGGCTCGACCGGACGCTGCTGGTGGCACCTCCGGACCGGCCCGCGCGCGAGGCGATCCTGCGCTACCACCTGCAAGACCGCCCGGTGAGCCGGATCGACGTGGCCGCGCTGGCCAAGCGGACCGAGGGCTATTCCGGGGCCGACCTGGCGCACGTGTGCGAGACCGCGGCCGAGACGGCGCTGCTCGCGGCGGCGGAGGAGGGGACGCTGCGGCTGATCGGCATGGCCGACCTGGAGGCGGCGATCGACGAGGTCCGGCCGTCGATCGGGCCGTGGCTGGAGGAGGCGCGCAACGTCGTGCTGTTCGCCAACAGCTCCGGCGCCTACGACGAGCTGCACGCCTACATGAAGAAGAATCGCCTGCTGTGACGGGTTCGACTCATCAGGACCTGATGCGCGCGTACGAACTGAACCGGCTCCACCGCCGACGGGAGGCCCTGGCCGTGCTCGACCGCGTTCTCGCGGTGGAGCCGACGCATGCGAACGCGCTGGGCCTGCGCTCGCTGTGCCTGACTTTCCTCGGCGAGCACGACGCGGCGATCGAAGCCGCCCGCGCGTGCGTGGCCGCCGGACCCCAGAGCGGCTCGAGCTTCCGGGCTCTGTCGTTCGCGCTGGATTCGGCCGACCGGGCGGCGGAGGCGGTCGAGGCGGCCGCCACCGCGGTACGCCTGGAGCCGGACTCCGCGATGAACCACGTACGGCTCGCCGAAGCCCTGCGCGACATCGATCCGCCCGCCGCCGTCGCGCCCGTCGAGCGGGCTCGCCAACTCGCGCCGGATTCGGCCGTGGTGCACCTCGCCTGCGGCGTGGTCTATGAAACGAACCGGGGCCACGACGCGGCCCGCCAGTCGTACCTGCGCGCCCTGGAGATCGATCCGCAGAACGCCACTGCCCACATGCGCATCGCCGGGCTGGATAAGAAGGCGAACAAGTGGGAGGCGGCGCTGGGCGGGTTCAGCCGCGTCATCTCACTCAATCCGCGCTTGACGGCAGCGCGCCGGCAGATCGAGGCAGTGATCCTCACGCGTCTGTACGCGCCGCTGCTGGCCTCGTTCGCCGGCGCGGTGGCGGCGTCGCTGCAGAGCGCCGGCGGCGAGACCATGGTCAGGCGGGTCATCGCCGCGGTGGTGCTCGGCGTCATCGCCGGCATCGCCTTCGTGACCATCAGTGGCCTGCGTCGGTCGGCCGGAACGTTCCTGTGGCGCTTCCTGCGCACCGATCGACAGGCCATCGCCCTGCTCTCGCTGACCGCGATCTACGTCGGGTACATCGTGGTCGCGACGCAGACCTCGCTGATACCGGTCGGCGGCGAGCCGTATAAGGTCCTCGGTATCCTGGCGCTGCGCTTCTTCGTGGATCTGCCGAACGGAAGAACCTGGCGACGGCTCCGGCGCGTACCACGAGTTGCACGCCTCTAGGAGAAAGAGCCGGCTGCTGTGACGGATTCGACTGACGACGACCTGATCCGCGCATCCGAACTGAACCGGCTCGGCCGCCCGCGGGAGGCCCTGGACCTGCTCGACCGCGTGCTCGGGGCACAGCCGGCCCACCCGAGGGCGCTGAGTCTTCGTTCGCTGTTCCTGGTCCCGCTGGGCGAGTACGACGCGGCGATCGCGGCCGCGCGCGCGTCCGTGGCAGCCGATCCCCAGTACTACAACGGTTTCTGGGCCCTCTCCTTCGCCCTCGACCAGGCCGGTCAGGGCCCTGAGGCCGTCGAGGCGGCGGCGACGGCGGTGCGGCTGAAGCCGGACGTCGCGCTGAACCACGTCCGGCTCGCCGAAGCCCTGATCGACACCGATCCCCCCGCCGCGGTGGCCCCGGCCGAACGCGCCCGCGAGCTCGCCCCGGGCAACGCGCTCACGCACGTCGCCTGCGGCGCGGTCTACGAGATGAATCAGTGCCCTGATGAGGCGCGCCAGTCGTACCTGCGCGCGCTCGAGATCGATCCGCAGACCCCCAACGCCCACTTCCGCATCGCCCTGCTGGACAAGCAGGCCGGGAAGGGGGAATCGGCGTTGCGCGGATTCCGCCGGGCAGCCACGCTCAACCCGAAGGCGTCGGACGCGCGGAAGCAGATCGAACTCCTCATCTATCAACGCCTGGGGTCAACGCTGGGTTTCGCCTTCATGGGCGCCATGGTCGCGTCCTACGACACCGGATCGGCCCACGATACGGCCACGCACATCGGGGGGGCCGTCCTGCTTGGGATCATCGGCGGCGTCGGCTACCTGAACCTCAGGAACGTGCGCCGGGTGGCCGGGAGCTTCCTCCGGCACTGTCTGCGCACGGACCGGCACGCCCGCGGCATCGTCGCGATGACCTCAGCCTACATCCTGTACATCGTGGCGGTGACGCAGACCCCGCTGATACACGCCGGGGGTTACTTCCACCTGCTCGGCTTCATCGCGGTCATCTTCCCCCGCATCGTCACCGGAGTGCTCAACTCGCGGGCCAAGCGCCGGAGCGGGCAGCCGGCGGCCGGCCGGAAGGGCAAGCAGAAAGCCGGTGCACAGCAACTGAAAGACGGCACTGAAGCCTAGAACGGCCCGGTCCCCGACGGCACCGCCTACGGGTCCTGCGACGAGCAGACCGAGCGGACCGAGGGCGAAGGCGCCGAGGTAGGTGTAAGAGTCGACCCGGGCGAGCGCGTCGACGGGCAGCAACTGCTGCTTCACCGTCGTGTAGAGCACCCCGCTGATCTGCGTGGCACCGCCGCCGATCGCCAGCAGCACGGCGATCAGCGGCAACGACAAACCCAGGGCGAAGCCCGCCGGGGCGAGGGCGTAACCGGCCGTGCCGGCGATCCCGAGGATCAGAGATCTGCGGGTCTTGCGCAGCCGCACCATCGCCAGCCCGCCCGCCACCGCGCCGAGACCCCAGCTGCCGAGAGCCACGCCCCACGTGCGGGCCCCGCCGTACTGCAGCCGGGAGAGCGTCGGCCCGAGCACCAGGTACGGCGCCCAGACCGCGAAGTTGAACAGCGCGAACTGGAGGGTGGAGAGCCAGAGCCAGGGGTGCCCGGCGAAGACGGCCCAGCCTTCGCGCAGGTCCGCGAGCGGACGCAGGGTGCTGCGAGCCGCGGCCGGTGCCGCGAACGGGATGCCCAGCAGCGCCAGAAAGCACACGGCGAAGCTGGCCGAGTCCAGACCGAGCACGAGAGGCGGCCCGAAGGCGGCGACGAGCACACCGGCGATCGCCGGGCCGATCACGGCGAAGGTGGAGTTGGCGACCGAGAGCAGAGCGTTGGCCGGCTGGAGCATCTCGTCGTCGACGAGGCGGCGGATCAGGGCACTGTAAGAGGGCAGGAAGAGTCCGTCGCCGACGTACTCGACCACTGAGAAGAGCACGAACAGCCCCAATGGCAGTCTCGGCACGGCGACCAGGCACAGCGCGAGGGCGGCGCGGTTGGCGCAGCGCAGTGCGTCCGCCGTCAGCATCACACGGCGAGCACCGAAGCGGTCGGCCAGCACTCCGGCGAGCGGCAGGCACAGGAGCAGCGGCGCGATACCGCAGGCCATGACCAGCCCGAGGCTGGAGGCACCGCGGCCGGTGTCGAGGACCGCGAAGGACGTCGCGGTCCCGGCCATCGCGGTGCCGAACATCGAGGCGGTGGAGCCGAGGTAGTAGCGGCGGAAGCCCGGCAGGGCGAAGACCCTCCGGCGTATCGCGTTCTTGTCGGAGACTTGAGTGCTCATGGCTCAAGATGCTGCTTGCCTTCCCGTGGCCTGACAACGAAAATCGAGGCTGCGGGCAGCAGTCGGTAGCAAAGAGCAATCTGTTTACCGCGTCAGGCTTCGATATTTACCGCGGTAGTCGCGAGAGAGGCGGTGGCGGCGTGCAGCCCCCGGTCGAGTACGCGGTCGCCGTGGACCGATTCCTCGAGGCCGCCGCGATCTCCGCGTCCTCGCGACGGGTCTACCGGATCGCGCTGCTCACACTGGGCTGGCTGCTGGTGGAGGGCGGTCGGCCGCCGACCGGCCCGGCCCGCCGCGGCGCGCAGGCGCCGACGATCCCGCTCGGCCGCCTCGACGGAGCCGCCGGCGCCGACCGGCTGCGGACCGCACTCGAGCACAGGGCCCTGATGGTGGACGAGCGGACCGCCGCGCGCGAGACCGCGATCCTGCGGACGGCGGTGCGCTGGTGGACCCGCAACGGCTGGATCGGGCCGGAGGCGCAGACCGCGCTGCGCGCGCGTACCGCGGCGGCGATCCCGGCGAACCCCGACCCGTCGCCCGACCAGATCCGGACCGTGCTCGCACTGCCGGCGCCGCTGCGAGAGAAGACTCTCTGGGCACTGATCCACGAGAGCGGCGCCCCGTTGGAGCAGCTGCTCCGGCTCGACGTATCGGACCTCGACCTGGCCCATCGCAGGATCCGTCGACGTGCTGCGCAGCCGCGCGCCGAGGACCGCATCGCCTGGGGCGAACTGACCGCGCAACTGCTGCCCCTGCTCGTGATCGGGCGGAGTACGGGCCCTGTCTTCCGCACCGAGCGGCGGGCCCCGAGCAGCGTCGGCCCCGCGGACCGGTGCCCGTACACCGGACACGGACGGCTCTCGACCCGCCGCGCCGCGGAGCTCTTCCGTCAGGCCACTGAGCCGCTCGGTCCGGCCGCGGCCCGGTGGTCGCTGCGGGATCTGCGTCCACGGCCGGGCTCCGCTAGGGTGCAGCCATGCCGTCCGCCGCAGATCTGACCCCTGAGGAAGTCGCCGCCGCGCTCGCCGCCAGGGCCCGGCGCTCCGCCGTCGAGGACGAGATACCCGCGTCCCTCGCCGCCCGGCTCGACCGCGAGGTCGCCGCCCGCGTGGACGCCGAACTCGCCGCCCGCGGCGAGAAGAGCGCCAAGAAGGAGCGGACCGGCGACGGGCGGGCGCTCGGCATCATCTCCGTGATCTTCGGCGTGCCGCTGATGGGAATCGTGGAGGGCACTTCGCACGGCAGCATCGGCGGCGCATTCGCCGTGATGGGCGGGATCGTGCTGGTCAACCTGGCCAACGCGCTCGGGCGCCGCCGCGACTAACCGGCAGCGGCGGCTCCGGCGCGGAACCCGAAAACCGCTGGTGGTCGCTGTTAATCTCGCCGTATGGCCCGTCACCTCGTCACCAGCGCGCTGCCGTACATCAACGGCGTCAAACACCTCGGCAACCTCGTCGGCTCGCTGCTGCCCGCCGACGTCTACGCACGCTATCTGCGCGAGCGCGGGCACGAGGTCCTGTTCATCTGCGCCACGGACGAGCACGGCACCCCGGCCGAGCTCGCCGCGCGCGAGGCGGACCTGCCCGTACCGGAGTACTGCCGGCGCCAGCACGAGGCGCAGAAGGCGGTGTACGACGGCTTCCGGCTCACCTTCGACCACTTCGGCCGGTCCTCCTCCACCGCCAACAGGGAGCTGACCCAGCACTTCGCGCACCGGATGGCGGCCAACGGATACCTCGCCGAGCGGGTGGTCAAGCAGGTCTACTCCCCCGCCGACGGGCGCTTCCTGCCGGACCGGTACGTCGTCGGCACCTGCCCGCACTGCGGCTACGAGGCGGCCCGCGGCGACCAGTGCGAGAACTGCACCCGGCTGCTGGACCCGACCGAGCTGATCAACCCGCGCTCGGCCGTGAGCGGCAGCACCGACCTGGAGATCCGGGACAGCCACCACCTGTTCTTCGAGCAGTCCAAGCTCGCCCCGCGGCTGCGCGAGTGGATCACCAGCCGGGAGCGCTGGCCGGTGCTGACCACCTCGATCGCGCTCAAGTGGCTCGACGAAGGGCTCGAAGACCGCGGAGTGACCCGGGACCTGTCCTGGGGCGTGCCGGTGGACCGGGACGGCTTCGAGGGCAAGGTCTTCTACGTCTGGTTCGACGCGCCGATCGAGTACATCGGGGCCACCCGGGAATGGGCCGAGCTCGAGCCGGGCCGGGACTGGGAGTCCTGGTGGTACGACGCCGGGGACATGCGCTACACGCAGTTCATGGCGAAGGACAACATCCCCTTCCACACCATCTGGTTCCCCGGCATGCAGATGGCCACCGGCGAGCCGTGGAAGCTCGCCGACTACATCAAGGGAGTCAACTGGCTGACCTATTACGGCGGCAAGTTCTCCACCAGCCGCAAGCACGGCGTGTTCACCGACGCCGCGCTGGAGATCCTGCCCAGCGACACCTGGCGCTACTTCCTGGTGGCGAACATGCCGGAGTCCGACGACGTCTCCTTCACCTGGGAGCTGCTGGCCGCGCAGTGCAACAAGGATCTCGCCGACACCCTCGGCAACCTGGTCAACCGGGTGCTGGCGTTCGGCGCCAAGCGCTTCGGCACGGCCGTGCCGGAGGGCGGCGAACCGGGTGAAGCAGAACACGAACTCGGCGCGCGGATCGCGGCGCTGGTCGCCGAGTACGAGCAGCATCTCGAGCAGATGCAGTTCCGCAAGGCCGCGCACGCCCTGCGCAGCCTGTGGGCCGAGGCCAACGCCTACCTCGGGATCAAGCTGCCGTGGACCGCGGTCAAGACCGACCCCGCGGACGCCGCGCTGGCCGTACGCACCGCGATGAACCTGATCGCCCTGTTCGGCCCGCTCTCGCGCCCGCTGATCCCGGACACGGCCGCGCGCATCGACGCGATCTTCGACACCGGCGAGGGCGACACCCCGGCGCCCTGGCCCACCGCCGAGCAGGCGCGCGCCCTGGACGCGCTGCGGCCCGGCACGCCGTTCACCGTGCCGCCGGTGCTGTTCCGGAAGATCACGCCGGAGGACGTCGCCGAGTGGCGGGAGCGCTTCGGCGCGCAGGACTGAACCGGGCTGGACCCGGGCTCAGTCCCGGTCCGCCTCGGCCAGCACCACCAGGTAGCCGTCGAGGTCGCGCAGCCACAGCTCGCGGTGCCCGGCGTTCGGGTTCAGGTGCACGTCGGTCACCACCCGGGCGCCGAGCTCGCGCGACCGTTCGACCGCGGCGTCGAAATCATCTGCCTCGAACCAGACCGCCACGCCGTTGCCCAGCGGCAGGGCCGGGTCGCCGATGGTGCCGTGATGGTGCTCCTCCTCCACCAGGTGGAGCTGCAGCACCATCACGCCGTCGACGAGCAGCTGCTCGTACGCGCGGCCGCCGTGCCCGCTCTCGGCGCCCAGCAGCGCCTGGTACCAGGCGCTGGACGCGGGGACGTCCTCCACCGCGATCATCGGCTGCGGCCTGACGGACGGGGAATTCAGGGTACTCATACCGCCAGGCTACGCGCCGGCACCGGCGATTCCGGTGAGGTCGCGCCCGTAGCGGATCTCCGGAATCGAGCTTCCGTCCTGCAACTCGAGCGCGCGCTCGACTCCGTCGGCCCGCCAACCGCAGAGCTCGTAGAACCGCCGCGCCCGCGCGTTGTCCGGCAGCACCCACAGGACCGAGTCGGCGAAGCCGGCCTCGGCCAGCGCGCGGTGGGCGGACTCGATCAGCGCCAAGCCGACGCCGGTGCCGAGGTGGCTCGGCGCGACGTTGATCGCCTGCAGCTCCCCGAGCGAGTCCGGCGAGCCCTCGTCCCGGCACGCGCTGGTCCAGGCGAAGCCGACCACCGCGCCGTCGATCTCGGCCACCGCTATGTGCTCGCGCGCCTCCCGCGGCCTGGCGATGACCCGCTCCCACATCCGGGTGCGCCGCTCCGGCGTGTACGTCTCGAGCACCTCGTCCGGAATGACGCCCTTGTACGTGATCTGCCAGGCCGCGGCGTGCGCGCGGCCCAGATCGGCCGCGTCGGACGGCAGCGGTTCCCGGATCGACACAGCCATCGCATTCACCTCTCCGTGGATCAGCATCCTGCTGGGCAACGTTAGCGCACGGAGCGGCGGCCGGACGGTCCGCGCCCGGCCGCCTGCGTGATCCCGCGGACTCAGCCCCCGTTCTGCATGAGCTCGACGTTCTCCAGCACGCCGAGCGCGTCCGGCACCAGCACGGCCGCCGAGTAGTACGCGCTGACGAGGTAGGACATCACCGCCTGCTCGTTGATCCCCATGAACCGGACGGAGAGCGAGGGCTGATACTCGTCCGGGATGCCGGTCTGGTGCAGGCCGACCACGCCCTGGTTGTCCTCGCCCAGGCGCATCGCCAGGATCGAGGTGGTGTGGTCCGAGGCGATCGGGATCTTGTTGCAGGGCAACAGCGGCACGTCCCGCCAGGCCGGCACCCGGTGCCCGAGGAACTCGACGCCAGCCGGGTAGATCCCCGCCTTCGTGCACTGCCGGGCGAACGCGGCGATGGCCTTCGGGTGGGCCAGCAGCACCTTCGTCTCGCGCCGGCGGGAGAGCAGTTCGTCGAGGTCGTCCGGGGTGGGCGGGCCGCTGTGGGTCTGCACCCGCTGACGCATGTCCGCGCTGTGCAGCAGCCCGAACTCGCGGTTGTTGACCAGTTCGTGCTCCTGGCGCTCGCGCAGCGCCTCGATGGTGAGCTTCAACTGCTGCTCGACCTGGTTCATCGGCTGGTTGTAGAGGTCCGCCACCCGGGTGTGCACCCGCAGCACGGTCTGCGCGACGGAGAGCTGGTACTCGCGCGGGTTGAGCTCGTAGTCGGCGAAGGTGCGCGGCAGATCGGCCTCGCCGGCGTGCCCGGCGGCGACCTCGATCTCCGCCTCGCCGGAGCGGTTGTGCGGGATCGCCTTGCGGGTCTGGTAGGCGAGCACCTGCTCGGCGAGCCTGGGCGAGGACGCGGCGGTCTCCTCCACCGCGCGCCGGGGCAGCAGCAGCGCGATCACCCGGGTCTCGGCCCGCGCCGTGTACGCCCACGTGCCCGCTTCGCCGACCAGGCCCTCGTCGCCGAAGAAGTCGCGGTCCGCGAGCAGGCCGAGGCGCCCCTCGTTGCCGTACTTGCCCTGGATCCGCCGGGAGACCTTGCCGTGCGCGATCAGCACCGCGTACTCGGCCGCGGCGCCGGCCTCCACGATGACCTCGCCGGCCGAGTACTCGCGCTGCTCGCACCGGCCGGCCAGCGCCGCGAGCGTCTCGGCGTCGTCGAACTCGTGCAGCAGCGGGAGCTCGGCGAGCTCCTCGGGCACCACGCTCACCCGGTCCCCGATGTTGGAGAAGGTGAGCTTGCCGTCGCCCACCACGAACGACAGGCGGCGGTTGACCCGGTAGGTGCCGCCGTTGACCTGCACCCAGGGCAGCACCTTGAGCAGCCAGCGGGAGGAGATCCCCTGCATCTGCGGGGGCGTCTTCGTCGTGGTGGCGAGGTTGCGCGCCGCGTCGGTGCTCAGGGACTGGCGTGCCGACGCGGAGGCGGCTTCGTCGGTCACGGTGCCGGCCGCGGTGGGGTCGATCGTCACAGGTGGATCATCCTTCGTCTCGGCGTTCGGATGGCGAGCGGCGCGAGAACCATCCGGCCAAGATCTGCCGGGCGCCCCTCCGCGCCGCACACTAGAAGCGCAGGTCGCGGTTTTGAAGGCTTTTCCCGGATAAGGACACGATCGTGTGAATGCGCCGGTATCCGCGGCATCCGGCGGCCCGCAGGTGGACACAGTCAGCACGAGGGCCGCGCCGCGCGGACGCCTCCCCCTGTCCACGTCGAGCCGGAAGGCAGCACCGCCGTGCCGCAGCCGTTCGAACTGCCCGACTTCTACGTGCCCTACCCGGCCCGCCGCAGCCCGTACGTGGAGCGGGCCCGGATCGAATCCAACGCGTGGGCCAGGGCTTTCGGCATGCTCGAAGGCTCCGGCGTGTGGACCGAAGCCGACCTCGACGCGCACGACTACGCGCTGTTGTGCGGTTACACGCACCCGGACTGCACACCGGAGATGCTGGCGCTGATCACCGAGTGGTACGTGTGGGTGTTCTTCTTCGACGACCATTTCCTGGCCCGGTACAAGTGTTCGGGGAATCGCGCCGGGGCGCACGCGTACCTCACCCGGCTGTGCGCCTTCATGGCGCCGGACCACGGCCTGGTCGCGGAGAACCCGTGTGAGGCCGGTCTGGTGGACCTGTGGGCGCGCACCGCCCCGTGGCGCAGCGCGGACTGGGTGCGCCGGTTCACCGAGAGCACCCGGCACCTGATCATGGCCTCGATGTGGGAGCTGGACAACATCTCGGCGAAGCGGGTGGCCAATCCGGTGGAGTACGTGGAGATGCGGCGCCGGGTGGGCGGCGCGCCGTGGTCGGCCAACCTGGTCGAGCACGCGGTGAACGCCGAGGTCCCGGCCGCGATCTCGTGCACCCGGCCGATGCTGGTGCTGCGCGACACGTTCTCCGACTCGGTCCACCTGCGCAACGACATCTTCTCCTACCAGCGCGAGGTGGAGCAGGAGGGCGAGCTGGACAACGGCGTGCTGGTGTTCGAGACCTTCCTCGGCTGCCCGGTCCAGGAGGCCGCGGACCGTCTCAATGATCTGCTGACCTCGCGGCTCCAGCAGTTCGAGCACACCGCGCTGCTCGAGGTGCCGAAGCTGCTCGCCGAGTCCGACCTGGATCCGAAGTCCGCCGCGGACGTCGCCACCTATGTCAAAGCCCTGCAGGACTGGCAGTCCGGCGGCCACGAGTGGCACATGCGCTCGAGCCGCTACATGAACAAGGGCGCCCGGACGCGCTCGCTCACCCCTTGGCTGGTTCCGCCGGCGAGCGTGTTCAGCGTGCCGGGTCTGGGCAACACCGCCTTCAGCGTCAAGCACGTGCGCGACCGGGCCAGGTCCTTCTCGCACCGCCCGTACAGCTACACCGGGCCGTCCCGGATCGCGCGGATGGACATGCCGTTCCCGCTCATACTCAACCGGCACCTGGACGCGGCCCGCGAGCACGTGCTGGCCTGGCTCGACTCGATGGGCATCCTCACCGAGCAGCCCGGCGTCCCCGGCGGCGGCCTGTGGACCGCGGCCAAGGCCGCCGACTACGACCTGGCCCTGTGCGCGGCCGGCATCTCCCCGCACGACGACCTCGAACAGCTGTGCCTGGCCTCCGACTGGCTGGCGCAGGGCACCTACGCGGACGACTACTACCCCGCCGTCTTCGGCCGCACCAGGGACCTGGCCGGCGCGAAGGAGCAGACCGAGCGTTTCAAGCTGTTCATGCCCATCGCGGAGCCGGCGGTCACACCCCCGCCGCGCAACGCGCTCGAGCGCTCCCTCGCCGACCTCTGGCGCCGCACCGCCTCCGGCATGGCCGAGGGCGCGCGGGTGTTCCTGCGCAACACGGTCGTCGCCATGACCGAGTCCTGGCTGTGGGAGCTGGAGAACGTCGCGCTGAACCGGATCCCGGACCCGGTCGACTACCTCGAGATGCGCCGGCGCACCTTCGGCGCCGAGTTCACCACGGCCATCCCCACCCTCCGCCTCGGCGCCACCGTCCCGCCCGAGGTCGCCCAGCACGAGGCGATCGCCTCGCTGGAGAACAGCGCCGCCGACTACGGCGGCATGATCAACGACGTGTACTCCTACCAGAAGGAGATCCAGTACGAGGGCGAGGTCCACAACATCCTGTTGGTGGTGCAGAACTTCTTCGACTGCGAATACGAGGACTCACTCACGATCGTCGAGGACCTGATGCGGCTGCGGCTCGAGCAGTTCCACCACGCCGCAGAGATCGAACTCCCCCAGCTCTACGCCGACTACCGGCTCGAGGAGCCGGCCCGCCGCGCCCTCGACGCCCGCGCGGCCAACCTGCGCAACTGGCTCTCAGGCGTGCTCAACTGGCACCGGAACTGCAAGCGCTACGGCGAAGAAGACCTCGAACGGCACTTCGCCCACTGACACGGGGACCTCCGCGACGCCTGCTTTCACAGGTATCGCGGAGGTCTTCTTCACGTGCCCTGATCAGCTCTGCTTGTACAGGCGCCCGGCGAAGCGGCGTCCGAAGTTGTCACCCGTGCTCGCGGTGACGGTGTAGTCGTAGCGGCTGGCCGAGGTGGCCTGCAGGGTCGCCGTGGCGGTACCGCCGGCGGCGACGGTCACCGTCTTGGTGCTGCCGCCCGATGCGAGGTAGACCACGTTCAGGCCGATGGTGAAGGTGACGGAGGCCGCGCCGGTGTTCGTCATCGTCAGCGCGAGGGTCGCGCCGTCCCGGTTGTCCACCACGTACGCCTCGGGATGGGCGGTGGTGGAGCTCAGGATCGTCTCGACGTTGCCGGTGAATCCGCGCAGGTAGCCGTCGGGCCCGTGGACGTCGACGTCGTAGGGGCCGCCGCCGTAGGTCACAGCGGAGAAGTAGTCGGAGATGGTTGCGCCGGCCGGGAGGGTGTAGCTCCAGGTGGCGAAGGTGCGGGTGTTCTGCACGTAGGAGGCGAACCCGCCGCCGAGGCTGCCGGCCGAGACGGTCTGGAACCAGAACCGCTGCGTCGAGGTGTCCACCCACGAGGTCGTGTTGAACACGTAGCCGAGGTTCGCCGAGACCGCGCGGTCGCCGGACTCCTGCGCCGGGAGCGCGCCGGACGAGGGCACCTTGGGCGCGGCCAACTTCTCCTGGTTGTTGGCCTGCGTCACCAGGGTCGCGGTGTCCGGCAGGTTCGTCGGGAAGGCCACCTCGGTCGCGTTCAGGTTCAGCGCGGAGGTCAAGTCGCCGCAGACGGTGCGCCGCCAGGCCGAGATGTTGGTGCACTCGACGCCGGTGACCAGCTCGGCGAACCGCAGCGGCGACGTGTGGTCGAAGACCTGGGTGGAGACCAGGCCGCCGGCCGACCACGGCGAGATCACCGTCATCGGCACCCGCGGGCCGAGCCCGATCGGGCTGCCGCTGATGTACTCGTCCGCAGTGCCCGAGGGCGCGGTCGGCGGGATGACGTGGTCGAAGAACCCGTCGTTCTCGTCGAAGTTGTAGAACACGACGGTCGAGTCCCACGCCGCCTGGTTGCTCGCGATGGCCGAGAGCACGCCGGAGACGAAGTTGGCGCCGTCAGCCGGGCGATAGGCCGGGTGCTCGCACAGGGCGGTCGGGGCGACCACCCAGGAGACGGTCGGGAAGGTGCCCGCGGCGATGTCCGACTTGATCGCGGTGGCGACGTCGCTAACTCGGGCCATGCCGCGGGTGTAGAGCGGGGAGGACGTGGCCGCGTTCTTGAACTGCGTGAACCAGGCCAGCGGGTTGTCGTCGTAGTTGTCCTGCTCCTGGTAGACCCGCCAGGAGACGCCCGCGTTCTGCAGCATCTCCGGGTAGGTGGTCCAGGAGTAGCCCTTCTCGCTGTTGTCGGTGACCGGGCCGCCGCCGGTGCCGTTGGGGTCGATCATGCCGGTCCACTGGTAGAGCCGGTTCGGGTCGGTCGGCCCCTGGACCGAGCAGAAGTACTGGTCGCACAGGGTGAACGCGTCGGCGAGGGCGTAGTGGAAGGGGATGTCGGTCCGGTTGTAGTAGCCCATGGTGAACCCGGTCTTCTCCGGGATCCAGTTGTTCCACAGCCCGCCGTTCCAGGCGCCGTGGGTGCCGGACCAGGAGTGGTCGAGGTCGCCGACCTGCTGGGCATCGGTCGTCTGGGTGTTGAGATGCCAGGGCAGCAGGGTGGTGCCGCCGGAGGCCTTGCCCTTGGTCGTCTGGTGCCAGACGTTCGCCGCGGTGCCCGGGAAGCGCAGCAGGCTGGTGTCGCCGAAGCCGCGCACGCCCGGCAGCGTGCCGTAGTAGTGGTCGAAGGAGCGGTTCTCCTGCATCAGGATCACCATGTGCTTGACGGAGCTGAGCGAGCTGGTCACGGCGGAGGCCGCCATGGCGCGTTGGACGTTGGCGGGCAGCACGCCGAGGGCGCTGCCGGCGCCGACCGCGGCGGCGGAGCCGAGCAGCGCCCGGCGGGAAAGGGGAGCCATGTGGGTATGCGGGCCTTCCTTCGGTCGCCCGGACGGGCGGGAGGACGGGACGCGACGTATCATGACTCTGCGAAGTGGACTTGTTCAGACAAGTTTCATTGACTGTGGATGAACCGCAGGCTAAGGGTCACCGCGCCCCGAACGCGTGGGATGTGCATGGGACACGCGTCGGCAGCGCGTTGGACGCGCCCCGCGCCGTTGTGCCAGGCTGGGCGGATGACGGACGAAACCAAGGCCTTGATGTTGACCCCGGCGGACGGGCCGGCGCTCGCCGCGGTCGCCGAGACGATCGCCGCGGCGGTCGGCCGACGCGAGGCGTTGGGCCTGACCGGACCGCTCACCGCCAGTGGGTACCGCGAGCACGTCGACCGCCTGCTCGAGCAGGCGGCCCTCGGCGACGCAGGCCTCGGCGCCGTCATCGACGCGCACGGCAACGTGCTCGGCACCGCCCAGTGGACCCGCAGCCCGTACCGGACCCGCCGCGTACTGGCCGAGATCGACCGCGTCTGCGTCGCGCCGCCGGCCCGCGGCCTGGGCGTCGGCCGAATGCTGGTGCAACTGGTCGCAGGCGACGCCGCCGACCACGGCGTGGAGGTGCTCGGCCTCGAAGTCCGCGGCAACAACCACGGCGCCATCGCGCTCTACGAGCACTGCGGCTTCCGTAGCACGGGCCTGATCCCGAACGCGGTCGCCGAGGACCAGGACCGCTACGACGTCGTCCTGATGCACCGTGAACTGCCCCGGCCCGCCGGCGTGCGGCTGGTGGGCTCCGAGCCGATCGGCATCGGCGCCAGCGCACCGCGGACGCTTCCCGGCTGACCGCAGCGGACGGAAATTACGCGGAGATTACGCGGAGATTCCGCCGCGACTCGGCGCGACTCCCCGCGACCCGCCGCGACCCGCCGCGACCCGCCGCGACCAAAATGGACTAGACCTATTGACGCGGCCGCCCCGCCAGAGCACAGTGTCAGCGAACTGGGCCCGGTTCACGTTCCCCGCACCGCTCACCGCACCGCTCGACGACACGTTCTCTTCCGAACCGTGGGAGCAGCAGCATGCGTAGAACCACCGTGCCCCGAATTGGAACGCGCCCGCGCCGAACCAGGCTGGCGGCAGCCGGCGGCGCGCTCGCCGTCGCCGCGGCCACCGTCGCCGGCCTCACCGTCACCCTCGCCGGCCCGGCGTCCGCCGCGTCCGGTCTGACCGCGAACTGGTATGAATCGGCGCCGTACTACTACACGCTCGACCCGGCCGCCCCCGACCTCGGCCAGGTCATCTCGGCCACCGGCGAGAAAGCCTTCGAACTCGCCTTCATCCTCGCCCCCAACGGCGGCGGCTGCACGCCGACCTGGGACGGCACCGACCCGGTCAGCTCGGACACGCAGGTCGCGGCAGTGATCAGCGAGGTGCGTGCGGACGGCGGCGACGTCTCCGTCTCGGCCGGCGGCTACGGCGGGACGAAGCTCGGCCAGGAGTGCGGCACCGCGTCGGCCACCGCGGCCGCCTACCAGAGCGTCATCGCGAAGTACTCGCTGCACGCGATCGACTTCGACCTCGAGGAACCCGAGATCGAGAACTCCGCCGCGATCGCGAACGAACTCGGCGCCGCCCAGATCCTGCAGACGAACAACCCCGGCCTGCTCGTGTCCGTCACCATCCCCACCACGACCACCGGCGCCAACTACTTCGGCCAGCTCCTGCTCAACCAGGCCAAGTCCGACGGCTTCGTCCCCGCCGACTACTCGCTCATGCCGTTCGACGGCGGCTTCGCGGGCGCGTCCGCCCAGCAGTCGGCGCTCACCGGCTTCAACGCCCAGCTGGTCTCGACCTTCGGTTGGAGCAGCGCGGTCGCCTGGAACCACGAGGGCATCTCGCAGATGAACGGCCAGACCGACACCGGCGAGCACTTCGCCCAGACGGATTTCGCCGGCAACCTCGCCTTCGCCGAGTCGCACAATATGTCGAGATACACGTTCTGGGATGTCAACCGAGACGTCGAATGCAACCCGCCGACCAACAACGGCAAGCTCTCCGGCGACTGCAGCTCGGTGACCCAGAACAACTTCGACTTCACCAAGTACGACACCCAGTTCGCCAACTGGGCTCCCACCACCCTCCCGCCCGCGCCACCCCAGCCCGCCTGCATCTCGGCACAGTTCAGCGCCACGCAGGTCTACACGCAGGGCATGGAGGTCACCTACGGTGGCCACAACTGGACCGCCGCCTACTGGACCGAAGGCGGCACCCCGCCCACTGACTCCGGCGCCTGGCTCGACGACGGCCCCTGCGGCGGCAGCGGCGGCAGCTCGCCCAGCCCGTCGCACTCGGCAAGCCCGTCGGCGTCCGCCAGCCCGTCCCACTCGGCGAGCCCGTCCGCGTCCGCATCGGCGAGCGCTTCGGCGTCCGCCAGCCCGTCGGCGTCGGCCAGCGCGTCAGCTAGCCCGACCGGCACGCCGAGCGGCGGAAACCTGGTGACCAACGGCAGCTTCAGCACTGGTTCCCTCTCCCCCTGGACCTGCGACTCCGGCACGGCGACCGTCGTCAGCTCGCCTACCGCGCCCGGCGCCGCCCACGCGTTGCAAGCCACGCCGACCAGCTCCGCCGACGCCCAGTGCACCCAGGTGATCACGGTCTCGCCGAGCCACACCTACACCCTCAGCGGCCAGATCCAAGGCTCGTACGTCTACATCGGCGTCACCGGCACCGGCACCACCGACACGAACACCTGGACGCCCGGCACCTCCGGCTTCCAGACCCTGAGCGTGTCCTTCACGACCGGCGCGTCGACGACGTCTGTCACGGTCTACATCCACGGCTGGTACGCCGAACCGACGTACTACGCCGACGGCATCAGCGTGCAGTGAGAACGCGATGAGCGCGAGGCCGCGGCAGGCTCTGAACTCCGGCTACCACAGCGGCTTGAGCCTGCCCGGCTTCGCGACGCGGGCCAGGTCGGCGACGAGCTCGCCGACCCGGTCCGAGCCGAGCTCCTCGGCCCATTCACGCACGGCCTCCAGCGCCGCCTCGTCGGCCGCCACGGTGCACGCCCAACCGGCCTCCGTCAGCGTGACGAGCTTCGCCCGGGCGTCGCGAGGATGCGTCTGGACCCGCACGTAGCCGCGCCGCACCAGGTCGTCGACCAGTTGGCTGGCGGCCTGCTTCGTCACGCCCAGATGCTCGGCGACCTCGGCGATGCTCGCCCCATCGGGAGTCAGCCGGACAAAGGCGAAGCCATGCGCCGGCCGCAACCCGACGAACCCGCGTCGCTCGACTCCGTCGTGGATCGCCTGCACCAGCGTCCCCGCCGCGCCCAGCAGCAGCGCCGGCAGAGCGAGCAGGTGGTGGGCGTCATGGGCGTCGTCATCGGCGGGCCCGGTCGTGCCCGACTCTCGGCGTTCGCCGTGCCAGGTCGGCTCGTTCGTCACGAATACATGGTCGCATATGACTTGACAGGATCGACAAGCTGCTTGACTATATAGTCAAGCAGCTTGTCGATCTGATGTTCTCAAGCTCCGCTTGTTCCACCGTCGTCGACCGTCTCTCAAGGAGGCATCCCCATGCCCGTCATCCGTTCCACCGAAGGCACCGAGCACCGCATGCACGGAGCCGTCTTCACCGCCTACGCGAACTCCGGCACGGGCAGCGGCGAACTGTGCGCCTGGAGCACCCGGCTCCCGCCCGGCCAGTCAGGCGCCGGGCACCGGATCAGCCGCGAGGAGATCTTCCTCGTCCTCGAAGGAAACCCACGCGTGTCCATAGACGGCCAGGAGTCCACCCTCGCCCCCGGCGACGTCGTCGTCGCCCCCGCCCACAGCGTGCTGCGCCTGGACAACCTCGACGCTGCGGACGCGCTGATCTGGGCCGCCACCAGCATGGGACTCTCCGCCGAACTGACCGACGGAAGCAAGGTGAGCCCGCCCTGGGCCAACTGAGCACGATCTGACGCGCTGTGGACACGCCGTGGACACGCCATGGGCGCGCCGCGGAGGCGCCGGGGACGCGCCGCGGACACGGCCACGTCTCACAGCACCTTGAGCGGCGACGGAAAAGGCGTGGTGCGCTCCGGACGCACCCGCCTACGATCCGCGCATGCCCGACACACACGGTGAAGCGACCGAGCACCAGGAAGCCCAGAACTCAGAATCCCCGCGAGAGGAGGCGCTATACGAAGACGACGAAGACGACGCCGAGCGCGCTCTGGACGTCGTCATCCGGGAGGAGACTCCGGCCGATCTCGCCGCTGCTCGGGCACTGATCTCGGCGGCCTTCGGCGACGACCGGGTGGGCGCGCTCGCCGATGCGCTGCGGGCGGCGCCGGCGCCGCTGGCCGCGCAGGCGTACGTGGCCGAGTGCGACGGCCGCCTCGTCGGCCACGTGATGCTCAGCGCGAGTCGGCTCGACGCGCCGCGACGGCTGGTGGACGTGCTCGTGCTCTCGCCGCTCGCGGTACTGCCGGAGTATCAGGGTCGCGGGATCGGCACTCGGCTCGTGCGCCGCGCCATCGCGGCGGCCGACGAACGGGACGTGCCGCTGCTCTTCCTCGAGGGCTCGGCGATCTACTACGGCGCTAGGGGCTTCGAGCGTGCCGACGCGGTGGGTTTCCGCTCACCCTCGCTGCGGATTCCGCCCCTCGCGTTCCAGGTCGCGCGGTTGGCGGGGTATCAGCCGTGGATGACCGGCACCCTGGTGTACTCCGAGACGTTCTGGGCGCTGGACTGCGTGGGACTGCGCGCATAGCTGATTGACATCCATCAATGGCCATATTTCTGCGATTGATGATATGAGATGACGCATGTCAAGGTTCGACTTATGCCGAATCGGCGGGGGCGAGCGGGCGCGCCGGGGCGTTGCGACATCGCGGGCGCCGGGCTTTCTCCGCCGTCGTCGGGTCGGCGCTCTGCGCCTGGAATCCGCTGACCTGCGCGGCATACCGCCCCGCCGGCCCGTGTCGTCCGAGGTCGGCGAGATCGAGTAAGTAAGGGTTCTTGACAGACTGATGGTCTAGTCCAATTATGTGCCTGGTACACCGGCCGGTGTCAGAACAGTCCTGCTCCAGCCATCCCAGGAGAGGCCCATGCTCCGACCCCGTAAGTGGAAAGCGGCCTGCACCGCCGCCGCACTCGCCGCCACGTCGGCGGGACTGGTGGTGCTCGGCGCGGGCGGCGCGTCCGCCGCGACCACCAACACCCCGCTGCCGGCCCACGTCTTCGCCCCCTACTGGGAGGCGTACAGCGGCGACGATCCACTCGCCGAGTCCCAGGCGTCCGGCGACAAGTACCTGACCGCAGCGTTCCTGCAGACGGCGAGCAAGGGCTCGTGCACCGCCTACTGGAACGGCGACTCCAGCCAGCCGATCGCCTCGTCGACCTGGGGCAGCGACTTCGCCTCCATCCAGGCCAACGGCGGCAACATCATCCCGTCCTTCGGCGGGTACGCGGCCGACGACGGCGGTACCGACATCGCCGACAGCTGCACCAACGTCAGCTCGATCGCAGCGGTCTACGAGAGCGTCATCACCACCTACAACGTCTCCCGGATCGACCTCGACGTCGAGGACAACTCCCTGACGAACTCGGCCGGCATCACCCGGCGCAACCAGGCGGTGGCGCAGGTCGAGTCGTGGGCGGCGGCGAACAACCGCGCCATCCAGTTCTCCTACACCCTTCCCACCACCACCAGCGGCCTGGCCTCCTCCGGCCTGGCCGTGCTGCAGAACGCCAAGACCCAGGGTGCCACCGTCAGCGTCGCGAACATCATGACGTTCGACTACTACGACGGGGCCACCCACGAGATGGCCAACGACACCGAGTCCGCCGCCTCCGGCCTCTTCAGCCAGCTGCAGACCCTCTACCCGTCCTACACCTCCGCCCAGCTGTGGGGCATGATCGGCGTCACCGAGATGGTCGGCATCGACGACTACGGCGCGGCCGAGACCTTCACCACCGCGGACGCGAGCACCGTGCTCAGCTGGGCCCAGAGCAAGGGCATCAATACCCTGTCGTTCTGGGCGCTGGAGCGGGACAACGGCGGCTGCGTCGGGACGGGCGGTTCCGACAGCTGCTCCGGCATCTCGCAGAGCACGTGGTTCTTCAGCCACGCCTTCGCCCCGTTCAGCGGCGGTTCGACCGCACCGTCGAACAACTTCTCCGTGTCGGTCTCGCCGACCTCCGCCTCGGTGGCGGCGGGCTCCTCCGCTACGGCGACCGTGAAGACGGCCGTGACCGCGGGCTCGGCCCAGAGCGTGGCGCTGAGCGCTGGCGGCGCGCCGAGTGGCGTGACGGTCTCCTTCAGCCCGAGCTCGGTCACGGCCGGCTCGTCCGCCACGGCCACCATCACCACCACCTCGGCCACGGCGTCGGGCACCTACCCGATCACCATCACCGGCACTGCGGCCTCCGGTACCCAGAGCGCGACCTACACGCTCACGGTCACCGGCGGCACGACCAGCAGCGGCGGTTCGCTGGTCAACGGCAACTTCGAGACCGGCAGCGCGAGCCCGTGGACCTGCCTGTCCGGCGACTCGGTGCAGACCACGACCGTGCACGCGGGCAAGTACGCGCTGCAGGAAGTGCCGACCGCCAGCGCGACCGGCGAGTGCGACCAGTCGGTGACCCTGTCCGCCAACACGAAGTACACGCTCAGCGGCTACGTGCAGGGCAACTACGCCTTCATCGGCGTGAGCGGCGGCGCCTCCGCGTCCACGTGGGGCTCCTCGAGCTCGTGGAGCAAGCTCTCGGTCAGCTTCACCACCGGCTCGTCCGGCGCGGTGACCGTGTTCATCCACGGCTGGTACGGCCAGGGCAACGTCTACGCGGACGACTTCACGTTGACCGCGGGCTGATCCCGCACCCGGCGATCCGCATCACGCACCACGCATCTCGCATTCCGCATCTCGCACAACTGAATGACTGAACGACATTCCAACCGCTCAACGCGGGGGCCGGTCCTACCGGCCCCCGTCAGCGTCTGCGTCGGCTCCGGAGCCACCGTCGGTGCCCGCGGCCTTCTCGGCGCGCCGAGCCCGCCAGGCCGCAACGATCTCGTCGGCATCGAGCGGCGGCAGCACGATCGGTCGGCCGACCTGCGGCAACAGCCTCGCCTTGGCCGCCCGCTCGTTGTAGTCGGCGACGGCGCCGCGCACGTCACGCTCGGCGCTCAGCTTCTCGGCTCCGGCGGTCAGCTCGTCCGCGAGTTTGCGCAGCGCGAGCGGCAGCGGCACGACGTGCACGCCCGCACCTTCGCGCTTGACCACCTCGTGCAGCCACCAGTCGGGCCGATACGGCATCTTGTCGTCGGCCAGGGGCTTGCCGAATCCCGGCAGATCGTCGAATTCGCCGCGCGCCTGGGCGGCGCGGATCTGCTGATCGATCAGCCCGTCGTGCCGAGACTCCCAATTGGCACCGCTCATATCCTCATTTTACTCGCGCACCGCAGCAAGCCACCCTGAGCCCGCAGCCGACCACCCGCGCCTGCACCCCACCCGGCCCACCGTGCGGAATCCACCGCGGCCGCCGCGCGTTGTGCCGGGCATGACAGACATCGCAGATGCCCGCGCCTTCCTCGCCGACCACCACCGCGGCGTGCTCGCCACCTTCCGCCGCGACGGCCGCGTCCAACAGTCCCCGGTCACGGCCGGCATCGACGACGAAGGACGAGTGATCATCAGCGTCACCGAGGACCGGGCCAAGACCCGCAATGCGCGGCGCGATCCGCGGGTGTCCCTCTGCGTGTTCAACGACGCTTTCTACGGACGCTGGGTCCAGGTCGAGGGCACCGCCGAGTTCGTCGACGGCGAGGACCGGATCGACGCGCTGGTGGACTACTACCGGCGGCTGAGCGGCGAGCACGACGACTGGCCCGAGTACCGGGCCGCCATGGAGCGCGACCGCAGGGTTCTGCTGCGCTTCGCCATCGAGCGCGCCTCCGGGCTCTGAGCCGACGCCTGTTCCCCGCCGGGGTCGGCCGGTTCCGGCGGATTCGGCCGTCATCCCCTCGCGGGAGCGGCCCAGGGTGTTGACTTGGGCCTATGGCTGTGAACGAGTTCTCCAGGAAGGGCCTGCACCGGGCCACCCGCGTCCTGTCCGGCTACGTCCAGCGCGGCGTGCTGCCCGGTCTGGTCGCCGCCTTCGCCCGCGGCGACTCGACCCAGATCGAGGTGCACGGCCGGCAGGATCTCGACCGCGGGGAGTCGATGCGGGCCGACTCGATCTTCCGCATCTCCTCGATGAGCAAGCCGATCACCGCCGTGGCCGCGCTGATGCTCGTCGAGGACTGCGTGCTGGGGCTCGACGACCCGGTGGACGATTTCCTGCCCGAACTCGCCGACCGGCGCGTGCTCAAGCGCCCGGGCGGACCGCTGGACGAGACGGTGCCCGCCGAGCGGCCGATCACGCTGCGCGACCTGCTCACCTTCCGGGCCGGCTTCGGCGGCACCTGGGATCCGGACTGGCCGGTGACCGCCGCGGCCATAGAGCGCGGTGTGGCCCCGCAACCGCCACGGCTGACGCCCAAGCCCGCGCCGGCCACGGACCTCTATCTGCGCCGGCTCGGCGAGCTCCCGCTGGTCCACCAGCCCGGGGAGGCCTGGCTCTACCACACCGGCATCGCGGTGGCCGGCGCGCTGATCGCGCGTGCGTCGGGTCAGGGGCTCGGGGACTTCCTGCGCGAGCGCATCTTCGAGCCGCTGGGCATGGACGACACCGGCTTCCACGTCCCGGCCGACAAGCTCGACCGCTTCACCACTCTGTACACCGCCGACCGCGAGACCAAGGCGCTGACGGTGGCAGACCCGGCCGAGGACGGGAAATGGACCGCCGACCCGCTGTTCCCGGACGGCGGCGGCGACCTCGTCTCCACGATCGACGACTACCTCGTCTTCGCGCGGATGCTCCTCGGCGGCGGCCGGTACAGCGGCACCCGGCTGCTCTCCCGCCCGCTGGTCGAGCTGATGACCTCGGACCAGCTCACGCCCGAGAACAAGGCGCGCGGCGGCCTGCAGCCGGGCATGTGGGACGCGCACGGCTGGGGCATGGGCCTGCGCGTGACGACACGCAAGACCGGCTTCGCGTCCGTCGGTCAGTACGGCTGGAACGGCGGGCTGGGCTCGATGTGGTTCAACGATCCGGAGGAGAACCTCGTCGGCATCCTGCTCACCCCGCGCATGTGGGACTCGCCCGCTCCCCCGCGCGTGGCCCAGGACTTCGAGACGTGCGTATACGCGGCGTTGCAGAACTAGGCAATACCGCGCCGAGGATTCAGCCAGGCGCGGAGGGCGCGATACGGCGCGGGGCCCAGACTCAGCGGCCGTCGCCGAGGACGTCGGTCCGCACCAGCGCGTACACGACCATGTCCCGCCAGCGCCCGTCCCGGAACGCCGAGCCGCGCCGCACGCCCTCGCGCTGGAACCCGGCCTTCTCCAGCGAGCGCTGCTCGGCCAGGTTCTCCGCCTCGGTGCAGGCCTCCACCCGGTTCGCCTGGGTGTGCGCGAAGAGGTATTCGACCAGCTGGCGCTGGGCGGTCGTGCCGTGGCCGTGGCCGCGGCCGGCCGCGAGCAGGGCTATGCCCATGTTCCAGGTGAAGGAGCTGGGCGCAGTGCGCACCTGGTGCCAGCTGACCACGCCGACGGGCTGCCCGTCGGCCACCACGACCAGCCGGCCGCCGTCCGCGGTCAGCATCGTGCCCTCGGCGAACGCGCGGTACAGGTCGCTGTTGTCGCGGAAACCGTTCCAGCCGAAGACCGACGCCTCCACCGGATCGGTGCGCAGCAGGGCCAGCATCGGCAGATCGGACTCGAGGACGGGGCGCAGGTTGACCGTGGCAGACATGCGCCAGATGGTAACCCATTCCCTTTCCCGCACCTTCGGCCAGGTCCGGACCCGGCGCGATCGTCCCAGCTCGCGGCCCTGCCGCGGCTCCCGGCGCGGTCCCGCCGGCCGCCGCGGGCGAGCGGGCGGCGGCCGACCGGGTGACGCGCCGGCCGGCCGCGGCGTGGCACCTTCCCGCATCGTCATCCTGATACGAGCATCAATAGCTGTTCGGAACTGCGCCTCCTGCCTGGCCGCGAACCCCCGCAGCAGGCCCGGCGGCTATCAGCCCAACGGCGCAAGCCCGCGGCGTATCCCGGCCACAGGGGTTTACCGACCACGCTGTGGTGGCATCTTTGCCACGTTCCGTGCGTAACCCCAACGCACTCCTACGGGAAAGGCCGGCCGCCATGAGCACCTCGGTGACCTGTGAGTTGCAGTTGCGCCTGGTCGTCTCCAGCGAATCGTCTCTTCCGGTCCCCGCCGGTCTGCGCTACGACTCGGCGGACCCCTACGCCGTCCACGCTTCGTTCCACACCGGCGGCAATGAGACGGTCGACTGGGTCTTCGCGCGCGATCTGCTCGCTGAAGGCCTGCGACGGCCCACCGGCTGCGGTGACGTCCGTGTGTGGCCCTCCCGCAACCGCGGTCAGGGCATCGTGTGCATCGCGTTGTCCTCACCCGAGGGCGAGGCGCTGCTGGAGGCCCCGGCGCGGGCGCTGGAGAGTTTTCTCAAGCGCACCAACGCCGCGGTAGCCCCCGGCTCGGAGCACCGCCACTACGACATCGACAGCGAACTGGCCCATCTTTTCGCCGACAACTGACCCGCCCCCGCCGCAGACCCCACCGAACCCCGCCGGACCCCGGCGGGGTTCCGTGTCTGCGAATACGGCCGGCGAGGGCTCAGCCGCGGCTGCTGGCGAGCCCGATCAGCCGCTCCGCCTTGAGTTCCGTCTCGGCCCACTCCCGGGCCGGGTCCGACCCCCAGGTGATCCCGGCGCCGGTGCCGAACCGCAGCAGCCCCCGCTCGAGCCAGAAGGTCCGGATGCCGACGGCGAGCCGGGCCGTGCGCCGGTCGCCGTCCACCCAGCCGACGGCGCCGCAATAGGGGCCGCGCGCCTCGCGCTCGAGCTCCGTGATCGTCTTGAGCGCGCTGTGCTTCGGCGCGCCGGTCACCGAGCCGGGCGGGAACGTGGCCGCCAGGATCGAGGCCCAGCCCTCGCCCGCCCGAAGCCGGGCCGTGACGGTGGATTCCAGGTGCACCAGCCCGGGGTGCTCGCGCACCGCGCAGAGCGTGGGCACATCCACAGTCCCCGGCTGGGCCACCCGGGCGAGGTCATTGCGCACCAGGTCGACGATCATCACGTTCTCGGCCGTGTCCTTGGGCTGCAGGTCCGCCTCGGTCCGTCCGGTGCCCTTGATCGGGCCGGAGGTGAGCAGGTCGCCGTCTCGGGCGAGGAAGAGCTCGGGCGACGCGGTCACGACCTGGATCCCGGCGTCCGGCACGTCCACCACGCCCGCGTAGGGCGCGGGATGGGCCGCGGCAAGCACGCCGGCGAGCCCGGCCGCCTCGGCGCGGGCCGGGATGGGGGCGGTCAGCACGCGGCAAAGATTGGCCTGGTAGACCCAGCCCGAGGCGATCTGCTCGCGAATCTCGGCCACACCGCGTTCGTACGCACGGCGGCCGAGCGAGGTGCGCCACGCGGTCGGGCTCGGCCCGGCCCAGACCCCGGCGGGCACCGGCGCGGCGGCCACGGAGGTGAAGCGGGCGCAGGTCCACCGGCCCTCGAAGGTGCCGACGACGGCCCACCAGCCCGGTCCGTCCAAAACTGCCGGGTCGTGGCTGATCTCGGCCAGCCCGGTGGCGAGGCGTCCGTCGAAGTAGGCGTAGTCGCGCACGCACCCATGATCCCCCACCGGCGCGGCCCGCCGCGTACCGGTGCGGACGGGACGCCGGTGGGGGATGCCGGACGTCGGCGGAGAGACCCGCGCCGCCTAGTGGCCGATCGTGCTCTTCACGAAGGAGTTGATCGACGGCTGGGAGAGCCGCGTGTAGACCCCGGGCACGCCGCGCACCGCGCAGCCGGCCCCCCAGCTGACGACGCCGATCTGGGTCCAGCCCGCCGGGCCGCCCTGGACCAGCAGCGGGCCGCCGCTGTCGCCCACGCAGGCGTCGTGGTGCCCGTCCCCGCCGGCGCAGAGCATGACGTCCGAGCGGGCGACGGGCTCCTGCGTGCCGTTGAAGACGGCGGTGCAGGTCGTATCGGTGGCGATGACCACCGGGGCGTACTGGAGGCTGCTCGGGTAGTCGACGGACCCGTCGCCGTTGATCGCCTCCGGATCGACCGAGCCGTACCCGATGACTGTGGCCGAGGCCCCCGCCTGCGCGAAGGCCGTGTCCCCGGAGCCGGCGGGGTCGATGCCCACCGGGGTGATCCCGGTGACGGGCGTGGCGAGCCGGACCAGGGCGGCGTCGTAGTCCTCCGTGGTCGAGTCGTAACGCGGGTCGATCACGGCCTTGCTGATCCCCAGCGTCTGCCCGGAGCCGTAGCGGGCGGCCTGGTCCAGCACGGCGCTGAGGATGCCGACCGGACGCCCGGTCAGGCAGTGCGCGGCGGTGAGCACCCACTGCGAGGCCACGAGCGTGCCACCGCAGTACGGGTAGCCGTTCTCCCGCAGCGAGACCATGAACGGGAACTCCCCCTGAGCCGCCGACGTGCCCCCGACCACCGCCCGGGCCGGCCCGGCCCCCGCGAGTGAGACCCCCACCAACGCCGCCCCCAGAGTCCCCGCCGCCGCCCGCCACAGCGGCGAGCGCCGTACCCGCCGCATGCCGCCCGGACCGCCCGGCCCGGCCGCGACAGCGCGGGCAGCAGGAGCGGGTGGGGCGTGGCCGAGTACGACGCGGCCCGGAGACGACTCTCGGTGGCGAAAGCGCATGCCCCCATCGTCCCGGCGCCCGCCGCCGCCCGCCTCCGCAATCACCCCCGCCTCACCCGATCGAAGGACCTCCCGCTGCGCCGCCCAAACGAATTTGATCCTGAGACGGAATCCGATACAGTTTCTTCATCGCCGGACGGCGCCCCGAACGGGGGAACGGACCGGAGACATGCGGACGTGGCTCAGTGGTAGAGCATCACCTTGCCAAGGTGAGGGTCGCGGGTTCGAATCCCGTCGTCCGCTCGCGTGGGGGCTTGCCCCTGGGTGTACCGCCACCATAGCGCGGTGGAGTGGCCGAGAGGCGAGGCAACGGCCTGCAAAGCCGTGTACACGGGTTCAAATCCCGTCTCCACCTCTTTCCCCGTTCATCGGGGGAGTCTCGAGGACGATTAGCTCAGCGGGAGAGCGCTTCCCTGACACGGAAGAGGTCACTGGTTCAATCCCAGTATCGTCCACCAGCGTTACCGCAGGTCAGCGCCCTAGGTCACCTAGGGCGCTCTTTTGTTTACCTAGGGCGTCGTCACCAAGGCCCCGGAGCTGAGTCCGGACGTCTGCGCCCGGCCCGCTGCGTGGTAGCGGACAGATCGCCGCATCGACCTCGGCAACTCAGCATCGCCGACGTACGCCGCTTCGTCACCAGACTGCAGACCACCTGCCAATGCTGCGCCCAGAGCAAAGAGCGCCGCCGCAAACAGTCCCAATGCTGCGCCATCGGCACCTGCTTCGGACAGTACCTCGCGCCCACCACCGTCCACCGCATCTACCAGGTCCTCGTCGCAGCACTCAACCACGCCGTGCGGGAGGAGTGCCTGCACCGCAACGTCGCCGCCCTCGTCAAGGTCCCCACCGGCCACGATGGGCACACAGACCCAGAGCACTCAGCCTCGACCAAGCCAATGCCCTCCTGGATGCCGCCAGCGATCACCGCCTCTACGCCCTTGTCCACCTCCCTGCCGCCCGGCATGCGCCGATGCGAACTGCTCAGCCTGCGCTGGCAAGACATCGACCTCGACGCCGGCACCCTCACCATCCACCAAACCCTGCAACGCCTCGTCGGTGCAGGCAACATCTTCACCCCGCCCAGAACCCCACCTCGAAGCGCACCATCACCCTGACCGAACCGGCCATCGCCATCCTCGAACACCACCGGCGCCGACAGAACCGGGAAAAGAGACCCTCGCCGGCCCACGCTGGCACGAAACCGGCCTTGTCTTCACCGCCCGCTACGGCAAGCCACTCGACCCCGACAGCCCGCCCTCCATCTTCGACCGCTTCCGCACCATCGCTGAGCTCCCCCACTTCCGCATCCACAACCTCAGATACACCACAGCGACCCTCCTACGCGAGGAGGGCACCGAACTCCACGTCATCTCCGGTGCCCTCGGCCACGCCCACCTCAACGCGGGGCCATTCTTCAATTATCGACTGCCATATCCTTGCCGCCAGGCCAACTGATCCACGGCAGAAATATCACCGCGTGCGACGAGGAACATCAGATTCAGTGCATATTCGCGCGGCACATCGGCCATGTGCCTAGGACCATCGTCGCCACCGTTGATATTCTCAAAGACAGCCAGCTCATTCTGGAAATATGACAGGCACCAGCCACTTTCATCTTCGGTAACAGATACATCGGGGTGTTCACTATCAAACTCGCCATCCAACTCTGCAATCAGAAAGGGAATTGCCGACTCATCTCCATCATCCATCCCACCGTCACGATGCATAATTGTGAACGTCATTTCATACACCCTAGTTCGGGGGAGCGCCGTTGGGGATGGCCCACTCGGCGTATCCACCTGCGCCTCCTGGATGGATGATACTTTGCCATACCGATCCCGGATCGTGCTGGAATCTGGGGACCAACGACATCACTCCGAGTCTACCCTGCGCATTCACAGATGGTTCATGTTGCCAGGTCCAGTCAACAGGATTTTTCCGGCCGCCAGTAGACGACACGCGTTTTGATACGCCAGGTATCAGGTTCTCCATTTGCTTGGCAAATGCTGGATCCGACTTCAACGCCGCATCCAGCGCAGTATTAGCGCGATTGAAGTGCACGCTACGCGATTTACCATAATCAGCCGGGTCGAGTTCCATCTGAAATGCGGCAGTGTACTGATTTGGCCCATTGGCGCACTTGCACGGATTACCATTTGCATCCACCCCGGCGGTACAGTTGTGAACCAGAATCGGGGTATTTCCTGCGACTACGTAGAACGTGTGCAGGCTGCCGATGGTCAGGTCGTACGTGGTCGTGTCGGCGTGGTAAAGGTGGAGCGCAGTGATGACGGCCGTGCCGTCGGTCGTCTGCAGGGTGTCGCCTACGTGCAGGTGCTGGGCTTCGACGAACGAGCTTTGAGTCTCGTCGTAGAAGGGGTGCAGGAACGTCGTCGTGATCGTTCCGCCGCTGGTCGCTGCGCGATCCGGGCTGCCGGCCGAGGTGGATCCGGCCGCCTTGCCTTGCGCCGCGGACGACACGACCTGCGCCGCCGTCGACGACGCGGTGGCCGCGGCGGCCGAGGAGGTCTGCGGGTTCGCAGCGCGGACCGCACCGGTGGCGAGGCCGAGCGCGGCCAGTCCTGCGGCCACGCCGATCGTCGCACGCTTTGCGGCGGCCTTGGTCACCTTCGCGGTGGTCGACGCACGCTGACCAGCGCCTTGCGAGGCTGCGGCGCTGCTGGCGACGGGCTTGACGGTCACGTCGACGAAGTCGTGGTCGGTTTGCACGACCTCGACCGCGGTCACCGTGTTCGTCTGGACGCCGGCCTGGCCGGGGACCGAGTTCTCGATCTGGTCGCCGACCTTCACCTGGCTGATCGGCTCGGTCGTGCCGTCGGCCATCAGCACCGGGGTCGCGCCCGTGAACGAGTTGGGCTTGGTCGGACAGCCTGTCGCATCGTCCTCAGGGTCGCCTTCGCCCTTGGCGGACGACGTGTTGCCGGTCGATTCCGACGCATCCGTTGTCGCGCCGCTCGGCGCGTCTGTCGTCGCGCCGCCGCCCGCTTCGACGTTCGGCTCGGACGTACTGCCCGTGGCCTCGCCGGCGTTGGACGCCGCCGTGTCGGTCGCGCCCGTGGCGTCGCCGGCGGCACTGTCGCCGGACGAGCGGAGGGAGCTGGCTGCCTTGCCTATCGCGGACATCGCGCCGCCGGCGATGCCTCCGGTCACGCCGCCGATCACGGCGCCTGTGCCCGCGCTGAGGAGAGCGCCGGTCAGCGAACAGGACTGGCCGCAGCCTATGGAGTAGTTGCCGAAGCCTGATACCGCGCCTACTGCCGCACCGACGACCGCGCCCTTGACGGCGCTGGCCAGGATTCCTTCGCCGAGCTTGGTGGTGAGGCTGCTGGCGAGGCCTTCGGTGGCTCCGCCGACGAACGCGGATAGCGCGCCGACTGCGCCGCTGGCGAGCAGTCCGCCTACGGAGAAGTTTCCGTTCAGGGCCGCGTCGACGGAGTAGTCGACCATGGAGGCCAGTGCGCCGACCAACGGAGCGCATGCCGCGCATGCGAGGGAGGCTGCGACGGTCGCGACCGTCGTGACCACCTGTGTGGCGATGCTGATGGCCGATTTCCACCAGGATCGGTGTTGTGCCTGCTGTTTCGCCTTCTGTTGTGCTGCCGCGGCCTGTTGGGCGGCGACCATGTTGTCGATGTACGTCTTGTCGGTGACCAGTGCCCCGTTTTCGACGTATTGGCCGCCGGTGGCTTGGATCGTGGCGCCCATTGCTCTCGAATACGTGGCTTGTTCGTTTCGCTGAAGGCATTGGGCGGCCTTGGTGCCGTGCATGCAGTCTCGTTCGAGGTCGGAGTCGGCCTCGTCGATGATGTTGTCCTGGGTCTGCTGCACGTATTCGATCTGCTGGGTGACCTGCTGGTTGCACAGCTGGGTGGCGCACTGGCTGGGGGTCTGGACGTAGGTCTGGTCGGGCGTGGGAGGTTCGGTGTCCGGGTTGCCCCCCGTCTCCTGGTTGCAGACCGCGGTGACGCAGTAGGACGCGTAGTGTCCGGTGGGGTCGGTCGCGGTCACCGGGTCGCCGTCGCCGTAGGCGAAGGGGTTGGCGTTGGCGGTGTCGGGGGTCGCGGAGTTGGCGGCGCTGTCCTTGTTCAGGAACGTGCCGGTGGCCGGGTTGTACCAGCGCGAGGCCATGTTGACCTCGCCCGTGGACTTGTCCGTGAACTCGCCCTGGTAGCCGAGTTCGATGCTCTGCATCGTCCCGGTGGAGGCCAGGACGTTGCCGAGCGGGTCGTATTCCTGGGTTCCGGTCAGGGTCGTGCCGCTCGGAGCGAACGACGCGACGACGTCGGTGTGCTGGTCGCTCCACAGCAGGCTGCCTGTGGACGTGCTCCCGGCCGTGTTCTCCCCGACGAGCCCGCCGGACGGATCACGCGAGTAGATCTGCCCGTCGACCTCTGCGACGTCGTTCCCGGCGCCCGAGTACTGCATCGTGCTCGTCGTGGTGCCCGCGGTCTCCGAGACCACGCGGCCTGCCGCGTCGTAGGTGTAGGTGGCCGTGCCGGCGCTCTGCTGCTGGCCGTACGCGTCATCGGTGTACGCGGTGACGACCGGCCCGTTGGCGGTCGACTTCGAGATCTGCGAGACGTCACCGTTCGCGGTGTACGTGTAGGTGTTCGTCCCGTCGCTGGTGAGCTGGTCGCGCGCATCGTAGGCGTAGACGTTCGAGCCGACCTCGGTGCGGTTCGAATCGGCGTCGTACGCGTAGCACGTCAGGGCGCTGCCATTCGTGCAGGTCCCGCTGCCGGAGTAGGCCGGCGTGCTGCTGCCCTTGGTCCAGGACGTGAGCCTTCCGGCCTCGTCGTAGGTGTAGGCGTTCGCGGTGCCGGTCGCATCCTGCTTCGAGGTCAGCTCGCCCGCGGCGTTGTACGCGTACGTCAGCAGGCCGATGTCCGTGCCGGTCGCGGTGACCTTGAGCGAGTCGGAGGTGACGCGGCCCGATGCGTCATACAGGAAGCTGCGGGTCTCACCGCCGGCGCCGCCGTAGCTGACGGACGCGGCCTGCCCGGTCGTCGGGGAGTAGGTGTACTGCGCCGTCGTGCCGGAGGCGGCATCGGTGTCCGCAGCCAGCAGCCCATTGGTGTACGTGTACGTCGAGGTGCCCGACGCGTCGGTCCGACTGGCCATCTGGCCGGCGCCGTTGTACGTGAACGAGGAGGAGTCGGATGCGTCTTGCGAGGCGGTGAGCAGTTCGCCTCGGTCGTTGTAGGTGAACGACTCGCTGGTCGCTGCGCTGTTGGCAGTGGCGCTGGTAGAGGCGGAGAGGATCTCTCCGTCGTTGCCGTAGGTGAAGCTCCGCTGCGCGGTCGGTGCCGTGGTCCCGGAGTCGGAGCCGCTGCCTACGGACCCGTTCTCCTGCGACGCGCGGCCGAAGGCGTCGTAGCCGGAGGTGACGGTGACACCGCCCGGCTCCTGGTCCGCAGTGACCGCACCATCGGCGTCGTAGGTGGAAACCGTCTCCCGATCGGCCAGGCCGGTGTAGGAGTAGGCACTGGTCGAGACCGCCGGGACGATGCTCGCCTCCGGCAGACCGAGGCTGTTGTACGTGGCGTAGGTGGTGTTCCCGTCACCATCGGTGTACGCGGTCTGATGCCCGCTCGCGTCATATCCGTAGGACACCTGGATCGCGTTCGCGCTCGACCCGGACGTCACATAGCCGCTACAGCCGTTCGCGGGATCCGACGCGGCCGTGACCGGCTGGACCTCGCTGCGCAGCATGCCGGTCGCGTCGTAGGAGAAGCACGACGTCGCGTACGTCGCGGTCCCGGACGAGGACTGAGCCGCCGTCTGCTCGAGGGTGGTGCTGGTGGCTGTTCTGCCGTCCACGTCGTAGGTCGCCGAGTTGGCGGCGATCACCGCGCTGGACCCGTCGTAGCTCGTGGAGGCCGTCTGCATACCGGCTTCGTCGTAGGTCGCCGCGGTCGAGGAGCCGTTGGGCTCCACCGTGTCCACGACACGCCCGGCCCCGTCATACGTGTACGACTCCACGGCGACGTCGTTCGAGCTCGCCGTGTCCACCGGGCTGATCTGAGAGGCGACCTCCCCGGCGCTGTCGTACGTGCGGTACGCGGTCCCCAACACCGTCGCCGACGAGGACTGTGACGCGGCGAGGCTCGAAGCGGTCTGCTCCGTCTGCACGGTCGCATACCCCGCCGGGTTCGACGCAGAATACGGCGTCGTGCCGTACCCGAAGGCGACCGTGTCGTACTCACCGGTCTTATCGTCCGATCCGCCAGACCTTTCGTATGTGGTCTGATACGTGACCCGGGCTAGGTAGTCGTAGTCGGTGATCGTCTGCACGCCGTCCGGGTCGGTCGTGTTCAGCTGATCGCCGACCGCGTCATAGGTCGCCGACGACGTCAGGGGCGTGGAGATCGCACCCGACAGGTCGGTCTGGGTCTCACCGACCGTCAACCCGAGGTTGTTGTAGGAGGCCGAGGTCTCCGCGCCCGCGGTGTAGCCCGTGGTGTCGAGCGGCAGGGTGCCGGGGCTGACCGTCTCGGAACCCGTCGCCGCCGGGTCCCAGGAGTGGATCAGCTCGCCGCCCGCGTCGTACTGGTTGACCGTCACGGGGGTGACACTGGCCGGCCCGGATCCCGGGTCGGGCCGGTTGTAAGTGGGATCCTGCGTGTAGATCTTGAGGCCGTCCGCGTCGTAGCCGGCGCGTGTCTCGTTCCCGTCGGCGTCCACCGCCTCGACGCTCTCGCCGAAGGTGTCGTATCCGACGCTCGCCACCGCCTGGGCGTTCGCCTGGCTCACCGCGCCGCTCGTGGCATCGACCGTCGTGCTCGACACGGTCGGGCTGATCGTCTCGACCTGCTGGCCAGCCGCGTCGTAGACGTCGTAGGTGACGTTGCCGGCGGGGTCGGTCACCGCAGTGGCCAGACCGCGCCAATCACGCTCGTACGACGTCGTACGCGTGAGCGAACCGTCGATCGAGGACGAGGTCAGCTCCTCGCCGAGCGCATTGAACGTCGCGGTGGCATCCGAGACCGTCACCCGCGCACCGGAAGAACCCTGCGCGTACCCGACGACCGTGGTCTCGAGCGGCTGGCCGCCCAGCCCGTAGGTACTGGTGGTCACTCGGTCCACGCCTGCAGGATCAACCGTCGTGACGGTCTTCTCGCCGGCGGGATCGTAGGCGTAATCAGTCTCCAGGGTGCCGTTCTGGCTGATCTGTTTGGTCAGTTCTCCCGCGCCGTCATACGACGAGGTCGCATCGACAGAGGAGTGCCCGGAGCCATCCGACTCAGTGACCTGGTAACCCAGGCCGTTGTCGTAGTACTTGTACGTCGTGGTGCGATCCACCCCGCCCGGGTCCTGCACCGTTTCGGAGATACGTCCGGCCGGGTCGTACGACCACGTCTCCTGGATCAGGTCGTTGCCGCTGCTGGCCTGGCCGTGCTCGTCCGTGTCGGCCAACTCGACCAGGCGTTTACGGCCCGCGCCGTCATAAAGCGTCTGGGTCTGCCTGTGGAGGGCGTCGGTCGAGGTCTGCACGTTGCCGTACGCGTCGTAGGTGTACGTGCCAGTGTGGTTTTCGCCGTCCTGATCGGCGGGGAACTGCGCGAGCTGGTTGCCGCTCGCATCGTAGGTGTACGACGCGTTCCCCGCCGGCGCGGTCTGCGATGTCACCTGGTCGTAGTTGTTGTAGACGTCCGTCGTCTCGCGCGACTCGTCTCCGCCGCCCCAGTCCGCGACCGTCGTCGAGAGGACATCGCCGTCGTCGTCGTAGGTGTAGCTGGTCACTGAGGTGTGCGTCGCGCCGGTCACCGCGTCGGTGACCGCGGGGTTGGTGACCTGCGCCAGCTCACCACGGGTGGTGTAGAGGTAGGACGTGGTCTCGTTCATTCCGCTGGCGGCGGGCAGCGACGCGTCGGAGCGGCCCTGTGCGTAGAGCGCGGAGACCTCGGTGGAGGACAGTGCCGACTGGAAGGTCTGCACGTTGGCGATGTTGCCGGGGAAGGGCAGGGAGCCGTTGTCAGAACCGAGGACGAGGTCACCCGTGGACGGGGTCCAGGACTGGGCGGCCGTGGCCGTTCCGTCCAGGACGCCGTTGATATAGAGGGACAGTTTCCCGGACGAGCTGTCGTAGGTGGCGACCAGGTGGTACCAGGCGCCCACCGCCGGGGTCGAGAACTGGGTCGAGACCGGGTAGTAGGTCGGGCTCGAGGACTGCGCCGAGGTGGTCTGGAAGAGGAACCGGTCCGCGCCGTCATACGTCGTGTACAGGAGCTGCGCGGACCCGGCGGATGCGGCATCGCCCTTGACCTCGGCGATCATGGCGTAATTCGATGGCAAGGACGAGAGCTGCGCCCACGTCGAGATCGAATAGCTCTTGGTCGTATCCAGCACCGGGTTCGCCGTCTCGATCCCCTGCCCGTCGGTGCCCGGGAAAGACGCATACGAGCCGTTGAACGTCACATCCGTCGCCGTGCCGGAGTTGCCCCGACCGGAGGCATCCTGCGCGCTCGAACTACCGGCGGCGTCCGTCATCGGCCACGCGGCGGTGGTCGCAGTGGACACCGACGCGCTGGTACGGCCTTGTGCGTAGAGGCCGGCGACCTCGGAGGACGAGAGGGTCTCCTGATACGTCTGGACATCGGCGATATCGCCCGGGAACGGCGAGGCTCCGTTGTCCGAACCGATCGAGAAATCTCCCGTCGACGGGGTCCAGGACTGGCTCGCCGTGTCCGTGCCGACCAGGGCGCCGTTGATGTAGAACGCGATCTGCCCGCTCGCAGCATCATGCGTGGCAACCAGGTGATACCAGGAGCCGGTCGTCGGACTCGAATTCGGCTGCGCGGTATACCAGGTCGGATTCGACGACTGCGCCGAGGTGGTCTGGAAGATGAACTCGTTCGAGCCGTTATACGTCGTGTACAGGATCGCCGCGGCCGCGCCGGTCCCGGCAGCGCCCTTGACCTCCGCCACCATTGCGTAGTTCGACGGCATCGCGGACAGCTGCACCCACGTGGAGATCGAATAGCTCTTGGTCGTATCCAGCACCGGGTTCGCCGTCTCGATGCCCTGCCCGTCGGTGCCCGGGAAAGACGCATACGAGCCGTTGAACGTCGCATCCGTCGCCGTGCCCGTGTTCCCGGAGCCCGAGGTGTCCACTGCGCTCGTGCTGCCCGCCGCATCAGCCAGCGGCCAGTTCCCGCTCGTCGGATCCGTCAGGACGGCACCGGCCCGACCCTGCCCGTAGAGCGTCGCGACCTCGGTCGCCGAGAGCACCCGCTGATACGCCTGCACGTTCGCGATCCCGCCGGCGAACGTGCCCGTGTTCACGCTCGCGCCGGCGTAACGAGAGGCACCGATCGTGAGCGGACCTGCGGCAGCCCACGGCGTCGTCCACGCCACCGAACCGATCTTCGCGCCGTTCACATACAGCGTCAGGGTGCGCGCGGACGCGTCGAACACGGCCGTCACCAGCGACCACGCACCGACCGCCACCGTGGATGTCGTATTGACCTCCGCTACGGTGCTCGTCGACGCATCCGAGTTCTCGGCCGCGAACTCCCACTGCCCCGACGCGTTCTCCTCCAGATACACCGCGCAGTGGTTCGTCCCGCAGACGTTGACCACCGGCTGATAGCCCGAAGAGTTCGACGGATCCACCCACGCGGAGACCGTGTAACTCGCCGCGCTGTTGAGAACGGCGTTGCCGGCCACGATGCCCTGCCCGGCAGTACCGGGGAACGACGCGTACGAACCGTTGAACGTGGCATTCGTCGCCGTGCCCGAATTGCCCAGGCCCGAAGTGTCCAGCGCGCTCGTACTGCCCGCCGCATCGGTCAGCGGCCACGCTCCGACCAACTGGTGGCCCGTCGTCTTCGAGCTGATCCGACCCAGCCCGTCATAGGTGAACGTCGTGACGTTCCCGTCCCCGTTGGTGACCGCACACACGTCGCCGTCGGCGTAGTACGTGTAACGCGTGAGTGCGCCACTCGCCGTGGTGGTCGAGGCTTCCATACCGGTGGGCGCGGGCTTCGCCGCTCCGGCATCGCAGGACGGGAACGCACTGGTGCCGTTCGTATACGTGCTCGATGTCGTGTGCCCGAGCGGATCGGTGGTCGCCAGCGGGTTGCCGAACTTGTCATACGCGTATGTTGTGCGGTACCTGGTATCGGTCGCCGAGCTCGAGTTCGCAGTGGCCGAAGTGGCCAGCACGTCATTGCGGGGATCGAGATGGTTGACCGGATCGAAGTAGTACGACTTATAAGACGTCGAGCACTTCTGTTCGACCTGGTCCTGGCACGTGGTCTCGGACACGTCGTTGCCGCGGTCGTCGTGACCGGTGATCGTCTCATCACCGTTCGGATCCACCACCGTGTCCAGCGAGCCGGCGGAGTCGTACCCGTAGGTGGTCATCGCTCCCATCGGGTCCTGCGACGCCGCCTCGCGCATCCCGTTAGCCGGGTCGTAGTAATACGTGGCAACCGGCGCCGCCGACGAATGGGTGACGACCTGGTCGTACGAGTCCAGCGGTGTGGTGACCGTCACCTTCTCGATGGCGTTGTAGTAGTACACATTGCCGAGCGCGACCTGCTTGTATGCGCTCCACAACTGCGAGACCGCGGAGTCCGACAACGCACTGCCGTACACGGCGACGTCCGCCATGTCACCCTTGAAGAACTGCGAGGTCCCGGTGCTGGAGGTCGAGGACTGATAGGTCTCGTTCGTCCACTTACCGCCGATGTAGCCTGCGCCGAGGTACGCGTTGGTCTGGCCCGGTTCCGCCACGAGGCTCGGGTCAAGGGTGGAATCGGCCGCCGTCCCGTCGACGAACATCGCCTCACTCGTCGGTGTGGCACTGCTCGAGGGCGAAGCGCTCGCCGAACTCGCGGACGGATCCGGACACGGCGACGGAGTGGGGCTCGCGCTCGAGGTCGGGGCCGCCGGCACGGTCGCCTCCGCGCTCGGGCACACCTGGACACCGTGCGAGGCCTTGGCGGCCTGGCCACCGGTCAGCACCACCATGTGCCACTTGTTGTCGTCCACCACCGACGCCGACGTGTACTGATACCCCGGCTTGGCATAGAAGCTGCCGTGCAGCTTCCCGTCGGACCCGACGTAGAGCATCGGGGTGTAATTGCTGGACGTGGTCGTGACCGTGCCCGCGGGATTCAGCGCGTCCACCGAGGACGAGAGAAGCACTCCCCCGGCCGTCGACGTCTTGAACCAGAGCACCACCGACCCGGTCGTCAGCTCGTTGAGGAAGTCCGAGGGCAGAGTGACGAACGAACTCGACCCGTTGAAGGTGCCGGCCGTGTAGGTCGGGGTGCTGCCCGAGGCGGCGCTGTTGAACTCCGACCCGTCCGTGCCCAAAGTCAGCTGGTTGTAGAGCGCTTGCTCGGCCGTCCCGTCCAACCCGGTGCCGTCGGAAGTCGTCTCATCCGTGACCGAGTTCGTCATCACCGACGCCGACGCACCGTCCCCCAGCGTCCAGTCGAACGTCGGTCCGTACGCGGCGACATCGGCCCGGTAGGCCTGGGCCGAGTAGCCGGCCGAGGGTGCCGAAACGGTGTACAGCGCGCCATTGCCATCGGTGACCGACGAGACCCGGCCGGTCACCGAGTCATAGGTGACGTCAGCGTCGTCCGTCGCGTTCGGGTTCGTCGACAGGTTCGGCCGGGTGATCTTGCTCAGCAGCCGCGAGGCCCCATGACCGGCCGCATACAGCTGGCTGATCTGCATCGCCGAGAGCGAAGTCCCCCACACCGCCACATCGGAGATCGCGCCGTTGTACCAGTCCGTGGCGCTGCCCGCATACAGACCCCGCCCGATGCGCAGCACACCGCTCGCGCTGTAGAACGGCGTCGTATCCGTCGCTGTCCCCACCGCCACACCGTTGACGTACATCGTCAAAGTTCCGGTCGAGGCCACATACGTGCCGGTCAGGAAGTACCACGTGTTCGCACTCTCGGCCGCGGAATCCGAAGCCCGGGTGGCGCTCGAGCCCGCCGTCGCGTCCGAGGCGATCCGGGAGAACGACCAGTGGTCGCTGATCAACTGAAGGTAGAACTCGGAGTTGTGCGCGCCGTCTTCGGTGACCACATCCTGTGTCGCGGACGTGCTGTTGGCCTTGGCCCAGGCCGAGACGGTGAAGTCACCGACCGTGTCCACGATCGAAGCCGTCGAGGAGGCGTAGGAACTCGACCCGTTGAACGTGGCCGCGCTCGCCCCCGACCCGGCGATATCCGAGGCCACCGGACCGGAGCTCGTCCCCGCCGTCCCCAGGCCCACGTTCGTGTACTTCAGTACCCCCGACCCGTAGTTCGCCGCCACCTGCGTCGAAGCCGCGGTCGAGGCGGCCGGTTCGTCCAACGGCCAGTACTGCGCGGCACCGGAGTTGACGATCGTCTCCTGATACACCGAGCCGGCACTGTACTGGTATCCCGTACACGCGCTCGTCTGGCCCGGTCCGCACACCGAGGTCAGATCGTCATTGCCGTCCGCGTAGCCGTAGCCCCAGGACTCGACCAGTGTCGCGGACGACGAGTACTCACCGACCGAGGTGACGTGGCTGTAGGCGGCGCCGGTCGGCTTGGCCCAGGTGAAGGTCAGGTACCGGCCCGAGGTGGCCGAGGTCTCCTTGGAGATGTTCCCACCCGTCGTGGCCGACCACGCAAATGTCAGAGCTCTCCCCTGGGCATCGCTGACCTGCGTGATCCCGTACACGCCGGCCGTCGTCTGCTTCGTGGAATCCTTCGTCGAGATCACCGGAGCCGTCAGCACATGCCCGAACTGGTACTGCGTGTTCTGCCGGTCCAGCAGGCTGTAGCCCGTCGAGGAGGAGTAGGTCAACGTCGCATACCGGCCCGCGGGAGCCTCATACGTGCCGTCGCTCTCCCGGCCGAACGCGATCTCCTCACCGTCCGGGTACGTGACCACGGCCTCGGTGAGATTGCCCGCGCCGTCCAGAATCTGGGTCACCCCGGCGTCGATGCCGGTGGACCACCCGGAGCCGAAGGCCCCGGAGGAGAGCTGGTTGAGCGAGTTGTAGGAGCGCATCACCGACAGCGCGGGACCCGCCGTGGCGACGGTCGCGTCGGTCGCAGCGGACGTGTAGTCGCCGGTCGCCGCGTTGAAGCCCTTGCCCGAGGTATCCGAGGACTGCTGTCCGCCGAGGACGGGTGGTGGCGCGGTCGTGGTGAACGAGTACCAGGTCTCCGGCGCGTCCTGATACCCGTCGAACACGAGCGCCACCCACTGATACGTCTCACCCCACTTCAGCAGCTTGTCCGGGACCGTATACGAGCTCGTCGTCATGCCCTTGGAATCAGCGATCTTCTTACCGGTCGTCCCCGAGTACACGATGAACTCGTAGCCGAGCACCGCCCCCGGGAACATGTCACTGTCCGTCGCCTGAACCGAGAGTGTCGGGGTGAGGGTCTGGACCGCCTCCCCCGACGAGGGCGCCCACGCCGTGATCTGAGCCGGCACGTCCGTCGTGTACGTCAGAGACAGATACGGCGCGTATCCCGAGTACAGCGAGGAGGTGAACCACTTCGAGTAGTAGGGATCCGACTCGGAGGTGGCGATGAGCTCGAGCCCGTAGTAAGAGACGCTCGACTTCCACTGGAACTGGTTGAGCAACGTCGTGCTCAGAGTCAGGTAGGTCCACGACCCGTCGTAGGTCGTCCCGTCTTCGGTCACCGACCCGGTCGTATCCGTCGTATACGACCCGGACCCAACCGTCGTCCCGTAAACGTCGGGCTGGTTGCTTGCCGTCAGCCCCGTCTCGCTCCAAGACGAGGCGGGAGCCTTGATTGTGTAGCTCGCGTACGAGGACGCGGAGTCGGACGCCGCGTACATATACGCCGCGAACTGCGCGGCGGACAAGTGATAGCCCTGATCGGACATCGACGACGTCGGAAAGTTCAGGTAGCTGCGACGTATATTGCCCTCGTTGCCCGGGTCGTCGCCGATGACCATCCGTGTGCTCGAGGCGTAGTTCTGCGACGGGTAGCCGGAGTCGACATACGTCGTCTCCTCCTGGCCGTTGATCGAGACGGACGTCGTCGGATCCACCGTCACCGGGAACACCCGCGCGGGGTCGTCGAGCCACGACTTGTCCAGCGTCATCACGAGATCCTGCGTGCCGTCACTCGCCGGCGCCAGCGAGTACGTGACCGCATGGGTCTCCGCCGGGTCCGGGTCCTTCGAGGTGCCCGCGGAATCGTCCGCATACGGCGCTTCCAGGGTCGCCACCACGGCGCCCGAACCATCCGTCAGCTGCCAGGCGCCGTCAGCGCCCGGCCCGACCGTCAGGCCCTTGAGCGAGAGCGGGAACCTCCACACGTTCCCCGCCGAGGCCGAAGTCAGCGTCAGCGATTCCTTCACGCCATAGGACTCGCTGGTCAGCGACAGGTTCGTCGACGGCAGGATCCCGGGGTAGGTCACGGTCATTCCGTCGCTCGACTCGACGCCCGTGACGTCGTTCGCCCCCGCCAGCGACCAGCCGAACTGCTCCGAGGAGGACAAGGCCAAGGACGCCAGCAGACCCGCCGACGAGGACCCGGGGGGCGTGGAGGGCGTGGACGCGCTCAGGGTCGTGCCGGCTCCCGGCACATCCTGCAGCGTCGAACCCGGAACCGACTGCGCCTCGATCCCCGCGCCCGCGCCCGACCGTGCTGCCAGGTTCAACCCGAACGAGTTCGACTTGGCTTCGTACGTGTTCGAGGACGAGGCCAGGGCGAGCGAGCTGTCGATCGGGTGCCACTGGCCGCTCGAGTCCTTGAAGTTGACCGGCGACTGCGACAAGTGCTCGGTCAGCGAGCCGTCGGCATTGTCGTACCAGGTGGTGGTCGAGGTCGTCCGCTTCTGATCCAGCTTGCTGGTCTTGGCGTCGTAACCGGTCTGAATCGTCGCCGACTTGCCGGGCGTCACCTTCGTCGCGACGCGGGACGGGTCGTACTCCGGAAGCTGGCCCACCCCCTTGCCCGGAGCGTGCCCGCTGCCCGCGCCGGCCTTGTCCGAGCCCGAATGCACCGGCTTGCCGTCCGCCTCGTGCGGCAGGATCAGGCCGACCGCGTCATCGAACGCCGAGGTGAGCGAATGCCACGCGGACGAGACCGCCCGCGACGCCCCGCCGCCGGCTGCCAGCTTCTCCGGCGGCTGAGTGTCCGTGGCGATGCCGATCATGAGGGCGAACACCGCGACCACCGCGGTCACGCCCACCGCACCCCAGCGCCGACGCCGGACCCCGAAGAAGCGACGCTTCCCACCCACAGCAGCTCACCCATCTCAGCACACGAACAGCGAGAGACGTGGCGTCACCGCCACGTCGCGGACAGATATACCAGACCCCTGTTTCGAGACACAAGAGCCTGATTGCAGCTCGTTGAGTAAACTATGAGATGCATCACATCGAACGTCCGCGCGACCGCGCTTCGCCCGGTCGTGACCGCCGGTGACTACGGGACTCGACCTGATGTACGCTCCCGCACCATGGCACGCAGTGGAACTCGCAACCGCAACAATCTGCCGAAAGCGCGGGTGGAGGAAGCCGACCGCCGGACGCTCGTCCGCGCTGTCAGTACCCTGTTGTCCGGAGTCGAGCGCCTTCGAACATTGATGCGTCGGCACCCGCGGCCCTCGGCGGCGATCGGCGTCGTGGTCGTAGCCGGCGTGGTCACACTCGCGGTCCTGGAGACCCAATCCTCCCCGGCCCCGTACCACCCGGCTTCGCGCTCGCGGCAGTACGCCGACTACAGCGCCTGCCTACTCACCGACAGCAGCGGCATCACCGGGCCCGCCGCTTCAGTGGTCTGGTCCGGAATGCAGCAAGCCTCGGCGAAGACCACGGAACAGACCAGCTACCTCGCCGTCCAGGGCGACCAGACGCTGACCAACGCGGAGACGTATTTCAACACTCTGGCCGGTCGCGGCTGCGACGTCATCCTCGCCGCCGGACAGCTGCCCGCTCAGGCGGCGAACGCGCGTTCCTCGACGTACCCGAAGATCACCGTACTGAGCTACCCGAGCGCCGGGGACTCGGGCGGGGCGACGACCCAGGACGTGGAAGCCGCACTGACGAAGGCGTTCCAGGCAGCCGGCTGACCCTGGATCCACCGCCGAAAGCTCAACCGGTTGACCAACAGTCAAACGGTTGAGCTTTCGGCGTTTACCGCGACCGCCGCACCATCAGGGCGCTGACGGGGACGGTGAGCGCGATGACGGCGAGGGCGCCCAGGAAGACGACCTGAATGGCGTGCAGCGCGGTTTCCGGCCGGCCGCTGCGAGCCGAGAGGAAGTAGACACTGCCGAGCACCGCCACGCCGAGCGTCGCGCCGAGTTGCTGGACGGCGTTGAGCAGACCGGCCGCGGAGCCGATCTCCTGCGGGCGGACCTGGTGCAGCGCGGTGGTGAAGAACGTCGGGCTGAACAGGCCCCCGCCGACGCCGACGACGGCGAGCGCGACCGGAAGCGCCTTGGGGTACGAGCCGCTCGGATCGGCCTGGTGGTAGACGGCGAGCGTGGCGGCGAGGCCGACGAGCATGACGGCCAGTCCGATGCCGGTGAGCTTATGCCCGTACCGGCCGACCAGGCGTGCGCCGGCGATCCAGGACGCGACGCCGGACCCGACGGACCAGGGCACCAGGGTGAGGCCGGCGGTCAGCACGCTCTCGTCCGCGCCCATCTGCAGTTCGAGCACGATCACCAGGGTCAGCCCGGTGATGGTGCCGAAGAACAGGGTGGAGGTGACCAGGGCGGCCGGGAAGGTGCGGTCTCGCAGCAGGCTGACCTCGACGAGCGGGAGCCGGCCGGCCGCGGCGGCGTGGCGCTGCTGCAGGGCGAAGACGGCCAGGATGACCGCGCCGCCGGCCATGGCGGCCCACTCCCCCGCGGACAGCCGGCCGCTGCCGACGTTGATCAGCGGGTAGACGATCAGGCCCACACCGGCCATGACCAGCACGGTGCCGACCGGATCGATCCCGGGGCGGCGCGGGGCCCGATCCTCCATCAGCTTCTGCGCAGCGGCCAGCACCCCGAGGCTGAGCGGCACGTTGACCAGGAACACGGCGCGCCAGGAGGTGCCGAACAGGTTCGCGTGAGTGAGTACGGCGCCGAGGATCGGGCCGCTGACCGCCGCGAGGCCCATCACCGGGCCGATCGAGCCGAGCGCCTTCGACATCTCAGGGCCCTGGAACATCGTCTTGATCAGCCCGATGGTCTGCGGGATGATCAGCGCCGCGCCGCAGCCCTGGACCACCCGCAGGCAGATGAGCACGCCCGCGGTGGGCGCGAGGGCGCAGCCGAGCGACGCGAGCATGAACACGACGACGCCGATCCGGAAGATCCGCCGGCGTCCGGCGATGTCGCCGAGCCGGCCGCCGGTGACCAGCAGCAGCGCGAAGGGCAGCGTGTAGGCGCTGGAGAACCACTGCACGTCCGCGGCTGAGCCGCCGAGCCGGGCGTGCATCACCGGCGCGGCGACCTGCACGATCGTGGAGTCCAGCAGATTCATCGCCTCGCCGGTCAGCAGCGCGGCCAACCCGAGCCACCGCCACCGGTATGTCGTGCCGACCTCCGCTTGCGCGCGTGTGGTCGCAGTCATGGCAGTCCCTTTCCACCGTGCGTCCTCCCGCCGGTCCTGCACGGACCGAGGCGTCCCGTGGACCGAGCGTGGCTGCGCGGCTGCCGGATCTCCATCCGATCCCCGCACTGAGGTCGAAAACATCCATGTGAGGTGCTCGCGGTGACAGAAAATGCCACAGCGGCAGGCCTGGGTGCGCGAAGTCAGCCGCGCCCCGCTTGAAGGGCTGGCGGCCGCGTGGATGAGTCGGCGCTATCCGCCCCGTTTCTTTTCGCGAATTACCGCGCGGACGTTTCCCGAGCCCGTCCGGGAATTGTTTCTGCGACCGCTGCTACATCAGTGTTCGTAATCCCCGGAACCGCGCAACGTCGGCGGGGCCGGCCGACTTCAGCGTCTGGAGCACCGGCGCGGTCTCCATGGTGTGGATCGCCGGGAGCGCGCCGAGCCGGTGCGCGAGGTAGTGGTGCAGGTCCGCCGGGCCCGCGCACAGCGCGTTGGCCACCAGGTTGCGCGGGCCGGTCGTGGCGGCCACGAAGGCCAGCTCCTCGTGCGCGGCCAGGGTGGTGGCCACGCTGTGCAGATGCGCGGGGGCCACCGACATCCACAGCAGCGCCTGGGTCGGCGCGCCGAGCAGCGCCGGGTCGATCTCCACGTCGAAGAAGACGACGCCGCGCGCCTGCAGGTCCTCGAGCCGCCGGGCCACGGTCACCGCGGACAGGCCGGTGAGGGTGGCGAGCTCGGCATGGGTGGCCCGGCCGTCGCGCTGAAGCGCGGCCAGCAACTCGTGGTCGGCCGCGGTCAGCGACGTGCCAGGGCTCTGCGGCGGCGCCGGCTCCAGCTCCCCGTCCTGCTTGAGCAGGCGCTCCTGGTTTTCCGTCAGCACCCGGTAGGAGCCGCGCCAATAACGCGGGCCGCCCAGGTAGGTGTGCAGCAGGTAATGCGCCGAGACCGCGGTGATCGAGGCCGTGCGCGGGATGTCGCGCAGCAGCAGCGAGTGCTCGCCGGGGTTGGTCGAGGTGTTGATGATCGCGGTGATCTCGGTGCCGCCCGAGGTGAGCTTGACCCAGGAGGTGTCCGGCCGGCGAACCAGCGCGCGGGCGAGGTCCTGCGCGCTGTGCGGGCTGGCCGTCAGCCGCAGCAGCCACTGCGCCTGACCGGCCTGGTGCGCGTCCACCACGCAGACCACCCGCAACGCGGTCTCCGCGCGCAGCCGCTGGTAGCGCCGGGCCACGGTCTGCGGCGAGACCTCCAGCGCGGCCGCGATCCGGTTGAACGGGGCCCGGCCGTCGATGCGCAGCGCGTGAACCAACGCCCGGTCGAGTTCGTCGAGCATGAGCGCCTCCTGCATCGGAACACGGGTCCGTGGAATTCCCCCCGGAAACCTCGCCATTATATGCAGCCTACCCAGCATGCTGATGGCAGCATACGGAATTAAAGACCCCTGCCACGGGTGTCGGACGCGCCGAGAGCCGATTCTCGACGCATCTGCGTGAGTGGACGAGGGAACCTTCGGGCCGAGTCGGTCCTCTTCTCCAAGCGGACAAACGAAATCACCTGGTGAAGGAATCCGTCGTGCACCTGCCCGAAGTCCCCGGCGTCACCCACCGCTTCGTCGACCTGCCCACGCGCGGAGTGCGCCTGCACGTGGCCGAAGCGGGGGCAGACGAGGGCGAGACCGTCCTCCTGCTCCACGATTTCCCGCAGCACTGGTACGCGTGGCGGCACGTCATTCCACTGCTTTCGGCCGACCATCGGATCCTGGCCGTCGATCTGCGCGGCTTCGGGTGGTCGGATGCCCCGCGCGGAGGCTACACGGGCATTGCGATCGCCGACGACCTGGTCGCCCTGCTGGACGCGCTCGGGCTGAAGCGGGTTCATCTGATCGGCCACGGGTGGGGTGGGTGGATCGGATTCATCCTGAGCGTGCGCAGGCCCGAGCGCGTGCAGCGGTTCGTCGCGGTGAACATGACCCACCTGTGGCCGAACCATCGCAAGATGCTGCCGAACGCGTGGCGGATGTGGCATACGGCGCTCTTCGAGTACCCGCCGTTCGGCCGATTGCTGCTGCGCCGAGGCCGGTGGTTCATCAGGTTCCTGTTGCGCCACTGGTCGCGCGACGGCAGTGTGCTCGATCGCGCCACACTCGATGTGTACGCGGACGTCTTCCGCGATCCGGCACACGCCAGGGCCGGCGAGCAGCTCCACTTTCAATACGTCATCCGCGAGATCTTCGGGCACCCACGCGGGCGCTTCCGCACGGCGCACCTAGCTGTCCCGACGTTGATCATCGGCGGCCGCGACGATGTGGTCTTCCCGCCGAGCGTCCTCGCCGACGGGGAAGGACACGCCGACGACCTGCACGTGGCGATCGTGGAGGATGCCGGCCACCTGCTGCCCGAGGAACGTCCGGAGGCTGTGGCCGAGCATGCGCGTGCCTTCTTCGCACTGCGGTCGGCGTGCTCGGGATCCCGGCCGTGACCATGGCTGCGACGGGCCTCCCCCTAAGCGCCGTGCACACGGCACGCCCTAGTCTTGGCCGCGTGAGTTCGGAGGCTGCCACGATCCCGCTCGACCGATTCACTCTCGCCGCGGATCTGTTGCGCCGGGCGCAGCGCGGCGACGCGGTGGCGATGAACGAGTTGCTGGATCTGCTCACGCCGTACGTCACGCGGCTGTGCGCGCCCATCGCGTTGCAGGATGGCGCGGATGCCGCGCAGGAGGCGCTGATCGCGGTGTTCCGCGGGCTGCGCAACGTCCGCGACCCGCAGGCGCTCTACGGGTGGGTGCGCACGACTGCCGTCCGCGAGGCGGTGCGTGTGGCTCGCCGCGCGCACCCGGCGGTCGCGGCGGAGCTCGAGGATCTACCGGCGCCCGGCAGTCTCGAGCTGGCTGCGGACATCCGGGACGTGCTCGATCGCCTCACGCCTGAGCATCGCGCAATTCTCGTGCTGCGCGAGATCGAGGGCGTGGATGAGAAGAGCGCGGCCGAGCTGCTCTCGATCTCCACGGGCACGGCCAAATCCCGCTTGAGCCGGGCCAAAAACAGCTTCCGAAAGGCGTGGACGTCATGACCTCCGACTGGCCTGATGTCGAACTCGACCAGGTGCGGCGGATGCGGGTGCTGGCCGCGTCGCTCCCTGGCGTCTCCTACGCTGAGGCCCACCTGGACATCCCGTTCGACCGGGTGTGGGCGTTCATCGAGGACATGGAGACGAGCATGCCCGCGCTGATCACGGACTTCCGCTCGTTCCGCATCGCCGAGCGCGCGCCGGTGGGCGATGCGGGCGAGATCCGCATGAAAGCCAAGGCCGTGGGGCTGCTCGGCAACCGCGGCGCGTTCGACGTGATCCTCAAGCCCGGCTGGTGTCTGATGCAGAGCCGACTGGTGATCGGCGGGATGGCGGCATCGCCGGAAGAAGGGGGCACGAGGTTCGCCGGATGCGGCACGCTGCGCCTTCCCGGCAGCCGGCTGCTGGCCAGAGCCGAAGGCGGCCGCGGCGCCGAGCGCATCATCGCCAAGCTGCGCACGCAGCTGGGCTGAAAGCGTGTCGTCATTCCGAACATGGGGACTGAGCTGGGAAAATAGCCAGGCTTTGGGCGTGTGAGACGGCGTGGTAGGTGGCAGCGTCGAGGTGATGGTGCGACTCGCCACAGCGCGCAGCAGTCGTGGTCTCAGTCGACGGATTGCTCGATGCGCATGAGGTTTCCGTGCGTGCGAGGGCCGAGGTTCTGCGGGCGGAGGCTGCGCGGGTCGCTGCGCAGCTCGCTGAGGTGGAGTTGGTGCTTGAGCACATCGAGATCTCGCGGGCCACGCTCGCTGCGGTGCTCGCCGTGAATGGCGCCTCCGACGTCCGGACACAGGGTGTTGCTGGGTGCGCGCGCAGCAGTTGGCAGCAGCGCTGGGTCTGGAGGTCACTGCGGCCTGCGCATCGGGCGATCCGCGGCGTTGCCGTACTGGTGCGCCAGACAGTTACACGACACGCCGCCGCGGATACCGCGTTGAGCGACGGCGGGAGCGTACAGCAAGGGCAACAGGGCCTATTCGCGTGCTCACGGACTCAACACCCTCGAGCTACACAGCAGGCCTGCCTTTACGCGCAGACCGGGGGTGAAACCACCCCGAAGCATGGCCCGCCCGCCCCGTCTAGATCCAGGAGTAGTTCTCGTCCGTGACGGCGGCCAACGCGGCGTCGAGAACCTGGGCGTGTGGGGAGTCCAAGGCAGCGAGCGCCGGGCCGATCGGAGGAAACAGCGGCAGGGCGGCGGTTTCGCGGTAGTCGATCCACTCGATCGTGCCGAGCTCGTAGGAGCCGTCGGCCTGCGCATCGAACTCCTCGGCGGCGAGCGTCTCGCGGACGGCCGGGCTGACGTGGAAGCGGTAGATCAAGTGCAGTTTGCGCGGCGGAGGCGTCGGACCGGGCCTCGAGACACGCTGGTCGAGGACCCACAGCAGTTCGCCGCCGTCGGCTTGGTCGAGGTCGAGGTTCAATTCCTCAGCCAGCTCCCTGCGCAACGCCTCCGGCAGCGGCTCCGCGCCCTCAACGTTGCCACCGATCGTGGTGTACAGCGTCGATCCCTCTCTGTCACGCCGGATGAGCGCTACCTCGCTGCCGCAGAACACGACCGCACTGGTACGGATCCTGATTGTCGAGAACGCGGCCGAGCCGGCGCTGGGAGTGCTGGTCACGGCGGCCAGTATGCCGCTCTCGCCTTCCACATCTCCAGAGACCTCAGCAGACCTCGATTCCCGCTACGCGACAAGCCCAGCTCAGTCCCCACGTTCGGAATGACAAGTGTTCGGAGTGCTGAGCGAGAGCGTCGGCAGGGTTTGGTGCGGGCGCGGAGCAGTGGGCCTGTTATCTGGACCAGAACTGGCGAGGCGCGTAGCCGTCGCGGCGGAGCCAGTGCTCGGTGTAGACGATGCGGTCGGCTTCCACGACGATCAGTGGGCCGGCGGGCGGGGTGTCGAGGGGGCGGCCGCGTTCGACGTGGTCTGATTGCCAGCGGAAGGCCGGCCAGTAGCTCGCATGCTCGTCGTCCTCCGGCATGAGGACCCGCGCGCGGCCGAAGAGTTGGGCGCCGCGGCTGCTGGCCTGGCCGACTAAGGGGGCGAAGACGCCGATGGAGACGCGCGGGTCGACGGCTATGTTGCGCATCTTGGGCGACGAGGCCATGGCGGTGAACATCACGGCGAAGTCGAGGTGGTAGTAGCGCACCGGGGTGGCCAGCGGACCTTGTGGGCCAGTGGTCGCGACGACGCACATGTTCTGGCTCGAGAGCAGGTTCAGGATGCGCTCTTCGAGACGGTCGCGGTCCAGGCCGCGCTCCGGCGACGGGCCGGCCAGCCAGGGGTTTGTCAGCATGAGCGATTATCGAGGAACTCGGTGGCGCCACGCAGTGCGGTTCGGAGCGTGGACTGGGTGTTGCGGGAGTCCAGGCGGACGGCGAGCGGGCCGGGCGTCGGAGTGGTGGCGCGCTGGTCTGGTCGTAGCCGCTTCTCGTCGAGGCCGAGACGTCGCGCGATCATGCATCCGAGGTCGTAGCGGCTCACCGCCTCCGGCCCGGCGGCGTGGAGGATGCCAGAACGCTGCTGCTCTGCGATCTCCAGCAGCGCCGCGGCGAGGTCGGCGACATGGACCGGGCATCGTAGGACGTCGGTGAAGAGCACGCCCTCGTTCTCGCCCGATATGAGGGCTCTGACGAACTGCTCGTGAACGGAGTGGCCGTCGCCGACGATGAGCGAGGTGCGCACGATCGCCGCGGTGGGGTCGATCGCTTGAATCGCGGTCTCCGCGGCGGCTTTCGCGGCGCCGTAAGGGGTGAGCGGATCAGGGTACGAACTCTCCGGGTAGGCCGGAGCGCGACCGGAGAACACGGAGTCGCTTGATACCTGGATCAGGTGCGCGCCGCAGGCTGCCGCGGCGAGCGCGACGTTGCCCGGCCCGATGGCGGTCGGCGCCCATGCGTCTTGCCGGTACGCCGCGTTGATGATGCACTGCGGCTGCACCTGGCTGATCAGGGAGGCCACGGCGAGGCGCGAGGTGATGTCGAGGTGATGTCGACTCGCCTCCGCGCGGGACGTCGCTATGACTTCGTGCCCTGATCCGCCTGCCCGGCGCACGACCTCGCTGCCGAGGTAGCCGCTCCCGCCGATGACCATGATCCGCATGATCTACTCATAGTAGGTCTCTTCGCTGAGCTCTTCCATCCTCTCCGGCTCGGTGAGCAGCGCGGCGATGAGGTGGCGGCGGTCCCAGCGGCCGGCGGCCCAGGCGAGGGCGCGGGCGATGCCGTCGAAGGTGGAGGCGTGGGCGACGCCGTCGACGACGCGCCAGTAGACCTCGTCCTGGTCGTCCAGGATCAGCTCGTCGTGCTCCATGTACGTGGCCGGGGACTCCGGCATCAGTTCCCTGACGACGTCCGGAACGGGCTGCTCTTCTCCGGGCGAGGTGACCGCGCCGGTGATCGCCTCGGAGACGAGGTCCACGTCCAGCAGGTCCGCGAGCTGCACGGCGCAACGCGGCGGGACGGCGAGGTAGGGGCGGTCGCCGACCAGGGGCAGCAGGTCGGGCGCGTCGATCACCAGGACGTCGTCGGCGTCGGCGACGACGAGGGCGCCGTTCTGCCAGGCGCGCAGCCGGTCCGGCGGGGCGAGCTGGTCGGCCGGGACCTCGCTCAGCGCGTCGTAGAGCGCGGTCAGCTGGACGCCGGTGACCGGGCGCTGCGGGTCGGCGAGCCGGTCGAGGAGTTCGCCGGGACCGCCCGGGGTCGCCAGCAGCGCCGCGAGGGTCGTGCGCACGCCGAGGCCGATCAGCTCCTGCGGGTCGCGGTCCTCGGGGGCGGGGTCGTAGAGGCCTTCGAGCAGGCCGCCGCCGGTGGCGAGATCCGCGGGGCACCGGCCGTCGAGCACCGGGTGCCGGCTGAGCCACCAGGACGTGTACGACGGCAGGTGCAGCGTCCGGCCGACGCCGGGCAGCACCTTGGCGGCGGAGGTCGTGGCTTCGCGCAGGCCGGGCGAGGCCAGCAGTTCCAGCGCGCGGGGCCAGTCGGCGATCAGCTCGAGGTCGCGCACCGCGATCAGCTCGGCCACCACCGGCGGCACGTCCTGCGCCGAGCGGTCGATCATGGTCCTGATATCGTCGACCCAGTCCTCGAATCCGTCCAGGTCGAGCAGGCCCTCCTCCAGCGCGTCGGCGTCGAGCAGCACGTTCTCGGCTCGCACGACCTCGAGCGTGTCCAGCACGCCGACCGCGCGCAGCACGTCCGCGCCCCAGCGCCGCACCCAGCCCTCGTCGACGTAGCCGAACGTCTCGGGGTCGACCACGTCGGCCAACGGCGAGTGCGGGAGCACGAGCTCGCATGCGGGGCTGTAACCGGCGCGGGCGTTGAGCAGCGGCAGGTCGCCGAGTCCGAAGCGTTCGTGTGGACCGGGTTCGGCCGCGCGGACGAGGGCGAGCACGGCCTCGGCCAAGCGGCTCTGGTCATCCGGACCGGCGTCTTGTTCATAGGGAAGCAGGGAACTGTCGGAGGCCATGGCGACGCCGCGCGCGGCCACGTCGGCGAGCAGCGCGCGCGGGTAGGCCGGGCGGGCGCCGAGGCGCTCCAGCAGCGAAGAGGGGCCGTTGCCCGGGGCGAGCGCCGAGGGGTGCACGATCCGCAGGCCGAGCCGCCGGAACGAGGCCGAGAGGGAGTCATCGAGGTCTGCGACCGGGAGCAGGGTGTCCCGGGCGCCGCGCACGGTCCGGCCGTCGGCCAGCGGCACCGGGAGCGTGGCCAGGGCCTCGCGGGTGTTCGGGTCCTGACCGACGGTTCCGTACAGCGCCGCGTAGAGGCCGCCCCACCAGGCCGGTTCCCGGTCGAGGCCGGCCAGCGTCTCGGCCAGTTCGGCCGGGCTCAGCCGACGCAGCTTGAGCGCCGTCCCGGCGACCTGGTCGCGTTCCCAGCCGGCCGGGAGCAGGCCGGGCAGGACGTCGCGCAGCACGCCGACCAGCTGTTCGTCGCAGGGGTCGAGGACGACGGCGTCGCGCGGGCGCAGCGGGGCCGGGCTGCCGGCCGCCGCCGGCAGGAACGCCGTGTCGGGCAGCCGGGCGCCGATCCGGCGGCGCAGTTCGGCGTCGAGCACCCCCTCCCCCATCGGCCCGGGGACCAGGCGCAGCAGTTCCGGGGTGCGGGCGGGCCAGGACGCCACCAGGTCCGCGTACGCGGCGGCGGCGCGCTCGAGCAGGAAGTCCGTCAGCGGGCCGGGGGCGACGTGGCGGCGGGAGACCTCCAGCGGGAACGAGGCGATCAGCAGCGCGGGCAGCCCGACCGGCTCGTCGGTGGGGGTCGGGGCGTGCAGCACCGGCGCGGTGCGCAGGCGCTGCGGGGAGCCGTCCGCGTCGGCCGGCACCGCCCAGGTCAGCGACCAGCGGGGGCGGATCCGCTCTTCGACCGGACGGTCGGCGAGCAGCTCGCGGTCCAGTTCGCCCTGGGCGCCGGCCAGCCGCCAGCGGGTGGTGCGATCCCCGTCGCGCACGACGCACTCGTCCTGGGCGCTGCGATCGGCGGTCAGGGTACGCACTTCGCCGTCGACTTCGACCACGATCTCAGCGAGCTGAGTGAGGACGAGCAGCAGGGTGTCGTCGAGCTCTGTCAGCAGGCTGCGCACCAGCGCCTCGGCCGCCGCGTCGCGCAGCGGGAGCGCCACGACGGTGTCGTAACCCCACGGCGGCGTGCCCTCGGCGGGGTAGGGCAGGCGCAGCGCGGGCGCCCGGCCGCCTCGGCGGCTCAGTTCCGTGCCGAGCTCCGCGTTCTGCGCGGCGGCTTGGCGGACCTCGTCACGCGCTTGGGTGACGGAGAACCGTACGGCACCGTCGCGCGAGATCACCGACGGCGCGTCACTCACGGCCAGCACCGAGGCGAATCCGACGCCGAACCGGCCGACCGGAACCGCGTCGCCGGGCCGGTCCGCGGGCGCGTCCTCGCGCTTGGCCGACGCGCGCAGCGTGGACAGGCTCACCACCCCGGCCGCGTCCAGCGGCGCGCCGGTGTTCGCGGCGGACAGCGTCGAGCCCTGCGACGAGCTCTCGAGCGTGAAGCGCAGACGGCCCGGCACCCCGGCCCGCGCCGCGGCGTCCGCCGCGTTCTGGGCCAGTTCGACCAGCACGCGGTCCCGATAACCGCCCAGGACGAGGTCTTCCTCGAGGTTGGCGTCCTCACGGAAGCGCACGGGCGCGGCCACCCAGGACGCGAGTACCCGCTCGCGGATCGCCGCGGTGTCGAACTGATCAGTCACCAGTGGTCCCTTCACGTCCCGCGGTCCACGCGGCGGCCCGACGGTCGTGCGACAGATTACCGTCAGCCAGGGACACCGTCGCCCGCCCCGGCCGTGCGGCCGGGGCGGGCGACCGCGGCGCTACCGCTCCGAGCTGTTCTTCTGCCGCAGCTCGCGGCCGAGCACGTCCATGCCCGCGATCTGCGGCGGGACGGTGAGGCCGTACCGGTGGTGGCCGATCGTGACCGGAGACGGCGAGGCGGACTGGACGCTGTGGATGCCGCAGACCGCGGCGGCGTCGCTGACCGGCCCGGGGACCTCGGCGCTGGTCGGGATCGCACCGGCCGGGACGGGGCGCCGCGGGTGGTGCTCCAGGACCTGGCCCAGGTCGAGCGCGTGGGCGTCGCGCTCGGTGAGCGAGTTCAAGCCGAAGGTGGACTCGATCATCTTCAGCGTCGAGGTGTGCTCGAACGGCCCGTGCTTGACCACCTGGGCCGGGGCCAGGTTGGACACGACGATCGCCGGCACGCGGAACCCGAGCTGCCGGTAGTCGGGGATCGACTGCCCGTCAGTCGGAGTCGTGCCATCACCGGTGTGATCCACGTTCGCGGGGTCGGTGTCATCGGTGACGCGCGGCGGCGGGACGTGGTCGTAGAAGCCGCCCCACTCGTCGAAGGTCACCACGAGCACGGTGTTGTCCAGGTACCCGGCGTCGGCGAGCGCGTGGTAGGTGTCGGCGATGAAGCGCTCGCCGAGCCGGATGTCGGCCATGGGGTGGTCGTCGGCCGAGGTCCCGGTGGCTTCGGTGTCGAAGGCGGGGTCGATGAAGCTGACGTTGGGCAGCTCGCCCGCGGCCACGGTGTCGAGGAAGGACTTCGTGGTGATCGGGATGCCGAGCGCGTCGACGTCGCCGTCGGCGAAGGGGTGCCAGAACGGCAGGTACTTGGTGCCCCAGAGCGCCAGGAACGGGGAGTCGCGGAAGTAGTAGGCGCCGGTCGGGATGCCCTGGTCGTTGGGGATCGGGGAAAGCTGGTCCCAGATCGTCGGCATCGTCGAGATGACGCTCGAGTTGTGGTCGCGGTCGGTGCGCGCGGCGTGCTGGTAGAAGCGGTTCGGGAAGGTCTCGCCGGCGAACGAGGAGAAGTAGCGGTCGAGCACGGTGTAGTGCTGCGCGAGGGCGCCGATGACCGGAAGGTCGGGTGTGGCCTTGGGCCGGCCGTTGCGCTCGAGGTTCGTGTAGTAGCCCACCGGGAAGGTGTTGGCGCTGGCCAGGGTCACGCCGGGGTTGGGCTCTGGCGTGGTCGGACGCTGCAGGAACCCGTCCATCCGGCCGTGGTTGTGCTGGACGAGGAAGCCTTCCCAGCTGTGGTCGGGGTCGCTGTAGCCGCAGCCCTGGAAGTCGGGGGCCAGCGGGTAGTTCGGGTAGACGTTGCCGTCCGCGGCCGGGAAGCGCAGGTCGTGCCGGCCGTCGGCGCCGGGCAGCCAGCCGAGGAAGTGGTCGAATGAGCGGTTCTCCATCATCAGCACCACGACGTGCTCGATGCCGTTCGAGCCGTTCGGACGGATCGCGGGCGAGGCGCTGGCGGCCGCTCGGGCGAGCAGCTCGGGGCCGGTCACGGCCGCGAAGCCGGCCGACGCGCTCATCAGCCGCAGGTAGGTTCGACGCGTAAGCATGGATGGAAGGATCGTCCGGGGTCGTGAATGCCGGGTGGGCGGGGCATGGCGGGCCGGCGACATCGGCGCGACCTGACGGCGTGACAGCCGGGCCGGGAAGCAGGAGCGCCGACTTTTTGTTGTTCGGCTGTGGACGAACAGACGCGCGCCACCGAGGTCGTGGTGATCGGGGCCGGTCAGGCCGGTCTCTCCAGCGCCTACTTTCTGGGCCGGGCCGGGTTCGAGCCCCGCGCGGGCTACGTGGTGCTCGACGGCGATCGGGCGCCGGGCGGAGCCTGGCAGCACCGGTGGCCCTCGTTGCGCATGCAGACGGTGAACGGCATCTTCGACCTGCCCGGGATGGCCTTCGACCCGCCGTCCCCGCAGGAGCGGGCGTCGGTGGCGATCCCCCGGTACTTCGCTCAGTTCGAGGAGCACTTCGAGCTTCCGGTGCTGCGGCCGGTGAGCGTGCGCGCGGTGCGGGAAGGGGCGGACGACCGGCTGCTGGTCGAGACCGACGCCGGGACGTGGGCCGCGCGGGCCGTGATCAACGCGACCGGTACCTGGAACCGGCCGTTCTGGCCGTACTACCCGGGCCGTGAGAGCTTCCGCGGCCGCCAGTTGCACGCGGCGACGTATCCCGGCCCGGAGGAGTTCGCGGGCCGGCGGGTGGTCGTCGTGGGCGGCGGGATCACCGCGCTTCAGCTGCTCGGCGAGCTCGCGCAGGCCGGAGCCGCGACCACCTGGGTAACCCGCCGGCCGCCGGTGTTCCGCGATCAGCCCTTCACGCGCGAGTACGGGCGCGAAGTCGTGGCCATGGTGGACCGCCGCGTGCGGGCCGGACTGGTGCCGCAGAGCGTCGTCAGCGTCACCGGGCTGCCGGTGACCGAAGCAGTGCTCGAAGCCCGGCGGCAGGGGGTGCTCGACCGGCTGCCGATGTTCGACCGGATCACGCCGGACGGCGTCGCCTGGGACGAGCCGCAGGCAGGTGCGCCGGGCTTCGTCGAGGCCGACGTGATCCTGTGGTGTACCGGCTGGCGAGCGGCGCTCGATCATCTCGCGCCGCTCCACCTGCGCGCTTCCGGCGGCGGCATCGTCATGGACGGCACTCGCGTCGTCGGCGAACCCCGGCTGCACCTGGTCGGCTACGGGCCTTCGGCCAGCACGGTCGGCGCCAACCGCGCGGGACGCGACGCCGTCCGCGAGATCCGCGAGCTTCTGGCGACGCGCGTCCCCGCGCCGTTGGCAGCGTGACGGATCAGGGCAGGGTCCACTGCTGGTCCGCTCCCGCATTGCAGGCATCGATGATCACGTGCGTGCCGGAGCCGCCACCGCCGTTGTCCTCCAGGCATTTGCTCGACTGCGGGTTGATCAGCGCGCCTCCGCTCACCGGCAGCCACTTCTGCGCGCCGGTTCCATTGCATGTATAGAGGTTGACGACGGTGCCGTTGGCGCCGGCCCCGCCGGACACGTCCAGGCACTTGCCGAGCGTCTGCAGCGAGTCGTTCTGGCCTGCCGTCCACTGCTGGGCCGCGCTCTGGTTGCAGGTGAAGACCTGGATCGGGTTGCCGTCGGCGGTGGCGGCGTTGCTGTCGTCGAGGCACAAGCCCTGATATCCGGTGATCTGGCCCTGCGCCGCGATGTACGAGCCACCGCTCGGCACGTTCCAGTGCTCGCCGGCCGAGCCGTCACAGTCGTAGATCACCGTCTGCGTGCCCGAACCGCCGTTGCCGGAGTCATCAAGGCACTTACCCGACTGCGGGTTGACCAGCTGGCCGTCCTGCTGCTGCACCCAGGTCTGCGCGCCGGTGTTGTTGCAGGTGTAGATACCGACGCCGGTGCCGTTGACGGTGGCGCCGCTGGCGACGTCCAGACACATGCCGAGCACCTGGACCGTGCCGTTCGGCTCTATCGTCCACTGCTGCGCGGTGGTGTTGTTGCAGGTGTAGACCTGGACCGGATTGGAGTTCGTGGTCAAGGCGCTCCGGTCATCCAAGCACAGACCCTGATTCCCGGTGACCTGGCCGCTCGGTGGCGTGGTGGAGCCGATCATCGTCGTCGCAGTGTTCGATGTCCCGGACCCGGTGGTTACGGAGACGGTCGCGGAGCTGCCGGGCGTGACCGCCCACTGGCCGTTCGTGCCCGAGGGCGTGGGGACGGTGAAGGTGATCGCGCTGTCGCTCCAGCTGTTCACGGCGAACGTGGCGGCGTCACCGGGCGCGCCCCAGGTGGTGCCGTTGTCGCTCAATGTCAGGTAACTGCTGCCCTGGCTCGCGCCGAAGCCGCTGCCGCTGATGGTGACCTGCTGCCCGGCCGTCGCCTTGGCCGGAGAGGCGAAGGTGACCAACGGAGTGGTCGGCTCGGACAGCTGCAGCGGCGCGCCGCCGGTCTGGGTGACGGTCTCACTGCCGGAGACCGGCACCGCACCGAGCGGGACCAGCAGGGTGTGCGTGGCGGAGTCGTAAGACCACTGCGTCGTCGTGAGAGTCTGGCCGTTGACCTGCACCGAAGTCGGCTTCGATTCGTCGACCAGGTCCAGGGTGTAGCTGCGGCTGGACGGCTCGCCGGAGTACGACCCGGACGCGGCCGAGATGGTCAGCGTCGAGGCGGACGTGTTCTCGGTGTAGTTGATCGCAGTCTTCGATGACTGCCCGGACTCATAGCCCAGGCCGGTTCCGGCGTCGTCGTAGAGGGAGAACGAACCGCTGGCCCCGGCGTGCACCTGCAGCGTGATCGGCGCCGCGCCCGCGGTCTGCGCCTGGCCGGAGGAAGGCTGAAGCGGGACGATGCCGCCTTCCTTGACGAACACCGGCATCCGGCTCGTCGGGACGGTGATGGTCTGCGTCGCCGGGCCGGTGAACGTGGCGCCGGTGAAGTAGTCCTGCCAGGTGCCCGGCGGGAACCACACCGGCATCGACACGCTCGCGCCCGGCTGGGTGACCGGCGCGACAAGCACATCCGGGCCGAGGGTGTACTCAGTCGGGTTGGTGTACGCCGCGGCCTGGCTCGGATAGTTGAGGTAGAGCGCCTGGGTCATCGGCATGCCCGTGCTGCCTGCCTGCGCGGCCAGGGTGTAGAGGTACGGGACGAGTTCTTCTCGCAGCTGCATGAACTGGTCGCCGACGGCCTGGGTCGCCGCGTCGTACATCCAGGGCAGGCGCGCGTTCTGGTCGTCGTCCACGCCGTCCGAGTGCTCGCGCATGACCGGCTGGAAGGTGCCGAGCTGCAGCCAGCGCAGGTAGAGGTCGTCCGGGACGTTGCCGGCCGCGGCGGAGCCGAGGAAGCTGCCGATGTCGTCGCTGACGTAGGGCTCGCCGATGCTCCCGGCGTCCTGGGCCAGCTGGGCCTCACTGGCGAGGGTGTTCCAGGTGCCCTGGGTGTCCCCGGTGAAGGCGATGGTCGAGCGGTGCTCCGCCCACGCTCCCGTCGTGCCCGAGCCCGCCTGCGAGTTCTGCAGCGACGCGCCGATCCGGGAGAGCACGTAGCCGCGCTGGCCTTCGTTCACCATCTGCTGGGCGATCAGGTAGTTGATCCAGGAGTCGGGGGTGACGCCGGGTTCGGAGAACACGCCGCTGTTGTCGCAGCACCAGTCCAGCCAGGTGAGTCCGACAGAGTTCTGCGTCGGGTCGGCCGTGGCGAAGTAGGACTCTGCCTGGGCCACGTTCGCCCAGTCCCAGTACGCGGTGCTGCCCGAGGTCGTCAGCGTATTGCCGGCGATGTCCTGGGCCTGACTGTAGAGCGCGTCGTTGGTGGGGATCCCGGCGTGGACGTTGAGGGCCACGCTGACGTCCTGCGATTTGGCCCAGTCGGTGAACGCGGTGGAGTCCGGGAAGAGCGAGGAGTTCCACTCCCAGCCGTTCCAGGTGCTCGGGCTCTTCCAGTCCGTGTCCACCGAAAGGTCGTCGAGCGAGACTCCGTTGGCCTCGAACTGCGGCAACAGCGTGCTCTGATACGCCGCCGTCGTGTAGCCGTAGTACTGGGAGAGCCAGTTGCCGAACGCCGACTCGTCCGGCAGCGTGGCGGGCCCGGTCAGTTGGGCCAGATCGGCCAGCGCGCCGGTGTAGTTCTGCCCGTAGCCGAACAGGTATCCGTCCTCGATGTCGCCGGTCGGCCGGTTGGCCAGCCAGCCGGTCGAAGTCCACACGGCCGCCTGGGAGTCGTCGAGCAGGTACCAACCCGACTCGTCGAGCAGACCCGAGGCCATCGATGGGATGTCGGCGGCGCAGGCATCCCCGGACTGGCCACTCGCGCAGGTCGGCGTGCCGGCATCGTAGGAGCCGTTGGTCGAGTCGTACGAACGCATGTAGCCGCCGAGCGGCCTGGCCGGAACGACTGGCAGCGCGCTGCTACCCGGCGCGTTCACCGCGATGTCGTCGACGTTGACGTTGCAGCTGTCGCCGCTCGCGCACTCCACGGCGACGGTGTCAGTGCCCGCAGTCAGCGTCACCGGGACGGTGACGGTCGACCAGGTGTCCCAGCTGGCGGTGGCCGGCAAGGAGACCTGGGTACCAGTGCCGTTGACGACGAGGTGAGCGGTGCGCGTCTCGGTGTTCCCGTCGCCGCCCTTGTTGTTGGCGTAGCGGATGGTCACATCGGCTGTTCCGGCGGGAGCGCCGAGCACTCTCCAGGTCGCTTCGGCACCAGTGGCGGTCAGGCCGGCGACGAATCCGGCCGGGCTGACCGAGTTCTTATGGTCGCTGGCCATACTCGCCCCGCCGGCGAGCCCGGCCGCGCCGGACTGGCAGACCTGCCCGAACGTGCACTCCAGGCCCCAGGTCGGCGTGACGTTCGCGGAAGCGCCCGGCGGCAGCGTGCCGAGCAGCTTCATCGAAGTGTTCGTCGTGTTGAAGGGCCCTGACCCAAGCCGGTAGGTCAGCGTCAGCTGGCTGGTCGTGATCGTCAGTACATTGTTCGAGACGCTGGAAGTGAAGGCGGGCGCGGTGAAATCGCGATCGAGGATGTCGAAGGTCGGCAGGTCGAGGAAGCTCCCTGTCGTCGAGTACTCCATCCGGATCACTTCGGGCGTGAGCACCTCGAACCGCGCATCGCCCTCGACGACGGTGGCGTTGGCCACGGCCTTGCCCACGGCCAGGTTGATCGCGTTGGAGAGATTCACCGGCGAACTGTCGGAGGTGGCCGTCTGGGCGACCGCGGGGCCGGTCGGCAGAGCCAGCGCGACGACGGTGGCGGCCGCCGTCAGCGCGCCGAGGACCGGCCGGCGGCGGGAGCGGTGCAAGCGGATCGTTCGCGATATGCGCATACCGCACTCCTGGTGGGTGAGGAGCATCGTAGGTCGGAACGTCCAGCCCGCAGCCGGTGGTAACGTTCACGTGGGCGAGTGTGTATCAGAGATCTTGCATCGTCAAGGCGCGCACGCCGGTTCCGGAACGCGCCGAGCGCTCCCGGCGGAGCAGCGCCGCAGCGCGACGGCGCACCCTCCGACTCCCTTCGTGGGGTGCGCCGTCGCTGCTCGAAGCCGGGTCGGGAACTACGTCCAGGCGGGATCACGGCCGGTCAGGCCGAGGATCCGGTCCAAGGTCGGTGCGTCGGCCGGCACCGCGACCTCCGGTCCGTACAGGCCCATCTCCCGCCCCTGCGCCACTCCGGCGAGCATCGCCTCGCGCAGATGCGCGAGCAGGTCACCGGGCAGTTCCAACCGCTGCCCGGTCGCGACCGCCAGGTCCCAGCCGTGCACGGCCAACTCGCCGACGATCATGTCGCCCATGACGGACGCGGGCAGCATTTGCGGCGAGCCCATGCTCGTCTCGCCCTCCCAGGCGCTCGGCGGCGCCCACGACGAGGTGAGCTCGTCCAGCAAGGCGAGCAGGCTGCCGCGCCAGTCGCCATCCGCCAAGTCCACCTCGGACTCGGCGGCCGCCGGCTGGGGAACGGACTCTTTGCGCCCGGCGCCGGCGAGCGACGGGCCCCAGAACAGGAGGTGGTTGATCAGTGCCCGCACGTCATATTGCGTACACGGGGTCTTGTTGGCGAGCTGGTCGTCGGAGATGGTGCGGGCGATAGCGGCCACTGCCGCGGCCGCGTTGGAAACGTGAGACATGACGGCCACGCTAGGCGGCGTGGCCGGAAGGGTATTGGACAAAGGCGACGTACGCTTTGGCATGTGGATCGAGACGTTCGTGAGCTGGCGGGTGCGTGGACCAGGTATCAGCGCCACGCGATCCACGATCCGTCGCCGGCGCTCGCGCCCTGGGTGGAGCATTACTGGGAGGCTCGCTGGGACTACGCCGAGCCCTACCGGCAGAAGATCGTGCCGCGCGCGAACGTGCATCTGTCGTTCGGCCAGGGCCGAGCGGACGTCAACGGCCTGTGCAGTAGCTGCCAGATCAAGGTCCTCGAGGGCCGCGACCACGTCTTCGGCGTCGCGTTCCGGCCAGGCTGCTTCCGCCCTTTCCTCGGCGCCTCAGTCTCGACGATCACCGACCGCGTCATCCCGGCGGCCGAGGTGTTCGGCCCGGACCTGCCCACGACCCTCGACGTGCCGACCATGGATGCATTCCTGTTGAAGCACCTGCCGGACGAGGACGCCCGGGCGCAGCAGGCGGCGGCCGCGGTCGAGCTGGTCGCCGAGGACAAGACCCTGACACGGGTCGAACGCCTCGCCGATGAGCTGGGGCTGAGCATGCGAGGGCTGCAACGGCTGTTCTCGGAGTACGTCGGCATCGGGCCCAAGTGGGTGATCCGCCGCCACCGACTGCACGAGGTGACCGCACGCATGGCCGCAGGCGGCGCGATCGACTGGGCCGCGCTGGCGGCGGACCTCGGCTACGCAGACCAGGGCCACTTCATCCGCGACTTCAGGAGCATGTTCGGCGAGACACCGACCTGGTACGCGCAACGGTATTGATTAAGGTGTTGCGCACGCCCTCGCCGCATGCCATGCTCTTCGCAGACCCGGCCGCGCAGGATGCGCAGCCGACCTTCCGAAAGGGCTGAGGCCTCCCCGCAGTGTGACCGAGATTCTCGGTTCTCTTTGCCATGCCTCGTTTTCCCCCTTTCTCGAAGGATTCACCAGTGAATACTGCTGCACTGATCTCTGCCCGTATCATGGCCTCGGCCACGCGCAGAGCTCACCAGGTCATCGGCCCGTTCGTGGTCAACCTGGATCAGAACCACACCTCCGCGGCCTGGAACTACGCCATCCCGGTCGACGACGCCGAACCGACCGCGCAGGAGATCGCCGACCTCGTCGCGCATTTCCGCGCGAACGACCGCGTCCCCCGATTCGAACTGATCGCGCAGGCCGCCCCGGCCGTCGCGCCTGCCCTGGCCGCGGCCGGATTCCGGCAGGACGACTGCCTTCCGCAGATGGCTGCGACTCCCGACTACCACCTCACACCGCGTCTGCCCGCCGACGTGGTCCTGGCGCCGGCCGCCCCGGACGACGCCGAACTGCTCGCGATCGCGAACCTGCAGAACCGTGCTTACGGCGAGACCAAGCCGGCGAGCCAAGCCGACGTCGACCGTCTCCAGCGGTGCATCGCCCGCGGCGTGCTGATCGCCACGGCGCGTACCGCCGACACCGGCGAGCTCATCGGCGCCGGCCTGATCGACGTGACCGGCCCGGACGACCCGACCGGCGAACTCGCCGCCGTGGCCACGGTCGAACAGCATCGCGGCCGCGGCATCGGCGGGGCGATCAGCGCGTTCCTGACCGAGGCCGCCTTCGCCCGCGGGATGAAGCTGGTCTTCCTGGAGTGCGAGGCGAAGAACGCCGGCGTGTACCGGAAGACCGGCTTCACCGACTGCGGCGAACGGCTGTGGATGTCGCTTCCCGCCGATTGATGTCCGAACGTCGCGGGCCCTCGTCGTCGAACGGCGAGGGCCCGCGGCACGATCACCCGCGTTACGCCACCCGGTCGAGCACAGCCTGACGCAGCGCCCGGATATCAGCACCCAGTTGCGACAGAACCCTGACGGCCGCGTCCTCGTCAACGGAGAGCAGGGCGAGCAGCAGGTGCTCGGTGTCGATGTGTTCGCCGCCGAGCTCACGTGCCTGCTGGAGCGAGCGTGCGATGACCTCCTTCAGGCGCAGCGAGAAGGCCGGGCGCGGGTAGCGGAACACGCCGGGCCCGAAGGTGCTGTCGGCCCGCTGCTGGATCTCGGCGACGTCGATGCCGATCGTGGACAGCGCCTCCGCCGCCCCACCACCTGCGGTGGAAGGTGCTCCGGCCGCACGCAGCGCGGCTTCCACGGCCGCGCGCGTTCGGCCGAGTTCGACGCCGTGCGCCCGCAGCGCTTCGCTCGCCGTTCCGGCGGTCTGCGCCAACCCGAGCAGCAGATGTTCGGTGCCGACGAAGTCGGTGCCGAGCGAGTCCGCGACGTCCCTGGCGGCGACCAAAGAGCGCTTGGCCAACTCGGTGAACCGGTCGTAGACGGTGGTGACCTCAGTCATGTCCGCTCTCCTTGCCCGTGGCCTTGCGGCGCCCGGCGTGCTTCTCATGGACGGTTTGACGGCTTACCTGCAGCGCCGTGGCAATGCCCTGCCAGGACCAGCCCTGGTCCCGGGCGTTGTCGACGTGGACGCGTTCGAGTTCCTCGAGCAGTCGGCGCAGTTCGAGCACCGCGCGCAACCCGACTGCCGGGTCCTTGTCGGTCACCTGTGCTGCCAGCGCTGCCGCCGGCGTGTCATCGGCGTTCATAGTGTCAGGGTGCCTTGACACGGGCTGCGTGTCAAGACAGCCTGACATCAAAGCCGCCGAACGCCGCCTGAGTCGCACCGATCGGGCCTGATGAGAACGCGATCGTGCGGGGCCGCGTCGTCGCCTCGTCGGCATGGACAAAGTCGGCGACGAACGACTTCCGCAGGGAGAACACACCCAGCTTTCTGCGCGTCCCGCACCGCACTATTGCGGGTGATGATCGGCTGGGTGCTCGTGGGCGTGGTGGCCTGTCGGGTCGGGATGGTCGTCGGGCTGTGGGCGGCCGCTTCGCGTCGCCCGTTTTGTCTGACCACCCACCCACCCGTTACGTTGGCGAGGCGGGCTGCGGTTTCAAGACGAAAATCGCCGCTGGCAGGCCCTTCCCTCGGAGAGAGATGCCGGAGTCTGTGGGGTGCTGTTGTTGGTGGGGCGGGCTGGGGTTTGGGGTGGTGGGGTTGCGGGTGTGTGCTCTCTCCTCGGTCGGTCCCCGGAGGCAATCAGGGACCTGCCGGGAGGTCAAGCGGCGGCAGTCTCCGCTGATGGTGGGTGTGTCAACCAGATTGTGTAAGTGCGTGTTGAGTGTTCCTGCCGCTGGCTGTCAGCTCTCTGGTTTCTGATTACTGGGTGTTGGCGGGTCAGAGGGGAAGCCGGTCGCCGAATCGGATCTTGAACTGGTTCATGGCCCGGTTCCAGCCGAGGGTTCCGGTGCCGCGCAGCGTCGTGCCCTTGCCGGTGCCGTCGATGTGACGTCCTTCCAGGCGGCGGATGCCGAGGTAGATCAGCTTGACGGCGGCCTCGTCGGTCGGGAAGTGGCCGGAGGTCTTGAGCAGTTTGCGCAGCGACCGGTTCCAGGCCTCGATCGTGTTCGTCGTGTAGATCACCCGACGGATGTCCTGGTCGAAGTCCAGGAACGGGATGAACTGCTCCCAGGCGCGTTCGAAGGTGTCGATCAGGCCGGGGTAGCGCCTTCCCCAGTCCTCGCGGACCTTCTCAAGGGCTTCGAGGGCGGCGGTCTCGTTGGCCGCGGTGTAGACCGGTTTGAGCGCGGAGGCGACCTTGCGCTGGTCGGCGTAGGTCACGTAACGCATCGCGGCCCGCACGAGATGAACGACGCAGGTCTGGGTGATCGCCTGGGGCCAGACCGCGTCGATCGCCTCGGGAAGGCCCTTGAGTCCGTCGCAACACACGATCAGTGCGTCGCGCAGGCCCCGGTTCTTGAGCTGGGTGAGTACGTGCAGCCAGAACTTCGCGCCCTCGTTCTCCTGGAGCCAGAGCCCGAGCACGTTCTTGACCCCGTCGAGATCGACCCCGATCACCAGGTACGCGGACTTGTTGACCACGGCGCCCTCGTGGCGCACCTTCACCCGCAGCGCATCGATGTACAGGATCGGGTAGACCTCGTCGAGCGGGCGGTTCGCCCAGGTCTCGACCTCGGCCCCGATCACGTCGGTCACCTTCGAGACCAGGCCCGGGGAACACGAGGCGCCGTAGACCTCCTGCAGGTGGCTGCTGATATCGCGGGTGGACATGCCGCGGGCGTAGAGCGAGAGGATCATCTCGTCGATCTGCCCGATCCGGCGCGAGCCCTTGGGCACGATCACCGGTTCGAAGCTGCCGGCCCGGTCCCTGGGCACCGCGAGGTCCACCGGCCCGGCCACCGTGGAGACGGACTTCGGGTAGGACCCGTTGCGCGTGTTGCCCGACCGGCGCCCGGCGGCTTCGTTCCTCTCGTAGCCCAGGTGCTCGGTCAGCTCCGTCTGCAGCGCGCGTTCCAGCACGGCCTTGAACATCTGGTTGAGCAGCCCGCCACTGCCGTCCAGGCCCATTCCGGAGGCCTTCGCGTCCGCGACCAGCTGCCCGATCGCCTCCGAGGAGAGCGCCTCGGCCACCCGCGCCGCCGCCGCGTCCTCGCGGTAGTGCCCATCGCCTTCGGCCTCGTCACGCCGAGAGGCACGGTCCATCGAAATCGTCACTGTCGGTAACTTCCTAGTGAGGTAGAGAACCCGACAGCCAAGGTCAAGCCCATCAACTACTTACACAAGAGATTAAACACTCCCCTGATGGTCGATTTTGCATCGCGCCGCTTGACCTCCCGGCAGAACCCTGATCGGGCTTCGCCTGCCCGACCGAGGAGAGAACCCACCCCCTGAGGGGGCAGTACGAGCTGCGCTCGGGCCGAGTCCCATCCCGTGGCCCGGCCGCGCTCGATCAGGAAGAATCCTGCATCACCTTGATCCGACCATCCGCTTCCCGATTCCGCTCGAAGGCGTCGATGCTCCGGTCGCACCTGAGGTGAAATCCTGCACCGCCCCCGTGCGGTCCACCCCGATCCCAGACCTCGCTGCAGAACCCTGCACGCCGGCCGCGTTCGATGCGGAAGGATTTTGCATCGCCCTGGTGCGATCCACCCGGCGTTCACGCAATGCGCAAGATCGCGTGGCTCAGTCGCACTCCGCGGGGAACTCCTGCATCTCGTACGTGCCGACGGTGACAATGCCGTGCGGCATACAACCCGGGAGCTTCCGAACCTGCGTCGTGCGCAAGCAAGCGGGCGCATCCCTCAGTTACCTCCACCATCGCTTTCAGCCACACTCCTCCCGCCACAAGTCCGGACAACCCCCGTACGCTTCCATGCTAGACGCCACCACCGACAAAAGCCGTGTATCTGGCCTTTGCTGGATAAGGAATATTCCGGAGATTTCTGGGGAACCCGGGCGGGCTCCCCGGCGTTGAAGGGGTAGAGAAGAAAAGAGCGGCCCAGAACGGCGATGCTGAATTCGACGTCAGACGTGGCCAGGCCACGGGCTTCTTCGCGCGGATCGGGGACCGGGATGGTCGGATCGCGGTGATGCAGAATCCTTCCGCACCGAGCGCGACCGGGCCACGGGCCGGGACCCGGGCCCGAGCACAGCTCACACCATTCCCCCAGGGGGTGGGCTCCAATGTCGTTCGGTTCAAACGGGCATGCCGCGCCGCACGCAACGCGGCGCGCGTAATGACCAAGGGGCATCGGCGCACGTCAACCGCTGCAGCGCACGCAGGCTACTGGTCGCTTGCCGCCAGAGCCGGCTACACAGCGGTAGTCAGCCACTGACGAACGCGTTAACGATCGAACATAGCCATCGACGCAGTTCATCGGCACTGCACCAACGATCATGGAACTGAACCGAACGGCATTGGGGTGGGCTCTCTCCTCGGTCGGGCAGGCGAAGCCCGATCAGGGTTCTGCCGGGAGGTCAAGCGGCGCCCTGCAGAATCCGCCAGGCGGTTTCCAGTGATGGTTGCGAACTTCTCGTTGAGAGGTTTCGTACGTGCCCAATCCGACTGGGATACCCGTTGCGCGCGAGGTCAAGTACCGGTTCTTCGAGCTCATCCATTCGGGCTATACCCAAAGGCAGGCGGCAGCGGCGGCCGGAGTATCCGAAAGCGCCGGCTGCCGCTGGCTCCAGCACGCTGGTGGGGTGAGCATCGATGAACCAGCCCGGGTCTCAGCCCGTTTCCTCTCACTCCAAGACCGGATCGTGATCGCCGACGGCACCCGTGCACGCCGCCCCAAACCGCTGATCGCCGAGGCGATCGGCAAGAGCGTCGCGACCGTCTACCGCGAGATCGAGCGCAACAGCAGACCCAACGGGGTCTATGACCCCTACTACGCCCACAACCAGGCCTACCTCGCCCGACGCCGCGACCGCCCGGCCAAGATCGAAGCGAACGAGCCCCTGCGCGAACAGGTACACGCACTCCTCGCGGCCGGCTGGTCGCCCGGCCAGATCGCCGGACACCTCGCCGCCGCCCACCCCGACCAGTGGCACCAGCGCGCCTGCGCCGAGAGCATCTACCAGGCCTACTACGCCGGCCTGGTCGGGGAGAAGAAAGCGAAACTACGCACCGGGCGCCGCCTGCGCACACCCCACACACGCGCCAAACCCGGCCACGCCGGCCCGATACCCCACATGACCTCGATACGCCAGCGCCCCGCCGCCGCCGACGACCGCTCCGAACCCGGCCACTGGGAAGGCGACCTGATCATCGGCAAGCACCAGCGCTCCCAGATCGGCACCCTCGTGTGCCGCCACACCCGCTACCTCAGACTCATCCACCTGCCCCACCGGCGCACCGGCGAGACGATGCGCGACGCCCTCGTCGCCCAACTCGCCGACCTGCCCGCCCAGATCCTCAAATCACTCACCTGGGACCAGGGCTCCGAAATGGCCCGCCACCGCGAGACCACCGAGCTGACCGGCATGCCCGTGTTCTTCTGCGACCCCCACTCACCCTGGCAGCGGCCGACCAACGAGAACACCAACGGCCTCCTACGCCAGTACTTCCCCAAGAGCACCGACCTCTCCCGCCACACCCTCGAAGACCTCCGCCACGTCGAACACCTCCTCAACACCCGCCCCCGCCGCGTCCTCGAATGGGCTACCCCGGAAGAACGCATGGCACAATGGATCCCCAGACAACACACCACCTTGATTCGCAACCACTGACAGACACCGCGCCAGCAGCGGAAACCACCGCCGCTTGACCTCCCGGCAGGTCCCTGATTGCCTCCGGGGACCAACCGAGGAGAGAACACACCCCCGCAACCCCACCACCCCCAACGTCAACCCGCCCCACCAACCACACCACCCCACGGACTCCGGCATCTCTCTCCGAGAGAAGGGCCCACGCCGGAGGCGAAAGCTTGAAACCCCAGCCCACCCCGCCCACGCAACGGGTGGGCGGGTGGAAACGAACCCGGGCGACGCGAAGCAGCCGCCCACACCCCGACGACCACCACATTGACCCGACAAGCCACCCCAGCCCCCATACCAGCCCCGATGGCCCTACGCAGTCAAGCTCTTCCTATCAGCCGCGGTCGGCGCGATCTCGCCGGAGCCGCGGACGAGCAGGCGGGTGAGCAGGACGAGGTCGCGCGGCGCGGAGGTGTCGCCGTCGATCCGGGCGAAGAGCAGCTGGGCCGCCGTGGCGCCGAGGGCGGCCGGATCCTGGGCGACCACGGTGACGGCCGGGGTCATCCGATCAGCCAGAGCGAAGTCGTCGAAGCCGACCATCGCTATCCGGCCGGCACTCGGGCCGAGGCCGCCGAGTGCGCCGACGGACATCAGGTCATTGCTGGTGAAGACGGCCGTAGGCGGATCCTGCGCCGCCATCAGCCGCGCGACCGCGGCTGCCGCGTCCTCGCGCGTGCGCAGGCCGTGCCGGATCAGGTTAGGATCCGGGGTCAGGCCGGCGGCTGCGAGGGCGTCGCAGAACCCGGTGAAGCGCTGCTTGACGGTCCAGATCTCCGGGCGGTCGCCGAGATAGCCGATGCGGCGGTGCCCGTGCGCGAGCAGGTGCCCGGTCGCCCGCATCGCGCCGTCTCGGTTGTCCACCGCGACCGTGTCCACCCGCAGCTGGTCGGCCGGCCGGTCCACGCACACCACTTTGGTGCCGCGATCCAGCGCGGCACGCAGGAACCGGTGGCTTCCCGCCACCGGCACCAGGATCAGCCCGTCCACCCGCCGGGCGCAGAACGCCTGCACGGCCTCGCGCTCGCGCCGCAGGTCGTCGCCTGAGCTGGCGATCAGCACGAGCGAGCCGCGCAGCCTCGCCTGGTCTTCGACGGCGCGGGCCAGAGCGGCGAAGAACGGGTTGGCCAGGTCGTCCACGAGCAGGCCCACCGTCTGCGTGCCGGTGGCACCGCGGCGCAGGTTCCGTGCCATGTCATTGCGCTGATAGCCGATAGCCCGGATGGCCAGCTCCACCCGCGCGGCCGTGTCCGGCAGCACCCCCGGCTCGCCGTTGACCACCCGCGAGACGGTCATCACGCTGACCCCCGCCTGCCGCGCCACATCCCGCATCGTCGGGAGCCGGCTCGCGCGCTCCATCACGGCGTGAACGTTACCACGGTGCGTCGCGCCATGTCAGAGCTCAGCCATCGGCTGCGCGCCACGCGGAGCGAATCAGCTCACTGCGTCCCGAAGCCGTCGCGCAGCTCGGCCAGGATCCGGGCGATGGTCCGGCAGACGTGCATCTGCGAGGCTCCGAGGTCGTTGCCGATCTCCAGCTGGGTCAGCCCGCGGAAGTAGCGCAGCAGCAGGATTCTCTTGTCCTGCTCGCCCAATCCGCGCACCAGGGTCTTGAGCACCTCGTGGTCGATCATCCGGTCGTAGCCCGGATCGTCCCGGCCGATGAGGTCGCCGACGGTCGTCCCGTCCGCCTCGGCTCCGACCTCGCGGTCGAGCGACGAGACACTGTAGGCGGAGGAGGCGTCGAAAGCCTCGATGACCTCGTCCGCGCCGACGCCGACCCGCTCGGCCAACTCCCGGATGGTCGCGTCCCGGCCGAGTTCGTTGCTCAGCTCCGCGACCGCCCGATGCAGTGCCAAGGTCAGCTCCTGCATCCGCCGCGGCGCTGGTAGCGGGCCGCCAAGCGCCGGGCGTCGCCCATGTGGTCCGCGATGAGCCGTTCGCGGGCCGACTCGCGCTCGACCCCTATCGGCAGGCCGGCCATACTGCGCAGGCGCCCGAGTCACCGCTCGCCGTGCTTTCAAACCCCTGAGTCTCCCGCTTTCTCAGAATACTTCGATCTCGTCCGGCCCATAGGCCTCGACCCACGCGGAGCGCAGGCGGCCGAGCGCCTCCCGGACCGTGCGGGAACGGGAGATCGCGCCCAGGCAGACCCGCTCGATCTCCCCTTCCACCGCGTCGATCTCGGTGCGCAGCCGCTCGAGATCGTCCGACGCGTCGCTGGGCGTGCGCCGGATCCGGGCCCGATCCCAGACCTCCTCGAAGGACCCCAGCAGCAGGGTACGGGCCCGCTCCAGCTCATGCATCCAGGCCTCGGACACGATGTCCTCCGCCACCGCCGCGACCTGCTGCGCGGCGACCTCGTCGAGCGTGCGCAGGTAGACGCGCTCCGCCTCCAAGGCGCGGCCGTGCTCCCCATCCGACGTCATTGTCGTTCCCCCCGGGCTGTGCGGCCGTCGCTACGCCCGGCGCACAGTTGCCCGTTCCGCAACTATGAAACATCCGATGTGCCGGAGTGGCCGGCCCCGGCTCACGCGCCGTCAGCCGCCGGGTCCCGCCAGCTGTGCTCCGGCGCGTAGCCCAGCAGCCGGCGGGCCTTGTCGATGCCCAGCAGCGTCTCGTGCTCGCTCACGGGCCGGCTCAGCGGCACGTCCGGGAAGCAGGCCGCGAGCAGTTCGGCGTTGGGCGTCTCCATGACCGTGTCCGGGCTGGCGATGATGAAGATCTCGGCGCCCTTCTCCTGGTAGTCCAGCGCCCGGCGCACGGCCTGAGCGCCGTCCCGGCCGTCGATGTAGCTCCACAGGTTCCACTTGCGCAGCTGCGGATCGTGCTGCATCGCCGGGAACTTCGCATAGTCCTGCGGGTCCATCACGTTGGAGAAGCGCAGGCCGACCATCGTGAGTTCCGGCTCCCAGCGGCACAGCTGACGGGCCATCTCCTCCTCGAGGGTCTTGCACAGCGAGTACGAGCTGTTCGGCCGCGGCGCGTACTCCTCGTCCACGGGCACGTACGGCGGCGGCACGTCGAACGGAAGGCCGAGCACCGTCTCGCTCGACGCCCACACGATCGTGCGCACTCCCGCCCGCACCGCGGCCGTGAAGACGTTGTAGGTGCAGGCCATGTTGGAGTGGAACGTCACCGCGTCCGGCCGCAGGCCGGGGGCCGGGATCGCCGCGAGGTGCACGACCGCGTCGAAGCCGCCGCCGATCTCGTCCACCCCGGTCAGCGCGCCGAGCGTCTGCCCGAAGTCGGACAGGTCGACCGCGACCGCCCGCTCACCTTCCTGCGGCCTCGCCTGCATGTCGAGGCCGACCACGTCCCAGCCGGCCTGTACCAGCTCACGCACCACATGCCTACCGAGCTTGCCGCTGCTCCCGGTAACCGCCACCTTTGGCATTTCGCCACTCCCGCCTTATCCGCCGCGTACCGTCAACTGGCTACCGTATCAAGGTACGGGCGCCAGCCGCCGAGGCCGGTCACGTCCACGGCGCCGGCGGGAACCGGGCCGTGGGCGATGAAACCGAGGACGCGGGTACCGTCGGCCATGGTGACGGCGGCGAACCCGAGCGGCGGCGGTACGGTCCCCAGCAGGGCGGCGGCCGACTGCTGTGTCAGCTGCCAGATCTCAGCCGGGATACCCCGGCCGTCTTCTGGTGGCTCCGCCTCACCGATCGGATAGAGGCCGGGGCGCGGCGGCTCGGTGTCGGGGATGCGGTAGAGGCGGTAGTCCGGCGCGGTCCTGGTGCGACGGATCAGTTGGGCGCCAAGCGTGAGCAGCTGGCTGTTCAGCGGCAGCCCGGACAGGTGGGCGCCGACGACGGCGATGCGGGTGAACCCGGCGGGCAGCGGGCTCTCGGGGGTGGCGCGGCCCTCACCGGTCCAGGCCGCGGCCAGGTCGAGCAGCTGCTCGTCCGCGAACGTCGGCCCGATCAGTTGAACGCCGAACGGCAGCCCGTCCGCGCGTCGGCCGGCCGGGACGGCGATGGCACACAGATCGAGCAGGTTCACAAAGTTCGTATAGGTGCCGAGCCGGCCATTGACCCCGACCGGGTCGGCGGCGACCTCGGCGAGGGTCGGGTGGCCCGGGGTGACCGGCAGCAGGAGCGCGTCGGCTACGTCCCAGACGTGCTCGGTTGCGCGCCTCAACCGCGCGAGCTCGTCGAAGCCTGCGAACGTGGCGGCCCCGCCGATCGCCTCCGCGCCCGCCAGGACGCGTCGCACGGTCGGGTCGAGGTCTGGGTGGTCGAGGCCCGGCTCCCCCAGTATCGGGGCGATCGCGTGCCAGCGTTCGGCGAGCCACGGCCCTTGGTAAAGCAGGCGCGCGGCTTCGAGGAAGGGCTCGATGTCGACCTCGACGAGGTAGTCGGCCACCTCTCGCGCATGCCGGAGCGCCGCGTCCCATGCCGTCCGGTGCTCGGCGTCCAGGTCGAGCGCGCCGGCGGGGACCGCGATGACGCCGGGCGTGGCGGCGAGGTGCGGGCGATGTGGCGGCATCCGGCGGGAGTAGGGGTCGGCGGGATCGAACGCGGCGACTGCCCGGAACGCTGCGCGAGCACGATCGACCGAACGAGTGAAGATGCTGACGCAGTCGAGGGAACGGCAGGCCGGGACGACACCGGTGGTGGAGATCAGACCACGCGAGGGCTTGAGACCGACGATCCCGTTGAACGCGGCCGGAACCCGCCCTGAGCCAGCCGTGTCGGTGCCCAGCGCGAGGTCGACCTGGCCGGAGGCGACCGCCACGGCGCTTCCGGAGCTGCTTCCGCCGGAGACGTGCGTCGGATGGCCGGCGGCGTGGCAGGCGCCGTAGGGGCTGCGCGTGCCGACGAGCCCGGTGGCGAACTGGTCGAGGTTCGTCTTCCCGGCGGGCACGGCACCGGCCTGGATCAGGCGTCGTACGGCGGTGGCCGTGCCAACGGCCGGTCTGCCGGCGCGCTCGCGGAACGCGGCTGTCGTGGGAACGCCGGCGATGTCGATGTTGTCCTTGATGGCGAACGAGAGGCCCGCCAAGGGAAGATCGCCCGCTTCGTCCGTTCGAGTGAGCTCCCGAGCGACGAATCGGGCGGACTCCTCCTCGGTGAAGCGCCGGATCCATTCGGTGCCGGACGTCTCTTCCATCTCAGGCTCCTCTGTTCTGCTGTGCCTTGTTCTGTTGTGCCTTGGCCGCCGCCGCTTCGGCCCAGCGGGCGCGTTCCGCGGCGAAGGCGCCCTCGCGCCGCCGGATGAACTCCGCGGTCTCCGGGGGCTGCGGCGTCTCCGGCCCGGGCAGGGCGCCGAGGTCGAGCGTCGTCTCGCGCATACGCAGCCCGATGCTTCCGTCGGCGATCGCAGCCCGCAGCTCCATCAGCTCGTCGTGCCCGACGGGCTCGAAGCGGAGCAGGTCGAAGCTCCGCAGCAGCCACGAAGGCGCCGCCTCGCCGGCACCGTCCGCGCGGTCGGCGCCGGGCTTGCGCCACACCGGGACGGTCCGCCCGACGAGCTGGTAACCGCCGGGACCTTCCATGCCGTAGACGCACAGGTACGCGCCGCCGATGCCCACCGCGTTCTCCGGCGTCCAGGTGCGCGGCGGGTCGTACTTCGTGGTCACCAGGCGGTGCGCCGGATCCAGCGGCACCGCGAGGGGCGCGCCGAGGTAGACGTCGCCGAGGCCGATGACCAGGTACGTCGCCTTCTGTACGATCTCGAACACCTCGTCGCGGTCGCGCAGGCCGTTGACCCGGCGAATGAACTCGACGTTGTCCGGGCACCACGGCGCGTCCGGGCGCACGCCGCGCTGGTAGCGGTGCATCGCCTCGTGCGCGCCGGGATCGTCGAAGCAGATCGGCATCGTCACCTCGCGCACCGGCAGCTCGACGCCGGCGGGGTCAGGAGTCGCCAGCCACGCCTCGCCCACCCGTTCGGCGAGCGCGCGTGGATCGACCGCCAGCGGCTCGAAGCCGAGCAGCAGAGACCTGACGCCCTCGACGTCCTCCGGGACTCCGGCGGACGCACCGAGCAGCCCGCGTGCGGCGAGTTCGCGGTGCAGCAGGTGGATGCGTGCCCGTACGGTGAGGTCCAAGCGAGCCGGGCCTGCCTCCACCAGCAGGTGATGGTCGCCGCTGAACCTGACGGACAGTTCGGGCCGCGCACCGGAGGCGGGGATGGTCAGGAGCGGGGACGGGCGGTCCCAGGTCGCGCTGCGCGCCGACGGCGTCTGCGGCGTCTGCGGTGTCTCGGCCGCTGGCGCGGGTTCGGCAGGCAGCGGGAAGATCACCGCGGCGGCCGCGGCGCGCGGATCGGCGAGCATGCGCCGTCGCTCGTCTCTTGCTTCGGCCGCGGCCTCGGCGGTGACGGGCTCGAGCCGCACGCGGTCGCCGGGCCGCAACTGGCCGAGCTTCCACAGGTCGGCCCGGATCACTCCCGCCGGAACGACGAATCCGCCGAGGCTGGGCCCGTCCGGTCCGACGATGACCGGGGTGTCGCCGGAGATCATGATGCCGCCGACGGGATAGGCGGAGTCGTGGATGTTGCACGGGTGCAGCCCGGCTTCGCCGCCGTCCGCGCGGGCGAAACGCACGGGTGGCCCGGCCAGGCGGATGCCGGTGCGGTCGCTGCGATGGTCCACCGCCCATTCGGCCGCGAAGAGCGCGGCCAGCGCGTCACCGGTGAAGTAGTCCGGGGCGCCGTGGGGGCCGGGGATCACCCGTAAGGTCCAACGGTCGGTGAGCGTCGGCACGATCGCGGTGAGGACGGCGGGCGCGTCGCAGTTCTCTTCCCGGCCGACGCCCAGGGCGTCATCCGCAGCCAACGCACGCCCGACGCCGCCGCCGAAGCCGCCGAGCAGGAAGGCGGCCCGGCTACCGAGCACACGCGGCACCGCGACCCCGCCGCGTACCGCGAGGTATCCGCGCAGCCCGGCCGGACCGCAGGGCCCGAACGTGACCACGGAGCCGTCGTACGCGGCGAACGGCTCGCCAGGACGTACCGCACGGCCGTCCAGCTGAGCTCCTTGGCAGGCTCCTGCGACGGCGGCGAGCACGTGCCGCCGCTCCTCATTGCCGCCGGCGCGGAAACACAACGTGGGCCCGACCAGCACCGCTTCGAGACCGGCAGCCCCCGGATCGTTGCCGACGGCCAGGTTCGCGAGGGCGAACGAGAGGGCGTCGTAGGCCCCTGACGGCGGCACTCCGACTCCCCACAGTCCGCGACGGCCGGTGAGGTCCTGGACCGAAGTCTGCACACCGGGGTCGAGGACGTCGAGCATCCAGGTCATGGCCGACGTCCGGTCAGCCGGATCGGCGTCGGGTTGAAGCCGTTGCAGGGATTGTTGATCTGCGGGCAGTTGGAGATGAGCAACAGCACGTCGCGTTCCATCCGCAGTTCCACGTACTTGCCGGGTGCGGAGACGCCGTCCTCGAACGTGAGGCCGCCGTCCGGGGTCAGCGGCACATTCATAAAGAAGTTGATGTTATGGCCGAGGTCGCGCTTCTCCAGCCCCCGCCCCCACTCCCGCGCCTTGCGCAGGAACGTGGTGCGGCAAGAAGGCTGATACCGGGTGTGGCCTCCGTAGCGCACGACGTTGCTCTCCTGCGCGCACGCACCGCCCAGCGTGTCGTGACGGCCGCAGGTGTCGTCGACGATCGTGGCGAGCGCTTCGCCGTTCCCGGTCAGCAGCACGGAACCAGTGCTCAGATACACGGCGCCCTGTTCGCGGATCGTGTCGATCGCACTGTAGCGGTCGGCGTAGTCGCGGGCGTCGTACAACAGCGTATCTACAGCCTGATTCCCGTGGAGATCGGTGATGCGCAGCAGGTGGCCCGCCGGGATCTCGCCGATCCAGCCGTCGCCGGCTCCGATCACGTCGTCGAGTTCGAAGACGTCGCTCATGCGTAGCTCCTCTCGGCCAGTTCCAGTGCGCGCGCGGTCTCGGACCGAAAGCTTCGGCTGGGATCGTCGGGCCCCGGTGCCGAGCCCTCGGCCACCTCGAGCCGCACTCCGGCCGGTTCGCCCGACGTCGAGGGGTCAAACGGGTGCCGCGCGGTGGACAGCACGACGAGCAGGTCGATCTCGGCCCGCAGGGTGACCCAGTCGCCCTCCGTGGCGTATCCGGGCTCGTAGACGAGAGTCCCGCGCTGATCGCCGACTGGGGTGACCTTGCTGAAGAAATTGACGTTGGCGTGCAGATCGCGGGCGCCGAGACCGTGCTTCCAGAGCTCGCCGAGCAGGCCCTCGCGCGCGCCGTCGACTCCCGGCAGACCGTGGCCGGTGATCGCGTCGTGCCAGTCGAGACTCGAACCTGTCACGGAAGCCAGCGCGCGCCCCATGTCGGACATCAGCGCCATAGGAGCCGCGATGCTCGCGGACATCTGGGCTTTGAGCGTGTCCGGAACGTTGAGCCGCTCGGTCCTGTCATCGAGTGCATATATCAGAGCCGCGACGTTCGTTCCCGGTCCGAGGCAGTGAAGAGTCAGGGTCCTGTGCCGCCGCAGCCGCAACGAATCAGCCGCAGCGCCGGGCATTTCAAGCACGTAGCCGGTCACGCGGCGGCCTCCGCAATCTCGGCCACGTCGGCGAGCGTCGTCGCGCGCGCAGTCGCGGTCGAACGCCGGGCCGCCAGGTAAGCCGCGTATCCGAACACGGCGACGGCCGCGCAGAACAGCACCGCGAAGTAGCGCAGGTACCAGTGCCCGCCCGCCGGGTCGTAGACCGCCTGCCGTGGCCAGGCCAGGTTCACCGCCATGAACAGGCCGTAGCCGACCGCGAGCGCGTTGACCGGCAAGCCGAAGCGGCCCAGCGAGAACCGCCCGTCCCCCGCCGGCACCTGCCCGCGCAGCCGCCGAACCAGCATCGGCAGCGTCACCAGCAGATAGGCGAGGTAGACGATCACGACCGCGACGCTGGTGAGCGCCGTGAACAACTGCGCCTGCCCCACGTTCACCCCGAGGATCAGGAGAGCCGCGCCACCGATGAGCACCGTCGGCAGGACCGGAGTGCCCGTGCGCGGGGACACCCGGGAGAGCCGCGCGGCGCCGGGCAGGCTGCCGTCGCGCGCCATCGAGTAGGCCAGCCGCGAGGCCGCGGTCTGAATCGCGAGCGTGCACACGCAGATCGCTATCGCAACGTCCACCAACACTGCGCGGCCGAGGCCGTCACCGAGGCGGCTGGTCACGACGTAAGGCAGCCCTTCGGTGGCGAGCCGGCCGTCCGTCAGCGAAGGAGCGGCCATCAGCGCGCCGAGCAGCAGCGCGGCACCGCCGATTCCGGAGACCGCCAAGGCCTTGAGGATCGCCTTCGGCGCGGTGGTGCGGGGCGAACGCGTCTCCTCACTCAACTCCCCCGCACTGTCGAAGCCGTACATGACATACGCGGCCATCAGCGCGGAGACGAGGAACGGCCAGAGGTAGGAACTGCCACCGCTCCCGGCCGCGCCGTCCGTGTGCAGCACCACGCTCGGGTTCCGGTTGGAGTGCGCGAACAGCAGCACCACGAGCGCGGCCACGCCGACCAACTCGCAGGTGACCCCGACGCTGTTGATCAGGGCCGTGAGTTTCACTCCCACCGAGGAGACGACGGTGGTCAACGCGATCAGGCCCGCGCCGAGCAGGACGGCGTTCGTCGCGCCCGTCTTACTGGTCAGCGCCGTATCCCCGCCGACGAGCTGGAATCCGCTCCAGACCGAGGGCAGCACCACCTGCAGCGCGATGGCCGCCGCCGAGACGCTCACCACCTGCCCGATCAGCATCGTCCACCCGGCGAAGTGCCCGAGCAGCCCCGTCGACATGCGCCGAGACCACTGATACACGCACCCTGAGATCGGATAGCGCGCGGCCAGCTCGGCGAAGCAGAGCGCGACCAGGAACTGGCCCGCGAACACCATCGGCCAGGTCCAGAAGAAGGCCGGCCCGCCGAAGCCGTAGCCGAAGGAGAAGAGCTGGAAGACGGTGGTCAGGATCGAGACGAAGGAGAAGCCCGCGGCGAAGGACGCATACTGCCCCAGTCCGCGCCGCAGCTGCTGCGGGTATCCGAACTCGGCCAGGTCGGCCGCGTCGAGGCTTTCGTCCTCGACGACGGACAAGGTGGTGGACACGGTTGCCGCCTTTCCGCGCGTTTGCGCGCGTCCGCGTGAGCTCAGGGCATTGCGGCCGGGCGGCGCCACCCTCGCCCGGCCGATGAAGTGCGCGAGGTTCGGGTGGCTCGGGTGACTGGAGATACCGAAGTCACCGCTGTGGTTCGAAGGTGAAGAGGGTGCTGTTGATCGAGGTCTCACGGCCTACTCCGGGAGCCGGGCCCGGCCGGGGGGACGGCCGAGCTCACCTGGCCTCCCGGGCTTTTCTCCCGCCGTGGAACGGAACCGTCGGGCTCCGCCTGCGTCTCTCGGACCAGGCCCGGCGCGACTCGCCGGCGGAACCCTAGACGCGCCCCGCCCTCGTCCGGGCGGGTCACGACTAGGACATCGCCGCGATGTCACCAGCGGCGACCGCTCATGTGAACGTCAGATCAACCTCCCCGCATGTTCGACGGCCGCGGCCTGCTCCTCGAACTCCGCGCCGAGCGGAGCCGAAGCGGCGAGTGCGGCGGCGCGACGCCGGGCGATGCGGCCGGAGACGCGGTAGCCGATGATCATCAGAGCGATGACGGCGATTGTTTCCGCGCTGCCCCACATCCAGGTCGCGGCGTCCGGCACCTTGGCCGCCAGCTTGGGCAGCTTCCCGTTCGCGGCGGTGGCAGCGTGTGCGGCAAGGCCGGCCTGGTAAGCCTGGTTGCGCGCGGAGCCGTGCAGGAACGGCGCGACGAAGAGCACTGCCAGACCGAGGACGGCCTCGGCGCCGACGACGGCGGGGAACTGCTTGAGCAGGATCGCCCGCAGCGGACGCTCGTCGCCGGCCGAGCGCAGCGCGTCGATGCGCGGATGCAGCCAGAACTGGTTGAACGTGCCGAGCAGCAGCATCGTGCCGAAAAGCAGGATCTTGACGCCGAGTACACGACCGTACATGGTGGTGAACAGCTGCGAGGGGCCGTCCACGTGCTCCCAGTAAAGGAACAGCCCGGACAGGGCGATGGCGGCGACGCAGCTCATCGCGGCCGCGGAGAAGCGACGGATCGTGCCCGACCAGAACGCCGCGCTGTCCTGCCGCGCGACTGCGCCAGGCAGGGCGAGCAGCGCCAAGCCGAGCAGGCCGCCGATCCAGACGCCGCCGCCGAGCAGGTGCAGCATCCACATCAGCGTCTCGAAGCTGGTCCGGCCCCAGTCAGTGGGCACCGCGTCGGGGAACTTCGTCGTGCCGAGCGCGATCGCGCCGGCGCCGAGTGCGGAAGGCAGCAGCCACCGGCCGACCCGGCCGGCTGCGACCCTGCGCACCGCGAGCGGGGCTATCAGCGCCACGCCGATCAGGATGAAGGCGACTTCCAGCCCTGATAGCCGACCTGCGTTAGTCCCGTCGTACAAGGAATCCCAAGCTGCGGAATAGTCATAGCCGCCATTGTCGGACGCACTCTGCGCCAAATCGCTGAGCACGGCCGGAACCGCCAGCACGCCCACGACCAGCGCGGCCCGGGAAAGCCGCGCGGTCACAGCACCCAGCGCTTCCGGCCCGATCCGCCGAGCGGCCGGCCCCGCCGCGAGCACCGCCAGCGCGGTCAATCCGACGAACCCCATCAGCGTCGTCCAGGCCGTCCACGACACCGCACTCGCGGCGAACGACCCCAGCGGAGTCGACGGCGCCGCGAGCGCAGAAGGTGTCAGATCAGGAGGAAGTACACCGGAAGAAGGCATGGGGGGACCGTCCTAGCTTGTGGGTAAGGGAGAGCGCCAGCGTCATTAAGGTTAGCCTTACCTAACTTACGGACGCAACGCGCCGTCGCTAACCCACGGCGAACGCCAGGGTGCCGTTCCGTGCCCCCAGCCGCGCTGAGAGACTTTCACCATGCTCGAACTCCCCCAGGACCTGCCGATCATCGAGCGCGACGTCGTCCGCATGGTCGTGCGGGACGCGGCAGGCCGGATCCTGTTGTTCCACACCCGCGAACAGAGCGCGCCCGAACTCGGCGAATGGTGGGAACTTCCGGGCGGCGGCATCGACGAGGGCGAGGACTACCTCGCGGCGGCGTTGCGCGAATTGCGCGAGGAGACCGGCATCGAAGCCGCACCCCACCAGGTCGGCCCACCCACCTGGCGACGCACGGCCAGCTTCCGCAACCGCGAGCAGCGCAACCTGCAGCACGAGGTGATCGTCGAGGTCCGCCTCGACGTCCCGGGCCCCGACGTCAACGAGAGCGGGCGCTTCGACTACGAGAAAGAGGCCTACTTCGACTTCCGGTGGTGGCCGGTGAGCGAGGTGGCCGAGAATTCGGGCTTGTTCTATCCGCGTAGCCTGCCCGCCCTGATCGAGCGGTTCCTGGCCGGAGAGAGCCTGGACGAACCCTTCGAACTCTGGTCGTGATCGGGATCGCCGCTACGCGACCGCAACCCTCACTGCGCAACTCCCGGCACCCTCCCGCGCCCGGCACCTACCTGAGGGCCTTCCTCGCCTCGTGCCGGGCATCAGCCGGGACATTGACGCAAGTTGATGATCGGCTGGGTGCTGGTGGGGCGTGAGCGTGGTGGTCTGTCGGGTCCGGGGTGGTCGTCGGGGTGTGGGCGGCCGCTTCGCGTCGCCCTGTTTGTCTGACCACCCGCCCACCCGTTGCGTCGGCGGGGTGGGCTGGGGTTTCAAGATCTCGCCTCCGGCGCAGGCCCTTCCCTCGGAGAGTGCCGGGGTCTGCGTGGATGCTGGCGTTAACGGGGCGGGTTGGGGTTCGGGGTGGTGGGGTTGCGGGGGTGTGCTCTCTCCTCGGCCGGTCCCCGGAGGCAATCAGGAACCCGCCGGGAGCTCAAGCGGCGGTTTCCGCTGATGCTCGATTCTGCATGGCGCCGCTTGACCTCCCGGCAGAACCCTGATCGGGCTTCGCCTGCCCGACCGAGGAGAGAGCCCACCCCCTAGGGAGCAGTGCGAGCTGCGCTCGGCTGAAGCCCGGCCCGTGGCGCGGCCGCGCCCGGCGCGGAAGGATTCTGCATCACCCTGATCCGACGATCCCGGTCCTCGATCCGCGCGAAGGCGTCGGTGCTCCGGTCGCACCTGAAGTGAAATCCTGCACCGCGCTGGTGCGTCCGACCCGATCCCAGACCTCGCGGCAGAATCCCGCAGGCCGGCCGCGTTCGATGCGGAAGGATCCTGCATCGGTCTGATCCGGCCATCCCGACCCTCGATCCGCGTGAAGGCGCCGGTGCCCGGATCGCCTGGCGCTGTCGCACGCCGAGGGGAAATCCTGCACCGCTTTCGGCCCCACCCCTGAGGTCATCTGCCGGGCCACCTCGTCCACCACCCTCCCGTCACAAGCCCTGACCCTCGTACTCTTCCATGCTAGATGCCACCACCGACAAAAACCGTGAATCAGTCTTTTCACCGGAAAAGAAAAAATTATGGAGATTTCCGGGCACTAGGGCGGTCCCTCCGGCGTTGAACCAGTAGAGAAGACAAGAGCAGCCCAGAACGGTGATGCAGGATTCTTCCGGATCAAGCGCGACCGGGCCACGAGGCCGGCCCGAGCGCAGCTCGCACCGGACCCTCAGGGGGTGGGCTCTCTCCTCGGTCGGGCAGGCGAAGCCCGATCAGGGTTCTGCCGGGAGGTCAAGCGGCGCGATGCACAATCCACCATCAACCAGAGCCACCGCCGCTTGACCTCCCGGCAGGTTCCTGATTGCCTCCGGGAACCGACCGAGGAGAGAGCACACCCCCGCAACCCCACCACCCCGAACCCCAGCCCGCCCCACCAACGCCAGCAACCACGCAGCCCCGGCACTCTCTCCGAGAGAAGGGCCCCCGCCGGGGGCGCCTATGGGACGGCCGATGAGCGTGATCTCGAACTCATGGCGGACCTCGCCGAACCGCGTCGGGTCGTCGTGGTCGTCATAAGCAACGATGTATCCGGGATGGCTGTGCCGAACAGACTCCAAGCCGCTGGGAGCCGACTCGCAGCTCAACAGCCCCGAGAGGACCGTTTCCGGCAGACCATACAGCCTCCCCTCACTCCTCCGCGTCGAGCGCAGCGAAGTGGGCGTTGAGCGTCTTCCAGGCCTGCCAGGCCCTCGTCGCGCCGAACTGGGCGTTGAAGCGCAGCGCGGCGCGGACGTCTTCGCGGGACGCGCCGCCGCGCAACGCGCGGCCGACGTGGATGCGGAACGTATCCCCCAGCGTCTGGTAGTGCACGTCGATACTGAGGGTCGCGAGTCCGCGCTCGCGTTCGGTCAGGGTTTCCGGGCCGTGGCCGGAGCGCATCCGTGACTGCAAGTCGAAGAACTCGAGGAAGTGCGGGTCGAGCTCCGCCAGGTCGGCCCGAACCGGCTCCGGGAGCGGACTGGGCGCTGCGTCGGGGCCGGTCGTGACCAGTTCCTCGGGCAGCGGCTCGATCTCGACCGCCGCCATCTGGTTCTTCGCCTCGAATTCCGCGATGCGCTCGAGCCCTGAGGTGGCGGCGTGGTAGCCGCAGTCGTAGGAGATGAAGCGCACCAGGGCTCGAACCTCGGCGGTGGAGATGCCCGCTGCGAGGCCCATGCGCAGGTGCGCTTCGAGGGCGAAGCCGAGGCTCGGCTGGCAGACGTCCGCGGTCACCCGCAGGAAGGTCTTCTCACGTTCAGTCAGCTCGGGGATCGCGCGGGCGTGCGCGGCGGTGGCGCCGAGCATCTGGGCGAACATCGGGTCGAGGGCGGCGACCTGCTGCAAGTTCGTCCGGGTGCCGGTCGGAGCGGTGCCGTTGGAGGCCATTGATGTGGTCGTGGTCGTGGCGGAACTCACGGAGAATCACACCTCTTAAGAGACAGTCGTAGCGCTACACCTGTAGCCTCATTGAGGCTACAGGTGTAGCGCGATGGCTGTCCAGCTACACTGACCACGACATGAACGAGACCTCGACGCCCCCGCCCCGACCGTCGTCAACGTCCCGGCGCCGGCCCAACGCGCGCGGGCAGGGGCAGCAGCTGCGCGAAGAGATCGTGGCGGCGGCCGCGGACATGCTCGACGAGCTCGCCGACGACGAGGCCCTGTCCCTCCGGGCCGTCGCGCGGGCGGTGTCGATCGCCGCGACGTCGGTCTACCTGCACTTCCCGGACCGCGACACGCTGGTACTGGCCGTCTTACAGGGCTGCCACGATCAGCTGCTGGCCACGGGCGACGCGGCCGCCGAGGCCGCCGGCGATCCGGCCGCTGCGCTGCGTGCCCGGATCTTCGCCCAGGTGACCTGGGCGCGGGAGCATCCGGGCCTGTACAAGGTCCTGCACGAGAGCAAGGTGCACCGCAGCATCGGCATGCCGCTCAAACACGAGCTCGTCGAACGCACCGCTGTCGCCGTGCAGGCTTGCATGGACGCCGGGCTCGCCCCCGTCGACGACGCGACGACCGTCGCCATCGATCTGCGCACCGCCGTCAACGGCATGCTTGCACAGCGCATCAACGAGCCCGATCTGCCCTGGCCGCCGGCCGAGGCGCAGATCGACCGATTCCTCACGAAGCTCGTCGGGCTGGGCGCGCGCTGACGGACGCTCAAGAGACTGCTGAGCCACGTCCCATGAATCAGTGTTCCGCGCGCACCGGCTGTTCAGTCATAACGCCGGTACTGACATGATCAGTGCATGGCATTCAACGTTGCAGTCTTGGCCTCGCACTTCGGAACCAACCTGCAAGCACTGATCACCGCAGCGCGCGAGAGTTCCAGTGGCTTTGGCGTCGCGCTCGTCATCAGTAACAACAGTGGGTCTGGTGCCCTGGCGCATGCGCGTGATGCGGGAATCGCCGCACTGCATATGTCAGGCCAGACCCATCCAGACACTGATGCGCTTGACCAGCACATGCTCACCGCCCTGCGAAGGCACGACATCGAACTGCTCGTGACCGCCGGATACATGAAGAAGCTTGGTCCCGCGGTGCTCAGTGCATACAAGGGCCGCGCCATCAATATCCATCCCTCGCTTCTGCCGCGTCACGGTGGGCCGGGAATGTACGGGCGCTTCGTACACGAAGCCGTGCTGGCCAGTGGCGACACCGTGTCCGGCGCGACCGTCCACGAGGTGACCGCGGACTACGATGAAGGCCCGATCATCGCCCAACGCCAGGTGCCGGTCCTGCCCGAGGACAACCCCGAGGACCTCGCCGCACGCGTCCTGCCGGTAGAGCACGCGCTCCTGGCCGCCACGGTCCGAGTCTTGGCTCGCGCTTCGGTGTCCGGGTGATCGTGATTCGCGGCATGTCGGCGTATCGGCTTGTGGACGGAGGCGTGCGCGTGGTGTGAGAACCCTGCATTGATGACGAGCATCTGCAACGCCATGACCTGAGCGGGCGGGAGTGGGACCGGTCGGCACCGTTGCTGCCGGGAGATCCGCGTCGCGGCAGGGAGTGGATCGATCACCAGATGGTGATCAACCGAGTGTTCCACCGGACTCGGGCTGGGTGCGCCTGGCGGAAGTTGCCGCCGTGGTATCGGAACTGGAAGACGGTCTACGATCGGCACCGGCGCTGGTCGCTGGATGGAACATGGGAACCGCTCGCGCGGCGGGCTCTCGACGAATGTCCACCTGGTCGCGGACCGGCGCCGCCGTCCTATCGCCCGGCTCACCAGCCCTGGGCAGCACGGTGACAGCCCGAGGTTCATCCCGGTCAAGGCGGACCAGGCGGACAACCGCCGCAAGAAGGGTTCGCGCGGCGGCCGGCCCCCGTCCTTCGACGCCGAGCGTTACAAGGAGCGAAACTCCGTCGAACGGTGCTTCAACAAGCTACGCCAGCACCGTGGCGTGGCCATGCGTTATGACAAGCGAGATCGCATCTACCAGGGCGCAGTTGACGTCGCCTCCATCAGAATCTGGCTCCGCGACCCCGTCATGTGATCCAAAGGGCAGGGCCTGGAGCGAGTAAGGACCCGTCCACCGGCCCTGAGGCCGGTGGACGGGTCCTTACTCAGTTCTTACTTGCTCCCGCCTCAGCCGGTGGTGACGGCGAAGATGTGCATGGCCGAGGAGTTGGAGCCGACGGAGTTGCTGACGTACGGCAACGTGATCGAGGCGACCGTCTTCGACGAGTCGAGCGCGATCGCGGTGGCGTAGACGTACATCGTGATGGCCTGGGAACCGCCGGTCTTGCTGTTGCGGTAGGTCATCGTGGCCACTGCCGTCTCGTCGGTGTCCGGGCCGCCGGCCCAGTCGCTGGACGAGAGCGTCTCGGTGGCCGAGGTGCCGTCGGTGTAGGTGATGGTGATCGGGCCGGAGGTCATCCCGTTGGTGGATGATTCCAGCACGCCGAGCTTGCTCGCTCCGCTCTTGGCGTCCACGAGTATGGTCTGGCCTGCGGCGAGGATGTTGTCGTCGGTGCAGGTCGCGGAGTCGGGCCAGGTGTAGCTGAGGCCGTCCGCGGTGACCGTGCCGCCCGGGGTGAGACCCGATGCGGCGAGGGCCTGGGCCGAGTAGCTGTAGCCGTCTCCGTCGAAGTCGCCGCAGGATGTGGCGGTATCGTCGGTGATGCCCATGTTGTCGTAGTAGTCGGCCAGATCGGCGGTCGCCGTGATGTCCAACTCTGCGCTGTCCGAGACGTCACCCGCGTTGTCGGCCACGGTCACCGAGGCCGGGGTGCCGGCCCAGACGTGGAACTGGCCGCTGCTGCCGCTCGGCGACGGCACGGTGAAGGTGACCGCCGTGTCGCTCCAGCTGTCGACGGTGAACGCGGCGCTGTTGCCGGGAGCGCCCCAGTTCGTGCCGTTGTCGCTGAAGGCCACGTACCCGCTGCCCTGGCTGGCGCCGAAGCCCGAGCCGTTGATCGTCACCTGCTCGCCGGCCTTGGCCGACGTGGTGCTGAGCGAGCTGACGACCGGTCCGGTCGGGGCCGTGGTCGCGGTGCCGATCGCGAAGATGTGCTCCGTGCCGCTGGAGCCGTCGGGCAGGGTGACGCTGGTGAGCGTCTTGCCCGCGTCGACCGGCACTCCGGCGTAGAACACGTTCGTGCCGACCTTCTGCTGCCCGCCGGTGCAGCCCGGGCAGTTGCGGTAGGCCATCGCCGCCGCGTCGGTGTTGCCGTACGACGGCTTGCTGCCGCCGCCGTTCAGCGTCCAGTCGCTCAGGCCGAGCCAGTACTTTGTGGTACTGCCGTCGGCGTAGTGCAACGTGATCGGCGCCGTGACCGGGCCGTTCGTGGACGAGCCGAGGAACGCAAGGGTCTGCGTTCCGGCCGGAGCGTTCACCGTGACGGCCTGCCCGGCGGCCACGGTGTTGTCCGGGAGCCCGCCCGCGGGCAGCGGCCAGGAGAAGCTGACGCCGTTGACGGTGGCGTTCTGGCCGGCGGTGAAGCCTTCGGCCGCGAGGGCGTCCGCGGAGTAGCTGTAGCCGTCACCGTCGAAGTCGGCGGCAGACTCGTCGGTGCTGTCCGAGATGCCGACGTTGTCGAAGGTGGAGAGCAGAGAGCCGGGAGTGGCGACCAGGATGGTCTGGGTCAGCGACTGGGTCGCGCCCGTGCTCTCGGTGGTCAGCGTGACCGGTGCGGAGTAGAAGTTCTGCGTGGTGCCCGCTCCGGCCGTCACCTTCAGCTTCGTCGTCCCGGTGCTGTGCGGTGGGACGAGGATGCTGGCGGTGCTCGGCGAGATGGTGACTCCGCTCGGCGCCGCGATCTTCACCTTGACCCGCTGCGGCTTGTCCGTGGCGTTGTCGGCGCCGACGGTGAGCGTGGCGGATCCGCCGGGCGCGACGTCAGCGGTCTGGTTCGCCAGGTAGCCGACGGTCGCGTCGGCGCCCGCGGCGTAGGACGGCGGAGCGTCCTGCTTCGCGGTGCCCCAGCTGGTCGGCTTGGAGCTGAGGGTCCAGTCGAGCGAGGAGCCCTTGCTCAGGGAGCTGAAGGTGGTCGACAGCTGCTGGTCCGGCCGTCCGTTGATCTTCAGTCCGGCCGCGTAGTACTCGTTCGCCGCGTTCGGAGCGCTGATGGAGATGCTGTGGCCGTTCGCGAGCGAGATCTGCTCGTGCGCGAAGCCCGGCGTGCTCAGCAGCAGGGTGTCCGTGCCCGGGTTCTCCGGGTACAGGCCCAGCTCCTCCCAGATGAACTGGGAGCTCTCCGCGCCGAGGTCGTCGTTGTTGTCCAGACCGCTCGGCCCCGGCAGGTAGACGCTGGTCTCGATGGTGTGCACGGCGTTCTGGGCCGCGGCGGGGTCGCCGGCGTAGTAGAGCGCGTACTGCTCACCGAGGTTGAACTCGTTGGCGATCTCCGCGTACATGCCGTTGCCGTTGGGCTTCGACAGGTACGAGGTGAGCGCCGGGATGACCTTCGAGTCGCCGCCGAGCAGGTTGAACAGCGCCGGGTAGTTGTTCGGCACGTCCCACAGGTACTCGTACGCGTCGCCCTCGACGTAGTCCGGCTCGTTGTTCTGCTGGGTCGTCGGGGTGATGCCGGCCTCGAACTGCCCGTTCTCGTAGCGGGCGTTGAGCAGGCCGTTGGACGGGTTGAAGGTGTTCTCCCAGTTGTTGGCGCGCTGCTGGAGCATGGCGGCGTCGCCGCGGTCGCCGAGCGAGCCGGCGAAGGCGGAGAGCGCGACGTCCGCGCTGTCGTCCTCCAGCATGGTGGCGATCACGCCGTGGGCGTTGCAGCAGCCGTAGCTGCCGTCCTCGGGCAGGTAGCCGTACTGGTCCTCGAGGCCTTCGCCGGGCCGCGCGTCGTTGGTGGTGGTGGCTTCCTTGAGCATGTCGGCCAACGCGGTCTTGGTGTCGAAGTTCTTGGCACCGAAGGCGTAGTAGTCCGAGATGATCGCGTCCTCGGGGTCACCGACCATGACGTAGTTGTTGGCCTGGAGGTAGCCCCACTGCTGCATGACGCCGTCTTCGGCGTAGTAGTTGACCTGGGACTGCGCCTGGTCTGAGGCAGCCTTCGGGTCGAGTATCGCCTGGAGTTGGGCGAGCGAGTGGTAGATGTCCCAGCCGGAGTAGACGCCGTATTGATCGTGCTGCCCGGCGGCCACGGTGTGCACCTTCTCGTCCGCGCCCATGAACTGGCCGTTGACGTCGCTGGTGACGTTGGGCTGGATGAAGTCCTTGTACAGCAGGCTGTAGAACTCCTGGGTCTTGGCGTAGGTGCCGCCGGAGACCTTGATCTTGCCCAGGAGCTGGTCCCAGCTCTTCTGGGTGGCGGCCTTGACCGCGCCGAAGTTCCAGCCCGGGTTGTCCGTCTGCCAGTTCAGCTGCGCGTTGGCCGCGCTGACGTAGGAGATGCCGACCTTGGCCTGCACAACCGGGTTCGCGGTGGTGTCGAAGGACACGTAGACGGCCGACGGGCTGGTCTTGCCGGCGGCCGTGATCACCTGCGAGGTGGCGAACGGCTGGTCGAACTTGATGTCGAAGTAGACGGTGTAGAGCTGCGACTGGCCGTCGTTGACCGACTCGCCGCAGAAGTCGCCGGTGGTGACCGAGCCGCTGATCTCGTCGTTCCCGACGATCTGGGCGCTGTCGGCGGTGTCCGTGGTCTGACTGCCCTGGAGCTTGATGTCGAAGCCCGAGGCGGTGGAGGACGGGAAGGTGAAGCGCCCCATCGAGCTGTGGGTGGTGGCGGTGAACTCCGAGGTGACGGTGTTCGGGGCGGTGCCGCTTTGCGCCGAGTAGTAGCCCGCCTGGGCGACCTCGCCGGTGTGGGTGAGCGGGCTGGTGACGTTGTTCGGATCGGTGCCCGACGGCAGCGCGCCGACCAGCGGGAGGATCGGCACGTCGCCGGCGGCGCCGCAGCCGGGGCCGGAGATGTGGGTGAGGCTGTAACCGTCGAGGGTGGTGTCGGTGAAGCTGTAGCCGCCGCCCGCGTTGTTGTTGGGCAGGGTGTCCGGCGACCACTGGACCATGCCGTACGGCGCCTCGGCCCCGGGGAAGGTGTTGCCTCCGCCGGTGGTCCAGGTGCGGGCGTCCACCAGTGACGCGAGGTCCGCGACCGGCTGGCCGACGTTGCCGGTGTTCCGGGCGCCGGCCGGGAGCTTGGCGGCGGCGACCGGCCGCTGACAGTCGGAGAGGTGGCCGGTGGTGGTCACCGCGCACGTCGCCGCGGAGCCGCCGGATCTGGCGGACGAGGACGAGGTGGCGGACGTGTTCGGGCTCTGGCTCGCGCCGGACCGCGCGCCCGCGCTGGCGGCGGGGCTCGGGGTGTCGGCGCGGGCGAGCCCGGTGAGCATGAGGGAGCTTGCCGCTGTGGCGGCGATCAGGGCCGGGATGCGGGCATGGCCCGGCCAGCGAGTCGATCTCAAGGTTCTACCTCCTCGGCAGATCCGACCGCGCTGCCCCAGGTGTGCGGCGCTCGTGGCGCCGAGAGCGCCGGGAACGCCCTGGTCTCACCCGATGACAACGATGTCAGAAAATTTCATGGGAGATGGTCGTCTCCTCGCGGCGGTTCGTCAAGGGCACTGCGAAAGGTTGATTGAACGACGGCTGATATAGCCGGATATGGGTGCCGAGATAACGGCCCTGCGTCGCCGGCCCCTACCACCGCCGCGCCCGGTTTGGTAGCCTGCCCGCGGGGTGAGGATATTGATCAGAGGCAGGGTCATCTCGTTCGACCGCGTCAAGGGGTACGGCTTCGTGGCTCCCGAGATCGGCGGCGAGGACGTGTTCATCCACGTCAACGACCTGTACAGCGACAAGAACCTGCTCACCGCGGGCAGCACGGTCGAGTTCGAGCTCGAAGACGGCGAGCGGGGGCCGAAGGCGGCGGCGATCACGGTGATCCTGCCGGCCGAGGTGCCGGCTGCGCCGGGCGAGCAGCCGGGCGGGCCCGGCCCGTTGAGCCGGGTGGCCGAGCCCGAGGGCGAGCGGATGGCCGACGTGCTCACGCCGGACGAGTTCGCACACGAATTCACCGAGGCGCTGCTGCGGGTGGAGCCGGAGCTCGGCAGCCGGCAGATCCTGGAGATCCGCAAGCGCTTCGCCCGGATCTGCCAGACGCACGGCTGGGTCGACCGCTGAGCCCAGCGCCACCGACGCGACGGAGCGCGGCCGGGGTCCCGGCCGCGCTCCTCTTAGTAGTGCCCTGATTTACGACCCGGGCGGCGTGAACTTGAGGTGGGTCACCACGCCGGTGCCGCCGGGCCCGGAGGCCACCATCGTCGCGCCGCTCTTCGGCAGGACGGCTCCGGTGACGTCCACCCCGTGGCCCAGGCTGACCGGGTGCAGCGTGATCGAGCCGCCGTCGTAGGTCACCACCACCTTGGTGGCGTCGCTGGTGTAGATCGCGGCCCAGCCGATCGTGCTCGACTTCGACATCAGCCCGTACTGGGCACCCGCCTGCGGGAAGGACGGCGCGTCCGGGTCCGCGGGATCGGGCTGGACCGGTCCCTCGCACGCCGTCGGATCGGTGGATCCGTTCGAGGTCCAGACGTAGACGCAGAACTGCGGTATGGCGTTGCCGTCGGAATAGCCCGCCAGGGCCGCGCCGATCTTCCAGGAGACGCCGCTCGTGGTCCCCTCGCTCACCAGCCTGCCCTTCAGCTCGCTTGCCGGCGCCGCCGACGGCGAGGCCGGCCGCGTCACCCGGGCCGTCGCGCTGTGGCCGGAAGCCGGCGCGGCGCCCGAGCCCGGCCCGGACGACCCGATCCCGTAAGCCACCCCGCTCGCGACGATCAGCACCGCCGCCGCGCCGCCGACCGACGCGGCAGCCCGGCGCCGCCGTCGGCGTTCCCGCCCGGCCTCGACGACGCGATCGGGCGCCAGCTCCTCGCCGGCGACGAGATCGTCCATGAACCCTCCCAATGCTTGCCTCAATACATTGTCTTCATGCTCGTGTTCGATCATCGAACCCTCACACCCTCCCCGGAGCCAGCCGGCGCACGGCCGGCTCGGCGCGCAGCCGCTCCAGCCCGCGGTGGGCCTGGCTGCGCACCGCGCCGACCGAGCAGCCCATCACCGCCGCCACCTGGCCCTCCGGCAGGTCCGCCCAGTACCGCAGCACCACCGCGGTGCGCTGGCGCAGCGGCAGTGCCAGCAGAGCCCTGATGACGTCCAACCGTTCCACCGACGCCGGATCGGCCTGCCCGCCGACCGGTGCGAACACCTCCGGCACCGAGCCGGTGAGCAGTTCCCGCACCCGCTGGCGGCGGTGGACGGAATGGTGCGCGTTGATCAGGATCCTGCGGACGTACGCGTCCGGCGAGTCCGCCGCCGCCACCCTGCGCCAGGCCACATAGGCCTTGGCCAGGGCCGTCTGCACCAGATCTTCGGCCAGGTGCCCGTCTCCGGTCAGCAGATAGGCCTCGCGCAGCAGCGTGTCGCGGCGCGCGAGCACGTAATGCCGGAACTCGCGTTCCTCGGCTTCCTCCATCGCCCCTCCTTCCTGCCCCTACAAGACTCCGCGGACCCCGCGCCGCTATGCCAAGCGGCGCGCGAGTCCCGGATCCGGGTCAGACGCGGGCGCCCAGGGCGGCGCGCAGGCCGGTCAGGGCGTCGAGGAGGTGGACGACCGGACCGCGGCCGAGCTCCTTGCGGGCGGCGCGGTCGCCGTGGTCCGCGTCCAGCGTCAGGCGGTAGGTCAGTGCGATGCCCTCGCGCAGCGCCCAGGGACACACCGTCAGCATGCTGATCCCGAACGCCATCATCAGCGCCTCGGCGACGACGGCCCCGGCCAGGATCTGCGGCGCGCGGCCGGCCGAGACCCCGTCCAGCCGGGCGCGGTCGGCGCAGCACATCTCGGCCAGCCGCGGGATGTGCTTGCGCACGGCCCGCCGGGTGACCGCCGGACGCCCGTCCGAGTCGAAGCCCCCGGTCAGCGCGGCCAGCTGGGCGAAGGTCTTGGAGGTGGCCAGCATCAGCGCGTCGGCGGGCACGTGCGGCCGCGGCGCGTCGGCGACCGCGGCCAGCTCCTTGGCCAGCCGCTCCCGCAGGCTCTCCACGTGGCGCCACTTGGGCGGGTCGCCGGGCAGCCGGGTACGGGTGAGCAGTCCGGCGCCGAGCGGGAGCGAGACGGCCCAGCCGGCCCCCTCGGCGTCCCCGGCCGCCAGCTCGAGCGTGCCGCCGCCGAGGTCGGCCACGAACAGGCTCGCCGTCGACGGGCCGGCCCACTCGAGCGCGCCGCGGTAGGTCAGCCGCGCGTCGAACTCGCCGGACAGGAAGCCGAGCCGGATGCCGCAGGCGTCGGCCACGCGCTCGATCACGTCCTCGCGGTTCGGGGCGTCACGGATCGACGAGGTGCCGTAGGCCAAAATCTCGCGCACCCCGGCCCGTCGCGCGGCGCGCACCGAACTGCCGATCGCCGTGATCAGCCGCTCGACTCCGTCCGGCGCGATCGTGCCGTCGGTGTCCAGGGCTGGGGCCAGACCGGTGGGGCGTTTGACCACGGCCAGCGGCTGCACGGGCCGGCCGGGGCGCAGGCGAAGTACGTCGAGATGCGCGCCCTGTGATCCGACATCGAGGATTCCTAGACGCACTCTGCCCAATCTAGCGCTTCTCCGGCGCGGATCCGCCGCCGGGGCCCGGATCCGGCCGGTTTCCGCTCCCTGCGGCACGGCGCTGACAGGCGCTGTCAGCCGGTGTCAGCCGCTGTCAGCGGCCCGGCCGGCCTGTCAGCGATCCGTCAGCGGCCTGTCAACACCCGCGGCCATGCTCTCCTCATGGCCGCTGGAGCGGCCGGACACCATCGGGAGCAGGGACCACCTCCATGAGCTACGCGATCGAGGCCGAGGGCCTGGTCAAACACTTCGGTGAGACGAAGGCCCTCCAAGGGGTCGACCTCACCGCCAGGCCGGGCACCGTCCACGCGGTGCTCGGGCCCAACGGCGCCGGCAAGACCACCGCGGTGCGCATCCTCGCCACCCTCAGCCGGGCCGACGGCGGTTCGGCCCGGGTCGGCGGCTACGACACCGTCAAGGATGCCGAGAAGGTGCGCCGGCTGGTCGGCCTGACCGGGCAGTACGCGTCCGTCGACGAGGACCTGACCGGCACCGAGAACCTGGTGCTGATCGGCCGGCTGCTCGACCTGACCGGGCGCGAGGCCAAGGCCCGGGCCGCGGAGCTGCTGCGCTGGTTCGACCTGACGGAGGCGGCCGGGCGCCCGGCCAAGACCTACTCCGGCGGCATGCGGCGGCGCCTCGACCTGGCCGCCAGCCTGGTCGGACGCCCGAGCGTGATCTTCCTGGACGAGCCGACGACCGGCCTCGACCCGGCCAAGCGCGAGGACATGTGGGGCGTGGTGCGCTCGCTGGTGGCCGAGGGCTCGACCGTGCTGCTGACCACGCAGTACCTCGAGGAGGCCGACGCGCTGGCCGACGAGGTCACTGTGATCGACCACGGCCGGGTGATCGCGCACGACACGCCGCTGGGCCTCAAGCGGGTGATCGGGGGGCAGACGCTCGAGGTCCAGCCGACCGACCCGGACCGGTTCGAGGACGTCCGGGTCATCCTCGCGGCGGTCGGGACGAAGGCCCCCGAGTCGCTGCGCAAGGGCGTGCTGACCGTGCCGGTGGCCGGCGACGCGGCGATGCCGCAGGTGGTCGCCCGGCTCGCGGCCGAGAACATCTCGGTGGCCGAGCTCTCGCTGCACTTCCCCAGCCTCGACGAGGTCTTCTTCACCCTGGTCGGCCGCACGGCCGTGGACACCGAGGAGGTCGCGCGATGAGCGGCACCCAGCCGTTGAACCTCGAGCAGCCGGCACCGCAGGCGCCGTCCGCCGTCCCGCTCCCCCGGGCCGCGGGCTCCGAGCGCCGGCCGCGCCGCTACGCGCTGGTGCGCCACAGCCTCGCGCTGGCCCACCGCAGCCTGATCAAGACCATGCGCACGCCGGAGGCGCTGGTCGACGTCACACTCCAGCCGATCATCTTCCTCGCCCTGTTCACCTACGTGTTCGGCGGGGCGATCGCGGGCGCCGGGAAGCAGCACGCCTATCTCCAGTTCCTGCTACCGGGAATCCTGGCGCAGACCATCGCGATGGGCGCCACGGCGATCGGCGTGAATCTGAACACGGACATCGAGAAGGGCGTGTTCGACCGCTTCCGCAGCCTGCCGATCCCGCGGGCCGCGCCGCTGATCGGCGCCGTCGCGGCCGACATCGCCCGCTACGCGATCGTCACCGTGGTCACCCTGGCCACCGGCATGGCCATGGGCTTCCGGATCGAGACCAACCCGCTCTTCGCCATCGCCGGCTGCCTGGTCGCCGTCGGGTTCGCGCTCTCGCTCAGCTGGGTCTCGGTCTGGCTCGGCATGCTGGTGCGCACGCCGGGCGCGGTGCAGGGCCTGATGATCCTGCTGGTCCTGCCGCTGAGCTTCGGCAGCAACACCTTCGTCAGCTCCTCGACGCTGCCCGGCTGGATGCAGGGATTCGTCAAGGTCAACCCGATCACCCAGCTCGCCAGCACCAGCCGGGGCCTGTTCCTCGGCGGCCCGATCGCCGATCCCCTGCTGTGGACCGCGGTCTGGAGCGTCGGCCTGGTGGCGGTGTTCATGCCGCTGGCGATGCGGGCCTACCGGCGTAATGCCTGAGCACTGGCGTGAGTGTCAGGGCCGCGATACGCCGCGGAGGGGAGTGGGCCGCAGGAGTCGCGTGAGCGACTCCTGCGCCTGCTCCCTCGGCATTTCCCGGCCGGTCGCAAAGGCCTGATCGTAGGCCGCGTCGCCCAGGCCGGACCGCAGCCGGGCCTCGAGCCGCTTGCGGTCCACGTCGCTGCGGTCGATCACGCCGCGCAGGCCGGCTGCGATGCCCAGCACCTCGGCGGCGCGCTGCTCGTCGCCGGACGCGGCCAGGTAGCCGCCCACGCCGACGGCCACCCGTGCCAGAACCGGCATATCAGCGGACTCACGCCCGTCCCGCACGGCCTGGTCCAGGCGGTCCCGTGCGGCTTCGAGCTCCCCGGCGGCCAAGTGCAGGTACGCCGCGCAGATCTCGCGGGTGGCCTCCACCTGCGGCGGGCCGGTCCGTCGCCCGCCACGCTCGTCGTCCGAGGCGCGCAGGTGCGCCCAGGCGCCCTCGACGTCCCCGGTCAGCCGGGCCAGCTCCGCGAGCACCTGCCGGGCCAGGAAGACGATCCGGCCCGAGCCCTTGCGCCGCCCCGCCTCCAGCGTCTGCTCCAGCAGCTCGCGGGCCTCGTCGAGCTGACCGGAACGGGCCAGCAGCGTCGCGCGCACGACCTGGGCCTGGTCCAGGTCGTCGGCCGCGTTGATCTCCCGCATCAGCGCGAGGGCCTCGTCGTGCAGGCGCAGCGCCTCGGCCGGATCGCCGTCGCTGGTGGCGATCGAGGCCAGGCCGTTCAACGCGGCCGCCAGGCCCCACCGCTCGCCCAGCGCCTCGAACCTGGCGCGCGCCTCGGCCAGATCCGCCCGCTGCCCGTCCACGTCGCCCGCGTTCTCCGCCGCCATCCCGGACAGCAGGTGCGCCGCCGCGGCCACCCACGGGTCCGCGGCATCGGTCAGCCGCCGGTGCGCCGCGACCACCCCGGCCTGGTCGTTCTCGATCATCGGCACCAGCAGCTCGGCCAGCGCGATCAGCGGATGCCCGCTGCCGGCGGCCGGACCGGCGAGCACCGCGTTCAGCTCGTCCCGCAGCACCACCGCCATCTCGGTCCACTGCTGCTCGCTGAACAGGACGGTCGCGGCGTGGTAGATCCGGCAGACGGCGTGGGCCGGCGCCGGCGACGCGCCCGGCACGGACAACGCGAGGCCGAGCCAGACCATCCCCTCGTCGTGTTCGCCACCGAAGATCCAATAGCTGACCAGCGCGGCGGCCATCCGCACGGCCGTGTCCGCGTCGCCCTCGTCGATGGCGAAGCGCAGCGCGGCCAGGATGTTGTCGCGCTCCGCCGCGAGCCGGTCGAGCCACACCAGCTGCTCGCGCCGACGCAGATGCGGCTCGGATTCCTCGACCAGCTCGAGGAAATGGCGCGCGTGCGCGGCGCGTACCCCGGAGAGCAGGCCCGAGCCGGCGAGTTGTTCGATCCCGTATTCGCGGATGGTCTCGAGCATCCGGTAGCGCGGATCGCCGTCGGCGGTCATGCCCACCGGTTCGAGCAGAGACTTGTCGACGAGGGCTGAGAGCAGGCGGTGGATCTCGTGCTCCGGGGCGGCATGCACGCTCGCGGCCGAGCGGGCGCAGATCCCGCCGGGGAACACTGCCAAGCGCTCGACCAGCGCCCGTTCCGCGTCGTCGAGCAGCTCCCAGCTCCACGCGACCACGGCGTGCAGGGTCCGGTGCCGGGGCATCGCCGTGCGGCTGCCGCCGGTCAGCAGCCGGAACCGGTCGTCCAGCCGCGCGGCGACGACCTGCACCGGCAGGGTGCGCAGCCGGGCGGCGGCCAGCTCGATGGCGAGCGGAAGCCCGTCGAGGCGGCGGCAGATCTGCACGACCGAGCGCAGGCTCGCCTCGTCCACGGAGAACCCTGGCGCCGCCGCGACGGCGCGGTCGGCGAACAACCGCACCGCCGGGTACGCCAGAGCCTCGGCCACGGCGCAGCCGTCCGCGGGATGGCCCAGCGGCGGCACCGGATAGATGTTCTCGCCCGGGATGACCAGCGGCTCCCGGCTGGTCGCGAGGATCCGCAGGCGCGGGCAGCGCCCGAGCAGATGGTCGGCGAGGCCCGCTACCGCGTCGAGCAGGTGCTCGCAGTTGTCCAGGACGAGCACGAGGTTCTTGTCGGCGAGCAGGTCGGTCAGCCGGGTCGGAACGTCGCGAGACGCCGAGGCCTGCTGGTCGCGGCCCATCACCCTGGTCTCGCGCGGCCCGAGCGCGGTGAGCACGGCCTGCGGCACCTCGGCCGGATCGGTGACCGGGGCCAGCTCGACCAGCCAGGCGCCGCCCGAGGCAGGGCCTTGATCCGAGCCGGGTTCGACCACCCGCGCCGCGGCCTCGCAGGCCAGGCGGGTCTTACCGGCGCCGCCCGGACCGACGAGCGTCACCAGCCGGGAATCGCGCAGCAGCCGCCCGATCCCGGCCATTTCCTCGGCCCGCCCGACGAAGCTGGTCAGGCTACTGCGAAGGTTGCCGGGCTGTCGGCTTGCGGGTGCCGGCCCAGAGTGGGCGACGGGCTCGTCGCGCAGCACCTTGAGATGCGTATCAGCGAGCTGACGAGACGGGTCGACGCCCAGCGTCTCGGCCAGGGCGGCGCGGATCCGGTCGTACGCGCCGAGTGCGTCGGACTGCCGCCCGGCCGCATGCAGAGCCCTGATTAGCAGCGCCGCGATGTCCTCGCGCAGCGGGTACGTGACGGCCAGCGCTTCGAGCTCGGGCACGACCTCGCGCACGTGCCCGAGCCGCAGATCGGCCTCGACCCGCGCGCACAGCGCCACCAGCCGCTGCTCCTCGAGCCGCGCCGCCGCAGCCGCGGCGAAGCGGGCGTCGGCGAACTCGGCGAGCGCCGGACCGCGCCAGAGCGCCAGCGCCTCGCGCAGCCCGTGCCGCGCGGCCTCGGCGTCACCGGCCCAGAGCGCGTCGCGCCCCTGCCGGGCCATGGCCTCGAACCGGTTGCCGTCGACCGCGGTGTCCGGGACCGCGAGCATGTACCCGCCGGGTACGGAGGCCACCACGTCGGGGTCGCCCAGGGTGCGGCGCAAACGGGAGACGAGCGACTGCAGCGCGTTCGCGACGCCGTCCGGCGGCTCCTCGTCCCACAGCGCGTCGATCAGCGCGCCGGCACTCACCGCCCGCCCGGCATCGAGCGCGAGCCTGGCCAGCAGCGCACGCAGCCGCGCCCCGCCGACGGCCACCGCCGCACCGTCGCCGTCGCGCACCTCAAGCACGCCAAGAATCGAAACTCCCAGCCTGGACGCGCTCACTTCGGCCCCCTACGCTCCGCTACGGTGCGGGCCTGCGCCGAGCGCACGGCTGCCTGTGTGTCTCTGGGGCACGGCCCCAGGCCCCACGCCGGGGACACCCCGGACCCCGCGCGCAGGTGAGGCGGCATCCAGACTCCTCCGCGGCGGACGATCGACGACCATTCAGTTTAGGGCAGCCCCACCTCGCGCGGGCCGTCCCGCAGACTCAGACGATCTTGCTCAGGATCGCGAAGGCGAGCACGACGAACAGCAGGACGCGGCTGAGGGTGACGAAGCGGGGCGCGAGCAGGACCGCGGCGCCGTCCTGGGGGCCGCCGATCGCGGGCTGCGGCTCGGGGCGCGGCGTCATGCCGGCCCGGTTCACAGCCGCGACCGCGGCGAACGCCAGGGCCACCACCAGCGCGAGCCCGAGGGCGGGGAAGCGCTCGGTCTGGTCGAGGATCATGTCCGGCATCGCGAAGCTTCCGGCGGTCGATCCGTGGATCACGGAGGGCCGCACGTCCGCCGTGAGCGCGTAGACGAGCACCACGCAGCAGGCGAGGCCGCCGAGCAGCGGACGGCGCACCTTCACGTCGGCCCAGGACCGCCAGGCGCGCGCGGCCAGGTAGACGCCCGCCGCGACGAACACCACCGTCCACGCCGGCCGCGGCAGGGTGCCCGCCCAGGCGGAGATGAGCCCGGCGGCGGCGAGCCCGGCGATCAGGTGCAGCCCCTCGGTCTCGTAGTCCACCGCGCGGCGCCAGCCGCCGGCGATCACCATACGCACCAGTGCGGCGCAGGCCACGGCCACCATGAGGACGCTCAGCAGCGTCGAGAGCCAGATCGGGGCGTTCACGCGGCGGCTCCTTCGGGGAGGGCGGCCGCGGCGGCCGCGGCGTCGGCGGCCGGTCGTCGTGACGGCCAGTAGGCGAGCGCGATCACCGCGAGCAGCGGTCCGCCGTCCGGGTCGGTGCCCATGCCCTGGAACGGCATGCCCAGCCCTTGGGCGAAGACCCAGATCAGCGTGGCGAGGACGACGGCCAGGACGATGCCGGCCCTGGTCACCGCGGGCCACGGCGCGAGCACGCTGAGCGCGACCAGGATGAAGGCGATCCCGAGCAGGATGCCGATGGCGTGGCCGTGCCCGTTGACCGCGCTCGTGGCGTGGTTGAGCAGCGAGGCGTAGCCGGACGGGGCGCCGTCGACGTTCTCCGCGATCGCGTCGGAGAACGCGCCGGGCGTGGTGTTGGCCGGCAGGAACGCGAGGAAGGCCAGCAGGCCCCACAGCACGACCCACACCGCCTGCGCCGCGCGGACGCCGACGAAGCGCGCGGCCTCGCTGCGCTCCGTGCGCTCGACCGGCCACAGCAGCACCGCGAGCACGAGGTAGAGGATGGACGCGCCGGGCGCGTCGAGCGGGCTGGGGCTGCCGGAGGCGAGGCCGCCGAGCCCTTCCGCGAAGAACCACAGGAACGGCACCCACACGATGCAGCCGGCCAGCCCGAGCTTGACCGTGCGCGGCCAGGCGATGGTGAAGCCGATCGCCAGCTCGATGAGCGCGAACGCCATCATCGTGCTGACCGAGTGGCCCTGTTCGATCCGCTCGGCCCAGCGGATCGGGCTGGCCAGCCAGCCGGGCGCGCCGTCCAGGCTCTCACCCAGCGTCATCGGCGCGAAACTCTTGGTGAACATGAACGGCTGCAGCTTGAGCAGCCCGTCCAGCACCCACAGTCCGGCCAGCACCAGTTGGAGCCGGCGGCGCCAGCTCAGCGCCGCACCTTGGTCGGGGGAGCTAGACGGAGCGCCCCCGCGCACCGCGCGAGACAGGGCGTTGGGCATCGTCATGCTGCCATCGTCGCCGACTTTGCTGAGAATTCTCCGAAAGTGAGCACGCCACACCGAGGGAATCGAGCCTGGCAGCGGCTAACGCATCGTGCCGTGGACCAGAATCATGCCGGTGTAGCCCTCGCGCAGCGGCTCGACGCCTTCGTCCGGACGGTAGAGGACGAGGTCGTCGCTCAGGCTCTTGAACACGGCCCGCACCGCGTCCTCGTCGACGCCCACCGCCGGGAACATGCGCCCGCCGATCACGCAGCCGATGGAGCTCTCCATGAACGCGGCCGCGAACGGCGCGCCGGGCTTGAGCAAGGCGCCGAAGTTGCGCACGGCGCACTGGAACTCAGCCGGTTCGGCCGTGATCGACTCGGCGACGAAGAACATCGTGCCCAGATCCCACTGCCGTCCGCCGTCTTCGAGGATGTTCCACCGTCGCACCACCGCCCGCTCGCGCAGCGCGGCACGCGGATCGTCGATCGACCGGTACGGCTCGGAGCGCAGGAGCACATCCCAGAATGCGTTCCAGTTCTCCGAATAGCCAATCACCTCATCACCCAACCATGCGATGTTCGCATCGGAGAAGTCGAGCAGGCTCAGCCGGCTGCAGAACGGCAGCATGGCCAGCGCAGGGTAGAGGTTGGCCCCGGTGCCCACGTCGACCGCGCGGGAACCGGGATCGATGCCGCGGGCGGCGAAGAAGGCTGCGGTCAGCTCGAGGATGCGCCGGTCGTCCTCCCGCAGTTCGGCATAGTTGAGCGCCACGTAGTCCCAGGCGTCGAACGCGTTCCAGTCGTAGTCCGCGTTGGCGGCCATGAGGCTCCTCGATATCGAATGAGTACTCGAATAAAGAGTATTGCGGCGGCATCAGCCGCACAGCAATCAGAATCCTGATTGACCGGTTTTCCGAACTCGACACGGCCGCACCCGGCGCCCGGTCGATCGAGGTGATCGCACACGACGTCGGGCCGTGCTGAAATGGCTTCATGTGCACCGTCGTTCTCGACTTCGATCCCGGATCCCGCGTCCCCGTGCTCCTCATCGGCGTGCGCGACGAGCAGCTCGACCGCCCCTGGGTCGGCCCGGGGCCGCACTGGCCGCAGTGGCCTGACTTGGTCGGCGGCCAGGACCTGCTGGCGGGCGGGACCTGGCTGGCCGTGGACCCCGGCGCGCCGCGTGCGGTCTGCGTGCTCAACGGGCATGGCCGGCACGCGCCCGAGGAGACGCGGCTGTCCCGAGGCGAGCTGCCGCTGCGCTACGCCGCCCGCGCCGCGGAATCAGAGCTCGACCCCGAGCTGAGTCAGGTAGTGGAGGTGGAACGCTACGACCCGTTCCACCTGGTGTGCGTGACGCCGGATTCGGCTCGGATCTGGAGCTGGGACGGGGAGCGTCTGACCGGCCGCGTCCTGGCGCCCGGGCTGCACTTCGTCGTCAACTGCGGGCTCGAGGGCGCCGACCCCGGCGCCGAAGGGCCGGGTGCGCAGCAGATGCACGCACGCATCGCGCATTTCCGCCCGCTGCTGGCCGCGGCGGACCGGCCGGAGCCACTGGCCGGAACGGTCGCGGAGGTCTGGGGCGGCTGGCTGGCGCTCGCGGACGGCGCCGGCCTCGCATTCGAGGACCCGCGGGCGCTGCTGGTGCGGGCCGAGTTCGGCGGACGGCTGGCCGGGTCCTCCTCGGTCAGCCTGGTGGCGCTGAGCCGCGACCGGGCGCGCTACGACTTCCGCGCCGTGCGGGAGGAGGCCGACGGCTGGACGACCGTACTCGACGCGGCCCGGCCGACGATCCGATAAGCCGACCGCGCGCCGCGCCCGACGCGCCGGGCGGCCGGAGTGTCGGGGCCTCGGCCGTCCGAGGGATTGCTAATCTCCGTGATCGAATAGTCGATAGGTGATTTATCTGGACTAAAAGGCGGTATACACATGGGTCGCCAGGTTTCACGTCGAGGACTGCTGCGCCGCGCCGCCGGCACCGTGGCGGCCGGGACCGCCCTCAGCGGCACCGGGATCACCAGCGCCTCGGCCGCGCAGGCTCCGGAACTCGAGCGTCTCGACGCCGAGAACGCCGTCGGCTCCATCGGCGCCGCCGAAGCCGCGGGCCGGTTCGGCAACCTGCGCGTGCTGCCGGGCGACGGCCGGTACGACACCCTCAGCCAGGGGTTCAACCAGCGCTTCACCAGCGAGCCGCGCTACATCCAGCTGATCACCGACGACCAGAGCGCGGTGGGCTCGCTGCGCGAGGCCCTCGGCCGCGGGCTGCGGCCGACGATCCGCGGCGGCGGCCACTGCTACGAGAACTTCGTCGAGAACACCGGCGGCGCGATCCTCGACCTGAGCACGATGAAGGGCGTCACGAGCAGCCGGGACAAGTACGGGCACGCCGCGTACTGCGTCGAAGCGGGCGCCACCAACTGGGACGTCTACTGCCAGCTGTTCCGCAAGTACGGCGTGACCGCGCCGGGCGGCTCGTGCTACTCGGTGGGCGTGGGCGGCCACATCTGCGGCGGCGGGTACGGCGTGCTCTCCCGGCGCAACGGCCTGATCGTCGACTACCTCGTCCAGGTGGACGTCGTCACCGTCCGCAACGGCCAGGTCCGGGTGACCAGCGCACACCGCTCGGATCCGGCCGACTCCCCCACCGGACAGCTGTTCTGGGCGCACACCGGCGGTGGCGGCGGCAACTTCGGCATGGTCCTGCGCTACTACTTCACCAGCGCGCTGCCCACCCCGCCGGCCCGGGTCTGGCTCAGCTCCATCGCCTGGCCCTGGGCCGAGATCCTCAAGCGCCCGAACGACTTCCGCCGGCTGCTGAAGAACTTCGGCGAGTTCTTCGCCGCCCACAGCGGCCCGGACGAGCCGGTCTACCAGGACCTGTTCAGCATCCTGAAGCTGACCCACAAGACCAACGGCAACCTCGGCCTGTCCAGCCACTGGATGCGGGACGAGACCGCGTCCCTGGACGAATACCTCGCCGCGATCCAGGACGGCCTGCAGACCGAGCCGATCGCCCTCACCGACGGCGCGGCCGGCTCCGGGGCCGACTTCGTGGTCGCCGCGGAGAAGCGCCGCCAGATGCCCTGGTTCCAGGAGACCATGACGGTCAACGGCTCCGGGCCCAACCAGCGCGGCAAGTACAAGTCCGCCTACCACCGCAAGCCCTTCACGGACCACCAGATCGACGCGCTCTGGTACTGGCTGACCAAGGACGACCCGAACGCCGACCTGACCCAGACCCTGTGCCAGGTCGACTCCTACGGGTGCCGCACCAACGCCGTCTCCCCGACCGCCACGGCCGTCCCGCAGCGCGACTCGATCATGAAGCTGCAGTACCAGACGTACTGGACCATGCCCGCCCAGGACGAGGCCCACCTGAAGTTCATGAAGGCCTTCTACGCGGACGTATACAGCCCCACCGGCGGCGTGCCCGAGATCAGCGACGCGACCCACGACCGCGACACGGACGGGTGCTACGTCAACTACCCGGACATCGACCTGGGCGTCGCGACGGACCGGGCACCGAAGTACCCCCGGCTCTACTACAAGGAGAACTACCAGCGGCTGCGGACGGCCAAGCGGCTGTGGGATCCGCGCAACGTCTTCCACCACGCCCAGTCGATCATCCCCTGAGCTGATCAGCCTGCTGACGGTCCCGCAGCCAGCCGGAGAGCTCGCGGCAGCGGCTCTCCAAGCGGGTCCACTCGGCCCGGGTGCTCGGACGGCTGGTGGTGAGCAGATCCACGGGAATGCGCCCGCCGGCGGTCACCACGCGCACGATCAGCTGCTTGCCGCCCCGCAGCCGAGCGACGTCGAACCCTTCGATGGCGTCCACTGACACCGTATGAGTCTTGCGGACATTGCGGATCAGGAGTCGGTCCCCGCGCTCTTCCACTCCGACCGAGCTCATGCGCCATACCGGGAATCCCACGCAGACAGGCGGAATCTGCCTGTACAGGACGTAGCCGAGCGACGGGTGGGAGAGCAGACTCAGCACGTCGCCTGCCAGCAGGAAAGCGAAGAACCCCCACCAATACCAGCGGTAGGTGTTGCGGAACCTCAGCGGCGGTCGCATCGGATTTTCAGTCACGGTGCCCCACCATCGCAGGTATCGAATATCGTGTGAAGAGCCCCCGTTCAGCTCTCGACCCGGCCGGCGGCCAACAGCGCGTGATAGCGCAGTACGAGCCGGCCGTCCGGGCCGACGAACTCGTGCGTCAACTCGTCGTAGGCCGCCTTGATCCGCTTGATCGTGTCGGGGTCCTGCCTGCTGATCTTCTGCGAGATCATGCCGACTCCGGCCGCGGCACCGCCCCACCACTCCTCCGGATCGGCCAGATGGTCCCAGCTGAGCGTCTCGCAGCTGACGTCGGCCAGGCCGGCCGCGGTGAACAACCCTGCGAAACCCTCGGGAGTGCGCGGGAAGTCGTACTCCGAAGCGATCCGCGGCAGGCTCGCGGGCGGTTGCGCGCCGGCGGCCTCGGCGGCGCGATCGAAGAGCTCATGGCCCTGTCCCGCCGGGGCGCACCAGATCGTCGCCGCGACCCGCCCGCCCGGCCGCGTGGCCGCACGCATCGCGGCCACGGCCGCGGCGGGCCGGCCCACGTGGTTGACCACGAAGTTCGCCACGACCACATCGAAGCTTCCGGCGGGGAACGGCAGGCCGGGCAGCACGCCCTCGCGCACGTCCGCAGCCGGGGCGTTGCGCCGGGCCAGCTCGACCATGCCGGGTTCCGCGTCCACGGCAGCGACCTCGGCACCGCGGTCACACGCGGCGGCCGCGACCGTGCCGATCCCGGTCCCCACATCCAGCAGCCGCACGCCGGGGCCGACGGCCGCCGCGTCGAGCAGCGCGCACGCCGTGTGCGCGCAGAGCTTGGCGAAGCCGGCCTGGAACGCCTCGGCCCGGCCCGCCCAGATCCGCCGCTCCTCCGCGTCGAAGTCCGTCCCGGCCTCGTATTCGGACATTGCGACTCCTCTTTCCTTGCCCAGCTTGGTGATCACTCCCGTCCTCGGACTCTACCGAACGCGGGACCGAACGCGGGGAGCTACCCGTTCAGCGGACGCCGTCGTCGAACAGGACACTGATTGCCTCGGGGCGTCGCGGATCGCGGCGGGAGGCGACCTGGACCGGCGGCCAGGTCCACTGCAGGTCCGCGCCCGAGCCCCGGGCGAAGCTCATCGTGCCGCGGGTGCCGGCGACCTTGACGCTGGTCAGGGCCTCGGCGACGCGCCGACGATCCGGTCCCCCGACGCGCGCCGCCTCGGCCACCACCTGAACCGAGTCGTAGCCCTCGAACGCGACGAACGAAGCGGGCTCACCGAGATTCCCGGCCAGGCGCTCGGCGACCCGGGTACCCAGCGGCCCGAGCCGAGCGGGCAGGTAGCGCAGGAAGGGGACGTCCGCGCCGTCCTCGCCGAGCAGCGCCCACCACTGCGGCGATTCCGCGCGGCCGGCCGGGTCCCCGATCCGCAGGCCGGCCAGGCGGGGATCCGCCCGCACGGCCTTGACCAGCGAGACCGCCGGCTCCGGATAGCCCACCAGGAGCAGCAGCGCGTCCACGTCACCCGCCGCGACCAGAGCGTCGGTGAGGGAGGTGCCGTTGAGCGACGCGTATTCGAACTCTGTGACGCGCGCGCCGCGCTCGGGAAGGAACGTCCGCAGCAGCCGCGCACCCGCCGACCAGTAGCGATCGGGTTCGATGACGAGGGCGACGTGGCGGTGCCTGGCCGAGACGAGGTAGTCGGCGTAGACGCTCCAGCAATACGACTGCGCCGGCGCCACCCGCGCTACGAGGTCGGTCGGCGACTCGACCACCGCGTCCAGAACCGCCGACGAGCAGACGAACGGCAGCCGCGCCTTCACCGCCTCTCCGGCGGCGGCGTGGGCGACAACACTGTGATATTCCCCGACGACAGCCACCGCATCCCGCGCGGCGAACTCGCGGACCGCGTCCACGGCTCGCCCCGGCGCCCCGGCCGTGTCGCGCAGCAACAGCTCGATCGGACGCCCGCCGATCCCACCCGCCGCATTGATCTCGTCGACGGCCAGCTCGATTCCCGCGCCGAGATGGCGGCCGGCCTCGAAGAAGCCGGGCCGGGTCAAGGGCGCCAGCGCGCCGAGGCGGATCGGCTGCTTCACGGGGGCGGTGGAAGTGGTCTGGATCGTCATGACTTCGAGCATCCAACGCGCCGCCGCCGGGCGGGAGGGGCGGGAATGCCATGTTCCACTAAGATCCGGCCGAGTCGCGGCTCGACACCGACCTTCAGCCCGGATACGGCGACGCGTCCCGTGCCGTGCGCAGAGCGCCCGCCCACCAGACCAGCTGATCGAGCATCAGCTTCGCCCGGTTCGCCGATTCGGAGTCGATCGGTTCGCCATCCTGCCACGCGGTGAAGTAGTTCGGGAAGCCGAGGCCGTCGCGGATGGTCACCGCGTGCAGCTCGGTCAGCACGTTCTCCAGGTGCAGCACCGCGTGCCGGCCACCCGCTGCGCCGCCATAGCTGACGAAGGCGACCGGTTTGGCGGTCCACTGCGTGAAATGCCAGTCGATGGCGGCCTTGAGCGACGCCGGATAGCTGTGGTTGTACTCGGGTGTGACGAGGATGTAGGCGTCGGCATCGGCCAATGCAGCGGTGAGCGGGGCCATGCCCTCGGGGCGCGGGTAGTTCTCGCCGGCGTGCTTGGGCGAGAGCGCGGGCAGCTCGATGGGGATGTCGTAGTCCGCGAGATCGACGACCGCCACCTCGAAACCAGCGTGCTTGCGGGCCTGTTCTGCGACCCACTCGGCGACGGTGGGGCCGAAGCGTCCTTCGCGGACGCTTCCGATGACGATGGCGAGTCTGTACGTGTTCGGCATGCCCACCACACTCCCCGTCTTCGACCCGGGCAACCAGCCCCTGTTCAGGCTGGCCCCGACAGGGCCACGATCCGCGGCCCGCGCACCGGGCCCGGCGCCCTAAGCTCGAGGCATGGGCACTCCGCTGGGCGACTTCATCCGGGCCAAGCGCGACAGCCTCCAGCCGGAGTCGCTGGGGCTGGCGGCGGCGGGCGGCCGACGGCGGGCGCCGGGGCTGCGGCGGATGGAACTGGCCGCCCGGGCCGGCATCAGCGTCGAGTACCTCACCCGGATCGAGCAGGGCCGCGACCGCAATCCCTCGATCGCCGTCGTGAACGCACTCGCGGACGCGCTCAGCCTCGACCCGGTCGAACGCGCGCATCTCAGGCATCTGACGAAGATCACCGGCGGCGTGTGCACGGCCCACCCCGTTCCGAGTCCGCGGGATCGCGACGTGCGCCCCGGCGTCCGCGAGACACTGCAGTTGCTGGAACCGGGTATCGCGGTGCTGACAAACCGGCTCGGCGACATCCTCGACTGCACAAGCGGCTACCGCGCGATCCTCGCCGCCACCGGGCTTTTCGAGTCGCAGGACCCGAACTTCGCCGTCTACGTGTTCACCGATCCCCGCGCACGAGACCTGCTTCCCGACTGGGACGCCGTCGCCGACGAATGCGCCTTCGACCTCTGGCTCGCCCCGACCGTCGAGAGCTCGGCCTGGCTCACGGCCCGACTCGCCGCGCAGGCCGGGGACGCGTTCGCCGGGCGGATCAACCGGCACTTGGTGCCCCCGCGCGGTGAGCTCCGGCTCGACCATCCGGCCGTCGCCGGGCTCCGGTTCCGCCGCGAGACACTCGAACTGCCGGCCGACGGCCAGCAGATCGTGCTCTTCCTGCCGGCCGACGCGGAGACCGCAGAACGCTGCGTGCCCCTGACCTCGCCGGAACAGCGGGTCAGGGGCACGCAGCAGCTGCAAAGGCGTCGGCCGCCTCAGCCCACCACCGAGGTCACGGTGCCGGCCCCGACCGTGCGGCCGCCCTCGCGGATCGCGAAGCTGAGCCCCACCTCGACCGGGGTCGGCCGGCCGAGCGCCACCTGCACCTCGACCGTCTCCCCCGGCCTGGCCACGCCGGACACGCCGAAGTCCATGTCGCCGACCACGTCCGCCGTGCGCAGGTAGAACTGCGGCCGGTAGCCGCTGGCCATCGGCGTGCGCCGGCCGCCGTCCTTCGCCGCGAGCAGGAAGACCCGGGCGGTGAACGCGGTGCGCGGCACGACGCTGCCCGGCGCGGCCACGATCACGCCGCGCCTCACCTGCTCGCGCCCGATCGAGCGCAGCAGCAGCGCGACGTTGTCGCCGGCCTGCGCGAACTCCATCGGCTTGCCGAAGGTCTCCACGCCCGTCACCACGCTGCCGATCGCCTCGCCGCCAGAGCCGACGAGCTCCACCCGGTCGCCGAGGCGCACCGTGCCGCGCTCGACCGCGCCGGTGACGACCGTGCCGCGACCGGTGATGGTCAGCACGTTCTCCACCGGCAGCAGGAACGGCGCGTCGGTGTAGCGCACCGGCATCGGCACCGCCTCGTCGACGGCGTCGAGCAGCTCGCCGATCGCCGCGGTCCACCGCGGGTCGCCTTCGAGCGCGCGCAGCCCGGAGACGCGCACGACCGGGACCTCGGCCCCGGGGTAGCCGTGCGCGCTGAGCAGCTCGCGCACCTCGAGCTCGATCAGGTCGAGCAGCTCCGGGTCGGCTCCGTCCGACTTGTTCAGCGCGACGACGAGGTGCTCGACGCCGACCTGACGGGCCAGCAGCACGTGCTCGGTCGTCTGGGGCATGACCCCGTCCTGCGCGGAGACGACCAGGATCGCGCCGTCCAGCTGCGCCGCACCGGTGATCATGTTCTTGACGTAGTCCGCGTGCCCGGGCATGTCGACGTGCGCGTAGTGACGGGTGTCGGTCTCGTACTCGACGTGCGCGATGTTGATGGTGATCCCACGCCGCGCCTCCTCCGGCGCCCGGTCGATCCGGTCGAAGGGCACGAAGGTACCGGTGCCGCGCTCGGCCAGCACCTTGGTGATGGCGGCCGTGAGGGTCGTCTTACCGTGGTCGACGTGCCCCATGGTGCCGATGTTGACGTGCGGCTTGGTGCGCACGTAAGGCGTCTTCGCCATGATGATGTCCCGTTCCGAATGGTTCCTGACCTGCGGAATCCCTGCCCTGCCCACCGTCCCCGGGCGGGACTCCGTAGGTGGGGTCGGCTTCGGGAACGGTCAGCTTCGGGCGCCGGTGGCTGCTGCTGCGGCCAGGCCCAGGGCCAGAACCAGGGCAGCCTCCACCGCGCCCGCGACTGCGGACAAGAGGGCGGAAGACTGCCGGAACATGTCGACGATGATGCGTTGCCAGCACGGCCCAACGCAACGGATTTTCCGGGTGCTGCGGGCAGAATCGAGTGCCCGCAGCACCTTGAATCGATCTAGACCAATGAGCGAATCGGGTGCCCTCCAGCACCGTCAAACAGCGCTCTGGGACTTCTCAGGGACTCTTTACTCCGGAGCGTCGTCGAGCCACGCGCCCATGACTGAACCGCCCCGGCTTTGCGCCAGGCTGGCGCGATCCCGGTGCGGTTCACCGAGCGCGTAGCTCCAGCCGACGGCTGCCCTGCCTCAAGGATCTGAACCAGCGTTTCGACAGTCCTTGAGAGGTGCTGATACCACTCATCACGAGTCAACACCGATTTCCATCGGCGTGCTGTCCCCTGACGTCCTATCCCACGGTCAAACGACGGTCAGAGACACGCAAGAGGCCCCGTCCGATTTCTCGAACAGGGCCTCTGACCTGCTACTACAACGTCGGGCTGACAGGATTTGAACCTGCGACCCCTTGACCCCCCGCAAAGTGCGGGAGTCGATTCTGCATGTCAGGCGCGGTATACGCGTTCAATGATCCGTGCGATGCGACCGATACCGCGCAAGTCGTGTGTGACCGCGGGCAGCGTGCAGTCCCCGACCGGACCCCGACGCTGACATAGCGCGGCAGGGTGTCACCGTCGCTGACGAGCGTTCAGCAGTCAAGCCCACCCTGGCGTGCGGCATCCGATGCGCACACGAGAGCCCAGGCACGGTTCCGCCGAAACTCGCCACAACCTCTGAGTACACCACGGTCGCGTTCAGTTAGCGTGTGCCTCGGCCCGCGCGAACGTCGTCCACGTCTTCGAACGCATCCACCGTGCCGATCCGTCCCGCGCACGGGCCGCTGCGCACCAAGGGCGCGTCCTCGGCCTTGGCGATCGCCAAGGCCGAGGACGGCAGCGCGCCGGTCCAACGAACCGGCCCGGAGAATGCTTCACGCTGAGCTTGCCGATGACCGTGAGCTGAGCGGACTCCGTCAGCCGCGACCTGCGGCGACCATCTCGCGGGTGATGGACTCGAGCCCGCGTCGCGCGGTCTCCGGGCCGATCCAGACGAAACAGATCGCCGCAATCAAGAGCGGCACCGCGCCGATAACCGCCGTCATCGTGATGGACGGCACGGTTTTCGACGCCACGACGACAGCGAGGATGAGTACGCCCCCCGCCTTGGTCATGCCCGCCGCGAGGCCCGCTCCGCGCGAGCGGATCCGTGTCGGGTACAGCTCGGCCGCATAGCCCGCGACGACGGCCGTCGTGGATCCGACTCCGGCCAGTGGGATGACGAGCAGCACGGAGAGCAGTGCGTGGTCATGAACCAGCCTGTTGCCTTCGAGCACGAAGCCCGCCAGCGCCAATGCGGTCAGCGAAGCCGACGCGACGATGGTCCGGCGGCTCCCCCAGACCTGGTAGAGCCAAGCCACAGCAGCGGTGACCGGCAACCCGAGCAACGCGGCGTTGCGCACGACGTAGTCCGACTTCACCGCCGTGTACCCGAGATGCTGCAGGTTCGTCGGGACCCACTGCTGGAATCCGTAGGTGACGAGGCCCAATCCGATGGCCAGCACACTGATGGCGAGGGTCGGGGCGGCGAAGGAGCCGCGCAGCACGTGGCGGAAGCGATAGTGGCTGCCGCTCTCGGCGTATGCCTCCTCCTCTTGGCCCGCCTCCGGGCTTCGAACGGCCGCGCCATACCGCGCCATGACCCGCTCGGCCTCCTCGCGGCGGCCGGTGGCGAGCAAGAAGCGCGGAGACTCGGGAATCCAGTGGTTCAGCGCGATGAACAGCACACCGGTGGGCAGGCCGATCAGCCAGAGGATCCGCCAGCTGTACGTGGGCGTGAGCGTCGCGGCCAGCCAGCTCGTGACCGCATACGCTGCGGCGGTATTGCCGCCGACCAGCACGACTGCCCAGCCGCGGTGCCGGGCCGGAACAGTCTCGACCATGAGCGCGAAGGCGATCGGCAGCATGCCTCCGGCCCCGATCCCCATGAACAGGCACATCATCAGGTTCCAGCCGTAGCCGGGCATCGCGCCGCAGATCGACGTCGTCATGAACAGGATTCCGGCGAACACGATGGCCGAGCGCCGACCGATCCGATCGGCCAGACTCCCCCAGATCCACGAACCGAGGACGGTGCCCGTGATGCCGACCAGCGGCAGCCAGGCCACCGAGGTGTGGCCGTGCGCATTGGTCGGGGCGAGCAGGTCGTATTCCTTCGCCATGCCGGGTGCCACGAACGAGAGCGCGGTCGGTTTCATCGCGTCGATCGTGACGGCGACGGACAAGACGATCAGCAGCATCACGTGCCGAGCATTGAGCGGGGTCTCGTCGAGGGCACGCACCCGGATGCCCGCCGCGTCGCGGGCGAAGCCGCTCGCGCCGCGGGGAACGAGTCCGTAGAGGCAGGCGAGTAGACCGACCCCGATCAGGGCCATACCGATGATCATCGTGGCGTCTGGCCGCATACCCGCCATGACGTAGTGCATCGAGCGCGTCGAGTAGTACATCGGCAGGTGCAGTCCGACGCCGACCGCGCACATGATGGCGCCCGACCAGAAAGCGAACGGGTGCTCAAATGCTTTGACCCGCACGCGGGCACGGCGCTCGTCCGGCTCCTGGTATGAGATCTCGGATGTCAAAGGTCGTCCCGTCAGCTCGTAGGTGGGGTCATGCGGGCATGCGCTCGGCGATGTGGAGTCGCCATTGTTCGTACGAGGGCTGGGAGCCCCAGGTCTCCGCTCCGTTGGGTTGCTCCATGGTGCAGATCCGAGCCGCCTCGGCGGCCGAGACGCCGCAGAGCAACTGCGCGGCGAGCTCGGTGTGCGGCGTCTCCAGTCCGGCCTCGACTCGGGCCGCTGCGGCGAACGCCGCGCCCTGGCCGAGGAACCGCCGATCCGCGCCCGCCCGCTCCCGCAGCGTCTTGAGCTCACGCTCGTGTGCGCCGCCGGCGTACGTGGCGGCCAGTCCGAGACCGGCATAGAGGTCGGATCTGCGGGCCGGATCGAACCCGTCCGCGAGATCCGCGGCCCGGTCCGCGTCCGCACCGACGACGAACCACATCGCACGTCCGATACCCTGATCGATGGCCCGATTGGCGTACGCGAAGGGCTCGCCAACGGGCCAGGAGCGCCGGGTCTCCACACGCTGCTTCCGCACGAAGTCGTCAGTCCGGAAGTAAGCCTGGTGAAATCCGTATCCGTCGAGAGCGAGCCAGCGAAGCAACGGGTCCGGCATGCGAATCGTCGGCCACAGGAGCCGCGGTAGACGTGCCATCGCCCAACCGGCGCCTACGTACACCATGTAGCGATGGTGTTCGGCCTCGCCCTTCAGGAAATCCTGCAGGTGCCGGGTCGTCCCGAGCGCCAGGCCGTCGCGCACCGCGAAGGCCATGGCAGCGCCCTCATAGGCGAAGCCTTGGAACTCACGCTCGAGACCGCGCACACCCGACTCGACGTCGGCTCGTCCGCGGGACTCGGCCGCCAGCCCGTAGCCGGTGAGGAATGAGGCGCCCACGGTTTCGAGCAGCTCACGACTCGCGTCGTCCTTGGCGTGGAAGCCGCGGGTGGCGAACTTGGTCTCTGACATCGGCGGGGTCAGTACCCTGCGGCGGACCTGACGCAGGGCCCGCATCAGTCCGCTCGCCGGTGCGCGGCAGCGGAGAGGCTTCGGAACGCGCTCTCGAAATAGACTAATGCCCCTGGTTCGCCCGCACGTGAGTTGCTCACGATCTCCCCTAGCAGAATCGAATGGTCGCCGCCCTCGTAGACGGCGTGTAGTTCGCACTCCAGCGCGGCCTGAGCCCCGGTGATGAGCGGCGCCCCGGTGCGTGGTCCGGGTACGAAGACCAGGCCGTCGAACGCATGCCGGCCACGCGCGCGTGCCGGGTCCGCGAAGCGGCGGGCAACGCCCTCCTGTCCGCGCGCGAGGATCGAGACGGCGAACACCCTGGTCTCGGTGATAGAGCCGAGGATCTCCGAGCCGAGCTTGACACAGATCAACAGCAACGGCGGTTCGAGGGACACCGAGGTAAACGCATTAACGGTCATGCCCGCGGGACGCCGGCCGCCCGTCGTCACGATCGTGATGCCGGTTGGGAAACGGCCCAGCGTGCGGCGCAGTTCCGCGCTCCCGGTCTCGGAACCAAGGGAATCGGGTCTTGTGGCGAGGCCGCTCATGACACCGCCCCGCCGAGATGCACGGGATCGGCCGCGCCCGACCGCCGTACCTCCGCATACTGCTCGAGTGCGGTACGCAATCCGGCGGGCACGCGCGTCGGCTTCGTCGCGCCGTTCGGGCCGCGCATGCACGCGATGCGCTGGCGGCCCCTGGCGACGAACTCCTCGCGACCGTCGCCGAGGCGGACGTAGTCGAAGCCGAATTCGATCTGCGTCTGGGTCAGTTCGAACAGGCTCATCCGGATTGAGACCTCGTCGAAGGCGGTGATCTCGGAGATGTACTCGCAATCGCACTTGAGCGTGAACAGCTTGAGGTCGCCGTTCAGGTCGTCGATGATCTCGGGCGCGTACTCCCGCAGGAACAGCTCTCGGCACCGTCCCTGCCAACGGAAATAGTTGACGTAGTAGACGTTCCCGACCAGGTTCGTCTCCTCGAAGCCGACGAGGTGCCGGTACTCGAAGTAGTCGTTTCTCATGCGTGGGCTCCCGACTGGCTGAGCAACGCGAGGACGACCGGGGTCCGGACGTCCCGGAATCGCGCGACGACAGTGCTGATCGTGCTCGTGCCCGAGCGGAGCACCGTCCAGCGACCGGTTGACGGCTCCTGATCGAGCACAAGATCGCCACGCGCGCACCCGATCTTGCGTAGGCACTCCAGGGCACTCCAGACGCGCGTCGCCGACTCGTCGAAGGGCTCCCGCCCGACGGCCGTCAGCCGCTCGGCCAGCGCGAACCCGCCCACGCCGAGCAAATCGGCCCAAGCGGTGCGGGAGCGGGCCGACACGGTCTCGATGTCGCATCCCACGGGTCGCGCGCCCGCGATCGCAAGCGTCACACCGGCCCCGTGCGAGGCGCTGACGTGCTCCGGACCGTCGACTTCGGGCTTGCCGTCGGGGCGGTAGCTCACGGCGGCCGGGCGGCCGAGGGCCCAGGAGACGGCGTCGCGCGTGGATTCCCGGCGGGTAGACGTGCTCACGGGTTCGGTCGTGCGCTCGGGCCAGATCGCGATCCGGAGTTGGTCGGCCCCGGCCGAGACGTGCCTCTCGACGTGGGTCGCGAACAGCGGCGGGGTCCAAGGTGTGTCGTCCGGCAGCGGGCGCACGCTCTTGAGGCAAAGCCCTTGCCAGGTCTCGACGGGCACGCCTGCGCGGTCGCTGACTTCGAGGTCGTAGACGTACGTGTCGCCGTCATGCTTCCGCTCCACGGCACGCAGGATCAGCGGGCCTGTCACGTCGGCCGGGGCCGCGGCATGCATGGTGATGCGCCCGACGCCGACGGGAAGCAGGGTCGCATCCGGGACACACGACTGGATCGCGTGCATGAAAGCGTCTCGTGAGCCGGGGTCGCCCAGGAGCAGATCACCCGGCACGTAGGACGCGAACCAGGGATCCCGGCCGGTGGTCGATATCTCCGTGGTGCACGAGCGCGCGGACAGGCTCGTATACCGACTCACGCGCTGGAAGCGGTGCCCTTGGAAAAGAAATCCGTTGTAAAGGTCTGCGGGGTTGATCGGGATCACGAGATCCGCGAGCCGCCGCTCCTCGATGACCGGGGTCCGTTCTGCTTGATCCTCGTAGGAGACGGTCGCCCGGAAGTGATCGACCAGGAAGCCGGTGTCACTGCTTCTGATCACCGCGTCGATGGCATTCGAGGCTCTGCGCAGGCAGGCGATGCGGATCGTGGTGGTTCCCTGCGGAGCGATCACGATCGGTCGGAGGAACTCGATGTCGCCGAACGACGGCGGGCCTGCGCTCGGCCGCAGTACGCTGGCGGCCTGGGCGAACGCTTCGAGGCTCATCACGGCGGGAAACAGCAGGTCGCCGTCGAGTTCATGATCGCGTAGGTAGAGGTCGCTGGCGGGCGAGAGCTGGGCGTCGACGACGAATTCGACACCCGGGTAGTGGACCTGCGGTTTGTCGACGAAGCGCAGCAGCGGGAGCTCAGGCGTCGGTATCTCGACGGTCGGAGAGCTGCCGAGGCGGCCGCACACGACTACGTTCCCTGACACGCCGGGGTCTTCGAGCAAGCGGTGCAGCATCTCGATGCCCTCGTCCGCGGGAATCGGCTCGATCCCGTCGCGGATCAGGGATTCCAGTACGCCGAGCCGCTCGCCCATTCCCGCGCCTGCCCAGACGGACCATTCGATGTTCAGGCATCGGCAGGCCGGATGCTCCTGCTGGAACTCCATGGTCAGCTCGCCCAGCCATTGGTTGGCCGTCGCGTAGTGAGCCTCTCCGCGCAGCCCCGCCCTGCCGATGATGCTCCCGAAGCTCACCAGAAGCCTGATTCGAGCGGCGTCGACGGCTGCCAGGACATTCTCCAGGCCACGGGTCTTGACCTCGACCGTTTCCCGGAACGCCTGCTCGGTGAGGTTGGCAATCGATTCCGGGACGTTGCGCCCTGCGCCATGCAGGATCGCGGTGACCGTCCCGAGCCCCGTGCCGACCTCGGCGACGGCCCGCGCGACGTCGCCCGCCGAGGTGACGTCCGCCGGCACGTAGAGGCAGCGGATCCCCGCGGCGTCCATGCGTTCGAGGTTACGTGCCAGGTTGTCGTCTTCGCGCGGGGACGACCGGCCGAGCAGGGCGATCGCGGCGCCGGTCCGTTTGGCGAGCGAGAAGGCGCACTCGGCTGTGATGCCCTTCCCGCCGCCGGTGACCAGCACCACGTCGTCTGCGGTGAGCACCGGGGGACCCGACGCGACCGCACGGTTCAGATCCCTGTGCCGCAGTCGGGATACGCTGCGGCGCCCTTCGCCGTCGATGCTCACCTCGGAGAAATCCGCGGTGGATATCACCTCACGCACACACCGGTCGAGCCACGCCGCTTGGGGCTCCTGGCCGGGCTCAGGCTCCTGCAGCAAGGTGATCACCGTGGTCAGGACATGCGGTGCCTCCAACTTCAGCGTCTTGGCGAGGCCGATCGCGGAGCGGCGCCGCCCGATGACGACGAAACGGCTGGGCGTGGAGCCGGCCACCGCCGCACGTGCAGCCGCGAGCATCAGGCCGATCTGATCCTCGCCTCCCCGCGCGGGTAGGCAGAGCAGCACGCCGCCGCCGAGTCCGTCATTTCCGAGTCTCGTGTGCAGGGCGGGGCCCAGCTCGTCGCCGGCGTCCGCGAACAGTTGCCACCGTCCGGGACCGTCGAGGCGCGGGCGGGACGTGTTCACGGCCTCGTCAGCGCATTCGATGTCGAACGCCCTCACCCAGGGGCCGGCTCCGGCCGGAATCTGCGGAGAATCGGCAACGCCGTTGCTTTCCTCCATCGCGTCGAGCAGCCGGCCGATCTCGGTCAGCGTGCTGGTGGCGAAGGCCGTGCTCGCGGTCGGTGGGTCGATGCCGCGTTCCCGGCAGGCCTGGTTGACGAGCTGGCCCACTGTGATCGAGCTCAGATGCAGGTCGTCGAGCGGATTGGTGTTGCCATTCACCGCCTCAAGCGGCAGTTCGGCGCGCTCGGCCGCGAGCCGAATGAGGAGGGCGAGGCTGCTCTCGATCGCCGCGTTCGACGGGAGTTGCGCAGTCTCCTCGCGGCGCGGGGCGCGAACCTCGGTCGAAACCGGCGCGGGAAGACTCACCGACGGGGCGCTTTCGCAGGGATTCGTCAGGAAGACGGGCTCTTCGGCGAGGCGGAGTTCGCGAGTGAACCGATCGCGGAAGAGCTCGTCAAGCTTGATCGGCGTGCCCAGGACGTAGGCCGTCGCCACGGTTTGGAGCAGGTCCGACAGACTCGGGCTGTCAGAACCCAGCGACACGGCCGGCACGTGCGGGGCGATGTCGGCGGCGAGGGTGCTCAGGATGCGGCCGGGACCGACCTCGATGAGCAGGTCGGTCTCCGCCGCCAGGGCTGTTACCGCGTCGGCATAGCGGACGGGTGCTGTGATCTGGCGGGAAAGCAGCTCGACGAGATCGGCGTCACGCGCGATCCGGGCGCCGGTCACCGTGGAGTGGACGGTTCGGTCGAGGTCTCGGAGCCCGATATCGGCGAGGTAATCCGCGAAGGCCTGGGCGCAGGGCTCGACCGAAGGCGAATGGAAGGCATTTGAGACTGCGATCCGGGCCGATTCGAGTCCGCGCTCCGCGGCACGTGCCCGGAGCACCTCGATCTGCGTCCGCTCTCCGGAGATCACGGTCTGACGCGGTCCGTTGTAACCGGCGATGACGATGTCCGAGTCGGCGAGGAGCGGTTCCACGGCCTCGGGGCCCGCGACGATGCTGGCCATCGCGCCGGCGCCGACGCTCAGGTCGGCCATGATGCGCCCACGCTCGACCGCGATGCCCTGTACAGTGCGTTCGTCGAACGCGCCGGCCCAGTGCAGGGCGGTCAGCTCACCGAGGCTGTGGCCGCAGACCGCGTCGGCCGTGACGCCGAGCGTGGCCAGCACCCGGAGAGCAGCGAGCGAGGAAGCGAGGATCCGGGGCTGGGCCGCCGCGGTGTCGGCGAGATCCGCTGTGCCGGGCGCCGGAGTCCCGGCGAAGAGGTCTTCGGTGACAGGGAAGCGGCGGCGGAGCGCGCCGCCGTCGGCCGAGCGGCCCGCCCCCTGACCGGGGAAGAGGAATCCGACGCGCGGTGCGGACCGGGCGACGCCGGCGAAGATCCCGTCGGCCGGTTTGAGGAGCGACGTGGCCCCGTCGTCGATCGCGTCCGCGATCCGCAGCATGCGCCGTTGCGCCTCCTGCGGCGTCGAGGCCACGACCGCCGCCCGGAACGACCCGTCTCCGCTCAGCTGACGCCGCAGGTGATCGGCCGTATCCGCGAGTTCGCACTGTGCCAGCCGCTTCATGGCGTTCGCGGTCGCGCGCAGGCGTCCGCTCAGCAGTTCCGGTCTGGCCGCTTCGAAGGTCAGGATCTCGCAGTCCTGTCGAGCAGAGGACAGACGCGCGGCATCGGGCTCCTCGACGCTCCGGGACCGAGCCCGGGTCTCCTCTATAGCGATATGCGCGTTGATTCCGCCGAAGCCCATGGAGGAGACGCCGGCGCGCGCCGGACCGTCCGTCGGCCACGGCTCGGCGCACGTCGGCAGCCGGACTCCGAAGTCCGGCTCCGCCAACAACGGCTGCGGATCGCGGTTGCCGGTGACCGGCGGGACGGTGCGGTGCCGGACCGCCATCAGGGCCTTAATCAGCCCCGCGATTCCGGCCGCCGCCTTTGTGTGGCCGATGTTCCCCTTGACGGTCCCCAGGGCGAGCGGCGGTGATCCGGGCCCGGCGGCGCGGCGGGCCTCGCTGAGCGCGCGCAGCTCGGTGGCGTCGCCGATCGCGGTGCCGGTGCCGTGCCCCTCTACGTAGCCGAGCGTGTCGAACCCGAAGCCGGCCATGGCGTAGGCGCGATCGATCGCGAGGCGGTGCCCGTGCACTTCGGGGCGGGTGATCCCGCCCTTGCCGTCGGATGAGACGCCCCAGCCGACGATCGAGGCGTAGACCGGCTTGCCGAGCGCTATCGCGTCGGCCTCGCGCATGAGGACGATCATGCCGCAGCCCTCGCCGGGCCAGAACCCGTTCGAGTCGCGGTCGTAGACGCGCATCTCGTCGCGGGCCAGGGCGCCGGTCTTGGCAAAGCCGATGAGCTCGAAGGGGTCGATGCTCAGGTCCACTCCCCCGGCGACGGCGAGGTCGAGGTGCCCTTGCACGAGTGAGGAACAGGCCGTGGCGACCGAGATCAGCGACGAGGAGCACGCGCCGTCCACGGTGTAGCCCCCGCCCCCGAAGCCGAAGTGGTTGCAAATCCGGCCGGCGATGGTGTTGGCAAGGCCGCCCGCGAGAGTGTCCTCGTCGATCTCGGGGAACGGGCTCTTGTAGGTCTGCTCGAGTTCCGCCAGGAAGGGCGCGAGCTCGTCGTCGCCCCATCCCTTGCCGCGTAGGGCCGCGGCGACGGTGCGCCGAACGTACGGCCAGCGCACCCGCATCACGTTCGCCCGGCTGAACTCACCGGTGAGGCTGTTGCCGACGACGACACCGGCGCTCAGCCGCCGCGTCCCCGTGCCCTCCGGGAATCCCGCGTCGGCGAGGGCACGGGCCGCTGTGTCGAGCGCGAGCCAATGGGTCATGTCGGTGGACCGGTAGGTGCTGCCAGCCACCCGGAACCGCACGCGGTCGAACTCGAACCCCTTGAGCAGGGCCGCCTTCGCGGCATAGTGCCGGTCGGGCGCCTGCGGATCGGCGGAGAAGTAGTCTGCGGCACGCAGCCGTTCGTCCGGGATGCGCCGGAAGGCCTGCCGTCCGGCCAGTACGTTCTCCCAGAGGGCTGCAACCGAATCCGCGTCGGGGTAGCGGCACGCCAGCCCGACGACCGCGATGCGTTCGGTCATACTGCCACCTCGGCGGGCTCAACGGCGGTGGCGCGGGCGGTGCGGCGGCCGCTCACGTGGTGTGCGATCCACCACCCGAGGCCGCGGCCGAGGCAGACGATCGCCGTCGCGTAGAAGAGCGTGTACACGACCTGGAACTCCATCAGAATTCCGTACACCACCGCGACCGAGGCGCCGAAGGTGAACTTCGGGATGCCCTTGGTCGGTGTGGTCCCCGGGTCGCTGATCATGTAGTTGCTGAACAGTACGAATGCGACACCGGTCATCGGGCTCAGCGCCGCGACCAGGGCGACATGCCAGATCCAGTGCCGGACGAACGCCTGGATCGCGAACCCACCCATCCAGCCGACGATGAGCGCGGTCTTCTTCGTAAGCTGGGCGTTGAGGACGGTCCCGGCCGTGGCGATGACGATCGGTATCAGGATCCGGAAGTACGAGTCGGCCTTCTCGGTGAACTCGTAGGGCGGGGCGATGCTCACCCACGAGCCGAAGCACAGCAGCGTGACCACGATGCCGAAGTTCGACGGATTCATGTAGTGGCGCATCCGACCGCTGATCGGTGCCTGGAAGACGTGCTTCGCCGACACCCCGACGACCACGCCGAAGAAGATCGGCAGGATCTGGTTGTTCGCGTAGAGCAGCATGTTCACGGCGAGCGCGGTGATGTGCGACGGCAGGAGGAACTCGTACACCCCGCGTACGCCGCGACCGCGGAATCGCATGCTGCGGCGCTGCGACCAGGCGCTCAAGCACTCGAAGGTGAGTTCCGTCGCATAGGCGACGGCCACGCAGAGGATCGGCCACAGCCAGGGCTGCTCGAATCCCAGGAGGGTGTATCCGAGGACGTTGAACGCGGTGATCGACAGGGCGAAGTTGCGTAGCGCGAGGTAGCGCGGATCCTTCGGCACCTGCGCGCGCTCCGGGGCAGCGGGAGCGTGAGCGGTGTCGGCGCTGGAGGGCGTGTGAACGATGGCTGTCATGAGTTCGGTATCTCCGCTGCGCTGTCGGTCAGCATCAGGTCATGGCGTCCCGGCTCGAGGCTGAGGCTCTGTTCGTGGGCCCGCCCCTCGCTGTCGCGCCAGGAAAGGTGCGCGGTGACCTCACCCGAGTAGGAGCCGAGGCCGAAGTGCACATCGAAACTCCGGAAACCGCCGTGGCCGCCGCCTCCGTCGAGCTGGGAGATCTGCCGGCCCGACGGCGTCGAGATCGTCACCGTGGTTCCGTAGGCGGGGCTTCCCGGCCCATCGAGCCCGCTCGCGGCGGCGGTGTCCGTTCCGGCCGAGGGCCGGTACAGCTCGAGTTCCAGGTAGTTGCCGACTGCGGGCGCCTCGTTTGCGTAGAAGGCGGGCGCGCCCCACTGGCGGGCGACGGCGAAGTCGAGTCGGCCGGTCCCGGTGGTGTCGGCGGTGGCGATGCCGCGCGTGGGCGTCTCGACGTCGAGGCCGAGCTGCGCATTGACGTTCACGTAGGTACCCTGCGCGTTGCGGGCGAAAAACCCCAGCGACTCGTGCCCGGCGAGGTCGGTGCCGGGCGTGAAGTACGGCCACATCGCGGGATTGGACAGGAGATCGTCATTGGCCATGGCGGTTTCCTGGAGCCAGTTCCAGCGGTCCGTGTCGCCCTTGACGAACCCGTTGGCCTGGATGACCTCCTGCTGGCCGTCGTTCAGGAAGTCGCCGGACTTCACGTCCCAGCCCCAGCCGTTCCAAGCGAGGCCGTACTGCTGGGCCTCCTGGTCGAACGGCGCGAGGCCGCGCGCCAGGTCGCTCGCCATCTCGCTGTCCGAGGACGTCTTGTTGACGAAGACGAAATTGCTCTCCTCGAGCCCGTCGGGAACGGTGATGTTGCTGACCAAGATGTCAAATCGGCCGGTGCCATCGAGGTCCGCGAAGTCCACGCCCATGTCCTTGAACGAGCTGTTCCCGAGGACGAAGGACTTGGGAGTCGTCGGCGTGCGCACGCCCATGGTCGCGGTGAAGCTGATGTGGCCGGGCGTGGACCGGTTGTAGAGCAGGGTCCCATGCCCGAAGTCATTGGCGATGTAGACATCGGGGCGTCCGTCACCGGTGAGGTCGGCACCCGAGATCGCGAGCGTCCACCCGGTGTCGTCGCCGTATGGGATCGCCTTCTCGACCGGCGTGTACTCGACCGTCGGATCGGCGCCCGAGGTGGCGCCGTACCATTGGTAGACGAGATCGCCGCCGCCGTTCTTCGCGCTGGAGAGCGAGTTGAGCATGGTGACGTTGTCAGGGCCGGCGGCGTCGAGGACGGCCGAGTCAGGGAAATAGTTGCCGACGATGATCGACGGATGTCCGCTGCCGTCGAGGTCTCCTACGTAGACCGCATCGGTGTTCCACTGCGGCCCGTTGTAGCTGCCGTTCGGGCTGTAGTTCGACACGAGTTCGCGCGCCACGTACGCGTTCGCGGCGGGAGTCTCGGCCGTGGACCTAGGCAGGAAGAGGATCGGTGTGCGCCCCCAGTAGGTGACGAGGAAACCGATCCGCCCGTCACCGGTGAAGTCCCCCGGCGTGCACCCGGTCGGTGCCATGGTGTTTCCGTCGTAGGGCAGCGGAGACGGATCGAGGACGAAGGGCGTGAATCGGTCCGCGGCCGACGCGGTCGGCGTATAGGTGACGACCACATCGTTGGTGCGGGTGTCGACGATGCACATGCCGTCGGCGCGACCGTGGCCGGTCACGTCGTTGATGGCGATGCTCGCGCCGACCGAGGATATCCAGGCGTCGATCTGCTGAAACGCCGGATTCACCGTGCGGATGGTATTCATATGTTGATTGTTGTAACCGGGCGGCATCGCGATGGGCATCTGCACGAAGCGGAAGGGCGCTGCCGCCTGTGCGGCGCCGCCGACAGCGACGGCCTGCTGGGCGGCGACGAACAGCGATCCGCACAGGACCAGAGCCGTGCAGGCCGGGGTGAGCCTACGGAGCCGTTCTCGCAGATTCATGCGTTTCCTTTCTCATCCCCTGCTCGGGCTATCAGCTGCTCGGTATGCACGTCGCACCCGGAATCCGGGCCGGTGGAAACGCGCAGATCGGGACGGGCACCGGGCACGGGCCCCTTAGGGATCGCTGCGGCGCCATTCCTCCGCGATGAGGCTGAAGCAGGCCTCGCGGCGCGCGGGGTCGTGGATACCAGTGGTCAGGATCAGCTCGTCGGCGCCCGTCTCCCGCATGATCTCCCTGAGGCGGGAAACCACGCGCCCGGGACCGCCGATCGCGCCGATCCGGTTCAATCGGGCGCGGCTCTCGGCGAAACCCGGCACGCACGCGGCAGCCGCTGCGGCCTCGGCCGCGGTCGGCAGGAATCCGACGCCCTCAGCCTTGAAACGGGCCCACGACAGGGCAAACGCGTCCGCGAGCCCGCTCGCAGCTTCGTCCGTCTCCGCGCAGAAGACCTGCACGGACGCGGCCGCGTACGGTTCTGTGCGGCCGCCGTTCTTCTCGAACCGACTGCGGTAGCGCGCGATCGCCGGGCCGGCGGGACCGAGATCCTCGGCGAGATGTCCGGCAAAGCCGAACCCACCGCCCGCGAGCGCGGCGGTTTCGGCGCTCTGCCCGCTCGCGCCGAAGATCCACACGTCCGGCAGAGCGACGGCGTCGGGGTACGCGCGCACCCCGGCGAACAGGTGGCCCTCCGGCAGACCGTCGACGAAGCCGAACAGCAAACCGATCCGCTCGATGAAATCCTCGCCGCTGGAGGCGGCACGCTCCCGCCCGAGCGCGAGGCTGGTGATCAGGCTGCCGCCGCGGGACCGACCGAGACCGAGGTCGACCCGCTCAGGGAAGAGCGCGTTCAGCGTACGGTACTGCTCGGCGACGGCCAGCGGGGAGTGGTTGCAAAGCAGCACGCAGCCGGCGCCGACTCTGATGTGCGAGGTCGCCGAGGCGACCGCGGCGATCATCACCGCAGGCGCGGTGCTCGCGAGGCTCGGAACGTTGTGGTTCTCACCGATCCAGAACCGCGCATAGCCCGCCTGTTCGACACCGCGCGCCAGCTGGACGCTTTCCTGCAGCGCTGCGCTCAGCGGCTCGCCGGACCTGCCCATCGACAGCTCCAGCACGGACAGTGGCAGAGAATCCGAGGAAGTAAATACCATTCTTGATTCACTTTCGTCGACTGGTAGGCAATGCACTGACTTTCGCCCGTTGACGCACCTACCCGCTACCGCTAGCATAGTAGATGTTTTAGTCGCTGTGAAGGGGATGGACCATTGCGACCATTACGGGTATGTTCCTTCTGCGGCACCAGTGAGCTTATGGTCGACCGCCTCCTTGCAGGCGCAGGGGCCTTCATATGCTCCCCCTGCGTGGCTTCAGCGGCCGCTTCAATTGACGCTGCACGCCATTCTGAGGTCGCGTCCGCGACCCCCGATGCCCGGACGCTCTACCGATGGGCGGACGCGGTCGTAGTGGGTCAAGAGCGGGCAAAACGCGTCTTCTCCGTGGCCGTACGGAACCACTACAAGCGACTCGACTACAGGGCGCGGGGACTCCGTAAATCCAATGTCCTACTCCTTGGCCCAACCGGATGCGGAAAGACTCTATTAGCACAGACGATGGCCCAAGCACTGAGTGTTCCATTTATAGTTTTCGATATCACAGGCGTTACTCAGGCTGGTTATGCTGGGGAGGATGTCGAATCTGTTTTGAATGCCCTCGTGCGCGAGGCGAACGGGGATGTGCGAGCTGCAGAGCGGGGGATCGTCTTCCTGGACGAGGTCGACAAGCTCGCGAAGCGCTCCGCCGGAGGTGCTCGCCGCTCACTCGACGTCTCCGGCGAGGGCGTGCAGCAGTCACTCCTCAAGATCGTCGAAGGCGCCAAGGTGCCGTTGCGGGCCAACGGCCCCGGTACCAAAGAACTCGTCATCGATACCACTGACATCCTGTTCATCGCGGCCGGTGCGTTCCCCGACCTATCGGAGATCGTGCGGGATCGGCTCCGCAGCAAGCGGATCGGGTTCACCGCCAGCGCGGCAGACCCGGCGGCGCAAGAGCCGGCCGCGATGTTCGACGACCTGGCCGAGTTCGGAATGATCCCGGAGTTCCTCGGGCGCTTTCCGGTCATCTGCGAGATGCGCGTGCTCGGCGAGCCCGAGTTGCGCACGATCCTCACCGAGTCCGAGGGCGCGCTCATCCCGCAGTACCGGACGCTCCTCGCGATGGACCAGATCGACCTGCACGTCCACGAAACAGCAGTGCACGAACTCGCCCGCCGGGCGATCGAGCTCGGCACTGGAGCCCGCGCACTGCGCGGCCTGCTCGAGGCGCTGCTGACGGACGTGATGTACCACGCACCGCAACTGCCGCGGGGAACGCGGGTGATCGTGACGGGGGCCGATGTCACGGCGGGAAACGTTGCCCAGCTGAGCGAACTGCTCGGCACTCCAGCGGCACAGGCAGGTGCGATGCCCCAAGACATCCGCAATCCGCTCAAACGGCGGGTTGTCGGATAGCCCACATCATCGATGTGGACGTCGTAACACTCACAGAAAGGTTCTCGATGTCCATCTCCACGGAAATCGCGGCCCGGCCGCAGGAGGGCTTCCCTCCGGAGCCCGAGCTGGAGCACGAGCGCTCCGAGCTCGCCCTCCCCCTCGCCATCGACGGCGAGGTCAAGGAGATCGTCAAGCTGGTCTCCCTGCTGCGCCTCGACCGCTGCGCGCCGGTGCTCATCCCGGCCGGCGTCCGGCAGTTCGAGTTCAACATCGTCGAGTGGGAGGCCGCCGGCTACTCCGAGACGCTCGGCGAGTGGCTCCAGATCACCCTGTCGCCCGACGTCCCGCAGCCCAAGAGCGTCTGCGTCGCCGTGCAGCGCGAGGCCGACTACCCGGCCGTGATCGTCTACAACGCGATCATGGACGTGTACGTCGGCAAGCGCCTCGCCGAGCCCCACTACGTCGGGCTCGCCGTCGGTGTCGACGTCATGCAGATCCCCCCGCGCAACCACGTGCACTTCCAGAAGTCGTTCTCGCTCGGCGAGGGCGTGCACATCATGGCCGCCTCGTGCGACGCGATGGCGTCCATCTCGCGCGAAGAGTGGGAGGAGAAGGCCGCCGAGTTCCGTGCCCTGCGCGCGGTCTGAGGCTCCTTCCCGCCGAGAGTCACCAGGATCGGGGTCCGTACGTCCCGGGGTTCCGGAGCCCCGGGCCGTACGGCCTTCCCCGCACAGCCACGCCAGTGAGGAGAAAAAGTGCGAGCCACCCGCCAGAACGGCAATTACACCATCCTGGAGTATCAGGAGTCGGACACCACTGTGCGCTTCGTGGTGAGCTATGTGCTCGAGTCAGCGGTCTGCAGCGACGTCTACTCGGGCCTGATCGGCGGGAGCATGCCCGCACTGCCGACCGACCCGGCGGGATCCTTCGAGATCGCCGACCGGCGGCCCACCGACCGAGTAGAGTTCACCGCACGTAACCGCGATGATGCGAGCAGCTCGAGTTCGATCACGATGTCGCTGGCCCCGACGGTCCACCACACCGTCCTCGCCGTCACCCATCGGGCGATCCCGGTTGCCGAGGCCGAGGAGTGGAGGAGGTTCTGGGGCGGCCCGGCCATCATCACGATGGGTGCTGAGCTCGCCCACCGCTCGACCCGCTCCGCACCCATGCTGATCGAGAACTGAGCAGCTAACGTAGTCGCAGCAGTACCTACCGCAGGACGGAGCCACCGTGCCGCACCCACCTCCCCCGACTGGGAAACGGCAGATCTCGTGGGCTGAGCAAAGCACCATGATCCTGCTCATCGCGACGCTCAGCCGGGCGGCGAATTTCGGACTGCTTTCGATCTACGCGCGGTACCTCTCCGACCGGGGGCTGAGCACAGACACGATCGGCTTCGTGCTGGCCGTCTCGGGCGTGGTCGCCACCCCGTTCCTGACCATCTGGTCCCGCGTCCTCGCGCGGCTCGGCACGGCCGCCACGGGAACGATCAGTTCGGCACTGGCGGCGGCGGGCACGACCCTGCTCGCCGCCACCACCGCGCCTGTCGTGCTCGCGATCGCGGACGGAATCATCTCGATCGGATTCGTCGGGCTGTCCACCACCGTGCGCACGATCACCGGTACCGGGGTCCACGACCAGAAGGAGAGCGAATCGAGGTTCGGCAAGCTCACCGGCTGGCAGAACGCCGGGGGCTTCATCGGTCCGCTACTGCTCGGTGTGCTGGTCGCGGGCGGGACCTGGGTCGCCCCCTGGTTCACCGTCGGGCTTTTCGGCCTGACCACCGTGCTCTGGCTCTGGCTCACGATGCGCACGTCGCTTCCAAGGGCATCCGAGACTGCCGAGAGGGACTCCGAGGACGACGGGGCCGAGGCGAACGAACTCACTGCGGTCGCGCTGCTCTGGCGGCTGCGCGCGGTCATCCTCTGCACGCTGGGAACCTCGGTGCTCTATGGTGCTAACAGCGTCGTATGGGGTCTGTATCTTAAGGACCTGGGTGCCAGCGGGATGCTCACCTCGTGGTCCTTCGCCATTTTCAGCATCCCCATGGTGTTTCTGGCTTCGCACGCCGGCCGGATCTGGCGTTCGACGCCCCGCGGCCTGGCAATCCCACTGGGTACGTTGAGCCTGGGCGGCATGGCGCTCGTGTACGCGTACACGACGTCCGCGGCGGCTGCGGTAGCGCTGACGATCTTGGAGGGGTCGCTGATGGCGCTGACGATGCCGATCATCGCGGCTCAGGTGCCACTCGTGCTCTCGAAGACGGACATCGGCCGCGGCTTCGCGTACTACGGTGCCCTGAACACCGTGGTGAGCGTGATCGGCTCGGTCCTCGGCGGCCTCGTCATGGCGGAGGTGGGCGTGCGCTCCACCTGGCTGATCTTCGGCGGTTTCTGCATGGCCTGCGCCGTGGCCTCGGCCGTGCTCACCAGCGGGCAGGGCGGCCGGAGCCGGGTCGAGCAGACCGAGGAACCAGCTCCCGCCGAGGTCACAGCCTAGGTGACGATCAATCAGAATAGGCAAGGAGATTTGATCACATGCCCACATTGAAGGTCATCAGCATCGGAGTCCACGACATGGACGCCGCGCGTGCGTTCTACGTGGACGCGCTCGGTCTCGAAGTCGACGACGACTCGATGGCGCCCCATTTCGTCGAGTTGAAGAACGACGGTCCGACGCTCCTGCTCGCGCTCTGCACCCAACCGCAGCGTTCCGACTACCCGGCCGGCGCGACCGTAGCCCTCGACTTCAGCGTGGCGGATGCGGCGAAGGAACTTGCCAGGCTCACGGAACTGGGCGCCGACGTCGTGCACGGCGAGCTCCAGCCGTCCCCGGTCGGGCCGTACTTCGCGGTCAGGGACCCAAGCGGCAACGTGCTTGAGCTGATCCAGTTCTCCCGCTAGAAGACGGGATCCCGGGACGCGTCGTCCTGCGTGCCGTGCTCCCTGTCGCGGACCACGGCACGCAGGATGATCGGCTGGGCTATTCGCTGGAAGTCGAGATCGGGATCCCAGTCGCGAATGGTTCCCTCGATGACTAACAGCGTCAGGATAGGAATCACGAACTCCGCAGAGACATAAATATCAAAGTTACGTTGAATCGTAAACAGTTCCGCGACGAAGGCCCCGATGTTGAACTTGGCCGCCGGCAGGTTCGCGTATCGTCCGACGAGGTCTGTCATGCGTGCGACGAATTCTTCCCGATCAAACGCTGACGGGATGATGACGGCAGCGTCGATGACACTCTCGGCACACCTCGGCCCATTTCCGAAAGACAGTCCGAGGAAGAACTCGCGAAACTGCCGCCTCAAATCCGGCGTCGTCTCCGCTACGAATCCGGCGTCGACGATGTGCACGCCGTCCGCGTCGACGGCGACGTTCCCGGGGTGAAGATCGCAGTGCACGATCCCAATGTCGAACAACATCAAGAAGACCGCCTCGACCAGGGCCCGTGCGCCGACCTTTCGATCGACGTCCGCACGCTCGGCGTTCCGGTGGCCGTCGAAAACCGAGAGGTACTCCATGCAGAGCACATCGTCGTTCGGCACGTCGATCAGGGCGGGCATGAACACGTTGTGACCGGCGAGCCTCGCCCGAAGGGTCTCCAGATTCCCAGCCTCGCGCCGAAAGCTCGACTGACCTGCGATGATGAAGGTCGCGTGATCCACCATATCGACGACGGGCAAGCGCCGGAACGGTGGGATCCGCGCCATGATCCGGGCGGCTCTGCGCATGGAGCGCAGGTCGCGATCGAGGCTCTTACGCACCTCCGGCCTCAGCACCTTGACCGCCATCGGCTCCCGGCCGTGCAGGGAGAGCAGGTACACGCAGGCGATGCTTCCCGCGCCGAGCATGCGCGGCTCCGGCTCGGCGTCCCCGACCACGAGGCCGGCTGCGGCAAGTTGCTCACGCAGGTAATCCGCCGACAGCGGGCTCCCGTTCTCCTGGAGCCGACCGAGAGCCGCGCCCAGCGATGCCGGAATTATGTCAGCCCTCGTGCTCACGAGTTGCGCCAACTTCACATAAGCCGGCCCGAGGCGCTCCGCCAACGCAGGGAGCCGGTCCACCCACGTGTCGCCACACCGAAGGGTCCGCGCGATACCGGTCGAGAATACCCACCGACTTGTGATTGCCGCGAGGCGCACTCCCCCACCCACGATAGGACTCATCTCCCCGGTGTCGTCGAATCCTTGCATCAGATTAAATAGCACGACGGCGCGCAAGTCAATGGTCTACTATCTTCTCAGGTCACGGCCCATCACAGCACGCGCGGGACGTGTTCCGCCATCTGACCTACGATGGCCAGCGGCGAGCGCAGGTATATCTGCGTAGGCTGATGCTTCTGGGCCTTCGGCGCAAGTCGGTGCAGCCGACAGCCGCCGGCCTGGGGGTCCTGAGCAGAGCCTGGGGCGCTTCGCAGGCATTGCCGGGCGGGATTGGCACGAGCTGACCGCGCGGCTGGCCGCGCGATCAAGGCCCTCTCGCCGACCTCGTGGATTCTCGATGACCACCCGTTTCTGACTCAGGAAGACACATCGCGTGCGCGAAGAAGCAGTACGCGGGCAACGGCCCTCCGAAGCCTGCGACGGCAGCGCCAGAAGTCGTGGGCCTGCAACTCCTTGACCAGTGGTCACGTGCAGCGAGCCCGGGCCTCCGTTTTTCGACTGGCGGACGGGGAGGCAGGCGTCGACTGCCTGGCGCGATCCCGGTGCGGTTCACGCCCGCCTCCAGCTGTACGCTCGCGAAGGCGTACCGCAGGACTTGGAACATGTCCTCCCTGGAGTTCTCGAACACGGGATAGTTTCTGACGCGCTCCCGCTCCTGCTTTGTGTAGCCCAGCACCTTGATGGCCCCGACGGCCGCAAGTGCCGGCTTCCACGAACGGTTGTTGAAGGCCACGTAGTAGACGCGGTTGTCCGTGCTCGTTGTAACGAGCAGGTTCAGCGTGATGGGCTTGCATTGCTTGACTTCGAGCGGCGTCGTCGCGGTAGTCCCACAGTGCCGTTGACGGTGTCGCCACCTCGGGCATCAGCGGCGCGCCGAGCGCCGTGCAGCCGACCGTGACTGCTTCTCCCGCCGCCGTAGCGACGGTGCGGGTCGTTTACGTAGCAGTCATTGCAGGCGAGGTCACATCGTCTGTGAACTTTGAGCACGAACCGGCGCGAGACCTGGTGCCTTGATTTGCTCGCGGCGCCAAGCACGCTGTCAGCGCCAGGGGCGCCAGAGTTCGCCCGCAGTCAGGACAGATGTGAGCCCGCCGAAGATCAGTACCACGCGAAACACCGCGTACCTCGACGGCAGGCGGTAGACGTCCACGTGAATGATGCCCGGCATGTCGAACACCAGGAGCGGAGCACGATTGCTGCGCAGGGGCGCGGTTCGGTGCAGCGATGCGTTAAGGCGTGGGAACACGATGCCCTCCCGAGGCGTCGAAGGATCGAGACGCACCGTAGCGTGGCGCCGGGGTCTCATCTCCGCTCGCTCGACACACCCGAAGGTAGCCGAATCCTGATGGGTATGGTGAGAAGCGACTCAAAGCGCACGCGTTGGCCGGACAGCCGTGTGGGTGAGGGAGAGCAGGCCCAAAAGGGTCGACGGCCGCTTCCAGGGCGGGGCGCGCAGTGCCGTTGGCGGCAGTCCGGCCGAGGCGCGGCGAGCGATCGAACTGAGGACGCACACCCTGCTCCCGGCATACGCGGATGCCGACCCGGCATTCGAAGCACGGTGACACCACGCCAGGGGGACCGGCGCTAGCGATTGACCGCGGTGACGCCGTTGATCGTGCCGACGAACGCCCGGCCGTCGCCGAGGGTGGCTGACGCGAAATGCGGGACCGTGCCGAGTGCGATGTGGCCGGTGACCGTGCCGGTGGCCGCCGCGAAGCGGTACAAGGTGCCGGCGGGCCAGGCCACGGCCCACACGTCGCCGCCGGAGAGGGTCGGCGAGCCGTTGGCGCGGGCCGCCGACGTCCACGAGACGCTGATCCGGTCGCCGGCGGTGTCGATCGCGCGGATGCCGTCCGGGCAGGCCACGTAGGCCGTGCTGCCGCGTACGGCGGCCGCACCGAACGCCGGGCACACCCGCGACTGCGCAATCTGCCCGCCGACGCCGCCGAGGCGGTCCGCGGCCAGCAGGTACGCGGTTCCGCGTTTGCCGAGCGCGAGGATCCGGCCGCCGACCAGCGCCGGTGTCATCGAGCCGAGGTCGAGGTCGTCCGCGTTGTCCTGCGCCCAGGTGGCGGGGGCAAATAATCGAGGCGGGCGAGATCCGGGCCGAGTGCGATGACGGAGTCGCTGCCGTCGAATCCGGTGGTCGAGGCGCCGTGATCAGGCTCAGCGTGACCAGCGCGATGCGGCGCGACATCCGGTCAGTCCCCGCTGCCCGTCGCGGCCGACGCGTCAGGCCGAAGCCGGAAGCCATGGCCGTAGACGGTCTCGATCAGCCCTTCCACCGCGAGCTTGCGGCGCAGCGCCGCCATGTGCACGTCCAGCACGCGTCCCGGGCCGTACCAGTGCTCGTCCCACACCCGGGTGAGCAATTCGTGCCGGGAGACCGCGCGGCCGGCGTCCGCGATCAGGCATTCGAGGATGTCGAACTCCTTGGGCGTCAGCGCCACCTCCTGCCCACGCACCGCGACCTTCCGGGCGCGCGGGTCGAGCACGACCGGTCCGGCGACGTACACGGTCGGCCCGGCCGGTCGCACCCGACGCAACACGGCCCTTATCCTCGCCTGCAACTCGGCCAGCCCGAACGGCTTGACGAGATAGTCGTCGGCACCCTCGTCCAGGGCGGCGACCCGGTCGCCCTCCTCACCGCGCGCGGTCACCACGATCACGGCCGCGTCACCGCTCGCACGCAGCCGACGGCACACCTCGATCCCGTCCATGTCCGGCAGACCGAGATCCAGCAGCACAAGGTCGGCCCGGGCGGCGGACAGCGCCGCGGCGGCCGTGGCGACCAGCTCGACCTCGTAGCCCGAACGGGACAGGCCGCGGCGCAACGGCCAGGCGATCCCCTCGTCGTCCTCCACCACCAGCACGCGCACGGGCAGCTCAGCGGAAGGATTCTTGACACTCACGCTGCCAAGGTAGCCCCGAACGACCTGGTCCGACGGATGCGACCACTCGGCGCCTGCGTGGCCGTCGGTGCGCCCGACGCCTACGAACGCGCAGTTCAAGCTGCTGCGATGAGCTCGCGCCAGCCCGTCTCGGCGGCAGGACGTTTCGCGCGGGCCGCAAACCCTAACGAGATCTGAACATTTGCCTTGCAGGTTCCGAACATGCCGTTGGCAAGGCTGGTCGCGAGCAGAAGGACCGACGAGCGGACCACTTCTCGAGGAGGACGACCTGTCGCCCGGGACGGCACCCGAAACGTCCGACCGCGTCGCAATGCGCGACCGCGGGCTTCGCCGTGTCCGCACCGCGACCGGCCTGATCACCGTCTGCGCCCTGTCCTCGCCCTTCGCCTCGAGTCTTCGCGCACCCGCGAATAGGAATCAGGATCCTTCATGACCCTGCCCCGCACCGAGCCGTCCCACCGCCGCGCCGCCGACGTCCGCGACAGTGGCGGGCCGGAAGGCAATGAACGGCTCACCGCGCTGACCGGAGTGGTCCTGCTGCTCCTGTTCGCCGCGGAAGGGCTCACGCTGCTGCAGCTCAGCAGGCTGCTGTACTGGCACTACCTGCTGGGGTTCCTCCTGATCGGCCCGGTGTGCCTGAAGATCAGTTCCACCGTCTACCGCTTCACCCGCTACTACACCCGCCGGCAGCCCTATGTCCGCAAAGGCCCGCCCCGGCCGCTCCCGCGCGTCCTCGGGCCCCTCATCGTCCTGTCGACGATCACGGTGCTGGGCACCGGTGTGCTCTTGGGCATCCAGCGCCGGCCGCACGTCTACGCCGGATACTCGCTGGTCTTCCTGCACAAGCTCAGCTTCGTCGGCTGGGCGGCTCTGATGACCGTGCACGTTCTCGCCTACCTGCCCCGGCTCCCCCGGCTCCTAGCCGCCGACGCCATGCCCGGCCGCACCGCCCGCGCCGTCGGCGGAAGAGGCCTGCGTTACAGTCTCGTCTTGCTCTCCCTCGGAGCCGGAGCCGTCCTCGCGGCGTGGGGCTCCACTCTGGCCACAAGCTGGAGCCGCTGAACCCCGGCGCAAGAGCGGGACGGGCCGCGACGGCGCGCCGCCCTTGGCGGGGTCTCCTCTTCACCTGTGACGGGGTTTGCCTGTGATGAGGCCGGCCGCTTGGATCGGGTAGCCGGCCTCATTCATCGAGCTCCAGCTTTCGGGAGGAGCTCGGCACACAGGCCGTGGCCGGTGAAGCGCACCGGATCTCGGCAACGACTGACATTGCACTGCGGTTCAGAACGTACACATCTACGCGGCGCCAAACCGGAAAGCACATGGAACCCGGCGCACGCTACCTCTGCAGAGAGTCCGAAGAGGTCACCTTGCTCCGAAGGATCAGGAGCAACGCGGCCGCCGACCGGGCTCGGGCTCGACCGTTCAAAGAGCTCGCGCACAACTCGCCACCCACGCTCAGGGTCAGTCTTCCTCATCGAAGCCCAGGTGGTCGAGTACCCAGCGGCCGTCCTCGTCCTGCCGCACGAGCTGGTGGAGGTGCGCGTCTCCAGCGAGCATGCGCGGCAGGGTGAACTCGAGCTCGAGGAAGAAGTTCGACCACCAGCCTTCTTCATCCGCGAATATTGCCGTTTTCGTCGGTGTACTCGGCGAGGAGCACTGCCCGGCCGCACTCCGGCAGGTCGGCGACGGTCAGTTCGCGCTCTGGGTCACGGGTGAGCCATGGCCCGGTCGCGGCGCTGGTCGGTCACTTGGGCGGGCTGCCCTGCGGATCTAGGTGAGCGCCTTGTGGAGATCCTTCATCCCCGCTGTCCGGCTCGCCTCGGTCGTGCCGTAGGCAAAGCTGTGGCTGACCGGGACGCCTTCGAAGTCGGTGGTGAGCAACCTTGTCATCTGCGCCTTCAGTCGGTTCGCGACCGACGACGAGGGCTGCACCTTTGCCGTATAGCCCGAAGCGCCGATCGTCGCAACATATGATCCCGACGACCGATATCAGTAGTCTGCGCACGACAACCTCACGGCACGAACGGATGAGTACAGACGAGCTCTGTCCTGTGCCACGCCGGCCCCGCACCCGAACGAGCATCGGATTCCGCACGCATCGACCCGTGCACGACCCCGTGCTTCACGGCGCAACCTCCGGGCGCGCGATGCCGGAGGCGGGCGCGGTGCTGTGATTGACTTGTCTGACCGTGAGAAGCACGCGCTTGCGGGCAATGAGGCTGGGTGGGCCTGGCTTCTGGAAGAAACGCTGATCCGCATCGGAGTGGTTATGGGCGATAGCGCACATCGTCCGCGTTCCCGTGTGCCCGATGGGGCGGTCAGCGATCTGCGGGTGGCGGTGGAGGAGCTGCAGCTGTTGTGGGAGCGCGACGAGAGCGCCGATGCCGCGGTCATCGTCTCCGCCTCGCAGCTGCGCGTGCTCCGGGCGTTGGAGCGCAAGCCTGGTTCGAGTCTGCGGGAGCTGGGCGAGATGGTCGGCTCCGCCCCGTCCGCGCTCAGTCGCCTGTGTGCTCGGTTGGAGGCGATGGGCTTCGTCCGGCGCACGCCGAGCCCGCAGAGCGGCCGGGAGATCGAACTGCATCTGCGCCGTCCGGCCACCACGTATCTGCGACAGGTGAGCGAGAGCCGCGAGCGCGCGCTCGCGGCTCTGCTCGAGGCGATGCCGCCGGGCGCGGTCACGCCGTTGGCCGAGGGCGTGGCCGCGCTCGCTCTCGTTCTCGACGCGCACCTGCGCCCGAGCGAAGGGACCGCGTCGCCGCCGGACTGACCGCCGAAGCGGGCCGGTGCGACCGTCACGAGGGTTCTACGACGCCCTCCGGTCGGGGGCCGTGCCAGTCGATGCAGGTGACGATCGCGTCGTCGAGCAGCGTCTCGCCGTAGTGGTCGGCCAGGGCGCGCAGCATGGCTGCCGGCACCTGCGCGGGCGGCAGCGACCGGGTGGCTTCGACGGCTTCCGCCAGCGCCCGCTCCTCGAACTTCTCTCCGCCCGGGGATGGCGCCGCGTAGACCCCGTCGCTCGCGATCAGCAGGCGGTCTCCGGGCTTGGCGTACAGCGTCTCCGGCCGGTAGTGGGTGTCTCCGAACATGCCCAGCGGCATCTGCGCCTCCGGGCTCAGCGGCTCGATTCCGCCCTCGTGCACGCGCCAGAGATGGGGGGAGCCCGCGTCGACGATCTCGAGCCTGCCGGTGCCGAGCTCCAGGCGCAGCAGCAGTGCCTCCACGTGGGCGTCGCCGCGGTGTCGGGCGAAGACCGCTTCGTCCGCGAGCATCGCCTGGTCGGCCAGCGGCAGGCCGGCGCGGCGCGCGTTACGCAGGGCACTGATGGCGAGGGACGTCAGCAGCGAGGCTTCGACTCCTTCGCCCATGCCGTTGACGACCGCAAGGGTGAGGCTCTCGGCCGAGACCGACCAGTCGAACCCGTCGCCGTAGATGGCGTAGGCCGGCTCGAGGTGGGCGCCGAGCGAGAATTCGGGGCGGGTGCAGGAGCGCCCGGGCAGCAGCAGCCACTGCATCTCGGCGGCGAGGGTCAGGCGCTCGACCCTTCTCTCGACCTCGTACCGGTCACTCTCCCGCCCGGCGAGGATGACCTCCCGCGCGATCACGGCCGCGATACGCCGCAGTTCCTCGAGCGTGGCCGGGGTGTACTGCGTCGTGGGGACGGTCACCGACAGCACGCCCACCCGGTCGCCGCGGAAGCTGGCAGGCAGGTGCACGGTCGTCTCCTGCCCGTCCTCCTCGGCTTCCGGCTCCTGGCAGGCGAAGACGCGGCCCTGGACGGTGCCCTCGACCGGAACGGGCTCCGGCCGCCTACCGCGGCGCACCGGCTGCAGGGAGTGTATGGCGTAGTCGACGAGCCGGAGTTCCACGGCACGCGCGTCGTACCGGGCGCACAGGGACTCTTCGAGCACCTCCGGCAGCCGATCGGGGTCCGCGTCGCTGAGCGCGCGTTCTACCGCGATATCGCGCTGCATGGGCTCACCGTCCTTAAGGCGTCCGGCCGGCCGGTGGACCGACGCGGACGCATGGTCGTGCGGTCCCGAGGAATCGAAGCATAACCGCGGGTGGAGGCGCCCGCCGCGAACGCGCCGTAGCAGGGTGCGATCATGGCGCGCCCGGCTCAGTGATCTGAACACCGATCAGGCACGTGTCGTCGTCGGTGTCGGACCGGCTGTAGGTCAGCAGGGTGTCGAGCAGTTCGCCGAGGCTGTCGGCCGGAGTGCGCACGGTGGCGATCAGGTGGTCGACGGAGATGTGCCAGGCGGTGTCCCGGCGCTCGACCAGGCCGTCCGTGTACATCAGCAGGATGTCGCGCTGCTGGAGCTGCATCTCGGCCTCCTCGTATCGCCGATCCGGCCACGCGCCCAGCAGCGTGCCCTCGGTCAACGGCAGGGCGGCGGCTTCCGGGCCGCTGACCACCACCGGCGGCAGGTGCCCGGCCCTGGCCCAGCGCAAACGGCGGGTCGCCGGATCGTAGAGCCCGCACACGGCGGTGGCTGTGAGCCGGTCGCTGAGGTGGTGCGCGACGCTGTTGAGCCAGGAGAGCAGCTGTCCGGGCCCGGCTCCGGTCATCGCGAGTCCGCGTAGGGCGTTGCGCAGCACCACCATCCCGGTGGCCGCGGTGACGCCGTGTCCGGCGACGTCTCCCACGCACAGCAGGACCTGGCCGGATGGCAGGACCACGGTGTCGTACCAGTCTCCGCCCACCATGGACTCGGACTCCGCCGGGCGGTAGCGCACGGCGACTCTGAGTCCCGGCGCCTGCAGCGGTCCGCCGGCCGGGGGCATGATCGCGTGCTGGAGCTGCAGGGTCAGCCGGTTGCTTTGCGCGGCCTCCAGTTCGCTGTGTTCGAGCCGGTCCCTGGTGGCGGCGAGCGCCACCTCGGTCCAGTGCTGCGAGGAGACGTCCTGGTAGGCGCCACGCAGGATGACTAGGCGGTCGTCGGAGGCGAGGACGGGCTCGGCGACGATGCGGATGTGCCGGACCACGCCGTCCGCGCGGTTGAGGCGGAACGCGATGGTGGCCGGGCGCCGGTGGTGCAGCAGCGTGCGCAGGAAGCGGCCGATGGCGGTCGTGTCGTCCGGGTGGGCGTGCGCGGCGAGGTCCCGCAGGGACGACGGGCCCTGCGCCGCCGGCCGGCCGTAGAGCGTGAACAGCTGGCTGCTCCAGGTGATCTCGCCGGTCTCCAGGTCCTCCTCGAACCCGCCGATCCGGCCGAGCCGCTGCGCGTGCTGCAGCAGCCGGGCCAGCCGGGCCGTCTCGTCCTCGATCCGCCAGATCATCAGCAGGCTGCCGCCGTGGCGGGTGACGCTGATATCCGCCACTACCTGTAGCGGCACCTCGTCGGCGAGAGCGGTCACCGCCATCCGCTCCACCCGCACGGGTTCGCCGGTCGCATAGACCCGCGCGAGGTGGTCCGACAGCACACTGGCACCGATGGCCAGCGGATAGGTCTGCAGCAGCAGCGCGCCGTCCAGGGCGCTGCGCGGCCGTCCGGCGGGGTCCTGGAAGCGGTCGTTGACGTGGTGGATGCGGAAGTCGGCGAGGCGGCCGTCGGCGTCCAGCTCCGGGGTGAGGACCAGAGCGGGATCGTAGAGGCCGTCGGCCACGGCGGCGAGTTCCGCGGCCGAGACGTTCGGCTGGGCGCGGCCGGGGACCTCAGATTCGGCGTCGGGCAGGTTCTCGAGGGTGAAAGCGCACAATTCCGCGAGCGCCTCGAGCTGACGTTCGACCGCAGGGGGCTGACGAACGAGCGGCTCGGGCCAGCAGACCTCGAGCACGCCGTGGATCCGGCCGCCGGTCCCCGCGCACAGGGCTATGCGCCCGCCGTCCGGAAACCTGCGATATCCGATGGAGGGCACAGCGGCGACGGAGTCGAGCCGCACGGTGGCGCGCCCGGTCAACGCTTGGCGAGCCACCGTCGTCACCCCCGGGGGCACGTGGCGCCAGCGCTCGGCTTCCTCGGCGCCGAAGCCGGCGTGGCCGCTCAGCGCGAGGGAGCCGTCCCGGTCCACGCTCCAGATCGCCACGGCATTCGCGCCGAGCGGGGCGAGGGCGTGGCGCAGCAGCGATTCGGCGACGGTCTGGCTGTCGCCGCCGGCCGCCAGCGCGGCGCTTTCGGCGGACCGCAGCCGCACGGCGGGCGAGCTGCGAGCCGGCTCCGGGGCGCCCGGCGCCGAGCCGGCATCGTGGCAGCGCCGCATGAACGCGGCCGCGACCTCGGCCACCCGGTCCCGCGCCGCCTGGTTGATGATGTCGACCGACAGTTCGAGCACGGACATGCCCGCCTGGTCGGACAGCTCGGCCAGCTGCTTCGCGGCCTGCGCGGGACCGCAGCCGAGCCGTTCGACGAGGATGCCCTTGGCCAGTTCGACCAGCGCGCGGCCGTCGGCGGCCGCGTGCGCGGCCTCCACCTGGCCGCGCAGCCGCTCGACCATCGCCGCCAGGCGTCCGGCGGCCGCGCCGGACTCGCCGGCGTCGAACTCCTCCGTCTCCCGGGCTCGCGCGGACACCGGCGGGCCGGCGGCTCCGCCCCGTTCAGAAGTCGGCACCGGGGTCACCGCGCTCCGAGCCAGCGCCCGATGCACGCGATCAGGTCGTTCGCGTCCACCGGCTTGGTGACGTAGTCGCTCGAACCGGCGGCGAGCGACTTGTCGCGGTCGCCCGGCATCGCCTTGGCGGTCACCGCGATGATCGGCAGGTTCGCGTACTCCGGCATCCCCCGGATCTCGGCGGTCGCGGTGTACCCGTCCATCTCGGGCATCATCACGTCCATCAGGATCAGGTCGATCTCGGTGTGGGCCCGCAGGGCCGCGATGCCCCTGCGCCCGTCCGTGGCCTGCAGGACGCGGATCCCGTGCAGCTCCAGGATGCCGCTGATCGCGAAGAGGTTGCGGGCGTCGTCGTCGACGACGAGCACCGTACGACCTCGGAGAGTCTCGTCGGCCGTCTCCAGCAGCTGATGGCGCACCACCTCGGCGCGCACCAACGGCACCACGTCGCCCGGCTGGTCCACCGAGAGGTGCAGCGCGATGCGCTCGCGCAGCTCGTCCAGGCTGGAGAGCACCTCCAGCGGACGCTCGCTCGCCCGCGACTGCAGCGTGTGCTCCTGCTGCGCGCCCAGGCGGCGGCTGTTATGGGCCAGCACGGGAACCTGACGCAGCGCCGGATCGCCCTCCATCGCGTCGAGGAAGGCCCACGCCCCGCCATCGGACATCTCGATGTCGAGCACGACGCAGTGGAACGCGCCGGCGGCCAGCACCGTCGCAGCCTCCTGCGCTCCGACGACCGTCACCACCTCGTGGCCGTGCTGCTGCTCCGGCAGCTCCGAGCCCGCCTCGAGGCTGCCCACCGCGCTCTGCGCCACCAGCGACAGCAGGCCGTTCTGCCGGTCCTCGATCACCAGCAGGCGGCGCGGACGCGGCAGAGCCGGCTGCGTCGTCGCACCGGCCGCGCGGCTGTCGGACGAAGGGCTCTGAGTGACGCCGCCCTCCAAGTCGCCCGCCGTCTCCTCCCCCTCCTGCGAGCGCGCGAGCAGCTCGAGCGCCGCGACCGGTAGGAAAAGGGTGAAGGTGCTGCCCGCGCCGAGGGCGCTGCGCGCGTGGATCGCGCCGCCGAGCAAATGGGCCATCTCCCGGCTGATCGACAAGCCGAGCCCGGTGCCGCCGTACCTGCGGCTGGTGGTCCCGTCCGCCTGCTGGAACGCGCCGAAGATCGCTTCCAGCTGCTGCGGGTCGATGCCGATACCGGTGTCCTTGACCCGGAACGCCACCACCGGGCCGTCGTGGCGGACCGACGCCGGCACCTCCGCCTCGCCGGCCGGTTCGATCAGCAGCTCCACCTGGCCGTGCTCGGTGAACTTGATCGCGTTCGAGATGAGGTTGCGCAGCACCTGGCGCAGCCGTGCGTCGTCGGTGATCAGCTCCCCGGGCATGCCGGCGGCCGCGGTGACGGTGAAGCCGAGGCTCTTCTGCGTGGTCATCGGGCGGAAGGTCGCCTCGATGTAGTCCAGCAGGCGGCGCAGCGGGACCCGTTCCGGGTTCAGGTCCATCTTGCCGGCCTCGACCTTCGACAGGTCCAGGATGTCGTTGATCAGCTGCAGCAGGTCCGAGCCGGCCGAGTGGATGATGCCCGCGTACTCGACCTGCTTGGGCGTCAGGTTGCGGGCCGGGTTCTGGGCCAGCAGCTGGGCCAGGATCAGCAGGCTGTTGAGCGGGGTGCGCAGCTCGTGGCTCATGTTGGCCAGGAACTCCGACTTGTACTTGGAGGCGAGCGAGAGCTGCTGGGCGCGGTCCTCGAGTTCCTGGCGCGCCTGCTCGATCTGCAGGTTCTTCGCCTCGATGTCGCCGTTCTGCGTAGCCAGCAGCATCGCCTTGTCCTCGAGCTCCGCGTTCGAGCGCTGCAACTCGTCCTGCTGGACCTGCAGCTCCTCCGAGCGGGCCTGGAGCTCCTCGGCCAGCCGTTGCGACTCCTCGAGCAGCTCGTCGGTGCGGGCGTTGGCGAGGATGGTGTTGACGTTGGCCCCGAGCGCCTCCATCAGCCGCTCGAGGAAGTCGCGGTGGATGGCGGTGAACGAGGTGAAGGAGGCCAGCTCGATGACGCCCAGGACCTGGTCCTCCACCACGATCGGCAGAATAATCAGCCCACCTGGCGTCGCCCGCCCCAGACCGCTGGAGATGCCGATGTAGTCGCCGGGCACGCCCTCAGCCGCGATCACGCGCCGCGACCGCGCCGACTGCCCCACCAGCGACTCACCGGGCTTGAACCGGTCATGCCCGGCCAGATCAGCCGGCCGGCCGTAGGACCCGACAAGCGTCAGCTCGGTCCCGTCCGCCGCCTCCTCGGCCAGATAGAAACCGCCGTACTGGGCCGAGACCAGCGGGGTGAGCTCCTGCATGACGAGGTCGGCCACGACGGCCAGGTCGCGGTGACCCTGCATCAGCCCGGTGATGTGGGCCAGGCTGGACTTGAGCCAGTCCTGCTCCTCGTTGGTCCGCGTCGTCTCACGCAGCGAGCCGACCATCGCGTTGATGTTGTCCTTGAGCTCGGCCACCTCACCGGAGGCCTCCACCGTGATCGAGCGGGTCAGGTCCCCCATCGCCACCGCGCTGGTGACCTCGGCGATCGCGCGCACCTGCCTGGTCAGGTTCCCGGCGAGCTCGTTGACGTTCTCGGTCAGCCGCTTCCAGGTCCCTGAGACGCCCTCGACCTCGGCCTGCCCGCCGAGCCGCCCCTCGCTGCCCACCTCGCGCGCGACCCGGGTGACCTCCGCCGCGAACGAGGAGAGCTGGTCGACCATCGTGTTGATGGTGGTCTTCAGTTCGAGAATCTCGCCGCGGGCGTCGACGTCGATCTTCTTGGAGAGATCTCCGTTGGCCACGGCCGTCGTCACCAGCGCGATGTTGCGCACCTGGTTGGTCAGGTTGTTCGCCATCGAGTTGACGTTGTCGGTCAGGTCCTTCCACGTCCCGGCGACGTTCGCGACCCGCGCCTGCCCGCCGAGCATGCCCTCGGTGCCCACTTCGCGCGCGACGCGGGTGACCTCGTCGGCGAAGGTCGAGAGCGTGTCGACCATCGTGTTGATCACCCCGGCGAGCGCGGCCACCTCGCCCTTCGCCTCGACCGTGATCTTCTGCGACAGGTCGCCGCGCGCGACCGCGCTGGCCACCTGCGCGATCGAGCGCACCTGCCCGGTCAGATTCGACGCCATCACATTGACGTTGTCGGTCAGGTCCTTCCACGTGCCCGAGACCCCGCGGACCGTCGCCTGACCGCCCAGGTTCCCCTCGGTGCCCACCTCGCGCGCCACCCGGGTGACCTCGTCCGCGAACGCAGAGAGCTGATCCACCATCGTGTTGATGGTCTCCTTCAGCTCCAGGATCTCCCCGCGCGCGTCCACCCGGATCTTCTGCGACAGGTCGCCCTGCGCGACCGCAGTGGTGACTTGAGCGATCGAGCGGACCTGCGCGGTGAGGTTGTCGCCCATCACGTTGACCGACTCGGTCAGGTCCTTCCACGTCCCCGACACGCCCTTGACGTCGGCCTGCCCGCCCAGGCGGCCCTCCGTGCCCACTTCGCGCGCCACTCGTGTCACCTCGTCGGCGAACGCGGAGAGCTGATCGACCATCGTGTTGATCGTGCTCTTGAGCTGAAGGATCTCGCCGCGAGCGTCCACGCCGATCTTCTGCGACAGGTCCCCGCTCGCGACCGCCGTGGCCACCTGGGCGATCGAGCGCACCTGCGCGGTGAGGTTGCCGGCCATGAAGTTGACCGAATCGGTCAGGTCGCGCCAGGTGCCCTTCACGCCCTTGACGTCGGCCTGCCCGCCAAGCCGGCCCTCCGTGCCCACCTCGCGGGCTACGCGCGTCACCTCGTCGGCGAACGCGGAGAGCTGATCGACCATCGTGTTGATCGTGTTCTTCAGCTCGAGGATCTCGCCGCGCGCGTCCACGCCGATCTTCTGCGACAGGTCGCCCTGCGCGACCGCGGTGGTGACCTGCGCGATGTTGCGGACCTGGGAGGTGAGATTGCCGGCCATGAAGTTCACCGAATCGGTCAGGTCCCGCCAGACCCCGCCGACGCCCGGGACCTGGGCCTGCCCGCCGAGGCGTCCTTCGCTGCCCACCTCGCGCGCGACCCGGGTGACCTCCGCGGCGAAAGAGGAGAGCTGGTCGACCATCGTGTTGACGGTCTCCTTGAGCTCGAGGATCTCCCCCTGCGCATCCACGTCGATCTTCTGCGACAGGTCCCCACGCGCGACGGCCGTAGCCACCTGGGCGATGTCGCGCACCTGCGTGGTCAGGTTCCCCGCCATCGCGTTGACCGAGTCGGTCAGATCCGCCCAGGTCCCGGAGACGCCCGGCACCTCCGCCTGCCCGCCCAGGGTGCCCTCGGTGCCCACCTCGCGGGCCACCCGGGTCACCTCGGAGGTGAACAGGGAGAGCTGGTCGACCATGCCGTTGAACACCGTGGCGATCTCGCCGAGGAGGCCGTCCGAGCCGTCGGGAAGCCGCGTGCCGAAGTCGCCGTCGCGCACCGCGGTCAACCCGGCCAGCAGTTGGCGCAGTTCCGGCTCGCCGACCCGCGCGGCCGCCAGTTCGGACCCGGGCCGGGCCGCCTGAGCCGAACCTTTCACCGATCGCTCGGCCATGGGACAACCTCTTCCGCGTCGAATCCGCCGTCGGGCCGCCGTCGGCGCCGAGAACTGTTTCCGTGCAGAAACAATTTACTCGATGACGGGAAGCGCTCCGCCCCGCGGCTCCATGGCGGCTCGGCGGCAGCGAAGAGCGGCGCAGTCGGTCACTCGGTGTGCGGTGGAGGTAACGCGCTGACGGACAAGCGGAGGCAGGGCCGGGGAACCCACCCGCCGGCTTAGGCGTCCCCGCGCTGCGGCGAGGCGGGCACCCTCGTCAGGAAGCGCTCCTCAGCGCTGAAACGACACGGTCTCCAGCCGGAAGCGGGTCTGCTCGATGTACTCCCTCAGCCTGGCCGAGGCCTCCCCCGTCTCTGCCAGCAACCGCCGGGCGGCCTCGTCCATCAGCGCCTCGGTCGCCGGCTCGTGCGCGTCGTCCCCTTTTCGCAGTTCCACTGCCGTCCCTTGATCTGGTTCGAGAGTGGACTCCGGGTGTCCTGAACGGTGGACCATAAACCTCCGGGCGAGCCTGCGAGTGTCCTGGAGCGCCACGATCACCTGGGGCCTGTGCCACGGATCTGCGCTAGGCGGCGGAACTACTCAACCCTGGCGGAGCGCTTGGCCGGCAAACCGGCCAGGAGCATGACGACCACGGCGATGCCCACACCGCACAGTGTCCAGACCACGCGCTAGCCCAGGGGGGCGTAACCGGAGTGCTGGGGAAGGTCGACGTGGAGTAGCACCGCGGCTGCGATGGCGGTGCCGTAGAACGCGTAGTTCTAGAAGCGGATGGCGACCCCGCGCATGAACAGCACGAGCGCGACCACTTCGAGCCCTCGGTCGACGGCGCGGCCGCCAACTACACCTTCACACCCAAGGACTCGGTCAGCGAGCTCATTTCGGTGCAGTTGAGGTCGGTTGAGCGCAGTTCCGTGCAGATCAGAGCATTCCTGTCGGTCCGTCAGCCTGCACTCGGTTCCACTGTTCAGCAGTCACAGGAACGATCGAACTAGTGAGGGTCGTCTTGCCGTGGTCGACGTGCCCCATGGTGCCAAGCACGGCCCAACGCAACGGATTTTCCGGGTGCTGCGGCCAGAATCGACTGCCGCGCGGGGCTTCTCAGGGACCTTCTTTGCCCCCTAGCGCGATGATCGAGTCACGGCTTTTCGAGCGGGCCGTAGAGCGCTGCCGGGGCTCCGGTCGCCAGGGCCCAGTACCGGTCGCCGTAGGACCAGTGCCACCATTCGGTGGGATAGTTGACGAACCCTGCCTCGGCCAGCGCGGTCGTCAGCACAGTCCGGTAGTGCTTCGCTTCGGCGGACAAGCCGGGGTGAGCGGTGTAGCAGGCTCCTGCCGATTGCTCCGGGGTCGCGTTGATTGCGGTACCGAGGTCCAGTTCGAGTCCGTCCGCCGTGCACAGGGTCAGGTCGACTGCGGCCCCTGCGCTGTGCGGAGCGATCTCCGGCGGGCTGACGTAGCGGCTGGTCGCGAGGTGCAGCCGGTCGTCGCTCCAGCCGGGGTTGGCATCGCGCAGTACCTGCCGGTACTTCTGGAAGTATCGCTGTTGGACCGCGGGCGGCCGGTAGCCCTCTACGATCAGCAGTCGCAGCCCGTCAGGCAGTGCGTCGTCGGCGATGACGAGCCGGTCCAGGATGGCCATGCGCACGTGCGCGAAAACTCCTGCTTCATCGGCCCGAGAGGACGAGACGGGGAGCATCCCGCAGTCGCGTACGTCCAGCAGTTCCTCGCCCGTCTCGCGAACCGGCACTGCTGCGACCTGGGGGTCGGCCATCAACACGATCCCGGCGGGCACCGAGTGATCCGCGGAGTCCATGCCTGGATCATGCCACATACTTCGCTCGAGACGGCATGGCTGCGGCGCGTGGACGCTACTCGACGACGTTGAAGTCGACTTGCAGGGCGTAGCGGTCGGCGATGTAGGAACTGACGGTGTGTTCGAGGGGATCGTGGTGCTGGTCGACGATGGAACGGGTCTCGACCAGCAGCGGCGTGGTGGGCGAGACGGCTAGCTCGAGGGAGTCGTGGTCGGCGGTCCGGGCGGTGAGGACGGAAGTGCCGAGGCTGGGGCGCAGCCCGAGGCGGCGCAGGGCGCTGTGCAGAGAGCCGGTTTCGAGGTCCGCGGTCAGCAGCCCGGTCAGGTGTGCGGGGAAGGCGGCGTATTCGATGGCGACCGGCAGATCGTCGAACAAGCGCACGCGAGTGATCGCGACCACGTTGAGACCGTCCGGACCACGGTCGGGGTAGAGGGCGGCCGCCTGTCCGGCGGTGGCGGGGCGGGTCTCTGCCTCGAGGACGCGCGAGCGGGGCGTCTTGCCGAGGGCGACGGCCTGGTCGTGGAAGCTCATCAGGGTACCGACGGGGCGGGCCGCCGCGCTCTTGCGCACGAAGCTGCCCTTGCCGGGCACCCGTTCGAGTAGCCCGTCGCGCTCCAAGCCGGCGAGGGCCGCGCGCACGGTCATGCGCGAGACGCCGAATTCGCTGGCGAGCTTGGGTTCGGAGGGGAACGGCTCGCCGTCGCGCGCGCCGCTCAGCCGGCGGCGCAGCTGCTTCTCGATCCGCTCGTAGATCGGTTGCGGTGCGGCGGCCATGACGGGGACTCCTTGCAGGTCGGGCGGGTGGATCGATGCGGTGTCGACGCCCCCGTCATTGCAGTATAGGCTGTCTAGACAGCTTCTGCCGCAAGGAGACGCGCCATATCCGCCGCCCCTCTCGACCTGCCCCGATGGTCCGGCCCGCTGCCCACGCGCGCGCTGGTCGCCGCGATGATCGACCACTCCCTGCTGCGCCCCGAACCGACCGACGCCGAGGTCACAGCCGGCCTGCGCACCGCGCTGGAATGCCAGGTCGCTTCCGTGTGCGTACGCCCGAGCGACATCGCCGCCGCCCGCGGCGCACTCGACGCGGCTTTCATCACCGGCCAGCACCTCGTGGTCGACGGCGGACGAAGTATCAGCGCCCACGAATAATCCACGTGCTCAAGCCCCGGAACGGAGATCACCGTGCGCGTCAGCTTCGCCTCAGCCCCCGGATCCCCACACAAGCCCAGCGAGGACACCGTCGCCGCCACCCCGCATCTCGCCTTCGTGCTCGACGGCCTCAGCTCCCCGCCCGAACTCGGCACCGGCTGCATCCACAGCACCCCCTGGTACGTCGCCCACCTCGCCGCGGCACTGATCGAGCAAGCCGCCACCCGACCGGCAACACCGCTGGCCGACTGCGCCGCCAGCGCGCTCGCCAAGGTCGCCGACTCCCACGCAGCGACCTGCGATCTGACCCACACCGGCACCCCCAGCAGTTCCATCGCCCTGCTTCGCGAGAACGAGGCCACCATCGAATACCTCTCACTGTTCGACTCCGTCATCCTGCTCGACGGCCCAGACGGCATCGCGAAGATCTCCGATCTACGCGTCGACGGCTACGCCCAGGCCGAACACCAACAGACCCTGCGATACGAGATCGGCACCCCGGAACACCAGCAGGCCGTCAGCCGCCTGGTCGCCGCCCAACGCCCACACCGCAACACCCCCGACGGCTACTGGGTCGCCGGATCCAACCCCGAGGCCGCACACCACGCCCTGACCGGCACGATCGAACGCGCCCACCTCAAGCGCGCCGCAATCCTCAGCGACGGAGCCTCCTGCCTCGCCGAGGACTACCACCAAACCGACTGGACCGGACTGCTCGATCTGCTCCACACCCACGGCCCCGAACACCTCATCCACCAGGTGCGACAAGCCGAAGCCACCGACCCCACCGGCACGAAATGGCCACGCTACAAGGCCGGCGACGACGCCACAGCGCTTCTCTGCTTGACCGATTAGCCCTCTGCTTCCAGTCCAGCGGAGGGGAATACCGCATGGTTGGAATAAACTGCCCGCGTGGAGATTCCCGGTCTCGGTCGTCTGACGTTGGATCCGAAGTATGAGTGGTACCAGAGCCGGCCGATCCCGGTGCCCGTGCTGGGTGGCGGCGAGCATACGTTCACGGTCGAGGGCTATGGCGACGACCCGTCGCCGCTCCAGGTTCATGACGCCGTCTCCGCGTTCCTCGGACTCGACGAGAGCGTGCTGAAGAGCTCGGCGCAGTCGATCTTCGAGTACTACCTGGACGTGCAGTCCGACGTAGGAGACGAGGAGGGCTTCCCGTCTATCAGCACTCCTGACGAGGTGTGGCAGCACATCGTGTTCGGCGAGCTGAGCGTCGGGCGCGACGGAGCGGCGGTCTACGTGTCGGTGGAGTCGGAGTGCTCTTGGGAGCCGGAGCACGGGCTGCAGATCGTGTTTCGAGACGGGCGCGCAGTGACCAAGGTCGGCCCATTCGACGGCCAGTACATCAACGCGGCACCTGGCGGACGCGAACTCGAAGGGGTCGTCTACCACCGGTGGGGTTTGGAATCATGCGCGGTTCGCGCCTGCGATGAGCGCTGACGGGTAACCTGCGACGCCGCTGATCACATGGGTCGTCTCTGTGCGGGCGACGGCGCCTCACCGCGCTCAGCTCGGCAGCAGACTGCGGATCGCCACCATGTCGCCCGGTCGGGCCGATTGGCGCTTCGAACGAGGAGGCTCGGGCATCTGGTGGCTGAGTGTCTTCAGCTGCGCGATTCCCAGGAGGTCGATGACATGGGATCTCTACCCGCGGCCCCCGGTTTCCGCGAGCACGTGGAGCGGCGATGACCGGGCGGATGCGGCTTGCGGTCGCGTCCGCGGATGCTGAAACTGCCGTCGCGCAGTTCGCTGCGGGTCTGCAAGAGGGACTCGACCGGCATGACGCCGAGATCTTGAACCGGCAGTTCGCCGCCGACGTTGTCTGGGGAAGTCCGTACGGAGCATTGGTGGACGGCTACGACCACCTCCACCCCATCCACGTCCAGTTTCAGAGCCACCCGGAGCGCGCGCCCTCGGCCCGCTACGAGGTCCGTCACGTGCTCGCGGTGGCGCAGGACGTCGTCATCGCCCACATCGCCAGGCTCGTGCTCGACGCAGACGGCGAGCCGGTGGCGCCCGCCTCGGATCCAGATCTGCCGTTCTCGGAGCTGGCGATGTACGTCCTCGTTCGGCGCGATGGGCAATGGTGGCTGGCCGCCGGCCAGAACACTCCAACGCGCCCGGGCGGTGCAGTGGCAGCGACCTGAGTCCGCCCAAGCCCGCTCGCGGACCTTCAGCCACGCCACTGCGGCAGTTGCTGAAGTGACCACTTGTTGCCGTCCGGGTCGGCGAAGGAGACAAAACGGCCCCAGTCAAGGTCCTCGATGCCGCTGACCTCGACCCCGCGCTCGACAAGCTCTGCGCGCGCGGCCTCGATGTCGGCGACCACCATCTGCAGGCCGCGCACGCTCCCCGGTTCACCCTCGACAAGGCCCCTGCCGATCGCGATCGAGCAGGCCGACCCGGGAGGGGTCAGCTGCACGAATCGGATCTCATCGCTGACCGTGTGGTCGTGGTCGGCGATGAAGCCGACCTTGTCGGTGTAGAACGCTTTGGCGCGGTCGACGTCGGAAACCGGGAGAAATACCAGCTCGAGCTTCATGTCCACCATCGGATTACCTCATTCGTACTCGTCGTCTATCCCTCTACCGTAGGCAGCCATGAGGAAGACTACGTTCCTGATTGGGTAACGGCCTTCAGGTCACGCCGACGGCCCTGCAAGTGTTCAAAATCCGGCCATCGGACGAACAGTGACCGGCCCAGGGATAGCCCTTCGTCACCAGCATTCCGAGCCACGTTCGCACGGTCGTGTCGGCTACGATGGCCGATATGACCGTGCGACGTGACGTGCCGCACGTCGCGGTTGACGAGCCCGGGATACACGCCCCGGTGCTCAAGCACGTGTTCGCGCACACCGGCGACCTCGTGATCGCCACCACGACGTGCGAGGTGTACCCGGGCGGGATCGCCTTCCGGCTCCTGGTGCTGAGCAAGCCTCCGATCGACTTCGCGCACGAGTTCGCCTTCGGCATCGAACAGCGCCGTCACGCTGGAAGCCTCGACCTGTCGGGCACCGCGACCCTCCGAGGCGGATCCGCGCAGCCGGTCGTCCTCGGCGTGTTCGGGGGCGACGGGTCAACGTCCCATCGAGGCGATTTCCGGTTCTGGTTGCCGCTGCCCGACGACACCGTCAAGGCTCAAGTCCGCTTGACCTGGCCGACCATGCGGGTCGATGGCACGGCAGAGGTCGATGTGCACATCTTCCGCCTCCTGCTCGACCCGGAGTCCGTCCGCGATCCACAACGATCCTGAAGATCGGGCAGTGCGGCGTTCATACCACGTACGCGGCCTCGTCCAGCGGCAATATGGCCCGGTCCTCCGAGAACAGGCATGCGGCTTCGACACCGTATCGGGCCCTGCTTCATTCGAACCGGGCGTTGTCGGTTCGGGTGATCCGCCCGAGGAACGGCAGCGTGCCGGCGATCATGGCGAGCGCGGCGAGCAGGCCGAGCCCCGTGGTGAGGTAGTACGAGCCGCTGGGGGTGGGGACGGCGGTTCCGGCGGGTGCCACCTTCACTGCGGCTGCTACTGCCATGCCGTAGCCGGCCACGACGGCGAGCACAGTCGCCGCGGCGAGCGGGAGCAGCGTCTCGAGGAGGACGACCTTGTACAGCACGCGGGTCGGGGTCCCGGACAGTCGCAGCAGGCTGAAGGGGCGCCGGCGTTCGACCAGGCTGCCGCCCGCGGCCACGGCCAGGCTGCAGCCGGCCACCAGGAGCGTGAGCATGACCGCGATGTTCAGGACCCGCTGGACGATGAGGGCCACCTCGGCTCGAGCCTGCACCGCTTCGCCGAAGGTGCGCGGGGCGACCCCCGACTCGGACGACGGCGTGTGCGTCACCAGGAAGGTCCGCACCCTCTCGAGCGTGGACTGATCGGCGACCTGGACGAGCACGCCGCGCAGATACAGGCTGCTGATATCGGCGGTGCCGGCCGGGTCGGTCGGCTGGACGATCGGCTGGGCGCTGTTGCGGGGGTTGTCGTTGGTGAGGTCACTGGTGGTTGCCTCGGACGTGCTCCGGCCGGGGGCGCAGGATCCGAGCGCGGGCAGCTTGGCGAGGGCCGCGCAGTCGACGACGGCGTCGTAGGAGGCTCCGAATTCCGGGTGCCGGCCGCCGCTGCGGGCACCCGTCGGCGGCGGAGCCTGCGGCTTGCCTACCGGCAGGTCGGCGTCCTGAGGGAGCGAGTAGTAGGGCACGACCACGGTGCCGGGGAACGCCTCGAGCTGCTGCACGAGAGCACTTCCGGTGGCGGGCGGCAGGCCGAGCAGGCCACCGGTGGTGTTGGCGGCGGGCGCGAGCGTGGCGCTGCCGGAGCAGTTGACGTCGTTGCCGCAGACGGGCGAGTAGGAGAAGGTGTCGAGCAGGACGTCGGAGAGCGCGTTCGCGGTCGGGGTGGCATTGGTTTCGTTGATCGTGGGCATCATCCCGCCGAGCATCGAGCCCAGGAACACTGCCAGCACCAGTCCGCTCACCGCTCGAAACGAGGCCTTCGGGGTGTCCGCGAGGCGCCGGGCGGCGAGCAGCGCGGGCGCTCTGTCGGTGCGCCGGGCCAGTCGCCGGGAGGCTGCCGCAGTGAGCCAGGGGCCTGCGATGATCAGCCCGAACATGGTGATCAGCAGGCCCGGGTAGACGCCGGCGCCGATGGCCTCGGGCGTGGTGGTGAGCACGCCGTACAGGTACAGGGCGACGCCGAGGACGAGCGGGAGCAGGCGCAGCGTCTTCGGTGCCGGCGGAGTGTGCCGGCGGGTGACGCCGAGTGGGGAGATCCGGACCCGGCGCAGCGAGATGAGCGACGCGGTCGTCGAGGCGAGCGGCACGGCCACCAGCAAGGCGAGGTAGCCGAGCGCGGTCGGGGTGACGGCGTAGGAGAAGTACTTGCTGCCGAACAACGCCATGTCCGCGAGCAACGGCCGCCCGGCGAGGAACACGAGGATGCCGAGCAGGGTGCCGGCCAGGGCACTGACACTCGCGTCGACCGAGGAGATGACGGTGATCTGCCGGTTGGTGGCGCCGACCAGGCGCAGCGCCGCGTAGCGCTCCTCGCGGCGGGTCGCGGCCAGCCGCGTCGCCATGCCGATCAGGATCAGGATCGGCAGGACGAAGGCGACCGCGCCGACTGCGAAGGCATCACGGAAGTAGTTGGTCCACACGCTGGTCTGCGCGCCCGCCGAGATCGTGCGCACGAGCGAGGTCGAGGGCCGCGCGGCCAGATCGGCCGGGCTGTAGCCGACGTAGACGACGAGGTCGTCCGGACCGGTCAGGGCTCTGTCACCGAGGACGCCCGCCTGCGTGCCGGGGAACCGGTCGCCGAGCTCGTCGCGCGGGGTGGCGGCGATCAGTGCGGCCAGTGCGGGCGAGGCGTAGTACCGGCCCGGGCCAGGCAGAGCACTGACACCGGGAGGCAGCGCCGCGTGCGGGCCGAGGGCGGCGACGTCGAGCTCGTCGATGGTCTTGCCTTCGAAGACCGTCTCGCGGTAGCTCCACAGCTCCGCCGCCGCGTCGGGTCCGGAGGCCTGGTACGCGTAGTCGGTGCCCGTGGTGAGCTGGGTGCCCTGTGTGCTCTGCCAGCGTGGCTGGTTGTTGGTGTATTCGAACGCGTGGAAGTCGGCCAGCACGGCGAGCAGGATGACGACGCCGGCAGCTACCGCCGCCATGGTCACCATCAGCCGGGTGAACGCCTCTTTCCCGCTGCGCAGGGTCAGTCGCAGTCCGAGCCGGTACATCAGCGGGCCACCCCGGTGTCGGTCAGCGCGGCAACGCGGCCGTCGCGCACCATGACGGTGCGCTCCGCATAGGCCGCCACCCGTGCGTCGTGCGTGACCAGAACGACGGTCGTGCCTTCCGCCCGCGTTTCGGTGACGAGCAGGTCCATCACGGTCTCGCTGGTGAGCGAGTCGAGCGAGCCGGTGGGCTCGTCGGCGAACAGCACCTGGGGGCGCGGCGCCATGGCCCGGGCGATGGCGACGCGCTGCGCCTGGCCGCCGGACAGCTCGCCGGTGCGCCGGGCGCCGAGCCCGGCCAGGCCCAGGCGCTCCAGCCAGGATTCAGCCCGCTGATAGGCCTCCGCCCGCCGGACCCGGTCGAGCAACAGCGGCATGGCGATGTTGTCGGCCACGGTCAGTTCCGGGATCAGCTGGCCGAACTGGAAGACGAAGCCGAAGGCCGTGCGCCGCAGTTCGGTGCGCTTGGTGTCGCCGAGGTCGTCGATGCGCTTGCCGTCGAACCACACCTCGCCCTGATCGGGGGTGTAGATGCCGGCGAGGCAGTGCAGCAGGGTCGACTTGCCCGACCCGCTCGGGCCCATCACCGCGACGATCTCGCCGGGGGCGACGGCGAGGTCGGCGCCGCGCAGCGCCGGCGTCTGGCCGAAGGATCGGTGCAGGCCGCGGGCTTCGAGCAGGGCCGGGCGCGACGGCCGCGGCCGCGCGCCGTCGGGCGCGGCGGCGGTGCTCAGATCGGTGCTCATGACAGATGGACCATTTCTCTGAGTGCGCCGAGCCGTGCCTCGGTGGTGTCGATCCAGCGCAGGTCGGCTTCGAGGTGGAACAGGCCGTAGTCGGCCATCAAGACGTCCAGCGTGCCGCCGCTGCGGCGCAGTTCGGTCAGCTCGCGCATCCGGGCCAGGTGTGCGCCGCGCTGCGCGTCGAGGTAGCGGTTCGCGTCCCGGCCGAGCATGAGGGCGAGCACGACCTTCGCGAAGAACACCGACTGCAGGTGAGGCTCCGCCGGCGCCGGCTCGGTGAGCCAGACCTCGACTTCGCTGCGGCCGGTTTCAGTGATCGTGTACTGCTTGCGGTCCGGTCCCTCGCCCGGCTCCATCGCCCCGACGGTGACCTTGCCGTCCCGGGCGAGCCGCCCGAGCGTCGCGTACACCTGGCCGTACGGCAGGGGCTTGTCCCGGCCGAAGAACGCGTCGTAATCCCGCTTGAGGTCGTAGCCGTGGCTCGGTTCGCGGTCGAGCAGCCCGAGAAGGGTCAGTGGAACGCTCACATCGGCAGTATGCACTCGGTGTATACATCCGGTCAATACACGGCGGAGCGCGTGCCGAAAGGGCGACGACGCGGCCGCGGCCGCGTCGTCGCCCTCACGTGTATCGGATGCGGCTGTTACGCCGACGTCGTCGGCGAATACCGCCCGGACGGCACGGCAGCCTGGTCCCCGCACAACGCGGAACCGAGCCACCTGCCTGAGGCTGAGGAGGGCTACGAGATCGACCCGCCGAGCGGGCGCCTCGGGCTCGGACCGCGCCGCACCTCACCGGTCGCGGGAACCGCCTGGCCCACCGCAGGATCGGCCCTCGGCGGCCTGCCCGACTGGTGGGCTCGCAGCCGTGGTCTACCAGCAGAGCTGATGTCGACGGATCCGTGCTGAGCCGAACCCGACCGCCCTCGGCGTCAGCCCTTCGCGGCGTGGTTGGAGGCCGAGACGATTCCGGCCGCGCTGCCCTTGCCGGCCATCAGATTCACCACGGAGGTGTTCATGGCGTTGCCGACGCCCTGGCCGTACTCGGTGTCAAGGTACTGGATCGAGTAGGCCGCCTTGTTGAAGGCCGCCAGCGCCGAGAGGTTGTAGGACTCGGTGACGACCTCTTGGGCCTCGGGGTTGACCGGGATCGACTGGAAGGCCTTGGCGTAGGCCTCCTGCTGGCCCTTCGTCACGAGGAACTCGAGGAACTCCAGCGCCTCCTTCGGCGCCTTCTTGGACAGCGAGTAGCCGTCGCTGCCGCCCATGATGGCGCTCGGGCTGCCCTTGCCGCCGGGCACGGCGGGGAAGGGGAACCAGCCGAGGTCGGACAGCGGCTGCTGGTTCGCCGTCAGGCTGTTGATCACGCCGGGGTCCCAGCTGCCCATGAGCTCCATGGCCGCCTTGTGGTTGGCGAGCAGGCCCGCCGAGGAGCCGGCGCCCTGCTGGGCCGCGGTGGTCAGGAAGTCCTTCTGGAAGGGGCCGACCGCCAGGAACGAGGCCAGGTCGTCGGCTGCCTTGGTCCAGCACGGGTCGGTGAACGCGAGCGACTCGGCGGTGCTGGTCATCGTGGTCTGGCTGCACTCGCGCAGCGCGAAGTTGTAGTACCAGTGCGCGGCCGGCCAGGCGTCCTTGGCACCGACCGCGATCGGCGCGACGCCGATCTGCTTCAGCTTCTCGATGTCGGTCTCGAGCTCGTCGATCGTCGTGGGGGGCGTGGCGATTCCGGCCTGCCGGAACAGGTTCTCGCTGTAGTAGACGCCCTCGGGCTGGGCGTCCAGCGGCATCGCGTAGACCCGGCCGTCGATCGTGTTGCCGGCGAGGGCGGCGGTGCCCACGTTCGACTGGTCCACGGCGCTCAGCCGCAGCGGCTGGAGCTGGCCGGCCGCGACCTCGGCCTCCATCTTGCCGCCGCCGCGCTGCAGGAAGATGTCCGGCGCGGAGTCCGCGTTCAGGGCCGTCTGCAGCTTGCCGTCGAGGTCCTCGTTCTGGATCGTCTGGAGCTGGATCTTGACGTTCGGATGCAGCACCTCGAACTGCTGTGCCGCGTTCTGGAAGTAGGCCACCCCGGTGCTGCCGTTGGTCGCGTTCTCCCACAGGGTCACCGTGACCGCGGCGTCGGCGGAACCGCCGCCGCTCTTGCCGCCGCCGCCGGCGCAGCCGGAGGCCGCGAGCGCCATCCCCAAGCCGATCGCGAGAGCCGCCGCACCGCGTCTCTTCCTCGCCATGGTGGAAACTCCCTGATCTGTCGTCATCGTCAGGCTGGGCGGGCGCAGCCGGGCCCAGGGGTGAAGGGTGGGAGGTCGAAAGTTTCGAACCGCACGGGGCCGGACGCGCGGGCACCGGGAACGCGAGGGCCCAACGAGCACTGCGACCCCGCTTTCCGGTTCCGGCATGCGCATACGGGCGCGGCCTTGACCGGCCGAGGACCGCGCGGGTTTCCTCTTCGTGATCGGGAGGATTCGACCGCTGGAAAGTATGCGCGCGGCGCGGGGCGGGAGTCAATGAGCCGTTTTCGAAAGTTTATCGAAACATTCTCGGCGTGATTCCGGAATGCGAGCCCTGACCTGTGCCTTCGCCGCCGGGCTCGCGCGGCAGGGTCCGGACACGCCGCAGGGCCCGGACACTCGAGGAGTGTCCGGGCCCTGCTGTCAGCGCTTGGATCCTACGGATCAGGAACCGGCCGCCGTAGGCGCGGCGGTGACGGTGTAGGCGTTGGACAGGTAGTTGGGCGAGGTGGTGGGGATCGTGTAGTCCGCGTTGAGCATCACGTCGTACTTGCCCGGCGTGACGGCGGAGGTGTTGAGCAGGACCGTCAGCGACGTGCCGTCGGCGCTCACCGAGACCGGCTGCGAGATGGACGCGTACGCGACCGGGTTTCCGGCGGTGGCCAGCATGACCGTGGTGCCCAGGTTCAGGTTCGTCCCGGTGACGGTCACCTTCTGCGCCGTCCCGGCGGGCTGGCGGGCCGGGCTGATCGCGGAGATCGTCGGCGCGGCGGGCCTGGTGCAGCCGGAGCCGCACACGCCCTGCTCGGTGAGGTTCACCGGGCTCTGCGCTCCGTTGAGGCTCACCAGGACGATGGCCTCACCGCTGTCGCTCGCGGTGTTGCAGTCGCTCCCGAAGCAGATGCCGTCCGTGAACGAGTACGGGGGCTTCCACGGGTTGAGCGGGTAGACGTCGATCAGCGGCTGCGCCCCGTTGCCCGAGACGGCGTCGTAGACGTCGAACGACTGGAAAGTCGAGAGCGAGATCGTCGCGCAGTAGGCGGGGGCGGACTCGGTCAGTTTGAGGCTCGTCGGCCCCCAGCCGTCGACGCTGAGCTGGTTCGCCGCGCACACCGCCGCGGGGCCCGCCGCGGTGGCCATCTGCCAGGTGTCCAGGTGCCCGGCGATGGTGGTTCCGGCGTAGCCCGAGGCGATCGCGATCACCTGGTAGTCGGTGGATCCGTCCGTCTGGCAGATGGTCACGAAGTTGCACACCAGGGCGCCCGTGCCGTCGGTCACCGCGAGGATCGCGCCGGCCGGGTACGGGGCGGTGGTGCGCACGTCGAACCACATGTCGTCGGTGGCCGCGGCGGAGACCCGGTAGCAGTGCGCGGTGATGGCACTGGTGAAGTTCGTCGCGGTGGACGGGGCGCCCGGCGTCAGGGACGCAGGGGTCGAACACGTGGCGCTCGACGTGTCGTCGCGGCGGACCAGGTCGTAGGTCTGGGCCTGGCCGCTGTTGCTGAGGATCGCGGTGTAGGTGACCCCGGGCTGGAAGGTGCACAGGCTGGTGATCAGCACCAGGCACGCCTGATCGCCTGCCGAGTCGTTGATCGAGATGCCGCCGTCCTCCGTGTTCGTGGTGTCGGTGTAGTCGACCATCTCACCGACCGCGTGCTTGTCCGCCGGCAGCGTCAGGCACGCGTAGTTCGACGTGTAGCTCGTCGTCACGGTCGCGCCGAAGGAGCTGCCGTATCCGGACTGCTTCCACACCGCGCACCCGGCCGTGGAGTCCGTCGCCTGGATCAGGACCTTGTAGCTCGGGTTGTCGATCGTCTGCGCATCGAGGACCACGTGGAACGGCGCGGTGCCGGTCGGCGTGCAGGTGCCGCTGTCGTTGTAGAGGTTGGTGCAGGTCTGGGCCCCGGTGGAGTCCAGTACGAGGAGCGGAGCGGCGTACCCGGTGGCAGTCGGGTTCTCGTCGTACACGTACAACGACTTCCCGGTGGCCGCGGCGGGCAGGGTGAGGCAGACCGACTCGCCGACGCCGCTGAACGAGGCCGCGGCGGGACCGGTGGCGAAGTCCTTGATCCCGGTGGCCGCGCAGCCGTGCTTCTCGTCCGCGGCGACGAAGCCCACGGCGAAGTCGTACGGCGCCAGCGGATCCTGGTTCTCGACGTAGTAGTAGGTGCCCGGCGTCAGCGCGCAGAAGGGCCCGGAGTTGGTGCACGCGGTGGCGCCGGCGCTCGTGTAGAGCGTGCCGGAGACCCCGCCGAGACTCCAATCGCCGGCGGCGTACACCTGGTACTCGTCGGCCGTCTTGACGGTCAGCGTGCGGCACTCGTCCGCGGAGGAGTCGTCGGGGGCGACGCCGTAGGCGAGCTGCGACGCGGCGGCACAGCCGACCGGATCGGTCAGGTCGTTGAGGGAGAGCCCGAAGGTGAACGCGGTGCCCTGGTTGTTGCCGGTCAGGGCGCGGTAGGGTCCGATGCCGCTCAGGACGCAGGTGCCGTAGCCGTTGAAGCAGACCTGCGCGCCGGTGGCGTCGTAGATGCCCAGCGGCGTCGAGAGGTACGAGGTGGCGCCGTTGCCGAAGTCGATGGCGACGGTGTGTCCGCTGGTCATGTCCAGCGTGAAGCAGGCGCCTGCGGCACCCGCGGCGACCGACCCCTCGACCGGAGCGCTCGCGAACGACGGGTCGAGGGCCGTACACGTCGAGTCGGACAGCAGCGCCAGGTACGAGACCGTGTAATCAGAACCCTGGTTCGTCACCGCGAGGGTGTACGTGCCGGAAGCACTGGTCGCGCACTGCGGGTTCTGACCGAACGACGGCGCGACACAGCTGACGGCCGCGCCGCTCGGATCGGTGAGCGTGAAGGGAAGCTCGGCCCCGTCGGTGGAAGCGACGCCGACGACGAGCAGGTCGGCGCTCTCGCTCTCGTCGATCGTGAAGGTGTCCGTGCCGGATGCCGACGGACTGTCGCAGGGATCGACGACGTCGGGTGAGATCGCCCCTGAACAGGTGTCCGGCACCGCGGTGTGTGCGATGGCCGATTTGACCGAGGCGGCCCGCGCGGAACGCTCCGTCGTCGCCGAGACCTTGACGGACTTTCCGGCCGACGGAGCGCTCGGCCGCGTCTGCGGCCGCGTCGCGGCCTTTGCCAGTCCGGCGTTGGTGGGCTTGGGCGCAGCCTGCTGCGAAGCAGGGGAAATGGAAGGGGAATTCGTTTCCTGTTTGCCGATTGTTTTCTCGACCGCCGTCGAAGGCGAAGACGCGACGTCGGCCGAGGCCGGCACGGCCGAAAGGACGAGAGCCGCGGCGACGGCTGCGACCAGTGCGAACGCGCGGAATCGTGGTGGTTTTGGTGGGTGGACAGGCTGGAACATGCCTTTGATCCCTCCCTAAAGAATCAGCGTCCGCATCCCGTAAATCTCACGCGGGCGCTGCAGGCAGGCGCATCCTAGCAGTCATGAAATTTTAAGGCGCGAATTTTTTCAGCCCGAAAGATCGCCGAATGATTCGGCGATCATTACCGGCGAGATCTCGCCGGCATCGTCGCCCTCTGCGACTGCGGGCGGGAGAGCAGGAGACCGTCGGGCACATGCCGACGGGTGCCGCGTCGCGATCGCGGCTCGGCGCAACGGGTTCTCCGCTCGGCGGATGCGCGGTCCGAGCCCTCGACAACGCGTTGTTTCATACTCGATGATAGTCGGCGAAGACAGGCACACCACCGTGATCGAGACGAACGGGGCAACGCGGCGATGACCGAGCCATCTTGGGGAAACCCCTCTGAACCGCTTCAGCAGCCGGGCCAGTCCCAAGGCGGCTGGCCTCAGCAGCAGCCGCCGCAGCAGCCGCCGAATCAGGGCTATTACGCGCAGCCGGAGCAGCAGGGCCAGCAGTCGTGGCCCGGGCAGCCGGATCCGAACGCGTCGCAGCAGCAGCCGCCTTACGGGGCGCCGCCGCAGCAGCCGTCCTACGGGGGCTATCCGGACCAGGGCGGGTACTCCGGGCAGCAGCCCACCACGCCCTACCTCGAGCGCGACCCGTACCAGGAGCTGTCCGCGTCCAACCTCGATCAGAGCGGTTACCCGCAGCAATCCGGTTATGGGCAGCAGCAGCCCGACTACGGGCAACAGCAGCAGCCCGGCTACCCGGCGGGCGCCGCCGGCTACGCGCAGCCGGGCGGCTGGCCGCAGCCCGGCGCCTATCCGGCGCAGCGTTCCAACGGCGTCGCGCTGGCCGGCGCCATCTGCTGCTTCATACCCGTGGTCGGCCTGGTCCTCTCGATCATCGGCCGGGCTCGGGCGTCCGCGCTCGGCGGCGCGGGGAAGGTCGCGGGAAACGTCGGCATCGCGCTCTCGCTGGTGTTCACCGGCGGCGCCGCGTTCGGCATCTACAAGATCGGCAACTCCACCGCCGCGGACGCGGCCTGCATCTCGGCGGAGTCGGACTCGGCGCAGCTCGTCTCGACCCTGTCGGCCGACGAGCAGGGCCTGCAGGATGCCGAGAGCAGCGGCGACTCGACGCAGCTGACCACCGCCGGGGACAAGTTCATCAGCGACATGCGCAGCCTGCAGCAGAAGCTCACCGGCGACGAGGCCAAGGCGACGCACGACAACGTCCGCCTGGCGATCAAGAAGTTCGACACCGACCTCGACACCTTCCTGACCGGCCTGCAGCAGTTGTTGCACGGCGACTCGTCCGGCGAGGCCTCGGCGGACGCGGCCGGCCAGCGGCTGGAGAGCGACGGCGACGCCCTCGACAACCTCTGCGGCAACGTCGGCAACGGCTGAGGCCGGGCGCGCGAGACGACCCGGCAGGATCGGGGATCCGACCGGCGGCGAGAGCCGCCGGCCGCCAAAATGGTCTAGACCCCTTGACGGCGCGTCGGCTGGTGCCGCATCGTGACTGCGGACATCGTCGGGTGCTGTGACCCGGCGCGCAGGCGGCGCGTGCTCGGCGGAGCACGGCCGCGGGCCATCGAGGGGAGATGAACCCGTCGTGAACCGACGTCGCAGGGTCCGCATCTACGGCACCGGCACGCTGGGCGCGGCCACGCTGGCCGGGCTGCTGCTCGCGGCCGGCGGATGGGCGCTGGCACCCACGACCGCCGACGCCGCCGCCGCGAACCTGCTCGCCGACCCGGGCCTGGAGACCGGCACGCTCACGCCGTGGAGCTGCGACGCCGGCACCGGTTCGGTGGTGGGCTCGCCGGTGCACGCCGGGGCCCACGCGCTGGCCGGCGCGGCCACCGGCTCCGACGACGCGCAGTGCACTCAGACCGTCGCGGTGCAGCCGAACACCCAGTACACGCTCTCGGCCTATGTCGAGGGCGACTACGTGTACCTCGGCGCGACCGGCTACTCCGACGCCTGGACCCCGGCCGCAGCCGGTTGGAGCCAGCTGTCCACCACGTTCACCACCGGCGCGACCACGACCTCAGTGTCCGTATACGTCCACGGCTGGTACGGCGAGGGCACGTACGACGCCGACGACTTCAGCCTGACCGCGGCCGGCGGCGGCACCGGAACGTCGGCTTCGGCCTCTGCGTCGGCATCAGCTTCCGCGTCGGCGTCTCCTTCGAACTCTGCGTCACCCTCGGTATCCGCGTCGGCAAGCGCGTCGGCGAGTGCGAGCGCGAGTCCCAGCGCCTCCGCGACGGCAACCGGCACGACCGGCGCGGGCGGCACCGTCGTGCAGGTCTCCACCGCCAGCCAGCTCTCGTCCGCGCTGAACAAGGCCGTGCCGGGCGAGACCATTCAGCTCGCCGCCGGAACCTATACCGGCGAGTTCAGCCCGAGCATCAGCGGTACCGCCGCCGCGCCGATCACGCTCACCGGCCCCGTCACCGCGATCCTGGCCGGCTACAACACCAGCAGCGGTTACGCGGTGCACCTGAAGGCGAGCTACTGGGTCCTGTCCGGCTTCAGCGTGACGAGCGCGCAGAAGGGCGTCGTCCTCGACGGCGCCGACCACGACGTCCTCAACGGCCTGCACGTGAGCAACATCGGCGACGAGGGCATCCACCTGCGGGCCTTCAGCAGCGACGACACGGTCGAGAACTCCACCGTCAGCAACACCGGCCAGTACCAGGCCGGATACGGCGAAGGCATCTACCTCGGCAGCGCGCAGAGCAACTGGGGCACCTACAGCGGCGGCCAGCCGGACACCTCGAACGACAACCTGATCCTGAACAACACCCTCGGCCCGGGCATCACCGCCGAGAACATCGACGCCAAGGAAGGCACCACCGGCAGCACGATCGAGGGCAACTCGTTCAACGCCACCGGCGAGGCGGGTGCCAACTCGGCCGTGGCCTGGGTCGACGTCAAGGGCAACGACTACACCGTGACCGGCAACACCGGCGTCGACGCCTACCAGCAGGGCATCCTGGTCGAGCAGCTCTACACCGGCTTCGGCTGCGGCAACGTCTTCGCGCACAACAACCTGAACCTCGGCAGCGCGATCGGCTACGGCTTCGACGTGAAGGACCAGACCGCCTGCGCGGCCGATCCCAACATCGTGTACGCCTCCAACACCGTCACCGGGGGCGCCGGCGCCAGCACCATTCCGATAACCGCAGGCGGGTGAACCCAGAGTAATCGCCTACAATCGGAAAGCGACCATACGGGAGTATGGTCGCTTTCCGCGTTTATGGAATTGCGGAGAATAGCGGCGGGTGGTCGTTGTTACGCTTGGCTATGGGTATTTCACGGAATGCGGTGAAAGGCGTCAGGTCGGGCGTTCGTGCAGGTGGGGCGCTGGTTCCGAGGTGTTTCGCGGGCTTTGCGGGTGGGTTTTTCCTGACCTCGGGTGATGGCGTCATTACGGGCGGTTGAGTTTCCGCCGGAATTTGGACATACCGGGCATCTCGGGTAATGTTCTTGTCGTGGCCCGGTCCACGCCGTGAAAACAAGTTCCGGCACCGGGCACCCGCCGAGTCCGATACCCGGGCGGCGCCGCGGTCGACGAAGCTCCCGCAGCGCGAACCCGATCGGAGCCGGGGACCCAATGAGTACCAGGCACTCAACCGTGCCGGTCCCCCGGGGTGAATCGGCCCCCTCTTCACCAACGACGCCCACGACGTGCTTATGCGTCCGTGTCTTCGTCGCCCGGTGTGGGGGCTGTAGGGCGAACTCCCCTTCCGCCCGAACCCGTCAGCTAACCCGGTAGGCGGCCGAAGGAGAGGCTCTAGAACTCGTGCTGAAGAACCGCATGTCCACCTCCGCGTTCCGCACCTTCATCTCCAGCCCGCGCCGCTACCCCGCCGCCGCGCTCGCCCTGGCCGCCGTCGGCGTCGGCGTCGCCCCGCTGACCGCCTCCGCCGCCACCGCCCCGGCCAAGCCCGCCACCGCCCACGTCGCCCCCGCGAGCGTCAAGGCCACCGCGAGCACCGCCAAGGCCACCGCCGCCAGCACCACCAAGACCACCACCAAGACCACCACCCCGGCGAAGACCACCGCCAAGGCCGCGACCCCGACCAGCCTGTTCGCCGGCTCCACCACCGCGACCCTCGAGCCCACCGGCACCGTCGGAAGCCAGTCGCACATCACCCTGGACTCCGACCAGTGGTCCAACGCCACCTCCATCGTCAAGGCCGCCGAGGACATGCACCTGTCCCCCTACGCCGCGACCATCGCCGTTGCCACCTCGATGCAGGAATCCAAGCTCCAGAACCTCAACGTCGCGGTCGACCACGACTCCCTCGGCCTGTTCCAGCAGCGCCCCTCCTGCGGCTGGGGCACCCCGAGCCAGCTCAACGACCCGACCTACGCGGCCAAGGCGTTCCTGAAGAACCTGCCGTCGGGCTACCAGAGCATGTCCCTGCACCGCGCCGCCCAGGACGTCCAGGACTCCTTCAACGGCTCCCTGTACTCGCAGTGGGAAGACCAGGCCGCCCACATCGTCTCCACCATCGTCAACCACTGATAACCAAAGCCAGCACCACACACAGCACACGACGAACCCCTCCCGGACACACCGGGAGGGGTTTCGCCATGCCTTAGGCGATACGGTGTGGCTCATGGAACGCATCCTCCTCGGCGGTCTCGAGGTCTCGGCGCAGGGCCTCGGGTGTATGGGCATGAGCGAGTTCTACGGCCCGGGCGACTGGGACGAGTCGATCGCCACCATCCACCGCGCCATCGATCTCGGCGTCACCCTTCTGGACACCGCGGACATCTACGGGTCCGGGCACAACGAGGTGCTCGTCGGCCGCGCCCTCCACGACCGGCGGGACCGGGTCCAGCTGGCCACCAAGTTCGGCATCGACCGCACCGGCGGTGACAGCGCCCGCACCGTGCGCGGCGATGCCGGGTACGTCAGGCGCAGCGCGGAGAGTTCTTTGCTGCGCCTCGGGATCGACGTCATCGACCTGTACTACGTCCACCGTCCGCCGATGAACGTCGAGGTCGAGGAGACCATCGGCGCGATGGCCGAGCTGGTGCGCGAGGGCAAGGTGCGCCGGCTCGGCGTCTCGGAGTTCTCCGCCGAGCAGCTGCGCCGGGCCCACGCCGTGCACCCGATCAGCGCGGTCCAGTCCGAGTACTCGCTGTGGAGCCGGACCGAGGTCGAGGCGCTCGCGCCGACGATGGCCGAGCTCGGCATCGGGCTGGTGGCCTACTCGCCGCTCGGCCGCGGCTTCCTGACCGGCACGGTCGAGACCGGGCAGCTGGCCGCCGGGGACTTCCGCTCGAGCAACCCGCGCTTCGCCGGCGACGCCGGGCAGGCCAACCGCGCGATCGCGGACGCGGTGCGCGCGGTGGCCGACCGGCTCGGGGCGACGGCGGCGCAGGTCGCGCTGGCCTGGGTGTACGCGCAGGCCGAGCGGCTCGGCGTGACGGTGGTGCCGATCCCGGGCACCAAGCGGGTCAAGTGGCTGGAGCAGAACGCCGCGGCCCTCGACGTGCGGCTCGATGCGCAGGCCCTGGCCGACCTCGAGCCGCTCGGCGCGCAGGTGGTCGGCGAGCGCTACGGCTCGGTCCCGACGCCGCCCCCGGCCGAATAGCAGGGGCCGGATACAGCGAGGCCGGGCCCTGCCGCCGGTGCGGCGGCGGGGCCCGGCCTCGCTGTCGTCTTACACCTCGTCAGGCATCCACGGCTTGTGCCACTTCACGTGGCTGCGCGTCAGCTTCTCCACGGCCTCGACCGGCCCCCAGCTGCCGCGCTCGTAGACGTGCACCGGCGGCGGGGCGTCGATCAGCGGCTGGACGATGCGCCAGGACTCCTCGACGCTGTCCTCGCGGGCGTAGAGCTGTGCGTCGCCGATCAGGGCGCTGTGCAGCAGCCGCTCGTAGGGCTCGAGCGGTTCGCCGAGCTCGCGGGCGAAGCTGGCGTCGAGGGTGAGCGGCGACCAGTCCGCGCTCTGGTCGGCCTTGGCCGTTATGGCCATGCGCAGGCCCGGCTCCGGGTCGATCCGCAGCACGATCTGGTTGGCCTCGGCCTGGCCGGCCTTGGGCAGGAAGGCGAGGCTCGGCGTGCGCTTGAGGTGCAGCCGCACCTCGGTCACCCGCTCGGCCAGCGCTTTGCCGGCCCGCAGGTAGATCGGGACGCCGGACCAGCGCCAGTTGTCGATCTCCAGCTGGAGCGCCGCGAAGGTCTCGGTCTGCGAGTCGGCGGCGACGCCGGGCACGTCGAGGTAGCCGTGGTACTGGCCGCGCACGTAGCGCTTGGGGTCGGCCGGGTGCACCGCCCGGAGCACCTCGCCCTTCTTGTCCCGCAGGTCGTCCGCGCCGGCGCCGGCCGGCGGCTCCATCGCGACCAGGGCCAGGACCTGCAGCAGGTGGTTCTGCACCACGTCGCGCAGCGCGCCGACCGGGTCGTAGAACCGGCCGCGGTCCTCGACCCCGAAGTTCTCGGCCATGGTGATCTGTATGGCCGCCACGCTCTTGCGGTCCCACAGCTCGGCCAGCGCCAGGTTGGCGAAGCGGAGGTATTCGAGCTCGATGACCGGGGACTTGCCGAGGAAGTGGTCCACCCGCAGCAGCTGCTCCTCGGCCAGCACCGCGCGCAGCCGGTCGTTGAGCTCGCGGGCGGAGGCCAGGTCGTGGCCGAACGGCTTCTCCACCGCCACCCGGGCGCCGCCGAGCAGGTCGTGCTGCCCGAGCTTCTCCACGATCGGGCCGAACAGCGAGGGCGGCATCTGCAGGTAGAAGACGGTCCGCGCCTTCGGCCCGAGCTCCTTCGCCAGCTGCTCGTAGAGCTTGTCGTCCTTGACGTCGCCGGAAATGTACGTCAACCGCTTAGCGAAGCGGTCGAACACCTCGTCGTCGATCTTCTCGCCGGACGCCGCGATGCCCTCGCGCGCGTGCTCGATCAGCCGGTCCAGCGTCCAGGATTCCGCGGCGACGCCGATGATCCGGCAGTCGAGCAGGCCCCGCCGCTCGAGCCGGTAGAGCGCGCGCAGCGTCATCTTGTGCGCGAGGTCACCGGTGATGCCGAAGTCGACCAGGGTGTTCGCCGTCGCCTTGCCTGGTTTCTTGCTCGCCATGTCCTGCCTTCCGAATTACTGCCGACCGCCTCGGTGATATTCCGACACCTTACGTGGTGAGTGACGCTCAGGACGGCAGTACGGTTCGACACGCAGCAGCCGAGGCGGCGTGCAGCCCCGGCCGATTCGTCGTTACCAGGGACGATGTTCGAGTCCGGCCAGGTGCTTCTGGCACGTCTCGAACACGGACTGCCACTTATCCGGGTTCTCCGCTGCCAGCGCTCGCGCGAGGTCGACCGCCTCGCGTGCGGACGGCAGGGCCTCCGGACCGCGGCCGAGCCGCACAAGCTCCAGCCCGAACGGCATCAGTTCCTTGATCAGCGCGAAGCGGAGCATCTGCGGCGCCGCTTGGGGATCAGGGCCGAGCCGCTCCCGCTGGTGCACGGCCGCCGCGTACCAGTACGGCAGCGACTCCTGCCGGAACGCGCCCGCCGCCGGTCCGTCGCTCTGCTCGTGCATCAGGGCGAGCCGGGTCAGGACCCTGGCCATCAGGGGGCTGTAACGGTCGGGGGCGCGCTGCGCGAGCAGCCGCCCGACGTCCACTGCCTCAAGCGCGGCGATGAGGGCCTCATCGGTGCGGTGCAGGCGCTGCAGCGCCTCAAGGCGGGTGCGCAGGCATCGGAAGAGCACGACCTCCCGCAGATCGACCGCCAACCGGACGTCGCTGAGCAGGGCCGCGACGACGGGGTCTGGCGCGAATCCGGGGTGGTCGACGAGCTCGATCGCCTCATCCAACAGCGGCAGTGCGGGCTCCGGCTCCCCGACCTGGCAGAGGGATTCCGCCAAGTACCACAGGACCCTGCTTAACGACGCCACGTACTGCGAGGGCCGCTCGGTGACCCCCTGCCGCAGCAACGGCAGGGCCTCGGTCGCCAGTTGCCGTGCACGACCATAATTCGAGCCGGCGACGGCGAGCGCGGCGAGCGGTTTGAGCCCCAGGCCCAGTTGCGGGCCGACGGCGTGCGGATCGAGGGCCGCGAGCGAGCGCAGCATCGCGACCGACTCGGCCAGGATCGGCTCGGCCCGGTCGTACTCGCCCTTCTCGAGCAGGCTCAGGCAGCTGTTGCGCAGCGCCACCGCCTCGGCGATGCCCTGCGCGAGATCCGCAGGATCCGCGGGATCCGCGCCGTGGGAATGGTTCTCCGACAAAAACGCCCTCCCCGGCCGCCGGGCGCCGCACGGCCGAAGGGCACGGCTCCCCCCACACATTCTTCGTATTCGTATATCACAGCGACGCCGGTCAGGCCACGCCGATGAGCTCCCCTAGCCGTTCCCGGACGCCGTCCCGGCCGTCCACCGTCTCCGGCCGCAGGCCGTCGCCGTCGACGGCCCGGTCGCGGCTCAGCGCGTGCAGGTGGCCGTCGCGGGCCGCGAGGATCAGGTCCGTGCTCGCGCCGGCGGTCTCCGCGGAGCCTTCCGCCGTGTACGCGGTGAGCGTGACCAGCGCGGACCGCTTGGAGTCGGTGAGCAGCGCGTCCTCGTCGGTGACGGTCTCCTCGCGGGCCGGGGAGCCGTGCGGCAGCCACTCGGTGAGCATCTCCAGGGTGTCGTCCAGCTTCCGCAGCGCGATCTCGTGCACGCCCAGCGCGTCGATCCGCACGACCAGGCAGATGTGCTCCGGCTGCGGCAACACGAGGATCCGCCACGGCTCGCCGGGTTCGGTGCCGGCCACGCGGGCGTCGAGCACCTTGCGGGCGCGCTGCTGGAACGCCACCGCGATCCCGAGGTCGCCGCGCACCTGCACCTGTTCCGGCGAGTTCCCGGGCAGCAGCAGCTGCCGTGCCGCGAGTGAGCGGACAGCCTCGGCCAGGACCTCGTCCGAGGGCCGCACCTCAAGGAAGTCCACGACCGCGTCCACCGCCGTGAGCTCCGCGATGGTGTAGGCGCCGAGCAGCACCGGCCCGGTCTCGACCAGCTGGACCACGGCGGTGACCAGGCCCTCCGGCACCGAGGCGGCGCCGGGCTGGCCCGCCGTGCCGGGCCCGGCGGCGGGGGTGTCCTGCGCGCGCTCGTCGTTCATCGGGTCTCTCCCGTCTGCCAGGTGTTCGGCGCCGGCGGCCTGCGGGTCCGGCTGAGCAGGTCGGCGGCTTCGGGCGACGGCGCCTGGGTCACCCACACCTCGGAGCTGCCGAACAGTCCGCGCCCGCCCCGGCCGGAGAGCGCCTGCCCGAGCTCGGCCGCCGGATCGGAGCGCTCGGGCGGGGGGACGCGAGCGGCGAGGTCCGCGGAGACGGAGGTGACGTCGTCCGACTCCTCGATCCGGCGCAGCGCCTTGCCGAGCGTGCGGGCGACCGGCGGGCTCAGTGCGACCGGCACCGCGAGCATCGGCGAGAGGTACATCGGGCGGCGCTCGGTCACCCGGGACAGGCCCCAGGGGCCGACGTTGCTCCTCGTGACACGGTAGACGACGTAGTCCATCAGGTGCCGCACGTCGTCGAGGCTGGGCAGCTTGCGCTTCCCGAAAGCCGCCGGCGTCTTCTCCAGCTGCACCCAGGTGCCGTTCGCGGTGCGGCCGTGCAGCTTCTCGCGCACGAGGCTTCCGCGCAGGCCGATGTCGGGGTACTTGGCCTTGTCGATGTCGCGGTGGTGGCTGGAGATGCGCGTGTGGCTGACGTCGGCGAACCGCCATTGCTCGTACAGGTCCGGGTCGTCGACCAGGACGTGGCCGCCGCACAGCACGTCGCGCATCTGCGGCACCTGGAGGCCGTGGCCTTCGAGGTCGGCGAGGATCACCGTCTCCTCGGGGCTCAGCCGGTCCGCCGCGCGCGCCAGGCCGCGGCGGTATTCGCCCGCGCGGGCCGTGATCAGGATCATCAGGCGCACGCGTTCCCGGCGCCGCGCAGCGGCCCGTTCTCGTTCGTCGTCGCCCGAGTCGGATTTCTTGGAGCGCGGTGCGAGCAGAGATGTGTGCTTGCGGTCCACCCGGCAAGTCAAGCATCGCCGCGCCGGCCTCGCACCAGCGGCCGTCGACCCACTGACACGACGTCTCCGCAGTTCAGGAGCCATGTGGCGGTGGGCGATGGCGACGGCTCCATTCGGGGCTGGGCTAGCCGCCGACGGTCCGACGTGACCGAGGTGTGACCTATGGGCTTATGGGTTTGGCTATTTATCCATTTATGGTGGACTCTTGCGGTCAGGTCTAGCGAAGGGAACCCGATGCGCGAGAGCAGGACGGGGGCGCGCCACGCCCGCGTGAAGCCCAAGGCCGCCGGCAAGAGCGGCTCCCAGCTCGCGCTCAAGACGATGCACCCGACCAAGGGGGTGCTCCTCAGCTCCGTCGGCGTGGTCGGCGTCGCCGCCGCGGCCATGGCGGTGACCCTCGGCACCACGGCCGCGAGCCACCCGGCCCAGGCCTCGGCCATCTCCGTGGCGGTGACCCCGCAGACGCCGTCCTCGCAGGTCAGTGTCGCGGCCACGAACGGAACGCCGGCGGCCACGGCAGCCACCTCGGCCGGCGGCACCTCGTCGGCCACGGCACCGAAGACGTCGGTGAGCTCGCTCTCGTCACTCGCCTCGCTGACCTCCCTGGCCACGTTGCCCGGCACCCAGGGCACGAGCGCGATAGCCCTGCCCTCCTTGACCGTCCCCGCGGCGCCCACGACGACGCAGGCCACCCAGCCCCAGACGACGCCGTCGAAGACGCCCAGCACATCGACCAGCACGAAGCCGCCCTCGACCTCGGCGACGCCGAGCAACACCGCCAGTTCCTCGGCCAGCTCGACCCCGACGACCACGCCGAGCGGCGGCACGTCCTCGTCGACGCCGTCTTCGCCGGCTTCGCCGACGGCGTCGGCCTCGGCCTCTGCGAGCGCTTCGTCCTCAAGCGATTCGCCCAGCGCCGCGCCGTCGGACGCCACCGCATCCCCGTCGGCGAGCGCCCCCACCGACTAACGTGTGACCCATGGCGACGTGGGACGACGTACGACGGCTGGCCCTGGCTCTGCCGGAGACCACGGAGGGCTCGAGCGCGCAGGCGGGCGGTCCGGTGTGGCGCGTGCGGGACGCGATGTTCGCGTGGGAGCGGACGCTGCGGCGCACGGACGTGCAGGCACTCGAGGTCCTCGGCGCGCCGGTGCCGGCCGACCCGATCCTGGCCGCACGGGTGCCCGACCTGACGGTGAAAGAGGCGCTGGTGGCCGCTGCGCCGGACGTCTACTTCACCATCCCGCACTTCGACGGGTACAAGGCGGTCCTGGTCAAGCTGCCGTCGATCCCTGAGTCGGAGCTCTCCGAACTGCTGATCGAGGCCTGGCTGTGCCGCGCCCCGAAGAAGACGGCGAAGCAGTGGCTGGCCGAGCGGCCGGGCGCCGGTCCGGCATCAGCGGACTGAGTCGTCCGGCCGCCGGTTGTATCCGCCCTCGACGTCGCTCTCCTCCACGATCTCGGTCTGCTTGCCGTAGCGCAGGCCGACGAACGCGACGACGGCCGCGGCGGCCATGATCCCGGACATCGTGTAGAGCACCGTCTGCGTCGCCTCGGCGAAGTCGGTGCGGAAGAACTGCGGGATGGCCGCAGTACTCGAACTCGCCTGCGCCTGGATCTGGGAGAGCCGGGACGCGGTCGAGACGGCCTGGTCGTGCGGCATCCCTTGCGCGGTAAGGGAACCGGTGAGCTCGGTGCGCAGCCGCGTCACCAGAATCGTGCCGAGGACGGCGAGCCCGAGGCTGGCCGCGTAGTTGCGCACGGTCTGGGTGATGCCGGTCGCCTCGCCGTAGGACAGGCGCGAGGCGCGGTTGACCGCGTCCGTGTTGGCGGGCGTGAGCATGAAGCCCATGCCCGCGCCGGCCAGGATGATGTCCCACTCCTGCGAGCCGAAGCTGAGCGAGGTGACGTCGCTCGCCCACAGGTAGAACCCGATCACGGCCAGGATGCAGCCGAGCACCACCGGCCGCTTCGCGCCTGCCACGTCGAACATGCGGCCGCCGATCTGCGAGGCGATCACGAAGCCGATGAAGAAGTAGAGCAGGAACACGCCCGCGCCGGACGAGCTGTCGCCCAGCGAGATCTGCGCGTACTCGCTGGAGAAGAAGAACACCGGGATGAACACGAGCATGGAGATGAACAGGATCAGGTTCTGCACGGCGAACGGCCGGACCGAGAAGATGCTCATCTTGATCAGCGGCGACGCGGTGCGCCGCTCCACGTTCACGTACACGGCCAGCAGCAGCACGCCGGCGGCGATGCAGATCCAGATGGCCGGGTTGGACCAGCCCCAGATCTGGGACTGCTGGAAGCCGAAGACGCTCAGCCCGATGCCGAACGCGATCAGCACCAGGCCGCGGTAGTCGATCGGGGCGGGCCGGGTGGCGGTGACCGGCTTGGCCATCCGGGTCAGCACCAGCGCGATCACCGCGACCGGCAGGTTCACCCAGAAGATGGCCCGCCAGGTCCAGTCGGTCAGGAAGCCGCCCAGGACCGGGCCGATCGCCGTGAGCCCGCCGGCGACGCCGAAGAACAGCGCCAGCGCCCGGCCCCGTTCGGCCAGCGCGAAGCCCTGGACCACGATGGCGAGCGCGGCCGGGAACATGATCGCGCCGCCGACGCCCTGCACCGCGCGGAACGCGACGATCCACGCCTCGGCCGCGCTGCCCTTGGGCGTCAGACCGCACAGGAACGAGGCTAGCGCGAAGACGATCACCCCGGTCACGACCATCTTGCTGTGGCCGACACTGTCGGCGAGCCGTCCGCCGAAGGCGAAGAACGCGGCCAGGGTGAGCAGGTAGGCGTTGACCGCCCACTGCACGCCGGTGCTGGTCAGGCCCAGCTCGTGCTGGATCTCGGGCACCGCGATGGACACGATGGTCTGGTCGATGAAGGTCATCGAGACGGCGAAGATCATCGCGGCCAGGACCAGGTAGTGCGAGGTCCCGGTGCCAGTGTCGGTGCTTCGGTCGGTAGGAGTGCTCAATGCTCGATCCTGTGGTCGCGCGGTACCGGCGTCATCAGAGCACTGATGCCTAGTCGCTCGACCCGTGCTCGATGTCGAGGACGTGCGGCAGGCCCTGCTTCCAGCGCTCCCGGTCGATCGCCTTCGCCTGCGCGAACTCCGGCAGCTCGTACCGGTCGTAGGTCGCCACCGGCGGCGCGTCCGCGGCGCCGGCCGCCTTCAGCAGGGCCGTGACGGCGCGGCGGGCCGCCTCGTTCGCGGTCTCCATGGTGGCGAAGTCGACGTTGCTGTAGGTACGGACGTAGTCGGCGGCCAGGAAGAGGTTGCCCAGGGCCGTGGACGCCTCGGGCCGCAGATCCCAGGATCCGATGCTGTTCATCAGGAAGGGTTCGTCGTTGCGCAGGGCGCCGTCGGCCTCGGTGATCGCCTCGTCGAGGTACCAGGAGTGCAGCATCGAGTCGTCCAGCACGACCTCGCCGCTCTTGTTCAGGTGCGCCTGCATCTGCGCCCACACCTCGCGGGCGACTTCGTCGCGGGTGCAGCGGTGCGCGGGCTTGCCGTAGAGCAGGCCGGGAGTGTCCCAGTCGGAGACCACCACGGAGAGCGACTCCTGCGCCTGGCCGTCGCCCCAGGTGTCGGCGAACGGGGCCTGCCAGAACTGGGACTGGCTGATCGAGGCCAGCTTCCACGGCGCGTCGATGTGGAAGACGTGGCCGGGGGTGATCGAGGCGGGCTTGCGCAGGAAGTACTGGATGCCGTTGGACCAGGTGTGTTCGAGCCCGTCCATGGCGGCCAGGCTCGGATCGGCGGCGCGCAGCTCGGAGTTCCACAGCCGCACGGCGCGGTCGGACGGGACCGCGGCCACGAACCAGTCGGCCTCGACGCGCGCGGCGGACTGCTCGGGCGTGCGGGCCCGGGCGCCGGTGACGCGGCCGTCGCGCACCTCGAAGTCCTCCACCTCCCAGCCGTAGCGGAACTCGACGCCCAGGGAGCGCAGGTGCTCGGCCCACGGGTCGATCCACTGCTCGCTGGTGGGGCCGGAGAAGACCCGGTCGAACGGGCCGTCGCTGCCGAGCTCGAACAGGCTGGAGAAGATCGCCTCGAGGCCCTGGCCGATGGTGCGCACGCTGGCGGTGCGCGGCTTGAGCGCCTCCAGGATCTGCACGCCCCCGCCCCAGATCTGCTGGTAGTCGGCGGACATCTGCTCGGCGTGGCAGAACTCCCACCAGCCCTCGTGCTCCCACTGGCCGAACCGGCGCTCGTCGCAGCTGCTGAACAGCATGCTGACCTTCCCGGCGAGGAAGAGCACTTCCTCGGGCGGGAGGAAGGGGGCTTCTTCGAGCACTGCGGCGAGGGCGTTGACCAGGAGGTTGGCGTTCGCGAGCACAGGGGTGCCCAGGTTCAGCGCGCCCGGCCCGAGCGGGATCGCGATACTGTCGCGCTCGCCGGTGCGGGCGATCTCGAACCGGGAGACCGGCGCGAGGCTGTCGTGCACGGTGCCGCCGCCCGCCCCGGGGATGCGGCGCAGAGTGTCCGGGAGGTTGCGGTAGAAGCCGAGCACCATCCGGTGCCCGTGCTCGCCGGGCAGGTCGCGCCGGCCGCCGCTGCCGGTGCGCGGTACGAACAGGGACCTGGCCTTGCCGCCGGGGACCTCGCGGCGCTCGTAGACGGTCACCTCGAAGCCGCGTTCGGCGAGTTCGTGGGCGGCGGTCAATCCGCCGACGCCCGCACCGAGGACGGCGACCCGCCTTCCCGAGGCGGCGTGCGGCGCGGATCGGCTCTCGGCCAATGTCGTAACTCCCAGGCGTCGGTTCCCTCGGGTCAGGACCTTACGCCGCCGGAACTGGCCGGATGGGCAGGACGCGCGGCCGAGGTCGCCGGAATTCACCGTGGGCGGCGGACGGTACGGTGTCCGGTATGACCATCGGAGAAGGCGTCGTGACGGCCGTCACGGTGTCGCCACTGCCACCGGCCGCGCCGGCCGCGACAGCTGCGGGCGCCGAGTCCGTCGCGCAGCTCGACGCGGCGTTGACCGGCTGCCGGGCCTGCCCGCGGCTGGTGGCCTGGCGCGAGGAGGTCGGCCAGGTCAAGCGGCGGGCGTTCGCCGCGTGGGACTACTGGTCGCGCCCGGTGCCCGGGCTCGGCCCGGCCACCGCGCCGCTGGTCATCGTCGGACTGGCGCCGGCGGCGCACGGCGGGAACCGGACCGGGCGGGCCTTCACCGGCGACCCGGCCGGAGACGTCCTGTTCGCCGCGCTTCACGACGTGGGATTGGCCACGCACCCGACTTCGACGCGCCGGGACGACGGGACCGAGCTCGTGGGCGTACGCATCACCATGCCAGTGCACTGCGCGCCGCCCGACAACAAGCCGACCACCGCCGAACGCGACGCCTGCCGGCCCTGGCTGGTGCGTGAACTGGAGCTGATGCGGCCGACCACGCGTGCCATCCTCACCTTCGGCGGCTTCGCCTGGCAGACGCTGTTGCCGATCCTCGCCGAGGCGGGCTGGCGGGTGCCACGGCCCCGGCCCGCGTTCGGGCACGGCGCCGAGGTCGAACTCGAGCACGCGGCCGACGGTCTCACTGTGCGCCTCATCGGCTGCTTCCACCCCAGCCATCGCAACATCGCCACCCGCACGCTCACGCCCGCGATGCTGCGCGCGGTACTCGCGCAGGCAGCGCTGGCGGCCGGACTGCCGCAGCAGTCCGGCCGCCAGCGCTGAGCTCAGCCTCCGGGCGCCTTACTTGTCGTCCTTCATGTTGCCGGCCGCGTCCTTGACCTTCTCGCCGGCCTGCTTGAGGTCGCTCTTGCTCTGCTGAGCCTTGCCCTTCATCTCCTGATCGCGGTCGCCGGTCGCCTTGCCCGTGGCCTCATTCGCCTTGCCCTTGGCCTGCTCGGCGGCGTTCTGCAGCTTGTCCGTCGTGCTCATGTCCGAGGCCCCTTTCGTGGCGGTCGGTTTCGGATCTTCCCTCCGGTGCCCCCTCGGCGGGCACCTATGCATCCACTCGCGTTCGATTGGCTCTCCTCACGCCGCCCTCCCGCGACGATGCTTGAGCCATGGCCTTCTTCGCGTCCAGCGTCATGACAGCCCTGATCGACCAGCCGGTCCGCTACGACCTCGCCGAGAGCACCTGCCCGCCGCTGCGGCTCGGCGACCTCGGCGATCCCCGCACCCTCGCCGAGGTGGAACTCGGCTACGGCACGTCCCTCGGTGAGGGTGAACTGCGGTCGCTCATCGCCGCGGACATCGGGGTGGACCCGGCCGCGGTGCTCGTGACGGTCGGCGCCATCGAGGCGATGTTCCTGCTGGCCCAGGCCACGTGCGGGCCCGGCGACGAGGCCGTGCTCACCACTCCGTGCTTCCCGCCCGTGCGGGCCGTGCCCGAAGCGCTCGGCGCCCGCGTGGTCGCGGTGCCGCTGGCCTTCGACGAGGGCTACCGAATGCCGCTGGATCGGATGGCCGAGGCGCTTTCGCCGAGCACCCGCCTGGTCTCCCTGGCCTCGCCGCAGAACCCGTCCGGCATCCGCTTCGCAGAGCCCGAACTCAAGGCTCTGATTGACCTGGTGGCCGAGCGCGCGCCGCGGGCCAAGGTCCTGATCGACGAGACCTACCGCGCTTCCACCTTCGGCGACGCCCCGATCCCCTCGTCCGCGGCGACATCGGGGCCGCAAGTGGTCACCTGCTCCTCGCTTTCCAAGGCGCACGGAGCCGCCGGGCTGCGGGTGGGCTGGCTGACCGCGACCGACGCCGAGTTGTTCGAGCAACTGCGTCAGGCGAAGTTCCATACGACGATCGCCTGCTCGACTGTCGACGAACGCCTTGCGGCGCAAGTCCTGCGGCAGCAAGACCGCATTCTCGCGCCGCGGGCCTTGCGGCTCGGCCAGGCGCTCGGCGCGTTGGAGCGGTGGGCCGAGGACCAGCCGCTCGAGCTACTGCGTCCGGACGGCGGGGCGCTGTGCGTCGTGCGCCTGGCCGCCGAGCACTTCCCCGATGGCGATGCCGTCGCAGCGTTCTACCGGCGCCTGGCCCGGCACGAAGTGCGCGTCGCACCAGGGTCCTGGTTCGGCGAGGACGACCGCGTCTTCCGGCTCGGATTCGGCCACCTCCCCGCCGCCGACTTCACCGAGGCGCTGGACCGCCTTGCTGCCGCGCTGGCCATCGTGCCCTGATGTCCGCGCTGCGTGCCGAGCTGGCATAGGACTGCTTCTCATGGAACGATCGACCGATTCTTCACATGATGAGGCGGCTGCGGATGACTTGGTTTGGTCAGCTCTCCGGGTGGTTGCGGCGCAAGGACTCCGACTTGGCCGCCACCCGGCGCGCGGCCCGGACCGCGCTCGTTCTGCCCTCCCTCTTCGCTCTGTGCACCGAGGCGCTGCACGAGCCGGTGATAGGGACGTTCGCGGCGTTCTCCTCGTTCTCGATGCTGCTGCTCATCGACCTGGCCGGGCCGCTGGTGCAGCGGGTGCGGGCGCACGCCGCGTTGACCGTGGCGTGGCTGCTGCTGGTCACCCTCGGCACGCTGGCCGGCCGCGAGCCGTGGATCGCCGTGCTGGCCACGGTCGTCATCGGCTTCCTCGTGCTCTTCTCCGGCGTGGTCAGCTCGGTGCTGGCGGCCTCGACGACGGGCCTGCTGCTCGCGTTCATCCTGCCGGTCTCCGCGCCGGCGCCGCTCTCCGATCTGCCCGACCGGCTGTTCGGCGTGCTGCTCGCGGGCGTGGTCTCGATGGCGGCGGTCGCGGTGCTGTGGCCGCGGATGCCGGTCAACCCGCTCGTCCGGCCGGCCGCGGCGGCCTGCCGCGCCGCCGCCCGGCAGCTGCACGCTGACGCGGCCCACTCCGCCGCCCTGGCCCGCGGCGAGACCTTCACCCACTGCCGGCTGCGCGCGCGGGAGACGGCCGCGACCACGGACGAACTGCGCAAGGCGTTCACCGCCACGCCCTACCGGCCCACCGGGCTCTCCACCGGTTCCCGGGCCCTGGTCCGCCTCGTCGACGAGCTGACCTGGCTCAGCGCGGTGCTCGCCGAGTCGGGTCCGACGAGCGCGGAAGCCCCTTCCGGCGACGCGGACTCGGCGACGGTGCGCCGGGCGGCGGCCGGGGTGCTGGAGATCGCGGCGGACATGCTGGAGCAGCCGGGCGGCTCGCCGGACCGGCTGCGCGCCGCGGCCGAGGACCTGCGCAAGTCGCTGGGCGCGATGGAGGACGGGGCGGTCGGCCGGCTGCCGGCCCGGGACGAGGCGCGCGGCGAGCAGGACCTCGACGCCTTCCTGACCGACCTGGACGTCTCCTTCCGGGCGCAGGAGGTGGCCTTCGTGGTGCTGCAGATCGCGCAGAACGTGGAGACCTCCCGGGCCGCCGACCAGCGCTCCTGGCCGGAGCGGCTGTTCGGGCGGGAGCCCGGCTCCTCGGCCGGGGCCTGGCGCAGCGCCCGGGAGCGCGCGGCCGCGCACCTCGAGCCGCACTCCGTCTGGCTGCACAACAGCATCCGCGGCGCGGTGGGCCTCGGCATCGGCGTCGCGATCGCCGAGACGATCAGCGTGCAGCACGCGTTCTGGGTCATGCTGGGCACGCTCTCGGTGCTGCGCTCCAACGCCCTGAACACCGGTCAGAACGTCTTCCGGGCGCTGGGCGGCACGATCGCCGGCTCGATCGCGGGCGCCGGGGTGCTGGCGCTGATCGGGCAGGACCGGCCGCTGCTGTGGGTGCTGCTGCCGATCGCGGTGCTGGGCGCCGGGATCGTGCCGGCCGCGATCTCGTTCGCCGCCGGGCAGGCCGCGTTCACGCTCACCCTGGTGATCCTGTTCAACGTGGCCCAGCCGGCCGGGCTCTCGATCATCTTCTTCCGGATCGAGGACATCGCCATCGGCTGCGGGGTCAGCCTGGTCGTGGGCCTGTTCTTCTGGCCTCGCGGCGCCTCGTCCGCGGTCAGCAGAGCACTGTCGGAGGCCTACGTGGACAGTGCGCGCTACCTCGTCGGCGCGGTGGACTACGCGGTCTCGCGGTGCGCCTGCGCGACCGAGACCCGCGAGGTGGCGCAGGAGGAGCGCCGGGCGGCGGCCGCGGCGAGGCGGCTGGACGACACCTTCCGCACCTACCTGGCCGAGCGCGGGGCCAAGGCCGTGCCGCTCGGCGAGATGACCACGCTCGTGACCGGCGTGGTCGCGCTGCGCCTGGCCGCGGACGCGATCCTGGAGCTGTGGCGCCGGGCCGGTAAGGACCTGCCGGCCCGCGACCGGGCCGCGGCGCAGCAGGAGCTGCTGATAATGGCCGAGCGCACGCTGCGCTGGTATCAGGGCCTTGCCGAAGGGCTCGAAGGCGCCGGTCCGGTGCCCGAGCCGCTGCTCGCCGACCGGGAAGTCGTCGGCCGGCTGGTCCAGGCGGTGCGCCGCGACCTGCGCGACGAGGAGGGCCGGGCCACCGGCACCGGTGTCCGGATCATCTGGACCGGCGACCACCTCGAGGCGATCCGCCGTCTGCAGAGCTCGTTGACGCACTCGTTCCAGTCCGCGCGCCCCGAGGTGTGGGAGCGGGCTAGGCAAACTGCGTGAGGATGTCCTTGCCGTAGCCGTCGATGACCTCGTCGACGGCGTCGTGCATGGCGTAGACCGCGAACTGGTCCACGCCGATCGATTGCAGATGGCTGAGTCTCTCCAGGTGGGCCTCGGGCGGGCCGATCAGGCAGAAGCGTTCGACGATCTCGTCCGGCACGAACGCCGCGGCCGGGTTGCCGACCCGGCCGTGCAGGGAGTAGTCGCCGCTTCGGCGGGCCTTGATGTAGTCCGTCAGTTGCGTGGGGACCATGCCGGTGCCTTCGCCGTAGCGGGCCACGAGGTCGGCGACGTGGTTTCCGACCATGCCGCCGAACCAGCGGCACTCCGCCAGCGCGTGCGCCCGGCCCTGCTCGGATCCGTCGGTCAGGTACGCCGGGGCGGCCACGCAGATCCGGATGCCGTCCGGGTCGCGGCCGGCCTCCGCGGCGGCGGTGCGCACGGCCTTGACCATCCATTCGGTGAGGTACGGGTCGGCCAGCTGCAGGATGAAGCCGTCGGCCTGACGCCCGGTCAGCTCCAGCGCCTTCGGGCCGTACGCGGCCATCCAGATCGGCAGCGCGCCGTCCCGCACCCAGGGCAGGCGGATCCGGGTCCCGTCGATCTCCGTCTCGCGCCCCTCGGCCAGGTCCTTGATCGCGCTCATCGCCTGGGAGAGCATCGAGAGCGTGGTCGGCTTGCGCCCGGCGACCCGCATCGCCGAGTCGCCGCGGCCGATCCCGCAGATCGTGCGATTGCCGTACATGTCGTTGAGGGTGGCGAAGGCCGAGGCGGTCACCTCCCACGTGCGGGTGGCCGGGTTGGTCACCATCGACCCGACCATCAGCCGCTCGGTGTGTTCCAGGATCCTGCTGTAGACCACGAACGGTTCCTGCCACAGCACCACCGAGTCGAAGGTCCAGCCGTGGCTGAAGCCCAGAGCCTCCGCGCGGATCATCCGCTCGACGAGCAGGCCGGCCGGCGGGTCGACCTGCAGAACCAACCCGAAGTCCATGGTGCGGTCGCTCCCTAGCGCAGGTACTGACAGGGCTTACGTTCGAGGAACCGGCCGTGCCCGGGGCGGCCGACGTAGCGTCCTTCTTCGATCACGGCCTCGCCGCGCGAGAGCACGGTCCGCGGGCGCCCGGCCACCTGCCGGCCCTCGTAGGCGGAGTAGTCGACGTTCATGTGGTGGGTCTTCGCGGAGATCGTGTACGGGGCCTTCGGGTCGTAGAGCACCACATCGGCGTCCGCGCCGGGCGCGATGGCGCCCTTGCGCGGGTAGAGCCCGAACATCCGCGCGGGCGTGGTGCAGGCCAGCTCGATCCAGCGGCGGCGGGAGATGTGCCCGTCCACCACGGCCTGGTGCAGCAGGTCCATCCGGTTCTCCACGCCCGGCAGACCGTTGGGGATCTTGGAGAAGTCGCCCCGGCCGAGCTCCTTCTGCTCGGCGAAGCAGAACGGGCAGTGGTCGGTGGAGACCACGGACAGGTCGTCGGTGCGCAGCGCCCGCCACAGCACGCTCTGGTGCTCGGCCGGCCGCAACGGCGTGGAGCAGACGTACTTCGCACCCTCGAAGTCCGGGCGGGCCAGGTCTTCGGTGGACAGGAACAGGTATTGCGGGCAGGTCTCGCCGAACACGTCGAGTCCCAGCGCCCGGGCTCGCCCCAGCTCGCCCACGGCTTCGGCCGCCGAGACGTGCACCACGTACAGCGGCGCTCCGGCGATCCGGGCCAGCTGGATCGCCCGGTGGGTCGCCTCGGCCTCGAGCAGGGCGCGGCGGACCTCGCCGTGATAGCGCGGATCCGTGCGGCCCGCCGCCAACGCCTGCTCGACCAGCACGTCGATGGCGATGCCGTTCTCCGCGTGCATCATGATCAGGCCGCTGTTCCGGGCGGCGCGCTGCATCGCCCGCAGGATCTTGCCGTCGTCGCTGTAGAAGACGCCCGGGTAGGCCATGAACATCTTGAAGCTGCTCACCCCCTCGCCGACGAGGACGTCCATCTCCTTGAGCACCGGTTCGTCCACGTCCGAGATGATCATGTGGAAGCCGTAGTCGATCGAGCAGACCCCCTCGGCCTTGGCGTGCCAGGCGTCGAGCCCCTCGCGCAGCGAAGCGCCCACCGACTGGATCGCGAAGTCCACGATCGTGGTCGTCCCGCCCCAGGCCGCGGCCTTGGTGCCGGTCTCGAACGTGTCGGCGGCCTCGGTCCCGCCGAAGGGCATCTGCATGTGGGTGTGCCCGTCCACACCGCCGGGGATGACGTAGAGCCCGGACGCGTCGAAGATCTTCTCGGCGTTCGCATGCCACGACTCGGCCGTCGGAGTGCCGGCGGCGGCGAGCGCGACGATCTTCTCGCCCTCGATCAGCACGTCGGCGGTCATCTCGTCGGCCGCGGTGACGACCAGTCCGTTCTTGATCAGTGTGCGCATGCCTCACGCCCCGGTCAGCGGCCCGTAGGCGTCCGGGCGTCGGTCACGGTAGAAAGCCCACAGCTGCCGTACCTCGTCGATCATCGCGAGGTCGAGGTCGCGCACGACCAGATCCTCCGTGCTGTCCGAGGCGAGATCGCCGACGAACTGCCCGCGCGGGTCGACGAAGTAGCTGGAGCCGTAGAAGTCGTCGTCGCCGTACTCTTCGACGCCGACGCGGTTGATCGCCGCGATGAAGTACTCGTTGGCCACCGCCGCGGCCGGCTGCTCGAGCTGCCACAGGTAGGCGGACAGACCCCGACTGGTCGCGGACGGGTTGTAGACGATCTCCGCGCCGGCGAGCCCGAGCGCGCGCCAGCCCTCGGGGAAGTGCCGGTCGTAGCAGATGTAGACGCCCACCTTGCCCACAGCCGTGTCGAAGACCGGGAATCCCAGGTTGCCGGGCCGGAAGTAGTACTTCTCCCAGAACCCGTGCACCTGCGGAATGTGGTGCTTGCGGTACTTGCCGAGATAGGAGCCGTCGGCGTCGATGACCGCGGTGGTGTTGTAGGAGAAGCCTGCGGATTCGAGCTCGTAGAGCGGCAGCACGATGACCAGGCCGAGCTCTTCGGCCAGCGCCTGGAACCGGCGGGTGGTCGGGCCGTCCGGCACCGGTTCGGCCCAACGGTAGTGCTCTGCTTCCTGCACCTGGGGGAAGTAGGGCGCGTTGAACACCTCCTGGAACCCGATGATCCGGGCTCCCTGCTCGGCGGCGGCACGGGCGGCCTTCTCGTGCGCGGCCACCATCGTCTCGGCGTCTCCGGTCCAGGCGGTCTGGAACAGGGCGGCGCGCACCACACGGCTCACCGGGGGCCTCCTTGCCCGAGCGCGGACGATCGGTTCAACTGTCTGAACAGTAGGAGAAGGCTCGGCGGACGTCGGTGCGCCACGCGGGATTGATCACCTACGGATTATCAAGGGCGTGCTAGCCGAGCTTGGCCAGCCCTGCCTGGACGTCCTTGAAGTCCATGACCGGCACGAAGTCGACCTTGGCGTGGAGGTGCTGGAAGAACGGCTCGGCGACGGCCGGGATGCCGGCGGCGTCTTCGAGGTCGAACACGATGTACGCGGTCCGCCGGCCTTCCAGCGCCCCGAAGTAGACGGCCTCGGGTTTGATCTGCTCGAGCACGGACTGCATGATCTGGGGCAGCGACTTGTCCGCGATGGCCTTATTGGCCTTCTCCGTATCCATCTGCACGGTCATGAGCACACGCACGGCGCCGTCTCCTTTCGTCGAATTCCTGGGGTGGCAGGTCATTTGTACCCGCGCCCGGATCGGCGGTGAGAACGGAGCGCCGTGCAGGTCAAGAAATTCTCGAATTCGACTACGGCGATTCTCGTGAATGTCACACGAATACCGCCGGGCTCCCGGCAAGGAATATCCGCAGGCCACGGGATGCTGACGGAAACGGTCCCCCGCAGGGTTTCGAGGAGCACGGAGAACACCATGGACAGTCCGGTATCGGCGCGTGTGCCGACGCGGGCCGGCGGCACGCCGCGCGTGGTCGCGGCCCGGGTGCAGGACCCGGAAGCCGCGCCACTGCTGGCGGGCCTGCTGCACGAGTACACCACCCGCTACGGCGAGGGGGCGGTAGCGGAGTTCGACCACCACCCGGACATCCTGTTCGCCGAGGAACACGGCGGGGCGCTGCTGCTGCTGGTCGAGGGCGACAAGACGATCGCGGGCGGGGCACTGCGCAGCTTCGATCCGGACCTGGTGGTCGGGGGCGTGCTGGACGCCGACTTCCCGGACCGGCCGACGGCCGAGTTCAAGCGGATCTGGACGCACGCCGACCACCGCCGGCGCGGGCTCGGCCGCCGGGTGCTGCGCGCGCTGGAGGAGCGGGCCGAGCAGCTCGGCTACCGGCAGGTCTTTCTGACGACCGGACCGAGCCAGCCGGAGGCGGTGGCCCTCTACCAGGCCTCCGGCTTCACCGAACTGCCCGACCCGGGGGCGGCCGAGCGGGGCTTCCCGGTGCACCCGTTCGTCAAGCGATTGAGCTGATCGAACACCGACCGGGCCGGTCGGGGCCGGGTTCGGCCGGGGATGCAGCCGGGTTTAGCCCGGGATCTTGGGGTCACTGGGAGCGCATGTCCAGGGGAACGGACACGGTGCGTCACGCGAGCGTCCTTCGGCCGCTCGTGCAGGCGGCCGAGCCGGTACAGTCCTTCGCGCTGGCGCAGCTGCTGCGCTGGACCTGGCGTCCCGCGTCCGACCTGGTCGGCGGCCGCGGCGACTTCCGCTTCCTGCGCACCGCGCTGGAGCTGGGCATGCGCCTGACGCCGCCGCAACTCGGCGTCACGCATACGTCCGTACGCATCACCGACCCGCACCACGACGACCACGCCGACCACGAAGACCGCGACGGCGGCCTGCCCGCGGAGTGGTCCACCCCGCAGCACGCGACCGACGGCTCCGCGGTGCTCTACCTGCACGGCGGAGCCTTCGCCTTCGGTTCCGCGCGGACCCACCGCATGCTCACCGGCGCTCTCGCGGCCGAGTCAGGCCTGCGCGTGCTCGCCCCGAGCTACCGGCTCGCGCCCGAGCACCCGGCGCCGGCCGCGCTCGACGACGCCCGGGCGGCGTTCCGCTTCCTCGAGCAGCAGGGCGTTCCCGCCGAGCGGATCGTGGTGGCCGGCGACTCGGCCGGCGCGTACCTGGCGGCGCTCCTGGCCGCTGACCGGCGCGAGGCCCGACTGCCCGCGCCCGCCGCCGTCGTCCTGCTCTCCCCCTGGCTGGACCCCGAATGCGTCTCGCTGCGTGCTGCCGATCGCCGCTTGCGCGATCCCGTCATCAGCCCGCGGGCGGCCGAACGGTTCGGGCGGCTCTACGTCGGCTCCGACCAGCAGCACGCGACGCAGCTGTGCCTGGCCGTGCCCGAGGAGGACGCCGAGCGGTACGGGCCGGGCGCGCCCTATCTGATCCAGGTCGGCGGCCTCGAGTCGCTGGCCCCAGAAGTGCAGGCATTCTCGGAGCGGCTCGCGCGGACGGGCGTGGAGTGCGCCTTCGAGATCTGGCCCGGGCAGGTGCACGTCTTCCAGGCCATGCACCCCTATCTTCCTGCCGCGCGCAGGGCTCTGCACCGCGCCGGGCAGTTCGCCCGCGAGCACACCGCCGTACCGACGAAGGGAGCAACACGATGAGGCGGACTCGGTTCGACGGTTCCGTCGCCGTGGTCACCGGATCTTCGCGCGGGCTGGGCTTCGCCGTGGCGAGGCAGCCGGCCGAACGCGGCGCCGAGGTCGTGACGGTAGCCGGCGATCTGACCGCGGAGGACACGGCCGCTCCGGATCAGGGTGCGAACACCGCGGTGGACCGCGGGGACCAGACCGCCGGGCGCCTCGACTCCCGCCTCGTCAGCGCGCTCACGACGCTCGACGACAAGGCGGCCCGACGACTCGGCAACGCGAAAGCGGAGAACAGCGTATGAATTCGAACAACGGCCAGAGCAGGTCCACGAGCCCGCTGGAGCACGTCGCCCGGCAGTACGCGCCGGACCAGGAGTTCCCGCTCGGCGGTTACCTCGGCGCGATGGGCGTCTACGCGGGCAGCGTGACCGCGCTCGCGCTCACCGCGCGGCTGACCCGCCGCCAGGTGGTGGCGCCGTCGCCGTGGGACGTAGTGGTCACCGCCTTGGCGACGCATCAGCTCAGCCGGCTCGTGGCCAGGAACCCGGTCACCAGCCCGCTGCGCGCCCCGTTCACCCGCTTCCAGGGAACCCAGGGCCCTGCCGAACTCAAGGAGGAAGTGCGCGGCGAGGGCGCGAAGCGCACCATCGGCGAGCTGCTCACCTGCCCGTTCTGCACCGGCATGTGGGTGGTCACGGCGCTTTCGGGCGGGTACGTCTTCGCGCCCCGCGCCACCCGGCTCGCCGCCTCGGGCCTCGCGGCGCTAGCCGGTTCGGACTTCCTGCACTACGTTCGGGCCAAGCTCAACTGATTCAGGAGCCTCATGTCTCGTCCGACGCGCGCCGTCTCACCGGAGGGCCGGGCTCTTCCGATCTGTTCCACCTGCGGCGTCCAGTACCCGGCCGCACGGCCGGACTGCCCGATCTGTCTGGACGAACGGCAGTACGTCGGGTGGGACGGCCAGCGGTGGAGCACGTTGGCCGGCCTGCGCGCCGAAGGGCACCGGGCCCGCCTCGACGAGGAAGGGCCCGATGTCGTCGGCATCGGCGTGGAGCCCGCGTTCGCGGTGGGTCAGCGTGCGCTGCTGATCCGCGCGCCGGGCGGCAACGTGCTCTGGGACTGCATCGGGTACCTCGACGACGAACTCGGCGCCCGGATCGAAGAGCTCGGCGGGATCAGCGCGATCGCCGTCAGCCACCCGCACTTCTACGGCGCGATGACGGAGTGGGCCCGCGTCTTCGACGCGCCGCTCTACGTGCACGCCGCGGACCGCGACTGGGTCCCGCGGCCGGATCCGCTGGTCCAGTACTGGAACGACGAGACGCATTCGCTCGCTCCCGGCATGACCCTGATCAACGCCGGCACGCACTTCGCCGGCGGCACGGTGCTGCACTGGGCCGACGACCCGGACGGGCGCGGCGCGCTCTTCAGCGGCGACATCTTCATGGTGGTGATGGACCGCCGCTGGCTGAGCTTCATGTACAGCGTCCCGAACTTCATCCCGGAGCGGCCGAGCGTCGTGCGGCGCGCGCTCGCGCTGATCGAGCCGTTCGCGTTCGAACGGATCTACGGCGGGTTCTGGGGGCGGGTCGTGCGGACCGACGGCGTCGGCGCCGTGCGGCGCTCCGCGGAACGCTACCTGTGCTTCGCCAGCGACGGCGGGGACGACGCCGTGAGGTTGCGCGCCATGGCCTCGAAGATGAACCGGTGGAACGGCTTGACCGACCACCAGTAGGCCTGGCCGAGCAGGCCGCGGGGGTAGAACACCGCGCGCTGCCGGTAGAGCGAGCCCCCGTCGGTCGGAGTGACGCCGAGTTCGAGCCAGGCGAGGCCGGGCAGGCGCATCTCCGCGCGCAGCCGCAAAAGCTTCTCGCGGCCGCGCTCGATCGCTTCGACCCGCCAGAAGTCCACCGCGTCGCCTACCCGCAGATGCCGGGGGTCGCGGCGGCCGCGGCGCAGCCCGACGCCGCCGACGACGCTGTCGATCAGGCCTCTGGCCTGCCACGCGAACGGCAGCGAGTACCAGCCGCTCTCGCCGCCGATCCCCTCGATCGCCGACCACACGTTCTCGGCCGGCGTGGACGTGCTGCGCAGCCGCTCGTCCGCGTAGAGGCTGCCGCCGGCCCAGGCGGGGTCGGTGGGCAGCGGATCGGAGGGCGCGCCGGGCACCGAGCCGGAGGACCACCGGGTGGCCACCGCGGCTTCGCGTACGCGTCGCAGCGCCAGGTCGACGGCCTCGTCGAAGGAGATCAGCCCCTGCGGCGGATCGGGGATCCATTCGGCGACGGCGTCGTCGGCGCGCACCGCGTCGTGGTGCAGGGATTCGACCAGCGGCTGGGCCAGGGTGCCCGGGACCGGGGTGACCAGACCCACCCACAGGCTGGACAGTCGCGGAGTGAGCACCGGCACGGGGACGATCAGCCGGTTGCTGAGTCCCGCGGCGCGCGCGTAACGCTGCATCATCTGGCGGTATGTCAGGATCTCGGGGCCGCCGATGTCGAACTCGCCGACGGCCTCCGGCGGCAGCGCCGCCGCCGAGACCAGGTACCTCAGCACGTCCCGGATCGCGATGGGCTGGACCCGCCGTTCCACCCAGCGCGGGGTGACCATGACCGGGAGCCGCTCCGTGAGGTACCTCAGCATCTCGAACGAGGCCGATCCGCTGCCGATGATCACGGCGGCCCGGAACACGATCGTCGGCACGCCGGAGTCCAGCAGGATCCGGCCGACCTCGCGACGGGAGCGCATGTGCGGGGAGAGCGGGCCGTCGTGCGGACTCAGGCCGCCGAGGTAGACCAGCCGGCGCAGCTCGCCGGCCTTCGCCGCCTCGCCCGCTGCGGCGGCGAAGGTGCTCGCCGCCGTCCGGTCGGCGTCCTCGAAGCGGGCTCCGCCGAGCATCGAGTGGATCAGGTAGTAGGCCGTGGTCGCCCCGTCGAGCGCGGTGCGCACGCTCGCCGCGTCCGAGGCGTCGGCCTCCACGACCTCGACGTCGTCGAACCAGGGCTGGTCCTTGAGCCTCTCGCGCGACCTGGTCATACAGCGCACGCGGTAGCCCGCTTCGAGCAGCTCGGGCACCAGGCGGCCGCCGACGTAGCCGGTGGCGCCGGTGACGAGGCAGAGGCCGCCCATCACCGGGCTCCGTGGCCGGCGGGCGTCCTCGCGGGCGCCGCGGGCTCGATCTCCGCCGAGCCCGCGGACTCGGCCTCGGCCGCCTCGGGGTGCCGCGCCCGCCAGTACGGGTTGTCGTGCGGAAGCCCGCCGCTGACCCGGCCGTAGGCGCCGAAGGTCACGAGCATCACGCCGACCACGAAGCTGAACATCACGTTCTGGAAGCGGAAGGCGAGGAAGTTCGCCTGCGTGTCGAGCAGAGCCAGGTTGACCGCGCCGCTGAGGACGAAGAGGGCGCCCATGGCGAAGTTGACCGTGGAGGCGATGTTGCCGCCGATCACGGCGCCGGTGACCAGGACGGCCGCGGCCACGATGGAGATCACGCTGAGCGTGCCGTTGCTGGTCAGGCCCAGCACGTGCTCGCCGTGGGTGGTGAAGAAGGCCAGCTGGTCGGCCAGTCCGAGCACGCCGAAGACCAGCAGGAGCAGGCCCATGAAGCCGCCGCCGTAGCGGTAGACCCGGCCGAGCCGGTGGTCTTGGGGAAGATGGTCGTAGAACTGCATGGCGTGCCTCCGCATCGACGTTCCCGGTCGGGAGAGCTGATCCATCTCCTCCACCCTCCGGCCGGGGCCGCGGACGGGCAACGTGAGTAGGTTTCGCATAGATTGACCGCATGCGCTCGACGAGCTCCGCGAGCGGCACGCCGGAGGACGACGGGCCGCGGCTGACCATCCGCGCCGCCGCCGCCGCGGCCCGGCTCGGCGTGGCGGTGCCGACTTTGCGCAGCTGGGAGCGCCGCTACGGGATCGGCCCGGAGCCGCGCGCACCCGGTGCCCACCGCCGCTACTCGGCCGCCGACATGGCCCGGCTGGAGTACTTCTGCCGTTTGGTGGGCGAGGGCTCGGCCACGGCCGACGCGGCTCGGGCCGCCCTCGCACGGACGGAGCTCACGCGAAGGGAGGCAGCCGCGCCCGGCGACGCCGAGCCGGTCGAGACCGATCCCAGTCCGTCACCCGGCCGGGCCCGCGGCGTCGCACGCTGCGCGATGCGCCTGGACCAGAGCGGGACGCTGGAGATCCTCGAGCAGACGCTGAGCCGCGACGGTGTCATCGCGGCCTGGGAGACCACGATCGAGCCGGCGTTGCTCGCAGTCGGGCGCAAGTGGACCGAGTCGCAGGGCCATTACGTCGAGGTCGAACACCTGCTGTCGTGGTGCGTCACCGTCGCGTTGCACCGAGTCCGAGCCGCCACACCGCCGAAGCCGGCGGCGCGACGCGTGTTGCTCGCCTGCTCCCCCGACGAGTGGCACAGCCTGCCGCTCGAAGTGCTGGCGGCAGCACTGCGGGAACGCGGTGTGGCCGTGTCCATGCTGGGCGCCGCCGTTCCGGCCGAGGCTCTGAACGACGCCGTCGGCCGGATCGACCCGGCCTGCGTCGTGGTGTGGTCCCAGACGCAGAGCACTGCGGAACCCGCCCGCCTTCCCGTCCCGGGCGAAGGCTCGCACTGCCGCGTCCGGGCCGCCGGTCCGGGCTGGCTCAGCGCGCGGCCACCCCTCGCCGGCGTGCTCCTGTCTCCCGCCGACGCGCTCGACGCCTGCCTGTGCGGCGCCGATAACGCGTGATCACAGCACGTGCTGTCCCTTGCCCAGGGCGATGATCCCGTTGGGCGAGGCGTGGTAGAGCTCGCGGTCCCGCTCCGGGTTGACGCCGACGGTCGCGCCCGGCGGCACGACGATGTTCTTGTCGAGGATCGCCCGGCGCACCACCGCTCCGCGCCCGATCCGCACGTTGTCGTGCAGGATCGAGCCCTGCACCACGGCGCCCTCCTCCACCACCACGCCCGGCGAGAGCACCGACTGGGTGACCTGACCGCTGATGATGCAGCCCGGCGCGACCATCGACTCGCTCGCGATCCCGCCGGCGACGAACTTGGCCGGCGGCAGCTGCACGGTGTGCGTGTAGAGCGGCCACTCCCGGTTGTAGAGGTTGAACACCGGGTGGATCGAGATCAGGTCCATGTGCGAGTCGTAGTACGCGTCCAGGGTCCCCACGTCGCGCCAGTAGCCGTGGTCGCGGCTCGTCTCGCCGGGCACGTGGTTCTGGTCGAAGTCGTAGACGTGCACCTGCCCGAGCTCGGTGAGCGAAGGCAGGATGCTGCCACCCATGTCGTGCACCGACTGGTCGTTCTCGGCGTCCTGGCGCAGCGCGTCGAGCAGCGTCTTCGTGGTGAAGATGTAGTTGCCCATCGACGCGTACACCTGGTCCGGCGCGTCCGGGAGCCCGGGGGCGTCGGTGGGCTTCTCCAGGAACTGCTCCACCGTCACCCCGTCGGCGGCGGGCGTGATGATGCCGAAGTCCGAGGCCTGCGCACGCGGGATGCGGATGCCCGCGACCGTGGCGCCGGCCCCGCGCTCGATGTGCTGGCGCAGCATCTGGCGCGGGTCCATCCGGTAGACGTGGTCGGCGCCGAACACCATGACGTAGTCGGGGTTCTCATCGTGGATCAGGTTGAGCGACTGGTAGATCGCGTCCGCGCTGCCGAGGAACCAGCGCGGCCCGAGGCGCTGCTGCGCGGGCACCGAGGTGACGTAGTTGCCGAGCAGGTTCGACATCCGCCAGGTGGTGGTGATGTGCCGGTCGAGCGAGTGCGACTTGTACTGCGTCAGCACGCAGATCCGCATCACGTCGCCGTTGACGAGGTTGGAGAGCACGAAATCCACCAGCCGGTAGGCCCCGCCGAAGGGCACGGCCGGCTTGGCCCGGTCGGCGGTGAGCGGCATCAGCCGTTTCCCCTCACCGCCGGCCAGCACGATTCCCAGTACCGACGGTCCGCCGCGCATACGCCGCCCCTTAGTCCCACGGCCGTTCGGCCGTGCTGGCCACTGTCAGATGGAACGCTGTCAGATGAAACTGGTGCTGAGCTGATCTGTGCCGGCGCCTAGCGCAGGAGCTGTTCGTAGAGCGCCGCCGTGCGGCGGGCGATCGCCTCCCAGCCGAACTCGGCCACCGCCCGCTCGCGTCCCGCGGTGCCCATCCGGCGGGCGGCGGCGGGATCGGCGAGCACGGATTCGATTGCCTCGGCGAGGCCGGTCTCAAACGCCTCCGGGCGATTCTCGTCGTAGTCGACCAGCAGGCCGGTCTCGCCGTCGCGCACCACCTCGGGAATGCCGCCGACGGCCGAGGCGACGACCGGGGCGCCGCAGGCCATGGCTTCGAGGTTGACGATGCCGAGCGGCTCGTAGATCGAGGGGCAGACGAAGAGCGCGGCGTGGCTGAGCAGTTGCACCACCTCCGGGCGCGGGAGCATCTGCGGAATCCAGATGACGCCGCTGCGGCTGCGCCCGAGCTCGTCGACCAGGCCGCGGAACTCCTTGTCGATCGCGGGCGTGTCCGGCGCGCCCGCGCACAGCACCACCTGCGCGGCCGGGTCGAGGCGGCGGGCAGCGCGCAGCAGGTGCGGCACGCCCTTCTGCCGGGTGATCCGGCCGACGAAGAGCACGTACGGGCGGTCCGGATCGATCCCGTGCTTCGCCAGGGCGGCCGTCTCCGACGTGGGCTGGTAGAGGGCTGTGTCGATGCCGTTGTGCACGACGTGGACGCGCGCCCGGTCCAGCGTCGGGTAGCAGCTCAGGACGTCCGCGCGCATCCCTTGCGAGACCGCGATCACGGCGTCGGCGCTCTCGATGGCGGTGCGCTCGGCCCAGCTCGAGAGCGCGTACCCGCCGCCGAGCTGCTCGGCCTTCCACGGGCGCATCGGCTCGAGCGAGTGCGCGGTCATCACGTGCGGGATGCCGTGCAGCAGCTTGGCGAGATGGCCGCCGAGGTTGGCGTACCAGGTGTGCGAGTGCACGACGTCGCAGTCCTCGACTCCGGCGGCCATGGCCAGGTCGATCGACAGGCTGCGCAACGCCTCGTTGGCGTTCGCGAGCGCCGGATCCGGCGCGTGCCGGAATACGCCGTCAGAGTCCTGTGTCTCCTGCGCGCTGCGCCAGCAGTGCACGCGTACGTCGACCAGCTCCTGCAACCGGTCGGCCAGGAACTCGACATGCACCCCCGCACCGCCGTACACGTCCGGGGGGAACTCTCTGGTCAGCAGCCCGACTCGCAAGACGCCTCCAGACCGTGCCGGGAAGAACGGATCTTCAATCTAGGCCCGACCATAGTGGAGCAGCAGCGTCTTGGCGAGGAAAAGTTTGCGTCACCCCTCGACTGCGTCAAAGGTGGCCGCGAGTGCGGCGACTAGGCGTTCGACATACCCGGAGTCGTCGGCGGGCTGATCCGGGTACTCCGCCTGGAAATGCCCCCACGGCGTCTTGAGCGCCGCGATGCTGCGCAGCGTCACCGGGTACGTCGCGTAGTACGGATCGGCTTGTGCGGCAGCGGCTTGGAGCATCTCGTAGCTGAACGTGGTGTGCTCGGCCAGCAGGACGGCATCGTAGAGGTCCTTGCCCTGCGGGTGGATGTCGGTGACCAGCCACATGATCTTCCAGATCAGCGAGAGCTCCGGGGTGACCGCGAGCAGCAGGGTGCTGGGCCGGCCCGCCGCGGGGATCACGGTCGCCTCAGGGGCGATCGGCAGGTGCTCGTTGAAGACGAAGTCGAGCTGCACCCATCCGCCGGGCAGCCCTTCCGCCTTCCAGGGCAGGAGCAGGCGGCGGCCGGGCACTCGGTCGTAGGTCCAGATGTCCTCGGTGACGGCGGCCTTCGCCGAGATCGTGATGTCGCTTCGGCTGCTCGCCTGCTGGGCGGCCGCGGCGATTCCCTCGAGCATCAGGGTCGTGCCGTACTCCTCGATCCGCCGGCTCTCCGGCACGACGACGAAGTCGAGATCGCCCGGCTCGCGCGCGGCCCGGCCATACCACGCACGTAGCAGGATGCTGCCACGCAGCACGAGCGAATCAGCGTATGGCGAATCGGAGACGGCAGCGAGCACCGTGTCGAGCGCGGAACGGCGCGCCGCGTACCAGCGCCGGTGCGTCTGCTGGTCCTCGAACCGGGGCTCGCCGGCGCGGAAGGCATTGGGATACTGCAGAAGCGCGGGCTCGAACACCCTCGGCTGCTGCACACCCGGATCGGGAATCGGTTGCAGCGTACGAGGAACTCCCTTGGTCACAGCGGCCCCGCCTTCTCCTCTATCCACCCGTCATCGATGCCTGCGTCACTATCGAAGACCACGAATTCGCGTTCGGCCGAGACGATCTCCCAGCCGCCTTCGCACAACGCCGCGCACAGCGCCTCGAGCTTCTCCCCCGCTTCGGCCAGACCGACTCCGAAGCAGCGCTGCGTCACGAACCGCTCATGAGCCCCGTTCTCCAGCACCCGCCGCGCATTCCACGACACATGCGCCCCATGCGGGACGGCCACCAGCGCCAGCGCCTGCCAGTCGTCGCCCGGCGCCAGCCGGACCTTCACGTGGTGCTCGAAATATCTAGCCGCCCCAAGGCTTTCCGCCTCAGCCCGGTCCTGCGGCACGCCGGCCGCCCAGGGTGAGGCCTCGATCTTGGTGCGGACCGGCGCGAACCCGGCCGCGGACAGCCGACGCTCCAGATCCACGATCACCGCACGCTGCTCGTCGAACGTCCCCGAACCGGTGAAGGTGAGCATCGGCTGCGAGGGCACACGGCCGCGGGCCAGCACGATGTGGGTCAGCTTCGCCCCCGTGTTCTCGGCCGACCACGCCTGAAGCCGCGCCAACTCGGGCCCGGCGCAGCGCACGGTCACGTGGGACTCGAATTCGCCCTCGAACATGCCCCGATCATCGCAGCCGCGCCGCGGCGGCGGCAACGCGAAATCAGCGGGGCTCAGGCGTCCTGGCTCAACCCGATCCGCAGGCTGAGCGCGCCGTGCACGTCGAGCCAGGCCTCGCCTTCGCCGTGGACCAGCCGGAGCATCACCTGGCCGCACACCGGGCAGCGCGCGACGAGGCCGGGGGCATGGCCGTAGACGTGCAGCCCGGCCAACGGCCCGGCCGTCCGGCAGCCGGAGCAGGTGCCGACGGCCGTGGTCACGTCCACCGCGAAGATCTCGGCCAGCGGCCCGGCCAGGGCGTTGCCGTCCTCGTAGTCGTCGTCCTCCGGGGCGTGGTCGTGAACAGGCTCGGCCGGCGCGGTCGCGGACATATCAGCCTCCAGATGGTCCGAAGCGTTCGGTGCGGATCCGTTCGGCGTCGTGGCCGAGGTCGACCAGCAGATCGGCGGCGTGTTCGACGAACCCGGTGGGGCCGCACACGTACACCGTCGGCTCGAAGTCGGGCGGCCAGCCGGCGCGGGCGAGGTCCTCGGCGTCGAGGCGGCCGGCGGGCCGCGGCCAGCCGTCGGGGGCCTCGCGCGTGTAGAGGAAGGTGGTGTCCAGGCCGGGGTCGAGCCGACGCAGCTCGGCGAGGTAGATCCGGTCCCCGGGCGAGCGCACGGAGTAGATCAGGCGGAACGGCGCGCGGCTGCCGGCGGCCCGCCGCGCGCGGATCATCGCCATCAGCGGCACCAGTCCCGAGCCGCCCGCGACCAGCAGCACCGGCTCGGTCTGCTCCGGCTGCCAGACGAACCAGCCGCCGACCGGCCCGCGCAGCTCGATCTGGTCGCCGACCGCGAGCTGGTCGATCAGATACGGCGAGACCTCCCCCTCCGCGACGCGCTGGACGGTCAGCTCCAGCCGACCGCCCGCCTCCGCGGACGCGATCGAGTAGCTGCGCTGGGCGCTGTAGCCGTCCTCGGCGGTCAGCCGGACGTCCACGTGCTGCCCGCCGAAGTGCCCGGGCCAGTCCGGCACGTCGAACACGAGCGTGCGCGCGCTCGACGTCTCGTTCCGTTCCTCGACCAGGGTGCAGGCGCGCCAACGCAGCCGCTCGCTCAGTCGCCCCAGTAACGCTGTTCCCGCCATGGGTCTCCGTAGTTGTTGTAGCCGGCCGTCTCCCAGAAGCCCGGCTCGTCCTGCAGCTTGAGCTCGATGCCGTGCACCCACTTGGCGGACTTCCACAGGTAGAGGTGCGGCACGAGCAGCCGGGCGGGGCCGCCGTGCTGTGGCGGCAGGTCCTCGCCGTCGTAGCGGTAGGCGATCCACGCCTTCCCGTCGAGCAGGTCGTCCAGCGGCAGGTTCGTGGTGTACCCGCCGTAGGAGTGCACGAGGGCGTAGTCGGCCGAGGTCTCGACGTCGGCCAGCAGCACGTCGAGCGAGACGCCCTGCCAGCGCGTGCCGAACTTCGACCACTTCGTCACACAGTGCAGGTCCACGACCGGCGTCTCGTACGGAAGGGCCATCATCTGTGCCCACGACCACGAGCGCTTGGCGCCGGATTCGTTGCTGATGTCGAAGGACCACGTGTCCAGGTCGATGCGCGGGGTCGGACCGGCCGAGAGCACCGGGAAGTCCCTGGTCTCGTACTGTCCGGGCGGCAGCTTCTCGTCGACCGGACGCCGTCGGTGGAACCCGCGGGAGATGACCGTCACTCGGCTCGCCTCCACCCGTCGAAAACATCCGAAATGCATGCGATGCCTGAATTCTCGTCGGCTCTCCGGCGCCTCGCAACGGGAACGCACCTGCATGGTTGACACTGTCATATGACAGTGTCACGATGGAGCCATGGCCGAACCGGATGCCGCAGCGTGGACCATCGACCAGCTCTCGCAGCTGGTCGCCGAAGCGCTCTCGGCGCACGATCCCGGCCAGTCCAACGGCCGGGTGCGCCAGGTGCCGGACGTGCGCACCATCCGCTGGTACACCTCGATCGGCCTGCTCGACCGGCCGGCCGCGATGCGCGGGCGGACGGCTCTGTACGGACGGCGGCACCTCGCCCAGATCGTGGCCGTCAAGCGGCTGCAGGCGGACGGGCTCGCGCTCGCCGACGTGCAGCAGCAGCTGATCGGCGCGGACGACGCGGCGCTCGAGCGCATCGCCCGGCTGGGCGAGCTGCCCGCGTCGCCCGACCCGTCGCACGACGCGGCGGCGCCGGAGGACGCGGCCGCACCGGGCCGCGGCCGTTTCTGGTCCGCCCGTCCGCTCCAGGCCTCGGCCCCGCGGGCGACGGCCGGCCCGAACGCCGCGACCGGTAACACGCTGATCCACGGAATCCGACTGGCACCGGGCGTCTCGCTCCTGCTCGACGCCGCCGCAGCCGCACCCGACGACGAGGCGCTCGCCGTCATCGCACAAGCCGCGCAACCTCTGCTCGACGCGCTCGCGGCGCTCGGGCTGAGCCACGACCAGCAGCGCAGGACAGGACAGCAGCCGTCCGAAGGGGGACAAAGCAGATGATCAAGACCGGTATCGCCGACACGCTCGGGCACGAAGAGATGCTGCGCATAGCGGCGCCGGATCCAGAGGCCGGACTCGGCGCCCTGGGCACCGAGCGCGGCAACCTCCCGCTGGAATCGATCGACGTGCGCTCGGCCGTGGTCGGGCTCACCGTGCGCAGCGAGTTCGCGCTGGGCTTCCGCAACCCTTACGACGTCGCGCTGGAGGCGACCTACATCTTCCCGCTGCCCGACCGCGCCGCGGTGACCGGCCTGCGGATGGAGGCGGACGGGCGGGTGATCGAGGGCGTGCTGGAGGAGCGCGCCCAGGCCCGCGCCCACTACGACCAGGCCATCGCGGAGGGCAAGCGCGCCTCGATCGCGGAGGAGGAGCGGCCCGGCGTGTTCAGCATGCGGGTCGGCCAGATCCTGCCCGGCGAGCTGGTCGTGATCCGCACGACGCTCTCCGGCCGCCTGCCGTTCGAGGACGGCGAAGCCACCTACCGGTTCCCGCTCGTCGTCGCGCCGCGCTATATCCCGGGCACGCCGCTGCCCGGCGACCAGGTCGGCGACGGCACCGCCGCGGACACCGACGCCGTGCCGGACGCCTCCCGGATCACCCCGCCGCTGCTGCTCCCGGGCTTCCCGAACCCGGTCCGGCTCTCGGTCGAGGTGGACGTGGATCCGGCCGGGCTGCCGCTGACCTCGGTCAAGTCCAGCCTGCACGGCGTCGAGATCGCAGAGCCCGAAGGCGCCGGCGCCGAGGACGCTGATGGCGCGTCAAGTCGCAGGGTGATCCGACTGTTGCCCGGCAACCGCGTCGACCGCGACTTCATCCTGCGGCTGCGCTACGGATCCGAGGACGCCGTCACGACCTCGCTCGCGGTACGGCTCGACGAGGGCTCCGCGGACGCGAAGGAACCGGCCGGCACGTTCGTTCTCACGGTGCTGCCGCCGAGCGGGGACGCGGCCTCGGCCCGCCCGCTCGACGTCGTCCTGGTGCTGGACCGATCCGGCAGCATGGAGGGCTGGAAGATGGTCGCCGCCCGGCGGGCCGCCGGACGCATCGTCGACAGCCTCACCGGCGCGGACCGCTTCACCGTCCTGGCCTTCGACCACACGGTCGAGACCGCTCCGCTGCTGCCCGCCGGCCTGGTCGAGGCGACTGACCGGCACCGCTTCCGTGCGATCGAGCATCTCGCCCAGATGGATGCTCGCGGCGGGACCGAGATGGCCGAGCCGTTGCGCCAGGCCGCGGTGCTGCTGGCGGCGGCGCCCGATGCGGCCGACGCCCGGGACCGGGTCCTGGTGCTGGTCACCGACGGCCAGGTGGGCAACGAGGATCAGATCCTCGAGTCGCTCGCGCCGCACCTCGGCGGCGTCCGGGTGCACACCATCGGCATCGACCGCGCCGTGAACGCCGCGTTCCTCGAGCGGCTGGCCCGGGTCAGCGGCGGCCGGTGCGAGCTGGTGGAGTCCGAGGACCGCCTCGACGACGCGATGGCGCAGATCCACCGGCGGATCGGCACGCCGCTGGTGACCGGCCTGAGCCTGCTGCCGGACGGGCTTGCGATCGACCTGGCCGGCGTGGAGCCGTCCCGGCTGCCCGACCTGTTCGCCGGCGCCCCGCTGGTGGTCAGCGGACGGTTCAAGGGCGAGCCGGCCGGCGCGGTGCAGGTGCGCGGGTCTGCCGCGGACGGCACGGAGTGGCAGACCTCTGTCACGGCCGCCGTCAGCGCCGACGCCGGGCTCGCGGCGTACTGGGCCCGCGGCCGGGTCCGGGACCTCGAGGACGGCTTCGCCTCCGGCCGCGGCGACGAGAGCACCGAGAGCCGGATCATCGAGGTCTCCCTCGCGTTCGGCGTGCTGTGCCGGTTCACCTCGTTCGTCGCCGTCGACAGCCGGGTGGTGAATGAGGGTGGCGAGATGAAGCGGGTGACCCAGCCGGTGGACAGCCCAAGCGGCTGGGACATGCTGGCCGACACCGACGGGGTCTTTCCGTCCGCTTTGGGCGGCGCCTCCTTCGGCGCGCCGATGGAGAAGAAGCGCAGCGCTCGGGCGGCGGCGGGGCCCGGCGCACGGCCGTCGCTGCCGCGCCCGGCCGCGCGCGCGAACTACTGCTCCGCGCCCGCGACCCCGCCCGCGCCCGCGGCTCCCGGTTCGGCGCCGATGTTCTTGCCCGCCCCCTCCCCCAGCCTGCCCGCGCCGCAGATCCAGCCCGAGTTCGATTTCGAAGTGCCCGAGTTCCTGCGCGAGGAGCGGGCCGTAGTGGGTGCGCAGTCGCAGAGCGTGGATGTGCGGGCCCGCATCAGCACCCTGTTGGAGCGGCTGCGCACGAACGTCTCCGCGCCGTACGCCGAGCGGGTGGGCTACCTGGTCGAGATCGCCGCCGAGCTGCGCCGGATCGTGCTCGAGGCCGTCGGCCAGGCGATCCCGCCGGAGCAGATCGAGGCGCTGGGGACGCTCGCCGAGGAGCTCGAGCAGCCGCTCTCCGACGTCGCCGGCCAGGGTGAGCTCGACCGGCGCTGGCAGCACGCCGTCACCGTGCTGGCCGGCCTCGCCGAGGCGCCGGAGCCGCCGCGGCGGGCCGCCTCCTTCTGGAAGCGCCGCTCCTGAAGCCCCGTCCGTCACGGCGATCCGGCCCGGCCGCAGCACGCGGCCGGGCCGGATCGCCGTGCACCACCGTACGTTTACGCACAGTTCGCCGCCGGTTCGAACGACCGGCGTGATCGTTCGGGATATTGCACATGTGAGCGAAGACACGACCATGACGACCTCCGCGGACCCGGACTCGGTCTGGCCGCTGGCCGACGTGACGGCGACGGCCGGCCTGCGGATCGAACAGGACGATGACGACGATCCGATCCTGATCGACCGCGACGGCGCGGCGGTCGACACCTGGCGCGAGGCCTACCCGTACCACGAGCGGCTGGCCCGCATCGCGTACGAGCGGGACAAGCGGCTGCTGCAGATCGAGCTGCTCAAGCTGCAGAACTGGATCAAGGACACCGGCCACCGGCTCGTCGTGCTGTTCGAGGGCCGGGACGCCGCGGGCAAGGGCGGCACGATCAAGCGGTTCACCGAGCACCTCAACCCGCGCGGCGCCCGCGTGGTCGCGCTGGAGAAGCCGACCGAGCGCGAGCGCACGCAGTGGTACTTCCAGCGCTACGTCCAGCACCTGCCGGCCGCCGGCGAGATCGTGCTCTTCGACCGGTCCTGGTACAACCGCGCCGGGGTCGAACGGGTGATGGGCTTCTGCGACGCGGGCGAGTACCTCGAGTTCATGCGCCAGGCCCCCGAATTCGAGCGGATGCTCGTGCGCGACGGGATGACGCTGGTGAAGTTCTGGTTCTCCGTCTCCCAGGCCGAGCAGCGCACCCGCTTCCTGATCCGCCAGGTGGACCCGGTCCGGCAGTGGAAGCTGAGCCCGATGGACCTCGCCTCGCTCGAGCGCTGGCAGCAGTACACCGACGCGAAGGAGGCGATGTTCTTCTACACCGACACCGCCGACGCACCGTGGACGGTGATCAAGAGCAACGACAAGAAGCGCGCCCGCCTCGCCGCCATGCGGCACGTGCTGACGCTCTTCTCCTACGCCGAGAAGGACCCGGAGATCGCCACCGCCCCCGACCCGCAGGTCCTCGGCTCCGCCGCTCTGCTCACCGAGCGCTCCGGGACCGCGGCCGACATGCGCCACGTCCTGCCACGGCTGTCCGAGCACTGAGCACCCCGGACTGACGGCCGGTCAGCCGCATGCGGACCCGGCCGTTGCGGCGTTCGGGCGAACCCGGGTGCGCGGGCGGCGGGCCGGGGGCACGATCCGGTGTGACCGAACCCGCCGCCCCCGGCCGAAAGGCGTGCCCGTATGACCTCCGTGGAGTACCTACGGCAGCGTGTCGCCGAACTCGAGGCCGAGCTCGAGTCCTACCGCGACCGGCAGCGCCGCGAGGAGCTGAACCTGGAGCTGTTCGACGAGGTCGACTTCGACGCGGTCTCCGCGCCGGACTGGCCCTCGCTCCGCTCCTATCTGCCGGACCTGCGGATCACCGAGCACTCGCTCAAGGTCGCCCACGGCGACTGGACCGCGGTGGTCGGCCGGCTGCGCGGGACGTTCTCCCAGCCGCTGAAGAAGGCGGACGGGTCCGAGGTCCCGCCGACCGGCCGCGCGGTGGACGTGGCGATGGCCACGTTCGCGCGGTGGGAGAACGACCGGATCGCGCAGGAACTGCTGTTCTGGGACACCGGCGAGTTCGCACGTCAACTCGGTCTGTGACGTGTCTTTCCGCGCCCAGCACGCAGGGCGAGACGAGGTACGCGGCGCCGAAGAAGAACGCGTAAAGTCGCCCCATGCCTCTTGATCCCTTCCTCGCCGCCAAAGTCCACCTCATCGAGGACGTCGATTGGCTGCGTGCGCAGGAGGATCCGGCGCTGATGGCGCGGCTGAACGAGTTCTTCGAAGATCCGCAAGAGCCTCGCGTGCCGGACGTCGTCATCGAGGACCGCAGGATCCCGGGGCCGCACGGGGAGATCGACGTGCGGGTGTACCGTCCGCGCTCGACGCCGGTACGCGGCCTGGTCTGGGCGCACGGAGGCGGGTTCGTCGCCGGCGATCTGGACATGCCCGAGGCCCATCTGGTCGCGGCCGAGCTCGCGGCGCGCGCCGACGCGTTGGTCGTGTCCGTCGGGTACCGGCTCGCGGGCGACGGGGTCCACTACCCCGTGCCGATCGACGACGTGCACGCGGCCTGGCGCTGGTTCGTCGGTCCGCAGAACGCCGATCAGCTGCCGTCCGGGCCGGTCGCGCTGGGCGGCGCGAGCGCGGGCGCGGCACTGGCCCTGTCCACCGCGGTCCGCCTGCGGGACGAGGGCGGACGCGTCCCGGACGCCCTGCTGCTCGCCTATCCCTTCGTCCACTTCCCGAACCCGGCGCTCGACGACGAGACGGCGGCCGGGATGCGGGAACTGCCGGCGATGCTGCGCTTCACCACGGATTCGATCGAGGAGATGGTGCGCAACTACGTCGGGCGGCTGAGCGATCTGCCGCCGGACGCGATGCCCGGCGCGGCGCCGCTGGCCGGCCTGCCGCGGACCGCGATCCTGCTGGCCGAGTACGACGACCTGCGGGCGTCCGGCGATCTGCTGGCCAAGCAGCTCGCCGAGGTCGATGTGCGGGTCCGCACCTATCGCGCGGCAGGGATGCTCCACGGCCACTTGAACCGCAGCGCATCCCTCAAGGAAGTGGACCGCTCGCTCGACTTCTTCGCCGAGTCGCTGCGCGAGGGCTGAGCCCTCGGCCCACCTGCCGGGCGTCCTTGATCAGGAGTTGGGGCGCTTGCCGTGGTTGGCCTTCTTCTTCCGACGGGCGCGCCGCTTGTTGCCGCTCTTCGCCATGGTCTACTCCTCGCTGCTCGGACTCGGCACCCGCGGTTGCGGGCGAACGTCACTCTAGGGCAGCGGCGCCGGGGTCGCAGAATCGGCCGCTGTGAGAGTATCCGCTCTATGAGCGGACCTGTGACCTTCGGTATCGTCGGCAGCGGCTGGCGGGCAGAGTTCTTCGCCCGGTTGGCCGCACTCATGCCGGATCGGCTGACGCTGGTGGGCGCGGCGGTGCGCCGCCCGCAGCGGGCGGAGGAGCTCACGGAGCGGTGGCGGGTGGCCACCTACCTCTCGCCGGCCGAGCTGATCGCCCGTCAGAAGCCGGAGTTCGTGGTCGCGTCCGTGCCGTGGCCGGTGACTCCGGAGATCATCGGCGCGATGGTGGAGGCGGGCGTGCCGGTGCTGGCCGAGACGCCGCCGGCGCCGGACGACGCGGGTCTGGAGGCGCTCTGGGGCCAGGTCGGCGAGCGCCGCCTGGTGCAGGTCGCCGAGCAGTACCTGATGATGCCGGCTCACGCGGCCCGCCACGAGATCGTCCGGCGCGGCCTGATCGGCACGCCGACCAGCGTGCAGGTCTCCTCCACGCACGGCTACCACGCCGTCTCCATGATCAGGGGCCTGCTCTGCGTCGGCTACGACCGGCCGGTGCGGGTCGCGGCGCAGCGCTTCACCGCGCCTCTGCTCGACCCGATCACCCGCGAGGGCTGGAGCGAGGCCACCGAGCCCACGGCGGCGACCACGACCCTGGCCACACTCGACTTCGGCGAGGGCGCCAGCGGCCTGTACGACTTCACCGACAACCAGTGGCACAACCGCCTGCGCGCGCGGCGCATCGTCGTCCGCGGCAGCCTCGGCGAGATCACCGATGACAAGGTGGTGCGCTGGGGCGGCCCGCGCACGGTGCTGACCTCCGAGATCACCCGTTCGCAGCTCGGCCACGACCTCAACCTCGACGGCCACGACACCGAGCACTTCGCGTTCGAGGGCGAGGTCGTCTACCGCAACCCGTTCCTCGGCCTGCGCCTGATGGACGAGGAGGTCGCCATCTCGACGCTCCTCGTCAGGACGGGCGCTTGGGTGCGCGGCGAGGGCCCGGAGCCGTATCCGCTGGCGGACGCGTGCCAGGACCACCATCTCTCGCTGGCGATGGATCGGGCCGCAGAGTCGGGCGAGACCGTCGTCGCGAACGTCGGACCGTGGGCGGCCTCGGCGCCGTCGGCCTAGCGCGAGTTGGTGCTCGGCCGGGTGCTCGTACGGCCGGGTGTCTTGTCGGGTCGGGGGCGGCCGCTTCGCGTCGCCCGGTTCGTCTGACCACCCGCCCACCCGTTGCGTGGGCGGGGCGGGCGGGAGTTTCAAGATCTCGCCTCCGGCGGGGACCCTTCCCTCGGAGAGAGATGCCGGGGTTTGTGGGGTGGTGTGGTTGGTGGGGCGGGCTGTTGTTTGGGATGGTGGGGTTGCGGGTGTGTGCTCTCTCCTCGGTCGGTCCCCGGAGGCAATCAGGAACCTGCCGGGAGCTCAAGCGGCGGTGGCTGTGGTTGGTGGCGGATTTTGCATGGCGCCGCTTGCTTAAGATTTAACCATTGGTGATCATGGTCGGGTGTTTTCGATGTCGCTCGTTCATGGCTTGTGCCGGTCTTCTTACCGGCTGGGTGGCGTGTGCGCGGTGGCCGGGTCGTGCCCGTCGGGCGGCCGGGGCCGGCGGTGGTGGGTTTCGGCTTTGCGGCGGGGGTGCCGATTTTCCGTGCCAGTACGGGGAAACCCCGGCGGACCCGGCCGGGTGTCGGGATCCGGTCTGGGGGTGTCGGGCGCTGCCAGGGCAGGCGCAGGTGAGCGCCGAGCCGGCGGGCGAGCCTGAGCTGGGTGTATGCGGTGATGGTCAGCCAGGTCCAGCGGTCGGCCTGCTCCGGGGTGCCCACCTGCGGCGCGGTCCAGCCGAGCGACTGCTTGAAGAACCTGAATGTATGCTCGATATCGAATCTCCGCAGATAGGCCGTCCAGAGCTGATCGAGGTCGAACCCGGTCCCGGGCCTCGCGTGGTGCCAGAGCCACAGGTCCTGCGGTGCGCGGCCGCCGGGCAGGCGCTGGGTCTGGACCCTGATCAGGGTGCCGGGCAGGCGCGGCAGTTGCTGCGCGTGCTCGCGCCAGGCGCCCTGGCGCTCGAGCTTCTGGTGCAGCCCGTGCCAGGCGGTCACGATCGTGCGCCCGCAGCGCGGCGAGTCCCGCTCGACGCGCAGGTCCGGGTCGTGCCAGGTGCCCGGGTCGGCGATCGCGAAGCGTCGGCCGTGCACGGGCGGGCGTCCCGGGGCACCGCGCGGGCGCGGCACCGGGTCGCCGTAGTAGACCCGGTCGCGGCGCACCCGTCCGAGAATCTGCCTCTCCAGGCCCCGGCCGGCGGTCAGATAGGCGATCCGGGTCAGGTCGTAGCCGGAGTCGAACACGAACAGTGCGGCAGGGCGCCCGTGCGAGAGCCCGGCGGCGGCGCAGCGCTCGAGCACCGCTTCGACCTGCGCGACGGTGACCGCGGTCGCGTCCTCGGCCACGGCGAGGCGGCGCGCGTCGAGCGGTGCGCACCACGAGTGCGCGCCCCACTCCAGCCCGACCGCGACCGAGTACGGCCATCCCGGCACGGTGCCGCGCCGGTTGCCGCACGCACACGAGTGATGGCAGTGGTGGCGCTCGCGTGCGCACTCGGCGTGCGGACGATGCCACGAAGAGACATCGATCGCGAATTTCAATGGTCCGTCATCCAAGGGTTCCCACACGCTGGTGATCAATCCGGCCAATGCCGGCACGTCGATCTCGCCACTGGCCACGGCGTCGTACAGGGCCCCGTGACCACGACGAAACGGCCGCTGCAGCGACAACTCGGCGAGCGAGCGCACCCGACCGTCCGTCGCGAGTACCGCATCGACGAGATCGAACAAAGAATCCGCGCGCCGCGCGAAGCAGCCGTGCACCCCGGCCCGAAACCCCCGCAGAACCTTCAACGACCCCCCGCCCCCGGCCGCGCGGGACTGGCCGGGCTCCTCACGGCATGGCATCATGAGACCCACGGCCACCTACCTTCTTCGTATCCTTCGACAGAAACGAAGAATCGCAGGTGGCCGTGCCGCGCGTCAGCAGAACACCGAAACTCCCCCAGAAACGATCTCGCCGAGGTTAAATCTCAAGGCTTGACCTCCCGGCAGAACCCTGATCGGGCTTCGCCTGCCCGACCGAGGAGAGAGCCCACCCCCTGGGGAGTGGTGCGAGCTGCGCTCGGGCCCAGTCCCGCCCCGTGGCCCGGTCGCGCTTGATGTCGAATGCTGCATCACCTTGATCCGCCATCCCGATTCCCGATCCGCGCGATGGGGTCGGTGCTCCGGTCGCCCTTGATGCTGAATCCTGCATCCCGATTCCCGATCCGTGTGAGAAGGTCGATGGTGGCTCATCGAGCTTGACCGTGCTGTCAGGCTTTTGAGCGGCGTCTGGGTTGGGCGTGGGGTCCGCTGGTGTGGGTGGTGAGGTGTCCACGGGCGCGGCGGGTGGTGGCGGCGCGTGCGCGTAGGCGCTGGTTGGCGGGGTTGCGGTAGCCGTAGGCGGTGCGGGCGTCGGTTTTGATCACGCGGTTGGTGCCCTCGGAGCCCGCGTTCGTCACGCCGGTGGTGATCGCGGCGAGGATCTGCGGCCACCAGGTCGAGACGGTGCCGGCCAGCCGCGTGATCTCCGGCAGGCCGCAGGCGGCGGCGTTCTCGTAGAACCTGATCAGCAGAGCGCTGATCTGTGCCCGGTCCGGGTGTGTGCCGTGGAGTGCGAGCAGGTCCATCAGGTCTTCCTTGACGTTCCATGCCTTGAGGATCGGTATACCGATCTTCGCGGGCAGTGCCCGGAGGTCGTCGATCATCGGGTCCAGGTGCTTCGCGTGCATCCGTGTGCCGGCGCGGGTGAGCCTGTTTCTCAGCTCCCACTCCCGGTTGCCCTTGCGTCCTCGGCGTCCGCGCGCCTGGACGGTGACGCGGCGGCGTACCTCGGTCAGCGCTGTGTTCGCCAGTTGCGCGACGTGGAAGCGGTCGACCACCAGCGCCGCGTGCGGCAGGCTGGTGCGGATCGCGGCCTTGAACACGGTGCACATGTCGATCGCCACGACCTGGACTCCGGCTCGCCATTGCGGGCTCTGCGCCTCGATCCACGCCGAGAGCGTCTCGGCGGTGCGGCCCTCGACCTGCCCGAGCAGTCCGGCGCCGCCGCCGAGATCGACCATCCCGACGTGCCATTTATCGGCCACGACCTCCCACTTCTCGTCGCCGCCTTCGCCGGGCACGAGCCGGAAGCGCGCCTTGCCGCGCCGGATCTCGTCGATGCCCAGGCGTGCGACCTGCGGTGTCTCGGCCGGTAGCGCGAGGCGGGTGTGGGCGGCGAACGCCGTCTGCGCGATCGGCCAGGACACCTCGTGGTCGCGGGCGGCCTGGATCACGGTGCGCCCGCGGTCGGCCACCGCCGCTCCGATCGAGGCGCGAAGCCGACCGGTCAGCCGGGCACGCGGCGGGATCTGCGGGACCGACTCGGTGAAGGTCGCCCGCTCACAGGCGGCGTTGCGGCAGCGCCAACGCCGCTTGGTCCACGTCAGCGCCGTCCGGCGCCCTGCCACCGGCAGATCCCGTGGCCGGGTGCGCACCCACGAATGCGCGTGCTGTGAACGCATCCCGCAGCCGGGACAGCATCTGGCCTGCTCAGACGCGGTCACCAGTGCCAGTATCGGATTCTCGTCGTCATCGAGCATGACGCGCACGACCTGCACCCCGTCGAGTCCGAACAGCAATGTCGTATCGTTGACCAAGCCCGTGGCTCCCTCGCGATCACTCTTGTCTCAGCAACTCGAATGATCACAGAGCGCCACGGGCGCCTCTACTTCAGCAAGACCCTGATCTACGGGCCACCGAACGCCCTACACCTCAAGCACGGTCAAGCTCGATGAGCCTCGATGGTCCGGTCACTCTTGGCGTCGAATTCTGCATCACCCTCATGCTGTCGACCCCGATCCCAGACCTCGCTGCAGAATCCCGCAGGCCAGCCACGTTCGATGCGGAAGGATTCTGCATCACCCTGATCCGATCCACCCGGTGCTCACCTGATGCGCAGGATCGCGCGGCCCGGTCGCACGCCGAGGGGAAATCCTGCACCGCCTTCGGCCCCACCCCGGTCCACCACCCTCCCGACACAAAACCCGACCCTCGTACTCTTCCATGCTAGACGCCACCACCGACAAAAACAGCGAATCCGGCCTTTGCCGGAAAAGAAAAAATACAGGAGATTTCCGGGCACTCGGGCGCGCTCCCCGTCGTTGAAGGAGTAGAGAAGAAGACAGCGGCCTAGAACGGCGATGCAGGATTCTTCCCGATCGAGCGCGACCGGGCCACGGGACAGGACTCGGCCTGAGCGCAGCTCGCACCACTCCCCCAGGGGGTGGGCTCTCTCCTCGGTCGGGCAGGCGAAGCCCAGTCAGGGTTCTGCCGGGAGGTCAAGCGGCGCGATGCAAGATCGAGCATCAGCGCAAACCACCGCCGCTTGAGCTCCCGGCAGGTTCCTGATTGCCTCCGGGGACCGACCGAGGAGAGAGCACGCCCCCGGCACCCGACCACGCCGAACCGCAGCCCGCCCCGTTAACGCCAGCACCCCACAAACCCCGGCACTCTCTCCGAGGGAAGGGCCTGCCAGCGGCGCCTTTCGATCTTGAAACTCCAGCCCGCCCCGCTACGCAACGGGTGGACACATGAAACCGGGCGAAGCGAAGCAGCCGCCCACACCACGACGACCACCCCACCCGACAAGACACCCCTCCCCACGAGCACCCGGCCGATCAGCAATTCGCAGTAAATTGGGTATATGCAGCAAACCAACCTCAATCAGCTGCCCGATGAGGTGCACACGGCGTACCTCGAGGAGCTCGGCCCGTCCGAGCGCTCGGCGTTGCTGTCCTGGCTGGGCTTCACCGGGACCTTCAGCCTGGCGCGGGGCATCACCCACAGCATCCGGGCGGGCCGCGGGCCGTTCCACGACATGAGCAAGGGCGGGATCCACCTGCACCACTACCTGTGGGGCATCGCCATGCTCACCGGCGTGGGCGCGATCGCCGTGCACGGGGAGGACGAGCGTCGGCGGCACCCGAGCGTGGCGCTGAGCTACGGCATCGGGCTGGGCCTGATCATCGACGAGTTCGCCCTGCTGGTGGACCTCGAGGACGTCTACTGGTCCAGGAACGGCCGCGTCTCGGTCGAGGTCGGCGCCGGGCTGATCGCCGTCGGCGGCACGATCTTCGCCGCGCTGCCGGTGCTCAAGCGGCTCGCCCGCAACCGCCGGCCCGGCGGCGCGGTGGCTCAGGCGGCCGGCGCCTCGGCCGGCTGACGGTCGGCGAAGTCCTTGTTCCGGATGAGCAGGAGCGAGACCACGCCGCCGGCCAGTGCGAGCACGGCGGTAACCACGAGCAGGTCGTTCATCGCGCCGGTGAAACTCGACCGGATGGCCGCTTGAAGTACCGGCTGCTGCGAGGCTGGGATGGAGCTGGTACTCGCGCCGCTGCCTTGGCCCTGGCGGACGGCGTCGATGATCTGGTTCGTGTGCGGGGCCAGCGGGGTCTTCGCGAGCGCGCTGGTGAGCTCGTTGCGCAGCGAACTGGTGAAGATCGAGCCGAGGGCGGCGATGCTGGTGGCGAGGCCCACCTGGCGGAAGGTGGAGTTGATGCCGGAGGCCATGCCCGCACGCTCCGGCTCCACCACGCCGATCGCGGTCGAGGCCAGCGGCGGATTCACGAAGCCCGCACCGAGGCCGGAGACGATGAACCCGGGGATCAGGTGCGTCCAGCTGCTGTCCTTGTTCAGCCCGGACATGAGCAGCAGCCCGACGCCCACGGCGAGCAGGCCCGGCCCGATCAGCCAGCGGGCCGAGATGCGCTCGCTGAGGCGGCCGGCGACGGTCGCGGCTACGAGCATCGACGCGCTGGAGATCAGCAGCCGGGTGCCGGTGCCCAGGGCCGAGAAACCCAGCACGTTCTGCAGGTAAAGCACGAGGTAGAGGAACATCGCGAAGAGCGAGCCGTTCATCGCGAAGGCCGCGCACAGGCCGCCGACGAAGGTCGGCTTGCGGAACAGGCCCAGGTCGAACATCGGGTCGGCTATCGCCCGCTCGGCGAAGATGAAGGCCACCAGCAGCACACCGCCGACGACCAGCGCGGTGATCGCCACCGTGTCGCTCCAGCTGGTCTCCCCCGCCCGGATCAGCCCGTAGACCAGGCCGACCAGCCCGAGCGTGAGCAGTGCGAAGCCGACCAGGTCGAGCCGGCCCGGGTGCGGCGCGCGCGACTCCTCCACCTTCCACAGCGTGGCGGCCAGGGCGAGCACCCCGACCGGCACGTTGACCAGGAAGATCCCGCGCCAGCTGATCCCGGTGGTGATCACCCCGCCGAGGATCGGGCCGAGCGAGACGGCGACGCCGGTGATCGCGCCCCACACGCCGAAGGCGACGCCGCGGTCGCGGCCGCGGAAGCTCTGGCCGAGCAGCGCCAGCGAGGTGGCGAACATGATCGCGCCGCCGACGCCCTGGCCGGCCCGGGAGACGATGAGCATGAGCGAGGACTGGGCGAGGCCGCACAGCAGCGAGCCGAGGGTGAAGATGACCAGCCCGATCCCGAACAGCCGGCGCCGGCCGTAGCGGTCGGCCAGCACGCCGGTGGTCAGCAGGCAGGAGGCCAGGGCCAGCGCGTACGCGTCGACCACCCACTGGACGTCGCTGAAGCCCGCGTTCAGGGCCCGCTGGATGTCCGGCAGCGCGACCACCACGATGGTGACGTCCAGCAGCAGCATGAACGTGCCGACGCACACCGCGAGCAGCGTCCACCACTTCTTCTCCATGAGCTCGCTCCCACTCCCGGCGATCACCGCGGGCGCGTAGAGCCGCCCAGGGACGGGCGTATGCCCGAACGGGTCGCCGATACCCCGATCCGGACCGGACCATGCGGGCCCAGGCCCGACCGGCGAACCGGTGATCTTCGGGCCCGACGGTGCGAGTAGGACGCAAATGGGGGTAATAGGGACCAAGCCACCACTGCCGCCGTCGAGCAGCGAAGGAGTCGGGACCGTGAGCAAGCATCCGAAGGACCAGCAGCAGCAGCTCGCTGGCAGCGAGCGGCCGGCCAAGCACTCCCGGCTGGGCGGGCTCTGGATCATGCTCATCCTGGGCGCGGTGGTCCTGACCCTGCTGCTGGTGTTCATCCTGATGAACTCCCAGCACGTTCCGGTGCACCTGTACGGCGCGAACATCAGCGCGCCTCTCGGCGTCGCCCTGCTGCTCGCGGCCATCCTCGGCGTGCTGCTCGTCGTGGTGCCGGGCGCCGGGCGGATCTACCAGCTGCGCCGCGCGACCAAGAAGCTGCACAAGGAGCGCGAGCACCTGGCCGGGCGGCTCGACGAGATCACCGGCGCCAATCGCGACGAGGGCGAGAGCGGCTCGCGACGGCAGCCGCCGCAGAGCTGACGCCCGAGCCCGGGTCGCGCGGGATCAGACTTCAATCGTGAACCCGGCCAGGCCGGCCGGGGCCTCCTCGAAGAGCTCGATGCGGTCCACCGCCGCCGACGGCGGCCCGAATCGCGCCCACGCCACCATCGCGTCGACGGCCTCCGGCGCGCCCTCGAAGACGGCCTCGACGCTGCCGTCGGGCCGGTTCCGCACCCAGCCGCCGACGTGCTGCGCGAGCGCCTCCCGGCGGCAGGTGTCGCGGTAGGAGACGCCCTGCACTTTGCCTGAGACGATCACCCGGACGCGGTTCATGCACGTACCCTAACCCGGTCGGCCGCCGCATCAGCTCGCTTTGTAGCCGACAAGCAGCAGCACGTCGGCCACTTGAGTCGGATCCAGGTGCCCGGTCGGAGTGGCGAAGGTCCAGGTGCCCAGCAGCGGGCCGCTCACCGGCAGGGTGGAGGACATCAGGGGCGTGCCGGCGACGGCCGTCCAGGCGGAGCCGGTGGCGCCGTTGAGCGAGACGGTGAGCGCACCCGGCACGACCGGCCCGGCAGCCTGCGGGACGAGCAGGGCCTGCGCGGAGGTGAAGGCGAGCGTCCGGCCGGTGAGGAAGTACGGGACCTGGCGATCGGTGAACGGGAAGGACGAGCTCGTGTTCGCGGCCGCGGTGCCGCCGGTGAGCTGGTTGTAGACACCCGGGAAGTCGTGGCGCAGGCTGATCAGCCGGCTCAGTCCGGTCGTGGCGGCGAACTGGGTCAGCTCGCTGACGATGCCGTTCTCGACCGTGTCGCGGAAGGCGCCGTCGTCGAGGGCCGTGTAGCTCAGGTGCACGACCACGTCCGAGATCGTCCGGTAGTCGAAGGACCGCAGCTTCGCGGGCAGGTCGAGCTGCCAGCTGCTCACGGCGCCGGCGCCCTCGAACGGCAGGTAGCGCTCGTCCCGGAAGGAGAGCTCGAACACGCCCGCGTCGCTCACGCCGGTGCTGGTCGCGATGGCGCTGGCGATCTTGGGCTGGCTGGGCACCGCCACCAGGCCGGACGGGCCGGTCGAGGGCGTGGCACGGACCTTGCTCGCGGTCATCGTGAGCTTCGCGCCGACGTTGACGTACGGGCCGGTCACGCCGGGCAGGGTGACGCGCACGGATTTCACCAGGCGCTTATAGTGGCCCGGGTAGACGACGTCGAAGAGCAGCTCGGGCAGGTCGAAGGCGCAGCTACCGGTCTCTCGCAGGGTATTGAGCGCGCCCGGGTCGACAATCGAGAGTGCGAAGTGCTGCGTCATCTCGTAGCGGCGCGTGTTGCCGGCGAGGTAGGCGTTCTCCATCTGCTGCAGCTGCACGAGCAGCCGCTCGGCGCTGAGCAGCCCGGCCTTGTCGCCGCTCCAGTTGTCCGGCGCGACGAAGAGCGTGTCGTCGTCGAGCTCGTACTTGTAAGCCACCTGTGCGGCCTGGGCGAGCTGGTACGCCGCGTCGTACGCCTGGCGGTGCAGGGTGGTGAGCGTGCGGGCGAGGTAGGTGAACAGGCCGAGCCCGGTGAACTTGCCCTTGTAGAAGGCGTCGAGGTCCGAGGCCTGGTCGATCGAGGTGCGGTGGATGTCGAGTTCGCGCTGGGCGTAGTCCGCCTTCTGCTGCGCGGCCTGGGCCTGCTGCGAGGTGCTGGCGACGTCCTGCTGAGCGAGCGTCAGCTGCTGCTGCCACTCCTGCGAGCGCCGATCGAAGGAGGCTTCCATCTGCGCGGCAGAGGCCACGACCTCGAGGATCGAGGCCATGGTCGAGCTCCACTCGGCGAACTCGACGCCGCTGTGCCCCAGCTCCTGGCCGCCGTACTTCATCGCGAACGGGCTGCCGATCTGCGGCACGAGGTAGGTGATGGCCGCCATCAGGTGCACGGCGCTCTCGACGCCGCGGATGGCGGCGGCGGCTTTGCGGCTGTCCTCTTCGAGCTGCTCCCAGCCGCTGAGGCCGCCCTGGATCAGGCCCTGGTAGTAGTCGGCGCGGTTCTGCGCGTTCGCCTGGGCGCCGAGCGCGGCTTGGGCGAGGAACTGCGCCTCCTGGACCTGCGCGTTTCGCACGTCCGTCGTCATCTGCAGGATCGTGCGCTGGTGCAGGGACTCGAGCAGGGTGAGCTCCTCGGCGTCCTTGCGCTCGAGCGCGGACAGCAGCGCCGAGGCGAAGGTCGCCACGCTCTGCGCGGCCTGGCGGGCGCGTTCGAGCAGATAGCTGAACCGGTACGCGGGGACCGGTGCGGCAAGGCCGGCCGTGGCCTGCTCGATCGACATGCCGGCGGCCTGCGCGCGCACCAGGTCCATCGGGTTGATCGGCGGGGCGAACAGCGCGAGCTGTCGGCGCACTCCGCTGATGTTCATGCAGTTGCGGATCTTGTAGAGCCGGTCGTCGACCCGGTCCCACAGCGCCAGGAGATTGCTGTTCGGCGGGACGCAGAACACGAGGGTGCTCTGCGCGACGAGCTGCGGCGCGTGGTAGATCGGGATGGCCTGGTTGACCCACTGCGAGGGGATGTCATCCCACTGCTTCGCCACGTTCAAAGCCTTGGCGTAGGTCAGCAGTTCGGGTGAAGCCGTCCACTGGAACTGATAGATCCAGTTCTCCAGGGTCACCAGGAAGTCCGAGGCGCTGCCGAGGCTCGGGGCGATGGCCGCGTAGGTGAGCTTGCTCTCGTCCAGCACCTCGCACTCGCCGAGGGAGACCGGACGCGGGCCGAGGATCTCGTCGGCGAGCACGTAGAGCATCGTCGCCTCGTTGATCGACTCCGTGGTGTCCTGGGCGAAGAGCGAGTCGCCCCAGTCCAGCAGGTTGCCGATGAACTGCATGACGATGGCCTTCTGGAACGCGCTGGGCCGCAGCCGCCCGATCGCGAACGGGTTGAACGGGTCGTCGCGGTACGCGGCGAGCGCGGCCGGGTCGGTCAGCTGCTGCTGCAGCGTGGGCACGGTCAGGCCTCGGAAGCCGACGTAGCGCCAGTTGCGGTCGGCGGGGGTGGCATCGCTCGCGGAGGCCGCGGCCGTGGGGTCGAAGACGTGGCGGAACCACTTCAGCGCGTCCGCGTACTGCCCGGCGGTGTTGAGCTGCTGCGCGATCAACCAGGGGATGTGCAGGTAGAGCTCTTTGAAGTAGGCGCCGAAGGCTCCGTGCAGATCGATGTGGTGCGGGTCGTCGGCCGGGCCACTGAGCTGGGCCGGAGCCGTGATCTTGAACGGCAGCGGCTGCTCGACCGCGTTGGTCTGGGTGGCCAGGTCGAGCAGCTGGTCGAGGCCGGATTCGGCGTTCGTCTCGCCGAGGTAGTCGGCGACCGAGGTGGACAGGCGGACGAGGCCGCGCGGTGCCCGGATCGGGGTGAACAGGATCGGATCGGGCACGCGGATGGCGTGCATATCCAGGCTGGGTCCCAGGAACATGCTGTGCGCCTGGACCTCGGCGTCGTCGCGGGCGATGGCCGCGTCGTGGATGTTGAGCGCGGCCGTGTCATGCAGCCGGCCCGGGTTCAGCAGCCGGTAGCCGGCCTCGTGCACGAGGAACTGCTGGTCCCCGATCTGCACGACGGACTCGGGGAAGCCGCGGTGCACGGCGTGCATGAAGTAGCGGCGTCCGGGGTCGGTGGCCTCGCGGTTCTCGTACGGATAGCCGGTGGTGACGATCGTGTGCGGCGTGGCGATGATCGTGGCCTGCTCGCGAGCGAGGTCGAAATCGGCTTCGGTGCCGTAGTCGCGGGTCTCGATGCCGAGGTACGCCGTGGATCCGGTGAAGTAGATGCCGAGCGCGGTGCCCTGGCCGAGATCCGGTATGCCGCTGCCGGTGACGAGCCGGTTGTGGAACAGATCGAGGCCGCGGTCGAAGTAGTAAGGGCTGAGCGTCGCGTTGTAGTAGCGCAGGACGACGCCCTTGCCGACGAGCCAGGGGTATGACTTCTCGTACGTCTTCGACAGCTCCATCGCGGCGATGTTCTCCTCGGGTGAGGAGTAGTAGCCTTCGAACACTTCGTCGACCGCTGAGATCGTCTCTTCGGGCGACGGATAGAGCCAGTCGAGCTTCTGCGGCTCGCGCCAGGTGCCGTCGGGTTCGAGCAGCGAGTACACGAGCTTGACCTGCACCTGGTAGTAGTCCGTGGAGGACGAGCCGCCCGAGATCGTGGTGTGGTCCTTGACGGTACCGTCGGCCCAGAAGACCATCAGCCGGCCCAGATGCATGGCCGCGGCGACGTACGGGCCGTCGATCGGCAGGTCGACGCTGACCCAGGCGGTCCAGGTGGTGGTGTCCCAGCTGCGGTAGTAGAAGCTGGGCGGATCCTGCTGGGTGCGGCCGAAGAAGTAGTACGTGTTGCTCGGCGCGTCGTGGAAGCTGCCGCAGATCCGCAGGTGGGCGAGGTCGGCCAGGTCGGTGAGGTAGCCGGAGTAGGCGTCGCCGGCGGTGGCGTCGGTGATCTGCTGCTGCATCAGCGCGTTCTCGAGGTCTTCGAAAGCGGGGGTCTTGTCGTCGCGCAGACCCGGGTCCATGTAGGACTCGGGGTAGAGGAAGACCTCCCGGTTGGCCTGCCAGACGCGGAAGTTCTGCCGCCAGGACCATTCGACGGCGGGGATGGCGCTCGGATCCACTCGGATGGCGGTGATGCTGGTGATGGCGGGGTCGGACTGCTCGAGGCCGGTGACGCAGCGCTGGATGTAGAGCTGCACGCTGGAGATCGCCGCGACCACGCGCGAGGTGCGGGTGCACCCACTCGTGTCCACATCGAGGAGGAAGTAGTCGTACAAATCGTCGTGACCGGTGAAGTGCAGCTCCGGCCGGCCGTCGATGAGGTAGCCGCAGAGTGCATCGCGCTTAAGCGAGTTGAGGCGGTCCTGGTACGGCTCGAGCGCGGTGTCGCGGGCGGATTCATCCGTGTACTGAGCGCCGATGGCTCCGTAGGCCACCTGCGCGGCCGCGGCGAGGGCGGCGTAGTCCGTATCGACGCCGAGCTTGAAGAGCGAGTAGGCGTTGACGCCGAGGGTCTTGCAGAGCGTGGCCAGTTGGTCGACGCGCTCCAGGGCCGCGATGGCGACGCTCGGAAGCGTCGCGGCGGTGAGCACCGAGGCGATCAGGCTCTGGTCGACGGCCAGGAGGTCAGCCAGCCGGGCTCGGTCGTCGGTGCTGAAGCTGCCGGCGCCGGCGTACGAGGTGAGCACGGCTTGACTGAGGGCCGAGGCGTCCGCGCCGGATCCGGTCGCGGTGGCCGTGGCGAGCGAGGAAGCGGATGCGGACGGGGACAGGACGCGCCCGACGTAGCCGGTGTAAGCCGCGACCGCCTGCACGTCGGCAAGTTTCAGCGCGCTGCGGTCGGTGATGCCGAGTTGCGCGGCGTTCGCGGTGAGGTAGTCGACCTCTGCGTCGGGCAGCTGGAGCTGCGCGAAGAGCAGGACGTCGCGCTCAAGGCGGCGGACGAGGTCGGTGAGCGGCTGGAGCAGCGCCGGGTTGTCCGGGATCCCGTTCGTGAACGTCGCGGCCAGCGCGTCCTGGATCGGAACCGTAATGATGGCGACGTCCTCGTCGGTCCACGTGAGCACGTCGGCCAGCCGACCGGCGCCGACCGTGAAGGCACCGCACAGCTCGGTCTTCAGGGTGACGACGGGGTCCGGCGCCGGGCCGGTCGGCGGGGCGGCTGCTTGGACACGCTGGACGAGTGCGGCGACGGTCTGCGGCGTGGTCGCGAATTTGACCGTCGGGCTTTCGACCCCTGAGATGATCAGCTGGAGCTGTCCGACGGTGAAGGCCGTCGCGGCCCCGAGCCAGGAGCCGAAGGCCTGCATCGCCTCGACCTGGTCCAGCGTGCTGACCGGCACCGCGGCCGCGCCTTGGACGAGCCCGAGCGCGGCGATCAGATCGGCCACGCCGAGGCCGAGCATCCGGCCGACCAGAACCTGGCGGTAGAGCAGGGAGAGCTTGCCCCGGTCGAGCGTGCAGTGGCCGTTGGCGGTGAACGGCAGATCGGCTTTGACGAGGTCGAACAGCAGCAGCAGATCGGTCTCGCTGATCCCGAGCCCGGCGAGCAGGAGGGGGGTCTTCGGATCGATCACCGGGGTGCCGCTGCCGAGCGTGGTGTCGAGTGAATAGTGATAGTAATCGGCCGTCTGGTTGAGCTCGCCGGTGCTGCTGTCCTTAATGCCGAAGATGTCGGCGAGGCCGAAGACCTGCTCGTACAGCAGCCGGTCGGCGGCATGGGCGGGCTGGAGCGGAAACGCCGCGGAGACGGGCATGTCGCCGATCAGCGCGCACAGCTGACTGACGCCCAGGCTCGTGCCGGTGCCCGACGCGCTCGCCTTCGCCGCGCTCTGCTGCACCGCGACGAGGCGGCCGACGAGGTCGACCGTGGCGGCGTCGAGCGCGGCCTGGCCGCTGAGCAGACCGGCCGTTTGGGCTGTCAGCAGCACGAGATCGAGATCTGTCACGGCCCAGCTGAACGGCGCTGCGGCGAGTGGCGCGTAAAGGCGCAGGAAGCGGAACGCAGTGTCGGCGCGGGCAGCGGTCAGGTTCTGCAGCAGTTCGGGGAAGTTCTGGATCTCGCCGCTCACCGGCTGCTTGACCACGGTGACGTTGGCGAGGCCGGAATCGCAACGTAGCGCGATCAGCGAGGTCAGCTGGTCGCGGCTGATGCCGGTGCGGCGCAGGAAGCTCTGGACCGGGAGATTGGCGAGATCAGCGGCGGAGGCGAGGCCGAGGCGGGTGACGACGCCGGTGGGGTCGTTGGTCTCGACGACGGTGGCATCGTCGGGCGAGAGGCCTGCGGCGGCCCGGTGCACGGTGACGGTCGGGGACTGAAGCGCCTGGTAGACCTGGGCCGGCGTCATCCCGAAGTAGCCGAGGTAGAGGCCGAGTTCCGCGAACGGCAGGGTGAACGGCACCTGGCAGGTGGCCTTGTTCGTCGGATCGCTCAGCACCTGGTAGGGATCAGAACCGAGCAGCTTCGTCAACGCGGCTTCGAGCACCTCGTCGACGATCTGCAGGTAGGGAATGAGCGTATTGGTGTTGTCGCAGGTGAGCGGCAGGGTCCAGAGATCGCCGCGACGGTTCTTGAGGTAGAGCGGGTGGTTGGTCAAGCCCGGTGTCACGAACACGGGCTCGGACACGTGCTGGTCGGTGAAGTGCATCAGGTCGACGAAGTATGCGGCCGGGCTGAGCACGGACTGGCAGTCGCCACAGTCGCAGTAATCCTGCGAGCCGAAGAGCTGCGCTAGTCCGTCGATCTTGAGTAGGTCGTCGAGGAGCTCCGGACCGGCGTTGTTGTTGACAGGGATCTTCATGTAGGGCCCGGTGAGCAGGTCGTTCGCCGTTCCGTAGAGGTGGGCGACCTGCAGCGCGAGATTCTGCGCCCGCGCGTAGGTGAACTGGGCCGTCCCGGCGTCGAGGCCGCTGGCTCGGGCGAAGGCCTCTGGCGTCAGGGCCGTGACGGCCTGCGCCGAGTCGAAGCCGTTGCGCGCGAGCGTGACGCGAGTGTCGGTCGTGTCGGCGAGCGCGAGCAGTCGCTGGTACGAGCCGAGTTGAGTCAGCACGCGAGGGTGGCCGCTGTCCGAGATGCCCTGCCAATTCAGGCCGGAAACGTCCCCGGTCACCAGGCTGACGGTGCGTAGATCGACGGCGGGGTTGTTCGCGAAGAAGGTGGCCACGTCGTCGCCGCCCGAGGCCAGGCGCGCGGCAAGGGCCTGGGTGGGGTAGGCGAGTTCGAGGCTGAGCTGGACGGTGGCCGCATACTGTTCCGCGGTCGAGCCGGGCGGGGTCGCGATGGAGTTCGCGGCCAGCAGCCGGGTCCACTGATCGGTGGACCAGCCCGCGAGCACGAGCGGGGTGGCCGAGCCCTGCTGCTGAAGGGCTTTGAGAAGCGGGATGTTGGCGTCGGTGAGGTCGCTCAGGCTCAGCAGGGCCTTGAAGCTCTGTGCCTGGTCCGCGGTCAGGCTGCGGTCGGCGACGAGCGACGCCAGGGTCACGTCCGGAGCATCGGCGAGCCCTGCGGCCGCGGCCGTGAGGGCGGAGGAGGCGCCCGCGGGCAGCGCCGCAAGATCGGCCAGGCCGGCGGTGGTCGCGGCGAGAACGTCGGCACGCAGCACGGGGTTGTCCCGGACGGTGTCGTTCAGATGCAAGACCTGGCTGACGCTCGCCGGAGGCTGGGACGCGACGCGCTTCCCGATGGTCACGACTTCGGCGATAGTCGCAGGGTCGGTGGTGCGCGCCTGGGTGAGGACGGTTGCGGCGAGGTCGTTGACGCTGGCCGACGCGGATGCCCGCCAGCCGAGCTCGTTGAGCGGGCCGTTGAACGCGGTCGCCAGCGCCGGACTCGCCGGACCGATCACTCGGAGCACGGCGGCTCTCAGCGCGGCATCCAAGCGGGTGTCCACGAGCGCGTTGGACGCGGCGGAAGTCTGCTGATAGCGGACAGCGGGCTGCGACAGCTCGGCGCCCTGCGACAATTGCCGACCACGCGCATCCGCCGCCAGGGCTGCGATGGCACGGGCACAAGCGTCGGCGGCGTCGCGCAGTGCGACCGGCGCGATCCCTTCGGCGACGGCTTTGCGCAGATCCGCGGCGAGTTGCGCGGCGCTCAGCGCGGAAAGCCCTTCGAACGTGCCGGGGTCGCCGACGCGGATGAGGCTGTAATACGCCGCAGTGAGTTGCGCGGGCTTGTCGGCCGCCGCGGCCGGAGTGGCGGCAAGGCCGATCGCGGTGATCAGCGCGCCGATGACGTCTGCGGCGTACGTCGTCTCCCCCACCAGGAACGCCGTGTTCTCCGCACTCAACTGGGCCAACCCGGCCGGTGGCGGCTGGTCGAGGAGCCGCCCGACCCGGTCCACGACGCGCTCGTACTCCGCCGGAAGGCCGGCCACGGCCGCTGGGAGTACGAGGTCGACGACCAAGTGGCGTGGTGCGTTGAAGTGCACCGGCGAGGAGACGCAAGGCTTTGAGTCGCCGTCGAGCGCGCGCACGACGATGTCGGCGGTGCCGAGGTCGGCTCGGGCGAACTGATGACGGGTGTAGACGATCCGGTAGTCGCCACGCACGTCGGTGCGGGTCTCGGACGCGAACTGCGGAGCGTGCGGGCCGAGCGGCTGGCCGCCGCGCAGATCGGTGTCGTACGCGCGGATCGCGACGTGTGCGGCCGGCTGTCCGTCGGGCCACGTCAGGGCGCCGGAGACGGAGTAGTCGTCGTCGGGGTCGGGCAGCGGCGGAGCGCCGATGAGGCTCGCGGCGAGCGACTCGTTCCAGGAGCCCGTCTCCTCGACCTCTGAGAACGGTTCCGCCTCCTGCTCGGAGGGTTCGGGCTCGGAGGCTTCGGGCTCGTCGGATTCACCGGGGCGCTCGCGCCGCTCCACGACGATGTCCGCCGACCCGTCCTCGGGCAGCTCGCTCAGCGCGGCGGAGAAGGCGAGTACCTGCCCTTCGGCCCCGACCGCGCACCCGACGACGAAGACCTCGTCCGCGGGCATCTCGAACTCGAGCTCGTACACGCCCTGCGGGTCGGCGAAACCCTGCGCGAGCGGCGTGGACACCGCGCTCTCGGCGTCCCAGCCGAGCACGGCTACGCGCTGACCGCCGACCGGCCGGCCGCCGCGGTCCCGCACCACTCCCCGGATGACAGACGGCATCCTCGTCTCCCCCTCGATCTATGAATCCTTGATCCGTGTGTGTTGCCCCCGCGTCACTTGCTGACCTGCACGGCCTGGTTGGTGCGCGGATCGATGAACATGTGGCGTTGGATCCTGATCTTCACCAGCTGCGGCCGGCCCGCCTTGATCGCGGCCTCCTGCAGGTGCACCTGGGCCTCGAGCGTCTGCCGGTCCGCCCCGCGCATCGAGAGCTGGAAGGTGCCGAGGCTCACCGACGTGCCGAAGTGGGCCTTGAACTCCATCAGGGTCGGGCCGGTGATCTCGTCCACGCCCTGCTGCGAACCGGCGTACCCCATCTGGTCGTGCGCCTCGGTGCCGGCCAGGCTCGCGCTCCCCGTTTGGCGGTACTCGGCGGCTGCCGCCTGCGCGGCCGCCACGCCGCGCGCGTCGGTGACCGGCTGCGTCCGGGTGAGAGTCGACATGACGTCGAACTTGCGGTTGCTGGTCACCTTCGGCTGCCCGGCCTTGCGGCTGGCCGCCCGCTGCTCCAGGTACGCGGCCCGTTCGTCGAGGGCGATCACCGGCGAGCCGTGCGGGTCGGCCTGATCGGGCACGTCGGCGCCCCACTTCGTCTCGGTCACCGAGTTCGCCCTCGTCGCGGCCACCAGCGCGGCCATGTTCATGCCCTGATCGACAACGGCGGCCTTCTGCTGCGCGGTCTTCACGTCGTCGCCCGCGGCCATGTAGACCAGCGCGACCGGCGCCTTGATCACGCCCATGTTGCTCGGGTCCACGGCCTTCGACAGGTTCGCCATCTCGTCCTGGTGCCGCTCGAAGGCGGTCGGGTAGTGCTCGCGCCGGTATTGCTCGTACTCGGCCCGTTGCGCGGCGTCGGCCTGCACGATCTCGTCGTGCGTGGACGCGCGGATCTCCATCCGCGGCTGCGGATGCGGGTCGCGGGGGTGGGTGTCCGGCGGCGGGGGCGGCGGCGGGGCCGGGTCGGTGGGGCTGCCGTCCTTGTGCAGCTTGCCCTGCTCGATGAGCAGGTCGCGCGTGTAGACCATGGAGTAGGGCTTGCCGAGCGAGAGTACGTACTCAGTCGGATCCATGTGCACGGCGGCGCGGATCTGGTCCGCGGCGATCTGCTCGGCGTTCTTCTCCTTGCCGTCCTGGCCGTTGGGATCCACCAGCCGGATGGGATTGCCTCGCACGTACATGAATAGGTTGACGCCGTCCTGGGGGCCGCCGGGATCCGGGCAGGTCCAGCGGCCGAGCCAGCAGGCGTAGTAGCGAGAGCCGTAGTAGTAGAGCCCGGTCTCGTCGTCCTTCTCCTTGCCGGTGTACCGATAGCGTTTCGTGCTCACGCTCGCGGCGCCGCGCGCCATCCAGATCGCGGTGGTGCCGTACGGGTGGTACTCCTCGTAGGAGATCGGCGCGCCGTGCTCGTCGAGTTCGAGCACGCAGGAGCCGAGGTGGTCGCCGAGCTGGTAGCGGATCGCGGGCGCGGCGTCGAACCCCGGGTCGCCGGTGTCGACCGTGACCGTCTCGATGAGCGCGATGCGGTTCACCGCATCGGTGATATGGACGGTCCGGCGTTCATAAATCAGCTTCGTGCCCTGGTATCGGCGGTAGAGCTCGAACGCGCCGAGGTAGATCCGCTCCTCGACCAAGCCGCCGGAGTGGCCGACGATCCGCCTGACCCGCGCGTCCACGGCGTCGTAGACGTAGGCCGCGGTGCCGCCTCCCCCGAGGTCCGCGGTGACGAAGCGGTCGGCGTGGTCCCAGCCGAGCGCGCCGGGCAGGTGCGGCATCGTGGTCATGCGGCCGTTGGCGTCGTGGACAAAGGCCGCGGTTCCCGGGCTCATCGGCGGGTCGCTCGGGCGGGTGTGGCTCAAGAGGCGGTCCGACGCCGTGTCATAGGTGTAGCGCCTGGTCCACGTGCCGCTCGTACCGGCCGCGTGGGCGAGCGAGAGGATGTTGCCCGCTGCGTCGTACGTGTAGGTCTCGGTGTACGGGCGGATGGCCTGCGCGTCGTTGGGGTGCGGCAGCGGCGCGTACTGCGGCTCTTTGTCGTCGGGCTGCACCCCGAGGCTGGCGTGCTCGCGGCCGGAGGACGACCTCAGCCGGTACACGGGATCGTAGGTGTACTTGGCCCCGGGCGCCGCGACGGCCCCGGCGAAGTACGCGGTCTGCGCTGCAGAGTCGTCGAGCTCGACGATGTTGCCGACCGAGTCATACGTGTAGCCCGCGCTCTGCAGGAGCGAGGGCGAGCCCCCGGCGACGGTCGTCTCCAAGCCGGTGAGCCGGAAGCTCTCCGGATCGTAGGTGAGAGCCGTCGTGGCCCCGTTCGCATGGGCGATGCGCAACCGCTGGCCCTTGGCGTCGTGGTCGATCGAATCCACGAACGAGGTGACGGAGGTCGCGCTGCCCAGATACGCCCCTACGGCGTTGAACAGCCCGCCGGCGTCGTACGAGGGCTGGATCCTGGTGCCGTCGGGCAGAGTGCTGACGATGGGACGGTTGAGCGCGTCGAAGGACACGGAGGTCGTGAAGGTCTCGGTGTCGAGGAGCGCCGCGGTCAGGCCGTCGAGCGCGGACAGGGGCTGGCCGTGCAACGCGCTCCAATCAGGCGCGGTGCCGGTGGCAGCGCTCGCCAGCGGGACGAGGCGGCGCGAGGTGGTCAGCAGATTGCCCTTGAAGTCAGCCGACTCCGCGATGCTCAGCCCGGCCTGGTCATAACGGCGATGCACGAGCCCGAGCAGGTTGAGCGCGACCGCATTCGGGTGCTGTTCTCCGTATACGGCGAGGTCGGTCAGCCGTGCCTTGGTCTCCCCCGGCGCCGTGACCCAGGTTTCGGTGGACCGCCGCAGCTGGTCGTAGGCATAGGTGACGACGTTCCCGACGCCATCGGTGTGGCTGAGCGGCAGGCCGGCGGCATCCGGCACGGCGGTGCTTGGCCCGGCGTCGGCGGAGTTCACGGCCAGGACCCTGCCGGTCATGTCCACGATCTGCGTTGCGGCGGCGAGACCCCGCGCGTCAGTGGTCTTGAGCGTGGCGCCCATCGGGTCGAGCTCGACGGTGATCTCGTAGACGCCGTCCGGGCCGTTGTCCGCGCGAGCGCGCACCGGACGGCCGAGGGTGTCGAGCAGGACCGTGGCCGGGGTGTTCGCGTAGGCGGCGGCGAGCGACGCGGCGCGTTGCTGGGCTGCGGTGGCTCCGGCCCCGCTGTTCACCGTGTACCAGCGGCTCTCGAGCACGGTGTCTCCGGCGTCGTACTCGAGCCGCTGCCAGGGATCGAACTCGACGCGGGTCAAGGTGCCGTCAGGCTTGTCGATACGAATAGCGCGACCCAGCGGATCGTAGCCCACCACCGCCGTCACACCCTGCTTGACCAGCGCGTCAGCACTCTCGTAGTCCGAGGTGGCGCTGAAGTATTCCTCGTACTTCTCTACCGGCAGGCCCTTGTTGTTCCGCACGATCCGCCCGGTGCCGACCCAGCGGGGATTCGGGCTCGTGTCGACCTGGACGGCGTTGCCATGGCTGTCGAGCGTCCAGGCCAGGCCGGGCGCGGCCTGATTCTTCGCCATCGCCAGCCGGCCGAGCCCGTCGGTGTGCGCCTTCATCCGCTGCCACGGGCTCGAAGCGTCTCCGTGCCGCTCGCGTGTCTCACCGAGCGCCCAGAGCGGAATGCCGGAGGCGCGCCACGCGTCCGGGTCGTAACTGAACAGGGCTCCAGGCAGCGCGTCGGGATCCCCGTCGCTCGAACCCTCCTTGCCCGCCACCCAGGCCTGCGTGACGAGTCCGAGCACGTCGAAGGCGACGCGGCGCCGGTTTCCGTTCGCGTCGGTGGTGACGGAAGGCGCGAGGACGCGGTAGTCGTTGGTCAGCTTCGTGGTGAGGAGGTCGAACGGCGCGGTCTGCGATGCCGTGGCGGTCACGGGGAGCAGGTCGTACGCGTCGTAGACCACGCCGGAGACGTTCCCGAACGCCGAGGTCTGCATGGTCGGCAGGTAGAAGTGCGCCGCGTCGTATCCGTGCACGCCAGTCGGGATCCACCAGTCGCCGTCCTCGGCGAGGTAACCGCCGGAAGCGGTGAGCACGCTCGCGTCGAAGCCGGAGCCGTACGCGGCGGTGAGCAGACCGGGCGTCAGCGCGCGCCTATATGACTGCCACGGCAGGGCCCTGAGCCCCTGTTGGCCGAGGGGCAGCGGAGCGGACAGGTCGTCGGCCCAGTAGCGCATCCGGACGTCGGCAAGGAGTCGGCGGGTGGGCGAGGTGCTCGGGTGGTTGGCCGTATAGACGTTTTCGAAGGGGACGTCTACTGCGGCGGCAAGGTGCGCGGTGAGGTCTGCCACGGAGTAGCGCCCGCTCGCCGGATCGGGCGCGGACAAGCCGGTGACCTCGAAGGCGCGCGTCTCGACGGCCGTGCCGAGCAGCCGCGTCTGCAGCGTGTCGGTATTGGCGACGGCTTTGACCGACCACACCACATGCGTCGTGGACTGCTCGGGTATCGCGGGCGTGCGTCGCGGGTAGTTGACGGCGACTTGGGAGAGAGCGTTGCCGTACTCGTCGACCTCGAGCGTCGCTTGGTGGGCGATGCGCGGGTCGGCTGGGTTGCGTTCGTACTGGTAGCTGACTGATTCGAGCTCGTAGACGTGGTAAACGGCGTGTTCGCCAGGCCGGGCCGGCTGGAGGCGGGTGACGTGGTAGCGGTGCTCCGCGACCGAATACGGCATCGCGGCCGACGACGTCGCATCGTCGGCGTAGATCTCGGTGCGCAGTGGCTGGCCGGCCGCGGCGCGCAGCGCCTCCCGGTACTCGCGGGCTGAACAGGGGTCGAGGTCGAGCCCGTCGAGCGGGACGGCTTGCGAGTCGCCGCTGAAGCAGTCCGTCAGCACGTCCGCGTCTGAACCGACGTAGTACCAGGTACGTGCGCGGGCGGGTGGCAGATCGTTCGGGCTCGGGGCTTCAGGGCCCGTGTATGCCTCCACGTCAGTACGTTCGACCATGCCGAAGCCGCGATACTCGCGCTCCACGCCGTCGTAGTGGCCGTGCCGGTAGGTGTAGCTGCTGCCGACCTTCAGTCCGGAGACGTTTTCGGTCAGCGTCGTGGCGGCCACGACGTGGACCGGAAAGGGCAGCCGCGTGACCCACGGGGTCCCGGCAACGCGGTCGGCCAGGTAGAAGCGGGTGGACGAGGCGTACTCGATCACTGTCTCGGCGCCGGTGTTGGTGCGCGAGACGCGCAGCAGTCGCGGCTTCCAGCCGGCGAGGCGTGGGTCCGCCGGATTGATTTCGGGTGCGCTGCCACGGGCAAGGTCGACGTAGCGGACCGGCGAGCCGGGCAGCGGCGAGGACCAGACGAGGCAGGGCGTGCCGGTGCCGAGGAGGTCGATGACGGCGAGCGTGGCGAGGTTGTCGACCGAGGGCAGTAGGTCGATGCGCTGCTCGGGACCGAAACCGTTGCCGGCGCGGTTGATCCAGTAGCGCACGCCGTCCGGGCCGAGGTAGAGCAGGTCCGCGGTGCCCGAGCCGTCGATATCAGCCCAGCGCACGCGGCGTGGGTCGAAGTGGTCGAGGCTGTCGAAGATCGGAGCGGCGTCCATGGTGACCTTGCCGCCGAAACGGCCGTGGCCGAGGTTGGGCCAGTAGCAGACCTCTCCGTTGCGCACGCGGACGACGTCCGCGAGGCCGTCTCCGGAGACGTTTGCAAGCGAGGTGGAGCCGGTCGGATCGACGTAGCCGAGCGGCGGCCCGGCCTGTTCCCGCGCCTCCGTCCCGTCGCCGGTGACGCCGTCGAAGACCACGTCAAGCACCGGCCCGTATCCGTCACGGCCAAGGCAACGACTCCAGCGAAGGCCCGAACCCTCCCCGATCAGCACATCGGAGAGGCCGGCGCCCGCGAGATCGGTCTGCCGCATGCCCGGGTCGTCGAAGTCGAGGGCGGGCCGGGTCTGGAAGGGGCGGAACGGACTCCAGTCGCCTTCGATGCCGCGCTCGGTGCTTCCGGCGCGGCCCGGATCGGTCACGATGACGCTGAGGCGGCCGTCGCCGGCGAGGTCGGCCAGCCGTATCCGGTCACCGGCGAGGCCCAACGTCGCGGTGAGGGGCACGGCTTCCGGAGCGTCGAGGGTGCCTCCGCCGAGATTGCGCTGGTACCACCAGCCCCCGCCGGTGCGGGTGAGCGCGCCGGCTATGCCCTCGCCGTCCAGATCGATCCAGTACGGCCCGGCCGTCTCCGGGTCGGGCGCAGGCGGCAGATCGACTTCGCGCGCGACACTGTCGGGGCCGGATTCGGTGTACTCGAACTCGAGCGGAGGCATGCTCTGGGTCTGGTACGCGGCGCCGTCCCAGAGGTAAGAGGTGTGCGTCACCGAGACCAGCTGCGTGGCAGCAGGATCTGGCTGGTAACCCAGGTCGGTGGACTGCACCAGGCGAGGCGTCGGACCGTCGCCGAGCTCGTCGAAGGTGTGGAATATCAGAATACGACCGCAAAGCCGCCAGGTGCGGACCTCGAAGCCCGACCGGTAGCTGGAGAACGGATCCTGACGGACCGGCCACGGTCGCACCTCGTCCGGGGCCTGGTCGTGCTCGCCATAGTCGAACACGACCAGGAAGCAGGCGGGTGTCGCCACACCAGGCGTGCGGTTGCCGTAGCTGACCTGCTTGAGGTAGCGCTGCGCCGGCGCCGGCCCGCCTAGCCGGTGCCTCTCGCTCAACAGACTGGACTCGACGCCTTCGAAGTCTTCCGCCTTGTACGTGTACGCCGTCACGTTCCCGCGATCATCGGCGGTCTGCTCGAGCAGCCACTCGAACACGCGGGTCGGGTCGGCTGGATCGCAGACGCGAGCCACCGCGCTGCGGCCGAATTGGCTGGTGACGTTGCTGCGGGAGACCGTGCGCCAGAAGGCGTCTCCGGTCACGGTCGAGACGCAGCGTTCGATCCGGTCGAACCCGCCCTCCACCCGCGGCCGGTAGCGTTCGATCCGGTAGGCGACGCCGTCGATGGTCTCGTTCGCGGTGTCCGGCAGAAAACTGCCGTCCGACTGGGCGACGAGCGCGGGGACGAGGTCTTCGGCGCCGGAGAGCAGGTAGACGTCCCGCTCGTCAGTGCCGGGGGCCCCGGCGCAGTCCGGGTAACGCGGGACGCCCTTCGCGGTCTTGCGCGAGATGCGCGGCACGGCCACGTCGAACCCGAGTCCGAAGGCGGAGTTGCCGGCGCCCGAGTCGTAGCCGAGGGCGAGCGGCGGGCCGACGCCGGAGCGGCCGCGGCTGAGCGCCAGCGGCACCGAGAGCGCCGCGGTTCCGCGCGAGGGGGCGACCGAGAACTTCTCCCCCATCCCGCGGATCGCCCCGCCGCCGGCCGGCAGCTGCGGGCTCGGCAGGAACGGCTCGTCCTCGGTGTGGCCGTCGGGTTGCGGAGCGGCGTTCCCGGTGGCGGCCGCGGCTCCCGAGTGCGGCGCGGGCGGGCCCGGCGGGCGGGCTGGAGCCGGACGGATCAGGGCGCTGGCAGCCTCGTTCATCGACTCCGACCTCTGGGAGGCAGTGAAGTGATCAGTGGATTTCCGCTTGGTGCCGCGCGTATTCAGGTCAGCTTAAGGCAGCCCGGCCACCGCGCATAGGGGAGCGTGCCCTGGCGGGTCCGCAGTGTGCGCACCTCTTATTCAAGGTACTGCGACGTAGATCGCGGAGCGTATAGATGATCTCTGCTTCGCCCCGGGGTGGAACTCCGAAACCTTGACGGCACCGATATCGGGGTCCATAGTGAGCCCATCGTGTCGGCGAGAGTGCCGCGAGACTTCCGTAGTTGTCGTGCGCCCTTTTTCTTCGACCGAAATGTTAGCGCTAACACTTTGCAGGCCTCGCGCCGCCGGCGGTATTGCCCCGTTGACGGACGAGGAGCACGCGGAAGCCGCCGCAGCGCGCGCGGCAGGCGTCCGCGTATGGCGACCCTCACCCACCCGGGTCCCGGCAGCGACGCCGCGGACCCGCGGAGATGAAAGGAGCCCGCCTTGTCCCTCAGGCGAAGGCTTGAAAGTGCACTGCTCCGCCGCAACCCCAGAGCCGGCCAGCGGCTGCGCACCACCCTGCTGTCCGCCGTCGGCGTGCTCGTCCTGGGCGCCGGGGTGCTGTTCGGCGCCTCCGGCGTCGCCCAGGCGGCGACGTCCGAACCCTGCGACATCTACGCCTCGGCCGGCACGCCCTGCGTGGCCGCGCACAGCACCACCCGCGCGCTGTTCGCCGCCTACTCCGGCGCGCTCTACGAGGTCAAGCGGGCCTCGGACGGTTCGAGCACGGCGATCTACCCGGTCTCGGCCGGCAGCTACGCCAACGCCTCGACGCAGAACTCGTTCTGCTCCGGCACCATCTGCACCATCACCGAGATCTTCGACCAGTCCGGCCACGGCAACACCCTGACGATCGAGGGACCGGGCGGCTACGGCGGCCAGAACGTCGGCGCCATCGCCAATGCGCTGCCCGTGACGGTCGACGGCCACACCGTGTACGGCGTCTACGTCTCGGCCGGCGTCGGTTACCGCGACAACAGCACCTCGAGCGTGCCCACCGGCAGCGCCGCTCAGGGCGCGTACATGGTCACCAGCGGCACGCACTACAACAACCGCTGCTGCTTCGACTACGGCAACGCCGAGACCAGCAGCACCGACACCGGCAACGGCCACATGGACGCGATCAACTTCGGCTCGGAGTGCTGGTTCTCGCCCTGCTCGGGCAGCGGGCCGTGGGTCCAGGCCGACCTGGAGAACGGCCTGTTCGCCGGCGGCAACGGCTCGGACACCTCCAACAAGGGCAACTCCAGCGCGTTCGTCACCGCACTGGTGAAGGACAACGGCACGAACACGTACGCGATCAAGGGCGGCAACTCGCAGTCCGGCAGCCTGACCACGTGGTACAGCGGCTCGCTGCCCACGACCGGCGGCTACGAGCCGATGCACCAGGAGGGCGCGATCATCCTCGGCACCGGCGGCGATGACAGCGACGGCTCGGTCGGCTCGTTCTTCGAGGGCGTCATCACCAAGGGCTACCCGACCGACGCGGCGGACAACTCGGTGCAGTCCAACGTGGTCGCGGCCGCGTACAAGGCGCAGAGCGTCTCGATCAGCTCCGGCACCCAGTACAAGGTCACCAGCGTCAACGCCGGCACCGTGATGGACGACACCAACTGCGTGAAGACCAACGGCACCGCCGTGGACCTGTGGGCCTCGCTCGGCAACACCTGCCAGGAGTGGGTGTTCACCAGCGTCGGCGCGAACATCTACACGGTCAAGAACGTCAACAGCGGCACCATGCTCGACGCGACCAACTGCAGTTGGACCGACGGCACGGCCGTGGACCTGTGGGCCTCGCTCGGCAACACCTGCCAGGAGTGGCAGGTCATCCCGGACGGTTCGTACTATTCGCTGGTCAATGTGAACAGCGGAATGGTCCTCGATGCGGTCAACTGTGGCACGGCGAACGGGACGAAGGTCGATGAATGGCAGGCCCTGAACAACTTCTGCCAGGACTGGAAGATCGCCTCCTGAGTCGGTCCGGCCGGGTCCCCCGGCCGTGACGGCCGGATCCGGCGCGGGCGCCCCACCCCGCGCCGGATCCTCGTGTGAACGCTAACAGAAAGAACGTCAGGCTTTGACATCCGTGGACGTAGACGGATCGAGGGCCGCGGCCACCAGGATCCGCTCCATCGAGGCGACGAAGAGCTCGACGTCGTGCGGCGGCAGATACCGGGTATCGGCCCAGACCGCGAGGAAGACCGCCGGATCCCGCTGCCGGTCCTGTTCCTCGATCCGCCGTGGTGCGTTGAGATCAGGTGCCGAATCCACCTGGAGGAAAAGAGTGGCGTCGAAGGTGGGCTGCTTCCGATCCCAGCGCAGCGTGCTCAACGTCAGCGCCGCGCGCAACTCGTCCTCCGTTACCGGCGGCTCGCCTGGCAGCGGTTCGGCGTCCCGGCGGCGGTCGTTGACGAAGCAGGAGACGTCGATCGCCTCTCCGCGCTCCTCGGCCAAGCGGTCGAGCAGCGCGCGGTGCGCCGCAGGCTCGTAGTAGCCGTTCAAAGCCCCGGCCGTCACCGCCTTCCACGCCCGAGCCACGACGTCGTCGAACGTGCAGTCCGCGACGTCCACCACGCACAGACCGGCCTGCGTGATCTGCCCGACCAGCTCGCCGAACCCCGGCCGGAACCGGTTGCTCACCACCGTCATCGCGAGGCTCGGCTGGATGCCGGTCACCTGGGCCAGCGCCACCGCGTACGCGGCGAAGAGCACGTGCGTCGTGTTCGTCTCCGTGCGTGCGGCGATCGACTTGAGCGCCAGATACATGGCCGGCGAGTACAGGCACAGCTCCCAGAACCGCGGTTCGCACCCTTCGCCCGGCTCGGCGAAGCGGCGCGAGGGCACGCCGTTCAGCTGCTCCTGCCAGTACCGCAGGGACTTGACACTCGGCCGGAGCCCGGCCGGAGTGGCCTGGATTCCGGCCAGCTCCAACGGATTGAGCCCGTCGGCCGGCACGCTGCCGATACCGGTCTTCCGGTCGAGGCACTCCAGATCGCGCACCATCGCGTCGATGGCGCCGCCGTCCACGGCCAGATGGCAGTACTGCACCACCATGTGGGTGACCTCGCCGTCGCGCCGCACGACGCCCATCCGCACCGGGAACTCCGTCTCATAGGCGAAGGCCGGCGTCTCGAACTCGACCCGCAGCGACTCCGCGGCGGCGGACGGATCGTCCGCGCCGTCCACGTCGACCACGTGCAGCGGCAACTCGCCCGACTCGGCCACCACCTGCCGGGTGTGCGGCGCGAAGCGGAGCCGCGTGCGCAGCGACGGGTGCCGGCTGACCCAGAACCGCAGCATCGCCGCGATCTCCTCGGCGCTCGTCCCGGCCGGCATCGGCAGCGCACCGCCGATGTTCAGCGTCCTGCCGGTCCGCTGGATCGTCTCCCAGATCCCCTGCTGCCCCCACGTCAGTTCGCCGACGCCGCTGACGCCGCCGACGTCCTCGCCGTGGAACCGCACCGGGATCGCACTTCTCGTGACGCCCATGTCCCATGCCTTTCATCGGCCCACCCGGTCCACCCACCGGGTCTCGACAGGAAGCTGACAACCGGTCGATGGCCTGTCAACGGAAAGTCAGCGCCCGCCGGCGACCGCCCACGTCAGGCCGGCCCAGGCGTGAAAGTACCGGGCGGTAACCGTGTGAACGCCCAGATGACTGATGGGGATTCATGGCGGAGCGAAATGCCACTGCACCGAAGGGCGAACGCGAATTGATGATCGGCTTAGTGCTTGTGGGGCGTGGTGGCTTGTTGGGTGGGAGTGCTCATCAGGGCACGAGCGGCCGCTTCGCGCCGCCCGGTTCCTCTGACAACCCGCCCACCCGTTACGTTGGCGGGGCGGGCTGCGGTTTCAAGATCTCGCCTCCGGCGCGGGCCCTTCCCTCGGAGAGAGATGCCGGGGTCTGTGGGGTGCTGGCGTTGGAGGGGCGGGCTGGGGTTCGGGATGGTCAGGTTGCGGGGGCGTGCTCTCTCCTCGGTCGGTCCCCGGAGGCAATCAGGAACCTGCCGGGAGGTCAAGCGGCGGTGGTTTCCGCTCATGCTCGATCTTGCATGGCGCCGCTTGACCTCCCGGCAGAACCCTGATCGGGCTTCGCCTGCCCGACCGAGGAGAGAGCCCACCCCCTGGGGAGTGGTGCGAGCTGCGCTCGGGCCCGGGTCCCGGCCGGTGGCCCGGTCGCGCTCGATCAGGAAGAATCCTGCATCGCCGTTCCAGGCCGCTGTCTTCTTCTCTATTCCTTCAACGCCGGGGAGCACGCCCGAGTTCCGGCAAATCTCCACAATTTTTACTTATCCGCTGAAAGCTAGATACGCGGTTTTTGTCGGTGGTGGCATCTAGCATGGAAGAGTACGAGGGTCGGGGCTTGTGACGGGAGGGTGGTGGACCGGGTGGCTGGGCAGGTGGCAATGCCGCTCAGCGTAGTGGGATCATGCTTGTGACCTGTGTGTTCGTGCGGTGATTGGTGGGGCGTTACGGTCGGGGGGTGTCGCATAGTGCTGTGGAGGGCCTGTCGGGCCGTTTGACGGATCATGTGTCGGTCGGGTTGTTGGCGGCGGCGGTGCCGCGTGTGGTGATCGATGACGCGGTGGCGGAGTTCGGCAGGGGTGCGAAGCGGGCGGATGCGAAGCTTCCGGCGCATGTCATGGTGTATTTCGCGATGGCGATGGCGTTGTTCGCGGACGAGGACTATCAGGAGGTCCTGACCCGGTTGACCGAGGTCCTGAAGGATTGGGGGCGTTGGGACGCCGGGTGGGAGTGTCCCGGGTCGGGCGGGATCACCCAGGCGCGCAAGCGTCTGGGTTCTGACGTGGTCCGGGAGGTGTTCGAGCAGGTTGCGCAGCCGGTGGCGGGGATGCTGACGCGGGGGGCGTGGCTGGCGGGCAGGCGGATGGTCTCGATCGACGGGTTCGAGTGGGATGTGCCGGACAGTGCGGCGAACGCGGGGTACTTCGGGTACGCCGGTTCGGGCGGCAACCGGTCGGCGTTCCCGAAGATGCGGGTGGTGACGTTGGTCGAGTGCGGCTCGCGGGCTCCGATCGGCGCGGACGCGGGGCCGTGCGGCGGCAAGGGCAGCGGGGAGCAGTCCGCGGCGCGTCGGCTCTACCGGTTCCTCGACCAGGACATGCTGTTGTTGGCCGATCGCAACTTCTACTCGTTCGCCGACTGGTGTCAGGCGTCGCAGACGGGTGCTGAGCTGCTGTGGCGCCTGGGTGACACGATTGCGCTGCCGCTGGTCGCCAAGCTCGGGGACGGCTCGTACACCTCGGTGGTGTTCGCGTCGCGTACCTCGGCGAAGGTCCGTGAGCAGGTCCTGGCGGCGGCTCGGGCGGGGGCGGATCTGGAGGAGTTCGAGGATCGCGCGCGGCTGGTTCGGGTGGTGGAGTACGAGGTGGCGGACCGGGGCACCGCTGGGGAGCGGGAGCTGTTTTGCCTGCTGACGACGCTGCTGGATGCGCGCAGTGCCCCGGCCGCGCTGCTGGCGGCGGGATATCACGAGCGGTGGGAGCACGAGCAGGCGAACGCGCAGGCCAAGACGGTTCTACGGGGACCGGGGAAGGTCATGCGGTCCCAGAGCCCTGACATGGTGATCCAGGAGCTCTACGGCTACCTGCTCACCCACTATGCGATCAACTCCCTGATCTGTCGGGCCGCGACCGAGGCGGACATCGACCCGGACCGGGTGAAGTTCACCAACGCGGTCCGCATCATCCGCCGCCGGATCGATGATCCGGCGGCCTTTTCCCCCTGAGGGCCTGGCGGCCCTGCTCGAGCGGTTCAACACGGAGATCACCGCACCGCGCGAGCTGCATCGCGAGCGGCGCCACCGTTCCTACCCGCGCGTGGTCAAACGGGCACGTCACAACCAGTACGCCGTGAAGAAGGCCACTGATGTCGGGGTACGCCACGCCGGGCCGCCGACCCTACGCATCGCCAACCTCCCGCCGGCACGCCAAGTGCTGCATCCGGGACGGATCAGCACGGGAAACCTCGAACTCACCGCATGATCAATCTACCGTGAGCGGCATTGGGGCAGGTGGGGCCGAAAGCGGTGCAGGATTTCCCCTCGGCGTGCGACCGAGCCGCACGATCCTGCGCGTCAGGTGAGCACCGGGTGGATCGGATCAGGGTGATGCAGAATCGTTCCGCATCGAACGCGGCCGGCCTGCGGGATTCTGCAGCGAGGTCTGGGATCGGGGTCGACAGCATGAGGGTGATGCAGAATTCGACGCCAAGCGCGACCGGACCATCGACCTCTTCACACGGATCGGGAATCGGGATGCAGGATTCAGCATCAAGGGCGACCGGAGCACCGACCCCATCGCACGGATCGAAGGTTGGGATGGCGGATCACGGTGATGCAGGATCCTTCCGCATCGAACGCGGCCGTCCACCGGACGGGAATCGGCCCGAGCGCAGCTCGCACCGGACCTCAGGGGGTGGGCTCTCTCCTCGGTCGGGCAGGCGAAGCCCGATCAGGGTTCTGCCGGGAGGTCAAGCGGCGCCATGCAGAAACAAGCACCAGCCACAGCCACCGCCGCTTGACCTCCCGGCAGGTCCCTGATTGCCTCCGGGGACCGACCGAGGAGAGAGCACGCCCCCGCAACCTGACCATCCCGAACCCCAGCCCGCCCCACCAACGCCAGCACCCCACAGACCCCGGCATCTCTCTCCGAGGGAAGGGCCCGCGCCGGAGGCGAGATCTTGAAACCCCAGCCCACCCACCCACGCAACGGGTGGGCGGGTGGTCAGACGAACCGGGCGACGCGAAGCGGCCGCCCCCGACCCGACAAGACACCCGGCCGTACGAGCACCCGGCCGATCATCAAGTCGCAGTAGATCCCCATCAGTCATCTACCGGATCCTCGGTGATAGCCTCGGGGTCCCATGGAACCGCACATGCCGGAACTCGAATTGCTCCGCCCCGACCACGCCTCGGCCCTTCTGGCGTTCGAACGGGAGAACCGGGCCTTCTTCGCGGCCTCGATACCTGATCGCGGCGACGAGTTCTTCTCCGCTTTCGCCGACCGCTACGCGCAGCTGCTCGCGTGGCAGGCGGAGGGGACCGACCGTTTCCACGTGCTGGTCGGCGAGGGCGGGGAGATCGTCGGCCGGGTGAACCTGGTCGAGATCGAGAACGGTTCGGCCGAGCTCGGCTACCGGATCGCGCAGAAGGCGACGGGGCGGGGATTGGCGAGCGCCGCGGTGCGCGACGTACTCGATCTGGCCGCGCGCGAATACGGGCTCGAGCTCGTGCGCGCCAAGGTCACCGCGGACAACGCGGCCTCTCGCAAAGTACTCGAGCGCAACGGCTTCATCGCAACCGGCTCGTTGACACTCAACGGGAAGCCGGCGACTTCTTTCGTGCTGGAGATGCGGTCCGGCCTGCGCGGGTCTCCCCGCGCAGGCCGGCCCCCGATCGTCCGATGAATCAGGACTCAGATGTCCTGACGGTCACCGTGGATCACGGGTAACTGGTCACATCGGACGGTGTGGTGTTGGACGGGGTGGCCGCGCCGGTGGAGTTGATGACGTGGTTGATCACGCCGACTCCGCCGAGCGAGACCGTGAGCAGGTCGTGGAACTGGACGCCCGGGGTGTTCGGCGCCTGGAAGGCATGGTCGTTGACCACCGCCGGGTTGACGTTGAAGTAGCAGTACGAGCCTAGGCCGTACGCCTGGTGCGTGGTCACGGTCGGGGCCACCTCATAGGCGGCGTATCCGTCCGTGGATCCGTTCATCCAGGCCGCCTGGTTCGGCGGGTCGTAGGGGTTCTCGTTCTGCAGGAAGATCGTCTCCCCGCCGTTGCCGTTCCACTCGACTTCGTAGTTCTGGTAGTGCTCCACGAACAGGCCGGTCGCCAGGACGTTGTTGCCGTTGACGATCAGTCCGGTCGCCGCGGTGTTCACCGTCCAGCCGACGGTGCCCGAGTTGCCGTGGTCGGCGCGCCAGGCCCAGATGTCGTTGATCAGGGTGTTGTCGGCGTTGACCACCAGGCTGTTGGTGGCCTTGCCGGCGATGTCGCCGCCGATCCGGAAGAAGGTGTCCTGCACCGAGATCGGGTTGGACGCGTGGCTGGTGTGCGAGCCCGCCACACCCACCGTCAGCAGCGCCTGGGAGTTGGTGGTGCCGGCGTCGAAGAGCAGACCGTCGATCCGGACGCCGTCGACGTCAGCCACCTGCATGGTGTTGACGCCGTTGGTCGGGATGAGCGTCGGGAAGCCGACACCCAGCACGATGGTGTTCGGGTTGGTGACGTTGAGGGTCTGGTCGATGTTGTAGACACCCGGGGTGAAGAACAGGTTGCAGCCCTCGGCCAGCGCCGCGTTGATCTGCGCCGCGGTGTCGGACGGGTTGGCCACGAAGAACTGGCTCATCGGGATCGAGGTGCCCGGGGTCGAGCCGTTCGCCCAGCTCGGGCCCGAGGCGTTGGTGCGCAGGGACGGCGCGAACACGTGGTAGTTGCCGGACGAGTCGACGTACAGGTACGGCACGTCGCGCGAGGTCGGCGTGGTGGCCAGCGTGGTCATCGGCGGGGTGGGGAAGCTCTGCGCCGGCGCCCCGGTGACCCCGGAGAACACCATGTTCCAGACCGACCCGCTCCAGCTGCCGAAGTTGCTGTCCTGCGAGTACCACTGCTGCTCGGACACGCTCGACGCCTGGCCGGAGACCTTGGTGTCGGCGATGTAGCCGCCGCTGGCGTAGCCGTAGCTGGCCGGGTAGAGCTCCAGCCCGCCGTGCACGTCGACCCGCCGGAACGGCCCGGCCTGGGCGACGGCCCAGCGGTCGCTGCCGGACGAGGGGTTGATCGCCAGGTTCTCCGCCGAGCGCCAGAAGTTCTGGGTGGCGTTGCCGGTGCCGTCGAACGCGTCCACGGTGACGTCGCCGTTGATGGTGACGTCGTCAGGGTTCTGTCCGAGGCCCTGGATCGAGGTGTAGTAGCCGATGTTGGCCTCGGCGCTGTAGGTGCCCGGCTTGAACAGCAGGGCGTCGCGCTGGGTGCCGAACTGGTTGAGCTTCTGGGTGTTGAACACCGAGTCCAGGGTGGACTGGATGGAGGTGGCCGACATGCTCGGGTCGAAGATGTAGACGTTCGAGCCGAAGTTCGGCTGGTTCGACTGGCCGGTGCAGCCGGTCGGGCCGGTGCCGCTGGTGCCGACGGTCCAGGCGATCGTGGCGGTGCCGGAGGCGCCGGTGGCGTCCTTCGCGGTGACCGTGGCGGTGCCCGAGCCGGCGGCCGACGGGGTGCCGGTGATCTGGCCGGTGCTCGCGTTGATCGACAGGGCCGCGGGCAGGCCGGAGGCCGAGTAGGTCAGGGTCTGGCCGGAGCCCGAGTCGGTGGCGCTGATCTGCAGGGTCACCGGGGTGCCCACGGTCCAGCTCTGCGCGCCGGGGGCGCCGACGGAGACCGTGTTGCCGCCGCCCGTGCCGCTGCTGGAGCCGGTGTAGACGTCGAACTCCCACAGCGAGTAGCCGTACTGGGTCGCCCGCGCGGTGCCGTACATCCGGATGTAGCGGCCCGAGCCGCTGACGTTCAGCGTCTGGATGCCGCCGGTGCCGGTGGTGGTGGAGTAGATCGTGGTCCAGGTCGACGCGTCGTTCGAGGTCTGGATCTGGAACGCCGTGGCGTACGCGGTCTCCCAGTTCAGCGCGACCTGGCAGATGGACTGCGTGGAGCCGAGGTCGACCTGCAGCCACTGCGGGTCGGAGAACGCGCTGGACCAGCGGGTGCCGGTGTTGCCGTCGGTGGCGGCGGTGGCCGGATCCCCGGCGTTCTCCAGCGAGGACGCGGTGGTGGGCGCGCCGAGGGCGGCGTCGGTGGTGCCGCAGCCGGTGCCGCTGCCGATGGTGCCGTAGACCTGGAACTCGTAGAGCGAGTAGCCGTACTGGGTCGCCCGCGCGGTGCCGTACATGCGCACGTAGCGGCCCGAGCCGCTGACGGTCAGCGTCTGGGTGCCGCCGGTCCCGGTGGTGGTCGAGTAGATCGAGGTCCAGGTCGCGTTGTCATTCGAGGTCTGGATCTGGAAGGCGGTGCCGTAGGCCGCCTCCCACTGCAGCACGACCGAGCTGATCGAGGCGGTCGCGCCGAGGTCCACCTCCAGCCACTGCGGGTCGGAGAACGCGCTGGACCAGCGGGTGCCGGTGTTGCCGTCGGTGGCGTTGGAGGCGGGGAAGGTCGCGTTCTCGAGCGAGGAAGCCGTCGTCGTCTTGCCCTGCGACAGCAGGGACCCGGCCGCTTGTGCGGGGGCTGAGACGGTGACGACCAGCAGACTCGCCAAGAGGGCGAGCACGACCCCGATCACGGTGCTGCGATGGCCGGCCGGACCACCGCGCCGTAATGACGCTGGTGTGAAACTTCGTACTGACATAAGCGTTCTCCTGAAGCGGAGCTGGTGCGTGGGATGGGAGTCGCCTCGCGAGACGCGCACCCGACGGGCAGGTCAAACCGGGTGCGGCGGTTGCGGAAACTCAAGGCGATTGTTTGGAGAGCGGTTTCCGATCGAGGAGATGTCTACGCGCGCGTCACGGCACTGTCAAGATGTGCGCACTGGTTTCGGAACTCCCGGAACTTCCGGAACTTCCGGAACGGATCTCGGCGCGGCGCGGCCCGGAAAACGATCGAGCCCCCCTCCGCGGTGGCGGAGGGGGGCTCGCAGAGCCGGAGCGCGCAGGCGCGGATCAGTACTCGGTGGGCTCGTCCTCGAAGGGATTGCGTCGGCTGCCCGAGCGGAGGCCGGCCGCGTTGCTGCGACGCGGGACCTCGCACAGGGCGAGCAGGACGAACGCACCGCCGACCCGGCTGCTTCGCACCGGCACTTCCCCTATCGTTGAGTGCTGCGATAATCGCGTTCGGCGACCGAACGCGCCGGCACCTGGCCGTCGACAATCCGATGGTGCTCCAGACCCGGGTTGACCGGAAGCCCGGCGGGACCCGTTCCGGTCAATCCCGGTCAATGAGAGGCGGGCGGCGTGGGTCGGAGAGAACGACCGATCGAGGACGACGGCGGACCCGTCCCCGTGTTCGCGGCCGAGCTGCGCCGGCTGCGCGCGGCCGCGGGCTCGCCGACCTACCGGGCGCTGGCCGAGCGGACGCACTACGCGGCGAGTGTGCTCTCGGCGGCGACCCGGGGCGCGCAGCTGCCGACGTGGCCGGTCGTGCGGGCCTTCGTGCTGGCCTGCGGCGGCTCGGAGCCGGAGTGGCGCGAGCGCTGGGACGCGGCCGATCGCCTGCTGCGCCCGGCCATGGTGCCCGCGCCCGGGGACGGGCGCGCGCTGCGCACCCTGCCGGCGGCGCCCGGCCTGTTCAGCGGCCGGGCGGCCGAGCTCGACCAGCTCGAGGCCTTCGCCCTGGACTCCGACGGCGAGCTCTCGCTCGTGGCGATCAGCGGGATGGCCGGGGTCGGGAAGACCGCGCTGGCGCTGCGGACCGCGCACCGGCTGGCCGGGCACTTCCCGGACGGGCAGTACTGGCTCGATCTGCAGGGCTACACCGAGGGTATGGCGCCGCGCAATCCGGCGGACGCGCTCGCCGTGATGCTCTCCATCCTGGGTCTGCTGCCGGCGCAGATCCCGGCGGACCTCGAGGCGCGCGCGGCCCTGTACCGGGACCGGCTCTTCGGCAGCAAGACCCTGATCGTCCTGGACAACGCGGTGGACGAGAACCAGATCCGCCCGCTGCTGCCCGGCGCGCAGGGCTGCTTCGTCCTGGTCACCAGCCGGCGCCGGCTCAAGTCGGTGGACGCGTATCCGGTGGCGCTGGACGTGCTGGCCGAGCCGGACGCCGTGACGCTGCTGCGCCGGGCTTCCGGGCTCAAGGCGTCGGCCGCGGACGACGCCGCCCTGCAGACGATCGCCCGGCTGTGCGGGCATCTGCCGCTGGCGCTGCGGGTGAGCGGGGCCCTGCTGCGGCACCGGCCGAAGTGGACGGCGCAGCTGCTGGCCGACAAGATGCTCGAGGGGTCGGCGGACCTGCTCGGCTCCCGCGAGGACGGCGACCTGGCCACCCTCTTCGCCCTCTCCTACAACCGGCTCCCGGAGCGGCACCAGCACCTGTTCCGCCTGCTCGGGCGGGTCCCCGGGCCGGACATCGACCTGCCCGCGGCCGCCGCGCTGCTGGACGCGCCGGTGGCCGAGACGGAGCGGATCGCCCAGTCGTTGCTCGATCTCAGCCTCGTCGAGGAGCACGAGGCGGACCGCTACCGGATGCACGACCTCGTCCGCCTCTATGCCAGATCCCTGAGTGAGCACGGCGAGCCGGGCCGCGAGGCGTGTGCGGCGCTGGGCCGGCTGTGCCGGTTCTACAGCGACAACGGCGCCCGGGCGGACGCGCGCATCGCGCGGTTCACCCGGCCCGGGGCCGCGGCACCGGCCGAGGGCCTCGACTTCACCGACCAATCCAGTGCCCTGAGATGGCTGCGCCGGGAGTACCCCAACGTGCGCGCGTGCATCGGCTTCGCCGCCGCGCACGGCGAAGACGAATCAGTCATCTCACTCACCGCCGTGCTGGCGGCGATATCCAGTGCCCACGGGCCGTGGACGGAGGCGATCGCCCTGCACGAGGCCGCCGCGGTGGCGGCCGAGCGCGCCGGCGACCCGGTCGGCCAGGCGAACGCGTTGGTGGACGCGGGCGCGATCCACCTGCATTCCGGCGCCTTCGCCACCGGCCGCGCTCAGATCGCGGCCGCCGCCGAGCACTACCACGCGGCCGGTGAGCAGACCGGGATCGCCAACACCTTGACGTGGCAGGGCGTCACCCGCCGCGTCACCGGCGATCTGGTGGGTGCCCTGGCCGACTTCGAGTCCGCGCTCGCCCGCTACGACGAGCTCGGCGACCGGCGCGGGCGCGCGATCGTGCTGACCGACATGGGCATGGCGCACTATCTCGCCGGCGACGCCACGACGGCGATCCACGAGGTGGAGGAATCCCGCGCGCTGCACACCGAGCTCGGCAACCCGACCGCGTCGGCCCAGGCCGCGTCGCTGCTCGGCGGACTGCGCAGCTCGGTCGGCGACGTGCACGGCGCGCTGGAGATCCTCGACGAGGCCCTCGATCTGCTCTCCCGACTGGGCAATCACAGCGCGCAGGCGAACGCATTGGTCGAGAAGGGCGTGATCCTCGGCGGCCTCGGGCAGACCGAGCAGGCGCTGGCGGCAGTGGAAGAGTCCTTGGAGCTGCACCGCCGGCTGGGCAACCGGCTGGGCCGGGTGGTGGGGCTGCAGGCGCGGGCCCGGGTGCTGCGCGCGAGCGGGGACACCAGCGCGGCCCTGCGCGATTTCGAGGAGTCGCTCGCCTCCTGCCGGGCCCTGGGCTCGCGCGGCAACGAGGCCTGGATCCTGAATCAGTACGCCGACACGCTCGTGGAGCACGGCGAGTACGAGCGGGCGGCGATCGCCTTCGCCGAGGCGCTCGAGGTCGCCGAGGAGACGGATCTGGCGACCGAGCAGGTGCTGGCGCTCGAAGGGCTCGGCGAATGCCGGGTGCGGGCCGGGGCGTCGGCCGACGGAGTCGAACTCCTCACCAGGGCGTTGGCGAAGGCGCGCACGATGAAGAGCCCAGACGCGGACCGGCTGGAGCGGCGGCTCGCCGAGCTGGGCTGAGACGCGGCGCCGCCAGGTCCCGTTTGAGAAGTATCGCCGGGGCCGCGACGCCTGCCACGCACGCTCGCCGCGTTGCCGGAGCGGTTACAGACGAGGCGAGTATGCGCCCGCCCCGGCGCCTTGCGAGCGCACGCGTCAGACGCCGCGGCCTGATTCGACGCTACTTCTCCAATGCGCCCTAGTCGCGCGTCACACCGGGCACAGAACACCGATACGATCCGATGTCGGTCGCCACAGATAAGTCTGTGAACGCGGCGCGGGGACGGGCTCGGTGGCGGGCCCTCGAAAGGAGCTTCGGGTGACCTCGAGCGACGAGGGCGGCCTGATAGCCGGTCGGTATCGGTTGGAGTCCGAGCTGGGCCGGGGCGCGATGGGCGTGGTCTGGCTGGCGCGGGACGAGCGGCTCGGCCGTATGGTGGCCGTCAAGGAGCTGCGAGGCAGGTTCGGGCTCTCCTCCACTCAGGTGGAGCAGACGCACCTGCGCGCCCGCCGCGAGGCCCGGATAGCGGCCCGGCTGCACCACGAGAGCGCGGTCGCCGTGTACGACGTGGCCGAACACGACGGCGAGCCGTATCTGGTGATGGAGTACGTCCGCTCCCGCAGCCTCTCCGAGACCCTCGCCCAGGACGGCGTGCTCGAGCCGGCACAGGCCGCTGAGATCGGCGTGCAGCTGGCGTCGGCGCTCGCGGCGGCGCACGAGGCCGGCATCGTGCACCGGGACGTGAAGCCCGGCAACATCCTGCTCACCGAGCACGGCAAGGCGAAGCTCACCGACTTCGGCATATCGCGGGCCGTGGGCGACGTGACCGTGACCGGTACCGGCGAGATGCTCGGCACGCCCGCCTACGTCGCACCGGAAGTGGCCCAGGGGCGCCCCGCGACCGCGGCGAGCGACGTCTTCTCGCTCGGCGCGACACTTTACGCGGCGGTGGAGGGGATGCCGCCGTTCGAGACCGGTCCGACCGTCATGGCTCTGCTTCTGCGCATCGTGAACGGCGAGATGCGGCCGCCGGAGCGGTGCGGCCCGCTGGCCGGCCCGCTGCTGTGGATGATGCAGCCCGACCCGCTCAACCGTCCGGGCATGGAGAGAGCGCGGCGAGCTCTCCAAGCCGCCGCGGTCGAGGCCCCGAACGCGCCGGCGGCGGAGCCCGTCAGCACTCTGCCCGAGCCCGCGGCGCAACCGGAGTCCGCGCCGGAGGCGGCCGACGCGGCGGCGCACTCCGATGCCGTCGCGGATCGAGGCGAGCCGGCGGACGCGAGCGCTCCGGAACGGCCGAAAACGACCACCTTCCAGAGCGGCCGCCGTCGCATGCTGCCGTTCGCCCTGATGGCGGTCGCGGCCGTGCTCACCGCGGGCATCGTGGCCGGGATCGTCGCGAGCAGCGGGCCGAACACGTCCCACGACGAGGGGCCCTCGCAGTCTCCGACCCACTCCCCCTCGGCCACGCACTCCGCCGCCGGCGCGTCGGCCACTGAGGCGGCTTCGGCCACGTCCGTCACGCCGGCCGCCCCGACGACGAGCGCGTCGCAGTCCGTGTCGGCACAGCTGGTCTCCGCGATCGCGGACTACTACAAGCTGATGCCCGGTCACCTCGACGAGGGCTGGGGATACCTGACGCCCGCTTACCAGGTGAGCCCGGCCGGCGGCATGTCCGGATACCGCGGCTTCTGGGGCCAGGTGAAGAGCGTCGCGGCCACCGACATCGTGGCGTCTCCGCCCTCGACCGTGGTGGCCACCATCACCTACCACTTCAAGAACGGCCAGGTCGAGACGGACCGCACGACCTTCGGCCTCGTCCGTTCCGGCGGCATCTGGAAGATCGCGACCTCGCACACCTGAGCCGCATACGGAATGCATAACCCTGGGCTTAATCTGCCTTAAGAATGGCCCGCCGCGGCCTTCTCCGGCCTATTCGACAATTCGGTCTAGACCTTAGTGGTCTACACCTGTACCGCCCGTGACCAGGGCGGGCGACGTGGGCGGCGACTGCGCCGATCTTGCCGTATCCGGCACGGTCGGCCTGTCGTCGTACCCTGGATCCGCGGCTTCGGCGACTCTTCCTTAAGTGGACTAGACCAAGTTTGCGCAACCCTCTTGACGCCTCCGGAAGGCCGGCTGTATTCCATCTCTGAGACGTCCGGATGTCCCGCCCATCGCACCTCTCGGGCCCGTGCGGCAGACGATACCCATCCTCCGCGGCGCACGCCCTTCACCCACGCATCCGAAACGAGGTCCGCTTCGCCATGCACAAACCGACCACCAGAAAGGGGCTGGGCTTAGGCCTGGCCACCCTCGGGCTCGCCGCGGGCGTCGCCGCGCTCGGCGGGAGCCCGGCCGCCGCCGACGGCACCACCCAGACCAGCGCGGTCAGCGCCGGGCCGGCCGCCTACACCCAGGCCGTGGCCACCGGCCAGCCCTCCGCGTACAGCTCCCCGCTGGAGCGCTGCGCCAACGGCACCGACCACCCGCTCTCCGGCGCGAACCCGATCCTCAGTCAGGCCCTGAACACCTCCTTCCACAGCAACGTCGGACTCTCCGAGTCGGTCGAGTTCACCGGCAACCAGTACTACGGCAACTGGGAGTTCGTGTTCACCAACACCTCCGGCGAGACGCTTTCGGTGGACTGCGCGGTGCTGATCTTCCGGGCGCCGTCCGGCTCCGACAACCACGCCTACTCGGCCACCCAGAGCTACGGCCATCCGCAGCAGGACTACCTGGAGGTGCCGCGCGGAGACGGCACGTCCTTCTACATCGCCCGGCTCGGCTTCCACGACGTCCCGCTCGCCGAGCGCGAGGTGGCGCCCGGACAGAGCTTCACCTACCTGCTCGGCGGCGTGCCGAGCTCCGCGATCACGCTCGAGCAGATCCGTGACTCGATGCAGTTCACCGCCGACCTGAACCTCAGCGCCAACCAGGCGCTGGTGCTCGCGTACGGCACCAACCGGCTGACCAACTAGCCCGACCGCCGCGGGGGCGGGCGGATCCGGCCGGCCCCGCGGCGCACCGACGAGCCAGGGACGAACGGAGGCGGCGGTGGCCGCGGCAGCACAGATTTTGACGACGGCGCGCACGGCGGCCCTCGCGGCCGCTGCGGCGCTCACGTGCGCACTCGCCGGGTGTTCCGCCTCGGGCGGCGGCGCCGATCCCGCCGCGGCCGCCTCGGCCTCGCAGGTGATGCGGGCTCAGGCGGCGGCGACCCAGGAGTTCGGGCTGCTCTCCGGCGGCGGTTGGGCGCAGGCGTGGGGCCTGTGGGCGGTCGCCAGCCAGCACATCGTCGGGCAGGCCGCGTACGTGCAGATCAACAAGGCGTGCCCGGCCGCGCTCGGCATCCCGTACGTGATCGAGAATACGGCGCCCGATGGCGCGGACACGATGCAGGTGACGTGGCAGCACGGCACGACCACCGGGACGAACATCGTCATCCTCGAGAACGGATCGTGGCGGTTCGTGCCGGACACCACCGAGGTGAAACGGGACGAACTCGGCCCGGCCAAGGCCGTCGCGCAACTGAAGGCCGTCGGCCGATGCCACTGACGTCGCAGATCACGGTGACGCGGATTCTGTTGCGGGCGGCCGTGAGCGCGGCCGTGATCCTGACAGCTCTACTGGTCGCGGCGGGCACCGCGTCCGCTCACGCGGATGTGGTCTCCTCATCCCCGGCCCAAGGCACACTGCTCACCGCCGAACCGAGTCAGGTCATCCTCGACTACAGCGAAGCCGTCACACTCCGGCTGAGCTCGATCAGCGTGATCGCTCCGGACGGCCGCAAGGTCGCGGCCGGCGCTCCCAGCTACGGCGCGACCGGCGAGGACAGCCTCGCGGTCGCCCTCGCCCCCGACGCGTCCGAAGGCACGTACGTGGTGGACTGGCAGGCCACGGCCGCCGACGACGGCCACGCCACCTCGGGCTTCGTCACCTTCTCGGTAGGCGCGCCCAGCCGGATCGCCGCGCCGGCCCAGTCCGCGACCCGCGACACGGCCACGGACACGCTCGTCGACATCGCCCTATGGCTCGGCTTCGCCGGTCTCGCGCTGATGGTCGGCGACACCGCGATCCGCCTGATGGCCCGCACGCCGAGCCTGGCCGGCCGGTGGATCGCACCGCTGGGCTGGGCTGTGACGCTCGTGGCCACGCTGCTCCAGCTCCTGCTCGCCGGCCCTTACGCCCGCGGCGAAGCGCCCACCCACGTGTTCGATCGATCGCTGCTGTCAGCGGAGCTGGCCACGCCCGAGGGCCACGCGCTGATGGCCCGTCTGGTCCTGCTCGCCGTGGCCGCCGCATTCGGGACGGCGCTTCGTATCAGCGTCAGCGGAGTGTGGTTCAGCGCAGTGCTCACCATCGCGCTGGCCGTGACGTGGAGCATGACCAGCCACGCGGCGAGCGGGAGCCAGGTGCCCTTGGCGCTCACCGTGACGGCCGTGCACGTGACGTCGATGGCGGTCTGGGTCGGCGGGCTCGCCTCACTGGCCGTCATGCTCAGCCGCGGCGGGGACGGCGCGCCGGCCGACCCGGCGCAGCTGTGCCGCCGGTTCTCCCGGCTCGCGCTGCTCGCCGTGGCCGCGCTCGCCGCCAGCGGGCTGTACCAGGCCTGGCGCGAGGTGGGCGCGATCTCCGCGCTGACCGGCACCGGGTACGGCAGGCTGCTGATCGTGAAGGTGCTCGTCGTCGCCGGGGTGCTGACCGTCGCCGCGCGCTCCCGCTCGCTGCTGCGCGGCCGCTTCGCCGACCGTCCGGACTCCCTGCGCACCGCCATCGTGATCGAACTCGGCGGTGCGGCCGCCGTCTTGATCGTGACCGTCCTGCTGCTCGCCGCCGACCCGGCCCGCACCGCCGCCGCGCTCGCCGCCGCCCACTGAGGCGCGGGTGACGCGCGGGGAACGCGGGAATTGCGCGGGCGCCGCCGTAGACCGTACAGTCCGCACCGACGTCACCATCCGCGTCGGTGCGGATTGCCGCTGATGGAAGGCGGCTTATAGCCTGGAGGCGGCAGGTTCGCACGCATCGGCGGCGGTGCGCAGAACGAAAGGCGCTCGGGTTGGCAAGGATGACGTCGGGGAAGGCCACGGCCCGGATCTTCGTCTCGCACCTGGCCGGCAAAGCCGTGTTCGACCAGGACGGCGATCAGGTGGGCCGGGTGCGCGACGTGATCGTGCAGCTGATCGGGGGTCAGGAGCGCCCCCGGGTGCTCGGCCTGGTCGGCGAGGTGACCGGCAAGCGGCGGGTCTTCCTGCCGATCACGCGGGTGACCGCGATCGAGACCGGACAGGTGATCTCCACCGGGCTGATCAACATGCGCCGGTTCCAGCAGCGGCCGAACGAGACCCTCGTGCTCGCCGAGCTGCTCGACCGCAAGGTGCGCCTGGCCGCCGGCGCCGAGGGCCGGGACGAGGTGCAGATCAAGGACGTCGCGATCGAGTGCACCGGCCCGGGCGACTGGGAGCTGGCCCAGGTGTTCGTGCAGCACCCGGCCAAGGGCCTGCGCCGCCGCGGCGAGAGCGCGGTGGTCGACTGGGAGGCGCTGACCGGCCTCGCGGTGCCCGAGGCGGGGCCGCAGGAGGCGGCGACGCTGCTGGCCAGCTTCGACCAGATGCGCGCGGCCGACATCGCCCGCGCCGTGCACGAGCTCAACCCGAAGCGGCGCGGCGAGGTCATCGCCGCCCTCGACGACGAGCGGCTCGCCGACGTGCTCGAGGAGCTGCCGGAGGAGGACCAGGTCGAGATCCTGGTCAAGCTCGAGGTGGAACGGGCCGCGGACGTACTCGAGGAGATGGACCCGGACGACGCCGCGGACCTGCTCGGCGACCTGCCGGCGGAGGAGGCCGAGCGGCTGCTCGGGCTGATGCAGCCGGACGAGGCCGCCCCGGTCCGGCGGCTGCTGAGCTACTCCGACGACACCGCCGGCGGTCTGATGACCAGCGAGCCGATCATCCTGCCGCCGGACGCTACCGTGGCCGAGGCACTGGCCCGGATCCGCCGGGCCGAGCTCACCCCCGCCCTCGCCGCCCAGGTCTACGTCTGCCGGGCGCCGCTGGAGACGCCCACCGGCCGCTTCCTCGGCATGGTGCACTTCCAGCGGCTGCTGCGCGAGCCGCCGGCCAGCCTGGTCAGCGCGGCCGTGGACAACGGCGTGGAGCCGCTGCGGGCGGAGCAGCCCCTTCGCGAGGTGACCAGGTTCATGGCCACCTACAACCTGGTCGCGGCCCCGGTGGTGGACGAGTCCGGCCACCTGCTCGGCGCGATCACCGTGGACGACGTGCTCGACCACGTGCTGCCCGCCGACTGGCGCCACCAGGATCTGACCGACGAGGGCGGGAAGGGCTGAGCATGCCGGCCGAGCGTGAGCGAGAGCGCGAACGGGACCAGGGCGCCGAGCGCGAGAAGGCCCCGCGGACGGCCGCGTCCAGACCGCAGCCGGGTGAGGGTCCGCGGCTGGACCAGCCGAAGACGCTGCGGCCGCGCCGCAGCGTGCGCCCGTCGGTGAACGCGGAGAAGTTCGGCCAGGCCTCGGAGAACCTGGCGCGCTACTTCGGCACCGCGCAGTACCTGGTGATCCAGACCGCCATCGTGATCGTGTGGATTGTCCTGAACATCATGGTGTTCACACGCTCGATCCGCTGGGACCCCTACCCCTTCATCCTGCTCAACCTCGCCTTCTCCACCCAGGCCGCCTACGCCGCGCCGCTGATCCTGCTGGCGCAGAACCGGCAGACGGACCGGGACCGGGTGCAGTACGAGCAGGACCGGGCCCGGGACGAGCAGTCCGTGGCGAACACCGAGTACCTGCTGCGCGAAGTGGCCTCGCTGCGCATGGCGGTCAACGATCTGACCACCCGTGACTTCCTGCGCTCGGAACTGCAGGCGCTGATCAAGGAGCTGGAACAGGCCAAGTCCGAAGAACGCTGAGCCGCCTCGCGGGCGTCAAGCGTCCGTGCGCCAATGGGCCGCCGCGCCTCGCGTGTCGGAGCGCCACGCCCGGCCCCGAGGCTTCTACTGTCAGGCCATCGCCCCGTTGGACGACCACTGACGAAATGAGGCCTCTCATGGGCACTGGGCCCTCTCGCCGCACGTTCCTGCTCAGCCTCGCCGGTGCCGCCGTCGTGACCGGGTTCGACCCGGCGACCCAGGCCTGGGCCACGACGGCGGACCCCGCGCACCAGTTCGCCAAGCTGCCCCACCTCGACGGCAAGCTGGTGCTCCCGCCGGCCGATCTCGCCCCGTACGCGGACGACTTCGGCCACATCATCCACCGCACCCCGCTCGCGGTGCTGCTGCCCCGCTCGGTCCGGGACATCGCTACCCTGATCCGCTTCGCCGGACCGCTCGGCATCTCGGTCGCGCCGCGCGGACAGGGCCACCAGACCTACGGCCAGGCACAGGTCAAGGCCGGCGTGGTGATCGACCTGAGCAGCCTCGACAAGATCACCGTGGACGCCTCGGCCAAGACCGCGACCGCGCAGGCCGGCGCGCTGTGGCACAGCGTGCTGACGGCGAGCGTGGCGGACGGGCTCACCCCGCCGGTCTTCACCGACTACATCGAGCTCTCCATCGGCGGCACGCTCTCGGCCGGCGGCTTCGGCGGCGCCAGCTCGCACTTCGGCGCCCAGGTCGACACGGTCAAGTCGCTGGAGGTGGTGACCGGCACCGGCGCGATCGTGAACTGCTCGGCCACCCGGAACGCGGACCTGTTCGACGCGGCGCTGGCCGGCCTCGGCCAGTTCGGCGTGATCACCTCCGCGACCCTCAACCTGGTACCGGCCCCGCAGATGGTGCGCCAGTACACGCTGACGTACCCGACCGAGCCGGCGTTCACCGCCGCCCAGCGCAAGGTCGTGGCGGACGGCCGCTTCAACTGGCTCGAGGGCCAGCTGATCCCGGTCGCCCCGAGCGGCTGGACGTACGCGCTCGAGGGCGCGGTCCACTACGAGTCGGCGAATCCGCCGAACGACGCGTCCGTGCTGGCCGGCCTCAGCTTCGTCGGGGCCCCGCAGATTCAGAACTTCACCTACACCGACTTCATCAACCAGCTCGCCCCGGCCGTCGCCTTCCTCAAGCAGACCGGCGAGTGGTTCGACCCGCACCCGTGGATCAACCTGCTGCTGCCGGACGACAAGGTCGACGCGTACATGCAGCGCGTCCTCGCGAACCTGACCGCGACCGACCTCGGCGCCAGCGGCCTGGTGCTGCTCTACCCGGTGCCCAAGGCCAAGCTGACCAGGCCGTTCCTGCGGACGCCGGACACCGACCTGGTGTTCCTGTTCTCACTGCTGCGCACCGCCACGCCCGACACGGACGCGCTGACGGTGCAGCAGGCGCTCGCCCGCAACCGCGCGCTCTACGACTCGGCCGTGGCGGTGGGCGCCACGCAGTACCCGATCGGCTCGATCCCGAACCTGACGAAGGCGGACTGGGTCCGGCAGTACGGCAAGCAATGGCCCCGCTTCGCCGCACTCAAGAAGCGCTACGACCCGTTCACGATCATGACGCCGGGTCAGGGCATCTTCCGGCAGTAGAGGAACTGCTGGATCTCCGGCAGGGCCTGCTGAGAACTGGGCGCGTACTTCCGGCTGTGCTCCTCGAGGATCTCGAATCCGGTCCGCACCGCGAGCCGGCGCAGATCCTCGAGGAAGAACCCGGAGACGTGCACGGAGACGCCGAGGAACGGGATCGGCACGTCGTCCACGTCCGCCTCGACCATGCCCAGGGCCAGCAGGCCGCCGTTGCGCAGCACCCGGTGCAGCCCGGCCAGCGCGCCGGGGATCTGCGCCCGCGGCAGCATCAGCAGCGAGAAGAAGGCCACCACCGCGTCGAACTCGCCGAGCCCGGGCCCCAGGTCGGTGATGTCCATCTCCCGGAACTCCGCCTCCGGCACGTTCTCGCGGGCCAGCGCCAGCATCACCGGGGAGATGTCGATGCCGAGGACCCGCGTGCCCGCCTCGGCCAGCTGCCGGGCCGTGGGCTCGCCGGTGCCGCAGCCCGCGTCCAGCACCCCCGCGCCCGGCTCCAGCCGCGCGGCCAGCCAGCGCCCGGCCTCGATCTGCCCGTCCTTGTGCGGGAAGGCCTCGTCGTAGCGCTCCCCGATGCAGTCGAACGCGGCCGCCTGCGTCTCGCGGCGGTAGGCGCGCAGCGCGGCCTCCGAGTCGCTCGCCATCGCACGCTCCCGCCTCTCGCCGGCGTCCCTCACGAAACCCCCCACCTAGAGGGCACTCCCGCGCGCCGGTCGCCGCAACCCCAGCCGCCCGCCTATACGCTGCCCAGGTCACCAACGTGCGAGTGGACGACGGGAGCGGGCGTGGCGCGAGCGGACGAGCACGCGGGGCCGACCCGCGCGATCGGAAGCTCGCTGGCCAACCTGGGCGACCGCGTCTCCGGCACCGGCCTGACCGTGCTGGCGGTGGGTATCACGGTGATCACCCTGGCCGGCGTGGCCGCCACCTCGGCCGAGCACGACCTGGTCGGGGACGTGTGCCAGGTCGTGGTGGGCGGCATCGCGCTGTTCGCGGTGCGCTTCGCGGCGTCCTGGCGCTCGCTCTGCCGCCGGTCCGCGGAGGACGCCACGGAACTGCTCGACATCGTCGACGAGATGGGCGCGATCGTCGCCGTGCGCGACGCCGAGGGCCGCTACCTGCTGGTCAACCGCGAGTTCGAGCAGGTGCTCGGCACCGATCGCAGCCAGGTGCTCGGCGGGCGGCACCAGGAGCTGTTCCCGGACATCAACCCGGAGACCGTGCTCGCCCACGATCACAAGGCCCTGACCCAGGGCACGCCGGTGCAGACGCAGGACACGGTCAACCACGTGGACGGCCCGCACACCTACTTCACCGTGCGCCACCCGGTGGCCGACCGGTCCGGCCGGATCTACGCGGTCTGCGGCATCTCCACCGATATCACGGACCTGATGCGGGCCGAGGGCGAGGTGCGCCGGCTGGTGGCCGGCCTGGAGCAGCGGGTGCGCGAGCGCACCGCCGACCTCGAGGCCTCGACCCGGGAGATCGACGCGTTCACCTACTCGGTCTCGCACGATCTGCGCACGCCGCTGCGCGCCCTGTCCGGGTTCTCCGAGATCCTGCTGGAGGACCACGCCGACCAGCTCGACCAGGTCGGGCGGGACTACCTCGACCGGGTGCGGCGGGCGACCGAGCGGATGTCCGGCACGATCGACGCGCTGCTCGACCTCTCCCACGTCGCGCGCAGCGAGCTGGAGCTCGGCCCGATCGACCTCGGCGAGCTGGCCCGCGGCGTGCTCGCCGACCTGCGGGCGGCCGAGCCGGAGCGCGAGGTCGAGGCCGACGTGGCCGCGCTGCCGGTGGTGGGCGATGCCCGGCTGCTCGGCCTGGCGATCCAGAACCTGGTCTCGAACGCGTGGAAGTTCACCGCCGACCGCTCCCCCGGGCGGATCGGCCTCGGCATCCGGGTCAGCCGCGGCGAGAGCGCGTACTACGTGCAGGACAACGGCACCGGCTTCGACATGCAGTACGCCGACAAGCTCTTCGCCCCGTTCCAGCGCCTGCACGGCGCGCGCTTCCCGGGCACCGGGATCGGGCTCGCCGTGGTCGAGCGGGTGATCGCCCGGCACGGCGGCCGGGTGTGGGCCGAGAGCACTTCCGGGCAGGGCGCGACGTTCTACTTCACGCTCGAGCCGGAGGCGCCCGCGGAGCCGGAAGGCCCATCCGGGCAGTAGCCGCGCGCCGCGCCGTGCAGCATGCCCTCCAGCGTCGCGGTGAGGATCCGGGCGAGCCGCGGTTCGACCTCGACGATGGCGTGCGCGAGCCGCGGATCCTCGCGGTAGAGCCGGGCGACCTCGGGACCGGGCGTGGCGATCTGCCAGAACGCCCCGGCCAGCGCGATGGCGGCGCCGATCAGGTCGAGCGCGTCGGCCGCGGCGAGCGCGGGCAGCCGCTCCCCGAGCGCGGCGAACAGGTCCTTGCGCGCGTCGAAGGAGGCCAGCTTGAAGCCGCGGACCGCCTCGATCGAGACGTTGCGCTCGAGGTTCAGCGGCGCCTGCGCGAGCAGGTCGCAGAACATGCCGCGGGCGGCGAGCGTCGCGGCGAACGCGCCGGCCACCGCGGCCGGGCCCGGATCCGGCAGGACTCTGATACGGGCGGCCAGGTCGCGGGTCCACTCGTGCCAGCCGTCCGCGGTCAGCCGCAGGAAGATCTCCTCCCGCGTCTCGAAGTAGCGCAGCAGCGCCGACTTGTGCATGCCCACCTCGGCGGCGATGTCGGTGAGCGTGATCTGCCGGATCCCCTGCCGGGCGGCCAGCGCCCGGGCGGCGTCGAGGATGGCGGCCTCACGCTGCCGCTTCGCCTCGGGCGAGCGGGCGCGCTGGAAGTCCGCGGAGTCCATGCCCCCAAGAGTAGCGCAACGGAGTTGCACTATTAACGCAACAGTGTTTCACTAGAGGCATGGAACAGAACGCACAGACCCAGACCTGGTTCGTCACCGGCTCCTCCCGCGGCCTCGGCCGCGCCCTCGTCCGCGCCGCTCTGGCCGCCGGCGACCGCGTCGCCGCCACCGCCCGCCGGCCCGAGCAGCTCCAGGGGCTGGTGGACGAGTTCGGCGACCGGATCCTCCCGCTCGCCTTGGACGTGACCGACCCGGCCGCCGCGCGAGCCGCCCTGGCCGCGGCCCGCGAGCGCTTCGGCCGGATCGACGTGCTGGTGAACAACGCCGGCTACGCCAACATCGCGCCGATCGAGACCGCCGAGGACGCCGACGTGCGCGAGCAGTTCGAGACCAACTTCTGGGGCGTCTACAACGTCACGAAGGCGGCGATTCCGCTGCTGCGCGAGCAGAAGGGCGGCCTGGTCATCCAGATCTCCTCGATGGGCGGGCGCGTCGGCGGCTCCCCCGGCGTCGCCTCCTACCAGGCCGCGAAGTTCGCCATCGACGGCTTCAGCCGCGTCCTGCGCGTCGAGACCGCCCCGTTCGGCGTGAAGGTCCTGGTGGTCGAGCCGAGCGGGATCCGCACCGACTGGGCGGGCTCGTCGATGAACGTGGCCGAGGTGCCGGAGGCCTACGCCGAGACCGTCGGCGCCATGCACACCCGTGTCCGCCGGAACTCGGGCGGCATGGCCGGTGACCCGGAACGCGCAGCCGCGATCCTGCTGCAGGTGGCCAAGCGCTCCGACCTGCCCGAACACCTGCCGCTCGGCGCCTTCGCGGCCGAGAGCTCCATCGCGCTGGACCGGCGGCTGCTCGAGGACGACCTCAAGTGGCGCGAGGTCAGCCGCTCGGCCGACTTCGACGAGCCCTTCCCGGCCGAGTTCCCGCCGGACGCCGTCGAGTCCTGAGCCGCCGCGGGAGGGGCGTGGGCCTGGCGGCGATCGCTCTCCATCAAACGCTTGTTGGAGAGCGATCGCTGCGCTAGGGTTCCCGCCATGCCCGACCCGAAGCAACCCCCGCCGAGCGACGACAGCCGGGAACGCGTCATCGCCGCAGCTACCGCGCTGTTCGCGGAACACGGCTACGACGGCACCTCGACCCGCCAGATCGCCAACCAGGTCGGGCTGAACGTCGCCACCGTCGCCTACCACGCGGGCTCCAAGGCGGAGCTCTACCAGGAGGTGATGCGCCGGGCGTATGCCGCGGAGGCACAGCACCTCGCCGGCGCGCTGGCCGCGTTCCACTCTTCGGCCGCCGCGGACGCCGCCGAAGCAGTCCGCTCGCTCGTCGGCGCGTACATCGACTTCTGTCTCGCCAACGCGCACGTCCCGGCACTGTGGATGCGCCGCTGGCTCTCCGACGCGGCCGAGGTGATCGGCCCGGAGGCCGAATACGCCAAGCCGCTGATCGACGCGGTCCGCGAGGCGGTGGAAGGGGCACTGCCCGACGTCGCCGCCCGTACGGACGTCGAGATGACAGTCTGGACGGTGTTGTGGATGACGCACGGGTTCTGCTGCTCCGGCGTCCTCGACAAGGACGGCGTGCGACGCGGCCCGGGCGACGCGCAAGCCGTGGACCGGTTCCGCGCGCATCTCGTGGGCCTCGCGCTGCGAGAACTCGGTCTCGGCGGCGCGCCATGAGCGGGTCCATAGACACGGCGCCCGCTACGGCCGCGGCCGATCCGACGCGCCGACGCCTGCTGACCTACGGCGTCGGCTCGGTCGGCACCGGCATTTTCTCCACGGTGCCCGGCCTGCTCCTGCTCTATTACATGACCGACACGCTCGCCGTTCCGGCCGGTGTCGCAGGCCTCGTCGTCACCCTCCCCAAGGCCTGGGACGCCGTCTTCAACCCGTACGTCGGAGCCGCGAGCGACCGCGAGGCGGTGCGTTCCGGCCGTCGCTCGCGGTTGCTGCTCGCAGGCGCGTTGGCGCTGCCACCGGCGTTCGCGTTGATGTTCCTGTCCCCCGCGACCGGCTCCGGCGCCGTAGCCTGGATCACCGTCGCGTTCGTGCTCGCAGCCAGCACCTACGCGCTCTTTCAGGTCCCTTATGTAGCGCTGCCGACCGAGATGTCGCCGGATCCGGCCGTGCGCACGCGGATCATGGGCTGGCGCATCGTGAGCCTGACCATCGGGATCCTCGTCGCCGGCGGCCTCGCGCCGGCCGTCGTCAACGCCGCCGGCAAGGGCCGGACCGGCTACGCCCTGATGGGCGGTGTCGTCGGCGCCGTGCTGGTGGTCGTCCTCGTGACCGCCGCACGTGGCACGCGCTGGGTCGCCTCGCGTCCGGGCCCCGAGCCGCTCTCGCTGCCGGCCGCATTCCGTGCGGCACGCGGCAATCGGTCGTTCTTCGCGCTGCTGACCGCCTTCGTCATCCAGGCTGCCGGCACTGCGGTAATGCTCGCGGCCGCGCCGTACGTCGCCACCTACCGGCTCGATAACTATGGGTTGACATCAGCTCTCTTTGTCTGTCTCGTCGCCCCGAGTGCGGTCGCGGTTCCCTTGTGGCACAAGGCAGCGCGCCGCTACGGCCGCCTGCGCTGTCTGGTCGTCGCGACCGCCGGCTACGCGATCGGCGCAGTCGCGCTCTGCCCGGTCGCGGCCGCCGCGCAGGTGCCGGGGACCCTCGCGCTGTGCGCCGTGCTCGGAATCTGCTACGCCGCACTGCAATTGCTCCCGCTGTCTCTGCTCCCTGACACGATCGTCGCCGACGCCGGCCGGACCGGCCACACCCAGTCCGGCGCGTTCACCGGCCTGTGGACCGCTGCGGAGACGGCCGGGCTGGCGCTCGGCCCCGGCGCGTACGCCCTCGGGCTCGCCGCAACCGGCTTCGTCTCCTCCACCCTGAAGCACCCCGTCGCCCAGACCGCGCTCGCGCGCACCGGACTCCTCGCAGGCTTCAGCCTCATCCCCGCTGTGCTGATGCTCGTGTCCCTGCCCGCGCTGCTCGCCTATGGACGGCGTCGAAAGGAACTGCACCCATGACCGTGCCCAGCTTTCCGGACACCGGCCGCCCCGTCGCCGAGCTGCTCGCCGAACTCGACGCGCTCAAGGCCGACGACCTGCCCACGCGCGGCGAGAACGTCACCGCCTACGTCTACGACTCCGGCCGCCCGGAGGTCCGCAAGGCAGCGGAACGCGCGTACCTGGCGATGCTGGAGATCAACAGTCTCGACCCGACAGCCTTCCCGAGCACCGTCGCGTTGGAGCGTTCCGTCGTCGCGGCCGTGGCCTCGCGGCTCGGCGGCGATGAGGCGACGCCGGGCATCTTCACCAGCGGCGGCACGGAGTCGATCATGTTGGCGGTCAAGGCCGCGCGCGACGCCCGCCCCGAGATCGCGCACCCGCGCATGGTGATCCCGGTGACGGCCCACGCCGCGTTCCACAAGGCGGGTGCGTACCTGCGCGTCGCCGTCGACACCGTGCCGGTGGATCCCGCCACCTTCCTGGCCGATCCGCAGGCGATGGCCGCGGCGTGCACCGATGACACGGTCCTGATCGTGGCATCAGCACCCTCCTACGCCCAGGGTGTCGTCGATCCGGTCGAGGCCATCGCGTCGCTCGCCGCCGAGCGCGGGATACCGTGCCACGTCGACGCGTGCGTCGGAGGCTGGCTGCTGCCTTGGCTGGCGGAGGCGGGTGCAGACATCCCCGCATTCGATCTGTCCGTCCCCGGCGTCACCTCGATCTCCTGCGACCTGCACAAGTTCGGCTACGCCCCGAAGGGCGCCTCCGTCGTGCTGTTCCGCGACACGGCGATGCGCATGGCCGCGTACTACGCCTGCGCGTCGTGGCCGGGCTACCCCGTCGTCAACAGCACCGTCCAGAGCAGCAAGGGCGCGGGTCCGCTCGCCGGAGCGTGGGCGACGCTGCAGGCGCTCGGCGCAGAGGGGTACCGCGAACTCGGACGCGAAGCCCTGGAAGCGACCCGCCGCCTCGTCGCCGGAATCGAGCGGATCGAAGGGCTCGAAGTACTCGGCAAGCCGCAGGCGACGCTCGTGGCGATCGGCTCCTCCACGCTCGACCTGTTCGAGCTCGCCGACCGCTCCCGCGAGCGCGGTTTCTTCCTGCAGCCGCAGATGGCGGTGGACGGCTTGCCGGCCAGCGTGCACGTGACGCTGACCGGCGTGAGCGCCCGCGGCGTCGAAGGCATGCTGACGGTGCTGGCCGAGGCGGCGGACGAGGTGCGTTCGCAGGGGCCTGCCAAGCCCCCGGCCGAACTGGCGGAGCTGGTCGGCCTGCTGGACCTGGCCGGCATGGACGACGCCACCTTCGCCTCGCTGCTTCCGGCCGCGGGCTGGGATCCCGCCCCGACCGGAAGCCCGGCGATGGCCGCCATCAACAATCTGCTGAACGTGCTCGAGCCGCGAGAGCGAGAGATGATCATCAAGCGGTTCGTCTCCGTGCTCTACAGCCCGTATCTCAGCACGGGCGATACGAATCCAGCTCACTGAGGAACACGCCCTCGCCGCGTGTCAGACCTCGAAGCTCCTGCTCGAACCCGGCGACGTTCGCCGCCGGGATGGTGCCGGTCAGCTGCCAGATCGACCGCCCGGCCTTCGGCTCGTCCGGCACGGCGCGGGCGGCGATCAGGCGCGCGAGCACCCGGCTCGCGCTGTCGGCCGGGAAGTCGAGCTCGAAGCGGTTGACCGGTTCGCAGACCACTGTTCCGGCCTCCGCGATCGCCTTGGTCAGGGCGAGCGCGGCCATGGTGCGGAAGTGTCCGGCGGTGGAAGTCGGGAACTGCGCCGTGTCGGTGACGGTGACCCGGCAATCGGTGATCTCCCAGCCGTGCGGCCCGGTGAGCAGGGTCTTGCGGACCGACTCCTCGATCGCGGTGTGGAAGGAGAGCGGCAGGGCCCCGAGCTCGACTTCGAGGCCGTAGGCCAGGCCGGAGCCGGGCACGCCCGGCTCGATGCGCAGGCCCACGGTCGCGAGGTCGAAGATGCGCTCGTCCGGGCGTCGTTCCTGGACCCAGGAGCCGACGCCGGCGACCCGCTCGATGGAGATCGTGCGGGACGGGCTGAAGCCCACCTCGATCCCGAACTCCTCGGCCAGCGTGGTCTCGATGACCTCCTTCTGCACCTCGCCGTAGAGGCGGAGGTAGATCGCGTGGCTGGTGTCATCCCGTCTCACGGCGATGTACGGGTCGGCCTCGGCCAGCTGCTCCAGCGCGGAGAACAGGGCCCCGGCCCGGCCCGGATCTCGCGGCGTGACCACGGATTCCAAGCTCGGCGGCGCGAAGAACCCGTCCAAGGCCAGTCCGTCCGCGTTCCCGAGCCGGTCGCCGATCCGCACGTCCTTGAGCCCGGAGATCCGCGCGACCTGGCCGGCCTCGCGCCCTTCCACGGCGGTGATACGGCCGACGCGCTCCTCGACCGCGCCTGATCCGCCGCGGCGGAAGTAGGAGACGTGCTGGTAGGGCGTCAGCGCGCCGCCGTCGAGGCGGGCGTAGGCGATCTTCTCCCCCGCACGTCCGCGGTCGATCTTGAAAACGGTCCCCCGCAACGGACCGTCCGGGCGCAGGCTCCGCGCCGGAAGCAGCTCCCTGATAGCTGTGGTGAGCTCCGCCACGCCCGCGCCGGTAGCCGCGGACCCGAAGTAGACGGGGTACGCCCGGGCGTCAGCCACCTGTCGGGCGAGCTCGTCGTGGTAGTCGAGGTCGGTGAAGGCGACGGCGTCGTCCAGGTAGCGGGCGAGGAAGGCGTCGTCTCCGTCCGCCAGGAACTCGCCGAGCCGGTTCAGCGGACGGCCCGACGTGCGCGCCGAGGCCGTCCCGATCCCCTCGACCGTGGTCAGAGCGACGGCACGGTCCGTCAGCTTCTCCCGGATCTCACTCAGCAACGACTCCTCGCGGGCACCGGCCCGGTCGGTCTTGTTGGCGAAGATCAGGGTCGGCAGGCCGAGTCGGGCGATCGTACGCATGAGCACGCGGGTCTGCGCCTGCACGCCCTCGACCGCCGAGACGACAAGGACGACGCCGTCGAGCGCCCGCAGAGCGCGCTCGACCTCGGCGATGAAGTCGGCGTGCCCGGGCGTGTCGACCAGAGTGATACGCGGGCCTGGCCCGTCCGCGGCGGTCAGCGCCACCACCGCGGACTTGATGGTGATGCCGCGCCGGCGCTCCAGCGCGAGCGAGTCGGTCTGGGTGTCGCCGCCGTCGACGCTGCCGAGGCGGTCGATGGCGCCCGCCTGGAACAGCAGGCGCTCGGTCAGGCTGGTCTTACCGGCGTCGACGTGTGCCAGGACGCCGATGTTCAGGGTACTGCTCAAAATGGAGAGTCCTCGGGGATGCGGGAGACAGGTCGGGTCCGTGAAGAACGTCGATCTGTCGGCGCATGCGGGTCTCCATCCGGGAGCGGTCAGTGCAGCGACGACCCTACGCGGCCGGGGAACGCGGGGTAAAGCGGTTTTACGGCGTCCGGATGACGTCCATGAAGGCGCTCACCGAGAACTCTGCGTTGCCGGGGCCGGGCTTGCCGTACCCGGGCGGCACCGGCAGCTTGTGCCGCTCGAACGTCTCGCGCCAGACGTACAGCAGCTTGATGAAGTACTCCAGCGGCGGCCCGTCCTGGCGGCCGAGGTTGCTCGTCGGCTCCGGGCACCAGGTGGTGAAGCGCGGGACCACGCCGTGGCTCATGAAGAACTCGAGGCCCTCGGCGGTCGAGGCGATCGCCCGGTCGACGTCGGTGAAGCCGTGCGGTTGCGCCATCTCGACGCCGCCGACGAAGTTGGGGATGACGTGGCTGGGCCCGAACACCTCGGCCGCGTCCAGGATGCGCTGCACCCAGGCGTCGCGCCCTACGTAGCGCTCCTTGCCCGGGCAGATCCAGCTGAACAGCTCGGGGTCCCAGACCTCGTAGTTCGGGTGGTAGATGCGGTACCCGGCGTCCCAGAGCATCTTCACCTCGTCCAGCGGCAGCGCCTGGACGACGGCCTTGGGGATCCAGCGGCCCGGGAAGCGCGACTCGATCGCCTCGGCGAAGCGGGCGTAGAACTCGCCCTCGCGCATGCCGTCGAGCTTGCGGGTGATCGAGCCGCCGGTCACCGTGTAGGCCTTGGTGACGGTGTCGTGCTCGTTGATCAGCGTCATCGCCTCGACGATGTCGTCGAGCTCCTTGACCGGCGTGTACTCACGCCCGTTCGCGCGCTGCTGGCGGAAGTTCTCGTTCAGGTCGCAGAAGCGGCACTCCTCGTCCCGGCCCCAGTACTGGCACAGCCGGTAGACCGTCAGATAGACGAGGTAGCCCCATTCGATGGCCGGCGCGATCTGGCTGATGCTGCGTCCGGAGGAGAGAGTGTGACGGTAGTACTCCGGGATCGGCGGGAACTCCACCTCGGCGAGCAGCCGGCCTTCGCAGACCAGCGCCAGCCTGCCCTCGTCCAGCTCCACCCGGTACGGGCTGTCCGGCGCGACCCGGGTCGAGACGATGGTCCGGCGCAGGTCGTAGGGCCCGCCGGTCATCCGGATCTCCTCCGGCGCGCGGAAGTTCGCGTGCTTGGCCATCTCCGCCACCGGCACGAGGTCGAAGGTGAAGATGAAGTAGTCCTTCGGCTTGTACCCGCTGGCCACCCGCAGCGCGTCCGGGCTGAAGGCCAGACCCTGCCGCAGGATGTCCTGCTTGATCACGGCCTCGACCGGAAGGTCCGGGAACGCCGCCATCATGCGCTCCAGCTCGCGCGTCGTCCCGACGGCCGTTGCCTCCTGCTCGGCGACCATGTTGGACCTCGTTTCCACCGACACCACTGAGATCTTTCAATATCCCACGAAAGCCGGGGAGCGCGACGGCCGGGGTCCGGCGGCGGGTCAGTCCGCGGCCGGGTGGCCCGCGGCGGGCGCGGCGGCGAGCTCGGCGTCGGCCGCGTGCGCCGCCACCTGCCCGCGCAGCACCGCGTGCGCCGCCACCGCGACGACCGAGCCGACCAGGTGGATCGCGGTCAGCGCGGTGCCGATGGCCACGCCCTCGAGCCCCTTCACGCCCGGCCCGTGCGTCACCCCGAGCACGACGGTGACCGGCAGCGCGGTCAGGTCGGGAATCCCGGTACCGGCTCGGCGGTTAGCATGAAAACGTTTACGACGCATGGTTCCGCGTGCACACGGCTGATCGGCGCGAGCGGCTGCGGGACCTAGGGAGGGGTCGGCAGTGACAGGCACGACGCGGGCTGCGGCCGCGAACCCGGCGGCCACGCGGATGCGCGTGCTGATCACGGCGTACTTCCTGTTGGACGGTTTCGTCTTCGCCAACTGGGTCGTGCGGGTGCCGCAGATCAAGGCGCACGTCGGGGCATCGGCGGGGATGCTCGGCCTGGCCCTGCTCGGTGTGTCGGTGGGCGCGATCGCGACCATGACCATCACCGGCCGTCTCTGCCGCCGCTTCGGTACGCGCCCGGTGGCGTTCGCGACCTCGCTGCTGCTCGCCTGCTCGGTCGCGCTGCCGGGCGTCATGCCCAACGTGGCCACGCTCGCCGCGACGCTCTTCGTATTCGGCGCGGCCTGGGGCGGCATGAACGTCGCCATCAACAGCGCGGCGGTCGACATCATCGGCGAGCTCGACCGGCCGGTCATGCCCGCGTTCCACGCCGCGTACAGCCTCGGCGGCCTGCTCGGCTCGGTGGTCGGCGGAGCCGTCGCCGACTACGCCAGCGCCCGCGTCCACCTCGCCGCCGTCGGTGCCGCGTCGCTCGTCGCCGCGATCGGCATCGGCGTCCCGCTGCTGCGCTGCCCCGCGCTGAGCACCGAGCTGCGTCGCGCCTCCGAGCCGACCACGACCCTGGCCACCGACGTCGCCGCTCCCGACTCCGCCGAGCAGATCCCCTCGACGCCGCACGAGGCCCACGTCGCGCGCCAGGTGAACATCGTCGTGGCGATATTCAGCATCATCGTGCTCTGTTCCTCCTTCGGCGAGGGCGCGATGGCGGACTGGGGAGCGCTGCACCTGCGCACCGATCTGCACACCAGCGCGGGCCTCGCCGCGGCGGGCTACGCGAGCTTCTCGGTGGCGATGTTCGTCGGGCGCCTGTCCGGCTCGTGGGTGCTGCGCAAGATAGGCCGCACGGCGGTCCTCGCCGGCGGCGGCCTGCTGGCGGCCGCGGGAATGCTGGGAGCGGCGCTGCTGCCCCAGCTGCCGGTGGTGCTGATCGGCTTCGTGCTGGTGGGCATCGGCCTGTCGAACTCGTTCCCCGCCGCCGTCGGCCAGGCGGGCGTGCTGCGCGGCCCGTCCGGCGTGGCCACCGCCTCGACCGTCGGCTACGGCGGCTTCCTCACCGGCCCGCCCCTGATCGGCTTCCTGGCCGACCGCCTCGGCCTCCCCATCGCGCTCACCAGCATCTCCGTCCTCGCCGCACTCGCCGCCGCGATCGCCCTGCTGACGGCGCACCAGGTCAAGCAGGCCGAGAGCCTGAGCCGCGGCGAAGCCGCCACCGCCCTGGTCTGACGCGGCGGTAGGCGATCGCGGCGGCGAGGAAGAGCACGCCCCCGAGCGTGAAGTACAGGTCGATCGCAGTGCCCGACCACAAGGCGTAGGCCGCCGGGTTCGCCTCGCCGAGCTCCTGCTCGTAAGTGAGCCCGGTCAGGCCGTTGCGCATCAGCCCGGTGCCCCGAAGCGACGTGTCGAGCACCACCGGCGCACAGGCATAATCTGCTGGTGACATCGCAAGACTCGGCGCACGGAACATGGGATGCCCTCGATAGGCCCTGGCGTGTCGCCATCGAGGCGGCCTGGCAGTCATACCGCGAAGGGGGCATCGCGGTGGGCGCGGTGCTGACCGCCGGCGACGGCGCGGTCATCAGTGCCGGCCGAAACCAGCGGTTCTCCGGTCAGGCCCAGGGTCTGCTGGCGCATGCGGAGATGGAAGCGCTGGGCGCAATGCCTCCGGCCAAGCAGCGCGCGATCGACAACATCCTCTACACCACTCTCTCGCCGTGCCCGATGTGCCTGGGCGCCATTGTCGTCGCGCGAGTCGGCCAAGTGCACATCGGGGCCGTCGACCCGACGTGGCACGGCATCGAGAAACTGCCCAGCCTCAACGTCGAGGTGCAGCGCCGCTGGCCGCGCATGCACGGCCCGTTGCCCGGGCCACTCGGCACCTGGCTGGCGATCGCACCGTGTCTGAACACCAGCGGATCGCTATTGCGGGCGCTGGAAGCCACCGCGCCGACGGACGCCGCCTTGGCCCGAGCAGTGGATCTCCGATACCGCGAGAGCACGCTCCTTCCCGGCACCGCGCTCGAAGCCTTGGAGCACGTCTGGGATCTGGTATCAGATCGTGGCGGCCGCGGTGAACGGATGAGCCGCTAGCGCTCTTTTTCTGCTGTCAGCGAAGTCCCTTGCCTGGCAGAGAGCCCGCATTCATGATCATTGATATGCGAATCCTCATCATCGGCGGCGGCAGGTTTCTCGGCCGCGCGTTCGCCGAAGAAGCCACCGCCGCCGGCCACGACGTCACCGTGTTCAACCGGGGCCGGTCGAGCGCCGATCCCCCCGGCGTCCGGGTGATCCACGGCGACCGCGAAGTTCCCGCGGACCTCGAGCGCCTGGCCCGCGCCGCGCCCGGCTGGGACCTGGTCGTGGACACCTGCGGATACTCCCCCGCCGTGGTGAGCCGGTCCGCACGCGTCCTCGCCGACCGGGCGGCGGCTTACCTGTTCATCTCCAGCGTCAACGCGTACGCACGCTGGCCGGCTGAGCCGATCACGGCCGCCTCGCCCAAGTTCGCCTGCGATCCCGAGGCGAGCGAGGGCGAGTACGGGCCGCTCAAGGCCGGCTGCGAACGCGCGGTGGAGCGGCACTTCCCCGGCCGCACGATCACCCTCGACGCCGGTCTGATCCTCGGGCCACACGAGAACCGGGGCCGGCTCACCTGGTGGCTGACCAGGATGGCCAGGGGCGCCGGGCCGGTCCTCGCCCCGGCCGACCCGAAGCGCCTGATCGCCCCGATCGACGCCCGGGACCTCGCCCGCTTCGGCCTGGCCTGCGCCGCGAGCGGTAGTCACGGCGCGTTCGCCGTCCCCGGGTCCGGGACGGAGTCGATGCAAGACCTGCTCGAAGCCTGCGTCGCCGCCACCGGCTCCGCCGCCCACCTCGTCTGGGCGCCGGATGCGTTTTTGGTCGAGCACGGGGTGGAACAGTGGACCGGCCTGCCGCTGTGGGCCGTGGCGGACGGCGAGTTCTCAGCGATCTGGGACATCGACTCCAGCCCGGCGCGCGCGGCCGGGCTGGAGTGGCGGCCGATCGCCGAGACCGTCCGCGACACCTGGGCGTGGCTCCGCACCGGCGAGGGCGCCGCCGCGGCCCTCCCCGACGAGGAGGGCCGGATCGACGGCCACGGCCTGCCGCCGGCCAGGGAGCGGCAGTTGTTGGCGCTGCTGGGCTGACTAATGCTAATCCTTCACCGACCCGGCGGTGATGCCGGCGGCGACGTAGCGCTGGGCGATCACGAGCAGGATCGTGGCCGGGATGGAGGCGGTAACGGCCGTGGCCATGATCGCGTTCCACTGCTGGTCGTTGTTGCCGATGTAGTGGTAGATGCCGAGGGTGATCGGCTGCTGGTTGCCGCCCGCGTCGAGGGTCGAGGCGAAGACGAAGTCAGACCACGACCACAGGAACGAGAACAGCGAGACGGTGACCACCGCGTTGCGGCTGACCGGCAGCACGATGGACCAGAAGGTCCGCATCCTTCCGGCTCCGTCGGTCAGCGCCGCCTGCATCAGCTCGTCCGGGATGCCGGACATGAACGCGGTGAAGATCAGCACGCCGAAGGGCACCGAGATCGTCGAGTCGGCGATCACGAGGCCGGGAATGGAGTTGATCCAGCCGACATTGAGCAGGATCGCGTAGAAGCCCATCGCCATGATGATCGACGGGATCATCTGCGAGACCAGCAGCGCGAAGGAGACCGCGCCGCCGCCGCGGGGGCGCAGCTTGGCGAGCGCGTAACCGGCCGGCGCCGAGATCACCAGCGTCAGCGCGACGGTGGCGAGCCCGACGCCGAGGCTGGTGCCGAGGTACGGCAGCTGCTCGCTCAGCACGGCGCGGTAGCCGGCCAGCGTCCCGTCGATCGGGAACAGGTTCGGCGGGTTCTTACGCAGGTTCTGGTCCGTGGTGAACGACGCGTTGATCATCCAGTAGACCGGGAAGAGCATGATCGCGGTGAGGATGACGCCGAGCGCGGTCTTCGCCCGGCTGCGGGCGGCGCGCGAGCGTCGGCGGCCGCCTCGGTCCGCCCGGGCGTCGGCGGACGCGCCAGAGGTGCGGGCACGGCCGGGCGCGGGGGACGACGCGGCGGGGACGATGCGGCTCATGCGTACTGCCTCCTCTGGATGCGGATGTAGATCAGTCCGGCGATCAGGGCCATGGCGACCAGGAGGTTGCCCACCGCCGCGCCGAGGCCGAACTCGGGCAGCAGGTTGCCGAAGCCGAGCCGGTAGGACCAGGTCGCGAAGGTGGTCGAGGAGTTGACCGGTCCGCCCCTGGTCATGATCCAGATGATGTCGAAGACCTTGAGCGTGTAGACGAGCCCGAGCATCAGCGTGACCGCGCTCACCGGGCGCAGCAGGGGAAAGGTGATGCGCCAGAACCGCTGCCACGAGTTGACCCCGTCCAGCGCCGCCGCCTCGTAGAGGGTGGCCGGGATCGCCTGCAGGCCGCTGTAGAGCAGCACCAGGTTGAACGGGATGCCGATCCAGATGTTCGCGATGATCACCGAGACCAGCGACCAGTGCGGCGAGGTGAGCCAGTTGACCGGCGCGACGCCGACGAAGTGCAGCGCGTAGTTGACGACGCCCGAGCCGGAGTTGAGCATCCACGCCCAGGTGGAGGCGGACACGATCAGCGGCAGCAGCCACGGGACCAGGAAGAGCGCCCGCAGCAGCGAGGAGAGCCGGAAGTTCTGGGCGAAGAACACCGCGAGCATCATGCCGAACGCGAACTGGAAGGCGAGGCTGACGAAGGTGAACAGCAGGGTGTTGACGAGGGCGGTGGCGAAGGTCGGATCGTGGAAGATCGCGGTGTAGTTGCCGAAGCCGATGAACGGCGCGCCGCCGTGTACGAACGTGTAGACGGTGTAGTCGCGCAGACTCAGGTCGATGTTGCGGTAGAGCGGATAGACGTAGAAGGCGATCAGGTAGGCCACCAGCGGTAGCAGGAAGGCCCAAGCAGCCCACTGACTCGCCCGGCCCGGATTGCGCCGGCCCGTCACGCGCCCGCCCCGTCCTCCGCGCCGCGCCGCGGAGTCCTCGGACCGGGCCGCGAAGCCCGGCCCGCCGTCACTCTCCCCGCGCGGCCCGCCGGCGGCCCCCGCACCCGGTATGCGGTCAGTTCCGGAGCCCCGCGCCCCGTCTATCTCCGCGCCCGGCGGCTGATGGACGGCGTTCGTCCCCGGCGTGCCGGGCGGGGTGTCCGTGCCGACCGGAGCCGCGGCTCCGACCGGGGTGTCCGCGCCGCCCGAAGCCGGGGCGGCGAGCGCCGCCCCGGCCGAGCCGCGCACAGATCCACGGGGTGGCTGTGCCGGAGAACTCATCACATGACCTCGTCTTTAGTTCCTGGTGAGCGTGCTGCTAGCCGGCGGACTGGGCGGAGGACTGCGCGGTGGTCAGGGCCGCGGCCGGGGTGGCAGAGCCGGTCAGGGCCGACTGGATCGCGGTCCACAGGGCCTGGGAGATCTTCGGGTACTTGGTGCCGAGGTTGTCACTGGTGCGGCCCTTGGCCGTCTGCACCGCGGTGATCCACGGCGCGAGCGCCGGGGTCGTCTGGCCCTGCTTCGTCTGCACCGCCGTCGTGGCGCCGATGTAGGACAGCGTCGTGTCGGTGGTGTAGGCGTTGTCCGCCTTTGTCAGGCAGTTCACGATCTTCTCGCTCGTGGCGTACCGGCTCGTGCTGCTCTGCACCGGGATGGTGACGAACTCGCCACCGGTCGGGGTGGGGGCGGCGCCGCCGTTCTGGGCCGGGATGTCGATGATGCCGAAGGGGAAGCTGCCCTTCTGCGCGTTGGCGAGCTCCCAGGTGCCGTTCTCGCTGAAGGCGGTGTCGCCGGCGGCGAACTCCGTCCAGTTGTCCGGCTGGGTGTCGTTGAGCACGGAGTTGGGCGAGTAGCCGGACTTGATCCAGCTCGTCCACAGGCTCAGCGCGGCCTGGGCCTGGCTCGAGTCGAGGTTCGTCAGGTTGGCCCCGGCGCCCCAGAACCAGGGCTCGAACTGGAAGCTGCCCTCTTCGGTGCCGATGGCGGAGAAGGTGATGCCGACCTTGCCGATCGCCTTCACCTTGGCCAGCGCGGCGGTCAGCGACGACCAGTCCTTGATGGTGCTGACGTCCACGCCGGCGGCCTTGATGATGTTCTTGTTGTAGTACAGCGCGAGCGTGTTGGCCCCGATCGGCACGCCGTAGGTCTGCCCGTTGATCTGGCCGGCGCCGAGCAGGTTCGGCTGGTCGCTGCTGGTGTCCACGTTCGTCTGCGTGGTCGTGGCGAGCACGCCGGCGGAGGCGAGGGTGGAGATGACCGGGTTGTCCACGATCAGCACGTCGGGCGAGACGCCCTGCTGCGCGGCCAGCAGCTCCTTGCTGGTCAGCGCGGTGGTGTCGAAGGCCGTGCGCTTGACGGTGACGCCGGCGTCGCTGCCGCACTGGTCCAGCAGCTTCACCCAGGCGGAGTTGTTGTCGAACTGGGGGTATGGGTCCCAGATGGTGAAGGTGCCGCCGGCGGCGGCTGAGCTGCCCGAACCGGCCGTGCTGGAGTGCGAGCACGCGGTCGTCGCAGCGGCCAGCGACAGTGCCACCAGGCCGGCGCCGAATATGCGGCGGGTGGAGGAGGAGAGTGAGGGCTTCATGGCTCTTTTGCTCTGCTTTCTTCCGGGTCCAACGACTGTGTTGTGCCTTGCAACTGCGGTTTCCTTGCGACCGCGGTCTGCCGTACGACTGCGGTTTTCCTTGCGACTGCGGGCGGTGCGGGTCGTACGGTTTTGCCGTCGGGGACACACACTTGGTTGCTGGACCGGTCCGATGCACGCTAGGCGGTGCTCGTCGCGCCGGTCAAGATTCTTATGTCCCGAGTTGAAGGCATCGGCCGAAGTCGCGGGGTGTCCGGCTCCCGGCTGATGCGGATCGGTGACGGCGGGTCAGCCCCGTTCGGGGCGGCGGCCGGCCGTGCCGGCGTCGTAGCGGACGCCGTCCGTCGGCTGCGGGGCGGTAGCACCCGCAGCGGTCCGGGTGACCGGCCGGCGGCTGGTGTTAGCGTTCACATCAACCATCCCGACAGCCCCTGCGGCAGCGGCGACGGGCGCCTGGGCGGTGCCCGCCGTTCCCGCGCCGAGCGGGAGGGCGAAACCGGGCGCCGTCGCCCTGGATGTTCGCATCATCGGTCACTTCCGTGAGGGGTTCGGCCACGTCCGCGGAGCCCGGCGATCGAGTGGTGCCCGGGCTTCCGGCGGATCCGAGCCGTATCGGATACAGTGGAAGCATTACGCAAACGATTGCCTTCGGCAGGCTAGAACCGCCCGCGCTGCGTGTCAAGCGGAACTGATGCGGTACATTTCCTTTGAGGGAAAAGGGAGAAACAACCATGGTGGACGTTCCGAGCCGAGTCACACTGGCCGAGGTCGCGGCCATGGCCGGCGTCTCGGTGGGCACGGCCTCGAAAGCCCTGAACGACCGGGGCTCGATGCGCGAGGAGACCAGGACCCGGGTGCGCCAGGCCGCGGACCGGCTCGGCTTCCAGATCGACGCGGTCGCGCGCAGCCTGCAGACCGGCCGCAGCTACACCGTCGGCATGATCACCACCGACTCGATCGGCCGGTTCTCCATCCCGGTGATGCTCGGCGTGGAGGACACCCTCGGCTCCGGCCAGATGTCGGTGCTGCTGTGCGACGCCCGGGACGACCGGATCCGGGAGCAGTACTACCTCAAGACCCTGCTCAGCCGCCGGGTGGACGGGATCATCGTGACCGGCCGGCGCACCGACCCGCGCCCGCCGCTGGGCCAGCGCCCGCCCGTGCCGGTGGTCTACGCCTTCATGCCCTCCAACGATCCGGAGGACTGCTCCATCGTCCCGGACGAGGCCGACGGCGCGGCCCGGGCGGTGCGCCACCTGCTCGACACCGGCCGGGAACGGGTGGCCCTGGTGGCCGGCCCCGAGCGCCACCACTCCGCCCGCGCCCGCGTGGACGGCGCGGCCGAGGCACTGGCCGCGGAGGGCCGCACCCCGGTGCTCGAACCCGTCTACGGCGAGTGGAGCGAGGCGTGGGGCCGCCAGGCCGCGCGGATCCTGCTGCGCCGCGACCCGGAGGTGGACGCGGTCTTCTGCGCCAGCGACCAGATCGCCCGCGGCCTCGCCGACGGCCTGCGCGAAGCCGGACGACGCGTGCCGCACGACGTCGCCGTGGTCGGATTCGACAACTGGGACGTGATGACGGACGCCGCCCGGCCTCAGCTGACCAGCGTGGACATGGACCTCGAGGGCCTCGGCCGGGACGCGGCCAACCTCCTTCTCGCCGCGATCGCCGGCGAACCGCAGCCGGGCGTCCACCTGCACCCCTGCCGGCTCGCCATCCGCTCGAGCACCTAGTAGCCCTCACCGGAAAACCAGGCCGTGTCTTCGAACCGGCGCCGGATCAGGCCGGCGCCGGTTCGAAGACACGGCCTGGCCGCGCCCCGCCTCCGGCTCGGAGGCCGCAAGCAGACCCGGCCCGCCCCGAAGCATCGGGGCGGGCCGGAAAGCGCATCAGACTCGAAGCCACACGCGCATGGCGCCGTAGTCGCGGTTGGCCCAAGCGAAGTACGGGATCGTGGTGACCGTCGTCGGCGGGGCGTCGGTGGGTGGCGCCGGCTCCTCGCCGGCTTGCCGGTAAGGCCACGCGGTGGTGCTCGCGGCCTCGGCGTGGGCGGCGGGGATGGTGACGGTGGGGACGGGGATCCCGCCGATGTCCACGCGTTCTCCGTCGCGGGCGGCGCCGCGCAGGGTGAGGCGGTCCAGGTCTGCGTCCTGATCCACCTGTTCGGCGCAGTAGACGAGGGGGCCCCGCTCGATGGCGACGCAGCCGCGCGCGTCGTCCACGCGCGGGTCGGCGACGGTCAGGCGCGGCTGCATCGGGAGTTCGAGTTCGATGACCTCGCCGCCTCGCCAATCGCGCCGCAGGCGGGCGTAGTCCTGGCCCTCGACGTCGATCGGCTTCCCGTCGAGGCGCAACTGGGCTTCCGCGCGCGCCCAGTCCGGGATACGGAGGCTGATGGTCCACTCCCCCGCGCACTCCGCCGGGATCTCGATGCGCACGGTGGCGTCGAAGGGATAGTCGGTCTGGATGTCGACGCCCATGCGGGCGGGCACGTCGGCGCGGATCGATGCGGACGCGTACTGGTGAATCTGCAGGCCGTCGGCGTCGAAGGTGGCGAAGTAGTGCGTCAGGCTCGCCATCGTGCGCATGACGTTCGGCGGGCAGCAGGCGCAGCTGAACCAGCGCTGGCGGCCCTGCGGGCCGAGGGTCGAGTCCGGCCGCACCTGCAGGGGGTTGACGTAGAAGAAGTGCTCGCCGTCGAGGGCCGTGCCGGCCAGGAACCCGTTGTACAGGACGCGTTCGAAGACGTCGGCGTAGGTGGCGTCGCCGGTCGCCAGCTGCATCCGCCAGGCCCACTGCATCACGGCGATGGCGGCGCACGTCTCGGTGTACGCGCGGTCCGCCGGCAGTTCGAAGGCGTCGCCGAGCGCTTCGTCGCGGTGGCGCGATCCGGTTCCGCCGGTCACGTACATCTTGCCGCGCAACAGATCGTCCCATTGCGCGCGCAGCACCTCGATGAGGTCGCTCTCGCCGGTCTCGAGGTAGAGGTCTGCCACACCGGCGCTCAGGTACAGCGCGCGCACCGCGTGGCCGTGCAGGGCGCGGGTCTCGCGGACGGTCTGGAGGTCCTGGAAGTAGCGGCGCCCGAACGGCCGGTCGCCGAGGAGCCCGCTGCCGCGCAGGTCGACGAACCGTCCGGCCAGGTCGAGGTACTTGCGCTCGTCGGTCTCGCGGTAGAGCTCGACCAGCGCGGTCTCCACCTCGGGGTGCCCGCAGTACCCGACGCGGCGGCCGTCCTCGCCGAACTCGTCGACGAGCAGGTCGGCGAAGCGGCGCGCGACGTCGAAGAGCGTGTGCAGCCCGGTGGCCCGCCGATGCGCGACGCCGGCCTGGATCAGGTGGCCCGCGCAGTACAGCTCGTGGCCGGAGGGCAGATCCGCCCAGCGCTCGCCGTTGCGCACCACGTTGACGTAGCTGTTGAGGTAGCCGTCAGGGTCCTGAGCCGCCGCGACCAGCGCGATGACCTCGTCCGCCTGCCGGGCGAGCTCCGGAGCGGCGTCGCCCGCGGTCTGCAGATGCCAGGCGACGGCCTCCAGCCACTTGAACACGTCGGTGTCCAGGAACGGCAGCTTCCCGTGGTAAGCGCCCTGCGCCGTTCCGGCGGCCAGCCGCAGGTTCTCGAGCACCCCGGAGGCGTGCAGCTGCTCGTAGCCCGCGGCCAGCGACGTGTGCGCGTTCACCGCGACCCGCGAGGCCCAGAACCCTGAGTCCTCGAACCGTACGCCGCCAACGGGCAGCGGCCGCAGCACCGCCCGCGCGCCCTGCCCGAGCGCCACGACCGGCCGGTTCGATCTACCGCCGGGACCATCGAGCAAACCTGTACCCGAGCATTGTCGGATGCTCGGCACCATACTGCCCCTATCAGCCGTCATGGCTTTCCTTCCAGGACGCAAACGTTTGCCCCACACAGTAGCGTGCCCGCCGTGCCCAGCGCCAGACGCCCCCGCGCGCGGTCACCGCACGCACCCGTGGGGGTGGGGTTAGCCCCACCCCACAGTGGCCGGGCCGCACCAATGACCCGGGCCGCTCCGGCTGGAAGGCTCGGATGCAGTCACAGTTCCGGCTAACGACGAGACGAGAAACGCCATGTCCATGTCCATGCCCACGCAAGACACCCGGACCGCCGTCGCCGCGCGGGCCGAGCGGGTGGTGAAGGCCTACGGTTCGGGAGAGACCCAGGTCACCGCCCTCGACGAGGTGTACGTCGACATCGAGCGCTCCCGCTTCACCGCGATCATGGGCCCCTCGGGGTCGGGCAAGTCGACGCTGATGCACTGCCTGGCCGGGCTGGACCAGGTCACCTCGGGCAAGATCTTCATCGGCGACGCCGAGCTGAGCGCGATGAAGGACAAGGCGCTCACCCGGCTGCGGCGGGACCGGGTCGGCTTCATCTTCCAGTCCTTCAACCTGCTGCCCACGCTCAACGCGCTGGAGAACATCACCCTGCCGATGGACATCGCCGGGCGGCGCCCGGAGCGCGAGTGGCTGGACCGGGTGATCGAGACGGTGGGGCTCTCCGGCCGGCTCAAGCACCGGCCCACCCAGCTGTCCGGCGGCCAGCAGCAGCGGGTCGCGGTGGCCCGGGCGCTGGCGTCGCGCCCGGAGATCATCTTCGGCGACGAGCCGACCGGCAACCTCGACTCGCGGGCGGGGGCGGAGGTGCTCGGCTTCCTGCGGCGCTCGGTGGACGAACTAGGGCAGACGATGGTGATGGTCACCCACGACCCGGTCGCCGCCGGGTACGCCGACCGGGTGCTCTTCCTCGCGGACGGGCGCATCGTCGAGGAGATGCAGGCGCCGACGGCCGAGGCCGTACTGGACCGGATGCGCCGTTTCGACGGCCGGCGCGAGAGCTGAGGCGGGGCGATGTTCAAGGCGACGTGGCGCAACTTCTTCGCGCACAAGGGCCGCCTGGCCCTGACCCTGCTGGTGGTCGTGCTCTCGGTCGGCTTCGTGGCCGGGACGCTGCTGTTCACCGACACCATCAACCGCACCTTCGACCAGCTGTTCGCCACCACCTCGGCGGACGTGACGGTCAGTCAGCCCACGCCGGCGAATCAGGAGGAGGGCGCGGCGGACCCGACCGTGCCGGCCGCCCTGGTCGATCGGATCTCCTCGGTGCCGGGCGTGGCCTCGGCGCGCGGCGACGTCACCACCGAGCAGCTCGTGGTCACCGACGCGCACGGCGACAAGCTCACCTCGTCCAGCGGCGCGCCGACCATCGGCACGAACTGGAACGGCGACGGCAAGGCCGTCACGCTCTCCTCCGGCCGGGTCCCGAGCGGGCCGGGCGAGGTCGTGCTCGACAGCGACACCGCGTCTCAGCAGCACCTGGCCATCGGCGACCAGCTCAAGGTCATCACGGCCACGGGCACGTACACGGACAAGATCGTGGGTCTGGCCGGGTTCAAGACGGTCAACCCGGGTGCGGCATTCGTGTTCTTCGACACTCCGACCGCGCAGGCGGACCTGCTGGGCAAGTCGGGCGTCTTCACGAGCATCGACGTCACCGCGGCGCACGGCACGAGTGACGACAAGCTCAAGGCGAACGTGCTCTCGGCCATCGGCGGCCACTACGACGCGAAGACCGCCGCCGAGGAGACGTCCTCGAACCTCGACTCGCTCGGCTTCGTCTCGGTGCTGCGCACCGCGCTGCTCGGCTTCGCCGGAATCGCGCTGCTGGTCGGGGCCTTCCTGATCGTCAACACCTTCCAGATGCTGGTGGCCCAGCGCACCCGGGAGCTCGGTCTGCTGCGTGCCCTGGGGGCCAGCCGCAAGCAGGTCAACCGCTCGGTGCGCACCGAGGCCCTGCTGCTCGGGGTGATCGGCTCGACGCTCGGGATCGCCGCGGGCTACGGGCTCGCCGCGGGTCTCATCGTGCTGATGCGCAGCGCGGGGCTGAACATGCCCGCCGGCCACCTGGCGTTCCACGCCGGCACGCCGATCGCCGGCTACGCGGTAGGTGTCATCGTCACGCTGATCGCGGCCTGGGGGCCGGCCCGCCGTGCGGCCCGGATCTCTCCGATGGCGGCGCTGCGCGACGCCGGTATGCCGGAAGACCGGCGCGCCTCGCGGATCCGCAGCGCGATCGGCCTCGTCTTCGCGGGCGGCGGCGCGGCTGCGCTGATCGCGGCGGCACACTCGTCCGGCGGCACCGGCGGCTCCCTGCTGGGACTCGGCGTGCTGGCCACGCTCGTCGGCGCGGTGCTGGTCGGGCCGCTGCTGGCGTCCGGGGTGATCCGGGTGCTCAGCGTCGCGCTGCCGCGCCGGCCGGTCGCCCGGCTGGCCAAGCGCAACGCGCTGCGCAACCCGCGCCGCACCGGCGCCACGGCCGCAGCACTGATGATCGGCCTGTCGCTGGTCGCGGGCCTGTCGGTGGTCAGCTCCTCGCTGCTCGCCTCGGCCTCGGCCCAGCTCGACGGCTCGGTCGGCGCGGACTTCGTCATCCAGGCGAACGGCGGGCTCGGCGTGACCTCGCAGGCGGTCAACGCGACCCGGACGACGCCGGGCGTGGCGCACGTCACCGAGAACAAGGACGTCACCGGCACGATCGGCACCGGCGCGGCAAGCGCGGACTTCTTCGCCTCCAGCGACACTCTGCTGCAGGACTTCACGGTGAAGACCGTCTCGGGCGACATGGCGCAGGTCTTCAGCGGCGACGGCATCGCCATCCCGCAGGACCTCGCCACCGCGCAGCACATCAGCCTCGGCGAGACGGTCCCGGTGACCTTCACCGGCGGCGGCGCTGCGACTCGGCTGCCGGTGGTCGCGATCACCAGCGAGAACACGGTGTTCAACAAGAACGAGTCGTATGTCAGCCTTGGGACGCTCGGCAAGACCGTGCCGGCGAGCGCACAGCCGATGGACATCATGCTCTTCGCCAAGGCGGACTCCGGCCAGGCCGACCCCGCGTACAAGCAGCTGCAGCACCGGCTCGGCGCCTACCCGCAGCTGGACGTGAAGAACCAGGCCGACTACAAGGCCGAGCTGCACAGCCAGGTCGGCCAGCTGCTCGACCTGGTCTACGGACTGCTCGGCCTGGCGATCGTGGTGGCGATCCTCGGCGTCATCAACACCCTGGCGCTCTCCGTGGTCGAGCGCACCCGGGAGATCGGGCTGCTGCGCGCGATCGGGCTCAGCCGCCGCTCGCTGCGCCGGATGATCCGGCTGGAGTCGGTGCTGATCGCGCTGTTCGGCGCGGTGCTCGGGCTCGGGCTCGGCATGGGCTGGGGCATCAGCGCGCAGCGGCTGCTGGCCTCCGCCGGGCTCGACCAGCTCTCCATCCCGTGGCCGACGATCATGGCCGTGTTCATCGGGGCCGGCGTCGTCGGACTGCTCGCCGCGCTGCTCCCGGCCCTGCGCGCCTCGCGGATGAAGGTGCTGCAGGCGATCGCCACGGACTAGCGGCTCCAGCCCCGAGGATCACGCCGGCTCGCACGTCACCCGTTGACGTGCGAGCCGCGCGTGGTCCGCGAGGTCTTCCAGTACGAGCCACGTCGTGGCCGCCTCGAGCAGCGGAAGCAGCACCCGGTCCTCCCAGCGCAGCTGGACCTCGATCTCGTCGAGCAGCGGCGCGAGCCGCGGGATCTCGCACGGGCCCGCGCCGCCGACCTCGGCCTGGATCCGGTCGATCAGCGACTCGTCCGCCGCGGCGATCTGGGTGCCGCCGTCGACGTTCGCGGCCAGCGCGGGCAGCACGTGGCGGCGCATGAGCTCGGTGTGCTGGCGCAGCTCGGCGCACAGCCGGCCGGGGTGCCCGGGCGCGGCGGCGGCCGCCTGGCGGATGTGCCGGTGGTTGACGGCGAGCTCCTCGCCGAAGTCGATGCCGTGTCCCATCGCGCACCTCCCCGTCCTCGTGCCTCGATTCGTCAGCTTGACGAGATCAACCTATTACCCGATTCGGCGCAAAATACCGGGTCGGCGCACGCGCCGGATCAGCCGAACGGAGTCAGTCGCGGCCGCGCGCGGTTACCCGCCGGGCCCGGCGGGTACCGAACCGACCTCGCGCGGCATAGACCGCGCCCGGGAATGGGACGGTGGTCTTGGACGGAATCGATCAACGCCGCGCGTTCGCCGCGCAGTACGAGCGGATCGTGCGGGCGAATGCCGAGCACGAGGTGGTCGACGCCGCCGAACTCGTCGTGTGCGACGCGTGGCTCGAGCGCCTGGAGTCGCTGGGCGCGAACGCCGCTCAGCTGATGGTCAACTCGCGGGAGGCGCACGAGGCGGCCCGGGCGCAGGTGCGGGAGGCGAGCGCCTCGGCCGAGCCCGAATCGGTGCTGCGGGCTCTGCAGGTGCTCGAACAGGTCGAGAGCTCGTGCGTGCGCAACCGGGAGCTGTGCCGCGAGATCCTGGCGTTCGCGCAGGAGCAGCTGGAAGAGCTGACGCGCGCCCGCTGCGCCCGCGAGGTGCGCCGCCGGGTCAACGCCGCCTGTGTGGAGGCCGCACGGCACGCGGCTCTCGGCTCGCCGCCGCCGGCTCACGAGTCTTGACGGAACCCGCATGACCGTCGAGAGCGCATAGAGCGCGGCAAAACGGGCACGGAGAGCGGGCACAGTGGTGAAGCCGGGCGCCGGGTGCGCTCGGCGCAGGAAGGGGCCCGACGACCATGCCGAGCGCGAGCACCAGCGCGATCAAGTTCTCCCATCTGGACAAAGTGCTCTTCCCCGAGGACTCGATCACCAAGGGCGAGCTGATCGACTACTACCGGGCCGTGGCCGAGCGGATCCTGCCGCACCTGCAGGATCGGCCCCTCGCCGTCGCGCGCTACCCCAACGGGATCGAGAAGCCGTCCTTCTTCCAGCAGGCCGCGCCGGACCACCTGCCGTCCTGGATCAAGCAGGTCACCGTGCCCAAGGAGGGCGGGGAGATCGCGCACATCCTGTGCCAGGACGAGCAGACGCTCGCGTTCCTGGCCAACCAGGCGGCCGTCACGCTGCACACCTGGCTCTCCCGCGCCGACCGGCCGGAGCGGCCGGACCAGCTGCTGTTCGACCTCGATCCGCCGCACGACTTCGAGGAGGCCCGGCACGCCGCGCTGGCGCTGCGGGAGCTGCTCACCGAGCTCGGGCTCACCTGCGTGGTCAAGACCACCGGCGGGCGCGGGCTGCACGTGAGCGTGCCGATCGAACGCCGCTACGAGGCCGACGACCTGCGGGAATTCGCCCGGGACGTCTGCGCGATCCTGGAGAGCCGGGAGCCGGACCGCTACACCGGCGAGGTGCGCAAGGCCAAGCGCGGCGGACGGCTCTTCCTGGACGTCTCTCGCAACGCGTACGCGCAGCTCGCGGTCGCGCCGTACACGGTCCGCGCGACGCCGAACGCCCGAGTGGCCACCCCGTTGGAGTGGGACGAGCTCGAGGAAGGCGGGCTGGACCCGGACCGGTTCACCTTGCGCACGATGGCCGACCGGCTCGCCGAAGCCGACCCGTGGGCCGTCATGCCGGAGCCGATGACCTCGCTCGGTTCGGCGCGCACGAGGGTGGACAGCCTGCTGCTGGTGTGAATTGAGCCGAGCCGGCGCGGACCGCGGCGCGGGGACCGGCGCGTGCGCCGGGTTCCCGCGGCGCGCGCCACCGGAACCCGGTGCATGGCCCGGGGGGCGGCTGGGTACCTGCGCAGCCTGATTTGCCGTCGCGGACGACCAGGGAGGCGGGCCATGGGGCTTTCGGCTCGGGACATGCGGATCTTCAGCGCCATCGAGCGGGACCTGACGCGGACCGACCCGCGCTGGACGCGGCGCTGCGCGCGCCGGACCCGGCGCTTCGACCGCCTCGAGCGCAGCCCGCTGCCCGGCCTGGTCCGGCGGCGGCTCTCGCTGACCGCCGCGTTCGCCGCCTGGATCGCCCTGGTCTGCGCCGACGCCTCGCGTGGACCGGGCGCGTGGCTGTGGGCCGCGCTCGGCGCGACCGTCGTGGCCGTCGCCCTGACCGTCGCCAGAACCCGGGCCCGCCGACGCCGGCGCGGCGGCGGGCTCGTGGCCTGACCCGGATGCGCTAGCTTTGCGCAGGCCCGAATCGCGGCCGGCGGGGTGCAAGGCCTAGGGAAGGGTGACGGGTGGGCGGGCTCGGATGCGTGCTGGCGTTCGACATGGACGGGACGTTGTTCGACACCGAAGCTGTGAAGCTGGCTTCCTTCCGGGATGCTTTCGCACCATTGTGCGCGAACGAGGCCGAGCTGCGGGAAGTCAAGGCGTACAACGCGGCGCATCGAGGGATTCCTCGCGCAGAAAAGTTCCGGCACGTGCTCGCCGCCATCCTGAAACAGCCTCAGTCGCGGCAGGACGAAGTCGCCGAACGGTACGCGCGCCTGCTGGAGGACGGGTTGGGCCGGTGCCGGCCGATCGCGGGCGTGGAGGAGTTCGTCGCGGCCGCCTCCGCGATCCGCTACGTGGTCAGCAGCGCGCCTGAGGCGGAGATCACCAAGATGCTCGCCGGGCACGGGCTCGACGCGGCCTTCCACGGGATCTACGGCGCCCGGTCGACCAAGGCACAGGCGTTGGCCGAGATCCGCGCACGCCATCACGACGTCCGCGTCGTGTACTTCGGCGACGCACCGGCGGACCAGGACGCGGCTCTGAAAGCAGGCGTCGAGTTCATCGCGGTCAACCCGAACTCGGCGCTCAAGGCCCAGGTGGAAGAGCACTTCGACGACTTCACCCGGCTCGGTTCCGTTGGCCGGCTCTAGACTGCGGGGCGTGATCGAGCGCTACATCCTCTTCGACGTCGACGGCACGTTGATCGATGCCGTCGAAAGCCAGCGGCGAACCTGGACCGCCTGGGCCCGGCAATACGGGCTCGACCCGGAGAAGGTGCTCGAGATCGCCACCCGCGGCCGCCCGGCCGAGACCTTCGCCGCGGTCGCCGCGCAGCAAGACCCTGATGAGTGCCTCGCGCTCCTGCATCGGCTCGAGGACGCGGAGGAACAGCGCGGATATGACGCCATCGACGGCGCCGCCGAGCTGCTGGAGTCCCTCCCGCCAGAAGCGTGGGCCCTGGTGACCTCGAACTACGCGCATCGGGTTCGCGGCCGGTTCGACCGCATCGGTCTGCCACTGCCCGAACTGATCATCGATGCGGACGCGGTGACGCGTGGCAAGCCCGCACCGGACCCATACCTCCTCGCCGTCCGCGAGCTCGGCGCCCGGCCGGAACGATGCCTCGTCGTGGAGGACTCGGACTCCGGCGTCCGTTCAGGGCGGCAAGCCGGCCTGACGGTGTGGCAGGTCAACGCCGCAGTCCCCTGCGCGGACGCACACCGGCACTACCCGAGTCTGCGGACCGCCGGCGACGACATCCGAAGCTTCATCGCGGCCTGACCGGCGCCGCGGCGGGTCCGATGACGTGTAAGGGGCCGGACAGCCCGCACGCCGTCCGGCCCCTGATCGTCGCGCCGTCAGCCGCGGCGGCCCCAACGGCGGGAGCCGGCCACGTTGCGGCGCGGACGGACCGGACGGCCGGTGATGGTGGTCACCGCGACCGGGGATTCGGGGCTCGCGGGGGCGGTCACGGCGCCCGGGACGTGCGGCGACGCGGCTGCCGCCGCCGTCGCGCCGGGGGTTTCGGCCGGGTAGTACGGCTCGTCGGTGATCACCAGCGTCTCGACCGGAGAACCGGGCGGCAGGGTGCCGGGCGGCGGGGCGATCAGCGGGGGCCGCGCCATCGGGGAGCCGGGGTTGGGCACGACGACCGGGTTGCCGGCCGCGTCCAGCACCGGCTCGCCGAGCGGTTCGACCACGGCGGCCACGTCCGCGCTCTCCGGGCTCAGCAGCGGGCTGTCCGCGATCAGCGCTCTGATGGCCAGGTCGGCGGCCGCGCCGAGCGCCAGGATCAGCCCGGTGGCGTGGATGTCCAGATACCTCGGCGAACCCTGCACGGCGAAGGCCAGGACCGCGCCTATCGCCATGACCAGCAGGGCGCCGGCGAAACTCGTTCGATGCGTCACGGTCACCACTCGTTTCCTTCGTACTCCTCGACCGACCGGTACGGGGACTGCGCGGGCGCCACCGGGTCGGTGGTGGAGCCGGCGAAGCCGGGGGGACGCGCCGAGCCGGCCGGCCGCACCAGCACGGCCTCGGCCGGCTGGGCGATCTGCGCCGAGGTCAGCTCGCGCTGCCTCGACAGGGCCCGGATCTGCAGGATGAGCCCGACCACGCCCACGGCCATCAGCACCGCGCCGACCGTGTGCACGCTGAGCACCTGCATGCGCACCCGTACCGCGAAGGCGAGGATGGCGCCGACGGTGATGACTGAGACGTTCGCACCGATAGACATGCTCTCGTCTCCTTTCGACTCCTGGCACGAGTGCCCCGCCCGCCCGGAGTGATGCGCCGTCAGGCGCGGGCAATCTCAGGCCCGGAAGCCGGCGCCGTTCCAGGCGAAGGGATGGGAGTAGAACGCGGTGCAGGCGTAGCCGGTCCACAGGCCCCAGACCTGCTCGGCGCGCATCTCGTGCCACGCCTGCGGGCCGAGGTCGCGCACCCGCAGGATCAGCCGGTCGCGGCGGTCGCCGTCGAGGACCGCGAACGGGCTCTGGAACCGGTCGACCGCGTCTGCCTTGAGCGCGGCGAGCGAGTGCCGCCAGGCCTCGCCGTCCGGCGCCGCGGGCCGGCGGACCGATTCCTGCCCGGCCAGCCGGGCGTCGATCCGGGCCACCACCGGGACCGGGCAGTCCGGCTCGAGCGCGAGCAGCCGCTCGCACAGGGCGTTGGCGGTCGCGTGCTCGTCCGGGCTGAAGAAGCGTCGGCTCGGGGCGGAGGGCTCGGTCTTAACCGTGCCGTCCGCTGTGGGGACCAGCTGCATGTCGTGACTCAACTCCACATCGTGGGCCTGCTTCGGCCTGTCTCGGTCCCCAAACCGGCGGCCTCCCGGCGCTCTCGCGCGCCCCGGTCGGCCGAACGGCGCCCGGGTTGCCCCCGCCGCCCTTCCCCAAACGTCCCGTACCCACCCGTTTGTCGCAGTGGCGAGGCGGGCAGAGGTGGCGGGAGTTGCGGTGGAGCACCCGAGCGGCCACCGTCGGTTGCAGGGGGTTCGGCGCGGAGGAGGCAGCGTGGACGGACGGAAGCTACTGATCGCGAAACCGATCGGGATGGCGGCCGGCGCAGCCGGCGGCGCGGCCTTCAAGACCATCTGGCGCCGCGTCGACGCGGGCCGGGACGTGCCCAGGGCGCAGGACGGGGGCCGGTCCTGGCGGGCGGTGCTGATCGCGGCGGCCCTGCAGGGCGCGGTCTTCGCCGTCATCCACGCGGTCGTGGAGCGCGCGACCACGCCGCACCCCGCCGAAGCCGATCTGGCGGCCGCGGAGCAGACGAAGGCGCGCAAGCGCTCCTGAGTCCGGGCGCTCACGGCACCATGGGCCACTCGGTGGCCGGTCCGACGGCCGCGGCGAGCACGGCGCTGTTCGGCAGCAGGACCGGCCCGGCGCCGGTCACGACCGTGACGTAGGTGAGCGTCATCCCGGTCACCCGCCCGATGACCGGCCCGCCCAGCGCGCCGGAGCGCACGGTCAGCTCGTCGCCGATGGTGAACGGGCGGGCGAAGAGCAGCATGATCCCGGCGAACAGGTTCGCCAGCACCTGCTGGGCCGCGATGCCGAGGATCACGCCGGTGAGCACGCCGCCGAGCAGCAGGTGCTGGACCGGCACGTGGACCAGCGCGAGCGCGCACAGGATCACCACGATGTACCCGCTGAGCAGGCACACCAGGCGCAGCGTGCTCGCCCGGGCGTCGCCGAGCCGACCCGGGACGTGCACCAGGCCGACCACGTCGTTGGTGGTGGAGCGCACCGCCGAGACCGCGGAGGCCAGGAACACCACCGCGCTGCTGATCGCCAGGATCTGGTGCAGGTGCTGGTGCTCCTCGCTCTCCAGCAGGCCGCCGTAGTGGTACGAGACGATGAGCGCCGCGATGGCGAGGACGGTGGCGAACACCGCCCGGCGCAGCAGGATGCGCCGCACCGAGGTGCGCGCCCGGATCCGGAAGCTCGGCAGCGGCGGCGGCGCCTCGGGTTCCCCGGGATCCCGGTTCGGGCTCAGACCGGCGGGGATGATCAATCCCCCGTGCACGTCCGGACGCGCGGTGGCGACCTCGTTCTCCTTCTCCATCGGACTCGGTTAACCCTGGCGCTCGGTCCTCAAACGGCCCCCGGCACCGGGCGCGGAACCCGAATCGCGGCGCTTTTCGATCAACCGCGAACGGAACGGGTACAGCCAGTGCGTGGACGACTACGAGCTCGACGAGGCGCTGCGGAGCGCGCTGGATCGGCTGGCCCTGCTGGCCGACGTCAGCGAGGCGCTCGCCGGCACGCTCGACGAGCGCGAAGGGCTCGAGCGGGTGTGGCGGCTGCTGACGCAGCGGCTCGTGGACTGGTGCGCGATCGATCTGCTGCGCGACGACGACCAGGTCGAGCGGGTGTGCGCGGGCACGCGCAACGCCGGGCTCGAAGCCTCCCGGGGCGACGAGCGGATCGCCTGGCCCGCAACGGATCCGGGCAGCGCGCTCACGCCGGCCCGGCGCGGCGTCCGGCCGGTGCTGCTGGATCCGAGCGGGCTGCGATCGCTGCCCCGCGAGGCCCCGTGGGAGCGCGCGTTCGCCGCCGAGGCGGAGCGCCGCGACGTCGCCAGCGTCATCGTGGCTCCGCTGCGCACCAGGCACGAGGTGCTGGGGGCGATCGTCCTGGGGCGCTTCCGGTCGCATCCGTCGTTCGGCGATCCGGAACTCGCCCTGGTGCAGGACCTCGCCCACCGGGTCGGGCTCGCGCTCGACAACGCGCGGCTCTATGCCGGGTCCGAGAACATCTCCGAGCGCTTACAGCGTTCGATGCTGCCGGAGCTCCCGCGGATCGACGGCTTCACGACGGCCGCGCGCTACGCCCCCTCGGGCACGGCCGCGCAGGTGGGCGGCGACTGGTACGACATGTTCTCGCTGCCGGAAGGGGCGGGCACCGCGTTGATCGTCGGCGACGTCGTCGGCCACGACCTGCGCGCCGCGGTGACGATGAGTCAGATCCGCAACATGCTGCGCGGTATCGCCTGCGACCGCCAGGAGCCGCCCGAATCCATCGTCCACCGGCTCGACACCGCCATGGGCATGCTGTATCCGGAGATCTCCGCGACCTGCGTGTACGGCGTGCTGCGCACCGAACCGGAAGGCGGCGCCGGGGAGCTCGACTACACCTCCGCCGGGCACCCTCCGCCGCTGCTCGTCCCGCGCAACGGACGCGCGCGGTTCCTGACCTCCGGCCACGGCCCGCTGCTCGGCGTCGACCCGGCGCTGCCGCGCACCGGCGCCGCGGCGTTCCTGCCGGCCGGATCGACGTTGCTGCTCTACACCGACGGCTTGGTGGAGCGGCGCGGCGAGCCGCTCGATCACGGCCTGACCCGCCTGCGCCGCAACGCCGCAGCGCTCACCGACGCGTCCCCCGAAGAGGTCTGCGACCGGCTGCTGACGGCGCAGGCCCCTGACACCGCCACCACCGGCGACGACGTCGCACTGCTGGTGATCCGGCTGAGCTAGTGTCCCTCACCGCAAATTCGCTGCAGAAATCGGCCCCGGCGCCCGCCTGGCTGCGTTGCCGAAATGCCCACAGACGACCAAGTATGAGGGCATCCCGGCGCCTTGCCAGACGAACGCTGGAACCGATTTCTCATGCAGTGAATCTCCGGATCGGGACACAGGCCAGGTTCAGGCGTTCCCGTCCGGGACCGGCGTGTTCTCGTCCCATTCGGCCGAGCCGGCCAGGGTGTGGTGCACGCCGGTCAGGCCGAGCACGCCGACGGCCATCAGCGCCACGCCGAGCACCTCGACCGTCACGTGCCAGCCCAGCGCGATCCGCTCGCCGAACAGCAGCGAGCCCAGCGCGACGCTGATCAGCGCGTCGCCGAGGGTCAACGCGGGCTGCGATCCGGTCAGGCTGCCCGCCCGCAGCGTCCACTGCAACAGCAGCAGGCTGATCAGACCGGCCAGCGCGGCGGCGTAGGTGAACCAGGTCGTGAGCACCGCGCCGGCGCCGTCCGGGAAGCGGCCGGTGACCTCCTTGATCAGCCCGGCGGTGGCCGAGAAACAGGCGGCCGTCGCGGTGCCGAGGACGGCGGCGCGAGCGAGGCCGTGCAGGTGCAGCGCAACCAGCACCAGGACCACCACCAGGCCGGCCAGCCCTCCCCCGACGGCCAGCCAGCGCGCACCTGACGCCTCGTTACCCCCGCCCGAGGGCGAGGCCGCGAGCAGGAACAGGGCCAGGCCCACCGCCAGCATGAGGAACGCCCGCCACAGCGCCGGGCTCGGCCAGCAGCGGAACACCAGCGCGCCGAGCAGCAGGGTGAAGAGCAGCTCGGTGGCCAGCAGCGGCTGCACCACCGAGAGCCGGCCGCTGTCGAGCGCGACCACCTGGCAGATCGCCGACACGCCGATGGCCGAGACCCCGATCCACCAGCCCACCCGGCGCAGCGGCTGGAGCAGCCGTGCCGTCCACACCCGCGCGCCCGTCCCGGCCAGCGGCGCGAGGCCGACCGAGGCGCGCCGCTGCAGCACCGTGGCCGCGGCGTTCGACATCGCCGAGAGCAAGGCCATCAGCACCGTGAGCGCGTTCATCCCTGACCTGTCGTGACGATCGTGCGAAGCTGGTCACCGGCGGTCCGCCGGGGCCGGGCCGGGGCATCCAGACGCCGAGCGACGCACGAGGTGGTGGTCACCATGCCGCGAGCCGAGGGCCGTGGCCCGAGGGGCGCGTCCGCGTGAGCCGGTACCTGCTGCTGAGCGCGGCCATGGGCGCGGGGCACGACGCGGCCTGCGCGGAGCTCTCCCGCCGGCTGCGCGCGAACGGGCACGATTGCACCCGGGAGGACGTGCTCGGCCTGCTGCCCGGGCCGGTCGGCGGGGGCGTGCGCGGCTTCTACCATCTGATCATCCGGCGCGCCCCGATCGTCTACTCCGGCATCTACTCGGCCTTCTTCCAGCCCGGCGGCGGGCCACGGCCGGGCAGCACGCCGCTGGCCGCGCTCGCCGAGGGCCGGCTGCTCGACGCGGTCGCGCGCACCCGGGCCGACGCGGTCGTCTCGCTCTTCCACCTCGCCGCCCAGCTCACCGGGCGGGCGCGGGCGCGCGGACGGCTCGCGGTGCCGTGCGCGGCGCTGATCACGGACTTCGCGGTGCACCGGCAGTGGCTGAACCAGGGCAATGACCTCAACTTATGCCTGACCGGCCCGGAAGCCCTGCAGGCGCGCCACGCCCTGCGCCGACCGTGCGCGGTGTACGGCCCGCTGGTGCCCGAGGCCTTCCGGCCGCACCCGCCCGGCGAGGCGGACTGGCGCGAGCGCTTCGAGGGCGGGGACCCGCCGGTCCTGCTGTCCGCGGGCGCGTGGGGGGCGGGCACCGGCTTCACCCGGACGGCGGCGGCCTTGCGCGACGCGGGCTTCCACCCCGTCGTGCTGTGCGGCCGCGACGAGCGTCTGCGCGGCAGGCTCGCGAAGGTGGCGGGCGTCACCGCGTTGGGCTGGGTGCACGACATGCCGGGCCTGCTCGGGGCATCCGCCGCGCTGCTCGACAACGCCGCGGGGCAGACGGCGCTGCAGGCGCTGGCCGTCGGCGTGCCGGTGGTCGGCTGGCGGCCGATCCCGGGTCACGGCATCGCCGGTGTCCGGCGTATGAGTGAACTGGGATTGAGCGAGTACGCGCAGGACGAGGACGAGCTGCTGCGGGCGCTGGACCGGCTCGTGCCGGCCGGACCGCATCGGGACGAACGCGTGGCCGCGGGGCACGCGCTGATGGAGGCGGACGTGGTCGCCCCGCTCGAAGCGATGGTGAAAGAGCACCTGGACCGGTCCAGGGCGTAGGGACGACGAAGGCCGCGGGGCTCGAAAGCCCCGCGGCCCGCCAGGCGACCACGCTGTCGCCGTGCCTTTATTCGCCCCAGATCCGCTCCGCGTAGGCGAGGAAGTTCCCGCCCATGATCTTGGCGATCCGCTCGTCGCCGTATCCGCGCTCGGACAGCATCCGCACGAGCTTGCGGAACTGGTCGACGCCGGTCAGGTCGATGACGAACGGCAGCGTGTCCGCGCGCTCGCCGGCCGCGCCGACCCCGGCGGCGGCGCGCTGGGCGACGTGGTCCGCGAGGTGGGCCCGGTAGGCGTCGAGGTCGTCGATGCCGGTGATCGAGCCGTCGGTGCCGATGCCGACGGAGTCCTCGCCGCAGACGTTCACCGCGTGCACGATGTGCTCGACCACGTCGACGGCCTTGGCGTGGCCGCTGAGGGTGAGGAACGGCATGGAGTAGATGCCGACGAAGCCGCCGCTCTCGGCGACCAGGCGCAGCTCCTCGTCGGTCTTGTTGCGCGGCAGGTCCGTCAGGGCGCGGCAGCCGGTGTGGTTGATCGAGATCGGCTGCGCGGAGTGGCGGATCGCGTCTAGGCAGGTGCTCTCGCCGCTGTGGGAGAGGTCGACCATCACGCGGTGCTCGTTGAGGCTCTCCACGACCTGCCGGCCGAACGCGGTCAGCCCGCGGTTCTCCGGGGCCATCGAGCCGTCGCCGAGGTGGTTGGCCGGGTTGTAGGTCAGCTGGATCACCCGGACGCCGCGGTCGGCGAACTGCTTGACCCGCTCGTCGATGCGGGCCGGGTCCTCGCCGACGGCCACCGCGTTCTGGAAGCCGTAGATCACCCCGACCCGGTCCTGCTCGTGCGCGGCGCGGATGTCCGCGGCCGTGCGGATCTGGACCAGCTCCGGGTGGGCCTCGATGATGCCGTCCCACACGTCGAGCTCGCGCACAGTGTGCTCGTAGGGCGGGTGGTCGCCGAGGGTGTAGCCGAGGGTGATGTTCACCGCGGTCACGCCCGAGGCCAGCGCGTCGTCGACGGCCCGCTGGTCGACCACCATCTGCTCGCTGGTCTGCTGCAGGCCGCCCGCGGTGTCCTGGGCGGCCTCGGCGTTCGGGTTGACGAGCTCGCCGAGGGCGTTGACGACGGGGTAGCCGAGGCTGGTCATGCGTGGCTCGCTTCCTGGGCGGGGTGGACGTAGCCGGCGCGCTCGTACCGGCGGCCGCGCTTGACGACGTCGGTCACGGTGCGCAGGGCGGCGAGGTCGGCGGTCGGGTCCTCGGTCAGCGCGACGAAGTTGGCCAGCTTGCCCGGCTCGAGCGTGCCCATGTCCGCCTCGGCGCCGATGGCGACGGCGCCGTTGCGACTCGAGGCCTCGAGCGCCTGAGCCGGCGTCAGGCCGCAGCGCTCGACGAAGTAGACGAGCTCGTCGATCAGCGCCGGCCACGGGTCCTCCAGCGCCGGGTCGCGGTCGGTGCCGGCGCACAGCACGACGCCGGCGCGCCAGGCCTGCGCGGTCAGGGCGGCCGAGATCGCGTCGTTGGCGCGGGCCCGCTCGCGGATCTCGGCGTCGGCGTCCTCGCCGAGCTCCTGGCCGATGTGCGCCCACAGGCTCGCGGTGGCGTCCAGGACGGTGCCGTTCTCGCGCATGCGGGCGAAGAGCGCGGCCATGGTCTCGTCGTCGCCGTCGGTGTAGCGCGCGTAGTCGAGCTTCGGCTTGTCCTTGTACGTCGTCAGCGGCGCGGCGCTCTGGTAGGAGAGCAGGTGCGCGTGCGAGACGGAGGCGACGCCGGCGTCGATCACCTCGGCCGGGCTGGCCGGGAAGACGGCGGCGTGCGCCCAGACCGGGATGTTCTGGCGGCGGGCCTCGGCGGTGATCGCCGCGACGGTGTGGCCGGGCAGGTCGGCGTAGACCTTGATCGCGGTGGCGAAGGTGCCGCGGGCCATGGCGACCGCGAGCGGCAGGTCGGTCTCGTCCGTGATCGCCTGCATCCACGGGGTCTTGCCCGGGGTGGCGCCCTGGCTGACCTCCGCGGTGCGCGGGTCGTCGAAGAAGCTGGGGCCGGCCATCAGGGCGGCGTAGTGGATGTCCGGGGCCTCGAGCTCCCCGACCAGCGCGGCCCGGGTGATGTCGCCGACCTGGCGCAGGTCGTCGGCCATGTCGCGGGTCGCGGTGATCCCGCCGTACAGGTCGCGCCGCAGCGCCGCCTCGGCCAGCGGCCGGTTCGGCGGGGTGGCGATGTGCTGGTGCGCGTCGATGAGGCCGGGGATGACGTGCCGCCCGGCCAGGTCGACGCTCACGGCGTCGGCGAGCGCGTCGGCCGGGACCTCGTGGTCCGGCGCGATCAGCCGGATCCGCTCGCCGGAGACCAGGATCGTAGTGCCGGGGCGGGCGGGGGCGCCGGTGCCGTCGTGCACCGTGGCGCCGCGGTAGGCCACGTCCATCGCGATTGTTCCTTCCTAGCCGGGTGTTGCGTGACAGGTAACATCTGGTTCAATGTGCGCAACACCTTCTGTGCCGCACACCCTAACCCATCGCCCGCCCCGATGACGAGGACCCCCGTGCCCGCTTCCGCGAACTCCGCCGTCGACAAGGCGCTCGACCTGATCGAAGCCGTGGCCGCCGCCCCGCGGCCGCTCCGGCTGACCGAGCTGGCCGAGCGCTCCGGCCTGCTGCGCGCCACCGCGTACCGGGTGCTGGCCGGGCTGGTGGAACGCGGCTGGGTGACCAAGGTGGGCGAGACGTACCTGCCCGGGCCCGCGGTGCTGCGCCTGTCCCGCTCGGCCGCGGCCGGCTCGGCCACCCTCGGCGGCCTGGCCCGGCCGGTGCTCGAGGAGCTGGCACGAGGCACTGGCCTGATGGTCAACCTCCAGGTGCTCGAGTCGGACCGGTCCCGGGTGGTGGACGTGGTGCGCCCGGACCGGCTGGAGATGATCAGCGACCTGCGCGACGAACTGCTCCCGGCGCACCGCTTCGCCGGACCGCTCGCGCTGGTGGCCGCCCTGGGCCCGGAGGAGCGCGAACCGTACCTGCGGCCCGCGCGCGAGGAGCCCGGCGGGCTGGAGAGCCTGACCTCGGAGCTGGAGCGAGCGGCCGCGGAGGGCTTCGCCGTGCGGCGCGGCAGCACGCAGCGGCTGGTGGCCTCGGTCGGCTGCGTGGTGCGCACGGAGCCGGGCGGCCCCGGCGTCTGTGCCCTGACACTCGTGGGACCCATCGCCGAGTTCGACGACGCGCACCTGCCCGAGCTCGAGCGGGTGCTGCGCGCCGCGGCCGAGCGGCTCGGCGCCGAACTGGCCCGGGCGACGGCGCGCTGAGCGCCGGAAGTGAGCGGCGGGCCCGACCCGCCGGATGAACCGAAGATCAACCTGGAGGCAAGTGTGGAGCGGATGACGGTGCTGGGCCACGAGGAGATGCGCGCGGCGCTCGCCGACGGCGAGGCCCTGACCGCGATGGTGGCCAAGGCCCTGATAGCGGTGGCCGCCGGCCGGTCCTCGGTGCCTGCGCGGATCGCCGCGTTCGCCGAGCACGGACTGCTCGGCGCGATGCCCGGGTACGTGCCGGGCGTGGGACTCGGCGCGAAGCTCATCGCCGTGTTCGACGACCCGTCCCGCCCGGGGCGCAGCAGCCACCAGGGCCTGGTGGCGATCTTCGACGAGCATGACGGCCGGCCCCTCGCCATCCTCGACGCCGAGCCGCTCACCGCCGCGCGCACCGCCGCGTCGGCCACGGTGGCGCTGCGCGCGCTGGCCCGCCCGGACGCCCGCCGCGTGCTGGTGGTCGGCAACGGCGCGCAGGCGCGGGCACAGCTGGAGTTGCTGGCCGGGGACGAGCGCTGGGAGGTGGCCGTGGCCGGACGCGACCAGGACCGGGCCGCGGCGCTGGCCGAGCAGTACGGAGTGGCCGTGGCGCCGTCGATCGAGGCGGGCGCGCGGGCGGCCGAGGCGGTGCTGTGCTGCACCGGCGCGCAGCAGCCGGTCGTGCGCGCGGCGTGGCTCGCCCCCGGCACGCACGTCGGCTCCGTCGGCGGGTCGCAGGGCCCTGAACTGGATGCGGAGACCATCGCGGCGGCGTCGCTGTTCGCCGAGTGGCCGGGCGTGGCCACCAGCGCCCCGCCCGCCGGCGCCTACGAGCTGCAGGGAGTCGATCCCGAGCGGGTCACGCTGATCGGCGCGGTCCTCGACGGCTCGCACCCGGGCCGGCGCGACGAGCGGGAGATCACCGCGTACAAGTCGACCGGCCACGCCTCGCTCGACCTCGCCGCCGCGGCCGTCGTGCGGGCATCACTGGACTGAATGAGGGAACGCGGCGACGCCGAGATATTACTGAGTCACCCTCAGGTGAAAATCTTCTGAAGTTTCCTCAACCCGGCCGCCGGTTCAGGCGTCATAACGGGTGTGAGAGACGAACGAGACTGGCGTCCGGACGCCGACCCCGAGGCCGAGACCCAGGCGGTGACCCCGCGCGTCCCGCGCCAAGCCGAGACCTCCGAGCCCTTCGAGGCGGAGGACCCGCTGGCCCAGACCGCGCTGTACGTCCCGGGCCCGGCCGGGCCGGGCGCGGAGCCGGGCCGAAGCCGGGCGACCCGCCGCCGGGTGCTGTTCGCGGCGGGCGGGATCACGCTGCTCGGAGCGGGCGGGGTCGCCAGCGCGTACGCCGTGGACGGGCCCGGCCCCAACTGGCTGAAGCCGTCGGCCGCCGGCACGGGCGGGTCCAGCGCGCCCGGGTCCGGCCGTTCGACGGCCGCCGTGCCCGGGCAGAGCCGTCCCGCGCACCCGTCCGGCGCCCCGACCGGCAACGCCGGCTCGCCCTCGCAGGCGGGCAGCACGTCCGCCTCGCAGCCGCCGTCGTCCACCGGCTCGCCCTCGCACTCGCCCGGGCTGCCGCCCGGGGTGAAGGTGCCGACCGCGCCGCAGTGGTACGTCGACGACGCCGGCCCCATGGGCATAGCCCTGACCATGGACGACGGCCCGCACCCGACGTACACGCCGCAGGTGCTCGAGGTGCTCGCGAAGCACGGCGTGAAGGCGACCTTCAACATGATCGGCCGTCAGGTCGGCGCGAATCTCTCCTTGGTGCGCGAGGTCTCCGCGGCCGGCCACACGGTGACCAACCACACCTGGGACCACGCCGATCTGTCGCACTACACGTTCTCCCGGGTGTGCTCGGAGATCGACCGCTGCAACGACGCGCTCGCGAACGCGAATCAGCACCCGACGATCTTCCGCGCGCCCTACGGCAACTGGTCCAAAGCCGTCTTCCAGGCCTGCGCCGCCCGCAGCCTGCGCCCGGTGGGCTGGTCGGTAGACCCGCGCGACTGGGACACCGAGCACGTGGACACGCAGCAGATCGTGCAGAACGTCATGAGCCACACCCGGGCCCACTCGATCATCCTCGAGCACGACGGCGGCGGCGTCCGCACCAACACCGTGGCCGCGCTGAAGATCTTCATACCGGCGCTGCTGGAGAAGGGCTACCACTTCGTCGCGATGTGACCCGCGCGGCGGGGAGGGTTCACGGGGGCTCAGAGTTCGACGTCCGGCGTGCTCAGGGCTTGAAACCTCCGGGCTCGGCGGCCCGGGCTCTTCGCCTCGTGCCCGATGCCCCCGTGCTCGACTCCTCAGCGGGCGGAGGCGTTCGCCGCCCGCTTGGCCATGACCTCGTCGCGCATCTTCTGCATCTGCTTGAGCGCGTCCTTGCGGGCCCGGGTGGGCAGCCGGTCGATGTAGAGGTAGCCGTTGAGGTGGTCGGTCTCGTGCTGCAGGCAGCGGGCGAAGTAGCCGTGGCCCTCGATCACGAGCTCCCTGCCCTCCCAGTCGGTGCCGCGCACGACCGCGTGGTCCGGCCGGGCGACGGTCTTGTACGGGCCGGGGACCGACAGGCAGCCCTCGTCGTCCTCGTCCAGCACCCGGGAGCCGGCCGGCAGCTCGTCCACCACCGGGTTGCAGATGTGGCCGACGTGCCGCTCGCCGTCGCCGTCCGGGCAGTCGTAGACGAACACCCGCAGGTCGACGTCGACCTGGTTGGCGGCCAGGCCCACGCCCTCGGCCACGTACATCGTGGCGAACATGTCGGCGATCAGCTGCCGGAGCGGCTCGGTGCCGTACATCGCCTCGGTCACCGGCGCGAGCCCGCGGTGCAGGATCTCCTCGCCCGCCTCGGTCACGCGCAGGACCTCGCCCGTCGCGGCCTCGGGGGCCCGGGCGGGGTAGTCCTCGACGCTCTGACCCTGCACGCGCACGCGCAGCTGCTGGGTGGGAGTCTCGCCGGCCATGAGGTGCGTCGCCTGCCTTTCGGGCACGGGTGTAGTGCCTTGTGCTTCCGTGGGTGCCGCTACCCAGTATCGTTCACGGTGCGGTGTATTGGGAAAACGGGCCGGAAGGCGGTGGGGTGGTGACGGCCACGGGAACGCGGACGGTCAAGGCGCCGGGCGCCGGCAGCGGGGGTGCCGAACCGCGGGTGCGGCGCGAACCGCGCCAGGCCCGTTCGCGGGCGCGGGTGGCGCAGATCCTCGCGGCGGCGGACGAGATCCTCTCGACCGAGGGCTTCGAGGCGCTCACGGTCCGCCGGATCGCGCAGGAGGCGGCCGTCCCGGTCGGCTCGATCTACCAGTTCTTCCCGGACAAGGCGGCCGTGGTCGACGCGCTCGCGCGCGGGTACATCGGCGAGTTCGACGTCGCGATCGAAGCGCTGGTGGCCGACGCCGAGGCGTACGCCGCCGAGCACGGCGTCGACGCGGTCGTGGAGAGCGGCGACGGCGGCAGCACCAAGGGCGGCGGCTGGGCCGACCCGGTCGGCAGGCTGGTGGACGAGTTCGCCGACCTCTACCGCTCCCGCCCCGGCTACGTCGCACTGTGGTCCGGCCGGCACCTGTCCCCCGAACTCGCCCGCGCCGACGAGGCGAACAACCTCGCCATCGCCGCCGGCGTCCGGCGCATCCTGGTGGCGCGCGGGATACTCGCCGACGGCCCCGAACTCGACCTCGACGCGCAGGTGGCGGTCCGGGTCGCAGACGTCCTGCTCCAGTTCGCCTTCGGCCGCGCGCCCGGCGGCGACGAGGCGGTGCTGGCCGAGCTCAAAACCCTGCTGCGGCTCTACCTCGCCAACCTCGCCGCGCGCTGACGGGAACAAGCAGCGGAGCTCCGAGGACCGCCGGCGGGCCGGTAGACCGATCAGCCAGCCAGCCGACCGGGCGCAAAACCCGGTGAGCGGGGCGCCGAACCCGGCTACGATCACGCGGTGACCACTCGCACCTTCCGCATCACCGTCCGCGGCTCGTTCCAGGCGCTGACCCCCGAGCAGCGTGCCGAACTGCTGGCCGAAGCCGCCGACCACGACATCTTCAGCGCCGCGTACACCGCCGAAGGCCACCTGAGCTACGACATCGCCGCCCGCCCGGCGTTCACCTTCCGGTTCCAGGACTCAGGCGTCGACGAAGAGGACATCCTCGCCGCCGCCGAGCGGGCCGAGACCGCCGCCCGCGCGTGGCTGGACTCCCGCGGGTACGCCTACAAGGACCTCAAGTCGCAGGCCGAAGACCTCTCGCAGGCCGCTCTCAGCAAGCGTCAGAAGCGCGACGCCCGCAACTCCTGACGCGGCCTCAAAACCACGGGAGGGGATGACGCGTCCGCGTCACTCCTCCACCCACGGAAAGCCGCCGGGGTCCGCGGCGATGCGCGCCTGCAGCTGCTCGTCTCGATGACCGCGGATCTCGGCCAGGAACGGGAAATCCTCCGGGCCGACCGCGAGCTTGGCCAGCGGTTTGACGGGCACGGGACAGGCCGCTTGGGCGACGTGCGCGTAGGCGTCGCCGACGGCGAACGGCGGCTGGTGCTCGAACCCGTCCGCAGACAGCAGATACACCGTCCCGGTCCGCCACGGCCGGCGTTGCAGGGCCGTGTCCGTGATGGAGAAGAAGTAGTACGGGCCGCTGAGCTCCTCGTCCCCCGAACCCAGCCGGACGGCGGCGTTGCACAGCAGCATCGGATGACGCGCGCGGTCCAGGATCGCGAAATACACCGGCCAGATGCCGTCGGCCGCGGCGTAGACGGCGCAGCGATTGCTGAATTCCAGAGAGTCGGCCGCCTGACGGGGCTCGAACAGGTCGATGCCGGGATCCCCCGAGCCGTGCAAGACCACGTTCGCCCGCTCGATCGCGTGGCAGAGGAACTGCCACTTCGGCAGGTCGAGCGTGTAGTCGATCGGACGGTCCGGGCCCTGTTCGAGCGCCTGGTCCAAGAACCGATCGACCGCCGAAACCGTCGCGTCGTCCCGGCGCAGCTCAGGTCCGCGCAGCCAATAGCCCGGTATCTCCATCGCAACACTCTACTGCGAGCACGCGGTTAAAGCCCTGAGTTGAACCGGGCCGGCATCGACGGCCCGGTTGCTGGTGCGTTCGGCGCAATGACACCACTCACGGGGGTGAGGCTCCGCAGGCGGCCGGACGCCGGCTCCCAGTCTCCGAGCGGGCTCATGCCTTACTTCCGACGGAAGGAAAACCCGTGATCCGCACACCTCGCAGCGCCGCCTTCGCCCTCCTCGCCGCAGCCGCGCTCGTGAGCATCCCCGGCACTGCCTTCGCCGACGCCTCCGCGGCGGGGCACGACGCCGGCCCGGGCTTCAACAACGGCATCATCATCAACCAGACGTACCAGCACATCGATGGAAACGTCTACAACGCGGACGACGACGGCATCGTCGACGGCCTGCCCGGCGCGGGTGCGCCTTTCGTGCAGTTCCGGCTCTCGAACAGGTCGCCCTTCGCGTTGGAGCGGACAAGCCAGCAAGGCGCCGAATACCCGCGCTTCCTACTCGCCGGGTCGCTCGCGTTCGTGCAGACCACTGATCCGTCGACCGCCGACTACCAGTCCGCCGGGGCCCCGGGGACCGTGCACATCGACGCGACCGATCCGCAGGACCTCAGGTGCAGCGGCACCGGCAGCCTGCAGTGCCGAGTCGAGTTCAACGGCGGCAGCCTGGACCTGGTCGTCACCTGATCGTTCTCAGTCGGCCCGGGTGGCCGGGGACTCGAACGGCGGGTTCAGCCGTGCGTACAGCTTCCGGTGCGCCTTGTGGTGGGCGAGCAGGGCGGCGTAGGCCTCGTCGTAACGCTCGCGGTGGGCCGGGTTCGGCTCGTAGCGCGCGGCGATCTCGACGAGGCCGGGGATCTGATCCCACGTCACCTCGCCGAGGGCGACGCCGGCGAGCAGGGCGGCACCGCGGACGTTGGCCAGCTGCGGCTCGGCGACCTGGTCGATGGGGCGGTCGAGGATGTCGGCCATCGCCTGGCACCACAGAGTCGAGGACGCGCCGCCGCCGATGAACCGGATCGGGCCGAGGCCGCCCGGACCGGTGTGGCCGGTGAAGTGCTCGACGGCGTCGAGCATCCACTTCGTGTTGAGCGCGATGCCTTCGAACACGGCTCGGGCCAGGTCCGCCCGGCTGGTCGAGAGGGACAGGTTGAACCAGGCGCCGCGCAGCGACGGGTCGTCGACGGGGGTGCGCTCGCCGTTGAGCCAGGGGGCGAACACGACGCCGTTCGCGCCGGCGGGCGCCGTGGCGGCGAGCCGGGTGAGGCGGTCGAGCGCTTCCGGCGAGCGGGGGTGGTCGGGGTCGTCGAGCACGTTCTCGATCAGCCAGTCGACGGCGCGGCCGGCGACGTCCTGGACCGTGGCGACCCAGTAGCGTCCCGGGACGGCGGCCGGGAGCGAGGCGATGTTGCGCCGGACGTCGGTCTTCTTACTCGGGACGTGGCAGGAGAGCCACGCGCTGGTCCCGACGTACAGGTGCGGCTGGTAGTCCCGGACGGCGCCGGCGCCGAGGGCGGCCGCGGTCGTGTCGCCGGTGCCGGCGACGACCTGCACGCTCGTCGGCAGGCCCAGGTCCTCCGCGGCTTGCGCGGTGAGGGTGCCGACGACGGTGGCCGCGGGGACCTGCTCGGGCAGCTTCGCCGTATCGAGGCCGCCCATCCGGGCGAGCTGCCCGTCCCAGGCCAGCGTGGCCGGGTCGCGGGTGTCGGTGGCCCAGCGCAGCACGGCGGTGTCGCGGGCCGCGGCGGCCCGGCCGCTGGCGCGCAGGGTGAGGTACTCGGGGACGTCGAGCAGGTAGCGGGCGGCCTGGAACGCCTCGGGGCGCTCGCGGCGCAGCCAGAGGGTCTGGCCGACCGGGTCCTTTCCGCTGCGGGTGGGCACGCCGCCGGTCTTGACCAGCCAGGTGCGCAGCTTCCGCGCGCCGTAGCCGGTGCCGGGGACGGTGACGGCGGCACCGGTCGCGGCCTGGGCGTAGCGGGCGCCGCGGGCGTCCATCCAGATCAGGGCGGGGTGGACCGGGGTGCCGTCCTCCGCCGCGGGCACGGTGCCGCCCCACTGGGTGGAGAAGCACAGTGCCTTGATCCGCCCGGCGGCCTCCGGATGCGCCTTGATCAGTTCCCTGACGGTCTCGGCGGTGGCCCGCCACCAGTCGTCCGGATCCTGTTCCGCGCCGCCGCCGGGCAGCAGCCGGGTGGTCAGGTCGCGCCGCGCGACGGCGAGGATCGCGCCGCGCGCGGTGGCCAGGGCGGTGCGCAGCCCGCCGGTGCCCAGGTCGACGCCGAGCACCAGCGGGCCGGAGTCGGCGTCGACCTGCTCTGGATGAGGGGGCATCAGGCGGCGGGGATCTGTGCGAAGACGCGGTCGAAGGCGGCCACGGCGTCGTCGATCACTTCGTCGGTGTCGGCCATCGAGGTGTAGATGCGCGAGCCGGCCAGGGTGACCACGCCCTCGGCGGCGAAGGCCATCGACATGTGGCCGAGCATCTTCAGCCGCGGGCCGAGCTTGTCGAAGAACTCCGGGTCGTCCAGGCGCAGGTGCAGCACGCCGGAGGTGTGCAGGTGGACGATCGAGCCGAAGTTGTAGGTGACGTACGGCAGTGCGTACTTGGCGATCAGCCCGTCCAGGCCCGCGCGCAGCCGGTCGCCGGCCGCACCCGCCTTGGCGGGCGCGTCGAGCCGGTCCATCTCGAGCAGGGTGTGGTAGCCGGCCGTGCAGGAGAGCGGGTTGGCCGAGAGCGTTCCGCCGGTGAGCGCGCGCTGGCCGGCCGCGGTCAGGCCGCCGGTGAAGGCGCCCATGACCTCCTCGCGGCCGCCGACGCCGCCCGCGGCCGGGTAGCCGCCGGCCACGCACTTGCCGAAGACGGTCAGGTCGGGGGTGACCCCGTAGTAGCCCTGGGCCCCGCCCATGCCGAGGCGGAATCCGGTGACCACCTCGTCGAAGACGAGCAGGGCGCCGAACTCGTCGCACAGTTCGCGCACGGCGGCGTTGAAGTCCAGCGGGGCCGGGTGGGTGCCGGACTCCGGGCCGACCGGCTCGAGCAGGACGGCCGCGGTGCCACCGTTCTCGGCGTTCGCGGTCAGCCGGGCGCGCAGCGCCCCGAGGTCGCCGGGGGCGGTCTCGGAGGTGCCGGAGTAGGCGGGCGCGGGGATGCCGGCGGCTTCCAGCGGGCCGGAGCCGGGGATGCGCAGGCCGAAGACGACCTGGTCGCTCCAGCCGTGGTAGGCGCCGCCGACCTTGATGATGTTCTGCTTGCCGGTGTGGGCGCGCGCCGCCCGGATGGCCGCCATGACGGCCTCGGTGCCGGAGCCGAGCATGCGGAACTTGTGCACGGCGGGCATGAAGTCGTGGATCAGCTTGGCCAGCGCGGTCTCGGCGGGGTGGAGCATGCCGGTGACCGGGCCGCAGTGGCCGAGGAGTTCGAGCACTGCCTCGCGCACGACCGGGTTGTTGGAGCCGAGCACGGTCGGGCCGCCGGCCTGCAGGAAGTCGATGTACCGGTTGTCGTCTACGTCGTAGAGGTAGGCGCCCTCGGCCCGGGTGATCGAGAGCGGCCACGGGTCGTTGAGCGCGAGGTTGTGCTGCACGCCGCCGGGGATGTAGGCCTCGGCCTCGGCCGCGCCCTGCTTCGAGCCGGGCGTGTTCTTCTCGTACCACTCGTGGTAGGAGGCCAGCTGCTCAGGCGTCAGGGTCCTGATCGGAGTGCCGGTCAGGCCGGCGATCTTGGCCTCGATGGCCGGGACGTCGGGGTAGGCGCTGATGCCGTACGTGCTCATCGGGTGGTCCTCACGTCCCTTACTGCTCGGTCGTCTCGGCGGAGTCGCCGTCGCTGATCTTCTTGGTGCTGCCGTAGTTCGTGGAGAGGGCGACCATGATGACCTCCTCCTGCTCGGCCTGGTTCAGCTCGCGCGGGGCGCGGCCGGTGACGGCGGAGGCAAGCAGCGCCTGGTGGTAGGTCTGCGCGGACCACTCGACGAGTTCGAGGTTGTCCACGGCCTTGGCGAGCTTCGAACCGATGGCGATGGAGCCGTGGTTGCGCATCAGCGCGGCCTGCTTGAACTCCAGCGCCTTGACCACCAGCGCGGCCAGCGCGTCGGTGCCGTAGCAGGCGTAGTCGGCCACCCGGACGGAACCGCCGAGCGAGAGCATCGCGTAGTGCACCAGCGGGATCTCGTCGGCTACGAGGCCGATCGCGGTGGAGGTGGTGGCGTGGGTGTGCGTGATGGCGCCGGTGCCGGTGGCCCGGTAGACCGCGAGGTGCATCGGCACTTCGCTGGTGGGGGCCAGGTCGCCGTCCACGACGGCGCCGTCCTCGAGCCGGATGACGGTCATCTGCTCCGCCGTCAGTTCGCTGATGACGCCGCCGGTCGGGGTCACCGCGACCAGGTCGTCCCGGCGGACGGAGAGGTTGCCGCTGGTGCCGATCACCAGCCCGCGCTCGGCCAGGCGGGCGCCCGCCTCGGCCAGCGCGTGGCGTTCCTCGGACAGGAGCACGGGTTCCTCCTCGTGCGCGGCCCACAAATGTGAGCACCGGTTCATGTTCTCGGGCTCATCATCCCCGCCGCCGCAGCGCGCGTCAAGACGTCGGCGGCCGCCTCAAGCCTCGCACGCCGCCCCCGCTGCCGCCCGCCCGTCCACCCGGCGTCGGGCCGGTCCCCCGCTCACCCGGCGGCACCGCCCGCACCCGCCTACGATGAGGTGACGAAGCTGATCACGCCCGGCCCGGCCGTGCGGCCCGGCCCCAGCCGGAAGGAGCCCGCGATGCGCGCGACGCTGCTGCACGGCGCCGGAGACATCCGCGTGTCCACCGTCCCCGACCCCACGCTGCGCGATCCGACCGACGCGCTGGTGCGCGTCACCCACTCCTGCATCTGCGGCTCGGACCTGTGGCCCTACAAGTCGGCGCCCGAGGCGGCCGAGGGCCGGCGGATCGGGCACGAGTTCCTCGGCGTCGTCGAGGCGGTCGGCTCGGAGGTGGCCAAGATCGCCCCGGGCGACCGGGTGATCGCGCCGTTCATGTACTCCGACGGCACCTGCACGCACTGCCGCAACGGCTGGCCCACCTCGTGCATCGCCGGCGGGTTCTGGGGCGGGGACGACAAGTTCGGACGGCTGGTCGACGGCGGCCAGGGCGAGTACGTGCGGGCCCCGTTGGCCGACGGCACGCTGGTGCGGGTGCCGCAGGAGACCGGCCCCGAGCTCGCGCCGGCGCTGCTGGCCCTGTCCGACGTGATGGGCACCGGCCACCACGCGGCGGTGATGGCCCGGGTCCGGCCCGGCGCGACGGTCGCCGTGGTCGGCGACGGCGCGGTCGGGCTGTGCGGCGTGCTCGCCGCCCACCGGCTCGGCGCGGCCCGGATCATCGCGCTCTCCCCGCACGACGACCGCTGGCGGCTGGCCGAGCAGTTCGGCGCCACCGACCGGGTCGAGGTGCGCGACTCGGCCGAGGCCGCGGCCCAGGTGCGCGATCTGACCGCCGGGATCGGGGTGGACAGCGCGCTCGAGTGCGTCGGCTCCCGGCAGGCCCTCGAGACCGCCATCGCCGTCGCCCGCCCGGGCGGCGCGATCGGCTACGTCGGGGCGCCGCAGGACCTGGTGGAACTGCGCGCCTCGGTGCCGCTGCGGGCGATGTTCGAGCGCAACCTCACCCTCTCCGGCGGCCTCGCGCCCGCCCGGGCGTACCTGCCGGACCTGCTCCCCGACGTGCTCGCCGGCAGCCTCGACCCGGGCCCGGTCTTCGACCTCACCCTTCCGCTGGCGAGCGCCGCCGACGGCTACCGGGCGATGGCCGAGCGCACCGCCGTCAAGGTGCTGCTGACGCCGTGACGGCCGCGGGACGCGCCCGCGCCCGTACCCGCGGCGGGCCGCGCCACCTTCCCGCCACCCGGCGGCCGTCCCGGGTTCACCCGATATTCCCGCGCTGACCTGGGCTTTTCGTAACCGAAGGTCACGGTCTGAGCACGGACCCTCATTCTCCCGGGTGGAAATCGCCCGCCCCCATTCCCTAGCGCCCGAAGAACATGCATCATTGCGCCCATGCCAGCACCCATCACGCTGACCGGCCGCCTCGTGCGGCTGGAACCGATGCGCGAGGAACACCTCGGCCCGCTGCTGGAAGCGGCCACCGAGGATCGCGCGTCGTTCGGGTACACCTATGTGCCCAAGGACGAGGCGGCCGTACGCCGCTACTACGACGTCGCGGTCGAGGACCTCGATACGCACGTCGCCGTCACCTTCACGATCATCGACCGGCGGGACGGTCGGGTCGTGGGTTCCACCCGCTTCCGCGAGCTCGAATACTGGAATGCGGGGGTGTGGCCGCCCCGGCACGGGCGGACCAACCCGTCGGGCATCCCCGACGCGGTGGAGATCGGCTCCACCTGGCTGGCGCCGCGGGCGCAGCGCACCGGGATCAATCTCGAGGGCAAGCTGCTGATGCTCACGCACGCCTTCGAGACCTGGCAGGTGCACCGCGTCTCGCTCAAGGCGGACACCCGCAACGTCCGCTCGCACAACGCGATCCTGGCCCTCGGCGCCACGTACGAGGGCACCCGCCGGGCGCATTTCCCAGCGTCCGAGGGCGGCGTGCGCGACTCGAACCTCTACTCGATGCTCGCGCACGAGTGGCAGGGCGCGAAGGAGGCCCTGATCGCCCGGTTGGAGCGCCGCTCCCCGGCCCTGACCCTCCAGGCGGCCTGAGCGCCGGTCGCCAGCCTGCAATTCCCACGCACCGGCCCGCCGCGGCCGCCCCGCAGCTACCGCGGGGCACCCGGCCGCGGCGGGCCGGCCCGTCCGGCGAGACCGGTCAGACCGATCACGTCGGCAGCCAGCTGACGTGGCCGGCCAGCAGCACGTAGCCGACGAACGCGGTGGTGTCGATCAGCGCGTGCGCCACCAGCAGCGGCATCACCCGGCCCCAGCGCCGGTAGAGCTTGGCGAAGATCAGCCCCATCACGAGGTTCCCGGCGAAGCCGCCGAAGCCCTGGTACAGGTGGTAGCAGCCGCGGATCAGGGCGCTGAGCGCGTCGGAGCGCTGCGGGCGCAGGCCGGCCTGGTCGAAGCGCCGCAGCAGATATCCGTTCCAGGTCACCTCTTCCACGATCGCGTTCTGCCAGGCCGAGCCCACCAGCACCGGGATGCGCCACCAGACCGCGGGCAGCGTCGTGGGCACGACGGTGACCGCCAGACCGGCGGCGTGCGCGGCGAGGTAGAGCGCCAGTCCGCTACCGCCGATGCAGGCCGCGACCGCGGCGCCGTAGCCGAGATCGCGCCGGGGACGGGTGCCGTCGACGCCGATGCCGCGCAGCCCGACGCCCTCGCGGGTGAGCAGGTAGGCCACCAGCAGCGCGGGCGCGAGCCCGAACGCGATGCCGTAGGTCTGCCAGGTCAGGTCCAGCCAGGGCCGCCCGGGGGCGGCGGAGGCGTTGAGCGCCACCGACTGGGTGTTGAGCTTGGTGACCGAGTGCACCTGGGTGAGCGAGCCGATCAGCGAGATGACCGAGTCGACCGCCGAGCGCCCGAGGCCGACCGCGAGCACCGCCGCGACCTCGAACCACAACAGCCGCTTCGTCCACGTCCACGCCCCGGACGTCGGGCCGAGGACCGCTCCGCCCGCGCCCGTACCCGCGGCGCCGCCGCGCGTTCCGCTCACCTGCTCCGTCACGAGCGTGATCCTAGAGGGCGAGGCTGAAAGCACGCCGTGAGTCCGCCCGCGGCGGCGCCGGGCGCTACTCGCCGCCCGGCCCCACCGGCCAGGTGTGCACCGGCTGGCCCTCCCTGCCCAGGTGCGCGTAGCGCCGCAGCATCGAGGCGATCGCCTCATGCCGGCCGAGCCCGAGCTCCTCCTGCAGGTAGCGCACCTGCTCGAGCTGCCAGACCGCGCCGTTGCGCCCGGTGCGGGCCCGACCCTCGATCACGCCGAGGTACAGGTCCCGCTCGCGCGGGTCGATCCGCCAGCGGTCCAGGCCCTCGGCGGCCAGCGGCAGCAGGTGCTCGAGCACGAGCCGGCGGGCCGAGACCATGCCGAAGCCGGGCCACAGCTGCAGCGCGCCGATGCCGTCGCGGGCGCCGCGGTGCAGGTTCTCCCGGGCCGCGGCGAACGAGAGCCGCCGCCAGACCGGGGAGTCCTGGTCGGACAGCGCGCGCACGAGGCCGTAGAAGAGCGCCGCGTTGGCCAGCACGTCGATCACGGTGGGGCCGGCCGGCAACACCCGGTTCTCCACCCGCAGGTGCGGCTTGCCCCGCGCCACGTCGTAGACGGGGCGGTTCCACCGGTAGACCGTGCCGTTGTGCAGCCGCAGCTCGGGCAGGTGCGGTATGCCGCCGGCGGCAAGCACGGCCGCCGAGTCCTCGCGCCCCACCTTGGGCAGCAGCGAGGTGAAGTACATGACGTTCTCCCGGAACAGCTCGGCCGGGCCGCGCACCCAGCGCTCGCCGAACCACACCCGCGGGCGCACGCCCTGCGCCGCGAGCTCGACCGTGCGGAAATCCGTCGCCTGCTCGAACAGGGCGATCCGGGTCTCGTGCCACAGCCGCTTGCCGAGCAGGAACGGGGAGTTGGCGCCGAGCGCCACCTGCACCCCGGCGATCGCCTGCGCGGCGTTCCAGGCCCGGGCGAAGCCGTCCGGGGTGACCTGCAGGTGGAACTGGACCGAGGTGCAGCACGCCTCGGCCATGATGGTCGGGAAGGCGGTGTCGAGGATCTCGTCGTCACCCTCGATCCGGACCCGGAAGTCCTCGCCCCGCACCAGCGCGATCTGGTCGTTGAGCAGGACGTAGCGGTCCTCCTGGGAGAAGTTCTCCCGGACCAGGTGCGCCTCGCCCAGGGTGGGCAGCACCCCGATCATCGCCACGCCCGCGCCGCACGCCGCCGCCACCCGGTCGGCGTAGTGCAGGGCGGTGTCCATCTCCTCCTTGAGCTCGGAGAGCATCGTGCCCACCAGCTTGTGCGGCGCGATGTTCACCTCCAGGTTGAACGAGCCGATCTCGGTCTGGAAATCCGGCGACGCGATCCGTTCCAGCACCTGCCGGTTGACCATCGCCGGCCGTCCCTGACCGTCGATCAGGTGCAACTCCAGTTCGATCCCGCACAGCTTGCGGCCCTTTTCGAACAGGTCCTGCGCGAGCATCTGCTCGAACACGTCCTGACACGCCGTCAGCCGGTTCCGGAAACGTTCCCGGTCCCGCCCGTCGAAGCCGATCTCCGCCGCGGCCAATCGCTCGCCCACGCCGCCGTCATCCCCTCACCGCTGCCTGCATCGCGCGGGGCTCCGCAGCCCGGTCCCCGCCTCGTCGTCTCGTCCTCGCCCGGGGCCCACGGCCTCCGAGACCGGTCCCCTACCCGCCGCGAAGGTCACTAAAAGACCTCAAGCCCTGACGGGCCGTCACTTCGCCGCCAGGTTGCGAAGATCCGCGATACGCCGCGCAATCGCAACCTCGGCGAGATATCAGCGTGATGCGGGACCGGGATCGCACGGCGCGCGGGTAGTCCCGGCGGGCCATGGCGGGGGCGCGCCCGGGTGGTTTCCCCGGCGCATCCGGGGCACTGTCGGCCGGTCCTCGAACCGAGCCGGGCGGCGGCGCGTACAAAGGGATACAGGACGGCGGGCGCACCGCCGATCGACCGACCGGGAGGGAAGCCACCATGCTCGAACCGACGCGCACGCCCTGTCCGCACAAGCCGCCGTGCCCTCCGGCGCAGGCTCCGGACCTCTACCGCGCCCACGTGCTGGCCGCGCACCCCGAGCAGGGCTGGTCCCTGCTGTGCAACGGCGTGATCGCCTTCGACGACCTCGGCGCGCTGCTGCCCGGGGGCGCCGCGCTGGTGCCGGCGCGCCAGGCCGCCTGAGACCGGGCCTCAGAACCCTCACTCTCCACCGGAACGCGAAACGCGACGGCCGTTCGCCCGGCCGCCGCGTCGTCACGTCTGAGTAAGGGCTCTGCTAGCTCGCCAGCTCCTCGATCGGCGGGCAGGAACAGACCAGGTTCCGGTCGCCGTAGGCGCCGTCGATGCGGGCGACCGGCGGCCAGTACTTGTCCGCCGCCTGCGCCAGGCCCGCCGGGAAGACGGCGGTGGCCCGGTCGTAGCCGTGCTCCCACTCCCCGGCCAGCGAGGCCGCCGTGTGCGGGGCGTTGTGCAGCGGGTTGTCCACCGCGTCCCACTCGCCCGCGCCGACCTTCTCGATCTCGCCGCGGATCGCGATCATCGCGTCGCAGAAGCGGTCGAGCTCGACCAGGTCCTCGGACTCGGTCGGCTCCACCATCAGCGTGCCGGCGACCGGGAACGACATCGTCGGCGCGTGGAAGCCGTAGTCGATCAGCCGCTTGGCCACGTCCTCGACCGTCACGCCGGTCAGCTTGGTGATCTCGCGCAGGTCCAGGATGCACTCGTGCGCGACCAGGTTGCCCGGCCCGGTGTAGAGCACCGGGTAGTGCGCCCCGAGCCGGGAGGCGACGTAGTTGGCCGCGAGCACGGCCGCCTGGGTCGCCCGGCGCAGGCCGTCGCCGCCCATCAGCCGGATGTACGCCCACGGGATCGGCAGGATGCCGGCCGAGCCCCACGGCGCCGCCGAGACCGGACCGACGACCCCCGCGCCACCGCGCTGGGGCGCGGGGCCGGCGATCGGGTGCAGCGGGTGGTTGGGCAGGTAGGGCGCGAGGTGCGCGCGCACCGCGACCGGGCCCACGCCCGGGCCGCCGCCGCCGTGCGGGATGCAGAAGGTCTTGTGCAGGTTCAGGTGCGAGACGTCCGCGCCGAACCGGCCCGGCTTGGCCAGCCCGACCAGCGCGTTGAGGTTCGCGCCGTCCACGTAGACCTGGCCGCCCGCCTCGTGCACGGCCGCGCACACGTCGGTGATCTGCTCCTCGAACACCCCGTGGGTGGAGGGGTAGGTGACCATCAGCACCGAGAGCTGGTCGCGGTGCTTGGCGATCTTCTCGCGCAGGTCGTCCACGTCCACGTCGCCGTTGGCCCGGCAGGCCACCACGACCACGCGCATGCCGGCCATGACGGCGCTGGCCGCGTTGGTGCCGTGCGCGGAGGACGGGATCAGGCACACGTCGCGCTGGCCCTGGCCGTTCGCGCGGTGGTAGGCGCGCACCGCCATCAGGCCGGCGAACTCGCCCTGGGAGCCGGCGTTGGGCTGCACCGAGACGCGGTCGTACCCGGTCACCTCGGCCAGCCAGCGCTCGAGCTGGCCGATCAGGGCCAGGTAGCCGCCGGCCTGCTCCAGCGGGGCGAACGGGTGGATGTTGGCGAACTCCGGCCAGGTGATCGGCTCCATCTCGGTGGTCGCGTTGAGCTTCATGGTGCACGAGCCCAGCGGGATCATCGAGCGGTCCAGCGCCACGTCCCGGTCCGAGAGGCGGCGCAGGTAGCGCAGCAGCGCGGTCTCGGAGCGGTAGGAGTGGAACACCGGGTGGGTCAGGAAGGCCGACTCGCGGGCCAGCTCCTCCGGCAGCGCGTCCCCGGCCGACTCGTCCAGCGCGTGCGCGGTGGCGCCCTCGACGCCGAAGGCCTGCCACACCGCCTGCAGGTCCGCCCAGGTGGTGGTCTCGTCGCAGGAGAGGGTGACGGTGTCCGGGTCGGCCAGGCGCACGTTCACCCCGGCGGCGCGGGCCGCGTGCCACAGCTCGGAGGCCCGGCCCGGCAGCCGCACCGCGAGGGTGTCGAAGAACGCGCCGCCGGCCACCTCGAAGCCGGCCTGGCGCAGCCCGGCCGCGAGCACCACGGCGTGCCGGTGCACCCGGCGGGCGATCGCGGACAGGCCGTCCGGACCGTGGTAGACCGCGTACATGCCGGCCACGACGGCGAGCAGGACCTGCGCGGTGCAGATGTTGCTGGTCGCCTTCTCCCGGCGGATGTGCTGCTCCCGGGTCTGCAGCGCCAGCCGCAGCGCGCGGTTGCCGTGCGCGTCCTGGGAGACGCCGACCAGGCGGCCGGGCAGCGACCGGGCCAGGCCCTCGCGCACCGCCATGTAGCCGGCGTGCGGGCCGCCGAAGCCCATCGGCACGCCGAAGCGCTGCGTGGTGCCCACGGCGATGTCCGCGCCGAACTCGCCCGGCGCCTTGAGCAGGGTGAGCGCGAGCAGGTCGGCGGCGAAGGTCACCAGCGCGCCGTCCGCGTGCGCCCGCTCGACCACGGGGCCGAGGTCGCGCACCGCGCCCGAGGCGCCCGGGTACTGCACCAGCAGGCCGAAGTAGCCGCCGAGGCCCTCCGGCAGCTGCCCGGCCGACAGGTCCACCGGCACCAGCTCGATGCCGAGCGGCTCCGCCCGGGTCTGCAGCACGGCCAGCGTCTGCGGGAACACGTCCGAGTCCACCAGGAAGCGCCGTGCGTCCGAACGGGTGGCGCGCAGCGAGAGCGTCATCGCCTCGGCGGCCGCGGTGGCCTCGTCGAGCAGCGATGCGCCGGACACCGGCAGGCCGACGAGGTCGGCGACCATGGTCTGGAAGTTGAGCAGCGCCTCGAGCCGGCCCTGCGAGATCTCCGGCTGGTACGGCGTGTACGCGGTGTACCAGGCGGGCGACTCGAGCACGTTGCGGCGGATCACGGCGGGGGTGAAGGTGCCGTAGTAGCCGAGACCTATCATCGAGCGCAGCACGCGGTTGCGCCCGGCCAGGTCGCGCAGCTCCTGGGTGACCGCGGCCTCGGAGCGGGCCGGCGGCAGGTTGAGGCGCTCGGTGAGCCGGATGGTGGCCGGGATGGCGGCCTCGGAGAGGTCTTCCAGCGAGCCGTAACCCAGCACGGCCAGCATCTTGGCCCGGTCGGCCTCCGACGGGCCGATGTGCCGTTCCTCGAACGGCACTCCCTGGGCAAGCTCGATCAACGACGCCGACCCGGCGCCCATCGCGAAGGCGGACTCGACCACGGTGCAACTCCCTGAAGGGTCCCACCCGGCACGCGACCGCCGCGCACCGGCCACTCCCCCTCTGTCGGGAAACCTGAGAGCTTCACCGGCGTGCGGGCACGCCGGTTTTCTCCTTCGGTGGAAGGCCCGCCCGCGCCACGTCCACGGCGCGTGCCGATCTTCGCTTTCCAGAGTCGCCTGACCCGGACGGTCCAGGGGCCTGAGAGATTCCGGGGAGGATTTGCTCCTTCGGCGCCCCACTCGTGGCCCGGCCGAGCGCGTGCGCTCGGCCGCCGCCGCGGCGGGGACTCTCCCGTCCGGGGTGAACAGCTACCCCTTACGGTATCAACGACCGGGGCCTCCCGGCGACGAGTACGCCCCGAACGCCACCCCTCCCGCCGCGTCCGCGCCCGCCCCGCGCCACCCTCCCGGGGGCTCCGCCCGCGCCCGGCCCGCGGCGATAATGGCCCCACCATGCCACGCCGTACTCCCGCCGCCCCCGCGTCCGCGACCACCCGCACCGGCGAGGTCCGCCTGCTGCCGGACACCGACCGCCCCGACGCCCACCTGCTGACTCTCGACGGCACGCCCCAGTCGTACGTCGACCTCGACGACCCGACGCACCTCGAGTTCGAGTACGTGCGCCGGCTCGCCCACCTCGCCGATCTCGCGCTGGCGCCGGAGTCCGCGGCCGTCGACGCGCTGCATCTCGGCGGCGGCGCGCTGACGCTGCCGCGTTATCTGGCTCACACCCGGCCGGGCTCGCGCCAGCTCGCGGTCGAGATCGACCCGGAGCTCACCGAGTTCGTGCGCACCCACCTGCCGCTGGACAAGCGGGCCCGGCTGCGCGTGCGCGCGGCCGACGCCCGGGAGGCGCTGGCGGGGATGAAGCCGGACAGCTGGGACCTGGTCATCAGCGACGTCTTCGCCGGCGCCCGCACCCCCGCCCATCTGACCAGCCTCGAATACGTGCAGCTCACCGCGCACGCGCTGCGCGAGCCCGGCGTCTACGCGGCGAACCTCGCCGACGGCGCGCCGCTGCGCTTCGCCCGCGCCCAGGCCGCCACCGTGCAGGCCGTCTACCCGCACGTGGTCCTGATAGCCGAGCCCGCCGTGCTGCGCGGCCGCCGCTACGGCAACATCGTCCTCGCCGGCTCCCGCCACCCGCTGCCGGTGCCCGCCCTCGTGCGCGCCACGGCCGCGGACCCCTTCACCGCGCGGGTGCTCACCGGGGACGAACTCACGACCTGGATCGGCGGGGCCGTGCCGGTCACCGACGCCACCGCCGCCGATTCACCGGAGCCGCCGCCGGGCACGTTCGTGGTCTAGGGCGATTTGATGATCGGCTGAGTGTTGGTGGGGTGGGGTTTCTCGTCGGGTTGGGGTGGTCGTCGGGGTGTGGGCGGCCGCTTCGCTCCGCCCCGTTTCGTGTGACCACCCGCCCACCCGTTGCGTTGGCGGGGCGGCCTGCGGTTTCAAGATCTCGCCTCCGGCGCGGGCCCTTCCCTCGGAGAGAGATGCCGGGGTCTGTGGGGTGCTGACGTTGGTGGGGCGGGCTGGGGTTCGGGGTGGTGGGGTTGCGGGTGTGTGCTCTCTCCTCGGTCGGTCCCCGGAGGCAATCAGGGACCTGCCGGGAGGTCAAGCGGCGGTGGTTTCCGCTCATGCTCGATTGTGCATGGCGCCGCTTGACCTCCCGGCAGAACCCTGATGGGGCTTCGCCTGCCCGACCGAGGAGAGAGCACACCCCCTGAGGGTCCGGTGCGAGCGGCGCTCGGCCCGAGTCCCATCCCGTGGCCCGGTCACGCTCGATCCGGAAGAATCCTGCACCGCCGTGGTCCCGCCATCCGGATCCTTGATCCGTGTGAAGGGTCGGTCGTCCGGTCGCGCTTGCTGCTGAATCGTGCATCGCCTTGCTGCGATCGACCTTGATCCCAGACCTCGCTGCAGAATCCCGCAGGCCGGCCCCGTTCGACGCGGAAGGATTCTGCAACGCCCTGATCCGAGCATCCCAACCCTCGATTCGCGTGAAGGCGCCGGTGCTCGGATCGTGTGGCTCGGTCGCGCGCCGAGGGGAAATCCTGCACCGCTTTCGGCCCCACCTGCCCAGCCACCCCGTCCACCACCCTCCCGTCGCACGTCCCGACCCTCGTACTCTTCCATGCTAGATGCCACCACCGACAAAAACCGCGTATCTAGCTTTCACCGGATAAGTAAAAATTGTGGAGATTTGCCGGAACTCGGGCGTGCTCCCCGGCGTTGAAGGAGTAGAGGAGAAGACAGCGGCCCAGAACGGCGATGCAGGATTCTTCCGGATCGAGCGCGACCGGGCCACGGGACGGGACTCGGCCTGAGCGCAGCTCGCACCACTCCCCCAGGGGGTGGGTTCTCTCCTCGGTCGGGCAGGCGAAGCCCGATCAGGGTTCTGCCGGGAGGTCAAGCGGCGCCATGCACAATCGACCATCAGCGGAAACCACCGCCGCTTGACCTCCCGACAGGTCCCTGATTGCCTCCGGGGACCGACCGAGGAGAGAACACACACCCGCAACCCCACCACCCAAAACCCCAGGCCGCCCCACCAACGCCAGCACCCACGCGAACCCGGCATCTCTCTCCGAGGAAGGGCCCGCCGGAGGCGAAATCTTGAAACCCCAGCTCGCGGGCGAACGCAACGGGTGGGAGGGTGGTCAGATGAAACAGGGCGACGCGAAGCGGCCGCCCCGCCACGACGACCACCCCGACCCGACAGGACCCCACGCCCCAATGCTCAGCCGATCGACATTCGCAGTAGGACCTGTCCGGCGCTCGCGTTGACAGGCATACCTGCCAATGATTCGATGAATCACATGAATGAAGGCGGCAAGCACGAGAGCGGGCCCGGCTACCTCCACGGCTTCGGCAACCACCACCAGACCGAAGCAGTCCCGGGCGCCCTGCCCGGGAGCCAGAACTCACCGCAGCGGGCGCCGCTCGGCCTGTACGCCGAACAGCTCAGCGGGACCGCCTTCACCCAGCCGCGCCAGGCCAACCGGCGCACCTGGGTCTACCGGATCACCCCGTCGGCCCGGCACAGCGCGTACCACCGGATCCCCAACGGCAACCTGCACTCGGCGCCGTTCACCGATACCGAGCCGACGCCCAACCGGCTGCGCTGGAACCCGCAGCCGGCGGCGGAGAACCCGACCGACTTCGTCGACGGCCTCTACACCGTCGGCGGCAACGGCAACGCGCTCGAGCACGCGGGCATCGCGGTGCACACGTACCACGCCACCCGGTCCATGACGCGCCGTTACTTCGTCGACGCCGACGGGGAGCTGCTGATCGTCCCGCAGACCGGCCGGCTGCACATCTTCACCGAGCTCGGCCGGCTGCACGTCGCGCCGGGCCACATCGCGTTGATCCCGCGCGGCATCCGCTTCCGGGTCGATCTGCCGGATCCGGCCGCGGCCGGGTACGTCTGCGAGAACTACGGACCCTCGTTCACCCTGCCCGAGCGCGGCCCGATCGGGGCCAACTGCCTCGCCGACGAGCGCCACTTCCAGGCGCCCGCCGCAGCGTTCGAAGACCCGGCGGAGGTGCCCGCGACCGTCCAGCTGGTGCAGAAGTTCGGCGGCAACCTGTGGGCCTCGGAGTACGACCACTCGCCGCTCGACGTCGTGGCCTGGCACGGCAACTACGCGCCATACCGCTACAACCTCGCCGACTTCACCACCATCGGCACGATCAGCCACGACCACCCGGATCCGTCCATCTTCACGGTCCTGACCTCGCCGAGCGACACCCCCGGGCTGGCCAACGCCGACTTCGTGATCTTCCCGCCGCGCTGGCTCGTGGCCGAGAACACCTTCCGGCCGCCGTGGTTCCACCGCAACATCATGAGCGAGTACATGGGCCTGATCCACGGGGTCTACGACGCCAAGGCGGAGGGCTTCCTGCCCGGCGGCGCCAGCCTGCACAACAGCTTCACCAGCCACGGCCCGGACGCCGACACGTACGCCAAGGCCTCCACGGTGCCGCTGGCCCCGCAGAAGGTCGACAACACCCTGGCTTTCATGTTCGAGACGCGCTGGCCGGTCACGCTGACCCGGCACGCCCTCGACGCCCCGCACCGCCAGACCGACTACGACGCCGTCTGGAACGGCCTCACCTCGCGGTTCCCCGCCTCCGACGGCGACGCGGACTGAGCCGCGCGGTCCCGGTAGCGTTCCGGTCATGTCCGCCGTGCCGCGCCAAGCGCAGCTTCCGCTCTGGTACCAGGTGACCGAGGCTTTGCGCGCCCGCATCCTGACCCGCACGCCGCAGGATCCGCTGCGGCTGCCCACCGAGGCCCGGCTCGCCGAGGAGTTCGGCGTCGCCGTCAGCACCATCCGGCAGGCGCTGACGACCTTGGAGGCGGAAGGACTGATCACGAGGCGGCGCCGGCACGGCACGTTCATCGCCGACGACGCCCCGGCCCACCCGCCGATCCACGTCCTCGGCACCGTCGACACGATCCTGTCCCAGCAGGCCGGCGACGACGTCGAAGTGCTGCGCCACGAAGAGATCGCCGCCCCGGCCCTGCTCGCACCGAGCTTCCCCGGCACGCAGACGCTGGTCGTCTACGAGCGACTGCGCCGGCATCGCGGCGAACCCCTCAGCCACGCCGAGAACCATCTGCGCACCGAGCACGCCCGCCACATCACCGAGGCGGACCTGCGCACCGCGCCCATGACGAAGCTCCTGCGCGACCTCGCCGAGGTCCCCATCGCGCGGATCGACAACACCCTCGAAGCCTGCGCCGCGTCGCCCCGGATCGCCGCGCTGCTCGAAATACCCCTGGCCAGCCCTGTTCTGCGTTCGACCAACCTCGTCTACGACACCGACGGCGACGTCGTGGACGCGGCCGTGATCCACTACCGCGCGGACCGATTCCGGTACACCGTCAGCCTCGACCTGACGTGACGAGGGCCAACTCCAGTTCGTGCAGCGTCTCCACGGCGCGGAAGCCGATGCGCTCGTTGACGGCGCGCATCGCGTCGTTGCCCTCGGCGGTCCAGGTGTGGACGTGGGCGGCCTGCGGGAAGTGCTCGGCAAGCAGGCGGAGGTTGGCCAGCTTCATCAGGGTGCCGAGACCGCGGCCGCGGTATGCCGCGAGCACGAAGGTGTTGTCCTGCAACACTTCCCGCCTCGTGCCGCCCATCACGAACAAGCTGGTGTAGCCGACCGGATCGCCGTGCTCGTCACTGATCAGCGTCGTCACCAGGCCGTAGCCCTGCTCGATCAGCCGTTGCTGGATGCGCAGCACGCGCGCGGCGTCGTAGACGGCCGGGCCGCGGCCGGACTCGCCGCCGGGGACGTCTGCGTCCATGAGGGTGTGTATCAGCGCGAACGGTTCGAGCACGTCCAACGGCGGTATGCCGATCCAGCCGCGGAGGCTGTACTCCCCCGCGCGGAGCCCGGCGTCCGCCTCGAGTTCCTTGAGCCGGACTTCCAGCACCGGCACGTCGAGCATCAGCCTGAGCTCGGTGTGCCTGCTGGCGAATCCGCACGCGAGCGCGAACCGCCCGCCCGGACTGGCCGTGAGGGTGTGCGCGCCGACGCCGGCCGCGTTGACCTCGGTGGCGAGCACCGTCCGGCCCTCGTCCAGGGCCGTCTCGGTCAGCCGCCCGAACAGCGCCCGGCCGACGCCTCGATGCCGCGCGTGCGGCGGAACGCCGATCTCGATCTCGGCGAGGTGCACGTTGTCGCGGCGCGGCAGGTCGATCAACGCGGTGCCGACGCACTCCGTGCCACGCCAGGCCCCGTACGCGCGGCGGTCGTAGGTGGGATTGGCGTCGTTGTTCCGCAACGAGTTGAACAGCGCGTCGCGCTCCTCGACCACGGGGGCCACCCGGTCCGCGCTCGCCGCCTCGCGCAGGGCGGCGTACCAGGCCTCTGTCTCGTCAGTGCGGTGCAGGTCAACGTGGCGGATCTCCATCCGGCCATGGTCAATCGCGCCCGCCCGCCACGCAACGGGATTTCCCCGCGCGCTACCAGCCGCGGCCGTGCGGGCTGGTGCCGCGCTGGGTGCGCCGCTCGAGCCGGTCGCCGAGCGTGGTCGCGGCGAAGATCAGCGCGAGGTGGGTGAAGGCCTGCGGGAAGTTTCCCAGCTGCTCGCCGGTCGGGCCGATCTCCTCGCCGAACAGGCCGACGTGGTTGGCGTAGGTCATCATCTTGTCGAAGGCGTAGCGGGCCTGGTCCAGCCGCCCGGCCCGGGCCAGGGCGTCGACGTAGAGGAAGGTGCACAGGTTGAAGGTGCCCTCGCTTCCGCGCAGCCCGTCCGGCGAGGCGGACGGGTCGTAGCGGTGCACCAGCGAGTCGGTGACCAGGTCCTGCTCGATCGCCTCGAGGGTGGAGAGCCAGAGCGGGTCGCGCGGGGAAATGAAGCCGACGATCGGCATGAACAGCAGCGAGGCGTCCAGCACGTCGCCGTTGTAGTGCTGCACGAACGCCGAGCGGCGCGCGGACCAGCCGCGCTCCATCACCTGCTGCAGGATCGCGTCGCGGGCGGCGGTCCAGCCGGCCAGGTTGGCCGGGCGGGCGTAGGTGTGCGCCAGCCGGATGCCGCGGTCCAGCGCCACCCAGCACATCAGCCGGCTGAAGGTGAAGTCCTTGCGGCCGCCGCGGGTCTCCCAGATCCCCTCGTCCGGCCGGTCCCAGTTCTCGCTGAGCCAGTCCACCACCTGGGCGAGCGTCTGCCAGCCCTGATATCCGGAGACCTCGGCCAGCTCCCGCGACTGTGTCAGGGCCCAGATGGCCTCGCCGTAGACGTCCAGCTGGAGCTGGTCGGCCGCGGCGTTGCCGATCCGCACCGGCGCGGACTTCTCGTAGCCCTCGAGGTGGCCGAGCTCCTCCTCCAGCAGCAGCGGCTCGCCGTCCACCCGGTACATGATCTGCAGCGGCTCGGCGCCCGGGTGGGCCTGCTCGCGCAGCCGCTCGCTGAGCCAGTGCCGGAACGCGTCGGCCTCCTCGACGAAGCCGAGCTCCGCCATGGCCCGCGAGCTCAGCGCGCCGTCGCGCACCCAGCAGTAGCGGTAGTCCCAGTTGCGCTCGCCGCCGATCTGCTCCGGCAGGCCGAAGGTGGCCGAGGCGATCGGCGCGCCGGTCGGCGCGTATGTCAGGAGTTTGAGGGTGATCGCGGAGCGGTGCACCATGGTCTGCCAGCGGCCGCGGAAGGCGCAGCCGCGCAGCCAGTCCTGCCAGAACCGGGTGGTGCGCTCGTGCTCCTCCTCGAGCTGCTCGAGGTCGATCGGCGCCGGCATCCAGCCGGGGTCGGTGGTGTCGAGCACGACCGCGGCGGTCTCGCCGAGGCCGAGGGTGACCGTGCCGACGACGTCGTCGCCCTCGCGGTGGAACGGGAAGGTGGCCTGCAGGTGCAGGTCAAGCTCCGGCCCGCGGAAGACCGCGGCCCGCTCCCCGCGCATGGTCAGCTCGTGTCCGGCCCGGGCGTAGTCGAACCGGGGCCGGCATTCGAGCACGAACTTCACGCTGCCGCGCACCACTCGCAGGATCCTGATGATGCGGCGGTTGGCCGAGGCCTGCTCCGGCCGGCCCAGCGGCATGAAGTCGACGACCTCGCCGACGCCGTGGTGCGAGAGGAACCGGGTGACCAGGATGGCGGTGTCGGGTAGGTAGAGCTGGCGCACCTTGGCCGAGGACTCGCCGCTCAGCTCCGAGTCGTCCGCGGCCAGCCGGACGTAACCGCCCTTGTCGTGGTCCACCAGCGAGGCGAACAGGGACGGGGAGTCGAAGCGCGGGGCGCAGAAGAAGTCGAGTACCCCGTCCGAGGAGACCAGAGCGCAACTCTGCAGGTCACCGATCATCCCGTGCTCGGCGATCGGGGGGTAGCGTCGCATGGCTGGTCCCTGGCCCTTCCGTTCGTGGTCCGTCTCCGCGCACGTCCGGGCCGGGACCCCGGCCGCACCGCGCCCTCGCGCGGAGCGGGCCACGGCCGTGCGCACCAGGTTGGGCGATGCCGGGCCGCCGCGCGGCACGGCTCGCCGGGGCGCACGCCGGTCTCGCCCGGTCGGCGCAGCCGTCGGCGCGCCGCGCCGCCGACAGAGGTCCGACCTTCGTGTCGGCTCACCCTAACGGGTGAGGGCCGGATACTCCACCGGGTGGCAGCCGGGTACTGATTCGAGGGTCTCGCCGCGGAAGAAGCGTTGCAGCAGACCGGCCAATTCGTCCGGACAGCGCAGATGCACGGGATGGTCGGCGTCGCGCAGCCGGACGAACGGGGCCCCGGGACAGGAGGCTGCGAACTCGCGGCAGTGCCGGACCGTGGTGAACGAGTCGTGCTCGCCCACGCCGAACAGCACGGGTCCGGCCGGCGGCGGGAACGGGTCGAACGGGCCGGGGGCGAGCAGGCGCAGGGTGTTCTGCTCGTACTGCTCCGCCTCGGTCGGGCCGATGCCGTGGAAGACCGTGTACAGGATCCGCTCCACCGCGCCGCGCCGGGCCAGCCGGATCGAAGGGTCCTGATTGAGCATGGCGGCCAGCACCTCGCCGGCGAAGCGGTCGCGCCGGCCGGCCCGCAGATGGCCGATCGTCTCGGCCATCCGGCCGTGCATGCCGTGCGGGATCCGCCCGAGCGCGCCGAACAGCGCGATCCGGCGCAGCAGCTGCGGGTGGCGCTGGGCCAGCCGGTAGGCCACGGCGCTGCCGTAGGAGCCGCCGAACGCGTCCACCGCGCCCACCTCGGCCGCGCGCAGCACCGCGGCGAGGCAGTCGGCGAGGAAGCCGATCCCGTAGCGGGCCGGGAGCACCTCGGCCCCGCCCCAGCCCGGCAGATCGACCGTGACCACGGTGGACTCGCGGCGCAGCACGCCCTCGAACCGGCCCCAGCCCTCCTTGCGCTGCATCGCCCCGCCCACCAGCAGGACCGGCCCGGCACTGGGCGACGGGTGCGCCTGCACCCGGCCCAGCGCCCGGAAACCGCGGTGCACGACCTCGAATACCCGCTCGCCGGACACCATACAACCTCCATATCTCAAATGGTTTCTTTCAAGGCATGATTCCCTGCGGCGGATCCGGTCCCGCGCTGATCAACGAGGGCTCACCCGTACGCACACGCGTGCGAGCGGCGGTTTCACCGGGACGGCCGTCACCTGATGGGCCGTCACGAACCGGAGCGAAACGGTTCCGGCGGCGGGTAGGCTGCAATACCATGCGACGCGGGAGCGCCCGGAGGCAGCGGCCGCTCCACCGATGTGGGAGGTGACCATGGCCACAGCACCGTCCGCTCCCGCCCCGGGGCCGCGGGAACGGGTCTCGGCGAGCGGCGAGGAGTCCGCCGCCGGCGCGGCCGCGCCCTGGGACGCCGTGCTCGGCGAGTCGAACGAGCCGTGGAACCCGGTCGAGGTGGACCCGGACATCCCGCATCCGATCCGGATGTGGGACTACATGATCGGCGGCAAGGACAACTACGAGTCCGACCGCGCCGCGGTACGCCATCTGGTCTCGGTGTGGCCGGACGTGATGGTCAACTCCCGCGCCGCCGAGGCCTTCGCGCACCGGGCCAGCTCCTGGATCGCCGACGGCCACGGCCTCGACCAGTTCCTGCAGCTGGGCACCGCGATCCCGATCATGAACAGCATGGACGGGTACGTACGGGAGCAGGTGCCGCAGGCCCGCTTCGTCTACGTCACCGACGACCCGATCACCGCCGCGCACGCCCGGGCGGTGCTCACCGCCCGCGCCCCCTCGCGCAGCCTGCACGTGATGCGCGGGGAGTTCCGCGACCCCGAGCGCGTACTGGGCCACCCCTGGCTGCACGAGAAGCTCGACTTCGGCCGCCCGCTCGGGGTGCTGCTGTTCGGCATGCTGGACTACACCCGGGACGACAGCCGGCTGCGCCACGCCCTGCAGGCCGTCATGGCCGCGCTCGCCCCGGGCAGCCTGATCGCGGTGATGCACTACCTCGACTTCCCGAACGAGGAGGTCGGCGACCTGGTGCAGTCGCTGCTCGGGGAGAACCTGGCCGAGTTCACCCCGCGTCCGCCGGAGCGGATCGACCGGCTGCTGGCGGGCTACGAGTTCCTCGACCCCGGCCTGGTGCGGCTGACCGACTGGAACCCCGACGGCGAGGGTCCGGGCGAGGACATGCACGAACGCTGCCACATCGTCGGCGGCGTGATCGTCAAGCGCTGACCGGACGCCGCCGGCTCTGCGGGCACCGCGCCGCGCCGGCGCCGCTCAGCAGCCGGGCGCGGTGGTGTCCGTGCTCGAATGCCCGCCCGAGTCGGCGGTGAAGGTGAACAGCGTGCCGCAGTAGGCCGCGTTCGCGATGGGCACGCTGAACGAGTAGGACTTCTGCCCGGACAGTTTCCACGACTGCGTCTCCGGCGTGCGGTGCTCCGACCCGGCCGCGCCGTAGTAGCTGCCGGTCACCGTGATCTGCCCGGTGCCGTCGGTGGTGACCGAGATCAGCACCGCGATCTGCGGCACCGAGGCGCTCCCGCCGAGCAGCGTGACATGGACGGACTCGACCCCCGCGGCGTTGACCGGGTGGCCGGTCGCAGTCGGCGGGGCGGAGCTCGGCGGCGCAGAACTCTGATGCGTCGCCGGCGCTGAGGACGCGGCCGCGCTCGCGGAGGCGGACGCCCCGGGGGCGGCGTCGGTGGACGCGGCCGGGGTGTGGCTGGCCCCGGCCGCCGTGCCGGCGGAATGCCCGCTGCCGCCGAAGGTGTAGAGCGCCCACCAGCACAGCGCCCCGGCCGCCACGACGATCGCAGCGGTCTGCATCAGCAGCCGACGCTGGTGCCGGCCCAGGCGGAGCGGAACGAGCCGGTCGGAGGAGCGGTCGTCGTCCTCGTCGTACACGGGGACGGGCACGGGGAACGGTCCGCGACCAGGGCCCGGACCGGGCGGGCGAGGGCCGGCCGGAGCCGGACCCGGCGCCGGCAGCGAATAAGGATCCTGCGGCAGGCGGGGCACGTAGCCGGGCGGTAGGCGGCGCGGCGGAGCCGTCGACCCGGCAGGCGCCGGCCGCGGCGGGGCTCCGATCTGCGGGACTGCGGCCTGCGGGACGCCGGCCTGGGGGAAGACCGCCGGCGGCGGCGCGGGCGCGATCAGGTGGCTGCCGCCGTCGAAGTCGTAGGCGGGCCGACGGTGCCGGGCGCCGGCCAGCGGATCGGCCTCCGGCGGGCTCGGCGGCGCGGCCTGGCGTGCGAACGCGGGCGGGATCGGCGCGCCGGGCGCGGGCTCCTCCGGCGGGAACCCGGGCAGCGCGACGTCCTCGGGCGGGAACGCGGGCGCGAATACGGGCTCTGGTCCGGGCTCGGGCGCGGGGGCCGGTGCCGGTGCGGGTATCGGGTCGAAGGCTGGTGTCGGGTCGAGGGCGACGTGGGCGACCGGCACGGGCTCGGTGTCGGGCTCGGCGGCGGTGAATGCGGGCTCTGCTTCCGGCTCGGCCGTCACCCCCGGTTCCGGCCCGGGATAGGGCGGGAACTCCGGGAACGCCGGCACCTCGTCGGCCGGCTCGGCGGCGGTGAATACGGGCTCTGGTTCGGGCTCCGGCTCGCGCGCTGGTTCCGGTTCGGGCGCGAGTACAGGTTCGGGTTCTGGTTCGGGCTCCGGCTCGGGCGCGAGTACGGGTTCGGGTTCTGGTTCGGGGTCCGGCGCGGGCGCGGGTCGGCGGCGCTCGGACGGGTCGACCGGCAGCGGCGTGCGCGGCGCGGTCTGCGGGCCTTCCGGCGGTGGCGCTTCGTGACGCGCGTCATCGTGCTGCGGCTCGTCGTACTGCGGCTCGGTGTACCGCGGATCGGGGCGCGGCGGCGCGTGCGGCACGAGGTACTGCGGCACCACCGGCGCCTGCGGCGGCGGCAACTGCGGCTGCTGCGGGACGAGGTGGCGCGGGATCACCGGAGGCGGCTGCGGCGGCATCTGCGGGCGCTGCGGCGCTTCCGGCTGCCGCGGCGGGGGCAACTGAGGCTGCTGATACGCCGTCGGCTGTTGCTGCGGCTGCTGCGGCGGCATCTGCGGGCGGGGCGCGTCCGGACGGCGCGGCGGAGGCGATTGCGGTTGCTGCCGAGGCGGCGGCGGCGCCGACGGCCGGGCCGGCGAGGGCCGGGGCTGGAGCTGCTGTCGTGGCGGCTGCGGACGCGGCGGCGGCTCGGGCAGCGGCGGCAGCTCGTGCGGCGCGTGCTGGGGCTGGTGCTTCGGGGGCTGCTTGCGCTTGCGGCCGGATAGCCGACCCCTGACTCCCCCGGCCTTGCCGCCACCGCCATCGCTGCTGCTGCCGCCGCGGCGGTCCCGACCGCGCTCCGCCTCGTCCGCGGGCTCGGGCAGCTCCGCCGGCGCCTCGGGCAGCTCCTCCGCGGGCTCCTGCGGGTCGCCGAAGACGAGCGAGGGCGGCTGCGGACGGGCCGGGGGCTGGGCCGCGCCCTGGTTCTGGTCGTAGGAGGGCACCGCGGCCGGCCCCCAGCGCCGTTCCGCCGCCGCCCGGGTCCCGGCCCGCGCGTGCTGCGCGGGGCTGCCCGGATCCTCGTCCTGGTCCGGCTCGAGCTGGTCGAGCAAACGCGCGCCGGCGGAGGCCAGGGTGGCCAGATCGGCGGTCAGGTGGGCTTGGTGGTTGAGCGTCCAGTCCAGGTCCGGGTCGCGCAGCACCGGACGCCACCATTCGAGCACGAATCCGCTCTGTGTGGCCAGCGCGTCGACCTGCCCGGCCCACCACGCGTCGGTGCCGACGCTGGCCCGTTCCAGCCGGGTGAGTACCGCTCTGACCTGCTCGAGCCGGGTCAACGCCGCGTCGGCGTCGGCCACGGTGCGCGGCAGCGGCCAGCTCAGTCCGAGCAGAGCCTCAGTCAGCTCCTGCTCGGGCGGCACGGCGCGTGCGTCGGATTCCACGCGAAGCCATTTACCCCCCACGCAGGCCACAGTACGTCAATATTCGGTAACAGTGTGCGGCCCTGTCAGAACTCGAACCACGGCGACGTCAGTCGAAGTGGCCCTTTCGCAACTGCTTGACCTTCGCCCGGCGGGCCTTGTCGTCGAGCCGGCGGGCCACCGCGCCGCGGGAGGGCTTGGTGGCGCGGCGCCGCGGCGGGGGCGGCGCGAGGGCCTCGGCCAGCTGCGCGGCCAGGCGCTCGCGGGCGGCGCGGCGGTTGCGCAGCTGGGAGCGGAACTCCGAGGCCGCGATGGTCAGCACGCCCTCGACCAGGCGCGGCCCGAGCCGCTCGAGCACGCGGGCGCGCTGGTCCGCGGTGAATCCCTCACAGGCGGTCAGGTCGATCGACAGCTCGATCCGGCTGTCGGTGGTGTTCACGCCCTGGCCGCCGGGGCCCGACGAGCGGGAGAAGCGCCAGGACAGGTCCCGGGCGGGGATGGTCACGCCCCGGCCGACGGCGAGCGGCCCGGTCACCGCTTCGGTGCTCGGGCTGCGTCGGTCCTCGGCTGCGTCCACGGGATCATTGTGCCGCACGGAGCCGTAGGGCGGCAGGGATTTTCCGCCGGACCGTCGCTCGCCGCCCGCCCGCGAAGCCGCCCCCCGCGCCCGCCCGGGTCGCGTCAGAGCTCTGCCAGGGCCCGGCCGAGCCGCTGGGCCAGCAGGGTGGCCCGGGCCGGTCCCTGGGTGTCCAGCGCGTGCCGCAGCGCGCGCGGCTGGCCGACCAGGACGACCGTGCTGCGGGCCCGGGTGGCCAGCGTATAGAACAGCCGGCGGGTCAGCAGCCGCGGCGCGTCCATCGTGAGCGGGGCGACGACGTGCGCGAACTCGCTGCCCTGGGCCTTGTGCACGGTCAGCGCGTAGCTGTGCGCGAGGTCGTCCAGATCGTCGAGGTCGTAGCGGATCTGCTCGCCGTCCTCGGTCTCCATGGTCAGCCCGGCCTCGCGCAGGTCCAGGTCCACCACCGTGCCGAGGGTGCCGTTGAACACCCCGTGCGCGCCGCGCGCGTAGTCGTTGCGGGTGGCGATCACCCGGTCCCCGACCCGGAAGACGCGCGGGCCGTGCCAGTACTCGGGTTCGTTCTCCGCCCTGGGATTGAGCCGCTCCTGCAGCATCCGGGCCAGCTGGGCGGCGCCGGCCGGGCCGCGGCGGGCCGGGCAGAGCACCTGGACCCGGGCCGGGTCCACGCCGAGCTTGCGCGGCAGCCGCTCGGTGGCGATCTCGGCCACCAGCTCTGCGATCCGCTCCGGGTCGTCGAGCTCGGCGAACCAGAAGTCCGAGCGCTTGAGCTGCGGCATCCGGCCCTGCCGGATCAGGTGCGCGTTGGCCACGATGGTGGAGCGCTCGGCCTGCCGGAACACCCGGGTGAGCGTGGTGCGGGCGATGCCCGGCACGGCCAGCACGTCCGCCAGCACGGCGCCCGGGCCGACCGAGGGCAGCTGGTCGACGTCGCCGACGAGCAGCAGGTGGGTGCCCGGCGGGATCCGGGCGGTCAGCCGGGCGGCGAGGTAGACGTCGAGCATCGAGGCCTCGTCGACCACGATCAGGTGCACCATCGTGCTGCGGGCGCCGAACAGCGCGCCGGCCTCCTCCGGCTCGCCCGCCGCCGGCTCCGGCTGCGGGTCGCCGGGATGCGGGTCGGCCGCGAGCCGGTGCACGGTCATGGCGTCCGCGCCGGTCAGCTCGGCCAGCCGGCGCGCGGCCTTGCCGGTCGGCGCGGCCAGGGTGACGCTGCCGCCGCCGGCCCGCACCAGCCGCACCAGCTCGCGCACGGTGTGCGACTTGCCGCAGCCGGGGCCGCCGGTGAGCACGGAGACGGGATGGGTCAGGGCCATCCGGACCGCGTCGCGCTGGCCGGGATCGAGGTCCGGGCCGAACTCGTCCTGCTCGACCAGCCGGCGCACCGCCCGGGGCAGGTCCGAGGGGGCGGCGGCGAGCGCGGCCAGGTCGTTGGCCAGCCGGCGCTCGGCCCGGTCCGCGGCCCGGACCGCGGCGATCGGCTCGCCGCTGACCGGGTGCGTGCCGAGCACCAGCGGGGAGGCCTTGCCGGCGCCGAGCCGGCCCAGCGCCTCCTGCAGCAGCTCCGGCGGCTGCTCGGTCAGCTCGGCCGCCTCGGCCACCACCCGGGCGGCCGGGAGATGGCAGTGCCCTGAGCGCGGACCGTCGGAGGCGCACACCTCCCACACCGCGGCCTCGAGCCGCTCGGCGCCGGTCGGCGGCTCGCCCTGGGCCAGGCCGATCCGGTCTGCGGTGGCGAAGCCGATCCCGTCCACCTCGCCGACCAGGCGGTAGGGGTGGCGGGTGAGGGTCTCCCGGGCAGCCGCGCCGTAGTCCCGGTGCAGCCGCTCGGCCAGCAGGGGGTTGATGCCGTAGCCGCGCAGCGCCGTCATCAGCTCTCTGATCTCGGCCTGGGCGTGCCAGGACTCGACGATCCAGCGGCTGCGCCGGCGGCCGATGCCGTAGACCTCCTCCAGCCGGTCCGGCTCCTGCTCGATCACCTCGAGGGTGTGCTCGCCGAACCGGTCGGTCAGCGCCTGGGCCAGCAGCGGGCCGATGCCGCGGACCAGGCCGGAGGCCAGGTAGCGGCGGATGGAGCGGACCGAGTCCGGCCGCAGCCGCTCGCAGCTGCGCACGGCCAGGCGCGGGCCGTGCCGCCTGGTCTGCTCCCACGTGCCGGACAGCCGCAGCGTCTCGCCCGGGCGCACCCCGGCCAGCTCCACCCCGGCCGCGTCGAAGGGCTCGCCGCCGCGCCCGCCGCCCGCGGGCAGGGCGCGCAGCACGGTGAACCCGTCGTCCCGGATGAACAGGACGAACTCGACGACGCAGGCGAGCTCCGCCGGGCCCGCCGGCCCGGGACCGTCCGGGCCCGCCGTGGCGCTCGCGGTCTGCTCGAGGGCGTCCATGCGCAGCACGCTACTGCACGCCACCGACAGCGTTCCGGCGCATGCTCGCCCGAACGGGTGACTTTCGCAACCGCGCGTCAGATCCGGCGAGAACCATGGTCTCCGTCGGCGAAGTCCTCGGCACGTGGCTGACCACCACCAGCACCCTTCGCCCCTGGAGACGACGATGCACGCTTCACCGAGCGATCCGGCCTTTCTCGCCCCGCCCGAACCGTCCGAACAGCACGGCCCGCACGACCCGCTGGCGTTCGCACTGTGCTCGAGCTACCTCGATCCCGCGCGGGTCCAGCCGGTGCCGGCCGGGCCCGCCTTCGACCTGGTCAGCGTGCAGATGCCGATAGGCCTGGACGCGCTCGACCTGCTGCTGCGCACGGGCGGCCAGGTCGGCCCGGTCGCCGCCGACGCCCGGGCCCGGGTGAATCGGATCGGCTTCCTGCTGCCGCCCGGCTCGCTGGCGGCCGCCCCGGGCTTCGCCTGGTGGTGCCGGCGGCACGGGCTGCGCACCGCCTCGGACGGGGACGTGGTGGCGCTGCCGCCGCTGATCGGGGAGAGCACCCGGATGGTCTGGCTGGTCGCCCCGGGCGCGCCGGGGACGGGCCGGACCGACGCCGGATCGCTGCTTTCCGCGCTGCGCCGCGCCTTCAGCGCCCAGCGCGGGCGCAGCCGCTGTCAAGACACAAGCTCCTGACCGACCCGATCGAGTGATAGTAGGTCCGGGCCCGCGCGTGCGGGCGATCCACGGCGCTATAACAGGGCTCGGCTCATCGGAACCCAGGGGGACGCACCCGCGCCATGGACTCGCACCACGCCCAGCCCGACCCGGCCGCCGACGAAGACCCCCCGGACCTGGACCTGATCGACCGGGTGCGCGGCGGCGACCTCGAGGCCTTCGACCCGCTCTACCGGCGCCACCGCACCGCCGCGCTGCGCCACGCCCGGCGCTGGACCCGGTCCGAGACCGCGGCCGAGGACCTGAGCGCGGAGGCCTTCACCCGGGTGCTCTACGCGATCCGCAACGGCAACGGCCCGAGCGAGGCGTTCCGCCCGTACCTGCTGACCGCGATGCGCCACGTGGCCCGGGACTGGGCCGAGTGCGACCGGCGCACGCTGCTGCTGCCCGACCTGGTGGAGCTCGCGCCGACGCCGGAGGATCAGGACCCGGTGATCGCCGCGCTGGAGCGCTCGCTGGCCGGACTGGCGTTCATGTCCCTGCCCGAGCGGTGGCAGACGGTGCTGTGGCAGATGGAGGTCGAGCGCGAGGGCCCGAGCCAGCTCGCCCCGCAGCTGGGGATCGACCCGGCAGCCGTCTCCGCGCTGGCCTACCGGGCCCGCGAGGGGCTCAAGCAGGCGTATCTGCAGGCTCATATCACCGAGATCGGCTCCCCCGCGTGCCGGCCGTTCGCCGAACGCCTCGGCACCCACACCCGTGGCAGGCTGCGCGGGCGCGAGGAGGCGAAGGTGCGCGGGCACCTGCGCCACTGCGCCGACTGCGTCGGGCTGTACGCGATGCTCAAGTACGTCAACGGGAACCTGCACGTGCTCGTCGCACCGGCGGTCGTGGGCGCAGTGGCCGCGGCCCAGGGCGCCGCGCTGTGGACGGGCTCCGCCGCGGCGGGCGCAGGGGCGCATCAGGGCCTCGCGGTGCGGGTCCTGGCCAAGGCGCGGCACGCCTCACCCCGGCAGCAGGCCGTCGCGGCGGGCACGACCGTCGCAGCAGCCGTGGCCGCGGTCGCCTTCGCGCTCGCCGGTTCCCCGGCAGTCCCGGCCAAGCCGGTGGCGAAACCCACGCCACCGCCCGCGTCTGTCGCCCCATCACATCCGGCGCCACCGCCACCACCGCCGCCGAGCCCGCCACCGAGCAGCCCGCCGCCGCCACCGGTGGCGCTGCGCACCAGCGCCGTGCCGACGACGCCACCGCCGCCGCCACCACCGAAGATCACGCCGCCCGCTCCGCCGAGCCCGAGCCCGAGCCCCTCGCCGTCGCCTTCGTCGACGGTACGGGTCTCCTGCCCGAACGCGGTCGTCCTGGCCGTCGGGCTGGAGGTCGTGCGGCTGCGCCTCGCGGTGGACCTGCCGGCCGCGTGCTCCACGGCCGGGCCGCCGCATCCGCTGCTGCCGTTCCCGACCGGCGCGAGCACGGGCCCGGCCGTCTAGAACTCAGTCGATCCGGACGCTGCCTGCGGCCGTGCGGAAGTCGACGGCGACCAGCCCGGCCTCGTCGTAGGCGTTGCGCAGGTCGGCCGGCTCGAGCCAGTTGACCTTGAGCTCGGGCAGCGGGTCCCGATCCGGATCGCCGAGCCACGCGAGTACCGCGTCCCGGTCGCCGGCGATCTCGAGCTGCTCGATCTCCGGCAGGTCCTCGGCGCCGGACGACGGGTGCAGGGTGTCGGCGCAGTCCCAGCGGATCAGGTAGGGCAGCTGCGGGTCGTCGATCAGGTCGAGCAGGCCGATCTGGTGCCACTGCAGCAGCTGCCCGTCCGGCCGGCGCCGGTGGCCCTCGGCGGCCTCGCGGCCGAGCCGCTGCTCGAAACGGCCGAGGTCCTCGACCCCGACCACCCAGCCGAGCCAGCCGCCGCCGAGCTCGGCCCGGCGCTTGACCGCCCGGCCGAACGGGGCCGAGTCGGTGGCCGGGTGCTCCAGCGGTGCGACCACCTCCACGTACGCCCCGTCGGGCAGCGGGAGGATCGCGTTGCGAGTGCCGAAGCGGGGATGCACGCCGCCGTCCCGGAAGGACGCACCGAGCTGGGAGCCGATCCGGGAGACGGTGGAGGAGAACGCGTCGAGTTCGACGGCGTAGGAGACATGGTCGAGCCGCATGGGACGAGAGTACCCGGCTGGGGACGAGTCATGACAATTCCGAAGTCCGACGACACGTAGTCAGATCATCCGTTCGGCCATCGGTCCGCGGTCCGGAACGGCCGCAGACGACCGAGTATTCGCCGGACTCGACGCTTACGACCGCATACGTCAGACGCCGCGGTCCGATCCCGCGGACACGGCCTAGAGTGGGATGACAGATCAACGGACGGGACGTCAGGAGAAGCGCATGTCTTCCGCCCACATCGGCTACGCCGCCATGCTCGAGCAGTTCGGTCCGAACGAGGTGACCGACTACAGCGTCCAGGCCGAGGCGGCCGGATTCACCGGCGTCATGGCCGCCGACCACTTCCAGCCCTGGGTGCCGCGCCAGGGCCAGGCCGCGTTCGTCTGGAACGTGCTCAGCGCCATCGGCGCGCGCACCGCCGGCGACCTCGGCCCCGGCGTGACCTGCCCCTCGTTCAAGATGCACCCGGCCCTGGTGGCGCAGGCCTCGGCGACCCTCGGCGCGATGTACCCGGGCCGGCACTGGCTCGGCCTCGGCGCCGGCGAGGCGCTGAACGAGCACGTCGTGGGCGGGTACTGGCCGGAGGGCCCGGAGCGCAGCGCCCGGATGTTCGAGGCCGTGGAGATCATCAAGAAGCTGTTCGGCAGCGGGCACTCGGGCAAGGAGGTCAAGCACGCCGGAAAGTACTTCACCCTGGAGACCTGCCGGCTGTGGACCGTGCCGGAGCAGGACCCGGAGATCTACATCGCCACCGCGGGGCCGCTCAACGCCAAGCGCACCGGCAAGCTGGCCGACGGCATCATCACCCCGGGCGCGGCCCCGGCGAAGATCGAGATGGTGCTGGGCAAGTTCGCCGAGGGCGCCCGGGAGGCGGGCCGGGACCCGGAGACGATGCCGAAGATCCTGCAGCTGCACCTGTCCTGGGCGGAGACCGACGAGGAGGCGCTGCAGAACGCGGTGCTCGAGTGGCCCAACGGCGGGATGAAGTTCGACAAGGGCGACATCCGTTCGCCGTACCACTTCGAGCAGATGGCGAAGCTGGTGCGGCCGGAGGACTTCGAGGGCCGGATGGTGATCTCGGCCGACCCGGACCGGCACCGCGCCGAGATCCAGCGCTACCTCGACCTCGGCTTCGACCGGATCTACCTGCACAACGTGGGACGCAACCAGAGCGAGTGGATCGAGGCCTTCGGCCGCGAGGTGCTGCCGAAGCTGAGCCGCTGAGCGGATCAGCCGCGCACCGGTCGTTCATCATAACAATACCCTGACCGGGTGAGCTTCGGCCTCTGCCGGGCCCGGTCACGTGACCTGCCCCGCTCCCCTTCGTTGTGCGCTGACGAAGGGGAGCCGCCGTTTCCGGCGCCGCGCCCCGCAGAGCCCCGAGCGAGCGAGGTCCGCACATGCACGGCACTGCCCCGCGTCGAACCACGTTCGCCGCCGTACCGGGCCGCGCCGAAGGCGACGCCCCCACCGACTGAACCGTGCGCCTCGCGCCGTTCAGGGCAGCCGAGCCCCCGCCCCTTCGCATCCGGGCGGGGGCTCGGCCTGTCCTGGGCGCGGCCGGGAATACGCCCCTGACCGCAATCCCCCGTACGGGTGGAGGTTTCCACGCCGAAAGAATCGGTAAAAGCCTCTCGTGCCTCCCCCGGATGGGCGAGACTCGGGTAGTGCGGACGCAGGGCGATTTCGCACACCAGAACACAGCGATCGGGGAGGCCGGATGAGCCGCAGAGGCCGCCGCCGCGAGCCCGGACGGGTCCGCAAGACAGTGGAGGCGCTGATCTCCGGCCTGTTCGGGGTCGCCGTCGTGGTGATCGTGCTGGCCCTGGTCCACGGCAGCCACTCCACGGCGCCCGATCTGCCCTACCCGACCCTCAGCGGCGGCTCCGGCGGCGGCGCGGGCGGCATCGGCGGCGTGGCCAACGCCGCGGCCGGCAGCTCCAGCGCCTCCCCGCCCATCGGCCCCTCGCCCCTGCATCCGGCGCCGGCCCCGAGCACCGCCCCGAGTACCGTCCAAGGCGCCACCGAGGCCCAGGTGACCGCCGCGACCGAACCCGCCGCGCCGACGACGAGCCGCGTCCCCACCCGGAACCCGTCGAGCGCTCCCGCGCCCTCGCCGTCCCCGAGCGCCGAGACCACGACCTCTGATCCGGGCCTGCTCGGCGGACTCGTCGGCGGCGTGCTCGGGCTGCTCTAGAGCGATTTGATGATCGACTGAGTGTTGGTGGGAGGTGGTGGCCGGTCGGGTCGGGGTAGTTGTCTGGGTGTGGGCGGCCGCTTTGCGCCGCCCCGTCTCGTCTGACCACCCGCCCACCCGTTGCGTTGGCGGGGCGGGCTGCGGTTTCAAGATCTCGCCTCCGGCGGGGACCCTTCCTCGGAGAGTGCCGGGGTCTGTGGGGTGCTGGCGTGGTGGGGCGGGCTGGGGTTCGGGGTGGTGGGGTTGCGGGTGTGTGCTCTCTCCTCGGCCGGGCCCCGGAGGCAATCAGGAACCTGCCGGGAGCTCAAGCGGCGGTAGCTTCCGCTGATGGTGAATCATGCACCGCGCCGCTTGACCTCCCGACAGAACCCTGATCGGGCTTCGCCTGCCCGACCGAGGAGAGAGCCCACCCCCTGGGGAGCAGTGCGAGCTGCGCTCGGCCCGAGTCCCATCCCGTGGCCCGGTCACGCTCGATCCGGAAGAATCCTGCATCGCCCTGATCCGAGCATCCCGACCCTCGATCCGTGCGATGGGGTCGGTGCTCCGGCCGCGTTCGATGCGGAAGAATCCTGCATCCCTCTGATCCGAGCATCCCGAACCTCGATCCGTGTGAAGGCGGCGGTGCTCGGGTCGTGTGGCGCGGGCGCACGCCGAGGGGAAATCCTGCACCGCTTTCGGCCCCACCTGCCCAGCCACCCCGTCCACCACCCTCCCGTCACAAGCCCCGACCCTCGTACTCTTCCATGCTAGATGCCACCACCGACAAAAACCGTGAATCAGTCTTTTCACTGGAAAAGAAAAAATACGGGAGATTTCCGGGCACTCGGGCGGTCCCTCCGGCGTTGAACCAGTAGAGAAGACAAGAGCAGCCCAGAACGGTGATGCAGGATTCTTCCGGATCAAGCGCGACCGGGCCCGGGACGGGATCCGGCCCGAGCGCAGCTCGCACCGGACCCTCAGGGGGTGGGCTCTCTCCTCGGTCGGGCAGGCGAAGCCCGATCAGGGTTCTGCCGGGAGGTCAAGCGGCGCCATGCACAATCGACCATCAGCGGAAGCCACCGCCGCTTGACCTCCCGGCAGGTTCCTGATTGCCTCCGGGGACCGACCGAGGAGAGAACACACACCCGCAACCCCACCACCCAAAACCCCAGGCCGCCCCACCAACGCCAGCACCCACGCGAACCCGGCATCTCTCTCCGAGGAAGGGCCCGCCGGAGGCGAAATCTTGAAACCCCAGCTCGCGGGCGAACGCAACGGGTGGGAGGGTGGTCAGATGAAACAGGGCGACGCGAAGCGGCCGCCCCGCCACGACGACCACCCCGGCTGACAGGCCACTACGCCCCACCAGCACTCAGCCGATCATCAAATCGCAATAGAGCTCAGGCCCCGTACGAGTAGTAGTCCACCAGAGCCCTGAGTTCGGCCACCGCGGCGCGGGCGGCGTCGAGGCCGTCAGCCGGCTGGATGCCCATGACCGACAGGGTCGTGCCGTCGTCGAGGTCGAGCAGCACCCACGGGTCGCCCGAGCGCAGGTTCACCGCGACGATCTGCGCCCACTCGAGCCGGTGGGTACGCAGCATGTTGACGACCTTGAGTCCCTCGGCACTGCCCACCGCCTTGGGCCGGGCCAGCACCAGGAGCACGATCGCGCCGGCGAACCCGATGCCGGCGAACGCGATCCGGTCCGGCAGCGGCCAGGGCTGGCCGCCGTCGGAGGGCAGCAGCGCGGCGATGGCGGTCATGCTCACCACCAGCACCGCCGCCACCGCGTGGATGATCGCCCGGGTGCGGTGCGGCCGCCAGGTCACCGGGAGCTTGGACGCGGTCGACGCCGGAGCGCCGCCGCCGGCACCGTCGCCCCCGGCGGCCGCACCGGGGCCGCGGGTCGGGAAACCGTTCGGCGCCATCGACTCCATCCGCTCCGCTCCGAGGCCGACCGTCCGTACTAGAGTCGGCAGGCCCTGATGTCGGTCACGAGGATAGCGCGTGCGCCGATCGCCCAGAGGTCGTCCATGATGCGCTGCGTCTTCTCCCGCGGCACCATCGCCCGGACCGCGACCCAGCCCTCGGAATGCAGGGGGCTGACGGTCGGCGACTCGAGGCCCGGAGTCAGCGAGACCGCCTCGCGCAGCCGCTCGGCCCGGATGTCGTAGTCCATCAGCACGTACTTGCGAGCCACCAGCACGCCCTGCATCCGGCGCAGGAACTGCTCCACGCCCGGCGCCTGCTCGGCGTCCCGGCGCTGGATCACCACGGCCTCGGACTCGAGGATGGACGGGCCGATCAGCTCCAGCCCGGCCTGGCGCAGCGTCGCGCCGGTGTCGACCACGTCCGCGATGACGTCGGCGACCCCGAGCTGGATCGCGATCTCCACCGCGCCGTCGAGCTTGACCACCTCGGCCGGCACCCCGGCCCGGTCCAGGTGCGACTGGACGATGCCCGGGTAGGAGGTGGCGATCCGCTTGCCCTTGAGGTCCTCCAGGGTCGAGCCCGAGCCCGGCCGGCCGGCGAAGCGGAAGGAGGAGCGGCCGAAGCCGAGCGCGAGCAGCTCCTCCGCCTCCGCCTGCGAGTCGAGCAGCAGGTCGCGGCCGGTGATGCCGATGTCCAGCCGGCCGGAGCCGACGTACACGGCGATGTCGCGCGGGCGCAGGTAGAAAAGCTCCACCCCGGACTCGGGGTCGACCACCAGCAGCTCCCGGTCCGACCGGCGGCGGTATCCGGCCTCATGCAGCAGGGCGCCGGCCGCCTCGGAGAGCGATCCCTTGTTGGGCACGGCGATGCGCAGCATGAAGTTCCCGTCCTTCATCTCGGTGGTGCGGATAGGTGGTTCTACGAGGGTGGACTAGAGGGTCCGGTAGACGTCGGCGGGCGAGATGCCCTGCGCGACCATCAGCACCTGGAGATGGTAGATCAGCTGGCTGATCTCCTCGGCGGTGCGCTCTTCGCCCTCGTACTCGGCCGCCATCCAGACCTCGGCGGCCTCTTCCACGATCTTCTTGCCGATGGTGTGCACGCCTGCCTGGACCAGCTCCACCGTGCGCGAGCCCGGCGTGCCGGCCGCGGCCTTCGCCCGCAGCTCCTCGAACAGCTCCTCGAAGCTCTTGCTGCTCACCGCTCCCCCAGACATTTGAGCGTCAACGCGGTGGAGACCGCGCTCAGGGCGGCCTCCCGGCCCTTGTCCTCGGCCGAGCCCGGCAGGCCCGCCCGGTCGATCGCCTGCTGCTCGGTGTCGCAGGTGAGCACGCCGAAGCCGACCGGGATGCCCGAGTCGAGCGCGACCCGGTTCAGCCCGTCCGTGGCGGCCTGGCAGACGTAGTCGAAGTGCGGGGTGCCGCCGCGGATCACCACGCCGAGGGCGACGATCGCGTCGTAGCGCTGGCGGGCCAGCGCGTGCGCGGCCACCGGGAGCTCGAAGCAGCCGGGCACGCGCACCACGGTGGGCTCGTCGATGCCGAGTTCCGACAGCGCCTTGACACTGTTCGCGACGAGCGCGTCCATCACCTCGGTGTGCCACTGCGCCGCGACCACGGCCACGCGCAGATGCGCGCAGCGCTTGAGGTCGGACGGGTCGATGCCGAGCGCGGGGGCTCCGCTGCCTGCCACGGGGGGTGCTCCTTCGTCTTTGTGTGTTGCGTCTTGACGGTATCGCGGATCCGGCTCAGAGCCGATGCGCCGTCCGGTATGCGATCAGGTCGGCGATGGAGATCAGCGCCAGGCCGTGCTGCGCGGCGAACACGCGCAGGTCGGGCAGCCGGGCCATGGTGCCGTCGTCGTTGACGACCTCGACCAGCACGCCGACCGAGCCGAGCCCGGCCAGCCGGGACAGATCCACCGCGGCCTCGGTGTGGCCGGGGCGCTCGAGCACGCCGCCGGGCCGGGCGCGCAGCGGGAAGACGTGGCCGGGGCGGGTCAGGTCACCGGCCCGGGTGACCGGGTCCGCCAGCAGCCTGATGGTGTGCGCCCGGTCGGCCGCGCTGATCCCGGTGCTCACGCCCTCGCGCGCGTCCACCGAGACGGTGAAGGCGGTGCCCTTGCGGTCCTGGTTCACGGCCGTCATCGGCGGCAGCTCGAGCACGTCGGCGCGCTCGTCGTCCATGGCGACGCAGACCACGCCGCTGGAGTAGCGGATGGTGAAGGCCAGCAGCTCGCGGGTGGCGTGCTCGGCGGCGAAGATGATGTCGCCCTCGTTCTCCCGGTCCTCGTCGTCCACGACGAGGACGGGACGGCCGGCGGCGAGCTCCAGCAGGGCGGTCTCGATCGAGTCGAGGCCCAGACCGGTGCCCTCGAGTGTCGGGGTGCTCATGCGCGGACTCCTTCTCTGAGATCTCTGACTTCGATGGCTTCGATAGCTTCGACGGCTTCAACGTTCTCGGCCCGGCCGGCCGCGCGCGGGCCGGGGACGCGGGCGAGCCCGATCCACTGCCGCATTCCGGCCAGCACCAGCAGGAAGTAGACGCCGTAGGTGAACCCGGACACCGGCAGGCCGCTGTGGAAGGCGAGCGGCACGCCCACCACGTCCACCGCGATCCAGACGAACCAGAACTCGACCCAGCCGCGGCCCTGGCACAGGGTGGCGGCGAGCGAGCCGACGAAGATGTAGGCGTCCGGCCAGGGCGCCCAGGAGGCGTGCGTGGCCGTCAGCAGCCAGGCGAAGCCGACCGTGCCCACGGCCAGGAACCCGAGCAGCGCCAGGCGCTCGGCCGGGGCGGCCCAGCGGATGCGCACGCCCTCCGGGTGCTGTGCGCCGCGCTGCCGGTTCCAGCGCCACCAGCCGTAGGACGCGGCGGCGATCACCACGAGCTGGCGGGCGGCGTTCCCGCCGAGGTGCACCGACATGGAGGCGCCGAACAGCAGCACCGCACCGGTGATCTGCACCGGCCAGGCCCACAGCGAGCGGCGGACGGCGAGCGCGACGGTGGCCAGGCCGAGCAGGTTGCCGAGCAGGTCGGACCAGCGCACGCTCTCCCCGCCGGCCTGGAAGGCCAGCGCGTTCGCCCAGCCGAACAGGTGGTTCACCGGGTCGCCTCGATCGGCGCGGGCGCCTCGGTCTGCGAGCGGCCGAGCAGCTTCTCGGTGTACTTGGCGATCACGTCCACCTCGAGGTTGACCCGGGTGCCCGGCTGCTTGATGCCGAGGGTGGTCTGGGCCAGGGTGCCCGGGATCAGCGAGACGGTGAAGTCGGGCTCCGGCCCGTCCGTCAGGGCACTGACGGTCAGGCTGATGCCGTCGACCGTGATCGAGCCCTTCTCCACCACGTAGCGGGCCAGGTCGGCCGGCAGCGAGATGCGCACCAGCTCCCAGTGCTCGGCCGGGGTGCGCTCGAGCACGGCGCCGGTGCCGTCGACGTGGCCCTGCACGATGTGGCCGCCGAAGCGGCCGTTGGCCACCATCGGCCGCTCCAGGTTGACCCGGTCGCCCGGGCGCAGGTCGCCGAGGCTGGAGCGGGTGAGGGACTCGGCCATGACGTCCGCCGTGAACTGGCCGGACTTGAGCTCCGGCGAGCCGGTCTCGTCGACGACGGTCAGGCACACGCCGTTGACCGCGATGGAGGCGCCGTGCACGGCGTCCTCGGTGACCACGGCTCCGCGCACGGTGTAGCGGGCCGCGTCGGGCAGGGTCTCGATGGCGACGATCTCGCCGAGTTCCTCGATGATTCCGGTGAACACCGTGTTGCTCCCTCATCACACCGCGGGTGGGATGCACCGGGGGCGGACGGGGAGGCGTGGACGGGCGCAGCCGGGCACGGCGCTTCACGGCCGGCTCGTCAGCGAGTCCGGCCGGGCGCGGCAGGCCCGACGTCCCGCGTGCCGCCTCCCATCCGGACTTCCGGGCGCTCGGCCGCTCTCGCGGTCGGACGCGCCGGTCACCGTCGGTCCCGGAGTTTCACCGGGTCCACCTTCGGTCCCCTCGCGCGGCACGCGCTCATCCGAGCGCGGACCGCCGGCCGAGGACCAGCCGGGTCGCGGACTGTCACCGCCGGTTCGGAATTTCACCGACCCCGGGGCACGCTTGTCGTCTTCGCTAACAGTGTGCCACGAAATCGCATTCCCGATCACCCCCGGAGCGGGTAATGCGCCTCACAGCGCGGCGATCCGGCGCACACCGGGCGCGGCGGCGGCGCGGGCGCTCAGCGCGTCCGGGCCGGCTTCGGCAGCAGCCGCGAGCCGGCCACCGCCGCCGTCACCTCGGCCAGCCTGGTCAGCCGCAGCACCTCGAACCGGTGGAAGCTCGGCTCGCCGGCCCGGCACACCAGCACCCGCAGCCCGGACGGCCCGACCGGAGCCGAAGCGTAGTGCGCCGAGCCCACGGTGAGCGAGCTGGCCTGCGGCGGAAGGTCAGGCAGGGCCAAGTCCGCCGGGGCGCCCCAGCTGCGCGCCACGACGGCGGCGCCGTGCTCGGCCCCGAGCACCAGGGCCCAGTCCGCGGCGAGGATGCGCGGGAGCGCGTCGGCGAGCAGGGTGACGGCCGCACGCGGGTCGGCCGCGATGCGTCCGAGCAGGTCGAGGTCGGGAAAGGCGCCCGGCACCTCGCCCGAGGGCCGCACCCCCGCCACGCTCACCCCGGCCAGCGAGCGCAGCGCCGCCTCGAGCGCCGGGCGCCGGTGCTCCTCCGGCAGGAAGACGGTGATCTCGTCCAGCGCCCGCCCCTGCTCCCGGCTGAGCACGCTGACCTGCACGATGTCGGCCCCGCAGGCGCCGAGTTCCCGGGTGACCTGCCCGAGCGCCCCCGGCCGGTCCGCCACCCACAGTCGCAGTCGCAGCAGCATCCTGACGTCCTCTCCGCTCGACCCGCCGCCGAGCGGTCCGTGCCCGGGCACGGCCCAGTCAAACGGGTTCCGGTTTCCGGCCCGTTGCGTCCGGGTCACGGGCGGGTGCGCGCGAGGCTCAGATCGCCTCGTCCCGGGCGGGCGCGTCCCGGTCGAGGTCCGCGACCGCCGCGGTGACGAACGAGGGGATGTCGGCTGAGAGGTCGTCCTGGAACCACACCACGTCGAGGTACGAGCTGTCCTCAGCGCCGCCGCGATCTCGCGCCGAGCAGGCACAACGCGGCGAACGCGCCGACGAACGCGGCCGCCGCGGGCACCTCGTGCGTGCGGAAGCGGGTCGGCGCCTCGTCCTGGATGCGCCCGTGGAAGTCATCGAACCTCGCCGGGAAGGGCGAGCGCCCGAAGAAGACCAGAGCGGGCTTGTTGAGGTCCGGCAGCGCCGCCCCCGCCATCCCGGCCACCACCCCCGCCCGCTGCCCCGGCCCCGCCGCCACCGCCGCCGCGCCCATCGCCGCCAGCCCCGTCAGCCCGTCCGCCACCGCCACCCGCATGAAGCGGTCCGGGTTCTCGAACCGCCCCCAGTGCGGCACCGCGTCGAGCACGAGGTGCGAGGCGAAGCCCAGCGGGAAGGCGAGCCAGGGCGAGCGCACCGCCGCGCCGAGCGCCGCGCCGGACAGGACGTGGTTGGTCACGAGCATGCTTCCAGTCTGGACCATCGGCGGGCTCCCGGCCCGGCTTCGACGCCCGTGGTGGGAAGAATCAGGCACCAGATACTCACTCTAGCGCGTGAATATGTTCGAAACCTGTTCCGATCTGATGCTTTGTCGCGCATGCTGAACCCGGCGGGCCCGAACGGACCTGACGGACTTTTCGGCATGAACAGGAGGTGGGACGATGGCGGTCATGACGATGGAACGGCCGACGTCCGAAGACGACGAAGGGCACGGGCCCTCGGACGATCACCGCCGCGGGCGTGCTGCGGTGGTGCGCGCGCTGCACGATCAGCTCGATCCACCGGAGGGCTACCGGATCGAGATCATCGAGGGGAAGATCGAAGTGGCCGCGACGCCGATGGGACGGCACGCGGTGCTCGTCCGCCGCATCAGGCAGGCAGTCGAGAAGGACACGCCTGCGGAGATCGGGGCTTTCGAGAACATCACGCTCGAGGAACCCGAGATCGACCGCTACATTCCCGACCTGGCGGTCTGGCCCGAGGAACTCGTCGACGCTGAGGCCGAGTGGGTATTCGCCGGCGAGGGCTGCCTCCTCGCGGTCGAGGTCACCTCCCCGGATCAGGAGCGCCGCGACTATGCCAAGGCAGACGGTTACGCCAGGTCGGGCACGCCGATCTATCTGCTCGTCGACCGGAAGCGGCGCACTTGCATCGTATTCACCGAACCCGAGGTCGACCATTACCTGACCCGGCACGAGATCCCCTTCGGCAAGCCCGTCACCCTGCCGCTCGATCCGCCGGTGACCTTGGAGACCGGCGACTTCTGACGGGCCGCCGGCTCCGCGCTCAGCCGTCGAAGCGGTCGAACTCCAGGATCCGCAGCACCGCGCGGCCGGCCGCGTCGGAGGCCGCGAGGTCGACCTCGGCGCGCAGGTGCCAGTCGTGGTTGTCGGCCGGGTCGTCCAGGATCTGGCGCACCTTCCACACCCGCGCGCCCTCCTCGACCTGGAACAGCTTCGGGCCGCGCGCGTCCGGGCCGGTGCCGAGCTCCTCGTGCTCGTCGAAGTAGTCGCCCACCGCCTCGTCCCAGTCCTCGAACAGCCACGGGCCGTCCCAGTCATCGGTGTGCGCGAGGCCTTCCGCGTCCTCGGCGTCGAGGGCGACCAGGCCCGCGACGTCGTCCCGCGCGGCCAGCTCGATCCGGCGGAACATGGCGTTGCGCACCAGGACGCGGAACGCGCGCTTGTTGCCGGTGACGGGGGGCGGGGTGTCGTCGAGGGCGGCCTGCGCGGCGGCGTGGGCCTCCGGGTTGCGCAGCGCCTCCCACTCGTCGACCAGGCTGGAGTCGATCTGGCGCACCGTCTCGCCGAGCCACTCGATCAGGTCGACCAGGTCGTCGCGCTTGATCGACTCGGGGATGGTGTGGTCCAGCGTCCGGTACGCGTCGGCGAGGTAGCGCAGCACGATGCCCTCGACCCGGGCCAGGTCGTAGGCCGCGATGTAGTCCGAGAAGGTCATCGCCTGCTCGTACATCTCGCGCACCACGGACTTCGGGCTCACCGGGTGGTCGCCGATCCACGGGTGGGCCCGGCGGTAGGTGTCGTAGGCGTGGCCGAGCAGCTCCTCGAGCGGCTTGGGGTGGCCGATCTCGCTGACCCGCTCCATCCGCTCCTCGTACTCGATGCCGGACGCCTTCATCTCCGCGATCGCCTCGCCGCGCGCCTTCTTCTCCTGCGCGATCAGGATCTGGCGCGGGTCGTCCAGGATCGACTCGATGATCGAGAGCAGGTCCAGCGCGTACGACGGGGACTCCGGGTCGAGCAGGTCGAACGCGGCCAGCGCGAACGTCGAGAGCGCCTGGTTGAGCGCGAAGTCCTGCTGCAGGTCCACCGTGAGGCGCACCGTGCGGCCCGTCTCGTCCGGGATCTCGAGCCGCTCGACCACGCCCGCGTCGAGCAGCGACCGGTAGATCGCGATGGCCCGGTGGATGTGCCGGCGCTGGGCCGCGGCCGGCTCGTGGTTGTCCGTCAGCAGCTTGCGCATCGCGTCGAACGCGTTGCCGGGCCTCGCGATGATCGACAGCAGCATCGCGTGGGTGACCTGGAAGCGGGAGACCAGCGGCTCGGGCTCGGCCTCGATCAGCTTCTCGAAGGTCTGCTCGCTCCAGTTGACGAAGCCCTCCGGCGGCTTCTTCCGGGTGTAGCCGCGCCGCCGCTTCGGGTCGTCGCCGATCTTGGCCAGCGCCCGCTCGTTCTCGATCACGTGGTCCGGGGCCTGCGCGGCGACGTAGCCGATGACGTCGAACCCGGCCCGGCCGGCCCGGCCGGCGATCTGGTGGAACTCGCGGGCGCGCAGCAGCCGGGAGCGGCGGCCGTCGTACTTGGACAGGGCGGTGAACAGCACCGTGCGGATCGGCACGTTCACCCCGACGCCCAGGGTGTCGGTGCCGCAGATGACCTTGAGCAGGCCGGCCTGGGCGAGGCGCTCGACCAGCCGCCGGTACTTCGGCAGCATGCCCGCGTGGTGCACGCCGATGCCGTGCCGGATGAACCGGGAGAGCGTGCGGCCGAAGCGGGTGGTGAACCGGAAGCCGCCGAGCAGTTCGGCGATGGCGTCCTTCTCCGCCCGCGAGCACACGTTCAGGCTCATCAGCGACTGGGCCCGCTCCACCGCCGCGGCCTGGGTGAAGTGCACGATGTAGACCGGCGCCTGGCCGCCCTCGAGCAGCTCCTGCACCGTCTCGTGCAGCGGGGTCATCCGGTACGAGTAGGACAGCGGGACCGGGCGCTCGGCCGAGCGCACCGTGACGGTCTCGCGCCCGGTGCGCCGCTTGAGGTCGGCCTCGAACCGCTCGACCTCGCCGAGGGTGGCCGACATCAGCAGGAACTGGGTCTGCGGCAGCTCCAGCAGCGGGATCTGCCAGGCCCAGCCGCGGTCCGGGTCGGCGTAGAAGTGGAACTCGTCCATCACCACCAGGCCGGCCTCGGCCTCGGCGCCGTCGCGCAGGGCGATGTTGGCCAGCACCTCGGCGGTGCAGCAGATGATCGGCGCGCCCGGGTTGACCGACGCGTCGCCGGTCATCATGCCCACGTGCGCGGAGCCGAAGGCCTCGCACAGGTCGAAGAACTTCTCCGAGACCAGCGCCTTGATCGGGGCGGTGTAGAAGGCGCGCTCGCCGCGGGCGAAGGCGGCGAACACCCCGCCGGCCGCGACCAGGGACTTGCCCGACCCGGTCGGGGTGGCCAGGATCACGTTGTCCCCGGCGACCAGCTCGATCAGGGCCTCTTGCTGCGCCGGGTACAGGGCGATGCCCCGGCCGGCCACCCAGGCCTCGAACGCCGCGTACAGGGAGTCCGGGTCGGTGATGTCCGGCAGATGGTCGAAGAGGTTCACCCCCACATCATCTCAGGTCCTCGTCTTCCGTACGCCAAGGTGGGAACGGTAGCCTTTGCGCCCATGGTGCTGAAACGGCTGCTGCCCGGACGACGGTCCGAGACTTCGACGAACTCCGCCCCCGTGACCGCAGAGCAGCTCGCCGCGGCCTGGGAGACGCTGGCCACGGCCTCGACCTCGGCCACCTGGAAGTGCCGGCACGCGAACGGCTCGATGATGGCCGAGGGCACGGTGGACTTCTCCGCGCGCGAATCCCGGGCCACCGTGATCCGCGGCCGGGCCACCTACGAGTATCTGCGCCGCGGCTCGACCGCCTTCCGCGCCGCCGTCTCGGAGGAGGACGCCGAGGACGCCGAGCCGAGCTGGGAGTACGCCTCGGAGACGGACGCCTGCGGCATCCACGCCTACGCGATACCGGAGGTGATCGCGGCGGCGGTGCGCGCGGCGGGCAGCGTGACCACCGGGCGGCCGGAGGAGGTCGGGGACAAGAAGCTGGTGCCGGTGACGGTCTCGCTCAAGCCCAAGACCACCGACCCGGACGGGCGGGTGGCCCGGCTGGCCCGGCAGCTGCGCGACCACGGCGCGATCGTGCTGCAGGTCACCGGGCTGGTGGACCCGAGCTCCTGGGACGAGGAGGAGGACGAGCCGTCCGGGACCCGGATCGAGCGGCTGCGCCTCGAGCTGCCGCACTGGACTCCGGCGGACAACCCGATGGACGACCACAGCGTCGTGGTGGACCTGTTCGACCTGAACGAGCCGGTGGAGATCGAGGTGCCGGAGGAGTCCGCGGCCGAGCGGCGCCGCACGGCCCGCGGTTGCGCCGATCTCGCGCTGTTCTGAGCCGGAGCGCCCGGCGCAGTGCGCTGCGGGTCCGCGCGTCGTTGGATCTTCGATAATGTGACGGCGTGCACGCAGCCCCCGGGACCGGGCTAGGCCGGGCCCTGACAGCGAACGGTGTGATGGACAGGTGACGATGACGGAGGCGCAGCTGCCCCCGCGCGCGCGGGTCGCGGTCGCGGCCGGAAAGTTGACCGGGGCGGTCTCGCGCGCGGCGGGCCGCGGCTCGGGCGCGGTGGTCGGCGGGCGGGTGGCGCTCAGGCTCGACCCCGAGCTGCTGCGGCGGCTGACGGCCGGACGCTCGTGTGTGCTGATCTCGGCGACCAACGGCAAGACCACGACGACCCGGCTGGCGGCCGAGGCGCTGCGGGCCAAGGGCCAGGTCGCCTCGAACGCGCTGGGCGCGAACATGCCGGCCGGGATCACCGCGGCGATGGCGAGCGACCGCACCGCGCAGTTCGCGGTGATAGAGGTGGACGAGAAGTACCTGCCGGGGGTGGCCGAGCAGACCGCCCCGGCGGCGATCGCGCTGCTCAACCTGTCCCGGGACCAGCTGGACCGGGCCGCGGAGACGCGGATGCTGGCGCAGCGCTGGCGGGACGGGCTGGCCGGGACGGCGGCCACGGTGATCGCGAACGCGGACGACCCGCTGGTGGTCTGGGCGGCCGGCCGGGTGGAGCGCGTCGTGTGGGTCGCGGTGGGCCAGAGCTGGAAGGACGACGCCTGGTCCTGCCCGCAGTGCGGCGGCGTGCTGCACCTGGAGCAGGACGACTGGGGCTGCGGCTCCTGCGACCTGCGCCGGCCGAAGCCGGAGTGGTCGCTCGACGGCACGGAGCTGGTGGCTCCGGACGACACGCGGGTGGCGCTGACCGGGCTGCGGCTGCCCGGCCGGGCGAACCGGGCCAACGCGGTCAGCGCGGCCGCGGTGGCCGCGGTGTTCGGAGTCGAGCCGGGCGTCGCGATAGGGCGGATGGAGCACGTCACGGCCGTGGCCGGCCGGTACGACACGGTGTCGTACCGTGGCAGGACCCTGCGTCTGCTGCTGGCGAAGAACCCGGCGGGCTGGCTGGAGACCTTCGACCTGGTCGCCCCGCTGACCCGGCCGGACGGCCAGGCGCCGGTACCGGTGCTGCTGTCCGTCAACGCCCTGTCGGCCGACGGCACGGACACCTCGTGGCTGTGGGACGTGGACTACACCCGGCTGGCCGGGCACAAGGTGCTGGTGATCGGCCAGCGCCGGCTCGACCTGGCCGTGCGGCTGCAGGTCGCCGGAGTGGAGTTCGAGGTCTTCGACACCGTGGAGGCTGCGGTGGACGCCGCGCCCGCGGGCGAGATCGAGGTCATCGCGAACTACACCGCGTTCCAGCAACTGCGACAGAAAGTCGGTGGCTGACATGGCTGGGCCGAGCGCGGTGCGCGTGGTCTGGATCTACCCCGACCTGCTCTCCACCTACGGGGATCAGGGCAATGCGCTGATCATGGCGTACCGGGCGCGGCTGCGCGGCCACACGGTGGAGCGGGTGGACGTGCGCAGCGACCAGCCGATCCCGGCGCAGGCCGACGTGTACCTGATCGGCGGCGGCGAGGACCGGCCGCAGCGGCTCGCGGCCGAGCGGTTGCGCAAGGACGACGGCCTGGCCCGCGGCCTGGAGGCGGGCGCGGCGGCACTGGCCGTGTGCGCCGGCTTCCAGCTGTTCGGCCACTCCTTCTACGACGACGAGCAGGGCACGCTGCCCGGCCTCGGCCTGCTGGACGTGACCTCCAAGCGCGGCACCGTGCGCTGCGTCGGCGAGGTGGTCGGCGACGTGGACGAGTCGCTGAACGTCGGCGGCCGCCCGCTGCCGCGGATGACCGGCTTCGAGAACCACATGGGCACGACCGAGGTCGGCCCGGCCGCCCGCCCGCTCTCCCGCGTCAGCGCCGGCAACGGCAACGGCGCCGGCTCCGGCGCGGACGGCGCCCACCAGGGCCGCATCGTCGGCACCTACCTGCACGGCCCCGTCCTCGCCCGCAACCCCGCCCTCGCCGACCTGATCCTCGGCTGGGTCGACGGCGACCCGAAGGCCACCCCCACCGACGACACCTGGCCCAACCGTCTCCGAGCCGAGAGACTTGCCTAGGCGCGCTTGACCTCCCGGCCCGCCCCTACGCTCCGCTAGGGGGCGGGCCGACGTCGATCGGCACGGCACCCAGTTCGCCTCCCGGGGCCCGGCCCCAGACCCCACGCCGGGGACACCCGGACCCCGCGCGCAGCTCCGCACGGACCTGCGTCAACGCGGCGGCAACAGCAGAGCTCATCCCGGCACCCGCACAGGCAGCACGCCCCTCCCCCACAACAGTCTCTTGACTTCGTCAACCCCCCGATTTTCCCTGCTCCCTCCCGACCTGCGTTCGACCCTGCTTTTCGAGCATAGCCACCTATGCCGACAAAAGCGCTGGAACGGAGATAACGCACGAAAGAGTTCTTATAGGACTTACCCGTCCAATATCTCTCACACCGATTCATGATCGGCTGAGTGCTGGCGGAGTGCAGTTGGCCTGTCGGGTGGGGGCGGCCGCTTCGCGTCGCCCACATTTCGCTTGCCCACCCTGCCCACCCGTTGCGTTGACTGGGCGGGCTGAGGTTCAAGATCTCGCCTCCGGCGCAGGCCCTTCCCTCGGAGAGAGATGCCGGAGCTGCGCGGTTGCTGCCGTTGGCGGGGCGGGCTGAGGTTCGGAATGGTGAGGTAGCGGGGGCGTGCTCTCTCCTCGGCCGGGCACCAGAGGCAATCAGGAACCTGCCGAGAGGTCAAGCGGCGGCGGCTTCCGCTGATGGTGAATCATACACCGCGCCGCTTGACCTCCCGACAGAACCCTGATCGGGCTTCGCCTGCCCGACCGAGGAGAGAGCACACCCCCTGAGGTCCAGTGCGAGCTGCGCTCGGCCCGAGACCCATCCCGTGGCCCAGCCTCGAGGGGAAAGCCCACGATGCGGAAGGATTCTGCAACGCCGTTGCTTCTAGGTTCGGGCTTCCGCAGCAAGCGTTGAATAGCAGAGGCTAACGCCAGGAGCCTGAGCCCACCTGACATCCTCTTAGCTGCGCGTGGGGTTGGGCTCCCGAGCTTGCGAGGGTCGCGTAGCGCCTTGCTCCGACGACCGTCAGGTCGGTGGAGCCGTCGTCGACCCACCTCCGGTCCCCGCCCCCGCCGCCGAAGAGTCCTGACCCCTGCATGACTCATGCGCGGGGTCCGGGGTGTCCCCGGCGTGGGGCTCGGGGCCGTGCCCCGAAATAGGCGCAGGGGAGCCGTACGCGCGGTGTAGCGCCGCTGTAGTGCGCAGCGAAGCAAGCACGTAGGCGGGGCTACAAAGCAAGCGCGTAGCAGGCGACAGCGGAGGCGGCCGCAACGTTGAGCGAGTCGACGCCGGCGGCCATGGGGATGCGGACCTTCAGGTCGCAGGCGGCGAAGGCGCGGGGGGTGAGGCCCTCGCCTTCGGAGCCGAGGAAGAGTGCGGCTTTCTGCTCCTTCTCGAGGCGCAGCTCGCGCAGGTCGACCGCGTCGGCTGCGGGGGTGAGGGCGATGCGGCGGTAGCCGTGTTCTTCGAGCAGGCCGAGCGCCTGGGGCCAGGGTTCGAGCTTGGTCCACGGGATCGCGAAGACCGTGCCCATCGACACCCGGACGGAGCGGCGGTAGAGCGGGTCGGCGCAGTCGGGGGCGAGGAGCACCGCGTCCATGCCGAGGGCTGCCGCGCCGCGGAAGATCGCGCCGACGTTCGTGTGGTTGTTCACGCCTTCGAGCACGACGATGCGGCGCGCGCCGTCGAGGACTTCGGCGGCCTCCGGCAGGGGGGTGCGGGCCATCGCGGCGAGGGCGCCGCGGTGCACGTGGAAGCCGGTGACCTGCTCGAGCAGCGCGGGTTCGCCGACGAAGGCGGTGGCGCCGGTGGCTTCGAGCACCGGGGTCATCAGCGGCAGCCACTTGTCCGAGAGCAGCATCGAACGCATCGGATGCCCGGCTTGGACCGCGCGCTGGATCACCTTGTCGCCCTCGGCGATGAACAGGCCTCGCTCGGGCTCGGTGCGCTTGCGCAGCTCCATGTCGGTCAGGTCCAGATAGTCCGTCAGGCGCGGATCGGCCGGATCCTCGATCCGCACGAGCTGGTCTTCGATGCTGGTCACGGGAGACGAGCCTAGCCGGTCCGGCTTCGCGGGCGAGACATCCGATGATTCTTGCGCCGGAGCCGTGCTCGGCCCTAGTCTCGGGGCCATGAAACTGCTGCGAGTGGGAGAGCCGGGCCGGGAGGTCCCCGCGGTGCTCTCGGACGATGACCGGATCCTGGACCTTTCCGCGCTGACCCCGGATCTGGACGGGGCGTTCTTCGGCGGGGACGGGATCGCGCGGGTGCGCGCGGCGCTGGCGGCGGGCGAGCTGCCCGAGCTGGCCGGCGCGGCGGAGGCCCGGATAGGGCCGGCCGTGGCGCGCCCGGGCAAGGTGGTGTGCATCGGCCTGAACTACCGCGACCACGCGCAGGAGACCGGCGCCCAGATCCCGCCGCGGCCCGTCGTGTTCATGAAGGCCTCGTACACCGTGGTCGGCCCGTACGACGAGGTGCTGATCCCGCGCGGCTCGACCCGGACCGACTGGGAGGTGGAGCTGGCGGTGGTGATCGGCCGCGAGGCGCGTTACCTCGCCGGCCCCGAGGACGCGCTGGCACACGTGGCCGGCTACGCGATCAGCAACGACGTCTCCGAGCGCGAGTTCCAGCTCGAGCAGTCACACCAGTGGGACCTGGGCAAGAGCTGTGAGACCTTCAACCCGCTCGGCCCCTACCTGGTGACCGCGGACGAGGTCGGCGATCCGGGCAAGCTGGGGCTGCGGTTGTCGGTCAACGGCACGCCGCGGCAGAACGGCAGCACCGCCAACATGATCTTCGACGTGCCGTACCTGGTGTGGTACCTGAGCCAGTACATGCGCCTCGAGCCCGGCGACGTGATCAACACCGGCACCCCCGCGGGCGTCGCGCTGGGCCTGCCGGACAAGCCGTACCTGCGCGCCGGGGACGTCGTGGAGCTGGAGATCGACGGGCTCGGCCGGGCCCGGCAGGAGTTCGCAGCGGCCTGATACGACGACGGCGCGGCCGGGGTGCGCAGGTGCGCACCCCGGCCGCGCTCTCGCTTTTAGGCGTAGCCCATCTTCTGGAACACCTTCAGGCACTCGGGGGCGCCGACGGAGGCACCGTAGCCGCCCTTGATCGACAGGGCGCAGACGGCCAGGTCGTGCTGGTCGTTGAAGACCACGAACCAGCTGTTGTTGTACACGTTCGGCGGGCTGCCGACCTCGGCGGTGCCGGTCTTGCCGTAGAAGTGCCCGTTGTTCGGGAAGCCCACGGACGCGGCGGTGCCCGAGGAGATCACGCTGGCCATCAGGGTCTTGAGGTTGCCCTGGAGTCCGGAGCCGAGCGGCGTCGCGGTCAGCTGCTTCTGTCCGGGCAGCAGGATCGGCTGCTTGAAGCTGCCGTTGGCCACCGTCGCGGCCACCGAGCACATGGCCAGCGGGCAGGAGACCACCTTGCCCTGGCCGACCAGGGACTCGGCCAGGTCGCCGCGGGTGAGGTTCTTCGGGATGTCCATGTACGTGGCCTTCTGGCCCAGGCCGATGTCCCACGCCTGATTGAGGCCGAAGTACTTCAGCGCGGTGTCCGCGAGGAGGTTCCCGGTCATCCCGGAGTGGTTCCAGAAGCTGGAGAAGGCGTTGTTGCAGGACGTGGCGAAGTCGGTCTTGTAGGTGTAGTCGCCGGCCTCGCCCTCGCTGTTGTGCAGCACCGTCGTGTCGATCGTTATCGTCGCCGGGCAGGGCGCCGAGCTGTCGAGGGTGGTCAGCCCCTTGGACAGCAGCGCGGCCGAGGTGATGATCTTGAAGGTGGAGCCGGGTGCGACCCCGGCCAGCAGCGCGTCGTCGTAGTACTGGCTGGTGGTGTGGTTCGCGATGGCCAGGATGTGGCCGGTGGACGGCTGGATGGCCACCACCGAGCTGTCGGCGTGCTTGGTCACCGCCGCCTCGGCCGCGGTCTGCACGTCGAGGTCCAGCGTGGTGGCGACGGTGCCGTTGTCGATCGGCTTGGTCAGGGTGGTGACCGTGGCCAGCTGCTTGCCCTTGGCGTCGGTCATGATGATGTCCTGGCCGGCCGTGCCGCCGGAGGCCTCGGCCGACTTCGTCACCAGCAGGATGATCCCGGCCAGGCTCGGGTGCGCGGTCGCATCGATCGTCTTGCCGTTGCGGTCCACCAGGCCCTTGATGCTGGCCGGGGTCTTGCGGATGGCCAGCTTGTAGCCGGTCTTGAGCGAGGTGTAGAGGATCGCCGGGTCCCACTTGACGAACCAGCGGGTGTAGCCGTCGATCTGCTTCGAGTAGGTGGCGAAGCCGCCGGCGTACTGCCACTCCCCCATCGGCGTGCCGGCCTGGGTGGTGATCGAGTACGTCATCCAGCCCACGCTGTTGGCCGGGTTGGGGTTGACCACCATGCCGCTGACGCCGAGGACCTTCTTGTACTCCTGGAGCGCGGCGAGCGCGGCGCCGGGGTCGTCGGTGATGTTCGCCGCCGCCTCGAACTGCTCGTTCTGCCAGGCCGTGAGGAACGCGGTGCCGGTCTGGGTGGACGAGGACGCGCCGGTCTCGGCCGCCGGGGAGAAGCCGACGGTGGGGATGGCGGGGGTGGTGCCGGGGACCTTGATCTTGCCGGCGGCGGTCAGCCCGGCCGCCGCGGCCACCGCGAGGCCGCCGGTGACCAGCAGGACGCGCCGGACCATGCTGCGCGGGCGGCGGTCGTCGCCGTCGACCTCGCGCTGGTCGAGCTGGAAGTTGTGCGGCGGGGGCAGCTCGTCGCGCTGCGGGTCGACCGTGTGGAACTCCGGCGGCCGGTAGCTGTAACGGGCCTTGCGCGCGGCCTGGGTGGCCTCGGCCGGGTCCGTGGCGGGGGCGGGGATGGGGGTGGGGGCCGCGGTCCACGCCGGGGCCGCCGCGGCCTCGCGGGCATAGCCCTTCGGCGCCTGCCGGTGCTGCTCGGCGGACGGGGCGCGGTAGGCGCGGCGGGCGGCGGGCGAGGTGCCTGCGGCGGTGGCGTCGGAATAGGGGCGGCGGGCCATGTCGGACTCGGGCGCGACGGCGGGCATGACCGTGGTGGTCTCCACCGGCTTGGCCTCGGCGACCTTCGGTATCAGCGTCGTCTCTTCGACCTCGGCCAGCGCGACCCGGCGGGCCTCGGCTTCGGCCTCGGCGGTCTGCGCGGGTTCGGCGGCGGGCGGCTCGGACTCCTCCTCGAGGCGCGTCTCGTCGTCGTCGCCGGCTTCGGCGGGGCTTTCGCCCCGGTCCTGCGACCGCTCCTCGGGCTCGTCGACCTCGGCCGGGTCGGGCTTGCGCGGCGCGACGACGGTCGTCTCCGCCAGCGCCGGGTCCTCGGCCTCGTCCGCGTCGCCGGCGTCGTCCTCGTCCGCGTCGGGCTCCGTCTCGGCCCCGTCCTCCGGCTCGAGCTCGGGCACCTCGGAGACCGGGATGCGCGGCGGACTCGACGCGGTGGGCGAGTCCTCGACGTCCGTAGCGGTTCCGCTGTCCCGACCGTCGCCGACCGGTGCGTCCGTCATGCCTCTACCGCCTCGTCCCTCTTGACATATCTGGCCGGCGTCACGCCCCGTCGCATGCTGAGCCTTCCCCCGAATCTAACCGACGCGCCGGGGCCTTTGTCCAGTTGCGCGGCCGCGGGCGGGCCGCGCCGGACGGGCCCGTCCGGGAGACCTGAGCACAGGTTCCCGCACCCGGCCGCACCATGCGCCCGCCACCCTGGGAAGTTGCCGGCGCGTCGCGCCCCGCGCGCCAGGCCTCTGACACGCTTCGGCCACACCTGCATGATCCGCCTGCCCGCGATCAGCCAGGCCTCGTAAGGTAAGTTGTGGCTGGGCGCGCGACCGCGGGGAGAAGCGGCGGACCGGGAGGGATCGGCAGTGTACGAGAGCTGGCTCGGCGGGCAGATGGGCCGCCGCCGGGACTGCGCCGCGTGCGCGCGGCATGCCGAAGGGGCCGAGGCGGCGGCGTTGCGCCAGGACGAACGGGCGCTGGAGATCTGGGCGCCGGTGCTCGAGGGCGACCTGCTGTGCGACCACCAGCCGCAGGGCGTGCTCGGCGCCTGCCTGCTGGTGCTGCTGCGCCGGGACGAGCTCGACCGGGCCGTGCACGCGCACGAATACGGCTACCGCCTCGCCCGCCGCAAGCCCGCCTTCCGCGGCGCGATCGGCGAGCACCTGGAGTTCTGCGCGCTGACCGGCAACGAGCACCGCGGCCTCGAGCTGCTGGCCGAGCACGCCGACTGGCTCACCGAGCCGGCGCCCGGGATCGCCGCGCAGGCCGAGTTCCTCACCGGCGCGAGCGTGCTGCTGGCCCGGCTGGCCGCGCTCGGGCACGCCGAGCTGCCGGTGCCGATGCCCCCCTCCCCGGGCGCGCACGTGCCGGGCGGCGAGGAGCTGACGGTCAGCGTGCTGCGCGGCTTCGTCGACGCCGAGCTCGACTCGCTCGCGGCCCGGATCGCCCGGGCCGAGGCCGAGGAGGGCGTCGCCCCCGGCTACACCGCCCGGCTGCACATCCGGCGTCTGCGACAGCCCGCGCTCGGCCGGCTGCCGCTGCCGGTGCGCAGCACGCTGCGCGAGCCGGCCGGCGCCGCTCCCCCGTACGCCGAACCGGCCGCGGCACATCTGGAGGTCCCCGGCACCGGGGACCTCTACGCACTCAGCGACACGCTGTTCCAGGCCGGCGAGCTGGACGAGGTCGAGCCGGCCCTGCAGCAGGTGATCGAGCGGTCGATGGCCGCCGGCGCGCCCTGGTACGCGGCCCGCGCGGAGATGAACCTCTCCCGGCTGGTGTCCGACTCGCACCAGGCGGTGCGCCTGGCCCGCGCGGCGGTGATGGACTGCGTGGACGCGCGGCTGCGCGGCCCGGCGGCGCTGACCCTGGCCACCGCGCTGTGGGAGCTGGACGGGCGGGAGGCCGAGGCGGTCGCGCCGGCCCTGGAGGCCGCGGAGATCTACACCGCGGAGGACCGCGGCGCCGAGGCGGCCCTGGCCCGGCTGCGCGCGGCCGACGCGCTGGCCTTCACCGGGCGCCGGCGGGCCTCGGTCGGGCTGTATCAGCGTTCGTTCGCCGAGCTCGACGACGAGTCGTTCTGGGACCCGGAGGAGTACGGCGCGACGCTGGCCCGGCACCAGATGCAGTACATCAGGGCCCTGCTCGCGCTGGGCGCCGAGGACGAGGGCCTGGCCGTGCTCGAGCGGCTGCGCGCCCGGCTCGAGCACTGGCCGGACGACACGATCCTGTTCGAGATGACGGTCGGCGCGGCCTACGCGCTGCGCGACGCCGAGCTGCCGGGGCCGGCCGCGGACGCCTTCCTGCGCGCCGCGCGGCTGGCCGGGCAGGACCCGGAGCGGCTGCTGGTGCGGATCAGGTGCCTGCGTTCGGCGGCCTGGCTGGAGTTCCGGGCCGGCCGCGACGACGGCACGGACCTGATGGACGAGGCGGGCACGGCGCTGGTGCGCCGGCTCGAGGGCGAGCCGGACGTCTCCCGCCGCGACGCGCTGCGGCTCGAGCTGGCCGAGACCCACTTCCAGCGCGCCGAGCTGACCGCCGAGGCGGATCCGGTGCTGGCGGAGCAGGACGCCGCCGCGGCGCTGAGCGGCATGCGCCGGGTGCTGGGCTCCGGGGCGCGTGCCCGCGCCGAGGCCGAGGGCACCGAGGACCTGCTGGGGCTCTACGGCCGGATCGCCGACTGCGCGCTGCTGCTCGGCCGGATCGAGATCGCCCGGTACGGCGCGACCGGCCGGGCCGAGCGCCGGCTGCGCGAGCTGGTGGCCGAGCTCGAGGCGGCGGCCCCGGAGGGCTTCGCGGACCTGGTCAAGACGCTGACGGAGCAGGCGGACCGGTTCGCGCGGGAAGAGGAGCGGTAGCGGCCATGGCGATGGACTCGGAGCGGATCAGGGCGGAGTTCGAGGAGCTCGACCAGCTGCCGTACGGCCCCGCGCGGATCGAGGGGCACCTGCGGCTGTCGGCCGAGGCCGAGGCGGGCGAGGACTACTCGCTCCAGTGCAAACTGCTGATCTGGATCTCCGACGACTACATGGAGATCGATGACAAGGCCCGGATGATCGAGTTCTTCGACCGCGCCTGGTCGCTGTACCGCGAGCACGCCGACGAGATCGAGCCGCGGGTGCGCTACAACCTGCGCACCACCTTCGCCCCGGTGATCACGGCGCTCGACCTCGATCCGGCGGTGCCGGCCGAGGAGATCGTGCGCCGGCTCGACGAGATGGACGCGTTCTACCGCGACGGCGGCTACAGCATGCGCATCCCGTACCGGACCCGGTACTGGTTCCACCGCCGCCGGGACGAACCCAAGGAGGCCACCCGGCTGGTCGAGCTGCTGGTGGAGGAGCCGGGCGACGCCGGGGCGCACTGCGACGCGATGGGCCCGATGGTGGCCGCCCAGTGGTATCAGGGCCCGGTCAAGAACCGGGCCCGGGCGGCCGAGCTGTGGCAGCGGATCCTGGACCTGCCGGACCAGCGCTGCGAGGAGGACCACCGGATCCAGGCGTACGCCGAGCTGGCCTTCCTCTCGCTCGTGCTCGGCCGCCCGGCCCTGGCCCGGCGCTGCCACCGGGCCGGCTACCCGCTGATCCGGCGGGCGAGCGGGCAGTGGCGGGCGCTGGACCTGCACATGATCTACGCGAACCGGGTCCGGGACGCGGCCGGGTTCCTGCGGATCGTGCACGACCACGTCGAGCTGCTCGACGCCGCCCTCGACGACGACGTGGCCTGGTACCACGGCCGGGTGCTGCAGTTCCTGCACCTGCTCTGCCTGCGCGGCCACGCCCAGCTGCCGATCACGCTGCCCGACCGCACCGAGACCACGGCGGACAAGCTGCGCGAGCGCCTGGACGCGGGGCTGGCCGCGCATGCCGCCGGGTGCGCGGACGAGGCGGACCGGGAGCGCTACACCGAGCGGCTGACCTCCTGGCGCGAGGAGACCCTGCACAAGGTCGACCTGCCGGCCGAGGAGGAGGACGACGCGTTCTGGGAGTCGGCGCTCCCGCCGGTGCCCGCGCCCTGGGCCGCGCCGCCGGACTTGGAGGACCTGCCGAAGGGCTGGACCGCGCAGGACGCGCTGCTGGCCGAGGCCCGGGTGCTCGCCTACCTCGACCATCCGCACCTGAACGGGGCCTGGGCCCGGGTGGCCGCGCTCGGCACGCCGCGCTCGCTCGCCGACCAGGCGCGGCTGACCGGCTACCGGGCCGCGGTGCTGATGCGCGAGCACGACTTCGCCTCGGCCCGGACTCTGGAGCTGGAGAAGGCGCGGATCTACCAGCAGTGCGAGCGGCCCGGCGACGCCCTGGTGAGCCGGATGATCGCGGCGCTCTCGGCGTACCTGACCGGGGATCAGGCCACTGCGCTGGCCGAGCGGGACGAGATCGTGGCCCGGGCCCGCACCTGGCACGCGGCCGGCCGGCTGACCGACGGCGACCTGATGCTGCTGCTGGTCAACGACTTCCGGCTGGACTCGATCATCGAGATCAAGGCCCTGGCGGCCGGCCCGGACCACATGGTCGAGAATCCGACCACGAACGAGAAGTTCACCGCGGTCAAGGACCTGTACCTGTCCACCGAGCTCTACGCCGCGCCCTGGGCGGACATGCTCGGCGCCTGGGCGTTCCTGCGGCAGAACCTCGGCGCGCTCTACGGCCGGTACGGGCTGGCGCCGGACTTCGTGGCCGAGACCGCGGACCGGGTGGACTTCTGGTACGCCAAGGCCCGGGACGCGTATCGGGACGCGCTGCAGTTCCCGCAGCAGGCCGACGCCGAGCTGAAGCGGGGTCAGAACCTGCTCCAGCACGGCCGCTTCGCCCGGGCCGAGGCCGCGGCGGCCGAGGCGGCCCGGCTCAACGCCGGCATCGACGCCGACCTGACCGGCCCGATCGCCCTGCTGCGGGCCGAGTCGATCGCCCGTCAGGTGCGCGACGGCGCCCGGGACGAGGAGCTGCTCGAGGCCGCCCGCGAGGCCGCGGTGCTCGCCGCGGGCGAGGGGGCCGAGGAGGCCGCGTACGCGAGGATCCTGCTGGCCGACGTGCACCGGCGGGCCGAGCGGCACGCGGTGGCGCTGGAGATGTACGCGGACGCGGTCGCCCAGATCGGCGACGGCTGGGGCAGCCTCACCGCCCGCGCCTTCCTGCGCCGGGCCACCGCCGGGCAGATCGTCAGCCTGCGCCGCACCGGCGCGTCCGAGCAGGCCCGCGAGCTGCTCAAGAGGCTCTACGGGCAGCTGCCGGACTGGAACAAGGTCACCGTCGGCTGGATCCACTTCGACGCCGGCGAGGCCTTCGCCGCGCTGGAGCTGCCCGAGCAGGCCATCGCCGACTACACCTGGGCGGCCCGGCTGGCCGAGAAGGACGACGAGATCGACCCGCGGGCCTGCGCGCTCGAGCGGCTGGCCGCGCTGACCGTGTCCCGGGACCCGAAGGGCGCGCTGGCGCTGATCGACGACGCGGCGGCCTGGATCGGGCGGATCATCGAGGCCGAGCTGGCCGAGCGGCGCGAGCTGGCCGCACGCCGGGCGGCCGCCGCGGCCGAGCGGGGCGAGTCCGCCGAGCCGGCCGCGGCGCCGAGCCCGGACCGGCGCAAGCTGGCCCGGCTGGCCGAGCTCAAGGCGTCCAAGGTGCGGCTGCTGATCGACCCGGACCCGGCGCCGGACGACGCGCTGGGCCGGCTGCTGCCGGGCGCGTACCGGGAGGCGGCGGAGGGCACCGACAGCCTGGCCGAGCTGCTGCGCGAGGCGCACGCCGCGAACGCCGAGGACCCGTGGCGCGAGGAGCTGATGACCGCGCTGGAGACCGGGATCGGCTGGGTGGCCACCGTCCAGGCGGGCCTCGGCGACAAGACCGGGGCGGCGGCGCGGTTCACCGGACTGGCCGAGCTGGCCGAGGCGTGCGCCCTGCCGGGCCCCGCGAGCGCCGCGCGGGACAACGCCGCGGCGATGGCCCCGGGTGCGGCCGGACGGGTGAGAGCGGCCCGCGGCACGGCGGGGGCGGAGGCGCCCGCGCCCTCGCCCGCACCGGTGGGCTGACCGCCGCTCGCCACCTCGACGATCACCCGGCCGACAGCCCGGCCGGAGCCCTGTCCGCTCACCCGTTCGGGTGAGCGGACGGGTCGGCGCGTCCCGCGCCGGCGGACGCCGCCCGCCTCACTCGAACGGCGCAGTATCCCCTTTTTGCGCCTTTCAGAGTGGTTTATGGCTGAATATCGCCAAGATGGATCGTCGATTCATATACTTAGCGTGATGCCACCGCTGCCCTCCGTCCGCCCCCGCCTGGCCGCCCGCTGGTCCGCGAGCCGCCTCGGCCGGTTCTGGGATCGCCTGCTCGACGGCGACCCGGCCGCCGGGGGCCCGACGCTGCTCGGGCTCACCGCCCTGGTGGCCGTGCTCACCTGGGGCTCGATCGCCGTGCCGGACTGGGACCCGCCGTCCTCGCTGGTCTTCCCGGTGCTGCTCGGCGGGGTGCTGCTGGGCCGGCTGCACCAGATCCTGCTCTACGCCGCCGTACTGGCCGCGCTGGTCGTCGACGGGGTGGCGCGCGATCCGCTCGGGGTCTCGCCTGGCACCGCCGTGGTGCTGCTCCTGCTGACCGCGACGGTGCTGTTCACCTCGCGGATGCGGCTGCGGCTCGGCCTGCGCGGGCACCGGGCCGAGACGGTGCTGCTGGAGCTGAGCGACCGGCTCCAGCCTTCCGTGACGCCGGGCAGCGGCCTGTCCGGCTGGAGCGCCGCGCACGCCCTCGTCCCGGCCGGCGGAACCCGCTTCTCCGGCGACTTCCTGATCTCCTGCGCGCCGCAGTACCCGGGGCTCCAGGTGGCCCTCGTGGACGTCTCGGGCAAGGGCAGCCGGGCGGCCGGGCGGGCCCTGCAGCTGTCCGGCGCCCTGCGCGCGCTGCTGGACGCCGTGCCGCCGGACGGGTTCCTGGGCGCGGCCAACGACCACGTCTTCGGCCGCGGCTGGGAGGAGACCTTCGCCACCGCCGTGCACGCCAGCCTGGACCCGGAGACCGGCCGGTTCGAGGTCTACAACGCCGGCCACCACCCGGCCGCGCGCTGGCGCGACGCGGAGCAGCGCTGGGAGCGGCTGGACGAGGGCGGCCCGGCGCTCGGGCTGCTGGCCGGGGAGGACTACCGGGCCTGCGAGGGCGAGCTCGAGGCCGGGGACGCGCTGCTGCTGTTCACCGACGGGCTGATCGAGCGGCCCGGGCAGAGCCTGGAGCTCGGCACCGACCGGCTGCTCGAGGCCGCCGGCACCCTGCTGCGCGACGAATGGGTCCTGCTGCCCGACGCGGCCACCCGGCTGGTGCGGGCGGTGGCGCCGGACGGCGGCGACGACCGCGCCGTGCTCCTGCTGCGCCGCGACCCGCCGCACCTGCCGGCCGCGCCCGCCGCCCGGCGCCGCGGCGGCCGCTCCGCCCTGGCCGCCTCTCCGCTGCGCTAGTGGCCCGGTCCGGAAATTCGCTGCATGAGAAATCGGTTCCAGCGTTCGTCTGGCAAGGCGCCGGGATGCCCTCGTACTCGCCTCGTCTGTGGGCATTTCGGCGACGCAGCGAACGTGCGTGGCAGGCGTCGCGGCCCCGGCGATAGTTCGAAGACGCGGCCTGAGGACGGCCGGACACCGCCCCGGGTGGTACGGTCCTCCGATGACATGGCCCTGCGAAGGCCCTCGGCACTCCGTCCGGCTCGCCGGGCCAGCCGTCCGGCGCTAGCCCATCGGAGCTCTCTGGGCGGTGGGGTCCCGCGGCGGTAGCGTGACCGCCGCGCTGTGCCTCGGCCGGCCGGCTCAGGAAGGTTTCATCCGGCACGGCCAGGGTTACCGGGCCCCGTCGAATCCGTCCGGAGCGGCTCCCGCCCCTGTCACATGGGCCCGAACCCTGCGTACGGGCCCTTTTCCAGCCTGCCCCGGCTGGTGCGCCGGGCGCGTCCCGTGAGATCACTGATAAAGAGATCGAGGACTGAGTCTTGCCAGAATTTGTCGCGCGTGCAACATTTCTCTTACCCATCGGAAAAGGCGTTGCGCGAGGAGGCGCACGTGCCCGCTACCCACACGCCCTCCCGGGCTAGGCTCGAGGACGTCGCCCTGCTGGCAGGGGTATCGTCCGCCACGGCCTCCCGGGTGCTCACGGGCTCCGCTCAGGTGCGCCCTGAGACGCGGCGCCAAGTGGAGCAGGCGATCGCGGACCTCGGCTATGTCCGCAACCGGGCCGCCCGGGCCGGAGTGCGCAAAGCCGGGTCGGTCGCCCTTGTGGTCTGCGAGAACAGCTTGTGGATGTTCTCAGACCCGTTCTTCAGCCGGCTGTTGCGCGGCGTATCGGCGGAACTCGCGCCGACCGACGTGCAGCTGATCGTGCTGTCCGTGCGCTCTCCCCACGAGTGCCGCCGCTGCGCGCGTTATCTGCGCGACGGCCACGTGGACGGCGCGGTGTTCGTGAGCCTGCACGGACACCCGCCGATGGATGTGCGCAAGCTCGGCATCCCCGTCGTGTTCGTGGGGCGCCCGGTGTACGACGCCGACGCCTCGTCATATGTGGACGCGGACAACATGGGCGGCGCCGAAGCAGCGGTACGGCACATCCTGGAAGCCGGACGCACCACCGTCGCCACGATAGCCGGGCCCCCGGACATGGCCGTGAGCCAGGACCGGTTGCGCGGTTATCGCAAGGCACTGGCGGAGGGCGGCCTGGACCGCGAGGACCTGGTCGTCTACGGTGACTTCTCCGCGGCCTCGGCCGAGCACGCGGTCTACCGCCTGCTCGATCGTCGCCCGGACGTGGACGCCGTCTTCGCCACCTCGGACCTGATGGCCACCGGAGTGCTGCGCGCGTTGCGGCGCACCGGCCGGAAGGTGCCGAGCGACGTGGCCGTCATCGGCTTCGACGACGCCCCGTTGGCGCGGCATACCAGCCCGCCGCTGACGACGGTGCGCCAGCCGGTGGAGGAGATCGGAGCCCGGGCCGTCGGCGAGCTGCTGCGGCTGATCGACCAACGGGAGCAGACCCCCTGCCAGGAAGTGTTCGAAACGCAGCTGATCGTCCGCGGCTCGGCTTAGCCGAGGCTTCGACACGGTGCTTACGGTAACCGCTTCCGTAACCGCTTCCCGAGCTGGTCGGGCGATCACGTGCTCTGACATGCTCTGATTCCTCCGCCACCAGCGGAGCGAATCAGAGTACGCAATCTACTGAGGTGTGTCCGGCGTCAGGAATAGCGCGGGATATACGACAGTACGGCGGTGCGGCCGGATGAAGGACCCTTTGTCCGAAATCCTCGCCGCACCCCGCCGGACGGCGAAGGCCCCGGGCGGCGCTCGGCATCTGGAGGCAGATGCCGAGCGCCGCACGGGGCCTTCGACGTGGTGGCGGGATCACGTTCGACGCCGCGCGCCCCCGGCGGGCGGACCCGCCGGGGGCGTCGGTGCCGCCGGGAAGCGCTACCGGCGGACGGGTGTCACAGCGCCTGCAGGATCGCCTTGAAGGCCGACCCGTACCCGGTCGGGGTGCCGGTGTAGTCGCTGATCAGGGTCGGGCCGCTGGAACAGCCGCCGGACCAGTTGTCCCAGGTCCAGGCCAGGAAGCCGGTGTTCTCGCTCTCCAGCCAGGTGGTCAGCGGGTCGATGTAGCTGCCGCCGCAGTCGTTCTCGCCGATCTCCCCGGGGATGACCGGCACCTTGGCGATGACCGGCGCGATCTGGGAGGTCCAGCACGAGGACGCGCTGCAGGTGTTGAAGTTGTACGAGTGCCAGGACGCGACGAGGTTGCCGTCCGGGTCGCTCGGCTCGTACTGCAGCCAGCCGGTCAGGTCGTTCGAGTACTCCTCGCCGCCGAGCATGAGCACGTTGCTCGCGCCGGCGGAGCGGACCGCGTTGACCATCTGCTGCATGCCGGCCACCTGGTAGGAGATGCCCGAGCAGGTCCCGCCGTTCTCCCAGCACTGCCAGCCGGTGGTGGTGTTACCGGTGGCCCGGGAGGCGTAGGGCTCGTTGAACAGGTCGAAGATGACCGCGTTGTTGCCCTTGAAGGTCGTGGCCACCGAGGACCAGAACGGGATGGCCTCGGCCGCGTCCGGCATCGGCTTCTGGCAGGTCGCCTGAGCCGAGGAGCAGCCGGAGGAGTTGCCGGTGTAGGTGCCGTCGGTCCAGTGCAGGTCCAGGATCGCGACGATCCCGTTCGAGTTGAGCAGGCTGACGTAGGCCTTGATCGCGTTGATGTAGTTCGAGCCGGCGTCGGCCGCGGTGACGTACGACTCGCCGTTCCAGCAGGCCTCGTTCAGCGGCACGCGCACCGCGTTGACCGGGCCCCAGCTCTTCATCGCGGTGATCGAGGCCTGATCGCTCGGGCCGTCGAAGATGCCGTAGCCCTGCACGCACTCGTACTCGGTCCCGGACCGGTTCACGCCGTGCGGCACGAACGTGGCGCCGGAGGCGGTGACCAGCTTGTTGCCGGAGACGTGCAGCTGCGGGGCGGCGCCGGAGGTGCCGGTGCTGCCGGAGGGCGAGGCGCTCGCGGACGGCGAGGCCGACTTCGACGCGGACGCGGACGCGCTGGCCGAGGGGCTCGGGCTCGCGCTCTTGCTCGCGCTGGCGCTCGGCGACGGCGTGGTCGAGGAGACCGCGCCGCAGGTGGCGCCGTTGACCGCGAAGCTGGTGGGCACCGCGTCGCTGTTAGTCCAGGTGCCCTGGAAGCCGAACGAGGTGTTGCCGCCGGCCGCGATCGTGCCGTTGTAGGACAGGTTGGTGGCGGTCACGGCCGTGCCGGACTGGGTCACCGTCGCGCTCCAGGCGTTGGTGACCTTCTGGTCGCCGCCTTCGTTGAAGGTCAGGGTCCAGCTGCTCAGGGCGGCCGAGCCGGTGTTGGTGATGGTCAGGTTCGCCACGAACCCGCCCGCCCACTGGCTGGCGTTGGTGTAGGTGACGGAGCACCCGGCCGTGGCCGCTGACGCCGAGGACAGCAGCGCGGGGGCGAGCGTGGAGGCCGCCGCCAGCGTCACCGCCCCGGCGACCGCCAGGAGCCGGGGATGCGGTCGGCCGCGTTCGCGGCGGCCGGTAGGGTCGATCACGGTTCTTATTCCTCCTGGTGCCGATATCAGAAGCTTGACGGCACGTCGCAGCGGTGCCGCGCTCGTCACCGTAGGCGCGCTTGCGTTGCCGGTGAAGGAGATCGGGCGCGCCCGCCGCCGGGGTGCGCGGGCGATCGGCGCCGGACCTGCGCGCCCGGCGCCGGGCCCCACCTCGCATGACCGTGGAAGTTTCAGCCTGTAAGCCGTGTGCTTACTTACATTTCACTTCCGGCCCTGGATGCCGCCGCCGCCCGCGTCCACGCGCCCTGTGACCAGCCGCGTCCCGGCCCGGAGCCGGGCCCGCGGGCCGCCGGGGCCGGTGTCTCGGGTGTTACGGGCTGGACACGACCGAACACTGGCCCCTTACTTACGTCACGGAGCCGCGAGGCCCCACCCCAGCCGACGAACGACCCGAGCGCGAGGAGGACGCAGCGATGCCCGAACACGGCTCCCGGCGCACGGCCCGTTCCGGTCCCCGGCCGGCCCTCGCCGCGATCACGGCGCTCGCCTGCGCCGCCGTCGCGGGCGGGACCAGCGCCCGGGCCGCGCAGTCGGCCGCGGTCGCCGCCTCGGTCACCGTGAACGCCACCGCCGGACTCGGCGTCATCCCGTCCGGCGCGATCGGCCTGAACACGGCCGTCTACGACTCGTACATGAACGACGGCACGATCCCGGCCCTGGTGAAAGCGGCCGGCATCGACGCGATGCGCTACCCCGGCGGCTCGTACTCGGACATCTACAACTGGCAGACGAACACCGCCGCCGGCGGCTACGACGCGCCGGGCACCGACTTCGACTCCTTCATGGCCACCGCCAAGGCGGCCGGCGCCAGCCCGATCGTGACCGTGAACTACGGCACCGGCACCCCGGCCCTCGCGGCCGCGTGGGTCCAGGACGCCGACGTCACCCACTCGGACGGCGTCACCTACTGGGAGGTCGGGAACGAGGTCTACGGCAACGGGTTCTACGGCTCGGGGTGGGAGCAGGACTCCCACGCGAGCAAGAGCCCTGACACCTACGCGGCCAACTTCCTGCAGTTCCGCTCGGCGATGAAGGCCGTGGACCCGAACATCAAGGTCTGCGCGGTGCTCACCACCCCCGGCTTCTGGCCGGACGGAGTGGTCGGCACCGGCGACACGATGGACTGGAACCACACCGTCCTGTCGGCCATCGGCTCGAGCCTGGACTGCGCGATCGTGCACTACTACCCCGGCGGCAGCACCACGGCCGGGATGCTCACCGACCCGGCCGACGTCTCCGGGATCATGACCACGCTGCACCAGGAGATCAACGCGTACGCCGGCTCCGCCGCGGCGAGCGCGAAGGTGATCGTCACCGAGACGAACTCCAGCCTCGACATGGACACCCAGCCCGGCGCGTTGTTCGCCGCCGACATGTACATGAGCTGGCTGGAGAACGGCGCGGTGAACGTCGACTGGTGGAACGAGCACAACGGCATCGGGACGCCGAGCACCGTCGACGGCGCCACCGACTTCGGTGACCAGGGGATCTTCTCCAACGCGTCTACAGGAAGCGGTTACTCGGAACCGGCGGCCGAAACCCCGTTCGCGCCCTACTACGGGATCGAGATGCTCTCGCGGCTCGGCGGCGCCGGCGACGAGATGGTGGGTTCGACCTCGAACACCGCGCTGCTGAAGGTGCACGCCGTGCGCCGGGCCGGCGGCGGCCTGGACCTGTTGCTGGACAACGAGGATCCGAGCAACGCCGATACCGTCTCGCTCGGCTACAGCGGCTTCACCGCCTCCGGCGCGCCCACCGTCTACACCCTGGGCGACAACGCCACCTCGATCACCAGCGCGAGCGGCTCGGCGACATCCGTGACCGTGCCCGCGTACTCGCTCGTGGTGGTCTCGCTGCCCGGCGGCGGCGGAACCGGCGTCACCGCACCCGGTGCGCCCGGCCAGCCTATCGTCAGCAGCCTGACATCGGCCGGCGGAACGCTGACCTGGCCGGCGTCCACGGCGGGCACCTATCCGCCGGCCGACTACCAGGTATACCGGCAGAACGGCGCCACCAGCACGCTGATAGCCACCACCACCTCGACCTCGCTGGCCCTCACCGGCCTGACGATCGGTGGCACGTACACCTACAACGTCGTGGCCGTAGACACGCACGGCGACACGTCGCTGCCCTCGCCACCGGTGACCTTCACCGTGCCGGCGCCGGCCGACAGCACCTGCGCGGTGCACTACGCGGTCTCCAGCGCCTGGCCCGGCGGGTTCGGCGCGGCGATCACGATCACCAACCGCGGCACCGCGCCCACCACCAGCTGGACCCTGACCTGGACCTGGCCCACGGCCGGCGAGGCGGTCTCCGCCGGCTGGAACGGGACCTTCACGCAGACGGGCTCGGCCGTGACCGTGACGAACGCCGGCTACAACGGGGCGCTCGCGGCGAACGGCGGCAGCACCTCGGTCGGATTCAACGGGACCGACACCGGCTCCGATCCGGCCCCGACCGTGTTCGCCCTCAACGGCACCGTCTGCAGCAACGATTAGCCGCCCCTCGCGCGGCCCACGATTGTCCTCCGCGGGCGCCTGCCCGGCCCGCGGGGGCTTCCCCCCGATAAGGAGAATCAGCACAGATGCATGAGGAAGCACGAAGCGGGCCGACGACGGCCCGGTTCCGCAGGAGGGTCTGGGTCTCGGTGACCGGCGCGCTCGGCATGGCCGCCGCGTCCACCCTGATTCCGGCGATGCTCGATACGGCGCAGGCCGCGGCCAACGCCTGTTCGGTCAGCTACACGAACGCCAGCGAGTGGGCGGGCGGATTCGTGGCGAACGTGACCATCACCAACACCGGCACCAGCGCCCTGAGCAGCTGGACCCTCACGTTCAACGAGGGCGGCGACCAGCAGGTCACCAACGCCTGGAGCGCGACGGTCACCCAGTCCGGCAAGGCGATCACCGCCACCAACCTGTCCTACAACGGCTCCATCGCCTCGGGCGCGAACACCACGTTCGGCTTCCAGGGCACCTGGACCAGCAGCGACGCGATCCCGACCGCGTTCGCGGTCAACGGCGTCGCCTGCAACGGCGGCACCACGACCTCGTCCTCGCCCAGCGCGAGCGCGAGCGCCAGCAAGAGCGCGAGCCCGTCCGCCTCGGCCAGCGCCAGCGCCTCGAAGTCGGCCTCGCCGTCGGCCTCGGCCAGCGCCTCGAAGTCGGCCTCGCCGTCGGCCAGCCCGAGCGGCACCGGCAGCTACGGCGCGCACGTGGCCGACCCGTTCACCGGCGGCAACCGGTACCTGAACCCGAGCTACGTCTCGGAAGTCAACGCGCAGGTCTCGGCTGACGGCGGCAACGCCGCGGAGGCCAAGGTCGGCACGTACCAGACCGCGCTGTGGCTCGACCACATCGGCGCGATCGCCGGCGACACCAACGTCGGCCTGGCCGCGTACCTCAACGGCGCGCTGGCCGCGGCGAAGTCCGGCACCCCCGAGGTCGCCGAGATCGTGGTCTACGACCTCCCCGGCCGCGACTGCGCCGCGCTCGCCTCGAACGGTGAGATCCCGGCCACGGCCGCCGGTCTGACCGAGTACGAGACGCAGTACATCCAGCCGATCGCCGCGATCCTGTCGAACCCGGCGTACGCGAGCCTGCGGATCGTCGCGATCATCGAGCCCGACTCGCTGCCGAACGTGGTCACCAACCAGAGCAAGTCCGCTTGCGCCACGGCGACCCCGTACTACGAGCAGGGCATCACGTACGCGCTCAACGAACTGCACGCGGTTCCGAACGTGTACAACTACCTCGACATCGCGCACTCGGCGTGGCTCGGCTGGCCGAGCAACATGTCGGGCACCCCGGCCGTGTACAAGTCGGTCGTGACCGCCACCACCGCCGGCTACGCGAGCATCGACGGCTTCATCAGCGACACGGCGAACTACACGCCGACCACGGAGCCGTTCCTGACGAACCCGACGCTGAACGTCGGCGGCAACCCGCTCGACTCGGTCACGTTCTACCAGTACAACCCGACCTTCGACGAGCAGACGTACGACACCCAGATGTACAACACCCTGGTGTCGGCCGGCTTCCCGTCCTCGGACCGGTTCCTGGTCGACACCTCCCGCAACGGCTGGGGCGGCTCCAGCCGGCCGACGGCGCTCAACTCGTCGCCGACCACCGCCGCCGCCTACGTCGCGGCGAACAAGATCGACCAGCGTCCGTTCCGCGGTGACTGGTGCAACCAGAACGGCGCCGGTATCGGCACCCCGCCCACCGACGAGCCGTTCGGCACCTCGAGCGCGATCGAGGGCTTCGTGTGGATCAAGCCCCCGGGTGAGTCCGACGGTGACTACCCGAGCGGCTCGCACACGCACGGCGACCCGCACTGCGACCCGGCGAGCACCAACACCGACGGCAACGGCGGCACGTACAGCACCGGGTCCATCCCCGGCTACGACGTGCCGGCCGGCCAGTGGTACGCGTACGAGTTCCAGCAGCTGGTCGCGAACGCCTACCCGGCGCTGTAATCCGGTAGGTGGAGCACAGCTACAGATGAATCGCACCACCTGATACCGGGCTTCCCGGGCGGGCTCTGCGGAGCGCGCCCGGGAAGTTCCTCTTCGGTTCGGTTCCGTTCGGTAGGGTGAATCCACGCGAGGAAGCGGAGGATCCCGATGAGCTTCAGGCTGGCCGCCTACGCGGTGTGCATCGAGGAAGGACGAGTGCTCCTCGCCCACCACCTGTCGGGTTCGGGCCGCGGCACCCTGTGGACCCTTCCGGGCGGCCGGGTAGAACACTGCGAAGACCCGTTCGACGCCGTGATCAGGGAGGTCGCCGAGGAGACCGGCTGCGAAGCGGTGGTCGAAAGCCTGCTCGGCGTCGATTCGAGGGTCATCCCGATCGCGGAGTGCAACGTGCCCGGCGCGGGGCCGCACCAGAACATCGGCATCTTCTACCGCGTCCGCATCACCGGCGGCGAGCTGCGCCCCGAGCCGGAGGGCGAGATCTTCGAGTCCGTGTGGACGCCGCTCCCGGACGTGGCCGGCCTGCGCCGATCAGGGCTCGTCGACGTCGGGATCCGCCTGGCCCAGACCAGTCCGCCGACCGGCCACGCCGCCGCGGTGCCGGTCGGCGGCCTGGTCGAGCACTGATTCCCGCCCTACTCGAGTCACTGCTCGAGGCGCTGCTCGGCGAGATCGACCCAGTCGTCCACCTCCTCCGGCGGGAAATGCCGGATCGCCCAGTCGGTCATCCGCAGGCTCATATGCGCCCAAGCGGGCTGAAGGATCGCCTCGGGCAGCGCGTCGAGCAGACCGTCGAGGCGTTCGACGACGCCGCGCTCGGACCCCTTGGGATGGACGCCGAACCGAAGCACGACCAGGTCGAAGCGGTGGTCCCCGCGCGCGGAGCCGTCCCAGTCGACCACGCCGGTGACCTCGCCGTCGGCGGCGAGGATGTTGCCCGGATGCAAGTCCGAGTGCACGGCACCGTAGCCGGGAAGCCGCGTCGGATGGGCGTCCGCCAGCCTGCTGATTCGCCGTTCGAGCTCTGCGGTACGCGCGCTGAAGCGGCGCAGCGGCTCATGCAGGCAGTAGCCCGGGCCGTCGTCACGCAGGTAGAGATGAAAGGAGGGAACGTCGTCGCGGCCGGCCAGCGCGTCGGCCTGGCGACTGTGCACCGCGAGAACGCGCTCGAGGAGGTGCAGGTCGAGGTTGTCGATCTTTCTGCCCGGCAAGAGTTCCTGCACCGTGACGACGGCCCCGCCGACCTGCGTGGCGAGCTCCATCGCAGGAGCCGGATACCCCAGTTCGCGCAGCCGTTCGGTGACGGCGAGCGGCCCGGCTTCGAGCTCCGCGACGGTGTAGTTCGGTCGCCATTTGAGCACGGCGCGACGTCCATCCGGCCAGCGCACGTACGCCGCACCGACCTGGCCGCCTGCGCATGGGCCCTCGACGGTCAACCGGATACCGGTCTGCTCGGACACGGCGCGAGCCTTGGCCTCGGCATCGAGACGCTCGGCTCGGGGAAACTCGATGTCAGGGTTCATCCGATGAGTCTTGCATCCATGATCTGACACCGTGGAAAAGACCGTGCCGCCAGAGCCCGGCACGGTCTATAACAGCACCATGCGAAGCCAGCACCCCGACAGCCACGGCGACGACGCGACCTCCGCCGACACCGCAAGCCCGCCGCCGCCCCTCGATCTGCGCCACTTCCCCGCCGCGCTACCGGGCCCCGACGCCGACCTGGCCTCCGTCATGCGCGAAGTGACCTGGGACGAGCGGATGCGAGCACGGCGCACCGCCAGCTTCGGCGTCCCCTACAACTACGCCGGCCAGCAGTACGCGGCCGCCCCGATGCCGGCGCCGATCGCCGCCATCGCAGGCCTCTGCGGCACGCACGCCGGGCATCCGTTCAACAACTGCCTGGCCAACCTGTACGAGACCGGACAGAACACGATGGGCTTCCATCAGGACTCTTACGATGGTCTGACCCCCGGCAGCTCCATCGCCATCGTCTCCCTCGGCGCCGCCCGCCGCCTCGTCTTCCGCAGCCTCGACCGTGATCACCACCACGAGCTCACGCTGGAGCACGGCTCCCTGCTGCTGATGACCGCACTGACCCAGCGCGGCTGGAGCCACGCTGTACCCCGCGACGACACAGCCGGTCGCCGCATCAGCCTCACGTTCCGCTCGTTCGCCAGCGCGCCCGCCGGCTGAGCCCCTACGCCACGCCACTCCGCCGACCATCGTGCTCGCACAGCACCGCCAACCGTCGGCACAGCTCAACCAGCTCAGGCAGGGCCTGGGGCGGGTCGGCCAGCGCCCGCCAGCGCCGGACCAACCCGTCGACCGCCTCGCCGGAGTTGTTGGCCCGCACCGCATCGACCGCTCCCCCGGCCAGCGCCTCAGCGTCCAGCGCCGCCTCCGCCAGCGACCGCCAGGAATCCGCAGTGGTGAACGAGTGCTCGGCAGTGGTCACCGGAGCCGCCCCGCCACTGCGTCCTCTGTCCTCTGGTACGCGTCGGCGACGTTGTGGGCGTTGCTCTCCAGCTCGCGAAGCCGCCGCACGCACTCGGTGGCCAGAGCCGCCGCACGCTCCGCGCCGTCAGCGTACGCATGCTGATCGTGCGGATCGGCGTGAGCGCGGTGAGAGCCGTAGTCCTGAGCCTCGATGAGCACGCGCTCCGCCAGCGCCGCCAACACGTCGGCCGCCATGGCGAAGCGCTTGGCCGCCGCAGAGAAATCGGCGGGTGTGATCGAGAACCCGCTCTTCGGGTGCACGTCTGCCTCCTCCCGGTCTGCAGTCACGCTACGCAACCAGGAGGGAGGTCAGACGGCGAAGTCACCCGCCATCGGGCGTGTCGAGCCCGTCGGCCAGGGCGAAAGAAAGGATCAGTAGTTGCCGCCGCCGGCACCGGCACCGGCGGCGCTGGGCGACGAACCGCCGCCCGAGCCCGCCGCGGCCTTCGCGCCGGAAGGAGTGACGGCCCACCAGATCCCGCCCACGCCCTGCCCGCTCACGGCCCCAGCCCCGGTGTCACCGGCGTAGGTGTAGAGCGGCCACCCGTCGAGGGTGAGCTGCTTGGTGCCATCGGAGCGCGTGATCTCTCCCACCAGGCTCTGGCTGACGCCCGTCACCGTCGGCGTGCCCGACCCGCTGACCGTCACCGGCGGCCAAGCGGTGGCGCAGGATCCGCTGCAGCTGCTCTTGCCGGAGTTCGCCGTGTCGAGGTCGTAGCGGTAGACGGTCATGCCCTGCCCGTTGGTGACGATCTGCCCGAGGCTGGAGGAGCTGGCCACCATCAGCACGCTGCCGGAGGAGTTCGAGCCCGTCGTCGCGCCTGCGCCCGCGACCGAGGTGGAGACGGAGTCGGGGGTGGCGCTCGGCGCCGTGCCAGGGCTCGACGAGGAGCTGCAGGCCGCCGCGGCGGCGAGGATCAAGGCGGCAGGTGCCGCGAGAAGAAGACGGTGGTAGGTCGGCTTTCGCATCAGCGTGCTCCGTTCCGGACATGCTGCGGGCGTTGGGTCCGCTAGCCCCCACCACCACGGCCCGCCGCCGCCCCCGGTTCAACGCCCGGTTTGAAACCCAGCCGGACACGCCGAATCCGCCACGGTAGAACGCCGCCACCCCGGTCCAACGCCCCGGCTTGAAGCCCCAGCCGCACCCACCGAATCCGCCACGGTGGAACGCCGCCACCCCCGGTCCAACGCCCCGGCTTGAAGCCCCAGCCGCACCCACCGAATCCGCCACGGTGGAACGCCACAGCCCGTGCCATCGCCGGCCGTACCGGCAGTCGGCCGCCGAGCCCTCACCCCGGTCCCAGCAGAGTGGGCCTGTTATCCAGGCTCGGCGGCCGCCTGACGCTACTTCACCAGCCCGGCCCGGCGCAGCGCGTCGGCGAGGGCGGTGTCGCCCGAGCCGCCGCCGTTGCCACCGTTGCCGCCGCCACCGTTCCCGCCACCGCCGTTGCCACCGTTCCCGCCACGGCGCTGGTCGGCGCCGCGCTGCTGGCGCGGCGGCCGCTGGCCTCCGCCGTTCCCGTTCCCGCCGTTGCCGCCCTCGCGCCGGTCGCGGCCGCCACCGCCGCCGCCTCCGCCGGGGCGGACCTCGTCGTCGAGGCGGAGGGTGAGCGCGATGCGCTTGCGCGGCACGTCGACGTCCAGCACCTTCACCCGCACCACGTCGCCGGACTTGACCACCTCGCGCGGGTCGCTGACATAGTTCTTCGACAGCGCCGAGACGTGCACGAGGCCGTCCTGGTGCACGCCGACGTCGACGAAGGCCCCGAACGCGGCCACGTTCGTCACCACGCCCTCGAGCAGCATGCCCGGGCGCAGGTCGGTCAGCTCGTGCACGTCCTCCTTGAACGTCGCCGTCTTGAACGCCGGACGCGGGTCGCGGCCCGGCTTCTCCAGCTCGCGCAGGATGTCGGTCACCGTGGGCAGGCCGAACTTCTCGTCCACGAAGCGCTCGGGCTTGATCGTGCGCAGCGTCTTGGTGTTGCCGATCAGCTCCCTGACGTCGCCGCCGGCCTCGCCCGCGATCCGGCGCACCACCGGGTACGCCTCGGGGTGCACCGAGGAGCGGTCCAGCGGATCTTCCCCGTCGGGGATGCGCAGGAAGCCCGCGCACTGCTCGAAGGCCTTCGGGCCCAGCCGCGGCACCTGCTTGAGCGCCTCGCGGGAGCGGAACGGGCCGTTGCCGTCCCGGTGCGTGACGATCGCCTTCGCCAGCGACTCGCCGATGCCGGAGACCCGGGTCAGCAGCGGGACGCTCGCGGTGTTCAGGTCCACCCCGACGCCGTTGACGCAGTCCTCGACGACCGCGTCGAGCGAGCGGGAGAGCTTCGCCTCGGCCAGGTCGTGCTGGTACTGGCCGACGCCGATCGACTTCGGATCGATCTTCACCAGCTCGGCCAGCGGATCCTGCAGCCGGCGGGCGATGGAGACCGCGCCACGCAGCGAGACGTCGAGCTCCGGCAGCTCCGCCGCCGCGTACGCGGAGGCCGAGTAGACCGACGCGCCCGCCTCGGACACGATCACCTTGGTCAGCTTGAGTTCCGGGTGCTTGGCGATCAGCTCCGCGGCCAGCTTGTCCGTCTCCCGGGAGGCGGTGCCGTTGCCGATGGCCACCAGGTCCACCCGGTGCTCGGCGGCCAGCTTGGCCAGGATCGCGACCGACTCGTCCCAGCGGCGGTGCGGCACGTGCGGGTAGACGGTGTGGGTGGCCACGACCTTGCCGGTGGCGTCCACCACCGCGACCTTCACGCCGGTGCGCAGACCCGGGTCCAGGCCGAGGGTGGCCCGGGTGCCGGCCGGGGCGGCGAGCAGCAGGTCCCTGAGGTTCGCCGCGAAGACCCGCACCGCCTCGTCCTCGGCGCTCTGCCACAGCCGCATCCGCAGGTCCACGCCCAGCCGGATCAGGATCCTGGTGCGCCAGGCCCAGCGGACGGTGTCGAGCAGCCAGCGGTCGCCGGCCCGGCCGAGGTCCTCGACCGCGAAGCGCTGGGCGATGCGCACCTCGTAGCCGGTGCGCACCGGGGCGGCGCCGGGCTCGGCGTCCTCGGGCTCGGGATCGAAGACGAGGTCGAGCACCTCCTCCTTCTCGCCGCGGAACATCGCGAGCGCGCGGTGCGAGGGGATGCGGGTGAGCGGCTCGGCGAAGGCGAAGTAGTCGGCGAACTTCGCGCCGGCCTCCTCCCGGCCCTCGCGCACCCGGGAGACCAGCCGGCCGCGGTCCCACATCCGCTCGCGCAGCTCGCCGACGAGGTCTGCGTCCTCGCCGAAGCGCTCGACCAGGATCGAGCGGGCGCCGTCGAGCGCCGCGGCCACCTCCGCCACGCCCTTGTCCGCGTCGACGTAGCCGGCCGCCTCCTGCTGCGGGTCCAGGTTCGGGTCCGCCAGCAGCGCGTCGGCCAGCGGCTCGAGCCCGGCCTCGCGGGCGATCTGCGCCTTGGTGCGCCGCTTCGGCTTGAACGGCAGGTAGATGTCCTCGAGCCGGGCCTTGGAGTCGGCCGCGAGGATCTGCGTCCGCAGCGCGTCGTCGAGCTTGCCCTGGCTCTCGATGGACTCGAGCACCGCGGCCCGGCGCTCCTCGAGCTCGCGCAGGTACCTCAGCCGCTCCTCGAGGGTGCGCAGCTGGGTGTCGTCGAGGCCGCCGGTGACCTCCTTGCGGTAGCGCGCGACGAACGGCACGGTCGCGCCGCCGTCGAGCAGCTCCACCGCGGCGCGCACCTGTCCCGGCGCGGCCTGGAGCTCCTCGGCGATGCGCAGGTTGATGGCCGTGGCCGTCTGCAGGGCCGCTTTGTCCGGTGCCGACATCTTTCCTCGTTCTTCCGCGTCTTAAGGGGTCGTGGGCAGTCTCACTGCTGGTCGGGCGGGGTGCCGGTCACCGCGGAGCGGCGGCCGGAGGCGAGCCTATCGGTTTCGGGTCCGGGTCGGTGACCGCGCGCACGGCGTCCGCCGCGGTCGGATGCGCGAAGGTGAAACCGGCCGCCGTCAGGGCCTTCGGCAGCACCCGCTGGCTCATCAGGACACTGTCGGCGAAGCCGCCGAGGGCGAGGCGCAGCGCGAACGCCGGGGCCGGCAGCACGGCCGGCCGGTGCAGGGCGCGGCCGAGCTCCCGGGCGAAGTCCTTGTTGGTGACCGGTTCCGGGCCGGTGAGGTTGACCGGGCCGGCCAGGCCGTCGTGCTCGAGCGCGAAGCGCAGCGCACGCACGGTGTCGGTCAGCGAGATGACGCTCCAGTACTGGCTGCCGTCGCCGAGCGGGCCGCCGAGGCCGAGCCGGGCCAGCGGGAGCATCCGGCCGAAGGCGCCGCCGGAGGAGGCGAGGACGATGCCGAAGCGCGGATGCACGACGCGGGTGCGCGCGGCCGCGGCGTCGGCGGCGGCCTCCCACTGCACGGTGAGCCCGGCCAGGAAATCGCGGCCGGGCGGGGCGGATTCGTCCACCTCGCGGCCGTCCACGTCGCCGTAGTAGCCGACGGCCGAGGCGGAGACGAACACCTTCGGCGGGTGGAAGACCGCGGCGATGGTGCCCGCGAGCAGAGCGGTGCCGGCCACCCGGCTCTCGCGCAGCTTCTGCTTGTAGGCGGGGGTCCAGCGGTGGTCGCCCACGCCCGCGCCGCCGAGGCCCACCACCGCGTCGGCGCCGTCGATCAGGCTCGGATCGAGCTGCCCGCGCGCGGGATCCCACCGGGCCCGGCCGGGCTCGATCGGCCCGCCGCGCACGAGGCGGAGCACGTCGTGCCCGTCCTCGAGCAGCGACGCGGTCAAGGCCGATCCGATCAGCCCGCTCGATCCCGTGATCACCACTCGCATGCCCCGACTCTAGCGGCCGCCGCCGACGATACGGCGACGACTCCCCGCGATTCTGCTGATAGCAGAATCCTTGATCTAGCGGGCAAATCGTCTCGACTGGTGTCTCACCGGATGCTTACAGTCGACATGTGACTGGACTTCACTATCTTCGCCAACCACACCTGGCCCGCGGACTGCTGAGCTTCGTGGCCGAGGACGATCTCTGGCTCGCCGCCGTGGACGAGGCCGTGGCCGGCCGCGCCCGCGCCTGGCGGCTGACCGCCGACCGCACGCCGGTGGCCTGCCAGCGCCTGAGCCCGGACGGCACGCACGTCGCCTGGAGCGCGGCGCGGGAGGGCGGCGCCCGGGAGGCCTACGCGGTGGAGGTGGAGGGCGGGCCCGTCAGACAGCTGACGTACTGGGGCGACCGCGCCTGGGAGACCGCCGGCGTGCGCGGCTGGCTGTCCGGGGACGAGGTCCTGGTCACCGGCTTCCACGGGCATCCGCAGGACCTGCGGACCTGGCCGTTCGCGGTGCCGCTGGAGGGCCCGGCCCGCGAGCTGCCCTACGGCCCCGCCTCGGATGTCTCGACCTCGCCGGAGGGCGCGGTGCTGGTGGGCTCCTCGTTCTACCGGGAACCGGCCCGGTGGAAGAGATACCGCGGCGGCACCGGCGGCAAGATCTGGTACTCGCCGGACGGCGGCGAGTACCACCGGATCCTGGCCGAGGTGGGCGGCCACCTGGTGAACCCGATGTGGGTGTCCGGCCGGGTCGCCTTCCTGTCCGATCACGAAGGCGTCTGCGCGCTCTACTCGGCCCGCCCGGACGGAACCGACCTGCGGCGGCACACCGACCACGGGCCCTTCTACGCACGTCAGGCCTCTTCGGACGGCGCGCGCGTGGTCTACCAGGTCGCGGGCGAGCTGTGGCTGCTCGAATCCCTCGACGCCGAGCCGGTCCCGCTCACCGTCCGCCTCGGCGGCGTGCGCAACGGCAGGGCGCCGTTCGCCGTCAGCGGGCGCGAAGGCCTCAGCGACTACACGTTGTGCCGCAGCGGCCGGGTGATCGCCGCCGAGGTGCGCGGCACCGCGCACTGGCTGCCCGCCGAGGCGGGACCGGCCCGCGCGCTGCTGGCCGAGCCCGGAGTCAGGGCTCGACTGCCGCTGATCCTCCCCGGCACCTCGACCGTGGTGTGCGTCTCGGACGCCGACGGCGAGGACGGGCTCGACCTCATCCCGGCGGACGGCTCGGCCCCGCGGCGGATCCTGAGCGGCCGGATCGGCCGGGTGCTGGAGTCGGCGGCGGCTCCGGACGCGAAGACGCTCGCGCTGTCCTGCGACGACGGCAGGCTGCTGATCGTCGACCTCGAGTCCGGCACGGCCCAGGAGCTCACCCGTGTGCTCAACCAGGAGGCGTGCGGGCTGACCTTCTCGCCGGATTCCGCCCTGCTCGCCTGGTCGCAGCAATGGCAGCACTACGCCGGCAGCCACATCCGCCTCGGCCGGCTCTCCGACCGCACGATCGTGGACGTCACCCCGCCGCGGTTCGACGACGTCTCCCCCGCCTTCACGCTCGACGGCAAGTACCTCGCGTTCCTGTCGAACCGCACCTTCGATCCGATCGAGCAGACGCAGCCGTTCGACCTCGCCTTCGCCGCCGGCACCCGCCCGTACCTGGTCACGCTGGCTGCTGACACCCCGTCACCGTTCGCCCCGGAGATCGACGGGCGCCCGGTCAAGCAGCCGGAGAAGCCGCAAGAGGGCGGCGAAGCCGACGAAGACTCCGCCGAGGGCGCCGAGCCGACCGTCGAGCGGGTGCGCCTCGACCTCGAAGGGCTGGCCGCGCGGATCGTGCCGTTCCCGGTGCCGGCGGGCCGGTACCACGGCCTGTGCGCGGCCGAAAAATCGGTACTGTGGCTCGCCTCTCCCCTGGTCGGTGAGCTCGGCGAGGCCTTGATCGGCGGCGACGAGCACCCGAAGGCGAGCCTGGTGCGCTTCGATCTGGTCAAGCGCAGGCAGAGCACGATCGTCGACGCCGTCGACGACTACGCCGTCTCGGGCAACGGCGAAAGGCTGGCCTTCCGCAAGGACGGCGCGCTCACGATCCGTCCGGTCGCCTCCGCCGGCGACCAGGACGACGTCGGCGTGGACCTCGATCGGATCCGGATCACCGTGGACCGCTCGGCCGAGTGGCGGCAGATGTACGCCGAGAACTGGCGGCTGATGCGCGACAACTTCTGGCGCGCCGACATGGGCGGGGTCGACTGGCCGGCCGTCCGCGACCGGTACCGGCCGCTGCTCGAGCGGATCGGCAGCACCGACGATCTGCGCGACGTGATGTTCGAGGTCGGCGCCGAGCTCGGCTCCTCGCACGCGTATGTCCGCGACCCGAATCAGGGCCCGATACCACTCGAGCGGGCGCAGGGCCGGCTCGGCGCCGACCTGGTCCGCGATTCCTCCGGCGCCTGGCGGATAGCCCGGATCATCCCGAGCGAGACCTCGGTGGCGGCGGGTCTTTCTCCGCTGGAGGCTCCGGGCGTGGCGGCCCGGGCGGGCGACGAGATCGTCGCCGTGGACGGCCGTCCGCTGCACCCGGCGCACGGTCCCGACCCGCTACTGGTCGGGAAGGCGGGCAAGCCGGTGGAGCTGACGCTGCGTCGCGACGGGCGGGACCGGCGGGTGGCGGTGGTGCCGCTGCGCAAGGAGAGCGTGCTGCGCTACCACGACGTCATCCGCACCCAACGGGCCGTCGTACACGAGCGGTCGGCCGGGCGGCTCGGCTACCTGCACGTGCCCGACATGAGCTACACCGGCTGGGCCGAGTTCCACCGCGACATGGGTGTCGAGCTGCACTGTGAGGGCCTCATCTTCGACCTGCGCGAGAACGGCGGCGGCTATGTCTCGGAGCTGGTGATCGAGAAGCTGCGGCGCGAGGTGATCGGCTGGAACCTCGCCCGCCGCTCGGAGCCGGCCAGCTACCCGATCCAGGCGCCGCGCGGCCCGATCGTGGCGCTGTCCAACGAGATCGCCGGCTCGGACGGCGACATCGGCACACACGCGTTCAAGCGCTATGGGCTCGGCCCCGTCGTCGGCACCCGGACCTGGGGCGGGGTGATCGGCATCGACAGCCGGTACCGGCTGGTGGACGGCACGGAGGTGACACAGCCGAAGTACTCGTTCTGGTTCGACGACGTGGGCTGGGGAGTGGAGAACTACGGCGTGGACCCGGACGTGGAGGTGCCGATCCCGCCGCACGACTGGGCCGCCGGCCGCGACCCGCAACTCGACGAGGCGATACGCATAGCCCTGGCCGCCCTCGAGCAGCGGCCCGCGGCGTCGCCGCCGGAGCTGCCGCCGCCGGGCTGAGTGGGCCGAGCCGAGCGGGCCGGACGCGGCCTCCCGGGAAAAGGGCGCGGGCCTCGCCGCCGCTTCATGCAGCGGCGAGGCCCGGGAGCCTCGGGTGCCTGACGGCCCGTCAGCGCCAGGAGGGCTCGGCGTCCGGCGGATCCGGCTGCTCAGCGGCAGCGGCGACCGGCCGGCCCGAGCCCGCCTGCGGCCTGACGTGCTCGGCGCCCGTCGGCTCGGCGTCAGGTGGCAGCCCGACGTACCCAGGCCCGACGGTCCGGCGTCAGGCGCCGATCGCGTGCAGGCCGCCGTCGACGTGGACGATCTCGCCGGTGGTCTTCGGGAACCAGTCCGAGAGCAGCGCGATCACGCCGCGGGCGGCGGGCTCGGGGTCGCTCACGTCCCAGGCCAGCGGGGCCCGGTCGTTCCAGGTGTCCGCGAGCAGCCCGAAGCCCGGGATGGACTTGGCCGCCATCGAGCCGATCGGCCCGGCCGAGACCAGGTTGCAGCGCACGTTCTGCTCGCCGAGGTAGCGGGCCAGGTACCGCGAGGTGGCCTCCAGCGCCGCCTTCGCCGGGCCCATCCAGTCGTACTGCGGCCAGGCGACGGTCGCGTCGAAGGTCAGGCCGACCACCGAACCGCCGTTCTCCATCAGCGGCAGGCACGCCATGGTCAGCGCCTTGAGCGAGAACGCCGAGACGTTCATCGCCGTCGAGACCGACTCCCACGGCGTGTCCAGGAAGGCGCCGCCCAGGGCGTCCGGCGGGGCGAAGCCGATCGAGTGCACGACGCCGTCGAGGCCGCCGAGCTCGGCCCGGACCTTCTCGGCCAGCGCGTCGAGGTGCTCCCGGTTCGTCGCGTCGAGCTCGAGCACCTTCACCGGCTTGGGCAGGTTCCTGGCCACCCGCTCGGTCAGGCTCGGCCGGGGGAACGCGGTCAGGATGATGTCCGCGCCCTCCTCCTGGGCCAGCCTCGCGACCTGGTAGGCGATCGAGGACTCCAGCAACACCCCGGTGACCAGGATGCGCTTGCCGTCGAGAATACCCATGCTGATATCAGTGCCCCATTCCGAGTCCGCCGTCCACGGGGACGACGGCGCCAGTGATGTACGCGGCCTCCGGCGAGGCCAGGAACGTGACGACGCCCGCGATCTCCTCGGGCTGCGCGTAGCGGCCGAGCGGGACGGCGTCGAGGATCTGCTTCTTGCGGTCCTCGCTGAGCTCCGAGGTCATCGCCGTCTGCACGAACCCGGGCGCCACCACGTTCGCGGTGATCGAGCGCGAGCCCAGCTCATGCGCGAGCGAGCGGGCCATGCCGACCAGGCCGGCCTTGGAGGCGGCGTAGTTGACCTGGCCCGGGGAGCCGGAGAGGCCCACCACGGAGGAGATGAAGATCAGCCGGCCGCGCTTGAGCCGCAGCATCCCCTTGGACGCGCGCTTGGCCACGCGGAAGGAGCCGGTCAGGTTGGTGTCGAGGACGTCGGTGAAGTCCTGCTCGCTCATCCGCAGCACCAGGGTGTCCCGGGTGATCCCGGCGTTGGCCACCAGGATCTCGACCGGGCCGTGCGCGGCCTCGATCTCGGTGAAGGCGCGCTCGACGTCCTCGGTGGAGGTGATGTCGCACCGGACCGGGAGCACGGACCCGTCGCCGCTGGCCTTGAGCTCGGGCGGTTCGCCGGTGCGGTAGGTCACCGCCACCTTGTCGCCCTTCTCGGCGAAGGCGGCGGCGATGGCCAAGCCGATGCCCCGGTTCGCTCCGGTGACGAGAACTGACCTGCTCAAAGGTGCGCCCTTTCGATCGCGGTGACGGCTGGTTCGGCGGCCCGCGCGGCGGGCTGCAGGCCTTACCGTACCGGCTCCGCCGCCGAGGTCGTGTGGCGGAGCAGTACAAAGAAAGCCCACGCCGCTTGGGTCCGCACATGATCGCGCGCGGGAGGACGGATCTCCCGGCGTGCCGAGCGCACCCCGGGCTTCCGGGGCCGGTGACGCCGCCTTACGCTGGATGACGTGAGGCTTCCGATCTCCCGGCATGAGCCGACCGAGCAGTCGTACGGGATCACCACCGCCGATTCCAGCCATTTGAGCGACATCAGCAGGCGGCAGCGCCAGTACATCTGGACGATGCTGCTGCGCCTGGTGCTGCTGTTGGTGGTGGTGCTGGTCCCCGGGCCGACGCTGCTCGAGCGGACCGTGCTGGGGCTGGTGGCCACGATCATCCCGTACTTCGCGGTGGTGCGGGCCAACGGCGGGCCGGATCTGAGCGAGGCCCCGACGAACATGATGGTCGGCGCGCCCCGGCAGAGCGAGCTCCCGGGGCCGGACCGGTCGCTCGGCGGCACGCACCGGATCGACGCGGACGGCGAGCCGATCGACGGGGACGACGCGTCGTTCGGCTGGAAAGACGAGCCGGCCGCAGGGGAAGACGAGCCGGTCGCCGGCGAAGAGCACTCAGCCGGCGGCGAACGCGATACGCGGGTGCAGGCCGAGTGGGTGGAGGCGGAAGGCCGCGTCCCCGCGAACGCCGAGGTCGAAGAGCCGTAGCCCGCTGATCCTTGAACCCCTGTTCACTCCAAGCGCCTCCGTATGCCATACTTCTTACGCCCGCTCCGTTCCCCCGTCGGGGCGGTGCCTTGCGAACCCGGCCGTCGACAGCCGCGTTCGCCGTGAGCGGCCGGCATCCCCCCCGTGTGCCGGCCGCTCGCCTTTTCTCTGCGGCTTTCCACGTATCCCACACCGTCCAGGTATCCCACGCTTGCGCGCTCCCGGCAGTGGGCTCAGGCCGAGCCGGTTCCTCAGCCGCCGATGGCGGACATCGGGCGATCAGGCTGGACGAATCCGGGTTCGCCGATACCGGCGGCCGCCTTCTTGCCCAGCATGGCCGTGCGCCAGCGCTCGGCGATCTCCTCGTCCCCGGCCCCGGCCCGCAACGCTCCGCGCAGGTCTGATTCGTCCCGGGCGAACAGGCAGGTGCGCACCTGGCCGTCGGCGGTCAGCCGCACCCGGTCGCAGTCCCCGCAGAAAGGCCGGGTGACCGAGGCGATGACCCCGACGCGGGCCGGACTCCCGTCCGGCGCCGAGTATCCGACGACCCGCCAGGTCTCCGCCGGAGCCGTGCCGCGGGCCTCGGCGCCCTCGGGTTCGAGCACGAATTCGGCTGCCAGGCTCTCGAGTATCTCCTCGGCGGTGACCATGGCCGCCCGGTCCCAGCTGTGCTGCGCGTCCAGCGGCATCTGCTCGATGAAGCGCAGCTCGCAGCCGCGTTCCAGGCTCCAGCGGAGCAGATCCGGCGCCTCGCGCTCGTTGACGCCGCGCATGAGCACCGTATTGATCTTCACCGGTCCGAGGCCGGCGGCGAGCGCGGCGTCGATGCCGGCGATCACGCGCTCGTGCCGGTCCCGACGGGTCAAGGTGCGGAAGAGTTCGGGGTCGAGCGTGTCCAGGCTGACGTTGACCCGGTCGAGCCCGGCGGCCGCGAGAGGCGCGGCGAGGCGGGCCAGGGCGACGCCGTTCGTCGTCAGCGAGAGCCGCGGCCGTGGCTCCAGCGCGGCCAGGCGGCCGATCAGGTCCGGCAGACCCGGCCGGATGAGCGGTTCGCCACCGGTCAGCCGCACCTCGCGCACGCCGAGCAGCCGCACCGCGATGCCCACGAGCCGCTCGAGTTCGTCATCGGTGAGCACGTCGGCTCGGGGCAGCCAGGGCAGGCCTTCGGCCGGCATACAGTACGTGCACCGCAGGTCGCATTTGTCCGTCACCGAGACCCTCAGGTCGGTGGCGATACGTCCGAAGCGGTCCACGAGCATGCTTCCAGCCTAACCGTTCGCGGTGGCGGCTCCTGCACGTCGGCATACCTGAGGTGGTTCACCTAAGGTGCCTCATCTGAGGTAGACGGCTACGAAATCTCGACTACTCGGCTGGTAGTAGCGGTCGGCGGGCTGGGAGAAATTCCATAGCTTGGTCGGCGTCGGATCGGCGGCATCCCCAGCGCCCGGCACCGTGTAATACATGAACGAGGTCCAGTCGGCGTTGATGTCGAGTTCCATCGCGTCGACGGCGCCGGCCTGCTTGAGCAGCCTCGCCAGCGAGGCTACGGACAGGTCCGGCCCGCCGACGTAGATGACGTCGCCCTTGGCTGTGACACCGACGCCTGAACGCGGCACGAAGAACAAGTTGTTGACCGTCACGCCCCACTGCGCCCCGGATCCGGAGTTCACCGCGGCCGTCACCTGTCCGTTGTTCACGAGCAGACTCAGATTCTGGCGCACCCCGACGACCTGCGGCGTCATCGTCAGATCGCGTCCCCAATCGCCGATCTTGATCGACCCGTCGCGGTAGAACACCTCCGCGGCCTTGCCGTCGACCAGCGCCCGCACGGTGCGGCCGTCTTCGTAATAGCCGCTGAGCGAGTCGTTCGGGTTGACCTTGAAGCCACCGTTCCAGGTCGCCACGAGGCCTGCGCGCCGGCCGGGCGGCACCTCGTCCGGGGTGGCGAAGGTGCCGCCGGGCTGCTGCGAACCCGGATGCAGCTGGAAACTGAGCGCCTTGACGTTCAACCACGCGACGTAGGCGAGTTTAGAAGTGTGCTGGGCGTCCGGGCGCAGGCCGGCCCACTCCACGACCGGCACGCCGTTCTTCGCGTAGACGGCCGGGTGCCAGACGCCTTCGCCCGGCACCGATCCGGCCGCGAGCGGCGCGATGTTCGCAGGCAGCTCGTTCTCCGCGGCCGCGCTCGGCGCGACCGTGGCCCCCTGCAGCGTGTGGACCTGCTGCGAACTCAGCGTTCCGCCCGTCGGCGGGGCGGAGTACGTCTCGTTCTCCAGCCACGTGACGAGGCCGCTCATGTGATGATCGCGGCCCCACTCGGCCACCCGCGCGGCGACCGTATCGGAACCCGCATAAGTGAGATACGGCTCGATGGTGACCCCGGCGTACCCGAAGACCAGCACGAACACGGCCGTCAGCGGCCGCCACAGGTAGCGCCGGCGCGCCTGCCTGCCCCGGCTCAGCACCTTGCGCGGCTTCTTGCCCTTGCGGCGGTTGGCCCGCTCTCCCGGCGGACGGACCGCCGTGGCTTTCGGATGATCCGAGACCTCGGGTCCACGCGCCATGCAGCCGGATCTCCCGTGCTCGTCCGTCGGCCCCGCGGGTACCGCGGACCGTCCTCGTTCAGGTTCTCTTCATGAACGGACGTGCGAGGACGGACCGCGGTTCCCGCGACGGCGAACGGCGGGAGCGGATCAGAGCTGAGGCGGCGGCGGTGCGGGTTGGCCCGAGGTGTTCGGCGCGCGATAGCCGCGGAGCGGAGTGAATCCGCTCTGCCCCCAGCCGGCGGCCGGGTTCCACGAAGGGGCGACGGGCATCGAGCCGGTGCCGTAGCCGGCCGGCGCCCAGCCCGGTGCGGCCGGCGGAGCCGGCGCGGCGGCCCACCCCGGCGCCGGCATGCCGCCGGGCACCGGCATCGGGTAGACCGGATGCGGGTGCGCCCGGGCGTGCGCCTCGTCGGCTTCGGTCAGCTGTTGCTCGATCACGCCGCCGGCCTGCACGTACGCCATGAACAGCAACACGCTGACGATGATCTCGACTATCCAGAACCAGTGGCCGGCCACGTCGTCGTTGATGCCGTGCAGCACCGAGGTGAGCCCCAGGCCGACGAGGGCGAGCCAGAAGTAGCGGCGGTGCTGGAAGGCCAGACCGACGAAGTAGCCGGTGATGCCGGCCCACACCGCGTGGCTCATCGGGTCGGTCACGAACCGCCAGGACCCGCTCTGGATCGAGGTCTGCGCGATGAACTGCCCGAGCGAGGCCGGGTCGACGTTCTGCTGCGCCGCCGACTCGGCGATCGTCGCCGCCTGCGACGGGATGTAGACGTTGATGTACTGCACCGCCTCGGCGGCACCGAACGCGAGACCGCTCACCGCGCCCAGGAACAGGTAGTCCTTCGGCGTCAGCGGCCCCCACACCTGCTTGAGCAGGAAGCCGAGCACCACGACCGGAAGGATCTTGACGAACTCCTCCGGCAGGCCGACCGTGAAGATGTAGTTGAACAGGTTCTGGTTCGGCGTCTCGAGCTTCTTCTCCAGCCAGATCGCCAGCGGCGCCTCGAAGAGCAGGCCGATGACGCCGACCTCCAGCAACATCAGAGGCCTGATCATCGGCGGCCGGATCGAGATCCACAGCACCAGCAGCCAGGCGCAGGCGAAGTAGATGGCGAAGGCCCAGGTCGACTTCGAGATCTTGTCGACGTCCTGGCCCACGTAGACCAGCGCGATGGACGGCACGACCACGAGCGCGACGAAGAGGATCGTGATCCAGTTGCGCAGCGAGCGGTCGCGCAGCCAGTGCTGGATCGGCAGCAGCATGGCCGGGTTGAAGTGCGCCGCCGGCGTCGGCTGGATCTGCGGCCAGCCGGCGTAGGAGGCCTGCGGCGGGGGGAAGGAGGAGGCGCCGTAGGGCGGGACTCCGGGCTGGGGCTGCGGCTGGAACTGAGGCTGCGGAGGGTATCCCTGGTACTGCGGCACGGGGCCCGGCTGGTACTGCGGCGGCAGGGGCTGGGGCTGGCCGGGGAACTGCGGCGCGCCCGGCGCGTGCTGCTGCGGGTATTGCGGGGGGAACTGCGGCTGGGGAGGCTGCGGGAACTGGCCCGGCGCCGGCGGTGCGTACGGAGCCGGCAGCTGAGGTGCGGAGCCGTGTCCCGTCGCCGGATCCGGTATCAGCCCCTGACCCTGGTCCCCGGGCACCGGCGTCCCGCCGGCCGAGTCCTGCGGCTGCCCTGGTCGGGACCCGTAACCGCGCTGTGGCTGGTCCGGGCCGGGTGGCACGGTCATGCTGGAGCTCCCCCTCGTCAGGGCCCACCGGAGCCTCGGCCGCGGCGGTCGTTCGAAACAGGAATACGGGTACGCATGCTTTCATGCCCGCGCCCGCCCCCGCCACACGGATCCGCGGCCCGACACACCGGCCCCGACGTGCGCGGCCTCGGCCGACGGCGGCGTTCCGGCCCGGTCTGTCGGTGGCGGCGTGCACAATGGTGGATGCCCGGCGCGGGGACGGCCCGGGCGAGGGCGACATCGGCAGGAGCACCATGATCAAAATCACCACCGTCAACGTCAACGGGCTGCGCGCGGCCTCGACCAAGGGCTTCGACGCCTGGCTCGCCGCCACCGACGCCCAAGTCGTGTGCCTGCAGGAGGTCCGCGCCGAGGCCGACCAGGTCCCCGCCGCCCTGCGCGCGCCGGCCGGCTGGCAGGCCCCGCTGTTCGCCCCCGCCGCCGCGAAGGGCCGCGCCGGCGTCGCCCTCTACACCCGCGTCGCGCCGACCCGGACGCAGATAGGGTTCGGCTCGGCCGAGTTCGACGCCTCCGGCCGCTACGTCGAGATCGACCTCCCCGCCGCCGACGGCCTGCCCGGCATCACCGTGGCCAGCCTCTACCTGCCCTCGGGCGAGGTGAGCACGCCGCGGCAGGAGGAGAAGGAACGCTTCATGGAGGAGTTCCTCGCCTACCTCAAGCAGACCCGCGCGCGCCTCGAGGCCGAGGGCCGCGAACTGGTCGTCTGCGGCGACTGGAACATCGCCCACCGCGAGGCCGACCTGAAGAACTGGAAGACCAACCAGAAGGTGGCCGGCTTCCTCCCGTCCGAGCGCGCCTGGCTCGACCGCGTCTTCGGCGAGGCCGGCTACGTCGACGTCATGCGCGCCCTGCACCCCGACGCCGTGGGCCCCTACTCCTGGTGGTCCTACCGCGGCCGCGCCTTCGACAACGACGCGGGCTGGCGCATCGACTACCAGATCGCCACCCCCGGCCTCGCCAAGCTCGCCAAGACCGCCGTCGTCGAGCGCGCCGTCGACCACCCCTCCCGCTGGTCCGACCACGCGCCGGTGGCGGTGGTGTACGGGGCGTAGAGTCGGGCGACCTGAGATCCGATGGTGTATCGGCTCTCGTTTTTCGGCCGATGCGGCGGCCAGTCGGCGCATGAGGTGATCGGCCTGCTTCTCGACGAGTTGCTCGCCGACGGCGCTCCGGTCCTGGGCGAGGTGCGAAGCCCGGTCACGCCGGTGGATGAGATCGCGGCGTACCGCCTGGCGACGATGACGCACGAGCGGGCGGCTGCGGCGGACTGGCTTTCCTTGGAGGTGCACACCGGCGTCGCCCACAATGCCGAGACGGTGATCTTTGCCGATCCGGATGCCGAGCACGGGATCTGGGGCGGCGACCTGTACGCGATGATCTCGCTCGGCAGCGGGGATCCGGACTGGGCACTGGTCGAGCGAATCTGGTCGGCACTGGAGCGGTTGTGGTCGGTGGTGGCGTGGGACGAGCACTCCGGTTTCGACCTCTCCCGCGGGACTCCCTCGTGATCCTGTCGGGAATCGAACGATTCGTGGATGTCGACTGAGCACCAGGGCGGCCCGGCTGCTCGGACAGCCGGGCTCTATCGCGCTCAGTGCGGGAACATCCGCGGAATCCGCCGGTCGACGTCGAGGCGGAACTTTTCGATCACGAGCAACACCTGGCGAAACGTGACCGTCTGCTCCAGACGGTCCAGGTACCGGTGCCGTCCGACGAGTCCCTCCACCGTCACCGCGAAGTACATGGCCATGAGGGGGTTCACGAACAGCTTGCTGCCTCGAGTCCGCTCGGTGAAGTGCGCGTCGCCGCAGACACCGGTCATCGCCGCCGCGATCTGTCCGTGCACGATCGACGGCCGGATCGGCGTCGCCCGTTGCGCGTCCGCGACAGCATCCAGATACAGCTGACCCTCCTGCGACGCCCGTGGAAGGGAGAAAGCGCCGAGGTAAGCGCCGTCCGCCTCCAGATCGGCGAGATTCTCCAGGACCTGGACGTGGTTGACGCCGTGGTACGCGTCGATCCCGAAGCCGATGCTGACGACCAGCTTCACGGGGACGTTCCTCAACCCGGCAACGGCCGCGAGGCTTGCCATGTCTTCAGCGGGGGTGCCCAGACCGTCCTCGTCCCCGCGCATCAGGATGTCGGTTCCGCCGTCGACCAGGACGATCGCGTCTAGGCCGAGGGCGTCGACCAGTGCGGTGTAGGCCTCTCGGAGCGGCTGCACGCCAGTCTGCGCGAACGCGTAGACCGTCGAGGGCTGACCGTTGCGCTCCAGCCAGCACGCCAGCGTCCGCTCCGGGAAGTACTCCGAGACGTCGCCGGTCGCCGGGGTGACGACGGCGACGTCCGGCATGAGCCAGTCGTCCAGAGGCAGGAGGCCGAGCGGCGAAAAGGACTGATTCGCAAGGAACGCCTCCACTCCGGCCGCTCGAAGCGCGAGCGCCAACGGCAGGGCGCCGTAGACGTCGAATCCGCCGCCCGCGCCTGCGACGAGGACGCGCTTGGAGTCGGCCAGTGCGGTGAACAGCGGAATGTTGCGGAGGGTCACCATGGTCCGGGCAGCACTGAATCAGCCCACCGTTATTCCCGCACGGTCCGGTTCGTGGTGACGACCGGCAACCGCGTCGACTCCGGCGCGCAGCGCAGCGCACTCGGTTTCGCCCGACCAGCTGCGCACCACTGCGATCCGGAGCTGGTTCACCGACTCAGGACAGCGAGACCGATCAAGCCGTCCACGGCGACGGCCACGGCGAACAGCACCCACAAGTCCGGTAGCTGCAGATGCCGGCGCGTCGGCGGGGCTGGAAACTCGGGCAGATCCTCGACCACGAGGCGATCACATTCCACTGTCAACTGCTTGGCGATCTGATGGTGAACCGGATACCCGGCCAGCTTCGAGACGAGTGAGCCCTGGAACGCCGCGATCCCGTAAGTGCGCCCATCGAGCAGGCGCAGCCTCAACCCGTTGTGAACATAGAACTGCCGGCCCTGCCGCCAGGGGATCACATGGCGGACAACGATATTCTCGATGATGATCCCCTCGGGACGCAGCCGGATGCTCGCCCGTTGGCCCACCAGCCATGCCCCATAGAAGACAACCGCGCTGACCGGACCGGCGCCGAACGAATCCACAAGCGGCGATCCTCGAAATGCATGGGCGACGCCTATGAGCGCGATGATCACGACGAATCCGCTGGAGCCGATCAGCGCGGCGAGCCCTTGCGTCCTATTTCGGACGATAACCTCATATTCAGTGCGAATAAATCCGTATGGACTGGCTCCTGACCCCCCCCCCCCCCCCGCGCCACTCATCCACGTAGACGGGGACGCTGGGGGAACCCCGCATGTGAACGAGCAATTATATGCCTTAGAAATATAGGCGCATATTCTATGGTCGGCAAATGTCGCGAGGTCTTGGATGGCCGCCAACCTGTCGGACGGTTCGAAGCCCTGAGAGTGCGCTCATCGCTCGGCTGCTAGGCGAGTTGGACGACCCGGGTCTCACGACGGGTGGCGTGCATCACATGGCGATCGGGGTGGCGATCCACCAGGCGTCGACCCGGTCGAGCGGGATCCGCACATCCGCCATGTTGGCCTGCGCCACGCCCTGGCCGGTCTCGTCCGTGTGCAGATGCAGGTACTCCGCCGCGCCGTCCTCGAGATACTGCTGCCGGTATTCCGCGGCGACGTCCTCAGGCAGCGCGTCGTCGATGAACGCGTCGGGACTGAACACGTGCCCGGTCAGCACGGCGCCCCCGATCAGCACCGAGACCCGGTACGGACTGTTCCGGGCATGCTCACTGGACGCGTCCTTCGAGATCGCTTCCAGCAGCGGATCTGGTCTGCGCATGCTGCAATTCTGCGCAGGAGGTCCGGAACCTCGCATCTCGGAGGCGGCAGACGGGGCCTGTCGGCGTCGGCCCATCGGAGGCCGAGCCCACACTCGTGGCTGCCACAAAAGGGGGTGAGGTCCTGAACGGCGGGCAAAGCGCCACAATTGAGATGAACATTCCCAGCCCGCTTGCGGACCATTTGCATTTCGAGCCGAGCAATTGGACGGTATCAAACCTGGCCTCTATACCCAAGGCGAGCAGCTCGGCCAGATCATGAGTCGATGGATGGAAATGGAATCAGGCTATGGTGATGAGAGATAGGATCGAGAGGCCGGTGGCGCACGCGGTGATCTCGTGGCTTTCCGCGGAGCAGGGAGGGCGGCATTCCGGGCCGCCGACCGCGCCGGTGTACATGGCGACCGCGGTCTTCCCTCCGGGCGACGAGCGCGAGACGCAGCCGGGCTGGCCCGCTACGGCGAACAAGCTCAGCGTTCTACTGCAAGCGGTTCCCGGATCCGCTGGAGACGCAGGCCTGTACAAGGTCGACTTCCTGGTGCGCGATCTGGCTCGGCCGTTCCTGCATCCGGGGGCCGAGATGCTGGTCACGGAGGGACCGAAAGTGGTGGCGTCCGCCGTGATCCGCGACGTGCTCCCCATGCAGGGCGACGCCGGATAGGCACCGCGGGTCAGACAATCTCGGTGAGCGTCGGGAACCAGCAGTTTCCTTCTGTTCTTGTCGGCGGATGCGGCGGAGCCTTCGCTGGCCTACGCGGTCGACAAGATGGCCGACGGGGCGCACGGCGCGCCGCTCATCCCGTGGCCCAACCGGCTGTGTGACGGCCGCTACAGCTTCGACGGGTCCGACTATCAGCTTGCGCTGACCGAGCCGGACAAGCACAACGCAATCCACGGGCTGCTGCGCTGGCGCCCTTGGCAGGCCGTGCTGCACGAAGAGGACCGCGTCGTCATGGCCACCACCCTCCACCCCATGCAGGGCTACCCCTTCACCGTGGACGTCCAGATCGAATACCGGCTGGCTGACGACGGCCTCACAGTGCGCACGACGGCGACCAATGCCGGCGACCGGCCCGCGCCGTACGGATGCGGACAGCATCCCTACCTCTCGCCTGGCAACGGCACCATCGACGCGTGCACGCTGACGTTCGAGGCGGCGACCCGTATCGACACCGACCCCGAACGGCAGTTGCCGACGGGCCGCGTCCCGGTGAAGTGCAGCCCGTACCACTTCCGCGACGGCCGGCAGATCGGCGATCTCGAGGTCGACTACGCCTTCACGGACCTCAGCCGCGACGAGGACGGGCGAGCATGGGTGCGACTGCGTGGCAGCGACGGAGCGACGGCGTCGTTGTGGGTGGACTCGACTTATCCCGTTCTTGAGATCTACACGGCGGACACGAACTCCCCGGACCGTCGCCGCCGCGGCCTTGGCGTCGAACCGATGACCTGCCCTCCGAACGCCTTCGCCGAGGGCGAAAGCGTACTCCGGCTGGAGCCGGGCGAATCGGTGACGACGACCTGGGGAGCGCGCCTGGACACTACCGGCTGACGCATAGCCACGTAGGCGGCCGCACCGAGAAACGCGGACCCGGAGCGGCTCCGGCCGGATCGGGCCGTACTCGTGGCGCTGGCCCGCGTGCCGCCGAAAGTGAGGGGTCTGACACGCGCCGACAGCTGCGTGATCGTGCGAAACCAGGTGACGTAGCCCGGAAACGACGAGAGCGTCCGTACTCACGACGAAATAAGCGCCGGCGCTCATGACCCGCGGTCCGGGCAGCATCAGCATGCGGATATGGGCTTCACGCGAAAGCACACTCGCAGCATTCAGCTCGCCATCCTGGGAGTGTGGGCCCTGCTCGTGGCTGCCGCGCTCATCCCTTGGGCCGGCGTCATTGTTCTCGTCACACTCAGCGTTCATCAGCCGCGCCACCCCGTGCTGGAGGTCTTGCTGGCCATCTGGCTTCTGGCTGCCATGGCGTCGCTCCCCGTATCAGGGACAATGGAGCTATCCCGCAAATGGTACATAAAGCTATGCATACTTGTTCTCTTCATCCCTGCCGCTCCGGTATTGCGGGCCATGACTTACCGGGCGGCTCGACAGGCCAAGAAGCGCAAGGGCGTGGACCGAGACGGGGGCGCGTTTCAGAAGTGACGGGGTAGGCGCGATGAGCCGACTACAGGTTGCGGATGGCGTCGTCGAGGCCGGCGCCGTACGACGCCCAGCAGATCACTGATCCATCGGAGCCGATGATGACCTCGGCTGGAAGCGTCTCGTAGTCGCGACGCGAGGGCAGCTCGAGGACAACGAGCCGCTCCGGCGAGAGCAGCGTTGCAGCGCTGTCCCCTGAAAGTGCGGATGCGGTCAAGCGTCCATCCATCAGGAAGGTCAGCCGGCATACGGCAAGGATCGCAGACGCAGCCAAGTGGCACCCGACGGGATGGGGTCGCCCGCCGGTCGGCATCGCCCGTTCTCGCGGCGTCTCAGGCGAAGGCTCAGCCACTGGAAATCGGGGCTTCGTGCAGGAAGGCGTGGACGTCAGCGGCCAGTGCGGCCATCTGCTCGACTGCTTCCTGCCAAGTGGTGACCGCTGTACTCCAGCCACCGTGCTTCCGGGTGCACCGACCGGCTGCACACCTCGTAGAATTCATGACCTGTACAGCATCATGTTCGGCCTGGCCGGCCGGGACGCCACCTCTGTGTCCAGCGCAGGTCCGGTCCGGCTGACGACAAATCCTATTTCGGGGGGTATCCGATGAGCATCAAAAATCTGGGTCCGCGAGCCAAGAGCGGGATAGCCGCGATCACCGTGGTCGCGGTCGGGGTGGGCGTGTTCGTGGCGGTCAGCCCCACCTCGGCGCCCAGTTCGGCGTCGTCCGGCCCGGCGCCCGTCGGTAGCCCTCTGGCGGCGGAGGACAGCATCAGCCCGACCGCGGCGACCGCGTCGGCGAGCGCGTCCGCGTCCGCGTCCGCGAGCGCCAGTGCGCGGCCGAGCGCGAGCGCATCGGCGACGAAGGCGCCGACCCGCAGCGCGGTCACTTCGAACAACAAGCCCGCGCCGAAGCCGAGCAAGAACAAGACGGCCGCGGCCAGCATTCCGCTGCCTCCGCCGCCGCACAATCCGGGCACCGTGCCCACGTCCTCGCCGAGCCCGATCGCTTCGGGTGCCGCGTCGGCGAGCGCGTCGGCGAGCGCCAAGCCGAGCTGCCCGACGTACGCGGGCACCGATGCGAGCCTCTCGCAGGTGCAGGCAGCCTTGCAGTCGGCCGCCGCCACGCCCCGCACCTTCACGTATCAGGACTCGACCGGGGCGACGCAGACCGTCTCGATCACGCTGCCGCCCGAGCTGATCGAGGCCGAGGCGTGGCAGGAGAGCGGTTGGCAGTCACAGATCGTCGCGTGCGACGGCGGCTACGGCACGATGCAGATCATGAGCGCCACCGCGACGTGGATGAACAACCGTTTCGGGACCAGCTATGACTACACGACGCTGGATGGCAACACTCAGATCGGATCCGAGTACCTCGAATGGCTGATCGCCTGGTTCGGCGAGGTCTACTACGACGACGATTTCAACCTGAGCAACCAGAACCTGCTCAACGACGTGATCTCCGCGTACAACGTCGGGCCCGGCGACGTGGATCCCACCGCCACCGGCGGCGGGATCCCGAATCCGCAGTACGTGGCCAACGTGGAGGCTCTCCAGCAGATGCAGCCGTGGACCGCCGCGATGAACGGCGGCTGACCGGAGCCGATCGCATACCGTGCCGGCTCGGCTTGCCGCCGCCGAGCAATTGGCGACACCCGTGGACGGGGCCGCATCGTCAGGGCGCGCGGGCCGACGGTCGGGTCCGACGGGTGAGCGATGGCCTACGTTCGTCAGCAGTGCGCGCGGGTGATCAGCCACTGAGTCGCGGCGGTGATCACCGGATCGGGGCCAGGTGGCGCTTTGTATCCGGGTGCTGCGATGTCCGGAGGCGTCTACGAAGTAGCCGAGGGTGGGTCCGGTCAGCAGCGGGGCGAGGACGGTGAGCGATCGCGCCCGTGTCGATCGAGTTCTGTTCAAGCAGATCAAGGGCGTGAGTCAGGTAAGCGCGGGCTTTCGGGCTCATCACCGGTCGTGCGGAGCCAGCCGAAGAACTGGACACAAGGACCAGCAAGGTGACCGGGATCATCCAGAGCGCTATGCGGCGGGAGCGTGGCGAGGGCCTCAGGCTGCCGGCGCGACCACTCGACGCAAAGCTTCACATAACCCTGATACTCCTTGTTCGGCCGCTCCCCCGGCGAGACACTGGGTGGGCGGCGCGGTGCGTCGCGTGCCCGTCCGCCGCGGCCGTGCGCCGACGACCTTCGGAGTGCCTTCATGGACGCCACTTCCCCTGCAGTTTCTTCGGCTGACGCACTGCGGCTGCCTTACCGGCTCGATCCGGCGGGCGGGTGTCCGCATGCGGAGTTGGCTCGGCTGCGCGAACTCGGCGACGTGGTGGACGTCGAGCTGCCGGGCGGGGTGCCGGGGGTGGCGGTGGTCGGGCACGATGCGCTGCGGGAGCTGCTGGCGCATCCCGACGTGGCGAAGGCGCCGGAGCACTTTGCGGCGCTGCGGTCGGGGCAGGTGCCGGAGGGGTGGCCGCTGCTGGCTTTCATCGCCACGCCGGGGCTGCTCACCGCGGACGGGGCGGACCACCGCCGACTCCGGACGCTGGTGAACCGGGCGTTCACGCCGCGGCGGGCGGAGGGGCTGCGGCCGCGGATCGTCGAGCTGACGGCGCGTCTGCTCGACCGGGTCGCGGCGGACGCGGCAGATGCGACGGCTGCGGCAGATGGAACGGCTGCGGAGGAAACAGCGGTCGTGGATCTGCGCGGGGTGTTCGCGGAGCCGCTGCCGATGGCGGTGATCTGCGAGCTGCTGGGGGTCGACGAAGAGTACTGGGACGAGGCGCACGCGCTGTCCAACCGGGTGATCAGCACCGATTCCACTCCTGCGGAGGCCATCGCGGCCAATCAGTCGATGTTCCAGCTGATGACGACGGTGGTGGAGCGGCGGACGGCCGAGCCCGGCGGCGACCTGACCAGCGCTCTGATCGGGGCGCGGGCGGAAGACGGGGATCGGCTGAGCACCGAGGAGTTGGTCGGCACGCTGATGACGCTCACGGTGGCCGGGAACGAGACCATCACCCACCTGATCACCAATGCGGTGCGGGCGCTCAGCGCGCACCCGGACGAGCTCGCGCGGGTTCGGAGCGGCTCGGTCGGCTGGGCGGATGTGGTGGAGGAGACGCTGCGCTGGGATGGGCCGGTCGGGTTCTTCCCGTTCCGCTTTCCGACGCGGGACTTGGAGTTGGGCGGCGCGCTCATCCCGGCCGGGACGGCGGTGCTCGCCGGCTACACCGCTGCCGGACGCGATACCGCCGGTCTCGGGCCGGGGGCTGGCGAATTTCACCCGGCCGGCACGAGTGCGGGGCATCTCTCGTTCGGGCACGGGGTGCACTTCTGCCTCGGCGCGCCGCTGGCCCGGCTGGAGGGTGCCATCGCGCTGGAGCAGCTCTATACGCGCTTTCCCGACCTGGCCGTCGCGGTGCCGGACGACGAGGTGCCGCGCTTCGGCAGCTTCGTCAACAACGGAGTGCGCAGTCTGCCGGTCCGGCTGGGGCGGGATGCATTCGCAGAAGCCTGATTAACGAGCTTGCCCACGGCCGGCGCCGTCCAGGATCAGGTCGATGCCGGCGAGGAACTGCTCGCGGTCGTCGTGCTCGCGCAGTTGGGCCGCCATCCGGTGGACGAAGGGGTAGCGGGCGGGATCGAGGCGGGTCCAGCGCGCGACGATCGAGGTGAGGAAGGTCGTCCGGTCGGTGGCGTCCGCGTGCAGGCGGGCGTGTGCGGCGTTCTGTCCGGCGACGCCGAGGACGTAGTTGAAGAGGGCGGACGCGCAGTCGAACTGCGCCTGTTCGGGCACGCCGAGGGCCTGTAGCGGGCCGCCGAGGCCTTCGAGGATCTGCGGGAGCGCGAGCTGCCAGGGCTCGCGGGCCAGGTGCGTGCCGACCCAGGGGTGGAGGTCGATCGCGTCGAACATGCCGAGCGCGACGGATCGGATCGCCGCGCGCGGCTGCTCGTCGGGGACGACGCCGGCCAGCACGCGCGCGATCACGTCGTCGGTGGCGGCGGTGAGCAGGTCGTTCTTGTTGGCGACGTGGTGGTAGATCGCTCCGCTGCCGGTGGCGAGGCGCGCGGCGAGGGCGCGGAAGGTCAGCCCGCTCTCGCCTTCGGCGTCGAGCAGCTCGATCGCGGCCTCGACGATGCGCTCCTTGGAGAGCGCGTCGGTGCGCCGCTCGGATCTTCCGGCCTTCGGTTCGCTGCTCGCCATGCTCCCATTTTGACAGAAATGGAACGGCGTTCCAAGATGGGTGATGGAACGGCGTTCCAATCCGCCGTCCGCCACGAAGGGAGCAGACCATGACCGACACCCCGATCACGATCATCGGCGCGGGCCTCGGCGGGCTCGTCCTCGCCCGCGTCCTGCACGTTCACGGCATCCCGGCCACCGTCTACGAGGCGGAGGCCTCGGCCGGCACGCGCGCCCAGGGCGGCCAGCTGGACATCCACGAGCACGACGGGCAGGTCGCGCTCGAGGCGGCCGGGCTCACCGAGGAGTTCCGCGCGCTCATCCGCGAGGGCGGCCAGGCCATGCGCATCCTCGACGCCCGCGGCGGCGCGCTGTTCGAGGAGCCCGACGACGGCAGCGGCGGGCGCCCGGAGGTGCTTCGCGGCGACCTTCGGCGCATTCTGCTCGACGCGCTGCCGGAGGGCAGCGTCCGCTGGGGCCACAAGGTCGCGGGCGTGCGGCCGCTCGGCGGCGGCCGGCACGAACTGACCTTCGCGGACGGCTCGAGCGTCACCACCGGGCTGCTCGTCGGCGCGGACGGCGCCTGGTCGAAGATCAGGCCTCTGCTGTCGGATGCCGAGCCGGAGTACGTCGGCACGACCTTCATCGAGACCTACCTCTACGACGTCGACGCCCGCCATCCCGCCACGGCCCGCGCGGTCGGCGAGGGTTCGATGGCCGCGCTCACCCCGGGCAAGGGCATCACCGCGCACCGCGAGGCGAACAGCGTCCTGCACACATACGTGCAGCTCAGCCGACCTGCCGAATGGGTCGAGGCGATCGATTTCAGCGACGCCGCCGGCGCGGCCGCCCGCGTCGCTGCCGAGTTCGAGGGCTGGGCTCCGGAGCTGGCCGCGCTGATCACCGACGGCGAGACGGCGCCGGTCCCGCGCATGATCCACACCCTGCCGGGCAGCTACCGCTGGGAGCGCGTGCCCGGGGTGACGCTCGTCGGCGACGCCGCGCACCTGATGCCGCCGTCCGGCGAGGGCGCGAACCTCGCGATGCTCGACGGCGCGGAGCTCGGCTTGGCCATCGCCGCGCACCCCGGCGACCTCGATGCGGCACTCAGCGCGTACGAGGAGAAGATGTTCGTGCGCAGCGACGCGGCCGCTGTCGACGCGGACGTGCTCCTGGACCTCTGCCTCGGCGACCTGGCCCCTTATGGGCTGATCGAGTTCTTCACCGGCGCGCAGCAGCAGAGCACGGGGGCGGACCGCTGAGCGAACCGCACGCTAAGGTGGGGCTTTCCACGAGCGAGGAAGCGATGCGACGAGCCCCCAAGCGGATCACCAGCTTTGATGTGGCACGTGAAGCCGGGGTATCGCAGACCACGGTCAGCTTCGTGCTCAACGACACCCAGGGGCAGACCATCCCCGAAGAGACCAGGCGGCGCGTCCTCGACGCGGCCAAGCGGCTCGACTACCGGCCGCGCGCCTCGGCCCGTTCGCTGGCCGCCGGCCGCAGCGACGTGGTGCTGCTGGCGTTGCCGGGAGTGCCGATCTCGACGAACCTCTCCCGCTTCATCGAGCAGTTCGCGGGCGCGCTCGCCGAGCACGGCCTGTCCCTGGTCACGCATCTCGCCGAGGGCCACGGCCGGCCGCTGCCCGATCTCTGCGCCGCGGTGGACGCCTCCGCCGTGGTCAGCCTCATCCCCTTCGACGAGGCCACGGCCGAGGCGCTGCACCGCGCAGGTGCCGAAGTGGTGCTCGGGGCCGGGAAACAGGCCACTGCGGAACTTCAGGAGATCGGACGGATTCAGGCCCGGCATATCACGAGCCTGCGACGCGAAAACCTAGGCTACGCCTTGCCCGGAGAGCACTCGTCCGAGTGGCGCGTGCAGGAACGCCTGCGCGGTGTGGCGGCCGTGTGCGCGGAACAAGGGCTCGCCGAACCGATCGCGCTGGAAGTCGAGTTGGACGCGGCGAAGGCCGCCGTGGCCGTGGATCAGTGGGTCCGCGCGTCGGTGACGGGTGTGTGCGCCTACAACGACGAGACGGCCATGGCGGTGCTCGCCGGAATGCACCTGCGCGGCCTGCGCGCTCCGGACGACCTGGCCGTCATCGGCGTCGGCGACGTCGCCGCGGCGCAGGTGAGCATTCCGGCGCTCAGCACCATCGGCTTCGACTACGCGGAGCAGGGCCGGGAATCGGCCCAAGCCGTCGCGGCCCTGCTGGGCATCGCGGTCGGCGACCCGGCGGCGGCGGTGGACGTCCTGGCGCGCCCCCGACTCATCCTGCGCGCGTCAGCCTGACCGACAGCGTCCGGCCACGGCCCGTTCACCCGCCCCTTCTATCGTCGCGGGAATGGATGAGTCAGTAGTTGAAGAATCAGCCGGGACCGACGTCGACGAGTCCGGCTTCTCCCGCCGCGGCTTCCTCGCCGGTGCCGCCGGGATCAGCGCCGTCGCCCTGGTCGGCGTCGGCGAGGGCATCGCGCTGCCCGAGGACGCGCAGGCCGCGACCGCGCCGTCCGGACCGCCCACCGCGACCCTGCCGCTGCCCACCACCACCGAGCCGGAGCAGCTCCTGCTGACCTGGGGCGCCGACCCGGCGACCTCGGTCACCGTGTCCTGGTCGGCTCCGGGCACCGTCGCCCAGCCCGCGCCGACGCTGGCCTATTCGACCTCGCCGATCACCGCGCACAACCGCGGCCACCTGGTCAAGCTGCCCGAGCCGGCGCCGCTCGACGTCACCCGCCGCTACCAGAAGGCCTCCGCGGTGAGCTTCACCGACGGCCTCAACGGCCAGACGACGTACTTCTACCACGTGCAGCTGACCGGTCTGGAGCCGGACACCCGGTACTACTACGAGGTGAGCGACGGCGCGGCCGAGGCGTCCACGGCGGCGGCGTCCTTCGAGACCGCCCCGTTCGGCCGGGCGAAGTACCGCTTCTCCAGCTACGGCGACCTGTCCACCCCGTCCTGGGACCTGAACGCCTCCGGCAACATCTGGCACGAGTCCTGCGACAACGCGTACTACGCGGTGAACGCCGTCGAGAACCCCGGCGACGGTGGCCCCGCGCCGCTGTTCCACCTGCTCAACGGAGACCTCTGCTACGCCAACCTGGACATCCAGAACGCGCCCGGCGTCTGGCGCGACTTCGGCGTCAACGTGGCCCGCTCGGCGGCGAACCGGCCGTGGATGCCCGCGCTGGGCAACCACGAGACCGAGTTCGGGGTCTGCGACCACGCCGGGCACGCCGGCAAGGCGCACGGCGGGATCGCGGCTCAGGGCGCGGCCGGCAACTACTGGAACGGCCCCTACGGCTACGGCCACTACTTGAGCCGGTTCCTGCTGCCGGACAACGGCGTGACCAACTGGGACGGCAACCACCTGCGGGGCAACTTCTACAGCTTCCAGGTCGGCACCGTGAAGTTCATCTCCCTGGACGCCGACGACGTCATCTACCAGGACGGCGGCTCCGCGTACCTCAACGCGGCCGCCGACGCCGCGCCCGAGACCACCTCCTCCGGCGCGCAGATCCCCAACGGCACGGTCACCTACAACCACGGGTACACCGGCGACCTGGAGATCGTGGAGCAGGACAACTCCGCGGTGCCGGACCGGCGGCACGGGCGGCCGAACCTGCAGACGCAGTGGCTCGAGCGGACCCTCGCGGACGCGCGCCGGGACCCGGGCGTGGACATGATCGTGGTGTTCATGCACCAGTGCGCGCTGTCCACCTCGCTCCCGGGCAACGGCTCGGACCTCGGCATCCGCCGGGCCTGGCTGCCGCTGTTCGACCACTACCAGGTGGACCTGGTGCTCTCCGGCCACGAGCACGACTACGAGCGCAGCTACCCGGTGCGCGGCTACGACGCCGGCGCGCACGGCACCGTGGTCGCCCCCAACCCGGGCCAGACGGCCGGCGACGCGGTCGACACCCGGCGGCCGAAGGTCGCGACGACGCAGTACTCCACCGTCGACGGCGTGCCGGCCTGGGACACCGCCGCCGGAACCGTGTACCTGGTGCTGGGCGGCGGCGGGACCAACGGCCCGACCAACACCTACGGCGAGGACGCGGCAACCAACATGCCGCAGTCCAAGGTCATCACCCAGCGCAACGCGATCACCGGCTCCCAGGCCGCCGGCTTCAAGCGCAACGCCGCCGACTCGATCGAGGACGCGCCGTGGTCCGCGGCCCGCAACGCCGGCGACGCGTACGGCTACGCGGTCTTCGACGTCGATCCCGGCAAGCGCCGCGGTGAGACCACCATCACCATGCAGTACTTCGCCGTGCCGGCCGTGAGCAACGAGTCCGGCTCGGCCCACGACGGCACGACCACGATGCCGACGGCGCCCTTCGAGAAGTTCGTCTTCGGACGGCACATCTCCCGTTAGTCCCTCCAGACTGACGATGCTGCGGGGACCGGAAGCAACTTCCGGTCCCCGCTTTGTCGGTGATGTCTGGGGACACCGGATGCCCGACGCTGCGGTGTTTTGATCATCTGATCCTGATATCGGCGTGGTCCACGCGGACGCGGGCCATGCTGGTCACCGCAACGGTGCGCCTGACCGGGCGGGCGCACCGCGGCATCTTAAAGTGCCGAACATGGACAACCAGACACGAATCAGCCGCCGCGCGGTCCTCAAAGCCGTCCCGGTGGCGGCCGCCCTGATCGCGTCCCCGGACGGCCTACTCGCGGAACGGGCGAGCGCGGCGTCAGCGCGCCCGTTCCCCCAACCGAAGGTCTGGGCCCCGCGGGCCGCCCCCGGCGCGCCGGGACGGGTTCTGGAGCGCACGCTCGACGTCCGCTTCACCGAGACCCGCATCCCCGGCTTCGGCACGGCGAACACCCGCACCTACAACGGGACGATCCCGGGTCCCACCCTGCGCGTGCGCGGCGGCGACCAGCTGCGGCTGACGCAGATCAACGGCCTGCCGCCGAACGCGCCGTTCGACGGGGACCACAACATCCCGCACAACTTCAACAGCTTCAACCTGCACACCCACGGCCTGCACGTCTCCCCCTCGGGCCAGGCCGACAACGTCATGCGCGAGTTCGCCCCGCGCAGCAAGGCCGGGGATCCCGAACCGCACTACCTGAGCGTGATCGACATCCCGCTCGATCACCCTGCCGGCACCTTCTGGTACCACCCCCACCTGCACGGATCCGTGTCCCAGCAGGTCTCCGGCGGTATGACCGGCGTCCTCGTCGTCGAAGGCGACGTGGACGAGGTCCCGGAGATCGCGAAAGCCGCGGACGTCGTCGTCTGCATCAACGAGCTGAAGATCGCGCCGAACACAGCCGGACCGCTGTTCACCTCCGATGCCGCGCTCACCGCCCCCGCCGCCACGTACACCGTGAACGGCCAGGTCAACCCGACCATCGTGCTGCGGCCGGGCGAGGTGCAGCGCTGGCGCCTGGTGTGCGCGACCGCCTTCACGGCGCTGGCCCTCGAGATCACCGGCGACCAGTCCGTGCCGACGATGCACCAGATCGCGCAGGACGGCATCACCTTCGCCGCCCCGGTCGCGACGAACCAGGTGAGCATGGCCATGGGCAACCGGGCCGACATCCTGGTGCGGGCCGACCGTGCCGGCACCTACGAGCTGCGCGCGGCCTCGCTCGCCAAGCCGCTGATGACGATCCACGTCGTCGGCCATCCCATCGTGCCACCGATGGGCCTGCCGGAGGAGCTGCCGCCCGGCAAGGCGCCCCTCGACGACGCCGACATCGCGAGCTCCCAGGTCCACCGCGAGGTGCGCTGGCACGTGGACGCGAACGTGCTCCCCACCCCCTTCCCCAACGCCTACCGCGTCCTCGGCAGCAACCCGACGCCCGCGGCCGACCCGCACGGCGACCTGACCCGCGACCCGATGTACGGACGCTTCGACCCGACGTACGTCAACCACATCCTGCCCCTCGGAACCGTCGAGCGCTGGGTCATCAGCACCGACGACAAGATGACGGCCTTCATGCACCCCTTCCACCTGCACACCAACCCCTTCCTGGTCACCCACCGCAATGGCGTCGCACTCGATCCCCCGGTCTGGCACGACACCATCGGCATCTCCGGCGGCAGCCCCGGCGAGAGCGTGACCATCCTGGTCAAGTACGAGGACTTCATCGGCCTCACCATGCTGCACTGCCACAATCTCCAGCACGAGGACCTCGGCATGATGCAGCAGATCGACTACGTCGAGGGTTGATGAAGGCCCCTGAAACGGCTGAGCCGGGAAGCGGGCCGCCGACCCGCTTCCCGACCGTCATCGAAGCCTGAGGAGGAGTTTCCGGCGCTGCCGATCGATATCGTCGATATGCCGCCAAGAGAGCTGTGGCGCGATGCTGGACCCTACGCCTAACGCGAGTCGATGATCATGTTGAGCACTGGTGGGGCGTGGTGGCCTGCTGGGCTGAGGTGGTCGTCAGGCCGTGGGCGGCCGCTTCGCGTCGCCCTGTTTCGTCTGACCACCCGCCCACCCGTTGCGTAGCGGGGCGGGCTGCGGTTTCAAGATCTCGCCTCCGGCGCGGGCCCTTCCTCGGAGAGAGATGCCGGGGTTGCGTGGGTGCTGGCGTTGGCGGGGCGGCCTGACGTTGGGGGTGGTCGGGTGCCGGGGGTGTGCTCTCTCCTCGGTCGGTCCCCGGAGGCAATCAGGAACCTGCCGGGAGGTCAAACGGCGGTGGCTGTAGCTGGTGCTTGATTCTGCATCGCGCCGCTTGACCTCCCGACAGAACCCTGATCGGGCTTCGCCTGCCCGACCGAGGAGAGAGCCCACCCCCTGAGCGAGCAGTGCGAGCTGCGCCCGGGCCGAGTCCCATCCCGCGGCCCGGCCGCGCCCGATCCGGAAGGATCCTGCACCACCCTGATCCGACCATCCCGATCATCGATCCGCGCGAAGGGTCCCGTGGGCCGGCCGCGCCTGATGCTGAATCCTGCATTGCCGTTCTGGGCCGCTCTTTTCTCTTCTCTTCTTTCAACGCCGGGGAACGCGCCAGAGTGCCCGAAATCTCTGAGATTTTTGCTTATCCGGTGAAAGCCTGATGCGCCGTTTTTGTCGGTGGTGGCGTCTAGCATGGAAGCATTCGAGGGCTTTCGAGACTTGTGACGGGAGGGCCTGTGGACAAGGTGACTGAGCAGGTGGCGTCAGGGGCGTGGCCGCTTGCCCACGCACGACGCCAGGTCGCGAGAGTGCAGGCTGTATACCGCGCGGCATCGTCAACGTCCATCACGGATGCGATGCAGGAAATCCCCTCGGAGTACGACCGGGCCACGCGATCGTGCGAATCGCGTGAGCACCGGGTGGATCAACTAGGGCGATGCAGAATTCTTCCGGATCGAGCGCGGCAGGGCCACAGGACGGGACCCGGCCCGAGCGCAGCTCGCACCACTCCCCCAGGGGGTGGGCTCTCTCCTCGGTCGGGCAGGCGAAGCCCGATCAGGGTTCAATGCCACGTAGCCTAGGTTGATCTTGTTCGGCCGCTGGTGGCGGGTGGGTTGGTGCGGAAGATTCGGATGGTGGGCGGGTTCGGGTGCCGTATGCCGGTATCAGCGGCCTTTTTCACCCGGTGTGGGTTGTGTCGGATGCGTTTGACGGCGCGGGGGTAGGTGCGTTCGCGCCGCGGCGGGTTGAGTGCGGCGGGTGCGGTCAGGTGCGCGGCGGCGCGGGCGGCGGGGGCTTTCATCTGCTCAGGGGGAAAAGCGCGCGGTACCGGTGGCGGTACGGCGCGCGATGCGCACGGCTTTGACGAAGGAGACGCGGTCCGGGTCGATGTCCGCGCCGGTCGCGGCCCGGCAGATCAGCGCGTTGATCGCGTAGTGGACCAGGAGGTAGGCCCACACCTCCTGGTAGACGAGATCCGGCAGTCGGGAGCGCAGGACGCGCCCGGAGCCGCGCAGGTCGGTCTCGAGCTGGTCGTGCGCGCTCTCCTGTTCCCACCGCTGGTGGTAGCAGTACGCGAGGACCTCGGCCGGCGCGCTCTGCGGGTCGAGCAGGTTCGTGATCAGGCAGATCAGTTCCGTGCCGGCGGGCCCGGCGCGGTCGGGCACGTCGTACTGGACCACCCGTACCCGGCGGGCCTGGTGCGGGTCGAGCTCTTCTCCGGCTTCGGCGGCCCGCACGATCGCCTCGCGCCGTGCGCCGCGGATCTCGCGGTCGATCACCACGGACACGTACGTGCCGTCCTCGAGTACCCGCAGGGGCGGCAGGCGCAGGTCGGCCTTGACCCGCCACAGCAGCCCGGCCCCGGTCTCGGCCGCGTCCGAGAAGGCCGGGAAGCTGTAGAACCCGCGGTCCGCCGTGAGCAGCCAGGACCGGTCCAGGCGCGCGAGCAGCGGCGCGGCCAGACTCTGCTCCCCGGTGGTGTACGGCCCGATACGCGCGTCGACGAAACAGTGGCTGGCGCACTCGGTGATCCCGACCACCCGCACCTTCGGGAACGCGGACGGATTGCCCCCGGTCGTGGAGTACCCGAACTCCGCGGCGTTGCCCGGCGTGTCGGGCACGTCCATCGCGAACCCGTCGATCGCCATCACCCGCAGCCCGCACGCGAACGCGCCCCGGGTCTCATCCTGCACCGCCACCGGTACGGCGCAGTACTCGAACACCCGCCGCAGCACATCAGGGCCCAACCGCTTACGCGCCTGCGTGATCCCCGAGGAGGTCGGCACACTCCAGGACGCGTCCCACACCCCGAACGCGTCCAGCGACCCGGTCACCCTCGTGGCGACCTCCTCCGCGGCATCCTGCGCGAACAGCGCCATCGCCATCGTCAGATACGCCGTCACATGCGGCGGCAGCTTCCCATCCGAACGCAGAGCCCTGATCCTCTCGTCGTTCAAGGCCTGATCCACCTTGAACCGCGGCACCGCCTCGACCAGCACCCCGAGAGAAACCTGATCCATCACCACACGCCCGCGATCCACGCCAGAGTCCACCGACACGAACCAAGACTACGACACCACCCCGAACACCCAGCCCGACCCATGATCCACGTAGGCTACGTGGCATTGGATCAGGGTTCTGCCGGGAGGTCAAGCGGCGCCACGCAAAATCCAGCACCAGCGGAAACCACCGCCGCTTGACCTCCCGGCAGGTCCCTGATTGCCTCCGGGGACCGACCGAGGAGAGAACCCACACCCGGCACCCGACCACTCCGAACACCAGCCCGCCCCGCTACGCAACGGGTGGGCGGGTGGTCAGACGAAACAGGGCGACGCGAAGCGGCCGCCCACGGCCTGACGACCACCTCAGCCCAGCAGGCCACCACGCCCCACCAGTACTCAACATGATCATCAACTCGCGTCAGACCATGCCGTAGGTCCGCTGCGGCTCGAACTGGTAGACGAGCCGGCCCTCCTCGACCATCTTCGCCCGGAACCGGTCCTCGTCGAGCTCGCCGCCGAACCAGCTCAGCGGGCCCTGCGGACGTCCCTGCATCTCCCGGAACAGGCGGACGTTCAGCTCGGGCGCGTCGTCACCGTCGAGGATCGTGACGGCGGCCTCGATGCCGAGCCAGGGGAACTGGGCGCCGAAGACGAACAGGGTGCAGCGCGGGTCGCGGCGCAGGCGCTTGGTGCGCACGCGGTCGCGGGTGCCGCTGCTCCACAGCCGGCCGTCGACGAGGACGACGCCGACGCGCGCGGGCTTCGCCACGCCGTCGGCGGTCACGGTGATCATGGCGGCGGAGTGGTTCGCGCGGAGGAACTCCGCCTCTTTGTCCGAGAAACCCGGGAAGGCGGCCACACGGCGACGCTAACACGGCCGTCGGCCGGCGCACGGGACCCGGCGGCCGCGTCGGCGTGCCGTATCACCCGGGTGGGTGCGTGCCGGCCTGGCACGGACCCACCCGGTCGCCTTTCGGCGAGTGCTGATCAGCTCTGCGTGTACTCGTAGATCGTGGTCTCGATCTCGCAGACGCTCGGCTGGATGATCTCCACCCGCAGCACGCCGGTGGCGGCGTCGTAGTCCACGCCCTCGGCCTCGAACGTGCCCGTGCAGATGCTGTTGGCCTGCGGGATCGAGCCGAGGTCGACCACGTGCCCGCTAACGCCGGCGCCGCTGACCGCGGCGGACAACTGGATCTCCAGCAGCGGCTTGGCGTTGGAGAAGAGCGTTTCGCTCGAGTCGTCCGAGGCGCAGATCAGGTCGGCGGAGGTGACGAAGTCGCAGCCCTGGATGTCGTTGACCTGGTGGTCGAGCTGCACGTACCCGGCCAGGCTGAGGCTGCCGCCGGTGGCCGAGGTCTGCGCGTTGAGCAGCGGCGTGGGGTAGACCTGCAGGTGGCTCATCGTGCCCCACTCGCCCGACAGCATCCACTGCGTGTCCGGGGAGACCGCGACCCAGGAGTTGTTGTACAGCTCGCCCGAGACGAGCGTGTGCTTGTACTGATACACCGTGCCGGACGGCGTGGTCACGGTGTAGAGCTTGGTGGTCGCGCTGGAGCTGGAGTTCTGATAGTTGTCGAATATATAGCCATTGACCGAGTCCGGGTCGCCGACGTGGGTCCAGCCGGCCACGGCCAATCCCAGCGAGATCGAGGCGCTGCCGCGGTAGAGCTCGTAGGCGGAGCCGCCGGCCGGGTCGACGGTGGCCACGCCCTCGCCGGCCGAGAGGGTGCCTTCGAGGTAGTGGGTGGTGTTGGTCCAGCCGGCGATGCCGGTGGTGGACTCGGGAGTCAGGACTGTGGCAGCCTGGGCCGCCGCCGTCCCGGCGCCCAGCACGGCTCCGGCGGTGAGCACCGCGAGGGCGACCGCCGGGGCCAGGGCGCGGCGGGCGCGGCGGATCCGGAGCAGGGGAAGAGCATTCACGTTCTGCGCACCTCGGCATCGCGGGTATCCGGGCCGTGGGCGGCCCGGTCGGGTGAGACAGAATCGTGATACCCAGCCGGGCCGTCCCCGCACGGATGCGGCGGCCACGGCCCGGCGAATGTGCGGCGAAGATCAGACGAACGCGCCGATGCCCGTCGCCGCGCGCCCCACGATCAGAGTATTGATCTCGCGGGTGCCCTCGTAGGAGTAGAGCGCCTCGGCGTCGGCGACGTAGCGGCCGATGCTGTAGTCGAGCAGGATCCCGTTGCCGGCCAGCAGTTCCCGGCCCCAGCCGACCGTCTCGCGCATGCGGCTGGTGCAGTAGGCCTTGGCGAGCGCGGAGTGTTCGTCGCGGTAGATCCCGGAGTCCTCCAGCTCGGCCAGCCGCACCACCATGCCGAGGCAGGAGGTCGCGTTGCCGAGCATGCGCACCAGCAGGTCCTGGATCAGCTGGAAGCGTGCGACCGGCCCGCCGAACTGCCGGCGCTCGAGCGTGTAGTCCAGCGCGATCCGGTACGCGGCGAGCATGACCCCGACCGCCTCCCAGGCGACCCCGCTGCGGGTGTGCCGCAGAACGTCCGCGGTGTCCCGGAAACCGTGCGCCCCCTGCAGCCGATCCGCTTCAGGCACACGGCAATCGGCGAATTCGACGTCTGCGTTCTCGACCGTGCGCAGGGCCATCTTGTTCTCGATGCGCTTGGCCTGGAAGCCCGGATTGTCTTTGGACACCACGAAACCGAGGACCGAGTCGTCCTCCTCGTTGCGGGCCCAGACGACGATCAGGTCCGCGAACGTCGCGTTCCCGATCCAGCGCTTCGAGCCGTTGATGACCCACTCGTCCCCGTCCCGCCGAGCCGTGGTGTGCAGCCCGAGCGCGACGTCCGACCCGCCCTGTGGCTCGGTCAGCGCGAACGCCCCGATCTGTTCCATCCGCCCCATCGCCGGAAGCCAGCGCTGCCGCTGCTCGTCAGACCCGCAGTGGGCGATGCTGCCCATCGCCAGCCCCGAGTGCACGCCGTAGAACGTGGCCATGGACGGGTCCACCCGCGCCATCTCCAGCGCGATGAAGCCGGTCAGCAAGCTACGCACGCCGCCCGGATGACACTCCTCGTAAGGCAGGCCGGCGATGGAGAGCTCGGCGTACTTGGGGATCAGCTCACGCGGGAACGACGCCCGCCCCCACCAGTCGTTGGCGTGCGGGGCGACCTCCTGGGCCAGGAACTCCCGCACGCGAAGCAGCACGGCCGCCTCGTCGGGAGTCAGCAGCCGCTCGAACTGATAGAGGTCCTCGGTGAGCACGTGCTCCGGCCCGCCCACCGCTCCACCCCGGCCGCGCTTGCCGGACTCGCGCTTGCCGGACTCGTGCTTCCCGGATCCGCGCTCGCTCGCCTGCCGCCCATCCCGCTCATCCGCCATGAGGCCGAACTCCTCTGCCACTCCGCCATGCCGATCTTTCACTTCTGATCCCGACTGCCCGCTTCCGCGCCGCTTACCCGTAGCCGCCGTCGAAGCCGTCCGGTTCGTCGCTCGACTGGCGTAGAGGCAGCGGAATCACGACGGCGACGGGCCGCGAAAACCCCTCGTGGCCCGGCCCCCGCCCATGGCACCATCAACCTCATGCCATCTGCCCAGACAGGCCAAGAACTCGCCGTGCGCCCCGCCCGCCCGGAGGACCTCGCGTTCCTGCCTGACGTGGAAACCGTCGCAGACGAGCGCTTCGACGACATCGGCCTGGGCCCGCTACCACCGCCTAGCGAGCTGGCCGATCTGGTTCACGCCAGCTGCGTCCTGGTGGCTGGGACGCCGCCGGTGGCCTTCGCGAGGCTGGAGATCATCGACGGCCACGCGCACCTGGAGCAGCTGTCGGTCCACCCCGCCCACGGCCGGCGTGGCGTCGGCGGCAGCCTGATCGGCGCCGCTTGCCAGTGGGCAGCCGACCAGGGTCATACGATCATCAGCCTTTGCACGTTCGCCGACATTCCGTGGAACGCGCCGTTCTACGCTCGGCACGGATTCGTCGCCGTCCCCGACGACGAACTGACGCCGGAACTTCGACTGCTCCGGCGCCACGAGCAAAAACTCGGCCTCGACGCGTTCGGCCCGCGGACAGCGATGGTCAGGGAGCTTCCCTAACCGACTGCCCTGCGGGACCGACCGCTCTGCTTGGATCTCGGTGTCACGCCTCGGCTGTGCCGGAGAATCCGGGGAACAGAGTCGCGGCGACGTGGTGCGTGTCAGCGTATTCACGGACAGAGGCGATCTTCCCGTCCCGCACGGTGAAGATGGCGGCACACCGGTTGTCGTACGTGGCGCCACTGGCCGCCGTAGCCTTGGACGTCCACTCGGCCAGCACCTGCTCGCCGTCGGCGAAGGCGTTGACCAGCTCGATGGCGACCGGCGCGGACGTGTCGAGATAGGCGCCCATCCCGCCTAGGAAGTCGCCGACGATCACGTCGCGGCCCTCCCAGAGCCGGGAGATCGGCAGGCTGCCCGGGTAGAGCCAGGTCGCGTCCTCGGCGAAGCTGTCCAGAATGGTCCGCGCGTCCCCGTCGCGGACGGCCTCGACGTAGCGGACGACGACGGTCTTCGGGTCGAGAATCCGGTTGCTGTTCATAGTGATCACTTTTCCTTCGTACGTTGATAAATGAAAGCTGACTCTGGAAGTGCCGTCTAGCCGACCGTGAGGACCGCGTTGCCCCGGATCCCGCGCCCGCGGAGCCGCTCGAGCACGTCGGCGGTCTCGGTCCAGTCGGTGACCAGCCCGATCTCCGGGTGCAGACGCTCCGCCTCGACGAGTCCGACGAGGACGCCGAGGTCGGCACTGAACGGCTCGTCGAAGTCCACGTAGGAGAAGTGCCGGATGACGGTGGATGAGGGCCCGTACAGGAAGTCGAAGAAGTTCAGAACCGCCGGCGTCCGCCCCGCCTGCCCGAACCACACGAGCGTGCCGCGCGGCCGCAGCTTCATCGCGGCAGCGGACAGGTTCTCGCCGCCGGTCGACTCCAGCACGATGTCGAAGGGCCCTGCGGCCGCCGCGACGTCGTGCACGATCTCCGTAGCACCGAGCTCCCGCAACCGCGCCCCGCGCTCGGCCGAGCCGGTCACCGCCGTCACCGCCGCCCCCGCCGCGGCGGCGAGCTCGACGAAGTAGTGTCCGACGCCGCCGGACGCCCCGGTCATCAGAATCCTGCGACCAGTGACGGCGCCGGCGACGCGTAGCAGCCGCAGCGCCGTCAGCCCGGCCAGCGGCAGCGCCGCGGCGGTCACGCTGTCGATCCCGTCCGGCAGCTCAGCCAGCGCGTGCGTGGGCACCGCCGCGTACTCGGCCCACCCGCCCTGCGGCGGATGCCCCACGACCCGCCGCCCGACGGCGGGACCGGAGCCGTCGGCAGCCGCCTGCACGACGAGCCCCGCGACGTCCTTCCCCGGCCGCCAGTCCGCCGGCGGCTTCTCCAGCAGGAACGTCTCTCCCCGGTTCACCGAGTACGCCTCGACCTTGACCAGCGTCTCGTCCGGACGGAGCCGGGGCTCCTCGACGTCCGCGAGCTCGATCGACGGCGCCGGGGCCGTGCTCCCCGTGGCAACCATGGCTTTCATGACTCAGGTTCTCCCTTCCCGCTCCCGGCTGCCGCTTGATCGGCGTTCCGGCTGCGAGACCTAGAGAACTCCATGAGCCACGACCCGTTCCAACAACCGGACGGCGGCTTTGACAACCGACGGCGGTCGGCCAAGGTAGGAGGCGTGGATCTAGACCTCGCACAGGTGCGCGCCTTTCTCGCGACCGCGGACGGCCTGCACTTCGGGCGCGCCGCCGAGCAGCTGGCCCTGAGCCAGCAGGCGCTCTCGAAGCGGATCGCGCGGCTGGAGGAGGAACTCGGGGTACAGCTGTTCGCGCGCAGCCGGCAGGCGGTCGACCTGACGGAGGCGGGCCGGCGGTTCCTCGGGCCCGCACGGGCCGCGCTCACCGCCGGGGACCGCGCGGTGGCGGCGGCCCGGCACGTCGAGCGGCCGCTGCGGATCGACGTCTGGGGGCACCTTTTCGCGCCGATGCGGACGCTGCGCCCCGTGCTCGACCGCCTCGGGTCGGATCAAGACGCAGGCCAAGCCGTCGAGACCGGGGCCGCGCGAGATCTGCCCGGCGTCCTCGACGCGCTCACCCGCGGCGTCATCGACGTCGGATTCGGACGCGTGCATGCGCCCGGAGAGCGGGACGGCGACAGCGACGGAGACGCCCCCGGTTTCGGACTCTCGCCCGACCTTGCACACCGCCTCGTCCGCCTCGAACCGCTCGACGTCGTCGTGGGCCTCGGCCACCGCCTCGCGGACCGGAGCGAAGCGCGCCCGGACGAGCTGCGCGACAGCATCCTGTGGAGCCCGGCCGCGATCGAGCGCCTGGACCTCGTCCGCCGGTTCGCCGAGCACTTCGGCATCCCGGCCGAAGCGAGCCCCGCGAACCTCGGGCTGGACCCGTTCCTCGAGCAGGTGGCCGCCGACCCGCGCCGCGTCGCGCTGCTCCCCGCCGACCTCGAACTCCCCGAGCGGGCACGCATCCGGTCGATCCCCCTGGTCGACCCCACGCCCCTCTACGCGTGGTCGCTGCTGTGGCGGTCCGTCGACGCACACCCCGCGATCGACGCGCTGCTGCGCACGTTCGCCGAGACCGCCCGCGCGAACCGCTGGCTCGAGTACCGGCCGGGCCGGGACTGGCTGCCGGCAACCGACGCCGCTGAGGTACGGACTGGCTGAAATCTGAGCCAAGCTATGGAACTATGCCCCATGGCAACCACGTCTCCCTCCTCACGGCTCCTGTTCCACGCGGCGCGCACACAATTGCAGCCGCTTGGGCTTCGGCGGTTCGGTCGCTCGCGCCAATGGATCGACGACCATGGATGGTGGCTGTTCATCATCGACTTCAGTGCTCCGCGGTGGAACCAGGGAAGCGGACTCACGGTCGGCGCGATGTGGCTATGGCAGGACGTCGGCCACCTCACGTTCAACGTGATCGAGGAGGTCTCAGGCTCTGAGTACTACCGGAGCGAGGATCAATTCGCCCGGGTCGCCACCGACCTCGCCGACCGCGCGAGCACCAAGGTGGCCGAGCTCCGCACCCGCTTCAACTGTCTTGACTCCGTCGCCCGCCATATGGCTGCGCAGGACGACCGACGGGGATTCTTGTGGCAGAACTACCACGCGGGCATCGGCGCGGGCCTCCTGGGAGAGGTGGCCAAGGCCCGCACGCGGTTCGCGGCTGTACTCGCCGAAGATCCCATCGCACCATGGATCCTCGAAGCGCAGAGGTCCGCAGCACTGCTCGCTGACCTTGTAGAAGACCCCGCCAGTCTGAACACGTGGATGGCGAAGACAGTCTCCGCATGCAGGACACGACTGAACCTGGCGCCCGCAGTCCCGCCCACCGAAGGGCCCCAGGCCGCCGACGCCACCGGGCTCAGTCGCTGATCAGGCGCAGGGCGGACGGGTGGGTAATGCCAGGCCACTGACACCCACCGACCACCACCTGACCCGCCCCACCCTCACTCCCCCTCCACGACCTGCCCGTCCCGCAGCTGGAGTACCGCGTCGGCGAAGTCGGAGATGCGGCGGTCGTGGGAGCTGATGATGATCGCGGTGCCCTCGCTGTCGGCGATCTCGCGGAGCAGGCCGAGGATCCGCAGGCCTTGGGCGGTGTCGAGGTGGCCGGTGGGCTCGTCGGCGATGAGCAGCTGCGGGCCTTGGGCCAGGGCGCGGGCGATGCCGACGCGTTGCTGCTGGCCGCCGGAGAGTTCGGCGGGGCGGTGCTCGGCGTGGCCGGTGAGGCCGACGAGGTCGAGCACGTGGGCGACGCGGTCGCGGGTGGTCTTCGGGGCGGCTTTGGCGATCCGCAGCGGCATGCCGGCGTTCTCGGCGGCGGTGAGGTACGGGATCAGGCCGAAGGACTGGAAGACGAAGCCGACGGTGGTGCGGCGCAGCATGATCCTGCGCCGGTCGCTCAGGGTGCTGAGGTCCTCGCCGTTGATCCGCACCTGGCCGGTGCTGGGCAGGTCGAGTCCGCCGAGGATGTTGAGCAGCGTGGTCTTGCCGGAGCCGGATCGGCCGCGTACGGCGAGCAGGCGGCCGGGGGCCACGTCGAGGCTGACGCCGCGCAGGGCGCGCACGGCGGTGCGGCCGTGGCCGAAGACGCGGGTGAGCTCGCGCGCTTCGAGCAGCCCGGCGTCGGCGCGCTGGGTGGCGGTGCCGGCGGGGGCGCCGCCGGCTTCGGAGACGGTCACGCTCGGGCCTCGGTTTCCTCGTCGGGTCGGGCGGCGGCGGTCTGGGCGTCGTCGGGCCAGAGGCCGACGTGGCCGGGTTCGTGGGTCAGCTTCACCAGGTCTCTGATACCCAGCGGCTCGGTGAACTCGGGCGGGAGCTGGACCCGGCCGGCCCGGTCCACCACCGCGTATTCGAAGGACTCGTGCGCGCCCGTCCCGTCCGACGCGCCCTCGGCGTGCGCGCTCGCCGCGCCGGGACGGTGCGTCTCGGTGGCGATGCGTCCGTCGCGGATCGCCACCGTCCGGCGCACCTGGCCGGAGACGCCTTCGTCGTGGGTGACGATCAGGGTCGTGACGTTGTGCTCGGTGCTGGCGGCGCGCAGGGCGGCGAGGACGGTACGGGCGGAGTCGGTGTCGAGTTCGCCGGTCGGCTCGTCGGCGAGCAGGACGGCCGGCGCGTTGGCCAGCGCGACAGCTATGGCAACACGTTGCTGCTCGCCTCCCGACAGCTGGCTGGGTGTGCGGTCGCGGCAGTAGGCGACGCCCATGGTGTCGAGGAGTTCTGCCGCGCGGGTGCGGCGTGCTCGGCGGCCGGTGCCGGTGTACGTCTGCGGCATCGCCACGTTCTCCAGGGCGGTCAGGTGCGGCAGCAGGTTGCGGGGCGGGCTCTGCCAGACGAAGCCGATGGTCTCGCGCCGGTAGGCGAGCAGTTCCCGCTTGCTGAGTCCGGCCAGTTCGCGGCCGGCCACCCGGACTGAGCCGGCCGAGGGCGCGTCGAGGCCGGAGAGGATGCCGAGCAACGTCGACTTGCCGCTGCCGGACGCGCCGACCAACGCCATGAACTCGCCCGGCTCGACCCTCAGGTCGAGTCCCTGCAACGCCTGCACCTCGAGCTTGCCGGTGCGGTAGATGCGCACCAGCGACGAGCATTCGATCACTGATTCGGGCATCTCGGCCTCACTCATCTCTCGGGCTCCCACGGAATCAGGCTCCTTCGGCGAGGTCGCCGAGGCGCAGGCTGCCGGCGACGCCTCGGCGGGCGGCGGCGGACGCGCCGAGCCCGGCCGCCAAGGCGAGGACGGCCACCGCGGCCGGCGCCAGCAGCAAGGCCGCGGCGCCGATCCGGGCGTCGGCGCCGCCGAGGGCGGTGGCGAGCGACGGCCGCACGGTCCACAGCAGCGGCGGTACGGCGGCGGTGCCGCCGATGGCGGCGAGGGCGATCGGGCCCAGGAGTTCGACGGCGGTGACGGCCCGCGCCTGGCCGGCGGTCAGGCCCATGGTGGTCAGCCGGGCGACGATGGTGCGGCGCTCCCTCGCCTCGACCGCCGTGGCCAGCGCGACGACGAGGCAGCCGGTCACGATGGCCAGCACCGCGAGCAGGGCGAGGTAGGTGCCGGTCGCGGTCACCATCGGGTCCGGGGCGCTGGCCGTCGGCAACGTCACGGTGCTGGTTCCGCTGAAATTCGCGGCGGCGTAGACGGCTTGAGCGGTCGCGGCCGCGGCTCCCTCCCCGCCACTGGTCCGATGCAGAGCAACCGTCAGGTCGGCGGTTGTCAGGCCCAGGGCCAGGATGAGGATCGTCACGGCAGCCGGCGCCGGGGTGCGCGCAGTCCGGGCGAGACCGAGCAGGCCGACGGCTCCGCGACGGCGGCCCACGAGGCGCAGCAGGAGGCGTAGCGCGACAGGCCCGATGTTCAGCATGCCGAGGGCGAAGAGGATCGCGGCCAACGCCGGCGCGCTGGCCGTGAACAGGTCGATGCCACCACTGGGCGAGAAACCCTGCGAGCGGGCCTCGACCAGACCGAGTACGCACAGCACGACGAGCGTCCCCTGCGCGACGAACCGCCGCGCCACCAACGTCCGCCGCGGCGCCGAGGCGCGTCGGCCGGTTGTGCCGGTCCGGCGATGCCGGAGCACCGTCAGGACGGCTGGTCCGGCCAACGCCGTCAGCGGGAGTAAGAGCTCGTACTCCCAGAGTTTTGGCGGCGACTGGCCTGGTATTCGGGCTGCGATGACGGCGGCGACAGCGGTGAGCGGGAGGACGGTCACTACCGCGTCCCGGGCGGCTGCCGCGGCCAGGCGCCACAAGGGGGCGCCGCGCGCCCGCTGGACTTCGGTTTGCGCGGACGCACGATCCACGGCGGCGCGTGCGGCGACCAGGAGCGCGATCAGGCCGATGAGGGCGAGGCTGACGGACGGCATGGCCGTCTCGAGCTGGCCGGCGCTTTGTTCGGCCCCGAATTCGGCCAGGGTGACGACGAGCTGGGTCTGGAACTTCACGCCGGAGCCGCCGTAGCCGTTCTCCATGGTCGAGCTCGCCTGTGTCATCGCCGTGTCGATCGACTTGATCATCGCGCCGACCCCGGTGGCGGTCAACGCCGAGGTCCGCACCGGCAGGTGCGTCTGCACGCCCGTGCCCTGCAGGGCGAACGGGTCGAGCAGCGCCAGCGCAGCCAGTTGGTCCTGGCCGAGCAGCCCGCCAGTGAGCCGGTAAGAACGCTGTTTCGGTGCCGTCACCCACTGCGGGGCCACGTCCGAGGGCTGGTCCTGCCAATAGTCGCTGCCGGGGTCGAGCGGCTGGTAGGCGCCGGTGATCACGAACGTGATCGGCGGCGGCGGGAACGAGCCGCCGCTCTGGGCCAGGAACTTCGAGCCGACCTTCAGACCGAGCAGCTTGAGCTCGTTCGCCGGCAGCGCGGTCTCCACGCTGAACCTGCCGTCGCTGGTGCGGGCGACGTTCTGCGGCCAGCGCCCGGACAGCAACTTCGTGTGCCGGGTGTAGTCCTGGAGGTAGGTGAACTGGATCTCGGGCTGGCCCGGATAGATCGGGATGAACTGGGTGGTGTACTTGCCGACGTAGTACGTCGGGGTGCCGAGGCTCGACCAGGCGTCGGCCTCCGGGACGAGCGGGATCTTCCCGGACGTGGCGTTCAGCGCGGTGTAAGCGTTCTGTGTCTGGCTGCTGATCGCGTCGGCGATCGACTTGCTCTCCGCCTTCAGCTGCGTGCTGGTGCCGGACAGATCGGTCACGCCGAGGTTCTGCTCGACGAAGCCGGTGTAGTCGTTGCCGACGACGATGGTGCGGGAGGAGACCGGCAGTTCGGCGAGCATCGTCTGCAGGGCGTGGTTGCGGGCGGTGAGGTCCGTGCGCACGCCGCTCGCGGAGGCGAGTACGAAGCAGGCCGTCAGCACCGCGAGCACGACACAGCCCGGGCGACGCCAGGCGTCCGTAACCGGGTGGGTCAGGCTACGTATTGCGTCACGCATCTGGCTCAGCCTCCCCATCTGGACACGGCGGCGGGATCTCGGCGGCGTACCGAGGCTGCGAACGCGGCGAGCGCGACGCAGATCGTGATCGCCGCGAACGCCAGGACGCTCCAGTTCGCGGCGTAGAGCACTGTCGGCCGCGGGATCGGCACGGCGGCCTGCGGCGAGAGGGTGAACACCGGCACCAGCAGCCGTGCCAGCAAGAGCCCGAGCGCGGCGCCGAGCAAGGCCGAGGGCGCAGCCACGGCCGTGTGCAAGGCGCAGCCGAGCGCCGCGCGCTGCCCCCGTGTCATGCCGAGCGCGCAGAGTACTGTGTCGCGCGCTGTCGCATCTCTGGCGGCGGACAGCAGCGAGACCAGCAGGCCCAGCAGCGCGAGGAGGGTCAGTGCGACCGCGCCGTCGGTCGAGACCCGTTGTGGGATCGCCGCCGAGGGGTCGTTCATCATCGTGGCCTGAGTCTGTATCGCGTTCACGGCGACTGCGGCAGACGGGAGCCCGGGCGGCGTGGCGCCGTTCACCGTACTCAACCACCAGGTGGAGGCGGGCGCTATCGGATCATGGCGCAGCAGCGCCTGGTCGGACAGTTCGCCGAGATCGACGATCAGGGCTTGTGCATCAGGGCCCTGCGCCGTGGGAAAACCGGTGACCGCGGCCACGATCCGCACGTGCACGGCGATCTGGTCGATCTCGGCGTCGACGGTCGAACCGATGCTCTGCTCGTTGGCGCTCAGATACGCCGTGGTGGCGATGGCAGGCAGGACGGTCTCGGTATTGCCGGCGGTGAGCGTCACCGCGCAGGGCAGGAAGGAGAGCCCCACGCCGGGAGAGAACGCGGTGTGCACAGCGCCGGATTCCAGCGTCGGCGCGTTGATCTTCGGCCCCGATGCGGGTCCTCCCCCGGACGGCCCGCAGCCGATCATGAGGTCCTGCGGGTTCCAGTTCGTGTCCGCGCTCCACTGCTCGATCGCCGTCTGCGCTCCGCTGACGGGCGAGTACGCCGCATCGGCAGAGCTCTGAGTCATCACGGCTGCGACCGCGAAGGCGGCCGGGCTGACCACTTGGAACGGCAGCTGATAGTTGAGGGATACGCCGACGAGCCGCAGCGGGTACGCGATCGCGGAATTGGCTTGCGTCAACGGCAGATCGAGGGTGTGCTCGGCTCCGTCGGCCGGCAGGTTCCCCATGGTCAGCGGGAAAGTGGTGCCGGTGGCGTCTTCGACCGTCATGACCACCGAGGTGCCGGTGAGCCCGCGCCCGACCAGCCGCGCCTGGATGCCGAGGCCGACCGGCTTTCCGGGCAGGGCCAGGCCCGGTTCGGCGGACGGGGTGATCGCGGACCACAGCTGCGCCAGCGGCCGGTCGGCCTGGTCCGCGCGCAGGGCGACGAGGCCGGACGCGTCGCGGGCGTTGATGCCGATTAACGCAGGGCCCTGATCCGGCGTGGACTGGTAGACCGGCGTCCCGGACCGCACGCCCGACGCCGTGGTCAGGGCGGCGTCCTGGCCGAAATCCTGCGGGCGGCCGAGGTTCACCGCCACGTCCGCGCCGACTTGGAACGCGGCCTGGTCGTGCGCGGAACGCTGCCAGCTGGAGTGCTGACCTGCAGCGAATCCGCATCCTGCGACGGCGGCCACCGACAGCAGCGCCGGAATCACATGGCGGCGCGGGGTGCGGGCCAGTTCCCACGCGGCCAGCCGCAGAGGGAGTGAGCCGGCCCGGGCCGCGGCGCGTTCGCTCAGCCGGGCCGCGAGCGTGATCAGCCGGCCGCACAGGGCGGCTCCGGCCGCCGCGGTGAGGGCGGGTGCACAGGCGACGATCAGCACGACGCCGGATCCGGCTCCGTTCGGGCCGGAGGTCAAGCCGGTATCCGAGGTCTGCCACAGGGCGATCGCGGCCAGGGCGACGAGGGCGAAGTCGGCGCCGGCCGAAGCCAGTCCGGAGACGGCGCTCTGCCGGCCCGAAGCGGCGGCGATCTGCGCGGGCAGCGCGGCGCGCGCGGCTCGGGCGAGTACGACCACTGCGGCCAATGCGGCCACGCAGATCCCTGCGATCCAGTCCGCGGCCGGCAGGCCGAGTCCGTGCGTCTGGCCGAGCAGGCTTCGACCGATTAAGGGCCCTTGGATGAGCGTCCCGAGCGCTGCCGCCGGAAAGAGCAGTGCGACATCGGGCAGGTATCCGGCGCCCGGCTTCCACGCCGGAGCCCCGCGCGAACGCATCAGCGCGGTCTGCGCGGCACCGCGGGCCACCAGCCCTTCGGCAGCGGCGGCCAGCGCCAGTCCGGCGAGCAGGCCGAGGAGACACGTGGCCGTGAGCAGTTCCGCGCGTCCGGCGGTCAGCCGCGAGGAGACGGCGTCGAGTTCATTGGTGAGCGCCAGGTCCGTCGTGGTGTAGCCCTGGCTCGGCGAGAGCCGGACGTCGTTGGTGATGGACTGGACGGCACTCTGCAAAGTCCCGATCGGCGGCTCGCCGACCGGAACCAGGCCCCAGGCCGCCGATCCGAGCGGCAGCTTGCCGTCGGTGAACGCGGTGGTGTCGGCGACGAGCGGGCCGTAGAGCACAGAGGAGGGGTTGGTGTAGTCGACGCCGGCCGATCCGACCGGATTCCAGGCCAGGGCAGCCTGATCCGCGGCCGAGCCCAGGTAACGGAACTCGCCGACGATCAGGAACGTCGTCGCCGGTGTCAGCGGCGCGTAGGTGAGCGTCAGACTCTGTCCGACGTGAACCCCGAGCAGGCCCGCCGCCTCCGCCGAGACCGCCACCGGCACCGCCGTCGAGGTGCCGCCGGGAAGGGCGGCCGTGGCCGTGCTCGGCCAGTCCCCGGCTGTCAGCCGCGCGTGCGCCCGGATGGTCGGCTCGGATACCGCGAACGTCTGGCGTCCGACACCGCCCGACGTTCCGGGCAAGGTGTAGTCCCGCGAGAAGCGGGTTTGTTCGACCTCGAAGACGCCCGGGCTGTCCGCCGCCACCGCGCTGCCGACCTGGTTGTTCGCTTTGGTGTACGCGGTTTCCGTGAGCAGCGCGGCCTCGATCACGAGGTTGTCCGCGGGGGACGCCGCGACATCCGCCCGCGCGCCGAGCGGCAGCGCGGCCGACCAGGCCGTGGTGGCCAGCGCCGCGAACCCCGCGGTCAACGCGACGGTCGCGAGCACGGCCGCCAAGGGCGCCGCGCGCGAACGGAGAGCACGTGCCAGTGATGCTGATGCCACGCGCTGAGAGTACGGCTCCTGACGCAGATCCTGCAATACTCTGCGTGAACTACTGCATGAATCTTTACATCATCGGCAAGGCTCATACGGCAATGCGCAAATTCCTCAACCGTGCGCGAGCGCCGCCCTCGTCGAGAAGGCGAGGTGGCGGACCATGGCCAGGAAGACGACCACCCAGACCGCCAACGCGATCCAGCTCTCGACGTCGCCGATGTGGCGGACGAAGGGCAGATGGTCGGCGTTGCCGAGGAAGTTCCCCGCGACGCCGTACATGCCCAGCGGGAAGACGATGCTCCACAGCGTCGGCTCGTAGCGCAGCGGCACGTCGTGAATGCAATGGCGCCAGAAGCCTGCGGCCAGGAGCGGCGGGATCAGCCAGGTGCCGAAGGCCCAGAACAGCACGGATGCCCCCGCGACCAGTCCGCGCGTGGCCGCGACGAACGGCGCGTCGGCCATCTCGACGATCCGCGCACCGGCCACGACCGTGATCGCCGTGGCGCCCATGGCCACCCAGTACGGCGCAGTGAGGTCTTCGGGGCCGAAGGAGTACACCAGCAGCCGGCAGGTGACCAGCACGCCGTTGCCCGCATATAAGAACACGCCTACCGACCAGGAGAAGACCGCGAGCAGGGCCAGTTCGTCGCGTCCTGCACTGACGCCCGGCTCGAGCGCAGCGGCGAGTACCGCGACGGACTGGGTGGCGACGACCCAGATGAACCAGGTGCCGTTCGCGTCCTGGAGGACCGGGCGGCGGGCGTGGCCGAGGACCGCCGTCCACGGCACCACGTAGCCGAGTACGAGCCATGCGACCCACCCGACCACGAGCAGGACGAAGGCGATGACATGGTGGGCGTCCAGGGCGAGCCGCGTGCCGAGCACGTCGGTGCCGGCCACGAGCGTGAACTGACCGAAGGCTCGGCGAGGGTCTTCCAGGTCCTCCCCGATCTCCCGCGAAAAGCGCACCGCGCGCCAGGCGGTGAGGGCGACCAGCACAACGTATTCGACCACTGTCAGCCACATCAGCGCGACCGACAGGGCGAGGGCGCGCTGGTTGCGCATCGCGATCGAGAGAATGCCGGTCGCCATCACCAGGGCGAAGTAGCCCGGGTGCAGGGTGCGTACGCCGTCGCGCAAATCGGCGTGCAGGATGGCGGCCCGGCCGGCCGGCGGCTTAGTAGGGGACACCGATCTTCCGCCACTTCCGGCCGCCGGTGCCCGGCTCGTGCGGGTGCGCCGCGACGCGGCTGCGGAAGACGATGTAGGGCCGCCACAGGTACCAGAGCGGGTAGCTCCAGGCGTGCACCAGCCGACTGAAGGGCCAGACCCCCCAGATCAGCCAGGCCGCGGTGGCGTGGACCTGGTAGATGATCGGGGCGTGCGCGATCGCCTGGACGTCCGGGGATCCGGCGAACAGCCCGCGGAACCAGGGCGCGACGCTGGTGCGGTAGTCGTAGCCGTGGCCGAACAGGTTGATCCCGATCGTGGGGATGATGCCGGTCAGCACGATGACCAGGAGCAGGGTGAGCGCGACGTAGTCGATGGGCGCGGTCGTGGCTCGGACTCTGGGCACGAACAGGCGCCGGGTGGCCAGCACCACGATCCCGGCGATCACCAGCACCGCGGCGACGGTGCCGGCACTGGCCGAGAACCAGCGGTAGGCCTGCTCCGGGATGCCGATCGCCCTGGTCCAACGCTCCGGGATCAGCACACCGATGACATGCCCTGCGATGGCGGCGAAGGTGCCGTAGTGGAAGATCGGCCCGCCCCATTTCAGCAGTCTGCGTTCCTGCAGCTGGGTGGAGCGGCTGGTCCAGCCGAACTGGTCGTAGCGCCAGCGCCACACATGTCCGACCACGAAGACGCCGAGGGCGAAGTAGGGCAGAGCCACCCACCAGAACAGTTGCGCATCGGTCGCGTTCACAGGCGTGCTCCGCTCCGGTCGTAGGCCACTGAGTCAACGGGAATCAGGGGCCTGTCGTTGCCTGACCGGCTGCCGTAGCCGGCCAGGTATCCCGGCGGCGCGAACGGCTCGATGCCGACCTCTTCGCGCGGCGGGCCGGCCTGCCAGGCCTCGCTGACCAGGCTCAGCTCGCGCCGGCTCAGCCTCGGCACCTGCGCACAGACGGCGGCCAGTACCTCGGCATATGGGGAGTCGGCCCGGACCAGAGCGCGGCGGAGCAGTTCAAGGTCAGCCCGGTGGCCGTGGATCAGTTTCATGCCACGATCGGTCAACGACGCGAACTCGAGGACCATCGGCAGGTAGTCGGGCAACTCGTCCTCGTTCGGCGCGAATCCGGCGGCGCGGTAGGCGGTCTTGAATTCGAGCATTGCCATACCGCGCTTGCGGGTGTCGCCGTAGCGGTAGTAGGTCAGGTAGAGCGCGCAGCGTCGGCGCAGATCGAAGGTCTCGACGTAGTGCTGGGCGACGGCGGTCGGCTCGGTCGCGCGCAGCCAGCCGAGGAAGCGGGCGAAGGACTCGCGGGCCGCTTTGGGGCCGAGATCCGCGGCGAACGCGTCGAGGGTGTCGATGCCTGTGAACAGCTCCGTCCGCGGATACTGCAGTAGCAGCGAGGCGAGCTTGACCGCCTGAGCCGCGCTCATCGGCCGCCTCCCTGCGGGAAGAGGCCGGGTGCCGGACCCGCGCCGTTCCAGCCGAGCAGGTTGAAGCGGGCGCGGCCGTCTTCGGCCTCGAAGGTGCGCGCGGCACCCGGCTCGCCGGTGGGGCGGTAGGCGCGGATGCCGTGGCCGCCGCTGCCTTCCGCGCCACTGCCTTCCCCACCCATGCCGGGACCGCCCTCGGTGTCCAGGCTGCAGAAGAGCTGCTCGTGCTGGCCCATCAGCCGGCCGGCCTCCTCGGCGTGGGCCGGTGGGACGACGTAGCGGTCTTCGTACTTTGCGATGGCGAGCAGCCGGAACAGGTCGTCGAGCTCGTCCGCGCTCGCGCCGACCGCGGCGGGCAGGTCCTCGTCGAGATCGAGTCCGAGCTGCCCGGCGCGCTGGATCGCCCGGACGGCGGCCAGTTTCCGCAGCACGCGGCGGATCGGGGCCGGGTCGCCCGCGGTGAACAGGTTCGCCAGGTACTCCACCGGGATGCGCAGCGCGTCGATGGTGGCGAAGACGGCGTCGGGGTCGTCCTGGTCGTACCCGGCGGCGTCGACCACGTCCGAGACCGGGGAAAGCGGCGGGATGTACCAGACCATCGGCAGCGTGCGGTACTCGGGATGCAGCGGGAGGGCGACGCGGTGGCGCACCGCGAGTTCGTACACCGGGGAGCGGCGCGCGGCCTCGATCCAGTCGTGCGGGATCCCGGCCTCGGCCGCGGCCTTGCGCACGGCCGGATCGTGCGGGTCGAGGAAGAGATCGAGCTGGGCTTCATAAAGGTCCTGAGTATCCGGGGTCGCCGCGGCGTCGAGCACCTTGTCCGCGTCGTAGAGGAACAGCCCGAGATACCGCAGCCGGCCGACGCAGGTCTCCGAGCAGATCGTGGGTTGCCCGGACTCGATCCGCGGGAAGCAGAACGTGCACTTCTCCGCCTTGCCGGTGCGATGGTTGAAGTACACCTTCTTATACGGGCAGCCGGAGACGCAGAACCGCCAGCCGCGGCAGCGGTCCTGGTCGACGAGCACGATGCCGTCCTCGGCCCGCTTGTACATCGCGCCGGACGGGCAGGAGGCGACGCACGAGGGGTTGAGGCAGTGCTCGCAGATGCGCGGCAGGTAGAACATGAAGACCTGCTCGAACTCCATCCGCACCCGCTCCTGCAGGCCGGCGAGGTTCGGATCGGACATCGCGTGCTCGGGGGCGCCGGCGAGGTCGTCCTCGAAGTTGCTGCCCCAGGTGATCTTCATGTCCCGGCCGGTGAGCGCGGAGACGGCGTGCGCACTCGGGTTCCGCGTGCCCAGCGGCGCCTCGATCAGCCGCTGGTAGTCGTAGGTCCACGGGTCGCCGTAGTCGTCGATGGTCGGCAGATCCGGGTTGTAGAAGATCGAGAGCAGCTTGCGCAGCCGGCCGCCCGCCTTCAGCTGCAGCCGTCCCTTGCCGTCGAGGGTCCAGCCGCCGTGCCACTGCTCCTGGTCCTCGTAGCGCCGGGGATAGCCCACGCCCGGCTTGGTCTCGACGTTGTTGAAGTACACGTATTCGGTGCCGGGCCGGTTCGTCCACACCTGCTTGCAGGTGACCGAGCAGGTGTGGCAGCCGATGCACTTGTCCAGGTTCATCACCATGGCGACGTTCGCTTGCGGGCGCATCAGCTCTCAGAACTCCACATCCTGCGCGCGACGCCGGATCACGGTCACCTCGTCGCGCTGGTTGCCGGTCGGACCGTAGTAGTTGAAGGCGTAGGAGAACTGGCCGTAGCCGCCGATCATGTGGGTGGGCTTGACCACCAGCCGTGTCAGGGAATTGTCACCGCCGCCGTGCCAGCCGGAGACCTCCGACTTGGGCGTCATCAGATGCCGGTCCATCGCATGGTGCATATACACCGTGCCCTGCGGCATCCGGTGGGTCACGACGGCTCGCGCGGCGACGACGCCGTTGCGGTTGAACGCCTCGATCCAGTCGTTGTCCCCGACCCCGATCGCGGCCGCGTCCGCCGGGCTCATCCAGATCACCGGGCCGCCGCGGAACAGACGCAGCATGTGCAGGTTGTCCTGGTACTCGGAGTGGATCGACCACTTCGAATGCGGGGTGAGGTAGCGCACGGTGATCTCCGGCCGGCCCGGCTCGTCGAGGCCCTGCGGGCCATAGTGCCGGGCGTAGTCGAGCGGCGGACGGTAGGTCGGCAGGAACTCGCCGTACTCGGCGATCCAGTCGTGGTCGAGGAAGAAGTGCATCCGGCCGGTCAGGGTGTGCCAGGGTTTCTTGCGCTCGACGTTGACCACGAAGGCCGAGTAGCGGCGTCCTCCGGTCTCGCTGCCTGACCACTCCGGCGAGGTGATCACGGCCCGCGGCTGGATCTGCGTGTCGGCGAAGGAGATCCGGTCCCCGGCCCGCTCCTCGGCCAGATCCGCCAGCCGCACGCCGGTGCGCTCCTCCAGGACCCGCCAGCCGGTCATCGCGATCTCGCCGTTGGTGGTGCCGGACAGGGCCAGGATCGCCTCGGCCAGGTGCACGTCGCGTTCCAGCTTCGGCCGCCCGTCCGCCACGCCGCCGCGCACCCGGCCGTTGAGCCGCCCGAGCAGGTCCACCGCGCCGGCCGGCTTCCAGGAGATGCCCTTGACCGCGGTGCCGGCCGTCTCGGTCAGCGGGCCGAGCGCCGCCATCTTCTCCGCGACCGCGGCGTAGTCGCGTTCGATCGCGATCAGCTTGGGCATCGTCCGGCCGGGCACCGGCTCGCACTCGCCGCGGCGCCAGTCCCGGGCGACGCCGCCGGGCTGGGCGAGCTCGTCCGGCGTATCGTGCATCAGCGGGGCGGCGAGCACGTCGGTGCGGGTGCCGAGATGGGTCGCGGCCAGCCGGGAGAACTCCTCGCCGATGGTTTTGAAGACCTCGAAGTCGGTTCGGGTCTCCCAGGGCGGGGCGATCGCCGGATTGAACGAGTGCACGAACGGGTGCATGTCGGTGGTGGAGATGTCATGCTTCTCGTACCAGGTCGCGGCCGGCAGCACGATATCCGAGTACGTACACGTGCTGGTCATGCGGAAGTCGACGGTGGTGACCAGATCGAGCTTGCCGCGCGGGGCGGGCTCGCGCCAGGCGACCTCGGCCGGGCGCATCCCCAGCGGCGTCTCCTCGGCCCGCACGGCGTCCTCCACGCCGAGCAGGTGGCGCATGAAGTACTCCATGCCCTTGCCGGAGGAACCGAGCAGATTGGCCCGCCAGACCGTCATCACGCGCGGGAAGTTGGCCGGATCGTCCGGGTCCTCCCCTGCGAACTTCAGCCGGCCTGCCGTCAGCTCCCGCACCACGTAGTCCGAGGCGCTCAGGCCCGCTGCCGCGGCCTCGTCGGCCAGATCCAGCGGGTTGCGGTCGAACGCCGGGTGCGTGGGCGTCCAGCCGCGGCGTGCGGCCTGGGCGAGGGTGTCGGCGAAGGCGCGCCCGGCGAACAGCCCACGGCCGAGCGGGCTGGCGAACTCGGCGGCGTCGAAGTGCTCGTAGCGCCACTGGTCGGTGTGCAGGTAGAAGAACGAGGTGCCGGTCATGTGCCGGGTGGGGCGCTGCCAGTCGAGCCCGAAGGCCACGTGCTGGAAGCCGGTGAGCGGACGGATCTTCTCCTGGCCGACGTAGTGCGCCCACCCGCCTCCGTTCACGCCCTGGCAGCCGCACAGCATCGTGAGCGTGAAGAAGCTGCGGTAGATCTGGTCGGAGTGGAACCAGTGGTTGGTCCCGGCCCCCATCGCGATCATCGACCGGCCGTGGGAGAGCTCCGCGTTGCGCGCGAACTCGCGGGCGACCCGGGCCGCGGCCTGTGCCGGGACGAAGGTGATCGACTCCTGCCAGGCGGGCGTGTACGGGCTCGAAGCGTCGTCGTAGCCGGTCGGCCACTGTCCCGGCAGGCCTTCGCGCGCCACGCCGTACTGGGCCATCAGCAGGTCGAACACGGTCGTCACCAGACGGCCGTTGATCAGCCGGGTCGGCACGCCGCGCCGGACCACGCCGCCGCCCTCGGTCTCGCCGATGTCGAAGCGCGGCAGGTCGACTGCAGCCGCGTCCGCTTCGGTGCCTTGGAGGCTCAGGAGCGGGTCGATGCCGCCGAGGTCGAGATTCCACCGCCCCTTTCCGGCCGCGGAGAAGCGGCTGGCGAGGGTGCCGTTCGGGAAAACCGGCTCCCCCGTCGCGGCGTCGAGCAGCACGGTCTGATGCGCCGCCGACTCGTCGTCCTGGCCGAGATCGGCGGCGGTGAGGAAGCGGTCGGGCACGTAGGCGTCGCCGTGCTCCCGCAGAGTCACCAGGAACGGCAGATCGGTGTAGGTCTTCACATAATCGGTGAAGTAAGGTACCTGACGATCCCGGAAGAACTCGGTGAGTACGACGTGGCCCATCGCCATGGCCAGCGCCGCGTCCCGGCCCGGGGCGCAGGCGAGCCAGTCGTCGGCGAACTTCGTATGGTCGGAGTAGTCCGGGCTGACCACCACGACCTTCTGCCCCTTGTACCGCGCCTCGGTCATGAAGTGCGCGTCCGGGGTCCGGGTGATCGGCAGATTCGTGCCCCAGATGATCAGATACGACGAGTTCCACCAGTCGCCGGACTCCGGCACGTCGGTCTGGTCCCCGAACACCTGCGGCGAGGCGATCGGCATATCCGCGTACCAGTCGTAGAAGGACAGGATCGTCGCGCCGATCATCGACAGGAACCGCGTCCCGGCGGCATACGAGACCTGCGACATCGCCGGGATCGGCGAGAAGCCCACCACCCGGTCCGGCCCGTACTCCTTGACCGTGTGCACGTGTGCGGCCGCGATCAGCTCGCTGACCTCGTCCCAGGTGGCGCGCAGGAACCCGCCCTTGCCCCGGGCCTGCTTGTAGCGCTCCGTGCGCACCGGATCCGCCATGATGTCCGCCCAGGCCGCGACCGGATCGGCCAGCCGGGTCCGCGCCTCTCGCCACATCTCGAGCAGTGGGCCGCGCACGTACGGATAGCGCACCCGGGAGGGCGAGTAGGTGTACCAGGAGAACGACGCGCCGCGCGGGCAGCCGCGCGGCTCGTACTCGGGGGAATCCGGTCCGACGGACGGATAATCCGTCTGCTGCGTCTCCCAGGTGATGATGCCGTCCTTGACGTACACCTTCCAGGAACAGGATCCGGTGCAGTTCACCCCGTGCGTCGAGCGCACTTCCTTGTCGTGCCGCCACCGCTCCCGGTAGAACTCCTCCGCCCCGCGCCCGCCGCGTCGCCGCACCTCGCGGTAGTCCGCACTCGGCGTTCCCGGCGTGAAGAACTGCGCCTTGCGCAGCAGCGAATCCACCGGCTCCAGGCCCGGCAGCAGCGGCGCGAGCCTCCCGGCCGGAACGCTCGGTGTGCCCGGCTCGGGCCCGCCGCGGACAATCCGGTCGATGTCGGTCATATCGCAGCTGTATCCGACCTCACCCGCGCGAAGCAATAATGACACGCGCCGCAGCTCCGTTCGGGTTACGCTGCCCGGCATGCCGGTACCCACGCTGACGCCAGCGGTTCTGAGTGCCTTACGGGCCCGCTTCGGCGACGCCATGCCAGAGCCTGAGGTACTCGGCGCCGGGGAGTGGTCGAGCGCGTACGAATTGACGGTGGACGGCCGCAGCCTGGTGGTGCGCGTCGGGAGGTACCGCGAGGACTACCTCAAGGACCAGATCGCGGCGAAGCTTTTCGCCTCCTCCCGGGTGCCGGTGCCGGAGATCATCGCGTTCGGCGAGACCGACGGGCTGTGCTACGCCGTCGCCGAACGCGTACACGGCATCGGCCTGGACGAGCTCGACGCCGCGGAAATCGACAGAGTACTGCCGTCGCTGCTCGGGGTGCTCGACGAGATCCACGCCTGCGACGTCGCGCAGACCACCGGCTTCGGGGATTGGGGTCCGGACCGGGTAGGCGGGCATGCGAGCTGGGCGCAGTCGCTGCTCGCCGTCGGCGACGACCGGGCACGCTTCCCGGGCTGGCGGGACGAACTCGCGACGTCTCCGGCCGACTCGACCAAGTTCGACCAAGGCCTCGAACACCTGGCTTCAGTGGCGCCGCGGCTGCCCGCGGTGCGGGAGCTGATTCACCGCGACCTGTTCAACCGGAACATCCTCGTCTCAGGCACCGCCGTGGCCGGCGTGCTGGACTGGGGCTGCTCCCTGTACGGCGACTCCCTCTACGACGCGGCGTGGCTGGCCTACTGCTGGGCCCTGTATCCACAGTGGTCCGCGATCGACATTCGGTCGCGGATCCGGCAGCACCTCGAGGCGGCCGGGCTCCTGCCGGCCGACTTCGAGGAGCGCCTCCACGCGTACGAAGTCCACATCGGGCTGGGCGCCGTCCAGTTCTGCGCGTTCGTGCGCAGGTGGGACCAGGTCGAGTGGCATGCCGACGCGGTCGCCAAGCTCATCGCGGCCTAGGCATACCTCAGACGCGTGAACCGGCGCGAGCCGAGACCGGCCCGTACCGCAGGGTATTGCCATCCGGATCGACGACGGCGAACACGGTCTCCCCGTACGGCTCGCTGCCGGGCACTTCCAGGCAGCTGACACCGTCGCCGCACCACTCCGAGCGCATCCGGGCCGGGTCGGACACCCGCAGATAGCACCCGGCCGAGTTCACCAGCGGATCAAGATCGTCGGCGAGGTACAGGTGCAGCTCGATCTCGCCGTGGGTGACCTGAAGGTAGTCCGCGCCGCGCCGCGCGACCTGGAAGCCGAGGTAGGCGTAGAACGCCTCCGCCCGGCTCAGGTCGCGGCTCGGCAGGATCGGCACGGCGGTCTCGACGGTGGACATGGCCTCAGTGAACGCGCTGAGGCCCGCCCCGGTGAAGACGGCGGCGGGAATCCATACGCGCTTTTAACGCCGCCGCCGGGGTTGCGAGGCCCCGCCGCGGCTAGTCTGAACCTCCAGGTCGCAGCTCGTAGATCGGGTTGTAGATCACCCGTTGGCCGCGCAGCGTCGTGATGCGGCCGCGGATCTTGACGGCGCGCCCCGGGCTGATGCCCGGGATGCTGCGCCGCCCCAGGAAGACGACGGAGACCGACCCGGTCCCGTCCCAGAGTTCCGCTTGCAGCGCGGGCACCCCGGCCCGCGGACGGAAGGTGACCGTGCGCAGGGTGCCGAGGATGCACACCGGCTCGCGGTCCGGGCAGCGCACGATCGGGGTCGCGCCCAGGGTCGGCATGGCCGCCTGGAGATCGGCCGCGTCCAGTTCCTCGGTGTCGGCGGTCAGCCGGGACAGGACGCGCTTGAGCAGGCCGGCCTTGCGGGCCGGGACTGCCGAGGGGGCGGGCTCGCGCATCGCCGCACTCTCCTTCCCGCGGGCCGTGACGGCCCGCGTTCACGGCTCATCGGGACTGTTCGGCCGGCTCCGCCGGGCTGGGCGCGGGCGGGGCCGTGGCGGCGGTCGTGGGGCCCGGGATCTGCCCGAAGGCGGCCGAGCGCAGCTGGTAGGGCACGCTGGCGACCACCACGCCGCGCTGGTAGAGCAGCCGGCTCTTGAGCCGCAGCGCCGACTGGTTGTGCAGGATCTGCTCCCACCAGTGGCCCAGCACGTACTCGGGCACGTAGACGGTGACGATGTCGTCGGGGTTCTCGGTGCGCATCCGCTTGACGAACTCGACCACCGGGCGGGTGATCTCGCGGTAGGGCGAGGCGATCACGGTCAGCGGCACCGGGATCTCGTGCGTCTCCCACTGCTCGCGCAGGGCCTGCACCTCGCCCTCGTCGATCTCCACGGTGACGGCCTGGATACTGTCCGGCCGTGTCGCCCGGGCGTAGCCGAGCGCGCGCAGGGTCGGCAGGTGCAGCTTGGAGACCAGCACGATGGCGTGGTTGCTGTGCGGCTTGGCCGCACGCAGGTTGGCCGGCGGCTCGAGCTCGACCGCGACGGCCTGGTAGTGCCGCTGGATCGCGCGCATGACCAGCCAGATGATCGGCATCGCCAGCACCACGATCCAGGCGCCCTTGAGGAACTTGGTGGCCAGCACGATGGCCAGCACCAGGCTGGTGGCGCCGAAGCCGACCGAGTTGATCACCCGCGAACGCATCATCCGATGCCGCGCGGACGGGTCGGTCTCCGTCTTCAGCAGCCGGTTCCAGTGCCGGATCATGCCGGACTGGCTGCACACGAAGGAGACGAACACGCCGATGATGTAGAGCTGGATCAGCCGGGTCGGCGAGGCCTGGAAGGCCACCACCAGGACGATCGCGAGGGCGGAGAGCAGCAGGATGCCGTTGGAGTAGGCCAGCCGGTCGCCCCGGTTGCGCAGCTGCCGCGGCATGTAGCCGTCGCGGGAGAGGATCGAGGCGAGCACCGGGAAGCCGTTGAACGCGGTGTTCGCCGCCAGCACCAGGATCAGCGCGGTGAAGAACTGCAGCAGGTAGAACATCGGCGAGGAGTCGCCGAACACGGCCCGGCCGACCTGCGCGATCACCGTGCGCGGGGTGGCCCCGGCGGGCAGCCCGACCAGGTTGCTCGCGGTGTCCGAGGTGTGCACGTGCGAAGCCAGCGCGAGCGCGGTGACGCCGGCGAACATGGCCACCGCGATCCCGCCGAGCATCGCCAGCGTGGTGGCGGCGTTGCGGCTCTTCGGCGCCTTGAACGCCGGCACGCCGTTGCTGATCGCCTCGACGCCGGTCAGCGCGGTGCAGCCGGAGGCGAAGGCGCGCAGCAGCAGGAAGCCGAGGGCCAGGCCGGTGTAGTTCGTGGTGTTGCGGATCTGGTAGCCGGCGCTCTCGGCGGCCAGGTGGTGGCCAGTGACGAGCTGGGCGACGCCCCACAGGATCATGATGGCGACCGCGGCGACGAAGCAGTAGGTCGGGATGGCGAAGGCCGAGCCCGACTCGCGCAGCCCGCGCAGGTTCATCAGCGTGATCACGGCGATCACGACGACGCAGATGATCACCAGGTGCCCGTTGAGGACCGGGAAGGCGGAGGCCAGGTTCGCCACGCCGGAGGCGGTGGATACGGCGACGGTGAGGGTGTAGTCCACCATCAGCGCGCTGGCGACGGTCAGTCCGGACCGCGGCCCGAGGTTGGTGGTGGCCACCTCGTAGTCACCGCCGCCGGACGGGTAGGCGTGCACGTTCTGCCGGTACGAGGCGACCACGACCAGCATCAGCAGCGCGACCGCCGCGGCGATGTACCAGGTGTAGTGGAACATCGCCAACCCGCCGGCGGAAAGCACCAGCAGGATCTCCTCGGTCGCGTAGGCGACCGAGGACAGCGCGTCGGAGGCGAATACCGGGAGCGCGATCTTCTTCGGGAGGGTCGCCTCGCCGAGCATCTCGCTGCGCACCGGCCGGCCGACGAGTACGCGCTTTGTCATCCCCATCAGTGAAGGCACGCAGGGAATCGTAAGCCCGCCGGGGCGGCAGGGGGAGAGCGGGGCCCAGACGTCCCTTATCATAGGTTTTACACGGTTTCACCCGGCTTGGTCACGATTTCCGGGCGCCGTGGCCGCGGCGGCGCGGGACGGCGGGCCGTCACCAGGGCAGGCGCCCCTCGGCCGAGAAGTAGCCGCCGGTCGGGCCGTCCGGCCCGAGCTGCGCCATGCGCGCGATGACCACCGCGCCCTCTTCGACGGTCTGCCGGCCGTTGTTGCCGTTCAGGTCGGTCGCGGTGAATCCGGGCTCGACCGCGTTGATCCGCACGCCCGGGAACGCCTTCGCGTACCGCACGGTGATCATGTTGACGGCCGCCTTCGAGGCCGGATAGGCGACCCCGGAGTAGGCTCGCGAGGAGGCCTCGGCCGCGGCCGCTCGCGCTATGGACGCGAGGCCGCTGCTGACGTTGACCACGACCGGGCACGACGAGCGCTGCAGCAACGGCAGGAACGCCCCCAGCACGCGCACGACGCCGAAGACGTTGGTCTCGAAGGTCTCGCGCATCAGGTCGACGGTCAGGTCCGCCGCGCCGACCACCGCGTTGTCCGGGCCCCACTCCGGCGCGATGCCGGCGTTGTTGACCAGCACGTCCAGCCCGCCGTCGGCCTCGAGCGCCGACGCGGCGGCCGCGACCGACTCGTCCTGTGTGACGTCCAGCTGCACCGTCCGCGCGCCGATCTGTGCAGCGGCGCGACGGCCGAGCTCGGCGTCCCGGCTGCTCAGATAGACGGTGTGGCCCGCCGCCACGAGCTGGCGGGCCGTTTCGAAGCCGAGGCCCTTGTTGCCGCCCGTAATCAGTGTCGTCGTCATGAAGCACGACGGTAGTTTTTAGAGCGTGCTCGAAGTCAAGCCGCAACCGAAGAAGCCCGAACCCGCCCCGCTCCCGCCCGGGGGCCTGAGCATCGCCGAAGCCGCCCGCCGCACCGGCGTGAGCGCGCACACCCTGCGCTACTACGAGCGGGCCGGCCTCGTCGTCACCCCGACCGGCCGCACCAGCAGCGGCCGACGCCGCTACCACCGCCTCGACCTCGACTGGATCAAGATCTGCGCCCGCTTCCGCGCCACCGGCATGCCGATCCGATCCATCCGCCGCTACGCCGAACTCGTCGCCGCCGGGCGCGGCAACGAGCCGGAACGGCTGGCACTGCTGGAAGGCCACCGCGCGGAGGTGACGGCCAAGCTCGCCGAACTCCAGGAGAGCCTCGCCTTGATCGACCACAAGATCGACGTCTACCGCGCCCGCCTCGCCGCCGGAGACGCCGACCGGCTCTGGGCGCCGGGCGCCTAGGCCGACCCGGCCGGAACAGAACCCTGGCTTCGCATGTCGGCAGCCGGTGGCACCATCTTCCGCATGGAGGAGTCTCACGATCTTGTGAACCGCGTACGCGCCTGGGCTCTCACCGCCGCCGAGGAGCGCGGAGTCCGGCTGCCGGAACCGGCGACGGACGAGCAGATCGGCGCCACGGAGGCGCTGCTGGGGTACGCCCTGCACCCGCTGCTGAAGCGGCTCTACCGGGAGGTCGCGAACGGCGGCTTCGGGCCGGACTACTGGCGCCTGATGCCGAGTGAGCGCTGGACGATGTGTCCCCGCATCGATGTGCCGGCGGGGCAGCCCCGGTGGTGGCCGGACGGAGTGGTGGCGGTGATGGATGTCGGCTGCGGGATGCTCTCCGCGATCGACTGCGCGGATCCGACCGGAGGGGGCCAAGTGCTCTTGATGGACCCGAACGCGTTCGATTGCGGGGAACCGGAGGCGTGGTATGCGGATGCCGCGACGCTCGCGCAGTGGCTGGAGGGCTGGCTCGACGGCACCTCGTGGCTTGTCGATGAGAACCCTGACATCGAGGAGATCAACTGGCCGGACCGGTGGGCCGACGCGGCGGCCCGACTCGGCATAGTCGTGGATTGACCGGCCCGAGGGCTCGCCGGCCGCACTGAATCATCGATATGGGCGCAGACGCGCCGGGTGGCGCGGCCGAGCCAGAGCCAGTCAGCGGGGCGCCGTCGGCCCGGGCTCGACGGTGGCGTCGATCCCGAGTGCGGCCAGCTGGTGCTGCAGGTACAGCACCTCGCCGTGCGTGCCGGCAAGCCCGCTCGTGCCTAGGCGGTCGGACAGTTCACGAGCCTCGGCGAGGGTGGCGCCGTAGACCTTCCTGAGCACGCGCATGGCGGCGATGGCGGGCGCGGAATCGACTGTGGCGAGCCACGTTCCGGTTTGCTCCAGCAGCATGCTGCGTATCGGCTCGGGAGGGTTGTCGCTGCCGCATTCGATCGTGTTGAAGCCGCAGTGGGCGCAGTGGACCTCGAGGTACCACTCGATACGCCCCCTGATCAGGGACTCGCCCGCGGTGCGACGCAAGGGGCTTGTGCACGCCGAACATTTGCCTCCGGGGCCGTCTACCTCCACGTAGCCAAAGGTGTCAACATCTACCGGTACCACCGCAGCACGCGCAGCGCCCGGAGAGTGTTCCAGCGGCTCGGCTCGCCCTCGCCGTCGTCCAGGGGGAAGTGCAGGCGGCCGGGATGGCGGTGCTCGGCGGGCCAGCGGCCGGACTGGTCGCGCTTGGACTCGACGAGGTCGATGGCGTCGGCCATCCGCTCTTCGGGCCGGGCGTCGGCGGCGCGGAGGTAGTCGAGGGCGCGCAGCACGTCGTAGTGCCAGTACGTCGGGAAGGAGAACTGCGTCCAGGTCGCGCGGGCCTCGGTCTTGCGGTCCTGCTCGATCGGCTTGCCGGTGGATCGGCTGTTCATCAGCCGCCGCTCGAGCAGGTACTCCTGGCCCTTCAGCCTGGCCCACTCGACCTGCTCGATCAGGTCGGCGTCCGCCGCCTGCCCGCCCCACCCCGCCCTCGCCGCGGTCTCGAACTCGAGTAAGCCTTCGAGCACGTCGATCGTGGTGTGGAAGGAGCCGCGGGTCGAGCCGTTCTCCTGCTCGCAGTTCCATCCGCCGTCCTCCATCTGCTCGCCGAGCAGCCTCCGGACGATCGGCGCGACACTCTGGCCGAAGTACGCGCCGAGCGCGACGGCGCGGCCGTTGATGCAGGGCTCTACCTCGCCGTCGAAGTAGCGCTGGCCGTCGTGCTCCCACAGGCAGTGCTCAGCGACCCTCGCCACCGCGCGGCGCACGGCCTCGTCCTCCGGGTCGACGCCGAAGGCGCGCAGCAGGGCGAGGCTCCACGTCGTGGACGTGCCGGCGGGCATGAGGGTGCCCTTCTGGCCGGGCTGGAGCGCGTCCCACCACTTCGCCGCGGGGGATTCGGGGTCGAACTCGGGCGACGTCACCTCCCAGTGGCCGTCCTCGCGCTGGGCCTCCAGCAGGTGCGCGCCCCACCCCTCACCTGCGACGCGGGCGCGCTCCCGCGCGATCTGCTCCCCCGGCGCGTCGGTCAGATCGCGCACCGCCTGCCAGCGGACCGACGGATCGCCCGCGAGCAACCATTCGACGACTTCCATGCGAACCCTGCCTTAGCTCCGTGTTCTTGCGCCTCCCAGGCCGTGTCTTCGAAGCCTAAACGGAGGCTCCGACAGTTTCGGTGTCGAACGTTCGTCGAACGCCCGTCGAAGCGCTTGTTTTCATTTCACGCAGCCTCCGCGTACCGCCTAGCCCGGTTCGATCAGGGGATGAACTGCTGATATACCGTCACGTATGGTGCGCGGCGGCCGCCGCCCGCCGCCAGCCTGGACAGCGGCGCGGGCCTCCGGTATCCCCTTATCGAAGCGCTTCGATGCTCCCACGCATCGGGAAGGGACTCACCATGTCAGAACTCAACGGCCGCACGGCACGACGAGGTGCCACGACCGTTCGCGCACGCAAACGGGTGGCCGCGGCCGCCGCGGCCGTGCTCACCACCACCGGGGTCGCCACGCTGACCCTCACTCAGACGGCGAGCGCCGCGAGCGGCTGCCAGGTCGCCTACAGCGTCTCGAGCCAGTGGCCCGGCGGCTTCACCGCCAGCGTCGCCATCACCAACCTCGGCTCGGCGGTCAGCAGCTGGACGCTCGGCTTCACGCTGCCGGGCACCGAGGCGGTCTCGCAGGGCTGGAGCGCCACCTACAGCCAGTCGGGGCAGAAGGTGACCGCGACGAACGCCTCGTACAACGGCAGCCTGGCCACGAACGGCAGCACCTCCATCGGCTTCAACGGCACGTTCACCGGCAGCACGTTCCCGGGCAACGCGTCGTCGTTCACCCTCAACGGCACGGCCTGCACCGGCGCGGTCTCCTCGAGCTCGCCCAGCCCGTCGAAGTCGGCCTCCGCGTCTCCGTCGGCCTCGGCCTCGCCGTCCGCGTCCGCCTCGTCGTCCTCGGGGTACCTGTACGAGGACTCCGGCCAGTGGGCGCAGTACTCGATCGGCGGCTACACGATCTACAACGACGAGTGGGGCAGCGGCTACGGTTCGCAGACGCTGTGGGTCAAGTCGGCCACCAACTGGGGTGTGTTCTCCACCCAGCCGGCCACCTCGGGCGTGAAGTCCTACGCGAACGAGAGCAAGACCATCGGCACCGCGCTCAACTCGCTGACCTCGGCCACGAGCACGTTCAACGAGACCAACCCGAGTAGCGGCGACTGGGAGTCGGCCTACGACGTCTGGCTCAACGGCAGCGGCATCGAGGTCATGATCTGGACCGACAAGAGCGGCAACGTCGGCCCGCTCGGCTCCTCGGTGGGCACCGTCACCCTCGACGGCAACACCTGGACGCTCTACGCCGGCAACAACGGCTCCAACCCGACCTACTCGTTCGTGCGCAGCGCCAACGAGACCTCGGGCACGGTCAACATCCTGGACCTGCTCAAGTACCTGGAGAACACCGGCGGGTACTTCTCCAACCCGACGCTCTCCACCATCCAGTACGGCTGGGAGATCAGCGGGACGGGCAACACGCAGGAGAACTTCACCATCAACAGCTACTCGGCGAGCGCCTCCTGAGCCGAGCCGCGCTGAGCCGGTCTCAGCGAAGCAGCTGAACGCTGTTCTGAGTCTCCCCGGGGAAGGTCGAGGGGCGGGTGTATCGGGCGCCCGCCCCTCGCTCACGTCTCGCGCGGGTCTACCCCGCATCGATGATCGGCTGGGTGCTGGTGGGCCGTGGTGGTCTGTCGGGTCGTGGTGGGGGCGGGCGCTTCCCGTCGCCTGGTTCTTCTGTCCACCCGCCCACCCGTTGCGTGGGCGGGGCGGGCTGCGGTTTCAAGATTCCGCCTCCGGCGCGGGCCCTCCCTCGGAGAGTGCCGGGTCTCCGTGGGTGCTGTTGTTGGCGGGGCGGGCTGAGGTCCGGGATGGTGGAGTTGCGGGGGCGTGCTCTCTCCTCGGCCGGTCCCCGGAGGCAATCAGGGACCTGCCGGGAGCTCAAGCGGCGGAGGTCTCCGTTGATGGTGAATCATGCATCGCGCCGCTTGACCTCCCGGCAGAACCCTGATCGGGCTTCGCCTGCCCGACCGAGGAGAGAGGGCTCGGGGGCTCGTGGCCTCACCCTGTCGGTGGGAAAGTGTTTCTTGTCGCCCCGGTTCAGGTCGGTGTGGGTATGAAGTGTGATGAGCTCGCGATCGAGAGGCTGGCCGGGGAGCGCTGTATAAGGACTTTGTATTGCCGCAGACGGCGGTGCGGGCATCGCCGCGAAGCGCGTGTCTCAGCCTAGGGTGTGTCCTTGCGCTCCACCGGGGTGACACGGCGCCGGTGGGCTCTCCCACGGGCCGCACGGCGAGAGGGGATGCGATGGAGCAGGAGCACACCTACCGTAGAGCCGCGGGGATCGATCTGGGCAAGCGCGTGATGTCGGTATGCATCCGGACCCCGGGCCGCGGCGGGGCGGTGGATCTCGAACAGCTCACCTACACGACGATCACATCACAGATCCTTGCCTTGCGCGACCGCTTGGAGGACGCGCGGGTGGAGATCGTGGCGATGGAGGCGACCGGAGACTACTGGCGCCCGGTCTGCTGGATCCTTCAAGGCACCCTGCCCGGGGTCGAGGTCCTGTTGGTCAATCCAGCTCACGTCAAAATCCTCAAAGGGCGCAAAACCGACCGGGCGGACGCGGCGTTCCTCGCCCGTCAAGCAGCCGCCGGAAACCTGCGCGGCTCGTTCATCCCCCCCGAACCGGTACGCGAGGTACGCGATCTGACCAGGCGACGCACCACTTTGACCTCGCTGCGCGGCAGCGAGGTCCAACGGCTGGAGAAGACACTCGAGGACACCGGCGTAAAACTCTCCAGCGTCATCAGCAGCCTCACCGGCACGACCGGACGCACCATCCTCCAAGCCCTGGTCGCCGGCACCCGGGACCCCGCCATACTCGCGCGGCTCGCGGACCCCAGGATCAAAGCCGGCCACGAACAACTCACCGAGGCCCTCACGGGCTACTTCACCGACCACCACGGCTACCTCGTAGCCGACCACCTCGAAGAGATCGACCACTACACCGGCAAGATCCGCGCCCTCGACGAACGGATCGCGCAACTCCTCGACCAGCCCGACAAACACCAGGACGTCCGCAACCTCACCACCATCCCCGGCATCGACACCACCGGCGCGCAGATCATCGTCTCCGAACTCGGACACGAGATGAACGCCTTCCCCACCCCCGGCCACCTCTCCTCCTGGCTCGGAGTCGCCGGCGGACACAACGAATCAGCCGGAATCAAACGCAAAGCCCGACCCGCCGACGGCAACAGCGCCATGCGCCGACTCCTGGGCATCGCCGCGTTCACCGTCATGGGACACAAGGGCACCTACCTCAACGCCCGCTACCACCGACTACGCGGACACATGGACTCCCGCAAAGCCCAAGTCGCGATCATGCACGACATCGCTATCGCGATCTGGTTCATCCTCCACGACAAAGTCCCCTACCGAGAACTCGGCCCCGACTACTTCGCCCGCCGCGACCCCGACAAGATCACCCGCCGCATCCACGCCCTCGCCCGCTCCATCGGCGCCACCATCGAAATCCACCCCACCCCCACAACCTAAAACGACCACCTAAGCCGACCTGCAAACTCGCCATACTTTCGTCTCAGCCCACCCCCTGAGGTCCGGTGCGAGCTGCACTCGGGCCGAGTCCCATCCCGTGGCCCGGCCGCGCTTGATGCACGATCATGCATCGCCGTTCTGGGCCGCTCTTTGCTTCCCCCTCCTTTAACGCCGGGGAGCACGCCCGAGTTCCCCGGAAATATCCTGGATTTTCTTTAACCGGCAAAGGCCGGATGCGCGGCTTTTGTCGGTAGTGACATCTAGCATGGAAACGTACGGAGGTTGTCGGCGCCTGTGGCGGGAGGGGTGGTGGACGGGGTGTGGCCAAAAGCGGTGCAGGATTTCCCCTCTGGGTGCAACCGGGCCGCGGACCCGAGCACCGACCTCTTCGCGCGGATCGGGGATCAAGATGCTCGGATCAGGGTGATGCAGGATTCTTCCGCATCGATCTTGGTCGGCATGCGGGATTCTGCCGCGAGACTTGGGATCGGGGTGGAGCGCACCAAGGCGGTGCAAGATCCAGCACCAAGCGGGACCGGACCACCGACGTTTCGCACGGACCAAGAATCGGGACGGTCGGATCAAGGTGATGCAGGATTCTTCCGGGTCGAGCGCGACCGGGCCACGGGCCGGGACTCGACTCGAGCGCAGCTCAGAATCGTCCCTCAGGGGGTGTGCTCTCTCCTCGGTCGGGCAGGCGAAGCCCGATCAGGGTTCTGCCGGGAGGTCAAGCGGCGCCATGCAAGATCGAGCATCAACCGAAACCACCGCCGCTTGACCTCCCGGCAGGTCCCTGATTGCCTCTGGTGCCCGGCCGAGGAGAGAGCACGCCCCCGGCACCCGACCACCCCGAACCTCAGCCCGCCCCGCCAACGCCAGCACCCCACAGACCTCGGCACTCTCCGAGGGAAGGGCCTGCCAGCGGCGGTTTTCGTCTTGAAACCGCAGCCCGCCCCGCCAACGCAACGGGTGGGCGGGTGGACAGAAGAACCGGGCGACGCGAAGCGGCCGCCCACACCCCGACGACCACCCCGACCCGACAGGTCACCACACCTACGAGCACTCAGCCGATCATCAATCGCTCGAGGCGCACCGGCAGGTGACGCGGCGCCAGGACGAGCCGGCAGTCCGGCTTCTCGGCGGCACGGGCGTCATGCAGCCGCGGGGTCCAGCGGGCGAGGATGGAGGCGAGCGCGAGGGTCGCCTCGGCGAAGGCGAACTGCTCGCCGAGGCACTTGGTCGGCCCGCCGCCGAACGGCAGATACGCCCGGCGCGCCGTGGCGGACGCGGCGCCGGATCGGGCGCCCTCGGCCCAGCGCTCCGGGTCGAAGCGGTTCGGCTCGGGGAAGACGTCGGGGTCGCGGTGCAGCACGTACTGACTCACCAGGACCGTCGTACCGGCCGGGACGGCGTGCCGGCCGAGCCGGGCCTCCCGGGTCGCGGTGCGCGCCAGCAGCCAGCTCGGCGGATACATCCGCAGCGTTTCCCGCATGACGCGGCCGATCAGGTCCAGCTGCGGCAGGTGCTCCCAGCCGCCGACCTCGCCGCCGAGCACGCGCCCGGACTCCTCGCTCGCCGCGCGCAGCACCTCAGGGTGTGTGCACAGCAGGTACACCGCCCAGGTCAGCGCGGAGGACGTGGTCTCGCCGCCGGCCAGCAGCAGGACCGCGACCTGGTCGGAGAGCTCGGCGTCGGTCAGGCCCTCGCCCTCCTCGCCGCAGGCCGCGAGCAGACGGGCCATCAGGTCCTCGCCGCCGCCGGCTGCGCGATAGCCGGTGATCAGGTCCTTCACCTGCTTGCGCCACTGCCGCAGTGCGGCCCGGTAGCGGAGGTTGCCGGGGAGCGGGAGCCGGCCGAACGCGGGCAGCGCGATCTGGGTGTACGAGCCGCGCAGGAAGACCTCGAAGGCCTCGCGCAGCTTCGCCGACTCCACGCTCGACAGGCCGGTGGAGAACAGCGCCCGCAGCGCCACGGACGTGGTCAGCCGGAACATCTCGGTCGAGACGTCGATGGTCTGGCCGGTACGCCAGGAGTCGAGTTGCGCGGCGGTCTGCTCGCGCATCACTTCGGTGTAGCCGGGCAGGTGCCGGGCGTGGAAGGCGGGCTGCATCATCAGCCGCTGCCGTCGGTGCTCGGCGTAGGCGGAGGTGGCCACGCCGCTGCCCATCGCCCGCCGGACGCGGTCGTAGACCGCCCCGGTCCGGTCGTAGGTGCGCAGGTCGGTCATGACCTCGTGGGCCAGCAGCGGGTCGCAGACCACGACGAAGCGCAGCGGGCCGGCCGACATCGCGACGAGGTCGCCGTGTCCGCGCAGCGACTCCATGAACCCGAGCGGGTCGCGGCGCAGCGCCAGGAAGTGGCCCAGCAGCGGCCGGGCGCCGGGCGCGACGGCGGTACTCGCGATCTCGGTCATCGCCGGGGGCCTTTCGGTCGTCAGGGGGCTTGCGCCACACCAGTCCCTACCCCGGCCGAAGGCGGCTGACGACACATCGCCGAAAGGTCTGATGATCGGTCCGGACGCGCCGGGACCCGGCCGACGTGGTCGGCCGGGCCTTGGGCGGCGCCGCGTCAGGCGGCCGCGAGCTCGGCGATCTCGGCGACGGTCGTGTAGTGCGACGCGTCCCCGGCGATCGAGTAGCTGCGCTGTCCGTCGAGACCCACCGGGATGTCCCCGGCGACGGTCACCCGGTGCAGGCGGCGGGGCAGGTCGTCGTAGTTGTCGATGGCGTAGTGCTGGGTGATGCGGTTGTCGAAGAGCACCAGCTCGTTCGGGGACCAACGCCAGCGCAGGATGTTCTCCGGGCGGGTGACGTAGCTCTGGAGCAGGTCCAGGATCGTGCGCGACTCGCTGCCGGACAGGCCCACGATCCGCTGGGCGAAGCCGCCGATGAACAGGCCGCGCTCGCCGGTCAGCGGGTGCACCCGGACTACCGGGTGGACGGTCTCGTACTTGATCGAGGTGAAGACCTTGCGGTGCTCCTCGTGCTGCTCGCCCAGCTTGCGGCCCTGCACGGCGTAGTCGTACACGTTGGTGTGCACGGCCCACAGCGTGTCGGCGAAGGCGCGCAGCGGCTCGGGCAGGTCGCGGTAGGCGGCAGCCGAGTTCGCGATCAGCGTCTCGCCGCCGTAGGGCGGGATGGCGATGCTACGCAGCGTGGAGGCCTGCGGCGGGCTGACCACGAAGGTGACATCGGTGTGCCAGTGGTTGGCCCGGCCGCCCCACTCGCTGTCGACCGGCAGCACGTTCGGGGAGCCGTCCAGCGCCGGGACGGTGGGGTGGGCGGTGGTCAGCTCGCCGAAGTTGCGGGCGAACACCAGCTGGCCCTCGTCGTCGAGGCCGGTGGCGTCGAACACCAGCGCCTTGTGCTCGTTCAGGGCCGCGCGGACGGCGGCCACGGTGGCCGCGTCCAGCTCCCGGGTGATGTCGAGTCCGGAGACGCGCGCGCCGATCCGGCCGGTGACCTTCTGGATCTCGAGTTCGACGCTCGCGCCGGTCGCGGCGGCGTCCTGGGCGGTGACGGTCATGCCTGACTCCCTATTTTGATATCAGCATTCATGTTCGTGAGCTGGGCCCGGCCGGCCTCAGGGCGCGGCAGACCGTAGCGGTCGCGCAGGGTCTCGCCGGGTACGTATTCGGTGCGGAACAGGCCCCTGCGACGCAGGATCGGCACGACCTCGTCGACGAAGAGCTCCAGCCCCGAGGGCAGCACCGGCGGCATGATGTTGAAGCCGTCCGCCGCGCCGTCGGTGAACCAGATCTCGATCTGGTCGGCCACCTGCTCCGGCGTGCCGGCGAAGGTGCGGTGGCCGCGGCCGCCGCCGAGCCGGCCGATCAGTTCCCTGACGGTGAGCTTGTCCCGGCGGGCCAGTTCCACGACGAGCTCGTAGCGGCTCTGGGCGCCGTTGATCAGCGCCGGCGGGGGCAGGTCGGCGGGCAGCCGCGCGTCCAGATCGAGCTGCTCGAACGGGATCTGGAGCAGCTCGGCGAGCCGGCGCTGCCCGTGCTCGTAGGTGATCAGCTCCTCGAGCTCGGCGTCGCGCTCGCGCGCCTCGGCCTCGGTCGAGCCGATCACCGGGACCAGGCCCGGCAGGATCTTGATTCCCTCCGGATCCCGGCCCAGCGCGAGAGTACGACCCTTGAGATCGCGGTAGAAGGCCTGGGCCTCGGCCAGGGTCTGCTGCGCGGTGAACACCGCCTCGGCGTAGCGGGCGGCGAAGTCCTTGCCGTCCTCCGAGGAGCCGGCCTGGACCAGCAGCGGGTATCCCTGCGGCGAGCGCGGGATGTTCAGCGCGCCCTCCACCGAGAAGTACCGGCCCTGATGATGCGGCGGGTGGATCTTGCGGTCGTCGCCCCAGACGCCGAGGTCCTTGTCGCCGATGAAGACGTCGTCCTCCCAGCTGTCCCACAGCTTCAGCGCGACCTCGGTGAACTCGGCGGCGCGCTCGTAGCGGTGCGCGTGCTCGGGGGCGTCGTCGAGGCCGAAGTTGCGGGCCGCGGCTCCTCCGGCGGTGGTGACGATGTTCCACCCCGCCCGGCCGCCGCTGACGTGGTCGAGCGAGGCGAAGCGGCGGGCCAGGTTGTAGGGCGAGTTGTAGGTGGTCGAGGCGGTGGCGATCAGGCCGATGTGCTCGGTCGTGGCGGCCAGTACCGTCAGCAGCGTCAGCGGCTCGAGCACCCCGGCCGGCCGCTGCGCCACGCCGCCCCACAGCACGGGTCCGTCGGCGAGGAAGAGCGAGTCGAACGTGCCGCGTTCGGCCGTGCGGGCCAGGGCTTTGAAGTGCTCGATGTCGGTGCTGGCATGCGGATCGCTCTCCGGCAGCCGCCAGGACGCTTCGTGATGCCCCGTGCTCATCAGGAACGCGTTGAGATGCAGGACCCTGGTCATGCGACCACCTCTTCCAGAACAGCGATTTCTTCGGCCTCGCGCGCGGTGTCGGGACCGTCCTCGCGCACCCCGAGCGCGGCCAGCAGGCGCTCGCGGTACTCGGCGAAACGCCGGTCCTTGTTCGAGCGCGGCCGCGGCAGGTCGATCGGCAGATCCAGCACGAACCGGCCTTCCTCGAGCACGAGCGCACGATCCGCCAGCAGCACCGCCTCGTCCACGTCGTGGGTGACCAGCAGCACGGTCGGCTCGTGGTGCTCGAGCACCTCGCGCAGCAGGGCGTGCATCTTGATCCGGGTGAGCGCGTCGAGCGCGCCGAACGGTTCGTCGGCCAGGATCAGCTCGGGCTCGCGGGCCAGCGACCGGGCCAGCGCGGCCCGCTGCGCCTCGCCGCCGGACAGCTCGCTCGGCCAGGCCTGCTCCCGGCCGGCCAGCCCGACCTCTGCCAGCGCGGCGCGCGCGGCGGCCTCGGCCGCCGCGCCCTGCGGCCCGCGCCGCGGCAGGCCGAGCAGCACGTTGTCGAGCACGCGGCGCCACGGCAGCAGCCGGGAGTCCTGGAAGACCACGGACACGGCCTGCGGCGCGCGGATCGCGCCCTCGCCGACCACGTCGTGGTCGATCCCTGCGATGGCCCGCAGCAGCGTGCTCTTGCCCGAGCCGCTGCGCCCGACCAGGGCCACGAACTGGCCCCGGGGGATGCTCAGTTCGATGTGCTCGAGCACGGTGCGGGTCCCGAAGCGGCGGGTGAGCCCGTCCAGGACGACCGCGGGCGCGGAACCGTTCAGCCCGCGAGGGTTCGCCGCCATGACAGCACCCTCCTTTCGATCAGTCGGACGATCAGGTCCGAGGCGAAGCCCCAGATCCCGTAGATGGCCAGGCCCACCACGACGCTGTCGATCAGCCCGTAGGTGGCCTGCTGGTACATCAGGTATCCGAGGCCGCTGGTGGCGTTGACCTCCTCGACCACGACGAGCGCGAGCCAGGAGCCGGTCACGCCCAGGCGCAGCCCGGTGAAGAAGCCGGGCAGCGCGCCGGGGATCACGACCTGGCGGACGAACTGCCACCGGCTCAGGCCCACCGTCTCGGCGAGTTCGACGTAGCGCTGGTCGATGGCCGAGAGCGCGGCGGAGAGGTTGATGTAGATCGGGATGTACACCGCGATGGCGATGATGGTGATCTTGAAGGTTTCCCCGATGCCCAGCCAGAGGATGAACAGCGGGATCATGCCGAGGATCGGCAGCGCCCGGTTCACCTGCACGTTCCCGTCGATCAGGGCCGCGCCGACCCGGCTGAGCCCGGCGATCAGGGCGAGTGCCACGCCGGCGAGGAGCCCGATGGCGAAGCCCTCGCCGGCCCGCTGGAGCGAGATCGCCAGGTCCGGGCCGAGCGTGCCGGAGTTCCACAGCCGCACCCCGGTGCTCACCACCGACCAGGGGGCCGGCAGGATGCGCGGATCGAGCCGGCCGGTGGCGCTGGCGAGCGCCCAGACGCCGAGCAGCAGCACGGGCCCGATGGCGCGGGCGAACGGGACGGACCGGCCGGGGCCGAGCCGGCGGACCCGGCGGTGTTCGACCGGGGCCGCGACGACGGGGGCGGCGGTGGCCGCGAACGGCCGGATGGTGGTCTGTGTCATGGCGATCAGCTCCGGTAGGCCGCGGGGACCGCGGCGGCCGCCAGGCCCTCGAAGCGCCGGTCGAACAGGGCCGAGGCGTCGAAGGGCTTGATGAAGCCGCCCTGCGCGAGCAGGTCGGCAGTCTGCTTCTCCCAGCTGATGGCCGCGTCCCAGCTGGTCGGGAACCACGGCTTCGGGGTCAGCTTGACCACCTGCTGGGCCTGGGCCAGCGAGATGTCCTGGGACTTGACGTAGTAGTTCTGCTCCCACGACGCCGGGTTCTCGTACACCCACACCACGGCCTGAGCCCAGATCGGTACGAACGCGGCGATCGCGGCCGCCTTCGCCTCGTTCGCCAGGATCGGCGCGGGCGCCCACAGCAGTGTCAGGAAGTCGACCACCTCGGTATCGATCGAGTGGGCGCCGTCCTTGCCGTAGCTGTTGAGGTAGTTCGGCAGCTGACTCACCGGCAGCGGCGCGATGTCCACCTGGCCGGCCTCGAGCGCGACCAGGAACTGGTCACTGGTGAGGGCGACCAGGTGGACCTCTTTCTCCGTGATCCCGGCCTTCTGCAGGGCCCGCAGCAGCACCACGCCCTGGGCCTGGCCTTGGGAGAAGGCCAGGTTCTTGCCGCGGAAGTCGTCGACCGACTCGATCGTGCTGTGCGGCTTGGTGGCGAAGACGTAGGTTGGGGTGCGGGTCTGGTTGATGGCCACGATCCGGGTGTCATAGCCCTGGTTGTGCGCCTCGATCGGCGGGATGCCGGCATTGACGGCCAGTTCCACCGAACCGGCGCGGAAGCCGGCGAGCACGTCGGGCCCGGCGCTCAGGTTCGGCCAGGACGGCACCTGGAAGGGCAGTTTCTCGATGAGGCCGGACAACTGCAGCTCGAGCTGCGTGGTGCCGAGGCCGGAGGCGATGGAGAGGCTGGTGCCGGTCGGCACCGCCTGCGGCAGTGCGGCGTCGGCGGCGAGGCTCGGGCCGGCGGTCTTCACCGCGGCGCAGGAACTCAGACCCAGCGCGGCGCCGGTGGCGAGCACGGAGCGCAGCAGGAGTCTTCGATCGATGCCGGATCGGTGGGCGGGCAGGGTGGACACGGTGGATCTCCTCGATGGGTCTTGTCGCCGGGCGCACGCCATCGCCACGCGGCGGACGGCGGAGGCCGCGCGTGAGGGAGTGCGTCGATACGGGGTGTCTTCGCCCGCGAAATCAGCGGGCCGTGTCTGCCGAGCGGATTCCTCGGCTCTCACCTACGAAGCGCAGAAATGCTTCGTGATCACCGGCAACAGGAGGATCGGCCCACACGCATCAGGTCGATGACCCGGCGCTTGACCAGGTTGACGTGGTGTCGGTCCATGTCTTCTATGGTCACAGCCGCGCCCCCGCCCCGTCAATTTTGCAATGTTCTGAATTTATCTTGATGAACGCGAGCGGGTCGCGGTAGAGCGCGTCGAGAATGACCGCGCCGCCGGCGGTTTCCAGAATGGCGCCGGGAAATCCGCTCGGAATCAGCATGCTGTCCACGTCGTCGCGGACGGTCCGCAGGTGGGCTCCGGCGGAGTCGCGCAGCGCTGCGAGCACCTCCGGCAGATAGGAGGCCGCAGGGTCCGTCACGATGATCAGTTCGGGGCTGAAGATGTCTGTCAGCAGGGCCACGGCGCGGCCGACCAGCCGGGCGCGCTCCACGAGCATCGCCACGGCCTCCTCGTTGCCGCTGCGAGCGGCTTGGAGCAGCAGGCGGTAATCCGTTGTCTCGATCACGCCCTTCTCCGCGGCCCGGCGGATCAGCGACGACTCCGAGACTGTCGCTTCGAGGCAGCCGAGGCGGCCGCAGGAGCACGGCGCGTCGCTGCCGACCACAGGCAGGTGCGCGATGACCCCTGCCTGGGATCCGGCGCCATAGTGGGCCTCGCCACGCGTGGCGAACGCGGCGTCGACGACGTTGCCGACGAACAGGTGCAGCACGCTCGCCGCGCTGCGCGCCCGGCCGAGCAGGATCTCGCCGAGCAGCAGGGCCCGCGAGTGGTTGTCGACGTAGACGGGCAGGCCGGTGGCTTCGCTGAGCAGGTCGCGCAAGGGCACGAGCGACCAGCCGAGCCGCGGATGGTCCATCACCATGCCGGATTCGGCGTCGACCCAGCCGCCGACGGCGGTGCCGATGCCGAGCGGGCGCACGCCTCCGTGCTCCTCGCAGAGTTCTGCCAGAGCGCGGGCCGCGCGGGATATGACGACGTCCGCATCAGTGCTCGTATGCGGCACGTCGCGGCTGGCCAGGACCCGGCCGCACAGGTCGAGCAGGGCCACTGAAGTCTGCGGGATGGCGATGTGCACGGCGGCCACGAGGTGGCGGGTGTCGTCGACGGCGACCGGGATGTGCGGGCGGCCGGCTCCGTTCGAGCGGACCTCGTCGGGCAGCTCGCGCAGCAGTCCGGCGGCGGCGAGATCGGCGCTGTGGCCGGTCACCGCGGCCGGCGAGAGCCCGGTGATCCTGGCGATGGTGCTGCGCGCGATCGGCCCGTGGTGCAAGGCCGTGCGCAGCACCGCGCCCGCGTTCGCACCGCGTCGGCCGGCGTTGGAGACGGGCACGGAATCGAGGTCGGGAACGGCGGCGCGGGTCACCACGGTGCCTTTCCGCCGTGACGCCGTGTCGGTGAGGGCGGTCATGATGATCCCCTGTTTCGATGGCTGAGACGTTCGGATTTCAGGCAGGCCGCACCGGCCCGCGGCGCGGGCGGCGAGAACGCTGCGAATACTCGGAAGGACTCAGTTACACAGGGCGCTGTTGACGCGCAGGAGATCGACGTGGCGGCGGGCGACGAGAAGCGCGGAGAAACGCGTGCGGGCGGCGATGGTGCGCGCGGATGCCATGCGTCTCACCCTCCTCACGTCCGATTGCCGGGCGGGGCCCGGGAAATACGCTGACCTCGGCTTGACGATAGGGACGGCTTCGACGGGGTGTCAAGCGCGTCCCAGTGGTCGGCGGATGGACGTTGATTGACAGCCCTGCCGGGCTGTGTCTAGTTTCGAAAGCGGACGGCACTCATAGGGGACTTCAAGAGCGGAGGTGAACGGGAGATGCGTCGTTTCGCCGCACGCACCGCCCCGATCACACCGCGCCTGGTGGTCCGTCGCCACGTCGATTTCGCGCGCGTGTGCAGCGCGCTGTGTCGCTGAGCTGATCACGCCCGGGCCGCCGGCGCCTCGCGCCCGGTGCCGCCGCCGGGCTGCCCGCGCCCCGCGCGGCTGATCGCGCCTCGATCACCGCCTCGCGTCCGTCCGATCTTCTGCGAGAGAGAACCGTGAATCCATACTCTCCATCCGCCGGCCCCTCCCCCGAATCCGGGTTCACCGAAGCTTCCGCCGCCGTGCGCGTCGGCATCGTGGTGGGCAACCCGAAGCCCGCCTCGCGCACCTTCCAGGCCGCCGCCCGGCTGGCCGCGGAGCTCACCGGCCGGGCCCCGGAACCGGCGATCGACCTCGCCGCGTTCGGCGCCGGCCTGCTGGACTGGTCCGACACCGAGGTCGGCGACGCCGTCGAGGCGGTCCGCGGCCTCGACCTGGTGGTCTTCGCCAGCCCCACGTATAAGGCCACGTACACCGGCCTGCTCAAGCTCTTCCTCGACCGCTTCCCGAACAACGGCCTCGACGGCGTGATCGCCGTGCCGCTGATGCTCGGCGCCGGACCGGCCCACGCGCTCGCCCCCGAGGTCTTCCTCAAGCCGGTGCTCGCCGAACTCGACGCGGTGCTGCCGACGCGCGCCCTCTACGTGCTCGACAGCGCGTTCGACGAGGCGAGCGCCTACGAACCCTGGCTCACCGCGGCCCGCCCGCGGATCGCCGCCGCGCTGCGCGCCGCGGACAAGACGGAAGCAGGCCAAGCATGACCGTCACCGTGGATCTCGAGGTCGAACCGGCCACGCTGCGCCGCGTGCTCGGCGCGTTCCCCACCGGCGTGACCGCGCTGGCGGCCGTCATCGACGGCGTGCCGGTGGGCATGGCGGCCAACTCCTTCACCTCCGTCTCGCTCGCGCCGCCGCTCGTCTCGGTGTGCGTGGCCACGTCCTCGGAAACCTGGCAGACGCTGCGCCACGCACCCCGGCTCGGCGTCAGCGTGCTCAGCCACGAGCAGGAGACGGCCAGCCGGCGCCTCGCTTCGCGCGGCATCGACCGGTTCGCCGAGCTGTCCTGGCACGCCACCGAGGACGGCGCGATCCTGCTCGACCACGCCAGCGCCTGGTTCGACTGCTCGATCGAGCGCGAGATCCGGGCCGGGGACCACGAGATCGTGCTGCTGGGCGTGCACCGCCTCGGCACCGACCCGCAGATCCCGCCGCTGGTCTTCCACGGCAGCCGGTATCGGCGCCTCGCGGCCTCCTGATCAGGACCCTGCCGCGTCGCCGAACTCCAGCACCGTCGTCGACTCGAACACCTCGCCCGGGCGCAGCGCCGTCGAGGGGTAGTCCGGGCGGTTGGGCGCGTCCGGGAAATGCTGCGTCTCGAGGGCGATGCCGGCGTACGGGCCGTAGGGCTTGCCGCCGGTGCCGGTGAGGGAACCGTCGAAGTCGTTGGCGGAGTACACCTGGACGCCCGGTTCGGTGGTCGCGAAGCGCAGGACGCGGCCGCTGACCGGGTCGTGCAGGGAGGCGAAGGGGCGCGGGGCCGCGGTGCGCCCTCCCGGGAGGACGTAGCAGTGGTCGTAGCCGTCGGCCAGTCGCAGCTGGGGGTGCGGGTCGCTCAGCCTCGCGCCCACCTTCTGCGCGGTGCGGAAGTCGAAGGGCGTGCCCTCCACCGGCGCCGGGCCGTCGAGCGGGATCAGCACGCCGTCGACGGGGATGTACTCGTCGGCGGCGATGGTCAGGTCCTGCTCCAGCACCGAGCCCGAGCCTTCGCCGGCCATGTTGAAGTGGGCGTGGTTGGTCAGGTTGATGACCGTCGGCGCGCCGGTCTCGGCCCGGTACTCCAGAGTGAGGCTGCCGTTCGCGAGGATATAGCGCACGCTCACATTCAGCGCGCCGGGGAAACCCTCCTCGCCGTCCGGGCTGGTCCGGCTGAGGGTGAGCGCGGCGCCGCCGTCCACGTCCTCGGCCTGCGCCTGCCACATCCGGGCGCCGAAGCCGGGGCGGCCGCCGTGCAGCGTGTTGGGCCGCGGCCCGTCGTTGATCGGCAGCTTGACCCGGACGCCGTCGAGCTCGTACTCGCCGCCGGCGATCCGGTTGGCGAAGCGCCCCACCACGCAGCCGAAGAAGGGGCTGCGCTCGAGGTAGTCCGGCAGGTTGTCGAAGCCGAGCACGACGTTCGCGGTGCGGCCGGCGGCGTCGGGCAGGCGCAGCGCCTGCAGGATCGCGCCGTAGTCGAGGATCGCGGCGGTGGCGCCGGTCGTCTCGTCGGTCAGGGTCCAGCGGTCCACCGGGGTGCCGTCGGGCAGGGCGCCGAAGCGCTCACGGGTGTGGGCTCGCACCGTCGTACTCTCCTTGCGACGAGATCACTTGCACAGCGAGTTTGTCATATCAGATACACGGCCCGCCCTGCTGGGAGGCGGGTTTTCTTGGGACGCCCGGCGCCGGCGGACGCTTGCGCGGACGGCCGCGCGGGCTCGCTAAGCTGATCGCGCGGCCGGGCCGAAGGTGGTGCGGCGGCCGAATCCGATCTCGCCGAGCTGGAGGACGTGGGCATGCCGATCCCCGAATTCATCGTCGCGATTCGCGAGAAGATCGGCCAGGACCTGCTGTGGCTGCCCGGCGTCACCGGCATGGTGATGGACGACGCGGGCCGGGTCCTGCTGGTCCGGCGGGCGGACAACCTGAAGTGGACGCTGGTCACCGGCTGCCTGGAGCCGGGCGAGCAGCCGGGCCACGGCATCGTCCGCGAGATCCTGGAAGAGACCGGCGTCGTCGCGGAGATCGAGCGCGTCCTCGCGGTCGAGACGACGCCGCAGTTCGCCCACGCCAACGGCGATCAAGCCGTGTACATGGATGTGGCGTTCCTGTGCCGCGCGCTATCGGGCGAGGCGCGGGTCAACGACGACGAGTCGGTGGACGTGGGCTGGTACGCGCTGGACGAACTGCCGGAGCTTCCGCCGCGGCACACCAACTGCATCCAGCGCTACCTCGAGGGCGCGCCGGAGGCGTGGTTCTCCCGGCCCTAGGCCGTGGCCAGCCGCGTGACCAGCGTCGTCAGGCTGATGCCGAGGGGCGCCTCGAGACGGACGAGAGCGTGGGCGTCGCCGCGGGTGGGCCCCTGGTTGATGATCGCGACCGGCTTCCCGGCCTTCGCGGCGTACTTGACGAACCGCAGGCCGGACATCACCGTCAACGACGAGCCGAGCACGAGCAGCGCGCGCGAACTGTCGATCAGCTCGTAGCACTGCGCGACCTTCGGTTTGGGCACGTTCTCACCGAAGAAGACGACGTCGGGCTTGAGCGTGCCGCCGCACACGTCGCAGGGGACGAAGTCGAACGCCGCCACCGCCGCGTCGTCGAGTTCGACGTCGCCGTCCGGGTTGATCCGAGTGCCGCCGCCGTCGTGGAAGTCCGGGTTGGCCGTGCGCAACCTGCGGTCCAGCGCCTCGCGCGAGCTCAGCGTCCCGCAGTCCAGGCAGATCACCCGGGCCAGGGCGCCGTGCAGCTCGATCGGATCGGGCGTGCCCGCAGCGGTGTGCAGGCCGTCCACGTTCTGCGTGATCACGCCCGAGACGTGGCCGCCCAGGCCGAGCGCCGCCACCGCGGCATGGCCGGAGTTCGGCTTCGACCCGGTGATCGTGCGCCAGCCGACGTGGCTGCGGGCCCAGTAGCGCCGCCGGCCGGCCTCGCTGGAGACGAACTCCTGGTAGGTCATGGGCGTGTGCCGGCGCAGGGTGCCGGTGACGCCGCGGTAGTCCGGGATGCCCGATTCGGTCGAGAGGCCGGCGCCGCTGAGCACGGCGACTTCGCCGTGGTCGAGGATGCGGGCCACGTCGTCGAGGACGCCCATGGCCGGTCCGATCGCGGAGGCCGCCGCGGCCTCGCCGCCGGGCCAGTCCAGAAGGGGTCGCACACGCATACCCGCAGGATACGTCGCGCCACCGACTGGTCGGCGTCCCCGCAGGTGGGGACGCCGACCGGGCCGGTGCGCCGGGGTGTTACCCGGTGAATCCGGCGAAAATCGAGGTGAACTGGAAGCTCGACTGCGAGATGCCGCTGCAGGTCGGCGAGACGCCGCCGCCGGCGCAGCCGCCGTTGTCGCGGCCCACGGACCAGAAGGCCAGGCGCCCGATGTGGTTGGACTTCGCGAAGGAGAGCAGCTGCTGCGCGTCGGCGATGGTGAACACCGGGCCGGTGTCGTTGTCGCCGATCATCGGGGTGACTCCGAGCATCGCGTAGAGCTGTGCGCTGGAGTAGCTCGGCCAGATCGTCGCCATCTGCGCCTCGGTGGACTGCGCGGCCTCGATCACGCTGGTGCCCCAATCGCCGTCGGGCGCGAAGTCCATGGTCATCGGGTTGACGATGCCGACCTTCACGCCTTCGGAGACCGCGTTCTGCAGCACCTGCACGCCGAGCGCGGGGGTCAGGCCGTAGGTCGCCGCCTGCACTTCGAGCGTGTAGGAGATGACCAGGCCCGGGTTGGCCGCCTGGACCTGCGCGATGGCCTGGTTGACCTCGGAGGTGTTGGTGGCCGCCTCCATGTCGAAGTCGAGGTGCGTCACCTTCAAGGTGCTCACCACGCTCTGGTACGCGGCCTCGAGCGCCGACTCACCCGAACACGTCGTCTCGAGGTAGGGGCCCTGCGCGCCGCCGAAGGACACCGCGACGTCACCGCCCGCCGCCCGCAGCGCGTTGATCTCGCCGATGATGCGCGAGTCGGTCAGCGGGATGGTCCCGCCCCACTCCGGCACGCAGCCCGCGCTGCTGCCGAGCAGGAACGCGAGGGTGAACGTCTTCTGCCCGGTGGCCTGCTCGACCTGCAGCAGCGTCGGCGTGGAGGCGGTGATGTCGATGTACGGCGCGACCTTCCAGTTCAGGCCTCCGGGCGGCGAGCTGGTGGTGCCGGTCGGCGTCGGTGAGGCGCTCGGGCTGGCGGAGTGCGACGGGCTCGCGCTGGCGCTTGCGGACGGCGTGGGGGTCTTGCTCGCGGACGCGCTCGCGGACGGCGAGGAGCTCGCCCCGGCCGGCCCGGTCAGCGCCAGGTCATCCGCGTAATACGTCGGCTGCGCATACCAGCCGTGCACGAACACCTGCACAGAGGTCTGCGACGCACCGGTGGTGAACGTCACGCTCAACTGCTGCCAACTCGACGCACTCGGCGTCCACGTCGAAGAGCCCCCGCTCACCCCGATATACACATACGAGCCCTCGACATACCCCGACAACGTGTACGACGTGTTCGGCACCACCGAGACCGTCTGCGTACACTGCGCGTCATCCGAAGACGAAGGCGACCCGGCCAGCGCCCCCGAACCCGCGTGCACCGGCGAGGAGACCACCGCCGCCGTCCCCGCATCGCAACTCCACCCGGAGAGCGAGGACTCGAAGCCCGGATCCGACAACAGATTCGTCGCCGCCGCCGTCGCCGGACTCGCCAGCAGACTGACACTCGCGACCAGACCGACCGCCAAAGCGCCGGAGACCAACGCCGCCGTCCGACGGCGACGGCCGCCCGGCCCGGAAGCCGACGTGGGTGATGAGGATGTGGGTGGGTGGCTCAAGGCTGACATCTCCTCGGCTCGAAACGCGCCGCGACACGGCGCCTGCCGAGAATGTGGTCCAGACCATTGGCCGTGTCAAGGGTCTGGACCACCCTTATCTCAGGGCTGTTCAACCGCCCGGAGGCGCTCTTCTCGGGCCCCGGGCAACCGGTTCACTCCCCTTCCCGATGCGCACCGGTGCTCCGTCGTCCGGCGCGGGCCGCCACCGGCGCTGCGCGGCCGGGTCCGGGCCGACAAGGGCGCGCCCGGGCATGTAAAGTTGCGCCTATCCCACCTCCGCCCGCCACGCTGCGGCGTGCCTGCGACCGCAAGAAGACCGGAGCCGTTTTGCCTGAGGCAGCCGACAAACCGCACTCCCCGCGCACCCCGGGACCGCCGCCCGCGCACCACCACCGCGACGTGTCCGGGGGCTGGCTGCGCCCGGCCGTCTTCGGCGCGATGGACGGCCTGGTCACCAACGTCTCGCTGATCAGCGGGGTGGGCGCGGGCGGCGGCTCGGTCCACACGGTGGCGCTGACCGGCGTGGCCGGCCTGGTGGCCGGCGCGTTCTCCATGGCGACCGGCGAGTACGTCTCGGTCTCCTCGCAGAACGAGCTGGTGCAGGCCGAAGTGGCCAAGGAGCGCAACGAGCTCAAGCGCAACCCGATCGGCGAGCGGGCCGAGCTGGCCGCCGCGTTCGTGGCGCAGGGTGTCGAGCCCGAGCTCGCCCGCAAAGTGGTCGAGCAGATCTCGGCCCAGCCGGACCACGGCCTGACCCTGCACGTGCGCGAGGAGCTCGGCGTCGACCCGCACGACCTGCCCTCGCCGTTGACTGCGGCCGGCGCGTCGTTCGCGTCCTTCACCCTCGGCGCGATCATCCCGCTCGCGCCCTACCTCTTCGGCTCGCAGCTGCTCTGGCTGGCCCTGGTGCTGGCGGCGCTGGGCGCGCTGATCGGCGGCGGCGCGGTGGGCAAGCTGACCTCGCGGCCGGTCTGGTTCAGCGCGCTGCGCCAGCTGCTGCTCGCCGCCGTCGCGGCCGGTGCCACCTACCTCATCGGCAATCTCATCGGCACCGGCGTCGGCTGAGCCTCAGGAGGCCGGGGCGTTCCCGATCAGCGGCAGCACCGGGTGCACCTGGAAGGCGCCGCACACCGTCGCGGAGGAACCGAGCGCGAGCGTGGTGCTCCGCTTCGAGTTGGGCGGGGTCGCCTCGAGCGTGTCGGCCGAGGTGTAGCAGGACGCGGACGAGTCGCCCGAGGGCACGTCGGACCATTCCAGCACGGCCGAGACGGTCTGCCCGACCGCGAGCGTCACCAGCGGCGGCTTGGCCAGGCCGACCGCGCCGCCCATGTTGCCGGTCAGCTTCCGCACGGCGTCGAGCGGCTTGAGCGTGCCGCTCGGGTCCACCAGCTCCGCGCCCGGATACCCCTGCAGCGTGCAGGTCTGGCCGGAGGAGTTGGTGAACAGCAGCAGGACGCTGACGTGCCCGGCGGCGCCCTGGCCCTGGCCGAGGCTCACCGTGATGGCGTCGTCACCGCAGCCGGGCGCCGCCGGGGCGGAGGCCGACGCGGATGCGGAGGCGGCAGCGCTCGGCGACGCCGACGCGCTCGCGCCGACGGTCGCGGTCAGCGTCGGCACGGTGACCGGCGAGCCGTCCGCGCTCGCGGTCGCGCTGGATCCGGTGGCCGGCGGCAGGCTCTGCGGGGGCGTGGACGAACCGCCCACCGACGCGTACGCCAGATACCCCGACCCGGCCATCACGGCCGCCGCGAGCACGGCCGTCACGGCGATGAACTGACCTCTGCTCATGGTCATGATGACACCTCCGGCGGGAGAGACGCACGATCAAGCAAACCGGTTGGGTCCGGTTGCCCGGCCGGGTCCGCCCCGCCGGAGCCGCCGCCACCCGGCGCACGCAGCGTGGCAGCGGGATGGCTCACAGCGTCCAGTCGACCGGCGAGTAGCCGAGCTCGCCCAGCGCCTCGTTGACCGCGGAGTACGGCCGCGAGCCGTGGAAGCCCTTGTTAGCCGAGAGCGGCGAGGGGTGCACGCCTTCTATCACCCGATGCTTGCCGGTGTCGATCAAGGCCGTCTTGGTCTTGGCCGGGCCGCCCCAAAGCACGAACACGACCGGCTGCTCGCGCGCACTCACGGCGCGGATCACCGCGTCGGTGAAGGTCTCCCAGCCGCGCTTCTTGTGCGAGTTGGCCTCGTGCGCGCGGACCGTGAGCACCGTGTTGAGCAGCAGCACGCCCTGCTTGGTCCAGGGGCGCAGGTCGCCGTTCGCCGGGATCGGCAGCCCGAGGTCCGCGTTGAGCTCCTTGTACATGTTGCGCAGCGACGGCGGGACGCGCACGCCCGGCCGGACCGAGAAGCACAGGCCGTGCGCCTGGCCGTCGTCGTGGTACGGGTCCTGGCCGAGCAGCACGACCCGGACGTCCTCGTACGCGGTGGCCTCGAGCGCGGCGAAGACCTCTTCGCGCGGGGGGAAGACCTGGTGCGCCGCGCGCTCGGCCGCGACGAAGGCGTCGAGCTCGCGGTAGTACGGCTTCTCGATCTCCGCGCTCAGGGCCTGACGCCAGGACGCGGGCAGCGGCGGCAGGTGCAGATCGGTGGGCGCGGTCAGCTCATCGGTAGTCACAGGGGCCACCGTAGCGGCCGCCTCCGACAGCCGTGGCGCCGATGCGCGATCCGCCCCGACGCCGGCGCTAACGCTTCTGCGCGACGGTGAGCCCGTCCGCGATCGGCAGCATGACCACCTCGACCCGCTCGTCCGCGACCAGCCGCTCGTTGAACACGTGCAGGGCGCCGGGATCCGGGTCGCCGTCCTCGCCGGCCGCGGCGCGGCGCGAGTCGACCACCTCGCCGCTGCGGAAGGTGTTGTCGAACGCGATGATCCCGCCCGGGCGCAGCCGGGTGATCAGGGCGCTGTGATACTCCCAGTAGGGCTGCTTGTCCGCGTCCACGAAGGCGAAGTCGATGTGCTCCTCGGCCGGCAGCGCCTCGAGCGTCTCGAGCGCCGGGGCGATGCGCAGGTCCATCCGCTCGGTCAGTCCGGCGCGGTCCCAGGCCTCGCGGGCGATGCCGGTCCACTCCTCGCTGATGTCGCAGCAGATCAGCTTGCCGCCCTCGGCCAGCCCGCGGGCGATGCAGATCGAGGAGTATCCGGTGAAGGTGCCCACCTCCACCGCGACCCGCGCCCGGGTGAGCCGGGTCAGCATGGTCAGCAGCACGCCCTGTTCCGGCGCGATCTGCATCCGGGCGACGCCGCCGAGCTCGGCGGTGCGCTCGATCAGCCAGTTCTGCACGTCGTCGCGGGGCGAGGTGTGGGCGAGGAGATAGGCGTGCAGCTCGGGTGTGATCGGCACCGGGATAGCAGTCATGTATCGAAGTATAGTGACATCCTCACGCGTTGAGCAGGAGGACTCCGGTGAACGCGGCGAGGATTCCGAGGTTCTGCACCGGACGCAGCCGCTCCTTGAGCAGACCGCGCGCGAGCAGGGTGCTGACCACCGGGTAGAGGCCGGAGAGCGCCATGACCACCGGCAGTCCGCCGCCGGCGTGCCGGGTGGCCAGGCCGTAGAGGGAGTTGGCGGTGACGTCGCCGAAGCCGCTCCAAAGCAGAAGGCCTATGGCCGAGGCGCCGAAGGCGAGGCCGCGCAACGGTCCGGTGCCCGCCCGCAGTCCACGCAGCGCGACCGGCGCGAGGATGATCACGCCGCCCGCGCGCTGAGCCAGCACGGTGCCGTAGACGCTGGTGGCGGAGCCGAGGGCGAAGAAGATGTAGTAGAGCCCGAAGCCGATCGCGGAGACCAGCGTGAGCAGTAACGTGGAGCGGCTGACCAGAGCGCCTTCGCGCAGCTCCGGCCCGGAAGCGAGGATGACGCCGGCGAAGGCGAGCACGATCCCCGCGCCCTGCAACGCGTCCACGTGACCGCCGCGGGCCAAGGCCCAGAGCACCGGGACGGCTGCGCTGGTCGCCGAGAGCGGCGCGACCAGCGACATCGGCCCGGCGGCCATGGCCCGGTAGAAGCAGGCCAGGCCGATGCCGACGGCGAATCCGGCGCCGAGTCCGTAGAGCTGATAGGCCCCGAAGGGCGGGTGCAGCAGCGGGATGCCGAGCGTGAGCACGACGAAGACCATGAGGGTGCCGAGGAAGACCACGGCCGTGGAGGGCCAGCGCCGCGAGAGCATGGAGCCGGCGAAGTCGCTGCTGCCCCAGACGAGCGAGGCGACCAGGGCGAGGAGGGGCGGCATCGGTGACTCCGGCTAGAAGGACGGCCCGTCCACTCTAGCCGCGCTTCGATCCGAAGATCACACCCCGCCCCGGCGCCGCCGCTCGGCCCGGGCGATCATGTGCGCGGCCACCGGCACCGTCCAGGTCTGGAACAGCCCGACCAGGATGAGCGTGGTGACGTCGTTGGCATCGCGCAGTCGCAGCGCCACTCCGAGCACGACCATGAGCAGGCCGAGCACCTGCGGCTTCGTCGCGGCGTGCATCCGGGTGAGCACGTCGGGAAACCGCAGCAGGCCGATCCCGCCGATCAGCGACCAGAGCGCGCCGCCGAGGATCACCACGTCGCCGATGTCGTCGAGGACCTGAGCCGCCGTCATCGTCAGAGTCCCTCCTCGCGTCGCTTCTCCAGCTCGGTCTCGGGCAACGGCGCGGGCAGCGAGCCGCCGAGGGTGTCGTCCGCCAGGCCGGGCGCGACGCAGCCGTCGTCGCCGGAGACCTCCTCGCCCTCGACCGAGCCGGCGAACCGGGCGATGCACACCGCGCCGGTGAACCCGACCAGCGAGAGCAGCAGGAGCATCGGCAGGAACTCGCCGTCGTGGTGTTCGGCGGCGTCCACCGAGATCGCGGCCAGGCAGATGGCGGTGAGCACGTCGAGGCCGATCGACCGGTCGTAGATGGTCGGGCCGATGACCGTGCGCACGAGCACGAGCAGCGCGGAGACGGCCAGCACGACCGCGGCGCCGTAGAGGCAGAACTCGTCCATCGTCACCGGCCGGGCTCCTTCCGCACCCGCTCGCGCTCGGCCTTGGGGCCGAAGGCCGCGGTGATGCGTCGCTCGAGATTGCGCACTTCGCGGATGACCGTCTGCTCCGCGTCGGGGGCGGAGGCGTCCAGGACGTGGATCTCCAGGATCCGCCGCTGCGGCCGGACGTCGATGACGGTGCTGCCGGGCACGGCCGAGAGGGCGACCGCCACCATGGTGATCATCAGACCGCCGTGCACCCGCAGCGGGACCTCGAAGATCGCCGGCTGCGGGCGGGCGGGCCGCAGAATCTGCGCGGTGACCCGGAAGCTGGCCGCCACCAGGTCGAAGGAGACGAAGACCAGCAGGCTGAGCACGCGCAGCGGCCGGAAGCGCAAGCCGATCTCGACCGGCGGCTGCGGCGTGCCGACGAGCAGTACGAGCGCGATCACCAGGCCGGAGACGATCGCCAAGGGGCTGATACTTCCCCACAGCAGCAGCCACACTCCGACCAGCCACAGCACCGCGCCCGGCTTCACCCTGCGTCGTCGCACCGCGCTCAATGCGCACCTCCGATGACGGACTGGACGGCGTGCACGTACACCTGCGGATCGAGCATCTCGGCCGCGGCCCGCGACGTGTAGCGGGCGATCGGCCCGGCCCACACGGTGTAGGCGAGGCTGAGCACGATCAGACCCACCGTCGCGCCGACCATGCCGGCCGGGTAGTTCTCCCCGGTGGAGATGCGCCGGCCGCCGATGCCGCGGGCCTCGCCGACGGTGCTGCGGATGACCGCGACGCCGGAGATGCCGGGGAAGACGATCTGCCGCTCACTGTCCTTGCCGAGGCCCTCGCCGGGATTGCGCCAGAACGCCCTCGACCAGACTTTCGTCATCGCGTAGAGCGTCAGCAGGCTGGTCAGCAGCATCGCCGCGAGCAGGCTGTACGCGCCGACGCCACCGGTCGCCGCGGCCGCCTGGAGCAGGGCGAGCTTGGCCACGAAGCCGGAGAGCGGCGGGATCCCGGCGAGGTTCATGGCCGGCAGGAAGAACAGCACGCCGAGCACCGGGGCCATCCGCGCGAGTCCGGCCAGCCGGCCGAAGTCGGCCGTGCCCTCGCGCCGCTCGATCAGCCCGGTCACCAGGAACAGCGACGTCTGCACGGTGATGTGGGTGATCGCGTAGAACAGCGCGCCCGAAAGCGAGCGGACCGTGCCGACGGCCAGTCCCAGCACCAGGAATCCGACGTGGCTGACCAGGGTGAAGGACAGCAGGCGTTTGAGGTCGGCCTGGGCGACGGCGCCGAGGATGCCGACGAGCATCGAGAGCGCGGCCAGCGCGTAGAGCAGCGGGGCGCGGCCTTCATGCGGGAACAGCAGTGTCTGCGTGCGGAAGAGCGAGTAGACGCCGACTTTCGTGAGCAGTCCGGCGAACACGGCGGTGACCGGCGCGGGCGCGGTCGGATAGGAGTCGGGCAGCCAGGCCGAGAGCGGGAAGACGGCCGCCTTGACCGCGAACACGGTCAGCAGCAGGACCTGCACGGCCAGGCGGACCGCAGGCTCGGTCGTGGCCAGGCGGGTGGCGAGGTCGGCGAGGTTGACCGTGCCGCAGGCCGCGTAGGCCACGGCGATCGCGCCGACGAACAGCAGCGAGGACGACGCGCCGACCATGATGTAGACGGCGCCGTGCCGGATCCGCTGTTCCGTTCCCCCGATGGTCATCAGCACATAGCTGGCGGTCAGCAAGACCTCGAACCCGACGTAGAGGTTGAAGAGGTCTCCGGCCAGGAAGCTGTCGGCGATCCCGGCCGCGAGCACGAGGTACGTCGGATAGAACACGGCCAGCGGCGTGCCCGCCTCGTCCTCGTTCTCGTCGGCGGTGCGCTGGCTCTGCGAGTAGACGAGCACCGCCAGCGTGACGGTGGAGGAGATCGCCAGCATCAGCCCGGAGAAGCGGTCCACCACCAGCGTGATCCCGAGCGGCGCGGCGAACCCGCCGACCTGGACCACGATCGGCCCGTGCTCGTCGGCACCCACCATCAGTACCGAACTGATGATCAGATCAGCGGTCAGCACCGTCAGCGAAATGAATGTCTGGATGCGAAGTCGGCGCGGTCCGAGCACGAACTTGAGGCCGACCGCGAACAGCGGCAGCAGCACCGGCAGCGGGACGAGACCGGTCACGGCGCCCCACCACCGGCGCTGTCGTTGGGCGGCCGGGTGAAGTCGGTGTCGGTCTCCGTCTCCTCCTCGAGGTATTCGTAGTCCTCGGCGCGGGCGGCGATGGCGCGCTCGAGCCGGGCACGGGCGCGCAGTTCCCGGCGGGACTCGTGGAGCGAATCGCGCAGCTCCTGCCTGCGGTGGCGCGCGATGGCGAGGGCGGCCTTGCGCTCGGCCCGGTACTCCGCCCGCTGGGCGCTCAGTTCGCGGCGCAGACGGATCCGGTGCGCCGCGTTGGCGATACGCCGGTCCTCGACGTCGTCCTGGACCAGGTCGTCGCCGCTCAGCTGCCAGGTGCGGTAGGCCAACGCGAGCAGGTAGGCGGCCATGCCGAGGGTGATCACGATGGCGGTGAGGATCATGGCCTGGGTGAGCGCGTCGGCCGGACCGAGCCCGCCTGCCGCGAGGATCAGCACATTGAGTCCGTTGCCGGCCAGGATGAAGCCGAGCACGAGCCGGGTCAGGCTCGGAGCCAGCAGCAGGTAGACGCCGCAGGCCACGAGCAGGCCGCCGGTCAGGACCAGGGTGAGGCTGGTGCCGGAGCCGCTCACGGCGCACCTCCGGCGGCTTCGGCCTCGCGGTCGGCCGCGATGTGCCGGTCGAGCTCCGAGCCGAAGGAGCGCAGGATGTCCAGGACGATGCCGATGACCAGGACGTAGACGCCCATGTCGAACAGCACGGAGCTGTGCACGTCGACCTCACCGGTCACCGGCAGGTGCAGCACGATCTCGCCGGGCGCCAGGACGGTGTCGCCCCAGGCGTAGCCGAGCAGCGCGGTGCCGGCCGCGAGCGCCATGCCGACACCCAGCAGGACACCGGCGTCCACGGGAGCCGCTGCGGCCAGCTCGTAGCGCCCGCCGGCGAGGTAACGCATTGTCAGGCCGAGCCCTGCGAGCAGTCCCGCGACGAACCCGCCGCCGAGCCCGCCCTCGCCGTGGAAGAGCAGGTAGAGCGAGACCAGCAGGATCGTGTGATACGTCAAACGGGCGACGACTTCGAGTTGCAGGGAACGCTGGAGTACCGCCGGACGGGCGGCCAGCCACCCGCCGGAGACGTTTTCACTCGGGCGGCCGGCCGCTGATTCCTCCCGCGCCGAGGCGTCGTGGTGATTCTTTCGGGCGGCCGCCGTGGCGCCGCGGCGGGCGAAGACCAGGCTGGTGACCCCGGCCGCGGCGATGGCGAGCACGCTGCTCTCGCCGAGCGTGTCCCAGGATCGGAAGTCGACGATGATGGCGGAGATGACGTTGCCGAGCTTGGCGTGCTCGGCCAGCGCCTTGTAGCCCGGTCCGACCGGTGCGACGCGGCGGCCGGCGGCCGCGACGTACGTCAGTGCACTGAGGACGGCGCCGGTGGAGATCGCGGTGGCCATATGCGCGACGCGGCGGCTGGTCCGCACCGTACGCACGAAGTCGGGGCCGAGGCGTCGCAGAACCAGGACGAACACGATCAGCGAGACGGTCTCGGCGGCCAATTGGGTGAACGCGAGATCGGGCGCGTCGTCCACCAGAAAGAGGATCGCCACGGCGAAGCCGGTGACTCCGGTGAGCAGCGCTGCGGGAAGCCGCCCGCGCAGCAGTGGCACGCTGAGCGCGGCCAGGCAGGTCAGGATCGCGACAGCGAGCTGCGTGCGCGAGAACCACCACGGCACCGGATGCGGCAGGTGCCACGGCGCGCCCGAGATCAGAGCCCAGATGCCGAGCGCGACCGCCGTGACGAAGACCGTGCCGACGTACACCGGCAGCGAGCCGCGCTGGACGGAGCCGGTGATCTGCAGCGACGCGCGCTCGATCGAGAGCAGCAGGTTGGTGACGACGTCTTCGCCCTCGGGCAGGGTGTGGTCGCGGTGGAAGCGCAGCAGAGGCTTGCGCAGCAGGAAGATCGCGGCGCCGCCCGCCCACGCGATGGCCGAGAGCGCCAGCGGCATCCCGATACCGCTCCAGCCGGCGATGTGAAGCTCCAGATGACGAGGCCCCGGCAGCGTGTCGGCGTACTCGGCGAAGAGCTCGTCGAGCAAGGGCGCGCCGATGCCGAGCACCAGCCCGGCCAGCGCGAGCACGCCGGCCGGAGCGAAGAAGAGCGCGCCTTCGGGGTGAACCGGCGTCGGCTCGACGCCGGGCTTCGCCGCGAACGCTCCCCACACGACGCGGCAGGTGTATCCGACTGTGAGCGCCGAGCCGACCGTGAACACGACCAACATGTACGGATCGATGTGGGAGCCGTCCTCGGCTCCGGACCAGAAGGCGTCGAACACGCTTTCCTTGCCGCCGAAGCCGAGCAGCGGCGGGATGCCGGCCATCGAGGCCGCGGCCAGGCACGTGATCACGCACAACGTGGGCATGGAACGCCCGAGGCCGGAGAGTTTTCGCAGGTCACGGGTCTTGGTGCAGTGGTCGATGATGCCGATGGAGAGGAACAGCGGGGCTTTGAACAGCGCGTGCGCGAGGGTCATCGCCACCCCCGCGTAGGCGTCGTCCCGGTTGCCGCCGCCGAAGACGGCGACCAGGAAGCCGAGCTGGCTGACGGTGCCGAACGCGAGCACGCGCTTGAGGTCGTGCTCGCGCAGGGCTCTGATGCCGCCGAGCAGCATGGTCGCGCCGCCCAGGCACATGCACAGCCCCTGCCAGTACGGCTCGCTGCCGTAGGCCGGGTCGAAGCGGGCGATCAGGTAGATGCCGGCCTTGACCATGGCGGCCGCGTGCAGATACGCGCTGACCGGCGTGGGCGCGGCCATGGCGCCGGGCAGCCACTGGCTGAACGGGAACACGGCCGACTTGGCGAAGGCGCCGACCAACAGGAGCACGAGCGCCGCGGTGACGGCTGTGCCGTGCGGCGGGTGGGCGAGGATCGCCGAGATGCGGTACGTCCGGGCGTCCTGGCCCAGGATCACCACTCCGGCCAGCAGCGCGAGCCCGCCGAAGGTGGTGACGGTCACCGCCCGCAGGGCGCTGCGGCGCGCCCCGGGACGGTCCGCGTAATGGCCGATGAGCAGGAACGACAGGATCGTGGTCAGTTCCCAGAAGACGTACAGCAGCACCAGGTCGTCGGCCAGGACCAGCCCGATCATCGCACCGGCGAAGCCGGTGAGCGAGGCGGCGAACAGGCCGAGCCCCGGCTCGTCCGAGTCGAAGTAGCGGGCGCAGTAGATCAGCACCAGCGCGCCGATGCCGGCGGCGAGGTAGAGCAGCAGCAGGCTCAGCGCGTCCAAGCGAAAGGCCAGGTAGACGTCGTACTGCGGGATCCACTCGACCACCTGCTCGACCGGATGCCCGTCGAGCACGCCCGCGGTCTGCGCCAGCGCCCAGCCGAGAGCGGCCGCGGGGGCCGCCGCGAGCACCAGGAACGCGCCCCGGCCGAAGCGGCGCACCAGCGGCGGAGCGAGGACCGCGGCGAGCACGTGCACGGCCACCGTCCACAGCACGCGCTGGTCCTTCCGCCTCCGCGATCAGGGCGCCGCGGCCGAGGGGCGCGCCGGGCACAAGGAAATTGTGCGTTATGCCGGAATTAATACGGAGAACGGACACGCCGTGGATTCCGGCCCGGGAGCCCGTACACTCCCTGGCATGGCACGTTATGAATACCGCTGCCGCGCATGCGGGGCGACCTTCGAGCAGACCCGACCGATGGCGGAGTCCGACGCGCCGGCCGCCTGCCCGGCCGGGCACACCGACACCGTCAAGCTGTTCTCGGCCGTCTCGGTCGGCGGCCGGAAGCAGGGCCCGGCACCGTCCGGCGGCGGGTGCTGCGGGGGCGGCTGCTGTTCCTGAGCGCGTCCGCGCCTCGCCGCGCTGCGCCTTCCGGCCCAAGCGACGTCACCCTCCCCGCGCGATCCGGAGGGCGCGGACCTCGGTCCGGCAGCGTCTTTGCAGTTCCTGAACGTTTTTCTTAACTTATTCTCGACTGCCGGGCCGGAACGTCTCATCGAGGTGAGGCACAGTTATGGGGTGACTGCAACCAGCTCGGGCCCCGCGCACGCACGGCCGTCGACGGCCGCCGCGGCCACCGTGCTGCCCCGGCCCGGCCGCGGCTGGACGTACGCGCTGGTGCTCGCCATCGCTGCCGGAGTCGTCCCGATCGTCATGATCTGGTGGCAGGGCACGACCGCCGGCTCGCTCGACTCGGCCGGCGGGGCGCTGACCGCGGCCGGCCGGATATCCGGGCTGCTCGCGGCGTACCTGCTGCTGGTGCTGGTCGCGTTGATGGCCCGGATACCCCTGCTCGAGCACCGGGTCGGCTCCGACGTGCTGACCAGGGCGCACCGCGCGCTCGGCGAGTACACCGTCTCGCTCGCGCTGGGCCACGCCCTGCTGATCATCCTCGGGTACGCGCTGAGCCTGCGCACCAACCCGGTCTCGGAGGCGGTCACCCTCGAGCTCGACTATCCGGACGTGCTCATGGCCACGGCCGCCCTCGGCCTGCTGCTGTGGGTCGGCATCGTCTCGGCCCGCGCTGTACGGCGACGGATGGCGTACGAGTCCTGGTACTTCATCCATCTGTACGTCTACCTCGCGATGGCCCTCGCGTTCTCGCACGAGTTCGCCGACGGCTCCGAGTTCTCCGACTCGCCCCGCAACCGCTCGCTGTGGGTCGGCGCGCACGTCCTGGTGGGCGCGCTGCTCGTGATCTATCGCGTGCTGGTGCCGATCGCCCGCTCGTTGCGGCACGATGTGCGGGTGCGATCCGTCGTGCCCGAGGCCGCTGGGGTCGTCTCCGTCCACCTGACGGGCCGTAACCTGCGAAGGCTGCGGATCGAGCCCGGCCAGTTCCTGCGCTGGCGTTTCCTCGACCGGGCGCACTGGTGGCAGTCGCATCCGTATTCGATCTCCGCGCCGCCCCGAGACCGCAGCCTGCGGATCACGGTCAAGGACCTCGGCGACGCCAGCGGCTCGCTGCGGCACCTGCGGCCGGGCACCAAGGTCTGGTTCGAGGGCCCGTACGGAGCCTTCACCGCGCGCCGGCTCGACCCGGGCGCCGGCGGCAAGGTACTGATGATCGCGGGCGGAGCCGGGATCACCCCGCTGCGCGCCATGTTCGAGTCGCTGCCCGGCGGAGGCGGCTCGGCGGTCCTGCTCTACCGGGCCTCGAGCCCGCGTGAACTGCCGCTCTACGAGGAGCTGGCCCAGATCGCGCAACAGCGCGGCTTCGGCCTCTTCCCGCTGGTGGGAACGCGCGAGTCCGGCCCCGACCCGTTCTCCCCGGCCGAGCTGCACCGCCTGGTGCCGGACCTCTCCGACCGGGACGTGTACCTGTGCGGGCCGCCGGGGCTGGTGCACGCCGCGAAGCGCGGCCTGCGCCGGGCCAAGATCCCGGGCCGCCGGATCCATGTCGAATCCTTCGATCTTTAGCGAGCGAGGAAGCCACCGATGCGCAAAGTCCTTCTGGCGCTGACGCTCACCGCCGTCGGCCTCGCCCTGCTGCTCTCGTTCAAGTCGCGCTCCGGCGGCAGCATCTCGGCCCTCGGCAGCAGCACGGTCCAGAACAACACCGCGGCGCAGAGCGGCACTGATTCCGCCCCGTCGGCGGATCCGTCCACGGCGCCCTCGTCCCCCGCGTCACCGAAGTCGTCTTCGGGCTCGTCGAAGACCTCGTCGTCCTCGAAGAAGACCGTCAGCGGCACGTTCACCGGTTCGGAGGTCGACACGCGCTACGGACCGGTGCAGGTGCAGGCCGTCCTCTCGGACAGCAAGCTGACGAACGTGAACGTGCTCGAAGTCCCGGACAACGGCAGCTACGAGGATCAGATCGTCTCCATCGCGCTGCCCGAGCTCAAGTCCGAGGCTCTGTCGGCGCAGAGCAGTAACATCGACATCGTCTCCGGCGCGACGTTCACCTCCGAGGGCTACGCGCAGTCGCTCCAGGCCGCCCTCGACAAGGCCGGGGTCTAGGCCGTGGGCCTGCTGCGCGCCGCAGAACCGGTGATGGGCACCGTCTTCTCCGTCGCCGTGCCCGAAGACACCGACGGCGAGCGGTTCGCGGCCGCCTGGCGGGAGGCGTGTGCCCTTCTGCACCGGCTCGACGAGGTCTACTCCCCCTTCATCCCGGAGAGTCCGGTCTCGCGGATCCGGGATGGCCGCCTGTCCCCCGGCGACCTCGACAACCAGCCCGATCTCTCGCCCGACGAAGCAGCGGACTTCCGCGAGGTGCTCGGCCTGTGCGGCCAGCTGCGCAACGAGACCCGCGGAGCCTTCGACGCTTGGGCCGTGGGCGATCCGCCGAACTTCGACCCCTGCGGCGCGGTCAAAGGCTGGGCCGCCGAACGCGCCTCGCGGCTGCTGGTCGAGCAGGGCCTGCCGCAGCACCTCCTCAACGCGGGCGGCGACGTGCGCCTGCGATCGACCGGCATCGAGTGGAGCGTCGGCGTCGAGGACCCGCACCGGCCCGACCAGATCCTGCTGCGGCTGCGACGAGCCGACGGCGCCGTCGCCACCTCCGGCACCCGCCAGCGCGGCGCCCACGTCTGGGACCCTCGTAGCCGCCGCCCGGCGTCCGGGCTGGCGCAGGCGACCGTGACAGGCCCCGATCTCGCCCTCGCCGACGGCTACGCGACCGCCGCGATCGCCCTCGGCGTCGAGGCACGGCCCTTCCTCACCCAGTTGGCTCAGCGCAGCGGCTACGAGTCCTTCACCGTGGACGAGGACACCGGCGTGTGGTGGACTCCCGGCCTGGAAAGCCACGTGCCGGAACTGCGCGAGGTACGCCAATCGGGCTGAAAGTTCCGGAAAAGAGGACTTCCTAGGGACTTTCGCTCACCCGCAAGAGTGGTCGGCGCCGTTAGCTCTTGGAACCCGGCCGCCGAAAGGGTGTCATAGAACCACGGAGGCCGCACCCGCGGCCGCCGGACCGTGGTGACAACGCGCTCCCCCAAGCGAAGGCCGCACCACATCACCCGGAAACCCGCGCACTGCCCGGCGCGGGTTTCCTCATTTCCCGGCCTCTTCGCCGTCCGCCGGGGCGCTGTCCATCACTACGCCGACCGGCTGTTGCGGCTCGTGCGACTGCGCCGGCACCTGGGCCAGCCGGACGCTCAGATCCAGCAGACGCGCCGTCAGCTCGTCGGCCCGAGCCCGCTCGGCCTCGAGCTGCGTCCTCATGCGGGCCAGCTCCTCCTGAGCGGCCGTCAGCTGCGCGGCCGCGTTCTCCCGCGCCTGAACCGCGTGCCGGGCGTCGGCGTGTGCCTCGGTGGTCGCCTGGCGGGCCGCCTCAAGGTCGCGGGCCAAGGCGTCGGCACGCTCGTTCGCCGCCTGAGCCCGACCTGTCTCGGCCTCGGCACGTTCGCGCTGCGCCTCCGCCGCCGCCCGCGTGCGCTCTGCCGCCACCAGCGCCTCGGAGCGTTCCGCAGCGGCCTGATGTGCCGCGGCCTCGGCACGTTCCCGCGCTGCTGCCTCGCGAACCGTCTGATCCCGAGCCTGCTCCGCGTCGCCCTGAGCGGCGAGCGCGCGGGCAAGAGCCGCGTCCCTGGCCGCGTCGGCGTCGCGCGCGGCCTGCGTTGCCTGGCGCGCCTCGGCTGACCGCTCGCGAGCCTCCTGCTGCGCCTCAGTCCTCGCCTGTACGGCTGCTGCCTCGCGTGCCGCCGCCTGAGCCGCGTCGTCAAGGGCCTGAGCCGCAACCGCCTGCGCCTCGCGAGCCTCCTGCTCTGCCTCCTCACGCCGCGCCCGCTCCTGCTCGGCGTGTGCGACAGAGGTCTGCGTCTCGGCACGGGCGGCTTCGGCGGCGGCCTGCGCGTCCCGGGCCTCCGCTGCGGACGCGGCCGAGTGCGCGGCCGCTTCCGCGCGTACGGCAGCGATCTTCGACTCCACCCCGGCCGCCGAGAGCTCGCCGTTGAGGGAACCCGCGAGCAGCGCCGCCGACTGCTCCAGCCGGTCCACCAGTTCCCAGGCCTGAGCGAGCTGGCCCGGCAGACCCGGCGCGTTGCGCTCACGCGAACGGGAGTTGCGCGCCGCCTTGAGACAGGCGTCGTCGTTGTCCCGGCAGTACTGGAACGGGCGCCCCGCCCCGATCCGCTGCGGCACCGGCCGACCGCAGTGCAGGCACGGCCGGGTGGGCACCGCCGAGTCGGCGGAAGGCGGAGGCGTGGGCGTGGCGGCGGTCATGACCGCCCAGGATACCGGGCCCGAGTCCGGGTCAGTCCGTCTCGCAGTGCGCGGCGAGGTTCGCCAGCAGCTCGTCGTAGATCTTCACCAGCGCCTTGGGCGCGAAGGTGCGCTCGAAGAACCCGCCGATGCCGCCGGCCCCGTTCCACACCGTCTCGATCACGACCCCGGCGTGTCCGTCCTCGGAGCCGGTGACCGTGTACGTGGTGACCATCGAGGAGTTCGCGTCGGTCTCCACCAGCACCCCGTCGTCCGGCGCGGTGACCGTGATCAGGCAGTCGCGCACCCGCTTCTCGGTGGCCGCCAGCTTCCACGCGACCACGGTGCCGGCGCCGTTGCCGCCGTTGCGCAGGGCGTAGTCCGAGTACTGCGACGGCAGGATCTTCGGCCGCACTGTCGCGTAATCCGCGAGCGCGGCGGCCACCTGCCCGGCCGGGGCGTGGACATGGGCGGCGGCGACGGCGCGGACCTGGGACATGCGGGGGCTCCTCGAAGGCGGAACGGCTCTGATACCGGACATGGGCCGGGCCCGCCTCGCGGCGGACCCGGCCCAGCTTAGCCCGTGCGGTGCGCGCTCCCGGTCAGGCCCCGCCGCCCATGCTCGCCTGGATCGTCTCCTGCGACATCGGCCCGGCGTTGATCAGCAGCCCGCCGACGATGCCCGCGAGCACCAGGAAGCCGGCCGCCGCCCAGGTGGCCATCGTGTAGCCGTGCACCTGCGCCGTCAGGTTGACCGCGGCCGCGGCCGGCGGCAGGTGGTGCGAGGCGACGTACGTGGTGGTCGCCGAGACCGCGATCGTGTTCAGCAGCGCCGTGCCGATCGAACCGCCCACCTGCTGCGCCGTGTTGAGTGTGGCCGAGGTGACACCGGCGTCCTGCGGCGCGACACCGGACGTGGCGACCGCGAAGACCGGCATGAAGGTGAGCCCGAACCCGAGGCCGAGCAGGATCTCGGCGGGCAGCACCTCGGTGGCGTACGACCCGCCGACAGAGATCTGCGTCATCCAGACCATGCCGCCCGCGGCCAGCAGCATGCCCGGGACCAGCAGCAGCCTCGGCGCGAGCCGGGTCAGCAGCCGCGCCGCGATGCCGACGGAGGTGAAGATCAGCGTCACGCTCATCGGCAGGAAGGCGAATCCGGTGCGCAGCGCGGAGTAGCCCTTCACGCCCTGCAGGTAGTAGGTCAGGAAGAGGAAGACCCCGAACATCGAGAGCGCGGCCAGCGCCATGAGCGCGAAGCTGCCGCCCCGGTTGCGCTCGACCACGATCCGCGGCGGGAGCAGCGGCGTGCGGGCCCGGCCCCGCACGATGCCGAAGCCGACCAGGGCGACGACGGCGATCGCGAACAGGATCAGCGTCGTGCTGTCGGACCACCCGTCGCTCGCGGCCTTGGTGAAGCCGTAGACCAGCGCCAGCAGGCCGCCGCAGCCGAGCACCGTGCCGGCGTAGTCGATCTCCACCCGGCGGCGCGGCGCCCGGTCGACGACGAGCAGGATCGAGCCGACGACGGCGACGACCGCGATGATGACGTTGACGTACATGGTCCAACGCCAGGTCAGGTAGTTGGTGATGACGCCGCCGAGGATGAGCCCGATCGCGCTGCCGGCGCCCGCGATGGCGCCGAAGACGCCGAAGGCCTTGGCCCGCTCGTCCGGGTCGGTGAAGGTCGTGGTGAGCAGGGAGAGCGCGGCCGGAGCCAGGATCGCGCCGAAGACGCCCTGCACCGCCCGGGCCCCGAAGAGCATCCCGCCGCTGACCGCCGCCCCGCCCAGCGCCGAGGCCGCGGCGAAGCCGATGAGCCCGATCACCAGCGTGTTCTTGCGCCCCACGAAGTCGACGATCTTCCCGCCGAGCAGCAGCAGGCCGCCGAACGCGAGGGTGTAGGCCGTCATCACCCACTGCTTGTCCGCCGGCGCGATGTGCAGGTCGCGCTGGGCGGAGGGCAGCGCGATGGTGACCACGGTGATGTCGAGCACGATCATCAGCTGGCTGAGTCCGATCAGGACCAGGCTCCACCAGCGTCGGGGATCCGGTTCCTGAGCGTCCACGGGTGCGGGCATGACGCCGGGCGTGTCTGAAGTCTGGGTCTCCGATATCTCGGCCACTGACGGCTTCCCCTCTGCCGTTCGGCGCACCGGGACGGCGCGCACCAGGATTAAAGCTAGCAGCAGGGTTCTGCGATCTTGAGAACAGGGCACGGGCCCGAGACGGGATTCGACGGCGGGTGGCGACGAGACGGGACGGACGGGGAGAGCGGGCCGCGCGGCGGAGGCGCGAGCGGCCCGAGAGCCCCGCGACGCCCCGACCGGGATCACTCGAGCCGGCCTCCCCGGACGTAGCGGATTTCGAGCACGAGCAGAAGGAAGGAACGGTCGATCATGGCGACATTTCCGGTGGTCCGCGTCCGCGTCGGCGCGGCGAGCAGCGCGGCGGTGGTCACGCTCCTGGCCACCGCGGCCCTGGGCAACCAGGCGCTGGCCGGCTGGCGCACCGCGCGCGCGAACAGCGACGGCTGGAGCGGCTGGGTGAGCGTGCTCTTCAGCCCGCTGCAGCTGACCGGCTGGCGCTTCAGCGCCCCCAGCGGCGCGGACAGCACAGACCACTGGCTGGCCCCGCTGGTGTTCAATGTGATCCTGGTAGCCGGCTCGGTGTTCCTGGTAGCCCTCACCGCCCGCGGCGGCGGTCGCCTCGCCGTCGGCCTCGCGACCTGGGGCGCGGTCACCACGGCGGGCGGCATAGCCGCAGCCGTCTGCACCCCCCTCGCCTACGCCGGCGTCAAAGGCCAAGCGGCGCAAGCCTTCCAGCTCAGCGTCCCCATGGGCCTGGCCCTAGGCTTCATCCTCGGCTTCATCGCCGGAATCCTCGCCCTCATCTTCGGCGGCGAAGGCGCCGCGGCCGCCAGCTCCGCAGAGCCCGCCCCCAACCAGTACGAGAACACCGCCACCCTCCCGATGCCCGGCATCACCTGGCCGAACACCGACTAGCCGCGCGCGGCGCGCCCCGGCCGGCCGCGCCGTGGGCCCGGAGTACCCACCCACTCCCGCGCCCGCGGCGCCCCGGCACGCACCCTGCTGAGCCCGGTCAGCCCGCAACCCCGTGACCCTGTCACACAACGCAACGCGACGCTGCGACCCAACGCCGCGATGCAACCTGTTGACCCCACGACTCAACCCCTTGCCCGCACCTGCACGTCACCCAGGCCACCGAAGCAGCCGGCGAGCCTGCGCCACGGACCCGATCCCCAAGCAGAGCGGCGTATACGGCCCCTCGCAAGGACGGACCCGACCAAACGCCCGTGCGGGCAAGGCAAGTCGCCTCGCCGCGTCCCGGCATCTCAGCTTGCCCCACTTCCCACCTCCGCTCGGTTCCTCTCACCCGAGTCTGATCGAGCTGCTTCTGCGCCGCCCTCCGCTGACTGCCCTGTCCTACCGCGCCCTTCGCTGCCCGGCCATGCCCCGCCCCACCACGCCCTGGCTCGCCATCCACATAAGTGATGCGCCTACCCGCACCGTCGCTTCACCTCCATCTCCGCCCTCTGCTTGCCTCCCTTCTTGCCTCCCTGCTTGCCTCCATTCGCCCATCACTCTGCCCATCTCCGCCCATCTCCGCCCACCCTTCATCGATCTTCCTTCGTCGATCCGGCGCGCTCGCACCCAATCCCCGCCCTATTCGCTCGCCCGCAGAGCCTTTACTCGCCCATCCGAGCTACAGTCCACGCTCCAGTACGCCTATATGCCCACCCTGCCGACCGGATGAATGTGCCCCGCTGATCCTCCACAGTCCCCGATCAAGCCGCACGCTTGATCTGTAAGCGCTTGACAGCAGGTCGCTGACCAAGCGGGGGTTCAGGCCAAGGGTGGGGATCATGAGTCGTAGGAATGGCAAGGCGACCAACAGGAAGCAGGACAAGGTCGGCCGCAGCGGCGTCGCCGGTGCGCGGCGCGCGGCGGGGCGGCGGGCGTGGCCCGTGCTGCGCTCCGACCAGGTGGTCGGGATCGCACTGCTGGCCGAGGAGCCGGAGTGGCGGGCGATGGCCGAGATCAATCACCTGTTTGATTTCCCGGACTACGCGGCCTACCTCGCCGATGTGGAGCGGCGGATCAAGGCGGTCGCGCGCACCGGCCGTCACGTCATCGTCGGCCAGCTCATGCCGGACCAGTTCGAGAGCCGAGCGGACGCGGCCGGACTGCCCCGCGACAGCCCGCGAGCGTTGCGGGAGTACGAGCAGTACGTCGCGGAACTAGGTCCGTTGTCCGAGCCCTGGCAGGGCGAGCCGATCGAGGTGGTACTGGCGCGGCTGCGCGCACACGTCCGGGCCGAGGCGTTGCAGATGATTGCGATGCCCGCGCTCGCCGACGCCGCGTCGCTGCACCGAGATCCGGACGAAGCCGTGCGCCGGGCGATGTCGCAGGGCGCGCACGCCTTCATGGCGCTGGTCGAGCAGGCCGGAGACGGTCAGCACGAGCTGAACGTCGTCGTGGAACTCGTCGGCGCCCGTCTCGACTACACGCTGCCGTACACCAAGTGCGGCCACATCATGGCATTCCCCGATGACGGCGGCGAACAGCTCGTGGTGATCTTCCTGTCGATCGCGAGCCTGGCGGAGCGCCCCGGCCACCTGCTTCTCCGCTCTCGGTTGCACCCGTCGTTCTTCCCGCGGAGGCGCACGCCGCGCCCGTCGCCTGGCACACCGGAAGCGAGGCGCGAGGAGTCGACGTTGCGGGGATGGAAGCTCGGCGGCTTCACTCCGAAGCCGCTGAGCGAGGGCCAACTGTTCGCGCTCGTGTGCACCGGCCCCGACGGCGGGCCGGTCCCGCCCGAGCCCGGCGTGCACTTCGCGGCTGCGCTGCCGCTCATCTCGGACGGCCTCGGATGCTGTGAATGAAGATCAGCACTACGCTCTGGCCCCTGTTCTGGGCCGCGCCTCAGCCAGTTCTGTTCAAGCTGACCACCTCGCGTTCGCAGCTCAGACAAGCGGGCGTGTGCCTCTGCATCCAACTCGCCGCCCTCTGCCGCAACCTCATGCGCTCCGCCCGTCGCGCGTTCTCCCGTATGGCGACGCCGCCCACTCAACTATCAACTCAGTCGAGCAGCGCACCGCCTTCAAGCCATGCGGATCCGACCGCTCCGCGCTCGCCCATCACGTTGCCACCACGCCCTCCGCCTGCAGTGCGCGAATCTCCTCCTCCGGGATCCCCCACTGCGCGAGCGCCGCGGCATGCTCGCCAGGGTGCGGTGCGGGCGAGGCGACTGCTCCGGGCGTTCGGGAGAAGCGTGGCGCCGGCGCAGGCTGCACGAGGCCGGCCACCTCCGTGAACGTTCCGCGGGCAACGTTGTGCGCATGGCTGTGCGCCTCGAACGGGCTCAGCACCGGAGACACGCACGCGTCGGTATCGGCGAACGAGTCCGCCCACTCGTCCCGGGTGCGGGTACGGAAGACCTCGGCGATCCGAGCTCTAAGTTCTGGCCATCGGGCGCGCTCATGCTGAGCCGGAAGGTCGGTCGAGTCGGCCAGCCCGAGTCCCGAGAGCAACTGCGCCCAGAACTGCGGCTCCAGCGCACCGACGGCCACGAAGCGACCGTCCGCACACTCGTACGTCGCATAGAAAGGAGCTGATCCATCGAACAGATTCGTCCCCCGCTGCGTCTCCCAGAGGCCGCTGGCTCGCAGGCCATGCAGGAGGGCGGTGATCAAGGCCGATCCCTCGACCATCGAAGCATCGACGACCTGGCCGCGCCCCGATTGTTCTCGTTCGAACACCGCGGCAAGGACACCGACGACGAGCAACATGCCGCCGCCGCCGAAGTCCGCGACGTAGTTCAACGGCGGTAGCGGAGGGCCGTCAGACGGGCCGAGCGGCTCGAGGGCACCGGCGAGCGAGAGGTAGTTGATGTCGTGACCGGCCCGGGCGGACAGCGGACCGTCCTGTCCGTAACCGGTCAGCCTGGCGTAGATCAGACGCGGGTTACGCGCCGCACATTCCTCTGGGCCGATCCCCAGCCGCTCGCAGACGCCCGGGCGGAAGCCCTCGACGAGCACGTCAGCATGCTCGATGAGACGCAACAGGGTCTCGACTCCTCGCGGATGGCGCAGATCGATCGCGACGCTCTGGCGACCGCGGCCGAGCGGATCCGGCGGCGGCACACCGGGCGGAACGCCGCCGGTCTCCGACAGCGGCGTACCAGGCGGAACGCCGCCGGTCTCCGACAGCGGCGTACCAGGCGGAACGCCGCCGGTCTCCGACAGCGGCGCATCAGGCGGAACGCCGCCGGTCTCCGACAGCGGCGCATCAGGCGGAACTGCGCCGATCTTCCGCGCCGGCGCGGCGGGTGGAGCGCTGCCGATATGCGGCGGGGCGACGCGGTTCTCCGCCGCGTCCGACGCGAAAACCGGCGGGGAGGTGGGGGTGGGGAGGGGGGCGGGGGCGGGGACACCAACCGAGTCTGCTTTGAGCCGCGCTGGAACGATATCGGGCCGATCGATGCGCAGAACGTCGGCGCCGAGGTCCGCCATCACCGTGCAAGCGAACGGAGCAGGGGCGAGGCTGGCGAGTTCAATGACACGAAGGCCGACGAGCGGGCCCGTCCTGTGCGGCGTCATACAGCGAAGCGTAGGCGCGGCATATCATCGGCTCTTATGACCGAAACGCTCATGTGCGTTGACCATTCGGCGCGCGTCGCACGTCGGCCGGCGCCGTGCCCGTGAGCCGAGCATCGGCGCGAGTCGGATCGCGCTCGAGGCCCGGATGCTGACACGTACCGTGGCGATGCACCACGTCCGCGCGGCGCTCCGCGGCGCTGAGCGGTCGGGGCTCGATGTGGAGATGCTGCTGGATCGAGCGGGGATATCGGCCCCGCTGCTCCAAGTGGAGCAGGCGCGGGTATCGACTGACCGCTTCGCTCAGCTGATCAAAGAGCTATGGCTCGCGCTGGACGACGAGTTCATCGGCTCTGGGCCCGGGTCGTGTCGCATCGGCACCTTCGCGATGATGTGCCACGCCACGGTACATTGCAGCCGCGACTTGCGGATGGCATTGCGCCGGGCCGCCGAGTTCTACGCGCTGTTCCCCTCGGGTCCACGTTTCCGCCTGGTCGAAGTCGAGGTCGCTGCCGGCGGCCCGGTCCTCACTCGCGGGAACGTCGACGGCGAGCCCACCACGCCGAATGCGGTCGCAAGCAACGACGGCGCGGCCAGCAGCCAGAAGGGGCACGTCGGCGAAGCGCGGATCGAGTTCGACCTGACGCCGGACGAGGATCCGGATCGCTTCCGCGCCGAAACGCTGCTGGTTGTCGCCCATCGGTTCTCGGGCTGGCTGATTCGGCGTCGGATACCGCTGTTGCGCGTCGAACTCGCTTACCCCGCGCCGTCCCACGCGCTTGAGTACGACCTACTCTTCGGCGTGCCGTGCCGGTTCGATGCGCCCGTCACCGCAGCCGTGTTCGACCGTGCGCTGCTCGACGAGCCTGTGCTCCAGGACGAGGCGGGCATCGCCGCGTTCCTCCGCCGCGCTCCGGAGGATGTGCTGGCGCGGATCGACTACGGAAGCACCAGCGCGACGCGTGTGCGCAGGCTGCTCGGCCAATCGCTGCCGGGCGGCTGCATGCTTACCGAGGGCGAGGTCGCCGAGCGTCTCTCCGTCAGCCCGCAGACGTTGCGACGCCACCTGGCGGCCGAGGGCACGGGATTCCAGCAGTTGCGGGACCAGATGCGCCGTGACCACGCTATCGCCGCCCTCGCCGACGGACGGACGCCGATCGAGCAGATCTCCGCGCAGTTGGGCTTCTCCGAGCCCAGCGCCTTCCACCGCGCGTTCAAGCGGTGGACGGGCTCGACGCCCCGCGCATACCAGCCAGGTGGCGGCTAGCCGAGCCGAGCCGAGACGGGCCGGGCCGAGCCGAGCCGAGCCGGAGACTCTCGCCGGATGGGGGACGTGACGCACCGGCTGGTCAGCGTCCGATGTCCTCGATGCGGCGGAAGCGTGCTGCGGACCAGGTGCCGTCGAGCGAGATCAAGCTGACGCCGTGCCAGCCGAGATCGGTGAAGGCCGGCATGAGCGAGTCGCGGACTAGGTCGCTCGCGCCACCCTTGCGGTAGGCGATCCACACCTTCGTGCCCTGAGCAGCCCGGCTCAGCACCGCCGGTGCGGTCCTCCGAAGCTGCGCGCTGTCGGCAGCGAATAAGACGATGACGTCGGCAGTCGCGGTGGCTGAGGCTTCAACGGCGGCGGTGCCGTCGGCTGCGGCTCCGATTGCGGTTCCGGCAGTGGCTGCGGCGGTGACGACGACGTCGGCGGGCAGGTCGCCGATGGGCGAGGGGCCGTCGGGCGCGTTCACGACCTCCAGCGTGGAGGCCGGGCGGATTCCAAGCTTCTCGGCGTTGGTCTTTGGCACGACGCGCCCCTCTCGGCAGGGTGGATAAAACAGTCTACGTGAACTGCCTGACTCACTCGGGCAATCCGATCGGTCAACTGTAACGAGCGCGGGGGTCATGGGCGGCTGGGTGCGGCGGGGCTAGCGTGCCGCCATGACCACCCTCACGTCCACTTCCGCGCTCATCTTCGACGCGGTGCGTACGCCACGCGGCAAAGGGAAGAACGGCTCGCTGCACGGGGTGAAGCCGGTCGAGCTGGGCGCGACTGTATTGCGGGCGCTGGCTGCGCGGAATCGGCTCGACACTTCGGCGGTGGACGACGTCGTCTTCGGGGTCGTCTCGGCTGTCGGCGAACAGGGGGCGGACTTGGCCCGCTCTTCGGTGCTCGTCGCCGACTGGGCGGACCGGGTGAGCGGGCTTCAGGTCAACCGGTTCTGCGGGTCGGGGCTGGAGGCGGTGAATCTCGCCGCGGCGAAGGTCGCTTCAGGGTTCGAGGACCTGGTGGTTGCGGGCGGCGTCGAGTCGATGTCTCGGGTGCCGATGGGGTCGGACGGGGGCGCGTGGATCACCGATCCGGCGACCAACCGCAAGTTGGGGTTCGTACCGCAGGGCGTCAGCGCGGACCTGCTCGCGACGCTCGATGGGTTTACCCGCGCGGAGCTCGACGCGCTGGCCGCCGCTTCCCACGCTCGCGCGGCGGAGGCACAGAAGCAGGGACGGTTCGGCCGGTCTCTCGTTGCCGTGACAGACCAGAACGGGCAGTTACTTCTGGACCACGACGAGGCGGTTCGGCCGCAGACCACGGTCGACGGGCTCGCGGCGCTCAAGCCGGCGTTCGAGTTCTACGGTGATCTCGGCTTCGACGCCGTCGCGATCGACCGGTATCCGCACGTCGAGCGGATCGCGCACGTCCACACAGCGGGCAACTCGTCCCAGATCGTGGATGGCGCGGCGGCGGTGCTGGTCGGCAACGAGCGGGCGGGGCGGGCCCAGGGGCTGACGCCGCGGGCGCGCGTGCTCTCCACCGCGACGATCGGGGTCGAGCCGACGCTCATGCTCGGCGGCCCCGCGCCCGCGACGCGCAAGGCGCTGGATCGGGCGGGCCTGAGCCTTGACGACATCGACTTGTTCGAGGTGAACGAGGCCTTCGCGTCTGTGGTGCTGCGATTCCAGCGGGAGTTGGGGGTGTCGACCGAACGGGTGAACGTGTCGGGGGGCGCCATCGCTCTGGGGCATCCGCTCGGCGCAACGGGGTGCATGCTCCTCGGCACGTTGATCGATGACCTCGAGATACGCGGCCTGAGGCGAGGAGTGGTGACGCTCTGCGTGGGCGCGGGGATGGCGGTCGCCACGGTGGTTGAACGTGTGTAGGCGAGGCGGAAGGGGCGCAAGGGTGCGGCGCGGAGGTGGAAACGGAGACAGAGTCGGACACGGAGCCGGAGACGGAGAGGGTGGACGCGGAGGACGGCGCGTAGGGCGGGGGCAGCCGGAGCCGGGACGGACCGACAGATCGACGGACGATGACGGAGTGAGCGAGGTATGAGCCAGGTGGCTGACGGGCAGGGTGGCGGGCGCGATGCGGCTGCGGGCGGCGGTTCCTCAGGCCCCGAATACATCCGGTGGCGCGAGGATGACGACGGGGTCGTCACGCTGACGCTCGATCTGCCGGGCTCGGCGAACGTCATGAATGCGACTTATCGGGCCGCGATGGGCGCGATCGTTGCGCGGCTCGAGGCTTCTCGGGCTGACGGCTCCCTCTCAGGGATCGTCATCACGTCCGCGAAGAAGAGCTTCTTCGCCGGGGCGGATCTCAATGAGCTCATTCGCGTGACGCCCGCTCTGCTCGACGAGTTCGTCTCGGTGGCCACCGATGTCAAGGACCAGATGCGGCGGCTGGAGCGGCTGGGCGTGCCGGTTGCGGCGGCGGTGAACGGGAGCGCGCTGGGGGGCGGGCTCGAGCTTGCGCTGGCTTGTCACCATCGCGTCTGTTGGGACGATCCTTCGGTGCGGATCGGGCTGCCGGAGACCACGCTGGGGCTGCTTCCGGGCGGGGGCGGGGTGACGCGGTCGGTGCGGATGATGGGGGTTCAGGCGGCGCTGGGGCTGATCACCGAGGGGCGGCAGCTTCGGCCTGCGGCCGCGTTGGCGGCGGGGTGGGTCGACGAGCTCGCTTCGTCGCCGGCGGACGCCGTGGAGCGCGCGCACGCTTGGGTGCTCGCCCATCCTTCGGCTGTGCAGCCGTGGGATCGGCCGGGTCACCGGGTACCGGATCTTCAGCCGCTCGATCCTTCGAGCTATGGCCTGCTCAGCGCGGCGCCTGCGGTTTCTTATCAGCGCACGCACGGGTGTTATCCGGCCGTGGACGCGGCGATGGCGTGCGCGGTCGAGGGGGCGCTGCTGGACTTCGACACCGCGCTGGCGGTTGAGGGGCGCTACCTGACCGAGCTCGTCTTGGGCCAGGTCTCCAAGAACATGATCTCGGCTTTCTGGTTTCAGCTCAACGAGATCAACGCGGGCGGGTCGCGGCCGCAGGGGTTTGCGCGTGTGCCTGTTCGGCGGGTGGGTGTGCTGGGCGCGGGGATGATGGGTGCCGGCATCGCGCACGTGAGTGCGCTGGCGGGGATCGACGTCGTACTCAAGGACGTCGATCTGGACGCGGCCGCTCGCGGCAAGGCTTCCATCGCCGAGCGCGTCGAACGCGACGTGGCCAAGGGCCGGCTCGACGCGGCGGCGCGCGACGCTCTGCTCGGCCGCATCACGCCGGTCGACTCGTATGGCGCGCTGGCGACGTGCGATCTGGTCATCGAAGCCGTATTCGAGGACAGATCCGTGAAGAACGCAGTGCTCGCTGCCGCGGCGACAGTCGCGCCGGCGGTCCTGGCTTCGAACACCTCGACGCTGCCGATCAGCGGCCTCGCCGAGGCTGTGGCCGCGCCGGATCGGTTCATCGGGCTGCACTTCTTCTCGCCGGTGCATCGCATGCGGTTGGTGGAGATCATCCGTGGCACCGAGACGTCGGACGAGACGCTTGCGCGCGCGTTCGACTTCGTCTTGCAGATCAAGAAGACTCCGATCGTGGTGAACGACAGCCGCGGCTTCTTCACCTCGCGGGTCTTCGGGACGTACCTGACTGAGGGCATTGCGATGCTGGCCGAGGGGCTGCCCGCAGCGCTGGTGGAGAACGTGGCGCGCAAGGCGGGGATGGCGCTGGGGCCTCTGGAGGTGTGCGACGAGGTGACGTTGACGCTGCCGTTGAAGGTGCGGGAACAGGCGCTGCGGGACGGCGAGGCGTCGCAGCTTACTGATGGTCACCCGGCTTACGGCGTGCTCGAAGTGATGGTCGCGCTTGGACGCACGGGTAAAACCGCGGGAGCAGGGTTCTACGACTACTCATCTGACGGCGGGAAGCGGCTGTGGCGCGGGCTCGCGGAGAAGTGGGGGCGGGACAGCGAGAACACGAGCGTGCACGGATCGGTCGGCGCGAAGCACGACGCGGCCGAGCAGGAGGTGCGGGATCGGCTGCTCTACATCCAGGCGCTGGAGACCGTACGGGTCATGGACGAGGGTGTCCTGCGGGCTGTCGCCGACGCGAATCTGGGTTCGATCTTCGGGATCGGATTTGCGCCTTGGACTGGCGGGACGCTGCAGTTCGTCAACTCGGTCGGGCCGGCGGCTTTCGTGGAGCGGGCGGATTTCCTGGCCGACACCTATGGCGAGCGCTTCCGGCCGCCGGCTTCGCTGCGGGAGTTGGCGGCTAGAGGCGATCGATTTTGAGAGAACGACCGGAATGGCAGCACACTGACTATTGCTCAGTATGCTGCCATCGCCGACAGCCGGGCAGCCGAGCAGCCGCGGGATGTGGCTGCTAGCCGAGGAATCTCCAGTTGAGCGAGCCGCCGCTGCCCGCGCGGAGCGCGAGGTAGGCGAACACGGCCAGGTCGGCGACGCCGAGGAGCAGCGCGAGCGCGGCGCGGGCGCGCCGGGTGCGGTCGCGGCGCAGCGCGGCGGCACCGAGGATGATGGCGAGCGGGCCGAGGACGAGGTTGGCCACCAGAAGGCCGACCAGACCGCTGATGAACGCGATCGGTGCGAGGCGGGTCTCAGACACGGTGCACCGCCTCGGAGTGTCGCCGGGTGGTCTCCCTGACTGAAGCGGCGGAATCAGCCGCCGAGCCGTTCGCCGACCGTCCACCGGAGCGGGCGCGCAGGAGCGCACGAGCGGCGTAGAGCAGCAGCCAGAGTGCGATCGCGGCGGCCATGGCGAGGCCGACCGGGCCGGTGACGAAGGCGAGCGCGCCGACGAGCAGGGCGAACAGGACGGCGGCCAGCATCAGGAACAGCATGGGCCACTCCCCCTTCCCAGGTTGGGCTAACAACTGTTCACTGAAATCAAGAGTACCCTCGCCTGGGACAGCAAACAGTCGTTCACCGAGTGAGGTCGGCCACATGACCGTAGACGAGCTGCCGCCGCGCCGGGCAAGGAAGCTGGCGACGCGTCAGGCGCTGCTGGACGGCGCGCTGCGGCTGCTCGAGCAGCAGAGCCTGACCAGCCTGGGGCTGCGGGAGGTCACCCGGGAGGCGGGGATCGCGCCGGCCGCGTTCTACCGGCACTTCACCGACCTGGGCGAGCTGGGGGTGGCGCTGGTGCAGGAGTCCTTCGGCAGTCTGCACGCGCTGATCCGGGACATCCGCACTCCGGGCGCCGACACCGAGGACGTCATCCAGCGCTCGGTCGAACTGGTCGCGGCGCACGTGCGGGCGCACCGGGCGCACTTCCGCTTTCTGGCCCGGGAGCGGTACGGCGGAGTGGCCTCGGTGCGGTCGGCGATCGCGGCGGAGCTGGACTCCTTCGTCGCCGAGCTGCTGGCCGATCTGGCGGCGCAGCCGGAGTCCACGGGGTGGAGTTCGCCGGAGCTGGCCGTGCTCGCCCGGCTCTATGTCAATGTTCTCATGCTCACCGCCGCGGCGATGGTCGAGGCCGGGCCGGGCGACCCGGCCGCGGAGGAGAGCATCGTGGCCGAAGCCCTGATACAGCTGCGCTTGCTCACGGTCGGGCGCCGGCATTGGACCGCGGAACGCTGAGCAGCCGGGCCGCAGCCGCGGCCGGGCCACCACCTGCCGCGCCGCAGTCCCGGCCCACAGCCCACAGCCCACAGCGAAGAACTGCGGCAGGCGACGCCCGCCGGCGGCCTTCAGTCCTCGCTCGCCGCTTCGACCCGCTCCTGCTCGGTGAATCCGTAGCCTTCGCCGCGACGGCCGCGGGCCATGGCCTTGGCGACGGAGCTGTACGTGCCGGCCACGCCCCTGGCCGTGGGCACGAAGGTCATGGCATGCGCGGCCGGGATGCCGTAGGCGGTGGCCACCTTGGTCGCGTCCATGTTGGCGCCGAGGAACAGGATCTTCCAGTTGTAGACCTCCTGCTGCTCGCGGATCATCGCCTCGATCTGGCCGCGCTTGAACTCGCGGGAGGAGTTCTCGAAGCCGTCGGTCGCGATGACGGCCTCGACGATGCCGGGGCGCTCGTTCTCGGGGAGCTGGGCGAGCCAGGCGCCCTCGCGCTGGAACGCGTAGCCGACAGCGTCCAACAGCGCGGTGCCGCCGCGTGGCACCAGGCTGTAGGCGGGCACGTCGGTCAGAGCGAGGTGCTCGAAGACCACGTCGTGCTCGGTGTCGAACTGGTAGAGCGAGGCGGTGCCCCAGCCTTCTTCACCGGCCTGGCCGGTGAAGAGGCCGTTGATCCCCTCCTCGGTCGCTGCCCGGCAGGAGTGCATCGAGCCGGACCGGTCGACGATCATGATGATGTGGCGGTAGGCAGGATTCGTCATGGCTCGAGTGTGCCGGAAACGCATGGATAAGGATGCTGCATCGACGGAACGCACCGGGACGAGCACGGACGGTGTCCGGGGTGCAGCGCGCCGGGGTGGTTTGACCTGCTGTGGCAGACTGGGGAAACGGGCCGCCGGCCGAGATGCCGCGGCCGGAAGAGCTGAGGAAGGGAGGGCGCGTGCGAGCAGAACGCAAGCCGGTCGGAAGCGACTCCGGCGGACATCAGGCCGCTGAATCGGCTGAAGCGGTCGAGTCACCGGCGGTCTCGCGCCGCGCTGCGGGCTCCCTGGAGTCGGCCGTCCTCGGTGTGCTGTGGCAGGCGAAGGAGCCGCTGAGCCCGGGCGAGGTGCGCGAGCAGCTGGCGCGGGCCGGCGGCGGTGACGCCGCGGCCGCGGAGCTGTCGTACAGCACGGTGGTCACGATCCTCACCAGGCTGCACGACAAGGGCGCGCTGAGCCGGGAGCGCGACGGGCGGGCGTTCCGCTACGCGCCGGTGGCCGATGAGGCGGGGCTCGCCGCCCGGCGGCTGAGCCAGCTGCTCGACCGCGCGCCCGACCGGGAGGCCGTGCTCTCCCGCTTCGTCGAGGACCTGTCCGAGCGCGACGAGCGCCTGCTGCGCGAGCTGCTCGGCGGACGCGCAGATGGCGCGGACAGCGCGGACGGCACCGGAGCGAAGTAGGCGGCAACCGTGCAAGTCCTGATCCTGCTGACTCTGCTCTTCCCGCTCCTCTCGGCGCCGATGGCCCGGACAGTCGCGCGCCGGGTCGAGCCTCGGCGGGCGACGTGGCTGCTGACGGCCGCCGCGCTGCTGCTGGCCGGGACGAGCTGCGGGGCGCTCGGGCTGATCGTGCTCGCGGAGCTCGTGCGGATTCCGGCGTTCGCCCGTTTCGGCCACCTCTCGCTCGACGTCATCGCGGCCGGGCAGTTCCCGAGCCCGTGGACGGCGGCTCCGGCCGGGGTGCTGTTCGGCGCGGCCGTGTTCGCGACAGGTGCGTTCGCGCTGCGGCGGGCGCGTGCGTTGGGCGATGCCCGGCGTCACGCCCGGGAGCTGCCGGGGGTCGGCGAGCTCGTGGTCACGGGCGATGTCGCCGCCGACGCCTACACCGTGCCGGGGCGTCCGGGCCGCATCGTGGTGTCCACCGGCATGCTCGATGTCCTCGACGAGGGCGGGCGCAGTGCGCTGCTCGCGCATGAACGCGCGCACCTGGCCTCGCGCCACCATTGGTTCACGGCCGGCGCTCGGCTTGCCGCCGCAGCGAACCCGCTGGTCAGGCCGCTGGCGACGGCGGTGGAGTACGGGGTCGAGCGCTGGGCGGACGAGGCTGCCGCGGCGGCCGTCGGCGATCGGCGGCTGGTCGCGCAGGCCATTGCCCGAGCCGCGGTGGCCGCCAAGGCGACGCGCCCGCATCGGTCCGTCGGCGCCGTGCTCGGTGCCGTCCTGCCGGAGGGTCGCGGCTGGGGCGGGCGCCACAAGCAGGACACGCTGGCCGGAGCGGGTCCGGTGCCCCGCCGCGTCGCCGCGCTGCTCGCTCCGGCGCCGCGCGCCGGCCTGCCCGCGACGGCGCTGTGCCTGTTCGTGCTCGGGATCGCGGCGCTCTGCGCGCTGCAGGCGGCCGACCACTTGCAGGACGTTCTCGAGTTCGCGCGCGTCAAGCTGCGCTGAGGGCCCGGGCGCCCGCGCCATCATCTACGCTAATGTAGAAGTTCTACAAGCCTGTAAATGCCGCGCGCCCGGCTCTAGCCTCGGAGCAGCTCTTGACCCTCGCCGCCGCCTCGCACCTGCTCGCCTTCAATCCGCTCAGTCCGAACTCGTGGCTGTCCGCGCTCGGCGCCTTCGGCGTGTTCCTGGTGCTCTTCGCCGAGACCGGGCTGCTCATCGGGTTCTTTCTGCCCGGCGACTCGCTGCTGTTCACCGCCGGACTGCTGTGCACCACCACTCCGGGCCAGAGCGTCCATCTGAATCTCGCCGGCGTCCTGCCCGCCGCCGCGCTCGGGGCGCTGCTCGGTGCGCAGTGCGGGTACTGGCTCGGGCGGCGCGGCGGACATTCACTGCTCGAACGGACCGACAACAAGCACCTGAAACGGGGCGTGGAGCGGGCCGAGCAGATCCTCGGCAAGTACGGGCAGGCGAAGGCGATCGTGCTGGCCCGGTTCATCCCGGTGGTGCGCACGGTGCTCAACCCCGTGGCCGGTGTGCTGGAGGTGCCCGGGCGCACGTTCCTGCTGTGGCAGACGGTCGGCGGCCTGGTCTGGTCGCTCGGCGTGACGCTGGCCGGCTACGGGCTGGGTTCGCGCATCCCTAACATCGACCACTATCTGCTGCCGATCGTCGCCGCCATCGTCGTACTCTCGCTCATCCCGCTGGTCGTCGAGCTCGTTCGGGCCCGACGCGACAGCGCGGCGCCGAAGTGACGCCGCGCTGAACCGACCGCGCGTGTCAGTGCCGGATGAAGGTCTCGAACGTGTGGCTGAACTGCCAGGTGGACTGGGCGATGCCGGAGCAGACGTCGCTGCCGGCCGTGCCGACGCACCCGCCGTTGTCGCGCTCGAGCGCCCAGAAGGAGAGCTCCGCGATGCCCGTGCGGGCGGCCCACCGCTCCACGTAGGCGGCGTCGGCCGTGGTGAGTACCTCGGGCGGGCCGTAGTCGTCGATGCCGACCATCTCGGTGATGCCGAGCATGTGCCAGAGCTCTTCGACGCTCTTGTGCGGGTAGATCGAGCGCAGTTGCGCGATGACGGCGTCGGCCGCGGTGACCGTGTCCTTGCCCATCTCGTGCGGCTGGTCATCGTAGTAGTCGAAGGTCATGATATTGATGATGTCGATGCGCGCGTGGTTCGCCACGGCGTTCTGCAGGATGCCGGTTCCGTCGGGCTCGTCCAGACCGGTCATGTTCGTGCCGATCGTGTAGACGAACTGCACCGTGCGGTGCTGGCGCGCGGCCCACTGCTCGACCAGTGCGATCGCCTTGTTGCGCCGGTCGATCCCGGCGGCGTTGGTCTGCGAGAAGTCCTCGACGTCGAAGTCGAGCCGGGTGACGCCGTAGGTGGTGATCACCTGCTCGTAGTCGGCGGCGATCTTGCCGACGTCGGTGCAGCTGTCGGCGATCTCCTCACCGGTGGAGTCGGCGCCGTAGCCGCCGAAGGACGGGATGACGTCGCCGCCGCGCGCCCGCATCTTCGCGATGGACGCACCGTAGGTGGCCCAGGAGATGGGCGTGCTCGGGTCGCCGTTCCAGTCGATGGTGCAGGAGCCGGGCGCCGGGGTCTGGATGAACGCGAGTGTCAGGTATTTGTCACCCGATTCGGCTGACAGGACGGCCGGATCGTCACCGGAGTAGCCCTCGAAGTAGGGGGCGAAGATGTGCTGCGGCAGCGTCCGGGCCGACGGGCCGGAGGCTGACGCGTGCGCCGTGACGGGTCCGGCCGCCATGAGCAGCGCGGTGGCCAGCACCGCGCCGGCGGTGCGGGATCGATTCACCGGCGATCCTCCTTGAGAGATAGGAAGGAAGGTTTACTTACACGCCGGGGACTCTAGGATCCTCGCCTCGTGGTGTCAAGGGTCTGGCGAGCGGAAGAGGGCGAGCCGGACCCGGAGCCGGATCACACCGCGATCAAGGACTTGCTGCGGCGGCGGCCGGTCGCGACGGCGGTGTGCACCTCGAGCATCTCGGCGACGGCCCGCGACCAGGGGTGCCGCTCGGCCTGCTCGCGGGCGGCGGCGCGCCGGTGCGCTTCCGGGCGCGCGATCAGGTCGAGGACGCCGGCGGCCATGCCGACGCCGGTGGGCGGCGCGATCACGCCGGAGTCTTCGCCGAGCAGCTCTCCGGCCGCGCCGCCGGCGGCGGCCACCACCGGCGTTCCGCAGGCCAGCGCCTCGAGCACGGTCAGCCCGAAGGTCTCGACCAGACACGGGGCGAGCACCGCGTCCGCGGCGGCGAGGCAGTCGGCGAGCACGTCCCGATCGGCGACGTGGCCGTGGAAACGGACCGGCGCGTGGATCGCCAGCCTTCTGAGTTCGGGCAGGGCCGGCCCGGTGCCGTAGACGTCGAGGACGACCGGGTGGCCCGCGCTCGCCAGGGTCCTGACGGTGGCGATGGCGAGCCCGGCGTTCTTCTCCGGTGAGAGCCGGCCGGCGTAGGCGAGGCGCACGCTCGAGCCGGGCTCCGGCCGCATTAGCGCCGGGTCGCGGGGGCGGAAGACGTCGAGGTCCACGCCCAGCGTCACGCGGCGCATCGAGCGCACGCCCAGGCCCTTGAATTCGCCTTCTGCGAATGCCGAGGTGACGACGACCGTGTCGAAACGCGAGACCACACGCTGGTTCCAGGCGCGGATGGCAGCGCGGGCGGGCGGGGTCGAGCCGGTCCGCGGCAGCCGGGCGGGCACGATCGCGTCGAGGCGTTCGTGCGAGAAGAGCACCGTGCCGACGCCCCGCCGGGCGGCCCAGTCGGCGACGGCCGTGAGCGTGTACTTGTCGGAGACCTCGATGACGTCCGGGTTCAGCCGCTCCAGCAGGCGCTCGACCGATCCGGTTCGCAGGATCATGCGATAGCCGCCGCCGACCGCCGTTCCGGGCACGGTGATGGTCGTTCCGGAGCCAAGCTCCCACACCTGCCATTGCCGTCCCGGGACCACGAGGATCCGCTCGTGCCCGGCCGCGGCGTAGCCGGCCCCGAGGGTGTCGACCGCCGTGCGCAGGCCGCCGGACGTGGCGCCGTAGCAGTTCGCGAGCTGGACGATCCTCACGAGCCGACCGGGTGCAGAGCCTGCGCGATCAGCTGCGCGTACGTGGTGGGGCGGGCGCCGAGTTCCAGGGCTTCGTCGATCGCGCGCAACGTCGCTTCGCGCAGGCCGGCCCGGGCCAGATCGTCGGGGTGCAGGGCGATCCGGAACGCACGTCCGGCCCGTGCGTATCGGCGGGCGGAGCTTGTCATGAGTCTGACACCGAGTTGCTCGCCGAAGCCGCCGGGACGGTGCGAGAGCGCGAACGCACCGATCCGAACGGCCGCGTATTCGAGCCCTGTGACGTCGTCGGGTACAAGCGCGTGCACGGCAAGATGCGTGCTGTAGTAACGAAATCCGAGATTTCGCAGAGCCCTAATTCCGTCGGACGAGATCAGCCAGCCCGGCGGATGGAAGCCCAGCGGCCGGATGCCGACCGACTCGAGTTCGTCCAAGCCCTCCCGCAGCCGCTCGGTCGCCTGCTCCTGCGGCAGCGTGGCGAACTCGGCTGCGCCGCGTGCGAGGAGCTGCGCCGCGCCGCGACGCCACATCGGGCCCTGACCGCGTACGGCTTGATGGTGCAGGCCGTGCAGCGCCAGCTCATGGCCGCGGCCGTGGGCGTCGAGCATCGCCTCGACCAGCTCCCGGTCTTCGGCGAGCCGACGTCCGCGCCACGGCCCCGGGACGAGCAGCAGCGTCGCGGGGATGCCACGTGCGTCGAGGTCGGACAGCCAGCGCATCGACTGGGCCGCCGTGCCCGGGGCGATGTCATGGATCGAGATGACGACAGGCCCGGCCGCAGGTGCGTTCACGCTGCCGCCGCCCCCGGCCCGGCCGAAGTGTCGAGCAGCGGGACCGCGTGCAACGCCGTGGGAGCGCCGAGCTGCACTCGGGCGCGGCACACGTCCTGGTAGTGCGTCAGCAGCTGGTCGTTGACGGCGTTCCAGGTGCGATGCTCCACCGCCGCGCGGGCCTGGACGCCCCAGCGGGCGCGCAGATCTGCGTCCCCGACCAGCCGGGCGACCGCGGCGCGCAGCTCGGCCCGCGAGTCGGGGGCGAACAGCAGCCCGGTGCGTTCCGGCTCGACCAGGTCGAGCGGGCCGCCGGAGGCCGGGGCGACCACGGGCACGCCCGAGGCCATCGCCTCCTGCACCGCCTGGCAGTACGTCTCGTCGGCGCCCGTGTGCACGAACACGTCCAGGCAGGCATAGGCCTGGGAAAGCCGCTTGCCGTCGAGGAATCCGAGGAACAGCGCCTGCGGAAGCAGAGCTCGCAGACGCTGCTCGGCCGGGCCCTCGCCGACGATCACGAGCTTGACCCCGGGGATGTCGGCCAGGCTGGTGAGCATCTCCACCCGCTTGTCCCCGGCCAGCCGGCCCACGTAGCCGACCATGACCTCGCCGTTCGGGGCGAACGCGCTGCGCAGCGGCTCGCTGCGGTGGTTCGGATGGAAGCGCTCGGCGTCCACGCCTCGGCGCCACATCGCCAGCCGCGGCACGCCGCGCTCCTCGAGCTGCCGGAAGCTGGCGGTGGAGGGCACCAGGGTGCGGTCGGCGAGCCGGTGCACGTGCCGCAGCCAGGACCAGATCGCCCGATCGGTGCCGCGGAACCCGTACCGGCGGGCGAATCCGGCGATGTCGGTCTGCCAGACCGCGACGCTCGGCACGCCGAGTTTGCGCGCCGCGTAGGCACCGGCCGCGCCGACCACGATCGGCGAGGCCAGGTGGACGACATCGGGCTCGAACTCGCGCAGCCGCCGCTCCACGGCCTTGGTCGGCAGCCCGAGCACGAAGCTCGAGTAACCGGGCAACCCGACGCCGCGCACGCACGCGACCCGGTGCCCGGCGTACCGCTCCGGCCCGGGGCCGGGCGCGATGATCAGTGCTTCATGGCCGCGGTGCTCGAGGTGCTCGAGAACGCGGCAGACCGAGTTCGTCACCCCGTTGACCCGGGGCAGGAAGGATTCCGTGACCACAGCTACCCGCACGGGCACATCGTGCGGCGGCAGTGTGCATCGCGAACCTCGGCTCCGGGTGCAATCGGAGAACGTACGATGACGTCTTAGCTGCTCCGGGCACGTGGCGCCCAAGCGTCAATCATGTTGCATCCCGCGGCCACAAGGCCTTAACCTCGACGCAACGCGCTGACGGAGACCAAGTAACCGTACCGGATCCGCAGGCTTGTGAGAGAGCCGCCCCTAGGCTGCGAGGGCGGGCCTGCCCGGCGGTGAAGACCCTCCCGAGTGCGGGGAGGAACGACGCGGCGCCCGGCCGCGGCCAATGCCCCGCCGGTTCGCCCCCGTGACAAGGCTTCGAGGCCGCCGATGACGGCGGCGAAGGTGCGGTGGTACCGCGAGTGCCCCTTCTCGCCCGCATCTGAAAAGGGATCACCACGACATGTCGCTAGGACTGTGATGATGATCCACACCGTTACCGAGACCCCACGCGTGCTGGCGGCCGAGCTGCCCGCGCACGCCGGCCGGCAGGTCCGGCTGCAGGGCTGGCTGCACCGACATCGGGCTTTGAAGTCCGTCTCCTTCCTCATTCTGCGGGACCGCAGCGGCCTGGCCCAGGTCGTGTGCGCCACGCCCGCCGAGCTGGCCGCCGCGGCGGAGCTCGGCGAGGAGACCGTGCTGGAGGTCGTCGGCACGGCGACCGCGAACCCGCAGGCCCCGGGCGGGGTCGAGCTGACCGGGCCGAGTATCACGGTCCTGTCTAGCAAGGCCGAGCAGCCGCCGTTCGAGCTCTATCGGCCGGTGGTGGCGGCCACCTTGCCGGTCGTGCTGGACCACGCGCCGGTCGCGCTGCGCCATCCCCGGCTGCGCGCGCCGCACGAGCTGGCGGCGGCCTCGGTCGCGGGCTTCCGGGCGGCGCTGGACGCGGCCGGGTTCACCGAGATCCACACGCCGAAGCTGGTGGGCTCGGCGACCGAGTCGGGCGCGAACGTCTTCGGCGTGGAGTACTTCGGCCGGCGCGCCTACCTGGCCCAGTCGCCGCAGTTCTTCAAGCAGATGATGGTGGGCGTGTTCGAGCGGGTCTACGAGACCGGCCCGGTCTTCCGAGCCGAGCCGAGCGACACCGTCCGCCATCTGGCGCAGTACACCTCCCTCGACGCCGAGCTCGGGTTCATCACGGACCACCACGAGGTGATGGCGGTGCTGCGCGAGGCGTTGGTGGGCATGGTGGAGGCGATCCGCACGCGGGCCGGTGCGGCGTGCACGCTGCTCGAAGCCGTGCTGCCCGAAGTGCCGCCGCGCATTCCCGAGATCCACTTCGCCGACGCGCAGGAGTTGCTGGCCGCGCACAGCGGCTGGGACCCGCGTGGGGAGCCGGACCTGGCGCCGGCGGACGAGCGCTGGCTCTCGGAGTGGGCGAAGCGGGAGTTCGGGAGCGAGTTCCTGTTCGTCACCGGGTACCCGATGGTCAAGCGGCCGTTCTACACCCACCCGGAGCCAGGCCGGCCGCAGCACTCGAACAGCTTCGACCTGCTCTTCCGCGGCCTGGAGCTGGTGACGGGCGGTCAGCGGCTGCACCGGTACGAGGAGTACCTGAGCGCGCTCGCGGCCCGGGGCGAGTCCCCGGAGCCGTACGAGGGCTATCTGCAGGCCTTCCGGCACGGGATGCCGCCGCACGGCGGCTTCGCGCTCGGCCTGGAGCGGTGGGTGGCGCGGCTGATCGGCGTCGAGAACATCCGGACGGCCACGCTCTTCCCGCGCGACCTCAACCGGCTGACGCCCTAGCGCCGAAGCCGGCTGTGCCGGCCCGCCGCGTCCGCCCGTCAGCAGTGGCGCGCGGGCGCGGCCAGGCCGAAGCGGTCCGGGTCGGCCGCTGCCCAGTCCGCGGCCCAGTCCTGGGGCGCCTCGGCCAGCAGCTCTCCGGGCTCGAGCCAGTGGTAGAGGTCTGTGAAGGTGCGCACGGCGTGGTGGTCGACCCGGCGGTAGAGCATGCCGGGGCCGAGCTCCTGCGGCCCGGCCAGGCCCATCGAGGCGATGATCTGCTGCGCCTCGGCCACGGTGGCCTGCTGGTAGCGGCGCACCCGCTCGCTCTTGTCGGTCACGTCCAGGGCCCGGTACCGCCGCGGGTCCTGGGTGGCCACGCCGGTCGGGCAGTGGTTGGTCTGGCACTTCTGCGCCTGGATGCAGCCGACCGCCATCATCATGGCGCGCGCGGCGTTGGTGTAGTCGGCACCCTGGGCGATCCGCTTGACCAGGTCCATGCCGGTAGCGATCTTGCCGCTGGCGCCGATCCGGATGCGGTCGCGCAGACCGGTGCCGACCAGCGCGTTGTGCAGCGTGATCAGGCCGTCGGTCAGCGGCATGCCGACGTAGTCCTCGAACTCCAGCGGCGCGGCGCCGGTGCCGCCCTCGGCGCCGTCGACGATGATGAAGTCGGGGGTGACCTGCTCGGCGGCCATCGCCTTGCAGATCGCGAGCAGTTCCAGCCGGGAGCCGACGCACAGCTTGAAGCCGGTCGGCTTGCCGCCGGCGAGCTCGCGCATGCGGGCGATGAAGAGCACGAGTTCGCGCGGCGTGTGGAAGACGCGGTGCGCGGGCGGGCTGACGCACTTGACGCCGACCGGCACGCCGCGGATGTCCGCTATCTCGGGCGTCACCTTCGCTCCGGGCAGCACGCCGCCGATGCCGGGCTTCGCGCCCTGGCTCAGCTTCAGCGAGACGCACTTGACCTGGGCGTCGGCGGCCTTGTCGCGGAACTTGTCCGGGTCGAAGCCGCCGTCGGGGGTGCGGGCGCCGAAGTAGCCGCTGCCGAGCTCCCAGATCAGGTCGCCGCCGCCCTCCCGGTGGTAGGCCGAGATGCCGCCCTCGCCGGTGTCGTGGGCGAACCCGCCCTTCGCAGCACCCTTGTTCAGTGCACGGATCGCGTTGGCGCTCAACGCTCCGAAACTCATCGCCGAGACGTTCAGCAGGGCCATCTCATAGGGCTGAGTGCAGTCCGGGCCGCCGATGCGCACGCGCGGCTGCTCCTCCTCGGGCTGCCTCGGCGCGGCCGAGTGCACGACGAATTCGTGCCCTGATTGCTCCACGTCGCGCTCGGTGCCGAAGGCCTGCTCGCCGTGGGTTCCCTTGGCGCGCTGATAGATGACGGTGCGCGTGTCCCGGTCGTAGGGCCGGCCGTCGTAGTTGCGCTCGATGAAGTACTGCTGGAGCTCGGGGCGTATGTACTCCATCAGGAAGCGCATATGGCCGAGCACGGGGAAGCTGCGCAGGATCGTGTGGCGCCGCTGCAGCACGTCCCACAAGCCCACGAGGAACAGCAGCGTCAGCGGGACGGCGGCGAACAGCCACCAGAGCGAGACCGCCGCCGTCAGCCCGGCGGCGAAGCCGGCGAGCAGCAGCAGCACCGGCACGAAGAAGAGGCCCATGGCCCCCGAACCTACTGCATGCCCGCTGACACGCCTTCAGCTCCGCGGCCCGGAAGGGCGGCGGAGCTGAAGGCGTGTGCGGGTGGGTCACGCCTCGGCCGGGGCGAGCCGTGCGGCACGGGCGGCCAGGCCGAGGGTCCGGGCCACCAGCATCGCGATCGCCATGAACACCAGCGCGTCGGTCAGGCCGGCCACGGTCAGGTCGTGCGCCTCGCCGAAGTGCACGAGCTGGGTCGGGAACCAGTGCACGCAGCCGTAGGAGAAGGCGGCCCGCGCCGCGATCACCGTGGTCCACAGCGCCGCGTAGCCCCACCCGGCGCTCGAGACCGGCTTTCCGGTCTCCGGCAGGCGGCGCACCCGCAGCAGAGCTGCCGCCGCGAGCCCGCAGACGATGCCGAGGGCCACGCCGGCGATCTCGAGGGTGAGCCCGGTGCCGGAGGAGGCCGGGCTCTTGATGAACAGCGGGACGATCACCGCGGCCACGATCAGGGGCCGCAGGATCCGCGCCTTGCCGACCTTCCGGGCCGGCCCGAGGTCGGTGGCGAGGACCGCGACCAGGACCAGAGCGTTCACGAGCATCGCTTGCGTGAGAGTAGACATTCCGTGCTCCGATCTCGCCGCCGCCGAGGTGGCGGGGGAACCTGTCGTGCTGACGAGTCCCACTCTCGCCGCAGGGCCGGTACCACCGGATCGGAGCGCGCGCCGAAGCCCGGTACCAGGTCAGGGTGCGGACGGATACAACCGTGGTACCAGGCGGCCTGGTACCACGCGGCGACGACGCGGGTGCCGGACCGTTCCTAGGCTCGTGTGTATGAGTGCGAGAGCTGCGCGGAATGAGGATACTGAGGTCGTGTCGTTGTCGATGGCCTGGGTCAGCCGCTCGTTCGCGTTCTTCAGCATCACCCTGGGCACCATCCTGACCGCGGTGCACGGGCACGACGGGCGGGTGCTTATCGTGCAGGCCGTCGGGCTGGCGATCGTGGGCGCGGCCATAGCGGCCTGGACGCTGATCGAGTCGCGCACCCCGCCGAACACGCCGCCGCGGCCGTCGCTCTACCTCGCGCTGGGCACGGTCTGCGTGGTCTCCGGGGTGCTCTCGGCGACCCACAACGGCGCGTGGACGATCGTACTGGCGGGCATCGCGACGATGGTCGCGGGCGGTGACATAGCGCTGCTGCCGGCGGTCGCGATCACCGCCGCCGGGGTGGCGTGCACGCTGGTCAGCTGCGTCGTCAACAGCCTGACCAGCGGCGCGGCGCTGATCGGGCTGCCGGTCACGATCGTGACCGGTCTGACGATCGGACTGCGCCGGCGCGCCTACCGGGTGGAGGCGGAGCAGTCCGCGGAGCTGCTCGCGCGCACCCGCCAGGTGCAGGACCTGCAGCGGCGGGCCGACGTGCTGGACGAGCGGACCCGGATAGCGCGCGAGATCCACGACGTGCTCGCGCATTCGCTCGGCGGCCTCGGCATCCAGATCCAGGCGGCTCGCGCCGTGCTCACCGACTCCGCCGACATCGAGACGGCGCTCTCGGTCCTCGGCACGGCGCAGCGGCTCGCCTCGGACGGCCTGACCGAGACGCGCCGGGCGCTGCACGCGCTGCGCTCGGACACGCTCTCGCTCGACGAGGAGCTGCGTTCGCTGGCCGAGCAGCACGGCGGGATGCACCGGGCGAAGGTCGAGTTCGAGATCGCCGGGACGCCGCGGGAGCTGCCGGCCGCCGCGTCGATCGCGCTGCTGCGGGTGGCCCAGGAGGCGATGGTCAACGCGGCCAAGCACGGCGCGGGCGAGGCGATCGAGCTGCGCCTGGACTACGAGGCCGACCGGGTGCGCCTGACCGTGGCCAACCGGATCGCGGCGGCCGGCCAGAAGACGCAGGCCCCTGCGATGCAGACGGCCGACGCAGGCTACGGCCTGGCCGGGATGCGCGAACGTCTGCTGCTGATCGGCGGTAGTCTGCACGCCGGGCCGCACGACGGCAGGTGGACCGTCACCGCCGAACTCCCGCACGTGCCCACTCCGGCACGGCCGACGACGGAAGGCAGGGACGGCGAGCAGTGAGCACGGATGCGCAGGCGGGGGGCGGAGCGGCGGGCCAGGGCGGCGCGGCGGCGGTGCGGATCGTCATCGCGGACGACCAGGCCACCGTGCGTCAGGGCCTTGAACTGCTGCTCGGCGGTCTGAAGGACGTCGAGGTGCTGGCCAGCGCGGCGAACGGGGAAGAGGCGCTGGAGCTGGTCGAACGGCATGCGCCGGACGCGATCCTGCTCGACCTGCACATGCCGGTCCTCGACGGCATCGCCACGACCAAGCGGCTGGCGGCCGAGCACCCCCAGGTCGCGATCGTCATTCTGACCACGTACGCCGACGACAGCTCGGTGCTCGAGGCGCTGCGGGCCGGGGCTCGCAGCTACCTGACGAAGGACGCCGACCGCTCCGACATCGCCGGCGCCCTACACGCCGCGGTTCGCGGGCTGTCCGTGCTCGACCCGGGCGTCCAGGCGCGCCTGCTCGCCGCCGCCGCGGCGCCATCGGCCCCGGCGGCGGAACCCGCCGCCGAGCCCGCCGGACTGCCGGACGGCCTGACCCGGCGCGAGGCCGAGATTCTCGGCATGATCGCGCGCGGTATGACGAACGGCGAGATCGCCGAGGCATTGTTCCTCAGCGGCCACACGATCAAGACCCACATCAACCGGATCTTCACCAAGACCGGCTCGCGGGACCGGATGGCGGCCGCGCAGTACGCCAAGGACCACGGTCTCGCGTAAGGGCCGCGCCGGCGGGACAGGCGGCATACTCGTCGCCATGAATACGGATACGGGGAACCGGCAGGGCGAAAACGAGATCGACATCCGCCGCGCACTTCCCGACGACGTGCCCGGACTGGTGGACTCCAGCGCCGGGCTCTTCGCCGAAGACGGCGCCACCCGCGATCGCCTGCGCAATCCGCAGTGGCCGCAGGATCACGGCCGACCCTGGATCGATGGGTTGCTCGCCTCCCCCGACGCGCTCGTCCTCGTCGCGGCTGAGCGCGACGGGACGGTGGTCGGACACCTGATCGGGTACTTCAACGCATCATCGCCGATGTGGACGGGCGCCCGCACCGAACTCATCAGCACCTACGTCTCAGCGACTCATCGAGGGCAGGGCATCGGCGGCCGCTTCGTCGCGGACTTCCTTGCCTGGAGCCGGGATCGCGGAGCCGAGCGCTTCCACGTTTCGGCCTACGCGGCGAACGAGGACGCTATCCGCTTCTACCGCCGCCATGGCTTCGCGCCCCTGTCGATCGAGCTGGCCGCAGACGCTTAACGCGAGTTGATGATCGGCTGGGTGCTGGTGGGGTGTGAGCGTGGTGGCCTGTCGGGTCGGGGTAGTCGTCGGGGTGTGGGCGGCCGCTTCGCGCCGCCCAGGGTTTCGTTTGCCCACCCTGCCCACCCGTTGCGTAGCGGGGCGAGTTGGGGTCGGGGTGGTGGGGTGCCGGGGGTGTGCTGCGAGCTGCGCTCGGGCCAGGTCCTGTGGCTCGGCCGCGCTCGATCCGGAAGAATCCTGCGTCGCCGTCTAGTTGCTGAGTCGCTGTCACCGGAAGCCGAGCCGACCTCGTTGCGATACACCCTGCTCGTGATATTGATATGCATCCGTGTGAGGATTGGTCTCGGCTGCAGGATTCCGGTGGAGCAGGTCGAGACTCCGTGAGATGAGGTCCGACACAATGCCGCTGGCTGCGCCTAACTTCGACAAAATGTTCCAGGACGGAGCACGCTACCCCTGGCGTGCAACGCGTACAGCCGTGGTGTTCGTGCACCAAGGTGGTGACCTCACAATGCCGTCCGGCCAAGTGACCGCGTGCGATCCGTTCATAGGACTCGAGTTCATCGAACACGCCGAGCCGTTCACCGTGGCAGTTCCGCCGGGTCGCTACCCCGTCGAGGTATCCCTGGTGGGATGGACCAAGGAGGGCGAGCCGGACGGGCCGGCCGAGCCAGAGCGCGTCGCAGCAGCGAAGCTCGTCATCAGCCGCGAAACCCCCGTGCGGTGGCAGATGGCGTTAGTCGGCGACCAGGACGAGGCCGATCTGGCGGACAACGAGTTCTACGGCTACGGCGTCGATGCCGGTACCGGCTGCTTCGCGGACTATGCATCCGTCCCTGCACTCCACGAACTGGTCGAGGAGCACGACGACAGACCCGGGGACAACCGCCTTACAGACGCACTTGAGGCAGCCGAATGGAGAGAGCCGGTGAACCTTACGACAGCTGATGGAGCGTCCGATCTCGTCGCCTTCATGTCCGGCCCCGGCGACGGCGCCTACCCGACATGGATCGGGTTCGACGTGGCCGATCGACCCGCTTGCTTCATAACAGACTTCGAGATCCTGCGCCACGCCTGATCGTGAACCGCGGCCACAACCACGCGACGAGGTCACCGGCCAGATTTGACAGCCCACCGACATGAGATGTCTAGACTGCCCTTTCTCTCTACTCCTTCAACGCCGGGGAACGCGCCCGAGTGCCCGGAAATCTCCCGTATTTTTTCTTTTCCGGCAAAAGTTGGATGCGCGGCTTTTGTCGGTAGTGGCGTCTAGCATGGAAGAGTACAGGGGTTGTCGGGTCTTGTGACGGGAGGGTGGTGGACGGGATGGCTGGGCAGATGTCGTCAGGGGTGTGGCTGAAAACGGTGCAGGATTTCCCCTCGGAGTGCGACCGGGCCACGCGATCCCGTGCAGTGCGTGAGCCCCAGGCGGATCCGACCGGGGCGATGCAGAATCCCTCCGCATCGGACACGGCCAGCCTGCGGAATTCTGCCGCAGGTCAGGAATCGGGGTCGACGCACCAGCGCGGTGCAGGATCTCACATCAGGCGCGACCCGAGCACCGACACCTTCGCGCGGATCGAGGACCGGGAAGCCCAGGCCGGATCACGGCGATGCAGAATCCCTCCGGATCAAGCGCGACCGGGCCACCGGACGGGACCCGGGCCCGAGCGGAGCTCACACCACTCCCCCAGGGGGTGGGCTCTCTCCTCGGTCGGGCAGGCGAAGCCCGATCAGGGTTCTGCCGGGAGGTCAAGCGGCGCCCTGCAAAATCAAGCACCAGCCACAGCCACCGCCGCTTGACCTCCCGGCAGGTCCCTGATTGCCTCCGGGGACCGACCGAGGAGAGAGCACACACCCGCAACCCCACCACCCCCAACGTCAACCCGCCCCACCAACGACAGCACCCACGCAACCCCGGCATCTCTCTCCGAGGGAAGGCCCGCGCCGGAGGCGAGATCTTGAAACCGCAGGCCGCCCTGTCAACGCAACGGGTGGGCGTGCCCCTATGTCTTCCGTCAAGTCTGGGCTGCTCGCTGTAACGGGCATGTGGGTGGGTGTTGCTCGGGTTATGTGGTGGCGGTGTGGGGCGTGTAGAGCGTGGCGTTGCGGAGCATGGCGTGGAGGACGTTGATGCGTCTGCGGGCGAGGCGGATGATTGCTTGGGTGTGGGTTTTGCCTGCGGCGCGGTGTTTGTCGTAGTAGGCGCGGGAGTCGGGGTCGGCCAGGGCGGCGAAGGCGGAGAGGAACATGGCGCGTTTGAGCTGCCGGTTTCCGCGTCTGGGTGCGTGTTCGCCGCGGATGGAGCTGCCGGAGGACTTGGTGACCGGGGCAAGTCCTGCGTAGGAGGCGAGGTGGTCGGCGGTGGGGAAGGTGGCGGCGTCGCCGACGGTGGTCAGGATGGTCGCGGCGGTCCTGATCCCGATGCCGGGCATCGAGGTCAGGAGCGGGGAAAGAGGGTGGGCCTCCAGCAGGGCACTGAGCTGTCCCTCGAGCGTGCGGCGTTGGGCGAGGATCTCGGTCAGCTGGCGGGCGAGGGAGGGGATGACGAGGGCTGCGGCCCGGGTGCCGGGCACCACGACCGTCTGTTCTGCGAGGGCCTCGGCGATCTCCTCGGCCAGGCGCTCGGCCAGGCGCGGGGCCAGGGGTTTCAGGAGTTTGACGATGCGTCGGGTGCCGGCCTCGGCGAGCAGTTCAGGGGAGCCGTACCGGGCGAGTAGCGCGAGGACGGCCTGGTGCTGGATGCGTGGGCCCAGGACGCGTTCGAGGGAGGGGTGGATCTGGGTGAGCAGGCCGCGCAGCCGATTGGAGGTGCGGGTCGACTCGCCCGCGAGGTCCTGGTCGAACCCGACGAGCATGGCCAGTTCCGCCTCGGTCTCATCGAGCACGGTCAGGGTGCGCAGCGCCCTGGGTGCGGTGCGGGCGACGTCGGCGATCACGGCGGCGTCGCGGGCGTCGGTCTTGGCCTCGCCCTCGTAGAGGTCCGCGGCGCGGCGCATGGCCAGGCCGGGCAGGTAGGCGACCTGGCAGCCGACGTCGCGGGCGACGCTCAGCGGCAGCGCGCCGATGTTCGCGGGCTGATCGACGATCACCAGGACGGTGGCGAACTTCGCGATCAGCTTCTCGAACAGGGCGCGCAGTTTCGGTTCGGTGTTCGGCAGGCGCTTGTCGTAGACGGTCTTGCCGGCCGGGGTCAGCCCGTGGGCGTGGTGCTCGCCCTTGCCCACGTCCAGGCCGAGGAAGACCCCGATACCGCTGGTGTCGTACACGCTCGCCGCCTTCTACTTCGCATGGCCCTGGCCTCGACCATCGCACCGCAGCCGGCAACCACGTTACACAGGCCGCCCCGAGAAAACGCCCGGCGTTGCGCCGGGCACGGGATGCGGACCAGGCCCCTTATCAGCGGTCAGGCAGTGCTCCAAAACCCGGCGGCAACACGCCCAAGGCCATAGACACGGCAGGGTGGCAGAGCCATACCGGGCCCGGAGGCCAGGCGCCCCCATTGCGGGGACACGTAAAAGGTAACGGGTGGAAGCGAACCCGGGCGACGCGAAGCGGCCGCCCCGCCGACTACCCCGACCCGACAGGCCACCACGCTCACGCCCCACGAGCACCCAGCTGATCATCAACTCGCAGTAGGTAGGCCTGACCCCGAATCAGGATGCCGCTCGCACGCTCCTGGACTGGTCGAGTACGGTGGCCAGCCGCGCGCGGAGTGTGCCGACGCCGTCGGCGAGGAAGAAGTGGCCGCCCTCGCACAGCGTCACCGAGCACCATTCGGCCGTGTGCGCGGCCCAGCTCGCGACGTCCTCCGGGGCGGTGAACGGGTCGGCGCGGCCGCCGAACGCGGCGATGGGCAGGCGCAGCCGGGCCTCGGAAGTGCGCAGGTAGACGGACTCCGCCTCGAGATCGGCGCTCAGCGCGGGCTCGATCGCCGCCATGAACTCGGCGTTCTCGAGCACTTCCGGCGCGACGCCGCCGGCCGCGCGCAGGAACTCGTTGCGGTCCTCGACCCTGATCCGGCTGCACTGGTGCGGGGCGCGCGAGGCCGAGGCGGCCAGGAACAGCGGCAGCGCGGTCTGGCAACGGGCTTGGAGCACGCGCGCGGTCTCGAACGCGACCAGCGCGCCGAAGCTGTGCCCGAAGAGCGCGTAGCCGGACGGCGCGGCGGCCTGGTCGGCCTCGATCGCGTCCGCCAGCGCCTCGGCCAACGGCTCGATGCGGGCGATCGGGGCTTCCGGCCGGCGCGTCTCGTGCCCGGGCAGCTGCACCGGCAGGACGTCGAAGAGTCCCGTCATCGCCCGTCGCCAGGGTAGGAACTGGGTGGCTCCGGATCCGGCCGAGGGCACGCAGTAGAGCCGGGGCGCGGCGTCGTCCACGGGCTTGGGCGGGAACGGGAACCAGGGTGCGTAGTCGTCGAGGTACAACCGACCCGCCTCACTCTCTTCAACGGTCGCCCGTGTTGTATCGCGCCACACTGCCTGTCTCACGCCCCACGGCAGAGTCCGTACAGTGTGCCACGGGCTTCCCGCCCTTACAAGACAGTACCCTGCGACCTCTCCGGCGGCCGACAGCGGGTGCCTTTGTCATGCCATGTATCTACTCCTAGGGAACCATGGCGCACGCGCAGCCGGCGCCGCGCGATCCTGGTCGCGCGGCGCCGGCTGCGGCATCTACCGGCCCGGGCCCGGGCTCAGGCTCAGGCTCAGACTCAGGCGAGGATCTTCGTCTTGGCCGCCCGGTACTCCTCGTCGGTCAGCGCGCCCGAGTTCTTCAGGTCTGCCAACTTGGACAGCTGCTCCGCCGCGGAGGCCCCGCCGCCCGCGCCCGCGCCGCCGCCGGAGCCGGAGCCGGAGCCGGAGCCGGAGCCGGAGCCGACCGCCGAGCGGATGTAGTCGTCCACGGCGGCCTTCTGCCGCCGCGCGTGGGCCGCGTCGCGCTCCCCCATCCCGTGGCCTCGCACGACCAGGTACAGCAGGACGCCGAGGTAGGGCAGGATCAGCACGACGATCAGCCAGCCCGCCTTCCCGAGGCCGTGCAGGCGGTCGTCCCGGAAGATGTCGAGGGTGACCCGGACCAGCAGGAAGATCCACACGACCCAGAGGAAGAACCACATGATGTCCAGGAAGGTGTCCAGCATCGGGTAGTTCATGGTGCGCACTCCGCTCCCGGCGCCGGTGCCGAAGACGTGCCGCACCTGCCGGTGCCGGAGTCGGCCGCACGCGGCAAGCCGAATAGTCCTAGATATACATATTCACCCTTTCTGACCAGAACGGCACCTCGGTTCGCCTGCACGGGGGAGTTCGCCGCGCCGGGAGGCCGCGGCGGGGGTGGGATGGTCCCGACAGGGACGAACCCGACCGAGCCCCCCAAGGAGCAGCTTCCATGAGCGTCCGGGTAGCAGTGATCTACTACAGCGCGACCGGCAACGTACACGCCCTGGCCTCGGCGGTGGCCGAGGGCGCCGCGTCCCGGAACGCCGAGGTGCGGTTGCGGCGGGTGCCCGAGCTCGCCCCCGACGCCGCGATCGACGCGAACCCGGCCTGGCGCCAGCACGTGGACGCGACCAAGGACTCGGTGCAGGTGGCCACGCTCGACGATCTGGAGTGGGCCTCCGCCTACGCCTTCGGCAGCCCGACCCGGTACGGCAACGTCACCGCGCAGCTCAAGCAGTTCATCGACACGACCGGCGGCCTGTGGCAGAACGGCGTCTTCCACGACAAGCCGGTCACCAGCTTCACCTCGTCGATCAACCGGCACGGCGGCCAGGAGAGCACCATCCTGTCGCTCAACAACGTCTTCTACCACTGGGGCTGCCTGATCGTGCCGGTCGGCTACACCGACCCGCTGCTCTTCGAGGCCGGCGGCAACCCCTACGGCACCTCCTGGCCCTCCGGCGGGTCCGACGGCCCGGACGCGCCGACCCTCGAAGCCGCCCGCTACCAGGGCCGACGCCTCGCCGACATCGCCACGAGGCTCACCGGCGCGTAGCGTGGAGGTGCGAGGCCACCGGGCGCGGGCGCGCGGAGTTCGAGAGGAGCAGCGGCGATGAGGCAGAACACATCCGAAGCGGGCATCCGGCACCGGATCGACGAGCTGATCGACGAGGAGCACCGGCTGCGATCGGACCCGGACGCCATGGACGCCGAACGGCGCACCCGGCTGTCCGCGCTGGAGGGCGAGCTGGACCAGTGCTGGGACCTGCTGCGCCAGCGGGCCGCCCGGCAGGAGTTCCACCAGGACCCCGAGCGCGCGCAGGTCCGCCCGGCCCGTGTGGTCGAGCACTACGAGAGCTGACCGGGCACCCGCACCCGGCCTGAGACCGGCCGGCGCCGCCGTCGGGGGGCGGCGTCGGCCTGCGCGGCCAACCCCGCGGCGCGGCGAGCCGGCACCTGCGGCATCCCGGCAGCCGACGCGAAGGAACCGGAGCCCGGGCGGTCGTGCGCCCGGGCTCCGGTCCGCCGCTATTTCCCGGCCACCCGCCGCCGGCCGATCTGCACCGCACCGGCGATCACCCGCACGGCCACGCCGAGGAAGAGGAAGTCGAAGAGCATCTGCACGGTGACGATCGCGCGGGCGGTCTGCGAGACGGCTGTGATGTCGCCGAAGCCGACCGTGCCGAAGACGGTGACGGTGAAGTACAGGCTGTCGAGGCGGGTGAGCGGGGCGTTGAACGCTCCGGCGGTCTGCGAGGCCATGATGTCGTAGGTGACGGAGAAGACGAACAGCAGGAACGCGGCGGTGAACGCGAGGGCCTGCACGGCGCGCAGGCCGGGGTAGTCCGCACTCTGGATGGCCCGGGCCTCGACGGCGATCAGCACCATGATGACGATCAGGCTGGCGATGAGCAGGCCGATGTCGCCGACGGTCCGCAGGCCCTCGAGCGGCAGGACGAAGTAGGCCACGCCGAGCACCGTCACCGTCAGGACGCTGCGGAACCCGGCGCGGACGGCGGCCCGGCGCAGCGCGCGGCGGCGGTCGTCGCTCAGACCACCGCCGCCGTCGCCGTCCGCGCCCTCGGTCATGTGGCCGGCGGGCGGAGTTCGCCGGTCAACCGGCCCGGCCGTCCGATGGGCCGGTCCGACCGGTCCACCGAGGTCAGCGGGGTGGCCACGTCCTCGAGCGAGCGGTTCTCGGCGTTGACGCCGAGCCAGAGTTCGACGACGGCGCCCAGGATCATCACGACGGCGCCGATCAGGTAGCCGATCCACAGTTTCGAGTGGTGCGCCAGGAATTCGGGGCTCTGGCCGGTCGTGTCGCCGATCAGCTTGCCGTAGAACCAGGGGCCGAACGCGCCGAAGCACTGCGCGATCGCGAAGAACACGGCGATGGCCTTGGCACGCACCTCCACCGGGAAGATCTCGCTGACCGTCAGGTACGCGGCGCTGGCGCCGGCCGAGGCGAAGAAGAAGATGAAGGACCAGGCGATCGTCTGGGTGAGCGCAGTCAGCGTCCCGGCGTGGAACAGGAACGCGCTGATGGCGAGTGCGACGCCCGCGATGAGGTAGGTCGAGCTGATCATGACGCGGCGTCCGAGCGTGTCGAACAGGTGCCCGAGTACGAGCGGGCCGCACAGGTTGCCGAGGGCGAAGGCCATGAAGTAGTACGCCGTGTTGCCCTCGGGCACGCCGTAGATCTTGGTGAGGACGAGCGCGTAGGTGAAGAAGATCGCGTTGTAGAGGAACGACTGCGTGATCATCAGCGAGGCACCGAGCACGGATCGGCTCGGATAGCGCCGGAACAGCGTCTTCGTCAGCTCCCAGTAGCCGACGCTGTCGGCGGGCAGAATCTCGATCTGTTTGGACTCGTCGACTTCGTCGAGGCTGCCGCCGGTCGCCAACGTGTCGCGTTCGATCCGTTCGATCGCCGCGTCCGCTTCGTCGACTCTGCCGTGCATCACCAGCCAGCGCGGGCTCTCCGGCAGGTTGCGCCGCACGAACAGGATGATCACGCCGAGCGCCGGGCCGAACAGGAAGCCGATGCGCCAGTTGTAGCTGACCGGCAGGTGCTTGATGACGGTGACGGTGAGCACCGAGGCGAGGAACGCGCCGGCCCAGTAGGTGCCGTTGACGGCGATGTCCACCCGGCCGCGATATCGGGCCGGGATCAGCTCGTCGATCGCGGAGTTGATCGCCGCGTACTCACCGCCGATGCCGGCGCCCGCGATGAACCGGGTGAGGTTCAGGTAGATCACCCAGCCTTCACCTTTTCCCCAGGTCAACGCGGTCATGGCGCCGCCGAGCAGGTAGACCCCGAGGGTGATCATGAACAGGTTCTTGCGGCCCCAGCGATCCGAGAGGTTGCCGAAGAAGAGCGCGCCGAAGACCTCGCCGAGGAGGTAGATCGTGCCGACGGAGAAGGCCACCGAGCCGTTGCTCATGCCGAGCGAGCCGGGATCGGTCAGAAACGGGGTGATGTTGCTGGCGATGGAGACCTCGAGGCCGTCCAGAATCCACGCCACGCCGAGCGCGACCACCATCCGGGTGTGGAACCGGGACCACACCAGCCGGTCGATCCGGGCCGGTACCAGGCTTTTGATTCCGCGTGAGGGTGCCGCGGCGTCTTTCGTCGCTGTCATCAACTCCTCCTTCACCTCGGCAGCACGCTGCGCTGAGGTTTATGCGAGTGCCCGAAGACCGCCTCCGGAAACGGTGGGGCGCGGCGCCACACCGGGGCATTGACCCGAACGTGCGACGTCTCGCGGGCCGACGCGGGCGGACGCGGGTGCGCGCGGGCGGTGGCGGTGGGGGCGGCGTGCCGATAAGGGCCCTGACGGTACTTCTGTGTACGGGAGGAAGGGAACGGCATTTCCAGGAATCTTCGAAATCAACGCCGGTGAACACGTTCGGCCCGGTCGGATATCGCTCTGACACCGGTTTTGTCCATGCTCACAGATCCCGTTGCCACCCCACATTCGTGGGGGTTGTTGGCCTCCGGGGCCGCGCCCATCATCGAATCCGTACCGGTATTTTCGATCAGGAAAGGGAGGAACGGATATGTCGTTCGACTCCGTCGAGGCCCTGCGCTCCGCGGGCGTGCTGGGCGAGGGCGTGCCGCAGGAGGTCGTGGAGTCCTTCCGCGACCTGAGCCAGCAGGAGACCGAGCTGCTCATCTCGCTCAAGGGCCGGCTCAGCGCCATCCTGCCCGAGGTGGTGGCCCACTCCCAGGTGTGGACCAGCCCGGAGGCCGCCTCCACCGGGATGGTGGCCGAGCCCGGCTGCGCGTGCGGCCTGTGGTCCGGCTCGGGCTCGAGCCCGGCCCCCGTCGCGAAGTGAGCTGAGCCTTACCCACCGCGCGACGTGCGGCCTGGCCCGCCGGGCGCCCGCGGACCGGAATCCGGTCCCGGCCGGCGGTTCGGGCCGCACCCGTGCCGGCGGAACGGATGGACCCGAGCGAGCGAAGTGAGGGAGCTGATGGGTCGCAAGCTGGTGAGCAGCCGTCACCTGTTCGAGGTGCCCGCGGATCTGACCTATTTCACCCATGGTGAGGACCGTCTCGTGGTCAATCCCGAGGCGGGCGCGCGGTGCCTGCTCGGCCCGCGGGAGTTCCGGGTGCTGCAGGCGCTGGCCGGGGTCGAGCAGGACGGCGAACCGCTGCCGATCGAGGACACCGAGGAGAACGAGCGCGCGCTGGCGAAGCTCATCCTCAGCTGGGTGGTCTACTACAACGGGCACCGGGCCACAATCGGGTTCTCCGAGCCGGAGCTGTTCTACGCGTACTACGCCATCACCGACGGCTGCAATCTGCGCTGCCCTTACTGCTACGCGTCCTCGGAGAAGTGCCTGCCGGGCGAGCTCGACACCGCGGAGTCGATGAGGCTGGTCGAGCAGCTCGCCGAGCTCGGCACGAACACGGTGGTCTTCACCGGGGGCGAGCCGATGCTGCGCAAGGACCTGTTCCGGATCGTGGAGCACGCCAAGTCCTGCGGGCTCAACTGCAACATCATCACGAACGCGACGATGATCCGCACCCAGGCCCAGGCCCGGCGGTTCGCGGAGCTGTTCTACAACGTGGTGGTGTCGGTGGACGGCGCGACCGCGGAGAGCCACGACCGCACCCGCGGCAAGGGCTCGTTCGCCAAGACGCACAAGGCGCTGAAGCTGCTCAACGCCGAGGGCGTGCGGCCGAACATCAACCACATCGTCACCTCGGACAACGTCGAAGAGCTCGAGGACTTCGCGGTGTTCATGGAAGACCTCGACGTGCAGAGCATCCGGCTGATGAACCACGACCAGCTCGGCCGCGGCGTGTCCGACGAGTACGACTTCGGGTGGCGCGACCACCTGCGGGTGCAGAAGATCGTGTGGACCTCGCCGGTCACCGGCAAGATCCAGGCGGACGGACCGCGGCCGCTCTCGCCCTGCAGCGTCAAGGCCAACTGCGGCATGGGCGGCAACGAGATCTACATCAACTCGCTCGGCGACGTCTACCCGTGCAAGCTGGTGACGGATCAGACCGCGTACGCGGGCAACGTCCGGGAGCGGCCGCTGCGGGAGATCTTCGAGGGGCCGGTGCTGCGCGGCATGCGGATGAGCACGGTCTCGTTCGCCGGCGAGTACCACGCGGACTGCTCCCGCTGCTACATCAAGGCCTCGTGCGGCGGCGGCTGCCGGGCCACTCACATGTCGGACTCCGGCAGCCTCAAGCGCAACAGCCGCACCCAGTGCCGGATCCTGCGCCACGGCGTGACCTCGCAGCTCTGGCTGGAGGCCGGCTACACCCGGGCGCAGCTGGCCGAGGCGCACCTGGAGATGACGGTGCCGCGGATGGTGGCCACCGGCGAGGTGCACGCCGTGCACGACGACTGGCAGACGTACGTGCCGAACCCGCCGGCGCCCGCGGCGCCGAGCCGGGCCGAGGTCGGCAAGCTGCTCCCCCTGACCCCCGTGCGAAGGAGTACGCAAGGTGTCCCTGCAGGTCAGTGAAGCAATCATCTGGCAGGAGACGGCCGAGGGCGTCTCACTCTACCACACCGAGACCGGCGACTTCTTGTCCCTGAACGGCACCGGGGCGCAGATCTGGGCCCTGGTCGCCAGCGACGGCGAGCGCGAGCCGGTGGCCGCGCAGCTCTCGCTGCTCTACGGCGGGCACAACGAGCTGCTGCGGCGTCAGATCCAGGCGGAGGTGGATGCGTTCATCACGACGATGGTCGAGAGCGGCCTGCTCGCCGAACAGTCGTGACGAGGGCGCTCGTCCTCGGCGGCGGCTTCGCCGGCGTGCTGTTCGCGCTGGCGCTGGCCGAGCATGTCGACGAGGTGGCGCTGGTGGAGGGCGCGACATACCGGGGCGCCGGTGAGCGCAACGGGCTGCCGCAGGCCCACCACAACCACGTGCTGGTCAGCGGCGGGGCGCGGGCGCTCGATCAGCTGCTGCCCGGCTGCGTGCAGGACGTGCTGGCGCACGGCGCCCACCACCGTGGGTTGTCCGAGGGCACGCTGATCCTGCACGCGGACGGCTGGTTCCGCAGGCAGCCGAGCGAGGCGGGTCTGCTCTCGTGCAGCCGGTGGCAGCTGGACCATCTGATCCGTCGTCGGACGCTGGCGAGCGGAACGATCCGGCTGCTCACGGGCACGCGCGCGCTGGGACTCTCAGGTGACGCCAGGCGCGTCGACGGAGTCGTGGTGCGCCGCCCGAACGGCGGCGTGGAGACACTCGCCGCGGATCTCGTCGTCGACGCGACCGGCCGCAGGTCGAAGGCCGCGGCGTGGCTGGCCGAGATCGGCGGCCCGGCCGTGGACGAGGAGAAGGTGGATTCGGGCCTGGCCTACGCGACCCGCTTCTACCGCGCGCCGGAAGACCTGGCCTCGCGTATTCCGGCGATCATGCTGCATCCGCCGGCCACGAGCGGGCCGGCCCGGGGCGCGACGCTCTTCCCGATCGAGGGCGGCCGCTGGATCGTCACCCTCACCGGCACCCACGGCGGCCATCCGCCGGTGGACGAGGCCGGCTTCGCCGCGTTCGCGCGGGATCTGCGCAGCGGTGTCGTGGCGGAGCTGATGGCGTGCGCCGTACCGCTCGGCCCGGTGCGGCCCTATCGCAACACCTGGAACCGCCGGCGCTACTTCGAGCGCACGAGCATGCCAGGGGGCTTACTTGTCGTCGGGGACGCGCTGGTGGCGGTGAATCCGGTGCACTCGCACGGGATGTCGGTCGCCGCGATCAGTGCCCTGCGTATGCGCGAGCGACTCTCCCGCGACGGGCCGAGCCCGGCGCTGTTCCCGGAGCTGCAGGCCGTCATCGCGGCCGAGGCCGAGCGGTCCTGGCGCATGGCCACGGACGTGGACCGGGCCCGCATCGGCGGCTCCAGTACGCGCGACGAGCGCACCGAGTACCAGCGCCGGGTCCAGGAATCGGCCGCGCGCAAGCGCCTCAACGGCAGGGCTCTGATGTCCGAGCTCTTCCGCGCGCAGGCGCTGCTACCGCCGGACCCGACCAGCGGACGCGAACGTTTCCGGGAACTGACCGAGGGTTCGGACCGGCTGCTGACCGAGGACGAGGCGATCGGCCAGTACCCGGGCCTCGCCGAGTGGTGGGCTGCTCGCGCAGGTCGCAGGGAGCTGCGTTCAGCCGCCTGACGGGGAGGCCCGGTCGAGCAGTTCGAGCGAGACGCCGAGCAGCGCGACGGCGAGCGGATCGTCGGCGTCCATCGCGGCGTGCTCGGACAGGCGGGCGATCAGGCTGCCCATGCGGCGGGAGGCCGACCCGCCGCGCTCGCTTCGGCGCAGCAGGTCGAGGCTGAGCGCGGCCTGGCTGGCCAGCAGGCCGAGCAGTTCCATGTCGTCGAGTTCGCGGCCCGCGTCGCCGACGGTGTGCCGGTCCAGGACCTCGAGGACGCCGATGCACTCGCCGTCGGCGACCAGGGGCGCGGCCATGATGCTGGTCGGCAGGAAGCCGGTGGAGGCCGCGACGTCCTTGGCGAAGTGGTCGGTGTCGGCGACGTTGTCGGTGATGATGGTCTGGCCGCTGGCCGCGACCCAGCCGGCGATGCCGGTGCCCATGGCGATGCGGGTGCCCACCAGGGACTCCTCGCCCTCCCCCGCCACAGCCGCGAACACCAGTTCGCCGCGCTCCTCGCTGAGCATGAACACCGAGGACGCGGCCGCGCCGAAGACGTGCCGGGCCAGGGCCACCACGGAGTCGAGCAGGCTGCGCTCGACCTGCGTGCTATACGGTGCGTGCGACGAGGACTCCACCATCAACCCCTTGGGATACATTGTCGGCGCAGTGGTACAGGACGCTCTTGAGCTGGAAGGGCGTGAGCCACCGGTGCTTGCCGAGGATGAGCGCGGCCAGGCCGGCGATGTGCGGGGCGGCGAAGCTGTTGCCGGTGTTGCGGGTCGTCCCGCCGCCGGGCCGGGCCACCGGCACGCGCACGCCGCGGGCGCAGAACTCCACCGGCGGCGCGGCGTTGTAGTAGTAGCGGTACGGGTCCGGCTCGGCGTGGCTGGCGACGGAGACGACCGAGGCGAAGTTCCACGGGAAGGACTGGATCGGCAGGTTGTGCGCGGCCACCACGAGCAGGCAGCGGCGGAAGTACGCCTGGTCGCACAGTTCGGCCAGCCGGCTGCGGAACTCGGGCCGGTTCGTGGACAGGCTCAGGTTGATCACGTCGAAGCCCTCGCGGATCGCGTGCGCCAGCCCGGCGATCAGGGCCGCGCCGCTGCCGGTCTTGCCGTCTGTCAGGACTTTGACAGAGCTGATCTCCACTCTGGGGGCGAGCGAGCGGATGATCGCGGCGCAGGCCGTGCCGTGGCCGGCCACGTCGCGGGGAGGGCACGGCTCGACCCGCGGCGCCCGGCCCTCCTCGCCGACGAGCTGCCAGGCCTGCGCGACCCCGCCCACCATCGGGTGGCTCCCGTCGATGCCGCTGTCCAGTACGCACACGCGCACACCGGCGCCGTCCGAGCCGCCCCAGGCCCAATCCCGGTCGATGCCTTGGAACAGGTCCGCCGGCAGGGGTTCGTCGCGGTAGCCGACCGAGGGCATACTCCACGCCGGCATGCCGAGCTGGCTCTGGGCACGGTCGCGGCGCCACAGGGCGGGCGCGGCGGCGGCTTCGGATCCCGCCGCGGGGCCGGCCGGAGGGTCGGTCGCAGGGTCGGTCATCGCCATGCCCGCACCGTCCGCAGCGGCCGGCTCGCGCCGATCGACTGATAGCAGTGCTCTGCGGCGTCGAGCAGCCGTTCGGCGACGGCGTGGCGGCCGAGCTCGCGGTGGGCGCGGGCGAGGTCGAAGTACACCTCGCCGCGCAGGCACGGGTCGTCGGTCTCGGCGAGCAAGGGCGTGATCTCCTCGAGGAGCTGCGCAGGGTTCAGATCCGGGCCGGGCGGTACGCGCATCACAGCGGACAGACACAGAAGCCTGCCGCGCAGATCCATCGCAGACCGCTGTTCCAGTAGCCAGGCTAGCTCGGCTGACGCGACTTGGGGATCGCCGGCTCGAACCTGTTCTCGCACCGCCTGCACGCGCAGGGTGAGGGCGGCCGGAGCCAGGCCGGCGTCCTCCAGCGTCTCCGCGGCGATCCGGTAGTGGCGCTCGGCCTCCGCCGGGTTCTCCTCGAGTGCGCACACCAAGCCCGACGTCTGCGCGATCAGTACTCTGCCCAGGCTCAACTGCAGCGCTTCCACCGCCGCGCCCGCCTGCTCCAACGCGGCCCACGCGCCGGCGGCGTCGCCGATCAACGCCAAAGCCCTGGCCTGTGCCGTCAGCACCGGGATGAGCAGGAAGCGGTCGAGCGCGAACCGGTCGAGCAGTTCGGCGCAGGCTTCGAGCTTCGTCGCGATCGGGGTCGGCGACCACTGCCGCACCTCGCACAGCGCGGCCATCAGCCGGTCCTCTTCATAGACGTCGCCAAGCGCTCGGGCATGCGCGAGCGCTGCGCACACGGCGGTCTCCGCCGCGCGGTAGCGGCCGGCGCGCAGCTGCGCCTCCATCCGCAACTGCTCCAGGCGGCACCAGGCGAGCGTCTCGGCGCGACCGTCAGCGAGTTCGTCGGCCAGCACGTCGACCCGGATCTCCGGCTCAATGCCCTGACGTAGCGCCAACAGCCGCCGCTGTACGAGGCAGGTCCACCACACATTCCGGCCAGCGCACCTTGACGCCGTCTCCTCGATCACCTCAAGCGCGCGAGGCATGTCGCCGGTCAGCGCGAGCGCGTCGCTCAGACGCACGGCCGCGGCCGATCCGCACGGGTCACCGCTCTCGACGGCGTATCTCAGCGCACGCTCGAGCCGACCCACGGCCACGAGCACATCGCGTTGACGCAGCGCTTCGGTACCCTCTTGAAGCAGCGTTCGGGCGGCACTCGCGGCCGCGTCCACACGCTCCGGATCATGCGGCCGCAACTCGTCCAACAGGCGCAGGGCGGCCTCGAAATGGAACGCGGGGCTCACCTGGCTTTCGGCGAGCCTTCGATGCCACGCGAGCCGGCGCTCTTTCTCAAGCCTCGCATATGCGATCTCGTGCACGGGCTGCTGGACGAAGCTGTACGCGCCTGGGACGTTCGTCGCGCGCACCAGCTGCCGCTCGGCCAGGACCGCCAAATCCTCGGGCGTCGCCGCCACCCCGAGCAGCGTCAGGTCGGCTCGCTTGAAGCAGGGCCCGACGACGGACGCCGCGCCGAGCAGCGCCTGCGCGCTTTCGGGGAGCCGGTCGATGGCTGCTCCGACCACGGCGGTGAGCGTCGGCGGGACGTCGCCGAGGGGCCGGCCGGCTCCGGACGACTCCAGCAGAAGCCTGATGAACAGCGGATTGCCCGCGCTGTAGTCGGCCACCCGGTCGGCCAAGCCGAGCTCGGAGGCCTGCACCTCGCCGGCGAGCGCTGCGACGAGTTCCGCGGTGTCGGACCGGTCGAGCATTCCGACGTCGATGACCTCTGCGACGTGCGGTTCGCGCAGCCAGGGCGGGCTCGACGCAGCGAGCTCCGGCCGCGTCGCACAGACGGTGAGGACCGGCTGGAACTGCATCGCGGCGGCGAGCGAGCCGATCAGGTCGAGCATCGCAGCACTCGCCCATTCGAGGCTGTCCCACACGACGACGAGCGGCCGGTCCTGTGCCGCGGTGCTCATCAATTCCCTGGCCGCCCAGGCGATCTCCTCCACCCCCGGGCCAGGGCCGGCATCAGCGACGCGCTCCGCCCCGGCTTGTGCGCGCAGGGCATCGAGCACCGCGGCGACGTGGGGCCCGCGTTCCAGCAACTCGGCGCAGGAAGCTGAGGCGGCGGCCAGCCCGTCGAGGACCTGCAGCAGCGCGGCGCGGTCCGCGTTCGCGCCGTAGGACGGGCACGTGCCGATCACGATGGCCGGTTCCGCGCCGTCCGCGCCCAGCTCCCGCAACGCCTCTCGGATCAGCCGGGACTTGCCGATGCCGAGCGGTCCGCGCACCGCCACGACGCGGGCGTCGCCGCCGGCCGCCACGTGCCGGTACGCCTCGCGCAAGCGGGCGCGTTCGGCGAGACGGTTGACCATCGCGCTCTCGGCCGGAGGCTCGGCCGGGGCTTCCTGGTCGGCCGCGAGCAGCGCCGGCACCGGCTCGGCCTTTCCCTTCAGCGCCAGCGGCGGCAGCGCGACCAGGCTGAACCGTGGCCGTACCAGGTCCGCGACCACCTCGTTGACCAGGATCTGGCCCGGCCCGGCAGCGGACTGCAGCCGTGCGGCGAGATTGACCACGTCGCCCACGACCCGCAGCCCGGCCAGCGAGGAGCGGGTGACCAGCGCCTCCCCGGCAGCCAGCCCGGCGTGGATGCGCAGCGCGGTGCCCGGCTCGGGTCCGAGCCCGGGCAGGGCGCCGACCCCGTCGCGGATGCGCACGGCCGTGCGCAACGCCCGCACCGCGTCGTCCTCCAGCGCGGCGGCGGCTCCGAACACGGCCATGACGGCGTCACCGATGTACTTCTCCACTTCGCCGCCCTGCTCGGCCACCGCGGCGGAGCAGACCTCGTAGTAACTCTCCAGCAGCGTCTGCAGCGGCTCGGGGTCGATCCGCTCGGACAGGGAGGTCCAGCCGACCAGGTCAAGGAAGAGCACGGTCACCAGCCGGCGGCTCAAAGCATCTTCCAGTCGTGGCCGGTGACCTCGCCCTCGGCGGCGCGCAGGCGCTGCTGGACCGAGACGAGCAGCTCGGTCTCCTGTTCCGTCAGAGCGGCGAGCACGAGCCGTTGCGCCTCGCTGAGCAGGTCGACCGGGCAGCCCGCGGCGCGCAGGGCCTCCAGCGGATCCTTCATCGCTCTCACCTCTCCGCGGGGGCGTGCGGCTCGTAGGGCGGCGGCCAGATGCCGACGGGCAGCAGGCAGTGCACGTAGCAGTAGGCGACCAGCGCGGCCCGGTTGCTGCACTCGAACCGGCCGAGCAGGATGCTGATCTCCTCGCCCACGGTGTGCCGGCTCAGCCGCAGCTCCCGGGCGGCACGGTCGGTGGTGTAGCCGCGGGCGATCATCGCCACCAGCTGCGCCTCGCGGGCGGAGATGCGTCCACCGAACTTCACGGCCATCGGCGCGCGCTCCTCACGATCCACTGCGGACATACAACTCACGCACCATCACCGCCGCCAGGAACGACACGTCCGACCGGCCCGTTTTACGTTCGTACCAACGCCAATCGCCGTCCGCGTTGGCTTCGAGGAACCACGGCGAGCCGTCATCTTCGATCAGCAGGTCGAAGGCTCCGTAGCGCAGACCCCAGGTGGCGCACAGCCTGCGCACGGCGCGCTCGGCTTCGGGCGGGCACGACACCCATTCCACTTTCACCCCATCCGGGTCCGTCCAGATCTGGCCGGGCTGGTCCGCGTGCACCTCGAACGCGCACAAGGCCTCGTTGAGGTGGTAGACGCGCAGTTCCCGAGCCCCGGCCAGGTGTTCCTGCACGACCACGGGCCGTTCGACGCGCGGGTGAGCGAGTGCGGCGTCGCGATCGAGAACTACCGGAGCGAGCGCCGGCCAGCGTTCGCGATCGGCCGTGTAGAGCCGGAAGTCAGGAGACTTGACGATGATCCGCGGAGCATTGAGTCGGCTCGCGGCGGCAGCGACGTCCGTCGCCAACACCGTTCGTGGGACACGGAATCCGTGGCGCTCAGCGTCACGCAGCTGGGCGATGCCGTCCGGAGCCGGGCCGGGCAACGTCTCCGGAGTCACAGCCGCGAGCTGCTTGAAGAAACGGGACCACGCCTGCGCCTTGAGCGGGTGGCTGCGGGCGGCGAGCGCACCGATGCCACAGAGCCGGATCCAGGAGACGACGGGTCGCAGGATTCTTCCTTCGATCTCGAGGACACCGCGGCTCACGTCGAGTGCGAACGCACCGGCAGCGAGATCTGCCGGTCCGAGCAGCAGCGTGGGTGTGCCGAGCGGCGCGAGCAGCCGCGCCACGGCGGCCGTTTCCCCGCCGCCGACGCCGTCCACCAGGACGACGACGGGCGCCGCGTCCTCGACCCGTCCGGATTCGATATCGCCCACACAGCGCATGCTAACGACGCGGTTCGCGGCCCGGAGGGCAGATCGGCGGCAGCATGGCGGCAGTTTCAGCCGGCCCGGTCCGGTGCCGCGGGTGTTGCCGTACGGTCCAAAAGGGCAAGTGCGATCCGCGTCAACCGGTGAAGGGAGGTATCGTGCCGACCGATGTGGTGACCGCGGTGGACCTGGTCAAACGCTATAAGGGCAAGAAGACGCCCGCCGTGGACGGCATTTCTTTCGATATCGCACAAGGCGAGACGGTCGGGCTGCTCGGCCCGAACGGGGCCGGCAAGACCACCCTGATCAAGATGGTCTGCGGGGTGACTCCCCCCACCACCGGGCGGTTGCAGGTTTACGGAGCCGATCCGGTGCGCGACCCGGTGGCGGCCAAGTCCGCGGTCGGCGCGATGCATCAGGTGGCGCCGTTCGACGAGATGCTGACGGTCAGCGACAACCTCAAGATCGCGGCCCGGTTCCGCGGGCTGCGCTGGCGCTCGGCCCAGCCCTGGGTCGAGGAGATCGCCGAGCACCTCGGGCTCGCCGACGAGATCTTCACGCGGCTGGCGTTCCAGTGCTCCGGCGGCCAGCGCCAGCGGCTGCAGCTGGTACGGGCCCTGATGACCATTCCCAAGCTGTTGATCCTGGACGAGCCCTCGGCCGGTCTCGACGTCTCCGGCCGCCACCAGGTGGAGCGGTTCGTGCGCTGGCTGCGCGGGGAATTCGGCGTGACCGTGCTGTGGACCTCGCATCTGATGGACGAGATCGAGCGCAACTGCCAGCGCGTCATGGTGATCAACAACGGCAAGGTGCTGCGTTTCGCGCAGACCCGCGAGCTGGTGCGGGAGTACAGCAGCGGCCACCTCCAGGTCGAGCTCGAGGACCAGGTCGGAGCGAAGGCCGTGCAGGCATGGGCCGAGGCCGCGGGGTATGCGGCCGAGTCCGAGGACAACGTGGTGCGCATCGACGGGAAGCAGACCAAGGACGTGCTGACCGACCTGGCCCGGCACTGCCAGGACACCGGCGTGGCCATCTCAGGGGTCTACAACATCACCGATTCGCTGGAGCAGGTCTTCCTGCGCATGACCGAGGACGCGGAGTAGCCCGGTGGCCGAACTGACCTTCACTCACACCCCGCCCACCGTCTCCGCGCACGCGGCCGACCTCAAGGCCGTGCTCTACCGCGAGTACGCGCTGCTGGCGCGCAACCGGGTGAACCTGATCCTGGGCCTGACGCCGATGCTGGTGTACTTGCTGCTGGTCAACACGTCTCTCGGCAACGTCGTCAACACCGTCCAGTACCGCGGCGTGCAGCTGCGCTTCGCCGTCTTCCTGATGCCGATGGTGCTCGCGATGTCGGTCGTCAGCGCCTCGGGGACGACGTCGATGGCGTTGTTCCAGGAGGAGATGAGCGGCGTCGCGACGCAGCTGTGGTCCTATCCGTTGCGCCGCTCCCGGTTCCTGCTCGGCAAGCTCGGCGCGGGCGTGACGCTGGTGGTCTCGCAGTCCGTGGTGGCGCTGATCGTGGGCGCCCTGCTGTTCTCGTACCCGCTCAGCCTCGAGCACTGGATCGCGTTGATCGTCGCGCTGCTGCTCGCGTCGATCGCGTGCAATGGGTTGTACCTGGCGGCCGCCATCTCGACCCAGGACTACCGCACCTTCATGGTGCTGACCTCGGTCTCCATGCCGGTGCTGGTCTTCGCCGCGCCATCGCTCTCCACATCGCAGCAGTTGCCCATGGTGCTGCGCTGGATCAGCTACGTCAATCCCGTGACATACGCGGTGGACGGCATGCGCGACGCGGCGTACTTCGGCTTCGGGACGGCCTGGCCGAGCCTGGTCGTGCTGGCCGCGCTCGCGCTGGTGGGCAACGGCTTGGCCAGCCGCGGCCTGATCCGGCGAACCGAGAACCTGTGATGACGCCGGACGCTCCCGCGCCCTCGCTGGAATGGCTCGCCACTGCCCAGGACAAGGCCAAACTCCGGCTGCCCGGCACCTACCGGGCCAAGCCGCCCGAGGCGACCTCCGCGTTGGCGCGCCGGGCCGCCGCACGGGTCGGGGTGACCCGGCTGGCCGACGTCACCCGGCTCGACACGATCGGCATCCCCACCTATCAGGCGATCCGGCCGACGGCCAGAACCGTCGCGGTCTCGCAGGGCAAGGGGGCGACGGCCGAGCTGGCCAAGCTCTCCGCGCTCATGGAGTCGATCGAGCTCTGGCATGCCGAGCAGCCGCCGAACCCGGTGGTAAGGGCTTCGGCGCGGGAGCTCGACGGCAGCCTCGGCTATCCGGTCGACGCGCTCGCCCTCGCGTTGCCGAGCCTGTGGCACGACGCGCTCGAGCTGGACTGGGTGGGCGCGCGATCGCTGGCCGACGGTATGCCGACACTGGTGCCGGCCGACGTCGTCGGGCTGTCGATGGAGCTGCGCGACGACTGGCACGCGCCCGGGTTCTTCGCCTCCACCAACGGTCTCGCGAGTGGTAACACCTTGGTCGAGGCCACCTTGCACGCCCTGTACGAGGTGATCGAGCGCGATGCGAGCACAGCCGCGCTCCGCGACGGCGGGGACCTGGGCGTCCCGGTCGATCCGCGCAGCCTCGGCTCGCCGATGATCGAAGGGCTTTGCGATCAGGTCGAGCGGGCCCGGGTGCATCTGGCGGTGAGGCTGTTGCCGACCGCCACCGGCATGCCCTGCTTCCTGGCCTGGATGTGCGACGACGACTACCCGACCGAGATGTTCGGCTTCGGCTGCCATCTGAACCCTGAAATAGCCCTGAGCCGGGCGATCACCGAGGCCGCGCAGACCCGGCTGACCTACATCGCGGGGGCCCGCGACGATCTCGACGGCACGGCCGGAAGCGAGCTGCCGCCGGCACACCGGCCCCGTCCGACCGCCCTGGCCGGTATCAAAGAGCTGATCAGCGAGCCGGTCGAGCACGCCAGCCTGCTCGAAGACCTCGCCCACGCGGTGATGTGCACGGCCGCGGCTTTCGGCCGGCATCCGCTGGTGGTGGATCTGAGCCATGAGGAGATCGGCGTGCCGGTGGTCAAGGTGATCGTGCCGGGGGCTCGAATCAGCCCGGAGGTGCTGTAGATGGGACGCCGCGTGGTGGTCTACACCGGGCCCACCCTGTCCGCCGACGAGGTCGTCGCCGCGTTGCCCAGGGCGGTGGTGCGCCCGCCGGCAGCGCGTGGAGATCTGCTGGCCGAGGACTGGCGGCGCGGCGACACGGCTCTGGTGATCGACGGCTACTTCCGCGAACGGCGCTCGGTGGGCCACAAGGAGTTCCTGTGGCTGATCAACCAGGGCGTACATGTGGTGGGCGCGGCGAGCATGGGCGCACTGCGAGCGGCCGAACTGGTGCCGTACGGCATGCGCGGCCTCGGCGGCGTCTTCGCTATGTACGTCTCTGCCGAGATCGACGGCGACGACGAGGTGGGCGTCTTGCACGGCCCCGCCGAGCTCGGCTATCCCCCGCAGACCGTAGCCCTGGTGAGTCTGCGCTACGGCAGCCGGCACGGGGCTGCCGAAGGGGCCTTCTCGGCCGAATCCGGCTATCGGGTGGTGCAGGCGGCCCAACAGCTGCCGTTCACCGCCCGCAGTTGGGACGAGATCGAGGCGAGCCTCGGCCCGGAGGATCTGGATACGCTCAATATCCTGCGACGCGGAATCGACTCAGGAGACTGGGATCTCAAGCGACGCGATGCGTTGCAGGCTCTCGTCGAAGTAGGCCGTCCGCACCCTGACGACCAGGCTCGTGCGCTTCGGCCGCGACCGATCGATCCCGGCGCGCTGACCGGCATCAACCAGAATCGGCTGCTGGGAAGGCGATCGAGCGGATCTGATCAGGGCCCGAAGGTATCCGACCTCGATGTCCTGGATGCAGCTCGGCTCTTCGGCGAGGACTACCCGGCACTGCACGAGGACGCGCTGGGTGAGCTGCTCGACAAACTGGCGAAGAGCAGGGGCCTGACGCCGACCGCGTATGCACGGGCCAAACTCGGCTGCGACGGCGAACTCCCGCTGCCGGCGGCTCTCGCCTCGTGGTTGACGCCCGAGGAGATGGCCGAGGCCGACCCGGACAGGCGGCTGCGCCTCGTGATGATCCGGGTGTGGCCGACCTGGGCCTCGTTGGACTGGCGGCCCACGGTGCTCGACCGGCTTCGGGAGACAGGAGCGCGGGCCGCCTGGGAGCAGACGGTGGTGCGGGCCGACGATGCCGCGCTGGCCGCCGGATACCGGGTCAAGGTGCCCCCGCCGACCGTGTGCGGCTCGCTCTTTCTGCGGCACTGGCGCCGGCCGGGCGCGCCCGTCGAGACCCAGGTGGAACTCGCCCGGCGGGGCTTCCACCGCGTCGAGGACCTGGGCCGGGCCGTGCGCCGCTTCTTCGTCTACGACCTCGAGCGAGGGCGCGCGGGAGTCCGTCCCACCGGCTGAACCGGCGCGTGCGCGGGCGCATCACAGCTCGTCAGAACCACCCTGGCCACCCGGCGCTTACGGCAGATGACAGAACGCATAATCAGGGTACTGTGCTTGGTGGAGCACGCGGCCCGGTGTCGACGGCCGGTGGGGCGCGGCCGCTCCGGGGGCGAACGGTGGATCTCGGCAGGCGGAAGGAGGGCGAGCGTGCGCGAACGCCCCACGGGCTGAGCAAAACTCCGGTCTCCGTTCCGGCGCCGCCCACGCGCCGGCCGGGACGCGAGCCGCCTCTCCCCCACCCACCCAGCGGGCGTCGGCCGCCACGTCGCGCCCGGAGAGAGAGTCATCGTGCCCGACTCCGCCCTCTCGCCCCGCCCCCATGCCGTCATCCGCACCCCGTCCGCCCCGCCCGGCGCCGAGGAGGAAAGCGGCTTCGCCGAGCTGCTCCGGTCCATCCGGGTGCGCTCGGGCCTGACCCAGAAGGCGCTGGCCGATCAGTCCACGATCAGCCCGCGCGCGATCCGCGACCTCGAGTCCGGCCGGGCGCACGCCCGGGTGCAGACGGTGCAGCTGCTCGCCGACGGACTCAGGCTGCAGGGCCTGGTGCGGGAGCTGTTCATCCACGCTGGACTGCGCGGCCGGCGTCGTCCGGCGCAGCCGGAGCTGGGCCTGGCCGCGCCGCGCCCGGTGAACGCGATCCTCGGCCGGGACACCGAGATCAGGGTCATGATCGACGTGCTCGAATCCGGCCGGCGCCGGATGGTCTCGCTCTCCGGGCTGCCCGGCGTGGGCAAGACCCGGGTGGCCTCCGAGATCGCGGCACGGCTCGCCTCACGGCGCGGCTGGCCGGTGCTGTGGATCGGCGCGGCCGCCCGCACCCCGGACGGGCACGGCGCCTCGAGCCCGCTGCTGCGCTCACTGCGGCTGCTGCTCGAATCCGGGGCCGAGGACGTCTCGCAGGTCTGCCGGCTCATCGGCCGTCACGAGGCGCTGATCGTCTTCGACGGCGCGGCCGACACGCACGTGCCGGCAGGCTTGGAGGACCTGCTCGCCTACTGCCCCAACGTGCGCGTGATCAGCACCTCGCGCGCGCCCTGGCAGATGACGGGCGTCCAGTCCGCCGTGATCGCGCCGCTTCCGGTGCCCGCCGCAGCGTACTGCTGTGTTCCGGCGGCCGAGCTGTGCACCGGCCTGGCCTCGATGCGGCTGCTGATGGAGCGGCTGACGGAGGTCCGGCCCGGATTCACGTTGGACTCGGCCGACGCCGCGGCGGCGGCGCTGCTGTGCCGTCGACTCGACGGCCTGCCCGCCGCGCTGGAGGCTGTCGCAGGGTTCTTCCGCGTGTTCACGCTGCGGCAGATCGCCCGGGCGTCCTCCGCCGACCTGCTCGGCCTGGCCGTGCCCAGCCGCGATCCGGCCGTCCCCGCAGCCACGCTCGGCGGTCTGCTCGCCTCGAGCCTCGACGCACTCGGCGAGCGCAGGCTGGCGGTACTGCGCGAGCTCGTCCGTCCGAACCCCGGGTGGAACGTGGGCGATCTGGCCATCGCCGTGGGCCGACCGCAGCACGAGATCGTCGAGGACCTCAGCGTCCTGATCAGTCGCGGCCTGGTGCACGCCCCCACTGGCGAGTCCGACGCCGAGCTGCGCGTGCCGAACCTGTTGCGCGCCGTCCTCGGCGATCCGGAGCCTCCGCCGGCGCACGCTGCCGCACCGAGTCCGGCCGAGTACGCCTGGCATTGAAGCCCATCGGTTTCGCAGAGGCCTCAGTCCGCTCAGTCCCGGATGCCCTCCCACATCCGCCGCTCCTCGGCCCGGGGGTCGGTGGCCACGGCCGATTCGAGGTCGAACATCATCGTCGAGCGGGAGTGCACGTCGTACGCGGACCAGCCCGGATCGCCATCCCGGGCGAAGGCGAGCCAGGCCGAATGCATGGCGTCCGCGAGCTTGCGCGGCCGGTCGGAGCCGAGCAGCGCGTGGAAGCCGTCGTCGCCGAGATTGTCGAAGACGAAGGGCAATTCGGCCCCGTGGCAGGCCCCGATTTTGCCGTCGAAGGCAGATGGCTGCCAGGTGAATTCGTACACGTAAACCGATCCGGCCCGCCGGCGCGCGTACGCCTCGGCCAGTCGCAGGGCCGGAATACGGTAGATCCAGTCCGTCACCAGCCTCGCGTGCAGCTCCCCCGGAATCGAGGCGGACCGGCTCGTACGGTAGACGTCGAACGCGTGGTCCGGGTCCAGCCCGTAGCGCGCCGCCGTGGTGCGCGCGACCGCCTCCGGCATCACGTCGAACAACCCGGTCGGCACGGTGAACAGGCGGAATTCGTCGAGATTGCAGCCGATCAGCACCTGCACATCCACCCCATCACCCCGCGCGATCACCGCCGCCGGGTCCTCCGGCAGGATCTCGCCGTCGACCACGGGTTCGAACGGCAGCATCGTGGCGACGGTCCGCCCCCACTTCTCCGGATCGGGGTCGCTCCACAGCAGCGCGCGCAGATCCGGCTGCGCGGCCAGCATCCGGTCTATCGGCATCGCCTCGAACGCCGCGCGGGTGGCCTCGATCCCGAGTATCTCGGCGAAGCGGGCCGTGACCAGCCGCGCCGAGGCCACGTCATGGTTCTGATGGGCGGCGCCGCTCTGCAGCACGGCTCGGCGGAAGAGCCCGGCCGCGGCCGGGGTGGCCAGCAGCGTGCCGATGCTCATCGCGCCGGCCGACTCGCCGAACACGGTGACGTTGCCCGGATCCCCGCCGAAGGCCGCGATGTTCTCCCGCACCCAGGTCAGGGCACTGATCTGGTCGAGCAGTCCCATGTTGACCGGCCCGTCGCCGAGATACAGGTAGCCCGGCGCGCCGAGCCGGTAGTTGAAAGTGACCAGCACGACCCCGTCCCGGGCGAACGCCGATCCGTCATAGCAGGGCAGTGAGCCGGACCCGTTGAGGAATCCGCCGCCGTGCAGCCAGACCAGGACCGGCGCGCTCCCGTGCAACTCGCGGGTCCAGATGTTGAGATTGAGGCTCTCGTCTCCCGGGATGTCCACCTCGGGCAGCAGCCGGTCGTACGGCGGCCGGTACGGCGCCTTGGCCACCGTCGGACCGTAGCAGACCCCGTCGAAGGCGCCGGGTCGACGCCGGGCCGGCCTCGGCGGCCGCAGATGATCGCGCCCGACCGGCGGCGCGGCGTACGGAACTCCCTTGAACGCGGCGACACCGTCGGCGGACCTGATCCCGCGCACGGTGCCCTCGCTGGTGGTGACCGCTACCACCAGGGCCATGGGCGAAGCCTTCCTGCTCGGCGAAGACGGGCAAGAACCATCCCTTCCAAACTAGCGGCGAGACCGGTGAGACTTCGGGTTTTCCCCTACCCGGCGGTGCGGATGGGAAGATGGCGCCATGCCCGAAGGAGACACGGTCTGGCAGGCCGCGCACCGCCTGCACCGGGCGCTGGCGGGCCGCGCGCTGATCCGCACCGACCTGCGAGTGCCCAAGCTCGCGACCGTCGACCTGCGCGGCCACACCGTCGAGAACGTCCAGGCCCGCGGGAAGCACCTGCTCACCCGGTTCGACCACGGCTGGACGCTGCACTCCCACCTGCGGATGGAAGGCGCCTGGCTCGTCTTCGCGGCCGGTCAGGCCTGGCGCGGCGGCCCCGCCCACCAGATCCGCGCGATCCTGGAGAACGAGGACTGCGCCGCCGTCGGCTACCGCCTGCCCGTACTCGAACTCATGCGCACCGCCGACGAGCACCGCGCCGTCGGCCACCTCGGCCCCGACCTGCTCGGCGAGGACTGGGACCCGGCGGAGGCGATGCGCCGTCTCAGCCGCGCCCCCGGCCGGCAGATCGGCGAAGCGCTGCTCGACCAGGCGAACCTCGCCGGAGTCGGCAACGTCTACAAATCCGAGCTGTGCTTCCTCGCCGGCGTCGACCCTTGGACCCCGGTCGGAGCGGTGCCCGACCTGCCGCGGATGGTCGGGCAGGCGCGACGGTTGTTGGAGTTCAACAAAGAGCGAACGGTCCGGGTGACCACCGGAGACACCCGTCCCGGCCGCAACCTGTGGGTCTACGGCCGCAAGCGCGGAACCTGCCTGCGCTGCGGTACGCCCGTGCGGTACGCGGACCAGGGACCGGCCGGCCAGGAACGGATCACCTACTGGTGCCCGTCGTGCCAGAAGGCCGGCTGAGCACAGCCGGCCTCGCGCGGGTTCAGGCCAGCGTCAGGAACAGCTTCTCGATCTGCGCGCGGTCGCGCGCGGCCTGCTCCGACCCCGCTTCTTCACTGCGCAGGCACTGCTCGAGCCCTGTCGCGACGATCCTGAAGCCGGCCCGGTCGAGGGCGCGGGAGGCGGCGGCGAGCTGCGTGACCACGTCTTCGCAGTCGCGGCCGTCCTCGATCATCTGGATCACCCCGCCGATCTGGCCTTGAGCGCGACGCAGGCGGCGCACCACGTCGTCGAGGTCGTCCGGGTCAATCCGCACGGCCGACTCCTTCGGCCATTCGGGTGAACGGCTCGGCGACCGGGCGGTTCGGCGCCTGACGGTGTGCCTCGTCCCAATCGAGGCCGTCCATCTACTCGGCGCCCTCGTCCGACTTCGACTCCGCGATCTGCCGGCGTACGTCCTCCATGTCCAGCTCGCGGGCCTTGGTGATCAGCTCGTCCAGGGCCGCCTCGGGCAGCGCGCCGGGCCGGGCGTACAGGATGATCCCGTCGCGCACGACGATCAGCGTCGGAATGGAGCTGATCTCGAAGGCGACCGCGAGCTCCGGCTGGGCCTCGGTGTCCACCTTGCCGAACAGGGCGTCCGGGTACTTGGCGGCGGCCTTGTCGAAGATCGGCGCGAACTGCCGGCATGGACCGCACCACGACGCCCAGAAGTCCAGCAGCACCAAGCCCTCACTGCTGCTGACCGTCTCGTCGAAGTTCTCCGTGGTCAGCTCGACGGGTCGAGCCATGGCCGTGTCACTCATGCTTTCCTCCTTCGGGTGTGTCATACCCCGCGGGGTATAACCGGCGATGCCCCCGCGGTCATTCCCCGGCGCCGGCGACCAGGCCCGCCAGCGCCGCCGAGAGGCGCTCGCCCGCCTCGTCGGCGATCGGGGCGAACTCGGCCCGGCCGGTGACCCCGGTCAGGATGCGCGGGTCGAGCGCCTCGACCAGCACGTCCGCCCCGTCCACCCAGACCGCGACGTTGCACGGCAGCAGCAGCCCGACCTCCCGCTCGATCGAGAGCGCGCGGTGCGCGAGCTCGGGGCTGCAGGCGCCGAGGATGAGGTAGGGCTCCATCTTCTCGCCGAGCTTCTCCGCCAGCGTCGCCCGCATGTCGATCTCGGTCAGCACGCCGAAGCCCTGCTCGCCCAGCTCCGCGCGTACCCGCTCGACCGCCTGCTCGAACCCGTCCGCCTTGCCGACCAGCCGCACGCCCATGCCGTAGGTCGTTGCCACCTCGACCGCCTCCTGGTTGGTGATTCCTCCAAGCTTGTCCCGATTCTAGGGGTATGAGCACGCGCAATCGGGGCGCGCGCCGCGCCCAGTACCCGCCCGATCGCCGTTCACCGGCTACCCGGCGGCTCCCGTGTCCGCCGCGCCGAGCGGCCAGCCCTCCTCCGCTCGGCCGACGGCCCGGCCTGCGCCGTCGAGCAGCCGTCCCATCTGACGCAGCGTGCGCAGACAGACGGACCGGTCGACGATCGTGAGCCCCGGCATCCGCTCGGCCAGGGCGGCCTCGAAACGCGGCAGGTCACCGAGCGTGGGCAGCCAGAGCATGAGCAGCAGGTTTTCGGGGCCGGCCAGTGCGCAGCACATGCGCGTCTCGCGGAGCACGGCCAGCTGACGGGCCGTCGCATCGAGCCGTTCCGGGGCCGCGCGCAGGCGGAGGACGGCGGTGACCGGCGTGCCGGACACGGACTGCGCCACCTCGCAGCGCAGCCGAACCAACTGGTTGACCAGCAGACGGCTGATCCGCCGCCGAGCGGAGGCCTCGCTGATTCCGGCGCGAAGCGCCACGCGGCTGGCCGGCATACGGCCGTCCTCGTGCAGGAGAGCGAAGAGCCGCCGGTCTACGTCATCGGTGCGCACATGGCGCCGGTCGGGCTGGGCGGACGGCCGTGCGGTGGATTCGAGCGCGCTGCGCTGTGCCGGGGTGAGCGTATGCAGCCGCCAACCGCTCGGTTCCCGATACCCGGCCGTGCGGACGTGAGCGCGGTACGAGGCGATCCCGTCGGTCCCGGCGAGCCGCGCGCTCAGGTAAACGGCCACGTCAGCCGGTTCGGCGACGGCGATGACGACGAGCAGCTCGTACTCCGAGGCGAGTTGGTGCAGGTAGCGGACTTCCGGATGGCCGTTGAGCGCTGCGGCGACGTCCTCGAGCCGGCCCGGTCGGCACGCGACGTCTATATAGACCATGCAGAACTCGCCGTGGGCCAGCGGCCCGGCCACACAGGTGACCCAGGCCAGCCCTGACGTCTCCAGCCGCTCCCAACGCCGTGCCGCGGTGACCGGGTCCACGTTCAGGGCCGCGCCCACCGCGCTCCACGACGCCCGGGGCGCCACCTGGAGCGCGTTGATGAGGGACAGGTCGAGCTCATCGACGAAATCCTGCGTCACAGAAACTCATCTCATCAGACTTTGACGGATTCCTGCAACCAGGATGCCTTCTCAAACGTGCTTGTCGATAGTGGGCGTGAGGTGAGAAAACACGGCGCCGTTCGGTCAGTCAGGGGGCACGATGAGCAGCGGGATCAAGATCCAGTCGGCGATGGAGGCGTCAGCGGCGGCGGAATCGCCGTCTGCGGCGGCATCGGCGGCGGAGTCGCGCCGTGTCGCGGGGGCGGCGGAGCGCTCGCTCGCCGCGCGCAAGGCGGCGGCGGTGCGCGCGGCCGCGGCGCAGGGCCTGGTCACGGACGTCTCGCCGGTCGTCGGCTTCGTCGACCTGGCCGGGATCGCCGCGTCGCAGGCCGAGCTGAAGCGGGCCTTCGAGGTCACCTCGGCGCCCGTCCTGCACACCTTCGCGGCGAAGGCGTCGAGCCTCGTCCCGGTCCTGCGCCTGTTCGCCGAGGCGGGGATGGGGTGCGAGGCGGCGAGTCCCGGCGAGTTGGCGCAGGCCCTGGCGGCAGGCTTTTCGCCCGAGCACATCGTGCTCGATTCGCCGACCAAGACCAGGTCAGAGCTGCGCGACGCGCTGCGGCTGGGCGTCGCCGTGAACGCGGACAACTTCGCCGAACTCGAGCGCATCCACGCCCTTCTGGCCGAGCTCGGCCTCTCCGAGGCCATACGATCCCGCGCGGCCCTCGGGTTGCGCATCAATCCCCAGGTCGGGGCCGGGTCGATCGAGGCGATGAGCACCGCGTCGGCGCGTTCCAAGTTCGGCGTGCCGCTGCGGGACGAAGGCGGGCGGCAGGCGGTCCTCGCCGCTTTCGATCGCTATCCCTGGCTCAGCCGCCTGCACGTGCACGTCGGTTCGCAGGGCTGCCCGCTCGAGCTCATCGCGGCCGGAGTCCGGCAGGTCTACGAGCTCGCCGAGCAGATAAACGCCTCGGCCGCGACACGCCGCGTCATCAGCATCGACATCGGCGGCGGCCTGCCGGTGAACTTCGCCGACGACCGCGTCTCGCCGACCTTCGCCGAGTACGTCGAGACCTTGCGCCGCACCGTGCCAGGGCTCTTCGACGGCCGATACGCGCTGGTGACCGAGTTCGGCCGCGCGCTGAGCGCGAAGAACGGCTTCACCCTGGCACGCGTCGAGTACGCCAAACAGGTGGCGGACCGGCGAGTCGCGCTCACTCACGCCGGCGCCCAGGTCGCCACCCGGACCGTGTTCATGCCGGAGTCCTGGCCGCTGCGCGTCAGTCCGCACGCGCCCGACGGCGAGCCGAAGCACGGCCCGGCGTGCGAGCAGGACATCGCAGGGCCCTGCTGCTTCGCCGGCGACCTGGTCGCCGCCGGGCGGGAGTTGGCCCGGCTCGATGAGGGCGACCTCGTCGTCCTGCACGACACCGGCGGCTACTTCTTCACCGCCACCTGGACCTACAACAGCCTGCCGCGCCCGGCCGTGTACGGCTTCGAGGTCGCGGCGGACGGAAGCGTGCGCTTCAGCCTGCTGCGCCGGCGCCAGACCCTCGAAGAGCTCGTCGCCGAGGCCGGTGGCGACCCCGCGTCCGTGTACGCCCTCACCTCGGAGCACCCCCTTGCCTGAGCACCACCACGCGCGCGGCCATCGGTATGACATCCTGATCATCGGCGGCACGGTCGTCGACGGCACCGGCGCCGAGGCCCGCAGAGCCGACGTCGGCGTGTCCGGGGACTGCATCGCCTTCCTCGGCAGCGCGTCGAGCGAGGCGCGCGCCGCAGCAGACAGGACGATCGACGCCGACGGGCTCGTCGTCGCGCCCGGTTTCATCGACCTGCATACGCACGTGGATTACACCATCGAGTCCGTCCCCGGCGCGCACGCGTGCGTACGGCAGGGTGTGACGACAGCCGTCACCGGCAACTGCGGCACCTCGTCGTTTCCGGCGCCCGCGTTCGGCGTCGACTTCGCCGCGTACGCCGCGCGCGTCGAGGCGAGCGAGCCCGCCGTGAACCTCGCCTGCCTGGTCGGCCACGGCAGCCTGCGCACCGCCGTCATCGGCGCGGACCGCCGCGCCGCCACCGAGGAGGAAACGCGCCGCATGGCCGAACTCCTCGAGGTGGCCGCGCAACAAGGCGCCTTCGGCTTGTCCACCGGCCTGATCTACGCTCCGGGATCCTTCGCCGACACCGGCGAGGTGGCCGCCCTGGCGGACGTCGCCCGAGCCAATGGCCTGCTTTACTCCACCCACATGCGCAACGAGGGAGACGGCCTGCTCGACGCCCTCGACGAAGCGCTCGACGTCGCGCGGCGTACCGGCGTGCGGCTTCAGCTCTCGCACCTCAAGGCGATGGGGCCGCCGAACCACGGCAAGGTCGCCGCAGCACTCGCCCGCATCGACGAGGCGCGCGCCGCAGGCCTCGACGTCGCCTGCGACGTCTATCCCTACACCGCCTCGTCGACCCTGCTCACCTCGCGCCTGCCGGATTGGGCGATGGACGGCGGCAACGTCCGGCTGCTCCAACGGCTCGAGGACCCTGACACGAGGCATCGAATAGCCGCGGACCTCGAAGCCGGCCGAGACTGGCCGTTCCTGCCGGACGCGACCGTGCTGGCGGGCATGCCACCCGGCCGCTACGCCGACCTCGTCGGCCACAGCCTGCGCGACGTGGCCGCGCGCACCGGCAGCAGCGCGGCCGAGGCGATGCTCGACGTGCTGTACGAGCACCAAGCGCAGGTGTGGATCATCAACCACGCCATGGCCGAGGCCGACGTGCGCGAGGTCCTGCGCCACCCCGCCTCCGCCATAGGCAGCGACGGCTGGGAGCTGACGACGGACTGCGAAGGCAGCCCGCACCCGCGCCACTTCGGCACGTTCGCCCGCATCCTCGAGACGTACTGCCGCAACGCAGCGGTGCTGACCCTGCCGGAGGCGATCCGCAAGATGACCTCGCTGCCCGCCGAGCGCCTCGGCCTCGAAGACCGCGGCGTCCTCGCACCCGGCCGGATCGCCGACATCACGGTCTTCGACCCCGAACACGTCGCGGACACGGCCACCTACCTCGCGCCCAAGTCGTACGCGCTGGGCACGAAAGCGGTGCTGGTCAACGGAATACCCGTACTGATGGAGGGAGAACAGACCACAGCCAGACCCGGCCGCGTCCTGCGCAAGCCCCGCCCCTGACGACGAACCTCGCGGCGCCAACCGCCCAAGAAGGCCGCCTTCAGCCGACCCGGACCGCCGTGATCGCCACCGTCGTGTACGGCATCGTGAGCTCCCCGCCGAGCGCGTCGATCGCCTCCCCGAGCCCGTCGACGAGCGCCGCCAGCTTGTCCGGCGGCATCACGTTGCTGTTGCCGAACGTCGGCACCTGATCAAGCCAGGCGTCGCGGCTGTAGACGTGCTCCCAGGTGAACCGCCAATCCTCCGGTTCGGCAAAGGCGTCGTCGGCGCGGATCGACTCGGTCGCCTTCAGGAGGATCGGCGCGTAGCCGTCGATGACCGGCCGGGTCCACGAGAAGCCCGCGTGTTCCGGCAGGATCCGGTGATAGACCTCGTCGAACGCGGCGGCCACCTCGGGCGTGGGCTGGAAGAGGTTCCAGAACACGGCCAGGCGCCCGCCCGGTCGAAGCGCCTCGGCCGCCTTGGCGACGGACGCTGCCGGCTCGAGCCAGTGCCAGGCCTGCCCGGAGACCGCCACGTCGAACGTGCGGCCGGCCGGATCCCAGCTCTCGAACGCAGCGACCTCGGCCTCGACGCCGCTCTGTCGCGCGAGCTCCACCATCCGCGCGTCCACGTCGACCCCGAGGACCCGACAATTCAGAGCGAGCAACTGCCGCGCGACGATCCCCGTCCCGCAGCCGACGTCGAGCACGTCCAACCCGTCGTCACGTCCGAGACCGGAAACGCGACCCGCACCAGCGGCGTTCGCGGAGCCGGTGCCGGTGCCGCCGGCGAGCACGCGCTCGAGCAGCGCGACCGGATACCGCGGTCGCGCCCGGTCGTATCGCTGTGCGTCGCCTCCGAACGACTCGGCGACCTCGCGGGCTTTATGCGGATCGGGTCCAGTAGTCCGCTTCGCGTCCGAGGCCACATCTCCGGCGGGAGCTTCTGCTTCCGGCGGAGATCCGGCCGTGGCTTCGGTCGCGGCTTCCTGCAGCTGCGTACTCTGCTCGCCCGGTTTCGACATGCCTGATACCTCGCCGTCCTGAAGTGGCTTCGATGCCCGCTGCGTCCCGCGACCGTTCCGGCCGTTCCGACCGTTCCCACCGGCCTGGATCCATGCCGACGACGGCCCCCGCGCCGGTATAATGGGCATGCGCCCACACTAATGGGCGGTCGCCCACTCGGCAACCGCCCCGCGACCGAAAGGCGATGCGACCCGTGCCCACTGGCGTGGCTTTGCGCGACCCGAAGGACCTGCTCTTCGCGGCGGCTGAGCGAGTCCTGCTGCGCGACGGGCCTACGGGGCTGACCAGCCGCGCCGTCACGGCGGAGGCGGGGTGCGCCAAGGGGGTGCTGCACCGCTACTTCGCGGACTTCGACGCGTTCCTCGCCGAGCTCGTGCGCGGGCGCGCGGAGCAGGTCACCGCTCGGTCGGCGCTGCTGCTGGAGGTCGCCGGGCTCGGATCTCCGGTGGTGCACCTGACCGGTGCGCTGTTCGACCTCTTCGACCCGGTCGCGGTCGGGATCGTCGGGCTGATCATCTTCCGCGACGAGCTTCGCGTGCGGCTGCGCGAGACGTGGCCGCGGGGCGTGCCGATCTTGGCCGAGGGGCGGGCGATGATCGTCGGCTACTTGGGCGCCGAGCGGGCTCGGGGGCGGATCGCCGCCGACGCCGACTTGGAGACCATCGCGCTGATGCTCATCGGCAGTGCGCACCTGCTCTTCGCCGGCGCGGGCGTCGATGCGCCGCCGAGCCGCGCCGAGGTGCGCGAAGTCGTCGCCGCGGCGCTCGCCGGCGCTGGGTCTACAGACTCAGGATCGGCTTTCGGCTGACGTGCGCCACCTCGAAACGGTCGGCCGGCGCGTGGACGACAGTGGCTTCCAGCGGGTGGCCGGCCGGGTCGAACATCGTGCGGGTGACTACCAGGAGCGGGACTCCCGTCTCCATCTCCAGTTCCTCCCGCTCGCGGACGCCCGGCATACGGGCCTTGACGCTCGCACTGAAGGTGACGGGCCCGTGTTCGCGCTTCAGCTCCTCGAAGACCGCCACACCGTCCTCGCTCTCGGGCCGCGAGCCGTGGTCAGGATTCCGTCCGTCCGCGAACGGTTCTGACTTCGGCCTCTCCCTGAAGATGCCGAACAGGCTCGTGGGCGCGAACGAGCTGAGGGCGATGACGAATCCGTTCGCCTGGTGGCGCCAACGCTGGTCGCGCAGCACGATCGGCTGCTTCGGGCCTAGTCCCAGTGTCGCCGCCTGGACGCTGTTGCAGCCGACGATGCGGGCGCCGCGGACCTGCGTACTTCCGCTGCGCCTCGGCAAGTACGCCTGCTGAGACAGCCGCGTCTGCTGCTGCGCGGGTGCTGGCCCGGTCCCCGGACCTGGCGCGGGCCCCGAAGCAGGCCCCGGCCCCGGCCCCGACACGGGCGCCAGCAGCCGCGACGGCCAGACGGGCGTCCAGCCGCGGCGGACCGGCTCGTACGCCGCCTCCAGCAGATCTTCGTGCTCGACCTCGTCGCCGATCACGATGGCGCGCTTGTCCGGCAGCACCCGGACGAAGGTGCCCCGGCCCCGCGCCGCGCTGACCAGGCCCTCGCGGCCGAGTTCGACCAGCGCTCGGCGGACGGTCGAGCGCGAGGCCTGCAGCTGACCGGCCAGCGCCGTCTCGCCCGGCAGCTTGGCGCCCTCCGGGTACTCACCGGAGACGATCTTGAGTCGGAGCACGTCGACGATTCCGAAGGGGCGTGGGGCTTCCGGCGGCGGCATGACGGCTCCTCGCGTGTGTTCGACGGATCGGTGTTCGGGCAGACGTGGAGGGCTGACGGCGCGCGGGGCTGTTCCCCTCGCGCACCGCAGCCCTCCGCCGGCCGGAGCCCGGCGCGTGTGCGGCTAGCCCGCCGGGTCCGGCTCACGTCTCCAGCCTCTAGCCCTGAGCCAGTGCCTGACTCACCGACTGGAGCTGGCTGGCCTGCCACTCCTGGTAGCTCGTGCCGGCCGGTTCCGGGTACGCGCTGAGCGCGACCACCGGGATCTGGTCGACGCCGGCCTGCTTGAGGATCGCCTGGCTGGTCGCCCCGGGATCCTCGGCATCGCAGAGCAGGATCCTGCCGCCGCTCTGGGCCAGCAGCGCCGCCGACTTCGGCTGCACGGCCTTGAGCCCGAGCTGCGCGGCGAGCTCCGCGCCCACCTGGTCACAGGTGGCCACCACCATGCCGGAGTACTTCTGCTTGAGTCCGCTGAGCGTCTGCTCGTCGGCGGTGACGGCGTTCGCCTCGAACTCGGTCTCCTGCTGCTGGAAGTACGCCTGCTTGTTCGGCCGCAGCTGCACGAAGTCCTGTTCGATCTGGCGGGCTGCGGTCTGCACGTAAGCCGGGTCGTACCACAGGTACGGGTTCTGCCCCGGGGTCACCCCGACCTGGTTGGCCACGTTGACCTCCAGCCGGTTGATGCCCGCGTTGGAACTCAGCGTCTGACTCACCCACGGGTCCAGGCCCGCGCCGTTGAGGATCACCAGCTGCGCCGCCTGCAGCGCCTTGGAGTCGGCGGCGGTCGGCTGGAACGCGGCGGCCTGCTCGGCCGTGCCGGCCACCCCGCCCTTGCCGTCCACGCCGAGGATGCTGGTGATCTGGACCTCGTCGCCGCCGATCTGCTTGGCGATGTCGCCCCACACGGTCTCCGCCGCGACGACCTGGATCTGCGTGCCGGCGTCGGTCGCGCCAGGCTGCTGCGCGGACGCGCACGCCGAGGCGGACGCGGCCAGAACGCAGCAGGAGGCTGCGACGGCGGCCAGACGGCGTGCACTCGCGCGACGCGACAGGGCACGGCGGCCGAGGCCGGCCGGTTCGGGTGACTGGGACATGACGCTCCTCTCCCCCGCGCTCACGCCGTCTGCGGCATGTAGGCGTCGATCACGTCGACGACGAACACGAGGGTGTCGTTGTTATTGATGTACGGGGGTTCGGCCTGATTGCCGTAGGCGAGGTCGGGTGGGATGACCATCAGGATCCTGCTTCCTACCTTGACGCCGCCGAGGGCCTCCTCCATGCCGGGCAGCACCTCGTTCGCGCCGAGCACGAAGGTATCCGGGGTCTTATTCGCGTAGGTGGAGTCGAAGACCTGGCCGGAACGCCAGACCACGCCGCAGTACTGCACCACCACGGTCTGGCCGGAGACCAGCTTCGCACCGGCGCCCTGCACCAGGGTCTTGACGGTCAGCTTCTTCGGCGGCGAGGTCTTGGCCGGAATGGTGATCTTCGGCCCGGCGGTGGCGCCCTGCTCGACCACCTTCGGCAGCGTGGTGCCGGGGTCGTAGGCTATCGGGGCGCCCTGTGCGGCAGCCTGCTCGGGCACGGAGCTGAGCACGTCGAACACGAACACGAGGGTGTCGCCGCCGGCGATGTTGAGCTGGGAGTAGCCGTTCTTGCCGAAGCCGTCGGCCGGCGGGACCACCATCATCACCCGGCTGCCGACCCGCTCGCCGGCCAGCTGCTTCCAGGCCGGCATCACACCGCCGGTGGCCAGCGGGACGGACTGCGGCTGGCGGTTGGTGTAGCTGTCGAAGACCTCGCGGTCCCCGGCCCACACCTTGCCCTCCACGTAGACCAGGGCCAGGTCGGCGGAGTCGACCACCGGGCCGGTGCCCTGGATCAGGGTACGGATGACCAGGCCGGTGGGCGGAGTGCCGGTGGGCATGGAGATGGCCGGATCGGACAGGTACGCGCCGGTGACCTTCGGCAGCGATTCATCCGAGTTGTCCGAGCTGCAGCCGGCCGCGGCGGCGCCGAGGACCAGCACCATCAGCAGGGAACAGAGCCAGCTCAGCGGGCCGGAGCCTGGAAAGCGGGCGAGGCGTGGCGCACGTGCGGCTCTTGCGACGCCCGCGCGGGGAGATGAGCGCGGGGAGATGAGCGGGTGCATCGGGTTATTCCACCGTCCTTGGAGCGATCGCCTGGGGTGGTGCGGGCCGCGCGGGAGAGCTGCCTGGATGCGCGGGAAGTGCGGGCCGGGGCGTGCGGGCCGGCCGGAGCCGGACCGCACGCCTTCACACCGTGCCGTGCCTCACGTCGTCCTCAGCGTCCGGATATCAGAATCCGGACGGCGGGGCGACGGTCGGGAACAGGTACGCGAACGAGTCGAACGCCGTGGCGATGTCCGCCTCGCCCCAGAACCGGTGGTAGTCGAACACCGGCGCCGAGCCGCCCGCGAGGTAGCCGGCGACCTTGGACCACTGCGGGTCGCCGACGTACCACGGGCGGATGGAGATGAAGGTGTTGGTCTTCGAGCTGAGCTTGATGCCACCGGGGAAGGTGCCGGTCCAGCTCGACGGGAAGTAGACACCCTCGTAGTTGGTGGTGTTGAAGGCGACGTTGAAGTTCGAGTAGTCGGTCCGGGTCTCCGGGGCCGAGTAGCCGAGCGAGTCGCCGTAGTACTTGTGGATCACGTCGATGATGTTCTGCGCGTACGTCTCCGCCGTGGAGTCACCCGACTTCGCGGCGTAGTACTCGAACACCTTCGCCTCCGAGGAGGCCACGCCCAGGTCGGTGCCCGGGCTGGACGTGGTCACGTGCAGACCGGTGTTGGCCGGCGGCGTCGAGGAGCTCGACGTGCCGGTCGTCCAGTTCTCGCCGGGCTGACCGGACCAGGTCAGGGTTCCGGGAGTGGTCAGCACGCCCGTGCTCGGGTTCACCGTGGTGACCGATTCGGCCCAGCTGACCCACTTGGACAGGATCGACTTCGCCTGGGCGTTGCCGGTCTCGTAGTAGTACTCGGCCACCCGCTCCATCGGCCAGGTCTGGTAGCCGAACCACTGGTTGCTCGGCGGGTTGTGGTAGACCGGTTCCCAGTCGTAGTACATCCCGTCGAAGGTGGGGTCACCGGACGGGGGCTTGCCGGCGTCGCCGTAGTTGCCGCCCCAGTTGTTGGTGACACCGCCCGCGATCGCACCCTCGGACGACTGCAGCCACGAGTACAGGTTCAGCTCCGTGGTCAGGCTGGTGGACCAGTCCGTCTTGGCCGTGGTGCCGAGCGGGGAGATGTCCGCGTCGGTGGACAGGACCCAGGCGGCCAGCGGGTTCTGGTAGCCCTCGTGGATCTCGGAGCCGCTGATCCGCCAGGACCAGGCCCCGGTGGTCGAGCCGCCCCACGCGTCGTACCAGGACAGCAGGTACGTGTCCTCGTTCGACTTGGAGGTGCCGGCCGGGCAGGCGACCGAGCCGGCCGTGCTGCAGGTGCTGCTGATCTGCTTGAAGTACTTGTCGAACATCGAGTAGCGCAGGTAGTCGCCGAGCTTGGCGGCCTTGGCGTCGGTCGAGGTGACCGCGGAGCTCTTGCCCTGCGCCTTGGCGTAGGTGTCGGCCCAGAACGCGGCCTGCACCATGCGCGCGTCGGCGTCCGGCGCGTCGGTGTACTTGTACTGGGTGGCGAAGCTGCCGCCGCCGTTGTTGAACAGGTCGAGGAAGCCGTTGGGGCCGCCGTACTTCAGCGAGTCCCAGTCGGGCTGGTCGACGGTGTCCCACACCGACTCCTCCGAGCCGCGCTGGAAGGTGTTGATCCAGCTGGGCGTGGAGGTGCCGTCCTCCTGCTGGCCGAAGCCGTAGCGGTTGTCCGTGTCCATGATCCACATCGGCTGGTACATGTCGCAGGTGCCGTATGCGGACTTGAGCTCGGCGGCCAGCGGGTCGGAACCGACCGGCACGGAGGAGCTGAGCGCGACCGGGTAGTCGCTCGGCGAGCCTTCCTCGGGGCCGTAGGTGGCCGGCGAGGAGGCGTTGTAGCTGCACTGGCCGGGCTGGTTCGCGTCGTTCGGGATCAGGTAGGTCTCCATGTTCGTCCATGCGTTGACGAACGGAGTCCAGTTCCCGGTGACCCGGCCGTAGTCGGCCTCGAGCCAGAGCCAGTAGCTGTAGGTCTCGGACGTGGTCTCGTGGCCGTAGTCCGGAGCCTCGACGATCAGGGTCTCCACCGAGTGGTACGGGATGCCCTTCGGGCTGAAGTACCCGTTGGCCGGGTTCTTCATGTCGTCATAGAGGTTCAGGAACCACTGGTCGTACGCGGAGCCCTTCTGCGCCTCGGTCACCGCGACGGTTCCGGACGTCCATCCGGAGGCCGAGGCGGTCACCGTGCCGGAGGCTCCCACGTCCGCCGCTGTCGATCCGGAGGAGACGGTGGCCTGCTGGGCCACGTTCCAGTTCGACGGGGTGAAGGTGAGCGCGGAGCCGGCGGAGACGGACAGGTCGGAGTCGCCGCTCGAGGCCACCGCCACCGTTACGCTGGCGCTGGGCTGCGAGGAGAGCGCGACGCCCACCGTGGCGGAAGAACCCTGCGACACCGTCAGGATGGTCGGGTTGACGATGATCGTCGGGCCCTCGACCGTGATCGCGATCGGGTAGGAGGTGACGGACTGGTTCAGGTTGTCCGTCGCCACGGCCGTGATCGAGTAGTTGCCGGCGGGCACGTTGGCCCACTGGACCGACCACGGGCTGGCCGTGGAGATCCCGATCTCGTTGTTGGTGCCCGCGCTGGTGCTGGCGTAGTACGTCACCGACGCGATGCTGCCGGAGGAGCACGCCGCGGCCTGCACGGTGATGTTCGAGCCCGGGCTGAAGATCTCGCCGGCGGTGGGGCTGACCAGGGAGACGCTCGGGGCCAGCTCGTTCGAGGACGAGGAGCCGGGCACCACGGTGCACGGGGCGGCGGTGCCGGTGCCGGTCGAGCTCGGCGAGGCGCTCGCGGAGGCGGACGCGCTCTTCGAGGGACTGGCCGAGGCGGAGGCCGAGGCGCTCTTCGACGGGCTGGCCGAGGCCGAAGCCGAGGCGCTCTTCGACGCACTGGCCGAGGCGCTCGGGCTGGGGCTGGCGGTGCCGCCGGTGTTGCTCGAGCACGCCGTCCCGTTCAGGGTGAACGCGGTCGGGGTGTCGATGGCGCCGTTGAGGTTGAAGTTGGCGCCCATACCGGTGGAGGCGCCGGTGGCCAGCGAGCCGTTCCAGCTCAGGCTGGCGACGGTGACCGCCTTGCCGCTCTGGGTCCAGGTGCCGTTCCACCCGCTCTGCAGCGACTCGTCGCTGGTGGCGTAGGAGTAGGCGAGGGTCCAGCTGGAGATCGCCGGACCGGTGTTGGTGATGGTGATCTGGACCTGGAAACCGCTTCCCCAGTTCGAGGCGACGGCGTAGTTCACGGTGCAGCCGGGCGAGGTGGCGGCCGCGGGCATCGCCACGGAATCCGCGACCGGTGCGGCCTGCGCCGCGGTGGCGCCGGCGGTCAGGCCGCCGGCGACGAGCGCGCTGGTGCCCAGCCAGACGGCAACGGCTCGCCACCGCGCTCGTCGGTCCGGACGTTCTGTGCGTCTCATGGGTTTCGAGCCCTCCTAGGTTCTTGCCCAGCGCCGAGCGGTCAGGAGGCGGCCGCACCGCCGCGCCCGCGCGAAAACGGCGCGGGAGGCTCCCGCGCTCGATCCGGGACAGTAGGCACGGGGGGTGGGGGCGTAAAGCAATGCGCACGGGGCGGTCGGCCGCAGCCGTGCGTACCTGCTCAAATGTCATCAGGACCATGACATTTTTGGGAAACTTTCATAGAAGGGCGCACCTGCGCGGCGGCAACGCACGCGCGATCTTCGGCCCGGAGAATCGAAGCGCGCTTCAACGCCGGATTCCGCTGCCGTGCAACGGTTTCGCCAGTTCACAGGCGGCCCCGGCGAGGTACGGCCAAGCATAGCCCACGGAGCGGCCCGAGGGCGAAACAGGGTATTGAAGCGCTTCGAAACCAGGCGATAAAAGAGTCCTGAATCCTTATTCGGATTCTTATTCGAGCAGCCGTTCGAGCTGCGGGAGGAACCGGTCGAGATCCTTGCGGGTGCGCAGGACCACCACCGCGGGCGCCTGCGCGGATTCCTCCGCCTCGCTCGTATCCGGCGCCGGCGCGGCGGCGGGGCCGACGCCCGCGCCGTGCAGCCGCAGCACCTCGGCCATCGCGTCGGCGAACTCCTCGCGCACCGCCTCGGTCTCCCCGCGCAGCCAGCGCCGCAGCACGTGGTTGTGCGCGGTGACCGCGGCGTTGCCGAGCAGTTCGGCGCGCAGCCGGTCGGCCGGGGTGTCCGGCAGCCAGCGCTGGGCGAACTCGCGGAAGAGCCGCTGGTAGAGCCGCATCGAGGCGAACTCGCGGTCGCGCAGGGCGGGCGCCGCGGTGGTGAGCCGGTAGCGCACGCGGGCCCGGCGGCCCTCGGTGAGGTAGTACTCGAGCACGATCCCGGTCGCCTCGGTCAGCGCGACGCCGGCGGTCTCGGCGGTGGCGGTGGCCAGCCGGGCGGCGGCGGCCTCGAGCAGCGCCTCGTGCGGTGGGAAGATCACGTCCTCCTTGGCCCGGAAGAGCCGGAAGAAGGTGGTGCGCCCGGCGCCCGCGCGCGCGGCGATCTCGTCCACCGTGGTCTGGTCGTACCCGCGCTCGTCGAACAGCTCGAAAGCCGCGTCGATCAATCGGTCGCGCGCCGTGAGGGCCATGCGGTGCTGCCTTCCGGATTCCGGGCGGGGCCTCTTGACCCCGGGCTGGTACGAAGTACTACAGTAACGGTACTCAGTCCCACCGAGGCGCTGCCTCACCGCGGCTGGGCGCATCCCCTGTGGAGCGGCACTGGGAACAGGCCGCAGCCGAATCGGACGGAATCGGAGAGTCCCTCCCATGCAGCACGCCGCCCCGCACGACGCAGCCCTGCGCGCCCGAGTCCGCTCGCTCGCCGCGGCCGAGATCGCCCCTTTCGCAGCGATCGTAGACGCCACACGCTACTTCCCGCTGGAGGGCTATGACGCGCTCCGGGCGGCCGGACTGCACGCGCCGTACCTTCCGGCGGGCTACGGCGGCGCCGGGTTCGGCGAGTCGGCGGTGTGCGCGGTGGTCGAGGAGCTGGCGCGGGTGTGCGGCTCCTCCGCGTTGATCCCGGCGGTGAACCTGCTCGGCGCGGCGCCCCTGCTGCTGGCCGGCGACGTCCGCCTGAAGCACCGCTACCTCACCCCGGTGGCGGCGGGCGAGGCGTTGATCACGACCGCGATGTTCGAGGACGCCGGCGACGCCGAGGAGGTCGCCTGCCGGGCCGTGCGCCGGGCTGACGGCGGCTGGACCCTGTTCGGCGCCAAGCCGCGCGCGGTGAACGCCGGGGTCGCGCACTTCTACACGGTGCTGGCCGTCACCGACCCGCAGGCCGGCCCCGAGCACGGCCTGAGCGTGTTCGTGCTCGAAGACGGCGACCGGGGATTCGGCCAGGGCGACCGGCTTCCGCAGCACGGGGTGACCGGGATCCCGACCCGGCGGCTGTCGTTCAACGGGGTCGAGCTGGGCGAGGACCGGCTGGTCGGCGCGGTCGGCGACGGGCTGCGCATCGCCCGCCGCACCCGCGAGTACGGCCAGGTGGCGCTCGGCGCGCACGCGGTGGGCGTCGCCCAGGGCGCGCTGGACTGCGCGGCCGGGCAACTCGGCTCAGCGGAGCGGTGCGAGATCGAAGAGCTCCTCGCGCAGGCGCGCCGCACGGTCGCCGAGGCGGCCGCTGCCCTGGAGACCGCCGACCCGGCCTCGGCCGCGATGGCGGCCCGGGCGCGGCTGCGGGCGTGCGCGGCTGCGGCGCGGGTGACCCGCGAGGTCCTGGCCGCGGTCGCGGACCACGCGGCGCCCGCGCGGGCCTTGGCCGACCGGTTCCAGCGCGACGCGCGCGCGGTGGCCTGGCCGGCCGTGGCCGAGCTCGAGCGTCAGGGCACTGACCTGGCCGCCTGATCCGGCGCCGGGCCGGGCGCGCCCGGGCTCACTCGCCCGGGTAGCGCAGCCCGATCCGCTCGCGCACCAGGTCGAGCGTGCGCATGACGGCGAGGGTCTCGTCCAGCGGCATGACCGGGCTCTCCAGCTCGCCCGCCCGCAGCCGCGCGCCGACTTCGGCGGCCTGGTGGCGCAGCCCGTGGCCCTCGTGCGGGAGGTCGGTGGTGTACGTCGTGCCGTCGAGCAGGGTCAGCTCGACCGGGCTGGTGCGGGCCCAGGGCTGGGTGATCACGATCCGGCCCTCGGTCCCGGCGATCGTGGCGGTGTTGGCGCTGCGCAGATCCAGCGAGGTGGTGACCACGCCCTGAGCGCCGTCGGGGTACTGGAAGACCATCGAGGCGTGCGCGTCGACGCCGGTGTCGGTCAGCGCCGCGACCGCCTCGACCCGCGCGGGCAGCTGGCCGCCGGTCGCCATCGAGACCAGCGAGACCGGGTATATGCCGAGGTCCAGCAGGGCTCCGCCGGCGAGCTCGGGGGCGCGCACGCGGTGCTTGGGGTCCTCGCTCAGGATGTCGCAGCGGTCTGCGACGACCGAGCGGACCCGGCCGATCCGGCCGTCCGCGATCAGCGAGCGGACCAGCGCGAGGTGCGGCAGGAAGCGCACCCACATGCCCTCCATCAGGAAGGTGCCCTTGGCCCGGGCGGCCGCGATCATCTGCTCGGTCTCGGCGGCGTTGACGGCGAAGGGCTTCTCGCACAGCACCGCCTTGCCGCCGTCGATCGCGGCGAGGGCGGCCTCGCGGTGACCGGTGTGCGGGACCGCGACGTAGATCGCGTCGACGTCCGGGTCCGCGGCGAGCGCCTCGTAGCCGACGTGGCGGTGCGGGATGCCGAAGCGGTCGGCGAAGGTGTCGGCGGACTCCTGCGAGCGCGAGCCGACCGCGACGATCTCGGCGTCGGGCAGGAGCGCGAGGTCTGCGGCGAACGCGGACGCGATGCCGCCGGTGCCGGCGATCCCCCAGCGGATGCGTTCAGTCACGGCTGTCCCTCCAGATGCCATACGTTACGGTCGCTAGCTCGGCCCGAACCTTACCGTGAATGCAGCGGAAGGCGGTATCCCGGGTCGGTTGCCGGAATCGGCCCGCTCACCCGTTCACCTCGCGCGACTCGCCGCCGGTCCGGCGCCGAGCCTAGGCTGGGGCGTGCCGCGACTACCGGAGGACCTGCCCGAGCTGCTCGAACGGGTGCGCGCCGAGACGGCCGGCTCGGTCGGGACGGGCAAGGTGGCCGACTACATCCCGGCGCTGGCCTCGGTGCCGGCCGACCGGTTCGGCCTTGCGGTGGCGACGGTCGACGGGCAGCTGCACGGGGTCGGCGACTGGCGCGAGCGCTTCTCCATCCAGTCGATCTCGAAGGTGTTCGGGCTCGCGCTCACCCTCGGCCTGGACGGCGACCGGCTCTGGCAGCGGGTCGGCCGCGAGCCGTCCGGGGACCCGTTCAACTCGCTGGTCCAGCTGGAGCTCGAGCACGGCATCCCGCGCAACCCGTTCATCAACGCGGGCGCCCTGGTGGTCACCGACCGCCTGCTGTCCGTCACCGGCGACCCCGTCGGCGCGGTGCTCGCGCTGCTGCGCGGCGAGGTGGGGGACGACGGGTTCGGCGTCGACCCGCTGGTGGCCGAGTCGGAGGCGGCGCACGGGGATCTGAACGCGGCGCTCGGCTACTTCATGTCGGCGCACGGGAACATGGACAACCCGATCCGGATCGTGCTCGACCACTACTTCCGGCAGTGCGCGATCGCGATGAGCTGTGGCGAGCTGGCCCAGGCCGCGCTGTTCCTGGCCCGGCACGGCACGTTGCGCGACGAGCGCCGGCTGCTGAGCGAGGTCCAGGCCAAGCGGATCAATGCGATCATGCTCACCTGCGGGGCGTACGACGCGGCGGGCGAGTTCGCCTACCGCGTCGGGCTGCCCGGCAAGTCCGGCGTCGGCGGGGGCATCCTGGCCGTGGTGCCGCGGCTGTGCACGGTGTGCGTGTGGAGCCCGGGCCTGGACGACCAGGGCAACTCGATCGCGGGCGTCGCCGCCTTGGAGCGGTTCGCCCAGCTGACCGGATCATCGGTGTTCTGATACCGGCCCGCGACGACGACGCCCGCGATCTAGGTCAATCACCTGTCATTCGTGCTATGCGACGATGACGGCGCAGGCGGTTCCGTTGAGCTTGAACGCCGTCGGGTTGTAGTTGTTGCCGCTGTACGTCCCGGTGAAGCCGATCGTGACAGAGCTCTGTGGCGCGACACCGCCGTTGTAGGGCTCCGAGCCGAGGGTGACCGCCTCGCCGGACTGGGTGTACGTCGCGTTCCACAGGCTGTTGATCTGCTGGTTGCCGGCGAAGGTCCAGGTCAATGTCCAGCTGTTGATCGTGGTAGTGCCGGTGTTGGTGATCACGATCTGGGCCTGGAAGCCGCCGGGCCACGAGTTGGAGAGCGTGTAGGCGACGGAACAGGTGGCGTTGCCGGTCGGGCCGGAACTGGGCGAGGCCGAGGGTGACGCCGACGCACTGGCCGAAGGCGAGGCCGACGGACTGGCCGACGGGCTGGCCGACGGGCTCGGCGACGCGGAGACCGAAGCCGACGGAGAAGCCGAGGCGGAAGCCGAAGCCGATGCGCTCGGCGAGGCCGTCGCCCCGGTGGCCAAGGTGGTGAACGCGGTTGCGGCCAGCACCGGCGAGATCCGGCCGGCCGTGTCGAGCGCCGCGACTTCGAAGCCGTACGGGCTGTTCGCCGACAGCCCGGTGAGCGTGTACGAGGTCGCACTCGCCGCGGTCGTCGCCACCAGCTTCGGCGACGGTGTCAGCTCATAGACGTCGTACCCTGAGATGGCGTTCGTGCCCGCGACCGACGGCGCCCACGTCAGCGTGGCGCCGGTGGACCCGACCGCGGAGACCACGGGCGTGCCCGGCTCCGAAGGCGCGGTGGCGTCCGCCGCGGACAGGGAGGTGTGGGACGAGGTGATGAACTGCGCCACGTTCGAGGCCGCAGACGCCAGACCGTTGCTGTCCACGGCCGTGACGAAGTACCCGTAAGGCGAGGTCCGGTTCGCGTTGAGGCCGGTCACCGCGTACGAGGTGGACGTGGTCGTGCCGACGAGCGTGCCGGCGCTCGAGTACACGTCGTATCCGGCGATCGGGTTCGTGCCCGCGGTCGAGGCCGTCCAGGAGAGCGTGGCCCCGGTCGTGGTGACCGAGCCGGCCGCGAGCGCCTTGGGCGTGCTCGGCGGCGTGGACGCGGACGGGCCGCTGCCCCACACCAGTGTGTTGCCGGAGTAGAGCGGGATGTCCCCGACGGTCACGGGCGTGGCGCCCGAGGTGCTCGGGATGCCCTGGAACGACCAGTCCTCGGCCGGGTTGTGCGCGGCCGGGAAGGTGATCCGGAACTGCACCTGCGCCTGGTAGTCGGAGTTGGTGTAGTCGGCCTCGCCGACCGGCTCGATGTCAAGGTTCGAACAGTTCACCGTGATGTAGTAGGTGCTGCCGGAGTACTGCGTCGGAGCCGTGAGCGCGTTGCACTGGTTGTAGGACGAGCTCAGCGTGATCTGGCTGGCGCTCTCGCCCGAGTCCAGGGTGAAGTAGTAGCGGAAGCTGGCGTTCTTCATCTGCCGAGCCGGCCAGGCCGACTGGTTGTTCACCAAGGCCTTGATCTCGATGAAGTTCGTGCCCTCGTTGTTGATCGCGGCCTGCACGTACTCCTGCGGCCCGTCCGGCAGCTCGGCCTTGGGGATGTTCGAGACCGGGGTGCCGCCGTACTGCTGGGTCAGCCGGGCCAGCGCGCCGGAGAACAGCGCGTTGTAGTCCAGCGCGCCCTCGGTGTACTGGTACTCGCTGCGCACGTCCTGGAACTGGTCGTTGTTGCTGGTCGGGCCGCCGACGAGCAGACCGTAGGCCAGGTGCCTGGTCTGGGTCGGGGTGGTCAGGTTGTCCGCCCAGGAGTCGTGCGCGGTGGAGTGGTGCGGGTTCTGCGGCCAGCTGGTGTTGGTGCCGCCGTTGGTGAATCCGACCTCGTAGCTCTCCTTGCTCGGGTTCGCGCCGAGGATGTAATTGATCTGATTCACTGCGAAGGACTGGTAGGTCGAGGCCAGCGTCGAGCTGCCGCCGGACGAGGTCAGATAGTCGCTGAACTCCAGCGCGGCGAAGGCCGTGTTCGCCGAGTACCGCAGGGATCCCCACTGGTCCAGGAACGCCTCGCCGCCGGGCGAGTAAGAGACCTTCGATCCGTTGAACCCGGTCGTCCACCAGTTGAGGAAGTCCTCGGCGTCGGTGATGTACTGCTGCTGCCCGGTCAGCTGCGCCAGCAGGATGTAGTCGGCGTAGCTGACGTCGTCCCAGCTGATCGTCCAGTTGTACTCGTGCAGCGTGGACTGGCTGGCCAGCGGCAGGTTCGCGTAGTCGGTCTCGGCCGTGGTCAGCCAGCTGCTGGTGCCGGTGGCCTTGTAGAGCCAGATCGCGCTCTCCACCAGCTCGTCCCAGTAGCCGCTGTACGAGGTGTAGTAGCTCTGCGCGCCGGTGATGCAGTCGCTGTACTTGCCCCGGTAGGTGTTCGCGAAGCTGTAAAGGCCTTGAGCCTGGGTGAGCAGCTGGGCCGAGTACTTCGCGTCCGCGGTCTTGAACGCGATCGAGGACGCGGCCAGCGCGGCGGCCGCCTCGCCGGCCAGGTCGGCGCCGGCGCAAGAGGCGGTGATCGCATAGGACGGCCGGGTGGTCGGGTTCGTCTCGGCCGGACCCCAGTACGAGTGGTCCGTGGAGGCGTCCGCGACCTGGCCGTAGAACGTCGTCGGCCCGGTGAACGCGGACAGGATGTAGTCGTCGCCCCAGCGCAGGTTCTCCAGGCTGGCCTGGGTCTGCCCGGCGGCCGCGTAGCCCTGCGGGTAGTCCACCATGCCCCAGGCGAGCATCGTCATCGAGTACGCCTCGGGCAGCCCGAACTTCACCAGGTCGCCGGCGTCGTGGAAGCCGCCGGTCAGGTTCACCCCGTGGTCCGAGCCGTCGCTCAGGTCCGAATCACCGCGCCAGTCCAGCGGATTGTCCGGCTCCAGCTGCCCGGAGCGCTGGGCGTCGTAGAACAGCATCGAGTCCTGCAACGCCTCCGCGTAGTCGTAACTCGGGGCGGCGTGGGCCTTGGGCATCACCACGAACAGCGAGGCGGCGATCAGCGCGACCGCGCTCGCCATCGCGGTGCGGCGCCGATCCATCAGCGCGCGTAAGCGCATCGGTCTCTCCCTCTTCGGCCGTGGCCGGGCCACCCCGGCGCGGATCCGGTCGGTCGGGAGACTACGGAGGCGGCGGCGGGCGGCAAGAACGATGCTCACGTGCACGGACGGACCCGGCCGCGCCGAGCGTCCCGGCCTGCCGGAAAAGCCGTACGGACAAGTATGTGGCGCGGGGCCGGTCTGAAACTTACAGCCCTTCATGTCCACCCGGCGCCTCGCCGCCGCTGCTCGCGACCGGCGCCCGCGCGCGAGGCTGACAGAGCTTTGACGCGCTGCTCGGCGGTGGGGAGCATCCGCTTAGTTCTTCCGGTGCTGCCCGGCTCGGCTTGGGCGCACCCCACGCCCCCGAGCACTGGCAAGGAGCCTACGTGACCCTTCGACCTCCACCCCTGCGCGGTCCGCGCCTGCGCGTCGCCGCCGTCGCGGCGCTCGCGCTGGTCGGCAGCACACTGGCGCAGACCTCGGCCTCGGTGCCGGCCGCGGCCGACACGACGGCGCAGACCGTGAACGTGACCGTGAACACGAGCGAGGGACTGGGGACCATCCCGTCCACCGGCTACGGCCTGAACCAGGCCGTGTGGGACAGCTCGATGAACTCCACGCAGACCCAGGACCTGCTGCAGCAGTCCGGGGTCGGGATGCTGCGCTACCCGGGCGGCTCCTACGGCGACATCTACAACTGGCAGGACAACACCGCCCCCGGCGGCTACGTCGCGCCGGGCACCGACTTCGACTCGTTCATGGGCACGGCGAAGAAGATCGGCGCGCAGCCGATCCTGATCGCCAACTACGGCACGGGCACGCCGGCCGAGGCTGCCGCCTGGGTCCAGTACGCCAACGTGACCAAGGGATACGGCGACAAGTACTGGGAGATCGGCAACGAGATCTACGGCGACGGGTACTACGGCTCGGGCTGGGAGGCGGACAACCGCACCGACAAGAGCCCGACCCAGTACGCGAACGACGTGCTCGCCTACGCCTCGGCGATGAAGGCGGTCGACCCGACGATCAAGATCGGCGCGGTGCTGACCCTGCCGGGCAACTGGCCCGACGGCGTGCTCGCCACGGGCGACACCTCGGACTGGAACCACACCGTGCTGTCCATCGCCGCGTCGGCGATCGACTTCGTCATCGTGCACTGGTACCCCTCGGGCACCGGCGCCTCGACCGCGCTGAGCGAGCCGAGCCAGCTGCCCGGCGAACTGCAGCAGCTGCGTGACGAGATCAACAAGTACTCCGGCGGCCGGAACATCGGCGTCGCGATGACCGAGCTGAACTCGGGCGTGGACGAAGACACCCAGCCGGACGCGCTGTTCGCGGCCGACTCGTACTTCACCGCGCTCGAGCAGGGCGTGTTCAACGTGGACTGGTGGGACACGCACAACGGCCCCGGCACCATCTCCACCGCACCGGACGGGGCGACCGACTACGACGACTGGGGCGTGCTCTCCAGCGGCACCTGCGTCGGGACGGTCTGCGAACCGGCGTTCAACACGCCGTTCCCGACCTATTACGGCATCCAGATGCTGAGTGACGTCGGCAAGCCCGGCGACCTGATGGTGAACGCCGGCACCGACAACTCGCTCGTGGCCGCGCACGCCGTCCGGCAGAAGAACGGCGACCTGGCGGTCATGATGGTGAACAAGGACCCGAGCAACTCGTACTCGGTGAACCTGCACTACAACGGCTACCTGCCGAGCACCGCGACGCCGACCGTCTACACCTACGGCGACGAGGCCGGCTCGATCACCAGCGCCGCGACCGGCACCTCGGCCAGCCAGACGCTGCCGCCGTACTCGATCGAGACGGTCGTGCTCACGCCCGCGGCCAACCAGTTCGGCGCCCTGAGCGCGCCGGGCACGCCGTCGGTGAGCAACATCAGCGGCAGCAGCGCCACGCTCAGCTGGGGCGCGTCCACCGGCGGGTCCGTGGTGCGCTACGAGATCGAGGAGCAGTACGGCACGACCAGCGACCGGCTGGCCGAGTCGACCACGAACTCCGTGACGCTGCAGAACCTGGTGCCCAACACGGTGTACACGTTCAACGTGCTGGCCACCGACAAGAACGGCAAGCTCTCCGAACCCTCCGATCCGGTCACCTTCTCCACCACCTCGCCGGCCGTCAGCACCTGCGCGGTGGACTATCAGATCACGGACAGCTGGGGTAACGGCTACGTAGCCTCGATCACGCTGACCGACACCGGACCGAGCGCGATCGACGGCTGGTCGCTGAACTTCACCTTCCCGGACACCACCGAGACGGAGAACGGCGGCTGGAACGCGACCTGGACCGAGTCGGGCCAGAACGTGGAGGCGACCAGTCAGGACTGGAACGCCCAGCTGGCGCCCAACGGAGGCAACTCGCAGAACATCGGCTTCGTCGGCGCGAACAACGGCGCCTACCGCTCGCCGACCGCGATCAGCCTCAACGGCACGGTCTGCACCACGACGTACTCGTCCTGAGCCCAGGGTCTTAAGGATACGAGTATAAGGAAGCTCCCCTGGTCGGCCGCACGGCCGGCCGGGGGAGCTTTCCCTTGCTCAGTGCGGGAATCCGCCGTTGCTCAAGAGCACCTGCCCGTTGATCCAGCCGCCCTGCTCGGAACACAGGAACCTGACGTAGTCGGCGGTGTCCGCGGGCCGCCCGAGCCGGCCGCGCGCGGTGGCCCGGGTCAGGTCGCGCTCGGTCTCCGGCGTCATCCAGCCGGTCTGGATCGGGCCCGGGTTCAGCGCGTTGGCCGTGACGCCGAGCCCGGCCAGCTCGTGCGCCGCGGCCACGGTGATCCGCTCGAGCGCGCCCTTGCTCGCGCCGTAGGGCAGGTTGAACGCGGTGTGGTCGCTGGTGAGCGCGATGATCCGGCCGGTGCCGGGCGGCGCGGCGAACTGCTCGGCGAACGCGCGGATCAGCAGCCACACGGCCCGCGCGTTGACCGCGAAGTGCCGGTCGAAGCTCTCCACCGTCGTGGTCAGGATCGCCGAGTCGACCGACTCGGCGTGCGCCATCACCAGGGCCCTGACATCGCCCAGCTCGGCGCCGACCCGGTCGAACAGCTGCTCCGGAACCTCCGCGCGGGAAAGGTCGGCCTCGAGACCGAACGCCCGCGCCCCGAGGCTCCGGGCGGTCTCGGCGATCTCGGCCGCCGCGTCCTCGTCCCGGCCCCAGTCCATCCGATCGTCGTAGGGCCGCCAGTAGCTGAAGGCGACGTCCCAGCCGTCCCGGGCCAGCGCCGTGACCAGCGCCGCGCCGATCCCGGCCCGCCGGCCCACCCCCGTCACCAGCGCCACCGGCCTTCCCGTCCCGGTCATCGGTCACCCTCCCACTCGTGCGCGAGCAGCGACCACACCTGAAGATCGTGGCGCCGGCCACGCCACGGTACGGCCTGGCGCAGCACCCCGTCCAAGGACATTCCGAGGCGCCGGGCCACGTTGACGCTGCGCACGTTGCCGGAAGCGGCGCGCCATTCGACGCGGTGCATGCCGCGCTCGCCGAAGGCCCAGCCGATCAGCCGCCTGGTGGCCGTGGTGACCAGGCCGCGTCCCTCGGCGGCCGGCTCGAGCCAGCAGCCGATCTCGCAGACCCCTGTCTTGGCGTTGAAGCGCACGAACATCACCCCGCCCACGAGCGTGCCCTCGAGCCAGATGCCGTAGAGATGCTGCTCGTCCCGGGCCTGGGCCTCGGCGCACGCGAGCAGGGTGGCCCGGGCGGAGGCGAGATCGGTGGAGCGCGAGGCCCAGGAGACCCACGTCTCGATGCTCTCGCGGCCGCGGTCGATGTGCGCCAGGAACTCCTCGGCGTGCCAGGGCTGGAGCGGCCGGAGCTCGGCGCCGTCACCCAGCGGGAGCGCGAACACGCTACCCCCTCCTGTTCATTTCAAGGCGGCGATACGCACTGTATCAGGGGTGATGATCGCCCCGGCGGTTCTCGGCGGGGTCGCCGGGCCGCCCGCGTCCGCGCCGCCGCCGTCCACGCCTGAAGATCCCCGGCGGGTGCATAGCTCTAGTATGGAGTCATGCGCTTCGGACTGTTCATTCCCCAAGGCTGGCGGCTCGACCTCGCCGGCGTGGACCCCAAGGACCACTGGCAGACCATGCTCGAGGTGGCCCAAGCCGCCGAGGCCGGTCCGTTCGAGTCGGTGTGGGTCTACGACCACTTCCACACCGTCCCCGAGCCGACCGAGGAGGCGACGCACGAGGCCTGGACCCTGATGGCCGCGCTCGCCGCCGCCACCTCGCGCGTCCGGCTCGGCCAGATGTGCACGTGCATGGCCTACCGCAACCCGGCCTACCTGGCCAAGGTCGCCGCGACGGTCGACATCGTCTCCGGCGGCCGGACCGAGATGGGCATCGGCGCCGGCTGGTACGAGCACGAGTGGCGCGCCTACGGCTACGGCTTCCCGTCCGCCGGCGAGCGGCTCGGCATGCTCGACGAGGGCGTGCAGATCATGCGCGACCTGTGGACGACCGGCGAGGCCACCCTCGACGGCAAGTACTACCAGGTGAACGGCGCGATCAGCCGTCCGCTGCCGCTGCAGCAGGGCGGGATTCCGCTGTGGATCGCGGGCGGCGGCGAGCGCAAGACCCTGCGCACCGCGGCCAAGTACGCGCAGTACACCAACTACGACGGCACCCCCGAGGTCTTCACCCGCAAGTCGCAGCTGCTGGCGGAGCACTGCCGCGAGGTCGGCACCGACTTCGACGCGATCGTCCGGTCGGCGAACTTCAACATCGTCATCGGCGAGACGGAGAAGGAGGTCGAGGACCGGCTCAACTGGATCACCGACCACCTCAAGCCCTACATCTCGGCCGACGCCCTGGAGCGCACGACCGCGCAGTGGCGCAACAGCGCGCTCGTCGGCACCCCGGAGCAGATCGCCGAGAAGCTCACCGCGCTCAAGGGCCTGGGCATGACCTACGGGATCTTCTACTTCGCCGAGGCCGCCTACGACCGCAGCGGCATCGAGCTGTTCGCGAACCGGGTCGCTCCCGAGCTCGCTTAGTACTTCCCGGCCGCGGCGGGTGCTTCCATCCGCCGCGGCCGCGCTCTTCCACCCTCCGGGCGCGAAAGGTACCTTGCGCTAGGGAGGGTCGCCATGACGCGGAATCGTCCGGAGCTCGGCGACGACGTCAGCGTGCCCGACGTCGTGGGCCTGGCCATGCAAGCGGCGCGTGAGGCCGGATTCTACTCAGGCGTCACCATCACGCCCCCCGACCCGGGCGATTCGCCGCCCGGCGCGCCCGCCTGGGACGAGACCTCCGTCGTCACGGCGCAGCGCCCCGGCGCCGGCGTCCGGATCCGCCGGTGGGGCCCGGTGGCGGTCTCCTTCGATCCCCGGCCGCCCGGCGGCGGCGACGACGGTGGCGGCGAGGCCGGCGACCGCGAGCCGCGCCACCCGCGCCCGCCGCTCGGCACCCTGCACGCCGAGGCCGACGAACCGGATCCGGAACTGCCTTTCCGCTGACGCCGTCGAGGTGAGCATATCCACCTCCTGCCGGTTTATCGCACGATTCGAATATCCGCTAGCGTGGTTCCTCCGCACAGCACACACCGGCGACATGGTGCAGGAGGACGACGTGAACTCGGATTCGTGGGACCTCAGCAAGGGGCCGGGTATCACCGCACTCGGGCTGGCCTCGGCCCGGGCGGTGGAGACGTCGGCACCCGACCACCTGATCGAGGATCCTTACGCGCTCTGGTTCCTCGAGGCTTCCCCGGTGCAGCTGCCGATGCTCACCGGCTGGCCCGAACCGGGCACGGCCGTCACCGCGCAGCAAACGCTGCACCTGCATGGATCGCGCTACATCGGGTTGCGGACGCGCTTCTACGACGACTGGCTTCAGGCCGCCGCCGACGCGGGCATACGGCAGGCCGTCCTGCTCGGATCCGGGCTCGACACGCGCGCGTTCCGGATCGAATGGCCGGCCGGCTTCCGCCTGTTCGAGGCCGACCAGCCCGGCGTGTTGGGGTTCAAACTCGAAGTATTGTCCGACGGAGGCGCCGAGGCGGCCTGCCTGCGCACGCCCGTCGGCGTGGACCTGCGCGACGACTGGACGAAGGCGCTGCTCGACGCCGGGTTCACGCCCGATGCGCCGACCGCTTGGCTGGCCGAGGGGTTGCTCGCCTATCTCCCGTCACAAGCCGAGATCGAGCTGTTCGAGCGGATCGACGCGCTCTCGGCGCCCGGCAGCGGCGTGGCCTTCGACCGCATCCTCGGCGATCTCGCGGCGCGGGACGGCGCCCGGCTCAAGCAGTTGAGCGAGCGGTCCGGGGTCGCCATGGACACGATGGTCAATACCGAGGAGCGCGGCGACGCGCGGCAGTGGTTCGCCGACCACGGCTGGGCGGTCGAGCAGGAGGTCGTCGCGGCCCTCGCCCAGCGGTACGCGCGCGATCTCGCCGATCCCTTTGCCACTGGGGAAACCGGCGGCGCCGAGCCGCCCTGGCTCGACACCGCGTTCATCACCGGCCGGCGCACCTGATGAGCGGCGAATACGGCCTACCTCGCGACGCCGATCTGCGCAGCCCCGCGCGGTTTCTGTGGTGGCTGGTGGTCAGCCAGCGCCGCCGGATCGTGCTCGCGGCAACGCTCGGAACCGTGTGGATGGTCGGTCTCACGCTGCCGCCGTACCTGCTCTCCCGAGCCATCGACGACGGCTTGCGGCCTCGGCACTACTCGACGCTTCTCGGCTGGGTCATGGCGTTGCTCGCGATGGGCGCCCTCAACGCCTACGTGGCGATCATGCGCCATCGCACCATGACCAAAGTGCGCATGGACGGCGGCTTCCGGACGTTGAACGCCGTGATCGACCAGTCCACCCGGCTCGGTGCGGATCTGGCCGGCAAGGTCACGGCCGGCGAGGTGGCCACGATCGGGATCGGCGACGTTTGGACGATCGGGAGCAGTCTCACCATCGTGGGTCCCGGGTTCGGCGCCGTCATCGCCTACCTGGTGGTGGCCGGGCTGCTCTTGTCCATCTCGCCCGTGCTCGCGCTGATCGCGCTGCTCGGGGTGCCGGTGATCGCCGTGCTCGTCGGGCCGCCGCTCGGACGCCTGCGCGAGGCGGGCGCGGACTATCGGGAGCATCAGGCGCAGCTGACGAGCCGTCTGGTCGACCTCGTCCAAGGTCTGCGGGTGCTCAACGGCATCGGCGGCAAGGATCTGTTCGCGGCGCGATACCGGGAGAAGTCGCGGCAGCTGGTCGACGAGGGTTACCGGGTCGGGGCGGTCTCCAGCTGGATTCCCACGCTCGGGGCCGGTCTTCCGCTGCTGTTCCTCGCGGTGGTGACGTGGCTGGCCGCGCGGATGGCGGCCGAGGGCACCATCACGGTCGGCGACCTCGTCGCCGTATACGGCTATGTGTCAGTGCTCGTCGTGCCGGTCGCTGCGCTGATCGACGACGGTTCGGCCGTGGCACGGGCCTTCGTCTCGGCGCGGCGGGTATGCGCGTTGCTGCGGCTCGGGTCGGAGACCGCGGGGCTGGACGTCACCGGCGAAGGGCCGCAGGGAGCTGCAGACCTGCACGATCCGATTTCGGGAGCCGACGTCAAGACCGGCACTTTCACCGCGCTCGCCGGCCCGCGCCCGGCCGACGCCGCGATGATCGTCGACCGGCTCGGGGGCTTGCGTGTGTCTGAGGCGACGTGGGGCGGCATCCGGCTCGCGGAGATAGCGCCGGCGTGGGTCCGCGAGCGAATACTGGTCGCCGACAACGATGCCGCCATCTTCGCGGGGCCGCTGCGCGACGTCGTCGCCGGCCGCTTCGAGCTCGATAATCAGACCATTGGCGAAGTGCTGCGCACCGCCGTCGCCGAAGACATCGTGGCCGCTCTGCCGGAGAGCACCGCATCGGTGATCGCGTCGATGGGCCGCAACCTCTCGGGCGGACAGCGGCAGCGTCTGCGGCTGGCCCGCGCCTTGGCCGCCGAACCGGAGGTGCTGCTGGCCTGCGAGCCGACCTCCGCCGTGGACGCGCACACCGAAGCACTGATCGCGGATCGACTTCGTGACGCGCGCTCCGGCCGCACGACGGTGGTCACGACGACCTCGCCGCTGGTGCTGGACCGCGCCGACGTCGTGCACTACCTCGTGGACGGGCGCGTGGCCGCCAGCGGCACCCACCACGAGCTGCTGGAGAGCCAGCCCGATTACCGCGAGCTCGTCTCGCGCGGGCTTGAGGACCACATCGAGCGGGTGACGCGATGAACCAGTTGCCTGTCTCCGGCCCGGCGGCGGTGCGACGCGCGATTCGGCGCCTGGTCCGCCGCGAGCCGCGCGTCTTCGCCTGGATCCTGATCCTCAACGCCCTCGCCACCGGTGCCGGACTCGTGGGGCCGTGGCTGCTCGGACTGATCATCAACAAGGTGCAGGCGCACGGCGGCGTCGCCGCCATCGATCGGCTGGCGCTGCTGATCCTCGTCTCCGCGCTGGTCCAGCTCGTCCTCACCCGCCAGGCCCGCTACCTCGCCGCCCGCTTCGGAGAACGGCTCGCGGCGTATGTGCGCGAGCAGTTCCTCGATCGCGTCCTCGAGCTCCGCCCCGCCGTCGCCGAGCAGGTCGACTCCGGCGATCTCGCGGCGCGAGGCTCCGGCGACGTAGCCACGGTAGCGGCGATCATGCGCGATGCCGCGCCGGACATCCTCATAGCCGGGCTGCAATCCGTCTTCGTCATCCTCGCGGTCTTCACCGTCGATCCGATTCTCGGCGCCTGCGGAGTGGCCGGCCTGCTCGGCATCGTCGTGGCGAGCCGCTGGTACCTGCGACGCGCGCGCGAGGCCTACCTCAACCTGGGCGCGTCGAACTCCGCGATCGCGGAGGTCCTGGTGAGCACGGTCCAAGGCGCCCGCACTGTGGAAGCGCTCGGCCTACGGGAGCGACGGCGGGAGGCGAGCGCCGAAGCACTCGAGCAGGGCCGGCGGAGCCGTCTTCGCGCCCTGGCACTGCGCAGCGTGCTCTATCCGACGATCGACCTGTCCGCCGCGCTGCCGATCGTCGGGGTGCTGCTGGCCGGCGGCGCGCTCTACGACCGCGGCATGATCAGCCTCGGCGCCGTCGTCACCTCCGCCCTGTACCTGCGCCAGCTGTCCGGCCCGCTGGAGACGATGCAGATCTGGATCGATTCGCTGCAGAGCAGCGCGGCGTCGTTCGCCCGGTTGGAGGGCATCAGCGAACTGCCGCAGGCGCAGCCGGGCAAGGGCGTGCCGGACGGCGACCGGATCGAGGTGCGCGAGGTGCGCTTCGGCTACGACCTCGGACGCGACGTGCTGCACGGCGTCGACCTCGAGGTGCGGCCGGGCGAACGGCTCGCGATCGTCGGGCCGAGCGGCGCGGGCAAGTCCACCTTGGGCCGGCTGCTGGCCGGCATCGACCGGCCTCGCGCCGGCGCCGTCACGGTCGGCGGAGTCGCCGTCTCGGAACTGTCACCGGATCAGCTGCGCCGCCACATCATCCTGGTCACCCAGGAACACCACGTCTTCCACGCGTCGGTGCGGGAGAACCTGCTGGTGGCCAAGCCGACCGCTGCGGACGCCGACCTGCGCGCCGCGCTCTCAGCAGTCGGCGCGGCGCCCTGGGCCGACGAACTGCCGGACGGCCTCGACACCGACCTCGGCCCGGACGGCCACCGCCTCGCCGCCGCGCAGGCCCAGCAACTCGCGCTCGCCCGCGTCGTCCTCGCCGATCCGCACACGGTCATCCTCGACGAGGCGACCGCGATGCTGGATCCGACCACGGCTCGCGAGACCGAGCGGACGCTGTCCGCCGTCCTCAGGGACCGCACGGTCCTGGCCATCGCACACCGCCTGCACACCGCGCACGACGCAGACCGCGTGGCGGTGATGGAGGGCGGGCTCCTGACCGAGCTCGGCACGCACGACGAACTCGTCGCGCACGGCGGGAGCTATGCCCGACTGTGGCACTCCTGGCACGGCGAGCCGGCGACCTGAGAGGTCGATCGGCTGGGCGCTGGTGGGCTGTGGTGGCTTGGGGTGTGGGCGCGCGCTTACAGTTGCGTTGGTGGGGCGGGCCGGGGTTTCAAGATTTCGCCTCCGGCGCGGGCCCTTCCCTCGGAGAGAGATGCCGGGGCTCCGTGGGTGCTGGCGTGGCGGAGCGGGCTGAGGTTCGGGATGGTGGGGTTGCGGGGGTGGGCTCCAATGTCGTTCTGATCGACTGGATTGTGGTTGTCGTGTCGTTGGGGGGTTCGGATCGTTGGGTGGGGTGTGGGTCATCCGTGGGTCGGGCATTCCGACGAGGTCAATCTCGGTGTGTTGACGCAGTTTGTGCCGCCTTCGCTGGTGGACGCGGCGATCGAGGGGCGTACGCGGGATCGGTCGCGCAGGCCCGGGCCGTTGACGATGCGGTTCGCGGCGTATTTCGAGTTGGCGTGCGCGTTGTTTCCGCACGAGTCGTTGGAAGATGTCTGCGACAACCTGGTCGGCGCGGTTCCCGAGCTGTGTGAGCTGGCCCCGGCCAAGAGCGCGCTGCACGGGATGCGTCAACGGCTCGGTCCGGAGGCGATGCGGGCGGTGTTCGAGGCGGTGGCCGGTCCTGTGGCCGGGCCGGAGACGATCGGGGCCCGGTGGCGGGGGCTGTGTACGCTGGCAGTGGACGGATTCGTGGTGGAGATCCCCGATTCGCCGGCGAACCGGGCGCACTTTTCCGGGCCGGTCACCCGCGGCGCGGACGGTAAACCGGTGGCGGTGGGCTACCCGGTGGCCCGGGTGGTCACGCTGGTGGAGACCGGCACGCGTGCGGTCAGGGGCGCGGCGATCGGGGGATATCTGACCGGGGAGCACGAACTGGCCGAGCAGCTCGCCCCGCACGCCGCCGAGGGCGACGTGGTGATCTTCGACCGCAACTTCCCGTCCGTGGCGCTGTGCAAGGCCTTCCGGGCCACCGGCGCCCACCTGGTGATCAGGGCGAAAAAGCACATCGGTACCGACCGGGTCGAGGTGCTGGCCGACGGTAGCGCGCTGGTGCGGATGTGGAGCAACGCGGTGCGTGGGCGCGGCCCGGAGCGCTACGAGACGCTGCGACTGATCGAGTATGAGATCGGCACCGGCGAGGTGATCAGGCTCCTGACCTCGATGACCGACCCCGAGCAGAGCGTGTCTAATGGAGTGTGTAAGCGGGTGACCTGTTGAGCAGCAGGTGGTAGTGCCTGGCTGCTAGAAATGGTGACACGCTGTGAGTGGCAAGAAGATGGACCAGGTGCTGTCGGTGGAGGCCGAGGAGCATCTGGTGGAGGAGCTCGAGCAGGTCGAGGGTGCCCGTCGGGTCGCTGCGATCCTGGCTCCGGAGGCGATCGACTCTCTGCTGGCCGAGGCCGAGAAGGCCGGGGGCGGGGCGCAGGAGCTGCTGGCTGCGATCACCAAGGCGGTGCTCGAGCGGGCGCTGCAGGTGGAGATGGCGGATCACCTCGGCTACGAGAAGGGGGATCCGGCCGGGGTCGGCTCGCCCAACTCGCGCAACGGCTCCTACCCCAAGACCGTGGTCACCGCGTCCGGGCCGGTGCGCCTGCAGGCCCCGCGTGATCGGGCCGGCTCGTTCGAGCCGCGGATCGTGCCCAAGCGCACCAAGAGGCTCGGGCAGGTCGACGAGATGATCCTCTCGCTCTACGCCCGGGGGATGTCCACCCGCGACATCCGCGACCACCTCGCCGAGGTCTACGGCGCCGAGATCTCCCCCGCGCTGGTCTCCAACGTGACCGAGGTGGTGCGCGAGGAGATCGCCGAATGGCAGAACCGCGCGCTCGACGCGGTGTATCCGATCCTTTACATCGACGCGATCGTGGTGAAGGTCCGCGAGTCCGGCAGCGTCGTGAACAAGGCCGCGCACCTGGTGATCGGCGTGGACACCGACGGGTACAAGCAGGTGCTCGGCATCTGGATCGAACAGAAGGAGGGCTCCCGGTTCTGGCTCAACGTCCTGACCTCCCTGCGCAACAGAGGCCTGAAAGACGCCCTCGTCGTGTGCTGCGACGGGCTGAGCGGGCTGCCCGAGGCGATCGGGCACGTATGGCCCGAGGCGATCGTGCAGACCTGCGTGGTCCACTTGATCCGCACCTCGATGCGGTATGTCGCCTACGCCGACCGCAAGAAGATCGCCGCCGCGCTGCGCCCGATCTACACCGCCGCGAACGCCTCGGCCGCCGAGGCCGCGCTCGAAGCGCTGCGCGGCACGTTCGCCCGCAGCGCACCCGGGGTGATCTCCGCATGGGAGCGGTCCTGGGAGACGTTCATACCGTTTCTCGACTTCCCCCTCGAGCTGCGACGGGTCATCTACACGACCAACGCCATCGAGTCGATGAACTTCCAGCTCCGCAAAATCAGCAAGACCCGCGGGCACTTTCCCGACGACGACGCCGCGATCAAACTGCTCTACCTCGGCATCCGCCGCATCGAGGGCCGCCACATCGACGGCGAGGGCCGCCACGTGCCGGCCGGACAGCTACGCGGCACCGGAACCTACGGCTGGAAGCGGGCCCTGAACGACTTCGCGATCCGCTTCCCCGGCAAACTCCCGGTCTGACCAGCAAAACCGTCACCGACGGCAACCGCCGACGGAGACCCGAAGAAGGAAGAACCGTCCCCAAACTTACACACTCCAATTGACAAGCCCCCCGAGCACGACCCGGCCTCCGAGATCGCCCGCCTCTACGCCGAACGCTGGCAGGGCGAGGTCTCCAACCTCCAGGTCAAGACCCAGCAGATCACCCCCGGCAGGTCCTGCGCTCCCACCACCCCGACCAGGTCCACCAGGAGATCTGGGCGCACCTGGCCGTCAACCACTGCCTCTCCCGCCTGATCGCGCTGATAGCCGACGAACGACGCGAAGACCCCGAGCGCGTCTCGTTCACCAAAGTCCTCAAAGAGGTACGCCGCAGCGTCATCCGCCAGATCGCCCACGCCGTCAACCGGGTCCTGGACATAGCCGACGACCCGAACCGCTACCGCAACCCCGAACGCGCCCCACGCACCAGCGCACGCACCGTCAAACGCATCCGACAACGCTTCGGGACCCGCCGCACACCCCCCAACACGCCGGTCACGGTCAAAGCACCACCCCGAACCATCAGAGTACTGTCACTCAAGATAAGTTGATCAGAACGACATTGGGGCGTGCTCTCTCCTCGGCCGGTCCCCGGAGGCAATCAGGAACCTGCCGGGAGCCCAAGCGGCGGTAGCTTCCGCTCATGCTCGATCTTGCATCGCGCCGCTTGACCTCCCGACAGAACCCTGATCGGGCTTCGCCTGCCCGACCGAGGAGAGAACACACCCCCTGAGGGTCCGGTGCGAGCTGCGCTCGGGCCGGCCTCGTGGCCCGGTCGCGCTTGATCCGGAAGAATCCTGCATCACCGTTCTGGGCTGCTCTTGTCTTCTCTACTGGTTCAACGCCGGAGGGACCGCCCTAGTGCCCGGAAATCTCCATAATTTTTCTTTTCCGGTGAAAAGACTGATTCACGGTTTTTGTCGGTGGTGGCATCTAGCATGGAAGAGTACGAGGGTCAGGGCTTGTGACGGGAGGGTGGTGGACGAGGTGGCCCGGCAGATGACCTCAGGGGTGGGGCCGAAAGCGGTGCAGGATTTCCCCTCGGCGTGCGACCGAGCCACACGACCCGAGCACCGACGCCTTCACACGGATCGAGGGTCGGGATGCTCGGATCAGAGGGATGCAGGGTTCTTCCGCATCGAAGGCGGCTGGCCTGCGGGATTCTGCAGCGAGGTCTGGGATCGGGGTGGATGGCACAAGGGCGGTGCAGGATTTCACATCAGGCGCGATCCGCGCCGATGCCTTCGCGCGGATCGAGAACCTGGATACTCGGATCAGGGCGATGCAGAATCCTTCCGCACCGAGCACGACCGGGCCACGGGCCGGGACCCGGCCCGAGCGCAGCACACACCAATCCCCCAGGGGGTGGGCTCTCTCCTCGGTCGGGCAGGCGAAGCCCGATCAGGGTTCTGCCGGGAGGTCAAGCGGCGCGATGCAGGAAACAGCACGACGAGAACCACCGCCGCTTGACCTCCCGGCAGGTTCCTGATTGCCTCCGGGGACCGACCGAGGAGAGAGCACACCCCCGGCACCCGACCACCCCGAACCCCAGCCCGCCCCGCCAACGCCAGCACCCCACAAACCCCGGCATCTCTCTCCGAGAGAAGGGCCCGCGCCGGAGGCGGAATCTTGAAACCCCAGCCCGCCCCGCGACGCAACGGGTGGGCGTGCCCCTATGTCTTCCGTCAAGTCTGGGCTGCTCGCTGTAACGGGCATGTGGGTGGGTGTTGCTCGGGTTATGTGGTGGCGGTGTGGGGCGTGTAGAGCGTGGCGTTGCGGAGCATGGCGTGGAGGACGTTGATGCGTCTGCGGGCGAGGCGGATGATTGCTTGGGTGTGGGTTTTGCCTGCGGCGCGGTGTTTGTCGTAGTAGGCGCGGGAGTCGGGGTCGGCCAGGGCGGCGAAGGCGGAGAGGAACATGGCGCGTTTGAGCTGCCGGTTTCCGCGTCTGGGTGCGTGTTCGCCGCGGATGGAGCTGCCGGAGGACTTGGTGACCGGGGCAAGTCCTGCGTAGGAGGCGAGGTGGTCGGCGGTGGGGAAGGTGGCGGCGTCGCCGACGGTGGTCAGGATGGTCGCGGCGGTCCTGATCCCGATGCCGGGCATCGAGGTCAGGAGCGGGGAAAGAGGGTGGGCCTCCAGCAGGGCACTGAGCTGTCCCTCGAGCGTGCGGCGTTGGGCGAGGATCTCGGTCAGCTGGCGGGCGAGGGAGGGGATGACGAGGGCTGCGGCCCGGGTGCCGGGCACCACGACCGTCTGTTCTGCGAGGGCCTCGGCGATCTCCTCGGCCAGGCGCTCGGCCAGGCGCGGGGCCAGGGGTTTCAGGAGTTTGACGATGCGTCGGGTGCCGGCCTCGGCGAGCAGTTCAGGGGAGCCGTACCGGGCGAGTAGCGCGAGGACGGCCTGGTGCTGGATGCGTGGGCCCAGGACGCGTTCGAGGGAGGGGTGGATCTGGGTGAGCAGGCCGCGCAGCCGATTGGAGGTGCGGGTCGACTCGCCCGCGAGGTCCTGGTCGAACCCGACGAGCATGGCCAGTTCCGCCTCGGTCTCATCGAGCACGGTCAGGGTGCGCAGCGCCCTGGGTGCGGTGCGGGCGACGTCGGCGATCACGGCGGCGTCGCGGGCGTCGGTCTTGGCCTCGCCCTCGTAGAGGTCCGCGGCGCGGCGCATGGCCAGGCCGGGCAGGTAGGCGACCTGGCAGCCGACGTCGCGGGCGACGCTCAGCGGCAGCGCGCCGATGTTCGCGGGCTGATCGACGATCACCAGGACGGTGGCGAACTTCGCGATCAGCTTCTCGAACAGGGCGCGCAGTTTTGGTTCGGTGTTCGGCAGGCGCTTGTCGTAGACGGTCTTGCCGGGGCTTGTCAATTGGAGTGTGTAAGTTTGGGGACGGTTCTTCCTTCTTCGGGTCTCCGTCGGCGGTTGCCGTCGGTGACGGTTTTGCTGGTCAGACCGGGAGTTTGCCGGGGAAGCGGATCGCGAAGTCGTTCAGGGCCCGCTTCCAGCCGTAGGTTCCGGTGCCGCGTAGCTGTCCGGCCGGCACGTGGCGGCCCTCGCCGTCGATGTGGCGGCCCTCGATGCGGCGGATGCCGAGGTAGAGCAGTTTGATCGCGGCGTCGTCGTCGGGAAAGTGCCCGCGGGTCTTGCTGATTTTGCGGAGCTGGAAGTTCATCGACTCGATGGCGTTGGTCGTGTAGATGACCCGTCGCAGCTCGAGGGGGAAGTCGAGAAACGGTATGAACGTCTCCCAGGACCGCTCCCATGCGGAGATCACCCCGGGTGCGCTGCGGGCGAACTGGCCGCGCAGCGCTTCGAGCGCGGCCTCGGCGGCCGAGGCGTTCGCGGCGGTGTAGATCGGGCGCAGCGCGGCGGCGATCTTCTTGCGGTCGGCGTAGGCGACATACCGCATCGAGGTGCGGATCAAGTGGACCACGCAGGTCTGCACGATCGCCTCGGGCCATACGTGCCCGATCGCCTCGGGCAGCCCGCTCAGCCCGTCGCAGCACACGACGAGGGCGTCTTTCAGGCCCCTGTTGCGCAGGGAGGTCAGGACGTTGAGCCAGAACCGGGAGCCCTCCTTCTGCTCGATCCAGATGCCGAGCACCTGCTTGTACCCGTCGGTGTCCACGCCGATCACCAGGTGCGCGGCCTTGTTCACGACGCTGCCGGACTCGCGGACCTTCACCACGATCGCGTCGATGTAAAGGATCGGATACACCGCGTCGAGCGCGCGGTTCTGCCATTCGGCGATCTCCTCGCGCACCACCTCGGTCACGTTGGAGACCAGCGCGGGGGAGATCTCGGCGCCGTAGACCTCGGCGAGGTGGTCGCGGATGTCGCGGGTGGACATCCCCCGGGCGTAGAGCGAGAGGATCATCTCGTCGACCTGCCCGAGCCTCTTGGTGCGCTTGGGCACGATCCGCGGCTCGAACGAGCCGGCCCGATCACGCGGGACCTGCAGGCGCACCGGCCCGGACGCGGTGACCACGGTCTTGGGGTAGGAGCCGTTGCGCGAGTTGGGCGAGCCGACCCCGGCCGGATCCCCCTTCTCGTAGCCGAGGTGATCCGCCATCTCCACCTGCAGCGCCCGCTCGAGCACCGCCTTGGTGATCGCAGCCAGCAGCTCCTGCGCCCCGCCCCCGGCCTTCTCGGCCTCGGCCAGCAGAGAGTCGATCGCCTCCGGAGCCAGGATCGCAGCGACCCGACGGGCACCCTCGACCTGCTCGAGCTCCTCCACCAGATGCTCCTCGGCCTCCACCGACAGCACCTGGTCCATCTTCTTGCCACTCACAGCGTGTCACCATTTCTAGCAGCCAGGCACTACCACCTGCTGCTCAACAGGTCACCCGCTTACACACTCCATTAGACACGCTCTCTTGCCGGCCGGGGTCAGCCCGTGGGCGTGGTGCTCGCCCTTGCCCACGTCCAGGCCGAGGAAGACCCCGATACCGCTGGTGTCGTACACGCTCGCCGCCTTCTACTTCGCATGGCCCTGGCCTCGACCATCGCACCGCAGCCGGCAACCACGTTACACAGGCCGCCCCGAGAAAACGCCCGGCGTTGCGCCGGGCACGGGATGCGGACCAGGCCCCTTATCAGCGGTCAGGCAGTGCTCCAAAACCCGGCGGCAACACGCCCAAGGCCATAGACACGGCAGGGTGGCAGAGCCATACCGGGCCCGGAGGCCAGGCGCCCCCATTGCGGGGACACGTAAAAGGTAACGGGTGGTCAGACGAACCATGCGACGCGAAGCGGCCGCCCACACCACGACACTTCAGGCCACCACCCCCCACCAGCACCCAGTAGTACGTCCCTCTGAGCGCGCGTCAGGCCAGTGCGGCGTCCAGGAGGGCGGCCCAGCGGCTGATGATGCCGGCGCGGCGCTCGGAGTCGTCGGTGAGCAGGTTCGCCAGGCCGAGACCACGGGCCATGTCGAGCGTCGCCTGAACGGCTTCGCGCACGCCGGGCGCGTGGGCGTCGACGCCGAGGGAGGCGACGGCCACGCGGTGGGCTTCGCGGCCCACCCGGTTCTCCAGCGCCACGACGCGCTCGCGCAGCGGCTCCTCGGTCGCCGCGGCCACCCAGAGGTGAAGCGCGGCCCTGAAATACTGGTCCGTATACATCTGGACGACCATCGCCACCACGGCCTCGGTGCGCGCCGGCCCGGGTGCGGGGAGGTCGTCGAGCCGCGCCCGGACGAACGCGATGCGCTCGGCCGCGACGTGCTCGATCGCCGCGGTGAACAAGTCCTCCCGGGTCGGGAAGTGGTGCTGGAGCGCGCCCCTGGTCACCCCGGCCCGCTCCGCCACGACCGCGACGGTGCTCCCGCTCCAGCCGAGCCGGGCCAGGCAGTCCATGGCCGCGTCGAGCAGGCGCTGCCGGGTGGCGCGGCTGCGATCCTGCTGCGGCACCCGGGGCGCGGCCTCGGCCGCCACGGCCATCACCGGGCCCAGGACGGCGGACGGCGCTCCAGGAACGCGCGCATGCCCTCCTGCGCCTCGGGCGAGCCGAACAGCCGCGAGGACTGCGCGATCATCGCCTCGCCGTCGCGCTCGAAGCAGCGCCGCACCTCGGCGGTGACCAGGCGCTTGGTCTCGGCCAGGCCCTGCGGCGAGGCCTGGCGCAGGTCGTCAAGGTACTTCTCGACCAGCCCGGCCATCCCCGCCGCGGTGACCAGGCCGATCCGCGCCGCCTCCGCCGCCCCGAACGTGGCGCCGGTCAGGTACCAGTGCGCGACGCCCTGCGGCTCCAACCGCGGGAGCAGCGGCAGCGAGATCACCGCGGGAGCCAGGCCCAGGCGCACCTCGGTGAACGCGAACGTCGCCGCCGGACCCGCCACCGCCAGGTCGCAGGACCCCACCAAGCCCAGTCCGCCCGCGCGCACGGGCCCCTGGATCCAGGCGAGCACCGGCTTGGGGAGCTCGACCACCGCGCGCATCAGCTTGACCAGGTTACGCGGACCGCTGGCCGGGTCGGCGCCGGTCGCCTCCTTCAGATCGGCGCCGGAGCAGAAGACCTTGCCGGCGTGCGTGAGCACGACCGCGCGCACGTCCGGATCCGCACCGGCCCGCTCGAGGCCCTCCTCGAGCTCGGCCACCATCCGCGTGGACAGCGCGTTGCGGTTGGCCGGCGAGTCGAGGGTGAGAGTCGCCACGGCGCGGTCCACCGAGTAGTGGACGAGCGGTTCGGTCATCGCAAGGCCTTTCCCGTACGTACATGCGTGTGGATCAGTATGACTTAGGCAGTCCGAGGGTGTGCTGCGCCACGTAGTTGAGGATCATCTCGCGGCTGACCGGCGCCACACGGGTGGCCCGGGTGACCGTGATCAGCGCGCCCAAGCCGTACTCCTGCGTCAGGCCGTTGCCGCCGAGGGTCTGCACGGCCTGGTCCACGCTGTGCACGGCGGCCTCGGCGGCGGCGTACTTGGCCATGTTGGCCGCCTCGCCCGCGCCCACGTCGTCGCCGGCGTCGTTGAGCAGCGCGGCCTTCTGGGTCATCAGGCGGGCCAGCTCGATCTCGATCCGGCACTGCGCGAGCGGATGCGCGAGACCCTGATGCGCGCCGATGGCGTCCTTGAACACGACCCGGGACTTGGCGTAGTCCACGGCACGGTCGAGCGCGAACCGGCCGATGCCGGTGGCGAAGGCCGCGACCATGATCCGCTCCGGGTTGAGCCCGGCGAACAGCTGCAGCAGGGCTGCGTCCTCGTCCTCGCCGACGAGGGCGGCCGCGGGCAGGCGCACGTCGTCGAAGAAGAGCTGGAACTGCCGCTCGGGCGAGACGATCTCCATCGGGATGGCCCGGTACTCGAAGCCGGCCGTGCCCAGCGGCACGATGAACAGGGCGGGCTTGAGCTTGCCGGTGCGGGCGTCCTCGGTGCGCGCGACCACCATCACCGATTCGCACGTGTCGACGGCCGATATGAAGACCTTGCGACCGCTGAGGATCCAGTCGTCCCCGTCGCGGCGGGCGGTCGTGGTGATCCGGTGCGAGTTCGAGCCCGCATCCGGTTCCGTGATGCCGAACGCCATCCGCACGGTGCCGTCGGCGAAGCCGGGCAGGTGACGCCGCTTCTGATCCTCGGTGCCGAAGCGGGCGATGATGCTGCCGCAGATCGCGGGTGTCACGACGAGCAGCAGCAGCGGGCAGCCGGCGGTCGCCAGCTCCTCGAGGACGACGACGAGGTCTGCGATGCCCCCGCCCCCGCCGCCGTACTCCTCCGGCAGGCTGACGCCGAGGTAGCCGAGCCGGCCGGCCTCGCGCCAGAGCTCGTCGCTGCTCCCGCCCGCGCGGGCACGCTCCTGCATGTAGGCGGCGCCATAGCGTCGCCCGAACGCGCCGACCGCCACGCGGAGCGCGCGGCGTTCCTCGGTGTCGAAAGCGAAGTCATTCACCGGTTGGGCTCCTTGTCGACGACGGCGAGGACGGCGCCCACGGCGACCTGTTCACCCGGGCGGACGGGAAGCTTGGCGAGCACACCGGACGCGGGCGCGACGACGACGTGCTCCATCTTCATCGCCTCCAGCCACAGCAACGGCTGCCCGGCAGTGACGGAATCTCCCTCCGCGACCGCGACCCGCACGACGGTGCCCGGCATGGGCGCGAGAAGCGAGCCGGGATCGAGCTGCGCGGTTGCGGAGGGGAAGCGGCTGACCGGCGTCAGGGATATGGCGAAGTCAGCGGTGTCGACGTAGACGACTGGGTCGGATTCGTAGACGCCGACGTCGAATACGCGTCGCAGGCCATTGCGTTCTAGCACGACGCGTGAGGGGCTCGAGGCCACGAGACTGACGTCGGGGAACGCTTCGGCGCGCAGGCCGTCACGGGAGAACGCGTAGCGCACCTCGTATTCGGCCCCGGAAGCATCCTGATAGACCTTGACCTGCGACTGGGAGCGCAGATTGCGCCAGCCGGAGGGAATCGCAGCGGAGGCGGGCCCAGAAGCAGAACGCTGTGCTGCATCCGCCAGCGCAGCCGCGAGAGCCGAGAGCGCGGCCAGATCGTCCTTCGCTGACGCGGCGAGGTTCGGAGCATGCTCGCCGAGGAAGGCCGTATGCACATCGCCGGAAAGAAACGCGGGGTGACGCAGAACCCGGACAAGCAGGTCCCGATCGGTCACGACACCGTGGATGCGTGCCCGGGCAAGCGTGGCGGCGAGCAACCGGGCGGCTGCCTCGCGAGTCGGGGCCCAGGCGATGAGTTTGGCGAGCATCGCGTCGTACTCGACGCCGATGACAGAGCCGGGGCCGACCGCGCTGTCGAGCCGGATTCCCCAGTCCGTCCGCCGATCCTCCGACCCACCCACCTCGAAGCGCCGCACCGTCCCGGTCGCCGGCAGCCAGTCCTGGGCCGGGTCCTCGGCGTAGATCCGCGCCTCGATCGCGTGGCCGCGCGGGGCGGGGGGAGTCGGCGGGAGCGCGGCGCCCTCGGCGATGCGCAGCTGCCACGCGACGAGGTCGAGGCCGGTGACGCACTCGGTCACCGGATGCTCGACCTGCAGACGCGTGTTCATCTCCAGGAAGCGGAACCTTCCGTCGGGCGCGAGCAGGAACTCGACGGTTCCGGCGCCGGTGTACGCGATCGTGCTCGCGGCCGCCGTCGCCGCGGCGGCGAGTTCGGCGCGCTGCGCGTCCGACTGGCCGGGGGCCGGGGTCTCCTCGATCACCTTCTGGTGCCGTCGCTGGATCGAGCAGTCGCGCTCGCCCAGGGTCCAGACCGTCCCGTGCGTATCGACGAGGACTTGCACCTCCACGTGGCGGCCGCGCTCGATATAGGGCTCGAGGAAGACCTCGCCCGAGCCGAACGCGGCTTCAGCCTCGGCGCGCGCGGACTCCATCACGCCCGTCAGGGTGCTGAGGTCACGCACGACGCGCATGCCGCGGCCGCCTCCGCCTGCTGCGGCCTTGACCAGCAGGGGCAGGTCGGCTTCGGTCACCGCCGCCGGGTCCAGCGCGGCGAAGACGGGCACGCCGGCGGCCTGCATCAGCACTTTGGCACGCGTCTTCGAACCCATATCCGCGATCGCCTCGGGCGATGGGCCGATCCAGTGCAGCCCGGCATCGATCACCGCACGGGCGAACGCGGCGTCCTCGGACAGGAAGCCGTAGCCGGGGTGCACCGCGTCCGCGCCGGCTGTCTGCGCGGCACGGACCAGCAGGTCCGCGCGCAGGTAGGTGTCCGCGGGGGCGGTGCCGGGCAGCCGGACGGCCAGGTCGGCCTCGCACACGTGCGGCGCCCGCGCGTCCGCGTCGGAGTAGACCGCGACGGTGGCGACGCCGAGATCCCGACAGGTGCGGAAGATCCGGCGCGCGATCTCACCGCGGTTCGCCACCAGCAGTGACGTGATCATCCTCGATCAGCCCTCTCACATCCGGTAGACGCCGTAGCCGCCGGCGCCGCGCACCGGCGCGCCGTGGACCGCGGACAGGCACAGGCCGAGCACGGTGCGGGTGTCGCGCGGGTCGATCACCCCGTCGTCGTACAGCCGGCCGGAAAGGAATGCGGGCATTGATTCCGCCTCCACCTGCTGCTCCACCACCGCCCGGATCGCCGCATCGCCGTCCTCGTCGAACACGCGCCCGGCCGCCGCGGCGGATTGGCGCGATACCAAAGAGAGCACTCCGGCCAGCTGCTTCGGGCCCATCACGGCAGCCCGTGCACTCGGCCAGGCGAACAGGAATCTGGGTTCGAAGGCTCGGCCGCACATGCCGTAGTGGCCTGCGCCGTAGCTCGCGCCCATCAGGATCGACAGGTGCGGGACGCGGCTGTTGGAGACCGCGTTGATCATCATCGCGCCGTGCTTGATGATCCCGGCCTGCTCGTAGTCGCGGCCGACCATGTAGCCGGTGGTGTTGTGCAGGAAGACCAAGGGGACGTCGCGCTGATTGGCCAGCTGGATGAACTGCGCAGCCTTCTGCGATTCCGCGCTGAAGAGCACTCCGCGCGCGTTCGCGAGCACGCCCACCGGGTAGCCGTGCACGCGCGCCCAGCCGGTGGCGAGGCTCGGGCCGTACTCGGCTTTGAACTCGTCGAAGTCCGAGCCGTCGACGACTCGGGCGATCACCTCGCGCGGGTCGAACGGCGTCTTGAGGTCGCCGGGGACGAGGCCGAGCAGCTCCTCCTCGTCGTAGGCGGGGGCGAGCACTTCCGGCGCGGGCGACGGCCCGAGTTTGGTCCAGTTGAGGCGGCGGACGATCCGGCGGGCGGTGTGCAGCGCGTCGGCCTCGTCGAGGGCGAAGTAGTCGGCCAGGCCCGAGGTTCTCGCGTGCATCTCGGCGCCGCCAAGTGATTCGTCGTCGGCATCCTCGCCTGTGGCCACTTTGACCAGCGGTGGCCCGGCGAGGAAGACCTTGGCGCGTTCCTTGACCATGACCACGTGGTCTGACATGCCGGGGATGTACGCGCCGCCGGCGGTGGAGTTGCCGAAGACGACGGCGATCGTGGGGATGCCGGCCGCGGACAGCCGCGTGAGGTCGCGGAAGAGCGCGCCGCCGGGGATGAAGACGTCTTTCTGGGCCTGCAGATCCGCGCCACCGGACTCGACCAGGTTGATCACCGGCAGTCGGTTGGCGAGCGCGATCTCGTTGGCCCGCAACGCCTTCTTCAATGTCCAGGCGTTGCTAGCACCGCCGCGCACGGTCGGATCGCTGGCGGTGATCAGGCACTCGGTGCCTTCGACCACGCCGATCCCGGTCACCAGGGCCGCGCCGACGGGGTACTCCGTGCCCCAGGCGGCCAGTGGGGAGAGCTCGAGGAACGGCGCGTCCGGGTCGAGCAGAAGCTCTATCCGTTCGCGGGCAAGGAGTTTCCCGCGCGAACGGTGGCGGTCGACGTACTTCGGCCCGCCACCCGCGAGCGCCTTGGCATGCTCGGCGGCGAGCGCGTCGAGGTCGGCGAGCATGGCGGCACGACGGGTGCGGTACTCCTCACCCCGCGGGTCGAGGCGTGTGGCGAGAAGGGTCATGGCCGCTGCTCCAACAGGAGTTCGGGGATGTCGAGGTACCGGGAGCGCAGCCACTCCCCCACGGCCTTGGCCTGCGGATCGAACCGCGCTTGGGCCCCGACGCCCTGGCCGAGCAGCCCGTGTACGACGAAGTTGACTGCGCGCAGGTTGGGCAGCAGGTGGCGGGTCACCGCCAGAGTGGCGACCTCTGGTAGCAGCTGCCTGAATTGCTCGACAGTGAGCGTGTGGGCCAGCCAGCACCAGCCTTCATCGCTACGCGCCCACAGGCCGATGTTCGCGTCGCCGCCTTTGTCGCCGCTGCGTGCTCCGACGACGCGGCCGAGCGGGGCGCGGCGCGTCGGGCCGGGCGGCAGCGGCGCAGGCAGTTCGGGTTCCGCGACGGGTTCGAGCGGGAGCGTCACGGTCGGAGTGTGTATCTCTACGCGACGGTCGTCCGCCGTGATCGCCACGTGGCCGACCCGCGAGGCGCCGATGTATACGGCCTCGAATACGCCGTAAGGCGACGCGTCGGCAGGCGGCGCGGTGAGGTGGAAGCCGGGGTATCCGGCGAGGGCGAGCTGCACGGCCGCGTCGCTGACCGCGCGGCCGACCGTGTGCGCGTCGACGTCTCGGACGACGAGCCGCAGCATGGCGCTGGCCTCCTCCTCGACGGCGGCGTCCGCGTGATCGGTGCGCGCGAGGCTCCAGCGGACCTCGGCCGGCCTGCGCTCGCCGAACGCCGCGTCCATCTGCTCGCGCACGAGCGCGGCCTTCTCCTCGATATCGAGGCCGGTGAGCACGAAGACGACCTCGTTGCGGAATCCGCCTTGCCGATTGATGCCGACTTTGAGGGTCGGCGGCGGCGGTTCGCCGACCGCGCCGTCGATCAAGACGCGATCCGGACCCTGCTGGTGAAGCCTGATCCCGTCAAGCCTGGTCGTGACGTCAGGGCCCGCATATCTGGCGCCGTCGGTCTCGTAGAGCAGTTGCGCGGTGACGGTCTCAACCGTGACGGCGCCGCCGGTGTCCGGATGCTTCGTGACGACGCACCTGCCGTCGGCGTAGACCTCGGCCAGCGGGAAGCCGGGGTGGCGCGCGTCGATCTCGGTGAAGAAGGAGAAGTTGCCGCCGGTGGCCTGCGCGCCGCACTCGAGTATGTGCCCTGCCACCGTGGCGCCGGCCAGGCGGTCGAGTTCGTCGCGGGTCCAGCCGAAGTGCGCGGCGGCCGGTCCGACGACGAGCGACGCGTCGGTGACCCGGCCGGTGACCACGACGTCCGCCCCGGCACGCAAGGCTTCTGCGATACCGAACGCGCCGAGGTAGGCGTTGGCGGCGAGCAGGCTCGGCGGCAAACCGAGATCGGCGCGGCCGAGCACGTCGTCGCCTTCGACCCAGGCGACGCGCGCGTCCACGCAGAGCCGGGCGGCGAGCTCGCGCAGCCGGAAGGCCAGCGCCCCCGGGTTGAGCCCGCCCGCGTTCGTCACGATGCTGACACCCCGCTCGACGGCCAGGCCGAGACAGTCCTCCATCTGCCGCAGGAAGGTGCGCGCGTAGCCGTACGCCGGGTCCTTGAGCCGGTTCACCGCGAGCAGCGCCATGGTCAGCTCGGCCAGGTAGTCGCCGGTGAGCACGTCCAGCGGTCCGTCGGCGAGCATCTCGCGCACCGCGGCGAACCTGTCCCCGTAGAACCCCGAGGCGTTGCCGATCCGCAGCGGGATCTCCGGGTCTTCCGGCATCATCAGAACCCTCCCTCGCTCGCCCGCACGCGGTACACGCTGGCAGAGCATCAAGAAAAAATCAAGCGTGCATGCTTGTTTTCTGCCGAAGCCGTGCCCGCCCACGATCCCGGCACGGTCCCGCACGGTCCCGACGCGGCGAACCCGAAACTTTCATCTCAGCCCCCGAGCTCATAGATCGAAGCGCTTCGAAGCTATTGCCGAAGGGTTTCTTCGAATCTACGGTGACGACGCGCATTCATCATCGAAGCGCTTCGACGAAGAAGGGCGGAACAGAGCGTCATGCGCATACCCTGGGCCCGCGGCTTAGTCGCCGCGGCCACCGCGATGGCCGCGGCCGCGGCCCCGCTGATAGCCGAAGCGGTGCTCTCGCCGGCGGCGGCGGCGACACCGGCCACGACCGCGTACTCGTGGAGCAACGTCCCGATCGGCGGCGGCGGCTTCGTTCCGGACATCATCTTCAACACCGGTGCCGCGAACGTCGTCTACGCCCGCACCGACATCGGCGGCGTCTACCGCTGGAACCAGTCGACCACCTCGTGGACCCCGCTGATGGACTGGGTGGGCCAGAGCAACTGGAACCTGATGGGCGCGGTGTCCGTGGCCGCGGACCCGATCAACACCAACAAGGTGTTCGTCGCCGCCGGCATGTACACCAACTCCTGGGACCCGTACGACGGCGCCATCCTGCGCTCCTCCGACCAGGGCAACACCTGGTCCGAGACGCAGCTGCCGTTCAAGCTCGGCGGCAACATGCCCGGCCGCGGCATGGGCGAGCGCCTGGCCGTGGACCCGAACAACGACAACGTGCTCTACTTCGGCGCGCCGAGCGGCCACGGGCTCTGGAAGTCGACCGACTCCGGCGTCACCTGGTCCCAGGTCACCTCGTTCCCGAACGTCGGCGACTACGTCCAGGACGCGTCCGACACGACCGGCTACGAGTCCGACAACGAGGGCGTGACCTGGGTGGCCTTCGACAAGGCCTCCGGCACCTCGGGCACCGCGACCCCGACCGTCTTCGTGGGCGTGGCCGACCTGCAGAACACGGTGTACGAGTCCACCAACGGCGGCACCAGCTGGACCCGCGTGGCCGGCCAGCCGACCGGATTCCTCGCCCACAAGGGCCAGGTGGACCCGACCGGCTCGTATCTGTACATCACCACGTCCAACACCGGCGGCCCGTACGACGGCGCCTCCGGCGACGTGTGGAAGTACGCCATCGCCACCGGCACCTGGACCCAGATCAGCCCGGTTCCCTCCTCGAACACCTCAGGGGACTACTTCGGTTATTCGGGCCTGTCCATCGACCAAGAGCATCCGAACACGATCATGGTGACCGGATACAGCTCCTGGTGGCCGGACACCTTCATCTACCGCAGTACCGACGGCGGCGCGACCTGGAAATCGGCCTGGAACTTCACCAGCTATCCGAACCGGTCCGACGCCTACACCCTGAACATCTCGGCCACCCCCTGGCTCACCTTCGGCAACTCCACCGTCGAGCCGGTCGAGTCGCCCACGCTGGGCTGGATGACCGAGGGCCTGGCGATCGACCCGTTCAACAGCAACCGGATGTTCTACGGCACCGGCGCCACCCTCTACGGCACCACGAACCTGACCAACTGGGACAGCGGCACCACCTTCAGCATCCAGCCCTACGTCTCAGGACTCGAGGAAACCGCGGTCAACGACCTGATCAGCCCGCCCACCGGCGCGCCGCTGATCTCCGCCCTGGGCGACCTCGACGGCTTCGTGCACACCTCGCTGACCAGCGTTCCGTCGATGATGTACACCTCGCCGAACCTGGCCAGCGGCGACAGCCTGGACTACGCCGGGCTCGACCCGTCCGACCTGGTGCGCACCGGCGACGTGGACAAGACGCAGAGCGCCAACGCGAACACCAACCGGATCGGCTTCTCCACCAACGACGGCACCAACTGGTGGCAGGCCTCGAGCGAGCCGCCGAACGTCACCGGCGGCGGACGAGCCGCGATCGCCGCGGACGCCAGCTCCGTGGTGTGGTCGCCGGCCGGCACCGGGGTGTACTACTCCACCAACAACGGCAGCTCCTGGACCGCCTCGACCGGCATCCCGGCCGGCGCGGCCATCGCCGCCGACAAGGTGAACCCGAAGGTGTACTACGGCGAGTCCGCCGGCACCTTCTACGTCTCGACCAACGGCGGCGCCTCGTTCACCGCGACCGTGACCAACCTGCCCGCCACCGGCACCCTGTACATCAAGGCCCTGCCGGGCGTGGCCGGGGACGTGTGGGTCACCGGCGGCTCGTCCACCGGCACCTCGGGGATCTGGCACTCGACGAACCAGGGTACGAGCTTCACCCAGCTCAGCAGCGTCTCCGCGGCGCTGAACCTCGGCTTCGGCAAGTCGGCCACCTCGGGCGGCTACCTGGCGCTGTACTCGATCGCCACGGTCAACGGCGTCCAGGGCATCTTCCGCTCGGACGACGAGGGCGCGACCTGGACCCGGATCAACGACGACAAGCACCAGTGGGGCAACATCGGCGCGGCCATCACCGGTGACCTCAACGTCTACGGCCGGGTGTACGTCGGGACCAACGGACGCGGCATCATGATGGGCGTGGCCTCGGGCGGCTCCACCGGCAGCGCTTCGGCGAGCGCGTCCGCCTCGGCCAGCGCCAGCAAGAGCGCCTCGCCCTCCGCGAGCGCATCGGCCAGCGCGAGCCCGAGCAAGAGCGCCTCGCCCTCCGCGAGCGCGTCGGCCAGCGCGAGTCCGAGTTCGGTGGCCACCGGGTTCCGCTGTCACGTCACCTACACCACCAACAGCGAGTGGGGCGGCGGCTTCACCTCGACCGTGGTGATCAACAACACCGGCAGCACCACCTTGAGCAGTTGGTCGGTGGGCTTCAGCTTCGTCGGAGACCAGAAGGTCACCGGTGCCTGGAACGAAGGCGGCTACACCCAATCGGGCAAGGCGGTCACCGTCACGAACGCCGCTTACAACGGCACCATCGCACCCGGAGGCAACACCAGCTTCGGGATGCAGGGCACCTGGACGAGCAGCGATTCGCCGCCGACCTCGTTCACGGTGAACGGCACCACCTGCACCTGACGCATCTGAGAACGAACACGGCGGCCGCCCGCACTCCGCGGGCGGCCGCCGCCGTCTCGTGCCGCGCTCAGCTCCAGCGCTGGGCGGCCGACCCGTCGCAGCCCTCGAGCACGACCTGGGTGCCGGCCGCCGAGCCGTCGCCGATCGGGCTCACGCACAGGCTGGTGGACTTGCCCACGATCGTGCCGTCCGGCAGCAGCGTCCACTGCTGGTTGGCGCCGCCGTTGCAGGCCCCCAGGTCGACCTCGGTGCCGGCCGTGGTACCCATGCCGTAGTCGTCGAGGCAGCCGGCGTTGTTGTTCTGGGTCAGCTGGTTCGAACCGGTCAGCGTCCACTCCTGGGTGGGCGCCTGGCCGCACGCGGCGAGCACGATGGTAGAGCCCTGACCGAACGCCGGGTCGCTGGTGGTGAGGCAGAGGCCTGACGCGGCGTTGGCCAGCGGCCCGGTGGCCCCGACGGTGAGCACGGTGGCGGCACTCGGCGAGGGCGAGGCGGAGGACGGCGAGGGCGACGGGGTGTCTTCGGGCACGACGACGGCTTGCGCGCTCTGGCTCGCGGTCGCGACAGTGCTCTGCGCGGCCGGGGTGCTGGCCGCCTGCGTGGTCGGATCGCCCCCTCCGCCGCCCAGGGACAGCACGCCCACGATGACCAGGGCGGCGACTACGCCGGCCGCGCAGAGGCCGACCTCGGTCGGGTGCTCGCGGACGAACCGGGGCAGCTTGCTCGATCCGACCGGCGTCCGGCCTCCGTCCGGGTCGGAGTATGCGTCCTGGTACTCGTCCCGGTAGCCGGCGGCCCGGCCGGGCTGCGGCGGGAGGACCGAAGTGGGCTGATACCCGGCGTCCTGCCGCGCGGGCGCGGCCGGCTGGGAGAAGGCGCTGGCGGCCGGGGCGCCCCAGTTCTGCGCGAGCCGGCTCGAGGGCTGCTGCGCGGGCGCCTGCGCGGGCGCCGGGGCCTGCTGCGGCAGCTGCGTCTGCGGGGCCTGATAAGCGAGCTGGGTGGGCTGCTGGTCGTACCCGGCGGCGGGCCAGGAAGGGGCCACCTGAGTCGGCTGCACGTCCGCGGGCCACGACGGCGCCACCTGAGTCGGCTGCACGTCCGCGGCGTACCCGCCGGCCGGCCACTGCGACTGTCCGTAGCCGCCCACGACCTGGGTCGGCTGCGGGTCGGCCGGGTAGCCGGGCGCGGGCGCGTTCCAGCCCTGCGGATCGGGCGCGGCGGCCCACCCCGGCTGCTGCGGGTACGCCTGCTCCGGATAGCCCGGCTGCTGCGGATACGCCTGCTCCGGATAGCCCGACTGCTGCGGATACGCTTGCTCGTGGTACGGCCCCTGCGGGGCCGGGGCGGCGCCGGACTCGTCCGCGGGCCGCCAGGGATCGCCAGTCACGTGCCGTTTCGCCCTTCGCCATAGTGGGGCCACCGAAGCTTGTCCGAGGCATTATAAGGAGTACGCTGCCGGGCGTGGGACCGCGCGCGTCGAGGGGTGGCTCGAACGCACGGCCGGCCTGCGCCCGAGAACACGAACGTACGCGACCGTTGTGACACAATGTGCTCCGCTGATCATTCCGTGAGAGCTGAGGCTTCAGCGTGAATCAACGCCCACCGTGGGCCCCGGACGAGATCGACATCGAACGGCCCTCGGTCGCCCGCATGTACGACTTCTTCCTCGGCGGCTCGAACAACTTCGCCGCCGACCGCCGGCTCGCGCTGGAGTACCTGCAGGTCCTGCCCGACATGCCGGCCATCGCCCGGGCCCAGCGTGCGGTGCTGCACCGGGTCGTACGATACCTGGCCGCCGCGGGGGTGGACCAATTCCTCGATCTCGGTTCGGGCATGCCCACGGCCGGCACCGTGCACGAGACCGCGCAGCGGGTCAATCCGCGGGCCCGGGTCGTCTACGTGGACGTGGACCCGGTGGCCGCCGCGCACGGCCGGGCGCTGCTCGGCCGCACCCCGCACACCGGCGTGGTGCTGGCCGACCTGCGCGACCCGGCGTACGTGCTCAAGCATCCGGTGACCGCCGAACTGTTCGACTTCTCCCGCCCGATCGCCCTGCTGATGATCGCGGTGCTGCACTTCCTGCCGGACCGGGACGAGCCGGCCGAGGTGGTCGGCCGGTACCGGGACGCCAGCGCGCCGGGCTCGGCCATCGCGATCACGCACGCGACCAACGACTACGATCCGGAGATGGCCGAGCGCGCCGAGGCGGTCTACCGCAAGGCCAGCCATCAGATGCACTACCGCAGCCGGTCCGAGGTCGAGGCGCTGCTCGCCGGATACGACCTCGCCGAGCCCGGGCTGGTGGACATGACCTGCTGGCGGCCGGACGGGCGGCCGTCCCCCGATCCGCTCGGCGGCGACGTGACCAGATACAGCGGATACGCCGCCGTCGGAAGGAAGAACGCATGACGCTCGCACTGATCCCCCGGCCGCTGGCGGTCCACGAACTGCCGGGCACGTTCCGGCTGACCGCCGAGAGCGCGATCGCCGCGCCCGGCCTGACCGGCGACGCGCTGCGGGTGGCCGAGTACCTCGCGGCGTCGCTGCGCGTGCCCACCGGCCTGCCGCTGCCGGTCGGCGAGGACGGCGACGTGCTGGTCGCGCTGGACCCGTCGGTGGGCGAGGCGGCCGGCGGGGACGAGGCGTACGCGCTGACGATCGCCACCGAGACGGTGACGCTGCGCGCGGCGACCGCGCAGGGCCTGTTCCGCGGCGTGCAGACGCTGCGTCAGCTGCTCCCGGCCGCGGTGGAGGACGGCGCCCTCGTCGCCGCGGCGGACTGGACCGTGCCCTGCGTGGAGATCGCCGACCGTCCCCGGTTCGGCTACCGTTCGGCGATGCTGGACGTGGCCCGGCACTTCTTCCCGGTCCCTGATGTCAAGAGGCTGATCGATGCGCTGGCCGCGTACAAGTTCAACCACCTGCACCTGCATCTGAGCGACGATCAGGGCTGGCGGATCGAGATCCCGAGCCGGCCGGAGCTGACCGCGAAGGCCTCCGGGTTCCAGGTGGGCGAGGGCGCGGGCGGCTTCTACACGCAGGCCGACTACGCCGAGCTGGTCTCCTACGCGGCGGACCGGTTCATCACGGTCGTGCCGGAGGTGGACGTCCCCGGCCACACCAACGCCGCGCTGCTGGCGTACCCGGAGCTCGGGCTGAAGGACTATCAGCCGCGGCAGTACCGCGGCACCGACGTCGGCTTCAGCACGCTCGATCCCGACAACGAGGCGACGTACACGTTCCTCGCGGACGTCTTCGGCGACCTCGCCGCCATGACGCCGGGGCCGTACCTGCACCTCGGCGGCGACGAGGTGGACGTCCTCGACCAGGAGGCCTTCGGCCGCTTCCTGCGCCGAGCGGCCGAGATCGCCGCGGCCACCGGCAAGACCGTGATCGGCTGGGAGGAGATCGTCGCCTCCGGCGTGCCGGCCGAAGTGGTGGCCCAGTACTGGGGCCGCAACCACGGGCGGCAGACGGTCGAGCACGGCGTGAGCGACGACGAGTTCCGCGACGCGGTGGCCAAGGGCGCCTCGGCGATCGTCTCCCCCGCCTCGCACTCGTACCTTGACATGCAGTACGGGCCGGACTCGCCGTTCGGGCTGGACTGGTCCGGCTACGTGCCCGTGCGTCAGGCGTACGAGTGGGACCCGGTCGGCTACCTCGGCGAGGTCGAGGCCGAGCGGGTGCTCGGCCTCGAGGCGGCGCTGTGGACCGAGACCGTCGCGACCATGACCGAGGCCGAGTACCTGATCTTCCCGCGGCTGCCCGGCCACGCCGAGGTCGGCTGGAGCTCCGTGCACCGCGACTGGGCGGACTACCGCACCCGCCTGGCCGCCCACGCCGAGCGCTGGGAGGCCCAGGGCCGCAACTACTTCCGCGCCCCCGAGGTCTGGGCCGCCTAGGGGCGCCCCTCCCTCATACGGAGCACGTCAGGTGCGCTCCGCGCCCGTGCCGGGCAGGCATCTTGACGTACCTGCCGATGCAAGGGAACGGAGAGTGCCGTGGGTCTGAGGGACGTCTTGCGGGGAAAGCGGAAGACGGCCGTCGCGGAGGCGTCCGGCGAGCCGTGGCGGCCCGCGGGAAAGCCGGGCGAGGACACCGTCGAGATCGCCTCGGTCGTGGCCGACGGGCCGGGGCCGGGCGAGGCCGACGGGGACGAGGGCGGAGCGCCGGCGCGGCCGGGGCGCCCGGCCGGGCGCGGCTGAGCAGCGCCGCCCGCCGGCCGTGCTCGAGGCCCCGCCGCCGATCCCGGTGCCCCAGGCCGCCCGGCGCACGCTCTACACCGCCTCCGGGGGCTTCTTCCTGGTGGGCGCGGCGCTGAGCACGGCCTCGGCGGTCGCCTTCCGCCAGGGGCTCCCGCCGCGTGACCGCGGCCCGGGCACGGTGTGGACGGTGGCGTTCACCTGCGCGGGCGTGGCCGGGGTGATCGGCCTGGTGCTGCTGATCTGGCGCAACCGGCTGGCCGAACGCTACGCCGTCGCGCTGCCGTTCCTGGCCGTCTTCCTGACCGCGCTGCCGATGCTCTGGAGCCGGGTGATGACCCCGACCGGCGCGGTGCTGATGCTCTGGCCGGTGCTCTACTCGAGCTGCCTGCTCACCGAGCCGGTCACCTGGGCCACCACCCTCGCCTGCGTGATCGCGCTGATCGGCGCGAGCTTCGTGGACCCGCACCTCGGCCTGACCGACTACAGCCCGATGGCGGCGACGCTGGTACTCACCGGCCTGGTCGTCGTCACCCTGCAGCGCCGGGTGCGCGGCCTGGTGGCCGAGCTCGGCCGGCAGGCGAGCACGGATCCGTTGACCGGCCTGGCCAACCGGCGCACGCTGCTCGACGCGCTCCGGCGGCAGGCGGCCGAGCACGGCCGGCGCGGGGCCGCGCTGTGCCTGCTGATGATCGACATCGACCGGTTCAAACGGCTCAACGACACGGCCGGGCACGACGCCGGCGACGAGGCGTTGCGCCGGCTGGCCAGGCTGCTGGAGCGCGAGACGCGCGAGGGCGACGTCACCGCGCGCCACGGCGGCGAGGAGTTCACCGCGCTGATGGTGGACTGCGAGCTGGCCGACGCCGCGGTGCGAGCCGATCAGCTGCGCGGCCGGATCGCGACGGATTCCGCCGGATGGCCGCACCGGATCACCGTCAGTGTCGGCGTCGCCGAGCTCGCGCCCGGCTCCAAGCTCGGCGTGTCAGGCCTGCTCACCAACGCCGACCACGCCCTCTACGCGGCCAAGCGCAACGGCCGCGACCGGATCGCGCTCTACACGCCCGGCCTTGGGGCGCCGGCGGATTGACGGGCCGTCAGCGCGCGCCCAATCCGGGCACCCGCCGGAACATCGCGTCCCTGATCCGGAAGGAGGCCCGGCCGTCGCCGAACGGCGAAGGCAGCACACTGAGCCGGGCGTGGACGGACTCGACGTCGGCCAGCAGGGTGAAGGCGGCGAGGCTGATCGCCGGGCCGGGTTCGGCCAGGCACGCGAAGTCGGCCAGGGCCTCGGGCCGTTCGGTGCTGCGGCGCACCAGCACGAGCGGGCGGCCGAGCACGGTCGTCTCCTCCTGGATACCGCCGGAGTCGGAGACCACCAGCGCGCATTCGGCCACCAGGGCGAGGAACTCGCGGTAGCCGAGCGGGTCGCAGGCGGAGAGCCCCTCGGCCAGCCGCCCGCCGGTGACCCGGGTCAGGGCGGCCCGGGTGCGCGGGTGCACCGGGAAGAGCACCGGCCGCCCGGCCGCGCCGATCGCCTCGAGCTCGGCGACGATCGCGCCGAGCACGCGCGGGTCGTCGGTGTTCTCCGGGCGGTGGATGGTGGCGAGCACGTACCGGCCGGCCTGCACACCCACCTCGGCCAGCACCTTGGCCCGCGCCTCGGGTCCGGGCAGGGACTGGCGCAGCGCCTCGACCACGGTGTTCCCGGTCAGCTCGACCAGCTGCGGGTCGAGCCGTTCGGCCACCAGGTTCTCCACGTTGCCGCGGGTGGGGGCGCACAACAGGTCGGAGACGTGGTCGATCAGGGTTCGGTTGTTCTCCTCCGGCATCCGCCGGTCGTGGCTGCGCAGCCCGGCCTCCACGTGCACCAGCGGGATGCCGTAGGCGTTCGCGGCCAGTGCCCCGGCCAGCGCGGAGTTGGTGTCGCCCTGGACCACCACGGCGGCCGGCCGCGCGGCGGCGAAGAGCGTGTCCAGGTTCGCCACCGCCGCCGCCACCTGCCCGGCCCGGGACATCCCGCCCACGCCGAGGGTGACGTCGGGCCGGCGCATGCCGCAGTCGGTGAAGAAGACCTCGTCCAGGCGCGCGTCGTAGTGCTGGCCGGTGTGGATGACCCGGGCGGCGTCGGCGAACAGTCCGGTCAGCGGGGCGAGTTTGACGATCTCGCGCCGGGTGCCGAGGACGAAGGCGACCGAGCCGTTGAGGATGGATGCGCAGGGATCGTACACGGCCTCTCCGTCGGACGCGGCGGTGCGGGTGCGGGGAGCGGACGCAGGCCGGCGAGCGCGGCGTCCGCGGGCAACCCGCGGCCGCGCACGGGACGCGGCCGCGGGACGGGCCTTGTGGCGACGAGGCCCTGCTTCGGGTTTCGCCCGCATACTCGCACGCGGAGGCCGCCGGCCGGGCCAACCTGGCCGCGTCAGCCCGTCCGGCGAGCGCAATTGTGATCACTGAATCATGTGAGGAATCGGCCGCCGGAGTGAGCGCGCACGCGAAAGACCGCACCCGCGGCGCTCGGGGAGCGTCGCGGGTGCGGTCGGGCCGGTGCGGCCGGTGTCAGGTCAAGCCGGACTGGTCGGCTTAGTAGCCGTACCAGCACGAACCGCCGCAGCGGGCGGCGACGACGTTGTCCAGGCCGCCGTAGGTGGCCTGCGCGTAGATGACCGCGGAGATGATGTTGTCGACCGGGTTGTAGATGTCGTTGTAGCCGGAGAGCGCGTAGGCGTCGAAGGTCGGCTGGATCATCTGCATGAGGCCGATCGACGGGGTGCCGGCGGCGGCGTTGGAGTCCCAGCCGTTCTCGGCGCTCGGGTTGCCGGAGGACTCGTTCATCGCGGTCTGGTAGATCGCGTTGTAGGACACCGAGTAGCCGTGCGCGTTCAGGATCGAGATGGCCTGGTTGATCCAGCCGTCCAGGTTGTCCGCGTAGGTGGTGGTCGAGTCCGTGCTCGAGGACGAGCTGGTGCTCGAAGACGCCTTGGCGGACGAGTTGCTCGAGGCGCTGGAGCCGGTCGAGGACTGGTCCGAACCCGCCGACGAGGAGGTGGTGGCGGTGGTCGCGGAGTCGCTCGAGGTGGAGGACGCGCTGCCGGACGGGACCAGGATGGTCCAGCCGATCTGGATGAGGTCCTCGTTGGTGAACTTGGCGCCGTCGGACTCGGTGCGGTCCTTGTTCAGGTTCCAGAGCTTGTGGTAGTCGTCGCCGTTACCGAGCTTGCTCTTGGCTATGCCGAACAGGGTGTCGCCGGCGACGACGGTGTAGCGGGTGGTGTCGCTCGAGGTGGGGGTCGAGTCGGACACGTTGGTCGCGGTGGCCGTGGTGCCGGAGGCGGCCTGCGCGGTCTGCTGCGTCGGAGTGTGGGTCGAACCGATCGTCGCAGCCTGGGCCAGCGTCGGCATCGCCACGCCGGCGATCACGGCGGCACTCAGGGTGACGGTCCGGACACGCTTGCGGGCAGGGGCGGACAGGGACAGACGGTGGAACGTCAAGACTTCGCTCTTCCTCTTCAGGCCGCCTGCCGGGTTAGCTGACGGGTTCGGGCGTAAGAGGTCGCCCTACCGTGCCGTGGGCACGGATTCACCCCGGGGGACATGGGTCCCCGGCTCCGCGGAGTTCTACGCTCCGCAACGGATTCGGCGGAGGCGCTGCCGCCATGGATTTCCTTGGCTGTTCAGCAACGCCTGGATCAACTTAAGCACATGCAAACCGGGCAAATGACCATTTGGCGAGAAAAACAGGTAACGACACGAAGCGCTATGATTTCGTGGCATACCGTGCGAACGGCCAGGTCAGATGGCATTTCGATAACCGGATACGCAGCGTCGATCACGCGGAGTGACGTTATCATCGCGTCCCGTGCAGTATTTTTCAGACACAGCGCGACCATTGAACTACGCTGCGTACATCAGAATAGTGACGCGGTCGATGCGGAAGGTGAGGAAAACGGCTTAGTCATTCACCTAATGACGTAAAGTGCCGCACCGGCTACTCGGCGGCGATCCCGGCCCCGTCCGGCGGGGTGTCGCCGAGCAGCCACCGGGCGCCGGCGCCGTGGGTGGCGGCGGTGTCGCCCGGGTTGTAGAGGCGGCAGGTGCGCAGGGAGAGGCAGCCGCAGCCGACGCAGCCGGTGAGCCGGTCCCGCAGCCCTTCGAGCTCTGCGATGCGGTCGTCGATCCGGGCCACCCAGGTGTGCGAGACGGAGTTCCAGTCGGCCTTGTTCGGCGCGCGCTCGGCCGGGAGGCGGGCGAGCGACGCGCCCACCTCGTCCAGGGTCAGGCCCACCTGCTGCGCGGCCCGGATGAAGGCGACCCGCCGGAGCATGGCCCTGGCGTAGCGGCGCTGGCCGCCGGCGGTGCGCTCGGAGACGATCAGCCCGACCTGCTCGTAGTAGCGCAGCGCGGAGGTGGCCACCCCGGCGCGGCGGGCGAGTTCGCCGATGGTCAGGCGCGATTCCAGCACGGGCATGAACGCGGATCCTATCGCTTGACTTCAAGCTGACTTGAAGTTGCAGGCTTGGGGGCATGGAGAACACGAACTCGAACACTGCGATCGCGGACGCGATCGGCTCCGGCGCCCGGCTCGACGAGCCGCGCCGGCTGATGGCGCTGATGACCGGCGACGAGAAGCACGGGCCGGCGGCGACCTCCACCCTCGACGTGCTGTGGGTGCTCTACACCCGCGTGCTCAAGGGACTGGACCCGGGCGACCCGGACAACCCGCTGCGCGACCGCTTCCTGCTCTCGAAGGGCCACGGCCCGGTGGCCTACTACGCCGTGCTGGCCGCGCTCGGCTTCATCCCCGAGGAGTGGCTGCGGAGCTTCGGCTCCTTCGACTCCCCGCTCGGCCACCACCCGGACCGGGTGCTGGTGCCCGGCGTGGAGATCGGCAGCGGCTCGCTCGGGCACGGGCTCGGGCTGGCCGTGGGCACGGCGCTGGGACTGCGGGCGCGCGGACTGGCCACGCAGCGCGTGGTCACGCTGCTCGGCGACGCGGAACTCGACGAGGGCTCGAACCACGAGGCCATCGCCTACGCCGGGGCCGTGGGCCTGGAGAGACTGACCGCCGTCGTCATCGACAACCAGTCGGCCACGCACGGGTGGTCCGGCGGCATCGCCACCCGGTTCGAGCGCGAGGGCTGGTCCACCGTGACCGTGAGCGGCCGGGACCACGACGCGCTGGAGGCCGCCTTCACCGCACCCCACCCCGGCCGCCCGCGCGCGGTGATCGCGGTGGTCGAACCCAAGGACGCGTAGTACCACCCGATACCTCTACCACTTTATTCGCACACTGACAAACTGGAGAACCGATCGTGGACACCATGCGGGAGCGCTTCGTCAGCACCACCACCGCCCTGCTCGACGCCGACCCCGGGCTCGCCGTCGTGCTGGCCGACATCACCGCCACACAGTTCGACCCGGCCAAGGCCAAGCACCCGGACCGGGTGCTGAACGTCGGGATCAGGGAGCAGCTGCTCGTCGGGGTGGCCGGCGGGCTGGCCCTGGCCGGCCTGCGCCCGATCGCGCACACCTTCCCCTCGTTCCTCATCGAGCGCCCGTTCGAGCAGGTCAAGCTGGACCTCGGCCACCAGGACGTGGGCGCGGTGCTGGTCAGCTACGGCGCGTCCTACGACATGGCGTACATGGGGCGCACCCACCAGTCGCCGGCCGACGTCGCGCTGCTCGACACCCTGGAGGGCTGGACCGTGCACGTCCCCGGCCACCCGGACGAGACGGAGGTCCTGCTGCGCGACGCCGCGGCCGGGACGGGACGCGTCTACCTGCGGCTGTCCGGCGAGACCAACCGCGCGCCGCGGCCGGTCGAACCGGGCCGGATGGCCGTGGTCAAGCGCGGATCGGACGACGCTTCGGGGGTCGTGGTGGCCGTCGGGCCGCTGCTCGACCCGGTGCTCGAGGCCGTCGCAGACCTCGACGTCACCGTGCTGTACGCCGCGACCGTCCGACCGTTCGACGTCGAGAGCCTGCGTTCGGCGGTGGCACGCGCCACGACGGCCGACGTGGTGCTGGTCGAGCCGTACCTGGCCGGCACGTCGAGCCACGCCGTGGACGAGGCGCTGCTGGACACGCCGCACCGGGTGCTCGGCCTCGGCGTGGCGCGGCAGGAACTGCGCCGCTACGGGACGCCGGCCGAGCACGCCGTGGCGCACGGCCTCGACCCGGCCTCGCTGCGGCAGCGGATCGGAGCATTCCTGGGCTGAAGAACCCGCCCCGACACGAGGACACCGGCGCACCCCTGCCCGAGGCGCGCCGGTGTCGCGACTATATATACGCGCCGGATGCCCGGCGCGTTCAGTCGGCTCAGTCGGCCGGCTCAGTCGACCTGGACCGGCGGGGTGCCGTGGGTGTGGAAGGACTCGATCGTCTTCAGCCCCCAGGCCTGACCCTTGGCCCGCTCGGCCTCGGTCCAGGTCACCGTCTTCCAGTCGGGCGCCAGCAGCAGCCGGGAGACCGGGTTGCACAGCTCGATCCGGTTGCCGCCGGGCTCGTAGACGTACAGGAAGAAGGTCTGCTGGATCGCGTGCTTGTGCGGGCCGGTCTCGATGAACACGCCGGCGTCCAGGAAGACGTCGGCGGCCCGCAGGATCTCCTCGCGGGTGTCGGTGGCGAAGGCGATGTGGTGCAGCCGCCCCTCGCTCCCGGTCCAGTCCTCGGTATAGACCAGGTCGTAGGACTTGTTGCCGAAGTGGTGCCACTGCGCCGCGATCCGGCCGTCGTTCAGCTGGATCTGCTCGGTGGTGCGCGCGCCGAGCACGTCGCGCTGGAAGCGCCCGTTCGCCGCGACGTCGGCGGCGAGGTAGTTGACGTGGTCGAGGCGCCGCACGCCGACGCCGTAGGCGGGCTTGGCCTCGGCCTGGTTCTTGAGCGCCGGACGGGAGGCCTCGGGCGCCCGGTAGTGCTCGGATTCCCAGTAGAGCTCGAACTCGTGGCCGTCCGGGTCGCGGAACGCGTAGGTGCGGCCGATGCCGTGCCCGCCCTCGCGCCAGCCGATGCCGCGGCCGGCCGCCTCGATCGCGGCCGCGCGCCGTTCGAGCGCCTCGGCGCTCCAGGTGCGCAGCGCGGTGCGGCGGATGCCGGAGGTCGCGCACGCGGTGAGGATCAGGCTGTGGTGTTCGTAGTCGTCGAAGGTGCGCAGGTAGACCGAGTCGCCGTCGCGGGCGCACTCGCGCAGGCCCATGATCTCGGTGAAGAACCGCAGGCTCGCCTCGGGTTGCGGGGTGAGCAGTTCGACGTGGCCGAGGTGCGCGATCTCGTGGAAGGGCGAGGGGGTGGTCATGGCGGGGTTTTCCTTCAGTTGCTGGCAGTGTGCTGCGACGGCCGGGGGTGGACGGTGCCCTCGAACAGCTTGCGGGCTGTGCGCACCAGGCCGGCTCGGCGGGTGCGCGGGCGGTCTGCGGGCGCGCCGGGATCCAGTTCGACCGACACGTCCACCGCGCCGGTCGGATGTTCGAGCCGCAGGGGTCGGCCTGGTTCCACCGGGCCGGCGAGGTCGGCGCCGACGGCCCCGGGCAGCAGCAGCGCCGTGGCGACGCTGACGGCCCCGAGCACGCCGATGGCCTCGTGGCAGCGCACCGGGATGAAGGTGCGCGTGCTGACGGTGCCGCCGTCGCGGGCGGGCGCGAGCAGGGTGATCTTCGGCAGCGACGGCGCGTCGCCCAGGCCCATCCGGTCCAGGGCGCCGGCCCGGATCCGCCGGATCCGCTCGGCGACGCGTTCGTCCGCCTCGAGCTCGGCCGGCGTCTCGTAGCCGCTGACGCCGAGGTCGGCCGCCACCAGCACCACCGTCGGCATGCCGTTGTCGACGCAGGTCACGCGGAACCCGTCGATCTCGTCGCGTACGCGGCCGGTGGGCAGCAGCGGCTTGCCCTCGGGTGCGGCAAAGGAGAGCAGCACCGGCTCGGCGTAGTCGACCGCGCCATCGGGGGTGGCGAAGGTCGCGGTGGCCGACTCGCCGGTGTTGACGAGGTGGATGCGCACGGAGGTGCGCTCCGCCGCGGCCGGCACGAGCCCTCGCTCGACGGCGAACGGGCCGACCCCGGCGAGCAGGTTGCCGCAGTTCTGCTTGTCCGTGACGAACGCCTCGCCGACGCCGACCTGCAGGAACAGGTAGTCGACGTCCGCGTCGGCGCGGGTGGACGGGCCGATGACGGCGACCTTGCTGGTGAGCGGGTGCGCGCCGCCGATGCCGTCGATCTGCCGGGGATCGGGGCTGCCCATGATCCGCAGGATCAGGTCGTCGCGCGTCTTCCGGTCCGCGGGCAGGTCGGCGGCGAGGAAGTACGCGCCCTTCGACGTGCCGCCACGCATCAGGATGCAGGGTATGCCGCGCTCACCCATGCGCCCGCTCGCCTCCCCCGCCGATGTAGTCGTCGTAGGTGACGTACTCGACGCCGAGGTTCGCGAGCAGGGGCCTGAGGTTGTAGCGGTCGAGGCCGAGCTGTCCGCCGGCGAGGGCCTCGCGGGTGGCCTGCTCCTTGGCCTCGCGGGCCTTCGACGCCTCGATCGCGCGAGGCAGGTCCGCGGCCGGGAAGGTGAGCACACCGTCGTCGTCGGCGAGGATCACAGCACCCGGATACACCGTCTGCCGTCCGACCGCGATCGGCACGTTGACCGCGCCCGCGGTGGCCTTGACCGTGCCCTGCGCGCTCACGTGCCGCGACCAGACCGGGAAGCCCATCGCGCGCAGCTCCGACGTGTCGCGCACGCCGGTGTCGATGATCAGGCCTCGTACACCACGGGCGTCGAGCGAGGTGGCCAGCAGCTCGCCGAAGAGGCCGTCCGAACACGGAGAAGTCGTTGCCACCACGAGGATGTCGCCCTCCGCACACTGCTCGACCGCCGCGTGGATCATCAGGTTGTCCCCCGGCCAGCACAGCGCCGTGACCACGGACCCGGCCACCCGCACGTCCGGCTGGATCGGCCGATGATCAGGACCCAGATACCCGACCCGGCCCAGCGCCTCGTGCACAGTGGCGACGCCGAACCCGGCGAACTCGTCGAGCTGCTCCAGCGGCGGGCGCGGAACGCCGGTGACGACGACACGGCTTGAACGGGCGCTGGTCACGACAGTTCCCTCGTGGTCTGCGGGTAGTGGCGCATGAACGCCTCGGCCCGGGTGTTCTTGCCCAGCCCCAGATTCGGGCCCGCGTTGCGCTCGAGCTGCACGCCCCGGCGCTTGGCCAGATCCGTGTAGTAGTCCCACATGTGCTGCTGCGCCGGCAGGCACTGCATCGCAGCCTCCTTGCGCTCCCACACCGGCGTGATGTCCAGCAGCACATTCGGCTTGAAGTCGCACTGCTCCGACTGGTGCGGCTCGAACGAGAACAGCGGCGGCGCGCCCAACGGCTCACCCGGCGCCTCGTAGCCGATGGCCTGCGCCAGGATCCGCGCCTGGATCGCCATCCGCGCCGCGGCCGGGTGATCGCCGTTGTAGGGGTCTGACAACGTGTGCGTCAGCACGACGGTCGGCGCCACCTCGCGGTAGACGTGCACGAGGCGGTCGACCAGCTCCGCGCTCTCCAGCAGCGGATAGTCGCCCGCGTCGAAGAACTCGATCTCCGCGCCCAACGCCTCGGCCGCGGCCTCGGCCTCCGCGCGGCGCAGAGCCTTGATCTCCTCGAGCTTCTTGCCGGCCAGCCACGCCTTCGCCGACTCGCCCCGCTCCCCGAACGACAGGCACACCACCTTCGCCCGCTGCCCCCGCGAAGCCGCCAGCGCGATCGCACCGCCGGAACGCCACACGAAGTCACCCGCGTGCGCGCTCACGACCAGCAGCGCATCCGTCTTCTCCGCCATCTTCCCTTTTCTCCTCGTTCTTCCGCGGCCGCGACCGGACCGTACGACGCCGCCTCAGTGATCGTCGTCGTACGGTCCGGATCAAGGCGCATCAGTGCTCTGTGCCGCTCAGCGGCCCAGGTCCGCGGGCCGGGTGACCCACTGGCCGTTGACCCAGCCGCTGACCGTCTCGTAGCCGGAGCGGAAGGAACCGAGCCACTGCACATTCAGGTTCTGCTCGGCCGTGGACAGCTTCGGCGTGTAGCTCGCGGCCTCGGTCGGCGAACCGCCGGTGGTGTCCGCCGCGATGTACGGGTACGCGTACACCGGGCGGGTCGCGGTGACGTTGCCGGACTGGCCGGTCAGCGTGGTCAGCAGGCTGTTCGGCGCCTGGCCCTTGGTCACCCACTGGGTGACCGCGGTCAGGGCGTCGAAGTCCGACGGACCCTGGCCGCCGCCGCAGTGGGCGACGCCCGGCAGCAGGTAGAGCTTGGCGAACTTCTCCGTCGCGGCCAGACCGCCCATGGTCTTGGTCACGGCCTGGTAGTACGAGATCGTGCCGGCGGGGTTGATCGCCGGGTCGGCGTAGCCGGCCCACAGGATCAGCTTGCCGCCGGCCTTCTCGAACGCCGAGAGGTTCGGGTCGGTCGCGTCGAGCTCACCGTCGTTGGCGGCGGTGAGCTTCTCGAAGTTCTGCTTGGTGAACTTGACGTCCATGTACGTGGCGCCTCCGTCGAAGGTGCCGGTCGGGGTGACCCAGCTCTGCCACGCGGAGGTGCCGATGTTGGCGTCGAGCGCGCCGGTCTCCTGGTTCCCGCCGAACGGCACGATCCAGCCGGCCCAGTTCAGCTCGGAGCCGCGCACCTCGTAACCCGGGTAGAGCAGCTGGCCCTGGGCGTCGGTCGGGCCGGAGTAGAGCTTGTTCACGGTCTCGACCTGAGCGGCCGTCAGGCAGTAGTCGCTCGCGGTCGAGGTCTGGCCGGTCTTGCACGCGATGCCGGCCGGATTCCACTTGCAGGCCAGCGGATCGCTGAGGTAGCCGAGGGCGACGTCGGTGGCGCTGCCGCAGGCCTTGAGCACCGCGTCGTGCAGCGGGGCCAGGTCGGCGTTGGCGATGATCGCCGTGCCGTCCGCCGCCGTGTTCGCCTGGGCGTTCCAGGCCTCCTCGAAAGCGTTGAGCTCGGTCTGCACCGACGCGGGCGAACCGGCGACGATGCCGTTGAAGTCCGTCGGGTAGCGCTGGGCCTCGATCAGGGCCTCGCGGCCGCCGTCCGAGCAGCCGTCGAAGTAGGAGTCGCTCGGCGCGCTGCCGTAGAAGGCCTTGATGATCGCCTTGGACGCGAGCGCCAGCTGGTGCTCGGACGAGTAGCCGAACACGGCCCTGAGCTCAGGGTCCTGGAAGGCCATGACCGTGAAGCCGTCGCCTTCGTGGCCCTCGTCGTCCGCGGCGACGGCGAAGTTCCCGGCGGTGGACTGGGCGCAGTCGTAGGCGGCCGCGGGCTCGCCGGTCCCGACGCTGCCGCAACCGCCGCCGCAGCCCTCCTGGAGGTACTCGCCCGCGTAGGTGGTGGTGGGCAGGTAGAGGGTGAAGTGGGTCTCCGGCGCGATGATGCCCTGGACCTCACAGGCGTCCCACTTGCCGGTCGGGTTGTCCGCGGCGGTCACGGCCGTCGCGGAGGTGATCTGGGTGTTGGCCCCGGCGAGGCTCAGGAGGTTGATTCCCTGGGCCTGCGCGCAGGTCTGCACCGGCGCGATGCCGGAGGCGGCCGGGCCGCTCGCGGCCTCGGAGCCGCCGGCGTAGAGGCCCGCGGCGAGGGTGGCCGCGGCCGCGACTGCGGTGACCACCGGCCAGCGGCGGCGGCGCCGGGGCGCCACGCCGTCGGCGGCGTGTTCGTCGGTTGCTATGCTGAATCGCAAGGGTTCTCCCTGTTTGCAGGACGTTGAGCAGGAGGATCCATCCCTCGCCCCGTTGGCCCGGGAGCGAGGGGGGCACCGGTCCCGGCCGTCTCGAGGACGGCCGGGGCCGGGTCGTCTGATGCCCGCCGGCTACGCCGGGGCGACGGCGAGCTCGGGCTCCTCGGCCGACTCGGCCGCCTGGCCGCGCAGCAGCAGCACGGTGATCAGGCAGCAGGCCAGCGCCGCGATGCCGCAGACGGTGAAGCCGAGGCTGTACGCGTCGCCGAGCGAGCTCACGGCCAGGCCGGAGACGGTCGGGTCGGCGTGCTCGACGGCCAGCGGGCCGCCGCCGGACAGGATGCCCTGGGCCTTGCCGAGGTCCGCCGCGGCCAGGTTCGCCGCGTGCAGCTGCCCGGTCAGGCCGCTGACCGCCTTGGCGGTGGCGATGGCGCCGATCACGGCCGGGCCGAGGGTGAAGCCGAAGTCGCGCAGCATGCTGGTGGTGGCCGAGGCCATCCCGGCGAGGCTGTGCGGCACGGTCTCGACCACGGTCGCGGTGACCGCGGAGACGGCGAAGCTGAAGCCGATGCCCACCAGGCCCATCGGCACGATCAGGGCGGGCAGGGTGTTGTCCGAGATCGGCAGCTGGCCGGCCCAGATGTCGCCGACGCCCATCAGCACGAAGCCGAGGCCGAGCACCCAGCGCGGGGCGAGGGTGGCCATGAGCCGGTGGGTGAGCGGCAGCAGGAAGATGGTCAGACCGCTCAGCAGCAGGAACGCGAAGGCGGTGCGCATCGAGGACTGGCCCTGGATCGGACCCATCCGGATGCTGATGGCGTAGGCGGTGCCGAGGAAGGCGAACATGCCGACCACGGTGACCAGCGCGGCGAGGGCGAAGTTGCGGTTCTTGAACAGGTCCAGGCGCAGCAGCGGGTTGGGCACGCGCAGTTCGATCAGGATGAAGGCGGCGATGCACACGGCGGAGAGCACGAACGCGCCCACCACCATCGGGTTGCCCCAGCCGTCGCCGGCGCCCTGGATCACGCCCCACAGCAGCGCGCACAGGCCGAGGCCGATCGTGGTCTGGCCGGCCGGGTCGAGCGAGCGTCCTTGCGGGGAGCGCGAGTCCTGCGCGGTGAAGTAGGTGATGCCGGCGTCCACCACGGCCAGCACGACCACCACGATGAAGGCGACGCGCCAGTTGAAGTAGGTGGCGGTGATGCCGCCGAGCAGCGGCGCGATGAAGTTGCCGGTGGACAGGATGGCGGCCCAGATGGCGATCATCTTGGCGCGCTGGGCCGGCGAGCGGTCGCCCGCGACGAGCATGGCCAGGGTGGTCGGGAACAGCGCGGCGCAGCCGATGCCCGCGATGATCTGGCCGATCCACATCACGCTCACGCCGTGCGCGGAGGCCGCGACGGCCTCGCCCACGGCCAGCATGAGCGCGCCGCCCATGAGCAGCTTTTTGCGTCCGAACAGGTCGCCGAGCACACCGCAGGTCAGCTCGAGCACCGTGATCGGCAGCAGGGAGCAGTCGGATATCCAGGTCAGCTGCGAGTTGGTGGGGTTGAACACCTCCTGGAAGGTTCCGTTCAGCGTGGCCGGCATGGCCAGGCCGATCTGGGCGAGGCAAACCGCGAACAGGGCGGCGGCGACCGTGCCCGCGCGCAGCGGGCCGCGGTCGGTGCCGGAGGCACGAGTTTGGTTCGACATGGCGTCCTTCACGTCTTTGTGATCCCGGGGCATGCGGCCGCCGGTGCCAGGAGTATGGCCGCACGGACTCATTTATTTCAACAGTCGAGATATTACGATTCCGTGACGAGGCCGGGCTGTGCGCCGGGCGGACAGCGGGAATCGCGGCGATCTTCATCAAGATCCGGATGCGGCATGGGGCGCAGGGGCGGTCTATATTCTTCAGGGTGAGAAATATTGTGGCCGCAGCCCTCCCGCCCCTGTTCACACCGGGATCCGCCACAATCAGAGCCGTGAACAGCCCGGTCGACACCGCCGACGTCCGACGCCGCAACCTCTCCCTGGTCCTGCGGCACGTCGCCGCGCACGGCCCGTGCGCCCGCACCGAACTGGCCGAGGCCACCGGCCTGGTGCACGCCTCGATCACCGCGCTGACCGCGGAGCTGATCGCGAACGGGCTGGTGCACGAGGTCGGCCTGGCCTCCTCGGGCAGCCGCGGCCGCCCGCGCCGGCTGCTCGAACTCGCCCCCGGCCGGGTGGTCGCACTGGCGATCCAGGTGACCGCGGGCCGGCTGGTGTCCGCCGCCACCGACCTGGACGCCACCGTGCTCTGGCGCGACGAGCGGGCGCACGGCGCCGCGTACGGCGATCCGCGCCCGGTGGCCCGGCAGATCGGGCAGGTGGTGCGGGACGGGCTCGCCGCGGCGCGCGGCGGCGGCCGGGAGCGGATGCACCTGGCCCGGGTGGTGCTGGCCGTGCCCGGCGCGGTGATCGAGGACGAGATCGTGGCCGACTCGATCCTGCTCGGCTGGCGCCGGGTGGACCTGCGCGCGCTGGTGCGGGCCGACCCCGCCGCGAGCGCGTTCCCGCTCAGCGTGGTCAACGAGGCCAACATGGCCGCGTTCGCCGAGTACCGGGCACTGATGGACCGCACCGGCGCGGCCCCGCGGGTCTTCGCCTACCTGCGCGGATCCGACAGCGGCATCGGCGGCGGCCTCGTCGCGGACGGCGCGGTGCAGACCGGCGGGCACGGCATGGCCGGCGAGTTCGGGCACATCCCGGTCTCCTTCGACGGCCCGGCCTGCAAGTGCGGCGACCACGGCTGCCTGGTCACCTACCTCGGCCTGGGCGCCCTGCTGCAGTCGGCGGGCCTCGATCCGGCGGCCTACGAAGCGGATCCGGGCGCGGGCCGGGACGAGCTCGACCGGCGGCTGCGCGGCGGCGACCCGGCCGCGGTGCGCGCGCTGGAGACCGGCGCCCGGGCCCTGGCCACCGCGCTGACCGCGGTCTCCCGGGTGGCCGACCCGGAGCAGGTGGTGCTCGGCGGCCATCTGGCCGACTGGTCGGACTGGCTGGTGCCGAACGTGTTGCGGCACCTGGCCGGCCGGCGCGCGGTCACCCCCACCGACGAGCCGTTGATCAGCACGGATCTGCTCGGCGCGGACGCGACCGTGCGGGGCGCGCTGCGTTACGGCTGCGAGACGGTGCTCGACGACCCGGCCGGCGTGCCGCTGCTCACACCCGCCGCAGCGGTGCCGGCTCCTTGATCCATTCCGCCTGATCAAGCCGCTGAGCTCGGCTTCGGCGCGCCGCGGCGCCGCCGGGTACAGCTTAGATTGCGCATTCACCCATTTCGACGCCCCTGCCTCCGCTCCTACGCTCTGCACAACCCTGCCGAACGAGAAAGCGGGAGAGCAGAGCGTTGATGTCAGTCAGGACGATGCCGCGGTTGGTCGGCGGCGAATGGCGCGAGCCGCGCGAAGGGCACGCGATCGACGTGGTCGATCCGGCCGACACCCGGCGCGTGGTCGCGCGGGTACCCGAGATGGACGCGGCCGAGATCGCCGAACTCTACGACGCGGCCGAGCGCGGCGCCGCCACGTGGGCCGCCACCTCGCCGCTGGAGCGCGCCGCCGTCATGGTGCGCACCGCCGCGCTGCTGCGCGAGCGCGCGGCGCAGATCGCCGCCGACCTGGTGGCCGAGATGGGCAAGACCCGGGCCGAGGCCGACGGCGAGGTCGGCAAGGCGGCCGACTTCTTCGACTACTACGCTTCCTGGGCGCGGCAGCCCTACGGGCAACTGCTGCACGACGCGCGGCCTGGCACCGAAACCAGCGCGCGCACCGAGCCGCTCGGCGTCGTCTGCCTGATCACCCCGTGGAACGACCCGCTGCTCACCCCGGCGCGCAAGGCCGCGCCGGCGCTGATCTCCGGCAACGCGATCGTGCTCAAGCCGGCCAGCGAGACCCCGCTGGTCGCACTGCACCTGGCCCGCGCGCTGCACGACGCGGGCCTGCCCGCCGGCGTGCTCGGCGTGGCGCTGGGCCGGGCGAGCCGGATCTCGGACGCGCTGCTCGAGGACCCGCGGCCGGCCGCAGTCTCCTTCACCGGCAGCACCGAGGTCGGCCGCTCGCTGCAGCGCCAGCTCGCCGGGCGCGACGTGCGGCTGCAGACGGAAATGGGCGGCAAGAACGCCACCGCCGTCCTCGACGACGCGGACCTCGCCCTGGCCATTCCGACCGTCGCCGCGGCCGTGTTCGGCCAGGCCGGCCAGCGCTGCACCGCCACCAGCCGGGTCGTGGTGGACCGGGCCGTCGCCGACGAGGTGATCGCCGGGCTGGTCGAGGTCGCCCAGGCGCTGCGCCCCGGCCCCGGCGGCGAGCCGGGCACCACGATGGGCCCGCTGGTCAGCAGCCGGCACCGCGACGACGTGCTCGAACACATAGCCCGGGCCCAGGCCGACGGCGCCGTGCTCGCGGCCGGCGGCTGCGCCCCGACCGAGGCCGGTTACGAGCACGGCTGCTACGTGCTGCCGACGGTGCTGCGCGACGTGATGCCGGAGATGGCGATCTGGCGCGAGGAGGTCTTCGGTCCGGTCGCCGCGGTGCGCGTGGTCGACGGCCTCGACGAGGCGATCGCCGCCGTGAACGACTCCGTCTACGGCCTGGCCGCCGGGGTGTTCACCGGCAGCCTGCAGCGCGCGCACGAGTTCGCCCGGCGGGTCGAGGCCGGCCAGATCGCGGTGAACCTGCCCACGCCCGGCTGGGACGTGCACCTGCCTTTCGGCGGCTTCGGCGCCTCCGGTTCGCCGTTCAAGGAGCAGGGGGCCGAGGCGCTGCGCTTCTACAGCCGGGTCAAGACCGTCGCGATCCGGTACGGAGCCTGACGATGAGCACTGACGCACAGCGGATCGGCGTCGTCGGCGCGGGCCTGGTCGGCCTCGCCGTCGCCCGCCGGCTGGCCGAGCTGACCGGGGCTCAGGTGACCGTCTTCGAGAAGGAGGACCGGGTCGCCGCGCACCAGTCCGGCCACAACTCCGGCGTGATCCACTCAGGGATCTACTACACTCCGGGCTCGCTCAAGGCGCAGCTGTGCCGGCGCGGCGTGGAGCTGCTGCGCGAGTTCAGCGCCGAGCACGGTATCGAGTACCGCGAGATCGGCAAGGTGATCGTCGCGCGGGACGAGGTCGAGGTGGCCCGGCTCCGCGACCTGCAGCAGCGCGCGGCGGCCAACGGCGTGCCCGGCGTGACCTGGCTCGACCCGGCCGGTCTGCGCGAGCTTGAACCGCATGTGCGCGGCCGGGCGGCGCTGCACTCCCCCACCACCGCGATCATCGACTACCGGCAGGTCGCCCGGGCGCTGGCCGAGGACGTGGTCAAGCTGGGCGGCCAGGTGCTGCTCTCCCACTCCGTCACCCGGATCGAGCGCGCCGGCGAGCAGGTGGCCGTGCACGACGGCTATGGCGAGCGGCACGTCTTCGACCGGCTGATCCTGTGCGCGGGCCTGCAGTCCGACGCCGTCGCCAAGCTCGCCGGAGACGATCCGGGCCCTGCGATCATCCCGTTCCGCGGCGAGTACTACCGGCTCCGCCCGGAGCGCACGGACCTCGTCAGAGCACTCGTCTACCCGGTGCCGGACCCGGCCTACCCGTTCCTCGGCGTGCATCTGACGCCGCGGATGGACGGCATGGTCGACGTCGGTCCGAACGCGGTGTTCGCGCTCGCCCGCGAGGGCTACCTACGCCGCGACGTCAGCCCGCGCGACCTGTACCAGACGCTGACCTGGCCGGGCACGCTCCGGCTCTTCCGTCAGCACTGGAAGATGGGCCTCGGCGAGATGCGCGGATCGCTCTCGAAGCGCGCGTTCACGAACGCGGCCCGGGCGTACGTGCCCGATCTGACGCCGAGTGACCTGGTGCGGGCCCCCGCGGGCATCCGCGCGCAGGCGGTCGACCGCGACGGCTCGCTCGTGGACGACTTCCGGATCAACACGCTCGGCCCGATCACGGCCGTGCGCAACGCCCCCTCCCCGGCGGCCACCTCCAGCCTGGCCATCGCCGAACACGTGGTCGGCCGGCTTCCGGTCCGCCGCGCCGGCTGACCGGCCCTCCCCCATCGCACCGCATCCCGGTGATCCACCCGAAAACACCAGAACGAAGGAAGCGAGGACCGCATGTTCATCGTCGACACCCAGATCCACGTGTGGAAGGAAGAGACCCCCGACCGCCCCTGGGTCCCCGGCGCGCGCGAGCGGATCCGGCTCAACGGGCACCGCGAGGAGGCGTTCAGCTACGAAGAGGCGCTCAGCCTGATGGACGAGGCCGGCGTGGACCGCGCGCTGATCCTGCCGCCGTCCTGGGAGGGCGACCGGATCGACTACGCGCTCGAGGCCTGCGAAGCCCACCCGGACCGCTTCGGCGTGATGGCCCGGGTGCCGCAGAACAAGCCCGAGGAGGGCGCGGCCCTGATGCACGAGCTGGCCGCCAACCCGCACGTCAAGGGCACCCGGCTGACCTTCCACCGGCCGATCGACCGCAACTGGATGATCGACGGCACCAACGACTGGTACTGGCCGCTGGCCGAGGAGCTCGGCCTGGTGACCATGGTGCACGCGCCGATCTGGAAGACGGAGCTGGGCCAGATCGCCGAGCGCCACCCGGACCTGAAGCTCATCATCGACCACATGGGCATCATGGCCCGCTGCGTGGACGACGCGATCGGCTACTGGGTCCAGGAGACCGCCGACCTGTGCAAGCACCCGAACATCCACGTGAAGGTCTCCGCGATCCCCGGCTACTCCACCCAGCCGTTCCCGAACCTCAACATCGCCAAGTACGTGCACGAGGTCGTGGACAAGATGGGCCCGGAGCGCGCCTTCTGGGGCACCGACATCACCCGCCTGATGGGCCACGGCATCACCTGGACCGACACGATCGAGCAGTTCACCAAGCACTTCGGCTTCTCCGAGGAGCAGCTCGAGTGGATCATGGGTCGCGGGATCTGCGAGGTCCTCGGCTGGCCGGTGCCGGACGCCGCGAAGTAGCACGGGAAGAGACGGGACCATGACCGAATCAGCACAGCCGGACGGCGGCGAGGCCGTTCTCGCCGCCTGCCGGGACCTCGGCGTCGACGTCGTGTTCTGCTCCTCAGGCTCCGAGTGGGCCCCGGTGTGGGAGGCGCTGGCCCGGCAGCGGCGGGACGGCGTCGCCGGGCCGCGCTACATCGACCTGATGCACGAGACCCTCGCGGTCGCCATGTCCACCGGCTACACCCTGGCCACCGGGCGGCCCCAGCTCGTGCTGCTGCACGCCGTCCCCGGCCTGCTGCAGGGCGCCAACGGCATCCACGGCGCCCTGCTGACCGGCGTGCCGATGGTGGTGGCCTCCGCCGAGTCCACCGGCTACGGCGAGACCGGCACCGACCCGGGCTCGCAGTGGTATCGCAACCTCTCCGTCGTGGGCGGCCCGCAGGCCGTCGCGGCGCCGTTCACCAAGTGGGCGACGCAGGTCGGGGACGTCTCCACCGCGTACGGGCACATCGTGCGGGCGGCCGAGCTGGCCCGGCGGGCGCCGGCCGGCCCGGTGTACCTCAACATCCCGATGGAGGTGCTGCTGCAGCCGTGGACCCGCCCGGCCGCGGCGCGCCCGGTGCCGGAGCCCGGCGCGCGGGTGAGCACCCGGGCGGAGCTCGAGCAGGCCGCCTCGCTGCTGACCGCGGCGCGCCGACCGGTCATCGTGACGGAGTCGGCGGGCCGGCACCCGGGCGGCTTCGAGGCCCTGGTCGAGCTCGCCGAGGCGCTGGCGATCCCGGTGGTGGAGCCGCAGTCCGCGGTGTGTGCGAACTTCCCGCGCACGCACCGACTGCACCACGGCGGGGACGCCACGGCGCTGTTCGCCGAGGCCGACCTGATCGTGCTGGTGTGCTGCCGGGCGCCGTACTACCCACCGAGCAACCGGCCCGCGCACTCGCGGGTGCTGGTGATCGACGACGTACCGCACCGTCCCCACGTCGACTACCAGGTCCTGGGCGCAGACCAGTACCTGGAGGGCGACATCGGCCCGACTCTCACGGCCCTGACGGAAGCGGTGCGCGAGGCGGGCGTGGACGCGGAGCTCGTGGCCGCGCGCGAGGCTGAGGCACACGCCGCTTCGGCTGGGGCACCGGCTGCGGCTGCCGCCTCGTCGAGGCCGGCCGGCTCCGGCATCGACCCGGCCGCAGTGGTCGACGTCCTGCGCGAGCTGCTCGATCCGGACGCGGCGGTGATCGACGAGACCATCACGCACGCGCGGATCGTGCAGCAGCGGCTCAAGGCCGACCGCCCGGGGCGCTACAGCTACGTGCAGGGCGGCCTCGGCCAGGGCATCGGCGTGGCGCTCGGCGTGAAGCTGGCCGACCCGGACCGCGAAGTCGCGCTGACGGTGGGCGACGGCTCGTTCCTCTACAACCCGATCGTCCAGTCGCTCAGCGCCGCCAAGAGCCTCGGCCTGCCGCTGCTGATCCTGGTGTTCAACAACCGCCAGTACCTGTCGATGAAACTCAACCACCTGCGGTTCTACCCCGACGGCGCGTCCGTGCGGCACGCCGACTTCCACGGAGTGGACCTGTCCGAACAGCCCGACCTCGCCGCGCTCGCCGGGCCGTTCGGGATGCTCGGGATGACCCTGAGCGACCCGGACGAGCTGCGCGCGGGCCTGGAGAAGGCCATGGAGTCGGTGCGCTCCGGCATCACCGCGATCGTCGACGTCCGCGTCACCCGCTGACACCCCCGCACCCGCACCCGCACCCGCACCGAAGAATCGCCACCGAGCGAGGAGACTGATATGCCCCAACCCCGTGTCACCGTGCCGGACAAGAGCCTGCGCACCCTCGTCACCGACCTGTTCGGCGCCTACGGCGTCTCCCGCGAGCACGCCGAGACGGTGGCGGACGTGCTCGTGTGGGCGAACCTGCGCGGCGTCGACTCGCACGGCGTCTCGCGCGTCCCCCGGTACCTGGAGCTGTTCGAGAACGGCCAGGCGAATCCGAGGCCGAACATAGACGTCGACATCCTGCGTCCGGCCGTGGCCGTCCTCGACGCCGACGCCGCCCCCGGCCCGGTCGCGCTGACCCGGGCCATGGACGAGGCGGTGAGCATGGCGAGGTCGGCCGGCGCCGCCTGGGTGGCCGTGCGCGGCACCGTCCACACCGGCGCGATCGGCTACTACACCGAGCGCGCCGCCCAGTACGGCATGGCCGGCATGGGCATCGTGGCCGGCGTGCCGAACATGGCCTACCCCGGCAGCAACGCCTCGGCCGTCGCCACCAGCCCGCTGTCGGTGGCCGTGCCGGCGGGCCGGCACCCGACCGTGCTGCTGGACATGGCCACCGCGGTGATCGCGCTCGGCCGGATCGCGCAGCTCAAGGCGCAGGGCAAGGAGCTGCCCGAAGGCGCCGCCATCACCCGCGACGGCCGGCCGACCACCGACCCGGCCGAGGCCGCGATCCCGCTGCCGGTCGGCGGCGCCAAGGGCGCGGGCATGTCGCTGCTGTTCGAGATGCTCGCCGGCGGCCTGACCGGCAACCCGATCGTCACCGGCTACCACTCCGGCACCGAGGAAGGCCGCCGGCACCGCCAGAACGCGCTGCTGATGGCGATCGACATCGCCGCGTTCGCCCCGGTGGAGGAGTTCCGCGCGATCGTCGACGACACCGTCGACGCCATCAAGGCCCTGCCGAAGGCCGACCCCGACGCCGGCATCCTCGTCCCCGGCGAGCGCGGCGCGCACACCCTCGACGAGCGCTCCGCCGCCGGCGTCCCGCTCCCCCGCAAGCTGGTCGACCAGCTCGCGCAGCTCGCCGCGGACAAGGGCGTGGCGGTGCCGCAGGAGTTGGCGTGACGCAGGACAGCTGAGCCGAGGTGACGGTGGGTCTGTGGGGTTCGGGCGTCTCCTCGTCGGCGAGCGTAGCCATGATGGGCCGGTGCGGTGCGGCGCACCCCTCGACGCATGGCGGGCTCGGGCCGGGTGCTTGTGGCGCACCGCACCGGTCTGCCATCCCTCGGGGCGTCGACGGGGAGACGCCCGAACCCCACAGCCACACCGGCGGCATCGCTGACGCCCGCGCGACGCGCAACCTCGCCGCGGCTCCCCACGACGGCGTCCTCGGACCGGCCCGTGTCGCCTAGAACCTACCCGGCCGTGGATCCGCCGCATGATCCGCTTCGTCTTGGTGTTCACGCCCACATGGCTTCAGTCAGTCATCAGACCAGGCCGGCCCAGCCGCTCGCGCCGCCTCATGGAGCTGCCGTACGTCGAGCTCTGCGGTGCTCTCCGGAACGCCCCGCTCCTCCCATACACACCGGAGCCGGAAACCCTGGACATCGGACGAGAACGACACCCACCACTTGAACTCATAGGTGCTGATTCCATGCGGCTCCCCGTAGCCGCCGCCTCCGCCGCCCGCGAAGTTCGGCTCTACGGACTTCCAGTCTCCGGTGGCGTCGCGGATGTCGGTTCCGAACTCGAAGTTACCCGGCTGGAGCAGGTGCGGCATCTTGAAGGCGAGATTGGGCGACTCGCCATCTTCGAACCGTGTTTTGATGAAGAGCTGGAATGTGACGGCACGCGGGTAGGCACATACACTGTTGACCGCAACGACCAAATCACGGCGCCGAGCCAGGATCCTGTCTTGACCCGGCACCGTGACCGGCACTGCGGCGAATCGCGCAGGATTAGCCTCGTCGTAAGTCACATTCGGTAACTATACGCGCACGCGTTCCCGACACTGGCCGATTCGCAGTTCGGGGCGGGGAACCACCGGCCTCTCGGGTTCTCCGGCACCGGTCCGCCCGCCGCGCCGCCGTGCCGTCATCCGCCGGGTCGGAGATAAGCTCGCACCGTGCCGATCTACCACATCGCCTTCCCAGCCGACTGGGACGCGGCCAAGTCTGCGGGCTCTTACACGTTCTCCTCCAAGGGCCGCACGCTGGCCGAGGAAGGGTTCATCCACGCCAGCCAGGCGTCGCAGGTCGCCTGGGTGGCGAACCGCTTCTACAGCGAGGACGACGGCTTGATCCTCCTCGTCATCGACCCCGACCGGCTGGTCTCCAAGGTGCGCTACGAGCCGGCGCCGGGCGTGGACCTGCCGTTCCCGCACATCTACGGGCCGATCAACCCCGACGCGGTGACGGGCGTGCTGCCGCTCGAGCGCGGGCCGGACGGGAAGTTCCAGTTCGCCGCGTGACTACGGGAGATCTGGGCCGGGTCGAGCGGATCGGGAACACGGTGCACCGGCCCGCGGCGCCGTGGACGCCGGCGGTTCACGACCTGCTGCGCCACTTGGAGTCGGTCGGCTACGAACGCTCACCGCGCGTGCTCGGCTTCGATGAGCTGGGCCGGGAGGTGTTGACCTGGATCGAGGGCGAGTCAGGGCCAGATGGCTGGGCCAAAGTCGTCGATGACAGAGGGCTGATCTCGTTCGCGCACATGCTGCGCGACTATCACGACGCCGTCGCCGGCTACCGTCCCGCCGCGACGACTCAGTGGTCTTCCAAGGCTGGCGGCGTCGCGGACGGCGAGGTCGTCTGCCACGGCGACTTCGGGCCGTGGAACGCGGTGTGGGACGGCCTGCGGCCGATCGGCCTCATCGACTGGGACCACGCCCGGCCGGCGCCGCGCCTGCACGACGTCGCCTACGCACTCGAATACACCGCCCCGTTCCGCGACGACGCCACGTGCCTACGCTGGCTGCGCTACCCGGAGCCGCCAGACCGCAGGCGCCGGCTCGAAGTCTTCGCCACCGCGTATGGCCTGACCGACACTACGGGCTTGGTCGACGCCGTCATCGAGGTTCAGGAGAACGACGTCGGCGCCGTCGCCCGGCTGGCCGAGCAGGGCCACGAACCCCAGGCGACCTGGGTCGCGGAGGGCCATCTGGACGAACTGCGCGAGCGGGTCGCCTGGAGCCGGGCGAACCGGCATCTGATCGACTACTGCGAATGATGATCGGCTGAATGCTCGTGGGTGTGGTGGCCTGTCGGGTCGTGGTGGTCGTCGTGCTGGGGGCGGCCGCTTCGCGTCGCCCGTCTCGTCTGACCACCCGCCCACCCGTTGCGTTGGTGGGGCGGCCTGCGGTTTCAAGATCACGCCTCCGGCTCGGGCCCTTCCCTCGGAGAGAGATGCCGGGGTCTGTGGGGTGCTGGCGTTGGCAGGGCGGGCTGTTGTTCGGGATGGTCGGGTACCGGGGGCGTGCTCTCTCCTTGGCCGGTCCCCGGAGGCAATCAGGAACCTGCCGGGAGGTCAAGCGGCGGTGACTTCCACTGATGGTCGATTCTGCATGGCGCCGCTTGACCTCCCGACAGAACCCTGATCGGGCTTCGCCTGCCCGACCGAGGAGAGAGCCCACCCCCTGAGGGGCGGGTGCGAGCTGCGCTCGGGCCGGATCCCGCCTCGTGGCCCGGCCGCGCTCGATCCGGAAGAATCCTGCATCACCGTTCCAGACCGCCCTCTTCTTCTCTACTTCTTCAACGCCGGGGAACGCGCCCGAGTGCCCGAAATCTCCAGGATTTTTACTTTTCCGGCAAACACCGGATAGGCAGCTTTTGTCGGTGGTGGCGTCTAGCATGGAGACGTAGGGGGTTGTCGGGGCCTGTGGCGGGAGGGTGGTGGACGAGGTGGCCGGGCAGATGACGTCAGGGGCGTGGCCGAAAGCGATGCAGGAATTCCCCTCTGCGTGCGACCGAGCCACGCGATCGTGCGCGTTGCGTGAGCTCCGGGTGGATCGGACCGGGGCGATGCAGAATCCTTCCGCATCGAACGCGACCGGGCCACGGGCTCGGACTCGGCCCGAGCGCAGCGCACACCAATCCCCCAGGGGGTGGGCTCTCTCCTCGGTCGGGCAGGCGAAGCCCGATCAGGGTTCTGCCGGGAGGTCAAGCGGCGCCCTGCACAATCCACCACGAACCAGAGCCACCGCCGCTTGACCTCCCGGCAGGTTCCTGATTGCCTCCGGGGACCGACCGAGGAGAGAGCACACACCCGACACCCGACCACCCCCAACCCCAACCCGCCCCACCACGCCAGCACCCACACAGCCCCGGCACTCTCTCCGAGAGAAGGGCCCGCGCCGGAGGCGAGATCTTGAAACCCCAGTGGACCCCCGGCAGTCTCGTAGACACTCAGAGCCACTAAGGTGGCTGGTCTACGGAGGTTGATCAGTGGGAGCAGCGCGAAAGAAGTACACGGCCGAGTACAAGTCCCAGGCGGTCGAGCTCGTCATCAGCTCGGGTAAGCCGGTCGCGGAGATCGCCCGCGACCTCGGCATCCATGAAGCCACCCTGGGCAACTGGGTCAATCTCGCCAAGAAGAACGGCACCGTCGTCGAGAAGCCCGTCACCGCCGATGAGCGCGCCCGGCTGCGGGAGCTCGAGGACGAGGTGCGCAAGCTGCGCATGGAAAGAGATTTCCTAAAAAAAGCAGCGGCGTGGTTTGCCAGCCAGAACCAGTGAGGTTCGCCTTCATCTCCTCCATCGTCGAGGACCAGGATGAATCAGGCATACCGCGCCGAGACCGCTACCCGATCGAGCTGATGTGCCGCATCCTGGCGGTCTCCCGATCCGGATATTACGCCTGGTCAAACCGGCAAGAGTCGGCACACACCCAGCGCGACGCCGAGCTGACCGCCGAGATCGTGAAGATAGACCAGGACCACGAGGGCCGCTACGGGATCGACCGCATCCACGCCGAACTGGCCAAGGCGGGCCACGCCACCTCGCAGCGCCGGGTCCGCCGCCTGGCACGGGCCGCCGGCCTGCGCTGCGTACATCCGGCCGCCAGACGCAAGAACACCACCATGCAGGACCCTGCGAACAACCGCGGCCTGCTCGACCTGGTCGAACGCGACTTCTTCCCCGACGCGCCGAACGAGATCTGGTACGGCGACGTCACCTACATCTGGACCCTGGCCGGCTGGGCGTACCTGGCGACAGTGATCGACGGGTTCTCCCGCCAGGTGATCGGATGGGCCGTGGCCGACCACATGCGCGAGGAACTCGTCCTGGACGCGCTGCGCATGGCGATCGCCCGCCGCCGACCAGCACAGGGCCAGACCGTGATGCACACCGACCGAGGCAGCGTCTACACCGGACGCGCATTCCGCGACCTGTGCCTCGACCACGGCATGCTGCCCTCGGTCGGCAACACCGGAATCTGCTTCGATAACGCCGCCGCCGAGTCGTTCAACGCGCTCTACAAGAAGGAACTCATACATCTGTCGATCTGGAGCGAGCTGAAGCAGGTCCGTGCGGCCACCTTCGAGTACATCGAGACCTACTACAACCGCACACGGATCCAGCGCCAGCTCGGATACCTGAGCCCATCTCAATACGAGTCAATTTTTGACAACAAGCTTGCATTAGCAGCATAATACTTACTGTCTACGAAACTGCACGGCGTCCACAGCCCACCCCACCAACGCAACGGGTGGGCGTGCCCCTATGTCTTCCGTCAAGTCTGGGCTGCTCGCTGTAACGGGCATGTGGGTGGGTGTTGCTCGGGTTATGTGGTGGCGGTGTGGGGCGTGTAGAGCGTGGCGTTGCGGAGCATGGCGTGGAGGACGTTGATGCGTCTGCGGGCGAGGCGGATGATTGCTTGGGTGTGGGTTTTGCCTGCGGCGCGGTGTTTGTCGTAGTAGGCGCGGGAGTCGGGGTCGGCCAGGGCGGCGAAGGCGGAGAGGAACATGGCGCGTTTGAGCTGCCGGTTTCCGCGTCTGGGTGCGTGTTCGCCGCGGATGGAGCTGCCGGAGGACTTGGTGACCGGGGCAAGTCCTGCGTAGGAGGCGAGGTGGTCGGCGGTGGGGAAGGTGGCGGCGTCGCCGACGGTGGTCAGGATGGTCGCGGCGGTCCTGATCCCGATGCCGGGCATCGAGGTCAGGAGCGGGGAAAGAGGGTGGGCCTCCAGCAGGGCACTGAGCTGTCCCTCGAGCGTGCGGCGTTGGGCGAGGATCTCGGTCAGCTGGCGGGCGAGGGAGGGGATGACGAGGGCTGCGGCCCGGGTGCCGGGCACCACGACCGTCTGTTCTGCGAGGGCCTCGGCGATCTCCTCGGCCAGGCGCTCGGCCAGGCGCGGGGCCAGGGGTTTCAGGAGTTTGACGATGCGTCGGGTGCCGGCCTCGGCGAGCAGTTCAGGGGAGCCGTACCGGGCGAGTAGCGCGAGGACGGCCTGGTGCTGGATGCGTGGGCCCAGGACGCGTTCGAGGGAGGGGTGGATCTGGGTGAGCAGGCCGCGCAGCCGATTGGAGGTGCGGGTCGACTCGCCCGCGAGGTCCTGGTCGAACCCGACGAGCATGGCCAGTTCCGCCTCGGTCTCATCGAGCACGGTCAGGGTGCGCAGCGCCCTGGGTGCGGTGCGGGCGACGTCGGCGATCACGGCGGCGTCGCGGGCGTCGGTCTTGGCCTCGCCCTCGTAGAGGTCCGCGGCGCGGCGCATGGCCAGGCCGGGCAGGTAGGCGACCTGGCAGCCGACGTCGCGGGCGACGCTCAGCGGCAGCGCGCCGATGTTCGCGGGCTGATCGACGATCACCAGGACGGTGGCGAACTTCGCGATCAGCTTCTCGAACAGGGCGCGCAGTTTCGGTTCGGTGTTCGGCAGGCGCTTGTCGTAGACGGTCTTGCCGGCCGGGGTCAGCCCGTGGGCGTGGTGCTCGCCCTTGCCCACGTCCAGGCCGAGGAAGACCCCGATACCGCTGGTGTCGTACACGCTCGCCGCCTTCTACTTCGCATGGCCCTGGCCTCGACCATCGCACCGCAGCCGGCAACCACGTTACACAGGCCGCCCCGAGAAAACGCCCGGCGTTGCGCCGGGCACGGGATGCGGACCAGGCCCCTTATCAGCGGTCAGGCAGTGCTCCAAAACCCGGCGGCAACACGCCCAAGGCCATAGACACGGCAGGGTGGCAGAGCCATACCGGGCCCGGAGGCCAGGCGCCCCCCATTGCGGGGACACGTAAAAGGTAACGGGTGGTCCGACAAACAGGGCGACGCGAAGCGACCGCCCACACCCCGACACTTCAGGCCACCACACCCACGAGCACTCACGATCATCAATTCGCGTTAGCGGTCATCGCGGCGCCACGAAAGCGCGTATTGCGATACAACGACGAGGTGAATGAACCGCAGAGCGAGCTGGAACGGATCGTCGCGCGTCTGTTGCCCGAGATCGTCGCGGAGCAGCTCGCGGCTTTGAACCCGCAGCCGGTGTGGGACGCCGTGCCGGGTCGGCCGGCCATCACCGCGAAGCCGGCCGCGCACCACGACCGGGTTCCGGACTGGTATCGCGAGGCCGGGGCTGCGGCGGCCGAATATGCCAGCGAGCTCACCGGTGTCGAGTTCGACCCCGAAGCACGCGAGGTGACCTCGGAGATGCGCCACTTCCACCGGACCGCGGTTGACGCCCGGGACCAGGCGATGCAGATCCTCGGCGACGCCGGACGCCGCGACAAGTCGAAGGACGTGTACGCGGCGATCGGGCGCGGACGGGAGGCACTGATCCGGCTGGGCGCGTTGCGCGCGGGCCGGCCGGTCCCGCTGAGGCTGTTCACGCCGGACGAGCTGACCGGGGCGCCGGACACATCGCAGAGCCCACATACCGGCAGGCGCTTCCACTGGAAGGGGACCGGCTCGTCGGAGTTCCTCTTCGACCGCCCGCATCCCGGCGAACCGGCGCTGGTGGCGGTCACGAACTCGCGCGCCGGAATGGAGCTGCGGCACATGCGGCGGACCGAGGACACCATCGCGCAGCTGGCCCTCAACTTCGTCGGGGCGGAGCAGCTGCAGGTCGTGGTGGTCGGCACTTCCGTCACGCATCTCAAATGCGACCCGATGTTCAGGGACGTGTCGTGGACGGTGCACGTGATCGATCCTCGACGACTGCCCGCCCTGACGGACAAGGCCTCCGGCTCCAAGAGCGCGATCTACCGCTACGACGGCGGACGGCGCAAGGTCGTCCTGCAGTCGCTCGCCGACATCACGGCGACGCTCTATCCGCCGGACCTGAAGCCGCAGGAGCTCGCGTCCTTCCGGGGCGAGACCCGCGCCACGATCGACCTGCCGGCCTCGCCCGGCGTCTTGAAGATCACGACCACTGATCGGTGGTCGATCGATCCCGCGCCGAAGGACCGGAAGCGCTGAGTGGCGGATGTCGGCGGGGCCGGCGGTCCACCGGCCGCCGGCCCCGCCGCTCCCCCACCCTTCATCAGAGCTCGTTGCCCCAGAAGTACCGCGCTGTCATCTCGACGAGCTGGAGCTTCGCGTGCTGCTGGGCTTCGGTCACGAACGCGGGCGCGGCGGCGAAACTGCCGTTGGTCGAGATGGCGATGTCGTCGACGTCGATGGTCGCGGATGCCTTGTCGATGCGGTCGACCAGCTCGTCGACGTCTTCGACTGCTTCGTCCGCCACGTCCACCACGCCGAGCGAGACGACCGTGCCGGGTTCGAGCAGCTCCAGCGGGAAGCGCGACGCCTCGTCCTGCGGGTACTCGACGCACAGCCGCGTGTAGGGCTGCCGGTCGAGGAACGCCGTGGTGGCCGCCAGGTCGTAACCGGACGCGGCGCCCGCGCCCGCGGCTCCGGCGGCGGTCAGGTCCAGGCCGACGCGGAAGTTCTCCGGCGTCCGCGCCTCCAAGCCGTCGATCACCGCGGCGTCGGCGGCGAGCATCGCGTCGAGTAGTTCGTCCGCGTCCACGCCGGCCGCCTGGGCCTGCTCGCGGCCGTGCTTGGTCAGCAGGATCCCGGCCAGCGGGTTCTGCAGCAGCACGTACGCAATGCCCTGCTGCGCGACCTGCGCGATCTCGTCTCGGATGATCGCGGCGAGCGCCGCGGCCACTTCCGCTCCGGCGGCCGGACCCGCACCGCCGTCGCGGCTCAAAGCCAGCACGTAGCCGGGCGACGGAAGAGCCAGCATCAGGGAACGATCGATCGAGCCGGCCAGGAATGCGGCCTCGTTCTCGACCAGCCGTCCCCGCGCCGTCGGCAGAGCAACCAGAGTCCTGATTTCAGGGACCAGATTCTCGCCGAGCAGGCGCGCGATCGGGCCTGGTGCGGCGGTCTCGAAGGCGAAGCCGTCTACCTGGTCGTATACCGGCGAGAGGCTGTTGCGGCGGCGGAACTGGCCGTCGCCCAGCGCGGACAGTCCGAGCCGGCGCTGAGCGCGCAGTGCCTCGCGGATGGCCTGGTCCTCGGCCTCGCGCAGCTCCGGCTCGCCCAGCTCGCCGCGGGCGTGCGCGGCACGGGCCTCGACCAGGGCCGGCGGCACGACCAGGCCGGCGTGGTGGTCGATGTGGTACTTGAAGTCGTCAGCCATGGTTTTCGCCCTTCTTAGCGCCGGCCCAGGCCGGGAAGTCCAGGTCGAAGCCCGCCTCCGCGACCACGGCGCGGGCGATCTCCTCGTCCTCCTCGGGGCTGCCGCCGGAGATGCCGAGGCCGCCGAGGATCGCGCCGTCGCGCTTGAGCGTGTAGCCGCCGCCGGTGGCCACGATCGGCTGGTGGCCCATCCGGCCTACCTGGCCGAAGAACACCGGGTCGCTGTTCGACCAGTTCTTGAGCATGATCGTCGGACGCTGCATCACCGCGGCCGAGTAGGCCTTGGCCAGCGCGATGCTCGGGGTCATCGGGCGCGCGCCGTCCATCCGCTCGATCGCGACGGTGTAGCCGCCGTAGTCGACCACTGCGACGCTGAAAGCCTTGCCCAGCGCGAGCGCGCGCTGCTGCGCGGCCGTGATCAGGGCACTGGCTTCGCCGAGGCTGGGACTGCTCATGAGGTCACCGTTCCGGGGTAGACATGCCGAAGGAAGCGCTCGAGGGCCGCGTTGAACAGCTCCGGCGCCTCCCAGTACATCGAGTGCGGGGCGTCCGGGACCAGTTCGAGCACTGATCCGCTCACCCGCTTGGCCGCAGCGCGCACGGTGTCGGCGCGCAGCACCGCGTCGAGCTCGCCGGCCAGGAAGCAGATAGGCAGGCCGGCCTCGAGCACCGCCTGCACGCTCGGGCCGTCGGCGTTGAGGTTGCGCAGGTCGGCCATCGTCGCCGTGTTGAAGGTGCCCATCTGCCGGAACAGGAAGGTCTTGGCCGGGTCGGTGGCGCGGAAGGCGGGGGTGAGCAGCCGGTCGAGCACCGGGAGCTTCTCCGCCTCGGCCCGGTCGGCGCGCACCAGCGCGGCGAGTTCGTCGTCGGAGATACCGCCGAGGGAGTGGCCGAGCACGACGCCCGCGGACCGCTCAGGCGAGCGCAGCGCGGCCTTGAGCGCGGCGGCGGCACCGATCGACTGACCGACCAGCACGGCCTTGTCCACCCCGGACGCCTCGAGCACGGCAAGGATGTCGTCCGGGAAGACGCGGCTGTCGAACTCGTCCATGCCGGAGTCGGACCGGCCGAATCCGCGCAGGTCGAGGGTGATGACGGTGTACCGGTCGGCGAGCGCGGGCACCTGCTGCCACCAGGCCGCGTGATGCCCGCCGGAGCCGTGCACGAACAGGACGGCCGGGCCGGCGCCGTGCTGCTCGTAGTAGATCCGGGTGCCGTCCTGGGACGTGGCGAACGGCATGTCAGTTCCCTTCGCCCGCGGCGGCCAGGGCGGCCCGCGCTTCGTCGGCCGAGTCGGGCGCGTCGGCGGGGGCCGCGGACGCGGCGGCAGCGGGCGCGCCGGGCCCGCCGGGCCGCTTGCCGTGCCAGACCAGCTCGATCATGGTGTGGTCCGGGTCGTGGATGTAGCAGAACTTGGAGTTGTTCTCCGGGCGCTCGATCGGACGGGTGTGGCGTACTCCCAGAGCCTTGAGATGCTCGAGGAACCCGTCCCAGTCCTCGACCTCGATGGCGAAGTGGTACGGCGACATCCGGTCCATCTCCTCGACCGGCGTGAAGTGCAGGTCGAAGTCGCCGCGGGTCATCAGCACGACCTTGGTGTTGCTCTTGGGCGTGATGGCCTTGAGCCCGAACACCTCGGAGTACCACTTCTTGGTGCGCTCGGGATCGGTCGTCGGGAAGTTCACGTGGTGGATATAGGCGGGTCGGTTACTGCTCACGGGGTTCCTCCGTCACGGGGTTGGCGAGGGTGCCGAGGCCGGTGATGGAGATGGCAAGCGTGCTGCCCACGGGCATCTCCAGCATGGCGTCGGTGCCCATCCACAGCACGTCTCCCGCGCGCAACGTGATGTAGCGGGAGATCTCCTGGATATAGGCGTAGGGGTCGAAGATCATGGCGCCGGTCGGGAAGGCCGCGACCTGCTCGCCGTCGACGGCGACCGTGGTGGTCACGCCCTCGGCCAGCGGGTCGGCGTCGGTCTCGATCCACGGGCCCATCGGCTTGAAGGTGTCGCTGTTCTTGGCCCGCCACAGCGTCCGGTCGGCGCGCTGCCACGCACGGGCACTGATATCGTTGCCGATACTCCAGCCGAACACGGCGTCGGCCGCCTCGTCCCGGCTCGCTCGGCGCAGGTCGCGGCCGATGACGGCGACGAGTTCCGCCTCACACTCGAACGGCCCGGTGCAGTCGGCCGGTTTCACGACCGCCGCGCAGTGCCCGATCAGCGCGCTCTGCGCTCGATATCCGACCTCGGGACGCTCCGGGGCCGGTGGGGCCGGTGCGGCCGCGGACGTGCGCGCGGCCGCGTGCGCGTTGTGCGCCCGGTAGTTGTAGCCGACGGCGTAGAACGTCGGCGGGACGACCGGCGGGAGGAAGACCGCGTCCACCGACGCGACGCGCACGCCGGTGCGCCGGTGGCCGGTGAACGGGTCGCCGTCGACGAGCGCGACGTGCTCGTCCTCGACGATCCCGGCCACCGCCCGGCCCTCGTGCCGGATCCTGCACCAGCGCATCAGCTCAACGCCAGCTTGTGCGAGACGCGCTTGGTCACCAGGTAGCCGTCGAGCCCTTCGGCGCCGCCCTCGCGCCCGTGGCCGGACTCCTTGAACCCGCCTGAGGGCGCCTGCGGGACCGAGCCGCCGCAGTGGTTGATCGACAGAATGCCGGCCTCGAAGCCGTGCACCAGCTTGTCGGCGACGGCGGCGCTGTCCGTGAATCCGTACGCCGCGAGTCCGTAAGGCAGGGCATTGGCACGCTGCAGAGCGTCATCGAGGTCCGTGAACGCAATGATCGGAGCGACCGGCCCGAACGGCTCCTCCTGCAGCAGTCGCGCGTCTTCGGGCACGTCCACGAGCACGGTCGGCGGGTAGAAGAACCCGGGGCCGTCCGGGATCTCGCCGCCGAGGAGCACGCGGGCGCCGCGCTTGCGGGCGTCCTCGACGAGTTCGTGCACTGCTTCGCGGCGGCGGGCGTTGGCCATCGGGCCCATGGACACGCCCGGCTCAAGCCCGTTGCCGACGCGCACGGCCTCACTCGCCGCGACGAACGCCTCGACGAAGGCCTCATACTTGCTCGCGTGCACGTAGAAGCGGCTCGGTGAGGTGCAGACCTGGCCGGTGTTGGCGTACTTGCCGCGGGCGCAGGCCTTCGCGGCGGCCACCGGATCGGCGTCCTCGCAGACCACCACCGGGGCGTGGCCGCCGAGCTCCATCGTGGTGGGCTTCATCACCGCCGCGGCCAGGCCGGCCAGGTGCTTGCCGACCGGGATCGAGCCGGTGAAGGCCACGTGCCGGATCACCGGCGAGGGGATCAGGTGGGCGGAGACCTCCGCCGGCACGCCGAACACGAGGTTGAGCACGCCCGCGGGCAGCCCGGCCTGCTGGAAGCACTCCGCCATCAGCACACTGCTGGCCGGCGTCTCCTCGGACGGCTTGATGACGATCGAGCAGCCCGCCGCCAGCGCCGCGGCGATCTTGCGCATCGGGCCGCCGGCCGGGAAGTTCCACGGCACGAACGCGGCCACCGGGCCGATCGGCACCCGCAGCACGCTGAGTTCCTCGCCGGGCGCGGACGGGATGATCCGGCCGTAGGCCCGCTTGGCCTCCTCGGCGTACCACTCGAGCTGGCCGGCCGCGCGGTGCGCCTCGCCGACGGACTCGCCGAGCGGCTTGCCCTCCTCGAGGGTCATCGCCCGGCCGATCTCCCCGGCCCGCGCGTGGATCAGCGCCGCGCTCTTGCGCAGCACGGCGGCGCGCTGATCGATCGGGGTGTCGCGCCAGGCCGGCCAGCCGCGCTCGGCCGCGGCCAGGGCGCGGTCGAGGTCCTCGGCCTCGGCCAGCGGCACGTGCCCGAGCACGGCGCCGGTGGCCGGGTCGAGCACCGGCTCGGTGCGCCCGCCGGCGCCGGCGCTCCACTCGCCGTCGATCAGGAGCCGCAGCTCGGGGTAGGACGGCGCGGCCGGGCCGGTGGTATCAGTGCTCTGTGTCATGGTGTTCGCCGTCCCGGTTCGTCTGGAGGGTCCACAGGTGGTGCGGCGGGGTCTGCTCGTGTACACGGGTGGGATAGGCCTCGTCCACCCGGTCCATGTCGGCGGCGTACTCGACCCGCCCGCCGCAGGGGGCGTGCAGGAAGCGGAAGACGTTGGAGCCGATGGTGTGCCGGCCCAGCTTCCGCGCCTCCCGCCAGCCGGATTCGATCATGTGGTTGGCGCCGTTGACCACCTCGTCGAACGAGGCGACCTCGTACGCGGTGTGGTTGACGCCGGCCCGGTCCGGCCGGTGGCACAGCAGCATGGTGTGCTGGTCCGAGTCGCCCGGGGCGCGCATGAACACGCCCATGGGCTTGACCACGTCGGTGGCGTGGAAGCCGAGCCGGTCGAGGTAGAGCCCGACCGCCCGCTCGCGGCCGTCCTTCGGGATGTTGAGCGCGACGTGGCACAGCCGCAGCGGCCGGACCCGGCCGGGCGGGTCCAGCGGCCGGTTGAGCCGGGTGACCGCGCCGTGGCTGTTGACGCCGGGCCGCTCGATCTCGGGTTCGACCGCGTCGGCGACGGCCAGGCCCAGGCCGTAACCGGTCTCGTCCAGCGTGTGCACGGAGCCGTCCTGGTCCACCCGCACCTCGCGGTCCTTCGCCAGCTCCGCGCGCAGCCGTTCGAGGTTCTCGGCGCTGTCCACGCCCCACACCACCTCGCGCAGGGTGTTGCCGGCCTCGAGCGGCGCGGGGAGGCCGGCGTCGGTGTCGGGGCGCAGCCGGATCTGCTGGCCGGTGGCGGTGGCCAGGCTCGCGCCGGACTCGTCGGCCGCGGCGAGTTCGAGGCCGAAGTCCTCGAAGAAGCGGGTGCACAGCGGTACGTCGTCGACCGCGTACACGACTCGCTCGATGCGGATGATGGTCACCTCGGCAACTCCTAAGCCGTCGTCTTGATCGTGGTGCGTTCTTGCGAAAGGGCGGGCAGCGGCGGGGTGAGCGGGTTCTTGCGGAACCACGCGGAGATGTAGTCCAGGAACACCCGCACCTTGCGCATGGTGTGCGAGCCCGGCGAGTGCACCGCGTACAGCGAGCGGGCCGGTCCCTGGAACTCCGGCAGAACCCTGACGAGGGAGCCCTCGGCCAGGTCCGCCATCACCGTGCGCATCGGCATCAGGGCCATGCCGCGGCCGCGCAGCGCCGCCTTGCGCAGGGTCAGGTAGCTGTTGGAGGAGTACACCGCCGTGATCACCTTCAGCCGGGTCTGCTCGTCGCCGTGGCGCAGCGTCCAGATCGGGTCGTTGATGTGCACCAGGCAGTCCTGCTCGGCTATCGCGACGGGGTCGGTGAACGGCCCCCGGCCTTCCAGGTACGACGGCGCCGCGCACAGCACGTAGTCGATCCCGGCGATCCGGCGCACCAGGAGCGTGCTGTCGCGCAGCTCCCGGGTGTGGAAGGCGATGTCGTAGCCCTTGTCCAGGAAGTCGAAGGTGCGGTCGGACATGCCGCCCACCTCGAACCGCACGTGGATCTTGGGGTGGTCCACGGCGAAGTCCGCGATCGCCTCGCCGAGGTCCAGGTTGCCGATCCACTTCGGGCAGATCACCGCGAGCGGACCCTCCGGCCGGTCGTGGATGCCGCGCAGCGCCTCGTCCTCCGACTCGATCTCCTCGATGATGCGCTGGGAGAAGTCGAAGTAGCGCCGTCCCACCGAGGTCAGCGTGACGGTGCGGGCGGTGCGGTTGACCAGCCGCAGGCCGAGCTGGTTCTCCAGCTCGGCCACGTGCCGGGAGACCAGCGAGCCGGAGATGCCCAGGTGCCGCGCGGCCTGGCTGAAGCTGCCGTGCCGGCCGACGCCGACGAAGCTGCGCATCACCGTGATCCGGTCCATGGTCCTGCTCCTTCTGCCTGCTGCCGGTGCCCGCCCGGTCGACCGGGCCGATGCAGCTAGATCGATCTAGTAGGGAGGTAGCAGAGACTGTCTCGCGCGAAGGGCGGCAAGTAAAGCGGTGCTCTGCGACCCGGAGGCCCGAATCCCTCAGACGCGGGTGTATCCGCGCAGGTCGGGGAAGGGAGGCCGGCGGTCCGGCTGAAGATCGACTTGGAAGGTGTTGAGCAGCATCGCCAGCATGGAGAAGTTGCCGAGGGCGCCGATCAGGTCGACCAGGCCCTGCTCGCCGAAGGCCTCGAGCCCGGCCGCGAAGGTCGCGTCGGCCACCAGGTGCTCGGTCAGCACCTCGGTGGCGAACCGGTGCAGCAGCGCCGCCTCGGCGTCCTCGAACGCCGGGTCCTCGCCGCGGGCCAGCCGCTCGAGCGCGGCCCGCTCCAGCCCGGCGTCCACGGCCTTGTCGATGTGCGCGTTCCAGGAGTACTGGGCGTCGAAGTGGCGGGCGGCGACGAGCAGGCTCAGCTCGCGCAGGCGCAGCGGCAGCGCCGACTCGAACCGGCAGTAGGCGCCGAGCGCCTCGACCTTCTCGCACAGCTGCGGGCTGCGCAGCCAGACCAGGAACGGGCCGCGGGTGCCGCCGCGGCGGGCGGTGATGCGGGCGCTGAGCTCGGCCTGCTCGGGGCTCAGTTCGGTCAGGGGCCCCAGACGCATGGGCGGACTCCTTCTTCGTTTGCGGGAGCGGCTGGCCACCGGCCGCGCCGGACGACGCGGTAGTGAGCCATTGCCACCTTCGCCGCGGCCGGGGGATCTTGTCTACGGCCCGGGCCCGAATAACGCCTCCACGGCGTGCAGGCTTAGTGTTCGCGGGAGGCGGGGCACGGGCGCGCACCTGGGCCTTTAGGCTTCAGGCCATGACCATCATCAAGGCAGCGTCCGTCACCCGGCTCGGCCGGGGCGGCGGCGTGGAGACGATTCCGCTCATCACCCGGCACTCCGCCGCCGAGAAGATCACCATCACCTCGGGCATCAGCACCTACCCGGTGGGCACCGGCGCGCCGATGCACTCGCACAACTGCGTCGAACACGTCACGCTGCTCAGCGGCGTGGGCGAGTGCGTGATCGACGGCGTGGCCACGCCGCTGGAGCAGTACGACACCACGTACGTCGAGGCGGGCATCCCGCACCTTTTCCGCAACACCGGCGACGAGCCGATGCGGATCCTGTGGATCTACGACACCGACTACGTCACGCGCACCTTCACCGAGACCGGCCGCACGGTCGAGCACCTGTCCGCGGACGACCGGATGGTCGAGGACTGATTCAGGCTGCGCGTATCAGCGCACGATCAGAGCCTCGGTCTGCCGTCGGACCTTGCGCATCCACAGCAGGCGCGAGATCCGGCGGCCGGCGAAGAAGAACACGAGCACGGCCGCGAGCACCGGCAGGTAGAGCACGAGCACCGGCCGGTCCAATCCGATCGCTATCAGCGCATTGATTCCGCCGGTCAGCACGATGCCGTTCGCGGCGAGATCGAGCAGCCCGCGGTGGCGCACCCGCCGGGGCACCACCCAGAGCAGGACGGCGGCCAGGAGCAGGCTCAGCGCCGGGAAGAAGCGCCAGTAGACCGTCAGCGTGCGGTGGTCCGGCCAGTCCGGCGTCTGCAGGTCAGAGGAGCCGAACTCGAGATCGACCACGTCCCCGCGCCAGATCAGCGCGGTCCCGGTCTCCCCGGGCTGCAGCCGCGACCAGGCCGCGTCCGCGGCGCGCACGTTCACCTGGGTCGCGCCGGCGCCGATGCCCTGCACGTCCACCCACTCCACCGCGTCGTTCCCGCCGCCGCTGGAACCGCGCAGCGAGACGGTGACCGGGGTGCGCACGACGCAGTCCCCGTGCGTGTTCGCCGAGCATGTCGGCGCGGCGGCGAAGGCGTAGGAGGCGAGCTGGTGCGGGACGTAGAAGACCGCCGTCCCCACGGTCAGCACGGCGGCGAGGACCACCATGGCGAGTTGGGCGACCCGCGGTGTCAGCCGCCCCGCCGGACGCGTGCCGCCGGGCTCAGCGGACTGCCGGGCCATGATCCCCCTCCACGCCATCGGTTCCATTGACGCAACCACTGTACGGGGCCCGGAAAACTGCCGCCATACGCATGCGTCTTGCCCGACGGGGGCGCCACGAGGGATTTCGCGGCCGCGCCCCGGCCCCGGCGGATGAGGCCGGAACCGGGGCGCGGCAGGCGGATCAGCCGGCTACCCCGATACTCTCGAACTTCACCGGGACGACGTACGAGACGGCACCGGAGGCGGGCTCCGGGTCGAACGAGACCTCGCCGGTGCCGGAGCACGGCACCTTGACGTTCGTGGGGATGGGCAGCGGAACCGAGTACTGCTTGAACGTCGCCAGCGGCGTGATGAAGACGACCTCGCCGTTGGACCAGATCAGGTTCGCCTCGATCGAGGTCGCGGCGGTGCCGGTGTAGCCGACGTTCGCGGCCACCGGCGGGAGCAGCAGCTTCACCTCGACGGACTGCCCGGCGATCGGGCTGCCGGTCGACGCGGCGGCGGCGCAGTTCACGCCGATGACCGCGCCGCTGTTCGCGGCGCCGCTGGAGGCGAGGCCGGCGACCGAGCCGGTGAAGTACTGCTTCGGTCCGACCAGCGGGCCGAGGTCGTCGGCCGAGGCGGCGGCGGGCAGGACGGCCAGGGCGGTGGCGGCCACGGCCAAGACCGCGGCGCCCCGGCGGAGCGTTCCGGACACGGGGGATCTCCTTCGCTCAGACGGATGGAACACGGATACGCGCCGTGGCCCGGCAGCACGGGCGGGCACGGTGCGGGTGTGCGTGCCTCGGGTGCGCGGTGAGCATCCCCACCGCCGGGATCGCGGTCAAGGGAGTGCGGAGCGATTGCCCCGGATGTTCGCCGACCGCGAACACCGTGTCCTGTCCGTGGACAGATCGAGCGCTCAGCCGCGCAGGACCGAGGGATCCGCTATGACCCGCTGCACCACCGCGGTCGCGGCGCCGATCATCGGGCCCTCGCGTCTGAGCTCTGATACGACCAGGCCCTCCGGCTGCCACGGCCGGATCCGCACCCGGGCGCCGAGCTCCGTCTGCATCCCCGGCAGCAGCCAGTCCGCCAGCTCGGCGTACGCGCCGGCGAGCACCACCGTCTCCGGGTCGACGAGGTTCACCGCGCCGGCCAGCGCGATGCCGAGCGCCCGCCCGGCCTGGTCCAGCGCGCCGAGCACCGCTTCGCGCCCGGCCCGGGCGCTACCGGCCAGCAGCGCGACCCGGTCGGCTTCCATCGCCTCGCCGGTCAGGCCGCACTCGCGCAGCACGGCCTCCTCACCCGCGTACTGCTCGAGGCAGCCGTGCGAGCCGCAGGCGCACGGGCGACCGTCGGGATAGACCGGCATGTGGCCGAGCTCACCGGCGAACCCGCGCTTGCCGCGCAGCAGCTGCCCGTCCACGACCACGGCGGCACCGATGCCCGCCTCGGCCGAGACGTGCACGAAGTCGCGGGAACCGGAACCGCGCCACAGTTCCGCCAGCGCGCCCAGGTTCGCCTCGTTCTCCACCGCGAGCGGCAGCGCGCGCAGCCGGTCCGGCAGCAGGGCCCTGAGCTGCCCGATCAGGTCGACGTCGTGCCAGCCGAGGTTCGGCGCGTGCACGACGGTGTCGCTGGTGCCGATCAGACCGGGCACCGCCACCCCGCCGCCGACGATGCGCAGCCCGAGCTCGTCCGCCCGGACCAGCGCGGCCTCGGCCACCTCGGCCAGGTTGCCGGCGACCTTCTCCGGCGGCTGGCCGCGGTGCCCGGCCGGGCGGCGGATGTGGATGCGGACCGCGCCGCTCAGATCCACCACGCAGGCGCCGGCGTGCTCGACCCCGACGTCGAGGCCGAGCCCGGCCGGCCCGCGGTCGTTGAGCGAGACCACCGTGCTCGGCCGCCCCACTCGGCCCTCCAGCGCCGCGCCGCGCTCGCGCAGCAGCCCCGCCTCGAGCAGTTCGTTGACCAGGCTGCCGGCCGCGGCCCGGGTCAGCCCGGTCGCCTCGGCCACCTGCGCGCGCGAGGTGGCGTTCAGCCGGGAGACCGCGCCGAGCACCAGCGCCAGGTTGGCCCGGCGCATGCTCTGCTGCGAAGCCGGGCCCTCGGCCGACGAGGCGTTCACGGTGGTGCGGTCCTTCCGTCTGTGCGTCTCGCGCGGGGTTGGTCTCGCGGTGCGGGCGGCGCCAAGCCTTAGACCGCGCCGCCGAGCAGCGCGCCGGAGCGGGCGCGCACCGCGCCGATCCGGTCCAGCGCCGCCTGGTCCACGGGCATCGGATCATAGAGGGTGCCCCCGCGGGTGTCCCAACGCCGGGCGACCTCGTCCGCGCTCTCGCCGGTGACCAGCCCGGCCGCCTGCGCGGCCGCGCCGAGCGCGACGACCTCCTCGGCCGCCGGCACCTGCACCGCGCGCCCGGAGAGCCGGCGCACCGTCGAGCGCCACGCCTCGCCCTTCGCGCCGCCGCCGATCAGCATCAGCGGTCCGTCCGCGGCCGTCTCGCCGCCGGCCTTGAGCACCTCGTCCACCGCCGTGAGCAGGCTGTAGGCGGCGCCTTCGTAGGCGGCCTGCAGGATCTGACCCGGCGTCGTGTCGTGCCGCAGGCCGTAGAAGAGCCCTGAGGCGTAGGGCAGGTTCGGGGTGCGCTCGCCGTCCAGGAACGGCAGCACCACGACCTCGCCGCCGGCCTCCACCGCGGCCCGGTCGAGCCCGAACCAGCCGGCGATCCGGTCCACCGCGAGCGTGCAGTTGAGCGTGCAGGCGAGCGGCAGCCAGCCGCCGAGCGAGTCGGCGAAGCCCGCGACGGTGCCGGTCGGGTCGGTCGGGCGGCCGCGGGTGACCGCGTAGGCCGTGCCCGAGGTGCCCAGGCTCACCACCGGCACGCCCGGCTCGAGGCCGAGGCCGAGCGCGGCGGCCATGTTGTCGCCGGTGCCGGTGCCCACGCGGGCGCCGGCCCGCAGCGGCGAGCCGGTCCGGACCTCGCCGACCGTGGAGCCGGGCTCGGCCACCCGCGGCAGGAACGCCGGGTCGAGGCCGACCTCCTCGAGGATCTTGGCGTCGTACCCGTCCGGTCCCCACCAGCCGGTGCCCGAGACGTCACCGCGGTCGGTGACGTACTCGCCGGTCAGCCTCCAGGTCAGATAGTCGTGCGGGAGCATCACGCGGCGCACGCGGGCCGCGGCCTCCGGCTCGTTCTCCCGCAGCCAGTCCCACTTGGCCACGGTGAACGACGCGCCGGGCACACTGCCCACGCGTTCGGCCCAGGCGCGCTCGCCCAGCCGCTCGGTCAGCGCCTCGGCGTTGCGGGCGCTGCGCACGTCGTTCCACAGCAGCGCCGGATGCACCGCCCGGCCCGCCTCGTCGAGCGCGACCAGCCCGTGCTGCTGGCCGCCGATCGAGACGGCCACGGCCGTGTCGGCGTACCCCGTCTGGCCCAACGCCTCGGTCAGCGCGTCCCACCACTGCTCCGGGTCGCTCTCCCGCTTGGCGCCGCCGCTGACCGTGTGGGCCGCCCGGCCCTGGCCGACCACCCGCCCGGTCGCGACGTCCACGGCCAATGCCTTGGTCGCCTGGGTCGAGCTGTCGACGCCGATCACCACGTCCGCCGCGGCCATTTCGCCTCCCTCTTCGCGATCCCGGGCCCGCGTCCGACACGCGGGGCTTCCCAAGGGCCGCACCGGCATACTAATTTGTTTTCTGCGTTTATCAATAGCGCGTGACCGGCGACGACGCCTGCGCGCGCGGTAATGACCCCTGGGAGCACCCCGTGAGCAGCACATTGACCCCGCGTCCGGCGGACAAGTTCACCTTCGGCCTGTGGACCGTCGGCTGGCTGGGCCGCGACCCCTTCGGCGACGCCACCCGCGCGCCCCTCGACCCGGTCGAGACGGTGCACAAGCTGGCCGAGCTCGGCGCCTACGGCGTCACCTTCCACGATGACGACCTGATCCCGTTCGGCTCCTCGGACGCCGACCGGGCCCAGCACATCGCCCGGTTCAAGGCCGCCCTGGCCGAGACCGGCATGAAGGTGCCGATGGCCACCACCAACCTGTTCACCCACCCGGTGTTCAAGGACGGCGCGTTCACCTCCAACGACCGCGACGTGCGCCGTTACGCCCTGCGCAAGACCATGCGCAACATCGACCTCGCCGCCGAGCTCGGCGCCGAGACCTACGTCGCCTGGGGCGGGCGCGAGGGCGCCGAGTCCGGCGCGGCCAAGGACGTGCGCAGCGCGCTCGACCGGTTCAAGGAAGCGTTCGACCTGCTCGGCGAGTACGTCGTGGAGAAGGGCTACAACCTGCGCTTCGCCATCGAGCCGAAGCCGAACGAGCCCCGCGGCGACATCCTGCTGCCGACCGTCGGCCACGCCCTGGCGTTCATCAACAGCCTCGAGCGCCCGGAGATGGTGGGCCTGAACCCCGAGGTCGGCCACGAGCAGATGGCGGGCCTGAACTTCCCGCACGGCATCGCGCAGGCGCTGTGGCACGGCAAGCTCTTCCACATCGACCTCAACGGCCAGAGCGGCATCAAGTACGACCAGGACCTGCGGTTCGGCGCCGGCGACCTGCGCTCCGCGTTCTGGCTGGTGGACCTGCTCGAGACGGCCGGCTACGAGGGCCCGCGCCACTTCGACTTCAAGCCCCCGCGCACCGAGGACTACAGCGGCGTGTGGGCCTCGGCCGCCGGCTGCATGCGCAACTACCTGGCGCTGAAGGAGAAGGCGAAGGCGTTCCGCGAGGACCCCGCCGTCCAGGAGGCGCTGCGCGCCGCCCGCCTCGACGAGCTGGCCCAGACCACCCTCGGCGCCGGCGAGAAGCTGACCGACCTGCTGGCCGACCGCAGCGCCTTCGAGGACTTCGACGTCGACGCCGCCGCCGCCCGCGGCATGGGCTTCGAGCACCTCGACCAGCTCGCGCTGGACCACCTGCTCGGCATCTGAGGCCGCACGGACTGCGGTTCGCGCCCCCGGCCGCACCTGGGGCCGCGAACCGCGACTAACGGGACGACGGGCGCTCAGGCGCGGCCGGACGCGGGCCGAAGTGAGGGCGGCCCGCGCCCTGCGCGCCTCGCCCGTCGCCTGACGCGCTCTCTTCGGTCCTGGCCCTACGCTTCGCTACGGGCCAGGACCGGGGGGAGCGCACGGCTACCTGTGCCTACCTGGGGGCACGGCCCCCAGACCCCGACGCCGGGGACACCCCGGACCCCGCGCGCAGGTCAGGTGGGGGTGAAGGTGCTTCGGCAACAAGAGGTTGTTGGGGCGTCAGTTGTTGGCGTCTGGTCCTATGCGGCGTCAGATCTTGGTCGTACCAGGTTGGGCCGGTTCGGGCGTCTGTGTGGCTTTCGTCTCACCCGGCACGCTGCGGCTGAGAAGTTCGCGCGCGAGTCGTTCGGCTCCCGGCGCGTCGCGGTGGAAGATGCGGTCCGCCAGCTCTCGGTGTGCCTCCGCGTCGAGCAGCTCGGCTGAGCGCAGGTCGAGCGGTGCCTCGCCCATCGCGATCGCGCCGTCGACGAGGCTGTTGAACGCCAGCAGGTAGGCCAGGTTCCCGCAGCCCTCGACGATCAGCCGCCACCATGCGATGTCCGCCTCGTTCAGGTCGGTCAGGTCCGGCCCGCGTCCGCCGTACGCGTCCGCTGCCGCCACGATCTCGGCGCGCGCCTCGTCTCCACCGCGCAGTGCGCACAGCCGCGCCGCGTCCGCGCCGACGCAGGCCCGCATCTCCAGCGCGTCGTGCACCACGCCCGGCACGCTCACCGCGTCCAGCGTCCCCGGCACGTCCACCACGAGGTCGAGCCCGGCCGTGCGTCGCCAGTCGAGCGCCCGCGTGCGGCCGCCGTGGAAGACCTCGATCAAGCGGGACTGCTGCAGCCGCTTGACCGCTTCGCGCACCGCGTGCCGGTTCACCCCGTATTCCAGCGCGAGCTCGCGTTCCGCCGGCAGCGCGTCGCCGGGCGCGATGGCGCCGGTCAGAATCAGATCCCGCAGACGCGCGAACACCTGGTCGGACAAGGGCTCACGGCGCAGGGCGCGCGCCTCGTCGGCGCGGGTGCTGGTCACACCGATAGAGCATGCCCGTCCGCGAGCGGGCGGGTCAACACGAACTGGTCAACTGTTTGGACCAGCTATTGCCAACCCGGCGTCCGCCGCCCTAGCCTCCATCCCGTGAACCTGACTACCTACGCGATACCGGCGTACGTGCTGCTCATCCTCGTCGAGCTGGTCTCCTACCGGTTCGTGCCGGATGAGCGGGAGCAGGGCTACACCGTGCGGGACACGGCGACTAGCCTGTCCATGGGCCTCGGCTACGTCGCTCTCAACCTGGGCTGGTCGGCGATCTACCTCGGCGTCTACCACCTGACCGCGCATCTGACGCCGCTGCACCTGCAGGCGACCTGGCTGAGCGCGATCGCCGTGTTCGTGGGCTGGGACTTCTGCTACTACTGGGAGCACCGCGCCGACCACCGCGTCAGGATCCTGTGGGCCTCGCACATCAACCACCACTCGAGTCAGCGGTTCAACCTCTCCACCGCTCTGCGCCAGCCCTGGACCGGCATCGGCAACCTGCCCTTCGGCCTGCCGCTGGTGCTGCTCGGCTTCTCCCCCGCGATGATCTTCACGGCGCAGAGCCTGAACCTGCTCTACCAGTTCTGGATCCACACCGAGCGCATCGGCACGATGTGGCGGCCGATCGAGCTGGTCATGAACACCCCGAGCCACCACCGCGTCCACCACGGCTCCAACCGCGGCTACCTGGACCGGAACTACGCGGGCGTGTTCATCGTGTGGGACCGGATGTTCGGCAGCTTCACGCCGGAGACCGAGCAGGTCGTCTACGGCCTGACACAGAACATCGAGACGTACAACCCGTTGCGCGTGGCCTTCCACGAGTACGCCGCCATCGGCCGCGACCTGCGCACGGTCCGCACGGTGAAGGACCGGTACACGGTGCTGTTCCGCAGCCCCGGCAAGGCGTACTACGCGGTCAAGCGGGCCAAGTCCGCCCAGTCGGCCCAATCCCCGCTCGCGGCCGAGCCGGCGTAGGGGGCAAGTCCTTCAGGCTCCGGGGCGGCGCAGATAAGGGCAGTGCCGACAGTCGTTTCTGCAGCACTTGCCCTGGGAGACCAAGGCGGCCGAGGTGAAGACGAACAGTCCCGTGTCAGGATCCGCATAACCGGGCCGCCCGCTGAGCAGGGCGGCCCGGTGAGCGGCCATGATGCGTGCGTGCGAGGGGTGGTCGGGGGCGAGCCGCGCGGGGTGCGGCTCGGCCAGCACGTCGACCGGCGCGTCGTCGGCCTCCAGATCACCACTCCACATGGGTATCAGGGTAGCGGTTCGCGGGCCTGCGGATTGTCGTTCGCCAGGGTCCGTCCTCGGTCCGGGTCGACTCCGAGCGCCACTGCTGCCGCGACGGCGAGCTGCTGGCCACGGACGGTAGCGAGGATGCATTCGGCCATTGAGCCGAGTGCCGGAAAAGTAAGATCCGGCGCGCCGTTCACTCGTACGGCGGCAGCGCCCTCGGGCTCCTCTAGAAGGCTGCTGATACTCACCATCGGCACGTTGCGCGAGAGCAGGCTCGCGCGCAGCTCGGCGACCGCCTCGTCGCAGCCTCCGTCGCCGGCCAGCAGGACGGCGGTGGTCTCGGTGTCGAACCCGCCGACCGGCCCGGTGCGGAAGCCGTCGGCTGAGAAGCCCTCCACCGCCAGCCCGGCCGTGTCGCGCAGCATCCGAGCCGTCTCGAGCGCGGCGGGCACGAGGTAGTCGCACCCGACGACGGCGATGCGCCGCGCCGCGACCAGCCGTGCCGCGGCGGCCTCCGCCGGAGCCGTGTCCGCGAGCAGCTCGGCGACGAGCTGGGCGAGCGCCTTGGCGGACTGCGCGTTGCCGAGCACCGCCTTGCTCGTCTGTGCGGTGTCGGAGGTCGCGGGCAATCCCTCGACGATCGCCAGGAGCGCGAGCATCAGTCCCGTCGTCGACTTGGTGGGCGACGCCGCGAGTTCGAGCCCGGCCGCGAGGTCGATGCAGAGCGCCGCCGACATGGCCAGCGGCGAGCGCACGTCGTTGGTCACCGCGATCAGCGTCGCGCCGGCCTCCGCGTAGTGCGAGGCGAGCGCCAGCACACCCGGCTCCGAGCCGGACGGCGAGAGCACCACGGCAAGCCGCCGCCGGTCGCCGGCGTCCTCGGAGGCGATGGCCGGATCGGCCGGCTCGACCGGCGTGAGCACGCGGGCCGCGATCCCGCACCGCGCCTCGACGGCGTGCCGCCCGAGCATCGCCGCGTGCTCGTCGCGCGCGTCGGCCAGGAAGACGACCTCGTCGAAGCCTCCCGCCTGGGCACTCAGCACGCCGGCCTGTTCGGCGAAGTGGGTGACGTGCCGGGCTAGGTTCCCGAGCACGTCCGGCTGCTCGCGCATCTCCCCCCGGATATGCCGCCCGGCCCGAGCCGTGCTGGATCCAGGGGCGGTCATGACTGTCGAAGTCATCCTCGTATTCCTGTCGTCGTCCGGGAACCGCCGCTGTCGCGGCGACGATGGAGATGGATGCCCCGGCACCACAGGGATGATCATAGGACGACCCGATCGGATGGCGGGAGATCTGCCATGAGGGGGACCCTACGCTCAAGGACGGCACGAATGGCGTACCCGGTATGCGCAGCAAGGCCTTATGCGACAAGTCAATTGACACCCTGTTAGGCAGACCCTTCGCCGACGAGGAAATTGGTGGGGCGACGCTCCGCCAAACGGGTTACCGCATGCGGCCTAAACATGCCGTGAGCCATGTGAACTGTGGCAAACCGACTAAGTCGCCAAGGCCGGCGATCAGGGTGGCGGGCGGCGTCGTGGCGATCACACGGGCGACCGGGGGCCGCGGCAATATCCTTACTTTTCGCCACGCTCTCGTACCACCGCGACGGCCGGGCCCGCCGCTACTAATCTCAGTTTCGTGATCTTCAGTACCGGCCCTGCCACGCCGACTGTCGCTCCGTGGGCCTCGGACTACGGACGAGGGGGCGCATTCGCTGGTCCGAATGTGGGAATCGGCGCTGATTCTGCATCAAATGAGGGATGCTCAGCGTCTGCCTCGCTCATATCCGGGTAAGCGGTTTGATGTCCAGCCATACCAACATATGATGGGCTGAGAAACGCGAAACGCCGACTTGGCCTGTCTCTAGCGCGCCTGGAATCGCCGTGAACGTGTTTTCCCGAAGAAATGTCCTGGTCGGGGGCGCTGCGGCGCTTGCGGCCACCGTCGTCGGGGCGGAGGGGGACCGCTTTGAGGGCGGCCGCTCCGGATCCGCGAGCCAGTCCGTGGCCGGCCAAGCCGATTCCCCCGTGCAGCAGCGCGGGGCACAGGCGGCACGTCCGGCACGGATGATCGGCGACGGGTCCACCTCCGACACCGGTCCCCAACCCAATCAACCCATACCCGAGCGTCTCGCGCCCGGCGAGAGGCCGCCCCAGTTCGTCGTCTTCTCCTGGGACGGCGCGGGCGAGGACGACAACCACCTCTTCTCCCACTTCCGCCAGGCCGCGCAGGAGACCAACGCGACCATGAGCTTCCTCCTGTCCGGCATCTACACCCTGCCGGAGAGCCAGAAGATGCTCTACGCGCCGCCGGGCAAACCCGTGGGCGCCTCGGCCATCGGCTACCTCAACGACAACCACGTGCGCGCCACCATCGAACAGACCGGCCAGGCCTGGCTCGAGGGGCACGACATCGGCACGCACTTCAACGGCCACTTCTGCGACTCCCGGGGCGTGGGTACCTGGGGTCCGGACCAGTGGCGCAACGAGATCGAGCAGGCCGTCGGGTTCGTCCACCAGTGGAAGACCAACACGGGCTTCCACGATCTGGCGGCGCTGCCCTTCGACTACTCGAAGGAGCTCACCGGCGGTCGCACCCCCTGCCTGATCGGGCAGGACCAGCTGCTGCCGACGGCCCAGGCACTCGGCTGGACCTACGACGCGAGCTCGCCCGGCGGCCTGCAGATCTGGCCGACGAAGCGGCACGGAGTGTGGGACTTCCCGTTGCAGTCGATCCCCCTGGTCGGCACGAAGTACGAGGTGCTGTCCATGGACTACAACATCATGTACAACCAGATCGGTCCGGACCCGGACTCCGGCAGCCCGCTCAAGCGTCCGTACTGGCAGCAGCAGGCCACGGATTCGTACATGGCCGGCTTCAACCGCGCGTACACGACGAACCGGGCGCCGTTCTTCATCGGCAACCACTTCGAGACCTGGAACGGCGGGATCTACATGACCGCCGTCGAGGACGCGCTGCGTCAGATCGCCACCTATCCCGACGTCCGACTGGTCTCGTTCCGCCAGATGGTCGCCTGGCTCGAGGCGCAGGACCCGAAGGTGGTCGCCAAGATGCGCCTGCTCGACCCGGGGATGGCGCCGGACGACTGGCGCGACTACACCACACCGGTGGGCACATCCAAGGAGGAGGAGACGAGTTCGAGGTCGATGGCGATCTAGTCGCCGCGATCGCAGCCTGCTGATCCAGCCTTCGGGCGCAGGCAGGGCCGAGGCCTGAGGCCTGGGCAGGGCGGTCCTTGGAGGGCCACGGTCGATGCGGCCGTGGCCCTCAGGTGCTCAGGCGGGTCAGACAAGCGCGCCGCTCGCAGTATTGGTTCACGACTGTCGCACGACTTTCGGCTCTCGTCATCCGAGCTTCAGAAGTCGGACACCCGCCCGGCATAGCTTCGCAGCCGTGGATCCGAACGTACGCCTCCTGTCCCCCGAACCCGCGTCACCGGATGTCGCGGGGTCAGACCCGGTAGCCGAGGCGTCGAGCGCAACGGCTTTGCTGCGGCGGTTGGGGCCGAGCGAGAAGGACTCGGTGCGGGTCTGGCTGCTCTCGCGGCTCGCCATGGTGGCGACGACGTGGATCGTGGCGTGGACCGGGTTCGGCAGCACGGGGAAGAATCCGCACGGGCTCGCCTCCGTCTGGCAGCACTGGGACTGGGTGCGCTACCAGAAGGTCGCTGCCACCGGCTATCAGCACGACACGCTGCACGGCGCCTCGTACGCCTTCTTCCCGGGCTACCCGGCCCTGCTCTGGGTCGTGCACTTCCTCCTGCGGTCGTGGGTGTTCTCGGGGCTGCTGATCTCCCTGGTCACCGGGCTGATCGCGTGCGTGGCGCTCGGCCGGATCATCGAGATCGAGGCGACCGCGGTGCTGGGCAAGGCTCGGGCCCGGCAGGCCGTGCGGGACGGGCTGACGCTGTTCGCCTTCGCGCCCGCGGCCGTCTTCATGACCGCGGGGTACACCGAGCCGCCCTTCATCGCGCTGACTCTGTGGGCTTGGCTCTTCGCGCGGGAGCAGCGGTGGGTGCTCGCCGGAGTGCTGACCGCCGTCGCCTCATCGATGCACATCAACGGGCTCTTCGTCATGCTCGCGCTCGCCGTCGTGTTCCTGCAGACGCGGCCGCGCGGGGTGCGGGGATGGCTGCGCGGGTGGGCGATCGCCCTTCCGCTGCTGCCGGTCGGCGGGTACATGCTGTGGCTCAAGCACTTCACCGGGCAGTGGAACGCCTGGGAACGCGCCGAGCAGATCGGGTGGAACCGGCACTTCACCCTGCCGTGGCAGACGCTCCTCAACACCTTGCGCTACGCCTCCGCCGAGAAGGTGCCGGCCGCCACCGCCTTCGAGTACCAGCTCGAGATCGTGGTCACCTTCATCGGCATCGCGCTGGCGATCTGGCTGGGCTACCGGCGGCGTTGGGCGGAGTTCGTCTACGTCGGGTTCTCGGTCGGCTCGCTGGCCACCTCCCACGTCTATCTCTCGGTCAACCGCGAGACGCTGACCTGGTGGCCGCTGTGGGCGCTGCTGGGCATCTGGTGTGTGCAGCGCAGCTGGTTCCGGGCCGTGTACCTGACTGTCGCGGCCCCGGTCACCTTCACCATCGCGATGCTGTTCCTGCAGTCGCGCTGGGCCGGCTGACCGGCGGCGAGGAAAACGAGGGCGGGCCGGGGAGAATCCCGGCCCGCCCTCATGCTCCCCGCGGGCTCAGCCGCCAGCGCCGATCAGGCGGCGGCGCACGCCGGTCCACGCCTCGGCGTCGGTGATCCGGCGGCCGTCGATCAGGGTGCGGATGCCGGGCAGGTCGGCCGGGACGAGCTTGCGGTAGGCCTCGTGGTCGGTCTGCACGATCGCCGCGTCGATGGTCGATCTCTGGGCGTAGGGCTCGAAGCCGAGGGCGCGCAGCTCCTCGTCGGTGTACATCGGGTCGGCCACCACGACCTCGGCGCCGCGGGCGGCGAGGGCCTGGACCGTCGGGAACACGCCCGAGAACGCGGTCTCCTTGACCCCGCCCCGGTACGCCGCGCCGAGTACGGCCACGCGGGCGCCGTCGAGGCTGCCGTGCTCGAGCTCGAGCAGGTCCACCGCGTAGGCGGGCATCGCGGCGTTCGCGGCGCGGGCCACCCGGACGACCTCGGCGTCCTGGTCGTTCCACAGGTACATCCGCGGATAGACCGGGATGCAGTGGCCGCCGACGGCGATGCCGGGCTGGTGGATGTGGCTGAACGGCTGGCTGTTGCAGGCCTCGATGACGTCGGCCACGTCCACGCCGATCCGGTCGGCGTAGCGGGCGAAGGTGTTGGCCAGGCCGATGTTGACGTCGCGGTAGGTGGTCTCGGCCAGCTTTGCCAGCTCCGCCGCCTCGGCCGAGCCGAGGTTCCACACGCCGTTGGGGCGCGGCAGGTCCACGCGCTCGTTGAACTCGAGCACCTCGGCGTAGAACGCGGCGCCGCGCTCGCCGGAGGCCTCGTCCACGCCGCCGACCAGCTTGGGGTACTTGCGCAGGTCGGCGAAGATGCGGCCGGAGTTGACCCGCTCCGGGCTGAAGACCAGGGCGAAATCGGTGCCGGCCTTCAGGCCCGAGCCGGCTTCGAGCATCGGGGCGAAGCGCTCGCGGGTGGTGCCGACCGGCAGCGTGGTCTCGTAGCTGACCAGGGTCCCCGGGCGCAGGCCGGCCGCGACAGCGCTGGTGGCGGCGTCGAGCGGGCCGAAGTCCGGCACGTCGTCGGTGTCCACGACCAGCGGCACCACGATGACCACGGCCTCGGACCCGGCCACCGCGGCCACGGTGTCGAGGCCGGCGGTCAGCAGGCCGTCGGCCACCGCCTGCTTGAGCCCTTCGGCCAGGCCGGCCTCGCCGGGGAACGGCTCCTCGCCCGCGTTCACCAGGTCGACGACGCGCGGGGAGATGTCGACCCCGACGACGCGGTGGCCGAGGCTCGCGTACTGCACGGCGAGCGGGAGGCCGATCTTTCCGAGGGCGACAACGCAGATCTGCACGGGATGGGTCCGTTCGGGGAGGAGGCAGGAGGGTCGGCGGCCTGACGGCGTCAGGCGGCCGGGATCGGGCGGGTCTCGCCGGAGCGCGCGGACTCGAGCACGGCCTCGGCGACCATGACCGCGCGCAGGCCCTGACGCGGCGTCACCACGCCGGCGTCCTTGCCCTCGACGGCGTCGCGGAAGGCCTCGTGCTCGACGGTCAGCGGCTCGCGCTTCGGTATCGCGTAGCGGGTCATGTCGCCCTCGGACACGCCGCGGAAGACGGACACGGCGTCCCACTCGGTGCGGGTGGAGCCGTTGGCGAAGAAGGTCAGGTCGGCCGTGAGCGTGTCGGCGACGAAGCAGCCGAGCTCGCCGGTGACGATGGAGACCCGCTCCTTGAGCGGGGAGAGCCAGTTGACCAGGTGGTTGGCGATGACGCCGGAGTCGAGCTCGCCGAGCACGGTGACCAGGTCCTCGTGCGGGCGTCCGCTGCGGTGCGCGGTCTTGGCGGCCACGCTGCGGTACTGCGCGCCGGTGACCCAGCCGGTCAGGTCGAGGTCGTGGGTGGCCAGGTCCTTGACCACGCCGACGTCGGCGATCCGGTGCGGGAACGGGCCCTGGCGGCGGGTGGCGACCTGGAACACCTCGCCGAGCTCGCCCGCCTCGAGCCGGCTGCGCATGCTCTGCAGCGCCGGGTTGTAGCGCTCGATGTGGCCGACCGCGGCGACCAGGCCGCGGCTTTCGAAGGCCTCGGCGACGCGGCGGGCGGCCGGGGTGTCGTGCGCGAGCGGCTTCTCGATCAACGCCGGGACGCCGGCCTCGGCCAGCTTCAGCCCGACCTGCTCGTGCAGGGCGGTGGGGCAGGCCACGACGACGTAGTCCGGCTGGAACTCGAGCAGTTGCTCGACGGTCCCGACCAGCGGGATGCCGCCGAGGGCGTTGTGCGGGTCGCCGCCGGGGTCGGCGGCGACGACCAGGTCGACTCCGTCGAGGGCGCGCAGCACCCGGGCGTGGTGGCGGCCCATCGCGCCGAGGCCGACTAGGCCGGCGCGCAGACGGGGCTTGGTGGTCATCTCTGAACGTCTCCGAAGTCGAACGAACGCAGCGCGGCGACGATCCGGTCGAGGTCGGCGTCGGCGAGCGAGGGGTGGACCGGCAGCGACAGCACCCGCGCGGCCGCGTCCTCGGTGGCCGGGAGGTCGGCGCCGACCGCGGCCGCGGCGAAGGGCGGGAGGCGGTGGACCGGCGTCGGGTAGTACAGCCCGCTGCCCACGCCCTGCTCGGTCAGGTGTTGCTGCAGCGCGGCCCGGCGCTCGGCCGGGACGCGCAGCGTGTACTGGTGGTAGACGTGGGTGGCGCCGGCGGCGGGCGCCGGGGTGAGCACGCCGGGGATGCCGTCGAGGCCTGCGGTGAGCTTGGCCGCGTTGGCCCGGCGCTGCTCGTTCCAGCCGGGCAGCTTGCGCAGCTGCTCGCGGCCGATGGCGGCGGACACGTCGGTCATCCGCAGGTTGAAGCCGACCAGCTCGTTGGCGTAGATGCGCTCCATGCCCTGGTTGCGCAGCAGGCGCAGGGTGCGGGCGACCTCGGCGTCGGGGGTGACGACCATGCCGCCCTCGAGCGCGTGCATGTTCTTGGTCGGGTAGAAGCTGAAGCAGGCGGCCCGGCCGAAGGTGCCGACCGGGCGGCCGTCGAGGGCGGCGCCGTGCGCCTGGGCCGCGTCCTCGACCACGGCGAGGCCGTGGCGCTCGGCCAGCTCGCCGAGGCGGTGCTTGTCGGCCGGGTGGCCGTAGAGGTCGACCGGCACGATCGCGGCGGTGCGCGCGGTGACCGCGGCGGCGGCCGAGTCCGGGTCGAGGCAGAAGGTGTCCGGGTCGATGTCCGCGAACACCGGCTTGGCGCCGACCAGGGCGACGGCGTTGGCGGTGGCGGCGAAGGTGAACGAGGGCACGATGACCTCGTCGCCGGCGCCGATCCCGAGCGCTATCAGGGACAGGTGCAGGCCGGAGGTCCCGGCGTTGACGGCGACGCAGTGCCGGCCGTCGACGAGCCGGGAGAATTCGTCCTCGAACGCGGCTACCTCAGGGCCCTGCACCACCCGGCCCGAGCGCAGCACCCGCACCGCCGCCTCGATCTCCTCCTCGCCGATGACCGGCCGCGCGGCCGGGATGAAAGCAGGGGTCTGATCAGTGCTCACGTCGCCGCCTCGCTGGAGCTCGGTAGGCTCGTTCGCCGGCGCTGCGCTCTTCGGTTCGCTCGCAAGCTCACGAAGCTTCTCCACGATGGTCCCGTCGCTTTCCTGGTAGAGCTCGCCGGTGGCCGGGCAACGCCAGGCGCCGTCGCCGGCCGGCTCGAGCCGTTCGCCGGAGCGGCCGACCCAGCCGGCCCAACGCGCCGGAACGCCCAGGACGAGGGCGAAGTCCGGCACGTCCGCGGTGACCACGGCGCCGGCGCCGACCATGGCCCAGCGGCCGATGGTGACCGGGGCGACGCACACGGCGCGGGCGCCGATGGAGGCGCCCTCGCCGACGGTCACGCCGACCGCGTGCCAGTCGCAGGTGCGCTTCTGCTTGCCGTCCGGGTCGACCGAGCGCGGCCGGTGGTCGTTGGTGAACACGGCGGCGGGGCCGATGAAGGCGCCGTCGCCGACCACGGCGGGCTCGTATACGAGGGCGTAGTTCTGAACCTTGACATTGTCGCCGAGGCGCACGCCGCTGCCGATGTAGGCGCCGCGGCCGATGACGCAGTCGCGGCCGAGCACGGCCTCCTCGCGCACCTGGGCCAGATGCCAGACCGAGCTGCCGTCGCCGATCTCGGCGCGCTCGTCGACGTCGGCGCTGGGGGCGACGCGCACCGCGGGGTTCACCGGACACCCGCCACGGCCGTGGAGGACGCGGCGCTGCCGCGGGTCTGGGCGACCAGCTCGGCGACGGCGGCGGCGAACCGGTCGTGCGGGTTGACCGCGTCCAGGTCGTGCTCGGCCCAGCTGCGCGCGGCCTCGCGCAAGAGGTCGAACTCGGCCCGGCCCTCGCCGGACCAGGCTTGCAGCGTCGCGCCGGCCTCCTCGGCACTGATCGCCACCGCGCCCGCGCCGGCCTTCTCGACCAGTTCGGCGGCGCGGCGTATCGGGCTGGTGAGCACCGGCATGCCGCAGGCCAGGTACTCGTAGATCTTCGACGGGATGGCGCTTTCGAACGCGGGCGTGCTGTGCAGCAGCGACATCCCGACCCAGGCGCCGCGGGCCAGCCGCCAGGCCGCCTCCGGAGGCATCCGGCCGTGCAGCCGCACCCGGCCGGCCGCCGCCGAGGCGGACTCCCACTCGGCCAGCCGGTCCCGGTCCCGGGCGGCCACCGGGCCGACCACGTCCAGCTCCCAGTCCGGGGCGAGTTCGAGCGCGCGCAGCATGTCGAACAGGCCGCGGCTCTCGCGCACGTCGCCCACGTACAGCGCCCGGGGACGCTCGTCCAGGCCGCCGCGCTTCGGCAGGAGACTGAGATCCGGCAGGTTGCGCACGACCAGCCGCCGCTCCGCCCTGTTCGGCGGCACGTGCTGGTCGGCCACCACGGTCAGGTCGGCGCCGCGGCTGAGCGAGACGGCGGTGCGGGCCCAGATCCGGGCCACCGTGCCGCGCGCGCCCTTCGCCCAGGCCCGGTCGTCGAGCAGGGCGAGGTAGTCCTCGTGCATGTCCACGGCCAGGCGGCGGCGCGAGAAGACGCGGTGCAGCCGGGCGGCGGGGATCAGGTCGGGATCGAGGGTCACCACGACCCGGCCGTGGGCCCGGCCGGGCAGCAGCAGCGCCTGCACGCCGCGCCCGGCTATGCCGCGCGAGGCGGCCGGCCGGAACGCGGAGCCGGCCGGGGCGTCCTCGGCCCGGCCGCGGGCGATCACCTCGACGCTCAGCCCGGCCCGGCGCAGGGCGGCGCAATGCCGGTGCAGCCGGGCGTCGGCCACGTCGTGGCCGGAGCTGAGGATGGTCACGTCCGCGTCAGGGCGCATCTCAGATGTCCTCCATCGACATGGCGTCGTCGAGCGGATCGATCTCGTCGTCGGCGGTCTCGTCCGAGGCGTTCTCGGACTTCTTCGGCCGCGGCACTCCCTGGAACTCGAGGTACTCCTCGGTGACCTCGTCCGGGCTGCCCTGCCGCACGATCTCGCCCTGGTGCATCCAGACGCAGTCGTCGCACATCTCCTTGATGGCGGCGAGGCCGTGGCTGACGATGATGATGGTGCGGGCCTGGCCGACGAGCTCCTGCATCTTGTCGTAGGACTTGCGCCGGAAGTGCGCGTCGCCGGTGGACAGCGCCTCGTCGACCAGCAGCACGTCCGGCTCCAGGTGGGTGGAGACGGCGAAGGCGAGCCGGCCGTACTGGCCGGAGGAGTACGCCTTCATCGGCAGGTCGATCGCGCCCTCGAGCTCGGCCCACTCGGTGATCTGCTGGAACCGCTCGTCCACCTGGCGCCGGCTCAGGCCGGCCGCGAGCGAGCCGAGCACGACGTTGTCCCGGCCGGAGAGCTGACCGTTGAAGCCGACGCCGAGCGCCAGCAGGGTGCTGATGCGCCCGTTGACCACGATCTCGCCCGAGCTCGGCGGCAGGATGCCGGCGATGGCGCGCATGAGCGTGGACTTGCCGGCGCCGTTCGCGCCGATGACGCCGAGCACCTTGCCGTGCTCGATGTCGAGGGTGACCCCGCGTACGGCGTGCACCATCCGGACCCGGCGGTCCTTGCTCTTCTTGCCGAAGTTGGTCACCGTGTGCCGCAATGTGTTGGCCCGCGGGTTCACGATGGTGCGGTAGTCGACCTTGACGTCCTTGATCCGGATGGCGAGCCGGTAGTCGTCGTCGAGCTCGGCGTCCGCGGGGCCCGCGGCGGGGCGGGTGGTGGCGGCGGGCGCGGTGGTGAGGTCAGAGGCGGACAGAGAACTCACGTTCCCTTCTGATGAAGACGAGCGTGCCGACGACGAGTGCGGCGACGGCCCAGCCGGCGCCTTCGAGCAGCCAGGAGGTCTCCGGCCTGAGGTTGTAGACCAGGGCGTCGCCCCAGGAGCCGATCATCGGCGCGAGCGGGTTGACCGCGATGACATGGGCCTTGAGGTCGTGCTTGTCCAGCTGGGTCTGCAGCTCCCACAGCACCGGGGACATGAACATCCAGATCCGGGTGACGTAGGGCAGGAAGTTGGAGAAGTCACGGAAGTAGACCTGCAGGGTGGCGCAGATCAGACCGAGGCCGGCGCCGAACACCAGGACCTCGAGGAACGCGGGGATCGCGTAGAGCGCGGCCACCCCCCAGTGCAGGTGCTGGAGCTGGTGGACGACCAGGAAGACCAGCATGCACGGCAGGAAGCGCATGAAGGCGATCACCATCTGGGTGATCGGCAGCACCATCCGCGGCAGCCGGCTGTTGAGGATCAGCCTGCTGCTGCCGATGATCGAGCCGGCCGACTGGCTGAGCATGCTGGCGAAGAAGGTGTAGACGAACAGGCCCGCCAGCAGCATGGAGAAGTAGTTCGGGGGGTGCTGGCCGTTGCTCAGGATGTCGGCCAGGACGAAGTAGACCAGGCCCATCAGCAGCGGGTTGAGCACCAGCCAGAGCTGGCCGAACACGTTCGTGTAGTTCTGCCCGCGCAGGGTGCAGCGGGCGAGTTCGTAGACGAACTCGCGGCGCGCCCACAGCTCGGGGAAGTAGGTGCGGAGCCGGGGCACGCCGGAGCGGCGGGACCGGAACACGTGGTGTTCGGTCGGGGGCACGGCGGCGGCCCGCGGCGGGGAGATGGTCTCAGGCATCGGTGTCGATTCCGGCCGGTTCGGTTAGGGGGGTGAGGTCAGCGCGGGGCGCGGGGACGGAGACGGCGGGCGGCTCGGGCCGGGGCTCGGCCTCGGCGAACGGGGCGCGGTCGAGCTCGAAGCCGACGGGCAGCCGCGGGTGGCGCCGGGCCAGGTGCCAGCCCATCGGGATGGCGTGCGAGTCGCCGAGCACGAGCTGCTCGACGCCGGACCACTCGATCCGGCGCAGCACCGAGCGCCGGGCCACGCGCCACATCACGTAGGGGCGCAGCAGCCGGTAGAACCTGCTGTAGATCTTGGTGTCCAGCGCCTTGTGGACGCGGCGCAGGGCGCGGCCGAGGCGGGCGAGCGGGTGGCGCGCCTCGCCCTCGCCCAGCGGGTAGATCCGCACCCGCGGGTCGAGGCCGGCCTCCTGCCAGACCGCGGCCTCCACGGTGACCAGGCCGACCGGCACGCCTCGCGCGAGCAGGTAGGCGCTGGTGTCGCACACCGACCTGGCCCGGGTGGTGCCGATCGCCAAGAACAACACCCGTGGTCGGTGCGTGTCCGCAGGCACTGTGCTCATTCGTGCTCCCTCGCCGGTCCGTACTCAGTGGCTCCCGCGCCGGCGGCCGCCGGCGCTGCGACCCCGTAGATCTCGGCCAGCCGGCCGGCCACCGCGGCGGAGCCGTAGCGCGCGAGCAGTTCGGCGCGGGCGCGGTGCGGGTCGAGCCGATCGGCCTGCCCGGCCAGCCGGCGGTATCCGTCGACGATGACGCGCGGGTCGTCGCTGACGTCGATGAGCAGCCCGGCCACCCCGTCGAGCCCGGCGAGGGTCTCCTGCGGGCCGCCGCAGGCGGTCACCAGCACCGGCATGCCGGTGCCGACGGCCTCGACCGTGGTCATGCCGAAGGTCTCCGACTTGCTCGCGTGCACCAGCAGATCGTGCGCGTGCATGAACTCGAACACGCGCTGCGGCGGCACCGCGTCGTGGAAGGCCACGCGGTCCGCGAGCCCGAGTTCCTTCACCCGGGCGCGCATCGGCTCGATCAGGACTCCGGAGCCGAGCAGCGTCAGGCGCAGCTCCGGCTCGTCCTCGGCCGCGATCGCGAAGGCCTCGACCAGTTCCGGCACGCCCTTGGTCGCGGCCATGTTGCCCACGTACAGCCAGCGATGCAGAGCCTTGACCGGCTCGGGGCGCACCGGCATCGCGGCGATGTCCACCGCGTTGGGCACGACGTGCAGCTTGGCCGTGTGCGCCGGGAACTCGGCCGCGAGCTGGTCGCGCAGCACCCGGCTGACGGCCAGGAAGGCGTCCGCGCGCTCGATCACCTGCGCGTACAGGGCGCGCGAGCGCGGCTGGCGCAGGATCTTGCCGAGGAAGGAGGCGTGCTCGGTGACCACGATGCGCGCGTCCGGGCGGGCGAAGCGCAGGGCGAGCCAGCCCCCGTAGATGCCCACGTGCCCGTGCACGACGTCGGCCGAGAATCCGTCGGGCAGCACGGCCCGCAGCGCGGACTCGTGCGAGTGGGCCCAGTCGGCGTAGTCGCGGCGCGGGGTGACCGGCACCGGGATGTCGGTGACCCAGTACCCTGCGTCGCTCAGCCGGGAGCGGTGCTCCACCCGCTTGGCCGGGCCGGTGGTCAGCGCCGCGTAGGCCTTGCGCACGGCGCGGGCCGCGACCGGGTCCGCGGGGCCGGTCCAGTCCTCGGTGTCGTAGAGGTCGACCCGGTCGAAGAGGCCGGTCACCGCGGCGGTGCTGACCTGCACGAACGATCCGGCGAACGGACGCTGCACGGTCGGGTGCCACGGCGTCGTCACGGCGAGCGTGGTCCCGGTCATCGGCCCGACCTCTGCTCGACGACTTCGCGCAGCCGCTGCTCGAACGGCCCGAGGGTGTTGGCGCGGGTGTAACGCTCGGCGTGGTCGAGGGCCGCGTCGAACTCGGGCTCGGTCAGGTCCCGGGCGGTCTTGGCCGCGGCGACCATCGCGTTGGCCACGCTCTGCGGGTCGAGCCGGTCGATGCCGTACCAGAGCGGGTCGCCCTCGAGCACGTCCGTGGCCGCGATCCCCGGGGCGTGCACGGAGACGATCGGCTTGCCGGTGGCCATGTATTCGAAGATCTTGCCGGAGGTGACGTACTTGGCCCCGGCGGCGAGGAAGACGAGCACGTCCAGGCTCTGATACGTCTGGCCGACCTCGGTCTTCGAGAGCGGCCCGCGGTGGCTGACCCCGAGGCCGGCGTCGGCCGGGATCCGGGCGACCATCTTGTGGGCCGTCTCCTTGTAGAAGCCGAGGTGGCCGTACAGGTCGAGGGTCGCGTCGGCGAGCTCCGGATGGGCCTTGGCCGCGCGCCAGCCGTCGAACAGGGTGGAGAGCGGCTGCGACTCGGTCAGGGTGCCGATGTAGCCGAAGCGCAGCGGACGTCCCACCGCCGGGCCGGGGTACTTCGCCCGGCCGAGGATCTCCGGCTCCCAGCCGTTGGGCACCACCATCATGCGGTCCGCGGCGGCCGGGTAGCGCTCGGCGTGCCAGGCGCGCAGCCCCTCGTTGACGAACGCGGTGACGGCGGCGCCCTCGATGGCGCGCCGTTCCCAGGCCCAGGCCGGGTGCCCGGCCGGGTACTTGTCCTGCTCGGAGAACAGGTCGAGCGTCCAGGAGTCGCGATAGTCCAGCGCGTACGGCACACCGGTCAGCCGATGCAGCCAGGAGGCCGCGGCGAAGGAGGCGAAGGGGTTGCCGGTGGCCAGGATCAGGTCGAACCGCTTGCGCGCGTGCTGCCGCAGGGCGCGGGCGACCACGTGCGGAATCCAGGAGGCGTAGTGCTCCGGGAAGAAATGACGTTGCAGGTAGTTGTAGCCGACATTCGCCAGCACCGGCATGTTCGCGCGAAACCGCCCGTACTCCCGGACTTCACGCCAGCGGAAATAGCCCATGCCCGGCCGGGATACCTCGATACGCGGGTCCAGCCCGGCTTCCAGCGATTCGTCGACGCTGCCGATGTACTTGGTGTAGAACTCGCGCGGGGCGGTGTGCACGGTGACATCCCAGCCCGCCGCGGCGAACTGCTCCGCGGTGGCGCGTGCCCGGTAAACCCCGCTGGACCGGCTCGGCGGGAAGAAAAAAGCCAGGTACAGAATCCGGGGCGGTCGGGAGTTGGATGTACGGTCTTTCATTGTCCCTGGCTGTCGTGGCGGCGTGCTCGGGCGTTCAACGGGTCCACCAAACAAGTGCCGTGCGAACGGCAGGTGTCGTCGATCTCGTGGGTTCGTGTCATCTCGCCGACGATTCGGCACGCTTTCCCCTCGCCGGGTGAAGGCTCGGTGAATTGTCGTCGGGGTGCGCGGAGACGGGCCGTTTCGGGCGGAGCGGGCTCCTAAGATCGCGCGGGTGAGGATAGTCAGCGTCGTCGGAGCGCGACCCCAGTTCGTGAAACTCGCCCCGATCGCCGGGGCCGTGGCGGCCGCCGGCCACGAGCACGTCATCGTGCACACCGGGCAGCACTACGACCGGGACCTGTCCGAGGTGTTCTTCTCCGGGCTCGGCATCCCCGAGCCGGACGAGCACCTGGCGGTGGGCTCGGGCGGGCACGGCGTGCAGACCGCCGCGATGCTCGCGGGCCTGGAGCCGGTGCTGGAGCGCTACCGGCCGGACTGGGTGCTGGTCTACGGCGACACCAACTCGACCATCGCCGGCGCGCTGTGCGCGGTGAAGCTGCATCTGCCGGTCGCGCACCTGGAGGCGGGGCTGCGCTCGTTCAACCGGCGGATGCCGGAGGAGCACAACCGGGTGCTGACCGACCACGCCTCCGACCTGCTGCTGGCCCCGACCCCGCAGGCGGTGGCCCACCTCGAGCACGAGGGCCTGGGCGGGCGGACGGTGCTGGTGGGCGATGTGATGGCGGACGCGTGCCTGCGGGCGCGCGAGACCGGGCGGGCGGCGGGCGGCGGCGCGGCCTTCGCCGGGATCGAGGTGCCGGGCCCGTATCTGCTGGCCACGATCCACCGGGCGGAGAACACCGACGACCCCGAGCGCCTGTCCGCGATCGTCGACGCGCTCGCCGACCTGCCGATGCCGGTCGTGCTGCTGGCCCATCCGCGGCTGCGCGCCAAGGCCGAGGAGCACGGCATCGACCTGGTCCGCGGCGCGCTGCGGCCGAGCACGCCGCTGCCGTACGCGCAGATGATCGCCGCGCTCGACGGCGCGGCCGGAGTGGTGACCGACTCGGGCGGACTGCAGAAGGAGGCGTACCTGCTCAGCCGGCCGTGCACCACCGTGCGCACCGAGACGGAGTGGCCGGAGACCTTGGTCGACGGCTGGAACGTGCTGACCGAGCCGGCCGCCGCCGACTTCGCCGCGCTGGCCACCCGGCCCGCCCCCGCCGTGCCGGTCGGCACTCCGTTCGGCGACGGCCGCACGGCCGAACGGGTGATCTCCGAACTGGCCGGACGCGTGCGCTGACGGTTGCCGGGCCCGCACCCCCGCACGGCGCAGCCCGCCTGGCCTCCGCGGCACGCGGACGGTGAGGGTTGGGGGCATGAAAGCCGTCCAGTACCGCGCCGTCGGAGCCGAGCCCGAAGTCGTCGACGTGCCGGAGCCCGAGCCGGGCCCCGGGCAGATTCTTCTGAAGGTCAGCGCGGCCGGTGTGTGCCACTCCGACGTCGCCGTGATGTCGTGGCCGGCTGAGCAGCTCTACTTCCCGCTGCCGCGCACGCTCGGGCACGAGGGCGCGGGAACGGTGGCGGCGCTCGGCGCCGGCGTGTCCGGGCTCGAGATCGGCGAGTCGGTGGCGGTGTACGGGCCGTGGGGTTGCGGGCTGTGCCTGAACTGCGCGCAGGGCAAGGAGAACTACTGCCTGGAGGCGCAGAAGCTCGGCATCTTCCCGCCCGGGCTCGGCGCGCCCGGCGCGATCGCCGAGTACATGGTGGTGGACGACAAACGGCACCTGTTGCCGCTGGGCGACCTCGACCCGGTGACCACGGTGCCGCTCACCGACGCCGGCCTGACGCCGTACCACGCGATCAAGAGCGCGCTGCCGCGTCTGCTGCCCGGCAGCACGGCCGTCGTGATCGGCGCCGGCGGTCTCGGCCACGTCGCGATCCAGCTGCTGCGGGCACTGACCCCGGCACGCGTGGTGGCGCTGGATGTCAACGGGGAGAAGCTGAAGCTCGCCGCCGAGGTCGGCGCACACGAGACGCTGCTCTCGGATTCGCGTGCGGCACAGGAGGTGAAGGCGATGACCGGCGGACGCGGCGCGAACGCAGTGTTCGACTTCGTCGGCGCAGCCCCGACCGTCGCCACCGCGACGGCGTGCGCGGGGATGGAGTCGGACGTGGTGATCGTCGGCATCGGCGGCGGCGCGGCGACCGTGGGCTTCGGCGCCACCCCGTACGACTGCGCGGTCCGCGCGCCGTACTGGGGCAGCCGGGCCGAGCTGATCGAAGTGTTCGAACTCGCCCGCAACGGGGCCGTCGACGTGCACGTCGAACTCTTCGGCATCGACGAGACACCGGAGGCGTACCGCCGCCTGCACGCCGGGAAGATCAACGGGCGCGCGGTGATCCTGCCCAACGGCTAGAAGGCAGGCTAGAAGGCAGCGCGGACCCCGGTGCCCTCACCCATCGGCCGAAGCTCGAGCGCGCCCGGATCGCGCGCCGGGCCAGGCTCGACGCCGAGCAGCGAGCGGTAGAGCGTGTCGAGGCGGGCGGCCTGCCCGGCCCAACTGGAAGCGGGGCGGGGGTCGGTCGGGCCGGCGTAGACGGCGCGGTAGCGGGCGGGGTCCTCCAGCACACGCGTCACGGCGGCGGCCAGGTCCGCGTCGTCGCCCGCGGTGAAGACCTCGCCGACGCCGAGGCGGCGCGTCTGCGCTGCCATCTCGCGCACGTCGCTGGTGACGATCGGCAGACAGGCGTGTAAGTACTCGAAGTACTTGGTGATGAGCGAGAGTTCGTGGTTCGGCAGATGCAGGATGGGGATCAGGCCGAGCGTCGCAGAACTGATATAAGGCACGACCTGGTCGACCGGGACGTAAGGCACGACATGCAGGCGCGCGGAGACGTCGAGCCGATCGGCGAGCTGGATCAGTGCAGGAATATCAGGGTCGTCGGTACGCGCGATCAGGGCCAGGTGCGCCTCGGGCAGCCGGACCAGCGCCTCGATCGCCGTGGCGACGCCGCGCCGAGGAGACATGCCGCCGCTGTAGAGCAGCAGCGGGACGCCGCCGCCGATGCCGCAGTCCGCGCGGAGGGAACGGGCCGCGGACGCGCCGGGGTCGGCTTCGCCTCCGGCGTGCTCGGGCCTGTTATCCGTGCCGTCGGCCGGGGCGGCGGCGGCCGCGCCGCTGCCCACGGCGGCGCCCGAGCCGATCACCGGCGCGTTCAGGATCACGCCGGGCCGGTGGTCCAGCCCGTGGTCCTCGGCCAGCCGTCGGGCGATGCCCTCCGAGACCGTCACCACCGCGTCGGCGCGGCCGATGTACTCGCTCTCCACCCCGACGAGCATCCGCCGGCGCATCCGCAGCCGCACGTCGGAGCGGCTCGGCACCTCGATGCCGCGCAGGTACTCGTGCGCGTCGTACACCCACCGGATCGGGCGCGCCGGCGTGCTCAGCGTCGCGGCGAGGCGCGCGCCGATGCCGACCATGTGGAAGTCGTGTGCGTGGATCAGGTCCGGGTCCAGCTCGCGCACGACCGGCCCGAGCGCGAGTTCGAGGTCTGCGAACCAGGGGTTGAACCAGCGCCAGCCGCCGTAGCGATCGACCCCGCCGAGCACCGTGCCCACCGCCTTGTGCGCGCCGCCGCCGAGCGGTCCGCGGCCGGACCGCGCCAGCAGCGCGTCGAGGCCGGGGCGCTCGGCGAGAAACGCGCGCGCGGCCGCCGCGCCCTGGGAGCGCTTCCGCCGTCCGGCCTCGGCGTCGCGCCCGGCCAGTTCCGCCCGCGCCGCGCGGTACGCCGGACGCAGCGCGGCCGCCCGGCTCCCGCCGCGCAGCCGGACACCTTCGTAGGCTGATACGGTCTTCGGCACGGGGACGAGCAGCACTTCGGCCGCGCCGAGGCGGTAGCGCTCGGGTTCGGCGCCCGGGGCCCGGCCGACCAGGGTCACGTCCCAGCCCGCGGCGGCCATCGACCAGGCGATCTTCTGCACCCGCGAGTCACCCTTGACGCCGTTGGCCACGAGCATGGCCACCCGCGGGCGACGCGGCTCGGCGGCGCGCTGCGGCGGGACGGTCATCGTTCGGCCGCCAGAGCCTCGTACACCTTCACGAGTTCCCCCGCGTCCTGATCCCAGTTGAGCTCGGCCCGCGCCCGCCGCGCCCGGTCGCACAGACCGGGGTAGTCGGCCGTGACCGCCTCCAGCGCCGCCCGCAGCGATGCCGCGTCGCCGGGCCGGTAGAGCGCGCCGATGCCGTACGCGGTGACGAGGCGGCGCAGCTCCGGCAGGTCGGCGGCGACGACCGGGACGCCGGCCCGCACGGCGTGGAAGACCTTGTTCGGCAGGGCCAACCGGTGGTTCTCGCAGGTGTCGGTCAGCGTCACCATCGAGATCCCGACGCGTCGCAGCACCGTGTCGACCTCGTCGACCGGCCGCGCGGGCTCGATCCGGACGTTCGCCGTGTAGCCGCGCAGCTTCGGCAGGTACTCCCGGTCCGCGTTGCCCATCAGCAGGGTCTCGAGGCCCAGGCCGGAGGCGGCGTCGAGCAGCGTCTCGATGTCGCGGGCCGCGCCGATGCGCCCGGCGTAGACCACGCCGCGCGGCCGCTCGGGCAGCTGCGCCACCTCGTCCGGGGCGCTGATCAGCGGGAAGGTGTTGCGTATGACCGCGACCGGGGTGGCCCGCCAGCGGCCGAGCCGCGCGGCGATGCCGTCGCTGACGGTCAGCACGGCGTCCGCGCGGGCCACGATCCGGCGCTCGTCACTCAGCTCGCGGCGGCGTTCGAACGGGGTGGGACGGCCGTGCCGCTCCCGGCCGGACCACCATTCGTGCGAGTCGTACACCAGCTTCGCCCCGGACCGGTCGGCCAGCTCGGCCGCGAGAAGCAGCACATTGAAATCATGGGCGTGCACGACGTCGAAACGGCGCTCGCCGACCGCGGTCCGCGCCTGCTCGCACCAGGCGCGCCAGACCCGTTGCCGGTGCTGCGGAAGCAGGATCCAGCGGGCCGCCGCGCGGGTCACCCCGACCGGCCCGCGTCGCCGCCGCGGGCTCGCGGAGCCGCCGGGCTTGAGCCCGGAGCCGCCGGAGACCGAGGCGAGCGTCACCCCGTCCGGCGGCTGCCAGCCCTCCGGCACGTCGCGGCCGACGATGTGCACCGCATGGCCGTGGTCGGCCAGCGCGCTCGCCTCCCGCAGCACTCTGGCGTCGTGCGCCACGTTCGAGACGACCAGCATGAGCACGTCCATCAGAGTGCTTTCTCTCCCATGGTTCCAGCGTTCAGCGGTACGGGTGAAGCGGAAGCCTGCGGTTCCCGGAGCCGCTCCGGCCGGTGCCGCAGGAACCGGTCGACCAGCGGCGGCAGGCCGAGCGCGAGCACCAGCCACACCGGCGCCATCAGCCGGTCCGCCTGGGAGGCCACCGGGTGCACGAGCACCGCGCCGAGGCCGGTGGCCGCCGTCGCGATCACGAGCACGCCGTAGACCGTGTGCCGCCGCACCAGCAGGACCGCCAGCACGACCAGGACGGCCGCGGTGAGCAGGTCGGTCGAGGCGTAGACCGGGAAGTAGAACCAGAAGTGCAGGTCGGACTTGAGCAGCCGGAAAAGCGGGTCGCTCACGTCCGGGCGCTCGAAATGCCTGGTGAAGGTGTCCTGCAGAGACGCGCTGAGCCCGGGCCAGCCGAGCAGGGCACTCGCGGCTTCGGAGACGACGAATCCGGCGCCCGCCGCGATCGCGAGCGCCTTCACTCCCCCCGTCCGCCCGTCGCGCACCCGCCACAGGCACAGCACCGCACCGAGTGCGATCAGCAGGACCGCGAACTGCTCGCTCGAATAGCGCACCACGAATCCGGTGAAGAGTCCGGCCGCGAACACGATCCCGCCGGCGCGGATGCGGCCCTTGGCCATCCACACTGCGCCGAGCAGCGTGAGCAGGACGGTGGCGAGCGAGGGCCCGTCCGACAGCATCCGGCTTCCCCAATAGCCCGTGGGCGCAAGGAGGAAGAGCGCTTGCCCGGCGGCGGCCGCCCGCCACCCGCAGCCGGCCGCGCGCAACAGGGCGAGCACCACCACGGACGCGAGCAGGGTGCACAGCAGCGCCGCCGCCCACAGGGCGAAGCGCAGCCCGAACGCGGCCGCGAGCGGCGCGGCGAGCAGCGGGTAGCCGGGGCGGGAGGTGAAGATCGCCAGGTAGCGCGGCTTGTCGGGGGTCAGGCCGTCGCGGTACATGCGCAGGCACTCGCCCGCGGTCAGCGGGGCAGTGGCGCTGCTCGTGATCGGACCGCCGTCCTCGCAGTACATGACGGTCGCCTCGTGCACGGCTTGGGCCTGGCTGTGGCCGAGGATCCGCAGCGTCTGCTTCGTATACTGATACGTGTCGTTCGACGGCACGTCCTTGTGATAGTCGAGCGCCTGCAGCGCCGCGAAGACTGCGGCGACGAGCAGAACGCAGGTGAGGACGCGTCGTGGGAAGTACCTGGCCACGTGCGGAAGGTAGCGGTCGATTGCCAACCGTTGGTGTGCGCGAGATGTCCGTCGGGTGGCCGCGAGCCGTGCCGCTGTCGTCCCGCTGTCGTCCCAGGCGGCCCGACGTGCGGTCCGTGACGCCGCCGCCGTACCGACTCGATTCGATATACGCGGCTCCGGGCCGGCCGAGTCCGCCGATTAGACACCTGGCGGAGACCGACGGTCCACCGGGACGTCGCCGGCCGGGTGCCGCGACCCGGTAGGAACAGCCGGTGGATGCGTTAGCCGTCAAGCGAAGCCGTGCTCTGGCCAGGGAGCACGCGCCGGAAGTCCTGATCTACTGCGCCGTGCGAGCCGTCGGCCTGATCGTGTTGGCCGCGATGGCCGGGCACGTCGGCCGGCTGCCGTCGCTGCTGACGAAATGGGACGGCAAGTGGTACCTGGACGTAGCCCGGCACGGCTACGACACGGCCCTGGCGTACCGGCCGGGCGGCGGCCTGATCAACACGAACATCGTGTTCTTCCCGCTCTACCCGCTGCTGATCGCCGCGTTCGGCCTCGTTCTCGGCGCGGCTCCGGCCGCTCTGCTGATCAGCCTGCTGTCCGGGATCGCGGCGGCGGTGGCGCTGCGCACGGTCGGCCAGGAGCTCTACGACAGGCGGACCGGGCTGCTGCTGGTCGCGCTGTGGGCGGCCGTCCCCACGGCCGTCGTCGAGTCCATGGCGTACACCGAGTCGCTCTACACAGCGCTGGCGGCGTTCACGGTGCTCTTCCTCATCCGCCGGCGCTGGCTCGCGGCCGGGGTCGCGTCGCTGCTGGCCGGGCTGACGCACCCGACCGGCGTGGCGGCCGCGGCGGCAGTCGGCGTGTGCGCTCTGGCGACGGTCGCGCGCCGCGAGTCGGGGTGGAAGCCGTGGCTGGCCGCCGCGCTCGCCCCGGTCGGCGCTCTCGGCTACCTGGCCTGGGTCGCGGTGGCGCTCGGCCGTTGGGACGGGTTCTCGTTCATGGAGGCGCAGGGCTGGAGAAGCAAGCCGAGCCTGATCGGGGTCTGGCATCAGATCACCGCGGATCTGACCCAGCCGCAGCAACTCGGCAATCGCGTCCCGGTATACGTGCTTTTCGCGACGGTCGCGCTGGCAGCGGTGCTCACCGCGATGCTGCTGCGCTCGCGCGTGCCCGGCGGGCTGCCGGTGGCGGCCTTCGCCTGGGCCTCCATCGCGCTGGGCCTGTTCATCGGGCCCGCCTACTTCCATGCCGAATCGCGCTTCCTCATGCCGGACTTCCCGGTGCTGCTGCCGCCCGCGGTGCTCCTCGCCCGCCGGAACGTGGCGGTCTCGGTGGCGGTGGTCGCGGCCTGCGCCCTGCTTTCGGCCTGGTACGGCGGATACCTGCTCACGGTGTGGACGCACTCGCCCTGATCGCGCGCCGGCGTGATGTAGCGTGGGTTTCCGAGTCCCGCCGGAAGAATCTCGACCTCGGGAAGGCACTAGCTCCGATGACCGTCTGGTCCGATCATGCGATCTGGTGGCATCTCCACCCCCTGACCTTCCTCGGCGCGCCGGGCCACGCCGACGAGGATGCGGGCGTCGCGCACCGGCTCGACCGGCTTGAGCCGTGGCTCGACTACCTGGTCGAGCTCGGCTGCAACGGCCTCGCGCTCGGGCCGGTCTTCGCCAGCGAGTCGCACGGATACGACACCGTCGACCACTATCGGATCGACCCCCGGCTCGGCGCGGACGAGGATTTCGACCGCCTGGTCGAGCGCTGTCGGAAGCGTGGCATCAGGCTGCTGCTCGACGGCGTGTACAACCACGTCGGCCGCGGCTTCGGCCCATTCCAAGACGTCCTCGCGCACGGTCGCGAATCGCGCTACGCCTCCTGGTTCCGCATCGACTTCGATGCGCCCGGCGAAGACGGCTTCGACTACGCCTCCTTCGAAGGCCACCGGCATCTGGTCGAGCTCAACCACGACGAGCCCGAGGTTCGCGAGTACGTCAGTGCCGTGATGAAGCACTGGCTGGACCGCGGCGTCGACGCGTGGCGCCTGGACGCGGCGTACGCCGTGCCGCGCGCGTTCTGGCACGAGGTGACCGGCCGGGTCCGGGCCGCGCATCCGGACGTGTGGCTGATGGGTGAGTACATCCACGGCGATTACGTGGCGGCGGTGCGCGAGGGCGGGCTCGACTCGGCCACGCAATACGAACTGTGGAAGGCGATCTGGAGCAGCCTGTCCGACGGCAACTTCTTCGAGCTGTCCTGGGCCCTGAGCCGGCACGACGAGTTCGCGGAGGCGATGCGCCCGCTGACCTTCGTCGGCAACCACGACGTCACCAGGATCGCGAGCCGGATCGAAGACGAACGCCACCTCCCGCACGCGCTCGTGATCCTGTTCACCGTGGCCGGTGTGCCGAGCGTCTACGCCGGCGACGAGCAGGCCTTCCGCGGCGTCAAATACGAGCGCGAAGACGGCGATGCCGAGGTCCGGCCGGCATTCCCGGAACAGGGCCCGGGCGGCCTCGCACCCCAGGGCTGGCCGATCTACCGGCTGCACCAGGACCTGATCGGACTGCGCCGCCGTCACCCGTGGCTGCTGCGCGCCCAGCTGCGGACACTGCACTTGGAGAACCTCGTCTTCGGGTACGAAGTCGCCGATCCCGAAGGCACCGGCCGCCTTGCCGTGCTGCTGAACCTCTCCGACGCGCCGCACGAGTTCGGGCTCGAGAGCGCCAAGCGCCTCGCGGGCAGCCGCGACGACGGCCCGATCGGGCAGGTCGAGCCGCACGGCTGGGCGATCGTCGAACTCGATGCCATCGCGCACACGGCCTAGGCTTACTCGCGGAACACACCGACGGAAGGAAATGCCGTGGAACTCGGCTTGCACGTCGCTGACTTCACTTACCCGAACGGCCCGGAAAACCTGGCCAAGGACCTCGGCCGGATAGCCGTCGCCGCGGAGGACGCCGGCCTGGCCATGCTCAGCGTGATGGACCACGTCTGGCAGATCGGCGTGGTGGGGCCACCGGAGCAGGAGATGCTCGAGGCCTACACCGCCCTCGGCTTCCTGGCCGGACGCACCAGCCGGATCAAGCTGCTGGCCTGGGTGACCGCCGTGGTCTACCGCGAGCCCGGCCTGCTGGCCAAGGCCGTGACCACCCTCGACGTGCTCTCCGAGGGCCGCGCCTGGCTGGGTATCGGCGCCGCCTGGAACGAGCACGAGTCGCGCGGGCTCGGCCTGCCGTTCCCCAGCACGAAGGAGCGGTTCGAGCGGCTGGAGGAGGCGCTGCAGATCTGCCTGCAGATGTGGAGCGACGACGAGGGCCCGTACGAGGGCACCCACTACCAGCTCACCCGCACGCTCAACTCCCCGCAGCCGCTCAGCCGCCCGCACCCGCCGATACTGATCGGCGGCGGCGGCGAGAAGAAGACGCTGCGGATGGTGGCGCAGTACGCCCAGGCCTGCAACCTCTTCCCCAGCCCTGAGCTGCCGCACAAGCTCGACGTGCTGCGCGAGCACTGCGCGACCGTCGGCCGCGACTACGACGAGATCGAGAAGACGGTGATGATGCCGCTCGACCCCGGCGCGGAAGGCGAGAAGGTCGACGAGCTGCTCACCCGCCTGCGCGAGCTCGCCGACCTCGGCATCAGCCACGTGCACGGCATCGTGCCGAACATGGTCTCGATCCGCCCGATCGAGCTGCTCGGCGAACTGGTCGTACCCGAGGCCGCGAAGTTCGGGAACTGACACAGTCGTCGGACACCCTGACCCGGCTAGTACATCCAGCGGCTCGGCTTGCGATAGCGCAGGCCGAGCCGTTCGGCTTCGTCCCGGCGCCCACCGATTATCTCCGCGCTCAACTTGGGATCCTGCGATCCCAGGGACGCGACGAACTCCTGCGCCACGGCCTGCGGATCCCGGCCGTCGACGCCGATCACGAAGCCGAAGCGCACTCGCGGATCCTCGAACGGGGGACGCTCGGCCGGGTACATGAAACTCAGGCGGACGGAGTCGACGTCGCTCGGCCAGCTCGTGCACCCGGACAGACGGCAGTCCCACTGCCCAAAGAGCGACGGCTCGGCCCGGATGCGTGCGTGGATGAGGCGTGCGGCCGTTCGCGCCGGCCACTCCCAGCCGTGATCCTGCTCGGCACGGGCGACCTCCCGGTCGTACTGCACGGCGTTGATGGCGGCGAGCATGCGCGTCGCGTCATCCTCGATGATCGGCGCGGCCGGCCCGGTGGTGACATCCTGGCCGACCATGGTGAGCAACGCCGCCCGGTCCAGGCTCGCAGGCATCCGGGCCGCTAGCGTGATCCAATGCCAGTAGTCCGCGGTGGCCTGCTCGTAACGGCGGATCTCGCACCGGTAGGTGCGCGTGCTCGCCATGGCCACCAACAGATTCCCGGCCTGATCCCACAGTCGCGGCTCGACCGCGAGCCCGGCGAGCTTGCGCGAGATCTGACATCGCTCGGCGATCTTCCGCGCGAGCTCGCCCTGCATCAGGTGGTGCGGCGTGGAGAGCACCCAGTCGCGCACGACCGCGTCGGTGTTCGAAAGCAGATGTTCCACGATCCGGCTCCGGCCGAAGGGCGCGTGCTCTGCGAGCCAGATCAGATCGTGAGCAGCGCCGGGGATCGTCCGCAGCAGCCCCGCGGCCTGCACGGAGGCGAAGCCGAGCAGCCCGATGAGCTTGAGCATCGGCACGTCGCTCGGGACGGCCTTGCCCTCGAGCAGCTCGAGCCCGCGCAGAACGGTCTGGCGCGTCGTCCCCTGCTGGATCAGGGTCCTGCCCGAGCCGTCGTCCTGCAGGGACTCGGGATCGTCCGGGCCGGGAGGTTCGGGAAACGGGTGCCACGACGGCCGCGGCGGGCCGTCGGGATACTCGCGCAGAAGCCGTTGGGCTTGCGCGATCAGGGAATCCGGTGCGGGCGCGAAGTCGAGCGCATTGCGCTCGTCGGCGCTGCTCACCGGGCGGAGGGGGTCTCGATTCTCTTCGTCACGGTGTTGAGGCTACACGGAAAAATCCCGCGACGCCGCCCGGTTCGATCCGTCAGTATCAGGACCCGTGGCCGTTCCCGACAGCGAAAGGGGCCCCTTCATGCTCGACTACGATCTCGATGTCCTGAATTCGGCGACTAAGTACCCGTCGATCCCCACGTACCACGCCCTCGGGGACCGTGGCACGCTGGTCGAGCAGGCCACCGCTTTCACCGGAGACGTGCTGTTGACCGAGAAGGTCGACGGGACGAACAGCCGGATCGTCTGCCTTCCCGACGGGGACTGGTTCATCGGCTCGCGCGAGGAACTGCTGACCGCGCGCGGTGATAGGGTGCACAACCCGGCGCTGGGCATCGTCGCGGCGCTGCGGGAGTTGGCCGCCGGGCTCAAGATCGAGGACACCGGGCGGATCGCAGTGTTCTACCTGGAGACCTACGGCGGGCGGATCGGCGGACAGGCGCGGCAGTACAGCGGCCAGGGGCGGGTGGGCTACCGCATGTTCGACCTCGCCTATGTGGACCCTGACATCCTCTCCTGGGATCGGGCGCGGATCTCCGCATGGCGGGAGAACGGCGGGCAGGGCTTCGCGGACGAGGACGGGCTGCGCGCGGCGGCCGAGGAAGCCGGCATCGAACTCACCCCGCGGCTGGCCCGGATCCCGGCCGACTCGCTGCCCACGATGCTCGACCAGACGCACGCCTGGCTGCGCGAGACGCTGCCGGCCACGCTTGTCGGGCTCGACGCGGCGGCGCTCGGGCGCGCCGAGGGCATCGTGCTGCGGACGACCGACCGCTCGGTGATCGCCAAGGCGCGGTTCCAGGACTACGAGCGCACGCTCAAGCGGAAGGGTTAGCCGCGGCGGTGTCCGCGGCCTCGAATGCCGCGGCGAGACAGGCGGCGGCGTAGGCCTGGGCTTCGCGGCCGAGGCGGTAGACGCCGGGCATGGCGAAGAAGCCGTGGGGCACCGCGTTGTACCGGTGCACGTCCACGGGCACGCCGGAGGCGAGCAGCATCAGCGCGTACTGCTCGCCTTCGTCGCGCAGCGGGTCGAATTCGGCGGTGATGACGGTCGCGCCGGGCAGGCCGGCCAGGGTCTCGGCGCGCAGAGGTGAGGCGAGCGGGCTCTCGCCGTCCTCGGGCTTGGCGAGGTACTGCTCCCAGTGCCAGGCGACCGGGCGGCGGTTGACCGCTGACGGGTCGTCGTGTTCGCGCAGCGAGGCGGTGTCCGCGGCGGGGTCGATGTGGGGGCACACCAGCAGTTGGTGGCGCAGCGCCGGTCCGGTGTCGCGGGCGAGCAGGGCGACGGCGGCGGCGAGGTTTCCGCCGGCGCCGTCGCCGCCGACCGCGATGCGGGCCGGATCGACGCCGAGTTCGGCGGCGTGCTCGGCGACCCAGCAGGTGGCGGCATGGCAGTCCTCGACGGCGGCGGGGAAGGGGAACTCGGGCGCGAGCCGGTAGCGGACCGAGACGGTGACGCAGTGCGCGGCGTTGGTCAGCGCGCGGCAGATGCCGTCGCTGGTCTCGAGGTTGCCGGCGGTCCAGCCGCCGCCGAAGAAGTAGACGAGGGCGGGGCGGCGGCGCTCGGCCAGGGCGGTCGCGGCGGGCGGCTCGACGGATCTGGGTTCGTAGACGCGGACGGGCAGGTCGTTGCGCGCGGGTCCGGGGATCATCCGCTCCAGCACGGCTCCGACGGCTTCCGGCGCACCGGCTCCCGCTCGCCGCAGTCCGTCGGCGAGGTCGTCGGTCCGGGCGGCCGGGGCTTCCGGATGCAGCGGCATAGGACAGCAGCGTATCGAGAAACCCGCCGGAGTGGTATAGACCCTTGACCGGGGGACGACCTCGCCGCAGCAGCACTGGCGACTGACGCCGCCTCAGCCGCGGGCCTCGGCGGTCCCGTCACCTGTTCGGCGGAAGGAAGCTGCACATACGTCAGCGAATGCCCAAGGCTGGCCGCACCAGACCTCGAAGGGAAGTGCCACGTCATGGCCGCCTGCCAGTCGAAGCCCCCGAGCCCGGCCACGACGATCGTCAACCGCGACGCGGCCGAGCGGTACGAGCTCGCGGACCGCACCGACTTCGCCCTCGCCGACCGCGGCCTGATCGCGCCGTTCGCGGAGAGGCTCTACGACCGCGCGGGCCAGGTGATCTTCGACCCAGCGGTGTTCGACTTCCTCGCCGATGACGCGCCGTGCCCGGAATCGGTCGACCCGAGCCTGTGGCGCCAGTCGCAGCTCGTGCGCAAGGGCGGGCTCTACCGGGTGGTCGACGGGCTCTACCAGGTGCGCGGCAACGACATCGCCAACCTGACCGTGGTCGAGGGCGAGACCGGGCTGGTGGTGATCGACTGCATGGCCTCGGTCGAGGCGGCGTCGCAGGGTATGGCGATGATCCGCGAGCACGTCTCGGACAAGCCGGTCGTCGCGGTCGTCTACACCCACACGCACGTCGACCACTACGGCGGGGTCAAGGGCGTGGTCGAACTCGAGGACGTGGCGAGCGGGAAGGTGCCGATCCTGGCGCCGGGTACGCTCGCCTCCTTCGACCGGCTGGCCATCCGGGAGAACGTGATCGCGGGCAACGCCATGTCCCGCCGCGCCGCCTACGCCTTCGGCAGCCTGCTCGAGATCGGCCCTGCCGGTCATCTGACCTGCGGGATCGGCGTCGCCACGGTGCCCGGGGTGACCGTGTCCTACATCTCCCCCACCGACTCGATCACCGCGACGGGGACGAAGCGGAAGCTGGCCGGGCTGCAGTTCGAGTTCCTCTACGCGCCGGACACCGAAGCGCCGGAGGAGATGCACATCTGGCTGCCCGAGCTCAAAGCTCTGACGTGCGCGGAGAACGCCAACCACACGCTGCACAACATCCAGACGCTGCGCGGCGCCCGCACGCGGGACGCGCGCAGCTTCGCCCGCTACCTGGACGAGACGCTCGAGCTCTGGGGTGACGAGGCGTGGGTGCACTACGGGCCGCACACCTGGCCGGTCTGGGGCAATGAGGCGGTGGTGGATCTGATCGCCTCTCAACGGGACGCCTACAAGTACGTCCACGACCAGGCACTGCGGATGGCGAATCAGGGCTTTACTCCGCTGGAGGCGGCCGAGGAGATCGAGCTGCCGGAGGAGCTCGGCCGGGCCTGGCACAACCGGGGCTATCACGGCACGCTGCACCACGATGTGCGGGCCGTGTTCACCAAGGAGCTCGGCACGTGGGACGGCGATCCGGTATCGCTGCACCCGCATCCGCCGGTGGCGACGGCCGAGCGCTTCGTGGCGCTGATCGGCGCGGACCGGATCATGGCGGAGGGCGAGCGGGCGCTGGAGACTGGCGACTATCGCTGGGCCGCGCAGCTGCTGCACCTGCTCGTGTTCGCCGACCCGGAGAACCAGCCCGCCCGGCTGCTGCAGGCCGACGCGTACGAGCAGATGGGGTATCAGGCCGAGGGTCCGCAGTGGCGCGGGATCTTCCTGAGCGCGGCGAAGGAGCTGCGCGGCGGGCTCGAGCCGTTGCCGTTCGCCACCGCGAGCCCGGACACGATCCTGGCCATGCCGGTGGAGATCCTCTTCGACTTCGCGGCGGTGCATCTGAACGGTCCGCGCGCGGCGCGGGCGGAGGTGCGGATCGACTTCGTCTTCACCGACGCGGCGGAGGACCGGGACAAGCGCTGGCGGATGTGGGTGCGGCGAGGGGTGCTCAACGCGCGTCGGGGCACCGATCCGGACGCGCAGCTGACCGTGACCGGGGCGCGGCCGGCGCTGGTCGCGGCGCTGCTCCAGCCGGCCGAGGCGGAGAAGCTCGCGGCGGCCGGGCAGCTCGTGTTGGCCGGCGACGAGGCCGCGCTGACTGCCTACGGCGCGCTGCTGGACGGTTTCGATCCCGACTTCAACATCGTCACGCCGTGAGCGTCGCTTGGGCCGGCGCGACCCGCACCGGCAGGTAGAGCGGTCCCCGGATCGCCGTGGCCGGGCGCAGCCGAGGCCGGCCGGCCACGCGGAGGCTTGGCATGCGCGTCGCGAGCAGGCGCAGCGCGATGACGGCCTCCATCCGGGCGAGCGGCTGGCCCACGCAATAGTGGATGCCGCCGGAGAAGGCTAGGTGGTCGACCTCGGGGACGCGTTCGATGTCGAACACCTCAGGGCGCTCGTAGACCTCGGGGTCGCGGCCCGCGGCGCCGATCATGGTGACGACGGATTGGCCGAGATGCACCGGCGTGCCCTCGAGCTCGAGGTCTTCGAGCGCGATCCGGCTGGTGGCCTGGACCGGCGGGTCGTAGCGCAGCGTCTCTTCCACGGCCTGGGGTGCGAGGCGTTCGGGCTCGGCGCACAACGCCTGCCACTGGTCCGGGTGGCGCAGCAGGTTCAGCACGCAGCTGCCGATGAGGTTGACGGTGGTCTCGAAGCCGGCGATCAGCAGCAGGTTGATCAGCGGCCTGAGTTCGTCGGCGTGCACCTGGCCGCCCTCGGCCGCGACCAGGCGGCTGGTCAGGTCGTCGCCGGGTTCGCGGCGGCGCAGGTCGATCAGCCGGTCGAAGACGACGCCGAGCTTCTCCGCCGCGGCCTGCACCCGCCGGGCCTGTCGCAGGGAGCGGATGCCGTCGAGCGCGCTGCCGACGGCGGCGCCGTACGCGGCGAACTGCCCGCTGTCGGCGTCGGGGATGCCGAGCAGGTCGGTGATGACGGTGATCGGCAGCGGCGCGGCGAAGCCGGAGACGAGGTCGAAGGTGCCCGGCGCGCTCGCGGCGCGGTCCAGCAGACCCTCGACGGTCCGCTCGATCCGGGTCTGGTAGGCCGGGAGGGTCTTCGGGCTGAAAGCGGGCTGGGCGAGCCGGCGCAGCCGGGTGTGGTCCGGCGGGTTCATGCCCAGGAACGACATGTCCAGATACGGATCGCGGACCACGCCGAAGCGCCGGTCGCGCAGCACCGCGCTGCAAATGCGGTGGCTGACCGTCACCCAGTTGCCCTTGCGGGTCGGGGCGAGCGGGCCGTCCGCGCGCATGCGGCGGTACACGGCGTACGGGTCGGAGTGCCCTGCGCGGGTGTCGAGCTGCGCGAGCGGCGCGTGGTGGACGTGCGCCGCGTAGGCGATGTCCAGCCGCTGCCGGTACAGGCCGGTGGCGAACCGGACCGTCTGCGAAAGCTGACTCATGGGCCGCTCCCTCGGCATCGCCGGGCCGGACAGTGACGTGCAGTCCAGCCCTCACGACGTTACCGGATCGCGGCCACGAAGGCGGCGGCGCGGCCGCGGATCTCGAGTTCGTTGCCGCCCGCGGCGACGAGGTCGGGCGGGACGACATCGGTGCCACAGCAGACGGCGAAGGCGCCGTGGTCGAGGAACGCGCGGGCGTTGCCGAGGTTGACGCCGCCGGAGGGCACGAGCCGGACGTCCGGGAACGGGCCTCGCAGATCCTTGATGTACTTCGGGCTGTGCGAGGAGGCCGGAAAGATCTTCACCGCGGCCGCGCCCAGATCCATGGCGCCCAGCACCTCGGTCGGGGTGAGCGCACCCATCAGCACCGGAATGTCCGCACGGGCGGCCACCCGGGCGACCTCGGGCCGCAGCGCCGGGGTCACCAGGAACTCGGCTCCGGCGTCGATCGCCGCCTCGGCCTGTCCGGCGGTGAGCACGGTTCCGGCGCCGAGGTGGGTGCCGGGGCGGCGGGCGGCGGCGGCGCGGGCGAGGATGTCGGCGACGCCCGGGGTGGTGAAGGTGAACTCGACCGCGCGGATGCCGCCCTCGGCGAGGGCGTCGCAGAGTCCTGCGGGGTCCGGCACGCTCGGGGCGCGCACCACGGCGAGGACCCGGTCGGTCGCGATCACGTTCAGGGCGCCGGAGAGCTGCTGGTTCATATCGTCTCGCTTCTGTTCGTACGGCGCAGGGCGCGCCCGGGGACGGCGCTGGTGCGGCGGCCGTCTTCGATCACGGATACGCCGTTGACGAAGACGTGCTCGATGCCGGTCGGCGTCTGCCGGGGCTGGTCGAAAGTGGCCGTGTCGCGGACGGTCTCCGGGTCGAACAGGACCACGTCGGCGGCGTATCCGGCGCGTATCAGGCCTCGATCACGCAGCCGTAGGCGCCGGGCGGCGTTGCCGGTCAGGTGCGCGACGCATTCCTCGAGCCCGAGGACGCCGAGTTCCCGGCCGTAGTGGCCGAGGAAGCGGGGGAAGGTGCCCCAGGCGCGCGGGTGCGGCCGGGCGCCGACGAGCAGGCCGTCGCTACCGCCGGTGTGCGCCGGGTGCCGCATGATCGCCTGGACGTTCTCCTCGTGGCCCACGAGCTGCAGGATCGTGGTGGCGAGCCGGTCGGCGCGGAGCAGGTCGCGGTAGACGTCGAAGGCGTCGCGGGATTGGTCGGCGGCGAGTTGCGCGATCGTGCGCCCGACTCGGTCAGCGAGTGCGAGATCTCCGACCCCTGAGATGCGGATGGTGTCCCAGTCGACGGGAACGCCGTGGCAGCCGTCGGATCCGTCGATCTCCATCTCGCGCCGGATCTTCCGGCACGCTTCCTCGTCCTGAAGCAGACGCAGGACACCGTCGGGCCCGCCGGCCGAGGTCCAGCCGGGCAGCAGCGCGGCAAGCGTCGTGGAGCCGGGCAGGTAGGGGTAGGTGTCCAGAGTGATGTCGCAGCCGCGCGCGGCCGCATCGTCGAGCAGGGCGAGCAGTTCGCCCGCGCGGCCCTTGTTGACGCCGAAGTTCATGGTGGCGTGGGATAGGTGCAACGAGCAGCCGGCAGTCTCACAGACCTCGATCATCTCCGCGTAGGCTTCGAGGGCTCCCGCGCCGTACGAGCGGTGGTGCGGGGCGAGGAATCCGCCGAGGTCGGCCACGACGCGGCTGAGATCGGTGAGTTCTTCCGTGGCGGCGTACATCCCGGGCGTGTAGCCGAGGCCGCAGGACATGCCGACAGCGCCCTCGGCCATGCCGGTCCGTATCAGGGTCCGCATGCTCTCGAGCTCGTGCTCAGATGGCGCCCTGTCTTCGTATCCGAGCACGAGCATACGCACGGAACCGTGCGGCACCAGGTAACACGCGTTAGCGGCGATGCCGGTGGTGTCGAGTCGGTCGAGGTATTCGCCGACGCTGCGCCAGTTCCAGTCGAACCCGGCCGGATCTCCGTTCCAGCCGGTGATCTGGCGGCGGATCCGGCTGAGGGTTTCGTCGTCGACGGGCGCGTAGGACAGCCCGTCCTGGCCGAGGACTTCGAGCGTCACGCCCTGGCCGACCTTGGCGAGGTGCTCGGGGTCGGTGAGCAGCGCGAGATCGGAGTGAGCGTGCATGTCGATGAAGCCCGGCGCGAGCACGAGCCCTGCCGCGTCGATTGAGTGCGCCGCGCCGTCCGCGGCGGCGTGCCGGCCCGCGCTCTCCGGTGCGATCTCGGCGATGCGGCCGTCGGCGAGCACGACGTCGGCGCGATACCCGGGCGCGCCGGTGCCGTCGACGACGGTGGCGCCGCGTAGAAGTGTCGTCATCAGAAGAACGTCCGGATCAGGTCGACGACGATCGGGTCAGTGCTCGAAGAGTCGTCAAACACAGGAATCAATGACCACTTGTCCATGGCAGTACACGGATGCGAAAGCCCGAGCCGGACGACTTCGCCGACCTTGACCGTACTGCCGGGATCGAGGCGCAGGAACGTGTGTTGGTCTGCGACCGCGGTCACGGACGCGCCGGCTACCGGGCCCGGATCGCCGTTCGCGTATTGGGGCGTGGGCAGGCCTTCGTCGAACGGGAAGTCGCGCTTGCCGCCGTCGAGGAGTGCCAGATCGGGCTCGGGGCGGGACAGCACGCGTGCCCAGCCATGCATGGCCGAGATCAGAGGGCTGTCGCCGACGCTTCGGCCGAACGGGGAGATGCCGCGGTAGAAGCCGTCGTCGTGAACGAGATAGGCGCCAGAGCGCAGCAGTACATTGACATTGGAGGACGCGAGCGGGCCGAGAACCTCGACGACCTGGTCGAAGAACGCGCTCCCCCCGGCGGTGACGACGATCTCGGCGGAGGGGTCGTAGAGCCCTGCTTCGGTCAATCGCTCGTGCAGCGCGACGAGCTTGCGCAGGTAGGCGCTCACGGCCTCGAGATCCCGGGGCGACGCCGCGTGTGCGACGACGCCTTCGTACCCTGCGATGCCCGCCAGTCGCAGCCGCGGGCTTTCGGCCACCGCGCGCGCGATCCCCACGGCCTCCTCGATGTCGCGCGCGCCGGTGCGGGCGCCGGGCTGGCCGATCTCCACGAGCACGTCGACCGGGCGGCGCGCGCCGTGGGCGTGCAGCAGGCCGCTCATCAGCTCGACCGTACGCACCGAGTCGACCCAGGAGACGAACGAGAAGTCGGGATCCGCGTCGAGCTCGTCCGCGATCCAGCGCAGCCCGATCGGGTCCACCAGCGCGTTCGCCAGTTGCAGCCGGCGCTGCCCGAACGCGCGTCCGACCCGCAGCTGCGGCACGTTCGCGAGCGTGATGCCCCAGGCTCCGGCGGCGATCTGGCGTTCCCACAACGCGGGCGCCATGGTCGTCTTGCCGTGGGGCGCGAGTCCGACGCCGGCGGAGGCGCAGTATCCGGCCATCGTCTCGAGGTTCGCCGCGAGTGCGCCCGCATCGAGCGTGAGCAAGGGGGTGCCGAAGTCCGACAGGCGCGGGCGTGAGGCGAGCAGCTCCCGCACCGAAACGCCCCAGGCGCTCGCCGGGATCGCCTTGAACCGCCAGTCGAGCACCTCGTCGGCCAGGCCGGCCACGGTCGCGGTGGCTGTCATCGTCGTTCCCTCCTGCGAGCGCCGTTGCGCATCATGCAACGGCCATTGCGCATCGTGTACAGAACTTGTAGCATCGCGGCTCGTCGAAGGTCAACGACGTCCACGAGGGAGCCGGCGGTGAGTGCGCAAGTCGTCTGCGTCGGCGAGTCGATGATCACGCTGCTGCCCGAGCAGCCGGGACCGCTCGAGGACGCGGAGCTGTTCCGCCGCGGCTTCGGCGGTGCGGAGTCCAACGCGGCCTGCGCGCTCGTGGCCCTCGGTGTGCCGGCGGCGTGGGTCAGCCGCGTCGGCGCTGACGGATTCGGGCGGCTGCTGCTCGACGGGATCGCCAGCCACGGCGTCGACGTCTCCGGAGTCGACATCGACCCGCACCGGCCGACCGGCTTGTACGTCAAGGAGATCGGCGCCGCCACCGGCTCGCCGCACGACCTCGGCCCGGGTCGCAGCAAGCTGCATTACTACCGCAGCACCTCGGCTGGATCAGTGCTCGAACCCGCCACGCTCGACCAGCCGCGCGTCGCCGCGCTGCTCGACTCCGCGCGGCTGATACACCTGACCGGCATCACCGCGGCTCTGGGCCAGGCTTCCGGCCGGGACGGAGGCCGGCAGCTCGTCCAAGCGGTGCTCGATCAGCGCCGGCCCGGACAGCTCGTCAGCTTCGACGTGAACTGGCGCCCGGCGATGTGGCAGCGGCCGGAAGGCTCCGGCGGCGTCGACCCCGCAGACGTCCTCGCCACCCTCGCCGACCAGGCCGACGTCGTGTTCGTCGGAGGCGACGAGGCGCAAGCGCTCTTCGGCACCGACGACCCGGAGCGTCTACGGGCTCTGTTGCCCGGGCCGCGCCTGCTCGTGGTCAAGGACGCCGAGAACGGAGTATCGGCGTTCGAAGGTGACACGGTGGTCGTCGAGCCCGCGCTTCGGGTCGAGGTGGTCGAGCCGATCGGCGCCGGAGACTCGTTCGCCGCCGGGTACCTGGCCGGCCTGTTGCGCGGCTACGAGCAGCGGCGCCGGCTGAGGCTCGGTCATATCTGCGCCGCGTGCGCGCTCATGGTCTCGGGCGACCACGGCACTCCCCCGGCCGCGGACGAGCTGACCCGGCTGCTGGAATGCACGGCGCAGGAATGGTCCAAGCTGCGCGCGGCCGCCGAGGTCATCGCATGAGCCAGAGCCTCGGCCGGGCACTGCAGCTGCTCCAAGAGCTTGCCGAAGGTCCGCGTTCGCTCGACGAGCTCGCCGCGAGCGTCGAAGTGCACAAGACGACCGTGCTGCGCCTGCTGCGCACTCTCGAAGAGGACCGATTCGTCTACCGCGACGCCACCTACCGCTACCACCTCGGCGCCGGCCTGTTCGCGCTCTCCAGCCGCGCGCTCGAACAGCGTCCGGTGCTCGCCGCCGCCGCGCCGCACCTGGCCGCGCTCAACCGGAACAGCGGCCACACCGTCCACCTCGCGGCCTACGAGGGCGGCGAGGTCGTCTACATCGACAAGTACGACTCCCGGCATCCGGTGCGGATGTACTCGCGGATCGGACTGAGCGCGCGGCTGCACTGCACCGCCGTCGCGAAAGTCCTGCTCGCCGACCTGCCGGCGCGCGAGCGCCGCGCCGTCGCGGAGGGCATCGCGTACGAGTCGCTGACCCCGAACACGCTCACCGACCCGGAGGCGTTCCTCGCCGAGCTCACCCGGGTCGCCGAACAGGGGTACGCGGTGGATCGTGGTGAGCATGAGACGTTCCTCAACTGCGTCGGCGCTCCGGTCCGGGACGCGACCGGCCGCGTGGTCGCCGCCGTCTCGCTGTCCGTGCCGGACGTCGTGCTCGACTTCGGGCAGGTGCTGAAGCTGCTGCCCGAGCTGCTCGCCACCGCGGCGGCGGTCTCCGCCGACTGCGGCTGGCTTCTTCCGTGAAACGAATAGAGGAAAGTTCCTGATGGACCCGCACAAGACCGCGGTGCGCACGCCCTCGGCCCCCGCCCCCGCCCACAGCTTCTCCCAGGGCGTGCGCAAGGGCCCGTTCCTGCAGGTGGCCGGGCAGGGCCCGATGGACCCGGCGACCGGGACGTACATCGCCCTCGGCGACGTCAAGGGCCAGACGACGCGGACGCTGGAGAACGTCCGGGCGATCCTGGAGGCCGGCGGCGCGAGCGTCGAGGACGTGCTGATGTTCCGGGTCTACCTCACCCGCCGGGAGGACTTCACCGCGATGAACGACGCGTACTCCGAGTTCATCGTGCGGCACGTGCCGAGCGGGATCCCGCCGGCCCGCACCACCGTGTTCACCGGCCTCCCGCACGCCGAGATGCTGGTGGAGATCGACGCGCTCGCCGTCACCGACTGAACAACCCGTCAGCGCTCACCGTGGAAGGCTCATCGAGCATGCAAGGAATCGAACTCACCGTCGGCACCTACACCGGCGGACCGAACCAGACCCGCGGGATCGGCCGGGCCTGGGCCTCGGCCGACGGCGCCACGCTGGAGTCGCGCGGGCAGGTCACGCCGTTCGCCGACCCGTCGTGGCTGGTGCGCGGCGGGAACGCGCCGGCCGGCGGGGAACTGCTCTACGCAGTGGACGAGGGCCCGGTCGGGCGGATCGCGGCGTTCGCGGACCACGGGGCCGGCTGGTTCGAGCCGCTCGGCGAGGCGATGCCCACCGGCGGCGCAGAGCCCTGCTACGCCGCGCTGGTCGGCGGCGGCCGGTTCCTGGCCGTGGCGAACTACGGCGACACCGACGACCGCGGTTCGCTCTCGCTGCACCGGATCGAGCCGGACGGCTCGGTCGGCGGCCAGACGCACCTGGCCGCGTTCGAGGGCCGCGGCCCGCACCCGCAGCGCCAGACCGGCCCGCACGCGCACATGGTGCGCGAATCGCCGGACGGCAGGTACATCCTCGCGGTGGACCTGGGCACGGACTCGATCCGCACCTTCGTGCTGGACCCGGAGCAGGGCTCGCTGGAGCAGGTCGCGCGCTCCTCGTTCCGGCCCGGCTTCGGCCCGCGCCACCTCGTCTTCCACCCGGCCGGCGGCTACGCGTACGTCATCGCCGAGCTCGGCTTCACCGTCGCCGCGTGCACCTACGACGCCGAGCGCGGGGAGTTCTCCGTGCTCGGGGAGGTGCCGGTGCTCGAGAACGGCGTGTCCGGCGAGGACTTCCCCTCCGGCATCGTGATCAGCGCGGACGGCCGGTTCCTGTACACCGCCAACCGCGGCCGCGACGAACTGCTCACCTTCTCGCTGGCCGACCCGGCCAAGCCGGAGCGGATCTCCACCCTGCCGATCGGCGGCGCCTGGCCGCGCGACATCGCGCTCTCCCCGGACGGCACGCTGCTGCTGAGCGCGAATCAGCGTTCGGACGCCATCACCGTGTTCCGGCTCGATCCGGCCACCGGCGTGCCCGCGCCGACCGGCGCGAGCATGAACGTCTTCGCCCCCGCCTGCCTGCTGATGCGCGAGATCGAGGGCTGAGAAACCCGCGGACGGCGGCGCGGCGCGATCGGCCGGCCGCGCCGCAGCCGGTGGCCGGCCGGTCAGCCGGTCAGCACGCGCTGCTTGGCCGCGGCGAATTCCTCGGCCGTGAGCAGGCCCTGGGAGAAGAGCGAGCCGAGCCGCTCGAGCTGGCCGACCGCCTCGTCGTCGAGATCAGGCTTGGCCGCCGGCTGAGCCGGCTGGGCGGTCTGCTGCGCGGCGGCGGCCTGCTCCTGCGCCGCCGCCTGCTGCCGGGCCTGATGCTCCATCTGCCGGCCGGCCACCCGGTTCGAGACGGCGGTGGCGGTGCCCGCGATCACGGCCGTGCGCGCGGCGGTACCGATGAGCCCCGGGCGTCCGCCGCGGGCGAGTCGTCGACCGATCATGCTCTCCTCGTCCTCCCGTGGTCACGGTGCCACCGGGCGCGCCCGGTCGGCGCGGGCCCGGTTCAGATGCTCGAGGCCTTCATCCCGATGGCCGCGAGGTCGCGTTCCACCAGCGGTCCGGGCACGTGCTCGTGTGCGACGACGGTGCCGCCGGAGGCGAGCACGGCCCGCTTGAGCGCCCGGGTCGCGGTGTTCTCCCAGACCAGCACGGCCGCGGTGCTCCCGCTCGGCAGCTCCTGGCCCACCAGCAGCAGGTCCTCGTCGCTGAGCAGGCCGTGGATCTCGCCGGTCAGCTCGGAGAAGGCGTCCGCCTCCGTGGCCCCGAGCGACTCGAGCTCGACCGCCACGATGGTGCCGTCGCCGGCCTTGCGGATGAACGCGAGGTCGAGGATCTCCACGGCGCCGTCCTCGACCAGGGCCTGGATCGGCGGCACCACCGTCTCCGCCGGCAGCGTGCCGGGAAAGTCGATCACCATGTAGTCGACCTGGTTGACGTCCATCTGCCCGCTCCTCGCGCTCCGCTGCGGCGCCTGTGCGCTCCCCCGCATCCTGCGTCGGGCCCGGCCGCGGTGCCACCGAGCCGACCCGTCCGGGTGGCGCGGCGCCCGCGCCGGAACCCACTCGGACCGGCCGCCTCGCGCCGGGGCCGGGCCCGACGCAGGCTCGGAAGGGCGAAGCACGCCGCCCAGCGAGGGAGCCACCCGATGAGCCAGTCCGCGCCGCAGCAGCAGCCGCCGCGCAACCCGCACCACACCGCGGCCAACCCGCTGTCGGCCGGCGGGGTGTACCTCGCCGTCGTGCTGCTGATCCTCCAGGGCGTGCTCACGATCCTCGAGTCGGTGGCGGCGATCGCCCGCGACGGCGTGTACCTCCACTTCGGCGTCTACGCCTACCGGTTCAGCATCACCGCGTGGGGGTGGATCCACCTCGTCCTCGGCGTGCTGCTGCTCGCCTCCGGCATCGCGCTGGCCATGCGCCGGCCGTGGGCCCGGATCGCCGCGATCGTCATCGCCTGCCTGCACATCGTGGCGAACTTCCTGTTCGTGCCCTACCAGCCGCAGTGGTCGATCGTGCTGATCGCGCTGACCGCCTTCATCCTCTGGGCCCTGTGCGTCAACCCGCGGGCGGCCGGGCGCGACTGAGGAACGGGTCCGACAGACTGTCCGGATGGACCGTCAGTCGATGGATCAGCGCACTTACACCCTGCCCGGAAAGGTCCTGGTCGCGCCGAAACGCCATGTCGAGCACGTCATCCGCGACTTGTCCGAGACCGAGTACCTGCGCCTGATGCGATTCGTCCGCAGAGTCGCCCGAGCGGTCGAGGCGGCGTTCCCTATGACGAGCAACAGTTTCACGCGCTCATGACCGAGAACGGCGTGCTCAGAGAGCCCCGGTACGATGCGATGGACGCTGCTCGACTGCTGAGGCAGGCGATGACTCTGGGGGAATGATGGGCGACCGCGATCTCGAGTTCGACGTGCTGGTGCTCGGCGGGGTGGGCGTGGACACGATCGTTCGGGTGCCGGAGCTTTCCATACCGGCCGGGGACTCGGTCTGGGTGCCGCCGGTGCGGGACTACGTGGCGCACTCCGGTAACGGGGTGGCGCTCGGCTTCCACGGGCTCGGCCTGCGCACGAAGTTCCTCGACCTGCTCGGCGAAGATGCTCTCGGCGCGATGGTGCTCGCCCGGTACGCGGAGACCGGCCTGGACTTCAGTTATCTGCCTGCGCCCGACGGTACGCCGCGGAGCGTGAACCTGGTCGACGCGGGCGGGCGGCGGTTCTCGTTCTTCGACGGGCGGCACCCGGAGGGCACCGAGCTGCCGGCCGAGTTCTATCTGCCGGCGCTCGCCAAGGCCCGGCACGTGCACGTCGCCGGCCGGGCACTGGGCGCATTCGAGCACGCCCGGCGCCTCGGCGCGTCAACATCAACTGACGTGCACACGTGGGATGGTTCTGCGGCATACGGGCTCGGATATGCGCTGGAGGCAGATCTGGTCTTTCTCAGCGCGGCCGGCGCGGGCGTAACGGCGCGCGGAATCGAACAGATCATGGACTCGATCCTGGCGCGGGGCCGGGCCTCGCTGGTCGTCGCCACCGACGGCGAGCACGGCAGCCTGGTGCTCGATCGCTCATCCGGGCAGCTCCAGCGGTACCCGATCGCCACGCCGGAGCGGCCGGTGTTGGACAGCAACGGCGCCGGGGACGCCTACAGCACCGCCTTCCTGAGCCGCTACTTCGCCGGACGTCCGCTGCCCGAGTGCGCACTGGCCGGCGCGGTATCGGGGGCATTCAGCTGCGGAGCGCACGGCACCTGCGAGGTGCAGATCACCGAGGCCGAACTGGCCGGCGCAATGACCCGGGCCGCGCTGGCACCGGAATGGGCCGCACTGCTCGGGTAGCCGGAGCGCCGTGCTCCTGGGGCGTAGTGGCTTGTTGGGGCGGAGTGTCGTCGTGGTGTGGGCGGCCGCTTCGCGTCGCCCTGTTTGTCTGACCACCCGCCCACCCGTTGCGTTGGCGGGTGGGCTGCGGTTTCAAGATTTCGCCTCCGGCTGGGGCCTTCCCTCGGAGAGTGCCGGAGTCCGTGGGGTCGCGTGGTTGGTGGGGCGGGCTGAGGTTGGGGGTGGTTGGGTTGCGGGGGTGTGCTCTCTCCTCGGTCGGTCCCCGGAGGCAATCAGGAACCTGCCGGGAGGTCAAGCGGCGGAGGTCTCCGTTGATGGTGAATCATGCATCGCGCCGCTTGACCTCCCGGCAGAACCCTGATCGGGCTTCGCCTGCCCGACCGAGGAGAGAACCCACCCCCTGAGGAAGTGGTGCGAGCTCCGCTCGGGCCGAATCCCGTCCCGGGGCCCGGCCGCGCTCGATCCGGAAGAATCCTGCATCACCCTGATCCGAGCATCCCGATCCTCGGTCCGCGCGAAGAGGTCGGCGCTCGGGTCGCGCTTACTGCTGAATCCTGCATTGCCTTGGTGCGACCGGCCTCGATCCCTGACCTCGCGGCAGAATCCCGCAGGCCAGCCGTGCCCGATGCGGAAGGATTCTGCATCACCCCGTTCCGATGCACCCGGTGCTCACGCACTGCACAGGATCGCGCGGCCCGGCCGCACCCCGAGGACTCTGCTGGCGAAGTCGTGGTCTGATTTTGTGGCAGGCTGGGTGGTCGTGTCGGCTGGGTGATTGAGGGGCTTGTGGTGTTTCGTCCTGTGCGGGCTGGTGGGGTTCCGGCGGCGACGGCCGCGTTGGCGTGGGCGGTGCATCCGAAGGGCACGGGCGAGATGCGGGTGCGTGATGCGCTCGGGCCGTTGTTCGCCGATGAGGATTTCGAGCACGAGCGGTTCGCCGGGATGTTTGCGGCGCTCGGCCGGCCCGCGCTTTCGCCGGGGTTGCTGGCGATGGTCACGGTGTTGCAGTTCCTGCACAACCTCTCGGACCGGGAGGCGGTGGTGGCGATGGCGGACCGGATCTCGTGGAAGTACGCGCTGGGCCTGGATGTGGCTGAGACCGGGTTCGACGCGTCGGTGCTGGCCGAGTTCCGGGCCCGGCTGGCCGAGCCGGGGCGCGCGGACGCGCTGCTCGATACCGTGCTGGACAAGCTCAAGGCGGCCGGGCTGGTGCGCGCGGGCGGGCGGGCGCGTACGGACTCGACGCATGTGCTCGCGGCGGTGCGCTCGCTGGGCCGGGTCGAGATGCTCGGCGAGAGTGTGCGTGCGGCGCTCGAGGAGATCGCGCGGGTCGCTCCGGAGCGGGTCGTGCCGCTGCTGGCGCCGGGGTGGGAGGAGCGGTACGGGCGCAAGGTCGAGACCTCCCGGCTGATCGGGCGCGGGCGGGGCAAGGCCACGATGGAGGAGTTGGCCGGGCGGTTCGGCGCGGACGGCTCGCTGCTGCTCGAGACGCTTAAGGCGGACCCCACGGCCGGGTGGGTCCTTAGGCTGCCGCAGGTACGGCTGCTCGCCCAGGTCTGGGAGCAGCACTTCGAGCGGAGTGAGGGCGGCGGATGGGTGCTCAAAGCCGTCACCGACCTGCCGCCCGCGGCCGAGTTGCCGATCTCTCCGTACGACCCGGATGCCCGCTACGCGGTCAAACGCGCGAGCGGGTGGGAGGGAGGCAAGGTCCACCTGACCGAGTCCTGCGACGAGGATCTCCCGCACCTGGTCACGGATGTCGCCACGAGCGCGGCGACCGTGCAGGATTCCGCGCAGACAACTGATATCCAGGAACGGCTCCTGGCGCGCGGGCTGGGCCCGGGCGTGCATGTGATGGACGCCGGGTATCCCACCGCCGCGAACCTCATCGCCGCGGCCGGCCACGGCATCACCCTGATCGCGCCGGTCACCGTCTCGAGCGGGCGGGGCGCGAAGACCGGGACCTTCAGCCCGCGCGAGTTCGAGATCGACTGGGACACCGGGCGCGCCCGCTGCCCGGGCGAGAAGGTGAGCAACCCGATGCGCGGGCAGAAGAACGGGCTGGTCGCCTTCAGCTTCTCCCGCCGCGACTGCACACCCTGCCCGCTACGCACCGCCTGTCTGAGCGCGCCGGCCCCTCGGCCACGCGTGCTGGTCGTTCACCCCCGCGAGCCCTACGAGGCCCGCATGAACGCGATCCGCACCCAGCACACCCCAGAATGGCAGAAGGTTTATAACCAGCGCGCCGGTATCGAGGGCACCATCTCCCAGGCCGTACGCATCAGCGATCTACGCCACTCCCGCTACCGCGGGCTCCCCAAAAACCACCTCCAAAACGTCCTGACCGGCATCGCGATCAACATCAGACGCCTCGGCGCGCACTACGCGCCCACCCAGACCAAACCCCGCCGACCCACCCGTATACAAGCCCTCTACGACACCCACCACATCGGCAAACCCGCCTAACCAAACCACCCCCGACTTCGCCAGCAGAGTCCCCCGAGGGGAAATCCTGCACCGTCTTCGGCCACACCCCGTCCACCACCCCTCCTGTCACAAGTCCCGATCCCCGTACGCTTCCATGCTAGACGCCACTACTGACAAAAACCATGAATCCGGCCTTTGCCGGTTATAGAGAATTCCGGACACTTCCGGGGAACTCGGGCGCGCTCCCCGGCGTTGAAACAGTAGAGAACAAAAGAGCGGGCCAGCACGGCGATGCAGGATCCTTCCGCGTCGAGTGCGGCCAGGCCGCCCGGCCCGAGCGCAGCTCACGCCGATCCTCAGGGGGTGGGCTCTCTCCTCGGTCGGGCAGGCGAAGCCCGATCAGCGTTCTGTCGGGAGGTCAAGCGGCGCGATGCAAGATCCAGCATCAGTGGAAGCTACCGCCGCTTGACCTCCCGACAGGTTCCTGATTGCCTCCGGTGCCCGACCGAGGAGAGAGCACGCACCCGCAACCCGACCACCCCGAACCCCAGCCCGCCCCACCAACCACACCACCCCACAGACTCCGGCATCTCTCTCCGAGGGAAGGCCCCAGCCGGAGGCGAGATCTTGAAACCCCAGCCCGCCCCGCCCACGCAACGGGTGGGCGAGTGGTCAGACGAAACGGGCGGCGCGAAGCGGCCAACCGATCATCGACTCACGCTAGTGAACAAGCCACAGGTCCAGGCGAACGGACGAAGAATCCTTACGGAAGATCGGTATCTCCGTGCACGATCTCCCTGGCTGACCCCTCACAACGAAACATAGTTTCAAAGTTTCTTCAAGCACCATTGCTTTTTTACGACGGCTTCGCCATCCTCATGCCAGTGCTCTGACAGCTTCGGCTCGGAGGTGGCAAGTGGCTCGGTTCCTGCGCGCACGACGGAGAACGGCCGGTGTGGCCGGCGGCGTCGCACTCGCGATGGTGGCCCTGGCCTCGGCGCTCGCGCCGACTGCCGCGGCGGCCGTGGCCCGGCCGGACGCGCTCGGCGGGTCCATCGCGAGCATCGCTCTGGGGCAGATCGGCGTGGCCACGAACCCGGCCGAGACGAGCTTCGGCGGAGTGGACTGCGACCCGTACAGCACGCTCGTGGCCGCGGGTTCGCCGAGTTCGGACGGCTGCGGCACCGACGGCACGCACGACGTCGCCGACCAGAACGAGGAGTGGTGCGCGGACTTCGCCAAGTGGGCCTGGGAGCAGGGCGGGGTTACCGCGAATCTCAACCTGCTTAATGCCGGAGCGAACTCGTTCTACGCCTGGGCGCTGGCCGACGGCGAGAGTCCGGCTGCCGACTCGGGCACGCCCGCCGCGGGGGACGCGGTCCTGTTCTACCCGGCCGGGACGATCACCTCGGCCACGTTCGCCGACCACGTCGGGCTGATCACCTCGGTCGACTCCAACGGCACCGTGGACATGGCCAACGGCGACTTCCTCGGCTCGGCCGGGATCACCGTGCAGTACAACACGAATCTGAGCCTCACCACTTGGGCCGGATCCACCTGGGGCTCGGGCGAACAGTGGGTTCTGGTCGCGCCGCCGAGTGCGGCGCAGTCGCCTGCACCGACTGCAACGATCATCGCTCCCGCCACTGCTGCGGCGGGCATGGCCGTGCCCTTCACCGCCACGGCGACCGAGCCCGGCGGCTCGATCAGCCAGTACGCCTGGACCTTCGGCGACGGCCGGAACAACAACGCCACCGGCGCGTCGGTCAGCCACGTCTTCACCCGGGCCGGGCTCTACACCGTGACGATGAGCGCGACCTCCAACCTCGGTACCGTCACCACCAAGACCTGGAACGTCAGCGTCGGCGCGGCCGGCTCGACCGTTTCGTCCGACCCGAACACGTCGGTCTGGTACACCACCGACCCGGTGATGCAGTACGAATTCACCGAGACCTCGACCGGCGCCCTCGCGGTGGACAGCTGGGATGGCGCGGCCTGGTTGCAGCAGACCGAGCCGGGCACGCTGGCGGCTGGCAGTGGGCTGACAAGCCTCACTTACGCGGACTCGGCCGTTGCCGACGCGACCATCCCGCACGCCTTCTACCGCACCAGCGGCGGCGCGCTCGGCGAGACGTACTTCGGTGAGGTGAGTTCTGGAACGGCCAGTTGGATCAGCGCTCCGTTGCCCGGATCGCCCGTGGCCACCAGCGCGATTGCGGCTATCGCGCAGGCCACTACGCCGTCAGTGTTCTACTTCAGTGCCGCTTCAGGCCTCGATGTCTCCACGGAAACGGGCGGCAGCTGGTCGTCCGCGGCGATCTCCGGCCCGACGACTTCGGCGCCCGGCTCGCTCGCCACGGCCACGACCGGATCAACCGAGTACGCCTTCTACCTCGATACCGCAGGGAACATCATCGCCGCCGCGAACTCCGGCTCTGGCTGGCAAAGCGCTGCGATACCTGACAGCCTCGGCGTCTCGGCCGGCACATCGCTCGCCGCCGACAGCACCAATTCCGGTATCGACGTGTTCTTCATCGATGCCTCAGGCCATCTCGCCGTCGCGGATCTCAGCGCGAGCGGCACCTGGCAGACGCAGGAGATTGTCGGCACGCCGTCGGCCGGCTCCAAGCTCGTCGCGACCAGCACCCTGACTTCCTCAGGCACGGTGACCGATGAAGTGTTCTACCCCACCTCGGCAGGCACCGCCGCCGTCACATACTGGAACGGTACGGCCTGGCAGACCGGGACGCTGCCCGGCACGGCCACCGCGATCAACGCGGTGAGCAGCAATATCGTGCCCGGATCCAGCCAGCAGGTCTTCCTCGCCAACGCGGGCACGCCGAGCCTGGACACCAGCAGCGCGCCCGGCACCGCCTGGACCAGCAGTGCCCTGCCGGGCACGCCGACCGCTTACCCCGGCACGGTCTTGCTGTACGCGGCCACCTCCGGCGACAAGACGACCGCGCTGGCCGCCGCGTCCTACGCCGGGCTGCCTTCGAGCCAGGTCACCACCAGCTTCGCCGCGGCCTGGGCCGCCACGCTCAGCGGGAACTACCTGGTGATCACGGTAGGGCAGGCCGCCGCCAACGCCCTGTTCGACAACGCGTGCGGCTGGACCAACCCGTCCGCCGACGACCCGGGCACGACACCGTTCGACTACGTCGTGCGCCCGCTCAACGTCACGCTGACCAATCTGTTCCTGGTCGGCGCGGCTTCCACCACCTCCAAGACTCCGCAGCGAACCGACGACCTGGCGTACTACGCGGTCCACGGCGCCCTGCCCAGCGGCGCGAGCGTACCCGCCGTCGCGAGCCCGGGCCACAGCTGCCTGGGCAGCGCGAGCTGACCACCCGCCAGGTCCGGCCCGCCGCGGCCGCACCACCGCTCACCCACTCCCACCCACCTGAGGAACGACGATGCAGACTGCTCGACTCGCCTCGCGCCGGACGCTCGCTGCCGCGTCCGCCGCACTCGCCACGCTCGCCCTGACCGTCGGCCAGGCCGGCGCCGCGCACGCCGCGGCGGCCCCGGCCGCCACCTACGCCCGGGCCCTCAACGGCAGCATGGTCCAGGTGTCCGCCGACCGCCCGAACACGCCGGTGCACCCCGAGGCGATCACCCACCCGCAGCTCGACTACATGGGCTCGACCGTAGCCGCGCACGAGTCCACCGCCGCGTCCGCCGCCGCCAAAGCGGCGGTCACCCCGGCCGCCAGCGTGCCGCAACTGCCGGGCATCGACATCAGCTCCTACCAGGGCAACCTGACCTGGTCCAGCATCGCGCCGCACATCGACTTCTCGTACGCCAAGGCGACCGAGGGCACGTACTACACGAACGCCGACTTCACCAACCAGTACAACGGCCCGTACAACGCCGGCCTCATCCGCGGCGCGTACCACTTCGCCATCCCGAACAACTCCACCGGCGCGGCCCAGGCCGACTACTTCATCGCACACGGCGGCGGCTGGTCGGCCGACGGCAAGACCCTGCCGGGCGCGCTGGACATCGAGTACAACCCCTACGGCGCCGAGTGCTACGGACTGTCGCAGAGCTCGATGGTGAGCTGGGTCAGGTCGTTCGTCAACGAGTACGCGGCGAAGGAGAAGGCGTACCCGGTGATCTACTCGACCACCGACTGGTGGACCACCTGCACCGGCAACTCCAGCGCCTTCGCCTCGGAGGACCCGCTGTGGGTGGCCAACTACACCGCCAGCGGCGGCGGCACGCTGCCCAACGGCTGGGGCTACTACACCTTCTGGCAGTACGCGGACTCCGGTTCGGAGCCGGGCGACCAGGACGTGTTCAACGGCGCCTACGCGCAGCTGCAGACCCTGGCCACCAAGGGCTGAGGTCCGACGGCCGGGTCCGGGGGCCGCACCGCGGTGCGGCCCCCGGACCGGCTAAAGCTCGATCTCGTCGGCCACGTGCCGCATCTGGTGCCGGGCCAGCGCCAGGTTGCCGCGCGTCTTGTCCAGCGCCAGGTAGAGGAACAGCCCCGCGCCGGTGCGCGTGCCGAGCGGCCGGATCAGGTGGTACTGGCGCCCGAGCGTGATGAGGATGTCCTCGATGGTGTCGTTCATCTTGAGCATGTCCATCGTGCGCATCTTCGCCCGCACCACCTCGGTGTTGCCGGCCGCCGCGACCGTCAGGTCGAGCTCCTTGGTCGTGCTGATCGCGCCGAGGGACATGCCGCTGCTGTAGTCGACCAGGGCCGCGCCGATCGCGCCCTCGACGGCCATAGCCTCCTTGAGCGCGGCGTCTACGGTCATGGACATGGACTGCTCCTTATCAGCTCTAGCTCTCGGATTCACGGTTCCGGGGGATCGGGTGCGGCGGGCGGGTCTGACGGCGTGCGGCGGCGCCATCCCGGGGCCGTCCGCGGATTCGCCGCCGCGGCCCTGGGCTGAGGCCGGCTGCTCCCCCTCCCGGGGCACGTTCTGCTTTCTGCGTGTGGGCACGCCTGACCACCTCGACCGACGTAGTTCGGACCGCCCCACTGTGTCATCCGGGACGCACCGCGGCGGCGGAAGTCCGCTCGAAGTCCGTTCCGGCGGAGCGCACCCGGCGCATCCGGGGCATCCCCGGGCGCACGGCGGCTCCCCGTGCTCCGTCGCTGACCTGCGCGACCGGCGCGGAGGCGGGGCGGACGGCGGGTGGCGCCGCCCGGGCGGGCGGCGAAGCGGGCTGCGGGATCAAGGCCGGAGGGGATATGGCTAACCCTGTGAACGCGCACTGATACCGCGCGTGCCCGACGCTGATCGAACCCGAGGACGCCCATGGCGCTGACGCGGCCCGCCCCCGCACCCCCGGATCCCGAAGCCGACCGCGGCCGGCCGCGCCGGCGCGCGGCCCGGCCGGCCGCTGTGCTGGCAGTCGTGATCGCGGTCGCGACGGGGACGGCCGGCGCCCTGCTCTCCCCTCCTGGACGCAGACCCCTGATCATCGGGCTCGAACTCGCCGCGGTGCTGGCCACCGCGGCCGCGCTGATCCTGGCCGGACGCGCATCGGAACCGGACGCGCCGCCGGCCGCGGCCGCGCCGCCCGACCCGGTCGTCGATCAGCGCCCTGAGCCCCCCGCGCCGCGCGTCCGGCACCCCTACGTCAGCCTGGCCCGGCGCATCCAGGCGCTGGTCAACCGGCAGCTGCGGGAACTGCGCGAGATGGAGGACCGGCACGGCGCCGACCCGGCCGTGTTCGCGGACCTGCTGCACCTCGACCACGCCACCGCGTTGATCGGACGGCTGGCCGACAGCCTCGCCGTCCTCGGCGGCGAGCGCACCGGCCGCCGTTGGACCAGGCCGGCGCCGCTGCTGGCCGTGTTCCGCGGCGCGATGTCGCGGATCACCGAGTACCGCCGGGTGACGATCGGGACGCTGCCGGAATCGGCGGCGGTGGCCGGCGAGGCGGTGGAGGCGCTCGTGCACGCGCTCGCCGAGCTGCTGGACAACGCCACCCGCTACTCCCCGCCGGACACCCACGTCGTGCTGCGCGCCGCGCGGCTCGCGGACGGCCTGGTCATCGAGGTCGAAGACAGCGGCGTGGGCCTCGGCCCGGAGGCGCGGGCCCGGGCCGCGCAGGTGCTGGCCACCGAGAACGCAGGGCTCGAAGCCGCGGCCCTGGGCACGACGCCGCGGCTGGGCCTGGCCGTGGTCGGGCGCCTGGCCCGCGCGGCCGGATTCAAGGTCTCCCTCGCTCCGGGCGAGGGCGGAGGCGTACGCGCGAGCATCCTGCTGCCGGCCCGCCTGATCACCGAGGCCCTGCCCGAGCCGGACCCGGCGCCGGCCGCGAGCCCGCTGACCCGCTCGGAGCCGCCGCGCTCGGCCGCCTCGGCCCGGCACGCGGCGGCCGGCACCGCGCCCGCCAGTATCAATGGGCTGCCACGCCGGCGCCGCTACACGCCCGAGGCCGAGCGGCCCACGCCGCCACCGCCGGCGGCGCCGCCCCCGGCACCGGCACCGGCGCCGCCCGACGCCGGACCCGGCCAATGGCTCGGCCACCTGCACGGACCGCCGCGCGAGGGCCTGAGCCCGAGGAAGAAGAAGGAGGGGATGGCGCCGTGAACCGGCTGCGACCTGATCTGGACTGGATGCTCGAGGACCTGGTGGCCACCGTGCCCGGCACCAGGCAGGTGATGGTGCTCTCCGGGGACGGCCTGCGGATGGCGCACCGCGGCGCCGACGCCGAGTTCGCCGACCGGCTCGCCGCGGCCTGCGCCGGGGTGCAGAGCCTGGCCGCGGCCATCGCGCAGATGCACCCGGAGGCGAGCCGGGAGGTGCGGCTGGTGGTGATCGAGTCGGCCGGCGGGTTCTTCTTCCTGATGGCCGCCGGGCCCGGCGCGTACCTCGCCGCGCTGGCCGACGCGGGCGTGGACGCGGGCCTGATGGGCCAGCAGATGCGCGACCTGGTGGCCCGCCTCGGCGAGCATCTGGCCAGCGCGCCGAGGGCGCCGGAACCCGAGCCGGCATGACCGCGGTGTATGCGATGCCCGAACTCGACGACCTGGACGCGCGCGACCTGGCCCGGATCTACGTGATCACCGGCGGGCGGGTGGGTCCGTCCGGGCGCACCCGGATCGACCTGGTCACCCTCGTGGTCGCGGCCGCCGCGGAGAGCGCCGGGCGCGGCCCCGAGCAGCGGTCGATCCTGCGGATGTGCGCCACCCCGCTCTCGGCCGCGGAGTGCTCGGCCTACCTGCGGCTGCCCTTCAGCGCCACCGCTGTGCTCATCGACGACCTGGTCGCGGCCGGCCTCGCGGTCACCCGCGCGCCGCGGGCGCAGGTGCTGCCCGATCCCGACCTGCTCCAGGAGGTGCTGCGTGGCCTTCAACGGCTCTGAGCCGCCGGCGCTGCATCCCGCGCTGGCGACGGCGCTGAAGATCGCCGTGGTCGGACCGCTGGGCGTGGGCAAGACCACCCTGGTCACCTCCGTCAGCGAGATCAGCCCGCTGACCACCGAGGAGACGATGACCCGGGACGGCGCCCGGCTGGACGTGCTCGGCCGCGGCTCGACGAAGACCACGACGACGGTGGCGATGGACTTCGGCCGGATCAGCCTGGGCGAGTCGATCGTGCTCTACCTGTTCGGCACGCCCGGCCAGGAGCGCTTCTGGTTCCTGTGGGACGGCCTGGTCGACGGCGCGCTCGGCGCGGTGGTGCTGGTGGACGTGCGCCGGCTGGAGGAGAGCTTCGACGTGCTCGAACGCCTCGAGCGGCGCGGCTCCGCGTTCATCGTGGCGGCCAACGGCTTCCCGGAGGCGCCGGTCTACCCGGCCGAGGCCCTGCGCCAGGCCCTCGACCTGCCCGAGGTCGTCCCGGTCCTGAACTTCGACGCCCGCTCCCGCGCCGACTGCCGCAGGGTGCTGATCTCGCTGACCGAGTACCTGCTCGCACTCTCGCGCACCGCGGCGGCCCCTCCCCCGCGTGAGGAGGCCTTCGCCGCGGGGGACTGACGAGGTGTCAGATGCGCCGCAGGTCGGCGAGCTTCTGCAGGTTCTCCTTGACCCGCTCTTCCTGCTCCATCTCGGCCGCGCTCGGGCTCAGGCCCAGGGTGAGCAGGATCGCGAAGGTGGAGACCACGACCACGATGACGAGCGGCGCGATCAGCTGGTTGGAGGTCAGGCCGCCGCCGGCCGCCTCGTGCGCGGTGCTCACCACCATCGCGGCTTCGCCGGTGAAGTGCATGCCGGTCACGGCCACGCCCATGAGCAGGGCGGCGCCGAGCATCGCGGCCGCGGCGCGCAGGTTGACCGCGAACCACAGCGCGACGGTGGCGGCGGTGACGGCGATCACCACGGAGAGCACCACGAGCAGCAGGTTGTAGTGCACGGAGGCCTGCACGTTCATGGCGGCCATACCGAGGTAGTGCATGCCCGCCACGCCGATGCCGGTGACCGCGCCGGCCGGGATGAGCGAGACGAACCCGCCCTCTCCGCGCACGGCGAAGTGCAGTCCGTACCAGACCACGCCGACGGAGACGGCCAGGCTCACCAGGGTGAGCGGCAGGTTGAAGGTGATCTGGGTATTCGGCAGCGAGTATCCGAGCATGGCGATGAAGTGCATCACCCAGATCCCGGTCCCGCCGATGGACACCGCCGCCAGCGCCAGCCAGCGCCGCCGGGCCCGTCCGGTCGCGGACCTCGCCCGCGCCATCGTGGAGAGCCCCATGCCGCAGCCCACGCAGGACATCGCATAGGCCAGGGCGATCAGGTACGGGCTGCCATAAGAGCCCTGCATTTCGATGCCCACGTCGCCATTCCCCCTCACCGGTAATGGATGAATCTCGTAACGGCGCGCTAACGCCGTAACCCGGGTGCCGACGGACGGCTCCCGGGTCGATTCCCACCTGCGTTCGATCAGCTCCGGCCGCGAATCCGGGGCGCGTGATCGACGCGCTCGGATAAGTCAAAGATTCAACTGCCAGAGCGCCCCGCCACGGTACCGCCATAACCCCGGGCCGTCGAGCGACCGAGACAACGCCGTGATCTCAAGAGTTCGATCATGAACCCGCACGCCTCGCGGAAGCCGGCGGCACAACGAGAGCGCTCCCCCGACCCCACGCGGGAGAGCGCTCTCTTTCCCGACATGGTCACCTCCCGGTGAAGGCCTGTCAAGGCTCTGCGGGTCCGGGCCCGGTGATCCTCGGTGTCGCGCGCAGTTTTGTGTGCGTTCACATGAACACCACGGTAAGTCTTGACGCACTCTGCACCCGCAGCCATAGTGTGACGCGGCGCACCACGCGACTTCCTTCTCTCTCGTCAGATCAGCGGGTGCGCTTGCTCCGCTAAATTGTTAGCGTTCACATTGGTATAGACCTGATGCTCCGCCCCGGCCGCCCTGCCCGGCCGGGCCGCTGCAGCCCCGTTCCGCCGGCCGGCCGACCCCAGACCGCTCCGGCGGGCGAGCACGGCCCGCGCGTCCGTTCCCCCGCCGCGCGGCGAACCCACCCGAGTACCCATGGACGATGAACAACGGAGTTCCACATGGTTGTGCAACACGCCCGCACGCGTATCCGCCGACTCCTCGCCTCCCTCGCCACCACCCTCGCCCTCGCCGCCGGACTGCTGGTCTGTACGGCCGTCACCTCGCAGGCCGCGACCCAGGAACCGTGCGACATCCTCGCCGCCGCGGGCACCCCCTGCGTCGCCGCGCACAGCACCACCCGCGCCCTGTTCGCCGCCTACAGCGGGGCGCTCTACCAGGTAGAGCGCGCCTCCGACAGCACGTACACCACCGTCTCGCCGCTGTCCGCCGGCGGCGTGGCCAACGCCGCGACGCAGGACAGCTTCTGCTCCGGGACCACCTGCACCATCACCCGCATCTACGACCAGACCTCGAATCACAATGACCTGACCGTCGAGGGCGCCGGCGGCAACGGCAGCGCCGACACCGCGTCGAACGCCGCCGCGCTGCCGGTCTATGTCGGCGGCCACAAGGCGTACGGCGTCTACATCGCGCCCGGCAACGGCTACCGCGACAACTCCGCCAAGGGCACGGCCACCGGCAGCACCGCCCAGGGCGAGTACATGGTCGCCTCCGGCACGCACGTCAACAACGGGTGCTGCTTCGACTACGGCAACGCCGAGACGAACAGCGACGACAACGGCAACGGCCACATGAGCGCCATCAACTTCGGCACCGAATGCTGGTTCTCGCCGTGCTCGGGCATCGGTCCGTGGGTCCAGGCCGACTTGGAGAACGGTCTGTTCGCCGGCGGCAACGGTTCGAACACTGCGAACACCGGCAACAACACGCCGTTCGTGACCGCCGTCGTGAAGACGAACGGCACCAGCACCTACGCCATCAAGGGCGGTAACTCCCAATCGGGGAGCCTGACCACCTGGTACAGCGGCGCGCTCCCGACGGCCAGCGGCTACGCCCCGATGCACCAGGAGGGAGCGATCGTCCTCGGCACCGGGGGCGACAACAGCAAGTCCTCGGACGGCAGCTTCTTCGAGGGCGTCATGACCGCGACCGAACCCACCGACGCCACCGACAACGCGGTCCAGGCCAACGTCGTCGCGGCCGGTTACACCCTGCCGAGCACCCCGTTCGTCTCCGGCGCGCGCATCTCGATCCAGGCGACCACGTCCTGCTGCACCGCGGACTACCTGCAGCACGACTCGAGTGACGACAAGGTCGTCATCGCGGCCGTCACCTCGTCCAGCTCCTCGACCGACAAGGGCGACGCCACCTGGCTCGTGGTGCCCGGCCTGGCCAACAGCAACTGCGTCTCGCTCGAGTCCGCAAACGTCTCCGGCGACTACATCCGGCACTACAACTTCGAGCTCTACCTGGAGCCGAGCGACGGAACCAGCCAGTTCGCCCAGGACGCGACCTTCTGTCCGCAGGTGGGCAACAGCGGGACCGGCTACTCCCTGCAATCGCTGAACTTCTCCAGCAAGTTCATCCGGCACTACAACTACATCGGCTACGTCGCCGGCGACGGCGGCTCGAACAGCTGGGACGCGACCTCGCAGTGGGCCGCGGACAGCTCCTGGCTGGCCGCCACCGCCTGGAGCTGACACCCCGTCCCGCCGGGCTCCCGTGACTGACTCGTTCGGCCGAGTCCGCATACTGCGGCCTCGGCCGAACGGGTAGCTCAGCGCTTGCGGCGGGAAGCGCGCGGGCTTCTACTCGCCATGTCGGGTAGCGAGGGCAGCCGGCCCTCATGGCACGCAGGAGGTCGCGGGTGCTCACGGCCAGAGGCATCTTCCAGCAGATCCATCGCAACGACGAGGCCTTCCGCCTGTTCTGCAGCATCGCCATGAACGGGGAGAGCCAGGGCGGGTGGGAGAACGGCCGGATCTCCGCGCTGGTGACCGACCGCCGGCTCGCCCCGAAGATCGCCCGGCACGGCGCGGACGAGGACAAGCACGGGCGGATCTTCAAGGGCCTGATGCGCAACCGCGGCCTCGACCCGGTCGAGGTGCCCCCGGAGACCGACTACACCATGCTGCTCGAACGCCGCCGCATCGGCCTGACCCACGCCCGGCTGGCCCGGGACGAGCAGCTGACCGACCACGACGTCACCGTCTACCTGGTCCACAGCCGCGTCACCGAGCAGCGCGCGAGCGAGCAGATGCGGCTGCTCAAGCGGATCTTCCACGACGACCCGCAGGTCGGCCGCGCGGTGCGGATGATCAGCGACGACGAGGACCGGCACCTGGCCTACTGCCACGAGGAGCTGCTGCGCCTGGCCGCCGAGGGCAGCCGGGCCCACATCGACCAGCTGCTGCGCAAGACCGCGCTGGCCGAGATCGAGGTCTACCGCGACGTCAGCCTGGCCGTGATGGCGCACATGGGCCGCGTGCTCGGCTGGTCCACGGCCCGCTCGGCCGTGCTGGCCGCCGGGATCCGCGCGGTCTACCTGGCCGAGCGCCTCGGCGGCTGGCGGCGGATGACCAGCCTGCGCCAGCCGGAGTTGCGCAACGCCCTCGGCGGGCCCGCGGCGCAGGAGCCTGCGCTGAGCCCGACGATCTGACCGGGGCTCAGGCCGCCGGGCCCGCCGGGTCTCAGTCCTCGGCGAGCTCGGCCGGGAAGCCGCCGGTCGCGATCGGCCCCCAGTGCTCCGGGGTGATCCGCAGCAGGGTCTTGCCCTGCTTGATCATCGCCTCGCGGTACTCGTCCCAGTCCGGGTGCTCGCCCGCGATGCAGCGGAAGTAGTCCACCAGCGGCTCGACGTCCTCGGCCGCGTCGATCAGCTCGGCCGTGCCGTCGATCTGCACCCAGGCGTCGCCGAAGGAGTCGGAGAGCACGACGACGCTCACCCGCGGATCGCGCCGGGCGTTGCGGACCTTGGCCCGCCGCGGGTAGGTCGACACCACGACGCGGCCCTGCTCGTCGACGCCGCAGGTCACCGGGGAGGCCTGGGGCGAGCCGTCGGCGCGGCGGGTGATCACCAGCGCGTTGTGCCGGTCGCGGACGAACGCGAGCAGGTCCTCGCGTCCGACGGTCGTGTTCGTGGCCACTCGTCGCGTCATGCCCGCATTCTACCGATCCGCCGATACGGTGGTGGACGTGGACGAACTGGCGCAGGAGCGGATCGAGCACGACTCGATGGGCGAGGTGCGGGTGCCCGCGCACGCCAAATGGCAGGCGCAGACGCAGCGCGCCGTGCACAACTTCCCGATCTCCGGCAGACCGCTCGAGCCCGCGCACATCCGGGCCCTGGGACTGATCAAACAGGCCGCCGCGGTGGTCAACGTGCGGCTCGGCGTGCTCGAGCCCGAGGTCGGCGCGGCCATCGCGGCCGCGGCGGCCGAGGTGGCCGAGGGGCGGTGGGACGAGCACTTCCCGGTGGACGTGTTCCAGACCGGGTCCGGCACCTCCTCGAACATGAACGCCAACGAGGTGGTCGCCACCCTCGCCTCGGACCGGCTCGGCCGCAGGGTGCACCCCAACGACGAGGTCAACGCCTCGCAGAGTTCGAACGACGTCTTCCCCTCGGCCATCCGGGTGGCCGCGGTCGGGATGCTCACCCATGACCTGATCCCGGCGCTGGAGCGGCTCGTCTCGGCCCTCGGGGCGAAGGCCGGCGAGTTCGCGGAGGTGGTCAAGGCCGGGCGCACCCACCTGATGGACGCCACCCCGGTCACCCTCGGCCAGGAGTTCGCCGGCTACGCGGCGCAGATCAGCCGGGGCGTGGAGCGGCTGTGGACGCTGCTGCCGCGGCTGGCCGAGCTGCCGCTGGGCGGCACCGCCGTCGGCACCGGCCTCAACGCCCCGCCCGGGTTCGCCGAGGGCGTGATCCGGGAGATGGCCAAGCACAGCGGGCTGCCGCTGGTCGAGGCGGCCGACCACTTCGAGGCGCAGGGCGGGCAGGACGTGCTGGCCGAGGCGTCCGGGCAGCTGCGGGTGGTGGCGTTGTCGCTGGCGAAGATCTGCGGGGACCTGCGCTGGATGGGCTCCGGCCCGCGGGCCGGCCTGGGCGAGATCGCGCTGCCGGAGCTGCAGCCGGGCTCCTCGATCATGCCGGGCAAGGTCAACCCGGTGCTGCCGGAGGCCGTGCGGATGGTGTGCGCGCAGGTGATCGGCAACGACGCGGCGGTCGCGTTCGGCTGCGCGTCCGGGGAGTTCGAGCTCAACGTGATGCTGCCGATGCTGGCCCGGAACCTGCTCGAGTCGATCCGGCTGCTCTCGTCCTGCACCGGGCTGCTGGCCGAGCGCTGCGTGCTCGGGATCACCGCGAACCGGGAGCGCTGCCTCGAGTACGCCGAGTCCTCCACCTCGATCGTCACTCCGCTCGCGCGCGTGCTCGGCTACGAGGAGGCGGCGCGGATCGCCAAGCAGTCGCTCGCCGAGCGCAAGACGATCCGCGAGGTCGTCTACGAGCGCGGCCTGGTCGGGGACGACGCGGCGCTGGCGGCCGTCCGGCTCGACGAACTGCTCGACGTGGCCAAGATGACCCGGCCTACCCAGTAGCGCGGCCGCTCAGTACCTTGGAAGGAGGTTTCAAAGAAGGGGGTGGCGCCGTGTTCGACAAGGTGCGCGAACGAATACGGCTCAAGGTGCTCGAAACGGTGCACGGCGGTGACCTCCGGTTGGAGGGGTACAGCGAACCCGCGGGCGATCCGGGCCTGTTCGGCCCGGACAGCGTCGTGTGGGACGTGCACGCGCACCCGGCCGGCATGCTCACCGGCGGTTTCAGCGCCTTGATGTTGCAGTCGCTGCATCCGCTGGCGATGGCGGGTGTGGCCGAGCACTCGGACTACAAGGCCGATCCGCTCGGGCGGCTCAACCGCACGGCCCGGTACGTGACGGTGACGGCCTTCGGCTCCACCGCGGACGCCGAGGCCCAGATCGCCAAGGTGCGCAGGGTGCACACGTTCATCCACGGGGTCGCACCGGACGGCACGCCCTACAGCGCCGAGGACCCGACCCTGCTGACCTGGGTGCACGTCGCCGAGATCCGCTGCTTCCTGGCCGGCTACCTGGCCTTCGGCGACCGGAGGCTGAGCCCGGCGGAGCGCGACCGGTACGTGGCCGAGACGGCTCTGCTCGCGCGGCGGCTCGGCGCGCTGGAGGTGCCGACCTCGATGGCCGAGCTGGACGCGTACCTCGCGCGGATGCGCCCGCAGCTGCGGCCGACCCCCGCCGCGGTGGAGGCGGTCGGCTTCCTGCGCGGCTTCGGCCGGGACCCGGCCGAGCGCGCCGCGACCAGGATCCTGATGAACGGCGGGATCAGCGTGCTGCCGGGCTGGGCCAGGGCGCAGCTCGGCATCCGCCGGCCCGCGCCGGTGCGCCACCTGATCGACCGTCCGGCCGTGCGGCTGCTCAGCGCCGTGCTGGTCTGGGCCTGCGGGCCGTCCGAGGTCGCCGCGGCGGCCCGGGCGCGGGCCGCGCGGCCGGCCGACGCAAAAGCCTTAGACACCCGCGTCGGCGGCGCGACATCATCGTCGGCGTGAATCAGAAGCAGGAGATCCAGGAAGGGCTCTGGGACGAGGAAGCCGCCCAGACCTACGACTCCAACGAGGGCGTGTTCGCGCCGGAGGTGCTCAGGCTGACGGTCGACCGGCTGGCCGCGCTGGCCGGGCCGGGCAAGGCGCTCGAGTTCGCGATCGGCACCGGGCGGATCGGAATCCCGCTCGCGCAGCGCGGCGTGCCGGTGTCCGGGATCGAGTTCTCCCGGCCGATGGTGGCCCGGCTGCGCGAGAAGGTGGACGAGGCGAGGATCCCGGTCGTGGTCGGCGACATGTCCGAGGCGACGGCGGGCGAAGAGGGCTCGTACGCGCTGGTCTATCTGGTCTTCAACACGATCTCGAACCTGCTGACCCAGGCCGAGCAGGTCGCCTGCTTCCGCAACGCGGCGCGGCACCTGAAGCCCGGCGGCCGGTTCGTGATCGAGCTGTGGGTGCCCGAGCTGCGCCAGCTCGCGCCCGGCCTGCAGGCGGTGGCGTACCAGACCACCGACGAGTACTTCGGCATCGACCGCTTCGACGTGGTCAGCCAGCATGTGACCTCGTATCACTTCCACTTCGGGGCGGGCAAGGAGGCGAGGCTGTTCCGGTCGCCGCACCGGTACATCTGGCCGGCCGAGCTCGACCTGATGGCGCAGCTGGCCGGGCTGGAGCTGGAGAGCCGGCACAGCGACTGGGACGGCGGCGAGTTCACCGCGGACTCCTCCTCGCACGTCACGGTCTACCGGCTGCCGGAGTGAGGCGCGGCCAGTTTGCATAGATCAATAAAGGAGCTTTAGTGTTGTAAGCATGGGAGTGACGGACCGGGAGCAGGAGATCATCGACCTGCTCCGACGCGAGCCGCTGATCACGCCGGCCGAGATCGCCGAGCGGCTCGGCTCCAGCCGCGCCGCGGTGAACGTGCACCTGTCCAACCTGGGACGCAAGGGCGTGATCCTCGGCCGCGGCTACATCCTGAGCGAGCGGCCCCCGGTCGTGGTGGTCGGCGGCGCCAACCTCGACATCAAGGCCCGCAGCAGCGCCGCGGCCATCGCCCACACCAGCAACCCCGGCCACACCTCGACCACCCCGGGCGGAGTGGCCCGCAACATCGCCGAGAACCTCGCCCGCCTCGGCACCCCCACCCAGCTGATCGCCGCCATCGGCCGCGACCCCTACGGCGAGCGGCTGCTCGCCGACACCCGCGCGGCCGGCGTGCTGCTCGACCACGTGCACCGCGGCGAGCACCCGACCGGCAGCTACACCGCCGTCCTCGACGCCGACGGCGAGCTGCTGATGGCGGTCGCCGACATGACCGCCACCGACGACCTGCGCCCCGAGCACCTGCGCTCAGCCCGCGAGCTGATCGCTCACGCCGCGTTGCTCGTGCTCGACGGCAACCTGCCGGCCGCCACCACCGCGCACCTGCTCGACCTGGCCCACGCCGGCGACGTGCGCGTGGTGGTCGACCCGGTGAGCGTGCCCAAGGCGGCGCGGCTCGCGCCGCTGCTGCGCCCCGCAAGGCCGATCTTCGCACTGACCCCGAACCGCGACGAGCTGCGCGCGCTCACCGGCGACGGGCAGGTCGGCGACACGGACGCCGCGTTGGCGCACGCCGCCGCCGTCCTGCACGACCGCGGTGTGCGCCACGTGTGGATCCGGCTCGGCGCGAGCGGCAGCCTGCTCAGCACCCGCACGCCCGGCCCCGGCGGCGAGGCCGAGGCCCCGGCCGAGCTGCACCGGCTCGCCGCCGACCCGGCCGAGGTCCAGGACGTGACCGGCGCCGGCGACGCGATGCTCGCCGCGTTCGCCTACGCGCTCCTGGCCGGGCACGGCCCCGCCGAAGCCGCCCGCCACGGCCACGCCGCCGCCGCGCTGACCCTGCAGAGCACGCACACCGTCCGGCCCGACCTGACGGCGCGTCTGCTCGACGAGGCCTTGCAGCGCACCCCAGCGATCCCCGCACCCAGCGCACGAGAAAGCACGCAACCGCGATGAACACGACGCACTACACCCCGCACCCCGCCCTGGTCCTGACCGAGGAGGTGCGCACGGCGCTGGCCGAGGGGCGGCCGGTCGTCGCGCTGGAGAGCACGATCATCAGCCACGGCATGCCCTACCCGCAGAACGTGGCGATGGCCACCGAGGTCGAGCAGATCATCCGGGACGGCGGCGCCGTCCCGGCCACCATCGCCGTGCTCGGCGGCACGCCGCGGATCGGCCTGACGCCGGAGGACCTCGAACTGCTGGCCACCGACGCCGACGTGGCGAAGGTCAGCCTGCGCGATCTGCCCTACGTCATCGCCCGCGGACAGCACGGCGCCACCACCGTCGCCGCGACGATGCGGCTGGCCGCGCTGGCCGGCATCCGCACCTTCGTCACCGGCGGCCTCGGCGGCGTGCACCGCGGCGCCCAGCAGACCTTCGACGTGAGCGCGGACCTGACCGAGCTCGCCCAGACCGACGTGGCGGTGGTCAGCGCCGGCGTGAAGTCGATCCTGGACATCGGGCTGACCCTGGAGACGCTCGAGACCCTCGGCGTGCCGGTGATCGGCTACGGCACGGACGAGTTCCCGGCGTTCTTCTCCCGCCGCAGCGGCTTCCCCGCGCCCATGCGCGCGGACACCCCCGCCGAACTCGCCGCCATCATGCGCACCAAGTGGGACCTCGGCATCCGCGGCGGCCTCGACATCGCCAACCCGATCCCGGAGGCCGACGAGATCCCGGCGGACGAGATCGACGCGATCATCGACCAGGCGCTGCGGGACATGGACGCCAAGGGGATCAAGGGCAAGGAGGCCACGCCCTACCTGCTCGGCCGGATCGTGGAGATCACCGCGGGCGAGAGCCTGCGCGCGAACATCGCGCTGGTGAAGAACAACGCCCGGCTCGGCGCGGCGATCGCGAAGGAGTACGCCGCCGCGATCGCGACCCCGCGGGTCTGACCGGCCGCGAGCCGCCCACGCCGCGTCGACGTCGCGCTCCGCAGCCGGGCTCCGCAGCCGGGCTCGGCGTTGACGCGGGCGGCCGGAACAGGACAGGCTGATCACTGCCGCCTTGATCCGTCGGCGGCGCAGGGAGCACGCACCACCCGCAGCACACCGCATGAAGGGCCTGTCTGATGAGCGAGCCGATCCGCAACTGGGCGGGCAACGTCGACTTCCGTGCGGCGCGGGTGCACCGCCCGAGCACGCTCGACGAGCTGCGCGGGATCGTGGCCGCGGCCGGGCGGGTGCGGGTGCTCGGCACGGGCCACTCGTTCAACCGCGTGGCCGACACCGACGGCGACCTGGTGCGTATCGACGCGCTGCCCGCCGAGGTCGAGATCGCCGCCGACCGCCGCAGCGCCACCGTCGCGGCCGGCCTGCGCCTGGCGGAGATCGCCGAGCAGCTGCACGCGGCCGGGCTGGCCCTGCCGAACCTGCCTTCGCTTCCGCACATCTCGCTGGCCGGCGCCGTCGCGACGGCCACGCACGGCTCCGGCGACGGCAACCAGAACCTGGCTGCGTACGTGCGCGGCATACGGATGGTGACGGCGGACGGCGAAGTCGCCGAGCTGACGCGGGGCGAGTCCGAGGGCTTCGACGGCGCGGTGGTGGCGCTCGGCGCCCTCGGCGCCGTCACCCACCTGACCATCGACGTGGAGCCCACGTTCGAGGTCGCGCAGCACGTGTACCACGACGTCCCGCTGGCCGAGCTGACGGCGCACCAGGCCGAGGTGTTCGCCTCCGGATACAGCGTGAGCGGGTTCACCGACTGGGGCAGCGGCAAAGTCTCGGTGTGGCGCAAACTGCGCGCCGGCGCGGACGGCGGCTTCGAGCAGCCGCAGCCGGAATGGCTCGGCGGCACGCTCGCCACCGAGCCGACCCACCCGGTGCCGGGTATGCCGACGGAGAACTGCACGGCGCAGCTGGCCGTGCCGGGTCCGTGGCACGAGCGCCTGCCGCACTTCCGGCCCGAGTTCACGCCGAGCAGCGGCAAGGAGCTGCAGTCCGAGTTCTTCGTCCCGCGCGAGCGCGCCGCGGAGGCCTTCGAAGCAGTCCGCGAACTCGGCACCGCGGTCGCGCGGGTGCTGCAGATCTCGGAGATCCGCACGATCGCCGCGGACGAGCTGTGGCTGAGCCCGTGCTACCGCCGCGACGCGGTGGCGCTGCACTTCACCTGGATCGCCGACCTCGCCGCCGTCGCGCCGGTGCTCTCCTCGGTGGAGCACGCGCTGCTCCCCCTCGGCGCCCGGCCGCACTGGGGCAAGGTCTTCCTCTCCGGTCCCGCCGCGGCGCTGCCGACGTACGAGCGGGCGCAGGACTTCAACGCCCTGATCGACCGCTACGACCCGGCCGGGAAGTTCCGCAACCCGTTCGTAGCGGGGCTCTTTCCGCGAGCTTGAGTTCCGACGAGAGGCTGTCGCCATGGAGTTCTTCTGTTATCACCGCGACCGGCCCGATTCCAACGCGCTGCGCGATGAGCTGGTCGAGCGGCACTGGTCCTACATGGATCAGTACGCGAAGGAGCTGATCGCGCGCGGACCTACGCTCACCGACGACGGTGAGGCGGCGACCGGCAGCGTGCACGTCGTCGACCTGCCGGATGCCGCCGCGGCCCGTGCGTTCGCCTTCGACGAGCCGAACTACCAGGCCGGCGTGTACCGGGACGTGCTGCTGCGGCGGTGGCACAACCTGCTGGGCCGCACCATGTGGGACTTCCCCGGCGGACGATCGGGCGGCAACCGGTACCTCGTGCTGGGCCTCGGCACTCCGCAGCCCGCCGGCTCCCCCGCGGCGGCACCCGATCTCGATGATCTGATCGCCTACGGACCACTCCTGTCTGACGACGGCGCGACGTGGCTCGGCACCGCGGCGCTGCTGCGGGCGCCGAGCCCGGAAGCCGCGCGCGCCGTCTTAGCCGAGGGCGACGATGCCGACCGCTACGCCGACATCGAAGTCCACAACTGGCAGTTCGGGGGACGACCGTCCTGACCGTCGGCGCGCACTGATACCTGCGGGCCGGCCGGTCGGCCGCCGTGGCGGGGGCGCCCGCGCCGACTATGTCGCGGTTCAGATACGCCTCTATCTCGGGCGTCCACGCTCCGGCGAACGCGGGGTGCGTGCGCCAAGGTTCGAGGAACTCCTCGCGCGAGGCGAACGTGCTGCGCAGTTTGCGCATCACGGGGCCGAGCATGCCCTCGAGCAGCGCCTCGAGATCCACCTCGGCCGGCAGCGGGAAGCCGAGCCCGCCGTCGATCAGCAGGACGCCGGTAAACCGGTCCGGATGCCTGACCGCGGCGACGGTGGCGATCCAACCGCCCATCGAGTGCCCGGCGACCACCGCACGCTCGACGCCGAGGTGGTCCATCGCGCGGACGAGGTCGTCGGCGTGCACGGCCATGCCGTACGGCCCGCCGACCTCGCGGCTGAGCCCGCGGCCGCGCAGGTCCGGCGCGATGACGTCCACGTCAGGCAGCTTCGACGCCACCGGCGCCCAGGTGAGCGAGTTGGCGGCGATGCCGTGTGCGGCCACCAACGCCGGTGCGCCCTCCGGCGCGCCGACCGCCGGCCAACGCGTGACCGCGTATGCGGCCGGACCGGGAGGCAGCGGCACCTCCACGCTGACGCTCTCGCGCACCATCAGCCTGCTCCTTTCACGGGAGAACCTGTCTATTCGTGAGCTTACGGGCAGGCACTGACAATGATGTAGTAGTTCGGCGAGGTCTCCTCGAGACTGGTGACGTAGAACGTGTTCCACAGCCCCATCTTCTGGTTGGAACCGTTGGCATAGGCGTAGCCACCGGACTGATAGGCCCGGCCGGCGGTGGTCTGCGCATAGTTGCTCGCGGTGTAGCAGCTCGTCGCGTACGTGGAAGACGCGCTGGCGGACGCCGACGCCGAGTGCGAGGCAGAGGCCGAAGCGGACGGGGACGCGGACGCGGACGCGGAGACCGACGGGGACGCGGACGCGGAGACCGACGGGGAGGCGGACGGGCTCGTCGACGCGCTCGTCGAGTTCAGGCCCCAGAACAGCGCCGTGTAGTACGACGAGCAGATGTAGCTCAGGAAGTACGCACCCGTCGCGCCGCAGTCGTCGGTGCCCGAGCCCGGGCTGACGGCCAGGCCGTGCCCCATGCCGGAGACGGAGAACGTCTCGACGACCGGCGCGCCCGCCGCGTTGTCGTAGATGCTTTCCGTCGTGCCGCCGGTCAGGGTCGCGGTGGACGAGGCGGTCTGGCTCACTCCCCATACGCCGGTCCACTGGTCCATCAGCTCGGTGAAGTTCGAGGTGCTGACGGTGTAGTCCGCGCTGCCCTGCCAGATCTGCACGGTCGGCCAGGTGCCGGTGTATCCGGGGTCGGAGTTCTTCGCCAGGGCGGCCCACTGCGCGACGGTCTTGCTCACGGCGCTGTCCATGCAGGTGTAGGCGACGGTCTGGCTCGTCGCGCACTGGGCCGGCAGGCCGGAGTCGATGGAGCCGGAGGCGAAGACGTCGGGGTAGTCGGCGAGCAGGTCGGCGGTCATGCCGGCGCCGGCGGAGAGCCCGGTGACGTAGATCCGAGAGGGGTTGATCGAGTAGTGCGCCTCCATGTAATCGACCATCTGGATGATCGACGCGGCCTCGCCGTCACCCCTCGAATCGTCCGAAGGAGTGAACCAGTCGAAGCATTCCTCGCTGTTGTTGCTCGAGGTCTGCTGCGGGAAGACGACATCGAAGCCCCACAAGTCGGCGTACTTGGGCCAACCGGAGTCGCTGTAGTAGTCGTTCGCGCTCTGGGTGCAGCCGTGCAGCGCGATCACCAGCGGCGCGTTGGCGGCAGCCGTGGTGGGCACGTAGTCGTACATCTGCAGTGCGCCCGGGTTGGCGCCGAACGAGCCGACCTGGGTGAGCGTGGAAGTGTTGGCGAGCGCGGGAGTCGCGGTGCCGACGGCGTAGAGCATCGCCGCGAGGACGGCGAGGACGACGGCCACCGCGGAGACGGCCCGGGCGACGGGCTGCGGGGTGTGGTGTGGGTGATGAGTGGGCTGCTGGTGCACGAGTTCTGCCTCTCCATTGGGGCGGGACGCGGCTGGTTCCGGCAGAACGTAGGCCCCGCGTGGGCGGCCGGTCGATGGCGACGGCGTACACAGCGGACCGGCCGCACCTGGTGCCGACCGACACGCCCCGGCTGATACCTTCGGGCGGCGACGGCATTGATCGAAGGCTGACAAGCACGGACAGAGCGGGCGGGGCATGGACGAGATCGAGAAGCGGCTGTTCGAGCAGGCGCGGGCGGCTTGGGCGGCCGAGCAGTGGGAGTCGTCGGCCGCGTTCTACGAGCAGCTTCTGGCCCTGCGACCGGACGGCCCGGACAGCCACGCGTGGTGGTTCGACGCGGCGCTGGCCTACAAGTTCCTGCGGAACTGGCCCAAGGCCTACGAACTCGGCTTGCAGGCGACGGCGCGGGCGGAGACCGGCAAGCACGATCCGGCCTTCTGGAACCTGGGCATCGCGGCGACGATCCTGGGTGATTGGGCGGTCGCGCGGGCGGCCTGGCGCGGCTACGGCATCGAGCTGCCGCCGGGAGAGGGCGAGATCGAAGGCGACTTCGGCCTCACCTGCGTCCGCGTCGACGCCGGCGGCGGACGACGCGAAGTGCTCTGGGGACGCCGGATCTGTCCGACCCGCGTCCAGGTCACCTCCGTGCCCTTCGGCGATCGGCGCTTCGGCGAGATCGTCCTGCACGACGGTGCGCCGAAGGGAGAGCGCTTCGTCGAGGGAAGGCGCTATCCGGTCTTCGAAGAGCTGCTGCTCTGGCGGGAATCGCAGACGCCTACCTTCAGCGTCCACCTGTCCTGCCCCGGCCCCGACGACATGGACGCGCTGTGGGAATCGCTCGACGCCGTCGGGCTGACGCTGGAGACGAGCACATCGCTCATCCTGCATCCGCGGGAGGAGAGCGAGGGCGCCATCGAACTGGAGCAGGAGCAGTCCACCGGGGGCGAGTTCGACGTCCTCATCCCCGCACCTGACGAGGACACTCTGCGCGGGCTGCTCGACGCGTGGGTGGCGGCCGATCCTGCTCGCGCGGCGACCCGCGTCCGAGAGAAGGGCTCTGACCTGCTGCCGCACACGGCGGGCGGCGCGCAGGAACACGCGCGCGAGGTCGAACGGTTCCTGCCGTGGCCGTTCCCGGACGGCGTCTTCCCGGAGAATCTGGGCGTCATCGCACATCGCAGCCTGCTGACCGGTCAGGCGGAGCCGTACTTCGTCAGCCATGATGCCGATGGATCCTGGCAGGTGCTCGACGAGCACTCGCCGGCCGAGGCGGACGCCGCCGTCGTCAGCTGCATGCACTGCCTGGTCCAGGCGCATCCGCAGCTCGCCGAGCTGGCCGACCTGCCGCCCGGCTTCGAGGCCGTGCGCGCGGCGTCGGCGCAGGTCTGGCAGCGCGCCGCGAGCCCGGCCGAGGACACGGACTGATTCAGAGTCCTGATTGAGCTGACCAGGGCTTCCGCCCGGCCGCCCGAGGGGCGGTCGGCTCTTGACGCCATCAGGGTTCGGAGAGTTCACTGGTCGCCCAAGAGAGCGCTCTCCAAGCTTCTCCTCTTCCTCGCGGAGCATCGGTGCTCCGCGCCCTGGAAAGGCGGAAACAAGCAGTGAGGCTTAGTTCGGTGATACCCGGGCCACGAACGCCGCACCCGACCAGGCGGCTCGCACGCCTGCTGGTCGCGCTGACGGCCGGGATCGGCCTGAGTGCCGCGCCGGTGCTCGCCCCGGCGGCTTCGGCCGACACGGGCACCGCGGCCGCGGTGGCGCCGTCCACCACGGGCGGCCCGCTCGGCCCGAACGTCTACGTGTTCAACCCGTCGATGTCGCAGAGCTCGATCCAGTCCACGCTCGACGCCATCGCCGCCCAGCAGATCCCCAACCAGTTCGGCACCCAGCGCTACGCGCTGCTGTTCGAACCGGGCACCTACGGGTCCACCGCGGATCCGCTGGTGTTCCAGGTCGGCTACTACACCGAGGTGGCCGGTCTGGGCAAGAATCCGTCCGACACCACGATCGTGGGACAGGCCGACGTCTTCAACCAGTGCACCAACGGCGACCAGACCCAGTGCTTCGCGCTGGAGAACTTCTGGCGCTCGCTCTCCAACCTGACCGTCGACGTGGCCGGCGGCTCCGGCTGCACCGGCAACACCGAGTTCTGGGCCGTCTCCCAGGCCGCGCCGATGCGACGGGTCGCGGTCAACGGCGGCGTGACGCTGATGGACTACTGCGACGGCTCGCCGGACTACGCCAGCGGCGGGTTCATCGCCGACTCGTCGTTCACCGGCGGGACCGTGGTCAACGGCTCGCAGCAGCAGTACATCACCCGCGACAGCGCGCTCGACGGCTGGTCGAACGGGGTGTGGAACCAGGTGTTCTGCGGCGACCCGGGCGCACCGGCCCAGTCGTTCGCGCCGAACGCCGGCGACGCCGGCGGCCCGGCGCCGTACACCACGCTCGACACCTGCCCCACCACGCGCGAGGAGCCGTACCTCTACACCGACTCGGCCGGCCACTACAACGTGTTCGTGCCCTCGGTGCAGACCTCGAGCAGCGGTCCCAGCTGGGCGAACGGTTCGACTCCGGGCAGCTCGCTGCCGCTGAGCTCGTTCTTCGTCGTGCAGCCGGCGACCTCGGTGGCGCAGATCAACCTGGCGCTGGCGCTCGGCAAGAACCTGCTCTACACCCCGGGCGTCTACCAGGTGCCGTCCACGATCCACGTGCTGTGGCCGGACACCAAGATCGTCGGCCTGGGCTTCCCGACCCTGATCCCGACCCGGGGCAACGTCACCATGGACGTCACGGGCCTGCCCGGAGTGAACCTGTCCGGACTCATCTTCGACGCCGGACCGGTGACCTCCTCCTCCCTGCTCGACCTGCACGGCCTGCCCGGCAGCGCCTCGCTGTCCTGGTACAAGTCCGACCCGACCACCATCGACGACGTCTTCTTCCGCGTCGGCGGCGAGGAGGCCGGCTCGGTCAAGACCGCGTTCATCGACGACGCCAGCGACTCGATCATCGACGACGTGTGGTCCTGGCGTGCCGACCACGGCGCCGGCGGCGGCTCGTGGACGTCCGACACCGCGGACACCGGCCTGGTGGTCGGCGGCGACGACGTGACCGCGTACGGCCTGGCGGTCGAGCACTATCAGAAGTATGAGACGGTGTGGACCGGGCAGGGCGGCACCGTGCTCTTCTTCCAGAACGAGAACCCGTACGACGTGCCGAGCCAGAGCGCGTGGATGGCCGGTCCGACCCAGGACGGCTACCCGGCGTTCTACCTGCCGAAGTCGGTGAAGTCGTTCCAGGGCTACGGCATGGGCGTCTACTCCTACTTCAACCAGGGTGTGCCGATCGAGAACTCGATGGCCATCGAGGCGCCGGACTCGCCCAACGTGCAGTTCCACGACATCCTGACCGTGTTCCTCAACGGTTCCGGCGGGATCGAGTCGGTGATCAACGGCACCGGCGCGCCGGTGAGCTCGACCTTCGGCGGTCCGAGCGACCTGGTCTCCTACCCGTGAGGAACGGCCCGACAGGGCACTGACACCGCGTGAGGCGATCGCCCCGCCGGCCGAGAACGCCGGCGGGGCGATCGCCTGCTGCGTGAAGGATGCGGGCGGGCACCCGACCGGGCGACCATGCTAGACTTGGGGCTCATCGGATTCTGAGCAGCGCAAATAGCGCCTTGATCCGGGCTCACGGACGAAGTTAGCGCATGGGGAGCGGGATGTCAAGCGAACACGACGAACTCGCGCACGAGCAGGACTACGTCGGCATGCTCTACGCGCGGCTCGACCAGATGCGCGAGCAGGCTTCCGGCACCCTCGGCGGGGTGCGCGGCGCCGCCGCCGGTACCCGGCAGTACCTGGTCGAGCGCGACGTCGCGGCGCGGGAGCTCGGCGGCCGCGTCGCCCGGATCGACGCGGCCGAGGACGGCTTGTGCTTCGGCCGGCTCGACCTGGTGGACGGGGAGCGCTACTACATCGGCCGGATCGGGATCAGGGACGAGCAGGCCGACGGCGAGCCGCTGCTGCTCGACTGGCGCGCCCCGGCGTCCCGCGCCTTCTACACCGCCACCAGCGCCGCACCGCTCGGCGTGCGCCGCCGGCGGCATATCCACACCCGGATGCGCACCGTCGTCGGCATCGACGACGACGCGCTCGACCGCGGCGTGCTGGACGAGCCGGACAGCGTCGGCGCCGGCTCCCCATTGGTCGGCGAGGCCGCGCTGCTCGCGTCGCTCAAGCGGGCGCGCACCGGGCGGATGCGCGACGTGGTCGAGACCATCCAGACCGAGCAGGACTCGGTGATCCGCGACCGGCTCGCCGGCATCCTCGTCGTGCAGGGCGGTCCCGGCACCGGCAAGACCGCGGTGGCGCTGCACCGCGCCGCGTACCTGCTCTACACCTACCGGGAGCGGCTGGCCCGCTCCGGCGTGCTGATCGTCGGGCCGAACCAGACCTTCCTGCGCTACATCTCCCACGTGCTGCCCGCGCTGGGCGAGACCAGCGCCGCGCTGCTGACCGTCGGCGAGCTGTTCCCCGGCGTCCGGGCACGCGCGTTCGACGCGCCGCACGTGGCTGAGATCAAGGGCCGTACCCAGATGGCAGAGGTCATCGACCGGGCCATCAAGAACCTGCGACGCCTGCCGGAGCCGGACGAGCCGCTGGAGGTCGTGGTCGACGGCGTGACCTACCGGCTCGACCGGGAGACCTGCGAGCAGGCCCAGGCGAAGGCGCTGGACACCGAGGAGCCGCACAACGTGGCGCGGCCGGCGCTGGTGGACCACATCCTCGAGGCGCTGGTGGACCAGGCCGTCACGCGGCTGGCCGAGGATCCCTTCGCCGGCCTCGCCGCCGAGATCGTCGAGGCCATCGAGGCGGACCTGCGCGAGCACGGCCTCTCGCTCGACGAGGAAGGGCTCGCCGAGGGCGAGGACCAACTGCTGCGCGCGGTCGACCGGGCCGAGCTGCGGCGCGCGCTGGAGCAGGAGCAGCCGGTGCAGGCCGCGCTGAACTGGCTGTGGCCCGAGCTGACGCCGCAGCGGCTGGTCAACGAGCTGCTGAGCGCGCCGTACCTGCTCGACGAGGCCGCGCCCGACCTGAGCTACGAGGAGCGCGAGTCGCTGCGCCGCGAGCCCGGCGCCGAGTGGACGACGTCCGACGTGCCGCTGCTCGACGAGGCGGCGGATCTGCTGGGCGCCTTCAACGCGGAGCGCGCGGCGGCGGAGCTGAAGCGGCGCCAGGAGATCGCGTACGCGCAGGGCGTGCTCGACATCATGGCCGGCTCGCGCTCGACCGACCTCGAGGACCCGCGCGAGGAGATCGTCGCGGTCACCGACATCATCAACGCCGAAGCGCTGGCCGACATGCAGGCCACCGCGGATCTGCGCACCGTGGCCGAGCGGGCCGCGGCCGACCGGACCTGGACCTTCGGCCACATCATCGTCGACGAGGCGCAGGAGCTGTCGGCGATGGCCTGGCGGCTGCTGCTGCGGCGCTGCCCGAGCCGCTCGATGACGCTGGTGGGCGACGTGGCCCAGACCGGTGACGCGGCCGGCGCCGGGTCCTGGTCGCAGATGCTCGAACCGCTCGTCGGCGAGCGCTGGCGCGCGGTCGAACTGACCGTCAACTACCGCACCCCGAGCGAGATCATGAAGCTGGCGGCGAAGGTGCTCGCGCGGATCGACCCGCAGCTGCGTCCGCCGCACGCGGTGCGGGACTCCGGGCTCGAGCCGGTCCAGGAGAAGGTGACGGCCGAGGAGCTGCCGAGCAGGCTGGCCGAGGTGGCCCGGGAGCGGGAGGCCGCGTTGGACGAGGGCAAGCTGGCCGTGATCGTCCCGTCCAGCCGTGCCAGCGAGCTGACCGCCGCGGTCTCCGCGGTCCTGCCGCAGGCTTCGTACGGCGCACTGCCGGATCTCGACCGCCGCATCGTCGTCCTGACGGCACGTCAGGCCAAGGGCCTCGAGTTCGACTCGGTCGTCCTCGCCGACCCGGAGGCCATCGCGGCCGACGGCCCGCGCGGCGAGAACGACCTGTACGTCGCGATGACCAGGACGACCCGGGAACTGACGGTCCTCACGGTCGGGTGAGGATGAAGGTCAGCGCGCGCTGGTGCCGAGCGCGGTGAGAGCGTCTCCGGTCAGCCGGTTGACGGTCCACTCGTCCATCGGCACCGCGCCGATCGAGCGGTAGAAGCCGATGGCGGGCTCGTTCCAGTCGAGCACGGACCACTCGAGCCGTCCGTACCCGCGCTCGACGCAGATCCGGGCGAGCTCGGCGAGCAACGCCTTGCCGTGGCCGCCGCCGCGCGAGGTCGGGCGGACGTAGAGGTCCTCCAGGTAGATCCCGTGCACCCCGGTCCACGTGGAGTAGTTGAGAAACCACAGGGCGAAGCCGACCACTTCGCCCGCCTCGTCCTGCGCGATGTGCGCGAAGACGGCCGGCTGCTCGCCGAAAAGCGCCTCGTGCAGTTGCTGCGGCGTGGCTTTGGCGTCGCTGAGGGCCTTCTCGTATTCGGCGAGTTCACGCACCATGGCGTGGATCTGTGCGACGTCTTCGGGCTGTGCGGGTCGGATCATGCTGGAAGCCTAAGGGACGGCCTGAGACGCAGGCGAGCGACCTCTGCCTACTCGGATTCGCGGGTGTCGAGCAGGACGGGGTCGAGGAAGGTAAGAGTGCCGCGATCGGCGTCGAGGCGGGCCTGGACTCCGATGGGGTAGGTCTGCATCGCGGTGTTGTGGCCGATGTCGGCGCCCGCGAGCAGGGGGACGCCGAGGTCGCCGAGGCGTTCCACCAGCATGGCTTCGATCGCCTTGGGATCGCCGCACTCGGTGAAGCTGCCGAGGATGATGCCGGCCACACCCTTGAGGTAGTTCGAACGGCGGATCTGGGTGATGATCCGATCGAGCCGGAATGGGCGCTCGTCGACGTCCTCGAGGAGGAGAATCGCGTCCTGCGCGGGGTAGGACGTGTCGGTGCCGAGGTTCGTGGCGAGCAGGGTGGCGGTGCCGCCGAGGGTCATGCCCTCGGCCGTGCCGCGAACCACCGTGCGGTGGTTCTTGAAGGTCAGCCCGCTGACGTCCGCGGGGGTGAACAGCAGCCGCATCAGTTCCTTGAAATCGTACTCGTCCACGCCCTCCCGGAACCCCTGGCACGCGACCATGGGGCCGAACAGCGACACCCAGCCGAGCTTGACCGCGAGTGCCTCGAGAAGCGCGGTGGCGTCGGAGTAGCCGACCACGACCTTGGGCCGGGTGGGGTCGACCAGGCTCCAGTCCATCTTCTGCAGCGCCCGCTGCACGCCGTAGCCGCCCTTGGCAAGGAATACCGCCGCGTACTTCGGGTCCGTCAGCGCGCGGGTCAGGTCGGCGACGCGCTGCTCGTCGTCCCCGGCGAGGTAGTCGTACATGGTTCCGCCGGCAAGGGCGGAGGGGAACGCCTCGGCCTTGAGCCCGACCTGCGCCATCGCCTGCATGCCCGACTCGAGCTTGGCGGGCTTGTCGATGGGCGAGCTCAGGCAGACCACGGCCACGTGGTCGCCGGGCTTGAGGGCTTGCGGGCGGAGCAGCGTCATGCCGGTTCTCCAGCTGATCTTGTCGGTCAGGCGAGGGCGCGCGGATCGGTCATCAGGTAGGTGGTGAGCACCTGCACGCCGAAGGCGAGACTGTCGGTGGGGACGTGCTCGTCGACGCCGTGCACGTACTGCCAGGCGTCGAAGCCTTCGGGGGCGCGGCCGGGGACGAAGCCGTATCCGGGAATGCCGAGGCGGGCGAACGACTTCGCGTCGGTGCCGCCGCTCATGCAGTACGGGAGCACGAGCGCTTCCGGGTCGTGGGCTCGCAGGGCCGCGGCGATCGCCGCGAAGTCGGGCGACCGGTGGTCGGCGCTGACCGGCCCGTTGCAGCGGCCGGTGCGGCTGATCCCGGGGCCCAGCAACGCATCCACGGTTTCGAAGAACTCTGTTTCGGTGCCGGGCAGGATGCGACCGTCGAGCGCGGCGGTGGCTTCGCCGGGGATGACATTGTGCTTATACCCGGCGTTCAGCATGGTCGGGTTCAGGGAGTTGGCCAGGGTGCGTGCCACCAGCTGCGCCGCGGATCCGAGCGGACTGAGGTCAGACGGATCGATCGGGCGTCCGAAGTGTTCCGCCAGGCCGTCGAGCAGGGCCCTGACGGTCGGCGAGATGTGGACGGGCCAGGCGTACGCGTCGATGCGGCCGATCGCGGCGGCCAGCTTGACCAGGGCGTTGTCGTCGTTGCGGCGCGAGCCGTGGCCGGCTGTGCCGCGCGCGGTGACGGTCATCCAGGCGGAGCCGCGTTCGGCGGCCGCGATCGGGTAGAGGCGTCCGCCGTCCGGCAGGCGCACGAGGTGGCCACCGGACTCGCTGACCGCCGCGGTCACGCCGTCGAACAGGTGCGGATGCTGCTCGACGAGGAAGGCGGCGCCGTACTCGCCTGTGTCCTCTTCGTCCGCGACGAACGCCATGACGATGTCGCGCGGCGGACTCTGGCCGGTGCGCGCGAGGTGGTGCACGAACGCCAGCATCATCGCGTCCATGTCCTTCATGTCGAGGGCTCCGCGGCCCCAGACGGCTCCGTCGCGGATCTCGCCGGCGAAGGGCGGGAGACTCCACGCGGCCGCTTCGGCCGGGACGACGTCGAGGTGGCCGTGGACGAGCAGGGCGGGTGCGGTCGGGTCGACGCCGGGGATGCGGGCGATGGTGTTGGCCCGGCCCGGCGCGGATTCGAGGACGATCGGATCCAGGCCCGCGTCGGTGAGCTGTTCGGCGACCCACTCGGCCGCCTCGCGCTCGCCGCGGCTCTCCCCGTTGCCGAAGTTGCTCGTGTCGAAGCGGATCAGCCGTGAGCACAGCTCGATCGCGTCGGTGGACAGCCGTGCTGCCTCGGTCTCGTCGATCATCACAGCACCATGATTTCCCGGAACAGGGCGAGTTCGGCTTCGAGCGCCGCGGCGAGGGTCGACGCGTGCCGGAATCCGTGGCCCTCACCCGGGAACCGGAAGTAGACGCGGCAGATATCAGGGCCATGCTGCTCGCGCGCGGCCTCGACGAAGCGATCGGACTGGTCGATCCGGCAGATGCTGTCGTTCAGCCCGTGCATCATGATGAAGGGCGATCGCAGGTCTTTGACGCCGATCAGCGGCGAGACCCGGCGGTAGAACTCGTCCGAGTCCGGCGGAGTTCCGCCGAGCAGCGTGAAGAGATAGCGGCTCTCGAAATCATGAGTCTGGCCTTCGTACCAGGTGAAGGGGTCTGCGATCGGATAGCGGATGGCGCCGCAGCAGAACACGTCGGTGTGGGTGAGCCCGCCGAGCGCTGTCCAGCCCCCGGCCGACCCGCCACGGATCGCGATCCTCGCGGGGTCGGCGAGCCCTGCTGCGGCCAGCGCCTCCGCGACGCTGACACTGTCTTCGACATCGACGACGCCCCAAGCGCCGTTGAGCAGCTCGCGGTACGCGCGGCCGTACGTCGTCGAGCCGCCGTAGTCCACGGACGCGACGGCGAATCCCCGGCTGGTGAAGAAAGAGAGAGCCAGCGAGCGGGACGCGCCGGTCGTGCTCGTCGGGCCGCCGTGGACGTCGATGATGAGGGGCGGCAGCTCGTCGGGAGCGACGCCGTGGTGCGGGTTCGTGGGCGGGTGGTAGGTGAAGTGCACGCTACGGCCGTCGCGTCCTGCCGCAGTGCGACGCTCAGGCTTCGCATACCAGAGCTCGTATGGATCGGTCGCGATTCCGTCAGCGGGCGGACACGTGTGCGTCGTGCCGGAAGGGAGGCTGACGCGTAGAGGCGCCGGCCGGGACGTCGCGCTCGCGCCGATCACCGCGACGGCGTCCGCGCTGCCGGAGACTCCGACCTCGAATTCAGTCCAGCCGGGAGCCAGCTCGGTGAGCGAACCGCTTGCCGGGTCCCAGATGACGAGCTGCTGGCCGCCGACGCCGTGCCGGAAGACGACGCCGGAATCGGTGACGGCGAACGAGGTCGCGCCGACGCGCCAGATGGCGTGCGAGCACTCGCTCTGCATCGGCAGCACGCATTCCACCTTCACGTCCGCCGGGCCGGCGCCGAGGTCGACGCGGTGCAGGTTCCACCATCCGTCGGGATCGGCCATGGCGTAGAGGCGGGAAGCATCGGCCCACTCGGCCTGGGACACGGACACGCCCGGGCCGCCCAGGACGCGTACGGGGTTGCGAGCGACACCGTTCACGAGATCGGTGACCATCAGCTCACTGGTATCCCAGGGCATGTCAGGGTGACTCCATCCGATCCAGCTCAGGCGCTTGCCGTCGGGGCTGATCCGGATGCAGGACAGGAAGTGGTGCGAGCGCGCGACGACGCGAACCGCGAGCGGTTCCTCGGCGGCCGAGCCGTCGAGCGGCACGGCGACGATGTCGCGGTAGGTGATCTCCGCGGGATCGGAGTCGTTGCCGACGTCGGTGCGGGTGGTCTCTCGCACACACCACACTTCTGTGCCATCGGGCCCGAGGACGGGGTCGGCGTAGCAGATCTCGACTCCCGCGGGGTCGGGCGGAGTCAGCGCGAACGGCACGACGGCCAGGGCGCCCGCGGTGAGAGCCGGCTCCGCGTGGGACGGCAGCGGCTCGACCCGCGCCCCGTAAAGCCTACGATCGGACTGCTCGGTGAAGACGACGAGGTGGTCCGCGCCCGCGTCGTGCCCCAAGGCCGAACCGGCCCCGCCTGCCACGGCCAGATAGGGCCGGCCGCCGTAGCCGATGGCGCCGTTCGAGACCTTCCACGCTCCACCGAGCACGTCCCAGATGGCGCCGTCGGCCCCGTCGGCGCGCCATCGCAGCAGTTTGACCGCGGCGTCGGTGGTGCGCGACGCGCACCACCACGTCTCCGCTCCCACCACCGACGCCCAGCTCGGGCCGCCGAGTCCGGCCGCCACCGCATCGGACGTCAGCGGCGAGGCCCAAAGGCCGCAACGCGCCTCTCGTACCCGCGCAATGTCGGCTCGCGCCATCTGAAGCTCCTTCAACCCGTCGACATACGGCATCCTCCTCGCCCTCCTTCCCGGTCCGAGGGGAGCGGACACGGACCGATATCGGCGGACGGCCACGCTCCGATGCTCGCCTGCCGACCGCCGCGCCGCGGTGCAGGCGCGACGCGACGCGCCGCCCGGCGCCGACTCATCAGATCAGCAGCCCGCCGTCGACGGACAGGACGTGGCCGGTGATGTACGACGCGGCGTCGGAGGCGAGGAAAACGGCGGCGCCGGCCACGTCCTCGGGCGCGCCGACCCGGCGCAGCGGCGTCCGGGCGATGGTGGCGTCGAGCATCTCCTGCGGAGCCGGGCTGACCATGTCGGTGTAGATGACGCCGGGCGCGATCGCGTTGACCCGCACGCCCTCCGGCCCGAGGTCGCGCGCGGCCGACCTGGCCATCGTCGCGATGGCCGCCTTCGTCGCCGAGTAGGCGGTCAGCGCGTCCCCGCCGACGCCGCCCACCAGCGAGGACATGAGCATGGCCGACCCGCCGCCGTTCCGGCGCATCGACGCGGTCGCCGCCTGGAGCACGGCGAAGGTGCCCACCAGGTTCACCGACACCAGGCCGCCGAGGTCGGCCGGGGTGATCATCCCGAGCGGGGTGAAGCGGAGGATGCCGGCGTTGGCGACGAGGATGTCGAGTTCGCCGTGCTCGGCGGTGATCTCGGCCACCAGCGCTTCCACGGCCTCGAAGGTGGCCTCGGCGGTGGCGTCCTCCAGCACGTCCAGCTGCATCCCGGTGACCTGGGCCCCGGTCTCGGCGGCGATCGCGTCGGCCGCGTCCTTGGCCGCCTGCGCGTCCCGGCCGGTCAGCACGACCTCGGCGCCCGCGGCGGCCATCGCCCGGGCACAGGCCCGGCCGATCCCGCGGGTGCCGCCGGTGATCAGCGCGAGGCGGCCGGTCAGGATGGTCTCGGTCACGTGGATTCCCTTCACTGCGCGAAAGAAAAGCCGCAGCAGAGCGCTGCGGTGCGCTCATGCAAGCACTCCGCGTCCCGCGCGCCCAACGGCGGTCGGAAGCGTTCGGGAGCGCGCCCGGCCGGGGAATTCGCGTTGATCAGCCTCCTGCGCCGCGTTGACGATCCGGCCCGGCCGCCGGTACGCCGGCCGCCTCGCGGAAGCGGGCGAACTCGGCGGCCAGCGCCGCCGCGCTCCAGTGCGCGTTCAAGCCGCTCGGGTTCGGCAGCACCCAGACCTTGCTGTGCGCCATCGGGTCCGGCTGCGGTCCGACCTGCGCGTCGCGGCGGGCGAACGCCGTGCGGTACGCCGTGACGCCCACCACCGCGATCCATCCCGGCCGGAACTCGGCCGCCTTCTCGGCGAGCTTGCGCCCGCCCTCGCGCAGCTCGTCCGCGGTGAGCTCGTCGGCGCGGGCGGTGGTGCGGTCGACGACGTTGCTGATGCCGAGGCCGAGGGCGAGCAGCTCGCGCTGGCGGGACGGGACCAGCAGCTCCGGAGTGAAGCCGGAGGCGTACAGCGCGGGCCAGAACCGGTTGCCGGGGCGGGCGAAGTGGAGGCCGACGGCGCCGGACCACAGGCCCGGGTTGATCCCGCAGAACAGGACCTTGAGCCGGGGTGCGATGACGTCGGGGATGAGGGCGTCGCGGGCGGCCTCGAGTTCGGCGGCGGTGGGGCGGGGCGGCTTGGGGGAGGCTGGGCCGGTGCTCATCCGCCCATCCTCCCCCATGCCTGCGCGCCCTAGGGCTCCAGGACCAGCTTGTTCTTCGTCGCGGCCAGCACCGCGGCGCGGGTGAACGGCCACGGCAGCGTCTTCTGGTTCTGCCACAGCGGGAGCTGGTCCAGGTAGTTCGGGTCCTTCACGTGGCCCGAGGCGCCGGTGAGGTTGACCCAGGTGGAGTGGTCGAGGTCGCTCAGGTCCACCACCATCCGCATCGACGGCACCTCGTTGACGTCGAACCCTTCCGCGATGTCGAAGCCGTTCGCGTCCACGACCGCGGAGCCGCCGGCCACCGGGATCGCGTCGCCGTTGAGGAACGACTTGACGATGCCCGGGCCGCCGGTGCCGAGGGTCTGGTTGGTGGGCGTGAGTGTGTGCAGGTCGCCCCACTGCCACTTGCTCGCGTCGGACCCGTACTTCTGCGACAGGTACTGCGCGGCCTGGTCCATGGCCAGACCCAGCAGCGCGTCACGACCGTGCACGGAGGGAGCCGACGGGTCCGACCACCAGTCGCTGGACGCGTCCGGCAGCAAGTCGCTGACCACGGTGAACCACCGGTCGCCGCCGTCCACATCGACGGACGACGGCAACTTGCTCATGAAGGCGTCCTTGAGCAGGTAGTAGTAGACCTCGTAGAAGTACGCGGCCGCAGCCGAGTTCGCCGGGGTCGTGAAGTTCCAGTTCGCCAGCAGTGCCTTGTCCGCGGCCGTAGACGAGGCGGTCGGCGCGGATTCGAGGTAGGGCACGAGAGTCTCGGCGAACTCGTTCGTCGTGTCGGCCTCGATCGCGCGCATGCCGTCCGCGTCGATCTTGCCGCCGTTGCTGGTCGCCTGGGTCAGCCGCTGGGTGATCTCGTTGGCCCGGTATCCGTAGTCGAAGTCTTTCGAGAGCAGATACGGATAACCCGAGGAGGAGATGATCGGGTTGTTCGCGGTGACGATGAATCCGGCCTTCGGGTTCAGCTCGTGCGGCAGCTCGTCGAACGGGATGTAGCCGGTCCACTCGTACGCGTCGGTCCAGCCCGGAACCGGCCACGTGCCGTCACCCGCCTTGCGGATCGGGATCTGGCCGGGCGTCTGGTAGCCGATGTTGCCGGAGGTGTCGGCGTAGATCATGTTCTGCGACGGCACGGCGAAGTCCTTCGCCGCGGCCCGGAAGCTGTTCCAGTCGGTGGCCTGGTCGACCTCGAACAGCGCGTCCATCGTCTTGGTGGGCGTCAGCGCCGTCCACCGCAGAGCAACGGCATATCCCGCGCTGCCCCGCGCGGGCGCCGCGTCGTCGCCGCTCGCCGAGGCTGAGGCTGAGGCCGAGGCCGAGGCCGATACCGGAGCGACTGGAGCGTCCTTGCCGACGGAGGCCAGATCGGTGTCGGCGTCGGATACCAACGGTCCCTGATTCGTCTGCCGGACGGTGATCGTCACGGGGTCTCCGCCGGCGACCTTGATGGTCTCTTTGTGTTCGGTCAGCGGCACCTGGCGACCGTCGTAGAGGTACGTGTCCCCGGTGACCTTCTCCAGCACCAGGTCCGTCACGTCCTCGGTCCCGTTGGTGAAGCCCCACGCGACGGTGTCGGTATGCCCGATGACGACGCCCGGCGTGCCCGGCATGGTGAACCCGGCGACGTCGTAGGGGCAGGCCGCGTCCACGGTCGTGCAGTGCAGGCCCATCTGGTACCAGATCGAGGGCAGCTCGGGCCCGAGGTGCGGATCGTTTGCCAGCAGCGGCTGACCGGTCGTGGTGAGCGAGCCGGACACGACCCACGAGTTCGAGCCGACGCCTTGCACCTCGGGCGAGAGCGTCTGCGGCAAGTCCTTGATCAGTGTGGACAGCTGCGACATCGCACCCACGGCCCCGGCCGGCAGAACAGTGGAAGCCGTCGACGCGGTGGGCGTCGCGTTCTGATCGAAGGCGCCGTCGGCCACGGCCCCCTGGTTGACGATGTCCGGATGCGAGGACGGGTAGTCCGGGAAGAGCTGGTCGACCTGAGCGGTGGTCAGCTTCTGCGTGGAGAGCGACCGGTCGATCTCGTCCTGCAGGTTATCCCGCAGGTCCCAGGCCAGGGCCTTGAGCCAGGCGATCGAGTCGACCGGGGTCCAGGCGTAGGGCGTGTACGAAGTCTGCAGGCCCAGGATGGCGTACTCGACACTGGCCTTCGCGCCCGTATGGTCCTTGAGATAGGCGTTGACCCCGGCCGAGTAGGCCAGCAGGGACGCCTGGGTCGAGGGCGAGAGCTGGCTGTACTCCTGCTGCGCGATCGAATACCAGCCCATGGTGCGGATGAACTCGTCCGTGGAGAGCTGGCTGGAGCCGAACATCTCGGACAGGCGCCCCGCGGTGATGTGCCGGTAGACGTCCATCTGCCAGAACCGGTCCTGCGCCTGCACGTAGCCCTGAGTGAAGAACAGGTCGTGCGAGGACGCTGCGTAGATCTGCGGAACGCCCTGGGCGTTGCGGTCCACCTCCACCTGGCCGTCGAGGCCGGGGACGGTGAGGGTGCCGGAGACCTGGGGGAACGAGGCGTCGACAGTGTGGTGGATGTACCAGGCCCCGCTGCCGGTGACCACCAACAGCAGCGCGACGAGGACCAGAGCAGTGATCTTCGTCTTACGGAGACGTTTACGGCGCTTGGGCGCGGGCTGGGAATCGGGCTGAGGTTCGGGCGGGGAGTCCGGCTCAGGCTCGGCTTGGGCGTCAGGTTCTCGCCCTGGCTCCGGCTCGGCTTCCGGCTCCGCTGCCGACTCGGTTATCGAGTCGTCCGCCGCCATCGGCTCATGTTCGTCCCGCTCGCTCATCCGCTCGCCTTCACGCCTTCGTGCTACTGACCGGTAATCGCGTCGCCTAAGATACGGGGCCGACAGTCTGGTGAACAGGCCCTGAAGCGACCGCCGCGACCGGGTCGGACTCCGCGAAGGCCGCCATGACATCGTGGGATATCTACCGGAGGTGGACGATGACCGACATGCTCATCCGTGACGTGCCCGACACCGTGATCGCCGCTCTCGACGCACACGCGGCCCGGTTGGGCCTCTCCCGCAGCGAGTACGTCCGGCGCCGCCTCGCCCAGGAAGCCGCCGTCGACGACAACCCGGTCACGGTCGAAGACCTCTCGCACTTCTCCGCCTTGTTCGGCGACCTGGCCGACCCGGGAGTGATGGGCGAAGCATGGCGATGACCGCCTGGCTGATCGACAAGTCCGCGCTGGTGCGCCTCGCGCAGAGCCCCGACGCGGGCGAATGGGCGCTCCGGATCGAGCGCGGCCTCGTCCGGATCACCACCGTCACCCGCCTCGAAGTGGGCTATTGCGCGCGCAGCGGCACGGACCTTCGCAGTGGATTGCGACGCCCACCACTCTCCTCGATGCCGGTCGAACATCTGACCCCGGCCGTCGAGGAGCGGGCGCTCGAGGTGCTCGCGCTGCTCGCCGACCGCGGACAGCACCGAGCCCCGTCCATCCCGGATCTGCTCATCGCCGCCACCGCCGAGCTGGCCGGACTGACCGTTCTGCACGACGACAAGGACTTCGACCTGATCGCCGAGCTGACCGGCCAGCCGCTCGAACGGCTCACGCCGTCCTGACGCACCTGCGAGAGCTTGCGAGAGCTGCCGCCGTCTCCGGACCGGTCCTTAACCAGCCCGGAGAAAACCGGTGGCGGACACCGCGCCCGGGCGTTACCGTCGGGGACATGGAGACCAGCCGACGCATTATCGCCGCGGCCGCCCGAGCTACCCGCTCCGCGGCCGCCGCCCGCAGCTGATCTCCCTCGCGCTCTCGCGCGCCGGCGGCCGGACAGGCCGTCCGCCGCCGTCGCGCGCATCGCCTTGCCCGGCCGCCTTCCGTGACCCCCCGCCCGGAAAGGCTCCCGCGCCATGGACACCACCCATTCCACCCTCGTCCAGACCTTCGTCGACTTCTACCGCGAGCGCGGGCACCAGCCGCTGCCCGGCGACTCGCTGATCGCGCCGCCCGGTGACCCCGTGCTGTTCACGACGGCGGGCATGCACCACCTCACCCCGTACCTCGAGGGCCGGCCGCATCCGCTCGGGAATCGGCTCGTCGGCTCGCAACGCTGCCTGCGCACCACGGACCTCGACGAGGTCGGCGACCGCAGCCATCTGACCGTGTTCGAGATGCTGGGCACCTGGTCGCTTGGCGACTACGACGGCGAGCAAAGCCTGCGCTGGGGGTTCGAGTTGCTGCGCGACGGATTCGGTCTGCGGCCCGGGTCGCTGCACGCCACCGTCTTCGGGGGCGACGACGTCCTTGGCCCCGACACCGAATCGCTCGAGGTCTGGCAGGATCTCGGCGTTCCGGTGGAGCCGACGCGCGGCGAGGAGAACTGGTGGTCGAACGGACCGACCGGGCCGTGCGGACCGGACAGCGAGATCTTCGTGTGGACCGGCGACGGCATCCCGTCCGGCACTCCGACCACGGATCCGCGTTGGGTGGAGATCTGGAACCACGTGATGATGCGCTACCGCCGCCATGACGATGGCACGCTGACGCCGCTGCCTCAGCGCAACATCGACACCGGCCTAGGTCTCGACCGGCTCGCGACGGTTCTTCAGGGAGCCGACTCGGTCTATGGCTGCGACATCTTCGCGTCGTGGCGCGAGGTCGTAACGCAGCACTGGGATCTCGACGAACGCGAGCAGCGCATCGTGATGGACCATCTGCGGTCGTGTATCGCGATCATCGGGGACTGCGTGCTGCCGGCGAGCGGCGGTCGCGGCTACGTGCTGCGCCGGCTGCTCCGCAGGGTACTGACGATCCTCTGGCGCGAAGGCAGGCCGTCCTTCACTCTGGGCGATCTGCCGATCGAGCTCTTCGCGGAGACGCTGGACCACTTCCACCGGCTCGACTTCCCCGGCGGGCCGGAGACGGTCCGCTCGGTGGTCACCGATGAGGAACGCCGGTTCGTGGGCCTGTGCGAACGCGGCCGACGCGTCCTGTCGCGGTTCTCAGGCTCCGTACTCAGCGAGGAGGACTACAGCTTTCTGCATGAGACGCACGGGCTGCCGCGCGAGATCGTCGACCTGTTGCGCAGGCAGGAGAATCAGAGCAACGAGCTGATCCACTCGGAGACCGCGTCAGTGATCTGATCCAGCACCGGCTCCTGGGTCTTGCGGACGGCGAACTCGTGCGTGCCGGCCGGCAGGGCGACGAGCCGATGTCCCTTCGGCAGCTCGGGGAACTCCGCGAGCCCACCGAAGGCGTCGGCCGCGCCCTGCACCACGAGCGTCGGCAGGCCGGTGCCGAGCAGTTCGGGCGCACGCGACTTGTCCGGCTTGCCGGGCGGGTGCAGCGGAAAGGCCAGGGCGAGCACGCCGGCGGCTCCGGTCTCCAGACCGGTTCGGCAGGCGACCCGCGCGCCGGCGCTGCGTCCGCCGACGAACAGCGCAACGCCGTCCGGCAGGGCTTCGGCCCGGTAGGCCGGGATGAGCACGGTCCAGGCGGCGTCGAGGGTCTTCGGCGCCGGGGCCAGCCGCTTTCCGGCCACCCGCCACGGCTGCTCGACCAACGCGACCTCGATCCCGGCGGCCGGGAGCGCCGCCGCGAGCGCCTGGAGGTCGGGTGCCTCGATCCCGCCGCCCGCGCCGTGGCTGACCGCCAGCGCGGCACGGCGCCGGCCGACGGCCGGGAACCGGGTGATCCGGGCCTGGCCGGGCGGCGTCTCCACCAGCATCTGCTGCATGGGCCGCATCCTACGGCGAGTCCGATCAGACCTCGCGCATCGCCAGGGTCTCGGCGAGGCTTTCGCCGCTGCGCTCGGCGAGCACACGGCGCGCCTTGACCTGCGACCTCGTGCGCGGACGGTACTCCGGGTGGTGCTGGCAGCCGCACAATACGAAGCCGTCATACCGCAGCCCGGCACCCAGCACCGCTTCGACCGCGGCCCACCCGCTATCGTCACGGCGGCGCGGCGCGGCGAAGTCGTGCCCTGCGTTGGCCATGGCCTCACCGCAGCGCGGGCACGGATGAACGGCGCTGTCCCATGCATACTTGTTGCTCTGGCGACAGGTCACACATACGTAGTGGACCTTGGGATTCACCAGGAAGGCTCGCCTGCACATGGAAACAGCCTACTGCGCATAGATGATCGGCTGAATTGTTTTTGGGGCATGGTGACTTGGGGTTAGTGGTGTGGACGGCCGCTTCGCGTCGCCTGGTTCGTCTGACCACTCGCCCACCCGTTGCGTGGGCGGGGCGGGCTGGGGTTTCAAGATCTCGCCTCCGGCTGGGGCCTTCCCTCGGAGAGAGATGCCGGAGTCTGTGGGGTGGTGTGGTTGGTGGGGCGGGCTGGGGTTCGGGGTGGTCGGGTTGCGGGTGCGTGCTCTCTCCTCGGTCGGGCACCGGAGGCAATCAGGAACCTGTCGGGAGGTCTAGCGGCGGTAGCTTCCGCTGATGCTCGATCTTGCATCGCGCCGCTTGACCTCCCGGCAGAACCCTGATCGGGCTTCGCCTGCCCGACCGAGGAGAGAGCCCACCCCCTGAGGTCCGGTGCGAGCTGCGCTCGGGCCGATTCCCGTCCTGTGGCCCGGCCGCGCTCGATCCGGAAGGATCCTGCACCACCCTGATCCGACCATCCCGATCATCGATCCGCGCGAAGGGTCCCCTGGGCCGGCCGCGCCTGATGCTGAATCCTGCATTGCCGTTCTGGGCCGCTCTTTTCTCTTCTCTTCCTCTAACGCCGGGGAACGCGCCAGAGTGCCCGAAATCTCCGAGATTTTTGCTTATCCGGTGAAAGCCTGATGCGCGGTTTTTGTCGGTGGTGGCGTCTAGCATGGAAGTGTTCGGGAGTTTCGGGGCTCGTGTCGGGAGGGGTGGTGAGGTGACCGAGAAGCATGACCGTTTGCTCGCGCATGACGCCAGGCCGGAAGATCCCGGGCTGTATACCGCATGGAATCGTCACCGTCCGACACGCACGAGATGCAGGAATTCCCCTCCGAGTGCGACCAAGCCACGCGATTCCGCGCATTGCGTGAGCGCGGGGTGGATCAGACCAGGTCGATGCACAAATCTTCCGCATCAGGCCGGCCGAGTCACCGGCCCCTTCGCGCGGATCGAGAACCAGGATGCTCAGATCACGGCGATGCAGAATCCTTCCGCACCGAGCGCGGCGCCGGGCCACGGGCCGGGACTCGGCCCGAGCGCAGCTCGCACCGGACCCTCAGGGGGTGTGTTCTCTCCTCGGTCGGGCAGGCGAAGCCCGATCAGGGTTCTGCCGGGAGGTCAAGCGGCGCGATGCAAAATCGACCATCAGCGCAGGCCGCCGCCGCTTGAGCTCCCGGCAGGTTCCTGATTGCCTCCGGGGACCGACCGAGGAGAGAGCACGCCCCCGTACCCGACCACCCCGAACCCCAGCCCGCCCCGCCACGCCAGCAACCACGAAGCCCCGGCACTCTCTCCGAGGGAAGGGCCCGCCAGCGGCGCCTTTCGATCTTGAAACCCCAGCCCACCCCGCCAACGCAACGGGTGGGTGGGTGGCCAGACGAACCAGGCGACGCGAAGCGGCCGCCCACACCGCAAACCCCAAGTCACCACGCTCCACCAGTACTCAACCGATCATCTAGTCGCTCAAGTCGAGCGCTGTCGTCACACCATCGGTTAACCAATCCGCATGAGCAAGCGACGAGCGGGGAGCAGCACGCGGCCGTGCCTGAATACGCGACCTTCGCGAATAAGCCGCGGCGTGTGATCCGCTTGCTCGGGTAAATTCGAGCCCATGCGTTTCCCCTTGCCGCTGCGCCTTGGCGACCGAATCGCCGTCACGTCCCCCTCCAGCGGCGTACCCGACGCCTTGCGTGCCCGCCTGAGAACGGCGATCCAGACCGTCGAGGCATACGGGTACGAGGTGATGGTGGGCGAATGCATGGACGGCACCGGGCACGTCAGCGCGGACGCGCCCAAACGGGCGCGCGAGCTGACGGCGCTGCTCACCGATCCGTCGGTGCGCGCCGTGGTGCCTCCTTGGGGCGGGGAGACCGCTATCGATCTACTGGAACTGCTCGACTGGCCCGCGATCATGGCTGCCGAGCCGACCTGGCTTGTCGGCTTCTCCGACATGTCGACCATCCTCACGCCGCTGACCTTGCGGACCGGAATCGCGACCATCCACGGCAATAACCTGATGGACACCCCATATAGAGCCCCCGAAGGACTGCTGACCTGGCTGGACCTCGCCGCCGCGGGCCCGGGTGCGACGCTGCGCCAGGACTCGCCCGGCCGTTACCGCGCCGAGGGCTTCGACGACTACCGGAAGAATCCCGGCGTGCGTGAACTCACGCTCGACACGCCCGGCCGCTGGATCCGCCTGGACCGTCCGGAGCCGGTCGAGGTCACCGGTCGCTTGATCGGCGGCTGCATCGAGACCCTGTGCCACACGGCCGGCACACGCTATGGCGACGTGGCGGGTTTCGCCCGCGAACACGCCCCGGAAGGTCTGATCGTTTACGTCGAGGCGGCCAGCGACGACGCCTTCACGATCTGCCGCTCCCTGCACGGCATGCGCCTGGCCGGCTTCTTCACCAACGCCAACGCCGTCCTCGTCGGGCGCACTCGTGCCGCTGACGCCGCCAGTCTCACCCAGCACCAGGCCGTCCTCGACGCCCTGTCCGCCCTCGACGTGCCCATCATCGCGGACGTCGAGTGCGGGCACGTCGTGCCCTACATGCCCGTCGTCAATGGAGCCCTGGCCCGGCTCACCTACAGCGACACCGAAAACTCGCTCACTCAGACCCTCGCGTAAGAACGCCCTGGTGCCGGATCAGCCCGCCGTCGCCTGGACCGCCGCGCGGCCCGCGGCACGGCCGCTGAACAGGCAGCCGCCGAGGAACGTGCCCTCGAGCGCGTTGTAGCCGTGTACCCCGCCGCCGCCGAAGCCGGCCAGTTCGCCGGCCGCGTACAGGCCGGGGATGATCTCGCCGTCGGCCCCGACGACCCGCGAGTCCAGGTCGGTCTGCACGCCGCCGAGGGTCTTGCGGGTCAGGATGTTGAGCTTCACGCCGATCAGCGGGCCGGCCGCCGGGTCCAGGATCCGGTGCGGCGTGGCGGTGCGGCCGAGCCGGTCGCCGAGGTAGCGGCGGGAGTTGCGTATGCCCTGGACCTGCGCGTCCTTGCTGAACGCGTTCGCCACCTGGAGGTCGCGCGCTTCGATCTGGCGGCGGATCAGCTCGGCGTCGAGCAGCGGCCGCTCGGTCAGCCCGTTCATCTTCACCACCAGCTCGTCGAGCTCGCGGGCGACCGCGAAGTCGGCGCCGTGCTCCATGAACGCGGCCACCGGCCCGGGCGCGCCCTTGCCCAGCACACGCTCGCGCAGGAAGGCCTTGCGGTCCTTCGAGGTGATGTCCGGGTTCTGCTCCGAGCCGGAGAGCGCGAACTCCTTCTCGATGATCTTCTCGGTCAGGATGAACCAGGAGTGGTCGTGCTCCGCGATCGCCGGGTCCGAGCGCAGGTGGCCCAGTGTGCCCAGGGTGTCGTAGCCCGGCAGGTAGGGCGCGGGCAGGCGGCGGCCGATGGCGTCGAACCACATCGAGGACGGGCCGGGCAGGATCCGGATGCCGTGGCCGGGCCAGACCGGGCTCCAGTTGCGCAGGCCCTCGGTGTAATGCCACATCCGGTCGCGGTTGACCAGCCGGGCGCCGGCCCGCTCGCTGATCTCCAGCATCCGGCCGTCGACGTACGCGGGTACGCCGGTGACCATCGACGTCGGCGGCTTGCCGAGGCGGGCCGGCCAGTGCCGGCGGACGAGGTCGTGGTTGGCGCCGATGCCGCCGGTGGTGAGGATGACGGCCTGGGCGGTGAGTTCGAAGTCGGCGACCTCGTCCCGGTTGGAGCTCACGCCGCGGGCCGCCTCGTCGGGCGCGAGCACCTTGCCGCGCACGCCGCAGGCCACACCGTCAGTGACCACGAGGTCGTCGACGCGGTGGCGGTGATGGAACGTCAGCAGCCCGCCGGCCGTGGCCTGCCGGGCGTAGCGGACGAAGGGCTCGACCACGCCGGTGCCGGTGCCCCAGGTGATGTGGAAGCGCGGGACGGAGTTGCCGTGGCCGTCCGCCCGCAGGTCCCCGCGCTCGGCCCAGCCGACGGTGGGCAGGAAGGTCAGGCCGTGGCCCAGCAGCCAGGACCGCTTCTCCCCCGCCGCGAACTCGACGTAGGCCCGGGCCCAGCGCACCGCCCAGGAGTCCTCGTCCTCGCGCCGGTCGAACTGGGCGCTGCCCAGCCAGTCGGCCCAGGCCAGGTCGAAGGAGTCGTGCACGCCGAGCCGGCGCTGCTCGGGCGTGTCGACGAGGAACAGGCCGCCGAAGGACCAGAAGGCCTGGCCGCCGAGGTTCGCCGCGTTCTCCTGCTCGACCAGCGCGACCCTGCGGCCGCGCGAGGTGAGCTCATGGGCCGCCGTGAGGCCGGCGAGCCCGGCTCCGACGATGATGACGTCAGCGTCCATGGGCGGTGTCCTTCGTGGTGGGGGCGGACAGGAGCGTGCTGAGCAGGTTCCGCAGCCAGGCGCGGGCGGCGGCGGTGTCGCCGTCGAGCAGCAGCTGCACGGTCACCCCGTCGTAGACGGCGACGACCGCGGCCGCGGCGGCGTCCGCGTCGCCGAGGAGCGGGGGCGAGGGGCGGTGCGCGGCCATCTCGCGCAGCCGGGCGGCGACCGCCTCGCGCAGCGCGGCGCGGTGCCGGGCGAGGACCTCGGCGACGGCCGGGCGGCGGGCGGCGTGCAGCAGGAACTCGGTCTTGACCAGCAGCCAGTCCCGGTCGAGCAGCAGGACCTCGGTGACCCGGGCGACGAGCTCGTCCGTCGGCGGCTCGGCGGCGCCCTCGACCGGGGCCAGGGACGCGGCGAGCTGACCGGCGATCAGCTTGGCCCGGTCGTCGTAGAGGGCGAAGAAGAGCTCGTCGAGGTCGGTGAAGTTCGAGTAGAACGCGCCGCGGCTGTATCCGGCGGCGTCGCACACGGACTCGATCGAGGCCTGGCCGAAGCCGGTGGCGGCGAAGACCTCGAAGGCGGCGTCGAGCAGCCGGGCCCGGGTCTGCGCGCGGCGCCGGGTGACCCGCGCCGCGGGGGCGGGGGCGGGAACGGTCGCCGTGGCCATACGCCCTCGATTCGATACGCCGGTGTATCCGATACGGCAATGTATCAAACGGGCGCGGGCCCGACCAGGGTCTTCGGCGCCGTCTCCAGCGCCCTATCCGGCACACGGCTCCGGCGCGCGGCCCCCGCTAGCCGCCCAGGCCGCTGAGCCGGGAGAGCGTGTAGATCAGCAGCCCGGCCAGGGCGCCCACCACGGTGCCGTTGATCCGGATGAACTGCAGGTCCCGGCCGACCTGGATCTCGATCTTGCGCGAGGTCTCCTCGCCGTCCCAGGCGTTGACGGTGTCGGTGATCAGGGCCGTGATCTCGTCCCGATAGGTCGTCACCACGTGCACGGCCGCCTGCTCGACCCAGCCGTCGGCCCGTTCCCGCCACTCGCCGTCCCGGCCGAGCCGCTGCCCGACCGAGACGATGGCGTCGCGCAGCCGCAGCCGCAGCTCCCCGCCCTCGTCGGTGAATCCGGCCAGCACGATCCGGCGCAGCTCGTCCCAGGCCGCCGTCGCCGCCCGCTGGGTGGCCGGGTGCTCGAGCAGCTCCTGCTTGAGCCGATCCGCCCGGGCCATGGTGTCCGGGTCCTTACGCAGGTCCTCGGCCAGCTTCGCCAGGTAGGAGTCGATCGCGCGGCGCACCACGTGGTTCGGGTCCTCGCGCACGGCCTGGCTCGCGCGCAGCAGTTCGCGGTAGATCCGGCGGGCCATCCGGTCGTCGAGGAACCGCGGGGTCCACCCGGGCGCGCGGCTCTCCACCGCGATCTCGACCGCCTCGGGATGCGCCTGGAGCCATTGCTGGGCGCGTTCGGCCAGCAGGTCCACGATCGGCTTGTGCGCGCCGGATTCGGTCAGCCGGGCCAGCAGCCGCCCGGCCGGCGGACCGGCCGGGGTGCGGCCGAGGCCCCGGGTGACCGTGTCGGTCAGGGCCTGACGCACCTTCACGTCGTCGAGCACCGAGAGCGAGCCGCGCACCAGCCCGGAGGCCTCGACCGCGAGCCGGTCGGCGTGCTCCGTGTCGGCCAGCCAGCTGCCGAGCCGCCCGGCCAGGCCCACCGCGCGCAGCCGGGTGCGCACCACCGAGCCGGCCAGGAAGTTCTCGCCGACGAACTCGCCGAGCGACCGGCCGAGCGCCTCCTTGCGCCGCGGGATGATCGCGGTGTGCGGGATGGGCAGCCCGAGCGGGTGGCGGAACAGCGCGGTCACCGCGAACCAGTCGGCGGTCGCGCCGATCATCGCGGCCTCGGCGGCCGCCTCCACATAGCCGGCCCAGCCGGCGCCGCGGCCGCTCTGCCAGCGGGCCAGCACGTAGACGGCCGTGGCGACCACCAGAGCGGCGCTCGCCACGGCCTTCATCCGGCGCAGGCCGCGCAGCTTCTCGGCTTCCGAGGGTGACAGGGCTCTCACCCGATCATTGTCCCCCGGTTCGCGCGTGAACGGCGTGAGCCTCGGGCCGGTGGCGGGTCAGCAGGCGCCGTTGTCGTTCCAGGCACCGGAGGAGCCGCCGGGCGCCTCGTTGTAATTCCACTGGTTGGCCGTCCAGTTGTGGCCGTTGTAGGAGACCTTGGCGCCCGAGGTGTACGCGGTGGTCGAGCTCCACGCCGTCGCGCAACTGCCACCGCCGCTGCCGCCGGTCGACGAGGGCGAGGCCGAGGCGGACGGCTGCGAGGTGGTCGGCGAGGACGTCACCGGCGGGGTGGCGCCGGCGAACTCGGCGTCGTACTTGGTGAAGTCCCAGCTGTTCTGGGTGACCGAGGAGCAGGTGCCCGAGAGCGTGCCGTTGTTGTCCGGCGGGCTGCACTCGCGGTCGCGGTTGACCGACCAGAACGAGTACCGGCCGAGGCCCACGCTCTCGGCCCAGCTCAGCACGCTCTGGAAGTCGGACTGGTAGAAGTACTCGGCCGAGTCGGTGCGCCCGTTCATCGAGGAGACGCCCTCGTGCGCGTACGCGGTGGCCGAGCTCCAGCCGAAGGTCGAGGTCAGGATGCCGTTGAACGACTGCAACGCGCTGATCTGGCTGGACGCGCCGCTGAAGCCGCCGTCGAAGGGCATGATCGTGTAGTCGTTCGGGGTGAAGCCGAGGGTCTTGGCCTCGTCCAGCAGCTGCTCGCCGAACCAGCCGGTGCCCGAGGTGGTGCCCGGGATGGTGACCGAGATGTAGAGCCCGGCGTTGTTGTGCTGCAGGATCTGCGCCGCGCCGAGTTCGTTGGCGATGGCCGAGGAGCTCTCGTATTCGGGCTCTTCCAGGTCCAGGTCGATCGCGTGCAGGCCGTAGGCGCTGATCACGCTCTGCTCGGCCGCGGCGGTGGCCGAGGCACTGCCGCAGACCTGGCCGAGCTTGGTGCCGTTGTAGCCGCCGAAGGAGACGGACACGTCGCCGCCGGCCGCCCGCAGGGCGCTGATCTGGCTGCCCACCGCGTCCGAGGAGGAGACCGTGGACGAGCCGCCGTCCCAGGCCGGGGCGCAGCTGCTGCCGTTCTCGGCGAGCACGAAGGCGAGCACGAACGCCTTCTCGCCGGTGGCCGCGAGCACCGAGGTGAGGCTCGGCGGGTTGTTGTCCAGCGGCATGTCGTACGGAGCCGAGGCGTACCAGTTGCTGCTGAGCGCGGTCGCGGCGTAGGCCGTCGACGTGGAGAGCGTGACGCCGGCGACGGTGCCGGCGGCCAACAGGGCCGTGCTGGAGGCCGCGGCGATCGCGGCCCGGTATCTGCGCACTGATCTGCTCCTTCACGTGGGTGTGGAAGGTGTTCCGCCGCCGTGCGCCGTTCCGGGCGCCGCCGCCGGCCCCCCTGAGCCGTGAGAATGGACTAGACCAGATGCACTGTCAAGAGACCCGTGGCCGTGGCCTGACACACCGTCCGCGAGCGGCCCGCGCGCACGTGGATCAGTCCAGTCCGCACGGTGGCGCGCAGGGGTTCCACGGCCTGGTTCAGTCGGCCGCGCGAGCCTCGTCCTTGCGTTGATCGTGCCGCGCGATGCACGGGTTGACAGTGGTGCCGAGCGCGCAGGCGACGGCGTCGTCCAAGGCGAGACCCAGGCCACGTTCATACAAATCCTGATACCGCTCCGGCCCCAGCGCCCCCTGGGCCAGATCGAGGCACTTCACGTGCGCGGCGCCGAAGTAGACCGAGCCGAAAAGCGGTGTGCCGACCGTCTTCCACACCCGCCCGGCCGCTCCCTGCAGCACCGCGGCGTGGTCGCACTCCCCCGCGTTCGCGGCGCACAGGGCGAGCAGCTCGATCGGCAGCACGATGCCGATCAGGTCGTGGAAGGAGTGGTTGATGCGCAGGCACTCGCGGGCCAGTTCGGCGGCGCGGTCCGGCTCGGCGTGGGTGAAGGCGATGAAGGCGAGCACGTACAGCGCGTACGACTTGGCCCAGCGTTCGCCGTACTCCTCGCACAGCGCGACCGCCTGCTCGCACAGCCGGGTGGCGCGGTCGAGTTCGCCGGTGAAGGCCGCGGCCATGGCCAGCTCCACCCAGCCCATGATCACGTTGCTGTTGACCTCGCCGAGGGCGCAGTAGCGGTCCAGCGCCTCGGCGAACAGGGCCGCGGCCCTGGCGTGCCGGTCGCCGATGAGGGCGGCGCAGCCGAGCCGGTGCACCGCGTACGCCTCGGCCCGCTCGTCCCCCTCCACCTTGGCCAGCGCCCGGCATCGGATCAGCATGCTGATGGCGAGGGGCAGATCTCCCTGCAGCACCGAGATATAGCCGATCACCCACAGCGCCTTGGTGGTGGCCGGCCCGGCCCCGGGAGCCGTCGCGGCGTCCAGGGCGCGGTGCAGGAAGCGCCGCCCCTCGGCCAGATGCCCGGCGCCGACCCAGAAGAACCAGAGCGTGCCGGCCAGGTCGAGCGCGCTCTCGCCGTCGTCGAACTCGCCCAGGCTCAGCTCGAGCGCGGCCCGGATGTTCTCGTGCTCCAAGGTCATCCGGGCGAACCAGCCGGCCTGGTCCGGCCCGAACCAGGCCTGCTCGCCGCGCCGGGCCAGCCGCAGGTAGTGGTCGCGCAGCCGCTGCCGCGCGGTCGCGCTCTGGCCCAGCTCGGTCAGCCAGCGCGCGCCGTATTCGCGGATCGTGTCGAGCATCCGGTAGCGCGGGGCGCCGGCCGGGCCGTTGCGGATCAGCAGGGACTTCGCGACCATCCGGGTCAGCACCTCGTGCACCGCGTCGGCCGGCAGCCACTCGTCGGCGCACACGGCCCGCGCGGCCTGCACGTCGAAAGCCCCGGGGAAGACCGAAAGCCGGGCCCAGGCCAGCCTTTCGTCGCTGCCGCACAGCTCATGGCTCCAGCCGACCGTGGTCAGCAGCCGCTGATGCCGGTCCGGCACGCCGCGCTCGCCGGCCGGCTCCCCCTCCTCCGGCCGGTGCAGCAGGACGAAGCGGTCCTCGAGCCGGTCCAGGATCTGCTGCGGTGTCAGGGTCCTGGTCCGCACGGCGGCGAGCTCGATCGCGAGCGGGATCCCCTCGAGCCGGTCGCAGACCAGTGCGACCTGCGCGCGGTTCTCGGCCGTGACGGCGAAGTCGGGGGTGACCGCGGCCGCCCGGGCCACGAACAGCTGCACCGCCTCCGAGAGCGCCGCGGGGGCTTCGCCCTCGCCCGGCTCGCGCACGCCCACCGGCCCCGGCGGCGGCTCCGGCCGCGGCGGGTCGAGCGAGAGCGGGGCGAGGCGCAGCGTCTGCTCGCCGACCGCGCCGAGGGACTGGCGGCTGGTGGCCAGCACGGTCAGCCGCGGCGCCCCGCGCAGCAGCCGCTCGACCAGGTCCGCGCAGGCGTCGACCAGATGTTCGCAGGTGTCGAGGATGAGCAGCAGCCGGCGGTCGGCCAGATGGTCCACGAGCACGTCCAGCGGCGGCCGGGTGGTCTGGTCGACCAGCCGCACCGCCGCGGCCACGGTGTAGGCGAGCAGATCGGCGTCGGCGACGGCGGAGAGCCGCACCAGCCAGACCCCGTCCCGGAACCGGCCCGCCGCGCGCGCGGCCGCGGCCAGGGCCAGCCGGGACTTGCCCACCCCGCCGACGCCGGTGATCGTCACCAGCCGGGAGGCGGACAGCAGGGCACTGAGTTCGTCCAGTTCGGCCCGGCGGCCGATGAAACTGGTCGTGCCGACGGGCAGATTGCCCTTCGGTCCCCCGACGCCGTCCACCCTCACCCCGACTACTCCGGCTGTGTGTCCATTCTCCCGCACGAGCTTAGGCCGCGGCCGCCCGCGCCGCGCCCTTTCGGCGCCGAGTTGACCCGTTCCAGTGAAAATACACAAGTTTTCACGCCCCCTCCGCGCGCACCGGCGCAGGTCGCCGACGCGGCCCGGGCGCGCCCCGGCGAGATCGCTGGACGTCCGAGGGCTGATCAGTAGACTGACGGCGCTCTTCGAAACATCCGAGCTCAGGCCGCCGAAGACGGCCGGAAGCCAGGGAGGACCCGTGGCCGACCGCATCGCCCCCACCCGCACTCGCCGCAAGCTCACCGCGGGGGCCGCCGCCGGCTCGTGCGCCCTCCTGCTCGCCCTGGCCGCGTCGGCCTGCACCGGCGACCACGCCAACGCGAACGACGCCGCCGGCCGGCCCAAGGCCGGCCCGACCGCGAGCCAGGTCGGCACGGTCGACGTCAATGCCTCGGACGCCCCGGTCGTCCAGCCGTCGCTGCACCCCGGCAGCCCCGTCCCCACCGACTACCGCGCGCTTCCGGCCACCCGGCAGCTGACCGTGGCCTGGGACTGGTCGAACTGGCTCAACCACGCCCACAGCGTGGCCGGTCCGAAGTCCACCCAGAACGACTGGCAGGACCCTGCGGAGACCTACAACTCCTGGCGCTGGACCACCGACCAGATAGGCCAGCTGGAGGTGGGCGTGCAGACGCTGCTTCCCAACGGCATGCCGGAGCCGACCTGCTCCGCGCAGAACTTCGAGCCGACGAGCGCCGCCGCGGTGACTCAGATCACGAACACGCTGCTGCTGTGCGTGCAGACCGGCCTCTCCGGCGCATCCGAGTCCGACGCCGAAGCCTGGCTGCGCGCGCAGATCGGGCCCGAGCTCAAGCAGATCAACGGCCTGACGGACGGCCGGCAGACCGTCTCGGCCACCCCGGCCTTCGGCTCGGCCACGTACTTCCTCAGCACCCACTACACGCCCGGCTACGGCTACGTCATGTCGCTGCAGGTGTGGTGATCCGGCCGGTCGCCGGAACCGCGGAGCACGATCTAGGCTGGGCCGCGTGACGGTTGCGACTCAGGTGATCATGCTCAACGGCGGCTCGAGTTCGGGCAAGTCCGGCATCGCGCGGTGCCTGCAGGCCGTACTGCCCGAACAGTGGCTGGCGTTCGGGACCGACTCGCTGATCGAGGCCATGCCGGCGCGGATGAGCACCTCCGCCGACGGGATCGTGCTCGCGGCGGACGGCGAGGTCAGCGTCGGGCCCGAGTTCCGCGCGTTGCAGGCGGCGTGGCGCGAGGGCATCGCGACGATGGCGCGCGAGGGCGCGAAAATCATCATCGACGACGTCTTCCTCGGCGGCGCGGGGACTCAGCAGGAGTGGCGCAAGGTCTTGGCCGACGTGCGCGTCGCCTGGATCGGCGTGCACTGCGAAATGGCCGTCGCGACCGGCCGCGAGCTCGCCCGCGGGGACCGCGTGGCGGGGATGGCCGCATCGCAGGCGGATTCGGTGCACGAGGGTGTGCGCTACGACCTCGAAGTCGACACCACACACACCGAGTCGCTGGACTGCGCCCGCGCCATCGCCGCCTCCATCAGCTGACCCCCGAAGGTCACTCGCCGCGCTTCTGCTCGGCGCGGCGCGGGATCGTGCGGTCCAGCAGCGCCATCAGGCCGGTCAGCACGCCGATGCCGGAGATCACGTAGGCCACGGAGTGCAGGCCGTGGTCGGTTGCGCTGCTGCCGAAGGCGATGGCGATCAAGCTCGAGGAGAAGATCGCGCCGAAGTAGGTGAACGTCCGGTACAGACCGGAGGCCACCGCGATGTCCTTCGCGCTCGACTGCAGGTAGAGCGTCGCCTGGTTCGCGTATCCGCTGAACCCGTTGGCGAATCCGAACAGCAGCGACATGCCGATCAGGAGCAGGACGGGTGAGCTGTGCGTGATCGTGAGCATGACCACGCCGGTCAGCACCAGGCACACGCCGGTCAGCACCAACGGCACCTTCACCCAGCCCTTGGTGGACACCATCCGCGCGAGCACGACGCTGACGCCCGAGAGCGGCAGCAGGATCAGGCCCACCTGGGACGCCGAGTAGTGGGCCGCGCCCTCCATCCACTGGCTCAGGCCGTAGAGCGCGGTGTACGTGCCCAACGACGCGAGCGTCTGGCGGATGTAGGTACGCAGCACGCGCGGGTTGCGGGCCAGCATGCGCACGTCGATCAGCGGCTTCGAGGCCCGGCGCTCCCAGCCGATCAGCACGCCCGCCAGCACCAACGCCGTGGCCAGCAGCCACCAGCGCGGCTGACCGAGCCCGGAGAGGAAAACCAGCACGCCGACGATCGTGGCGGCGAACAGGGCGATGCCGACCACGTCCACGGTGGTCGCCAGCGAGCGGTGTTCCACCTGCCGGCGGCCCTCGCGCGGCACCCCGATCAGCGTGCACACCAGCGTCAGCAGGGCCAGCGGCACGTTCACCAGGAACAGCGCGCGCCAGCCGAAGGCGCCGGCCAGCACGCCGCCGAGCGGCAGCCCGACCACGATGGTGACCTGCGAGGCGATCGAGAAGTTGCCCAGTACCCGGCTCGGCACACCGGTGCCGAGCTCGTCGGCGCGCTTGCGCACCAGCGCCATCGCGGTCGGATACGCGGCCGAGGTGCCCACGCCGATCAGCGCCCGGGAGACCACGAGGAAGCCGAAGGCCGGCGCGGCCGCGCCGAGCACGCCGCCGAGCAGCAGGATCGAGACGCCGACCAGGAACACCCGGCGCGCGCCGAAGACGGTGGCCAGCTTGCCCATGGTCGGCTGCATCACCGCGCTGCACAGGTACAGCACGGAGATGAGCGTGGCGGTGGTGCCGGGGCCCTTGTGGAAGTCCACGCCGATGCCCACCAGCCCGGTGGCGATCATCGAGCTGTTGATCGGGTTGAGACTGGAGCCGAGCAGCAGAGGGCTGATGAACCGCCAGCCGAAGGGCTTGCCCCGGCCGGGTTCCCGGCCGGAGTCCTCGCCGGGCGCGGGCGTCTCGGGCCGCGCGGCGGTGGCCGCTGTCATCGTTGCCCGCTTTCGAGCAGCCGCAGCAGTTCGTCGGTGGTGCCGGTCTCGGCGATGCGCGGGAAGACCTTGGCGACGGAGTGGTCGTGTTTCTCCAGCACGCTGTCGGTCATGGCGTCGACCGGCAGGCTGACGTGGAAGCCGTCCTCGTGCGCGGTGCGGGCGGTGGACTCGACGCCGGAGCCGGTGGCGATGCCGGCGATGACGACCTGGGTGACGCCGGCGCCGCGCAAAGTCTCGGTCAGGCCGGTGCCGGAGAAGGCGCCGCGCGCGTACTTGGTCACCAGGATGTCGCTGGGCTGCACGTCGAGTTCGTCGATCAGCGCGGTCCAGCCGTCCGGGAAGGCGCGGCGCGCCGCTGCGCCGCCGTTCTCATCGGTGCGACCGGGGGGCGAGCCGGCCACGTTGACCAGCACGACCGGCAGGTTGCGGCTGCGGAACTCGCGCACGAGGCGGACCGAGTTGTCCACCACCCCGCTGCCGGCATGGGCCAGCGGCAGATCGACGATGCCCCGCTGCAGGTCGATCACGATCAGCGCGGTGGTCGGGTCGATGGCGGTGAAGGCCATGGTCTTTTCCTCTCAGTGTTCCGGGGCAGCCGGGCACGCCCGACGGCGGCCGGCGCGGGGACGCGGACGCGACGGCGGGCGGGGACGCGGGAAGTCGGTGGTGGATCGGGTTGCGGGCGCGGCTAGGCCTGGCCGAGCCGCCGCAGCAGCGGGACGACCTCGGCCACCTGGGCGATCTGCTCAGGCGTGAGGGTCGCCACGAGCGCCGAGGTCAGCCAGTCCTCTTTGGCCAGCCGGCCGGTGCGGAACTCCTCCCGCGCCTTCTCGGTCAGGCTCAGCACCGTCTTGCGCCCGTCCCGCGGGTCGGGCGCGCCGGCGACCAGCCCGAAGGACTGGAGCGCGGCGACGATGGCGGCCATCGACTGCGGCCGCATCCCCTGCGCCTTGGCCAGCTCGGTCGCGGTGGCGGAGCCGAGCGTCTCGAGCAGGCCGAGGACCGTGGACTGGGACTTGGTCAGGTCGCTGCCGGGGGCCTGCTCGCGCAGGCGGCGCAGCAGCTGCACCACGACCAGCCGCAGGTCAGCCGCGACCGCGCCCACCTCGACGTCGCCGTCGGCGTGCGCGGTGCTCGTGGCCGGGCGGCCCTCGTCCCTCTCGTCCATGCCTTCAAGATTACTACTTCCACAGTGAACTGTACAGTTAACTGTAGATCTTCGGCCGTCGCGAGCGGGACGAGGGCCTTCAGTCAGCCCCTCGGTTGTTCAGGTTGCTCCACGGGCTCCTATCGTCCGAGGTAGGAGGAGAGGTAGGCCCGGGTGGGGGTGCCGACGCCGGTGACGTCGTCGTACCCGGGGGTCGCGGCGAGCGACTCGTCCCGCGCGAAGGTGACCGCCGTATCGACGAACACTCCCGTCGCGAAATCGAGCGACTCGTCTGCCATCGCGATCGTCGTTCCGGGCCCGAAGGGCTGGTCGGTGACGTCGCGGAAGGCGGGGGAACGGTAACGCCGGTAGATCGCCGGATCGGCGAACCCGAGCGGGATGCCGCCCTCGGCCTGTTCGGCGTCGGCCTGGATCCCGGCGATCAGCGGAGTGGCGAGGCTGGTTCCGCCGGCCCGGCCCTCGAGGTATTGCGGTGCGACCCCGGGGACGAGCGAAATGGTCAGGCCGATGAGCATCCCGGTGTCAGGGTCGGCGTCCGCGGCGATGTCGGGTATCTCCCGCATCGGCGTGCTCGCGCCGGCGGCGGTGCTGAGCCGGCCGGGCACGACACCGCGCTGGTAGGCCGGCTGGTCGAACAGGGCGCTTCGTCCGCCGCCCGAACCGCCCGCGAAGCTCCCGGGCAGAGGAGCCCAGGTCCCGTCCGACGACAACGACGCGGACAGGCTTCCCCAGCCGGTCTCCCAGCGGTAGCCGCCCGAGCGGCCGAGGGCGAGGCTGGTGCCGCCGACGCTGACGACCCACGGGTCGCTCGCCGGATACTGCACCGCCGCCGTACCGTCGGCGGTGGCCGTCGAGAAGTCGCCGCTGTCCCCGGCGGAGAAGTAGAACCCGATCCCCTCGACCGCGCCCTGCTCCATGACCCGGTCGAACGCCGTGATCAGATCGGGCGGGAGCTGCTGCTCGATACCCAGGTGCCAGGAGTCGCTGACGATGTCGGCCAGGTGGCCGTCGACGACGCGGGTCTCCGCGTCCAGCGCGCCGTCCAGAGAACCGCAGTCCGCGCCGACGTAGACGAGATCGGCACCGGGCGCCATCGTGTGCACGGCGTCGACGTCGAGCGTCGACTCGGAGGCCGGCCCCGAGGGGCAGGACGTGGCGATGTCCGAGGGCAGATTCTCCGTGAACTGGCCGGAGCGCAGTTCCGGCAGCCCGTTGTTCTCGCTGTACGTATCCAGGTCCTGCTCCAGGGTCGGCGCGTCCCCCGCGTCGACCACGGCGATGGTGACGCCGCGTCCGGTCAGCCCCGAACCCGCCACGCCGTAGGCGGATCGGAGCTGCGCGGGAGTGTACCCGCAGATGTCCCAGTCCAGCGTGCCGCCGTAGGCGGGCGGGAGCGTGGTGGCCTTTTCCTGGCCGTCGTAGGCGGCACAGGCGCCGACGTTCCCCGAGTCCGAGTCGGACGCGAGCGGGGTGAACCGGGTGTCGCCGGTCATGCCGACGGAATCAGTGGTCAGCCCACTGATCGTCAGCACGTCCGGGGCCACCGCGTCCGGCACGCTGACCGATGACGCGGGGGCCGACTCGAGCCCATGCGCGGTGCGGTAGCGGTGCACGGTCGTGCCGAACGCCGCAGTGATCTGCGACTCCGATCCGCTTGCGGCGACGTAGTGCGAATTCGTGGCGGTGACGCGCAGACCAGCTCCGCCGAGCCAGCCTTCGACGGTCGAGAGCTGCGCCGAGGTGGAGCCGAAGCGCGCTTCGAACTGGCTGGGCGTCAGGTAGCGGCGGTAATCCGCGTTCCCCGGCGTGGAGACGGCGAGCGCGTAGTCGGCGAGCCCGCCCGGGTCGGACCCGGCCAGGTAGACGCGGACGCTCTGGGTGGTGTCGGCCGGTACCGTGCCGGCGTCAGACGAAGTCGCCGCCCAGGAAGGACGCGTACCGGTCAGCGTGGTGCGCGCCGTGGCCGTACCGGCCAGGGCCGGCGGCGCGGCGAGCACGCTCGTCACCAGCGGCGTGACGACGGCGAGCGTTATGAGGACGGGACGGGTGGCACGTGATTTGTGCCGTGATAACTGCATGACGGACCTCTCTCGTGATCGGGGGAGGCCACATCAGGGTATTGCTCCCCCGGGGCGCTCCACTGTATCAGTGCTCATATTCGCGACTGCGGGCGGGGTGGGCGGCGAGCGCCGAACCCGCCGCGGCGCTGCGCGGGCGCCACCACGCCCGAGTCCCATCACACGCCCGCGACCAGGCCGGATGCGGTAGCGTAGGCGGGTGGCGAGTCCCGCGCAACCTGCCTCCCCATCCCGCACCGGCGTCGCCGAGCGCCTGCTCGCGCTGCTGGCCGCCTTCGACGCCGACCACCGCGAACTCACCCTCGCCGCACTGGCCCGCCGGGCCGATCTGCCGGCCGCCACGGCCCACCGTCTGGTCGGACAGCTCACCTCGTGGGGCGCGCTGGAGCCCTCGGAGCAGGGCCGCTACCGGATCGGGCTGCGGCTGTGGGAGGTGGCCTGCCTGGCGCCGCGCAGTTCCGGGCTGCGCCGCGCCGTCCTGCCGTTCCTGGAAGACCTTTACGAGACGACGCACGAGAACGTGCAGCTCGCCGTGCGCGACGGCGTCGACACCCTCTACGTCGAGCTGATCTCCGGCCGCTCGGCCGTAGTCGTGCGCACCACCGTCGGCTCGCGCTGGCCGCTGCACGCCACCGGCGTCGGGCTGGTCCTGCTCGCCTACGCCCCGGCGCCGGTGCAGCAGCAGGTGTGCGCGGCGCCGCTGGCCAGGTTCACCGCGCACACCATCGCCGATCCAGCCCGGCTGCGGGCCACGCTGGCCGAGGTCCGGCGGGCCGATGCCGCGGTGAGCGACCGTCAGATCACCGACGACGCGGTGTCGGTGGCCGCGCCGATCCGCGACGCGTCCGGCGCCGTCGTCGCCGCGCTCTCGCTCGTCGTGCCGGCCACGGCCAACCCGGCGCCGCTGATCCCCGCCGTGCGCATGGCCGCCCGCGGCAGTTCCCGGGCGCTCGGGTACGGCGTCTTCCACTCAGTGGAAGGGCCTCTTGCCGAGCAGGGCTGACCTCGCCGAACCTCTGCTGTGAGCAGACCCCACACCGTGGTGGGCGCGAGTGAAGGAGTCCGAAGTGGCCGCACCGAACATCCCGATCGTCCGCGACCAGTGGTACGTCGCCGCCTACGGCGGCGAGGTGACCCGCGAGTTCCTGGCCAGGACCATCTGCAACGAGCCGATCGTGTTCTACCGCAGCGAGGACGGCGCACCGGTCGCGCTCGCCGACCGCTGCGTGCACCGGCGTTTCCCGCTCTCGCAGAGCAAACTCGACGGCGACCGGGTCGTGTGCGGCTACCACGGTTTCACCTACGAGCCGAACGGCGCGTGCGTCTACGTGCCCGGACAGGAGCGGATTCCGCGCACCGCACGCGTGAATTCGTACCCGGTGGTGGAGCAGGACTCTTTCATCTGGGTCTTCATCGGGGACCCGAAGCTCGCCGAGGAGCGGCCGATCCCGCGCGCGCCCTGGCTCAACGCCGACTCGGGCTACGTCAGCGTCAGCGGCATGGAGCCGATCAGGAGCCGCTACAGCCTGCTGGTGGACAACCTGCTCGACCTGTCGCACGAGACCTACCTGCACGGCGGCTACATCGGCACGCCGGAGGTCGCCGAGACGCCGATCGAGACGACCGTCGACGAGCAGGCCGGCGTGGTCCGGGTCAGCAGGCGCATGGCCGACGCCGAGTGCCCGCCCTTCTACGCCAACTCCACCGGCCTGACGGACCGCATATCGCGCTGGCAGGACATCGAGTACCACGCCCCCTGCCTCTACCTGCTGCACAGCCGGATCGCGCCGGTCGGCTCGGTGCCGCGCCCGGACGGGACCGACCCGGAGGGCTTCCACACCGAGATCACCTACGCGATCACGCCGGAGACGGACAACTCGGTGCTCGACTTCTGGATGGTCTCGCGCGACTTCGCCCGCGACGACGCGCAGGTGACCGAGTTCATGGCCAAGTTCAACCACACCGTGGTGATGCAGGACGTCGATGCGCTCAACGTGCTCGAGGGCGTGATCGAGACCGAGCCCGAGGGCTTCCAGGAGCTCAGCATCAACATCGACGCGGGCGGACTGGCCGCGCGCAAGATGCTCAAGCGGATGGCCGAGGCTTCGGCGTGACGCCGGCGGAGCCGTCGGGCGAGGTGAAGGTCGTCGTCACAGAACGGGTCGAGGTGGCCGAGGGCGTCGTGGCGCTCACGCTCGCCGCGTTGGGCGGCGGGCCGCTGCCCGCGTGGAGCCCGGGCGCGCACATCGACCTGCGGCTGGGCGGCGACCTGGTCCGGCAGTACTCACTGTGCGGCGACCCGGCCGACGCCGAACACTGGCGCGTCGCCGTGCTGCGGGAGAGCGCCGGCCGGGGCGGCTCAGCGTTCGTACACGGTGAGCTGGCAGTCGGCACCACGCTCGCGGTTTCCGCTCCCCGCAACAACTTCGAGCTGCTGCCGGCCCGGCGGTACCTGTTCGTCGCGGGCGGCATCGGCATCACGCCGCTGCTGCCGATGATGGCCAAGGCGCAGGCGGACGGCGCGCAGTGGACCCTGCTCTACGGCGGCCGGACGCGCGCCTCGATGGCGTTCACCGAGGAGTTGTCGACGGCTCACGGGCCCCGGGTGCGGCTGCATCCGCAGGACGAGCACGGTCTGCTAGACCTGACGGCGCATCTGGCCGACCCGGACGAGGACACGCTGATCTACGCCTGCGGACCGGAGCCGATGCTGGCGGCGGTGGCGGACGCGTCGGCGCACTGGCCGTCCGGCGCGCTGCGCATCGAACGGTTCACGCCGGTCGAGGTCGGCGCGCCGGCCCGGGCCGGGTCGTTCGACGTGGTGCTGGAGCGCAGCGGGAAGCGGGTGACCGTGAAGCCGGGATGTTCGATCCTCGAGGCGGTCGAGATCGCCGGCGTCGATGTGCTCTCGTCCTGCCGCGAAGGCACCTGCGGCACCTGTGAAACCGTTGTGCTGGACGGCGTTCCGGAGCATCGCGACAGCCTGCTGACGGCGAACGAGCGCGCGAGCAACGAGATCATGTTCATCTGCGTCTCGCGCAGCCTGAGCCCGGAGCTGACGCTCGATCTCTGAGGTAAGCGCTTGCCATTTCCGGAGCGAAGATCGCTAGGCAATACAACAGTAAGCGCGTACTATCATGACCCATGCGAGAGCTGCACGAGCGGAATGAGCGGGATGAGGAAGGGCTCGGCGCGCGGGCCGAGTGGGTCGCGGTCGCCGACGCCTGGCTGCTGACCGCTCGGGAGCACGCGGTCGCGGGCGGTTCGCTGATCCTGCCGACGCCGAACGGCGGCCGCTTCTCCCAGTGCGGCCCGCTGAGCGACGGCATCGAGGGCTTCTGCCGCAGCTTCCTGCTGGCCGGCGCCCGGCTCGCGCACGGCGAGGACGAGGCCGGCCACGCCGAGTGGTATGCGCGCGGCCTCACCGCGGCGATGGGCGGCGGCACGGGCTCCGGCACCAACTCCAGCTCGTGGGCGGGTACCTGGGGCCGGGCCGTGACGGCCGGCGCGCCCACCGGCTCCGGCATCCAGCAGCCGATCGTGGAGGCGGCGAACCTCGCCTTCGGCCTCGCCCTGTGCCGGGAGCAGTTCTGGGACCGGCTCGACGAAGGCACCCGCGAGCGGCTCACCGACTGGCTCGCGCACCACGCGGCGCTGCGCGCCTGGGACAACAACTGGCTGCTGTTCACCGCGGTCATCGAGGCCTTCCTCGCCTCCGTCGGCGTGGACGTGCCGGGCGGTCACATGGACGAGGACGTCGAGCGCGTCGAATCCTGGTACCTGGCAGACGGCTGGTACAACGACGGCCCGCCGAGCGGCAACCGCAACATCGACCACTACAACTCCTGGGTGATCCACCCCTTCCTCTGGCAGTGGTACCGCCTGCGCGGAGACGCGGCCGATCCGGGCCGCCGCGCGCGGATGCTCGAGCGGCTCGGCGAGTTCGCCGGCAACTACGCCCGCACGTTCGCCCCGGACGGCGCGCCGCTGCACCAGGGCAGATCCCTGACTTACCGCACCGCGGTGCTCGCCGGGCTGTGGACCGCGTCGCTGGCCGAGGTGAGCCCGCTCTCCCCCGCCTGCACCCGCCGCCTGTGCACCGCCACGCGCCGCCACTTCGAGGCATTCGGCGTCAGCGGCGCCGAAGCCCCCAGCCTCGGCTGGCGCGCCGCGCACTTCGAGCCCTCACTCCAGGTCTACAGCGGCCCCGGCTCGCCGTACTTCGCGGGCATCGGCTTCCTCGGCCTGGCCGCAGGGCCCGAGCATCCGCTGTGGGCAGCGCCGGAAGACGACGGCGAACCCGAGCCCGAGGCTGAGCCCGCGCGCGGCGTCGTCGCGTGGCGGTCCGTCGGCTGGCTGGTGGCGTCGCAACGCGACGAGGGCGTGGTCCGCGTGGCGAACCACGGCGCCGACCACGAGACCTTCGCCCCAGGCGGAGGCGACGACCCGCATTACATCAAGTTCGGCTACAGCACGCACACCGCGCCGGGCACCGGGCCCGCATGGGATAACGGCGGGATCGACGGCCACTTCGCTCTGCTCGACCCGTGGCGCCGCTGGACCCGACGTCGCACGATCGAGGCCCCGCGCGTGGACACCGGCGGTGTCGCAGTGTCCGAACACACGCCGCGCGACCGCTGGGGCAACGGAATCCCCGACACTCGTATCGTTTCAGTATCCTGTTTCATTGCCAGCGACGACGCCGAAAACGCCTGGCTGTGGGAGATCCGCGCGCACCGCGTCATCGGCGGCGAGGGCTGGGACCAGGTGCGCGAAGGCGGCTACGCCGTCGCGGCGGACGAGCAGCCCGCCGGGAGTGCGGGCAGCGCGGGGTCGGCGAAGGCCGCCTGGGCGCTCGCCCGTGGCGACGTCGCCGCGGTCTTCGCCGCCGTCGTCCCGCTGGCCGGATATGACGAAAGCGGTCTCGCGGAATATCAGGGATCGAATGCGCTCGGCGAGTTCAGCTCGACGCCGTACCTGCTCGGTGAGCGACGCGGCGCGCACGACACCGTCCACGTCGCCGGCCATCTGCTCCGACGACACGACCTCCCGGCGGAGGACTGGCAACCGCACCTCGACCTGCCCACGCCGCCGGCCGTGCACGTCCACGGCGCGAAAGTCACCGTGCGGCTGGGCGGAAGCGAATACGTGATGGAGCTCGACACAGCAGCTCCCTAGCCCGAGGCGAGGCCGTACCCTGCGATACATGCTCCGCCTGATCCGGTTCGTCTTCATCGTCGGGTTCCTCGAAGGCACGGCCGCGCACGCCTACGACCTCGCCGACGGTGGCGTGCACGCGTTCCGCGGCTTCCCGTTGGTGAGCCAGATCCTGTTCCACGCCCTGCTGATCCTCGATCCGCTCGCGGCGTGGCTCGTCTGGAAGCGAATACCGTCGGCTCCGTTGCTGGGCGCGGCGATCATGATCGCGGACGACGCCGCGAACTGGCAGGGCAACTGGCCCTCCGTCCATGCCGACCCGAGCATCCTGCTCCGCCCCTACGGCCTGCCGGTGCTCACCTTGTTCGGCGTTTTCGTCGTGCTCACCGCGTTGCCGCTGCGGCGATCCTTCGCCGCCCAGCCTGCTTGAATGACACCGTGCGCATAGAAGCGATCGTGTTCGACTTCGACGGACTCCTGATGGACACCGAGACCACGCTGCTCGACTGCTGGCAGTACGAATGGCGCCAGCACGGTCTGGAGCTGGATCAGACCTCGTTCTTCGCCGACCACGGCGGCGACATCACCGCCGAGCGTTACCGCCAACTCGCCGAAGCCGTCGGGCCCGGCTACGACTACGAGTCCAGCCACGCCCGCCGCACGGCGTATCGACAGCGGCTGCACGACGAACTCGGGCTCTGCGACGGCATCGAAGAGTGGCTCGCGCAGGCCCACGACGTCGGCCTTCGTTGTGCCATCGCCAGCAGTTCCCCCGAGCACTGGGTGACCGAAATGCTCCAGCGCATCAACCACATCGACGACTTCACCACCCTTGCGACCGGCGACGAGGTGCCGGCCGTCAAACCGGCTCCCGACGTCTACCTGCTCGCCATCGAGCGTCTCGGCCTCCAGCCCGCCCAAGCGGTCGCGGTCGAGGACACGCCCCACGGCGTCGCCGCCGCCAAAGCCGCCGGGCTGCCGTGCATCGCCATCCCCAACCCGTTCGCCGACCCCGCGCGGTTCACGGCAGCAGACCTGGTGCTGCCCAGCGCCGCGGCCCTCCCTCTGCTGGAAGCTGTCGAGGCCGTCGAGTCACTATCGTTCGCGCGCTAGCACTGGCTCTCGGCTGACTCAGCGAAGCGTCAGCACTGCCTTGCCTCGGACGCGGCCGGTCTCGATGAATCGGTGCGCCTCGGCCACGTCTTCCAGACGGAACGTCTTGTCGACGTGAACGCGGAGCGCTCCAGAAGCGACGAGCTCGGCGACCTGGTCGAGATCCGCACCCGACGGGCGGTAGCCGAACTCCGCGTAGCGCAGTCCGAGTGCGACCGCATCGGCGGGGGTGACGGGACGGTCGGATCCGGTGCCGGAGATGCTCAGCAGGATTCCGCCCGGCCGCAGCACGCTCAATGAACGAGGGCCGTAGTCGCCGCCGATCGCGTCCACGACGACGTCGACAAGGGCGGCTTCGTCCGCGAGCACCTCGGCGAAGTCCTGCTCCCGATAGTCGATCAGTTCGTCCGCGCCGAGCTCACGCAGGAAAGCGTGGTTGCCGGCGCGGGCGGTGCCGATCACGTGTGCCCCGGCGGCCTTCGCGATCTGCACGGCCAGGTGGCCGACGCCCCCGGAGGCGGCGTGAATCAGGACCCGTTGACCCGGCTTGAGCTCCGCGCCGTAGTGCAGCACCTGCCATGCGGTGAGCACGGCGGTGGGCAGGGCGGCGGCCTCGATGTGGCTTACGCCGGCGGGCTTGTGGGCCGCGTCGCTCTCGCCGACGACGACGTACTGCGCGTACGTCCCGGCTTTTGAGCGCTTGGACGCGTAGACCTCGTCCCCTGCCGCGAACATCGTGACACCGGCACCGGTCTGCTCGACGACGCCCGACACGTCGAGCCCGGGGATGATCGGAGGCTCGCCGATGTGCGCGATGTGCCCGGCGCGGATCTTCCAGTCGGCCGGGTTCAATCCGGCGGCGTGTACGCGCACGAGGATCTCGCCGGGGCCCGGCTCCGGACGCTCGGTGTCGACGAGCTCGAGTACTTCGGGTCCGCCGAATCTGTTGACCACTACGGCTCGCATGATCGAGTCCTTCCACTCCGCGGCGGGCTCCTCCCGCGAGATCAATCCTGATCCGAGCCGGTATCCCTTGTGAAGAAGGCACTTTTCCGGTATCTAGGTACCCCGTGGATACCACCCCGGCGCGAGTCCCGATCTATCAGCCGGACTGCCCGGCCCAAACGGTGATCGACCTGCTGGCGAACAAATGGGCGCTGTTCATCCTGGCCGCACTGCGCCACAACGGCCGCCCGACGCGGTTCAACGAGCTCAGACGCATGCTCGGCGGCGTCACCCAGAAAATGCTGACGCAGACGTTGCGCGCGCTGGAGCGCGACGGCCTCGTCCGGCGCGACTTCTACCCGACCGTGCCGCCACGCGTCGAGTACTCGCTGACCGAACTCGGCCTCGGCGCGGGGCAGCTGACGAACGCCATCGGCGAGTGGTCCCAGGCCAACGTGCATCGGATCCTGGCCGCCCGAGAGCACTACGACGAGTCGGCCAGCGCCGAGGTGGTGCCGGTCGGGGTCGTCCGGGCCTGATCGACCGGCGTCTGATGTCCGACCGGCGTCTGATGTCCCACCGCTCTGCGAAGATCGCAGCATGAACGATCAGCGCCCCACCACCTCCGACCCGGCCAGGCTCGACCTGGCCGATCCCGAGACCCTGCGGCAGCTGTGGGACCTCCAGCGGATCTCCTACGCCGTCGAGGCCCGGCTGATCGGCTTCGACGGCATCCCGGCCCTGCACGAGTCGCTCGAGCAATTACGCGCGACCGACGAATCCTCGCTCGGGGTGTGCGACGGGCAGAAGCTCATCGGGGCGGTCTCCTGGACTCGGCTGGTGGACGGCACGCTGGACATCTGCCGCCTCGTGGTCGACCCCGAGGCCCATCGCCGCGGCGTCGCCACGGCACTGCTGGACGCACTGGACTCGCTCGAACCGGCCGACCTGACCATCGTCTCCACCGGCACCGCCAACCTGCCCGCGCTCGCGCTCTACCGCCGGCGCGGGTTCGTCGCCGTCGGCGAGCGCGAGATCGCGCCCGGCGTCACGATCACCTTCCTGGAACGCGGGAACGCATCCGCGTCCCGGGACGTCGACGAACCCTGAGCAAGCCGGCGCGCCCGCCGCGGCGGCGCCGGGTCAGCCTGCTGCCGGAGCTGCACCCTCCACCGGCGCCGGTGCGGTCGAGCCGCGCAGCACGAGGTGGGTGCCGAGGACGAGCGAGCCCTGCCCGCCGGCCTCATCCGACCAGTCGCCCTTGCGGCCGCCGCCGTCCTCGCCGCCGACGGCGAGCCGGACCGCGGCGCGGCCCATCTCCTGCAGCGGGATGTGCACGGTTGTCAGGGCGGGGACGGTCTCGGCGGCGACCGGCACGTCGTCATAGCCGACCACAGACACGTCCTGCGGGACCCGCCTGCCGTTGTCGCGCAGGGCCTGCAGAGCGCCGGCGGCGGTGGCGTCGTTGGCCGCGAGGATGGCGGTGAAGTCGGTGCCGTCGGTGAGGGCGCGGGCCGTGCGCTCGTAGCCGAACCTGCGGCTGAACTCGCCTTCGAGCACCAGCTTCGGGTCCACCGCCAGCCCTCTGCGGTCGTGGGCCAGCCGGTAGCCGGCGACGCGGTCGCGCTGGGTGGAGATGCCGGGCCAGCCGCCGAGATACAGGATCCGGCGGTGGCCGAGGCCCATCAGGTGGTCGGTGGCGTTGAGCGCGCCGTGCTCGTTGTCGTAGTGCACGGCCGTGGACGGGGTGGGCGGCGCCAGCGGCGGGCGGCCGCAGAGCACCAGCTTCGAGCCGGAGGCCTCCATCGCCTTGGCCCGCGCGGCCAGCTTGCTCTGGTGCTTGTCGTCCAGCAGCGCCCCGCCGACCAGGATCACCGCCTCGGCGCGCTGCTCGTGCAGCAGCTCGATGATCTCCAGCTCCCGGTGCTCCTCGCCCAGGGTGGAGCCGATCAGGCAGATGCGCCCGACCGCGGCGGCCTCGCGCTGTATCCCGTGCACGATCAGGCTGAAGAAGGGGTCGACGATCTCGCTCACCACCACGCCGATGGTGCGATTGGTCACCCCGGCCAGCGCGCGGGCGTGGGCGTTGGCGACGTAGCCGAGCGCGCGCACGGCCTTCTCCACCCGCCTGCGCGTCTCCGCCGCGACCGGGTAGTTGCCGTTGAGGACCCGTGAGACGGTCGCGGTGGATACGCGGGCGCGCTCGGCGACGTCCTGCAGGGTCGCTCGACCCTCGGCGACGACCATGTCAGCGGTTCTCCCTTCCTTTTGCTCCCGGGTACGCGCGGGCTCGGCGTCCGGCGGAACTCATCATAGGTTTTCCCCCGTCGCAGGACCCGTGTTCGGGCGGGCGATGCGGGTGTCGTGTCCGCGTGCGGGCTCAGGCCAGCCGGCCCAGGCCCGCCGCGTCCACGGCGTGCCACGGTTCGAGCCCGGAGGTTATCCGCTCGATCTCGGCCACCGCCAGGTCTCCGAGCCGGGTGATCTCGTTGCCGAGCGCGCCGGCGATGTGCGGGGTGATGAACGCGTTCGGGGCCCCGTGCAGATCGTCGCCCTCGGCCAGCGGCTCGGGGTCGGTGACGTCGAGCACCGCGTCGATGCGGCCGCGCAGGACCTCGCGGCGCAGCGCGTCGGTGTCGACCAGGCCGCCGCGGGCGGTGTTGACCAGGACCGTGCCGTCGCGCATCAGGGCGAGCTCGGCCGCGCCGATCAGCCGGTCCGTCTCCGGGGTGAGCGGCGCGTGCACGCTGACCACGTCGGAGCGGCGCAGCAGCTCGGCCAGGGACGCCCGGCGCACGGCCGGGTCCGCGGTCAGGCCGGCGTCCGTGTACGGGTCGTAGAGCAGCACCGAGGCGTCGAGGACCTCGCGCACCAGCCGGACCACGCGGGTGCCGATCCGGGAGGCGCCGATCACGCCGACGGTCAGCCCGCGGGTGCCGAGCCAGGGCAGCCCGGTCAGGTCGCGGTGCGAGCCGTGCTCGTCGAGGCTGCCGGCGCCGAGGCGGTGCGCCAGGGTGAACGCGCGCTTGGCGCCGAGGATGATCGCGGCCAGGGTGTACTGGGCCACCGGGACGGCGTTGGCCTCGGCGGCGTTCGAGACGCTCACGCCGCGGGCGTAGACGGCCGGGTCGAACAGCGCCTTGACCGTGCCGGCGCAGTGCACGACGTGGCCGAGCCGGGGCATCCGGGCCAGCGCGGACGGGCCGAGGTGGGGCGAGCCCCAGCCGGTGATGAGGATTTCGCAGGCGGCCAGCTCCTCCCGCAGCGCCGGATCGTCGAACCCGCCGACGGCGGTGAGCGAGCGGTCCAGGCGCACGCACGCCTCCAGCCGCCGCCACGCCTGGGCGGTGAACACTTCCCGGGCCATCGCCGGATCCAGCGCCAGCAGGGCCCTCGGGGCGGTCCGGGGGCACGCGGCGGTGGGCGCCACCACGGCGGGCAGCTCCCCCTCAGACTTCGAGATCATGGGTCCGGATAGTACGCGCTTGCTGTCGCATTTACCAGCAGTTCTCGCGAAACCCTTGACGAAACGTGCAAGCGCTTACCAAACTCTGTCGGCATGGAACTGCTCAGGATCGGCGTGATCGGACTAGGTGCCCGCGGCGGCTTCGCGCGGCACTTCCACCGGCCGGAGGCGGGCGCGCGGCTGGTGGCCGCGTGCGACCTGCGGCCGGAGGCCGTGGCGGCCGCCGGGCCGAGGCTCGGGTTCGCGAACTGGCCGGATCCGGCGGTGGCGAGGACCACCGACCCGGACGACCTGCTCGCCGGGGACCTCGACGCCGTGGTCGTGCTCACCCCGGACGACACGCACGCCGCGCTCGGCGAGCGGTTCCTCGAGGCCGGGATCCCGGTCTACCTGGAGAAGCCGATGGCCACGACGATCGAGGACTGCGACCGGCTGCTGCTCGCGGCCGAGCGCTCCGGCACGGTGCTGCACGTCGGCCACAACATGCGGCACATGCCGGTGGTGACGCAGCTGCGCGAGCTGATCCTGGCCGGCGCGATCGGCGAGGTGCAGAGCGTGTGGTGCCGGCACTTCGTCGGCCACGGCGGTGATTACTACTTCAAGGACTGGCACGCCGACCGCTCCCGCAGCACCGGTCTGCTGCTGCAGAAGGGCGCGCACGACCTCGACGTGATCCACTGGCTGGCCGGCGGCTACACCCGTCGGGTGAGCGCCTTCGGCGACCTGCGGGTGTACGGGCGGATAGCCGACCGGCGGGACAACTCCGACCGGGTGATGCAGGACTGGTTCTCCTACGACAACTGGCCGCCGCTCGCCCAGCGCGAGCTGCACCCGGTCATCGACATCGAAGACCTCTCGCTGGTCAACCTGCAGCTCGGCAACGGCGTCCTGGCGGCCTATCAGCAATGCCACTTCTCCCCCGACTACTGGCGCAACTACACCGTGATCGGCACCGAGGGGCGGCTGGAGAACTTCGGCGACACCGCCGGCGGCGTGATCCGGCTGTGGAACCGGCGCCACGACTACCGGGCCGAGGGCGACGCCGAGTTCCCGATCGCCGACGGCGCGGGCGGCCACGGCGGCGGCGACGTCGGCATCGTCGACGACTTCCTGCGCTACCTGCGCGAGGGCGGCGAGCGCTCGGCCACCCCGCTGGCCGCCCGCGAGGCGGTGGCGGCGGGCGTCACCGCGACCCGGTCGCTGCGCTCCGGCGGCACGGTGCTCGAGGTACCGCCCGCCCCGCAAGCCCGACTTCGACCCCGATCCCACTGAAGGAGGCACGATGTCCTTCTGGCAACGCGTCAAACGCGACCGGGTGCTGCTGGCCATGCTCGCCCCCGGCTTCCTGTTCTTCCTCGTGTTCTGCTACGGCGCGCTGTTCGGCGACATCGTGGCGTTCGAGGACTACCAGCCCTACACCGGCTTCCTCGACAGCGCCTGGACCGGGCTACAGAACTTCTCCGCGGTCTTCGCCGACGCGGTGTTCTGGCACGCGGTGCGCAACACGCTGGTGATCAACATCGTGGCGTTGGTGCTGTGCTTCCCGGCCCCGCTCGCGCTGGCGCTGATGCTCAACTCGATCCTCAACGGCAAAGTGCGCAAGTTCGTGCAGTCGGTGGTCTACCTGCCGCACTTCATCGGCTGGACGATCATCGTGGCGCTGTTCGAGGAGGTGCTCGGCAGCGGCGGCGCGTTCACGCACCTGGAGTCGGCGCTCGGGCTCGGGCACTGGAGCCCGATGTACTCGGACGCGTTCTTCCCGTTCCTGCTCGCGCTGGAGTCGATCTGGAAGGACTGCGGCTGGGGCACGATCATCTTCCTGGCCGCGCTGATGAACATCGAGCCCGCGCTCTACGAGGCGGCCGCGCTGGACGGAGCCGGGCGCTGGCACCGGTTCAAATCCGTCACGCTGCCCTCGGTGATGCCGGTGACCATGCTGCTGCTGATCCTGCGCCTCGGCACGCTGCTGGCCAGCGGCTTCCAGCAGATCCTGCTGCAACAGGGCAACGTGAGCCTCTCGGCCAGCCAGGTCATCGACACCTACGTCTATTCACAGGGCATCGCCGAGGGCAACTGGGGGCAGGCCGGCGCGATCGCGCTGGCCGAGACCGTGGTCGGCCTCGCGCTCGTACTCGGCGCCAACAAGGTGGCGCACTTCTTCGGACAGGACGGGTTCTACCGCCGTGAGAGCTGACACTGACCTGCGCCCCGCGCCGACCGCCGCTCCCGACGGCGTGCCGAGCCCCGCGCCGCCCGCATCCCGACGCCGCGCGAACGCCCCCCGGCGGCCGCTGTGGCAGGAGAAGCCGAGCCTGTTCGGGCTCAGCGCCAAGACGATCACGATCGTGGTGATCTCGATCCTGGTGCTCTACCCGTTCCTCGCCGTGCTCGGCACCTCGCTCTCCAGCGAGGCCGAGATCGCCCAGCACGGCGGGCTGGTGCTCTGGCCGGCCCACCCGACGCTGGCGGCCTACCGGATGATCTTCACCGGCAGCGTGGTCACCCGGGCCGTGGTGGTCAGCCTGGCGATCACCCTGGCCGGCACCGCCCTCAGCCTGCTGATCACCGTCCCGATGGCCTACGCGCTGGCCCAGAAGCGGCTGGTCGGACGGCGCTTCTTCCTGATGACGGCGCTGTTCACGATGATGTTCAACCCGGGCATCATCGCCAACTTCCTGCTGGTGTCGAACCTGGGCCTGAGCAACAGCTACTGGTCGCTGATCCTGCCCAGCCTGGTCAGCGCGTTCAACCTGGTGATCCTGCGCTCGTTCTTCATGGGCCTGCCGCAGGAGCTCTACGACTCGGCCTCGATCGACGGGGCCGGGGACCTGCGGATGATGCTGCAGCTGGCCATCCCGCTGTCCAAGGGCGTGATCGCGGTGGTGACCCTGTTCACCGCGGTCGGCTACTGGAACGAGTGGTTCAACGCCCTGCTCTACCTCAACGACTCCACCAAGTGGCCGCTGGCCTACGTGCTGCGCTTCTACGTGGACTCCGGCCAGTCGCTCGTGCCGCCCGCTGTCACCGCGGACGCCGGCATCGCCCCGCAGGCGGTGTCCATGGCCACGGTCGTGGTCAGCGTCGTGCCGATCGTGCTGCTCTACCCGTTCCTGCAGCGCTACTTCACCCGCGGCGTGCTCACCGGCGCCATCAAGGGCTGAGACGGGCACCGCGGCCCCCTTGCGTTCCACCCCTGGTTCCACCCTCTCCGTCGGCCCGCGCCGACCTCTACGAAAGGGCACCACTGATGTCAGGCTCCTTCCTCAATGGCGCGCAGGCGAGCCGACGAGGCTTCCTTCGCGGCGGTCTCGGACTGATCTCGGCCAGCGCGTTCGGCGGCGTGGCCGCGACGACGCTGGCCGGGTGCGGCTCGACCACGGCGAACGGCTCGGCGAGCGTCAACTCGGCGACCGTGCTGCCGACCTTCACCCCGTTCACCGGCGCCACCCCGGACATAGCCGCGACGGCGAACGGCGTGCCGGCGGTGTACTTCAGCTACCCGGCGAACGCGGCCTCGGTCTACCCGACGCCGCCGCTGAGCGGCGAGTCCATCTCGGTGATCACCAACATCTTCAACTCGGTCCCGCCCGCGCTGAACTCGAACACCGCGTGGCAGGCGGTGCAGAAGGCGCTCGGGGCGACGGTGGACTTCACCATGGTCGGCTCGGACGACTACTCCACCAAGCTCAACACCACCATCGCGGCCGGGAACCTGCCGGACGTGATGCTCTACACCGGCTACGCCAACCCGACCGCGGCCGCGCCGAGCGACGTGGCCGGCTTCCTGGCCGCCGAGTGCGCGGACCTGACGCCGTACCTGGCCGGGGACAAGGTGAAGGACTACCCGAACCTGGCCGCCATCCCGGCGATCGCCTGGGAGCAGTGCGTCTTCGCCGGCAAGCTGTACATGCTGCCGATCCCGCGCAACGTGACCACCGGCTCCGGGATGTACCGCAAGGACCTGTTCACGCAGGTGGGCGTCACCGACCTGAGCACGCTGTCCGCGGACGACTTCCTGACCGCCTGCAAGGCCCTGACCAACCCGGCCAAGGGCCAGTACGCGCTGACCGCGTACACCGGCTACCCGTACTCGTCGGGCATCATCCAGCAGTCGTTCGGGGTGCCGTGGACCTGGCGGACCGGCTCCGGCGGCAGCCTGACCTCGATGTACGAGACGGACGAGTACGCGGCCAGCATCGAGTTCCTGATCAAGCTCAACGCGGCGGGCGTGTACGTGCCGGGCTCGGAGGGCTTCACCAAGAACCAGATGGTCGACTCCTTCGAGTCGGGCAAGGCCGCGTACTGCCCGGACTCGGTGCCCTCGTTCCAGAAGTACTGGCCGGCCATGGCCGCGGTGAACCCGAAGTGGAGCATCGACCTCGCGGTGCCGTTCACGGCTTCGTCGCAGTACAAGCCGTGCGCGTGGCAGGACAACGTGCTCTTCTCCTCCTCGATGCTGAAGAAGGGCTCGCAGTCGCGGATCGAGACGGTGCTGAAGTTCGCCGACTTCCTCGCCGCGCCGTTCGGCACCAAGGAGTACCTGCTGCTCAACTACGGCGTCGAGGGCACCGACTACACGATGGAGAAGGGCAGCCCGATCCTCACCTCGACCGGGACGAACGAGACGCAGGTGCCGTGGAAGTACACGGTCGCCCCGTCGCAGGCGATCTTCATCCCGGGCTACAACGACTGCGCGACCGCGCAGCACGCGGGGATGGCGAAGCTGATCCCGATGGCCGTGGGCAACCCGTGCTCGAACCTGAACTCGCCGACCTTCAACAAGAAGGGCCTGGAGCTGCAGACGCAGTTCACGGCCACGGTCAGCGAGATCATCTCGGGCAAGCAGCCGTTCTCGGCGTTGGCGGGCGCGGTCAAGACCTGGCGTTCTGGCGGTGGCGACACGATCCGCTCGGAGTACGAGAAGGCGCTGGCCGCCTCGAAGGGCGGGGCCACGGCCGCGTCGTGATCTGAGCGGTGCACGGATCAGGGCGGGTGCTACGCGGCACCCGCCCTGACAGGTCTCACCGGTCAGCCGCCGGCGCCCGGATCCGCCGGCGGCAGTTCGTCGAGGTGTCGGCGGCAGAGGGCCGCGATCTCCGCCAGCCGACCGTCGTCCCCGTCGGCGGCGAGTAGTTCCGCCGCTTCGACCAGCCGGGTCCAGTAAGTAGACGGAGCCGGCCTGCTGCGTGGCGCAAAGGTACGGGGAGAGCTGCCCGCCATCGACTCGAGAGCGTCGTGGAGCTGTCCGGCTTCCAGGTGGCGGGTGATTGTGCCGAAGTGGCCGCTGCGCCAGCCGCCGTGTGCCCTCAAGGCTTGGTTAAGCAGGGTTCTGACCTGCTGCTCACGCTCGTCGAGCGGCCGATGGAAGTCGAAGAACCCGGCGATTGCCAGAAGCCAGCCGAGCTCCTCCGGGTCGCCCTCGACTTCCTCCAGCGCCGCCTCGCCGTCCTCGGCCCAGCGCTTCTCGGCATCGACGAGGGACGTTCCCGCAGCCATGCTCACGGCGATGGCGATGGCGCGCAGGTCGTACCCGCCGTCGGCGGCCAACTCGACGAACGCCGCATCGGCCGACGCGCCGGCGCTCAGGATTTCCTGCGCCCGGCGCACCAAGGCTTGGTGTTGCTCGTCACCGGCCTGAGTCATGGCCGCATCATCGCAGAGGCGGAATTCCCCCGCTTCGGTAGGCCTCTACGATCCAGCGTCGATCTTGAACACCCAGACGTGCTCGCCGCTCTCGCGCGCGGCCTGCGGGACTTCCACGATCAGCGCACCGCGCTGCTCATCCCAGGACCAGGCGAGTTCGCCTTCGTAGCCGCACAGCGTCACGCGCGAGCCTTCGCGGATCGGGACGGCGGCTTCGACCACGAGCCGGTCGCCGGGTGGGGTGAGCGAGTGGATGTAGAAGGCTTCGTCGTCCTTGACGGTGAACCTGAGGTCGCCGCTTTCGGCCGCGCGCCACCAGGGCGTGGTGTCGTAGATCGCCTCGCCGTTGACGCGGAGCCAGGCCCCCACGGCGTTCAGGCGGTCGCGCATGACCTCGGGGATGGTGCCGTCGGCGCGCGGTCCGATGTCGAGCAGGAAGTTGCCGTTCTTGCTGACGATGTCGACGAGCTGGCGCACCACCTCGTCGGCAGTCATATAGGCATCCTCGGGTGTCGCGGCGTTGAATCCGTACGAGTGCGGATCCAGGCCGCGGCTGGCCTCCCAGGCCGCGTTGACGGTGCCGGCGAAGGTGGCGTACTCGGGCGTGCGGTAGTCGTAGGCGTAGATGCCGCCACGGCTGTTGACGGCGACGTCCTTGGGCTCGGGTCGGTTCTTCGCCTTGTTGTAGTAGCCGGGGACGACGTTGACCGAGTCGTTGGGCGCGCCGCTGATGTCGAACCAGATCAGGTCGGGGTCGAACAGGTCGATCAGCTCGCGTGCCTGGCCGGCCTGGTAGTCGCGTACGAAGTCGCGGCCGGCGGTGTAGCCGGTGTAGGGAAGTTCGGCGCCGGTGTAAGGATTGCGCGGGGCGTGGCCCCACCAGGGATCGTCCGGGTTGAAGAATTCCGGCTGGGAGAAGTAAATGCCCTGGTAGAGCTCCGGTGCGTGCTGGTCGGCCGCTTCGAGCAGTTCGCGCAGGAGGTCGCGTTTGGGGCCGAGATGCACGGAGCTGCGCTCGGACAGGGCCGTGTCCCACAGGCAGAAGCCGTCGTGGTGCTTGGCGGTGAAGACGAAGTAGCGCGCCCCGGCCGCCGCGAACAGCTCGACCCAGTCGCGCGGGTCGAAGTTCTCTGCGGTGAACATCGGGATGAAGTCGTCGTAGGCGAAGTCCTCGCCCCATTCGCGGGCGTGGTGGCCGTACGTGGGCGCTTCGGGGTTGTCCATCCGAGCCCAGTACCACTCGGCATAATCTTCCCCGACCGGAGCCCACGCCGGGACGGAGTAGACGCCCCAGTGGATGAAGATCCCGAACTTGGCTCCGGTGAACCAGTGCGGGGCGCGATGGCCGCGCAGCGAGGCCGTGGTCCGGGCGTAGTCGGGCACGCCGAGAGTCAGCGCAACGGACGCGTGCTGCGACGTACGGCCCTTGCGCTGGAGGACGAGGCGGCCGCTGACCGGCGTTCCAGGCTCGACATCCGCTGGGGCGGTAAGGCCGATGCGTACGCGCACCTGCTCCCCCGGAGCGAGGGCCCTGATGCACGCCGGCTTCGTCGTCACGGCGTTTTCGACATCGGTCTCGAGAGTGACCGTGACTCCGTCCACCTCGGTCAGCCACGCGTCGCCGACATTGACGATGGTCGCCTCGACGGTCTGCGGCGCGCCGTCGAACATCATGGGCATGCAGCGCGGTTGACGGACGGAGAGAGCCGCGCCGCCGGTGACGAGCGGCTGGAGGCTGAGTGCGAAAACGTGCAGCTGCGGGGCGGCCGAGCCGGACCGGCCGGACTCGCCGGCGACCACCTCGTCTGACGCGGCGTCGGCGGTCACCGGAAGCACCAGCGCGGCAGGAACTCGGGCGGGATCGAGCGGGACTTCGAGGTTCCAGAGGGAGACGGTCGCCTCGTCTTCCACGGTGCCGTCAGGGCGGTAGCGGTATCCGGCCTCGAATACACCGCCCGGACCGAGGTAGCCGGGAGCGGTGAGCGTGGTCGAGGACGTGCTGCCGTCTGCGTAGATCACGGTGAAAACGCCCGAGACGGCCGCGCTCGAACCGGTCCCGATCGGCTGTGCGACCGAGCCCGCGGCGAGCAGCAGCGCACTGTGCGCGGGAGTCGGGGGCAACTCGATCCGCTGGCCACGGGCGACGATGTTGTCGGGTCCAGTGCTGTCGGGCCCGGACTCGGGCCCGGAGACGTTTGCAGGCTCACCGGGCGGCACGATGAGGAGGCACGGCACGCCGCCGATCTCGCAGACGCCGTCCGCCGCGCGCGGCGGCAGTTCCTCCACCGGCAGCGTATGTCCGACACCGTCGAAGTCCGCCGATCCGGCCGGCTCGTCGGCCCGCGCGAAGCCTGCGTTGTCGAAGTGCAGCTGAAGCGGAACGGTGATCGGCGCAGCGGTCATCGGCGCGGTGGCCATGCGGGCTCCTGGAACGAGTCGGGACCCAGCAGGTGTCGCCGTATGCGCTTGCTGAATCCAGTCAGCCTGACTGATCTCTTACCAGGAAATGACCATAGTACGCGCTTACTACAACGGTCAACGTGCCATGGGCGCGATGACTCGGCCGTCCGGCAGCAGCTCGCCGCTGTCGTCGAAGAGCACCACGCCGTTGCACAGCAGGCTCCAACCCTGTTCCGGGTGGGCGGCCACGGGCACGGCGGCCTCGCGGTCGGGAGCGTCGGCGCCGGGGCATCGCGGCTGGTGGGCGCAGGCGCGCGGGACGGGGAGCGGGGAGGATGCGGGGGTTGCGTTCACAGATCTCACCAGATGCTCGGTTGCGACTCGGGGTCGCGGAGGGCGCACCCTATATGTACCGATTGTGCGCTTATGCGCTCCGCGGTTCTTCGAGTATTCACCCGCCCACCGCCGCGTAACCTCACGATTGTGTAACGAAAGCTGCAACCGCTCGACTCGGCGCCGACGTCTTGATCGGCGACTGGCGGATACGACGAAGGGGATCGAAGACGTGAAGGTACTGGTCACCGGCGGGGCGGGCTTCATCGGCAGCACCATCTGCTCGGCTCTGCTCGATCACGGCGGCACCCCGGTCATCCTGGACAGCCTGGTCACCGGGCGCGAGTCGTTCACGCAGGGCCGGATCTTCTACCGCGGCGACGTGGCCGACGGCGCCCTGATCGACCGGATCTTCACCGAGCACCCGGACATCGAGGCGGTGGTGCACTGCGCGGCGCTGATCGTCGTGCCCGACTCGGTGAGCGACCCCCGGCGCTACTACCGGGAGAACGTCGGCAAGACCATCGACCTGCTCGGCCACCTCGAACGCAACGGCTGCCGGAGGCTGCTGTTCAGCTCGTCGGCCGCGATCTACCTGCCCGGTCCGGACTCGACCGTGGACGAGGACGCCGGGCTCGGCCCGGGCAGCCCCTACGCGGCGACCAAGGCGATGGTCGACCGGATCCTGGCCGACGTGGCGCGCGGCTCCGGCCCGAACGGGCTACGCGCCGTCTCGCTGCGCTACTTCAACCCGATCGGCGCCGACCCGAAGATGCGCACCGGACTCCAGCTGCTCCGGCCCACGCACGCGCTCGGCAAGATGGTCGAGTCCTGGGAGCAGGGCTCGACCTTCCACATCACCGGCACGGACTGGCCCACCTCGGACGGCACCGGCATCCGCGACTACATCCACGTCTGGGACCTGGCCACCGCCCATATCGCGGCCCTGACGAAGTTCGACTCGCTGGTCGACGACGCGCAGCCGCACCTCGTGATCAACCTCGGCACCGGCCGCGGCGTGACGGTGCGCCAGCTCGCCGACGCGTTCGGCACGGTCACCGGCACGCCGCTGCACACCGAGGACGCCCCGCCGCGCCCCGGCGACGTCGTCGGCGCCTACACCCGCTGCGAGCGCTCGTCCCGACTGCTCGACTGGCAGGCCGAGTACGACCTCGAAGACGGCATCCGGCACGCGCTGGAGTGGCGCCGCCACCTGCTCGAGCTCGAAGGCCTGACACCCGCGCAGTCCTGAGGCCGGCCGGCCTTCGAGCCTGACGCCGGGCCCGAGCCCGAGCCCGAAGGCCTCACGCCCAAGCGGCCTCGAGGTCGGCCAGGGCCTCGTGGAAGCCGGGGAAGGTCTTCTTCACGCACCCGGGGTCATCGAGCGTGATGCCCGGGGTGCGCAGGCCGGTGATGCTGAAGGCCATCGCGATCCGGTGGTCGCCGCGGCAGGCGATGCGGGCCGGCTGGGGGCGGGAGCCGGGGCGGATCTCGATCCAGTCACGGCCCTCCTCGACCTCGACGCCCAGCGCGCGCAGGTTCTCGGCGCAGGCGTCGAGGCGGTCGCACTCCTTGACCCGGGTGTTGTAGACGTTTTCGATGCGCACCGGGCCGTCGGCGAAGGGCGCGATGGCGGCGAGGGTGGGCATCGTGTCGGAGATGTCGCGCATGTCGACGGTGAGCGCGCCGAGGCGGCCGTCGGCCGGCCCGCTCACAGTCAGCTCGTCCGCGCTCATCCGCACCTCGGCGCCCATGTCGGCCAGCACCTGGGCGAAGCGCACGTCGCCCTGGAGGGCTTCGGAGCCGAGTCCGGGCACTGTCACGCTGCGGCCGGTGACGGCGGCCGCGGCGAGGAAGTAGCTCGCGGTGGAGGCGTCCGGCTCGATGAGGTAGTCCGTGGCCGTGTACGTCTGCGCGGGCACGTGATAGGTAGAACCCTCTCGCTGCACCGTGACGCCGAAGCGCCGCATCATGGCCGTGGTGATCTCCACATACGGCGCCGAGACCAGGTCGGTGACGGTGATCGACAGGCCTTCCGCGGTAAGCGGCGCGACCAGCAGGAGCGCGGTCAGGAACTGCGAGGACAGTCCGGCGTCGAGAGTGATGTGGCCGCCCTTGATCCCGTCGGCGTGGACGGTCAGCGGGTGGTGGCCCTCTTCGGCCTCGTGCCGCAGGTCCACGCCGAGTTCCTGCAGCGCCGAGGTGAGCGGGCCCAACGGACGACGGCGCATCTGGGCGGAGGCGTCGAAGCGGAACACGCCGTGGCCCGCCGCGACCAGCGCGGGCAGGAAGCGCGAGGTCGTGGCGCCGTCGCGGCAGAAGACCGACGCTTCCGCCGCCGCCGGACCCTGCGGCCGGCCCTCGACCGTCCACGCGGAAGGCTCGCGGGTGAGCCGATAGCCCAGGGCGGCCAGGCCCTCGGTGAATCCGGCCGTGTCGTCCGAGTCCAGCGGGCGGCGCAGCGTCGTGGTGCCGTCTGCGGCGGCGGCCAGGAACAGCGCGCGGTTGGTGATGGACTTGGACCCGGGAACCTCGACCACAGTCATGCCGCGAGCTTACGGTCGCGCCCTTCGGCCCGGCCGGGAATTCCAGGGAGTGGAAACGCGCGGCGCCGCACTCGGCGTGGGCCTGATCGCGGGCGCGTAGACTGCCGCGCACGGCGGCCGCGGCCGGACCGGGTTCGGCGATGTGTGTACACAGGTGTCAGGAGCGGTTGATGGCGGAGCGGCGGGCCGGACTCGAGGGCGCGGGACTGATCGGCTTCCTGAGCCTGGAGGAGCTCGACCGCGGCCTGTTCCGCGGCTGGTGCCACGACGGGATCCCGCTGCGCGCGTTCGGCGGCCAGGTCGCCGGGCAGGCGCTGACCGCCGCGAGCCGGACCGTGCCGACGCACCTGGCCGTGCACTCGCTGCACGGCTACTTCCTGCGCGCGGGCCAGACCTCGCGCCCGATGATCTACTCGGTGGAGGACCTGCGCGACGGCCGGACCTACGTCACCCGGCGGGTGACGGCGCGTCAGGACGGCGAGGCGATCTTCGTGCTCTCCGCGTCGTTCAAGCTGGCCGAGCCCGGCGGTCACGATCGGCAGCCGGCGCCGCCGGACTCCGCCGACCCCAGCGAGCTGCCGGACTACTACGAACTGTGGGCGAAGATCGACCCGCAGGGCGCGGAGAACGCCGCGGTCCGCCAGGCCGTCGAGGTGCGCTACGTCAGTTCGGACGGCGCGAGCGGGACTGAAGGGGTGACCCAGCAGAAGCTGTGGGTCCGTGCGCTCGACCAGCTGCCGGACGACCCGGTGCTGCACACCTGCGCGTTGACCTACCTCTCCGACCTGATGCTGGCGCCGACCGCGGCACTCGCGGTCGAACCGCCCCGAGGCGTGCGGCCGTTGCCCGCCACCGTCTTCCTCACCTCGCTCGACCACGCGCTGTGGTTCCACCGGCCGTTCCGCGCGGACGAGTGGCTGCTGATCGCGCAGGAGAGCCGGACCGCGGGCGACGGGCGCGGCCTGGCCCGGTCCGAGGTGTGGACGCGGGACGGTCGCCTGGTGGCCAGCGCCGTACAGGAGACGGTGCTGCGGCCGATGCGCGGGCGCCCGGATGCGCGCTGACGCTTCAGTGGGCGTGTTCGAGCATCCGTAGCTGCGCGGTGAGCGTGTCGACCCGGCGATACCTCAGGCCCAGCGTGGCCACGTGCCGCCAACGCACGGTCCCGTGTGCGTCGAGCAGGAACACGGCTCGGCGCAGCCCCTTGCCGGCCATCGAGACACCGTAGGCCTCGGCCACCGCCAGATCCGCGTCCGCGAGCAGCGGCATGGCCAGGTTGTTCTTGCGGGCGAAGTTCTCGTGGCTCTCCAGGCCCTGCGGGCTGATCCCCCACACCGCCGCGCCGAGCGCGCTGAACCGGTCGAGCCCGGCCGAGTACGAGCACAGCTGGCGGGTGCACACCGCAGTGTCGTCGCCGGGGTAGAAGGCGAGCACGAGCGGGCGCCCGCGGTGTTCGGACAGGGAGTACTCGCGCCGCTCGGCCCGTCCAGCGGCCAGCCGTACGCCGGGCAGGGAGAAGCCGGGCGCGCCTTGGCCGACGGAAGGGATCTTCGCCACGTTCTCACTCTACGGTCAATCGGGGCCTGGTGTACCGAGCCGCACGGTCCGGCCCGGGCGGCACTCGGGTTTCAGGCGCGTTCGGGGTACGGGGTGTAACCGGCCTCGTCGAAGTCGGCGGGATGGCCGCGCCCGTCGAGGTCCCAGGCCCAAAGGCCGACGAGCGCGCCGGTGAAGCCCATCGAGCGGATCTGCCCGTCCACGATGTCCTCGGCATGTTCATCCGAGAGCACCGTGGCGTCGAAAGCGCCGCCGATCGTCCGCCACTCGCCGCCGGTCTCGTCGAGGTACCGGAAGCGCAATCCGGCGCCGTCGAAGTCCAGCCCGAGCCGCGACCGCACCGCGCCTTCGCCGAGCACGTGCTGCCCGGCTTCGTCCACGCGCACCACGCCCTGATCGCTCGCGGCCACGCGCAGTACGGTCCGACCCTCGTCATCCCGGGTGACGTGCAGGAAATACCAGTTCAGCGTGTTGTAGTAAGCGGTGATCCCGGCCAGATGCTGGAACGCGAGCGGCTGATACGCGAGCGTCGCCTCGAACGCGCAGCGCAGCTCGGTGACCCGGCGCGCGACGAGACTGGGTCCGACGAGGCTGCGAGGTGAGCGGCCGCCGCGAAGCCGCAGGTACGAGGGCCGCTCGGTCAGCGACACCCAGCTCTCGTCGGCGTGGCGCCGGAGGGTGGACCAGTCGGCGCCGAGCACCGGCTCGTCGAAGCCGTCGGACCCGTCGACCGCAGTACCGGCCGGATCATCGATCTGGCGACCAGTCGGGCCCGCCACCGTCAGCGCCGGCTGTCCCCCGTCGACTCGCGGCCAGCCGTCCGGCGTCCACTCCACCCGGGCCAGCGCCGTCTCACGCCCGAGGACGCACGGCCCGCGCCGCCCGATCGGCCGCGCGACGAGGTAGGCGAGATACCAGGCGCCGTCTTCGGCCTCGACGAGGCTGCCGTGCCCGGCCTTCTGCAGCGGAAGATCGGCGTCGTTCATGGCCGTGACGAGCGGCCCGTGCGTATCGCGCTCATACGGCCCGGTGAGGGCGCGCGAACGGGCGACGGTGACGCGATGCTCATAACCTGTGCCGCCGTCCGCGGTCACCAGGTAGTACCAGTCGCCGCGACGGTACAGGTTCGGCCCTTCGATCCACCCGGCCTGCGGCGGCAACACGATCCGCTCGGGCTCCCCGACCAGGCCCCGCGTCGCCCGGTCGAAGCGCGTGGCCTCGAGCCCGGCCGACCCGCCGTGCCCCGGACGCCAGTCGTGCACCAGGTTGATCAGCCAGCTCGCGTCGCCGTCGTGGAAGAGCGAGGCGTCGAAGCCGCGCGCATGCAGCAGCACCGGCTCGGACCAGGGTCCGGTCGCCGACGGCGAGGTCGTCAGGTAGTTGGGGCAGTCGCTGAACCCGCCGACGTAGCTCGAGACGTTGCTGTAGACCAGGTGGAAGAGCCCGTCGGCGTACGAGAGGTTCGGTGCCCACACGCCCCCGGAGTCGGGCGCGCCCGCGAGGTCGAGCAGCTGATCCCGTGTCAGCGCGCCGCCGAGCGGCTCCCAGTGCGCCAGATCCTCAGACCGGTGCAGCCGCACGCCCGGGCACCATTCGAAGGTGGAGTTGGCCAGCACGAACTCGCCGCCGACCCGCACGATCGACGGATCGGGATGGAACCCGGGCAGCACCGGATTGCGGATGACAGTTCCCGCACGCGTCTCCTCAGGCTGCATCGGACCCTCGTTCCCGTTCGCGATATCGATCTTGGCCTCGGCCTTCGAACGTAGCGTCGAAGACATTCGCAGACAATGCGGCGGGGCGCACCGCCCGAAACGTGGTCCATGACCCCTGGTACGGCGTAGGGTCGGGCCGAAGCGAAGCGCGTGAGGAGGTTGTGATGTTCGAACTCGGGACCGACGGACCCAGCGTGATCCTGGCCGGCCTGGACGGATCGCAGTCCTCGATGCGCGCGGCCGCGTACGCCGCGGGCCTGGCGCGGCGTCAGCGTTCGCTGCTCGCGCTGGTCTACGTGCAGCCGCTCGGCGTCGTCAGCGCGCCGGAGGCGGCGGCCGCCACCGCGGATCTCGGCCGGCAGATCGCGGCCGAGCTCGAAGCGGACATCCGCGGGGCGCTCGAGCGCATCCCGGACCGGGAGCGGGTGCGCTGGGAGTTCCACACCGTGCGCGGCGACCCGTACAACGCCCTGGTGGAGGCGGCCGAGCGGCTGCGGGCAGACGCGGTGGTGATCGGCGCGTCGGAGAAGGCCGGCCACCGCTTCCTCGGCTCGGTGGCGATCCGCCTGGTCAAGGCCGGCCGCTGGCCGGTCACCGTCGTGCCCTGATCTCACCTGACCCTGCGTCGGCTGCCCCGTTCGGCCGTCCGGGCGGGCGGGCGGAGTGTGAGGGCACGAGGATGGTCGGGTGAGTTCCCGTACCGAGCAGCCGCCGCGCACCGGAGTGTCGCCGCACACGTCCGTGCCCGCCGCGGCGGCGGGCTGAGGCGCGGGGCCGCCGGTGGACGCGGAGGACAGCGCCCGGATGCGGGACCTGATGGCGAACAGCCGGACGCTGCTCGCCTGGATCCGGACCTCGGTCTCGTTCGCCGGCCTCGGCTTCGTGGTGGCCAAGTTCGGCGCGTTCACCGGCCTGCAGCACGCCTCGGAGGCGATCGGCGTCCTGCTGGCCCTGATCGGCCTGGCCTTCACCGGCCTCGGCTACGCGCAGTACCTCAAGACCGTGGAGCTGGAGAAGGGGCCGCCGGACGCGCCGGTCCCACTGCATTGGCCCACCTTGACCGCGGCCGGCTGCTGCGCCGTGACCTGCATAGTGCTGGCCGTCTATCTCGCCGTCAGTTGAGCTGCGGCTCACCGCGCACCCCTCCGGAGTCGCCAGGTGATGATCACACTTCGTCCGTCTGCCCGAAGCGGCCGGCTGCTGCTGACCTCGCTGCTCGGCCCCGCCCTCGTTCTGGCGGCCGCCTCACCCTCGCACGCCGGTACGGTCGCGTCCGCCGCGGTGCGGGTCTGCGGGCACGGTCCGGCAGCCGTCCGCCCGGTCCGCATGATCCTGACCTGCGCCGACCGCCTCGCCGTCGCCGAGCACCTGCACTGGACCCGCTGGAGCGCGACCGAGGCGTCCGCCACCGGGCTCATCGTCGAGCACAGCGACGCGGCGAGTAAGGGCACGGTGGCGACCTTCACCCTGCGCGCCCCGGCCGCTTCGGATGCGGCCGAGCGCAAGCTGTTCACCGAGCTCGACGTCCAGGTCCACGGCGCGAATCCAGGCGGCTTCCCGCACGCGGCGTCGTTCAGCGAGGCGGCTGTGCCGGCCGCGCCGACCCACCGGACCCACCGGACCCACCGGAGGCGACCGCAGCGACGCTCGGCAGACGCGGCGGACACGGCGGGCGCCGCACTCGGATACGCGCAGGTCGAAGGGTTCTGGGTGGCGGCCGGAGGGCCGAGCAGTCTAGCGAGCACGGTTGCTGCGATCACGGCGGCGGAAAGCCGCTCCGAGCCCGGCGTGATCCAGACAGGCGAGCCTTTCGCCAAGACCGGCTGGGGACTGTGGCAGATCACCCCGGGCAACTCGGCCCCGTCCGCTTTCGGCAGCGACTACCAGCTGCTCGATCCGTGGAACAACGCCGAGGCCGCAGTGTGGAAGTACGAGCAGCAGGGCCTCAACGCCTGGAGCACCTACTACGACGGCGCGTATAAGTCGTACGTGCAGCAGGTCAGCCCCGATACCTCGGTGACCGATCCCGGCGAGTTCGCTCCGGTCAACGCCGCGCCGTCGGACACCCCGTCCTCCCCCGTCTCGGAGCCCGGCAGCACGTACGGCCCCAGCATGGCCGGACCCGCCGACGGCATCTCGTTCGGGCAGGATCAACGCGCGCCGCACCACCGGGTGCATCATCCTCGGTACGCTCCCGCCATGGCCGATGACACCTGGGCCGGTCTGGCCGATAAGTTCGCGGACGGCGCTTACGCCACCGTCAAGGGGCGCGTGCGCACGTATGTGATGCACAACCAGCTGCTGGAGCACCTGCCGCCGCCACCCGCGCGCGTACTCGACGTCGGCGGCGGCGCCGGACACCAGTCGTTCCCGCTGGCCCAAGCCGGCTACGAGGTGACGCTGCTCGACCCGTCGGCGGCGATGCTGGACAAAGCCAGTGCGCGCCTCGCCCACCTGCCCGATGACGTCCGCCAACGAGTGACGTTCGTCGAGGCCGCCGGGGAGAACGCCGACGAGGCAACAGGCGGCCAACACTTCGACGCCGTGCTGTGCCACGGCGTGCTCGGCTACCTGGACCACCCCGAGCCGTTGCTCGACCAGCTGATCCGTCGCACCGCGCCCGGCGGCATCATCTCGATCATGGCCGGCAACGCCGACGCAGCAGCGGTGCGCCCCGCCCTGGAAGGCCGCTGGGAGGACGCCCTCGCCGCGTTCGACGCGCGCAGCGAGATCGGCGTCCTCGGCCTGCCGACGAGGGCCGACACGGTCGAGGAGCTGAGCGCGCAGCTGCGCGACCGCGGCGCGGAACCCCTGGCCTGGTACGGCGTCTGGCACTTCGTCGACTGGCTCGACCTAAGCGGTTCCGCGCTCGATCCGGACGACGCCAAGCAGCTGGAAGCCGTGGCCGCCGTCGAACTCGAAGCCGGCCACCGCGACCCGTACCGGCAGCTGAGCCGCATCTTCCACCTGGTCGCCCGCAAAGGCTCCGCCTGATACCGATTGATGATCGGCTGGGTCGTCGTCGTGGTGGGGCGGGCGCTTCGCTCCGCCCACGGTTTCGTTTGCCCACCCTGCCCACTCGTTGCGTTCGCGGGGCAGGCTGCAGTTTCAAGATTGAAAAGTGCCGCTGGCAGGCCCTTCCCTCGGAGAGAGATGCCGGGGTTTGTGGGGTGCTGTCGTTGGCGGGGCGGGCTGTTGTTCGGGGTGGTGGGGTTGCGGGGGTGTGCTCTCTCCTCGGTCGGTCCCCGGAGGCAATCAGGAACCTGCCGGGAGCTCAAGCGGCGGAGATCTCCGCTCATGCTTGATCTTGCATCGCGCCGCTTGACCTCCCGACAGAACCCTGATCGGGCTTCGCCTGCCCGACCGAGGAGAGAGCCCACCCCCTGAGGTCCGGTGCGAGCTGCGCTCGGGCCCGGTCCCGTGGCCCGGCCGCGCCCGATCCGGAAAAATCCTGCATCACCCTGATCCGCCATCCCGATTCCCGATCCGCACAAAGGGTCGGTGGTCCGGTCACGCTTGACGTTGAAGGGATTCTGCAACGCCGTCGATCCATGAGCCCTGCGACAGAGAGCCGATGGCCGGTCGCGCTCTGGGGGGAACTTCTGCATCATCGCTCGTGGTGGACGGTGGTGTGATGCTCCGTGCAATACAGCCTGAGGTTCCCCACACTCGTCCCACCGCCCTGCGCAAAAGGCACGACGTGATGGGCATGCAGGGCGAACGTCAACGGGCGATCACACCCGGGATAGGTGCAGTACCGGTCGCGCCAGCCAAGAAACGCCCGCTGCCCCGGCGAAGCCAGACGCGCCCGGGGGTCATGGTCCAGCGCGATCCCGTCGAAGGTGCCCGTACGCCCGTCGGTCACCAGCTCATGGCGCCGCGGATCACCGCGCCTGGGCAGGCGCCCGGCCGGAACCAACGCCCCGAACACCGTGCGCGCACAGCCCGCCGGGATCTCCGTGTGCACCGCAGGATCCTTCATGCCCGCCGCGGGCACGGCAGGATTCTTCACGGCCGCCGCGGGTGCGGTCGGGCCTTGAATGGTGACGGCGAGCGCGGGTAGGGAGAAGTGGGCGCGGCGCTGCTCGGGCGGGGCATCGAGGAACACCTGTGCGAGCCGGGTGACCGCCTCCGCGTTCATCTGCTCGGTGCTGCGCACATCCTCCGGCACGATCTCGCCGCCGTCGAACTGCCGGGTCCGGATCATCTCCGCGACCTGCAGATCCACCGCGGCCTGGAAAACGGCGCCGCGCACCGGATCGAGCAGGATCTCACACCGGTGCATCTGACCCTCCCCGCACGTCGCGAACCGGGCGAAGGAGCGTTCGCGCTCCCGCGCATGACGCGCCTCGATCGAACCCGGCGCGACCTGCTCCTCGAGCACCCGTACCCGCTCCAACCCGGCGCGCGCACCGCGCTCCCGGGTCACCTCGAGCGTCTTGGCGGCCTCCACCGCGGGATCCAGACCCGTCGCCCGCACCGCTTTGACCGTGCGCGCCAGCGCCCGCGCGGAATCAGGCCCGATCACACCCGAGCACAGTTCCCCCTCCACTCCCGGCAGCCGTGCCAGCAGCCGGGCGTCGTGCGCCAGCGCGCGGGCCCGGCCCTCGGTCACATCCAGCACCGTCGCCAACCACGGACCCACACCCCCACGCGCGATACCGAGTCGGTCGCCCTCACCGACCAGCGCCAGCAGCATCCCGTGCAGCGCCTGCGCCGCCCGGCCCACCTCCACGATCGCCTCACGCACCGCGTCAACCCGCCCCACATCATCCCCACCCGCCCGCGCACGCTCGAGCACCTCCCGCACACCACACGGGACATCGACGCGATCTCCACTGCCACCCCGTCCACGACACCCTCCCATACCAGCCCCGACATCCCCGAACACTCCTATTCTAGAACCCGCCACTGACAAAAGGCGTGTATACGACCCTTGCGTGGTAAAAAGAATCAGGGATGTTCCCGGGAACTCGCGGATGCTCCCGGACGTTGAAGTAGGAGATGGGAGCGGTACCGGAACCGGCGATACAGGAATCTACGCGATGCAACATCCTGTATCGAGCACAGCCGAACCACCGGACACCACTCCACAAGGCTGACCGAACCAGGCAGCCGAAGAGGAGCGTCGGCCGGGTCAGTGCGATGCAGGATCATGCATCAAGCGCGACCGGGCCACCGGACGGGACCCGGGCCCGAGCGCAGCTCACACCACTCCCCTCAGGGGGTGGGCTCTCTCCTCGGTCGGGCAGGCGAAGCCCGATCAGGGTTCTGCCGGGAGGTCAAGCGGCGCCATGCAGAATCGAGCATCAGCGGAAACCACCGCCGCTTGACCTCCCGGCAGGTTCCTGATTGCCTCCGGGGACCGACCGAGGAGAGAACACGCCCCCGGCACCCGACCACCCCGAACCCCAGCCCGCCCCGCCAACGCCAGCACCCCACAAACCCAGGCACTCTCCGAGGGAAGGCCCGCGCCGGAGGCGAAATCTTGAAACCCCAGCCCACCCCACCAACGCAACGGGTGGGCGGGTGGTCAGACGAAACCGTGGGCGAAGCGAAGCGCCCGCCCCCACCACGACGATCACCCAGCAGATCATCAATCGGGATTAGAAGATGAACGGAATAAGCATCTTGCTCGAGCGCTGATACGCGGGATAGGCCTCGGGGAACTGTTCGGTCATGTAGCGCTCCTCCGCCCTGGCGCTATAAGCGAAGTACACGCCGAACAGGGCGGCCACGATGAGCCAATAGAGGCTGATCGCCACGGCCGTGCCGATCATGGCCAGGACTATGCCGGAGTAGATCGGGTGCCGCACACGCCGGTAGGGGCCGGTGGTGACCAGCTCGGGGTCCTCCTTGCGCGACATCGGCGTGCCCCAGTTGCGGCCGATGTAGACGCGGGCCCAGACGGCCAGGCCGAGGCCGAGGGCCCAGAGCGCCAAGCCGATGCCCTTGGGCACCGCCCCCTTGAGCGTTGCGTCATCCACGCCGTGGCGGGCCCGGACCACCGCCACAACGATCACGACGAGGACTAGCCGGATCCCGGCGTAGCGGTTCCAGCTGACCTGGCCCCGCTTCACGTTCGCGGCGGCTAGCAGCCAGCCGATCCAGAACACCGCCCAGCCGACGAGGATGATCTGCGCTACCGGACCCTTCACATGCGTTCTCCGTCACTTGTGCCGCGAGCCTTCTGCGGACACGATCCCACGAACCGCCGTCGGGCTCACGCCGTGCGTCGGGCCAGCAGCAGGGTGATGTCGTCGGCGAGAGTGGGCTGGTCGTACGGGTGGCCGATGATCTTTCGCGCTAGCTCCCGCAGGGGCGTGTTCCCGTGCCCGCGCAGGGATTCGACGAGACGGTCCGTGCCCTGGTCGATCGGCAGGGATCTGCTTTCCACCAGGCCGTCGCTGTAGAGGGCGAGCAGGGCGCCCTCGGGCAGCGGGCTGAGCACCGAGCGGTACGTCTCGGACGGGTCCACGCCGAGGGGCAGGCCGGCCGGCAGCGGCAGTACCGCCGTGCCGCCGTCGGGCAGGCTGAGCACCGGCGAAGGGTGGCCTGCCCGGGCGATCCGGGCCGTGCCGGCCGCGGTGTCGAGCTCGGCGAAGCAGCAGGTGGCGAGCAGGTCGGGGTCGAGCCCTGTGATCAGCTTATTGACTCGTCCGAGGATCGCGGCCGGGCCGTAGCCTTCGTGCGCGAACGCGCGGATCGCGGTGCGGACCATGCTCATCCCGCCCACGGCGCGGGCGTTGTGGCCCTCCACGTCGCCGACGAGCAGGCCGATCCGCCCGCGCAGCATGGGGATCACGTCGTACCAGTCGCCTCCGACGGCGAGACCGAGGCCAGGCGAGCGGTATTCGCTGGCGAGTTCGACCCCTGGCGTCTGGTCCAGCGGGACGTCGAACACTGCGTCACGCAGCCGCGAGGCGAGGGAGAGCTCTGCGTCGTACCGGTGCGCGCGGTAGAGCGCCTGCGCCAGTTGCTCGCACCGCCGGGCGACGAAGCCGCGATAACTCGAGCTGAGCCGGCGTGGCTCGTCGAACCGGAGGCAGACCAGGCCGAGACAGCTGCCCTCATGCATCAATGGGTGGACGAGCAGGGCGCCGGTCTTGGTGTCGTCGACCACCTCCGTCAAATACGGGTACTGATCCTTGATCTGCTCGGAGGTCTCATAGATCTGCGGCTCGGTCTTGTTCACCGCGTCCGACATCGGGCCCGGGACGTCGAGGTCGAGGACGCGCAGCGCGGAGAAGCCGGCCGGGGTGTAGCCCACCGCGGCGATCAACCGCAGCCTGCCGTCGGTGACCACGTGCATGGCGATGCCCTCGGCGCCGCACAGCTCCGGCAGGTGTTGTTCGACCACGGCGATGACGTCGTCCACGCCCAGCGTCCCGCCGAGGGCCGCGGCGAACTCGCCGGTGCGCTCCCGGCGTGTCTCGCGCTCACGCTCCCGCTCGAGCTGCACCCGGTACTCGTGTACGTCGCGCAGGTGCACCGCGAGCCGGCCTGCGTCGACCGCGACGCGCAGCTCGTACCAGCGCCCGACCCGCGGCAGCAGCGCCTCGAAGGAGACCGTCTCGCCGGTCGCCAGCGCCTGGTCGAAGGCCGGCTTCCACTCGCTCTCCCGCAGCGGCGAGAGCACGTCGGCGAAGGCGCGTCCGGCCAGCTCGGCGCGGCCGACCCCGGCCAGCCGGGCCACCGCCTCGTTGCCGTAGACCAGCCGCCAGTACGGGTCGAGGATGGCGAACCCGTCGGCCATCGCGTCGATCTGGGTCGAGGCGACCTGGGTCCAGCTCGGCGCGCCGGTGGTGTCGGTGACGATGCCGAGCATCACCGGTTCGCCGCGTTCGTCCCGGATCACCCGGCCGCGCACCTCCAGCCAGCGCAGCGAGCCTCCCCGGGTGTGCGCCCGGTATTCGAGGGCGAAGACGCCCTCCTCGGCTAGGGCCCGGGCCATGGTCCGGCGCACCAGCGGATAGTCGTCGCGGTGGATCCGGTAGAGCAGCGGCGCCGGGCCGCCGGTGTAGCCGCGCTTCTCGGCCGGGTCCGCCGCGCCCATGGCGACCGCGTCCAGGTGGATCACGCCCTCGCGCAGCCGCCACCAGAACGTGCCGGTGCCGATCGCGGCGCGGATCTCCGGCGGGGTCGGCACGTGCTCCGGGCCGATGAACAGCGTCGGCTCGGTTTCCAGCTGGCCGAGACCGAAGATGCGCGAGGCGATCTGCTCGCCGATGGTGTCCAGATCGGCCGCGACCTGCTCGGCCATCGCCCGCAGCCCGGTGGCGTGCCGCCGCCAGAGCATGCCGACGTGCCCGATCTCGTCGACCCCGGCGCACCCGTCGCAGAACAACACCCCGACGAGCCGCTCGTCCGCGGTGGTCAGCGGGAAGCACATGACCCGGCCGAACCCCACGGCGTTCCCGTTGAAGCCCGCGTACTCGGTGATCGAGCTGTCCACCGAGTCGAAGCCGCCGTCGGTGGGCATGCCGGTGCGTACGACCTCGGTCAGCGGCAGGCTCTCGTCGATGAAGATCCGCGACCAGAAGTCGCCCAGCGGGGGCGCCGGCACCGCCTCGTCGAACAGGTGCAGCACGCCGTCGGGTCTGTCGTAGGCGAAGACGGAGCTGTGCTTGGCCCGCAGCGCCTCGTGCATCCGCAGCAGGTCCTCGCGGGCCGGGCCGAGCCCGGGCAGGAGGGAGGCGGAAGTGGTGGTCATCGGTCCGCTCCTTTCGCGCCGCGCAACGCGTCGTGGCCGCTCAGGCTCTCCGGCAGGCGGGGGTCCCGGTGCGTCTCGAGCAGCGCGGTGACCTGGTCCGCGGGCAGCGGGGCGGCGAACAGGTAGCCCTGTCCGTAGTCGCAGTCGCAGCCGCCGAGCCGGTCCCACTGCGCGCCCGTCTCCACCCCCTCCGCCACCACGCTCAGACCCAGGCCGTCGGCGATCCGGATGATCCCCTCGACCAGTGCCGCCTGCTCGGGCGAGGTGGCGATGTCGGCGATGAAGGACTTGTCGATCTTCAGCACGTCGATCGGGAGCTCGCGCAGGTAGCTCAGCGAGGAGTAGCCGGTGCCGAAGTCGTCGATGGCGATGCGCACGCCGCTGGCCTTGAGCTCGTTCATGGCGTGCTTGGCCTGCTCGTCGTGGTGGCGCATCAGGTCCGACTCGGTCAGCTCGAGCACCAGCAGGTCCGAGCTCAGGCCGGTCTCGCGCAGCAGCTCGATGGTCTCGGCCGGGAAGCGCGGGTCGCGCAGCTGCTGCAGCGAGACGTTCACCGCGACCGACAGCGGCGGCACCTTCAGCGAGCCCGCCGGGGCCTGGGCCTCGGCGGCCGACCGCTCGGCGTTCCAGCCGGCCACCCGCTGGACGGCCTGGCGCAGCAGCAGCCGGCCGAGCGGCAGGATCAGCCCGGTCTCCTCGGCCAGCGGGATGAAGGCGTCCGGGCCGATCAGGCCGCGGGCCGGGTGCGGCCAGCGGGCCAGCGCCTCGAAGCTGGCCACCCGCCCGTCGCCGATCTCGACCACCGGCTGGTAGTGCACCAGCACCGTCTCCTCGTCGATGGCCCGGGCGAGCTGGTCGCGCAGCAGGGTGCGCTCGATGGCCTGGTCGTGCAGGCCCGGGTCGTAGAGCCGCCAGCGCCGCTTGCCGTCGTCCTTGGCCGCGTAGAGTGCCAGGTCGGCGTTGCGCAGCAGGTCGTCCGCGCTCTCGCAGCCGAGCGTGCTGGCCACGCCGATGCTCGCGCCGCTGGTGACCGCGCCGTCGGGCAGCGCGAAGGGTACCTCGAAGGCTTCGGTCAGCCGCCGGGCCAGGCCGTCGGCGTCGTGGGGCCGGCGCACGTCGGGCACCAGCACGGCGAACTCGTCGCCGCCGAGCCGCGCGGCGAGGTCGACCGGGCGGATGTTGGCCAGCAGCCGCTCGGCCACCGCGGCGAGCAGTTCGTCGCCGACGCCGTGGCCCTTGGTGTCGTTGACGTCCTTGAAGTCGTCGAGGTCGATCATCAGCAGGCAGGCGGCCCGGCCGGTGCGGCGGGCGTGCTCGACCGCGTGCCCGAGCCGGTCCTGCAGGCTGCGCCGGTTGGCCAGGCCGGTGAGCGGGTCGTGGTAGGCGTGGTGGCGCAGCTCGCCCTCGAGCCGGCGCTGCTCGGTGACGTCCCGGAGGGTGAGCACGACGCCGCCGACGGTGGGGTCGGTGCGCAGGTCGTCGGAGCGGGCCTGGACCCACAGCTTGTCCCTGCGGCCGGGCTCGATCACCCATTCGACCGGTCCCGACTCCATGCCGGAGAGCACGGCCCGGGCGCTGGAGGCGTTGCGCGCGCCGACCAGCTCGGCGATCTTCGCGCCGGTCAGCTCGCGGCCGTCGAACAGCTTGCGGGCCGAGGGGCTGGCGTAGCGCACGGCCTGGCCCTCGTCCACGATCATGAACACGTCGGCCGCGTTGTGGATGAGGGTGCGGAAGTACGCCTCGTTGTCGCGGCCGCGGATCTCGTCGGCCAGCTCGACCCGGTCCAGTGCCAGGGCGGCCTGGCCGGCCAGGATCTCCACGGTCTCGCGCAGTGCGGCGAGGTCGTCGCGCGGCCCCAAGGCGACCAACCCGGCGCGGAGGTCGCTGCGCTTGGCCCGCAGCGGATAGACCAGCGCGTGCGCGGCCCCGGGCAGGCCGGTGGCGCAACCCGCGGCGACGACGGCGGGCAGCTGGCCGACGGGCACCGGCCGGTAGCGGGCGGCGGCCAGCGGGTCGCGCAGGTCGGCGAGCAGGCGGATGCGTCCCTCGGCCGGCCCCAGCAGCCCCGAGCCGGCGCGGTCGAGGGCGAGCCCGATCTGGTCCACGCTCAGGGCTGCGACCAGGTCCGTGCCGGCGGCCCGCAGCACCCGGGAGCGGTTGATCGCCCGGCGGTAGGAGCGCAGCACCAGCCCCAGCCGGGCCAGCACCAGCGCGCTGGAGAGGGCGGCGAAGCCGGCGAGCACCCAGCCCTGGTCCACGCTGCCGCGCAGGGCGGCGCCGAGCAGCACGGCCGGCGCGGTCAGGGTGGCGACGGCCAGCAGCGCGAATCCGAGCCGGGAGATCTGGGCGGCCCGGTAGGTGTTCACCGGTCTGCCGATACGGGTCATCGACGGGGTCAGCGCGGCCAGGCCCCAGGTGCAGAAGAAGACGATCCAGCCCAGGTCCATCGCGCTGCCGGAGTGCCAGCTGGAGTAGGTGATGCGCAGCTCGAAGAACAGGTCGGACAGCAGCAGGCCGAGCGCGCCGAAGCACAGCAGCCAGGCCGACTCCGGGCGGTCGTCCGACCCGGTCATCAGCCGGGCCAGCAGGGCCAGCAGCAGCACGTCGCCGAGCGGGTAGCCGAACGCGACCTCCCGGGCCAGGGCGGTGCGGTTGGGGTCGTCGACGGTCGGCCAGACGATGAAGGTCCAGGCCAGTAGGGCGACCGCGGTGATGACGATGAGGGCGTCGATGACCGCGGCGGCGTCCCGGCCGTTGCGCTGGTGCCGGATGAAGAGCCACAGCCCCACCGCCGCGAGCGGGTAGGCGAGCAGCGCCACCTCTTCCGGCGTGGTGGGGAACCAGTCGGTGTTCGGGAAGAAGTCGATCTGGCTGCCCGACCGGGCGTTGCGGGCGAGGTCGACCGCGTCCGTGGAGACCAGGGTGACCAGCGCGCCGGCCAGGAGCAGCCAGGGCGCCCGGTGCAGCGGGCGGTAGCGGGCCAGGCTCCAGAGCATCGCGAGCGTCGCGAACAGGCCCATGGCCGCCCAGTCGCCGCCCCGCCAGGAGGGGAGCGTGAAGTAGAGCGCCGTGAGCACGGCGAACGCGGCCAGGTAGACCCGCATGGCCCAGGCCGGAGCGCGGGCGGAGACGGCCGGGGGGCCGAGGCCGCGCTCTGGACCCGCGGACGGCAGCATAACGCGATATTACTATTCAAAACGGACTTAATACACTATTCATCACCATTACGTGTCATTCTGGGCGGCGGATCACCGCCTCGACCAGGGCGCCGGGCGAGCCGGGCGCCGTCTCACCCGCTCGGGTGGTTTGGGCTTGATCCGGGTGTCTCCGATCGGCTGCGCGGAAGGGGGCAACGGGGAGCGCGGACGAGAGGACGAGTCATGGCGAGCGAGTTCCAGCGGCAGAAGGTGGCCGCGGTGTTCGAGGCGATGGACAGGGCGGGGCGCGGCTACCTGGTGGAGGGGGACTTCGAGGCGCTGGCCGAGCGGTGGACCACGCAGCGGGGGATCTCGCCCGGCTCCGCCCGAGGCCGGCTGCTGAGCCGCGTCATGCTGGGCTGGTGGGCGTCGCTCAGCGTCAACGCGGCGGAGGTGTCCCGGGTCAGCCTGGACGACGTGATGACGGTCGTCGACCTGCTGCCCACCATGCCCGAGGCGGTGAACGCGACGGCCGACGCGATGTTCGAGGCCGTGGACGAGAACGCGGACGAACGGATCTCGAGCGCGGAGTACCGCTCGCTCATCGAGGCCTGGAACGGCCGGCCGACCGACACGGACGTGGTCTTCTTCCGGCTCGACCTCAACGGTGACGGCTACCTGTCCCGGTCGGAGTTCCGCCGGTTGTGGACGGAGTTCTGGGCCGGGGACGATCCGGATTCTCCCGGGACCTGGGTCTTCGGCGAGTTGGCGGCAGCCTAGCCGGGCGCCGCGCGACGCACCGCGCCCGTCCGCCGGGCGGGCCAACCCCGGTGGCGCCCGCCCCGGCGCGCGGGAAAGATCGAGGCGAGGCGGCGCCGCGGTACCGGGGGCCGGCCGCGGCGAACCCGTCCGGAAACCCCCGATCGAAGGCTGTCCCCATGGCGTCCGAACCCGGCGCGCCGCACCGCGCGAACCCGCCGCGCGGCCCCGCCCTCGACCGCGCCCGCCCGGCGCTGGTCGTGCGGGTCGGGCGCAACCCGCTGCTCAACCACGGCGCTCTCGGCGCGGTGCGCAGCCTCGGCCGCGCGGGGGTGCCGGTCTATACGCTCACCGAGGACCGCACCGCCCCCGTCGGTTTATCCCGGCACCTGGCCGGCCGGTTCGTCTGGCCCGCCACCGGCGCCGAGGACCCGGCGCGGCTGGCCGCCGGCCTGCGCCGCATCGCCGAACGGCTCGAGAGCCCCGTCGTGGCGCTGCCCACCAGCGACGAGGCCGCGGTGCTGCTGGCCGGGCAACGCGAGGCGCTGCGCGACCTGCTCCTGCTGCCCGCCGTCGCCCCGGACCTGCCGGCCCGGCTGGTGGACAAGTACGCCATGCACGAACTCTGCCTCGCCCACGACACGCCCACGCCCAGGGCCCTGGTGGCCGACAGCGCACCCGCGCTGCGGCAGGCGGTGGCCGAACTCGGCCTGCCCGTCGTGGTCAAGAACGCCGACCTGGCCGGCCGCCTGACCGGACCCGTCGTCGGCACCACCCGGAAGCTGGCCGGCCCCGCGCAGGTCGAGCAACTGGCCGAGGCGCTCGAGACGCACGGGGCCAAGCGCCTGCTGGTCCAGGAGTTCGTGCCCCCGGACCGTTCGTCCGCCCGCAGGCCGCCGGACTGGTTCGCGCACGTCTACTGCCCGCAGGGCGAGGCCGAGCCGCTGGTGTTCACCGGCGTGAAGCTGCGCGACTGGCCGCCCGGCGCGGGCGTGACCGCCCGCGGAGTGGCAGTGGCCAACCCGGAACTGGCCGCGTGCGCCGCCCGCTTCTGCCGCGACATCGGCTACCGCGGCATCGGCGACATGGACTGGCGTTTCGACCCGCGCGACGGGCGGCTCAAACTGGTCGACTTCAACCCGCGGCTCGGCGCGCAGGCGCAGGTCTTCCGCACCACCGCGGGCGTGGACCTGGTCCGCGCCCTGCACCTGGACCTGACCGGGCGGCCCATCCCGCCCGGCCGGCAGATCGACGGCCGGGAACTGGTCGTCGAGCACCTGGACGCCGCGGCGGGCTACCTGCTGTGGCGCCGGCGGCGCGCCGCCGGCGCGCCGAAACCCCGGCCGATCCCGGTGCACCGGCGCGAGAGAGCGTGGTTCGCCTGGGACGACCCGCTGCCCTTCGCCGTGGTCACGGCCAGGTTCGCCAGGAACATCCTGGTCAAGACGGCACGCCGGGCCCGCGCACGGCTGCGTCCGGCGCCCGGCTGAGATCGCGTCGCCGCCGGCCCGACCCCGAGTTGCGCCGCGGGGCACCGCGTGAGGTGATGATCGAAATCCGCCGAGGAGCACCAGGATGCGTTCAGGGCTGAAGGAGACGATCCGGCGCATCCACGCACGCTCTCCTGGCACCGGCACCGGCACCGGCACCGCCGCGGCCGGACAAACGGCCGACCCCGCCGAGCCCGCCTCCCGCATCCTGCGCGCGCGCCGCCTGGTCGCCCGGCTCCGCGCGGACTCGCTGACGCGCAACAGCTTCGGGGTCATGGCCACCACCGCGGTCAACGGCGCGTTCGGCTACGTCTACTGGATCGCGGCGGCACGCCTGCTGCCCACCTCGACCGTGGGCCTCGGTTCGACCCTGGTCTCCGCCATGGTCATCATCTCCCTGGGCGTCTACCTCGGCCCTGGCGGGCAGTTGATCGCCCGCCTGCCCACACGCACCACGCGTGCACAGTGGCTGCTGAGCGTCTACAGCACCCAATTGCTGTGTATGTTCGCCACCCTGCTCGCGGCGGCCGCGGCCCTCGTGCCCCTCGCCGTGCTGCTCCGCCCCCTGCGCCTGCTCGAGAGCGACCCGGCCGTCGCCGCGTGGTTCGTGCTCGGCGCGGTCGGCTGGACCTCCTGCGGCCTGCTCGACGACGTGTTCGTCGGCCAGCGCCGCGCCGACTTCATGTTCTGGCGAAACGCGTTCTCCTCCGGGCTCAAGCTCGCCGCCCTGATCGCGATCGCGCTGCTGTCCAAACCGGGCGCGAGCACGATCATCGGGACCTGGGCGGTGAGCGGACTGGCCGGAGCCGTGTTCGGCCTGCTGCTGTGCCACCGCGCGTTCTACCGGCTCGGCCGGATCCCCCGCCCGAGCGGCGGCCTGCTTCCCGAACTGCGCGCGGAGATGTCCGCGCTGGCCCGGCCCAGCATCGGCCACCACGCGATCAGCGTGGCCGGCCTGCTGCCGACCTACCTGCTGCCGATCGTGGTCACCGCCCGCCTGGGCCCGCAGCAGAACGCGTACTTCTACGTCACCTGGATGATCGCCAGCGCCATCTTCACGATCAGCCCGGCCGTCTCCGTCGCGATCTTCGCCGAGGGCAGCCACGACTCCAGCCACCTGCGCACGCTCGCCCGCTCCTCGCTGCGCATCGTCCTCGCCATGCTCCTGCCGGCCGTCCTGATCGTCGGTGCCGCGGGCCAGCCGATCCTGCACCTGTACGGCGCCGCGTACGCGGCCGCCGGCTTCGGGCTGCTGCTGATCCTGCTCTCCTCCTCGTTCCCCGACGCGGTCACCAACGTCGCCACCGCCACCCTGCGCGTGCGCAACCTGCTGCCCAGGGCCGCGGCGCTCAACATCGCCATGGCGGTGATCGCCGTGGTCGGCGCCTGGGAGCTCACCCCGCGCTTCGGCATCGTCGGCGCGGGCGTGGCGTGGCTGCTCGCCCAGAGCGTCGGCACGCTCGCCGTCCTGGCGCACCCCCGCACCTTCTGGCCGGCAAAGGACGCAGGCTGATGCACATTCTGCAACTGACCGACTTCTACCGCCCGGTCATCGGCGGCCTGGAGATCCACGTGGAGACGCTGGCCGGGCAGTTGGTCGCGATGGGCCACCGCGCCACCGTCGTGACCCTGCGGACCCCGCAGAGCCCGCAGCCCGCGCGGAGCGACGCCCCCGAGATCGCCGACGGCGTGAGAATCGAAAGGCTGCGCGGCTGGGCCGGCGCGCTCGGCCCGTTCTACGCCGACCGCCGCCGGCCGTTCCACCCGCCGGTGCCCGACCCCGGCCTGCTGCGCCCGCTGCACCGGATCATCGAACGCGAACGCCCGGACGTGGTCCTCAGCCACAGCTGGATCGAGTTCTCGAACTACCCGCTCTACCGCGCCGCCACCGGCCCCGCGCACGTCGCGACCCTGCACGACTACGGCCTGATCTGCGCGAAGAAGACGTATCAGTACTTCGGCACACCGTGCACCGGGCCGCGCCTGGGCAAGTGCGCCTCCTGCGCCAGGCAGCAGTACGGCGCGCCGATCGCCGCCGCGCTGGCCGGGGCGCTGCGCGCCGGCCGGCCGCTGCTCGCCCGCGCGGACGCCTACGTCGCGGTCAGCGAGGCGGTCGCCGACGCGGTCCGCCCCCACGTGCCGCCCGGCCCCCGGCTCGAGGTGATCTCGAGCATGGTGCCCGACGGCCTGGACGAGCTGGCACACAGCGCGCCGCGGCCCGCGTTCCTGCCGCCCGACGACGGCTACCTGCTGTACGTCGGCGCGCTCAGCCGGCACAAGGGCGTCGACGTGCTCCTGGACGCCGTCCGGCTGATGCGCCACCGGGTGCCGCTCGTCCTGATCGGCATGCGCGGGCCCGACACCGCGTCCCTCGAGCTGTCCGGGCCCGGGATCATCGTGGCCTGCGACCAGCCGAAGAGCGCTGTCATGGCTTCGTGGGCGGGTGCCTCGGTCGGCGTCGTGCCGTCGGTGTGGGGCGAGCCGCACCCGCTGGTGCCCGCGGAAGGGATGCTCGCCGGCCGGCCCGTGGTCGCCTCCGCCGTGGGCGGGCTCGGGGAGATCGTGGACGACCGGGAGACCGGGCTGCTCGTCCCGCCGCGCGATCCGCCGGCGCTCGCGGCCGCCCTCGACACCCTGCTCGACGACCCGGCACGCCGCGAGCGGATGGGACAGGCCGGGCGGCGCAAGGCGCGCGCCTACGAGGCGCGCACTGTCACCCCTCAACTGCTGGAGCTGTTCACTTCCGTGCTCGACGAGCGCGCGGACCGCGCCCGCGCGCGCTGAACCGGGCGCGTACGACGCCCGACGGGCTTTCAGGTCGGGCACGCCCCAGGGGTGTTGCCCTGGAAGTAGACCACGAGGGGAGCCAGGCTCCCGTCCTGAGACGACACGGTGATCCGCAGCCTTGCGAGGCAGGAGGTGGCCGGCAGCGGCCCGGAGAGCGTCACCTCGCGCTGCCCGCCCGCCGCCACCTCGACCGTCGCCGCGGCCCACGCCTGCGCGTGGTCGATTCCGGCCGAGACCCGGAAGGTCCGCGTCAGCGGCCCCGGATCAGCGACCAGAACCTCGACGGAACCGGCCAGCGGGGCGCTGCGGGCGAGCGGTCCGCCGGCCTTCGCGGCGGACCCGGCCAGCGCGACGGCACCGGTGCGGCTGCTCTGCTGCGCCGGCAGGCTGGCCGCGAGCCCCGCCGTAAGCCCGGCTCCGGCAAGCACCACCCCGACGGCCCCCGCGGCCGCCCACGGAGACCTTCCGCGCGCCGGCCCGGGGCGCACCGGCGCCCGCCCGCCCGCGGCCGAACGGAGCCGAACCCGGAGCAGGGTCACGACCGCGAAGCTCAGGAACACCGCCACAGTGCTCGCCTGCGTCACCTGGCGGTGCACGGCGTAAGCCAGGAGCATCAGCAGCGGCCAGACCGCCATGCTCAGGGTGCACGCGATGGCGAGCCTGGCGAGCGCGTCGAACCGCGAGACCCACGCCCGCCGGCTGAAGATCAGCAGGACCGTGCAGTAGCCCGGCGCCCACAGCGCCAACGGCAGCCCGACGAACGCCCTGCTCTCGCCGGGCATCGCCAGGCATACGGCGAGCAGGCCCGCGGCGAGGACGATGTGCAAGCTGCCGTCCTCGGCCCACGCCGCCAGTCCCCGGCGCGGCCGGGCTTCACCTTTCAGGTGCCCGGTCACGGCGCCTCGCCGTAGACACCCGCGTGAAGCTCGGTCGGCTGCACGCGGTAGAGGGCGTAGTTCTCCGACTGGTAGATCTTCGCCGCCCAGGGGAAGGCGGTGAACTTCTCCAGAGCCGAGAGCGGGATGGGCGAGGTGTGCTGGTAGGCGCCGGGCTCGCTCGAACTGAAGTAGTAGTCGGTGTTGGGCACCTTGGCCAGCCGGGTGTCGACGAGCATGAACGTCACGTTGTCGGGACCGAGGCGTTCGAGGGTCTGCGCCTTGGGCGACCCGTCGTAGAAGTACAGGTCCCAGGACGGGAACCCGACGAGGTAGAAGTCGTCTGCGAACGCCCCGAACACCCCGCCGGTGAAATAGTCGGCGATGAAATTGTGCCCGGACCCCTGAGTCTGCAACGCCCAAGCCGTGAGCTGCGAGAGCTCAGGGGACTGGATCCTGCCGTCGGCGAAGGCCCACGGCCCTGGGAACATCCCGGCGTCGTTGTTCTCGCCCGCCGAACCGCCGACCACCACGGCCAGCGCCGCCACCGCGCACACCGGCACGGCCCCGAACGCGGCCAACCGCCCGGCCCGGCGGCGCCCCACCCCGCCCCGCGGCATCCGGACGGGGGCGACCGATGCGCGCCCGTACCGGTTCCGCGCGGCGTAGGCGCACCACGCGCCGACGGCGACGGCGACCGGCACCGCCAGCGCCAGAAAGGCGAACGGCCACGACCGGTGCGCGCCCGGAGCCCCCTGCGTGGTCAGCACGAGCGGGAACGAGAGCGGGTAGAACACGCAGATCAGCGCCACGGTGCGGAACATCGGCGAACGGCGCAGCCACCGCCGCCCGATCCAGATCCCGGCCGCCGCGCCCAGCGTCACCAGCACCGGGGCCGCGTACGCGGCGTCGACCGCGTACCGCGGCAGGTCGGTCTGCTGGAACGCGCCGCGGCCGGAGCCGGCGCTGTGGCCGCCGTGCGTGATCAGGGTGGTGAGCTGGCGCAGCCCCTGAGACGGATAAGGGGTGAGATAGGACAGGACCGTGAAGCCGAACGCGGCGATCCAGGCGAGATTCGCGGCGATGCCGAAGGCGGTGAGCAGCACCGGCGGCGCGCTCACGCGCAACGGGGCGCGCCACGGCAGGCCGGCGACGGCGAACACGAGTGTGAGGAACGTCAGGATCAGCGCCGAGAGGGGGTGGGTGACCGCCGTGGCCGCCACGAGCACGCCGATCAGCACCGCCCACGCCGTGCGCACCCGGGCCGGCCCCGCACCGGGCCCGGTGAGCTGCAGCAGCGCGAACGCCCACGCCACGAAGATCAGGGCCAGTGTCTCGTACGCGTACTCGGCGGTGAACAGCAGGTATCCGGGGTTGAGCGCGTAACAGAGCCCAGCGATCCCGGCGATGTGGTCGGAGCCGGTGATCCGCCGGGCCAGGAAGAACACGGCGAGCAGTTCCAGGACGTGCCCCAGCCCGCCGATCACGAGGCCGGCCTGGTAGGTGTCGAGCCCGCTGAAGTAGCGCAGGGCCACGGTCAGCAGGTGCAGGCCGGGGTAGGACGAGATGGGCGTCACGACGTTGGGCTGGAAGAGCTTGCCGCTGTCGTGAAGGTGCTGGGCCTGCGTCCAGTGCGCGAGCTCGTCGAAGAAGAGCGGCTCGGTCGGACTGCGCAGAACCCGCGGGATGTAGGTGAACACCGCGACCGCCGTCACCACGATCCGGCGCGCCGAACCGCCGGCGGACATGGTCAGCAGCCTGACGGCCGCGGGCAGCAGAAACACCGCCACGCCGGCCCAGAACAACCCGTACCGGCTTGCGGAACCGAACCCGGTCAGAGCGTTGTCGAGAGCCTGGGCGTAGGCGAAGCGCAGCAGCACCGCGCCGCCGGCGAAGGCGGCGGCGAGCACACACGCCCACGCGATGTTCCCGTGCCGCCCGGCGTCTGCGCGCACGCGTTCGGCCCGTGCCGGTGCGGCCGCGGATTCCATCAGGTCCGGCGCCGCGGCGCCTGGGTACCCGGCGCAGGTGCGAGCTGCGCGGCCCGCTCGCACGCCTCTGACATGGCCCAATGCTGGCATCGGCGGCCGTGGAAATCAACGACCGACACTGCCGGGCGATCCCGGACGCCGGGTCAGACCGGGTGCGGCGGGGCGGCACGAGGACCGGCGGCGGAGCTGACGGAGCGGTAGACCTCGACCAGGCGGCGCGCCACGTCGTCCCAGTCCGCGACGACGGCGCCGTCTGCGGGCGGCAGGCGATGGTGCAACTGCCGCTCGAGCCGGGCCGCCAGCGAAGGCGCGTCCTCGGTGGCACGGACCAGCTCGACCGGACCGTATGCGGCCATCTCGCGATGCGCGGGGATGTCGGAGAGCAGGACCGTCGCGCCGGCGGCGAGGGCCTCGGCCGGCGCGAGTCCGAACGCTTCGTGCTCTGACAGGCTGCAGAGCAGACGGCAGGTGCGCAGCCAGCGGTGCAGCACGTCCTGCGCGACCCGCCCGGGGAAGCGGACTGAGCGCGGGCCGGTCGGGTCGAGCAGGTCGAGGGACCGGGCGAGCTCCATCAGCCGTTCCGCGTCGGGGCCGGCCCCGATCACCACTAGCCGTACGCCCGGGTAGGTGAGCTGTGCGAAGGCCTCGATCAGCCGGTCGACGCGCTTGTAGCGTTCGAGCCGGCCGACGCTGAGGATGGTCGGCCGGATACCCGGGAACGGCTCGGCGGCGCGGATGGCCGCCCGGTCGACGCCGTTCGGCACGACCGAGCAGCGCTCGGCCGCGCCGGGGAAGTGCTCGGCGACCAGCTCCGCCTCCGCGCCGGAAACGCAGACCACGGCGTCGGCTCGGCGGAAGATGTACGCGCCGAGCGGCCGATAGACCCGGTGCAGCACGGCGCGCAGCGGGGAGTGGCCGGTGCCGTGGTAGTGCGGCGAGAACACGAACGGCGCCCGCGAGCGGGCGCCGAGCACTGCGGAGAGCCCGGTGAGCGTGTGGTAGCTGTGGCCGTGTACGACGTCGAACTCGGCGGCTCGCGCGGCCAGGGCCGGCCAGAGTCCGGGTGCGAACGGGTAGTCGTGCGGTCCGTGGGTGGCGAAGCGGTGCACCTTGATCGACTCGCTGTCCTCGCCGTCGAGCCCCGTGGTGGTCGCCGCGGTCCCACTCTCCGCGGGTGCGCCTTCCGCCGGACCGCCATAGTGGCCGTCCTGACGCTGCTGCGCGAACACCTCGACCTCGTGCCCCGCGCGGACAAGGGCGCGCGCCGACTGGGCGACGACCTGCTCGACGCCGCCGAGCGTCGGGGGATATCCGGGGGCTGCGAGAGCGATCCTCACCGGCCCACCCCGCCGGATCCGGGCGCGTGGGGTCCGCGCGCTTGGGATCCGGCCGGGTGGGATTCCGCAGCGGCGAAGTCGAGCAAGGCCTCGACGTTCGCCTCCCAGGAATGCCGGTCCTGATACTGCGCGCCGATGCGGTCCGGCACCTCGCGCAACGCGTCGGCGAGCGCGGCCGCGTCAGCGGGCGGAACGAGGATCGCGCCACCGTAGTCGGCCGCCGCCTCGGTCAGCCCGCCGACCGAGGTGACGATCACCGGCAGACCGTTGCTCATCGCGATGTGCAGCGGACCGCTGGCCGAGGAACGCAGATACGGCAGCACGACGGCGTCCGCCTCGGCGAAGTAGCCGGTGATCTCGTCGTCGGAGACGTAGCGGTTCACCAGCGTGATCCGGTCGCGGTGCGGGGACGACTCGATCAGTTCGAGCGGCCTCGTCCATCCCTCCCAGGTCTCGCCGACGACGGTCAGCCGGTAGCGCTCCGCCTCGGCGGCGGTGAGCGTGCCGAAGGCCTCGACCAGGAATTCAACACCCTTGTACGGGCGGATCGTCCCGAAGTAGAGCAGTCGGCATACCCCGGGCTCGGCGCCGGGCCGATGCGCGGCGCGGTGATGGTCGTAAGGCCCGTGCGGAACGACCCTGATGGGCCGTCCGGTCAGATCATAGGTATGCCGCACGGCGCTCGCGTCGAACTCCGAGTGCACGAGAAAGCCGTCCGCGCGCGTGAGCAGCGCACGCAACAAGCGGCTTACGACCGGGCCTACGAGCGGGAGCCGCGCCTCACCGGTGTCCTCGATCTCGTGGAACTCGACCACGATGCGGGTGCCGACCGACCGTGCGACGAGCACGAGAAGCAGGTAGCTGTGCAGGACCGTGCCCGTCCACCATTGCAGCAGAAGCACGTCGGGCCGGGTGCACCGGATGAGCCGTGCCGCGCGCACGATGCCGAGGCCCCAGTACCAGTCGACCCCGTCGAACACCTCGACGCGCGGGTCGTAGGCGAGCGCCGCGAGCGGCCGCCCGACCCGCTCGCGTCCCGGGTAGAACCGCCGCGGCAGCAGACGCCGCATCAGGATGGCCGTGACGTCCGCGCGATCGGCCAGGGCGCCGGACAGCCGGCAGGTGAAGTAGCTGATACCGCTGGTGAAACGCCAGCCGGAACCGACGACGCAGATCCGGGGCCGCCTCGTCACGCGCGCTCACTCCCCGAATGCGCAGGCGCATGATCCGGCTGTTCCTGCCCCGACTGCTCGTGCTCTTGCTCGTGGTGCTCCTGCTCGTGGTGCTCCCGCACCTGGTGGCGACCGGCCTCGCGTCGCACCGCCGCCACCGCGGCCGCCGCCGCGTAACCCGAAAGCAGCGCACGCGAGCGTCCGCGCGGCCCGCAGACCACGAACTCGGGGTGTTGCACGATTCGCTCGCTCCAGCGGAGCTTCGAGATGTCCGGCCCGACCGAGAGATTCACCTCGGTGTCACCGCGCTCTAACGCGCGTTCCATCGCCGTGTACTGCAGAAGAGTGACAGGCCCGACCGACCACCACTGCGGATCGATGCCGCTGAGCGCGAAGTAGGCGGCCGAGGGCGCACGGAGCACAAGCTGCGCGGCGACCGGAGTGCCCGCGACGTTCAGCGTCAGCAGTTCGACGCGTCCCGAAGCCGCCAATCGATGGACGGCGTCGTTGAAGAAGGCGCGACGACGCGGTTCGCCGAGCGCGTCGGGGTGCACCCGCGCACCCTCCATCTCGGCTCGCGCGGCGTGCAGCCGCCGCAGCTCCGGCAACGTCGCGCGCACGTCGCCCGGCGCGGTGTGGATGGCGATGTCCCAGGGCTCGCCGGCACGGTCGAGGCGGTGCCGGGCCCGTTTGACGCTCTCCCAGACGTTGCGCTTGAGCAAGGGCCGCAGGGAGGTCTGCTCCGCCAAGGGCAGCACGATGGCCGCTCGCGTGGTCTTGTGCTGGACGAGCCCGCGCACTGCACGGCTCTCCCCCAGCCACTGCGGCTCGAACCAGCCCTGATCGGCCGTCAGAGGGAGCTCGAGCCAGTCCCATTCCTGCGAACGGGTGAGCCAATGCGCCACTACCGCGCGCATCACCCGCCTCGTCTCCCCCGGCGCGGCGAGCACCTGCGGGACCTCCGTCAACGCACCGAGGCGTCCGGTGCCGGCGAGCTGCACCGTGTGCGCGAGGTGAGCGAGGTCGCGCAGGTAGAACGGGGCGATGCCGATCAGGCGGGAGTCCCGATGGACGGTCAGGACCGCGAGTTCGCTCTCGTGCACGACGTGCCGCAGCCAGGTGAGCGTCCAGTCGGGCGAAGCGTAGGGGTTGAGCGGCGCGGCCTCGTCGGCGAGGGCGCGCCAGTCGGCTTCGAGGGCCGCGCACTGGGCGAAGCGGGTGAGCCGGGTGACGACGGGCGTCCCGGCCGAGGTGCGGCGCTGGGACTCGGACTGGGCGGGCGCGTGCGCGCGGTCAGGCGGCCGTGGCATGGATCGGCACGCCTCCCTCAGCTCTGTCGTCCGTGGCCATATCACCGTAATTCGGGTCGAACTGACGCGCAATCGGGCAGCAGGAGTCGTGCATCAGGACGCGGATGGCGCGGGAAGACAGCGCGGCGATCGGAGCCCGGTGCTCAGCGCGCGCCGCGCCAGGCGGCGCGAGAGCCTGAAAGGCATCGACCCGCGTACGTCGAGGTCCGAACCGTCCACCTCGGGCGCGGCAATGGCGCCCCCAGGACTACTCTGCCCATGACCACTGCCACCGACGTCCTCGTGCTAGGCGCGGGACCCTACGGCCTTTCGGCGTACGCGCACCTCGGCCGGCGAGCGCTTCGGGACCCGTGCGGTCGTGGTCGCCAGCGGCCTGATCGGACACGCCCACGTTCCGCCCCGGCGGGCAGTGCTCGGCGTCGCGGCCGAGGGCGGCGGCGTCACGCTGCGGCTGGCCGGACCGGACGGCGCGCGGGAGACTCTGCACGCGGACCACGTCATCGCCGCCACCGGCTACCGTATCGCCGAGGACTCATTCACGTTTCTGAGCTCTGATATCAATGACGCGCTGGCCCGGGTGAACCACTGGCCGAGGCTCGGCGCGGGGTATCAGTCCTCGATCCCGGGACTCTACTTCGTCGGATTCCCTTCCGCCGCCTCGTATGGGCCGCTGATGCGCTTCGTATGCGGGAGCGAATACGCGAGCCCTCGGTTGGCGCAGGCGATTCACACGCGAGTGCGCGAACGGAACCAGGCAGAGCGTCAGCGGCGAGCGCCCAGGGCGATCAAGTCGCCGCGGCGTTGATCCCAGAGCACCGCGTCCGGCTGGTAGACCGCGTGCTGCGAGAGGTCGGCGACCGCTTTCGGGTCGAAGCCGCGCAGCTGATCCCGGGCCAGATCCGCGTCGACGGCGAGGTTGAGCACTCCGTGCGGCGGGCCGGCGACCTCGCCCGGCATGGTCAGCCCGGCCGCGCAGCCGACCGGGCTGTCGACGAAGGACTCGGCCATCGCCGGCAGCCAATCCCGGTCCACCCGCACGTCGTCGGCGGTGAAGGCGAGCAGCCGCCCTTCGGCCTCGGCGGCGCCGAGCTCGTGCGCCGCCGCGCGGCCGGGCCGATGAGTGCGCAGGTACCGTATCGGACCGTCGGCGCGCTCCACCACGTGGCGCGTCGCGTCCGTCTCCGGCGCGCTGTCGATCACCAGCACCTCGAAGTTCGGGTAGCCCGTCGTGGTCAGGGAGTCCAGGCAGCGGCTCAGCCGGCGCGGCTGCTCCCGCGTGCCGATGATGACGCTGATCGGCGGCGGATCGGCGAGCACCCGGGCACGCTGCCGCAGGCATGGCGGGACCGGCGCGGCGGCGGGCCCGGGGGGCACGGGAGACCCGCCGGGAACCGCCGCGTCGAGCGCCGCCGCGGCCTCCCACGGCATCGGTTCGGCGCCCCGATCGCGCAGCTCGTGTTCGAGGATGGCCGGTCCGAACTGGGCCACGGCGGCGCGGCGCAGGCGTGTGGCGAACGGGTGACCGGTGTCGACCCGCACCTCGACCACGCCGACCGGGTGGCGGTGCAGGCGGACCAGCGCCAGCACCGTGGTCGGCTCGGCCGGCCCGAGCAACGGGCCGTCCGGCGCGTCCAGGTCCAACTGGGTGACGGCGAGTGCCGCACAAGGCCTCATGACTACTTCTCCGCAGCTCGCATGGCTTCCACCGGCAGCGCCTCGACCTGCTGCGGGTTCGGCCAGGGCAGCCGCTCGCGCAGGATCGCGTGCAGGCAGCGCCAGCCGTCGCGCCAGGTGTGCAGGTGGCTCACGCCGAACCGGCGGTCCCGCTCGAAGGACGGCACCTCGCCGATCTCCAGCCGCGCCGTCGCGGCGTGCGCGGCGAACACGGTCTCGAACTCGAATCCGTCGCCGAACTCCGCCTCGCCCGGACCGGCCGAGGGCAGTTCCAGGGCGGGGCTGCATCGAGTCCAGAACGCGTTGTAGCCGTAGCAGAGGTCGCTGAACGAGGTCCGGTAGAGCCGGTTCATCAGGAAGAGCAGGGTCTTGTTGCCGGCGCGGCGCAACACGGTCAGATCCGAACTGCCGCCCTCGCGCAGGAAGCGGCTGCCCTTGACCACGTCGGCGCCGCCCTCGAGCTTCTCCACGAACGCGGCGATCTCCGCCGGGTCGGCCGAGTAGTCCGCGTCGAGCAGCACCGCGATGTCGCCGGTGCACTCGGCTATGCCGCAGGCCAGGGCGTTGCCCTTGCCGCAGCGGGACTGGGTCACGACGCGCACGTCGGGCCGCACCCGGCGGGCCGCGGCGACGGTGCCGTCCTGCGAGCCGCCGTCGACCAGGATCACCTCGTGCAGGCCCACGGGCAGCTCGCCCAGCACGAGCGGCAGGTTCCGCGCCTCGTCGCGCGCCGGGATGACCACGCTGACCCGAGGCGAACCGGTCGGCAACGCGGCCGTGGCCGGAGCCGTCGCCGAGTACTGTTCACTGATCGCCATCGTTCCTTCACCTGGTTCCGCGCTGGTGGCTCCGGGCTCCTCACGCCCCGTTCCGACCAGGTTCTTGCGGCCAGGTTCACGGGCATTCAAGGGTTCGTCAGCGTTTGCTCAAGGCCTCGATGGCGAAGCTCACGGCGCCGATCTACCCTGATCGCGTGGGTGATTCTGTACGGCCCACCGTGGCCCTGGTCGAGGCGTTGGGTCCGCTCGAGGAGCGCGCGGACGAGCTGCTCGGCGCGTTGGCGCACCAGCTGCGCACCCCGCTGACCAGCGCCTTGGGCTATCTCGAACTGCTCTCCGACGGCAGCTACGGGCCGGTCACGCCCGAACAGGCCGCGACCCTGCGCACGGTGGACGAGAGCGTGCGGCGGCTCGCCCGGCTGGTCGACGAGCTCGATCCGGCGGTGCCCGCGCCGCAGGACGGACCGTAGCCGTGGCGCAGGCCGAGCAGCCGCGGATGGCCCTGGTCGTCGAGGACGCCCCGGACATCCGGATGCTGCTGTGCGACACCCTGCGGCAGGCCGGCTTCGAGCCGGTGGGCGCCGGGACCGGCGCGAGCGCGCTCGAGCAGGCCCGGCAGCGCACGCCCGACGTGGTGACGCTGGATCTCACCCTGCCCGACATGGACGGCATCGAGGTCTGCCGGCAGCTGCGGAACATGACGAACGCCTACATCATCATGCTGACCGCGCGGGCCGAGGAGACCGACCGGCTGATCGGTCTCGAGGTCGGCGCGGACGACTATCTGGGCAAGCCGTTCTCGCCGCGCGAGCTGCGTGCACGCGTGGGGGCGATGTTCCGCCGACCGCGGCTGGCCGACCCGGGAGCGCCCGAACAGCCGAGCGAGGGGGCGGTGCTGCGGATCGGCGAGTTGCTGCTGGACCGGGAGAGCCGCGAGGTCACCCTGGCCGGCGAGCCGGTGGAACTCACCCGAACGGAGTTCGACCTGCTGGAGGCCTTCATGAGCCGCCCGCGCCGGGTGTGGGAGCGCGACACGCTGGCGCGCCGGGTCTGGCGCACCGACTGGCCGGGCGACGACCACGTGATCGACGTGCACGTGGCGAACCTGCGGCACAAGCTCGGCGAGAGCGCGCAGAGCGGCCACTGGGTGCACACCGTGCGCGGCGTCGGGTACCGCTTCGGCGCGCCCTGACCTGCCAGGTCACACCCCGAGCAGCCCGAGCAGCGGCGGCAGTTCGTCTTCGACGCGCTTGGCCTCCCGGCGTTCGCGGCGCAACCGGGCCGTGCCGGCGGCGAGCCAGGTCTGCGGCGAGGACTCGAGCTCGGCGATCATGCCGGGCAGCTCGGCGACGCCCAGCATCTCGCTGCTCACCCGCAGGTCGAACATGATCCGGCGGGCCTCGCCGGCCTCGGCCGCGGCCATCGCCTGCTCGATCCGCTCGATCCGGGGCCAGAGCAGGTCCAGGTAGGCGCGGGCGTAGCGGCGAACCGCCTGTTCGCCCACCTCGGCCCGCACCCGGCCGAGCCGCTCGGCGTCCACGGCCGGCCTCGCACGGGCACCGCGCGCCTCGCGCATCGTGCCCACCTTTCGCTCACCCCCGGTGAACCAGCCTCGGCCGGGAGGCGAAAGCGCGGGTGTGGTCCCGGTCAGGTTCTGCTCAAGACTTCCCGGTTGCCGCGGCGATCAGGCCGCCTGACGATGGAGGCGACCGAGGTTCCCCGTCGCGACAAGGCGGAAAGCGATGCGTGAGCGCACGGCAGAGATCATGCCCGGGGTCCGGGGTGAGCTGCCGTGATCGACGCGCCGATCCTGCTGGTCGAGGACAACCCGGACGACGTCCTGCTCACCCGCCGGGCGTTCGCCAAGAACGGCTTCGAGAACGAGATCGTGGCCGCGACCGACGGCGAGGAGTGCCTGACCCTCCTGCTGCCGGAGGACGGCCGGAGCGGGCTCAAGCCCGCGCTGGTGCTGCTCGACATCAACCTGCCCAAGATCAGCGGCCTCGACGTGCTCGGGCGGCTGCGGGCGGACGCGCGCACCTCGCTGGTCCCGGTGGTCGTGCTGACCACCTCGCGGGAGCGGCGCGACATCCTCAACTGCTATCTGGCCGGCGCGAACAGCTTCGTGTGCAAGCCGGTCTCGTTCGCCGGCTTCACCGAGCTGATCCAGACCCTGGCGTCGTACTGGCTCGGGGTGAACGAGCCGTGCCCGGATCCGGGGACGCTGTAGATGACCGCCCCCATCAAGATCCTGATCTGCGAGGACAGCGAGGACGACGCGCTGCTGGCGGCCACCCGGCTGCGCCGCGGCGGGGTGGAGCTGGACTACGAGCGGGTGGAGGACGCGGACACTGCCCGCGAGGCGCTGCGGGCGCGCACCCCCGATCTGGTCATCTCCGACTACTGGATGCCGGGCTTCGGCGCCGAGGACGCGCTCGAGCTGGTCCAGGCCAGCGGACTGGACCTCCCGTTCATCCTGGTCAGCGGACGGATCGGCGAGGAGTCCGCGGCCGCGCTGATGCGGGCCGGCGCGCACGACTTCGTGCTCAAGGACCAGCCGGCCCGGCTGGTCGAGGTGGTGCGCCGGGAGCTGCGGCAGGCCGAGCACCGGCGGGAGTGGCGGGCCGCGGAGGCGACCCGGCGGCTGAGCGAACAGCGCTTCCGGCTGTTCGCCGACCACTCGCCGGACGTGATGTTCCGCTACCGCCTGCACCCGGTGGAAGAGGTCGAATACCTCAGCCCGGCCGCGCAGGCGGTGTTCGGCCGGGATCCGCGGGAGCTGTGCGGTGACCCGGAGAGGCTCTTCGGCCTGGCCGCGCCGGAGGACCAGGCCGCGCTGCGGGCCGCCTGGCACTCGCCGAACCCGCGTCCGCTGGTGGTGCGCTGGCCGCGGCCGGAGGGCGGGGACGCGTGGACCGAGCAGCGGGCGGTCGCGCTGCGCGACGAGGACGGGCGCGTGATCACCGTGGAGGGGATCCTGCGCGACATCACCGACCGAGTGCGCGCCGACCACCAACGCGACGCCCTGCAGCAGCAGCTGCGCCAGGCCGAGCGGCTCGAGTCGATGGGCCGGCTGGCCGGCGGGATCGCGCACGACTTCAACAACCTGCTCGCGGTGATCCTCGGCCACACCGACCTGGCACTCGGCGAACTGCCGGCGGACAGCCCGCACCGCCCGGGCCTGGAGCTGATCCGCACGCTGTCCGAGCGCGGCGCGGGGCTGACCCGGCAGCTGCTGGTGTTCAGCCGGCAGGAGCCGTTGCGCCCGGAGATCCTCGACGCCAACGCGGTGGTGGCCGAGACCGAGCGGGTGCTGCGCGGGGCGATCGGCGAGGACGTCGAGTTCGTCACGCGGGCGGCGCCGGACCTGCGTCCGATCCGGATCGACCGCAGCGAGTTGGAGCGGCTGCTGCTCAACCTGGTCTCGAACGCGCGCCGGGCCATGCCCTCGGGCGGGCGGCTGGTCATCGAGACCGGCAACGTGGAGCCGGACGGCGAGAGCGGCGAGGACGGGGCCGAGCCGTCCGGGCCGATGGTGCGCCTGAGCGTGTCCGACACCGGCACCGGGATGCCGGACCAGGTACGCAAGCACGCTTTCGAGCCGTACTTCACCACCGACGCGTCAGCCGGAACCGGCCTGGGACTCTCCTCCGCGTACGGGGTGGTCAAGGCGGCCGGCGGCGAGATCAGCCTGAGCTCGGAACCGGACCGCGGCACGGTGGTGCGGATCGACCTGCCGGCGGTCGAGTGCCCGGCCGAGTCGGGGCGAGCCGAGGAACCCGCACCCGAAGACGGCCGCGGGCAGACGCTGCTCGTGGTCGAGGACGACGACGCGGTGCGCGACCTGGTGTGCCTGATGGCCGGCCGCAACGGATACCGGACGATCAGCGTGGCGGCGCCGCAGGACGCGCTGCGGATCTACACCGAGTCGGCCGACTCGATCGACGCGCTGCTGACCGACCTGGTGATGTCGGGTATGTCCGGGATCGAACTCGCCAACGCGGTCCGCGCCGTGGATCACACCCTGCCGGTGCTGCTGATGTCCGGCTACGCGGCGGGCACGCTGCCGGGCGACCAGCCGCTGCCGGCGGGGATGGCGCTGCTGCACAAGCCGTTCACGACGTCGGCGCTGCTGACGGCGATCGGCGAAGTGCTCGCGGGCGCGGAGCGGCGGTGAACTCGCCGGCGGCGCGGGACAGGCGCAGGATCTGCACCGTACCGAGTGCGAGCAGGACGAAGGGGAAGCAGAAGGCCGTCTTGTAGCCGTCCAGCGCCGCGGCGGCGGTGAGCGCGTGGCCGGCGCCGGTGCGGTCGAGCAGGAATCCGGTCGCCTGCAACGTGATCGCGGAGGCGATGAAGGCGCCGACGTTGACCATGCCGGAGGCGGTGCCCAGGCTCTCCGGCGGGTTGGCGCTGCGGGCGATGTCGAAGGCGATCATCGAGCCTCCGCCGTTCGTCGCGTAGGCGCAGATGAGGACGACCAGCAGCCAGCCGGGCGCGCGGCCGGGCCACAGCAGCACGGCGGCCAGGGCGCCGGCGGTGACGCCGATCACGGCCAGGGCGTAGGGGATCCGCTGCTGCGGGCGGTGGGTGAGCAGGACGCCGAAGCCGAAGGATATGCCCATACCCGCGCATATCAACAGGGTGAGCAGGCCGCTGGCCGTGCCCGCGTCGACGCCCTCGCCCTGCACCAGGAACGGATAGCCCCACAGCAGGCTGAACACGGCGCCGGGGAAACCGGTGGTGAAGTGCACCCACAGCCCGAGCCGGGTATGCGGCCGGGCCCACGCCTCGCGCATCTGCGTGCGCACCCGGACGCGCGGAGCGTCCGGGCGCGGCCGCGGGACGCGCGGGGCGGCGGTCTCCGGCGTGTCGCGCACGACCAGGGTGGGCAGCACGAGCACGCACAGCCCGGCTCCGGCGATGCCGAGGAACGTCCCGCTCCAGCCGAAGGTGCGCAGGGCCCAGGCCAGCGGCCAGGTGCTGGCGATGCCGCCGGCCGCGCCGGTGAGCGAGGTGAGCTGGGTCAGCAGCGCCACCCGGCGGGTGGGGAACCAGGCCGCGACGATCCGCAGCACACTGATGAACACCATGGCGTCGCCGCAGCCGAGCAGGCCGCGGGCGGCGAGGGCGAGGCCGAAGGACGGGACGGCGGCGAAGCAGGCCTGGGCGGCGCACATCACGCTCAGCCCGGAGATCAGCATGCGGCGCGGGCCGAGCCGGTCGATGAGCAGGCCCACGGGTATCTGCATGCCGGCGTAGACCAGCAGCTGCAGCATCGAGAAGGTGGAGAGCGCGGAGGCGCTGATGCCGAAGCGGTGCTCGGCGTCGAGGCCGGCCACGCCGAGGCTGCTGCGGTTGAACACGGCCACCAGGTAGACGGCCACGGCGCCGAGCCACATGATCCAGGCGCGCATCGGCGTGTGCGGTAGGACGGGGTGCGCGCGCTCGGCGCCGGGCGGCACGGCGGCGATCGGGTCGGTCGCGGAGTCGGTCTCGGGGACGGTCGGGAGGGGCTGATCGTGCGCGTGCATGTCCATGGCAGCGGCATCATCCCACGCCAGCGCCGTTTCCCCGTCAGGCCGTCCGGCGGCTGGGACCTTCTCGGTGCCGGTCTAGGGCGCCGGCCGCCTCGACCCGGAAGGACTTGCGGTAGTCGGCCGGGGTGAGACCGACCACGCGGCGGAAGTGGTGGCGCAGCAGGGCGCCGGAGCCCAGGCCGCAGGACCCTGCGATCTCCTCGACGCTCAGCGTCGTCTCCTCCAGCAGCCGGCGCGCGTGCAGGATGCGCTGGGTGGTGAGCCAGCGCAGCGGCGTGGTGCCGGTCTCGGCGACGAAGCGGCGGGCGAAGGTGCGCTCCGACATCGCGGCCAGCCGGGCCAGCCGGGCGACGTCGAACTGCCCGCCGAGATGCTCGATCATGAAGTCCAGCACCGGCTGCAGACTGTCGCAGGGTTCTTCCGGCACCGGCAGCGAGACGAACTGGCGCTGGCCGCCGTCGCGCTGCGGGGCGACCACCATCTGCCGGGCGATCTCGTTGGCGACGGCGGTGCCGAGCTCGCGGCGCACCAGGTGCAGCAGGGCGTCGATGCCGGCCGCGGTGCCCGCGCTGGTGATCACCGAGCCCTCGTCCACGAACAGCACGTCCGGGTCCAGCTTGACGTCGGGGAAACGCCGGGCGAAGTCCGCCACCTGCTTCCAGTGCAGGGTGCAGCGCATGCCGGAGAGCAGCCCGGCCTCGGCCAGCGGGTAGATGCCCGAGCAGACCGACACCAGCGTGGCCCCGGCCCGCGCCGCCGTGCGCAGCGCCTCGAGCACCGGCTCGGGGAAGCCCTCGGGCGGCCCGGCCACGGCCGGCACGATCACCGCGTCCGCGCCGACGACGCCGTCGAGACCGTACGGCGCGAGGACGCCGACGCCGGTGGAGCCGATCGGACGGCCGGGCTCCTGCGCGCACACCCGGAAGTCGAAGCGGGGCACCCCATGGGCCGTTCGGTCGATCCCGAAGACCTCGCACGCGACGCCGAGCTCGAAGGCGGCCGAGCCTTCCATCACCACGGCCGCGACGGTCTTGAGCATGACGACCTCCCATCAGCGGTGTCGACGGGCCCCGGCCGTCCAGCATGCGGACGCCACGGCCCCGGCTGGCAGGATCTTATGGGCCTACGGCAATAGTGCCACTGTGCGGGCGGCGCTGTCGCTCGAATACTGGAAACTATGAACGAAACGGACCTATCCCCCGTGGTGCGCCCCGCCCGCGTGGTGGTCGGGGTGACCGGTTCGGCCAGCAGCGCCGCGGCGCTGCGCCGGGCCGTCTACGAGGCCCGCTGCACCCGCAGCGTCCTCGTTCCGGTGCTGGCCTGGGAGCCCCCGGGCGGCGAGACCGTCTACCGGATGGCACCGGAGCCCCGGCTGGCCGCGCTCTGGGCGCTGCGGGCCGAGGAACGGCTGCAGGCGTCGATCGCGGCCGCGGGCGGCATACCGGACGACGTCGCGGTGGAACGGATAGTGGTGCGCGCACCCGCCGCGTTCGCGCTGAACGCGCTGGCCGACCAGTCCGGGGACCTGCTGGTGCTCGGCGCCGGCGGCCGGGGCCGGCTGGCCCGGTTCCTGCACGGGCACGTGCGCCGCTGCGCCGCGGCCGGCGCCCGCGCGCCGGTGCTGCTGGTGGCGCCGCCGGCCTCGCCGCGCAAGCTGCGCCGGGAGCTGCGCCGGATCACCCCGGAGGACTTCGCCGGGCCGCGGCGGCCGAGCGGCGGCTGAGCGGGCGGCGGCCGCGTCCACCGCCCGCTGACCCGGACGGTCCACCCGGGCAGCCGGGCCCGGCGGCGCGGTGCACTTTGGGACGAGCGGACCGCCCGTCCGCGCTGACCGCCGCCGACAGGAAGCCCGATGCTCGATCCGGACCCGCCGTTCCAGCCGATCCGCCGAGCCGGTGGCTATCTGCCGCTGGAAGATCACGGGTTGATCGGCGACGGGGCGGCGGCCGCTTTGGTCGGGCGGGACGGCGCGGTGTCCTGGATGTGCCTGCCCCGGTTCGATTCCCGCCCCGTGTTCTGCGGCCTGCTCGACCACGCCCGCGGCGGGGCGTTCACCTTCGCGCCGGACGAACCGTTCGAGACCCGGCAGCTCTACCGGCCGGACACGGCCGTGCTCGACACCGAGTTCCGCTGCGCCTCCGGCACGGTGCGGATCACCGACGTGATGACGCTGCGGGCGGGCGCGGACCTGTCCGACGACGTCCCGGCCGGACGCGGGGAACTGGTGCGCACGGCCCTAGTGCTCTCCGGGCGGGTGCGGCTGAGGTACGCGATCGAACCGCTGGGCGGGGCGCAGGCACGGCCGCTGTTCAGCGGGGTGGAACTGCGTCTGCCGGAACGGCCGGGGATGCGGCTGCACCTGCGCGGAGACCGGCCGCTCGGCGGGGTCGGGACCGGGGAGCCGGACGGCACGCACGGCGTGTACGAGCTCGAACAGGGCGAGTCGGTCAGCCTGTGCCTGTCCTGGGCGCGGGCGCACCGGCACCATCGGTTCGAGGCCGAGACCACCGTGCGCAGCACCGAGCGCGCCTGGCGGCGCTGGATGTCCGGGTTCGATTATCAGGGCCCTCAAGAAAGCATGGTGCGCCGCTCGGCGGTCACCCTGAAGCTCTGCGACGACTGGACGAACGGCTCGCTGGTGGCCGCGCCGACCTCCTCGCTGCCGGCCCCGATCGGCGGCGTGCGCAACTGGGACTACCGCTACGCCTGGGTGCGCGACGCCGCGTTCGCCGTCTTCGCCTTGCGCCGCATCGGTTTCGGCGGCGAGGCGGACGCGTTCCTCGGCTGGGTGCTCGACGCGTTCGAGGCCGGCGAGGGCCCGCGGATCATGTACACGCTGACCGGAGAGCCGGTGCCGGACGAGGTCGTGGACCACGATCTCGAGGGCTACCGCGGCTCGGCGCCGGTGCGCTGGGGCAACGGCGCGACCGACCAGGTGCAGCACGACGTCTACGGCGAGGTGCTGGACTGCGCGTATCAGTGGGTGGAGGGCGGCGGCGACGTCCCGCCGCATCTGTGGCAGAGCCTGGCCCGGCTGGCCGGCCAGGCGGGCGAGCAGTGGCGCACCCCGGACCAGGGCATCTGGGAGGTGCGCAGCGCCGGCCGGGTGTTCACCTACTCCGCGGCCATGTGCCAGGTGGCGATGGACCGGGCCGGCCGGATCGCCCGGCTGCTCGGCGATCGCGAGGCGGCGCGGCACTGGCGGCAGGAGGCCGAGAGTCTTCGTGACCTGATTCTGAACGAGGCCTGGGACGAGCGGGCGCGGACGCTGACCGAGCACCTCGGCGACGGCGGCGGCCTCGACGCGAGCCTGCTCGCGCTGCCGCTGCGCCGGGTGGTCCCGTTCGACCATCCGCGGATGACGGCGACCACCGCGGCCGTGGCCGAACGGCTCTCGGCCGGCGGCGGCCTGCTCTACCGCTACCTGCACACCGACTCGCCGGACGGGCTGCCCGGCGACGAGGGCGCCTTCCTGCTGTGCAGCTTCTGGCTGGTGGACAACCTTTCCGGGCAGGGCCGGCTGGAGGAGGCGGAGGAGCTCTACACCTCGCTGTGCGCGCGGGCCAGCCCGCTCGGGCTGCTCTCCGAGCAGATCGACCCGGGCACCGGCGCCTTCTGCGGCAATTTCCCGCAGGCCTTCAGCCATATCGGCGTCATCGCCTCCGGCAGCCGGCTCGGACGGGCGCTTTCGGCGCGGCGGTGACGGCAGTGGTGAAGGTGACGTTGACGGTGACGGAAGTGGACATCCGGTGGCGATTCGGCGAACCCGGACTAAGCTGGTTTTCATGTAACGAGAACTCCTCGTTATCTTGAATCGTTCGTCTTTAGGGAGATAGGGTGGCCGCCATGAGCCCGTCCGCGACCCCGACCACCGCCGCGCAGCTGCGCGGCGCCGGCCTGCGGGTCACCGCGGCACGGGTCGCGCTGCTCGAGACCGTCCGCGCCGGCGCGCACCTCGACGCCGAGGAGATCGCCGGCGGGGTCCGCGAGCGCGTCGGCCACGTCTCGTTGCAGGCCGTTTACGAGGCCCTGACCGCGCTGACCGCGGCCGGGCTGATCCGTCGGATCGAGCCGCCGGGCAGCCCGGCCAGGTTCGAGGGCCGGGTCGGGGACAACCACCACCACCTCGTGTGCCGCGCGTGCGGCGTCGTCGCCGACGTCGACTGCGCGGTGGGCGAGGCGCCGTGCCTGACCGCGTCCGACGATCACGGTTTCGCCATCGACGAGGCCGAGGTCATCTACTGGGGCCTGTGTCCCGCCTGCTCCCCCGTGGCGGCGGCGACCTAGGCGCCATGATCCGCCTACCTGAGGAAGGATTCACATGTCTGAGCACCATGCAGCACTCGACGTAGATCCGAAGTCGGAGGGCACCGGCTGTCCGGTGGCGCACGGCCGTGCGCTCGCCCCCGCTCAGGGCGGCGGCAACCGGCAATGGTGGCCGGAGCGGCTCAACCTTCGCATCCTGGCCAAGAACCCGGCCGAGGGAAACCCGAACGGCGCCGGCTTCGACTACGCCGCCGCGTTCGAGACCCTGGACCTGCCGTCGGTCAAACAGGACATAGCCGAGGTGCTGACCACCTCCAAGGAGTGGTGGCCGGCCGACTACGGCAACTACGGCCCGTTCATGATCCGGATGGCCTGGCACGCGGCCGGCACCTACCGGATCGAGGACGGACGCGGCGGGGCCGGCTCCGGCCAGCAGCGCTTCGCCCCGCTCAACAGCTGGCCGGACAACGTCAACCTGGACAAGGCCCGCCGGCTGCTGTGGCCGGTGAAGAAGAAGTACGGCCAGGCTCTGTCCTGGGGCGACCTGATGATCCTGGCCGGCAACGTCGCCCTGGAGACCATGGGCTTCAAGACCTTCGGGTTCGCCGGCGGCCGGCCGGACGTGTGGGAGTCCGAGGAGGACGTCTACTGGGGTCCGGAGCACGGCTGGCTCGACGACGAGCGCTACACCGGCGACCGCGACCTCGAGTCCCCGCTCGCCGCGGTCCAGATGGGCCTGATCTACGTCAACCCGGAGGGCCCGAACGGCCGGCCCGACCCGCTGGCCGCGGCCCGCGACATCCGCGAGACCTTCCGCCGGATGGCCATGGACGACGCCGAGACCATCGCCCTGATCGCCGGCGGCCACACCTTCGGCAAGACCCACGGCGCCGGCCCGGCCGACCACGTCGGCCCGGACCCGGAGGCCTCCCCGCTCGAGCAGCAGGGCCTGGGCTGGAAGAGCAGCTTCGGCACCGGCAAGGGCGGCGACGCGATCGGCTCCGGCCTCGAGGGCGCCTGGACCTACACCCCGATCACCTGGGACAACTCGTTCTTCGAGATCCTGTTCGGCTATGAGTGGGAGCTGGGCAAGAGCCCGGCCGGCGCGTACCAGTGGAAGCCGAAGGACGGCGGCGCCGCGGACACCGTCCCGGACGCGCACGACCCGGCCAAGCGGCACGCCCCGACCATGCTCACCACCGACCTCGCGCTGCGGATGGACCCGGCCTACGAGCCGATCTCGCGCCGGTTCCTGGAGCACCCGGAGGAGTTCGCCGACGCCTTCGCCCGCGCCTGGTACAAGCTGACGCACCGTGACATGGGCCCGGTGGCCCGCTACCTCGGCCCGGAGGTCCCGTCCGAGGTGCTGCTGTGGCAGGACCCGCTGCCGCCGCTGACCCACCCGGTGATCGACGCGGCGGACGCGGCCGAGCTCAAGGAGCGCGTGCTGGCCACGGGTCTGACGGTGGACCAGCTGGTGGGCACCGCCTGGGCGGCCGCCTCGTCCTTCCGCGGCAGCGACAAGCGCGGCGGCGTGAACGGCGCGCGGATCCGGCTGCAGCCGCAGAGCGGCTGGGAGGCCAACGAGCCGGACCGGCTCGCGACCGTGCTGCGCACCCTCGAGGGCGTGCAGGGCGAGTTCAACGCCGCGCACACCGGCGGCAAGCAGGTCTCGCTGGCCGACCTGATCGTGCTGGCCGGCAACGCCGGCGTGGAGAAGGCGGCCAAGGACGCCGGGGTGCCGGTCGCGGTGCCGTTCCGGCCGGGCCGGGTGGACGCGACCCAGGAGCAGACCGACACCGAGTCCTTCAGCAACCTCGAGCCGACCGCGGACGGCTTCCGCAACTACGTCGGCAAGGGCCACCGGCTCCCGGCGGAGTACCTCTTCCTGGACCGTGCGAACCTGCTGACGCTCACCGCGCCGCAGACCACGGTCCTGGTCGGCGGACTGCGCGCGCTCGGGGTCACCTACGGCGGTTCCACGGTCGGCGTGCTGACCGAGACGCCCGGCAAGCTGACGAACGACTACTTCGTCAACCTGCTCGACCTGGACACCACCTGGACGCCGACCTCCGAGGACGCCGTGTCCTTCGAGGGCCGGGACGCGTCCGGCACGGTGAAGTGGGTCGGCAGCCGGGTCGACCTGGCGTTCGGTGCGAACTCCGAGCTGCGTGCGCTGGCCGAGGTCTACGCCGGCGACGACGCGAAGGAGAAGTTCGTGCACGACTTCGTGTCGGCCTGGGACAAGGTGATGAACCTGGACCGCTTCGACCGCGCCTGATCCGCGGTTTCTGTTCCGACGCCTCCGGCCGACCCGTTTCGGGTCGGCCGGAGGCGTTTTTCAGCAGCCGCGTTCGCGTGCGGCGCTGTGGGCGGCCGCGAGGTCGAGCACGGCGCGGGCGCGCGAGCGTTCGACCACGGTGAACGGCAGGCCGGGTCGGCTGACCGTGACCGCTGTGCCGTCCGGGCCGCGCAGCACGAGCCTGGTCCCGTCGGCCAGATGTTCGAGGTCTGCGTCGGCCGGCCCGAGCTCGACCCGTTCGGCCTCCAGCAGATCGGCCAGCACGGCTTCGAGTGCGTCGGGCCGTCGGGCGAGCCGGGCGGCGAGGTCGAGCGCGCGGGTCGGTGCGTCGACGAGTGCGAGCAGGTCGGTCGGGACGGCGCGGGTCGCCCGACCGCCGACCGCCCGGATGGCAGCGCACAGCTGCTGCGCGGAGGTGTCCGGCGGGGTCTCGACCAGGAATTCGTCCACGACCGTGCCCGCCGGGCCGGGGTGCGCGTCGAGGCCGTGGATGTTGGCGCCGGCGGCTGCGAGCGCGCCGGCGAGCACGGCCAGTCGGCCGGGCGTGTTGTCGATCTCGGTGCGCACCCGCCAGACGACGCCGGTCACCGCGGCGTCGAGTGCGTCCGCCGTCTCCGCTGCCTTCGCTGCGTGCGGCGGCGCGTGGTCGCTCCGGCGCAGCCACACGTGGTGGCCGACGGTCGTCACGATCAGGGCTATGCCGAGGCAGATCAGCACGGCGACGCCGTCGCGCCGCGCCCCGAATGCGTCGGCGAAGGCGTCGGCCGCGCCCGCCGTCGCGAGCAGCGAGCCGAGCTCGACCAGGTGGCGGTGGTGCCGGAGCGTGTTCTGTAATGTCATGGCTCTACGATCCCCGCCCGAGGTTTCACGATCGGACGCGGCCGGTGACGCAGGGGTAAAACCACGAAGTCACGGCCGCGCAGAGAAGAAGGAACGCATGAGCGCCTTTGCCGAAATCCCCACCACTACTCTGGCCGACCTGCTCGACCGGGCGCAGATCATGGACATCGGCATCCGCCCGCTGTGGACGCCGGTGCCCCGGCTGGCCGGCCCGGCCTACACCGTGCGCTGCCCGCCCGGGGACAACCTGATGCTGCACGCGGCGATCTACCGCGCCGAGCCGGGCTCGGTCATCGTGGTCGAGTCGGGCGATCTGGACTACGCGCTGGCCGGCGGCAACGTGTGCGCCGTCGCCCAGCGCCGCGGCGTGGCCGGGTTCGTGGTCGATGGCCTGATCCGCGACCTCGCCGAGGTCCGCGAGGCCGGGTTCCCCGTCTTCGGGCGCGGCGTCATCCCGAAGCCGGGCACGAAGAAGGCCCTCGGCGCCCTGGCCGAACCGGCCCGCTGCGGCGGCGTGCTCGTCCATCCGGGTGACGTCGTGGTCGCTGACGAGGAGGGCGTCGTCGTGGTGCCCGCCGCACAGCGGGAGCAGCTGCTCGCGGCGGCCACGGCAAGGCTGGCGAAGGAGGCCGCTGAGTCGCTCGACGAGTGGGAGGCGCAGCACCGCGCCAAGATCGGCCAGGCGCTCAGCGGTCTCGGATTCGAATAATCGCTGGCCGCGCCGCCGCACTTCGGACGATAGTGGTCGACCATGGCAGAGTACGAGCTCTCAGAGCACGCCCGAGTCGGTCCGGCCCTGCAACGGGTACTGAGCCGCGCGGGCGGACCGGACCTGCTGGATCTGCTGGTCACCGAGCTCTCGGGCGCGGATCTCACCACACTGCTGCTCGAGGTCTTCCGGCGCCGGGCGGACCGGCTCACTCCGGCCGAGGTGATGCGGCGCTACCGCTCGGATCGCTTCGTCGGCCCGGCCCGGATCGACGCGGCCGCGCTGCGCCGCGCCGAAGAGGTGCTGTTCGCCGCGCTGCCCGAGGGTTGCGAATCGCTGGTCCTCTCGCCGCTCGCGCCGCTGGCGACCCATTCGGCCGTCGGCAGCGTCGATCCGCGCAAGGTGGTGGCCACGATCCGGGCCAGCGAGGTCGCGGCCGATCCGACCAACGGCCTGGCCCTGGAAGCCGCCCATCGGCGGTCCGCGGCCCTGGCGGCAGATCCCCGCTCCAGCACACCCGTCCGGCTCGCCGCCACCCAGCGGGTGGTGCGCGCCCAGCACTTCGGCGCACCCGGCATGCTCGCGCACTTCCAGCTCTTCGGCATGGTCACCGCCGGACGGGACACCGGCGACCGCGCCTTCGAGCGCCGGCATCTCGTCGAACACCTGCAGTTCGCCGCCAGAGTGTTGTCCGCCGCCGGTGTCGGGCACGCCGAGATTCGCCTGACCTGCCTGGACGAGGCGAGCATCGCGCTCCTCGAACACACCCGCGCCGCGCTGGCGGCGACACCGGGCGTCGACGTCCTCGACGACCCCGAGCGCACGAGCGGACGCGGCTACTACACCCGGCTGTGCTACAAGATCTACGCCACCATCGGCGGCGAGTGCGTGGAATTGGCCGACGGCGGGTTCGTCGAATGGACCCAGCAGCTGACGGGCAGCCGCAAGGAACGCCTCCTGATCAGCGGGTTCGGAGTCGACCGACTGGCCGCCGCGCTGCCGCAGTCAACCGGCGAAAAAGGGCGGGCCGACGGCTAAGGCCCGCCCGGCCCTAATCCCCCTTCGGCCGTCCGCGCACGCCGGGTCGCTGCTGCCACGGAAGCGGGCCGTCGGCGGGACGGTACTCCACGCCGAGGGCGTCGAGGCGAGTCAGGTGCGTGGCCATGCGCGCTTCGAAGTCCGCGTAGTCGCGGGCTTCCGGGTCGGACGGCAGGGCGGACCACGCCACCTCCGCGAACGCGCACAGGCGCGGGAAGGTGCGGTAGTCCACGACCCGGACGCTGTCCATGAACTCGGTCCACACGTTCGCCTGCGTGCCGATCACGTGCCGCGCCGCGGCCGGATCCTCGCGCAGCCCGGGCGGGACCGGCTCGAAGCGGTAGACGTCCTCGAGCGTCCGGACGATGCCGACCGGGATCGGCTCGTCCGGGCGCTCGGACTCGCGATAGTCGAGGTAGACGTGCTGCTTCGGGCACATGACGACGTCGTGGCCCGCCTGGGCCGCTGCGACGCCGCCCTCGTAGCCGCGCCACGAGGCGACGGCGGCGCCCGGCGCGAGGCCGCCTTCGAGGATCTCGTCCCAGCCGATCAGGCGTCGCCCACGCTCGGCGAGCCAGCGGTCGAAGTGGCGGATGAACCAGCTCTGCAGCTCGTGCTCGTCGGCCAGGCCCTCCTGGCGGATCCGGGCCTGGGCATGCGCGCTGGCCCGCCATTGCTCCTTCGGGCACTCGTCGCCGCCGATGTGCACGAAGGTCGACGGAAAGATGTCGAGCACTTCTTCGAGCACGTGCTCGTAGAAGCTCAGCGTCGCGTCCTCGACGTTGAGCACGTCGCTGCTGATACCCCAGTCAGTGAACGGTTTGAGCGCCGCGGTGTTGATCACGTCGACGTTGCCGAGCTCCGGATACGCGGCGATCGCGGCGCGGGAGTGGCCCGGGATGTCGATCTCGGGGACGACGGTGATGTGCCGCGCCGCCGCGTACGCGACGATCTCGCGCAGGTCGTCCTGGGTGTAGTAGCCGCCGTGCGGGCGGCCGTCGCGGCGTTTGCCCTCGCGCACGCCGACCATGGTCTGCTCACGCCACGAGCCGATCTCGGTCAAGCGCGGATAGCGCTTGATCTCGACGCGCCAGCCCTGGTCGTCGGTGAGGTGCAGATGCAGCACATTGATTTTGTGGGCGGCGATCAGGTCGAGGTAGCGCAGCACGTCGGCCTTGGGCAGGAAATGCCGCGCGACATCCAGCATGAAGCCGCGCCAGCCGAAGCGCGGCTCGTCCTCGATCGTGACGTGCGGAACCGACCAGTCCCGCTCCGGGAGCGGCGCGCGGCGGTAGGCGTCGGCACCCAGCAACTGACGCAGCGTCTGCGCGCCGAGGAAGACGCCGGCCGCCGAGCCGCCACTCAGGCGCACCCCGTCGGCGTCGACGACGAGCCGGTACGCTTCGGCGCCGAGATCCGGATCCAGCCCGAGCCGCACTCCCCCGCCGTCGCCCGGCAGCAGGTCGAAGCCCGTCGCCGCGCCGAGCTCGGCCCGCAGCCACGCCGCCACGCGCTCCGTCCCCGGCCCACCGGTCAGCGCGCTCGCCGCGGTCAGCGGATACGCGCCGGGCTCATCGGGGCGGACGAGGGACCGGGGCGCGGGTATGAGATCCATAACTACTGGATCTTAGGCGAGCGCAGCAGGTCAGGCTAGGACTGTCCGCTGAATCACCGATGTCCTTTGGATCAGCGACGGTAGAATGCCGTAGTCGGTTTTTCTGGAGTGGGAGCCGCAGATGAGAGTGGGTGTCTCCGGCACGCACGGCACGGGGAAGACGACGCTGGTCGAGGCGCTGTGTGAGCATCTGCCAGGTCACGTGGCGGTCGACGAACCGTATTACCTGCTCGAGGAGGAGGGCTACGAGTTCGCGAACCCGCCGTCCCTGGAGGACTACCACGCCATGCTCGTGCGCTCGGTGCGCAGCATGGTCTCCCGGCCGCTGTCCTCCGCGGTCGTCTTCGACCGAACGCCGTTGGACTATCTCGCCTACATGACGGCGTCAGGCGCCGATCCTGAGGCCCCGGCCGTGGCGGAAGCACTGCAGCCTGCCTTCGCAGGGCTCGATCTGCTGGTCATCACGCGGGTCACCGCGGAGACGGAACGAGTGATGCCGCCTGCGCAGCTGCCTGCGCTGCGCCTCCGGGTCGATGACGCGTTACTGGACCTGGTCTACGACGACCCGTTGGGCCTCTGGGGGGACATCGCAGTCCTGGAACTCGACGGGCCGCTGGACGGACGGGTGGGCATGGTTCTTGCCGCGCTCGGCCAGGCCGTGTCGTAACGCGAGTTGATGATCGGCTGTGTGCTGGTCGGGCGTGTTGGCCTGTCGGGTCGGGGTGGTCGTAGAGGTGGGGCGGCCGCTTCGCGTCGCCTGTTTTGTCTGACCGCCCGCCCACCCGTTGCGTTGGCGGGGTGGGCTGGGGTTTCAAGATCTCGCCTCCGGCGCGGGCCCTTCCCTCGGAGAGAGTGCCGGGTTCATGTGGGTGCTGTCGTTTGTGGGGCGGGCTGGGGTTCGGGATGGTCGGGTGCCGGGGGCGTTCTCTCTCCTCGGTCGGTCCCCGGAGGCAATCAGGAACCTGCCGGGAGGTCAAGCGGCGGTAGCTTCCGCTGATGCTCGATCTTGCATCGCGCCGCTTGACCTCCCGGCAGAACCCTGATCGGGCTTCGCCTGCCCGACCGAGGAGAGAGCCCACCCCCTGGGGAACGGTGCGAGCTGCGCTCAGGCCGGGTCACGCTTGCTGCTGAATCGTGCATCGCCTTGGCGCGATCGACCCCGATCCCAGACCTCGCGGCAGAATCCCGCAGGCCAGCCGCGCCCGATGCGGGAGAATTCTGCATCACCCTGATCCGACCATCCCGATCATCGATCCGCGCGAAGAGGTCGATGCTCGGGTCGCGCCTAATGTGAAATCCTGTACCGCCCTCATGTGATCCACCCCGATCCCAGACCTCGCGCAGGAATCCCGTGGGCCCGCCGCGTTCGATGCGGGCGATTTCTGCATCGCCCCGGTCCGATCCACCCGGTGCGCACGATCGCGTGGCCCGGTCGCACGCTGAGGGGAATTCCTGCACCGCTCTCGGCCACACCCCGTCCACCACCCCTCTCGACACAGGTCCCGATCCCCATGCTTCGATACTAGACGCCACCACCGACAAAAGTGGCGAATCCGGCCTTTACTGAATAAGCAAAAATTCTGCAGATTTCCGGGCACTCGTGCGCGTTCCCCGGCGTTGAAGAAAGAGAGGAGAAAAGAGCAGCCCAGAATGGCAATGCAGGATTCAGCAGCAAGCGCGGCCCGGGCACCGACTCCTTCGCGGATCGAGGATCAGGATGGCCGGATCAGGGTGATGCAGAATCCTTCCGCATCGAGCGCGGCCGGGCCCCGGGACAGGAATCGGCCCGAGCGCAGCTCGCACCGGACCCCCAGGGGGTGGGCTCTCTCCTCGGTCGGGCAGGCGAAGCCCGATCAGGGTTCTGCCGGGAGGTCAAGCGGCGCCATACACAATCCACCAGCAGCGGAAACCACCGCCGCTTGACCTCCCGGCAGGTCCCTGATTGCCTCCGGGGACCGACCGAGGAGAGAGCACACCCCCGACACCCGACCACCCCGAACCCCAGCCCGCCCCGCCAACCACACCCACCCCACAGACTCCGGCCTCTCTCTCCGAGGGAAGGGCCCGCGCCGGAGGCGAGATCTTGAAACCCCAGCCCACCCCGCCGACGCAACGGGTGGGCGGGCGGTCAGACGAACCAGGCGACGCGAAGCGACCGCACAGGACCACTCTGAGCAACACTTTGATGTGGGTCGCGCAGATCGCGCGCGACAGGGGGAAGCTCTTATGCGGCCGGATCGTGTGGCGGGATTGAAGCAGCATTCGGCGGTGGCGCGTCGGTCAGGCCAGGACCGCGGCCGATTCCGCCGGCAGTTCCACGCCGTCGTCGATGAGCCGGACGCGGGGATCCGAGGCGAGCAGGATCTCGCGGGCCGCGGCGTCGAGCGGGATCGAGCGCGGCTCGGGCGAGAGGTTCGCCGCCACCCGCAGGGCGCCGCGACTCACTACCAGCCAGCGGTGCTCCTCGTCGCAGGTCACGGATACGCTGGCGAAGCTCGGGTCGGCGAGGTCGGGGCGGGCCCGGCGCAGGGCGATCAGGTCGCGGTACCAGTCCAGCAGTGCGCGCGGGCCTGGCTGGCCCGGCTCGTCCCAGTCGAGCTTGCTGCGCTGGAATGTCGCAGGGTCCTGCGGGTCGGGGACCCGGTCGGCCGACCAGCCGTAGCGGGCGAACTCGGCGCGGCGGCCGGCCCGCACGGCCTCGGCGAGGTCCGGTTCGGGGTGGTCGGTGAAGTACTGCCAGGGCGTGCCGGCGCCCCACTCCTCGCCCATGAACAGCTGCGGCGTGAACGGCGAGGTGAGCAGCAGGGCCGCGCCCACCCGGCGCAGCCCTTCGGAGAGCGCGAAGCCGATCCGGTCGCCCTCGGCCCGGTTGCCGACCTGGTCGTGCGTCTGCAGCGAGACGATGAAGCGATCCGCGTCCAGCGCCTGCGTGTCGACCGGGCGGCCGTGGCAGCGGCCGCGGAAGGCCGAGTAGCCGCCATCGTGGTAGAAGGCTGACGTCAGCGTCTTCTCGATCGCGGCGAGCGGCCCGAAATCGCAGTAGTAGCCTTGGTTCTCGCCTGTCAGGGCACTGTGCAGGGCGTGGTGGAAGTCGTCGCTCCACTGCGCGTGCACGCCCTGTCCGCCGGCCGGGCGCGGGGTGACGGTGTGCGGATCGTTGCGGTCCGTCTCCGCGATCAGGTGCAGGATGCGGCCGCTGCTGGCGGCCAGGCCGTCCACCGCGGCGGCGAGTTCCTCCAGGAAATGCAGGGCTCTGTTGTCGATGAGCGCGTGCACGGCGTCGAGGCGCAGTCCGTCGAGGTGGTTCTCGCGCAGCCAGTGGAGGGCGTTGCCGACCAGGAAGGCGCGCACCTCGTCCGAGCCGGGCGCGTCCAGGTTCACCGCGGCGCCCCACGGCGTGACGTGCGTGTCGGTGAAGTAGGGCCCGAACTCTGCGAGGTAGTTCCCGCTCGGACCGAGGTGGTTGTAGACGACGTCGAGCACGACGCCGAGGCCGTGGGCATGGCAGGCATCGACGAAGCGGCGCAGCCCGTCGGGCCCGCCGTACGGCTCGTGCACCGCCCACAGGCCGACGCCGTCGTAGCCCCAGCCGTGGTCCCCGCCGAAGGCCGCGACCGGCATGAGCTCGACGAAGTCCACGCCGAGGCGGGCGAGGTGGTCGAGCCGGCCGATCGCCGCGTCGAACGTGCCCTCCGGGGTGAAGGTGCCGATGTGCAGTTCGTAGAGCACTGATCCGCGCAGCGGCCGGCCGTGCCACTCCCCGTCCGTCCACGGGAACGCCGCCGCGCCGTCGAGCCGGCTGCCGCCGTGCACGCCGTAGGGCTGGCGCCGCGCGCGCGGGTCCGGCCGGGACGGTCCGCCGTCGAGGCGGAAGGCGTAGTCGCCGGTGGCGCTCTCCGCCTCGGCCCGCCACCAGCCCGGACGCTCCGGCCGGTCGGCCTTCTTCATCGGCAGCACCCGGTCGCCGAGGTCGAGGTCGACCTGGTCGGCATTCGGCGCCCACACCTCGAAATTGGTCATGCGATCTCGACCTCGACCTCTTCTTCCCGGACCAGCAGCGCCACCGGCAGGTGCTCGGTCAGCCAGGCCAGCGGCAGCCCGACTCCGGACTGCGCGTCCACCCGGTACGCCCGGCCGCTGAGCCGGCAGCGCCAGGTGCCCGGCGGCAGCGGCAGCGCGGTGTCGCGCCAGCCGCCGAAGCGCTCGAGCGCGGCCGGCAGCCGGGTGCCGACGGTCGCCACGTTCTCGCCGCGCAGCAGCGCCACCGCGTGCCCGGCGGCCGGCCCGATGGCGAACAGCGGGGTCTGCGACGCCTCCGGCCCGAAGAACTCCGGCCGCTCCCGGCGCAGCCGCAGTGCGCGCGAGGTGACCAGGATCTTGGCCAGCGCGCCGCCCCTGGCCTCGGCCGCGCTGTCGCCCTCGGCGTCCGCGTCGGCCTTGTCCAGCAGCTCGCGCAGGTGCCCGAAGTCGACCGGGCGGCGGTTGTCCGGGTCGGTCAGCGCCCAGAACTCCGATTCCGAGCCCTGATACACGTCCGGCACCCCGGCCATGGTCAGCTGCACCAGCTTCTGCGTCAGTATGTTGCTGGTGGTGTACGGCTCGATCCGCTGCACGAAGGCCTCGACCTCGGCGCGCACCTTGTCGCTGGCGAGCGCGGCGGCGGCGAAGTCCAGCACCCGGGCTTCGTAGTCCTCGTCCGGGGCGCTCCACGAGGTGCGGGTCTTCGCCTCGCGCAGGGCCTTGCGCAGGTAAGGCAGCAGCCGCTCGCCGTCGATCGGCCACGCTCCGAAAAGGCTCTGCCAGAGGAGGTATTCGTCCGCGGGCTCCGGCGCCGCGGGCGGCGCGGCCGTCGCGCGCACCGCGGTCTGGAACCCGGCCAGCGCCACGGCCCAGTCCTCGGGCATCTCGGTCAGCACGGTGAGCCGGGCCCGCACGTCCTCCGAACGCTTGGAGTCGTGCGTGCTCAGCACCGTCATCGCGGCCGGCCACTCGGCCTGCCGCAGCGCGCAGAACCCGTGGAAGCGGGCGGGGGCCAGGGCCGGCTCGGTCGGTTCGCCGCCCACGTCCGAGGCGCCGGGCAGCGCGGTCCAGCGGTAGAACGCGGTGTCCTCCACGCCCTTGGCCGTCACCGCGGCGCAGGTCTGCTGGAACCGGATCTGGAACTCGTCGCGCAGCTCGTCGCGCGGACCGACCCGGCCCAGCGCGATGTCGCGCACCAGGTAGAGCGTCTCGTGCCGCTCGGCCGGCAGTTGGGCCGCCGCGGCCTTCGCCGCCGCCTCCACCCGGATCACCGAGTCGGCCGGTGGCGGCTCCCCCGGCACCGAGTACGCCCGGTAGACGCGCAGGTTCGCGATCAGCGCGCACACCGACTCGTGCAGGCCGAGCTGGGTGTGGTCGCGCAGCTCGAGCTCGGTGCGGCAGATCGCGACGAGCACCTCGACCAGCCGGTCCGCCTCGGCCCGCAGCACGGTGTCGAGCACGAACAGCCGCGCCTCGCGGGCCACCGGCCCGAAGTCCTGGGCCGAGCCGGTCAGCCCGACGTACAGCGCCACCAGCCGCTCCGCGCCGATCGGGTCGGTCAGCAGCGCGCCGATCGCCCGCTGCGCGTCGTACCCGGTGGTGCCGGCGCACTCCCAGTCGATGGGCAGCTGCTCGTCCGCGGCAAGGATCTTCTCCACCACGGTCCACGCCCCGGAGGTGGCCTTGCGCAGGAAGCGCAGATAGCCGCGCGGGTCGGCGAGCCCGTCCGGATGGTCGATCCGCAGGCCGTCGAGGATCCCTTCGCGCATCAGCTCGAGCAGCAGCCGGTGCGTCGCGTGCAGCACACCGGAGTCCTCCACCCGGATCGCGATCAGGCTGCTGACATCGAAGAAACGCCGGTAACCCGGCTCCTCGGTGGCCACGCGCCAGTAGGCCAGCCGGTAGTGCTGCGCGCGCACCAGCGTGTGCATCGGCAGGTGCTCGGTGCCCGGCCGGACCGGGAAGACGTGCGAGAAGTAGCGCAGCACCGGCCCGCCGAACTCGGCGACAGCCTCGTCCGACTCGTCCACCGCCAGCTCGCCGGTGCGCAGGCACTCGGCGATCCGACGGCCGAGCACGGGCAGCAACAGCGCGCCGTCCTGCGCCGACCAGTCGACGTCGAACCAGGATGCGTACGGCGACTCCGGGCCCTCGCGCAGCACCGACCACAGCGCCCGGTTGCGCTTCTCCGGCACCGGCACGGCCATGTGGTTGGGCACCACGTCCACGATGGCGCCCATGCCGCGCGCGTGCAGCCGCTCGGCCAGCCGGCGAAGCCCTTCCACGCCGCCGAGGCCTTCCGCGATCTGATTGTGGTCGACCACGTCGTAGCCGTGGGTCGAGCCGATCGCGGCCTGCAGGATCGGCGAGAGGTAGACGTGGCTGACGCCGAGCCGGTCCAGGTAGTCGACCTGCGCGCAGACGTCGTCGAAGGTCATCGAGTCGGTCAGCTGGATCCGGTAGGTGCCCGAGGGCACGACGGTACGCGGCGGACCGGCTTCGGGCGACGGCTCAGGCGACGACAAGGCTCTCTCCCCGATCTCGCCCCGCGACGAGGCCGCTGCGGTTTGTGGTCCAACGTCCGTTGTGCGCATTAAACAGTATTCCCGCGTGGGCGTCGTTGAACGCCGCGCCGAGACGGTTACCCGACCTGAGGCCTCGTCACACGTTCAGGTCGGGCGGCGTCCACACGTCTCCGGTCTGCGCCGGAACGCCCAGGTGCCGCGGCCGCGTGGTGATCGTCTGCGCGAACCCCTCGTCCTGCTCGGCGGAACCGTCCGCGGTCTCGGCGCCGGGGCCGCCCAGGGAGTCGTCGGGGGTGAAGGCGAACTCGCGGCCGCTGGCGAGCAGTTCGAGCCCTTCCACCAGCACGACCTCCTCACCCGGCTTGACCCGCGCGGACTCGCCGTTGACCAGCACCCGGTCCGGGCCCTGGCCGTGCGCCGGGCGCACGCGGGTGCCGTTGCGGCTGGTGTCGAGCACGCTGAGCTTCCACCCGGTCCACTTGAGCACCACGTGGCTGCGGCTGAGCTCGTGCGCGATACCGCGGTCGAGCGAGCCGAGGTGCTCGGCCAGCGCGATCCCGCCGTCTCCGGGCGCGCGTCCGACGGCGATCTGCTGCGCGGCCCGCATCAGGAATCTGCGTCGCACCACGCCGCCCACCCGCACCTTGATCTGCACCCGCCGGGGCACGCCGCCGACGTCTTCGAGCACGAGCTTGTGCTCCGGGCAGTGCGCGGCGTCGTTGTAGAAGCGCGGCAGCGGCTGGAACTCGCGCTCGGCCGGCCCGAACAGCGGGCAGTCCGGCTCCGGGCAGAGCCAGAGCCGGGAGAGCAGGTCGCGGCGCGGGCCGCCGCGTCCGCGCCGGTCGTAGAGGCCCATGGCGAGCAGTTCGTGCTCTTCCATCTTGCGGGAGATCTCGGACTCGAACGGGATCGGCATCACCCGCGGCTCGACCGTCACCCCGGTGCCGCTCGGATCGGGCACCGGCAGCAGGAAGCGGTCGCGGTTGCCCGCGATCCAGGGGAAGTCGGGCACGTAGTCGCGGAAGTAGTCCGCGCTCACCACCATCTGCCCGGTGGTGTCGGCGAGCTCGAGCAGCCGGTCGTCGGCCGGGTCGAGCAGCTCGATCCGGCCGCGCCGGTGCCAGCGCAGCAGGGTCGAGCGCTCCTTCTCGGTCAGCCGCCGGTCGCGCACCAGCGACCAGTCGCCGACCGCGTAGATGCGCAGATCGTCGTTCTTCGCATAGGCGACCAGTCCGACGATCAGCGCGTAGAAGCGTCCGAGGTCGGCCGGTCGGTCTCCGCCCAGCTTGGTGTCGTGCACGACACTGGAGACGTCGACCGCGTACTCCGCCGTATCGGCGTCCGGATAGAGATGGGACTCCAACGCCATACGGGTGAACGTAGCAGCCTGCGCAGCGTGGGGCACGCGGCGCGCGCGTACCCCCACGCTCCGGCTGGTTCAATCGCGTGACGGCTTGGCCCGCTCGTCCTGCGGCGGCCAGGGCAGATCGTCGCCGAGTTCGAAGGCCGCGCGGCGCGCCCAGTTGGGCTCGCGCAGCAGGGCGCGGGCGAGCAGCACGGCGTCCGCGGAGGACTCGGAGAGGATCTTCTCGGCCTGCTCCGGCTCGGTGATCAGCCCGACGGCGGCGGTCGGCAGGCCGCTCGCGGCCCGGATCGCGCGGGCGAACGGGACCTGGTAGCCGGGCCCGATCGCGATGTCCTGGGCCGGGCTGTTGCCGCCGCTGGAGACGTCGATCAGGTCCACGCCGCGCGGGGCGAGCAGCGTCGCGACCTCGCTGACGTCGTCCACGGTCAGGCCGCCGGGAACCCAGTCGCTGGCGCTGAGCCGGACGAACAGCAGCACGTGCTCGGGCACGGCGGCGCGCACCGCGTCGACGATCTCCAGCAGCAGCCGGGCTCGGCCGGCGAGGTCGCCGCCGTAGCCGTCAGTGCGCAGGTTGGAGAGCGGCGAGAGGAACTCGTGCACCAGATAGCCGTGCGCGCCGTGGATCTCCAGGACGTCGAAGCCCGCTGCGACGGCGCGCCGGGCCGCGGCCGCCCAAGCCTGCACCAGCGCCGGGATCTCGGCGGCATCGAGCGCGCGCGGCTCGGCGTAATCGCCGAACGCGACCGCCGAGGGCCCGACCGTGGTCCAGCCGCCGTCGGCCAGGGCCACGCTGTGCCGGCCGCGCCACGGCGCGTACGTCGAGGCCTTACGGCCGGCGTGCGCGAGCTGTATCCCGGGCACCGCGCCCTGGGAGCGGATGAACGCGGTGATCCGGGCGTAGTCCTCGGCCTGCTCGTCGTTCCAGATCCCGGCGTCCTGCGGGGAGATGCGCCCCTCCGGCACGACCGCCGTCGCCTCGGTGAACACCAGTCCCGCGCCGCCGCGCGCCAGGGAGCCGAGATGCACCAGGTGCCAGTCGGTCGGCCGCCCGTCGACCGAGGAGTACTGGCACATCGGGGAGACCCAGGCACGGTTGGGGATGGTTCGCTCACGCAGCGTCAGCGGACTGAAGAGAAGGCTCATGTTTTCTCGCAACATCGGCACGCCGTGACCTTGTTCCGTCGTGCTCACGGCGCTGTCGGTGGGCCGTGGCAGACTCTGACTATGCCCGAATTGCCGGAAGTCGAAGCCCTCAGCGCGTTCCTGGACGACAAGCTCGCCGGGCGGGTCGTGGCGGGCGCGACGCCGGTGTCCATCCAGGCGCTCAAGACCTACGACCCGCCGCTCGACGCCCTGGTCGGCCAGGCTTTCGACGGCGCCACCCGGCACGGCAAGTTCCTCGACCTGCGCCTCGGCGAGCTCCACCTCGTCACCCACCTCGCCCGGGCCGGCTGGATCCGGTGGCGGGACGAACTGGCCAAGACCCCGCCGCGCCCCGGCAAGGGCCCGCTGGCGATGCGGGTGCGGCTGCGCGGCGAGGAGGACGACGCCGCCGAGGCCGGGTTCGAGATCACCGAGGCCGGCACGCAGAAGCGCCTGGCGATCTACGTCGTGCGCGACGTCGAACAGGTGCCGGGGATCGCCCGCCTCGGCGTCGATCCGCTGACCGCCGAGTTCACCGCGGAGAAACTGGCGGAGCTGCTCGACGGCGATCGAAGGCTGATCAAGGGCGTGCTGCGGGATCAGACGGTGATCGCCGGCATCGGCAACGCCTACTCGGACGAGATCCTGCACGCGGCCCGGATGTCGCCGTTCAAGATCGCCGCGAAGCTGACGGCCGAGGAGGTCGAGGGGCTGCACGACGTCGCGGTGCGCACCCTCGCCGACGCCGTCGAGCGCTCGCGCGGTCTGCCGATGACCGACCTCAAGGGCGAGAAGAAGTCCGGCCTGCGCGTGCACGGCCGCAAGGGCGAGCGCTGCCCGGTGTGCGGCGACACGATCCGCGAGGTCTCCTTCAGCGACTCCGCGCTGCAGTACTGCCCGACCTGCCAGACCGGCGGGAAGGTGCTCGCCGACCGCCGGCTCTCCCGGCTGCTCAAGTGAGGGGCCGATATCGGCCGGCCGCGATCCGGCGGCGGACACACGGATGCCGCCGGATTCCTCCGGCGGCATCGGCCCGCGCCGCCCCGCGACCTCGGGCGCCCGAACTCACAGCGGCAGAATGTTCGTGGCCTGGGGGCCCTTGGCACTCTCCGTCACCTCGAAGGTGACCTGCTGTCCCTCCCGCAGTTCGCGGTAGCCCTGGGTGGCGATGGCGGAGTAGTGGGCGAAGACGTCAGGTCCGCCCTCGTCCTGCTCGATGAACCCGAAGCCCTTCTCCGAGTTGAACCACTTCACCGTGCCCGTTGCCATACTCCGACTCTCCTCCACGGAACACCCGCCCCGGGCCTGAGCGTCCAGACCCGCGCTGCGTCAATTGTCCGAATTCTTCCTGAGCCTACCCGACCCGACCCCGGGTCAAGCGGGTGATTAGGCCCTGCGTGTCAAAGCCTGTCCACCGTTCGACGGCGCCGGCCCCGGACCGCCGCGCCGCAGGGCACTGATACGGATCCGGGGCCGGCCGTTGCCGTGCGCGGCCTAGAGGCCGGTGCCGAGGATGCCGGTGCCGCCAAGCAGGCCGCCCGCGCCCTCGCCGTCCTTCGAGTTGTTCGAGCCCGCGCCCTGGCCGGTGACGTGCTCGGACGCGCTGCTGCCGGCGCCGATGCTGTGGTGGCTGTCGTTGCCCGCCTGCGACGAACCCTGGTCGGAGGTGCAGGAGTAGTCCTCCACCTCGGTCGAGGTGTTGCCGTTGGCCAGCACGTTGAGGCTGGCGTGCTCGAGCAGGTGGTTGAGCGCGACGCCGATCGGGATGCCGACCAGCAGGCTCTGCACGGTCAGGTCCTTGAGCGTGCCGTCGCCGAGGCAGCCGAGGTTCGGCGAGACGTCGACGTTGTTGAGCAGGTTGACCGGGATCAGGCCGGACTGCCCGACCTGGTCGTCGCTGCCGCTCTCGTGGCCGCCGCGGTGGGGGGCGGGGGTGGGGTGGCAACCGCACGACGCCGCAGCGGCTCCGGCCGCTCCCATGACGGCCGCGCTCGCCAGGGCGGCGGCGGCGGAAGCCTTCTTGATGAATGCCATGAGCTGGTACTTCCTATCGGGTTCAAATCGTCTTATTCCAAGGGCTGAGGGGAGAACCTCTCGGCCACGCAACTTCCGCACTCGCCCTTTTCGCCGATAACGCGCGCCGCCCCCCAGATGATGCGGCCACTGCCACGAACGAGTGAGTCATCCACCCGGTAGACCACTCCGGCCTGCGACGACGCTCTAGCCGGCCGTGCGAAGAAGAAAGCCGCGGGTCGCGCATTTCATGTGATGGACCAAGTTCCAACGACCTGAAAGTCATTCAGTTCGAATCGGCCGCACCGGGCCGGGAACTCAGGATTTCCGGCCGTCCGGAAGCGTTTCCGACGGTCTCGCGGAGGGAGCGGCCGCGGTCGTGACGGATGGGGTCGCGGCGGACGGCGCCCGGCCCCCGCGGACGATGAAAGTTTCCTGAAGATCGGTCGTGCCCGTCCCGAAGACGAGGCCGCCGCCTCCCGCCCCGCCTGCCCCGAAGCGGCTGCGGCGCCGAAAGCTTTCACGCCCTCACTGACGCCCTTTCACGACGTCGTTGACACCCTTTCAGGCTTGTTCGAAGCTCAGAGCGCCGACATCCGGATCCCGGCGCCCCTTCCACCCCTCTACGGAAGGAAAGCCTTCGTGATGATCAGATCGGACCGCCGCAAGTTTCGCTCGACGGTGGTCGCGCTCGCCGTGGCGGCGCTGCTGGCCGCGGGCGCGGAGACGGTCGCGGCGCGGACCGGCGACCAGGCCGCCGCGCCCGCCGCCTCCGCCGCGGCGCTCACCAGCACCGTCGAGGACTCCGGCGCGGGCTGCGCGGTCAGCCTGCCCGGCAGCCTCACCTCCAACGCGAGCCTGCCCGACCCCTTCACCAGCCTCAACGGGACCCGCATCACCTCGGTGTCGGACTGGACCTGCCGGCGCGAGGAGATCCTGCAGCTGGCGGAGAAGTACGTGTACGGACAGAAGGGCGCCAAGCCCGCCTCCGTCAGCGGTACCGTCAGCGGCAGCAACGTCACCGTCAACGTGACGGACAACGGGCACAGCGTCAGCTTCTCCGCGGGTGTGACGCTGCCGAGCACCGGATCAGGGCCCTTCCCCGCCGTCATCGTCTACGGCGGGACCGGCGTGGACACCGCGACGATCCTCGCCTCCGGCGCGGCCGTCATCAACTACAACCCGCTCAACGTCGGCGCCGAGGGCACCCCACGCAGCGACAAGCAGGGCGCTTACTACACCCTCTACGGCTCCTCCGACAGCACCGGCCTGCTGATGGCGTGGGCCTGGGGCGTCAGCCGCATCATCGACGTCATCAACCAGTCCGGCGGCTCCGTCCTGGCCAGTTCGGTGGGCGTCACCGGCTGCTCGCGCTACGGCAAGGGCGCGCTGGTGGCCGGCGCGTTCGACCAGCGGGTCGCGTTGACCATGCCGGTCGAGTCGGGCACGGACGGCGCGCCGATCTTCCGCGGGGTCCCCGGCGAGAGCGGCGCGCAGCCGCTGGACGAGGCGTACAACGAGCAGCCCTGGGTCGGCGACGCCTTCAGCGCGTTCACCGGCAACCCGAACATGCTTCCCATCGACACGCACGAGATCCTCGGCCTGGTCGCGCCGCGCGGGTTGTTCGTGATGGAGAACCCGCACATCGACTGGCTGGCCACGACCTCGGGCAGTGTTGCGGCCTTGGGCGCGCGGGAGATCTACAACGCGCTCGGCGCTTCGTCGAACATCAGCTACTGGTCCGACGTGCAGGACGGCACGCACTGCGCCGTGCGGCCGGAGTGGAAGGCGCCGCTCCAGCAGAGCATCAAGGCGTTCCTGCTGAACTCGGGCACCGGCCCGGGCACGTTCCACGTCTCCAGCCTGAAGTCGGGGAACCTGGCGCAGTGGCGGAATTGGACCACGCCGACCTTGACGAGCGGGCCGCCCACCTCGAGCAGCCCTTCGACCGGTCCCACTTCGAGCAGCCCCTCGAGCAGTCCGACGCCGAGTCCGTCGACGGGTTCCCAGCCGCCGCCGAGCACGCCGCCCACCGGCTGCACGGCGGCGGTCACGGTGAACCAGTGGTCGGGTGGCTTCACGGCCAGCGTCAACGTCACCGCCGGCGGCGCGGCCATCCACGGGTGGACGGTCAGCATGAGCCTGCCCACCGGAGCCGCGGTGACCAGCACCTGGAACGCCACGGCCAGCGGGACCGGCCCGACCCGGTTCGCGAACGTCAGCTACGACGGCAGCCTGGGGGCCGGTCAGACGACCAACTTCGGCTTCCAGGGCACCGGCACCGGACAGGGCATGACCGTGGTGTCCTGTGCCGCCTCCTGACGGGTCGGCTGCCTGACGGGTCGTCCACCTGACGGGTCGTCTACCTGATCAATCGTCACAACGCGGTCCGGGTCCCGGCCCGGACCGCGCCGGTTGGCGCTAGCGCCAGCCGGCGTTCGTCGGCGGCCGGCCCGATCCCCCGTGCGGCCCGGAACGGCCCTTCACCCACAGCGGCGCCACCAGCGCGACCAAGGCGACGGAGAAGGCCAGCTGGAGCGCGTGCCGGATCCAGTCGATGCCGTTGGTGTTGCGCACGCCGATCCAGCCGGCCACGCCGTCGCCGAGCCAGGCGCCGAGGATGCCCAGCAGGATGGTCATCCAGATCGGGATCGCTTGTTTACCCGGCAGGATCAGCTTGGCGAGCACGCCGAGGACCAGTCCGACGATCACGATCCAGACGATCTGGAACACCGCGGCCTCCTGGACGGCGCATCGGACGGCCGGTCCGGTCCGGCATCGCCGCTGCGCCCCACGCTAGGTCGGCCCGCCCGGGCCGGCACGTCGGGTCGTCCGGACGAGCGTCCGCCGCCTGCGCGAGCCCCACCACCGCGCCCGGCGCCGCGCCTGGCGCCACGTCACTTGGCGCGGCTCGCGGGCATCTTGAGGATCTCGAAGAAGCCGCCGCGCGCCAGGCCTTCGAACATCTCGCCGGGGTCGGTCTCGTCGAACGGGCTCAGCCGCAGCCGGCGGCCCCCGAGCGCGGACAGCACGTTGCGCGCCAGGTCGGCGTCCGGGCTGCCGGCGGGCTGGATCGAGAGCAGCGCCTTCTCGTAGCCGTCACGGACCCGCCGATCCAGCACGACCTGCTGGTTTCCGGCGAGCCCGGCGTCCTGCAGGGCCTGCCGAGCCGTGGCGAGCAGGCGGTCCGCGTCGTTGGTCATGGCTCAAACCCTGCCCGACCGGGCGCCGACCCGCCCGTCGGGACGCCGCGGCGCGACCTGAACAGCGTCGTCGGCCGCGACACTCGACACCGGTGTTAGGGTTCACTCGTGTCGAATGAAACCGCGGAGCCCTTCGCCATCGCCGTCGACGAGGCGGTCCTCGACGATCTGCGCACCCGGATCGTGCACGCGCGATTGCCCGACCAGACCTCGGAGGCCCCGTGGTCGGCGGGCACGGACGTCGGCTGGCTGAGCGGATTGCTCGAGACCTGGGCCCACTTCGACTGGCGCGCGGCGGAGCAGTCGCTCAACCGGCTGCCGATGTTCCGCACGGAGCTGGACGGGCTGCGGATCCACTTCGTCCACCAGCCCGGCAACGGCCCGCGCCCGCTGCCGCTGCTGCTCACACACGGCTGGCCCAGCGCCTTCACCGAGTATCAGGAGCTGCTCCCGCTGCTCACCGATCCCGGCGCACACGGAGCGGACCCGTCGGACGCCTTCACCGTGGTCGCGCCCTCGCTGCCCGGCTTCGGCTTCTCGGACCGGCCCGCCGCGCCCGGCGTCGCCCATCCGGTCATCGCCGATCTCTGGGCGCGACTGATGCGCGACGTCCTAGGCCACCGGCGGTTCGGGGCCCACGGCACCGACATCGGCGCAGGAGTCACCGCGCGCCTGGCGCGGCAGCACCCTGACGCTCTCGCCGGGATTCACCTGAGCGCCGCCGCACTCCCCCTGCCCGAACGGTCCTGGACCGCGGCCGAAGAGCGGTATGCGGAGGAGACAGCGCGCTGGGACGACGCCGAGGGCGCCTACGCCCGCGTGCATGCCACCAGGCCGCAGACGCTCGGCGTGGCACTCAACGACTCGCCGGCCGGTCTCGCCTCCTGGATCGGCGAGAAGTACCGGGCCTGGACCGACGGCGGGGGCGACCCCGAGGCGCGGCTGCCGTTCGGCTACCTGCTCACCTTGCTGACGATCTATTGGGCCACCGGGACCGCGGCGTCCTCGATCCGGCTCTACCACGAGTATCGCGAGCACGCGCGGCCGCTCGATCCGGCCGAGCGCAACGACGTCCCGACCGGCTTCACCGTCTTCGGGCACGAGTTCGCCCCGATGCCGCAGCCGCCGCGGGATCTGGCGGAGCGCCACTTCAACGTCACCCGGTGGACGGACCAGTCGGGCGGCGGGCACTTCCCGGCGCTCGAGGAGCCGGAGCTGCTGGCCCGCGAGCTGCGTGACTTCTTCCGTCCGCTGCGGGACTGACGCCGGACGATCCGGTCCGGCCGCGGGCCCGGTAATCAGCGGTCTTATGGCGGTTGCCGCAGGAAGCGGCGGAGCACCAGCGCCGGTCGCCCCGGCGGGAGGTGTCGACGAAGGCCCACCGGCATTCCGGCGCGGCGCACAGCCGCACCCGGCGCCAGCCGCCTCGGATCGCGGCCGTCGCCACCGCGGCGACGAGCGTCGCAAGCGCCTGACTCGCTTCGCCCGATCGCGGCGGGGTGCAGACCAGGGACAGCTCGCCGGACGGATCCGCCGCCAGGCGCAGCGGATAGCCGAGGCCGGTCGCCTCGGCCGGGTCGGCAGCGGCGGCGGGATCCGCGCTCAGGCCCTCCTCCAGCGCCGCTCGCAGGTTCTCGCGCAGGCCGGCGCGCAGAGCGAGCGCGTCGGCGAGGTCCGCCGCCGTGGCCCGCGGCTGCGCGACGAGGCCCTGCCCCGTGAGCCAGCGGCCGAGCGCGGCCGGAGAGTCGAGCTCGTCGTGCGGCTCGAAGCGCTGACCGCGTCGGCTGAAGCTGCGCTGGTCGAGAGTGTTGAGGAAGCCGGCAAGCAGCTCCGTGTCCGCCTCGACCTGCGCACTCTCACCTGCCATGACGCCAGTGTAACCGTTCACTGGTGTCGCTGGCTCAGCCGAGCTCCGCGCGCACCTGAGCCCACTGCTCCAGCGGATTGTCGCCCGCGAACCGGAGCACCACCGTCGTCGCACCGTGTTCCTCGAGGCTGCGGATCTGCTCGGCGGCCGAGGCAGCCGAACCGGAGACGGCGAACAGCTGCTCGGCGGGGCGCCCGAGCCATGCCGCCTGGCCGGCGAGCATCTCGGCCAGCTGCTCGGATCCCCGGTCGTCGTCGGCGATCCGGGCGAATGCGAAGACGACCAGCTCGTGCTCCGCGTCCGCGCCGCCTGCGGCCAGGTGGCCGCGGATGGCCGTCAGATCGTCGGGCCCGTGGCCTTCGGCGATCACCGTGCCCTGCGACACCCGGCCGGACAGCTCCAGCGTCCGGCGGCGGACGGCGGCCGCGAACACGGGCGGAGGCACGTCCGGCACGTGCACGAGCGCGACGTCGTTCAGCCGCACCTCGCGGCCGTCCGCTTTGACGCGTTCGCCGCGCAACAGGGCCCTGACGGCCACCACCGTCTCCTCCAGCAGCGCCATCGGCGAGGCCGCGCTGGCGCCGACGTCGGCCATCCAGTCCGTCACGCCGTGGCCGAGGCCGGCCACGAAGCGGCCGGGGTAGAGCCTGCCGAGGGTCGCGGCCTCCATCGCGTACAGCGCCGGGTTCCGGTAGGGCGCGGGCGCGATGCCCAGGCCCACGCGCAACGTGCGGGTGGCGGCGAGCGCGGCGGTGGCTGCGGTGAAGCCGCCGTTCCAGCCGAGGTCCTCGACCACCCAGAGGTCCTGCGCGCCGGCCTGTTCGGCGGTGGCGGCGAACGCCGGGAGGCCGGCCGGGTCGCGGGAGCGGTCGAACATGAGGCCGAGTCGGAGCGGGGGCAGTGCCATGACGACACAACCTACCCAACCGCGCGCTGCCTGCCCAGAGGCACTTCTGCTCACCCGGTGCCGCGCGGCGCCACGGCGGGCGGCACCGGTTGCGCGTGTTCGGGACGAATGCGGCAATAGGAAGGTCCGAACCGGCGCCCGGCCGCGCCGAGCAGTGGCACGGCCGCGCTCGACCGTAAGGCGGCAACACATGACCGAGCAGGCAAAGGCCCAGATCGGCGTCACCGGGCTGTCCGTGATGGGCCGCAACCTGGCCCGCAATCTCGCCCGGCACGGCTACCGGGTGGCGCTGCACAACCGCAGCGTGGAGCGCACCCGCAGCCTGATGGCCGAACACGGGGACGAGGGCGACTTCGTCCCGAGCGAGTCGATGGAGCAGTTCGTCGACTCGCTCGCCCGCCCCCGCGCGGTCATCGTCATGGTCAAGGCGGGTTCGGCGACCGACGCGGTGATCGAGCAGCTCGTCGGCCTGCTCGATCCGGACGACATCGTCATCGACTGCGGCAACACCCACTTCACCGACACGATCCGGCGGGAGAAGGACCTCGCGGCGAAGAAGCTGCACTTCGTCGGCACCGGCGTGTCCGGCGGCGAGGAGGGGGCGCTGAACGGGCCGAGCATCATGCCAGGCGGGTCGGCGCAGGCCTACCGCACGCTCGGCCCGATCTTCGAGGCCATCGCCGCGCAGGTGGACGGTACGCCGTGCGCCGTGCACGTGGGCCCGGACGGCGCCGGCCACTTCGTGAAGATGGTGCACAACGGCATCGAATACGCCGACATGCAGCTGATCTCCGAGTCCTACGACCTGCTGCGTTCCGGGCTCGGCGCTAGCCCGGCCGAGATCGCCGAGATCTTCCGCGAGTGGAACGGCGGCGAGCTCGAGTCCTTCCTGATCGAGATCACCGCGGACGTGCTCGCGCACACCGACGCCGCCACCGGCGGGCCGTTCATCGACGTCGTGGCCGACCGGGCCGAGCAGAAGGGCACCGGCCGCTGGACCGTGCAGAGCGCGCTCGACCTCGGCATCCCGATCACCGGGATCGCCGAGGCGACCTTCGCCCGCTCCCTGTCCGGACACGCCGACCAGCGCGAGGCCGCGCAGCGCGTCTACCGCGACCGGGCCGCCGACGCCGACCCGGCCAGTGTGGTGGGCGATCGCAAGCAGTTCATCGAGGACGTCCGCAACGCGCTGTACGCGTCGAAGATCGTCGCGTACGCGCAGGGCTTCGACCACATCCAGGCGGGCAGCGAGCAGTACGGCTGGGACATCGACCGCGGGGCGATGGCCACGATCTGGCGCGGTGGCTGCATCATCCGGGCGCGCTTCCTCGACCGGATCCGCGAGGCCTACGCCGACTCCCCGAAGCTGGAGTCCCTGCTGGTGGCGCCCTACTTCGCGGACGCCGTGGCGGCGGGCGCGGAGAGCTGGCGGCGGGTGATCGCCACGGCCGTGCGCGCGGGCGTGCCGACGCCGACCTTCTCCTCATCCCTGGCCTACCTCGACGCGCTGCGCCGCCCGCGCCTGCCCGCCGCGCTCATCCAGGGCCTGCGCGACAACTTCGGCGCGCACACCTACGAGCGGGTCGACCGTCCCGGCACCTTCCACACGCTCTGGGCCGGCGACGGGAGCGAGGTCGAGGCCTGATCAGCGCTCCGGCTCGCCGGGCTCGGGCTCCGACGTCTTTTCGGAGCCTGCTGATCCGTCGTCGGCGTCCGTGTCAGTGTTCGTGTCAGTGTTCGTGTCAGTGCCCTTGTGCTGTTCCGCCGCGTGTTTGCGCCTGCGCCGCAGGATGAAGAACACGACGGCGACGGCCGCGGCGGCCAGGATGTAGAGCGAGTATCGGCCGATCGCATGGTAGATGGCCTCGATGTGGTCGCCGGCCAGGTACCCGACCGAAGTCCAGGTGGCCACCCAGAGCGCGGCGCCGAGCGCGTTGTAGGCGAAGAACTTCAGCCAGTGCATGCCGCTGATCCCGGCGATGATCCCGTTCGCCTGGCGCAGCCCCTCGATGAACCGGGCCACCGTGACGATCTTGCCGCCGTGCCGGTTGAAGAAGTCCTGCGCCTTGTCCAGGCGCTCCTCGGTGATCATGACGTAGCGGCCGTAGCGCAGCACCAGCGCGCGGCCGCCGAAGCGGCCGATCAGGTAGCCGACGTTGTCGCCCAGCAGCGCGGCGACGAAGCCGATCAAGCCGACGGCGAAGATGTTGAGCCGGCCGGCCCCGGCGTAGACCGAGGCGGCGATGAGCACGGTCTCGCCCGGCGCGGGGACCCCGAAGTCCTCCACGAACAGCAGGAAGGCGACCGCGGCGTAACCCCAGCGGTCGAGCAGCGGGGCGAGGGCCTCGAGGAATCCGGGCAGTTGGGCGGGGGCGCTCACCGGCGACCGGTCTCCTTCGCGGCTCGGGCGGGGGCTTCTACAACAATGTAGTACCGAGCCGCCCGCAGGCTCGGGCAGCCCGCGGGCGGATCCGGCAAACGTGCGGTTCACCCGTTGTCCACCGTCGGTTCGCGCGGACGCACCGGCTGATCTAGACTCGACGCGACTTCTACATCTTTGTAGATGTGGCGGGCCGCGCCCTCACGCCGGCCGGCCGGGAAGTGCACGAGACGTACCGCGAGAAGAGATCAGCATGCCCATAGTGCCCGCCGCATCCGCCGCCCCCGTTCCGACCTCCCCGATCGTCCACGCCGGTCTGGCCGCCCAGGCCGGCACGGCGTCGGCCAGCACGGCCGACGAGGACTGGTACCGCTCCATCACCTCCTTCGCCCAGCACACGCCCTGGCTGCAGAGCGCGATGGAGTTCTACACCGTCGCCGGGATCGGGCTGCTGCTCCTGCTGGCGCTCTACGCCGCCTGGACCGCGCGCGCCCGGGCGGACCAGGCGAGGATGGCGGCGGTGATCTGGCTGGGCCTCGGCACGGCCCTGTCGATCAGCTGCGGCCTGGTGCTCAAACAGGTCTTCCAGGAGAGCCGGCCGTGCCAGACCATCCACGTGGCCACGGTCCAGGCGTGTCCCGGGCCCACGGACTACTCGTTCCCCTCCGACCACACCATCTTCGCCTTCGCGCTCGCGGTCGGGCTGTGGATCGTCAGCCGCAGGCTCGGCGGGATCGCCGTCGTCCTCGCCGCCCTCGAGGGCTTCTCGCGGGTCTACCTCGGCCAGCACTACCCGCACGACGTGATCGCGGGCGCGAGCGTGAGCATCGTGATCCTGCTGGTCGGCTGGACCTTCGCCCGGCGCCCGCTGAACACCGCGGTGGCGCGCCTGGAGACGACGCCGCTGCGCCCGCTGCTCACCAGCGCCCCGGCGAACCCTTCGGGCGGCGAGCCCGCGGCCACCGCGCAGGCCGCCTTCGGCCGCGACCGCCGCTGAGGCCGGCGGCACGATGGCGCGCGCCCAGGGCTCGCTCGCCTCGGCCGTCCTGGCGGTCCTGTGGACGGCCGGGCGGCCGCTCAGCCCGGCCGAGGTCCGCGAACGGCTCGCCGAACCGGGCCGGCGCGCCGGCTCCGAGCTGGCCTACACCACCGTCGTCACGGTGCTGACCCGGCTGCACGAGAAGGGCGCGCTGATCCGGGAGCGCGTCGGCCGGTCCTACCGGTACGCGCCGGTCGCGGACGAGGCCGGCCTGGCCGCCCGGCGGCTGACCGACCTGCTCGACCAGGCCGCCGACCGCGACGCGGTGCTCTCCCGCTTCGTCGAGGAGCTCTCCGACCACGACGAGCAGGTGCTGCGCGAGCTGCTGCGCTGACCCGGCCGGCGAGCGCGATCTTGGTAGCCGCGGAAGTGTTAACCTCCCGCCATGGCACCGGAATCCACCGCAGAGCAGCAGAGCCCTCACACCGGCGGCGCCTTCGTCCGCCGTTACCGCGACCAGGATGCGGAGGCGGTCGCGGACATCTGCCTGCGCACCGCGGACGCGGGGCGGGACGCGACCGGGATATATCAGGACCCGGCGATCCTCGACCACCTGTTCGCGGCCCCCTACATCGCCCTCGACCCGGAGCTCGCCTTCGTGCTCGACGACGGCGAGGGCCGGGCCGTCGGCTACGTCCTGGGCACCGACGACACGCACCGCTTCGCCGACCGCTTCCGCGACGAGTGGCTGCCGCGCGTGGCCGGCCGGCACGCCGCCGCGCCGGTCGGCGACTGGGACGGCCCGGACGAACTGATGGCCTGGCTGCTGCACAACCCGGACCGGCTCAAGGTCGCGGGCCTCGAGGCCTACCCGGGCCACCTGCACATCGACCTGCTGCCCAGCCACCAGCGCCAGGGCCACGGCTCCACCCTGCTGGCGCGCCTGGTGCGCGAGCTGGCCGAGCGCTCGACCCCGGCCCTGCACGTCGGCATGCTCACCACGAACACCGCCGCCCGGAAGTTCTACGACCGGCTCGGCTTCCACGTGATCCCGATCGAGGACCCGGCGCTGACGTATCTGGGGCTCGCCGTCTCCTGAGCGGCCGAACCCGGCCAGGTCGGCCGCCGGACCGGGCTCGGACGAGGCATAGAGTGAGCCGCATGGAATATCGAACTCTGGGTGCGAGCGGCCTTCTGGTCTCCGCCGTCGGCCTCGGCTGCAACAACTTCGGCGGCCGGCTCGACGCGGACCGGACGCGCGAGGTCGTGGACGCGGCGATCGAAGCCGGGGTGACGCTCTTCGACACCGCCGACATCTACGGCAACGGCGGCGGCTCCGAGACCTACCTCGGGCAGGCGCTCAAGGGGCGGCGTGACAAGGTGGTGCTGGCCACGAAGTTCGGCCACCAGAACTACGACATGGGCTACGGCCCGGCGGCCGGCGCCCGGGCCGGGCGCTCCTACATCCGGCGCGCGGTCGAGGAGTCGCTGCGGCGGCTGGAGACCGACTACATCGACCTCTACCAGCTGCACACGCCCGACCCGCTGACCCCGATCGCGGAGACCCTCGAGGCGCTGAGCGAACTGGTGCGCGAGGGCAAGGTGCGCTACATCGGGCACTCCAACCTCGCCGGGTGGCAGATCGCCGAGGCCGCGCACGTGGCCCAGGAGATCGGGGCGGTGCCGTTCATCTCGGCGCAGAACGAGTGGTCGCTGCTCGAGCGCCGGGTGGAGGCGGAGGTCGTGCCGGCCGCGATCCGCTACGGCCTCGGCGTGCTGCCGTACTTCCCGCTGGCCAACGGCCTGCTCACCGGCAAGGTGCGGCGCGCCACCGGCGTGCCGGAGGGCTCCCGGCTGGCCTCGCGGCCGGAGCGGGTGACCGAGGCGTTCCTGGACGCGGTCGAGCGGCTGGCCGCGTGGGGCGAGGCGAACGGCCGCAGCGTGCTGGAGATCGGCGTCGGGGCGCTCGCGGCCCAGCCGGGCTGCGCCTCGGTGATCGCCGGCGCGACCTCGGCCGAGCAGGTGCGCGCGAACGCGTCCGCCGCCGAGTGGATGCCGACCGTGCTGGAGCTGGCCGAGATCGACGAGGCGCTCAAGCCGTCGCAGGGTTCGTAGACTTCCGGTGGGACGCGGCCGGCCCGGCCCCCTGAGCGGGGCCGGGCCGGCGGCGCGTCGAGCAGCCGCGGACGGGCTACATCGAGTAGGAGTCCCGGTCGTCGAGGTCGCCTTCCGGGTCCTCATCCTCGTCGTCTTCGTCCTCGTCCATCAACTCGCCCGGATCGTCGGGCACCCGCACCGAGGCCGGGTCGGGCATGGACTGCGGCGAGTACCGGTCGAGCAGCTCGCCCGGGTCGTCCGGGATCGCCGGACGCCGGGTGCCGTGGTCTTCGTGGTCGGACTCGAACGGGTCGGTGGACATCGTCGATTCGCTCCCTGGTGGGTGAGGACGGCGTGCATATCGGATGATCCAGTGCAACACCGCCCCGGCGAGCGCGGCGCCCCGGGTTCACCCGCCCAGGTGAGCCCACCCCGGGCCGATCCGCGCTCGGCCCGGAATCCGCGTCTCAGCGCCCGCGGAACTCGGCCGGGCGCTTCTCCACGAACGCGGCCATGCCCTCCTTCTGGTCCGCGGTGGCGAACGCGGCGTGGAACAGCCGCCGCTCGTAGCGCAGGCCCTCGGCCAGGGTGGACTCGAAGGCGCGGTTGACCGCGTCCTTGGCCGCCAGCACCGCGAGCGGGGACATCGACGCGATGGTCGCGGCCACCTTGACCGCCTCGTCCAGCAGTTCCGCCGCGGGCACGATCCGGGAGACCAGGCCGGCCCGCTCGGCCTCCTCGGCGCCCATCATCCGGCCGGTCAGGCACAACTCCATCGCCTTGGCCTTGCCCACCGCGCGGGTGAGCCGCTGCGAGCCGCCCATGCCGGGGATGACGCCGAGCTTGATCTCCGGCTGGCCGAACTTCGCCGTGTCCGCGGCCAGCAGGATGTCGCACATCATGGCCAGTTCGCAGCCGCCGCCGAGGGCGTAGCCGGCCACCGCGGCCACGATCGGCTTGCGCACCCGGGTCAGCCGCTCCCACTCGGCGAACAGGTCCTCGCGGTACGCGTCGACGAACTCGAGGTTCTGCATCTCCTTGACGTCCGCGCCCGCCGCGAAGGCCTTCTCCGAGCCGGTCAGCACCAGGCAGCCGATCTCCGCGTCCCGGTCGAACTCCTCGGCGGCCGCGACCACCTCGTGCATCACCTGGAGATTGAGGGCATTGAGAGCCTCCGGGCGGTGGAGCGTGATCAGCCCGACCCGGTCCCGGCGCTCCACCTTGATCGTCTGGTACTGCGTCATGACGTGAACTCCCTGATGACGACGGGTCGGCGGATTGCCGCCGACCATATAGTCGGGCGTCCTGGCAAGTCCAGCGCGCCACGCGCCGGGCGAATACTCCGGTGCCCGGTGTCGGGGTCCGCCGCTACCATCGCCTCCATGCCGCACGAGTCAGCCGAAGACCCCCGTTCCTTCCAGGTGGACCTGCGCGGCCTGGTGGACCTGTTATCGCAGCATCTTTACTCCAGCCCGCGCGTCTATATACGCGAGCTGCTGCAGAACGCGGTGGACGCGGTGACCGCGCGCCGACTGCGCGACCCGGAGGCGCCGAGCGCCATCAGGATCCTGGTTCACTCGGACGGCCTGCGGATCCACGACCCGGGCATCGGCCTGAGCGAGGCGGACGCGCACCGCTTCCTGGCCACCATCGGCCGCTCGTCCAAGCGAGGCGAGCTGGCCGAGGCGCGGCAGGAGTTCCTGGGACAGTTCGGGATCGGGCTGCTGGCGTGTTTCACGGTGGCCGAGAATATCAGGGTAGTGACGCGGTCGGCGGTGGAGCCGGGCGCCCCGACGATTCAGTGGCTTGCGACGTCGGACGGGACCTACACGGTGCAACGCGTGCCCGCCGGGCAGGAGCTCGCGGAGCCGGGCACGACGGTCGAGCTCTCGCCGCGACCCGGCGCGGAGCGGTGGTTCGTCGGGGAGCGGGTGGCCGAGCTCGCCCGCGACTACGGCGCGCTGCTGCCGTACGAGGTCACCGTCGAGCACGAGGACTCCGTGGTGCGTACCACGGACAGCCCGCCGGTGTGGGACCGCGCGTATCCGAGCCCTGCGGCACGGCGCACCGCGCTGCTGGAGTACGGCCGGGCCGCGTTGGGGTTCCGGCCCCTCGACGCCGTCGAGCTCGACCTTCCGCTGGTGGGCATCCGCGGCGTGGGCTACGTGCTGCCGCAGCCGGCGAATCCGACCGAGTCCGGCCGGCACCGGATCTATCTCAAGGGCATGCTGCTCGGCGATGCGGTCGGCGGGCTGCTGCCGGACTGGGCGGTGTTCCTGCGCTGCCTGATCACCACGGACGCGCTCAAGCCCACCGCGTCGCGCGAGGCGCTGTACGAGGACGACACCCTGGCCGCGGTGCGCGAGGCGCTCGGCGGGCGGATCCGGGACTGGCTGGCCGAGCTCGCCGCCCGGGAGCCGGGCCGGCTGCGCGAGTTCCTGGCCGTGCACGCGATCGGGGTCAAGGCGCTGGCCTGCCACGACGCCGAACTGCTGCGGATCATGCTGCCGCACCTGCCGTTCGAGACGACCGACGGCCCGGTCTCGCTGGCCGAGTTCGCCAAGGCCCACCGGGAGATCCTCGTCGCGCCGTCGGTCGAGGAGTTCCGCCAGGTCGCCGCGATCGCCGCGGCGCAGGGCGTCGGCGTGGTCAACGGCGGCTACACCTATGACGGCGACCTGGTCTTCCTGCTGCCGGAGATCCTGCCCGGCGTGACCGTGCGGCGCCTGGGAGCGGACACCATCACCGACGCGCTCGATCCGGTGGACCCGGCCGAGGAGTTGCGGCTGACCGGCTTCCTCACCGCGGCCCGGGCCGTACTCGACCCACTGGACTGCGACGTCGTCCTGCGCGAGTTCCAGCCGTACTCGGTCAGTGCCCTGCACGTCGACTCGCAGGGCGCCCGGCAGGAGCGGGTCCGCGCGCAGACCGAGGCGGAGTCGGACGGGCTGTGGGCCGAGTTGCTCGGCGCGCTCAAGTCGGACGAGCCGCGGGCTCGGCTGGTGCTCAACCACCACAGCCCGGTGATCCGCCGGCTCACCGAGATCACCGATCGGGCGCTGCTCGGCACGGCGGTGGAGGCGCTCTACGGCCAGGCGCTGCTGATGACGCACCGGCCGCTGCGCCCGGCCGACACCTCGCTGCTGAACCGGGCCTTCGGCGACCTGCTCGGCTGGGCCATGCAGGTCGCCCGTCCGGCGGCGGACGGGCGGGAGGCGGGATGAGCGGCGTCGAGGAGATCCGGACGAAGCTGCTTCAGGCGCGCCGGCTGCCGGACGGGCGGGCGAAGACGGAGCTGCTCGAGAACTTGGCGGAGTGGGCGAAGGCGGAGTGGGACCGGTCGCTCGAAGCGCAGGTACTGCTGGAACTGAGCGACAGCTACTCGTTCGGCGGCGGGCCCAACCGGCAGCCGGTCGTGTTCGCGCGCCTGCTGAAGATCTACGACGAGTTCCCGGCCGAGCTCGGCGCGCACACGCACAGCATCCACTGGCAGTTGAAGTGGCTGACCGGCGCGCTGGTCTCCAAGACCTCCGTGCCGCGCGCGAGTGCGCACAAGTGGCTGGACGAGTTCGAGTCGCGCTACCGGCAGCGCGGTTACAGCCTCCGCCCGGTCCTGTCGCTGCGCTCGAGCCTGGCCGTGCTGGAGGGCGAGCACGCCGCCGCGCGCGCGTTCATGGACGCGTCCATCGCGGCACCGCGCGACGAGATGGCCAACTGCGAGGCCTGCGAGCGCAACGCCTGGGGCGATCTGCAGGTGGATCTCGGCGACGACGAGGCGGCCTGCCGGGATTGGGAGCCGCTGTTGGCCGGCCGGCTCCGGTGCCGGGAGGAGCCGGCCCGGGTCTTGGCGAAAGCGCTGATGCCGCTCGTCCGCCTCGGCCGCCTGGACGAGGCCCGCAGCGCGCACCTGCGCGGATATCAGCTGGCCCGCGGCAGGGCCGGACTGCGCGCGTCGGTCGCGTACCACATCGAGTTCTGCGCGCTGACCGGGAACGAGGCCCGCGGCCTGGAGATCCTGACCGAGCACAAGGACTGGCTCCTGGACCGTCCCGTGAAGTCGCGCGGACGGCGGCACCACGCCACCAGCGTTCTGGTGTTGTTACGCCAGCTCGCGACGCTCGGCCTGAGTGACCTTCAGATCGGCACTGTGACCGTGGCGGGCGCGCTCGATTCGCTGACCGCCGAGGTCGATCGGTCCTGCGCGCGGAGCGACGCACGCAACGGAAGCACCTATATCAGTGACCTGACCGCCCGACGGCTCGGCGCGCAGCCGACGGGCGACTGGCTACCGCTGGGCTTCTCGGCGAAACTGCCCGAGCGCGTGACGCGGAAGCCGGTCGCGCCGCGGACCGCCGCGGCTTCGGCACGCACCGGCGATCGGGCCGAAGCCGAGGCTGCCGAGGATCTCGCTCGCGATCACCTGGAGCACGACGCGGCGCGGGCGGAGTCGTACGCGCGTCAGGCCGTCGAGCTCGGCGGTTCGGCGTTGGAGCCGGAGGCGGTGGCGCGCCTGGGCTCGCTGCTGGTGGAGGCGATCTCGCGGCAGCCGGGACGCGAGCCGGACCTCATCGACGCGGCGCTGCGGGCCGCGGCGCGCTGGCAAGGCATATCAGAGCCCGATGAGTTGCGGCTGATCTTCACCGCCGCCCGCGCCTACCACGAACAGGGCCGGCACGGCGAGGCCGCGGCATTGTTCGGTGAGGCGATGCCGCGGGTGGATATCGCGTACCAGCCGTACACGGCGGCCATGACGCGCAAGGCCTACAGCGAATCGCTGCGGGCGCTGCGGCAGCACAAGGCCGCGGCCGAGCAGCTGGTGATCGCGGCTCGGCTGATCGAGGAGCACCCGGAGAGCAGGGTCGCCTATGCGCAGGTCTCCTGGTCCGCCGCGGAGTCGCTCTCCGCAAGCGGAAACCCGGTGGCCGCGATCGCGGCTTATGAGAAGGCCGTCGAACTGTGGCGCGAGCTAGGCGTGACCGGGCCGCTCGCGCGCTGCCGGCGCGCGGCCGCTTGGCTCTACCTCGGGCAGAACCGGCGCGGCCTCGCCCTGAAGCTGATGCGCGAGACGCGAGACGAGCTGCGCGAGGCGGTCGAGATCTCCGCGCCCGAGGCCGCGGCCGAGCTGGCCGAGACGGAGAAGCAGCTCAGGCAGATGATGCGCGCCCGACCAGAGGCATGAACAGGTCGTCGACGATCGCGAGCACCCGTTCGCGCGGAATCTGCCGGTAGGTCATCAGCATGTCGTGGCGCATCAGGTCGAACGGCATGCTGAGGACCGCCGGGGGAATGGTCGCGAGGTCGATCTCGCCGCGCTCGTGCGCCCGGTCGAAGATCCGTCGGGAGTAGATCGGGCGGTCGGCCATGATCTTCTCGCGCACTTCGGCCGGGGTCAGGCCGGTATCCGAGAGCAGGCCGGAGAACGCGGCGGTGACGGCCGCGACGAAGCCGACCCGGACCGCGCCGGTGCCCTCGAGCAGCGCGATCAGGTCGTCGCGCAGGTTGCCGGTGTCCGGGACCTCGATGGGGTGGGTCGCGCCGTAGTGCCGGATGGCGGCCAGCACCAGATCGCTCTTGTTGGGCCAGCGCCGGTAGAGCACGGCCACGCCCGTCTTCGCCCGCGCCGCGACCGACTCCATCGTCATCTTGGCGAAGCCCGCCTCGGCCAGCTCCTGCCAGGCGGACTCGAGCAGGGCCGCCTCCAGCTCCTCCCCGCGCCGCCGCTGCCGGGCCGGGGATCGCGTCTGCTCCGCTTGGGCCATGCCGCCAGGATACCGGCCGCGCGGATAAGAGAGGTTTGCATTCCTTAGCAGAGTGTCCTAGCCTCCTAAGAGAGGTAGTCATCTCTTATCCAGGAGGCTGGGCATGGCCCGGACACCGGCGAAGGCCGCACCCGAGAAGCTCGACCCCGCGTTGGTCAGAACCGCGCTGATCCTCATCGTCGGGGCCATGGCCGTCATCTTCGACACCACGATCGTGAGCGTCGCCCTGCACACGCTGGCCGCGAAGCTGGACACCTCGGTCGCCACGGTCCAGTGGGTCACCACCGGCTACCTGCTGGCGCTCGGCATCGCCGTACCGCTCAGCACCTGGGGGCTGCAGCGGTTCGGCGGGAAACGGCTGTGGATCTTCTCCCTGGCCGTCTTCCTGGTCGGTTCGGTCGGCGCCAGCCTCGCCTGGAACATCGGCGCGCTGATCGGCTGGCGGGTCGTGCAGGGCCTGGGCGGCGGGCTGATGCTGCCGGTGATGACCACGCTGATCTTCCAGGCCGCGGGCGGCAAGTCGCTCGGGCGCCTGGTCACCTACGTCGCGCTGCCCGCGCTGCTCGGCCCGATCCTCGGCCCGGTCGTCGGCGGCGCCATCCTGACCCACCTGGACTGGCGGTTCATGTTCTGGGTGAACGTGCCGTTCTGCGTCCTGGGCATCGTGCTCGCCTGGCGCCACCTGAACCCCGAATCGCCCGTCCGCCGAGGCGCCGACGCCGCGGCCGGCCGGCCGAAGCTCGACCTGCCCGGACTCCTGCTGATCGCGCCGGGCACCTCGGTGGTCCTGCTGGGCCTGGCCAACGCGGGCACCGCGGGCGGGTTCGCCCACCCGAACGTCGTCATCCCGCTGATCATCGGCGCCGCACTGCTCATCGCCTTCACCGTCTACGCACTGCGCACCCGCCGCCCGCTGGTCGAAATCCGGCTGCTGGCCCGGCGGCCGGTCGCCTCCGCCAGCTCAGTGCTCTTCTTCTCCGGCTTCTCCCTCTACGGCGCGATGCTGCTGCTGCCCTTGTACTACCAGCAGATCCGCGGCAGCAGCGCCCTCGCCGCCGGCGTCATGCTGGTGCCGCAGGGCGTAGGCGCCATCGGCTCCCGGATCGTCGTCGGCGGCAACATCGACCGCTTCGGCTCGCGCGTGATCGCGGCGGCCGGCTTCGCCGTGGTCGCCGCCGCGACCGTCCCGTTCGCACTCGCCGGGCCGCACACCAGCGCGTGGCAGCTGGCCGGGTGGCTGGTGCTGCGCGGGTTCGGGCTCGGCGCGGTGACCATGCCGGTGATGGTCGCCGCCTACATAGGCCTGGACAAGCAGGAAATCCCGCACTCCAGCGTGCTGACCAGGACCACGCAGCAGATCGGCGGCTCGTTCGGCACCGCCGTGCTCGCGGTGATCCTGGAAGGCGCCATCGCTGCGCATCCGGCCGCCCCGGACCACGCGTTCCAGCTGGCGTTCTGGTGGTCCGCCGGCTTCTCCCTCGTCGCCGTGCTGCTCTCGCTGTGGCTGCCCGGCGCTCAGCGGGAGCCGGCGGCCGCGAGCCAGGCGTCGAATTCCTCCGGCGAGCCCACGCCGGCGTCGAGTACGGCCTCGTAGATCGTCGCGCCGCTCGCCGAGCGCGCGTGCTTGATCCGCAGGATCGTCACCCGGGCCTCGTCGGTGAGCCGGGACGGCAGGGTGCGCAGATGCGCGAGATCCGGCTGCCGGTCCGGCTCGTCGACGAACCAGATGTCCGCGTTCCACTCCCGGCCGGTGGCGCCGGCGCGGAAGCCCAGGCCGAGGTAGACGCCGTCCGGATACTGCTCCGGCTCCCCGTTCCAGGAGCCGGTGTCGTCGCGGAAGAGCACGCGGCGGACGTGGTCGTGCCGGGCCAGCCGCCCGCCGAGGTCGATCACGTCTCCGATGATCGCGGCGTCCAGGGCATGGCAGCACACGGTGATGTCGATGTCCGGGCGGACCATCAGTCCGAGCGCCGAACTGCCGGTGCGCACGGCGTCGCCGAAGGCCGCCAGGGCCGTGTCAAGGCCCAGTTCGGCTACGGCGGAATCCGCCTCGCGTTGGAGGGCGCGTTGTTGCTCGAGGATCTCAGCGTCAGTGGTCACCCGCTTGATTATGCCGAGACTCCGGGTAAGAGCCCGGCATGGACCGTGAGGAGCGCGGGGGATGACGGCCGCCTTGGGGGCTGCCGAGGGCATCGGAGAGGAACCCGAGCCCGCCGACATCGTGGACGAGGCCGAACCGGGGGCGGAGCACGCGGATCCGCTCTTCGGCACCGGCTACAAGTGGTCGGCCGGATGGAACCGGCACGACGAAGAATTCGTGAACATGTCCCTGCGCACGCTCAGCCGCCGGCTGCCCGAGGTGATGGGGCTGTGTCTGCGGCTGTCCTGGCGCACGGACGCCCGGGCGGTGGTGACGCTGTTGGCCTGCCAGATCGCCAACGGCGTCTTCACCGCGTTCGGCCTGCTGGCCACCCAACGGGTGCTGGTCTCGCTGCTGGCAGAGGGCCCGACCCCCGGCCGGGTGCGTGCGGCCATCCCCTCGCTGCTGGTGGTCGGCGCGGCAGCGATGTGCGCCGCGCTGCTGGGCGTGGCCGGACGGGCCGCGAGCGGCGCACTGCGCCCGAAGGTGGCCCGGCTCGCCTACCGGGAGCTGCTTGAGCGCGCGGTGCGGGTCGAGCTGCTTCGCTTCCAGCAGCCCGAATTCAAAGACCTCATCGCCGCCGCACAATTCGGCGCGGGATGGGCCGAGTACATGCTCGAACAGATCTCGGCGCTGATCACCGCGGCGGCCGGTATCGCCGCCGCCGCGGGCGTACTGGCAGCACTGAAATGGGAGTTGGTGCCGCTGCTGATCCTGGCCGTCATCCCGGACGGCGTGGCCACGCTGGTGATCACCCGGCGCCGCAACGCCTCCCGGCTCAAGTGGCTGGCCAAGGTGCGGCAGCAGACCCGGCTCACCCAGCTGATGGTCGATCAGGAGCCGGCCGAGGAGGTGCGGCTGCACGGTGTGGGCAAACTGCTGCTCGCGCACCACGACCGGCTCTCCGAGCACAACGAGGCCGAGCAGGCACGGCTCGCCCGCTACGCGGCGAAGGCCTCGCTGGTCTCCCGGACCATCGCCGGGACGACCACGGCACTGACCTACATCGTGCTCGGCTACCTGGCCTGGCACGGCCAGATCCCGCTGGCCACCGCGGGCACGGCGGTATTCGCCATCGGCAAGGGCACCGGAGAACTCGCGGGCATGATCTCGGCGCTGAATTCGACGGTGGAGTACGGCCTCTATCTGATCGACCTCGCCGACGCGATCGAGCAGGCGGAACACGCGCGCATCCCCGACGACACACCGGCTCCGCAGGGTCCGCCGGAGGTGATCGAGGCACGCGGCCTGACGTTCCGTTACCCGAACAAGGAAACGGCCGCGATCAGCGACCTCGACCTGAAGATCCAGGCCGGTGAGGTGATCGCCTTCGTCGGCGAGAACGGTTCGGGCAAGACCACGCTGGCCAAACTGATCACCGGCCTGTACCTGCCCACCGAGGGTCAGCTGCTGTGGGACGGCGTGCCGCTCACGGAGCTCAACCGCCCGGCCGCCGCCACACACGTGGGCCTGCTGCCGCAGAGCTTCGAGCGTTGGCCGTTCACGGCGCGGTGGAACATCGCCGTCGGCCGCCCCGACGTCGAACACGACGACGAGGCGGTGCTGGTCGCAGCCCAGCGCGGCGGGGCCGACACCGTGATCGAGGAGCTCAAGCAGGGCCTGGACACGCTGATCGCCAGCGAGTTCTTCGGCGGGGTGAACCTGAGCGGCGGCCAGTGGCAGAAGATCGCGCTGGCCCGCAGCTTCCTCCGGGACGCGCCCGTCCTCCTGCTCGACGAGCCCACCGCCAGCCTGGACCCGAAGGCGGAGCAGAAGGCGTTCGAGACGGTGATGACCCTGGCCGAGGGCCGCACCGTCATCCTGATCACCCATCGGATGAACAGCGTCCGCCACGCCGACCGGATCATCGTGCTCGACCACGGCCGGATCATCGAGGAGGGGACGCACGCGCAGCTGATGCAGGCCGCCGGCCACTACGCCGAGATGTACCGGCTGCAGGCTGAGTCCTTCGCACTCGAGGAGTGAGAAGGCCCCGGCTCGCTACAGTGCCGACACGAGCTTGACGTCGAGCTCTCCCCCGGCCTCATACGCGATCTCGCCGATGTGGCCGGCTGCCCGCACGTCGCGCTCGAAGGTGCGGATCGCCTCGATCCGCACCTCGTCGGCGGTGATGATCACCGTGCTGACATCGGCGCGCATCGAGAGCTTCTCCGCCGTCTTGGCCCGGCGGATCGCGCCGATCACCTCCGAGGCGAGGCTCAGCAGCCCGAGCGGCGCTGCTGCTTCGGCCGCGTCGTCGGCCACGTCGGGCTCCGGCCACCGCGTCAGATGCACCGAGCCCTCGTGCGTCCAGGACCAGACCTCTTCGGTGGTGAACGGGATGAACGGCGCGAGCAGCTGGACCACGCCGTTGAGCGCGTGGCGCAGCGTCAGCCGGGCAGAATCCGAGCCCGCATAGGCACGGTCCTTCACCAGCTCGACGTAGTCGTCGCAGAACGTCCAGAAGAACCGCTCGGCCGTCACCAGCGCGGACGTGTAATCGAAGGCATCCAGAGCCTTGGTCGCCTCGGCTACGGTCTCGGCGTACGTCCGCAGCAGCGCCTGATCGAGCGGGTCGGTGACCTGCGCGTCCGCAGACGGCTCGCCGAAGGAGTAGACGAACTTCGCCGCGTTGAGCATCTTGGTCGCGAGCCTGCGACCCACCTTCATCTGCTGCGGCTCGAACGTCATGTCCGTGCCGGAACGCCCGAGCGCGGCCCAGTAGCGCACGCCGTCCGGGCCGTACTCGTCGATCAGGTGCGCCGGCGTGATCACGTTGTCCTGCGACTTCGACATCTTCTTCCGGTCCGGATCCAGGATGAAGCCGGAGATCGCGGCGTGGCGCCACGGGGTGGCGTCGGCCTCCAGATGCGAGCGCACGACCGTGTAGAAAAGCCAGGTGCGGATGATGTCGTGGGCCTGCGGACGATGGTCCATCGGGTAGGTGACCGCGTACAGCTCCGGGTCGTCCAGCCACCCGCAAGCCAGCTGCGGGGTGAGCGAGGAGGTCGCCCAGGTGTCCATGACGTCCGGTTCGCCGACGAAGCCGCCGGGCGTGCCGCGCTGCTCCTCGGTGTAGCCGGCCGGGACCGCGCTCTGCGGATCCACCGGGAGCTCGGCCTCGTCGGGCACGAGCGGGTGTGCGTAGTCGGGCTCGCCGTCGGCACCGAGCGGGTACCACAGCGGGAACGGCACGCCGAAGTACCGCTGCCGGCTGATCAGCCAGTCCGCGTTGAGGTTGCGCACCCAGTCGTCGTACCGGGCCTTCATGTGCGCCGGGTGCCAGGTGATCCGCCCACCGCGGGCCAGTAGCGCTTCCTTGTCCCGCACCGTCCGCACGAACCACTGCCGCGAGCTCACGATCTCCAGCGGCCGGTCGCCCTTTTCGTAGAACTTGACCGGGTGCACGATCGGCCGCGGCGCGCCCTCGATCGCCCCGGCCTGCTCCAGCAGGGCCACGACGGCCTTGCGCGCCTGCGTCGCGCTCAGCCCCACCAGACCGGCGTAGGCGCTGGCGGCCTTCTCCGGTTCCTGGCAAGGGATCTCGCTGAAGTCCAGCTGCAGCAGGCGTCCGTCCCGGCCGATGATCGTGCGCGTGGCCAGGCCGAGCTCGCGCCACCAGACCACATCGGTCTGGTCGCCGAAGGTGCAGACCATCGCGATGCCCGAGCCCTTGTCCACCTGGGCGAGCGGGTGCGCCAGCACCGGGACGCGCACGCCGAACAGCGGCGTGACCGCCTCCTTGCCGAACAACGCCTGGTAGCGGGCGTCATCCGGGTGCGCGACCAGTGCCACGCAGGCGGCCAGCAGCTCCGGCCGGGTGGTCTCGATCTGCACGGGCGCGCCGTCGACGGTGAAGCGCAGCCGGTGGTAGGCGGACTGCTGGTCCTTGTCCACCATCTCCGCGTTCGACACCGCCGTGCCGAAGTCCACGTCCCACATCGTCGGGGCCTCGGACTGATACGCCTCGCCGCGACTGAGCAGCCGCAGGAAAGCCGTCTGCGAGACCTTCTGCGCCTTCGCCCCGATGGTCGTGTACGTCATCGACCAGTCCACGGACAGACCGAGGCGACGCCACAGGTGCTCGAACACCTTCTCGTCCTCGGTCGTCAGCACCTCGCAGAGCTCGACGAAGTTGCGGCGCGCGAGCGGGAGCGGCTGCTGCCGGCCCTTCTTGCCCACCAGCTCGGGCGCGACGAAGTCCGGGTCGTACGGCAGCGACGGCTCGCACCGCACGCCGTAGTAGTTCTGCACCCGCCGCTCCGTCGGCAAGCCGTTGTCATCCCAGCCCATCGGGTAGAACACGTGCTTGCCGCGCATCCGCTGATAGCGCGCGAGGATGTCCGTCTGGGTGTAGGAGAACACGTGCCCGACGTGCAGGGAGCCGGACGCGGTCGGCGGCGGCGTGTCGATCGAGTAGACCTGCTCGCGTACGGCGGCGGGTACGAACCGGTAGACGCCAGCGTCGGCCCAACTACGTGCCCACTTGTCGTCCAAGCCGTTGACGGACGGCTTCTCCGGAATCGTCACCGCGCGCACCTCTCGATCAGTCGCCAGAACACTGCGTTCGCGCTCATGGTAAATGACCGACCCGGCCGGCTTCGAGGTTATTTCAGCTGATCACCGCGGGGAACGGCGCGGCCGGGCAGGCCCGGCGCCCTGGGCCCTGGGCCCGCTCACTCACCTTCGCCGCCTCAGCCGGCCGTTATCTCAGCTGATCACCGCGGGGAACGGCGCGGCCGGGCAGGCCCGGCACCCTGGGCCCTGGGCCCGCTCACTCACCTTCACCGCCTCGGCCCGGCCGTCATCTCAGCTGATCACCGCGGGGAACGGCGCGGCCGGGCAGGTCCAGCGCCCTGGGCCCGCTCACTCGCCTTCGCCGCGTCGGCACGGTGCTTCTCCTTGATCCGGACGGTCTCGCGGCGGAACTCAGCCTGGGTGGAGCGCTCGTGCGCCAGCCACTCCGGCTCCTCCGCCTTGAGCTGCTCGATCTGCTCGGTGGTCAGCGGCTCGGTGACCCCGCCGCGGGCGAGCCCGGCGATGGAGACGCCGAGCCTGGCGGCGGACACCTCGCGCGGGTGCGGGCCGTCCCGGCGCAGGTCGCGCAGCCACTGCGGCGGGTCCGCCTGCAGCGCGTTGAGCTCGTCGCGCGAGACGACACCCTCTTGGAACTCGGCGGGGGCGGCCTGGAGGTGGATGCCCAGCTTCTTCGCGGCCGTCGCGGGCTTCATCGTCTGGGTGGTCTTGTGCGGACTCATAGGTCCAACAGTAGCGACCGCGCGCGGCGGCTCCGACCAGGGCCGGTACCCTGACCGGGTGACAGGCACGGAGCAGACCGGTTCATTCCGACTCGGGTACGTCCCGGGCGTGACCCCCGGCAAGTGGGTCCGGATCTGGGCGGAGCGGGTGCCGGACGTGCCCCTCGACCTCGTTCCGCTCCCGGTGGCCGAGGCCGCGCCGACGCTGCGCGAGGGCGGCGCGGACGCGGCGCTGCTGCGGCTGCCGATCGACCGGGCCGGCCTGAGCGCGATCCCGCTGTACGCGGAGACCGCGGTGGTGGTCGTGCCCAAGGACCACGAGGTGGCGGCCGTGGACGAGGCGAGCCTCGCCGACCTCGCCGACTATCTCGTGCTCCACCCGCTCGACGACAGCCTTGACTGGACCGAGGCGGAGTTCCCGGGCCGGCCCGCGCTCGAGCGTCCGCAGACCACGGCCGACGCGATCGAGCTGGTGGCGGCGGGGGTGGGCCTGCTGGTCGTGCCGCAGTCGCTGGCCCGTCTGCACCACCGCAAAGACCTGACGTACCGGCCGCTGACGGACGCGCCGGAGTCGCGGGTCGCGCTGTCCTGGCTGGAGGAGCAGACGACCGACCTGGTGGAGGAGTTCATCGGGATCGTACGGGGACGCACGGTGAACAGCTCCCGCGGCGGCGGGCGGCAGCAGGACGCGGCGGCGGGGGCGGGTGCGGCCAAGGGCACCTCTAAATCCACGTCTAAGGGAACGTCTAAGGGAACGTCTAAGGCATCAGGTTCGGCAAGGCCGTCCGGCGAGGCGCGCAAGAAGGCCGCGGCGCCGAAGCGCGGCAAGCCTCGTCGCCGGTCTTAGGCCCGACTGCGGGCTCACTCGTCGCGCGTGACGATCGCCGGGTGGCGCGGATCGTCGCAGCGCACCGCGATGTCGGACGTCTCCACCGGCTGCTGTTCCTCCTCGTAGCGCTGGTAAGCCGGCAGCGTCCACGCGTCCTCATCGGCGGTGCGACGCGCGAGCGCGGCGGCTGACATGGATAGATGAACCGTCAGATCGAAGGCCAGGCCGACCCCGAACAACAACGAGCCCTCCACCAGGACAACGCCGCCGGGACCGAGCTGCACGTACTGCGCGCGATAAGCCCGGTCGGCCGCGGCGTCCCAGAGCCGCGGCAGCACCATGCCGTTACCGTCCGGGCCGATCGGCGCCAAGACCTCCCGGTCGAGCGCCTTGAGGTCGAGCCACTCGGTATAGAACACGTCTGGATCGTGGCGCCCGAGCTCGAACCGCAGCGAGGCCGGGCGCAGGTAGTCGCGGGCGGCTACGTGCACCGCCTGCCGGCCGCGCAGCCGCAATGCCTCCACCAGCCGCTCGGCGAGGACGTCGGTGCCGGTCGGGCCGGCTCCGTCGATCCCCACCGCCAACCGCGTCCCCGGAGGCCGCGACAGGCTGTCGACGGCCTCGGCGATGTGTTCGACAAGTAGGTCCGGTGAGATCGGTCGCGCTCGCATCTGACGATCCTTCCACCGGAGATCACTTTTGCCGGAGACCACTTTTGCCGGAGACCTCGCCTGACGCTAGTTGGTGATCTGTTCGGTTGTGATCTGTTCGGCGGCTGCGGGGTCGGTTGCGGCGAGTTGGGGTGGGGTGGCGGCTGGGTGATGGATGGATGGGGTGGATGGATGGGGTGGATGGGAAGATCAAAGTCAAAGGCGCCGCTGGCGGGCCCTCCGCCGAGGGGTGGGCGTTGTCGGGTTGGGGTGTCGTGGGTGGTCGGGTTGGTGGGGGTGGGGTTCGGCGGGGGGTTCTCGGCGTCGGTCACCCGGGGGCTATCAGCGTTGTGGCGGGGGTGCAACCGGCGGTGGTGTGGGGTGGGCTGTCGCAGGATTTCGTTCTCGCCGGTTGCGCCCCCGCCACAACGCTGATCGTGCTGCGCATGCCCGACGCCGAGAACCCCCCGCCTCAGGGCAGGATCCTGCGCTCGCGCCCCGGCGGGTGGCATTCGGCGGTCCGGTGTCCGCTGCCTCGTCCCTGTCCGTGTTCGGGTAGGCGCGTGGTGGAGTGGCACGGATTCTACGGCGGCCGCGGCGGGTGGCTTAGCGCTGGTCGTGGTGGGTGAGGACGTGGTGGGGGGAGCACAGGAGTGTGAGGTTGTCGAGGACGGTCGGTCCGTGGTGGCTGTGCGGAATTTTGTGGTGGGCGTGGAGGGCGAACGTCGGCGGGCGGCGGCAGCCGAGGAAGGTGCAGCCGCGGTCGCGCCAAGCGAGCGCGGTGCGTTGCGAGGCGCTGGCCAGACGTGCTGCAGGATTCTGATCGATGATCGCCTGATCGAGGAGGACGGGCTGGCCGTCCTCGCCGTAGTGGAGGAGGTGGGCGCCGGGCGCGCCGGGAGGGGGAAGGATCGTGCGGGGGATCATGTCCCCGTAGACGGACTCGGCCAGGCCCGCATCCTGCTGCGGGTCGAGGGGCGCGGTGTAGAGGGTGGGCAGGGTGAACGCGATTTCGCGGGCGGCGGCGTCGGTGGCCGCGAAATTCTGTGCCATCCGGACGAGAGCTTCGGCCTGGAGTTGCTCGGTGGTGCGCACGTCTTCGGGCACGAGCTCGGTGTGGTCGTATTGGCGGGCGCGGAGGAATGCGGAGACGGTCTGGTCGATCACGGCGCGGAAGATCGTGGCGCGTTCGGGGTCGAGGAGGCCTTCGATGCGGCACATCCCGGACTCGGTCGAGCTGACCTTGAGAAAACTGCGTTCGCGCGCCTTCGCCAGGTGCTGCCCGGCTCGGCCCGGATTGATCGTCTCCTCGAGCACCTGCACGTGCCGCTTCGCCCGGTCCGCACCGTTGCGGGAGGCGACTTCGAGGGTCTCGGCCATCGCCTTGGCCCGGGTCTGCTCATCTTCGTGACGTACGGCGTGGGCGGTGCGGGTCAGGGCACTGATCGTGGCCGCACCGAGCTTGCCGGAGGCCAGCGGCGCGGTCAGCTGCGGATCCGTGCCGAGCGCTTTGGCCTGCTTCATGATCCCGATGGCGGTGCCGCCGGTGACGTCGAGGTGCGTCGCGATCCACGTGTCGAGGCCGCCGGGCACCGCGCCGAGGCGTTGGGCCTGGGCGAGCATCATCAGCAGCAGACCCTGGTACGCCTGCACGCTTCGGGCGATCCGCGCCGCGTCCCGCAGCACCTCCTCGCCGGCTCCACGGTCACCCGTATCTGCGGCCCGCGCTCGCTGGAGTACCTGCCACGCGGCAGTGTCGATCTGCGAATCGATCTCAGTCTCACTCGGCGCCGCCGGATCTCCGGCCGCTGTGTTCTTGATCCCCTTGGTCACATCCCGCCCCCATTGCTCTTCGTATCCGTCCCCGTACTTCAAGTATATGGGTCTGCCGTGACAAAGGATGCGAATCTGGGCAAATAGTCTGAGATTGCGCTAAGAGATTGCCGTCCGGCTCGCGGTATCCGAGACGAGCACCCGCCCGGGCGCGAGCGCAGGATCCTGCCCTGAGGCGGGGGGTTCTCGGCGTCGGGCATGCGCAGCACGATCAGCGTTGTGGCGGGGGCGCAACCGGCGAGAACGAAATCCTGCGACAGCCCACCCAGACCACCGCCGGTTGCACCCCCGCCACAACGCTGATAGCCCCCGGGTGCCCGACGCCGAGAACCCCCCGCCGAACCCCACCCCCACCAACCCGACCACCCACGACACCCCAGCCCGACAACGCCCACCCCTCGGCGGAGGGCCCGCCGGCGGCGCCTTTGACTTTGATCCTCCCGCCGACCTGCAGAGAGGCAATCAATAGATTGCTATCTAACTGATCCGCACGGTCTCGAGCGGCGGCGCCGTGCAGGCTTGGAGGGTCTCCGCGTGAACGGCGGGCTCGCCGTGCGCGCGGCGAGCCGCGTCCTCTGATGCGGATTGGTATACGGCCGTGTATACCGCGCGTGCCAGTCGTGCGCCCCAACGCGAACGGGGTCCGCCGAAGGGTTCGGGGTGCGCTCCGGCCGCCGCTGCGGCCGTGCGGGCGGCGATGCACACGGCGTCGGAGGGGGTGCCGGAGCAGTCGTAGCCTGCGTCGAGTAGGGCTTGGACCTTCGCCTCGGTCGCGGTGCCGATGCAGTTGATCAGGGCCGCGTCGGTGAGCGCCGCAGGGACGGCGGCGATGATGTTGATCGTGCCCGGGCGGTACGGCGCGGGCACGTGGTCGGGGGCCGCGGCCCAGGTCGGCACGCCGAGGCCGGCCGTCACGACCGCTTCGACCTCGTCGTCGGCGGCGTGGACGAACGCGTCGACCGAGGCGGCCGTCATCAGGCCGACGCCCGGTCCTCTCAGGTCCAGCCCGGATGCCAGTTCTCGGAGATGTGCTTCCGGATCCATCCGGTCGTAGCCGGCTCGGACCTGCGCGTTGAGCACCCATTCGCGCTCGCCGAGGCCGCCGCCGAGGACTGACGAGCTGACCATCCGCCATCCCGGGCCCGCGCGCCAGGCCAGCATGTGCCGGCACGCCCCGTCCTCCAGCCGCGCCGCACGCACTATGTCCACAGCCGAATCCTCCCACGCAGGCTAAGACGCGCTGCACGCATCGCCTGCGCGACCGGAGGATCCGGATCACGCTAGAACGTGGGGGCGAAGGTCTCGATCAGGGTTGCGCAGCGTTGTGGGTCTTCGGTGAATCCGGCGGCCAGGCCCCAGAGTCGGTAGTCGACGCAGCGTACGACGATCCAGGCGCGGGTGAGCTCTGGGTCGAGTTCGGCGGCGTCGACCAGCGCGCCGGAGTGGGCCTTGAGCTCGCGGGGGCCGTCCATCTCGTCGAGGCGCGCCCAGAGCAGTTGCGCCGCCTGGTACTCCGGGTCGCCGATGTAGACCTTCGGGTCGATCGCCAGCCACGGCTCGCGTTCGGCAGCGAGGACGTTGTCGTAGTGCAGGTCGTGGTTCACCAGCAGGGTGCCGGTGCGGCGGCTCAGGCCGTCGGCAAGCTCACATGCCTGGCTGATTTGCTGCTCGGCGAGGGGGCGACCGAGCGCTTCCCAGCGGGTGCGGACGTTGTCGCGAATCTCTGCCGCGACCTCGGCGAGCTGCCGCGGCCCGTTGGGCGCGGGGACGGCGAGCCGACGCAGGAGGCGCCCGGCCGCGGGAACTGCTTTTTCGAGCGGCCCGCTGCTCAGAGGCTTGCCGCTCTCGGCGCGCTCCAACAGCAGCGCGCCTTCGGTGGGCGAGGTCGCGAGCAGCCTGACGGCGCCGTGCCCGTCCCAGATGGCGAGCGCGAGCGCCTCGTGGCCGGCCGCGGACTCCTCCGGCCAGGAGACCTTGAGTACGCACCGCTCCCGCTGCGGCCGACCCGGCTCGGCCTTTCGCAGCACCGGAAGGGCGAGGCCGTTGTAGCCGTTGCCGGCCACGCCGTCGGGTTCCAACTCCCAGCGGCCGAGCAGCTCGTTCACCGTGTCCGGCAGCGCGCTGATCCAGGCGCGTCCGCGCTCGCCTTCGCGCTGCCAGCGGCCGAAGGCCAGCAGACCTGCGGGTACCACGTTCATAAAGTGCACATTCTATGATGTATATGCCGTCTGCTGGAGGGAGAAAAGCTCGGAGTACGTGGCCGATTCGGCAAGCAGTTCCTCATGGGAGCCGACCTCGACGAGGCGGCCCTTGTCGAGCACGAGTATCAGATCTGCGCCGGCGACCGTGGAGAAGCGGTGGGAGACGATGACGGTGATCCCTCCGGGAGCGATCGAGCGGGCGCGTTCCATGTAGCGTTCGAAGATGGCGTGCTCGCTCGGAGCGTCCAAGGACGCGGTGGGCTCGTCGAGCACGAACAGCAACGGAACCGGCCGCATCGAGGCGCGGGCGAGCGCGAGCTTCTGCCACTGGCCCTCGGACAGGTCCACGCCGCCGAAGGCTCGCCCGAGCTGGGTCTCGACGCCGTCGGGGAGCCGGTCGACCAGCGCCTGCGCATCGGCGTGGGCGATGGCGGCGGGCAACCGTTCGGGGTGCTCGAGGTCGCCGAGGCCGATGCCCTGGGCGAAGGTGCTGTGGTAGCGGCCGAAGTCCTGGAACGCGGCGGCTGTCGCGCCTCGCCACGACCTGGTCTCGATGTCGGCGAGGTCGACGCCGTCGATGAGTATGCGCCCGGAGGTCGGGCGGTACATCTTCTCCAGCAGCTTGACGATCGTGGTCTTGCCCGAGCCGTATTCGCCCACGACCGCGACGACGCTGCCCGCCGGCAAGGTGACGGACATGCCGTCGAGGGCGAGCCGGTCGCTGTTGGCGTAGCTGAAACCGACGTCCTCGAAGGTGATGCCCTGGGTCAGCCGGGCGGGCGCGACGCCGGTCGCCGCGCTGGTGTGCTCGGCCTCGTAGGCGCGCAGCCAGCGGTACGGGTCGAGTACGCGCCCTGACCCGCCGGTGTTCGAGGACGCCCGCACGGCGTTCTGCACCAGCGAGCGCAGCTGGGTGCCGACGGTGATGGTCAGCACGATGTCGCCGAGGTGGGTCGGGTTGTTCGCGGCGGAGACGACCACGACGGCGAGTCCGGCCACGAAGCTGGCCGCGAAGACGCTCCAGCCGAGCGCGTTGAGCAGCCCCGCATTGAGGTTGGCGCGGCGCCAGATCCCCTCGCTGCGCTCGGCGGCCTCCCGTTGCAGCCGGACGAGGTGCTCGCTGGTTCCGGCGACCCGCACCTCTTTCCCGGTCGCGCCGCCGGTCAGGATCTCGAACAGACGACGTTGCAACCGCTTGTCCTGTGAGCGTGCGCTCTCGGCGGCTTGGATCACGCTGCGGGCGCGCTGCTCGAAGTAGAGCGGGATCACGCCGGCGACGAGGATGACCAGCAGTACCGGGCTGATGCTGCCGAGCAGGCCCAGCACGAGGAAAAGCCGCACCACGAGGGCGACGGCTTCAAGCGCGTTCCAGGCGGACTGCCCGATCGCCCAGGTCTGGTCGTAGAGCGCGGTGAGCTTGTCCAGGTATTCGGTGTTCTCGAGGTGCTCGACCCCTTCGATGCCCATCGCGGCCATCTGGATCTGCCGGTCGTAGTGCTCGCGCGCGACGAGCTCGCACAGGTTGATCCGCAGGCTGAAGACGATCTCGCCGAAGGTGATCGACGCGGCGTAGCCGAGAGCAGCGCCGACGGCGCCGACGACGATCAGCGTGCCGCGGGACTGGATCGTGCCGGAGACCATCGCCCGCATGCACACGCCGATCGCCGCGATGGCGAAGGTGTCGAGGGTCATGCAGGCGCAGACGGTCAGGAACAGCACCCGGCTGCGGCGCCAGCACAGCCCGAAGATCTCGCGGAACAGGGCGGCGTTGCCGCGCAGGACCTGGAGCGTCTTCACAGCAGCTCCCCCTCTTCGACCCGGTCTTCGTAGCCGCTCTGAAAACGCTCGGCCTGGATGGTGAACATCGCCGCGTAGTCGCCGCCGCGGCCTAGCAGCTCCTCGTGGCTACCGGATTCGGCGATGCGCCCGTTCTCCAGCAGCACGATCCGGTCGGCCTGGCGCACGGTGGAGAGCCGGTGCGAGATGAGGATCACGGTGGCGTCGCGGGCGAGCCGGGTCAGCCGTTCGAAGACCTCGAACTCGGTGCGCACGTCCAGGTGCGCGGTCGGCTCGTCCAACACCAGGATCTTCGCACCTCGCTTGATCGCGTAGACCGCCCTGGTGAGCACGACCTGCTGCCACTGGCCGCCGGACAGGTCCACGCCGCCGGCCAGCTCCTTCGACAGCGGGGTGTCCCAGCCGTCCGGAAGCCGGGCTAGCACTTCGTCGAACCCTGCTTCGCGGGCCGCGGAGTCCAGCAGGTCCTGATCGACGTGCGCGCCGAGGGCGACGTTCTCGCGCGCGGAGAGCGGGTAGCGCACGAAGTCCTGGAAGACGATCGCGAGCTCGCGGCGCCAGGCGGTGTATCCGATCTCGGCGATGTCGCGGCCGTCGGCGCGGATCGTGCCGGAGGTGGGCTCGTACAGACCGGCCAGGAGCTTGGTCAGGGTGGACTTGCCCGCGCCGTTCATCCCGACCAGCGCGAGCAGCTCGCCGGGCTCGATCTCCAGATCGAGGCTCTTGAGGATGTCGCGTTCGGTGGCCGGGTAGCGGAATCCGACCTTTTCGAAAGTGAGCGTCGGCGTCTTCGTCAGGGCCGGCGCGTCGGCCGGTTCCCGGCGGGTGTCGGTGAGCGCGCCGGCGAGCTTGTTGTACGCGCGCATCACGGGGACGACGCCCTGGACGTTGATCGAGTCGAAGGTGTAGCCGATCCCCTGGAAGGTCGCCCACGCGGCCGTGAGCACGACGGTCTCGGTGGCGAGGCTGGTCCGGCCGTGTTCGGTCTGCACGCACACGGCCAGGAACGCGATCAGCAGCGGCACGAACAGGAGCGCCGACTGGAGCCATTTGGCCCGCGCGGCCCGGTAGTCGTCCGCCCAGACCGGCCGCATGTGGGTGAGGCTGTGGGTCTGGCCGGTGCGCGAGATCCAGTCGTCGAGGCCGAACACGCGGATCTCCTTGCCCTCCGAGGGGGCGAAGGCCAGCTTGCTCCAGTACTGGTAGCGCCGGTGGTGGTTGATCCCGGCGGCCCAGATCCGGAAGTGGTTGAGCCATTGACGCAGGGCGAGCGCGCGGTAGGCGAACGCCGGGAGGACCAGCAGCGGCACCAGCCACCAGGAGAAGCGGACGAGCACCAGCGCGGAGGAGATCAGGCCGAGGTAACGCACCATCAGCATCAGCTGGGAGGTGGCGCCCTGCCCGGGCGTCTTCTCGATCCACGTGCTCGGTTCGGCGTTCGCGGTGGCGATCAGGTCCTGCACGGCGGGCTGTTCGAGCACGGTGATGGTGTCGGACTGCGAAGTGAGACCGGCGAGCCGTTCCCGGTAGGCGACGTCGATGCGGCTCTGCACGATCAGCATCGTGGGCATCTGGATCGCCATGAGCACCTGCGCGGCGATCAGCGTCGAGGCGAGCAGAGCCAGCGGCGCGACGACCCTCGAGACGCTGCCCGAGGAAGTGCGCCCGACGCTGTCGACGACGGCGGCAGTGGCCAGCGCGGTCAGGGCCGGGAGGACGGTCTGCACCAGCTGGATCACGCTGAAAAGCGCCGTGGCGAACCAACCGCCGTCACGCAGCAGCCCGAGCAGCTGCCGGCGTAGGTGCAACATCTCGCGCTGTTCTTCGGATCGGGCCAAGACTCGCGCCTCACTCTCGACGGGCACTCGACCGCAGCGATCGAAGCGCTTCGAAACTGCCACCGCGCGCTGAGCCCTGTCAACCGAATACCGGCACGAACATACTGATCGACGGGCATCGACGAGATTCGAAGCGCTTCGATGAATTCAGTGCAGTGCGAGCGGTCAGCCGACCAGAAGATGCACGGCGAGCACGGCGATGACCGCGTTCCCGACGAGCGCGGAGCCGAGCCGTCCGCGCGGTCCGGTCAGCGCGCGCCCGATCAGCGCGCCGCCCAGCGCGAGCACCGATTGCCAGCAGGCGGAGGCGGCGACCGTGGCGAGCACGAAGACGGCCGCGTCGGCGATACTCCACGAGCTGCCGTTGTGCAGGCCGAGCACCAGCACCGAGAAGTAGATGATCGTCAGGGGATTGAGAATGGTGAGGCCGAGCACCTGGAAGTACGCCCCGAGCGGGCGCCGGGCCGGTTCCGCCGTGGCCTCGCCGGCCGACTCGGTTTCGTCCGCTGAGACCGTGGCCGCGTCGGTGCGGCGCGTCCGCAGCGCGACGGTGACGCCCCGGACCGCGATCAGCACGAGCACGGCCGCCGCGATCCACCGCATCGGCCCGGCGATCGGCCGCAGCAGTGCGGCCACCCCCGCTCCGGCCGTGGTCGCGAGCAGCGCGTAGAGGCCGTCCGCGGTGGCCGTGCCCATCCCCGCGGCCAACCCGGTACGCAGCGAATGGTTCGCGGACAGGCTCATGATGAGCACGGTGATCGCGCCGACCTGCACCGCGATGCCGAACCCGGCGAGCAGCCCGGCGACCAGGATCGTGCCCATATCGCCCTCCCGGAAGGCAGCGGCCGTGACGCTGAAAAGGGCATTGTACAAAGCCGGTCCGGGTACCCGCACCGGCATTTGCGGGCCAGGTCACCGGCGCGATGGAAAGCCTCGGCACGCCCGCGCGCGGGCCGGTAGCGTGGCCACGCGGTCATTTCACGTCTCGGGAAGGTCCTGGATCTTGTCCATCGTCATCGCGCATGTCAGCGACGTCCACATCGACCACGTCGGGCAGGACACGCCGGAGGGCGTGCGCAGCATCCGGCGGGCCCGGGCGGTGCTGGACTACCTCGACGACCTGCCCTACGACCTCGACGCCGTCGTGGTCACCGGTGACATCGCGGACCACGGCGAGCCGGCCGAGTACGACTCGGCCCGGGAGCTGCTGGAGAGCCGGCACCCGACCCTGGTCTGCCCCGGCAACCACGACGAGCGCGCCGCCTTCCGCCGCCACTTCCTGCGGACCGAGGTCGCCGGCTCGTCCGACGTGGCGCCGATCAACCAGGTGCTGCGCCTCGACGGCTGCGTCATCGCGGCCTGCGACTCCTCGGTGCCGGGCAAGAACGACGGCTACCTCGACGCGGAGACCCTGGACTGGCTCGAGACGGTGCTGCACCGCACCGAGCCGGACGTGCCGGTGCTCGTCGCCTTCCACCACCCGCCGCAGCCGCTGCACATCCCGTTCATGGATGTCATGCGGCAGTTCGGGGCGGAACGTCTCGCCGCGCTCGGGGAGCAGTACCCGAACATCGCCGGCTACCTCTGCGGCCACGCCCACACCGCGGCCGCCACCATGTTCGCCGACCGCCCGCTGCTGGTGGCGCCCGGCGTGGTCTCCACGCTGCGGCTGCCCTGGGAGAATCCCACCTCCGGGAACGACTTCGTCCATCTCGACCAGCCGCCGGCACTCGCCTTCCACATCCTCGACGAGGATCGGCGGCTGACCACGCACTACCGCACCGTGGCGTGAGCGGCCGAGCTCAGTAGTGCCGCGGCTCGAGCCGTTTGCGCGAGGCGGCCGGGTCCGGCCGGCGTTCCATCCAGTCCCAGGCCTCTTCGAAGGTCGAGAAGGACGGCAGATACGCGGTGAGCCCGGTGATCCGCAGCGTCTTGACCAGGTAGTCGGGCACGCCGACCAGGGCGACGGCGCCGCCGGCCGCCCGGGCCCGCTTGAACGCCCCGACGAACACGCCGAGGCCCGAGCTGTCCGAGAAGCCGAGCTCGTGCAGCAGGAACAGCACGGCCGCGTCGGGCGCCTCGCGTTGCGCCAGGCTGAGCGCGGCCCCGAGGTCGCCGGCCGAGAATACGTCGAGGTCGCCGCCGACCCGCGCGGCGACCCGGCCGCGCTCGAGCCACAGCTCCGCCGACAGCAGCCCGCAGCGCAGGCGGCGGCTGTAGCCGGGCCGGGCCCGCCTGGACCCCGGCCTCGGCGGATCGTCGGTCGACATCGGCTTCTCCTCACGACCGAGACGGTCACCGCTTCTGTGCTCATTCAAGCAGTGGACCCGTCCGCATCGCAGCGACACAGCAGGCGTCATTCCGGCGGTCCCGCGCCGGTTTCGCCACCGCGAGGGCAATCTTTGACCCTTTCGAGGTGCATGGCGCCTCCGCGCCGCGGGCACAGGCGACTCGCCTTCCGGTAACCCCCGCCGGATGGCGGAGGGAGCTGCGATGCGCACGATGTACGACGGGATCACCCCGTCGAACCTTCCATCCGGCGGCGACCTGTATGCCGGGTACGTGGACGGCCGCTGGCCCGACGCCGCCGCGATCGCGGAACGCTTCCCGGGCAAGAGCGTGGTGCGCATCGCCACTTCGACGGGCACGAACGACGGCGTCGTCGGCGACGGGCCGCCGGACAACGGCACCTGGGCCGAATGGGTGAAGTGGGCGGTGCGCCGCCGGGCGGCGGGGGTGGACCCGACCGTGTACACCAACGCCTCGAGCTGGAGCGCCGGCATCCAGGCCTTCAAGGACGCCGGCGTCGCCCAGCCGCACTGGTGGATCGCGCACTACGACGGCGACCCGACGATCCCGTCCGGTGCCGTGGCGAAGCAGTACGCGTCGAACGCCTCCTATGACACCTCGTCGGTGGCCGACTACTGGCCGGGCGTGGACCCGGCGCCGAAGCCCGCGGCCTCGGCCGCCATCCTCGCGGAGGAAACCATGCAGCTCGAACCGCTCTCCGTCCACCCCGGCGAGTACGCCTTCATCGTGCCTCCGGGCGTCGCCCAGCTGGTGCTCGCGGCCGACGGCTACGAGGGCGGCAGCGCGTCGTTCCGCGTGGTGTTGTGGAACAACGACAAGCCCGCGGTCCTGAACAACGTCGCAGTCGGCGGCGCGTCCGGACACCACGTGGTCGGACACCCGCTGGCCGGCGCGGACGCGGTGACGGTGCGCCGGCTGGACTCCGAGGACTACCCGGTGGCGGCGGGGTTCCGCTGAGATGCGGCCCTGGTAGAGCCGCCATCCGGGCTCTACCAGGGCGAGAGGGCTCAGCTGGTGTACACCTGCAGCTCGGACAGCTGCCCGGCCGGCCAGCCGGTGTTGGCCGTGAAGGTGAGCTTCAGGTAGCGCACGCTCGTGTTCGTGAACGTGACGCTGACCGTGTTGCCGGCGGCGGGGTTGAAGGTATAGCCCTGCGACGCGACCAGCGTGCTGTAGTTCGTACCGTCGGTGCTGCCCTGGACCAGGATGGTCTGGGTGCGTGTGCCCCAGGACGTGGACGGCGGCAGGTCCAGCACGATTCGGCCGATGCCGGTCGAGGCGCCGAGGTCGACCTGGAGCCACTGCGGAAACGCGTTGTCGGTGGACTCCCAGTACGAGCTCGTGTTCCCGTCGACGGCGTTGCCCGGCGTGTACGTCTGCGTATATCCGCTGGCCGTGACCGTCTTGTTCAGGGCGAGGTTCGTGTTCGCGGACACTCCGGTGCCGGAGAGCGCCACCGTCAGCGGGCTGCCGGCGATCGAGAGCGTGCCCGACGCCGCGCCCGCGGCGGTCGGGCTGAAGGTGACCCGCACCGTACACGAGCCGCCTGCCGCGATCGAGCTGCCGCAGGTGTTCGACTGGGCGAACGGACCGCTGGTCGAGACCGAGGTCACCGTGGCCGCCGTGCTGCCGGGGTTCGACACCGTCACCGTCTGCGCCGCGCTGGTCGAGCCGACGTTCTGGCTGCCGAAGGCCACTGATCCGGGCGAGGCAGTCAGCGCGGGCTGGCCGCCCGAGCCCGAGGCGAACGACAGGTAGCGCAGGTTCCAGCCGCCGTTGTCCTCGGCGAGCACCAGCGTCTGCTGCCCGGCGGCGAGGGTGACGGTGCCGGTCAGCGTGGTCCAGGTCTGCCAGCCGCCGGTAGCCGGGAGGTTCTGCGCGCTGAGGATCGTGTTGCCCTGAGCGTCGGTCAGGTGGAAGGCGTCTGTCACCGCAGAGGGCGCGGCCACGCGCAGGCTGAGCGTGTACGTCCCGGCCGTGGACACGTTGACGGTGTAGCGGAACCACTGGCCGGACGAACTCCAGCCGAGGTCGTAGCCGCAGCCGCTGACCGTGTCGGTGCAGGTCTCGAGGTCGACGCCGTCGGTACGGTAGCTGTTGGCGGTCCCGTTGACGGAGCCGACGGAGTAGGCGACGCCTTGGCCGCCGGTGTCGTAGTTCGCTGCCTGCACAGCGCCAGGTACGGCCGCGGCCGTGCCACCGTACGGGCCCTCAGTAACGGCCTGTTGCCAGCTGTTGTTCGACGCCGTGGCCGTGAAAGCCCCGTTCGAGTAGTTGACGAAGGCGGTGTACCCGGAGCCGAGGCCGGTCACCGAGTTCCCGGTCAGGGTGGCGTTGCCGGAGGTGGCCGGATAGAAGGGCGGCGAGATCGTGATCCCGTTGCGCCACGGGCTGATCACCTGGTTGTCCGACAGGTTGGTTCCGGTGGAGGTGGAGAACGCGATGCCGTCGTAGACAGAGTTGATCACGGTGTTGTCGGTGACCGTCGCGTTCGAGACGACCCCGGTGTTCTGGCCGTCGCCGCCGTTGCCCACGTGCAGAGCCGGCTGCCCCTGGTTGTATGCGTTGCCGCCGGCGCGCACCACGTAATTCCCGGAGACGGTAGCGCCGGTCATGTCGCTGCCGTTCACGCCGAACCGGCCGACGCCGAGCCCGATGTAGCGGGCGGTGTCGGACATGAAGTTGTCCTCCACGATGTGCCCGGACCCGCCGTAGACGCCGATACCCTTGCCGCCCCACGGCGCGATGATCGTGTTGTGGGTCAGGGTGATGTTGGTCATCGCCGTATACGTGGTCGAGCCGTTGTAGGCGACCGAGTTGATCGCCATGCCGTCGTCGCCGGTGCCTCGGATGAAGTTGTTCGTGGCTGTCAGGTTGCTGCCGGAAGTGCCGGTGAGCGAGACGTTGTTGAGATTGCAGCCGTCAGCCCAGATCGAGGTGAACAGGTCGTTCTCGACGGTGCCGCCGGAGCCCGAGGCCCACACGCTGGACTCCACGTGCTGGACCCACAGATTCTCCAGCGACCAGTTGGTCCCGGTGGTGTCCTCCGCCCCTCCCCCGCCGTCGACCTCGGCACGGCTCGTCGAGTCCGAGTCGATTTGGAAGGACTGCAGGTGGCAGGAGTAGCACTGGAAGGCCGAACCCAGCGGTGTGTTGTTGGGCAGGGGCACGTCGCGGTAGATCTCGCTGTACAAGTAGCCGGCGCCCTCGACGGTGATGTTGTTCACCACGATGCTGGACGTGCCGATCAGGTAGAACGTGCCTGCCGGGATCCACAGGATCTTGTTCGCGGACTGGGCTTGGTTGACGCAGTTCTGGATGTCGACGGTGCTGTCCGTCGCGCCGGCCGCCGCACTGCCGTTGGTCGGCGTGTTGTCGCCGACGGCGCCGCAGCTGGTGATGGAGATCGAGTTGGCCGGCTGGGTGGCCGCGGCGGGCGCGTTCCAGACGTCGACGGAGTTGATCCAGTAGAAGGAGGCCGAGTTCGACGAATCCTTCTCGAGGCTGAAGGTGGCCCCGGCCGGGATAGCGGCGCCGGAGACGAAGGCGTGGAACTCGTCCCAGAAGTCGCGCGGATCCCCGTCACCGGGGTTCTGGTCGCTGCCGTTGTAGTTGTTGTTCCCCTCGTACTCCCAGGACTGGATCGAGTTCATCGCGATCGCCTGGCGGAAGGTTCCGTTGACGTAGAGGTCGAGGGTCGCGGTCTGCCCGCTGCCGTTGGCGGTGTCCGGGATCGAGGCGCGCACATTGAGGAAGTTGATCGGCGCACCGGTCTGGTTCGTCCACTGCACAGACTGGCCCGTGCCGGTCAGCTGCACGTAGGCGTGCCCGTCAGCCTCGCCCTGCGGCGAGTCGTACTGACTGGTGGGCGCGGAGGTGAGGGACATGACACTGGCCCCGCCGCCGAGCGTGCCCAAGGGCGCCTCGTAGGTGGAGAACGGCGTCGTCGCCCCGGCGACGCTGGGCGCGGGCGTGCCCGGCGCCTGATAGGCGGCCGAGCTCGCACTGGCGACCGCCGCGGCGCCGAAGACGGGAAGCACCAGGCCGGCGAACAGGCCTGCCAGGGCCGTGAACACACGGCCGCGCGTGCTCGAGTAGTGAATGCGCATAGGCGGGTCACAGCCCTCCGGCCGGAAACAGGGGTGGGTTCAGCCAGAGACCCCGGCAGCTCAGGGCTCTGCGTGCGTCGGTAAAAGTGGCACCGGCCTTCAAGCCCGTCAAGCCGCCCCCAGCGCCCGCCGACAGCCCTCCGCGCCCCATCGAGCTCGCAGACTGCTGCAATACTGAGTCGATCAGCAGAAATTTTTGGCGAAGACTTTGCAAACCAAAGGACCCGACACCGTCAGATCCGAAGGGCCCCAGCGTCCGCCGCCGAACATCCCTCACCACCCACCAACCCACGCGCGGGGTCCGGGGCGGAGCCCCGGCGTGGGGCTTGGGGCCGTGCCCCAAATCGGCACAGGGTTCCCCGTGCGCTCGATCGGCCCTTGTCCCGCAGCGAAGCGTAGGGACAAGGGCCGAAGAAGAGCGCGACTAAGCGTTAAGCGCTCGACGTAGGAGAGCGCTTAGAGCGAAGGGTACGAGGGGAACGAGCAGCTCGGCACGCTGCCGGAGGTCACCGGCGCGGAGAGCTTGGTGAGCGAGACGCTGGTGCCGGAGGTCGGCTGCAGGTTCGAGTCGTACTCCGAGACGTTCGCGTACTCGGCGGTGTAGGAGGTGTTGTCCAGGTTCACATACTGCAGGGTGAGCCCGGTGATGTGTGAGGAGTCGTAGCCCTCGATCGTCGAGGTGGCTCCGGAGACGGAGTTCACCGAGGTGATGCCGTCCACGATGACGTTGGTGAACTCGGGGATGTTGCTGCTGCTACTCGAGGACGAGTAGCGCGGATTGAGCTCGATCAGGTTCTCGATGCCGGTCAGGCAGGTGTTGATGTATTCGACGTCCGAGACGGTGCCGCCCTTGGTCGGGTAGCTCTTGATCCGGATGCCGTTGTTGAGCGAGCTGACATTGCCCAGGCTGTCCGTGCCCTGGACGGTGTTGTTCTCCACCAGCACGTTGTTCACGCCGTCGTTGGTCTCGCTGCCGACGGAGATGCCGTGGGTGCCGTAGAAGTGGTTGTTCTTGATGGTGATGTTGCTCGCCTCGCCGCTACCGCCCTTGATCGCGATACCGTCGTCGCCGTCCATGATGTACGAGTTCTCGATGGTGATGTTGGACGCGGCGTCCGGGTCGATGCCGTCGGTGTTGCGAGCGGTGGCCGGGGTCTTGATCCGCACGCCCCACGCGGTGAAGCCGCTGCCCTTCTCATACGTGACGTGGAAGAAGGCGGAGTTGACCAGGTTGATGTCGTAGAGCACGGCGTTGTTGGCGCCCGAGTAGACGATCAGCCGCGGGTTGTTCTGCTTCTTGTTCTCGTTGCCGGCGGTGGCGCCCAGCTGGTACCAGGTGGTGGAGGTGCCGTACATGTCCTGGTTGCCGCGGCCGTCGATGGTGCCCTGCGCGCCGCTGGAGCTCTGGATGCCCTCGATGCCGGAGTTGGCACCGCTGACCTTGATGAACGGGTTGCAGCCGCTGTCGCTGCTGCCGATCGTCCCGCACACGTCCGAGGAGCTGGACTGGTACTGCGAGGCGACGGTGGTCGCGTACAGCGTGGCGTTGTAGTTGATCACCAGGTAGACGCCGGTGGGGATGGTCAGCGGCGCGGACAGGAAGGCGTTGGCGCTGCCGCTGCCGGTGAGCTCCACCGCTTGGTTCTTCCCCTTGCACGCGGTGAGGGCGGCCTGGATCCGGGAGGTGTCCGGCGGGCTCGCCTCCTGGCTGCTGCTGAACTGCTCGTTGCTGGTGGACAGCGTCGCGGTCAGGGTCTGGCAGACCGCGGGGACGGTCGGCTGGGTCACCGTGCGGCTGTCGCCGGTGGCCACGGTCGGGCCGGAGCTCGAGCTGCCCGTCGGCGTGGGTGAGGCGCTGGGGCTGGCGGACTTGCTCGGGCTCGCCGATGCGGACGCGGAGGCGCTGGCGCCGGTGGTCGGTGCGGTGCCGCCGGTGGTCAGGCTCCAGGCCTTGGTGACGGCGGAGTCGCAGCTGTTCTGCACGATGAGCGTGCCCGCGGTGGTGCCGTTGCTGCTCGAGTTCATGCACTTCGCGCTGTTGACGTTCACCAGCCGGTAGTTGCTCGAGCTCGCGGTCAGCGTCCATTCCTGGCTGGTGGCACCGGAGCAGGCCTCCTGCTCCACGGCCTTGCCGGCGCTGGTCGAGGCCCCGGCGACACCCACACAGAGCCCTGATGAAGCGGACTTGACGGTGTACCCGGTGCCCGCGGCCGCGAGCGTCCAGGTCTGGTTCGCCGCGCCGGAACACGACTGCAGATCGAGCTGCGTGCCGGTGGCGGTACTGGAACCGGGCAGGTCCAGACACAGCCCGCTGCCGGCGTTCGAGATGGTGTAGCTCCCGGCGCCCGCAGCCGCCGACGCCGAAGACGGCAACACGACGACCAGCGCACCGACGAGCAACGCCGTCAGCGCGGCCGCCATCGCCGCGAGCAGGCGCGTCGGTTTGGCCCGACGCGCGGAGAAGAACGAATGAGAGGACACAAACCCTCCACGGCCTGTCATGAGAAATAAGGGGGCGCATCTTTCCTGGCCGCCACCCTCATAACGGCCGTGCTGCGAGAATCCTCGCGACCGGGACGTTACGACAGCCGTGCCGACTTGGCAAGAGATCATTCTCGCGGTGCGATCACCGACACGTCAGCCTTCTGATCAAGAGCGATATCGATCTCTGCTTCGATGCAGGCCAAAGCACTGATCGGCACGCTGCGGAGGACAGAGCGGGTCGGATGTAACTACCATCGCCGACGATCACGGCTTCGGCGCACGGCTTGCCAAGCCCGGACGGCTGCCGTATGGTCCGGGTCGCGGAGAACTTCTCGCCGCACGGCCGTTATGAGGGTGGCGGCCAGTATAAGCCACCTTATTTATGTGACAGGCCGTGGAGGGTTTGTGTCCTCTCATTCGTACTTCTCCCTGCGTCGCGCCAAACCGGCGCGTGGTCTGGCCGCTTTGGCCGCCACGACGGTCGCGCTGATCGTCGGTGCGCTGGTCGTCGTGTTGCCGTCTTCGGCGTCGGCGGCTGCGGGCGCCGGGAGCTACACCATCTCGAACGCCGGCAGCGGGCTGTGTCTGGACCTGCCCGGTTCCAGTACCGCCACCGGCACGCAGCTCGATCTGCAGTCGTGTTCCGGCGCGGCGAACCAGACCTGGACGCTCGCGGCCGCGGGCACCGGGTACACCGTCAAGTCCGCTTCATCAGGGCTCTGTGTGGGTGTCGCCGGGGCCTCGACCAGCGCCGGCAAGGCCGTGGAGCAGGAGGCCTGCTCCGGTGCCACCAGCCAGGAATGGACGCTGACCGCGAGCTCGAGCAACTACCGGCTGGTGAACGTCAACAGCGCGAAGTGCATGAACTCGAGCAGCAACGGCACCACCGCGGGCACGCTCATCGTGCAGAACAGCTGCGACTCCGCCGTCACCAAGGCCTGGAGCCTGACCACCGGCGGCACCGCACCGACCACCGGCGCCAGCGCCTCCGCGTCCGCATCGGCGAGCCCGAGCAAGTCCGCCAGCCCCAGCGCCTCACCCACGCCGAGCGGATCGACGACGCCGCCGGCGGCCGGTGAGCCGAGCGTGCCGGGCACGTGCACGGCGCTGGCGGCCCAGCTGGCCAACCCGAGCAACGAGCTGTTCACCACCGCGCAGGAGTCCGCCCCGCCGGACACCGCGCGGATCCAGGCGGCGCTCAACAGCTGCACCGGCACCGGAAAGGCGGTCGAGCTCCAGATCAGCGGCGGCAACGCCGCGTTCCTGTCCGGCCCGCTCACCGTCAACGCCGGCGAGGTCCTGCTCGTCGACACCGGCGTCACGCTCTACGCCTCCCGCAACCCGGCCGACTACCAGGTCTCCGGGCAGCCGACCTGTGGCACCATCGGCGCCTCGGACGGCAGCACGCTCGGAACGGCGAGCGGCTGCGCGCCGTTCATCTCGGTGCGCGGCAACAACGCCGGCATCATGGGCACCCAGAGCAGCTCCGGCAGCCAAGGCCTGATCGACGGCCGCGGCGACCAGGACATGCTGGGCAGCAGCACGACCTGGTGGTCGCTCGCCGAATCAGCGCACTCCAAGACCACCACGCAGCAGGAGAACCCCAAGCTGATCACGGTCTTCGGCAGCTCGAACGACACGATGTACCACGTGAGCCTCACGAACTCGCCGATGTTCAACGTGCTCCTCGACGGCGGTAGCGGCTTCACCGCCTGGGGCGTGCGCATCGACGACCCGGACACCTCCCGCAACACCGACGGCTTCGACCCGGACAGTGCCAGCAATGTCCTGATCACCAATAGTTTTATCAACACTGGTGACGACGGCATCGCGGTGAAGTCCGACGCAGGCGGCCCGGCGAGCAACATCACCGTGAGCAACAACAGCTTCTGGGGCATCCACGGCATGTCCGTGGGCAGCCAGACGAACGGCGGCATCAGCAACGTCACCTTCTCCGGCAACTACATCCACGGCGGCACCGACATCCACGGCGACAAGGCGTCCAGCAACAACGGCGTGCGGGTCAAGAGCGACTCGAGCTTCGGCGGCGCCGTGACCGGAGTGAGTTTCCTCAACACCTGCGAGACCGGGGTCGAGCACCTGATCCTGGTCGACCCGCAGTACCTGTCCGGTGACGGCTCCTCACCCCCGAGCTTCAACAGCGTCACCATCAATGGCCTGAGGTCCGTCAACTCCTCCAGCGGCAAGTCCACGCTGGACGGCTACGACAGCTCGCACATGCTCGGCCTGACCCTCGAGAACGTCAGCCTCGACGCGACGAAGGTCACATCCCAGTACGCGAACATCAGCATGTACAATTCGAACATCTCCCCCTCCGGCACGGATGTCACGGTCACCAACATCTCCGGTACCGGCAGCATCCCGAGCTGCAGCAGCTTCCCGGCCTGGCCTGGGCTGTAGCCCCCGGTAAGCACTGATTCGCGGTCGGGCCGTCGGCACTCGCCGGCGGCTCGGCTTCCAGCTTGTGCTGTTAAGACCCGGCCCGGCCCACATGAGCGACGAGAACCCGTGAGATCTCATCTTCGACCTGGATCAGCACACGGTAAAACCCCACGTGGATGCGCAGGTGATCGGGCCTGTAGGCGAAAGCCCCGGCCGGGCGCGGCTCGCCGGCAAGCAGATCGAGCCGATCGAGCAAGGCCCGGATCCCGTCGGGATCCGCCTTGGCGAACTCGGCGACCTGGTCGATCGCGTCAGAACGGAACTCCACCCGGTGGGTCACAGCCCAAGCCTCGCCCGCACCTCGGCCGACGGTACGCCGGGCAGAATCGCGCCTTCAGCACGAGCCGCGCGAAGCTCGGCGACGACCACGCGCTCTTGGAGCTCAGCGAGCTCTTCGGGGTTGACCAAGACGGCCGCGGGAATGTCATTGCTGGTCAGCAGGATGTGATCGCGAGTTCGGGCGACTCGTTTGGCCAGCTCGCCGATGCGGGGACGCGCGTCGGTGATGGACACCTCTTCAGCGATGCCACTTCTGTACATCAAAATTACAGATCTGTCATCTCAAGGCCGATGGTTCGCCGAGTCCGGCACCACAGCCGAGTACCTCGGCGAAGCCGACCACGATGCAGGAGGCGAAGGTCGCGGGGTCGGGGATGGCGGCGGTGTCGAGGGTGAGGCCGAGGGTGCCTTGGCTTCTCCTGGTCAGCAGCAGGGCCATGGCGGCGCAGCCGGGGGCGGGGGCGAAGCCCCAGATCTGCTCGACGCGGGCACCGGAGACGTAGGCTTCGCGGCCGAGGGTGACCACGTGGCTGATCTGGATGTCGCTGCTGCGGCCCAGGCTGCGGGCCATCGGCAGCAAGGCCGTGTTCGGGAGCTGGTTCACGCAGCCGAGCACGAGATCGAGGGCGGCGGGCGGGAAGGGCGGGGCGGCGCGGGCGAGGCGCTGGGCGATGGTGCGGCAGAGCGACTTCGGGTCCTGATCGTCGAGGGGGCCGGAGAATTTGCCGCCGTTGAAACGGTTTCCGCCGCGCGGACCGGTGTGGACGGCGGGCATCGTGATCGCCGCCGGGACGCTGGGGACGGTCACCCGGTGGGCCTCGTGGTAGAGCCGGATTCCGGCGAACAGCCCGGCGCAGTACGCCGCGTTGACGGGCACGCCGAAGGAGCGCGCGGTCGCGCGCAGGCGGTACAGGTCGATCGGGACGCCTGCGAAACGCCGGGTCGAGCCGCGCGGCCGGAGCAGCGGGGACGGTTTGCCGGCCGGGCGCGTCGTCACCTCCAGGAGCTTGGCGGCCACGGTGGCGAGCTCGATCGTCTTGCGGATCGGGGATCGTGCTGCCGCGAACGCGTCGTGGGCGAGTCGTTTCGCGGCCGGCGCGGCTTCGTCGGCGAGCGGGCCGATCAGGTGCTCGGTCAGCGGAGTGTCGAGCCAGCGCGGCGGAGCTGGCGGCTGAGGCTTGTCGGGACGTGGACTGCGGGTGCGGCTCAGGAGCGTGTTGAGCCAGAACCCGATGAGGGGCCCGTCGGCGAGGCAGTGGTGGATCTTCACCAGCCATGCGGCGTGATACGGCTCGGCTTCGTCGCGGACGTCCTCGACCAGGACGCTCTCCCACAACGGGCGGCCAAGGTCGAAGGGCGCGGCGGCGAGCCGGCCGGCGAGGTCGAACACCGCGCGCCGGTCGGCGGGCTGCGGCAGCGCGGCCCGGTGCAGGTGCCGGGTGACGTCGAAATCCGGGTCGGGGCTCCAGATCGGCATCGTGGGCGTCAGCAGCGGTGCGACGAGCCGGTCTCGGAGGCGCGGGATCATCCGGGTGGCCCACTCGTGCCCGGCGAGGAAGCGCCGCGGGTCGGGCGGGCGGTCCAACAGCATCACGCCGACCAGCGCCGGCCGCAGCGCCGGGTCCTCCTCGCAGCGCCACATCAGGGTACTGAGCGGGTCGGGCCGCCGCGGCAGAGCCCAGGCCTTCTCGCCGAAGTACTCGGACGGCCTCATCGGGCGGCTCCGGTGGTGAGGGTCTGGATGTACAGGTCCCTCAGCTCGTCGATGTGGGCGCCGAATCGGCCGATCGCCCAGCGCGTCGGGTCGATCGGCCGGTGTACGACGACGTCGATGCGGCCCGGGCGCACGGCTTTACTGCCGCGCGGCATCAGCCGGCCCGAGTTGCGGATGACGACCGGCACCAGCGGGACGCGTGCCTTCCTGGCGGCGAGGAAGGCGCCCTTGTGGAAGGGGCCTGGCATGGGCGTGGACGAGCGGGTCCCTTCGGGCGCGACGGCCACCGAGACGCCGCGCCGCAGCAGGTCGAGCACGGGGCGGAAATAGTCCGAGGACGCGGCCGTGGCGTCGCGGTCGATGAAGACGATCTCGAAGTTGCGACCGAAGCCGCCAAGGCCGGGGACGCGGCTGAGTTCCTGTTTGGCGAGGCTGCTGTAGTCCCGGCGCAGCAGCCGGGCCATGACCGCGACGTCGAGCCAGCTCTGGTGGTTGAACAGGAACATCGCGGGCCGGCCGCCGAGGTGCTCGCCACCTTGCACGCTGACACGGACGCCGGCGAGTTCGAGGCAGCTGCGGCTCGCCAACGCCATGCCGAGTTCGGCGGCGTCGCGGCGGTCGAGTCCGGCTGTGGCCAGCCCGAGTCCCGCGCCGATACCGGCTAGCGCCCCGCTCCACGCAGCGATCGACCGCGCGGCGGCCACCGGCCCGAGCGCCGGCCGGGACTCGGCGCGCAGGATGCTCCAGCCGCGCTCCTGTGCGGCGCGGGCCAGGGCGTTGCGGGGGCAGACGGCGCAAGGATTGCCGCAGGCCAGCAGAAAGGGCACGTCGTCGCCCGAGTCGCCGTAGGCATGGCTGGCGACGAGGTCGATGTCGTGACGCAAAGCGAATCCGAGCACTGCGACCGCTTTGTCTTCACCACGCAACGGAGACGACGCCACCTCCGTGCACAGGACGGTTTCGACGCCGAGGCTCGTCGCGAGTGGCTCGGCTTGCCAGCGACTGGCGGCCGTGACGATGGCGACGCGGTGGCCCATGCGCCGGTGAGCCTGTACCAGCGCCCACATCTCCGGACGTAGGCGGGCTGCGAGGTGCCCGGCGAATACGCGCTCTGCCAGCGCCGCCCGTTCGTGCTCTGGGATGCCCTCGCCGGCTCGCAGCGCAGCCTCGTGCGCGAAGTGGATGTCCCGGTCGCTCGGCTCGCCGACGACGCTTCCGGCGAGCAGCCGCAGCGGGGGAAGCGGGCCGCGTCCGAAGGCCGCCCGGGCCAGACGCGGCAGCGGGATCCCGGCGCCGCGCAGAAAGGACGTGGCCGAGAAGCCGTCGATCAGCGTGCCGTCGAGGTCGAAGAACGCCGCGACCTGCGGCCCTTCCGGACCGCGCAGGATCGCCGCGACACGCTCGTCAGCGTCGGACATCGGCGGTCCCGGCGTGCTGCCCGGCATCGTGTGCCGCCATCGCGCGGAGTCTCAGCACCAGACAGGCGAGCTCGCGGATGAGGTCGTCACGAGCCGCCGCATCGACGCCGCGGCCCAGCAGACCTTCGGCTCCGAGCAGCGCGAGCGCCGCGTCCCGCAGCTCGGCGGAAGGCGCGGCGCGCGTGGCCGGGCTCACCGCGACGTCGTAGTACGCCGCGAGGATCGGGCCGAGCAGGCGCGGGGCGAGCAGGAACGGCTGACGTTCCCAGCCTCCGTCGAGCGCCGACGTTTCCGCTTCCACGCGCAGCTCGAAGCCATCCGCCTGGGCGAGCAGAGTCCTGATCCGCTTCGCGGTGATGACTCCATCGGCCACGAGCTCGGCGGCCGCACGGGGCAGGAACCAGTGCTCCGCGACGTTGCGATGGTAGGCCAGGATGCGCTCGCAACCCGGCGTGACGCGGTATCCGTCGGCCTGGCGAGTCAGCACCCTCGTCCGCACCAGGCCATCGAGCGCTGATTCGATGGGACAGCGCCGGCAAAGCGGAATCCGCCGCTGACGGGCGTACTCGACCAGCACACCGGACTGCATGAGGAGGTCAGCGGCGCCGATCGGTTCACCGTCACTCGCCGAGAAGACGAGTGCCAGCAACGATTCCGCCGTCACCTGCGTCGCATCGCGCAGGCCGGCGGCGACGCGCCTGGTCAGGACTCTGGCGGCGCCCCACTCCCCGGCCGCGTCGCGCGTCACCTCGCGCAGAGAGACGGCCGCACCGAACGTCATCCACGCCCGACGCGGCCCGAGCGTCCGTGTGGCAAGCAGATACGCGATCAGGGCTCGCAATCCCTCGGGCCGCTTGATCGCCCCGGCGTCCTCTGCGGTGACCGCCTCCATGTCCGGCAACGAGTCGTAGACCACCGAGACCGGCACCACCTGTACATCCTCGATGCCTGATTCCTCGTAGGCGGCCACGAGCAGGCGCGGCATCCCGGGACGCAGCTTGCGTAGCCGCCCGGTGCGGCTACGTCCGGCCTCCGGGTACCACTCGATGCTGTGTCCGCGAACGAGCAGATCGGCCAGGCAGCTGCGTACGGCCGCGTGATAGGCCGGATCGGTGCCGAACTCGCGCCGGATGAAGATCATGCCGCTGCGCCGCCCGATCGCGCCGAGCGGCCAGAACGCCAAGTTCGCTCCGGCCAGCCGCCACGGCAGGGCGAACCCCGCCTTGCCCAGCGCCCGCGCCAGCACCAGCGAGTCCAGGTAGCTGCGATGCGCCGGCAGGAACACGATCGGGTCGCGCTCGGCGAGCTCGCGCAGCGCCCGCAGCGCCGAGTCGTCCACCTGCACCTCGCGCAGGTGGCGCAGCAGGGGCCGGGTCAGCGCGGCGAGCAGCGCCTCCGCCCAGGGCCGCCGGCGCACCGCGAGACGCACGGGCCGGGCCCGGCGGGCAATGGTCCTTCCGTTCCAGTCCCTTGTTCCCGCTGGCCGCCGTCGTTCGCCTGAAGAACCATCAGAACATGAACGAGAACTTCGCATTCGACTCCCTCACCACCTTGCTGACGACCGAGTTCGCCGTGCCCGCCGACGGGCTCGGGCCGGACACCCGGCTCGCCGACCTCGACCTGGACTCGGTCGGCCTGGTGGAGCTGGCGGTGGCGCTCGAGGAGCGGTTCGATGTGGACCTCACCACCGGGCACACGGCCATCACCATGCAGGACCGCCTCGGAGACCTGGTGACCCGGCTCACCGCCGGACACCCGACGGCACGGTGATCGCGGTCTCGAGCTCCCCGGCCTCGTACAGCGCGCGGCAGGCGTGCCGGCGCACCTTGCCGCTGGTGGTCTTGGGCACGGTGCCGGGCGGCACCAGCACGACCGTGGCGGCGCCGATCTGGTGATCGAGCGCCAGCCGGCGGCGGACGGCGGCGGCCACGCCGTCCGCCGCCACGGCGTCGCAGCCCTCGAAGAGGGCGACCTCCACCATCACGGCCGTGCTCTCCTCCCCGGCCGTCTCCAGCGCGAACGCGGCGACGCCGCCGGGCCGGATCGCCGGATGGCAGCGGCGCACGCTCTCCTCGAGGTCCTCGGCGTAGTGGTTGCGCCCCCGCAGGATGATCACGTCCTTACGCCGGCCGGTGACGAAGAGCTCTCCTTCGGCGAAGAAGCCGAGGTCTCCGGTGCGCAGGTAGCGGCGGGGGTCGGATTCGCCGTCGACCCGGGCGTACAGGGCGTCGCGGCTCTCCTCGGGCCGGTCGAAGTAGCCCGCGGCCTTGGTGGCCGAGTCCACCCAGATCTCGCCGATCCGGTCCACCGGGCAGGGCAGACGCGTCTCCGGGTCGATGATGCGCACGCGCGAGCCGGGCTTGGTGATCCCGCCGCAGCCGATGTAGACGTTGGCCCGGGCGCCGTCGGCGCGCTGCTCGGGCACGCGCACGACCCGGCCCTGGGCGACCGCCTCGGCGTCGACGGCGACCCGGCTGCGGCCCCACGAGCTGACGCTGACGGTCGCCTCGGCCAGCCCGTAGGTCGGGCAGAAGCACTCCGGGCGCAGACCCGAGCCGGCGAAGTCGCCGAGGAAGCGGTCCACTGTCGCGGCCCGGATCGGCTCGGCCGCGCACACGAGCGTCGCGAGCGGACCGAGGTCCCAGGCGGCGCGCTGCTCCGGGGTGGTCTTGCGCACCGCGAGGTCGAGGCCGAAGTTGGGCGACGCGGTGAGCGTGGCGCCGACCCGCGACATCGTCTCGAACCAGAGCGCCGGGCGGCGCACGAAGTCCAACGGGGACAACGAGTACAGCCGCATGTTGCCGCTCAGAGCACTGAGGATCGCGTTGACGAGCCCGAAATCATGGTACTGAGGCAGCCAGGAGACCCCGACGGTGTCCCGGCCGAGGCGGAAGTCCACGGCGTTGCTGCTCATCTCGGCCAGCAGGTTCCCGTGCGTCATGATCACGCCGCGCGGGGTCGCGGTGGAGCCGGAGGTGTACTGGAGCACGGCCGCCTCGCCCGGAACGGCGGGCCGGTGCCAGCGGCGCAGGGACACGGCGCGCTCGCCGGCCGTATCGGTGCAGTGCCAGGCCACGTCCGGCCATACGAAGCCGGGGAACGCGCCGGAGTCGACGGCGAGCCGGCGCAGCTGGTCGAAGTCGGTCGAGGTGAGGATCCCGCGCGCCCGGCAGTCCTGGACCGCGGCGCCGAAGGCCTTCTCGCCGCCGCGCCCGCCGGCCGGCCCGGGCGGCAGCACCGCGGCCGGGACCACGCCCGCCATCAGGCAGGCGACCAGCGCCACGACGAAGTCGGGCCCGGGCGGGTAGACCAGGATCGCGCGATCGCCGGCGACCCAGCCGAGGTCGTCGAGCAGGGCGCGCACGCCTTCGGCCCGGCGGGCCAGCGCGTCGGCCGAGTACGCGGCCGTGTCCTGGCCGCGCGCGTCCACGAAGGTGAACAGCGCGCGGTCGGGGTCGCGCTCGAGGTTGGCGGCGAAAAGGTCGAGGATGCCGGTCGCGGTCAAGGGTCCAAGCCACCTTTCAGCGGGTTCATTCGCCCGGCAGCGCGGCGCCCGCGCCGATCCGGGCGCGCAGGCCGCGGGCGCTGAGGCACAGCAGCGGCCGGGTCCGGTCGAGGCCGAGTTCGCGCAGCCGCTCGGCCGGGGCCGAGTTGGGGGTCCGTAGGGCGAGCCGGACGAGGGCGCCGGAGTGCAGCTGCATGCGCCCGGCGAAGTCGAGCTGGGAACGCAGGGTCTCCCGGCCCCGGCGGGAGTAGACGACGACGTCCTGGGACGGGGCCGGGGCGCCGGGGCCGAGCAGTCCGCCGAAGCCGATGTGGGTGCCGTCGTCGGCGTCGGCGAGGGCGCGCGCGCCGAGCATCCCCACGGAGAGGCTGACCCGGGCGCGGAACGCGGGCAGGCCCCACAGGTCGCGGTACGCGTCCACGGCCTGGTCGGTGGAGACGGCCAGGCCGAGCAGGCGTATCCCGACGCCGCGTTGGTCGGCGCGCCGCAACAGATGGATCCAGGCGAGCCGGCCGGTGCGCCAGGGGCTGTCGACGAGGACGCCGAAGGCGAGCATGCGGTGCGGCCGCAGGATGCCTTCGCGCTGTTCGGCCGCGAACACCGCCATCAGCGCCCGGCCGGCCAGCCCGAGCGGCACGGTCCGCGAGCCGTCCTCGGCGAGGCAGCCGGCCAGCGAGCGGTCCACCGGGTAGAACGCCAGCAGTCCGCTGCCGTAGGCACACGTGAGCGGGAGCTCGATGCTGCCCGAGCCGAGCGCGGCGCGGCTGGTGGGCACCGGCAGGAAGGGGTAGCCCGCGGGCTTGGGCTCACGCTCATAGGTCTGATAGAGCTGCGTGCGCAGGACGTCGCCGCCATAGGGGCCGAGTTGCTCCTCGATGTATTCGCGTGCCTCGGTGAGCAGGTACGCGAGGTCGCGCAGGTAGTGCTCGATGCCGTGGCATTCCGGGAACTGGTGGGTGACTTCGGTGTAGTCGACGACGTACCAGTCGGGGTGCAGGTCGAAGCAGCTCCCTGCGTCGATGCCGTCGAGTGTGGGGACGATGTCGTGCTGGTTGGTGATGGTCGCGACGAAGGTGCGCGGATCCGCGGCGCGCTTCTGGTCCACCGGCGCGCCGACGGCGATCGCGTGCGTCACGGTGTAGCGCGCGCAGAAGTCAGAGTCCTGTGCCAGATTCAGCGCGGCCGGTCCGCCCGCGCTGTGCCCGATCAGGGCGAGCTCGGCGCCGTCGGGGATGCCGTATTGGGCGATGGCCGAACGCAACGCCCCGGTGTAGGACGATGCCGCGTCCAGCGAGGAGCGGAAGGCGCCGACGAGCGAGGCGGGCGATCCGTGGCCGCGGAACGACGGCCGCATCCCCGGCACCTGCACCACGTAGCGCTCCTCGCCGTCGGGTCCGCGCACGGTCTGGATGACGATGCGTCCGTCGTTGCCCAGCAATGCGATGTTGCGCAGGAAGCCGAGCAGCGATCCGCGCCGGGCCAGCAGCTTGCGTTCGTGCGGCGCGGTGGGGACCGGCCGGGCGGAGCCGGGGCCGCGGTCCTGCGATGTCATCATCTTGACGCTGAAGCCGAAGAACGGGTCCGCCGACGGCCCGGCCGCGCCGGTCGCGATGCGCCAGGCGGTCGCGTCGTTGAAGGGGTTGCGGTCCAGCAACGCCTTGAGGCTGAGGATCTCGGCGAACATCGGCGCGAGTGAGCTGAGCGCCCGCACCGCGCCCTCGTCGTCGAAAAGGGTGCGCAGCGCGCGCAGGATCTCGAGCTCGTGGTGGGCGTGTACGGCCTCGATGAAGTGGGCGAGCTTCGGGTCCTCGGTCATCTCCGGGTGCACCAGCTGCAATGCGCTCAGCCGCAGCCGCAACGAGAGCACGAGCAGCGACGTGGCCAGGCTCGAGCGCCCGAGCAGATCGCCGACGAAAGCGCCGGCCGTGCCGAGCCGGCCGCCGGCAAAGGCGAACCCGAGACCTGATTCGCGCGTCAGTGTCCTAAGCAACGTGGCCTTGCGTGCGTAGTCGCCGCCGGCCTCGCGCGGCGTATGCGGCGGCGCGGTAGCGGCGAACAGGGCGGTCGTACGCTGGGAGATCTCGTGGACCGTCTGCGCGATGGCGGACAGCTCCCGCGCCACGTTCTTGTACTGCTCGATCTCCTCGTGGTGGGAGCGTTCATGCGGCGAGACGAAGCGGGGCGGCAGCGGGCGGGCGGGTTCCACCGCCATCACGCCTCCCGTTCGCCGAACGGACGCGGCGTGAACGCGAACGCGGCTGCGGGCACCGCGACGCCGAAGCTGCGCACCTGCTGCGCGCGCGTCACGACGGCGGCGCCTTCCAGCAGGTTGCGGGCGATCTGCACCACGGACCGCTCGGTCGGGTCGGCGAGGAATCCGCCCGCCACCCACCGGTTGAACGCGCCCATGGCCGGTCCGCACCAGATCTGGTAGTCCGTCCGCCGGTCGGTCGCGCCCTGGATCGCCCAGCGGCTCGCCATGCCCAGGTACCAGCGGAAGACCAGCGCCATCCGGTGCTTCTCGTCGCGTTCGGCGCGGGCTGCCTGTTCGGAGTCGCGCGAGAGCCAGAAGCGCCGCGTCTCCTGCCAGACCTCGTCGAAGCCCGCGCGCAGGATCTCGCGCTCGATCTTGCCCCGCGTCGCCTCCGGCACTTCGCTCCACGCGGAGTGAGTGACATAGATCTGATACAGCCGCTCGCCCCGAAAGGCGAACATGCTGCCGCGTCGCAGGACTTGGAGACGCACTCCGAGCTCGAACATGTCTGCGGCCGGCGCCATCACGACGTCGGCCGGCCCGGCCTCGGCGAGCATACGTCTGCCGTCCGGCGAGAGCCCTGATTCGCGAGCGGCCTGGTTGATCGAGCCGGTCACGACGTAGGCCGCGCCGAGCGCGAACGCGGCGGCCACCCCGGCCGGGGTGCCGAGTCCGCCGGCCGCGCCGATCCTGATCGGGCGGTCGAAGCCGTGCCGCAGCCGCGCCGCTTCGGCGAGCGCGAGCATCTCCGGCACGAGCGCGACCAACGGCCGATTGTCGGTGTGGCCGCCGCTGTCGGCCTCGACCGTGACGTCCTCGGCCACGGGCACCCGCGCCGCCAGGGCCGCCTCCTGCACGGTCAGCCGGCCCTGGTCGACCAGCTCGCGCAGGATCGCGGCAGGCGGCGGCGCCATGAACGCGGCGGCCACCTCGGGCCGCGAGACCTTGGCGAAGATCCGGGCGGCCCGACGCACCCGGCCATCAGAGCCCTGGGTCAACCCGTGCGCGGCGACGTGCACGATCGGCGGCGTCAGTTCCATGAACGCGGACGCCGAGACCGCTGGCACGCGCCGGTCGGCCAGCAGATCGGCCACGTCGGCCTCGGTGCGCGGCTCCGCGGGCGAATGGATGAGGTTGACGCCCCAGTTGCGCCGGCCTCCGAGCGACGCGGCGAGCCGCGTGATCTCCTGCTCCACCCGGGAGACGGAAAGCCCGGCGGCGCCGAAGAATCCGAGCATCTCGGCCCGGGCCATGGCGGCGACGAGCTCGACCGTGGCGATGCCGTTGGCCATCTCGCCGGCCACGTACGGAAAACGGGTCCCGTGCGCGGCGCAGAACGACTCGTCCCCCAGCGACTCCGGGCGCAGCGGCGGCAGCTGCGCCACCATGCGGCACTCCCCCGCGCCGGGCGTCGCGGCCAGGCCCGGCCGGCTCCGGGTCGGCACGCGCACGACGAACAAGGGCTCGCGGATCCGGCCGATCAGGCCGAGCATCCGCGCCCCTTCGAAAACAGGTCCCTGATCCTCCGACGTCCGGTCCGTGGAACTCACCGCTGCCAACAGTTCGGCGCTCACGGCGACATTGTCGGGCGGTGCGATCACCCCAGCCCATAGGAAACCTGGCCTAGGCCGAATTGCACAGATCCAAAGGACGATTTCATCGGCAGACCTGCCGGACTTGAATGAATCCGTGAGCGAATACCTGACGAAGTACCAGCGCGTCGCTTCACACGATCCGATGAAGGCGGCCGCGATGGTGGCGGGCTGGATCCGCGGCGACTGGCGCGGCCTGTTCGCCGAGCTCCGGGCCGACTGCCCGATCTTCGTCACCCCCGCCTACACGCTCGTCACCAAGTTCGCCGACGTCCACGAGGTGCTCGGACGCGAGAAGGTCTTCACCGTCCGGCCGACCAGCCCGCAGCTCGACGCGGCGCTGGGCAGCGGTTTCATGCTCTCCCGGGACGCGACGGCGCTCAACTGGCGTGAGCGTGGCCTGATGCAGGTGATGCTCGACCGGCGCGACGTCCCGGTCGTGCGGGCCCTGGCCGGCCGTTACGCGGACGAGTGCCTGGACGCCGCATCGTCGCCGCTCGACGTCGTCGGCGACCTGTTCCAGCCGGTGGCGCTGCGCGTATGCGAGGACTACTTCGGCTATCGCGGCCTGGAGTCGGCGACCCTGGCCCACTGGGTGCGCGACATCATCAAGGACTGCTACGCGAATCCGCTGGCCGACCAGGCGTTGCACGCCGCTGCGGTGGCGTCCGGCGCGGAGCTGATGGACTACCTGCGGGCGGAGCTGGCCCGGCGTCGCGCGCTGCTGCCTGCCGGTCCCGGCCGCCGGCGCGCGGGGCCGACGGAAAGCGGCCCGGAGGCCGAAGGCCACGACGACGTCTTCGGCCGCCTCGCCAGCGCGCCGATACCCGCTCACGGCTTCGACGACGAGCGGATCGCCGTGAACGCGGCCGGCCTCTCCCTCGGCTTCGTCGAAAGCGCCCCGGCCGCCATGGCGCTGGCGACCCGACAGCTGATGCTGCGGCCCGAACAGCACGCGGCCGCGACCAGGGCGGCTCGTGAGGCGGACGCGGCGGAGTTCGACCCGTACGTCTGGGAGGCGCTGCGTCTGGACACCTTCTTCCGGCTCATGCCCCCGCGGCTGTGCGAACACGATTACCTACTGGCTGCGGGAACCTCCCACGCGACCGTCGTCACGGCGGGTAGCGTGGTGTTGTGCGCGCTCGCCTCCGCGATGAACGACGAGGAGGCGGTGCCCGAACCAGAGCAGTTCCGGCTCAACCGCCCGCAGTACCACCACCTGCACTTCGGCACCGGCCACCACCATGACTGCCTCGGCGTGCACCTCGCCCAGGTGATCATCCCGGAGGCGGTGCGCCGGCTGCTGCGGCGCGGCGCGGCGCCGATCCCGGACGAGGACATCGTCTTCGACGCCATCTTCCCCGACCGTTACCGGCTGCAGCTTGGGTAGGAGGGCCATGAGGGCTCGATCGATCGCCACCGACGGAGCGAACAACCGGCTGCGCTTCCTCGCGCTCACCAACGGCGGCCCGATCTGGGACGCCGTGCAGATGGTCCCGCCGCTGCGGCACTGGCTCAACGCGGCGCTGATCGACCACGCCGTGCGGGAGATGCCCGCGCGGCCCGAGCCGCTCTCCACGATGGCCCCGTACACGTCGTGGCACTCGCTGACCGACCGCAGCTACAACGGCCGGCACCTGCCCCCGAGCCGGGTGGACCCGGACCGGCTGCCCTCGGCCGAGGAGGCGGCGGAGCTGTTCCGCCGCGGCCCCGACATGATCCCGTGCCGGCGATCCACCGTGCTGTTCGCCTACTTCGCCCAGTGGTTCACCGACGGGTTCCTGCGCGGGGACACCGGCACGCCGCGCGACCCGCGCCGCAACACCTCCAACCACCAGATCGACCTCAACCAGCTCTACGGCGTGGACGAGCGGACCGCCGGCATCCTGCGCGCGCACGAGGGCGGCCGGCTCAAGAGCCAGCAGCTCAACGGCGGCGAGTTCCCGCCGTACCTGTGCGACGAGAACGGACAGAAGAAGCCCGAGTTCGCCGAGCTCGCCGTGGTGCGGTTCGAGCAGATGCCGCTGCAGTGGCGCACGCGGCTGTTCGCGCTCGGCGGGGACCGATCGAACCTGCAGGTGGGGTTCACGATGCTGACGGTGCTGTTCCTGCGCGAGCACAACCGGCTGGCCGGGGAGCTGGCCCGGGAGTACCCGGACTGGGACGACGAGCGGCTGTTCCAGACCGCTCGCAACATCCTGACGCTGATGGTGTGCCGGATCGTGCTCGAGGAGTACATCAACCACATCACGCCGTACCACTTCCACTTCACCCTCGACCCCTCGCTCAGCACCCGGCTGGCCCGGGCGCCGTGGCACCGGGAGAACTGGGCGTCGTTCGAGTTCAGCCTGGTCTACCGCTGGCACAGCCTGATCCCGCCGACACTGAAGGCGGGGAGCACCGAGTTGTCCCTGGCCGAGACCATGGTCAACGGCCCGCTGCTGGCCGAGTACGGGCTCGGCCAGCTGATGGAGGACGCCTCGCGGCAGACGGCCGGCCGGATCGGGCTGTTCAACACCGAGCCGGAACTGCTGTATGTGGACGTCGACAGCGTCAACGACTCCCGGGCGCTGCAGATCGCCTCGTACAACGACTACCGCAGGCACCTGAAGTTCCCACCGGTCCGAAGTTTCAATCAGATCTCTGACGACCCGAAGGTGCGCGACGGCCTGCGGGCCCGCTATCACAGCGTCGACGACATCGATCTGTACGTCGGCATCTTCGCCGAACAGCCCGGCTCGCCGGACACCATCCTCGGCCCGCTGCTGACGAAGATCATCGCGATCGACGCGTTCTCCCAGGCGCTGACCAACCCGCTGCTCGCGCCGCGGGTGCTCAACATGAAGACCTTCACCCCGCTCGGCCTGCTGACCGTGCAGCGGACCAGGACGCTCTCGGACATCCTGCACCGCAACTCGCCGGAGGACCCGCGTCCGCGGTTCATCTCGATGACGCGGCGGAAGTGACGGCCTCGCGCACCTCGATCGCACCTTCCGTGCGCACGAGCACGACGCGGTAGACCTCGCCCGGGCGGCCGACGGCCGTGACCGTGGCGAGGTCTACCGTCATCGTCACGAGCAACCCGCTCGGGTGCACTTCGGCGAGGCGGGCGATGTGGTCGCGCACGGCCACCTCGGCGAGCCGGTCGGTGCCGGAGGGGAGGTTGTAGAGAGCTGCGACGGTGCCGGGGAACCATTCGAGGGCTTCGACGTCCTCGAGGCGCAGCCGCGTCACGCCGTCTTCGCACGTGGACAAGCCGGCGCCGGGCACGTACTCCCGGTCGCGAAGGAACGCCGCGCGTTCCCGGGAACCGAGCCCGGCCAGCGGGCCGAGGGGCACGAGCACCTCGACGAGGCGGTAGGCGAGCAACAGTCGCTCGCCGTCGAACACCTGGACGTCAAAGGTCGGCAGGATCTCCAGATCGGCATCGAAGCCTGCGAAGCGGGCTTCCACCCTCAACTCGCCGGTCGAGGGCAGGTCGCCGAAGAAGTCCATTCGCGGCAGTCGGTACGGATATCCGACGTGTCCCGGCCGGATGCGGTCCGACCAGCGCCACAGCTCGTCGTGCGGGATCGCGTGGAGAGTCGCGTCGAGCAACCCCTGATGCAGCCGCCCGCGCGGGACGGAGCCGCGCGCGGCGTCCAGGGTGCCTGAAGCGCCGTTCGAGCCGACCGTGAGAGCAGTGAGGTAGTGGAAGGCCGAGCCGTGGAAGACGGCTCCGCGCGGATAGGGCAGTTCGGTTGGTACGGGGTCCGCGAGCCGGGCGGGTCGGTCGGGCGGCTGGACGACGTCGGCGATGACCGCGGAGGCGACCACCTCGCCGTCGTGTTCGAGCTCGACGATGCCCGCCGACGCGCGTCCTCGCAGCTGGACCGGCTTGTCGAGCATGATCCAGCGCGTGAGGCGGATATCGCGCAACCCTGCGATCGAATGGCCCGCGGCCGCGGCGAGCCGGTCGACGACGCTCATCATCGGCAGCGCCGGCAACGTCCAGGTGGGCCGGTGGTCCGCGACCCAGGGCTCGATGGCCGGGTCGAGTAGTTCATCGAAGGCGCCCGACGCGTCGGCGCGCAAACCCAGCCCGGTGGCGTGGTAGATGGTCCGGCCGCCGACCGACAGCCACGCGTCGGCCACCGCGTAGCCCGGCCGGGCCTGCGTGACTTCGACCTCGATGACGGTGACCCGATCGTGCGGCACGACCTGGCCGCGGTACTTCCACGTCACCGTCTGCGGCGCGAGGGAGGGCTCGAAGACGGCATCCGGCGCGGCGAGGCCACTGTGCATCATGAAGCATTGGAGGAGCTGCAGCATCGCCTCGATGCCGAGCGAACCCGGCTGCACCGGATCCTGGAAGAAGTGCGAGCGGAAGTACCAGTCCTCGGGCGCGATGTCCTTCTCGGCGCGGATCCTGCGCTCGTTCGGCCAGTACCCGGTGATCCGGTCGATCAGCGAGAGCATGGGCCCGAGGTTCTCGCGGACGGCGATCGCAGGGGCCTGCGTATCGCCCCAGATCGGCCCGGGCAGACCAGGCTGGTCGGCGAACGCCGCCGGCGGGAAGAAGCCGAAGTCGCTGCGCAGGTCGGCCACGAGACGCTCGTCCGCCCAGACGCGAACGTCGAACGCGTCGATGATCATGGCTCCTGTCTTCGAGATCTCGAGCAGCCGGATCTCGGTGCGCAGCACCCGCGTGTCCCGGCGGACGTCGCCGAAGGTGCCCTGCCCGCCGAGGTTGCGGAACAGCAGCTCGGACGGGGCGTTCGGGATGTCGCCGGTGTACAGCGCCAGCCAGCCGCAGGGCTGAAGGGCCACTTCGAGCAGCACGCACAGCGGCATGGTCGTGCCGCCGCCCTCGTCCCAGAACCATGCGGCCGCAGGGACGTCGTACTCTGCGACGAGCGTGCCTGCGCCGAGTTCCACGATCCGGCTCATGAAGTGGTACGGCGGCCCGGGCAGTCGCGCGACGCGGCGCCCGTCATCCATCGGCGCCAGGACAGACCCCATCATCTCGCTCGGCCGTCCCCACGCGCAGGCGAGCAGGGACTCGAGGCCGAAGACGGCCGGCTTGGGCTCGACGTGGTCGGCCAAGCCCCCCAGCCAGCGCCATTGGTCGAGCGGCCAGTCCGGCACGAGGCGCACGGCCAGTCCTTCGGCGAGGAAGGCTTTGACCCCGTCGACCGAGCACAGCACGTCGGCGACGAGGGTCGGGTAATTCTGCTCACCCTGTTCGAAGCCCTTGACGAAGAGTTCATACGTCAGAGTCTTGCTTTCTGGAATCACCTGAGCACGGCAGGAGATCCGGCACGTGTGCTCGGGGACGGGTTCGAAGCGCCAGCCGTCGCGACCGGCCGTGCAGCCGGAAGCGCTGAGGTGGAAGGCCATCAGCTGGAAGGCGCCGTCCAGCATGAGCGTGCCCGGCATGCACGGATCACCGACGAAGTGGCCCTCGAAGAACCAGCTGTCCGGGCGGATGGCAAGCGTTGCGCGCACGTATGCGCCGTCCACGTCGAAGGCTTCGACTTCGTCGAAGAGCAGGAACTCCGGCCCGGCCGGACGCGGCGTCCGCACGTGCGCGCCAACCTCGTCGCCCAAGCGGCCCTCCGCGAACGCGCGGATCTGCTCGCGGTCGAAGCGGCGCAGCGCGGTGGGCTCCGGGAGGGCCGGGCGGTCCCAGACCACACCGCGTGTCTCTCGCAGTTCGGCGTCGGTGAAGAAGCCGGCCTGGCCGTTGCGCACGCTCAGCCGCGGGTCGCCGTCCACGTGGCAGTCGTAGTGGAAGAGGAACAGCCGTACGCCGCCGTGCTCGGCGTGGTCGTCGATGGAGATGTCGAACGTCAGCGTTTCGCCGGGGTGCGGCGGGCTTGCGTGGTAGGTGATCTCACAGCCGAGCAGCCGGTAGACGCGTTCGCCTCGGTTGAGCAGATCCGCGCCGAGCCAGCTGATCAGGAGCAGGTCTGCCTGCCCGGCCTCGACCAGCAGCCCGGCGGGCATGCGGCCACACGGATCGAGGTACCAACTGTCCGCCCGCACGTCGGTCTGGGTCTGGATCGTGCCAGCCCCTATCGACGCGGGCACGGCGTCGATACGCAGTACGCGGTCGGCCAGCAGCATCGGCGGCGCGGGCATCCGGGTCTGCCGCGCGTACCCGTCCTGAGCTGCGAAGGTGGGCCCGAAGAGCTTCGAGACGGCTCCCACGGCGAGGTACTCCAGATCGGCTCGATCGAAGAGCACTGTCGGACTCAGCAGGGCGCTGATCTTCTCGCGTTGGGCGAGGAAGCCGGCATGGCGCTCGATCAGGAGGCGGATGAAGTCGCGATGTCGGCCGGTGACCAGCTCGTGGTGCTCGTGCAGCGGGTTGAGGCCGCGTACGGGTTCGATGGCCTTCTGCGTTCTCGCCTCTCGCAGTCGGGTCTCGAGCCGAGCGTCATCCACGTCGACGCCGGCCGCGATCAGCGCGGCGACGGCGTTGCCGAGGTTGTCGATGTCTGACGTACCGGGGCCGTCCAGCGACACGGCCAGGAACTCCCGGTCGCCGAGCGTCTGGGCGATCCACTCCGTGCAGCCTCCGGACGGCCCGTGCTCGATGAAGATCCGGACGCCATCCGCCCATGCATTCTCGACGGTGCCGCGGAAGTCGAGCGTGCCGACGGCCTGCGCCGTATTCGCTGTCGCAGCGCCGGCGTCATCGAGCTCGTACATGCTGGCCGCAGCACAGCCGTAGAAGCTGATGCCGGGCACGGGAGTGGTCGGACGCAGGTGAAGCCGGTACCACTGGTCGCGCACTGCCTCCACCACGGGGGCATGGATGGCGAGGTCGTAGTCGAGGGGGAAGACATGGCCCGCGCCGAGGCGAGCAGAAACTCTTTCGCAGGCAGAGGGATCACCACCGAAAGTGCAGGAGCCCGGAGAGTTGACGGCCATCAAGTAGACGCCGGCCTCGCCGCGCGCGGCCTCGGTCAGGGCCTCCGCGGGCAGCGTCACGAGATAGGTCTTCCAAGCTCGGCCGGGTACCGCGTCGTACGAGCCGGCGAGATCACGCGTGAAGAGCGGCGAGGCTCGCAGGTCCCTGACGAGTCCGTCAAGATCTTGCCACGCGCCGAGAGCGGTCAGCGCGGTGCTCTCGCCGGAGGAGTAGCCGAGCGCCGCTTCAAACCCGATGCCGAGGACATCACGGGTGATCGCCGTGTGAAGGTGGGCGAAGTATGCCGCGCCCCAGACGCAGCTGATGGTGTCGCTCGGCCGCTGCCCCCCTTCGTTCACCCAGCCGGCCACGTCGACGATCTGCGGGCAGCGACGTACGAGGTCTGCGACGTGCTCCGGGAAGACGAGCCCGAGCTGCGCACCCATGCCGACGTATGCCGCGGCACCACCGGGATAGACGGCCGCGATCCGGCCCGGCAGAGGCTCGTCCCGGTACGCCGCCCAGCGCGGCTTCGGTGCCTGGCCGAGCAGCCAGCGTCGTGCCTGCCGCGCGCGCTCCGGCAGTTGTCCGTCCGCGGCGACGATGACGAGCCGGGCCGGGCCGCCGCGCGACTCCTGTCCGTTGTCGAGTGCTGCGAGCACTCCGGCCCGATCCTCGCCCGAGAACACGTGCCAGATCGACGGTTCATGGAGGACGGCCAGGATCGGATCGCCGTCGCGGCGCGCGTGATCGAGGCGCTTGAGCACCAGCACGGCAGCCGCGTCGTCGACGCTGCCCACCAGTGCCGCGTCGGCCTCGCCGGTGGAGATCGCGCGTGCGGCCAGCGCGAGCACGTCGGCGTCGGTGGCGAAGCTCGCGCCGGACAGACCAAGCTGCGAGCTGATCCGATTGGCCGTCATGTTCGTCAGAAACCCGACGACCTGCGCGCTGGTCATCACGGTCGCATCCGGCCGACGCAGGCCCTCGGTGTAGCGTCGGATCGCTGGATCGCAGCCTGTTGTGACGAGGACCTGCGTGCGCTCCGCTAGAAGATCGATCCCCTGTGCGGCCGCACGAGCAGTCTCGAAGATGAGGACGTGGCGGGCGAGCGCGGCCTTGAGATCTGACGGCGGAATGCGGAGGCCTTCGAGCTCGAAGGTGGCAGGTTCGCCGAGCCCTGATGCCGTCTGCTTCGCGACGACGGCGACCTCGCGCGGCTCGCACCGCCGCCGTGGTGCCGGAATGGGGGCCAGTTCGGGCGCGTCGATGATGACGTGCGCGTTGTTGCCGCCGAAGCCGAACGCGCTCACGGCCGCACGCCGGACGCCGTTCCACGGCTCGTTGCGTTCCGGCGAGCGCAGCCGAGAGCCCTGCAGGTCATTGATCCGCTCGTCCTGCCGGCCTGCCATCGCAGGCCGGATGCCGTGCTCGATCGCGCCGAGCACCTTCAGGATTCCAACGGCCCCGGCCGCTGTCATGGCATGACCGATGTTCGCCTTCACCGCCCCGATGACGAGGTCTGATGCTTCTGAGAAGACGTACGCGGACGAGCGGACTTCGGCAGCGTCGCCCCTGGCCGTGCCCGTGGCGTGGCACTCGAGCAGCGTGACGCTCTCCGGCGCCACACCGGCAGCCGCGTACGCGGCATACATCGCGCGCTTCTGGCCCGCCTCGGAGGGCACGAGCAGGCCGCCCTCGGACCGGCCGTCGTTGCTCAGACCGACGCCTCGGACGATGCCGAGGACCGGAATGCCACGCGCCTGGGCGTCGGCCAGGCGCATCAACGCAACGAGTGCGGCTCCTTCAGCCGGGACGAGGCCGTCCGCATCACGATGCAGCGGACGTGACCGGCCGGTGGGGCTGAGGGCGGAGAGCGCGGTGAACCCGGCTTGGATGAGCAGCGGGTCGGCGGCGCTCACTCCGCCCGCCAGCATCAGGTCCGCCGCGCCGTCGTGCAAGCGGTCGCAGGCGATCTTCAGCGCGTAGAGCGACGAGGCGCAGGCAGCGTCGAGAGCAATCGAGCCCGCGCCGAAACCGAGTGCCTGCGCGCAGTTGCTCGCCGGTGATGCACCGGGAACGCCGGCCTCTCCGGGCAGCGTGAGCCACCCGAGTGCGAGGCCTGATCTGCCCGGCTCGGGCCGATCAGGACCCGCCTCGTCCAGTGCCTGCGTGGCAGCTTCGAGAGTCCACTGCTCCGCGTCTCCGGGAGAGGCCACGTATCCGCCGATGTCGTGCGGCGCGTGTCGCGGCACCACGGCGTCGAGCGGCATGCGCCACCGGCCGTCGGCCAGATGCGTCAGCGCGCACCCGCCGGACGCGACGAGATCCCAAAGCGCCGACGGGCTCTCGGCACCGGGCAGAACGCAGCCGCGACCGACGATCGCGATGGGCACAAACCGCAAAGCTGGCTCCTGTGTTCAGGCCGGACGCGGACGCGCGACCAGTTCGAGACCGCAGAGTTCTGCTACGGAGGGACCGCCGGCGGGGCGAGCGAGCCGCACGTCGCAGACCGCGTTCTGCGCGCCGACACGCACGGCTCGCACGAGGCAGCGCAGTGGCCCCGACAACGGCCCGGAGGCGTGGAAGCGCCCGGCGCGGAGCGACATCGGCAGCGTCGCAGCGCCTATCTGCGACTTCGCCCAAAGCACCGCGAGTTGGATCGCTCCGTCGAGCGCCGCCGGATCCATCCGCCAGGGTTCTTCCGGCCACCCCATGTCCGTGGCACCGACAACCGAGCCGGCAGCCCCGGCCGGGCCGAGGCCGTGCACCTCAGCAAGGGTTCGAAGACTCGTACCCTGGAACAGCGTCTCGCCGTCGTAGATGTCTTCGATCGCGCCGTCTTCGAGCGCCGGCAACGCCAGTTGCGCCTCCGACCAATCCCCGAAGGGATTCTCATCTGCTCCACCAAACCGACCCCGGTAGCAGGCGGGCCGGTCAGCCGTATCCACGGTGAACTCGGTACCTTCGCGACGGATGGTGACAACGGCTGGAGCCGTGATGCCGCGTCGCACGTCGACGTCGCGGAGGGTGCCGGGCCCCGGCTCGTCGACAAGGCGCAGCATCCAGTCGCAGACCACTGCGAGCGGCACGACCGCGCGATCGCCGATTCGGTGATCCGCAAGCCAGACCTGCGCGACCTCGCTGACCGCGACCTCACCGCCCCGAGATGGTGGTGCGCCAAACCCGTCCCCGGCCGTGATCAGGCAGCGCACTTCCCGCGCGTCGCCGAGTTCTGCGACGAACGCCTCCGCACCGGCCGCGAGCGGGATCAGCGGCACATTCCGCTCGGCGAACACCTCGGCCAGCTCCTGGCTCACCATGCCGCCACTCCACGGACCCCACGCGATCGCCTTGACCAGGCACGCCGGGTGGCGCAGCCGCCACTGTTCCGCCAGTCGCTCAGCGATCTCATTGGCGGCCGCGTAGTCGCACTGCCCGGAGTTGCCCGCCGAGACCGCCACTGACGAGAAGACGCAAACCAGCGCAGGCTTATCGGCCCCATCGACGAGTTCGAGCAGGTTCTCAAGGCCCTGCGCCTTGGCCCGCAGCACCCGGTCGAACTGCTCGTCCGTCTTGTCGACGACGAGCCGGTCCGCCAGCACGCCTGCGCCGTGCACGATTCCCGTGATCGGCCCCCACTCGGCACGCACTTCCTCCAGCGCGCCGCGCAGCGACTCGATATCGCCGACGTCAGCGCGCAGGTAGCGCACAGACGAGCCGGCCGCCTCGATGTCGGCTAGTGTCGCGCGGATCTCGCGCACGGCGAGCACGCGCCGAAGCTCCGTTTCGATGGCGGCGGGACGTGGACGATCCCCAGCGCGCACCGCCTGCGTGACGAGGGCCGAGCGGATGTCCGTCTCCGTCGCCGCCTCGCGCAGTTCGGGAGGATCGTCGACCAGCGGTGTACGCCCGATCAGGGCGATTCGCGGCCGGAACGCGCGAGCCAGAGCGCGAGCGCAGGCCGCAGTGACGCCGCGCGCGCCGCCGGTGATGACGACCACGGATTCCGGACCGAGCACGTCGCCGGACGCCTCGATGTCGGGCGCTGGGCACATGGTCCAGACGGCCCGGGCACCTCCGATCCTCAGGACCACGTCCGGTTCGGCGTCACCGGCCAGCAGTTCGGCGACGATGGCGGCAGCGACGCCATCTGTATCAGGGCCGGAACGATCGAGCTCGATGGACTTCACCGCGACGTCCGGCCACTCCCGCGCGCAGGTGCGGGCCAGCCCGCCCAGTCCGCCTCGGCCGAGGCGGCCGACGGTGACGAACGCGCCGCGGCCGGCGACGGTCTGCGCGGTGTGGAAGGCCTCCCGGGCGATAGCGACGTCATTCGCGGCCGGTCGCAGGCCGCCGAGGAAGATGGTCGCGCTGACATCGCTCGCCACCTCCTCGGCATCGACCGCGCTCGCGCCGGCTTCGTTGAGCAGCGCGATGACGTCCGCCGCGATGCCGAGCCCGTCGTCGGAAACGGCCACTGTGCCGCGGAAAAGACCCGGCAGCGCGAGTCCGGAAGCCGGCTTCGGCAGCAGTGCGGGGACGAAGCGGCACAGGGTGAATTCGACTACTGATTCGGTTCGCCCTCCGCATCGGCGGACTGGCTCGGCTCGCGGTCGGAGCCGTGCCGCCGCAGGAAGGTGATGGTCTCGCCGATCGTGGCGATGCCGGCCAGCTGGGCCGGATCGATGTTCGGCAGGTCGGGCACCCGCTCGCGCATCCGGGCGAGGATCTGGACGCGCTTGATCGAGTCGATGCCGAGGTCGTGGCCGAGCTCCATGTCGGGCTGCAGGATGTCGGCCGGGTAGCCGGTGAGGTCGGCGATGATGGAGATGACGACGCCCTCGAGGTCGGGCCCGCTCGGCGCGGCCGGGATCACCGGCGCGGGCGAGGGTGCCGGAGCCGGGGCCGGACGCGGCGGAGGCGGGGCGATCGGCTGCGGGGCCGGCGCAGGGGGCGACGGCTGCCGTGGGAGCACGCGCGCCGCGGGCAGGGACGGCGCGGACGGCGGGGCGAGCGTCGGCAGCAGGGGGCGGGAGCTCACCGGGACGCGGACCGCGCCGTCGAGGGCTGCGATCATGCCGGACAGCGTCGCCTCGCTGGTACGCAGGTAGGCGGCGTGTCCGTCGGCCAAGGCGTGCTGGTACGCGGCGTGGGCCTCGCTGGTCTGGCGCTGGATCTCCTGCAGCGCGCCGATCCAGGAGTCCGACCCCGCGGCGGGCGCGGGCGCGGGTACCGGCACGGGCGCGGCCACCACCGTGCTCACGGGCGTCATCGGCGCGGGAAGCTGCTCGGGCGGGTTGTTGGGCATCGCACGCTCCGTTTCACCGCCGGGCGGCGGATAGGGCCTTGCGTAGTTGCTGCCGACGAGTTCGACGGTCATCCCCGAGCTCGGTCGCTCGTCGGGCGGGGCGGGCTCCTCCGCGGGTGTCAGTGCCCCGGCGTCGAAGGGCACGCCGCGAGCCGCGAGCCGCCCCAACGCCTCCTGGAACGCGGCCACGCCGGGGAGGCCGCGCTGATCGAGCGCGACAGCGAGGTGATCCCGGCCGTCGAGGATCTGACCGACCATGCCGGTGAGCGCCGAACCCGCGCCGAACTCGATGAACGTGCGGACGCCGTCGGCATACATCGCCTCGATCTGGTCGACGAACCGCACCGGTTCGCCGACCTGCTCGGCGACGCGGGCACGTACCGCGTCCGGATCATTCGAGTACTGGCTCGCATCGCTGGTCCCGTAGACGGGAAGGCGGGGCGCGGACACGTCGATGGCGCCGAGGAACTCCCGCAATGGCGCGCTCGCCGCTGATACCAGAGGGCTGTGAAAGGCCGTGGCGGTCGCCAATCGGTGCACCGCCACGCCTCCGGCTTCGGCGCGTCGTTCGACCTCGTCGATACCCGCCGCCGTGCCCGAAAGCACTGTCTGGGTCGGGGAGTTGAGGTTCGCGACCCAGACGTCGTCGCGGTCGGCAGCGAGTTCGGCGGCCTCCTTGGCGTCCGCGAAGACGGCGAGCATGGCGCCGGGCTGGTCCGCAGCGTCGCGCATCAGCTCGCCGCGGCGTCGCGCGAGTGCGACCAGGGATCGCTCGTCGAGGCATCCGGCCGCGGCCAAGGCCACCAGTTCGCCGAGGCTGTGCCCAGCCACGCAATCGGGCCGCAGGCCGAGTTGCGCGACCAGCCGCAGCTGTGCCGCACACGTGACGGCGAGCGCCGGCTGCGCCCACTCGGTCGCGGTCAGCAGCTCCCGTTGACTCGCTCGTTCGTGGTCTGAGAACGCCGGCCTCGGCAGCACGACCTCGTGCAAAGCGATGCCGTCGTAGCGGTCCGTCGCGAGCTCGTCCCACGCACTGAGCGCCGCCGGGAACGCCATGGCCAAGTCGGCGCCCATATCCGGGTACTGAGCTCCCTGGCCGCAGAACAGGAAGGCGACCTTGCCGGGCGCGCCGCGGCCGTCGTCCACAGCGGTGAGAGTGGACTCGGTCGCGTCGGTTTTCAGCCGCGGGTGATGTCGGCCGTTCGTGCCCGGCAGGTACTCCTCGAGCGTGACATGGAAATTGCTGCCACCGAAGCCGAAGCTGGAGACGGCGGCCCGTCGCGGATGGTCCGTGCCGCGCACCCACGGCCGCGCCTTGGTGTTGATGTATAAAGGGCTGGATGACGCTGTCAGCGCCGCGCTGGGCCGGTCCACCTTGATCGTCGGTGGCAGGACTCGATGATGCAGGGCGAGGACCGCCTTGAGCAGTCCGACCGCGCCCGCGGCGGATTTCGTGTGCCCGAACTGGGATTTCGCCGAGCCGAGGGCGCACCAGGGCCGCTCGGCCGGGCCGAACACCTCGGCGAGGGCGGCGACCTCGGCCGCGTCCCCGGCGGGCGTGCCGGTGCCGTGGCCCTCCACCAGTTCCACCGTCCGCGGCGCGTAGTCGGCCTGCGCGTACGCCCGTCGCAGGGCTCTGGCCTGCCCCGCCGGAGCCGGCGCGTAGACCGCGTTGCCCGAGCCGTCCGAGGACGCGCCGAGCCCGCGCAACACGGCGTAGACCCGGTCGCCGTCGCGCTCGGCGTCCGCCAAGCGCTTGAGCGCGAAGAACACCAGTCCCTCGCCCAGCATCGTGCCGTCCGCGTGGTCGGAGAACGGACGGCAGTCGCCGGTCGGGGAGAGCGCGGGGGTCTTGGAGAAACAGGTGAACATGGTGATGTCGTTGAACGTGTCGACGCCGCCGGCCAGCATCAGGTCCGCACGTCCGAGTTCGAGTTCGTTCACGGCGCAGGAGAGTGCCGCCAGCGAGCTTGCGCAGGCCGCGTCCACGGCGAAGTTGGCGCCGTGCAGGTCGAGCCGGTTGGCGATTCGGCCCGCGATCACGTTGGCCAGCAGGCCCGGGAACGTCGCCTCCTGCCACGGGACGTAATGCTCTGCGATCCTCGCGCAGATCCGCTGCGCCTCCGGCTCGGGCACGCCGCACTCCCGCAGCGCGTTCAGCCAGACCGGGCGCTGCATCCGGCAGGCCATCTGCAGCAGGAGCTCCAGCGCGCCGGTGCCCACGACCACGCCGGCCCGCTCGCCGTCGACGCGGCCGAGGTCGCCCCCGGTGGCGTCGCGCAGCGCGCTCTCGGCGACGGGCAGGGCGAGCAGTTGCGCCGTGTCAGTGGCCGACAACACCGCGGGCGACGTGCCGTAGCGGATGGGGTCGTAGCGGACCGGGGAGAGGAACGCCCCGCGGCGCGCGTAGGTCCGGTCGGGGGCGGAGGGATCAGGGTCGTGATAGTCGGAGATCAGCCAATGGCTCGGCGGCACCTCGCTCAGCAGATCCCGGCCGGCCACCACGTCGCGCCAGAATCCGCGCACGTCGGAGGAGCCGGGGAGCAGCGAGGCGACACCGACCACGGCGACGGACAGCGGCCCGCCGGCTTCGGTCGGTGACACGAGAAGCACGCTAGCTCCGGCGCACGCCGTCGGCCATGAAGGGATCCGCCTAGTGCGAAAGGACCATGATGAAGCCCCTCAGCTGCTGTGATAGTGAGTGGCGAACCCGTCGGTGGGCCGGCCCGGCCGCCCGTGCGCCAGGAGCGTGAGATGAGGACCCCGCCGCAGCACGACCGCGCCGCCCTGACCGCCGACGAACAGACCCTGCGCGCATGCGCCGCCCGGCTCGAGGCGCTGGCCGGGGAGCTGCCCGCGGGCGCGGTGACGGACTTCGGCACCGTCCTGGCCGCGTTGGCGCGGCGCTGCGAGGTCGCGTCAGCCGATCTGCGCACCGCTGCCGCGCTGTTCAAGTCAGGGCCCGCCGAGTCCGCCGGGCCCGCCGCGGATCGGGGGCGCCGGGGTCCGGACGTCCAGTCGAACTCTGACTAAGTCGGTCCGCGACCCGCCCCTGACGCGGGCGGATGTCGCACCTTCGGGCGATTGCGGTCGCTTCCACGGCGCCGTTACGCTCTGTGCTGAGCTGATCGCTCTGGCGCGATGAGCGTGGGTCGAGTCGAGGAATCGGAAACCATTGGAGAGCGTCGAGCCCGCCGAGGGCCGTCCCCGCATCACGCCGGCCGCCGGCATCCTGATCGCCGAGGTCGCCGCCCGGGTGGCCGAACTGGCCCGGACCATCCGGGAGCTCGAGCGCCTGGTCGAGCTGCCGTCCTCGAGCGCCCTGGACGAGGCCGCCGACGCCGCCGGCCCGCCGGCCGACGCCCGGGACGAGCAGGGCGAGTTCGAGCTCTTCGCCCGCGAGTCCAACCTGACCGGGCGGGAGGCCGAAGTGCTGCGGCACCTGCTCGAGGGCCACTCCAACCGGCGGATCTCGCGCAGCCTGCACATCTCGGAGTCGACGGTGAAGAACCATCTGCACGCCATCTTCGTCAAGCTCGACACGAGGGACCGCACCCAGCTCATCGCGAAGGTCTACCGGTTCATGGCCGAGCACAGCGTCCGCGGCGGGCCGACCGAGCGTCCGCGGGTGCCGATGCAGGCTCCCGCGGCACGACTCAGGCCGGTCGACGAGCCCTCGGTTTAGCACCTGCCGCGACGGTGGTATACTTCGATAAGCGCGGGGGGCGTGATTCTCACCGATGTTCCATTCCGGTGAACGAAGCTCCCATGATCGTCCGCTCCGGCCGATCACCTGATCGCACCGCGATCCTCCACGATCACGCAAGTGACCCGCGCGCCGCGGATTCGAAGCGGCATCCGCGACACCGGCCGACCCGCCCTGGACCCTCTCGTCCGCCGGCGGCCGCGTCGCACCCCCACCCTCTCGGCACGTCTCCGCCGACCCAAGACACGAAGGACACCACCATGACCACCACCCTCGAGCACCCTGTGGCCGCGCAGACGCCGAGACGCCGACGCGCCGCCACGCCGAACACCCCGCCCGAGACCGCGTCCGCGCAGCCGGCCCTCCAGCCGGTCAGCGGCCTGGTCGAACTCCAGGACCAGCACGGCTTCCTGCGGGTCGGCGGCTACCTGCCCGGCCCGCACGACCACTACCTGCCGGCCGACCTGATCCGCCGGCACCGGCTGCGCACCGGCGACCTCGTCGACGGCGCCGCCGCGCCGGCCACCGGACCCGGCCGCAGCGGCGCGCAGGCCAAGGCCAGCCCGCTCGCCCGGATCGACTTCGTCAACGGCTGCCCCGTCGACGCGCTCGCCGACCGGCCGCGCTTCGCCGACCTCACCCCGCTGCACCCGCGCGAGCGGCTGCGGCTGGAGACCGGCCCCGGCGCCCCGGGCAACCGGATGATCGACCTGCTCGCCCCGATCGGCAAAGGCCAGCGCGGCCTGATCGTGGCCCAGCCGAAGACCGGCAAGACCCAGCTGCTCAAGTCGATCGCCCAGGCGATCGAGCGCAACCACCCCGAATGCCACCTCATGGTCGTGCTGCTCGACGAGCGCCCCGAAGAGGTCACCGACATGCGCCGCACGGTCGGCGGCGAGGTCATCGCCTCGACCTTCGACCGGCCCGCGCACGAGCACACCGCGATCGCCGACCTCGCCGTCGAGCGGGCCAAACGGCTCGCCGAGCTCGGCACCGACGTGGTCATCCTGCTCGACTCGCTCACCCGGCTGTGCCGGGCGCACAACACCAACGCCAAGCCCGGCGGGCGCACGCTGTCCGGCGGCGTCGACGCGGCCTCCGTGGGCCGGCCCAAGCAGCTGTTCGGCGCGGCCCGCAACCTCGAGGAGGCCGGCTCCGTCACCATCCTCGCCACCGCGCTGATCGACACCGGCTCGCGCGCGGACGACTACTACTTCGAAGAGCTCAAGAGCACCGGCAACATGGAGCTGCGCCTCGACCGCGCGCTCGCCGACCGCCGCGTGTTCCCGGCCATCGACCTGCCCGGCTCCGGCACCCGCCGGGAGGAGCTGCTGCTGCCGGCCGAGGAGCTCGACGCCGCGCGACGGCTGCGCCGCGTGCTCGCCGCGCAGCCGGGCGGGCAGACCGAGCTGCTGATCGAGCGGATGCGCCACACCCGCGACAACGCGGAATTCCTGCGCCAGATCCGGCAGACCACGCCCGGAGCCGCAGAGTCCTGACACGGCCTGGCGCAGTCCCGGCCGATCGGGTGAACGGGGCCCGGCGAGCTTGCGCGCCGGTCAATGCGTTGACAGAGTCGAGGGGCCCCGGCACCCACGGGCCGCGCGTACCCTTCGGAAAGAGTGTCAGCCCATGCATGCACTTCGCCTCGCTCTCGGTCTCGGCACCGCCGCGGCCACCGCGGCCGCCGCCGTGCTCGGCACGTCCACGGCGGCCTCGGCCACGTCCGCGACACCGGCTGCGTCCACCCGCGCGCCGTCGCCCGGCTCGTTCGAGTTCGGCGGCCTGACCGTGCAGGAGAGCAACGGCTACTACGCCGCCACCGGCCCGGCGGCCGCGGTCAGGGCCACCGCGGCCAAACTGGCCGCGAGCCACCTGGGCAACACCGCCTTCTTCACCGGCGCCAAGGAGACCGGCGCCGGCATCGTCGTGGTGACCGGTGACAGCCGGCCCGAGGGCACCGACTTCCGGATCGCGAACCTGACCGCGGCCAGCGTGGTGAACAACTCGACCGACCAGGACGCCGTCTACTGGAACGCGGGCGAAGGCCTCGACGTCGTCGTCGCGCCCGGGGCCAGCGCCTCCATCCCGCCGGACGACGTGGACTTCGCGCTCTACCCCGTCGGCGCCACGCCGCCGCCGGACAACCGCGGCTTGATCCCGAACGCCCAGTTCACCTGGAACCCGAGCCTCGGTTAGGCCCTGTCCGGCCGGTCACCTCGCGCTCGGGATCATCCGCAGATCGCGCGGCGCCATGGTCGCGCCGACGCTGGGCCGCACGCGCGCGCCCGGCGCCGGGCACAGCACCCAGCGGTTCGCGAGGGTGGCGAGGGCGAGGACCGCTTCGGCCGAGGCGAAATCCTCGCCGATGCACTTACGCCGCCCGGCCGCGAACGGGATGAAGGCGCCCCGGGCGGCGGGCTCGGCCGCAGCGCCGTCAGGGCCCTGCCACCGGTCCGGATCGAAGCGGCCGGGGTCGGGATCGAGCCCGGGCAGCCGGTGGATCGGGTACGGGCTGTAGGCCACGATCGTTCCCGCCGGCAGGTGCGCGCCGACGAGTTCGCAGTCCACTGCGGTGCTCCGGGTGAAGAACCAGCCCGGCGGGTAGAGCCTGAGCGTCTCGGTGATGATCCGGGCCGTGTACGGCAGGTCCGGCACGTCCGCGACGACCGGCGCGCGTCCGCCCAGGACGCTGTCGATCTCCTTGTGCAGCCGCGCTTCGACATCCGCGTGCCCGGCGATGCGCCCGGTCAGGCCGTAGAGCGCGGCCATCACGTCGACCGGCTCGCCGTCCCGCCAGGCGTCGGTCAGCGTGGCCAGCTGGTCGGCCATGACCGGTGCGTAGCCGTCGAGCCGGGCCGGATGGAAGGCCGGCTGGCACAGTCGGCGCTGGCGGCGGTGGTCCGCGTGGGGACACGTGACCAGCCCGTTGCCCATGCTCTCGCGGCCTTCTCGAACAGCGGGCCACCCTTGTCGTAGACCTGGTCCTCGCGCAGCATCCGATCGGTCAGCTCGGGATCGCAGACCACGACGACCGGTCGCGGCCCCATCCGGATGCGCACGAGTTTCCCGTGCGCAGGCAGGGATTCGAGGAATCCGAGCGGCCGCCGGTAGAGCGCCGGACCATGCCCGAGCAGCGGCCAGGCGCCGCCCGTCTCGCCCACCGCCATGGACCCGCCCTCCCGAAGATCGTGAGCCGCAGCCGTCACAGTGCCCAGTCTGTCCCGCTCCGACCGGAGCGCAAGACGCGCACGGAGTGGCGCGATCCGCGCGTGTTTCGCCAGCGGTCGCGTACGGTGGCGGATAGCATGCTGGGCATCGAACGTCCACCAGGGGCAGGAGGGTCGGGATGTCCTCGGACACCACGGAGCTCACGATCACCCGGGACGGCGCCGAGGTGGTGGCCGTGCTCGCGTTGCCGGGCCGGACACCGGAAGCGGCGCTCTCCGCCTTCACCGAGCCGGCCACGCTCAGGAAGTGGTGGCCCGGCGAGCTGAGCACCGACTTGCAGCCGGGCGGCGTCTACCGGGTGCACTTCGCCCCGCTCGGGCAGACCATGAACGGCGTCGTCGAGTCCTACCAGCCCGGTGAACGCCTCGCCTTCACCTGGGGCTGGGCGCACGAGTTGGACCTGGCCGGCCGATTCCTGGTGACGGTCACGGTTTCCGCGCCACCCGGCTCCGGGGGGACGACGCTCGCGCTGCGGCACGGGCCTCGTCCGGGAGCCGCGGTGACGCCGCGCGAAGGCGAGATCGAAGGGCACCTCGAGGGCTGGGAGTACTTCCTGCCCAGGCTTGCCGAGACGGTGTAAGCCGAGGGGGCACCCGACGATCTCGCCGCCGCTGAAGAGCGACCGGGCCTATTCGGTGCGCAGCGCCGTCGCCGTCCGCAGCCGCGCGGCCCAGCCGGCCGGGATCATGGCCGCCAGAACCGCGATCGCCACGCCGCCGAGGACGAGCAAGACGTCTTCGAGACCGCCGAACACGTTGAGGTCGACCGGCGGCAGGTCGGTCCCGGCCGCGTGGCCCATGACCGGGATCACGAAGTGGTGCAACGCGATCCCGGCCGGCACGCCCAGCACCCCGGCGATGATCCCCACGGACACCGTCGAGCTGAGCACCATCGCAACCGTCTGTTTCGGCGTCATGCCGATGGCCTTGTAGATGCCGAGTTCCCGTACCCGATCGCGCAGCTCGAGCATCACCGTGTTGAACACCCCGAGCCCGGCCGTGCCGACCACGAGCAGGGTCAGCGCCGCGGCGAGGGCGTCCATGGCGAGGATGGTCGGATCGTCCTCGCGTTGCGCATTGCCGCTGGCGTACGCGTTGTGGCTGCCGATCGCGTCATTGAGCGACTGCATGTACGTGTTCGCATTCGTGCCGGGCTTGAGCGTGATGCCGAACTGGCTCGGCTCGGTGCCGATGAACGTGTTCGCGTCGGCGATCACCTCCAGACCGTCGCCGGACAAGGCGTCGAGCGCCTCGCCGACGATGCGCACCCGCACTCGCCGGCCGTCGTAGGCCAGGGTGATCTGATCACCGATGTGCGTGCCGGTGGAGCTGAGGAAGCGCGTCGGCACCACCACCTGATCCGGCCCGGTATACCAGCTCCCTGCGATCATCTGATACAGGCCGCCGGCATCATGGTCGTAGAGCTTCGCGTTGACCGAGGTGCTCGATCCGATCACGGTGACATCGTCCTCTGTCATGCCGTAGTAGCTCGCGGTGCCGTCGGCCTTCGCAATGGCCGCCTCGACCGCCGTGATGTCCGCCGCGCCCGCACTCCCGCCGCCACCGGCCTTCACCACCCCGGCTTTGGCCGGGCCGCTCGATTCCCCTCCGCCGAGCAGAACATTGACATCCGCACGACGCGCCTGATGCAGGCCCGTGTCGACGCCGCTGAGCGAGTCGCGCAGCCCGACGGCGAACGTCAGCGCCATGGTGCCGAAGACGAGCGCCGCGGTGATGGACAGGTACCGGGCTGGACGGGTCGGCGGAGCGCCCAGACCGAGGCCGACCGGCTGCGGGACAGGCAACCCGGCCAGCAGCCGTCGCGCGAACCGACCTCGCCCGGAACGCGGTGCACGCCCGACGGCGAGGGCCGCCGTCGAGGACATGCGACCCGCCCGCAGCGCCGGAACCAGCGCGCACAGGCCCACCAGCGCGAGCGCGGCGACCGGCACAGCGAGATCGACCCAGAACGGCACGCCCAGAGCGCCGGTGTTGTAGGCCACCTCGGCGTTGTGCAGCAGCGGACTGGCGATCACGTTGCCCAGCACCGCCCCCAGCACCACGCCGACGGCTGCGGGCAGCAAGGCGATCAGCGCGTATGCACGCACGACCTGCCCCGGCGTGGCGCCGATCGCCTTGAGCACGCCGATCTTGAACAGCGCCGCGCCCACCGCGCCACCCACCACGTTCGTGATGATCAGCACCGCCGTGGCCAGTGCGAGCACGCCGAACGCCACGATGAAGGGCACGAAAGGACCGATGCTGCGCTGGGCCTGGATCTGCGTCGACAGGTACGAAACGGAGCCGATCAGTGCGTTCTTCGGCAGCATGCCGGTGACGGCGGCCCGGTCGGCCAGAATCTGCGCGTCGGTGCCGGCCTGAGCGAAGCGATAAAGCATCTGGTAGGTCGGCGGCGTGCCCTTGGCCGCCAGCGCGAAGGCCTGGCTCGGCTCCACCCAGGCATCAGCCGTCTTAGTCACCGACTGCGCGTATCCGACCACTGTCAGATTCGGCTCGCCGGGAGCGCCGGGAAACTGGACCGTGGTGCCGAGCGGCACCGAAACGATGTCCGAAGACAGCACGATCTGTCCGGCACCAGTGACCCAGTGCCCTGAAATCAGAGTCACGTCATCGACCGCTCCGCCCGCCTGTGCCCGGCCGACAATCGCCACGTCGGGCAGATTCGCCGTCAGGTTGTCCGGCGTCTGCACCTTCATGGTCGCGGTGGTCTCGGCAAACGGCCCAGCGCTGGCGGTGACGCCGTGGGCGTGCGCGGTGGCAGCCAACTGGGCGGCCGCAGCCGTCGTGCCGTCGAACGTGGCGGTCAGGTGCGCGCCGTTCTGTGTGGAGAACGCGTGCTCGAACGGCTGAGCCGAGGCGATCATCATCGCCGCCGCGGCGACAGCGGCGGCCGTGGCCGCGAGCGTCGACAGGCAGGTGACCACCGCGGCCGCCCGGCGGCGGGCCACGCCCGCGCGGACTACGCGTCCCAGACCGCTCACGACTCCACCTCGCTAGCGCTCAGTAGGCGCGCTCGCGCAGACACTGTGCCGAATGGTTCGCTCGCAAGCTCGCTCACGACTCCACCTCCGCCACCACTGGCGCGTCCTCCGCCACCCGGCCGTCGACCAGGCGCACCACGCGGCTCGCGCAGCTGCGCGCGAGGGCCAGATCGTGCGTCACCATGATGATCGTCTGCCCCTCCTCGCGGTGAAGTTCCAGTAGCAGATCCCTGACTTCCTGCCCGGAAGCGGTGTCCAGCGCGCCGGTCGGCTCGTCCGCCAGCAGCAGCGCCGGCCGGTTCACCAGGGCGCGGGCCACCGCGATCCGCTGCCGCTCGCCACCGGACAGCCGGGACGGGTACGCCCGGGCGTGCCGGCCCACCCCGAGCCGGTCCAGCAGCGCCTCGGCCCGGGCCAGCGCGTCACCGCGTGCGACGCCCGCCAGCCGGGCCGGGAGCGCGGTGTTCTCCAGCACCGTAAGCTCGTCGAGCAGGTGGAAGAACTGGAACACCAGCCCGATCCGGTCCCGCCGGAACCGGGCCGAGCGCGCCTCGCCGAGCTCGTCCACCCGGCAACCGGCGACGGTGACCGTCCCGGCGGTGGGCTTGTCCAGCCCGGCGACGAGATTGAGCAGAGTGGACTTGCCGCTGCCGGACGGCCCGAGCACGGCGACGGCCTCGCCCTCGGCGACGGTCAGACTCACCTGGTCCAGCGCGGGCGGTCCGCCGTCGAATCTGCGGGACACCTCTTGCAACTGCACGACTGGATCGTTCACACGGGCCTCCGGGTCCGGAACAGTGGGAAGGGAAACGGCGCCACCGTAGGCTGGGCGCCCCGTCCCGGTCGTCGGACCAGTGGGCGAAATCCGCGTCAGACGCCGGGCCGACGCGCGCCGCGTCATCCCGCAGGCGTACGCCCGCCGGCCGTCGCCGTCCGTTCCAGGTCGGACGCGCCTCCGGGCCTCGATCTGCGACGATGAGCGCCCGAGCAAGCGGGATCAGGGTGACCAGGGAAGGAGCCCAGCGTGACAGTACAGAGCGTGGCGGCTCGGCTGCGGCAGGCGACCGGGCCGTGGCCGACCCCTTCGCGCCGCACCCTGCTCGTCGACGTGCTGCTCGCGCTGCTGCTCGCCTGCTACGCGATCATCGCCGTGCGCCACCACGGCGACGACGCCCTGGCGAAGACGATCGTCGTCCGGCCGAATCCCGTCGGCGTCATCGCCGACAAGATCAGGACGGCGGAGGGCCCGAGGTACCCCGATTTCCTCGTCGCCCTGCTCACGACCCTGCCGCTGGCGCTGAGGCGGCGGTATCCGCTGGCCGTGTTCTGGTTCGTGATCGTCATGTGCGCGGTCAAGCCGGAGTTCGGCGACGCCTCGTCCAAACTGGTCGCCTGCACGATCGTGGCCTACAGCGCGGCGGCGCACAGCCCCTACCGGCCGGCCGCGATGGTCAGCCTGATCGCCGCGCTGGCCGCGATCGCCGGCAGCTACGGCAACGCGATCCCGAACATCCCCAGGACCTTCGGCGTCTTCCTGGTCTTCGTGCCGATCGTGGCCGCCGGCGCCAGCCTGCGCAACCTACGCGAACGCATCGCCGCCGCACAGGAGCGCGAGCGCGCGCTGGAGCGGGACAAAGTGCAGGCCACCCAGCTGGCCACGGAACAGGAGCGGGCCCGGATCGCCCGCGAGCTGCACGATGTGATCACCCACAACGTCAGCGTGATGGTGGTGCAGGCCGGCGCCGCGCGCAAGATCATGAGCCGCTCGCCCGAGCAGGCCACCGGGGCACTGCTCGCGGTGGAGTCGGCCGGCCGCGCCGCCATGACCGAACTGCAGCACGCGATGGGACTGCTCGCCCCCGACGGGGAGGCACAGCTCGCGCCGCAGCCCGGCCTGGCCGAACTGGACCAGCTGATCGGCCGGGTGCGCGCGACCGGCATGCGGGTCGAACTCACCGAGACCGGGACGCCGCGCCCGCTGGCCGCCGGCTCGGACCTCGCCGCCTATCGCGTGGTGCAGGAGGCGTTGACCAACGCGGCGAAGCACGCCGCGGGCGCACCCTCCCACGTGCACATCACCTATACTCCGCGAGATCTCGTGGTCGCGGTCGGCAACAGCGCCGGGCGCAGATCCACCGCGGCGGACGAGGGCAACGGGCGCGGCCTGATGGGCCTGCGCGAACGGGTGGCGGCCTGCGGCGGCGAACTCGCGGCCGCGGCGCGCGAGGACGGCGGATTCGAGGTGCGCGCGGTGATACCGCTGCACGACCTGGTGGAGGCGGCGTGAATCAGGCTTCGACGGCCCCGCGGGTGGTCATCGCGGACGACCAGGCGCTGGTGCGCGCGGGCTTCCGGATGATCCTGGCCGCCGACGACATCGACGTGGTCGGCGAGGCCGCGGACGGCCTCGAGGCGGTCGAGCAGGTCGCGCGGACCCGGCCGGACGTCGTGCTCATGGACATCCGCATGCCCCGGCTGGACGGCCTGGAGGCGACCCGGCGCATCCTCGCCGACCCGGCCTACGCCGCGGGCGAGGACGGCCCGCAGCCCCCGCGCGTCATCATCCTGACCACCTTCGACCTCGACCGGTACGTCTACGAGGCGCTGACCAGCGGCGCCGCCGGCTTCCTGCTCAAGAACGTCACCCCCGAGCACCTCGCCGCGTCCGTGCGCCTGGTGCGCACCGGCGACGCGCTGCTCGCCCCGACGATCACCCGCCGCCTCGTCGAACGCTTCACCCGCGGCGCGCCGCAGGAGCACGGCAGCCCCGGCCGCCGCGATCTCAGCGCGCTGACGAGCCGGGAGATCGAAGTACTCGAACAGATGGCCCGCGGACTGAGCAATACCGAGCTGGCCGAACGCTTTCAGGTGAGTCAGGCCACGATCAAGACCCACGTCGCCAGGATCCTGACGAAGCTGCGCGTGCGCGACCGGGTGCAAGCCGTGATCGCCGCGTACGAAGCGGGTCTGGTGACGCCGGAGCCGGTGAAAGCCGAACGTACGATGCCGTAGTCTCTGCGTGCGACAGTCTCTGCGTGCGACGAGGAAGCCGGGGTACGCGGCCATATGGCGACAGACCACGCAACCAGTACGCCCGAAGCTCCGGCGGTCACCCGCACGAGGGCCAAACCGCTGCTCGCCAGCGCGGCCATCGTGCTCGCGCTCGGCGTGGCGGCGATGATCTGGCACGCGAACAGCCACTCCGCGCCCGGCGCGGTCAGCACGACCCACGGCGCCGACGGCGTGCAGACGGTCGAGCTCGACGGCTTCAACGGCAAGGTGACCGTGGGCGTCGACGGCTCGCAGATCGCCGCCACCGCGCAGCCGGTGAACGGCGACGTGGCCCCGGGCCTCGAGTTCCACCTGGACGCCACGACCCACGTGCTGACCCTCGCCTGCTACGACGAGCACACCGGCAAGGGCCCGATCGCCTGCCCCGCCACCGAATACAAGGTGTCGGTGCCGGCAGGCATGGGCGTGAAGCTGCAGCTGCTCAACGGCCAGGCCACGCTGAGCGACCTGTCCGGCCCGGTCTCGATCACCGCGTCGTCCGCCTACGCGCTCGCGCAGAACCTCAAGACCTCCGACTTCACCGCCGACATCACCAGCGGCACCCTCAACGCGACCTTCGCCACGGCCCCCACCCGCGTCGCCGTCACGGTCAACTCCGCCCAAGCGGCCCTGCACCTACCCGGCACCGTCACGTACAACGTCCAGCAGCAGACGACCTCCGCGTACGTCCAGGTCTCCATCCCGCAAGCCGCCACCGCGACGCACAGCGTCCAGGCCAACGCGAACTCGGGCGAGATCAGCCTGCTGGCGAACTAGGACGCGGTCGCGCCGCGCGTCCACCGCCGGCGTGCCCTCGCCTGGCCGTGCGCGCCGCTGACGCACTTCCGCCCTCCCTCGCCTTCACCTCACTCCTCCCACACGTCCACCCGCTCCAGCCCCGCCTCCGCCCGCGCCCGGTCCACCAGCTCCTGGATCAGCGCCGTCTTGCCGCGGGTGTAGCCGAGCGAATCCCCGTCGTGGACCACCGCCAGCTCCCGCTTCAGCGCCCCATACCGCGCCACGTCTTCCGGCGTCCGCCGCAGCAAGTCCCGCAGCAGCACCTCGTTGCGCGTGGCGAACGTGGACTCGGGAACAACGTGCAGGTGACAGACCCGCACCCCGTCCCGCTCCCGGAAATAGAACAACCGCCCCGGCATCCCGGTATCGAAGACCTGGAAGGAAAGCGCAGGCAGCCGTTCGCCGAGCGCCACCCCCGCCTCATCCAGCGACGTCACCCCCGCCATCAAGTCGATGACCGGCTTCGCCGCCAGCCCCGGCACCGACGTCGACCCGACGTGCTCGATCCGCGTGAACACGCCCGGCAAAGCCGCGAAGAGCTCCTCCGCAACCCCCGCCGCCCACCCCGGCCAGCCGGGATCGTACTCCGCAATCAGAATGCTCATATGGAAAACACTAAGCCTCCCCGCCGCCCGTCGAACCCCCCGAACGCGTTGCTTTCCGATCGCTTTCCCTGATCGTTCCGTTTTCACCTCGCCCACGCCGACCCCGGTTCACCCCGGCGTCACCCCCGCTTCCGCCCCGCCCCACTCCCCCGCCACCACCCGCCGCCCGCCAAGCCGCCCCTGACCTGCGCAAACCAACCGCCCCACCCCACCGCCGCCGCCACCATCAAGCGTGGTGCGAACCGCGCCTGATCTTTGGTATTGTTCTCACGTCGCCAAGGGGCGGCCGGCAAGCCCGGCAGATCCCGCGGCCGATGACCCAGTCCGGGTGGCGGAATGGCAGACGCGCTAGCTTGAGGTGCTAGTGCCCGTTAAGGGCGTGGGGGTTCAAGTCCCCCCTCGGACACGAACCATAGCACCACCAGATCTTGGCATCTGGTTGCTCATGGTAGCTTCTTGGCTACTTTTCTGGACCCGGGCATCCCCACGGTGGATGTTCGGGTCCAGTTTTATTTCTGCCCTGACCACGTGTTTTCCGGGATCGTAGGTGAGCGCGAGGCCCAGTTCCTTGTAGACCCGGGCCTTGTCGGCAGGGTCGGCGTACTGAATGACTGTACGTATATCTGCCAGAGCTTTGATGAGGCTCCTGATCTCTTCTTGGCTCAGCTTGCGATCGGGTTGAGCCGCCGCGCGAGTGGGGCGGGCGCGGGCAACGATTGTGGCGCGTTGAGCCTTGACGCCGCGGATCCACTCCCCGACAGTCTCGGCATCGACGCCAGCTTCAAGTGCGGCGCGGTACTTCTCCAGTTTTGCGTCGCACTCGGCCAACAGCGCGGATGTGTCCTGCTCACCGCCGCCGGCGGTGACTGCTGCCGGGGTGGTGGCGGATGATTCCTGGTGGGCGCTCAACTGCTCGATCGTCTCGTGAATGCGGTGGGGGGCGAAGAGCTTGACCAGCCAGTCGTCGAGGGCGGGAAGCACGTCGCACTCGCGCACGTAGACGTTGAGCGGGTGACTGACGTGGTTGGCCAGCGCGTACTCGCGCGGGTAATGACAGCGGTAGTGAGCCTTGTCGTGGTTGTACTGCCCCTGCATTTTGCGACCGCAGATCGAACAACTGAAGAGACCGCGAAGCTGGTAGACGCGTTTGACCTTCGAGCGCTCCTTAGTTGCACCGCGTCCGCTGGAGGTGCGGACCACATGGGCACGCTCGAAGTCCTCGACGCTGACGAGTGCCTCGTGCGCGATCTCGTCGGACCAGACCCAGGATCCGGGCTCGTTCCACTTCAGTTTGGTCTCGTACCCGGCTGCAACGTTCTCGAGGTCCAGCAAGACCTCCTGCTTGCGCTGCTTGTTCCACACCTGGCGTCCGGTGTAGCGCGGATTCATCAAGATCACCCGTACCGCGCTCTTCGACCATCCCTCGCCGGTGCGATGCGCATTGCGCGCTGGGTCAGCTTGTGACGGAGAGAGAAATCCGGCGGCGTTCAACGCCTCGGCGATCGCGTAGAGGCCTCGTCCGGCCAGATACATCTGGTAGATCCACTTGACCGCCGCTGCATACTCGGGGTGCGGGACGAGCTTGTGTAGACGTTTGCCGTCCGCGGCCTTACCGGGATTGGGATGTGGGCCGGCGTCGACGAGCATGTAGCCGTAGGGTGGGCGACCGCCGAGGAACCGCCCCTCGATCTTGGCCTGGGCCGCCATAGCCGCGCGCACTCGAATCTTTATGCGATTGCGCTCGCCCTTGGACATGCCGCCGAATACACCCATGATCAGGTCGTGGGCCTCGGAGGAGGGGTCAATCGCACCGCCGACTTCCGGTACCCAGAGTTGCACTCCGAAGTGGCTGAAGAGCGGCATGGTCAGGCCATACTGGTTGTCATAGAAGGCGCGCTGCGGCTCGCCGATGACAACGGCGTCGAAGCCGCGGTCCGGGTCGGCCAGCGCATCCAGCAGGGCGTTGGCGTGAGAACGGCGCTTCCATGGGATCGAGCGAGACATGCCGATGTCGAAGTACTCGGCCACGATCGTTCCGCCGACCGGTTCTATCAGCCCGGTGGCTCGGGCGCGCTGCCAGTTGCGTGAGGCCTCGGGGTCTTGCTGGTCCTCGGTCGAGACACGGCCATAGAACGCGAAACAGGTCGGGGTGGTGCGGACTGCCACGGTCAGTCTCCCTTGCAAATACGGCGCTGTGACCGAGGTGTGTGTGGCCGGGTTTGAGGGCGCGAGGCCAGTTCCGGACGGGGGTTACCTAGGTCGCGAGGGCCCGAGATCGCCGTCATCCCTGGTGGAATGCGGTAGCGCAAACTGATCATTGGGACTGTGATGCTGTTGTCCTTGCTTTGAGAAGTGCCAGCGCCGACGATCATCGCCATGTCACTCCGGCCCGCCTCGGCCGAGAGAGCGAAGGCGTCTAGGAGGTCGTGGCCTGCGAGGCACTGGTGGAAGGGGCCCTGAATCGCCCTATGGCTGGTGAACTGCGCGAGCAACTCACCAGATCCGGCCTCGATCAGGCCCGGCCAGCGACTGGCGCCAATGGTGGAGCCGCTGTTCCCACAGGTGCTGAAACACAGCCGCTCGTCATGCGCGCTCATCACTTGTCGGCCAGTCCAGACAGCATGCGCACCATCGGGTCATCCCAGCCGCCCGGGTCAATCTGGATTTTCAAATCGGCGAGGAGGACCGGATATCCGGCCTCGGCCAGGGCGAGGTAGCCGTGGCCGAGGCGGGAGAGGCTCGCGGTGATAACGGCGTCGAAGCCGCTGGCGGCCAGTAGAGCACTTCCGCCGGCTCGTTCCCTTAGCGGCAAGGTGAATGCGACGCCCGTGTCGTGAAAAGTGGCGGTCATCCGCCCGGCAAAGCTCAACACCGCGGCCCGACACAGGAGGCGTTGTGCATCGTGGGCGAGCCGCGCCTCGCGCGGGGATATGGCGGATGCGACGCGCGAGTATGTGGCGAAGCGGCAAGGAACTGGCACGTTCGCGGCACTCGATGCGCTGCGCTTGGCAGGCGCGAGCGTCCGTCCGGCCCGTGCTGCCGCGCTGCTGTCCCGCTCGTGTTCGAACCCGCTGCGTAGTCGCTGGTAGGACGGGCACGTCGGTTCGCGGTCTTCTCTGGACATGAATTGTTCGAGCCTTTCCCGCGGTCCGAGCGAGCGCGTACATGTCCCTGCACGCGCTCGTCCCGACCGCCTTCATCTGCGCGCCGCCCGTAGGCAGAGACTGGACGAACGCGGATCAATGGGTCGTCCATTGATAGCTCCGTGCGCCCCGAAGATCCAGTCTTTGATTTGCGCTGGTCTCTATCGATGGGCGGTTCTTTCACTCGCCGTCTGCAGAATGCGTAGCAGTGCGCGCGCAGCACCGGGTGTCAGCGGCGGAGGTTGGTCAGGCAGGAGAATGAGCGGTGGTGCGGACGGCGGTCGCGCGTTCGGGGTGCCGCGTTTGGCGATGCGATCGGTCATGCGCTGCTCCCGGGGACCTGCCACAGGAACCGAGCGATGTGGTCGCTGCTCCGGTTCGGACGTGGGCGGGTGAGGGTGTCCCATCCGCGACGCGGTGACGGGCCGAGTACCTTGACCCATCCGGCGCCGCGCAGGCTCGCTCCGCTCTCGGTGGCATGGGTGTAGGTGATCAATCGCTGGTGGCCGACGGCCCCGGCCGCACGACAGACCGCGCCGAGTAGCTTCGAGGCGCAATCGCGCGTTCCATCCGTGACGAGCCGGATTGTGTCGAGGATCAAGCCGTCGTCGAAGTGACGCGCGGCAGGTCGCCCCACCATCGCTGCAACGAGTTGGCCTGCGCCGTTGACGACCCCGATTGAGCACTTGTGTCCCGTGGGCCTCTTGGGGCGTCGGTGGAGAGCGTGCACCAGATCGCAAGCCTCTCGGAAGGTCAACGGGCGGAGGGTGAGAGGCGCGTTCGCTAGGGCACTTCGCGCTCGTGTCTGAGCGATCACGCAGCCCGCCGCCCCTGATCGCCATGCTCGTCTGCGGCGGCTGAAGCGACAGCTGACCCGGATCGACATGCCCAGGGTGAGCAGCCGTCGGGGTCGCCCTCCCACCTCTCGGCGACGTCGACCAGGCGCAGGTGCCGGAATTTCCGGTCGACGTGAGCCAGGTCGATGGGTGCTTCATCGAGCGGTTTGAGGGAGGGATGGAGGTAGGCCTGTCCGCGGAGCGGGATTCCCTTGGCATTTGCGCGGGCGGAGCCGGCGCGGATGGCCCTGTCGAATGCGACGGCCTCGTTGCACTGCTCGGGGTGTTCGTCGCGCAGAGATCTCCAACCTTTGTCACTGGTGTACGGGCACGTTATTGACAATGTTCGGTAACGATCGCGGGCGTTCGGTGTGGTGGTGCAGGTAGACAGTGCTTTCGCTCCTTCGGGTGGGTGGGGCATGTTGTGGGCGTGGTTGATCGAACGGGGGTCGCGGCGGATGCGGTCGACGAGCTCGTGGTTGAGGCGCATGGATCGCCTGAGGTGTTTCAGGCGGCGGGACACTGGATCGCCGCAGCTGGGTTCGGAAGGCTTTGCCTGGATCAAGTCCCGTAAGTACTGGGAGCGGCGCCATGGGTCCCGACGGGACCGGATCACGTTCGTATCCAGTTATGAAAACCGTGTCGGCGTCTATATCGGCATGTGGCATGGTGCTAAACCGCGAGTCGAGGTCCAGGGCGTCGTTTCTGATGTCTCCGCCCGATAGCCGCACGATCGGGATGCCAGCGGGCGTCGCGACCTCGCGCTCGAGGCGGTCAAGCGCGGCGTAGGTCTCGGGCCGTTCCCATCCCAGGTCGGCGAAGGCGGCGTAGTCGAGTTTCGGCAGAACGCCGTGGGCGGACAGGAGCAGCAGAGTACTTGACTGGATGCCGGCCCCTAGCGAAAGGGCCTGGAACTGCGGTGTGGGAGCAAGCGAGGAAGCTGAGCGAGGCAAGAGCAAGAGCGAATCCTGTTGTTGAAGCGGTCGGCCGGGTGAGCGTTGGTGCGCGACGGCGGCGGGCTCGTCGCGCACCAGCCGGGGCCGGCTAGCGCGGACTGGTGTGCTCGGTGCCCGAAGGCTATGCCCTTTGCCGGGCGGCGGTGGCGGCGAAGGCGAGGGCTGCCGAGCCGAGGAAGTAGGCCCAGTCGGACGCGGTGTGGCCGACGTTGACCTCGCGGATCAGCGTCGAAGCGTGGACGTCGACGACGCTGCGACTCAACCCGTCGCGCCACAGCAGGAGCGCGACTGCGGCGATGTCACCGAGATATCCGACCGCGAATCCGAGGCATGCGGCGAGCGCCGGGAACCACCGCCGACGGGCCGTGGTGGAGGTGAGCGCGAGCGCGATCACAGCGCCGATGACGGGCAGGAGGATGGCGAAATGCCGCTGCGTCTGCGTCAGACCGGAGATCAAGCCCCACCGGCCGTCAGGGCTGCGCTGACCCCGAGAGCGACGGCTACCGACTTCTGCGATTCGGTGTCGTCATGTGCGGGCGGCGCGGCGGTCCATTGGGGCGCGGCGGTGTCATGGTGTTCAGGCATGGATATCCCCTAGAAGGTGTGTCCGGGTGTCGTTCAGTAAGGCGGGGTATCGGGGATCGCTGCGCCGGCCCCGGCGGCGTCGACGAGTAGCCGGGCGTGGGAGCGGCACAGGCGCAGGCCACGTGTGCGCGGAGTGTTTCCGGTGGCGATCGCCGCGTTCGTGCAGCGGGTGTGGGCGCGTGTTCCGGACCACGCGCGGCGGCATCGCCGACACCACGGGCCGGTGGGATCGGCGACAAGGGGAACCTGGCAATGCGGGCACAGCGGCGGTAGGCCGGCGCAGACCGTGTGGGGCTCGCCCGTTCCACTCACGCAGGCCCCGAGGTGCAGCACGCGCCCGCCCACGCCTCCGCGTCGTCGCTTCCGACGCTGGCATTAAGCAGAGGAAGGGCGGCGTTCTCGCCGACTTGGGCGGTCGAACTCTCGGACGACAGTCCGACAACACTGGTGTTCCTCCTGGGTGTGGTGCGGATTGGTGCCGCTGGCCTGGGCTTCGGGGGTCGGGCCTTCCCTTTGCAGAGCATTGACAGAATCTCGGGACTGATGCACAGTTCTCATGTTTCATGAACTTTCCGTGCTCGGCGTGAAGGTTGGGAGCCGGAGTTGGCGCTTGCGCTCGTGCGCGACCTGCGCGACGTTCGGCCGGTGGCGACCGCGGAAGCCGTGGCGGAGTTCGAGGTCGACCTGATGGCCGGGTTCGTGCTCGCGCGGGCGTCGGCGGGCCTGAGCGACTCGACGATCCGTGGCGATGTCAGTCACCTGGATCTGATGCGTGAGTGGTTCGGCCGGCCGTTGTGGGAGATGGCGCCGGCGGATGCCGACGTGTACTTCGGGAAGGTGCTGCGCGGTGCGGCGGGGGGCACGCGACTGGCTCGTGCCGCCGCGCTCTCGGTGTACTTCGAGTTCCTCGAGCTACGCCATCAGGCCGAGTTGCACGCGCTGACCGGCATCGTCGCCGTCTGTCCGCTCGATGAGCTCAACCGGCCGCGCGGGCGCAAGGACGCCCGGTTGCGCATCCCGCCGAGCGAGGCGGAGATGACGGGGTTGTTCACCGGGTGGGGCCAGGCGCTCGGCTCGGCCCGCAAGTTCGCCCCGGCGGCCCGTACCTATGCCGCGGCGAGGCTGATGGCCGATACCGGGCTGCGCGCGAACGAGACTTGTCGGCTCGATCTCGCCGATGTGCGCTGGGAGCTGGGCCGGTTCGGCAAGCTGCACGTGCGCTACGGCAAGGGCTCCTACGGCTCCGGTCCGCGCGAGCGGATGGTCCCGCTGCTCGGCGGTGCCGCCGAGCTGCTGCGCTGGTACATCCAGGACGTGTGGGGCCAGTTGGACCGTGACCACGCCCGGCCCGGTGCGCCGTTGTTCGCCGCCGAGCGCCGGGATATCGACGGCAGTGCGCGCCGGGTGGGCTACGAGACGCTGCGCGCGGGCCTGGCCGAGGCCGCGGCGTCGTACCTGCCGGGGTGGGCGGGCCGGCTGACCCCGCACGTGCTGCGGCACTACTGCGCCTCCCAGCTCTACCTCAACAACATGGATCTGATATCCATACAGGAACTTCTCGGGCATTCGTGGGTGGCCACGACCATGCGGTACGTTCACGTGCACCGCACCCGGATCGAGGACGCGTGGCTGGCCGGCCAGTCACGCGCGGCCGAGAGACTCAAGGGGCTGGCGTAGATGAAGTGGAACCTGCGGATGGCCGCGGCCAAACGCGAGATCTGGAAGGCCTCGGTCCTCCAGCGCGCCCTCGCCGAGCGCGGCCTGGTCCTGTCGGCCGGGAAGATGTCGGGCCTGTGGTCCGGCCAGCCCGCCTCCCTCAAACTCGAGGAACTCGACGTGATCTGCGCCGTACTCGGCTGCGAGATCGGCGAACTGCTCATCCCCGAGCCCGAGAAGGTCGCCCCCGGGCCCGAGGCCGCGAACCTCGCACCAGCCGCCGGGATGGGCGGCCCTGGCACGACCCCGCTCGCGATCGTCCCGCGCCGCACCGGCGGGCGCTCGCTGCCCCCACCGATCGCCTGACCCGGATGCCACGCGGCCTTCCCGGGACCCCGGGCCCGCCCTCGGGCACCTTGGACAGCTGCGTCTCCTGCTACGCCTGGGGGCTGATCCACAGCACCGGGGTATGCCTGGGCTGCTACAACTTCACCGCACCCGCCCGACGACACCCCATCGGCCGCTGCGGTGCCTGCCGGCGCGAGCAGCCGCTCAAGAACGGCTACTGCCGCTTGTGCTGGTGCCAGGCCCGGCACGAACGCGACGGCGCGCAGCACCTGGACGCGCGCGCCAAAGTCATGATCGCCCCGCACCTTCCCCTCGTGCGCCACCAACAGCTCTTCCTCGCCGGAATGACCAAACGCACAGCCCGCCCGCGCACCGCGCCGCGCCGCCGAGGCGAGAAAGGCCGACCGCGCAAACCGCCGCCACCCGTGGCCGCGCGCCCCGCCGCCCGCTGGATCCAGACCGCACTCTTCGAGCTCGACCGGCGCAACTACCGCGCCCAGCGCCTCGACCTGCGCAGCGCCCCGGCACCGGAGAACCCGTTCCTCGCCTGGGCCCTGCACCTGGCCCACACCACCGCCCAAGCCCGGGGATGGAACCCGGCCTCCCAGCGCGCGATGCAGCGCACCCTGACCGAGCTGCTCGCCACCCACCAGGCCGGGGAGACGGTACGCGCCAGCGCCGCACGCCCCGTTGCACGAGCGCACTGCATCGGCCTCGAGCACGTGCTCGAACTGCTCGAGCAGATGGACGTACTCGACGACGATCTGCCCACCACCTTCGACATGTGGCTCGCGGCCAAGGCCGCCACCCTCGCCCCCGCGATCGGCGCGGACATCACCGCCTGGGCACGCACCCTGCGCTACGGCACACCGCGCAGCCCCGCACGCCACCCCCACACCGCCTACACCTACCTCACCGCGATCCTGCCCGCCCTGACCGCATGGTCCGCCCGCTACCACCACCTGCGCGAGGTGACCCCCGCCGATGTCACCGCCGTCTACAACCGGGCCACCGGGCAGCAGCGCAGCATGCTCCTTTCCAGCCTCCGCGCGCTGTTTCGCTGGGCGAAGGCCACCCGCAGCATCTTCGCGAACCCCACCCGCGCCCTGCGCGGCCCGAGCGAGAACCGCCCCATCTGGCAACCCCTGGACCAAGCCACACTCGACCAGGCGATCGCCGCCTGCACGAGCCCACAGGCCCGCCTCTTTCTCGCACTCGCCGCGATCCACGGCGCACGCCCCGGACAGACCCGGGCGCTGCGCCTTAACGACCTCGACCTTCCCGCCCGGCGCATCACGATCGGCGGCATCGAGCGCCCCCTCGACGCGCTGACCCACCAGGTGCTGCTCGACTACCTCGAGCACCGCCACCGACGCCACCCCGGCACCGCCAACCCGCACCTGCTGGTGAGCAAGCAAAGCGCGCTCGGGCTCGGGCCCGTCAGCCAGACCTACGTCATCGACCTGCGCGCGACCGACACGAACCTCGAACGACTGCGGATAGACCGGCGCCTGGAAGAAGCCCTCGCCTCCGGCGCCGACCCCACCCACCTGCTCGCCGTGTTCGGCGGATCCGAGAGCACCGCAGTGCGCTACGCGACCAACGCCCGACTCCTGCTGGCATCCGATCACGAGTCCCTCCCCGGTTCATCCCCGCGAACCTCAGCACTCGACCCCGCCGCAGCCCCGGAAGTATCCTGAAGTTCGACCTGAGAACCCTTCAGTTGACGTGAACTTCTGGAACTTTGACCCTTGCGAAGCAGGATCAGGTCCTCGTGGGTGATGACGGACTGGGGTTCGCCGGCGTCGCGGGCCTTGCGGACGTTGTTGAGTTGGAAGAAGGAGGGGCGCGCGATCTGCTGTCCGTCGTGGATGCCGGCGAGCAGGGCGACGCAGCGGGCGACGGGTTCGAGTCCGGCGATCTCGGCGGCGGTGATGACCTCGCCGGGCAGGTCGACCAGGGCGCCGTGTTCGCGCCACGGCCGGGCGGTGACGGCGACGATTCCGCCCTCGCGTAGCAGTGCCATGCAGCCTTCGAGGATGCGCGCGAAGCCTTCGATGAGGTCGGCCACGGGGAGGTGCGCGAGGTTTCTGCGGTCGTGCGAGTAGGTGTAGTTGAACTTCTTGACTCCGCGCTTTCCGGTCTCGGTGCTTGAGCGCACCTGTCCGTGTAGGGATGCTCCGTAGGGCGGGGAGGTGATGATCAGGGCGGCTGTTCCGTGCAGTTCCTTCGGCGTGATCTCAGCGATGTTGCGTGCGTCTCCGGCCGCGATGCGGGCGTCGCCGACAGCGCCTTGGGTGCGGGCGTGGGCGAGGTTTTTTTCGGCAATCTTCGCCCAGCGCGGCTCGTATTCGACGCCGAAACTGCGTCGGTCCAGGTGGCTCGCTTCGACCAGGGTGGTGCCGATGCCGCACATCGGATCGATCACGAGATCGCCGGGTTCGGTGTAGCGTTCGATAGCTTCGCGGGCGATGGCGGGGAGCATTTTCGCGGGGTGGGCGACGGACTCGGGCAGGTAGCGGCTGGTGCGTTGGGCGCGGGAGTTGCGTTGGGCGGTGAGCCACACGGTGGTGCCGAGGCGGTCGGTTCCGGGCCGTTGGACGGCATGGCTCGCGGCGGTTTCAGGCATGGGGTTCCTTGGCGGTGAGGGTGGCGATGACGAGGTCGAGGTGGGCGGGTGCGGGGGCGGGAATGCCGTGCAGACGGGCCGTGTTCACGGCCGTTGCCTGGGCGTCGGTGAAGCGCGGGACGAGCCAGTCGCCGGCGATTTCGGCGGTGACGATGACCACGTGCTGTTGGAAGGCGAAGCCGTGTTCGCCGGCCATCGTCAGTACGCGGGAGGCGTATGAGGCGGGGCGGCCCGGCTCGGGTGCGGATAGCGCGATCGCGAGGATCGCGCCGGGGGCGAGGTGGCAGGCGGCCGCGCGCAGGGCGGGGCTGACGAAGTCGTGGAGCAGTTCGGGCAGGTCGGGATCGGCCGGGGCGGTGGGGCTGGTGTGGATCTCGAGGACGGCCAGGTCGACGTGGCCGCGGCGGGGTCGGGGGCGGGTCGCGGCGTGCGGGTCGTGGCAGGCGGGCAGGGGCTGGTAGGCGAAGATGCGGTTTTCGTTGCCGAAGCCGCGGGAGTCGACGGCCACGACGCTGTGGTGCGGTGCCGCGTACTCGGTGACCACGCGGCGCAGCGCCCAGGGTGGCAGGACCTCGGTCGCGGCGCGGGGGTCGTGGGGTGCTGTGCCGGCGGGGGGAAGCCAGAGGGTGGTCGGGACGCCGATGCCGCGTCCGGAGCGGTCCGGTCGGCGGCGGGCGGCGGGCGGGCGGGAGTCGGTGGGGTGTTGGTGGGCGGTGTTGTGCATGGGGGTGGCGGCATCGTGCGGGCCGCCGGTGGTGCTGACCTATCCCAGAAATGGCGCGGAGGGCCGTTTTTCCTCGCGGCACTTTCGGGATCTTTTTTCTCGCCCGTGCCGTGATTTCTCGATATCCATGAGCCCGTCTATGAGGCCTCTCAGGGCCGATTGAACGCGTTCTGGCTGGTCAGCGCGAAAAGTCGCAGTTTGGTCGCGCGCGCCGGCCGTGGAAACGCCCCCGACATGCGAGGAGCCGGCATTCGCGGCGGCCGAAAGGGGCCCGAGTGCCGAGCGTGGATGCCATTCGTGCAGGTCAAGGCAAAAAGTCGCAGTTTGGTCGCACGCCGGTGGACCCCCGACCGGCTCACCTCGCACGCGAAGGCGCCCTCGGTCCGAGGCGCTGCGGTGTTCGGCACGCAAGGGCTTGGCGGAAGGAACTTCGGAAATCTTCGCCGCCCCGTGCGCTCGGCCCCGCCCGCGGCTAAAGCCCGTGGTCAGCGGGAGAAGTCGCAGTTTGGTCGCGCGCTGAGCGGCCCGGTTGCGGACCGGAGTGCGACTTTTGCGCGACTTGACTGAGCCGGAACTGCGACCGGTCGGCTTTTCGATGGCGCTCCCCGTCCATCACGGAAATCTTCAAGGGAGCACCACCATGTTCGACACCTCGCTCGAGGCCACCCCGTTCGACACCCTGCGCGTGTCCTTCGATGCGCTGATCGCCCAGCCGTGCCCGATGGCGGTGCCGGCCGAGGAACTGTCCGGGTTCATCTCCCCCGCGCGGGCGCTGGCCCTGCCGGAGATCAGGCGGCTGCTGATGGCGCCCGGCACGCGCCCGGCGGTCAAGCGCGCCCTGTGGTGCGCGGTGGTGCGTCGCGCCCAGGCCGGGGACGCCTCGTGGACACTGGCGGCGGCCGGCTTGGCCTACCCGGGGCTGGCCGGGAACGTGCTGCGGATGTGCCGGCGCAGCCAGGTCGACGTCCACGAGATCCAGGCCGAGGTGCTCGTGGAGTTCCTTGCGGCGCTGCGCGAGCTGGACGTGGATGACCCGCGGGTCACCGACGTCGCCGGGCACCTGACCTGGCGCGCGTTCTACGGCACTCGGGCGTTCCGGCGACGCGAGGTGGCCGCGGCCCGCCGCCGCCCGGACCCGGCCGAGTCCGGGGCCGCGATGCCGCTGTTCACCGAGGGCCACCCGGATCTGGTTCTCGCCCGTGCCGTGGCCGCCGGGGTGATCGATCGGGACGAGGCGGACTGGATCAGCCGCACGTGCCTGGATGCCGAGAGCGCGAGCGTCGTGGCGCGCGAGTACGGCATGGGGCTTTCGACCTTCTACCGGCGTCGGCTCGCGGCCGGGCACAAGCTCGCCGCGGCCATCGCCGACGGCGACCTCGACGCGATGTGACCGGCGGCGGACTGCCGCCCTGAGGCAGCGTCAGAAAGTCGTCCGAGAAACAATGGCCCTCCCGGCCATTTCTGTAGTGCCGCGCACCGCGCCCGCCCGAATCGGGGCGGCCCCGGGACCGGCCCCGGCCGGGTCAGCTCGCCGCGTGGCGCTGACCCCTCCACCACCTCCGACACCGCCCCCTTTTCGAAAGGAGCAGGTGTCGTGCGCGCCCGGCCGAGCTTCCTCGCCGCGCATCGCGGCAACACCCCCATCCGCACCACCGAAACGAGCATCCGTCTTGAGCACCACCAACCCTCGGATATCCCGGCACGCCCTGGCCCGGGCGGCGGTCGGCGCAAGCGTCACCGCGCTGCTTGCGACCCTCGGTACCGCGAGCCCGGCGCTGGCGGCCGACGACATCCCCACCGTGATCTCGAACCTGCAGACCTGGCTGGTCGGGATCCTCGCCGGGCTTGCCACCCTGTTCCTGGTCATCGGCGGCGTCCGCTACGTGATCTCGGGCGGCAACCCCGGCGAGGTCGAGAAGGCCAAGTCCGCGTTCAAGTCCGCGGCCATGGGCTACTGCCTCGCCATCCTCGCCCCCGTCGTGATCACCATCCTCAAGTCCATCGTCGGCGGCTGACCATGGCCGCCCTCACGGACACGGCCGTGCGCCCGCCCCGCGGCGGGCGCACGGCCCGGAGCCCGGTCCGGATCGCTACGGCCATCGCGCTAGCCGTGCTCGCGGCCGTGCTGGCCGCGCCAGCGGCCAACGCGGCCGGCGCGCAGCAGCCGGCCTCCGCCGACGGCCGGGTTGTGCTCGCCGACCCCGCCCCCAGCCCGTCGCCACAATCCTCGGACCCGGGGATCGGGCTGGGGCCCGGAGCGCCCACTAACGCACCGACCGCACCGACCCCGGTCACCACCTCCGACCCGACCACCGGGGGTGGGAGCGACCCGTCCTGGTACGACATCCCGGGGCAGATCAACAAGGCGATCAACGACTGGTTCGCCTCCATGGTCACCAGCGCCCTGACCCCGATGCTGAACCTACTCGGCGCGACCCTGCTCGGCACCCCGGACGTCACCGTGATGTCGGGGGTCACCCGGATCTGGACGCAGATGGCGCTGTTGGCCAACGCGCTCTACATCCTGCTCGTGCTGGCCGGCGCGGTCATCGTGACCACGCACGGCACGGTGCAGTCCCGCTTCTCCGCGAAGGAGGTCATCCCGCGCCTGGCCGTCGGGATGATCGCGGGTAACGCCTCGCTGGGGCTTATCGCGTTGATGATCCGCCTGGCGAACGCGGTCGCGGGCGCGATCCTGGGGAGCACGGTCAGTCCGGCGAGCGCCGGGGCGGCGCTCGGGCATCAGCTGTCGACCGAGGCGGTCGGGGGCGGCGGGATCTTCCTGGTGCTGCTGTTGCTCGGCGGGGTGGTGATGCTGGCCGCGATCCTGCTGACCTACATCGTGCGGGTCGCGCTCACCGTGGTCCTCGCCGTCTCAGCTCCCCTCGCCCTCTCGATGCACGCCGTACCGGGCGCGGACGGGTTCGCGCGGATGTGGTGGCGGGCGATGACCGGGTGCCTGCTGATCCAGCTCGGGCAGACGTTGGCGTTCATCGTCGCGCTTCAGGTGATGCTCGACCCGAACGCGAACGTGAGCCTGCTCGGGCTGCCGAACAACAACGCCTGGGTCGACCCGCTCGTGTTCATCGCGGTGTGCTGGATCCTGATCAAGATCCCGTTCTGGGTCTCGCGCACGATGATGGGCGGCGGCGGGTCGCGGATCTGGTCGATGGCCAAGGCCGTGATCGCGTACAAGACCCTCGGCGTGCTCGGCATGCAGAAAGGCCCCGGCGGCCTGCCGATCCGCCGCAGGCCCGGCGGCGGCCCGAACCGTCCGCGAGCCTCCGCACCCCGTGGGCCGGGACCGGGCGGCACGGGCCCGAAGCCCGCGCCGAGCAGCACGGGCTGGGGCACCGCCGCCGCGAGCCCGACCTCGACGCCCGCAGCGCGCCGACGCCGCACGGGTGCGGGCGTGCGCAGCGCTGCCGTCGGGCAGGGCCCGCGCCTAGCCGTCGAGGCCGTCCCCTCGCCGAGTCCGTCACGCGAGTGCGCGCCTGAACGGCCGCCGTCCGGCCCGACCCGCCATCAGATGCCGATTCCGATTCCCGACGGCGGGCGCAAGCAGCTCGAGGCGCGGGCCACCGCGCGCGACGCCCGTCTCGCCCGCAACGCCATGAGCCGCCCGGAGCAACCCGGCACCTGGCTCGAGGAACGCGAGGCTCAACGCCGCGTGGCCCGCAACGCCGCCGCCGTCCGCGAGTCCCCGGCCGCCGGGGCAGGTCCGCGCTTCCGGCAGGAGGGACTGTTCCCGCGCAGCCCCACACGCATGAACCCGCCCCCACCCCCGACCACACCGTCCAGGTCGGCAGCAGCAGGACCGCCGGGTCCGGCGGTGACCGCGGCGGGCACGCCCGCTCCACCCCCGGCCCGTCGGCCCACTCCAGCCGTTGGCGGCGTCACCGGCACGATGCCCGGGCCGGCAACCGCGGCGTCGCCCGCCCCTGGCCGGATCGGTACTCCGCGCGCCGTACCGGCACGGCAGGCGCCGACTCCGACGCCCGCCGTATCGCCCGCCGCCAGGACCACGCCGTCCGCGGCACCGCGCCCTGCCCCGCTCTCCTCGTCCCGCACCGTCCCGAGACCCGCAAGGAACAGCACAACGTGAGCAAGAAGAAGTCGTTCTTCCGTCCCACCGGTCGCCACCGCCGAAGCGGTTGGCGCGCCCCCGCGTTCGCGGTGAAGATCGCGCGGCGCCTCAAGGCCCGGCGCATCGCCGCACGGGAGTCGGCCAGCCGCCCGGCCCGGCAGATCGCGCTCGAGGCACGCCGCCGCGAGGGCGAGCACCTGGGCGGGGGCTGGCGTGTCTGAGGAGTACTACTCCGCGCGCATCCCCGCGGACATCGACCGGCCCGACGCCGTGGTCGCCCGGCTCACCTTCCGCCAGGTCGCGATCATCGCCGGGACCGGCGGCGGATGCTGGCTGATCTTCACCGCCGTCCACCGCGCTGCCCCGCACCTGCCCGCGACCATCCTGCTCGCCCCGCTGGTGCTGGCACTGACAGTGGCCGCCGGGATCGCGCTCGGCACCCGCGACGGGATCAGCGCCGACCGGTTCCTGCTCGCCGCGCTGCGCCACGCCCGCCGCCCCCGGCTGATGGTCCACGCCCCCGAAGGGATCCCGCCCATGCCCTCGATCCTTCCGAAAGCCTGGCGCAACGCCGCCGGACCCCGGCCTTCGCCGCTGGTACTCCCGGCCGCCGGCGTCGACGGCGCCGGCGTGCTCGACGTGCGCGAGCACGGCTACGCCCAGATCGCCGCCTGCACAACCGTGAACTTCGCCCTGCGCACCGGGGGCGAGCAGAACGCCCTGGTACAGGGGTTCGGCCGGTTCCTCAACTCCCTGTCCGGTCCGACCCAGATCCTGGTGCGCACCCGCCGCATGGACCTGTCCGCACTCGTGTCCGAGCTCGAGGGCGTCGCCGGGGCACTGCCGCACCCTCAGCTCGAGGACGCCTGCCGCGACCACGCCGCGTTCCTCGCCGACCTCTCGCGCCACCAGCAACTCCTGGGCCGACAGGTCCTGCTCGTCGCCCGCGAACCGCAGGCGGCAGCGGCCTCCGACGCGGGCCTGCGCCTTGCGCGCCGGCACGCCGAAGCCGGCGCGGTGCTCGCCGGCGCGCAGGTGGCCGTCGTGCCCTTCACCCCCGCCGGCGCGTACGGGCTGCTGGCCGATGCGATCGCGAACGAGAACCACGGAGGCGCGCAATGAAGCCGACCAAGCGCGAGCGGCGCGCGGCACACGAGGCCGCGTCAGACCTCTCCCCGGTCCCGGGCCCCGCGGCGGTGCGGGTGGCCCCGCGGCATCTGGAGGTCGGCGGCTCGTTCTGCGCGTCGCTGACGGTGACCGGCTACCCGGCGGAGGTGCACGCCGGATGGCTCGAGCCGCTGCTGACCTACCCGGGCCGGTTGGACGTCTCGCTGCACATCACCCCGATCGACCCGAGCACCGCGGCGACGAAGCTGCGGCGTCAGCGGGCGCGGATGGAGTCAAACCGCCGCTCGGACTACGAGCACGGCCGGCTCATCGACCCCGAAGCCGAAGCCGCCGCCCAGGACGCGGCCGACCTCGCCTACCGGCTCGCCCGCGGCGAGGGCAAGCTGTTCCGGGTCGGGCTCTACCTGACCGTCTACGCCGAGACCGAGCCCGCGCTCGAGCGGGAGGTCGCCGCGGTGAGGTCTCTGGCCTCCTCCCTTCTGGTGACCACGGCTCCGACGACCTACCGGTCGCTCGAGGGCTGGAGCACGTGTCTGCCGCTCGGGATCGACGCGATCGGTGCCACGCGCACCTTCGACACCGCCGCGCTCGCCGCCGCGTTCCCTTTCACCAGTCCGGATCTCGCACCGGCCGACCCGGCCGAGACCACCCCGAGCTCAGGGATCTTGTACGGGGCGAACGCGGCGTCGGCCGGGCTGGTGCTGTGGGACCGGTGGACGCAGGACAACCACAACTCCGTCGTGCTCGCCCGCTCCGGCTCCGGCAAGTCCTACTTCACCAAATGCGAGGTGCTCAGGAACCTCTACCAGGGCGTGCAGGTGTTCGTGATCGACCCCGAGCACGAATACACGAGGCTCGCGCACGCGGTCGGCGGCAGCGTGCTCAGCCTTGGAGCCGACGGCGTTCGGCTCAACCCCTTCGACTTGCCCCAGCACACCGGGAGCGAGGACACCCCGGGCTCGAACGCCCTGTTTCGCAGGGCCCTGTTCATCCACACCTTCATCCAGGTGCTCCTCGCGCGCACTCTCACCGCGGCCGAGCGCGCGGGGTTGGACAAGGCGATCCTCGCCGCCTACAAGGCGCGCGGGATCACCTCCGACCCGCGCAGCTGGGCGCGTCCCGCACCGGTGCTCGCCGACCTGGTCGACGCCCTGACCGAGGGCAACGAGACGGCGCTGGAGCTGGCCGGGCAGCTCGAGCCGTTCACCCGCGGCTCGTGGGCCGGGCTGTTCGACGGGCCCACCACCACCCATCCGGCCGGACACCTGGTGGTCTTCTCCCTGCGGGAACTGCCGGACGAACTGCGCACCGTCGGCACGCTGCTCGTGCTCGACGCGATCTGGCGGCAGGTCACCTCCGCTCACACGCGGCGCCGGCTCGTGGTGGTCGACGAGGCGTGGCTGTTGATGCGCGATCCGGAGGGAGCGAAGTTCCTGCTGCGCATGGCGAAAGCCGCACGCAAGCGCTGGGCCGGGCTCGCGGTGACCACCCAGGACATCGCCGACCTGCTCGCCTCCGAACTCGGGGCCGCGATCGTGGCGAACGCGGCGACCCAGGTCCTGTTCTGCCAGGCACCCCAGGCCCTGGACGCGGTGGTGCGCGCGTTCCGCCTGTCCGAAGGCGAGGCAGCCCTGATCTCCTCCGCCGGCCCCGGCCTAGGTCTCCTAGCCGCCGGCAACGCCCGCGTCGCCTTCCAGGTCATCGCCTCCGACTTCGAACACCACCTCGCCTCCACCAGCCCCGGCGAGGTCAGCGAACAGGACGAGGGCTACTTCACCGAACCCGACGACAACGGCTACACCCCACCGCGCCCAGATGCTCATTCGTACCTCAAGCCCGACAGGCAGCTCACCGACTTCGCCCACCTCGACGATCCCGAAGGCGACCTCCTCTGAACACCACCCCCAGCCCCACACCCACCGGCCCGCTCTCGCACGCGCTGGTGAACCCCGGCGAGATCCTGCACCGCATCGGACACACCCTCGCTCACGACGGCCCGATCGCAGCACCCGTCCTGGCCGGTGTTCTCGCCCTGGGCGCCGCCGGATATCTGATCGTGCGCAACCGGGTCCGGGCGCGGCGCCACACCGCCTACACCGAGAACGCGCGGATCATCACCGTGCTCGCCCCGCCCCGCGTGGACCTCCACGGCGCCGAAGCCCTGTGGTCGCACCTGCTCGGACTGCTGCGCCCGCCCCGAGCCCGGCTGCTGACCGGACAGCCGCACCTCGCCTTCGAATACGCCTTCACCCGCGCCGGCGCCTCGATCCGGCTGTGGGTGCCCGGAACCGTACCGCCGCAGATGATCGAGAGAGCGATCAGCTCCGCGTGGCCCGGCGCGCACACCACCACCGTCCCGGCCGCCGTGGAAAACGCCCCGCTGCCGGTCACCGCCGCAGCGACCGGCGGGCGGCTCGTGCTCGCCCGCAGCGAAGTTCTGCCGATCCAGACCAAGCACGACGTGGACCCGCTACGCCCGCTGCTCGGCGCGTGCGCGAGCCTCGGCGCCGGCGAGTACGCGGCGGTGCAGATCGTCGCGCGCCCGGTCACCGGCCGCCGCGCCCGAACCGCCCGGCGCAAGCTCAGGGTCCTGCGCAGCGGCGGCGCGGAAACCCGCGCCCAGCGGCTCCTCGACACGCTCGCGCCCGGCCCGCGCCGCACCCCGGCGAAAAGCCAGGGCGGCGGGACCGGCGGGATGGATCCCGCGCAGGCCGCCCAGTACCGGGCAGCGTCGACGAAGGCGGCCGGCGGCCTGTGGGACGTGCGCATCGCCTACGCCGCAGCCAGCAGCGAACCGGGCGAACGCGAGAGCTCACCGCGACTACGCGGCCGGGCCCACCAAATCGCCTCGGCGTTCAGCGTGTACTCCGGCGCGAACTTCCTCGCCCGCAAACGCCTGCCGGACCCCGCCGCCGCGCTCGCCTCCCGTGCCTTCCACGGCCCCGGCCACCTGCTCTCGGCCGCGGAACTCGCCGTCCTGGCCCACCTCCCGCTCGACGCGGGCGCGGCCGGCATCGAGCGCGCCGGCGCCGCCTCAGTGGCACCGCCCCCCGGCATCCTCGCCCCGGACCCGCACGGCGGGATCAAGCCGATCGGGACCACCGACACCGGTATCGCCCGGCCGGTCGGGCTCGCCGTCCAGGACGCGCGCCACCACCTGCACGTGATGGGCGCGACCGGATCCGGCAAGTCCACGCTCATGACGCACATGGTGCTCGACGACGTGGCCGCCGGGCGCGGCGCGATCGTGGTCGACCCCAAGGGCGACATGATCATCGATATCCTCGCGCGGCTGCCCGAGCACATCGCCAAACAGACCGTGCTGTTCGACGCCGACGACGCGACCTGCCCGCCGCGTCTGAACGTGCTGCAGTGCGACCAGGTCGATGACCGGGACATGGTCGTGGACAACGTCACCGGGATCTTCTCCCGGATCTTCCGGGCCTACTGGGGCCCGCGCACCGACGACGTCTTCCGGGCTGCGTGCCTGACCCTGCTGGCGAACGACCCCTCGGGAAACTCGCATCTCGGGGACGTCGCGGACCTGCTGACCAACCCAGTGGTGCGGGCGCGCAAGACCGCGGGGATCACCGACCCGGTGCTCAAGGGGTTCTGGGAGTCCTACGAGCAGCTGACGGAGGCGAACCGGGCCTCGATCATCGGGCCGCTGATGAACAAACTCCGGGCGTTCCTGCTCAGGTCTTTTGTGCGCAACTCGATCGCCTCGGGCCCGTCGAGCTTCGACATGAGCAAGGTGCTCGACGGCGGACTGCTGCTCGCCCGGATCCCCAAGGGCATTCTCGGCGAGCAGACCACGCAGCTGATCGGTTCGCTGATCGTGGCCAAGGCCTGGCAGGGCGCGTCCAAGCGCGCCCGGATCCCGCAGTCGGCGCGCATCGACTGCAGCCTGTACCTCGATGAAGGGCAGAACTTCTTGAACCTGCCGTACCCGGTCGAGGACATCATCGCCGAGGCCCGCGGCTACCGGCTCTCGCTCACCTTCGCGCACCAGAACCTCGCGCAGCTGCCGAAGGACCTGCGCGAGGGCATCTCCGCGAACGCCCGCACGAAGGTGTTCTTCAACGCCTCCCCCGAGGACGCGCGCGAACTCGAACGCCACACCTCACCGCTCCTGCACGCCCACGACCTGAGCCACCTCGGGGTGTATCAGGCCGCAGCGAGACTGGTCGCCTCGGGCGAGGAGAAGCCCGCGTTCACACTGCGCACCACACCGCTGCCCCCCGCGATCCCCGGGCGCCACCAACTGATCCGCGACACGGCGCGCGCCACGTTCGGCCGCGCCCCCGCCGTGCCCGGCGGTTCCGGTGCGCCCGAGGCCGAGGCGCCCACAGCCGAGGCCGACCCGCGGTTCTGGCCCGAAGCCGACTGATCTGTCCAGCGGCCCGATCGGTATCCCCAGGCTGTGAACGGAGAGAGTTGAACACCACCCCCATCCCGCCCACCTCCGCGCCGACCACACCCGTGTATCTGCCCGCGCCCCCCGAGCCGGAGGCGGGCGCGCGGGCCCGGCGCACCCACCTCGCCATCCTCTCGGCCCACCTGACCGTGCGCGACAAGTGGATCATCGCGATGGTCCACGAACACAAAGTCCTCACCAGCCGGCAGATCGCCCGCCTCGCCTTCGGCAACGAACGCGTCGCCCGCCGGCGCCTGGCCACCCTCACGCACGAGCTGCGCGCGCTCGACCGGTTCCGGCCGCTGCTGCAGATCGGCGCCGGCACCTCCCCGGAGCACTACGTGCTCGGCCCGGGCGGGGCGACCTACCTCGTGGCCGCACTCGATGTGAACCCGCGTCAGTTCGGCTACTCCCGTTCGCGCGCCCACCAGATCGCCGTGTCCGCGCAGCTGGCACACACCGTGGGGTGCAACGACGTGTTCGTGCGCATCGCCGCCGCCCACCGCACCAACCCGGCTGGGGGCCGTCTGGCCGCCTGGTGGTCCGAACGGCGCTGCCTGCGCCTGTGGCAAGACCTCGCACGGCCCGACGGCTACGGCCACTACACCCTCGCTGCGCCCGGCACCGAACCAGCCCAGGCACGCAACCTGCGCTTCTTCCTCGAATACGACACCGGCACCGAGGCACTGACCCGGCTGCCGGCGAAACTGCCCGGATACGCGAGACTCGCCGCGGCCAGCAGCCCCACCCCGGTGCTCTTCTACCTGCCCACCGCGCAGCGCGAGGAGAACCTGCACCAGCTGCTACGCGCCGACCCGCCGCGCATCCCGGTCGCCACCACCAGCCCCGAGGCCCTCAACGCCGCCGAGACCGGCCCGACCGGCCCGGTCTGGCGGCCCTACACCGGCCGCGCGCGCATCCCCGGCCGTCCGGTCAAACGCCACCTGCTGATCGACCTCGACCAGCTCCTCCCCGAGCGCGCGCCGCGCACCACGACCGGTCCGGCGGCCGCACCGGGCTGGTGGACCGAGCCGCCCGCACCCATCGCGCCCGCGATCTCGCACTCCCGGAGGTGACCCATCGGCAAGATCGTGGCCGTCGGGCTCGGCGCCCTCGTTCTGATCGTCGTGCTGATCGGCGCGGCCGGCGCCGGCGCCGCCAGCTTCCTCGGCCTCGGCTCCGCCTCCGGGGTGACGCCGGTGTGCGCGAGCGGGACCGCCGGAGTCGGCACCGACATCGGCGACGGCGAGAAACTCACCGCCGAACAGGTCGCCAACGCCCAGATCATCTACACCACGGGTCTGTCGATGGGCATCGCCCCGTACGGCGAGGCGATCGCGATCGCCACCGCCATCCAGGAATCGCGCCTGAAGAACCTCGACTACGGAGACCGCGACAGCCTGGGCCTGTTCCAGCAGCGCCCCAGCCAGGGCTGGGGCACCCCCGCCCAGATCATGAACCCCGTCTACGCGGCCACGAAGTTCTACCAGGCACTCGAGAAGGTCTCAGGCTGGCAGTCCCTCCCGCTCACCGAAGCCGCCCAGGACGTCCAGGAGTCCGGATTCCCCGACGCGTACGCCCAGTGGCAGGAGGCTGCCGAGGAACTCGTCGCCACCTTCGCCGGCACCGTCGGAGCCTGCGACCTCGGCGCCCAGGCCGCCTACGCCGCAGGACTGCCCGCGGACTTCACCCTGCCCCCCGGCACCCCCGCCCAGGTGGTCACCGCCATCAACTACGCCCTCGCGCAACTCGGGAAACCCTACGTCTACGGCGGCACCGGCCCCGAAGGCTACGACTGCTCCGGACTGACCCAGGCCGCCTACGAAGCCGCCGGCATCACCCTGCCGCGCACCACCTACCAGCAGGTCGCCTCAGGTAAAGCAGTCGAAACAGCCGCCGACCTCAAACCCGGCGACCTGATCTTCACGATGGGCTCCGACCCCGAGGGAAACCTACCCGGTCACGTCGGAATCTTCCTCGGCCGGAACCTGGTCCTGGACAGCCCCCATACTGGTGCGAATATCGAGCTGTCCGAATTCGACGGCGGATATTGGAATACGCAGGCCGTGGCGTTTCGGAGAATCGTTCCACAAGAATTGTAGGTTCTCGTTAGATCTTTCGGATTCTCACGGATTTTTCGACACCATGTCGTCTTCGAAAGATCGCTGAGAATCGAGGTTTATTGTCCGTGCGCTGTGCACCTGTCAGTTTCTCGGTGATTCGCGCCGCCGTCTCGGCTGCGGGGGCGGTTTCCCGTCGGTTCTGTCAGGCATCTGCCTCGATCGGACGGATAGCGTGCTGGCTGACGTTAGCCATCGAGGCCGAGCAGGCAGAGGTCCTGGGAGGTCAGCGTGGTAGTCCGCAGTAACTCCATGATCAGGTTGTGATTTAGCACGTTCCCCACGGGTTCGCCGAGTTCCGAGCGGAGCAGCCCGCGCACGCCTCTCTCCTGGCTCATGACTCTGCGTATCTCGCTGACCATGTGTTCGGCCGACTTCTGCGTCCAAGCCCTCTCTACTGACGGGGCTTGGTTGAGGCTGTCGGCAACCTGTCGCCAGGAGACTGGCTGCGGGTAAGGATCCCCGATCAGATACTGCTGGGCGAGCGCGGTCAGCACCATACGTTGGCTGAGGCTGAGTTCGTAGACGTCGTCGGGCCCCTTAGTGAGTGCGTTGGTGGACCAGGCGACTTCGGGCGGGCCGCCGTCGGTCACCCTGACCTCCAGCAGGTGCGACCTTCGTTGTGAGGACCTGATGAGGAGTGGAGTAAAGCCGGGTTCCATGCGCCGCTCATGGCCGGTCAGCAGGATACTGCCGGGCAGTTCGATAGGACGCACGCCAGTGTTTCGCAACCACCACTCCTGGCCGGCGCAGATGAACAGGCCCTGTTTGCGGCTGACGTGAGGATCGTTGGTGCCTACCGCCACGTGCACCACGTCGCGGTCGCGGCCGAACAGCAGCGTGTATCTGCGCGGCGGGACAGCGTATCCTCCCTCCTCAGCCAGCACGAATATCGTGCCAGGCGGGGCCGGAGGGACCTCGCCGAACAGGCTCCGCGTGCCGGGCGGCAACATCTGCGGCGGGAAATCCAAGTGTTTCATTACTTGCCCCTCGCTTCTTACGCACGTCAGAGCCGAATTGCAGAGTACAGCGAAGTCTTCCGGGTTGGTGAGTTAGTCGATAGCGTTAGTTGCACGCCGTAGGTCAGGCGGAGGGACCGTGCGGGGGATCGCAACACCCATGGCTGGGCTTTTCAGCGTACGAGCGCAGTCCAAGTAGCGATGAACGCGGTGGCCAGGGAGAGGGCAGTAGCGAAAGCAGCACCCGCACGAGTGATGGCTTGGGGGTAGTTGGCGTGGTCGCGTCGGGCGAGGTAGGCGGCTGCCGCTGCGGCAACGAGAGCAATCAGAAGGGTGAGGGCTGCCGCCAGCAGGACGGCGACGGTGCGGTCGGTCACGGTGTACTCCTGGCCTCGGGGGATACCGGTTGGTACCGTGAAATCTGGCCGAAGCGGCGTGCACCATGGTTCGACTGGACGAAGATGAACGATGTCGAACACAACAAGTCATCGACGTCTGAGACCAAGGGGCGAGGGTGGACGAGCGTGCGGCTAAAGAACTGCGCGAGCAACTCAACGAGGGTCTCGCTCGCAGCGGGATGACCGCGGAGCAGGCAGCAGTGCGAAGCGAGCTCGGACGTACGACGGTGTCGCAGGCATTGAACAGCACCGAACGAGTCCCAACCGCGCGCACGGTAGCTGCGCTCGCAAGAGTGCTACGGCTTGACGAGCAGAGCCTGTTGCGGCTACGAAAGGCAGCTGCCGAAGGCGAGTCGTCGGCAGCGGACGGATCGGGCAGGCTGATCAGGGACTGCGATCCGCTGGATCTCGAGGTGCATCCGGCTGGCCCGGTTCGCGATGCCGCTAGAGCGCTGCCCGGGTACGTGCGCCGCGCACACGATGAGGCGCTGTCTGCGGTAATCGACGCAGCGGCCGCGGGGCACAGCACGATGGCGGTGCTGGTCGGCTCCTCGTCGACCGGCAAAACCCGCGCCTGCTGGGAGGCGATCCAACCGCTGGCCGCGGGCGGGTGGCAGGTATGGCACCCTTACGATCCCACCCGCGTAGACGCAGCACTCAGCGGACTGAACCGGGTCTCACCATGCACCGTCGTGTGGCTCAACGAGGCTCAGCACTACCTGGATGCCGGTGAGCAAATGGCTGCGGCGATCCACAGGCTGCTCACCGATCCCAAGCATGCTCCGGTACTTGTTCTCGCGACCCTCTGGCCCGACTACGACGTGATGTACACCCACCGGCCACAGCCTGGCCAGCCGGATCCGCACGCTCGCACGAGGGAGCTACTGGCCGGTCGACGTATCGAGGTAGCCGCCGAGTTCGACGACGCAAGTCTACGCAAAGCCGAAAGCCTGGCCGCAGCGGGTGACCGGCTCTGGGCCGAAGTGCTCGCGCACGACCACCACCGACGCCTCGCCCAGCATCTGGCCGGCGCGCCCGAGCTCGTGCGCCGTTACAACGAGCTTTCCGCGGCGGCAAGAGCCTTGACGCACGCAGCCATGGATGCGCGACGCCTCGGTGTGGGGCCGCATCTGGCGCTGGCGTTCCTGACTGATGCGGCTCCGGACTATCTGAGCGATGACGATCTTCACATACTCGAGAATGAGGACTGGTTGGAACGGGCGCTGTCCGATCTGGCCAAGCCGGTACACGGAGACCTGGCTCCACTGCGCCGGGTTCACTCGCGTCGCCGACGCCCTCGCCCAACAGCAGACACTACGGAAACTGGGCTCACGGTGCCGCCCGAACCGCGGTATCGGCTCGCGGATTACCTCGATCAGTTCGGCCGCCGCGAACGTCGAATGAGCTGTCCTCCCTTGTCGTTTTGGGAAGCCGCCCATACGTTCATCACCAACCCGGACGAGCTCGCGAGCCTGGGCCGGGCCGCCCGGGACCGTCACCGCCTGTTCTGGGCCGAGGCCCATTACCAGCGCGCTGCGGAGGTCGGCAACGCCAGCGTGTTGGTGCGGCTCGCGGAGATGCGCGAGCTCGACGGAGATCGCGATGGAGCCGAGGCCTTCTACCAGCGAGCCGCCGACACCGGTGATACCAGTGCAATGGTGTGGCTTGCGCAGATGCGCGAGCACGACGGAGATCGCGATGAAGCCGAGGCTCTCTATCACCGTGCCGCCGATGCCGAGAACATCAGCGCGCTGGTGCGGCTCGCAAGGATTCGTGAGCGGGATGGAGAAGATGAAAAAGCTGAGGCTCTCTATCAGCGCGCCGCGAGTGCTGGCAACACCATCGCGTTGACCCGGCTTGCGAAGATACGCGAACGGGCTGGGGACCACAGCGAAGCCGAACTCCTCGCCCAGCGCGCTGCAATGACCGGAGACGTCACCACTCTCGGTGAGCTCGCACTCATGCGCGAGCAGGTCGGGAGTCGAGATGAAGCCGAACGCCTCGCTCTACGCGCCGCCGATGCGGGAGACACTGTCGCCCTTCGTGAGCTCGCGGCGATGCGTGAGGGGGCAGGGGACCGGGAGGGAGCCGAACGCCTCGCTCTATGCGCCGCCGACACCGGTAACGCCCTCGCTCTTGCCGAGCTCGCTGTGATGCGTGAGGAGGCGGGAGAACACGCCGAGGCTGAGCGCCTCGCTCTAGCCGCCGCCGAATTCGGCTACACCGTTGCCCTCGTCCAGGTCGCCGAGATGCGCGAACAAGCCGGAAACCACAGTGGAGCGGACACCCTTTATCAGTACGCAGCTAATGCGGGCAACACGAGCGTGCTCAGCGAGCTCGCTGCTATCCGTGAGGAGGCAGGGGACCGGGAGGAAGCTGAACGCATCGCTCTACGTGCCGCTGATATTGGCAACACCATCGCCCTCGTCCAGCTCGCTGTGATGCGTGAGGAGGCGGGAGAGCACGCCGAGGCTGAGCGCCTCGCTCAAGCCGCCGCCGAATTCGGCAACACCGTTGCCCTCGTCCAGGTCGCCGAGATGCGCGAACAAGCCGGAAATCCCAATGAAGCCGAGGCCGTCTATCAGTGCGCGGCCAACTTGGGCAACGCCAGCGCGCTCGTCCGACTGGTGGGGATGCGTGAGGAGGCAGGAGACCATGATGAAGCCGAGATCCTCTGCCAGCGCGCAGGCGACACCGGGAACGCCGTCGCACTCGGCGAGCTCGCGATCATGCGTGAACGGACCGGAGACCGGAACGGAGCCGAGCGCCTCGCTCTGCGCGCAGCCCACTCCGGCAACACCATTGCCCTTGTCCGGCTCGCGGAGATGCGAGAGCGGGACGGATATCGGGAGGAAGCCGAACGCCTCGCCCTTTGTGCCGGAGATGCCAGCGTGCTTGTCCTGCTAGCAGGGAGGCGTGACGAGGCCGGAGACCATGCCAATGCCGAGGCGCTGTACCAGCGCGCCGCCGACACAGGCAACACTAGTGCGCTTCTCCTGCTTGCGGAACGGCGCGAGCGGGCCGGAGAACGCGACGAGGCCGAGCGCCTTGCCCTGCGCGCCGCCGACACCAGAGTGCTCGGCCAGCTTGCGCTGATGCGCGAGGAGGCCGGAGACCACGGCGAAGCTGAACGCCTCGCCTTGCGCGCCGCTGATGCCGGCGATACAAGCGCCATGGCACAGCTCGCTCTCGTGCGCCAAGTCGCGTCACTGTGGCCGCTCGGCCTTGAGCCGGATGGCACTCCATCGACACAGGGACCGATGTTCTAAATCGCTGAATACTCACGCATCAGCGCTCAGTAAGCATACTCCCGCGAAGCCCCTCCAGACCGAGGGTACCGGCCGGCCGGAACTCGCGCTCGTGACCAAGCGCGGATGCTGTTGGCTTCCGCCGGTGCGCCTGCCAGCACACTCGGTGGACGCTCCCGTCGAAGCGTGACACGCTGAGGAAAACGACATATCACCGAGAATCCAGGACCGACAATTTCGCGAGAAATGCTCAGTCGCCACAGGCCACGCGATCGCACGACGAAAAGCCCGCTGAGAACCTACAAGAATGATCTGTCGTATTCTTACTGCGGGAGTCGCGTTCGGAATCCTGAGTGCACACTACCATCAGCGTGGCCGAGAAGGCTTGATCTCCACGTGGGCAGCCGGGACGATGGATGCGCAGGTGGAGAGTCCCGCTGCGTGGATGATGCGAACGGCCGAGCACGGGCAGCCGCGGGCCCATGCAGTGAGGGGCCGACAGCGCGGCTCCGGAACGGTTTCGGGACCGATCACGCTCCATGTGTCAGCGGACCAGGGCGCGCACCCTGACCGGTCGGCGCCGGATTCCGCCAGCAGACTCGCTATCCCACCCGCAACATCGCAGCAGGCTGTCATGACCCGCTTGCCGATTGGGAGTCCGATCGGATGCGCGTTCGGTGGCCCGTTCCGGAGCACCATTAAGAACGGACCCCCTGACCTCGACATCTCCGCAGGTCAGCGCAAAAAGGCACACGATTTCGCAACCAGACTTGATCTGCAGAATAGGTCTCTTCCGATCAACATCGGCGCACCGGCCCCATTCTCCGCTTTGTTGACTCATGTCGGCCCGTCCTCACCCGTCGGTGCCGGCCCGTCTTCTCACCTCTTCTAATCTCTCAATCTCCAACCTCACGCCTACGTCGGCCGGCCACTCGTCCACCTTGCCCGACGCCAACCCTACGGACGCGTGACAGGGCGTCAGTCAGCAGCCGACACCCGTGGCGCCTACACCATCACGTCGCGCGGCAATGGGCGTGGCAGGGGAACAAAACTGCACGTCAGTCGCCCTTTTCGGTCACGCCGGGCGCGCGCCCGCGCCCCGCGCAGAAACTCACGGAAAGTTCTCGACCCGTCACCCGTCAACGATCCAGAGGCAACGGGCCCGGGCGACGACGCTTTCAGAGCCGCGCCCACTAAAGAGTCTTGAAAACGGTCCTAGGCCATTAGGGCAACGACGCTTTTAGAGGAATAGCAAAGACTAGACGCTATATCCGCACCGAGATATATTTTGAATGTGCCCGGGGGAAAGCCCCAAGCGGGGAAACGCGAACCGGACACAAACCCGAAAGGGAACGGCGAATATCCCGCTGGATATAAGCCGGGAATCGAGATAGGGTAATACCAACATCCCCGAGGGAAAGCCAGAAGCGGGAAACGCGAACCGGGAATGTTGACCGCAATAAACGGCGAATATCACTGCTAGATATAAGCCGAAGATCGAGATAGAATAAGAATGGCGGCGAAACGGAAAGCCCTAAAGGGGCACCGGCGCCGAACCGAAACCAAACCCCCACCGCCCCTAAGCCCTGCGTGAGCCATGTCAAAACGCGGGAACACCCGAAAGGAAACAACGTGCCCGGCTACCGCGAGCCCGCCGCCGCCAAACCCGTACCGCGTGACGCACCGTGGCGCCGCAAGCTCCTGACCCCCGCCCGCCCCGACGGCAGCCGGATCGAAATCGGCCTCTACGGACCGGTCTACCGCCAGAACTCAGGCATGTACCACTGGATCGGCCTGATTGTAGAAAACCCGGACGGCACCACCCGGCGCGCATGGTCACGCCAGTACAGCCGCCGAAACGTCTGGCGCGCACTCGATGACTACGAAGCCATGGAACACGACCTGCGCGACGGCGAGTTCACCCTGCCCAACCCCTGCCTCGAAACGGCGTGATCCGCCTCACCCGCCACACGAAAGATCCCGAACGGGACACCAGCGGCACGCCGAACCCGAACCTCCACCACCCGCAAGCCCTGCGCAAGCCACGCCCAGAACCGGCGGTGGCGGCAGAAGAAAGGAACACGTACATGGGAGACCTGTCGCGCGGCCCGGCCATGACCGGCGCGGAACTCGGGCCCGAACACCAAGGCGAGTTCGTGGAAATCACCACGGTCGTCACGAAGGAGAACGCGGCCAAAGGCCTCGGCAAACTCGGAGAACAGGTCACGGTGCGCGGGATGGTCTACCACGCCGCCCGTACGGTCCAGTTCCGCACCGGCTACCGAGTCACCAGCGTGATCATGCGCCCGATCGGACACGACACCCCGATGCGGTTCAACCTGGGCGATGCCAACCGGGTCCGCCTGTTCACCGAGGCCTGATCCCTTCCCGCCCCCCGCCCGAGAAAGGGGCCACGCCATGCCCACCGAGATCCTCACCGCCGTAGCCTTCGCCGCCGCCAGCGCCTACTCGCCCGGCAAGCCCGAGACCCGCCGCGCCCGCGCCTATGCCGCCTGGTACCTGCGCACCTTCGCCCGCACCTGTACGGACCCTGCGACCCTGCCCGACCACGCCCGCGCCATGACCCGCTACGCCCACGAAACCGACGGCATCCCCGCCTGACCACCGACCACCCTCAGGAGCAGCGCCATGACCGTACCCATCGCCCACGCACACGAGGAGGCCCTCGCCCTCCAGCCCCTGCCCGCCTGCCTCGCCCCGAGCCCCACCCAAGCCGCCACGTTTCTCCAGGAGTTCGGGCCCTACATCCCCACCGCCCGGCTCCCGCGCACCGGAGAACCCGTGGTCTTCGAAGGCGGCCACGTCACCTGGCTGGCCATCCTCGACGACACCCGCCCGGTCACCAAGGACAACAGCCTGCTCATGAGCGCCGGGCGGCTGACCACCGGCCCGTGCGGAGACGTGGAATGGAGCCGGACCTACGGAGTAGAGCCCGAGGACCCGAACCTCGAGCCCGAGGACGCCGCCACCCTGCCCACCGTGCGCGACCTCCTGATCGCCCACGCGAACGCAGACGGGCCAACGTCATGACACGCCCATCGGACACGATGACCCCACGCCACCAGCGCACCTTCACCCTGCGCGCCGCCGACGGAGCCGAACTCGTACGCACCGGTTCACGCCGCAGGGCCGCGAGATGGCGCGCGATGTGCCGTGAGGTTCCGCGCGACGGATGGCATGTGACCACCGCCCTGGCCTGGTGGTTTTCCTCCGAACGCGCCGACGCCGACGACCTCGAACGCTGGCACGCCCACCTCGATGCCCGCTACGGACTCTAAGAAAGCCCCGCACCGTGACCGCCGCCACCCCACCCGCCACCCGCGAGATCGCAACCCTCACCGACGCCCAATCCGACCGGCTCTACCTCGATTGGCACGACCGGGTCGCCGACGAGGTCGGCGACGCGATCGCCCTGACCACGGGCTACCGGGAACGCCGCGAGCACGCGTACGCCGCCCTGCAACGCGACATCACCGCGATCGACCTGTCCCGCACCGCACCGACCAAGGCCAACTACCCGCCCGAATCCCCCGGCTGGAAAGCCCTGCACGCCCGAGGGTTCCTGCGCGAGGCCGAGCGGTACTACGCCGGACGCAATCCCGCCGACGCTCTGAAACTCCTGCAGTACGCCGCCGAACAAGCCCGAGCGGTCCTGCGCGAGTACGGCTGGCATCCCGCCGCGTGACCCCTTCCCGCCACACCCGTAGCCCGCTGCGCCACCGAGAGACGAAACCGCGAACCGCCATGACCCTGCTCGACGCCCCGCCCGCGCCCCATGCCCCCGACACCGCCCCGCTTCCCCCCGAAGTCGCCCGCGCCCTCGCCATTCTCCGGGCCCACGGCTTGGCCGAAATGCCCGGCGCCGAGGCGGACAACGCGCCCGACGACGCCCCCAACTACCCGGCCGACGAGGAGACCGGCGCGCAGGAGGATCCCGCCGAGCACGACGGCCAAGAACAACCCGAACCCGACGACGACAACGAAGAAGCCGAACCCGAGGACGAAGACGAAGATACCGGCCCGGCACCGGACCCACAGCCCACGCCCGCACTGCCACCCGCACCAGCGAGTACCGCACCCGCCTCGCCCGCCGCCCCCGCGGTACAAGGCAGTAGTGCGCCCACGGGCCAGGCCGGCGCGCCCGGGCGCAGCAGGCCCGGGGAGTTGCAGGACAAGGTCGCCCACTTCCTCGCCGACGAGGAGGGCACCGAATTCACGGTCACGGAGGTCGCCAACCGGCTCGGGCACTCCGGAGGCGCGGTCGGCAACGCCCTGGAGACCCTGGCCGCCGACAGGAAGATCACAAAGACCAACGGCAGCCCGCGCACCTACAAGGCCCGCCACCCCACCCCGTACCGGCCCGCACCCACCGCACCCCGCCCGGCCGCGCCGCCGCGCCCGCCACGAGCACCCGCCCCACCCGCACCGGCTCCGGCCAACACGAGCCCCGTGAACCCGGCTCCTGCGACACCTGCCGCACCGGCACGGACAGAAAAACAGGACACCGCGATCCGCCGCCGCAACGGGCAGCTCTACTACCCGCGCAAGCTCGGCGAGGACCTCACCGATGTCCAGGCGCTGCACAAGCTGCGCGACGCCGGTATCCCGGTCCTGCTCGAAGGCCCGCCCGGCACCGGCAAGACGAGTCTGGTCGAGGCGGCGTTCCCGGACCTGATCCTGGTCGCGGGGGACGGGGATACCCAGGTCGCGGACCTGGTCGGCTCCTACACGATGCGCGCCGACGGCGGATACGAGTTCGTTTACGGTCCGCTGATCACCGCGATGACCGAGGGGCGCCCGCTGTTCCTCGACGACGCCACCCTGATCTCCCCGAAGGTGCTCGCCGCGATGTATCCGGCGATGGACGGGCGGCGCGAGATCGTGGTGAAAGAGCACCGGGGCGAGACCGTCACCGCTGACGAAGGCTTCTACGTGATCGCCGGTCACAACCCGGGTGTGCACGGCGCGATCCTGACCGAGGCCCTCGCCTCCCGGTTTGCCACCCGCATCCAGGTCGGCACCGACTGGGAGCTCGCGGTCAGCCTCGGAGTCGACGGGCGCGCGGTCCAGATCGCCCGCAACCTCGCTACCCGGCAGGCCGCAGGCGACCTCGCCTGGTCGCCGCAACTGCGCGAACTGCTCGCCTTCAAGGCCATCCACGAGGTCCTCGGCGAGGACGCCGCGTTCGGCAACCTGGTCGCCCTCGCCCCCGCTGAGGACCGCGACGAGGTCGCCACCGTGGTCCGCACGATCCTCGGCAAGGCCGCGAGCCCCCTCGCCCTCGGCAAGCAGGCCAAGAACTAACCCACCCCCCTCCCGCCTCCGGCCGGGGTGCCCCGCGCCCCGCCCAGTGAATCAAGTACTGAAAGTATCGGTAGAGACAAATGAGTGTCGGATCCCACGTGCACCGCGCCCCCGACCCCGCCTTAACGGCGATGCGAGGACAGCTGGCCTCCGCAATGGCCCAGGCGGTCGCCGCGAAGGCAGGAGCGGGCGGCGCCGCCCCGGCGAGGCCGGTCAGGAAGACGAACAAGAAGCGCGCGGCCGAGTGGCTGCGGGTCGGCGCGGCACTGTCCTACCAGGTCGGTGCGATCGCCGCCCGCGCCGACCTGATGGTCGAGGTGCGCCCGCGCGGCACCCGCGCAGGGGCGAAGGCGGTGTTCTACCCGGACCAGGCGAAGATCGAGATCGAGGCGAAGGCGTTCGGCCGGATCGACCCGGCGAGTATCGACCCTGACATCCTCGGCGACCGCGAGCGCTACGCGGCGGCGTGGGGAGCTTTGACCCACGAGGCCGCCCATGCCCGGCACTCGAGGTGGAACGCCCCGCGCGAGAAGCAGGGCAGTGCGGCGGCGGAGGCGGCCGACATGCTCGAGGAGTCGCGCGCCGAGGCCCGCCTTCTTGAATCGCGCCCCGGCGATACCCGGTGGCTCGGGGCCTGCGTGGCGGAGCTGGTGCTGCCCAGCTTCCCGACGACGCTGCCGGACACCGCCTGGTCGGCGGGTATGGCGGCGGGGCTGATCGCCGCCCGCGCTGACGCGGGGATCGTGCCGAAACACCTCGCCGTCCCGGTCGAGTACGAGGTGCGCCGCGTGATCGGCCACGAAAAGTTCAACCGGCTGCAGATGATCTGGACCGCCGCCCGCTCTGTGGCGGACGAGGACGCCGCCACGATGCTGCACCTGGGCAAGCTGTGGTGCGAGACCCTGGACGTCGAGGCCGAGCAGCCCGCTCCCGACGGCCAGAACGCGGGTCAGCAGCAGGGCCCCGGCGCGCCCGGGGCAGGCGGGGCGCCGACCAGTACCCGGATCGGGGCGGCGGTGCGCCGCGCTGCGCGGAAGATAGCGAAGCAGGCCGCGATTCCGGCCCCGAGCCCGAAGGCGCAGGCCAGGATCCGCGCGCAGCGGGCCAGCAAGGCCGGGCAGCGCGTGTTCGGCGCCCCCGCCCCGGACCCGAACGACACATCGATCCGCACGCCGATCACCGGGGTTCGCAGGCCGAGCGTGAAGGAGAAGGCCGCCGCAGCCCGCCTCGGGCGCGCCCTGCGCCAGGCCGGAACCCGCGAACGCCAAGAGATCCGCAGTACCTCGATCGCGCCGCCCGGACGCCTCGGGATGCGCGCGGCACTCGCCCGCGAGGCCCAGCGCGCGGCCGGTGCGATGCCGAGCGCCGAACCGTGGGTGCACACCGCCCGCAAGTCGCTGCCCAATCCGCCGGTGCGCGTCGGGATCCTCGCGGACGTCTCCGGATCGATGCAGGCCTTTGCGAAACCGGTCGCCTCCGCCGCCTGGATCATGGCGAACGCGACCTACCAGGCCGGCGTGGACAACGCCTCGGCCACGATCGCCTTCGCGAGCCAGATCACCGTGATCACCCGCCCGGGCAGGCCCCCGACGCAGGTCACCGAGTTCGACGCGCACCCGGGACGGCACCGGATCAGCGAATCGATCGACGCGCTCACCGGCGCCCTTGCCCTTGCCGCCCCCGGCGCGGCCCGCCTGCTCGTGATCGCCTCCGACGCCGCGTTCGAACCCGCAGAGATCGAGGGCGCGCGCGAGCGCATCGCCCACCTGATCGCGAGTGGCTGCGCGGTGCTGTGGCTGGATCCGACCGGCACCGCGAAGGTCCCGAACGGGGTGACCTGCCTGCACCTTTCCGACCCGGCCGAAGCGCCCGAGGCGATCGCCAAGGCCGCCACCCGCGCCCTGGCCGCCGCAGCCCGCTGACATCCCCGCCGCGCCCGGCGGAACGCACCGCCGGGCGCCTGACCCCGGGAGTACCCGATGACCTCGTTCGACCCCGCCGACTTCCCGCCCACCACCTCGCACCGCGCGATCGCCGCCGTGATGACGGGCCCTGCCGCCTTCACCGCCGCCCTCGAACTCCAGGAATGGATCAGAGACCTGATCGCCGCAGGGTTCGCCGACAGGCGGCGTATGGCACGGCCGGTCACCGCCGGACAGCACGCCTTCGAGGTGACCGATCAAGCCGGCCTGCTGACCGCGCGCGCCGAGTACGGCTCGCACTGGCCGACCCGCACCATGATCGCCCCCGCCTGGAAGGCGGACTGGTGGGCGAGCTGCCCCGGGCTGATCCCCGCCGCAGCGATCGTCGCCGCCGAGTCCCTCAAACACCCGGGGCCCGACGTCCCGGCGTGCCTGGAGGCCGCCGGTTGGCGCAGGGCCCCCGACCCGCCCGGCGCGGACCGGCCCGAACTGGTGGCCACCTGGTGGGGCCCGGACGCCTCGCGCGGCGTGATCCGCATGCAGGCGGGCCCCGACCAGGGCTGGCTGATCTACCGCGACGTCATGCGCTCGGGCCCGGCCATCAGCGCGGCGCTGACCACCCCGCCCGGCGTCATCGCCGCCCTCGCCCTGACCTGACCGACCCCGACCCGAACTAGAGAGCCCTGACATGCCTACGGACGACCTCGACGCACTCGTACGCGAACTGACTTCCGCCGGTTGGAGTCTGGAGAGCGACCAGACCCGCATGCCGATACCGCCTGCGTTCGGCGTGAGCGCGCGGACCCTGCACGACCCGGAGCAACAACTCGAGATCTATCTCATGGACTTCGCCGGGGGCGGCCTGACCCTCGAACTCGCCACGCGCACCCCGTACGAGGCAGGACCGGCATGGCGCATCGAAGCGATCGACCTCCCCGCCACGGTCATCCTCGCCGCCGCCCACGCGAGCACCGAACCCGATGACGCCCGCAGCCTCGCCGGCCGACTCACCAACGGCCACTGGGTACTCGAGGCGGAGGAGTACGAGGGCGACCACGTCGCCTACCAGCGCTGGCTCGGCCCCGACACGGTCCGCCGCGCCGTGTACCTCGCGCCCCAGCGTGGACCGCGCAGCGAGAGCGGCTGGTCCATCTACCGCAGAGGCCTGCTCGGCCCGCACATACACACCGGCCTTGATGCGCCGCCCGCCGTCATCGCGGCCATCGCCCTGACTAACTGACCCGCGCACCCGGAGCCCGTCATGCCCCGCATCTTCATCGACGCCGAGGTCTTCGAAGCCCTCGCCGACCGTGCCCGCGCCTGGCGCGACACCCCCAACGACGTCATCCGGGCCCTGCTCGCCCTACCCCCGGTCGCGCAGGCGAGCACGCCGGACGCCGAGGACCTGCCCGGCCAGCTCGGCCCGCTCATCCGCGCCGGACTGATCAAGCCGGGCGACCAGATCACCTGGTACCGGCGCAACAGCCAGGAGACCTACACGTTCACCGTGACCGCCGCCGGATTCCTGGCCGACGCCGACGGAACCGTGCACACCGGCCCGAACCGCGCCGCCACCCACATCGCCGGATACCCCACCAAGGGCTGGCCGGTGTTCAAGACGCCCGACGGCACCACCCTGGCCGACCTCGTGGCGAGCCTGCCGAACAACTCGACACAAGAACCCTGACAAAGACGACACACACCTGCACCCCGCCAGCCAACTACAGCCCGCCATCCGAGAAGAAAGCACACCGCCATGAACAACCCGGCCGCGATCACCGCCGTGATCGCCCGTCCCCGCGCAGGATCCTGGGAGGGACGCTACGTCCTGGCCTACGGCGCCCCGGTCGACCTCGGCCCGCTCCTGCACCGCCTCGCCCGCGACGCCCACGCCGCACGCGGCACCGACGGCATCACCGCCCTGGCCGCCGCCCTGATCGACGAGCACGTGTGTTGGGAGGAGATCGCCCCGACACACGAGCGCCTTGGCGCGTGCCGCTGCCATACCCCCGAGCCGGTCGCCGTCACGGGCCTGGACGCGCAGATGCTCACCCCGGGCCAGCCCCGCACCGCCCGCTACGCCTACCTGCTCACCCCCGCCGGGCTGCGCGTCGAGGTGCGAGTGAACGGCGACTGGCTCAAGCTCGGGCGCGCCTCCTACACCCGCGAGACCGGCCGGATCCGGTTCGACCTGATGGCCGAGCGCGCCCGCGAACTGCGTGAAGCCCACGCCTGGGACACCGACCCGGCCAACTGACCCACCCCACCCGCACGAGAAAGACCCGCCGATGAGCACGACCCTGATATCCGACGAGCACCCGGTCACCGTGACCTGGACGACCGTCACCACCGAGAAGCACTCGCTCACCCTGCCCTACGGGCAGCTGCGCGAGGAGATCGACCGGCGCCGTGCCCGCCGCGGCCGGCCGCGCCACCCCGACCTCGCCGGCGACCTCGACCTGCTCGAGGACGACTACCGCGCCGACCACGAGGAGCACGGCACCGCGGGCGACTTCGAACGCTCGGTCACCGGCCACGATCTGCCGCCGATACCTGGGCTTCCGGTGTTCACCGTGAGCCTGGACGACTCCGATGAGGAACTGGTGTGTGCGCACACCTACGTCCTGCACGCCCCTGATCTGCCCTCGGCCATCACTCTCGCGGCTAATCGCTTTGCGCAGGAGTTCCCCGACGAGTACCTGCGCCCCGGTACCCGCCCGAGCGTACTTAACGGCGACTGGTGGACGTTTCCCGGCGCACCGTCGTGGCCGAGCGACCTGTCCGGGCGCACTTGGGAGGACCTGCGCGGCGACGAGCAGTTGCTCGCCGCGGCCTACGGACAGGCGGCTGACGCGTGAGCACGGGGCTGGCGCGGCAGGAGATGAGCGAGGGCCTGGAGGTCGGGCTGATCGAGCCGGGCACCGGGGCTCGCTGGCGCGGAACCATCCTCAGCCTCGCCCCGCACGGGGCGCGGGTGTGGGTCCCGACCCCGCACACAAGCGATGCCCGCATCCGCCCGCAGGACCGCGGATTCCTGACGACCGTGACCTACCAGGCGGCGCGATCAGGAGCGATGTGGGCCGAGCAACCCGCCCCCGAGCACCCGTGCGGCCGCGACTTGCTGGAGTACTGGGCCTGGGCACGGCGCACCGGGAGGGTGAAACGGCCTTCTGCGACCGCGTACCTGCACGGAGCCCGCAAGGTGCTGGCCGAACTGCCTGACGGCTACGACACCGACCTGAAGACCCTGGATGTCGAGGACGCGATCTCCCGCTACCGCCGGGCCCATCACGGCGAGCTGGCCCCGGCCTCGATCACCCAGTACACCTCCGGCTTCCGCCGCGCGATCACCCGGTACCTCGCCGAGACCACACCGAGCTCGCCGCGCGGGAGTACGCGGTGACCCGCCTGGACGGCGCCTGCCCGATTCCCGGGCTCGGCTGGGCGTTTCGCATCCACACCCTGCACACCTCGGAGACCGATGCGCCGTACCTGACCGGGACCTGGCACCACGGCGGAACGCAGAGCACCGGGCCGGGCTGCGCGCTGTGGCTCGCGCTCGCCGCCCGCGCCGGCGGCGAGGTCGACCTCGCGCTGTTCGCCGACCACGAGCAGATCTCCGACACCTTCGCCCCCGTCGCCCGCTACACCGGGCTCGCCCCCGGCACCTGGCTGCGCACGGCCGCACCGGCGATCGCCGCACACCCGTACGTCGCGCTCGAACACACGGGGACCGAGCGCGCGAACCGCCACCGCGCTGCCCGCGCGATCCTCGCCTACCTCATTACCCGCCCCTGACTCAGGACACGCACATGAACACCAGAACCGAAGCATCCGCCTGCCCGCCACCGCAATCCGGAGCGCCGGACCCGCCCGCAGGCGTCATCGCCCGCCCCGGCCGATACAACGAGGGTTGGAGCGGACGCTACCTGCACCACGCCCCCGGGCCCTCGGACACCGCCCGGCTGATCCGCGAGACCGTCACCGCCCGATCGAGCGCCCGCACCCGCATGAAAGTCGCAGTCAGCGAACTGATCGACGCGCACCCCTGCGGATGGGAGCACCTCGGGACCGCCACCGCCAAGGACCCGCAGATCAGAGCCCGGCGCAGACCCGCGGACGCAGGATCCTGCTACTGCCACACCCCCGACGGCTATGTGCGGCCCGAGTTCCTCAACCAGTTGCTCGGCATGCTCCGCCGCCTCGAGCAGACTCGTCCCTACGACATCGAGGCGCTCGAGAAGGCGGTGAAGCGCAGCTCCGATCCGACCGCCTGCGCCCCTCAACTGATCAACCCCCACAAGGGACTTCCCGACCGCGTCGTCTACGTCTTCCTCCTGCACGCCGAGGGGATCACGGTCGGCGTGCGCGACGGCGCCCGCGACGCGCGATTCCTCAAGGCCGGCGAGGTCGGCTGGAGCGAGGAAGCGAACTGGGAGCAGATCGACGCCGCCGCCGCGGCCATCCGCGCCCGCGTTCCCGAAGACCTCGCCCGCGACGACGCCGGACGCAGCCTCACTACCACGGCACGGCACCTGAAGAAGATGGTGAGCGGGCAGTACGCGCTCGAGACACTGCATTGGCACGCCCGCACCGGACGAGAGACCGCCGCCGCGCTCGGCGCGCTCGCCCGCGCCGCCGGAGTCGGCCCGGACGAACTGCCCGACCATCTTGCCAGCGCGGGCCTGGAGGCACAGGCCGACCTGTTCGAAGTCGCCGCACAGCTGATCCCAGGCGAGTCGTACCGCGCCGTGTGACACCGGCAACCCCGCACGGCGGCGGCCCGGCCGAACGCCCCCGGTCGATCGCTCCGTGATTCACGTTCAGCGGCGCGCTCAAGAACCCATCGAAGGACCCCCGCCCCTCCCGGCGCGAACACCGTGCGCTGCCCTTCCACCCAGGAGAAACCGTTGACCAGCAGCGAAATCCACACGCCGCCCGCCACAGCGGGCGAAAGCGAACCGCAGCAGGAACCGAGCGGCGCCGTGATCGCCATACCGGCCGGAGGTGGCGCGTTTAGAGGCCGCTACCTGGACCACGCTCCGGGGCCTGTGGCCACGGCGCGGCTCCTGTTGGAGCTGTTCGGTGTGCGCTACCGCTCACGCGAGGGGCTGCGCCGGGCGGCGGCGGAACTCATCTACGCCCACCCCGGCGGATGGCGGCACCTGGGCGCGGCGACGTCAAAGGACCGTGAGATACGCCCGCGCCGCGCCCCGGCCCCGGTCGGCGCCTGCTACTGCCACCAGGACGACGGCACCCCGAGCCCCGCGTACATCGAGGCCGCGCTCGCCGCCCATGCCCGCGCGGAGACCGCGCACCTGCACGGCAACGCCTCCGCAGCAAGCGTGCTCCCGCCGGGCACCAGCGCCGGACCCGGCCACCCCGCGCTGATCACCCGCGGCTCGGTGCCCGAGGGCATCGACCTGATCTACCTGATGTACCGCGACGGCCTCCTGATCGAGGTCCGCGACGGCGCGCACCCGGATTCCGGCCGGTTCACCCCCGCGATCGTCGAGTTGCCCTGGGGCAATGAGATCGACCCGGTCAGCGTCGAGAGCGCCGTCGCTGCGGTGCGCGCACGCACCCCGGCCGACATCGCCCGCGCGAAGGTCGCCGAGATCCTCACCGAGACCGCCGACCGGCTGCGCGCGATCCCCGCGCACCACGACCTCGTGCTGCACCTGCTCGCCGGCAACAGCAGGTTCCTGAGCATCCCGCGCGAGCACGGCCCCGAAACCGCGCTCGCCCGCGCCGCCGGCCTGCACACCTCCGAACTCCCCGGCCACCTGCACCGCCTCGAACGCGGCGAACAGATCCAACTGCTGCGCCAAGCCGCGAGCCTGCTCAACCCCGCCACGCACCCCGCGCTCTGAACCGCCCGCCCCAGAGAACCCACCCGACCCGCACACGAGAAAGAACCCGCCCGATGTCCACTCCATCACCCGAAACCCGCCCGCCCCTGCGCCTGATCGACCTGTCCGCGTTCCTCGCCAACCCGGCCAACTTCCCGCACATCGCACCCGCCAGCCTCGAACGGCTGCGCCTGGCGTGCCGCTCCCTGTTCACCCCGGACCGGATCGACCCCACCACCCGCCTCGACGCTCTCGAAATCGGCGCGCTGTCGAAAGCGCTGGCCGACGCCGACCCCGGCCTCGAACCGGCCACTCTCCGCACCTACGAGCGCTCGGCCGCCGCAGCCATCTACGGCCTGCGCGCAAGCCTGGCCCCGCCGGTCCACACGTACGGCACCGTCGCGGACCTGCCCGTCTTCCTCAAGCACGCGAGTGAGCGCGGCCAGGGGCACGCCCGCACCACCGCCAACGACATCTACGCCGTCAGAAGGGTACTGCGCGACCTGCCGGACCTCGCCGACCAGGACGTCTCCACGCTCGACCTCGAGAAGGTCGCGCGCCGCTTCACCGACCTCAACCCCGAGGTGAAGCAAACCACCGTCAAGGCATACCTCGCCCGCCTGCAGCACGCGATCACCGCCTACACCACCCCGCCCATCGACGAACCCGCCGACGCGCCCACGGACGAAACCGAACCCGCCGCCCCGACCCGCCCGACCACACCCGCACACGCCCCGCGCCCGCACCCGGCCGCGACATCGACCGCTGAGACCGAACACCTGGCGGTGCCGCTTCCCGGAGGGCGGGCCGTGAGCCTGCGCACCCCGAACGATCTGACCGGAGAGGAAGCCGCCGCCACCGGCGCCCTGCTGCGCCTCTCCCACCCCGCCATGTTCACCCCCGTACCCGACACCGGCCGCCGCCCAGCAGCCGGATCCGGGCGGTGGACGCTGCTGTTCTGGCCCGAACACGCCCCGGACGCGCCCGAGGCCGCGCACCTGACCGGCCCCACCTTCCGCCGCGCCCTGGCCGACCACATCCGCGAGCGGTGCGAGGACGTGGCCGAGAGCCCCGACGACGACGCGATCGACGCGTGGTTCTCCACCGAGGTGTTCGTCGCCCTCGCCCTGCCCGGCCACCACGACGCCCGCGACGCCGCCACCCTCCTGTGAACCGGCGCCCGCCTGCCCGACTGCCCGACGCCAGACCCGCCCCTTGACGACGAAGGAATCCGAACCATGTTGCACGAATCCCGGCTGACCGCCGAAGCAGAGTTCTTTCACAACCTCGGCCAAAGGTATTGGCGCGCCGAGGGGCGCACCGAGACCACGCTGATCTACCTGCCCGAGCACGGCGAGCCGAGCGTCCAGGTCCTGATCGAGGACGCGCCCCCGGCACCGGAGCGCCTCGCCTCCCGTGCTCGCGCGGTGCGGGCCGCCGCGCTGATCGTGACCGGGGAGGCCTGGGTCGGCAGCGTGGTCACCGAGAACGCCGCGCGCCTGCCGGCCGAGGACCGGGCACACCCGGCCGAGATGCCCGGCGCCTACGAGGCGATCATCACCACCGCCGTGCGCGCCGACGGACTTGCCGTCTTCCGCATCACCCACATCATCGACGGCGCGTTCGGCCGCCTGCTGGCTCCGCAGACCTACACCGACCCCGGCCAGAACCCCGACGGGATGACCGCGTGGATGCGCGCGATCCTCACCGCAGCCACCCGCCCCGCCGCCTGAACCCGACGAAGGAGAGATCGACATGATGCCCCGCGACTACGCCGCCGAACTCGAGGACCTGACCGACCACCTCACCGCCCGCGGCTGGGAGGTGATCGAGACCGGCCTGGACGGATCCGACTTCGCACTGCACCTGACCGGGATCGGTCTGCGGCTGATGCTCAGCCCCGGACGGCGGGTGCTGCTGAGCGCGAACTGGCGCGCCGAGCACGCCTGCACCGAGATCCAGGGCCTCGACCCGCACACCCCGCCCATCCCGCTCTGGCGCGCCCAGGCCGACAACCTCCCGGTCTCGATCCTCGCCGCCGCGGCCGAGGCGGCCACCGAACCCGGCGAGAGCCCCGGGCCCCTCAAGCTGCTGCGCGAGGCCGGATGGACCCGGCGGCAACGAGCGACCGGCACGCGCACACTGCCCCCGGTCATCCTGTACGACCCCCGAGCCGCGCGCACCGCCGCCGCGACCTACCTGCCCGGACCCGAAGGCGCCGCGCACGGTCCCTGGCTGATCGTGCGCGCGGATGTGACCACCACCGGCCGCACCCGCGCCATCGCCCACACCAGCCCTACCACCCCCGGCGCGGTGATCGCCGCCCTCGCCACCACCCCCTGACCCGCTCACACCCGAGCCCACTGCGCCCGATGAAAGGAAGCCAGCCGTGTCCGACCTCACCGAGCCGCTGGCCGCGCTCGCGCGCACGGCGGGATGGCATCCTGCGCCACCCCGCGCCGAGACCGCATCACTGCTGCCGGGCGACGCGGTGTTCATCGGGGCGTGGAGCGCGCCGCACGCCGCCGCCCACCTCGCCGCCGCCGAGATCGAACCCGCACTGCACGGATACGACCTGCGCGAGCGCTACGCCGCCATCGCCGTGACCGGCGCACCCGACGGCGCAGCGCCGTGGGCGGTCACCGGCCAGTGCCCGCTGCCGATCCTGCCGCACCTGCTGGCCGCCGCCGTGCTCCCGCCCGGCGCGGCCGCGATGGACCCGGTCGCCGTGCTGCCGCGCATCGACTACTGGTGCGAGACCTCCAGCGGACACCCGCGCGGCGCGTACTACACCGAGTCCTATTACCAGTGGGAGGCCCCGGCGCCGCCCTACCGGCTGGCCGCGCTGCACTGGTGCGTTCCCGGCGCCGCCCGCCCTGACCTTCAAGCGGGTTGGGACCTGCACCTGCACGGCGGGCCCTACGCCCTGCACGCCGCACTCGCCACCCCCCGCCACGTCATCACCGCGCTCATCAGGGCCCTGACCGCCGCGAGCCCGGAACTCTAGAGCACGCCCCCGCCTCACCGAACACCTCCGCCCCAGCACCGATTGGTGATACCTCCATGCCGAAAACACACCGCCGCACGCTCGAACTGGTCGAGCGGGCCCGCCACGCCGCAGCGATCCGCCGCGCCGATACCGGCGAGCCCGCGACCTGGCGCGATCCGTACTGGGCTACGTGCGCCGAAGCCTGCGCGCACCGCCTGGCCGACATCCTCGGCATCACCCGCGAACACATCGTCATCAGCCCCGATCCAACACGCGTCGACGACGGCTGGGTCTGGCCCCGGCTCACCGTGACCGATCAGGGCACCGCATACGAGTTCATCGCCGCGAACAAGGACCCGCACCGCCTGCTGTGCCTCGGCCCGTGCCCGGAATGCGGCAACCGCGTCCCGCTCACGCCGCTGCGCCACCTCGCCGACCTCGGCGAGCTGCTCGAGCACCGCGCCGGCCTCCGTCGGCCGAAACCCCCACTCGCCCAAGAACTCGTCGCAGACCCAGCCCATCACAGCCGCTGCCCGTTCCACCGCGACTAGAGAAGCCCCCCACCACCACCGGCGAACCGTACCCGGCACCACCCGCACCTTACGAAGGAGACCACCGTGATACCCCGCGACCACGCTCACGAACTCGCCACGCTCACCGGCCTGCTGACCGCCGAGGGATGGGAGGAGATGGACCTCGAGCTCGGCGGGAGCGAGGTCCTCAGGATGCTCACGGGCGTCAGTCTCCGCCTGCTGGCAAGCCCCGGCCGGCAGATCCTTCTGACCGCGATCTGGCGCGAAGAGAAGGCGAGCACGAGCATCGTGCGGCTCGATGGGAGCGACCCGCGCGCCGCGCTCTGGCACGTTGAAGCCACCGACATGCCCGTTGTCATCCTGTACGCGACCTGCCGCGCGGCGGTTGCCGGGCCCTCGGGCACCGGGCCGATCGCGTGCCTGCGCGCGGCGGGCTGGCTGCAAGGGCCGGTCCTGGGCACCGAATACGGCACACGTGCCCTGATCTTCGACGACCCCGACACGGTGCGCTGGGCCTCAGCCCAATACCGGCGCCATGACGGCCGCCTGCAGCGCGGCCCGTGGATCATCTCCCGCGCCGACGTGGCCACCAGCGGCGGCGAGCGCGCCCACGCCCACACGGACGCGAGCGCCCCGGGCGCCGTGATCGCCGCGCTCGCCCTGACCGACGACGCAGACCCCGCATGAATCCGCCCGCACACCCCGCCCCCGAGACCCCGGAGGACCGCGTGACCCCGACCATGTTCCCGCCCCCGCACGTCGTTCTGAGCAACGCGCTCTATGCGCACGGCTGGCAGAGCGCGGGGCCCCAGCCCTCGGCGCTGATCACAGGCCTGACCAGCATCACCTTCAACGCGCCGGTCGGTGAGCTGGCCGTACGGATCGAAGCCGTCGGCACCGCGGCGATGTTGACCCTCACGGGAAACGCGCCACATGGGCCGGGCACGGGCGGCAACTCCCGGGCGTGCTGGCGCGCGGTCGGCCCGGTTCTGCCCGCGGACGTACTCGAGACGATCGCGCGCGCCGGCAAGGACGCCCACCGAAACCCCGAGGACGACACCGAGATCGACGAGCTGATCGCGGACCTCGAATCGCGAGGCTGGATCCACACCGAGGAACACAGCCACGACGAACTCCTCGGCAGCCAACTGGCCGATCCGGACGGCGCCGTCCGGATCACCTGGGGTCCGGATGAGGACGAGTTCCAGATCACCGACCGCCGCACCCACACCACGATCACCGCCGACTACACCACCCCGACCAGCGTCCTGCGCGCGATGGCCGGAATCGACACCCCAGCCCACGAAACCCCCGCACAGGCCGCCGCCGCGATGCACAGCGCTGAGGTTCTTCGGCGCGCGCGCGAGTTCGGCGAAGCGGCGCAGCGGTTCAACGAGGCACTGCCCACCACGACCGCTCCCGGCGGCACGGTATCCATCACAGAGGTGAGCGCAGGCAAGGCCCCGCTGGCCGACCGAGAACGCGACGAACTCCTGGATCTGCTGGCGGATGCCGCCAACTACATCTCCCACGCCGCCACCTACATCAGGGCCACCGCCGCAGCCCACGGCGGTGACCCGGAAGACGTCGCCGAGGCGCTCACCCCCGTCAAGAGCCTGCTCTGCCATGCCGCCTCCGCCCTGCGCGGCGCCATACCCGTTCCCGACGAGCCGAGCGCCGACGGACCGCGCGCGACGCACTGAGCCTCGACGAGCACGAACTCACCCGGACCGGACGAGCGGAAAGAGCTCACAGCACCGCATCACCACCCGAGGAAAGGCCCCAACCCATGACCTCGACACCGACACCCGCCCCTGATGAGGACCTCCGAAAACGGCCAGAGCCGCTCTGGGTACGCCCCAGTTTGGCAAGGCTCGAATTCGGGCCCGTGGGGCCGGGGCCGACCGCCCGATCAGGATCAGGCCGCTCGTCGCCGTCAAGGGCGCCTTCGGCGTCGCTCCGCGACGGGCTACGCCCGCCCTGGACCGCTCCTCTCGCCCCAAAGTCGCCGCAGCTGTCGGCCAGCCCCGGCGCTGTGTCGCCGAGCCCGCTGATCAGCAGTTCGGGGTGAGGAGATCCACTGAGCAGGTCCGGCCAAGCGGTGAGCAGGAACTGGCCGTTTTCAAGGAGTCTCATCACCCCCGTCTACCAGCCGGCCATCGACCTCGTCCTCGCCCGCCTGCTCGGGCGCGAAGGACCCGCCCACCTGCGGCGCGCGGCCGAGACTCCCGGATGCGAGCCGCTGACCAAGCTGCTGCACGAGACCGCCCTGCGCACCGGGGAACGCCACCTGGAACTCGCCCGCAGGATCCGGCACACGATCAGCGACCTGCAGGCCGCAGCCGAGGAACTGGCCGATGCCCGGCCGCCTCGACGACCTGCTCGCCCTCGCCGCACGCCACCACGACGCCCTCGACCGCCTCGAGACCACCGCCCGCGCCTACACCGCCGCCCAAAACCCGCGCACATGAACAGTCCCTGCACACGCCCTCGTACAGAAAGCTGGGAGCATCCCATGCCGGATACCACCGCGACCCCGACAGCAGGCGGCATCACCGCCCGCGCCCTGCACGCCGCCGACCGGCGCCGCCGCGACACCGCCCATCCCCCGACCTGGCGCGACCAGCGCTGGGCCGAGCGCGCCGAAGCCTGCGCCCGGGAACTGGCCGCCCTGCTCGGCATCACCCCCAGCCAGGTGCAGATCAGCCCCGACTACACCCGCGCCTACGGCGACTGGCCCTGGCCGCTTCTGACCGTCACCGAGCCCGACGGCACGACACACCGATTCCTCGGCGCCCACAACAACCCCGACCAGATCTTCACCCTCGGCCCGTGCCCCGCCTGCGGGAAGCAGGCCCCACTCGGCTGGCTGCGCTCCCTGGCCGACTACGGCGCCCAACTCGACGCCACCGCCCTGAGCGACGACGCCTTCGACCCGGTCCCCGAATTCCGCGCCGACCCCGGCCACACCCCCACCTGCCCGCACGCCCCCACCGACTGACCCCGCACCGGCCACCGGAGACCACGATGACATCACCCCCGCCCGCACCCGCGGACGGCCACGCGCCGCCCGCCCCGCCACCGGGCCACCCGACCACCTGGGTCGCGATGCGCGTCGCCTACCACGGGCCGGCCGCCGCCCACCACGGCTTCTTCCGCGTATACGCCTGGAACTACTGCTTCACCGTTCCCTGCGTCGCCGGCTGCGACCGGTTCACCTACATCCTCGCGCCCGAAGACCCCGCCGCCGCTCTCCAGCCCGGCCAAGGCATCCGCGCCCACCGCGGCGAGATCACACCCCTGCCTTTCCGCGCCCCGCAACCCGCCACGACGGCCCGACCCCCGCGAAATAACACCCCATGACCTCCACCCCGACCACCCAGCCGATCAGCGGCACACGCGCCGGCCTCGACCTGCTCGCCGAGATGCGCGCCCTCGAGAGCGCCTGGCAGGCCGTACGCGCCGAATACACCGACGAAGACGGCGAGATCCACCCCGAGCACTACCAGGACTACGACGAAGCACGAGGCGATCACGGCATCGACGTCGCCGACCGCCTCGAGAACTGGATAGACCGCCTGGCTGTAGCCCTCGGCATCAGCACGTCCAATAATCACGACATTTAGCTATATCGATTAAGTACGGCGAGGACGGGGCGCCCCAGGTCAGTTCTGCCGCGTCTGCGAGCGGGCTCGCCGGATGCGCCCGGTCCACGGAAGGCGCTCGATCGAGCGGGCGCCACACGGCTTGACGGCCACGAATGTCTGTGTCTGGATATCGATCCGGCGGCGCGGTCGCGCCGCCGGATCCCACCGACCATCCTGCCCCGGAGGCATCGATGACCCCTGCGTTCACCCCGCCCGCACCCGTGCTCGCCCCGCCGTACGCGGCGGGCGGCGGAATGCCCACGCCGGCCCTCGAGGCGGCGCGGGCCGCCGGGTGGGACAGGTCCGAGGACGAGGCGGGAAACCTCACCTACCGGTCCCCCGACGGGCGCTGCCACGTGGAGTTCGGACCGGAGACCGACCGGTACTCCCGCGACGCCGACCGGCTGTGGGTCGCCGAGTACCGGCCCGAACCGGGCGGCGAGCGGGGGTGGGCAGCGCACTTCGGCGAGGACGTGCCCGCCGAGGCGATCGCCGCGTTCCTCCGCGCGCTGACCGATCCCGCGGGCATCCGCGGCGCGCACCCCGGCTACCTCGCCGGTGCCGCCTACGACGGGGCGCAGGCGGTGTTCACCGCGGCCGAGGCGCGCGGCTGGACGCGCGCGGTGCGCAGTGCGACCTACACCGGCACCCACGGGCAGGTCCACCTCGTCTACAGCGCCGCCCCGCCCGAGATCCCGGGCCAGTTCCTGGCCACCGGCCCGCACTACCGCGCCAGCTTCCCCGACGGAGTCCACCGGCGGGAATGGGAGGCGATCTTCACCGCCCACGTGCCCGGCGAGGCGATCACCGCGTTCCTCGACGCCCTGACCGACCCTGCGGGACTCGACCCCGACCGCGCCGCATAACCCTGCCCGTCCCCGGCAAGACCGGTCAACGCCGAGCACGTCAGCCACCTTCACCCCGCACCCTTACGGAAAGCAGAGAACAAGATTCGATGTCACGATCACGGGAGCCTGAGCTCACACGGCTGTGGTGGCCGACGTTCTGGGCATGCGCCGCCGCGATCACCGCCATGTGTGCATCGAGCATCGCGCTCCTGCACGTCTACGCGCTGCTCGCCAGCGGGATACGGCTCACCGCGACGCTCGGCGTGGAAACCGCCCTGGCCGCCGGGCTCGATGCCCTCGGCGCGGGATACCTCGGGCGCGCACGGATCGCCTTGAACCGCGACGCACTGGTCGTCACCAACGTGCTGCGCACCCACGTGATCCCCTACGCCGAGATCGAGGCGGTCACCGGGAGCCTGTGGGGCCTGGCCATCGCGCGAACAGGGCACAGGCCGCTACTCGCCGTGGCACTGCCGCTATCCGCCCGCGCCGTGCGCGCGGGCATCCACACGAGGGAAGGGCACATCGCCCACGCCATCAGGCAGGCCGCGCACCGAAACGAACTCGACCATGACCCGCGCCCAGCCACCGCGCACCGCCCCGTCTATCCCGCTCCGTGCTCTTGCCGTCCCGGCCCGCCTTACGCAGCCTCAGAAAGCCCTCCGATGACCACACCGCACGGGCCCACCGTCCTGATCACACCCGGCACGCCCGGCATCATCCGCCCGCGCCCCGACGGCCAGATCGACGCCCGCACCCTGCAGACCCGGCCCCACCCAGCCGACCGCGACCGCATCCTGATCACCACCGTCGGCGCCGCGTGGTGCAGCGAGTTCGACGCCCTGCCCATCACGGAGGAGACCGCATGCGCGCCCGGCTCGCTCATCCTCACCTACGGCCGCGGCGCCGCCCCCGGCGCCACCAGCCCGGCAGCAGCAGTACTCCACCTCGTCGAACCCGACGGCGAACTCCACGTGGCCGGCATCTGGCTAAACCTCACCGACGGCTGGATCGAATTCCTGCGCCCCACCGTCGCCCTGGCCGCCCGACTGCTCGCCCGCAGCAACACAGAAACGCCGTGACCCGCACACACCGACACCGAAACGAGCCGCCCATGAACCCGCACCCACACCCGCCCACCCGCCCTCACACCGAGCCCGCCGACCGCGTCAGCCGCGGCGGTCCCCGATGAACGGCATGGAAGGACCACCCCGCCCCGCCACGCAACCCCGCACCTACCACGGAATGACAGTCCCTTACATCACTGCCTGGTCCGCCGAGGACGTCCTGGCCGACCCGGACACGCTGCCACTCCTGCGCACGGGCCCGGGCCGCGCACCGGCGCTGGTCTACCCCGACGAGCAGAGCCAAGACCGCGACCGCTACGGCATCCTCTGGCGGCGCGCGACCTGGGCGCCGGGCGAGGGCCAGCCCCGGTTCGCGCGAGTCCACCCGATACGTCACCGTAGGGTGATGTTAAGGGGTTCTTGCCAGATCTGTACGGCGCCCGCCTCGCTGTGGATGACCGCGGCCCCTGCCTGGCACGCCCACCTCGAACGCCTCGGCCCCGCGGCGCCGTACCTGACCGTGGATCCGCCGGTCTGCCACTCCTGCGCGATCACGGCAGCACACCAATGTCCAGGCCTCCGCGCTGACGGGTACGTCTTCCTCGCCCCGCGACGCTGGGCGAACGTCGCGGTGCGCGGACAGGTCGCAGACCCGGCATCGGATTCCTTCAGCGAGTCGCGCCTGATCCCGCTGCCCGGAGCCGTGACCACCGGCGGCACGCCGGTGGACCTGCGCCTGGTGGCAGCCGAATCGCTCGTCTCCGGGCTGTTCGAGATCACCGCCCACCACGACCCGGACGAGGTTGCCGGACTCGGCCGACGCCTCGATACCCCCGCCCGGTCCCGAACCGCCCGATGACATAGCCGTCGAGCCACCACTGGAAACAAGCAGCCCCCGGCCCGTGCGCTGATGGCTACGGCTCGGTGGCCAGCCCAGGGTCCGAGCACGGTGCGGAGTGGAGGGAGGAAACGGCGATCAGGCCTCGGGCCGCCCAGCCGCGTGTGAACCGTCGAAAGAGCCTGCGCACACAGGTTGATCGGCCTATCGTGAGCCTTACGCCGTACCCCTCCCCCGGCGTAAGGCTCTCCGCCTCTGGGTGGATTGAGCCGGTTGCGGCTCCGCGTCCACACCGCCGACGCGGAGCCGCCTCACCCACGCCGCCCCGCGCGACTCGGATTCCACCCGCCGACCCGTGGGCTCCCGCGTCACCCGGCTGCTGCACGGGCGGCTGCGACGTCTTTCACCCAGACGGGCCGCCGTGATCGCCGCGCTTCCGGGTGCGACATAGCCTCGGGGACGTGACGAGGAAGCCGACGGCCGCGCAGAGCCGGAGTGCTGCTCGACGGGCCGCCGAGGCGATGGCCAAGCGCGCCGAGGAGTTCGCCGCGCGCGAGAAAGCCCTCGAAGCGCTCGTCACCACGTTCCACACAACGGCCGAGCAGGCCGAGAAGGTCCGCACCGCGGCGGCGAACAGGGCGGAGAAACTTCGCGCCGACGCCGAGGCGAAAGCCGCGACGGTACTCGCCAAAGCCGAGGCCGACGCCGCGGTCTTCGATGAGAAGGCCGCAGCAGCCGTGCGCGAGATCCTCGCCGCCGGAGAGAGCCCGGAGTCCGTCGCGGAACTGACCGGCTGGCCACTCGCACGAGTACGCCAGGCACAGCGCACGCTGGCGTCACGTGCCCCCCACGCGGGGGAACAGGACTGAGTCCGGCGAACGACCATCGAGAGGAAAACCGATGGCACCGGGCGCTGGAGACGTCCTAACCTGGCGGTCATCCGCACCGTGGGAACCAAGTAACCCGGGCTCGTGTGAGCCGTGAGAGAGACGCCGGAAGCTGAGAAGGCGTCGCCGCACCCCGGGTGAATCCACTCCCGCGCACGGACGAGCGACGCCGTGGCCAACCGTCCGGCCCGTGGTCCGTCGGCCTGCCCGGCCGTCAACAGGGCAGCGAGGCCGCCCGCAGGGGCGGCGAAGGCGCGGTGGCACCGCGAGCACCCCGCTCGCCCGCGCCCCGAAGGGGATCACGCCGGCCCCTGACCGGGGCCGGACGGACACGGGAGCAGCCATCGTGCTCGACCCACATGTGATCAGGACCCAGACAGCGTACGTATGCGAGCGCCTGGCCGCGCGCGGCATCCACCCCGACTTCGCGACCTACCTCGCTCACGACGCCGACCTCCGCGCGGCGCGCACCAGGGCTGATGAACTGCGCGGCGGACGCAGGCGCCGCGCCCGCGCCTTCGCGGCCCTCGAACCCGGCGATCCCGCCGCCGCGAGGATCCGCGAGGACGGCGCCGCCGCGGCCGACGACCTGGCGGCGCTCACCGCGCACATCGCCCGCCTCGAAACCGACTGCCGCACCTTCCTCGAGGCCCTGCCCAACCTTCCCGATCCCGACGTGCCGGCTGGAGGTAAGGAAGCCAACCGGGTCCTTCGCACCCTCGGCGACGCACCGGCACTGCCCGAGGGCCGGCTCGACCACGTGGCGCTCGCGGAACGGCTGCGCCTGATCGACTACGAGCGCGGCGTGCGCATCGCCGGCAGCGGATTCTGGAGCTACCGCGGAGCCGGCGCGAGGCTGGAGTGGGCGCTGCTCAACTACTTCCTCGAGCAGCACCTGACCGCCGGGTTCGAGTTCGTCCTGCCGCCACACCTGGCCACCGTCGAGAGCGTCTACACCGCCGGGCAGTACCCGAAGTTCGCCGAAGACCTCTACCGGATCGATACCAGCGGCGCAGGCCCGCAACTGTTCCTCCTGCCGACCGCGGAGACCGCGCTGGCGAACGTGCATCGCGGCGAAGTCCTCGACCCCGACCAGCTGCCCGCCCGGTACGTCGCCTACACCCCGTGCTACCGGCGCGAAGCCGGCGGATACCGCACCGCTGAGCGCGGCACCCTGCGCGGGCACCAGTTCAACAAGGTCGAGCTGTTCTGCTACACCCGGCCCGAGGACTCCGACGCCGAACACGAGGCGCTGATCGCACGCGCCGAGAAACTGGTCGCCGACCTCGGCCTGCACTACCGGGTGACCCAACTGGCTGCGGGCGACACCTCCGCGGCGATGGCCCGCACGGTCGACATCGAGGTCCGCCTGCCCTCCCTCGACACGTACGTCGAGGTCTCCTCGGTCTCCAACGCCCGCGACTACCAGGCCAGACGCGGTCAGGTCCGCTACCGCGAACACCATGGCAAACCACAGCTCGTCCACACCCTCAACGCCTCCGGACTCGCCACCAGCCGCCTACTGCCCGCGATCCTCGAACAATGCCAACAGTCCGACGGCACGGTGGCCGTGCCCGCAGTGCTGCACCGGTGGACCGGCACCGACACGCTCCGCGTGCCGTGATCACCTGATCCATTGGGCAGTGCAGCTACGTCACTGGTTACTGCCCACGTGCCGCCCCGAGGGCGGCACGTGGCGGCACGACGACGTCCGGGGCGGACGGAATTCCGCGGGTCTCCGTCCGCCCCGGCGGTGACGCCTGCGGCCGTTGGTATCAGCAGGGACTCGAGCCACCGGTTGGTGCCGTAGTCGCGTGCCTGCATCCAGCAGGCGGGGCCTAGCGCGGATCCGCCGGGCGGGCGCGTGATCGCGGTGATGCGGTGGACGAACGCACTGCCGCCAGGCCATACGGCGGTGGTCACTACGGCCTCGCGCCGGTCCGGCAGGTCGGGCGCGCGGGGCAGGTCATCGGGTGCGAGGCGTTCGAATCCGGAGTGGTTGACGGAGACGTAGCCGAGCCAGGATTCGACGGTGTACGCGGCGGCAACCGCCCCGATCTGCTCGGCGCGGCGGTGCAGCTGCACGTTGCCCGCCGCGTCGGGGACGCCGCCCAACAGCACGATCAGTTCGGCGGCGCCGTCGGCGCGATCAGCATCAGCTGCGGGAAGGTGATGCCGATCTTGAGGTGGGACAGCTCGCCCGATCGGTGAACCAGCGTGCAGGCCTGCTCGAGCATGAGCGGGTGAAATTCATCATGATGCGGTTTTCCGTGATCGATTCCGCGCGTCACGGCGCAGCGCCCGTCTGGGGGACGCGGCGCCGTGACGCGGGTGCGTGGACACCGGATTGGATTAGTGCGCTGCCGTGGCGAGGCGGCGAAACCTGCGCGGCTTCTCGCACGTCATCTCCGCGTCACCGGTCTTGACCAGGACATCGAACACGTTCGCCACCGCGCCACTGGACTTCTCCAGTGCCTTGCCGACCTGCGATGCGGTGAACTCGCCGTCCGGGTGCGCCGCGAGGTACTCGGCCACCAGCGCCCGCAGTTCGCCCTTACCCAAGCGGACCGTCACGCCAGTCTCGGACGGCGGCGCTACCGCAGGATCGGGCACAGCAGCGGGCTCGGTCGCGTTCTGCCCGTCCGACTCGACGCCGCGGCCGGCGGCCACCTGTGGCGCCGCACCTTGCCCGGCCTCCTCCTCGGGCTCCGGCTCTACCTTGGTCTCCTCCATGGCCGGTTCCGGGTCATCGGCAGGCTCGGACTCCGCAGCCGTGGGCAGAGCTGCGTGCTCGGGTGTCGGCTCGGATCCGGGCTCGTCGTGTGCCTTCGGAACGGACGCGTTCCCGGGCTCGGCTCCGTTCTCGGGTATGACAGGCTCGTCGCTCCGGGCGACCTCTCCCCGCGCATCTGACGTAGTGCCAGATTCTCCTTGCGGGTCCGGTTCGACTTCCTCCGCGCTGGTTTCGCATGCAGCATCCAGGGCGGAGCCGGGCTCGGCATGATCGTGCTCGTATACGCCTGACGCGGTGGCAAACCACAGGTCGGGGGCGCTGTGGTCGGCGCTCCGATCGGCGCGCTCCCGCCGAGCGAGGCCTGTGCCCTCGAGGGCGGCCAGAACGCGGGCGGCGGTAGAGCGGCCGAGCCCGGCGCGCTCGGACAGCTCGGTCACGCTCGCTCCGTCGTCAGCGGACAGCGTGGCGAGTATCGCGCTCATCGACGGGGTCAAGCTGCTTGTGGGTTCAGATGCGGACATGGCTCTTCCCTGGTCAGAAAGTGATTTCGGGTGGTCATGCCCCGGCCGGGGCGCGTCCGGAGCGGTACCGGGCGCTTGGAGTTCCGTCCCGTTCGGCACGTGCTAGCGGTGCGTCGTCACGGGGCGGTGTACAGATACAGCCATCGATACCCTGATGAAGTCAAGCGGCGCGACCGCCCGATAGGATAAACACAGGTCAGCGGGCCTATTGTGCCGAGGATTGATTGATGGCCGTTCCGGGGATCGACAGTTGGCCAGTTCGCCGGGGGCCGGCATTGCCCGCCACTAGGCTGCACAGCGTGACGAACTAGCTGATCACGGTTACAGGCGACGTGTGTTGATCCGCTTGAGGACTTCTTCAAGTTGGTCGGCTGAGGCTCGTGGGGATCGCCAAATAAGGTTCAGGTTGTCGCCGCGCCATCGAGGCACCACGTGTGCGTGGAAGTGGAAGACGTCCTGGCCGGCGGACTGACCGGTGTTGTGCTTGACGTTGACGCCATCGGGCTCGAGAGCCGAGTTGAGCAGAGCGGCGACTCGATGCACCGTGGCGGCGACCTGACCGTGTGCCGCTTCGGATATCTGATAGAGATCGCGCGTGTGCGTACGTGGGACAACCAGTGTGTGGCCTGGAGAGGCGGGCCTGATGTCCAGGAACGCCACGGTGTGCTCGTCCTCGAGGACGCGATACGACGACTGTCGGCCAGCGACGATCTCGCAGAAGATGCACTCGTTCACAACGATCACGATCGCATCCAGTCTGCCCCGAGGACTACCGGTTTCCGGGATCGTCACACGGCGCCGCTTCGCTCATGATCGCGCGGAACTTAAGGTCGACCACCACCCTGAAGAACTGGCCAACTGTCGATCCTCGGAGCGGCCAGCTAGGGCTCTTCGGCACACCTATGCATGTGGCCAATCCGTGGCGAAGACGTGTGGGACGTTGAACCGATGATCGACATCGTCGGCGCCGAGAACTCGCCTAGCCGGAACGGCGCCGCACGGCCCAACGCCGGAGCCGTCCGTCATTCCGCTGTCGGACCCGGCGGTTAGGGTCGGGTGCGTGATGGACGGCGGCGGTGCTCGTGTGAGTGTGGCTCAGGTGCTCGAGGTGCTCGGCGGCTCCGTGCTGCTTGTGCCCGAATCCACCCTCGACGCCCTCACCTGCGAGGTGCGCGCGGCCTTCACCGCCGCAGCTGAGCAGAGCACCGGGGCTGCCGTGTTCGTCGTACCCGACGAAGTCCTGGCCGACTTCTAGCGCCCTCGCCGCTTTCGAGAATCTCGCGGCCGGATGACCCTTTCGGCCGCGGCCGCGAATCCTCGACCGTCCGTGGGTACCCATTGCCATCGCTGGAGCCCTGCGGGTGCGGCACCGATGACCGCACGCCTACGCTGGGTCATTCATGTCGGACAGGCGCAGGTTCGACGTCGATTCCCTGTGCCGAGGGCGAAACTGGACTCGCGCCGAAGCAATCGGGGCCGGCCCTATCGGCCATTCATGACAAGCGAAGAGTCCGGCCCGGCACCGGGGGATGGTGTCGGGCCGGAACACGCTCGACCCGCTCGGATGGGGGGGGTATCCAGCGCGGGCGGCGCCTGCCGCATACGCGGCATCAGGCCCACACTAACGCTTGTACAGCCCGGCCGCCATGGCTGGATGTCAGTACACGCACACTGGCCAGGAGTTGAGGGTCTCGTCCCCGGCGGCTTGGAAGTTTCCGCGGCGGCTGGTATGCCCGGCTCACAACAGCTCCCCTATGACCGGGAACGCGGTCAACTCCGGCGCCGGCTCGACTCGACGGCACAATTCCCTCAGTCCCATTCCGGGCCGGCGATGGGCGTGGCGAAGGCGACGGCCTCCCAGATCGCCCCTGGCGTGATCAACGCTAGTCCGTGCAGCAACGCGGCGTCAGGCTGCGCCGGGCGGTTGACCGACTCCTTGCGCGAGGAGGCGTGCGGCCTCGCGCCGGCTCGGGGCGTAGAGGGGTTCTCGTTCGTCCGCCCAGGCGAGGAGTTCGGCGCATTTGAACAGGCGCATGAGCTTGCCGGTCGGGCTCTCGAGATCGGCGCGGCGTAGTTCGTAGATCGTGGCGGCGATCGCGGGGAGGGCGAGGGATCCGGCCCACAGGTTGGCGGCGTCCAGGCCGCGGGGGGCGCGCCCCCAGTCCTCCCAGTCGAGGATCCACAGGGTCGGTCCGGTCATGTTCGCCCAGTTGAGGTCGGCGTGGGCGGTGGTCCATTCGTCGAGCGAGACCTGTGCGCACTCTGGGAATACCTTGGTGATCGCGGCGCCGACGCGGGCTGCGTTGATCGGCTCGAGGTCCGGGGTCGCGTTGCGCGCCGTCGGGTGGCGGGCCAGTTCGCCAAGGGCCGCGTTGCAGGCGGCCCACCAGGACGGGGGAAGACCGGGGGCGTTGGATGCGCGGCCAATGGGTGCCTGATCGATGTACGCGGTCTCGTCGGCTCTCCACATCACATCGCGTTCGGTGTCGAGCCAGGAAAGCCCGGCGTGCCACGTCGGGATGGGCACCTCGCGGATCGCCGCTGCGGATTCGAGTCCCCAGGCTTGGCCGTCGAGGCGTTCGCGGCCTCGGCATTCGATGCGCACCCAGGTGTTGCGCTCGGTCCGGAATCCGATCGAGCGCCGTTTCCGTACATACGTCTCTGGTCCTTCGTCGCATACGGCCGCTTGCAGCGCGGCCTTGACGCGCGCGAGCACATCGGGGACGTCGGTCTTGCGCAGGTCGAGGCGCTGGGCAGCGGGTCGGACGGTCATCGGGGACTGTGCTCCTTGGCTCGGACTGAGGCTGATGCGGGCCGGAGAGGAGTTCGCCACAATCGCGTGCCAGGGCCGGTGCTTAACCCGGCCCGGACACACGAGCGGGGTGCAGGCTTAACGCACGAGGGCGAGCACTTCGTCGCGCAGGTCGGCCATCGCGGTTTCGTTGTCGGCCTCGACGTTCAAGCGCAGCAGCGGCTCGGTGTTCGAAGGGCGCAGGTTGAACCAACCGGTGGCAAGTACGACGGTCAGGCCGTCCATGCGGTCGAGTTCGACGTCCTCGCGGCCGGCGAAGTGCTCCTCGACCTTCGCCAGGGTTGCCGCGACGCCGGCGACCTCCGTGTTGATCTCCCCGGACGCGGTGTACCGGCTGTACTGCGCCACCAGCTTGGACATCGGCAGGTCGCTCTCGCCGAGGGCCGCGAGCACGTGCAGGGCGGCGAGCATGCCGGTGTCGGCGCGCCAGAAGTCGCGGAAGTAGTAGTGGCCGGAGTGCTCGCCGCCGAAGACGGCGTCGGTCTCGGCCATCAGGGACTTCATGAACACGTGGCCCACGCGGGTGCGGGCGGATTGCCCGCCGTTCTCGGCGACGATCTCGGGGACGGCGCGGGAGGTGATGACGTTGTAGACGATCGTCGAGCCGGGTGCCTTGGCGAGTTCGCGGGTGGCGATGAGCGCGACGATCGCGGACGGCGGTACCGGTTCGCCGTTCTCGTCGACGACGAAGCAGCGGTCGGCGTCGCCGTCGAAGGCGAGGCCGATGTCCGCGCCGCTCTCGCGCACCTTCGCTTGCAGGTCGATCAGGTTCTTCGGATCCAGTGGGTTGGCCTCGTGGTTCGGGAACGAGCCGTCGAGTTCGAAGTACATCGGGGTCAGGTCGATGGGCAGGCCGGCGAAGACGATCGGGGCCATGTGTCCACCCATGCCGTTCCCGGCGTCGGCCACGACCTTCAGCCGCCGAATACCGGTGAGGTTCACCAGCGAGTTCAGGTACGCGGCGTAATCATCTGCCATCGGCCGGGCGATGATGCTGCCGCGGGCGCCGTCGTGAACGGGGATGCCCTCTTCGATCAACTGCCGGATCTGGCCGAGACCGGTGTCCTGCCCGACGGGCTTGGCCCCGGGCCAGCACAGCTTGAGGCCGTTGTACTTCGCCGGGTTGTGGCTCGCGGTGATCATCGCGCCGGGCAGGTCCAGCTTCCCGGAGGCGAAATAGGCGAGGTCGGTGGAGCCCAGCCCGGCGTCGATCACGTCGTAGCCCTGGCTGGTGACGCCCTCGGCGAACGCGGCGAGGAACTGCGGGCTGCTGGTGCGCATGTCGCGCACCACGACGATGTCATTCTGGGCCAGGCGCGCGAAGGCCGCGCCAACGGCACCCACGATCGCGTCGTCGAGTTCGTCCGGGACCACGCCGCGCACGTCGTACGCCTTGATGACCTTCGAAAGGTCCTGCATCGCTTCGTATTCCTTCCGGTCTTTCAGATAGTCAGGTCGCCAGGGTGGGTCACGGCGGCCGAGGGTTCCACCCTAGAGAAGAACTCGACCCGGACTGGGGTGTTCGAAAGCGGCGTTTAGGGCGCGATTCCGATCAGGCAGCCCCATATGCGGATGCTGACAACGTTGCGCCGCTGGATAGCTCATCACTCCCGAGAGAGTGAGCTCTTTCGCGTCGTCCCGCGCTCGCGCCTTGGCCGCGAAGACCGGAGCGCACAGAGGCCACTGCCTCGGCGGCCAAGCCATCCGCGAGGCGTCATAGGAATCCGCCTTCGTGGCGCGTGGCTCCGCCACCATGCACGAAATCGGTCACCGCGCTCCCCGGCAACGGTGGCGGAGCGGTCAGCGTGCTGCGAAGGCGCAGGCCGTCGGGCGAACGGAACCCGATCTCCGGCCGTGGTCCCACTCCACCGAGTCACGCTGCTCTGGCCGAAGAGGGAGTAGGTGATTGGCCAGGGGGCACACCGCCCGACACCGTGGCGGCCCGGGTGTACGCCGGTTGACGGCGGCGTCAGCTCAGATCAGTCCGCCTGATCGCTCATCGCCGCCGTCCGCCCGCGCCGGCTTTTCGCCCCGCTGTCGGACGGTGCCTGGCGCTGTGGGACGCGAACTGTTCCAGCGTGGTGCTTGTTGTCGAACGAGTAGCCACGCAAGGGTGTGGGAGCGGTATGGCTGGGCGTGGTTCGTCGCCCTCGTGCACGGGCGATCAGTGCCAAGGTCTCGGGTGCGGGTGCCAGTTCGTCGGCGTTCAGGCGGGACGTGAGCAGGTCGCAGGTGGCTAGCGCGTCGGCGTGATGGCCGAGCGAGAGTTGCGTGGTGATGATCTGTCGGTAGACCTCTTCGTTGTCGTCGATGTCGAGTGCGCGCTCCCACCAGCCGAGCGCTGCCTCGCGGTCCTCGGCGTGGTCGGCGAGTTGCGCGAGGAGCGTGGCGGTGGCCAGCGCGTCCCGGCGCGCCTTGGTGCGCGGGGCGATCATCCACTCTTCGTCTTCGCCGGCGAGTAGATCGCCGTCGTAGAGGTCGAGGGCTGCGCGTGCGGCGGCGGTGCGCTCGCCGACGTCGCGGGTTCGCGCGGCCAGGGTGCGCAGCGCGGTGAACGCGGCGAGGTCGACGGCGACGGTCTGGTCGTTGAAGATGTAGCGGTGGTTGGCCTGGGTGATGTAGCGCCCGGGGTTGCCGGCCGGGTCACCGCAGCGCTGTCGCAGAGTCTTGCGCAGGTCGTAGACCGCGTTCTTCACGGTGACGCGCAGTGCCTGGTCGTCGTGGTCGGGCCAGAGCACGGCGAGGTCGTCGAGGTGCTGGCCGTAACGTCCTGCCACTGCCAATTTCGTTGCCGCCCGCCATGCGTCGCTGCGCAGCCGGGCATCGACGGTGCCGGTGGGGGTTGTGATGGCCCGCACGCCCAATACTTTGATTCGCACGGGGTGTGCGGCGTAGTCATCGATGATCTGCTTGATCGGGTCTGGGCTCTCAGCGGCCACGAGCAGCAGCGGCCCGGTCTCGGCGCACCGCGATCCGGCATCGCTTGTCCTGGCCGGCTCCTCGCTCGCCGGCTGCGCGTCGGGGGCGAGGATCCGTACGGGGTGGATCACGGCCATACCATGCGCCTCCGCGTGTGTGTTCTCGGTAGGCGTGCCCACCTCGCTGTCGGTCTCGGGCACCGGCGCGGATTCCGGGTTGTCCGCAGCAGTCTCGTCGGAGTCAGCTGCCGGCTCGGTGATCTCGTCGGGTGAGGGTTCGGCGGGCCCGGGATCGGGTTCTGGGATGGCGAGTTCGCCGAGCGGGTCGGGGGCGATGGGCAGGCCCTGTTCGGCCGATGCGTCGCCGGTCGCCTCGGCGAGCAGCTCGAGCGCGGCGGACAGCGCGGCAGCGGACAGCTGGAAGGTCCTCGCCCGCGTCGTTGTGTCCGGGCCGGTCAGGTGGCCGTGGGTGTCCACGTGCCAGGCCTGTGCGGACGGGTGTTCGCCGAGGAGTACCGCGTGCACGCGTAGCCCGGCTCCGGCCTGGACAGTGGCACTCACGCGCCTGGCGGTCTCGGGGCGGGCTACGGCGATCAGGACGACGGGCGGGAAGTCGTCCTCGTCAGGAAGCTGCTCGAGGGTATCAGCCTCATGTTCCTCAAGCATCCGGGTGCGGTAGGCGGTGTACTGCTCGAGTTGGGCGAGGGCGCTGTGGCCGTCGTCGAACAATTCGAGGTCTGATATGGCCGTCAGCTTGGCGGGAAGGTCGTTTCCGGCGACGTCGAGCAGCAGGGCGGCGTCGGTGCCGGAGATGAGTAGACGCGCTCCGTCGTGGCGGAGTTCAGCGGCGGACAGGACAGCGGCGGCTATGGCGCGTGCGGCGCCGAGCGCGCCGGGGCCGTTGAGGGCGAGGGCGGGTGCAAAGTCCTGTAGAGCAAGGATGCGTCCGTCGACCGCCGCCACGGCGAGGGTCGCCGGCCCGGTCTCGACCTGCCGCGGGTCGCGATCCTCGTCCGCCTCGGCGGGTGCGCATGAGGTCGGTGCGTTCTCGGGTGCAGCGGAATCAAGGATCGTGGGGTCCGGCTGCTGATCCGTTGCGAACCCTGGGCCGGTCGGGGCTCCGAACTCGTCCAGCTCCGTCGCATCGTCCTGCGCCGCCGGGATTGATCGTGATGCGGGTCGCAGCGGGACGGGCACGGTGAGCGGTTCGGGCTGGTGTTGGCCGGGGGTGGGCCAGTAGCAGGTGCCGTGCCAGCGGCGGCGTCGGCGGGCTCGGGCGAGGGCGAGGGTGAGGGCGGCCAGCACACTGGCCGCGAGCGCTCCGCCTTCGGCCAGTTCGGTCCAGTGTGGGCCCGCCGACGTGGACGGCGCGGGTCGGTGCTGTTCGGGCACGGATACAGCGTGAGTACGCTCCAGAGCCGGGGTGCTGGCAGTGCTGGACGGGTCAGGGGTGGCGCGCGTGTCCGCGCCGGACGAAGTGGGTGTGTCGCGTGCTGGACTAGCTGACGGGGTTGGGGCGGATGCGGGAGTGTTGGGCGCCGCGGTATGGCCGGTGTCGGGGGCGGAATGAGACGGGCGGGGTGTCGATGAGGTGGTCGGCGCGGTGGCGGTATCGGTGGTCTCGAGTATCCAGCCGGGTTTGATCAGGTCGGGGTTGGTGAGTTCCTCTCCGTCGCTCTGGGCGTGGCCGGCGTTGAGGACGTAGAGCTTCTTCCAGTCCTTGCCGTTGCCGTAGTCGGCTTCGGCGATGGCGTAGAGATTGTCTCCGGCCACGACGGTGTGGGCGGCTTCGGCTGGGTGGGTGAGTGACGTGCCGGTCGTATCGGCGGTGGTCTTCGTCGAGGCGACGATATCGGTGCGCTCGGCGGGGGTGAGGGGCGCGGTGGCTGCTGATGCGCGGGCTGGGACCTGGTCGGTGGTGGCGGCGTGGGCGGGGGCGGCGGTGCGGGCCATCAGGGCGGTGATGCCGATGGCGGTGAGCAGGATCACGGCCAGGGCCTGGGTGGGGCGCAGTCCGGGGATGGGCCTTATCTCGACGCCGCGCAGTAGTGCGATCGTTTCGGCGGCGAACGAGACGGTGATCAGGAGCCAGAGCAGCCAGATGACGATCGCGATGGCGTCGAGGTAGATCTGGTCGCCCAGGACGGGTCCGGTAACGTCCTTGCCCAGCTGTGTGAGCGAGGTCAGGTGGTGCGGGAGTGGCCAGCCGATGTATCGGATCAGGCCGTAGGGCAGGCCGGCGAGCAGGAAGACCGCGAGGGCGGCGGCGAGCAGGGCGCGTGCCGTCAGTGCCGCGGTGTGGGCGGCGCGGGCCAGCAGACGTGCGGGGGCGGGTGCGCTCATAAGAAGGGCCTTAGGTGCTCGGGGTTCCGGCAGGGAGTCGGCTGGGTGTCAGGTGCCCTGTTCGGCGGTGGCGTTGGCGGTGGCGTGTTCGGTGAAGGTGCCGATGCCGATCGCGGAGAGAATCTCGGTGGGCTGGATGTGGGTGACGGTGACGGTCACGACGTTGCCGTTGACGTTGGCGGTGCCGGTGTCGCCGGTGGCGGCGAGGTAGTTCTCGGCGGCTTGGATCGCGGCGGTGTCGTTGAGGACGGCGTTGCCGGTGGCGCGGAAGACGCCGAGGTCGATCTGCTGGGCGCCGACGCGTGCGGCTTCCTGGGCTTCGTCGAGGGCGGTCACGCGCCCGGACAGGGCCCGTCCTCCGTCGAATACGAGGCCGGCCAGCACGAACAGGGCGAGGACCATGATGACGGTGAACGCGGTGACGAATCCGTCCTGCTCCGTGCCGGTCGCGCTGGCGCGCTGGCGCAGCCGCCGGACTGAACGATTTATCAGGGGTTTCATGATCTCACCCTGTCCCGGTCGTGCCGTAGAGGTCGACAATGCTGGAGGAGGTCGCGGAGATCGTGCGTGCTCCCGGCAGAGCAATGCCCGAGAGATCCTGGTAGTTCACCGCGCACGAGACGGTCACGCGCACCATCGAGCCGGGGGTAAGGGCTCCGACGTCGGCGGAGACGTTCACGGATCGGCAGGTCGTACCGGTCGAGGCCAGGGCCTGGGACGCCGCCTGTTCGGCAGCTTGTTCGGCGGCCGCAGGGGTGGTGGCCAGGGTGGCGGCGCGGGCTGCGGCGTGGGCTGCGTCTTGGACCTGGATGCTCGCGGTCGAGGCGCGTCCGAGCGCCACGATGATCAGCAGCAGCACGACGAAGATCGGTATGACCAGGACGAGTTCCACGGTCACGCTCCCGCGCTCAGACTCGCGTCGCAGGCGCCTGACGCGTGCGCGCACCGTGCGGGCCGTATTGGCGTGGCGCCGTGGCGTGGGCGTGGTGTCGGGGCGGGTCATGGCTGGGTGAGGGTTTCGATCGGGGCGCTGACGTGTGCGGTCACCTGGGGGTGCCAGCCGGGGATGAGCGATTGGGGGTGGCCGGTGACCACGACGGTGGTGGTGGTAGCGGAGTAGGTGACCGTGATGGCCGCGTCGGGCAGCTGCTTGCCGGCGATCTGCTGCAGAGTCGCTGTGCCCTGAGTTTGGCCCAGGCTCGCGTTCCCGCCCTGGGCGCGGGCGGTGTTGACCGCGGTGGACGCGGCGGTCTGCGCGGCCTGCTGGGCGGACCAGATCAGTCCGAACTGCACGACGAACAGCAGCAGCAGGATCAGGGCCGGGGTGGCGATCACGAGCTCGATGGTGGCTGAGCCGCGTTCGCGTCCAAGCGCGCGTAGCCGCACGGCCAGCGCGGTACGCACTGTGTCGCGGGTGGGCAGCGGGCGTGCCAAGGCGCGCTCCTTTCGGTCGTTCTTAGGGGGCTTCGATGGGTGCGTCGTGCGCGGGTGCGGGGCCCGGTGGTTCGGGGACGGCTGCAGGCAGGGGTTTCCGGCCGGTGTAGGTTTCCACTGGACTTGTCCTCTCGTGCACGGGCGAAGTTGTCCATTCGCTGAGGGATGGCGGGCCTCCGAGAGCTCTGTTCGTGTCCAACTCGTCGTGCTTGGTCGCATGGAATCTCCGTTCGCGAGCCGCCTAATTCCAGGTCAGAGCGCCCTGGTGGACAACAAGCCGAGCAGAGAGCGTGGATTGGCCACGCGGTGGACATGTAGGCCGTCGAGTGGATATGTTCAGTGGATCTCTACAGCCGGGCCCCGCGCTACGACGCGTGTGAGCAAGGTTTTAGCTGCCCATGTTGATGTTGTTGGCCGTGTTCGTGGCCTTGTTGACGATGATCGTGACGATGGTGATGGCGGCTGCGGCCATCAGGCCGACGATGACGACGTATTCGACGATGCCTCCGGCCTCCTTGTCCTCGCGCAGGGCCGCGAAGCGGTCCTTTAGCAGCGACAGCATGAAGGCCAGCGGCTTGATTTCAGGGATCATGGGATGGTGCCTCTCTCGTGGTGCGGCCCGTCGGCGGGTGCGTCGGGGGTCCCTCCCGGGCGTCGGCCCGGGGGAAGCAGGTGGCGCGATGTCAGAGTGCGGACATGGCGTGGCTCATGGCGGGGTAGGCGATGAAGAGCATGAACCCGGCGAACATGCAGATCACTGGGAGGCTCATGCGTTCGGTGGCCTGCTGGCTCGCGGCGTCGGCGTCGGCGAGGGCCTGCGCACGCAGGCCCTGGGCTTTGGAGGCGAGCGACGCGCGGACCTTCGCGCCTTCGGACCCGGCCAGCGCCATCGTCGCCGCGATCTCCTGAAGGATGGGCACGTCCAGTTCCTCGCCGAGCTGACCCAGCGTGGTCCAGGGAGCGGTCCGCGAGAGGCGCGCGGCGGACAGCGCACGGCGGATGGCGGAGAAGGACCAGCCCTCGCCGGTGCGGGCGGCTTCGGCCAGTGCCGCCTCCACTCCAGCACCGCCGGACAGCGAGATCGTCACCATGTCGAGATACGCCGTCAGGGCGTGGCGGAACTCTTCCCTGCGCGCCTGTGCCTCGGACTTGACGGCCAGGTCGGGCAGGTAGAACCCGGCTGCGGCGAGCCCGAGTGCGCCCCAGACCGGCAGCACCCACGGCAGGTGGGTGCCGAGCAGCGCGAGCACGCTCCACACGAGCGGGGCGAGCAACAGCCCGAACAGGGCGAGCACCGCCTTCTCGGCGAGGTGGCGCTGCGGAGCGCGCTCGAGGACGACGAGGTCCTTGGCGACCTTCACGCCGGGCAGGTTCGCCGCGGCCAGCGGGCCGGCCAACGGCGCCCCGAGCCGGGTGGCCCAGCCGCCGGTGTCGGCGGTGAGGATCGCCGGGGCCGCCGGCGGCCGGTTGAGTGCGTCGAGCGCGTCGGCCAGTGTCGGGGACGGGGGAAACGCCCAGCGCAGGATCAGGGCGAATCCCAGGCCGAACCCGGCCCCGCACAGCATCAGATACACGGTCATGACAGACCCCTGCGTTCGGTCTCGGGCTGGGTCTCGACGCGGGTGAAGAACCGCGCAGGAGGCTTGCCGCGGGAGATCTTCGCCAGCCACATCGTCGCGGTGCCGAAACACCCTGCGACCATCAGCAGCACCAACTGCCCGGTGGGCGTACTGTAGGGGCTGAGGTAGGACCGGTTGAGCAGGATAAGCCCGATCGCGAAGGCCGCGACCGTGCCGATGATGATGCGCACACTCGTGCGGGTGCGGGCGCGGTCGGCCGTCTCGCGCATGTGCAGTCCGGCCTGGGCGCGAGTAGCCGCCGCCATCTCGCCGAGCATCTCGGCGAGGTTGCCGGCCTGCTGCCGGGACGCCTGGATCAGCGAGACGACGATGACGTCCGCGTTCGGGTCGGCCAGCTCGCGCTGGAAACGGGCGAGAGCCACATCCAGTCGCGCGCCGCGCCCGATCTCATCGGCCAGGGCGGCGACCTCGTGCCGGATCGGTGCCGGGGCCGCGACCGCGGTCGCCAGGATCGTCTGTTCCAGGCCGGCTGCGGCCGCGAGGGTGTCGCGCATCATCTCAGCCCACGTCGCAATCGCCTCGATCCGCGCGATCTGCGTCTTCGCACCGGTATCGCGCCCAATCAGGGCCGGCAGGAACCAGGCTCCCGCCGCAGCCAGGAGTGCTGCGACCGGCCAGCCGGTGAACAGCCCCGCAAGCACTCCGGCACCCAGCGCGATGCCAGCGCGCCTCCACCACAGCGGATCGTGCAGCCTCACAGCGAGCACCTCAGCGCGGCTCGGACCCTCGCCCTGGCCGGCGGCGTCAATCACGTCGCCGACGGCACGCAGCATCAGCAGCAGACCGGCTGCCACCGCGAGCCCGGCGACGATCAGGACGATCATGGATGGCGTCACGCGGACCACCCCCGCTGGAATGAGGCCGGGTCGGCCCCAGCGTCGATGAGCCGCTCGACCGTTTCGGCGCGCCAGCCATAGGCGTACGCGGCGCGCCCGTCCGGACCCGGCCGGTAGACCTCGTTGCTGGTGACCTGCGCGCCGTCGGTGCCGGTAACTTCGCGAACCCCGGTGATGAACCGGGCTCCGTCCTTGTCCTTGGCCAGGTGCACGATCACGTTCACGGCCCCGGCCACCAGCAGGTTGGTCGCCTCCAGGCCGAGTTTCTCCGGCGCCTGGGCCGCGTAGGCCTGGAAGCGCTGAAAGACGCCCGCGGTGGAATTGGCGTGGACAGTGGTCATCGACCCGTCGTTGCCCTGGGACATCGCGTTGAGCATCGGCAAGACCTCATCGCCGCGCACCTCGCCGACGATCACCCGGTCCGGGGACATACGCAGCCCCATCCGCACGCACGCGGCCTGGCTGATTTCCCCGACCCCTTCCAAGTTGGCCTCCCGCGATTGCAAGGGCACGACATTCGGATGTGCCTGCGGGTTCTTGTGCAGGCCGATCTCGAAGGTGTCCTCGACGGTGACCAGCCGCTCGTGCGCGGGGATCTCACCGCAGAGTGCGTCCATCAGCGTCGTCTTGCCGGAGTTCGTGCCGCCCGCGATCACGATGTTCAACCTGGCGCGCACAGCGGCGCCAAGCTGGTCGGACAGCTCCGCAGAAAGCGTCCCGAGCCTGACCAGTTCCTTCAGCGGCACGCTGGTATAGCGGTGGCGGCGGATCGAGACCGAGGGGCGCTCGGAGATGCCCATCACGGCGAAGAGCCGCGAGCCGTCCTTGAGGGCGAGGTTCAGGTGCGGGGAGCCGCGGTCGAACCGGCGCTCCTCGGTGCCGGCGCGGGCGGCGAGCATCCGGATCATCTCGATCAGTTCCTCATCGGAGGAAGCGACCGGCCCGACCCGCTTGCCCTTCTCGCGCACGGTGTCGACGAACACGATGTCGCAGCCGTTCGCGTAGATGTTCTCGACGTCTGGATCCTCCAGCAGTTCCTGGAATCCGCCGAGCCCGAACAAGGCATCGAAGACGGCCTTGGCCACGCGCTGTTCGGCGGCGGAGTTGAGCACCCGCCCTCCGCTGCTGATCGCCGCCGCGGTGCGCTCGGCCAGCGCTGCGTTGATCAGCTCTCGCCCGCGCTGCTCACGCTCGCGCGCCGAATACGCTTCGTCCCCGGCCCACGCGGCCAGCCGCTCGCCGACCGTCGTGCGCAGCCCGGCGACCACCTGCGCCTCCAGCGGGCTTACGCCCACCGGATCAGTGATCTGGTTCATGCTGCGTTCCTGACAGGATATTGAGCCCCGTGCGCGCTCTCGGCAGGCTGGGCATGGGGTTCGGAAACGAAGGTGGCCAGGGCATGGTGTGCGGCGAGTTCGTCGCCGAGTGCGCGTGCGGCCTTGGGAAGCGCCAGCGAGGCGAGGTGGCGGCGCTTGCCGGTAACCCCGCCTAGCCACGCCGCGCCCTTGCGGTCGTGCGGCAGCTGGGCCCACACGCGCATGCGCATGCTCGCCTCGACTTGACCCCGTTCGAACCCGGGGCCGACGAGGACCAGGCCGAGCTCGGTGTCCGTGGCCTCGGCGCGCACGGCGAGAGCGTCTATGGACTTGGCGAGCCGATCGCATTCATCGAGGGTCGGGCGCGCCACCAGCAGCGCGACATCGGCATGGGCGAGGATGCGGTGAGTGTGGGAGCCCGGATCGAGCCGCCCGCAGTCGACGACGGTGACCGTGTCCGTGTCGTGCGCAAGGTTCGCCCACAGTGGAAGCCCGTCCCCGGTCAGCAGTTCGAGCGCGCTGCCGGCCTGCTCTGCCGCGGCCGGTGCCGCGATCACCGGCAGCCCACCGGGAAGCTCCTGCGCCTGTTCGAAGGCGACCTTCACGGAGTGGTCGCGGCGTGCCACGGCGGAGAGCGAGACCAAGCCCGGCGCGGGATCCAGGCCGAAGCGCGCGGCGAGGTCCCCTCCGGACGGATCGGCTTCGATCACCAGCACGCGCTGGGTACCGGGCCACATCGCCGCGAGCGCGAGCGCGCTCGTCGTCACGCCGGGGCTGGCTTTGAGGGACGCGAGAGCGATCAGCATCACTGGTCTCCTGCGGCAAGCACGATCAGCTGGGCCCCGTCCGCCGGGATCGGCGCGATCTGCCCGGCCGCGGACGGCGAGGCCTGCAGCGAGACCTCCACATCGCCGCTCGAGTTCGACGCGGGCGTGATCGAGAGCACGGTCGCGGTCGGCAGGCTGGCCACCTCCACCGGGCTCGCGCTCTGGCCCGCAGCGGTCACGGGAGCTACCGCCACACTCGCTCCAGGCGCCACCTGGGACGGATAGGACCCAGGCTTGACCTCGAGGGCGACCAGCGCCTGCCCGGCCGCCGGGACCGAGGTTCCGCCGAGATCGGCCTCCGACAGGAGCGTGCCGGCCGGCAGGCTCACCCCGGCACGGTGCCCGATCACCTTGGCCGCGTCGGCCACCGGAATCAGCGGGACCGAGGAGTCCGCGGCCACCTGCACACTGCGCAGATCACTGACGCTGATCACCTGGCCCGCGATCACCGCGGAGCGCAACTCGATCACAGATGTGCGCCCGCCCAGGTGCGTGTAGGCCACTGCGAACGCGCCCGCACCGGCGAGAGTGAGCACCGATCCGATCGCCAGGAACGGCCGTGTGCGCTTACGCGGAGCGGCCGAAAGCCGCGATGCGCCTGGTACCGGAGCAGACGGCTTGGGGCCCTTGCCGCCGCGCCCGAGACGCGCCGGGCTGGTAGAAGAGGTGGGTGTAGCCATGAAGGTGCCTTACACGTGGTTCGGGAAATGGATGTCGTAGCCGGGCGAGCGTCAGCTGCCGGTGACCAGGGCGCGGGATTGTTCCACGTGCACGGCCTCGGTCGCGGTGGTGGTCATGCCGTTGAACGCGCCATTCTGGCCGCCGCCGGCCCAAGTGACGTTCCAGGTGATCGTGGCGCTGACCGTGTAATCCCCGGTGCCGGAATCCTTGGTGTAGGTGTGCCCGCACGTCGGGGAGGCGGCGCTCGGTGCATCAGAGCTCGTGTACGGAGTACCTGGACCGGAGCAGGTCGTGCTCGTTCCATCGCCCCAGGACCATGTCACCGACACCGGCTTCGCGGTGGCGGTCACCGACTCGCCCGGAACCGACGCGGTCGCCGACTTCGCGGCGAACTGGCTGGCCGGCACCCAACTCCACATCGGAACCGACACCAGTTGCGGCTTGCCAGGCGCTGGGCTCGACTCGATGGTCGGAACCGCCAGCTTCAACTCCTTCTGCGCCTCAGCGGCGAGCACCGCAGGAGCAGGCGCAGTCGGCAGCGTGCCATTCGGCACCCACACCACCTGGGTCGTGGTGGTGGCGATGTTATTCGAGTTGATGGCATCCGGGCACGTCATCAGATACCACGCGCCCGGCTTCTTGCCGGGCGTAACGCCAGCCGTCGGCTGGTAACCGGGATCCGCCTGATAGGTACAAGCGCCGTTGACGATCGTCACGGTCGGCGTGGGAACGGCGCCAGAACCCGTGGTCGAACCCGATCCGCCCGCAGAGCCGTTCGAACTGCCCGAGGAGCCGCCTTGGCCCGGAGAAGCCGGTGTGCCGGCGGTCACCGTACACTGCTGGGTCGCCGGATCGCACTCGCCGGTGGCGATGCCACTGTCCGCTAGTGCAGCCTGCGCGCAGCCCAATATCAGGGTTAGAACTAAGGCCGAAAGTAGTGCGTTGCGGGTCATCAGCAGGTCCCGACGATCTGAACGACGAGTTGGCTGACCTTCCACGTGCCGCTGGATTCGACGACGAGTGCCTGCGTCTTCTCTCGCCCGCCAGGCACCTTGTTGTAGAGGTGGCCATCGGTGGTGTAGAGCAACCAGGAATCCGTCTGGACGCAGTCGTTCACGACCACTTGCGTCGGGTCGTTGGCCGGGATGACCTGACCGGCTGTCGGATGCAGCAACACCGGCTGCCCGTGGGTTACGCCGCCCTTGACGTTCGTGTTGACGTACACCGCCCCGGTCACGTACGACAGCGCTGCTCCTGTCAAATGATCGGCTAGCCGAGGATTCTGGTAGTCAGCCTTGCTGGATATCGCCTCGACTGAGGCCCAGTCCGCGAAGGCGGACCGGTATGCAGCCAGAGCCTGTTTCACGGCAGCCGTCGCCTTGGATGAACTGCTGGGAGACGCGGACGCTGCCTTAGTCGTCGCGCCGCCCGAAGCGGCGGGAAGCGCGGCCGGCCCGCTCTGGCCGCCGCATGCGGCAACGGACGCGAGCAGCGCGGTCGCGGTGAAGCCGGCCGCGGCGCCGCGGCGCAATCGAAACTGAGTCATCGTCAACCGCCTCAATGAAGTCGTACTGCCCGGGCTCTGGAACGTCCCGGTGGGCCTGGGAAAACCAGGCCTTAGGTGGCTGCTGCAGGATTCCTGTCGCTCGGAGCCGAGCGACAACCGCCGTGTGAGTAACGGTCCAGTTCGGATCCGACACGGAGCTCTTCGTCAGGCGACATGGCCGGTCTGCCGATGTCGTCCGCCTCCCATCTCGCCGGCGCGCCGACTGCGCTCCGCCCCGCGAGAATCCATGTGGTTGCCGAGACCGTATCTGCCCCGAGCCCATGGAACAGGGGCAACGCCGTGCGCTCGCTGGTAGAAGCGGGCAGGGCGAAGCGATGCCGCACGTGGGTACGCGGCATGGCGAATCACCTCAAACTAGGGCTTAGAGTGCTCTCGCGAGCAAATGATCTCTTGCCCTAAATTCTTACCCGACCACACGCAGGAGGGGGCAAGGGCCACAAGGGCCGCCATGTCGGATTGTTGCCATATGCTCAGCAATCCGTTGCCATTCGGTTATAAAGTTAGCGATCCTAAGCAAGTCGCGGATCGCCGGGATCTCAGCCTCGGCCAGAACGAGGCTGCAGGATGCATAGACGCACGTCAGGAGTATGAACAGTGAGCGGTTGGCTCGCGATGGTGGCGGGAGGGAGCGTGGGTGCGGCGTCTGGTGCGTACGCAGCGAAGGAGCTCGCTGGCCGTTATCACGGACACGGAATGATAACGGCCGCTTTCTCGATTTTCGGCGCGGCCCTGGGAGCCGGTGTCGCGGCCCGGCTCCATCCCTGGGCTCTTGGTGCCGCATGCCTCGTGTTGCTCGCTGTTGCACTTCCGCTTTCGGCGATCGACGCCGCCACCCGGAAGCTGCCAGACACTCTCGTGCTGCCCGCCACCGCCGCCTGCGCTGCTCTCCTCGCGGTGACGGCCATCGGCTCTGGAGAATTCGGCCCACTCTGGCGTGCCCTGACCGCCGCCACCGTCATCTTCATCGGCTTCACCACCTTGGCGGTCGTCGTGCCGGGTGGACTGGGCTTCGGCGACTGCAAGGCAGCCGCCCTGTGCGCGCTACCGCTCGGCTACCTCGGCTGGCCTCACATCCAGGTCGGCATCTTCGCAGCGTTCCTGATCGCAGCCTTCTACATCTTGGGCCGCCGACTGACGGGTACGGCGTCGCGCACGCTCGCCTTCGGCCCGTTCCTGTTCGCGGGCGCCCTCTACGCTCTGCTCTTCACGTAGGCCTCTCGCTCGCATCAATTCACCTCAGCTTCAGCGCTCATGTGAGCCGCTACCGCTGGCAGGGCGCCACGCGACGAAGCGCCTTGCTGTTCGCCGAACCTGCACTACCGTTGGGTGACAAGAGAACCCAATGGGCCGGCCTCAGTGGGAACGGGCCGGCCGTGACGTGGACGGGCGTGATCGGATGGCCATCTTCCGGGCGTACGCCAAAGTGCTGGAGCCCGACGACCCCGCGGTGCGGATCTACAAAGCGGGTTATCGGACGTGCCCTGGGGAGCCTGGACAACTGCTTGCCGACGTGCTGCAGCGGACGGGTGGTGCCTACGAGACAACGACCCAGCTCTCGCCGTCGTTGCGTAACGACATCCGCGAGATCGCCGAACTCACCTCGGATACGGCGTTGCTCGCGATCGCGGATCTGGCCGAGGTGCCCGTGTCCCTGGAGCCTCTGCGTGGTCTCGACCCGCACACTCGCATCGTCATCAGAGCAGAACTCCAATACGAGGCGGACGAGGGCTCTCGAGTGAGTGGACTCAGGGAGCGTCGACCGGCCGTGGCGACGATCATGCCTGACGGCACAGTCGTCGCGGGGGATGCGCTTCCCACATGACATCAGTGCCGCGCACGCGGACGCTTACATCAAGAATTCCAACCCTGATTTTTCGAGGCCGCGAGCAGTGGCTGTCGCTGGACACGGACGGTAAACCGGTTCTCGTACAGTCTCGACTACGGCCTGACCAAAGCGGCACCGACATGAACTCGCTGCGTCGCACCCTAACTCAGGTCCGCGAAGGCTTGCCCAAGTAGACGCAACGGAGAGAGCCCATGCGCATCGAAGCCGAGCCGTTCGACTACGACCTGCCCGCCTGGCGGCCCTACGCCTCCGCCCGCCTCGCCACGCTCGGCGCCCCCGAACCTGCGAGAGCCGCGTTGACCGGTCGCGGCCTGCCCGATGCCGCCGCCGAGCACTTCGTGCGCGTCCCCGAACGGGAACTGGAAGAAGCCGATCTGCCCGGCTGCGGCAAGGCCGCCTTCCTCGGTCAGGTCTGGGACGGGTTCAACAACACCTACTGGCTCAGCCTCGCCGACGGGACCGTCTGGATGCGCTACGGCCAGCACGACGAACCCGCCCACGAAGCAGATCAACACCTCGGTCACGGCGCTCCAGGCGGTCCTCGCCGTCTACGAGGCCTACGTCTCTGCGGAGTCGGATGACCTCGAGCAGCAAGCACGCGAAGACCTCATCAACCAGACCGTCATCCACGCCGTCGCGGCCGACCCCAGCGCTTTCACCGACGACGAGAACTGGTGGTCCCAGACCTTCCTCGAGATCGAATTCAGTTCAGCGCGCATCCTCCTCGGCGAACAATCCCTGTTCCAGCTTGTCACCCAGGACGCGGCAGGACGTTGGGGAGTGGACCACCCCGGCTACGAGGACGACGAGTAGTTCAGCCAGCAGCGCTTCGCTTGACGTCTCTCGCCGAGTTAAGTGCGCCGCTGCCGCTCTCGGCCATCCGCAGCGGAGGATGATGAGAAGCATGACATTCGAAATCCTCGATACCGTCAGCGATGCCGGCGGCGCGAAGCCGACCGAGGACCGGATCGGGCACTCGCACGTCGCCGCATGGGTCATCGACGGCGCCACAGACATCTACCCGGAGCCGTTCCTGCCCGCGGTCAACGACGTGCACTACCTTGTCGATGCCGTCGGCGCCGAACTCTCGCGGATCGAAGAGCCTAGTTTCACTGCTGAGGGGCTGCTGAGGCATCTTGCCGACACCGTGCGCGAGGACATCGCCGCACGGGGCTTCCCGGCTGAGCGAACGCACCCCACCTGTTCGCTCGGCCTCGCGCTCGACCGCAGGGATGAACTCGAGTTCGCTCGCATCGGCGATGTCACGATCATCGCGGTCGGCAATGGGTTGACGGAGCTATCCACCGACTTCTACAACCAGCGCGAGATCGCCGCCGTCGCTGCCGCTGGGTCCTCCGGCTTGGACTCCGACCACGCGCGCCAAGCGCTGCTGCGCCGGCGCCGCGAATACATCACCGGCGCCCACGCCGAGGGCGTCTTCTCCGGCGACCCCGACGCCGTGCTGCGTGTGCACTGCGCCACCGTCGGACGTGAGGACGTGCGTCACATCCTGCTGTGCACCGACGGCTTCGCCAGAGCCATCACCGATTACCACCTGTTTCCCGACTGGCCAAGTCTGATCGAGGCTGCACTGAAGGAGTCGTTGTCCGCCATCGCCAGAGCGATCCGCAACATCGAGCACCACCCGAAGCATGATCTGACGGACAGTCACTTCAAGCGCAGCGACGATCTTGCCGCCGTGCTGTGCGCCCCGAGCAGGAGCCGCTGACCGGAGATGGCCGAGCACCCGCCCTACCTCGTACCTCACCCGGTCTATGGCCACCTCGAATATGTCATGCCCGTCTCGGCGAAGGCCGTCGTCGACTGCAACGGCCGCATCCCGCTGCTGCGCAACGAACGCGGCGAGTGGGAACTACCGGGAGGAAAGGTAGAGGCAGGTGAGGACCTCGAGACGTGCGCGATCCGTGAAGTCCACGAGGAACTCGGCATCGTCATCAGCCAGCTTCACCTGGTCCAAGCGTGGATCTACGCGATTACCGCGCAACGCCATGTCCTGGTCGTGGCCTACGCCGCCACGTGCGTCAGTCCAGGCGAGCCCCGACTCTCGCACGAGCATAGGGAACTCGGCCTGTTCAAACCCTCCGAGATCGCAGCGCTTCCGATGCCGGCTCCCTACAAGAAGGCTGTCCAAGCCTCCCGAGAGTTGAGCGCCTCCCGCTTATCCAACGGTGCGGCTTAGCGGCATGATCCATAAGGCCTCCGTGCCGGTCCGTAGACGTTGTGTATTACGTCGCAGCCCGTGCGCTTTCGTCCAACGCGGGCCCAGCAGCGTAGGAAGCGGCGCCGAACTGAGATGCTTGCAGCATATAAAGCAATCGATATTCTCCGTCTGCGCCCATCAGTTCCTTGTGGCTGCCGGATTCCACGACGCGTCCGTCCTTGAGCACGATGATCCGGTCGGCGCGGGCGACGGAGGAGAGCCTGTGGGTGATGAGTACGACGGTGCGTCCGTCGGCGCGGTCGAGGACCCGGTTGAAGGCCTCGGCCTCGGCGCGGGGGTCGAGTGCTGCGGTCGGTTCGTCATAGACAGCCCAGGCCGGGGCGCGGTAGGCCGCTCGGGCGTTCGCGATCTTCTGCCACTGGCCGCCGCTGAGGTTCGTGCCGCCCTGGAATTCGGAGGCAAGCAGGCTCCGGTATCCGTCGCCAAGCTTCTCGATCACCGCGTCCGCGCCGGAGGCCACGGCCGCGTCGCGGACCCGCTGCGGGTCCTCGAGGTCGGGGCGGCCGATTTGGATGTTGGCTTCGGCCACGAACGGCCAGCAAGGGTAGTCCTGTGCCAACACGCCCACGTGCGTGCCGGCGCGGGTGCGGTCCATCGCGGAGGTCGCCATGCCGTCCCAGTACACCTCGCCCTCGGTGGGCAGATACAGGCCGAGGATGAGTTTGGCGAGGGTGGATTTGCCCGAGCCGTTCTCCCCGACCAGCGCGATGACCTGCCCGGATTGTAGGTCGAGGTCGATACCGGCGATCGCGGGGCTCTCACGGCCGGGGTAGGTGAACGACACGCCGCGCAGGCTGATCGTCGTAGGCGGCCCTGCGGGGACGAGGCCTTGACCGGTGATGGCGGCGGCATCGGCCTGGGCGATCGCGTCTTGCCAGTCGGCGAGGTAGAGGCCGTATTCGAAGATCTGGTTGACGGTGCCGATCGCCGAGCGGATCTGGGCGGTGCCGGTGCGGATGGCGAAGGTGGCGGTGCCGGCGGTGGCCAGCGGCACTACCCCGCGCCAGAGCAGGTAGCCGAGCAGCAGGTAGCAGCACGCCAACGCGGTACCGGAGACGCTGCCCGCGGTCAGGGTGGTGCGAGCGTCCGCGCGCGCGAGGCGTTCTTGTTCACCCTCGTAGGCGGCGGACAGGCGGGCGTAGTGGGCGTGCAGGAACCGGTCGACTCCGTGCAGGCGGATCTCCTGGGCGGGCTGCTTCTCGGTCATCAAGTCGGCCAGGCGCCGTTGCTGGCGCGCCCGGCCCTGCCATGCGATGCGTGAGCGGTTGCGCCGCCGATACGACATCATGCTCGCGACCCCGCCCGGCAGCGCGGCGAGGATCAGCAGGGGCAGCAGGAAGGGGCCGAGGACGACCAGGACGGAGGCGGCCGCGGCCATCGCCGCCACGGCGGTGATCAGCTGCGTGATCTGCTCGATGACGTACTCGGCCCAGCCCGCGCCGAAGCTCGCGCCCTCGAGCGTGTCGTGGAAGGATCCGAGCTCGAACACCGACAGCTCCACGGAGGTCGCCCGGGTCATCAGCTCGGTGAACGCGTGCCGGGTCACCTTCGGGCGCAGCCGCCCGGAGGCTGCGGACCCGGCCGCCGAGAGCAGCGCCCCGCCGGCCGCGGCGACCCCGACCAGGATCAGGGACGGCAGGGCGGCGCGCGCCCGCGCCGGGCTCGGGCCCGCTGAGAGCAGCCGGATCAGGATCTGGTTCGTCGCCAGCAGCCCGAACGCGGTCGCGATCCCGGTCGCGCTCTGGAACACCAGCATCGCCAGCAGCGCACGGCGATCCGCGCGCCACCCCAGCCCCAAGCAGATGCGGATCAGCTGTGGCAGGCGCCTGGCGAGTTGGGCGAAGGACGCCTCGGCCACCGCCGTGTGATGGCGCGCCCAGCCCATCTGGAACACGATGCCTGACCCGAACAACGGATCCGAAGCCCCCGACATGTCCGCGTCGGTGCGGCGCCGGCGCGCCCGCCACCGCGATCCCGCTCCAGCCCTAGTCATGGAAACGCTCCCCGCGCTCACGGCCGGCGCGAGTCTCCAGAATCGGGATCCGCATGTCACGCCCCTCCCCAACTTGAATCAATAGGCTGTGGTAGTTCGGTTGCGCTCGGTCACTGGGTGCCGTCGGGTTCGAGACCGGTCCCGTGTAGGTGCCGCACGTCGTTGTGGGCGAGCAGTGCCCACGCCCCGCACTCGTGCGCGCCGGGCCACACCTGGCGGTGGTGGCGCCACCTGCTGATCCCGGTGTGCCAGGTGATCTGGTAGGCACGTGCGCCCGAATCCGGGCCGAGACCGAAGTAGGCGGCAATCGCGGCGTCCTGCGTTTCGGCGTGGGCGATGATCAGAATGCTGTGTCCGGGGTGGCGAGCGGGCAGGGCTGCGAGGAAGTCGCCGGCGCGCTGTCGGTAGCTTGCCCAGCACTCCGCGCCCGGCAGCGGGGCGGCCTCGGGCGCGAGCGGAGGGATGGTTCCGATCGCGTTGGACTCCGGGTCCCACGGGTCGCCCGGGCCGTGGTCGAGCGAGCGCAACTCCGGCGCGAAGACCACCTCCATGTTTAACGCCTTGGCGACGGGCTCCACCGACTCCACACAGCGGCGGCGCGGGGAGGCGTAGAGCGCGTCGAAGCCGCCGTCGGCTCTGGTGCTCGCGGCCAGGTGCGTCGCGGTGTATTCGGCTTGCGCGCGCCCGCGGGGGGTGAGACCGCGGCAGTCCGCGGCGGCAAGTCCACGCTCGGTGTTGATCACCGCCTCGCCGTGGCGCACTATCGTCACGCGGGTAACTTCGCTCACGATGCGTCTCCGTCTCTGCCTGCTGACGCGGCGGTGTGGGGTTGTGGGTCGCCGTGGTCGTGGTAGCCGTCCGGGGCGGGCCGGTCGACCGGTAGGCCGTGCTCTTCGATCGCGGCACGCTTGGCCGCGGCCGCCTGGAGGTGCCCGCTCGGCCCGAAGTCGAGCAGGGCCGCGGCGCGCTCGATATCCACCAGGTACCGCCGGTAGGCGGGCCTGCGCCCGGCCAGGTGCGGGTCGCCGTCCGGGGCGATCGGGTGGTAGCGGCGGATGACGGCGGCGTAGCGCAGTTGGAGCACTCCGTCCGGGTAGCGCGGGTCCGCGGTGCTCGACTGCCCGCCGATCAGGACGGCGGTGTTGAGGTACACCTCGACCTGGGATTCCTCCATCGCCTCGCGCGCGAGGGTCTCGAGCGGATGCTCGCCCGCCTCCGGCCCTCCGGCCGGCAGGGCGTAGCGGTGGGTATCGGTGCGGTGCTGCAGCAGCACCCGCCCGGATTCCTCGTCGAACAGCCACCCGCCGACCTGCCCGACCGGAAGATCCGGCAGCGCATCCGGGGCGTGCCACCGCCATTGCGCCCGCTCCCCGGTCCGGTAGCCGTGTTCGAGTGCCATCGGCGCGCCAGGATCGCGCAGACGCTCGAGCGCACCGGCGATGCGCCGAGCCAGGCGCGGGGTGACGAAAGCGCTGACACGGTCGGCATCGACGAACTCGAACGCGTCGAGTTCGTCTGCGGGTAACCGGATTGCTGCGATCGCGTGGTTATCGATGACGCCGCCGTCGAAGAGGTATTCGGTGTGCGTCTCGGTCTCGGCGCGCGCCGGACACTGGTCGATCACCAGCAGCCCGCCGGGCTCGAACTCCGCGAACCCGAGTTCCTCGATCGCTTCGCGCCGCGCCGCCTGCCACGGGTACTCACCCTCGTCGAAGCCGCCCCCCGGCAGTGACCAGCGCGAAGAGCCGGTCGGGCGCACCAGCAGGATCCGCCCAGCCCCGTCGCGGATCAGCACGTGCGCGCCCGCGACCGTACGCGGCAGCGATCTGCGATAGGCGCGCTCGGCGGCCCTGCGCGGGGATGCCGCCCCGACGTACTCGATGTGCAGCACGGGAGACGAGGGTACGGAGCCGTCGGATTCGGCCGGGGCCGTGACCCTCGCCATCGCGGCGGCCAGCGCGTCCTGATCGAAGTCCCGGTCGAGTTCCAAGGTCCGGCACACGACCATCGCATCGCCCGGGCCGGGGACCTCCACCAGCACCCCGGGCGCGAGCACCGGAGTCTTCCCAGCCGGTCCGGCCACATACCGGCTTTCTCGTTCGGCCAGGACCCGGCCCAGCTCGGGGCCTGCTTCGATCCTCACCGGCGGCTCGAGATACTCCACACACACATCCAGGCGCAGCGCGCACGCGAGCTCCGCGGTCATCGCGTCGGTGACGTAGCCGCCGACGTTGACCACCAGGAGCATGTCGGCCGCCGCAAGCCGCCGCCGGACGAACTGCTCACGTGCTCCCGTCACATCGGCGGCCGGGCCGACCACGACCGCGCCGGCCGCTGTAAGAACGGCCATGACCTGCTGCCATTCCCGCTCGGCCCAACTCGGCGCGCACAGGCACACCGTCTTCAGCGCGTACCTACGTGCACGCGATTCGTCCAGCACCTACGACCCCCTCATAGACGATTCAGACCTCTGCCATGGCGGGCATCGGACTCAGCTCGTTCCAGAACATCGCTGCGCCAATCTCTTCCGGCATCCGCCGCTTCCGGCGAACATCGCGCTTGCCCGCACCAGCCAGCCCCTGCATAGCCCGAGTGCACCCGTCTGGCTTCACGACCGCTGCGGAGTATCTCAGCCCGCGTGCCCGCCGCACCTCGACTGTAGATTGCCAGGCGTGTCCACCGAATTCCACTGAGTAATCACGCGTCGGTGAACCCGGCCACGCATCGAACGACGCCAAGCCGGCGGCGGTGCGCGAAGGATGCGGACACCGCGGCCGCAACGACCCAGTCCAGGTTCTGTCGGCGATTCCCGCGCACGAGTGACTATTCATGTTCTTCTCTGCAAGCTTCCGGTTCGCGCAGGCAGGTAAGGCGATCGATCTCGCGGCCGACGCCCATCGCGTAATACTTCTGGTCGTGCTCGGCATAGATGGCTTGGGCTTCATGGAGGAGCGCGAGCGCGACGCGCAGGTGGCCGCGCGCGGCCTGGATCCGGGCGTGTTCGACCAGCGGTTCGGCCAGCAGCAGCGGGATACCGATCTGCGCGGCGGCGTGCACGGCTTCGAGCGCTGTCTGCTCAGCGCTTGCCAGGTCATCGCACGACCGGTGAGCTGCGGCGAGAGCCACGGTCCCGTGGACCCTGTACAGGTCGTGGCCCGCCGCGAACGGCGCCGCGAGCGCGGCCGAGAGTTCGTCGCGGGCCAGTCCCGCGCGGCCAGTGCGGGCATGGATCGCGCCGAGGTGGATGCGGGCGACGGCTTCGCGCTCTTGGTCGCCGGCTTCGCGCGCGAGGTCGACGGCCTGATCGAAGAGGATCTCCGCCTCCGGCAGGGAGTCGGCGTGCAGCCAGGTCAGCCCGAGTCCATGGAGGGAGCGGATCACCGCTTGCGCATCGCCGTCGGCGCTGCGGATCTCGAGGGAACGCTGGTAGCGCGTGCGCGCAGCCGCCGTGTTGCCTCCGGCCAGGTCAAGGTGGCCGCCGTACTCCTCGAGCATCGCGCGAGCACCCCGGTGAGTGTCGCGGTAGGCAGCCGCGATGCCGTGCTCATACGCCTGCTGCCATCCGTCCCACGCCCCCGTGAGGGTGCTGATATTGAGCGTCAGCAAGGCCAGGCGCCACGCTTGGGCGTGGCCGCCCGACTCGCGCGCGGCTCCGATTTCCCGCAGGAGCCGGGCGCGTTCGCCAACGAACCAGTCCAGCGCGTGGGAGCGGTCGGTGAAGCTCAACGTTGGACGCTGCGGGTCCGGTGCGATCTGCTCTCGTCCGGGCAGGTCAGCCACACCGAGCACCTGAGCGGCCTCGAAAGTGCACGCGAGGTGCCACGTGGTGGCTCTGGTATAGCCGTCGCACGTGAGGATCGCGGGGCGCAGCGGCGAGGGGCCTGGCGCGGCGCGGAAGGAACCCGGGTCGGTCTCACTCGTCTGGGCCAGGTGATGCCGGGCAAGGTGGCGCAGATGACGCAGCGCTTCGCTGGTGGGCAGGTCGGCGTGCGCGGCAATCACCGCCGCTGGAGCGTCGACTCCGTCGAACGCGGCGAGTACCGCGAGCACTCGGCGTGCCGGCGCGATGAGGGGGATGACGCCGGGAAGCTCGATCCCTGATGCCCAATCGGGCACACGCAGCGAAGGGTTGCACGCCGCCTCGCCGCCGCGCTCGTCAGCGTCGATAGAGGCTGGCGCCGGTGGCCGAGCGAGCCGGGCGGTCATGAGCCGTCTCCGAACACGATGGTCTGCACGCCCGGGACGAACCGCGGACAGGAGGATGCGGTCCACTCCTGTCCGGATGGCTGCCAACCGAAGTCAGGGACTCGGTAGTGCGCCGACCAGGTAGCGTCTGTTCCGAGCGTGACCTCCCACCCACCGATCCGACATGGCGCGGAGATCTGACGGTCCACGGTCGTTCCCGCGGCGCTGCACCGGGTCTGGGCGACCATGACACCCGCGCTGGTCTGGTGCGCGTGAAAGTAGAGCCCGAGTGTGATGCCGGTGGATATCGCGCCGCCGCAGACGAGCCGGTAGGCGGCCTGGACGTAGCCGTCGGCGGCCATCACCGGATCCGGCCGGTCCTGGGTGGCTGAGCATGTTGCGAGCGGACCAGTGGAATCTTGTGCAGACAGTGCCAGGGCGCTGCCTGCGGCTGCGATGGTTACGACGGCTGCGGCGCCGATGCGTATAAGCCAGGGAGTGCGGTTCATAGCGCCGCCTCCGGGTGACGGCCGTCCTGCCGAGCGGAATCATCAGAACTCAGGATCCTGCGAGCGTGCTCGAGCAGGTGGGTGTCGTTGTGCGCGAGGGCCCAGGCGAGGGCGGAGAGCGCGTCCAAGACCGCCCAAGCACGCAGCGCCGTCGCCTCAACTGGCATGAGATCTCGTCCGTATCCGGTGTAGAAGGCGTCGCGTGCTGCCGGGCTCCGGGTGAAGACGCCAGTCTCCAGGCGTACCAGGTCGCGTACGGCCGGGGCGAGTGCGGCCCGCTCGAAGTCGATGACCGCGACCGTGCCGCTGTCTAGATCGATCAGGAGGTTGCGCGGCCAGAAGTCCCCGTGCGTCGGCACCGAGGGCATCGACGCGGCCACCGTGGCGAGTTGCTGCGCGGCACGGTGGATGCAGTTGCGCTGAGCCGCGTCCAGTTCGGCGCCGACTCGTTCGATGTGCGTGTCGGTCTGCGCGACCAGACGATCGATCACGTCCGAGTCGGCCACAGGCGCCGCAGAGTCGTGCAGTCGCCGCAGCAGCTCGCCGACCTGCCGATACGCCTGCGCCGATCGGGCCGGGTCCAAGTAGGCCTCCTTCAGCAGCACACCGGGCAGGAAAGTGGTGACCACGACGCGCAGATGCGGGTCGGCCGCCTCAAGCCGCGGCGCCCTGTCACGGCCGAGCGCGCTCGCCCAGGCGTATCCGGCCGTCTCCCGGGCGTAGAAGGTGTCATCGATCAGACGCTTGAGAATGTGGTCGGTGCCGTCTTCGTCGCGGATCCGGTAGACCTCAGACCCTTCATAGGGCCACGACAAATCCGCCACGACCCGCACGTCGCCGAGCCGGTCCTGGACGAAGGGTGCGAGTTCGATGGGCAGCGAGAGTTCGGCGATTCCAGTCGGTTGGCTCATGAGGCGGGGACCCCCACTTCCCATGGCGCGGCGGAACGCTGTGCCGGCGGCCGGGGCGCAGCGCGTCCGGCGACGCGATCAAGGCTGGCCAGGTCGTGCCAGCACCCGGCGGCTGCGCCGTCCGAGAGCAGCCGGAGGAAGATTTGGGTGGTCAGTTCGACGTCTGCCATTGCGCGGTGGCGATCTGGTCCAGGTGTAATGCGGTAGTGGTCGAGGACGGCATCGAGCCGATGCGAGGTGAGGTGCGGGAGTACGGCCCTGGCCATGGTGACGGTGTCGAGTAGCGGTGTGACGGCCAGGTTCGGGCAGTGCTCGGCCTGTCTGCGGATCAAGCTGCCCTCCGTCCCTGCGCTGTGCGCGACCAGCCGATACGGCGGCGCTGCCAGGCGGCGGTCGAGCTCACCGAGCACGTCTCGCGCGCTGCGCTCCGGCGCGAGCATGGCTGCGGTGATCCCCGTCAGCGCCGTGCTGCGCGCGGTCACCGGGACGTCGTCGGGCGGCCGGATCAGGGCGCTGAAGCGTGCCTGCTCGTACCAGCGGCCGTCGTCGTGCCGTAGCGCGAGGGCCGCGACCTCGATCGGCTCCATGGGGCGGCCCGCGGGCGTGAGCGCCTCGAAGTCGATCACGATGATGCCGCAGGCGAGTGCGGGCGCCGTCCACCCGGTATCGGCTGGCTTGATCTCTTCCATTGCCTATCTCCGTTCTCCGACCGGGCCGGTGGGCAGATCCGCCCTCTGGGAACGACGTGGCAGCGCTGCGGGTTGCGTGGTGGGCGCGGCGTGCGGGAAATCGAGCCGGAGCTGTTCGAGGTCGCAGTGCTGCAGGAGCGTCCACCTCGCGGTTCGCTCTGGCTGTTCGTCTTCGTACCGCCATCGGCTGAGCCAGCCGTGTCCGAGGGTGGCCAGCGCAAAGTCACCGGAACCGGCCGTCGCGCGCGAGAAGGCTGAAGACGCGGCGGTCAGAGTCGAGGCGTGGCCGACCACCACGACGCGCCCGGAACGGTGGACCTCGCACAGTTGCGTCAGGAACCGCCCGACGCGCTCCCACTCGTCACCGTCGGGCCGCAGCTGCGGGGCCAGGTTCGCGGTCAGCCGCAGCGCGTGCGCGATCGGCGTGGCCGTCTCCAGGCACCGAAGCAACGGCGAACTGTAGAGGGCCGCGATCGTGCCGAGCCGCGCGACCTCCTGTGCCAGATAGGCGGCGAGCGCCTGCGCTTGGGCCAGGCCGCGACCGGTCAGGCCCTGCGCGGACTGGGATCCGGCCGCATCGGCTCGGGACCAGTCCTCACCGTGGCGGATGAGCAGTAGCTCGGTGGCGGTCATAGCACCACTTCCCATCCGTCGATGTAGTCGGCGGCCGGCGCATCGCCGTGGTCGCGGTAGCCGTCGGCGGCCGGGCGGTCAACCGGCACGCCCATCTCGCGCGCGGCCTGTTCGGCCGCGCGCGTCTGGGCCTCGGCGTGTGGGCCCCAGTCGAGCAGGCCGGCTGCGCGGCGGATATCGGTCAGGTACCGGCGGTAGGGGGCGCGGGGGCGGGTGAGCTTCGGGTCGCTGTCCGCGGCGATCGGGCGGTAGCCGAGGACCGGGGCGACGTAGCGGGCCTGGGCCAGCCCGTTCGGATGACCGCGGTCGCCGTAGGTGACCTGGAACCCGATCAGCCGAGCGGCCCGGTGGTCGATCAGGATCTGGCTTTCTTCGAACGCCTCGCGTGCCGCGGTCGCCAGCCAGTCCCGATCACCGGGTTCCAGGCCTCCCGCCGGGAGCGCGAAAGCGCCGCCGCGTTCGGTGCAGTGTTGCAGGACCACCCGCCCGTCGCGGTCGAACGCCCACACGCCCGCCTGGGTGATCGGCACGCCGTTCGGCGGTTGCTCGCTCGGGTGCCACTGCCACACCAGGCGCGTGCCGGGGGCGAACCCCTCTTCCAGAACGATCGCCCCACCGTCTTCGAAGCGCTCGAGCACGGCGGCGATCACGCGCGCGGTGCGCGGCGCGACCATCGCGTGGACCCTGTCGCAGGCGGCGAAGACGAGCCTGCCGTAACCGGTCTTTTCGGTCCTGAACAGTTGCGCGAGGTGAACCGGATCGAGCGGGCTGGCGTCGAAGACGTACCCGGCGCACACTCCGCCGGCCCTGAGGTCCACCGCGGCCAGGCGCACGCGGTCTGCGCGCTGTTCGAAGAGCTCCCACGCGAGTCGGCGCGCTGCGGCTGCCGGATCCTCGCCCGGGCCGAGTTGCACACTGGGCAAGTCGAGCGCCCCCGGCTGTCCACGTTCCAGGACGACGGTGCTGTCCGGGCCGTGCGCCAGCAGCCCGACGCGGATACCCAAGCGAGCCGGCGCCGCGACTGACTCACTGTGCTCCTCGCCGAGGAAGTCGAGTTCGGCCGCGAGATAGGCGTCATCGTCGGTACCGGGATGTGCGCCGCGCAGATGCTCGGCGAGGTCCGCGCCCGACAGTCCAGGGCCCACCCGGGTCGGGTCGATACTCGCTGCGGCTTCGATCAGTCCCGGATAGCGCAGCACCCCAGCGACCCGGAACAGGGCGCCGCGTTCAACGTCGGCAGCGGCGATCCGCACGACGCTGCCGCGGGCCAACTTCGCCGGGAACTGCTGCGCGGGTCGCAACTCGATGAACCGGGTGCGCCCCACCAGCCCGGCATAGACCTCCGGGTCTACGCGGAGGCGGATCGGATCCTCGAGGAAGCTGAGCGGTTTGGCCAGCCGCATCGTGTACGCGATCTCCTCGGCGGTGCCCGGTCCCGTGTACCCGTCGGTGTTGGCCACCACGACGCAGTCGGCGGCCGCGATTTTCCGCAGGTGCAGCACCTTCAGGCGGGCGTGCTCGTCCGGGGTGAGCTGCTCTCCCGGCGGAACCGGGGCCAGCACGATCGCGCCGGAGAGCCCGAGACGCCGCTCCAGCTCCGCGATCTGCCCGCTCGATCGCATCGGCGCGCAGATGCACACCATGGCCTCGTCCAGATACTCGTATGCGATCACGACGTCAGCTCCGATCTCGATGGCGCAGGGTTCAAAAGGGCGGTCACGCGGGCACCGGCCGCGAGGGTGGTGGCTCAACATCCCGGGGCCGTGTTCTCGCTCGCGCTCAGCCCCTCGGCCGTCGCGGTCACGGTCACCACGCCCCCGCAGTAGCCGTCTGCCGGGATGCCGAACGGGAGCCGGTAGGAGCGGGCGCCTGTGAGCGTCGTCGTATACGAGCTCTGCCCGACCCGCCGGCCGCCGACGGTGCCCCAGTACGTCACCGTCAGCGTGAACGCACTCGTGTCCGCGGTGTCGATGGACACGAACGCGTCGACCTCGCGCCGCGTGGCACTGCCGCCAAGGAGGTCAACCTGCAGGGCCTCGATGCCCACGCTGGCGGTGGTTGCCGGCTCGGCGCCCGTACGCGCGGAGCCTGAGGCCCGGTTCGTGATGCCAGCCGCCGTACGGCTCGGCGCCGCCGCGCGGCTGTGCGGACTCGATACCGGAGGTGATTCAGGGCTGAGCGCGCCGAGCTGCGGGGCGGCTAAGGAATCCGCGTGGAGTATGAACTCGTACATGCCAGCCAGGACCAACGCGACGCACCCCAGGGCGACGCTGTGCCCGAGCCAACCACCGCGCAGTTGCATAGCAAGCCACCGGGTGCGCGAGGGCGACAGTTCGTCCTCGTGCTGACTCTCGACAGGCACCGGGTCCTGGATGCGCGGGGCGGCAGTTCGCGTGCGTCCGGCGCACAACTCGGCCTCGATCTCGTCGAGCAGCCGCGCACCGAGCACCGCGATCTCGACGAGTTCCGCGGCCAGAGCCTCGCCGTCCTCGCGCGACCAGCCCGGGCCGCCCTCGCGGTCGGCAGATCCCCCGAGCCGGGTTTCCCACCATGAGCGCAGGAACCCGATCCGCGCCAGCAGGATCTGCGCACCATCGCGCACACCCGCCGGGATCCGCGGATCCGTGCGCAGAGCCTCGAGTTCCCGTGCGGTGCCCGCGAGCGCGGCCTGCACCTGCTCGGCCTGCTCGCGCGTGCGCGGAGCTGGCCATCGCAGGCGCCTCAAGACCCGTACTGCCTCAACCAGCGCCGCCCGCTCGCTGCGCTGATGTGGGTCGCCGAAGGGCGCCGGCCTGGAGAGCGGCTTGTGAAGGTCGCTCATCGCCAGCCCCCGCGCAGATGGTCGCATCGGCGCCGGGCGTGGCCGACACTCATGGCAGGCGGCACGGGCAACCTCCTTCGCATGCGTAGTGCGGTAATGGGAGGTCCCCGCACCCCGGGGCTTGGACCTCAGGGGCCGGATACGCGTCGTGTGGACGGGTGTCCGGGAGACCCCGGGGTGCGGGAGCATGAGGCGAGTCACGCGGCGGCGCTCATCACCAGTGCTGGGCGGAGGCCCCCTGCGGCCTCACGCCATCGGTCCCGGTACGCGGTTGCCTGGTCTGCCGACCATTTCGGCCGCACGGGCTTGGCCTGGGCCGGTGCCGCCTGGGTCTCGCGCTCGAGGGTGGCCGTGCGGTCCAGGGCGAGCCGGGAGAGGACGCCTGCGCCCTGGGCCGTGGGGTACGCGCCGGGATAGGCAGCCACCGGGATCTGCAGGAGATCCGCCTGCGCCTGAAGCATGCACGCGGACTTGGTCAATCCGCCGTCCACGCGCAGCACGTCCTCCTTCAGCCCGGCGAGGTCGTAGAGGTCGGCGACCGCGGCGGCGATCCCGTAGACGACGGCCGAAACGATCTGCTCACCCGTCGTGGACAGGTCCACTCCCGCCAGCCGCGCCCCGCCCTCCTCGTCGAACCTCGGAACGAAGACTGTCCCTCCTGGGTTTTTCGCGCACGAGTCATCAAGCGCGTCGACCCGGTCGAGCACGCCGACCTTCACGAGCCACGACAGCGCCGACGACGCGGCGGCCACCTGCCCGTCGAGACAGAAGGTGCGCGCGCCCTTGATCCGCCACGCGGTCGAACACGTCAGTTCACCGCGGGTCGGCCTGGCTCCGAGGTTCGTGAGCAGCAACGCGCCGGCGCCGTAGGTGACGTTGACCGCTCCAGGGTTCAAGCAGCGCTGGGCGAGCAGCGCGGCCGGCGCATCGAGGATCACCCCGGCCACCGGCACCCTCGGCCCGAACGCGTCGGCCTCGCCCACCACCTCGTCGTTGGCGACGATCCGAGCCATCGGCTCGTGCCCCAGGCCGAACACGGCTGCCAGGCGCGGGTCCCAGGTACCGGAGTCGAGGTCGACCAGCAGCGACCGGGACGCGGTGGCCGCATCCGTGGCGTACTGGCCGGTCAACTGGTGCAGCAACCACGCATCGAGGCCTGCGACTACCCCGTCGCGGGTGAGGTTCTCCCGCAGCCAGGTGAGCTTCGGCGCGGTGGACTGCGGGCTCAGGCGCAGCCCGGTCGCCTCCGCGATGGTCTCGGCGTGAGAGGCGAGTTCCTGGCAGATCCCGGCCGCGCGCCGGTCCTGCCGGGTGATCACAGGACTCAGCGGCTTCCCGGAGGCAGGGTCGAACGCGAGCACTGACCCGCCGCCGGTGGCGAGCGCAACCACGTCGATGCGCCGCCCGGCCTGGCCGATCGCCTTGCGCGCCGCCGCCCGGACGCCGTGCCAGATCTCCACCGGATCCTGCTCCATCCCGCCGTCCGCGAGCGTGCGCGTCGTCACCCTGACCGTGGAGTGGGCCAGCACCCGCCCGGTCCCACCGATCACGACCGCCTTCGTGGCCGTGGCCGCCTGCTCGATCGCCAGAACCGTGGTCACGCCGATCCCGTTTCCAGCGGGCTGCGCCGTGCTCGCGACGCTGCGGTTCGTCCGGCCATGCAGAACATCTCCTGATCCCTTTCCATGGATGCGACGGATGCGACGTGGGCGAGGCGGCCGACGCTGCTTGAGCGCGATTGCCCAGCGGGGTCTAGTGCGGATCGGGCTCCCGGCGCCCGGGCGGTCCTCGGGCGCCGGGAGGCTAGACCCGGCCCGCGCCCTGCGGCGGGCGTGGCGCGGACCGGGAGCCTTCGGGCCTCAGGACGGCGGTGTCAGCCGATCCGCGGCACAGGGCCTTGCCCTGCAAGCCGCCATCCTGCAGCCGGGTTCGTCGATCAGTCCGTTCGCGGTTCTCGGAGCATCGGGTACATCACCGCGCCGTCGGGCAGTTCGATCGGGCCGCCCGCCGCATCGGCGTAGCCGTGCCGCAGGTAGAGCCGGCGGGCCGATTCGCTCGCCGCCTCGAGGTACGCGGGCAGGCCTTGCTGGTCGAGGTAGGCGTGGTGGGCGTCGAGCAGGCTCGAGCCGAGTCCCTGGCCCTGAAGGTCCGGATGCACCCCGAGGATCATCAGCCAGTGATACGCGCCGAGGCCGGTCGGGTGACGTCCGTGCAGGATCCGGTGGAAGATCAGGTCGCGCTCGGCGAGACCCGGATCGATTGCGACCAGCCGCGCGTCGAGTTCGGCCTCGGGCAGGCCCTCGGCCGCGACCGGCATCCACAGCGCGACGGCGTCGATCCCGATCGCGTACGCGGTGCCCTCGTCGATCGTGTCGAGGACGGCGCACTCGAAGTACGCCGGAAACCGCTGCGCGCGCAGGTGCGGATCGGGCTCGAGGTACCCGGAGGCAGCCAGCAGGTGGAAGGCGGTTGCGATCGTCTGCCCGAGCGCCGGCGCGGCCGAACGCGGCGGCCAGATGATCGCGGTGTCCGCGCCGCCGGTAGTGTCCATGCGCTTCACGCGGCACCGCCTCCCACCGGACGCCCGCGGAGGGTGCTCTGGGCGGGGCCGGAAAGCCTTCCATACGCGTCGGGATCGCGCCAGCGCAGGAACACGCTCCACGCCAGCGCAATGGCCGCGGTCACACCGATCAGCCAGTACAGCCGCGCGATGGTCGGATCCCCGGCTCCGATGCCGAACAGCAGCGGCAGGTTCACCGCACACGCGCCGACCATGCCCGCGAGCAACAGCGCGGCGAGCACCGGCAGCCACAGACGCACGGCCACGTGCTCGCCGCTGCCCTCGCGCCGGAAGAACACGATGACCGCGACGGCCGTGACCGCGAACAGCCCCATGATCACGAAGCCGCCGAACGTCGAGGCTATGTAGAACCACTGATTCTGCGGGTTCCACTGGAACAGCTGGATCGCCCCGATCGCGCCCAGCCCAAGCAGCGACTGAAGCAGAGAGGCCACGCGCGGTACCCCGGAACGCCCCACCCGGCCAAGCACAGACGGGAGGATGCGGGCACGGGCGGCGGAGTAGATGTAGCGCGTCTCCGTGTTGTGGTAGGCGAGCATCGCCGCGATCACGCCGGTCAACAGCAGCGTGTGCCCGGTAGAGGCCGCAAACCCGTGGCCCATGCCGAAGTACACCTCGGGCCCGAGCGTTCCGGCGGCCTGCGCCACCGACGGCCCGTAATGCACGTCCATCGCCCACGCCGCGCACACATAGATCAGAGCCGCACCGACCAGCGAGACGATCGTGGCGCGCAGCACCGTGCGCTTCGCCTCGCGCGCCTCAGGCCCGTACACCGGCCCCTGCTCGATCCCGACGAAGCACAGCGTCAGAATCGCCCCAATCGGACCGACCCCGGCCCAGGAGATCCGCCCTGGATTGAACGGCCCGAGGTGGAAACCGCCCGCGGCCGGATGGACCAGGCCCGCGGCATCGAGCACGAACCCGATCACGATCTCCGCCATGGACAGGATGCCGAGGAACGTCGCGCTGACGTTCACCTCCGCCAGGCCCAGGATGCCCACGAGCGCCCAGACCGCCAAGGCGCACGCCCACCAGCTCGCGTTCCAGCCGAAGTTGTCGTGCAAGAACCCGGCCAACTGTGGACCGATGAACCCGAACAAGCTCAACTGCAAGGCGCCGTAGGCCAGCAGCGCCAGCCATCCCGCCATGACCCCGGCCGGACGGCCCAGACCCCGCCCGATCATGGCGTAGAACGCGCCCGGGTTCTCCACGTACCGTGACATCGCGAGATACCCGACGATGAACACGCTCAGCACGAGCGCGACCAGCACGCACGCGCCAGGCACCGCGGTGATGCCGGTCGCCGCGTACGCGAGCGGCATCGTGCCGGCGTTCACCAGCAGCGGGCCCAGGGCCGCGACCATGAAGAACGCGACCATCCACGTTCCGAGCTTGCCCTTGGCCAAGGTGGCCTCGACCGTTCCGGGTGAGGCACCGGGCCCGCCGCGGCGGGCCCCCGGTGTCTCCGTCGTCTGCGTCATTCACGATTCCTTATGATGAGAGGGGATGTAGGGTCACCGTCGCCCGGCGGCGACGGTGGTGGTCACCGCGGCGGTGACGGACTCGATTAACCTGGCCACATCCGGCCCGGACTGATCAAGCAGGGCGGCGACGACGTCGGCCTCCTCCGCCATCCACCAGGTGGTCTTGTCGGCCTCGTGCTGGCCGGTCGCGCGCACCAGCGCATGCAGCACCGCGGCCACCGCCCGGCTCGCCTCCGGCACGCGGGAGGGGAAGGTGGCCCGGATGACGATGCGATCCACCAGCCCCGCATCCGCCGGTACTGCATCCCCCTCCGCCCGGCCGAACAACCGGCGCCCGCTACGCTCGGCACGCACGAGGACCTCCGCCTCCAGCAGCGCCTGCTCGACGTCGTCAGGGCCCTTCGTCGCCACGTAGGCCAGCCAGGTCTCGATCGGCAGCGGCTTTTCCGCCTCCACCGTCGCGACCAACTCGCGTGCCACGAGTGAGACACGCACCGCAGCGGTGTCGGTGGCCGTCACCGACAGGCAGCCGTCAGGCTGGATGGTGAGCAGTCCGGCAAGCAGGCACTCGGCGATGACCGCGCCAGCGATACCCAGGGCGCTGATCTCGCGCGCGACCCGAAGCCGGCCAGTGCGCGGATCGCGCGCGACCAGGTGGTAGCAGCCCGAGAGAGCCAGGTTCCGCAACGGGTCCGCGGCGATCTCATCCAGATCGGCTAGCGTCCTACGCCGCGCCAGCTCACCGGCGATCTCGTTCTCATGCGCCCCCCATGCCGCGCTCAACTGGCGCTGCAGGCCGAAGATCGGTAGGTCGGGATCGCTGTGAGCCACAGCGACCAGCGCCAGAAGCGGGTCGCGGATCACCGGGCCCGCCGGGGTCTTCGCGGCGATGACCGACTGCGCGAACTGCCGCAGCCCAGACGCGCTCAGCCGCAGCGAGGGCTGCGCGGCTCGAAACAGACCCACCAGGTCACACGGCGGCGCCTCCTGCCTGGATGCCCAGTCGAACGAGCACGCCCGCAGCGCCGCCCGCGTCAACTCGGCGACCTCCTCGAACGACAGCTCGAGAGCACCCGCCGGCGCCGGCGACCCGTGGCGCTCGACCCTGGCCCAGGCCGAATCCTCATCCTCGGGCCCCTGAAGGTGCACCCCGGTTAGCGTGTAGCCCTCGCGCACGGTGCCGATCGCCGCCACCGCGGCCTGCGCCCCCGCCCGCGCCTCAACCGAGCCGTCGAAATCCTGGTAGTGATGGCGGGCGACGTCGTACGGCGGCATTACCCAGCCCGTACGCACCACAAACGGCCCGCGCACACGGAACCTCGCGGCAAGCACCCGCCCGGACTCGGTCACCACAGCCTCAAACAACCCGACGTGCTCGACAAGTGCGGCCAGCAGTGGCTCGTGCCCGGCAAGTCCCGGATCGCTCGCGCCCACATCGGGGAGCATCCGGTCGACGTCTCCCACGTTCACCACCAGGGACCGATCCGCGGGCGTGTACGAAGCCAGCACGAGGATCGGGCCATCCTGGTGGCCGTGGCGGATCAGCCACAAAGCCTGGAGATAGACCGCGAGTGCCGCTCGATCCGCCGCCCACGGCAGTCGCGCGTCAGTAACCGCCCGCGCCACGAACTCCCCGGCCTGCCGCGCCCCCTCGGGCGTCGCCGCAAACCGTGCCGCGTCGGTGGACAGGCTCGCGATACCGGCAGCGGTGTGTAACGCTCCGCTCATCTCGAGACCCCGATCGCCCGGCGCCGACTGGCGCCTCGGAGGTTCTCAACCATGGTCAATTCCCGGGGACTGGATAGGCAAGACAGATAGGTGGATTCGATGTGAAGGAGCACGGTCAGACGTCCGCAGCGCCCCGGACTCTGATGGCCGACCAGGGTCGGCGCACGGCGGAGATCGCGACACGTTGGCGCGGCACGCAACCGAATCGGCCCCGTCTGAGTCCGCGCCGTGAACATCGCCGTGTACTGAGATCGATTCCCGAAAAAGGCGCCGCCGCCAGCTCGCCGACAACCCTGAACTACCTCGCGCCCTAGGCCCGATTAGAGGGATTGAGGGCGGGCTGGCGCCCGCACTCGATCGTCCCGACAGTCCTGGACGATCAAGCGGCAGGGCAACGCGCTCAATCCCGTCGTTGCGGGTGACGAAGTACCGAAGCCGAGAGAATGGGTAGGTCCGCGACTCAGTACGCCAGTGTCCCGTGGGGAGCGGAACCTGGGCGCGCTTGTGGGGCGCGACATGCTGGTGCGAACCGGCCTCGCGTGCGAGCGTGCCTCCCTGAGCCCGAGCCGCGGGAACAGAACTACTTGGAGCGGAAGATCCGCCATTCGTGTCAGTGCGTGCGGCGGTATCCCAAACCGAGATGAGCAGGCCATCAGCCTGCATCAAGGTGTCGCAAGCTTCGGCGAGATCACGCGCTAGCAGCCGCACACCTGTTTCCGCGCGGCTGACGGTGGACTTGGACGTATACAGGGCTGAGGCGAGCTGCGGTTGCGACATGCCAGCGCGTATCCGAAGCCGACGAAGTTCAGCGCCGAACGTGTGTATGGCCGTGAGTTCCGGCGTCAAAGGCTTGAGTCTGGCCGCCATTCACCGACTCCCTTGCGGAAGGAAAACATAATCGATTCGGCTGGCTCGGCACACAACGGTCTGGCAGCTTCCACGGCCGCGCCGTACTGACGTGAGCAGGAGGGACTCAGCCAGGGCTCGGACGATGGTTGGCCCGCGGCCCTTCTCAGCCTCGGCGGACGCCGACACACTCCGCCCCTCGGACCAAGCACCCGTTGTGGAGACGCACTGGGTCATGGAGGATTCGCTGATCCTCACGCGCGCGTGGACTCGGCCCGCACGGCGCATGCAGCCGTTGGCAGTCAACTCCGACGCCAGCAGCGCACCCACACCGTGGTGCGCCCGCCTCATCGGCACGGCATCGGCAGGAGAACTGAACCCGATCAAGCTCGTACACGGCCTCAACTGCACGCAACCGGCGATCTCTCGGTCGCGCACCGAGGCACGGCGGTGTGTTCGCATCATCGGTCCACTCATCGCGAAGCTCCCCTCCAACGATTTCCTGAACGGGCGATATGAAGCGACTCGGTAGTAAAGGCTCGAGAACCAGCACACTCCATTTCAGGCCACGAGCACGCGCGGGTCCAGGGCATCGACCGGGCAGTATTAGGACATCGATCGGACACAGGCGCACCTGACCTGCAATCACACAAATTCGTAGGCTGATACGTGACTCCGGGCGACCGCAGAGCTGCGCCAGCGTCCGATTCCTGCCCGTGCGGTCGCGATCCGCGAAGCGATCCAACTCGCGCGCGACTTTCCCAGGACCGCGGGCGAATCAGTTGAAATTCCGCGCTCGCAGCGTTGACATCGAAGCTTGATACTGTCTCGGCATGATGGCGGACACCGATGACCGGGCAGAATCGAGCGCGAACCTCCAGCCCGTTCTCTACCTGATCGGGTGCGCAGCACCGCCGGTTCGCCACATCCGCAGCGCCATCACCCACGCGCAGGATCGGGGCTATGACACGTGTCTTATCCTTACCCCGACTGCGGCTGCGTTGCTCGACGACGACCTGCCCGAACTCACCGGTCACCCGGTGCGCTCGACATACAAGAAGCCCGGCGCCTCCGACGTCCTGCCCGACGCTGACGCGTTCTTGATCGCGCCGATGACGTTGAACACGACCACTAAGTGGGCCGACGGGCACCAGGACAACCTGGCACTTGGCCTGATCGCCGAAGCCGCTGGCCGCCGCATCCACGACGCCGCTCGAGACCTCCCGCTCCGGCCCATCGTCGCGATGCCTTACCTCAACGTGTGTCAGGCCTCGCATCCCGCGTTCGAACGCGGCGTCGCGCAGTTGCGGACCATTGGAGTGCGTGTCCTGCTCGGCGAGGACGGATTCACCCCTCACGTCCCGCATACCGGCCAAGGCCGACCGCAGGAGTTCCCCTGGCGACAAGCCCTCGACGCGCTCGGATCGAGCGCATCGCTCTAAGCCGGCGCTGAGGCGCTCGACCTGCCACATCGGCCACGGCGCTGCGCTCGCGGGGGGCCGAATAGCGGCGTTGCGCATGCGTTCGGCTCCTTTGGGTGTGGGCAACTGTGTGCCTCTACAACACCCGCATCCGCATACGCTGCGCTACCCCTTGGATGCTGACAGCTTCCGCTGTACGCATCGGACACACCGCGCCAAGGGCGCCCGCTACTTCCAGCCCGGAGAGGGCCGTTCCTTCCCACTGTCCGCGCAGCCTCGGCGCTTGACCGGTGGTATGGACGGGCTCACTCGGGGCTTGGAATCAGCCTCCAAGCTCCACCTTCGCCGCGTACTCCCACTCGTATTCGCGCCGGTCTCGACCAAGCACAATTAGGTCCGCCCGATTGACGGCTACGGTGACTGGGGGCACCTTCGATTCCTCGATCGCGGCGATGATGGGGCCCGCCGGCGCCACACGGTTGCCATAGGCGATCGTGACATGCGGGACGAAGCCGTCCTCGGCCTCGGGAACGCTGCCCAGGACCTCAGAAATCGCCGCCCTCACAGCCCTGCGTACCTCGGTCACCGGAGAAACCGGCTCGGGGTCCCAGCGAATCGCCTCGGGGGTGAATGCAGGCTTATCAAGATGCAGTTCGAACGGACGCACGCGTGCCAGCCGTTTCCGCGCGGCGTCGATCAACGCTGCCAACTGGGCCGCGTCGATATCCGTCGCCAGCCCGACGCCCTGCATCGTCATGTGCAGTCCATGATCGGCGACCAAGTCCAGCTGAGCGAACCCGCCGAGCAGGTCGCGGTAAGCCGCAGCGTGCGCGTGAAGTACCTCGTCCTGCTGGAACGTCAGGTGCCAGGTCAAGAAGCGCGTGCCCGGCCCCCAACCCTCACGCCACCACCAATGGTCAGCAGTCGTCGGCGCGCTGTAGCTTGAGGTGTCGCTCATCAGGGCACTTCCTCCTCGGATGCAATGGCTGGCAGCGCTGGCGCGGCCGCGGGCCGGCTGCAGAATTCAATGATCTCATCGGCGAGTGGTTGCGCCTCGCGTCCCTGAAGACGTCGGCCGACGAGCGATGCGGGCAACTCCGCGAGACGATTCGTCAGAGTCGCGAGTCTGCGCGTGGTTGGGAGATCAAGCACTGGCCGGAGAGCCGCGGCGGCGGCGTCGACCCGACCGGCCCTCGTGAGCGCCATACCCCTTGTGATGTGGATCTGCGCGATCGTCCCGAACCCGATGTGCTGTTCTCCCCCGCACAGTTCCAGTGCAGCCTCGGCTTCGGCCAGAGCCTCCTCTGGCTCTCCGATCTCCAGTAGCGCGGAGGAGAAGTAGTTGAGCCGTCGCACGGGCCCGCATTCGAGTAGTCCGCCAACCGCGTCGGTGCTGCGCGGCCGGTCGGCTGCGTCGAGAGCGTCTCGTAGTGCACTGCGCGTCTCGTCCGTCGCACCCAAACGAGAGAGCGCGTCTGCCTGCTGACAGGCGAGCATGACCGCCGCGGTGCCCGGCGCTCGGATACCGGCACCGCGGCGGGCGAAGTCGGCTGCCCCAACGAGGTCGCCACGCCACAACGCTGTCTTGGATGACACGACGCACGCCCACGCGGATGTCGCCGGATCCTCTGCGAGTTCGGCACACGCCCATGCCGTACGTGCCTGTAAGACTGCGGCATCCAGCTGTCCCAGGTCCCCCGATAGCCACGCAAGGATCCCGCTGATCTGCGATGCAATGCTGTAGAGCTGCTTTGCATGGCCGGGCCGGTGGGTCTCGCGAATCAGACCATAGACGTGGTCCGCCAGATATGCAGCCTTGAGGGCAGCCTCCGCCGGCGGCTGGCGCAGGCAGTCGTGGGCGAGCGATCTGACGTGCTGCTGCAGGAGCTCGATCGTGACCGGGCCGAGCCCGGCACGCTCGGCCCACGCGCCGAAATCCGCCGCGCGCGCAGCCGCCGCCCGCACTGGATCATCATCAGAGTGGCTCACGAGATTCATCGTGCCCACTGCGGAACCTACTCGCACACTGTCAGCATGACTGTCAGCATGCTCGGCGCGTCGTTGAGCGAAGGCCCACACTGCCCTCAGTAGGCCGTGCCCGGTAAGCGCCTCGTCCAGTAACTCGACCGTGCGTTGATCGGGCGGAAGTGACCGGCCCTTCTCATAGGTGCCAATCGCGGCCCCGGAGAGATGCGCACGGAGTCCGAGATCGTTTAGGGACAGGCCCCGCGCAGTTCGCAGCTGGCGAAGCTGATAGCCGAACAGCGCCCTCGCACTGATGGTCGGGTCGAGTTCCCGCGGTTGCTGAGCCACCTGGTTCCCCACATCGGCTTCTGAGCAGACACCAGGCCGGGCTCGCCGTGGCGCCCCTGACCTTATGCGATGCCGCTCGAATGATCCTGAGTACCCTTCAGAGTACGCCACAGATGCTTGCAGCGAAACAGAACTCGATGACTGCGCAATAATGTCGAAATCAAGGAGCCCGTGAGGTCCTGGTGCTCACTGAGGTGCAGTCGGTACTTGCTTCCAGCATCGGCATTAGACACGAGTCCCAGTGCCGACACGTATCAATGGTCGATGCCGCTGACCGCACCCACGCTGGACACCATTTGCACGCGCTGCCGCGCACCTCGAAGTGTGACGATGCCCAGCCGAGCATGCGTAGGGCCTGCTCGCCCGGGTGCCCGGAGCCTGTCATTACCCGTGCAGGCGCGGCTCCGGGCCGAAGAAGATCGTGAACAGGATTTCAAGGCGCTTCTGGGTCTGCTCACAACGACGGAGGCCCTGTTTGCGCACCTGCGGGATAAGGTCATTGGACAGCGTTTTAACGACAGCTTTGCGAAAATACGCGAGAGCAGCAGTAACGTCTCCGGCTATCAGAGCTTGATCAACTCGACCAAGCGCTTCCCTCATTCCCGAGTCCACGTCGACGCCGGCGGAATCCGGCACCGTTGGCTGAAGCCTCAGATACTTCAGGCAGTTGACTGCCTTCTCTCGCAGCCGCGAAGCAGCAGCGATCGGAATCCTAGCAGCCACGATATCCTTACCCAGAGTGCAAGATAGAAGTGCTGCGCGTACGTTTGTGAACTCACTTGTTTCGGAAGAATCTGCGATAGAGGCTCCTGTATATCTCGACAGCTTCCTTCCGCTGGCGTCGAGTAGGACGCCGTGATTCACGATACCCACAGGGAGCGCGTCTGATCTGTTGGCGCCGAGCGTGAGAACGAGCCACTTGCGTTGGATATCCATCCCAGCGAAGAGCGTAATGGGACCAGTGAAGCCGCGGCCCCGGAGGACCGTCGGGTACAGTGCCGCCACGAGACGTGGATCGAGAATCTGGCCACAGCTCAGAGGCGACGGCACTCCTAGACGGCGGTTGCCGTGCTGGACTCGATACCAGGGGTTGATGTCCTTTAGGTTTTGAAAGCGTCGAAGCGCATAGGGCGGATTCCATCGGACTGCGATCGCGCGTTCAAAGATCTGAAACGTATCGAGCCGTAGGAACCAGTCCGTTGTTTGCCGCAGTTGGAGGTCCTTGCCACACTGGAAGCACACAGTTGTCGCCGAAGTGGCTGGAAGAGCGAGCTGACAGGGAAAACACCATTTTTCCTCAACACGACGCTCAGCGATTTCACCACGCTCACATAGTTCTACTACAGCGCTTTGAAGTTCAACTCGACTCTCGTGCACATCGTCCCGTACAGGCACATCTTGGTCCAGATCGATGCCGAACTTCGCCAGGATCGACCGTGCCTGTGCCACCGCGCCAGCACAATAGTTGAAGTACTCCTCGCCCTCATCAGCAAATTGAGACTCGATACGTCTGCTTGACAGGTTCCAGGCTTCTGGGACCAAGGCTGGCCTCCCGAGGTATGCAGACATCCGCTTTGCAGCATCGAGGAGGCTCAGGGTGTACAGCGTGCCGAGATGGGGCGCCGCCGGAGGCGACGGCGGACCGAGCATAATGGGTGAAGCATTAGTCAAAACGACGTCCAATGTAAATCGCCCCTCAATTCCGCTAATAACAGCTCATCCTTACTTGCTGCGGCGAGCAAAAGAGGCCATGAAATCCACGAGGCGCTCGACGCCTTCAAGCGGGACGGCATTGAACAGTGACGCACGCAGATGCCCGACCTTACGGTAACCCCAGAGCCCAACAAGCCCGACTTCCTCAGCCTCTCGCTGAAATCTCTCTTCAAGATCAGCCGTCGGCGCCTTGAAAGTGACATTTACTTTAGACCGGTGGCGCGAGTGGACAAGCGCCTGATAGAACTCGCTGTGATCGAGGGCCTCGTAGAGGAGCTTGGACTTCGCCTCCGCGAGGGACGCCATGCGTTCCACTCCGCCGTTAGCGGCAGTCCACTCGGCCATGAGCCTAAGGACGAGGATCGTACTCACGGGCGGCGTGTTGAACCTCGATTTGGCGGCCGCGTGAGTTGCGTAGCTCATGAACGGAGCAATTGGCCTCACTGGCGTAAGTAGATCTCGGCGCATAATGACCAGTGCGAGACCTGCGGTCCCCAGGTTCTTATGAGACGTGGCGTAGATACACCCATGCTGCGCGATATCGAAGGGGCGGGTAAGCAAGTCACTTGAGGCGTCACATGCCAGCCAGGTTGATTCTGGAGGCTGTGGCGGGCGCTCATACTGAGTGCCCATTTCCGTGTTATTTGACGTGTAGTGGACGTACGCCGGGTCCTTGGAGTAACGCGTTGCATTAACCTCAGGAATGGAGAGAAAACTGCTACGGCTACTACTGGCGGCAACATGCACACCGCCGTATGCCGCTGCCTCTACCGCTGCGGCTCTGGCAAAATGCCCAGATTCGAGATAGTCGGCCGTGCGCTCTGGGGAAAGATGATTCGCCGGCAACATCGAGAACTGGAATCGTGCACCACCGTGGATTATAAGGAGCTCGTACGCATCCGGTAGATGGAGCAAGGTTCGGAGCAGGTCGATTGTGTCATCAAAGAGATCTTCGAATTGCCGCGTCCGGTGACCCAATTCAAGAATGCCGAGGCCGAAATCTCTGTACGAAGTGACCTGCGCTACATACTTCGCCAGTACCTCGTCAGGAAGCATGGACGGGCCGGGGGAAAAGCTGATGGGGCGAGAGGGCATGGCGTCTCCAAGCTGCTGGCTCGGATAGGACATCGAACAGGGGCCGGCCACCGCGTGGCCGGCCCCCGCGGTCACGCGACGATATCGATCGCGATGCCGGGCACGCCGCTTTCGTGAGCCGCGGCGCCGAAGACGACTTGTTCGGCGCGAGCGGCGGCACGCAGGTGAGCGGCCATCGCCGTCGCCAGCGAGCGGCTCTGCTCATCACTGCTGTTAAGAATGAGCGTGGCTAGCCTGGTGTTGTTGCCGAGCTGGAGTTGGCTTCGAAGCGCACGCACCTGATCCAGCACGGTGGACATGTGGGTGATCATCGTGCGGTCGCTCCTCCACTCGCCCGCAGGGGTGGGCCAGGAAGTGAGATGAAGGCTGACGATCTGCTCTCGTGCCCGGAAGTGCTTCTGGTACAGGTGCTCCGTCACGAACGGAGCGAACGGAGCGAACATGCCGAGAATGGCCCGGAAAGAAACGTCCATGGCGTAAAGCGCGCTGTGCCGCTCCTCGTCCGGGTACGAGCCGGGGTCGAGGAACCTGTCCTTGATCATTTCGATGTAGCGGTCGCAGTAGATCGACCAGAAGAACCGCGACGCGGCCTGGTAGCCAGTCATGTAATCGTAGTCGTCCATAGCCGCCGTAACCTCGTCAAGGGCCTCGGCGAGGTGTGACAACATCCACTTATCAACGGCCGTCACAGACGATCCGGGCTCGATTTCTTGCTGGTGCCCACCGTCGAAGCCGTTCATGGTCATGAATCGGGCGACGTTCCACAGCTTGACCGGAAGCTTCCGGCCGGTACGGACGTCCTTCTCGTTGTACCGAAGGTCGGACCCGATGCGCGCCTTAGTCGCCCACAGCCGCAGCGCATCGGCGCCATAGCGATCGATCATATGGTCGGGCACGTACCGGTTAAACCCGTCGGCGGTGGTCGACTGTTCCAAGTCGCGCTTCGCGATCTTCTTGCCCTGCTCGTTGAGACCCCACCCGGAGATCATCACAGTGTTCCAGGGCAACCGGTCGAAGTGAAAGTGCGACTGGACGAGAGTGTAGAAGAGCCAGGTCCGGATGATCTCGAAAGCCTGGACACGTAGGCTCATGGGCGCCAGCAGAGGGTTGGATTCCAAGCCGTTTTCGGCCCAGCCATCGTTGATCTGCGGCGAGAGGGAGGACGTCATCCAGGTATCCATGACGTCCGGATCCGCAACCAAGCTGCCCGCGCACTCCGGGCAACGCTCAACGGGCGGATCGGTGGCCAGCGGATCGATGGGCAGGGTCTCGAGATCGGCGAGCACAGCCCTGCCACAGTCCTCGCAGAACCACACGGGGAAGGGCGTTCCGAAATGGCGCTGGCGACTGATGTTCCAGTCCCATTTCAGTCCTTCGATCCAGTCTTCCAGCCGTCGCTGCATGTGGCTGGGGATCCAGTGCAGCTCCTTGGCCCGGGCCAGCAGGGCCTCGCGGTGCTCGCGCACACCGATGAACCACTGGGGCCGGATCTGAAACTCCACCGGGGTGAGGCACCGTTCGTGCACACCGACGGTCTGTTTGATCGGGGTGCTCTCCAACAAGCTGCCGACCTCGCCGAGCCGAGCAGCGATCGCAGACCGTGCCTGCGACAATTGCAGGCCGGCAAACTCGCCGGCGAGCTCGTTGAGCCGCCCGTCGGAGGTGACAACGAGGCGGAGATCAAGACTGTCTTGCCGCCACTTGATGGCGTCTTCGCCATCGCCGAACGTGCAAACCATCATTAGACCCGTGCCGAACTCGGGGTCGACGGTTTCGTCGGTCTTGATCGGCACCTGGTAGTCGAACACCGGAACGGTGGCAGTGGTGCCGAGCAGGTGCTGGTATCGTTCATCTTTCGGATGGAAGTAGAGCGCCACGCACGCAGGCAGCAATTCAGGGCGCGTAGTCGCGATCACGATCTGGTCGCCGCTGCCGGTGGCAGTGAACGCCACCTTATGGATCTTGCTGGTGCGGTCCAGATCCTCGACATCTGCCTGGGCAAGCGCAGTGCGGCACTCAGTGCACCAGATGATCGGGTCTTCCACGCGCCGCATGTGTCCGGCCTGGTGAAGTTTGATGAAGCTTGACTGAGCGGTGCGCTGGCAGCGCTCATCGATCGTCGAGTACAGCAAGGACCAGTCTACGGAGAGGCCGACGCGGCGCCAGAGGTCTTCGTAGCGTCCGGCGGTCTTGCGCGTCTCGTCCAAGCACAGCGCCACGAACTCTGCGCGCGGCATGTCGACGGCCTTGACGTTGTAGGCCTTCTCGACGTACCGCTCTGTGGGCAGGCCGTTGTCGTCGAAGCCCATCGGGTAGAAGATGCGATCACCACGCATCCGGCGGTACCGAACGACGAAATCGGGCTGTGCGTAGCTCATCGCGTGACCGACGTGGAGGTGGGATGCCGATACGTAGGGCGGAGGTGTATCGACGCTGAATACCGGGCCGACCGCCTGGCGGTCGAACCGATAAATGTCCTGCTCCTCCCACAGCGACCGGACCGATGCCTCAACGGCATGGTGGTCGAATTCAATGGCATCCATAGCCGGGTATCCTATCAGTCACGCTCGGCGACAGCGGCCGTCGGCAGGTTGAGGTAGCGTTCGAAGATCATTCTTGCCTCGACGGTGAGGGGCAGTGAGGGGATGTCACGGATGTGGGCGAAGCGATAGTTCTCGTGCTCGCTCAGGCGGGGGGTAGCTGTTTCCGGGAGAGCAACTTCGAAGACGAACGCGGCAAGCCTGTCGCTGATCAAGGGCTCACACTCGAACAGAGCGAACGGCTCGAGGCTGATGCCGGTCTCCTCCAGGACCTCGCGCCGGGCGCCAGCAGTCGGACTCTCCCCAGCGGCCAGGTATCCACCCGCCACAGTCCAGAGGCCCGGATACAGGTAGTCGTCTGCAGGCCGTCGCAGCAGCAGTACCTCGTCGCCCCTTCTCATGATGGTCATCGCCGCGGCCTGCGGATACTCCATACCCCAGCGGACCGTGGTTGCCTTGCCGTCCCAACGGACATCCGAGACAGCAAGCCGTCGATAGTCGGAGATCAGTCGGAGATGGAGCGAATCCATGAAGGCTGCCACGCGGAGGGCGAAGTCGACACCGAGGTCGTCGTATTCAGAAGCGGATTTGCGGCGCGCGCATTCGTGCAGCAGATCGATCTCATGGTCGGTCAACTTGCCCGCCTGAATCAGAAAGTCTAAGCCGTCGCGATAGCCCATAGAGATATACCCGTAAAACACGGCAACGTACTCAAGGCTGATAAGCGGCGTTCGCACGAACTCGGCAGTCCCATGCGCGGCCATGGAGGCATCGAAGATGTATTTGCGCAAGAAATAGCAGAACGAGGCAATGACCCGGATGGCCTCGATGCGCGTGCGCGACGGTGAGGGATCGGGAAACTCACTATAGCTGTTGCGGCCGAAGAGCGGGACTCCGGTGTACTTCGCCTGGTAGACAAATAGCTCTGCCCGATTCTTGTGCATGAAGAGCCCGTGCCTGCTCAGCGACGGCGCCGAGTCGGCAAGGGTGTGAACGTTGACACTCACCGGGAAGCCGTGACGGCTTTGGATCTCGGAGCAAGCCCCGATGATCGCCGAGACCGTTTCGGCGGTCAGCCCTTGAACGACAATCTGCACGTCAGCGTTACTGCGGGCATGAGCAATGCCGCGGGCCCGTGAGCCCATGAGCAGGGCCCCTTCGATTGCCGGCACTGCGCCGAATCCGTCGCGCAAAGAGGCAATGAGACGCGGATCAAGGTCTCGGCTTGCGAGCTTGTTGGAAACAGTCAAGTCTGGGATCATCGCCTGCTCTCCGGGCTGCTCGTGCTACACAGGTCGGTCACGGCCTCCGCGGCGTGCTCTGGCTGATGCTGGACAGCCCACGGGTCAGACGTCGGCATATTGGGGCGAATCCAAGCTCCACCATTTGCAGCTGAAATCGCAGCCGCTTCCAGAACTGCGACAACGCCAGCAGCATGCATGCCGTCGGTCTTGGGCGTCATGCCCGTCATCACACACTCCGCGAAGTGAGCAATCTCCACATCCAGTGGCCGATTATCAGCAGCGTTCCGCAGAGTGCGCGTCGAGGAGGTACCGTTCTCGCACAGCGCTACAGTCCCTTCGACATCGTCATACACAATGCCCGCCTTGGTGCCGGCTACTGTGGCGCGTCGCACCTTCTGCGGATCAACGCAGCTGAGTTGGATATGACCAAGGAAAGATCCGAAATCTAGCGTAATCTGAGCCACATCAGCAAGATCTGGGCGGGCGAAGGCGTACTCCACGCAGCGGACAGCCTCGGGCAATTCCCCAGCCCAATGGTTCAAGATGGAAACATCATGCGGCCCAAGGTTCCAAGTTACGTTGACATCGGACCGGAACCTACCGTAAGCCAATCGCTGGAGGTGCATGTATCGCACCCGTCCCAACTCGTCGCTGGCGAGAGCTCGATCCACAGATTCGACATAATCTGAGTACATGAAGGTATGGCCGACCATGAGCGCTCGGCCGGCGCTGTGAGCTCGCAGCGCCAATCTGACACAATCAGTGCTCGTCAGAGCCAGGGGCTTCTCGACGAAGACATGCTTCCCGGCATCTAGAGCATCCATAGCCATTGCGTAATGGGTGACGGCGTCGGTGACGATGAGGACGGCGTGCACGTCTTCATCGGCGATCAAGTCGGCAGAGGAGACAACTTGCGGCACATTCCCGAGATCAGCAGCCAGCGATGTAGATCTCGACATATCTGCGTCTGCCACTGCGCATAGGTCCAGCACGGGGCAGCGCGCGGCAGCGTTCGCCACATTCACCCCCCACTGGCCGCAGCCAATCAATCCGACACGGACAGGCTGACGCAAAAGTTTATGACCGGCTTCGCCAAAGTCCCGCGTAGTCATGGCTCAGTCCACCTCGCCCTGCCAATCCCGCCATAGTTGAACACCGAAGACTCCCTTTCTGTCAGTGTTCGAGTACAGTCTCAGAATCATCTCAGGCTGCGCGTGGCTGTCGAGGATTCTGAAGTTGCACGTTGACGTTGCAACTTGACGGCGTGCCGGCCAGCGCCCTCAGCGTGGCATGAGCTGGGGTCTGCTCGCGGGATCCTGGTGTCGCGAACGCCCAGATCTGGCCGAGGCCGTCGGCAGCAGGACTACCAGCCAGCGACCATGAACGCCGTCATCGCCCGACGCATACGCTGGCCGTCGTTGCGGGAGCAAGCCCGCGGAGTGCAGGTGCAATTGGTCCAGGCCAGGCTGGCGCCGCTCCGGTCGAGCTACTTCGATCCACCGCATGCCTACACCTTGCTTGGCTCCACCGTGACGCTCTGCTTAGCTGGTGACCATGCGCATTCTGGTCACCAGAGCATTCGGTTTCATCGGCACTGCACTCGTTCACCACCTGGCGCAAGATGGTCACGACGCCATAGCCCTTACCACCCGACCAACTCGCGACGTACCCTCGCATGTTCCCGTCACCGACGTGGTACACGGTTCGCTTCTCGATGAAAAACCGCTGAGCCGCGCGCTCCGCGGGTCGGTCGGAGTCGTCCACCTGGGCGCGCTTACGCGAGTCCGAGAGTCTTTCGAACGCGAGAGCGAGTACCTCGCTGTAAACGTCGAGGGAACTGCTGCGCTGTTCCGGGCTGCTGAACTCGAGATGAAGCACTCCGGTCGACCATTGCGGTTCGTGTTTGCCTCACCGGAGGTGTGTACGACACTGCGGCCCCCAACCGTTCGCCGAAGCAAGCGCCATCAAACCCATGAACCCATACGCGCAGTCGAAGCTCCGGGCCGAAGAGTTCCTTCGTGCCGCTTCGCCGGGCGGCTCCGGTTCATCGGTAACTATCCTGCGGCTGTTCAACGTCGCAGGTGCAGTTCATGGTCGCGGCGACGACGATCTATCCCGAATCATCCCCAAAGCTCTAGCGGTCGCGGCTGGCCAGGAACAGCGGCTCCAAGTCAACGGAGACGGCTCGGCCCTGCGCGATTTCGTACGTGTCTCCGATGTAGCCGATGCACTAACCTTGGCGCTCGATTCCGATCACCCTGGAGAGTCCCAGACCTACAACGTCGGCTCGACGCCGGCTTCAGTAGCAGAGATCATCAAGGTCTGCGGTGAAGTCAAGCGGCGGTCACGTCCTGGGATGTGGTGTACGGCTGATCTTCCCGATGGAGTGATGCTGTCTCGTATGGCGGGCGTGGTGCCCGCATGCGAGGCGGCCACCGGCTGATTCTTCGAGAACGACCAAGCTCTTGAAGGAGATCAGCACGATGACCGCTGGAGACAGTCTGCCGTTCGCCGCCGCGCTGGAGGAGAACCTCGCCTCGGCGAGTCCCGACATGCTCCGGGCGATGGTGGCGTTTTTCGCCCAGCAGATGATGGGCGCGGAGGCCGATGCGCTGTGTGGTGCGGAGTACGGGCAGGTCAGCGAGGGGCGTACCAACTCGCGTAACGGCTACCGGGCGCGGGCGTGGGACACGCGGGCCGGCACGGTGGAGCTGGCGATCCCGAAGCTGCGGGCCGGCTCGTACTTCCCGGAGTGGCTGCTCGAGCGCCGTTCCCGCGCCGAGCAGGCGCTGATTAGCGTGGTGGCGACCTGCTACCTGCTGGGCGTCTCGACGCGGCGGGTGGAGAGGCTCGCGCAGAGCCTGGGGGTGACGCAGCTATCGAAGTCGCAGGTGAGCGAGATGGCCAAGACGCTTGATGCGCGGGTGGCGGAGTTTCGCAACCGTCCGCTCGACGGTTCGCCCTACACGTTCGTGTGGGTGGACGCGCTGATGCAGAAGGTGCGCGAGGGCGGGCGTGTACTGAACGTCGCGTGTCTGGTCGCGGTCGGGGTGAACGCCGAGGGGCACCGCGAGATCCTCGGGGTCGATGTCACCAGCAGCGAGAACGGCTCGGGCTGGGTGGCGTTCCTGCGCTCCCTGGTCGCCCGCGGCCTGTCCGGGGTGCAGCTGGTGACCTCGGATGCCCACGGCGGCCTGATCGACGCGATCGGCGCGGTACTGCCCGGCGCGGCGTGGCAGCGCTGTCGCACCCATTATGCAAGGAACTTGATGAACCAGGTGCCGAAGAGCGCCCAACCGTGGGTGGCGACGCTGCTGCGCACCGTCTTCGAGCAGCCCGACGAGCAGGCCGTGCGCGCCCAGATGGCCAGCGTGATCTCAGCGCTCGACGAGAAGTTCCCCAAGGCCGCCGAGCACCTCGAGCACGCCCGCGAGGACCTGCTCGCCTTCGCCGCCTACCCCAGGGAGGTCTGGCGGCAGGTGTGGTCGAACAACCCGCAGGAACGGCTGAACAAGACATCTCACGTGGCTAGGAAGTCAAGCGGCCAGGGTGAGGGTGGCTGGCGGTGGGGCGAAGGCCGCGTGCTCGTCGAAGTGCTGTCGGGTGTGTAGGCAGTAATAGAGCTGTCCGAGCAATCGGTTGAACAGGTGTCTCTGGGCCTGGGCGTGCCAGTCGCCTGTGTCGCGGCGGTGCCGGTAGTGGGCGTTGGCTCCAGGTGAGGCGTTGAGTGCGGCGAAGGCCCATAGGTAGCCGGCCGCGTTGAGGCGGTTGTTCTTGACGAATCGGCGTCCGACGTAGCGTTTTTTGCCGGAGGCGCGGGTGATCGGCGCGGAACCCGCATACGCCTTGAGGGCGCGGGCGTCGGCGAATCGGCTGCGGTCGTCGCCGACCTCGGCCAGGACTCGTGCGCCGAGCTGCACGCCCAGGCCCGGGAAGCTCAGGAGGATCTCGGCATCGGGATGCTGGGGAAAGTGAGCTTCGACGGCGGCGGCCAGGTCGTCAGCGGCCTTGCAGGCGGCATCGAGCTGGCCGAGCAGGGCCAGGAGTTGGGTGCCCATCGCTGCCTCGACGAGTGCAGGGTGGCGGGCCTGGTCGGTGCGCAGCGCTGCCTTGATGCGTTCGGCCTCGGCATCGATGCTGCGGACGCGACCTGCGCGCTTGAGCGCCGCGCGGACTTGGGCCACGGAGAGTCGGGCGGCGTGTCCTGGCGTCGGGGCGATCGCCAACACGGCCCGCGTCTCCGGGCGGGTTAGCCCGCCCTGCCTGACCAGGAAGGCCTGCAACGCGACCGGGTAGTACTCGCGCAGCAGCGAGCGGACCTGGTTGCTGATCTGCTGGCGGCTCCAGACGGCGTCCTGCTGCGCCCGCGCCAGCACGGCGATTGCCTTGGCCAGCTCCGAGTCGGCTGGCAGCGGCCGATGCGCATGGCGGTCGGTGCGCAGGATGTTGGCCAGAACGAGTGCATCGCCCGGATCGGACTTCTTGCGGGAAACCGCGTGTCGCTCCCGGTAGCGGGCCGCGGCGAGCGGATTGATCGCGAATACCTCGCGGTGCCCGGTGCGCAGCGCGGCGACCAGCAGACCGTGGGAGGTCTCGAGCGCGACGGGTATCGGTGCCTCGGCGCTGTCGCCGTGGTCGGCCAGAAGGTCCAGCAGCCGCCGGTATCCGGCCGCGTCGTCATCGATGCGCAGCGCGGCGAGCACGGCGCCGTCCTGGTCGACCAGAGCGATGTCGTGGTGCCCCTCGGCCCAGTCGATTCCGCAGTACACATTCACAGTAGTCTTCCCTTTTCTCGCTTCCCTCGCAGGTGGTGGGCCTTGACGGGTCACGTGGCGACCTAATCCCAGGACTCTGCGGTCCGCCATCTCACTAGCCGTTCGCGACACCGGCGCACCGCGCGGGCCCCGGTCTCCGACAGAGCTCTACGGCTCACGGGTATCGAGGGGTCTCCGCGCAGCAGGCTCGTACCACGAAGAGCGACGACGCACCGAAGGTGCAAGTTCCGCGGCAGTCACGAAGACCCCGGGCGTCGCCGCTCTTGTTCGAGGGCTCAAAGGCCAGGAGATCCGCAGGGATGCGCCCGGGGTCCACGCGACTGCCGTGAAATAAGCCAGGGGCGCCGCGCCCCAGCCGACCAACGGCCGCTAACCATGGATTAGGAGATCCGCCGACGCACCGACGTCGTCGGGATCTTCCCCGACCGCGACGCCATCATCCGCCTGGTCGGCGCCGTCCTGGCCGAGCAGTCCGACGAGTGGACCGAACAGCGCCGCTACATCGGCGCCGAGATCCTCGAACGGTGCCGCAAGGCCGGGGCCGCTCACACGATCGAGGGAAATCAGGGCCCAGAGACCGCCCTCGCGCCCCTCGCCGCATAAACTAGTGACCACGGATCAACCGGTGGCCTTACACCACCACCGTGGACGTGACCTCAGCGCTGTGTCATCCCGGTAGAGCACCTCCTCCCAAGCCGGAGCCACAAGCGCTGCTGCCCGACTGCTCGGCCATCCGCCGCAATCTCCGTTGGACTCCGAGAACTCCGATCTCACGACGATCATTACTGACGCCTGGAACGCACTGAAGTCTCGATGAGTCCGCATCTAACATTCACCCCAAGACAAGGATGAGGCAAGTGAGCGCGAGCGTGCGTGCAGTGATCTTCGATGTAGGTGAGACACTCTTGGACGACAGCACCTTTTGGGGCTCGTGGGCGGACTGGCTGGGCGTCCCGCGCCACACCCTCGCCGTCCTCGTGGGAGTCGTCACTACACAGGGTCGGGACAACGCCGAAGCACTCAGACTCATCAAACCGGGCTTCGACCTCGTCGCCGAACGCGCTGCGCGCGAACGAGCCGGACACGGCGAGTCGATCACCGACGCCGACCTCTACCCGGACGCACGCCCCACCCTCGGGGCCCTGCGTGACGCCGGCTTCTGGGTCGGTATCGCCGGCAACCAGACCGAACGAGCAGGCCTACTCTTGCGTGCCCTCGAACTGCCTGTCGACGCCATCGCCACATCCGACGAGTGGAATGTGGCCAAACCAGACTCGCGCTTCTTCGAGCGCCTATGCACCTGGTCGGGCCACCGTGCCGACCAGATCGTCTACGTCGGCGACCACCGTGACAACGACATCATCGCGGCCCACAGCGCAGGTTTACACACCGCCCATATTCGTCGAGGGCCCTGGGGTTACCAGAACGCTGACGATCCGAAATTGCGGGCGACGGCCACCTGGCGCATCAACGAGCTAACCGAATTGCCTGCGCTCCTCATCTCGTCCGATACTGGCTGAGACCGTCACAGCCCATGCAGAACCGTCGGCCCTTACAGCACGGACGTCCATAAGGACTCGCTACCCACTCAGCGCTTCGACCAGCGCAGGTGGTCCTGCGCTCACCGATCTGGGCTCATGCCCGTTCGTGAATCAGCATTCTTTTACCGAGCCTTGAGATGCCAACGCCACTGACGTGCGGTATTGAGACGAACACGCGCGGTAGCCTAGGGCTAGCGGGATCTCCCAATGTCCAGGCCAGGACCAATGACGGTGGCGAAGTGAGCGAGTGATGGTCGGGGAACGAAGGGTCAGACTTGCTCGTCGACGACGGGCGATCGGCATGTCGCAGCAGGACCTGGCTGATCGCCTCCATGTTGACGTCCGGTCTGTCGGCCGCTGGGAAGCCGGCGGAGGCGATCCTCAACCGTGGCTGCGCAATAGCCTTGCACTTGCGCTGGACATCTCCGTCGACGAACTTGAAGCCCTCCTGCGGGCCGGTCAGCCTGAGTCTGCATCAGTTCCTCTCACCGGCCACGCAATCGCCACTGCCCATACCCGGCAGAATGAACGGCACGCGGTCGTCTCGACCACCGCCGCTGATGAATTGATGAGTCTTCGCCGATCTCTCGCCAGCTCGGTAACCGATGGAGCGCTGTCGGGGTCGCTGCTCTTCGGCCTCGAAGAGACAGTTCGACAGTACGGCCTGGCCGCCCGTGATCAGCCCGCAAGTCTGCTGCTTGCAGACCTCACGGCGGAGCTCAGCGAGGTTCAAGAACTCCTCACGCGCCCGCGCCCGCTCTCAACCGCCGCCATCTTGACCAAGATCGCGGCCCGAATGGCCGGATTGATCTGTCTCACGCTCATAAAACTTGATAGACGCAGCGAATTCCGCAGTTGGGCCCGTGTCGCGAGTAGCGCTGCCCACGAGGCGGGCGACCCGGAGACCATCTCGTGGGTTTTGGCCCAGGAAGCGTACGGGCACTACTACGGCGGTGATCTTAGTGAGGCGCTGGCCGTGGCTGCCAGTGCCCAGCAGGCGGCCCACGCTGCGCCCCGGGTCGGCTCGGTGCTCTCCGCCGCCCTTGAAGCGCGCCTTCTCGCCGCTCGAGGCGACAAGAGCCGGTGCGAGCGCGCGCTCGGCCGAGCAGAAGATGTTCTAGCACACCTGCCGCCGGAGTACATCAATGACTCCGCGTTCGGCTACGACGAGGGCCAGCTCCGTTTCCACGAGGGCAACGCCTACACGCACCTCGGCGACACAGCCAAGGCGTGGCTCGCCCAAGACGCAGCCCTTGAGCTCTGCGCTCCGGCGGACTTCATGGACCGTGCCTTCGCAAGGCTTGATCGCGCCTCTTGCCTCATCAGCGACGGTGACGCCGGCTCAGGCCTCGCGTACGCTATCGAAACCATGAGCAACTTGAGCAACCAGCAGCGAGCGGGCATCATCAGCCTACGCGGCCGGCAGCTACTGCGAGCAATCCCCGAACCTCGCCGTCACGCTCTACCCGCTGCTGCTGAGCTGCGAGACCGCTTGATGACTCCCGATGCGAGCGAGGTACCCGAACCGTGATCACTCTTGCCCCAGTACGCCCCGAGGACACTGAGGCGCTTGCCGACCTCATGGACGAACTGGAGCAGTTCTATGGCGGCACCCCCGACGATCTCCTGGAAGCCAGGTTGGCACAGATCGAGGAAGCACTGTTTGGCGAGCGGCCAGCAGCCGAGGCCTTGCTCGCGTGGGACGGTGACAAGCTCGTCGGATTCGCTTCGTACTCGTTCCACTGGCCTGCAGAAGGCTTCACGACTTCGCTCTACCTCAAGGAGCTGTACGTCGCTCAGTCCTCACGCAGGACCGGAGTCGGCAAGCGACTGATGACAGCGCTGGGCGAGATCGCCCGGGCTCGACGATGCAGCCGCTTCGAATGGGGAACCGATACCGGTAATGAGACGGCGCAGCGCTTCTACGCTTCGCTCGGGGCGACGCCGAACGACGGAAAGGTGGCCTACCGGGTGACCCTCTAAGCGGGGCGCACCAGTTTTCTCCAACACGCTGCTCCACCGCATCGGGCCATCATCAGGACCGTAGATCCGCTGTCCGGTCCCCTGCCACGGATCCGGGTGCCTGATACGTCGAGGGCACGAGTTGCTGCCTCGACTTCTCCACGTTCGTGAATTCTGGCGCGCGGTGAGCTGCATGCTGGCACGGCGAAGCCCTGGCGCAACACCGCGTCGCAGGTCTCGACGTGTCCGTGGCCACTCCGCTCGAATCAACACGTTACCGAGCGAACCAGGACCAGGACCGGCATCGTCGATCCGGATCCGCTCTTCACGACCTTCGTCGTAAGTATGATCGGCGCCCATATGTCCCGGCTCGAGCAGCTCCAATCTCTAGGCCGCGCGCTACCCGGCGCACGAGCAGCACTCGCAGCGCTGGCCGCACGACCCGAAGTCGTACAAGGCTTGCTGACCGGCAACCTCCGGGAGGTGGCGCGCTTGAAGCTCGCTGCCTTCGGTTTGGACCAGTTCATCGCCTGGGAGTTCAGCGCATTCGCGGAAGATGGCTCCGAGCGGCTGGAGCTCCTCGACGCAGCGCGATCGCGGGCGCTGGTGAACGCCGACCTCTCCATTGCGACGGAGCGGCCGATGCTCATCGGCGACACCAACAACGACGTCAGCACGGCCCGCGGCGGTCACGTCTCGATCATCGCCGTCGCAAGCGGGCAATTCACAGTCTCGGAACTCCGCGATGCGGGGCCAGCACGGTTCTCGCCAGCTTGGACGGTGGGGCGACCCCTTCGACGTGGACACCTTGATGATTGGATCCTGATGGATCCGCATGGAAGAGGTGCACGTGATGGGACGTCCGTCCAACTACTCCCCGGAGTTTCGCGCTGACGCGGTGGCGCTGGTGCTCGATTCGGCCCCGCCACGCACGATCGCCGACGTGGCGATGGAGCTGGGCGTGAACCGGGAGACGCTGCGCTCCTGGGTGCGCAGGGCGCAGACCGAGAAGGCCTCGGCCCAGGCCGGCGGGCTTAGCGCCGCCGAGCGCGAGGAGCTCAAGGCGCTGCGCCGACGGGTCAAGACGCTTGAGGAGGAGAAGGAGATCCTGCGCAAGGCCACCCAGTTTTTTGTCAAGGAGATGAATCGCTGAGCTGCCGCTACAGATTCGTCTCCGAGCACTCCCGGCCGGATCTTCCGGCCGGTCAGCGGCACGCGGTCACCCGCCTGTGCCGGGCGGTGAACGTCAGACGCAATAGCTACTACACCTGGATGGCCGCAGCACCGGCCCGCGCGCGGCGGGCAGCGGAGGAGCGGGCGCTCGCCGGCCGGATCCGCCGGATCCACGAGGCCTCGCGCTGCACCTACGGCGCCAAGCGCGTCGCGCTCGACCTCGCCGCCTGGCACGAGCGCGACGGCGTCGGCCCGGTCAACCACAAGAAGGTCGCCCGAGTGATGCGCGAGCACGGCATCGAGGGCCGCCACCAGCGCCGACGCCGGAACCTCACAAAGCAGGACCCTGCCGCAGCACCTGCACCCGACCTGCTCGGACGCGACTTCACCGCGAGCGCGCCGAACCTGAAATGGTGCGGGGACATCACCTATATCCCGGTCGGTGAATCAGCGTTCGTCTATCTCGCCACAGTGATCGACTTGTTCTCCGGCCGCCTGATCGGCTGGTCGATCGCGGATCACCACCGCGCGGAACTGGTGCGCGACGCTCTCGCTGCCGCCGTCGCCGCCCGCGGCGGGTCCGAGGCCGTACGCGGCGTGGCCTTCCACTCCGACAGGGGCAGCGAGTACACCTCGCGCCTGGTCGCCGACTACTGCGCGGGCCAGGGCATACGCAGGAGCATGGGCCGGGTGGGTTCGTGTTTTGACAACGCCGCTGCGGAGTCGTTCTTCGCGGCCTACAAGAGAGAGACCGTCACAACCCTCGAGACCGGACGGTTCGCCGACGAGGCCGAAGCCCGCCGCGAGACGTTCCGCTGGATCGCGCTCTACAACCACAGGCGCCGCCACCGCCGTGCCGGGCTGCTCTCGCCAGCCGACTACGAACTCCGGTGCAACTCCACCAGCGTCAATGATAGTGCTACACTGATACTCGAAGCCGCATGAAACCCGGTGTCCATATCCCGGGGGTCACCTCAACGGCGCACCTTTCGATGCCGCACTCGATTCATATCTGACCGAGCCGAAGTAGGCCGCCGTACCTGATCGTGCCGATTCTAATCCGCCGCTTCGTGCCGGACCTACGGAGGCGGTCGGCCGGATGCGGCAACATTCGCAAGTGGGAGAAGGAGGTCCGGTGTCCGCGGTCTGCAGGTGTGGGCTCTGGCACAATGGCCAGGTGGGCAACGACGAGGAAGACGGTTCGGTCTGGAAGGTTTACGGGTCTAGGACTATCTACGACAACCAGTGGATAAAGGTAGACCTAGTCGATCTGGAGCAGCCCGACGGCCACCGTTTCGAGCACCACGTGGTACGCCTACGAGCTGCGGCGATCGCGGTCATGCTCGACGAGCAGGATCGCGTGCTGATGCTCTGGCGCCACCGCTTCGTCGCCGACCGCTGGGGCTACGAGCTACCCGGTGGTTTGGTCGATGACGGGGAAGAACCAATCGAGACCATCACTCGGGAGATCGAGGAAGAGACCGGGTACCGCGCCACGAGCATCAAACCGCTCCTGAGCTTCGAGCCGATGGTCGGCATGCTCGATAGCCCCCATCACCTCTTCGTGGCACGCGACCTCGAGCAGGTCGGTGAACCCACGGACGTCACTGAGTCGGCACGGCTGCAGTGGATTCCGCTTACCTCACTCCCTGACCTGATCGCCAAGGGCGAGATCTGGAACAGCGGAACTTTGATCGCAGTGATGCAGATCCTGCTATCACGCCACGAGGGCTGAAGCAGCTTCGACCCGGCGCAATTGCCGCTCAGAGCTCGTGACCATCGCAAGATGTCGGGCCTGGGCCAACTGTCGGCTGGCCTCCTCACGCTCGCCCGCGTGTGCCAAAGCGATGGCATAGTCGCACCGGAGCCCCGCCTCTGCGCGCGTGAACGACCGGTCCATCGCTTCCAGAGCGGAGGCGGCCTCCTCCACCGCACTGGCCACGCCAAGGCGAGCCATGCAGTGTCCGCGCCACCGGGCGAGATGTGAGGAATCCAGAGAGAGGAACGGCAGATCTGGATCACCTGCTCCCGACGGGAGCAGCAGATCAGCTCGTTCCAAGGCCGCTAACGCTTCTCGCTCGGCGCCATGGGCAGCACAGACCTCCGCCTGCACACCATGCATCCATGCACGAAGGCGAGCCGGGACCTTCGCACTGAACTGGTCAAGTGCCTGGGCGACGCACTCAACGGCGTCGCCGGTCATGCCCAGGTCCATCAGGACATAGGCTTGCTCCGTCATCGCATGGGCATAGTGCACTGAGCTGCCCGCTTCGAGTGAAGCCGCCTTCGCGCTCTCGAACATCCGCCACGCCGTGTTGAAGAGGCCGAGGTCCAAGGACTGCCATGCGGCCAGGGTGGCGGTATCCGCGAGCACTGCTGCAAGCTTTGATCGCCATCGATAGGTGACAGAGTGACGGAGCAACGATTCCATATTCTCGATGTGCGTGGTGATCTGATCCCGCAGAACCGCGCCGCCGAGCCTGCGATCCTGCACCCGAATGTTCCCCGTCTGCGAAATAAGCAACGCAACCGTTGACTGGTCAACACGCTGGGAGAGCGAGATCGCAAGGCGCAACGAGAGGGACTCTTCGGATTCCAACCTGGAATCCTGCTCGATAACCGCCGGGGCCTCAGGACGGCGAGCGAGGAGATCGGCGAGGTCCTCGAGAGTCAACTGAAGCGCGCGCCAAAGCGGGACGGTTCCACGGCTGGGGTTCCGACGCGCCGTGCTCCCAGCGTGCGACGCTCTTCACATCAACGCCGAGCCGTATCGCGAGCCGCTCCTGGGACATCCCGAGTGCGCGTCGACGACGAGCCAATGCCGTTCGCCGACCAGTGGGCATCACCAGACCCCTTACATCTCGCAGGTCGCAGCGTTCGGGAGATGCGACCGTTCGACACAGATCCAATCCTGACAAGGTTACCGGTGGCGACAGGTCTACTACAATGCGATTGCAGGGCCGAACCTTCGTCAACCCTGCCACGATGAGTCCATCACGGACGCTGATCTCTACGCCGATGCACGTCCCGCGCTCGCTGCCCTACGCGACGCTGGCCTGTGGGTTGGAATCGCTGGAGACCAGACCGAACGAGCCGGCCAACTCCTGCGCGCCGTTGACCTGCCGGTCGACGCCATCGCCACCTCGGGCGAATGGGGTGTGGCAAAGCCGGGGCCGCGCTTCTTCGAGCGCCTGTGCAGTTGGTCAGCTTGCGACGCCGACCAGGTCGTCTACGTGGGCGACTACCGGGACGACCCTCCGCTGCATGCCTACGCCTTGCTTGGCTCCACTGTGCTGCGCTGCTTAACTGGGGACCATGCGCATTCTGGTCACCGGAGCATTCGGGTTCATCGGCACCGCAGTTGTTCACCGCTTTGCGCAAAACGGTCACGACGTCACGGCCCTTACCAGCCGGCCAATCGGCCAAGTGCCCTCGGATATTCCTGTCGCCGAAGTGGTTCACGGTTCCCTGCTGAATGAGGAGTCGTTGAGCCGCGCGCTTCGCGGAGCCGATGGCGTGGTACACCTCGGCGCTCTGACAAGGGTCCGCGAGTCCTTTGAGCGCGAACGCGAGTACCACGCCGTCAACGTCTCGGGAACCGCATCGCTGGTTCGCGCCGCCCAAGCCGAGAACAGCGCATCAACTCGACCTTTGCGGTTCGTGTTCGCCTCAACCGGAAGTGTCTACGACACCGCGGCACCGCAGCCGTTCACCGAATCAAGCGCCGCCAAGCCGACGAACCCGTACGCGCAGTCGAAGATGCAGGCCGAAGAGGTCCTCCGTACAGCTGCTTCGGAGAGCTCGCGTTCGTCAGTGACGATCCTGCGGCTATTCAACGTCGCTGGCGCAGCCCACGGCCGCGGCGACGGCGACCTTTCCAGGATCATCCCGAAAGCGCTCGCGGTCGCAGCCGGTCACGAACAACAGCTGCAGGTCAACGGGGATGGTTCGGCACTGCGCGACTTTGTGCACGTGTCCGATGTAGCAAGCGCGCTCACCAGGGCACTGTTGTTCGGGCGCCTCGGGGAGGCCCGGACCTACAACGTCGGCGCAACCTCCGCCTCGGTCGCAGACATCATCAAGGTCTGCGGCGAAGTCAGCGGCCGTGCCATCCCCGCGGAACATCTGCCTCCCAAGCCGGAGCCGCAAGTCCTGCTGGCCGATTGCTCTGCCATTCGTAGCGACCTCGATTGGACTCCGAAGCACTCCGATCTCAGTAGGATCGTCTCAGATGCATGGGCTGCAGTGAAGTCCGCTGGCCGACGCTCCTCTTCGGTCGATGGCTCGCCCGCGCAAAGCGCTTGATCGCTGTCGATCGGTGGGGAGGGGAACCCGGCGTCAGCCCAGTTGACGCTCGGCCCGGCGCGTCGGCTCCGTGCGCCTGTGAACCGTTTGCAGTGCTGCGCCGCGACCCAAGGGAAGGACCGCAATTGATCGAACAGGCGCCGCGATTGGCTGTGTTCAGCCTTGGCGGGACCATCGCCATGACCGCGCAGGCGGGCGGTACCGTTGCCCCGGCACTGACTGGCCAGCAACTTCTGGAAGCAGTGCCCCAGATCGGAGCCCTCGGCTTCGACCTCGAGGTCTCAAGCTTCCGGCAGAAACCAGGGGCGTCGCTCTCCTACGACGACCTGTTCGATCTCGCGGAGGCGATCAGCGCCGCCGTCGACGCCGGCGCAGCCGGCGTCGTGGTCACCCAGGGCACGGACACCATCGAGGAGACCTCGTACTTCCTTGACCTACGCCACGACCACCGCGTACCGGTGGTCGTCACGGGCGCAATGCGCAACCCGACCATGGCCGGCGCCGACGGCCCGGCGAACCTCCTCGCAGCCCTACAGACTGCCGCCGAACCGCGCACCCCACGCCGTGCCCTCGTCGTGTTCGCTGACGACGTTCATGCAGCGTGACAGGTTTGGGTGCTTGATCGACCCGGCTGGTTGACGGCCTGTCAGGATACTGTGATCATTGGTCGGGTGACCGCGTCGGAGCAGCCTTCGTATGAGGAGTTGCTGGCCGAGAACGCAGCGTTGAGGTCCGCGGTGGCCGAGTTGTCGGGCGTGGTCGAGGTGCTGCGCAGCCAGGTCGAGGCGCTCAAAGCGCAGTTGTCGGCGAACTCGCGCAACTCCTCGAAGCCGCCGTCCTCGGACGGGTTGGCCAAGCCGTCGCCCAAGTCGCTGCGCGGGCGCTCCGGGCGCAAGCCCGGGAGGCCGAAGGGCGGCCCGGGGCTCACCCTCGATCTGGTGGCCGAGCCGGACCGGGTCATACGCCACCGCCCGGGCTCGTGCGCGGGCTGCGGGAGTGCGCTACGCGATGCCGCGCCGGTCGCGCTCGAACGTCGGCAGGTCTTCGACGTTCCCGCAGCGGCGGTCACGGTGACCGAGCACCGAGTGGTCTCGTGCCGGTGCGCCTGCGGGACGGTCACGGCCGGCGCGGCTCCCGCGTACGCGTCGAAGACCGTGCAGTACGGGCCACGGATCACCGGGATCGCCGTGTACCTCCTGCACGGACAGTTCCTCTCGAGGGCCCGCACCGCCCAAGCCCTCTCGGACCTGTTCGGCCTGACCCTGGTGCCCTCGACCATCGGCGCGATGGTCAAACGTGTCGTGCGGCCGCTCGGCCCGGTGCTCGAACGGGTCCGCACGGCGATCGCGGGTGCGCCGTTGGCGTTCTTCGACGAGACCGGGATGCGGGTTGCCGGCGCGTGCCACTGGCTGCACTCGGCGTCCACCACCCGATTCAGCCTGCTCACGGTGCACCGTCGGCGCGGGCGTGAGGGCAGCGACGCGGCAGGGGTGCTGCCGAGTTTCATCGGGATCGCGGTGCACGACGCCTGGGCGCCGTACGACACCTACACCGGCGCCACCCACGCACTGTGCAACGCCCACCTGCTGCGGGAACTGCTCGCGGTCACCGAAACCGGACGCGATGCGGACAAGGCGTGGGCCACCGCGGCGATCGAGACGCTCCTCGCGCTCAAAGCAGCACTCGAACGCGCCGTGCACGACGCCGGCGGCGGTCCGGTCGAGGTCGACACCGCCGGGTTCCACACCGCCCGGCTCACGCAGATCGCCGCACACGGGATCGAGAGCACCGCGCAACGCGAGACCACGCTGGTCCGCAAGCACCACGCCCTGGCCGTGCGCCTGCATGCCCGGATCGAAGACTACGTGCGCTACGCGCGTCACCCAGAGTTCGGGATGTTCTTCGACAACAATCCGGCCGAGCGCGAGATCCGGATGCCGAAGAACCGCATCAAGATCTCCGGGAGCATGCGGACCCTGACCGGAGCACGCGAGTTCGCCGCGATCCGCTCCTACACCGCCACCGCCGCCAAACACGGCCTCGGTGTTCTCGACGTGCTGATCCAGGCCGCCGAAAGCCAACCCTGGACCCCACAGACGACCTGACGGCCACCCAGCATCACGGTTGCCAGCTCACCAACCCAAACCAGTCACCATGCAGCATCCCAGGTCAGCAAGGCCCACAGCACCAGCATCGCGGCGTTCGCCTCGGCACCCGGCCCGATCGGCCACGTCGCCGAAGGCCACGTCACCTACCACGCCAGCCCCGCACCAGCCCCCAGCATCCGCGGGGCGCTGCTGCGTCGGGTACGCACCGGCCTGATCACCGCGGCGTTGGGCGACGACACGACTCTGCTCGGGATGGCAGGTCCGCACCTCGACGGCCTCGTCGTGGCCGGATTCGGAGCCGGGCACGTGCCGGCCGACTGGGTCCCGGTCCTTGAGAAGTGGGGTGCCCCGCAGTTCTTGGACATGAGTCCGGCATAGGATGAATGTTCACGAAGTGAGGATGTAGTGGCAGGCAGGACGCGTAGGTACTACTCGCCGGAGTTCAAGGAGCAGGCGGTTCTCGAGGTGCTCAGGCCTCGCCCGAACAGCCAGGTTGCCGCGGAGCTCGGGGTGGACGACGGGACGCTGCGCAAGTGGGTGCACACCTACCGCAAGACCCATCCGCGCGGGCCGGTTCCCGCCGCGGCGTCGGACACGGGTGATCTGAGCGCGGAGGAGCGCGCGCGGCTGCGGGCGCTGGAGAGGGAGAACCAGGAGCTGCGGGCGAAGATCGAGTTCTTGGGAAAAGCCACGGCCTTCTTCGCCCAAGAGTATCGGTGAGCGAGCGCTACGAGCTCATCGACGGGGAGAGGGCGGGCTACGAGGTCGCGATGATGTGCGACGCGCTGGAGGTCTCGCGCTCGGGCTACTACGACTGGCGCTCGCGCCCGGCCTCGGCCACGGCCGAGCGGCGCGAGGAGCTCAAGGGCGAGATCACTCGGGTGTTCGCCGCCTCGCGGGAGACCTACGGCTACCGGCGGGTGCACGCGCAGCTGCGTCGGGAGGGGATCGAGGCCGGCCCGGAGCTGGTGCGCGCGCTGATGCGGGAACTGGAGCTCGAGCCGTGTCAGCCGCGGCCCCGGCCGGTCACCACGGTCCGCGACGAGTACGCGTCGGCGACCCCTGATCTGGTCAACCAGGTGTTCGACGACGTCGTCCCCGGCCGTACCCTGGTCGGTGACATCACCTATATCCGCACGTGGGAGGGATTCTGCTATCTGGCGACCGTGCTGGACTGCTGTACGAAGATGGTACTGGGGTACGCGGTGGCCGACCATATGCGCGCGGGGCTGGTGATCGACGCGATCCGGATGGCCGAGCGCAACCACGACCTGCATCCCGGTGGGATCTTCCACGCCGACAGGGGTAGTCAGTACACGAGCATGGAGTTTCGCGACGAGCTTCGGAGGCTCGGCATCCGCGCGTCGGCCGGGCGGACCGGGGTGTGCTGGGACAACGCGATGGCCGAGTCGTTCAACGGCGTCATCAAAAATGAGCTGATATACAGGACGACCTACGCGACGCACGCCATCGCGAAGCGCGACATTGCCCGGTACGTGGAGCTGTTCTACAATCGTCAACGCCTTCATTCGACGCTCGGGTACCGCACCCCCTTCGAGGTCTACTCGGAGCACGTCTCGAAGATGGCTCTCGCCGCGTAAGACAGAGATCGGATGCTGTCCGAGAACTTCGTGGCCCCTCAAAGCTCGCTTCGCGCATCCCTGTCGTCCTCACCACCCGTACTGGCCGCGGACCAGTACTCAGCCGCACCTACGGATTCCCCGGTTCCGAGTCCGACCTACTCTCCCGCGGCCTGCTGTCTGGCGAGGCGCTTACGCCCGTCAAGGCGAAGGTCTTGCTGCACACCGCCTTAGCCGCCGGCTTGACCGCGTCGGCCATCCACAGCCTGATCGCCGCCGGAGCTGCCTCGTGAAGGCCGCCGAACTCACCCTCGGACGCGCCTTCGGCGTGACCTTCGACCATGGCGAGGACTTCTTCGAAAGCCTCACATCGTTCTGCGCCGAGAACCATGTTCGTCAAGGGTTCGTGCCGAGCTTCATCGCGGGACTTGCCGAAGCCCGCGTCGTCGGCACCTGCGACAAACTCGAGAGTCCTGACGCGCCGGTGTGGAGCGCCGTGCACCTGAGCAACGTCGAGGCGTTCGGTGGTGGCACCTTCACGCACCTGGACGATGGCTCAATCTCTCCGCACATCCACGTCACCGTCGGTGAAAAAGCCCGCTCGGCCACCGCCACAACGAGTCACCTGCTATCCGCGAGGATCCAGTTCCTCACTGAGATGCTGGTGTTCGAGGTGCTCTCACCTGTGATGACGCGCGAGCGAAACCCGGATCTTTACGATGTGCCCCTGCTTGGCTTCGGGCGCGGCGCTGCCGCGCGCTGACGCCGAGTCCAGAGCGTTACGACGACACAGCGATTCACGTGATCGAGCTCACCGGTCGCGGAGGTCTAATGAATGAAGTCGTCTGGGCGGCCCGCACGTCCGATTGCGCGCCACCGACCGCTGCTGCCAGACGCGCCCTCGGCGCGTGATCGAAACGGAGGGCCCAGGCATGGGACGCACGGAGTACTACGACGACCCCAGAGCGCCCAGGCCCAACTCGCTTGTGCCCGCCAGCGGGATCCTCGTGGTCAACGAGGACGGTGAGATCCTCATGCAACGTCGCCGCGACACCGGCCAGTGGGCGATCCCCATGGGCAAACAAGAACTCGGGGAAAGCTCCGGCGCGTGCGCCGTGCGAGAAACCGAAGAAGAAACCGGCATCCTGGCCGAGATCACGGGACTTCTCGGCGTCTACTCTAACCCCCACCACATCGTCGCATACAGTGACGGCGAGATCCGCCAGCAGTACGAGGTCATCTACATCGGCCGCCCGTTCGGCGGCGCACCCCGCATCAACGACGAGGCCGACGGCGTGCGCTGGATCGGCCTAAGCGACCTGGGCTCATACGACATTCATCCATCGATCCATGAGCAAATCGGCCACTTCCTCAGCGGCAGCTACCCCTACCTCGGGTAAAGCGCGCAAGCCCGCATGATGCTGATAAACACACGCGTCTCAAGGCCGCCGCACGTTGGACACCTGCTGGAGCGCGCTGAACAACGGAAAGGCGACCATGTACTCCGGCCCCGCACCCACCGACACGGCCAACACGGTCGCGCGCATCGTGCGCACCGTGATGGCCGAGTCGCGCCCAGCCCTGCTGAGGGCCGCCCTGACCGGCCGGCGGGGCGAGAAGGAGAATCTGCGGCATAAGGGCAACTTCCTCTCGGAGCACGACGTACGGATGCACGATAGGTACCGCGATCTGTTCGCGGAAGCCCTCGGTTCCTTCGTCTACGCATCGGAAGAAGACGACCCGCTGATCGTCGGCCCCGACACCGACCCTGACCTGCTGATCCTCGTCGATCCACTCGACACCAGCGAGTTGGCGGTCAGAGCCCTAAACGGGTACACGCATGTGCTTCTCTACTCCAGATGTCTTCGCCGACCGGTCGCCGCCGTGGTCGGCGACATCTACCACCATGTGCAACTCTTCATCGGGTGTCGTCACCACGACGGCGAGGACCGGGCCTATCTGATCACCGCCGATGACGACGTGTATCGTCTGTCGACGCGGCGCACGCCCGTCAGCATTTCGCAAGCACTGATCACAAACTACCTGATGCGGCCCGCCGAGCGTCTCCAACCGATCGCGCGCCAGCAGTCCCTGATCGACGCACTGACCAAGCCCGGCGCAGACGGACCTGCACGCGGCCGCATCGGCGTCGACTTCGGCTCCATCAGCCTCTGCCACGTTGCCGCGGGCCAGACCGACGCCACCGTCGAGTTCGCCAAGGGCTTCGCCATCTGGGACCTCTCACCCGGCCACTACATCCTGCACTCAGCCGGCGGATGCGTGATCGACCTGCACGGCAAGGAACTATCCCTCGACTACGGACTCGACAGCCTCGAGGACATCGCCGCCGCCATGAAGAAGCGACGCACCTTCATCGCCGCCGGCGCCGCGTCCCTCGCCCATGAGATTCTTGCCTGTTTCGAGCCCTGAACGCGCCCTTCGTCCGCGATCTATCCGGCACGGTGCGCTCGCGCGTTTCGCGATGGCCGAGTCGCGCTGGCCCTCGTGAGAGCAGCCCTGGCCGGCCCGCTCAGCGAGAGCGAGAACCTACGCCATACGAACTGGACGAACCGTCACCATCGAGCTCTTGTACTGGGACGCTCACGGCTCTCGAACTCGTCGTCCGCGCGATGCGCCGCGCCTCGACAATCTCGATGACGCCCCCATCCACCTCGATGCCATCGCGCCCAGTGAACACAGAAACATCACTGCATTGTCGCCCGATAGCTTAACGAAGGATTGCCGGGGCGGACCCTCGGCCTCCGATGGGACAGGACGCGCCGCGCGGCGCTGTTGCTAGAACGTCGAGGGCGGGTTCCACCGTGCGCTGATTCGACCCTCGCGAAGCGTCTCGATGCGGTACGCCACTTCGGCACGTGCGGCTGGCCTCATAGCCGCTGTTCTGATATACGCACCTAGGCCGCTGACCTCCCGGATCGCGACCAAGTCCTCCGCGGAGGGCCAGTTTCGGAAGTCCCAGCCGTAGCTGCAAGCAGCGGCGTCGAGGTCGTCATGGTTGGTAGGGAAGCGCCGTGCAAAGTACACCTCCTGGACAAGGTCCCACTCCCGCGGTCCGCGCGAGACGTGGTCCCAGTCCCCGAGCACCGAGCCTCGGACGGTGTGGAGCAGATTGTTCGGGTGCGAATCCCCGTGGATCGGGCCCCGTGGCAATCGGAACAGCATGTTCTCCCACAGCGCCTCACATCGCGCGACCTCGTCGGTGAGCCATACCCGATCACGCTCGTCAAGGGCTTCCGGATGCCTCGTCAGCGCACGCCCGACACCACCCAGTGGACTCGCCATGGCAGGCAGCGGCAACTCGGCGAGGTCAGTCGAATGCAAGGTCCTGAGCAACGCGGCGAGTCCGCCAGGATCAGCTGGCTTAGCAACTGTCTCGACGTACACCCAGAAGGAAACGACGAGGCCCTCCGCGCAAACCACCTGAGCCACCCTGGGCCGAACCGTCGGAAAGCCGACCTGCGCAAGATGTTCAGTCACAGCCAACGATGCCGCCACACCGGCCGCGGCCTCGTCCACCGCCAAGCGCGCCACGGTGTCTTCGTTCGGAAGATGGATGACAGTGTTGGAGTGCAGGCGCATGAGCTGCGCTCGTGAGCTGTCCAAGCCGGCCATCCTGCAGGCCACGTTCAGGGCGCGGCGAATTCGATCCTCGACCAGCCGGTCATACACGGTTCAGGTCTCTCCGATCACCGCTCGACTAGTGTGAGACTCCGCCGAAGACTCGCCGGGCAGTACACGCGCTCGACCTAAAAAGTCGGGCTGCACATCGCGGCTGGTCGACCATGGCTGCCATCCGAAGAGCCCGGACTCGAGTGAGTCAGAAACCCGCAGGGCCGCGTGTCAGCAACGTTGGGTCTTCGACGTAGTCGATTCTACGTCTGGCTCGGGCGACCACCCCAGGTTCCCGTGCGGTTCGGGAAGCGAGCCAGCACGTGATCCGGAGCAGGCGGATCGCCACGAGCAGTTCGATCTCCTCCTCCGCGCGGGGATCGGCGCCGTATGCCTCGATCGCGGCACGGTAGTCGTCCGCTGAGATCCATCGCGCACGCAGATGGACGAGCGGGGTGAGAGTATCCCACTGCCATGGGCCGAGCCTCATATCCTCGAGGTCAAGGAGATAGACAGCTCCCTCATGCACGAGTGTATTGAGCGTGTGGGCGTCGCCGTGGATGGCGACGTACGGTTCCGACGGCCAGCGTGACTGCTTCCAGAGGGATCGAAGCTCGTCCCACCTATGCGCAAGGCGGGCGCGATCCGCATCGGAAAGACCGGTCGCTGCACGGATTTGGCCCGCGACGCGCGCCCACGGATCGAAGCGGGCAATGTCCAGACCGGCGGTCGGCAGGCTGTGCAGGACGCGGAGGGTTGCCATCAAGCTGTGCAGGCTCGCATGCTCGCGAGAGGGAATGTACTGCCACCAGGTCACCACCCGCCCCTCAGCCACGGTTAGCTGCGGGCAAGGAGCGGCTGCGGCCGGAGTCGGCGTGAACAAGCCCTGATCACTGAGCCACGAGGCCGCCCGCAACTCTTGTTCAAGGCGCCCGCGGTGGCCCACGTCCACGCCGATCCTCGCCACCAGACCCACGCTGGGCACCAGGACTACCGCGCTGTCAGCCGGAGCTTGAAGAACCTCCGCACCTGCGAAATCAGTTCCGGCGCATTCACACACGCGACGCAGGACTTCGAGAACGGCAGCGGCGGTGAACGTCACCGGGCTGGCCAGGTCACCTACGGTCTCGTTCATAGCCGCTACGGTACGCCGCGGCCCGGAACATATCAGAATTCTTTGTTCCTCACCGGCTGCGCTGCTGGTGGTCAAACGAGGTCACACAGCACCACGGTCGCGTCGTCGAAGATCTTCCCACGTGGCCAACGTCTGCCCTGCGGGTCAGCGCATTCCGCGCCACGGACAGCCGCAATCAGGGCGTTCGGGCCCTGGGAGCGAGCGAGCTCGAGCGTCTCGTTCCACGTGCGCAGCTTGAAGCGATCGTTCAGCCTGCTCGCCCCGTCGCTGAGCAGGAGCGCGGTGCGTACCCCGGAACTCGGCACGCTTCCAGTCATCGCGTGCCAGGCCGCATCCGGGTCCGCGGCGGCGACGAAGAACCCGCCCTCCCGATTGCGATGAGCCCGGAGAGCAGCGACGTAGTCGGCACGCGCCTTCGCGTGTTCCGTGCTGCCGCCGACGAGCGCATCCATCTGCGCGCGGTATCGTTGCCCGATCGCGGCCAGGCGCCGGTCGGTGACGACGGTGGGTTCCAGCTGCGGCCCATCGAATACCAGCGTGGAGTCCGCCAGAACGAGGTAGTCGAGATCGCTGCCGCGCTCGCGCAGGATGACGACCGTGGCTGAGGGCGTGGCCGGGTGGCCCAGATCGCACGTCGCCCGGTGGGAGCCGGCCACGTCGCCGATCGCGCTCGAGAGGGTGCCGGTCAAAGAAGCATCGTCTTCCTGGGCGAGCGCGCCGAGTAGGCGCGTCCCAAGGCGCCGGGCGTACCACGCCACCCCGTGCACGCACCCTCCGTCCTCGCTTCCGGGCAGCCCGGCGCCGTCGAGCAGCACCGCGGCTCTCGCTACAGCGCCGGCGAAGTCCTCGTTCTCGCTCTGCCCGGGTGCAGGCTCGGTCGCCATGGTCACGCGCACAATCCACCGCCAATCGTCGCCCGCGACCCGACGCCGGTTACCCAGCCCTGGTGACGGATCCTTCGGCAACCAACCCGGTCAGTCTCGCACCGGCGCATCCGAGCGCTATGGTCATCAGGTGCCGAACCAGACCTCTCCGGCTGCGACCGACAATGCGCCACCAGCCACCCGGATCGACGGCGTCGGTCAGCTCGACCGGCCGCTGCCTCGCTCCGAGTGGTACGCCGCCCTACCGAGACCCCCATCTCGGCGGACCTGGTCATCCGGGACCCTGGCGGCAAAGTGCTGTTTTGCCACACAACCTACCGCACCACCTGGTGGGTCATCGGCGGAATCGCCGAGGCTACTGAGTCGCCGGCGGCCTGCGCGCGGCGCGAGGGCCGTGAGGAACTCGGCATCGACCTGCAGGTCGGACGCCTGCTCGTAGTACATCACCAGGTGCGGCCGAACTTGCAGATGCTCTCCTTCGCCTTCGACGGCGGCGTGATCGATTCCGACCTCACCCGTCTGAGGCTGGACCCAGCCGAGATCAGCGAAGTGGCCTGGTTCGCTCCAAACCGACTGCCCACAGACCTCACACCGTGGCACGCCCGACGCTACCGCACGGCGATCGAGGCTCTGGCAAACGGAACGACCGCGTACCTCGAAGACGTAACCGCCGAATCGGACCCGGAACAGTAGGCGCCGCTCGGCGCCGCCGGCCAAGTCGCACGAACGCAGCCGGCTACACCGACTGATAAGCACGACGTTCCTCGTCCCGGCAAAGCACATCGACCACGCAGGGAGTCGAAGTTGACCGCAAGCCGCGTCCTGTACGTCGTCGCCTGCGCGGCGCCACCCTCAGAACACGTCGACCGGGCCGTGCGCAACGGGTTGGATGCGGGCTTCACCGTCTGCGTCATCGCCACCCCTTCTGCACTACAGTTCATCGGCGATCCCGAGCCGCTTGAGGAACTGAGTGGACATCCGGTCTACTCCCGGCTCGATCCGGGGGCACCGGCAGGACGTCCGCCGGCCCATGCGCTCCTCGCCTGCCCGCTTACCTTCAACACGCTGAACAAGTGGGCGACCGGAGTCAACGACAACCTCGCCGTCGGCGTCCTCAACGAGGCTCTCGGGCTCGGCACACCGGTCACCGCCGTGCCATGGATCAACGGGCACCTCGCCCGGCATCCCGCCATCCCCTCGCACATCGACCTGCTGCGCGCAGCGGGCGTGACCTTCACCTCCGGACTGGGCCACCCCTCCTCCCGGCACCCCGAACCCAACGCACGGCCCGTCGAGTACCCGTGGGGCGAGGTCGAGGCCCATATCCATCGCATGTTCGATCTCGTGACCGCGCGGAGCACCTGACGCGACGGCCGCGGAACCCCGGCCCGCGACTCTCGGGGCGAACTCGAACAGCCTTCAACCGGCCCGCAGGCGAGAGTCACGGCCGACAAATCGATTCCTCGTAAATCCCTGACGTATGGTCGGGTGGCCCCGGGCGTCTCGCCCGGGCTCCAAGCTTCCGGGCGGGTTCTTGGAGCTTGGCGCCAACGAAGGGGCCAGCGCGACACGCCTGGCAAAGCTCGGCTCTGCCCATCGTCCTTGGATCGGCAACCTGCCCTCCAACTCCATACCGAGTGCGGTGAAGAAGGCGATGGCGGCATCGAGATCCTCGACGACGATGCCGACATTGTCCATACGCTGAATCGTCACATCCCGACGGTAGTCGGCGGGCGCGGCCGCGTGCATGCGCAGCAAGTTCGATTGCCAGCGGCGGAACCGCCCGATGTGCGGTATGGATCTCGGTCAGCCCGGCGAGCTGAGCCCTGGCCGGGATATCGACGGCGTACGCGTCCCTCTCATCTCTCTTACACACACTGGTGGTGCTCCGCATGGACTTGGTCCAGCCGCCTCATCAGGCTGCTAAAGGATCCACGGCACTGGGAAGCGACCATGACGTTGAGGGCAGGGCAATCGACTCTCTGGTTCGTCCATGAGCGCACAGAAGACGGGACGCCTATCTACCAGCACCGACCGTGGTCTATCACCGACCCCGCGCCGCGCAGAGCCTGACCGTCGATCCGTCGATCCGTCGATCCGTCGATCCGTCGAGCGGGACCGGGGGCCGGCTGGATTCATCCCGTACTACGCACCGACGCCTGATGGAGCGCTGTCCCGTGCCCGTCGGCAGCACGGCTGCAGCCTGTCGTAGCCACCTTCTGACCGCCTACGAGTTCGCGCAGGCCGAACTCGACAACGGGCGACAGTTCGCGCACTTCTATTTCGAGCGTGTCCTACGCCTACGCGCCGACCTGCCGACCGGCAGGCTGGATGGCATCCGCCTGACCGCCCGGCTCAGCCAAGCCGTGACCGAGAACGAGAGCCCTCTATGAACACCGTTTCCACCGCTGTTGCCGTCGCACAGCGGCTGCGCGCCGACTTCACCCCGACCGAGGTGCTGCGTTCCACTGACAAGACGGTGATCATTGCCGGGGAGTACAACGGTACGCCCGCCGTCGCCAAGGTCCTGACAAGCACTGAGCCCTTCTGGGCGGAGAAGTTCGCCCGGGAGATCTCCGCCTACACCGTGTTCGCCCGCGGCGCACCGCCCGTCCGCGTCCCGCGCCTGCTGGCGGCCGACGCCGACGAGGGCGTCCTACTGATCGAACACATGGCCGGTCATCCCCTGAGCGAGGAACGCTATCCCTCCGCGCTACCCATCGAGAACGTCGCCATTGCCCTCAACACGCTCAAGGCCCTCGCCCACTGGGAACCGGCGCCCGACTCCTTCACACGGGCCTGGAACTACACCGACCGGCTGGAGCGCTACCGCGGGTTCGGGCTCTTTCGCCCCGAGGAACATCGAGCGTTGACGGAGTTGCTCGGCCACGCCGGACCGCACTGGCACTTCGCCCACGGTGATGCCCTGCCGGTCAACATCATCCTCAGCCACGGACGAGCCGCACTGCTGGACTGGGAATACGCCGACTACTATCTGCCCGCGCTGGACTTCGCGCTGCTCTGGATCGTACTCCGCGAGACGCCGGGCGCTCGCGACCTGATCGCCGCGCACATCGACGAGGACGGAATGGCGCGGCGCGCGGCCTTCACCGTCAACAGAGCCATGCTCCTGGCCCGAGAACTGCGCACGCACCGCGAACTGCCGGAAGCCCCATGGCAAAAGGACCGCCTGCGGGCGCTGGCAGAGGACTGGGACCTGCTGCGCGCCGATCTGAACGAGCCCGACCACCCCAGCCGGAGGCCCTGATGCACATCACCCTATTCCACCGCGACCTGCACCAGATCACGCGCGGCAGCATCTACACCGTGTACCGCAACCTGGCCGACCGCATCGCCGACTGCGGGCACACCATCACCCTGATCACACAGGACAGCCCGATCCCCCTCCCCACACATCCCCGCCCTGGCATCAGCGCCCTGTCGCTTCCGCGTACGGAGGACCTCGAAGCGCACCGCGCAGCCGTGGCGGACGCGGTCACCGCAGCCGATCCCGATATCGCCGAGTGCTCCACCTGGGATGCCGAACTCCTGACCTACGCCGAGGCTTCACCCCCCGCCCCGGTCGTCGTGCGGGCGGAATTCTCGGCCCCAACTCTAGGCACGACTGACCTCGCCGCAGCCGAACGCCGCCTGCTCGAGGAGGTCCGTGGCGAAGGAGCGCTCAGGCACGACGTAGATGCCTGCCGGCCAGCGGTCGCGATCCGCGAAGAACCGTGCCGAGATGCTCGCAGTGATCTGCAGCGGGGAGAGCGGGACTGATCGAGCGAGTCCGAGTTCCTCCTCAATTTCCCGGGCGGCGGCCTGCGCGGGCGATTCACTCTATTCGCGTCCGTCGGCGACGCCTTGCCAGATTCTTAGGTTGCCGCGGCACAGGACCGCGTACTGAATGGTGCTGTCCTCCCCGCGCTGGCCAGGAAGTCAACTTGTCCGGTAAACACACCGCGATCCGGTTGCTCGGGGCCAAGGACGCCGTCGCGGCCCTGCAATTCGACAGCAACCGCACTGCACTTGGAGAGCTCGACGAACGCCTGACAAACGATGACCAGCCCGAAGCGGTGGCCTGAGCCGCCGGCGACCGCGCTACACCGCCGCTCGGCCATTACTGGCTGGACCGTCGTCAGTTGCGGGCGATTGGCAGGGCGGGAAATCGCTCGCGCCGCGGTCGGGGCTCTGACAGGATCGAGCATGCCTGATTCACTTCGCAGCCATTCTCCCCTGGATGCGGACGTAGCCGCTGACCGGACTGGATTCGATGCGTCCGTTGATGCCGAGTGGGAAAGAATGGTGCGGGATCTTCCCGCGAGGGTGTCCCTGGAACACCACCGCCGGATGCTCGCTCGCCATATTCGCCCTGGCTGCCGCGTGTTGGAGATCGGGGCTGGCCCCGGCCGGTTCACCATCGCGTTGGCCGAGCTCGGCGCCCGGGTGACCGTGGCCGACCTTTCCGATGCACAACTCTTGGCAAACCGCCGTGACGTCGTCGAAGCCGGTACTGAAGCAGCGGTCGATGCACGGCGACAGGTGGACATCCGTGATCTGTCCATGTTCGATGATGCGACGTTCGATGCCGTCGTGGCGTTCGGCGGACTCGCAGCCGATCCCGACCGGTGGGTCAGGTTCCTCGACCATGAAGAGCGGGCCTGCCAGGAGCCGGGTGCGCTCGATGGCGGCACGCACATCCTGTTCGTAGCGCGGACCTGCCGACACCGGCGGAAGGTTCCCGCGCACCGTGACCTTTGAGCGAAGGCAAAGAGGTCCCTGTCAGCGCTCGATCTCCGCGAAACGCACTCCTACCCGCATTGTGATTCCTCGGCGAAATCGAGCCCTACCCGGAAGAGGGGAGATACCGACGTGTACCGGGCTATGTCGGCAGACGACTACCGCGAGGGCCTCGGCTTACCGCCTGGCTACCAGGTCGACGGGCTGATCCTGCACGGCTGCGCGCAGGATTACCCGCTGACCATGTTCCACGATGCGCTCACCGCCATCGGCCACGACGCGAAAATCACAAGACCAGTCTCGAGTCTGCCTACTCTGCGCGCCGCGGCCTTGGGAGACCACGTGCTTTGGCACGCCCGAGCCTACGGCGGGGCTCTCGCGTGTGAACTCACACCTAGCCTGCGTGCTCGGAGCCAGGTGCGCGATTTTCATCGGCACCTGCGGAGGTCTGCTGGATGACGCCGCAGCGGGCGATCACATAGTGCCCGATGCCGTGTACGCCGACGAGTCCTCCACGCGCGCGTATGAGGGGCCTGCGGGCGATCGGCTGCATCGAGCCGACCCCTCGGTCTCTCGAAGGCTCACGATGGCTCTGACCGGCGTCGGGTGCACGGTGCGGCGCGGCCTCACGGTGACCCACCAGGCCCAACTGGCCGAAAGCTGGGCGGATATCCAGGCCTGGCACAAGGCTGGCTGGGCGGGCGCGGAGATGGAGGCGGCCTCAGTGCTCGCACCTGCGGCGGCCTTCGCGGTCCCTGCCGGGGCGATCCTCGTGATCGCCGACAACCTCGTGGCCGGGCAGAGCGTGTTCGACCCGGAGATCCGCGAGGGCCGCACCCGCCGCCGCGGTGCGCTCGCCGATGCCTACAAGGTGGCGTTGCCCGTGATCCTCACTCACCCGGATGACGCTACCGCGCCGTTCGCCTCGCATCCGAGCCCCCAGGAGGCTGCACCGTGACACCCGAACCCGCGCACGCCCTGCACGAGCGGATCGTGCGGCTCGCCGCGCTGCCCCGCGGCGGCCACGGCCTTGATCTGGGGTGCGGTCCAGGTCCCACACTGGCCGCGTGGTCCGCCACGGACCCGAGTGCCCACCTGATCGGGCTCGACTACAGCACGCGGGCGCTCGAACGAGCCGCCGCCGCTCTCGCCGGGCATGCCGGACCGTTGAATCTGCGTACTGCGGACCTGGCCGAGCCACTCCCTCTGCTCGACGCGGCCGTGGACGCGCTCGTCTCCTTCAACCTCATCGAATGCCTCACCGATCCGCTCAAGTTGATCACTGATGCGTGCCGCGTGATGAGGAGTGGGGGGCGCGCGGTGCTTGGCCACACCGACTTCGACGCGCTCGTGTTCGCCGGCGCTGAACCGGCGCTCGACCGGAAGATCGTTCATGCCTTCGCCGACCTCGCCGAGCCGTGGATCGGGCGAGCAAGCGAGGGCCGCGCCGGACGCAACCTACCGGGCCTGGTTGCCGCCAGCCCGCTGCTGACCGAGTCCGTCGTCGTGCACACGGACTACGCAACCAGCCTGACCGGGCGCGCAGCACACCGCGTCGAGAACGTCGTGTCCGGCCTGGCCTCCGCGATCGGCCACGGGCGGAGCGCCGTCTCCGCTGAGGAACTGGCCGCGTGGCACACGGGCCTCGTCAAGGCCGATGACGAAAGTAGGTTCTTCTTCCTAGAGACAGCCATCCTCGTCGTCGCGGTCAAGGCCTGATCCTCGCCGTTGCAGCGGGACGTCAGCCTTGTAGTCAGCGCGGATCCCCCGATCGGCGTCAGAGGGGCTTCACGAACGTTCTGGATCTCCAATCTCGTTGCGTGGCGTGCCCGCTGCTCCCGCGCAGAGTGCGCCATCTCGCATTGCCGTAGGGCACGGACGCCGTCTCCCCAGCGGCACCATGGCCATAAAACCGCGCATCACCTAAGGCGCATGTTTCCGGACAGTCACGGTGAGACCCAGCGCTCTTCGATACCGCACTCCCCGGGCGCGGCCGGGTCGACGCGCACCTGCCCGGCCAGACGGTAGCCGAGCCGACGGGGCACGGCGCTGCTGCGCGTATTGGCGGCATCGCATCGGATCTCAACTCGTTCGATGCCCGGCAGGCCAAGCGCCAGCGAGGTTACGCGCGCGACGCATCGGGACATGATCCCTCGGCCGGTCGCCTCGGTGCGCAGCCAGTACCCGATTTCCAGCCCACCCGCGCCCACGCTGTCCATTAGCGAGATGGTGCCGAGGAACTCGCTGTCGGCCGTGAAGATGAACCAGTGGAACGCCGTCTGCGAATCCCACTTGCCCGCGGCGCGTTCGATAAAGCCGCGACGGTCCTCTATGCGGAGCGGCTCGGCGCACCATGACATCCATGGTTGCAGATCCAAGTAACTGGCGATGACTGCTCCATGGAACGCCCCAAGATCCCCCATGGTCGGGCGGCGCACGCAGAGTTCGTCGATCTCGAAGAGTTGCGGCGGGAAGACGTGCGGCGTAAGGGCCCTTTCAGGCCGCTCGGAAACGCTCATACGACAGGATCGTGGCAGGCTCGCAGCGTGCGGACAACCGCATTCTGACGCTGCTCGGCCGTACGATGTGGCGGCGTGGGTTCAGATGGCGTCTCGCCAGCGTCTCGCTCGCTATCCTCGTCAGGAGGCTGCCAGCGTTGATTCCTGTTTCGACCCGGAGCGGTCATGGCATGTGAGGGCGGTCGGGAAGGCGAGCGATGTACGACAGGTTCACGAGCCATGCCAAGCGAGCGATCGTCGATGCCCAGGAGCATGCCCGGGCTCTCGGACACGGCCACATCGGCTCCGAGCATCTCCTACTGGGGCTGCTTCCCGTCCACCCATGCGCCGCGACGCAAGTCCTGAGCGCGCTCGCCATCCCGCCCGAGACGTTGCGCTCGCGCTTGCTCGAAATGCTCGAGAAGGGCGCACAAGCACCGTCGGGACACATGCCCTTCACCCCGGCGGCGAAAAAGGCCTTGGAGCTGTCGCTGCGCGGCGCGATCGCCATGCACGTCGACTATGTCGGCACCGAGCACCTCCTGCTCGGGGTCGCGCGCGAAGGCAGCGGGGCCGCCGGCCGAGCCCTTGCCGAACTCGGCGTTGAACCCGATGCACTCGAGCGCCAGGTGGCGGCACTCGACGCTGGCGCGCCCGAACCGAACACGCGGAACGCCTCGCCCGGCCCGCTGCGCGGATTCCTGACCGACCCGGACCCCGCATAGCGCACTCTCAGGGCCTAACGACCTCCCCAAGCAGAGACGATCAAGCTTTCGTCGCGTCGAAGCGCCGGGCACCAGGGTCCGCGAAACTTGTGGTCGTACCGACGTGTGGGCCAGGCCGAGTCAGCGCGGTCTCCTAATCGATGGAAGGCAGCATCAGCCATGCCCGAGAAAATCGTCAAGGACAAGGTCCTGGTCTATGTGGTGCGCGATGGGCACCTGCTGGTGTTCCGGCACACCGATTACTCCTTTGAGGAAGTCGGTATCCAGGTTCCGTCTGGCAGTATCCGCGCTGGGGAGTCGCCCGAGGGCGCGGCGCTGCGCGAAGCCCGCGAGGAGACCGGCCTGACCCTGTTCAAGATCGTAAAGAAGTTAGGTGAGACGGAATACGACATCTCGCCCTACCGCTTCGAGATCCAGCGTCGGCACGTCTTCCACCTCGAACTGCTCGAGGAGACTCCTGAACGGTGGGCCAGCCAGGAAGACCATGACGGCCAGGGCGATCCGACGCGCTTCGAATGCTTCTGGATTCCACTGGAGGCTGCACACGTCCTCCAGTCTGGCCAGGGGGCCTTACTCGGCCGTCTGCATGAGGGCTGAGCACGTCGCTCCATCGCTGGTTCAGCACTGCGGTGCTCAACACAGGCTTGTCGCCATCGAGACGGACCGGATCTGCGCGTCACTACCTATAGGGCCGGCGGTGGCAGGCTCGTTCACCTCCCCCTGCGAGTGGGATGTTGCAATCTTCCTGAGCGCACGGCGAAACCGGCCCGTCCAGCGGCGCCGGACGCCACACGGCAGCTAGGCTGCCGCGTGACGAGAACTCGGATACTCGGCCTTGGAGCTCCCGGAGTGGAAGGGCATCACCATGGGCAGCACCAACGACTCGGGCATCGCAAGCCGGGGTGCCGGACGACTCTGGGAGCATGCTGCGCTCCTAGCCAAGGCTGCGACCGGGCGCGCGCCGGGCCGCATCGAGGCGATCACAGATGACAGCTACAGTCACGTTACCTTCAGAGTGCACCTCGACGGGCCGCCGCACGCCGTCGCGGTCCAATTCGCCCGCCGCTCCCCCACATCGGTTGCCACCTCCGCGGAACTTCTCCACCGCATGGCGGGAACCGTCGATGTCCCCGAGGTCTTACATATCGCCGACGCGAACGACGGCGCACCCCCCGCACTGGTCACTAGATGGCTTGAGGGACATAGCCTCAACCGACTCCTGCCACGCGTCTCCACCGTCGAACTGGCCAACCTCGCCTACGCCGTCGCCGAGACCGCAGACGCGATCTGGTCAGTGCGCATGCCGGCCGCCGGTCGCATCGCTCCGGGCTTCGACATCGTCCCGCGCTCCGCAACGCTCGCCGCATCCATCGACGACCAGCTTAAAGAACAACTCTTTGACAGCGCTGGGGGCCACGCGCTCGGCCCATCGATCCGCGAGGCGTTGTGGGTCCAGTGGCAGGGCCTCCGGCCAAGTCTCGAAGCGGTCGAGCAGGACAGCACCATGGTCCACGGGGACCTTGCCGCCCGAAACCTCCTGGTTCACCAGGGCAGCTCGGGCGGCTGGCACGTGTCGGTCCTGGACTGGGAGTTCGCCGTCTCCGGCTGCCATCTCGGCGATGTCGGACACCTACTGCGCCCCTACTCGTTCGTCCCTCCGGGCTATCTACTAGTCCTTGATGAGACTCCTTGAAAACGGCCAGTTCCTGCTCACCGCTTGGCCGGACCTGCTCAGTGGATCTCCTCACCCCGAACTGCTGATCAGCGGGCTCGGCGACACAGCGCCGGGGCTGGCCGACAGCTGCGGCGACTTTGGGGCGAGAGGAGCGGTCCAGGGCGGGCGTAGCCCGTCGCGGAGCGACGCCGAAGGCGCCCTTGACGGCGACGAGCGGCCTGATCCTGATCGGGCGGTCGGCCCCGGCCCCACGGGCCCGAATTCGAGCCTTGCCAAACTGGGGCGTACCCAGAGCGGCTCTGGCCGTTTTCGGAGGTCCTCATCATCCTGGCCGACATGCTGGGGAAACTCGGCCGGCTCAAGCCTGAGAACTGGCGGGAACTCGCGTGGGCGCTCGACATCACCGCGCTCACCGGCCCCCTCGTCCACGGCCCCGGACACCCTGACAACGACGCAGTGACCGAGCTCATCAAAGCCCACATGCCGCAGCCGCAGGGATGGCTTCGCAGCCACACCGCATGACCGCCCGGGTCCACCGACGGTTGGCGAGCGGCTCTACCTTGGTCGGGACATCTGACTGCTCGCCCTGCGATCGGAGCTGTCTCGCCCGGATTCCCGGCACACGTCCACAGCTATACCGAACTGATCGCTCAACGCCTTAGAGGAAACGGATGATCCCGACCAGCCACGAGTGGCGCATGGCGCTGTCGCTCTGGGACTACCTGCGTCTCGGGCAAGCCGTCGAACCCGTGGACTTGATCCTCGTGTTCGGCAGTCACGACCTGTCCGTCGCCCATCGGGCCGCTGACCTCTACCACGAGAACATCGCCTCCCGTCTCCTCGTGTCCGGCGGAACCCGGGCCGTCCCCGCCGGCGCCGAGTACGGCACCGAGGCCGAAGCACTACGCGAAATTCTGATCACCCGAGATGTGCCCCGGACGGCTATCGCGCTTGAGACTCTCGCTAGCAATACGAGCGAGAACTTCTGGTTCGCCGCCGAAGTCCTTCGCGACCTAGGCATCGACGCGGACCGGTTCCTTGTCGTGCAGAAGCCCTACGCGGAGCGGCGCATCATCGCCACAGCCCGACGGCGCTGGCCGGACAAGCGGGTCCTCGTGACGTCGGAGCTGACCACGTTTGACGATTACTGTTCAAGAGACATCCCGCCGTCCAGGATCTTCTCTATGCTCGTCGGCGAGATCCTACGTCTCGAAGCTTATGCGCGTTCCGGACTGATACATGCCGGCGAAGACATCCCCACCGATCTGCTCGCGGCAGCCCAGGAGCTTGCGGCAGCCGGCTACAACGGACGTGCCCTCGCTTAGAACCCGTCTGAGGCTCGACCAGCCGCGCCCCACTATGTGGCCGTCGCGGTCTTCATGGCTGGAGCGGCCACCCTGCCCCGTTGGGCCCGCCGAGGCGTTCGCTACAGGCGGGCCTTCAGTCTCAGTCCCCACGGTCGGGGATGCTCGTTGCCAGAAGGTAGAACAGCCGAGCGCCGTCACTGTTGACCGGTCGAGCGCCGTTGGCCTCCAGCACTCGACGGCTTGCAACGTTGTCGCGGTGAACAGTCGCGAGCGCAGGATCGATGTTGAGCCGCGCCATACTCGGGAGCGCGGCGCGCAGCATGGCAGTCGCGTTGCCTTGCCCTCGTGCCGAGGGGCGAATGTCATACCCTACGTGGCCGGAGCGCGCCGCCGGACCCTCCAGACGGTGCCAGATGGAGATCCGACCGAGGTAGACCGGGCCGAGGGTCCACCACAACAGGGTCATGGGCGGCCAGTCGACGCCCGGTTCCCGTCTTGGATCTTTACGGAGCGCGGCAGTGTAGACGGCGAACGACGCGGATTCGGCGATGTCCAAGTCGACGAAGTCGGGATAGCGGCCTTCCTCGAGGTACTCGGATACCGCCGCCAGATACGAGTGGTGGACCCGTATCGTGGGGGGAACCAGCCGTGGCACCTCGCCGAAACTCATGGATGTTCCGGCGCGTCACTGTCGGGATGACGCTGTGGCCGGCGGGCGATGACCATGGAGTCCCGCTTGTCGATCCGGTACGGCCCCGGTCCGCAGGCCGCGGTCACCGCGGCGCGCACCGCTTCGAGATATTCGTCGTAGCGGCCACTGAAGAGCCGCTCGGCCGAGTGGGAGTAGGAGCGCTGGAGCCCGAGGACGCGCTCGAGGTCGTACTCGACGTGCTCGGTGAAACCGTATCGCTCGATCCATCCGAAGCCTCCGGCTTCGAGGACCTGTTCGTGGCCGGTCTCAGGATGCGAGTAGGTGCCGGTTCCAGCCCGCCGCTCGGGGCCGAGGAAGCTCTCGCGGACCTCGCGAATCGCCTCGTCCCAGGGCCAGCGATGCCAGGCACCCTTCTCGCTGCGACCGGGCCCGAGTAGCACGATCGCTCCATGCGGTGGCAGGAGTGCGTCGAGCATCGCGACCACCGCGGCCCGATCGGTCCAGTGAAACGAACGGCCGAACACGACATGCTCGAGGGGCCCCGCGTCCATCTCCGGCAGGTGTTCAGCATGGCCATGGCGAAACTCGATGTTGCCCATACCGGCGCGCTGTGCCGCCTCACGCGCAGCGTGGAGCATCTCGGAGTTCGGGTCGAGCGCGAGAACGGTTCCGGCACGCTCAGCGAGAGGGATGGTGGCGGTACCCGGGCCGCAGCCGAGGTCGGCCACGCGGGTCTCCGGAGTAAAGGCGAGCTGGGCCGCCATGTGGTCGAACAGGGCCATCGGATAGCCGGGCCGGTAGGTCACATACGCCTGGGACGTCCCGGCGAACAGCAAAGCGGCGTCGTCTCGGGGCACGGGTCTACGTCCTTTCGCGGGCGGCGGACAGTAGTGGGTGGAGGTCGATTCTTGCACCTCGCGTGCCCGTGCCGCATGCGAGTTGTCTGTAATGCCTGCTTGCGCATGCGGGTCAGCGTGTATCAGTGCCCGGTCTCGGAGAAAGGTAGGTTCGTAGGCAAGCCTCCCGGCAGGAGTGAGACCGGCATGCTCGACACCTTCGTCGTCAGCGCCCCCGAGGGACGCATGTGGCCTGTGGAGATCAGTGCTGTGAGCCAGTGCCTCGCCGAGCGGTTCCCCGAGATGCGAAGCCGGACCAGCCGCGCTCCGGTACTGGGCCGCGACTACCTCGCCTTCGAGTTGATGATGAACGGCATGTGGCGTACCGGCGCGTATTACCGCGGCGGCCCACTCATCCTCAACGACGGCGACGCGGTCGACTGGGCACCGACGGTCGCGTGGTTCCTCGGTTTCCTGCCTCCGGGTAGTTTGGCCGTGGTCATGCGCGAGTCCAACCCGCAGCGCATCGCCATACTGCCGCCGACCCCGGATCCTGCGCAGATCCGGCAGATCCTCGAGAGCACGGCTGTGGAGTAACGGCGCAGCACGGTGGTCGAAACGCGACACTACATCCTCCGGGCCGCATCCTGGCTGGTAAAGCACCCATACCCTGTCGTCCATCATGACTTCGATCTTCAGCCTCCTCGTCGACTTGAGACCAGAGGCACAGCGTTCTCAAACTCGTACGTGTTCGAACCGAAGAGAAGACGGTCGAGCTCCTCAACAGTCACGTCGAGATGTCTGGCAAGCGCCGGGCGGTACCAGGGCTGCGGTTCGCTCTCACCCAATTCCCAACGCGAGGTGGTTCTCGGCGAGACCCTGAGCCTATGAGCCAACTCCTCCTGGGTCAGACCCACCGCACGGCGTCTCCTCGAAAGGCCAGTACGACGTCGTGGGCGCGGCGCAAGGTTGGCAGGCTGCTCGGCATTGCTGCCGTGCTCATCTGAACGACGCACCATCTGGTATCGCCTCCCGAATGCCGGAGAAGCAGCCCGGCCTGCATATCCGTACACGCGGCATCCAGGCGCTGATCACGCCACGCCACGCTCCACACGAAGTTAGACATAATCGGTCGCCCGTCGCGCGATCTCCGCGGTGTCGTGGACCGAGGAGCCGGTCCATAGGGCCAAGCCGCCGCCCGCAGATACGCAAGGGCACGCGTCCCAGGCCTCACTCGAGCTGACACGCGCGGGCGCGGGCCCGCGGGCGGCGGGTCCGGCAGCACGTCGCCAACGAGCGGCAACGAATACCGCCCGGGCTCCCATTTGCCGAAGACGATGGCCCGGCCTCGGTCACGTCGGCCGACGAGGTCCGCGCGCTCAACTACCGGATCGGACGTAAGGTGCGAGCTCATCGGCGCTGCCGATTTACTGCCAGGCACCGTAGTTTCCGCATGGCGAGAACGCAGCGCGAAGGAGCACAAGCTCCCGACGTAATGCCCCATGGCGCTCCCGCGCCGAACCTGCCCGCCGCGTGCTCGGTTCGTACGGCTCGAATCGGCACGGTGCCACGCGGCCTTCAGCGCTCCGCGGGCTCCGAGCAGTTCGTCACATCTCTCGGCCAGGTCCCGCGGCAACGGGCGCACCCCGGTCTCGGCACGACTGAGGGTCGATTTCGACGTGTAGAGCTTCGCCGCGAGCTCGGGCTGAGAATACCCAGCCCCGATCCGCCAGCGGCGCAGCAACGCGCCGAACCGATGCACAGCGGATAGCTCGGGCGTCAAAGACTTAAGCTGCGCTGTCATCACGAGCCTCCCCGTGTGGCCTCAATGCACGGGATGAACGTCACCCGAGCAGCGTCCGGAACGGTCAAGATGGCTGTCATGGTCACTGCACTACCTGCCCGTAGAGGGAGGCGCGCTCGCCATCGGGACCTTCGATGTGTGCCGCGGCCAGGGCAACACCGTCCACAGGGTTGGCGTCCAGCGTTCGCATGATCGCTCGCTTGGCCGCGTCGGAGGACGGCCAACCGTCGACTGTGCGCTCGGCGTGAAGCTGACCTGCGGCCACACGCCAGGCGTAGACCGCCCGCCAGGGATATGAGAGCGAGATGCTGCTGCCCAGAATCCTCCCGCCGGCCGGCCCGGGCGTAGCACCGAACGAGCGCATCGCCAGTTGGGACAGCGCTCTTAGCAGTTCGTCGTAGCTGTCGAGTGCAGGAAGCACATCGCCGTGGTCACGCGCACAGACCTCGAGCGCATCCCCCTCGATGTGGACGAGGACTTCGATGTTGCCAGCACTCGGCCCATGGTCCACGAGCCAATTGGCGAGGATGCCGACGATCGATCCGGCTCTCGTGGCGAGCGGCGCGTAGCCCCACCGCACGAGCTGCGAGGCCACACCGGTCCTGGCGGCGAGAGCGCCATTGATGCTGGGCTCGAAGTACGCTCGCGCCTGGAGTCTTGATGCACAATCCGTCGTTGTCTGGGAAGAACGGGGAGTGGGGCTTGGGCGCTCGGCCATGATGGTCATCGCGTCTCGCTTCGGCAGTCTTACCTTGAGGGGCGCGGCGGGTTGCTGCCGCGCTTTTCCCAGGTAACTCCCCGGATGCGCTCCGCGACGACAAACTTGCGCAAACTTGCTCGACTATTCGAGCACTGAGAGCGCCCGCTCGATCAGAGCTCGCGCCCGAGCACCGTAGACAGCTGCTTCCGCAAGCCGCGCGAACCCGTCTTCGTACATCTGAATCTCGGCAGGAGCTGTGACCGTCAAATATCCGGACACCAGTTCGACGGATACCTGCGACTGATCGAATATAAAGAACGCCTCGACAGGCCAGTACGCCGTGCGATCCGCGCCCAGCGGGATGACTCCGAGTGCCATCGAGGGCGTCGACTGGATGGCTAACAGATGGCGCAACGCACCAGCAAGGACGTGCGGACCGCCGATCTGCATGCGCAGCGAGGCCTCTTCGAGGAGGATCGAGAAGCGGTGGCCGCCCTCGTAGACGATGTGCTGGCGGGCCATGCGTTCGGCTACGGTCCGTTCGATGTCATCGATCGCCACGCCGCGACGCTCACGCAGGCTGCTAAGCAGTGCACGCACGTACTCCGCCGTCTGCACCGGCCCAGGGATCATGGACGGCGAGTAGATCCGAAACTGGCGAGTTCGCTCGTAGAGTTCGCGAACCTCGCGGTTGAGCTTATACATGCCGTGGCGTTCGGCTCGCCGCCAGTCCAGCCACATCGAATCGACTGACTGGAGTTGGGCGGTGAGCCGGTCGAGCACCTCAGGCGGTGCTTCACATGCATTGCACCAGCTGACCACGTCCTCGCGGGTGGGACGTTGTCGGCCATTGAGGATTTTGGAAGTCTTGGCCTCGTGCCAGCCAGCTCTCGTGGAGAGTTGGCGCGCAGAAAGGCCCTTGTCCGCCATCAGTTCCTGGAGATGGTCGACAAGGGCCATCTGCGCCGCGTGCGCACTCGACGAGGATGTGCCGTGCACAGGGGACATGTTGTGGTTGCGGGCGGTCAGCGGAGCTCGAACTCTTCGTGGTCAGCGCCGAGATCCCACGCCGAGTTGAACGAGTCCGCGCATGAATACGCCACGGCGACGTCCTCAGTGATCTGGGAACCGAGGTCGTCGCCCTCGGGCGAGAAGAACCCGAAGCGTACCCTCACTCCGTCGAAAACCCACAGCTCGTTAGCCGGAAGCAGCAATCCTTCGGCCTGGCGGCGGGGAAGCCATCGCACACGCTCGCCCGCCGCGACGTTCAGCTCGGAAGTGATCGCGTGCTCGAAGCGAATGTAGTCACTGGCCGGCTCGTTGAACACGCGGAGCCTGCGGACTACGACGCCGCGTGCGACCGTCTCCCGAACCAGTGCGAACCAGTCCGCGTAGGCCGCGGCGCCGTCCACACGCTCGCCCTTGGTCCACTCCACGTACGCCGGATCGTCGGTCATATACGCGTCACGCATCTCCAAATGCACCGCGCTGACCCTGCACGCGCCGAGCAGTTCCTCAAACGTCGGCTCGCTCGTCGACACCACAGGCCTCCAATATGATCGCCCGCATCCGAGCGGGCAGCCGCACGACCGACTCACCCGGCTGCATGGCGCTCTTGGAGTCCACGAACGAGAGTGCTCCGGCTTCGGTGACCGTCAGTCCCTGGAACAGCAGGTCACCGGAGCTCTCGTCCACGAACACGGCAGGGCAACCACCGCTCGGGCTGTCGGGGTCCTTACCTACGAAATGTAGCTTCATCGAGGTCTCCTTAGAACAGGCACTTGCGCGAACTTGCTCCGGGCGCAGGGCGCGCGGCTCCCACGTCGCACCCGGCCCAATCATTGAACGTCGCCGGACCGACCGCTGCCAGGGCCAGCGCACGGGGCCAGTTTGTGAGATAAGTTGATTGCGTGTCTGTCGGGGCTCTGATTTACGAACGACGTACAGCGCTGAACTGGACGCAGGACGACCTAGCGCTCCACCTCAACAGTGCCTTGCCCGAGCCGACCGTGACCCGGACCGAAGTGGCCCGATGGGAGAGCGGCAAGCGGGTGCCATCCACAGAGAAGTCCATCAGTGCGCTGTCTCAAGTTTTGGGCATACCCATGCAACAGCTGCGCGCCGCCTCTAGGCTTTCGAAGGTGGACCGCAGGAACTTTCTCTCGCTGGCTGCCCTCACTACCTTGCACGGTGGTCTCGCTGGCGAGCTCTACGCATCGCTGGCCTCGGGCGACGCGGTCCCTCTCGCAAGCGTACAGACTTCACACGGCGTAGACCTCGTCCTCGCCTCGCTCGTCGAGCCTTCTTCGCATCGCAAGCTGACGGCGTGGGCACAAGATGGCGGCGATCCCGTCCTGCGTGTCAACGCGGCTGGCATCCTTGCCAAGCTCCCTGCTCAGGACGCAAACCGGGCAGTTGCCGCAGTGCTCAGCCATGATGCAGAGACCCGTGACAGGTACCTCACCGCAGTGATCGCACGGGTGTTCAAAGTCGACTGGTGCGCAGCTCAGCGGCTCGCAGCAGATCCAGCCGGATTCAGTCACCCCGATGCAGCGGCCCGCCTGCTAGCCGCGGAAGCTCTCAACCCCCGAGACGCCGGCGCCCGTTGGTGCGCTGCTAATCTCCTGCGAGATCTATCGCCGATGATCGGAGCGTAACCGGTGATCACATATGAAATTCGCAACGCGGAACTTATGGCCGAGCTGAGCCAGCGGGCTAAACAGGACGGTATCGAGAATGCTGCGATCATCTCGCTGATCGGTGCTGTCGACGAGTTTGTCCTCACGACAATGCCAGCACACGACCCTCTCGTCGACGTGCCGCTCAGCATGGCGGTGCCTGCGGAGATGAGCGGTGTCGGCGAGATCGTCGACGGGAACGTCCACGTGCACGCCAGCATGGCCGTCGAGAACGGCCGCGTCGTCGGCGGCCACTTGCTCTCGGCCAGAGTCGAGTCACACTTCGCCCGGGTCTACCTGACCATTGCTGACTGATCTGCAGGTCGCCCGCATTAGCAGAACTGGCTGGAGCCTCGAGCGGTCACCGCGTGCCCTTCGGTCGGCTGTCGCCTACCCCAAGCAGGTGCTAGGGCCTGTTTTGGAACTGCGGCGTTGGGTTGATCGTTAGCCGCGGTTGCGGCCGGCCATCCAGATGGTGAGGTCCTTGGCGATCCGGCCGATGTCCCGGTGGATGGCGAGCTCATGGTCGTGGCGGCTCATGTCACGCCATTCGACCTCGTATCCGCCCTGCTCAAGCACAGCGACGGAGGTGAACCACGCCGGGTCCTCGGAGTCGGGCTGGATGACGACGAAGGTGTTATCGGTGTGGTTCAGGTCGTCGATCATCATGAACAGCGCGTCCTCGGACGGGTCGTCGATGCCGTCGCCGTTCTCGCTCTCGGCCCGGTAGTACGAGGCGGGCATCGCTCTTCCCCCATGCTCAGGTAACGCAACGGGCTCCAGCATGGCAGGTGCGGATGGTTGATCACAGCCATTCGGCCAGCGCGGCGACCGTGACCGCGGCCTGGAATCGGACGGCGAGCTTGTCGTAGCGGGTGGCCACCGCGCGGTTGCGCTTGAGCCGGTTGATGCCGCATTCGACCGCGTGGCGCAGCTTGTAGTCCTCGCGGTCGAAGTGCGGGGGTCGGCCTCCGACACGCCCGCGCCGCTTGCGCCCGGCGACCTGGTCGCGCCGCTCGGGGATGGTGGCGCGGATGCCGCGACGGCGTAGATAGGCCCGGTTCGCGCTGGAGCAGTACGCCTTGTCGGCGCGCACCCGGTCCGGCCGGGTCCGGGGACGGCCAGGACCGGGCCTGGGCACCCTGATCGCCTCGAGCACGGGGACGAACTGAGGGCTGTCCCCGCGCTGGCCTGCCGTCACGATCAGCGCCAGCGGTCGTTGTCCGTGCTCGCACACCAGGTGGATCTTGGTGGTCAGTCCACCGCGGGACCGCCCGAGGCCATGGTCGGCGGGTTCGAGTTGTACACCGCCGGGCGGTTGTCGCTGCGCCGCACCGTCGCGCCGGGCGCCGGCGGCGTGCTGGTGGGCCCTGCACACGGTCGAGTCCACCGAGACGTCCCAGCTGATCCGCCCTGCGGCATCCGCCGCGGCCTGCAGCCTGGTGAGTAGCATTGCCCATACGCCTTCGCGCTGCCAGCGGCGAAACAGGCCGTAGACCGTCTGCCAGGGCCCGTACTCCTCAGGCAGGTCGCGCCAGGGAACGCCGGTGCGCACGCGGTAGCGCACCCCGTCGATCAGTCTGCGCTGGAACATCGCCGGCCTGCCTGTCGCCGCCACCGGCAACAGCGGCTTCAGCGCCGCCCACTGCGCATCGCTCAAGTCCCCTCGCGCCACACCGAGATCATCCCGGCACGGCACGAACGACGCAGCACCCTTCCAAAACAGGCCCTAACTCAGCCGCTCGGCGAGCGCGAGAATCATACCGCTCGGCCCGCGGAAGTAGCACGGAATGTAGCTTCGTCGAAGCGCGTCACTTCCGCCCGCGAGCTCGGCGCCGTGCGCGCTCAAGGACGCATCGGCGTCGACTTCGGCTCCACCAGTCTCTGCCACGTCGTCTCTGGCCAGACCGACGGCACCATCGAGTTCGCCAAGGGCTTCGCCATCTGGGACCTTTCTCCAGGCCACTACATCCTGCACGCGGCTGGCAGTGTCGTGATCGACCTCGATGGTAAGGAACTCTCCCTCGACTACGACCTCGACAGCCTCGAGGACATTTCCGCGCAATGAATGGGCGACGCGCCATCATCGCTGCCAGCGGTGCTTTGCTCGCCCATGAGATTCTCGCCTGCCTGGTGCCCTGAACCCACCACTCACTCGCGATCTTCCCGCGTCGTGAAGATCGCAGCGATCGCCAGTCTGGTCTGCGGGCACGGCGCGAACGTACGAGCCAATTGCCGCTTCCTTGCTGCGCGACGAGTGCCAGCGCCCGGCGCCGGCTGAGCCTGCTCGACCTGGCGGTGATCCTGCCCTGCCCATCAAAGCGGTTGACATCCTTGCAAAGCTCCCTGCTCAGGACTCGAACCGTCGAGAGTGGCCGCGTCATCGGAGGCCACTTGCTGTCAGCCAGGGTCGAGGCGACTTTGCTCGCACAGACCCGACGGTCGCTGATTGATCTGCATCGGGCTGCTCGGACTCCTCGGACTGCCAACCGCGCAACCGTGTCCTACGCCGGCTCCTCCTGGCTCAAACTGATGCGTCCCCACTTGTCCCGGAGGCGCCCGTATCCTTGTCGGCATGTCGCGATCCTCGGTCAGCACCCGGCCGCGATGCCGGATGATGCCGGTCCGTGCCAACGGATGCCATTGGCTGCCTACACGGGCCGGACGGTGCCGTTCCGTGCCACAATGACGCTTCCCCACAGCCCGGAGCCCACAACAAATCCCAGATCGTCCGCCTGAGTACGGGCAATGTCAGATCCTGCCGGATGGTGCCGGGACATCCCGCGGCGTGCCACCGGGTGTTGCCCCATGACGGATGCGGTCGACCGATGACGATCAGGCACGGCCAGTGCGCCGCGCTCCGAGAGCGGACTCGATGGCACCCGACGGCACTCGTCGGCTTCAGATGGCATCGCCCATCACCATCCGGCGAAAATCGGCACGCCACTACCGGCGACATCCGTTGGCACCATCTGACACGATCCGATACTGCACCGCATCACATGACACGGACCGTAATGATCCGGACGCCGTGAAATTCCGGCGAAGACATCGGCGGCGCCGACTACGGGCAAACGCAAACCGTGATCGCACGGATACTGTCGGCTATAACCGAGTATTGACAAAGAGTGTCGGCCCGCGGCCGCTCGCCATTCGCTCGCCATCCGGGTGAAAATGGGGCTGACGAGGCGTCGAGAGGTTCGACCATTCAGTCGAATTTGCGCGTTTCCGCAGCTCATCGGCGTAGTTGGATGTCCAACCTCGGTGGGGCGGGTGGGGCTCGAACCCACGACCGGAGGATTATGAGCCCCCTGATATCAATGTCGCTCTATGCCAGTCTATACCAGTACGTGTCACCCAGTACCGGATCGTCCACCCACCCTTGATGATACGAGTCCGCCACCGTCCGTACAAATTCGGATCGCGCCGACGCGTGTCGGATAGTCCGGACGTGGCCCGCTCGCCATTCGCTCGCCATCGGCTCGGATCCACGCGCCGCCAGCGCATGCCCCACAACGGACATATCCGGCGCCGAACAGGCAGATTCAACCATCAAGCCCCTGCCGTAAGGCGAACATCGTGGATGAGCCGTCAGGGTTCGCTGAGCTACCGTCAGATCTCGGCTCGGCGCGCGTCCGTCTGCTGCCGCCACCGTCCGGATAGTGTAAATCCGTCGTGACTGGTTTGGGTTGGTGAGCTGGCAACCGTGATGCTGGGTGGCCGTCAGGTCGTCTGTGGGGTCCAGGGTTGGCTTTCGGCGGCCTGGATCAGCACGTCGAGAACACCGAGGCCGTGTTTGGCGGCGGTGGCGGTGTAGGAGCGGATCGCGGCGAACTCGCGTGCTCCGGTCAGGGTCCGCATGCTCCCGGAGATCTTGATGCGGTTCTTCGGCATCCGGATCTCGCGCTCGGCCGGATTGTTGTCGAAGAACATCCCGAACTCTGGGTGACGCGCGTAGCGCACGTAGTCTTCGATCCGGGCATGCAGGCGCACGGCCAGGGCGTGGTGCTTGCGGACCAGCGTGGTCTCGCGTTGCGCGGTGCTCTCGATCCCGTGTGCGGCGATCTGCGTGAGCCGGGCGGTGTGGAACCCGGCGGTGTCGACCTCGACCGGACCGCCGCCGGCGTCGTGCACGGCGCGTTCGAGTGCTGCTTTGAGCGCGAGGAGCGTCTCGATCGCCGCGGTGGCCCACGCCTTGTCCGCATCGCGTCCGGTTTCGGTGACCGCGAGCAGTTCCCGCAGCAGGTGGGCGTTGCACAGTGCGTGGGTGGCGCCGGTGTAGGTGTCGTACGGCGCCCAGGCGTCGTGCACCGCGATCCCGATGAAACTCGGCAGCACCCCTGCCGCGTCGCTGCCCTCACGCCCGCGCCGACGGTGCACCGTGAGCAGGCTGAATCGGGTGGTGGACGCCGAGTGCAGCCAGTGGCACGCGCCGGCAACCCGCATCCCGGTCTCGTCGAAGAACGCCAACGGCGCACCCGCGATCGCCGTGCGGACCCGTTCGAGCACCGGGCCGAGCGGCCGCACGACACGTTTGACCATCGCGCCGATGGTCGAGGGCACCAGGGTCAGGCCGAACAGGTCCGAGAGGGCTTGGGCGGTGCGGGCCCTCGAGAGGAACTGTCCGTGCAGGAGGTACACGGCGATCCCGGTGATCCGTGGCCCGTACTGCACGGTCTTCGACGCGTACGCGGGAGCCGCGCCGGCCGTGACCGTCCCGCAGGCGCACCGGCACGAGACCACTCGGTGCTCGGTCACCGTGACCGCCGCTGCGGGAACGTCGAAGACCTGCCGACGTTCGAGCGCGACCGGCGCGGCATCGCGTAGCGCACTCCCGCAGCCCGCGCACGAGCCCGGGCGGTGGCGTATGACCCGGTCCGGCTCGGCCACCAGATCGAGGGTGAGCCCCGGGCCGCCCTTCGGCCTCCCGGGCTTGCGCCCGGAGCGCCCGCGCAGCGACTTGGGCGACGGCTTGGCCAACCCGTCCGAGGACGGCGGCTTCGAGGAGTTGCGCGAGTTCGCCGACAACTGCGCTTTGAGCGCCTCGACCTGGCTGCGCAGCACCTCGACCACGCCCGACAACTCGGCCACCGCGGACCTCAACGCTGCGTTCTCGGCCAGCAACTCCTCATACGAAGGCTGCTCCGACGCGGTCACCCGACCAATGATCACAGTATCCTGACAGGCCGTCAACCAGCCGGGTCGATCAAGCACCCAAACCTGTCACAATCCGTCCGCCTGAGTCCGTCGCGTGCTGATCCGTCAGGAAGGCTCCCCGGGACGATGCGACACCGCCCGGTACCATCCGGCACTCGGCGACAGCGAACGGCACGACTTGGCACGCGTGCCGGACTGTGCCATTACGGGTTGTCGAGTGCCGGATGGGGCCGATCAGTCCGCTCGAAGCCGTGATGAGATGATCACGCTCGGCCTTCCGCCGTTCTGGCCAGACTGCACGAGGGAACACCACCATGGCATAACGGCAGCACGACAGCGCGTAGCGCCGACCGCGTTGAGCCCGAGCCGCCGCGTTGCATCCATCGTCCTGGGTACACCCCATGGTCACAGAGTAGCGCCCACGCGATCGTGCGTCGGTAGAGCGCAAGCCTGGCGAGTTCTCTATGAGAACCACCAGGTCGGGTCGGCACTGCTAACTCGTGATCGCGCCGCATCTGGGATGCCCGTGCTCAGCTGACATGGTGGTCCGTCGGCGGCTCTGTCGTACGGCCAGGCCCGCGCACTCCTGGACGAGCACACCGCCGGCCCGGTCGATGTCGTGCGCGGCGAGAGCCGGTGAGCCGACGGGCCGCCCCAGACCGCGTGTTGCTCGCCTTCCGCGGTGCCAGGGCCTTCATCCCGGTCGAGAAGGAGACCGCACACGGCGGGAACCTTCCAGGTGAGGAACTTAGCGTGCGGCCGAGTCTGCGCGACGCCGGACGCCGTCGGCGGGAATCCGCCCGCTCGCCCAGCGATCGATCGGGGTCTTCTTAAGTGCCCGGCGAATCGATGGTGCCCTCGGGCCCGAAGTAGGTGGGTGTCATGGTCGCCCTTCGGTTGGGCGGCGTGCGAAGCGTTCCCCGTACGACGACGCGCTGCCGGTTCGCGTGACACCTAAGCGCGACGCGGTACGACTGCTTGTCCAGGGTGACCCAGACCATGCGGACCCGGCTGTCAACGAGCGCCCTGACACCGATCACGGTGTCCGGCTCGGACTCGCTGTCGTGCAGGTCCTCGACGACGCCGAAGATGACGTCCTGCCGCTCCTGCGGCATGGTCTTGAGGCGTCCGGCGATCTCGCTGAGAGGACCGAGTGCCTCTGCCGGGAAGCTCACGGCCTCGACCGGCGCGACGGGCCTGCCGACACCCAGAGCCCATTGGAACTCGACATCGACCTCGTCGAGTTCACGCGGGACTAGGACGTCGGTGATCGCCTTGCACAGCTCATAGGAAACCCCTTCACCGACGGCGTCGGTCACCTCGGAGGGGCGCGGCGCCGAGCCGCGCACCACAGCCAGTTCCTGAAGCGTCCCAAGGGCGCGGGACAACGTGACCACGACCCTTCGGTCGAAAAGGGACTCCTCGATCTCCGGGTCGATCGGAATCATGCCCGCGTCCGGCTGGTACTCCGGTGGACGGGCCTTGCTGATGATCGGGACGATGTAGGAGCCGCGTCGCGTGTGGCCGAGTCGCACACGGCTTGCGTGTTCCCGAGCCCGCGCTGGCGTGCGCTTGATGTAGGACTGCCGTCGCAGTGTTGCCGCGGCAGCTGCCACGATCAACTTCTTGGCCGAGTTGAACACACTGATACCGGTCTGGAGCGGAATGGATCCGTCCGTCTCGCTACCTTGAGCCCGCAGCTGAGTAACATCGTCGAAGACGAGCGTGATGTCCTCGCGGACGCGTTCCGGTTCACGCCGCTCGAAGCGTGCGAGATCGCCGGTGAGCAGCCGGAAGCGCTTGTCGTAGTCCGAGGCGGTCCTAATCATCGGGACGAGGACCTCGACGCCCTCGCGGCCCGGATATGCCCAGTACTCAGCCACGCGGCTGCGGCTGACGGGGTGCCATCCGGTGTTCTTGAGGTAGGCGAGCGTCTCGAGGCTATCGGGTGCGGCGGGTGCTGGCACTCATCCACCTCCCTGACCGGAATGACCGCGGACCATTCTCCTCGATTCTTCGAACATATGGTCTAGGGCGGTCCTGTCAAGGCGGTTGGCGCGCGGCAGTCGGACCGCGGTGGTGGCGTTGCCACGCGGAGCGTGATCGCTTCGCATGCCGGCCCAGTAGCCATGGCATCGTAGTAGCAGGGCCTCGGGGTGATGCTGAAGCCACGCCCGCAGTGCCTTGGGAACGACCAGCAAGCACAGATAGGCCGGGGCCGAACGATCAGGATCGGTGAGCTTGACGAAAGTCGGCACATCGAGGTCGAAAGTGTAGTCCCCGCCGCTCACTCGCGCCGAGCCAGTGCACTTGAGCTGCAAGTCGACCATCAGCTGTCCGCGGCGGAGGGTGACATCGACGCCATCCTTGTCGACGTTCCAGTCCGCGAGGGTCGCACCGGCCTCGGTGGCGACGGCGAGCACGTACGCCTTGCTGATCTGTTCCTTCTGCCAGCTCGAGCCATCCACCCGATGCCCCTCCCCACCACCTCGCTCACGGACGGTGGCCGAAGTGATACATAGCCCTGACAGTCCGCAGTGAAACGTGGTGTTCGCGCACGAGCGCACTCTCCGGACTCGATCGCAGAGAACAACGTCGCATGAACAGACCTGCTGGAAATGCTTGCGCCGGTGGTGCGCACGGCGCGGTGGGCGCCGCGCGAGGCCGGGCGGTGACCACGATTGGGAATGCCGAGCCGGCAGACGCCCACGCGTGCGTCCTGGCCGTGCCCGAGCGCCGGCTCACGCACGCCGCGCTGATTCCTGGGTCCCTCGTCACTCGACGTTCGCAGTGTGCAGCCGACCGGGAAGTCGGCCGTAACCTGCTTGCCGACAGCGAGCCTCCCCTGGTCCTTGCCGATTGCCGTGACGACGAACTCGGTGCCCTCAAGCGGTAAACGATCGCGGAGGCATCCACGATCTGACCGAGAAGTTTCGGCCTCCGCTCGAGTCGGTGGACGGGGTCGACGACGGCGTGGACGGTCGGCAGTGCGCCAGTTTGCAGCGAGTGAGGCTTGTAGCCCGTTGAGAGCACGGCGTCGGGCCGGGACGTAGACGCAGTCCCGACCCGACGCCGTGTAGCGTCGCTTCGCCTCAGCCAGGTGAAGGATCCTTCCGGTAACGGTTCGTTCAAGTTGCGTTTGACCTGAACGTGGCCGTCCGACTCCCCGCTATGTCGCGATCTGGGCAAACAGGACCCGGGCGAGGCTGTCGGCGGCTTCGTCGGCTCCATTCCCCAAAGCAGCCAGGCTGACAGCCTCGTCCGGTTCAGTACGTAGCATGCCAAGCTGACGGCCAAAACCCAAGGGTTGGGCGCGAGATCGCGAGCGATTCGGATCAAAAGTGTCGACGCTGATGAGCGAATTGGGTGACACACCAACCGCCACAGCTACATGCTCCTGTTGGATAATGCCCAGCGCCCCCGCCAAACGTAGCATTTCAGCGATCTGCTTCGGCAATGCCTCGGTGTCTAGAATTGAGCCCATCTGGTCCCTTGGAAGAGTGGCCCTGACCGAGATCTGGCCGGTTCCATACAGCCGTACTTCCACGATCCTCCAGGTCTGGGGCTTGTCCCATGCTGGTCGCCGACCGCTCTCGATGTTGACAACCGCATGGTCTCTAGATTTGGAGACGCGGAGTGCGACGTCGTCGCTGATATAGCGGGTCCCTCGAACCCGGTTTGTCAGCGATTCAGTGAACAGCTCCATTTCGCGAGCAGAGTACCCGTGGCGATCCAGAGGCAGAATGTGAACTTCGAGCAGCGCCCCTTGGCTGATACTGGAGGAGTTTTCTCCGTTGGCGTCCGCGATCCAGCTCACGACGGGCGAATAAGTCAACCGCTTAAATTCCAAGACGGACGGCTTTGAACTCAACTCGCGTAGCGCTTGGACAACCTTGACCTGGAGTTCTGAAGTGTTCCGAAACGAATCCCGGAACAGACCTGTGGCGTATGCTTCGACGAGTCGAGTGAACTCGTGCTGCTCGGGCTCGAACATCACCCCGGTCTTGCGGTAAACGAGTCGCGGCATCCCTAACTTCTGGGCGTGCACCCATTCGTCGTGAGTGGCTGACTGCCCAGTCTCTGGAAAAACATGACCGTAGTTTGGACCCAGCAGCACCAGGCAGACGTCTGACGACTCAAGAGCGTGCAAGCACGCCTCTCTGCTCGGCGTTGCCTGAGCCGAGAAGTCCTCAAAGCGCACCGGCGTATAGCCCAGCGCAGTGATCAAGCCAGGAAGGGAATCGCGCTCCTCCTCCAAGCCCTTTCGCACGCTGCTGATGAAGACCCTCACGCTACACTGTCTCCACTGGTAGGGGTTCGCCCGGGAACCGGAGCGGTCGCGCACATTCTATCCGAAGCGGGTGGGGCATAGCTGATGGCCGGGATCTCAGACGAGGCGATACGCGCCTACTGGAAGGAGCATCGTGAGCAACTGCGCCAGTGCGAGACACAGCGCTCGACGCTGACCAACCTCCTGATTGTCATCACGGCCGCCTTGAGCGCTCTGATCGTGCAGCAGCATTTCTCTCCTTATGTCATCCCCTTGTGTATCTTTATTATGCTGGCTGGCCTCTATGGCGCAGTCGCTGTATCGAAGTACTACGAGAGGGCCACTTACCACCTGACCCAGGCGCGAGCTTTGACCCGGGATCTCGTTGAGCTTGGGGCCTTGGGCAGTGCCGAGAGGTTGGTGCAGGCGCGAGCGGATCACTACCATGCCTTCCCCAGGCTGCATCGCATCCGACTTCATGGCCTGTGGGTGGTCCTGCACCTCGCGATCATGATCTACGGGCTGACACTTCTTTGTCTGTGCCTTGCCAATGCCTGACTCAGAACGGGCACCTGGATCTTGCTCACGGTGAAACATGGGGCATGACGCCGTCTGACACCAGACAGAGTGCGACGGGACGGAATCCGCACGTGTACGGCGCACGATGCCGCCCGAAGCCCTGTCAGGGCATCGACCCGAGTCGTGCCGATCGGCGCCGGACGGTCCGCGCATCGCCCGCTCGCCATACACCCAGAAGTCCCGCGCCTCGCGCCGGCGGATGTTCGGGCGGGATATCAGCCCCGCCAGCCGTAGCTCGATTCCGGGCCGTAGGGGCTCCACTTGCCCAGGAACGGAGCCAAGTCCGACGCTGAGGGCTCCGAGACCTCCGGCAAGGTTGGAATCGAGGTCAGCGGATCAACAACTGCGGTATACACCGTGACCCACTCCACCCAGGCGCGCATGCCGTCATCCACCCCTTCGCCGTCGCGTTCAGCTTGCGCGATCCGGTCCGCCAGGGCGGCGCGGTACTCGCGCAGCGTCGCAGCTCTACGCCAGTCCTCGACTTGCTGCTTGAGAACCTTCGCCCTTGCTGCCGTGACGGCCAAAGCCTTCGCAAGTGTCATCGCCTGCTCCCACTGGGCTCGGCGCTCAGCCTTCGCGCGATCCTCCTCGATCTTGCGTTGCTTCGCTTCCTCGGCCTGGCGTTCCAACTCGGGAAGGATCAAGTCCAGGACGTCCTCGACCTTCTTGCGCTTGCCATCAGCCCACCTCGTCTGGCGATCGCGCACGCCACGCTGCGGCAGTTCGAGTACCAGCGCTTCAAGACGTTCAGGGAACGACGATTTCGGACTGACCTGCCCAACCCTCACAGCGAACCCAAAGCCGTCGATCGTCACGTTGATCGCACCGTCGCGGGCCCGGTAGCCGCCACCGTAATATCCGTACTGGTTCCCCTCTACCGCCTCGTCCTTGACGATGTGACCGCGCCGCTGCGCCTCGAGCGCGATCGCCTGGAGGATGAGCAGGCAGCGCCGGCGCTGCTGCTTGGGCATCATGAGACGGTGCTCGTCATCGCGAAGCTCGGCGATGACTGGATGACATGCCCGCAGCGTCTCGGGAACGCGCACGGTCGGGGCTTCCATGGCGCGCCCTGTGGCCTCGGCGCTCACACGTACCGCATCGAGCAGCGCGATCTCCAGGTCCTTGTCCCGAGTGACGGTCATCTCGAGCCGCTTTCCCTCAGGAACACAGCCATGTCGTACAGCGAAAGCGACGATCTTGCGCCAGGTCGCGAGTTCCTGTTCCGCCGGCTGGACGACGGTGAACCTTGGCTCGAGCAAGAGCCTCTCCATCAGTTCAGCGGCCTGCGCCGTCCGCGTGACGGCAGCCTTGACCGTCGCGGCAGGCGCCCTACGGTTCGAGCCGGACACCTGCCGTGGCTCGCGCGACGATTGTTGCGGCACAACCGCCGCCGATCGATCGCGCGCGACGTGCGCCCGCCCCGCCTGCGTCGCCACGGCCCTGAATACGCCACCGCGCTTGGAAATCTTGATCAGACCGCGGTTGCTCAGCGCGTACGCAGAGATCCTCACGCGCGTCTCCGTCTCGCCGCTCAGATCGTCGCCGGCCGCGATGCGCTTGAGGAGGGACAACTGCCGGTCGTTGAGCGCCTTGCGTTCGATCATTCCTCAAGCGTCTCCCGACTGGCTTCAAATGACAATATTCACTCGTTTTCGTTTGGGTCGTTGCATCACGTCCCGGCAAATAACCGCGCTGCTGGGCAACGACCCGATCGCCGTGGTCCTGCACGCCCTGGCACGGACTCACTACGGCACCGATGGCGGTTGAGCCAAGTACAGACTTCGCGGTGGGCGAAGCCGTCGTGGCCTAGCGCCACGTGTCAGCCTCGGCAACCACGTGGGCAGTCAGCCCACGCCCCGCCCCTCGTACTTCAGGTACCGAGATGTGCCCCGTCATCTCCGACTCAACATAGCCAGCGGGGAAAGAGCAGCGCCCCACTACAGCGCATCGAGCATGTGGCCGAACGCATCCTCGGTGATGATCGGGATGCCATAGAGGCGAGCTCTTACCGCCTTTCCTGACTGCGAGTCAGGATCGGCTGCAGCTACGAGCCTTGTCCTCTTGGTTACGTAGGGTTGCACGACGAGTCCGGCGCTCGTGGCTCGCTCTACCCAGAATTCGCGCGACTTGGTCATGCTGCCCGTCAGGACCACGTGGTCACCTCGGTTCAGCGCGAATGGCGCCGCGGTCGGAATCTTCCGGTCCACCAATGTTTGCGCCAGCGCCAGTGCGTCGTCCACCGCGTCGGCCGGAAGGTCGAGGAGGGCTGCGACGGCTGACAGATCCGTTCTCTCCGCTTCTGCCACGATGCCGTCTTGAAGAGCCACGCGAGCCAGACTCGTCAGGTAGTACCGGTGTGCGTTCAGCGCCGTCGCCCGATCGAGTTGGAGTTCAGTCGCGAGAGCTACCAGCGAGTCCGCCTCGGACTGTGCAAGATAGCGGTCCATCAGCACGACGTCGAGCATTGCGAAGTACTCATCGAGCCGCGGGGACTCCATCCGCGGAAGCCGCTCGACCAGGCGTGCCAGAAAGTGCGGCGGCACGCGCTCGCGGACGTCCGAACGTCGCATCACGGGAGTCGCCAAAGCGGCCATCGACGGCCACGACTGGTTCGCTGCAGTGGTGAGCACCTGATCCCAAAATGACCCCGCGGACCTGGCCACACAGTAGCCGAGCAGTCCGGCGGTCGCCCGAGCGTCGGCGAGCGCGTCGTGAGCCCCAACTTGCACGACTCCGGCCGCTCGACAGCACGAGGACAAAATTGCGCCGCGCTTCGGGAAGGTAGGTGCGGGCAGCGGCCATCGTGCAGATACAGCCTTCGGGGCTGAGCGGGATCTGGACCCCGAGACGACCGTACTCCGCTACCAGGAAGCGCACGTCGAAGGAGGCGTTGTGCGCGACGAAGAGCCGTCCGGCAAGGCGGCCGGCCAAGTCGCCTGCCACCCGATCGAATTTCGGGGCCTCGCACACCTCGCGGGCGGTGATGTGATGCACGTGCGTCGGCCCGACATCGCGGCCTGGATCTACCAGCGTCGACCAATGCTCTTGGACCACAAGGTCAGGACTGAGCAGTACCACGCCGATCTCAATGACGCGGTCGGCTCCAGTTGGGTTGAGACCTGTCGTCTCAAGATCGACGACAGCAAACCCGATACGCTGAGAGATCGAGTGACTCCACACGGCTACACATGCTAGACCTATCGTTGTGTCAGCATCGGCGTCAGCCGGACACGTCTCGGCACGAGAGTCCCCGCGACCATCCGACGCGCGCCCTAATCCGGTTCACCGTCGGCGCAGCGAGCCTGGCGCGTAGCGCAGTCGGTAGACGAGCTGTTCGCCGTAACCGTCCTCGTCGTAGATCGTGATGGCGGACAGCAGATCGGACTTGATCTGACGTGTGCGGGCAACGCGTTCGTCTTCGTTCCCGCTGATCCACTGCTCCACCTGTTCGGGCATCGTGAAGGCAAGTTGGTATGCGTTCTCGTCCTCGACCGGGCTCGCCAGCCATTCGCCGGGGTCGCCGCCGAGGCGCCGGATGCGCACCGGGTGGCTCGGGCGCTTGGCCGCGAACGTGCGGAACGCCGCCTTGTCCTCGGCGCGCAGCGCGAGCACGAACGGCGCCGCCGGGAAGCCGAGCAGTAGCTGTGTCTGCTGGTGGGCGTTCAGCGCTTGTGCGAGCGCGACGAGGACCTGCTCGGCCGCGGAGGCGAACAGCGGCGCACCCGTCTCGATCTCCGGCAGGTCCTCAGCAGGAACCGTGCCCAGTAGGGCCCGCAGACGCACACGCAGCCAACTGACAGGGAACTTCTCGACGTTGAAGCGGTTCTGGCGCCGATAGAGCTTTCCGGCCGTAAGTGCGATGGGCTCGAGCAGCCAGGCGAAGGCGGAGACGGACAGGTCGACCAGGGAGATCTGCTGGGCCAGGGCGTACTGCTGGGCCTCGGTCGTGAAACCGCTGGCTGAGAACAACGCGTACGCGTAGTGAAACCGGCGCTGCGGGCGGCCGGCGCCGGGGCGATTCGCATAGTTCTGGTTCACGTCGTCGATCACGCCATGGGCATTGCGCACCACCTGCAGACGGCACGGGGTGGAGTAGTACTTCGCCTCAAGGAACATCCGAACCGGCAGCGAGAACGCCGGGGTGAAGGCGAGTTCGCCAAGTACATCGACCTGGTGACTGGTGCCCCGACCGCGCACCCTTAGTTCCTGCCCCTGCGCCTCGAGCTCCACCGGATCGTCCTCAACGCTCACCAACAGCCGGTAGCCGCTGCCGCGCAACAGCCACGCGAGGCACTCTTCTAACAGATAACCGCGTATCACGGCCTCTCTCGCCATGCCGGGACGGTATCAGCACTCTCCAAACACGCCCGCGCCCGCCGGCAACCTGGGCGTTGCAAGCGGACGTCCCGAACACGCCTGACAAGCGACGGGCGCCGTCGTTCCTTCCCTGGTGGTCCGACAGGCCCGCTCTCGTCAATCGAGATCAAGGCGCTCGCTCTTCATGGACTGGACAGCCACTCAACCGAAAGTCAATCGGCATTACAACGGAGCCAGCGACGAACCGGCCGCGCGCGGGCCCTCGAGCAGAGCCTGGACATAGTCGACAGCTTTAAGCAACTTCGCTGCCCGGTCTTCAGAGGCCTTGACTCCTGCGGCGCAGGTGACGCTCAGTGCGCCACACACCTCCCCGTGGCCCAACTGGGCAACGGCGAGCGTCTCGTAGCCGTCGGTACTCACGGTTCTCGCGTAACCGCGCTCGCACGTGGATTCGAGCGGCTCAGCGGGTGACTCGGACCACAACGCCCCGCGCTTCTCCTCGATCCCGCCGGCCAACTGCCGAGCGCGAGGGCGCAGGGCCGCACGCATTGCATGCCCGACGGCGCCGGACGTCAGCGGCCGCGCGCTGCGCGGGTCGCAGCGAACCAGCAGCGCTTCGAGCGCAGGGTCCGCGCCAGTGACGGCCACGGTGCACAAATGGTAGGGCAATCCGTTCCATATCAGGCAGTGCAGCGCTACCAGGTCGCCGGTGAACTCCTGCAGCGAGACCAGGGCGCTCCATGCGGCGCGCGGGATCCCGAGCCTCTGCGCGGCTTCGTCCGCGGGAACGAAGACATGGCCGAGAGGAGCCGGGCCGCAGGGCTCGTAATAGCCCCGCCCGTGCTTGCGCACGACGCCGAGCGCGATCGCTGACGCCATGATCTTGCAGAGGGTTGAGGACGGGAGCTGGGTGACCTCCTTAAGTTCGTGGAGCGCGTGCGGTCCTGCGCCGAGGGAGCGCAGGACGTCCACCGCATAGATCCCGCGTGCGTACGAGCCCTCTACCGTCGGCGTGTGTGACGTATCCATGAACCTCTACTCTCCCGGTGTCGCGCTCCACCCTGGCGCGCTTCAGCATGATTACGGCGTTTGTACGACCAACCCAGGATGCTGGAGTACCGGGTGATCCTCGCCCGACTGCACCTGTTGAGCCGGGGCCTAGCCGCGGTGGTTTCCGCTGTGCTTGTCCAGCAGGCGCCAGCCTTCAGCGATCATCGCGGCGGCTGCGAGCCAGCTCAAGTACAGGAAGTTATCGGACACCGAGAGGTGTAGTCCGACGATGCCTTCGGAAGAGTCGCCGACCTCTTCGCGCTGAAGAAGCGAGAGAACCGCCCAGTTCTGTACGTGAGCGATACCGCTCGCGCCCATCCAGACGAACTTGGCCGTCTCACCGCGGGGGCCCCCGAGCGCTTCGTCGCCGGCTGTCTTCACAACCCATCCGAAACTCACACCTCTCGTAAACAGCCTGGCCACGTCGTCATCGTCGAGCTCGCACGCCCGGGCAACGCCCGCGATCTTGGCCTTCCGCTCATCCAGGGTGGGACCGTGCGGCCGGCCGATAAGCTTCGCGGCTTCCACTCCGTACTTCTCGTCCTCCCACTGCCATCGCAGCCGTCGCCGTATCCTCTCCTTTCGATTCGAGGCCGCCAACAGCCACACCGCGACCGATGCGTTCTCCAGCGATCCACGCAGCAGCGTCAGCGGGGCACGCGCGTGGACGACGTGCGCGTCTTCCACGAGCGTTCGAAGCGCGTCCATGTGGTCGACAGCGCTTACGAGCGCGCCGGTGGCTGCGTGCGAGATCTGGTAGGGATGAACGAGCTGATCATCCTTGGCAAGTTGGCTCCCGGGCGCCGGGCGCAACGACACGGCAGAGGTACGCTCACGCCAGGCCTTGATACGCGGAAACAGCTGCACGAGCGCCTGCTTGCCCTGCTCGCTCAACTGGCCGTCGTCGCTCATCCGCGTTCCCCTGTTCGTGACGTTCGAATGGTTACTGAGGCTACCTCCCGTCGATGACACGGCTGAACGGGATTTCGGCCGTGGAGCTCTCGGCCGGGGCTCGGTCGTCCGCGTATGCCGACGTGTCGAGCGATTCTCGCCCGGGGCCGATGGCCCCGAAGAGTCGCATTCCCCGCCTGGACGCCGGCGTGACCTGACTATCCGACCCCCCGCCTGCACCGGCACCGGCACCCTCGAGGCTTGTCCGGCAGCCCGTGCCCCAGACCTATGCGACCGCAGATCGCTCCGCGGCCGGCATGATCACCCGGTGCAACCTGATCGATCGCGCAGGCTAACTCCAAGTCCTCTTCCCCCCTGATCTCGGCAGCACCACGATCGTCCGACGGCGGGTTTACGGCGTGCGGTCCGCTAGATGAGCGGGAGGTGGAACGGAAGCTGAGCGAACGTCACCTCGCTGTTCGGATCGCTGTCGGTGCGCAAGACGAAGTCGGCGTGCTCCCGGGGCGTGGCCACATTGATTGTGGTTTTGTAGTTGCGGTGATTCTCGATCGTCCTCACGGCCTCCGCGATGATGTGCGACGGCGCGCCGCGGCGCATGAACAGCAGGAGAGCGCCCTTGGTGTCGCGCCAAGTGAGGTACCGGAGCAGTTGGTCGACGGTCTCGCTCCACTTCTTGGGCCCGTGCCAGAACTTGCACTCGGCGATGAAGACGTTCTTTCCGTCGACGTTCACGAGAATGTCGGTCTTGCCCATGCAGTTGAAGGTCTCGCCCCTCGCACGCCCGGCAAGATCGAACTGCCCGTTCAGAGTTGATAGGAGAAGATCGCGGATCTCCTCCTCGTCGAGCTTCGCGGTGGTGGAGGCGGTCCGTTCGAGCGAGATCATCTGGGAGCGGAGCACCGCGAGAATCTGCTCGTACGTCTGTGTGTCGAGCGCGGGGTCGGGCCGGAACGGTCCGACGCTCGGCGGACGCGCAACGGTGATCTTCCTGCGCGTGATCGGAACAGTCGAACACGTCGGGGACGCCGAACGCTGCTTGAAGCCGAGCGAGGCAGTCAAACTCTGGCGGGCCTGCAGCCCGGCGTAGCGCTGCTGGACGCGGCCTTCGACCACCGCGCGCAACTCCCTGGTAAAAGCCTCGACGGCCGTGCGCGACCAGGAGAGCCAAAGTTCGATCGTGTCGAGCTCCTTGCCGAAGTAGGCCTTGACGGTCTCGGGCCGCTCCCCAGAGCCGATCCAGACCAGGTGGAGCTCGCCGTCGAGCACGCTCGCGCGCGGCACGACGCTCTGGAAGGTGGGCGGCCTGAAGTCGAACACGAGCCGGTCACCTGTGTACGGGACGGCGACGACGATCCTCGTCTGCGCCTGCACAATGCCCGCCCGACCGAAGTTGCGCACACCGGAGACGACGGTCTCGCCGGTCTCCACGTGCTCGATCGCGTCCCGGTCGAGCCGGGGGCATTCGAGCGTGTGCTCGGCGACGACGGCATCGATGACCTCGGCCGCCGGGATCCGCAGGAGCTCCTCCCCCTCCCACTGGTCCACCTGCCGCAGAGCCTCGGCCCTGCGCATACGCAGAACCTCGGTCAGCTCGCCCCTATTGAACAGCAAGGACCCCGAATCCATCGCGCTCATCACACCCTCCCGTTCCTATAGTGTCGATCTTCAAGGGCACGGAGCAGAGCGGCACGATCACAGGCCGCAGTGCAGTCAGAGACCGACTGTACTCCCCATGGTTCATTTTCACGCACAAGATGCTGTCTGTGGTGTATCCTCGGCGACATGAGTGAGCAGCAGGACGTGATCGAGACGTTCGGGGAAGCGGGCGTGCTCGGCGGTATCCGGTGGGCGTACGACTCGGCCACCAGTCGTGTGCTCGAGGACTTCTCCGAGGACGACGGCCACGACGCCGCGTTCGCCGGCACCATGCGGTACACACTGATCCGCGACCGGCTCGACCGCGTCTTCTCCACTGGAAAGTACGCGATTCCGCCGGGTAACGCCGACCAGCAGGTCAGCCTCGATCTCGTGCACGCCGCGCTGACGAAGCGTGACATCGAGACGATGCCGGCGCTCGCCCCGGGTCTGGTCGTCCGAGAAGACCTCAACGGCAGCCCTGGATGGCGGTGGACGCACTGGCGTTGGCTGCTGGCCGCCGCGCAGTACGGGCACCTCGACACCGTGCCGTGGCCGCGCAAGAGCACGACGAAGCAGCGCGTGGCTAGGCAACCCAGCCCCGACTCGGATCAGCCGACGCTGTTCGAGGACTTCGCGGCCGAGGAGATCGGCGGCTTGGCCGAGATGCTCAATGCGGTGCTCAAGCTCGACCTCGATACCCTGGTCGTGGGCCACACCCAGGACGTTGCCCACAACGGGCGCGAACTCGTCCTCGGCCGCGCCCGACTGAACACCGGCGGCGGACCGGCCTGGCACTGGAGACAGGACCTGCTCACGCTGCCCCCGATGGACGACGGCGGCCGCACCCCGGTGCCCAACCCCAGCCCCATGCCGATCGGCCCCGACCCGATCGCCGTCGAGGATGCCACCGTCCGACTGCGCCCGGCCGCCACCCGACGCACCGGACGCGCGAGCGGCGAACGATGAGCAAAGCCAGAAGGACGACGTCACGCGCAACCGATGTCGCCCATCTGTTCGACGGTTCCCGCCTCACTCTCGCCCGCCAGCTCGCCGGGTTGCGCAAGAACGAGCTGGCGGCCCGGGTGGACAAGAGCCCGACCGCGGTGGCGGCGTTCGAGTCGAACGCCAAACGCCCCACGGCCTCCACCGTGGCACAGCTTGCTCTGGGCCTATCGGTCGACCCTGCGTTCTTCGCCGTGCGCCCCGAGGACGTCACGGTGCTGAAAACCACCGCTCACTTCCGCTCGCTGCGCTCGACCAGCCAGCTCAGCCGCGACCAGGCAATCGCCTACGGGCAGCTGGCCATCGACATCGCGGGCACCTTCGAGCGGTACGTCGAGTTCCCCGAGCCGGATCTGCCGGAGTACCCGGTGCACGTGGAGGACGCGGATGGCGACGGCCCGGAACAGGCCGCCCGCCTGGTCCGTGAGGTGTGGGGACTGGGCGAGGAGCCGATCGCACACCTGGTGCGGATACTGGAAAACCGCGGCGTGTTGGTGGTGTTCAGCCCGGTTCAGACCTCGTCCGTCGACGCCTACTCTTTCGTCGGGCCCTTGCGCCCGGTAGTGGTGCTCAACCCGCTCAAGCACGATTACTACCGGCAGCGCTTCGACGTCGCGCACGAACTCGGGCATCTCGTGATGCACTCCGACGCCGAGCCGGGGAGCCGCATCGTGGAGGAGCAGGCCAACCGCTTCGCCTCCGAACTGCTCATGCCCGCCGCCGGAATCCGGGAGCTGCTGCCGACCACGATGAGCGGGCGCCCCTGGCGAACGCTCGGACAGCTCAAGGAGCAGTGGGGCGTGAGCATGCAGGCCCTGCTCTACCGGGCCCGCCGACTCGAGACGCTCAGCGACATCTCCTATCGCAACGCGATGGCGACGATCTCCGCGCGGGGCTGGCGACGCGACGAACCGGGCCGCATGATCCGGATCGAGCAGCCCTCACTGCTACCGCGAACACTTGAACTCCTGGCTCACGAAGACATCGATGAGAACGTCTTGATCGAGCAGTGCGCGGTGCCACGCGACCTGTTCCACATCATCACCGCGAGAACACCGGACGCCGTCATTGACACAGCACCCGACCTTGCACTGCATCAAGAGCCTTCAGCCCAGGTCATCTCACTGCTCGATTGGCACGAGCGCGGATCTACCACGTCCACTGACGATTACACAGAAGCGGCTCGGCCGGAACCGTCGAGTGCGACGCGCTAGACGGTACGTAGGTGCCGGTTGTGGCCGGGCCTCGCTCGCAATTTGTGGTGGGCTGCCGGTCGGGCGCAGCCTGGCCGGTATGCCTACACGAGCGGGAGGCCCGGCCACAATCGGCACCTACGTACCGTCTTGCGATCGGCGGAGATCCTGGCCATTCTGACGGGCTGCTGCGGCACGCCGCGTTCAGTCGATCATCGACACGTTCATAGCCCTGAACTGCGCACGGCCTGCTGCCGACTGCGTGCCACATCGACCACAGCCACTCCTTTCCGAACACCGGGTACGCGCACCTGCTGGATTGACGGAACTACTTCGGCTCAACGGCGTCGGTAGATCAAGGTACGTTCATTCGCTAAGTGCGAGGTGACCGGCGCTGACTCTGGGTCCACCGAGCCAATTTCAGGACACTGATTTCCGACTTTTATCGGTTTTGCCGGTTGCCCGGGCAGGGGTAACTGCCAGCAGTACTCGGCGAACTGGCCACGGCGTTCGGCCGCGCGCCCACAGACGCCGCGCCCCTGCACTCACTGCTGGACGTGGTGGAGGCATCCGTGTGACGGCTGAACGGGCGTTCGCGCGGTCCCGTCAACGCACGCGGCGGGACCGCGCATGTCGGCTCACCTGTCCGAGCGCCGAGTGGTCTCGTCTGCGTCGCACGGTGGCATGAACCACGGCGAAGCCGGTTCACCGATGGCGCAGGGAGCCGGCGGCGTAACGTAGCTGGTAGACAAGAGGTTCGCCGTCTTTGTCCGCGACGTCGTAGATCGTGATGGCAGATAGCAGATCGGCTTTGATCTGCCGGGTGCGGGCGACACGTTCGTCCTCGTTTCCGGTGATCCACGCCTCTACCTGCTCGGGCATGGTGAAGGCGAGTTGATAGGCGTTCTCGTCCCCGACAGGGCTCGCCAGCCACTCATCGTTGGTGCGCCGGATGCGCACCGGGTGGCTGCTTGGCCGCGAACGCACGGAACGCCGCCTTGTCCTCGGCGCGCAGCGCGAGCACGAACGGTGCCGCCGGAAAGCCGAGCAGCAGATGGGTGTTCTGGTGGGCATGCAGGGTCTGGGCGAGCGCGGCGAGCACTTGATCAGCCGCTGCGGCGAACTGCGGCGCGGCGGTTTCGATGTCGGGCAGGTCCTCGGCGGAGAGCGTGCGGAGCAAGGTCCGCAGCCGCACACGCAGCCAGCTCACAGGGAACTTCTCGATGCCGTAGCGCTCCTGGCGCCGATAAGCTTTCCGGCTGCCTTCGCGATGGGTTCGAGCAGCCAGGTAAATGCGGGGACGGACAAGTCGATCAGAGAGATCTGCTGCGCCAGGGCATACTGTTGGGCCCCGCTGGTGAAGCCGCTGGCCGAGAACAGCGCGTACGCGTAGTGGAAGCGGCGTTGCGGACGACCGGTGGCGGGGCGGTTCGCGTAATTCTCGTTCACGTCGTCGATCACGCCGTGGGCGTCGCGCGCCACTTCGAGCCGACACGGGGTGGAGTAGTACTTCGCCTCGAGGAACATCCACACCGGCAGCGAAAACGCCGGGGTGAAGGCGAGTTCGCCGAGCACGTCGACCTGGTGGCTGGTGCCCCGACCGCGCACCCGAAGCTCCTGGCCTTGGGCCTCGAGCTCCACCGGGTCGTCCTCGACGCTCACCAGCAGCCGGTATCCGCTGCCGCGCAGCAACCATGCCAGGCACTCTTCCAACAGATAACCGCGCAGCACGGGCTCTCTCGCCATGCCGGGACGGTATCAGGACCCCCTCTAGGCGCCCTCTCGCCAGCCGCTACCCCGGGCGTCCGGGCGGTCGCGACGCGGGCTTGCGCGCCGAATGCGGCCAAGCGCCCACCGCCTCAAACTACAGATCACGGCCAGCGTGCCAGTGTGTGGGGACTGAGAATACGTGGCGTGCGCCCTCGTAGTCAGCCAGGCGCGTGGCGAGTACCCGCTCGGCCAACTGCTTTGGCAGGGCTTCGGAGAATTTCAGGCCTTGAAGGGCGTTGGGGTCAGGAGCCGGGGCGCGAAGCGGACGATTTCGGGCGATGGCGGACACCTCCTTCCACTCGGCGAAGGTCAGCTCTCGAGGGATCGCGATCCACCGGTCGCTCACGGCGGGTGCGCTCGACCACCCGGGGCCGCCGGCTTCGGTCAAAGACGCCGCGAGGGTGAGGTTCGCGCGATGCCCTGCCCAGGTCCACCACCGCACCCTGGTGGCGCGGTCACCGACGTCGATGATCAGCCCATCCGGATGTACCAGAGTGCTCCCTTTCTCCCTCGCCTTGGCGAGCGCGGTTTCCGCGCGACGGGTGAGGCGCACGGGGGGGTCTTCTCCGAGGAGGACTGTGCGCATCGCCTGGGTCAGCTCGAAGGACAGGCCGCCACGCTCCGCGGATGCTCCCCACCTGGCGCGGCCGCCGCCGTCGGCGGGCTCGACCTGGCATCTACGTCGTGCCCAGTCGATGAACGTGATCTGCCAACTGCGTCCGGCCAGAAGGATCCGGCGCGGGCCGTCGGCGAATGCCGTGAGGAGTCCGGGCTCGACTTGGCCGATCTCGGTGCGTCCTGCGAGCACCGTGAACTGCGGCGGTGCTGTGAAGGACGCGGTCAGCTCCATGAAGTGGCGACGGCCGAAGCGGTGCTCGGCTGTAGGGCCTACGAAGAGCATGCCTCCGTCCGCGTCGAGGAACCCTTCGCTGCGCAGGTGTTCGACAATGGGGGCGGCTTCGGCGTCGAATGGGGTCAGGCCGTTCCACTCCTGCTCCCACAGGCGGTCGCCGACTCTGCCTTTTTGCAGGCACAGCGCCATCACCTGCTGGGCGACGAGATGCAGCGGCTCGGGCGGGGCGGCGACCCGTTCCACGAACCCTTGTCCCCACAGGTGGAGTAGTCCGGCGGCCTGAAGGAGTTGGCGTTCGCCGGTCGCCAGGAACAAGCAGTTGCGCTCGGTTTGCGGGCGCCGGCCGGTCCGCCCGAGTCGCTGGAGGAAGGAGGCGACGGTGTTCGGCGCGTCGATCTGGATGACCCGGTCGAGGTCGCCTACGTCGATGCCGAGTTCGAGGGTGGACGTGGCGATGATGACGCAGTCCCTGGCCTCGGCGAACGCGGTCTCGCTGCGTCGGCGTTCGTCGGCCGAAAGCGAGGCGTGGGAGAGGAAGGTTTGCACGCCGAGGGCGTTGAGCGCTTGGCCGAGTTGCTCGACCTGGCGCCGGGCGTCGCAGAACACGAGTCGCTTCTGGCCGGTGTGCAGCGCGGCGATGACGCGCGCGGCATTTTCCAGCGAACCGACGTAGTCCAGTTCGAGGTCTGCAGCGCGCGGATGAGGCGAGAGCGGGCCTGTACCGGCCGCGATGACCTCGGGCTTGCGTCCCGTGGGGTTCGCACCTTGGAGCCAGGCCGCGAGTTGTTCGGGGTTGCCGACGGTGGCGGACAGCCCGATGCGCTGGAGCGGGCGACCGCACAATCTGCTGAGCCTTTCGAGGACGGCCAGCAGGTGCCAGCCGCGGTCGTCGGAAGCGAACGCGTGCACTTCGTCGATCACCACGGCGGCGAGGCTGCGGAACAGGTCCTGCTCGTCCACGTTCACCGAGACGAGCATCGCTTCCAACGACTCGGGAGTAGTCAGCAGGATGTCGGACGGCTCGCGGAGCAGCGCCCGACGCGCTCCGGCTCCGATGTCGCCGTGCCAGAGCGCTGTCCGCCGGCCGATCCAGTCAGTGTAACTGCCGACGCGGGGCGCGAGGTTGTTGAGCAGGGCCTTGATTGGGCACAGATAGAGCACGCTTAAGCCGCGGCGCCGGTCTCGATCCATCGCGGTCAGCAGCGGGAAGAGCGCGGCTTCGGTCTTCCCGCCGGCCGTCGGCGCGAGCAGCACCGCGTCTGCTCCCGCGAGCAGCGGGCGGATCGCCGCGCGCTGCAGGGGGCGTAGATTCCGCCATCCCAGAGTATTGACGATGTGGTGGGCGAGCACCGGATGCAGCGCGGCGAACGGATCCTCATCCTCGCCGCTGTGCGCCGTGATCACGGCAGGTCCAGCTCGACCTCGTCGGCGCGGGTCGCCGCGCCGGCGTTGCGCTCGGCCTCGGTGAGCTCGGCGTCGTTGACGGTAAGGCGATAGTGCTTGCGCGGGTCAAAGTCGGGAAACTCGTCGATTCGGTCGAGTACGTCGGCGACCAGTTTGCGCAGGAACAGGCGCGGTGCGATGCCGACCTGCCCGCCCAGGTGCCCGGCGACCGCGCAGGCCAGGTCGCGAAGGTAGGCGTCGTCCGCGAATCGCGCGACGCGGTCGGGGTTGCGAGCACCGTTCGCGTACAGGGCTGTGACCCGGTTGCCGAGTTCAGTCAGGCGGTCGATGTCGAAGCCGGTGAGCCTCAGTTGGACTGCGCGCGCGGAATCGAATCGGGGGTCGGTGGTGAAGTCGGTGGCCAGTCGTTGGGCCAATGGCGCCAGTCGCTGCACGCCCTGTTGGCCATCGAAGAACGCCGGGGTGCCGGTGATCACGAGGAACAGGCCGGGCAGGTGCCCGGCATCGATCTCGTCGATCAGTTGGCGCAGGGCGTTGAGGCCCTTCTCCCGAACGTCGGAGCGCACGCGCTGCAGCGTCTCGATCTCGTCGAGTACGACGAGCAATCCTGGATGGCCGCTTTCCCGGAGCACAGTGAGCAGGCCGCGCAGAAAGCCGAGCGCGGCGGTGTGGTCCAGGTCACCGCGCACCCCTGCGGCGCGTTTCGCGGCGGCAGCCACGCTCGGCTGACCTCCCAGCCAGGCCGCGAGCGCTTCAGCGGTGCTCGTGTCTCCGGACAGGCGAGATTGGCGGTAGCCGCGCAGTGCTGCGGAGAACGCCGGGGCCGTGGTGGCGACGACGGCGAGGCGCTGTTCGAGCAGGCCCTCGACGGCCGCCGAGACCTGTTCGGGGTCGTCGGCGCTCGCGCCGAGCTGCTCTGCGGCGTCCTCCTCCAATGTGTAGAGCCATGAGTCGATCACGGCGGTCAGTGCGCTGGGCTGGTGTGTGGAGGTGGTCAGATGCTCGGTGAGCCGTCGGTAGACCGTCTCGAGCCGGTGCAGCGGCGTCTCGCCCTCGGAGATCTGGATCTCGCTGGTGGCAAGGCCGGCTCTGCGCGCGCACTCGGCGAGATACCGGGCGAAGAAGGTCTTGCCGCTTCCGTATTCGCCGCGCACCGCCTGGAATGCTGCGGCTCCCGCTGCGACCGCGGACAGTTGTTCGTCCAGAGCCGGAACGAACCGCTGCATCCCGACGGCGAACAGGTCGAGGCCGGTTTGCGGCACGGTGCCGCGACGCAGTGCGTCCACGATCTGCCGTCGCCGGACCGGGCTGACCGACACCTCGGCTTCCGTCGGCGTGGGCGCCGTCATCTGCGTTCTCCCTGACGTTTCACTGCCATGATCGTGCTCGCTGACACCCTAGCGGCGCCCGAGGCCGAACTGCTCGCGCAGCAGTTCTGTGTCGAGCCGGATGGTGCGCCCCGCGTCGATCCGGGAGACCACCGGATACTGGTCGATGTTCAGAAGCCGCTCGAGGTTGGCGACGAACCCGTCGAACAGCGTGCCGGACCGCCCGACGGCTTGGGCGAGCGCTGCGGCCGGAAGCGTCCTTCCGGCCGCGTCCAGCGCGTCGATTACCGCAGTGACCTCGGCGTCCTTCATCTTCGGCACGAACTTGCGCTGGCGTGCGTAGGCTTCGCTGGCCACAACGAGCGAGCCGAGCAAGGGGGAGGCCGGCCGTGTGGGCGCCGCGTTCGCTGTCGTGCCCTGGCCCGGTTCGAGAGAGAACAGGGCTTCGGCCCCGGTCTCGCTCGAGGGCACAGCGCCTCGGGCAGGACGTTTGCGCGGTGCCGGCTGTGCCTGAACCACGCCGCCGGGCGGTTGTTCGCCGCTCCACCACACAGGGGTCGTCTGGCTTTGGTTCAGCACGCTCCACTCGGGCCCGCCCGTAGCTTCGGGCACGGGCTGCCCGGCCTGGAGGAACACCAGAACCGGTATGGCCATCTCGGCCAGGGACGCGCCCCCGTGGTAGCCGGCCTTCCTCGAGGTGTACCTGAGCGGCTCGCTCACCGCCGCGACGAGGCTGCCGCCGTGCTCGAGCACGCGCAGCCCGGTGAGCACCACCTCGCCCGGGCCAGCGGGTTCGCCGTCGGTGCTGCGGTAGCGCTGGCTTCGGTCAGTGCTCGTTGTTCGCGCCGGTGAATCCTGTGCCGTGGATCGGTCCAGCACGTGGCCGTGATCGCTAACGATCACGACCGGGCGACCGTACGCGCTCGCGGCGTCGAGCAGGACGGCGAGGTGGGTGAGGCTCTCATGCGCCCATCGGGCACGGTCGCCGCGGGCGCCCTTGTCCAGCGCGTCGTCCACGTCGTTGAGCACCACCCCGACCACCCCTGGGCCGGAAAGCTCCTGCGTCAATCGACCGCTAAGGCGCGCTCCGGCGCCCTCGCCCGGGATATCGGCTTTGTGGAACAGGCTCGCTGCATATCCGTGGGCCCGCCAGAACGCCGCGAACCCTGCCTTCTCACGCTCCTGACCGCCCTTGCTCGCAGTCCCTGACAGCAGACTGCAACGGCTGACCACGGTGATCGAGGGCACCATCGCACACGCGGTCATACGGGACTTGCGGCCCTGGCCCGTGAGCGCGATCTCGGTCCACTGGTTGCGCCGTGTCATCTCCTCGGCTAATTCGACGGCGACGGCGCCGGACATCCCGTCGATCACGAGGATCATTGGCGCCCGGTCGATGCCTGCTGCCAAGGGCGCGACCACTGTCTCCATCACCGCCTCGATCGGCAGGACACCGCCGGGATGGGCTGCATCGGCTGCGGGCGTCCAGCGGGCGAGGATCTCTGCGAACGCGGTGTCCATTGCGGAGCGGGCGGTGCGCGCACGGTCGTGGAGCTCGCGCAAGACCGAGGCGACGTAGTCGGCTGAATCTTGGTCAGGATCGAGGTAGGGGTCTCCGTGGTGCAACGTGTTCAGCGCACGATCGACCCAGGCGAGCTCGTCGATGTGCCGGGATAGATGCGCGGCGACGGATTTTGGCTGAGCCGCCGTCGCTTCGGCGGTGCGGGCCAGCCACCGGACCACGCGCAGCGCCATCTCGGCCAGTTCGATCCGCTGCGGGAAGAGCGCGGCGAGACGGTGCCGACATAGCGCGTCGTACTTCTCCGCCACCGCAGCAGCAGCACTCGAGCCCGACTCGTGTGCGAGCGCCTGGGCGAATTCGTTCCACCGCGCGGAGAAGCCCAGCGGCAGGACGGCGCTCTCTCGGAATCCGGCGGTCAGATGGCGGCTTGCGGAGGCGAGTTGTTCGGCGCGGGCCACCGCGGCCAGTACCCGATCACGCTGGCCCGTCGCGGTCGCGGCCGAGGAGCGCGCCGCTGCGGTAATCCACCGGGCGACGGCTCCTTCCGCCGCCGTGGCCAGAGCGTCCAGGTCCCCGGTCGTGGGCCCGCCGTGACCGAACAGCGCCCCGATCAGCAGCAACGCGTCGCCGTGACCGTTCGCGGATCTCCACAGCAGCCCGAGGGGCACCGCGTCCGCGCCCCGGCCGAGCTCGGCCAGACGCAGCACCAGCGCGGCGGGAGCACCGGAGGTCTCCCGCATCCAGGCGGCCAAGCCGTCGCGTTCGGCTCCCGACAGCTCCGCGTAACGCTGAGAGCCGGCTCCCTGCGCGCTCCATTCGAGAAGCGTGCCGATATCCGGAGCGGTCAGGCCGTCGTCCTCGCCTGCCAGCCCAGTGCGCGCCTCCAACAGGGCAGCGGCGGCGGCGTCTCTGGTCAGCACGGTTCCGATGCGCTTTCGTCCGGCCGCCCACCCGCCGGGCGGCGCGGCATCGAGAAGCGCGTCGAGCAGCCACTGCTCACGGCTCAGGCGCCAGTCGAGTTCGCGCAGGTTGAACTGCTCGAGAACCAGTTCGTCGCGTCGCACGGTGATCGTGGCCTGATGCGCCGCATACGCGCGCAGGCTCAGCCCCAGGTCCTCGTCCGGAACCGAGGTTGTGATCACCAGGACCCGGACGTCGGATCCAGTCTGTGCCGCTTGGTGCCGTTCCCATGCGTCCGCCGCAGCCAGAACGCTGCCGCACTCGACGACGCTCACCTGGTAACGCAGGCCAATGACATTGAGGGCGAATGATCCGTCCGTGCCCGACCACTCGGACGAGTCGGCGTGCACGAGCAAGAGCTGCGCGCGCTTGCGCTCGAGTTCGCCGCGAACAAGCCCGGCCAGCACGCTCCGGCTGATCCGGGGCGCCCGCTGGGAGGTTTGCTCGGCTGCCGTGGGCACCGTATCAGGCTCCTTCTTCATCGACGACCGGGCGCCACATGATCTCGATCACCGCATCGGGATGCGCAGAGGCATAGGCGCTGGCCTCGGCCAGGACGTCCCGGCTAATCGATTCGAGCATGCTCGCGGATCGCGCGCGCTTTGCGCGGCGTGGAGCGAGCTCTTGCTCGTCCAAGGGCAACGGCACATCGCCGGCGTTGCGCGGCGCAGGATCCGGCACCGTCGGGCCGTCCGGTACTGCGGGCGGCGTGACGCGCTCGACCGCTACGGCAGCGCGCCGCTGCGACTCGCCAAGCAGGACAAGGCCGCGGTTGTACGTCTCGGCCAGGGCCTCGGGCAGGGAGGCGACGAACTCCTCGCTGTTTGCTGCCTTGGTCAGCCGGTTCGCCAGCGACCGGGCCTGCTCGCCGATGTCGTCGGCGCGCTCGGCCATATCCCGAACCATCTCCACCATGGACCACTGGGTCGCGTCGAGCGCGGTCAGGACCTCCTGGGCGGATTTGATCGTGTTGCCCATAACCTGGTCGCTGACCGGGTAGGCGTGGGTGGCAAGCTCCCCGACCAGGGCCGTATCGCTGTCCTTGTCGTGGTGCCGCGAGAGCTTCGCGAGAAGCTCGGCAGCCTCGGTCACCGAGGTGGTGCGGGCGTTCCCGGCCTCCAGGCCGAGCAGCGCGGCGTGCGTGTCGGCGCGGAGAGAGTCCAAGAGGTTTTTCACCGGCCCCTCATAACGGCCGACCTGTGCCCGGACCTCCGCGGCCAGCTGCGCGGTGTTGCGCGCGTTGCGTACCGGCGGGAACCTCAGACCGAACACCCCGGCCGCCTTCGCACAGGCTGCGGTGTACTGCTGCTCGTCCGGGAGTTCCTGGGAACGTAGCGCGTAGCCCTCGCCGATCCGCTCAAGCTCGGGCGCGGCGACCGGGGACTGGTGGTAGACCCATGTCTTGTCCGCAACCATCGCATAGCAGGAAATGATCAGGTTCGAGGCGTTGCGATCCAGCCCGGTGAACCCCAGCTCTCCGAGCCAGGCGCGTAACTGTTCGACCTTCAGGTCAGCGCCTGGATCGACGCCCGCCTTCGCAGCCTGCTGGTCGAGGCGCCTGCGCCACTCGGTCGAAACGTTCAGCGGCCCGTCGTGCACTTCGCCGAGTTGGAGCCCGTGCACGATCCTCCGCGCGAGCAGCAGCTTGGAACTCTCGACGACCGTGCGCATCGACCCGTCCTCGACCGCCGCAGCTACGAGCGCCTGCACGGTCTTGAGGTCGCGCAGCGTGACCAGATCGCCCTTGCCCTGCGGATCGAGGTTAAGGTGTCCCGGGTGCAGGCCGGTGAACAGATCCTGCGCGATCCGCAGCATGGCCTTCTCGAAGCCCTCGGACCTGCGGAGTACCGGACGGTGGCCGGGGAGCAGGGACAGCAGGTGCTCGCCGTCGGTCACGGTGGAGCCGATGTTGCGCTCCTCGCCCTTGACCAGGCCGTAGGCCTGCAAGATCGCCTCGGTAAGCTGCTGCGTCAGGTTCGCGGCGCTGACCTGGAGCTGCTGCTTGACCCGTAGACGGTCCTCGGCCGAGAGGTGGCTGGCGACCTCTTCCAGTCGGTCGCCGCGCAGCAGCGACTCGGTGCGCAGCAGCCTTCCGAGCAGGTTCGTGCAGCTGACCGAGAGGAAGTCGGGCAGCCACACCACCGTCGGCGCGCTGGTACCGCCGCGCACCATCGCCTCCACCCGCGCCTTGTCGTCGTTGGGCGAGTGGTCCGGCTCGTCGAAGGGGTAGTCAATGACGATCTTGATGTGGCCAGCGGTGTCGGGTTCGAATCGGCCGCTGCTTACCGAATGGGAGTCGCGGACGTTGCCGAAGACGAACTCGACGCGTCGCTGGGTGCCCTGCCAAATGACTGCGCGCTGTTCCGCATCGGCAGTCTGGTCCATCGGTACGCCGAATGCATCCCACAGCAGCTTTTTGACCCAGATGCGGCGCGAGCCCGGGCGGTCGGCGTCGTCGCAGGCATCCAGCAGCGGTTTGACGTCGAGATCGGACAGGTGCACGGTGAACACCGGATCGGCCTGGTCGCCGTCCGAGCGGATCTGTCCGGAGAATTCCGCGGCCAACTCGCGCATCCGTTTGACGGCCGCGCTACCGGCGCTGGTCAGCCGCGAGGTGAGTACGCCGTAGTTGAGCGCAGCCAGCTTCCCGCCGGTCAACTGGCGAAGCGCCGGCACGTCTGGGGCGAGCGCCGATAGCAGCAGCGTCTTGATCAGCAGGTCGTCCTGACGCAGCCGCGTGTCGTCGGGATCGCCCTGGTAGCGCTCCTGCAGGGTTCGCACAACCTCCCCGTGAAGCTTCTGGGCGCGTTCGGCCTCTGTCTTGAGCCGGTCGGTGAACGGTGCACCGGTGCGCGCGGTGAGCACATCCCACAACTCGCCCAGCGGGATCGGATTGCCAAGTGGCGTCTCGGCGTTGTTGCGGAGCAATTCGTAGACGAGCTTGAGCCCAGAGCGCTCTCGCTGAAGCGCATTGGAGATCGCGACCAGAGTGTTGAGCAGAGCGGGAGTCAGCGGGTAGACGCTGCGGAAGTCATCCCAGTCCGCCTGCGTGGCGCCGTGCGCGTCGAGGAGGATGTCGCGGTCCTTGGCGCCGGCCGTCTCCACCGCGTCGAAAGCGGCGTCGATCGCCGACTCGCCTCCCGGCCGACGACGCAGCACCCGCTCCCGGATGATCGCCGGCAAATTCCGGTCTTCGAGCTCGATCACGTCGAATCGCTCTGCCAAGTAGTTGGCCTGGGCCTCGAGGTTCTTCACGTCCGCGCCGACGATGTCCTCGCCGATCAACACCGACAGGTTCCGCTGCCGCGAGACGAACGCCACGATCGGGATCGGCCGGTCGTTGTTGGCCGACTCGATGAGCTTGACCAGCAGTTGCACCTGGGTGTTGATGAACGTGCGCTCACCCAGGTGGGCTTGGAGCCACAGGATCAGTTCATCGAGGAAAAGCACGATCCCGTCGTAGCCGAGGCTCTGGGCATGGTGCGAGATCGCGGACAGACCGTCATCGAGCGAGACAAACCCGCCGTCCGCGCCGTGAACCGCGGACTTGTAACTGCTCAGCGGCCCATCCAGCAGCGCCTGTACTAAGCGGCCGCGCGTGGCGTCGCCGGGTGGGGTGTGCTCGTCGAGGGCGGTGTCGAGGTCGGCGGCCAACCAAGACTGTGAAGCGGCGCCGGGCGCGGAGGCATCCAACGGCTCGAGGTCGTCGTCTGGCGCCGCCCTGCCCGCGGCCGCCGGGTGTTGCCTGGAACCACCGCCGAGCCATTGCGCGAACAGGGCGTCATCGCCGAAAAACTGCCGCTGGCGCCGCGCGTCGGCCATCAACTGCTGGTCCCGGTAGACCGCTGGCGTCGGCGCCTTATCGTGCTTCTCGCCTACGGTGCGCACGTAACCGCTGAGCAGCGCCGAGGTGATGTCAGTGGCGCCAACGAGGTGGTAAGGCACCATCAGGAAGCTGCGTCCACGCAGCCATGAGTCGTGGTCCGCGATGACAGGCTGGAGGCCAGCCTTCGCCCGGGCATCGGTGTCGTTGTTCAGCACCGCATGGAGAACCGTCAGGAAATGGGACTTCCCGGATCCGAACGAGCCGTGCAGGTACGCGGCGTGCGAGGTGCGCGTGGTATAGGCGGCTTTGACCAGATTCAACGCGTCGGCGAACGCCTTGCGCAACTGATCGGTAACCACGTACTCGTCGATAAGCTGCTTGGTCTTGGCCTCGTCGGCGACTCCGGCGGTCAACTCCACCTTGAAGTCGCCGGAGTGCACGTCATCTCTGATCTCGAGGACGTCGCGCAGCACCTTGGTTCCAGAGCCGTTACCCATGTTCAGCCCACCCCTCCATGTCCGTGCTTGGCGTGTTGCTCATCCAGGAAGGCCGTGAACTCCTGGGCGGGGTAGCCACCCCAGTCCGCATCGTAGTCGGCGTGCCACTGCGCGATCCACGGCATGATCTCCTCGAGGCCGACGAGGAGATCTGGAAGGACGATGCCGTCTTGTTCAACCCGCTCGGTGAAGGTACTCACCAGGGCTTGGGCCTGGTCCCTGCGGTTCCAGCCAGCCCAGCCGAGCAACAGCGAGCCATCTCCGGACGGCGAAGCGTCGGGATAGCTGACGAACCGTTCCTTCGGCACATCGAGCTTGCCGCGCTGGGCCCAGTACGAGTGCTTGGCGAAGTCCGCAGACGAGTACTTCGGCGGGGCCTCGACGGTACGGTGCACACCGATCCGGTCCTCCTCGCGCTGCGCTTCCCAGACGGCCTCCCATCGTGCCCGCTTGCGTAGCCCAGTGGCCTTGTAGCACAGGCGCGCGAGATACGGCACGTGTTCCGTTGAGACAAGATCGGTCAGCAGTTTCTCAAGGGACACATCCACTTTGCCGATGGATTGCGCGTACAGTTCGGCGACAGACACGAACTCATCCGAACGCCGCAGCCGGTCCGCAAGCTGGTTGATCGTCAGCGGGCGCGGCGCTGCATGACCACCGACTCGCGTGTACCACAGATCCTCGTCCTCGGTGCGGTCTAGCAGCCAGCCGCGCAGCGCTTCAGCCTCACGCCTTTCCCACGGCTCGAGCGACCAACGGCGCTTGTACTCGGGCCGTTCGATGAGATTGATGTTCGGATTCTTTGAGATGAGATCAACCCTGGCCTGCACGATCGCGCGGTACCACTCCGGCCAATGCCTGGGGATTTCAGTGACCGGTGCTGAACCATGTCGAGCAAACCACTGAGTGTCTTCCTTTCCAGCGGCAAGCACGATCTCGAAGGCACGCTCGCCCAACCTAATGCCGGCGACGTCTGCAAGGTCAGGCGCTATGACGCTCAGGATCTGCTTCTGCGTGAGCAAGCCGTACAAGCCGTAGGTGAACCAGTCGAGCTCTTCCTGAAGCGCGATTATCCGCGTGCGGAGAACCTCGTGGGTCACGCGGGCGCGATTTAAGGCCTCCCGCGTGGGCACGCCTTCGATGCAGACACTCTTTGGCTCGACGGCGGCGAGCTGCCCTGCGAGGGAATCGAGTACCCTGCCGTATTCTAGGGGCAGGCTCTTCGGTAGGGGGAAGCTCCGGAGCTTAGTCCCGCTGAACTCGAAGTACTCCTCCCACTCCCATCGCCCTGTAGACCGTTCACCGCCTCTGTTTCCCTTCCCCTGGCACACTTGCTTGAGCCAGAAGCACGCTGTTGACGAATTCAGGATACCCAGTAGTTCCAGGTGTCGGTCTTCCGTCCCCCCGAGCGGCAGTTTGATGACTGGTGCGGATCGATTGAATACACGCCCACCCCGGTCGAGGACAAAATGGTTGTGAGTCGAGACAAATGCAAAGGCAAGTCCAAGCGGAACAGTAAATCGCTCAGGATGCCAGCGGCTCCATTCGAACCAGGTGAGACCGACTTCCTCGTGAGTGCCACCGAGTTCCACACGGCCACTCAATCCAACGCGCTGCATCCAAAGCAGCTGCTCCATGGCCTGATCGCCAAGGCCTGCCTTCAGATCGGAGCCATACGGAAAGAGCGCTTCGGTCGCCGGGTCAAGGTGCCAGTCGCGTACTACGTCGCCTTCGACGAGGTCGACCACGTGAGCGCGATCTACTCCGAGCCGCTGCCAGGCTTTCGGTGGTGCGAAGTACGATTCGTCACTTCCCGTGTGTGTCGTGCGGCCGATTGCCACGCATCGGTCCCCAACGGTAGCGACGCCAGCGGTCACAATATCGCTGAACAGGTCCCCCGCCCCGCCGCCGCTGACAGACCACGGATGGGTCGCCCAGTGCCCGCGTGTCACGTCCTCAACCGTGACGTAGTCCGATGCGCTGCCTTCCTTGCCCACCTGACGCACGATGGCGTTCCAGACAAGGCCATCCTGAGGGTCTTCCGGTTGCCCAGGCTCGCCTCGGACACCGAGCACCGCACGAATCGGGATGTCCTTGTATGGGTGCTGGTTCCTCCCAATGAGGATGACGGTCGGCGTGCCGTGGCCCGGGATATACGCGCCGGATGTGTCGATGATTTTGGTGAGCTCGACATGTTTTGCGAAGTTCTCTTGGACCAGGATCTTGCCGAATTCGCGTTTCATGAACGAGTTCGCGGTAATCTGTCCGATATGGCCGGAGGGGTGAGTTCGATCGCCGCGCACGGCCAATTGGAACAGGCGCACTGCGAACGGTACCGCCAGCGAGTACTGACGGTAGCAGACCTTTCCGAATGTCTCCCGGTAGCGCTCGCTCTCCATCTTGTCACGCACAGTGATGTACGGCGGGTTCGCCACCACGGCGTGGTAGGAGCCTCGTTCAAGCAGACGGTGCCGTTCGATGTAGAACTGGGTGTCTTCAACCCAGAACTCGAACTCATTCGTTTCCTCGACGATACTGCCTTGCTTCCCGGCGCTGTCGCCTCCCGCCAGCAATGAGTCGCCCACGGCGATGACGGGCCGGAACCCATGGTCTTCGGACAGCTTCTTTGCGCCCGCTGCGTCGAGGGCCGCCAGGTGCAGGCGGAATCGAGCGATCGCCGCCGCGTGCGGGTTGCGATCACAGCCGTGCACGCTATAGAACGCACGCCGCACGAGTTCGACCCGGCTCGTGCCCGGTTCGAGCCGCTCCCAGTGTGCGAGCAGCCGGTGAAAGAGCCCCAAAAGGAAGTGGCCCGAGCCGCACGCGGGGTCGATCGCGCGGAACCCGTGGAGCGGGAAGTCCTCCAACGCAGGCTCGAGCGTCAAGTCCAGGATGAACTCCTCGACGAAAACCGGTGTTTGCCGCAGCGCGTATTTCTTCTGCGCGTACTCGGACATGTACTCGTACAAGTCGCCGAGGAAGCGCGTGTCCAGCCGGCCATTCTCGTCTCGTCCATCGAAGCGGTGCACGATCTCGCCGTCCGGGCCGCGTCGACGCCAGAACCGGATCAGGGCATCCGCCGCCTCGTAGCTCGGCGTAATAGACCAAATCGGGCTGTGGTTCTCATCGAGAATCGCCCTCGTGGCGTCCGACTGGTCCTTGAAGTACGCGAGCGCCGCGATCAGGTAGTCCCGGTCGTTGTCGTTCGGGTTTGCCTGCACGTAGCTCTCGTGCGTCTGCTCTGCTTTCGCGAGCCGTTCGCCGGGGCCGGCGAGGTAGACGTCGTCGACCAGTTCGTTGTCCTCCGCAAAGCGCACGAACACACAGCCGAGTACCCAGGCGGCGGCGACCTGCGCAATCCGCTCGGCGAGCCAGTCCGTGTAGCCGTCATCGACACGCCGCCTGGCCACAGCCTCTGCATGCTCGGCAGCCAGTTGCGCGGCAAACGGCTCTCGCTTGTCCGCGGCGCGGCGCTCCAGGTCCGTCTCGAGCAGCCTGACTTGCTGCTGGAGATCCCGAAGAAGCTCCGCAGTGCGAGCTTTCACAGCCGAGACCCGTCCATGCCCGCTGGTCACCACAACACGCCTTTCGCCGGTTGTCACTCGTTCGCGCCGCTCTTGCGCGGCTCCTCATTGTCTCCTGCCGGCGGTTCGTTCACGCCGCGAAGCACCTCGGCGGCGGCACGGCCGAGCACGATCCATTCACCGTCCGGGATAATTGTCTCGACCGTCCTGCCGTCGAGCTGAGGGGTGCGCGCGGCGTTTTCCGCGGCGCAGAGCAGCCACAGGCCGTGGGGCGAGGTGCCTGCGCGCCGTGCAACCTGCTGAAGCTCCGTCAGGAGTTCCCGGCCGCCGAGATCCCAGTACCGTGCCAGCAACCCGGCGTTGTGCAGAAACAATGTCGTATGCGCTGCAGGGCCGCCTGCCGCGTCGCGCCAAGCCGCGTGCAAGCGCGAGAAGACCTCGGTCACGTATCCGGCGTAGGCGCTCGGCGCCTGCGTGCGTGCCAGAGCTTCGCTGCTGACCCGCAGCCTCCCGTCCACGCGCAACACCTTGGCCCAGTCCTGTCCCTTCTCCTCGGCAAGCGTGCGGAACGTGGTCAGGAAGGAAGCGTTGACGTCGATGGCATGCACTGCGTGCCTGGCCGCGACCCCGGTGGCTACGCCGGGCAACTGTCCGACGTGCACGGTCAGCGCCCGGAAACCGCCGAACTCCACAGCTTCGGCCAGTCGCTGCAGCGCAGCGTGCCGGGCGGTCGCCGGCGTTCCGGCGAGGTTGGTCGAGGTGCGCCCGGGCGTGGCGGTGGCCGCGAGCGCCGACCGCTGCGGACCCCGGAACACTCGGGCAGCTACGTCGTAATGCAGGGGGTAGCCCGCGTCCTTGAGCGCTTGCTCGAGCTGAGTGTAGGTTACGTCACCGAAGCCGAGTTCCGGGAACCGGACACGGACGCGGGCGAGCAGGTCGTTCACCGTCACACCGGGCGCATGCCCCACGCCAACGGCAGCCTGGGAAAGGCGCAGGGCGCGGTCCAAGGGCAGTTGGCGCGGATACAGATCGCCACGTGGCGAGGCATGCGCCTCCCTTGACGCCGCAGCGGCCAGGGAGACCAGGCGTCCTTCGCTGAGCGGCGCTAGGTGCTCGGCGACCGGCACCGCGCGCAACAGCGCTCGTACCGCCGCCACGCTTGGGAGCGGTTCGTTACCTACGGCCTGGTCAGCGGACCGCCCCAATTCGTGGGCGTAGCCGACGAGATCCGCCATCGCCGGTTGGGGCGTGGATGATCCGGCCGACGCCTCAATAGCGACGTATACCATCCCGTCACGTCGGGTTTCGCCAAATCGCGAGTCCTCCCGGTCGTTCTCCACCCACAACCCGGCCCTGACCACGGCAGAGGCGTAGCACAGCGCCAGGTCCCGGTCGGCAGTGCCTGCTCCGGCCTGGGCACGCAGTTCAGCAGTGAGCTCGGCCGCCGTCATCACGCGCCCTGCCCGAAGCAGCAGGTCGTGTATGTCGTTGCGGACCTGCTCCATCCACGGCAGGGCACGCCACTTCCGGACCGCGTGTGGAAGCGCGGCGTTGACCGCGGTCTCATCCGCCAGCCCGGCAGCCCGTGCAGCTTCCCGGTTGGTCGGCCACCGGGCCGGCAGCGCGGATGGACTTTGCCCGGCATCCGGGTCGGGCAGGCCGAGGAAGGCGCGCATCACGGGGATGTGCCTGGACCCGCCGAGAGCATCGACGAGGTCGCGTGCCATCACATCGACCGGCTTGCGCTCGGATGCCGTAGCGGACGGCGACTCCGTATCTTGCGCATCCGATGGCTGGGTGTCAGAGACCTCTGCGATCGAGGGTGGGGCGCCGCGCAGCCGCGTTGCCCACTCTCGGTAGCGCTTGTTCAGCTCTCGCTTGGCGAGCGTGCCCGCGCCCCGTTCCGTATTGATCAAGTGCTGCGGCACGCCGAGTAACCCACCCACGGTCGAAGCGCCCAGCGCCTGCGCCACGTCCAACGCCGCTGGGCTCAGGCCTGCCACGTCGAGGGCTGCGGCGAGATCGGCGGCGGCCGCGGCGGCGTCACGCTGCGCAGCGACCTCCTGCGCCGATCCGCTCGGGCGTTCCTGGCCGGAGGCCACCTGCGGGGTCGTGCGCTCGGCCTCGGTGAACACCCGCCGCCACGCCCGGTACATCTCCCCGCAGCTGTCGAACCTGCGGTCCGCGTCTCGGTGGAGCGCCCTGCGGAAGAATTCGGTCAGTCCGTCGCGCAGCGGCTCGAGGAACTGCTCGGAGGAAATCGTCGGGTACTCGTCCGTCAGGGACTTGGGGTCTACTGCGCCGTTACCCCAGATAGGGCGCTCGCCCGACGCCATCTGATGCAGCGTCACCGCTGCCGCGTACCTTTCGGCGTGCGCGTCGAACCGTGTTCGCTCACCCCGGGGGCTTAGAAACGGATCCAGGTAACCGGTCGTGCCCGAGGTCAGGTCCGTGGCGGGCCTGTCGGACAGAGAGAAGTCGAACAGCAGCAGCTCCCGCTCGTCGTTACGCGGGATCTTGAATACGCCAAGGTTGTCCGGCTTGATATCGCGGTGCACCACCTCGTCGCGCTCAAGCACACCCAGGGCATGGAAGAGGTTGTCGGAGAAGTTCTGCAGCCGCACGTACGGGAGCCGGCCCTTCTCACGCAGTTCGCGGCCCAAGGTGCGCTCGCCCGCATACTGCATCAGCAGCACGGTGCGCCGCTCCTGAAGCTCGAACGGCCCCTTGACCAGACGAACGATCTGACCTCCGCCGACCTTGCGCAGCGCATCCGCCTCGGCGCGCAGCCGGTCGGTCGCATCGGTCTGGTTCAGCGCCACCTTCAGCACGTGCGTGGAGATCTGCACCTCACCCTCGTCATCTTCACGCAACCGTTCGACGAGCAGGACCTTCCCGGTCCCCCCTGTGCCCAGTTCCAGCTTGACGAACAACTCCTCGTCCAGCCAGTCCCCCGGGCGCGCCTCGAGCGGGTCGACGTAGCGTACCGGTGCCTGTGCGGCCACCGCTTCCTCGCCGAGGCCGCGCTCGATCTCCGCGAGCCGGTCGAGGAATTCGTCCACCGACTCGAGGCGGTCATCCGCGCTGAACCGCGTCGAGTCGTAGATCAACTGATCCGCATCCTGGCCCAGCCCGTCGACGAGGGCAGCCGGGTGCAATCCCTGCTCCTGCTCCAGCCGCGCCAACAACTCGCCCTCGCTGCGCGCCGGCGGCTGGCCGGTCAGGATCAGGTATCCGACGGCGCCCAGCCCGTAGACGTCGAGTGCCGCCGGATCCGGGTACTCGGCAGAGAATTCCGGTGCCAGGAACATCCCAGCCCCTTCGGCCAGGTGACGGCCCGTGACAGCGTCGCGACCGAGCGACTTGATCCGCGACATCGCGGTGGAGGAGAAGTCGCGCGCTGCGGTCTGCCAGTCGATCACCCGCAGTACCGGGTGGGCGCCCTCGCGCCCGGCCGAGACGTAGATGGAGCGGGCCGCGAGGGTTCGGTGGTAAAGCGAGCGGCGGTGGGCGTAGCGCAGAGCCTCGGCGAGCTGGCGCACGAGGCCGAGCCGGGTTTCGAAGTCGAGCTGTTCCTCGTAGATCGTCAGGTAGCGGTCTAGGCGCAGGTCCTCGGCCGAGTGCCGGAACAGGATCGCGGGTCCGGCCTTGTGTGTAGACCAGTACCAGGCTTCCGCGATACCCCGGTGTCGCAGTCCCTGCAGCACGTTGTATTCACGCTCTGCCGCCCGAACGACGGCGGTGCGGGCCTGCTCGCTGGCGTCCTCTTCCGTGAGGTAGATACGTACCCTGCCTTGCTCGTCGGCCAGTCCCGTACGCCGAGCGAGCCGATCCTCCCAGGTCGGGCCCTGGTCGAGAGGCTTCGGCTCCAAGAGCCAGTCGTCCCCGAACTTCAGGTGAGCACGTGCCGCCGCGACGCCGATCTGGTGCAACAGCTTCGGCAGTTCGTCGGTGAAGCTCTCCGAGATACGGCTTTGCACCGATTGGGGCGCGCGACCAAGTAGATCGGCCCAGATCCTCGGCAACCCGGTGCTCCGGTCGTCGCGGCCGAAGACCTTGATGCGTTCGCCTTCGTCCAGATGCGATTCAAGGTCGGGCGAGGAGAGGAAGACTGCGGGCTCGATCCACGGAATCTGGATGTTCAGCCGGAGCTGCTTCGCGGCCTTCTTGAGCCGATCACGCAGCTCTTTGCACTTCAGGTCGGTGGCGTGGAGCGGATTGTGCTGGTGGAGGGTGTGCGCGCGTCCGTCGGACCCGGTGAAGCGGGACGTCCAGTCCGCGCCCCGGTTGGTGATCCTGCCAGGGTGGCCCTTGAGCTCAACCAGGTAGAGCCCGCCAGGCGTGGCGATGAACAGGTCGCACTCGTTGATCCGCCCGCTCAATGCCGTGAAGCTGAACAGAGCGACGGCCCGGTACGGTGGGGCGTCGGGCATGAACGAGCGGATGTGCGAGAGGCCCTCCTGCTCCCAGGAGTACGAACTTTGAGCCAGCTGCGTCCAGCGAGATGCCAGCCGATCCGGGCCCTGCGTCACGAGGCCCCTCCCCTTCATCCGTTCGGCACCTTGACCCACGCCAAGGCACAGCACCGTTGCGGTCGGTGCCGAGACGGTGACACCCCATCTTGCCAGCTCTGCGCTGGGGCGTGCCACCAACTTGATCGGCTCGGCATCCTCGGCCGGAGCCCTCGCCTCCACGACGCGGCGCCAACCGTGAAAGAGGGCTGGCGCCGCGTCTGAAGTCAAGGAAGTCGGTGAAGGGTCTTACCCGACCGGATCTCGACCCCGGCGATCCGCGCCCCCACGCTCGGCGCCTTGTCGAACCAGTCGGCAGGAAGGCGCAGCGACTCGGGCCAGCCGTGGTGGCGCACGACGGCGGTGATGCTGCAGTCGATCAACTGGACGACCAAGGCGGTGGCGCCGCGGACGTACCCGCTTTGAATCGACGGACGGCCCGCCCGCGTCTTGAGCGCCGTGTCTTTCGCCGACCCGGCAGCCGGGGTCTCGGAGCGCATATCGACCCGCTCGCGTGCGTCGGCATCGGCGCACCACCAGTACCAGTCTTTCGTCGCGGCGGCGTCGGCCTTCTTGTCGTACAAGCCGTGTGTCGCGGCGTCACGGGCGCTCGATGCAGACAGCAGCGCCTGGAATATCGTCGCCGTACCGGCGCGCAAGTCTTGCCCGTCGGCGCCGTACTCGGCTTCCGGGTCGCCGTTGCCGGCGAACCGCCAACCTGCCGGGCGTTTTCCGACGTACCAGGTCGAGACCCACGCCTGCCAGGTTTCGGTCAGCGGGGCGTTCAGCGTCCCGGAGTCGATCAGCAGCGCGTCGAGCGGGTGGCGCCCGGCGCAGTACTTGCCCCGCGCCTCCTCGGATTTATTGCTGCCGGGCCACACGGCCTTTCCCGATCTTTCCGGTTCCCGGCATTGTTCGCCCAGTGTGCGGAGATCGCGGCCGCATGCGGTACGGCCACGTGCGCTCGACGGACGCTCGTGGGCACGGTTTCGTCCCTTGCCGCCCTCGTCTCCAGGTACGTCGCTCCTCGAACGCCGGCGTGGCGGTTTCCGTTCAACTGTGGGAGTGCCGCCGGTCCGGCACGTTGCCTGGGGCGGGGCTATCGCTATAGGTGTGTCCGAGGAGCCGGTAAAGGCCCTGTGCTCGGCGGTGTTGGCGGTGTGCGGCGATCTTCTCACCGCGGTAGGCGAGGATGGTGCCAAGTGCCGCGCGGGCATCGGCCTCCTCGATCGGCGCGTTCGCGTTGCGAGAAAAGTCTATGGCCGTGCGCAGGTGGGCAATGGCCTCGCTGTGCCGACCCTGTGTTGCTTCGATGTGCGCGGCGGTGATTTCGGTGCGGGCACGCTGTTTCGGATCTCCGCGTTCGGCAATCAGGTGTTCGGCCTGGCGCAGGTACGTCTGTGCGAGCGCGCCGTTGTCCGTAGCGTTCGCCGAGGCGAGAGCTGTGAGGCTCTGGAGTTGGTAATCGTAGTCGCCGAGGGCTTGGTACAGATCGAGCGCGGTGCTCAGGGATTCGCATGCTGCGGTGTCATCGCCGGCACGGTGGGCGAGGATGCCGGTATTCAGGGCGAGGGCGGCGAGCCATTGCGGGTCGGTGCGTGCGGCTCCTTCTCGGCGCGCGCGCTCAAGGTACCGGGTAGCGTGCTCGATCTGGCCGGTGCGCTGATAGAGCTCGGCGAGATTGATCAACACCTCGCAGACCAAGGCCGGGTCTCCGCCGTCATCGGCGATCTCGAGCGCACGGCGGGCAGCACTGACGGCATCGATGAAGCGGTTTTGATCGAACAGGACGAGGGCGCGGTGGTAGTGGGCCAGGACACGGCCGTGGGGCAGGAGGAGTCTGGCGTAGAGCTCGTCACTGTCCCGGTAGGCGCTCACGGCGTCTTCGTGGCGCCCGGAGCGCCAGTGGATGCGGCCGAGTTCGAGCAGTGCGTCGGCTTCGCCGCGGTCATCGTGGAGCGCGCGCCAGGCGTTCAGCGCCGAGGTCGCCGTGTCGGTCGCGTCGCCGAACGCTCCGGTCCGCACATGCGCGGCGGTCAGGTGCACGAGGAGCTGGGCGAGGTCGGCGTCCGGGGGCCCGTTTCCCGCTGCGGCCAGGGCGCGGTGAGCGCGGGTGAGGATCTCGACGGCTTGGGGCCACTGGCCGCGCCGGTCGAAGTAGGGGGCGAGGATGGCTGCGAGGATGCCGGCGTGGCGGTGGCCGGGGGTGTCGGTGTGCGCGGCGAGCGCGAGCAGGTTGGCCGACTCGGTCTCGAGCCACCGGTGCGCTCCTGCGGGGGCGTCGGTTGCCAGCTCGGCGACGAGCGGGCTGGTGGGAACGCGGGCGGGAAGGCGTCGGGTGGGGCGCAGGGTGCGTTCGGCGTGTGCGGCTGTGGCGAGGTAGAAGGCGGTCATCCGTTCGAGCGCGGCGTCGATCTCGATGGTGTCTTGTCCGTCGGGCGGCTCGTGGGCGGCGAAGGAACGCAGCAGGTCGTGCAGGCGGTAGCGGTGGCGGCTGATCTCCTCGATCAGGTGCTGCTGCACCAGTGTTTCGAGCAAGACGTCCGCGGTGGTGGTATCGACGTCCGCGAGCGCTGCGGCGGCGTGGATGCCGAGATCGGGGGTGGGCTGGTGGGCGGCGAGCCAGAACAGGGCGCGGTGTGCGGCGCTGAGCATCCGGTAGGACAGGTCGAAGGCGCGGTAGACGGGAGCGGAGATGTGATCGGAGGGGTTCGGGGGCGGGTTCTCCAGGTGCTGGACGAGGTCGGAGAGGGACCATGCCGGGTGGGAGCGCAGGTGGGCTGCGGCGACGGTGATGGCCAGCGGCAGGCCGCCACAGTGTGCGGCAAAGCGGCGCAGGTCGCGGGTCTGTCCGGGGAAGCGGCGATCGGCGACGCGGGTGAGCAGGCGGGTGGTGGCGACGTCGTTGAGTGCGCTCAAGGTCAGGTGCCGTGCGTCCGGAAAGTTCACGAGGGGCCGGCGGGAGGTGACCAGGATGATTGAGCCGGCACTGACCGGGAGCAGCGGGATGATCTGGTCTGCCTCGCGCACGTCATCGAAGAAGACCAATATGCGTCGGTTGTGGGTGCTGCGGCGCCAGAGCGCGGCGAGTTCGTCGTGTGAGGCGGCTCGCCCGAGTTCCTCGACTGTGGTGCCGAGCGCCTCAAGGAGCATCACCAACGCGGTGCGGGAATCCAGCGGGTTCTGGCGCGGGTCGTGTGTGCGAAAACTGACCTGCAAGGCCCCGTCGGGGCAGCGCGGGGCGAGTTGGTGGGCGGCGCGCAGCGCGAGCGCGGTCTTGCCGATCCCGGGCATCCCGTCGATCGCGTACAGCGCGATCCCCTGCGGCCGGGCGAGTTCCTCAGCCACCGTGGCCATCAGTCCATGCAGGACCTCGTCGCGGCCGATGAGGTTGGCCGGGTCGCGGTCGAGGGTGCGGGGTGCGAGCGGTCCGGTTCGCGCGGGCGCGCGGGCGGCGTCTCTGATGGCGAGGGGCTCGCCGCGTAGCACGGACTGATGCAGCGCCGTGAGTTCGCGGCGAGGTTCGACGCCGAGTTCTTCGCGAATGCGCAGACGGGCGGCGCGGTAGGCCTCGAGGGCTTCGGCTTCGCGTCCGGCCGAGGCGAGCGCGGTCATGAGCATCTCGATGGCGTTCTGGTCGATCCGGCCGGTGCGCACGAAAGCGGCGAGCTCGCTGATCGCCTCATCTCGGTGGTTTTCGGTGCGCACGTCCAGGCTGATGCGGGCGAGTTGGCCGGAGCGGCGGCGCGCGAGCAGGTCCTGGCGTGCGGCCTCGGCCCATCTGCCGGTCAGTCCCTCGAGCGGTTCGCCGCGCCAGAGCGAGTCGGCCTGCACGAGCAATCCTCGGGCGCGTTGCAGATCGTGCTCGCCTGCGGCGGAGTTGGCACTGACGATCAACTGGTTGTAGCGGTGCGTGTCGATCTCGTGCTGCTCGGCGTTCAGACGGTATCCGCCGCCCGCCGTGCTCACGATGACCCCGACCGCGTCGCCCGCCGCGCGCAGGCGGCTGCGCAGTCTCGATATGTACACCTGAAGCGTCTCGCGGGCCCGGCCGGGCATCTCCTCGTCCCACAATCGCTCGGCGAGCGTCTGGACCGGCAAAGCCCGCCCGGCATCGAACAGCAAGATCGCGAGTATGGTCTGGGCTTTCGCCTGGCCGACCGTGTAGCTGCGCTCGCGCGCCCACACGTCGACCGGGCCGAGCAGGCGGAAGATCACGACCCCTCCTCACGGGCCGCAGCGTCGCGACCCGCCTTCTCTTCTGACATCGGAAAAAAGACCAGACCGAGTTGCGCGACTCCGATTTCCCGTAAAAAATTCGCACACATGAACGAAACATCGGTCGTGCAATATGCAGCAGCAATTGCGGTCGCACACGTGCGGATATCAGTGCTCGACTACAGGATATCAGCCGTATTTCCGATGCAATAGGGCGTCAAACTATAGGCTGCCATTGAATGTCGGATTTGAGTGATCCGACCCAGGACGCGAGCACGATCAAGCGCGGGGAGAGCTGGGCGCGCTCGAGGTGCGCGAAGGACCACGGCGAGATACCGATCTCAGCCGCCACCGCCGCACGGCTAAGCCCGATGGCGGCGCGCTCGGCACGCAGCGCCACGGCCAGCCGCCGGAGTTCCGTGCGCTCCCACGGCTCGCCGGCCACCACATTCGCAGCCCCGTCGCGCCTGCGCCCGTCCCGGTCGAGCACGACGAGCCGCACGCCGATCTCGCGGCCGAAAGCGCAGAAGTTCTCCCACGACGCCAGGCGGCCGCCCTCCCACTCGGTCACCGAGGACGCGCGCACACCCAGCGCCTCGGCAACCGCCTGCTGCGTCAGGTCTGCCTCGATCCGTGCTTCGCGCAGCTCGGCCATCCACCGCGCCGCCCGGGCCTGCGCGGCCGGATCCGCGTGGGCGCCCGTCATGGCATCGACCTTCGCGCGCGGCCTTCCACAGTGCCGCCGATACGCCTCCGGTGGTTCGGGCGTGATCGCACGAGCCCACCCCCTCGTTCGTCCGGCCCGGCTCCCGTCATCGTACGCAAGACGGCCGTGTTCTCGAACCCTGGGCACACCGCCGCGGCGGTCGAACACAACAAGCGCAGGCGTACGCAACGCGTACCATACGCGCCGGTCGGTGGCGCCGCCGTGATCCAGCACGCGTCAAGATTAATTAGAAGACGATTTCCTAGTGACCTGTGCATTTTCCGAGTCCCGGATAGATGATCTCCGAGTCTGCCCACCGGCTGGCGCTACTATCCTGCTATCGACTCAGAGCACGTCGATAAACAAGAGGGAGCATGCTGATGAGCGCGATACGTCTACGCGCGGCCGCCGTGACAGGAGTCACTGCAGCAGCGGTGGTCGCCGCGGCGTGGACCGCAGGAGAGACAGCCGCGGCCCCGGGTCGCGACCTGATGTGGACTGGTGGAGTCGCCAGTGTCACCAGGGTCGTGGTGGCGTCGGGAGCGAGCCGTGACGCTCCGGTCGTTGCCGCTGCGGAGGACTGCACACAGCAGGCCTCCGGCCGAGGCGGCGCGGGCGAAATGCGTGCGCCGCTGTGGATCGAGCGCGCCAGCAGCGAGAACGCCGTGGCGCGCTCGCAGTGGGTGGAGTACGGGAGCGCGGCCTACGTGCTCTGCATCCGCACGCACTCGCGCGAGGCCTGATCCGCCTTCTGCGACGGCCCGGTGGGATCGACTGCGCGCGCAGTCGATCCCACCGGGCCACACTTCAGAGCGCGATGCTAAGCCGGTCCGTGATCAGGCTGCCCAGATGGGTCGGGGCCGTTGATGTGCGCGATGTTTCTGCCCATGACCACCGGTCCGTGGAAAGTACCGCCGCTGATCGTGTTCGTGACGGAATTGTCTTGCGGCATCTCCGGTTCGATGCGCGCGGCCTGGGCCAGCCATGCGGTGAGCGCGAGCGCGAAGTCCTGGTCGAGTGTGGATCGCACGGCCAGGGCGGTGCTGAGCCGCTGGGCCAGCGCCAGGTCGCCGGGACGGTTCTGCAGCGCGACGAGTTCGTTCTCGCCGACGCTCACGCCGGGCTGCGCCGGCCCAGTGCGGGTATGCCGCAGAGGTTTGCGCACGAGCGCAGTCAGTGAGGCCCAGGCCTGTTTGCCCATCTCGCCCCCGGCCCCGCCGGCGATCGCCGCGAGCAACCCGACCGAGATCGGATCCATCCCCTCCACCCCCTCAAAAGAGCTGCTTCGCAGTTTACGACGAAACACGGCCGTGCTGAAAACGCAGGTAAGCCAGCAGCGGACGGCCTGGCACGGCCGTGCGGTGGTCAGCGGTCATGCAATGGATCTTGCGCGCCAGGGGCGTTGGTAGGCCGCGCAGGGCTCACGTGCTGTCAGCCATCGGAGAGTAGGTGGGCACGCAGGTTCGCGGCGGCCGGGTCCTCGTAGCGCTCCAGCAGTCTCACCGCCTCGGCCCGCAAGGAAGCGCGCTCCGTTCCGTCCTCGCACGCCTCGGCGAGGCCGGCGAGCGCGCCGGCGGTATCGAACGCCGTGGCGTGCTCGCGGCCGACCGCGACCGCGGTGCGCAGAAAGTCGATAGCCTCCTCGCCGCGGCCGAGGCGTGTAAGGGCCTGGCCGATCGCGGTAAGGGTCCGCGCCTCGCGCTGACGCTCGCCGAGCGAGCGGGCCAACCCGCAACACCGCCAGTAGCCTTCGAGTGCAAGCTCGGTTCGGCCCGCAGCCAGTTCCTCGCTCGCCTTCTCGAAATTGACGGCGTATTCGAGCCAGCGATTCGCGCCCGTCTCGGCGAGTCCAGCTTCTGCGCGATCGGAAAACTGCCTCGCCGCTGCGATGCGCCCGGCCGCGCGCTCGATGCGTGCGAGAACGAGCAGGGAACTGATACTCAAGGCCCGGTCCGCGCCCGCGTCCTCGAACAGCGCCAATGCGTCCGACGCACGCGCAGCTGCATCCTCGTTCCACCCGCCCGTCTCCGCAAGGTCGGCGAGATTGCCCTGAGCAACGCCCTGCCACACGGTCAGACCGGCATCGACGGCCTGCGCCAGCACACTCCGGAAACTCTCCCCGGCCGGTCCGAGGTCTCGATTGGAACGGTGCAGCAGGCCCAGCCGGTTCTCCGCGTCGATCATCCGCGGCACGTCGTCGGCTTCGGCAAAGACCTCGCGCGCGGCACCGAGCGCCTCACCGGCCTGCGCGGGCCTGCCGGTGAGCATAAGCGCGCTCGCCCGCGTCAACAGCACGTGCGCCTGGCCGAGCCGGTCGTCAACCTGCACGGCCGCTTCCAGGCCGATCTGCGTGATCTCCAGCCACTCGTCGACGCTTCCCGCCGTGGCGTGCAGCGGGCCGAGGCTCACCGCCAGCCGCCACGCCTCCGCGTCAAGGCCGATCTCGCGCGCTGCCCGCGCGATCGGGGCGAGATTCGCTTGCTCAGCCTGGTACCAAGCCGCGGCATCTTGCCGACCGGTCACCTTCGCGGCGGCCGGGAACGGGGCAATCTCATCCACCACGCCCGCCCGCAGGTCCTCGATCTTTTGACCGGCAGCGTGCGCCGTGTGCAGATACCACCGCACGGCCCGGGCGACCGCGTCACATCGCTTTTCCTCCGCCTCGCCCGCACGCGCCTGTTCGGCGGCGAATGTCCGCAGCAGATCATGAAACTGGTAGCGGGCCGGGCCGCTTTGCTCGATCAGATGCGCACCTGCCAGCACATCGAGAAGCCCGCCCGCCCGCGCGGCGGTCTCACCGAGAAGCGCCGCCGCGCACTCGATCCCGACATGCGGGCCGGGAAACAGCCCCAGCAGACGAAACGCGCGGGCCGCCGCGGGCGGCAGAGCGCGATAGGACCAGGCGAACACCGTGCGCACCGCGTCAGCCTCCGTCTCATCCTCCGCCGAAAGCACCTGCCAGAGCGAGGACTCCTCGCGCAGCTGCCCGATGAGCGTCTCCAGCGGCATCATCGGCCTGGCCGCAGCACGCTCGCCCGCGATCCGCAACGCGAGCGGAAGCCGAGCGCACAGCCGAGCGAGCTCCACCAGCGCCTCCGGCGGATCCCCGCTGCGGTACGGCCCGGTTGTCACCGCCACCAACTCCACCGCCTCCGACTCGGTCAGCAGCCCCACCGGCACCCGCAACGCCCCGTCCCGCGCAGCCAGGCCGGACAGACGGCTGCGGCTGGTCACCACGACCAGGCACCCAGCCCCACCCGGAAGTAGCGGACGCACCTGGCCGACCGTGGCCGCGTTATCCAGCACCACCAGCACGCGTCGATCCGCGAGTAAAGAGCGGTACAACCCGGCCCGCTCCTCCATGCCCGCCGGAACCTGGCGCGGCGCGGCGCCGAGCGCCTGCAAGAACCGCCCGAGCACCGCGGACGGATCGAGGGGGCGCACCGCGTCGTAGCCGCAGAGGTTGACGAACAACTGCCCGCCCACGAAGCGGGAGCGCACCCGGTGGGCGAACCGCACCGCCAACGCGCTCTTTCCCACCCCTGCCGTGCCCACCAGCACCAACACCTGCGCCGGCCCGGCGCTACCCGGCTCAATCGCCGCCGCGAGTCGAGCCAGCACCGCCTCGCGCCCGACGAACCCGCGCACATCCGCCGGCAACTGACCCGGCACCATGGCCGCACGCCCACCGCCGTGGAAATGCACCCCGCCGCTGATATCCCTGGCCTGCAACACCTCCCCGGCCGTGCCCGAAAGTATGGAGGAAACCGACGCCAGTTCAATACGCGGCGGATCGAGGCGACCGTCTTCGTCCATGGAACCTCCCCGACAGGCCCCTGCCCGGCGCCTCAGGGCCCTAACCGCGATCCGGGCAGGTCGCGGCGGCCCGCTCTGAAACCAGGGGATGGACCGCCGCGGCACACCACCGCCTTCCCGCTATTCGAGCGGCATCGTGAACTCGCCGTGGAACACGCCGAGCTCGAACGCCTCCCACTCCCCGCGCTCGAACACCAGCACCGGACCCTGCGGGGCCGCGGCGTTACGCACCCACACCCGCTCGCCCTCGAACCGCACCTCCACGCAGGTCGGCGGGCTGTCGCTGCTGAAACTGCTCTTGAACCATCCCTGGTCCTGCCGACACATATCGGCCTCCTTCGACCTCCACCCTCCGCGGCACCCCAGCACCATCAGTGCCCGAGGCTCGCGCTATGCGGGAGGGACTCGGTCTGTCGCGGCATGTGGCCGGCCACCCCTACGCCCTCCCTGTCGAGAATGCTGTTTCCGCACCGCCCTGACACCGCGCTTACTTCTTCCTTGACGTCACGCTTGCACCGCTTACCGCGCGGCGCGCTCCACCGGGAACATAACCGCGTGCACGGCGAAGAGACGATGTGCTGCCGAAGATCGCAAATTGTCCGCAATTCCGATGCCGTAGAGGTCGGGTGTTCATCTCGCACGTCACGCGACCCGCAGACTGGGGTGCCCCGAGTAGCACCCGGCGACGGCCGAGTCTTCTACCTCCTACCAGCGCCAATCACCGAGGGCAACCTGCCCGATATTCTCAAACCCGTCTACCCACGGCTCTATAAGCCCGCCGTGGAAGGCCTGGTGGGTCAGTTCGATCTCGCCGCGGCCGAGCCGGCGCAGCACGGTATGTGTCGAGGGTGTCAGGCTTGCCGACTGCGTTCATTCACGAACTCGGGCAGTGGCTCGGCTTCGTTCCACAGTTGGTTGTAGTAGCGGGCGAAGTAGGCAACCGCCCGGCTTCCGCGGATGCGCAATCCGGTCATCTCCTGCTCGGTTTCACCGGAGAAGGCGAGGAACACCGTGGCGTCCTCGGTATCCGCGTCGATGATGCACATGTTCAGCGAGTCGGCCCTGACGTGCCAGTCCAGGACGCGCACCTCGTAGTTCCGTACGCCAGAGGTTTCGGCATCGTGTGCTCTGGCCGACGCGAGCATCGTAGAGTCGGGCACTGCGATGATGCGTCGCATCGTGCGTCGCGAAGGATCTTCGCGCGCCCACTCGATGATGTTGCTGAAATATGCAGTCGCATCCCTGCCTGCGAACTCCGTCGGCGGCAGGCTCCGGATGTTACGTGGCCGCGACGCTGCGCCGGGCCTGCGAGATGCGCCTCCACATTTCGGAGTAGAACTCCGCGTTAGTTCCGTAGTAGTCCATCGACACAGTCGGCTCCGCGCACAGCTTCTCTCGAATCTCCAGAGCTACTTTGAGGATCAGCAGCAACGCGGCAAATACGGCGGGCAGTTGCCACGCGATCGAGAGGGAGTACAGGCCGCAGACGATGGAATACACCACCAGTATGACCAGCAGTATCATCATCGCCCGGCGTTCGACGCGTTCCCAGTCGAGTCGATCGAAACTCATGCTTATCTCCTTGCTGAGTTAACGGCGCGTGACGGCCGCAGAGAGGAAACGAAAATTCGTAGGAACAACGGCACCAGTGTGCTGATGGGCTGTCTGGTGTTCAACTCTCACGTGCTGGCCGTGGCTCCCAGCCCTCATGCGTTCGTACACGGTCATGGTTCCCTGCGGCGTAGCGGCTCCAGTCGGTGCCGGTCTCGGCGGCCAGCCGAGCGGTGGTGTTTTAGCCTCGGCGCTTCAGTAGCGACGTCCGGATCGTGGTCCTGATATACGAAAGTGCCCTCTGAGCTGGAATGATGTGGCTTCTCTAGGGTCACATGTTCCACTGCAGGGAGCACTTTCGAGGTGAAGAGTACATCGTCGCGTCCGCGTCTTGTCGTCTCGTCCGAGGGGCGGGGTGTGGTCGGGCGTGCCGGGTCACGGCTGTTGGCGGACTTGGCGAGACCAGGGGGCTGGAGTCCGGGTTCGTCGATGCCTTGGCGGCGCTGCGGCAACGGGCCGGCGGGCACGCGCCGGGGCGGGTCGCAGTGGACCTCGCGGTGACGCTGGCGGACGGCGAGGCGATCAGCGACCTCGCGGCGCTGCGCGACCAGGGGGATCTGTTCGGCCCGGTGGCATCCGATCCAACGGCCTGGCGTGTTCTGAAGTCGATCGACGCCGCGGCGATCACACGGCGAGGGCGAACTCGTGCTCGCCGAGCCCAAGAAGCTGCGCTACCGGCTGCTGCACGTCGCAGCACGCATCACCAGATCCGCAAGACGCGCACACCTGCACATTGCCGAGCACTGGCCCTGGGCGAAACAGCCGGCCACAGCCTTCGAACGCCTCGCCGCCCTGCCCAGGCCCCGCACCTGCTGACCGGCTACGACAACCCCGCCGGCCACGACCTGAAAGAGCCCGGAAGAACCCGACCACCCGCGTCGGCACCTCGACATGCCCCCGAATCGAGCGCACCAACCGGCCACCGCCCAGCAGGCTCAGAGCACGAACTCACACGCTTCGCGCAAGACACAGGCTAACCGAGGTGCTGATGGCCAGAAGCAAGATAACGCTCGTACTGGACGAGGCGCAGGCGCATGGATCGGTCCATCTGCAGCTTGGGCAGTCGTGCCACCTCAACCCAGCACACTTCGCTCGACTCGCTGCTCGCGGTGGGCTCGCCACCGACGGCGCGACCGACCAGCACGATGGAGAATTCTTGTCGGACCTCGTCGTTGCTTGTGTAGTGAATCACGTGTCGTGGGTCGGTGAAGATGCCGATAAGTCCCGTGATCTCGCAATCGATGCCGCTCTCTTCACATGTCTCGCGTACAGCAGCGTCGATCATGGATTCGCCGAGGTCGATTGCGCCGCCAGGGACGGCCCAGTTCCCGTTATCGGTGCGGCGGATCAGTAGGATTCGGCCGGAATCGTCGGAGACGACGACGTTGACGGACGGAACCATGCTGTTGACCGCAGGGGCGGTCGGGTCGTCGAAGTAGTCGATCCTCCTCGCCATCGCTTCTACTCTCTCGCTTCAAGCCGGACGCGATTTGCCCGGTCACGTGACCACCAATCTCCCATCACTGGCGACGTGGCAGCAAGCAACACGCGTCTGCGTTCTGAGAAGCTTGAAGATCCACGAAATCGCGCCAATCTGGTGTCGCCGAGCCCCTACCCGTGACTCGGCCTCCGCCCCAGACCTCGTCCAGCGACGACCGGCAGCTCTCGGCATGAGCACGGAAAGTTGAGAATGAGCAGATCAAGAAGAAGCAATGGTAAATCGTCCTGCTATCTCGGCGCAGACGGTCGCTGGCACGGCCGCGTGTCGGTCGGGCTCAAGTCAGACGGCTCACCTGACCGACGCCACGTCAGCAGCAAGGACAAACAGACCGTCCTCGAAAAAATCGAGCGCCTCGAAACACTGCGCGACGCCGGGAAAGCGGTACCTCCGAGTCGCATCCCCACGGTCGCCGAGTGGATGCGCACGTGGCTCGACACCATCGCGCCGCGCACCGCCCAGCCGAGCACCGTGAACGAGATCTACCGGCCCAAGGTGGAGCGGTGGATCATACCGATACTCGGTCGGCACCGGCTCGACCGACTCTTGCCCGACCACCTGGACGAGTTCTACACGACGTGTGCAGCCGCCGGTCTGTCGACCAAGAGCGTGCTGCTGTTGCACCAGATCGTTTCGCGCGCGCTCAAGATGGCGTTGCGACGGGAAAAGGTGCAACGCAACGTGGCCACACTCATCGACGCCCCGACCCATCGAGACGCGGAGATCGAGCCACTCAACGAAGCTGAGGCACGCGCCCTACTCGACTCAGCCCGCACCATGCGCAACGGTGCGCGATGGTCAGTCGCACTGGCCCTTGGGCTACGTCAGAACGAAGCGCTCGGCATGCGCTGGAGTTGTGTAGACCTCGGGGCCGGTACGGTGCGTGTCTTCCAGATCAAGCGCTCCCGCTATCAGCACGGATGCCCCAACCCGGCGGCCTGCGGCGCTGGCCACCACCGCCGGGCATGCAAGAGCCCATGCACGCGCCACAGCCGCTGCCCGACACCCTGCGCGAGGGGATGCACCCTGCACGCCCAGTTCTGCCCGCAGCGCTTTGGCGGCGACTGGGCATTCAAGCAGCCCAAGAGTGGGAAAGCCCGCACCGTCGTCATCCCGCAGCCACTCATTGAGCTTTTAGCCGAGACACGCAGACTGCAGGAACAGGAGAAGACCGCGGCCGGAGCCGGCTGGATTGACTGGGACCTGTGTTTCCCTGACACCGACGGCAATCCGCAGGAACCCCGGGATGACTGGGCGCACTGGAAAGAATTGTGCTTGAAGTCAGGAGTGCGCGAGGCCCGGTTGCACGACGCCCGCCATACGGCCGCCACCCTGCTGCTCGAGCAGGGCGTCGACATCCGCGTTGTGCAAGAGATCTTGGGCCACTCGACGCTGGCCGTCACGAAGAAGTACACGCACGTCACCCACCGCCTCGCGCGGGACGCGGCGGACCGGATGGCGCGAGCTTTGTGGCCCGATGCGACGGAAGGTACCACTGCGCCAGCGATCCCGACAAGACTTTCGACCAGCGCGAGATCCACCTGAAGAGGGGTCACCAAATCTCGGCCTCACCATCGCCGTCCGCCGCGATTCCGCCGTCAAGGTCGCACGGCTCGTCAGGGCGATCGGTAGCGCCTCGCACCCGGCCCGCCACAGACGGTAGCGGCGCGTCGTCGACGCGAGCAGGTGCGCCTTGCCGCGATCGAGCTCATGGACGCCGGGTGCGGGGACACCGAGATCGCGAGACGGCTGCGGGTGACCCGCAAGAGCGTGTTCGAGTGGCGACGGGCCTATCGAGGCGGCGGCCGTGAGGCGATGGCCTCGATCGGAGCCGCAGGCCGGCAGCCGTATCTCACGACAGAGCAGATCGCGCAGCTGACCGCGGTGCTCGATGAAGGGCCCGCGGCACACGGGTACGACGACGACCAGCGCTGGACGCTAGCGCGGATCAGAGACCTGATCGCTGAGCTCTTCGGTGTGCGCTACAAACACCTGAGCACGGTCCCGCGGCTGCTGCACCGGGCCGGGTACTCCTGGCAGGCACCGACCCGGCGCGCCGCCGAGCGCGACGAGCAGGCGATCGCCGCGTGGCGTGAGCAGACCTGGCCTGAGATAAAAGGACGGCCTCGGAGCTGAACGCCTGGCTGTGCTTCGAGGATGAGGCCGGCCAGGGAATGCGGCCACCGCGTGGCAAGACGTGGGGACCGCGTGGGGTGACACCGGTGGTGAAGGTCACCGCCGCGGGCACCAAACGCGTCTCGTTCGCGGGCGTGCTCGGCTTCCGGCCGGGCGCCGCTGACCGACCGCGCCTTATCCACCGCAGCATCGTCTACCACGGACGCAAGAACCAGAAGAAGGGCTTCGACGAGCACGACTACATCCGCCTGCTCGACGCCGCCCTGGACCCCCGTCAGTCTCGTAGACATTCGGAGCCGCTAAGGTGGCTGGTCTACGGAGGTTGAGCAGTGGGAGCAGCACGGAAGAAGTACACGGCCGAGTACAAGGCCGAGGCAGTGGACCTGGTCGTCAACTCGGGGCGCCCGGTCGCTGAGATCGCCCGCGACCTCGGCATCCACGAGGCGACCCTCGGCAACTGGGTCAACCTTGCCAAGAAGAACGGCACCGTCGCCGAGAAGCCCGTCACCGCCGACGAGCGCGCCCGCCTGCGGGAACTCGAAGACGAAAACCGCAAGCTGCGCATGGAAAGAGATTTCCTAAAAAAAGCAGCCGCGTGGTTTGCCAGCCAGAACCAGTGAGGTTCGCCTTCATCTCCTCCGCCGTGGAGGAACAGAAGGAATCGGGCATACCGCGCCGATACCGCTACCCGATCGAGCTGATGTGCCGCATCCTGGCGGTCTCCCGATCCGGGTACTACGCCTGGTCCAATCGCCAGGCCTGCGCACACGCACAGCGCGACGCGGAACTGACCGCCGCTATCGTCGCGATCGACCGGGCGCACGAGGGCCGCTACGGGATCGACCGCATCCACGCGGAACTCGCCAAGCAGGGCCACGCCACCTCCCAGCGCCGCGTCCGGCGCCTGGCACGAGCCGCGGGCCTGCGCTGCGTCCACCCCGCCGCCAAGCGCACCACCACGACAACCCAGGACCCTGCGAACAGCCGCGGCCTCGTCGACCTGGTCGAACGCGACTTCTTCCCCGACACGCCGAACGAGATCTGGTACGGCGACGTGACCTACATATGGACCATGACCGGCTGGTGCTACCTCGCCACGGTGATCGACGGGTTCTCCCGCCAGGTGATCGGATGGGCCGTGGCCGAGCACATGCGCGAACAACTCGTCCTGGACGCGCTGCGCATGGCGATCGCCCGGCGCCGGCCGCATCGGGGCCAGACCGTGATGCACACCGACCGCGGCAGCGTCTACACCGGACGCGCATTCCGCGACCTGTGCCTCGACCAGGGCATCCTGCCCTCCGTCGGCAAGACCGGGATCTGCTTCGACAACGCCGCCGCCGAATCGTTCAACGCTCTGTATAAAAAAGAACTGATACATCTGTCGGTCTGGGTCGACTGCAAGGCGGTACGCGCCGCCAGCTTCGAGTACATCGAGACCTACTACAACCGCACTCGGATCCAGCGTCAGCTCGGATACCTGAGCCCAGCTCAGTACGAGTCAATATTTGACAATAAGCTTTCATTAGCTGCATAATATTGCCTGTCTACGAAACTGCGCGGCGTCCACCCACCAGCAGCTCGGCGGTCCGATCGTACTCGTGTGGGACAACATCAACACGCATAAATCCGCCACGATGCGCGCGTTGATCGACAGACGGCCCTGGTTAACGGTCTTCCATCTCCCGCCCTACGCCCCCGAGCTCAACCCGGTCGAGGGCGTGTGGTCGGCGATGAAGTCCGGCTTGGCCAACCTCGCCAAGCGCAGCATCGAAGGCGTGAAATCCCTGGCCAAGACCAGGCTACGTCGCCTTCAGTACCGGCCGACCGCCCTCGCCGGGTTCCTGGCCAAGACCGGACTCGATCTCAAACCGCCGTAGACGCTACTCCCGCGAGCGAAGCTCTCTAGCCGCTACGGCGGTGACACGTTTCTGTCGGAGGTTGCCGCTACCGTGGTAGGACGCGGTGGATCCAGACCCGCCAGGGTCCGAGCTCCGCTGGCGCAGGAGCGATTAGCCGCTGAATAGCCGCTGCTGCGTCCTGGGTCGGGGTAGCCTCCGGTTCCGCCTGAGGCTAACGTGGCCGAGCCACGGCCAACCACGCTCGTCGCGCCACCGATCTTCGTGTCAGCACATCTGGTTTGTTGATCCTTTGCGTCGGAGTCAGCAGTAGCCCGGCGCAAGGCATTTGGATAAGGAGCTCCGGTCCTATGCCAGGCACATCCAATGAGCGTGCCGGATACTCGTCCCGGCCGCCCGGTTCACCGGCGCGGGGACCGAATATCGTGCTCAACTACCTGCCCGTGCGCTACAAGCCTGGCAAGTTCTCCGCGGGCGTGTTGCCCTTCGATGGCCCTGAACAGCTCAAAAAACTGAGCCAAGACCTCGCCGCCAGCCACGTAGTGGTGCGGCTGGGCCCGTCGATTGTCTGTGTGCCGACAACCGTCGATGCACCCGTGGTTGGAGCAGCCAAGAAGTTCGACACGGAAGAAGACCTGAGCGTCGTCACACCGCTGCTCCGCGCCGCCGTCGGCCGCATCCTGACCGAACGTTGGCGCTTTGAGCTACTGCGACGCCAACCGCTCGATTTCGTCTCCAGACTGCCCGGCCGCGATCTGCTTGTGAAGGCGGCGGGTGGGGTTCACCTAGAAGGCCTGCATGTCTACCCCCAGTACCGTCTAGAAGCCCGCAGGCGAGGGCCGGGCAAGATTCCGGGCCTTCTTGTCGGCATCAAGACCCGCTACGAAATCGACTTGCCGGTCAGTGAGTTGATGCGCCGCGGCATCTCCGTCCAGGGCAGATATGTCATGGCCCACGACGGCTCCAAGCCTACGCCTGGTATGGACCCCAGGGCCTCACGTCGGTTGCTGGGAAGGGTTACAGCTGTCCACGGAGACACGCTCCAGTTGACAGACTCCAGTGGTCGCAGCGAAGTCGCGGCTTCAGACGTCTGGTTGGAGTCACGCCGGGAGGCACTCGGCGATGTCCTCGAGGTAGCTGCAGGGCGAGATTTCAAGCGCATTGAGTCTCAGCTGGCGGAGGAACAGTTCCGCTTCGGTGGCGCGGAGGGTCGACTTGCCCGCATAGAGGAAATCAGCAACCGGTTGATCTCACTCAACCCGCTGACGATCGCGCCCGATGTTCGGGCTGCCATCGGCGCGCCCGCGGGCACCACGCGGCCTGTGCCCGTCCGCAAGATGGAGGCGCCCACGTTCGTCTTCGACCTGGCCGGCGGCAAGACTCACCGCTTCGTCAGACCCGGACTTGAGAAGTTCGGCCCCGTCGACTCTGAAGGCTTCACGCCCAAGACGCCGCGTATCACACTGATCACCCCGCAGCAATTCGCGGGTCGGGCCGAACAGTATCTCAATGGCTTGCTTTATGGGCTGCCCGGCACAAGCTATGAAAAGGGCTTCGTGCGCACCTACAGCCTGGTCGACTGCAAGGTCGAGCGCGTGGTCTTCGAGGGGGGCGCCTGCGACCCGGAGGCCTACCGCCAAGCTTGCCTGCGAGCCGCGGCAGGCACCCGCCCGGACCTCGCATTCGTCGTCGTCAGCGAAGAACAAGAGCACCTCGCCGGCGATGAAAGCCCCTACTACGTGAGCAAGTCGATCCTCATGGGCCAAGGGATCCCTGTCCAAGAGGTACAGATCGAAACTATCGAGACTGCCGACTTGCCCTCGACCTGCAGCAGCATCGCGATGGCATGCTATGCGAAGCTTGGTGGCACGCCCTTCGTCATCGCCACCACACGCAGACCCATGGCCCACGAGTTGGTGATCGGCATCGGCCGCGCCGACGTCCAGACGACACGGCACGGCACGGGTCAGCGATTCGTCGGGATCACGACGGTTTTCAGCTCCGACGGCAACTATCTTCTCTCCAACGCATCGCACCAGACCACGTACGAGCATTACCCGCAGGAACTCCTGAGGACCCTCAAGAGCTGCATCCGCGACGTGGAGTCCCGAGACGGCTGGCAGCGCGACGACACGATTCGGCTGATCTTTCACGTCTTCAAGCCACTCAAGGACGCGGAGGCCCAAGCGGTCAAAGGCCTGGTCGAGCAGCTGACGTCAAGGTATGCGGGCATCGATTTCGCCTTTCTCCACGTCAGCGATGACCACGACTGGCTGATGTTCGACCCCACGGGTGCTGGGCGCCGGAGCGGGCGTCGAACCATCGGCAAGGCAGTGCCCACACGCGGCCTCGCTGTAGAGGCCAGTGGAAGCGAGATGCTGATCACTGTCACGGACGCGGCAGACATGAAGCAGCCGTTGCAAGGAGCTCCACGGCCTCTGAAAATCCAGCTCCACCGGGAATCGACGTTCACGGACTTGCACTATCTAGCCGGGCAGGTTCTCCGGTTCTCGGCTCTCTCCTGGCGCCGGTTCTTCCCCGACCATCTACCCGTCACGATCCGGTACTCGACGCTGATCGCCGACCTGCTCGGCCACCTGCGGGCCGTCACTAATTGGAATCCCGATTCGATCTTCACGACCGAGCTTCGCCACAGCAGGTGGTTCCTGTGAGCTTTGAAACACCTGAAGTGCCCGAGGAAGCACCTCTCCAGCTCCTTATCGGGGCTCAGATCAGTGCACTTGAGCAGCGAATTGCCGAAGCAATCGCAGACGGTAGCTTGGATGGACTTCTGGCACGCCATATTTTGGCGGACAAGTCCGTCGCGATCGTCTGGGATTCTAGTTTGGGCGAGCGCTGGCGAGCTGAACCTGGCGAATCACCCCTCGACGCCAACGGACTGGCAGTGCTGGGTTTCGATATCGATTACTTCCCGAGTGAAAGGCCCTCGACAGACCGAAGCGCCCTCCATGAGGGACTGCGCAGACTCGCTGATCGTGATCCGCTTCGCGACAAGCTGGGATTTCCATACCACCCCGCACAGCTGGTGGGCATCAGCCTCGCAGTCGTCGCCGCTCGAACAGAACGGCCGGAATCGTCCCGATGGTTGCGGAACGTCCTGACAAGCCCCTCCTACCGGCCACCCGACGGGTTCCTCCAACTGCTCAAGTCCTACTGCGTGGCGCTCTTGGACAGCCAACCAGCACGGATCCCTGACACAAGCCCACTCACCGACGCCGTTGAGCTGGCCACAGCCCGATGGATATCGATGGGGAGGCACGGAGAACTTGAGCATGCAGACGCCGCCCGTTTGCTCGAACAGCGGACCCTGCAAGCAGTCCTCCGCACGGATGCCAGCCGACTCTCCGCACCGCGGTGCGCTCTGCTACTGCACGCCGCGATCGATATTGTGAACACGAGCGTCGACCAGGTGGTCTTAGGGCGTTCCCACGTAAGTCTCGTGCTACGCCGTTTCGAAGCCGCGATGCGCCGCTGGAGATGGGATGACGACGCACTTCAAAATCCAATCAAATGGCCAATCACTGCCGAACGAGAAGTCCAGGATATCCTGTGGATTATCCTGCGATCCGTCTTTGATGATGTCAAGGACGAGGAAACTCTTCCAAAAGTCGGCCACCACAGCTTTCGGGCTGACTTCGGTTTGCCAAAAATTAAAGTACTCGTTGAGGCGAAGTATGCCCGGAAGTCGGCCGATTTCGAGAAGATCGAGAAAGAGATCATGGAGGACTCCGTTGGCTATCTCAACCTGACCGATCTGTATAAGGAGATCGTCGTATTCATCTATGATGAGTCGAGCTCGGTCGAGCATCATGACCTGACCCGCCGGGCGTTGCTCGAGGTCCCGGGCATCAGCGAGGTGATCATCGTGTCGCGTCCCGGGGTGCTCGCGTCTGCGCCGCCTCCGCCAAGGCGTCCGCGCAAGAGCGCAGCCTCCCGACCACGCGCTACGCGACCAACATAGCTACGGGATTGGCCGCCGCCCTCCACGAAGGGGGACACGGCGCCACCGCTCTACTGGCCAGGTCTGGGAGTCGGTAGAGTGCGCGCAGCCGATTTTCGCCTCGTTTTGGCCGTGATCGAGAGGATTCTGATGGAGGTCCCGACCATTGTCGTGGGCGCCGGGCCGGTCGGCCTGACCGCGGCGATCGAATTGGCCCGTCGCGGCGTGCCGGTGCGCGTCATCGATCGGCTCGCGCTCCCCACCACAGAGTCCCGGGCCATCGGTGGTGTACCCCCGTAGCCTGGAGATGCTGGAAGCGATCGGCGTGCTCGACGAGCTGATCGATTCCGGAGTGCGGACGACGGCGCTGGAGATGAATCCGGCCGGCGGCAAGCCCTTCCGCATCGAGTTCGGGAGCGTCGACAGCGCGTTCCCGTACTCGATCATGACCGCGCAGAAGGAGACCGAGCGCATTCTTACCGGGGCGCTGGCCCGGCATGGCGTCACGGTGGAGCGAGAGTCGGAGCTCACCGGCCTGACTCAGGACGAATCCGGGGTAAGAGTTCTTATACGACTGTCCGACGGCTCGGTCCAGACCGCCACGGCGCCCTATCTGGTCGGCGCCGACGGCGCGCGCAGCGCCGTGCGCCACCTGCTCGGCACCGCGCTGGAAGGCGACTTCCACGGCGAGCGCTTCCTGGTGGGCGACGTCGACGCGGAGCACGGATTCGACCCGCACACCATGTATACGTTCTTCTCCCCGCACGACGGCCTGTTGATGGTCTTCCCGATGAAGGGCAACCGGGTCCGGTTGATCGCGCAGGTCTCGAACACCGAGGACGCTCCGGCGACCGAGCAGTGGCTGCAGCGCGTGACCGACGAGCGCTCAGGCGCACGCCTGAGCATCACGTACGCCAGATGGCTGACCACATTCGACATCCGCCACGCTCAAGTGCCGCAATACCGTCACGGCAGAGTCTTTCTGGCGGGCGCCGCCGCGCACGTGCACAGCCCTGCTGGGGCACAGGGCATGAACACCGGTATACAGGACGCCTTCAACCTGGGCTGGAAGCTGGCTCTGTGTGTCACCGGGGCGGCCGGATCGAAGCTGCTGGACAGCTACCACGCCGAGCGGCATCCGGTGGGCGCGCACGTGATCTCCTTCACCACCAAGATGACCAAGGCCGCGACACTGTCGCACCCCGTCGCGCAGCGCATCCGTGATGGTGCGATGCATGCCGCGACCGTGCTCGCCCCGGTACAGCACGCGATCGCGCAAACGGCCGAGGAGACGGGGATCGAGTACCACGGCAGCCCGGCGGTCGTGCCAGGCGGACTGAAGTCGAAGCTTGTCCCGGGAGACCACCTGCCCGATGCCCTGCCGGAACTGCGCACAGCGCTGGCAGCTGAGACGAGCCACGTGCTGGTGACCGTCGCCGCGCCTGTCGCGGCCGAACTGACCGGAGCCCTCGGCGCCGTCACGCGGCAGCTGCTGGTCGCCGCCGGCACCACCGGGATCCCGGCCGAGAGCGGCACGGCCTACGGCTCGCACGGGTACGCGATCACGATCGCGGATCCGCAGGGCCTCGCCGTGACACGCTTCGGTCTGGCTCGCGGCGGACGGATCCTGGTCAGGCCGGACGGGTACGTGGCCGCGCTCGCCAGCCTCACGGACGACGTCTCGCTGCATGCCTATGAGGCTGTCCTGACCGACTGGCCGGCCCGATCCTGATCCGGGGCGGGCACTTCGATCGAAGTTTGGCGGTGCCCCGACTCCGACGACGGGTCCACTCCGCGCGCTCGTTCAACACGTAACGGATGCGGCTGTTGATCCAGAGTTGAAGACCCAGATCGACAGCGCCTTGGCAGGGAGCTGGGGCCGCTGCCGAACTGCTGCTTGTTGCGGATCTGCTCGACTGCGAGCCGCATCCACCTCGTCTTCATCGGCGATTGACAGCTACTTCTCAAACGCGCCCTGGAGACCTGGCGTGAGCAGTCGGGAGATCAGCTACTTGCACCAAGGCCCCGCCCGAAAAAAGCGCCGGACGAGCTCCGGTGCCCGTAGTGGGCATCCTGAGACGGGTCGCGGGGCACCTCTCGCACGACCGGCTGATGTCGCGCGAAAGTGGCCGCCTCGTCGCTGTTACTGCGCTGAGCTGGGAGGATGGCGCCGCGTAAGCCGTATCGCAGTGACTTGTCGGTGTCGGCGGTCACGTAATTCCCCATCCTGACGGTTCTGCCGTCACGTAATTCCTCACCCCGTCCGTCACGTTATTCCTCAGTGGGAGCGTGGCTGGGGCTGGTGGTCTGGTCGGGCCTCGTCCGTGTGAGGCTTCCTCGTCAGCGACTTGACGGCGAGGGAGCACGATGGCGAGGAGAACCTTTCAAGTGATGGACATTACGGAGATTCTGGTCCATTGGTATGCCGGCCGTTCCCAGGTCGAGCTCGCGCAGTCTCTCGGGCTGGACCGTAAGACGATCCGCAAGTACCTGGCTCCGGCGATCGCGGCGGGCTTCGCTCCGGGCGGGCCGGTGATGGGCGAGGAGGACTGGCGGGTGCTGGTGCGGTCGTGGTTTCCGGACCTGGCCGACGCCTCGGTGCGGCAGATCACCTGGCCTGCGATCGCGGTGCATCGGGACTACATCGTGGAGATGCTCGCAGCCCGGGTGCACCAGTCCACGATCCACCAGCGGCTGCGCGATGAGCGGGGGCTGGTGGCTTCCGAGTCGAGTTTCCGCCGGTACGTGGCGGCGAACCTGCCCGAGGAGGTGCGCCGCGGCCAGGTGGCCGTACTCAACCCGTCCGACGCGGTGGCGGGGCAGGTCGCGCAGATCGACTACGGGCGGCTGGGGACCTGGACGAGCCCGCGCACCGGGCGCCGGCACCGGATCGAGGCGTTCGTGATGGTGCTCGCGCACTCCCGGCACATGTTCGTACGCCCGGTGATCGCGCTGGACCAGGAGTCCTGGACGGCCTCGCACGTGGCGGCGTTCGAGTTCTTCGGCGGGGTGCCCGCCCGGCTGGTGCCCGACAACCTCAAGACCGGGGTGGAGCGCCCGGACCTGTACGACCCGAGGATCAACCGGTCCTACGGGGAGTTGGCCGCGCACTACCGGACGCTGGTGGACCCGGCCCGCGCGATCAAGCCGAAGGACAAGCCCCGGGTCGAGCGGCAGATGCCTTACATACGCGATTCGCTGTGGCGGGGGCGGGAGTTCGCCTCCTTGGAGGCGATGCAGGCCGCCGCTCGCACCTGGTGCATGGAGGTGGCCGGGATGCGACGGCACCGGGGCCTGGACGGGGCGGCGCCGCTGGCGGTGTTCGAGGCGGCGGAGCAAGGCGCCCTCGGCGCCTTGCCGCGTGAGCCGTTCACCCTGGCGGTGTGGTCGAGGGCGAAGGTGGGCCCGGATATCCACGTGAAGGTCGGGCGGGCGCTCTACTCCGTGCCCTGGCGGCTGATCGGGCAGAGCGTCGACGCGCGTTCCACGGCGCTGATGGTGCAGATCTTCCACAACGGCGAACTGGTCAAGACCCACGTCCGGCACGAGCGCAAGCGCACCGACCTGAAGGACTACCCCGAGGAGAAGATCGCCTTCCACATGCGGACCCCGGTGTGGTGCCGGGAGCGGGCCGCCGAGGTCGGGCCGGGGTGCACGCAGGTGATCGAGTCGCTGTTCGAGGTCAACGCCCTCTACCGGCTGCGATCGGCCCAAGGGGTGCTGCGGCTGGCCGAGAAGCACACCGCCGCACGGCTGGAGGCCGCCTGCCACAAGGCGATCGAGGCCGGCGACCCGTCCTATCGCACGGTCAAGGGCGTGCTCGAGGCCGGGCTCGAGCACGACCCGGTGCCCGAGGGCAGCGGCGACGGCGGCGCCGCGGCGTTCCTGCGCGGCCCTTCGCAGCTGTTCGCCGACGTCATCCCCCTGTCCCTACCGGAGGCGCCCGCCACGGCGGACACCGGCGCGGCGACCGGTGCGACCGTGATCCCCATGCCCGGTGTGCGGGCGTCATGAGCCCCGGCGCGATACCCCTGGACCCGGTGACCGCCCGCGATCTGGCTGATCTGACCGCGCTACTTGCCGAGTTCCTCGAGGCCTCCGGCGCGGCAAGGGCCGGCCTGCGCCGCTTCACCGCCGAGAAGCCCGGCTACCACACCGAGCAGATCATCACCGACCTACGCGAGTACGCCCGCGACCTGGACCGGGCCCTTCCCCACGTAAGGAATCTCCCATGAGTATCCTGCAACCCCCGCTGCATGCGAGCCTGCGCGCCCTCAAGCTCTCCGGCATGCTCGACACCCTCGACACCCGCCTGGCCCAGGCCCGCGCCGGCGACCTCGGGCACCTCGAGTTCCTCCAGGTCCTGTGCGAGGACGAGATCGCCCGCCGGGAATCGGCCGCGATGAACCGGCGCATCCGCCGCGCCCGCTTCGAAACCCCCTCCACTCTGGAGGCCTTCGACTTCGCAGCAGCCCCGAAGCTGCCGGCCGCCGCCATCCGCGATCTGGCCGCCCTGCGCTGGCTCGGAGCCGGGGAGTCCGTGGTGCTCTACGGCCCGGTCGGAGTCGGCAAGACACACATCGCCCAAGCCCTGGGCCACCTGGCCATCCGCTCCGGCGCCGACGTGCGCTTCACCAAGACCGGCCGCCTGCTGGCCGACCTCGCCGGCGGACACGCCGACCGCACCTTCGAGCGCCGCCTACGCGAATACGCCCGCATCCCGGTCCTGATCCTCGACGACTTCGCCATGCGCGAACTGACCGCCACCCAAGCCGACGACCTCTACGAACTGGTCACCGAACGCGCCACCCTCGGCGGATCCATGATCCTGACCTCCAACCGGGCACCGGTCGACTGGTACCCCCTGTTCCCCAACCCCGTGGTCGCCGAGTCCCTCCTCGACCGGCTGATCAACACCAGCCACCAGATCTTCATGAACGCCCCGAGCTACCGGCCGAACAAGCGCCCCCGACAGTCGGCGACCGCTGTCCCCATGGACAACTAGACAGAAGTAGAACACTCACGATAGAACATCAACCAGAGGCCCGACCCTGAGGAATTCGGTGACGGCAGGCCTGGGGAATAACGCGACGGTCGACATTGTCGGACGCCGAGTTGGCGCTGATCGAGCCGCAGGTGGCCGCGCGGCGCGCACCGCGGCTCGAGCGGAAGGTCAGCACGGATCAGCCGCTGCACGACTTGCGCGAGACCACGAACGTGACGCTGTACGTCATCGCACGGGATGACACCTGGAAGTACCTTCCGCACGGCTTTCCGCCGTTCAAGACGGTCTACGGGTACTTCGCCGCCTGGCGCGACGACGGCACGACCGAGCACATCCACGACGTACTGCGCCGGCGCGTGGCCGCACTGAGGAGCCGAGCGCGGTGGCGATCGACTCTCAGACCGTCAAAGCCGCCACGAAAGCGCAGGCTGGGACCGTCGGGTGTGACGGGAACAAGAAAAGTGGGCGGCTACACCGGCCAACCCATCAGAACACGACGATTTTCGTGACGCTCCTAGCTAACTTTGAAGCTCAGCAGGTGAGCCGCGCTCTTCTCACGGACGGAGAAGTGCCCGTACACGGCGAACCGGACCACAAGGCGGAGCATTTCGTCACGAATCAATGTCTTGGCCTGACGGTCAGCTTCGGCGGAGCCCGCTTGGGGCTGGCCACCTTGCTTAGCCAACTCTGCAAGGTAGTTAGCGACGGATTGTTCCGCCTCCTTCTGCTCGGGCTCACTGATCGTGAGCACGGCCTCGAGATGCTTCGCCGTGTTTGAGTGCGCCGGCTCGAAGTCGACGAAGTTCGCGAAATCGATGATGAGAATCTCGTTGTTGAGGGCACCTATCTGGAAGACCGGTGTCGTTCCGATGAGTCCGGCGAACTGCCACTGGGCTTCGAGGCCGACAAGGCCGAACTCTCGCAGCGCCGCCTGCCGGAGTTCCTCCTGCTCCGTCAAAGGCGGCTGCGCCGGCGTCTCGCTGGGCCTTCCAGTCGCAGTCAAGCCGAGCGCCTCACGTAACGGCGTTGAGAAGGGAATGAGGACGACGACCCGAGCGGCGTTTGCTCTAGTCTCAGGCTCGCGAGGCTGCTGCAGTTTCGCGCAGGCCGAGAGGACCGCGCCTTGGGCGTCGACAATGGTGGTCTGCTGCGTTGCCGTGTTGTCCCGCGCGACTTTGAGGAAGGCCGCCATCACATGGCCGGCTAGCATCTCGCCCAGACTCGTTGCTGCGTCCGAGAGGTCAGAGTTTTCGCCGGTCAACAGCTCGCGAGGGATCGCCGATACGGCTTCTGCCGACGGCGTGTCGCTACTGGGCAGGTCGGCGGAATAGGCCGGCTTCGAGCCGGACCACGAGAGAAGCCGACCGGTCAGGTCGAAGTCGTTGAAGCGAGCCCCGGCCTCGGATTCAAACCGTGTCCGGCTCTGCTTGTTCAAGGGAGCGTGGATGACGCTTTCCGCGGCACCATCGCGCGCGTCCTCCTCCTTCTGTGAGATCACCGCGATGATTCGCTCTGCACGTTGACGCGCTGCCACCTCGTCCACGCCGTAGCGGTTCAGCCAGGCGAGGTACCGGCTGAGCGCGGTGCGGACCGCGGTGCGGATGGCCTCGCCTTTCGTCAGCGCGAGCTCTGGGCTGGGGGCGCTGCCGTCGATCAGCTCCGGGCGCATCAGTAGGGCGAGGATGATGACCTCGAGTAGATCGGAGCTTGGCCGAGTACCTCCGGTGAAGACCACTCCGAGGGTGGATAGTTCGTTGTCGCGGAGACTGCGTTGGCGGTCGTGCTCCCTCGCCTGGTCGAGAGCCGCCGGAAGAGTTTGCCAGAATTCTACCGGCGTTAGTTCGGCGAGTGTGTTCTCGACAGCGGCATTTCGGGCTTGTGGCGAGGTTGGGTGGATCGCGCTGCTGTGAATGAGTGTCCCGTCCCCGTCCAGATGTACGGCGGTGACCAACAGCCTGAGGTGCATGGCGCGCAGTTGCCTTGTAGCGTCATCAAGCGCGCCGGTGAGCTCGGTCTGCAGGGCCGCGAACTCGCCTATGGATGAGACTTCCGCCGGGGCTGCCATCCGTTCAATCTGTGTCCGTGCTGAGGCGGTGAACGAGACGTGCCGCCACCGCGCGAGGATCTGGATGATGGTCGGCCCGTCATCGACCTCGACGGCCCTCCGTAGAAGGCTCAGCATTCCTTCATTGATCACATTCACTTGCTCGATCAAGTGGCGTGCCGCCGTGAACGAGGTTCGCCAGGCCTCCTGCGGGGCGTTCTCGTAATCGACGCTGAGTGCGCCGAGAACCAGAGTGCGGATGTCTCGTTCCAAGAGCGAGACTGGCGCGGTGATTGTCTCGTTGATGCGACGGCGTGCGGCACCGTCGGCCGGCGGCCATGTGGCGCCGGACTCACGCACCTCGTCTACCACGGCGCTATAGGCAACCTCGAAGGTCTTCATCAGGGCGGCAACTGAGGCTTCGGCCCGAAACGTGGCGGCTCGCTGTGCGGCCTGGCGCACCAAACTGGCGGCTTTCCGGCGAAGGTCCGCGTCGCGGCTGATCGCTGCGGCTCTCGCCTGACTTTGAAGCCGCTCGATGATGCTCAGGGCCACGGGGCGATCTCGGCCCAGCCAGAGCCAATAGCCTTGTTCGGTGGCGGTGGAGTAGCGCCGTTCGTGCGCTCTGTATGCCCTCCAGACCGCATCCAGCATATCGCCAGTACTTTGGATTCCTTCCACCGCGTCGACTGGGCGATCGGCCCTAATCGATTCGAGAGCCTCGGTGTGGAGTGCATCGAGCGCTTGGAGGAATCGATCGGGCCCGACGTCGCGCACCTTCACACACCGGCGGGCCCACCATCTGACTGGCGGCCATGCCGCGGGGTCGATGGTGAGAAGGACCTGACCGGTCCCTCCGCGCAGTCTCCTGCCGGGCCAGCAGTGGATGACCGGCTGTTGAAGCTTGCGAACCTTCGCGTACCGTCGCAGAGCATTAAGCCGCCACGGCGACAGGTCGTAGACGACTACGGGTGTCGAGCGATGGACTTCAACATTGCGACCGCGGATCGCCGTAGAGGCGTAGAACATTTGCCGCGGCCCGCCGAACTCGCGCTCCATGAAGTCGATGGCGGCGGCCTCCCCGATCTCCCGCCGCAGTGCGTCCCCGAGCACGTTGGCGCGGTACGTCAATTGAGCTGATTGCGCCGTTGCCGGATCGATCGCTCTGATGGTCAACACGAAAAGGACGCCGATGGAAGCGACGGATGCGAGTCCGAGGATGATCGCGTCGGTTACCGCGATGCCATGCCCGTCATTTGCCGTAGGAGTCGACGGGGCTATCTGACGGCCGACGCCAAGCAGTACCAGGCCGTCGAGGATCATGGAGACCACGCCGAGCGCGACGATTGGCAGCGCACCCGAGCGGCTCAGAAACTCTCGGTAGGTCACTCTTCCGCGAGTCTGCGGCAACAGGCCGAACACGAACACCGCCAAGGCCAGGGCAAGCGAGACGGCGCCTGCCTGAACTTGCCAGAGAGTAGTGAGAAGCCCGGTGGTCGCTGCCCCGATTCCCCATGATCGCCTGAGCAGGTAGCTGAGAACTACAAGCGCTCCAAGACCGAAGATGGACAACAGAGCCAATCCGAGCGCACTACTCAACGCGTGGCCCAGAAGCTGGATGACAGCCCGCGCTCCGAGCGGCCACGGGGGCTCGCCAGCCCCGTCACGACGGGCACGCGCACGCTTAACGCGCAGCTCCTTCGCAACGCGCCGTCTCACGGAGCTGATCATCATGACTGCTCGCAACCTCCATACCATGAGCGAACGCCGGACTGCTCATCATACGGAGACGTTCTCCCTCTGAGCGCACACCAAGGTCATCCACCCGCGTCCAAGACATGCGGACGATTCGACTGGGCTCAGAAGTTGGCGGCGAGCCGTGGCCCTGTCGGTATCTCCCCGGACAGGATGACGCCGTGCCGCGTGGCGGCGACTGTAGGTCCAGCGGGCCAATCGAAGGAGGTTTCGGCTACGGCGCAAGGTGCGGTTGTGTCCTCCTGGCTTCACTTTAATTCTTGATAATGAGGACCAGTCCGCCGGCGATGCCGCACGCACCGAACCGCTCCAACCGCGCCTGAGCCTGGCGCACCCCGGTCATCCGCACCCACCACCTGCCCACGCCCGCGAACCCAACCTTTGCGGAAGATCCGCATCGACGCTTACGGGCATCGTCTCGCCCGTTGCCGACTGGGGAAGACACCATCTCGGTTCACCCGAAACACCAGCTCGCACGAGGGCACGCTCTGGAGTGGATCAGATATCCGATTACGCTCCGAGAATCGCCCACTCAGGCTTTCGGGGGCCGCCATGCGGCGGCCCCCGAAACTGGCACCCTACGTGTCAGGATCTCTCGAAGTCTTACGCCTCGATTGCGCTGAATCGGTTGACGCGAAGAAGGATCCTCGCCATACTCGAGATAGAGGCTCAGTGTGACGCGGAGCGTTCGGCTAGTGCCGTATCAGGCTACGTTCGCCCGGTTGACGATGCGGCGTAGTTCGCGGTTATCGGCGTTGCGGTTCCGCCAGGCGATGTAGCGGCGGATCATGCTGCCCTGTTCCTGGTGGGTGTGGTGGTCGGTGCCGTCGAGAGCGAAGTAGCGCAGGGCTGTGAACTGGGCTTCGATCCGGTTGAGCCAGGAGCTGTTGGTCGGGGTGTAGGCGAGCTCGACGTTGTTCGCCTTCGCCCATGTCCCGACTTTCTGGTCACGCCGGGTGCTCAGGTGCGGGGAGAAGTTGTCCACGATGATCGCCATGCGCATTTCGCGCGGGTAGAGGCTGCGTATGTACCGGCAGAACTCGAGGAATCGGGTGCGGGTCTTTCTCGGCCGTACGTGCCCGTAGAGCCGGTCGCGGCCGAGGTCGTAGGCGGCGAACAGGTGGCGCACGCCGCCGGTGCGGTGGTAGGTCGCGCGCAGGCGCGGGCGGGGCTCGCGTCCAGGTTCCTTCGCGTTTCCGCTGATCGCAGCCCATGCTCGGCCCGGGCGCGGTTGCAGATTGAGCGGCCCGAACTCGTCGATGCAGATCACGATCTCGGGCTCGCCGTCACGCGGCTCGGCCTCGCCGTCGGCGATCGCGTACAGTCGCTCGATCCGGGCTTTCTTCTGCTTGAACTCCGGGTCGGTCGAGCCCTTCCACGTCTTCAGGCGTTGAAAGGTGACGCCTTCCTCGCGGAGCAGGATGCGCAGGCCCTCGTGGCTGATGTCGTCGACCACCCCCTCGGCGACCAGGAAGTCCGCCAGTTTGGACAGGCTCCAGGTCGAGAAGGGCAGGCCGTGCTCGGCCGGCTTGGTCTTGGCAATCTTCTTGATCTCCCGGCGCTGCGGGAGGGTGAACTTCGGCGGGTGACCGCCGCGGTAGCGCGGGTAGAGGGAGTCGAACCCGTCCGCGTTGAAGTTGTGGATCACATCCCGTACGTGGTCCTCGCTGGTGAACGCGACCCGCGCGATGCCGGCGACGTCCATGTTCTGCGCTGAGAGCAGAACCATCTGCGCCCGCCGCCAGGTCACCACCGACCCGGTGCCCCGGCGCACGATCCGCACCAGGCGTTTTCCCTCGTCATCGTCAATCTCACGCACTCTGACACGCTCGGCCACCGACCCAGTCTCACGGATCAGGGCCCGAACGCCAAGCCACCCGGTCGAACAAGCTCGACCGGGTGAATGTAGCCTGATACGGCACTAGTTGCAGATCAGTCGGACACATAATTTCCCCACGGAGAGCTGTTTTCGGGCAGCTCTTTTTGGCGTCTGAGCTCGGGTTTCTCCCGTCTCAGGCGCTGCGTCGTTTCAGGCAGGGTGTCACCTCCTCACGTAATCGTCTTGCGGCGTCGGGCGCCGTCCGGCTTCCTTGCCTCTCCTCTCAGGGTCTCGTCGTGCGGTGTCGGGGTGGTGCGATGTGATGCCTGACGCGTGTGTCCGGGACGCGGTCAGACGGTGATGCGGATGGGCAGCTTCCCACTGACCTCGAGGGTCTTGGTGGGGTGGTGGTAGGTCAGGGTGCGCGCGGTGCGGCGCAGTTCGTCGATCACCTCCTGTGGCGTCGGAGTCACGGCCTTGGGCGCGACGGCGCGCCCGGGTATGGCGCGCGCGGGCGTTGCCGCCTTCACAGTGGTCATAGTCGTCGCTCGGTCGAAGACGAGTCGGTGGTGGAGCAGTGGCATGCGGGCGAGCAGGTGGGATTCGCGGACGTACGCCTGGGGTGTCCGGCTCGCGGAACTGCTGGCGCTGGAGTGTCCGTGCCGGCAGCGGTATGCGGCGGCGCCGTTGTTCCAGGACCCTTCCATGCGCCGGGCGCACTCGCCGCACAGCAGGATCCCGGTGTATCGGTAGTCGTGGACCTGGTCCGGGCGCGGGCTGTGGGTGCTCTGGACGGCGACGAACTGCTCCTCACTCACGAGGGCCTCGTGCGCGATGGGGATGGAGATGACCCACTGGTCTGGGGCGTTGCGGCGCACGTGCTGGGCGAAGCCGAGGGCGAGGTTGTCCTCGTCGACGAGTTCGTGCTTGGCAAACGTGCGCTTCCACACCGCATGTCCGGTGTAGACGGGGTTGGCGAGGATCGCCTGCACGGTCGGGATCTGCCAGGCCACACCGGCCCGGTGCGGGTTCCGCTGCGGGTCCGCGGCCGAGGGGCACGGGATCGCGGCGTCGTTCAGGGCCCGTACGATCCGGGCCAGTGTGTGTCCGTCCAGGCGCATCTGGAAGATCCAGACGACCACGGGCGCGGTTTCGGGGTTGGGCTCGAGGCACAGCAGTTGCCGGCCCCAAGCGGCGTGCTGGCGCTTGGGGTGCGGTCCGACGGCGACGAGCCGGCAGCCGTAGGCGGGCCGGCCCCCGACGTACCGGCCGTAGTCGCGCACCAGCGCGGTCATCGCCCCCACGGTGCGGGCCCGGGCACGGATGATCTCGCGCTTGGCCAGGATCCCGAGCAGCGCCACGAGCTCGTCGTGTCCTGAGGTGACCGGCCCGCCGACCTCTGGCATCCACAACTGCACGCCGTGCTTCTCCAGCAGCGGCAGGATCAGCGAGGCCTGGTTGCCGTAGAAGGCACGCTCGTAGGAGCCGATCACGATCGCGTCGAAGCCGCGGTTCGGATCCTTGATCGCCTCGATCAGCCGCGCAGCTTCGGGGCGCAGATGCCAGGCCAGCGTCCGGGACCGGCCGCAATCGAAGAACTCCTCGGTGATCCGGCCCTCGCCCGTGATCGTCGCCTCGGCCTGGTCGTGCTGCCAGGCATGCGAGGTGACCGGGTTCTGTCGATCCTCCGTCGAATACCGCCCGTAGAACGCGAACCTCAACAGCCCACGCCCGACCTCGACCGTCCGCGCCGCAGCAGACGACGCCCACGCGCGCAGCGCACCGACCCCGCCCGCCGCGGGCGGTGCGGTCCTGGTCGAGGTCTGGGTCATCACGCGCTTCTTCCAGTCAGCGGAGGTCGATAGATCGGAGGAGTCGGTCTCTTGTTGCTCAGCGTCCGTCCTAGCAAACCGGGGTGCCAGTCTTCCTCGCGGAAACCGTTCAGGTCAGCGAGCGCACGCGACGCCACACCCAAGCGCACGGGCGGCGCACCGCATGCACCGACGGCTCGCTGTGGACTGCTCTGGCCTCACGCGAGTACGGCGCGATTCCTCTTATCACCTAGGAAGACAACGCCCAACGCCCGTTCGAGGCGCGACGGCCATCCCATCTGCTGGCCGAAGCGGCCTGCTGAAGGTCCAGCATCTCCGGGCACGTGTTGGGGCCAGAGGAAGACGGCAGCGGCAGGCACCCGGGGCGGAGTGTCGGGTTCAGCGCATAATTGCGAGCACGTGGAGTTCGCGTTGCCCCATCATCGTTGCTATGACGTCGGACGCGCACGGTGGTGGTCGGGATGAGCCCTCGAACGAAACCCTCGACAGCCCCTGCATCGAGTTCGGCACCGGGCAGCCGCTCTATCCCCAGATCCTCAGGCACTTGTACACGCCGAACGCCCTAAACGAGCCGATCGCGCTTTACCGCGGCCAGTACTGCCTTCCCCCTTCGGACTGTGACGAGTTGGCCTACCACGGCACCATCGAGCTCAAGTGGCTCCCGCATCCCCAGATCGAGGCGTGCGGCGAACGCACTCTGGAGCTTCGCGACCGCTTCCGAGCCGAGTTGGCCCGGCGGGCCCAGCAGCCCGGAACCGCCTGGGTGATCATTCCCGGCGTGCGTCTGCCCGGTGTGCCCGGAGTGCCGCCCAAGCCCGCGCAAGCTGCTGTCAACACCGCGCCAGCCTCCGGGATCGGCGAGCAGCTGACCACCATGGTCTTTCCGTCTGAGTTCGGCGACGGCAGCGCCCTCTCGCGTGTCACCGGGCTGGTTGTGAACGGCTTCGACGCCGGCGACGGATCGCCCGTGATGGACCCGCGCGGTCTGAGGTGGCCGGTGAGCGCGCGCACCATCGGTAAGGGCGGCGGATGGGTGGTGACCGTGGACAGCCTCACTTTGAGCGACGCGGACTGGAAGGAGCTGGAACGCAACCACGGCTATCAGGCCACGCACGTGGTCGAGCTCGCCCGCGAGGACGGGGCGTGCTTCACTGCGGACCAGGCCGATACGGCACTGGAAGTGATCGGGTACGGGTTGACGATCGCTCTTGGACGGCACGTGTGCGTGATGCTGCCGGTCGGCTGGCAGCAGGAGGAGGCGGTCTGGACGCGTTGGCGCTTCCGCAGGATCGATCCGCACAGCGGCTCGGGCACCTGGCTCGACCATATGGTCGCAAGCACGCAAGTCGGCGAGCTGCTCGGCCGCATGCTCGAGATCTGGCAGGACGACCTGAGGCGCGAGACGCTGCGCGACGCCTCCTCCTACCTCGTCCAGGCCCAGGCCGGGCAGGCGGAGCTCGGGATCACGCTCCCGATCAGCGGGCTGACCCTCCTCAGCTACAGCCATCTGGTCGAGGAACTCGGCACGCACAGCAAGGCGCAGTGGGACAAACTGTGGGTCGAGGGGCAGATCCGCGAGCTGATCACCTCCCTGCGCAGCGCTGCCAATCTCGAGGTACCAGCCGACCAGGTGTATCTGGAAGCGCTGCGCGCCAGGCTGGCGGCGAAATCGTCGAAGGCCGTGTTCGATGGCCTGTCCTGCATCGTCAAGATGCGCAACGCGATCATGCACCCGAGCCGCGGAGAGCGTTCGGACTGGACGTACGAGGAGATCGTCGAAGGGTACCTGCTGGCGACCCACCTCTTCGAGATGGCCCTGCTCGCCTACGTCGGTTATCGCGGCAAGGTTCACCCGCGTATCTCCGCGGTGCGGATGGCGGGATACATCGAAGACGTGCCCTGGGCAACGGCTTGAGCCCTAGTGTCGTCCGGTCCTGCCTCCCCAAGGTGAAGCCCGGACGCGTCTGATCCGCCTGCCATCTGCCGCGTTCTCCGCGCATCGTGTCGGCGGACGCACAGGCCCCCTCGGAAGCACCGCATCTTCCGCGGTACACGCTGGTGATTGGCCCCCGGGCCTATCACGAGCCGGGCCAGAGCGAGTGCAGTTCGTTCGGGTTCCGGGCTCAACCTTGCAGCCGGTGTCGGTGGTGTTCAGTAACCTAGTCGGGCATCTCGGCCGAGCGCCGACGACGACGGTGGACTCGGAGAGGCGGCGCGAGTGCTGGGCGTGGTTCTGGTACACGGCGTGAGGTCCAACCACAAGACGTGGGAAAAGTTCGCTGACCTGATCGAAGGCGACGAGGACCTCGCGGAATCTGTGTGCCTGGTTAAGCCGTGGTTCGAGTACGCCACGGGCATCTGGTTCCCGAGCGGGGGGCGGCCGAGGCTTTTTCAGCGGATGCCGTCCATCGACACGGCTGCGGACAAGCTCAAGTCGCACCTGGCCGCGTACGCTGACGACTACGAGCGCCTCGTCCTGATCGGGCACTCGATGGGAGGCCTGGTCATCCAGCGGCACCTCGTGCGGATGCTGCACGACGGACGGGGTCTGGAGCTCCAGCGCGTCCGTCAGGTGGTTCAGCTGGCAACCCCGAACACCGGCTCCGAGTTGCTGCGCAGCTTGCGGCGGGCGCTCGTGCTCAACAACCCTCAGGAACGAGGGCTGCGGCCGCACGACGAACCGGTCTCCGACACTCTGCGCAGCTTGATGAGAGATGTCGTTCGCGCGCCGGCGGTGCCGACAGCTCACGGCTGCAGGATACCGTTCACCGTCTTCGCTGGGGAGAAGGACGGGATCGTCACTCGTGCATCGGCCCAAGCCACGTTCGACGATACGGGAGTGCTCCCCGGAAACCACTTCAGCATCATCCAACCGCCGGACAGGGATGATCTTCGCTACGCCGCCGTGAAGCGGCTGATCCTTGGAGCCGTGCGGAGCCCTGATCCGCCTGTACCGGATCCGCCTCCGCCAACTGAGATCAACAGGCTGGCGATATCCGCACTGCTGGACCCGGAAGCCTACTTCCGCCGCAGCGAACGCAGCATCCGCTTCACCCATCAGTGGAAACTGGTCGGGCGTGAGGCAGAGCTCAACGGCCTCCTGCAGTTCATGCGCGGCGGGCACGGCCGACTGGGGGTGCTGGTCGGGCGCGGTGGCCTGGGCAAGAGCAAGCTCCTGCACGCAGCAAGCCAAGGCGTGTCAGCCGACGGCCGCGTGCACATCAGATTCCTGGACATCCACGCGCCCTACGATTCGCACGCGCTCGCGGATCTTCCCGCGGGCGATCTCGTCGTCGTGATCGACGATGCCCACACGCAGCCGTATCCACTGACGGCTGTGATCAATGCCGTGCTCGAAAAGAACGAGCGAGCTCGTGTCCTTCTCGCCCTGCGGCCGTACGGCCAGTCGGTGGTTCGTGGTCAGCTGATCGCCGCGCGCTTGGCGTTCGACGAGGCATTTGCTGTGCGGTTGGAGCATCTGCGTGACGAAGACGCGCAGGATCTGGCCCGCGAGGCTCTCGGCACGCGCCACGCGCACTTTGCGCCTCGTCTCGCCGCCGCGGGTTACGACCTTCCACTCGTGATCGTGGTCGGCGCGGCGCTGATCAAGAACGGCGAGCTCGATCCTAACCACCTCGAAAGCAACGCCAGACTACGCGCCGCAGTGATGGACTCCTATGCGGCGGTGGTCGGCGCGGACGCGGCGGCCCAGTCACTCACCCGCGCCGAAGTCCTGACCGCCGTTGCCGCGCTGCAGCCGGTGCATGCGCATGACGAAGTCTTCAAGGCGGCGCTCTCGGGGATCGTGGCTCTACCATTCCGCCACGTTCAAGGCGAGCTCGACGAATTGGAGCGCATGGAGGTACTCCTCGCCCGCGGCTCAAGCTATCGCGTGGTGCCCGATCTGCTCGGCGACATGCTCGTCGCGCGAGCGGCATGCGGCAGCAAGGGGATCACTTCCACCGGATACATCGACGACGTCCTGCCCCACGTCGAAGGCGATGCCCTCGAGAACCTCATCGTCAACGCCGGGCGCATCGACTGGCAGGAACGCTCGAACCGCCCGAGCCGTTTGCTCGACGGACTGTGGGCCGCAGTGCAGCGGCGCTTCCGCGAGAGCGACTCCCACAAGCGGCTGGCGATGCTCAACATTTTTGCAAGGGTCGCCTTCTTTCAGCCCGCACCCTGCCTAGAACTCGTGCAATGGGGTGTGGAGAACCCCATCGCCGGCCATGGTCAACAGGCGGCAGACATCACAGCCGCCCAGAGCCTCCTGGCGGACGCCATCGGCCCGGTACTGCGCGGAGTCGCAGCGCACCGCGAGTACTTCGCGCCCGCCGTGGACCTGCTGTGGAAGCTCGCCCTCGACGACACTCGCGAGCCTGGGCGCTATCCCGCCCATCCGCTTGCAATCTTGGGCGGCCTGGCGAGATACACCCCAGCAGGGCCCTCGTGGCACCAGGAGCTGATGGTGGATGCCGTTGTCCGATGGGTCGGCGCAGCCGGTGGCGGCTCTATGGATCCCCTCACTGTCCTGTCTCCGTTGCTGGCAGCCGAAGGTCAGGAAGAGTCGTTCAGGCCCGATGCGCTGGTGTTGAGCAGTTTCCTGATCGATCCGCTCCACCCGCCCACCGCGGCCCTGCGCGAGCGCGTACTGAACCTGGTCTTCGAACGCCTGCGCTCCCCGGAACCGGGCACCATCGCGGCCGCACTGGGTATGGTCGGGGCCGCACTGTTCGGGCCCATTGGACGCTTCGGCGAGATCGCGCCCGAAGTCAGGGCACTCTGGGAGACCTCTCACCTCAGCGTCCTTTCAAGGCTTCAGGCCCTGCTGGAAGACGTTGTTCTCCCGGCGGCGCTCTACGTGTCACTCCGCCTGAAGATCCAGTGGCTCTCGGAGCACGGAAGCGCCCCGATCAGGGAGGCTTGCCGCGGGATCTTCGCCACGATCCCGACCGAACTCCGCAACGACTTGGCGCGCGCGCTCCACAGCGGGCCGATCGACCCGCCGGCGGACATGCGCGTGGAACTGGACCTTGAGTACCGCAACCGCGCCCAGCAGGACCTGTTCTCCGCCGCGGGGGCCAGACTCCGGGAGCTCGGGGATGCTCAAGCTGCTGAACTGATCGAGCAGCTGATCGACGAGCTGCACAACCTCATCGGAGACGAAACAGGCCAGCCGCGCCCCTTCCTGTTCGTCACGGTACGAGCCCGTCCCGCTCTGGGCAGGTCCCTGCTGGAGCGGGTTGCCGCCTCGCCTGAGGGCCAACTCGCCGGGCAGTGCTCCATCATTCTGCTCGCCCTCGTCGAGACAGCCGGCGAGGCGGCCGTCGGAGTGGCAAAAGATCTGCTCGCCACCGGTCATATGCACCTCGCCCGCGAAGTCGCCCTCGTCTTCGGGCTGCAGCGCGGACAACGCCAGTCCCTCCTGGACGGGGAACGGGAACTGCTGCGGACCCTGACCGCCCACGAAGACGCACGTGTATCCCAGCTGGCGTTCGGGGCAATCCGCTCGCTCGCCCAGACGGCCCCTGAACTGGCCGCGGAGCTCCTCGTCATCGTCCCACCCGATGACGAGCGCTTCGCCTGGGAAGAGTTCGCGACGTTCGTCGGCCCGCGAGGAGCCCTGCCTTGGCGCCTGATTCCCGAGGCACTCCAGGAACAGATCTTCTACAGCCTGCGGCAGCGCGACTCGCTGGAGGGCTACGCGCTCGGCGAGCTGCTCATCCAACTCAGCTACGACGATCCGCGGCGGGTGTTCGAACTGCTGCTGGGCCGGGCGAAGGCATTGAACAACCAGACCGCAGCCGGAGGATTCTCGCCGCTACGCAACAGGTCGACCGAGAAATACCGATTCCGGGAGCTTCCAAAGTTCCAGGACTATCTACGCGAGGTCCGGGCCTGGTTCATCGACGCGCCTGCCTCCGGCTGGCGCTCGGTGGTCGGTCCGCAGCTGTTCTCGGCTGTCGCCGGCACATTCGATGAAAGGGTCATCGAGGTCATCGAGGAGTGTTTTGTCGCACCGACCATCACGGGTATGAACGCCGTTGCCGTGATGCTTCGCAACGCCCCGAAGAGCCTGCTGGAAAACCTTGAGTTCATTGTCGCAGCCTTGCACGCTGCGCGGCAGGCTGGCCCAGAGTGCCTCAGCAACCTCCAAGGAGCGCTCCGTGGGGTGGCGTTCACCGGAAACCGGTTCGGGATGAGCTGGACGCATGTAACGGATACAGGAGATCAGAGATCGGCAGCAGCAGAGCTTGCCGACCGATGCCCGGCGGGAAGCATCGAGCAACAGTTCTATCAGTCGATCCTTGAGGCGGCTGACCGATGGAACGCGTACCTGTCGGCAAACGACGGTGTACCCACCGACGACAGAGACTGGTAGATCGGCCAGCCCGCTTCATCAGCGGAGCGGACTATTGTTCGACGATTCCGAGCGAGATGCAATCTGCTTCTCAAGCTCGGCAGTCAGTTGCTCTCGTCGCTTCTTGTTCTTCTTCTCCATCTCCGCATAGTGTGCGGCGAGCGCTGGGGGCTGCGGTAGCACCATGCTTTGAGACCGAGAGAGCCAGTAGGTGCGGGAGCGTTGCGGCGCCGGTCCGCTATCGAAGTACACTGTTTTAGGATCTCCGGGCGGGCGCAGGCGCCAGCCTGCGGCCACGTCCTTGATCGGGACGATCGGGGTTCCGATCAGCATTGGATACCACCAGTCATCGACGCCGTTGTCATTGTCGTCATGCACTGTGATCCAAACTGAGCCCCACGCCGGTGTATGGCCGACCTCGCCAGCCTCCGCGTACTTGTAGTTCAGGGCCCACTCGGCGAGCGGCGCCCGCGCCTCGAGCCAGAACGACCACGCTTGACCGGGCGAAAGTGAAAAGCTGTGTTCGGTGTCGAGCACGCGCTCACCGCTGTTGGGAATCGATTCGATGAGAATTGCGCCGACTGCCTTGCCATAGACGATCTTCTCGCTGCTGTTGGTGAGCTTCATTGCGCTCCGCACGGCGAGCATCGTCTGTTGGTCTCGTGGGAAGTTCCATGTAGTAGCCGGCGGGCACGGATTGGCGCGTCCGTCGAGCATCGTGGACGGCAGCAGCGGTCCAGTGAACTCGCCATAAGTCAGGTCGACCGTGGCCGCGTTCTGGTCCAGCCGCGTACGCGCGGAGTCCACCGCGATCGCTGTCCACTGGTCTCGTGACAGCTTGCCTTCCTTGACGAGCCTTCGGGTCAGCTCGGATGACCATGCTGTCGCAAGTGCCAATGCGCCCGTCGCAGCGCCGCCGAGCGCGATGAGGTCGTTACTCACGTCCACAGTGCGCAATTCTATGGCCGTGCACGGTTGGCGGCGACAACCGGCGTCGGCCCGTGGTAAGTCCGGTTGCGCTGGAAGTGGGCCCGACGTCCCTGGCGGTGTCGAGTGGTTACCAGTGACATGTGCGCCGACCCGCAGGTCTGGGGTTAGGCAGGCGCCGCCCATGCGGGGAAACGGGAACTGGCATCCACTAACTGCGGGAGGCGCCGACATGATTGCGCGGTGAGCGCCGCGCATGATCTACGAGGTGCCAAGAAAAATCTTCGGCTCCCGCGGAACGGATTCGGGAAGTAGTGTCGTGGAGGGTACGTGACTATCACCACCGCGACGACGGACACAGACATGGCCGAGGGATCCGCGCTCTCCAAGGACGAGGACGACGAGACCTACTGGCGCTCGCAGCTCTTCCTGGACGCGAGCGAGCAGGACGCGCAGCCGGACTGGTATCCGAGCCTGAGCAACGTCTCCACCGGCATGATGTACAACGCCGTGCTGCGCGCCCACGATCCGGAGCCAGCCGAGTACGTGACGATCCCGATCGCCACGACCGGCCGCACCGCGCAAGATCGCGACCTGGAGCTGGCCGTGGCGAACTGGAACATGCAGTGGGAAGCCGCCCAGTACCGCAGCCTGATGTTCGACGAGGAAGAACTCCCGTCCCCGGTCAGGGAGTTGGCCGAGCGCGGCGAGTTTAACGTCGTGTTCGTCCCGCGAACCAGGTCGCGGTACTACGAGCACGCCCCGCTGTTCCACCTAATCCCCAAGGCGATGCTCGACAGGCACGGCCTGCCCCAGATTCGGCGGGGTTTGTGGCCGTTCACGATGGATACGGCGGAACCGGACCGCTATCTCCCCGAAGACTTCGATGTCCGCCTCTCCCGAGCGTGGGCCTCCACCGTGTGGAGTCACCTCTTTCGCAAGTCGCCGCTGAATAGATTCAGCGACTCCGACCCGATCCGCCTCTTGGCCCACAACCTCGACTTCTGGCTGCCGGCCGGCACGGAAGTGGTCCAGGACGTGTTGCGCGGATTCGGCGAGACCGACCACGGAATTACCGCGCACCCCGTCCACTTCACCGACGGGACGGTCTTCGACGGTGGTGTCAGGGCCAATCCTCGGATGGGCGGGCTGCTGTGGTGCGGCGAGGAAGAGGCTGAGCAGATCGTGAGGCAGACTATCGAGACGGCCGACACCCACGGACGGCTCCGCGAGATCCTCGAAGCCGTGCGTTCCAACCGCGTCGAGGAGGACTTCTCCGACCGGTGGAGCTACGCCCGAGAAGACTTCGAACGGAAGCTCTATCACAAGCGGTTGAAGGTCAAGGTCCGGTTCGTGGAGCTGACCGAGACTGTTCCGGTCCAAGGTCCGGAGACCGAGGTCCTTGGCAACATAGTCACCGGCGACTTCCTCGCAATTTTAGACGAACGCGACCGCCAGGTCGTCGTGCTGCTCCACAGCGGTGTCACCAACCTCACGCAGGTTGCCGAGGTGATGGGCTACGCCAACCACAGCGCTGTCTCCAAGCGGCTCGGGCGGATCCGCAAGCAAGCCGCCGAGTTCTTCGACCTCCGCTGACCACCTCGCCCAAGCGAGTCGGGCGCTCACGGCCATGGGGCCCAGCAGTGGAATGCCGGCGGGCATCGCGCGTCGATGCCCTGAGACCGGCGCGATTTTGCCGATGCCCTGCTCGAATAGCCCTTGCACAGGATTCTGCTGTGCTGGGCTGCTCAGAGTGCGGGACAGGAGACCAACAGAGAGTTAGCCGGTGAGCAGCATAACGAGAGCGAACGAGAACCAGGCGGGCCAACTTGCGCCGACGGCGAAGGCGGGAATCAAGGTCGATGTTGCAAGCCTCGGGAGCATTACCGCCTCAGCAGAGTTGACTGAAGACCGTGCGCACATTCTGACCGCCACGGCGATCGAGATTGTCGGCGTGGCGTCGGCGTCGTTGCTGCCGCTGGCGACTCTCTACGCGGCCCGCGGAGTGCTCACGGCAACAGAATGCCTCGTAATAATCGGCGCGCAGTTCGCCCTGGTCCTTATGCTCACCGTACGCGCCTCGGCTCGGCTCCAACAGCGACGCTTTACTGGCAAACGTGGCCCGTCAGCACAGTCTCGGCCGGCCAGCCATGGTGGCCCCGAGATGTAAGCGGAGCGATGCGCCCGCTCACATCAGAACCTCGTACGGGAACACCAGTCGGAAGACCATCGCGCCCGGCGCCGCTTCGGGGGCCGTCATGTGACGGCCCCCGAAACAGGTACTCTGCTTGTCAGGATCGCTCGAAGTCATGCGTCTCGATTGCGCCGAAGCGCTTGACCTATAAGAAGACCCGAGTCATACTCGGAGTAGTGGTCCAGCTGACCCTGAGTGCCCATCCAGTGGCAGATCTTCGACAACACGCCACTGATTTGGCGGGGTTCGGACACATAATTTCCCCACGAAGAGCTGCTCGCGGGCAGCTCTTTTTGGCGTCTGAGGTCGGGTTCCTCCCGTCTCAGGCGCTGCGTCGTTTTCGGGCAGGGTTTCACCTCCTGACGTGATCCTCTTGCGGCATCGGATCGCCGCCGACTTTGGTGCCTCTCCTCTCGGTTCTCGTGGTGGCTGTGGTCGTGGTGATGCTGGGTGGTGTGCTGTCTGGCGCGTGTGTCCGGGACGCGGTCAGACGGTGATGCGGATGGGCAGCTTCCCGCCGTCGACCTGAAGGGTCTTGGTGGGGTGGTGGTAGGTCAAGGTGCGCTTGGTACTGCGCAGTTCGTCGATCACCTCCTCCGGTGTCGGAATCACGGTCTTCAGTACGTTGGTCCGCTGGGGTAGGGCGCGCGTGGGCGTTGCCGCCTTCACAGTGGTCATAGTCGTCGCTCGGTCGAGGACGAGGCGCTGGTGGAGCAGCGGCATCCGGGCGAGCAGGTGGGATTCGCGGACGTACGCCTGCGATATCCGGCTCGCAGGACCGCTGGCACTCGATTGCCCGTGCCGGCAGCGGTAGGCGGCGGCGCCGTTGTTCCAGGATCCTTCCATGCGCCGGGCGCATTCGCCGCACAGCAGGATCCCGGTGTACCGGTAGTCGTGGACCTGGTCCGGGCGCGGGCTGTGGGTGCTCTGGACGGCGACGAAATGCTCCTCACTCACGAGGGCCTCGTGCGCGATGGGGATGGAGATGACCCACTGGTCCGGGGCGTTGCGGCGCACGTGCTGGGCGAAGCCGAGGGCGAGGTTGTCCTCGTCGACGAGCTCGTGCTTGGCAAACGTGCGCTTCCACACCGCATGTCCGGTGTAGACGGGGTTGGCGAGGATCGCCTGCACGGTCGGGATCTGCCAGGCCACACCGGCCCGGTGCGGGTTCCGCTGCGGGTCGGCCGCCGACGGGCACGGGATCGCGGCGTCGTTCAGGGCCCGTACGATCCGGGCCAGCGTGTGCCCGTCTAGCCGCATCTGGAAGATCCAGACAACGACGGGCGCGGTGTCGGGGTTGGGTTCGAGGCACAGCAGCTTCCGGCCCCAGGCCGCGTGCTGGCGCTTGGGGTGCGGTCCGACGGCGACCAGGCGGTAGCCGTAGGCGGGCCGGCCCCCGACGTAGCGGCCGTAGTCGCGCACCAGCGCCGTCATCGCCCCCACGGTCCGGGCCCTGGCGCGGATGATCTCGCGCTTGGCCAGGATCCCGAGCAGCGCGACCAGTTCGTCGTGTCCGGAGGTGACCGGTCCGCCGACCTCGGGCATCCACAGCGCCACGCCGTGCTTCTCCAGCAGCGGCAGGATCAGCGAGGCCTGATTGCCGTAGAAGGCACGCTCATAGGAGCCGATCACGATCGCGTCGAAGCCGCGGTTCGGATCCTTGATCGCCTCGATCAGCCGTGCGGCCTCGGGGCGCAGATGCCATGCGAGTGTCCGGGACCGGCCTCGGTCGAAGAACTCCTCGGTGATCCGACCCTCGCCCGTGATCGTCGCCTCGGCCTGGTCGTGCTGCCAGGCATGCGAGGTCACCGGGTTCTGCCGGTCCTCCGTCGAATACCGCCCGTAGAACGCGAACCTCAGCAGCCCGCGCCCGACCTCGACTGTGCGCGCAGCAGCAGACGACGCCCACGCGCGCAACGCGCCGACACCGCCCGCCGCGGGCAGTGCGGTCCTGGTCGAGGTCTGGGGCATCACGCGCCTCACTGAGTCGTTCGAAGTCTGCCTGTCCAATGAGGCGGCTCCCGTGGGCATACCGTCCTCCCTGGCTTGTCGCAGCGCCAGTCATCGCGCCAGAATCCGCCCAGGCGAGCGAGCGCGCACAGTACCGAACCCCGGCACGCGGTACGGAGGGCCGCCTCGGCCGCGCCTGCCAATCACCTCTATCGATCAGCGAATGACTCTGCCGGTGGGAGATGGGAGGAGGCTCCTGTCTGGAGTGGTGGCAGGCCGGAGAACACCGCGCTCATAAGATGATCTACATCGCGCACGACCCATCATGGAGGGTCCTGACGCTCCGTTACCACCGGAGGTGCGACAGAGCCGAAGACCGTACAGTCCCAAGATCCCTGCTACACCACTCGGCGGGACGCCATCGGAGGTCTGTGTTCTGACATGCCGCGTTTGGAGCAATGAGCTCTTGCGGATGGTTGGCCGCGACATTCTGTACGCGTTGAACGCTTGCGCCCGGAGCCGGTGTCCATGGCTGCGTGAAAGGGCCTTCAAGGGGACCGGCTGTGACCGCCAGGGCGGACCCGAGCGTGTCGGGACCTGCATCGGCTACGTGGAGGCGGGTGGGCCGGGCCGGTTCTGGCGGGCGTTGAAGGGAAAGCGGCGATGGCGCGGGACCAGCGGCGGCGTGACGTGGACGTGGTGGACCGGTCCGAAGGGTTCGGTGAGCGTCTGCTCGGGGTGCTGCTGGACCGGGCGCACGAGATGCCCCCGGCGCTGATCGCCCCGCTGGTCGCCGAGGAGGTTGCCAGGGTGGGCGGGCGCGACGTCTCGATTCTGCTGCAGGACTACGGCCAGCGGATGCTCGTGCCGCTGCCTAGGCGGCGGCTGACCGTCGGCGAACCCGAGCCGATCGGCGACTCCCCCGCCGGCACGGCCTTCCTGCACGCAACCCCCGTGGAAGTCCCGGAGACCGACGGCGTCCGGATGTACCTGCCGCTGCTCGACGGCAGCGACCAGGTGGGGGTGATGGCCCTGACCATGGACGCCGTCGACGACGACGACCGGCGGCTGCTGCGCCGCCTCGCCGGTCTGGTCGCCGACACCATCGTCACCAAACACAGCTACACCGACCGGTTCTTCCAGGCCCGGCGCCGCGAACCGATGAGCCTGGCCGCCGAGATCCAGTGGTCCCTGCTGCCCCCGCTGGCGATGACCGTCCCCCAGGCCAAGGTGGCCGGAATCCTCGAACCCGCCTACAAAGTCGCCGGAGACAGCTTCGACTACGCCCTCAACGACGACCTCCTGCACATCGCCATGATCGACGCGATGGGCCACGGCCTGGACGCCGCCACGATGGCGACCGTCGCCATCGGCGCCTACCGGCACGCCCGACGCTCCGATATCGGACTGGCCGAGATCTACGCGTTCATAGACCGGGCCATCGCCCAGCAGTTCGGCCCCGACCACTTCGTGACCGCGCAGATGATGATCCTCGACATCGCCACCGGCCGTCTGCAATGGGTCAACGCGGGCCACCCCGCACCCCTGCTGATCCGCGACCACGAGGTGCTCGGGAAACTCGAGAGCCCGACCACCCTCCCGGTCGGCTTCGGCGGCGAACAACCCCGGATCAGCGAGCAGACCCTCCACCCCGGCGACCGCGTGCTCTGCTTCACCGACGGCCTGATCGAAGAACACGAAGCCGGCGAAAAGCAGTTCGGCGAGGAACAACTCATCAGCTGGATCAACCGCACCGAGCACGCCGAGAAAGGAGTGCGCGCGGTCGTACGCGCCCTCTCGCACGCCTTGATGCACCAACGCGGCGGCACGACCAGCGACGACGCGACCTTACTCATGATCGAGTGGCGCGGGGGCGTCGCCGACCACCTCGCCACGCTGGATTGAGCCGCAGACTGCACCGCCACCAAGGCCCGTCGATGGCCGCGCGTCCCGCGGGGGTGTCATGTGGCCAGACGGTGAGGTAGGGTACAGATACAACCACCTCATGACGCTCGGGACTCAGGCGCCGTGATCCCCGGCGCAGGGTACGCGATGGGAACGCGGTCGGCCCGAAGCGGCCGAGCGGCCCCGGTGAGCGCGCCCGGTGCATCCGCATCCGAGGACGCGAGGCCGACGTGAACGTGTTCGTGAGCAAGTGCGACGGCTCCTTGAGGGTCATCGCCCTGCGTGGAGAGATCGACGTGGCCGCGGTGGAAGACCTGCTCCTCGAGGTGACCGCGTTGGCCGAACCCGCACGCGGGCCGGTCTTGCTGGATCTCTCCCGGGTCACCTTCATGGACTGCGCGGGTTTCGAGGCTGTCTGCGCCGTGAACCGACAGGTGCGCGCCGTCGGCGGCACCGTGCGTGTCACCGCGGTTTCCCCCTCGGTCGCCCGACTGTTCCAGCTGGTCGGCGCGGCCGGTAGGACGCCGTATGGGCTGGCCTGGCCTGTTGCCGCGCGCCAGGTACCGTGTTTCGCCGCGGGTAATGCCACGCACCGGGCGAGGGAACGCACCGTCCTGTCGGCCCTGTGCGCCGGAGCGATCACCGGTCGCGGGGCTGGAGAACGACGGCTCGTGCGCCGGCATCCGGGTCTGTGACGCCGATTCCGCCGTCAGGTGCGATCCAGCGCGTCAGCTGTCCGAACCTCCTGCGCCGGGACGAGAGGATGCCCCATCGCGCCGGCATCCGGCAATGCCGGTGCGGTTCGCCGTACGAGCCGGCGGGCTCTCCGCTCCACGGCCAGGTAGAACCGGTCCGACAGGAACACGGCGTCCGCGACGACCATCGAGCCGGAGAACATGGGCAGACCCATGAGCACCGCGATGCCCAGATGCATGCAGAGCAACATGCTCAGGACGACGTACTTGAGGCGGCCGAAGAGGGCGAACGGGAAGGCCACCTGCACCAGGACGGTCAGGTACGCGGCTACCGTGATCATCATCGGGTGGCTGTCCGCCACGGCCGAGAGTGCCGGCCACGGCCGGAACAGGCTGAGGTGGAGAACGTAGTGCAGCGCGGTTCCGTTGTCCCAGTCGCCGCCCTGCACTTTGTAGAGACCCGCGGTGGCGTAGAGGATGCAGATCTGGGCGCCGATGACGACCATGCCGCAGTTGTGCAGCACCGTGACCACGACCCGCCGGGACACGCCGAGGTGCCGGGCGAACTCGGTGGCTGCGAACCGCGCGAACAAGCTCCCGGGCCGGTCCGCAGATCCCCGCAGCCGGGCCCTGCGCGCGTCGAGCGACCAGCGTCGGCCGCAGGCGGTGGCGACCAGGTAGATGCTCATCAGCGTGATCAGGTTGTCGCCGCCGTCCGTCATGAGGACGGACCTGGCGTAGAACGACGTCACCACGAGTGCGAAGACGATCGAGAGCATCCTGGTCCGCCAGCCGAGCGCGAACAGCACGCAGACGACGAGAGCGAACCCGTAGCAGACCTCGAAGTAGATCGGGCTGTCCGAGAAGGTCAGCACGCTGAACCAGCCGGTCCGGTCGAGCAGCTCTCGGGACAGCGCCGGCGTCATCGGGGAACCCGGGCCCCAGAGCTCGTCACGATGCGGGAACTCCCGCAGCAGATAGGCGAGGTAGATCAGTCCGTATCCGATGCGAAGCGCCGCCGCGGCGTACAGCGACCACGTCCGCTCGGTGAGGGCGAGCCCGAACGCGTCGAGGCGGCCGAGCACGCGCGCCAGGCCGGAACCGCTCACGGCCGGCACGCTCTCGCCTCCCGGCACGCACGCCGCGATCGATCCCTGTTCACCTGCCACGAGACGTCACCTTCCACCACGGTAGGGTCCTGATATCAGCGGCGGGCGCCTTCGGGCGCGGGCCGCCCGGCACGGCCTGCGCCGGGATGGGCTGCGTCACCACACGCAACTGGATGCTGTCGATAGCGCCCGCGCGGTGGGCCTCGACCCGGTCCACCGCGATGTTCCGCAAGTACTCCCGCACCAGCACAGCCCAGTCCGAGTCGGCTTGATCGCCGGCGCCGAACGCGGCGGCGTACGCGGTCCAGGCCCGGCGCAGCGTGTTCTGCGCGGTGTGGCTCGGGAATACGTCGTGCTTCACCGCCGCGTCGTCCAGGGCCGAGAGATCGAACCAGGAGCTGATCCGGGGCCTGCCGTCCGGCCCGGCGCTCATGGTCCGCGCCGAGATCTGCCAGTTGGCCGACTGGGGTTCCGGCGCGAACAGCTGCCAGTTCTGATCGAAGACAGGATCGATCCAGTCATCGATCTCCCTGCTGTAGCGCTGCGAGACGGCATTCACGGGCGCCACGTACAGACCGACCATCAGCAGGTGCAAGGCGGTGGCCACCAGACACAACGCGACCGCCGCGCCGGTGGCCGCCCGCAGCGGGCGCGGCAGCTCAGAGAGCGAAGACGGCTCGGCGTGGCCGGCCGGGGCCGACGGCGTCCGCTCGGCACGGACCTCGACCTGGTCGTCGAGTACGTCCAGGTCGGATTGCTTCACCTCCACCGAATCGATCCCCTCACCACGCGGCGACACCGGGCCCTGCCCATCCCGTCTGCTCCTCTCGGGTCAAACTCGAGACACACCCCGTGCGTCCCTCCTCCGGCGCCGGTGGCGCGCTCCCGTGGTCGGCAAGCGCGCCACCGGCGGATTCCGCGGTGGCCGTCGTTCTCCGGTCCGGCGCCCGACGACGATCGATCTCCGTCAGGCGCAGCGGCTACGTCCCTCGTCAGCGAGGCGATCCTCGCTTCGTCCGCGATGTAGCGGGCCGCACCCATCGTCTGGCGCTCGTAGAACGGCGGCCGAGTGCTCAGGAGCCGCCACTCCAACCGGTGTCGTGGCCTCCCGAGGCGTTACTCCAACCGCCGTCACTGCCTCCCGAGGTGCTCTGACCCGAGGGGCGGCAGGGCAGACACGGCTTGGGTTCCACCTTCACGGGCTTGTGGCACGGGCACGGCTTGGGCTTCGGAGGCATCACCGGCTTGTGGCACGGGCACGGCTTGGGCTTCGGAGGCATCACCGGCTTGTGGCACCCGCACGGCTTGGGCTGCGGATAGTGGTGGAACCCGCCGGTCATCCCACCGTTCTCGCCACCGTTCATTCCACCGTTCTCGCCACCGTTCATCCCACCGTTCATCCCGCCGGTCTCACCACCGACAGTGCCGCCGGTGGTGAACCCGCCGATGGTCCCACCGCTGATCGTCCCGCCGCTGATGGTGCCGCCGGTGATGATCCCGCCTGTGACGATCCCACCCGTGGTGATTCCGCCCGTCGTGATTCCGCCGAGCAGACCACCGGAGAGCAGGCCACCCGAAGTACCCCCGGTCAACAGGCCGCCGGACAGGAGTCCTCCCGTGGCCGTGGTGCCAGTGGTGGTCGTACCCGTCGTACCGCCCGTGGTGGTCGTACCCGTGGTACCGCCCGTGGTGGTGGCGCACTGGGGCCGGGTGATCGTGTTGGTATCCAGGGTCACGGAACCGGTGCGCGCCAGCGCCCGACCGGCGATGGTCGTCCCGGTGGTCGCGGTGATGGATGCCTGGGCGAGGATCGTACCGGTGAAGTTCGAGTTGGTGCCGAGCGTCGCCGAGCTCCCGACCTGCCAGAAGACATTGCAGGGCGAGGCACCGTTGATCAGCGCCACCGTGCTCGCCGACGCGGTGGTCAGCGTCGATCCGGCCTGAAAGACCCAGACGGCGTTGGGGTTGCCCTGCGCGTTCAACGTGAGCGTGCCGGTGAGCCCCATGGACGTCGAGGAGTTGTAGACACCCGGAACCAGCGTCTGTCCACCGAGATCGGCCGTGATGGTGCCGTCCGGCGCCTGTCCCGCGGCGTTGTTGTAGGCCACGGTGAGGTCACTCTGAGCCTGGCCCCCGACGGGATCGGCCCCCGTATGGACGGCGCCGTTGACGATTCCAGGGGGGAACCCGGTCACCGACGTTCCCGGGCTTACGTCGAGGTCTCCGTTGATGATGGAAGGGCCGGTATTGGTGACCGACTGGCCGCCGAGAACCGCGACGCTCTGCAGCGTACCGAGGGGAGGGGTGGTCGCGATCGCCTGCGCGACCGTGGGACTCAGCGCCACGGCGGAGACGGCGAGCGCCCCCGTCAGGGCCGTCGCGGCCCACACGGACGCCGTGCGCATCGGCGGAGAATCAGGGTTTCTTAGTCTCATTCGAGCTGCCTGCTCCCTTGTAAACTTCTGGCCTGTTCGCGGTCCACACAATGCAGCGATGAACCGGACGATTCTTCGGGGAAGACTAGTCCGCTATAAACTGTACGCATCAACCCACGCGGACAGATTTGAAAAAATCAACCATGCGTGGACGCCAGGCAGTAAGTCTTATTACTGCATAGATGCACAAATGCCCGCGCGGAAACATCGGCCCACTTCGGCGTATTCGCCTGGTCGCGCGCGTGGGCGTCCGCCGATGCCCGCCTCGTTCGTCACGTATCCGCTCGATGAGCCTTCTGACTTTCCCGGCGCGGATCCGCAGACCCTCAAGGCCGATTAGACTTGATGTAAGGAGACAGCGTCGCGGCAAGCGGCTGAACCCTGTCAGTCTCACTCCGAAGGCCTATGGGAACGCGATTTGTTTGATGAACAGAAACAGGTGTGCGAAGTCGTGTCGGGTCCAAGCACACGAACTCCGCGCTGCCGCGTCTTCACCTCCTCGCGGGTCGCTACGAGGCCTTCGGAGGCCTGGTGACCTCCGCGGTCGTGGTCGGTGGCGGTCCCAACGGCCTCGCCGCCGCCGCACTGTTGGCGAAGGCGGGGCTGGAAGTCACGGTGCTGGAAGCAGCGGAAGAGACCGGCGGCGGCACCCGCGGCCATGAAGCCATCCTGCCGGGGCTGATGCACGACCACTGCTCGGCCATCCACCCGATGGCCGTGACCTCGCCGGCGCTGCGCACACTCGATCTCGCGCGCCACGGACTGCGGTGGCTGCTGCCCGAGATCGACTGCGCCCATCCGCTCGAGGACGGGACAGCGGGCGTGCTGCTGCGCTCCGTGCACGAAACCGCCCGCGGCCTCGGCGTCGACGGCAACCGCTACCGGCGGCTCCTCGGACCGCCGGTGCGCCACTGGGACGCACTCGCCCAGGACGTGATGCGCCCCATGCTGCGCATCCCCGACCACCCCCTGCTGCTCACACGTTTCGGCCTGCCGACGGTGCTGCCCGCCACCGTCCTCGCGTGCCTGTTCCAAACGCCCCAGGCGCGGGCGCTGTGGGCCGGCATCGCCGCACACGCCTACCGACCGCTGTCCGATCCGTTCAGTTCGGCGATCGGCCTCGGCATCCTGACTGCCGGCCACGCCGCGGGCTGGGCGGTCGCCGAGGGCGGCTCACAAGAAATCGCCCGGAGTATGGAGCGAGCGTTACGCGAGCACGGCGGCGCGATCCACACCGGCGTGCGCATCACCGAGAGCAAGCAGATCCCGCCGGCCGACGTGACCCTCCTGGATCTCGACCCCGGCCAAGTCGCCTCCCTCTACGGCGACCGGCTGCCGCGCCGGGTTCGCGCCGCCTACCGGCGATTCCGCCGCGGCCCTGGCGCGTACAAGCTCGACCTCGCGGTCGAAGACGGAGTGCCCTGGCACAACGAGCACGCGCGACGCGCCGGCACCGTGCACGTCGGCGGCACCTTCGCCGAGGTGGCGCAGGCGGAGCGAGCCGTCGCCGCCGGACGCATGCCCGAACGCCCCTTCATCCTGGTCGGCCAGCAATACCTGGCCGATCCCAGCCGCTCCGTCGGCAACGTACACCCCGTCTGGGCCTACGCCCACGTCCCGCACGGCTACGACGGCAACGCCACCGACACCGTCATCGAACAGCTCGAGCGGTACGCACCGGGCATTCGCGAACGCATCGTGGGGTCGCACGTCACCCGGCCGGGCGACTTCGCCGCGGCCAACCCCAACTTCACCGGCGGCGACATCCTCACCGGCACCAAGACACCCCGCCAACTGCTCCTCGGAGCCCGCCTCGCGCTCGACCCCTACTCCACCGGCCTGCCCGGCGTCTTCCTGTGCTCGGCCGCCACCCCGCCCGGCCCAGGCGCCCACGGCATGTGCGGCGCGGGAGCGGCGAACTCCGCACTGCGCTTCCTCGGGTCACCGTCACGCGACGCTGTGGCACCGAGGTCCGCGTTCGACGACGGCGACATGTCGCGCCGCGTCCCCGGCGAGATCAGAAAACCGTAGGTTGTTGCGACGAACGTGCACGTGCGGAGCCTCGCAACGCCGACGGCCGCTAAACGGGCCCACCCGCGGCCGTCGAACCCGTTTCTCGTGACGCGCCGGAGACAAGGCGCTTTGGACGGGAGCCTAAGCTACGCCCCCGGCCTCCGGCACTGCGCTCCCCGGGGCTCGGTCATCGTGCTGCTCGCCGCTGTGTCCGAGCAGGACGGCCAGGACCTCGCCGACCGCGGGTTCCCGGCTGCCTGGTTCGAGCAGCGGGAGGTGGGCCTGGATCTGGTAGCGGTTGCGTCGCCCGTCCTTCTCCTTGATCACGTATCCGGCCGCGGTCAGATCGGTGACGATGCCGTACGCGCTGCGCTCGGTCAGCCCGAGACTGACCGCGATCTCACGCAGCCGCACACCCGGGTCGCGCGCGATGCACAGCAGGACCCGGGCGTGATTGGTCAGGAAACTCCAGTTCTCCACAGATACAGGCTAACATATTCTAGAAATGCATTGCTAGTTTCTTGTTTCCAATGTAGATTGGAAACAAGGCGCCGGGAGGATCGACCGCAGACGGCGGCCAGGCTCCCGGGCCACCTTGGGGGAAGCACGCGAGGCGGGCACACGCCCCGGCTCCCCCGCTTTCAAGGGAATCCCCTCATGACCGACCAACTGACCCCCGAAGCACCCACCACCGTCCCGCCGCGATCCGTAGACGGCAGCACCGTCCGACCCCCGCCGACGCCCCCGACCGCACCGACGCCCGCACCCCAGGCACCTGCCGAACCGTCGGCACCCGCGGGACCGGCACGAACCAGGACCAGCAGCGTGCGGATCGCACTGATCGCCGGCACGCTCGCCCTCGCCGCGGTGCTGATCTTCATCATCCAGAACACCAGCGGCGTGAGCATCAACTTCCTCGGCGCGCACCTGCACGTGTCACTCGCCGTCGCCATGCTCCTCGGCGCCGTCGCGGGCGCACTGATCATGGCCGCCGCGGGAACCGCCCGGATCACCCAGCTGCGGCAGAACATCCGCCGCGAACGACGCAACTCACGCGACCGGTAACCAGCCCGGGAGAGCCGAACTCGACACCTAGTCGGGTCCGTCGAACCCGCGAGCCGGAAGGGGTTGGTGAGGTGACTCCGATGGGCGAGTCCCGCCCCGGCGGGCAGAAAGTGCCCGCCCGGATGACTCCGAGCGGGCTCCGAAAATCCCGCGCTCGCCCTACGTATCAGATGCACTATATATGATCAATGGCATATGTGAGCCGCCGTTGACCGCGCTTGAGGGTGATTGCGTGTGATCGCCCGGCCGACCCACGGCCGACTCGAAGTGGTCGGGTCGCGCATCGAGCGCCTCGGCGCAGGCGTACCACAGCATTGATATCGTTCGTTGGCTGATCTCGTTGTTCGGGCTGCCACGGCCCCTCCGGTACCGCCGCGGGCTGTGGTTGCCGAAATCCTCGTCCGTGCAGGTCAGCCGACAGTTAGCGTCCGACGTGCTCCAAGGCTTCATACAGAGTTCTTCGCGTCACGCGTGTTCGCCCGTCCCGGCCCCGCAGCGCCGTCACCCTCGAATCCTCAGTCATGCCTGTCGAGTCATCCCCGAGGTGGGGCGATCTCGGTCGTCCTCGCGAGCCTTGGCCCATCAGCTCGAACCGCCTTGCGATCTCCTCGATGAGGGCGACGTCGGAGTCCCAGGTCTGGCTGCCCATGCCGAGGATGAAGCCCGCGTGGCCGCTTACAGCGAAATACTCGTCGGTGTGCTGTATGGCGGCGCCGTCGGCGCTCCGGACGACGAAGTCAAGCGCTCCGGACCGGAACTCGACCGGACCGTGGTCGCATCGGCTCGTACGGGGGCGGGCGGAGGCGCACACAGGAGTACAAACGCTTGCGCACGGTACAGGCATTGTGAGGAGATAGGAAAGCGGGACAAAACCCGCATGGTCGATAGGCGTCCAGACCCCGCGCCTCGGTCACTGAAAGCGCACCGGCAGAGTGGACTCATCCTCTGCCGGCGCAAAGTGGAGCGGTCGTCGCCAGGCACCGCTCGGCCGAGGAGCGGACATGAACGATCACAGGGGCGTGCCGGGCGCCCGCAGCGGCGGCCCGACGATCCACGACGGCGCGACTCACACCACGCACGAGTCGCGCGAGGGCGGGGTCGGCAGCCGAGAACGAGCGCCGGCCTCTCCGCGTCGCCTGGGGACTTCCGAGGCAGACCGCGCGTGACCCACCCGCACCCCACACCGGCTCCGAGAGGGCCGCTGTTCACCACGGCCCTCCGCATTCCCGGGCCTTTCGGCCAAGACGAATTGGCGGATGCGCTCAGGCTCGCCCACACGGTGGCGATCCGCGACCGCGGCCACGACATCCAGGCCGTGTTCGCCGTCATGAACGAGGATTGCGGCACGGACCTGAGCCAGGACCAATGCACGCAGATCGCTCGCGCGGTTCTGTACTTTCTATGCGGCATCGGGGCACTCGACACCCGGGACACGATCAGTGCGCTGAACAGGTGGCATCTGAAGAACCGTCGCAGGCAGGACGTGCTGGCATGGGCGATCGCCGAGACGCTGCGAAGGCTCTGGCCGCCCTCCAGCGCGGCATGAGCGCGACCGAGACGGGTCCGGGCGGGCGAGACGGCCTGTAGTACGTCTGAATTCGGCCGCGTGCTCGGACCTGCGATGATGGTGGACCGTGCAGGTTCGTCTGATCTACCGGTTCGCTCTCGCAGTGCTCTCCTGGCTTGTGCTACTGACCAGGTCGCAGGCTGCTTAGAACACCGAAATACTGGTGCTGCGGCACGACGCGGTCCGCCGGCGCACCAACCCGAAGCCACGGCTCGACTGGAGCAACCGGGCCGTGCTCGCGGCGCTATGCCGGACACTGCCGAGGAACCTGCCGCACCGCACCGCACCGTCACGCCCGGCACCCTCCTACGATGGCATCGGCGCATGGTGGCGAAGAAGTGGACCCAGCCGCGGCCGCCAGGCAGGCCGCCGCTCGCGGGCGCCCTGATCGAGCTGAACATCCGTCTCGCCACCGAGAACCACGCCTGGGGCGTCGTCCGGATCCAGGGCGAACTGCGCCGCCTCGGGCACCGGATCGCAGCAGGCACCATCGGTAAGATCCTGCGCAGCCGACGGATCCCACCGCCGGCTTTACGGGACGAGACGTCGTTTGTCGACCTTTCGGCCCGGCTGGCACCATCCGCCGAGGAACGCGAGCCTGCGCAGCGTAAGAGTGGAGGCCGCGGCCGAGGCGGGCGCTTCGCGCGATTCGACCCGCACTGCCGGATGTCCGCAGGAGCACGGCCGGTCGCGCTCTTCGCGCATCGCGCGGAAGGTGTCCTTGCGGCCAGGACTCACCGCCGCGATCACTGCCGTCGTTGATGAACTCCCCGGTGAGCAGGTCGGGAATCAGCCTCTGAGCGCGGACGCGAAGATACCGGGCAGCCCTTTGACACCGGGGGACGCCGTGAAGCGGGTGAGTCGCTCGATGGTCGTGGGCCCGGTGCGGTTGGTGGCGAAGTACGGCGGGGGTGGGGAGAGGGAGGCGGAGCCGGTGAACGCGCCGCGCGGCATCGGTGCGAAGGGGGCGCGCAGCACCGTCTTCTCGACGTCTTCGAGCATGAAGGCGTTGTGTACGAACCCTGTGCCGGATCCGATGGCTTGTCTGGTGTGGCCCGGGAACGCGCCCCACGGGGTGTAGCCGAGGAGGAAGCCGACGGCGGACCAGCAGTTGACCCCGACGGTGCCGTAGCGCAGCGCGCCGATGGCGGCGTGTACGGCCTGTGCCTCGCGCCTCATGGTCTTCGGGTGGATCAACATGGTGGCGCCGAGGGTCCCGGGCAGCACGTCGTTGGCGAACTCGACGGCGTCGAGCAGGTAGGTGGGCGTGTCGCCGCCGGGCAGACGCACGACGCCGAGGGCGCTGGCGAACACCTCGGTGGTGAGCATGGCATCGTCGTGCCCGGTAACGTCCGGCACCAGGATGCGGTCGCCGTGAGGCCCGTGGATCTCCGCCGTCGGGTAGGTCTCGCGCACGGCGGCGAGCCGTTCCCGAGCGCCGGGGTAGTAGTCGGAGCGCGCGGGAAGCGAGCGCAGGACCCTGCGGATCTCTTCGAGCAGCCGGTCCGTGCCGGGCCAGCCGCGCGGGACGACCAGGATCTGGCTGGCGATGCAGTTGTGCCCGGAGTTGTTCATCTTGCTGGTGACGATATGCTCGGCCTGGTAGCGGAAGTCCGCCGCGCTCCACGGCCCGGGCACGACGATGCACGGGCTGACTCCGCCGAGTTCGCTGCTGAACGGTTTGGTCACCAGCGGCCGGTCGGTGCGGCGCCGGGCTTCCGCCTCCTGGCCCGTGCCCCAGACGATGGCGTCGTAGGTGCGCTCGCTCCCGGTGATGTGGAGGGAGTCGATGCCCGCGTGGCCGACAAGGTGCGTGCCTTCGGCAGCTCCCCCGTCGACGAAGCGCACGAAACCGCGTTCCCGGAACTCGGCGAAGACCGATTCGAAGTGCGGGCGGAGGTAGGCGTTGACCGGGTTCATCTTGGCGACCACGACCTGGCCTTCGACATACAGCTTGTGCAGGATGTCGAGCGCGGTGATCGCCGCGACGTTGCCGGCGCCGAGCACGAGTGCGACGCCGGGCGCGGCGGGTTCAGCCCGATATATGCGCGCAGCGCGTTCGAGCACGTCGTGCGGCGTGGTGCCCGGACGCGTCCAGACCTTGGCCGTATAGCCGCTCAGGAGAAGGCGGTCCCATCCGGTGGCGGGGAACACGTCCACGACGACGCGGTCGTCATCGCTCTTCACCGCGCCGGGCTCGACCGGCCGTCGGCCGTCGCGGATCCTGCGCAGCACGTGCAGGTACGCGGACGCCGTCTGGGCCAGCGCCCAGGGTCCGCCGGCCCAGTCCTCGGCGGCCCACGGTGAATCGGCGGCGTAGCCCTTTGCCGCCGCAGCCGCCGCGACCATCGGGCCCGCTGCGCCGGGCACCTTGGCCAGCAGTCGTTCAAGCATCGCCAGGCGCTCGTCGAGCCCGGTCCGGCACCAGGAGGCTGCGTTGCGGCCGACGTCGGCCACGGTGAGGTCGAGGTCTGCGAAGTCGGCTGTCGGCACGGCGTTCACGGTCGCTCCGAGATGTCGGTGGGTCGTGGGGACGGGTTCGGCCTGGCTCAGCGGGCCAGGCGGCGCGCGTCGCGGGCCGGATCGACCAGCGTTGCCGCCGCGAGCGCTCCGACCAGGAGGATCACGCCCGTCAGCTCGAGGGCTTCGCGGTAGCCGCCGGCGCCGTGCGCATCGACGAGATGTCCGACGAGCGCGGGGGCGATCAGCCCGGAAAGTGTGGCGACCGCGTTCATCACGCTGAGCGCACCGGCGCGGCGTGACGGCGGGGCGAGCTGCGCGACGGTGGTGACCGCGATCGTCACCATCACGCCGGCGAAGCCGATACCCAGCACCAGCACGAGCGCGAAAGCCGGGCCCCGCCCCAGGAACGCGAGCGCGAACGCCGCGAGGCCGGCCACGGTCAGAGCCAGTGCGCCGAACCGGGCGCGGACCCACCGGCCCTCGACGCCGCGCCGAAGCAGCCGGCCGGCGAGCGCGCCGTGCCCGAGGATGACGACGGTGTTGACCGCCCAGATTCCGGCCACCAGGCTCGCCGAGGACGCCGTGGTGTAGCCCACCGCATCGTGCAGGTACGAGGGAATCCACACGAGGGAGAGCGCCACGACCCAGTACGTGCAGAAATACGCGACGGTCGCCCCGATCCAGGTCCGGGTCGCGCAGATACGCCGATAGCCGACCGGCGCGATGTCGGAGGCAGGTGTGGGACCAGCGGGCGTACGCGTCGGCGGCCTCTTGGGCTTTCGCGCGCCGCGATGCTCTGAACCGAACGCGAGCCACGCCGCCGCCCACACGAGTCCGGCGCCACCGACCGCCCCGAATGCCGCGCGCCAGCCATGGTGATCGATCAGCCAGGTCAGCGTCGGCGCTGAGACGATCACGCCGAGGGCGGTGCCGGAGAGGATCAGGGCACTGGGAAGGTTGCGCCGTGCGTCGGTGAACCAGGACAGCGCGCTGTGTTCGGCGACTGGGAACGCCGGGCCCTCAGCCGCGCCGAGCAGAATGCGCGAGGCGAACAGCAGGGCCACGCCGCCGCCGAGCGCCAACGGCAGCTGCGCGAGTGACCACAGCAGGGCCATGCCCAGCAGGAGCCACCGCGGCCGCACTCGGTCGGCCGCGAAGCCCACGGCCAAGGTGCTGACGGAGAACAGCAGGAAGAACGCGCTGTTGGCCAGCCCGTACGCCGTCGCGGACAGACCCAGGTCCCGGCGGATCGGATCGGCGGCAAGGCCGAGCACCGACTTGTCCGCGAAGTTGATCATCATCAGGACGACGAGCAGCCCGGTGACGACCCAGGCTCGCGCCCGCCCCTCGCCGGGCGCGGGCTCGAGGGCGGTCGGGTGGGCGGGTACGACTTCGATGTCGGACACGGCGGCTCCGCGGGGGACGTGAGGGACGAAAAGGCACGAACACGATTTGATTGACCTGCGGTGGACTGCGGGCGCGGCCGCGTCAGGACAGCGGCACGCCCGCGATCGAGATCCGCTCCATGACCCGGCGCTGCGGGAAGTAGTCGTTGATCGCGTAGTGCTGCGTCGCGATGTTGTCCCAGATCGCCACGGATCCGGGCTGCCAGCGGAAGCGGACCTGGTACTCGGGTATGCGCGCCTGGAGCACGAGTTCGCACAGCAGCGCCCGGCTCTCGTCTTCCGGCAGCCCGGCGATGCGGATCGTGAACGGCTCGTTGACGTACAGGAGTTTGCGACCGGTGCGCGGGTGGCGCACCACCACGGGGTGCTCCACGATCGGAAGCCGCTGCCGCAGCGCGATGATCTGCGCCGGCGTCATGGTGGTGCCCCAGCTCGGTTCCCAGTCGTGGACGGCGCTCGAGCCCTCGATGCGCTCCTTGAGTCCCTCGGGCAGGTTGTCGTAGACGGCGTACATGTCCGTCCACATCGTGTCCCCGCCGGCCGGCGGGACCTCCACCGCGCGCAGCACCGCGCCGAGCGCGGGGGCGGCCATGAACGAATGGTCGCTGTGCCAGATGTTCTCGTGCCCGAAGGTGATCTCGTCCTTGGCGAGCCGGGAGACCTCGACCGAATCGCCCTGGGGGAAGAAGGGGTTGGCTTCCGGCGCGCCCCACACGTCGACGAGCGCGCGATGCGCCGACGGGGTCATGGCCTCCTGACCGCGGAAGAAGAGCACCTTCCACTCCAGCAGCGCCGCCCGCAGTTCCCGCGCCAGCTCGTCGTCGACGGGCGAGGACAGGTCCACGCCGGTTACCTCCGCGCCGATGTGCGTGGTCAGCGGGCACAGGGAGATACGGCGGTACTCGATTTCCTCGGCGCCGGCCGCCGAGCGCTGGAGCATGCGCGGCCCGTAGTGCATCAGCGGGTTGTTCACCAGCGGCGCCGTTGCCGTGGACGCAGTCGTCATGGAAGCCCTCCATCAGGCCGAAAATTCGATATCGACAGTCTCGTTATGAAGGGCTGGCCGCGCAAGAGGGCGGCGGCGGAATTCTCGCGGCCGCGCCCGGCACGCGCAGCGCGGTGCCGTAGGCTCTGCGCATGGGCGGCGTGCGCAGGAACGGATCCGAGACGGGGCCGGGACGCCCGCGCCTGGAGATGGACGGTCCGGTCCTCGGCGCGGTGATCGACTTGATCACGGAGAAGGGGATGAGCGCCGTCACGATCGACGCCGTCGCGGCACGGGCCGAGGTGAGCCGCGCGGCGATCTACCGGCGATGGCCGACCAAACACGACCTGCTCGTCGCCGCCGCCGAGACCCGTGTGGGCGAGCACGACGTCCCCGACCAGGGGTCGTTCCGCGCCGAGCTGGCCATGTTGCTCACCGCTCGCCTCCAGGTCTACCGCATGCCCGGCACGAACCGGCTGCTGGCCGGCCTGATCGGCACGGGAGCCGAGCACGAGCCGGCGCCGGCCGTGTACGCGGTCTACACCGAGCGCATCACCGAGCAGACGCGGCGGATCATCAGACGTGGCATCGCCCGCGGCGAGGTGCGCGCCGAAGTCGACGTGGACGCCGTGACGACGCTCATCGCCGCGGCTCTGCCCTTCCGCCTCGTCGCCGAACTGCGCCCGCCGGACGACTCCCTGGTCGAACAGGTCGTCGACCTGATCACACGCGCTGTCGAAACACCCTGACGAACGGCCCGCCGTCAGCGGGCGGACGCGGGAGCCGTGATCTCACGTTTGAGGATCTTGCCGGTCGGGCCCTTCGGCAGAGAGTCGAACAGCCACACCTCGCGCGGATACTTGTAGGGCGCCACACGTTCGCGGACGAACTCGCGCAGTTCCTCGGGCCGAGCCCGGACATTCGGGCGCAGCGCGACCGCTGCGGCGATCTCCTCGCCGAGCTCCGGATGCGCGACGGCGAGGACGGCCGCCTCGGCGACGGCGGGGTGCTCGTAGAGGACCTCTTCGATCTCCCGGGGGTAGACGTTGAAGCCGCCGCGAATGATCAGATCCTTCTTGCGGTCGACGATGTAGTAGTAGCCGTCCTCGTCCACGCGGGCCAGATCGCCGGTGCGCAGCCAGCCATCCTCGAGCGCCTCGGCCGTGGCTTGCTCGAGACCCCAGTAGCCGGCCATCACGTTGCGGCCGCGCACGCACAGCTCTCCCACACCCTCGCGCACGTCGATGAGCCGCATCTCGGCCCCGCGGATCGCGGTGCCGACGGAGCCGGGCCTACGCGGGCGGTCCGGGTGGTTGAACGTGGCGAGCGAGGCGGTCTCGGACATGCCGTACCCCTCCAGCACCACACAGTCGAACGCTGACTCGAAGCTGTGGAACAGCTCGACCGGGAACGGCGCTCCGCCCGAGACGCATACCCGGAGCGAGGCGGTGTCGATGGATTCCCCGGCCTGCCGACGGGCGGCCAGCAGCGCCGCGAACATCGTCGGGACGCCCAGCAGCACGCTGACGCGCTGCCGCTCGATCGCACGCAAAGCAGAACCCTGCTCGAAGCGCGGCATGAGGCTGAGCTTCGCGCCGGTGCGGACGGCCGCGTTCATCGCGCACGCACCGAAGACGTGGAAGAGCGGCAGCGCGCCGAGCAGCGTGTCGTCCGGGCCGATGCGCAGCAGGTCTTCCGCGGCGATCTCCGCGGTGCGCACCAGGCTGTCATGGGTGAGCATCGCGCCCTTCGGCGCGCCGGTGGTGCCGGAGGTATAGAGGATCACCGCCAGGTCGTCCGCGTCGCGCAAGACCCCGAGCGCAGGAGCGGGATGGTCCGCCAGCAGGGAGGGCAGGCAACCCGGCTCGACCGGGACGATCGTCGCGCCCGTCCCGTCGCACGCGGGCACCGCCTGTTCCATGGCCCCCGGGAAGACGAAGACGAGCCGCATCCCCGAGTCAAGCACATAGTGGGCTATTTCGCGCTGCTTGAGCAGCGGGTTCATCGGTACGACCACGGCCCCGGCGCGCAGCGCGCCGTAGTAGAGGGCAGGGAACTCCGTCAGGTTCGGCAGCATCAGCCCGACCCTGTCGCCCACCGCCACGTCGTGCGAGGCCAGGAACGCGGCGACACGGCCGGCCGACTCGTCGAGTTCGGCATAGGTCAGCTCGTTGCCCGCGAGTTCGACCGCGCAGCGCGCGCCGTGGCGCGCGGCGGCCCGCGCGAGGAGATCAGCGAGACTCACAGAGGGTCCTCTCGGGCAGCGGTCAGCCGCGCGGTCCGGGACGTAGCGCCGGCGCGGGGGCGGTGAGCAGGCGGGATTCGCCGCCACGGGATAAAAACGATATGGAGAGTATCGTTATTGGCTCTGGGGTACAAGCCGTGCGGACTTACTCGTCCGCCAGGTCGGCGCCGCCCGTTTGCGCAGCTCTGCTAGGCGCGTGCGTCCCGGGCGGTCACGGCGTGCACGGCGCGCGACTTCGGCTGCCCGTTGCCGCCGCCTCGTCCGACCACTGCGGCGCGCACATCGGGCCTGCGTGTTGCTCCGGCCAGCCGCACCGCGCTCGGTAGCTTGGTTCCGTGCGACCGCCAGCCGAGCCCCCGGCGACCCCAGGGGCCGTCACGCCGCAGTTCGCAGCGTCGGTCGCGGGCGGCCTGCTGATCATCGGCGCAGCGCTGAGCGCCGGGCTGACCGCATCGCTCGCAGTGAACTCGCCCGAGCTGATCAATGCCTACCGCCCGGCGGTCTACGCCGTCAGCGCGGTCGCAGGAGGGCTCGGCCTGGCTGTGATAGCCGCCCGAAACCGGCTGCCGCTACGGCTGCTCTACGGCTACCCCGCGTTCGCCTACATCCTGATCTGCGCACCCGCCGTCGTCTCGGGCACGAGCACGCTTTTCGGCCAAACCCTGATGCTGTGGCCGGTGCTGTACTCCGGCTACCTGATGCCGGAAACGGTCACCTGGGTCACCCTCATCGCGGGCCTGGCCGCATCCGGCGCCCTCGCCGGCGCCGCGCAAGGCTCGACCGGGCATGCGGCCGGGCTGGGGATCACCCTCGGCGTCACGCTGCTGGCCAGCTCAGCGGTCGTGATCTCGCTGCGCCGCCGGATCGACACGCTGGTGGAGCACATGCGCCGGGAGGCACGTACGGACGCGCTGACCGGCCTGGCGAACGTGCGAGCCTTCGAAACCGTGCTGGATCGGGAACTGCTCATCTACGAGCGGCACGGGTCACCGCTCTCCCTGCTCGCCATCGACATCGACTATTTCAAGCGCATCAACGACGCCGCGGGCCACCCGGCCGGCGACGCGACGCTGCGCAGGCTGGCGGACCTCTTCACGCACGCCGTCCGACGCAGCGACACCGTCGCCAGGGTCGGCGGCGAGGAGTTCGGCGTGCTGCTGACCGACACCACGTGCGCCCAGGCGGCCGAACGCGCCGAGGCACTGCGCCAGGCGACCCAGGACGCCTCCGCGCACTGGCCACAGCCGCTGACCATCAGCATCGGCGTGGCCACCATCCCCGACCACGCCCTCGATGCGCCGACCCTGCGCGCCACCGGCGACACAGCGCTGTACGCGGCGAAGTCCGCCGGCCGCAACACGGTTCGCACCGCCCCACGACGCGGACAGGACTCCCCCTGACACCGACGTCGCGCTTTGATCCGCACAGGGGACACCCCCCGCATGAAAGCTCGACGATCTGTACGGTCACATCCCCCGACAAGAGGAAGGCCGGCATCGGCTTCACCCATGGAATGGTCGTGGACGACGTCGAGGAGCTCGGCCATGCGCAGCTGCCGCCGCGCAGGCGGGAGAGCCCTCCGCCGATGTGCATCACGCAGATGTTGTCGGCCGCGCAAAGCACTTCGGATCCGGTCGCGACAATGTCGGCGATCTTCTCGGCGAGCATGGCTGTAGATGGCGCAGGGTTCTTCAACGCGATGGTGCCGCCGGACCCGCAGCAGGATTCGACGCCGGAGAGTTCGACGAGGAAATGGAACGGGCGAGTTGACCGGCGGCTCGAGAGCGAGGTGTCGGCATTGCGATGCCGATCCGGAGATGGGCCGCGGCGCCGGGGACGTCGACGGCTGGGCCATGGACTGCCGCATCGGAACAATGGCATATGCTCTCAATGCCGCTGCGATCGAGCCTGCCGGCATGACGTCCGCGACGATGTTTCCGTCGACGACTTTCTACGGCGCCTGGGGAGCTTCCACAGCCACAGAATGCCCGATGATTCTCGGCATGCGGGTCGACTCGGTATTTGCTTCATCGTGCGGCCTGGGCTCGTCTCCGACAGCGGCCGCGGCACGTAAACGAAGCACCGCAGCGCTGTCTCGCCTGTTTGACCGTGCTGCGCCATAGATCTGGGCCGAAAAATTTCAGTTGAACGAAGCACGCGACACGCAAGCGTCAGATACTGCATTGCAGCGTCCGCTCATTTCGGGGACCGTCGGACGACGGCCCCCGAAAGTGGATACCCCACCCGCATGCTTCTCTCGAAGTCACGCACCTCGATTGCATCGAATCGCTTGACCAGAAAGAGGATTCGGGCCATACTCGAACGAGTGGCTCGGCGTCACTCTCAGCGCCTGGGCAGTTGCAGATCAGCGACAATCTTCCAGGGATTTGGTTGGGTTATGGTATCGATCCCCCCTCGGACACTTATCCTTTCCACGGAGAGCTGCTTGAGGGCAGCTCTTTTTGGCGTCTGAGGTCGGGTTTCCCCCGTCTCAGGCGCTGCGTCGTTTCGGGCAGGGTTTCACCTCCTCACCCGTGACCTGGACGACCGAGTACACGGCCTTGCCGTCGCGGCGCTACGGGCCGAAGGCCGGACCGTGGAGGACGAAGTTCTCGCCCATATCTCCCCGGTCCACCCCGAGAACGTCAACTTCTTCGGCGTCATCGACGTCGAAGGCGAACTCGCCAAGCTCGACGGCGACGGCTTCCGCCCACTGCGCGGCGGGATTTCCGACGGCACGATCCCGCAGGCCGGGTGAGCCCGGCACGCCGTTTGAGGCGGCGTGGGTCGCTCGAAGCCGCTTCCTTCGCGCCCTGCCAGTAAATCAGAGTCCTGCGCCACATTGACCCGAAATCTACTGCTCAGGAGGGCACCGGATGGCCGGCGGATGTACGGGGAGCGGCGCGACCAGTTCGGACCTGTCGGGCAACGCCGGCGATGTCGTCCAGGCCCGCGACATCGCCGGCGGCATCCACTTCCACGGCCGCGGTCGTGATTCCTCGCCTGTCTTCGCGCAACTGCCCGCCGACGTACGCGGCTTCGTCAACCGCACTGCCGACCTGCAACGCCTGGACATCATCCTCGGCCAGGACCTCGAACACTCCGGCTCCGCCTCCGTCTGCGTCATCGCCGGAACCGCCGGAGTCGGCAAGACTTCCCTGGCCGTGCGCTGGGCACACCGCAACCGGGAGCGCTTCCCCCACGGGCAGCTGTACGTCAACCTGCGCGGCTACGACCCCGCGAGCCCGTCACCGCTGTTCAGGCCCTCGAACGCTTCCTCATAGCCCTCGGCGTTCCCGCAGTAGCGATCCCCGCCGAGGTGGAGGACCGCAGCGCTCTGTTCCGCACGCTGCTCAGTTGCGCACGCCGACCGCGGCGTAGGCCGAATATCGGGCCACGTCTCCGCCAAGCGGATCGGTCAGCTCGCTGGCCGGATCAGGCCGCCAGCAGATCATGTCGGCGACGCCCGGCGGAACCACCTCGTATCCGGCGCCACCCATCAGCGCAGCCAACTCCTCGCGGCCGCGTGCGTTCATCCCCGCCGTCGCACCACGGTAGACGTCCTGCATCTCGCCCATCCGCTTGGGCTGGTAGTCGGCGGTGGCGTGGCTGATCGCCAAGTATGAGCCCGGCGCAGTGGCGTCGCGGTAGGCGCCGAGAATCCCGGCCGGATCGTCGCTCTCGGGTACGAAGTGCAGTACCGCGAACATCAAGACGGCCACAGGCTTACTGAGATCGATCAGGTCGAGCAGGGTCGGATCGCGCAGGACAGAGTGCGGGTCGCGCAGGTCCGCGTGCATGACGGCGGCGTTCGGTACGTCGGCGAGAATGGACCGGCTGTGGGAGACGGCCACCAAGTCGTTGTCGACGTACACGGTGCGCGCTGCAGGGTTCAGGCCTGAGACGATCTCGTGCACGTTGCCGACCGTCGGGATGCCCGACCCCAGATCGATGAACTGATCGATTGCCTGGTGTGTCAGGTAGGTCAGCGCACGGCGAAGGAACGCCCTGTTCGCCCGCATAACGTGGGGCAGGTCGGGCCAAACCTCGAGCACCTTCGCGGCCAACTCCCGATCGGCGGCGAAGTTGTGGCTCCCATCGAGGTAGTAGTCATACATGCGCGCCGGTGCCGGTCGCTCGATGTCGACGTCATCCGTTGCCCATGCTGGACGTGGACGGTGGGTCATGCGTTACGACCTCTCTCCCCGGGAAGCGTTCGATGCTGTCACGACTCAACGTGCACAGCTACACACCGAGTGATGATACGTGCCCCCGTCTACCTGACGTAACCGGTAGACAACGGTCAAGAGCCCCCTGCGACCCTGAAAGCCGGCCGTAATGCGTACTTCCATGGCAGGGCGGGCGCCGGCTTGCCGACTCGATCGTGTGGAAGACATGTACTCCGGCTACGGTCAGGTCCAACCCAAGATAGAGCTCCAGTCCCGCAACCGGCCGCGTCCGGCTGCCCTACCGTCGCTTCGACGGGCACCACGCGCTGATCACGAACGCGCCGTGAACGACGACGCTACCCACAGACTCCTGAGGCAGCTCACGGCCAACCCCCGGCCGCCGTGGCCCGCCCGATGGTCGGACTCGCCCGCGACCAGACGCTCGACCTGCTCGGCAGCGTCGGATTCGGGCGCATCGTGTTCATCCGCGATGCACTGCCCGCCATCCGCCGGATCGACCTGGTCATCCGCACCCACGAGGCGCCGCCCTGACCCGAGCGGCCGGAGGGCGCGGCGTCGCGCGCTCGTCGAAGGAATCGTCCACATGGCCAACGAACTCGGCCTGACCACCGTCGCCGAAGGCGTGGAAAACAGAGAGCAACACACACGACTACGCGCCGCCGGGAGCGTCCGCCCGCATGCGCCCTGCCCCGCTCCCGTCGCTCAGAGATCCGCCTGCTCATCACAAGCGGCCCGGCTACCCGTAGCCTCGCCCAGGTCCGCAGGAAGCGAGCAGGTTCTCTTCGTGCCCGATTACCCGCCACCCGCCCGTCCCGACCGGCTGCTCGTCGGCGTAGAGGGGATGGGCAGCGCGGCCTTGAGTGCCGCAGCCGCGCACGGCAGCCGGAAGGCGCCGCGGACCTAGCCCAGGACGGTGCCGAAGCAGTCGCGGGCCAGGGCACGGCGACACCGCGCCCGCGACGGAGATGACCCGATGTCGGGTTCCAGGGTTCAGTCCAGAACTCCGCCATACCCGCGAACAAGGCACTCGACTTCGGCGGGGGCGGTGGACCGTCCCCGCCGAAGTCGACCAGCCTTCCCGCGCGTCGATGGGCCGGTGGGCTCAGCGCGTTCGGGCTACACCGCGATACTGCGCCGCACCGGCGGCGAACTTCGAGGTTGACTACTGGCTGAAACCGGGTTGTGTCCGGGTACTGAAACGCGGAGCCTACCGGTGGACGCGAACGGAGATCTTCGGCCGTGTGGCGCCGACGGCGCCGACGATGACCTTGATCGATTCGGGACTGAGCAGCAGGCCGTCTCCGGCATCGGCGAAGCTCGCCGTGCCCTCGGCGATCGACGGGTTGAGCAGCCCGTAGTCGTAGGTCTTGAGCGTTCCGTTGCGGGTCAGGCCCTCGATCGCCAGCGTGACCGGGCTGACGTCGTCGGTGTTGATCAGGCAGATCGACTCCGTTCCGTCGAGGTACGAGGCGTAGGCGCGGACCGTGGAGGTGGACGAGGGTGTGATCTCGGTCAGACAGGCGCCGGGCTTGGTCATCAAGGACGCGAGGACGAAGCCCCAGTAGGCGGGCAACGGGGTGTCGAGCGACGGCTCCTTGAGGCCGGACTCGTTCACGGTGGTTTTCCCGGGGTGCGGCGCGCTGAGCGCGGGCGTGAAGGTGATGCCGGTGCTCACGATCCCGTCACCTGCGGCATGCCCGGTCGTCAGCGGGGCGGTCAGGGTGATCCCCGTGCCGTCCGTGGCCGCCACCTCGCCGGTGGCGTGATTCCTCTTCAGCGGTGTGGTCAGGGTCAGGCCGCTGCCCGCATCGCGGGTCGCGGCTCCTGCGGCATGGTTCTTCTTCAGTGGCGCGGAAACGCTGATGCCGGTGCCGAGATCGACTACGGGGACTCCGGCGGGGTGGGCCGCGGCTATCGGCCGCGAGAGGTTCACGCCGGTTCCGATGTCGACCACCGAGGCGCCGGCGGGATGCGAGAGGGCGAGCGGGCTCGAGAGGGTGACCCCGGTGCCGGCCGCGCCGGCACTGCCCACGTTCTGGATGATGGAGGTCTCGAAGCTCGCCCCGGTGTCGACGGTGACGGGGTGACCGGCGAAGAGCCCGGTGGTGCTGGCGACCTTGAGGTTGGTCGCGCCCGGCGCGGCCGGGGCCGCCAGGGAGACTGTCGTCTGCGACCCGACGGCGGCGACCGCGGACACGATCTGCAGCTGCGAACCGGTGCCGATCATCAGCGGGTGTCCCACCGTGATGCCGGCGACACTGGCGAGGTAGACCGTGCGGTCCCCGGGCTTGACCGGCAGGACGGTGGCAGTGGGAGCCGACGCGCTGGAACCGACCAAGGTGATGGTGCGGACCTCTTCGGCGGAATCGGCGTCGATGGTGATCGGGTCGCCGACGTAGTTGGCGACGCCGGTGTTGGAGTCGTTCACCGCGACGACGTAGAGCACGGTGTCGCCCGCAGAGGCCGGCGCCGCGAGACTGGTGCCGAGACTCGATGAGGTGCCGACGGCCGCGATGGTGGCCGTCTCGGCTCCAGAACCGGAGCCGATCGTCACGGTGGCGCCCGTAGCGAACCCGGTCGGCATGAACACGGGAATCGACTGGCCGCCCATGCCGGTGCCGACGATGCGGATCGTCTTGTCGCCGGCCACGGCGGGCGCAGCGAGCGCAGCGGTGCTCGCGCCGGTGCCGACAGCCTCGACGACGTGCGATTCCGCACTCGTCCCGCTGCCGATGACGACCGGGGTGCCCGGCGCGAAGAACTGGTCGTAATCGGTGGTTGCGCCCACGGTGGTCAGCGAGGAGGTATCGGTGACCTTGATGACCCGCGCGCCCTTGGCCGCCGGTGCGGACAAGGTGGTGTTCCCGGGAAGCGCGGTGATCTTGCGTGACTCCACCGCGGAGCCGGTGTCGAGCGTGAACTGATGGCCGTAGTGGAATCCGGTCGGATCGGTCACGGCGATATTGCGCGCCCCCGCCACCGCCGGAGCCGAGAGCGTCGTCGCACTGGGTCCGGGCGTGCCGGTGCCGTTGGACAGGAAACCGAAGTCGCCGTTCATGTTGTCGCTGTTGTGCACCTGCCACCACAAGTACGATTCCGCGCCGACCGACAGCCACTTCAGCGCCGTCGCCACCGCGAAGAGCGCTGCGACCGGCTGCGCGTTGTACACGATCTCCGACTGTGACACGTTCGATTCGCTGACCACGACCGGGGAGTTCGGCGCGTACTCGCTGATGATCGATTGCAGGTATCGCATCGCACCCGGGATGCGGTCGACCGTCTCGAACAGTTGCGCGTTGGAGAGAACGGGGATGCCGAAGACGGGATACCAGTGGAAGTCCACGAAGTCGATCTGGTCGGCGTTCTGCTTGAGCACCGTCCTGTTCCACAGGTCTGGGTCAGCCACCCATGTCCCGGTTCCCCCGGCCACCGTGCGGTCGATCGTCATCGGGAACCCGACCCTGGTGGCCGGATCGACACGGTGCATGGCCTCGAAGTACGGGCGTGCGTTCGTCGCATAGGACTGTGGCGTGTGCGGGTCGGAGTGCTGGTCGAGCTCCCACGTCCCGTACCCCTCGTTGCCCAGCAACCACACCGCCGTCTTGGCGTCGTAGTTCGGGAACGTCAGCGCGCTCGCCACCCAAGCGGCCGCTGCATCGGGGCCCTGATTCAGACTCCCGTAGTTCACGGTGACCATCGGAGCCGCGCCGATCTGCGCGAGCAGCTCCATGTACTGCGGCCACGGCAACGCGGCAGTGGGCGCCATCCAGTTGACGTAGTCGGCCCCGGAACCGCCGGGGTAGCGGATCCGGCCGATACCCGCGGCCGTCAGCAACCCCGGGACGACCGGGTCCGCGAAGTTCTGGTCGCCCGAGGTCGTGTTGACCCCCAGCGCCTGAGCCGTCATCGTGAAGCCGTCCGAGTTCGGGCCCATGGCCGCGCTGCGCGCCGTCGGCCCGCCCCGTTGCGTTGCCGACTCCGCGGCGCTCGCGGGTTGCTTCACCAATCCGGTGAGCGCGACCGCGCCCCCGGCTGCCGCACCCATCCCCAGCAGCGCGCGCCGGTTCAGACCACTGGTTCCGTCTCGCAGTACGTTGGCGTCCGAACTCATGACAAGCCCCTTCCGCATGACAACGTTGTCTTTTCCTCGTGAGGGAACTTATACCGGGCCGAACATGTACGTCCAGACCAGCTTGGCCAGTGAGACAAGCCCCTGCCGGTGGAAGGCGTCACCCGCGCTGCCGGGCAGGCGAGCCGGAGCCGGCGGGCTGTCCGAGACCTGCTGAAAGCAGATCTCGGACAGCCCGCAGCATTCACGCATTCTGAGTCGGAACTACTCCACGCCGTAGGCGTCGGTGACCGTCTGGGTGACGGATGCGCCGTCAGCCGACTTGAGCGTCACCTTGAGCGTGACCAGCTTGCCGGACTGCCCGGTGTGGTCCACGTAAGCGGTCCAGACGCCGTTGATCTGCTTGACCTTAGCGGTGAGCCAGTCGACGCCGTCGTCGTATGAGTACGACAGCGAAGCCGATGTCAGTGTCCCGGGCGTGTAGCCCTGCTGTCCGGTGGCAGCCAGTGTGATCTGCTGGGGGCCCGGAGTGACGTTGTTCGACGGGTCGAGGGCGATGCCGTAGGACGGGTAGAGCAGTGGCAGGGACTGCGAGTAGGCCTCGCCATCCAGACGCGACCGGAAGGTGAAGTCGGTCTCCACGGTGCCCGAGCGCTGCCATACATCCGTGTGCCAGGCCCGCTGCTGCGAGAGCTTCAGGGTGTAGTCGGCCCCAGCGCTCGGAATGTCCCACACGTTGTACGGGCCGAACCATGATGCGCCGTAGTCGGTACCGTCGGCGCCGACGAGGTCGACCGTGCCGTTGTCGCCGAAGGATCCCTGGAGGCCGACGTGGTCCGGATTGCTGTCGCCCCACAGGTTCTGGCTGAAGTCGACGCCGATCTCATTACCTTGACGCTCACCTTGCAGTGTCTGCGCGCCGGCGGGGTCGAGTCCGACGACCGGCCGGATGACGCCCTTGTACCAGTCCTCGGTGCGGACGCTGCCCGGCGTGTAAGTGCGGTCGATATCCTCCATGGTTTCGGTGAACGGCCAGTGGCTCTGGGCCGCGTGCTCCCAGGCGATCCAGGCCGATTCCCGTGCCCACGAAGGCTTTCGTGAGCCAGAGTCTGCTGCCGGTCCGGTTCCGAGGGCGGTGGTCCTGTTGATCAGCAGGCGCGGGTTGCCGGTGCGGGGCCATCGGATCCGGCGGTAGTCGAGGCCTCCTCGCCGACATCCGAGTGTGCACTCCGGAGCAGCCTCAATCCTCATCTGTATCGACGAAGGCTACAGCCGGGCTTCGCCCAGATCCTCGACGACTTGGGCCATGGCCCTTATCCGGTCGTTCTCCGATTCGGCGTGCCACACCAGTCCCCAGTGGAGTTCCGGGCCGTCCTCGATGAGCCGATAGGCGATATCCGGGCGGGTCTGGAAACGCGTGACGTGCATGCCCAGGCTGTGGACGGATTCCCCGGCGCTGACGATGGCGTAGATGTCCTCGAGAGTGGGGATCGGCGCCTGGTGGCGGGGGATCGCGCGGCCGGAGGGGGTGAAGAACGGTTGGAAGGCGTCCTCCCAGTACTCCGGCTCCGTCGATCGGGCCGATAGGACGCTGTGGTCCGCGAGAACCTCCAGTGAGACCGGGCCCGGGTCGGCCAGCGGGTGATCCAGCGAGCTCATGAGGACCTTTCGTTCGCGGAACACCCTCGGCCCGACGATGAGGTCGTCCTCGCGAATCGGCGTCCAGGCGACGAGGACGTCGAACTCGCCGCGCCGCAGCAGTCCGAAGGCGTCCACGTAGTTCGCGTGCCTGACCTGCAGCTCCCAGTGCGGGTGCCGGGTGCGGAACGCGGTCCAGTAGGGCTTGAGTTCGTGGCCGTTGATGGCCAGCATGCCGACGCGCAGAGTCCCGGTGACACCCTTGGCGGCCATCCGGGCCCGCCGCATGCTCTCCCTGAGCCCCTGATAGACCGGGATGAGATCGGTACGCAACTGCTCGCCGATCGGCGTCAACCGGACGTTGCGGCTGGTGCGCACGAACAGCTCGGCGCCGATCACCCGCTCCTGCTTCTTGATCGCCTGACTGACCCGGGCCGGCGAGACGCGCAACCGCTCTGCCGTCCGCCCGAAGTGCAGCTCCTCGGCCAGCGTCAGAAAGATCTCGATGTCACGAAGCTCCACCGCACCCCCTCGCGATCGTGAACCGCCATGTTAACCGACGTTGCAAGATCAGCCGTTGATCCACTCCCGGTCGAGGCAGAACAATTCTGGCATCGACGAGAGGAGAGTTCGTCCCATGACGTACCTCGGCCACCGGGCACCGGCACGGGTGGCACCGTGAACATCATCGCCTCAACCGTGGCGCTGACCGTCGCGGACGTCGCGGCGTCCAGCCGATTCCTCGCCACCCATCTGGGCTTCCGCGAGGTGGCCGTCACCGACGGATTCATCCGGCTGGCTCGCGACGACGGCGCCGCCGACATCGAACTCTGGGCCGGCGGGCAAGCGCCGAGCGGGGCGGTCGTGTCCTTCACGGTCACCGGCATCGCCGCCGAGCACGAGCGCCTGCTGCACGAAGGCGCCGAGGTCAGCACACCACTGCGACGAGAGCCGTGGGGTGAGTGGTCGCTGCGGCTGACCGATCCCAACGGCGTTGTGATCCAGCTCGTCGAATGGGCTCCACCGGCCGGTCTCTGAACCGGACGCCGTTCCGCATCACCCACACCCCTGCATAGGAAGGCTTTGCCATGCCCGAAAAACCGTACAGCCGCATCCGCCGCGCGCCGCGCCCGGACGAAGAGGTCTGAACGCCATGACGACCATCCCTGCCGGCGCCGCGATCTCGGCCCGCGACCTTCGAAGGTCCTACGGCGACAAAGTCGTACTCGACGGCATCGACCTGACCGTCCCCGCGGGCACGATCTTCTCCCTGCTCGGCCCGAACGGCGCCGGCAAGACCACCGCCGTGAAGATCCTCTCCACCCTCGTCTCCGCGGACCCGGCCTCCGGCGCCGTCCACGTCGGCGGCCACGACCTGGCCGCCGACCCGCAGGCGGTGCGTGGCGCGATCGGGGTCACCGGCCAGTTCTCCGCCGTCGACGGCCTGATCACCGGCGAGGAGAACATGCTCCTGATGGCCGACCTGCACCACCTGTCCAAGCGCGAAGGCCGTCGGGTCGCCGCCGAGTTGTTGGAGCGCTTCGACCTGCTCGACGCGGCGAAGAAGCCCGCTTCCACCTACTCCGGCGGGATGAAGCGCCGCCTGGACATCGCCATGACGCTGGTCGGGGACCCGCGGATCATCTTCCTCGACGAACCGACCACCGGCCTGGACCCGCGCGCCCGGCACACCATGTGGCAGATCATCCGGGAGCTGGTCGGCGGTGGCGTCACCGTCCTGCTCACCACCCAATACCTCGACGAGGCCGAAGAGCTCGCCGACCGGATCGCCGTGCTCCACAACGGCAAGATCGCGGCCGAGGGCAGCGCCGGGGAGTTGAAGCGGCTCGTGCCCGGAGGCCACGTCCGGCTGCGCTTCAACGACCCGGCCGCCTACCAGTGCGCCGCCGGCGCTCTGCACGAAGCCACCCGGGACGACGCGGTACTCGCGCTGCAGATCCCCAGCGACGGCGGCCAGCGCGACCTGCGCGCCATCCTCGACCGGTTGGACGCCGCCGCCATCACCGCCGACGAACTGACAGTACACACCCCCGACCTCGACGACGTGTTCTTCGCCCTCACCGACACCGCCCCGAAGCCCAGCCACGCCGACGTGTCCGGCCTGCAGGAGGAAACCGTCCGATGAGTTCCCTGACCCTCGCCGCGCGCGACTCCTCGACCATGCTGCGCCGCAACCTCCTGCACGCCCGGCGCTACCCGTCCCTCACCCTCAACCTGCTGCTCACCCCGATCATGCTCTTGCTGCTGTTCGTCTTCATCTTCGGCAACACGTTCAGCTCGGGCATCAGCGGCGTTCCGAACCGGACCGCGTACATCGCCTACGTCGTCCCCGGCCTGCTGCTGATGACCATCGGCAGCACCGTCGTCGGCACCGCGGTCTCGGTGTCCAACGACATGACCGAGGGCATCATCGCCCGCTTTCGCACGATGGCGATCCACCGACCCTCGGTTCTGATCGGGCACGTCGTCGGCAGCGTCCTGCAGTCCATCTTGAGCGTGGTCCTCGTCGGCGTCGTAGCCGTGGCCATCGGCTTCCGGTCTCACGCAAGTGCCCTGGAATGGCTGGCGGCGTTCGGGCTACTGGTTCTGTTCGCCCTCGCGCTCACCTGGATCGCCGTCGGCATGGGCCTGATCAGCCCGAGCGCGGAGGCGGCCAGCAACAACGCCATGCCGCTGATCCTGTTGCCGCTCATCTCCAGCGCTTTCACCCTGATCCGCTCCATGCCCGGCTGGTTCCAACCCATCGCCGAATACCAGCCGTTCACGCCGGCCATCGAAACCCTCCGCGGCCTGCTGCTCGGCAGCGCCGTCGGCCACAACGGATGGCTCGCCATCGCCTGGTGCCTCGGCCTGGCCGTGATCGGCTACTTCTGGTCGACCGCGACGTTCAACAGCAACGAGAAGTAGAGCCCGCGCCTCGGTCAAGTCCTGCCGCCACCGGTGGGGGTCCATGCCAAGCTTGGACCCCCACCTCTCGCGGAATTCCATGCACGCGACTACTGGTCGTCCGTGTGGCTCAGGGCGAATTGCCCGATAGGTCGCATCGAAGTGCGTCTAGGCAAATTGTAGTTCGCCCCTCGGACGCTTATTCTCTCCACGGAGAGCTGCTTACGAGCAGCTCTTTTTGGTGTCTGAGCTTGGGTTTCTCCCGTCTCAGGCGCTGCGTCGTCTCGGGCAGGATTTCACCTCCCGATCCCTGTCCACGGCACCTGACTGACTGCCGCGGGGCCGATCGCGGATCCGCTCACGTCCCATCCGAACGGCCGCGGGTAGAGGACGTAACCCCCGGACGGCAGATCGGCCGGAGCAGCCGTGCGCCGACGAGCGCCTCGGGCGCGAGTGGTGACGGGGATCGCCGGAGGTCCTGCCGTGCTGTCGTGATGGCGGGGTCAGCTTCCTGTGCTCTCGTATCGCAGCATCCCGCGGCGAAAGATCGACACCGCCAGCAGCAGACAGTACCCTGCGACAGCCGGGGTGGCTAGCACGATCCACAGGGCGTGGCTGCCGGTCAGGTAGTCGGCCGGGTAGAAGCCGACGAAGGCGAACGGGATCACCACGGTCAGGGCCACGCGCAGGACGGGCGGGAAGAGCGTCAGCGGATACCGGGTCAGCTCGCCCGCCTGGTGGACCGCCATGGCGAACAGCGGGCTGGGGCTGGCCACCCAGAACGAGACCGAGTTGGTCGCCAGGCTGATCGCGATCTTCACGGTGATGCCGCCGGCGAGCAGGATCAGCCCGACCGCGACCTCCGCCACGGTCCAGTGGATGCCGCTGTGCCAGATGCCGAGCACCAGCATGGCGACGCCGGTGGTGAGGTTGCCGAGGCCGTTCAGGCCGATCTCGGAGCTGCTCACCTGCAGCAGGACCGGGTACGGGCGCACCAGCATGTAGTCGAGTTCGCCCTGGTTGATCAGCTCGGCGACGCGCCACATGCCCTCGAAGCACAGGCTGCCGACGCCCTCGCCGACGGTGACCATCCCGAACATGATCAGGATCGGCCAGAGGGACCAGCCGTTCAGGTCCGGGATGAGCCGGAAGATCGCCGTGAGGAGCACGACGCCAACCGCCTGGGTGAGCACGGCGGCCAACATCATGATCCAGAAGTCGGCCCGGTACTCCATCGCGCCGCGCAGGTGGGTGCCGAGCAGTCTGAAGTACAGGCGCACGATCCGCAGCGGCGAGTGGCCCCGGTCGCGGGTTCGGTGGTCTTCTGCCGTGCCGGGACTGTCGTCGAGCTCTGAGGTTGCGCCGGCCCTGGTCGGTGTCGTGCTTCCGGTTCCCACGCGTCAGCCTCCGTGAATGGTCAGTTGTCGCAGCGCTCCGCGCCAGGCCAGCCGGCCGACGAGCCAGAGCGCGATGGCCCAGGCTAGCTGCACCGCGACGAGCCGCACCGCGTACCAGCCGGTCGCGTCGCCGATGAGGATGAGGCCGGGGGTCGAGGACATCCCGGCGAAGGGCAGCCACTGCGCGGCGGCGCCGAGCCAGTGCGGCAGGAGGCTGAGGGGCACGACGGCACCGGAGAGCACGCTGGTCACGGCGAGCCGCGCCCATTGCAGGCCGACGTAGTTCTTGGTCCAGAAGCACAGCAGGCCGGTCAGGTAGATCACGCTGAACTTCAGCAGCGCGATCAGCGCGAAACTCCCGAGGAACAACACCAGGTAGGCCGCCGACGGCAGCGTGATGCGCAGTCCGAACGCGAGCATCACAGCCCAGACGAAGCAGATGCCGGCCAGTTCGGTCACCAGGCTGCCGGCCGTTTCCGCGAGCCGCGCGCCCTGATAGTCGATCGGCTTCACCAGATCCAGCGCGACCTGGCCGGTGCGGATCCGGCGGGAGATGCGGAAGTCGGACAGGGTGGAGACGAGGGTGCCGGAGCTGAAGCCGACGAGCAGGTACACCTGCATCTGCGGCCAGGTGAACCCGGGGATGGAGCGCGAGGCGAGCAGCGCGTGCCAGACCGTGAGCATGGCCACCAGCTGGAACAGCACGCCGAGCAGGCTCAGCGCGAACTGCAGGCGGAAGGCGAGTACCGAGCGCAGTGTGGCCGCCGCCATCGCCCGGTAGGGGCGGGCTCGCGCAGCGAAGCCGACCGGCGCGATCGCCCCGGTGTGCCGAGTCGGGACCAGCGCGCTCACCCGAGGTCTCCGGCGGCGACGGGCTCGTTCGGCTCGGCCCGGGCCAGCAACTCCCCGGCGTAGACCCGGCGGATCACGTCCTCGATCGAGGGCTCCTCCACCTGGAAGTCGGTGATCTCGGCCAGGGTGCCGACGGCTGAGACGATCTGGCCCGCGGTCGTGGTGAACCGGTCGAAGCGGACCGTCACCGCCCGGGCGTGCTCCCCGGCGCCGACCTCGCAGGCCGGAAGCAGGGCGCCCAGCGCCGCCACGTCGATCGCGTCGGCCATCTCCAGACGCAGCACCCGCTCCTTGGCGAACTGGTCCTTGAGCGCGACCAGGTCGCCGTCGAAGATGATCCGGCCGGCGTCGATGATGACCAGGCGACGGCAGACGTCTTCGATGTCCTGCAGGTCATGGCTGGTGAGCATCACCGTGACGCCCTCGTCGCCGAGCGAGCGCAGGAAGGCGCGCACCCGTTCCTTGACGGCCACGTCGAGGCCGATCGTCGGCTCGTCGAGGTAGAGCACCCCGGGATCGTGCAGCAGCGCCGCGGCCAGATCGGCGCGCACGCGCTGGCCGAGCGAGAGCTTGCGGCCGGTGACCGGCAGGATGTCTTCGAGCCCGAGCACTTCGTCGAACCGTGCCAACCGGGTGCGGTAGACCGACTCCGGCACGCTGTAGATCTCGCGGAGCGTGGCGAGCGAGTCGGCCACGCTCAGGTCCCACCACAGCTGCGTGCGCTGGCCGAACAGGACGCCTATTCGCCGGGCGACGGCGGCGCGCTGCTCGTGCGGCACCATCCCGTCGATGCGCACCTGACCAGCGGTGGGGACCAGGATCCCGCACAGCAGCTTCACCGTGGTGGACTTGCCCGCCCCGTTCGGGCCTACGTAGGCGACCGCCTCGCCGGGCTCGACGCGCAGGTCGATCCCGTCGACCGCCACCTTCTCCTGATAGGTCCGGCTGACCACGTGCTTGAACGAGCCGGCCCAGCCGGGCTTCTTGTCGGGCTGGCGGAAGACCTTCGTCAGTCCCCGCGCATCGATCACCGCCATGCCAGTCCCCCGAAACTCGGTCGTCGTATGCAGATCTCAGATGAATCCGGCACTATGCGTGTCCTGCTATGAGCGCCCGGCGAGCAGGGCGATCCGAGCTGGCCGGAAGGCCGGGACCGCCTTGGAGAGCGCTCTCCAATCTGCTCCGGATCATAGGAAGCAACTTCGTAGACTGTCAAACGCTTTTCACCGAGACGCACTGGTGGCGCGGTCTCGGGTTCGGCGGCGCGGTAGTGTCCTCGACGTCAGATGTGACGGGAGGAACAGGTGAGTACGAACGAGGTTTCCGGGCGGTCTGCATCGGACGAGGCGGCGCGGGATTACCGCGCTTCACGCGAGATCCCGCTCGAGGGCTTGGCGGCGTGGCGCGAGGCGATCGCGGAACACACCGGCTGGGGTCCGGGCATGACCGTGCTCGACGTCGGTGCGGGAACGGGGGGATTCGCCCGAGCCCTGCGGGCGTGGTTCGGGGTGGACGTCGTCGCCGTGGAGCCCGATCCCGCTATGCGGGCTCTCATTCCAACCGATGACGGAGTCGTCGCCGTACCCGGATACGCCCACGACCTGCCGGTCACCGACGGCGGTGCACAGGGGGCGTGGCTAGGTTCGGTCATCCACCACCTGCCCGATCTGAACGCTGCGGCCGCCGAACTGCGCCGCGCACTCGTCCCGGGGGCGCCCGTGCTCATCCGCAACACGTTCCCGGGCCGCGCCGGCGAAGACCTGCGCATCCGGTTCTTCCCGGAGACCGCCGAGGCCGTCGCCGGCTATCCGAGTGTCGACGAGGTCGGCGACGCGTTCGCCGCGCACGGCTTCGACCGCCGAGCCCTGATATCCCTGCCTCAGGTCAGCGCGCCGAGCTTGGCCGCCTATGCGGCCGGATTGCGCCGCGCGGCGGACGGAAAGCTGCGCGCCCTGTCGGACGAGCAGTACGCGGCGGGACTCGATCGGTTGCACGCCGCCGCACGGGAGCGCCCCGAGGAGCCCGCGGTGAGCTGGATGGACCTGCTCGTGCTGGACTGAATCAGAGGACGAATATTCGCCGCGCCGGAGGTCGTGGCGATGGCGTGAAGGCCCTTATGCCGAATCAGCGCCCTCAGTCTTGACGCCGTAGTCGCCGAGCGAGCCGTGGAACTGGTCGAAGGCCGCGTTCGCGGCGCGCGTCAGGGCCTCGGCCAAGGGTGCGGCGGGTTCGGCGGCGAGGAGACGGCGTCGGGCTTCGTAGTACAGCACCCTGATGACACCGATGATGTGGGCGGCTGCCAGCCGTGGCCTGAGATCGTCGGGTTCGGCGCCCATGTCGTGCGTGAGCTGTTCGGCCAGGGCGAGTTCGCGCTGGTCGTGCATCTGCCGCTCCCGGGCGACGAGTGCGGGGCTGGATTCGACGAGCCGGGCGAAATCCGGGCCGCGGTGGGCCAGCGTGGGGTCGCCGGCAGCGAGCGCGTCGAGGTAGAAGCGGCGGGCCGCTTCGAGCGCGGACTGCGCGGGCGCACGGGCGGCCACCGCGTCGGTCAGTCCGGCGATGATCGCCTCGCGCCGGTCGAAGACCAGGTCCTCTTTGACCGGGAAGTGGTTGGTCACGGTCATTTTCGCGACGCCTGCGGCCTCGGCGACCTGCGCGATGGTGACCTTCTCGAACCCGCGCTCGACGAACAGCCGCGTGGCCACCGCCGCGATCTCGTCCCGGGTCTGCTGCTTCTTGCGTTCGCGCAAGCCGGCGCCGCCGGGCGCCGGGCTGAGGGCTTCGGTCATGAGCCCAGGATAGACCTAAGTTTAGGTTCGGTACAATCTTAGGCTTGACCTAGTCATTAGGTCAGACATAATCTTGTGCTGAGCCCAGCCAAGGGCCGCCCGCCGACCCAGGAGAGAACCCGTGCACACCGTCACCGCCACGCGCCGGCCCACCGCAACCGAAGCCACGGCCGAGCAGACCACCGGCGGCGCGACCGCGCGGCGCCCGGCAGCGACGGACCCGCGCTCGGCCTTCGCGCCGCTGCTCGTAGACGTCGCCGTACCACTCGGCACCTACTACGTGGCGCACTCCGCGCTCGGGCTGAGCACCGCCGCCGCCCTCATCGTCAGCAGCCTGATTCCAGCCGCGCGCACCCTCGCCGGACTGTTCGGCAAGCACGAGCGCAACGCCCTGGCCACGCTCATGCTCGTGGTCAACCTGGTCGGCATCGCGCTGACTTTCGCCACCGGTGACGCCCGGCTGATGCTGGCCAAGGACTCGGCCATCAGCAGCGTGATCGGCATCGGCATGCTCGCCTCGGTGTTCGGCCGCAAGCCGCTGATGTCCGCAGCCCTCAAACCGATGCTGACCAAGGGCGACCCCGCGAAAGACGCCGCCTGGGACCAGCTCACCGCCGGCTCTGCGCGCTTCCGACGCAACGAACGCGCCTTCACCCTGATCTGGGGAACGTGCCTCCTCACCGACTGCGTGGTCCGCTTCATCGGCGCGTTCACCCTGCCGGTCGCCACGATGACCTGGCTGGGTACCGTGATCCTGGTCGGCGCCATCCTCCTCGCGATCGCACTCAGCGGCCACGCATCGAAGACCATCGAGAAGCTCGTCGACGAAGCCGCAATCGCAGCCTCAGCCTCAGCCTCAGCAGCGTGACCGCGATGACCCGCGTCCTCGGAAGATCAATCGACCCTATAATCCGCGAGCAGTGCCCTCATATCCTTTGCCTGGAGGACGATGTGACGTCGATCATCCGACTCGACGCCGTCGAAGACGGACGCCCTCTGGGGCCGCGGATCCCGTTCGTCGCGGAGTCCGAGGGCGTGCCGGTCGCCCACGGCGATCTCATGGCGCGCTCATGGATGGGAGACGAGACCGGCCGTCTGGTCGACGTGCGATGGGAGCCCGGCCACAGCGAGGCGGCACGGCTCGTCGTCGAGGCGGCCATTGCCGCAGCGCGGCCCGGAGACGTGCTCAACGCCGCAACGAATGCCGAGATCCATCCGGATCCGTCCGAGCGTGTCGCCGTGTTCGAGTCCGGCGGATTCACCTTGTGGCAGGAGAAAGAGGGATTTCGGTGGGCCGACGAAGGCCAGGATCTGCCTGTCCCGCAACGCATCACGGCGCGCCCGCTCTCCGAGGTCGGCGCCGGGCGTTTCGCCGCGGCACTCGCCGCGTGCTCGGCCGACACGCTCGATCGGATCGACCGGGACGCTATCACCGCGATGACACCAAGTGCCTGGGCGCAGGCGTTCCTCGACGCGTCGCAGGACTCGACCTGGCTGCTCGCCGAGGAGGCCGAAGGAACGGCGGTCGGCCTCGTCTCGGTCGGTGAGTTCGATCCGGGCGTCGGCACCATCACCTACATCGCGGTCCTGCCCGGGCAGCGCGGCCGCGGATACGTCGACGAACTGCTCAAGCTGGCCAACCGGACCGCGCGCGAGCTGGGCTTCCGGGCCATGCTCTCGGACACCGACGTCCTCAATACCCCGATGCAGCTGGCATTCCACCGCAACGGCCACAGCGCACAGGCCACCGCCTGGCACAAGTGGATGCATCAGCGCGCTGTGTGAATCGGAGCTCTGTCATCGCCTTCGATTACCGAGCACTTCGGAGGAATCTGTTCAGTTTCCGAGTATCACGGTGCTGAGCATGACGGCTGCTTCGGATGCCGCCTGCGCAGGCGATCCGGCCGTCGGCCGGTGCGCGGAACTCGGCCCCCATTGCAAACCCCTTCCGTGAAGTGACGTCGGCCCGCGCCCCGGTCACCGAGTGCAGCGTCGGAGAAGGTATCCGGGCCCCCGCATCACGCCCGGAGGGGAAAACGACCGTCGTCCGTCCGCATGGGTGGCGGACGGACGACAGGGGTGAATCAGAGGTCAGCGACTGACGTCAGCAGATGCCGTTGTACGTGACCCGCTGTCCGCCGCACGTGGTGTACTCGCAGTAGATGTGGCGGCTGGGGGTCTCACACTGGGTGTACTCGATCCAGCAGTAGCCCTCGTTGACGCCCCTGATGCCGATGCAGGAGTCCGCCTTGGCCTGCCACGTCGGAACGAGGCGGCCAAGCAGGGAGTCCCCGATGACCTTGAACGGATTCGCCATGGTATTCACCTCCTTGCCGATGGAACGCGAAGATCCCGCCGGCTCGGCGCGATCTTCGGGTGTGCTAGGACGCGTGTGCTGTAAGCGCTTACTCGGGTGCAAGAGTTATGATATGCACGACTCTGTTCACTGTCAATATCAGTTTTCTTATTCAATATCCGCAGTCTGATGAATATGGCTGATAATTCGGTTCTCGACCTCGCCGAACCGGGAACCCCGAGGGAGTCACGCGCGGCCGGACCGACCGCCGCCACGCAGCGCCTGCGCGAACGCGTCGATGCTCACGCCCGCGACGGCCCGCAGCTGTGCCGGGCTCGATCCGCTTCCGCTCAGGATGGCGAGCGATAGGTTCACGGCCGCCATGTGCAGCGCGAAGTCCTCGGCGTCCTGGTCGTTCAACCGGCCGGCTTTGAGCGCCGAGCGCAGGCGCAGGCGCTGGGCGCCCAGCGCCTCCTTCGCCCGCGCCGCGGCGCCCGGGCTCAGTGTCGCAATCGCCATGGCCGACTGGGCCATCAGGCATCCGTCCGGGAGCTCGGGGTCGGCGATGCGCTCGAGGGTGACCTCGAAGAACGCGCGGACGGCGGCGACGGGCTCCGATCCCGCGCGGGCGAGAGCGGCGTCGTACCTGGCGCCGAAGCGCGCGGCGTACCGGTCCAGGCAGCGGACGAAGAGCGTGTCCTTGTCGCCGAGCGAGGAGTAGATGGAGCTGCGGTTCAGGCCGGTCGCCCGGGACAGATCGTCCAGCGACGTCTCGGCATAGCCGACGCGCCAGAACTGGATCATCGCGGCGTCGAGCGCCGTCTCCATGTCGAACTGCTTCTTGCCTGCCACGTGGCACCTCCTCGCCGGGCGCTCGTTCCTGCCGCGTTCGCGCACCCTATTATCTTGAACCGATCAGTTCAAGATGTGTTAGCCTTCGGGCATGTCAGCCTCCGCCGAAGGTAATCCGTTGCCCGATCTGCCCCTGCACGACCTGGCCGGGTTCGTCCACCGCCAGGTCGACGCGGACGGTGTGCGCCTGCACGCCGTCGAGGGCGGCCGGACGAGCGGCCCCGCGCTCGTCCTGCTCGCGGGGTTCCCGCAGACCTGGTGGGCCTGGCGGAGGGTGATGCAGAGCCTTGCCGACCGGTTCCACGTCATCGCGATCGACCTGCCCGGTCAAGGCCACTCGGAGCGTCCGGAGCGCGACTACGACACGCACACCGTCGCCGGCACCGTCCAGGCCGCCGTGCGTGCTCTGGGGGTCTCGAACTACTGGCTGGCCGCGCACGACATCGGCGCCTGGGTCGCCTTCTCCCTGGCCCTCGGCTTCGAGGACCGGCTGCACGGGGTCGCCCTGATCGATGCCGGGATTCCCGGGATCACCCTGCCGGAGGCGATTGCCCTCGACCCGGATCGGGCGTGGAAGACCTGGCATTTCGCGTTCCACCTCGTGCCCGAGTTGCCCGAGACGCTCCTGGCCGGCCGCGAGCGGGAGTATGTCGGCTGGTTCCTGAAAATGAAGGCCCTGTCCCCCGACGCGTTCGATGACGCAGAGCTCGACCATTACGCAGCGGCCGTCGCGGCCGACGGCGGCCTGCGCGCCAGCCTCGCCTACTACCGGGACGCCGCCGAGTCGGCACGCCGGAACCACGAGGCGCTCAAGCGACGGCGGCTGGCCGTGCCCGTGCTCGGGATCTCCAGCAGCCACGGCTCCATCCCCGACATGGCGGCCTCCTTGAGCCCCTGGGCCGAGCACGTCAGCGGAGTCATCGTGCCCGACGCCGGTCACTTCATCCCTGACGAGCAGCCCGAAGCAGTCGCCGCCGCCCTGGCCGCCTTCATCCTCGACAGCGCCTGACGACCCTCCCCGCCGGCGGCGAGTCAGGGCTCTACGCCGTCGTCAGATCGGTCAGGTCGCGCAGCACCTCCGAAGCGGTGATGGCGTCGAGCGTCGCGAGCGGCACGCGGTCGCGCTCCACCTGCCAGAGCACGACTTCGGGCAGGCTGGTGAGCCAGACCTCTGTGATTTTCTGTTCGTGGCCGAGCAGGTGCAACCCGCCCATGACGAGCCCGGGTTCGATGCCGAGCGCGACGCAGCCGCCGCCGGGGACGGGCCGGGACATCCATGTCTGTATACCGTGGTCGGAGGGGTCGCCGCGGCGCCAGCCGAAGCGCTCCAGGCCGACGACCTTGCCCGCGGCGACGGTGAGGTCGTCGAAGCGCTCCAAGACCGTGGACTGCTTCTCCTCCTCCGTGAGCCGGAAGACAGCGCGTCCGAGTTGCTGGAACGGCTGGATGAGCATGTAGTCGGCGAACAGTTCCGGCCAGGCCGTCGCCTCGTCGCCGAGATCGAGCGGGTACACCAGGCCGACCGACGCGGCCGGGTCGAGCGTGTACGTTTCATCGGCGGCGTCGGCGAGGGTGCGGTCCTCGGCTATTCGGAAGGCGGTCCGCAGCTCGCCGCCTTCGGTGTAGGTGCCCCAGAGCAGCGTGCGCGCGACGCGGAAGACGACGGGGTGGGCCACGACGTACTGCTGGAACTCTTCCACCGACCAGCGGCGCCCGAGGACCATCGACCGCTCCAGGCGGCGGATCTGGTCAGCGGCCAGCGTGCGGGCCGCCTTCTTGAACTCCGTGTACTTCGCTCGGGCTTCGGCGGCCCGCTTCGGATCGTCGGCGGCCCCGGGCGTCGGGAGGTCTTTGAGCCGCTTGCCGGCCTGGTCGGTGACTACGGGCTTGAGCTGCTCGTCGAGCTTGACGCTGAAGGTGCGCTGGCCGAAGTCGAGCTCGAGGACGCCTTCCCGGTCCAGACCGAGATCGGGGACGACGCGGTCGGCGAGCTGCTCGGCCGACAGGCCGAGGGCGTCCGCGACGGCTCGGATCTTCTCGACGGCCCGCTCTCTCAGCGCCTTGAACTTCACCCTCTGCGATATGCCGTACAGCTGGGTCAGCGCCGTGTTCCCGCCGATCTCGGCGAGGACGTCGAGGCCCTGCACGGCCCGATGGTGCGCGCTCTCACCCGGCCAGAGCCGGATCAGCGGAGCCAGCCGCATCGCGACCGCGTCGTCTCCGAGCTGTCCGAGGGCGTCGAGCGCCCAGGCGTCCGCGGCGGGCATCCCGGCGGTCCGCCAGCCTTCGAACAAAGCCCAGGCGAACTCGGTGAGGGACGCGGCGTCGAGGGCGGTGCGTACCTCCTCGAAGGCAGGCAGCCACCGCTGCGGCTTGGAGATCGCGAGCATCAGGCACAGGTTCCGCACCGCTTCGGCGGGCAGCGCGGTGGCGCCGCCGGCGAGCCGCACCTGCGGCAGCAGGCTCGGATCCGTCCACAGCGGCAGCGTCGGCATGACCTTCGGAATCACCGGCTCGACGACCTCCGCGACGAGATCGGCGACCGCGCTCTCCGCCTGCGGGCCGTAGGTGGCCGCGGCCGCGCGGACATCGGCCTCGAAGCCCGCGTCGGCCAGCGTGCGCAGTGCCCGTTCCGCGGAACGCCTGGCCGGGCCGGACTTTCCGAGCGCGTCGGGAATCAGCGCGCGTGCGGCCAGATCGGGGTGCCTGGTGAGCCAGGCCAGGGCGTGCGGGAGAGCCTTCTTGGGCTGCGTGAGCCAACCGGCCATCAGCCCGGCGACCTCGGTGTGGGCGAAGGGCAGCAGGACTCCGCCGTAGTTCGCCGGGTCGTCGCCGACCCGCTTCATCAGCAGCCTGTGGCCTCCCCGCTCGGATCGAGTTGATCGCGAGTCTAGGCGGCCCCACCGACAACATCGGACGCAGCCGAAGAGCGGTGTCTATCCGGAGTAGACGACGACTGTTACAGTCTCTTTCGGTGGCGGCCCGGTGACCCGCTGTCGGTGTCCCGCCGGGCCCAATGAGTGCGCTTACTGGTGGGGAGACTGGTATGAGTGCGTTCCTTCGCTATGCCCCGAAACATCGCAGAGCCCGTATTCCGGCCGTGCTGGCCGCGCTGGCGCTCGGCGCCTGCGGACTGACGGCGGCGGCCGCGACCACGGCCGCCGCGGACACGGCGACGACCCCGCTGACGGTGTGGGGCGCCAACTACGACGGCGAACTCGGCGACGGCACCACGAACAACGCGCAGACGCCGGAGCAGATCACGCTGGCTCCCGGTGTCAGCGCGGTCCAGGTCGCGGCCGGTGGGTCGGCGAGCTACGCGATCGGCTCCGATCAGCAGATCTACAGCTGGGGTGACAACCAGTTCGGCGAGCTGGGCAACGGCTACATCGAGGCGGATTCGGTCGAGCAGCCCGAGCCGATCTCGCTGCCGGACGGCGCCGTGCCGGTCGGGATCGCGGCCGGTTCGGAGAGCGCCGTCGCAGTGGACTCGGCCGGCCGGGTGTGGACCTGGGGCGACAGCGAGTTCGGCGAGCTGGGCAACGGCACGCAGACGAACAGCGGCGTGCCCGTGCAGGTGACGCTGCCCGGCGGCGACAAGGCCGCGTCGGTGGACGCGTCCGGCTACAGCGTGGCCGCCGTCGGCACCGACGGGAAGCTGTTCACCTGGGGCATGAACGAGAACGCCGAGCTCGGCGACGGCACCACCACCGAGCACCACAGCCCGGTGCAGGCGACCATGCCGGGCGGCGATCCGGTCGCGCAGGTCTCGCTCGACGACGGGCTCGGGCTCGCCGTCGGCACCGACGGGAAGCTGTTCAGCTGGGGCACCTACAACTACGACGGCCAGCTGGGCGACGGCACTACCGACCCGCACCTGTCGCCGACGCAGATCAGCCTGCCGGACGGCGTGCACGCGGCAGCCGCCGCGGCCGGGACCGAGTTCGCGATGGCGCTCGGCGTGGACGGGCGCGTCTACACCTGGGGCTCGGACGAGTACGGGCAGCTCGGCGACGGCGGCCCGACCTCCGAGGTGCAGCTGAGCCCGAAGGCGATCACGCTGCCCGGCGGGGTCCTCGCCGCCTCGGTCGACGCCGGCGGCGGAGCGAACGGCTACGTGATCGGGCAGGACGGCGTCGTCTACGACTGGGGTTACAACGGCTACGGCTTCTCGCTCGGCAACGGGACGGATCAGGACTCGAGCTCTCCGGTGGCCATTCAGCTGGCCGACGGCGCCAAGGCCGCCTCGATCTCCGCGGGCGGCGCCGTGCTGGTCACCCAGGACGTGCCGAACTTCGTGATCGCCAACCCGCCGACGGTCACCGCCTCGGGCTGGCAGTACACGTACGGCTTCACCGACAACGGCGTCCCGGCACCGACTTTCACGCTGTCCGCCGACGCGCCGAGCTGGCTGAGCATCGACGCCGGGTCCGGCAGGGTGACCGGCACGGTCCCGGACGGCATCAGCAGTTTCACCTACAGCGTCACGGCGACCAACCCCAGCGGCAGCTCGACCGCGGGGCCGTTCACGGTCACGATCAAGCCGGGGACGACCGTCTCCGGCCGCATCGTGGGGCCGGACGGGGCGACTCCGGCTCCCGGCAGCCTCGTCCAAGCCTGTTCGGCCGACGCGACCGAGTGCCAGCAGGCGACCTCCGGCGCGGACGGCGGCTTCAGCGTGAAGGCGGTGGTCGCCAGCTCGGTCGTGCTCACGGCTTATCCGCCCGCTGAGAGCGGCGAGGGGTCGGTCTCGACGAACGCCATCACGGTGCCGGCGGCGGGAATCCAGGGCGAGACCCTCGCGCTGTCCGGTGTCGCCTCGCTCTCCGGCGGCCTGACCGTCGGCGGAACCGACACCCCGACGCTGTACTGGGGCAACCCCTCCGACACGTCGGTCAGCGGATGCGAGGGCGGGCTCGGCGTGGTGAGCGTCGTCGGTCTGAACAACGACACCGGTGACTACCAGGCCAGCTTCACTCCGCTGACGGAGACGTCTTACGGCTCCGGCGACTATGCCGGCACCATCCCGGCCCTGGCCCCGGTGCACGGCCCGGCGGAGATCGACAGCTCCACGACCTGCCTGCCGCGCGGCACAGTGCAGCCCGCCTCGGGCGCGGTCGGTAGCAGCGTCCTGATCACGGGTAGCGGCTTCACCGGCGCCACCGCGGTCGACTTCGGCGCCACGCCGGCCACCGCGTTCACCGTGCTCGACGACGGTGACCTCCAGGCCACCGTCCCGGCCGGAACCGGAACCGCGCAGATCGAGGTCACGGCCGGCGGCAACGCCATCAACGCGGGTCAGTACTCGTACTCGGACATCTCCTCGGTCGGCCCGTCGACCGGGCCGAACGCCGGTGGCACCGCGGTGTTGATTGCCGGAACCGGGTTGTCCGCGGCGTCCACGGTCGAGTTCGGCGACGTCGGCGTGCCGTTCACCACGGTGTCGGACAACGAGATCGAGGCGGTGAGCCCGCCGGGTTCCGGCACCGTGGATATCAGCATTCAGACTTATTACGGTGCGACCACGCCCACGGTGGCGGCGGACCAGTTCTCTTATACGGGTGGCGCCGCGGACACCGGGCACGGCAAGGCGGCGAGCGCACGGCCGGAGGCGGCCGCGGCGAAGACCCTCACCGACGGCGCGAGCGGGCACAGCCAGGCGGTGCAGCCGATGGACACCGCCATCACGTTCACCCAGGTCATGGACTTCATCGACAGGTATCTCGAGCAGGTCCCCTCGTTCAACTACCCCGGGACCAACGTCGTCAGCTACATGCAGGCGATCTCCGCCGCGGCGCAGGCGTTCCTGCACCCGAGTTGCGCGACCGGGAAGCAGGCCACCATCAACGCTGCGCTCGCCGCGCTGCAAGGTCCGATCCGCGCCTTCGGCGCCGCGCTGGCCGCCGGTGCCGACATCGCGATCCCCGCGCTCATGGCGGACTCGCTGGTACTCGCGCCGCTGATCCCGGCGATGGAGGCCGCACTGGCCACCCCGGCCGCTCAGATCGCGCTCGACGTGGCCACCAGCTTCGCGGCCAACTGGATGGCGAAGCAGGCCGTCACGGCCGCGGCGACGATCGCCTTCGACATCTTCTGTCCCGACGCCCCGCAGCCGGACAACGCCTACATCGACCCGTCCGGCACGGTGCTGGACACCCATGGCAACCCGGTCCACGGCGCCACAGTCACCATCCTGCGCGCCGACACCGCCTCCGGGCCGTTCACCGCGATGGACCCGAGCGCGCTGGGCATCCGGCCGGCCGTGGACCCGGAGACCACCGGGGCCGACGGCACGTTCCACTGGGACGTCTTCTCGGGCTGGTACGAGGTCCAGGCCGACGCACCGGGTTGCACCGACGCGCAGGACACAGGTAAGACCTCGGCCACGATCGGCCCGTACCCGGTGCCGCCGCCGCAGCTCGGCCTGACCATCACCCTCGCCTGCAGCGGTGAAGCGCCGGCGCCGACCCCGACCGTGACGCAGCTGGGCGCGGCCAGCGGCCCGGCGGCGGGCGGGACCGCGGTCTCGATCATCGGCACCGGATTCACCCCGGAAAGCTCCGTGTCCTTCGGCTCGGCGGCGGCAACCTCGGTGACCTTCCTCTCGCCGGAGCAACTGACCGCCATCGCCCCGCCCGGTTCCGGCTCGGTCGACGTCACGGTCGGCAACGGCCCGGCCGTGAGCGCGACGTCGAGCGCCGACCAGTACTACTACGGCTCCGCGCCCGCGATCTCCGGGCTGAGCACCGGCAGCGGACCGGCCGGCGGCGGCACCACGGTCACGATCAACGGCAGCGGGTTCACCGGCGCGAGCGCGGTCTCGTTCGGCGCCGTCTCCGCGGCCTCGTTCACCGTCGTGTCCGACACGCAGCTCCGGGCGACCACGCCGGAAGAGACCCAGGGCACTGTCGATGTCCAGGTCATGACGCCGGCCGGGGTCAGCCCGACGACGTCCGCGGACGAGTTCACCTTCCAACAGACCGCCCCGGCGTTCACGGCGGACACTCCGCCGGCGACCGCCACGGTCGGCCAGCCGTACAGCTACACCTACGCGGCCACGGGGGTTCCGGCGCCGACCTTCTCGGTCGCGTCCGGTTCGCTCCCGGCTGGTCTCGCGCTCAACGCGGCCACCGGGCTGCTCTCCGGCACACCGACCGCGCCGGGTGCCGCGACGTTCACCGTCAAGGCGGACAACGGCGGGGGCAACGCCGCGGTCGGCCCGTCCACGACGATCACCGTCGCCGCGTCGAGCGGGCCGACGATCGATCAGCAGGCGACCGCGTCCGGAACGACGACGGCCACCGCGCATCTGACGACCGCCGGTTCCGGCGACCTGATCGTCGCCTTCGTCTCCGGGGACGGGCCGTCCGGCGCGTCGCAGAAGGCGAAGGTCTCCGGCGGCGGCCTGACCTGGACCCTCGCCAAGCGGACGAACGGCCAGTACGGGACCGCGGAGATCTGGACGGCCCGTGCGAGCTCAACGTTGTCGAACCCTGCGATCGCCGCGACCCTGACCACGACCGGCTACGGCCTGTCCCTGACGGTCGTCGCGTTCGGCAGCGCGACCGGCACCGGCCAGACCGCGGGCGCCTCGGCGGCGAAGGGCGCGTCCACGGCGAGCCTGACCACCTCGGGCGCCGACGGGTGGGTCTTCGCGGTGGGCAACGACTGGACGGCCTCGAGCCCGCGCATCGTCGGGCCGAACCAGACGCTGCTGACCCAGTCCACTGATGGCAAGGGCGACACGTACTGGGTCCAGTACGTCACCGCGCCGATTCCATCGGCGGGCACAGCAGTCACGGTCAACGACACCGCGCCCACCGGCGACCGGTGGAACCTGGCGTTGGTCGAGATCGACTGAGAGAGCCGCTGAGAGGCCGCCGACCGGCGGTATGTGGGTGGGTCACAGCGGGCGCATACGCCGGTTGTGGCCCACCGACGTGTCCGGGGCCGCTTGCACGCCGGATGCTCGCTTGGGCCGCCACGTCGCGCGGCCGAACCGGTCGCGATCAAAGGTGATCCCTTATGGCCAGTGTTCCCCCGCTCCGACGACGTCGTGCCCTGACATGGCTGTCCGTCGTCCTCGCCGCCCAGGGCGCCGCCATCGCCGCCGCGGCCTCTCCCGCGCAGGCCGCCGGCTCGCTGCCGTCGTACGCCGTCAGCGCCGACTACGTCTCCGGGGTCTCGTCCGGCGGCAACATGGCCAACCAGCTCGCGGTGGCGTACTCCGGGACTTTCAAGGGCGCCGCGATCTTCGCCGCCTCGCAGTACGACTGCGCGCTCGACAATACCTATCAAGCAGTTTACGGGTGCGCGGAATCGCTTTATCCGGCCTACCTCAGCACGGATGAGGCGAACGCGGCCACCTTCGCCGCCGAGGGGCTGATCGACCCGACGGCCGATCTCGCCGGACAGCGCGACTGGGTCTACCACGGCACCGACGACACCGTCGTCGCCGGCGCCCTCGACCAGGACGACGTCTCCTTCCTCCAGCACTTCGGCGCATCCGTCACCTACGACCACTCGACCGCGGCCGGGCACGGGTGGATCAGCCCTCTGGGCCCGGGCGCCTGCTCGGCGTCGCAATCCCCGTACCTGAACGACTGCGGGACCGACCCCGAGGGCGCTTTCCTCAAGCAGCTGCTCGGTTCCGTCAACGCCCCTCAGGCCACGACGACGGGCACGCTGCTGTCGTTCAACCAGAACTCTTACGTGCCGGGCGGCAGCGCGGCGGCGATCAGCATGGGCCCGACCGGGTACGCGTACGTCCCGCAGTCGTGCGCGTCGGGAGCCACCTGCCGGTTGATGGTCGCGCTGCACGGGTGCGAGATGAGCGCCGGCAGCATCGGTCAGAGCTTCGTGAAGGACTCGTACCTGGACAACTACGCCGACACGAATTCCATGATCGTGCTGTACCCGCAGGCCGAAGCGACCGCTTTGATCAACCCGCTCGGCTGTTGGGACTGGTGGGGCTACCTCGGCGCCGGGGACGCCGCCTATCCGACGAAGGCGGGCGTGCAGATCACCGCGATCATGAACATGGTCCGGGCGCTCGGCGGCTGACCAGGCAGATCGCGCCGCTACTCCTTTCCCGTGGCCAGGGTGGACTCGCCGGCGGCGAAGGCGTAGCCGCGCGGGTCCACGCCGGTCAGGGCACGTAGTTCGGCGAGGGCGGCCCGGCCGGGCACCGTCTCGGGTTGTCGCGGATCACCCAGTCCACGTAGACGCCCTCGGGTGCTTCGAGATCACTGCAGTCCGGCTTGGTCGGCACTTCCTGGATCACTCGGCCGGTCACATGGCCGGGCGCATGAAGAGCCGGAACCAGTGGTCGTAGCCCAGGTACGCCAAGTCCGTGAGCGAGCGGCCGCCCACGGTGACCCTTCGCATCGAGGGGGAGGCCGGCTCGCCGCGGAGCACGGTGAGGTGGAGGGTCCCGGGCTGCGCGGACAGGAGACGAGGGGTCTGCGCTATGGAGATTAGGTTAGCCTAACCTAACTGTCTCATGTCTGGCGAAGCCGGCCGCCACCCGTCGTGCCGCGGCCGCTAGAACGTGATGACAGTGGCCTGCTCGAGGGTGAACCGCAGGAACTCGTCGCGCGCGACGTGCAGACCGAGGCCACGCTGAAGAAGCGCGCCCTCGGTGCCGTCGGCGCGCGCGGCGTTGACGCAGGCCCCGACTACGACGCCCCGGGCGATGAGCTCGTCGATCTGCCGGTTGAAGGTCGCGACGGCCTCGCCGCCGCTCGCGCCGGCCAGGCGGCGCTGCGCAGGGCCGAAGCAGAAGACCTCGACGGTGACGCCGTTCTCCGCAGCGACCTCGTGGATGCGCTGAGCGACCCGCGTCCCGGTGGCGAGCGAGTCATCGTCGTCGTGGAACACGTGGATGACGGTCTTGGGCATGGCGGGTCTCCGATCGTCCGTTCGTTCGCCGAGGCGCTTTCGGAGCCTAACAGCCGTCTCGGGGAACGGACGATCACGTCTCGATCGGTGGACCCGCCGCCCTGGGCTAGCGCACCGTCACCGACTCGATCTGCACCGACTCCTTCGGAACACCGTCACCGGCGGAGTTGGAGTCGTCGGTGCCGGCTTGAGCGATCTGTTGAAGGACGTCCAGGCCCTCGGTGATCGTTCCGAAGGGGGTGTAGGCGGGCGGGATCGGCGAGTCCTTATAAACAAGGAAGAACTGGCTGCCGTTGGTGCCCGGGCCGGCGTTCGCCATCGCCACCGTGCCGGCCTTGTACGTAACCGCGCCGGTTGCGTCCGGAGTGCCGAGGGAGGCCAGGTTCTCGTCCTGGAACTGGTAGCCCGGACCACCCGATCCGGTTCCGCTCGGGTCGCCGCACTGCAGCACGTAGATCCCGGCGGTCGTCAGGCGGTGGCAGGGCGTGGTGGTGAAGTATTGCTTGTTCACCAGGTAGACGAAGGAGTAGACGGTGTACGGCGCGGCCTTGCCGTCAGCCGTGAACTCGATATCCCCGCGATTGGTTTTGATGGTGATCGTGTAGGCCCTCTTCGCCGCCGCCGCGTCGTAGTCGGGTATGCCGACGTTCCGGGCTGCCGTGCCACATGCCTCGTAGCCGGTCGGCTCGGCGGTGATACTGGCCGCGGCGACGCAGGGAGCTGGCGCTCTGCTGGCGGAAACCGGGGGGAGCGCCGCCCGGCCGACCGCTGAAGGGTGCGGATCGTGCCTCACCAGCTGGCCCAGGAAGAAAGCGCCGAGGGCGAGACCCCCGATGACAGCGAAGGTCACCACAGTGATCAAGACGGTCTTCGGCGAGCGACGGCTGGGCTGCTGCGGATAAGGCTGCTGCGGTTGACCCCACCTCGCCGGTACGGCGTCCTGCGGACCGCCGTCCTGCGGATCCCCGCTGTTCATCAACCGACCCCCGATTCAAGCTGTGACCAGGCAAATGCCTTGGGCTGGGGCACTCTACTCCCCCGCCGGTCGCAGGGCGACGCGATGGCCGTCGGGGAACGTCGCGATGATCGATCCGTCGGCTTGGATCTGTATGGAGGCAGCGGCGTCGGTCGCGCCGGCCTCGGCGGGGCGGGTGAGGGAGGCGAGCGAGGCGTACCAGGCGCGGCCACCGGGGTGCGCGGCATGCAGAGCGGGGGCTGCGGAGTGCGAACCGTACGCGTTGGCTTCGGCCGCCTCGTGCACGCTTTGCCGTGTCCAGCCGAGGATTCCGGTGAGCGAGGACGTCAGGCCGTCGCTCGGGCGGCTCACCGCATCGTCGTGTATCGCCAGCGGCTCATGGCCGGCGACGGCGTAGCCGCCTTCGCGCACGCCCCAGCCCTCCGTGGCGTCGACGGCGTGGATCCGCAGGTCCCAGCAACGCCACGCGATGGTCCAGCTCTCGATCTGTGCGCCCTCGATCGGCTGCGCCTCGCCATCGGCGCGCGTCACGTGCGGGATGTGGACGGAACCGGCCCATGCGGCATCGCCGTCCGCGCTCGCACCGAGCCGGGTGAAGGCTCCTCGGCGCGACGGCGTATCGTCCGGCGAAATCAAGGCGATGTGGCTGTCGACCCGGCACACCCACGACTCCTCTGCGGTGTCGGGGGCGGTGGCGGTGCTGTACGCGAGCTTCGAGTAGAACGGATCGTCCTGCTCGTGTCCCGAGCTTCGATCGACGTGGTCTGATCCGTGGTTGTGCAGACGCACGATGCCGTCGTTCTGCGTGCCCTGGAGGATCCAGTTCGGGCCGTTCAACACGGTGACGAAGTCGGCCCGCTCGACCGGCAGGGGTTCTTCGACCGCGGTCCAGACCCGGTGGTCCGACGGCAACAGCAGGCCGAGGAACGCCTTGCTCGCCCAATAAGGCGATGCAGGGCCCGAATACGGCTGCACCGTCGGCAGGTGCTCGCCGTACCAGCCCAGCGAGAGCAGGCCTTGGGCGTTCACGGCGCCACGGTCGATGAAGTGCTTGGCAATTCCGCTAGCGGCACGCCGTGTCTCTCCCGGGCTCAGCGGAGTGCAGTCGAACAGCTCGCCGACCCACAGCGGGGCCGCCGCGCCGAAGCGGTAGGTCAGGGATCGGCCTTGGTGCATCGGAGCTCCATCGCCGCCGATGAACTTCGGGTAGTCCTCGAGGAAGCGGCGCAGCCGGGACCGGTAGACCTCGCGTGCTTCGACAGCACGAGCGCCGCGAGCGCCTCCATCAGCGATTCTCGTCCACATCAACGGATACAGGTGCAGAGCCCAGGCGTTGTAGTAGTCGAATTCGCTGGTACGCCCGTCGGTGTACCAGCCGTCACCGACGTACCAGCCTTCGAGCGCGTCGAGGCCGCGCACGATCTCATCGTCTCGGTGATCGGCGCCGACCGAGGCGAGGAACTCCTCGGAGATCGTCTGGAACAGCATCCAGTTGTTCGGCCACGTGTGGTTGCCGATGAAGCCGCCGAGCCACCGTGTCACCCGCTCTTGGACGTCCGGCGCCAGCTTCTCCCACAGCCACGCGCGGGTTTCGTGCAGGCCGAGGGCGATCGACGCGGCCTCGACCATGGGTTGCGTGGCACGGCCCGGCACGATGGGCAGCCACGCCTCGGAGCCGGCCGGATCGGTGCCTGCTGCGATCCCCGCGGCGTAGCGCTCCAGCAGCTTCGTGGCGACGGGCCCCTCGCCGCGCTCTCCGGCGATGCGGAACGCGGCGAGCAGGAAGGTGCGCGCGTATCCCTCCAACGCGTCGGAATCGTTGCCGCTGTGCGAGGTGTGGGTGCCAGGGAGCTGATAACGCGCGAACGACGGCGATGCGTACGGGGTGACGGCGTCGAGCAGGCGGTCGGCGAGACCGGTCCAGTCGGCGCGGGTCCAGCCGGTGTACGGGGCGAGGTCGGAATGGTCCATCAGATACTCCCGTGGGTGCGATCGAACTTCGCTTCGTCGGGCGGTGCGGCTTTCGGTCACGCGGCTCGCGCGGCGCGGGGGATGCGCGCTGCTCCCCCGCACGTCTCGCGCACGACCAGCGTCGGCAGGAGCGTGAGGTGGTGCACGGGAGTGGCCGGGCCGTTGCGGATGCGGTCGATCAGCCGTTCCAGGCCGATCTGGCCGAGCGCCTGCTTGGGCGGGGCGATCGCGGACATCGGGATGCTCGCGACCGAGGCGATCTCGTCGTCGTACGAGACCATCGCGAGCTGGCCTGGAATGCGAACGCCCCGATGCAGCAACAGGTTCTGCAGCGCGAGAGCTTCCTCGTCCCCGTGCGCGAGCACCGCCGTCACCCGGTGCGCTGCGAGAGTATCGGCTGCCTGCGCCAAGGCGCGGTCGAGTTCCCCGTCCGGTCCAGGTGCGTGCGGCACGACCAGCACTGGCATATCAGTAGCCAGATTAAGTGCCGTCACGGCCCGCGCGTAGCCGGCTCGTAGCAACGGGGCTGTCGGGCCTAGATCCTTGACCAGCAACGCTATTCGGCGATGACCGAGTCGGGCGAGGTGTTCGACGGCACCGCGGGCTCCGGCGTCGTGGTCGGTCACGACATGGTCGAACACGTCGACGAGTCGCTCGCCGGCGAGTTGCCGCTCGACCAGCACCACCGGGACTCGCAGCTTGCGCAGCTCTTTCTCCAACTGGGTGTGCCGGGAGGAGCCCTCCGGCGCCGGCGCCAGCAGCAGTCCGTGCGCGCCATTGTCCAGGTGGCGGCGGATCGAGCGCAGATCTTCGTCACCGTCGTAGTGGGAGAGGGCGAGCATGAGGTGCGCGCCGGCGTCGTCCGCGGCCTCGCGTGCTCCGGCGAGCACCGATCGAAAGTAGGGCCCGGCGGGCAGCACGACGCCGATCTTGAGCTCGCGCTGCCGGTCGGCTCGTCGCTCGGCGTCCGGATCGATCAGGGCGACGCCGCCGTGGAAGCGCCGGGCCAGACCCTCGCGTTCGAGGTTGTCCACGTCCCGTCGCACGGTCACGTCGGATGCGCCCAGCACCGAAACCAAGTCGCTGATCCGGGACGTGCCGTGCTCGCGCAGGTGTGCGAGCAGCAGTTCCCGGCGGTCCGGAGAGAACACGGCCACCCCTCGGGTTTCGATTCGGCTTGGGACCGTTTACGAATGAACAGCACTGTGCGTCTTGGGAGGGTCGATCCGCAAGGCCTGCCTCGATTCAGCGGGCAACGGTCGCATGCGCTCCAGTGCGAAGCGTCGCAAATTGGGCAGCGCGCGTGTCTTATTGCTTTCGATCGGCTGGGAATGGTTTCGCTTGTTTGTCTCGCCTTGACCGCACCGCGCGTGCCGAAGACGCTTGATCCGCCGCCCGGACCCGCTAGGAGTTCTTGCTGTGACATCCGTTGCACGCCTTGAGCGGCCACGCGTCGTGCTCGCCATGCGCCCTGATCTCGAGCCGCAGTTGTTCGATCCGGCGCTGCGCGCAAGGCTCTCCGAAACGGCCGATGTCGCACCGGTCATCGTGTCCGACGCCGCCGCGCCTGTTGCGGCCACGCTGCTCAACGAGGCCGAGGTATTGCTGACTGGTTGGGGCGCTCCGTGTATCGACGAGGCGGTGCTTGCGGCGGCTCCGCGGCTGCGGGCGGTCGTGCATGCGGCCGGGTCGGTGCGGGGCATCGTCACTCCCGCTTGCTGGGAGCGCGGCATCGCCGTCTCCACGGCGGCCGCAGCCAACGCGCGGCCGGTGGCCGAGTACACGCTCGCGATGATCCTGCTCATCGGCAAGCAGGCGCTGGAGATTCGCGAACGCTACCGGACCGAGCGTCGCTCGTACTTCTGGCAGCTGGAGTACCCCGACGCCGGCAATTACGGCCGGACTGTGGGGATAGTCGGCGCCTCGCGGACCGGCCGGGAGCTCATCCGCCTGCTCGCGCCGCACGACATACGAGTTCTTGTTTATGACCCCTATCTCACAGCTGAGGACGCCGGCGATCTCGGCGTGGCCCGGGTTGACCTCGATGAACTGTGCGCCGGCAGCGACATCGTCACCGTGCACGCGCCGGAACTGCCGAGCACCCGTGACCTGATCAACCGGGATCAGCTAGCTCTGATGCGCGATGGCACGACCCTGATCAACACCGCACGCGGATCCCTGGTGAACACGGCGGCACTCCTCGACGAGCTGGGCACCGGACGAATCAACGCCGTGCTCGACGTGACCGAGCCGGACGTCTTGCCCGCCGACTCGCCACTGTTCACCCTGCCCAACGTCGTGCTCACTCCGCACATCGCGGGCTCGATCGGCACCGAGCTGCGCCGCCTGGGGGCCTCGGCGGTCGCCGAGATCGGCCGTTACGCCCGCGGCGAGGCGTTCGCCTTCCCGTTGCTGCACGCGGAGATCGACCGCACAGCCTGAGAGCGAGCAGGGTCAGATCGGTTGCGGCTCCAGGCTCCAGTCCAGCCGCTCGCCCGCCCGGGCCGCGTTCGTGCGGTGATGCGTCGGACCCAGAACCGTCTCCATCTCCTCGACGACCCGTGCGCGCAGTTGCAAGGCCTCTGCCTCCGAACCGAGGGACTGCAGGCTGATCGACAGGTTCGACTCGATGGCGAGCACGTCCGGGTGTTCAGGGCGCAGGACCTCCGCCAGCTTGCGCGCCGCGTCGTGCCCCAACTCGGCCGCCCGGGCGTGTTCTCCCGTGTCGGCCAGGATGACGGCGAGGTTCGCCGCGGCCACGAGCGTGTACGGGTGCTCACTGCCGAGCAGGGTGTGGAATCCCGAATGGGCGCGCCGAGACGTGCGTAGCGCCTCGTCCAGGTAGTCGAGCTTGCGCAGATAGGCGGAGATGTCGTTCAGGCAACACAGCGTGTAAGGGTGCTGTGGCCCGAGCTGCTGCTCGTATACCTCGAGCACGGCTTCGCTCAACCGCAGCGCGGCTTCGTCACGCCCCGACGCCGACCGCGCCACCGCGTAGACCAGCGCGGCGGACTGCAGATCAGAGATCGGAGCCACGATCTTCGTGCGGTAGCAGGTAAAGGTGTCCCGGGCGAGGGTCAGCGCTTCGTTCAGCTCGCCGGCCTTCAGCAGCGAAGCGGCCAGGCTGATCGCCGTACGCAGCGCTTCCGGGCTGTACTCCCCCAGCTCGTGCCGGTAATGCCCCAGGCTCCGGCGCAGGAGGTCGACGGACTGTACGTACTGGCCCGCGTCGCGCAGGTCGCGTGCCAGGTTCTGGACCGCGTAGCGGGTGCGCGGATGCATCGGACGGAGCACCGACGCCATCCGCGTGCACGTGCTCTGGTCTAGGTCTGCGGCCTTGTAGCAGTCGCCGAGCAGCCGGTAGTCCACGGCGAGATCACTCGCTGCGCCCAGTAACCGCGGGTCATCCTCGGAGTAGACGCGGCGGTGCCGCGCATAGCTCTCCGTGTCGTTCTCCAGGGCCTCTTTGAACCGATTGAGCCCTCGAAGATCGCTGCCCAGCGAACGGCGGCCGGCCAACGCATCGGGGTGCTCCTCGGTATTCAGCCGCTCCTGTTCCGCGATCACCTCAAGGTCGATCTCGTACGCCTCGTGGAAGGAACCTTCGGATCGCAGCACAGATGCGTGCAGGCTTCGAAGCACCAGCCACTGCCGGTAGAGCGCCGCTCCCGCAGCCGTCCGTCTTCCGCCGAACTCGTCGATCCGCCGCAGCCAACGCTCTTCGAGGCCGCAGCCGGTTTGCAGGGCATTGCGATAATCGCCGCGGATCCACAGGTAATGCACCCGCTCGATGAGCAACTGCCGCACGGCGATCTCGTCGCAGTCAACCGCGTCGGACGGCGCCAGGTGAGGCCACAGCCGCGCGTAGTACGGCCAGTTGTCCGGGTCGTCCGGACCACCGTCACTGGGCTCGGGCCGCGCGGAAGCAAGCATGCGATGCACGACGTGGCGGGCCTCCTCCACCCGATCCGACGACATACGATCCCTGATGATCGCCTGGACCAACCGGTGCATGCGCAGGTCCCCGGTGGCTTGATCCTGCTGCAGTAAGGAGAATCGCACCAGTTCCGCGACCACCGCGCCGAGCATTTCCAAGTCGACGAGGGACGGGTCGTGCTCGCGCAGGGCCTCGAGCATCGCGGCCGAGCAGATCAGGCCGGACAGGGAGATGGCGTCCGGGTTCATGAAGGCGCACAGCTCAAGCAGCCTTGCTCCCGACGGCTGCCGCCGTTCCAAGCCCTCCATCACAGCGCTCCACGTCGCCGCAAGCGAGACCAGACCGTCCCCCGCCGCGGCAGCCTCCAAGAGATCAAGGTACTGCGAGGCGGTTTGGCCACTGAGGGCAAGCGCAGCAGCCACACTCTCCAGCGCCAGTGGCAGGTGGCCCGCGAGGTCGGCCGACCGAACAGCATCCTGATGCTCAAGGCCCAGCGCGATCCGACTCAGATACTCGAGGCTCTCCGGCTCTGTGAATGCGTCGATGTAGAGCGGAACGGCTCGCTCCGCCCAGGCCGGGTCGCGCGAGATGATCAGCACATGCCCGGACGTGCCGGCGGTGAGGAACGGCTCGAGCCGGCTCGGATCCACGGCGTTGTCGTAGATCAACAGCCAGCGCCCGCCCTCGCCGCGCCGCAGCGCGTCACGCAGCGCCGCCGCGTCCTCGGTGCAGGACTCGCCGACGCCCGGCAGCCGCATCCGGCGGGCGGCCTCGGCCATCGACTCGTCGATGAACTCCGTGGTCTCCGCATCGATCCACCAAATGAGGTCGTAGTCGGCGCTGAAGCGGTGCGCGTACTCACAGGCCAACTCCGTCGTGCCGACACCGCCGCGGCCGTGCAGCGGCGCCGGCAGGACCACCGTCATCGAGTCTCCGACGAGCCGGTGGCGCAGCGCCTGCATCAGCGCGTCCCGTCCGGTGAACAGGGCGTTGCGGGTGCCCACGTTCCAGATCGCCGGTCGGGCGGATGGGAAGCGCCGGCTCGCCGGCGGCCGGACCCTGGCGATCCCGGCGTCCGACACCTCTGCCAGATCCAGCAGGATCCGTGTGGTGGCAACGGGATCGGTCTCGCCTTGCAACTCCGCGGTCGGCACGGCGAGCCGGCTCTCGGCCGGCAGCTCGGCCAAAGCCGCGACGGAGAGCCTGCCGGTGCCGGCCCAGTCGCGAAGCTGCGCCATCGCCTCGGCATCCCGCGCGGTCGCCTCCGACATCAGGGCGACGATCCTGGCGTGCCGCTCGATCGTCGGAAGCGCGGAAGGATCGCCGAAAAGCGCGTATATCTGCGCATTGAAGTCCGCCTGGAGGTAGAGGGCCTCCAGCCACTCGGCCCACAGCCGGTCCGCGGCCGCATAGGCGATGACCAGCTGCTCCGGCCGGCTCGGCTGCAGCCGCACGGCTTCGGCGAACATCGCTCTGCGCAGGGCCTCCGGCATCTCCGGAAAGCCGGCCACCTCACCCTTCGTCAGCACCTCGGCGAGCCGGACATACGAGCTCAGCAGTGAAGTCCGGTCGTCGGCGGCGACCACGAACGGGGCCAGGATCTCCTCATAGTTGTAGAAAGGCACATAGGGAATCTCGACCCGGCTCCAGTACTGGGTCTCGGCCAGTTCGTCCAGATCGAGCTGTGCGAAGCGGCTGCGGGCGGCCGCCCGCAGCGCGTCCGCCCGGCCGCTCTCGCCTCCGTCCACCCGCATCGGCACCGCCAACAGCCGGATCGGATGGTTGGTCCACCGGGAGACCGCCCCGGCGAACTGCAGCGCGCCTTCGAGACCGCGGCGATTGAGCGTGAAGCTCTCCACCACGACGTCGGGCAGGTGCAGGGTGCAGATGTCGGCGATGTCGCTGAGGCCTTTGCGACTGTCGATCAAGGCGTAGTCGTAGTTCTGGATCATGTCCGCGCGGAAGGCGTCGAACAGCTCGCCGCCGCCCAGCCGTTCGTAGAAACGCTCCCAGTCGAGCGTCGCGACCGCGTTGGTGTAGCTGTGGTTCTGCAGGCCCGAGGACATGTAGTGCAGCGCGCCGTCGCCCGGGAAGGGCCAGCGGATGGCGAGCGCGTAGTCCCGCACCCGGGCGAAACGGCGATACCAGTTGCGGCCGCGGTTCTCATCCGGGGTCTCCGCGGCCACGTCCTCGAACTCGCGCACCATGTCGACCACGCCCCTCAACGCGGCGAACGCCTGCGGATCCAGGAGCGAGGGCGGGAAGTACCGGTGCAGCCCGGGCGACTCCAGCTCGAAGTCGACGATCAGCACCCGCTTGCCGTTCGCGGCGAGGATCCAAGCCAGGTTGGCCATCGCCATGGTCTGGCCGGTGCCGCCCTGGAACGAGTGGAAGGTGACGACCTGCCCGACGCGTCCCTGCTGGGTGTCAGACGACTGTCCCGTCCACAGACGGCCGGTGAGAGGCTGCGGCGTCTCCGTGCGCCAAGGCTCGAGCACGGGTGGAATCGAGGGATCGGAGACGGCACCGATCCCGAACGCGGCTCGCACCGATACGGCACGCTCCACGGTTTCCTGGGCGAGACGTGGCTTCCCGAGTTGCCGTTGGACCGACTCGAGCGCGTGGTAGACCTCGATCAGCGCGTCGAGTGCGGCAGGGTCCTGTGTATCTCGCTCGAAGGCGCGCATCGCCGCATCGGCAGCCTCCTGATAGCAGACCTCAGCCACGTCGAGGCGGGCTCTGCGCTGAGCGAGTTCGGCGAGCTTCACCTGAGTGGCCGAGGCCGCCATCGACGAGCGCGCGCCCTGCCGCCGGGGCGTGACCGCGTGGAACTGCAGCGCGCACCGGTACAGGCGCTCGGCCTCGTCGTAGAGGTCCAGGGCAGCGGCCTCGTCACCGAGCTGCGTGAACGTGCCGGGAAGAGCGTGGTCGTCCGGCTCACGGGCGTTCTCCCGTGCCAGCCGCGCGCCCGGCTCCCCCGCCATCAGCCTGATCAGGCCGTGCGAGATGCGCGAGATCGACGCCGCCTCGGCCGCCGGCTCCTGAGCCTGCAGGGCGGCGCGGCGCAGCAATCGCGCGTGGCTGGTCAGGAGTGCCGAGCACACGGAAGCGGTGAAGCGCCGCTCGTTGGGGAGGATGCGCACCAGCGTGTCCAGGCACGTGGCCACCTGCTGATCGCTGGGCAGGGCAAGCAGATCGCAGAGCAGGTCGGCCGCCGCCGTCTCCGCGCTCGCGGTCGACGAGGCCGAAGTCAGGACCGTGACGATCAAGTACTCGCCGAGGCGGTCCGGGCGCAGCGGATTGAGCACGTGCGGCCTCGGATAGAGCTGACCCAACCAAGCCAGTGCCCTGCCGACGAAGGCGGAATCAGGATGCTGTTCAAGCGCGACGCCGAGCAGCCGGCGCGCTTCCTCCTCGGTTCGAGCGCCGACGAGGGTGGCCAGCGCCACGCACCGCAGCCTCGCATCCGGTTCGAGCCCAGCGGGCGCGGTCGCGTTCCAGTAGCTCTGCTCATGTTCGAGGATGCGCTCGACTCCCGGCCGCTCGTCCGATCCGCTCGGTCGGAGCGCGTTGTCCATCGCCTCGAACAGGATCATCAGCGGAAGCGAGAACTGGTCGCCCTCAAGACCGAGCGTCTCCGGCACGGCGCCGAGATCCGGTAGCCGACGGGTCTCCTGGTCCTGATACCAGGCTGCCGTGAAACTCTCCATCGCACTCTGATACAGCTGCTGCCGCTGCGATCCGGTCAGGGCGGTCGTGGCGGCGTCCACGATCTCCGCGCCCGACAGCACGTTGCGGACCTGGCCGGAGGCGTTGCGGTTCAGACTGATCAACAGGTCGGAGCGCCCGTCGCCGGATGCGTCGCTGGTGCGGTGTAGCAGCAGCACGCGGATCGGCGCGAGTTCGGTCGCGTGCGCGTGCATCTCGTCGAGATCCGCACGCAGGCGGTCCTGGGGCATCCGCTCGACGTAGTCGACCACGATCAAGCGCGGCTGCTGAAGGCGGATCAGCTCACCGATCCGGTGCGGCGCATCAGACCCCTGTTCGTCCGGCCACAGTCCGCTCGTCCAGCCCTCCCGCGCCATCTCTCGGCACAGCTCCCGGGCGAACCGCGTCTTCCCGGCCCCGCCGTCGCCGGTCACCACCGCCACGGACATCGCGGCCGAGGCCCGGCACCAGTCCCGCATCCGCCGCAGCTCGTCGTCGCGGAAGAGGAACGGCACCACGCCGTAGTCCGTGTGCAGCAGGTCGGACGGGCTGGAGCGGGCCTCCTTCTTGAACTGCGCATCCATACGCCGCAACGGATTCTCGGCCGCGTCGATCGGAAAGAGGCGCCGCCAAGTGCCGAGCGTCCGCCCCACGGCCTCGCGGGAGTTCGCGAACAGATGCGCGCCGAACTGCGCCAGCCGCGCGTCGCCGCACAGTTCTTCGTTCAGCAGAGCCGAGATCGGCGTCGCCAGCGCCCCCAGGTCGCTCTCGAGATCGCGCGACCACCCGACCACCCCGACCACGGCCTTGCGGGAAGGGCACACCAGCGGAGCGCCGGAAAGCCCCGGCTGCGCCTGCCCGGCCTTCAGTTTGAGGAAGCCCTGCTGCAGCCCTTCGAACGTGAACGTGGCCTGAGAACCCCGAGGCCCGCCGGCCTGCTCGAACTCCTCGCGGGTATGCCCCCAGGCGTACACCGGCCGCCGCTCGTCCGGCAGCTGGTCGCTCAACAGCACGCACGGGTGCGTGAACGGCTGGTCCAGCTGCAGCAGCGCGAGATCCGGAAACGGCCAGTTCCGCTGCCATCCCGGCGCCGCCGAGCGCGCCTCGACATGCGCGCGCAGATCCCCGGCCCCGCCCAGCGATCGGTGCGCGACGATCCCCACATGCTCGCGCGCGTCGACCACGTGCGCGCACGTGAGCAGCCAACCGGCGCCGACGAAGAACCCGGTCCCCAGCGGCATGCCGTCATCGAGGTCGAAGATCTGCACGACGTGGCGGCTGAACAGCTCGCTGTCGAACGAGGTCATACCTACCGGTCCCAGACGAGTCGCCCGAGCAACCCCTGGAGATCTAGATCAGGATCCTGACCCGGGTCCAGCGCCTTGGCCTCGTAGTGGAACTGCGAGTAGGCGCGCAGCATCACGCTCAGTCGCACCGCCAGTTCACTCGAAAGGGTGCCGAGGACGCCGCAAGCGCGGATCGCCACGGCCTGCTCGGCGATCGCCGCCATGCGCCGGACCATGGCTCCGTGCCCCGCAGGCCACGGGACACCCACCCCGAACTCACCGGCCATCGGCAGCTCCTCCGCACACGGCGTTGCATCCGCACGCCGCAGCCGGTCCGCGATCGCACTGGAATCGCATCGCCGCGGCGTGTTACCCCGCCTGATCGGGATCGACGGTATCTGTCAGATCATCAGTACCCTGCGCAGCACCGTCCCAACGTGCGCGCGTGGCCCGGATGCAGGCCGCGCGCACCACGTTTCAGGGCCTTGTGGTGGCCCGGCCCACGGACAGGTAGGTGAATCCGGCCGCGGCCATGGCCTCGGGGTCGAGGACGTTGCGGCCGTCGAGCAGCACCGAGCCGGTCATCGTGGCTCGGGCCTTCTCCCACGGGACCTCGCGCAGCTCGGGCCACTCGGTGACGATCATCGCGGCTTCGGCGCCGGTGACGGCGTCCAGGGGGGTGTCGTGCCGGGTGGTCAGCATCCACGGCTCCTGGCGGGGCAGGCGGGCCATCGGGTCCCAGCAGCGGACCGTCGCGCCCTCGGCGAGCAAGCGGGCCGCGATCACGGTGGAGGGGGCCTCGCGCATGTCGTCGGTGCGGGCCTTGAAGGTCAGGCCCAGCAGCGCCACGGTCTTGCCGGACAGGCCGCCGAGCTCCTCCTTCAGCCGGTTGACCGCGCGGCGCCGCTGCAGGTCGTTGACCTCGATGACGGCGTTGAGCAGCTGGAACGGGTAGCCGGAGTTGGCAGCCAACTGCTTGAGCGCGACGCTGTCCTTCGGGAAGCAGGAGCCGCCCCAGCCGAGTCCCGCCTTCAAGAAGTGGGCGCCGAGCCGGTGGTCCGCGCCGACCGCGGCCATCACCCGCTCCACGTCCGCGCCGGTGGCCTCGCACAGGTTGGCGACCTCGTTGGCGAAGGAGATCTTCGTGGCCAGCAGGGCGTTCGCGGTGAGCTTCACCGTCTCCGCACTGGGCACGTCCATCCGCAGGACCGGGCCGTCGATGCCTTCGTGGATCTCGGCCACCAGCGCGGCGGAGGCGTCGTCGAAGGCGCCGATGACGATCCGGTCCGGGCGCAGGAAGTCCTCCACCGCCCGGCCCTCCGCGGTGAACTCCGGGTTGGAGGCGTAGCCGACGTGGCCGAGGCCGGCCTCGTCGAGGTAGGCGCGGATCTTCACGCCGGTCCCGGTCGGCACCGTGGACTTGACGACCAGCGCCTTGAGGTGGACCGCGTTCTTGAGCGCCTCGACGACGGCCCAGACCCGGGACAGGTCCGCGTCCCCGGAGGCCGTGGGCGGCGTGTCCACGCACACGAACACCGCTTCGGCTCCGGCCGCGGCCTCGTCGGCGTCGAGGGTGAAACGCAGCCGCTCCGCGTTGCGCGCGATGACCTCGGACAGGCCGGGCTCGTAGATCGGGACCTCGCCGGCGTTCAGCGCCGCGACCTTCTCCGGCACGATGTCGCGCACGACCACCTGGTGCCCGAGGTCAGCGAAACAGGCCCCGGTCACCAGACCGATGTACCCGGCACCGAAAACGGCGATTTTGCGCGGCATGTTCCGTTCCCCCTACAAGTTCGTTCTGACCGAGGCTGACACTCTACATTCCGTACTATCGCATCGATCTGAACGCCGGGTGGACTGCCGGACCGTCATCGGGGCGGCGTGGCCGCGAGCATCTGCGCGGCGGTGAGGGCGGGCACCGGCAGCGGGGTGGCCGCGGCGGGGCGCAGCGCGTCCAGCGCGAGGGCGAGGTGGCGGCGCCAGGCCTGCGGGGCCGCCTCCCGGGTGGCGTCGATGATCCCTGAGATGCCCCAGAGCAGCAGGATGACGTCGGCCGACTCGACGTCGGCCCGCAGGCTGCCGGCCGTTTTCGCCCGTTCCATGATCCGCGTCTTGAGCGCGCCCATCCGCTCCCGCGCGGCGTCGATGACCGGGGTGTCGCCGATCCGCGTGCGGTAGATGTCGGTGTAGCCGCGCTCCGCGGCGATCAGCTCGCACATGCCGCGCAGGTAGCCGACGAAGCCGTCCCACGGGTCCTCCTCCCGCAGCGCCTGCTCGGCGAGCAGCACGGACTGCTCGGCCACCGGCCCGAGCGCCGCGTCGACCAGCTCCCCGCGCGAGGGGAAGCGGTTGTAGAGGGTTCCGATCGAGACGCCGGCCTGCTTGGCGATCTCCTCCAGCGGCGATTCCAGGCCCTTGCGGTGGAAGACGTCCCGGGCGGCGAGCACCAGCAGCTGCCGGTTGCGCGCGGCGTCCTGGCGCAGCGGGCGTCCGGCGCCCGGATTCGTGCCGGTCATGGACGCCATTCTAGCGAACTTGAGGATCACCTCAGTTTAGGGCTACAGTGAGAGCGCACGGAAAGTTGAGGATCACCTCAACTTAGCGATTTCAGGGAGGAACTCATGGGGACCATCGCGATCTACGGTGCCGGGCCGTCGCTCGGCCAGGCCGTGGCCCGCCGCTTCGGGCGCGAGGGCTTCCGGGTGGCGCTGGTGGCGCGCGACCCGGAGCAGCTCGGGGAGAAGGTCCGCGCACTGGCGGACGAGGGCATCGAGGCCGCCGGCTTCCCGGCGGACATCGCCGACCCGGCCGCGGCGCTGCGGGCGGCGGACGAGATCGAGGCCCGCTTCGGCGCGATCGACGTATTGGAGCACAGCCCGACCCCGGGCCGGCTGTTCGCGGGGCTGCTCGAGCTGGAGCCGGCCACCGTCTCCGCTCTGGTCGACCTGTACCTGCTCACCCCGATCGCGCTGGTCAACCGGCTGCTGCCGGGCATGCGCGAGCGCGGCAAGGGCTCACTGCTGTTCACCATGGGAGCCGCCGCCGTGCACCCGATACCCCAGTTCGCCGCGGTCAGCGCCGTCCTGCCGGGGTTGCGCGGCTACATCCACACGCTGCACCAGACGCTGGCCGAGGAAGGCGTCTACGCCGGCGCGCTCATCGTCGGCGCCTTGATCGAGGGCAGCGCCGCGCACCGCAATGCTGCCGCCTTCGCGACCGAGGGCCGGCAGATGCCGACGGTCTCGCCCGAGGACCTGGCAGACCGGCTGTGGGCCCTGTCCGCCCAGCGCGACCGCGTCGAGGAGATCCTCGCCCCGGCGCTCGAACCCCGGGGCTGACCTGGCTTTATCCGAGGGGGCGTGCCTGAGCAACCGTGCCTGAGGGGGCGGGCCCGAGCGGCTGGGGAAACGGCGAAGGGCCGCCGGTTCACCCGGCGGCCCCGATCTTCGGCGTTACGAAAGTCAGATGGTCACGATGTTCGCGGCCTGCGGACCCTTGGGGCCCTGCGCCACGTCGAAGCTGACGGACTGGCCTTCCTTCAGCTCACGGTAGCCCTGGCTGGCGATCGCGGAGTAGTGCGCGAACACGTCCGGGCCGCCCCCGTCCTGCTCGATGAACCCGAAGCCCTTTTCGGCGTTGAACCACTTCACGGTGCCGGTTGCCATACTGAAGAACTCTCCTTCATGAAACGCTCGCCCCGGGCCTGAAAGTGCAAGTCCGCGCTGCGATCAGCGTTCCATCTACAGCTCCAGGTTAGCTGATGAAATCCCGGACGCCGGTCACCGGCCCGCGAGAGCGCGGCCGGTACTGGGCTCGATCTCCGCGCGGGCGGGCCGGCCGAGGCGGTTGCGGGTGCCGCCGAGCGGCGTCGGGGCGGCTGCGGCTCCGGTCCAAGCTCGGGCGCCAGCCCGGAATCCGGCTCGGGCTCGGGATCGGGCGCCAGTTCGGAGACCGGCGCGAGCTCGGCCGGGGCCGAGGTGGTGAGCACGTCCAGGAGCGGGCCGACGCGGTGGCCGAGCTGGGACGGGTGGCGGAAGGGCGCCGAGGAGTCGACGAGGTAGCGGGTGCGCCGGCCGACCCTGGTGGTCGACGTGGCGGCCGTGGGGTTCTGCGACTGCGCCGGAGTCCGCGAGCTGAACGCGGCCGCGCGCCGCACCCGGGCGGAGGGCGGCGAGTTCCGGCTGCTCGGCGCGGACGAGTCGTTGCGCCGCGTCTGCGAGCTGGCCGGGGCGCGGGACATGCTCGCCCCCTGCCTTCCGCCGGATCCGGCCGACCTGATCCGCGGGTCCGCCGTCACCGGAACCCCCGACCCGCTGGACTCCTGAATCCGGCCCGATCCGGCGCGACCGAGCCCCGGCTGAGTCGGCTCGGCCGAGAATGCGGCTCGAACCAGCGCGACCGTCCCGGCGGACTCGGCTCGATCGGCTCCGGGGCAACTGCGTCCGGCGCGGTGTCGATTCCGGGGGCGGCTCCTTCGTCGTGTGGTAAGAGTGCACCGCTATCGCTGAGAGGAAAGCCGCCATGGCGCATTACCTACTGCTGATCCACGACAACGAGTCCTACGAGGACACCGCGGGCGAGGCCGTCATCCAGGCCAGGGACGAAGGGCACGACCGCTGGCGGGATGAGCATCGAGACGTTCTGCTCTACTCCGGGCATCTGCAGCCGACTTCGACCGCGACCACGGTGCGCGAAGACGGGCTCGGCGGCTATCTGACCACGGACGGGCCTTACGCCGAGACCAAGGAGGCGCTCGGCGGCTTCTACGTGATCGACGTGCCCGATCTCGACGCGGCGCTCGCGGCGGCGCGGAAGCTGCCCTACTTCGGGCCGGCGGGCGAAGCCATCGTCGAGGTGCGGCCGCTGTTCCACGCCGGGTGACGTGGTGCCGGACGTCGCCGAGGCCGTAGCACGCGCCCACCGCGAGCAGTGGGCGTTCGTGCTCGCCTCCACCGTGCGTGTCACGCGGGATCTGGACCTGGCCGAGGAGTGCGTGCAGGACGTCTACGCCAAGGCTCTGGTCGCGTGGGCGACTACCGGCGTACCCGGCCGGCCCGGGGCCTGGCTGACGACCGCGGCCCGCAACCGAGCGGTGGACCTGATCCGGCGCGCCGCGCTCGAGCGCCGGAAGCTGCCGCTGCTGGCGCAGGACGAGGTCGTCGCCGGGCCGGCCGACGAGGACGAGGAGTTTCCGGATGAGCGGCTCCGGCTGATCTTCACCTGCTGCCACCCGGCGCTGGCGCTGCAGGCGCAGGTCGCCTTGACCCTGCGCTTGGTGTGCGGGCTGACCACGGCTCAGATCGCCCGCGCCTTCCTGGTCACCGAGACCACCATGGCGGCGCGGATCACCCGGGCCAAACGGAAGATCGCCGCGGCCCGCATCCCCTATCGCATCCCGGACGCGGACGAGCTGCCCGAGCGGGTGGACGCCGTGCTCGCCGTGGTGGATCTGCTGTTCACCACCGGCCACACCGCGCCGAGCGGCGATCAGCTGGTGCTGGCCGAGCTGGTGGACCGCGCCACCATGCTGGCCCGGATGCTCAGGCTCCTGCTGCCGGGCCACGCGGAGGTGGCCGGGCTGCTCGCCTCGGTGCTGCTGACCGACGCGCGCCGCGCGGCCCGGACGGACGAGTCCGGCCGGCTGGTGCTGCTCGCCGACCAGGATCGGAGCCGCTGGGACCGGGAGGCGATCGCCGAGGGGGAGGCGCTCGTGCGCGTCGCGCTGCGCGCCCGGCCGCCGGGCCCGTTCGCGCTGCGGGCCGCGATCGCGGCCGTGCACGCCGAGTCGCCGTCCTGGGAGGCCACCGACTGGGCGGAGATCGTCGGGCTCTACGACCTGCTGATGCGGTGTCGGCCGACGCCGGTCGTGGCGCTCAACCGGGCCGTGGCGCTGGGCTTCGCCGAGGGCGCCGAGGCGGGCCTGGCCGCGCTGGCCGACCTCGCCGCCGAGCCGACGCTGGCTTCTTATCCGTACCTCGGCGTGGCCAGAGCCGACCTGCTGCGCCGGCTCGGCCGGGACGGACTCGCGCGCGCGGCGTACGAGGAGGCCCTGCTGTTCACCGAGAACAAGGCGGAGCGGGAGTTCCTGGCCCGTCGCATCGCACAGCTCGAATAAACCTCTCGGCCGACTTCCCGCAGGACCGGCCGGGTGGCGGCCCCGCGTGTCCGCCCTCTCCGCCCGGAGAGTATGACTGCTCTTATACAGAGTCCAGAGAACCGATCGAAGGCCACGACGATCTTCGCGATGGAATCGATCATCCGGCTGTATCGGGCGAACACAGTTCCCGCCCATATACCGCACTCCCGCCGTCCTCGTCGGTGACTTCACCGGAACGACGAACGACAGGGCACTGAATTCGACACTCTACGCTTCCTGTCCCCGGGCCACTGTTGCGTCACACTGCGTGCGCGTGATATTCAGTTCCCTGATTTTCAGGCCTGTTTGAATGATCATCAGTCCCATGGGTCACAACGGAGCGGCGCCAACGCCGCGGAAGGCGGGGGGCATATGCCAGGGTTCGGTCTGCGCCCTAGACGCCTGCGCCTGGACCCCGATCCGGCGTTCGGTGACGGGGAGCTGCGCCGTGCCCGGGACGCGGCCGCGATGGGCGGCTGGGAGGCGGTGCGCGACCTGCTCGCCGCCACCGGCGAGGACTGGCAGCTGCGCACCCACCGGATCACCGTGCTCGCCAACGCGGCGCTGGGGCTGGAGTGGCCGCGCGCCTGGCAGCTGGCCGAGCCGGGCAACCCGGACGCGCACACCGTGGCCGTGCACGCCGAGGCGGTCCGCCTGCACGGCATGATCATCCGCCGCGACCCCGCCGCCACCGACCAGGCCGCGATCAGCTTCGTCACCGGCGCCCGGGAGGCCGCCGAGCGCAGCCCGCTCGACCCCACGCCCTGGATCAGCCTGCTCTCGCTGGCCGGCGTGCTGGGCGACTCGGGCATCGAGGTGGCCCGCTGGAGCGACCTGTCCTTCGAGTCCGGGGCGCGCAGCTGGCTCTGGTTCCAGGAGGCCGTCGCCCGCCACCCCGACTCCTGGCACGCCCACCACCGGATGCACGAGGCGCAGCTCGCCCGGCTGCGCACCGGCCCGGCGCACGACCTGGTCAGCCTGCTCGACTTCGCCACCGCCGCCGCCGCGCACGCCCCGGTCGACTCGCCGCTGCGGGTGCTGCCGCTGTGGGCGCACACCGAACTGCGCTTGGGCGGGGTAGCCGGATTGCTCAGCCCGGCCGAGCGGGAATGGCTGGGCCAGCGCAACGAGCAGGACGTCGAGGACGCCTACCGCCAGTGGTTCCGCGGCCAGGACCCGGCCAAGCACCCGGCCGCGCCCTACGACCTGAACATCCTCGCCTACCAGCTCGTCGAGACCGGCCGGCGCGCGCTGGCCGGCCCGGTGTTCGCCGCCATCGGTTCCGCCGCCACCACCGCGCCGTGGGCCCAGGCGGCCCGCCTGAGCGGCGCCGCGAACGGACCCGAGGCCTTCCTCGCCGCCCGCGCCGCCGCCGAGTCCGCCAGCCGGTCGGGCCCGCCCCCGCCCTGACGCCAGCCGGTCCCTCGACCCCGCCCGTCCCACCGCGCCCGACCCGCCCACGGGCGCGACCGCACCGCCCCGCACAGCACCGCCCCGCACAGCACCACCCGCACCGCCGCACCAGCACCGCCCGTCCTGCGCACTCCCTCTCTCTTCCCCGGAGCGAACCCCCGTGGCCGACGACAACGACATCCGCATAGACACCACGAAAGCAGCCGTGGCCGGCGACACCGCCGACACCGACGAGCTGCACCGGCTCGGCTATCCCCAGCTGCTGCACCGAGGCCTGACCGGCTTCCGCAACATGGGCGTCGCCTTCTCGATCATCTGCATCATCGGCGGCGTGTCGCTGATGTACGGCACCGGCATGAACGACGGCGGCCCGGCCGACCTGTTCTGGGGCTGGATCGTGGTCGCCGCCCTGATCCTGGCGCTCGGCTCGGCCATGGCGGAGGTCTGCTCCTCCTACCCGACCTCAGGCGGCCTGTACTACTGGTCGGCCAAGCTGGCCAAGCGCAACCGCGCCGCCTGGGCCTGGTTCACCGGCTGGTTCAACGTCCTCGGCCAGATCGCCGGCACCGCGGGCGCCTCCTTCGGCGCCGCGTTCTTCATCAACGCCTTCGGCCAGATGGAGGGCTGGTGGCGTACCACCACCGGCACCACCGTCGGGGCCTACGTGATCGCCACGGTGGTGATCGGCATCGTGGTCACCTTCGGCCGCAAGCTGGTCGGCGTCATCGGCGCGATCAGCGTCTGGTGGCACACCGGCTTCGCCTTCGCCATGATCGTCGCACTGGTCGTCGTCCCCTCGCACCACACCTCCGTGCACGACGGCCTGATCGCGTTCCACAACGGCACCACGTTCCACTGGCCGCTCTACGCGGCGCTGCTCGGCCTGCTCGTCGGCGCGGAGACCTTCACCGGGTACGACGCGTGCGCGCACCTGACCGAGGAGACCAAGCAGCCGGGCATCTCGGCCCCGCGCGGCATGGTCCGGGCCATCTCCATCGCGGCCGTCCTCGGCATCCTGATGATCGGCGCGCTCAACTTCGCCATCCAGGACTACGCGAGCGAGGCCGCCGGCACCAAGACCGGCAACCCGGTCGGCGACATCCTGGTCGACGCGGTGGGCGTCGGCTTCGGCAAGATCATGGTCGCCGCGATCGCCATCGCGCTGCTCTACTGCGTCAACGGCAACCTGACCTCGAACTCGCGGATGATCTACGCGTTCTCCCGCGACTTCGCCCGGGTCGACGACGGCCGGTCGCACTCGCTGTCCAAGCTGCTCAGCTCGGTGCACACCGGCAGCCGGGTCCCGCGCCTGGCGGTCTGGGTCGCGGTCCTCGGCGCCTGCCTGCTCGGCGTGCTGAACCTGTGGAGCGCGGTCGCGTTCAACGCGGCCATCACCATCAACGTCATCGGCCTCTACACCGCCTACGCCATCCCGGTCTTCCTGCGGCTGCGGCTCGGCGACGACTTCCAGCGCGGCCCGTGGCACCTCGGCAAGTACTCCAAGCTGGTCGGCTGGACGGCCGTGGTCTGGGTGGTCTTCGCCGACATCCTGTTCGTGCTGCCGACGACGAACCCGGTGCTCACCCGCTCCACCTTCCCCTACACCCTGCCGGTGTTCGTCGTGGTCATCGGCGGCGCCGCGCTGTGGTGGCAGCTGTCGGCGAAGAAGTGGTTCGTCGGCCCGCGCTCGCTCGGCACCCCTGAGGAGCTCGCCGAGATCGAGCGCAAGCTCGGCCGGGTCCCGGCCGAGGTCGCGGCCGCGCCCGCGGACCGGGTCGCCGGCTGACCCGGCGTCAGCGGGCACTATAGGCACCACCACCCGCCGGGCGGCGCGCCAGCCGCCCGGCGGGCGCACGCCCCCCGCGGCGGCCGGCCACCCCGGCCGCCGCTTTCGCACGACACGAAGGAGCCCTCCGTGCACCTGGGAACCGACACCGTCCACTACGCCTGGGACCGCGACCTGGCCCCGGCCCTCGAGCTCGGCGCGGGCACGGTCGAGCTCGACCTGCTCGACTCCGGCGCCGGCCAGTTCGACGCGACCAGCACCGCGGGCAGCCTCGGCAGCCTCGACTTCGACCGGGTCAACCCGGTCACCGGGCCGATCCTGGTGCCCGGCGCGGAGCCGGGCGACGCCGTGCTCGTGCGGGTGCTCGAACTCGCACCGGCGTCCTGGGGCTGGTCGGCCAACATCCCCGGCTTCGGCCTGCTGGCCGAGGACTTCCCGGAGGCCGCCTTCGTGCACAGCCGGATCGGCGAGAAGGAGGTCGAGCTCGACTTCGGGCCGGTGCTGCCGGCGCTCCCGATGATCGGCACGCTCGGCGTCGCGCTGCCCGAGGCCGGGCCGCACCCGCTGCTGCCGCCGTCCCGGCACGGCGGCAACATGGACATCCGCCAGCTCGGCGCGGGCTCGAGCGTGCTGCTGCCGGTCGGCGTGCCGGGCGCGCTGCTCTCGCTGGGCGACGCGCACGCGGCCATGGGCGACGGCGAGATCTGCGGCACCGGCGTGGAGACCTCGGCGCGTGCGGTGATCGAGATCGAACTGGTCAAGGACCGGCCGATCTCCGGGCCGATCCTGCAGACCGCGCCGGCCGCCCGCCGCACCGGCGCCGCGCTGGTGACCACCGGCGTCGGCCCCGATCTGCTCGCAGCGGCCAAGGACGCGGCCCGCTCGCTCGTGGACGAGACGGTCCGGCGCACCGGGCTCAGCCCCGTGCACGCCTACATCCTGGCCTCGCTCAGCGCCGACCTGGTGATCAGCGAGATCGTGGACCTGCCCAACTTCGTCGTCTCGCTGCACCTGCCGTTCGAAGTGCTGGGCTGACGCGGATCCAGGTGGCCCGGGCGGCGCGGACGCCGCCCGGGCCCGACCCGTCAGGCCGTGAGTTTCCGGCCCAGCCTTCGGGTGGCGAGGAGCATGGCCACGGCGCCGAAGACGACGAGGTAGAGGCCTGCGATGACGAGGGTCAGCGCCGGAAAGCGGCCGAGGGCCGGCTCGCGAATCAGCTCTATGCTCTGATACAGCGGCAGCACCTCGATCACCGGCCGGAGCCAGACCGGGTAGGTGGTGACGGGGTAGAAGGTCGTGGCGAACAGGTACATCGGCAGCATGACCAGCTGGACCAGCTGGAAGTCCGGGAAGTCGCGCAGGTAGGTCGTGACCGCGAGCCCGCCCGCCGCGAAGGCGAAGCTCACCAGGACGGCAGCGGGCACGGCCCACAGGATGGCGACCGAGACGTCCAGCCCGAGCAGTGTCGCGGCGGCCAGGAAGCCGACGGAGGTCAGCAGGCCGTTGATGACCGCGCTGGCCACCTCGCCGATCGCGATGTCGACGGCGGACAGCGGCGTAGGCACGATCGCCTCGTAGGTCCGGTCCACCCGGATCCGGCTGAAGACTCCGAAGCCGGTCTGGTTGAACGCCGTGTTCATGGCCGTGGTGGCCAGGATCGCCGGCGCGACGAACGCGGCGTAGCGCACGTGGACGCCGGGCACCGAGCCGACCAGCGTCCCGACGCCGAAACCGATCGTCAGCAGGTACATCAGCGGCTCGACCAGGCCGAAGGCGAGCTCGGTGACCGACCTGCGGTAGATCATCAGGTTGCGCTCGACCAGCGCTGCGGCGCGGCCGACGGTCCAGCTCGCCGGCTTGGGCGCGGACGGCGCCGACGGAGCGGTCAGGGTCGTGGCACTCATGCGTGCAGCCTCCGGCGGTAGGCGAGGCGGGCGAGGACGAAGCCGAGCACGGCCAGGGCGCCGAGGTAGCCGATCCGGGCCGCGGTCGGGCCGGCCGCGGCCGTGCCCAGCGAGAGCGAGCGGCACAGCTCCACGCCCTGGGCGAGCGGCAGCGCCTCGATCAGGACCCTGAGCGGCCTCGGCAGCTGGGACAGGGCGAAGAAGGTCCCGGAGAACATGTACATCGGCATGATCACCATGCGGAAGACCGTGTTCCCCTTTCTCAGCACCCGCACGCCGACGGACCAGGCCGCGGCGGGCGTGGCGAAGGCGAGGCCGGTGAGGGCCGCGGAGAGCAGCACCCACGGGCTGCGCGCGCCGGAGACGAGCCCGAAGCAGGCCATCACGATCACGAACGCGGCGCTGGAGGTGATCACCCGGAAGCCGACGAACAGCAGGTGGCCGGCCATCACCTCCTCCGGGTCCAGCGGGGTCGGCAACGTGCTCTGATACGCCCCGTCCGGCATGGCCGCGGTCGCCACCACCCAGGAGGACTCCAGGAACGCCGTCTGCATCGCGGCCGCCGCCAGCAGCCCGGGAGCGAAGAACGCGGCGTAGGAGGCGTCGCCCATCCGGGCCGAGGAGTGCAGATCGACCAGGTGGCCCAGGCCCGCGCCGATGCCGATCAGGAACAGCAGCGGGTTGGCGAAGCTGATCACCGCGGTGCCGCGCCAGGTGCGGCGGTAGCGCATGAACCAGTACTCGAAGACGCGCAGCATCTCTTCGACGCCCCCTCAGTCGATCAGCGAGCGGCCGGTCAGCTTGAGGAACACGTCCTCCAGCGTCGCCCGGCGCACCAGCGCGGTCAGCGGGATCAGGCCGAGTCCGTGTACGGCGGCCAGCGCGGCCTCGCCCTCGTCGGCGTACACGAGCACCCGGTCCGGCAGCGGCTCCACCCGCGGGCCGTTCTCCGCGCCGTCCCCGGCCAGGGCAGAGCCGCGCAGCTTGGCGCTGGAGGCCTCGGCCAGATCGAGCGGGAAGCGCAGCTCGAGCACCTCGCGGGTGACGTGCGCGCCGATCAGGTCGCGTGGCGAGCCCTGCGCGACGATCCGACCGTGGTCCACGACGAGCAGCCGGTCGCACAGCTGCTCGGCCTCCTCCATGTAGTGCGTGGTCAGCAGCAGCGTCACGCCGTCCTGCTTGAGCCGGTAGAGCCGGTCCCACAGCACGTGCCTGGCCTGCGGATCGAGCCCGGTGGTCGGCTCGTCGAGCAGCACCATCTCCGGGGTGTTGATCAGCGAGCGGGCGATGGTCAGCCGCCGCCGCATGCCGCCGGAGAGCGACTCCACCGGGCTGTCGGCCTTCTCCTCGAGCCGGGCGAAGGCGAGCAGTTCCTCGCTGCGCTGCCGGATCGCGGCCCGCCCCATCCGGAAGTATCGGCCGTATATATAGAGGTTCTCCCGGACGGTCAGCTCGCGGTCGAGCGCGTCGTCCTGCGGGACCACCCCGAGGCGCGAGCGGATCTCGGACCCGTGCGTGCGCGGGTCCAGGCCCAGCACGCTCAGCTCGCCGCCGGTGCGGGGCGAGGTGGCCGCGATCATCCGCATGGTGGTGGACTTGCCGGCGCCGTTGGGGCCGAGGAAGCCGATGGACTCGCCGCGGTGCAGCTCGAAGTCGATCCCGTCGACGGCCGTGAACGCACTCTGCTCTCCGCGAGCAGGGTACGTCTTCGCCAGGCCGGCGGCGCGGACCAGGGTTTCTGGGTCAGATCCCGGCATGACGCATCCTCACTTCGGCTTCGTCGCGCCCGAGCGCGTCGAGGTTGTCGAGATGGAACTTCTTGGCGTTGAAGGCACGCACCCACAGCCCTGCGGCCCAGCACAGCTGGAGCTCGTCCGGGTCGAATCTGCGGCCGCGGGCGTCCTGGTAGTGCTCCAGGAAGGCTGCGGTGCGCTCGACCGTGGCACCGGACCCGGTCGGCCCGCCCTCGAACATCGCGGCGGCCTGGCCGGCCATGACGACCTCGGGTTCGTAGATCACGCTGTCCCAGTCGTGTACCGCAAGCGGCCGGCCGTCGTGGAACTTGACGTTGCGTCCGTCCCAGTCGCCGTGCCCGATGACGCGAGGGGCGTCCTGGATCGCGGCCAGTCGCTCGCGTACGGCCGCGCCGAGCTCGTCCAACCACGCGGTGGCCGGAACGTGCTCGGCGTTCAGATCCGCGTCCCGGTCGTCCGGGACCGGCCAGACCCCGTTCTCCTGGTGGTACCAGCAGATCCAGGCGGGCGCGGGCCGCAGTGACGGCTCGGGCGGGAGGTCTTGCGCGCAGATGACGAAGTCGGCCAGCAGCCGCGCGAACAGCTCCGGCGCGGCTTCCAGCGCCGGCTGCTCGCCGCCGGGCAGCGACGCCTCGGCGTTCGCGGCGTATGCGTCAAGCGGTGACGGCCCCGCAAGCGGCTGCGGGCAAGCGAATCCGGCTTGCCACAGGGCGCGCTGCACCCGGGTGCAGGCTTCCAGCCGCGCATCCGCGGGCCGGACCTTGACCACGACTTCACGTCCGTCGGCGAGTCTGAGGCCGTAGACGGACGAGAGATGGCCGGCCTGGAAGGTGCGCTGCGTGACGGAGACGCCGAGGTGGCGCGCGCACCAGTCGGCCAAGGCCCGTTCATTCACTTCCGCGCGCATGCGTCTCCTCTGAACGGGGCAGCGCCATGACCGATCATTGCCACCGGGCCACAGCAGACGGTACGTCTCCCCCAGGAGTCTGCACGAAATTGGCTCTACTCTGCAATATATTTACGAAGACAGCGCAAACATCTAAGATTTCAGGCGCTCGGCGCAAAGCGGCCGCCCCCGTACCGACCGACATCGGTACGGGGGCGGCCGCCGTGCGGGCTTCGCCTACCCGGTCGGGAAGTCGAAGTAGTGCAGGCTGACGAAGGGCGGATTGCCGGACGCCCCCGAGGAGAAGACCAGGTAGACGTTCTGCGTGCCGGTGACCTTGGTGATGTTCGCCGGAACCGTCTTCCAGGTGCTCCACCCGCCGGTGTTGCCCACCGCGAAGGAGCCGACGATGTTGGTCGGACTGCCGATGGCGACCTCGACCAGGCCGCTGACACCCCCGGCCGCGCCCGACGCCACCCGGGCGTCGAACTGGGTGGAGCCGCCGGAGCCGAAGTTGACGCCCGGATACTCCACCCAGTCGCCGTTGGTCAGCTGGGAGAGCTGGTTGCCGTCGACGCCGGAGGGGTTGGAGTCACCGGAGGCCGCCGACTTCGTGATCGTGCCCTGATGCGAGCTGTAGCAGTCCGCGGAGATGTTCGAGGTGGCGGTGGTCGAGCACGTGGTGCCGCCGCCGCTCCCGCCGGTGCTGGACGGGCTCGGGCTCGCACTGGTCGGCGGGGGCGAGCTCGGCGGCGGCGCACTGCCGGTGCTCTGATACGCGGCCACGTACTGCACGCTCATCGTGCCGCCCGAGGTGGTGGCGGTGGTCGGGGAGGTGCAGCCGCACACCCCGTTCGGATACCCGCCGCCCATCGCCAGGTCGAAGATGATCGAGAAGTTGTGGTCGATCGCGGCCTGCCAGGTCGCCGTGGCCACCTGACTCTCGTTGATCTTGAAGAACTGCGTGCCGTCCAGATACCAGGTCACTGATTCGGCCGAGGTGTTGGTGCGGTTCACGATGACCGTGTAGGTGTGGTAGCCGGACTGGCAGCCGGAGCAGCCGAGCAGGCCGCTGCCGATGCCGTTGGTCTCGTTGCACGGGCCGCCCGGATCGGTGCCGCAGTGCAGCGTGCCGGAGTGCTCGGACAGGGCGTTGACATCCTCCATGATGTCGATCTCGCCGTTCTCCGGCCACTGGCCCGGGCCCAGCATCCAGAACGCCGGCCAGTAGCCGAGGCCGCCGGTGGGCTGCTGGATCGAGGCGGTCACCTCGAGCTCGCCGCCGGCCGGGGCGCCGACGTTCGCGGTCTTGGTCTGGATCCGGCCCGAGGTCCAGGCGGTGCCGCTGCGCAACGCGGTGATGTCCAGGTCGCCGTTGCCGTCGAGGTGGACGTTCGAGGTCGAATTCGTCATGGTCTCGATCTCGCCGGTGCCGAAGGTGGAGCCGGCGCCGGTGTCGTACATCCAGTTGGAGGTGCTCACGCCGGTGCCGGAGCCGCCGGCGAAGTCGTCGCTGAACATGGTGGTCCAGCCGGAGGGCGGGGCGGGCACCGCGGCCGAGGCGGCGGTGCTGCTGAGCACGCTCAGGCCCAACCCGGCCAGCGCGGACGCGGCGAGCATGGCCACCGCGGCCCTGATCGAGCGGCGCCGTCCGTCGGGCGCCGATGGGGATAAGGCTTTGAACATCGACAAGCGCTCCTCGCACTCGAGAAGGTGGATGCGGCGGGCCGCCGTGGGCGTGCCGCCGCAGGATCCGAACACCGGTGCAGGTGGGTCAGGGAGCGCTCTCCGCATGTTGTGTGTAACTCCGCGGTGCGGACCCGTCAATACCCCGGAAACGTTTTCGGCCGCTCCGGAAACGTTTTCGACCGGGCTGCGCGGGCGCTGCGGACCGCCCCGGGGCCAGCCCGGGCCGGGCCCACCTGCGCCGTTCGCCCTCACCCGGACGGCTCAGCACCAGGGCGCCGCCGGGTCTCCGGAACCGGTCCGCCGGATTAGCGTGGAGCTGTCCTCGATGAGCGTGGGCGGGCGGGTCCCGCCCCGGACGTCACGGTGGAGGATTCGATGGCATCGACTACACATCGCGGGCCGACCGACACGGGTTGGCGCGGGGGAGCCCCGGTCGAGCGGGGCTCCGAGCGGCGGGGGACGGGCGGGCTGGCGCCGTTCGGCGGCGTCCTGCTGCTCCTGCTCGGCTTCTTCAACCTGCTCGACGGCATCGCCGCGATCAACCGCTCCCACGTCTTCGTCAACGGCGCCGTCTACGCCGTCGGCGACCTGAGGTCCTGGGGCTGGACGATCATGGCGCTGGGGATCCTGCAGCTCCTCGCGGGCCTCGGAGTGCTGGCCGGCAGCGAGGCGGCGCGCTGGTTCGGCGTGCTCATATTGGCGCTGAACGCACTGGCCCAGATGTTCTTCATCCCGGCTTATCCGTTCTGGTCGCTGCTGATCATCGCGATCGACATCGTCGCCATCTACGGACTCGCCGTGGCGGGTCGCCGATCCGCCGTCGAATAGCGGGCTCGGCCTCAGGTTCGCGGCGCCGCGGACGGCACGGAAGTGGCCGTCCGCGGCGCCGCGAACCGTACCGACAGGACGTGGCTGACCAGCACCGCCACGATGACCAGCGGCATCACGGTCACCCCGGTCCGGCCGAGCAGCAGCGTCACCAGCAGCACCGAGGTCATCGGCAGCCCGAGCAGCGCGGCGCTCAGGGCACCGATGCCCATGGCCGCACCGGCCGCCGTCGACAGGCCCGCCACGTGCGAGAGCAGCAGGCCGGCGGCCGCCCCGAGATACAGCGACGGGAACACCGGCCCGCCCCGGAACGCCGCCATCGACAGGCAGTAGGCCAGCCCCTTGCAGGCCAGCAGGAGCACGAGCGCGCCGACCGAATAGGCCGCGCTGGAGCCGACCAACGGGCTCAGCCCGGTCTGCCCCGAGAACAGCACGTCGGTCAGGGCGTGCCCGCTGCCCTGCGCGTAGGCGGCGGCCAGCCCGGCGACGGCCACGCCGATGGCCGGCGTCAGCAACAGCCGCGTCCGCGTCGAGGCCGCGACGGGCCGGCGCAGCAGCTGCGCACACCGCTTGATGAGCAAGCCGAGCAGGGCGCAGCCCACGCCGAGCACCAGCGCCCAGCCGAACTCAGCGACGGTCGGGCTGGTGGCGTGCGGCGGATTCTGGATCGTCAGCGACAAGGTGCCCAGTCCGGTCCAGGAGCCGAGGCCGACGAAGATCAGCGCGCCGATGCCGGCCGCGAGCAGGCCCGGCAGCAGCACGATCTGGAGGTCCGACCCTCCCAGCCCGGACGCCTCCATCAGCAGGAACGCACCGGCGAGCGGGGAACCGAACAGGGTGCTGATCGCGGCGAAGCTGCCCGCGGCGCCCGCGACCGCCACCGTCTTCTCGTCGGCGTCGCGCTTGAGCGCCCGCAGCACCAGTGCGGCCGCTCCCCCGCCCAGCGCGACCAACGGCGCCTCGGGCCCGATCACCGCACCGATCCCGATCGACACGACGGCGGCGAGCAGGATGCCGGGCAGGTCCCAGCCGCCGGACACGCCCTGCACCTTGAACCCCTCCGACGGCTCGTGGCCGCCGTTGCCCGGGAGGTAACGGATGATCAGCGCGACCACGATGCCGGCCGCGGCCAGGAACGGGACCGGCCACCACAGCGGGGCCGAACGGTATCCCAGCGCCTGCGGCCAGGAGGTGTAGAGCCAGGTCTGCATGTGCTCGGTCAGCTGCAGGAAGCCGAACGCGCCCGCCGCCAGCGGCACCCCGAGCAGCGCGCTGAGGACCAGCAGCACCACGTAGCCCCGCGTGCGCAGCGGCGCGAGCGGATCCGTGGCCGGGGGCGTGATCGCCACGTGGGTCCTCCGGCGGTTGAGATGGCGCCATTGCACTGCGTCTACGCAGTCCACTGTCTCTCCGCGGCTGCCGAAGGGGCGGCCGGGCGGTCCGCACGGGTGACGTCGCGAGCCCGCCGAGGGCCCGTCCGGAACCCGCCAGGAGCCTGCTCGCGCGGCCGGCAAGGGTGGACTTAACCCCACCGACCAGCGGCGTCGCCCGGTTCTACGCTGCCCTTGCGGCGATATTTCGCCCGGAGACACCGGGCAGGCGCGGGCACGGAGGACGCATGCGGATCAGAGGCTACGACCTGGGGGCGCGGATCAGGCGCAGCGGGTTGACCGTCGGGCGCGGCCTGGCGCAGGCGGTGCTCTCCCAGGCGGTGTGCATCCCGTTGACCATCGCCACGCTGCTCTCCACCGCCTTCATCGCGCTGGGCGTCGGGTTCGTGCTCGCGCCGCTCTCGCTGCGCGGGGTGCGGAACCTGGCCGGCCTGCAGCGGCGCTGGGCGGCGCGGTGGTCCGGCGTGGAGATCCCGGAGCCCTACCGGCCCGAGCCGCGCGACGCGCACGGCGGCGCGGCCGGGGCCGGACAGCGCAGGCTGTGGGTGCTGACCGATCCGGCCAGCTGGCGGGACCTGCTGTGGACGGCGCTGAACGTGCCGGTCGGCCTGGTGCTCGGTCTGCTGCCGCTGTGCCTGATCGGATACGGACTCGAAGGCGTCCTGGGCGCGCCCTGGGCGCTGGGTATCGGCGAAGACCACCCCGTGTGGTGGGTGATCTCGTTCGTCTCCGGTGCGGCCGTGCTGGCCGTCGAGCCGTACGCCGGCCCGCGGATCCTGCGGGCTCACGCGCTCTTCTGTGCCGCGCTGCTCGGCCCGTCCCGTGCCGACCTGGCCGGCCGCGTCGACCACCTGGCCGAGACCCGCAACCGCCTGCACGACGACGCGGCGACCGAACTGCGCCGCATCGAGCGGGATCTTCACGACGGAGCGCAGGCGCGGCTGGCCGCGGTGGGCCTGAACATCGGCCTGGCCGAGCAGCTGATGCGCACGAACCCCGAGGCAGCCGGCGAACTGCTCGCCGAAGCACGCTCGACCAGCGGCCAGGCGCTGGCGGACCTGCGCTCGCTGTTGCGCGGCATCCACCCGCCCGTCCTCGCCGAGCGCGGCCTGGCGGACGCGGTTCGCGCGCTGGTCGTCTCGCTCCCGCTGCCGGTCGATGTGAGCTTCGACCCCGACATCAGCCTGCCGCGGGCGCAGCAGACCGCGATGTACTTCGCGATCTCGGAGAGCCTGGCCAACGTAGCCAAGCACAGCAGCGCCACCCGCGCATGGGTCCAGGTGCACCGCCAGCCGGACGCGAGCGTGCTCGCCGTGGTCGGTGACAACGGCGTGGGCGGCGCCGACCCGGCCGGCGGCGGCCTGCGGGGTGTGGAGCGGCGGCTCGCAGCCTTCGACGGCGTACTCGCCGTCACCAGCCCGATGGGCGGGCCGACCAGCGTCATCATGGAGCTTCCGGGCGTGGCCTGAACCTGACGGCTCGTCAATCCTTCGGCGCGACTGCTTCGAGGAAGAAGCGGTGCTCATGCACGATGAGGCCGCCCTCCGCGAGGATCTTTCGGTCCATGTCCCGGAGTTCGACCTCGTATGCTGCCGGATCAAAGCCCGGCACCTGCCACGCGACCATCCGCAGTTGGTAGACCACGGCACCGATGTCGCGGAACGTGCACGGCAGCAGCACCTCGTCTGCGTGCTCCACACGAAGCCCGGCCGCCTCGAGCTGTTCGACGGCGACGTTCAACGTCCACGCGTCCGGCGGCTGCGCAGCCGGCACCCGCAGGAGCTCGTTGAGTTCGAGGTGATTGCGGCTTCCGACCTGCTGAGTGAGGAGACGGCCGCCGGGAGCCAGCAGCGCCGCGAGCGCGCCTGCGTCCAAGCGTCCGTGGCGATTGAGGATCAGGTCGAAGCCCGGCTCGCCGTCGGCCACCGCACCTAGCCGGTCCTCGACGCGCACACCGAGCGGGACCAGGCGCTTTCGGGCGATCGCGATGTTCGGGCCCCACCTCTCGACGGCCACGCTCCGCGCCGGCAGCGGCGCGAGGCCGGAGACGAACTCTCCCCCGCCGGTGTCGACATCGAGCAGGGACTGCGCATTGCGCACCAGCTCACCGGCCCGCTGACGATAATCCCAGGGCAGCTCCGGGCTCTCGACTCGGCCCGCCAGGTACGAGAAGTCCCAACCGCCGCGATCGAGCGTCCACGCCTCGTCGACCAGGTCCTCAAAGCTCCGCGACACCATCGTCGCACGGTAACGCGGAGCACGAGCCCTGACGAACGGTTTTTCAGGCCTGCCCGGTCTCGAAGCGGGAGATCTTGTCGCCCGACACGGTGAAGCGCCACGTCGTCCGCATGGCGCCCCAGGTGTCGTTCGCGTAGTCGGCTTCCAGAGCGGTCCCGCCGTCGGAGATCGACTCGACCTTCATTCGGCCGTTGCTGCCGAAGATCTCGCGCTGGACCCAGTCACGCAGATCGCGATCGGTGCCGTCGTCGCTCATGGTGGCGTCCGGCGTGAGCATGCTGAAGAACGCGGCGGAGTCTCCGGCGTTGAGCGCGTCGATGAACTTCGCCACGGTCGGGTCGAGCTGGTTCGACGTCATGCTGCCTCCAAGGGGTCGGCGAGTGGCCGTCCCCTTAACGATCACCGAGCCACGAGGTCACTCGCCAGTCTCGACGACCGTGTAGGCCGTCTGTAACCGATCCGGCAACGCAGCGAGCGTGCGTGGCAGGCGTCGCGGACCCGGCGAAAGTTTGAAGATACGGCCTACTGCGCATTGATGATCGGCTGAGTGTTCCTGGGGCGTGGTGCCTTGCCGGGTCGGGGTGGTTGTCGGGGTGTGGGCGGCCGCTTCGCGTCGCCCGTTTCGTCTGACCACCCACCCACCCGTTGCGTTGGCGGGGCGGGCTCGGGTTTCAAGATCGAAAGGCGCCGCTGGCAGGCCCTTCCCTCGGAGAGGGATGCCGGAGTCTGTGGGGTGCTGGCTTTGGTGGGGCGGGCTGTGGTCCGGGGTGGCCGGGTTGCGGGTGTGTGCTCTCTCCCCGGTCGGTCCCCGGAGGCAATCAGGAACCCGCCGGGAGCTCAAGCGGCGGCGGTTTCCGCTGATGCTCGATTCTGCATCGCGCCGCTTGACCTCCCGGCAGAACCCTGATCGGGCTTCGCCTGCCCGACCGAGGAGAGAGCACACCCCCTGGGGGAGTGGTTTGAGCGGCGCTCGGGCCCGGGTCCCTCCCTGTGGCCGGGCCGCGCTCGATCCGGAAGGATTCTGCATCACCCTGATCCGACCATCTCGATCATCGATCCGCGCGGCGGGGCCGGTGGTCCGGCCACGCCTGATGTGAGATCTGGCATCGCCGTCTGAGCCGCTGTTTTCTTCTCTAGTCCTTCAACGCCGGGGAGCACGCCCGAGTTCCCCTTAAATCTCCGGAATCTTCCTTATCCAGTAAAAGCCAGATATACGGCTTTTGTCGGTGGCGGCGTCTAGCATGGAAGCGTACGGAGGTTGTCGGGACTTGGGACTTGTGGCGGGAGGGGTGGTGGAGGTGACCAAGGGACGCGCCCGTCGGAGCGTACGACGCCGGATCGGAAGATCCCGGGCCGCATGCCGCACGGAATCGTCACCGTCCAGCACGTACGAGATGCAGGAATTCCCCTCAGCGCACGACCGAGCCACGCGATCCCGCGCCTCGCATGACCACCGGGACAATCACACCAGGGCGATGCAGAATCCTTCCGCACCGAGCACGACCAGGCCACCGGACAGAACCCGGCCCGAGCGCAGCCCGCACCACTCCCTCAGGGGGTGTGCTCTCTCCTCGGTCGGGCAGGCGAAGCCCGATCAGGGTTCTGCCGGGAGGTCAAGCGGCGCCCTGCAGAATCGAGCATCGACCCAAGTCACCGCCGCTTGAGCTCCCGGCAGGTTCCTGATTGCCTCCGGGGACCGGCCGAGGAGAGAGCACACACCCGGCACCCGACCACCCCGAACCCCAGCCCGCCCCGCCAACGCCAGCACCCACGAGGACCCGGCACTCTCCGAGGGAAGGGCCCGCGCCGGAGGCGAGATCTTGAAACCCCAGCCCACCCCACCAACGCAACGGGTGGGTGGGTGGACAGACAAACCGGGCGGCGCGAAGCGGCCGCCCACACCGAGACGACCACCCCGACCCGACAAGACACCACACTCCAGGAGCACTCAGCTGATCATCAATTCGCCCTAGGCAAGCGCCTCGGGGAGTTCCGCGCGTCTGGTGATGCCGAGCTTCCGGTAGACCCGGGTCAGGTGTTGTTCCACCGTGCTGATCGTGACCCACAGCGCGCTGGCTATCTCGCGGTTCGTATGTCCGAGCACGACGAGGCCGACGATTCGGCGCTCGGCGTCGCTCAGCTCCGGCGCGGCGGACTGCACCAGACACGCCTGCGCGCCGACGGTGCTGGGCACGGCGGGCACGGCGGGCACGCCCGCGCTCATCCGGCGCAGCAGGCCGATCGCCTGGCACTGGCGGGCGATGGTGCGGGCGGTGCGCAGCGTCAGCCGGGCCCGGCTGGTCTCCCCCGAGGCGTCTAAGGTCTCTGAGACATCGGCGTAGGCGCGGGCCACTTCGAGCCAGTCCTCCGCCCCCTTGAGCAGCTCGATCGCCTCGCGCAGCATCGTCATCCGGTGCTTCGGCTCGCCCGCGCAGGCGAGCACGCGCAGCGCCCGGCCGCGCAGCATGCCGTGTTCCGGTGCGAGCATGTTCAGCTGTTCGGCGGCGAGCCGGGCGGCGCATTCGCGCTCCTCGGCGGCCAGGTGCGCGGCGGCGAGCCCGAGCCGCCAGGGCACCACGCCGGGCATGTCGCAGCCGAGCGCCACGGCGGTCTGGCCGCACTCGCGCAGGTCGATCAGGGCGTCGCCGACCCGGCCGGCTGCCAGGTAGTACAGGCCGCGGGCGAACAGGTAGCGCAGGCCGAAGACAGTGCGCATCATCCCGGCCGGCACCGGCAGGCCCAGGTACCGCGCGGCGTCCTCGTCCCGGCCCGACTCGGTCGCGGTCATGACGAGGGTGGCGAGCACGGCACCGGCCGCCAGACCCCAGCCGCGGATGCTGATCAGGTCGAGCGCCTTGTTCGCGTCCGCGGCCGAGGCGGCCAGATCCCCCTTGGCCAAGACGATCTCGGCGCGCACGGCCAGCAGCAGCGCCTCGAGCGTGGTCTCGTCCGCCGCGATAGCCGGGCCGAGCAGCGCGTCGCACCAGAACGCCGCGGCGTCCGGGCGCCCGATCCGCAGCAGCACCTGCAGCGCGACATAGGCCTGAGTCGGGTACTCGCCGCCCGGGCGCATCCGGTGCAGCGCCTCCTCGGCGGCCGCGGCGGCCGCGGGGCCGTCGATCCCGGCCGTGGCCAACGCCGCGGCAACCAGTGCCGCGGGCGTGGCGCCGTTGGCGGAGGCGCCCCTGAGCCCTAGCCGCGTGCGGTGCGCCCGCACGGCCGCGGCCTGCTGCGGGAACGTGAAGGCCGTCCACAGCAGCGCCTCGTCCAGGCCCTCCGCACGCTCGCCCGCGCCGACCGATGCGGGCAGCAGGTCGAGCACTTCGGCGCCGAGGTCCGGACGGTCGTGCCAGTACAGCGCATGCACCAACGCAGCACACTGACGCGTGCCGAGCCGTCCGTCACGCACGGCCGCGACCAGATCCGGCAGGTAGGGGGCGGCGGCCGACGGGTCACTGCGCCACTTCGTCCGGGCCTTGAGCGAGAGGATCCGCGCCTGCCGGCCACAGTCGTCGCACGCTGATTCGGCCTGCCGCAGACAGGCCAGCGCGTGCTCCGCGTCGCCCGCGGCGAGTGCCTGCTCCGCCGCCTCGAGTAGCACCGGCACCGCCCACTCCGGCTCGATCCGGTCGACCGCTACCAGGTGCCGGGAGACCGCTTCGACCGGCTCCCGGTCCCGGTACGCCAGCAGGGCGGCCGCCGCGTGCATCTCGGCCAGCTCGTCCGGCCGCAGCGTGTCGAGCACCGCGGCGCGCGCCTGCCGGCAGCGGAAGCGGCCGGCGTCGAGCAGGCCGGCCCGGGTGAGCGCGGCCATGCCGCGCTCCACCGCCTCCTGGGTGGTGTCGAGCAGCCGGGCCGCGCGGGCCGGGGCGAAGGCGGGTTCGAGCACGGCGAAAGCCTGCGCGACGGCCTGCACGGCCGGCTCGGCCGAGCGCAGGCAGGCGCGGAACGCGTGGGCGAAGACCTCACCCGGCACCAGGAACGGCTCCTGGTCCGGCGGCATGGCCAGCGCGTCCTCGATCAGGGCCCGCAGCAGCAGCGGATTGCCGCCGGTCACCGCGTGCGCCCGGCCGGCCCGCTCGGCCCCGGACAGCCCCGGGAACCGGTCGAGCAGGGTGGCCACGCCCTGGCCGCTGAGCGGGGCCAGCCGCAGCGGCCGCGCTTCGCCGTTGCGCCGCAGCGCGGCGTGGATCAGGGGGCTGACCGGTGCCGGCCCGTCGCCCTCGGTCAGCACGATCATGGTGCGGGTCCCGCGCAGCCGGGCGATCAGCGAGGCCAGGCACTGCTGCGAGGCGAGGTCCGCGTGCTGGGTGTCGTCGACCGCGATGACCAGCGGCGCGACCTGGGCGACGTCCGCGAACGCGGAGCACAGCCGGCGCAGGGCGCGCGCGGTGGACTGCTGTTCCGCGCCGAGCATCGCGTCGTGCCAGCTGTCGGCTGCGACCTCGGCCATCAGCGGGCCGATCCGCTCGGCGACCCGGGCCAGCGAGCGCGCGTCGTAGAGCAGCTGATCGACCACCCCGAGCGGCAGATCGCGCTCCTGCGGCGACGCGGCGGCGCCGAGCACGCTGGCCCCCTCGCGGGCGGCGAGGTCCCGGAACCAGCCGAGCAGCGCGGTCTTCCCGCTGCCCGGCGGGCCGCTCAGCACGGCGACCGGGCTGTGCCCGGCCACGCACGCGTCGAACACCTCGGCGAGGTGGCGCGTCTGCCGCTCGCGTTCGACGAGCGTGGTGCACACCTTCATCGCAGACATGTCAGTCCCCTACTACGAGTGGTGACACGGCCGTGGCGAAGCACCGCACAGCACGGTGCCGGGGCAGCCGACGCGCAGCGCAGCGGGCCCACCGACGCCGCATACGAACGCATGACCACCCGGCGCGGGGCGGGAACCGCCCGGCGCTCGACCACCAGAATCAGAAGTAGAATAACGGCAAGTGGCCGCGCCGTGGCAATCCCCGCAGTCATTTTTCTCGTTCTCGTCAAACGCGACCGCCCCTGCCCCGTAGGGCGCGGACCGAAACACAAATGCACTTTCGGATTGCGGAACGAGGCGCCGAGCCGACGCCATAGCGCAGGGGACTGACAAAGATATCAATCGTTTCTCTTCGATCCCGTCTCCGACCCTTGCTATGGCGCGGTCCGCGCGGAGCGGCGGAAAAGCTGGGGTGGTGCCCCGGCGCAGCGCCTGAGATCGTGGCGCCGAGCCGCCCACCGCCGGAGGGGTCCACGGAAGACTTGATCCAGTTCATCAACGCGCAGGCCGAGCAGGTGCGCGGCCTCGACGTCGGCGACGAGATCGCGGACGCGCTCGCGCGGCTGGACCCGGGCGCGCGGGTGGCCGTCTTCGGCTGCGGGCCGCGGGTGCCGGACGGCGGGTCGGAGCGGCTGTTGGCCGACTTCGACGAGCAGGTGGTCGGGCAGCTGCGCTCACGCCATCCACGCGACCGGGTACGGCACAACCTGGGCATCCGCCTCGACGTGCCGAACCAGGCGGTCGACGCGGTGATCGTCACCTCCCGGCTGCGGGGGCTGTGGGAGCGCTTCGGCGCCGACGTGCTCGCCGAGGCCGCCCGCATCGGCGCGCGCACCCTGATCACCTTCGACGACTCGGCGGTGACCCCGGCCGCACCGTCTCACACACCCCTACCACGCGATTAGGGGTGGGCCGCCGCCGCGACTGGTGCTTGGGCGTTTCGGATGAGACTTCGAATATCAGTGGTCGAGATCAGTGCAACGAAGCCGTGGTGGGCATTCCCTCATATGATGAAGGTTGCGGAGCCAGGATGCTGTTTCGCATCAGGCTCCGGAACCTCTTCGTTCGCCGTACACTCTTGCCGTCCTGCCAGCGGGAACGGCTCAGCCGCTGCGGCCGACTCCGGCGAAAGTCGAGTAGCGGGCGACGTCGCCGCCGAGCGGGTCGTCTTCGAGCTCGGCCGGGTCCGGGCGCCACAGGATCACGTCGGTCAGGCCGGGCTCGAGCAGGTCCCAACCGGCCGCCAGAGCCTGGATCTGGGCGCGGTCGCGCGGGACGATGCCGTGGCTGGCGTTCTCGTAGACCTTGGTGATGCCGCCGGTGTTCGCCGGCCGGTACTCGTTGGTGCCGTGGGTGAAGACGAAGTAGCTGCCGGGCGCGACGGCTTCGCGGTAGGCGGTGACGATGCCGATCGGGTCGTCGGCGTCCGGCACGAAGTGCAGGGTCATCAGCATCATGACGGCGACCGGGCGGCTGAAGTCGAGCAGGTCCTTGACCTCCGGGCTGGCGAGCACGGCGTCCGGATCGCGCAGGTCCGCCTGGACGTACGCGGCGTTCGGCTCGTCGCGCAGCAGGGCCTTGCCGTGCGCGGCGGCGACGGCGTCGCAGTCCACGTAGAGGGTGCGGGCCTCGGGCCGCACGGCCTGCACGATCTCGTGCACGTTGCCCGCGGTCGGGATGCCCGAGCCGAGGTCGAGGAACTGGTCCACGCCGGACTCGGCCAGGAAGGTCACGGCCCGGCGCAGGAACGCCCGGTTGGCCCGGCACATGTAGGGCGTGTCCGGCCACGCCTTCAGCGCCGCCTCCGCCAACTGCCGGTCGGCCGCGAAGTTGTGGGACCCGCCAAGGTAGTAGTCGTACATCCGGGCCGCCGACGGAACCTCGAGGTCGACGACATCCGGCGCCCAGGCCGGCCGATAGGAACCCATTCCCGTATCTCTCCCTTGATCGGTCGGGTACAACCGTACCCGGCCCGCCCGGGTACCGGAACCTTCAGCCGCCAAAGCGTGACGTGGCCTCGAGTAAACCGCTTGCCGCCGCCCGGACCGGCTGGCAGCATCGGCGATCATGCACCGCGACGAACACGCCGGCCCGATCGACCTGCGGGCCATGCAGGGCCTGGCGACCCGCCTGTTCCCGGAGGCGAGCTGGCGCCATGCGGGTGACCTGGCCTGGGCCGCCACCTGCGCGGGCGAGGCCGAGCAGGGCCCGACGGCCGTGTGGCGCGATCACGATCGCGTCGTGGCGTGGGGCTGGCTGGAGGGCCCCGGCGAGCTGACCGTGCAAGCCGACCCCGCCTATCCGGCCGTGGTGGACGAGGTCCTCGCCTGGGCAGAGCATTCGAGCTCTGTCCCGGTCAGCACCACGATCAGCGACAACGAGCCCCACATCGCCGCCGCACTCACCGCCCGCGGTTACCGCGCGGCGGTGGACCGCCCATTCTTCTCCTGCCTCGGCATCGATCTCAGATCCCTGCCGCCGGCGTCCACGTTGCCCAGCGGTTATGAGCTACTGCAATGCAATGCCGCACACATTGCCACCCGCGCGGCAGCCCACCGCGAGGCCTGGTCTGCCTGGGGTTCGACCTACCGCGAGCAGCAGCACGCTGCGATGCGCGGACTCTGGCCGTACAAGCCGCAATTCGATCTGCTGGCGATCGCCCCCGACGGCACCCCTGCCGCCTACTACCAGGGCTGGTACGACGAGATCAGCCGCGTCGGCCACTTCGAGCCCGTCGGCACCCACCCGCAACACCGCCGCCTCGGCCTCTCCCGAGCGCTCGGCACGGAACTGCTCCGCCGCTTCGCCGCGGCCGGTGCCCGCATGGCCACCGTCAATCCTCGCGGCGACGATGCGTACCCCGTGGCCAGGCTCACCTACGAGACGATGGGCTTCACCCCGTTCGGCCGGACTCACACCTACGGTCAGGCGTGAGGATCGAAGTCGGCGTGGGTGAACCGCATGGGCTTCAGGACACATCCGCGGCGCTCAGCCCGGTCTCCGCGCATGCTGCTGCACGCCCGGCTGACTCCTGCTACCAGTTCGGTTACACGTACAACATCAGCAGCTACGAGATCCAGCCGGAGTTCACCGGCGGCTCGGGGCACACGACGTACTCGTTCACCGACGCCTGCGGCTGAGTCCGACCGGCCCGCGGCGCGCGCCTTCCGGTGCGCGCCGCGAGACCCGTCAGGGCTCCACGGTCCGCAGCACGCTGTTCGCCTCGGGGCCGGCGACCGAGGCGCCGTAGCCGCCGTCGACCGCCAGCGCGCAGACCGCGTAGTCACCCCGGTACGCGATGGTCCAGCTGTTGTTGGAAGCGCCGACCTCCGCGGTGCCCGTCTTCCCGTACGTGTCGGCCGAGGGCGTGACGACGCCGGCGAGCGTGCCCTGGGTGATGACGGAGTGCATCAGGGTTCGCAGGTTGCTCAGATCGTCCGCGGGCATCCGGTCCGCCGTGATCTGGGTGGTTCCGGGAATCAGGATCGGCTGCCGGAACCGGCCGTCCGCCACGGTCGCCGCGACCGAGGCCATGGCCAGCGGCGACGCGGTGATCTTGTCCTGGCCGACCATCTCCTCGGCGGCGGAGTCCTCGGCCGCGTAGGGGACGTGCGCGTACGTGGTCGGCTGGTTCAGGCCGATGTCCCAGGGCTCGTCGAAGCCGAAGTACTTCCGGGCCGTCGCCGAGATGTCGGACGTCGTCAGCTTGTTATAGAAACTACTGAATGCGTTGTTGCAGGACTGTGCGAAGTCCTGCAGGAAGTCGTTGCCGGGCGCGGCCTCCTGCTCGGAGTTGTGCAGCGCGAGCCCATCCGCCTCGAGCACCTTCGGGCAGGGCACGGGCTGGCTGAGGCTGGTGACGAGGTTCTGGTCGAGCAGCGTGGCCGAGGAGACCACCTTGAACGTGGAACCGGGCGCCAGCTTGCCGACCATCGCCGTGTCCGGGCCGCCGGGCGGGTTGTTGGCGATGGCGAGGATGGCGCCGGTGGAGGGCTTGACCACCGCGACCGAGCTGTTCGGGGCGCGGTCGGCGGCCTTCTGGGCGGCTGCCTGGACGGACAGGTCGATCGTGGTGCGCACGGCAGCGGCGGCGGTCGGCCGGGCGACCGTGGCGACTTGGCCCGCGACGGTGCCGTCGGCCTTCTCGATCTCGACCGTCGTGCCGGCCCGGCCGCCCGAAGGGGTGGCGTTCTGCTCGATGGTGTGGACGAGGTTGGCCAGGCTCGGCGCGTTGACGGAGGTGATCGCCCGGCCCGAGGCGTCATCGACCTCTGAGACGGTCGGCTTGGTCGTGCCCAGGGCCAAGTGCTCTCCGGCCTTGAGGCTGGTGAACTCGATACTCGGGCTCCACTTCACGAACCAGCGCGACTGCCCCTGCACAGTTCCCTGATACGCGGCGAGCCCCGAGGTGTAGGACCAGGGGCTTGCCGGCGAGCCGACCTGCGCCTCGATGCTGAAGGTGAGCCAACCGGCCGAGCCGGTCGTATTCGGCTGCGTCGTCAGACCGCTGAGGTGCAGGTCTCGCTGGTAGGCCGCGAGCGCGGCGCCGGCGGCGGCCGGTGCGTCGGTCAGGTTCGCGGCGGCGTGCAGGTCTCCGCGTTGCCAGGCGGCCAGGAACGCCTCGCCGGTCTGCTGGGCGCCGGACGCGCCGCTGCGCGGGTCGGGCGAGAAGCCGAGGGTCGGCGCGGCCGCGGCGCTGCGCCCGTGCGCGCTGGCGAACCCGGTGGCGACCAGCGTCACCGCCACCGCGACGACGAGCGCGCCGACGGCTCCGAGCACGCCCCGTCGCGGCACTCTCCGACGCGGCTTCGGGTTCCGCCGCGGCGGCTCCGGCTCGCTCATCAGACCTTGGATATGGCGTATGCGGGCCATGGGATCGTCGTTCATCGAGTTCATGGGTTCTTCCCACCCCTTTCTTGCCGGTGCAGATGCCCTGCCGGTGCAGATGGCTCAGTCGAGTTGCTGGAGGGCGAGCTTCGTGGCGTCGGCGATCAGGCCGTCGTCCGAGCTCGCGTTCTGGGTGCCGCGATGCGAGAGCACCGCGATCACGATGGGCGCGCCGTGCGTCGGCCAGAGCACGGCGATGTCGTTGCGGGTGCCGTAGTCGCCGTTGCCGGTCTTGTCGCCGACCTTCCAACCGGTCGGGACGGCGGCGCGGATGTACGGGCCGCCGGTGGTGTTCGCCTGGAGCCAGGCCGTCAGTCGGGCACGGCGGCCGGCCGTCAGCACGTCGCCGAGCACGAACGCGCGCAGGTCCGCGGCCAGCGCGCGCGGCGTGCTGGTGTCCTGGACCGCGCCCGGCACTGCGGTGTTGATCGTGGGCTCGGTGCGGTCGACGTCGGTGGTGGCGTCGCCGAGCGAGCGCAGTGCGCTCTGCAGTCCGGCCGGCCCGCCGAGCCGCCCGAACATCAGGTTCAGCGCGGTGTTGTCGCTGACCTCGATCGCGGCGGACATCACGGCCGTCAGCGTCATACCGCCCTGCACGTGCTTCGAGGTGACGGGCGAGTAGTCGACCAGGTCGGACGCGCTGTAGGTGATGGTCTGCGCGAGCTGCGCGTCGGTCTCGCGGCGCAGCAGCTCGCCGGCGGCGAACGCCTTGATGGTCGAGCAGAAGGCGAACCGCTCGTCCGCCTGGAACGCGACCGAGCGGCCGGTGCCGGTGTCGATCGCGTACACGCCGAGTCGCGCGCCGTAGCGGGACTCGAGCTGCTGGAAGGCCGCGGTGTCGGTGGTGGAGGACGGCGCGGTGCCGGTCGTGGCGGACGACGTCGCGGCGGCCGTGGCCGTGGTGGTCGCGGCCGCGGGCGACGCGGCCGGCTTGGCCGAGCAGGCCGTCAGGGCGCCCGCCGCCATCCCGATCGACGCCGCGGCCGCCGCGATCCGGCCGGAGACCCGCTGGGGGAACATCTTCATGATCCGACAGCCTGGTCCGAGCCCATCCATGCGGTCAAAGACCCTTGTGCGCGTTTCCATGCTGTTCTGGCATATGATCTGGTCTCCATGGACCTCGTCAGCGCCTGCCGCATCTTCGTGAGCGTGGCGGAGCGCGGCAGTTTCACCCTCGGTGCGGCCGCCGAGCGCATACCGCAGTCGGTGGCGAGCCGTCGCATCGCGGCGCTGGAGCGGCATCTCGGCCAGCCGCTGTTCGACCGGACGACGCGGCGCGCCGCGCTGACCGTGTTCGGCCGGGACCTGATCGTGCCGGCCAAGCGGCTCGTGCAGCAGGCCGAGGCGCTCGACCACCATGCCAAGGAGGCCCGGCTCCGGCCGCTGACCCTGGCCGTGCCCGAGACCTGCAACGTCCGGGACCTGGCCCGGCTCGACGCGGCGGCCCGCGACGCGCAGGTGGTCCTGGACATCCGCACCGCCGATCCGGTGCGCCGGGCCGAGTGGCTGCGCGACAAAGAGGTGCGGGCGGTGGTCGAGGCGGTGCCGCCGAGCGGCGCGGCCTGGGTCGTCCCGCTGGGCATGGCCTCGCGCGCGGGCGGCGACGGGCGCACTGCTGCCGAAGGCGCCGCCCCGGCCGCCCACCCGATCCGGCTCGAGTCCCTGCGGCCCTCGCGGGCGGAGCCGACGTACCGCCGCGTGTGGATCCAGCCGGAAGACGACGTTCCCTACGTGCGCGACATCGCGCAGCGTGCCGGCCACCGTGCGGCGTTGCTGCCCGCGCAGATCTCGGTGGCCGCCTCACTCGTCGCGGCGGCGGGCGCGGCGATGCGCGCGGGCGACTTCGTGCTCTGCTCCGCCCGGCAGGCGGGGGATCTCGGCCTGACCTGGCGGCCCGTCGCGGATGCTTCCTTGGCACGCGGCTACGCCGTCTCCGCCCACGTCGGCGACGACGCGCTGCTGATCCGCGATCTGTTGGGCCCGGAGTTGGCCCGCGCCCTGGGCGTTCCGGCCGGGTCACCGATCACCACAGTACCCGTACAACAGAGCATTGAGCCGGAGGCGAGCGATGCCGATGCATGACAGAGATCTGATCGATGGACTGCGGGACCGGCTCGCGGCGGCCGGACTATCAGGGTCCTTTCTTGTCCGGAATCTCGCCACCGGCGAAGAGATCGGCATCGAACCGGACCGCGCGTACCCGATCGCGTCGGTGGTGAAGGTGCCGCTCGCCATCGCCGTGCTCGAAGCCATCCGCGTCGGGAGGCTCGACGGCGCGACGGCGCTGGAGATCATCCCCGGCGGCGGTGACGAACAGTCCTCGCCCGGCATCGCCAAGTTCGCCCACCCCGTCCGCATCGCCGTCGACGACCTGCTCTACCTGGCGATCGCGATCAGCGACAACGCCGCCGCGGACGCGCTGTTCGACCTCGTGCCGCCGGCTGAAGTGGACCGCGTGCTGGCGGACGCGGGCATCAGCGGCATCGCGGTGCGGCACCCGATGCGCGACCTCTACGCCGTCGCGATCGATGGGCTGAACCAGGCCGGCGTGCAGGTCGCGCACGCCATCGCGGTCGGGGCGCGCACCCCTGGCGGCGGCCACCCCGTCGCTCAACTCGACCTGACCCGCGCGAACACCGGCACCGCCCGCGCCATCGCGGACCTGCTCGCCGCGCTGTGGACGCCCTCCGCCATCCATCCGGAGGTCGCCGCGCGTACTCGGGCCCTGCTCCGCAACGCCCTGGTCCAGCGCCGCCTCGGTCCCGACTTCATCTCCGACTCGACCACCTGGGCCTCGAAGTCCGGCACCCTGCTCAACCTGCGCCACGACGCCGGCGTCGTCGAACACGAGGACGGTGAGGCCTACGCCGTCGTCGCCCTCACCGAATCGGCCGTCCCGGCCGCCGCTCAGCCCGCCGCCGAAGCCCTCATGGGCCACGTCGCGCGCTCGCTGCACGACCGGCTGCGGGAGCGCTAGGCCGTGGCCCAGCGGCGCAACTTCTCCGGGTTGCGGATCGCCCAGATGCGGGTGATCCGGTCGTCGGCGACGTCGAACGCGAAGACGGTCAGGGTGACGCCGTCCTGTTGGGCCACCAGGCCGGGCTGACCGTTGACGCTGCGCTCCAGCAGCGTCATCGCGCTGAGCGCCCGGTTCGCGATCTCCATCCAGGCGTGGGCGATCCGCTCGCCGCCCTCGATCGGTTCGAGGAAGGTGACGGCTTGGCCGCCGCCGTCCGCGGTGGCGACGGCGTCCGGGTCGAGCAGGCCGATGATCGCGTCGATGTCCTTGGCCTCCCACGCCGACTTGAACGCCCTGACGACGTCGCGCCGGCGTTTGGCGGCGGTCGTCTTCGTGGCGGGGCGCGGGGATTGGACGCGGCGGCGGGCCGAGGAGGCCAGCTGGCGGCACGCCGCGGGAGTGCGGCCGGTGATCTCGGCCACCTCGCCGAAGGGGTAGCGGAAGACGTCGTGCAGGATGAACGCGACCCGTTCGGCCGGGGTCATCGCGTCGAGCAGGACGAGGAAGGCCATGCTGACCGACTCGTCCATGGTCACGCGCTCGGCCGGGTCGGCGGCGGCGCCCGGACGGCTGCCGGGCCACTCGGCCGGTTCGGGCAGCGGCTCGGGGATCCACTCCCCCACGTACGTCTCCCGCCGCGCGCGGGCCGAGCCGAGCAGGTTGAGGCAGACGCGGGTGGCGACGGTGGTCAGCCACGCACCGGGTGACTCGATGGCGTCTCGCTGCTCCCGGGACATCGCATACCAGCGCGCGTAGGTCTCCTGCACGGCGTCCTCGGCCTCGGCGAGCGAGCCGAGCAGGCGGTACGTCAGGTTGATCAGCTGGCGGCGCTCGCCCATCACCGTGCTGAGGCCGGTCTCGAAGTCACTGTCCACGTCCACGCCTTGTCGCCTCCCGTCGTCCGTCCGCATTGGTTCGACAAGACAGGCCCGCGGAATGTGAGGCGGGCGCGCCTCACATTCTCGACGGCCATCTTGTCGTACTGATCGAACGCCCGCGACGAACGACAGGAGCCCGACATGTCCACCCCCGTCACGACCCCGCTTTTCACCGACCCGGCGTCCACCGCTCAGCTCGAACGAGTGGCCGCGGCCTTGCGCGGGAAGAACTTCGCGGCCGAGGTCCTCGAGGGCGCGGCCGCCGCCCGCGTCCGGGTCGAAGAGCTGATCCCGCCGGGCGCGAGCGTGCTCACCGGCGCCAGCGAGACGCTCCGGCTCTCCGGCATCGACGCGGACATCAACGAGAGCGGCCGGTACGACGCCATCCGGCCGCGCGGCATGGCTATGGACCGCGCCACGCAGATGGACGAGATCCGGCGGATGATCGCCAGCCCCGACGTCATCGTCGGGAGCGTCGCCGCGGTCACCGAGGCCGGCTCCCTGGTGGCCGTCTCCGCCACCGGCAGCCAGCTCACCGGCTACGTCGGCGGGTCCGCTCAAGTCGTCCTGATCGTCGGCGCGCAGAAGATCGTGCCCGACCTCGAGACGGCGCTGCGCCGCATCGAAGAGCACTGCCTGCCGCTGGAGAGCGAGCGGACCCGCCAGGCCTACGGACAGCCCAGCGCCGCGAACCGCGTGCTGATCCTCAACGGCGAGCTGCACCCCGGGCGGTGCACCGTCCTGTTGCTGGATGAAGCCATCGGGTTCTGACACGCCGGTGCGCCCACCGTCGCGGCGCCCAGGCGGACCCCGCTGTCTATGGCCTCGACTCTGAGATTCGACCTCTTATCGGGTCGGTCCGGATGCCCGCCGGTTTCTGTCGGAGGGGTCGTCTAGGGTTTGGACCATGGCACCGGAAACCAGTTCCGGCTCACCTCAGCGGTGGTCGGTGGCGCAGATACATGCCCTGGCTCCGGACCCGGCATCGCAGAAGGCGGGCACCAAGCTCGCGGCGCCGGGTCCGTGGAGCGAGACGGGGACGAGCCCTGGCGCGAACCTGTTATGGGGGGACTGCAAGGGCAGCGGCTCGAAGCCGTATCAGGTCACAGTCGAGCTGTCCGCGCCCGCGTTCGCGTGCAGCTGCCCCTCGCGCAAGTTCCCCTGCAAGCACGCCCTCGGGCTGTTGCTGCTGTGGTCGGCGGGCACGGTGGCGGACACTCCGACGCTCCCGGCGCGGGTCGAGGAGTGGCTCGGCGGGCGCAAGGACCGCGCGCAGAAGGCCGAGGCGCGCAAGGCCGCCGTGGCCGAGAAGGCGGCGGAGTCGGCCAACGACCCGGAGGCGGCGCGCAAGGCCGCGCTGGCCGCGGAGAAGCGCACCGCCCAGCGGGCCGGCCGGATCGACGCCGGCTTCGACGAGCTCGAACTCTGGCTCACCGACCAGGTGCGCGGCGGGCTCGCCGGGCTGCGCGGCTCCGGCTACCGGCCGCTGGACGGGCTCGCCCGGCGGCTCGTCGACGCGCAGGCGGCCGGCGCGGCGGCCCGGGTGCGCGACCTCGCGCCCGCGCTCTCCGCCCCCGACTGGCCCGACCACACGCTGCGCGGCTTCGCGCAGCTGAACCTGCTGGCCCAGGGCTGGCGCCGGCGGGCCGACCTGCCGGGCCCGCTGGCCGCCACGGTGCGCCGCCGGGTCGGGCTCGCGCCGTCCACCGAGGAGATCGCCGCCGTCGGCGAGCAGGTCTCCGACCGCTGGCTGGTGCTCGGGCTGCGCGACGACACCCCGGACAAGCTGGTCGAGCGCCGGGTGTGGCTGCGCGGTGAGGACAGCGGCCGGATCGCGCTGCTGCTCGCCTTCGCCCCGCAGGGCCAGAGTCCGGGACTGGCGCTGCCCGTGGGCAGCTCATTCGAGGCGCGTCTCGCCTTCGCCCCGGAGGCCGTGCCGCTGCGCGCCATCGTGCTCGAACAGGGCGAGCTCCAGCCGTCGCCGGCCGACGGGCCCGCGCCGGGCGGCGGGAGCCTCAGCCAGGCCGCCACCGCGTACGCGCGGGCCGTGGCCGCGGATCCGTGGACCACCACCGTGCCGGCGCTGATCGCGGCCGCGGTGCCGGTGCTCGAACAGGTCGGCGACCGACGCGAGTGGCGGATCTGCGACGCCGAGAACGCGCAGACCGTGCCGCTGGTGCGCCCGAGCGCCGGCGAGACCGCGATGGCGCTGGGCACGGCGGCCAAGGACCCGGACATCCCGCGCTGCGCGTACGCGCTGCTCGCCGCCGGGGGCGGCCGGCCCGTGCCGGTCTTCGGTATCTACAGCCTGTCAGGTTTCTCCCCGGTGACGCTGTGGGGCGAGGAAGGGCCGGTGAGCCTGCCGTGAGTCAGTACCCGAGTTCGTCGTGGTCGGAGGTGCTCTCGGCCGCGCTGGTCGGCACCGACCGCCGTCCGTTCGTGCCCGGGGCGGCCGGCCCGGAGGCCGGCGACCCGGCACAGGAGCTGCTGCGGCAGGCCATGGTGCTGACCGTCCCCGCGCTCACCGGCGCCCCGCCCGCCCGCCACGAGGGCGCGCTGCCCGAGCCGGCCCCCGCCGACGGCAGGCCCCTGATATCTCCGCTGGTCCAGCTGCGGCTGCGCTCCCTGCTCGACGCGTACCCGAAGTACCTCGGCGAATGGCTCGCCGCGGTGCAGGCCGCGGGCCTGCGGCTGCCCTCGGCGACGATGCCGGCCCTGCTCGACGTCGGCCGGACCAACACGGCCATGCGTCCCGCGCTGGCCCACGTGCTCGGTCCGCGCGGGCAGTGGCTCGCCGGGCAGAACGCGGATTGGCGCTACCTGCGCCGGGAATCTGTCGGACCGCTGCGTCCGGAGGACTGGGACGGGCCCGACCCGGACGCGAGGACCGCCTACGCGAACGGCCTGTACGCCGCCGACCCGGAAGCCGCCCGCGCCCTTTTCACCGCTGCCTGGCCGACGCTGACCGCCACCGTGAAGCTGAGCCTGCTCAGCGTGCTCGGCCGCCACCGCACCGACGCGGACCTCCCGTTCGTCGAAGGCCTGGCCAAGGATCCCTCCAAGCAGGTGCGCGAAGAAGCCCACGCGATCGAGGCGCAACTCAAGGGCCGCGATCAGCGGGCCGAGTCGCGACCTGCCGAGGCGTTCACCGCCGAGATCACCCGGATGGCCACGGCCGAGGTCCCGACCCACGACATCTACCGCTACGCCGCGCCGCAGGCGCACCGCCCCTGGCCGCTCGACGCCGCGCGGGTGATCCTCGCCGTCCTGCTCGAGCACAGCCGCGAACGCGACACCACCGCCGCCGGCGCGGCGGCCGAGAAGCGCGCCCGCGGCAGCGACTGGGCCGCCGGCCACCTCATGGGCATGCTCGCCGACTGCGCGCCGCTGGAGCTGCACCCCGAGGCGGAGCGCGTGAGCCAGGCTCAGGCCGCTGAGATCGCGGCCGGCCGGGTCCACCACCTCGACTTCCACGAACTGCTCAGCCCGCTCGGCTTCCGCGCCGACATGCACGCCGAACTGACCGCACCCGCCGACGCCCCCGGACAGGAATGACCAACGCCATGACGCCGACCAGCACCGCCACCGCGAATCCGACGCCCGCCGAGGACGCCCTGCGCCCGCACGCCGAGGACGCCTTCGCCGGCGAGCTCGACGCCCTCGCCAAGGGCGACGACCGCCCGCGCCCGCCGCGCTGGAACCTCTCCCCGCAGGCCGTGACGACCTACCTGCTCGGCGGCACGGCCGCCGACGGCACCGCGATCACGCCCAAGTACATCGGCCCGCGCCGGCTGGTCGAGGTGGCCGTGGCCACCCTGGCCACCGACCGCGCGCTGCTGCTGCTCGGCGTGCCCGGCACCGCCAAGAGCTGGGTCTCCGAGCACCTCGCCGCGGCGGTCAGCGGCGATTCGACGCTGCTGGTGCAGGGCACCGCGGGCACCTCCGAGGAGGCGATGCGCTACGGCTGGAACTACGCCCGGCTGCTGGCCGAGGGCCCGTCCCGGCAGGCCCTGGTGCCCTCGCCGATGATGACCGCCATGGCGAACGGCAAGGTCGCCCGGGTCGAGGAGCTCACCCGCATCCCCGCGGACGTGCAGGACACCCTGATCACCATCCTGTCCGAGAAGACCCTGCCGATACCCGAGCTCGGCGACGAGGTGCAGGCGGCCAAGGGCTTCACGGTCATCGCCACCGCCAACGACCGCGACCGCGGTGTCAACGACCTGTCCTCCGCGCTGCGCCGCCGGTTCAACACCGTCGTGCTTCCGCTGCCGGCCACGGCCGAGGACGAGGTGCGCATCGTCGCGCAGCGGGTCGAGTCGCTCGGCCGCTCGCTCGAGCTGCCCCCGGTTCCGGCCGCGGCGGAGGAGATCCGACGGGTCGTCACGGTCTTCCGCGAGCTGCGCTCCGGGCGCACCGAGGACGGGCGCACCAAGGTCAAGTCGCCCTCCGGCACGCTCTCCCCGGCGGAGGCGATCTCCGTGGTCACCGGCGGGATCGCGCTGTCCGCGCACTTCGGCGACGGCACGCTGCGGCCGGAGGACGTGGCCGCGGGCCTGATCGGCGCGGTGATCAAGGACCCGTCGGCGGACCCGGTGGTGTGGCGGGAGTACCTGGAGACGGTCGTCAAGCCGCGCGACGGGTGGAAGGGCTTCTACGAGGCCTGCCGGGAGCTGTCCGCCTGATGACGAGCACGCACACCGACGCCGGCCCGAGCGTGGCGGTCCTCGGGATCCGCCACCACGGGCCCGGCTCGGCCCGCGCGGTCGCCGCCGCGCTGGCCGAGTACGCGCCCGACCGGGTGCTGATCGAGGGGCCGTCGGACGCGGGCGCGCTGATCCCTCTGATCGGCGCGGCCGAGATGGAGCCGCCGGTCGCGTTGTTCGCCTACCGCGAGGCGGACCCGCAGCTCTCCGCGTTCTGGCCGTTCGCCGAGTTCTCCCCGGAGTGGGCCGCGCTGCGGTACGCGCTGGCCCAAGACGTGCCGGCAGGGTTCTGCGACCTGCCCGCGGCCGCCAGCCTCGGCATGGACCGCGGCGGCGACGGGCCGACGGACGAGTCCGCCGAGCCCGGCGAGCAGGCAGAGCCCGAAGAAGGCGCCGAGCCCGCCGCGCCGGAGGAGCCCACGCCGGACGAGTCTGCGCCGCCGCGTCGCCGGGACCCGATCGGCCAGCTGGCCGAGGCCGCCGGCTACGAGGACGGCGAGACCTGGTGGGAGGACGTCGTCGAGCACCGGATGCACGCCACCGACGCGCTCGACGCCTTCGCCGCCGTCGCCGAGGCGATGGGCGAGGTCCGCGCGCACGAGGAGACCAGCGCGTTCGACGCCGTGCGTGAGGCGCACATGCGCACCGCCGTGCGCGCGGCGCTGGCCGGCGGCGCGCGACGCATCGCAGTGGTCTGCGGTGCGTACCACGTGCCGGCGCTGCTCGGAATCGAGCGCGGCAAGGCGAGCGGCCTGCCGACGGCCACGCAGGACAAAGCCGCGCTGGCCGCGTTGCCCAAGGCCTCGAAGGCCACGGCGACCGCGCTCACCTGGGTGCCGTGGACGCACAGCCGGCTCTCCTACCACTCCGGCTACGGCGCCGGCATCCAGTCCCCCGGCTGGTACGGGCACCTGTTCGCGCACGACGACCACATCGCCGAACGCTGGCTCACCCGGGTCGCCGAGCTGCTGCGAAAGGAGCGCGTCCCGGTCTCCAGCGCGCACCTGATCGAGGGCGTGCGGCTGGCCGAGACGCTCGGCGGCCTGCGCGGCCGCCCTCGCCCGGGCCTGGCCGAGCTGACCGAGGCGACCGTCGCGGTGCTCTGCGAAGGCTCGCCCGAGCTGCTCTCGCTGATCGAGCGCGAGCTCATCGTCGGCGACGTGCTCGGCGCGGTGGCGCCCGAGACCCCGATGGTGCCGCTGGCCGCCGATCTGGCCCGCGAGTCCAAGCGGCTGCGACTGCCGCGGGCCGCCGCCGAGAAGGCCTACGACCTCGACCTGCGCACCCCGAACGACCTCGACCGCTCGAAGCTGCTGCGCCGGCTCGCGCTGCTCGACGTGCCGTGGGGCGAGCCCGGCAAGTCCAAGTCCACCGGCACCTTCCGCGAGTCCTGGCGGCTGGTGTGGGAGCCGGCGCTCGAGGTCAAGCTGGTCGAGGCGAGCGTGTGGGGGACGACGATCCCGAGCGCAGCCACCGCGCGGATGCTGGAGCGGGCGGCCAAGGAGACCTCGCTCGCCGAGCTCACCGGCTTCGTCGAGCGCTGTCTCGCCGCGGACCTGCCGGACGCGGTCGGGCCGATGGTGGACGCGGTGCAGAACCGGGCCGCCGTGGACACCGACATCGCCGAGCTGGCCGGCGCCCTGCCGCCGCTCGTCAACGTCCTGCGGTACCGGGACGTGCGCGGCACCCGGGTGGAGTCGCTCACGACGGTGGTGCGCGGGCTCGGCGTGCGGCTGGCCATCGGACTGCTCGGCGCCTGCGTCGGCATCGACGACAAGCCGGCGATGAGCCTGGCCGTCCGGATGTCCGAGGCCAACGGCGCGATCCAGCTGCTCGAGGATCCCGAGGTGGGCACGCCCTGGACCGAGGCGCTGACCAGGGTGGCCGACTCGGAGGCCGCGCACGGGGTCACCGCCGGGCGCGCGGTGCGGCTGCTGAGCGACAGCGGCATCTTCGACACCGACGCGGTCGCCGAGCGGATGGCCCGGGCGCTGGCCCAGGGTACCGAGCCGGCTCGGGCCGCGGCCTGGCTGGAGGGCTTCCTGGCCGGCAGCGGGCTGCTGCTCGCGCACGACAAGACGATGCTGCGGCTCATCGACGCCTGGATCTGCGACCTGGACGGCGAGCGCTTCGAGACCGTCCTGCCGCTGCTGCGCCGAACCTTCGGCACCTTCGCCGGGCCGGAGCGCCGGGCCATCGCCGAACAGCTGCCCGACCTCGCGTCGGGGTCGGCCGATGGCGAGGCGGCGGAAGGCGCCGCGGCCGTGGACGCCGATGCGCCGGAGTGGCTGCTCGCCGCCCGGGCGGAGGCCGTGTCCACGATCGCGCTGCTGTTGACCGGTACGGCGAGAGAACGGGAGCTGGTCTGATGACGGCGGCCTTGGAGACGAGCGAGCGGCTGCGGCGCTGGCGGCTGGCGCTCGGCAGCGAAGCCGAGGGCTGCTGCGGCGGCCTCGGCGGAGACGACACGCGGATGGACGCCGCGCTGGCCGGGCTCTACGGGGGCGGTCCGGGCGCGGGCGGCGGGCGGCTCGGCCGCAGCGCCGGCCTGGGTTCCTCCGCGCCGACGGTCGCGCGCTGGCTCGGCGACATCCGCGAGTTCTTCCCCACCACCGTGGTCCAGCTGATGCAGCAGGACGCGATCGAGCGGCTCAACCTCAAGCAGCTGCTGCTGGAGCCGGAGCTGCTGGAGTCGGTCGAGGCGGACGTGCACCTCGTCGGCACCCTGCTCTCGCTCAACAAGCTGATGCCGGAGGAGACGAAGGAGACCGCGCGCACGGTCGTACGCAAGGTCGTGGACGAGCTCGAGGCGCAGCTGGCGCAGGGGTTCCGGGCCGCGGTGTCCGGGGCGCTGAACCGGGCGGCGCGCACGAACCGGCCGCGGCCCCGGGACATCGACTGGAACCGGACCATCCGGGCGAACCTGAAGAACTACCAGCCCGAGTATCGCAGCGTGGTGCCGGAGCGGCTGATCGGGTACGCGCGCGCGGCCCGCGCGGTCAAGCGCGACGTGGTGCTGGCGATCGACCAGTCCGGCTCGATGGCCGCCTCGGTGGTGTACGCCTCGCTGTTCGGCGCGGTGCTCGCGTCGATGCGGGCGCTGAAGACCTCGCTGGTGGTCTTCGACACCGAGGTCGTGGACCTGACCCCGGAGCTGGCCGACCCGGTGGACGTGCTCTTCGGCACCCAGCTCGGCGGCGGCACGGACATCAACCGGGCGATCGCCTACTCGCAGTCGCTGATCACCCGCCCGACGGACTCCATCTTCGTGCTGATCTCAGACCTCTACGAGGGCGGCGTGCGGGCCGAGATGCTGCGCCGGGTCGCGCAGATGACCGCGGCCGGAGTCCAGGTGATCGTGCTGCTCGCGCTGTCGGACGAGGGCGCCCCGTCCTACGACCGGCAGAACGCCGCGGCGCTGGCCGCCCTCGGCGTGCCCGCCTTCGCCTGCACGCCGGACCGCTTCGGCCCGCTGATGGCGGCGGCGATCGAGCGCCGCGACCTGAGCCAGTTCGCCGGCGAGGAGGTCTGATACGGGCCCGCGCACGCGACGGCGCCGCACACCCCGGGGCAGGGGTGTGCGGCGCCGTTCTCCGGCTCAGACGGTCTCGGGGAAGAGCACGGACAGGTACTTGGGGAACGGGCCGTAGGTGATGGCGCGCGCGGGGACCCGGAAGGCCGCGCCGTCGCAGTTGATCCCGGTGAAGACGAGCGCGTCGCGGTCGGTGAGGTTGGTCAGGGGGCCGGCGATGTTGTCCGCGTCGATCCTCAGGCAGCGGTCGTTCGCCGGGTTGATCAGCGCGTTCTCGCCGGTGTTGTAGTTCCAGTAGATGAAGTTGCCCGCCGCGCGGGGCTGCGGCGTCGCGTCGGCGAAGGCGGCGCCGGCCGGGGCGGCCACCGCGAGGGCGCCGGCCAGGCCGACCGCAGCGAGGGGACGGGAGATGCGCATGGTGGGGTGCTTCCTTTCCGCAGGGGGTGACGGGTGATCCGCCGCGCGGGAATCTTCCCGACCTCCTCCCTGGGTATTCCGATAATCACACCAATGTGTGACTGCCTGTCAACCCCGGTTGCCGGTCCGCTGACGAGGTGTTATGCCGCCCGCTCCACCCGCCATGTGAAGGTGCCGCTCGAACCCAGCGCGGTGACGTCGATCTCGAGGCGGGTCAGCCGCTTTCCCCACACGTCGGCGAGCCAGGGGTCGTCCAGCTCCCGCACCGTGACGGCGGCCGGGGCCTGCGGCGGATCCCACGAAATCGATGCCCGGCCGGCTCCGTCGACCGCCTCGACCAGGGCGCGGCCTTCGCCGGGTGCCACGTCTCCGGCGAGCATCAGGTGGATGAACGTCTGAGCGCCGCCCTCGTCGTGAAGCGCCTCCCACGTCTCGGTGACGCGGACGCGGTGGCTGCGGCGGTCGAGGCGGGCGTCGCGGCGCCAGCGGACGAGGCCGGGGGCGGGGTAGGCGGCGGCGATGTCGAGCGCCAGGCCCGGTTCGTCGCCTTCGAGGTTCGGGGTGACGTCGCGGGCCGCGTACTGCGCACCGGCGGCCTGCGGGGTCGCGCGGATCTCGGGCACGGAGTGCCAAGAGCTTTGCATGGTCCAGATCTTGTAGCGGTCCGGACTGAAGGTCTGGGCGGTGTACGTGGGGCGGCCCGGGTCGACGACCACGGGGACGCCGTCAAGGGCGACGACGATGCCGCCGACATCGTTGTGGTTGTGGTGCTCGCCGTTGTGGCCGCCTTTGACCGCGAGCGTGATTCCGTTGGCCGTGCCCGCTTTCTCGCGCACCAGCAGAACCTGAGTCGACGGCAGCCAGACCTCGCGCGGCAGCGGTGCGTCGGTCGTTGCGGCCTCGACCCACTCACGATCCGTCAGTGCGCGCAGCAGCCTGCCGAGCCCTTGCTCCTCCCGCGCGACGGGTGCGTCGCCCTGGCGGTGGGTGGCGGCGTGGGCCTGCGCTTTTGCGTCGCCGACGCGGCGGGCGGCTTGGTGCAGGGCACACCAGGGCAGCTCGCCGGAGGGGAGCCGGGCGGCTCCGTCGGCGAAGTTGAGGTACCAGTCGCCGCCAAGCTGCATCCGATGCGGGAAGGCGATGACCTGGCGCAACGACTCGGAGGTGATCGCGCCGAGAGCCCCGCCGGAGGCGTGGTGCAGCAGGTCCAGCGCCTCCAACGCGCGGCAGGCACCCTGCCACCAGTACATGAAGCCCTCGTCGATCGCGCCGTCCGCGGGGATCGAGGCGATGTACTGATCGAGCCCTGCCACGACCGTTTCGACGACCTCGTCCCGCACCTCCGGCTCGTCGATCAGAACGAGCGCCGCAACGAGCACGTTGCTGTGGATCCAGGCGCTCCAGTTGTGCACGTCCTGCAGCCAGTGCCAGTCCCGGCGGGTGACGAACGGAGTCAGGACCCGGCGATCCACCTCGTACCGGATCCGAGCCCTGATACCTGGCGCGCGCTCGTCCAGCTGCTCGCCGAGCAGGTGGTCGATCCAGGCCAGCTGCGCGGCGACGTCACCCGCGCGCAGGTCGAGGAAGGGCCGGGTGACGTCGGTGACCGCGCCCCCGCGGGCGAAGCAGTCGTCGTGCGCGGGCAGGCACCAGGTGCTCTGCTCGCACAGCAGGGCGACGCCGTCGACGACTTCGTCGATCCAGGCCTGATCCAGCGTCACCGCGGCCATCACCGCCGCGCGGGTGAGCCGGTGTTCGCGGGTGAATACGACGTCCTCGTACTCGGCCCGGTCCCCGTCCCGGACGTACCGGGCGAAGCCGCCGGCCAGTGGGATCGGCCACGGCTTCGCCCGGTCGGCCGCCGCGCGATCCGCGAGTGCGCGGATCGTCGGCGCGTGCAGGGATTGCGCCGACCACACCGAGCGGTCGCCCGCCCTCGGCACCGCGAGGGCCTCGGCACAGGGCAGCAGCTGTCCGCGGACGCCGCTCGGTGTGGTCGGCATGTTCCCCCTCTTTTCGGTTGGGCTCGTCAGGTCAGCTCAGGATCAGCCGGCCGCGGAGATCTTCCACTGCTGGTTGGTGCTGCCGCTCGAGGCGTACTGGGCCAGGCTCGCGCCGTTGGTCGTGCGGCCCATGCCGTCGATGTACAGGCCGGTGCCCCGGTTCTTGATCATGACGTAGTTGCCGTCGCTGACCAGGGTCCACTGCTGGTTGGTGCTGTTGCTGTAGCTGTACTGGCCGACCGCGGCGCCGTTCGTGGTGCGCCCCATGCCGTCCAGGTACATGCCGGTGGCCCGGTTCTCGATCAGGACGTAGGTGCCGTCATTGACGATGCTCCACTCCTGGTTCGTGCTGCCGGACGACGCGTACTGCTCCGTGTCCGAGCCGCTCGTGGTCGAACCCGCGCCGTCGAAGTACAGGCTGGTGGCGTCGTTGCGGAAGCTGACGTACGTGCCGCCGCCGGTGCCCACGCCCCAGGCGTACTGCAGCCGGGTCAGCCCGCTGGAGTTGACCAGGGAGAGCGCGATCGACGAGCCGCTGCCGGTCTTGCTGGTCAGGCTGTACCAGTCGCCGTCACGCAGGCCCGGCCAGTAGACGCTGCCGACGCCGAGGGTGCGCAGCTCGCTGCTCACGCCCCGGACGTACTCGGCGAAGTAGGAGCCGCTCTCGATGCTGTAGTCGATGGGGTCGTATTCGACGCTGTTCTTCGATCCCGTGCTCATCGGCGCACCCCACTCGGTGGCGATGGTCCGGCTGGCGTAGCTGCCGATCTCGCTGGAGATCCCGTTCGCCCAATCGGTCTCGTCGTTGTACGGCGAGCTGACGAAGAAGGTGTAGTAGTGCGCGCCGATCAGCGTGCCGTTGAGGGCGCTGTCGCCGCCGACGGTGGAGACACCGGTGGCGTATCCGGAGCCGTCCAGGATCACGTGGCCCTTCGGCACGCTCGAGTAGCGGGAGAGCCAGTTGCTGTAGAAGGTCTGCAGCGCGGAGGTGCTGTAGGCGTAGGGCTCGTTGATGACCTCGAAGTAGACGTTGGCGTTGCTGCCGTACTTCGCGGTGACGGTGTCCCACATGGTGTCGAACGCGCTGACGCTGTCGGGCTCGCCGTTCTCCCAGGCCCAATAGGACAGGATCACGTTGCCCTTGGTGAGCGCTCCGTCGATGGCGCCGGTGTAGACGCTCCAGTCGTTGGCGACGGTCGGCTCGTTGATCGGCATGCGGACGGTGTTGGCGCCGGTGAGGGAGTCCAGCTGGCCGACCACCTGCTGCCCGACGGTGTAGGCGGAGGAGTAGGTGTCGGTGGAGCTGAGTCCGGACGGGTAGAGAACCCCGTTGACGAAGTTGTCTCGCTGATCGGCCCAGTTCACGCCCTTGAAGCCGGCGGTTCCTGTGGCCGCGTGCGCCTGGTGCTGGCCGGCGGTCAGCAGCGTCGCCACGGCGAGAGCGCAGGCGAGCAGCGCTCTGACGACCATGGTCGGGCCTCTGCGGACCGCACTGTCGTGGGAGGTGGCCAACGGTACATCCTTTCCCTGTGTGGGGTGGGGCCGGCCTCAGCCGAGGCCGGTGTCCGTGGTGGTCAGCGAGGCGACGATGTGGCGCGTGTTCGCCCAGACCACATAGAGGGCGGGCCCGGGCAGCACGGCCAGGCCCAGCACGGGTTTGCCGACGATCGCCGCGAGCAGGACGCCGAGCACGGCCAGGTTCGCCAGGCTCAGGTACCACTTGCGGATGGAGAGGTAGGCGCAGGCGAGCAGGCCGGCGGCGGAGAGCCGGCGGCCGGACGCGAGCATCGCCGTGGTCATCAGGACGACCACGGCGATGAGCGCGGCGAGCATGGGGATCACCGCCCTGGCCGGGGTGCCGGCCGCGGCCTCGAGGTCGACGCCCAGCACGATCACGGCCGCCGCGGCGACGGCCGCGACGGCCAGCGAGCGGGCGAAGGCGGCCCGGTAGGCGGACCAGAAGACCCGTCCGACCCGGTCCGTCTCCTCCCCCATGCACGCGCACGCGGCGAACGCGGCCGTGACCGCCGGCCCGCACAGCGCCGCCAGCGCGGTGAAGAAGGGCCAGGCCTCGATCTGCGAACCGGTGAAGGCGAAGGCGAGCAGCACCGGCAGGCCCGCGGCCAGCAGGCACAGGTTGAGCCGGAACACGGCGTAGACGTAGCCGAAGATCGCCTCGTAGGGCAGCGCCGTCTTGGATCCCATGGCTCAGCCCTTCATTCCGGAGGTCGCGATGCCCTGGATGAAGTAGCGCTGCCCGAACAGGAAGATCACCAGGATCGGGAGCACCGAGAGGACGGAGCCGGTCATCATCATCGCGTAGTCCGCGTTGAACTCGCCGATGAACGACTGCAGGCCCAACTGGATCGTCCAGTGGTCGTTGTCGGTGAGGTAGATGAACGGCCCCATGTAGTCGTTCCAGGTGGTCACGAACGTCAGCAGGGCCAGGCTGGCCAGCGCGGGCTTGGAGAGCGGCAGGATGATCCGGGCCCAGATGCCGTACTCGTTGAGCCCGTCGATACGGGCCGCCTCGCACAGGTCGTCCGGGATCGTCAGATAGAACTGGCGCATCAGGAAGACGCCGAACGCGCCGAAGGCCTGGATCAGGATGAGCGAGAGGAAGGTGTCGGTGAGCCCGGCCTTCACCATCATGATGTACTGCGGCACCATGTACGCCTGCCAGGGCAGTGCGATCGTCGCGATGTAGAGCACGAACAGGGTGTCCCGGCCGCGGAACTTAACCTTCGCGAACCCGTACGCGGCGAAGCTGCCGGTGAGCACCTGCAGGAAGGTGATCACGATGCTGAGGAACACCGTGTTGCGCAGGTAGGTCGTCATCGGGATCTGCGACCAGATGTCGGCGAAGTTGCGCCACTGCACGTCGTGCGGGATCCACTGGATCGGGATGGTGAAGACGTCGTTGTTGCGCTTGAGGCCCGCGCTGATCATCCACGCGAATGGCAGCAGGATCGCGGCCGCGGCGGCGATGAACAGCGCGTACAGGATCGTGCGGCCGATGACGCGGCGGGCGGAGCGCGGCGTCTGACGGCGCTCCAGGGCGGTGGTCGTCACTTGCGCTCCCTACGGCCGTTGAACCAGAACTGGATCAGGGTCAGCACCAGGACCAGCGCGAACAGCAGCACGGAGATGGCCGAGGCGTAGCCGTACTGGCCGTCCACGATGCCGGTCTGGTAGATCTGCTGGGCGAGCACCAGGGTGGCGTCGCCCGGTCCGCCCTGGGTCATCACGTAGATCAGGTCGAAGACCTTGAAGGCCTGCACGGTCAGCAGGATCAGCACCAGGAAGCTGGTCGGGCGCAGCCCCGGCACGGTCACCGCGCGGAACCGCTGCCAGGCGTTCGTGCCGTCCACCTCGGCGGCCTCGTACAGCTCCTTCGGGATCGCCTGCAGCCCGGCCAGGAACAGGATCATGTAGTAGCCCATGTCCCGCCAGACGCTGGTGACGATGACCGCGGGCATCGCCCACGTCGTGGAGGTGGTCCAGCCCGGGCCGTGCACGCCGAACCAGCCCAGGAACTGGTTGACCGGCCCGAACTGCGGGTTGAACAGCATGTTCCACACGATCGCGACCGCGACCAGCGAGGTGATGTACGGGAAGAACGCGACGGCGCGGAAGAAGGCCACGCCGCGCATCTTCCGGTTCAGCAGCAGCGCCAGGCCCAGGGCGGCGAGCATGGTCAGCGGGACGTAGCCGACCGCGTAGTAGAGCGTGTTCCACAGCGCCGTCATCGAGGCGTCGTCCTTGAACAGCCTGCGGAAGTTCTTCAGCCCGACCCACGACGGCGGGTTGTAGCCGTCCCAGGAGGCGAAGGACAGGGCGAACATCGCGAGCACCGGCACGAGGGTGATCGCGACGAAGCCGATCAGGTTCGGCAGGATGAAACTCCAGCCGATCAGGGCGTTGCGCCACCCGCGGGAGCGCCGGCGCCGCGGTCTGGGCCGGGCGAGCACCGACGGCGAGTCGGGCGACGCGGTGATCAGGTCGGTCATCGTCTTCCTCCCGGTCCGGTGCGCGGCGGTGGGGCTCGCCGCGCACCGGACCGCCTCGACTATTCGACTTCGGTCTGCACGCGGGAGTCCATCTCCGCGATTCCGGCGGCGATCGACTTCTGCTTGGTCATCACGAGCGTGTGCTCGGCGGTCAGGATGGTGTCGATCTGCGAGCTCTTGTCGTTGACCGGCATCTCGAGCACGACCTTGTCCGGCTTGAACGCCGTCTGGAAGCCGGCGTCGGTGGGCATCCCGTCCAGTCCGAAGTAGACCTTGCGGGTGTCGTCGTTGAGCAGCGCCGGCACGATGCCGATGCCGGCGACGATCGCGGCGCCCTGCGGTCCGGTGGCGAAGTCGATGAACTTCTCCGCCGCGTCCACGTTCTTGGCCTTCTTGTTGATGGAGAAGGCGGTCGGCGAGCCGAAGGTGGTGACGCCGCTGGCGCCGGAACGCTGCGGCATGGGCGCCATCGACCAGTCGATGTCGGTGGTGCCGGACTTCTTGTCCGCCCACAGGGTGCCGATCAGCCAGGTGCCCATCGGCAGCATCGCGGTCTTGCCGGTCTCGATCATCGCCTGGTACCCGGTCTTCTGGGTGGTGGCGGTGCCGTAGTCGAGCGCCGCGCCGGCGTTCTGGATGCCGAGGGCGATGTCGTACTGGTCGGTGAAGAACTCGTACTTGCCGCCGATCAGGTCGCCGCCGGTCTGCGCGGCCGAGATCGCCTGCACCACCGAGCGCCAGGTGTGGTGGTAGGTGCCGTAGACCTTGCTGCCGCCCGAACCCGTGGTCAGCGACTCGGCCAGGGTGGCGTACTCGTCCCAGGTCATGTTCGTCGGGTACGGCTTACCTGCGGCGTCGAACAGCTTCTTGTTGTAGAACAGGGCCCAGAAGTCCTGGCGGTAGGGCAGCGCGTAGTACTTGTCGTTCATCTTGAACGAGCTCAGGCCCTGCAGGGAGGGGGCAGTGCCGGAGGACGCCAGGGAACTGATGTCGCGCAGCTGGCCGCGCTCGGCGAACTGGCCGTAGTCGGTGGTGTTCTTCATGGTGATGATGTCGGTGGAGTCCCCGCCGGAGAGCATCACCTTCACCTTGGTGCTGTAGTCGGCGGCGAGGATGTCGACCGGCTTGATGGTGATGTTCGGGTAGAGCTTCTGGAAGGCGTCGAACAGGGCCTTGAACTCGGGCGTGGTCGACATGCTCCAGGTGCTCACGGTCAGGGTGACCGGCCCGTCGCTCCCGCTCGACGAGCCGGAGCTGGAGCCGCAGGCCGACAGCAGCGGGCCGGCCGCCGCGGCGGACGCGGCGAGCTGGAGGAACTTCCTTCTGTGCACGGGTTTTCCTTCCTCGACGTGGAGTGGAGCGGTCAGGCAGCAGGCAGCGTGGCGACGGTCTCGGCCCGGTCGGGCCAGGTGATCGAGACGGTCGTGGCGCCCGGAGCGGGTTCGGGCAGGCGGAGCCGGGCTTCGGGGGCCCGTTCCGCTTCTCCCAGGGCCAGGGCGGCGATCTTCCAGAGCCCCGGCTCCGGGTCGGCGAGCAGCCAGGGCGTGGCGGTCCACATCCCGAGCGGCGTCGCGTCGTGGCCGCGGTGCACGCCGGTCTGGTCGAGACCGTGCAGGGCCACCGCGGTGGAGGTGTGCCGGCCGACGACGACGGCGCCGGCCGGCCCGACGTAGGTGGAGAGCGGGTCGGACCCGGAGACGGGCCAGCCGCCGATCCGCAGCGCGACGACCTCGTCCCAGCCGGGCGCGCCGGCCGGGTCGACGCGCACGCAGCGCACCTCCCAGGCGCCGCGCACGATCGAGACGGTGGTGACGGTGGCCGCGTCGATCGCAGTACCCTGACGGCCGGAGCCGTGCTCGGGCCCGCTGCGGTCGGGGTCGAGCCAGCGGCACCGCGCCCGCGAGGCCAGCAGGACGGCGCCGTCGAGGTCGGCCGCCTCGAGCGTCTCGAAGCCGGACCGGTGCGTGGGGCGCCCGTCGCCGTCGAGCAGGACGACGGACTGGTCGGTCGGCGCGTCCCAGCCCTCTTCATCGACCTGCGGGCAGGTCGCGGTGGAGTAGCCGATGCGGGCGTAGAGCGGGGAGTCGCCGGTCCGGTCGCCCGGGCGGGCGTGGTCGGTCCCGTGGTTGTAGACGCGCACGACGCCGTCCGCGGCGGTCGAGCTCAGCGCCCAGCCGGGGGCGGAGACGAGCGCGAGCTGGTCCGCCTCCTCCACCGGCAGCGGCAGCTCAGTGCTCGTCCACACCGGGTGGTCGGCCGGCAGGGCGAGGCCGAGCATCCCCTTCGCCGCCCAGTACGGCGATCCGGGTCCGGAGTAGTTCTGGGCCAGGCCGCGCCACTCGTGGTGCCAGCCGAGGGTGAGCAGCCCGTCTTTGTCCGGGGCGCCGCGGTCGACGAAGTGCTTGACGATGCCGGTGGCCGCGCGGCGCAGCCGACCCGGTTCCACCGCGCCGGTCCCGGCATACGCGCCGATCCAGAACGGTGCCGCGGCGGCGAAGCGGTAGACCAGGCTGCGTCCCTGCAGCAGCGGCGAGCCGTCCGCGCCGACGAGCCGGATCGCGTCGAGCAGGAAGCGGTCCAGGCGCGCGGTGTACTCCGGCAGCAGGGGCGCGGCGAGATCGGCGGCCCCGGACATCCGGCTCCACAGGATCGGGTACAGGTGCAGCGCCCAGCCGCAGTAGTGGTCGAAACTGCGCTCGTCGCCGTCGCTGTACCAGCCGCCCTCGCGCACGAAGGACTCGTGCAGGGCGAGGTCCGCGTGCATGTCGTCGAGCGACCAGGGCCCTGAGACGGAGGAGAGGAACTGCTCGACGACGATGCGGAACCAGAGCCAGTTCGTCCGCGGATAGTCCTTGTCCCCGACGACCTGGGCCAGGTAGTCCACGACCCGTTCCTGTACGCCGCCATCGAGCTGGTCCCACAGCCACGGCCGGGTCAGGTCGAGGATGAGCGCGATGGAGGCCGCCTCCACCTTGGCCTGGCCGTGCTCGCGCGGGGTCACCCAGCGCTCCGGCGACGTGGGGTCGGTGCCGGCCGCTATCCCCTCGGCGTAGCGGGAGAGCAGGTCCAGCGGGTCTTTGCCCTGCTCGCCGGCCAGTCGGAATCCGGCTAACAGAAAGGTCCGGGCGAAGCCTTCGAGTCCGTCCACGCGGGTGCCGTAGCCGCCGGGGGCGCCGGGCGGGGTGATCAGCGCGTGCGACGGGGAGGCGTGGCGCCGGGCGGCCAGCAGCATCCGGTCGGCCAGCGCTGTCCAGTCGTCGCGGGTCCAGCCGGTGTACGGGGCTATGTCCGAGTCCTGATCCCGGAGCGAGCTCATGCGCTGACCTCCATGGCCTCGCGGGTGACCGGGTGCAGCGGCGCCTCGCCGCGGGCGTAGCGCTCGAGTTCGTCCAGGGCCTGGGCGCTCATCCGCCGGGTCTCGGTGCCGAGGGACCCGGCGATGTGCGGGGTGATCATGACGTTCGGCAGCGAGACCAGCAGCGAACCCGGGGGCAGCGGGTCGGGGTCGGTGACGTCGAGGATCGCGTTCAGCCGTCCCGTGACGCATTCGCGTTCGAGCGCCGCGGTGTCGATGACGGAGCCGCGGGCGGTGTTGATCACCGTGGCGCCGTCCGGCAGCAGGGCCAGTTCGCGGGCGCCGATCGCGTGCCGGGTCTCGGGCAGCTCCGGCAGGTGCAGGGAGAGGATCTCGGACCTGACGAGCAGTTCGTCGAGCTCGACCAGGCGCCCGCCGGCCGCGGCCACCGCCACCGGGTCCGCATACGGGTCGGTGACCAGGATCTCGCCGGTCTCGAGCAGGCGCAGCCGGTCCATCAGCTGCCGCCCGGTCCGGGAGAACCCGACGATGCCGATCACCCGGCCGTAGTTGGACAGGTCCTCCCGGTCGCCGACGGCGTGCCAGCTGAAGGGTTCCAGCCTCGACTGGCCGGCCAGCACGTGCGCCTTCTTGCCCGCGAAGATGATCGCCGCCAGGGTGTACTCGGCCACCGGCGTGGCGTTGGCCTCGGCGGCGCTGGTCACCAGGATCCCGCGGTCCCACAGGGACTCGGAGACCACCGGCCGGACGCTGCCGGCGCAGTGGAACACGGCCCGCAGCCGGGGCGCGGCCGCGAGCGCGGCGGCGTCGAGCCGGGGCGAGCCCCACGAGGTCAGCAGCACCTCCGTCTCGGCGAGGCGGGCCCGGACGGCGCTCTGGTCGAGGTCCTCGGCCCAGACCGGATCGCCGAGCTCGGCCGCGGCGCGCAGCCGGCCGAGCTCGCCGGGTCCGAACTGGATCCGGAACGTGCCGCGCCGCATCACGAGCATCGCCTGCGGACGGTGCATGCGCTCCCCCTCTGCTGAAGTCCTCATCGACCTGATCGACGATGCTCGCCGACTGCTGATCGAAAGTGTTCGCTTACGTTCGATCGCTCAGTGAGAGGAGTAGAGCGCACACAAAACCGCAACACAAGGCCCCGTTATCGACTTGTGACCCCACTAGACCTGAACCAATCAGTGCGATTATGATCGAAGTCGATCGTATGAACGCTGGCCTCCGCGCTGTGCCATGATGCACACGGCGTGCCTTCGTGACGTTCGATCACGACCCTGACACGTCAAGGAGTGGAGGCTCCGCCGTGACCGAGACCGAGCCACCGCTGCTGCCGGTGCAGCGCCGGGAGAGCGTGCTGGCCGAACTGCGCGCCCGCGGCACGCTGCGGGTCGCGGACGTCGCCCGGGCGCTCGGGGTCAGTGCCGTGACGGTGCGCCGGGACATCGCGCAACTGGCCGACGAGGGCGCGATCGAGCGCGTGCACGGCGGAATCCGGCTGCCTCGCGGAGGCGGCGCGGTAGCCGTCCCCGAGGACGCCGCCGCCCCGGGCGATCCGGACGAGGCCGACCTGCCCCCGGTCGGCATGGTCGTGCCGTCGCTGGACTACTACTGGCCGCAGATCATCCGCGGCGCCCGCGACGCCGCCCCCGCGGCCGGGGTGCGGATCGTGCTGCGCGGCTCGTCCTACGACGACGTCGACGACCTGCGCCGGCAGACCCTCTGGCTGCTCGAGACGGTCGGTATCCAGGGTCTGCTGATCGCCCCGCCCACGGCCGGCGAGGCGGCCGCCGAGCTGATCGGCTGGCTGGCCGCGCTGCCCGTCCCGGTCACCTTCGTCGAGCGCTCGGCCACCGTCGGCCCGTTCCACGAGCACGTCGAGTCGGTGACGACGGATCACAGCTTCGGCGCCGGTTTGGCCGTGCGCCACCTGGCCCTCGAGGGCCACCGCCGGATCGGCTTCCTCGCCTCCTCGACCAGCCCGCACACCCAGGCGGTGCGGCGCGGCTGGCGCGAGACCGCCGAGCAGATCGGAGTGGAGCTCGACGGCACCCCGGACGTGCTCACCCCCGACTACCGCACCCCGAGCTGGAACGCGCGGCTCGACGAGTTCCTCGACGCCTGCATCGCCAGCGGAACCAGGGCCCTGCTGGTGCACTCGGACCGGGAGGCGATCTCGCTGGTCGGCCGCTGCCAGGAGCGCGGTATTCGCGTCCCGCAGGATCTGGCCGTGGTCGCCTACGACGACGAGGTGGCGGGCCTGGCCGACCCGGCGCTGACCGCGATCCGCCCGGCCAAGCTCAGCCTCGGGCAGACCGCGGTCGAGCTGCTCGCCAAGCGCATGCAGGGCGACCCGGACCGCCCGATGCACCGGATCCAGATCAGTCCCCGGTTGGTGATCCGCGACTCGAGTGTCTGACGTCTGACGCGCCCTCCACCCGTTGACACGCCGCCGGATGGTCGAACTCGATCACATCTAGCTATCGTATGGTTACCCTCCATGCATGATCAACACATCGCGTCTGACGCGGTTCTCGGCGGTGGCCGCGCTGACCGCGGCGACCTGGACGGCTCTGCCCGGCAACGCGTTCGCGGCGAACGTCACCACCTACGCCGCGCTGCAGGCCGCGTTCACCAACCCGGCGAGCGCGGGCGGCGTCGTGACGCTGGACGCCGACGTCGTCCAGGGCGGCAACGCAGACCTCTCGCTCGCCGCCGGCTCCTCGCTCGTGCTCGACCTGTCCGGGCACAGCCTGGACACCGGCTCGATCAAGCTCGGCTCCGGATCGAAGCTGACCGTCACCGACTCCAGCGTCGGCGCCGCCGGCACGCTCACCGCGCTGGCCGCGAGCGGTGACGGCGCCGGCATCTCGGTCGACGGCGCCACGCTCCTGATCGAGGGCCGGGCCGTGGTGCACGCCACCGCCCGGCAGAGCACCGCCGCCGGGATCGGCGGCGACTCGCGCCACCCGGAGAACGGCTCCGTCACCCTCACCGGACACGCACACGTCCGGGCGGCCGGCGGCCAGTTCGGCGCGGGCATCGGCGGCGGTGACCACGGTGCCGGCGGCACCGTCACCATCAACGACCACGCGACGGTCACCGCCGCCAGCACCGACGGCGCGGGCATCGGCGGGGGCGACTACGCCGCCGGCGGCACGATCCACATCACCGATTCGGCGCACGTCACCGCGACCAGCGGTGCGGGCGCGGGCATCGGCGGCGGGTACTGGGGCGGGGACGGCGGCGCGGTCACCATCGACGGCGCGGCCACGGTCCACGCCACCAGCACCGGGCGCGGCGCCGGAATCGGCGGCGGGCAAGCCGCCCTGACCAGCCCGCCCACCGGCGGGAACGGCGGCACCGTGGCGATCGGCGGCAGCGCCGGCGTCGTTGCGGAAGGCTCATACATCGGCGCCGGGATCGGCGGTGGTGGCAACGGTGCCGGCGGCTCGCTCACCGTCACCGGGCACCCGATCGTCGTCGCGAAGACCACCGGGTACGGCGCGGGCATCGGCGGCGGGTACCACGGCGCGGGCGGCCATGTCCTACTCGACGGCGGCATGGTGACCGCGGCCAACCGCGAGCACTACAGCCACACGTCCTCCGCGGTCGGCATGGGCGACGGCGACACCACGTTCGGCTCACTCGCCGTCAACTCCCCCGCCACGCTGGAGATCCCGGAGGGCGCGGTCCTGCGGGTGCCCGCGGGCATCATCGTCACCGGCAACGGCTCGCTTCACGACGCGCCGGGCGGCACGGTCGTGAACGACGGCGCGATCCAGCTGCCCACCGCGAACGTTCAGTGGCAGCTGCTGGGCCTGCTGCCGCACAACTACCTGGTCACCTTCAACGCAAACGGCGGCACGCCCACCACCGCGGTCCGCGTGTTCGCCACCACCTTCGCCGAGGGTGCCCGCACCGTCCCCGCCGATCCGACCCGGGCCGGCTGGGACTTCGAGGGCTGGAACACGAAGGCCGACGGCAGCGGCCAGAGCGTGCACTTCACCGCGAACACCGTGATCAGCGCCGACGAGACGCTCTACGCCCAGTGGGGTGCGGCAACGGTCACCGAGGCTGTGCCGCGCGGCAAGGCCAAGCCGGGCCAGGACCTCCCGGTCGACGTGACCGTCCACGCGCTCGATGCCGTCGCCGGGATCCCGCACGGCACGGTCACGCTCTACATCGACGGCAAGGCCGTGGCCACCGCCACCCTCGACGCGCACGGCCGCGCGGTGCTGACATACCCGCACGTGACCAGGGGCGAGCACGTCCTGCGCGTCGTCTACACCCCGTCCGGCCGGGAGTGGGGCCCGTCACGGAGCCCGGAGATCAGGATCCAGGCGGGCAAGCCCTACCCGACGCAGCACGGTGGCCACCCCGGCAACGGTCACCCCGGCACAGGCGGCCAAGGCTGGCACCGCCCCGGCCACCTCGCCTCGACCGGTCCGACCGGCCTCGTCGAGGCGGCCGGCCTCGGCCTGCTTAGCCTGCTCGGCGGCCTGGCCTCGCTGCGGGTCGGCCGGCGGTTCCGGCGGCGCTGAGCCGAGAGCCCGCCGGATCCGTCAGCAGGTCCCGAGGAGCGCATCGGCCACGGCCGATGCGCTCCTGCTGTCATACCTTTGACACCTTCGGGGGAAGTGGGGAATCGCCCGGCCCGCGAGCTCCGTTGCACCAGGCGTGACTGATCACCTGAAGAAGATCGAACTGGGCTCCTACGGTGTGTGGCGGGGCGGAGCGGTCTCGCCGGAGCTCGCCGTCGAGCTCGAGCGGCTGGGCTACGGCGCGCTCTGGCTCGGAGCGTCGCCCTCGGCCGACCTGGCAGAGGTCGAGCAGCTGCTCGACGCGACCGAGAAGCTGGTGCTGGCGACCGGGATCGTGAACATCTGGTCGGCGCCCGCGGACGAGGTCGGCCGCTCGTACCAGCGCATCGCGGCCCGGTACCCGGACCGGTTCCTGCTGGGCATCGGCGCGGGCCACCCGGAGGCGACGTCGGAGTTCACCAAGCCCTACGAGGCGCTCAACGCCTACCTGGACGTTCTCGACGCGGCCGGCGTGCCCCAGGAGCGGCGCGTGCTCGCGGCGCTCGGGCCGCGGGTGCTGCGGCTGGCCGCCGAGCGCACCGCCGGGGCGCACCCGTACCTGGTCAACGCGGAGCACACCCGCGAGGCGCGCGAGATCCTCGGCTCCGGGGTCCTGCTCGCGCCCGAGCAGAAGGTGGTGCTGGAGAGGGACCCGGCCGCGGCGCGCGCCGCCGGCACCCCCACCCTCAAGCGCTACCTCGGGCTGCGCAACTACGTCAGCAACCTGCGACGGCTCGGCTTCACCGAGGACGAGGTGCGCGGGGACGGCAGCGATCGGCTCTTCGACGCGGTGATCCTGCACGGCGAGACCGAGGAGATCGCCGCCGGCGTGCGGGCCCACCTCGATGCCGGCGCCGACCACGTCTGCGTCCAGGTCATCGGCACCGACGACGTCCTCCCCGGCTTCCGCGAGCTGGCCGGCGCGCTGGGCCTCGGGTGACCGGCCGATGACCTATCCCATGACGTCGTATCCGGAGCCCCGCTACACCGGAGAGGGCGGCGAGGTCAGCGCCCGCCTCCGCGCCGCCGACGCTCCGCCGGATCTGACCTATCAGAGCGGCAACCGGGTGCACTACCTGGCCACCGGCGCGAGCACGGACGGCAAGTTCGGCCTGTACCGCTGGGACTTCGGCGCGCAGCCGAGCGGCCCGGCCCCGCACTTCCACCGCACGATCGCGGAGTCCTTCTTCATCCTGGCCGGCACGGTGCGCCTGTTCAACGGCGAGAAGTGGGTGGACGCCACGGCCGGCGACTACCTCTACGTGCCGGAGGGCGGCATCCACGCCTTCCGCAACGAGTCGGGTCAGGAGGCGTCGATGCTCATCCTGTTCGCCCCCGGCGGCCCGCGCGAGCAGTACTTCGAGACCCTGGCCGCCCTCGCCGGGCAGCCGGACACCGAAGAGACCCGCGCCGCCCGAGAACGCAATTCCCTGATGCACGACAACTTCTGGGTCTCATACGATTGATGATCGGCTGAGCGGTTGTCGTTGGGTTGGGGCGGGCGCTTCGCGTCGCCCTCGGTTTCGTTTGTCCGCCCCGCCCACTCGTTGCGTGGGTGGGGCGGGTTGGGGTTTCAAGCTTTCGCCTCCGGCGCGGGCCTTCCCTCGGAGAGAGATGCCGGAGTCTGTGGGGTGCTTGCGTTGGCGGGGCGGGCTGGTGTTCGGGGTGGTCGGGTGCCGGGTGTGTGCTCTCTCCTCGGTCGGTCCCCGGAGGCAATCAGGGACCTGCCGGGAGGTCAAGCGGCGGTGGTTTCCGTTGATGGTCGATTGTGCATGGCGCCGCTTGACCTCCCGGCAGAACCCTGATCGGGCTTCGCCTGCCCGACCGAGGAGAGAGCCCACCCCCTGGGGAGTGGTGTGAGCTGCGCTCGGGCCCGGGTCCCGGCCGGTGTCCCGGTCGCGCTCGGTGCGGAAGAATCCTGCACCGCCCTGACCCGACCGACGCTCCTCTTCGGCTGCCTGGTTCGCTCAGCCTTGTGGTGTGGTGTCCGGTGGTTCGGCTGTGCTCGATACAGGATGTTGCATCACGTAGATTCCTGTATCGCCGGTTGCGGTACCGCTCCCATCTCCTACTTCAACGCCCGGGAGCATCCGCGAGTTCCCGGGAATATCCCTGATTCTTTTACCACGCAAGGGTCGTATACACGCCTTTTGTCAGTGGCGGGCTCTAGAATAGAAGTGTTCGGGGATGTCGGGGCCGGTGAGGGGAGGGTGTCGTGGACGGGGTGACTGTGGAGATCGCGTCGATGTCCCGCGTGGTGCGGGGGGTGCTCGAGCGTGCGCGGGCGGGTGGGGATGATGTGGGGCGGGTTGATGCGGTGCGTGAGGCGATCGTGGAGGTGGGCCGGGCGGCGCAGGCGCTGCAGGGGATGCTGCTGGCGCTGGTCGGTGAGGGCGACCGGCTGGGTATCGCGCGTGGGGGTGTGGGTCCGTGGCTGGGGACGGTGCTGGATGTGACCGAGGGCCGGGCCCGCGCGCTGGCGCACGACGCCCGGCTGCTGGCACGGCTGCCGGGGGTGGAGGCGCAGTTGTGCTCCGGGATGATCGGGCCTGATTCGGCGCGGGCGTTGGCGCGCACGGTCAAGGCGGTGCGGGCGACGGGCCTGGACCCCGCGGAGGAAGCCGCCAAGACGCTCGAGGTGACCCGGGAGCGCGGTGCGCGGGCCGGGCTGGAACGGGTACGGGTGCTCGAGGAGCAAGTCGCGCCGGGTTCGATCGAGGCGCGTCACGCGCGGGAGCGCGAGCGTTCTTTCGCCCGGATCAGCACGTGCGGGGAGGGTCAGATGCACCGGTGTGAGATCCTGCTCGATCCGGTGCGCGGCGCCGTTTTCCAGGCCGCGATCGATCTGCAGGTCGCCGAGATGATCCGGACCCGGCAGTTCGACGGCGGAGAGATCGTACCGGAGGATGTGCGCAGCACCGAGCAGATGAACGCGGAAGCGGTCACCCGGCTCGCACAGGTCTTCCTCGATGCCCCGCCCGAGCAGCGCCACGCCCACTTCTCCCTGCCCGCGCTCGCCGTCACCATCGAGCCTCCCGCACCCGCGGCGGCCGTGAAGAAGCCTGCCGCACCCGCGGCGGCCGTGAAGAATCCTGCCGTGCCCGCGGCGGGCATGAAGGATCCTGCCGTGCACACGGAGATCCCCGCCGGCTGTGCGCGCACGGTGTTCGGGGCGTTGGTTCCGGCCGGGCGCCTGCCCAAGCGCGGTGATCCGCGGCGCCACGAGCTGGTGACCGACGGGCGTACGGGCACCTTCGACGGGATCGCGCTGGACGGTGACCCCCGGGCGCGTCTGGCCTCGCCCGCGCAGCGCGGGTTTCTCGCATGGCGCGACCGGTACTGCACCTACCCGGGCTGTGACCGCCCCCTCACGTTCGCCCTGCACGCCCACCACGTCGTGCCGTTCGCGCACGGCGGAGAGACGAGAGTGGGAAACCTCCGCCTGTACTGCGCGAAGCATCACACCACCGTCCACCAGGAGCGGTGATGCACGATCCTGTATCGGCCCCCGGGCTGCCGGACACTGCTGGGCACGGCTCCCGGACCACGCAGCCGAAGAGAAGCGGTCCCATACAGGCGGTGCAGGATTCTTCCGGATCGAGCACGGCCAGGCCACGGGATGGGACCCGGGCCCGAGCGCAGCTCACACCACTCCCCAGGGGGTGGGCTCTCTCCTCGGTCGGGCAGGCGAAGCCCGATCAGGGTTCTGCCGGGAGGTCAAGCGGCGCGATGCAAAATCGAGCATCAGCCCAAGTCACCGCCGCTTGACCTCCCGGCAGGTCCCTGATTGCCTCCGGGGACCGACCGAGGAGAGAGCACACCCCCGCAACCCCACCACCCCAAACACCAACCCGCCCCACCAACGCCAGCACCCCACAGACCCCGGCCTCTCTCCGAGGAAGGGCCTGCCAGCGGCGATTTTTGTCTTGAAACCCCAGCCCACCCCGTCAACGCAACGAGTGGGCAGGGTGGGCAAACGAAACCGTGGGCGAAGCGAAGCGGCCGCCCCAACCCGACAAGCCAACTACACCCCGCCAACACTCAGCCGATCATCGATTCGGTACTAGGCACGCTCTATGCAGCCCTGGCCCGCGGCAAGACCCGCGACCAGGGCCGAAGCGGGCGCGTTGGCGACACAGACCCCTGCCACTACCCACCACAGCAGCGCCGGGCCGCCGGCGGCGAGCAGCCAGGCGCTCAGCAGCGGCGCCAGGAAGGTCGCGACGCCCCAGCTCAGGCCGTACACGGCGAGGTAGCGGGCGGCGGCGCCGGGCGGCGCGAGGTCGCTGACTAGGGCGAGCGACCGGCCCATCACGAGCAGCTCGCCGATGCTGATCAGCGCGGTCGGGCCGAGCAGCGTGGGCAATGTGTGCGCGAGGGCGAATCCGGCGAGGCCGAGCGCCATCAGCACGTAGCCGCCTGCGAACATCGATCCGACCGGCAGCTCGGCGATCCTGCGGATGCGCATCACCGGACGCACCACCACGAGCGTCAGCGTCGAGGCGGCCATGAGCAGGCCGGCGCTCGCCGGGTTCAGGCCGTATCCGGCCAGGGACAACGGAAGCGCGACGATGATCAGCATGTAGATGCTCGCGAAGACGGTACCGCCGGCCGTCACGAGCAGCAGAGTCCTGTCTCGCCAGGGCGACGTGGTGCCGGAGCCAGCGCCGGAGCCGGACTCCTTCGGCGCTCCGGCTCGGCGCGGCCTGGCGGCGTCCGGCTCCAGCGAGCAGCGCACGAGCAGCGCGCAGGCCAGGCAGCTGGCCGCGTCCACGACGAACAGCCAGCGCAGGTTCGAGCGGCCGACGAGATCGGCGACGAGGCCTGCTCCCATATTGCCGACCGAGAGCGCGGTGGTGAGCAGCGCGAAGGCGGCGGTCCGGTCGGCGGGGCGCACCGCGTCGGCGATCATCGCCTGGCTGGGCGGCTCGTAGAGTTCGAAGGCCAGGCCCAGAACGATCGCGAAGACGGCGGCGAGGGCCAGATCCGGCGCCGCGGCGAGGCCGAGCTGGGCGGCGGCGCAGCCGAGGAGCCCGATCAGGATCGTGCGGCGCGGGCCGCACCGCTCGGCGAGGCGGCCGCCGAGCAGCCGGCTCGGGATGGTGGCGAGTCCGAACGCCGCCGAGACCGCGCCCGCCGTGGCCAGCCCGGCGCCGAGGTCGCGGCTGAGCAGCACGGTCAGGAACGCGAGGGAGAACGCGCCGAGCTGGTTGACCGCCCGGGCCGCGATCAGCAGCCTGACCTGGGTCGGCAGGCCGCGTTCGGTTTGCCCCGCCTGGTCCGGTTCGGCGGGCGCCGACGTGGTCGCGACGCGCATGGCGAGCCCTCCCTGACGCAACTCGTGACTGACGAAACCTGTATCGTTGGTTATCAACCTAGACGCGGGGAGAGTGACCGGTCAAGTGATGTTCGATAGTCACGTGGCGCTGCTGTTGGAGGCGTCCGTCTCGTTCGTGAACGACTTGACCGAGGGCGAACGCCGCGGAAAGCCTTATGCCGCACCGGTTGGCGAGTCGCTGTTGACCGCGGCGGCGTCGGCCATCCCGGCCGGGACGCAGGGCAGCCGGCCGGCCCGGCTGCCGCTCGACGGCGCCGAGTACCTGGCGCGCGCCGCGCAGGTGATGCGCCGCGTCTTCGAGGCCATGGAGGACGGCCGGGTGGACGACGCCGCCGAGGCCGTCAACCTTCTGCTGCGCGACACGGGCGCCCGCCCACAGCTCGACCGCGTGCCCGGGGAGCCCTGGCAGCTGCACTTCCACGGCTCGAACGACGGGTACGGGGTCGGCTGGTCCGCCGGATGCGCGACGGCGCTCGCGCTCGCGGTCGGCAGCGAACTCGCCGGCCGCCTCGGCGTGTGCCGCGCCCCGCACTGCGACCGTGTGTACGTCGACACCTCCCGCAACGCCGTCCGCCAGTTCTGTTCGGCCTCCTGCCAGTCCCGGGTCAAGGCCGCCGCGTTCCGCGCCCGCCGCGGCCAGGGCTGAGCCTGCGAGCAGGTATAGACCTGCTGCACGACCGCGGCGCCGGCCCCCGGCGCCGGGCCGCGGCCCGGCCGGCAGCGCGGCTTGAGCCGTGATTGAGGATCACTTAACCGAGCAAGCCTTGACCGCGCCAGTGGTCTAGTCCAATCTGTGACCTCATCAGGCCCCTGCGGACGACCGCCGCCCCGCGGCCGAGCCCGACCGCGCCCGCCCGCGACCCGCGGGCCGGCCGGGGGCCGACGAGAAGGAGGACACCCCACCCATGCGCTTGCGCAAGAGCGTCCGAGCACTCCTGGCCGTGGCCCTCGCCACCGGCGGCACCGCAGGCATCCTCGCGGCCACCGCCGAGGGCGCCCAGGCCGCCGCCACCGCCATCCCCGCCCACGTCTTCGCGCCCTACTTCGAGGCATACAACGGCGACAGCCTCTCCGGCCTGGCCCAGCAGTCCGGCGCGAAGTATCTGACCATGGCCTTCATCCAGACCGCGAGCAAGGGCTCGTGCACCGTCGACTGGAACGGCGACAGCAGCACCCCGATCGGCACGGCCTTCGCCAGCGACATCGCCTCGGTCCGGGCCGCGGGCGGGGACGTGATCCCGTCCTTCGGCGGGTACACCGCTGACGACACCGGCACGGAGATCGCGGACAGCTGCACCACCGTCGCCTCCATAGCCGCGGCCTACGAGAGCGTCATCACGACCTACAACGTCACCCGGCTCGACCTGGACACCGAGGACAACTCGCTGACCAACTCGGCCGGCATCGACCGGCGCAACAAGGCGATCAAGATGGTCGAGGATTGGGCCGCGGCCAACGGCCGTACCGTCCAGTTCTCCTACACCCTGCCCTCGACCACGAGCGGCCTGGCCGACTCCGGGCTCGCCGTGCTGCAGAACGCGGTGAGCAACGGCGCGCGCATCGACGTCGTCAACATCATGACGTTCGACTACTATGACGGCGCCACCCACGAGATGGCCACCGACAGCGAGAGCGCGGCCTCCGGCCTGCACAGCCAACTGGCCTCGCTCTACCCGAGCGACAGCAGCGCCCAGCTGTGGAACATGATCGGCGTGACCGAGATGGTCGGCATCGACGACTACGGCGCGGCCGAGACCTTCACCACCGCGGACGCTCCGACCATCGAGAGCTGGGCCACCCGGCAGGGCCTGGCGGAGCTCTCCTTCTGGGCGCTGCAGCGCGACAACGGCGGCTGCCCCGGCACCGCCGGTTCCGACAGCTGCTCCGGCATATCGCAGAGCACGTGGTTCTTCTCGAACACCTTCGAGCCCTTCACCAGCGGCGCGGGCACGACCCCGAGCACCAGCGCTTCGGCGTCCGCGTCGGCTTCGGCCAGTGCGTCGCCGAGTGCCTCGGCGTCCGCCTCGTCCTCTCCGACGGGCGGTACGGGCACGTGCACGGCGACGGCGTGGAACTCCACGACCGCCTACAACGGCGGTGCGGTCGTCTCGTACAACGGCCACACCTGGACCGCCAAGTGGTGGACCCAGGGCGACATCCCCGGCAACAACTCGCAGGGCGTGTGGACCGACAACGGCGCCTGCGCCGGCGGAACCCCGACCGCGACCTCGACGACGTCCGGCGGTTCAGGCTCGTGCACGGCGGCGGCCTGGAACTCAACGACCGCCTACAACGGCGGCGCGGTGGTCTCGTACAACGGCCACAAGTGGACTGCGAAGTGGTGGACCCAGGGCGACACCCCGGGCAGCAACTCGCAGGGCGTGTGGACCGACAACGGAGCCTGCTGATAACAGAGCAAGAAAGAACCGGGTCGCGAGCCTTGGCGAGGCTCGCGACCCGGTTCCTTTTTCAGCGGAGGTCAGCGGAGATCAGTCGCTCTCAACAAGCGCCGTTGTCCGTCCAGACACCCTGCGAGTTGTTGCCGGGGATGTCGCCCTGGGTCCACCACTTCGCGGTCCAGGTGTGGCCGTTGTAGGACACGACCGCGCCGCCGTTGTAGGCGGTTGTGGAGTTCCACGCCGCGGCCGAGCAGCTGCCCGAACCACCCGTCGGAGAAGACGAAGTGGTCGGGGTTCCGCCGGCGCAGGCGCCGTTGTCGGTCCACACGCCCTGCGAGTTGTTGCCGGGGATGTCGCCCTGGGTCCACCACTTGGCGGTCCAGGTGTGGCCGTTGTACGAGACGACCGCACCGCCGTTGTAGGCGGTCGTGGAGTTCCAGGCCGCCGCTGTGCACGTGCCCGTACCGCCCGTCGGAGAGGACGAGGCGGACGCCGAGGCACTCGGCGACGCACTGGCCGAAGCCGACGCGGACGCCGAAGCAGAGGCCGAAGCCGAAGCCGAAGCGCTCGCCGAGCCGGTCGGCGGCGCCGGGCACGAGGCCGCGGAGCCGTTGATGTCGCTCACAGTGTCGTTGAACAGCGTCGCCGCCGGGTCGAGATCGTAGAGCGAGAACATCATCGCGCCGCCGAGGCCGTTACAGTGCGCGTAATCGGACAGCGCCTGGATGGACTGCGCGTCCTCGCCGGTCCAGAAGTTGGTGCCGTCGTAGAAGTACGCGGCCTCAGCCACCGGATCCCAGTACGTGTCCGCGGAGTTGGCCACGATGCCGGTCAGCTCCTTGTACATCTGCACACCCGGCACGTTGCCCGAGTCGGCTGCTCCGCCGGCCGGACTGCTGGCCGGTTGGAACAGGCCGTGGTTGCTGCCCGCGGCCACACCCGTCCAGCCGCGGTAGTAGAACGGAACGCCGACCGTCAGCTTGTTGGCCGGGAATCCGCCCGGGATGCCGTACTGCGAGTCGCCCACCGTGTACGCCTTGACCGCCTCGTCGACCGAGTACTTCTCGGTGCCCGGGGAGACCGGCGTCATCGGGTCGTTCGGATCGTCGTAGATCGGCGCCTGGTGGTTGGTCGGGCCGGTGGCCTCGAAACCGCCGTGCATGTCGTACGTCATCGCGTCGCCGAAGGTCAGGTACTGGCCGATCTTGTCGGTCTCGATGTTCTGGATCTTGTCCTGACCGGACGGAAGGGCGGCGGAGAGGGTGTACTGCTTGCCGGTGGTGGCCGTCAGGGCAGTGAGCTCGGTGCGGAACTCCTGCAGCAGCAGGGTGTAGTTCTGCTTGTCCGCCGGGCTCGCGTCGTTGCCGAGGTGGCCGCCGCCGCCCGGGTACTCCCAGTCGATGTCGAAGCCGGAGAAGATCCCGGCCGCCGTGCCGGCGCCGCCGTAGCCGCCCTGCGAGGGCAGGTTGCCCTTGATGAACATGTCGATGCAGGAGGAGACGAACTTCTGCCGCGAGGCCGCGGTGGCGGCCACGTCGGAGAAGTACTTCGAGTACGTCCAGCCGCCGAGGGAGACCTCGACCTTGAGGTTCGGGTACTTCGCCTCCAGCTCCTGGAGCTGGTGGAAGTTGCCCACGATCGGCATGTTGTACGCGTCGGCGGTGCCGTCCACGCTGATGTCCGAGCCGAAGGACTTCTGGTAGTCGGCGAACGCGTCGCCCGCGCCGTCGCCGGCGTTCGGGTCGTTCTCGCCGGCCGGGTCCGGGTCCGAAGCCTTGGTGGCCTCGAAGCAGGTCTTGTTGGCCGGGTCGATGTTCTCGAAGTCGTAGATCAGGTAGTCGAGTTTGCCCGCCATGCCCTCGGTGTCGAGGTTCTTGAGGTAGAAGGCGTTCTGGTAGATCGACCACTGGTCGAAGTAGGCGATCTTCAGTCCGCCGGAGGTGGCCGCGGCGCCGGTGGTGTTCAGCGGCGCGGCCTGCGCGCTGCTCGCGCCGAGGACGGAGAGGGTGGCGGTTCCGACCGCCACCGCGAAGGCGGTACCCGCGGCAGCGAGCACCGCCTTCAGGGATCTGCGCATGGTTCGCTCCTGGTTGTAGGGGTTGCTGATGCGCCGGCCGGGCCAGGGGTTCAGCACGGGCCGTTGTCGGTCCACACGCCGGCGGCACCGCCGGGCGTGTCGGCCTGCGTCCACCACTTGGCGGTCCAGGTGTGGCCGTTGTAGCTGACCACGGCACCGCCGGTGTACGCGGTCGAGGAGTTCCACGCGGCGGCCGAGCAGGAGCCGGTGGTCTTGGTGCTGCTCGGGGAGCCGGTGGCGGTGGCCGTCGCGGTCACCGTCGGGGAGGCCGAGGCGGACGGGCTGGCCGGGGGCGCGCTGGTCGGCGGGGTGGCCCCGGCGAACTGCGCGGTGTACTTGGTGAAGTCCCAGGAGTTCTGCGGCACGCCGGAGCAGGAGCCGGAGAGCTGGCCGTTGTTGTCCGCGGGGGTGCACTGGCGGTCGCGGTTGACGTCCCAGAAGGTGTAGCGGCCGAGCCCGTGGCTGGTCGCGTAGCTGAGCACGGTGGAGAAGTCGGCCTGGTAGAACATCTCGGCCGAGTCGGTCCGGCCGTTCATCATCGACACGCCCTCGTGCGCGTAGGCGGTGGCCGAGTCCCAGCCGAAGGTGCTCATCAGCAGCGTGTGGTAGGCCTCGAGCGCGCTGGTCTGCGCCGCGGCGCCGCTGAAGCCGCCGTCGAACGGCATGATCGAGTAGTTGTTCGGCGTGAAGCCGAGCGACTTCGCCTCCTGCAGCAGCTGGGTGCCGAACCAGCCGGTGCCGGCGGCGGTGCCGGGCATGGTCACCGAGATGTACATGCCGGGGTTGTTCTTCTGCAGGATCTGGGCCGCGCCGAGCTCGTTCGCGATGGCCTGGGTGTTCTCGTACTCGGGCTCTTCGAGGTCGAAGTCCATCGCGTGCAGGCCGTACTGGGTGACCACCTGCTGGTAGGCGGCGGCGGTCGCGGCGGCGGTGCCGCAGACCTGGCCGAGCTTGGTGCCGCCGTAGCCGCCGATGGACACCGAGACGTCGCCGCCGGCGGCGCGGATCTCGTTGATCACCGGACCGACGGTGGTGTCGCCGGACGTGGGGTCGGTGCCGTTCCAGGTCGGCGTGCAGCCGCCGGAGTTGGGGGCGAGGATGAAGGCGATCTCGAACGCCTTCTGCCCGCTCGCGGACATGACCTGGGTGGGGTCGGGCTGGCTGCCGTCGACGAACAGGTAGGGCGCCGAGGCGTACCAGTTGGAGCCGAGGGCGGAGGTCGCGGCGTATCCGGTCCCTGACGCGGCCAGGACCCCGCCGACGCCCAGTCCGGCAGCGGCTAGCACGGCGACGAGGCCGGTGCGCCTGCTGCGCAGTCGGCCTCGGCCGCGGGATGTCATGATGTCCATAGGTGTTCTCACCACTCCGATGCGTTGCTGTTTCACGGCGCTCCGGCAGAGCCGAAAGGTCGACGCCGCGAGCGTGGGTGCGCGCCGGTTCGTGGGCGAGTCGGCGCGGTGGGATAGATGTACTCGCGAAACTGAGAGATCGTCAATACTGGTCTAGTCCAATGGGACTAGACCATGCAGATCGACCAGCGAGAATCAGCAGGTAGAGACGTTGATCGTTCGCAGTGTACGAGTGATAACCCGAGTTTAAGGAAACCTTGAGATGATCTTAAGCTTCGGCGACGTCACCTCGGCGGCCGCGGAACTGCTCGGGACGCCGGTCCCCGAAGCGGTCCGGCTGCCCGCGAGCCACACCAACGAGACCTGGCGGGTGGCGACCGCGGCCGGAGCAGTCTACGTGGTCAAGATCGGGCCCGCCGGGTACGCGGCGAAGTGGCGATCAGCGCATCAGGCTCTTGATCTGGCGGCCGCGGCCGGCGTGCCGGTGGCCCCGCTGGTGCGCTCCGCCGTGCGGGGCGACCGGTTGGTGCGGGCGTTCGGCTGGGTCGAGGGCCGCCCGCCCGAGCCGGGTGCGCTCGGCCCCGAGGGTGTCCGGCGGCTGTTCACCGACCTCGGCGTGGCGCTGCGCGCGCTGCACGGGATCGAGCGCGATGGATTCACTTCTCGGCTCGACGGTTCCGCGCCGTCCTTCGCCCGATGGCCGGACTATCTCAGCGTTCGGATCGAGGCGATCGCGGCCCGCTGCCGCGCGACCGGCGCGCTCGAGGAGAGTGAGCTCGCTCGGGTACTCGCCGCGGTCGAACGGCTGATGGCGCACGTGGGCGACGAGGCCCGACCGACCTTGTGCCATCGGGATCTGTACGCCGACAACCTGCTCGTCGAGCCGAACGGACGGCTGGCGGCGATCCTTGACTTCGACACGGCCGAGGTGTGGGACCACGCCGGCGAGTTCGACAAGCTGGATCGCTTGCTGATCCCCGCTTTCCCGGGCGCGCGGCGCTGGTTCGACGCGGCGTACTGGGAAGGGCTGCCGCGCCCGCCGCACTGGGACGAGCGCGTGCGCCTCGTCGCCTTGATCGAGGCACTCAATACCCTGCCTAACGCGATCAGCGCCGGGTGGGAAACGGCTTTCGCCGACGATGCCCGGGCGCGGATGCGGAGCATGATCGAACTCTGCTAGACACTTGTTCGACCCCTGTCACACCGAAGGGCCCGGCTCGACGCAGAACTCATTGCCTTCCGGGTCCGCCATCGTGGTGAGCGCCGCGAAGTGCCGCACGACGGTCGCGCCCAGGGCCTCGAGCCGGCGAACCTCGTCGTCCATCGGGCCCGGGGCGCGCAGGTCGAAGTGCACCCGGTTCTTCGCGGTCTTCGGCTCGGGGACGCGGGTGAACCAGATGTTCGGCCCGCCCCACCCGGCCGCCTCCAGGAACGCCTTGTCGGGCGTCGCGTCCTCGTCGACGTCGGTCCCGAAGACCGCCGCCCAGAACGTCGCGAGCGCCCGGGCGTCGTGAGCATCGAACGAAACGCTCTTGATGACACTGGCCATGCGCGCCATGGTAGCGAGGATCAGCCGGCCGGAGCGCCGATCCGGCCGTCCTCGAGCGCCGAGCGCAGCACCGCGAAGGCCCGCGCCGCGTCCGCGATCGCGGCGGGCCCGAGCGGCCCCGCGACCAGCTCGGCCAAGGCCTCGCCGACCGTCGGCACGGCCGCGTCGACCAGCCGCGCGCCCTCGTCGGTCAGGACCAGCAGCGAGGAGCGGCGGTCGTCCGGGTTCGGCTGCCGCTCGATCAGGCCGGCCCGCTCCAGCCGATCAGCGCTCTTACTGGTCGCGCCGATGCCGACGGCGAACTCCGCCGCGAGGTCCGCCACCCGCGCCCCGGGATGCTCGCGCAGGTAGTGCAGGAACTCGAACTGCGAGGTGACGATCCCGTGCCGCTCGCGCAGGCGGTCGTTGAGGGCGTTGTAGAGCCGGGTCTCGCAGCGCACCACGTCGGCGAAGAACCGGGCGAGGGCGGCCGGGTCGTTGCTCAATTTAGCTTCCTAGGCATATAGTGTTCGAGAAGATACTTCCGAGGATACTTCTAAGGAGAGCGTACCCGTGAGCAGCGAACAACGCGCCCGTCTCGACGCGCAGATGCGGCACCCGCGGCCCGAGCAGGAGCAGCCGCCGATCGAGGAGGTGCGGGCTGATTTCAGGGAATTGATGGCACGGATGGCGCTGCCGGACGGCTTCCGCACCACCCCCGCGACCCTCGGCGGCCGGCCGACGCTGCGGGTCGAGCCGGAAGCCGGGGCGCGCCCCGGCACGATCCTCTACCTCCACGGCGGCAGCTGGATCGCCGGCTCCCCCGAGACCGCGCTCTGTCTGACCGCGAACCTCGTGGTCAGGACCGGCTTCACGGCCTACTCGGTGGACTACCGCCTGGCCCCCGAGCACCCGTTCCCAGCCGCGATCGACGACACCGTCGCCGCCTACCGGGAACTGCTCGAACGCGGCGAAGACCCGTCCGCCATCGTGTTCGCCGGAGACTCCGCCGGCGGCGGCCTGTGCGTCACCGCCTCCCTCGCCGCGCGCGACGCGGGTCTGCCGCTGCCCGCCGGCATCCTCACCTTCTCGGCCGGCCTCGACGCCACCCGGACCGGCGAGAGTATGCGGACCAAGGAGGGCATCGACCCGATCTTCAGCCGCAAGGACTTCCAGGAGACCTCGCCCATGTACCTGGCCGGAGCCGACCCGAGCCAGCCGCTGCTGAGCCCGGCCGTCCACGCCGACCTGACCGGCTTCCCGCCGCTGCTGCTTCAGGTCGGCGGCAACGAGATCCTGCTCGACGACTCCACCCGCCTGGCCGTGCGCGCCCGGGAGGCAGGCGTCGACGTCACCCTCGACGTCACCGCCGGCGTGCCGCACGGGTTCCAGGTGTTCACCGGCGTCCTGGACGAGGCGAACGAAGCCCTCGACCGCGCGGCCCTCTTCCTCACCCAGCGCGCCCGGTCACGCCGGTAGGGAGCCACCAGCGCCGCCGGTCATGACCGTCGCAATGATCGGCAGAGCTTTTCATTAAGTCTCGATCTTCGTCGAAACGGGGGCCCGCATCGCCGAAGCCCCTGGCGGGAGGGGACATTCGTCTGCGAAGATCAGCCCATGACGACGGACCCGCTGGTGGCAAGAGCTCGCGCGCTGTGGCAGGAGCTGGCCGGCGAGCCGGTGTCCTTCGATCCGGCCGGCGGCGTGCGGGTGGTGGTGGCGCCGGAGTCGCGATTGTGCCCGCGGGGCTGGGTCGGGGCGGTCGCGATCGGCGGTTCGGTGCTCGTGACGGCGCCGGACGAGAGCGTCGCCGACGCGGTCGGCACGGCGTTCTGCGGCCTCTCGGTCGAGGCGATGGTGAACCCTGATACCGTCGCCGCGATGCTTCCGGTCGCCGAGAGGCTCGGCCCGGCGACGCTGGCCTACCTCAGCCCGGCCGAGTTCCGGCCGGCGGTGGCGAGCGGCCTGGTCGTCGAGCAGCTGCCGGCCGAACATTCCGACCTGCGCGAACTCGAGCGGTCGGCCACCGCCGAGGAAGCCGGCGAAGCCGGGCTCGACGGCGTCACCTCACCCGCCTTCGTCGTGCGCATAGACGGCACGGTCGTCGCCGCAGCCGGATACCGCGGCTGGCCGGGCCGCACCGCCCATGTCAGCATCCTGACCGCACCGGCGTGGCGCGGCCGGGGCCTCGGCCGGGCGGCGGCGTCCAGCGCCGTGGCCCACGCGCTCGCGGAGGAGCTGCTGCCGCAGTGGCGGGCCCGGCCGCCCGCGTCCCGCCGCGTGGCCTCCGCGCTCGGCTTCCGCGAGCTCGGCGCGCAGCTCAGCTGGCGGCCGACTGGAACGGTTAAGCTCGACGAGCCAGAACCCTGATGGTTCCGGGAACGGCCGCCGCGCCGGGCGCGGCGGCTGGACCCGGGCGGCCGCGCGGGCCAGAATGCATCCCGTGATAGGTGAGCAAGGCACCGCTTCGGTCCAAGCCCCCGTCGAGCGCTCGTTCCTGACCTGCACCACCGAGGTCGCCCTCCTCCTCGAGCTCGACATCAGTACTCTGCTGAGCGGCCCCCGCGCGGCGCGCCACGTGGCCGCCGCCGTGCGCCGGCCGCTGCTCGAGCGCCCCACCCTGGCCGAGTCGTTGTTCCGCCCGCTGCTGGCCGCCGCCGTCTACGAGCCGGACCCCAGCTTCTGCCGCTGGTTCATCGAGCCCGCGCTCTACGCCTTCGGCCGCCGCCGCGTCTGCCAGGCGCTGGTCGACTACCTGCGCGAGGGCTCCGACGCCGAGCGGGCCGGCGCGATCAGGTCCTGGTACTGGGCGCACCTGCCGCTGCGCGCGAGCCGCCGCCCCGCCTACGCGCCCACCGGCATCCGCGACCCAGCCCTCGACGAGTCGCGCGACATCGTCGACGCGTGGCTGGAGACCTCGCTGCGCATCTTCGAACACAGCGACGACCTCAAGACCCGCCGCCGCGTCCTGCTCCAGCTGCCCGCCTCCCCCACCGCCTACCCGCCGCACCTGCGCGGCCTGCTCGACGAGAACGTCGCCGTCGCGCAGGTCCATGAGGACCAGCACATCCGGCACTGGGGCGACGCCGTCGCCGGCCGCCGCGCCGATTGATCAGGAAGACACTGCCTAGTCCGCGATGCGGCTGAAGGCGGCCTCCGGTGCCGCCGTGTGGACCGAGTGCGCGAGCAGGGCCAGCCCTTCCGCAGCCGGCGTGCCTTCGGCGGCGGTGTAGACGAGCAGGCGCTGGCCCTCGTCCTCGGCCGTCGTCAGCGTCTCGAAGTCGAGTTCGAGTGCGCCGACCACCGGGTGGTGGAGCAGCTTGCGGCCGGAGGTGCAGTTGCGCACCGGGTGGCGGGACCAGAGCGACTCGAACTCAGGGCTGTTGATCACCAGCTCGCCGACCAGCTCGGCCAGCTTGGGGTCGCCGGAGAAGCGTCCGGCGGCCAGCCGCAGATTCGCCACCGCACGCTGCGCCTCCTCATCCCAGCGGGCGTAGAGCTCGCGGGTGTGCGAGTCCAGGAACAGCATCCGCTGGAGATTCGGCCGCTCGGTCGGACGCTCCGGGGCCCGCTCGGGCAGGTGCGAGGCGACCAGGGCCCACCCCATCCGGTTCCAGCCCAGCACATCGCTGCGGCGGTCCATCAGGATCGCCGGGGTGTCGCCGAGCCCGGCGAGCAGCTGCCGGAGCCCGGGGCGCGCGAACTGCGGCCGGGGCGCCGGAGTACGACGGCGCGATCCACCGGAGTCGGCCAGGTGGCGCAGGTGCGCCCGCTCATCCTCGGTCAGCCGCAGCGCGTCGGCGAGGGCCTCGAGCACCTGCACGGACGCGTGCACGCTCTGGCCCTGCTCGAGCCGGGTGTAGTACGCGGCGCTCACCCCGGCCAGCTGCGCCAGTTCTTCGCGCCGCAGCCCGGGCACGCGGCGGCGCGACCCGTAGTCGGGCAGGCCCACGACCTCCGGACGCAGACCGGAGCGACGCGACTTGAGGAACTCACCGAGCTCAGCGGAATCAGCCACGATCTCAGTATCCGCCCGACAAGGCCGCGCATCCCCGCTCAGCCTGACCCTGTCATGCATAGGCATCGGCGTGGTATGCGGCCGGTGCCTACGTAAAGCAGACGTCTGGCTGGCCGCCGTCCGCGAACGCAGACTTCCCCTCATGTCAACGCTGAACGATCTCTCCGAACCCGTCACCGAACCGGCCTCGTCCGCGGCTCCGGTCCGGCTGGACCGGCGGCTCCGGCTGGTCCTCGTCGTCCTGCTGGCCGCGCAGTTCATGCTCGCGGTGGACTTCTCGATCCTGAACGTGGCGCTGCCCGCCCTGGGGCGCGGCCTGGACTTCCCGCTCGGCGACCTGCAATGGGTCGGCACCGCGTTCGCCCTGGCCGCCGCAGGCTTCACCCTGCTCTTCGGCCGCGTGGCCGACCTGATCGGGCGGCGCCGGCAGTTCCTCGCCGGGCTCGCCCTGCTCGGCATCTCCTCGCTGGTCGGCGGCCTCGCCGTGGATCCCGGGATGCTGCTGGCCGCGCGGGCCGTGCAGGGCCTGGCCACTGCGGCGGTGACCCCGGCCGGCCTGTCCCTGTTGACCTCCGCCTTCCCGCAAGGACCGTTGCGGGACAAGGCACTCGGGCTCAACGGCGCGTTGATGTCGGCCGGCTTCACCACCGGCGCGGTCCTCGGCGGCGTGCTCACCGACCTGCTCAGCTGGCGCTGGGCGTTCTTCATCAACGTGCCGGTGGCCTTCGCCGTGCTCGCGGTGGCGCCCCTGGTGCTCCGCGACAGCCGGGCCGCCGAGCGCCCGCGGCTCGACGTGCCAGGCGCCGCGGCCGTCACCAGCGGTCTGCTGGCCGTCGTATTCGGGCTGACCACGGCCGGCGAACACGGCTGGGGCGACCCGATCGCTCTCGGCTGCCTGATCGGCGGCATCGTCCTACTCGGCGCCTTCGTGCGGATCGAGCGGGCCGTGCCGCGGCCGCTCGTCCCTGTCAGCATCCTGACTCGGCGCACGGTGGTGGTGGGCAACCTGGCCGGCCTGATCGCCTTCGCCACCGAGACCTCGCTGGTTTTCGTGCTGACGCTTTACCTGCAGAAGGTGCTGGGTTTCTCGGCCATGGCCGCCGGGTTGTGCTTCGCCGTGCTCGGACTCGGCACCGTCATCGGCGGCGTCCTCGCGCCCCGGATGCTCGGCCGGATCGGCCCGCGCTCCACACTGATGTACGCCGGAGCGGTGCAGGCTCTGGCCACGGTCCTGCTGCTCGCACTCGGCCCGGGCCACGGCTCGCTCGGCCTGATGCTGCCCGCCACATTCCTCGGCGGGGTCGGCAACATGCTGGTCATCGTGGCCTTCATGGTGCAGGCCACCTCTGACGTGCCGCAGCAGGATCAGGGCATGGCGACGGGGCTGGCCACGATGACCCAGCAAGTCGGCATCACCATGGGCACGCCGATCATGAGCGCCGTCGTGACGGCGCGCACCAATGGCCTGACCGACCCGGCCGCCATCCTCACCGGCGTGCACGCGGCCGTCTTGGTCAACGCGGCGCTGGTGGCGGCCGGCGTGCTGATCGCGGCGCTGTTCGCCCGCCGCCGCGCCACGAGGCGCTAGGAACCCGTGCTAAAGCGGCTCGATCAGCCTGCTGACGATCCACGCGTGCTTGCCGACCTGGCGCACCCGGGTGAATCCGTGCTCTTCGAAGAGCTCGACGGTGGCGCTGAACAGGAATCGGCCCGGCGCCGTGCGGCCGGCGGTGACCTCGGAGATGGCCTCCGTGCGTCCGCCGCCGGCCCGGCCGATCTGCTCGACCGCACCGCGCAGCGCCTCCCGGGCCACGCCCTGCCCGCGGTGGCGGGTGTCGACGTAGAAGCAGGTGATCCGCCAGTCCGGCCGCGGCGGAGCGTCCTTGTCGTACTCGCGCCGATGCTTGATCGAGGGCAGCTCCTCGGGCGAGCCGTACTGGCACCAGCCCTGAGCCTTGCCCTCGGCATCGAGGACGAGCGCGGCGTGGGCGCGATCAGTACGCACGCGCTCCTCCTTCTGCTCGCGGTTGCTGCGCCCCGCCGGGTCCTTCTCGTTGTGCGGCTTGTGGAAACCGATGCACCAGCAGCCGCCGAAGACGCCGTTGTTGCGCTCGACGAGTTCGGCGAAGGCGGGCCAGGTCTCCGCGTCGAGGGGCCTCGCCGTGTACGTCATCAGGCCACCGCCCTTCCGGTCAGCTCGTCGCGGCTTCGTGGAGTTTGCGCGCCAGTTCGGCGGGCTGGGTGAACATGGGCCAGTGTCCTGAGTCGATGTCGATGTACTCGACGTGCTCGGCCTTCGCGATCTCGGGCACTTCGCCCGCCTCGATCCACCCCTTGGCCTGTTCCGGCGAGTACTCCGGGCACACGAGCACGGTGCGAACCCCGTAGCGGCGCTCGTCGGCCAGCTGCACGATGCCCTTGGCCACGCCCTCAGGCACCGGGATCGCGGCCGCGGCGATGCTCTGACGCGCGTCCTCGTCGAGATCGACACTGTCCGGGCCCTCGAACGGCTCCCAGCCGGGGAAGGCCATCCCGCCGTCGCGCACCTCGAAGAAGGAGGCGTACTCCTGGCCGTCCGGGCTCGGGAAGCCGCCGATCAGCACCACCGCGGCCACCTCGTCGGGCCGCGCGTCAGCCGCGATCCAGGCCAGCGAGCCGGCCGCGGAATGCCCGACCACGACCGGCTTCTCGGCTGCGTCCACCGCGGCCAGCACCGCGGCCCGCTGATCCGCGAGGGTCGCGGCCGTGTTGCCGTCGCCCTGGCCGGGCAGGCGCACCGGCACGGCGCGGTGGCCGAGCCGCTCGAGCTCCGCGACGACCTGGGTCCAGGCGTCGCCGCCGTCGAGCCAGAGTCCGGCGATCAGTACGAAGTCCATGAGGGGTGCGCCCTTTCGATCAGTACGGCAGGCAGGCTCCGAGGGGAGCAACGGCTATGCTAGGACTCATTCCGGACGATCGGCTTCCGGATTGCGCGCGGCGCGGATAGCGTGTCTCCGTGCCGAGATCGGAGCCCGCCGCGCCCAGCCCGACCGCGCGTGCCCTGCGCACCCTCGAGATTCTGCAGAACCGGCCGGTGACCACGGCCGATCAGCTCGCCGCCCGGCTCGGGGTGACCGAGCGCGCGGCCCGCCGGTACGTCGAGATCCTGCGCGAGGCCGGGATCCCGGTGGCCTCGGTGCGCGGGCCGCACGGCGGCTACCGGCTCGGCCGCGGCACCCGGCTGCCCCCGGTCGTCTTCACCCAGGAGGAGGCGCTCGGGCTGGTCATGGCCGTCCTGGACGGCCGGCCCGCCGCGATCGACGCCGACGACCTCGTGGGATCCGCGCTGGGCAAGGTGATCCAGGCGCTGCCCGCCGGGATCGGCCGCCCGGCCGGAACGCTGCGCGCGCACACCGCCGCCGTCCCCGACCGCGAATCCGCCCCGACCGACCCGGCCACCACCAGCGTCCTGGTCGACGCGGTGGCGGCGCGGCGCCGAGTCCGCCTCACCTACCGCGGCGAATCCGGCCGCGCGTGGGCGGGCGACGTCGACCCCTGGGCCGTGGTGGTGCGCCACGGCCGGTGGTACCTGCTGTGCCATTCCCACCACGCGAACGCGATCCGCACCTATCGGATCGACCGCGTCGAGACGGCGGAGCCGATCGCGGGGACCTTCGATCTGCCGGAGAACCTCGATCCGGTCGCCATGCTCGAGGAGAACCTCGGCGCCGGCTGGGAATTCTCCACGCGGGTCGTCTTCGCGGCGCCCCACGCCGAGGTCGCACGGTACATCAGGCCGCCGATGGGAAGGCTGGAACCGCTGGACGACGCGTCCTGCGTGCTGGTCGGCACCACCCGGAACACGGCGATGTACGCGCAGGAGTGGCTGGCCGGGATCCCGTTCCCGTTCCGCGTCGAGGGCGGCGACGAGCTGCGCGCAGCCATGACGAGCCTTGCCGTCCTGCTGAACGCTGCCATTGCCGACCCACCTGCGTCGCCAGCAGGGGCAGCCCACTGGGAGTTGATGCCCGGCTGAGTGCTCGTGGGGCGTGGGCGTGGTGGCTAGTCGGGTCGGGGTGGTCGTCGTGGTGTGGGCGGCCGCTTCGCGTCGCATGGTTCGTCTGACCACCCGCCCACCCGTTGCGTTGGTGGGGCGGCTGCAGTTTCAAGATCAAAAAATGCCGCTGGCAGGCCCCTCCCTCGGAGAGATTGCCGGGATCTGTGGGGTGCTGGCGTTGGCGGGGCGGGCCGGCGTTCGGGATGGTGAGGTTGCGGGTGTGTGCTCTCTCCTCGGTCGGTCCCCGGAGGCAATCAGGAACCTGCCGGGAGCTCAAGCGGCGGTGGTTTCCGCTGATGGTCGATTCTGCATGGCGCCGCTTGACCTCCCGGCAGAACCCTGATCCAATGCCACGTAGCCTGGGTTGATCATGTGTGTGGCCTGGGTGTTGGGGGGTGGTGTCGTAGTCTTGGTTCGTGTCGGTGGACTCTGGCGTGGATCGCGGGCGTGTGGTGATGGATCAGGTTTCTCTCGGGGTGCTGGTCGAGGCGGTGCCGCGGTTCAAGGTGGATCAGGCCTTGAACGACGAGAGGATCAGGGCTTTGCGTTCGGATGGGAAGCTGCCGCCGCATGTGACGGCGTATCTGACGATGGCGATGGCGCTGTTCGCGCAGGATGCCGCGGAGGAGGTCGCCACGAGGGTGACCGGGTCGCTCGACGCGTTCGGGGTGTGGGACGCGTCCTGGGGCGTGCCGACCTCCTCCGGGATCACGCAGGCGCGTAAACGGTTGGGCCGTGATGTGCTGCGGCGGGTGTTCGGGTACTGTGCCGAGCCGGTCGCGGTTCAGGATGAGACCCGGGGCGCGTTCGCGTGCGGGCTGCGGGTGATGGCGATCGACGGGTTCGCGATGGACGTGCCCGACACGCCGGGCAACGTCGCGGAGTTCGGGTACTCCACGACCGGGGGCAATCCGTCGGCGTTCCCGAAGGTGCGGGTGGTCGGGATCACCGAGTGCGCCAGCCACTGCTTCGTCGACGCGCGTATCGGTCCGTACACCACCGGGGAGCAGAGTCTGGCCGCGCCGCTGCTCGCGCGTCTGGACCGGTCTTGGCTGCTCACGGCGGACCGCGGGTTCTACAGCTTCCCGGCCTTCTCGGACGCGGCCGAGACCGGGGCCGGGCTGCTGTGGCGGGTCAAGGCCGACCTGCGCCTGCCACCCCTGCGGGTACTCGAGGACGGCACGTACGTGTCCGTGGTGATCGACCGCGAGATCCGCGGCGCACGGCGCGAGGCGATCGTGCGGGCCGCCGAAGCCGGAGAAGAGCTCGACCCGCACCAGGCCCGCCGGGTACGGGTGCTCCAGTACGACGTGCCCGACCGCGCCGGGCCCGCCGGCACGGAACTCATCTGCCTGATCACGAACCTGCTCGACCCGCAGAGCGCGCCGGCCGAGACCCTCGCGTACTGCTACCACCAGCGGTGGGAACAGGAGAGCGCGCACGACCAGCTCGAGACCGACCTGCGCGGCTCCGGGCGCGTCCTACGCTCGAAGCTACCCGACCTCGTCTACCAGGAGGTGTGGGCCTACCTCCTGGTCCACTACGCGATCAACGCGCTGATCTGCCGGGCCGCGACCGGCGCGGACATCGACCCGGACCGCGTCTCCTTCGTCAAAGCCGTGCGCATCGCGCGCCGTACCGCCACCGGTACCGCGCGCTTTTCCCCCTGAACAGATGAAAGCCCCCGCCGCCCGCGCCGCCGCGCAACTGACCGCACCCGCCGCACTCAACCCGCCCCGTCGCGAACGCACCTACCCCCGCGCCGTCAAACGCATCCGACACAACCCACACCGGGTGAAAAAGGCCGCTGATACCGGCATACGGCACCCGAACCCGCCCACCATCCGAATCTTCCGCACCAACCCACCCGCCACCAGCGGCCGAACAAGATCAACATAAGCTACGTGGCATTGGTTCCTGATCGGGCTTCGCCTGCCCGACCGAGGAGAGAGCACGCCCCCTGGGGAGGGGTCTGAGCTGCGCTCAGGCCGGGTGCGGTGGCTCGGTCGCGCTTGATGTCGGATTCTGCATCGCCGTTCCGGGTCGCTCTTTTCTTTTCTACTTCTTCAACGCCGGGGAGTTCGCCCGAGTGCCCGGAAATCTCCAGAATTATTGCTTATCGAATGAAAGCCGGATTCACGACTTTTGTCAGTAGTGGCGTCTAGTATAGAAGCGTACGGGGATCGGGAGTTGTGACGGGGGGTGACGGGATGCCTGGGCATGTGGCATCAGGGGTGTGGCCGAAAGCGGTGCAGGATTTCCTCTCGGGATGCGACCGGGCCACGCGGCCGTGCGCATCACGGGAGCACCGGGTGGATCCGACCAGGGCGATGCAGAATCCTTCCGCATCGGACACGGCCGGCCTGCGGGATTCTGCCGCGAGATCTGCGATCGGGGTGGATCGCACGAGGGCCGTGCAGGATTTCACATCAGTCGCGACCCGGGCATCGGCGCCTTCGCGCGGATCGAGAATCGGATGTTCGGATCAGGGTGATGCAGAATCCTTCCGCACTGAGCGCGACCGGGCCACGGGACAGGACTCGGCCCGAGCGCAGCTCAGACCCCCTCCCCAGGGGGCGTGCTCTCTCCTCGGTCGGGCAGGCGAAGCCCGATCAGGAACCAATGCCACGTAGCTTATGTTGATCTTGTTCGGCCGCTGGTGGCGGGTGGGTTGGTGCGGAAGATTCGGATGGTGGGCGGGTTCGGGTGCCGTATGCCGGTATCAGCGGCCTTTTTCACCCGGTGTGGGTTGTGTCGGATGCGTTTGACGGCGCGGGGGTAGGTGCGTTCGCGACGGGGCGGGTTGAGTGCGGCGGGTGCGGTCAGTTGCGCGGCGGCGCGGGCGGCGGGGGCTTTCATCTGTTCAGGGGGAAAAGCGCGCGGTACCGGTGGCGGTACGGCGCGCGATGCGCACGGCTTTGACGAAGGAGACGCGGTCCGGGTCGATGTCCGCGCCGGTCGCGGCCCGGCAGATCAGCGCGTTGATCGCGTAGTGGACCAGGAGGTAGGCCCACACCTCCTGGTAGACCAGGTCGGGTAGCTTCGAGCGTAGGACGCGCCCGGAGCCGCGCAGGTCGGTCTCGAGCTGGTCGTGCGCGCTCTCCTGTTCCCACCGCTGGTGGTAGCAGTACGCGAGGGTCTCGGCCGGCGCGCTCTGCGGGTCGAGCAGGTTCGTGATCAGGCAGATGAGTTCCGTGCCGGCGGGCCCGGCGCGGTCGGGCACGTCGTACTGGAGCACCCGTACCCGGCGGGCCTGGTGCGGGTCGAGCTCTTCTCCGGCTTCGGCGGCCCGCACGATCGCCTCGCGCCGTGCGCCGCGGATCTCGCGGTCGATCACCACGGACACGTACGTGCCGTCCTCGAGTACCCGCAGGGGTGGCAGGCGCAGGTCGGCCTTGACCCGCCACAGCAGCCCGGCCCCGGTCTCGGCCGCGTCCGAGAAGGCCGGGAAGCTGTAGAACCCGCGGTCCGCCGTGAGCAGCCAAGACCGGTCCAGACGCGCGAGCAGCGGCGCGGCCAGACTCTGCTCCCCGGTGGTCGTACGGACCGATACGCGCGTCGACGAAGCAGTGGCTGGCGCACTCGGTGATCCCGACCACCCGCACCTTCGGGAACGCCGACGGATTGCCCCCGGTCGTGGAGTACCCGAACTCCGCGACGTTGCCCGGCGTGTCGGGCACGTCCATCGCGAACCCGTCGATCGCCATCACCCGCAACCCGCACGCGAACGCGCCCCGGGTCTCATCCTGAACCGCGACCGGCTCGGCACAGTACCCGAACACCCGCCGCAGCACATCACGGCCCAACCGTTTACGCGCCTGCGTGATCCCGGAGGAGGTCGGCACGCCCCAGGACGCGTCCCACACCCCGAACGCGTCGAGCGACCCGGTCACCCTCGTGGCGACCTCCTCCGCGGCATCCTGCGCGAACAGCGCCATCGCCATCGTCAGATACGCCGTCACATGCGGCGGCAGCTTCCCATCCGAACGCAAAGCCCTGATCTTCTCGTCGTTCAAGGCCTGATCCACCTTGAACCGCGGCACCGCCTCGACCAGCACCCCGAGAGAAACCTGATCCATCACCACACGCCCGCGATCCGCGCTATCCACCGACACGAACCCAGACTACGACACCACCCCCCAACACCCAGGCCACACACATGATCAACCCAGGCTACGTGGCATTGAACCCTGATCGGGCTTCGCCTGCCCGACCGAGGAGAGAGCCCACCCCCTGAGGGACCAGTGCGAGCTGCGCTCGGGCTGAGTCCCGTCCCGCGGCCCGGCCGCGCTCGATGCACGATCTTGCATCACCTTGATCCGACCATTCCCAATCCATGCGAAGGGACCGGTGGTCCGGCCACGCCTGATGTCGGATCTGGCATCGCCGTTCTGAGCCGCTGTTTTCTTCTCTGAACCTTCAACGCCGGGGAGCACGCCCGAGTTCCCCGGAAATCTCTGGAATCTTCCCTATCCAATAAAAGTCAGGTACACGGCTTTTGTCGGTGGTGGCGTCTAGCATGGAAGAGTACGGGGGATCGGGACGTGTGACGGGAGGGGCGGTGGACGGGATGGCTGTGCAGATGAGGTCATGGGTGTGGCCGAAAGCGGTGCAGGATTTCCCCTCGGGTTGCGGCCGGGCCACGCGATGCTGTGCAGTACGTGAGCACCGGGTGGATCCGACCGGGGCGATGCAGAATTCCACCGCAGGCATGACCGGAACACCGACGCCTTCGCGCGGATCGAGAGCCGGGATGGCCGGATCACGGTGATGCAGGATTCTTCCGGATCGAGCGCGACCGGGCCACCGGCCGGGACCCGGGCCCGAGCGCAGCTCGCACCGGACCCTCAGGGGGTGGGCTCTCTCCTCGGTCGGGCAGGCGAAGCCCGGTCAGGGTTCTGCCGGGAGGTCAAGCGGCGCGACGCAAAATCCACCACCAGGGAGAATCGCCGCCGCTTGACCTCCCGACAGGTTCCTGATTGCCTCCGGGGACCGGCCGAGGAGAGAACCCACCCCCGCAACCCCACCACCCCCAACCCCAGCCCGCCCTCCCAACGACAGCACCCACCCAAACCCGGCACTCTCTCCGAGGGAGGGCCCGCGCCGGAGGCGAGATCTTGAAACTCCAGCCCACCCCACCAACGCAACGGGTGGGCGGGTGGACAGAAGAACCGTGGGCGACGCGAAGCGGCCGCCCACGACCACCACGCCCACCACGACCCGGCAAACCACCACCCCCAACCAACACTCAGCCGATCATCAGCTCGCGTTAAGCGTGTCCTGCGTGTGCTTTCTCCGTAGCGGCGTCATCGGCAGGACTCGACCGCGAGAAGGCAGTCGACCCAGGCGCGGGCGCGTGCCGGGCGGTCCTCGGTGACGAGGGTGGCCGCGTAAACGTCGAGGAGCGCGGAGACCGCGCTCAAACCGTGCCGACCGAGGTCGTGCGCGAGCCGGTGCACGCGGTCGGCGGCCGCGTGCGCGAGCATGCCGACGCCGCGATGCGCGTGCTCGACGAGCAGATCGGCCGCGTCGTCGAGCAAGTCGAGAGCCGCCGCGAGCGGACGTTTCCCCCGGGTCCGCGCGACCCCGCCCGGCACCCGGCCGCGCCCACCCGTCTCCGCCAGATCCGGCACCACGAGCGGCGTGTCCGCGCCTCGCCAGATCGCCAGGGGCCTGAGATGGATACGGCCCGACTGGACCGTCACCGTCCCGCTGACCAGGCAGCTCACCTCACCCCCGGACAGCGCTTGCCCCACCGCGTTCAGCGCATGCTCGCTGTAGGCGCTGTAGTCCGCGGCGATGGTCGCCTCCGTGCCGTGCTCGTCCACGACGAAGGCCTCGAGACGCTGCTCCGCCGGGTCGTATCTGAGCCCTTCAACGTTGCGCACCGCGAGCACGAACACGTCCTCCGCGGCCACGCGCGGGCACAGCAGACGCGGGCCGCGCCGGGCCAGCCTGGCGAGCAGGGCATTGAAATCGCGGATGACCAGCGATTCCGGCAGCGCCCGCCACGCGTTGCCGACCGGCATCACGGCCGTCTTCGCAATACTCTGCGAGTTGAGGTCGATGACCCGGCTGGCGCTGCGGCTGGCCACCTCGGAGACGAGGTTGGCGGCGGCGAGGTGGTGCAGCGTCGAACCCGCGACACGACGGCTGCGCAGCTGCGCGATCGTCGGCGCCTTCTCCTCGTCCACCGGCCAGGTCCGGCGCAGCACGAGCACTGTGCCGTCGAGCGGATGCGCGAAGAACAGCTCGGCCGTGCGGAAACCCGCTCCCCCGGCTATCCGGCAGCCGAGCCCGACCAGCCGGACGCGCTTGAGCGGCGTGCTGCGCGGCTCGGCCGTGCCGAGGATGGCGCGCGCGGACGCCGGCGTCCGCGCGGCCGCACGGTGGCGCGCGTGAAACTCACTGATGAGGTCCGCGGTGCGACGCATCTCGTGCCGTGCGCTGCGTTCGGCGTACCAGTCGGCCTGATCGGCCAGGTCCTCCAGCACCGCCGCAGGCCACAGCATCGAAGCCGCATCCAGTTCCCTCGCCAGATGCCGGACGTTCCCACGCAACAACGGGCCCGCGTTCGCGGTGCCGTCGAGCAGAAGAGTGTCGACGACTTCGGCGGCCGCTGCGAGCGCACTGAGGTCGATCTCGGCCGTCTCGGTGGCCGAAGCACCGAGATGTACCCGCACACCGCCGGCGGCGGGCACCGCCTCGGCGTCGCCGTGCGCCTCGATCGAAGCCCGGTAGCCCCAAACCGCGAGCACGACCGCCTCGGCCCGATGCGCCTGCGCGGCATCCGTCGTCGCATACGAAGGATCGTCCGGCACGAGGAAGGTGACCGTGCAGGTGGGAAGCTCGACCCGGGCGGGCGACGCGCCGACGGCCCTGTGTACGACCACGTCGAACCCCTTGGCCAACTGTCGGCGCGCGGTCTCCAAAGACCGCGCGCCGAGGACACGCCCGAGCGTCACGTCGTCGATGTCTGCCGGCGACGACAACGTGCCCTGCGACTCTGCCGTGCCCTTCTCGCTCGGGCCCGAACCACCGTGCCACTCTTGGTAGGCCAGCACGAGCCCGACACGGTGTCGGCAGAGCCCGGGAGCGGCACAGCTGCACGCCGCCTCGGCGAGCGCCGCCGCGGCCGGAAGGACGGTGGTGACCCCGTCGGGATACGAGGCCTCCACCGCGCCGTCAGCCGAGACGCCGATGGAGGCGCCGAGGCCGCCGGCGAGCTCCTTGACCGCACGCTTGACCAGGCCTCTGTTACCGAGGGCGGTCAACGCGTCCTCGTTCAGCGCCAGCAGATCGCCGCGGACCGTCGCCGCCGAGCCGGCCTCGCCGCTCATCGCCCCAGCCTCTCCGCCACGAACTCCGCCAACTGCCCCGGCGTCATCGCCCCCACATGCGCTCCCACGTTCGCCAGCCGCTGCGCCATGGCCCGGTCGTAGGCCGGCAGCGCCTCCTCGTCGAGCGCGGCCAGCCCGAGCACGACGGAGCCCTGCTGCACCAGCGACCGCACCTCGCCCACCAGTCGTGAGCTGTCCCCGCCCTCGTAGAAGTCCGAGATCACCGCCACGATCGCGCGGCGAGGGTTCTCCACGAGTTGCGCGGCGTAAGCCACCGCCTTGGCCACGTTCGTCCCACCGCCGAGCTGCGCCTTCATCAGCAGCTCGACCGGGTCCGCGACGTCCGCGGTCAGATCGACCACGCTGGTGTCGAACGCGACCAGGTGCGTCTTGAGCCCGGGCAGGCTCCACAGGCAGGCCGCGGTGACGGCGCTGTGGATCACCGAAGCGGCCATCGACCCGGACTGGTCGACGAGCAGGATCAGCTGCCAGGTCTCGAGATGCCGCCGGGCCCGCGAATGGAAGCGCGGCTGCTCGATCAGGAGCCTGCGTTCCTCCGGCTGGTAGTGCGCCAGGTTCGCGCGCACGGTGCCGTGGAAGTCGAAGTCCCGCGCCAGCCTGACCCGGCTGGGCCGGGCCACCCGGCTGCCGTGGAAGGCCGCACGCAGCTGCGGCTGCAGCCGCTCCATCAGATCGCGCACGACCCGCTCGACGATCCGCCGGGCGAGGGCGAGCACCTGCGGGTTCATCAGATGCTTGGTACGCAGCACGGCGCGCAGCAGCGTGGCGCTCGGCTCGATCCGGCTCAGCAGCTCCGGATCGGTGAGGATCTCCTCGATGCCGTACTGGTCGACCGCGTCGCGTTCGAGCCGTTCGACGGTGTCGCGCGGAAAGAGCTGGTGGATCTCGTCGAGCCAGTCCACCACCGTGAGCGCGGAAGCCTCGCTGCCCCCGCGCCGGTCCTCGCCGCTACCCCCGCCCGGCGTCGAAGGGCGGATGCCGCGCCGCCGCAGGTCCTCGTCTCGGCCGTAAAGCCAGTCGAGTGCGGCGTCCTGCCGGCATGCCACACCGTTCGCGGCATCGTCGATAGGCAGCGTCTGCTGTACCGCCGCGCCCAGGATCAGCCGCCACCGCTCCAGATCCGGGTCGATCCGGCCCGCGCCCTTGCCCATGTCCGCACGCACGTCCGCACGACTCATATCCGCACGCCCTTCACCAGCTGCTCCGCTTCCGTTGAGAGCAGCCCGTGCTCGACCAGCTCGGCGAGGGCGGTCCGTTCCCGGCTCCTGGCCTCCATGCCGTTCGCGGGCGAGACGGAGACCCGAAGCAGCCCGCGCGCGTCCCCGCGCAGGCCGCGGCGGTCGAGAAGGCTCCGCGCCACGGCCTCCTTCTCCCGCGGCGGGAAGTAGGCGAAGGCCATCCGCAGCGCGGGCAGGGCGCCGAGGAATTCGTCCTCGGTCATGGCGCCCACCACGCCGTCGAGCAGACCGATCATCTCAGCGCTCGATGCCTCCTCGCGCGCGAGCGCGAACAGCCCGGCCAGCCAGTCCCCGATCCGCCGCACCCCGATCCCCGGCGGCACGGCCACCACTGCGCCGCCGACGCCGACGACGCCACCTCCGACGCCGAGGCTCCAGCCGAGGCCCAGTGCGGCGCCGCGCAGGTCCGGCGGCGCCTGCTGATCACTCGCGATCCGCGCTGCGGCGGCGGTGACCTCGGCCCGGTCCACCGTCAGCACCGGCTCCGCGTGCCGAACCGCGTCGCGCAGCGCCGCTAGCGCCGTCGACCGATGCGGATCCGCCGCTGTGTCCGGCCCAGTGACCGCATGCGCGAGCCGCAGCAAGCGCTCGGCCGCGGCCGCGATGACGTGCGTCAGGCTCGGACTGCGCGCGATCCGGAAGACCCGGTCATGCCGCCACAACCCAAGCGATGCCGAAAGCACCGAGCCGAGCGGCCCGAGATCAGCACCGCCCGCTGAAGCGGTGTCAGCAAGCACGTCGGCGATCAGCGCCAGGATCTGATCGGCATCGGCCGGAAGGCCGCACAGCACGGTGTCGAAGAGCGTGCCGGAGAGCAGCGGCAGCACGTCGACGCCGCCCACCCCGGAGACCCGCTCCTTGAGCGCCGAGGCCGCCGCCTGCGCCAAGGTCGCCCCGTGCGCCCCGGCCTCGATGAGCGCGACCAGCCGCCGCTCCCCCCACCCGATCCGCCACCGTTCCCGCGAAGCCGGATCAAGCCCGTCCGCCGGCCCCGCCTCCCGCTCGGCCCCCGGCACGCCGAGCACCCGCAGCTGATGCAGAACGCTGCTGCGCGCGAGCCCGGTGGCGTCGCAGAGGTCGAGCTCGAGTTCGCCGGAGCAGTCGTCGAGACCGAGCCGTTCGAGCTGCGCGAGAGCGTCGTGGACGAGCGGCGGCGCCGGAGTCTTCGCGTGCAGGCGCCCCACCCGCGCCCCGCTGATCGCCGCGACCATCTCGACCACGACCGGATGCGACCCCGGCGTCAGTCCCCCGCCCCGCCCCCAAGGCACCGGCTGCCCGAGGTCCTCCGAGACCAGTGCGCTGACCAGCCCGTCGAGCAGGTCGACCCGCGTCGGCACCCGGCTCCCGCGCAGCCGAGCCAGCCCCGAAGCCTGAGCCCCCGCCGCGATGAGGTGCGCGGTCGAAGCCGCCAACCCCCGCTGCCGAAGCCGCTGCGCGACGGCCTTGACCACCTCATCCGCCGCCCGCCGAGCCCCGTGCTCCCAGAGCAGCTGGTAGTACTCGGGCGAAGGCATGCCGGACTGGTAGCCGGTAAAGGCATCTAGCCGCCGGAAGGAATAAGGCACCAGGTAGCTGGACACGCGCGCCCCGTCCTCCGGCGAAGGCACGTCGGGCCAGGCCGCGTTGTCGGCTGCCGTCCCAGCCCCGTCCCCTCGCGGGGCGCCGGGCCTGTCATCTTCGCGCCTCGCACCCTCGACATCAGCGCCCTGGTCCACGAGGCGCCGCAGCGCGGCGGTGTGGAAGCCGCCCGTCACGACGACCACCGGTGCGTCGCCGGCCTGCGCCGCCGCCGCGCGGATCCAGCGCGCCATGTACCGCTCGCGCTCGGCGTCGCCCTCGCTCGCGTCCAGGTCGCCGCGCAGCAGGTCGAAGTACGCCGTCAGCCGCTCGGCCAGGCCGTCGCCGTCCTCGACCTCGAACATCCGGTCCCAGAGCTCGTCGACGCTCGACGCGCGCAGCTCCCGGCACAGCCGCTCCATCGCCGCCGCATAATGCAGCTCGGCGTCCGCGTAGCGGTTCGAGCGGTCGCGGAACGCCGGGTGCCAGGCAGGCAGGTCGATGAACAGCGGCACCGACTTCGCCGTGCGGGCCGCCGTCAGCGCCGCCCATTCCGGCGAGTACGCGCAGAACGGGGCGTACGACGCGAAGCCCGGCCCGCTGCTGAAAACCGCGATCGGCAGGCGGTGGCGCAGATACAGCTCGCTGATCCGCTCGTTCATGTCGGCTGGGCCCTCGACCAGCACGTACGCCGGACGCAGCCGCGCGATCGTGCGCGCGACCAGGCGTGCGCAGGCGGGCGAGTGGTGGCGCACTCCGATGTAGGTGATCGACATCGGCTCAGCCCGGCAGCAGGTGGCGGGCCTCGTGCAGGTCGCGCCACAGGCCGTCGCCGCGGCTCTTCGCCTGCTTCTCCAGGTAGCGACGCAGCCTGCTGAGGTCGTCGGCGCTGTCCTTGGCCACGGTGCCGGCGAGGCACGCGGCCACGTCGGCGACGCCGCCGGACTCGCCGCGCAGGAACCAGCCGCGCAGGCCGACCGCGTGCGCCACCGAGACCGCCTCGGCCGTGCTCATGATCGCCGAAGGCCGGTCTACCGGGGTGCCGTCGGCGGTCACGCCCGTACGCAGGTCGCGGAACGCCCCGACCAGGACCTCGAGCACGTCCAGGCGCGGCGGCGCGGTGACGCCCGAGGCCTGCAGCAGGCGTTCGACCTCCTGCTCGACCAGCGCGAGCTCGGTCTCGAAGTCCGGGATGGGGAAGACGGTCTCGAAGTTGAAGCGCCGCTTGAGCGCCGCGCTCATCTCGTTGACGCCGCGGTCGCGGGAGTTGGCCGTGGCGATGACGTTGAAGCCCGCCCGGGCGAACACCGTCCCGGCGGCACCGAGCTCGGGCACGACCAGGGCGCGCTCGGACAGCGGGGAGAGCAGTGTGTCCTGCACCTCGAGCGCGCAGCGGGTGATCTCCTCGAACCGCACGATCAGCCCCTCGGCCATGCCGCGCAGCAGCGGCGCGGGCACGAGGGCGCGCTCGCTCGGGCCTTCGGCGACGAGCAGGGCGTAGTTCCAGGAGTACTTGATCTGGTCCTCGGTGGTGGCCGCGCCGCCCTGGATGGTGAGGGTGGAGGTGCCGCAGACCGCCGCCGCGATCAGCTCGCTGAGTAGGGACTTGGCCGTGCCCGGCTCACCGACGAGCATCAGACCTCTGCTGGTGGCGAGGCTGACCAGGGCGCGGTCCACCAGCGCCGGATCGCCGACGAACTTGCGGCTGATCCCGAGGCTCTCGTCACCGATCACGAAGGCGCGCACGGCTTGCAGGCTCAGCCGCCAGCCAGGGGGACGGTGGCCGCCGTCGCTGTCGGCGAGCCGGGCGAGCTCGTCGGCGTGGCGGATCTCCGCGGGCGGCCGCTGGAGCTCGCCGACTGCGCCGGCCACCGCGGGCGCGGTGGTGTCGGGTGCGCCGGCGTCGGGCGCGGCGGGTTCGTTCCGCATCAGGGTTCTCCATCGACGAGTCGGTTCAGGTCGCCGATGAGTTCGGAGACGGTGATCGGGTCGAGATCGTGCAGGGGCGACGGCGGCAGGCTCCGGCCGGAACCGTCGACGTGCGGGGCTTCCAGGATGCTGACGGAGTCGACGCGCGACCGGGCCTCCGGGCCCGCGGTGTACTGGAAGTCCGGCTTGAGTGCGAGCGCGAGCCATCTGCCGTCCGGCGTGGGGCGCAAGAGGCACTCCCGCGGACCGTATCCGTACGACCTTTCTCGCTGCCAGCCGCGTTCGAGCAGTTCACGCATCCTCTCACCGAGGACCAGCGCCTCCTGGTATCGGGTGAACGGCGCTCCGGTCCGCTCCGCGCCGACCAGACCGTAGACGGGCCGGCCGAGCTGCGGGAAGGGTTGGATGATTTCGTAGTCTGCGAACAGTTCGGCCCACGCGCCGAGATCCGCGCCAAGCCGGGCCGCGTGCGCGATGCGGACGGTGGCCTGCTGTGGGAGCTCGTACGTGCGGTCCTCGACGTCTGCGAAGGCGCCGTCCTCCGCTATGCGGAACGCCGTGCCGGGACCGGAATCCTCGCTCAGCCAGACCAGGCCGCGTGCCATCGTTCCGACCAGCGGGTGCGTGAGCAGGGTACGGAGCTCCGACGTGCTGAAGGCACGGCTCATCGACATCGCCGACTCCAGCCGCTCGGCCGCGTGGGTGCGCACCAGCTTGGCGTCGTCGATCAGGCTGCTGAGCCGTTCTCGGGCGGTCTCGGCGAGTTCCGGGTCGTCCTGGCCGGGCTTCGGCTGCGGGAGCGTCGCGTACGTCGCGCCCTGTTCGTCGGCGAGCGAGTAGCCGCCGAGTTCGTCGAGCTCCACCCGGAACCGGCGCGGGCCGTAATCGAGCCAAGTGCCCTGCTGCGCATCAAGGCCCAGGTCGGGGATCAGGCGGTCGACGAACTGAGCGGGCGTCATGCCGCGGGCCGCCGCGAGGTGGCCCACCTTCTCCCCGGCCCGCTCGCGTAGCGACCGCCCGGTCGTGGTCCTTGATATCCGGTAGAGGTGCAGCATCGCCTGATCGGTGCCGAAGTCGTCGAGCACTTCGAGCCCGAGCGTCGCACGGTGGTTGCCGTTCTCACGCGGCCAGCCGCTGATCAGCGAGACGAGGTGGCGCACGGTCGACGCGTCACCCAGAAAGCCTTGGGCGTAGAGGATCCAGGACTCTTTGGGCACGTAATCCCGCGCGCGCCACGCGGCGAACAGCGCACGGCCGAAGCCGCAGAGCGAGACCGGATCGGCCAGCTCGACGACCGTCTCAAGGCCCGCATACGGCTCGCCCGGCCTGGAGAGCATGAGCATGGTCAGCACATGCCGCACGGACTCCTCCGGCAGAGCCTCCTTCCGGCCGCGCAGCAGGATCTGCGGCAGGTGGGCCTCGCTCAGCCAGTCGGCGAGCTTCGGTGCCCGAGCGGGGATGAGCTCGAGCGGGTCCGCCTCGACGACGGACTTGACCTCTACCGCCGCCGACGCGCCGTATTCGCGCTCGGCGATGCTCGCGACCTCGACGCCGACCTTGGGCTCGGCGAGGTAGCGCAGCGCGTCCTCCGCGAGCGGACGCAACTGCTTGTCGGTGCCGAGCGCGTCCGGGATGAGCAGGACCGCGGCATCGGCACCGTGGCGGGCGAGCCACGCCCGGGCCGGCGGACGGCCGCCGTCGAGCCGCTGCAACCACTGCGCCATCAGCCGGGCCACCCGCAGCTCCACGATCGGCTGCAGCACCGCGCCGCGGTGAACCAGGCTTCGATCGCTGCCCTGGTAGAGGATCGGCTCGATCGCGTCGGTGCCGAAGCGCACGAGCAGCGGGCCGAACGCGTAGACCTGATCCGACTGTCCGAAACCGGAGCGCAGGAAGGACAGTGCTCGGCGTGCCTCTGCCTCAGGTGCATGCAGCAGGGCGCCGCGCGCGTCGTGGTCCCAGCGGGTCAAGCCCCGGGCCTCGATCTCTTTGAGGATCGGCTCCCAGTCGGACTCGAAGGTCTTCGGCCTGCCGTGGTCGAAGGTCTCGCGCTCGCCCGGCAGCCAGTCGATCCGGCAGATCTCAGGGGCCTGTAACGCATCGGGCGCCGGTTCGACCGGCCCGGCCGCCGATCCGCGGGCCGGCCGGGGCCTCGGGCGCTTGCGCGTCCACGGCGGATTCACGAGTAGCTCGGGCAGCGTCTCGACGGGTGCGGCGGGCCGGCCGGCGGCCAGCGCGCGCAGCTCGTCCACCAGCGCTCGCTCCGCCTCGGTGAGCGTGGGCCGGACACTCGGGACGAGGTCCGCGTGCCGGGCCAGGTGGCCGACGAGGAGGTTGCGCGCGAGGAGCGCGTTCTCGGCAGCCTCCGCGGCGCACGCGGCCCCGGCCAGCAGGCGCGTTGCGCGACGCGGAAAGCGCTCGGCCGCCTGCGCGGCCGCGGTCGAGACGTGCTTCATGGTCAGCCGCTGCGTCATGACGGCGAAGGCTTCGTCTCCCGGTATCCGGGCCAGCACGTCGAGCGCGGCGCGGCGCACGGCCGCGTCCGCCCATCTGTTGTCCAGCACGGGTGGGAAGAGCTCCACCGCCGCCGGGCCGAGCGAGATCGCGAGCGTGGCCAGGAGGCCGAGGTCGACGTGGCCCATCTGAAGCACCTTGCGCTTGCGCAGGGCTTGCCATTCCTCGACACCGCCGACCGAGCACTGCAGAAGCACGACCAGCGGCCGCCATTGCTCTACCTGTGTCCTGATCTTCCCGCCCTCGGCACAGGCCTGCGCCACCCACGCCGCCTCGGTCGGCGCGAGGTACGCCGCCAGGACCCTGTCACGCAACTCCGATCGATGTGCTGCGAGCACTTCGACGGCCTGCGCGTACGCGGGCTCGGACGCCGCCGCGAGGTACCCGCGCAGGCACCGGAACAGCTCGAGCTGCATGCCGCGCAGACCGGCGTAGCTCGACACGGCGAGCCGTGGCTCCGAGCGGTAGTAGGGACTGGTCAGCTCGATCCGACCGGCTGCGAGCGTGGCCTCCACCGCGAACGGCAGGCCGTGGGCCGTGATCCAGGCATCGAGGTGCGCCCGGAGATCGGTGCCGGATATGGTTTTGGCCGCCAGGGCAGCCGCCGCGGCTCCGGCCGGCGACGTCTTACCGGCCAATTGAGCCTTGAACGCCTCGGTCAGCTCCGGAGCGGTGCGGGAGTTCTCGATCAACTCCGTGGACGCCGCGGCCACCTGCGCGTGCAGCTCTTCGAGTGGTCCCGTCGCGCCGGTGTGCGCGGGCAGCTCGATCGCCGACGCCTGCGATCCGCCCCGCCGGGGATGCAGGACCCGCATCCACTCGGCCGGGATGACCAGCTCCTCCTCCGCCCCCGAGACAGCCGTGCTCACCTGCACCTTCTCCCCCTCCTCAGCACTCGATCCCCACCCTCTCCGGAGGGGATGAGGCCATCTTAAGGAGATCCACTGACAGAAATCGCGGCCGCCGGAACAGCGTTCTCGGACGCATCGAAGCGACCGGCGCGACGGCGCCGGCTAAGTCGCAGCGCCGAGGTCGAGTTCGACGGTCAGGCCGCCGCCTGGAGTGTCGCGCAGGGCTGCGTCGCCGCCGTTCGCCGCGGCCAGCCGCTGCACGATGGCCAGTCCGAGGCCGTGGCCGCGCGGCTCGGGGTGGCCGTAACGGTGGAACGCGGCACGCTTGCGCTCCTCGCTGAGTCCTGGGCCGTCGTCGACCACGTGCACGATGGCGCGGCCGGCGCGGCGCAGCACTTCGACGCTCACGTGGCCGGATTCGTCGACGGCTTCGAGCGCGTTGGCCACGAGGTTGTCGAGCATCTGCTCCAGATCGCCGGAGCCGAGGGCGGCGGTGACGGGCTCGGTCCGCGCGCGCAGCGTGACGGCTCGCTCGGCCGCGACCGGCTCCCAGGCGGCCACTCGTTCGTCGACGACCTCGTCGATACGCACTGGCTTCCGCTGCGGGACGGCGGCCTCCGCGCGGGCGACCGCGAGCAGGCCGTCGACGAGGCGGGAAAGCCGGGCGACCTCCTCTTGGGCACCGGCGAACTCGGCCGCCGCGTCCTCGTCGGAGACGTTTGCGGCCAGCAGATCCAGGCGCAGCCGCAGCGCCGTCAACGGCGTCCGCAGCTGGTGGGAGACGTCGGCGAGCCAGGAGCGGTGGCCACCTACCAGGGTCTCGATCCGCTCGGCCATCCAATCGAAGGTCTCAGCGAGCTGTCGTACTTGCCCCGGGCCGGTCTGCGCGTCCGCGCGCACGCTCAGATCGCCGGCGCCGAGCCGGGATGCGGCCACGCCCAGCCCTTCGAGCGGGCCGGTGATCCAGCGGGCCAGCCGGACCGACAGGATCGCCGCGAGCGCCAGCACTCCTATACCGGTGATGGCGAGCCAGCCCCACATGGCGGTAACGCGGTCGTCGGTGGGGTCCATCGTTCGGGCGAAGACGACCGCGCCACTCAATCGGCCCTCGTCACCCACCGGCGCGCCGACGAGCAGCCACTGACCTTTCTGCGCGGTGAGGTCTTCGTCGGGATTGTCACCGCGATCTCCGCTGAGTACGCGACGGGCCAGGGCATCGGAGACTGCGCGGAAGTCGTGTGAGCATTTGCTGGCGGCCGTCACGGACCCGTCGGACGTGTAGACGATGGCGCAGTCGCCGCTTTGGGCGGGCTGGTCCAGCGCGGCGAGCATCGGGGTTCTCGAGTGATGGTCGGACAAATACTCTTCCGCGGTGTTCGCCACGGTCCGCGCGGCGGAATCGGCGTCGAAGCGGAAGTTGGTGCGCTCGTTGTGCGCGATCGACACGCCGAGCGGTACGACGGCGAGCACGATCAGGGCACTGAGCAGGGCGAGGAACGTGCCGGCGATGCGCCTGATCACGGCGTGCAGTCCGGGTCGACCTCGCCGAGGCGGAAGCCGCGACCGTAGACCGTCTCGATCAGCCCGGCTATGCCCAGCTTGCGACGCAGCGCCGCGACGTGGACGTCGAGGACCTTGGTCGGGCCGTACCAGTGCGCATCCCAGATCCTTTCCAGCAGCTCCTGCCGCGTGACCACCCGGCCGGGGTCCGCGGACAGGCACTCGAGAATCTCGAACTCCCGCGGCGTCAGCGCGACCTCGCTTCCGTGCATGGTGACCTTGCGGGTCCGCGAGTCCACCGAGAGCGGGCCGTGCTGGACCGCGCTGGGCGCGGCGGGCTGGACACGGCGAAGGACGGCCCGGATGCGGGCGAGCAGTTCGGCCAGGCCGAAGGGCTTGACCAAGTAGTCGTCGGCACCTTCGTCGAGCGCGGCGACTCGGTCATGTTCTTCGCCGCGCGCTGTGACCACGATGATTGCCGTGTTGCCACGGCCAGCCAGCGCGCGGCACACATCCACACCGTCGCAGTCGGGCAGGCCGAGGTCGAGCAGGACGACGTCGGTGGGCCCGGCGGCCAGAGCCTGCGCTCCGGTGCCGACGACGCGAGCGACGTATCCGGCCCGCTCGAGGCCGCGCACCAAGGAACCGCCGATGCCAGGATCGTCCTCCACGACCAGCACGGTCGTCGGCCCGCCGGCAGTCGCCGCGCCTCCGGCGGGCCCGCCCCTGATCGCGGCCCCGCTCCTGGTCGTGCCTTCTGCCATGCTCGCGACTGTATAGCGTCCGCCGGCGCCTCAACTCACGGGCTTCACCCACGGCTCGCGCGAGTCGAGCTGGCGCGACGTGAACACGCTGGCGCCGAGCAGCAGCAGGAGCGCGACCAGAAGGCTCACGCTCGGATGGCTGTGCCGGACTGCGAGCGCGCCGATCAACGCGCCGACGAACATGGTCAGCACGGACAGCAACCGTCGTCCGGTCTTGCCGCCCTGCCCGCCGGCCGCGCGGCTGTCCGCGCTGGCGCCGGTGATGGTCATGGTCAGCACGGTCGTGGTCAGGTCGGGCACCGCGAGTGCGCGGGCGGACGCGTTCTGCACGCCCATGGCCAGCCCGAGCAGGCAGATCAGCGCGTAGCGGCTGCCCGCCGAGGTGGCCGGGTGGGTGCTCCCGGCCACCGCGTACGCGACAGCGATCAGCACCATCTCTATCGTCAGCGCGAAGTGGACCAACCGCCCGCGGTGCTCGCGCCGCTCCGACGCGACCCGGCCCCCGATCAGCGCGCCGGCCGCGAAGGCGGCGAGAGCGGTGACCGAGGCGGGCAGCGAGAACCCGCCGGTACCGGCGAGCGCGAAGCCGCAGAAGACGACGTTGCCGGTCATGTTCGCGACGAAGACGTGGCCGAGCACCAGGTAGCTGTAGGCGTCGACGAACCCGGTGATCAGGGTGAGCAGGAGCAGCAGCGGAGCGAGCGGGCCGTGCCGCTCGCCGCGTTCCGGGACGACGGTGTGCCAGGCCCCGAGGAAGACTTCGGACATACCGCCTGACTCTAGAGGCTGTCCGGCGGCGGGTGCCCGGCGCACGCCCACCCACTCGGGGCGAGGATGGAGATGGTCAGGCGACGAGCAACCGCAGGCCGAGCTCGGCTGCGTCGAGGGCGAGGAGCTCGCGGTTGCGCTCGGACCACCGGCCGGTGGCGAGGTCGTCGCGCAGGCCTTCTACCGCTCTCCGTTCGGCCAGCGGCCCGACCCGGGTCCACACCGACATCGCGCGGCGTACGTGTTCTTCCAGGTATGCCTCGGGCCGGCGCCAGTAGGCCTCGAAGAACCCGTCGGCGCAGTCCCACGGGATCAGCACCGGCTCGATCCGCGCACCGATCGACCCGGCCAGTTCCTCGACCGAGGGCCGCCCTTCGACCAGCTCCGAGACCTCGGGCAGGTAGTCGCGGCTCAACCAGAAGCGATGCCGCCATGCGGTGTCGCTGCCGTCGTGGGTGAACACCACCACGCGCCGCGCCACCCGCCGCATCTCGCGCAGTCCGGCGATCGGGTCCTGCCAGTGGTGGACGGTGCTGAAGGCCATCGCCGCGTCGAAGGACTGATCCTCGAACGGGAGCCGCTCCGCCGCCGCGGCCACGCACAGCGCCGCGCCCGCCGGACGCTGTGCTCGCATGACCGCGGACGGCTCGACCGCCGTGACGTCGCGGCCGACCGGCTCGTAGGAACCAGTGCCGGCGCCGATGTTCAGCACCGTGCGCGCGTCTCCGAGCGCGTCCCAGACCTTTGCCGCGATCCGCGGTTCGGTGCGCCGCGTCGCCGGATAGGCGGATCCGATGGTCTCGTACAGCTGCGCGCCGAACGGCTTCAGCTGCTCCTCCGGCGTCGTCTTGATCCCCATTGCCCGTGCCTCCAGTTCTCGGTCTATGGCCGTCACCATGGCGGCGGCGCGGTCGCGCTGTTCCAGCAGCAGGCCGCGCAGCCGGCGCAGGCGCGCGACCGCGTCGGCGGCCGGGTCGTCCACGAGGTCTGCGATCTCGCGCAATCCGAAGCCCAGTCGCCGAAATGCCAGCACCTCCCGAAGCCGCTCCACATCCTCCGCCGAGTAGGCCCGGTAGCCGCCCGCGGTCCGCGCGGACGGTTGGACGAGGCCGATCTCGTCGTAGTGATGCAAGGTTCGAACGGTCACGTCGGCCAGTTCGGCGACCCGTCCCACGGTCAGGTGCTCTTCCACGCTCCCGACTATCCGGCATCACGTCACGTGAGGGTCAACCCGCATACGACGATTCAGCCCCGCCGGGCACGCCGACGGGGCTGAATCCTTCGTTGCCAGGCCGCGGTCAGCAGCCGTTCAGTCCAGCCCAGGCAACGACCGAGACGTTGGCCGTGTACGAGCTGTTGGCGCCGTTGAACGTGAAGGAGCGGTTGTTGACGTAGCTGCAGGAGCTGCCTTCCTCCACGTTCGTCCAGGTTCCGTTGAGGTCGAACTTGTACTGCAACGTGCTGCCGGACACGGCGGGGACGATGATCTGCCACTGGTTCGTGCCGATCTTCGTCATCGGGTACAGCCCGGCGGACCAGTCGTTCGCCGAGGACATGCCGATGCCGAGTGCGGAGAAGTTGCCGGAGATGTACACCTCGTCGCCGGACGGGGTGGTGGAGGGGACGGTGACGTCGATGACGGCCTGGGCGTTGCCGCAGGTACTCGGGCCAGCCCAGTTGAGTACCGTGTCGTTCTCGGTGCCGCTCACGGTCACGGACCGGTTGGCGACGTAGCCGCAGGTGGCCGTTTCCTCGACGTTGTTCCAGTCGCCGCCGAGGTCGTACTTGTACTGCAGGCTCGCCGCGCCGCTCGCGGTAACGGTGGCGGTGTAGTGAGTGTCGTCGATCTTTGTCATGGCCACGCCGGTCGCGGCCCAGTCGGTCCCGCCCTGGCCGAGGACGGAGAAGTCGCCGTCCAGGTAGACGGTGTCGCCGGATGCGGCCGTGTTCACCGGGACGGTGACATTGAACGTCTCGGTGTAGCCGACCGAGGTCTTGGCGGACACGCTCGAGGACGCAGCCGAGACGTCGCCATCGGTGTCATAAGCCTTGACCGTGTACGTGTACGTGGTTGCCGGGCTGAGGCCGGTGTCTGTATATGAGGTCGAAGTCGTCGTGCCGACCTGCGTTCCGTTGCGCAGCACGTAGTAACCCGCGACGGCGTAGCTGCCGCTGGTGGTCGCCGCAGCCCAGGTCAGCGGGACGGTAGTAGTGGTGACGGTGCCGACGGTCAGGCCGGTCGGCGCGTTGGGCGCTACTCCGGCCGCGTTCGTGGTGGCGCTGACCGACGAGCTCGCCGCGGAGGTCCCGGCGGAGTTGTACGCCTCGACCGTGTACGTGTACGAAGTCGCGGCGGTCAGGCCGGTGTCGGTGTAAGAGGTCGAGGTCGTCGTGCCGACCTGGGTGCCGTTGCGCAGCACCTTGTAGCCGGTCGCGCCGCTCGAGGCGGTCCAGGACAGCGAGACAGTGCTCGAACTCTTGGCGGTGACGGCCAGGCCGGTCGGCGCCGCGGGGACGGAGACCGGGCAGGTGCTGAACGTCTGGCAGACGATGGCCGGGGTGTCGATGTCGCTGCCGTGCGAGATGTCGTCGGCGAGGCGCACGTACTGGGCCATCGACCACATCAGCGGATCGGCCGAGTTGTCCGGCTGGCCGAGGGTCCAGCCGGTGCCGGAGGCGGTGGCCGCGGTGGAGCCGCCCCAGACCTGCTCGGGGATCTGGCCGTCGGCCTCCGCGGAGGCCTGCATGATGCCCAGCTGGGTCTCGGCGGCGGAGACGCTGCCGTCGGTGACGTCGTACTCGCCGCGCTCGCCGTTGAAGACGGGCCACAGGTTGCCCACGCCGGCGCCGGTGTAGTCGGCTCCGGTGGAGGTCTCACCGTAGCCGTCGTGGTTGTAGCGGTGGTACATCACGCCCTGCGGAGTCGTGACGCCGATGGTGGAGTCGACCACGGACAGGGAGTTGGTGATGTCGGTGGCCGAGGCGGACTTGATGCCCAGGCGCACCAGCTCGAGGAATCCGGCGTCGACGACCGCGCGCTGGTCGTAGCTGCCGCCGCCGTTGGAGATGCTGATCGTGTTGGAGTCGTTCGGTGTGCCGTTGGGGGCGATGCGGATGAAGTACGAGCCGCTGCCGAGCGATCCGCTGGTGGTGTAGGTCCAGCCGTCCACGTTCGACGCCCAGGTCTTCGCAGTGCTCAGATATGTCGCGGCATCCGTGCTGTCACCTTGGCTGGTGGCCAGGGAGTAGGCGCACACCAGGCCGGCGATCTCGGCGGCTACCGTCGAGGGCGAATATCCGCCGTTCTCCTCCCACCGCTCCTGGCCGGTGTACGGGCCGTTGGCGACGATGTAGTTGGCCTCGGTCTTGAGCGTGGCCCAGTCGGTGGAGCTGGTGTCGCCGAGCTGGTAGGCGAGGATGATCGGGTCGGCCGACTCGTCCATCTGCTGGCCGCCCCACTCCTGGTTGCCGTTGAGCCAGGTGTTCTGCTTGGCTTCGCCGCTGGATTCGATCTCGTACTTGAGGATGTAGGAGAGCGCGGCCTGGGCGTCGGTGGAGTCGCCGGCCGCCAGCAGCGCGGTGGCCATCTCGTACTCGTCCCGGGTCCAGACCAGGTGGTAGCCGTGGTTTCCGGCCCCCGCGGCGCTGGTCGAGGCGCCCCACGGGTCGGTGGGCGAGGCGACGAAGCCGCCGACGTACGTCTTGTCCTCGTCCGCCTTCAGCTCCATCAGCGAGACGTAGTACTGGTTGAGCAGGGCGGCGCTGCCGGTGCCGCCGGAAGAGGCCGGCTCGACCGAGGCGGGCGGCGCGTTGAGACCGGCCAGCCAGCTGTGCCAGCCCGACTCGAAGCTGCTCTCCAGCGAGCTGAAGCCGCTGCCGAGCGCGGTGGAGGCGTCGCTGATCGCGGCGGACTCGCTGGTGTCGAAGGCCAGCGCGAGGGTGAAGGTGGTCGAGCCGGTGGAGCCGACCGGGATCTGCGCGGTCTGGTCGAGGTGGCCGCTGCTGGAGACACCGGAATAGGTGGTGGCGATCCCGTACCCTGACGTCAGTTCACTGACGCCCGAGCTGCTGGTGCCGACGTACCCGGTGCTGGAGGTCGAGAAGCCGGAGCTGGCGGCGAGGGCGCTGGCCACGGGGCCGTTGACGGCTTCGAGGTCGCCGCTGGCGGTGTCGGTGCCGCCGGTGTTGCCGTCGCCCTGGTCGTCCAGGTAGGGCTGGTAGTCGGCGTAGAGGTAGAGCGGGCTTGAGGTGTTGTTGGTGAACGTCGTCTGGATCAGGATGACGCTCGCGTTCGGGTCCGCGATGTAGGTCTTGGTGATGGTGAAGGCGCCGTTGGTCGCGGTGTTCGTCTGCTGCCACGTCAGCGAGGTGGCGTCGGCCAGCGTGACGGCGTGGGTGGTGTTGGAGACCTCTGAGTCGGTGAAGCTCGAGCCGTTGCTGACGTAGTACTGCAGCCCGTAGGTGTCGGGCTCGTCGTCTTCGGGGTAGAAGGCGTTCTCGAGTTCGCCGTTGCCGATGGTGTAAGACACCTTCGACGCGGAGCTGGTGGAGTCGGCGAAGCCCTGGACCCCGCCGCTCTCGTTCCAGTACGGGGTGGATCCGGGGCCGCCGGACGCGCTGGCCGCGAGGGCGGTGGCGGTGACGGCGGTGAGCAGTCCGGCGGTGAGCGCCAGGACGCAGGATACGGATGTCAGGGATCTGGTTCGGCGGTGCCTGCGGGGTGCCGAGGCCATCGTGCGTTCTCCTTCGAACGAAGAGGGACCGACGGGTCGCGTCAACCCCGTCGCGCGCGGGCTGGGTGGGAGTCCCGCGTCGACGGCCGCCTGGTTGGTTGTGCGACCGAACAAAATTGGTGAGCGGTGCGTAACGTAACAGACAACGAAGGCCTTCGCTAGGCCTTCCGGGTGGGGATTATGAGCGAATCCCTTCGTAGATCAGCGCACGTGGCGCAAGTGATTGTTGGACCAACATCCAAAACCGGTCGGCCCGGGACCACTCACCCGGACGGTCCCGTACCCGCGCGCGGGGCGCGCGGCGCGGGCTTGGATGGGAGGGAAGTCGAGGAAGGGAGTGACCATGAGAGCGCTCCGGCGCTCCGGCCCGGCCGGCCGCGGCCTCCGCGCGGCGCTGTTCGCGCTGGTCACGCTGGCGGGCTGCACCGTCGCCCGGCCCGCCGCGGCCTCGACCGGCGCTGTGGAGAATCCCGCCCCGGACGGCGGCCCGATGGTCTTCAGCGCGACGGCGACGCTCGAGGCGGGCGTGGTCTTCGACGCGCTCGGCGATCACGTGCACCTCGGCATCTGCTCCGGCCGCGACCCGGTCGGCATGTTCGCCTCCTTCACCGCGTACCTGGTCGAGGTCCCGACGCCGCTGCTGGGCGGGAACGTCGAATGCGGCAAGCACATCGCCATCACCAACACCGCAGGTCGGACCGTGAGCGCCACGATCGTCGGCTCCTGCGGCTCGTGCTCCGGCGGCGACCTGGCCCTGAGCCCGGCCCTTTTCGCCCGGCTGATCAGCATGGATCAGCACGACACGACGATCCCGGTGACGTGGAAGTTCGCCGACTAGCCGCGGCGCGGATCCGGTTCCGGAACCAGGCCCTGAGCTCGGCTACGGCGCCAGGCCGGTTTCGGGAGAACGCGGCGTGAGGCAGTAGATGCCGCCCGCGGGATCGCGCATCACGGTCCAATACCGGCCCTCGCACACGAACCGCGCGCCCAATTCCTCATGCCATGCCCGGACCGCCGCGATGTCCGAGCAGGCGACGTCGATGTGCGCGCAGGCCGGTCCGGGGTCGTCGCAGCGCTGAATAAGAACCCTGACCGGGAAGTGAGCGGGAGTGCGCAGCCGGCCGAACTCGGGATCCCCGACCGGCCCGGCGTCCCAACCGGTGAGCTCGGACCAGAAGTCTGATTCCCCGTCGAACACCTCCGGCGCGAGGTCGAGACAGATCTGGTCCACCCGGGTGAGCGCGCCGGACGGGGTGGTGACGGCCGGGGGCCACTGGGACTGACCGTCCCAGTCGGTCAGGCAGAACGGCTGGCCGGCCGGAGAGCGCAGCACCGACAGGCCCTCCTCGGCGAGCACGCGCGTGGCGCCGAGGGCGACCGCCCGGTCCGTCGTCTCGGCCAGGTGCGCGACCTCGAAGTCCAGGTGCGCGCCGCCGCCCTCGAACACGCCCTGGAGTTTGAGGTAGGCGTCGCCGCGCGGCGGCAGGAGGGTCGCGAACTGCTCGTGCCCGCCCCGCCTCGGCGAGAGCGTCGTGCCGGACACGCGCGTCCAGAACCGGGCCGCCTCGGCGAAGGCGTCCAGCGGCCGATCGATGAAGGCCCACACCCAGCGGACGTCGGACACACGCGCAGCAGCCATACCGCGACCCTAACGCAGCCGAGACCTCTTTTCATCAAACTTTTGTTCTCGAAGTGAGTCCGAACCCGTACACTCTTGTCGCCATGGAGAAGCTCGACATCGCGATCCGTCCGGCCGGGCGCGCCGACGTGCCGGAGGCCGCGCGGATGCTGGCCCGGGCCTTCCTCGACGATCCGGCGTTCACCTACCAGCTGCCGCACCAGCCCTCCCGGGAGCGGCGGCTGCAGCGCTATTTCAGAACACTGCTTCGCCGCGAGGCGCTGCCGCTCGAGGCGACGGAGCTGGCCCTCATCGAAGACCGGATCGTGGGCGCGACGATCTGGAAGCCGCCGGGCGCCTGGCAGCCCTCCGCCACGGTGCAGATCGCCGCGCTGCCGGGCTACATCACCTGTTTCCGGGCCCGTTCGCTGCGCGCCCTGCACACCGAGTCGGTCATGTTCAAGGAGCATCCCCGGGACGATCACTGGTATCTGCACGTGATCGGCACCGATCCCGCCTGGCAGGGCAAGGGCGTCGGGGCCGCGCTGCTGCGCTCCCGGCTAGAGCGCTGCGATCGCGAGGGCCTGCCGGCGTATCTGGAGTCGAGCAAGCTCTCGAACGTGCCGCTCTACGAGCACTTCGGCTTCGAGGTGACCGGTGTGCTCGCCATGCCCGAAGCGGCGCCGCCGATCACCAAGATGTGGCGTCCGGGCAGACCTGGGGTGGGTCTAGACCCCGGTCGGTGAAGAGCGCTGCGCGCCGACCAGCTCACCTTCCAGCGCGGCCAGCTGCTCCGGGGTGCCCATGGAGCGCGGGCCGATGAACCACTTGCGCGCCGACAGTCCCCACCACAGCGCCGCGCCGCCGATCACCAGCAGGAAGGCGGGCAGGGTGTAGGGGAAATCGCCCCAGGTGAAGACGGGCTGCACCACGGGCAGGCAGAAGAGCACGTCCGCGAGCGCGACCCAGCCCACTGCGATCCAGCCGACCGTCTTCGACCAACGGCCCAGGTGCCAGGCGCCGCGCTCGAAGTCGTCACCCAGCCGCAGCCGGAGAAAGACAGGGATCGCATACGCGGTGTAGAGGCCGATCACGTTGACGGTCACCGCGGTGGCGAAGGCGACGGTGCTCCACAGCTGCAGGGCGCCGATCAGCAGCGCGCCGAGGCAGGAGAACCAGACGGCCACGCGCGGCGTGCGGCTCTCCAGGTCGACGCTGCTCATCAGCTTCGAGAGCCGGTGGTTGCGGCCGTCGTCGGTGCGGGCGAAGTCGCGGGAGAACGCGTAGACCATGCGCGAATTCGAGGCCAGACATCCGTTGACGCACACGAAGAGGGCCACGGCCAGGCCGAGGACGAGCAGCTTGCCGAAGGTGAACCCGAGCGCGTCCACGAAGATGTCGCCGACCGGGCTGTGCGTGCGGGTGCCCGCCGCCTCGCTCGCATAGTCCTGAATCGCCGAGGACAGCGCGTAGATGACGATGGCGCCGAGCACGGTCGCGGCCAGGATGGCCCGGACCATGCCGCGGGCGGCGGCCACACCCGGCTGCTTGGTCTCCTCGGACAGGTGCGCGCACGCGTCGTAGCCCACGAAGGTCTCGGCGCCGACCAGCAGGCCGAGGATCGAGACGTACCAGTTCCAGTGAAGGGTGGAACGGTTGACGAAGGTGGTCAGGACGAAGCCGGCGCTCTGGTGGTGCTCGGGCACGGCTAGCAACGCGATGATGATCACCAGGCTCAGTACCGTGTTCCACCAGATGCTCAGCGCGCCGAAAAAGCCGATGATCTTCCCGCCGAAGGAGCCGAGCACCGCCATCACGAGCAGCACCGCGACGTAGACGATGCCCTCCAGCGTCGGCGTGACGTTCCAGCCCCACTGCATGTCGCCGAACGCGCAGGCGAAGAAGGTGAACCCGTACGAGGACGCGGCCACACCCGCGACCAGGCCGACCACGTTGAACCAGCCGGTGAACCAGGCCCAGGCCGCGCTGTGGTGCCGGGCGAGCCGGGCGGACCAGTAATACAGGCCGCCGGAGGTGGGATAGGCCGAGGTCAGCTCGCCCATCGCCGCGCCGAGCGCGAGCACGAGCAGGCCGACGCCGAGCCAGCCCCAGAACACCACGGCCGGTCCGCCGTAGACCATGCCGATCAGGCCGTAGGTCAAAGACATGCCGCCGGTGACGCAGATGATCGAGTAGGCGACGCCGGCGTTGCGGAATCCGCTCAGACCGCGGCGAAGCAGCTGAGGATAGCCGAGGTTGCGCAGCTGCTCGGCGTCCGCGGCCTCCGCTTCCTCCGCTGCGACGAGGGCCGAAGCCTTGCCGGTGTCGATGCGGATCGGAGAGTTGCGCACGTGGACTCCAGAACGGGGAGAGGGGCTCGGAACACGGCGGTGCTCAAGACGCCGGGTCCGCGACGGCGGCATCCGGCGGGAGTTCGATGCCGGTGATCGCGGCCAGCTCGGCGGCGACCAGCCGGGCCTCGGCGGGTCGACGGGCCTGCAGTAACGCGTCGGCCAGCGCGACGAGGTCGTGGCCGGCCTGCGGGTGGCGGCGCAGTTCGGCGCCGCGGAACCAGCCGTCGAAGGCGGTGTCCAGGTCGTGGGCGAGCCGTTCGTTGAACCAGCTCAGCTCGGCCGGTCGCAAACGCGGGGTGATCGCCGCCCGATCCAGTGCGGCGGCCGCGTGCACGCCCATGACCACGAGCGGCGAATCAGGGGCCGCAGACGCGGCGACAGCCGCGGCGTAGTCGAGCAATGCGATGCTCTCGCGTGGCGGGCCCATCCGCACCCGGGCGATCTGGGCTCGGAGCATGTACTGGTGGGCCAGCCAGTTCTCCGGGTCGCGCTCGAGGGCCGCGCGGAACCACTCGAAGCTCTGCTCCCCGCTCTCGAACGAGGCCTCCCCCCACTGCATCCGCTCCGCCCGGCCCTCCCCCAGCACCGGGGCGAGTGCCAGCAGGCTGATCCACGGGCCCGGATCGCCCGGGGCCAGCTCGGCGAGCTCCTCCAGCCCTCCGACCACGGCCCGGGCCGATTCGTCGGTGGCGGACGGATCGCGCCGAAGGATCAGGGCCCTGAGTTCGAGGACGTCCACGTGCGCGCCCAGCACCCGCGCGTCCAGGCTCTCCGGCTCGGCCAGCAGCCAGGCGGTGGGCCACTGCAGCCCGAGCGCGCCACGTGCCAGGACGCTGATGCGGTGCCCGCGCAGCGGCCAGTCCTTGCCGCTGACCGCGAGCAGGTCGCGGGCGTGCTCCCAGCTGCCCATGGCCGCGTGCCGCGCGGCCCGGCGCAACGGCTCGTCCCCGAGCGCCGGCTCGTCGGCGACGGCCCGCACGAGCCAGGCGTGCAGTGAAGCCGGATGGCGCTCCTTGCGTCCCAGCCCGAACGGCGGCGGCAAGCTCCCCCCTCTCCTCGCGCGCCGCGCTCGGAGTGGATCAAGGCACGACGACGGTTGTGTCTTGGTATCACGCGGTCACGCTCCGAGGCAAGAGCGTAAGGGACGCGGCCGGGCAGGGCCCGGCCGCGTCTGATGAGAATCGAAGATTTCGTTGTCTCCGCTGGTACGGGAGCTGTTCAGCGGTGCCGGAGTGACGTCCGGCACCGCCTGTTCATATCAGCTTCCGTAGGCCTGGAACTCCCACAGCGAGTAGCCGTACTGGGTGGCCCGCGCCGTGCCGTACATCCGGACGTACCGGCCGCTGCCCGAGACGCTCAGCGTCTGGTTTCCGCCGGTGCCGGTGGTGGTGGAGTAGATCGTGGTCCAGGTCGAGCCGTCGTTGGAGGTCTGGATCTGGAACGCGGTCGCGTAGGCCGCCTCCCAGTCGAGCGCGACCTGGTTGACGGTGTGCGTGGCGCCGAGGTCCACTTCCAGCCACTGCGGGTCGCTGAACGCGCTGGACCAGCGGGTGCCGGTGTTCCCGTCGGTGGCGGCCGCGGCGGTGAAGGACGCGTTCTCCAACGACGAGGCGGTGGTCGTCTTGCCCTGGGAGAGCAGCGAGCTGCTGGTGCCGCTGCCGCTCGAGAAGAGCTGGAACTCCCACAGCGAGTAGCCGTACTGGGTGGCCCGCGCCGTGCCGTACATCCGGATGTAGCGTCCGGAGCCGGAGATGTTCAGCGTCTGCGTGCCACCGGTGCCGGTGGTGGTGGAGTAGATCGTGGTCCAGGTCGAGCCGTCGTTGGAGGTCTGGATCTGGAACGCGGTCGCGTAGGCCGTCTCCCAGTTCAGCACCACCTGGCAGATCGACGTGGTCTGGCCGAGGTCCACTTCCAGCCACTGCGGGTCGCTGAACGCGCTGGACCAGCGGGTGCCGGTGTTGCCGTCGACCGCGGCCGAGGCCGGATCCCCGGCGTTCTCCAGCGAGGAGGCGGTGGCGGTCTTGCCGAGCGCGACGTTGGTGGTGCCGCAGGTCCCGCCGCCGGCCGCGTTGACCGTCCAGGTGAAGGAGGTCGTGCCGGTGGCTCCGGTGCCGTCCTTCGCGGTGACCGTCACGTTCGAGGTGCCCGCCGCGGTCGGGGTGCCCGAGATCAGGCCGGTCGAGGCGTTGATCGACAGGCCGGCCGGCAGGCCGGAGGCCGTGTAGGTCAGCGTCTGCCCGGAGCCCGAGTCAGAGGCGCTCACCTGCGCGCTGGCCGCGGTGCCCACCGTCGAGGTCTGATTGCCCGGGTTGGCCACCGTGACGGTGTTGCCGCCCTGGGACCCGCCGGTCGGGAAGTTCCATATCTGCGTGGCCGCGCCGGTGCAGGTCTCGATGTCGAGCCGGGTGCCGCTGTTGCCCCCGGGCTCGGTCAGGCAGAGCCCTGAGTTCGGGTTGGTCACCTCGCCGTTGGCCTGGTGCGTCCAGTTCTGGGCATTGGAGCCGTTACATGGATACCAGTCCACGTTCGTGCCGCTGGTCGTGCCGGCACTGACCACGTCGAGGCAGCCGCCCTGGACCCGCACGGTGCCGTCGGAGTAAGGCGACCACTGCTGCCCGGCGCTGCCGTTGCACGCGCTCAGGTACAGCGGGTTGCCCTCGGTGTTGAGCGAGTTCTGGTTGGTGGCGCACAGTCCGCCGTTGCCGGTGAGCTGGCCGGTGGCGGTGGCCGTGCCGGACGGCGTGGAGTTGCCGCCCTGCTCGTACACCGCGACGTAGCCGACGCTCATGGACGCGCCGGAGCTGGTGGCCGTGGTCGGGGTGGCCGAGCCGTAGATCCCGTCCGGGTAGTTCCCGCCCATGGCCAGGTCGAAGATGATGAAGAAGCCGTGGTCGATGGCCGCCTGCCAGGCCGCGGTGCCGACCGAGGCCTCGGTGATGGTGGACTCGACGTTGCCGTCCATCAGGAACTCGAGGTATTCGGCACTGGTGTTCACCCGGTTGATGATGACCGAGTAGGTGTGGTAGCCGGTCTGGCAGCTCGAGGAGGTGTCCGGGCAGGCCATCAGGGCGTGGCCGGGGCTGTTGGCCGAGTCGTGCAGGGTCTGCGACGCCTCGTTCAGCCCGTTGACGTCCTCCATCATGTCGATCTCGCCGGACTGCGGCCAGCCGCCGCCGGTGCGCATCGGCGAGCCCAGGGCCCAGAACGCGGGCCAGTAGCCGAGGCCGTTGGCCGGGTTGGGCTGCTCGATCGACGCGGTCATCTCGAGCTGGCCGCCGGCCGGGGCCTGGAAGTCGTCCCGGGTGCTCTCGATCCGGGCGGAGGTCCAGGCGGTGCCGCTCTCGGTGGCCTTGAGCACGAGGTGGCCGTTGCCGTCCACGTAGACGTTGTTGGTCGAGTTCGTGGTCTGCTCGTGCTCACCGGTGCCGTAGCCGGTACCGATGTCGTAGAACCAGTTGCCGGCCGACGGCGCGGTGCCCGCGGAGCCGGCGAAGTTGTCGGAGAAGACGGTGTTCCAGCCCGACGGGGCGGGCGGGACGGTGGCGGCGTGGGCGGCCGGTGCGGCGGCCACGGCGACGGCGAACGAGCCGGTCAGACTGCTCGCGATCAGGGCCGCGGTGGCCAGGAGGGAGCGTCGGCGCGGTGGTGGGCTGCTGTGCTCAGGCATGTGCGTGTTTCCCTTCGGCGCGGTGCGCGCGCGGGCGCGGATGGATCAGCGGCGCGAGTGGGAGAGCGCTCTCCAATCAGGGAATTGTTTACGGCGCGGTTACCGGGATGTCAAGGGGCGAGCGACGGTTCCGGAACCTGGACGCGCTGGTACCTCGGCCCCGGCTCCTCCGCTTCGCTATGTTCGCCGGGGCCTACATACGAGCGCACGGTTCCCTGTGCTATTCGGGGGCACGGCCCCCGAACCCCCACGCCGGGGACACCCCGGACCCCGCGCGTAAGTCGGGTGGGAGGTCGGGAGGAATCGGCGGCCGTAGCCGGCGGGGGTGGATGGACTGCCAGTTGGGCGCGGGTCTACCGGGGTGCGTGGGCCGTTAGCCGGTCGTTAGCACGGTATGCGAGCTTAACTATGAGAACCGCGCCCGCAGGTACACGGCAGAACAATGCTCGTACTTCTGGCACGGTGGCCGCGGCATTCGCGCCGGCGTCGGAGACCTTCGCGTCCCCGGACCGGGCCGCGGCATCCGGATAGGTCCGTCGCACCGCGGCGGGGAAAGGTGCCAGGTCATCCGGAACGTCCGTGGGGGACGGCCGCCCGGGCTTGGCCCAGGCTTTCGAGCGCTTGGGCCAGGCCCGCTTGGTCACCGAGATCCCGGTACAACGCGAGGGCGAGCTGCAGTTCGCGGGCGGCCTGCGGATGCCGGCCGTCGCGCAGGTGGACGACGCCCAGGTTGGCGTGGGCGTCCGCCTCGCAGTAGCGGTCCCCGAGCCGCCGGCACAGGTCGACTGCCTGTTCCAGCTGCCTTTCCGCGGCTGCATAAAGACCCTGATGCCGCTCGGCGGCGCCCAGGTTGACCATCGCCTCCACCAGTCCGCGCTGGTCCCCCACCGAGCGGTAGAGCGCGATCGCCTGGCGGTGCCGGTCGGCCGCCGCCACGGCCTGGCCGCGGCGCAGGTCGAGAACGCCCAGGTTGGTCAGCGCGTCCGCCTCGCCGGCCACGGAGAGCAGGTCGTCCGGGCCCAGCCGCTCGCGCAGATCCCGGTACAGGCCGAGGGCTTCGGTCAAGTGCTCCGCCGCCGGGCCGAAGTGGCCGAGGCTGCGCTCGGCCACCGCCAGGTTCACCAGGGTCCTGGCCACCCCGAGCGTGTCGCCGTGGGAGCGATTGAGCGCGAGCGCCTGCCGCAGGTGCCCGACCGCCTCCTCGAACCGGCCCTGATGCCGTTCGACCAGGCCGAGATTGTGCACGGCGTGGGTCTGGCCGCGGGTGTCGCCGGCCGCCGCGAACAGCGACAGGGCCAGGTTCAGCAGGTCCGCGGCCGAGGCGAACCGGCCCTGGCGGAAGTCGACGCTGGCGAGGTTGCGCAGCGCGGCCGCCTCCGCCGAGACGTCCGCGATGAGCACGGCGGCACGGCGGGCCTGTGTGTGTACGAGCATGCCCTCGGGGAAGTGGCCCTCGCTGTCGAGATAGCGGTAGATGACCTCTGATAAGCGCGTGGTGTACGCCGGCCACCCGGAATGCGCGGTGTGCAGGGCCATCGCGACCAGATTGGCGCGTTCCGCGTCGAGCCAGGCCCGGGCCGCGAGCGGTTCCTCGACGTGTGGCGCCGGTCCGGGCGGCGCGGCGACGGCCGGACGGCGCGAGGACTCGGCCGGGAACAGCGCGTCGATCGCCTTCGCGGCCGTATACAGGTAGAGGTCGAACAAACCGGTCAAGGCCGCGTGCCGGTCGGGCTCGGATTCGCCGGCCACGGCCAGTTCCCGTGCGTAGGCGCGCAACAGGTCGTGCATCGCGTAGCGGCCGGCGCCGGCGCTCTGCACCAGGTACGCCCGGGCGAGCCGGTCGAGCAGCCGCCGAGCCGCGGCCAGGTCGATGCCGAGAAGCGCGGCCACCGCGTACGCGTCGAAGTCCGGGCCGGGATGCAGGGCACTGAGTCGGAACGCGCGGGCGACCTCGGGCTCGAGAGTGCGATAGGACCAGGAGAACACGGCCCGGATGGCGCTCGCCTCATCCCCGCCGGCGTCGAAAGCATCGAGCCGGTCACGGGAATCGGCCAGGTCCGCGGCGATCTCGTTCAGCGGGACGCCCGGACGGAGGGCGGCGAGCTCGGCCGCGATGCGCAGAGCCAGCGGCAGTCCGCAGCACAATTCGGCCAGCATCCGCGCGGCCGACTCGTCGCGTACCGCGCGCTCGCCGATCAGCTCCCTGAGTAACGCCACCGCCTCGTGCGGAGGCAGGACGTCCAGGTCGAGGCGGACGGCCCCGTCGCGGGCGACCAGGCCGCCGAGCGCTTCCCGGCTGGTGACCACGACCGCGCAACCCGGCGCTCCGGGAAGCAGGGGCCTGACCTGCTCCAGCCACCGAGCGTTGTCCAGCACGATCAGTACTCTGCGGTCCGCCAGAAGGCTGCGATACGCCGCTATCCGCTCGTTGCTGCCGGCCGGTATGCGTGGCGCCGGAACGCCGAGCGAGACGAGGAATCCGGCCAACGCGTCGTCCGCGTGCACCGGGTCCTGCGGGTCGTATCCACGAAGGTTGACATACAGCTGGCCGTCCGGGAACCGCGGCGCCGCGGCGTGCGCCCAGCGGATCGCCAACGCGGTCTTGCCCACCCCGGCCGTGCCGCCGATGGCCGAGATCAGCACGGTGGCGGCGTCGTTCGCGGCGCGGTCGAGATGCGCGGTCAGCCGGGCCAGTTCGCCGTCCCGGCCGACGAATCCGGCCACCGGTGGCGGCAGCTGCCGCGGCACGGCCGACGGCGCGGGCTCGGGCGCCGCGGCCTCGTCGGAGAGGATCTGCCGGTGCAGTCGGCGCAGTCCCGGGGTCGGCTCGCTGCCGAGCTCGGTGACCAGCACGTGCCGCGCTTCCCGGTACACCGCCAGCGCCTCGCCGCGTCGGCCGCAGCGGTAGAGCGCGAGCATCAGCAGGCCGTGCAGCTGCTCGCGCATCGGGTGCTCCTGCGCCAACTGCCTCAGCTCACTGATGACCTCGGCGTTGCGGCCCAGCTGCATCTGCGCCTCCAGCCGCACCTCCCACACCTGCAGCCGCAGCTCGGACAGCCGCGGCGCCTCCCGGGCCAGCGCGTCCGAACCGAGGTCCGCCAGCGGCTCCCCGCGCCACAGCTCGAGCGCGTCCGCGGCCAGCTCGCCGGTCTCCGACCAGTCTCCCGCGCGCGCGGCGACGCGGGCGGCGTCCAGCAGCGCCTCCGCCCGCGCCACGTCGAACCCGTCCGCCCCCAGCCGCAGCAGATACCCGCCCGGCTCGGTCAGCAGCCGCCGGTCGGCCGGGGCGCGCCCGGCGTCGAGCACCGTGCGCAGCCGCTTGACCTGGTTGTGCAGGCTGGCCCGGGCGGTCGGCGGCGGCGTCGCGCCCCAGAGCGTGACCAGCAGCTGCTCCACGCTCACCACCCGGCCGGCCGAGAGCAACAGTGCCGCCAACAGCTCGCGTTGCCGCGGCGACAGGTTCGTCGGCGATCCGTCGCAGCGGACGATCACCGGCCCCAGCAGTCCATACTCCACTGTCTCAGGCATGGCAGACCCCTAGCGTCACAGTGTCCTGTGTTGCGCACGCGTCCGCCGCCCGGGGCCCACGGGCGGGGACGGGGCCGCCGGTGCGCCCGCCCCACCAGGCGGCGCACGCGGCGGCGACACGTCAGCGCGGCAGCGCCGGGTACCGGACCGGCCGCCTGCGCAGCCAGTCCATGAAGCCGCGCAGCGGCGGACGGGCGGTGATGTTCCCGCTGCCCACCGAGCCGGAGACTTCCACCCGCAGATACGTCGCCGCCGGCGTCGGGCTCCGCGGCACCCGCACCTTCGTGTTGCCGCTGCGCACCGACACCTCGTCCATCAGGACTTCGATGCCCGGCCGGGTCACGATGGTGATGTTGCCGCTGCGCACGTCCGCCTGGATCTTGAGCAAGGGGTGCGCGATGATCGCCTCGGTCAGGTCGATCTTGATGTTGCCGCTGCGCGCCTTCAGGTTCATCGCCCGAGGCACCACCCAGCGCCCCTGGCGCTGCGCGCTGCCGCTGGTGACGTCGATGCTCACCAGATCCTTCACCTCGGCCGGAGCCGATCCGACCGCGCCCGGGGCCGTCGGCAGGTCCCGCACCAGGACCTCGAGCTCGCTGCCGGTGCGCGCGTTGAGCGCCCGTTCCAGCCGTTCGTCGAGCTCGTCCATGGTCAGCCGGCCGTCGCCCGCCGCGATCTGCAGCTGCTCGGCCACCCGGTCCCGATCCGCGTGCGAGACCCTCAACTCCGGCCGCTGGGGCAGCCTGTCGTCTGTCATGGGAGGTAGCGTATGCGGTCCGGGTCAGCCGGGACCAGGTTCGTCGGACTCGAGCCCGGTCTGACGCAAAGTCAGGTTCAGCCGGCCCGAGCCCAGACCGGTCGCCGGATCGCCGGTTCCCGGGTAGAGCCTGGGCACCGCGTGGTAGGCGAAGCGGGACGGCCCGCCGAAGACGAAGGCGTCTCCCGAGGCCAGCTCGACGTCCCGCCAAGGGCGGTTGCGGCTGGTCGTGTTGCCGAGGCGGAAGACGCAGCGGTCGCCGATGCTCAGCGAGACGACCGGCGCCGCGCAGCGCTCCTCCCGGTCCTGGTGCATCCCGAGCTTGGCGTCCCGGTCGTAGTAGTTGATCAGTGTGGTGTCCGGCGCGTAGGCCGCCGCCGCGGCCGGATCGTCATAGGCCTCGGCGACCGCACGCCGCCCCAGGTCGGCCAGCCAGCCCGGCAGCTCGGCCACCCGCGCACCGTTGACGTCGTCCGCGGTACGGGAATAGCGGTAGGGCTGCCAGTGCCAGCCGAGGCACACCGTCTGCACGGACATCACCCCGCCCGTGGCCAGCTTCGTGTGCCGCATCGGCACCGGTCCGCGTGCCCACTCCCGACCCGCCGCGACCAGCTCCCGCTGCTGCTCGAGCGTGAGCCAGCCCGGCAGATGCACCGCACCCGGAGCGATCTCCACCCGCGTGCCGCGGTCCGGAAGCTCGGGGAACGGGATCACGGTTCCATCGTAAAACGGCCCGGGCCGGGCGCGCCCGAGTGCGGCGCGCCCGGCCCGGCCGGTGCAGTTGCTGCTGTTCTTGCTGTTCTTGCGGCGCGGTGCGCCTGATCTTTAGTTGTACGAGGTCAGGTACGCCACAGTGCTGCTCGAGTTCACCGTCGACCCGTTGTTGTCGACGATATGCGAGATGGTGCCGGTGCCGCCCAAGGAGACGGTGACCATGTCGTGCCACTGCACGCCCGAGCTCGTCGGCGAGGTGAAGGCGTTGGCGCTCACCACGCTCGAGTTCGTGCTGAAGTAGCAATAGCTGCCCAAGCCGTACGCGTTGAACGACGTAACCGAGTTCGCCACGTTGATCGACGGGTAGCCGTCCGAGGAACCGTCCATCCAGGAGGACTGGTTGGGCGGGTCGTACGGCATCTCGCTCTGGAAGAAGTAGTCAGAGCCGCCGTTGCCGTTCCACTGGACCTGCACGGCCTGGTAGTGCTCGACCGCGAGCCCGTACATGGTCACGTTCGCGCCGTTCACGACGAGGCCGTTGGCCGCGGTGTTCGTGCTCCAGCCGACCGTGCCGCCGTTGCCGTGGTCGGCCCGCCACAGCCACAGGTCGTCACCCACCACGTTCGCGCTGTTGACCACCAGCGTCTGCGTGGCCTTGCCGACGGTCGCGCCGCCGATCCGGGCGAAGACGTCCGAGAGCACGGTCGGGTCGCTCGCGTGGCTCGCGCTCGAACCGCTCGGGCCGATCTGGATCAGCGTGGAGCTGTTGGTGGTGCCGGCGTCGAAGAGCAGACCCGCGATCCGGATCCCGTTGACGTCGGCGGTGGACAGGATCGTGTTGCCGCCGTTGGACACCAGCGTCGCAATGCCCAGGCCGAGCACCACCGTGTCAGGGTTCGTCACGTTGATGGTGCCGTTGATCTGGTAGACGCCCGGGGTGAACAGCAGGTCCTGCCCCGCCGCGAGCGCCGCGTTGATCTGGCTCACCGTGCTGCTCGGAGTGGCGATGTAGAAGTCGCTGATCGGCAGCGAGGTGCCCGCGGTGTTGCCGCCGGACCAGCTGGCGCCCTGGGAGTTCGTGCGGTTGGAGGGCACGAACACGTCCCAGTTGCCCGAGCCGTCGATGTAGAGGTAAGGCTTCTCGTCGACCGTCGGCGTCGTGCCGACCGTCGTGTCCGGCGGACTCGGGAAGCTCTGCGACGGCGCGCCGGTGTCACCGACGAACACCATGTTCCAGTTCGACCCGGTCCAGCTGCCCATCTTGTCGTTGCGCATCAGGAACTGCTGCTGGGTGCCGGAGGTCACCTTGCCGGTGATCACCGAGTCGCTGATGTAGCCGCCCGAGGACCAGTTGCTCGAGCTGTTGCCCGAGGTGTAGTCGTCCAGCGTCAAGTTGCCGTTGATCTGCACCCGGCGCATCGGGTCCGCCTGGGAGACGGCCCACTCCATCGTGCCGGAGGACGGGTCGTCGGTGATGTTCTCCACGTCGCGCCAGAAGTTCGTGGTCGCGTTCCCGCCGGACCAGGCCGCGTCGGCGTAGATCCCGCCGGTGATCACGGTCTGGCTCGGGTTCTGGCCGAGGCCGATGACCTCGGTGTAGAAGCCGACCGGCACCGTCACGTTGTAGGTGCCGGGCTCGAACGCCAGCGTGTAGCGCTGGGTGCCGAACTGGTTCGACTGCTGCGTGGAGTACACGGCGTTGATGTCGGCCTGGATCGTCGAGGTGGACATCGAAGGCGTGAACACGTACACGTTCGACCCGAGGGCCGGCGTGGTGCCGGTACCGCCGCCGCCGCCGGTGGTGGTGCCGCTCGGCACCGTCCACTGCTGGTTGGAGGTATCGCCGCAGGCCCAGATCTGGACCTGCGTGCCCGAGCCGCCGTAGCCGGTGTCGTCGAGGCACTTGCCCGAGTTCGGGTTCAGCAGCTCGCCGTTCGTCTGCGGCACCCACGTCTGCGCGGCCGTGCCGTTGCAGTCGTAGAGGTCGACGAGCGTCCCGTTCGCCGTGCCGGCCGCATCCACGTCCAGGCACTTGCCCAGCACCTGCAGCGTGTTGCTCGAGGTGACCGTCCACTGCTGCGCGGTCGTGCCGTTACAGGTGTAGACCTGGATCGGGTTGTAATCCGCCGTGCTCGCGGACCGGTCGTCCAGGCACAGACCCTGATAGCCGGTGATCGTCCCGGTCGCCGCGGCGTGCGCCTGGTGGGCGACCGCCACGCTGAGTGCGAAGGCCAGTCCGATCGTGGTCAGCAGCGCGGTGGAACGCCGCGTCAGGCCCCTGAATCCGATCGAGGTCATCGTCACGGGATGTTCCACTGCTGGTTGGAGGTGTCGGCGCAGGCCCAGATCTGGACCTGCGTGCCCGAGCCGCCGTAGCCGGTGTCGTCGAGGCACTTGCCCGAGTTCGGGTTCAGCAGCTCGCCGTTCGACTGGTGCACCCAGGTCTGGGCCGCGGTGCCGTTGCAGTCGTAGAGGTCGACGAGCGTCCCGTTGGCCGTGCCGGCCGCATCCACGTCCAGGCACTTGCCCAGCACCTGCAGCGTGTTGCTCGAGGTGACCGTCCACTGCTGCGCGGTCGTGCCGTTACAGGTGTAGACCTGGATCGGGTTGTAATCCGCCGTGCTCGCGGACCGGTCGTCCAAGCACAGGCCCTGGTATCCGGTGACGGTCCCGGTGGTCGTCGTACCGCCACCGCCACCGCCGCCGGTGGTCGTGCCCCCGGTGATCTTGTTGAAGATCGACGAGTACTGGTACCCGGTGCCCTTGTCGTAGCCGTCGACCTCCCAGAAGGAGAGCTCGCCGACTCCGTTGTTCGCCGCGAAGCTCTCCAGCGTGGAGGCGTTCGCGGTGGTGAAGTTCTCGTTGTCGTCGTTCTGACCGGCGATCGGGGTGAGCCCCATCATGTTGTACGCGGCGGAGGTGGAGATGCCGTAGAGGCTCGCGAGCTGGCTCGCGGACGCGGTGGCCGCCGACTCGGCGTCGTTCAGGGCGTTCTGCCCGTTGCCGAAGTCCATCGTCATGAGGTTGACGACGGAGACCTTCACGCCCTTGGACTTGGCGTCCTGCAGCAGCGCGTACTCGGAGCCGGTTCCGGTCGGCAGCCCGTTCGGCGCGACCGCCAGGGTGAAGTCGACCTGAACCGCCGGGTCCTCGGCCTGCAGCGCGGCCAGCGCCTGGTCGCGACGGGCCGTCGAGGCGGTGTCGGAGAGCACGCCGCCTTCGATGTCGAAGTCGAGCCGGGTGGCGCCGGTGGTGTTGACCACGTTGAGATACGCGGCCGTAAGCGACGAGACGCTGGTACAGGTCTGCGCCAACTCACCGCCGTCCGCGCCGCCGAACGAGACGATGACGTTGCCGCCGGCCGCCTGCAGCGAACTGATCTGCGAGTTGAACTGTCCGACGCCGTAGCCGCCGTCCTCCCATTCCGGCGTGCAGCCGGACTGCGGGATCAGAAAGGCGAGCGTGTAGTACTTCAGACCCGTGGCGGCCATGTCCGAAGCCATGTCACCGGAGTCCGAAGTGGAGATCTGCAGGTAGGGCGCGGCGTAGTGGGCCGGGAAGGACGCCGCGGCGTCCGCCGTCCCGGCCGTGGCCAGGCCGAGTCCGCCGGAGACCATGGCGGCTCCGGCGACCAGGGCGAACGCCCTGGTTCTGTGCGTGGGTGCGGTGCTGCTGCGCATCGGCGATCCTCTCGACACGAGCGGATGGCGGCGGGGTGGGAATCCCGCCTTCGGGGTGAGAAACTGCTTGCGTCGCTTCTGAAACAAGACGGAAACGACCGGCGCCGTTGATTGCAGCAATGCCGTCGAATGGAGTCAACCACTCTGGTCCAGACCTGTTCTGACCGCCTGAGATCGTTATGGGGGAGAGATGAAACAGACGGCTGTTTCAGGTTTTGGTACCGGAACCACGGATAGCGAGATCGAGAACGGGGCCGGCGCTGAAGCCGGCAGAGGGACCAGCGACGGAAGCGGCGACGTGATCGACAGCGTGATCGAGAACGGCAGTGGCGGCGTGATCGACGGCGGTAGGGGAAGCGTGATCGAGAGCGGCGTCGGGGCGGGCGACGCCGGCGCGATCGGGGGCGGTGGGGACGGCGGCGAGCGCGGCGACGGCAGCGGCGGGGCGGGGGCCGAAAGCGGAGACAGGAGTTTGATTCACCCTGAATCCGATGCTGCAGGCCGCCGCGACCAGGCCGTTCCCGAGGCTGCGAAGGATCTTCAGAGCCCTGACCCCGAGATCGCGAAGGACCGCCAGCACCCTGGCGTCGAGGTCGGCCGCCAGCGCGTTCACGCCGAAGCCGGGAAGAGTCGTCAGGATCCTGACACAGATATCGCGGACGGAGGCCGCGGTACCTGGGTCGTCTCCGAGCCCATCAGGACCCGCCCCCACACTTCCGGTTCCGACGTTGCGGACGGCCGCACCTGGGCCGATACCGACGCCGGCAACGGCCGGGTGACGGTACGGGCCGTGGCCGCCGCGGCGGGCCTGTCGGTGGCCACCGTCTCGCGCGTGCTCAACGACCGCGAGAACGTCTCCGCGGCGACCCGCCGCAAAGTGCAGGACGTGGTCGAGCGACTCGGCGCCCGCGCCCCCGAACCGCGCCGCCGCTCCCCCGTCCAGGGCCCGCGCCCACCGGTCTTCGTTCGCTGTCCGTACCTGCTCACGGACTATTTCGGCCACATCGTGACTTCGGTGGCTGAGACTCTCGCGCTGCACGGGCAGGAGATGATTCTGGACGTGGGTGACGCGACCCTGAGATCCACCGCGGTACGCGGTCTGCCCACGCGCAAAGACGCGCATGGCGCGGTCCTGATACTGCCGCCCGAATCACGCACGGATCTTGAAGCGCTGGCCGCGCGCAGCTACCCGTTCGTCATCGTGGACCCGCGGATCACGGTCCCGCGCAAGACGGTGTCGATCTCGGCCGCCCACTTCTCCGGCGCCCGCGCCGTGACCCGCCACCTGATAGGTCTAGGCCACCGACGCATCGGCGTAATTTCCGGTCCGCCCTACTGGCGCGCCCGCGACGACCGCGTCGGCGGACACCTCGCCGCGCTGTCGGAAGCGGGCCTCCTCGGCGACCCGGCACTGATGCGCCACGGCGAGCCCGCCGCCCACACCGGCGTCACCGCCGGCGGCGAACTGCTCGACCTCCCCGCCCCGACCAGACCGACCGCGATCGTCTGCTTCAACGACAAGGTCGCGGTCGGCGTCCTCGAAGCGGCCGCGGCCCGGAACCTGCGCGTGCCCGACGACCTGTCCGTCACCGGCTTCGACGACATCGACGTCAGCCGCGCCACGACACCGCGCCTGACCACGGTGCGCCAGCCCCTGCAGGAGATGGGCCGCGTCGCCGTCACGATGCTGATGCGTCAGCTCGAGGGCCACGCCCACGAAGCGCTGAGCATCGAACTGGCGACGGAACTGATCGTCCGCGAGAGCACCGGCCCGGCACACTGACGGACTCTGGAGGGACGGACCGGCTCCCCGCGCCGGAAGGGTCCGCCAGTGACGGGCAGGCCGAACCATGGCGAGACTCGATCTTCCCTTGTGTCAGTCCTGATCCACCTCCAGCACGGTGAGCGTCGGTCCGCCCTGGCCCGACGGCGGCTCGGTGACGAAGAACAGCAGTCTGCCGTCTCCCGAGAACGCCAGCCCACGCGGCGCGGGGGCTCCGGACTCGGGTCTGCCGTAGTCGCCTGCGGGGCCGCTGCCGCTCGCGGCGCCGGCCGGGTCGCCGAGCCGCCAGACGTAGACGTGCGAGCCGGGGATCGCCGCCGTCGCGGCGAGCTCCGTGCCGTCGGGCGACACGGCGACCGCGTCGGGGCCGAGGCCCGTGGCGTACTGACCGGCGACCGCGAGACTGGCCGTGGAGAGCGCGTCGACAGTGGTCTGCGATCCCAACGCGGCGAAGGCGGTTGCTCCGTCCGGCGACGCGGCGAGGTCCGCCAGCTCGCTGCCGCCGAGACTCGTCGTGCGCACCACATTGAGCGACGGGTCTGCGCCGGCCGACGTCGCGTACGTGGTGGCCGTCGTCGGGTTGACGTAGGGCTCGCTCACCACGAGCGTGCCCGGCGCTTCGCCAGAGGCTGCGACGAGCGGTGCGGCCGCGTAGTGCGTCTCCGCGGCCGAGCGCTGCTGGGCGGAGATCTCCCTGGGCAGGGCCACCTTCGGCGCTGCGGTGTCCGTCGCGAGGACGGCCACGCCGCCACTGTCGGGGGTGCCTGCACCGTGATCGCAGCCGTAGCCGATCCAGACGTCCGGGCCGGTGCGGGCGAGGTTCGTCGGGCAACTCCTGTGCGGCGGCAACGGGAAGCGTGCCTTCTCGGTGAACGTGCCGGTGTCGATGGCGGCTACCGCGTCGGCTCTGGAAAGCGCCACGTAGAGCGTCCTGCCGTCGGCACTCAGCGCCAGACCGTCGGCGCCCGGTTCGTGACCGAGTTGGCCGAGCACCGTGCCGCCGTATCCGACCTCTTCGACGCCGTCGCCGCCCCCGCCGGAACTGACGAAGACGCTGCGCGTCGCGTCATCGGCGACGATCGCGCCGAAGCCGGGCAGGGCCAGCGGCGGAGTGCGAGCCGCCGGCACGATCGTCATGCGCGCGTCGTCTGCGTGCGCGGTGCTCGGAACCGCCGCCAGAGCGGTCAGTGCGAGCGCTGCCGCCACGACCTTTGCGGCATGGTGATAGGCGGCGGCAAGCCGCGTGCGGATGTTGATGGGATTGGCCATAGTGGTCCTCTGATGTGGTGGCCCTCTGATTTGCAATGCATGCCGGGCGAGGCCGGTTGAGGCAATAAGCGGGCTCGCTCATACGAGCCCGTCTAGAAAACCCTGAAAGTCTGGGGCGATGCGCCGAGGAATACGGTCGTCGCCGATATAGACGACGGATGGTTCGCCCTGTGGACCACATTCCGCATAGTCGAGCATCACCGTGTCCCGGCCGCCGGACGGAAGCATGCAGATGACGATGCCCGGCGGATATTCCCACTCCTCGACCAGGAACCTCGACATCACGTCGACGCCCCACCGCCCGCCGATGCCGAGCAGTGCCAGGATGGCGATCAAGCGCCCAGACTGGTCCTCAGCAGGAAGCCCGCGACCGTCAACTGCGACCGCGGCCCGGTAGTTCTGCCGCGCAAGGATCCCGCCGTTGCGCTCGCCGAGTGCATTCAGATATGCGCGCGGCAGCCGTACCTCGAGTGCCTTCTCCGCCCGACGGATCAGTTCCTGGTCGAGAGGCGGAGAGTCGTACATACTGTACTGCTCTTCCGCGAAAATCCGTTGCGCCACCTGCCCCCTCCGTTCACGCCGCCCATCAGTTTCGGATGAATCCCCGAGCCCCATCTGATGCCAGCCTAACGACCGATCCGCATCTGTTACGGATTTTCGACATGATTCAGGAGAATGGAGTAGTGATGAGATCATAAGACGATTGTCGTGCGCAAAAATCGGCCCTGACGCCGCCGTGAAGCGCGGAATCAGGGCCGAGGGAGAACGCGGGCAGGCTTACCAGGCGCCTGCGATCTGACGGGTGGTCGCGTTGAGGCGGTTGAAGAGGTTCGTCACGCCGATCATCAGCACGATGCCGGCCAACTGCCGCTCGTCGTAGTGCGCGGCGGCGGCGTCCCAGATCTCGTCCGAGACGGCCTCGGGGCGGTCGGCGAGGCGGGTAGCGGCCTCGGCGAGCGCGAGGGCGGCTCGCTCGGCGTCGGTGAAGTAGGGAGTCTCGCGCCAGGCGGCCACAGTGCCCACCCGTTCGTCGGTCTCGCCGGCTTTGCGGGCCGACTTCACACCGGCGTCGACGCACGCGCTGCAGCCGTTGATCTGGCTCACTCGCAAGTGCACCAGTTCCAGCGTGGCCTCGGGCACGCCCGCGGTCTTGGTCTGCTTGAAGACCTCCTGGATCGGCTGCATCGCGCCGGACAGGATCATGGCGGGGTTCTTCATTCGGGGCTGCATCTTCTTCTCCTCGGTCGCTCCGTCACGCTCGGGCCGCTCATCCGGGCCCTCACTGGTTATGACGGATGCCGCCGGAGAAGTGTGACGGGCAGCCGCTGCGGGTCACGCCGAGGCGCGCACGACCAAAGTGGGGTCGAAGATCGCGGTGGCCACGGGCAGGTCAGGACGGTCGATGCGGTCGAGCAGCAGGCGGGCCATCTCGGCCGCCATCTTCTCCACCGGCTGGTGCACGGTGGTCAGCGGCGGACGGCAGAGCAGCGCGGCGTGGCTGTCGTCGAAGCCGACTACGGCCGTGTCCTCGGGGATGCGCCGGCCGCGCTCGTGCAGCACCGTGACGGCGCCGAGGGCCATCAGGTCGTTGGCCGCGAAGACGCCGTCGATCTCCGGGTACTCGTCCAGGAGCCGGGCCATCGCGGCGCTGCCGCTGTCCTGCGTGAAATAGCCCTCCACCGCCGGGATGTGGGCGTAGCCGTACTTCGCCATCTCGTCCCGGAAGCCGTCGAGGCGGTCTCGGCCGGCGGGCATGTCCAGCGGGCCGGATATCGTCGCGACGTGCCGGCAGCCGCGCCGGGCCAGGTGCTCGGCGGCGAGGGCGGCGCCGGCCCGCTGCGGCGAGTCGACGTAGCTGATCCGCAGCTCGCCGGAGGGCCGCTCGGACAGCACGGCGGGCAGGCCGGACTCGGTCAGCATCCGCGGCAGCGGGTCCTGCTCGTGCGAGGAGACCAGCAGCACGCCGTCGACGTGGCCCTGGCGCAGGTAGCCGAGCAGCTGCCGGCGCATCTCGTCGGTCTCCACGAACATCAGCACCAGGTTGACCGCGCGTGGGCGCAGCACCGAGAACAGCCCGGAGACGATCCGGCCGAAGAACGGGTCGGTGAAGATGCGGCCGACGAACGGGTCGGAGACCGGCACGCTGCGGTGCTCGCCCTCCGAGACGACCAGCGCGACCGAGTTCGTCCGCCGGGTGACCAGCGAGCGCGCCGCCTGATTGGGCACGTACCCGGTCTGCTCGACGGCCGCCCGCACAGCCTCGGCCAGCTGCGGATCGACGTTGCGTACGTTGTTGATCACCCGCGAGACAGTGGCTCGGGACACCCCGGCGACTTGCGCGACGTGTTCGAGTGTCGGCGAGGCGGTCGGAACCGGCTTGGCATCCACGCAGGGATTGTAGCCGCGCAGGTGGTGGCTGTGACGCGGTAGGTGAAGGAAGCGGGGAAAGAAAGTGTAATCCTGGGGCGGAAGACTGTTTCGGGTGCCGGGCGGGAGGGGGCGAAGACGAGGCAAAGACGAGGTCAGATCAAGGCTGCGGGGCTTTCGGCGTCACGATCACGAAATCGGCGGGTGCGTTAGGGTGGGAAGGACCGAGAGGGGAGCGCTCGCGTGCCCTCTACCCGGATTCGAGAGCTGGAGGCTCCGTGTACCGCACGATGCTCAAGTCCAAGATCCACCGTGCCACCGTCACCCATGCCGACCTGCACTATGTCGGCTCGGTGACGGTCGATCGCGACCTGATGGACGCCGCGGACCTGCTGCCCGGGGAGCTGGTGGCGATCGTGGACGTGACGAACGGCTCGCGCCTGGAGACGTACGTGATCGAGGGCGAGCGCGGGTCCGGCGTCATCGGGATCAACGGTGCCGCCGCGCACCTGGTGCAGCCCGGTGACCTGGTGATATTGATCAGCTACCTGCAGGTGGCGTACGGCGAGGAGGGTGGCTACGCCCCGCGCGTGGTGCACGTGGACGCCGGTAACCGCATCGTCGATCTCGACGCCGACCTGTCCGCGCCGGTCGTGGGGACGCCGGCGCAGCGCTCGCCGCATGCCGTCACGGCCTGAGTGACGGGCTGGGCCGGCGTCCCGATCGTCACTGTGCCGGGTCGGATTCGGCCCGCTTCGGCGCGGAGTAGACCAGCCTGCGGGCGAAGTTGCGGTAGCCGACGCGCTCGAACGCGGCGGCCATGGGGCGGTTGACCAGGTCGGTGTCGGCGCGGATGGTCTGGGCGTCGACTTCGTCGACCAGGATGCGCGTGATCGCGCGCAGGATATCGTCGCCGTAGCCGTGGCCGCGGTATTCGGGGAGGACGCCGAGGTAGCCTACGACCGGGAAGGCCAGATTGCGCGAGGGGACGGCGAATCCGACGACGTCCCCGGAGGCGTCCTGCGCGACTCGCCACCAGGTGCGTTCGCCGACCAGCATCGTCTGGCACGCCACGACATCCTCGCGGGCTTGTGCTTGCGCTCCCACGACGGCCGCTGCGGCGGTCGAGGTGGTGTCGAGCGAGCCGGCGAGCACGCGCGCGAACAAGTCCACGAACACCTCGTCGTCCGGCTCGGCCCGGAATGTGAGCCGGCTGGTGTCGAGCGGCAGGCCGTCGGCCGGGGTCCACTCGTAGCGCAACCGCTCGAGCAGGTCGGTCAGTCCGGCCCGGGCCACGGCTTCGACGCGCCAGCCGAGCGCTTCGACGACGTCGGGGTGATCCCGCCAGTCGCCGGGGACGAAGACGTGGTAATCAGGGATCTGTATCGTGCTGAGCCCGTACTCTGCGACGTAGTGCTGGTGGGCGGTCCGGATGAGCTCGCCGGCGAGGGCGACGCGGCGCGCGCCGGTGCCGATGGATCCGTGCACGAAGAAGGCGTCGAGCGAGGCGGGCGCGGCTTCGTCAGGGCTGCCCCACCAGACCGCGACGGCGAGGGCTTCGCCGGACGTGTCGTCGACGGCGAGCCAGGTCCATTCGCGCCGGTACTCCCCCGCGTCGAGCTTCTTGCGGTAGCCGGCCGGGGTCAGCGGGCAGGCGGCGTCGCGCTGGACGAGTGAGAGCGCGGCGTCGAGGTCGAGATCGGTGTCAGTGAGCGGACGGGACGTGGTGGTCCACGAGTTCAAGGATGCCTCCGAGGCGGTGCGATTCCACGATCTTGGTCGTGGCAGGACGTGACGCGAACACCGTGGGCCTCCTTTCGTCGAGAGTCGTGATGATCGGACGGACGAGGGCAGAGCGTAGATCGGGCACAGGGCGGCGTCAACACGATTTGCGCCCGCCGCACCGGCCTTCGGCCTCAGCTCGCCACGCGGGCGGCCAGCCAGCCCAGCGCGCCGAGGCCGAATTCGCGCTTGAGGTCGAGGATCGGCTGACGGCGGGGCGAGGAGGGGAGGAACGAAGCCGCCAGACAGAACCCTGCGTGCGCCGCTATCAGGCCATCGATGTCGTCGGAATCGGCCCGTGCGGCCAGGGGATGCGTGGCGCCGTAGGGCTGCGCCTCCACGCCCTCGGCGGCCATCGACGACAGCAGCGTCACCAGGTCGATCAGAGGATTGCCGCGAGTGGCGAAGGCCCAGTCGACCGCCCACACCTGCTGCTCGCCGACCAGTATGTTGCCCGTGTGCAGATCGTGATGGACCAGGCTCTCGCCCTGGGCGGCGAGTAGGCCGTGCCGTTCCAGGGCGCACAGGTCCTCGAGGTTGCGCGCGGCCCAGGGCGAGACCTCGGCGAGGCGGCGCGGACGATCCTCGGCTTGGGTGAACCAGCCCCAGCCGCCGAGCCTCGGGCGGCGCGTTTCGGGCGGCGGGACCTGTTCGGGGGGCCGGGGCTCCGGCCGCGGCGAGCTCGCCGACCAGCCCTAGGATGCGCTCCACCTCAGCCGCGGGCCATGTCCGCTGCGGTGGGCGACCGCGTACGGCCTCGAACACCAGGCCGACCCAGGCCTCGTCCTCGAACGCGCCGAGCAGCCGGGGCGCGGGGGCGCGGGGCGGAAGCGCCGCCGCGACGACGGCCTCGTCCCGATGCAGGAACGCTTCGGGGACGCAATCCGCCGGGACGGCCTTGACGAACACCTCCGCGCCGGCCTCCGAGCGCAGCAGCGCGACCAGCCCGGGCGAGGAGCCGCCGGCTGGGTCAAACCCCTGCGTCACCGCGCCTCCGAGTACCGTCTCGATCCGGTTCCGCAGGCACTCGGGAGCCGTTTCCCACGCGATCCGCCCGTCCGCCATCGGCCCTCCCGCATTTCGCCGCACTAGAAGAACTCGAGGATAATCGAGCCTTCAAACAGCGGTCCGGGCGAGCGTCGGCGGTTCGCTCTCCCGAGCGAACCGCCGACCGGGCGGGTCCCCCACGAACCCTGATCAGCTTCCAGTCAGAGCACCGGGCCGGTGACCGGGAGCACGATCTGGCACGGGATGGAGCGCTTGTGCGCCGGATCCAGCGCGTTGAGCATGTCGGTCAGCGCGATCGGGTCGTAGGCGATCTCGAGGTGGTCGCTGCCGTCGAGGATGCACTGGTTCTGCACGAGGATGTTCGTGACGTTGGAAGCCGCGGGCAGGAAAGCGTTGGTGTACGGGGTGACCACCTCGTCGGCGCTGCTCTCGATCACGGTGTACGTCACCGACGAGACGGTCTCGCCTCCGGCATTGAGGTTCGTCAGGAAGGACGAACCGACTTCCTGCTCCACGCATGAGGTACACACGGTGGTCAGGAACTGGTTGGTGGGCTCGAGAATCTGCAGTTGTGTGCCGAGCTGGGTCAGGCCGTCGAGCGTCGTGCCGTTGTTGCTCGGGGCGAGGGCGACCAGCTTGTCGACGGTGCCCGCGCCACCGAGGAACTTGATGTAGTACCGGGGCATCATGCCGCCCTGCGAGTGGCCGACTATGTCCACCTTGGCCGCGCCGGTAGCGGCGAGCACCTTGCTGACGAAGGTGGCGAGCTGGCCGGCGCTCGCCGCGATGTCGCCGGTGCCCTGCAGGTCGGCGTTCGCGGACGAGCCGCCGTAGTTGAAGGCGAAGACGCAGTATCCGTTGTCGGCCAACAGGGGCGAGGCGCCGCCCCAGTTGTCGTTCATGTTCTCGACCGTGCCGTGGACCAGGACTACCGGGTACGGATGGGCGCTGCTGGGCTTGCAGCTCCAGTTGTTCGCGCCGGCCGGCGCGTCGTTCGGGAACAGGAAACCGGCCACGAAGCCGGTGGCGAAGCTGTAGTTCACCGGGTAGCTCGCGGCCGACGCGGGGGCGGCGCCGATGGCGGCGAGGCCGAGTGCGCCGAGGAGCGCGGTGGCGAGCACCAGGCCGCGACGCTTGAAGGTCGTCAGGTGGATCCGCATGGACTCTCCCTTGAGTCGTGGGTCCGCGGCGGCGCCCGGGACCACGACGCCGCGTTCGGGGCGTGACGGTAGGAGCGCGGCGGCGCGAGCGTCAACGCATCCGCGCAGGCCGGGGCGGAAGACTTCGGCCGGTTGATAGGAATCGCGGCGGGGCCGGTCACAGCTCTGTCATGAGGCTGAGCGCTTTCGCGGCCGTACGTCCGGGGCGCGGAGCACGCGCCGGGCCCGGGTGTACCCCACGGTATTGACCGGCCGGTAACATCGACGGATACTCACCGGTAACAACGTGGTCGGACCGGGAGGAGCCGGTGTTCGCACAGCGGATCGGCTGGCCCCGGGGCTTCGCCGGGGACCTGCGCCGGGAGAACCCGAGCCTGGTCCTGGAGATCGTCCGGGAGATCAGGAACCTGATCCCGGAGTACGACCGGCCGATGGACTCGCTCTTCGTCAGTGGCCTGATGCTCGGGGTGCAGACGGCGCTGGCCGAGTTCGCCGACGTGGTGGAGGGGCAGGCGGCGCCGGCCAGCCAGCGGGCCTGGGTCTACCGTCGGCTGGGCCGTTCGGAGCTGGCCGAGGGGCGCAGCATGGACGCGCTGCAGTCGGCCTGCCGACTCGGCGGACGGCTGGCCTGGCGCCGGTACGCGCGGGTGGCCCGGCGGGTCGGGATGCGCCCGGATCAGATGGTTGATCTCGCCGAGGCCGTGTTCACCCACGTCGACCAGATCGCCACCGCGTCGGTGCTCGGTTATGCGCAGGCGAAGGCCGACATCGGCGAGGCCCACCAACGCCGACGGCGGCTGCTGGCGGCCGTTTTCGACGGCGCGGCGCCGGACCAGCTCGAGGCGGCGGCCGAGGAGGCGGACTGGGCCCTGCCGGAAGTGGTCGCCGGCGTGGCTCTCGGGCCGGGTTCCGACTGGCGCGAGGCGGTGGACCCGCGGCCGCACGCGGCGGGCTTCGCGCGTCTGCCGGAGGAGGTGCTGGCGGATCTGACGTCGGCGAACCCCTGCCTGCTGCTGCCGGAGCCGGACGCCTGGCTCGGCAAGCCGGAGATCGCGCAGTTCCTCCGGGAACGGCGGGCGGTGGTCGGGCCGACGGTGCCGCTGCGGGCTGCCGGGGATTCGCTGCGCTGGGCCCGGCTGGCCCGGGAACGGCTGCCTGAATCAGCCCTCGAGCACGCACCGATCCGCTGCGACGCCCACCTGCCGGCGCTGCTGCTGCTCACCGACGAGGCGCTGGTGCGGCTGATCGGAGAGCGGCGGCTGGCCCCGCTGGGCGGGCTCACCGTGAAGCAGCGGGATCGGCTCGAGGCGACACTGCTCGCCTGGCTGGACACCAGTCGCGGCACCGCCCCGGAGGTGGCCGCGCGGCTCGGGATCCATCCGCAGACGGCGCGCAGCCGCCTGCACCGGATGCAGGAGCTGCTGGGTGCGGCGTTGGCGAACCCTGAGTCGAGGTTCGAAATCGAGGTGGCGCTGCGCGGGCGCCGGATGCTCGCCGATTTCGCCCGCGCGGCCTGAGCCGCCCACCCGGATCGGCAGAGCCCGCGAAGGCTCAGATCACGACCGGCAGCTGCGGCAGCCTCGGCCACTCCAGCCAGCGTTCGAAGAAAGAGCCCTGGTTCAGGATCGGCGTCGTCAGTCCGGAGTAGTGGCCGGCGAACAAGCCCACGAAGTCGCTCGTGCGCACCCCGGCGTGCCGGTACGTGGTGGTCCACTCTCGCAGTATCCGGAAGAACGCCTCGTCGCCCACGGTCAGGCGCAGCGCGTGCAAGGTCAGGGCGCCGCGCTTGTAGACCCGGTCGTCGAACAGCTGCCCGACGCCGGGTTCGACGAGCACGAGGTCTTGCGGGAGGCGGTCGAGGCGGCGGTGCCAGCGGCGGGCGTGTTCGTCGGCGGTGCGCTGGCCGCTGGCCTCCGACCAGATCCACTCGGCGTACGCGGCGAAGCCCTCGTGCAGCCAGATGTCGCGCCAGTCCACGACCGTCAGGCTGTTGCCGAACCACTGGTGGGCCAGTTCGTGCGCGACCAGCCGTTCGTTGTCCCAGCCCTCAGCGAGGTGATTCGTGCCGAAGATGGACAGGCCCTGCGCCTCGATCGGGATCTCGAGTTCGTCGTCCGCGATGAGCGCGGTGTACCCGGCGAAGGGGTAGGGACCGAAGCGCTGCTGGAAGACGTCGATCATCCGGGCCTGCCGGGCGAACGCGGCGCCGGCCCGGGCAGCCAGCCGGGGCGGGGCGATCAGCTGCTGCGGGACGCTTCCGGGCAGCTCGATCTCCCGGTACCGGCCGATCTGCACAGTGGCCAGGTACGTCGACATCGGCGCTTCCTGCCGGTAGACCCAGGTCGTGGTCGATCCGCCCGGCATCCGCTCCTCGAGCATGCCGTTGGCCACGACGTGGTACGCCGAAGCCGTTGTGACCGCGATGCGGTAGGTCGCCTTGCGGTCGGGCCGGTCGTCGCACGGGAACCAGGACGGGGCGCCGACGGGCTGACTCGCGACGAGCACGCCGTCGGTCAACTGCTCCCAGCCGAGGCCGCCGTACGGGCTCGAGACAAGCCGCGGCGTCCCCGCGTAGCGCACCTCGACCTGGAAGGTGGCGCCGGCGGCGATCGGCCGGTCGCCAGGCAGGGTGACGCGGAGCTTGCCCGTGCGGTGGGTGTGGCGCACGCGCATGCCGTCCACGCTGACCCGGTCGGGGCGCAGCCCGTTCGAGAAGTCGAGTTCGAACGCGCCGAGGGCGTCGCCCTCCTCGGCCGTGGCGGTCAGCACGGCGGTCGCCTCGAGCCGGTTCGTGCCGACGCGGTAGGCGAGCGTCAGGTCGTAGTGGCCGACGCGGTATCCGTCGTTGCCGTGCCGGGGGAAGTACGGTTCGTGCTCGGGCATCGTGCGGGTCACTCGGGCTTTTCGTGCCAGGGGGCGATCGGGTTGCCGGTCCAGCGGGTGCGGGGCGGCACCGCCTCGCCGCGCATGACGAGGGAAGCGGGGCCGACGGTTGCGCCGGTGCCGATGGCAGCGGCCGGCAGGATCACGCACTGCGGGCCGAGGGTGGCGCCTTCATGCAGGGTGACGAGGTCCATGCTCATGACGCGGTCGTGGAACAGGTGGGTCTGGACCACGCAGCCGCGGTTCACCGTCGCGCCGTCGGCCAGCACGATCAGGTCGGCCTCGGGCAGCCAGTACGTCTCGCACCAGACGCCGCGGCCGATCCGGGATCCGAGCGCGCGCAGCCAGAGGTTGAGCACTCCGGTGCCAAGCCAGGTTTCGGCGAACCAGGGGGCGCCGATGAGCTCGATGAAGTTGTCGGCGAGCTCGTTGCGCCAGACGAAGGAACTCCACAGCGGCTTGTCCTCGGCCGCGATCCGTCCGACGATCGCCCATTTGGCGGCTACCGCGAGCGCGGCTCCGAGGGCGCCCGCGGCGAGCACGATCGGACCGGCCAGCAGCACGGCTGCGGGGGTGCCGAGGCTGCGGGCGGTCTGCGCCACGAGCGCCGCGGCGAACAGGACGAGGCCGGCCGAGATCATCGCGGGCACGATACGGCAGATCTCCACCGCGGCGCGCGCCGCCTTGAGCCGCGCGGGCGGGTTGTAGGTGAGCGAGCTGTCCGTGTCCTGGCTCGCCCGGCGGAGCCGCTCCGGCGGCATGCCGAGGTAGGACTTGCCCCGCTTGGCCTTGGTCGGCGCGGCCGAGAGCACGCCGACGAGGCTGCCCTTGGGCAGCTTGCGGCCGAGACCCACCATGCCGGAGTTGCCGACGAAGACGCGCTTGCCGATCCGCACCGCGCCGACGCTGAGCATGCCCTCGGACAGCTCGTAGGGCGCGATCATGGTGTCGTCGGCGAGGAAGGCGCCGTGGTCGACGCTCGTCATCGCGGGCACGGCGAGCACGGTGGAGGCCTCCACGTCGCGCCCGACCTTCATCCCGAGCAGCCGCAGCCAGACCGGTGTGGCGATGCTGGCGTAGAGCGGGTAGAGCCAGATCCGCGACATCGCCATGAGCTGCGTCGTCGTCCACACGCGCCAAGCGGGGAGGCTGTGCAGTGGGAAGTCGCCGGGCCGCATGCCGACGCTCAGGGCCCGTACTCCGGCGAACACGAGCAGGGCGAAGGTGAGGAAGAAGACGATCACGGTCGGCGCGAGCCCGGCGAGGCCTTGAGCGAAGGCCTGCCACAGCGTGCTGGAGCCGCCGAGGAACGCGGCCAGCACGGTCAGGGCCGGGACGGCGGCGGCCAGCGGCAGCAGTCCGAGCAATACCGCGGTGACGCCGTAACCGGCGTTCCATCGCCTGGTGAACGCGGCGTGCGCGGTCGGCGGACCCTGCGGCTTCGCGGCGTTCTTTCCGCCGCCCTTGCCGGGCCGGACCGGCTCGGCCGGGGATCCGGCCCACCGCTCGCCCGCGGGCACCTCGCCGTCGACCGCGGATCCCGGCTCGATCCGGGCGTGGGCGCCGACGCGGGCGCCGGGCAGCAGAGTGGAACGGGTGCCGGCCGAGGCGCCGTCGCCGACTCGGATCTCGCCGACGTGCACCACGTCGCCGTCCACCCAATGGCCTGTCAGGTCGACTTCGGGCTCGATCGCCGCGCCTTCGCCGAGCCTCAGGTGCCCGGTGATCGGCGGCGGCGAGTGCAGGATGGCGTCGCGGCCGATCCGGGCGCCGAGCGCACGGGCGTAGAGCACGAGCCAGGGGCCGCTGGAGATGCTGAAGACACCGAGCCGTTCGGCCAGGACCTGGGCCGCCCACAGCCGCAGGTGCGCGCGGCCGCCGCGCGGGTAGCGGCCCGGGAGCAGGTCGCGCAGCAGCAGGCGGGCCCCGAGTGCGGAGAGCAGCAGCCGGCCGGGCGGGGTGACGAAGAGCAGGAACCCGACGAGCACGGCCCACCAGGACACATGCGGCGCCCACGGCGGGCTGAAGACGTTTCCGGCCGCGGCGAGGACGGTGAGCCAGCGCACCGCGCCGAGGATCGAGACAGGCACCATCGCCACGGCCTGGGCCCACTGGAACACAGGGCGGACTGGGCGCGGCAGGGCCGACTCGCCGTGGGCGCCGACGAGACCGTCCGGCGCACCGGACGCGGGCGCCAGTTCGGCGAGGCGGTCGGCCAGATCGGCGAAGACCGGGTTGTCGTAGACGTCGCGCACAGTGACGGTCGGGTGGGCGGTCCGAAGCACGGAGACAAGGCGCGCCGCGGCCAGACTGCCGCCGCCGGCGTCGAAGAAGTCCGCGCCGAGACCGAGCGGGCGGTCGCCGAGCACGCTCGTCCAATGCTCGGCGAGCTCCTCCTGGGCCGGCGTCAGCTCAACTGGGCCTTCGTCCTCCGCGGCGGTCGGCGACGCCGCGGGCTCGGGCAGCGGCCACGGCAGGGCATTGCGATCCACCTTGCCCGACGTGCGCGTCGGCAACTGCTCGACGACGGCGATGCGCGGCACGAGGGCGGCGGGCAGGCGCGTGGCCAGCAGTGCGCGCGCGGAAGCCGGATCGAAGGGCTCGGCGGTTTCGTCCTCGCGCACGACGACGTAGCCGACGAGGACCTGACCACCCGTCGGGCCCTTGACCGCCGCGGCCGCCGCCGTCACGCCCGGCAACGCCTGCAACGCGGCGTCGATCTCGCCGAGTTCGATTCGCCGGCCGCCGAGCTTGACCTGCTCGTCCGCACGGCCGAGGAAGACCAGGCCCTCGGGGTCCGCGCGGACGAGGTCGCCGCTGCGGTAGGCCCGATCCCAGCCGGCTGCGGGCAGCGGCGCGTACTTGGCGGCGTCCTTCTCCGCGTCGAGGTAGCGGGCGAGGCCGACGCCGGCTATGACCAGCTCCCCGGATTCACCGGGCGCGACCGGTACTCCCGCGGCATCGATGACGGCGAGCTCCCAGCCGTCGAGCGGCAGTCCGATCCGGACCGGGCCCTCGCCGGTGAGCAGGGCGGCGGTGGCCACGACCGTCGCCTCGGTGGGGCCGTAGGTGTTCCACACCTCGCGCCCGTCCACAGCCAGGCGCTCGGCCAGCTCGGGCGGGCAGGCCTCGCCGCCGAATATCAGCAGCCTGACCTGCTCGAGTGCCTCGGCCGGCCAGAGCGCGGCCAGGGTGGGCACGGTGGAGACGGCGGTGACGCCGCGTTCGAGCAGCCACGGCCCGAGGTCCACGCCGCTGCGCACGAGCGACCGCGGCGCGGGCACCAGGCAGGCGCCGTGCCGCCAGGCCAGCCACATCTCCTCGCAGGAGGCGTCGAAGGCCACGGACAGCCCGGCCAGCACCCGGTCCCCCGGGCCCAGCGGCGCCTGACGCAGGAACAGCCGGGCCTCGGCGTCGACGAACGCGGCCGCGGCGCGGTGGGTCACCGCGACGCCCTTGGGGGTGCCGGTGGAGCCGGAGGTGAAGATGATCCAGGCGTCGTCCTCGACGCTGGGGCGTGCCGAGGGCACGGTGGCGGCGCTCGTGGCGGCGGCCGTCGCAGGGTGTGGCGACGCGCTGCCGGTCACCTCGATGCGCAGGCCCTCGCGGATCACCGCGCGCACACTCGCCTCGCCGAACACCAGTGCGGCCCGCTCCGGCGGATCGTCCACGTCCACCGGCACATAGGAGGCGCCGGCCGCGAGCACGCCCAGGACGGCGAGGTAGAGCTGGGCCGTACCTGAGGGTATGTGGATGCCGACGCGGTCGCCCCGGCCCACGCCCGCCTCACCGAAGCGCTCGGCGAGTTCGGAGACGTCGGCGAGCAGGGTGGCGTAGTCGAGTCGGCTGGCGCCGTCGTCGAGCGCGGGAGCCAGCGGATGCCGGGCCGCGGTGTCCTCGAGCACGTCGATCAGTGTGCGCGGCGTCGGCGCAGCGGCCACGGACCCGTATCGGGCGGTGTCGGCCAGCAGGCGGTGGGGCGGCAACGTGAGCGCCTGCTTCCTCGAGGAGACAGCGGACTCCAGTCAGCCTAACAGAGGTGCGGCATATCAGCTGATTTGTCACCATAAACGAGCAGGGCGCGGCGGATCCGCCGGCGCGTGGCAGCAGACGGACCCGGCGACGGTCCGGCGAGGCGGAGGGCGGAGGACGGAGGCGCGATGGAGGCCGAGCATCCGATCGACCTGAAGAAGTCGCTCTACCCGCTGGTCGACCTGGACACGATCAGCGGGCAGCTGAGCGACTGGGTGCGCGAGTACCGCACCCACGCCGACCTGCGGGTGGAGTACCCGGACGGCTATGACCCGATCCTGATCCGCCCGGACGGGCGCGAGGTGGACACCTGGCGGCAGGGCTACCCGTACGAGAGCCTGATGAAGCGGGCCGAGTACGACCCGGCCAAGCGCGCCCTGCAGATCGAGCTGCTCAAGCTGCAGACCTGGGCGAAGGAGACCGGAGCGCGGCTGGTGATCGTGTTCGAGGGCCGGGACGCGGCCGGCAAGGGCAGCACCATCAAGCGGTTCATCCAGCACCTGAACCCGCGCGGGGTGCGGGTGGTGGCGCTGAACAAGCCGAACAAGCAGGAGCGCACCAGCTGGTACTTCCAGCGGTACGTGGCGAACCTGCCCTCGGCCGGCGAGTTCGTGCTCTTCGACCGCTCCTGGTACAACCGCGCCACGGTGGAGCCGGTGATGGGCTACTGCACCGAGGAGGAGTACCGGCTGTTCCTGCGTCAGACGCCTCTGTTCGAGCGGATGCTGGTGGAGGACGGGATCATCCTGGTCAAGTTCTGGTTCTCGGTCTCCCGCGCGGAGCAGTTGACCCGCTTCGTCATCCGCGACGTGGACCCGGTGCGCCGGTGGAAGCTCAGCCCGAACGACCTGGCCTCGCTCGACCGTTGGGACGCCTACACCCGGGCCAAGGAGGCGATGTTCACCGCCACCCACACCGATCTGGCGCCGTGGACGGTGGTGAACGGCAACGGCAAGCGCCTGGCCCGGCTCGAGGCCATCCGCTTCGTGCTCTCCCAGGTCGAGTACAGCGGGAAGAACAGCGAACTGGTCGGCGTGCCGGATCCGCTGATCGTCGGGCCGCCGCGGATGGCCGGCTCGGGCGGCTCCGGGCTCGTCGCGCGCTGACCCGGCGGTGACGGCCCCAGCGCTCGGATCGTCAAACGAACTCGAACTCGGTCACGTCGCGCACCGGGCGGAAGCCGATGCGCTGGTAGATCGCGTTGCTGGTCGGGTTGGCCAGGTCGGTGTGGAGCATGACGTGTTCGGCGCCGCGGGCCAGCGCCTCGTGCGCGGCGGCCCAGGTCACTCCGGCCGCGTAGCCGTGGCGCCGGTGCTCGGGCGGGGTGTAGACACCGGTGATGCGCGAGCCTCCAGCGGCGACGCCGGTGAAGTTGGCGCAGGCCACCGGCTCGCCGCCGCGGGTCCACAGCAGCTGCCTGCGATCGAGGACGCGAGCCCGGACGAAGGGCTCCGGATCGTGCGGGACCGTGAGGCCGCAGTCGCGGAAGAAGGCCAGATCCCATTCACACAGCATTGCCACGTCCGCCGGGCCGGCCAGGCGGCCGTGGCCGGCCGGTGCGGTGTCGGGCGGAGTGGGCTCGGCGAAGGAGAACAGCCGCATCTCGTGGTTCGCCTTAGCCCGGTAGCTGAGGCCGAGCAGCCTCGCCCAGCGCGCCGCGATGTCCTCGGCGACCCGCACGCCGCCGGCAACCCCGATGGGCCGGTCGCGCCCGGAGGCCTGCCAGACCGCGGGGAGCTCGGCGGCGGCTCGCTCGGATACCTGGGCACCGAGCGTGACCGGGTACGGGTACTGCGCCGCGAACGCCGCGCCGAGCCGGCCCTCTTCGTCGACCCACCAGCCGTAGCAGTCCTGCTCCCTCGGCTGCCGCGGACTCGTGCGCAGCCCGGCGGCGATGCCGAGGATGATCGTGTTACCGACGGGGTCGAGGCTCAGGAACTCCAGCGACGCGTCCGCGAAGGCGCTTGCGTCCCCCGTCAACGTCCAGCCATGATCGGTCACGCGGGCCATCCTTCCCGTCCCGCAGACACGGGGTCAATCCGGACACGGGTCGATCCGAGCACAGGTCAGTCATCGTGTGGAGGCGCCCGCATGAAGATCTTCCTCTCCTCCGACATGGAGGGCACCGCCGGAGTGGTGGACTGGGAGCAATGCCGCCCGGGCCAGAACGATTACGAGCTCTACCGCGAGCTGCTGCAGAACGAGGTGAACGCGGCCATCGACGGCGCCCTGGGCGCGGGCGGGGGCGGAGAGCACGAGATCCTGGTCAACGACTCACACGGGCGGATGGCGAACCTCAAGCCGGACCGGCTACACGGCGACGCATCGTATCTGTCCGGCCGCCATAAGCCTTTTTACATGATGCAAGGGCTCGACGACACCTTCGATGGAGTCTTCTTCGTCTCGTACCACGGCTCAATGTCGGGCACGCCGGCGACGCTCTCGCACACCTACAATCCGTTGGCCATCGCGGAAGTTCGGCTCAACGAAACCGTGACGGGCGAGAGCGGCATCAATGCCCTGGTGGCGCTGGGTTACGGCGTCCCGGTGCTGCTGATCACCGGCGACCAGACGACGGCCGAGGAGTTGCGCCCGTTCTGCCCGGACGCGCGCGCGGCCGTGGTCAAGAAGTCGGTCAGCCGCTTCGCCGCGGAGAGCCTGCATCCGCGCCGTGCCTGCGCACTGATCGAGCGCACCGCGCACGAGGCGGTCGACGCGGCGGCCGCGGGCGAGATCGGGCTGCCCCGGATCGCGTTGCCGGCCACGCTGAGCGTGCGGATGCGCAATCCGGACCTCGCCGAGATGGCCTGCTGGCTCGAGCGCGTCGAGCCGGACCACGACGACGCGACCGTGGTGCACCTGCGCGACACCGACCCGATAAGGCTCTACCGCACGTTCATCACCTTGGTGCTGCTCACTCGCGGCATCGCCGAATAGGAACCGCTCACGCATACAGTCTGAGCTGGTCCGTGACTCACCTGGCGGCAGGTGCCACATCTGCCGTGGCGTGGGCATGCCGCCATGTCCGGCCTTGGATCGTCACCGATGCTGGTGATCCGCTTGACGTTCCAGGCCCCGTGAATGGGTCGACTGTCAACATCAACAGCGATCGTTAGCGTCAGCGCCTGCGTTCAACGTCAACGTCAACGTCAACGTCAACGTCAACGTCAAGGTCAAGGTCAACGGCGCCGCTGGCGGGCCCTCCCTCGGAGAGAGTGCCGGGTTTGGGTGGGTGCTGTCGTTGGGAGGGCGGGCTGGGGTTCGGGATGGTGAGGTTGCGGGGGTGGGTTCTCTCCTCGGCCGGTCCCCGGAGGCAATCAGGAACCTGCCGGGAGGTCAAGCGGCGGAGGTTTCCGCGTGGGGCGGTTTCCAGTGATGGTTGCGAACTTCTCGTTGAGAGGTTTCGTACGTGCCCAATCCGACTGGGATACCCGTTGCGCGCGAGGTCAAGTACCGGTTCTTCGAGCTCATCCATTCGGGCTATACCCAAAGGCAGGCGGCAGCGGCGGCCGGAGTATCCGAAAGCGCCGGCTGCCGCTGGCTCCAGCACGCTGGTGGGGTGAGCATCGATGAACCAGCCCGGGTCTCAGCCCGTTTCCTCTCACTCCAAGACCGGATCGTGATCGCCGACGGCACCCGTGCACGCCGCCCCAAACCGCTGATCGCCGAGGCGATCGGCAAGAGCGTCGCGACCGTCTACCGCGAGATCGAGCGCAACAGCAGACCCAACGGGGTCTATGACCCCTACTACGCCCACAACCAGGCCTACCTCGCCCGACGCCGCGACCGCCCGGCCAAGATCGAAGCGAACGAGCCCCTGCGCGAACAGGTACACGCACTCCTCGCGGCCGGCTGGTCGCCCGGCCAGATCGCCGGACACCTCGCCGCCGCCCACCCCGACCAGTGGCACCAGCGCGCCTGCGCCGAGAGCATCTACCAGGCCTACTACGCCGGCCTGGTCGGCGAGAAGAAAGCGAAACTACGCACCGGGCGCCGCCTGCGCACACCCCACACACGCGCCAAACCCGGCCACGCCGGCCCGATACCCCACATGACCTCGATACGCCAGCGCCCCGCCGCCGCCGACGACCGCTCCGAACCCGGCCACTGGGAAGGCGACCTGATCATCGGCAAACACCAGCGCTCCCAGATCGGCACCCTCGTATGCCGCCACACCCGCTACCTCAAACTCATCCACCTGCCCCACCGGCGCACCGGCGAGACGATGCGCGACGCCCTCGTCGCCCAACTCGCCGACCTGCCCGCCCAGATCCTCAAATCACTCACCTGGGACCAGGGCTCCGAAATGGCCCGCCACCGCGAGACCACCGAGCTGACCGGCATGCCCGTGTTCTTCTGCGACCCCCACTCACCCTGGCAGCGGCCGACCAACGAGAACACCAACGGCCTCCTACGCCAGTACTTCCCCAAGAGCACCGACCTCTCCCGCCACACCCTCGAAGACCTCCGCCACGTCGAACACCTCCTCAACACCCGCCCCCGCCGCGTCCTCGAATGGGCTACCCCGGAAGAACGCATGGCACAATGGATCCCCAGACAACACACCACCTTGATTCGCAACCACTGACAGACACCGCGTGGTGGATTTTGCGTCGCGCCGCTTGACCTCCCGGCAGAACCCTGATCGGGCTTCGCCTGCCCGACCGAGGAGAGAGCCCACCCCCTGAGGTCCGGTGCGAGCTGCGCTCGGGCCCGGACCAGGGCTCGCCTCGCGCGGTTAGCGTGCATGGGGGTGGTGGATGGCGTCGTGGTGTTCGCCGCAGACGAGTGTGAGGTTCGCGAGCGTTGTCGGGCCTCCTTTCGAGTAGGCGATGACGTGGTGTGCTTCGAGTGGCCAGAGGGCCGGGCGGTCGCAGCCGGGGTGGGTGCAGTGGCGGTCGCGGAAGCCCAGGGCCATGCGCTGTGCGGGCGAAGCGAGGCGGGCGAGTGGGTCAGTGTCGATGGCCTTCCCGTCGAGGGTGACGGGCTGGCCGAGGAGGTCGGTGAGGAGCAGGTGTGCGGGGCGATTCGGCATGGGGCCGAGGGCGGAGAGAGCGACGAGGTCACCGTAGGCACTGACGGCATACCCCGGCGCGACGCCTCGTCCCTGTTTCTGGTTCTGGCCTCGGCCCCGACTGACGCCTCCCACCCTGCCTGATGTCGGATTCAACACGGATTCCTGCCTGGGGGTCATCGTCGTGTCTGTTGTGTCTCCTGCCGTTTTCCGCGTGGCCTGTGTCTCGGGTAGTGGTGCGTAGAAGAGGATGGGTGCGCTGAAGGCGGCTTCCCGCTGGGCGGGCGGCGCCGCGAGGAAGACTTCGGCCAGGTGCGTGAGTGCTTGGGCGTTGTATTGCTCGGTGTGGGCGATGTCGTCGGGTACGAGCGTGGTCTTGTCGAGACGGGCGGTGCGGTGCCAGTACCCGACGAGTTGGTCGATGGCGGAGCGCAGGATCGTGGCGCGCACCGTGTCGAGCAGGGCGTCGATGCGGGTGAATCCGTCCCCGACATCGCTGAAGCGCAGGAAGCTGCGGGCGCGCTGCTGGGAGTCGTTTTCCTGGGCGGCTTCGGGGTCGATGGTGTGTTCGAGCACCCGCACGTGCTGGTTCGCCGCGCTGATCCCCTCGGCGCGGGCGATGGCGATGGTCGTCGTGAGCGCCTCGCCCGGATCCAGCGTGGTGTGCTGGACGGCTCGCACGGTGCGGGTGAGGGCGCGAGTGGTGTCCGGGCCGAACGCACCGGCGGAGAGGTCGTGTGTTAACCGCGGAAGGGCGCCGATGGTGCGGGCTTCGAGGGCGAGCTGTCTGGCCCGGCTGGTGGAAAAGTCGAGGTTGGCGGCCAGCCAGGGCCCCACGCCGCCGGGTGCGGCCTTGAGCCGGTCGGCGCGTGCGGTGGTCTGGAGCATCAGCCCGTGGGCGGTCTGTTCGGCGGTCCCGAGTGCGCGCAGCACCTGCAGCAGCATGCCAGCGACTTCGGGATCCTTCGGCGAGGCGTTCTCGGTGGCGGCGAGCACCTGATTCACTGCCCTGCGCAAGCCCGCCGCCGCAGCCTCGATCTCGGCGACGGCGTTGCCGATCTCGTTCTCCATGAGCCCCTCCCCATGATTTCCCACCGTGTTCGGTCCTGTACCTACAGTTTAGATGAGGGGTCCGACAAAAGGTGCGTTTTGGTGTATTCGAACCCGTTAAAGGCAAAGAGAATCCGCTGCAACCTCGTGCCGGTACCGGGCGTTGACTAGCTAAGAGGGCCAATGGTGAAGGTCGATGTGGAATTCGGCAGCGGCGGGAACGGCGACCAGACCGGCGAGTCCGGGCCCGAGCGCAGCTCAGACCGGTCGGCTGGGGGTGGGTTCTCTCCTCGGTCGGGCAGGCGAAGCCCGATCAGGGTTCTGCCGGGAGGTCAAGCGGCGCGATGACGAAAGCAGCACAGCGACAACCACCGCCGCTTGACCTCCCGGCAGGTTCCTGATTGCCTCCGGGGACCGACCGAGGAGAGAGCACACCCCGCAACCCCACCATCCCGAACGCCAGCCCGCCCCACCACGCCAGCACCCCACAAACCCCGGCATCTCTCTCCGAGGGAAGGGCCCGCCAGCGGCGCGTTTGATCTTGATGTTCAATATTGATGCCACCGACTGCAGCCGCGAACGCCATCGCAGAACATCGCGAGTCAGGCGCAGGGGCGGGTGGGCGGGTAACGAATCCCGGGCCCTCCCACGGACACCGGACACCGCAGCAACCAGGCACGGGATACAGTGGCAACAGGCATCCGACCCACACAGGAGCCACGACAGCACACTGCTCAGCGCGGCCCGGCAGAAACAGCCTGAGCCCAGCCAGTAGCGAAGCCTGTGGCGCCGCGACAACCGGCCGCAGATCGCCAGCAGAGGCATGGCGCACGGCTCGGGACCGGGCAAGGTTCGCTACGTCGTCGTGTGCACGCTCGCCAATTGCATGACATGCTTGACGGGCGCGGGTGCACCACGAACGCCCCGCCGGCATCCACGACGAAGCCTTCCGCAAGCTCGGCGTGTGCCTCTTCGCACTAGGACCAGTCATCCGCGGCGTTAACGGCTTTGAAGGGGAATCAGGCCTCAAGCTCGCGAGCGGGCGGAGGGCCCTGAGTTGCGGTCTCCAGCTCCTTCGGTGAGCCGGGCGCCGGCAAAGCGAGCGCGTCTGCGGGCAGTTCGGCGGCCCGCAGCACCGAGCGGACCGGACCGATGCATGCGCGCCGGTCGTCCGAGAGCTGATCCACCAGCACACTGCACCCGGCCCAGGCCGCGCCGCACTGCTCCACGATGGCGCGGACCGTGGCTGCCTGGGCGCCGGTTTCGATCCAGTCGTCGACCAGCAGCACCCGGTCGCCCTCGCCGAGCATCTCGCGCTGGAGCCGGAGCGTGTGGCGCAGGCCGCGGTAGTCCGGCGCGGTCTGGCCGAAGGCCTTGTCGCCGGGCAGTAGGCCGATGCCTTTGCGCACCGGCACGAATCCGACGCCGAGTTCGACCGCGACGGCCGCGCCGAGTAGGAAACCGCGCGACTCGATGCCGCACACCGCCGTCACCCCGTCCGCGCGGACCGGCTCGGCCAGCCCGATCACGAGCGCGCGCAGCGCCTCGGCGTCCCGGAACACGGCCCATACGTCGGCATGGCCGTTGACCCAGCGGAAGTGCTTGAGGGTGTGTTGCGCGGCGTACGAGGCTGAGGACGCTGACATGGTGGCAGTGTGCCCGGCGCCCCGGGCCTCAGTCCAGTGGGTGACGCTGGTCGGAGCCGTCCGACACCGCGGCGCGGCCGCTGCCGGCGGGATATCCGTTCTCGAGCTCAGCCGGCTCTTCGCCCGAGGTCAGGCGATCCAGCGCGGCGCGCACCCGGCGCAGCAGGCGCCCGCCGATGTGCCGGTCGAGCTCCGCCGGGGCCACGTAACGGAACTCCGAGAGTTCCTCCGTCTGGAGCACGATCGCCTCCCGCTGTTCGGCGGTGAGGCGGCCGCCGTCGAAGACGTACATCAGCCCCGGCCGCGGGCGCTCCGGCCGGGCCAGGATGAAGTCCATGACGAGCACTCGCCCCGGTTCGAGCGCGAGACCGAGTTCCTCGGCGAGTTCGCGACGCACCGTCTCGCGCGGGTACTCGTCCGGATCCATGGCACCGCCGGGGATCTCCCAGCCTGGCTTGTAGGTGGGGTTGACCAGGAGCACTCGTCCGTCCTCGTCGGTGATCAGCGCGCCGGCACCGACGTAGACGGCCGGAAGGGAATCGAGGAAGCTGCTCACCGGCCCGACTCAGAGCCCTGACGCGCGTCCGGCGCTGCGGCGCGGCCGCCGCCGCGGACCAGGGACTCGAACTGCGCGACGCTCACCGGCTGGGCGAACAGGTGGCCCTGCACGAAGTCGCAGCCGAGCTCGCGCAGCCGGTCGTGCTGCTGCCAGGACTCGACGCCCTCGGCGATGACGTGCATCCCCAGCGCGTGCGCCAGCGTGATTACTGCGACCACGATCGCGTCGTCGCCGCGCTGCCTCGTCAGGCCCTCGATGAAGACCCGGTCGATCTTCAGCGCATTGACCGGGATGTCGCGCAGGTGGCCGAGCGAGGAGTATCCGGTGCCGTAGTCGTCCAGCGCGATCTGGATCCCGGCCTGGGACAGGTCGGCCAGGGCGGAACGGGCCGTGCCCGACGCCTCGTGCACGGCGGTCTCGGTGACCTCCAGGCAGATCTGCTCCGGCGAGACGCCGTGCTGCGAGATCGCCTTGGTGATCTCCGCCACCAGCGCCGGATCGTGCGAGAGCTGACGGTTGGACAGGTTGACCGCCAGGGTCAGCGGCTCGGCGCCGACCGGCAACTCGGCATTCCACACGGCCAGCTGCCGGCAGGCCTCGTCCACCACCCAGCGCCCGATCGGGATGATCAGATGGTTCTCCTCGGCCACGCCGATGAACTCGGCCGGCGGCAGCAGGCCGCGCTGCGGGTGCTGCCAGCGGATCAGCGCCTCCGCGCCGATGATCCGGCCGTCCACCAGGTCGAGCACCGGCTGGTAGGCCAGCCGGAACTCCTCGCGCTCCAGGGCCAGGCGCAGGTCGTGCTCGAGGTCGATGCGCTGCACCGCCTGCTCGTGCGCGGCAGGCTCGAAGAACCGGTAGCCGCCGGTCACCCCGCCGGCCGCCTTCACCTGGTACATCGCCGCGTCGGCGTCGCGCAGCAGCGCGTCCACGTCGGCCGCCGCGCCCTCGGCCATCGCGATGCCGATGCTCGAGCGCACGTGGATCGCCTTGCCGGCGCAGCTGAACGGGCGCACCAGGCAGCGGTTGATCCGCTCGGCGATCTCGGCCGCCTCACCGCGCTCCACGTCCTCGCACAGGACGACGAACTCGTCCCCGCCGAACCGCGCCACCAGGTCGCCCCGGCGCACCGCCTCGCGCAGCCGGTCGGCCACCGCGGCCAGCAGCTCGTCGCCCGCGGCGTGTCCGAGGCTGTCGTTGATCAGCTTGAACCGGTCCAGGTCCAGGAACAGCACGGCCAGCCCGCCGCGGCCGGCCGCGCCGAGCTCGATCGCCTGCCGGATCCGGCTGACCAGCAGGGTCCGGTTGGCCAGGCCGGTGAGCGGGTCGCGCACCGCCTGCTCGGCCAGCGCCTCCTCGATCCGGCGCCGCTCGGTCAGGTCCCGGCTGACCGCGAGCACGCTGCGCACCTCGCCGCTCTGGTCCACCTCCGGCACGAACCGGGTGTGCAGGTAGCGGTAGACGCCGGCGAGCACGACGCTGAACTCCCGCTCGGTCCCCTGGCCGGTGGCCAGCACGTGGCACAGCGCCTCGTCGAAGGAGCGCACGAACTCCTCCGGCTCGCGGCCGAGCTCGATCATGGTGTGGCCGAGCAGCTCCCGCTGCGGGGTGCCGGTGATCGCCTCGGTGGCCGGGTTGGCGTAGGTGCAGCGCAGGTTCCGGTCGAACCGGGTCATCGGGTCCGGGCTCGTATCTATCAGGGTCTTGAGTTCCTTGCCGACCCGGTCCAGCTCGGCGGTGCGGGCCCGCAGCTCCCGCTCGGCGATCTTCCGGGCGGTGATGTCGCGGCTGATCCCGAAGGTGCCGATGATCCGGCCGTCGAAGTCGCGCAGCGGCTGCTTGCTGGCGCTGAGCGTCTCCTCCTCCGAGGTGTGCGCCCGCAGGTGCGGCTCCTCGATGTCGTTGACCGCCTCGCCGCTGCGCATGATCTCCTGCTCGGTGGCGAAGGCGGCGGCGACGTGCTCGGGGGTGAAGTAGTCGCGCACCGACTTGCCCAGCATGTCCTCGGGCGAGGTGGCGCCGGTGAACGCGGCGGCGCTGCGGCTGGCCCGGATGAAGCGGGAGTCGCGGTCCTTGAAGTAGATCATGTCCGCGCAGGCGGACAGGAGGTTGTGCAGGCAGATGCGGTCCAGTTCGGCCTCGGTCAGCGGCCGGTCACGCTCCTCGTCCGGCGCGGCCGGGACCGCGTCGGAGCCCGACTTCGCCCCGTGCTCTGACGTGCTCGTCATCGACGTGCCTGCTCCCTTGCGTCCGGTTGGCGCTCGGCCGGGAGGCTTTGCGGGCCCGTCCGGCGGCTCCGGAATGCGATCTCCATCTTATCCGAGCGTGATCTGCGGGCTCTCGATTCCCGAACCCGCCCCGATCGGTCCGATCCAGGCGACGTGGCCGTCCGGGCGGACCAGAACCGTCTCGGCGGCCTGCCCCCAGCCGTCCCGCGCCGCCCAAGGGGGGTCTAGTACCCCGCTTGCGGTGATCGTCGCGGGCTGGTCCGGGGTTTCGGGCACGGTGGAGGCCGGCGGCGCGGCGGCGTCGGGCGTGCCGAGCACGAGCCGGACCGCGCGTCCGGGTCCGATCGCGGAGAGCAGCCGGTAGAGCTGCTGCGGGCCGCCGTCCGCCTCGGGCAGGTCGAGGTGCAGGTCGGGGACGCGCGCGCCGAGCCGCGGGTCGTCCCCGTCGGCCACCGGGTAGCGCACCTCCAGGCCGGCCAGCCGCCGGGCGTACTGCAGGTTGACCTCGGAATGCTCGCCGAGCAGCGCCTCGAACCGGCCCCGCAGCGCGGCGCCGTCGGCTCCGCCCGCCGCGACCAGGGCCATCTGCGCCCGCACGTCCTCGAGCACGCGCTCGCCGGCCGGGCGGCGCTCCGCCTCGTAGCCGTCAAGCAGCGCGTCCGAGGCCGCCGGGTCTGCGCGCCGGGCGCGGGTCACAGCGGTGAGCCGCCAGGCGAGGTTGTGCGCGTCTTGGATGCCCAGGTTCATGCCCTGGCCGCCCATCGGAAAATGCACGTGCGCGGCGTCGCCGGCCAGCAGCACCCGGCCGTCCCGGTAGCGCTCGGCCTGCTTGGCCGAGTTGCCCAGGGTGGCCACCCGCTCCGCGTTCTTCATGCCGAAGTCGGTGCCGGTGATGCGCCGCAGCGAGTCGCGCACCATCTCGCCGGTCCACTGCCGCTCGATGTCGCCCATCTCGGCGTGGTCGATGGTGGAGACGACGAAGCGGCCGTCGGGCAGCGCTATGGCGAAGAACACGCCCTGCTCGTGCGTCTGGATCAGCTGGTCCAGCGGCGGCGGGTCGGCCAGCTCGACCAGCGCGGACGGGCTGAGCATGGTGTCCGGGTTGCCGTGGAAGCCGATGCCGGCGGCCTGGCGCACCGAGCTGCGCGCGCCGTCGCAGCCCACCACGAATCGGGCGGTCAGCTCGGTCTCGGTGCCGTCGTCCAGCCGGACGCTCACTGCGGCGTGGTCAGGGCCCTGCTTCAGCCCGATCGCGCGCCGCCCGCGCAGCACCTCGCCGCCGCAGCGGGCGAGGTGCGCCTCGAGCAGTTCCTCGGTGAGCGCCTGGGGCTGGATGACGATGTAGGGGAAGGCCGAGGACAGCTGGGTGAAGTCCAGCCGCCGGGTGCCCATGGCGTAGTGCCAGCTGGGCAGCCGCTTACCGGAGGCGAGCAGCGGCGCCACGGCGCCGCGCGAGTCGAGGATCTCCAGGGTCCGCGGGTGCACCACGAAGCCGCGGGACCACGAGACGCGCTCCTCGCGCGCCTCGATGACCAGCACCCGCACCCCGGCCGCGCACAGCTCGGCGGCAAGCCACAGCCCGACCGGGCCGGCGCCGACCACCAGCACCTCGGCGTCGAGTTCCGGTTCGGCGTGTCCCGACGCGGCCGACGAACTCTGTTGAGGCGGCAAAGCCATTCGCTCCTTCGCTCGTCACCCGCGAGTACGAACGATGATAGCGGGCTGGCGCAAGAGGTCTGCCTGCGCCGATCCGGCGGCGTCCGGCACCGGGAGGGACGCCTGGACGGACGCCGCGACGCCGACGGAGACAGGCCGGCTTTCCTCGGACCCGACGCGCTGTCCGATGTGCTGCCCGCGCGGGACGAAGCGGCCGCCGAGCGCGATGGCCAGACACACCACCCCGGCCGTCACCGCGTAGCCCAGGTGCATGGACGCCGCACTGCTGATGAACCCGATCACCACTGGTCCGAGCAGCAGGCCGCTGTAGCCCATGGTGCTCGCCGCGGCGATGGCGCGTTCGGTCTGCGCTCCCCCGGCGACGCCCGCGAGCGAGAAGAGCAGCGGTGTGACGGCGCAGATCGCGAGGCCCACGGCCGCGAAACCGAGCAACGCGACCAGCGGCACCGGCGCGGCCGAGACCACGGCGAACGCGGCCGCGGCGGCCAGACCGGCCGAGATGATCAGTCGGCGGGCGCCGAAGCGCACGGTGAGCCGGTCCGCCCGCATCCGTCCGATGAACATACAGGCCTCGAAGATCGGGTATCCGAGCGCTGCCACGACCTCAGCCGAGCCGAGCGTGTCGTGCAGGTAGACGCCGCTCCAGTCGGCCACCGCGCCCTCGGCCAGGTAGCTGCAGAAGACGAGCGCGCCGAAAAGATAGACGAGGCCGGGCAGCTTCCGCTTGGGCGCCTCGACCTGCCCGGCGCCCTCGTCAGCAGGGGCCGCGGGCAGATACGTCGGTCCGACGGCCAGGACCGCCGGGATCAGCAGCACGGCGACGGCGCACAGCGCGCCGGTGAAGCCCAGGCCGACCCAGGCCGTGATCGCGCCGAGCACACCGCCGGACACCGCGCCGAGCGACCAGCCGGCGTGCATGCGACCCATCAGCGGACGTCCATAACGCCGCTCGACGGTGGACGCCTGGGTGTTCATCGCGACGTCCACCAGGCCGAAGCAGAGCCCGAAGACGAGCCCGGCGGCGATCAGCAGCGGGTAGTTCGGCGCCAGCCCGACCAGCGCGAGGCACACGGCGGTGCCGGGCAGCGCGGCGCGCAGCACACGGCGGCTGCCGAGGCGCCCGATCACCCGGCCCGCCATGGTCATGGTGATCAGCGCGCCGAGGCCCCAGCCCAGCACTTCGAGCCCGAGCTGGGCGTCACTCAGGCTTAGCTTCTGTTGCAGCGCGGGCATGCGCACGGTCCAGACCGCGCAGAGCGCGCCGGCCAGGGCGAACGTCGCACGGGTGCCCAAACTGGCTCGGGAGAGTCGGCGTTCGGGAGACATGGGTACCAAGCTCCTCAGGGGCGGCGTCGCACGCCGCTGGAGAATGTGAAGACTTTGAGAAAAGAAGGTGGCAGTCGAAACGCCGGAGCGCCGCGACTAGGAGACGAGCGCGAGAAGCCGCTGGCGCAGAGCGGAGAGGCGTTCGGGGCCGAGCAGCGTCTCGTCGAGCTCCGCTGCCTCCCAGACGCCGTCCGCGGCCAGCCGGGCGAGCTGCGCGAGATCGGGATCGGGCTCCTCGTCGAGCCCTTCGGTCATCCACCGCCGCTGCGCCGCCGCGAGCGGTTCGCGCAGCGCCGGGTCGGTGGATGCCGCCGAGAGCGCGGCCCAGCGGCGTCGGGCCAGATCCGGGTCCTCGCCGGCCAGCACGCTGAAGGTGGCCTCGATGTACGCCCGGGTGTACCACCCGGGGCGCTCCTGCCGGTAGCCGGCGATCAGCTCGTCGAAGCCCGCGATCAGGCGTTCGATCATGGCCGTGATCAGGGCGTCCTTGCTGGCGTAGTGGTAGAGCAGGCCGCCTTTGCTCACGCCGGCGTGCTCGGCGACCGCGGCCAGCGTCAACCCCTGGGTGCCGTGCTCGCCGAGCACGGTCTCGGCGGAGTCGAGCAGGCGGTCGCGGACCATGCTTCTACTGTACCGGCTGGACGGTATAGATGTCCAGGAAGATGCGGACGGTCCGGCGGAGCCCGGCGGTGTCGCCGAACTCTTCTATGATCTCGTCTGGGATCCGCGGATCCGCGGTCCCGCGCTGAAGGAGGCACGAGATGAGCGAGCAGGCGGCCGAGGAGTCGGCCCGGCGGCAGGCGATGAACCAGGCGGTCATCGACGAGTTCCGCGGCAACGCGGGCGTCGTCGGGGGCTTCCACGCGCAGATCCCGTTGCTCCTGCTGCACCACGTCGGCGCCAAGTCCGGCGCGCCGTACGTCACCCCGTTGGCCTACCTGGAAGCGGGCGACGCCTTCGTGCTGATGGCCGCGAACGGCGGCCGCGACCGGCATCCGGGCTGGTACCACAACCTGGTGGCGCGCCCGCTGGCCGCGATCGAGATAAACGACCGCACCATCGCGGTGACCGCGCGCGAGGCCGAGGGCGAGGAGTGGGAGCGTCTCTCCGAGCGCGCCCGGCAGGAGTCGCAGCTGTTCGAGGGCTTCGAAAGCCGCACCGCGCGCCACATCCCGATCCTCGTCCTCGACCCGATCAGCGCCTAGAGCCACCGCTAGACGGTCTAGAGCGAGCGCGCCAGGCTCTCGAGCAGGTCCAGCGCGTCCTGCATGCCGTCTTCCATGCCGGAGGCCAGATGCGCGTCGCGGTATTCCTTGCTCTGGTGCGTGACCAGGATCTCCATGAAGGTGCGCCCGTCCTTCTCGGTGAGCGTCAGGGAATTGATCGCTTCGGCGTCGGGCACGCCGGAGTAGATCTCGGTCGAGACCACGTGTTCGTCCGGCACGATCTCCCGGTACTCGCCGTGGAAGGAGAACTCGAACCCGTTGTGCGCGGTCATCTCGTACCGCCAGGCGCCGCCGACGCGCAGGTCGACCTCGATGGATCGGAACTCGGCCCGGTTGGCGTGGTACCAGCGGCGGATCAGCGCGGGCTCGGTGGACGCCCGGTAGACCAGGTGCCGGGGCGCGGCGAACTCGCGGGTGATCAGGATCTGGTTGTCAGCCGGGGTGGTCACGGTGGCGCGCCGGGCGCCGGACTGATCAGTGTGCTGCGTGTTCATGGTGCTTCTCCCTCGTTCTCGTCATCCCCCGTATCTGCCTGCAACTGCTCGAGCACCGTGTCGAGGAGCTCGAAGCGTTCGGTCCACAGCCGCTCGTAGCCCCTGACCCAGTCGTAGACGGCCCGCAACGGGCCGGGTTCGAGCGCGTATATCCGCTGCCTCCCGTCCTCGCGGACCCGGACCAGCCCGACCTCGCGGAGCACCCGCAGGTGCTTGGAGACCACGGGCTGGGCCACGCCGAGCCTCTCCACCAGGTCGTTCACACTGAGCTCGGCGCCCGCGAGGGCGTCGAGGATCTCCCGCCGCCGGGGTTCGGCGACGGCGTTGAACGCGTCCGTGGTGGTCGCCGCTCTGGCCATGGCTCCATCGTATGCCCATATAGGCATACGTCAAGCGGCAAGCCGCCGAACGGCGGCGTGTCGCGGATCAGCGCAGGTCGCGCTTGAGCACCTTGCCGGAGGCGTTGCGCGGCAGGCGGTCGACGAAGCGGACCTCGCGCGGGCACTTGTAGCCGGCCAGCGAGGCACGGCAGAACGCGAAGATCTCCTGCTCGTCCAGAGCCGTGCCGGGCCGCGGCACCACGACGGCGACGATCTCCTCGCCGAGCCGTTCGTCCGGGCGGCCGATCACCGCCGCCTCGAGGATGCCGGGGTGGCGGAACAGGACCTCTTCCACCTCGCGCGGATAGACGTTGAAGCCGCCGCGGATCACCATGTCCTTGATCCGGTCGACGATGAAGTAGTAGCCGTCCTCGTCCACGTAGGCGAGGTCACCGGTGTGCAGCCAGCCGTCGACCAGCGTCTCGGCGGTGGCGGCCGGGTCCTCGTGGTAACCGCTCATCACGACGTGGCCCTTGACCAGCAGCTCGCCGACGTGCTCCGGGCCGGCCCCGGCCGCGCCGTCTATTCGGGCCCGCACGCCCCACAGCGGCTTGCCGATCGAGCCGACGCGGCGTTCGCCCGGCCGGTTCAGGAAGCCGGCCGCGCCGGTCTCGGACATGCCGAAGCCCTCGAGCACGTTCACGCCGAAGCGCTGCTCGAAGCCCTCGATCAGGGCTCTGGGCATGGGCGCGCCGCCGCAGGAGGCGACGCGGTAGCGCTCCAGCCTCCGGTCACCGAGATCGGCGTTGAGCAGGGCGTGGTACATCGTCGGCACGCCCAGGCTGATGGTGACGTCGTGTGCTTCCATCGCGTCGAGTACGGCCTCGACCTCGAACCTGGGCACCAGGCTGATGGTCGAGCCGTAGCGCACGGCGCTGTTCACCGCGCAGGAGAGCCCGTATATGTGGAACAGCGGCAGCACGGCCAGCGTGACGTCCTCGGGCACCGCGCCGAAGGTCTCCGGCGCCACCGTGCAGCTCATGTAGAGCTGGAAGTGGCTCAGCTCGGCGCCCTTCGGCTTGCCGGTGGTGCCGCTGGTGTAGATGATCACGGCCGTGTCCTGCGGCTCGGTCGCCGCCACGTCGGCCATGCCGTCGGCCGCGTCGCACAGGGCCGTCACCTCGGCCGGGTCGGCGAACCGGCTGCGGGCGCCGGAATGCGCGAGCAGGTAGTCGCTCTCGGACGCGGTGAGCATCGGGTTCATCGGGACCATGACCAGACCCGCCTTGAGGATCCCGTAGTAGGCCGTCAGGAACTCCGGTACGTTCGGCAGCTGCACCGCGACCCGCTCGCCCGGCTTCAGGCCGGCGGACAGCAGCGCCGAGGCGAAGCGGCCGCTGTCCCGGTCGAGCTCGGCATAGCTGACGTCCCGGGTCGCCGTGCGGCAGACGAATTTCTCCGGCGACTGCTCGGCGGATTCGGTCAGCGTGGTGGCGAGGTTGAAGACCATGGCGAAGACTCCTTTGTCTCGGTCTCAAGCCCTGGATGAAGCGGCCGTGGGGTTCGGATCACTGCGAAGCGGCGGCCCGCCGGCGCAGCTCGGCCTTGGCCAGGGAACGGCGGTGCACCTCGTCCGGGCCGTCGGCCAGCCGCAGCGTGCGCGCGGCGGTCCACAGCTCGGCCAGCGGGAAGTCCTGGCTCACCCCGCCGCCGCCGTGCGCCTGGATCGCCTTGTCCAGCACCCATTGCGCCATCGACGGCACCGCGATCTTGATGGCCTGGATCTCGGTGTGGGCGCCCTTGTTGCCCACGGTGTCCATCAGCCAGGCGGTCTTGAGCACGAGCAGCCTGGCCTGCTCGATCCGCACCCGGGACTCGGCGATCCACTCGCGCACCACGCCCTGCTCGGCCAGCGGGCGTCCGAACGCGACCCGGTCCTGGACGCGGTCGCACATCAGCGCGAGACCGCGTTCGGCCATGCCGATCAGCCGCATGCAGTGGTGGATCCGGCCCGGTCCGAGCCGGGCCTGGGAGATGGCGAAGCCCTCGCCCTCCCCCGCGATCAGGTTCGCCGCCGGCACCCGCGCGCCGTGGAAGAGGACCTCGGCGTGGTCGCCGTGCCACTCGTCCCGGTAGCCGAAGACGTGCATGGGCCGCACGATCTCGACCCCGGGCGTGTCCCGCGGCACCAGGATCATCGACTGCTGACGGTGGCGGGGCGCGTCCGGATCGGTCTTGCCCATCACGATCAGAATCCTGGCATTCGGGTTCATCGCGCCCGACGCGTACCACTTGCGGCCGTCGACGACGTACTCGTCGCCCTCGCGGCGGATCCGGGTCTCGATGTTCGTCGCGTCGGAGGAGGCGACTTCGGGCTCTGTCATGCAGAAGGCGCTGCGGATCTCGCCGTCGAGCAGCGGGCGCAGCCAGCGCTCCTTCTGCTCCTCGGTGCCGAACTGGGCGAGCACCTCCATGTTGCCGGTGTCGGGGGCGGAGCAGTTGACCGCTTCCGGGGCGAGTCGCGGGCTCCAGCCGGTGATCTCGGCGAGCGGGGCGTAGCCGAGATTCGGCAGCTCGCAGAAGAAGTTCCACAGCCCGCGCTCCCGAGCGGCGGCCTTGAGCTCCTGCATCAGCGCCGGGGTGGCGAAGTCGTCGGCACCGCCCGAGCCGGGCGCCTCGGCCGCGGCCACACGCTGCTCGGCCGGGTAGACGTGCGTGTCCATGAAGGCAAGCAGCTCGCCGCGCAGCTGCTCGGTGCGGGCGTCGAAGGCGAAGTCCATCGGTGTCAGTGTCCTTCCGTGAGGATCGCGTGCCCGCGCTCGACCAGCACCGGGACCGCGGCACCGAGCCGTTCGAAGCCGGCGCCGACGGTCTGGCCGGCCTGGAAGCGGAAGTGGATGCCCTCGGAGATCACCGCGAGCTTGAAGGTGGAAAAGGCCAGGTACCAGGGCAGGTGGTCGAGCCCGACGCCGCCTTCGGCCAGGTACGGCTCGAGCAGCGCGGAGACGTCCGGGAACTCGGCGCCCGGCGGCACCTTGCCGAACAGGCCCTGCCCGGTGACCAGCAGCTCCCAGTACAGCAGCAGCGCGCCGATGTCGGTGAGCGGGTCGCCGAGGGTGGCCATCTCCCAGTCCACCACGGCGGCGATCCGGTCGTTCTGACCGAAGATCACATTGTCCAGCCGGTAGTCCCCGTGCACGATCGCGGCGCGCGGGCTGGGCGGGAGCGAGGCGGCGAGCCGGTCGCGCAGCTCGTCGATGCCCGGGAGTTCGCGACTGCGCGAGGCGTCGAGCTGCTTGCTCCACCGGCGCAGCTGCCGCTCCAGGTAGCCGTCCGGCCGGCCGAAGTCGGCCAGGCCCACCGCGGCCGGGTCGGTGGTGTGCAGCCGCGCCAGCACCCGGCCGAGCTCCCCGGCCAGCGTGGTCAGCCGGTCCAAGCCGAGCGCGGCGGCGGAGGCGGCGGAGCGGTAGACCTCGCCCACGACGTTCTGCATCACGTAGAACGGCGCGCCGAGCACGGCCGGGTCCTCGCACAGCAGGTGCGGGCGCGGCACCGGCACCGGCGTGTCCGCCAGCGCGTTCAGCACGCGGTACTCTCGGGCCATGTCGTGGGCCGTGGCCAGGACGTGGCCGAGCGGCGGGCGGCGCACGATCCAGGAGCGGCGCTCGTCGCACACCAGGTAGGTCAGGTTGGACCGGCCGCCGGCGATGAGCTCGGCGGACAGCGGCCCGTCGCCGAGGAACGCCGCCAGCGCCTCCAGGTCGAGGCCGGGCGGGGAGGTGGGCTCGGAGCCCGTCATGGCGCGTCCTTCCGTACGGTACCGTCTGCCGCGGGCGGACTAAGCGATTGCTTACACTGGTTCCCCTCGGCCGCGCCGCGGCCGCCGAGCGACGCAGGAGGAACGCGATGCCCCAGCCCGACGCGGGACTCGACGAGGCGCAGCAGCGCGGCCTGGTGCAGGCCTGGGAGCAGGCCGGCCCGCCCGCGGCCCGGCGGCTGCTGATAGCGGCCGTGGACGCGTTCGCCGCGCGCGGCTACCACGGCACCTCGACCCGCGACATCGCGGACCGGGCCGGGCTGAGCCCCGCGGGCGTGTACGTGCACTTCGCGTCCAAGGAAGAGCTCTTCTACCGGATCACCCTGCTCGGCCACCAGCAGACCCTGCGCAGCGCCCTGGACGCCGACGCCGCGCCCGGCCCGGACGCACACCCGGCCGAGCGGCTGCGCTCGGTGGTCGCGGCGCAGACCGCCTTCGAGGCGCGCCACCACACCACCGCGCGGGTGATCGAGTACGACCTGCCCTGCCTGTCCCCGGAACACTTCGTCGAGGTCAATGCCCTGCGACGGCAGATCACCGCGGTGGTGCGCGGGATCCTGGCCGACGGGGTGCGGGCCGGCTGCTTCGACGTGCCGGACGTGGACGGGACCGCGCTGGCGCTGCTGTCCATGATCACGGATGTGGCCCGCTGGTACCCGGCCAACAGCCGGCAGGCCCCGGAGCAGCTCGGCCTGCTCTACGCCGATCTGGCGCTGCGGATGGCGGCGCCGCACGGCGCCGGACCGGGCGCGGCGGCGCGCTGAGCGGCCGGCCGCCGGCAACCTCAGACCCCTGACTTGAGTAGCAGGCCGCCGTCGAGCACCAGGGTCTGTCCGGTGATCCAGCCCGCGTCCGCGGAGGCCAGGAAGGCGACCGCGCCGGCGACGTCCTCGGGCACGCCGAGCCGGCCGAGCGCGTAGCCGGCCGCCACCTTCTCCTCCCGGCCCTCGTAGAGCGCGGCGGCGAAGGAGGTCTTGACCACGGCCGGGGCCACCGCGTTCACGCGGATCAGCGGGCTGAGCTCGTCCGCGAGCTGCGCGGTGAGCTGGATCAGCGCGGCCTTGCTGGCGGCGTAGGCGCCGATGTTGGCGGCCGGCCCGAGCCCGGCCACCGAGGCGACGTTGACCACGGCGCCGCCGTGCTCGCCGAGGTAAGCGCGGTGCGCCGCGCGCACCCAGCCGAGGGTGCCGATCACGTTGACGTCGAAGACCTTGCGCAGCACGGCCGGGTCGAGTCCGAGCATGGGCCCGTAGGCCGGGTTGATGCCGGCGTTGTTGACCAGGACGTCCAGCGAGCCGAAGGCCTCGAGCGTGCGCGCTACGGCCTCCTCCTGGTGCGCCGGATCGTCCGCCTTGCCGGGTACGCCGATCGCGTGTTCGGGCCCGCCGAGCTCGGCCACGGCGGCCTCGAGCGGCTCGGGCTTGCGCGCGGTCAGGCACACCCGCGTACCCTCTGCTACCAGCCGACGGGCTATGCCGAGGCCGATGCCGCGGCTCGCCCCGGTGATCAACGCCGTCTTTCCCTGCAGGTCGCGCACCCTTGCTCCCATCCTTCGCGAACAGACGCCTCGTGGCCGCGGACGCACTAAGCGTTTGCTTAGGATGCCTCGCCCGACCAGGCCTGTCAACGACCGGGCGGGCTTGACAAGGCGCTCGCGGCCTGGCGATGCTGAGCGAACGCTTACCTCAGCCGGCCGAGACGCGGGAGGAACACCGATGGAGCTGGACGGCGCGGGAGTCGTGGTCACCGGAGCGGCGGCCGGCATCGGCGAGGCGCTGGCGCGGCGGTTCGCGGCCGCCGGGGCGCGGGTGGTGCTCGCGGACCTCGACGGCCCCGGCGTGATGCGGGTGGCCGAGTCCGTCGGCGGCCTCGCGGTGCCCGGCGACGCCGCCTCGCCCGACGGCGTCGCGCGCCTGATCGCCGCCGCCCGCGCCCACCTCGGCGAGATCGACCTGTACTGCGCGAACGCGGGCGTCGGCGGCGCGTCCGACCTGGCCGACGAGGCCGGCTGGGATTTGTCCTGGCAGGTGAACGTGCTCGCCCACGTGCGCGCGGCCCGGGAGCTGCTGCCGGACTGGCTCGCCCGCGGCCGCGGCCACTTCCTGGCGACCGTCTCGGCCGCCGGGCTGCTGACCATGCTCGGCGCCCCCGCGTACTCCGTGACCAAACACGGTGCGCTCGCCTTCGCCGAATGGCTCTCCGCGACCTACGGCGACCGCGGGATCACCGTGCAGGCGCTGTGCCCGCAGGGCGTGCGCACGGCGATGCTCGACGCCTCGGGCAAGGCCGGCGAGCTGCTGCTGAGCGCCACGGCGATCGGCGCGGACGAGGTGGCCGACGCGGTGATGGCAGGGCTCGAGGATGGATCTTTCCTGATCCTGCCGCATCCCGAGGTGGCCCGGTACTACTCCGGTCGGGCCGCCGACACCGACCGCTGGCTCGCCGGAATGCGCAAAGCGCAGCAGATGCTGGACTGATCTCGCTACCATCTGGTTTCCATGAGCGAGATGGCTACGAATGACGGCACCGAAGCGACGACGACGATCACCTACGCCTGGCGCGGCGAGTTCGAGAGCGCCGATGTGGAAGCCCTGCACGGCGAGGGCTTCGGCCACGATCCGGTGGACTACGACTGGTTCGGCCAGGTGAGCCGGCACAGCCTCGGCTGGGTCTGCGCGTACCGGGAGGCTCAGCTGGTCGGCTTCGTCAACGTCGCCTGGGACGGGGCCGGACACGCGTTCATCCTCGACACCGTGGTCGCCGAGTCGGAGCAGCGCCGCGGCGTGGGCGCCCGGCTGGTGGCGCTCGCGGCCCAGCACGCCCGGGATGCCAAGTGCGAGTGGCTGCACGTCGACTTCGAGCCGCACCTGCGCGAGTTCTACCTGGACGGCTGCGGGTTCACCGCCACCGACGCGGGTCTGCTGTTCCTCAAGTCCGGGTCCGTCAAGCAACCCGCCTGATCCGGCGCAGGATCTGCCACCGCGGACTGTATCTGACCTCGACGACGTCGCCGACGCCGAGCGCCTTGTAGGCGTCGCGCTTGACCGTATAGGTGGCCGCCTCCTCGCCGCCGCCGTCCACGCTGCAGCAGTAGAGCGTCGCGTCGTCGTCGAGGTCGTCGCTCTGCGTCCACTTCTTGACGACCTGGCCGCGGTAGACGACCCGGCGCGGGTGTGGCAGACGCTTGACATAGGCGGGCAGCCAGAACAGCGCGGTGGACAACACGAACAGCGCCGCCGGTGCGACGGCGATGGCGGTGCCGCGCGCGTCGTCGTACTTGGCCGTTCCCACCAGTGCGATCGGGACCGAGATCATCGCGGTCCCGAAGAACGACACGGCCAGTTTCGCCGGCCGGCCGCGCGCGGGCCGGGTGAGCGGCCCGATCCAGACCACCCGCCAGGTCCCGGTGAACGAGGACCAGGCCCGGTTCGCCGGCAGCGGCCGGCCGTCCTTCTCCACCAGGACGGCCGGCGAGGCGGCCGGGCGCGGAGCGATGCTCGAAGGCTGCGACCTCTCCTGCGTACGGGCCCAGCTCGCGATCCGCTTGCCGTAATCGGTCGGGCGCGCAGAGGTCAGGATCGAGGCCACGACGAGCCCGAAGGCGAAGGCGAGGACCGCCGTGCCCTCCGCCCCGCCCGCTCGGCTGCGGCCGTCCGCCAGCGCGCCGAGTCCGGCGCCGACGGCCGTGGCGAGCAGGGTCAGCGGGTATCGCAGGGCCCGATGAACCCGGCGATGCGTGAGCCCGGCGGCCACCGCCTCGGCGGCGAGCGCGTCGGTGAACCGGCGCATCCACTTCTGCCGGTCTTCGGCCTCGAAGTCGGTGATGACCGAGAGCGGCACCGTCGGCATCGCCCGGCTGCACGCGCGCACCCGTTCGAGCACCAGCGCCTCCGAACGCGGCAGCGCCTGCGCCCCCGGCGCCGGCAGCAGCCGGGCGGTGGAAGTGGCCGCGTCACCAGGGGTGATCTCCAGCCAGCCGCGCTCGGCCAGGGAGGCGAGGGTGCGCTGGAAAGCCAGTCGCCCTCGATCGAAGTGGCCTGACATGTATACCGCCAGCCCGGGCGGAAGGCCGTCCGCTCCGGGCATGTCCTGCGGACCCGCCATGCCCCCTCACGATAGGGCCTCGCGCGCTCGTGCGCAGTGGTGCTAGAGCGCTGTTCCCACGTAGTTCAACGCGAGTTCGGCGGCGGCGTATGGGGAGGCTGAGATCCGGTCGAGCTGTGAGATCTGCAGGCGCGTGTCGAAGGGATTCTGCTCGGGCGCGGTGTGCAGCGTGGTGGTCATGAAGTAAGAGAACTGCTCTGCTCGCCACACCCGCTCCAGGCAGTGCCGGGAGTAGTCATCCAGGCCGGCGCTCGCGCCGGTGCGCTGCCACTGCTCGAAGGCCCGTGCCAGGACGGTGACGTCCGCGGCCGCGAGGTTGAGCCCCTTGGCGCCGGTGGGCGGGACGATGTGGGCGGCGTCGCCGGCGAGGAAGATCCGTCCCCAGCGCATCGGCTCGGTGACGCTGCTGCGCAGCGGCAGCACGGCGCGCTGCGTGATCGGGCCGCGCGCGAGCTTCCAGTCGCCGTCGACCGCGAAGCGCGCGTCGAGCTCGTCCCAGATCCGCTCGTCGCTCCAGACGTGCGGGTCGGTGCCGTTGGGCACCTGCAGATAGAGCCGGCTGACGGTGTGCGAACGCATACTCAGCAAGGCGAAACCGCGCGGCGAGTGGGCATAGACGAGTTCGTCGTTGGACGGAGCGACATCGGCGAGGATGCCGAACCACGAGTACGGATATACGCGCTCATACGTGGTGAGCTCGTCCGCGGGTATCGCGTTGCGGGTCACGCCGTGGTAGCCGTCGCAGCCGACCACGTAGTCGCAGGACAGCGTCCGCGCGACGCCCTCGTGGGTGTAGTGGATGACCGGCCGGTCGGTGTCCGCGCCGGTGACGGCGGTGGCTTGGGCCTCGAACAGCAGCGGCGCGCCGTCGACGAGCTGCAGGGCTATCAGATCCTTGACGACCTCGGTCTGCGCGTAGACCCACACCCGGCTGCCGCCGGTGAGCTCCGGGAAGTCGATGCGGTGGCGGCGCCGGTTCCAGCTGAGCTCGATGCCGTCGTGCACGATGCTCTCGCGCTCAAGCCGGGCCGCCGCGCCGGTGGCCCGCAACACGTCCACGGTGGACTGTTCGAGCACTCCGGCGCGCTGGCGCTGTTCCACGTAGGCGCGGTCGCGCGCTTCCAGCACGACGCAGTCCACTCCGGCCTGGTGCAGCAGTCGGGCCAGCAGCAGGCCGGCCGGTCCGGCGCCGACGATCCCGACGGTCGTCGTCGCGGGTATGTTCGTGGTCTCACTCATCGGGGCACTGCTCACTGTTCGTCTTGGGCTTCAAGCACTCGCCGCGCGACGGCGAAGGCGGAGTTCGCGGCGGGCACGCCGCAGTAGACGGCGCTCTGCAACAGGACTTCGCCGATCTCATCGGGCGTCAGGCCATTGTTACGCGCGGCACGTACGTGCATCGCGAGCTCGTCCAGGTGGCCGTGCGCGACGAGCGCGGTCAGCGTGATGCAGCTGCGAGTGCGCCGATCGAGGCCGGGCCGGGTCCAGATCTCGCCCCAGGCGTAGCGAGTGATCAGGTCCTGGAACGGCGCGGTGAACGCGGTGGTGTTCGCGACGGCCCGGTCCACGTGCGCGTCGCCCAGGACGGCTCGGCGCACCTTCATGCCGGCCGCGTGGCGGCGGGCGTCGTCAGACGTGGTCGCGGTGACGTGCTCGGCCAGCGCGGCGGCTACTCGCTCGGGCGCTTCGACCGGGGCGAGGTGGCCGACGCCGGCGAGTTCTAGCAGGGTGCTGTTCTTGATGCCGTCGGCCAGTTCCCGGGCGTGCGCGGGCGGCGTGGCCGGGTCGAGCCTGCCCCCGATCACGAGCGTCGGTGCGGCGATCCGGGACAGCTCGCCGGTCAGATCGAGCCCTGCGATGACGTCGCAGCAGCCTGCGTAAGCGAGCGGATCGACCTCGGCGTGCGCGGCGATGAGGTCGCGGGCGATCTCAGAGCCGCGGATCGGGGCGTCGGCCGGGAACCAGCGATCCCGGGCACTGTCGGCGAGTTCGGCCATCGCGTCGCGGCGGCCGGCGCGCACCCTCTCAGCCCGCGCGCGCCAGTTGGCCGGGTCTCCGAAGTGCGCGGAGGAGCACAGCACGGCGAGTGCGTGCACGCGGTCGGGGTGGTGCGCGGCAAGCCAGGTGCCGACGGCGCCGCCGAGCGAGTCCCCGGCGTAGTCGAACCGCTCGATGCCGAGACTGTCGGCGAGCTCGACGACCAACTGGCCGAGGTCCGCGATGCTCGCCGGGATCAGATCCCTGCTGCTGCGGCCGTGTCCGGGCAGATCCCAGCGCACGACGCGCCGGTCGCGGGCGAGCGCGGGCACGACCTGGGCCCAGAGCGCGGTGGTGGTGCCGATCGAAGGGCCGAGCAGCAGCGGAACCGGTGCGTCGGCACCGGCCGAGGCCGGGACGGCCGGACCGTCGAGCACGTGGTGCAGGACGCGGGCTCCGGTGAGCGAATCAGACATCGTTTTCGCCTCTCCTCACAACCGGTCGGACCGGGGTACGGGCCAGGGCGCGATCGGTGAGCTCGGCGGCCACGCCGCGATACCCGGCCGGGTCGGTCAGTTCGTCGAGCCGCTCGGCGGAGAGCGAGCCCGCCTCGATCAGGCTCCTGATCTCCGGGCGCTCGCCGAGCGCCTGGGCGAGCGGGATCTCCCGTTCGCCGGCGGCTCGCGCGGCCTCGGTGAGCGTGGCCCGGTCGAACACGCCGACCAGCCGTTCCGAGACGATCAGGCCCCGGGTCGCCTCCAGGTTCTCCGCCATGCGCTCCGGCCTGGGTTCGAGCGTCTCAGCCAGGTGGGCGGCCAGCGAGGCCGCAGTGCCGACGAGCCGCAACGCCTCGCGCAACGGCAGCCATTCCGCGTGCCACGCGCCGGCCGGGCGTTCGTCTTCGGCGACCATCGAGCCGTACAACACGCCGGCGAGCGCGGGCACCTGCCGCGCCACGGCCGCGATCAAGGCAGCATCGACCGGATTCGCCTTGTGCGGCATGGCCGAAGAGCCGCCCGCGCCGTCCGTCTGGCGCACCTCGGCGATTTCGGTCCGGCTCAGCACGAGGACATCCGCCGCGAACTTCCCGAGCGCTCCGGCCGCCAGCGCCAAGGCGCCCCCGAGTTCGGCGATCGGAGTGCGCAGCACGTGCCACGGCAACGTCGGCGTGTCCAAACCGTTCTCTTCGGCGTAGCCTTCGACGAGCTCGAATACAGCGTCAGTGCTCTGTGCCGTAGTCGTGAACGCGGCCAGGGTCCCGGCCGCACCGCCGAGCTGCGCGGGCAGACTCAGGCCACTGAGACGATCGTGTGCGTCCAGTGCGAGGGCGCGCCAGCCGGCAGCCTTGAGCCCGAAAGTCGTGGGCACCGCGTGTTGCGTCAGTGTGCGCCCGGCCATGGGCGTGGCCCGATGCGCGGCGGCCAGCGTGCCGAGCGCGCCGGCGATACGCTCGAGCTCCGCCAAAATCAGGGACCTGACCCGGCTGGCCACCAGCATCGTCGCCGTGTCCATGATGTCCTGGCTGGTCGCGCCGTGGTGCACGGATCCGGCGTACTCGCTGCCGACTGCCCAGCGCAGCTCGCCGACCAGTGGGATGACCGGGTTGCCGCCGGCGCTCCCGGCGAGCGCGATCGCGCGGGAATCGAAGTTCCCGAGGCGCGCGGCGGCGGTGACCGCCACGGCCGCAGCCTCAGGCGCCAAGCCCAGCCGCGCCTGCGCGCGCGTGAGCGCGGCCTCGGCGTCGAGCAGGGCCTGGAGAAAAGCGCCGTCGCCGGTCTCGGCCTCGACCCGCCCGCCCGGACGTCCCGGGGAGAGCAGGCCGAGGTCGAGATCGGACGCGCCGCGCTCAGACGAAGTCAAGGAACACCGTCTCTTGGGCTTCGTCGCCCTGCAGCCGCACGTCGAAGCGGAAGACGCGGTCGGACTCCGGCCGCGCCATGAGCGTGGCCCGGCGCTCCGGACTCAGCCCGGCCAGCAGGGCGTCATCAGCCGCGCCCGGGAAGTAGATCCGGGTGAACAGGTGGTGCAGCAGGCCGCGCGCGAACACGCACACCCCGATGTACGGAGCGTCCGGCGCGGGCGCGAAGGTGCGCAGCGCCCAGTGCCCGTCGCCGTCGGTGCCGACCCGGCCGAACCCGGTGAAGCGCACCCCGTCCCGGCCGAGCAGGCGCCCGTCGGACGTGTCCACCCGCAGCGAGCCAGGCGATCCGGTGCGCGAGCCGTCGGGCGCGGCCTGCCAGAAGTCCATAACGGCGTCCGGGATCGCCAGGCCCTCGCCGTCGTGGACGAAGCCGTGCACGGTGATCGCGTCCGGGTGGCCGGCCGGGGCCACGTCGCCGCCGCCCGGGAACGGCAGGCCGTAGCCGAAGAAGGGGCCGACCGTCTGCGAGGGAGTCGGTTCGAGCAGCTCGCTCATGAGGCCACCTCGCTGGCGCTCGCTAGGCCCACTCGCGTGCGCACTGTGCTTATCGGTTCGCTCGCAAGCTCGCTCATGAGGCCACCTCGCTGGCGCTCGCTAGGCCCACTCGCGTGCGCACTGTGCTTATCGGTTCGCTCGCAAGCTCGCTCATGAGGCCACCTCGCTGGCGCTCGCTAGGCCCACTCGCGTGCGCACTGTGCTTATCGGGTCGCTCGCAAGCTCGCTCACTGGTGGTCCTCCTCGAAGTAGGTGGCGCTCGGGCCGTCGAGCACGAGGTCGAAGCGGAAGCCGAGGGAGAAGTCCGGCACGGACAGGCCGTGGTCGTACACCGCGATCAGCCGCTGCTGCGCGGCCGGGTCGGTGACGGACTGGAAGATCGGGTCGTACCCGAACAGCGGGTCGCCCGGGAAGTACATCTGGGTCACGAGCCGCTGGGTGAACGCGGTGCCGAAGACCGAGAAGTGGATGTGCGCCGGACGCCAGGCGTTGACGTGGTTGCCCCACGGGTACGGCCCGGGCTTGATCGTGGTGAAGCGGTAGTTCCCGTCCGCGTCGGTCAGCGCCCGCCCGGCCCCGGTGAAGTTGGGGTCGAGCGGCGCGGGGTGCTGCTCCTGCCGGTGCACGTACCGGCCGGCCGCGTTGGCCTGCCAGATCTCCACCAGCTGGTTGCGCACCGGCCGCCCGGCCCGGTCGGTGACCCGGCCGGTGACGGTGATCCGCTCGCCCAGCGGCTCCCCGCTGTGCCGGCGGGTCAGGTCCGCGTCGAGCGCGGTGACGTCGCCGTTGCCGAACACGGGCGTGTGCAGCTCCACCGCCTCCGGGTCCTCGACCACGATCAGCCGCTGGCGCGGGTGGCGCAGCCCGCTGCTGCGGTAGGGCGGGTAGTCGCGGGCGGGATGGCCGCCGGGCCGCCGCACGTCGGCGTACGCGGCGATCTGCTCGTCGATCTCCTGCTGAGACGTCATCGTCTGCCTCACACATCCAGAATCGGCGCGGCCGTGGCCGCGCGCAGCTCGGCCGGGCTGACCCCGGGCGCGGTCTCGACCAGGCGCAGCCCGTCCGCGGTGACGTCGAGCACGCCGAGGTCGGTGATGATCCGGTGCACGCAGCGGCGCCCGGTCAGCGGCAGGGTGCACTCCGGCACGATCTTGGAGCCGCCGTCCTTGGCCCGGTGCTCCATCAGCACGATCACCCGGCGGGCGCCGTGGACCAGGTCCATCGCGCCGCCCATGCCCTTGATCATCTTGCCCGGCACGGCCCAGTTGGCCAGGTCGCCGCGGGCCGAGACCTGCATGGCGCCGAGCACGGCGGCGTCCACGTGGCCGCCGCGGATCATGCCGAAGGAGAGCGAGGAGTCGAAGAAGGCCGCGCCCGGGCGGACCGTGACCGTCTCCTTGCCGGCGTTGATCAGGTCCGGGTCGAGCTCCTCCGGGTACGGGTACGGCCCGACGCCGAGGATGCCGTTCTCGGACTGCAGCACCAGGTCCACGTCCGGCGGCAGCTGGTTGGGAATCAGGGTCGGCAGACCGATACCGAGGTTGACATAAGAACCGTCGGTCAGCTCGGCGGCCGCACGCGCGGCCATCTGCTCGCGGGTCCAGGACATCAGAGGGCTGCCTCTCCGGCCTCGCGCACGCTCACCGTGCGCTTCTCGATTCCCTTGTCGGCGGCCTGCTCCGGGCTCAGCGGCAGCACCCGCCGGACGAACACGCCGGGCAGGTGCACGGAGTCCGGCTCGAGCTCGCCCGGCTCGACTAGATGCTCGACCTCTGCGATGGTCGTCCGCCCGGCCATCGCGGCCAGCGGGTTGAAGTTGCGCGAGGCGCGGCGGAAGACGAGGTTGCCGTGCCGGTCGCCCTTCCAGGCGCGCACCAGCGCGTAGTCGGTGCGGATGCCGCGTTCGAGCACGTACTCCACGCCGTCGAACTCGCGCACCTCCTTGGCCGGGGAGGCCACGGCGACCGTGCCGTCGGGCGCGTAGCGCCAGGGCAGTCCGCCCTCGGCCACCTGGGTGCCCACGCCGGCCGGGGTAAAGAAGGCCGGGATGCCGGCGCCGCCGGCCCTTAGCCGCTCGGCCAGCGTGCCCTGCGGGGTCAGCTCGAGTTCGAGCTCGCCGGACAGGTAGCGGCGGGCGAACTCCTTGTTCTCGCCCACGTAGCTGCCGGTGACCCGGGTGATCCGGCCGGCCGCGAGCAGGATGCCGAGGCCGCCGCCGTCCACCCCGCAGTTGTTGGAGACCACGCTGAGCTCGCGCGCGCCCTGCTCGTAGAGCGCGGCGATCAGCACGTTCGGCACCCCGCTGAGCCCGAAGCCGCCGACCGCGAGCGAGGAGCCGTCCCCGATGCCGGCCACGGCCTCGGCCGCGGTGGCCACCGTCTTGTCCATGTTCGTGAGCCCGTTCGTCTGATGAACTAAAATTCACTACTCTGTGGGCCGAGTCTGCTTCGCGCGCCCGCGCTTGTCAACGCCGCGCTGCGGCGAATCCGCGGGCCCGGGCGGTTAGAGTGCGAGAGAGGTCAGGAGTGGAAAGGGTGGGTGTGACGGAGACGACAGCGCGCGGCCCGGAGCCGGCCGAAGCGCCGCTGCCGCACCCCGACGAGAGCGTGGGGCCGCTCGAACGCGGCTTCGCAGTGCTGCGCGTCCTGGCCGACGCGCCCGGCGGGCGGCTGCGCGCCAGCGAGCTGACCCGGGCCACCGGGCTGGCCCGCTCGACCGTGGACCGGGTGGCCGCCACCCTCCTCGAGCTCGACTGCCTGCGCGCCGAGGGCGACGGCCGCGACCTGGTGCTCGCTCCCCCGGCCGCCCGGCTGGGCAACGCTTATCTGCGCGGCAGCGGCCTGCCCGAGGCCCTCGGCCCGCTCGCGCGCGAGCTCGCGGCCCGCCTCGACGAGTCCGTCTCCCTCGCCGTGCCCGACCGGGACGCGGCGCGCTTCATCGTCCAGGTCAAGCGTCGCAGGGCCCTGTCGATCTCGTTCCGGGTCGGCGACGCCCTGCCGGCCGAGCGCTGCGCCCCCGGCGCGCTGTTCGCCCGCGACTGGACCGCGGCCGACTTCGAGGCCTGGCACGCCCGGCTGGCCGCGGATCCGGCCGGCGACGGGTTCCCGGCGCTGCCCCGCCCCGGCCGGGCCGCCGAGCCGGCCGCGATCGGCGCGGTGGCTGCGATCGACGCGGTGGAGGGCGAGTTCCGCGAGCGGGTCGAGCGGGCGCGGCGGGACGGCTGGGTCGCCGACGACCAGCTGATCGAGCAGGGCCTGATCGCCCTCGCGGTCCCGGTCCGCGACCCCGCGGGCGCGCTGGTGTGCGCGCTGAGCGTGGTCAGCCACACCAGCCGGCAGACGGTGGCGTCGCTGGCCGAGTCGGTGCTGCCGGACATGCTGGACTGCGCCGCTCGGATGACCCGGACGCTGGCCGAGCACGGCGTGCCCGCTGACGCGGCTGCCGTCGACGTTGCCGATGCTGCCAACGCCGTCGACGCCGCCGTCGTCGACGCCCCAGCGGAACCGATCGATCCGACCGCCGCCGCGAAGGAGCAGCACGGCCCCGGCTATCTCCAGTCGCTGGCCCGCGGAATCAGTGTGCTGTCGGCGTTGGGCGCGGGCGGCCCGGCCGGGATGACGCTGTCCGAGGCCGCCGCCTCGACCGGCCTGCCCCGGGCCACCGCCCGCCGCGCCCTGCTCACCTCGGCCCGCCAGGGCTACGTCACCACGGACGGCAATCGTTTCAGGGTTCTGCCGCGCATCCTCGAACTCGGATACCCCCGGCTCTCCCAGCTCTCGCTCGGCGAACTCGCGCAGCCGCACCTGGCCGAAGTCGTCGCGGCCGTGCACGAGTCGGCCTCGATGGCCGTGCTCGACGGCGATGACATCCGCTACGTCGCCCGAGCCGCGGCGGGGCGGATCATGAGCGTGGACATCATGATCGGCACCCGCTTCCCCGCCTACGCGACCTCGATGGGCCGCGTGCTGCTGGCCGACCTGCCCGAGCCGGAGCGGTCCCGGCGACTGGCTCGGGCCGAACTCAAAGCCCTGACGAGCCACACCGTCACCGATCCGGCCGCGCTCGCCCGCATGCTCGCGGCCGTCGCCGACGAGGGGTGCGCGCTGGTGGACCAAGAGCTCGAAGAAGGCCTGCGTTCCATCGCCGTCCCCGTGCGCGACCCGGCCGGCCGCGCCGTGGCGGCGGTCAACGTCTCCCTCCACGCCGCCCGCACCAGCGCCGACGAAGCCCGCGCCGACGTCCTGCCCGTGCTCCGCGCGGCCGCGGCCAGGATCAGCGCGGACCTGGAGCTGGTGTCCGGCTGAGGCCCGTCCTCGGCGAGAGCCGGCTCAGATCTTGTGGTGCACCCACACTGCCGGCTCGATGTAGACCGCATAGTCGTGCTCGACGCTGCACTGGACCGGCACGAGCGCCTCCGGCACGACGACCGGCCCGGACTGGTCGAACGGCAGGCCGGTCCAGGTGCGCCACTCGGCCAGGGTGCCGGGGATGACCATCGCGCGCTTGCAGACGCCGACGATTCTGCCGCCGGCGCGGACGTGGACGCGCAGCCACGGGTCCTGCGGCAGTCCGTCGTCGCGGACCAGCGCCGCGTACTCGTCGATGGGAAGGTCCGGGACCAGGTGCTTGCGGTTCGGCCGCACCGGGGCGATGAGATGCTCGAACCCGAGCCGCGCGACGTTGTCCCGCATCGCCGCCAGCAGCTTCGCGGACAGTCCGGTGCCCTGCAGGTTCTTGGGAATCGTGATCTCCAGCGCCGAGACCATGTTCGGCTTCTTACCCACCTGCCGGTCGCGCGCCCCGCGCCAGATCACCCCGTCCCACCCGTCGATCGGCAGGTCGCCGAGCGCCGGATCGCCGTCCCAGGCGAAGGGCACGCAGTACGCGCGGGCGATGGCCTGGTCCGGGTCCGCGGCGTCGTAGGCGATCAGGCCGAACTCCGGGTTCGCCACCCGGTTGTCGCTGTAATACAGCAGGGATATCGGGTCCTCGTTCATGAACGCGGGCCACGGATCAGTGGTCTCCGCATTCGCGAACGAGGATTTCAGGTCGGGCCGCTCGGCAGTGGTCACGATGCGCAGATCCATGCGGCGGATTCTAGGCGGGCCCGCTGCGCACGAGCACGTGGGTTTTTCGTCAGACCGCGCCTCCGTACACCGGCAGCGGGTCGGCGCCGGCGGGGGTCATGCGCCGTCCGGCGGCCTCCGCGAGTGTCAGGATACGAAGTCGGCTCAGCGTGTTGCGGGCGCTCTGGCCGGCCCGGGTGCGCGGGACCATGAGCCGCAGGTTGGGCCCGATCTGCCGCCGGGCCTTGACGAGCGGCCGGTGCGCGGATTCGTACCCGGCGAAGGCCCGCTCGTGCCGGCCTTCGGCCTGGGCCAGCTCTCCGGCGAGGCGGTAGGCGCCGACCATCGCCAGTTCCGCGCCCGCGCCGGCGGCCGGAGACACGCACCACGCGGCATCGCCGACCAGGACGACGCGGCCCTTCGACCAGGACGTCATGTGCACCTGCGCCGCGGCGTCGAAGTAGAACTCCGGGTCGGCCAGCGCGCCGTCCAGCAGACGGCTGATATGCCAGGGCGGCTGCGGTCCGAAGGCTTCGCGCACCAGCCGCTTGTGCGCGGGCACGTCCCGACGGTCGTAGTCCAGCGGCGGCGACCGGAAGGCGAAGTACGTCTTGGCCTGGGCGTGGTTTCCCGAACGGTAGATGCCGGCCATCCGGCTGGGCATGTTGAACATGGTGACGCAGCGGTCCTCACCGAGGGCCGCGTCGGCGTCGGCGAAAGCGAAGTAATGGTCCTTATGCCGGATGAACTCGGACTCCGGCCCGAAGGCCAGACGCCGGACCCGCGAGTGCATGCCGTCGGCTCCCACGACCAGATCGAAGCGGCGGGGCGCGGCGTTCTCGAAGCTCACGTCCACGCCCGCCTCGTCCTGCTCCAACTCCCGGATGCTGTCGCCGTGGAGGATCTCGACGTCGGTCTTCTCACGTAGCAGCGCCACCAGATCCCCGCGCATGACTTCGATCGCGCCGGGATCGTGGATGCGCAGGCGGGCTACGGCGCGGTCGGCGGCGTCGACGAATTTGACGCTGCGCACGTCCGCCGCCTGCGCGGACACCTGGGCCCAGATGCCCATCCGCTGCGCCACCTCCCGGGCATGACCGCGCAGGTCCACGCCGTTGCCGCCGACTCGCGGGGCCGTGGCGCGTTCGACGACGAGGGGCTGGAGTCCGTGGCGGGCGAGCCAGTGCGCCAGGGTCAGGCCGGCGATGCTCGCGCCGGAGATGAGGATCCGGGGCGGGGCGGTCATGGAGGGCTCCTCGCGCTAGAATCAACTGGAATGAAGGTTCCATTTGATTATCTGGAAGGAGCGTTCCATTTGTCAACGCCCGCAGCCGGCGCCCGTGCCGACGCCGTGCGCAACCGCGCCCTCGTCCTGGACGCGGCGGTGTCCTTGCTGGCGACCCCCGGCGCGCCGCTCACCGTCGACGCCGTCGCCAAGAAGGCGGGCGTGGGCGCCGGCACCGTCGTGCGCGCCTTCGGCGGCAAGGACGCCCTCGTCGACGCCGCCGTCTCCCGCCTGCTCGAACCGGTCGTCAGCCGAGCCCGCGACCTGCTCGCCGCGACCACCCCGTACGCCGCGCTGCGCGCGTTCCTCGGCGAGCTGATGGCGTTCCAGGCGTCCTACCACCCCATCGGCGACCACCTCGGCGAGCTGAACCAGCCCGCGACCACCGCCCTGCGCGCCGAACTCGTCGCCGCCACCCACGGCATGATCGAAGGCGCCCGCCGCGACGGCGAGATCCGCACCGATCTCGACGGGGACGCCGTCATGCAGCTCATCGGCGAGACCGCCTTCGCCATCGCCCGCAGCGGGCCGCTCTCCGCCGAGCTCACCCACGCCTATCTCAGTGTCCTGTTCGACGGCCTGCGCCCGCAGGGCTGATCCGGAGACACCGGAGACACTCTCGGCACCCTCGTCACCTTCGCAGACGTACGGCACCCGGGTAGCATGGCCCGACCATGAAACCGCTCGACGGTGTGCTGATCGCCGACTTCAGCCGGGTCCTGGCCGGGCCGTACGCCACCATGCTGCTCGCCGACCTCGGCGCGCAGGTGGTCAAGGTGGAGCGGCCGGGGATCGGTGACGACACCCGCGCCTGGGGGCCGCCCTTCGCCGACTCCACCGCCACCTACTTCCTCGGCGTCAACCGCAACAAGCAGTCCGTCGCGCTCGACTTCACCACCGCCGAGGACGCGGCTCTGGCGCGGGAGCTGGTGCGGCGCGCGGACGTGGTGGTGGAGAACTTCCTGCCCGGCACCATGGACCGCCACGGGCTCGGCTACGAGCAGGTCAGGGAGCTGAATCCGGGCGTCGTCTACTGCTCGATCACCGGCTTCGGCGCGGACGAGGGCGCCGGCCTGCCCGGCTACGACCTGATCGTGCAGGCCGTCGGTGGTCTGATGAGCGTCACCGGCGAGACCGGCGGGAGTGGGACGAAGGTCGGCGTCGCGCTCGTCGACGTCGTCACCGGCCTGCACGCGGCGTTCGGCATCATGGCCGCGCTGCGGCACCGCGAGCAGGGCGGTCCGGGACAGCGGGTCGAGGTCTCGCTGCTGACGTCCCTGCTGTCAGGGCTCTCCAACCACTCGTCCGGCTACCTCGCCGCCGGCGTAGTGCCGCGCGCGCTCGGCAACGCGCACCCGAGCATCGCGCCGTACGAGGTCTACCAGGCGGCCGATCGGCCGATCGTCATCGCCGCCGGGAACGACCGGCAGTTCGAGCGGCTGTGCGCGGCCCTCGGCGCGGCGGAACTGGCCGCCGATCCGCGCTTCGGCGGCAACCGCGAGCGGGTCGCGCACCGGGACGAGCTCGCGGCCGAACTCAACCGGCTGCTCTCCGCCCGCGACGCCGACGCCTGGTTCACGGCGCTGAGCGCGGCCGCCGTCCCCTGCGGACCGATCAACGACCTCGCCGAGGCCTTCGCGCTCGCCGAGCGGCTCGGGCTCGGCGCGGTGGCAGAGGTCGAAGACCCGCGCCGGGACGGTCCGCTGCGCCAGGTCGCGCACCCGATCGCGTTCAGCGAGACGCCGGCAACCTACCGCTCCGCACCACCTCGGCTCGACGAGGACGGCGCGGAGATCCGGCGACTGCTCGCGCACTACGCCCGAACGGCGCAGTCGCACGGCACCGAGTAGGCGTACGAGCCATGGCAGGCTGATGCCTGTGACCACAGTCTTCGACGTACTCGCGGTGCCGGCCTGGATCTCGCTCGCCATCTGGGTCAGCCTGGTGGCGTTCCGAGGCGGGTTCTGGCGGATGGACATCAGCCTTCCACCGGTGCCGGTTTCGTCCGCGCCGACGCCCGGCGCCGACGAGGAGTGGCCCGCCGTCGTCGTGGTCGTGCCGGCCCGGGACGAGGCGGAGATCCTGCCGGAGACGCTTCCGACGCTGCTGGCCCAGGACTATCCGGGCCGGCTCGAGATCGTCCTGGTGGACGACGCGAGCTCGGACGGGACCGGCGAGCTGGCCCGCCGGCTGGCCGAGGGCGCGGAGCGGATCACCCTCGAGGTGCTGCGCGGGGACGGCCCGCCGCCGGGCTGGGCCGGGAAGGTCGCGGCGATGGACCGCGCGCTGCGCGCCTGCGGCCCGAGCGAGTACGTGCTCTTCACCGACGCCGACATCGGCCATCCGCCGGACAGCGTGCGCCGCCTCGTCGCCCACGCCCGGGCCGGCGGCTGGGACCTCGTCTCGCTGATGGCCCGGCTGAGCACCAAGTCGGCCGCGGAACGCCACATCGTCCCGGCCTTCGTCTACAGCTTCTTCCAGCTCTATCCGCCCGCCTGGATCCGCAGCGCCCGCAGCCGCACCGCGGGCGCGGCCGGCGGGTGCATGCTGGTGCGCCGATCGCGGCTGGAGCAGGCGGGCGGGCTGGCCCCGATCGCCTCCGCCCGGATCGACGACGTCGCCCTCGGCCGGCTGCTGAAAGTTACAGGCGGCCGCACCTGGCTCGGCGTCACCCGGAGCGTGCGCAGCCTGCGTCCTTACCCGCGCATGGCAGACCTCTGGGATATGATCGCGCGCAGCGCCTACACCCAACTGCGGTGCAACCCCTGGCTTCTGGCCGGTACCGTCCTCGGCCTCGCCCTGACCTACGGGGTGCCGCCGTTGGTCGGCGTGGCGGGCGCGGCCGCCGGCGCCTGGACCGCGGCCGTGCCCGCGCTTCTCGCCTGGGCGCTGCTGACCCTCAGCTATCTGCCGGTCCTCCGGCTCTACCGCCTCGCCGCCTGGCGCGCCCTCCTGCTGCCCACCGTGATGGCCCTGTACGGCGCGATGACCGTGGACTCGGCCCGCCGGCACCGCCGCGGCCGGGGCGGCGCCTGGAAAGGGCGCACCGCCGACTCTGGTGAGGCCAGCCCCCGCGCCCTAACATGAACACAGATTCAAGAAACGGAGCCCGATCCGATGACGCACACCCCCGCCCGCCCGCTGCCGCGCTTCCCGGAAGGATTCCTCTGGGGCGCCGGCACCTCCTGCTACCAGGTCGAAGGAGGCGTGCACGAGGGCGGACGCGGCGAGTCGGTCTGGGACCGCTTCGCCCACACCCCGGGCACCATCGCGGACGCGAGCACCGGTGACGAGGCCTGCGACAGCTACCACCGCTACGCCGAGGACGCGGAGCTCGCCGCCGAGCTCGGCGCGGACCTCTACCGGTTCTCGGTGGCCTGGCCCCGGATCCAGCCCGAGGGCACCGGCCCCGCGCTCGAGGCGGGCCTGGACTACTACGACCGCCTGCTCGAGGCCCTGAGCAGCCGCGGGATCACCGCCGTGCCGACGCTCTACCACTGGGACCTGCCGCAGGCGCTCGAGGACCAGGGCGGCTGGCTCAACCGGGAGACCGCGTACCGCTTCGCCGAGTACGCCGCGCTCATGGCCGAGTTCTTCGCCGGCCGGGTCGAGACCGTGCACACGCTCAACGAGCCGTTCATCCACCTTGCCCTCGGCTACGCGCTCGGCACCCACGCGCCCGGCCGCACCCTCGGCTTCGAGGCGCTGCCCGGCGCCCACCACCAGCTGCTCGCGCACGGCCTGGCCGCCGCCGAGCTGCGCGCCCGGGGACTGAAGGTGGGCCTCGCCCACAACTACACCCCGGTGCGCGCCGCGAGCTCGGCCCCGGCCGACATCGCCGCCGCGCACGCCTACGACACGCTGCACAACCGGGTGCTGACCGACCCGCTGCTGCTCGGCGAGTACGCCGACCTGTCCGTCTTCGGGTTCGAGGACGCCCCGGAGTACGTGCACGAAGGCGATCTGAAGATCATCTCGTCCGGGCGTCCGGACGTGCTCGGGGTCAACTACTACAACCCGACCACCGCCGCCGGGCTCGACCCGCTGGCCGCCTCCACCTCCCCGCTCTCCCTCGGCCTGCCGTTCGAGCTGCGCGGGGTCGAGGGCGCGCCGGTGACCGCGTTCGGCTGGCCGATCGTGCCCGAGGGGCTGACCGAGATCCTGGTCACCCTCAAGCAGCGCTACGGAGCCGCGCTGCCGCCGGTCCTGATCACCGAGAACGGCTGCTCCACCCTGGACGAGCCGGACCAGGACGGCGTCGTGCACGACGAGGGCCGGATCGAGTTCCTCGACGGCCACATCAGGGCCCTGCACGAAGCGATCGAGGCCGGCGTGGACGTGCTCGGCTACGTGGTCTGGACGCTGCTGGACAACTTCGAGTGGGACCAGGGCTTCGAGCAGCGCTTCGGCATCGTCCGGGTCGACTTCGACACCTTCGCGCGCACGCCCAAGGACTCCTACCACTGGCTGCGCGCGCTGATCCAGGACCAGCGCTCCGGCTCAGCCGGCTGATGAGCGCGGTCTCCGGCCGCCTCGGCGGCGACGCGGCCGACGGCGACCCCGCCGCCGCGATACCCGCCGCCGGGCGGCCGGAGACCGCCGAAGGCCGCGCCGTCGGCCGCGGCTGGACCACCGCGCTCGCCCTGGCCAACCTGGGCCTGTGGCTCGGCTACTTCGGGCCGCTGCAGGTGCTGCTGCCGGACCAGGTCCAGGACATCGCCCCGCACGACAAGTCCGCCATGCTCGGCGTCGTCACCGGCTTCGGCGCCCTGGTCGCGCTGGTGGCGGGGCCGGTCGCCGGAGCCCTGTCCGACGCCACCGGCTCCCGGTTCGGCCGGCGCCGCCCCTGGATCCTCGGCGGCGCGCTGCTCGGCTGCCTCGGGCTGGCCGGGCTCTCCGGGCAGCACGGCATCCTCGGCGTGACGCTGCTGTGGTGCGTCGCGCAGGCCGGCCTCAATGCCCTGCAAGCGGGAATCAGTGCACTGGTGCCGGACCGGGTGCCGGTGCGCCAGCGCGGCGTCGTCTCCGGCTGGGTCGGGCTGACCCAGTCCCTCGGCGTGGTCGTCGCCGTCGTGCTCGTCTCCGTCGTGGTGACCGGGCGGGTGAGCGGCTACACGACGCTCGGGATCCTGGTCGTGCTGTGTGCTCTGCCGATCGTGCTGCGTTCCCCGGACCCGCCGCAGCCGGCCGCGGAGCGGCCCGCCTTCGATTTCAGGGCCCTGTTGCGCGCCTTCCGGATCAGCCCGCGCCGGCACCCGGACTTCGCCTGGGCCTGGGGCACCCGCTTCCTGGTCCAACTCGGCAACGCCCTCGCCACGCTCTACCTGCTCTACTTCCTGCGCGACAAAGTCCAGTACCAGAACCGGTTCCCCGGTCAGACCGCGTCCGACGGACTGCTGATCGTCATCGTCCTCTACACCGTCACCACGCTGGCCACCGTCGTCATCGGCGGCGCGATCTCGGACCGGTCGGGCAAGCGCAAGCCCTCGGTCGTCGTGGCCGGCTACGTCATGGCCGTCGCCGCGCTGCTGCTGGCCGCCTGGCCCACCTGGACCGGCGTGCTCGTCGCGGCCGCGATCCTGGGCCTGGGCAACGGCGTCTACCTCTCGGTCGACCAGGCGCTGATCACCCAGGTGCTGCCGGCCGAGCAGGACCGGGCCAAGGACCTCGGCATCATCAACATCGCCAACTCCGCCCCGCAGGTGCTCGGCCCGGCGATCGCCGCGCCGGTGGTCACCTACCTCGGCGGCTACTCGGCGCTCTACCTGCTGGTGGCCGTCGTCACGGTCGCCGGGACGGTGTTCGTGCGGAAGATCGAATCCGTGGACTGAGACGGTATCCGTGGACTGGGAAGCCTCAGCCCCAGTCCACCGCGATCCGGTTGAACCGCTTGTCGATCACGAACCGTCCGCTCAGACCGCTGCGCGCGTCGCCCTGCGCCAGTACGAAGCGGGGCGCGGCGCCGCGCACCTCGCGGTCCCAGTCCTGGATGGCCGCGGCGACGGTCTCGGTGAGCTTGGTGCCCTCCGGCCCGAACCCGGCCACGCCCACCTCCCAGCCGTTCTCGGCTCGCCCCGCCTCCGCGCCGGAGCCCGGAAACACCGTCAGGCAGGCGATCGAGCGTCCGGTCACCGCGGCCATGCCGCCGCCGAACAGCCCCGCCTCGGCGCCGGGAGACGTGGTCAGCTTGCACAGGCCGCCGGGCAGCGCGCAGGTGAGGTAGAGGTCGAGCGGCGAGAAGGAGTCGCCGTAGTCGAGCAGGACGCCGGTGGAGATCTCTCCCGCCGGCTGGTCCAAGGCGTGGCCCAGCGCCTCCGGATCCGATTCGTGCTCGCCTTCGTGCTCGTGGTGCAGGTGCACGCTGACCGAGCTGTCCAAGGTCAGGTCCACCACGTGGCCGGCGTCGTCCGCGATGCCGCGCAACGGCATGAAGGTGCACGCCTCGGTCGAGGACGAGTACAGCCGTCCGTCCGGGGCGAGGTCGAGGGCGAGCGAGAAGGTGACGTCGCCGCGCAGGCGCAGCGGCACCACCAGCCGTCCGCCCGGGGCGAGCTGTTCGACCCAGCCGGGCGGGACGTCGCCCGCGCCGACGGTCACCGTGATCCGGTCGTACGGCGCGTGGGAGGGGAGGCCGAGCGCGCCGTCGCCGAGCACGACCTCGACGTTGGACGCCTCGGCCGCGAGCAGGTGCGCGGCCGCCGCCTCCACCAGGTCCCGGTCCACGTCCATGGTGACCACCTTGCCGGGCCGCCCGACCAGGCGCCCGAGCAGCGCCGCGTTGTACCCGGTGCCCGCGCCGATCTCGAGCACGCTCTGGCCGCGCCGCACGTCGAGCTGCTCCAGCATCAAAGCGACGATCGTGGGCTGCGACGCGGCCGAGATGGACTGGCCCTGCGCGTCGTACTTGGTGGGCACCACCGAGTCCGCATAGGCCTGATACAGCCCGACACCCGGGAGGAAGAGGTGCCGCGGCGTGTACCGGAACGCCGCCGCCACGCTCGCACTGCGGATCGAGCCCTGCTCGCGCAGCCACGTGGTCATCGCGGCGCGCAGCTCGTCGGCGTCCGGCTCGTCCGCGTCGAGCTCTCCGACGCCCGGCGGAGCATCCACTTCACGACCCCGTCCTGCTCCGGGGCGGCGGCCGACCGCCCCCGGCATCGTAACGGGCTGCGGCCTCCGAGCGGCGGAACGGCGCGCTAGCTTTGCTCGCCCACAGGCTCCTGCTCGCGCTCGACCTGGGCGTTCCACTCGCGCTTCGAGGTCTGCCAGCCGTCCTCGTCGTGGCCGAGGCGCCAGTACCCGGAGATGGACAGCGACTCGCGCGGGAAGCCGCGCTCGACCCGCAGCAGCGCTCGCAGCTCCTTGACGAAGCCGGCTTCGCCGTGCACGAACACCTGCGGCACGCCCTCGGGGAAGTCCAGGGTGGACACGGCCTCGACCAGCTTGCCGCCGACGACGCCGTCGCCGCGGTGCAGCCAGGTGACGTGCACCCCGTCGGGCGCGGCGAGCTTGAGCTCCTCGGCGGCGTCGACGACCTCGACGAAGGCATGCCCCCGGGCCTCGGCCGGCAGCGCTTCGAGCGCCGCGGCGATGGCGGGCAGGGCGGTCTCGTCGCCGGCCAGCAGGTGCCAGGGGGCCTCGGGGTCGGGCGCGTAGCCGCCGCCGGGGCCGGAGAAGTGCAGCACGTCGCCGGGCCGCGCGTGCACGGCCCACGGGCCGGCGATGCCCTCGTCGCCGTGCACCACGAAGTCGAGCGCGAGTTCGCGGGTCTGTTCGTCCCAGCTGCGCACGGTGTAGGTGCGCGTGGACGGCCACTGCTCGCGCGGCACCTCCTCGCGGATCCGGCGCACGTCGAACGGCTCCGGGTAGGTGACGCCGGGCGCCGGGAAGAGCAGCTTGACGTAGTGGTCGGTCTGCCCGCGGGTGGCGAATCCGGCGAGCCCGTCGCCGCCGAGGACGACGCGCACCAGGTGCGGGGTGAGCTGCTCGACCCGCAGCACTTCGCCCCGGTGGGCCGGTCCGCCCCGTTCGCGGCCGCCTCGTCCGGCGGGAGTGGGGGATTCCTGGGTAGTCATGCCCGCGATCATAGCCGACGGGTATGTCCGAGGTATATCTTCGTAGTGCTAACGACAGTCGTTAGCCTGTCGCCGAGGCCGCCAGCCGCTCGACAGACGCCGCGACCACGGCCGGGTCGCTGATCATGGTCAGGTGGCGGGCGTTCGGAATGAGCGTCGGCGCGGGGGCGCCGATCCGCGCGGCCGTCTGCGCGGCCGAGCCCGGCGCGTACTCCGGGTCGTCGGCGCCGTAGACCACCGCTTTGGGGAAGGGCAGGGCGGCCAGCCGCTCGAGGCTCGCCACCGGCAGCGACGGGATGCCCGCGTTGAGCACGTCGAAGGCGGCCGGCTCGGCCCCGGCCACCTGGAACGGGCGGCGCCACTGGTCGATGCCGGCCTCGTCCAGCACCGGGCAGCGCGTGCCGCAGGTCTCGGTGTAGATGAGGCGGATCATGTCGTCCGAGCGCAGCACCAGCCGGAGCAGGGTCGTGCGATACGGCTGCGGGATGCCGAAGCCGAACCCGGCCGAGTCCCGCCCGCCGTCCGCGGTCCCGGACAGCGGCAAACCGTCGCCGTCCAGGAACATCACCCCGCCCACGTTCCCCGGCTCCGCCAGGGCTACCGCCGCCGCGACCGCCGCGCCGCTCGAGTGCCCCACCAGCACCGGCCGCACGAGGTGCATGGCCGCGATGAAGTCCATCACCTGCGTCGTCAAGTGCGCGGTCGAGTACGGCGCGACCCGCGAGGAGTATCCGAAACCGTCGAGGTCGATCGCGTAGACGCGGTGGTCCCGGGCGAGCAGCACGGCCGTCGTCTGCCAGCTGTCCGCCGACTCGACGAAGCCGTGCAGCAGCAGCACCGGCGAGCCGGACGTCCCCCATTCGCGGTAACGCGTGTCGATATCACCCGTGGGCACGTAGGTCAGACCCGACGGCGGCGCCACGGCGCCCTCCGTCGTCAGGTTGTAGACGAAGCTGAAGGCGGTGAAGCCGGCCACCATCACGGTGACGGCGACGACCCATTGGCGCAGAAGACGCACCAGGCTGCTGCGAAACCCCGGCATGCTCGCATCGTAGGGGTACCGTCTGCGGGAGGATCAGGCGGCCGGCCCTGTGACGGCCTGGAGGAATCCGGTCAGCTCGTCGCGGAAGCGTGCGGGCGCGTCGCGGTGGATGGAGTGGCCGACGCCCTCGAACGTCACCAGCCGAGCCTGCGGGATCAGCGCCGCGGCGTCGGCCAACGTGTCTTGCGGCACGTGGCTGGTCGAGCCCCCCGCGATCACCAGCGCCGGCACGGAGATCCTCGCCAGCGACGCCCACCAGGCCGGATCCGGCGCTTCGAGCTGCGCGAAGATCTCTGGCACCAACTGCCAGTCGTAAGGCAGCGATTCGGGATGCGCGGGACGCACGGGCTTGGGCAGATGAACGCCCTCGCGTGGAGGCACGGCGTCCTCCAGGACGAGGCCGAGCAGGCCGGTCGGCGCCTGTGCCGCGGCCAGCGACGCGACCGTTCCCCCCATGCTGTGTCCGAGCAGCACGAACCGGCCCGGATCGAGGGCGGCGACGAAGCCGAGGACGTCCGCGGCGAACTCGTCCAGCGCGTACGGCCCGCCCCGGCTGCTGCGTCCGTAGCCGCGCTGCGTCACCGCGATGAAGCGGTAGTCGCCCGCGTCGCAGACGCCTGCCGCCACCGCGTCCCACGTCTCGGCGGAGCCCGGATGCCCGTGCAGCGCCACCACGGGCAGCCCCGAGGCCGGGCCGGTCTCCCGGTAGTGCAGCAGGGTCGATCCGCCGATGCGGACCACCCGGTCCACGGCCTCGAACGTCACACCCGTACTTTAACCGAACACTGAGCTACGGTGACTGAATGATCGATTCATCGGAGCCTGAGATCCCGCTGTTCGGCGGCGACGTCACCGAGGGCATCGTGCGCGTGGGCGACACCGTGCGCAGGCCCGTGAAGCGCAACGCCGCGTTCGTGCATGCCCTGCTCCAGCACCTCGAGGCGGTCGGATTCGACGGTGCGCCGCGTTACCTCGGCGTCGACGCGGCCGGACGCGAGGTGCTGACGTTCATCGAGGGCGAGCTGGCCGGACGGCCGCACCCGGCCTGGATCGGCGACGAGGACAGGCTCGCCTCCATCGGCAGGCTGCTGCGTCGCTACGACGACGCCACCGTCGGGTTCGTCGCGCCCGCCGAGGCAGCCTTCGTGCCGCCGCTCCACCCGGAGGGCCTGCCGCCGGCGCCGGAACTGCCCGAGGAGGTCATCGCGCACCTCGATATCACGCCGGAGAACCTCATCTTCCGCGACGGCACCGCTCACGCGCTGATCGACTTCGACCTCGCCCGTCCGGGCGCGCGCGTCGACGAGCTCTACAACGCGATGCTGTGGTGGGCGCCGCTGAACGACCCGGGCGACCTCGACCCCGGCCTGCGCGGCCTGGACGCACCGCGCCGCTGCCGCATCCTGGCCGACGCGTACGGCATGTCGGAGGCGGACCGGCTGCGGCTGGTGGAGGTTGCCTTCATGCGGACCCGCCGTTCCTGGCACCTGATGAAGCATCACGCCGAGGTCGAAGGCGGCGGCTGGCGGCGGATGTGGGACGAGGGCGTCGGCGACGTCATCACCCGGCGCGAAGCCTGGCTGGAGCGCAACGGATCAGCCGTCGAGGCCGCACTGACGGCCGCCTGATCCGGCCGGGACGCGCAGACGCCCCACGATGCGCCCACGACGCGCCAAGGCCCGGACCACCCCGCCGTACGCGGTGTGTCCGGGCCCCGGAGCGTGGGTGCCGCTTGTGTTTCCCCGCTCAGCCGATCTCTATGTCAGAGCGCAGCCGCAGATCCCGGGACGAGGAACCGACCTCGATCCGGTAGCTGCCGCGCGGGTGGACCCAGCCGCCCGCGGTCTCGTCCCAGCGCGCGAAGGCTCGGCTGGGCATGTGGATCCGCACGGTCTCGGTCTCGCCGGGGCCCGCGTGGGCGCGGCTGAACCCGGCCAGAACCCGGATCGGACGCCCGGGCTCGCCGTCGCCGGCCGGTCCGGACAGATACGCCTGGACCACCAGGGATCCGGCGCGACGGCCGATGTTGGTCACCGCGACGGTGATCTCCACGTCGGCGCCGGCCCGGGTCTGGCCGAGCGGGACCTCGATCCGCTCGTAGGACCAGTCGGTGTAGCCGAGCCCGTGCCCGAACGGGAACCGGGGCTCGATCGAGGCCTTGTCGTAGCCGCGGTACCCGACCAGCAGGCCCTCGTCATAGACCAGCGCCCCGTCCACCGGCACGAGCTTGCCGACCGGCAGGTCGGCCTCCGTGCGCGGCATCGTCACCGGCAGCCGTCCGCCCGGCTCCCGCTCGCCCCACAGCACGTCGGCGAGCGCGTGGCCGAACTCCTGGCCGGGCAGCCAGGCCTGGATGATCGCGCCGACCTGGTCGGCCCAGGGCATCAGCACCGGCATACCGCTGTTGACCACCACGACCGTGCGCGGGTTGGCCGCGGCGACCGCCGCGATCAGCTCGTCCTGACGGCCCGGCAGCGCGAGCGTGGTGCGGTCGTAGCCCTCGGACTCGGTCGTGCCGGTCGAACCGACCACGACCACGGCCACCTCGCTCTCCCGGGCGGCCGCGACCGCCTCGGCGAGCAGCACCTCGTCCGTCTCGACCGGCGCGATGCCGACCTTGAACCGGACCAGCTCGTGCTGATAGCCGGTCGGCACGCAGACGGCGGTGAACTCGAGGATCTCACCGTCCGTCAGCTCGACCTCGCGTCCGAACTCGAACGGGCCCGCATGCGAGACCATCGTGTCCGTCGGATGCGGAGCGTCACCGCTCAGAGTAAACGCTTCCCCGCTGTCCATGCTGGTCGCGCCGCATGCCTTGACTTCGAGTTCGAGTTCGCCGATGCCGCCGATCGCCACTCGGTAACGGCCGGAGCCGGACGCGGTGTAGGTCGAGCGCAGCACGATCCGGCCGATGCCCGGGCCGGTCACCAGGGGATCGGGATCCCACCAGGTCACCTCGCTGGTCGGGCGCACGCCGGTGTAGCGCAGCTCGCCGTCGGCGGTGTAGACCTCCAGCCGGGTGCCGGGCTCGCCGGTCTCCGGCTCGCGCAGCGTGGCCGGGGCCGGCAGCGGCGTCGAGGTCCAGGTGCGGCAGCCCTGCGCGATCCGCAGCAGCGAGGCCGGCGAGGCGTCCTCGCTCGGACCGCGGCCCGAGGCCATCGCCGCGCTGAGCGCCGCGCGCAGCCCCTCGGCCGGCGTGACGCCCGCGGCCATGCCGATCTCCGCGCTGCCCCGGCCCTGGAACTGCGGCTCGGCGACGTTCGGACCGATCAGCGCGATCGAGCCCGGACGCGCGCCCGGGCCGGAGAGCGCGCCGCGCCCGCCCGGGCTGCCCAGCGGCAGCAGCGGACCGATGTTGCGCAGCAGCGTGAACGCGCTGGCCGCGGCCTTGCGCAGGACCGCGCGGCTGGCGTGCGGACCCGGCTTGGGCGAGGGCTCCGGGCCGCGGAAGGCGCCGGTGAGCACGGCGACCCGCAGCAGGCGCAGCACCTTGTCGTCGATCTCCTGCTCGGTCACCTCCCCGCGCTCGACCGCCTGCACCAGCGCCGCGCCCCACGGGCCGTCCGGCCCGGGCATGCAGACGTCGAGGCCGGCCTTGGCGGTGGCCTCGGTGGACCGCGCCGCGAACCAGTCGGAGACCACCGCGCCGGTGAATCCCCACTCCCGCTTGAGCACGTCCACGAGCAGGTGCCCGTGCTCGGTCATGGTGGTGCCGTTGACGAGGTTGTACCCGGCCATCACGGCCGCGCAGTCGCCCTCCGTGACGGCGGCTTCGAACGGGACGAGGTAGACCTCGCGCAGCGTCGCCTCGTCGATCCGGACGTCGACCGTCCAGCGGTCGACCTCTGCGTCGTTGCCGACGTAGTGCTTGGCCACCATGGCGACCCCGGCCGACTGCACGCCGCGCACGAACGCGGCGCCGGTCGACGCGGCCAGCACCGGGTCCTCGCCGTACGACTCGAACCCGCGGCCGCCGTAGGGGCTGCGAGCCAGGTTCAGCGTCGGCGCCAGCAGCGCGTCCACACCCTTGGCCTTGGACTCGGCGCCCAGCTCCGCGCCGACCCGCTCGACCAGCTCCGGGTCCCACAGCGCGGCCAGCGCGATCGGGGCGGGCAGGCTGGAGGAACGGTCGGCCGGGTCGAGCACCGGACCGCGCACGCCGGCCGGGCCGTCGGAGAACACCAGGCCGCGCAGCCCGATCTCCGGCTCGCCCGGCATGGTGAAGTTGTCCACGCCGGTCAGCAGCGCGATCTTCTGTTCCAGGGTCAGTGCGGCCACCGCGGACTCGAGTTCGTGCGGCGAGGCGGAACGCTGCTCGGCGCGCGGCACGGCCGTTGCTTTCTGATCAATCTGCCCGTGCTCCACCGGGCCTCCTTGCTCCTGAGGGCTTGCGGATGGCAAGAGGAGCCCCGGGTCCGCGCAGAGTGCGGCTGCGCGGATCCGGGGCGGACTCGGTTAAGCGATTACGAGACCGGGGTGAGGTTCCACACGAGGTACTCGTAGGCCTGGTACTGCGGCGACGGGTTGATGTACGGGTTCGCCGAAGTGGGCCAGCCGGTGAAGTGCGAGTCGTTGTACTCGTACCACGCGGCCCCGTAGAGCACCGGGATGGCGGGCATGTCCTTCGAGAACACCGACTGCATCTCGTTCAGAGCGGCCTGCTGGTCCTGGGCGCTCGTGGCCGACTCGTAGTCCTTGACGGCCTTGGTCGCGTCGGCGCTGGTGTAGCGGTCGTAGTCGCCGGCCGCCGCGGAGCCTTCCGGCGCCGACTGGGTGTAGTCCAGGATGAACTGGTCACGCTGGAACGGGGTCGAACCCTGGCCCCAGTGCAGGGCCGCGGTGAAGTTACCGGTGGTGATCGCCTGGGTCCAGGTGTCGTACGTGTAGTTGCCGGAGGCGGTCACGTTGAAGCCGGCCTTGGTCAGACCGGTCGCCATGGCCTGGGCGTCGCACCAGTAGTCGCTGAAGGTGTTCGGGTCGATGATCGAGAAGGTGATCCCCTTGCCGGCCTTCATCCACTTGCCGTTGGTCAGGGTGTAGCCCGCCGCCTGCATGTCGGAGGTGACGGTCGCCGAGTCCGGGCCGGACTTGATGTCAGCGGTGGTGGCCGGGTTCTCGGCCGCCTGGTCGATCGGCAGGGTCAGACCGCCGGACGAGGTCGCCGGCAGCTCGTAGTTGGTCTCACACTGCGTGGCCATGGACTGCCGGTCCAGCGCGGCGCTGAGCGCCTTGCGGACGTTGACGTCGCCCAGAGCCGGCTCCGTCTTCGACTGGGTGTTGAGCAGGAGGCTCACCGTGTTGGAGGCCGGGAAGTACGGGGCCGCCGACTGGTAGAGGTGGTTGTGCGCCGGGTCCTTGTTCACGAACGTGCTCAGCACGTTGTTGATGTCGTTGCCGGCGAGGTCGATGTTGCCGGCGGACAGGGCCAGGGAAGCGGCGTCGTTGCTGGTGTACAGCGGGATCGACAGTTCCTTGACCTTCGGCGCACCCTGCCAGTAGCTCGGGTTGGCCTTGTACTTGACGTCCTGGCCGCTGAAGGTGTCCAGCTCGTACGGGCCGGAGCCCACGGCCTGGGCGCCCGGCAGCACGTACTTCGCCGGGTTGGAGATCGCGGACCACTGCGCCTTCTGCACGATCACCTGGTCGGCGATCGCGACGTAGTTCGCCGACTCGGAGGTCGCGTAGTTGATCACGACCTGAGTCGCGCTCGGCTCGGTGATCGAGGCCGCCGCCGGGATGCCCTGCAGGTTCATCGCGGAGTTCTTCGCGGTCGTCACCATCTGGTAGGTGAAGGCCACGTCCGCCGAGGTCAGGGCCGAGCCGTCGGACCACTTCGCGTTCGGGTTCAGCGAGATGGTCAGCGTCCTGCCGTTGTTGGTCCAGTCGAACTTCTGGGCCAGCCACGGAATCGGCGGCTGGGTCGACTTCAGCGTGTTGATCATCATGAGCGGCTCGTACATGAACGAGACGGTGTTCTCACTGAGCACGAAGTCGCCGGCGTCGAACGGGTTGAAGTTGTTCGTGTAGGCGGTCGAGGCGGTCGCGTCCTCGATGATGAGGGCGGTGTTCGCGTTGCTGCCGCCACCCTTGCTGCTGCTGCCGCCCCCAGTGGGACTGCCGCTCGAAGAGCAAGCCGCCAAGGCGAGGCACGCCGCCGCAGCGAGCGTGATCCCCGTGGTGGTTGTCCTGCGTGTCATTATGTACGCTCCCTATATCCGACCGGCTCCGATGCCGGCCAGTCCTGAGCAACCACTGCTATAGGTGTGCTGTATGGAGTTGTGCGGGGCGGTTTCGACTGCCATCGGCCCGCTCCGTGGTCGGTGCGCGGCCGAAGGCGGGAGTCTCTCCCGCTCCGCGGCCGGTCGTCCGCCCCCCGAGGCGGGGGGCGGACGACGCCGGGCCGCTTGGACCCCGGCGTTCCTGGACGTACAGAAAGGGCTTTCACGCCGCTCTCCCTCGTCGAATCGAAAGTTCTCGGTGGTGGTGCGGTGGTGCCTTGGTACTCGAAGCGTCGTGCGGTGGTGCGGTGATGCCTTGGTACTCGAAGCGTCGTGCGGCGGTGCGCTCGTTCCGTGATGCGAGATCTCTTCGGTCTCAGACCCGCGCGGTGGCCTCGGCCGCCTCGGCCCGGTGCTCCGGGCTGTGCAGCCAGCACGCGGCGACCTGGTCGTTGCCGACCGGCAGCGGCGGCGGGGTCTGCTCCTTGCACACCGCCATCGCGAACGGGCAGCGCGGGTGGAACCGGCAGCCGCTGGGCGGGTTGACCAGGCTCGGCGGGGCGCCGCGGCCGCGCAGCTCCGGCACCTGCTCGCGGCCCGGGTCGGGCGCCGCGCTCAGCAGCAGCTGGGTGTAAGGGTGCTGCGGGTCGTCGGTGATCTGCTCGGCCGGGCCGGACTCGACCACCTGGCCCGCGTACATGACCACGATGGTGTCGGCCAGGTAGCGGGCCGAGGCGATGTCGTGGGTGACGTACAGGATCGCCAGCCGCTCGTTCTCGCGCAGCTCGTCGAACAGGTTGAGCACGCCGAGCCGGATGGAGACGTCGAGCATGGACACCGGCTCGTCGGCCAGCAGCACCCGGGGGCGCACGGCCAGGCCGCGGGCGATGGCGACGCGCTGGCGCTGTCCGCCGGAGAGCTCGTGCGGGTACTTCGCCGCGAACTCGGCGCCGGGGCTGAGCGAGACCCGATCGAGCAGCTCCACCACCTTCGCCTCGAGCTCGGCGCCGCGCAGCTTGGTGTGCAGCTTGAGCGGACGCTCGATGTGGTAGCCGATCCGGTGCGCCGAGTTGAGCGAGGAGAACGGGTCCTGCAGCACCAGGTGCACGTCGCTGGTGTACGCGCGCAGCGCCCGGGCGCTGGTGCCCACCGGCTTGCCGTCCAGCAGCAGCGTGCCCGAGGTCGGCTTGATCAGGCCGGTGAGCAGGCGGGCCAGGGTCGACTTGCCGGAGCCGGACTCGCCCACCACGGCGGTGACGGTGGCCTCGGGCAGCGCGATCGAGATCTCCTCGACCGCGTGCACCACCCGGCCGCGTCCCACCGGGAAGTGCTTGGTGACCCCGCGGGCCTCGAGGGCCGCGGTGCCCGGGCGCTTGGGTCCGTGCACCACCGCGGGCGTCGTGGCGTCGTTCATGAGAGGTCTCCCACGGTGAGGTTCGTGCGGGGGTCTGCCGCGGGGATGACCGCCGCGTGCCGGGCGGGGGTCGCGTCCGGGTCGGGCAGGGCGAGCGCGGCCGGGGGAGTGCGGGTGCCGTCCTGCAGGGTGCAGGCGACGGTGCGGTCGCTGCGCGAGCCGATCGGGTGGGCCAGCCGCGGCTCGGCCGTCTTGCAGGCCTCGGCCACGTGCGGGCAGCGCAGGTGGAACTTGCAGCCCGAGGGCATCGCCCGCAGCGACGGCGGGGAGCCCGGGATGCCGACCATCCGCACCTTCTCGCCGTGCAGCGCCGGGAAGGAGTTGAGCAGGCCGTGGCTGTACGGGTGGCGCGGGGAGCGCACCAGCTCGGCGGCCGAGGCCATCTCCACCAGCCGGCCCGCGTACATGATCGCGATGGTGTCGGCCAGTTCGAGCAGCAGCGAGAGGTCGTGGGTGATGAAGATGACCGCGAAGCCCAGCCGCTCGCGCAGCCCCATGAGCTCCTCGAGGATCTCCCGCTGGGTCACCACGTCCAGCGCGGTGGTCGGCTCGTCCATGATGACCAGGCTCGGCTCGAGCGCGAGGGCCATCGCGATCATCACACGCTGGCGCATGCCGCCGGACAGCTCGTGCGGGTAGGAACGCAGTCGGTCCTCGCTGATGCCGACCATGTGCAGCAGCTCGACCGCGCGGTCCTTGCGCTGCGCCGCGGTCCAGTCCGGACGGTGCCGGCGCACCACGTCGGTCAGCTGGCTGTCGATCCGGGCCACCGGGTTGAGCGCGTGCATCGCGCTCTGGAACACCATGGACAGGTCCACCCAGCGGATCCCGGACAGGATCCCGGCGTCCGCCGCCAGCATGTCCACGGTCTGCGGCTCGCCGCCGCCGGCCGGACGCTGGTGGAAGAGCACCTCGCCGCCGGTGATCACGCCCGGTGCGCGCAGCAGCCGGGGGATCGCGTAGGCCAGCGTGGACTTGCCCGAGCCGGACTCGCCGGCCAGGCCGAGCACCTCGCCGCGCCGCAGGGTGAAGCTGACATCGGTGACGGCGCGCACGCCGCCGTCCTCGGGCATGCCGTAGTCGATGCACAGGTTGCGCACCTCGAGCACGGGCTCGCCGAGCGTGGGACCGGCGTAGCCGCCGGCCCGGGAGGTCGAAGCGGTGGTCACAGCTGCTCCCCTTCCACCACGGGCGTCGTCTGGGCGCGCACGACCGGCGTCAGGCCGAGCTGGAACTTCACGTCCCGGCGCTTGGACCGGCTCGAGCGGATACGCGGGTTGATGATCTCGTCGATGCCGAAGTTGAGCAGGGCCAGGCCGATGCCGACCAGCGCCACGCACAGGGCCGGCGGCAGGTACCACCACCACTGGTTAGCCTCGATCGCGCCGTTGGCCTGGGCGGTCTCGAGCATGGTGCCCCAGGAGCCGGAGGCCGGGCTGACCACACCGAGGTAGCACAGCGCGACGTACACGCCCATGCCGTAGATCACGGTGAAGATGAAGGACGCGGCCACGATCGGCAGCAGGTTCGGCAGGATCTCGAAGATGACGATGCGCGGCCTGCGCTCGCCGATCACCCGGGCCGAGACCACGTAGTCCTGGTCCCGCAGCGACAGCGTCTGCGCCCGCAGCGCCCGGGCGCCGTAGGCCCAGGAGCTGATCGCGACCACGATGCCGATCACCATCGAGTTGCTCTTGTCCCCGGCCGGCAGGGGGCTGATGATCACCATCAGGATCAGCAGGCCCGGCAGGGCCAGGAAGATGTTGGTGATGATCGAGAGGACCTCGTCGGTCACTCCGCCCAGGTAGCCGGAGGTGACGCCGACCGCGACCGAGAGCACGGTGGCGAAGATGCCGGCCAGGAACGAGATCAGCAGGGTGGAGCGGGAGCCGATCAGCAGCTGCGAGTACAGGTCGTGCTGCGTGTTGTCCGTGCCGAGCCAGAGCTTGCCGCTCGGGGCCTGCGGCACGCCGTTGGTGGAGTTGTTCACCCAGGCCGCGGTGTGCGGCGCGAGCTCGGGGCCGAACAGCGCCAGGACGATGAAGAAGAGCGTGATGAACGCGCCGACCTGGACCTTGATCGGGAAGCGGCGGCGCTTGCGGCGGGCCGGTGCGGCGGGCGTGGCCGAGCCACCGCCCGTCACGGCCTCGGTCGGAAGAGTCGAGGTCATCGGATCAGGCCTCTCTGCGCGAGCGGGGGTCGAGGGCGACGTAGGCCAGGTCGGCCAGGAAGTTCGCGGCCAGCACCGCGAACGTGACGATGATCAGGATTCCCTGGATCAGCGGGTAGTCGGCGCCGGTGACCGCGTTGAACATCTCGTAGCCGACGCCGGGGTAGTCGAAGACCACTTCGACCAGGATCGCGCCGGTGACCACGAGGCTGATGGAGAGCGTGAAGTTGGAGATCGTCGGCAGGATGGCGTTGCGCGCCGCGATGCTGATCACCTTGGCCTTGCGCAGCCCCTTGGCCGCGGCGACCAGGACGTAGTCCTCGTCCATGGTGGTGATCATCATGTTGCGCATGCCCACGATCCAGCCCGCGATCGAGGCGAGCACCACCGTCACCCCGGGCAGCACCAGGTGCTGGAGCACGCTGGACATGTACGGCCAGTTCCAGCCCTGCACATAGGTGACGTACCGGCTGGTGGTGTCGTACCCGCCGCCGATCGGGAACCAGTGCAGGTCGGAGGCGAACACGATCAGCAGCAGCAGGCCGAGCACGAAGTACGGGATGGCCTGGAAGAACGTGGAGACCGGGACGATCGCGTCCAGCAGTCCGCCGCGCCGCCAGCCGGCCATCACGCCGATCAGGGTGCCGAGGACGAAGGCCACCACGGTGGCCGACCCGATCAGGCCGATGGTCCAGGGCAGGTCGCCGCCGAGCACCGTGGAGACCGGGACCTGCTTCGAGACCGAGAAGCCGAGGTTGCCGGAGACCGTGTGGCCGATGTAGGTGAAGTACTGCGAGAGCAGGCTCTCCTTGCTGTCGACGCCGTACTGCGAGGCCATCGCGGCCAGCTGTTGCGGCGTCACATTCGTGCGCATCTGCGCGATGATCGCGTCGAGCGCATCACCCGGCAGCATCCGGGGTATGAAGAAGTCCAGCGTGATCGCCACGTACGCGGCGATCAGATAGAAGCCGATCCTTCGTATCAGCAGGGGCATCCTGGTGTCACCTCACGGAATGGGCGCCGACGGCGGGCGCGGATTCGGGCCGGCAGCCGCAGCTGGACCGGAGCACGACCTGGACCGGCAGGACGATCTGGCGTTCCGCCGGCCGCTCCCCGCTGATCATGGTGTACAGGGTTTCGAACGCGAGCGCGCCGAGCCGTTCGATCGGCTGGCGCACCGTGGTCAGGGAGGGGCTCACGTGGCGGGCCACAGCGATGTCGTCGAAGCCGGTGACGGCGACGTCGTCCGGAACCTTCAGACCGCGCCGTCGCAGCTCGTTGATGACGCCGAGGGCGGACTGGTCGTTGGCGCAGCAGATCACCCGGGGGATGCGTCCGCCCTCCTCGATCAGCCTGCGCACGACCCGCGCGCCGCCGGCTGCCGAGTACTCGCCGTACCAGTTGGGTCCGTCCTCGAACGGGACGCCGAACTCCTCGGCCACCTCGCGCACCGCTTTGCCGCGGGCGAGGTTGTCGGGGCTGTCGGCGTGGCCGGAGAGGTAGGCGATGGAGTCGTAGCCGTGGTCCCCGAGGACGTGCCGGGCCAGATCGCGCATGCCGGCGGGGTTGTCGCCGCCGATGTTGACGCTGGCCCGGGTGGGCGAGCCAGCCAGCGTGACGACCGGGATGCGGTCGGCCAGCCGGATCACGCCGTTGGGGTTGAGCACACGGTCGTGCAGGATGATCCCGTCGCTCTTGCCGGCCAGCTTGGCGACCTTGCCGCCGGGGCTGTGCTCGTGCACGTCGACCGAGCTGAGCAGCAGATCGAAGCCCTCGAGCTGGGCGGCGACCTCGATACCGCGGTTGAGCACGTCCATGAAGACGAGGCTGTCGGCCTCGTCGTCGAACTCCGCGTCGGCGGCCGGTTCGGCGCGCGGACGGCGGAAGACCACCGAGACGACCTCCTTGAGCCGGCTGGAGAGGGCGCGCGCGGCGCCGTCCGGGACGAAGCCGAGCTCCTGCACGGCGCGCAGCACCCGGTCCCTGGTCTCCGGCCTCGGGGTGGAGTGCCCGTTGAGCACGCGGGAGACGGAGGCGATCGAGACTCCGGCCGTGCGCGCGACGTCGTAGATGGTCAACGAGGGTGTGGGCTTGCGCCCGTGCGACGGGTGGGACTCGTCCGCGGTCACTGCCCTAGCACCTCCCGTCCCCTGCTCGGCTGCCTTCTCCGGGGCGGAGTGGCAAGTTCTGAATGTTTCCACGATCTCGCAGACATCGTCGGTGCCGGCGGACCGGCGTCAACGTCGGAACAAATGGATCTTAATGATCGGAACCTGAGCGAGGAAGCGTTTCCGTAAGCGCTTCCCTGTGCGGCGTGCTGAACCGTATCGCCGGGTAAACGCTTACGCAAGACCGGATGGACGGGGGCCGAGCGAATGTTACCTCGCTGTGATGCCGGTACCGGTTCCGGAGGCCTCGGATCTGGGCACTGATTACGGATCAGAACACGCGCTCAGCTGGCCCGATGGGTCCGATCCCGGGGCCCGGCCGAGGTTTTCGCATCGTTACGTGAGCTTCGCGCGTCGCCGTACGCCGTCGTTTCAGCCAGCATCCTCGCGTGAAAGTCCGAAAACCGGGGCGTTCACGGCGAATCGGACTTCTCCCTCGTCCCGGGCCCGCCGCCGCTCGGCGCCCGGCCTCTTTACACGCCCCGGCCGGGCCCGAAAGACTACAGCCCTCCACCTGAAGGAGGCAGGCGGACATGGAGCGCGCCGCATGGATCACGACGCCGGACGCATCGGCGTTGCTGGCGCCTTGGGAGACCGGGTCCGGCCGCGCCGACCTGCGGGTCGTGGTGGACGAATCACGGGCCCGCCAGACGTTCCTGGGCTGCGGCGCGTCGCTGACCGAGTCCTCCGCCTCGCTCCTGGCCCGGCTGCCGCAGGAGGAGCGCGAGGCGGCGCTGGAGCAGTTGTTCTCACCCCGCACCGGAATCGGCCTGAGCGTACTGCGCCAGCCGATCGGCTCGTCCGCGTTCGTCGCCGGAACCCGGTACTACACCTACGACGACATGCCCTCCGGCCAGACCGACTTCGAACTGGCGCACTTCAGCATCCAGCACGACGAGGCCGAGATCCTGCCGCTGCTGCGCCGTGCCCGCGCGATCAACGGCGACCTGCGGGTGATCGGCACGCCGTGGAGCGCGCCGGCCTGGATGAAGACCAGCGGGTCGCTCGTCGGCGGCGAACTCATCGACGCGCCCCGCTATTACGAGGCGTACGCCCGCTATCTGACCGCCTTCGTGGAGGCGTACGGCGACGCCGGCGTGCCGATCTACGCGCTCACGCCGCAGAACGAGCCGCAGAACCGGAATCCGGACGTGCCCGGCATGCACCTCGGCGTCGAGCAGGCTAGGAAGCTGATTCAGGCGCTCGGCCGGCGGCTGCGGAGCGCAGGGAGGGGCCACGTCCGAGTCATCGGCTACGACCACAACTGGGCGATGCACCCGGACGACCTCGCCGCGGTGCCCTCCGGGGAGCCGACGGAGCGGGACTACCCCGAGGCGCTGCTGGCCGATCCGGAGACGGCGCAATGGATCGCGGGCACGGCGTTCCACTGCTATTTCGGCGGCGCGGAGGCACAGAGCGCGCTGAAGAACCGTTTCCCGTTCAAGGACGTCTACTTCACCGAGTGCTCCGGCTCCCGCGGCTCCGCGGACTCGGACGCCAAGGCATTCTCCGACACCCTGCGCTGGCACGCCCGCAACGTCGTCATCGGTGCCACCCGCAACTGGGCGCGCACCGTGGTGACCTGGAACCTCGCCCTAGACCCCAGCGGAGGCCCACACGCCAACGGCTACACCGACTTCTCCGGCCTGGTGACGGTCGAGGACGATGGCCGGATCACGCCCAACGCCGAGTACTACGCGCTGGCGCACCTGTCCCGCTTCGTGCGCCCGGGCGCGCTGTGCGTTTCCAGCGAGACGGTCGAGACCGCCGAGACAGTGGAGTCCGCTGAGGACGGGAGCGAGGACGTGCTCTCGGTCGCGTTCCGCAACCCGGGCCCCGGCGGGTGCTTGGTCGTGCTTGTGCACAACCAAGGCGAGCGGGAGCGGGACGTCGAGGTGGCGGCGACGGGTGCGGGCTCGGTCGTCGTCACACTGCCGGCCGGTTCGCTTGTCACGCTTGAGCTTCCGGCGGCGGGGTGACGGGCCGATCCGCGCGCACGAAGTCGATGATCCGGCTCAGCGGCGGTCGCCAGTCCGCGGTGGTGTCCACGTGCAAGCAGGGAAGGTCGAGCGCGATCGGGACCCAGGAATCGATCGGCCGTTCGCCGCGTTCGATGCGCTGTAAGAGTTCTTCGTCCGCGTGAGCGGCGCGCGCGGGTTCTCGCGCGGCCCTGCGGGTGATGCGCAGCCGCGCGACTACGGGATCGACGACGCAGCGGATGACGCGGAGGTCGGCGCGGCCGGTGAACGGTCCGAGGTTCGGGCGCCAGAGCCGGTCCTGAAATGCCGCCTCCGCCACGAGATCCGTTCCCGCGTGGACGAGTTCTCCCATGCGTCGGAAGAAGACCTCGAGCGTCTTGAGGTTCAACTCATCGGCCGGAGCTGACGCCGTCGCCACCATGCGCTCTTTGATCTCGTCACGGCATAGCGCCGGCCAGCCGAGTGCGTCGGCCAGGGCGTGGGCCAGCGTCGTCTTGCCCGCGCCGGGCGGGCCGCTCACGATGATCAGTGCCGGTGGTCGCGTCACGTCGTCGATCGTCGCAGAGCGCGCCTCTATATATGCGCATCGTTGCGCAGCCGGATGGCGGTGGCGACGGCGCCGAGCAACTCGGCGCGGGTGCCGAGCCGGCCGGCGAGCACGTCGACCGCGCCGGCGCCGGCCTGACCGGCGTGGCGGTCGATCGACTCGCGCACGCCGGCCACCAGCGGGTCGCCAGCTTCGCCGAGTTCGCCGCCGAGCACGACCGCGGCCGGATTCAGGCAATTGATGAGGTCGGCCAGCACGCGGCCGATCGTGCGTCCGGCGTCGGTCAGGACCCGGGCCGCGGCGGGGGACGCGGCGAGCTCGGCCATCGGCGGCAGGTGCTCGGCCGCGCCGCCGAGCACGTGCTCGAGGCGCCGCCGCACCGCGCCGACCGAGACCACCGTCTCCAGGCAGCCCTGGTTGCCGCAGCGGCACCAGTTGATCGCGCCGGGCAGCTGCGTGTGGCCGATCTCCCCGGCGATCCCGGTCGCGCCGCGGTACGGGCGGCCGCCGAGGATGAGGCCGGCGCCTATGCCGTGTGAGGCCTTGACGTAGACGAGGTCGTCGATGCCGCGGCCGGCGCCGTACATCCGCTCGGCCCACGCGCCCATGTCCGCGTCGTTGGCCACCGCCACCTCGCGCTGCAGGCGCGCGCCCAGCTCGGCTTCGGGATCGAGGCCGATCCACGACGCGAGGATGGTCGGCTCGCGCACGACGCTGGTGCGTACGTCGATGGGGCCGGGTATGCCGGCCGCCGCGCCGACGACCTCGTGCATCGCGTAGCCGGCTTGGGCGAGCGCTTCGAGGGCCAGCCGGGCGCCGGAGTCCATGGCGTCCTGGGGCTTGCCGTCCACGTCCAGGATTTCGCCGCGTTCGGCCAGAATCCGGCCTTCGGTGTCGGCGACGGCGGCGGTCACGTGGGTGTGGCCGAAGTCCAGTCCGAGCACGATCCCGGCCCCGCGGCGCAGCCGCACCACGGAGGCCGGGCGGCCCGGTCCCGCGGCCGGCCGGTCTTCCGCCGGACCCTCGCCGACCAGGCCCTGCTCCACCAGGTCGGCCACGCAGGCGCCGACCGCGCTGCGGGAGAGCCCGGTCAGCTGCGCCAGCTCGGCCCGGCTGAGCGCGTCGTGCCCGGCCAGCACGGCGAGCAGCTGCTCGCGGGTGCGGCGGCGCCGCGCCGAGAGCGCCGCGGGTTCCGGAACTGCTGCGGTCATGGTCAGAAGGTACCCCTCGGCAGGGTGGGAGGGCGATGGGCGGCCGGGCCCCATTCTGCCGTTCAAAGGCTTAATACACAACGGATTTGAACTCTTGACGGCAATAAGAGCACGCAATAAGTTCCCTGCCGGACGCGGCCGTACCCGCCGGCCGCCCGCGCCTCGACAAGGGAGTCACGATGCGTAGATCGGTACCAGGCCCCGAAGACCGTCCCCGGCGGAGGTTCGGGGCGACGGTGACGGCCGCCGCGCTCGGCCTCGCCGGCTGCTTCGGCGTCGCGCTGTCCGCGGCCCCCGCGCAGGCCGCCTCGCCCGCGGTCTCGGTGTGGGAGACCACGACGAACCAGAGCCAGCTGCTCGCGCAGCAGGGCGGCACCAGCTTCAGCCCCGGCGCGAGCTCGCAGAGCCAGGTCATCACGGTCAGCCCGAGCAGCACCTACCAGACCATGACCGGGTTCGGCGCCTCGTTCACCGACTCGTCCGCCTGGCTGGTGTACAACTCGCCGCAGCGCAACACGATCATGAGCAAGCTGTTCGACCCGAACTCGGGCATCGGCCTCGACTTCCTGCGCCAGCCGATCGGCGCCTCGGACTTCGCCCGGTCGCTCTACAGCTACGACGACGTCGCGTCCGGGCAGACCGATCCGAACCTCACCGGCTTCTCGATCTCGCACGACGACTCCTACATCATCCCGATCCTGCAGCAGGCCCTGCAGCTCGACCCGCAGACCACGATCATGGCCACACCGTGGAGTCCGCCGGGCTGGATGAAGAGCAGCGGCTCGATGATCGGCGGCAGCCTCAACTCCGCCGACTACCAGTACTTCGCCAACTACATGGTCAAGTTCCTGCAGGCGTACAAGGCCGCGGGCGTGCCGATCTCCTACGTCACAGCGCAGAACGAGCCCGAATATTCGCCCTCGAACTACCCTGGCTCGACCTTCACCGCTGCCCAGGAGCAGAGCTTCATCGCCGACAACCTCGGACCGGCGATCAAGTCGGCCGGGCTTAGCACCGGGATCCTGGCCTACGACCACAACTGGAACGACCCGAGCTTCCCGGAGACCATCCTCGGCAACTCGTCCTCGGCCCAGTACGTCAGCGGCGTCGCCTGGCACTGCTACTCCGGCGACCCGAGCGCGCAGTCCACGGTCGAGGCGCTCTACCCGTCGTACGGCGTCTACGAGACCGAGTGCTCCGGCAGCCAGTCCTCGAACACTGCGAACACCTTCTCCGACACGCTGGACTGGGAGGTGGCCAACCTCGTCATCAGCGGTATCCGCAACTACGCGAAGTCGGTGGTGACCTGGAACATGGCGCTGGACCCGAGCGGCGGCCCGAGCATGAACTGCACCACGTGCACCGCGCTGGTGACGGTGAACAACTCGTCCGGCAGCGCGTCGTACAACGCGGAGTACTACGCACTCGGCCAGGTCAGCAAGTTCGTGAAGCCGGGCGCGGTGCGGATCGGCTCGAACAGCTTCGGCTCGGGCGGTGTGCAGGACGTGGCGTTCCAGAACCCCGACGGTTCCACCGCCATGGTCGTGCTCAACTCCGACACCTCGAACTCGCACACCTTCGGCGTCTCGGAGAACGGCCAGTCCTTCAGCTACACGCTGCCGGCCGGCGCGGTAGCCACCTTCACCTGGCCCACCGCTCCGACCGGGACGTCCACCGGCGGCGGCTCCTCGATCAACACCTCGGCCTGGTACGAGGTGAAGAACGCCGACAGCGGACTGTGCGTGCAGCCGTCGGGCGGCGGCACCGCGAACGGCACCGTGCTGGTGCAGGAGCCGTGCACCGGATCCGCGGCGCAGCTCTGGCAGTTCCAGTCGAACGGCAGCGGCGCCTACCACGTAGCGAATCAGGCTGCTACCAGTGAGGTATGGGACGTGACCGGCGGAACCGGCGCGACGGCGAACGGCACGGCGATCCAGATCTGGAGCAACGGCGGCTCGTCCAACCAGACCTGGGCAGCGAATCAGCTTTCCAATGGCAACTACGAGTTCGCCGCGCAGAACAGCGGATCCGAATGCCTCGACGTGACGGGTACCTCGACCGCGGCCGGCGCGCAGATGCAGCAGTGGGCGTGCTCGTCCGCAGACGCGGCGCAGTCCTTCGCGCTCGTGCAGTCTTCCGGCACGACCGGCGGCGGGATCAGCACCTCGGCCTGGTACGAGGTGAAGAACGCCCACAGCGGCATGTGCGTCCAGCCCTCCGGCAGCGGAACGGCGAACGGCACCGTGCTGGTGCAGGAGCCGTGTACGGGTGCTGCGTCACAGCTGTGGCAGTTCGTCTCGAACGGCAGCGGCGCCTACCACGTGGCGAATCAGGCCTCGTCCACCGAGGTGTGGGACGTGACCGGCGGCACGGGCGCGACGGCGAACGGCACGGTGATCCAGATCTGGAGCTCGACCGGCTCGTCCAACCAGACCTGGGCGGCTCAGGCCGTCTCAGGAGGCGACTACGAATTCGCTGCGCAGAACAGCGGATCCGAATGCCTCGACGTGACCAACACCTCGACCACGGCGGGCGCGCAGATGCAGCAGTGGGCGTGCTCGTCCACCGACTCCGCCCAGACCTTCGCGCTCGTCCAGAGCTGATACGGGAAGAACATCACAGCATGCGAATATCGCGACACCGCTCCGTGCGCCTCGGCGTCGGCTTCCTGGTGGCGGCCGCTTCCGCCGCCACCGGGACCGTGGCCAGCGCGGTCGCACCCGCGCCGAGCGCGCACGTGTGGATCACCACCGCCGACGGCACCGACAAGCTCGCCGACCTCGGCACGGTGCCCTTCTCCACCGCGTCGACGGACGTGCAGACCGTCGTGGTGGACCCGACCCAGACCTTCCAGACGATGACCGGCTTCGGCGGATCCATCACCGACGCCTCGGCATCAGTGCTCTACACCCTGCCCGCGGCTCAGCGGGCGCAGACCATGGCCGCGCTCTTCTCGCCGCACGGCGGGGACGGCCTGGACTACCTGCGCCAGCCGATCGGCGGCACCGACATGGTCGCGACCGGCCCGTACACGTACGACGACGTGGCGGCCGGGCAGACCGACTACTCGATGTCGCAGTTCTCTGTCGCCCACGACGAGACGCAGATCCTGCCGCTGCTGCGCGAGGCCGAGCGCCTCAACCCGCACCTGCAGATCATGGCCTCGCCGTGGAGCCCGCCGGCGTGGATGAAGGACAGCGGCTCGCTGCTGAGCGGCCGGCTGATCGCCAGTCCGCAGATCTACCACGCCTACGCGCTCTACCTGCTGAAGTTCATCGAGGCCTACCGGGCCCAGGGCGTCGACGTCGACGCCATCACCATGCAGAACGAACCGCAGGACCGGCACACCGACACCTACCCCGGCACCGACATGCCCTCCTGGCAGGAGGCGGCCGTGATCGAGGACCTCGGTCCGATGCTCAAGGCCGCGCACCTGCACACGGAGATCTTCGCCTACGACCACAACTGGTCCGAGGCCTCCGGAGACGTCAGCAGCACGCCCGCGGACGAGACCGCGGACATCGACGACTATCCGCAGCAGGTGCTCGCCACCCCGGCCGCCAAGTGGATCTCCGGCGTCGCCTTCCATTGCTACTCCGGCGATCCGAGTGCGATGACGGCCTTCCACGCGCAGTACCCGAATCTCAAGATCGAGGAGACCGAGTGCTCCGGCAGTGAGTCTTCGGACCCTGCGAACACGTTCTCCGACACGCTCAAATGGCATGCCCGGAACCTGGAGATCGGCTCGACCCGCAACTGGTCGAGCACCGTGGTCAACTGGGACCTGGCGCTGAACGCGGACAACGGCCCGCACGTCGGCGGATGCGGCACCTGCACCGGCATCGTGACCGTCGACGCCGACGGGACGGTGACCGAGAACGCGGAGTACTACGCTCTCGGCCAGCTCTCGCGCTTCGTCCAGCCGGGCGCGGTCCGCATCGGCAGCACATCGTTCGGCACGACGGGCTGGAACGGCGAGGTCGAGGACGTCGCCTTCCGCAACCCCGACGGCCAGACCGTGCTCGTCGCGCACAATGAGAACGACAACCCGCAGGCGGTGGCGGTGCAGGAAGGCGCCTGGCGCTTCACCTACACGCTGCCGGGAGACTCCGTGGCGACCTTCGTCTGGAACGCGGACCTCGCCGGCCCGCACCCGCTGCGTCAGGTCGACCCGTCCGGCTGGACCGCGACGGCCGACCCGTCGGGCCCGACGAACAGCTGCTGCACCGGCGACGTGGCGGCCAACGCCGTCGACGCCGACGCGAGCACGCGGTTCTCGACCGGCGAGGGCCAGGCGCCCGGCCAGTACCTGCAGGTCGACTTCGGCCAGCGCGTGCATGCGCGCCAGGTCGTTTTCGACACCGGCGGCTCCACCGGCGACTATCCGCGCAGCTACGAGGTGCAGACCAGCACCGACGGCACGCACTGGAGCACTGCCGTCGCCGACGGTGTCGGCACCGGCCAGTTCGCCACGGCGAACCTGAGCGGCGCGCCGGTGCGGTACGTGAGGATCACGCTCACCGCCACCGACGCGAACGACTGGTGGAGTGTGGCGGACGTCCGCGCCTACACCAGCTAGGTGTAGTGCCCGTGGACGCAGCTGACGGTAGGTGGGTCGTCTGATGGCGAAGACCTCCGTGTGTGGTGGAGGAGTCTAGGCTCCACACCACACACGGAGGTCTTCGTGTCCCACCGTCACGCGCGCCGGGATGGCCTGCGACCAGCCGCGTCACCGTCGACAACGTCCTCGGGGCAGTACGGCTAGTCGCCCGCCATCGCGGCTTCGAGCTGCTCGACCTGTTCCATCAGCATGGTGGCGTCCGGCAACGGCACTACGTCGAGCTCGTCCGCGCCGTACCCTGGTTCCGGATAGGGCAGGGGCGCCGGGTGGAGCGATGGTTCGAGGCCGGCCGGTCCGGGCGCGGCCGCGGGCGGCTGCCCGATCCGGTCGAGCACCGCGTAGAAGAGTTCCACCGGGACATACGGGTCGATGGCGCGCTGGAGCAGCTCCTCGAGCTCGGATTCGTTCATCCGTCCGATGTCCGATATTCCTACGGTTTCCATGTACCGCACAACGAGTGACGGCCCGCTAGGTTACGCCCCGCGTTTCTCTCGATCTCCTCCGTGATCGACGCCCAGGCCCGACCGGGCACCTCGTGTCCCACGCCCTCCAGCACCACCGCGCGCCCCTGCGGCACCGAGCGGGCCAGTACGCGGGCGGACTGCGGCCGGATCAGCGGATCCTCGGCGCCGTGCAGGGCGAGCAGCGGCACGGAGACGGTCTCCGGGTGGCGCAGCAGCCCGTCGTCGGCGCGCATCGCCGCGAGCTGCCGGCGCGCCGTGGCCGGATCCCCCGGCGCCGCCGCGCGCACCCGCTCGGCGGTGCGCCGGGCCCAGTCCTCGTCGAAGGGCTGGGAGCGGGCCGCGAGCATCCGCGCCATCTGCGCTTGGACCCGGATGTCCTGCTCGTAGTCGGCCGCCTGACGGGTGCTCAGCCGGGCGAGCCGGGCAACGCCGAGCAGATCGAGGTGCGGCAGCGCGTCCCGGGCGTGGAAGCCGAACGGCAGCCCGGCGAGCGAGACGATCGTGCGCACCCGCTCCGGGCGGCGCAGCGCGAGCCCGATGGCCACGCTCGCGCCGAGCGACATGCCGACCACGTGCGCCGCGCCCCAGCCGAGCGCGTCGAGCACGGCGGCCGCGTCGTCGATCATGTCCATGGCCGTGTAGGGAGGGACGCCCGGGCGGGCCGAGGGCCGGGCCCGGCTGCTGCGCCCGCAGTCGCGGCAGTCGTAGCGGGCCACCGCGAAACCGCGCGCGGCCAGGGCGGCGCAGAAGCCGTCCGGCCACCACTGCATCGGCGAGTCGAGCCCTTGCACGAGCAGCAACGGCCGCCCGCCCGGCGGTCCGAAGACTTCGAAGGCGAGGCGCACCGTCCCGTGGCGGGCGAACCTTTCCGCTGCCATGGCCGCAGCCTCCCGAGTTCGAGCGAAGGACCAGCGTCGAGCCCCGGACCCTCCGGTGATCCCATGCCCGGCGGGCGGACGGGGCAATCCCCGGCGGGCGGAGCTCAGCGTTCTGACGGATCGGGGACGTCCGGTTCCAGCTCGTGCGCCGCGTGGTGCTCGGCCCGGCAGGTGCACTCGTCGGTCTGCGCGGAGCATCCGACGTGCGCGGTGGTCTGGTCGAAGGCCAGCGCGGCGAGCCGGTCCCAGGCATCGGTCGCCGCGTCCGGGGCCGCGTCTGTTTCCGGCGGCCCGGATTCGGCGTTGATCTGAGAGGTCACCAAGTGCGGGTTCCCCGGTCCCACCCGGTTCATGCGCCTCGTCCCTCGAACAGCGGCATCAGCGGTGCTCTCGCGTCTCAGACTCAGAGCCCGACGGCGTCCGACGGCGCGCCGGTGGCCGCGGGATGGCGCGCGAGCCAGTCGTCGACCACGTCGTAGGCGCGGGCGCGCACGTCGGGCAGGGAGAGGAAGACGTCATGGCGGGCGTCGGCGATCGGCGTGATCGTGGTCTCGCCGCCCAGGCAGCCGGCCCAGCGGGCGATCTGCGCGACGTCGAGGACGAGGTCCGCCCGATCGCTCAGCTCCGAGTAACGGTTCGCGTAGTGCGTGCGATGGGAGCGCAGGATGAGGGAGGGCACGCCGAGTTCGCAGCCGCGGTGCAGGGCCGCGTGCGCGCGGCGGACGGCGTTCATCCAGCCGACGGTGACCGGGAATCCGGCCAGCGGCTTGAGGTCGAGCTCGAACTCCCACTCGCCGGTGCCGCTGGTGTGCAGGCTGGCGCCGTAGTGGCTCACCGGCACTTTGATCTCTCTGAGCGGGCTCGCCTTGGCCAACAGCCGCAACGCCTGGGTCAACGCCGTGCGGCGGGCGGACGAGCCCTGCAGGTCGAACCACGGACTGTTGAGTATGAGCCCTGTGATCGGCCTGACAGATCCCTGGCTCGCTCGGAGCCGTTCCAGCCACAGTGGGACGATCAGGCCGCCGGTGGAGTGGGCGAGCAGCACGACCGGCTTGCCGGGATGTTCCTCGACGACCGCCCCGAGCGCGAGTTCGAGTTCTTGGTCGTAGAGGATGAAGTCGGAGATGTAGTGCGCGGTCTGGCCGGATCTCCGGGCCCGGCCGGACTTCCGCAGATCGAGCGCGTAGAAGGCGAGACCGCGCGCGGCGAAGAAGTCCGCCAGCTCCGTCTGGAAGAAATAGTCGGCGAAGCCGTGCACGTAGAGCACCACTCCGGTGGGCGACTCGCCGTCCCGCGGCTCGCGGCGGACCAGCACCGCGGCCGCGTTCCCCTCGCCGTCCGGGTCCGGGCCGAGTTCGAACACGTGCTGCCGGTAGCCGTCGAGGATGTCGGGCTGCCAGTCGAGGACGGGCACGGGAGCCTCCGGAGAGTTCGGCGGGAAGGCGCGGGCGCTCCGCGGTGCCCGGATTCCCCGGCACGGCAACGGATCGGGCACACGGCGGGTATACCCGGCGCCGGAGGCCGGGAACGGGCACGGCGGCTTCCGCGGCTCCGCCTCACCCCTTCCCGGCGATCCGGGCGAGTTGGGAGCGCGCGGCGGAGACGAGCTCGACGTTGGTGTGCGCGTGCCCGGCCAGCCCCCAGCCGCCGTCCGCGGCCTCGGTCAGCAGCACCCAGGTGCGCTCGGTGAGGGACGGGTCCCCGGCGGCCTCGGCGACCAGCTCGGTCAGCTGCCGCACCACGGCGAGTTGTTTGTCGCGGTCCAGCGCGCCCTGGTTGGTGAGCACCTGGACCCGCACGTAGGCGTTGCTCCCGCTCACGTTCGACAGGCAGTCGGCGGGCAGGTGGTGGACGAACGCGGCGGTGTTGTGGCGGAACAGCGGGATGTCCGGGAGCTGCTCGATCGCCATCAGCCGGGTGGCCATGGCCCGGGCGAGCTCCCGGGGACGCGGGAACGTGCCCTCGGCCGCGTAGACGTCGATCATCGGCATGGTCGGGCCTCTCTCCTGAAGGTACGGATGATCTGGGCTGCTTGCGGACATTCTGGACGCTGCGCGCCCGCCGTCCGCTCACCTGAACGGCGGTCAGCGGGTGACAGAACCCGTCCGGAGCACTCGTCCTACGGGCCCTCGACCAGACGGCGCAGCGGCGGGGGCGGCCCGGCGCGCCGCGCGGTTAGGTTCGAGACGCCGCCGAGCGCGCGCAGCACGCGCCGGGCGCGGCCGCAGCCTCGAGACGAAAGCGAGAGACCGATGTCCCGCACGACGTCCCTGATCACCGCCACGACGCTCGCCCTGGCGGTCTCCGCGGGCAACGCCGCGGGCTCGAGCCACCACGCGTCGCCCTCCGCCCCGGGTGGCGCGGCCCCGAATGCCGGGCTCAGCGGCGCCCAGATGCAGTCGGCGTTCAAGGCTGCGGTGGCCAAGGGCACCGCCGTGCACGTCAAGGGCGCGTTCAAGCAGACCGGCCAGACCTACAGCCTGGACGTGAACCTGAACAAGAACGGCCAGGCGCAGGGCGAGGTCATCCAGAACGGGGCGGTCCTGCCGGTCAAGAAGGTCGACGGGATCACCTACGTCCAGCTCACGCCGAGCTTCCTCAAGCAGGACGCGGCGGTCGATCCCTCGCTCACGCCCGACGTCATCAAGATGGTGCAGAACAAGTGGGTCTCCTCGCAGACCACCGCCGGCAAGACGCTGGCGAGCAGCTTCGGCGACCTGACCGACTACAACGCCTTCACCTCCATGCTCGCGGGCGGCGGCGCGACCGCGACGCCGTCGACGCCGGCGTCCGGCTCGGGCACGCCCATGGCCAGCCCGACCTCGAGCTCCGGCATCCAGCTCGACAACCTGACCGCCGCCGGTACGGCCTCGGTGAACGGGCAGACCATGGCCGTGTATAAGAACGCAGCCATGGGAACCACGGCGTACTTCGCCGCCAGTGGCCCGGCGTACTTGGAGAAGCTGACCACGAGCGGGGTCGAGACCGGCGCGGCGGACTTCGTCTGGAACAAGCCCGTCACGGTGACGCCGCCGCCGGCCTCCGAGGTCTTCACCGGCTGAACCGGCTGAACCGGCTGAGCCGGAGACCCCTTCCCGACCCGAGTATGAGAGCTCTACCATCGTCAGTGAACACACCTGCGTGTACTGGCGTACATGATGCTCGGGGGGAACAGCCGTGTCATCCACTCTCGTCGCCGACGATTTCACCCCGGCGCCTTCGGTGCTGCGCACGGTCTGGGACTCGCCGCTGTATCGCGGCGCGACGCTGTCGCTCTTCCTATCCGGGCTCGGCGGCTCTGCGGTGGCGCCGCAGATCACCCTGTTCCTGGTCGACGACCTGCACGTGTCGCTGACCACGGCCGGGCTGTACTACCTCACGAATCTCACCGCGCCGCTGGCCGGCTACCTGGTCGGGGCCCGTTCGGACCGCTCCGGCAACCGGCTCGGGCTCTTCCGGCTGTGTACCGTGGCGGGCTTCCTCGGCTGGATCGCGATGGCGGCGGCCGATCGGGCCTGGATGCCGTTCGCGATCAATGCCCTGATGCTGGCGTTCTCGCTCGCCGCCGGCTCGCAGCTGTTCGCGGCCGTGCACGACGACTTGCGCGGCTCCGACAGCGCAGCCGCCGACGGCGTCGTCTCCACAGTACGGATGGCGCTGACGGCCGGATGGATCATCGGCCCGGTGCTCGGCTCGCTGCTGGCCGCCGCCGCCGGACCGCGCGCGCTGCTGGTGGCCGCGGGCCTGCTCACCCTCGCGCAGATGCTCCCCCTGGGCTTCACCCGCTCCGGCGCGCTGGGCGCAGCCGCCGTCGCCGCGGTTCGTGAATCAGAACACGCGCATGGCGAGCCGGAAGTCTCGCGACGTCCGGGGATGCGCCGGATGCTGCCGCTGTTCGCCTTCACCGGTCTGTTCCTGCTCGTCTACGCCGGCGAGCCGATCAAGTTCGGCTACCTGCCGATCTACATGCGCGATCAGCTTCACGTGCCGACCGAGGTCGGCGGCGCCGTGATCGGCATTCAGCCCCTGATCGAGCTGATCCTGATGCCGATAGCGGTGATCGTCGCCCGCCGCATCGGCATGCTGCGCCTGATGACGCTGGGAGCGGCCCTCACCGTCGGCGCGAACCTCTGCTTCGCCCTGACCGGCGACACCGTCGGCATGTTCGCCGGCCAGATCCTGATGGGCGGGGTGTGGGGCGTGTTCGCCGCCCTCGGCATCATCGTGGCGCAGCGGCTCCTGCCCGAAGCCGTAGCGACCGCGTCAGCGGTCTACATCACCTCGACCGCCATCGCCAACGCCTTCGGCGGCGCCACCGGCAGCCTCGGCGTGGCCACGCTCGGCCTACCGCACGTCTTCCTGGCTTCGGCGCTCTACGCGGCCATCGCGACCGTCGGCATGGCGGCGCTGAGCCGGTCCCGCCACGCGCACGCTGCGGACGGCCGCGGCCATCCCGCCGAGTGACCGGTAGTTACGTCAGGGCCCTTGCGCCCGGGACCGGGACCGGGAACTCATAGCCCGGCCACCGCTCGGCGGCCTGGTAGCCCAGCGCCCGGTTGACGTCGAGCATCCACTTGTTCGCGTCGTTGTTGAAGGTGCAGATCCACCGCGCGTCGGGCTGCGACCGCAGCACCCAGAGGTGCGCGGCTGCCTTCAGGCGCAGCCCGAGGCCGTGGCCGCGATGCTGCCGAGTGACCCCGGTGTTGGCGATCTCGATCGTCTCGGGCTCATCCGGATACGCGATCATCGAGGTGAAGCCGGCGATCTCGCCGCGAGGATCCAAGGCCGCCACGTTGTACCGACGCACGCCGAACCGCACGCCGCGCGCCTCCACGAACCGCAGCCGCTCGACTTCGACCGTGCCGAAGTCGTAATCGAACTCCCCCATCGGCTGATCCGCCATGGCATCGAGCGCGGCGCAGAAGGATTGGGCGTACTCCTCCGGGCACTGATCCCAGGTGACGAAGGTGTACGAGCTGTTCTTCAGCGACGGCGCGGCCCACTGCTCCAAAAGCGCCCGATCGACCGCGCGCAAATCGAGCGCGGAGCGGATCGCGCAGTCCGTGAGCTTTCCGCCATGCCCCTCGACGAACTCGTCGGAGACCACGGCGGCGGCCTCGATCTCGGAGAAAGCCATGGCGAGGCGCTGGCGGCCTGCGTTCGCCGCGACTCTGACGGCCTCCTCGAAGAGCGCGGCGTGGACGCCCTCGCCGCGAGCCGCACCCGGAACCCACAGCTGCGTCGACGCGAGATCACGGTTCTTACTCGTCTCGACGTCCTGGATCCCGAAGCCCAGCGCCACCGCGCCGCCCCCGCCGGACTCGTCACCCGCGTCGCCCTCGTCGCCCTCGTCGGCGAAGGCTCCGAACACCGTGGTGCGCTGGTGGTAACCGGGCGTCGCCCACATCAGCAGCCTGGCCGCTCCAGGTGCCGGAAAGCCGGGCATCGCCTCGACGCTCGCGGCGCGGAAGGCGGGCAGGAGCGCGTCGAGCTCCGCCGGGTTCTCGGCCGGGCTGAGCGTTCTGATTCGCATGGACCCACCCCAGCACCGACGGCCGCCGCTGCGCCACTCGTTTTCTCTGCGATCGGTGATCGGCTGAGTGCTCGTGGGCATAGTGGCCTGTCGGGTCGGCGGCCTGCGGTTTCAAGATCTCGCCTCCGGCGGTGGGCCTTCCCTCGGAGAGTGCCGGGGCTGCGTGGTCGCTGGCGTTGGCGGGGCGGGTTGGGGTTCGGGGTGGTCGGGTGCCGGGGGCGTACTCTCTCCTCGGCCGGCCACCAGAGGCAATCAGGAACCTGCCGGGAGGTCAAGTGGCGGTGGCCCGCGCTGATGGTCGATTTTGCAGGGCGCCGCTTGACCTCCCGGCAGAACCCTGATCGGGCTTCGCCTGCCCGACCGAGGAGAGAACCCACCCCCTGAGGTCCGGTGCGAGCTGCACTCGGGCCGAGACCCGCCCGTGCCCGGCCGCGCTCGATCCGGAAGAATCCTGCATCACCGTTCTCATAGCTCGTCGGTGAGTCCGAACGCCTCGGTGCAGCGGCTCACCCGGCAACAGGGTGGAGGCCTACGGCCGTTGCGGGATGCGAGGTGCGGCCTGGCAGTTAGGTCTCTAGGGACTGACGCAGACGGGATACGGCGCGCAGCACCTCGTCGCGGTGCTTAGCCGCCTTCATCCACCCCGGCAGCACGTCGAGCATCGTGTATGCGAGATCAAGGCGCTTCTCGCGCAGTTGAGCACTGACGTAGCCCTCGAGCGCGTCGAGGTGCTCGACGTTCAACGCCCACAGCGTGTGCCCGCAGCACGCGGTCTGCAGCCACAGCGGCTGCTTGAAGAACGGATCGAGTGGAACCCCGTACACGTGCGCCAGCTTCCGGGTCTCCCGCGCGTACCCGCAACGGGCACACGTGAGCCTCGCCGGGTCCGCGTATCGATAGCCATCACGGTGACGCGTCGATAGCGCGCGCTGGCCGCAGGCTGGACAGCGCACCAGCACCCGCTCCGCATAACCGATCAGCCGCAGTCCAGGATCACGGTGGCGTACGGGGAGGGAAGTGGAATCCGCCATGCTCACATCCTGACAGCCTCAAGTCGCCCGCGCCGTCTAATTTCAGCCGGCCCGACCCACTCCCCTCGCGCCCTGGCTGGGCGCACACACGACGCAGCCCAACTCCAGCAGCGGGACGTTGCCCGCTCCAACGGACATGCCTTGAAGGTCCATGACGCAGCTGCGACATGAGATGTCTAGGCCGCTCTATCTTTCTACTCCTTCAACGCCGGGGAACATGCCCGAATGCCCAAGATTCTCCACTACTTTCGCTGATACGGCGCAGGATGAGATACGAGGTTTTTGTCGGTAGTGGCGTCTAGTGCCGTATCAGGCTACGTTCGCCCGGTTGACGATGCGGCGTAGTTCGCGGTTATCGGCGTTGCGGTTCCGCCAGGCGATGTAGCGGCGGATCATGCTGCCCTGTTCCTGGTGGGTGTGGTGGTCGGTGCCGTCGAGAGCGAAGTAGCGCAGGGCTGTGAACTGGGCTTCGATCCGGTTGAGCCAGGAGCTGTTGGTCGGGGTGTAGGCGAGCTCGACGTTGTTCGCCTTCGCCCATGTCCCGACTTTCTGGTCACGCCGGGTGCTCAGGTGCGGGGAGAAGTTGTCCACGATGATCGCCATGCGCATTTCGCGCGGGTAGAGGCTGCGTATGTACCGGCAGAACTCGAGGAATCGGGTGCGGGTCTTTCTCGGCCGTACGTGCCCGTAGAGCCGGTCGCGGCCGAGGTCGTAGGCGGCGAACAGGTGGCGCACGCCGCCGGTGCGGTGGTAGGTCGCGCGCAGGCGCGGGCGGGGCTCGCGTCCAGGTTCCTTCGCGTTTCCGCTGATCGCAGCCCATGCTCGGCCCGGGCGCGGTTGCAGATTGAGCGGCCCGAACTCGTCGATGCAGATCACGATCTCGGGCTCGCCGTCACGCGGCTCGGCCTCGCCGTCGGCGATCGCGTACAGTCGCTCGATCCGGGCTTTCTTCTGCTTGAACTCCGGGTCGGTCGAGCCCTTCCACGTCTTCAGGCGTTGAAAGGTGACGCCTTCCTCGCGGAGCAGGATGCGCAGGCCCTCGTGGCTGATGTCGTCGACCACCCCCTCGGCGACCAGGAAGTCCGCCAGTTTGGACAGGCTCCAGGTCGAGAAGGGCAGGCCGTGCTCGGCCGGCTTGGTCTTGGCAATCTTCTTGATCTCCCGGCGCTGCGGGAGGGTGAACTTCGGCGGGTGACCGCCGCGGTAGCGCGGGTAGAGGGAGTCGAACCCGTCCGCGTTGAAGTTGTGGATCACATCCCGTACGTGGTCCTCGCTGGTGAACGCGACCCGCGCGATGCCGGCGACGTCCATGTTCTGCGCTGAGAGCAGAACCATCTGCGCCCGCCGCCAGGTCACCACCGACCCGGTGCCCCGGCGCACGATCCGCACCAGGCGTTTTCCCTCGTCATCGTCAATCTCACGCACTCTGACACGCTCGGCCACCGACCCAGTCTCACGGATCAGGGCCCGAACGCCAAGCCACCCGGTCGAACAAGCTCGACCGGGTGAATGTAGCCTGATACGGCACTAGCATAGAGGCGTACGGGGAATCGGGACTTGTGACGCGAGGGGTGATGGACGGAGTGGCTGGCCAGCTGGCGTCAGGGGCGTGGCCGAAAACGGCGTAGGAATTCCCCTCGGAGGACTCTGCTGGCGAAGTCGGGGGTGGTTTGGTTAGGCGGGTTTGCCGATGTGGTGGGTGTCGTAGAGGGCTTGTATACGGGTGGGTCGGCGGGGTTTGGTCTGGGTGGGCGCGTAGTGCGCGCCGAGGCGTCTGATGTTGATCGCGATGCCGGTCAGGACGTTTTGGAGGTGGTTTTTGGGGAGCCCGCGGTAGCGGGAGTGGCGTAGATCGCTGATGCGTACGGCCTGGGAGATGGTGCCCTCGATACCGGCGCGCTGGTTATAAACCTTCTGCCATTCTGGGGTGTGCTGGGTGCGGATCGCGTTCATGCGGGCCTCGTAGGGCTCGCGGGGGTGAACGACCAGCACGCGTGGCCGAGGGGCCGGCGCGCTCAGACAGGCGGTGCGTAGCGGGCAGGGTGTGCAGTCGCGGCGGGAGAAGCTGAAGGCGACCAGCCCGTTCTTCTGCCCGCGCATCGGGTTGCTCACCTTCTCGCCCGGGCAGCGGGCGCGCCCGGTGTCCCAGTCGATCTCGAACTCGCCCGGGCTGAAGGTCCCGGTCTTCGCGCCCCGCCCGCTCGAGACGGTGACCGGCGCGATCAGGGTGATGCCGTGGCCGGCCGCGGCGATGAGGTTCGCGGCGGTGGGATACCCGGCGTCCATCACATGCACGCCCGGGCCCAGCCCGCGCGCCAGGAGCCGTTCCTGGATATCAGTTGTCTGCGCGGAATCCTGCACGGTCGCCGCGCTCGTGGCGACATCCGTGACCAGGTGCGGGAGATCCTCGTCGCAGGACTCGGTCAGGTGGACCTTGCCTCCCTCCCACCCGCTCGCGCGTTTGACCGCGTAGCGGGCATCCGGGTCGTACGGAGAGATCGGCAACTCGGCCGCGGGCGGCAGGTCGGTGACGGCTTTGAGCACCCATCCGCCGCCCTCACTCCGCTCGAAGTGCTGCTCCCAGACCTGGGCGAGCAGCCGTACCTGCGGCAGCCTAAGGACCCACCCGGCCGTGGGGTCCGCCTTAAGCGTCTCGAGCAGCAGCGAGCCGTCCGCGCCGAACCGCCCGGCCAACTCCTCCATCGTGGCCTTGCCCCGCCCGCGCCCGATCAGCCGGGAGGTCTCGACCTTGCGCCCGTACCGCTCCTCCCACCCCGGCGCCAGCAGCGGCACGACCCGCTCCGGAGCGACCCGCGCGATCTCCTCGAGCGCCGCACGCACACTCTCGCCGAGCATCTCGACCCGGCCCAGCGAGCGCACCGCCGCGAGCACATGCGTCGAGTCCGTACGCGCCCGCCCGCCCGCGCGCACCAGCCCGGCCGCCTTGAGCTTGTCCAGCACGGTATCGAGCAGCGCGTCCGCGCGCCCCGGCTCGGCCAGCCGGGCCCGGAACTCGGCCAGCACCGACGCGTCGAACCCGGTCTCAGCCACATCCAGGCCCAGCGCGTACTTCCACGAGATCCGGTCCGCCATCGCCACCACCGCCTCCCGGTCCGAGAGGTTGTGCAGGAACTGCAACACCGTGACCATCGCCAGCAACCCCGGCGAAAGCGCGGGCCGGCCGAGCGCCGCAAACATCCCGGCGAACCGCTCGTGCTCGAAATCCTCATCGGCGAACAACGGCCCGAGCGCATCACGCACCCGCATCTCGCCCGTGCCCTTCGGATGCACCGCCCACGCCAACGCGGCCGTCGCCGCCGGAACCCCACCAGCCCGCACAGGACGAAACACCACAAGCCCCTCAATCACCCAGCCGACACGACCACCCAGCCTGCCACAAAATCAGACCACGACTTCGCCAGCAGAGTCCTCGGAGCGCGATCGGGCCACACAATTCCGCGCATCGCATGAGCAGTGGGTGGATCGGACCAGGGCGATGGAGAATTTCGACATCAAGCGCGACCAGACCACCGACCCTTCGCACGGATCGAGGATCGGGATGCCGGAACAGGGTGATGCGGAATTCTTCCGGATCTGGCGCGGCTGGCTCGCGGGATTCCTATGCGAGGTCTGTAATCGGAGTGGATCCCACCAGGACGATGCATGACGGCTCATCGAGCTTGACCGTGCTGTCAGGCTTTTGAGCGGCGTCTGGGTTGGGCGTGGGGTCCGCTGGTGTGGGTGGTGAGGTGTCCACGGGCGCGGCGGGTGGTGGCGGCGCGTGCGCGTAGGCGCTGGTTGGCGGGGTTGCGGTAGCCGTAGGCGGTGCGGGCGTCGGTTTTGATCACGCGGTTGGTGCCCTCGGAGCCCGCGTTCGTCACGCCGGTGGTGATCGCGGCGAGGATCTGCGGCCACCAGGTCGAGACGGTGCCGGCCAGCCGCGTGATCTCCGGCAGGCCGCAGGCGGCGGCGTTCTCGTAGAACCTGATCAGCAGAGCGCTGATCTGTGCCCGGTCCGGGTGTGTGCCGTGGAGTGCGAGCAGGTCCATCAGGTCTTCCTTGACGTTCCATGCCTTGAGGATCGGTATACCGATCTTCGCGGGCAGTGCCCGGAGGTCGTCGATCATCGGGTCCAGGTGCTTCGCGTGCATCCGTGTGCCGGCGCGGGTGAGCCTGTTTCTCAGCTCCCACTCCCGGTTGCCCTTGCGTCCTCGGCGTCCGCGCGCCTGGACGGTGACGCGGCGGCGTACCTCGGTCAGCGCTGTGTTCGCCAGTTGCGCGACGTGGAAGCGGTCGACCACCAGCGCCGCGTGCGGCAGGCTGGTGCGGATCGCGGCCTTGAACACGGTGCACATGTCGATCGCCACGACCTGGACTCCGGCTCGCCATTGCGGGCTCTGCGCCTCGATCCACGCCGAGAGCGTCTCGGCGGTGCGGCCCTCGACCTGCCCGAGCAGTCCGGCGCCGCCGCCGAGATCGACCATCCCGACGTGCCATTTATCGGCCACGACCTCCCACTTCTCGTCGCCGCCTTCGCCGGGCACGAGCCGGAAGCGCGCCTTGCCGCGCCGGATCTCGTCGATGCCCAGGCGTGCGACCTGCGGTGTCTCGGCCGGTAGCGCGAGGCGGGTGTGGGCGGCGAACGCCGTCTGCGCGATCGGCCAGGACACCTCGTGGTCGCGGGCGGCCTGGATCACGGTGCGCCCGCGGTCGGCCACCGCCGCTCCGATCGAGGCGCGAAGCCGACCGGTCAGCCGGGCACGCGGCGGGATCTGCGGGACCGACTCGGTGAAGGTCGCCCGCTCACAGGCGGCGTTGCGGCAGCGCCAACGCCGCTTGGTCCACGTCAGCGCCGTCCGGCGCCCTGCCACCGGCAGATCCCGTGGCCGGGTGCGCACCCACGAATGCGCGTGCTGTGAACGCATCCCGCAGCCGGGACAGCATCTGGCCTGCTCAGACGCGGTCACCAGTGCCAGTATCGGATTCTCGTCGTCATCGAGCATGACGCGCACGACCTGCACCCCGTCGAGTCCGAACAGCAATGTCGTATCGTTGACCAAGCCCGTGGCTCCCTCGCGATCACTCTTGTCTCAGCAACTCGAATGATCACAGAGCGCCACGGGCGCCTCTACTTCAGCAAGACCCTGATCTACGGGCCACCGAACGCCCTACACCTCAAGCACGGTCAAGCTCGATGAGCCTGCATGACTTCACATCAGGCGCGACCCGGGCGCCGATGCCTTCGCACGGATCGAGGATCAGATGTTCGGATCACGGCGATGCAGGATTCTCCCGCGTCGAGCGCGGCTAGCCCGCGGGAGGGTCGGGGATCGGGATGGTCGAATCATGGCGATACAGAATTCGACATCATGCGCGACCGGGCCACGGCCGGGACTCGGCCCGAGCGCAGCTCGCACCGGGCCTCAGGGGGTGTGCTCTCTCCTCGGTCGGGCAGGCGAAGCCCGATCAGGGTTCTGCCGGGAGGTCAAGCGGCGCGATGCGAGATCCACCATCAACGAGGGCCGCCGCCGCTTGACCTCCCGGCAGGTCCCTGATTGCCTCCGGGGACCGGCCGAGGAGAGAGCACGCCCCCGCAACCCCACCACCCCGAACCCCAACCCGCCCCACCAACGACAGCACCCACCCAAACCCGGCACCCTCTCCGAGGGAAGGGCCCCAGCCGGAGGCGAGATCTTGAAACCCCGGCTCGCCCCGCCGACGCAACGGGTGGGCGGGTGGGCAAACGAAACCGTGGGCGAAGCGAAGCGCCCGCCCCGACCCGACAAACCACTCCCCCAACACGCAGCCGATCATCAAGTCGCGTTAGGCCGAGCGCGAGCGCCGGTCTCCGCCGGTGCGCTCCCAGGGCGGAACCAGTCGCAGTTCTCCGGTGCGGGTCTCGATCTGGACCGGGTCGATCGCGTCCGGGGCGAAGCGGTACCACAGCGCCTTCGGTTCCGCGGAGGCCCGGTCCAGGGTCTCGATCCGCACGATCACGCCGTCCCGCGACCGGCGCCAGCCGCGCAGCACCCCGAGCGTCCAGCGGCCGGCCAGTCGGAACCGCACGATCTGGAAGTCGACCTCGGTCCGGCTGGTCCGGTACTCCCGTCCGCTGGGATCGGCGAGCACGAGGTCAGGCGGGTGCGGGCCGAAGCGGAGGGATGTCACCGCGACACTTTATCGAACACATGTTCTGACGCGTAGCTCACTTCATCGCGTTAACGCTCACATCGGCCTTTATCCTCATCAATACTGATGAAGCGAACACGTCGAAAGTTTCATACGTTCCGCGGCGCGGCCTGAGCGGGTCCGGGCAGGCCATCGGCTCCCGCATCACCGCGCGGTACCGGAACTTCTTGCCCACGCGCGGCCCTGGCCGGACACTGCTGTCGCCATCACCGGAGCGCCGACTCGTCCCGCGCATGCGTGGCGAGGTGCCATCCGATCGCGCAACGCTGACCCACAGCGAACTATGTGAGCGTTAACACGATTTTTCCGCGCGTGATCTGCGACCCGGCGTCTCCTGGAACCCGCAACGGAGGTTTTCGATGAGGATCCTTCAGCACCGGTCGTGGACGGCCGGGGCTATCGCGCTCGCCGTGATCGGCGCCGGCGCGGCCGTCACCGCCCCGGCCCAGGCCGCGGCCGGCTGCCAAGTCGCCTACACCGTCTCCAGCCAATGGCCGGGCGGATTCGGAGCGAGCGTGGCCGTCACCAACCTCGGCAGCCCGGTCAGCAGCTGGACGCTGAGCTGGGCGTTCACCGCCGGCCAGACGATCACGCAGCTGTGGAGCGGTTCGGTCACCCAGTCCGGCGCGCAGGTCAGCGTGACCAACGCGGCGTACAACGGCGCCATCTCCACCGGCGGCAGCGCGAGCTTCGGCTTCAACGGGACGTGGAACAACAGCGCGAACCCGGCGCCCGCCTCGTTCACCCTCAACGGCGTGGCCTGCACCGGCAGCGTCAGCGCCTCGCCCAGCGCGAGCGCGTCACCCACCCGCACCGCGTCGCCGTCGCCGTCGGCTTCCGCTTCCGCGTCGGCTTCCGCGTCGGCGTCCGCCACGGCCACGCCCTCGGGACCGCCGCCGTCGAAGACGGTCCGCGTCTTCTGGCTCAAGCCGACCGACGTGGCCTTCAACCAGGCTTACCCGAACGGCATCGCCAGCGTCATGCAGGAAGCGCAGCGCTTCTACAAGGCGCAGCTGGGCAAGACGTTCACCCTCAACAACCCGGTCGTGGAGACCGTCGACGGGCTGCACGACACGAGTTGGTACATCAACAACAACTGCACCGCCACAGCGGCGGCCGATCGCTACTGGTGCGTGGTCACCAACATGCAGACCGAGTTGCAGCAGCGGTTCGGCCTGGGCAACCCGGACAGCCGGTGGCTGATCGTCGCTGAGGTCAGCGCCGAGGAGGTGAACGTGTCCGGCGGCGGCGGCGCGCCCGGCTGGGTGCTGCTGAGCGGGCACGACGCGGACGGCGCGGCCGGCATCAACGGCCCGATGGATCGCTGGTACGGCGGCATGGTGCACGAGCTCGGCCACGCCTTCGGGCTGCCGGACGCCAGCTCCACCGACGGCACCTGCATGTCCGCGTCGCTGTACGACTACCCGAACTGCGACTTCAACCAGACCCAGAAGAACGGGATCCTGACCGGCCCGTACGCGAGCTTCCTGTCCTGACACAGCGGAATTAGCCCGCTGATTCAGCCCGGTCCGCGACACGCGGACCGGGCTGTTCGTTCCCCCGCCGGATCATCCCGTATGCTCTGCCAACGCCGAGTATCGCACGGCTCTTATTAACCTGGCGTCAAAGGCGGCGGCCGCCGCCGTGGGGGTTTGGGATGAACCGCAGGGTACTCATCACGGCGTGCGTCGCCGCCGCGCTGCTGTCGGCGGGCTGCAGCCGGGCCGTTCAACCCCCTGCGACGCTGCCGCCGGTCACCACGCCCGCCGCCGCGCGCGTCGCCGTGACGGCGGCCGGCGCCGAGGCACTGCCGTCGCAGGACCCGGCGCTCGCCGCGGACCTGCTCACCACGCACGACCTGCCCGCGGGCTGGACCAGTCTCGCCCTGTCGAGCAACACCGCACACAGCGCCGCATGCGGAAGTCTGAGCATCGGGGACTCGAGCGATCGCCCGCTGCCACGTGAAGCCTTCACCGAGTTCACCGATCGGGCCACTGCGTCCACACTCGGAGAGATGATCCAGAGCGGCGACGCGGCCCCGGTCGCCCAGGTGTGGTCCGGACTCGGCAACCTCGCGTCCGTGTGTCCGACGTTCAAGGTCACCAGCGCGTCTACGGCGGTCGCCTATCAGCTGGCCAACCTGACACTGCCGACCTACGGCAGTCGCGCCCACGCGTTCACGCTGACTGCGATGGGGAACGGCATCATGCTCTCCGGAGATCTCGTGGCGGTACGCAAGGACGACCTGATCGTCGTGATCATGACGCTGGGCGTTCAAGGCGTGCCGTCGTCGGTGCTGCTGTCGGCCCTCGGCGAGGCCGTCGCCCGCGCCTGAGCCGCCCGGGAGTGGATCGCGTATGGTGAATAAAAGTTCAGCAAGCGAACGCCGCACCCATTGACGCGCCGCGGGCCCCGACCTAGCGTTTCCGGCCACAGGCAGAGCGCCTGGCGACGCGGCACGCGTGGGTACGAGACGACGGAGGGTGGCCGTGGGCGGCACCACCACCAGCAGAGGCCTAGTGATCGCGGGCCGCGAGGTCCCGAGCGAGTCCGGCGGGCACGCCGAGGACCGCAACCCCTGGGACGGATCGGTCTTCGCCGAGGTCGCGGCCGGCACCGCGGCGGACGTCCGCGCGGCGGTGGACGCCGCGGCCGAGGCTTTCCCGGCCTGGGCGGCGACCCGGCCGGCCGAGCGCCGGGCGATCCTGAACCGGGCCGCGGACCTGCTCGCCGAGCGGACCAAGGACGTCATCGCGCTGATGGCCGAGGAGGTCGGCGCAGTCGCGCCGTGGGCCGGGTTCAACGTGATGCTCGCCGCGGACATGCTGCGCGAGGCCGCGGCGGCCACCTCGCAGCCGGTGGGCCAGGTGCTCGCCACCAACTCCGAGGGTGTGCTCTCCATCCAGCAGCGCGTGCCCAAGGGCGTGGTCGCGGCGATCTCGCCGTGGAACGCGCCGGTCATCCTGGGCGTGCGGGCCGTGGCCATGCCGCTGGCCGTGGGCAACACCGTGGTGCTCAAGCCCAGCGAGGACGCGCCGATCGCGTGCGGCCTGCTGATCTCCGACGTGCTGCACGAGGCCGGCCTGCCGGCGGGCGTGCTCAACGTCGTGACCAACGACCGCGCCGACGCCGGGGCCGTGGTCGAGGCGCTGATCGGCGACGAGCGCGTGCGCATGGTCAACTTCACCGGCTCGACCGAGGTGGGCCGGCGGATCGGCGTGCTCGCGGCGACGCACCTGAAGCCGGCCGTGCTCGAGCTCGGCGGCAAGAACGCGCTGATCGTGCTGGACGACGCTGACGTCGACTACGCCGTGGACGCGGCCGTCTTCGGCTCCTACATGAACGCCGGGCAGATCTGCATGTGCGTGGACCGGGTGATCGTGGACCACTCGCTCGCGGACGCCTTCACCGAGCGGTTCGCGGCACGGGTGCGCGACCTGCCGGTCGGCGATCCGTCCGCCGCGGGGACCGTGATCGGGCCGGTGATCAGCGAATCGGCGGCGCAGCGTGTATCGGCCCTGATACGCGACGCGGTGGAGCACGGCGCCGAACTCGTGGTCGGCTCGGGCGAGATCGAGGTTCCCGGCACGCTGATCCGTCCGACCGTGCTCGCCGGGGTGACCAAGCAGATGCGCGTCTACTACGACGAGATCTTCGGTCCGGCCACGGTGATCCACCCGGTCGACGACGTCGAGGAGGCGGTGGCGCTGGCCAACGACTCCGCGCACGGGCTGACCGCGGGCGTCATCACCGAGAACCTGGCCCGCGGCCTGGAGGTGGCGGCCCGGCTGCGCACCGGGATCGTGCACGTGGGCGACCAGTCCATCGCGGACGAGCCGCAGGCTCCGTTCGGCGGCGTGAAGAACTCCGGCTACGGGCGCTTCGGCGGTCAGGCGGGCGCCGAGGCCTTCACCGACACCCGCTGGGTGACCGCACAGGTGAGCGGGCGCGCGCACTACCCGATCTGAATGGCACACCCCGATCCAGGCGCAGCCCGGTCCGATTCCGCGCCGGCGCGGCCTCCTGACGTCTCGTCACCGGCCCGTCATCCTCCGTACTATGGGGGACGTCACGGTGCCGGTGCGAGGGAGGTGAAGCGATGGCGGCGAACGAAGCGGCCCGCCGTCTGGCCGAGGAGTTGCGCGCGGCCAAGGAGGCGGCCGGGCTCTCGCTGCGCCAGATCGGGCGGCGGACCCACTACAGCCGCGCTTCCTGGGAGCGCTGGCTCAACGGCAAGCGGCTGGTCACGGCGGACGCGCTGGCCGGATTCGCCGAGCTCACCGGCGCCGACGGCGCGCGCCTGGCCCGGCTGCTGGCGCGGGCGGCGGCGGAGCGCTCGGCCGACGCCGCGCAGGGGGCTGATACGGCCGCCGGGGCCGCCTGCCGGCTCTCGCAGCTGCCTCCGGGCATCGACGACTTCACCGGCCGCGCCGCCCAGATCGGCGCGCTGCTGCAGGCTCTGGTGCCGCAGCCGGACGGACAGCTCGGCCGGCCGTGCATCGCAGTGGTCTGTGGGGGCGGCGGGATCGGCAAGACCAGCCTGGCGGTGCACGTGGCACGGCTGGCGGAACGGCAGTACCCGGACGGCGCGCTGTACGCGAACCTGGACGGGGTCAGCCAGAGCCCGACGGACCCCTCGGACGTGCTCGCGCAGTGGCTCACCGACCTGGGCGTGCCGGCCGAGCACGTGCCCGGTTCGCTGGAGGCGCGCTCCGCCCGGTTCCGTAGCGTCGTGCGCGATCGGGCGCTGCTGGTGTTGCTCGACAACGCCCGGGACGCCGCACAGATCAGACCCCTGCTTCCTGCATCAGAACTCTGCGGCGTACTGGTGACCAGCCGAGTCCAGCTCGCGCATCTGCCGGCGGCGCGGCACGTGCAGCTGGAGCCGATGAGCTACCCGGAGGCGCTGAGCCTGCTGGAGAACGTCGCCGGGGCGCAGCGGGTGGCCCGGGAGCCCAAGGCCGCCGCGGCGGTGCTCGACGCGTGTGCCGGCCTGCCGCTGGCGCTGCGGATCTGCGCGGCCCGGCTCGAGACGCGGCCCGACTGGAGCGTGCAGACCCTCGCCGAGCGGGTGGCCGACCAGCATCGCCGGCTCGACGAGCTCGCGGTCGGGGATCTCGCGACCCGTTCCAGCTTCGACATGAGCTACGCCCAGCTCGCGCAGGACGCTTCGGGCGAGCCGGCCGACCGGCGCTCGGGCATCTCCCCCGCCCGCGCGTTCCGCCTACTCGGCCTGGTCGCCACCCCGGACATCGGCCTGCGCGCGGCGGCGGCCCTGTTCGGCGTGGACGAGGAGCAGGCCGAATACGTGCTCGAATCCCTGGTCGACGCGCACCTGCTGGAGTCCCCGGCCGTCGAGCGCTACCGCTTCCACGACCTGATCAGGCTTTACGCGGCCGAGCGGGCCGAGCAGTCCGAGACCGAGCAGGAGCGCCGGGACGCGCTGGAGCGGCTGCTGCTGTGGTACGCCGCGAGCGCGGACCTCGCCGGGCATCTGGCGCATCCGGGCCGGCCCTGGCTGGAGCTGCCGCCCTCGGCCGCGCAGCCGGAGCCGCTGACCGACTCGGAGGGCGCGATCGCCTGGTACCACGCCGAGCGGGCGAACCTGCTGGCCGCGGGCGAACTCGCGGAGGCGAACGGCCTGTACGACTTCGGCTGGCGGCTGCCGCACGCGATGTGGCCGTTCTTCCTCATGCGCAGCAACCGGGCGGACTGGATCGCTGCCGTGGAGACGGGATTGCGGTGCGCGCACGCGCTCGGCGACCGCGTCGTGGAGGGGCGCATGCGCAGCAGCCGCGCGCAGGCGCTGACCGAGGTCATGCGGTTCGAGGAAGCAGTGTACGACTACCGGGTGGCGCTCGAGATAGCCACCGAGGGCGGGCTCGTGCCGATGATCGCGGCGACCCTGACCAACCTGTGCATCGTGCACTGGGAGTCCGGCCGCTACGACGAGGCGATCGACTACGGCGCGCAGGCGGTCGAGCGTTATCGCGCCGCCGACAATCGGCTGCCGCTGGCCCGCTCGCTCAACAACCTGGGCCACGCCCTGCTGCTCGCCGACCGCGCCGAGGAGGCCGGAAGAGCCGGCGCGGAGGCGGTCGAGCTCGGCCGCGAGCAGAACAACGGCCTGATCATCGCGGACGGTCTGCTGATCGAGGCCGAGGCGCGGTGGCGCACCGGCGGTTGCGCGGATGCGGCCGAGGCGGGCTTCCGCGAGTCCCTGGAGCTCAGCGCCGGCGTGGGCCAGCTGCGCAACGAGGCCCAGGCCCGGCAGTTCTTCGGCGGCTTCCTCGCCGCTCAGGGGCGGCGCGAGGAATCGGCCGAGATGCTGGCGAGCTCGCTGAAGATCTTCGAGGCGATGGACCACCCCAAGGTCGTCACACTGCGGCAGATGCTGGAACGGGTCAGCTCGGGCGTGCCGCTGAGCTGAGCCGGATCCGGCTACGAGGCCGGCCCTTCGTCGGCGAGTGCCTGCACGTCGGCGTAGGAAGGCATGCCCTGACCGACCGTCCGGCCCTGCCGGATCGCTTCCGCGGCGTCGAGGGCGGCGCCGAGTGCGACGCGGTAGAGCAGCGAGCCGAGGCTGACCCGGCGCACACCGAGGTCCGCGAGCTCGGCCAGGCCGGGTCCGGCGGGCGAGTAGAGCAGGTTGAGCGGCGCGTCCACGGCCTCGACGATCACAGAGATTCGGCTCGCATCTGCGAGTCCGGGTACGAATACCCCGTCAGCACCGGCGTCGCGGTAGCGGGTGAGCCTCGCGATGGTCTCGTCCGTGCGCAGGTCCAGCCAGACGGTATCTGTACGAGCATTGACGAAGAACTCTGGTACGGCTTCCTTCACTGCTGCGATCTTGGCTGCGTGCCGCTCCGGGTCGGTGAGCGTGCCGTCGCTGCGGCCGTCCTCGAGGTTCATTCCGATGGCGCCCGCGTCGGCGAGCTCGCGGGCGAACGCGGCGACCTGCTCGGGGTCGTCGGAGTAGCCGTCCTCGGCGTCGATGGAGAGCAGGAACGAGCCGCCGCCGAGTGCTCGGGCGACGGCGAGCGTGGCTGCGCGGGTATCGCCCGCGCTGTCACGGAATCCGGCGGACGCCGCGACACCCATGCTGGTCGTGGCGACGGCCGGGAAGCCGGCCTGCGCGAGTGCGGCGGCCGAGGCGTGGTCCCAGGCGTTGGGCAGCAGGAGCGGCGTGGCCTGGTAATGGAGCGCGGCGAACGTAGCGGCGTGGTTCATGCGGCTTCATCCAGTTCGGTCGGTCCGTTGCGCGTCATCTGCGGTGCGCGGCTGAGGTCGAGGATCCCGGCCGCGAGAGCGAAAGCGTGCCGCCAGCCCGGACAATGCCGTGGGTCCGCGCCGAAGGTCAACGAGCCGGTGGGCTGCTGACAGACTTCCGGCTCACGGTTGGCGGCGGCGATGTCGAGCGTCACGGTGTCCCCTTCACGGACCTCGACGCCGCCGATCGCGGCTGCCTGCAAGGCGATGCGCCGCATCGTGCGCACGGGCGGGTCGTACCGCAGCGTCTCGGCCAAGATCTCGTCGACTTCCTGGTCGCCGCCATCCTCGGCCAGCGCGCGCAAGGCGTTGTCGACGAGCGTGCCGGTCGCATCGCAGGCCTGGACGAGGATGCCGATCCGATTGGCCGCGGCCTCCAACCGGGCTTCGGATTCGTGCTCTTCCGTGCTCGGCAGCAGCGGCTCGTCGGCGGAGATCAGCACGGCCATGAGCCGCGCGACCGCGGCGTCGGCGGCCTCGTCGTGCCCACCGAAGTAGACCCCTGCGACGAGGCGGACGTCGGCCGCGACAGCGTCCGGGTCGGGCAGTCCGTACGCCTCGGCCAGAACGCGTACTGCGAGTGAGCGCGCGTCGGCCGGCGCACCGCCGATGCGGGCCGCTCGCGCGGCGGCCCCGGTGGCGGCGCGGCGCAGGGCGACCGGGTCGAGCCGCTGCAGATCGGCCTCGACCGTCGTCCGGCGGCGCTGATGGGTCGGTCCCGCCGCGAAGCGGGCCACGGTGGCCCGCAGCCAGGCCGAGGTGCCGGGGGCGGGAATCTCGGGCGCCTCGTCGCTCTCGCGCGGCGGGATCGGGACGAGCACGGGGTCGGCCAGCGCCTCGACGACGTCGGCGTACCGGGAGAAGCGGTGCTCCTTGGCTGCCATGACTCCACGGTAAGCCCGGGAATCTTCGGTCGCGGCCGAACCGTCCGCCCGGGCGTCAGCCGCCGATCTGATAGATGGCGTACTGTCCGACCTGCTCGAAACCCAGTCTCTGGTAGACCGGTCGGCCCTGCGAGGACGCCTGGAGCGAGGCGGTACGGTAGCCGGCGTCGCGGGCGAGTTCGAGCGCCGCGACCGTGATCGCCGTGCCGTAGCCGCGCCGTTGGTGTTCCGGCCGCGTGACGACGTTGTAGATCCCTGCGACGCCGGCGTGCAGCAGAACGTCGGCGGTGCACACCGGCACGGAGTCGACGTAGCCCACGAGGAAGCGGCCGCGGCCGTCCGGAGCGAGCGCGGAAAGCCGTGCACGCGCCAAGAACTCGCGCATCGGCGACCGTCCGGCGTCCCAGCACGAGAGCAGGACCTCACAGAAGTCAGCCCACTGCGTTGCCGTCAGCACCTCGCGGATCTCCGGCTCCGCGCCGGCGTGATCCGCAGCGGTCCAGGCGACGGGCGCCTTCTCGAGCGGCAGCACCATCACCGGCATCGCATCGACCTGCGCGAGCCCGGCCGCCAGCAGCCGCGCTCCGAGATCCGCGGGCGTCGTTCCCGGGTCCACCCACCAGACGAACGGCCGGCCGGTTTGCGCCATCCGGGCGAGCACCTGCTCGATCCGCGCCCCCGCGGTGCCCGGATCGAGCCGGACGTACGCGACGGCGTTGAAGGTCGGATCGGCCACGCCGCTGTCGGCGAAGACCAGGTCGGCCTCGACCCGCGCGCCCGCTCCGGGCGTGTGCCGGTTGAGATGGGCGACGGCTTCGGCCAGGTTGCGGGCGACCGCGTCGGCCAGTCCCGGATCGTCCGCCCGCAGCGGGCTGCTGGAATCCACGGTGCCCGATTCCACCACCTCGCGGCCGAGTGCACCAGAGTTCTGATGTACCAATCAGGACACTGATCGGAAGGACACTGATCGATCCGCCGAGGCCGGCTTGGTCCACACCAGCGAGTACCGGTAGTAGAGCCGGTGCCGGTAGCGCACGCCCGGAAGCACCCGGCGGGCCAGCGAGCGCACCTCCCGCCAGCTCAGGTCGGCCGACTTGACCGGCATCCCCGGGGCCATGGCGTAGCTCGGTCGCAGATTGTTGAGTCGGACGACGGGCAGGCAGAGCCCGCTGACGATCCACTCCATCGGCGAGCGCGTCGCGGCCAGCCCGACCACGACCAGCCGCCCGCCGGGACGCAGCAACTCGGCCGCGCGCAGCAGCCCGGCCCGCTGGTCCATGTGATGCAGGCTCGCCACGAAGGAGACGAGATCGAAGCTCTCCGGCGTGAACGGCTGGCTCAGGAAGGCGCCTTGCCGGAACTTCAGCCCCGGCACGCCGGCGCCGCGCGCGCGGGCGAGCCCGATCATGTCGGCGGAGGGGTCGAGCCCGAGCACCTGCCGGCCGGGCCCGGCCAGCGACCGAGCCAGCCGCCCGTCGCCGCACCCCACGTCCAGGACGTCGCGGCAGCCGGACGGCGTCGATCGCAGTACGAGCGGAAAGTAGGCGCTGTTGTGGTTCCAGTCCTCCACCGTCACTCCTCTCCTCGGCTCAGCGCGGCACAGTCGAACCTCGCACCGCGAGGGTGGCCGACGGCTCGCGCCGATGTCCCGGATCGCCGCCTGCCGCACGCTCGATCAGCGCCCGGGCGGCCCGCGCGCCGTAGGCGGCGACGTCCGTGCCGAGCGCGGTGAGCGGCGGGTCGACCAGGTGGCACAGGACCGAGTCGTACCAGGCGGCTATGGCGAGCTGCTCCGGCACGGCCAGCCCCATCCGCCGGGCTTCACCGAGCCCTGATATGGCCATGAGATCATTGTCGTAGACCACTGCGGTCGGGCGGTCCTTGCGCCGCAACAGCTTCTCGGTCGCCTGCGCGCCCGAAGCCGCGGTGTAGTCCGCAGCCACGTCCGTCGTCTCCAGACCCAGCTCTTCGGCCGCGCGGGCCAGCGCCGCGGTGCGCAGCCGCGTGTGCCAGAGGTCTGACATGCCGGTGACGTGGCCGATCCGGGTGTGGCCGAGCTCGGCCAGGTGGCGCATGATGACGCGGGCGTTCGCGGCCTCGTCGGTGTACACCGCGGGCAGCCCGCCCGAACCCTCCGGCGCGCCGACCACCACCGCGGGCAGGCCCAGCTCCTCGAGCACCGCCACCCGCGGGTCGTGCACGTGCAGGTCCACCAGCAGCACGCCGTCCACCCGGCGCTGCGCCCACCAGGCCCGGTGCAGCTCGCTCTCGGCGCGGTGGTCCTCGGCCACGGTGAACAGCAGTGCGGAACGCTCCTCGGCGAGCTCGCCCTGGATGCCGGCGACGAGCTGCATGAAGAACGGCTCGACCCCGAGCGAGCCCGCCGGACGGTCGATGACCAGGCCGAACGCCCCGGCCCGGCCGTCGGTCAGGGCGCGCGCCGCGGTGTTGGGCTGCCAGCCGATCTCCCGGGCGATGGCCCGCACCCGCTCGCGGGTGGCGGGCGAGACGCCGGGCTGGCCGTTGAGCGCGAAAGATACAGCGGCCTTGGTCAGTCCGGCCCGCGCCGCGATGTCCGCGATGGTGGGCCGGCGCGCCGGCCGCGGCTTCGTGGCCACCCTGCCCACCTCTCTCGATGCTCGCGCGGGCTCGGCCCGCGGCGGTCAGGGGCCGTTCGCCTCCCTGCCAGCCTAGCGTGCCGAGTGTTGACACTTAACCGGTATAGTGCTTGGCTGGCGGGCGGCACGGAGCAGACGAATCCCGCCCGCAACTCCTGTGAGGAGTCCCCTTGATGCGCGACGAAGCGCCGAATTCCCGGGAAATCTCGACCACGCGCCGCAAAGCCCTGATCACCGCGGCGGGCGTGGCCGGCGCGGCCCTGATCGCCGAAACCCCCGCCGCGCACGCCGACACCGCCGCAGCCGCCGACAGCGCCCGATCCGGCGCCGGCCCGCGTCCGTTCGTGCGGGTGGCGAAGGGCGGCGCCGGCTTCACGATCGGGCGCGACGCGTTCCGCTTCGGCGGGACGAACTGCTACTACCTGCATCAACAGTCGCATTACATGATCGACGCCGCGCTCGACGACATCGCCGCAGCCGGGCTCTCGGTCGTGCGCGCCTGGGCGTTCGCCGACGGCAGCGGCCACGGCTACACCGCCCTGCAGACCGCGCCCCACACCTACGACGAGTCGGCCTTCGACGCGCTCGACTACGCGATCTACAAGGCGGGCGTCCTCGGTCTGCGACTGGTCCTGCCGCTGGTGAACAACTGGCCCGACTACGGCGGCATGGCGCAGTACGTCGATTGGTTCCTCGGCCTGCCCGACGACAGCTACGGCGACGCGGTCAACCACGACAAGTTCTATACGACCCCGGCCATCAAGGACTGCTACAAGGCGTACGCCAAGTTCGTCATCGGCCGCCGCAACCCCTACACCGGCCTCGCCTACCGCGACGACCCCACGATCATGACCTGGGAACTCGCCAACGAGCCGCGCAACCGCAGCGACAAGACCGGCGCGCCGGTGCTGGCGTGGATCACCGAGATGAGCGCGTACCTCAAGCACCTGGCGCCGCGTCAGCTGGTCGCGGTCGGCGACGAGGGCTTCTACGGCGACCCGACGAACTACGACTACCCGTACTCGACCTACGAGGGCGACCGCTGGAAGGACTTCATCGCCCTGCCGAGCATCGACTACGGCACCGTGCACCTCTACCCGCAGGGCTGGGGCGAGACCCCGTCGAACAACGGCACCGACCCGGTGGCCTGGGGCACGAAGTGGATCCAGGACCACCTCGCCGACGGCGCCGCGGCCGGAAAGCCGGTCGTGGTGGAGGAATACGGCTTGAGCGTGGACGGCACCGTGATCCAGGACGAGGCCGCGCGCGCCGCCGGATACACCGCGTGGACGGACGCCGTGCTCGCGGGCGGCGGAGCGGGCGACCAGTTCTGGCTGCTGACTTCCCGCGTCGACGACGGCTCGTTCTACCCGGACTACGACGGCTACCGCGTCATGTGGTTCAACGACGCGTCGAACTCCACGAACGACCTGGCGAAGCTGCTCTCGGCCCACGCCAAGGCGATGACCGCCGCCAGCTGACAGCAGTGCCGCTCCCCCGGCGGCCGGTCACGCACCGACCGCCGGGCACGGCTCCGGACTCATCGCCGCAGCGGGCTGCGCCGAGCCGCGCGTCGCCCGGGCGAGGCCCAACGCGAGCGGCACGCAGAGCGCGGAGACGATGGCGAGAAGCCAGGGGACACAGCCGGTTCCGAAGCGTTCGATGCCGAGGCCGGTCGCCGGGCCGGCCGCGGCGCCGCCGATGTTGGCGGTGAGGATCGCGCCGGTCGCGGCCCAGCGCACCCGCGGCGCGGACCGGCTGAGCCAGGGCAGCGCCACCGGGAAGACCGGGGCGTTGAACAGCCCGGCCCCGGCGAACGCCCAGGGTGCGAGCGGGTGCACCGTCGCCAGTGCGAGGCACGCCGTCGTCCCGATGCAGCTCACCGTGACGATCGAGGCGGCGCTCCAGCGGTCGGTCATCGGGCCGATGAGCAGCCGGCCGACGGTGAGCATGAGCCAGAACCCGGAGGTGATCGTCGAAGCGGCCGCCGCGGTGTGGCCGAGCTCGTCCTGCAGGAAGGTCGGCTCCCAGGCGCCGGCGCCGGTCTCCACCGTGACCTGGAGCGCGTAGAGCGCAAGGAAGGCCGCGACCAGCGCCAGGACAGGGCCGCCGACGCGTCTGCGAACCGGCCCATCGAGCTCTGCCGCCTCGTGCTCGCCCGGATCCTTCGGGTGAGCTGCGGGATCCGCGCGCACGGTGCGCACGGCGCGGAGGAAGAAGGCGGCCACGACCAGGAGCGCCGCGGCTATGCCGAAGGCCACGGGGTAGCGGGTCACGCCGACGAGGCTGATCAGCAGCGGTCCGGCGACCGCGCCGAGGCCGAAGCAGGCATTGAGGATGCCGAGCATCGCCGCGCTGCGCACGCCGAAGCCGACCGAGAAGAGCGCGTTGAGCCCGTAGTCCATGCCCCCTGCGCCCAACCCGCACAGCAGGCCGGCCGCGAGCGCGAGCGGCCAGTTCGGGGCCAGCGCGAAGCCCGCGGCCCCGACGGCCATGACCGAGAGCGCGGCCGTCAGCAGCTGGTCGTTGCGGATGCGCGCGTGGGCCACGCCGGCGATCAGCACGCCGGCCACGGCTCCGGCGAAGAACATGCTCAGCGCCGCGCCGGCGCCGGCGGGCTCGAGGCCGAACCGGCTGCGCAGCGCCGGGATGGCCGGGCCGAAGAACGCGTTGACCGAGCCGAGCAGCACGAACGCGACGCACGCGGCCACGGTCGCGCCGGTGCCGAAGAGCCGCTCCGACGCGGGTGAGGAGCCGTCCGCGGCCTGGGCACTGTGATCCACGGCCCCGACCCTACTGGTCCGTGCGGCCGGGCCCGGCACGGAGGCGGCGGACCGCTTGACACTAAACCGGTTCAGTGAAACCATCGCGCCGGGATCCGGCCGGAGGCGAAGGAGACGACATGGGCTCGTCGCGTCAGCACACCGCGCAGCGAACCGAAGCGGCCGCCACGACCACGGCCGCTTCGGCCGCCGCGCCGGGTGCGGCGCCGACGGCGACTGCGGCGGGGACCGGCTCGGCGGGCACAGGCCTCGTCGCGGCCATCGACATCGGCGGCACGAAGATAGCCGGTGGGCTGGTGGACGCCGCGGGCCAGGTGCTTTACGGGACGGTCCGGCAGACACCCACGCTCGGCTCCTTCGCCTCCGCCGCTTCGGCGGCCGCCGACGAGGTCATGGCCGCCGTGGCCGAGGTCCTCGACGAACTCGCCGCGGCGCCCGAGTGGGGCGAGGTCTGCGCGCTCGGGATCGGCAGCGCGGGCCCAGTCGACGTCGGACGCGGCACCGTCTCCCCCGTCAACATCCCCGCCTGGCGCGACTTCCCGCTCGTCGCGCAGACCGCCCGCCACCCCGCCGTCGGCGACAGGCCCCTGACACTGGCCGGCGACGCCGTCGCGATGGCCGCCGGAGAACACCTGCACGGCGCCGCGGCCGGATACGCGAACGCGCTGTGCATGGTCGTGTCCACCGGCGTCGGCGGCGGCCTCGTGCTCGGCGGCCGGGTGATGCCCGGCGCGACCGGGAACGCGGGCCACATCGGGCACATCACGGTCGACCTCGACGGCGAGGCCTGCCCCTGCGGCGGCCACGGCTGCCTCGAGCGCCTCGCCGGCGGCCCCGCCATCGCCCGCCGCGCCCTGTCCTTCGGCTGGGTGCCGCAGGGCCCTTACTCCGACGGCTCCGCCGCGGCGGTGGCCCGTTCCGCCGGCGCCGGCGACCGCGCCGCCCAAGCCGCGTTCGATCGCGCCGCCCAGGCCCTGGCCGCGGGCATCGCCGCCACCGCCGCCCTGGTCGAGCTGGACCTGGTGGTCATCGGCGGCGGCGTCGCCCAGGCCGGCGACGTGCTCTTCGCCCCCCTGCGCTCATGGCTGGGCCACTACGCCACGCTCTCCTTCACCCGCGACCTGACCGTCGTCCCGGCCCGCCTCGGTACCGACGCGGGCCTCGTCGGCGCGGCCGCGTGCGCCCGCTCCGACGCCTTCCCCGTCCACCACGGGACCGGAGACGCGCCGGCCGCCGCGATGGCCTGACGGCGTCCGGCGTTTCCCGGCGCGTCGAAGATCCACGCGCCGGAGCGGCCGGGGCCGCGGGAGTAGTCTCGTCGGGCATGAGCCCTGCCACCGCGACCGCGACCGCACTCGATCTCGCCGCCGGACGCGAAGGCATGGCCCGGCTCTACGTGCAGCGCGGCGACGAGACACTCGTGGACGCCTCGGTCGGGTGCGCGCCCGACACCCTGTTCCTGTTGTTCTCCGCCGGGAAGCCGCTGACCGCGCTCGCCGTGCACCACCTCGCCGAGCGGGGGCTGATCGATCTCGACGCGCCGGTGTGCACGTACTGGCCGGAGTACGCCGGCGGCGGCAAGTACGACGTCTCCGTGCGGCACGTGCTCCAGCACCGGTCGGGGGCGCCGACCTCGACCGGCTCGATCCTGGGCGACGCCCGGATCATGACCGACTGGGACCGTTCGATCGCGGCGGCCGAGCGGGCGCGTCCGCGTTGGCCGGCCGGCGAAGTGGCGGCGTATCACATCCTGAGCTACGGCTTCGTCCTCGGCGAGCTGGTGCGCCGGGTCAGCGGCATGGACATCGGCTCGTACACGCGCCAGATGCTGCTCGAGCCGCTGGGCCTGCACGATACGCACCTCGGTGTGCCGCCGGGCGAGGAGCACCGGCTGGCCCCGCTGCGGGTGCACTCGGGCGGCCTCGCGTCCTACGTGCGCAGCGTGTACTTCAACCGTCCGGCGGTGCGCAAGGCGGTCGTGCCGGCGGCCACGGTCACCGCGACCGCGGCCGACGTGGCGCGGCTGTACCGGATGATGCTGCTCGGCGGGACGATCGACGGCATCAGGGTCCTGCTCCCGGAGACGGTGGGAGCGGCGCTGCGTCCGACCACGGAGAAGGGCGAGAAGGACCGGCTGCTGCGCATACCGATCCGCTGGGCCGAGGGCTTCCAGCTCGGCGGCGCGGCCGGCCGGGCGGCGACCGCGATGGGCACCTCGCCGGACCCGGACACCTTCGGGCACAACGGCAGCTACGTGTGCAGCGCGTGGGCCGATCCGGGCCGCGACCTGGTGTACGTGTACCTGACGAACCTCGTGGTCGGGCGCGGGGACGGGGAACGGCACCACGCCGCGGTGAGCGACGCGGTGCTGCGCGAGTTCGGCTGAGGAGCGCCGCGGGAAGCTGACGGCCGTGCAAGCGCCCTGCGTCAGCCCTCCCGCACCCGTCCACGCGCCTTGAGCGGCACGCCCGGCAGCGGCGGCGCGTCGAGGCGGGCGCCGTCGTAGCCGTACACCGTGCCGAAGCGCTCGCCGGCCTGCCAGGCTTCGCGGTAGCCGGCGATCTCCTCGCCGCTGCGCCCGATCCAGTTCCAGAACATGACGATCCGCTCCTCGAACGGCTCGCCGCCGAGCAGCATCACGGCGCCGCCGGATTCGCTGCGCAGCCGCAGCTCGCGGCGGCCGCAGCCGAGGTAGAGCATCGTGCCGCGCTCGACCGGGACGCCGTCGACGTCGACGAGTCCGGTCATGGCGAGCGCGGCGTACTCGAAGTCGGGCTCGAGCGGCAGGGCGGTGGCCGCGCCCGGGGCGAGGTCGAGGTCCATGCCGACGATCGGGGAGTACGTGGTGCCGGGGGACTCCGCGCCGTCGAAGGCGCCGAGCATCAGGGTCGCGCTCAGGCCGTGGGCGGTGCGCACCACCGGCAGATCACTGTGATGCTCCCAGGCCGGCCCGGTCTCGCGGCTGGCGTCGGGCAGCGCGATCCACAGCTGCGCTCCGTGCAGCAGGGCCGGATGGGCGACGGGCGACTGCTCCGAGTGGGCGATCCCGTGACCCGCCGTCATCAGGCCCAACTCGTACGGCCTAATCGTGGCCAGGCTGCCCAGGCTGTCCCGGTGCTCCACCTCGCCCTGGTGCAGCCAGCTGAGCGTCTGCAGGCCGCAGTGCGGATGCGGGGCGACCCGCATCCCGGGCTCGTCCGCGATGTCGTCCGGACCGTAGTGGTCCACGAAGCACCACGCGCCGACCATCCGCCGGTGGATGTTGGGCAGCAGCCGGCGCACCTCGCTGCTTTCACCCAGTTGCACGCTCCTGGGCGCGAGCAGTTCGCGCACGGGCTCGGCGGCGACCTCGGCCAGACCGCCGCGGACGGTCACCACCGGACTGCGGTCCAGATTGCTCACGGCGCGCTCCTCTCCATGCTGATGCGAAGATTGTCGTGCACGCGCGCACGCCAGGCGAGGCGGGACACGGCCACGGCGTACGCGGGCGCGGCCGATCCGACGACGGGAGAGCACGACGATGAGCGAGGCGCAGGCAGCCGGCGGCACCGCGGACGCCGACGTGGAAGTGGCCGACCATCCGGAGTCCGAGCGCTACGAGGTGCACGTGGCCGGGGAGCTCGCGGGCTTCGCGGACTACCAGCGCGGACCCGGGCAGATCGCCTTCACCCACACCGAGGTCGACTCCGCCTACAGCGGCCAGGGCCTGGCCGGGCGGCTGGTGCAGAAGGCGCTGGACGACGCCCGGGCGGCCGGGAACGAGGTCCTGCCGTTCTGCCCGTTCTTCCGGGGGTGGATCGCCAAGCACCCGGACTACCTCGGGCTGGTGCCCGAGGCGCGCCGCTCGGAATTCGACCTCTGAGGGCGTCCGCGTGACCCGCAGCGTGTACGTGACCGGCATCGGGCGCGGCGACGGCCGGCAGGTGGTGGAACTCGGCCTGATGGAGCTGCTCTCGCGGCGCTCGGACCGGGTCGGGGTGTTCCGGCCGCTCACCCACCGGCCGACCGACGACATGGTCGACCTGCTGCGCTCGCGCTACCGGATCGGGCTGTCCCCCGGGCTGCTCTACGGCATGGACTACGAGGCCGCCGCCGCACTGCGGGCCGAACGCGGCGAGGACGAGCTCGTCTCCGTGCTCCTCGACCGGTTCCGCGAGGTCGAGCGGCACTGCGAGACCGTGCTCGTGCTCGGCACGGACTTCGCCGAGACCAGCATCCCGGACGAGCTCGCGCTCAACGCGCGCCTGGCCAACGAGTTCGGCTCGCTGGTGGTGCCGGTGGTCGGCGGCCACCGGCAGACCGCGGACACGGTCGCGGCGGAGAGCCGCAACGCCGAACGCGCGTACTCCACGCTCGGCTGCAACGTGCTGGCGCTGTTCGCCAACCGGGTGCCGGCCGCGGAGCGGGAGTCGACGCTGCGTCAGCTCCGGGCGGCGTCGGCCGTTCCGGCGTACGTGCTGCCGGACGACCCGGCGCTGGCCGCCCCGACCGTCGCCGAGGTCGTCGCGGCCGCCGGCGGGAAGGTGCTGCTCGGCGACGCCGACGGGCTGGACCGGGACGTGCGCGGCTACGTCCTCGGCGGCGCGATGCTGCCGCACTTCCTCGGCGCGCTGCACCCCGGCTGCCTGGTGGTCACCGCGGGAGACCGGACCGACCTGCTGATCGGCGCGCTGGCCGCGCACACCGCGGGCGCCCCGGCCATCGCGGGCGTGCTGCTGACGATGGGCGAGACCCCGGACCCGCAGGTGATGGGCCTGGCCGCGCGGCTCGGCGCGGGCACGCCGGTGGTGGTCGTGCCGGAGCTGAGCTTCGCCACCGCGCAGCTGCTCGCGCCGCTGGAGGGCCGGATCACCGCGACCGCCCCGCGCAAGGCCGAGACCGCGCTGGGGCTGTTCGACCTGCACGTGGACGTGGCCGAGCTCACCTCGCGGATCGAGCTGGACCGGCCGCAGCGGGTCACGCCGATGATGTTCGAGCACGAATTGATCGAGCGGGCGCGCACCCCGCGGCTGGCCGAGATCGTGCTGGCCGAGGGCACCGAGGAGCGGATCCTGCGCGCCGCCGACGTGCTGGTGCGGCGCAACGTCTGCCACCTGACCCTGCTCGGCGCGCACGCCGCGATCCGGCGCAAGCTGGCCGACCTCGGGCTCGACCTGGGGCTGGATCCCGGCCTGGATCCCGACCTCGAGCGCGGCGCCGAGCGCGGACCGGCCGGGGAAGAGCCGGAGGAAGACTCCACCCGGGCCCGGGTCCGCGTGAACGACCCGGCGCTGGATCCGCGCCGCGAGCGGCTGGCCGAGATCTACGCCCAGCTGCGCCGGCACAAGGGTGTGACGCTGGATCAGGCCCTGGACACGGTCGTCGACGTCAACCACTTCGGCACCATGCTGGTGCATCAGGGCCTTGCGGACGGCATGGTCAGCGGCGCGGTGCACTCCACCGCCTCGACGCTGCGGCCCGCGCTCGAGGTGATCAAGACCGCGCCCGGCGCGGGGCTGGTGTCCTCGGTGTTCTTCATGTGCCTGCCGGACCGCGTGCTCGTCTACGGCGACTGCGCGATCAACCCCGACCCGAACGCCGAGCAGCTGGCCGACATCGCGGTCCAGTGCGCGCGCACGGCCGAGGAGTTCGGGGTGCCGCCGCGGGTGGCGCTGCTGTCCTACTCGACCGGCACATCAGGTCAGGGTGCTGATGTGGACAAGGTGCGCGAGGCGGCGGGCATCGTGCGCCGGCTGCGGCCGGATCTGTTGGTGGAAGGGCCGATCCAGTACGACGCGGCAGTCGAACCGGCCGTCGCGGCGACCAAGCTGCCCGACTCGCCCGTCGCCGGCCGGGCCACCGTCTTCGTCTTCCCGGACCTGAACACCGGCAACAACACCTACAAGGCCGTGCAGCGCTCGGCCGGCGCGCTCGCGATCGGCCCGGTGCTGCAGGGGCTGCGCAAGCCCATCAATGATCTGTCACGTGGCGCGACCGTGCAGGACATCGTCACGACCGTGGCCATCACCGCGATCCAGGCGCACCAGCAGCGGCAGGCCGAGGCGGCCCGCACCGAGTGATCAGAGGTTGAAGGAGAGGATCTCCATCTCCCGGTAGACCGTCTCGACGTACTCCACCGGCGTGCCCTCGGCGTCCTCGCGCAGCGAGACGGCCGCGAGCACCGGGTCGTCCACGGCCGTGCCCATCAGCCGGGCCTCGCGCTCGGTGGCCCGGCGGGCCGTGAGGTGGGTCTGGGCCGGGGCGCCGAAGCGGATGCCGGCCTCGGCCAGCGCGGCCAGCGTGCCCTGCACGATCGGCTCGGCCACCAGCAGCGCGGGCACCCGCTCCACCACGGCGGCCGGGTGCCAGGAGACGGTCAGCGAGATCAGCCGCTTGCGATGGTAGATCACGTACTCGCGCCGGCCCACCCGCACGTCCGGGGTGAGCTTGAGCACGTCGTAAACATCCTGATGCACATGGCGCACGTGCCAGTCGTCGCTGGCCACGTCCGGCCCGGCCCAGCCCGCGTAGCTGACGTGGCCGCGCTCCATCGGACGCAGCGCCCCGGCGCCGGTCAGCGCCCGCTCGAGCCGCTCGGCCGGGGTCGGGATGGACTGGAACGGGGAGACGATCGTACCGCCGCGATAGGAACGCACCAGGCCGCGGCCCTGCAGCTCCCTGATCGCGGCGTGCGCGGTCTTGGCCGAGACCGCGTACTGCGCCGCGAGGTCCCGGACCGAGGGGAGGCGGGAGCCCTGCTCGAGCTCTTGCAGAAGGATTTCCTCCGCCATCCGGTCGGCGATATCGCGGTACGAGGTCATGTGTAGATCCTTCTGCCGGTCCTGCTTCGAAGAATAGGTCGATTCGGTCAAGATTCGGCCAAGAGGGACCACCATTGTGGTACCACGACCGATTCAGCGGTACACCTGTAGTACTACACATCGTGTGATCGGACCGCGCCGCGGAGGGCTGATGAGCGCAGCGGTTTGGCATGAGACGCAGTGGACTGACACCGGCGGCGAAGGCCCGGCGTCTCGTGGGGGTGGGCCGCGGTCGCGGCCGCAGGACGCGCGCCGGGACGAGCCGCCGCGCGAGACCGAGGCCGCGGTCACCGCCGGGGCCGCCGTCGGCGTACTCGCCGACCTGGCCGGGTAGAGCGATGAGCGCCGTGACCGAAGCTTCTGATCCCGCCCTTTCCGCCGTGCCGCCGCTGCCCGCGGCGGACGCCCTGCGCGCGGCGCACGGTCCGCCGCCGGCGGCCGGGGTGGTGCACGACTGGACCGCGCTGACCCTCCCGGCGAACCCGCGGTCGGCCGGCCTGTTCCGCGAGCACACCACGGAGGCGGCGCGGCGCTGGGAGCTGCACCCGGAGAGCGGCGAGACGCTGGAGGTGTGCGTCAGCGAGCTCGTCACCAACGCCATCGTGCACGGCGTCGGCCGCGACGTGCTGCTCGTGCTCTACTACACCGGCGACAGCGTGCTGACCGAGGTGTTCGGGCAGGCGGTCGACCGTCCGGTGATCCCGCGTCAGTCCCGGGCCGACTGGGCCGAGGGCGGGCGCGGGCTGTTCATCGTGGAGACGCTGGCGAAGGACTGGGGCAGCGAGAACACCGGGCACGGCCTGCTGCGGGTCTGGGCGTCCATCGCGGTGCAGCAGACGTCAGAGGACTGATTCGCCGTTCTCCGACGGGCGGCGGGCGGCGGGCTCAGGTCGTCGCCCGGACGCGGACGAGGTCCTCGTCGAGGGACGGGTCCTCCGGGTGCGCCTTGCGCCACGCCGCCATCGCGGCGTCCCACTGCTCGCCGGAGAGCGCGCTGAGGGAGGCCGGGAAGAGCCCGTCCTCCTCCTTCGTGATGTGCACCCGCAGCTCGTCGAAGGCGGCGAGCAGCCGGGCACGGTCGAGGGCGACGGCCGGATCGGCCTCGCCGAGCAGGGCGCGCAGCCTGGCGTGGTCGGTGACGAGCTCGTCGAGGTACTCGGCGTACTGCGGGTCCTCGCGCATGGCGGCGAACAGGCCCTCCTCCTCGCCGCGCCAGTGCGCCTCGAGCTGGCGGGCCAGCAGGTCGAGCCGGCCGCGCGCCCGCAGCACCGCGCCTTCGCGCAGCGCCTCCGCGGCGCCGGCGGCCAGCTCCAGCGTGACCTCGTGCTCGGTGACGAACTCCTTGATCAGGGGTATGTCGATGCAACCGCAGTAGGTGCACATGGGAAACGCCTCCTGTCAGCCGTCGCCGCGACGGCGGATGACCGAGGCTGTGTCAAGGGCGCCGGTCTCTCGTAGTCCGACGATAGGACCGCCCCCTGCCCCCAGCCTGCGCTTTGGGCCGAACGAGTGAGGCCGGGCCGGGCCGCGGCCAGGCAGGCGAGGGGGCGTTGATTGCTCCGATCGGGCGATCCTCGGCGTGGGAAGCGGGTGAAACATGGAAATCTGATGGCATGATCCCTCGTCATGGCTGGATCTGGACGCACGGTACTGCGGGGACTCGGCTCCTGGGTCGGGGAGATCATGATCACGCTCGGCGTGCTCGTCGGGCTCTACGTGCTCTACCTGCTCACCTGGACCAGCGTGGTCGCGCACGCCCACGCCCAGGCCGACGTGTGCACGCTGAAGAAGGAGTGGGCCGCCTCGACCGCGGTCCAGCCCCGCGACGCCCAGCCGTTCGCCACCATCCAGATCCCGCAGATCCGCAACCCGGGAGTCTGGCCGGTGCTCGACGGCGTGGCCCAGACCGAGCTGCAGCAGGGCGTCGGCTGGTACCCGAGCAGCCAGCAGCCCGGGCAGCAGGGCAACTTCGCGGTGGCCGCGCACCGGCGCACCTGGGGCGACATGTTCCGCTACCTCGACGAGGTCAAGACCGGCGACACCGTCGTGGTCCAGGACGGCAACACCACCTACACCTACCGGGTGATCGAAGACCCCGTGTACGTGGACCCGTCCGCGGTGGACGTGCTCGACCGGATCCCCGCGCACTCCGGCCTGACCAAGCCCGGCCAGTACATCACCCTGACCACCTGCGACCCGGTCTACAACGCCTACCGCCGGCTGATCGTCTTCGGCCAGCTCGTCTCCACCCACACCACCCAGCAGACCTCGAAGACCTGCTGACAGCCGGTCACCAGGTCTGGTGCACGACGAGGATGGCGAGATCGTCCTGCTGGCGCGGCGCGAACGCGCGCACGTCCTGCAGCAGGGCGTTGGCCAGGGAGCGCGGGGTGAGCCCGCCGAAGAGCGCGAGCCGGTTCTCGAGCGGATAGAAGGCGCCCTCGGCGTTCCTGGCCTCGGTCAGCCCGTCGGTGTAGAGCACCAGCGTGGTGTCCTGCGGCAGCGGGAAACGCCGCTCCCGCCGCGGCTCGGCGACCAGGTCGGCGAGGCCCAGCGGCACGCCGCTCTCGCCCAGGTCCACGCGGTGCAGGCCGCGGCGGTCGAGCGCGTAGGCGGGCAGATGGCCGCAGTCGATCGCGGTGACCTCGACCTCACCGGTCCACGGCCGGCCCCCGGCCGGCTCCCCCGCATCCGTGCCGGGCTCCCTGGCGGTGCGGAACCCGAGCACGAGGGCGGTGACGAAGCGTTCCGGCTGGCCGCCGTGCACCGCGTCGACGTTGTGCCGGGTGGTGGCCGCGTCGATGGCGTCGACGACGCCGACGAGGGTCGGCTCGCGTTGCGCCGCCTCGCGGAACGCGCCGATGACGGCGAGGCCGGTGCTGAGCGCGGCCAGGCCCTTGCCCTGCACGTCCCCGATCAGGACCCTGGTTCCGTGCGAGGTGTCGGCCACGTCGTAGATGTCCCCGCCCACCAGCCGGTCCTCGGTCACCGGCTCGTACACGCCGTCCACCTGCACCGGCTCGGCGACCTGCGGCAGCGGCCGCAGCACCTGCTGCTGCAGGGCCGTGGCGGTGTAGCGCAGCCGGGCGATCTCGGCCTCGCGGTCGAGCCGGACGCGGCAGGCGTAGATCGCGCCGCCGCCGAAGACGGCGGTGAGCGCGAGGATCACCACGCTGTCGGCGACCGTCGGCTCCGGGCGCACCGTCACCGACCCGATCATGACCAGCAGCGCCCAACCCGCGCTCAGCGAGGTCTGCCCGAGGCCGCCGATGCCGGCGACCAGCGCGGGCAGGAAGATGAGCAGGCTGGTCAGCCGCGCCTCGGGGTCGAGCGCGGTGCCGAGGCCGATGACGAGCCCGGTGCTGCCGCACAGCAGCAGCAGCAGCTGGACGTTCGTCAGCGGGCGCCGCCGCGCCGGGGACGCCCCGCCCCACGCCGTCTTTCTCCCGCCGAGCACACCGACGACGCTAGCGACGCCGGGCGGGCGCTGCACGGCGGCTGACGCCGGGTCAGCGTGCGGGTTCTCCGCGGCGGGGCCGGACGGGTGAACGCGGTCAGCCGCTGCCGGAAGGCGCGGTGCCGGAGGATCCGCCGTCGAGCACCGTGCCGCCGAGGGCCGCGCGCACCGCGTCGGCGTACGAGGCGTCGTCGGGCACGAGCACGACCCAGTCCGAGCCGAGCACCGCGCGCTCGTCGGTGCCGCCGATCAGCAGGCCGGAGACGTTCGTCGAGGTCAACGTGGCGGCGAAGGCCGCGGCCTGCGCGTGGTCGTCGAACACGGCCACGGTGACGTCGGCCGAGCCGGTGCCGCCGGCGTCGGAGATCACGCAATTCAGGCTGCTGCGTACGCCGGGCACGTCGATGTGGTTCGCCGAGCCGGTCGAGGCGGTGCAGCCACGCCCGGCCCGGCCGAGATCAGTGATCAGGGTTCTGCTATCGGCGACGGCGACGCTGGACGCGGTGGCCGTGACGGCGGCGCCGGCCGCGGCCGAGGTGGATCGGGGCGTGGTGGCGCTCCCGGCTGAGCCGCCGCAGGCCGAAAGCGAGCCGAGGGCGAGCGGCGCCGCGCAGGTGAGCGCGGCCGCGGCGAGGATCGGACGTCGGGGCATCGGGCCTCCTGAGCCTGCTGAGACGCTGAGACGTGCTGGGACAATCCGCCGCAGAGAGCTTACTCTCGGGTAACTTTCCGGGGAAGGCGCGGCGGCACCCCGGTCGCGGGCCGTCCCGTCCGGGCTAGCCGGGCATGCGGCCGCTGACGCGCCGTGAGCATCCTGGCTGCATGAGCACTACTCCGCCGCCGCCTCCGACCCGGCCCGATCGGCCGCGGCGCGGGGGCGTGCCGGCGGAGATCCGCGACGCGGTGTCGCTACGCACGTTCGTCCTCGTCACCGCGACCTTGGCGCTCGGCCTCGGCTTCGTGGTCTCGTACGTCGGCGCCCTGCTCGATCCGCGGCTGCAGAACGCGCCGGTGACTGTCGTCTCGAACAGCCCGAAGGCCACTGCGCAGCTCGTGGCCGACTTCAACGGCGTATCGCTGTTCTACCTCGTCGTGGGCTGGAGTGTGACGGGGTACCTGATCGCCTCGATCCTGGGCCTGAGCGCCGGCTCCCGCCCGGCCACGCTCACCCGCGCGGTGATCCGCCTGGTGACGCCGGCCCTGTGCGGCTTCCTGGCCGGCCTGATCGGGACGCTCGTGGTCCAGCGGCACGTGCGCCGGCGCGCTGAGCGGGCAGTTCTGGCCGATGGTCGCGACCTGCTGAGCCGGGTCCTGCCGGCGCCGGGCGCTCAGGCCGGCTGACGGGCCTGCGCGTCGGCCGCGCGGCTCGGCGCCGGGCGCACCTCGATCTCGTCGAGCAGGCGTCGCGTGGCCTCCTCGACGGCGTCCACGGCGGCGTCGAACGCGGCCTTGTTGCGGGCGGAGGGCGCCCGGAAGCCGGAGATCTTGCGGACGTACTGCAAGGCGGCGGCGTGGAAGTCCTCGGGTCCGGCCTCTTCGGTGACCGGCGGGCGGAGGGTCTTGATGCTTCGGCACATGCCCCCAGTCTCGTCCGCTCGCCCGCCGCAGACCAGACCCGTGCCGGATCTTGCCGGCCGCGCCGCGGTCCCCGCAGGTCAGCCGGGCGGAAGGCCCTGCGCGGGAAGGCCCGGGCGCGGCCTAGATCGCGTACGCCAGCAGCGGCAGGCTGCGCCCGGGGATCGAGCCGGAGGGCACCGCGCCGATCCGCACCGCGCCCTGGGCCAGGTAGAACGGCTCGGCGAAGGGGTCCGCGGCGATGGTCAGCCGGTGGAAGCCGAGCTGCCCGGCCAGGGTGGAGATGTGCTGGAAGAGCGCCTTGCCGACGCCCTGCCCGATCACCTCCGGTTCGACGAAGAGCATCCCGAGCTCCCCGGCCGGAGCCTCGCCCTCGAGGGTGGCGAAGCCGAGCAGCCGCTGCGCCCCGGCCTCGTCCGGCTCGGCGACGGCGACCTGGGCGCGCTTCGGCGCGAGCTGGTCCGGCCGGAGGGTGAGCTCGGACCGGAAGGCCGAGAGGAACTCGTCGTCGTAACCCCAGTGCGCCTTGGACCGCTGCGCCAGAGTACTGATACCAACGGCTTCGTCCGGCCGGGCCGGTCTGATCGCGAAGTTCGTCACGGCTTCAGGGTATGCGGGTGCGCCCGCGCGGGCCCAGCCGACCGGCCGGGCCGGGTGCGCAGGTGCTATCCGAGGATCGCGGCGCTGAGGAATCCCACGCCGGCGAGCCAGGATTCGTGGTTCGGGTCGAGCACTTCGAAGTGCCCCATCGTGGGGAAGCGGGCGAGCTCGACCCGGTCCCCCGCCTCCACCGCGGTCCGGGCGTAGTCAAGGCTCTGCGAGATCGGCACCCGGTCGTCCGCGTCGCCGTGCACGACGAGCGCGGTCACCGTCGGGCCGAGCGGGAGCAGCTCGATCGGCGCGGCCAGCCGGTACTCGTCCGGCAGCTCCTGCGGCGCGCCGCCCATGAACTCGATCGCGGCCGGCGGCATGCCGTCCTCCTCGTCGAGCCGGTCGGCGGCCGCGGCGCGCAGGTCGGTGACGCCCGCGAGGGAGACCACCGCGTAGCCGGAGGCGAGCGTCTCCCCGGCCTTGACCAGCGCGGAGGCGACCCAGAGAGCGAGATGGCCGCCGGCCGAGTGCCCGGCGACGCCGAGGCGCCCGAGGTCGAGCGGCAGCGGCCGGGTGGCGAGCGCGCGCACGGCGCTGAGCACGTCGTCGCAGGTGCCGCGCCACCCGCCGCCCTCCTCGCCGAGCCGGCGGTACTCCACGTTGACGGCGGCGAATCCGCGCCGGACCAGGTCCTCGGCGAGCGGGCGCATCAGGTCGAGCCCGTACGGCAGGCGCCAGAACCCGCCGTGGATCAGCACGACGGTCGGATGCGGACCGGGCCCGGCCGGCAGGTGGACGTGGCAGAACTGCGACGGGTGCGGGCCGTAGGCGATGGTATGCGGCTCGGGCTGTTCGGGATCCGCGGCGGCGTCCGGCATCGGTCAACTCCCGTTCCTGATCGGTCGTCACCGGTCCCGATCCTCGTCGATGGCGCGAGCCATCGTAGCCGTACGCCGCCGGCCGCCGGCACGGCGGCGCGGACACGTTCCGGTGAAGACACGGGCGTACGTCGAGCACCCCCGGGCCGCCCGGCGTTGATCGGGCGTGGACAGAGGCGAAGACGCGCAGCACCCGGTCGTGCGGATCGTGCACCATGCGGACGGCACGGCGGAGGTCAACGGCCTGCCGGTGACGGTGCGGCCGGGCCAGGACGTACGCGAGGCCGCGTACCTCAGCGCGGTGGCGCTGGTGTCGTCGCTCGCGGGCACGGGCGACGGTGCGCCGGTGCCGGCGACGCGGGTGGAACCGGACGGGACGCAGTACCCGTTGATGCTCTACCCCGCGCGCGCGCAGTTCGCCGCCGACCTGTCGAAGACGCGGACGAACCCGACGCGGGCGGCCCGGACGTTGCGCGGGCTGGCAGCGCTACGGCTGCGCTGGCTCGTGCCGGTCGCCGGCGCCTGCGTCCTCCTGACCGCGCTGACGACGGTGTTACTGCATACGAGTGAACCCGAGGCTGCGCAGTCTTCGGTGAATGCGCGCGTCGCTGCATCGGCCCCCGGCCCGAGCAGCACCGGCGACGCCCGGGCCGTCAGTGCGGGAATGGCCGGCGACGCCCGCAAGGCTCCGGCTTCGGCGAGCACGGCCGAGAAGTCGGCGGCGCACCCGTCACCGCTTCCGAGCGCCCGGCCGGACACCCCCGCGAGCGCGACGGCGCGTCAGACGGCCGGGCATCCGGCCGTCGGCGACATGGCGCTGGCGCTCTTCGGCGGGGATCGGGATGATCCAGAGGTCTCTTACATCCTCACCCTTACGGCCGATGACACCGACCCGATCACACTGACCTATGTGTATTCGGGTTCGAAGGCGCCTGGTGGGACGCGCACCGAAGTGCTCTCCGGCCAGACCCGATACGCGCTGGCCGGAACGATTCCAGGCCAGGCGTTCTGCGGCGGATCGGTGACGATGCGCGTCTCGACCCGTCCGCAGGCGGCGAACGGCACCGTCAGCGCGCGGACGATGCAGGCTTGCTGAGCCGGCCCCGCACGGCTCGGCGCAGCGGCGGACGCACGTACCAGACCGCGCCGGCGGCCGCGACGAGACACGCGGCCCCGCCGATCGCCAGGCCGGTGCGCGGGTCGGAGACCGCGATGATCCAGCCGACGAGCGGGCCGCCGATCGGCGTGGTGCCCTGGAAGGCGACCTGCCAGAGCGCGATCACCCGCCCGCGCATCTCCGGCCGCGCGGCGAGCTGGATGGTGGAGTTGCCGATGGAGATGAACGAGACGCTGGCCCAGCCGGTGAACAGCAGCGCGACGTAGGCGAAGCCGAGGTCCGGAGAGACCGAGCACAGCAGGATCGCCACGCCGAATCCGGTGGAGGCGATGACCATCGAACGTATCCCGGTGCGTCCGCGGGCCGCGGTGAACAGGCCGCCGATCACGGCCCCGACGCCCATCGCGGCGGTCATGAAGCCGTAGGCCTCGGACCCGCCGTGGAAGGTGTGCTGGACGAAGACCGGCAGCGAGACCTGGAACTCGAACGCCAGCAGGCCGACCAGGCTCATCATCGCGAGCGGCACCGCGATGTGCCGGGTCCCGGCCGCGTACCGCAGGCCTTCGCGCAGCTGGCCGCGCGCCCGGGGCGCGGGCAGGCTGGGTCGCAGCTTGCTGCGATCGATGAGCAGCAGCGAGCTGACGACGGCGACGAAGCTGGCCGCGTTGAACAGGAAGCAGACCCCGACCCCGACCGTGGCGATCAGGATCCCGCCGATGCCCGGCCCGATCACCCGCGCGGCGTTGACGGTGACGGAGTTGAGCGTGATCGCGTTGCGCAGCTGGTCGTAGCCGACCATCTCGCGGATGAAGGACTGCCGCGGCGAGTTCTCGAAGGCGTTGTTCGCGCCGAGGAACACGGCGAGCACGCAGATCTCCCAGTACCGCACCGCGCCGAACACGGTGAGCAGCCCGAGCAGCAGCGCCTGCACGCCCATGACCGCCTGCAGGCTGGTCATCAGCTTCAACTTGTCGGACCGGTCCGCGATGACGCCGCCGTAGGGCCCGAGCAGCAGGACCGGCAGCGTCTGCAGCGCCACGACGAGGCCGAGCGCGGTGCTCGAGTGGGTGAGCGTGAGGACGAGCCAGGACTGGGCCGTCATCTGCATCCAGGTGCCGACGAGCGAGATGGACTGGCCGACGAAGTAGGTGCGGTAGTTCGGTATCCGGAGCGAGCTGAAGGCGGCCCGCCAAGACCGGGTCTGCGCTGCTGCGGCCTGCATGGGCGGCGTACCTCTCTCGCGCTCCGGATCTCCTCCCCTACTATATCCTTAGCAGCTCTAAACAAATATGCTCAGGCCGAGGAAGACGTCGGCCGGCCCGCCGGCCGGCCGCGAGCAGGAGGAGGGGTGGCGGTGGCAGACGCCGCGGCGCAGCCGGGCACCGGCGCGGACCGGCCGGACCGGTACAAGTGGGTCGCGCTGTCCAACACGACCCTCGGCATGTTCATGGCCACGGTCGACGCCTCGATCGTGATCATCTCGCTGCCGGCCATCTTCCGCGGCATCCACCTCGACCCCTTCGCCCCGGGCAACATCGGCTACCTGCTGTGGATCATCATGGGCTACCTGCTCGTGACGGCGGTGCTGGTGGTGACGCTCGGGCGGCTCGGCGACATCGTCGGCCGGGTGCGCATCTACAACCTCGGCTTCGTGGTCTTCACGCTCTCCTCGGTGGCGCTCTCGCTCGATCCGGCGGACGGGTCCGCGGGCGCGCTCTGGCTGATCGGCTGGCGGCTGGTGCAGGCCGTGGGCGGCGCGATGCTGATGGCGAACTCGGCCGCGATCATCACCGACGCCTTCCCGGCCGAGCAGCGCGGCATGGCCCTGGGCGTGAACCAGATCTCCGCGCTGGCCGGGCAGTTCATCGGCCTCGTGCTCGGCGGGGTGCTCTCGGTCTGGGACTGGCACGCGATCTTCTGGATCAACGTGCCCTTCGGCGCGTTCGGCACCATCTGGGCCTACCGCAGCCTGCGCGAGCTCTCCCAGCGCCGTCCGGCCCGGATCGACTGGTGGGGCAACCTGACCTTCGCGGTCGGCCTGGCGACGGTGCTCGCCGCGATCACCTACGGGATCCAGCCGTATCAGAACCACTCGATGGGCTGGACCAACCCGCGGGTGTTCGGCTCGCTGATCCTCGGCGTGGCGCTGCTGCTGGTGTTCGGGTTCATCGAGACCCGGGTGCCGCAGCCGATGTTCCGCCTCTCGCTCTTCCGCAACCGCGCCTTCGCCGCCGGGAACGCGGCGGCGCTGCTGGCGTCGATAGCCCGCGGCGGCATGCAGTTCATGCTCATCATCTGGCTGCAGGGCATCTGGCTCCCGCTGCACGGCTACGACTACGCCGACACGCCGCTGTGGGCGGGCATCTTCCTGCTGCCGCTCACCGCCGGGTTCCTGCTGGCCGGCCCGCTGTGCGGCTACCTGTCGGACCGCTACGGCGTGTTCCTGTTCACCACCGGCGGCCTGACCCTGTTCGCGGGCAGCTTCATCGGCCTGCTCTTCCTGCCGTTGAACTTCTCGTACTGGGCCTTCGCGCTGCTGATCATGCTCAACGGCTTCGGCTCCGGGATGTTCTCCGCGCCGAACACCTCGGCCATCATGAGCAGCGTCCCGGCGGAGCACCGCGGCGCGGCCTCCGGCATGCGCTCGACCTTCCAGAACGCCGGCATGTCGCTGTCCATCGGCGTCTTCTTCTCGCTGCTGATCACCGGCCTGGCCGGTCGGCTGCCCGGGGCGCTGTCGGCGGGGCTGGTGGGCCAGGGCGTGAGCCCCGCGGCCGCGCACCAGGCCGCGCAGCTGCCGGCCGTCTCCACCGTCTTCACCGCCTTCCTCGGCGCGAACCCGATGCAGACGCTGCTCGGCCCGAGCGGGGTCCTCGACTCCCTGTCTCCGCACGCGGCGCAGCTGATCACCGGCAAGCAGTTCTTCCCGAACCTGATCTCCGCGCCCTTCCACCACGGCCTGACCATCGTCTTCGCGACCGCGGCCGGGATGGCCCTGCTCGCCGCCACGGCTTCGCTGCTGCGCGGCACGACGCCGCCCGGGCCGGGCGCACGCGTCTCGGAGCGGGCGAAGGCGCCCGAGAAGGCCGCGCGCTGAATCAGTCCGGCAGCCGGCGGCCGGTGCCCGCGTCGAAGAGGTGGGCGGCGGCCGGGTTCGCGATGATCAGCACCTCGTCGCCGCGGCCGGGCGGGTTGCCGCCGGCGTGCCGGAGCACCAGGTCCACCGGGCCGTCAGGGCCCTGCGTCCGGGCGTGCACCACGTACTCCCGGCCGGAATCCTTCACGAAGACCGCGGTGGCGCGCAGGGCGCCCTGGTCCGGCGCGATCAGCGGGGCGCAAGCCAGGGCGAGATCCTCCGGACGCAGGCCGACGAGCACCCCGTCCCCGGTCAGGGCGCGCGCCTGCGCGTCGCCGAGCTTCACCGCAAGGCCGCCGATCCGGGCGTAGCCGTCCCGGTACGCGGCGGGGACGAGGTTCATCGGATGCTGGCCGACGAACCCTGCGACGGCCGCCGTGGCGGGACGGTCGAAGACCTCTGCGGCCGTGCCCACCTGCTGCAGCACGCCCCGGTCCAGCACGGCTATCCGGTCCGCTATCGCCAGCGCGTCGGTGGAGCTGCAGGTGGCGTAGAGCATCGTCACGCCGAACTCGCGCTGCAGGGTGGCGATCGGGGTGCGCTCGCGCATCATCATCGGGACGCCGGTGCCGGCCAGCGGCTCGTCCACGCAGACCGCGAGCGGCTCGCTGACCAGAGCCCGGGCCATCATGGCGCGCTGGCGCAGGTCGAAGTCGAGGGCGTCCGGGCGGGCGGCGAGGTGGCGGGCGACGCCGCAGCGCTCGGCGATCTCGGCCACCTTCGCGGCCACCGTCTTCGCCGAGGTCTTGCGCATCGTGAGCGGGAAGGCGATGTTCTCCCGCACGCTCAGCTGCGGGAACAACGCAAAGCCCTGAGCCAGCATGGACACCCCGCGCTTGTCCGGCGCGGCCTTGGTCACGTCCCGGCCGCCGATCAGCACCCGGCCCGCGGTCAGCGGGTCGGCGCCGGCCAGGGCGCGCAGCAGCGCGGATTTGCCGCTGCCGGAGGCGCCGGTGAGCACCAGCAGCCCGCCGTCCGGCACGGTGAGCGCGATCCGGTCGAGGACGGGCCGCCACAGGCCCCGCTGCACCCGGGTGACCTCGACGAATTCGACCTCGGCCACGGCTGCGGCGCTCCTCCCACCCGGACTCCTCCCGCTACGGCTCCCCCACGATACCCGCCGGGCACGCACGGCCCGCCCGGGGCAGGGCGGCGCTCCGGGCGGGCCTGGCGGGTGCGTACGCGCGGTACGCGGGTGAAGCTATCCCCGCCCGAATAGAGCGTCAAGAGGCCGGGTAATTCGTGGTATTCGCAATAATGGGCAGGCACGATCGGGACTTTCTCGCTGAGATTAATTCAATACTTGACGAATCGTGAGGACAGGCCCGATCCTCGTGCCATGACGCAGCAGCATCCTGCCAGGACCGAGGGCCGCAATCAGCGCAGCCGCCAGGCGGTGGTCCGGCTGCTGCGGGAGCGCGGCACGCTCAGCCGGGCGGAGATAGCGCGCGCGGTGGGCCTGTCGCCCTCGACCGTCTCCACCCTGGTCGCCGCTCTGGTGGCGGACGGGACGGTGCTCGAGCGGCCGGAGGCGCTGACGCCGGCCGGCGGCCGGGCCGGGCGCCCGGGCACGGCGGTGATGCTCAATCCGGCGGGCGGCGAGGCGATCGGGGTGGACTTCGGCTACCGGCACGTGCACGTGGTGATCGCGGACGTGACGCACGCGGTGCAGATCGCCCGTTCCGCGCCGCTGCCGGCGGACTACGACGCGTCGCTGGGCCTTGACACGGCCGCGGAGCTGGTGCGTTCGGCCGTGCGCGACGCCGGCACCGATCCCGCGCGCATCCTCGGCGTGGGCGTGAGCCTGCCCGGGGCGTACAACCCGCACACCGCGCTGCCCAACTCCGGGCTGCCCTCGCGGTGGTCCGGGATCCCGGTGGCGGCCGAACTCAGCCGCCGGCTCGAACTGCCCGTGCTCGCGGACAACGACGCGAACCTCGGGGCGCTGGCGGAGCGGCAGTGGGGCGCGGGCACGGGTTTCGACGAGCTCGTGTACATAAAGCTGCACAGCACCGTGGGCGCGGCGTTCATCAGCAACGGCCGGCTCACCCGGGGCGCGGCCGGCGGCGCCGGCGAGATCGGGCACCTGGTGATGGACGCCAACGGACCGCTGTGCCGGTGCGGGAACCGGGGCTGTCTGGAGTCTTATGTGGGGCTGCCGCAGCTGATGCGCGCCCTGGAGCCCGGATACGGCGACCGGATCACCTTGCGGGACGTGATCACCAAGGCCTGGCAGGGCGATCGCGGCTGCATCAGGGCACTGAGCGAGGCCGGGAAGACCGCGGGCCGGGCCGTGGGCATGCTCAGTACCGTGCTCAATCCGGCCGCGGTGGTGATCGGCGGAGCGCTGGCCCAGGCGGGCGAACTGCTGCTCGGCCCCCTGCGGGAGTCGGCCCAGGCGGCCGGCCTGCCGCCGGCCGGCACCAGCCTGCGCATACTCCCGGCCGCGCTGGGCGACCAGGCCTGCGCGCTCGGCGCGGTCGCGCTGGTGCTCGGGCAGGCCGGGCAGACACCGATGCCGACAGTTGTCTGAGCGGTGCGTTGAATGGAGCTCGCAAAGCGAGCGCGACGGGCCACGGAAGCATGGACGAGCCGGGCGGAGTAGTGGCTCGGGCGCGTCGCGCTGCGGTCGCGGCCTGTCCGAGCGACGCTTACCGTGTACATCACCATCTGAGTCCTCCCGGATGCGCGATGGGGGGCGCGCTTGACCAGTCCGAGCTTGACCGAGCGAAACTGAGAGAGCCCTGAGATGTCTGATATCACCACTTCCCACGCCCAGGAGGCGATGCCCACCGAACCGGTCGCCGACTCCCCGCTCGATGTGCCCACGGGCGAACGGGATCCGTACTGGTTCAAGCGGGCCGTGTTCTACGAGGTGTTCGTGCGCTCGTTCGCGGACGAGAACGCGGACGGGATCGGAGACTTCAGGGGGCTGACGTCCCGGCTGGACTATCTGCACTGGCTCGGGATCGACTGCATCTGGCTGCCGCCGTTCTTCAAGTCGCCGCTGCGCGACGGCGGCTACGACGTACTGGACTACACCGGGATCCTGGCCGAGTTCGGCGACCTCGGTGATTTCGTGCAGTTCGTGGAGGCGGCGCACGAGCGTGGCATCCGGGTGATCATCGACGTGGTGATGAACCACACGAGCGATCAGCACCCGTGGTTCCTGGCCTCCCGCGAGGACCCGCAGGGGCCTTACGGCGACTTCTACGTGTGGGCCGACGACGACGCCGGGATGCCCGAGGCGCGGATCATCTTCTCCGACACGGAGATCTCGAACTGGAGTTTCGACCAGGTGCGCAAGCAGTACTACTGGCACCGGTTCTTCTCGCACCAGCCGGACCTGAACTACTACAACCCCAAGGTCCGCAAGAAGATGATGGCGGCGCTGCGGTTCTGGCTCGACCTCGGCATCGACGGGTTCCGGCTGGACGCCGTGCCCTACCTCTACCACGAGGAGGGCACGAACGGGGAGAACCTGCCGCAGAGCCATGCGTTCCTCAAGGAGGTGCGCGCCATGGTGGACAAGTTCTACCCGGACCGGGTGCTGCTGGCCGAGGCCAACCAGTGGCCCGCCGACGCGGTGGACTACTTCGGCGACCCGGCCACCGGCGGCGACGAGTGCCACATGGCCTTCCACTTCCCGGTCATGCCGCGCATCTTCATGGCCGTGCGCAAGGGTTCGGCGGTGCCGATCTCGGAGATCCTGGCGCAGACCCCGGAGATCCCGGAGCACGCCCAGTGGGGCATCTTCCTGCGCAACCACGACGAGCTGACCCTGGAGATGGTCACCGACGAGGAGCGCGACTACATGTACACCGAGTACGCCAAGGACCCGCGGATGAAGGCGAACGTCGGCATCCGGCGCCGGCTCGCGCCGCTGCTGGAGAACGACCGCCGGCAGATGGAGCTCTTCAGCGCCCTGCTGTTCTCGCTGCCCGGCTCGCCGGTGCTCTACTACGGCGACGAGATCGGGATGGGCGACAACATCTGGCTCGGCGACCGCGACGGGGTGCGCACGCCGATGCAGTGGACCCCGGACCGCAACACGGGCTTCTCCCAGTGCGACCCGGGCCGGCTCTACCTGCCGGTGATCATGGACCCGGTCTACGGGTACCAGCGGACGAACGTGGAGTCGCAAACGAAGGACACCTCTTCGCTCCTGCATTGGACCAAACGGATGATCGAGCTGCGCAAGGAGAACCCGGCCTTCGGCCTCGGCGGCTACACCGAGGTCGACTCCACGAACCCGGCGATCCTCGCGTTCGTCCGGGAGCTGCCGGCCGAGAAGGCGCCGGACGGCAAGGACTCGGTGGTGCTGTGCGCGATGAACCTGTCCCGGCTCCCCCAGCCCACCGAGCTGGACCTGAGCCGGTTCCGGGCCAGCGAGCCGGTGGAGCTGCTCGGCGGCGTGACCTTCCGCAAGATCGGGGACGTGCCGTACCCGCTGACCATGTCGGGGCACGGCTTCTTCTGGTTCCGGCTGGACGAGCGCGAGGAAGAGCAGCTCATCGCCGGTCTGTGACCGTTGCCGGCCGGGCGCGGCCAAGGTGCGGCCGCCGAGCTCGGGTCTCGTCCCCCACAACCCGGGCCCGGCGGCCGCACGTCTGAGCGGGCCGGCCTACTTCGTCGACCCGGAGGTGAAGCCGGAGACGATCCGGCGCTGCGCGGCCAGCACCAGCAGCGCGATCGGGATGGTGACCACCACCACGGCCGCGTCGATCATGTTGGGGAACACCTGGAACTGGCTGTGTCCCAGATTGCTGATGGCCAGCGGGGCGGTGTAGTGGCTGGGGGTCTGGGTGAAGCTGAGCGCGAAGGTGAAGTCGTTCCACGCCAGGATGAACGAGAGGATCGCCGCGGTCAGCACGCCCGGCATGGCCACCGGCACCACGACCCGGAACAGCGCGCGCAGCCGGGTCAGGCCGTCGACCACGGCGGCCTCCTCGATCTCCACCGGGATCTGGGAGAAGAAGTTGGCCAGGAACCAGATCGCGATCGGCAGGGTGTAGACCAGGTAGCTGGCGATCAGCGTCAGCGGGCTGTCGACCCAGTGGGCGTGGCTGAAGGTGAGGAACAGCGGCCCGACCATCGCCATGATCGGGAAGAAGCCGGCCACCAGGATGAAGCCGAGCAGCGCCGGCTTGCCGCGCAGCCGGGTGCGGGCCAGGGCGTAGCCGGCCGCCGAGCCGACCACGACGGTGATCGCGGTGGTGCTCAGGGCCACGACCGCGCTGTTGAGGACATTGCGCCAATAGTCGTACTGCGCGAAGTCGTTGCGGTAGGCCGAGAGGCTGAACGAGGTCGGCAGCAGGCTGTGCGTGCCCTGATTGAGGTCGGCGGTGGTCTTGAAGGAGGTGATCACCATCCAGTAGAACGGGAAGAGCGAGATCAGCACGAACACCAGGATCAGCACGCTGCGGCCGAGCGCGGCGAACGTGGGCAGGCGGCGGCGCGGCGGCGCGGCGAACTGGGTCGGCCGGCCGTCCCGGGTGACCGTCAGGGTACTCATACAGCTCAGCCCTTCTCCCGGAACAGCCGCGTGTACGCGGCGGCGATGGCCAGGCACAGCACGATCAGCACCAGCGAGATCGCCCCGCCGTAGCCGTAGTCGTAGTCCACGTGGAAGGCGTTGAAGTCGAGGTAGGCCAGGGTCTCGGTGGACGTGCCCGGACCCCCGTTGGACATGATGTAGACGACGTCGAAGACCAGGAACGCCGAGAGCGTGCGGAAGATCAGCGCGACCATCAGCGCGGGCTTGAGCAGCGGCAGGGTCAGCCGGCGGAACTGGCGCCAGGCCGACGCGCCGTCGATCTTGGCCGCCTCGTAGATCTCGTTCGGGATCACCTGCAGCCCGCCGATCAGGATGATGGCCACGAACGGGGTGTTCTTCCACGCGTCGGCCACGAACAGCGCCACCCAGGAGGTGTCGGTGTTGGCGAGCCAGGTGGTGCCGGAGCCGGGCAGGTGCAGCAGGTGCAGCGCGTAGTCGACGAAGCCCTGGCGCGGGTCGAACATCTCCTTCCACGCCTCCGCGGACACCACCGTCGGCACCGCCCACGGGATGAACACGGCCGCGCGCACCAGACCGCGTCCGCGGAAGGGCTTGTTCAGGGCGAGCGCGAGCACGAGCGCGATGGCCACCTCGATGGCGACCGAGACGAGCGTGAACACGACCGTGTGCAGCAGCGCGGGCTCGAAGGTGCTGCCCACCGCGAACATGCGGCGGAAGTTGGCCAGGCCCGCGAGCTTGCCGTTGATGAACGGGATCTCCGGGACGGCGTAGTGGAAGGAGTTCCAGACGTTGTAGACCAGCGGATACGCGGTGATGGCCAGCAGCAGCACGATCGCGGGCACGACCAGCCAGAAGCCGAGCCTGCGGTCCTGCGCCAGCAGCGTGCCGCGGCGGGGTTTGGGGAGGGATTCGGGGCGGCCCGGCGCCGGGCGGGCCTGGTCGGTGGCAGCCATGTCGGTGGGGGAAGTCCTCGCCTAGAGAGAAGAACGGGGGCGGTCGGGCCCGCCGCCGCACGGGCGGGCGGCGGGCCCGGCCGGTGCGGTCAGGACGCTGAGTAGCCCGGGATCTGCTGGATCTGCGTCTGCGCGGAGGACAGGGCGGAGCTGGGCGAGGCCTGTCCGGCCAGCACGGTGGAAATCATGGTCTGGAGCACCTCGGAGATCTGCTGGTAGACCGGGGAGCTCGGACGGGCGGTGGAGGCGGCGAACACGGCCTGCTCGGACTGGTAGTAGGGCGCCGAGGCGTACAGGGCCGAGGTGTAGGCGCTCTTGGCCGAGGGCGGGTCGCCGGCCGACTCGGCCCGGGAGATCTCGACCTGGGCACTGGTCATGTACTTGATGAACTCCAGGTCGGCGGCGGCGTGCGCGCTGTGCGCCGCGACCATCAGGTTGTGCCCGCCGAGCGCGGTGGCCGCGCTGCCGGCGGAGCTCGGGAACGGGATCCAGGCGGTGTTGGACTTCAGCGCGGCGATCTTCTGCGAGCTGGCGAACTCGTAGGGCCAGTTCAGCGCGAACGCGGTCTGGCCGGACTCCCAGGCGCTCTGCACGTCCGACTCCTGCCAGGCGGTCGCCGCCTGCGGGGTGATGCCGTCCTTGTGGATGGTGTCGTACATGAACTGCAGGGCCTGCTGGTTGGCCGGGGTGTTGAGGTCGGACAGGTCCAGCTTGCCGCCGAAGCCGCCGAGGAAGTCGACCAGGGCGCACACCGAGCCCTCGTACTTCGCGCCCTCCCAGGCCAGGCCCTCCTTCAGGCTCTTGTCCGCCTTGACCGCGGCCTGCGCGTCGGCGACGAGCTCGGCGGGGGTGGTGGGGGCCGACTTGACCAGGTCGGTGCGGTAATAGACGCCCTCCGCGTTGATGATCCACGGCACGGCGTAGAGCTTGCCGTTGTACTGCGCAGAGGCGAGCTGGCCGGGGAAGTAGTCGCCGGTGTTGAAACCGTCGGCGGACAGGTCCTGCACATAGCCCGCCGCGGCGAACTGCGGGGTCCAGGTCACGTCGGCGTCGACCACGTCGAGCCCGGTGCCGGCCTGGAAGCGCTGCTGCAGCTGGGTCAGCTGGTCGGTGGCCGAGGAGGCCAGATTGAAGACCTGAACCTTGACGTTCGGGTACTGTTTCTCGAATCCGGCGATGGCGGCCGTGGTGGCCTGGCCCTCCCCGCCGAGGCCGTCGGTGGCGAAGACGATGGTCTGCTGCGCGTTCGCCGAGGTCTGCGGGGTGGTGGAGCTCGAGGAGCTGGAGCACCCGGCCGCGGCGCCGACGAGGGCGGCCAGGGCGGCGGCGGTCAGGGTACGGCGGGCCAGGCGTCCGGGCGCCGCCGTGCTGGGAAGGGTCATTGCGGGGTCACACCTCACTGCGGTCGGGCCCGTCGCGCCGCCGCGCAGGTGCCGTTCGGCACCGGGTCGGCGCGACGAGATCGGATAAGCGAAGGTCATTCGTCAGATCTCTGCTGCATACCGCGCTGCCGGGCCGCTGTTCCGGCGCCGCCGCCCGCCCGGGGCGGCGCCCGCCCGACGTGGATCTCAGGGGACTTCAATGGGATACCGGGAAATGTAGTACCGGGGAAATAGTGCCGTCAACAGCGTTGCCGGATCGTGACTCGACACTAAATAAGTGTGTTCCGAACTAATGAGGGGCCTTACTCGGGCATATCAGTCACCGGTTCGGCGGATTTCGCAGTAATGCGGCGGGGCTCGCCGAGCCGTGACCGAGGGTGACCAGGCGGATTCGACAGGGCCGGCTCACCTCCGGTTCATGGAGGTCTTAATCTCGCGGGGCACGCTCGGGAGCATGGCGATCACGGAAACGAACCCCGCGCCGGCGGCCACGCGTGCCGGCCGGCGCCTCGACGCCGCCCGAGCCCGGCTACGACCCGGCGGCGGCCTGACGGCGGCGGTGGCGGTGCTGGCCGCCCTGGTCTTCGGCTGGGGCGCGTTCCACACGGCCCCGAACGACTTCTACGCCGCCGACGCCCGCAGCATGTCGATGAGCTGGCACAACTTCCTCTACGGCGCCTTCGACCCGGCCGGCAGCGTCACCATCGACAAGCTCTGGGGCTTCCTGTGGCCGCAGGCGATCAGCATCAAGATCTTCGGCTACCACGCCTGGGCACTGGCGCTGCCGGAGGCGATCGAGGGCGTGATCAGCGTGCTCGTGCTCCACCGGCTCACCCGCCGGTGGACCGGACGGGCCGAGCCCGCGCTGCTGGCGGCCGGCATCTTCACGCTCACCCCGATCGTCGCGAGCACCTTCGGACACTCCGGCCTCGAAGACAATGCCCTGACGATGCTGCTGATCCTGGCCACCGACGCGTTCGTGCGCGCGCTCGACACCGGCCGCGCGCGCACCCTGCTGCTGAGCGGCTTCTGGGTGGGCATGGCGTTCCAGACCAAGATGGTGCAGGCGTGGACCGTGGTGCCGGTCTTCGGGCTGGTCTACCTGTGTTGCGGCCCGCACGGCGTGGCGCGCCGGATCCGGCACACGCTGGCCTTCGGCGCCGTGACGCTGGCGAGTTCGCTGTGGCTGATGGTGATCGTGCAGCTGACACCGGCGAGCCACCGACCGTTCATCGACGGCTCCTCCGGGTCGAACAACGTCTTCACGATGGTCTTCTCCTACAACTTCACCAGCCGGTTCGGCTCGAGCGGCATGGGCGGATCGGCGGACTGGGGCAAGCTGTTCGCGGCCGACTTCGGCTCGCAGATCGGCTGGCTCTACCCGCTGGCGCTGATCGCGCTGGCCGTCGGCCTGAGCTCCCGCCGCGGCGGCACCGAGCGGGCCGGATACCTCATGTGGGGCGGGACGCTGCTGGTCACCGGCTTGGCGTTCAGCGCGGGCACGATCCCGCACTCGCAGTACATGGCCGTGCTCGCGCCCGGGCTGGCCGCGCTCTCGGCGGCCGGGATCATCCGGCTGCACCACGCGTTCGCGCACGGCGACCGCAGCGGCTGGCTGCTGCTCGTGGCCATCGCCGCGACCGTCGCGTGGGCCACGCACCTGTCCGCCGAGAACACGGCGCTGGTCAGCTGGCTGCCGCCGCTGGTGATCGTGGCCGGCCTGACGTCGATCGCCCTGCTCGCCGCGTACCGGCTGCGCCGGGCAGGCGTGCTCGCCGCCGCCGGCACCGTCCTCGGCGTCACCGCGATGCTCGCGACGCCCGCGGCCTGGGCGCTCTCCACCTTCTCCACGCAGTACGACGGCACCTCCATCAACGCAGCGGCCGGACCCTACGACGGCCAATTCGGCACCGGCAACGCCGCCCGCGGCGGTGGCGGCGCGTTCCCCGGCGGCGGCAACGGCGGCGGCCCCTCCATGAACGGCTCCGCACCGCCGATGAACAGCGGCATGGGTGGCGAAATGCCCGATGGAACGGGTGGCGGCAGGCCCGGAGGAATGAGTGGCGGCGGTCCCATCGATACCGGTGGCGGTAGCGGTGGACCCGGCGGCACCTCCAGCCTCTCCTCGGCCCAGCAGTCCCTGCTCGACTACCTGCGCCAGAACCAGGGCTCTGCGAAGTACCTGATGGCCGTGATGAGCTCCGGCGACGCCGAGGACTACATCGCCGACGCCGGCGCCTCCGTGCTGCCGGTCGGCGGGTTCAGCGGCGACGACGGCTACCCGAGCCTGAGCGCGTTCAAGGCCCTGGTCGCGTCCGGCGAGCTCAAGTACGTCCTGCTCGACGCGAGCGGCGGGCAGGGCGGCCGAGGCGGCATGGGCGGCCCCGGTTCGGGCGGCACCAGTGAGATCTCCGACTGGGTCACCTCCACCTGCAAGGTCGTCTCCTCCACCACCTCCGGCTCGGCCGGCACGCTCTACGCGTGCACGGCGAGCTGATCACGGCCGCCATCCGCCCCGTGACGCGCCCGTTCCCGGCCACGTCACGGGGCAAAGCCGTGGCCGGGGACGGCCCGGTGTGCCAGGCTTGAGCCATGAGCGATACCGAACACGAACAGCCCGCCACGGCCGCAGCCTCCGAGCCGGCGGCCGAGGACGAGGTCAAGCGCAGGTTCCGCGAGGCGCTGGAACGCAAGCAGGCCCACCACTCCGAGCGCAACGCGCAGGGCGCGAGCGGCGGCGGCAAGGCGAACAACGCGCACGGCCCGGCTGCCGGCAAGCGCACCTTCCGCCGGAAGGCCGGCTGAGCGGATGCCCCCGGCGAAGCGGGGCGCCGCGCTTCCGGAGGCGCCGGAGCCGATCGGCTTCGAGCGGGCCGAGGATTTCGAGGCCTGGCTCGAAGCCAACGACGGCTCCTGCGGCGGACTGTGGGTCAAGCTCGCGAAGAAGGGTTCGGGCATCGCGAGCATCGACTACGCCACGGCGCTGGAAGCGGCGCTCTGCTTCGGCTGGATCGACGGCCGGAAACGCTCGCTCGACGAGGACAGCTGGCTGCAGCGCTTCACCCCGCGCTCGCCGCGCGGCCGCTGGTCCCGGATCAACCGGGACAAGGCGACCGCGCTGATCGAGGCCGGGCGGATGCGCCCGGCCGGGCAGCGCGAGGTGGACCTCGCCCAGGCCGACGGCCGCTGGGACGCGGCGTACGAGGGGCAGCGCTCCGCCGCCGTGCCGGAAGACCTCCAGGCCGCCTTCGACGCCGATCCGGAGGCCGCCGCGTTCTTCACGACCCTCGACAGCGCGAACCGTTACGCGGTGCTCTACCGCGTGCACGAGGCCAAGCGCGCCGAGACGCGCGCCCGGCGGATCGAGAAGCTGGTGGCCATGCTGCACGCGCACGAGACGATCCACCCGCAGCGGACCGCGCGCAAGAGCGGCTGAGCGAGGGCGAATCCACTGGCATCAGGGTTCGATTACGCACAGAATCCCGTCATGGACACCGCGAATCCCGCCAGGCCCGTTCTCAACCCGGTCATCGACGAGTTCTACTCCGCCCGCTACGACGAGGCCGACCGGCTCTCCCGCGACGCCCCCGGGCGGCTCGAACGCGACCGTACCCGCGAGATCCTGCGCCGCGTCCTGCCCGCCGCGCCCGCCCGGATCCTCGACATCGGCGGCGGACCCGGCGTCTACGCGGCCTGGCTGGCAGAACTCGGATACCAGGTCACGATGATCGAGCCGGTGGCCCGGCACCGCGAGCAGGCCGCGGCGTACGGCACCTTCGCCGTGGCGGACGGCGACGCCCGCGCGCTGGCCCATCCCGACGCCTCGGCCGACGCGGTGCTGCTGCTCGGCCCGATGTACCACCTCGTCGATCCCGCCGAACGGGCCCTGGCCTTGGCCGAGGCCGGCCGCGTGGTACGTCCGGGCGGCGTGATCGCGGCCGCGTTCATCAACCGCCAGGCGCCGATCCTGGACGTGTCCGCGCGACTGAGGATCAACGACGACGGCGTCTTCGCGCATCTGCGGAGGCTGCGAGACACCGGCGTGAACGACGAGGCGACCGGGTTCACCGTCGCCTACTTCCACAGTCCCCGGGAGATCCTCGCCGACTTCGCCGCGGCCGGGCTCCCCGAGCCCCGCCTGGTCGGGATCGAGGGCCCGCTGATGGCGCTGATCGTCAGCGGCCTGGTCGAGGACCGGCCGGACTACTTCGAAGCGGCGCTGCGCTCGGCGCAGGTGGCCGAGGACCACCCGGACCTGCTCGCCACCTCCGCGCACGTGCTCGCCGTCGTGGGATCCGCGCCGCACGGCGCGCCGGGGAGCGCCTGAGCTGGACCGCGGTAAGGGGCGGTGGGAGGCTACCGGCATGAGCCTCCGTATTAGGCACATTACGTTCGATTGCGCCGACCCCTACCGGCTGGCCGCCTTCTGGAGCCGGCTGCTCGGCTACCGCGAGGACCCGGCCGAGCCGAACCGCCCGGATGCCGAGGAAGCGGCGCTGGTGGATCCGCAGGGCGAGTCGGGGCTTCTGTTCCTGCGGGTGCCCGAGCCGAAGGCGGTCAAGAACCGGCTGCACTTCGACGTCTGGCCGGACGGGCTCGAGCTGTCCGGCCGCGACCATGCACTGGCGCACGTGCTCGAGCTCGGCGCGAGCGTGGTCGACGATCGGCGCGAACCCGACGGCACCGGCTGGATCGTGCTGGCCGACCCGGAAGGCAACGAATTCTGCCTGCTGCGTTCCCGCGCCGAGCGCTACGAGGACCCGGAGAGCGACGCGGAGGATTACCTGCGGGCCGAACTCGACCTGGCCTACGACCGCCAGCTGCGCGTGCTCGGCCACGTACGCCGCCGCCTCGCCGACATCGGCACCCAGCGCAAGCGGCTGGAGATCGAGGTCTCCGTCCTCGCCGCCCAGGCACCGCTGGACCCCGCGCTCGAAGCCATGCGCGCCCGCGTCCGCGAGCGCACCCGCGCCGAACAGCGCACCCAGGCACTCGCGCACGAGCTGCAAGCCGAGATCAGCTCCTTCCGCGCCGAGATCGAACGCCACCGCGCCGACCCGGAAGCGCGCCAGGCGCAGACCTCCATCAATCAACTCAACGCCCTCCTCGACACCCTCCCCGGCGTCGGCACGGACTGATGACAAGGCACTGAGCACGATTAGAGTGGTGTGCCGTGCGCTCGATGTAGGCCCTGGCGACGTAGCGAAGCGCAGGGGCCAGGGCCTACATCGATTTGATGATCGGCTGGGTGCTCGTGGGGGCGTGGGCGTGGTGGCTCGTCGGGTCGGGGTGGTCGTCGTGGTGTGGGCGGGCGCTTCGCGTCGTCCGGTTCGTCTGACCACCCGCCCACCCGTTACGTTGGCGGGCGAGCTGCGGTTTCAAGATCGAAAGTCGCCGCTGGCAGGCCCTTCCCTCGGAGAGAGTGCCGGGGTCTGTGGGGTGCTGCCGTTGGAGGGGCGGGCTGGGGTTCGGGATGGTGGGGTTGCGGGGGTGTGTTCTCTCCTCGGTCGGTCCCCGGAGGCAATCAGGAACCTGCCGGGAGCTCAAGCGGCGGTGACTTGGGTTGATGCTCGATTCTGCATGGCGCCGCTTGACCTCCCGGCAGAACCCTGATCGGGCTTCGCCTGCCCGACCGAGGAGAGAACACACCCCCTGAGGGTCCGGTGCGAGCTGCGCTCGGGCTGAGTCCCGGCCCGTGGCCCGGCCGCGCGGTGCGGAAGAATCCTGCATCACCGTTCTGGACCGCTGTCTTCTTCTCTACTCGTTCAACGCCGGGGAGCGCGCCCGAGTGCCCGGAAATCTCCCGTATTTTTTCTTTTCCGGCAAAGGCCGGATACGCGGTTTTTGTCGGTGGTGGCGTCTAGCATGGAAGAGTACGAGGGTCGGGGCTTGTGACGGGAGGGTGGTGGACGGGGTGGGGCCGAAAGCGGTGCAGGATTTCCCCTCGGCTTGCGACCGCGCCAGGCGACCCGAGCACCGGCGCCTTCACGCGGATCGAGGGTCGGGATGCTCGGATCAGGGCGATGCAGGATTCTTCCGCATCGAACGCGGCCGGCCTGCGGGATTCTGCAGCGAGGTCTGGGATCGGGGCCGACCGCACCAAGGCGATGCACTATTCATCAGCAAGCGCGAGACGAGCACCGACCCTTCGGACGGATCGGGCATCGGGTGGCCGCATGAGAGTACTGCAGAATTCTTCCGGATCGGGCGCCAGCCTGCGGGATTCCTCCGCGAGGTCTGGGATCGGAATGATCGGATCCATCGTGCAGGATTCAGCACACGCACAGCCGAACCACGGGACTCACTCGCGCGGATCGAGGATCGCGATGCTCGGATCAGGGCGCTGCAGAATTCGACATCAAGCGCGGCCGGGCCACCCGCGCCGGCCCGAGTGCAGTTCGCACCGCTCCCCCAGGGGGTGGGCTCTCTCCTCGGTCGGGCAGGCGAAGCCCGATCAGGGTTCTGCCGGGAGGTCAAGCCTTAAGATTTAACCATTAGTGATCATGGTCGGGTGTTTTCGATGTCGCTCGTTCATGGCTTGTGCCGGTCTTCTTACCGGCTGGGTGGCGTGTGCGCGGTGGCCGGGTCGTGCCCGTCGGGCGGCCGGGGCCGGCGGTGGTGGGTTTCGGCTTTGCGGCGGGGGTGCCGATTTTCCGTGCCAGTACGGGGAAACCCCGGCGGACCCGGCCGGGTGTCGGGATCCGGTCTGGGGGTGTCGGGCGCTGCCAGGGCAGGCGCAGGTGAGCGCCGAGCCGGCGGGCGAGCCTGAGCTGGGTGTATGCGGTGATGGTCAGCCAGGTCCAGCGGTCGGCCTGCTCCGGGGTGCCCACCTGCGGCGCGGTCCAGCCGAGCGACTGCTTGAAGAACCTGAATGTATGCTCGATATCGAATCTCCGCAGATAGGCCGTCCAGAGCTGATCGAGGTCGAACCCGGTCCCGGGCCTCGCGTGGTGCCAGAGCCACAGGTCCTGCGGTGCGCGGCCGCCGGGCAGGCGCTGGGTCTGGACCCTGATCAGGGTGCCGGGCAGGCGCGGCAGTTGCTGCGCGTGCTCGCGCCAGGCGCCCTGGCGCTCGAGCTTCTGGTGCAGCCCGTGCCAGGCGGTCACGATCGTGCGCCCGCAGCGCGGCGAGTCCCGCTCGACGCGCAGGTCCGGGTCGTGCCAGGTGCCCGGGTCGGCGATCGCGAAGCGTCGGCCGTGCACGGGCGGGCGTCCCGGGGCACCGCGCGGGCGCGGCACCGGGTCGCCGTAGTAGACCCGGTCGCGGCGCACCCGTCCGAGAATCTGCCTCTCCAGGCCCCGGCCGGCGGTCAGATAGGCGATCCGGGTCAGGTCGTAGCCGGAGTCGAACACGAACAGTGCGGCAGGGCGCCCGTGCGAGAGCCCGGCGGCGGCGCAGCGCTCGAGCACCGCTTCGACCTGCGCGACGGTGACCGCGGTCGCGTCCTCGGCCACGGCGAGGCGGCGCGCGTCGAGCGGTGCGCACCACGAGTGCGCGCCCCACTCCAGCCCGACCGCGACCGAGTACGGCCATCCCGGCACGGTGCCGCGCCGGTTGCCGCACGCACACGAGTGATGGCAGTGGTGGCGCTCGCGTGCGCACTCGGCGTGCGGACGATGCCACGAAGAGACATCGATCGCGAATTTCAACGGTCCGTCATCCAAGGGTTCCCACACGCTGGTGATCAATCCGGCCAATGCCGGCACGTCGATCTCGCCACTGGCCACGGCGTCGTACAGGGCCCCGTGACCACGACGAAACGGCCGCTGCAGCGACAACTCGGCGAGCGAGCGCACCCGACCGTCCGTCGCGAGTACCGCATCGACGAGATCGAACAAAGAATCCGCGCGCCGCGCGAAGCAGCCGTGCACCCCGGCCCGAAACCCCCGCAGAACCTTCAACGACCCCCCGCCCCCGGCCGCGCGGGACTGGCCGGGCTCCTCACGGCATGGCATCATGAGACCCACGGCCACCTACCTTCTTCGTATCCTTCGACAGAAACGAAGAATCGCAGGTGGCCGTGCCGCGCGTCAGCAGAACACCGAAACTCCCCCAGAAACGATCTCGCCGAGGTTAAATCTCAAGCAAGCGGCGCCATGCACAATCCACCACCAGCGCAGGCCGCCGCCGCTTGACCTCCCGGCAGGTCCCTGATTGCCTCCGGGGACCGACCGAGGAGAGAGCACACCCCCGCAACCCCACCACCCCAAACCCCAACCCGCCCCACCAACAACAGCACCCACGCGAACCCGGCATCTCTCTCCGAGAGAAGGGCCTCCGCCGGAGGCGAGATCTTGAAACTGCAACCCACCCCACCAACGTAACGGGTGGGCGTGCCCCTATGTCTTCCGTCAAGTCTGGGCTGCTCGCTGTAACGGGCATGTGGGTGGGTGTTGCTCGGGTTATGTGGTGGCGGTGTGGGGCGTGTAGAGCGTGGCGTTGCGGAGCATGGCGTGGAGGACGTTGATGCGTCTGCGGGCGAGGCGGATGATTGCTTGGGTGTGGGTTTTGCCTGCGGCGCGGTGTTTGTCGTAGTAGGCGCGGGAGTCGGGGTCGGCCAGGGCGGCGAAGGCGGAGAGGAACATGGCGCGTTTGAGCTGCCGGTTTCCGCGTCTGGGTGCGTGTTCGCCGCGGATGGAGCTGCCGGAGGACTTGGTGACCGGGGCAAGTCCTGCGTAGGAGGCGAGGTGGTCGGCGGTGGGGAAGGTGGCGGCGTCGCCGACGGTGGTCAGGATGGTCGCGGCGGTCCTGATCCCGATGCCGGGCATCGAGGTCAGGAGCGGGGAAAGAGGGTGGGCCTCCAGCAGGGCACTGAGCTGTCCCTCGAGCGTGCGGCGTTGGGCGAGGATCTCGGTCAGCTGGCGGGCGAGGGAGGGGATGACGAGGGCTGCGGCCCGGGTGCCGGGCACCACGACCGTCTGTTCTGCGAGGGCCTCGGCGATCTCCTCGGCCAGGCGCTCGGCCAGGCGCGGGGCCAGGGGTTTCAGGAGTTTGACGATGCGTCGGGTGCCGGCCTCGGCGAGCAGTTCAGGGGAGCCGTACCGGGCGAGTAGCGCGAGGACGGCCTGGTGCTGGATGCGTGGGCCCAGGACGCGTTCGAGGGAGGGGTGGATCTGGGTGAGCAGGCCGCGCAGCCGATTGGAGGTGCGGGTCGACTCGCCCGCGAGGTCCTGGTCGAACCCGACGAGCATGGCCAGTTCCGCCTCGGTCTCATCGAGCACGGTCAGGGTGCGCAGCGCCCTGGGTGCGGTGCGGGCGACGTCGGCGATCACGGCGGCGTCGCGGGCGTCGGTCTTGGCCTCGCCCTCGTAGAGGTCCGCGGCGCGGCGCATGGCCAGGCCGGGCAGGTAGGCGACCTGGCAGCCGACGTCGCGGGCGACGCTCAGCGGCAGCGCGCCGATGTTCGCGGGCTGATCGACGATCACCAGGACGGTGGCGAACTTCGCGATCAGCTTCTCGAACAGGGCGCGCAGTTTCGGTTCGGTGTTCGGCAGGCGCTTGTCGTAGACGGTCTTGCCGGCCGGGGTCAGCCCGTGGGCGTGGTGCTCGCCCTTGCCCACGTCCAGGCCGAGGAAGACCCCGATACCGCTGGTGTCGTACACGCTCGCCGCCTTCTACTTCGCATGGCCCTGGCCTCGACCATCGCACCGCAGCCGGCAACCACGTTACACAGGCCGCCCCGAGAAAACGCCCGGCGTTGCGCCGGGCACGGGATGCGGACCAGGCCCCTTATCAGCGGTCAGGCAGTGCTCCAAAACCCGGCGGCAACACGCCCAAGGCCATAGACACGGCAGGGTGGCAGAGCCATACCGGGCCCGGAGGCCAGGCGCCCCCATTGCGGGGACACGTAAAAGGTAACGGGTGGTCAGATAAACGGGCGACGCGAAGCGGCCGCCCGCAGCCCGACGACCACCCCGACCCGACAAGCCACCGAGGCCCACGAGCACCCAGCCGATCAAATCGCTCTAGACGTAGAACGCGTCAAGGCACTGTCTCAATAGTGGCTGACCGGGCGCAGGCCCGCAGCGCCGCGTCGGCCTCATGCCGTCCGTTCTCATGCGCCGTCAGCCAGGGATCGCGCCCGAGTCGCAGCGTGGCTGCCATCCGCCGGTCCCAGGCCGCGTCGTACGCGGCGCGCGAGGCCTCGTCCGTGCGCCGCTGCAGCTGCTGGCAGAGCGCGTGCGCGGTCTCCCACTCCTGCCGGGCCCGGATCAGCCGCACCGGGATCTCCCAGCGCCGGCCGCCGTACTCGAACGGGACGCAGGCATCGTCGGGCGACGTCATACACCCGAGAATATCCCCGCCCGCCGCCTCAGGCGGCCATCCCGCGCGGCGTGGCGCCGGTTCCGCCGCCGGCGGACGAGCGGCGGGCGGCGCGGGCGGCCTCGCGCTTGGCCGCCTCCTCGCGCACGATCGGGATCACGTGCCGGCCGAACTCGATCGCGTCCTCGAGCAGGTCGTAGCCGCGGGCGGAGAAGATCTCCACGCCCAGGTCGTAGTAGTCCAGCAGGGCCTGGGCCACCGTCTCCGGGGTGCCCACCAGCGCGTTGGAGTTGTCCGCGCCCTTGGTGGCGAGCGCGGCCGGGGTCCACAGCGCGCGGTCGAAGCGCTCGCTGTGGCCGGCGATGGCGATCAGCCGGCGGGTGCCGGTGCTCTGCGCGGGGACCACCGAGAGCCGGCGGTTGGTCTTGATCGCGGCCAGGATCCCGTGCGCCTTCTCCCAGGCCTGCTCCTCGGTGGCGCCCAGGATCGGGCGGAAGGCCACCTGGATCCGCGGCGGCACCGCGCGCCCGGCCGCGGCGCTGGCCGCGCGCACGGCCTCGATCTGCTCGGCCGTGCGGTCCAGCGGCTCGCCCCACAGGCAGTACACGTCCGCCTCGGCCGCGCCCACCGCGTACGCCTCGGGCACGCAGCCGCCGACCGAGACCAGCGGACGCCGGTCGCCGGCCGGGAAGACGTCGCTGACGAACTCGTCGAAGTCGAAATACCAGCCGTGGTGGCTGAACGGCTCCCGCTCGGTCCAGGCCCGCTTGACGATGCCGATGTACTCGCCGGTGCGGGCGTAGCGCTCGGCCATGCTCAGGAAGTCGCCCTCCCGGGCCTGCTCGGTGTCGTCGCCGCCGGTGATGAAGTGCACGCACAGCCGGCCGTCGCTGATCCGGTCCAGCGTCGCGAAGGTCTTCGCGGCGTAGGTCGGGTAGGAGACGTTGGGGCGGTGGGCGAGGAGCAACTGCAGCCGCTCGGTGTGCGCCGCGACGTAGGCGGTGGCGGGCGCCGGGTCGGGGCTGCCGGAGCCGTAGGCGAACAGCACCCGGTCCCAGTCCCATTCCTCATGGGCCCGGGCGAGGCGGACGGTGTAGTCGGGGTCGAAACTCGGACCGCTGCGCGGACGCGTCTCAGAACCGTCATTCGTGGCGGCGTATCCGAGGAACTCAACGGGCATGGCGAAATCCGTCTCTGTGCGGCCGGGGGAGAATGAACCGCGAGGGAGCTGCGCCCATTGTCGCACGCGTCGGCTGGTCGCCGACCTCGACGGGTCGCGCTCGCCCGCTCAGCCGTGACAGGAAGCCGACCAGACTCGACCGAAGTCGATGTATCCCCTTGTGGTCAACCGGATCCGTCGCACCTTGCATTTCTATCAGTTTGCCCGCATCGGGTCAATGTATTCCTGGGCAATACCGGCAGGTCACGCAATCCATGCCGAAATTTGGACGAGGGTTTACCGTTGAATTCGACCCCTGCTTCCGCCGGCCCGGCGCGGCTCGACGGCGCCGGCGCGCGGGCGGCTAGGCTGGCCGGCATGAGCGAGCCCGCCGCCTTCGCCCGGCTGCCCCTGATCGGCGCGAGCGGCGACCTGCGCGCCGACGTCGAGGGCTGGCTCGGCTCGGCGCCGCTGGCCGCGCTGGTGCGCCTGTTCGGCGGCGATCCGGCCGACTACGCCGGCGGCCGGGCTCCGCTCGCGGACCGGCTGGCGAAGCTGGACCTGTTCACCGAGCAGTGGGACACCCGGCAGGGTCTCGAGCGCAACCTGGCCGCGGAGCTGGATCTGACGCCGCACCAGAGCGAGCTGGTGATCGCCGCGGCCAATGCGCTCGGCCTGCGCGGCGAGGCGCCGCGGCACCGCCGCTACGACCACATGCTGATGCTCGGCGGCCTGGTGCGCGCCTGCGTGGCCCGGCCGTCGTACGCGGCGGAGCTGATCCGCGGCGGCGAGATCACGGCCGGCCAGGTCACCACCCTCGGCGCGCACCGGCCGTTCGCCGGCAACGAGTTCGAGCAGGCGGAGCAGCTCGGCTGGGGCGATCTGCGGGAGGAATACGAGGCCTTAGACGCCGGCACCCGGCGCGCGTTCGAGCTCGGGCCGCCGGAGCACGAGGAGGGCGAGCGGCACGAGGACGTGGGCGGCACCTGGGGGATCAAGCACTACCGGACCGCCGACGGCCTGCCGGTGCGCGTGGTGGCGGCGCCCTCGTCGCGGCCGGGCACGCGCCGGGCGGACACGGCCGACTCCTACACCTTCTTCGCCCGGCACGTGGCGGCGCTGCGCCCGGGCGAGCGGCTGCTGCTGATCAGCACCGCGATCTACGTCCTGCCGCAGCACCTCGCGGCGGTGCGGATCCTGGCGCTGCCGTTCGGGGTCGAGGTGGACACCGTCGGCGCGCTGCCGACGAACCGGCCGCGGCTGCCGCTGTCGAACTATTCGGCCACCAAGTACCTGCTGGAGGTGCGCAGCACGGTCCGGGCGCTGGTCCGTCTCGCGCCCCTGCTGGACGGCTCCGCGGCCGCCTGAGGCCCCGCCGGGGGCCGCTCAGCCCGCCCGGAACCGGCGCCGGGCGGCCAGCTCGTCCACCACGCCGGGGGGCAGCACCGCGCGGGGCGGCCCGGCCTCGCCGGCCGGCTCCTCCCCCGGCAGCCGCCGCAGCACCTCCTCCACCTCGGCGCAGACCGCGCCCACGGAGATGCCGAACACGCCCTGGCCGCCCTGGAGCAGCTCCATCACCTCGCCCGGCGAGGTGCACTCGAAGATCCCGGCGCCGTCGCTCAGCAGCGTGATCCCGGCCAGCTCCGCGGCCGCGCGGGTGCCGAGGTGGGCCACCGCGGCGCGGATGTTGTGCAGCGAGACGCCGACGTCCAGCAGGCGCTTGACGATCTTGAGGATGACCACGTCGCGGAAGCTGTAGAGGCCGGACGCGCTCGGCCCGGAGCCGCTGCGCAGGCTGGGCCCGGCCAGCCCGGTGCGGGCCCAGTAGTCGAGCTGCCGGTAGGTCACCCCGGCCGCCGCGCAGGCGACCGTGCCGCGGTAGCCGAACGTGCCGCCCGCCCCCGGCGGCGTCTCACGCCCCGCGACCGCCTCATCCCGCGCGCCCACAGCCACCTCCGCTCCCGCTTTCGCGCACCCCTCGCGGGCGCATGCCGGCCGTCGGCACCCGGGCGGGTCCCGACTTCGGTCCTGTCCGCTTCACCGGCCCGCCAATCCCCCGGCGCCCGCCGAACCGTCCGAACCGGTGACGCACCGGCCGCGCCGCGGCCTTGCGCGCCTACGACTCGAAGTCCTCCGGAGAGACCTGGTCGAGGAACTCGCGGAAGCGCTCGACCTCGTCCTCCTGGTCGTCGGGGAGCAGGATGCCCGCCTCCGCGAGCACCGGCTCCGCCGCGTAGATCTTCGCGCCGCAGCGCAGGGCCAGCGCGATGCCGTCCGACGAGCGCGAGGAGACCGTCACCCCGCCGTCGAAGAGCAACTCCGCGAAGAAGGTCCCGCCGCGCAGGGCCGTGATGTGCACCGCGGTCAGCCGGCGGCCGAGCGCGCGCAGCGTGTCCCGGAACAGGTCGTGCGTGAGCGGACGCGGCGCCTGGGTGCCCTCCAGCGCCGCGGCGATCGCCTGCGCCTCGGACTGGCCGACCCAGATCGGCAGGTAGCGCTCACCGGAGCTCTCCCGCAGCAACACGATCGGCAGATTCGAGGGCAGTTCGACGCGCACTCCAACGACATCGAGCTCGTTCACGGTTACCAGCCTAGTCGTCCAACAGCGCAGCGCGAAGCAGGGCCGCCTCCAGCCGCACCAGCGCCGCCGCGGCCTGGGCCGTGCCGGAGCGCGCGGACCCGCCTCCGGCGGCCCGGATCAGGGCCGCCGCTCGGCCCGCGGCCACCACCACCGGGCGCAGGTGGCGCGGCTCGATCCCGTGCTCGAGCAGGTCCGCCGCGGCCCGGGCGACGAGCAGATCCGCGCCGGTGGCCGGCTGCGCGCCGCTGATCAGACCGAATCCGGCCAGTTCGGCCACCCGGTGCGCCTCCAGCCCGGCCGCGCGGGCCAGGCCCTCGGGGCCGAGCGCGACCTCGCCGAGCTCGGGCGCGAAATACTCCGGTTCCGGCCACCTGGGGGAACGGCGGCGGGTGGCCGGGGCCTCGGCGGCGGGCGCGGGACCGGCGGGTGAATCCGGCGGTAATGGGTGATTTGCCCCGGACGCGCCGGAGATCTCCGCTCGCGCCGCCGCGACCGGCTGCGTCGGGCGTGGCGCGGGCACCGCCGCCGGCGGCGCGACCGGGGCGGGGGTCGGCATCGGCTCGGCGTACGCCGCCGAGGCCTCCAGCAGGATCCGCCGGACCGTCTCGAGGTCCAGCTCGGTGTAGCGGCGGTAGCCGGAGGGGGTGCGCCGCGGCGCGAGCAAGCCGTGCCGCTCCATCGCCCGCAGCGTCTCCGGGCGCAGTCCGGGAAACTCCCCGGCGAGCCTGGCCGCGGCCTCGCCGATGGTCAGACCCCGCACCCGTGGCTCGCCGGACCCGCGCCCGGCGCCGTGGGCCACCCGGCTCAGCCGCGGCCGGCGTGGAAGACCAGGCGGTACTTGCCGATCTGCACCTCGTCGCCGTCGGCGAGCAGCAGCTCCTCGATCCGCTCCCGGTTGACGTAGGTGCCGTTGAGCGAGCCGACGTCGCGCACCAGGAAGCCCTGCGCGGTCCGGGCCACCTCGGCGTGCCGGCGCGAGACGGTGACGTCGTCCAGGAAGATCTCGCTGTCCGGCGCCCGCCCGGCCGTGGTCACCTCGGTGCTGAGCGGGAAGCGGCTGCCGGCGTTCGGGCCGCGGCGCACCACGAGGGCGGCGCCGGTGAACTCCTCGTACGCCGGCACCTCGCCGGTCTCGTCCGGCGGCTCGGCCAGCCCGAGGGCGCCGAAGGTGATGGTGGAGGTGACCTCGGTCGGCCGCTGACTGGCCACCAGGGGGTTGCCGCAGTTCGAGCAGAACCGGCTGCCGGGCGTGTTCACGTGCCCGCACCGCGTGCACAGCGAAGGATCCACGCCTGTCGACGGTGGCATCGATTGACCTCCTGCTGCGGTCAGGGGCGCCTAGGCCCCCGTCGGATTCGCGGACTCGTCGGAGTAATGGGTACTCAGCTGACAATGCATCGAAACCTAGAGCCCCGTCGGGGGCCCGGTCAACCGACACGACGGCGGGCCTGAGCGGGGCACGCCCCGCCGCCCTCCGGTGCCGGTCCGGCGCGCGCCGGTCAGGAGCCGAGCGTGGCGGTGTAGCCGGCCGCGTCCAGCAGATCGTCGACGGACACCCCGTCGGCCAGCTCGACCTTGAACAGCCAGCCCTCGCCGTACGGGTCGGAGTTGACGAGCTCGGGGTTCGCCTCGAGCGCCGCGTTGACCTCGGTCACGGTGCCGGTGAGCGGCGCGTAGATGTCGCTGACCGACTTGGTCGACTCGAGCTCGCCGCACGGCTCGCCCGCGGTGACCGACTCGCCCTGCTTGGGCAGGGTGACGAAGACGATGTCGCCGAGCGAGTCCTGGGCGAAGTCGGTGATGCCGACCTCCACCGCCGGGCCCGTGCCGCGCACCCACTCGTGCTCGCTGGTGTACTTGAGGTCCTCGGGCGTCGTCGTCACGGTTCTTCCATCGCTCTCTCGGTTGACCATCGCCCGCCTACCCCGCGCGGGCCATGCGGTGACCTTACCGGGTCCGCGGCTCACCGCTCCACACGCCACTCGCGCCCGCGGGCACCGCGGCGCGGGCGGCCCGGCCGACGTCACCACGCTGTGACGCGACCGGTACCGCGCAGAGCCGCCGGGAGCCGGCCGGCTACGCGCGGCCTAACTCCCCGAGCGCTCCACCACCGCGGCCCAGGCGCCGAGCAGGCGGTCGGCCGCGTCCGGGTCGGCGGCCTCGGCCCACAGGTGGGTGACCGCCTCGGCCGGGTCCGGCAGGATCAGGGTCCAGCTGCCGTCGGCCTCGACGATGCGCACGCCGTCGGTGGTGTCGATCTCCCGGCCCTCGGCCGCCTCGACCACGGTGCGCATCACCATGCCCTTGGCCGCCCAGGGCGTGGGCACGTCCATCCGGCGCACGTGCGCGTGCGGGATGCGCGCGTCGATCTGGGAGAGCGTCAGCTGGGTGCGCGAGATCAGGCCCAGCATCCTGATGAAGGTGGCGATGCCGTCCAGGGCCGGGTGGAATTCGGGCACGATGAATCCGCCGCGCGCGTCCCCGCCGAAGATGGTGCCGGACTCGCCGCAGGCGGTGGTCAGCTGGTCCGGCGCGGTGGAGACCCAGTTGATGGAGACCCCGTGGTACCCCGCGACCTGCTCGGCCACCCGCGTCGTGGTCACCGGCAGGGCCACCCGGCCGCCGCGCTTCTCCGCCGCCACCAGGTCCAGGATGACCAGCAGCGCCCGGTCCTCGTCGATCCGCGCGCCGGTGTCGTCCACCAGCCAGATCCGCTCGCCGACCGGGTCGAACCTGACCCCGAAGGCCGCCTCCGAGGAGGCCACCAGCGCGCCGAGCCGGCGCAGCGCGGTGTGCCGCTCGCCCGGCGACTCGGTCGGGTGCGCCTCGTCGATGCCGAGGTTGACGGTGAACGCGTCCACCCCGATCCGGCCGAGCAGCGAGGGCAGCACGTGCCCGGCCGCGCCGCCGCCGACGTCGACCACGATCTTCAGGCCGGCGTCCTCGATCCCTGAGGTGTCCACCCGGGCCAGCAGCTCCTGCACGTAGCTCTCGAAGATGCGCGAGGGCGTGCCCAGGTCTCCTATCTCGCCGGGGAACGCGCGCCGGTACTCGCCGCGCGAGTAGATCCGGTCGAGCTTGCGCTGGCCGCCGGGCGAGAGGTCGGCGCCGGAGGAGTCCAGGAAGGAGATGTCCACCGAGTCGGGCACGCCCGGGGTGGTGCGGATCAGCACGCCGCCGGCCGAGCCGTGCGCGGTCTGCAGCCGGGCCACCGGGGTGGGTACGGACTCGAGGTCGCGCACGTTCAGGGCGCTGGAGGTCAGCGCCGCGATCACGGCCCGCTTCAGGGCGCGCGCCGCGCGGGAGCCGTCACGCGCGCAGGTGACCGTGTCGCCCTTCTTCAGCGTGGTGGCGTACGCCCCGGCGAGCCGGACCGCGAGCTCCGGGGTGATCTCGACGTTCATCACGCCGCTGATGCCGCGCGGACCGAAGAGCGAACGCGAGCTGCGCTGCTCCCAGATCACGTCGGAGTGCACGACCGCGCCGGCCTCGACCGTCTTGAACGGGTAGACCCGCACGCCGCCGGAGAGGACCGACTCCTCCTCGATCAGGCACTCGTCGCCGACCACGACGCCGTCCTCGATCCGGACCGCGCGCATCACGTCGGTGTTCTTGCCGATGACGCAGCCGCGCAGGTTCGCCTGCGGGCCGATATAGACGTTCGAGTGCACGACCGCGCGGTGCAGGAAGGCCCCCGCCTTGACCACGACGTTGGAGCCGATCACGGTGTACTCGCGCAGCTCCACGCCGGCCTCGATCTTGGCGTAGGGGCCGATGTAGCACGGGCCCTTGAGGATCGCGGCCGGGTCGATCTCGGCACCCTCGGCCACGAACACGCCCGGAGCGGTCTCGAACCCGTCGATCTCGGTCTCGACCGCGCCGGTGAGCACGTCGGCCTGCGCCTTGACGTAGGACTCGTGCGTGCCCACGTCCTCCCAGTAGCCCTCGGCGACGTAGCCGTAGATCGGCTTGCCCTCGGCCAGCAGCTGCGGGAAGACCTCGCTGGACCAGTCCACCTGGGTGCCGGGCTCGAAGTAGTCGAAGACCTCCGGCTCCATCACGTAGATACCGGTGTTGACGGTGTCCGAGAACACCTGGCCCCAGGTGGGCTTCTCCAGGAAGCGCTCGACCCGTCCCTCCTCGTCGGTGATGGTGATGCCGAACTCGACCGGGTCCTGGACCCGGGTCAGGCACACCGTCACCAGCGCGCCCTTGGCCTTGTGATAGGCGATCAGGGCACTGAGGTCGATGTCGGTGAGCGCGTCACCGGAGATCACCAGGAAGGTCTCGCCGGACAGCTGCTCCTCGGCGTTCTTCACCGAGCCGGCCGTGCCGAGCGGGACCTCCTCGTTGGCGTAGTACAGCGACATGCCCAGTTCTTCGCCGTCGCCGAAGTAGTTGCGCACGAGCGAGGCGAGGAACTGGACGGTGACCACGGTGTCCGTCAGGCCGTGCCGGCGCAGCAGGCGCAGCACGTGCTCCATGATCGGACGGTTGGCCACCGGCAAGAGCGGTTTGGGCATGGAGGAGGTCATCGGCCGCAGCCGGGTGCCTTCTCCGCCGGCCATCACGACGGCTTTCACGGGTTTTTACGCTCCCAGGTCGTCGGCGGATCCCACGTGGATCCACGGGGTAGGCGCGCTGCGAGTCGCCCGATTGGACGCTCTGCGCGCTTTTTACCCCTGCCCCCTGAGCCGGGCGATAATCGAGGGGGACGGCGTGAGAAACCCCTCGTTCGGCCCTTCGGCCTAAGCGATCGCCCCGCGCCACCTGCGGTTCATCCGCCGGCCACCCGGATACCCGCGGCGCTCAGGCCCGGGCCGCGTCCTCGCGCACCACCTGGCGCACCTGCACCACGTAGAGCCCGGCGGCCAGCCAGTACAGCGTGGTGCCCCAGATCGCGAAGGCCCAGCCGATGGCCCCGGCGACGTCGTTGAGCGCGTTGTGCCCGTCGCCCAGCAGCAGCAGCGGGAAGGCGTAGAGCAGGTTGAAGGTCGCGGCCTTGCCGAGGAAGTGCACCGGCAGCGCGCCGTAGCCGTGCCGTTTGAGCACCGCCAGCGGGATCGACATCAGCACGTCCCGGCCGACGAGCAGCACCACCAGCCAGATCGGGATGATCTCGCGCCAGGCCAGGCCGACCAGGGTGGCCAGGATGTAGAGGCGGTCGGCCGCCGGGTCGAGCACCGCGCCGAGCTTGCTGGTCTGGTTCATCGCCCGGGCGATCTTGCCGTCGAGGTAGTCGGTCAGGCCGCCGACCGCGAGCACCAGGATCGCCCAGCCGTCCAGGTGCGGGCCGTGGAAGGCCGGCTGCAGGATGAGCCAGAGGAACAGCGGCACGCCGAGCAGCCGCAGCACGCTCAGCGCGTTCGGGATGGTCCACACCGCGTCGCGGGGGGCTTGGGCCGACCCGGGCGCGGGGGCGCCGGAGTGCGCGGGGGGCGTGGTGTCGGGCTCGGACTCGGGCTCGGCGCTCATGGCCGAAAGCTTAGACGATGGCCCCTCGGCGGCCCTCCGGCAGGTCCGGAGGGTACGTGCGTGTAGGTTTCACCCGGACTCGGCAAAGACTTCCCCAAATCACGCGAATGCCGCTTTCCGGTCCCACCGGCCCGCCACTAGCGTGAACGACGGTACAGCCGTCCGACCGCGCGGTGCTTCTCCCCCCTTGACTCCGCGCCCGGACGGCTGTCGCGTGCGCGAGCATTTGCGGCCGCGACGCCCGCGTGTGCGAGAGTATCCACTCATGGACGACGTGAAAACGCAGCAACAGTCACCCGCCCCGCACGGGGGTGCGGCGCTTCCGACGGGCCGTCAGTTCGAGCTGTACGGCGGTGGATACCGCGCGGTGGTGACCGAGGTGGGCGCCGGATTGCGCGTTCTCGAATACGACGGCGACGGCCCGCGCCGGCCGCTGGCTGCGGGCTACGGAGAGCGCGAGTTCGTCCATTCGGGCGCGGGGCAGCTGCTGCTGCCGTGGGCCAACCGGGTCGCCGCGGGCGTGTACGAGTTCGACGGCGAGCGGCGGCAGCTGGACGTGAGCGAACCGGCCACCGGCAACGCGATCCACGGCCTGACCCGCTGGCTGCCGTGGAAGGCGACCGAGCAGGCGGCCGACCGGGTGCGCCTGACGGTGCGGCTGCATCCGGCGCCGGGCTACCCGCACACGCTGGATCTGGCCGCGGACTACCGGGTCGGGCACGACGGTCTGAGTGTTCTGATCGAGGCGCGCAACGTCGGCGAGCGGACCGCCCCGTACGGTCTCGGCGCGCACCCGTACCTCACGCCCGGGGTCGAACCGCACGAGGGCGCGGCGGACGAGTGGAGCCTGCATCTTCCGGCCGAACGCTATCTCGCCGTAGACGATCGGATGATTCCCGTCGGCGCTTTCGATGTGGATTCGAGCCCTTATGACTTCCGCAAGCAGCGCCCGCTCGCGGGCTCCACGCTCGACACCGCGTTCGGCGGACTGCAGCGGGAATTGGACGGACTCGGCCGGATCAGGCTGAGCGCGGCGGACGGCGGCACGGTCACTCTCTGGCTCGATCGCGGACTCGAGTGGGTCCAGGTGTTCACAGGCGACGCGCTGGCCGGAGCGCACAAGCGCGCCGCGGTCGCCATTGAGCCGATGTCCGCGCCCCCGGACGCATTCAACTCCGGTACCGATCTGATCCGCATCGAGCCCGGACAAGTGGTGACGCACCGTTGGGGAATCGCTTACAGCTGACGCGTCATCAGCCGTAATGCCAGGCCGCACACTCGTCCGCTGTCATGATCTCACGACGACTGATGTACTGGGCCGAAGTAAAGTCCATCAGCGTTTTTTCTGACAGTGGTTCCGGGTTGCTCCATTCGGGTTTATCATGGCCTGGAGAGGCCCGCCGACGGCGCGGACGCGCCCTTCCCGCCCGCCGCGCCTCAGCGCTCTGCGACCTCCGGCCGCGGGGCGGGGCCGCGAAGACAGGATGCGAAGGGGTCACACGCACACAATGAGCACACTGACGAAGAATCAGACCTTGCTGCCCACGGGTGGCCGCTCGGCCCGGCGCGCCCGACAGGTCGCCGAGGCGGAGGCCGTCCGCGCCCAGGAGGCCTCGTACCGCCCGCAGAACGGCTACCTGTCCTGGCTGTTGACGCGGTGCAACCGGGAGCTCGGCCGGCACGTCGACCGGGTCCTGGACGAGGTCGACCTGACCGAGGCCCAGTACGGCGTCCTGCAGGCGCTGGTGCACCTCAAGAGCGCCTCCTCGGCCACCCTCGCGCGTTCGGTCCAGGTCACCCCGCAGGCCATGGTCGGGCTTGTGGCGGCGCTGGAGCGCAAGGGCTACATCTCGCGCACCTCCCACCCCGGCGGTGGCCGGGTCATCACCACCACGGTCACGCCGCTCGGCCAGGAGGCCTTCGACACCGCGAAGAAGCGCGTGCGCGCGCTCGAGCGCACCGTTCGCAAGACCCTGACCGAAGAGGAGTACGGGGTCGTCGTCGACCACCTGGAGAAGCTCGGCAATGCGCTGAGCGAGCTCTGACCGCACGTTCCCGGTCCGCGCACACCCACCGCGGGCCCGCCCCCGCCGAGCACACCGCTTGGCGGGGGACTTGCGTATCACCGGTAGCAACGCCCCGCTTCCCAGGCGGCCGTCGCACGCCGTGAGAAGGTGAGCGGCGGTGCCGCCCGGCCGGCTGCGGCCGGGCGGCACCGCCCTCGTCTTCGAAGTCCGCGGGCGCGTGGAACAGAGCCCTGCGTCGATGGAATCAGAGTCCTGAGGAAGGGTCGGGACTCAGAAGTCGGCCTGCTCGCCGGGCAGCAGATGCCTGAGTTCCGCGCGCACCCGGCGCTCGACCACGGCCAGGTAGAGGTTGGCGTCCTCGTCGGCGAAGAAGTCCTCCCCCGGCTCCGCGCACACCAGCGCGCGCGGATCGAACAGCGCGCCCGCGTCGAGCTCGGTGCCGTGCTGCGCCGCGCGCTCGGCGACCGCGCCGTAGTGCCGCCGCAGCAGCGGCTCTGAGACGGTGCGGGCCAGACCGCCCGGGGCCGCGAGGATCCGGCCCGGGGTGCGCCGCGCCGCCCGGGCCGCGCAGGCGCCCACGCTCTCCCAGCCCCAGGGCGCGAGCCGATCGGCGACCCGGAAGCGCCCGGACACCGGAGCGAGCACGTACCCGTACAGCTCGACCTGGAGCAGTCCGTTGCCCGCCGTGGCGCCCACGAACACGGTCACCGTCAGCCCGGCCGCGCCGCGGCTGACGCGCACCCGCCGGAACCGCCGTGCGCCCGCGTGGCCGCGCGAGGCGGCCGTGGGCATCGGCAGCAGCCGCACCGGCAGATCGCCGTCGGCCCGGGTGGCCAGGGCCGGCCCGGCCGCCACCGGGTAGTCGTCCACGAGCACCATCACCGGCGCCGCGGCCAGCGAGCCGAGGCCGCCGGAGAGCGCCTCGCAGGCGCGGTCGAGCAGGTCCTCGGTGTCGAAGGGGGCCGAGCGCGAGGCGGCCGGGCCGAGCTCGATCAGCCAGCGCCGGCGCAGCGCCTGGCGGCCCGCGCCGAGGAACGGCTCCGCCGCGGCCGCCAGCGGGGGCCGTACGGCCTCGGCGGCGGCGATCCGGGCCCCGAGCACACCCATGGCCTGCTGGGCCCAGGCAGGCTCCGCGGAGAGCCACCGGCTCGGGGTGAACCGGCCCGGGGCCAGCCGGTCGGCCATCGCGGAACGGGCCGAGATCTCCTCGGCGAACACCGCCGCCCAGCAGCCGAGCCCGGCCGCGAGCGGCGCGGCGAGCCGGCGCACCCGGTCGCAGGCGCCGGCCGGGGCGGGCACGTGCAGCACCTCGCGCAGGCCGAGCGGGTCGGCGTGGGTGAGCGCGAGGATCATCATCAGGGCGCCGAACAGCGCCAGCGCGAAGAGCGTCGCCTGGGCACCCGCGCCGCGCCGCAGACCCGCCACGATGGCGTTCGCGCGGCCACGCGCCTCGGCTCCGTTCGCGCCGCCGGCCCGGGCCCCGGCCGAACCCGCGGCCGGGCGCGCGCTCAGGTCCTCGCCCCGCGGCGGCGCGCTCAGCGCCCGCACCGCCAGCACCACGGCCGAGAGCCACACCAGCACCCACGGCACCGGCCAGTCGCCCAGCGCGGTGGTCACGATCACGACCGCGGCTATCGCCGCGTCGCGATAGAGCCGCCGGGTCCGCGCGGCCACGGCGTGCCGGGCCACGGTCACCAGGTCGACGCCGGCCGCGGCGGCGGGCTGCCGGTCCTCGCGCACCAGCAGATTGCGGATCAACGCGCGGCCGAAGCCCTCGTCGAGATGCGCGGCCGTGCACAGATAACGTGTCGCGTCCTCGTCCGCCACGGCTTCTTCCGGCCGCCGCGGGCCCGGGACGCGCCCGACCTGTGCCACCACACCGGTCGTAACGCCCACCCTCGAGCCTCCGTCTTTCCCGCCCCACTCAATCCTGCGAGAGCCGGACTGTACCACGGGGGCGGGAGCGGGCAGCGCCCCGGCGGGCACGGGCGGGAATGGAGTTGCGAACCTTGGCCAAGGCTTTGCCGGGCCGTCGTCCGCCCCGTTCCTCCACCGCCTGACATCAATACCGGTTAGCTGATGATTGTCCGGGTATGCAATCATCCGGGCCTACCTGGGAGTGCCCGGGAACATTGCGGCGCCTTGGGGCGTTGGCACCCAAGCGGACACGGTGAGGCCGAGGAGGCATTGGGGATGAGCGAGCGGGCTTTGCGCGGCACCCGGCTGGGCGCCACGAGCTACGAGACGGACAACGGGATAGACCTGGCACCGAGGCAGGACGTGGAATACGCCTGCCCGAACGGCCATCGTTTCCAGATGCCCTTCTCGGTGGAGGCCGAAGTGCCGATGATGTGGGAGTGCCGCGTCTGCGGCGCGCAGGCGTTGCGGGTGGGCGGCACCCTCGAGGAGGACAAGCCCTCGAAGCCGGCCCGTACCCACTGGGACATGCTGCTCGAGCGCCGGTCCATTCCGGAGCTCGAGGAGGTGCTGGCCGAGCGGCTGGCGCTGCTGCGGGACGGCGGCTTCGGCGGCCGCAGGTCGGCCGTGCGCACGGCGCCGCCGGTGAACCTGGCCACCGGCGCCCCCGAGCCCGGCACGGGCGGCGGGACGGCGCCCGGCGGGGCCGAGGCGGAGGCGGGCGCGACCAGGACGGCGGCCAAGAAGACCACGGCGGCGAAGAAGAAGAGCGTCGGCACCGGGCCGGCCAAGAAGACGAGTGCGAAGCCGGCCGACCGGCCGGCCAGGAAGGCCGCGGCCACGAAGCCGTGACCGTCGCCGGGCCGGCCGAGCGCCTGGGCCCGACGACCACCCGCGAGTGCGCGCCCTGGTGGCGCGCACTCGGCGTTTGCGCCGGCAGTGGCCAGGCCTGGCGCGCCGCTACCTCCGCTTGCGCCCGCCGGTCAGCTGGGCGATCCGGTCCTGCACGCCCCAGGAGGTGGCGCGCCAGAGCGACTCGACGATGATGCTGCGGTTCATCTTCGACTGGCCGCGCTCGCGCTCGATGAAGGTGATCGGCACCTCGACGATCCGGAGCCCGGCGTTGTTCACCCGGCGGGTCAGGTCGGTCTGGAAGCAGTACCCGGCCGAGCGCACCGAGTCCAGGCCGATCGCCTCCAGGGTGGAGCGCCGGAAGACCCGGTAGCCGGCCGTCACGTCGCGCACCTTCAGACCCATGATCAGGTGGATGTAGGTGTTGCCGCCCTTGGACAGGATCTCCCGGGACTTCGGCCAGTTCTTGATCTCGCCGCCCTTGACGTAGCGCGAGCCGATCACCAGGTCGGCGCCCTCCCGCTCGAGCGCGCCGAGCAGCGCGGGCAGGTCCTCCGGGCGGTGCGAGCCGTCGGCGTCCATCTCGATCAGGATCTGGTAGCCGTTGGCCATGCCCCACTGGAAGCCGGCGATGTAGGCGGCGCCGAGGCCCTGCTTGCCGGCCCGGTGCATCACCTTGACCCGGTCGTCGTCGGCGGCGAGCTTGTCGGCGATCTCACCGGTGCCGTCGGGGCTGTTGTCGTCGGCGACCAGGACGTGCACCCGGGGGTTGCTCTGATGCACCCGGGCGACGATCGGCTCGATGTTGTCGCGCTCGTTGTACGTCGGGATGATCACCAGGACGGGCACGGGCTCAGCGGCCTCGGGCGAGGCGGCTTCCGGGCTGTTCGAGTCGATCACGTGCGGGACTTCCTTGCATCGTTCGTCGAGGGGGCGGTGATAGCGGGCGCGGGCAGCGAGCTTATCCGGTCCGGGGCGATGTCGCCCGCCACGCCCGCGAGCGCGGACGGAGCCGGCTCCGGATCGTCGGCCGGCGCGGGCGCCGCGGCGGTCTGGAAGGCCAGGGCGTCACGGCGTCGACGCCGGCCCGCGGCGGCCGCCCAGGCCCAGGCCAGCAGGCCGAGGCCGGTCATCACCCACTCGGGTCCGGCACCCAGCCGCAGCGCCAGGGTCTCCCCGGTGCGCGGAGTGACCTCGGCGGACACCACGGCCGGAGTGAACTGGCCGGTCTGCTGCACGATACGCCCAGAAGCGTCTATATAGGCGGAGATTCCGCTCGTGGCGGCGATCATCACCGGCCGGCCGGTCTCCACCGCGCGCAGCTGGGAGATGGCGAGCTGCTCCGAGGGCTGGTCGGTCCAGCCGTAGGTGGCGTTGTTCGTCTGCACGACCAGCACGCCGCCGCCCCCGAGCGCGGAGGAGCGGACCATGTCGTCGTAGGCGACTTCGAAGCAGATCACCAGGGCGATCTTCACACCGCCGACCGTCAGCACGCCCGGGGTGTGGCCGGGTATGAAGTCGCGCGGGACCAGCGAGAGCTCGGAGATGTACTTGGTCAGCTCGGCCCGGAACGGGATGTACTCGCCGAAGGGCACCAGGTGCCGCTTGGCGTAGGCCTGCCCCGGCCCGGACTGCGGATCCCAGACGATGCCGAGCTCCTGGGCGTTCTTCTGCCCGACCACGACCACCGCGCCGACCAGGGTCTGCGCCTTGACGGCCGCGACCGCCTCGCTCACCTTCGCGTACGCGGTCGGATCGGTGAACGGGTCGACGTCGTCGGAGTCCTCCGGCCAGAACACGGCCACCGGCTGCGGGGCCTTGCCCGCCGCGACCTCGGCCGCGTACTGCTCGGTGACCCGCACGTGGTTGTCCAGCACCGCCGAGGCCTGGCCGTACGCGTCCAGGCCGGTGCGCGGCACGTCCCCCTGTATCGCGGCGAGCTGGACCGGCTTGCCCGCGGTCGTCTGTATCGGCACCAGGTTGCCCACCAGCGGCAGCACCAGCGCGGCGCCGAGCCAGGCGACCGCGGTGCGCCAGCCCAGCGCCTCGGCCCAGGACGGGGCCCCGCTCTGCTCCCGCCGCAGCGCCCTGGCCCGCAGCAGGCGCGGGACGTACCCGGCCAGCACCGTGCCGACCAGCGCGGTGGCGAAGGTGAGCAGCGGCGCGCCGCCGAGCGCGACCACCTTGGTCAGCGGGGTCTGGGTCTGGCTGAAGGCGAGCCGGCCCCAGGAGAACCCGCCGATGGGCCAGCGGTCCCGGAAGAACTCCTCGGCCACCCACAGCAGCGCCTGCCAGAAGGCCGCGCCGCGCAGCCGGCCGGCCGAGGCCACGGCCGCGCCGAGCGGAGCGAAGTAGAGCGCCTCCGCCAGGCCGAGGGCGACCAGCGCGTCCACGCCGATCACGTTGAGCCAGCGGAAGGTGATGTAGCAGAACACGAGCCCGAACCAGAGCCCGGCCCAGGCCGCGGCCGCCCACGGCCGGCGCTGCCCGCGGGCCACCCGGCCGCGGTAGGCGGCCGAGACGGCCAGGGTGAACCCGGCCACGCTCAGCGGCGCCAGCCACCACCAGCCGATCGGGGCGAAGGACGGGTAAAGCGCCAGCCCGGAGGCGAGCGCGGCCAGGTGCGGGAGCCAGGCCCGGCCGGGCCGGGGGCGCCGGGGACGCCAGAGGTGTGCCACAGGTGGCCCTTCCGCTCCTGCTGTCGGTGGTCGGTCACGGCGCGAAGACGTCACGCGCCGGGTCTCATCATCGCGCACGGATATCGACGGGAAGACCGCGGAGGCGGTTCCTTCGGCCATTCCCACGCACTTTTAAGCTTCCCGGGCCCGTCATGGGCGCCGTTGTCCCATTCGCCCGCGGACGGGCCGCCTCGTCAGCGCCCCTTCAGCCGGTCGTACACCGGCCAGCCGCGCACGGAGGTACGAAGGCATTGCGGCAGCGGCAGGCCCGGGGTCAGGTCGGGCAGCCCGGGCACCCCGGCCCGCTCGTCCGTCGACCACGCGGCGACCCGGCTGTCCGGCGTCTGCACGACCAGATCGCCGGCCTGCCACACGGCGTACGTGGCCGCGGCGCCCGGGGCCAGCACGCCCTGCTCGTCCGCCGGCACCCCGGGGGCGCCCGGCCGCAGCGCCCGCCAGCCGCCGCGGGTGTGCGCGGAGAACGCGGCGCGCACGGTGATCCGCGACTGCGGGGTCTGGTGGAACGCGGCGGCCCGCACGGCCGCCCACGGCCCGAGCGGGGTCACCGGCGAGTCCGAGCCGAACGCGAGCACGATCCCGGCCGCGCCGAGCGCGGCGAACGGGTTGAGCGCGGCGGCCCGCTCGGCCCCGAGCCGCTTGGCGTACATGCCCGACGGCCCGCCCCACGCCTCGTCGAAGCCCGGCTGCGCGCTGACCACCACGCCGAAGCGGGCCAGCTTCGCGATCGCGGCGGCGTCGACCATCTCGGCGTGCTCGGCGCGCACGGTCAGCGCGCGCAGCCGGTTCTCGTCCACCGCCTCGGCGGCCAGCTCGAGGGCGCCGACGAGCAGGTCCATCGCGTAGTCGCCGATGACGTGGAAGCCCGGCTGCACCTCGGCCTCGACGCACATGGCGAGGAACCCGGCCAGCTGCTCGACGTCCAGGTAGGTCACGCCGCCGTGCGTCGGATCGCCCGTGTCGGCGGCGTCCGCGTACGGGTCGCGCAGCGCCGCGGTGCGCGACCCGAGCGCGCCGTCGATGAACAGGTCTCCGCCCGCGCCCACCCCGCCGAGCTCGAACGCCTTGACCGGGTCGGTCAGCTCGCCCCAGTACCCGAAGACGTAGGGCCCGGGCTCGTCCGCGGCGAGCTCCAGCAGGCCGGTGAAGTCGTCCTCGCCGGAGATGTCCGGGCCGCCGCACTCGTGCACCGCGCCGATGCCCAGCTCGGCGGCGCGGGCGCGCGCGATGCGTTGCGCGTCGTCTCGCTGATTCGGCGTCACTTTGCCGTAGGCGGCGGCCCGAATCAGGTGATGGGCTTTCTGGGCGACCAGCCCCTCGCCGCGATAGCCGGCCGCCGTTTCGAGGTCCGGCACCGCGGCGAGCAGCACCGAGGAGGCCACCGCCGAGTGCACGTCCACCCGCGAGAGGTAGACGGCCCGTCCGCCGGCGGCCCGGTCCAGCTCCTCGGCGGTGGGCGGCTTCGCGTCCGGCCACGCCGTCTCGTCCCAGCCGGTGCCGAGCACGACCCCGTCCGCGGGCAGGTTCGCGGCGAACGCGGCCAGCCGGTCGAGCACCTGCTCGCGCGAGCCGCTGCCGGACAGGTCCAGCCCGGTCAGCGCCAGCCCGGTGGAGGTCGCGTGCACGTGCGCGTCCACGAACGCCGGCGTCACCAGTCCGCCGTCGAGGTCGACGATCTCGTCCACCCCGTCCGCGTGCAGGTCGGCGCCGTCCTCCGAGCCGATCCAGGCGACCGTGTCCCCCACCGTGAGCAACGCGGTCGCGTACGGTTCGGCCGGGTTGTAGACGGCCCCGTTGCGCAGCAAGGTGGTGCGGGCGGAGCCGGAAGGCGCAGTAGTCACGAGGAGCACCTTAGCCGCCGATCGGACGCGCTCCCGGAAGATCAGGCGTGCGCCCGTCGAACGGCGTGGAGAGCACGATGGTGGTCCGGGTCGAGACGTTCGCGGCCGAGCGGATCCGGCCGAGCAGCCCCTCCAGGTCGGCCGGGGTGGCCACCCGGATCTTCAGGATGTAGTTCTCGTCCCCCGCCACGGAGTGGCAGGACTCGATCTCGGACAGGCCGGAGAGCCGCTCGGGCACGTCGTCCGGCGCGGCCGGGTCGAAGGGTTTGACCGAGACGAACGCCGTCAACGGCAGGCCCAGCGCCTCGGCGTCCACCACCGCACGGTAACCCTTGATCAGACCGCGCTGCTCGAGCCGGCGAACGCGCTGGTGGGCGGCCGAGGTGGACAGGCCGGTGGCCTTGCCCACGTCGGTGTAGCTCATCCGCCCGTCTTCCAGCAGGAGCCTAATGATCTGTAGGTCGATGTCCTCCACATGCCTTACCGTAGTCGTCTTCGCCACACTGCGCGTTCGACTGTTCATCATGCGGAGCGCCCGCGCTCGGGTGCGGGCCGCTGTCGGCGCGGGCGGCTATCGTTGCGCCGTATGACAGAAGGTCAGACCGCCGGGGCCGTCGAAGAGGTGACCGCCGCGGCCGAACGGCTGTGCTCCCGGGAGGAGACCAGCGCCGCGCGGGCCCGGCAGATCCGCTGGTTCGTCAAGGAGCTGAGGCTCGCGCTGGCCCACCCGGAGTACCGTCCGCACGGCCCGGTCGTCACCGCCGCGGACCTGTTCCGGGCGCAGGCGGTCAGCTCGTACCTCGACCTCGGCCGCCGCGGCGAGCTGCGCACCAGGGCCAGCCGGGTGCCCGGAGCCGTCTCCAGCCCGGCGTCGATGCGGGTGCGCGAAGACTGTCTGAAGCTGCTCGCCCGGGAGCTCGGGGTGCCGGTGGAGTTCGGCGAGCGGGTGGAGCAGCCGCAGGTGCGCGAGCCGGTGGACGCGCCGACGCGTTCGCAGCTGCGCGCGCACCTGATCGAGCGGGCGGAGAACCCGCCGGTGCTCGCCGCCCACGTCCGGCTGCTCGCGGTGATCGGCACGGTGCTGGACACCGGCGCGCGGGTGGGCGAGCTGTGCGCGCTGACCCTGGCGGACCTCGACCTGGAGGCCGACCAGCCCGCGGTGACGATCGTGCGCAAGCCGCAGGCGCGCCGGGTGGCCGAGCCGGTGACGCAGCAGGTCACCCTCTCCCCCGGCACGGTCGCGGCGCTGCGGCACTGGCTGAGGCACCGTCAGGAGCTGATCGACGAGTTCCAGCTAGGGGTCAAGGCCCTGTGGGTCTCGGTGGCCGGCAACCACGCCGGCCTGCCCGCGCAGGACGGCCACGCCATCCGCCGCCCCCCGGGCATGCCCCTGCGTCCGCGGGGCTTGCAGCGTGCGTACACGCGAGCGGTGGTGGAGCTCAACGCCGAGCTCGCCGGCTCCGTCGGCTGGCGCCCCCTGCCCTACCGCCTCGAGCAGCTGCGCCGCGCCGTGGAACTCACCGTCGACTCGGACAGCGACAGCGTGACGACCAGAACCGCCGCCAGGCGCAGCTAACGCCGGCCGCTCCGGCGCCGAGCCCCTAGCTCGCCCACCGCTCCCACCACGTGCCCGACCCCGCCCACGCACCACCACACGGCCTCGCCCGAACGCACCACAGCGTGAGCGCCGAGCCGCGGATGTTCGGCGCAGACCGGCCACACCTGCCACGTCTGCTCCATCAGCCCGCACTGCACGACGTCGGCCATCGTCGCCACCGCGCAAGTCAAGTCGTCGCCGACCGGTCCGCAGAGCTCTGGCCCACCGGCGATCCACCGCCCGTCCGCCAAGAGGATCCGCGGCATCGCGGGCCCGAACTCCTCGACGAGCTCCAACCTCGGCTCCCCCTCAATCCCGCCCGCGGCCAAATCCCGCGCCACGACCCGCAGTGCCTCCCGCAGCACGTCGAGCCGCTCCGGCACGAGATCGAACCCTGGCTCGAACGCGGCCTCGTCCAGCAGCCGCGCGGCCAACCCGGCCAGCTCCCCCGCCGCCAACCCCGCCGGCACGCGTTCGACCACCTCGCGCACGGCCGACCCGTAGTGCCCCCAATCCAGCAACTCGCAGGCCAACTCCACCACCGGATCGGCCTCGAGCCGCCCCTCCCGCAGGGCGGTGAACACGCGTCGGCACAGCAGGTCGGCTTTCACCTCAGGCGGCATCCTTATTTCTCGCCTCAGCCTTCTGCGAGACGAAGTGCTGGATCTCGGCGTCCGGCGAGTCGGCGTGGCGCTCGGCTTCGCGGCGCAGCTGGCGTTTCGCGGCCCAGATCGAGGTGAGCCAGGCGGCGGTGATGACCACGGCGCCGGTGCAGGCGGTGATCCAGTCGGGGACGTCGCGCCAGATCTCCCACAGCAGCAGCACGGCGAGCAGCGCGATCGAGTAGTACGCGCCGTGTTCCAGGTACCGGTACTGCTCGAGGGTGCCGCGGCGTACGACGTAGACCGTCAGGGCTCGGATGTAACCGGCGCCGATGGCGAGGCCGAGGGTGATCAGCGCGATGTTCACGGTCACGGAGAAGCCGCCCATGACCGAGTCCATGGAGAAGGTCGCGTCGAGCAGTTCGAGGTAGATGAACAGCAGCAGCGCGGCTCGGCCTTCGACGGTCGCGCGGGGGCGGGAGGCGCCGTCGGCGTCGGCGGCGTCGGCGACGCGGTCGGAGAGCAGCTTGACCGCCTGGTGGCACAGGAGGCCGAACAGGCAGCCCAGGACCACTTTCTCGCGCACGTCGCCGGGCACGGTCAGCCCCGCGACCGCGGTGAACAGCAAGGCGATCAGCTGCGGGACGCCGCGGTGGTCGAGCAGGCTCGGCAGCCTCCGCTCGATCAGCGGCCACCAGTGCACCTCGCGCTCCTCGCGGAAGAACGCGATCGCGATCATCAGCAGGAAGATCCCGCCGTACGCGGCGATGCCGGGCTGGGCGGCGAGCAGCAGGTCGTGGTAGCGGGTCGGGTTCGCGTACGCCAGGTCGACCGCGTGCCAGGGCGTCAGGCGCGCGCCGATCGCGACGATGACCAGCGGCAGCACCAGCCTCATCCCGATCGCGGCGATCAGCACGCCCACGGTCAGGAACATCCGCTGCCAGTAGCGGTTCATCCGCGCCAGCACGGTCGCGTTCACGATCGCGTTGTCGAAGGACACTGCGATCTCCAGCACACCCAGCAGCGCCACCACGACGAGGCCCTGAGTGCGGCCGACGAGGTAGCCGCCGACCAGGGCGCAGACCGCCACCGCGTGGGCGAAGCCGAAAATGCGCGGACCGCTCGCACCTCGTGTCATGTGTGCCGCCTAAGGTGTGCTCGGGGCTGGGACCGGTTACTGACTGCTTGTAACATACCCGGCCCGGACCGCCGCTAGCACCCCGCGCCGGTCGCACCGGGGTGCGCGGGGTATCGCGTGTGACGAGACGTCAGCCGCGGGCGAGCGAGCGCGCGATGACCATCCGCTGGATCTGGTTGGTGCCCTCGACGATCTGCAGCACCTTGGCCTCGCGCAGGAACCGCTCGACCGGGAAGTCGGTGGTGTAGCCCGCGCCGCCGAGCACCTGCACCGCGTCGACAGTGCTCTGCATCGCCGCGTCGGTGCAGTGCAGCTTGGCGATCGCGGCCTGCCGGGAGAACGGCAGGCCCTTGTCGCGCAGCCGGGCCGCGGCCAGGTACGCGGCCCGGCCCACCTCGGTGCGGGCGGCCATGTCGGCCAGGATGAACCCGACGGCGTCGTGCTCGATGATCGGCTTGCCGAACTGGACCCGCTCCCGGGCGTACGCGGTGGCCGCGTCCAGCGCCGCCTGGGCCAGGCCGACCGCGCACGCGGCTATGCCGAGCCGGCCGTGGTCGAGCGCGCGCATGGCGATCTCGAAGCCCTGGCCGGGCTCGCCGATCAACCGCTCTTCCGGCACCCGCACGGACTCGAAACGCATCTGGGCGGTGGTGGAGGAGCGCATGCCCATCTTGTGCTCCGGCGAAGCCGCGCTCAGCCCCTCGGTGCCGGCGTCCACGAGGAACGCGCTGATGCCCTTCGGGCCTTCCTCACCGGTGCGCGCGAGCACAGTATAGAAGTCCGCCTCGCCGCCGTGGGTGATCCAGGCCTTGGTCCCGTCGATGCGGTAGCCGCCGCCGTCCGGCTGGGCCTTGGTGACCAGGTGCGCCGCGTCCGAGCCGTGCCCGGGCTCGGACAGGCAGTACGCGCCGAGCAGGTCCCCGCCGATCATGTCCGGCAGCCAGCGCTCGCGCTGCTCCTCGCTGCCGTACTCGGCCAGCGCGTGACAGGAGAGGGTGTGCACGGAGACGCCGAGGCCGACGGCCAGCCAGCTGCTGGCGAGCTCCTCGACGACCTGCAGGTAGACCTCGTAGGGCTGGCCGGCGCCGCCGTACTGCTCCGGATAGGGCAGTCCGAGCAGCCCGGAGCGGCCGAGCAGGCGGAAGGCGTCGCGCGGGAACTGACCGCTCGCCTCGGCCGCCGCGGCGCGGGGCGCGAGCTCCTTGGCGCCGAGCTCGGCGGTGAGCTCGAGCAGCGCTTGGGCCTCTTCGGTGGGCAGCAGGGCGCTGCGCGCAGCATCCATGGGTCACTCCGATGTGGCGGGCCGCCCAGGTCGTGGGCGGTAACGGACTCGGGGCGCGGGCCGGGGATCGCCCGGGCACGCGCCCTCAAGGTACCGCGGATCAGCGGGCCGCGGCCCGTCCGGAGATCAGTACGTTCCGTAGTTGGAGTTGGAGTTGGAGTTCGAGTCGGAGTTCGAGTTCGAGCTGGAGTCGCCCTGGCCCGCCTCGATCTTCTTGACGTCCTGGACCACCTTGTCCGACGGGATGGCGAAGCCGAGGCCGACCGAGCCGGAGGACGAGGAGCTCGACGAGCTCGAGGAGGAGTAGATCGAGGAGTTCATGCCGATCACCTGGCCGGACGAGTCGAGCAGCGGGCCGCCCGAGTTGCCGGGATTGATCGAGGCGTCGGTCTGGATGGCCGAGTAGGTCACCGTGGACTCGCTCTGGCCCCAGTTGAAGCCGGGGAAGCCGCCGTTGCCGCTGAAGCCCTGGCCCTCGGTGGTGGACTCGGTCACCGACACGGTCCGGTTGAGCGCGGAGACGATGCCGCTGGTGACGGTGTTCTGCAGGTCGTCCGGGGAGCCGATGGCGATGGTCTGGTCGCCCACCTGCACCTGGCCGGAGTCGGCGAAGGCGGCCGCCTTCCAGTTCGAACCGCCCTCGACCTGGATGACCGCGATGTCGTCGGCGGCGATGTAGCCGACGACCTTGGCGTCGTAGGTCTTGTCGTCGTACGTGGTGACCGTGAGCTTGCCGCCCTCGGAGGCGTAGTCGGCGACGACGTGGTTGTTGGTCACGATGTAGCCGTTGCTGGAGACGACGATGCCCGAGCCGATGCCCTCGGCGCTGTTGGTGGTCTCCGTGATCTTCACCACACTCGGCAGCACGGTCTTGGCCACCGCGCCCACCGTGGTGGTCGAGTCGGAGCTGTTTGAGCCGGTGACCACGTTCACCGCCGAGGCCGCCGTCTGGCTGTAGTTGTGGTCGAAGACCGCGCCGGAGACGCCGCCGACGCCCGCGGCCACCACGGCGATCGCGACGACCAGGCCGAGGCCGAGCTTGACCGGGCCGCGCCGGCGCTTGCCGCCGTGCGCCGCGAACTCCGGCGGCACGGGCGGGAGCTGGCCGCCGCCACCGCCGCCGTACTGCGGGTCGGCCCCCGCGCCCCAGACGTATTCCCCGGTCTGGGCCGTGACCATGGCGGGCTGCTCGAAGGCCGAGGCACCGTCCGGGGCCGGCTGGGCCCAGGTGCCGTCGGGGTACGGCGGCTGCGGCGAGGGGCCCGGCTGGGGCTGCTGCGCCTGCGGCTGCTGCGGGTTCGGCGTGGCGGGGTGCTGCGGCGTCTCGGTCATGTCCCGACCATCCCCGGGCAACTTGAGAGGCCGCTGAGACCAGGTCGTGTTCTCGGATAAGAGTTGCCCGAGCAGTTTTAGGCCGAGCCTTCGACGGCCTGGGACAGGCGCGCGGCGACGCGCCGGGGTTCAGAGCGCGAAGGCACCCCGGCGCGTCGCACGTATAGCTACCATCTGCTCAGACCGGGCGCGAGGAGGTATATCCAAACGTGACCGTCTACGTCGGGCCCCGTATGGGTAGGGGGCGCACAGATGTAACAGGCGCGAGAAGGGTCGGCATATATGAACACGGGCTTCGACCTCGGACGGCTGCTCGACGAGCGGACCGGGGAGGGCCACAAGCTGCAGGGGCGGATGCTCAACCCACAGCTGCCACGGATGCTGCACGCGATCGGCTTCGACCGCACCTATACCCGCGCGCAGGGGGCTTATCTCTATGACGCGGACGGCAACGACTACCTGGACTTCCTCGCCGGCTTCGGCGTGTTCGGAGTCGGGCACAACCACCCGGTGGTGCGCTCCGCGCTGCACCAGGTGCTGGACGCGGACCTCGCCGACATGGTCCAGTTCGACTCGCCGCTGCTGGCCGGCCTGCTCGCGGAGAAGCTGCTGGCCCGGGCGCCGCACCTGGACCGGGTCTACTTCGGCAACAGCGGCACCGAGGCGGTGGAGGCGGCGATCAAGTTCGCCCGCTACGCCACCGGCCGGCCGCGCATCGTGTACTGCGACCACGCGTTCCACGGGCTGACCACCGGCTCGCTCTCGGTCAACGGCGCGGCGGAGTTCCGCGACGGCTTCGACCCGCTGCTGCCGGACACCCGGGTGCCGCTCGGCGATCTCGAGGCGCTGGAGGCGGAGCTGCGCAAGGGCGGCGTGGCGGCGCTGCTGATCGAGCCGATCCAGGGCAAGGGCGTGCACCAGCCGGCGCCCGGCTTCCTGCGCGCGGCGCACGACCTGCTCAAGGACCACGGCGCGCTGCTGATCTGCGACGAGGTGCAGACCGGGGTGGGGCGTACCGGGCGGTTCTTCTCCTACGAGTACGAGGACGTGCAGCCGGACATCGTCACCGTGGCCAAGGCTCTGTCCGGCGGCTTCGTGCCGGTGGGCGCGACGCTGGCCAAGGACTGGATCTTCGAGAAGGTCTACTCCTCGATGGACCGGGTGCTGGTGCACGACTCCACCTTCGGCTCCAACGCCATGGCGATGGCGGCCGGCTTGGCCACGCTGCAGGTGATGGAGGACGAGGCGCTGATCGAGAACGCCGAGCGGATCGGCACCCTGATGCGCGATCAGCTGACCGAGCGGCTCGAGCGCTACGAGATGCTGGCCGAGGTACGCGGACGGGGCCTGATGCTCGGGTTCGAGTTCGGCAAGCCGCGCTCGCTCAAGCTCAAGGCCGGCTGGAACACCCTGCAGGCGGCCCGCAAGGGCCTGTTCGCGCAGATGGTGGTGGTACCGCTGTTCCAGCGTCACCGGATCCTGACGCAGGTCTCCGGCGACCACATCGACGTGATCAAACTGCTGCCGCCCTTGACGATCGGGGAGCCGGAGGTGGAACGTTTCCTCACCGCCTTCGACGACGTGATGCGCGACGCGCACCGGGGCACGGGCCTGATGTGGGACTTCGGGCGCACGCTGGTCTCGCAGGCGGTGCGGCGGGGGTGAGCACGTCCTCCGTACCCGCGCGTACCCACGTCCACCTCGACGAAGAGGACGAAGTGACGACAGAACCGGCGGTGCCGAAGCCCGTGGCCGCGCGCACCGACGACCCGGCGTACTTCGCCGCGAAGGCGGCCGAGCAGGCCTCGGCCGAGAACTTCCCGGTCGCGCTGCGGATGCTGCCCCGCGCGGTGCGCGAGGACCTCGCGGTCTTCTACGTGTTCGCGCGGTACGTCGACGATCTCGGCGACGAGCTCACCGGGGACCGGGCCGCGGCGCTGGCCGAGGTGGACGCCGACCTCGGCCGGCTGGCCGCCGGCGGGACGCCGAAGCTCGACCCGGTGCGCGGCCTGGCCCGGATCACCGCGGACGGCCGGGTGCCGATCGAGCCGTTCCACGACCTGGTCGCGGCGAACCTGATGGACCAGTACAAGACCAGCTACGCGACCTTCGCCGAGCTGGTCGCGTACTGCCGGCTCTCGGCGAACCCGGTGGGCCGGGTGGTGCTGCACCTGGCCGGCCAGGCCACCCCGCGCAACATCGCCGAGTCGGACGCGGTGTGCACCGGCCTGCAGATCGTCGAGCACATCCAGGACGTGGCCGAGGACCGCGGCAACGGCCGGATCTACCTGCCGCGGGAGGACCTGACCGCGTTCGGCGTGCGCGAGGAGGAGCTCGACTTCGCGCACTCCGACGAGGATCTCAAGGCACTGCTGCGCTGGGAGGCGGGCCGGGCCGCGGTGATGCTGAGCAAGGGCGTGCCGCTGACCCGGCGGCTGCGCGGCTGGGCCCGGCCGGCCGTGATCGGCTACGTGGCCGGCGGCCGCGCGGCGCTGACCGCGTTGCGCAAGGTGGACTACGACGTCCTGGCCGGCGCCCCGGCGACGACCAAGCAGGGCGTGGTGCGCGCCGCCCTCGGCGTGCTGGCGGGGCGCAAGCGCTGACCCGTGCGCCGGTCGTTCGCCGGCTTCAAACAACCGTTCGGCGGTCAAGTGGGGTAATGCGGGCGATCTCCCGACCACGCCGCACCGTACGGCGCCGCCGCACGGCGTAGGATGCCCGGGTGACCAGCAGTACAGAGCTTGCAGCTGCCTATGCATCGTGCGAGCAGATCGTCGGAAGCCAGGCGAAGAACTTCTCCTACGGCATCAGGCTCCTACCCGGACCCAAACGGCGAGCGCTCTCGGCGATCTACGCGTTCGCCCGAAGGGTGGACGATATCGGCGACGGCGACCTGCCGATGGATCAGAAGCTGGCGGGGCTGGCCGAGACCCGGCGGCAGGCGGAGGATCCCGAGCGCTTCCCGGAGGATCCGGTGCTGGTCGCGCTCGCGGACGCGGCGCGGCGCTATCCGCTGGACCTCGGCTGCTTCGGCGAACTCGTCGACGGCTGCGAGATGGACCAGGTGGGGACCAAGTACCGGACCTGGGACGAACTCTCGCTCTACTGCCGCAACGTGGCCGGGTCGATCGGACGGCTGTCCCTGGCGGTGTTCGATCCACCGGCGCTGCACCAGGATCCCAAGCCCACCGAGGAGCTCGCGGACCGGCTCGGGCTGGCCCTGCAGCTGACCAACATCCTGCGCGACGTGCGCGAGGACCTGCAGGGCGGCCGCGTCTACCTGCCGCAGGAGACGCTCGAGCAGCACGAGTGCGAGCTCGTGCTGCGCGAGGACGGGACGCTCGATCCGCAGGAGGGCCGGCTGGCCGCGGCGCTGCGCTTCGAGGCGAAGCGCGCCGAGGCGCTCTACGCCGAGGGCCTCGGCCTGCTGCCGCTGCTGGACTGGCGCTCACGCGGCTGCTGCGGAGCGCTCTCGGGCATCTACCACGCGCTGCTCGGCCGAATCGCGGCCGATCCGCAGGCCACGTTCGGAGCCCGGATGTCCGTGCCGACCTCGACGAAGCTCGCGGTCGCGGTCCGCGCGCTCGCGCCCCGGCCGGGCGCGGCCCGAGCGGCCGAGCGCGCGAGCCGATGAGCCCGGCACAGCCCGCGCGGCCCGCCGCCGCGGACGCGCCCACCGCCCTGGTGGTGGGCGGCGGCCTGGCCGGGATCTCCGCGGCCCTGGTCCTGGCCGAACGCGGCTGGCAGGTGACCGTGGCCGAGGCGCGGCCCCGGCTCGGCGGCCGGGCCACCTCGTACCGGCGCGGCGAGCTGGTCGTGGACAACGGCCAGCACGTGTTCCTGCGCTGCTGCACCGCCTACCGCGGCCTGCTCGAGCGGCTCGGCGCCGGTCCGGAGACCGGCCTGACGGTGCTTCAGGACCGGCTGGACATCCCGCTGCGCTCCCCCGAGGGCCGCTCGGCCCGGCTCAAGCGCACCAACGCCCCCGCGCCGATACACCTGGCCGGCGCGCTGGCCGGGTACGGCCTGCTGCCGATACGGGACCGGATGGGCCTGGGCCGCGCGGCCATGGCGATCCGGCGCACCGACCCGGCCGACCCGCGGACGGACGCGCAGGGCTTCGGCGGCTTCCTGCGCAAGCAGGGCCAGAGCCGGACCGCGATCGACCGGCTCTGGTCGGTGATCAGCACCGCGACCCTCAACATCGATCCCGACGAGGCGTCACTCGCCTTGGCCGCCAAGGTCTTCCGCACCGGCCTGCTCGAGGACACCGGCGGAGCCGACCTGGGCTACGCCGCCGTGCCGCTCGGCGAGATCCACGACGTGCGGGCGCGCAAGGCGCTGGCCGCCGCGGGCGTGAGCGTGCGCGACGCGACGAAGGTGCTCTCCGTGGACGCCGACCGCACCGTGCGGCTGCGCGGCCGGGACGAGGCCCAGGAGACCCTGCGGCCGGACGCGGTGATCCTCGCCGTGCCGCACGACGCGGCCGCCGCGCTGCTGCCGGCCGAGCTGCCCGCCCCGTTCGCCGCGCTCGGTCACAGCCCGATCCTGAACGTGCACCTGCGCTACGACCGTCCGGTGCTCGACGGCCCGTTCGTCGCCGGCGTCGACTCCCCGGCGCAGTGGATCTTCGACCGGACCGGCCCGAGCGGCCTGCCCGGAGCCGGCCGCTACGTCGCGGTCACCGTCTCCGCCGCCGAGCGCTGGATCGAGCAGCCGGTGGCCGAACTGCGCCCGCTGTTCGAGACCGAACTCGCCCGTCTGCTGCCCAAGGCCCGTGGCGCGCAGGTGGAGGAGTTCTTCGTCACCCGGGAGAAGCACGCGACGTTCCGGCAGGCCGCGGGCAGCGCACGGCTGCGTCCGGGGCCGGATACGGCGGCGCCGGGGGTGCTGCTAGCCGGCGCGTGGACCGCCACCGGATGGCCGGACACGATGGAGAGCGCGGTGCGCAGCGGGATTAACGCGGCCCGGGTTGCGCAAGAACAGTGGAAGAAAGCCAACGGGCATCGGACGGGAGCACGGGCGTGAGCGAGACGCAAGGCGGTACGGACACCCTCACGCAGGGAACCGAGGCGGACCTCCCGGTGGCCGAGCGCGGCGCCGCCGAGATCCTGGCCGACATCAAGCAGCTGGTGGACCCGCAGCTGGAGCGACGGCTCGACGCCCTGCACCCGACCATGCGCGGCATCGGCCGCTACCACTTCGGCTGGCAGGACGCCTCCGGCGCGCCGGATCCGACCGGCTCGGGCGGCAAGGCGCTGCGCCCGGCCCTGGCCGTGCTCGGCGCCCGCGCGGTGGGCGCGGCCGGCGACGAGCCGGAGGTGCTCGACGCGGCCTGCGCGGTGGAGCTGATCCACAACTTCTCGCTCCTGCACGACGACATCATGGACGGCGACCGCACCCGGCGGCACCGGCCCACCGCGTGGACCGTCTACGGCGTGGACCAGACGCTGCTGGCCGGCTGCGCCCTGCAGACCCTCGCCTTCCAGGTGCTCACCGAGCGCAGCCCGCACGCGGTGGCCTCGCTGGCCGCCTCGGTGCAGGTGCTGATCGCCGGTCAGAGCGAGGACCTCGACCTGGCCGGGAACGACGCGGCCACGGTGGATCAGTGCCTGGAGATGGAGTCCGGCAAGACCGCGAGCCTGCTGGCCGCCAGCGCCTCGCTCGGCGCGCACGCGTACGGCGCCGACCCCGAGCGGGTGCGGCTGCTCTCCGAGTACGGCCACCACCTCGGCATGGCCTTCCAGCTCGTCGACGACCTGCTCGGCATCTGGGGCGAAACGGGCACGACCGGCAAGCCGGTGGCCGCGGACCTCTACGCCCGCAAGCGTTCCGCGCCCGTCGTCGCGGCCCTCACGGCGGGCAGCCCGGCGAGCGAGCGGCTGCGCCGGGTGCTCTCCTCCGAAGGCGACCTGAGCGATGCCGATCTTGTCCTCGCGGCCGACCTCGTCGAGCAAGCGGGGGGCCGTTCTTGGACCCAGGACCGCGCCGACCTGCACACTCGTGAGGCCTTAGCTCGCTTGGACCGTTTGGCGCCGCACCCCCGCGCGCTCGCCGATCTCGGTGAAGTCACCAGGTTTCTTCTCTCCCGGACGTGGTAAGGGGCGTGCCGAGGAGGCACGCTGACATGACTGCGATTGCGGAACGGCCGGTGGACACCGGCCGCCCCCCGGGCCTGCCCGAGGCGGCGCATCAGGCTGCCGAGGCCGCGCGCGAGCATCTGCTCGGGCTGCAGGATCCGGCCGGCTGGTGGAAGGGGGAGCTGGCGACCAACGTCACCATGGACGCCGAAGATCTGTTGCTGCGGGAGTTCCTGGGCATCGGGGACCCGCGCACGATCGAGCAGGCGGCCCGCTGGATCCGGTCCCAGCGGCGCGCGGACGGGACCTGGGCCACCTTCCACGGCGGCCCGGCCGACCTGTCCACCACGGTCGAGGCTTACATCGCGCTCAAGCTCGCCGGGGACGAGATCGCCGGGCCGGAGATGACCCGCACCGCGGAGTGGATCCGCGCCTCGGGCGGGGTCGAGGCGACCCGGGTCTTCACCCGGATCTGGCTGGCCCTGTTCGGGCTGTGGGACTGGGACCGGCTCCCGGCCATGCCCCCGGAGCTGATCCTGCTGCCGCCCAAGGTGCCCTTCAACGTCTACGACTGGGGCTGCTGGGCCCGGCAGACGGTGGTGCCGCTCACGATCGTCTGGCATTTCAAACCGTGCCGTCCGCTGCCGTTCGGCGTGGACGAGCTGCGCACCGGGGTCATCCCGCCGGTGCCCGCGGACGAGGACCGGATCGCCGGGTTCTTCCGCCGCGCCGACCGGATGCTGCACCGCTACGAGCGCCGTCCGCTGCGCTCGGTGCGCCGGGCCGCGCTGCGCCAGGCGACCGAGTGGATCATCGCCCGGCAGGAGGCCGACGGCGGGTGGGGCGGGATCCAGCCGCCGTGGGTCTACTCGCTGATGGCGCTGGATCTGATGGGCTATCCGCTGGAGCACCCGGTGGTGCGGGCGGGCCTGGCCGGGCTCGAGGGCTTCCTGGTGCGCGAGGACGGGCCGGACGGCCCGATGCGCCGGCTCGAGGCGTGCCAGTCCCCGGTGTGGGACACCGCCCTGGCGCTGGTCGCGCTGCACGACGCGGGCGCGAGCGCCGCGGACCCGGCCGTGATGCGGGCCACCGACTGGCTGCTGGCCGAGGAGATCACGGTCAAGGGCGACTGGGCGGTGCGCCGTCCGCAGCTCGCGGCCGGCGGCTGGGCCTTCGAGTTCGCCAACGTCGGCTACCCGGACACCGACGACACCGCCGAGATCCTGCTGGCGCTGCAGCGCTCGCGCAATCCGGACGGCGAGCCGGTGCGGGAGCGGCGCATCCGCGCGGCCATCGACCGCGGCGCGGCCTGGATGGGCGGGATGCAGAGCAAGGACGGCGGGTGGGGCGCGTTCGACGCGGACAACACCCGCACGCTCATCAACAAGCTGCCGTTCTGCGACTTCGGCGCGGTGATCGACCCGCCGTCGGCGGACGTGACCGCGCACATCGTCGAGGCCTACGCGGCGCTCGGCCGGCCGCACGACCCGCGGGCGCTGCGCGGGATCCGCTGGCTGCTCGACCACCAGGAGCCGGACGGCTCGTGGTTCGGCCGCTGGGGCGCCAACCACGTCTACGGCACCGGCGCGGTCGTGCCGGCCCTGGTCGCGGCCGGGGTCAGCGCGGGGCATCCGGCGCTGCGCCGGGCCGCGGCCTGGCTGACCGGCCATCAGAACGCCGACGGCGGCTGGGGCGAGGACCTGCGCTCCTACCAGGACCCGGCCTGGATCGGGCGCGGCGAGTCGACCGCGTCGCAGACGGCGTGGTCGCTGCTGGCGCTGCTCGCGCTGGCCGAGGACCCGGCCGGCCCGGGCGCCGAGGTGCGCGCGGCGATCGACCGCGGGGTGGCGTACCTGACGGACACCCAGCGCGCCGACGGGACCTGGGACGAGGACCTGTTCACCGGCACCGGGTTCCCCGGCGACTTCTACATCAACTACCACCTGTACCGGCTTGTCTTTCCGCTCACCGCGCTCGGCCGCGCCGTACACTTCTACAGTGTGAGTCAGCACAGTGCGGAATATCATCGGGTGGATGGCCGATGAGCAGCCCTGTGACCGTGGCCGCCGCGCTGGGCATCGAGGCGCGGGCCCTGCGACGCGGCGCCGGCCTGGAGACCGGCGTGGTGCAGGTGGGCATGCGCGCCGGACGGGCCGCCCGGGTGCTGCCGCGCGACGGAGCCCCGGTGGTGCTCGCGGGCGTGGCCGGCGGGCTGGCCAAGGAGGTGCGCGCGGGCGACGTGGTCGTCTCCACCGAGGTGCACGGCCCGGACGGCGCGGTGGTGCGCTGCCCGGCCGCGCCGCTGCTCTACGCCGCGCTGCGCCGGATGCTGCCGGAGGAGGTGCGGATCCACCTCGGGCCGACCGTGACGAGCGACCGCGTGGTGCGCGGCAAGGCCCGGGCGGGCCTGGCGGCCGAGGGCTACCTGGCCGTGGACATGGAGGCCTCGGTGCTCGGCACGCTCACCGACGCGCCGTTCGCCACCGCGCGCGTGATAGTCGACGACGCGCAGACCGGGCTGTGGCATCCGGCCACGGTCAACCGCGGCCGCGCCGCGCTGCGCACGCTGACCCGGATGGTCCCGGCGTTCGAATCCTGGGCCGGCGCGGCGCATCCGCACCGGCGGGTGGTGCTCGCCTCGCCGCGCTCGTTCTGCGCGGGCGTGGAGCGGGCGATCGACATCGTCGCCGAGGCGCTGGAGCGCTACGGGCCGCCGGTGTACGTGCGGCGCCAGATCGTGCACAACACCTTCGTGGTGGCCGACCTCGAACGCCGCGGCGCGGTGTTCGTGGAGGAGCTGAGCGAGGTGCCCGACGGCGTGCCGGTGGTGCTCTCGGCGCACGGCGTCGCGCCTTCGGTCCGGCTGGAGGCGGACGCACGCGGCCTGGCCGTGGTCGACGCCACCTGCCCGCTGGTGGCCAAGGTGCACACCGAGGCCCGGCGCGCGCTGCGGGACGGGAGCACGGTGGTGTTCATCGGCCACCCGAACCACGACGAGTCCGAGGGGCTGATGGGCGAGGACCCGGATCCGAGCCGGCCCCGGATCCACCTGGTGGAGACACCCGAGCAGGCCAAGGCGCTCGAGGTGCCGGACCGGGAGCGGGTGGCCTACCTGATGCAGACCACCCTGGCCGAAGACGAGGCCGCGCAGGTCGTGGACGCGCTGCGCACCGCCTTTCCGGGCATCGGCGAACCGCCGAGCTCGGATATCTGCTACGCGACCACGAACCGGCAGCGCGCGATCCGCGACGTGGCCGCCGAAGCGGACGTGGTGCTGGTGATCGGCTCGCCGAACTCCTCCAACTCGCTGCGGCTGGTCGAGGTCGCGGAGCGGGCGGGCGCCGCGGCCTACCTGGCCGACGGGCCCGAGCAGATCGACCCGGACTGGCTGGCCGGAGCGGGCACGATCGGGCTGACCGCGGGCGCCTCGGCGCCCGCCCAGCTGGTGGAGTCGGTGGTCGAGGCGCTGGCCGCGCTCGGCCCGATCCGCCGGGAAGAGCCCGCCGGGATCGAGGAGACCTACCGCTTCTCCCTCCCTCCCATGCCCGCGCTGCCGACGACGAAGAGAATCTAGAGGGGATCATGGGCATTCCACTGCGCCAGTCCGTGAAGATTGGCAGCTATCTGTTCAAGAACAAGATCAAGGGGGTCAAGAAGTTCCCGCTCATCGTCGAGCTGGAACCGCTGTTCGCCTGCAACCTGGCCTGCGCCGGCTGCGGGAAGATCCAGCACCCGGCCTCGATCCTCAAGCAGCGCATGCCGGTGGAGCAGGCTGTGGCCGCGGTCGAGGAGTGCGGCGCCCCGATGGTCTCCCTCGCCGGCGGCGAGCCGCTGATGCACCCCCAGATCGACGAGATCGTCCGGCAGCTGATCGCCCGGAAGAAGTTCGTCTACCTGTGCACCAACGCCCTGCTGATCAAGAAGCACATCCACAAGTTCAAGCCGTCGCCGTACTTCGCCTGGGTCGTGCACATCGACGGCCTGAAGGAGCGCCACGACGAGTCGGTGTGCAAGGACGGCGGGTTCGAGGAGGCCGTCGAGGGCATCAGGATCGCGCGCGAGGCCGGGTTCACCGTCAACACGAACACGACCTTCTTCAACACCGACACGCCGCAGTCGGTGATCGACGTGCTCGACTACCTCAACGACGAGCTGAAGGTCGATCAGCTGCAGATCTCCCCCGCCTACGCCTACGAGAAGGCTCCGGACCAGGAGCACTTCCTCGGCGTGGAGCAGACCAGGGAGCTGTTCCGCAAGGCCTTCGACAACGGCAACCGGAAGAAGTGGCGGTTCAACCACTCGGCGCTCTTCCTCGACTTCCTCGAGGGCAAGCGGGACTTCGAGTGCACCCCGTGGGGCATCCCGTCCTACTCGCTGCTCGGCTGGCAGAAGCCCTGCTACCTGCTCAACGACGGGTACGCGAAGACCTACAAGGAGCTGATCGAGACCACCGAGTGGGAGAAGTTCGGCCGCGGCAAGGACCCGCGCTGCGCCAACTGCATGGCGCACTGCGGCTACGAGCCCTCCGCCGTGCTCGCCACCGTAGGATCGCTCAAGGAGTCCCTGCGCGCCGCGCGCGGGTTCTGAGTTATTCAGGTGTCGGCCTGGCGTCGGCGCCCGGCAGCAGGGATCATGGCTTCCCGTGCCCCCCGCTGCCGGGCGCCGGCCCGCGGCTGATCACTCCTCGAGATGGCGGGAACCTGAGCTGACATGGCCCGAGCTGCGCGCGAGGGCGCCCGCAGGCGCTCCCTCGGACTCGCCGCGACCGGAGCGGCGGTCCTCGTGGTCGCGGCTGTGCTGCTGTGGCCGATCTCCGGCGGGCACGACGGCGCCTACGCGCAGTCCACCGGCGGAGCGGTGATCCCGATCCCCTCGGCCGCCGCCGACGCCGCCGCGTCGTACTGGAACGCCCGGCTCGGCCCGGTCGGCCGGACCCCGCCGGTCGGCTCCGGCACCGCGGGCGACGGCCCGGCCGGCTCCGCGGCGCTGCCGAGCCCCGGCATGGGCGGGGTGGTCGAGCAGGGGATCATGGCCGGCGGCTCCCCCATGGCCGTCTCCGCTCCGCTGGCCAGCTCGCCGTTCGGCGGCGTGCCCCAGGTCGGCGCGCTCTTCAGCGCGACCGACGGCTCCGTGCAGGGCCAGGGCCACTACTGCACCGCCTCGGTGGTCAACAGCCCGCAGGGCGACGTGCTGCTGACCGCCGCGCACTGCGTCTACGACACCAACGGCGCCTACACCGATCTCGCGTTCGTGCCCGGATACCACGACGGTCAGGACCCGTACGGGGTCTGGACGCCCGCCGACGTGGTGGTGCCGCCGCAGTGGGCCGCGGACGAGGACCCGGACTACGACATCGCGTTCCTGGTCGTGCACGAAGCCGGCTCCTCCGCCCGGATCCAGGACGTGGTCGGCGGGGACGACATCCAGATCGCCCCGGCCTACTCCGGGCTGACCCAGGTCATCGGCTATCCGCAGGACACGGAGAAGCCGATCACCTGCACCAACATGACGACCCAGGTCAACGACCCGTCGCTGACGACCGCTCAGCTCCAGTTCGACTGCAAGAACTACCCCGGCGGCACCAGCGGCGGCCCGTTCCTGCGCGACGTGGACGCGAACACGGGCCTGGGCACGGTGGTCGGGGTGATCGGCGGCTACGAAGCGGGCGGGGACACTCCGGACGTCACCTACGCCTCGTACTTCAGCCCGTGGGTGGGCTCGCTGCTGGCTCAGGCCGAGTCAAAGGGCTGAGCCCGCGCTCGTCATCCGCGCCCGGTGAAGACCAGCGACACGTTCTGACCGCCGAAGCCGAACGAGTTCGAGAGCACGGCGCGCTGCGGCGTCTCGCGCCGTACGGCCACGACGTCGAGCTCGATGTCCGGATCGATCTGTGCGTCCGTCAGGTTGCGGGTGGGCGGGATGACGCCGTGCTCGAGGCTTAGGACCGCGATCAGCGCCTCGAGCGCGCCGGCCGCGCCGACCAGGTGGCCGAACGAGGCCTTCGGCGCGGTGACGGCGACGCCGGCGCCGAACACCTCGCGGATCGCGCCCGCCTCGGCCGCGTCCCCGACCGCCGTGCCGGTCGCGTGCGCGTTCACGTGGCTGACGTCGGCCGGAGCGATCCCGGCCTGGCCGAGCGCCTTGCGGATCGCGGAGATCTGCCCGCGCCCGTCCGGTGCCGGAGCGGTGAAGTGGTAGGCGTCCGAGGCGATCCCGGCGCCCGCGAGCACGGCGTGCACGCGGGCCCCGCGTGCGGCCGCGTGCCGGGCGCTCTCGAGCACGACGACCGCCGCCCCCTCCCCCAGCACGAACCCGTCGCGGTCGGCCGCGAACGGCCGTGAGGCGCCGGCCGGGTCGCCCGCGTGGCGGGAGAGCGCGCCGGCCTGGGCGAAGGCCGCCATCGTCAGCGGGGTGACGGCGGCCTCCGTGCCGCCCGCGATGACCACGTCGGCCTCGCCCGACCGGATCAGCCGGGCGCCGAACGCGATCGCCTCGGCGCCGGAGGAACACGCCGACACCGGCGTGTAGGAGCCCGCGCGGGCGCCGTACTCGATGCTCACGAGGGCGGCCGGGCCGTTCGGCATCAGCATCGGCACGGCGCGCGGAGAGACCCGCCGGGCGCCGCCGTCCTCCAGCACGTCGTCCTGCTGCAGCAGAGTCCTGACGCCGCCGATGCCGGTGCCGATCGCCGCCGCCAGCCGGTCCGGGTCCGGCTCGGGCGACCCGGCGTCGGCCCAGGCCTCGGCCGCCGCGGCGAGCACCGCCTGCTGGGACCGGTCGAGGCGGCGGGCCTGGACCGGCGTCAGCCCGCCCGCCGGGTCGAGCGCCATCGCCGCGGCCAGGGTGACCGGCAGGTCGGCGCCCGCGAGCAGGCCCTTCGCCTCGTCCCGTACCCCGCAGTGCCCGGCCAGCAGCCCCGCCCAGGTCGAGGCGACGTCCCCGCCGAGCGGCGTGATCGCGCCGAGCCCGGTGACCACCACTGCGCTGTCGCTGCCCGCCATCAGACCCGCTCCCTCGTCTCTTGTACGGCATACAACTTCCTCGACTTGTTGTATCACATACAATTCGATCGTGGCCACCGATCCGAAGTCGCGCCCCCCGCTCGAGCCGGCCCGGGGACGCGGGCGTTCCACCCGGTACCGGATCATCGAGCAGACCGCGCGGCTGTGCGCCCGGGAGCCGGGCACCGAGCCGAGCGTGGCGCAGATCGCCGCCGCGGCGGGCGTGTTCCCCAACCAGGTCACGTACTACTTCGGCTCCAAGGACTCGCTGCTCGTGCACGCCGCGTTCCTCGGCCTGCTGCACGACGCCGAGGCGATCGAGTCCGTCGGCCTGCGCGCCGCCGACGCCGCCGCGTTCCGCACCGAGATCGCCCAGGCCGTCCTCGCGATGCCGTCGCTGCCGTCCGTCGCCCGCGCCCTCGCGACCGCGATCTCCCGCCCGGCGCTGGCCCCGGTCGTCGACAAGCACCTGCACCTGCTCTTCGGCCAGTCCGCGCGCTATCTCAGACGCCTGACACAGGAACGCGACTGGGGCCTCGGCCGCTCCCCCGAGACCGAGTCGCGCACCTTCTGGAGCGCCGCACTCGGCGCCGTACTGCTCACCCGGGCCGGCGTCGCCGGCACCACCGCGGAGCTCGACCTCGCCGGCACGCTGACGATCCGCGAGGGTTAGAACCGCCGCGCGGCGGCATACCCGGCGCTCACACCGGTTTCGGCGCCCCCGCGCGTATCCGGCGACTCCGCGCGTTCTCTCCCCTCCCGCGCGTGCTCACGCGCCGCCGAGCGGAAATTCACCACCTCGCACGCGGGGGCGAGCCTCCGTGCGCCCCCGGCCCCGCGCGTGCCCGGCCCGAGCCCCGGGTAGGGTCACGACAGGCTCCGGGCGGTGGCCCGCACGGCTGCGGCCACCTGGGAATTCGTCCGCCTCCCTTGATTCATGACCCTGACAGGACGGTATACTTCCGACCGCCCACCTGGACGAACGAGAGTGAGCTCGAAATGGGGGCAACACCCTGGAACAGGGCGTTCGGGGGTGAAGCCGCCCCGGCCGCCCCGCAGCGCCCGTGGCCGGCCACGCTGACGGTCGGGACGGACGGACGGATCACCAGCTGGAGCCGCGGGGCCCAGGCGCTGTTCGGGCTGTCCGCGGGCCGGGCCTGCGGCCGCCGTATGCGAACCCTGATGGTACGGCCGGAAGACCGCTCCGCCCTCGACGAACTGCTCGGCACGGTGCTCACCGGGCGCAGCTGGTCCGGCTCCCTCCCGCTGCTCGACGCCGACGGCCTGGTGCATCCGGTGGAGTGCGGCTGGCAGCCGATCCAGGACCGGCGCGGCCGGCCGGGCGCGCTGATCGTGGTCACCGACCGGGTGGGCCAGTCCGCGCCCGCCGCGAAGCCCGCTCCGCTCGGCACCGCCGAGGCGGCGCTGGCCGCGATCGGCCAGTTCCAGGAGCACGCCGCGTCGGTCGCGATGATGCGCCGGGTGCAGCTGCTGACCGAGGCCAACACCATGATCGGCACCACCCTCGACATGTCCCAGACCGCGCGGGAGCTGCTCGCGGTGGCCGTGCCGCGGTTCGCCGACACCGCGTCGGTGGCGCTGCTCGAGACCGTGGTGGACGAGTTCGAACTGCCGCTGGTGCGCCCCGACAACGAGGTGCGCGTGCGCCGGGTGGCCGCGCGGGCGCAGGATCCGGCGCTCGAGGCGCTGCTGCCGGTGGACCAGACCGTGGTGCACGGCCAGAACTCGGTGTTCGGCCAGGTCCTGCGCTCCGGCCGGCCGCGCACCCTGCCCGCCCTCGACCAGGCCGCGACGCTGAAGCTGTGGCCGAGCTCCGAGCCGTCCCCCGGGCCGCTGCTGCTGGGCCACTGCATGCTGGTGGTGCCGCTGGTCGCACGCGGCGCCGTACTGGGCATCGCGATGTTCACCCGCGGCCCGGACCGCCGTCCGTTCTCCGGCGGCGAGGCCGTGCTGGGCGAGGAGTTCGCCGCGCGGGCGGCGCTCTGCGTGGACAACGCGCGGCTCTACAGCCACGAGCGGCACACGGCGCTGATGCTGCAGCGAGCGCTCCTGCCGGCCGACTCCGGCGACCACACCGGCGTCGACGTGGCGCACCGCTACCTGCCCGCGAGCGACCTGACCGGCGTCGGCGGCGACTGGTACGACGTGATCGGCCTGCGCGGCGGGCGGGTCGCGATGGTGGTGGGCGACGTCATGGGCCACGGCGTGCGCGCGGCGGCCGTGATGGGCCAGCTGCGGACCGCCACCCGCACCCTGGTCGCCAGCCTGGACCTGCAGCCGGCCGAGGTGCTCCACCACCTCGACGAGCTGACCGAGCACCTCGGTGACGGCGAGATACTCTTCGCCACTTGCCTGGTGGCCGTGTTCGACCCGACCACCCGGATCTGCCGGATCGCCCGCGCGGGCCACATCCCGCCGCTGATGGTCCCGGCCCAGGGCGGCCCGCAGGTGATCGAGCTGCCCGCGGGCGTGCCCCTCGGCGTCGGCGGCCACACCTTCGAGAGCCTGGACATCGACCTCGAGGACGACAGCCTGCTGGTGCTGTGCACCGACGGTCTGGTGGAGAGCCGCGCCCCCGGCCGCGACATCGACGACGGCCTGGCCGACCTGGCCCGGGAGATCAAGGACCCGTCGCTGCCGCTGGAGGCGATCGCCGACACCGTCATCAGTGGTCTGCGAGGCGACCGGACCATGGACGACGCCGCGCTGGTGATCGCGCGCGTGCGCGGCGTCCCGTCCACCGCCACGGCGAACTGGGTCGTCGAACCCGAACTCCCCGCCGTGGCCCGGGCCCGGCACGCCGTGCGCAGCACCCTGAGCGACTGGGGCCTGGCCGAGCTGGAGGAGACGGCCGAGCTGCTGGCGAGCGAGCTGGTCACCAATGCCCTGCTGTACTCGAACGGCCCGATCAGCGTCCGGCTGATGCGTGACAGAACTCTGTTGTGCGAGGTCTATGACGCCTCGGACGAGGTCCCCCGGCTGCGCACCGCCGGCCACGACGACGACGGCGGCCGCGGCCTGCACCTGGTCAAGGAGCTCTCGCACCGCTGGGGCACCCGCCGCACCACCGGCGGCAAGAGCGTCTGGTTCGAGCTCGCGCTGCCCTGACCGTCAAGCGGCGTATGGTGGGCGCGAAGGATCGCCGATCGGGGAGGACCGAGCCATGCCCGCACCATTGAAGTTGTCTGCGATAACTCTCGACTGCGCCGACCCGCTGGCCCTGGCGGCGTTCTACCGCCAGGCCACCGGATTCGAGCCGCACCCCGGATCAGACGCCGACTTCGCCGGCCTGACCGCCGCCGACGGCCTCAGGATCGGATTCCAGCGCGTCGCCGGCTACCGCGCCCCGAACTGGCCCGAGCAGAGCGTCCCGCAGCAGCTGCACTTCGACTTCGACGTCGACGACCTCGACGCGGCCGAAGCCGAGCTGCTCAAACTCGGCGCCGGCAAGCCCGCCCAGCCCCGTCAGGGCGACCGGGACGGCTATCGGGTGCTCACCGACCCGGCAGGGCATCCTTTCTGCCTCGTGCGGCGCAAAAGCGGCGAGAGCGCCTGAGGCGGGGGTTGCGGTGGGGTGCCGTGAGATGAGGTGAGCGCACAGGTGCCGGGTGCGGCCGGCACCGTGCCCGCCTCACGCGATGAGCAGGCGCACGCCGAGCTCCGCCGCGTCGAGATCGACGAGGTCGCGATTGCGTTCGGCCCACCGCCCGGATGCGAGGTCAGCCCGAAGATCGCGCACAGCCCGCTGCTCCGCAGCCGCCCCGACCCTGGCCCAGATCGACATCCCACGCCGGACATCGCCGTCGAGGTACGCCTCGGGCCGACGCCAGTAGGCCTCGTAGAAGCCGTCGGCACAGTCCCAAGGGATCAGCACCGATTCCACCTTAGCCTCGATCGAGCCGGCCAACTCGGCCAGCGACGGCCGCCCGGCCACCAATCCGTTGCGCTCGGGCAGATAGTCGCGATCCAGCCAGAACAGATCGGTGTCACTGAAGTCCTTCGTGAACACCACCACGCGCCGAGCGACCCGCCGCATCTCGCGCAGCCCCGCGAAAGGGTCGCGCCAATGATCGATGGTGGCGAACGCCATCGCCGCATCAAAGGTCTGATCCGCGAACGGAAGCCGCTCCGCAACGGCCCCCACGCACCGAGCCGCACCCGCAGGCCGCTGCGCCCGCATGACCGCCGACGGCTCCACCGCGGTGACGTCACGGTCGCAGGGTTCGTACGAGCCGGTGCCCGCCCCGACATTCAGCACGGTCCGCGCGTCACCGAGCGCGTCCCACACCCGCCGAGCGATCCGCGGCTCAGTGCGCCGCGTCGCGGTGTAGGCGGAGCCGATCGTGTCGTACAGCTGCGCGGATGACAAAGCGGCCTCCGTCTTGGGGGGTGACAGGTCTCTGGCACGCTTGAGAGCATATATCGGACTGATACATCGAGACGATATGGTGTGCCCACGGCACGCGCAACGAGGGGGTCTTGGGCATGACGGGAACGGCCACCCGCTACCTGTATCTGGTGCGCCACGGCGAGGCGACGACCGATGAGAGCGGACTATCCGAAAACGGCCGCCGACAAGCCGATCTGCTCGGCCGCCGGCTGGCGACCCGACCCATCTCGGTCATGCATCACGGACCGCTGCCCCGCGCCGCGGAGACCGCACGGTTGATCGGAGAGCACCTGGACGGCGTCGCCGTCGCCGCATCGGACATCGCCGGCGACTACGTCCCCTACTTCCCCCACCGCGACGAACTGCCCCCCGACAGCGCCGACAACATCCTGCGGTTCCTCGCCCAGTTCGCGGACGAGGACCGGGAACACGGCCCGGTACTTGCCCACGAGGCCCTGGCGCAGTTCACCGGACCAGTGCCCGGCGACCAGGAACGCCACGAACTGATCGTCACCCACAACTTCCTGATCGCATGGCTGGTCCGGCACGCCACCGACGCCCCGGAGTGGCGCTGGCTCGGCCTCAACCACGCCAACGCCGCCCTGACCGTCATCCGCTACGCGCCAGGACGGCTGTCCTCGATCCTGGTCTACAACGACATGCAGCACTTGCCCACCGAGCTGCGCTGGACCGGCTTCCCGCCCGAACTGCGACTGTGAGCCATGTCGCGTCAGAGGGAGCTATTGTCAATACCTGTGGACGGTAGAGCTGGGCTGGTGTCTCTGCAGTCGGATCCGGGCGTCGGCGCGGTGGCTTGGACTTCGCGGCTCGCGCCGTGGCGTCTCACAGCAGGAGCAACCCCATGAGGGAGTGCCTCGCGGAGCCTTCCCGAGTCCACAGTTCGGCATCAGAGGCAGGATGCGCCGCGAGGACCGCCTGACGCAGCGCGCCAGTATCGACGTCCACCCAACTCTCGGAGACAGTGATGGTCAATCCGTCACGCTCCAGCACATACCCGGTGCTCTGTCCGAGCTGACCGCCGCGGAACCACAAGTCAGGGGCGACCTGCGCGCACGATAGCGAGTCGGCCTCGTCACCGTCACCGTCTGCATCGAGTATCGGTCCGCAAGGGTCGGTTCTCCCAACCCTCACCGTCTCGACCGCAGACCAGCTGCGCAGCCCGTTTTGCACGGTATCGAACTGGGCGATGAGCATATCGCCCTCGAACGTGTACGGCTCTTGCACCAATCCCGGCAGGACCACCACCTGTGCCTGTGCACGCTCCGACACCCCGCTGCCGCTCAGCCACTGCTGCGCGGCAACGCCGGTCTGCAACGCCTTGACAGGCAAGGCGAGCGATACTCCCGCCACCAAGACCGTGCCGAGAACCAGCAGCCTGCCATGCGAGCGCGGACCAGCCAGAGAAGTCAGCAGAACGGCGGGCAAGCAGTAATACAGGCAACTGAGCAGCCCAGCTCGGAAGGGGAGCGCATCGGAGAGCGCCCACATCACGGCCGCATCCACCAGGACCATTCCGGCCACAGCCGCGACCGGGTTCAGAAGTCGCAGTCGGCGTGATAGCCCAACAGTTGCCCTTATACCGCTGACCTCGCGGCGCAGCAACGGAACCGCCAGCAGACAACCCAGACTGATCCCCAGGCACAATCCGAGGGCCATCACTGCGGCCGCCACAACCGATCCGATCACCCCGCCGAGCAAGAGCGAATCAGCGGACATGCCGAATCTGAGCGCCCCGATCGGGAGAAGCGCAGCGAAGGTCAGGCCCAGGGCCAGCCGCGACACCCTCGTCCACTCGGCCAAGCTCGCTCGCCGCTCGTCCGCGATCAAGTCCACGACGTCGTCGCGGTACTCAGACATTCCATCCTCCGCGCGATGCCCATGCAGGTGCATTCATCCTTCTAGACCTGGCATCATGCTGGGCGGTTGCAACGCCTTCGGCCGGCTGCGCGGTCTTCGGAAGGAACATCCCCGGACATGAAAAGAGCCGACCGGGGCGGTCGGCGGTCTGGCGTTTTCTGCCGGGTGGGGCTTGGGGTTGAGCGCGGGGTGGGGAGAACAGCGGTTCGATACTCGGCGTTCCCTCCGGCCGCTCGGGTGCGGGTGCCGGGCGCCGCATGCGGCGGGGTCAGAAGAGCAGGGCGAGCAGGCGCTCGACGACGTTCGGGCGGAGGCGGCCGAGGGTGAGGAAGGGCTCGTCGGAGGCGGTGGTGTCGCCGCGGAGGTGGGGGAAGTCGCGGTCGACTTCGAACCCTGCCGCGGACAGGCCGGTGCGGAGGCGGGCGGCGAGGTCGTGGGCGAGCCGGGCCGACGGGGTGGCGGTGCCGTAGGGGGCGGGCCGGGGTGTCAGGGTGCGTACCGGTTCAGCGTTCGGGTTCTGCGTCATCCTGAATCCTTGCTCACGGGGCCCGCGGCGCGGACCGACGTGACTATCAGAGCAAAAACCGGGCGGCGTGGCGAGATGTAGTTCAGGCGTCGTACGCAGCGAAGATAGTAATCCTTTGGGATGAATAGCGCGGGCGTCGGCGCGATTCCGGTCTTAGCTTTCCTCCGTGACCATGCAACCTGAACTGCGCACGCCGAACCTGGCGCTGCGCCGCACGCGGCAGGCGATGCGGCTGAGCCAGACCGAATTCGCCGCGGCGGTGCGCTCGGCCGGGCTCGCGCTCGGCACGCCGAATCAGTGCACGAAGCGGCTCGTGCAGAAGTGGGAGACCGGCGAGCACGTCAGCTGCCGCGCCGACTATCTCCGGGTCCTGCAGGCGGTGACCGGGCTCTCCGTGCACGAGCTCGGCTTTCGGCAGACCGGACCGGAGTCGCGCGCGGATGTGGCCGGACCGGCCGCCTTTCCGACGACCGGGGACGCGGTGGGGCGGCTGCGGCACGCGCTCGAGCACCCCTCCAGCGTCGACTCGCGCACCGCGGATCTGGTGGAGAGCGCCACCTCGCGCTTGTTCGACCTCGAACACCACAGCCCGGCCAGGCTGCTCGCCCCGACCGTGGACCGACATCTGGCCACCATCACCGCCCTGCTCACGGCCGCACGGCACGAGTCGGTCCGGCGCCGGCTCACCGTGCAGGCTGGGCGCTGCGCCGCGCTGGCGGGCTGGGTGGCGCTGGAACGCGGCGAAACGGCTGCCGCCAACCAGTTCTGGGATACCGCGATCAGCGCCTCGCAGAGCGCCGGCGAGGCTTCACTGCTGGCCGGCACGCTGACGCTGGTGTCGTATTCGGCGCATCGGCGCGAGGATCCGGCCACGGCGTGGCAGTTGGCTGATGCGGCCGCGTTCCACGCCGGCAACGACCGGCGGGCGGCTTCCTGGGCGCTGGCCCGGGCCGCGCTGTACGCGGCGGAGCTGGGCGAGCGGCCGGAGGCGCGGGAGGCGCTGGACAAGGCCATCGAGCTCGGCGGCGACCTGCCCAACCCGCGTCCCGGCGACGGTTCGCTGCCGTGGACCCGGTTCTTCGACCAGTCCCGGCTGCTCTCCGCCGCGGCGCACGCCACGGCGGTGCTCGGGGACGAGAGCGCCGCGACGCTGGCCACCGACGCCGTGGCGATCCTGGGCCCGGCCCGGGTCAAGGCGCGGGCCGTGGTGATGGCCGAGGCGACGCGGGTGGCCGCCTACACCCGCGACTTCGAGCGCTGTCTCGACTGGGGCGCCGCCGCGTGCGAGCTGACCGAGGCGCTGGACGCGGCGTTGGCCGCGCACACGCTGCAGAGCCTGATGCCGACGCTGATGCCGTTCGCGACGGTGCGGCAAGTCAGGGAGCTGCTTGCGCAGCTTCCCGGCCTGCTGAAAGCGAAACGCGAGGACTGTGGAGCAGTGGCGCGGTGAGGCGCCGCCCAGGCTCGCCGGCCGAGCCGCCGGAACGAGACGGCCGGAAAGGCCGGAGCCCTGCGACGCGCACGTCGCAGGGCTCTGGAAGCCGGCTCAGGCCTTACGGCCGTGGCTCAGGCGGCCAGGCGGGCCATCCACGCCTCGATCTCGTCGACGGCGCGCGGCAGGGCGGCCGAGAGGTTCTCCGCACCGTCGGCGGTGACCAGCAGGTCGTCCTCGATCCGCACGCCGATGCCGCGGTACTCGGCGGGCACGGTCAGGTCGTCGGCCTGGAAGTACAGGCCCGGCTCGACCGTGAGCACCATGCCGGGCACCAGTTCCGCGTCGACGTAGTCCTCGACCCGCGCGCTGGCGCAGTCGTGCACGTCCAGGCCGAGCATGTGGCCGGTGCCGGTGAGCGTGTAGCGGCGGTGCAGGCCGAGCTCGAAGACGCGGTCCGCCGGGCCTTCGAGCAGGCCCCACTCCACCAGCCGCTCGGCCAGCAGGCGCTGGGCGGCCAGGTGGAAGTCGCGGAACCGGCCGCCGGGGCGCACGGCGGCGATGCCGGCCTCCTGCGCGTCGTAGACGGCCTGGTAGATCTTGCGCTGCACCTCGTCGAAGCGACCGTTGATCGGCAGGGTGCGGGTGACGTCCGCGGTGTAGAGCGTGTCCGTCTCGACGCCCGCGTCCAGCAGCAGCAGCTCGCCCGGGCGCACCTGGCCGTCGTTGCGCACCCAGTGCATGGTGGTCGCGTGCGGGCCGGCCGCGCAGATCGAGCCGTAGCCGACGTCGTTGCCCTCGACCCGGGCGCGGCGGAAGAAGGTGCCCTCGATCCAGCGCTCGGAGGTGGCCACGGCCTGGGCGAGTTCGCGCACGACATCCTCGAAGCCCTTGGCCGTCGCGGTGCAGGCCGCGCGCATCTGCTCGATCTCCCACTCGTCCTTGACCAGGCGCAGGCCGTGCAGGAAGACCTGGAGCTCCTCGTCCCGGGCGGTGGCGCGCTCGCCCTGCCAGCCGGTGTCGAGCACCGCGAGCAGGCCGTCGAGCTCCGCGTCGTGGCCGCGCAGGATCCGGGTGGAGATCTCCGGGGCGGCCGCCACCGCCGCGGCCAGCACGTCGGCGGCGGTGCGCGAGTCGCGGGCCTGAAGGCCGAGCAGGGCGGCGGACTCGGTCAGCGAGTTGCGCCGGCCCGTCCACAGCTCGCCCTGGTAGTCCAGCCAGAACTCGCCGTTCTCCCGGCTCGAGCGCGGCAGCAGGTAGACCACGGCGTCGTGGCCGCCGTCCGCCTTGGGCTCGAGCACGAGCACGCCGTTCTCGGTCTGGTCGCCGGTGAGGTAGACGTAGTCGCAGGCCGCGCGGAACGGGTACTCCGTGTCGTTCGAGCGGGTCTTGAGCCGGCCGGACGGGATCACCAGGCGCTCGCCGGGGAACGCGGCGGACAGCGCCTTGCGCCGCTTGGCCGTGTACGGCGCCTGCGGGCCGGGCTCGAGCCCGCCGCGGTCGGTGTCGGCCCAGCCGGTGCGCATGCTCTGCGCGAGTTCGTCGCTGACGCCCGAGTTCAGGCCGTTCTTCCGGCCCTTCGGCTTCTTCGCCTCGTCTTGCTCGTTCACCGCTCGACCCGCCTCCAGATTCACCACCCGACCGCCCGGCGGGCCCGCCGGCTCGTGGCCGCGGGTGAGTGCCGCCCGGTGTCGGGGACCGTTACCGCGCTCAGCGTATCCGGTCGGGCGAGAGCCGACTACCAGGGTGGAGCGGAGACCGTGGCCCCGCCCCGACCGGGCCGCTCGGGCAGAGCGGGCCCGATGACACGGCCGGGGTGGGACGCGGGGCCACGGCGGTTTCGGTGGGCTCGAGGTTCAGCCGCTGTAGGAGTCGAAGATCTTCGTGAAGTCCAGCGCGTTCTGCGAGATCTCCGAGCAGGCCGGCAGGCCGTTGGCCGAGCCGGCGCAGGGCTGGTCGCGGTCCACGGACCAGAACGCGAGCCGGCCCAGGTGCGCCGAGTCGGCCCAGCTGACCAGGCTCTGCGCGTCCGCCTCGGAGAACACCTCGGCCGAGTTGTCGTTCTGGCCGATCATCGGGGTCACCCCGATGTTGGCGTAGGTGTCCGAAGGCCAGTCCGCCTTCGCCTGGGTCAGGGTGCTCTGCGCGGCCTGGATCGCCTCCTGGCCCATGTCGCCGGTGAACGAGGAGCCGTAGTCCATGGCCATGACGTTGATCAGGTCGATCCGCGCGCCGTCCTGTTCGGCCAGGGCGAGGAAGGCCACGCCGTCGGCCGCGAGGCCGGTCGGCAGCACCGGCAGGGTGACCGAGACCACCAGGCCGGGGTTGGCGGATTCGAGGCCTGCGATGGCCTGGAAGCGCAGGTTGTTGTCGGCGGTGTAGTCGAGCGGGGCGCCCTCGATGTCGAAGTCGATGTGGTTGACGCCGAGGTGGTTGATCACCGACTGGTAGGCCGCCTGCAGGCTGGACTCGGTGGTGCAGGCCATGGCCAGCTCGGTGCCGCCGGCTCCGCCGAAGGAGACGATGGGGGTGGCCCCGTCGGCCTTGGCGGTGGTGATGTCCGAGTCCATGGTCGGGTCGTTGGTCACCGGGAGGGTGTCGCCCCAGATCGGCGAGCAGCCGGAGCTGATCACGAACGCGGCGGTGTAGGTCTTCAGGCCGGCCTTGGCGGCGCTGTAGAGCATCGGCTCCTGGTTGTTGGACATGTCCACGTACGGCGCCACCTTGCCCACCGAGCCGCCGGTGGAGATGCCGGTGCCGGACGGGCTGGGCGACGCGCTCTTGGTCGGCGACGCGCCGGCCGACGGGGTGGACGACCGGCTGGCCGAGGCGGACGGGCTCGTGCCGCCGGTACCGCCGGTGCCGCCGGTGAGCGAGAGGTCGTCCGCGTAGTAGACGGGTTGGGCGTACCAGCCGTGGATGTGGATCGTCAACGAGGTCTGCGACGCGGAGGTGGTGACCGTCATCGAGAGCTGCTGCCAGCTGGTGGCGGACGGGGTCCAGGTGTCGGTGCCGCCGTTCACGCCCAGGTAGACGTAGGAGCCCTCGACGTAGCCGGAGAGCGTGTAGGTGGTGCTCGGCTGGACCGTGACGGTCTGGGTGCACTGCGCGTCGTCGGAGGAGGTGGGTGTGCCGGCGAGGGCGTGCGAGCCGGAGTGGGCCGGCGAGGAGACCACCGCGGCGGTGCCGGCGTCGCAGGTCCAGGAGGAGAGCGAGCCGGTCTCGAAGCCCGGGTTGCCCAGCAGGTTGGTGGCCGCGGCGGCGGCCGGGGCGGTGGACAGGTACAGCGCGGCGGGTACGACCAGGGCCGCCGACGCGGCGGCGATGCCGAGGCGGAGTCGTCTAGGACGCATGGACGGAAGCACTCCCTTGTGCGGGCCGGTGGGTTGCGTCTTCGTGTACTGAGGTGCGGTGGAAACCGTTGCCGTGACGTGGGTTCGGGCGAACGGCGGCGCGGTGCGGGGTGGTGCGCGGACCGTGTGGTCTAGTCCTCTGAGGTTGGTCTAGTCCAATTTCGCGCGGAAGACAAGCGTTTCGCTCACACCGCCCGGGTTCCGGGACCGGGGGCCGGCGCAGGCGCCACCGATTGCGCGAGCGGCGGCGGAGTGTTGACCTTGACCTTGGGACAGGTGCGACGACGGCGGCGGGCAGGAGGTGGGCTGATGAGCGAGGCGGCGGACGGGCTGGGCATCGGCGAGTTCTCCCGGCTCAGCCGGCTCTCGCCCAAGGCGCTGGAGCTCTACGAGCGGACGGGCCTGCTCGAGCCGGAGTGGGTGGACCCGGCCACCGGCCACCGCCGCTACGGCCGCGGGCAGGTCGAGCGCGCCCGGCTGGTGGCTTCGCTGCGGCAGGTGGGCATCCCGCTCGCGGACATCCGCCAGGCCCTGCGCCAGGGCGGGCGCCCGGGCGCCGAGCAGATCGCCGAGTTCTGGGCGGAGGCGGAGGCGGAGCACGCGGCCCGGCGTCGGCTGGTGAACAACCTGATCGACCGGCTGCAGGGCAAGGCGCCGGCCATGTCCACCGCGTACCGGGTGCGCGTGCGGGACCTGCCCGCGCGGATGGTGCTCTCGGTCACCCGGCACGTGACGAACGAGGAGCTCACCGGCGTCGGCAGGGCGTTCATCGCGGGCTTCCGGGACGCCGGGGTGAGCGTGCTGCCCGGGGTGGAGGGCGCCCCGTTCACCATCTACTACGGCGAGGTGAGCGAGGACAGCGACGGCCCGATCGAGTGGTGCTGGCCGGTCCCGGAGGCGCAGGCCGAGGAACTGGCCGAGCGGTTCCCCGCGCTCACCCTGCGCGCCGACCACGCGCACCTCGAGGCCTACGTGCACTACGGCCGGGCGTCGCAGCTGCACGTCTCCCGGATCGCGCTGGCGGTGGAGAGCATGCTGTCCTGGGCCCGGGACCGGGACAAGCACGTGACCGGCGGGCTGCGCCTGCTCTACCGCGCCGGGAGCGCGGGCGACGGGCCGGACCTGGACCTTTCGCTGCCGGTCAGGTGAGCGAGGCGGCGGGCACGGGGGCGGCGGGCTCCGGCGCGGGCACGGGGGCGGGCTGCGGCGCCGACTCCGACTCCGGCAGCTTGAGCTGGAGCCAGGGGATCGTCAGGTGCACCAGCGGGCCGATGATCAGCGCGTAGACGACCGTGCCGAGGCCGACGTCGCCGCCGAGGAGCCAGCCGACGGCCAGCACCGACAGCTCGATCCCGGTGCGCACCACCCGGATCGAGTGCCCGCGGGCGGCCAGCGCGGTGGTCAGCCCGTCCCGCGGGCCCGGGCCGAGGCCGGCGCCGATGTACAGGCCGGTGGCCACGGCGTTGAGCAGCGCGCCGGTCAGGAAGACGGCCCAGCGCAGCCAGAGCGCGTGCGGGGCGGGCATGGCGCCGAGCATCAGGTCGACCACACCGCCGATCACCACGACGTTGGCGACGGTGCCGATGCCCGGCCGTTGCCGCAGCGGGATCCACAGCAGCAGCACCGCGGCGCCGACGAGGATCAGCACCGTGCCGACGGGGATGCCGGTGCGGTCGGTCAGGCCGGTGTGGAAGACGTCCCAGGGGTCCACCCCGACCGCGGGCGCGAGCATGAGCGCCTCGCTCGCGCCGTAGAGCCCGAGCCCGAGGGTGAGCCGGGTCAGCCGCTGGGCCGGCCGCCGCCTCGGCCACAGTTCCGCCTTCGCCGGCCCGCCCTTGTCCGCCACCGCCGCCATCGCGCCCATCTCCCTCTCGGTCCGTGAGCCGGCCCCCTTGCGGGCTGTGGCCGGCCTCTGCCATCCTGACCGAAAGTGGACTGTTCGACGATAGCCAATCTCAGAGAGGTGGACTGGTCATGGAAGCCAATGCCCCGCTGACGGCGGCCACCTTGGCCCGCCTGCTCGGGCCGTGGCGGGTGGCGGGCGGCTCGGACGCCTCCCGGCATCCGGCCCGGGCCGCGCTGGCCGACCGGATCACCGCGCTGATCCTGGACGGCCGGCTGCCGGTCGGCGCCCGGCTGCCCGCGGAACGGCCGCTGAGCGAGGCGCTGGAGCTGAGCCGGACCACCGTGACCGCCGCCTACACCAGCCTGGTCGAGCGCGGCTACGCGAGCGCGCGCCGGGGCTCGGGCACCTACACCGCGCTGCCCGAGCGGCTGCTGGCCCGCCCGGCCGGCGGCTGGCAGGAGGGTCAGGGCGCTGATCTGGTCGACCTGACCTGCGCGGCCCCGCTGCCCCCGCTGGCCGCGCTGCGCGCCGCCACGGCCTGGGCGGCCGAGCGGCTGTCCGTGGTGACGCAGGAGTCTTATCTGCCCTACGGCCTGAGCGCCCTGCGCGAAGCGGTGGCGCAGCGCTACACGGAACGCGGCCTGCCCACCGATCCGAGCCAGATCCTGGTGACGGCCGGGGCCCAGGGCGCGATCAGCCTCGTCGGCAGACTCCTGATCAGGACCGGTGACAGGATCCTGGTTGAGGGGCCGACCTACCCGAACGCGATCGACTCGCTGACCGCGGCGCGGGCGCGGCTGACGCCGGTGCCGCTGGACCCGGCGACCGGCTGGGCGGACGGGGCGGCCGGCGGCGGCGCGGCCCGGATTCCGTTGGCCCAGGCGGCGACCCGGCTCTCACCGCGACTGGTGTATACGATCCCTCATTTCCACAACCCGACCGGCCTGGTGATGCCGCCGGAGCTGGCCGGCCCGCTGGCCCGGGCAGCCCGCAAAGCAGGAGCCTGGCTCCTGGCCGACGAGACGATCACCGACGCGGCGCTCGACGTCCCGGTGCCCGCGCCGTTCGCCGCCGCGGTCGGCCCCGCGGACGCGGAGCGGCTGCTGGTGTGCGGCTCGCTCGGCAAGAGCTTCTGGGGCGGGCTGCGCGTGGGCTGGGTCCGGGCACCCAGCCGCGTCGTGCACGAACTCGCGGCGGCGAGGGCGTCGCTCGACCTCGCCTCTCCGGTGATCGAGCAGCTGATCGCGGTCGCGGTGCTGCGCGAAGGCTTCGGCATCGAGGAAGAGCGGCGCGCCGAGTGGCGCGCCTCGCGTGAACTGCTGGAGGCGGCCCTGCGCGACGCGATGCCGGACTGGAGCTGGCACACGCCCGAGGGCGGGCTGAGCCTGTGGGTGCGGCTGGCCGGGGGCGAGGAGTCGACCAGTCTCGTCCACCGCGCGGCGACCCACGGCCTGCTGCTGCAGAGCGGCCCGCGCTTCGGCGCCGACCCGGGCACGTACGAGCGCTACCTGCGCCTGCCCTACACCGAGGCGCCGGAGAAGTTGCGCGAAGCCGTCCGCCGCCTCGCCGCCGCCCGCACCGCACTCGGGCCCGTGCACGCCGCGGAGAGGCGGCGGGACTTGGTGGCGTAGCGGTCTGAGCGGGCCTGAGTACGCGTCAGGCCGGCCCGCCGTCCACGTGGGACTGCGGGCCGGCCTGACGCGGCCTGCTTACTGCAGCACGATCGTGGTCCACACGCCGAGGTGGATGCGGTCGCCCGGCTTGACCGGTATCTCCGTCTCCGCCTCCAGCGGCTCGGCCGCCTCGTTGAGCCGGGTGCCGTTGGCGGAGCCGAGGTCCACCACCACCCAGCCCTCGTCGTGCTTGAGCAGCTGGGCGTGCAGGTGGGAGACGGCCGGGTCCAGCGGCGGGCCGGTGAGGTCGATCTCCGGGTTCAGCCCGCGGCTGGAGGAGGAGCGGCCGATCCTTACCGGGCCGGGCCCGGCGGTGAAGCTGAACCGGCGCTCGGCCGGGTACTTCGGGAACGGGAACTCGCTCGCGACGATGTCCCCGCGCTCGACCTGCGCGTCGTAGTAATCCCGGTCGGCGTTGACGATCAACGTCAGCTCCGAGCCGAACGACACCCCGCCCGACGCCGAGCCGGCGATAGGGCCGGCGATCGGATCCGGCAGCGGCTCGAACGGGACGGGCTCGACCTCGGGCTGCGCCGGGGACGCCTCGGGGGACGCCTGCGCCTCGGCCCGGGCCAGCTCAGCCTCGAGGTCGAGGCCCTGCTCGGCCTCGGCCGGCGCGGCCGCAGCGGTGTTCGGGGCCTGCGAAACCGGAGCCTCGGCCGGCGCCGGGCCGACGCCGGCGGTGAGCACCGTCTCCGGCATCGCCTCGGCGAGGTCGAAGTCGTAGCCGCACTCCTCGCAGAAGCGCCCGTCGCGCCCCGCGCCGCACACCGGGCAGGCTCCGGCCCGGGGCGCGGAGCCCGCGGCGGCCGAGCCGGTCCCGGTCGCGGTGGACGGCACCGGAGCCGCCGAGGCCGGCGGTCCGCCGATCACCCGCCCGCAGGTATCGCAGTAGTCGCTGGCCTGGGACTCGTGCCCGGCCGGACAGGTGGACATCTCCGCCGCCCCCTCAGCCGTTCTCGTTGCGGTTCTTGCCCACCCGGACCGTGCGGGTCGAGCGGGTGTCGAGCGTCATCTCGTCCGCGTCCGACACGCGCTGCTTGAGCCGCACCGTGCCGGTGGCCGGGTCGTCGATCTCGACGACCTTCGAGAGCAGGACCGCGGTGTCCTCGTTGCCGGCCTGGGTGGCCAGCTTCACCGCGCGGCCGAGCTTGGCCGTGGCGGTGTCCAGGTCGCCGTTCTTGCGCGCCTCGAGGCCCTCGCGGATCGCGTCGGCCAGCTCCGTCTGCCCGGTGTAGTCGGCCACGGTGCGGTCGATCCGGCCGGTCTGCGCGACGTCGTCGGACCACACCGCGCGCACCAGCCCCTGGCCGAGGGTGACCGCCTGGCCCGCGCCCTCGACCGAGACCAGGCTCACCCGGGCCGCGAGCATCTCGTCGCCGATGCCGCCGGGACGCACCTGCACGCACACCTGGTAGTCCCGGGACTCCGGACCCCACGCGCCGGTCGGGAAGTCGCCGGTGAGCGGGTTGGGACCGGGCGTGCGACGGCCGGTCAGGTCCAGGATCTGCGGCGCCACCTGCTTGACGAACTTCACCTGCGCGCCCTGCGGGGTCCACAGCCGCAGCCGCACGTCGCCGACGGCCTTGCCCATGGCGTGCTCGATGATCTGCTGGAAGTCCCCGGCCAGCCGGCCCGGGTCGGCCACGATGTCCACGGTGCCGAGCAGCGCGCTCGAGACCCGGCGCAGCTCCGCCACCACCCAGTCGGTGCCGATGCCGCGGCAGTCGCAGGTGAACCGGCCCTCGCAGCGCGCCAGCGCGGCGGCGAGGTCGGCCGGGTCCTCGTGCTCGTCCTTGCCGTCGGTGAGCAGGATCGCGTGCCGGATCGCCTGCTCGTGCCCGGTGAAGAGCCGGTCGGCCATGGCCAGCCACTGGCCGATGGCGGTGCCGCCGCCGGCGGTGAGCCGGGCCACCGCGGCCTTGGCCGCGGCGCGGGAGGAGGCGTCCGCGGGCACCAGGTACTCGGTGCCGGGGAAGACCATCCGGGCCACGTGGGTGCCGGCCACGACGGCGAAGGGCACCCCGTCCCGGATCGAGTCGATCGCGGCCTCGGTGGCCTGGCGGGCCGCGGCCATCTTGGTCGGCGGGTAGTCCATGGAACCGGAGCAGTCCACCATGATCACCTGCGCGGCGCGGGCGGACGCGGTGCCGCCGAACGCGGCGGCCGACTGCACCGAGACGATCGCGTTGATCTCCGTGGCGCCCTCGGGCAGGTACTCGTTCTGATAGACGTTGACGGTGAACTGCGGCTGCGCGCTCACAGGTGGGTCCCCTCCACTGGAGTTGCGTTGATCTCGGCGGTCTGCTCCGCGGCGCCCGGCTCGGGCGCGCGCGGGGGCCAGGCCGCCAGCACTGCGGTGATGTTGTCGTGGCCGCCGCCCTCCAGCGCGACCGCGGCGAGCGCGGACGCGGTGGCGAGCAGCCCGCCGAACCCGCCGGAGGCGAGGTGGGCGAGGTCGTCCGCGTCCGGCACGTAGTTCCACAGGCCGTCGCTGCAGGCGAGCACGAGGCCGGGGCCGTCCGGCTCGAACACGGCCAGGTTCGCCGGGTCCTCCGGCGCGCCCGGGCCGAGCCAGCGCAGGATGGTGTGCGCCAGCGGCGACTTGAAGGCCTCTTCCTCGGTCAGGGTGCCGTCGGAGATCATCCGCCCGGCCCAGGAGTCGTCCGCGGTCAGCCGGCGCGGCTCGGCGCCGAGCCAGTAGACCCGGGCGTCGCCCACCCAGCCGACGGTCAGCTCCCGCGCGCCCACCACCACGGTGACCATGGTGCTGGCCCGGCCGTTGGTCTCGTCCGCCGGGTCCGGCGGCAGGGCGCTGACGGCCTTGTGCGCCTCCTCGAACGCGGCCAGGGTGGCGCTCTGCGGGTTCTCGCCCCGGCGCAGCGCCAGCACCAGCTGCTCGCGCGCGGCCAGCGCGGCGGCGGCCGAGGCGGTCTCCGGCTTGTACGAGGCGGAGACGCCGTCGCAGACCACGATGACAGGGGTGGGCGGCCCGTCCCGGTCGCCGATCACCGCGAGGGCCATGTCGTCCTCGTTGCGGCTGTGCCGCAGTCCGCGGTCGGAGACGCCGGCGACCGGGCCGAGGTCCCGCTCCAGCCGGTCGCGCGGATCCGCCGCCGGGGAGCCGCACTGGTCGCAGTACCCGTCGGCGTACGAGGTGTTCGAGCACTGCGGATTGCGGCACGCGCCGGGATCGGCGGCGGGCGGCTCGGATCTGCGCACCAGCAGGTCGGCGCCGCACTCCTCGCAGTAGCCGTCCTCCGGCGCCACCTCGGCGCCGCAGGACGGGCAGGTCGGCCAGGTCTGCGATCCCGCAGCGGCGCCTTCGTGCTCCGGCCCGTGCTCGGCCGGTTCTTCCCGCTCCGTCACAACCCCGTCCTTTTCCGCAGTCAGTCCCGGCGCGTCCGTCATACCCACGTCCGCGGTCGTACCAGGTTCGCGCAGTCCACCATGGCGATCCGTCCCGCGCGGGTCTGCGCCATCCGCGCCCGGGTCCGGTAGGAGCGTTCCAGCGCGGCGCGCAGCCCGTCCTCGCTCAGCCGGTGGCCGAACAGGGTCTGCGCCGCGGCCGTGTCCTCGTCCTGCAGCCGCCAGGAGAGCGCGCCGGCCAGCACCTCGCACTTGAGCGACTCGTGCGCCTCGCCGTCCAGGCCGAGCGCCTCGACCCGCTCGCCGAGCCGGGCCAGCTCCTCCGGGTCGGCCCAGCCGGCGAAGCCGGGCGAGTCCAGCCGGGTGCGCACGGCGGCGATCTCGGCCGCGGTGCGCTGGATCGCGACCTCGGGGATCTGGCCGAGCACGTCCACCGCGCCGGCGTGGTCGCCGGCCGCGATGCGCAGCCGGGCCAGGGCGAAGGCGGCGGTCACGTAGGAGCGGTCCACGCTCCACACCTGCAGGTAGTAGCGCAGCGCGTCGGAGGTGAGGCCGCTCAGCTCCGCGGCCACCGCGATGCCGAGCTTCGGCGCCAGCTCGCCGGGCAGCTCGTTGTAGCAGGCCTCGAACTTGGCCCGGGCCTCGATCGCGTTGCCCTGGCACAGTGCCACCACCGCGCGGTACCAGATCACCCGCCAGTCGTACGCGTCGATCCCGGCCATCCGGTTCAGGTGCCGCTCGGCGAGCTGGAACTGGCCGTCCTCGATCGCGGCGCGCACCACCCGGTAGTGCACCTCGGGCGTCGGGTTGCGCAGCTCCGTCAGAGTCCGCACGACCTGGTCGGCCCGGCCGCCGAGGGCGGCGAGGTAGCCGGCGCTCGGATCGGCCGGGTCGGTCAGCGGCAGCGGGAGGGCGGCGGCGAGCTGCGCGCCGGTGGGCGCGTCGGCGGCCCGCACCCCCTCGGTGCCGGCCGAGTAGCGCTCGGTGGTGAACAGGGCCGAGACGGCCGGCTGCTGCTCGCCCCGCTCCAGCGCGACCACCTCGCGCAGCACGCCGGTCAGCTGGGCGGCCATCTCGGCGGCCGAGGAGAAGCGGCGCTCGCGCTGCGGATGGGTGGCCCGGCGCAGCGCCCGGTCGAAGGACTCGAACCTGGCCAGCACCGGGATCGACTCGCGGGCCGGCAGCTTGTGCGCGAACTCGCGCTGGTAGCCCTTGAAGTCGAAGGCCAGCACGGCCAGCATCCGCCCGACCGTGAACAGGTCGGACTCCACGCTCGGGCCGTCGCTCTCCAGTTCCGGGGCCTTGTAGCCCTCGGTGCTGTAGATGTCCGACTCCTGATCGTCGAAGGCCATCACCGCGCCGAGGTCGATCAGCTTGAGCTGCTCCTCGGACTGGATGATGTTGTCCGGCTTGAAGTCGTTGTAGAGCAGGCCGATCGAGTGCAGGTAGCCGAACGCGGGCAGGATCTCGATGGCGAAGGCGAGCACCTGCGCCAGCGGCAGCGCCTGCCCGGCGTTGGCCTCCTTGTAGTCCAGCGCGATCTGCTTGAGCGACTTGCCGCCGACGTACTCCATCACGATGTAGTCGCCGGAGTCGTGGTGCACGAAGTTGTAGATCTTGACGATGTTGGGGTGCTCGACCTCGGCCAGGAACTGGCGCTCGGCCACCGCCGCGGCCAGCGCCGCCTCGTCCCCGGTGTCCAGCAGGCCCTTGAGGGCGACCCAGCGTCCGGAGACGTTGTTGTCCCGGGCCAGGTAGATCCAGCCGAGGCCGCCGTGCGCGATGCAGCCGAGCACCTCGTACTGGCCGGCCACCAGATCGCCGGGGGCGAGCTTGGGCTCGAAGTCGTAGCCGTTGCGGCACTGGGCGCAGAAGCCCTTGGTCCGGCCCGGATGCCCGTTGCGGCCGCGGCCGACCGCCTGGCCGCAGTGCGAGCAGAAGCGCTTGTGCTCGGGCACCTCCGGGTCGGCCAGCACGGCCTCGCTCGGGTCGCGGTACTCGACGCTGGGGATCTCCACGATGCCCAGGCCGAGGCCGCCGCGGCCGGTGGAGCGCGAGCCGCGGTTGGAGGCGGTGCGGCCGGTCAGGGCGCGCGCGGAGACGGCCGAGCCGCGGCTGCGTCCGGTGGAGGTGCGGGCCGAGCCGCCGCGGGCGGAGACCGAGGAAGCGGTGCGCGCGGAGGTCTCCCGGCCGCCGTTCGCCTGCGCCGGCACCGCGGCGGGCGCCGCCTTGACCGCGGCCATGCCGCAGGTGTCGCAGTAGCCGTCGACGACCGCGCCGTCGCAGCCGAGCCGTGCGCACAGCTGCGCCGGCGCGGACGGGACGGGGGCCGGGGGCGCGGCCTTCGGGGCGGTCTTGGCAGCCAGGCCGCAAGTGTCGCAATAGCCGTCGAGAAGCGTGCCACCACAGCCGGGCCGGGTACACCTCATGTCGCCCATCCTCGCATCCTCCCCTTCACTGTGCTCCCCTTCACTGTGCGCCCTCCCGGGGGCGGGCCGGACCGTCGAGGGCCAGCACCGCCTTCTGGTACACGTGCAGCGCCCTGGTCGACGCGGCGAGATCGCAGGGCCTGCTCCACAGCAGCTCGCGCGCGGTTTGATAGTACGCCTCAAGGGGCTGGTTCTCAGCGGCTCCCTTGCGCGCGGCCCGCACCCGGTAGGCGGAGAGCCGGCCGCGCAGCTCCTCGCGCCGCTCCAGCAGTCCGGCGATCAGCTTCCAGATCCGGGTGGCCTCGGCCAGCGCCGCGTCCAGGGCGTCGCCGAGCACCTCGGCCTCGGTGGTCAGCCGGGGCCACTGGCTCTGGTCGCGCAGCGCGTCGAGGGCCGCGATGCGCGCGCGCAGGGCCGGCGCCTGCCGGGTGAAGGCAGGCAGCGCCTCTATCAGGATCTTGTCACGCACCGTCTCCGCGGCGGACCGCTGCGCCGCCTCGACCTCGTCGATCCGCTCGATCAGCCGGCGCAGGTGCTCGGTGCCGCGGGCGTAGTCGGCGCGCAGATCGGCCTGGTGCGCCGCGGTCTCGGCCAGCTCCGCGATCTGCCGGTCGATCTCGGCCAGCCTTCCTGGGAAGGTGGAGCCGGCGGCGGACAGCCCCAGCGGGTCGGCGAACACCTCCCGGCGCAGCGCCGCGTATCCGTCGCCGAGCCCGGCCACGGCCGTGGCCACCGAGCGGTCGCCCATCTCCCGGGCGACGGCCACCAGGGCCTTGAGACGCTCCTGCACCGGGTCGGCCGCGCCGAACAGCCGGTTCCAGGCCTGCTCGGCCTGGGCGATGAAGTCCGCGGCGAGCTGGTACTCGGTGTTCATCCGGTCCAGGGTCTGGGCCAGGGTGGCGGTGACCGAGACGGTGGCCGGCCCGAGCAGGGTGCGCTCGGAGAGCGCGACGGAGTTGGTGGACAGGGTGATCGACTCGCCGCGCAGCAGCTTGGTGATCGCCGCGAGCTCCTCCGGCCGCGGCTTGACCCGGCGGCCGCGGATCTCCGAGGCCCGGTTGAGCACGTCCTGATACGCGGTGAAATCGTCCCAGAGCGCGGCGATCTTCCCGCTCACCCGCTGCCAGCGCTCGGCCGTCAGGCCGGAGAGCGGCGCGCTCTCGAGCAGTTTGTAGGCGTTGTACTCGGTCAGCTCCACCAGCGCGTCGGAGACCCGTCCCGCGTCCGCGCGCAGACGTTCGAGCTCCGCGTCCACCGCTTCCCGGGTGAGCGGAACCTGGGGGTTGTATCCGTGCTGCGGCATGCGTCCTCGGGCTCGTGCGGATGTCGGGCGTCGCCGTCGCGTCGGCGCGGTGGCTTGTCAGTGCGAGTATTGCGCAACCGGCGGCTGGGCTGCGGGGAGGCCGTGTTCGAAGAACCACTTCTGGTACGAGTTCGCCCACTCGCCGTCGGACTCGTACTGCGCGAGCACGCCGTTGACCCACTGCTCGACGTCGGTCTGGTGCAGCGGCACGGCGATGCCGTAGGGCTCGGGCTCGAGCGGGTCGCCGACCAGGACGAGGTTCGGGTCCTGGGCGGCCAGGCCGGCCAGCAGCGTCTCGTCGGTGGAGACGGCCGACACCTCGTTCACCTGCAGGTCCACCAGGCAGTCGCTGACGTTGGTGACCGCCACCACCTTGGCGCCCGCCTTCTGGATCTGCCCGATGGAGGTGGATCCGGCCTGGGCGCAGACCGCCTGGTTCTTGAGCGCGCTGATCGAGGTGTAGGGCGAGCCCTTGTCCACCAGCAGGCGCTGCGAGGCCTCGAAGTAGACCGCGGAGAAGCCGACCTGCTGGAGCCGGTCGCAGGTGATGGTCATGGTGTCGATGACGACGTCGACCTTCTTGTCCTGCAGGTCCGGTATGCGTTCGGCCGTGGTCAGCGCGACGAACTGGACCTTGCCCGGGTCGCCGAACAGGGACTTGGCGAGCGCGTGCGCGAGGTCGATGTCGAAGCCCTCCTCGTCGCCGTCCGAGGCGAGGTATCCGGTGAGGTACTGGTCCGCGGAGACCCCGACCCTGATATAGCCCCGCTTCTTGATCGCCTGGACGTCCGCGCCGTCGACCGCGGTCGCGCTGGGGGCGGGCGAGGAAGCGGTGGGATCACAGGTCTGCGCCGTGCCCGAACCGCTGCCGGTCGCCGTGGGCGCGGCGCTGCCGAGCTCCGCCGTCGGAGCCTTGGGCTGCTCGCCGACGGCCGCGGTGCTGCACGCGCTCACGGTGGCCGCCGCCAACGCGAGAGCGCCGGCCCACCCGGTCACCCGTCCCCAGCGCCGTCCCGTCCTCATGCCGCTCCCCCTCATCGGTATTCCGCCAACCGCCGGTTCAGGCCCCAGGCCGCGGCGACCGCGCCGAGCAGCCCGACCGCGAGCGCCAGCGCCAGGGCGGCGCCCCCGCCGTACCAGGACCGCGCTCGGGACATGTCCGCCGCATAGCGCGCCTGGCTCGCGTTGGTGACGTTGTCGAAGTCGTCGCGCACGGCCTTGGCGGCGGCCGTCTCGCAGCCGCTCGCGAGATCCTGCTCGGTGCCGACGGTGGCCGTGATCGCCTTCTGATACTGGCCGTCGGCCGCCAGCTCGATCCCGCTGTCGGCACAGGCGACGAGCTTGTGGACATCCGCGCTGACCGCGCCCGAACCCTTGCCGGTGAAGCCCTTCCCGATCTCGGTCAGATCGGCGAGCACCTTCACCGCGTGCTGCTGGTCGTCGCCGCCGACCTGGCCGACGTCCTCGCCCCGATCGATCTGCTGGAGCGCGACGTACGTCTCAGCCAGGGACAACTCCGAGTTTCCGTTCTGCGCCAGCATCACCTGGCTGAAGTCGGTGTGCGCGTCGTCGACGGCGCTGGAACTCCCGACGGCCGCCACGCAGGTCCACAGGAGCAGCGCGAGCACGGCGAGCGCCGCGCCGAGAACGCCGAGGTTCAGCCTCCGCTTGCTGGCGCGCGCGAGCATCCGGCCCACCACGGCCAGCGCGATGAAGGCGAGGACGCACACGACGATCGTGAGCCAGTCCGGACTGGACGCCGAGGACATGCCGTCCTGCGTCGCCGCCTGTTCCTCGGCGATGACCGCCTGCACCTCGCCCAGCATCTGACCGGTGTACATCTGCGAGGCCAGCCGCAGATAGGCGCCGGCCACCGGAAACCCGAAGCGGTTGTTCGCCAGCGCCTCGCCGATCCACTGCGAGTACTGCGGCACCCGCACCGCGAGGTCGTCGAGCTGCGACGAGGCGGTGGCGTCGCCCGTCACCCGCTGCGAGGCGTCGGAGAGGCGTTGCTCGACCAGGGTGATGTCCGAGCCGAACCGGTCCGTGTCCACCTTGGGGGCGACCGGGCCGATCAGCAGCGCGTTGGCGGCCGTCGCGTTGGCGTCGGCGAGGGCGTAGGAGAGCTCTTGGACGTCCTGGTAGAGCTGCTCGGTGGCCTGCCCGGTGTGCTCGGCGGTGGACGAACGGCCGGACAGCCCCACCCCCGCCACGGAACCGGCCAGCAGCACGACGAGCACTCCCGCGAGCAGCATCGACCACAGCCGGGCGGGATTGCCCATCCTCCGCCGCGGCGGCGCCGCCCCCGACTCCGCCTGCGTTTGCGCCGTCGCCGCCATCGTCACCTGACGCCCCCTCGCCTCGATCGACCGTCGACCTGGCAGGAAGTCAAACGTGCCGCTCCCCGCCGGAGTTCCACCATAGCCTCCCGACGCCGGAGGGGTCCCGGCCGGTTGCGCAGCCGTATGCGGCCGTTGCGCAAGCCGTTACCCGGGCCGGGACCCGCCGGGGGCGGCGATGACGGGGGCTGATCCGGGTGCGCGGATCACAGCTCCGCGAGCAGCTGCGGCAACTCGGCCAGCGAGTCCATCCGCAGGTCGGCCTTGGCCTGCAGATCCGGGTGCTCGGCGTGCAGGTAGCCCCACGGACCGCGGCGCACGTGGGCGGTGCGCAGGCCGGCCTCCCAGGCCGGGCGCAGGTCGTTGTCGAGCCGGTCGCCGACGTACATCACGTGTCCGGCCTCGATGCCGGGGCGCAGTTCGCGGCAGGTCTCGAGCACCTTCGCGAAGAACCGCGGATCGGGCTTGCTGATGCCCCAGGTGTCCGAGGTGGTGACCCGGTGCACCGGCAGCTTCATGCCGTCGAGCAGCCGGTGCGAGCTGCGGGTCTGGTTGGCGGCGATGACGACCAGGTAGCCCGCGTCGCGCAGCGCGGCCAGGGTGGGCCGCGCGTCCGGATACAGGTCGCGCTCGCCGTATCCCTCCGGCCGGCCGGCCTCGGCCCGGGCCTGGCGTTCGGCCGCGAGGTCGAAGCCGGGCTTGAAGTACTCGAACACGTCGAGGTGGCCGCGGCCGGCCGCGATCACCGCGCCGAAGACCGCGGAGAAGGTGTGCCGGGGCACGCCGAGCCAGTCGGCCCAGCCGTGGTACTCGACGCTCTCGTCCACCAGCGTCTCGCCGACGTCGAAGACGACCGCGTCGATCAGCGGGGAGCGCGGAGGCGAAACGGCTCTACCGGAGTCGTGGGGGGAGTGCACGCGATTCTCCTTCCATGCCGTGCACATGCACCCGCATGTGCCGCAGGACCGCTTGCGGCAGCGTAGCCGGGCATGCCGTCTCGCCGCCGGGAAATACCCGAATGAGTGAGATCCGCCCGTTCCTCCGCGCTGAGTACGGACAGCCGATTCCAGGGCGACTTTACAAAGCCTTGTCACCGCGCGGAAGACTTTCATGCGCCGGAGAACGGGGATCCCCGCAGCCCGGAGGGGGTGCGGGGATCATCAGCGTAGTCGCCGGCCGACGGTCCGTCAGCCCGCCGAGGTCAGCGTGCTGTCAGACTCAGCTGGACCACCTTGACGACGACCAGGACCGAGGAGAGGGCGAGGTACCCGCGCAGCGAGCCCATGGCGAGGCGCCGGCCGCGGGAGAGCCGGGTCTGGCCGAGTTCGGAGAGCGGCGGCATCCGCCAGTCCTCGGCGCCGGCGCGGTCGATCGGCTCCGCCGTACCGCCGCGGCGGAGCGCGTAGACGCCGAGGGCCAGGCCGAAGCCGAGGAAGACCGCCATGATCGTGGTGATCTGCCCGGCGCTGATCGACGGCCACAGGACGGCGGCGGTGAGGATGAACGAGAGCGTCACCAGCACGCCGAGCACGCAGGTGGTGAAGATGTTCGTCCGCCGGCCGTTGACCCAGGGCCCGAGCACCTCTTTGTCGTTGCACAGCAGCAGCAGGTACACCGAGGCGGAGGGCAGCAGCACGCCGGCCATCGCCTGCACGCCGTTGGTGATCAGGCCCAGCGGCGCGTTCGGGATCAGCACGATGCCGGCGGCGACGCCGATCAGCCCGACGTACACGCCGTAGAAACCCTTGGCCTGCTTGACCCCGCGGTGCAGCGAGTGGTTGACCCCGAAGGTGTCCCCGACCGCGTACGCCGTGGAGAGCGACACCGCGAAGGCGCCGATGATCGAGGCGTCGAGCAGGGCGACGGCGAACAGGATGCCGATCAGATGCCCGCTCTCGGCCGCGATCGCCGAGGCCAGCCCGGCCGCGTCGCTGAAGTGCCCGGCGGCCGGGGTGCCCGCGGTGGCCGCCGTGGCGAAGCCGATGACGGCGGCCGCGCCGAGGACCACCACGCCGATGCCGATCCACAGATCGGCCTTCTCGTACTTCATGAAGCGCGGCGTGATCCGCTTGTCGATCACATAGCTCTGCTGGAAGAACAGCTGCCAGGGCGCCACGGTGGTGCCGACGAGCCCGGTGATCAGCAGCATCACCGTGGACAGCTGCGCGGCGCCGCCGGGCAGCGTGGGCACCAGGAATCCGGAGGCCACGTCCCCGGCGGACGGGTGCAGCATCAGCGCGATCGGGATCAGGATCAGGCTGCCGAAGCACAGGCCGAGGGCCACCCGCTCGAACCGGCGGAACGAGCCGGTGGAGGCCGCGCCGATCACCACGGCCGCGGCCGCCAGGATCGAGGGCGCCTTGGGCAGGCCGAGGTAGCCGACGGCGAGGGTGATCCCGATGAACTCGGTCACCAGCGTCAGGGCATTGAGCAGGAAGAGATCGATGACGCTGAAGATCCCCCAGAACCTGCCGAAGCGCTCCAGGATCAGCTTGCCGTGCCCGACGCCGGTGACGACGCCGAGCCGGACCACCATCTCCTGGTTGACGTAGAGCACCGGGACGAGCAGCAGCAGCACCCACAGCAGCGAGGTGCCGTAGTTCTGCCCGGCCTGCCCGTAGGTGGAGAAGGCCCCGGCGTCGTTGTCGCCGCACATCACGATCAGGCCCGGGCCGACCACCGCGAGCAGGGTCTTGAGCTTGGCCGACATCCCCGAGCGGGCGGCGGTGTCGTCGTGCCTGATGGTGCCGAATGCGCCCTTGATGTCGCCGAGGTGCGCGTCGTCGAGGACGGCGGGACGGCGGACGGGCGCGCTGATCAGGTCGGTCATGGCGTGTCCTCTCCCACGCCGCACACACGACCACGTCAGGGTAAGGAGAGAGGCAGCGTGCTCTCGGCTTGACGTGGACGAACGTGCGGTGTGCGATCAGGCAGCGTGAAGCGCAGGGGGGCTCGAGCCCGGGCGCGGGCAGCACCCGGCGGACACGCGTGCGGACGGGCTCGGCGGGAAGCCGGGCGGGCCCGGGACGGGTTCGTCGGGGCATGCCGGAGCGGCACGGGACTCGGGAACGACTACGCGCACGCCGCAGGCGGGAAAAAGCCCGGCGAAGCCGTGCGCGCGGAAGGACGGCGCGTCAGGCCCGGGGGGCTGTCAGGGGCTTGCGAACGTGTGCGGGCCGGGGTCTCGGTCGGCCCGTATCATGGCCGGAACTGCTGGGTTCCATCGTTCGCCTCCCCTCGGCCGTGGCGCCGCGGCGCCCGTGCGAGGTCCGCGGGATCGCGGACCCGGTTGCGCTCTCGGCCTGGCGCCGCCTCAGCTGAGGACGGCTCAGACCGATGATCCGATCGGCCGCGGGGGGTGTGATCCACCTCGACATTGGTCAAGAGGCGGTCAAGACACTCACCGGGCCGTGCCAAGTCTGCCCCTCGCGACACCCTCGCGTCAAGTGCGGATGCACAGTTGCACAAGCGTGAAGGTGCTGGTCACGGGGAGATAACGAGCGTACGGATCAGTGTGGTGACCATCCGCTGGCGTCTTGAACCAGGGAGCATACGTGCCCTGAGCAGCCCGCCCCGATCCGCGCTCCAGCAGGCCACGCCGCGGGCGACGGACGGGCGGACGGAAGGTTAAGAACCCTAAAAAAGCTTAAGGCGACAAAGTCTTGACGCGCCCGTGGTCTACACCAATTATGGGGTCCGTCCGAAAGAGGTCTAGTCCAATTTCTCGGGAGAAGACAGGCCTCTTCCGGCGCGTTCGGCCGGCCGGGACCCGTGGTCCCGGGCCGGCCCTCCCCACGAACGGCTCGACGAAGAGACAGGTGGAAGTGTGCGCATGAGGGAACGATCCAGAGCCGCGGCCGCCGTGGCCACGACCGCCTGCCTGGTCGCGGCCGGCGTGACCGTGCTGTCCGCGAACGCGCAGGCCGCGACGGTGAACCTGCTGGCCAACCCGGGATTCGAGGCCGGCAGCCTGTCCGGCTGGACCTGCGACGCGGGCACCGCCTCGACGGTGGCCACGCCGGTGCACGCGGGCTCCTACGCCCTGGCCGGCGCGCCGTCCGCCGCGGACGACGCCCAGTGCACCCAGACGGTGAGCGTCGCCCCGAACACCACCTACACCCTTTCCGGGTACGTCGAGGGCTCGTACGTCTACCTCGGCGTGACCGGCGGCGCCGACGCCTGGACGCCGAGCGCGACCAGCTGGCAGCCGCTGACCACGACCTTCACCACCACGGCGTCGCAGACCTCGATCCAGGTGTACGTGCACGGCTGGTACGCCCAGCCGACCTACTACGCCGACGACCTCTCGCTCACCGGGCCGGCCGGGTCCGGCTCGACCGGATCCGCTTCGGCTTCGGCGTCTGCTTCTGCTTCTGCTTCTGCTTCTGCTTCTGCTTCTGCGTCTGCGTCGAAGTCGGCTTCCGCTTCGCCGTCCGCTTCCGCTTCCGCTTCGGCCTCTCCGTCGGCTTCGGCTTCGGCTTCGGCGAGCAAGAGCGCTTCGCCGAGCGCGTCACCGAGCGGCTCGCCCACCGCGACCTCGACCGGCAGCGGCGGCACTCCCCCGGCCGGCGACGGCGTGGTCACCGCCCCGACCGGCGTGAAGGTGACCGGCACCACCAGCTCGACCGTCACGCTCTCCTGGACCGCGTCCACCGACAACTCGCAGACCGGCGACATCCCGGCGTACTACGTCTACAACGGCGGCAACGTGGTGGCCACCTCGATGGGCACCAGCGTCACCGTCAGCAGCCTGACGGCCGGCACGAGCTACTCGTTCACCGTCTCCGGCTACGACGTGGCCGGGCACCAGTCGGCCACCTCCGCGGCCGTCGGCGCGACCACGTCGGCCGCCCCGGCCACCACTCCGCCGGTGAAGTCCGCGTACTTCGACCAGTGGGGCGTGTACGGCAACTCGTACTACCCGAGCAACCTGGCCGACTCCGGTGCCGCGGGTGAGCTGACCGACATCGACTACGCGTTCGAGAACATCTCCGACGCCGCGCCCTACCAGTGCTTCGAGACCATCAAGGCCGCGGACACCAACGACAGCGACACCAGCGCCGGCGACGGAGCGGGCGACGCCTTCGCGGACTACCAGAAGGAATACTCGAGCTCGAACAGCGTGGACGGTTCGAGCGACGTCTACTCGCAGCCGATCAAGGGCAACTTCAACCAGCTGCGCGAGCTCAAGGCCAAGTACCCGAACATCAAGATCCTCGTCTCCATCGGCGGCTGGACCTTCTCGAAGTACTTCTCCGACGCGGCCGCCACCCCGGCCTTGCGCCAGGCCTTCGTCTCCTCCTGTATCAACATGTTCATCAAGGGCAACCTGCCCACCGGCATCTCCGGCGACCCCTCCGGCGGCACCGCGGCCGGCGCGGGCCTGTTCGACGGCATAGACATCGACTGGGAGTACCCGGCCAGCGCCGACGGCCACGCCGGCAACCACTACTCCGCCGCCGACACCGCGAACTTCACCGCGCTGCTGGCCGAGTTCCGCAGCGAGCTCGACAGCTACGGCGCGACGGTGGGCAAGCACTACGAGCTGACCGCGACCCTGCCGGCCGGCCAGGACAAGATCAACCTGATCCAGACCAACCAGATCGGCCAGTACCTCGACTACGCGAGCCTGATGGCTTACGACATGCACGGCTCCTGGGACAGCACCGGACCGACCAACTTCCAGGACCCGATGACGCAGGCCACGAACGACCCGTCCACGCCGGTCGCCCCGGGGAACCTGGACTACAGCGTCCAGACCGCCGTCACCGCGTACACGACGGGATTGAGCGCCTACTCGATCCCCGGCGGGTTCCCGGCGAGCAAGCTGGTCCTGGGCGTGCCGTTCTACTGGCGCGGCTGGACCGGGGTGCCCGCGGGCACCGACTACGGCCTCTACCAGTCGGCCACCGGACCGAGCGCCGCGTACTCGTACAGCGCGACGGCGGGCACCGCGTTCTACAAGGAACTCGAATCGGCCGGCCTGACCAGTGCGGACGAGCACTGGGACGCCACCACCGACTCGGCCTGGATCTACGACCCGACCTCGCAGTCGTTCTTCACCGGCGACACTCCGCAGTCGATCTCGACGAAGGCCTCGTACATCACCGCGAACGGGCTGGGCGGCATGTTCGCCTACTCGCTCGAAGGTGACGACGCGTCCAGCACCCTGCTGAAGGCTCTCGGCAGCGACCTGCCGTAACCCCGGGCCTTTCGGCCACCAAGCACCGCCGCCCCGGACCAGCCGCCGACTTGGCTGGTCCGGGGCCGCGGCGTCGGCGCCTCCGGATGAGGTCAGGCGGTCGGCTCAGCCCCCGGTTCGGGCCGGCAGCGCGTCGAGGTCCAGCTCGGCCAGGGAGTCCAGCACCAGGTCCGCCGCCGAGACGTCGAGGTGCCGCGAGACGTTGTTGGGCACCGCCACGCACCGCAGCCCGGCCGCCTGGGCCGCCCGGATGCCGTTGGGAGAATCCTCGAGCGCCAGCGCCGAAGCGGCCGGAACACCGAGCCGCGTCACGGCGAGCGTGTAGAGGGCGGGATCCGGCTTGGTGCGCTCCACCTCGTCACCGGTGGCCACGGCGTCGAAGGAGTCGAAGATGCCGAGCCGCTCCAGGTGCCCCTGCACCCACGCGCGCTTGGAGCTCGAAGCGATCGCGAGCCCCAGCCCGCGCGCCTTGGCGGCCTCGATCAGCCCGACCACACCCGGCCGCACCGACTCCTTGGCGAGCAGCTCCACGTGCCGCGCCCGCCACCGAGCCCGCATCTCCTCGTCGTCCACCACCACCCCCGTCGCCCGCTCGATCTCCACCGCCGGGTCCCAGCCGTGGTCGACCGACCCGATCACGTGCGCCCAGTCCGCCGCGACCAGCGCAGCCCCGTGCCGGGCGAAGACCTCCTGCCACGCTGTGAACTCCGGGGTCTCGGTATCCAGGATCAGCCCGTCGAAATCGAACACGAGTGCGCTCAGCTCAGTCACGGGGTGATCTTAGGCGATCAGCTCCCGCAGCGGCTCGGTGTCCAACTCGAGCGAGATCGGAGCGGGCAGCCAGACCAAAGCCCCGACCGGGTAGATCTGCACGTTCCGATACACCTCGCCCTCCGGCTCGCTGTGGACGATCACGCAGTCCTTCCGCCGATCCACGACCAGGTAGACCTGAATCCCCGTCTCGGCGTACGCACGCGGCTTGTCGATGCCGTCACGCCGCTGAGCGTCCCGCTCGAAGGAGGTGACCTCGATGGCGAGCGCCACCGGTTCGGGTTCAGGCCAGTCTCCCTGGCCTCTGAAGGATCCGGGCGGGGCGAGCAGCAGATCCGGGCGCGCCCGACCCTTGCGATACTCCTCGATCTTGAGCTGCTGCTCCACATAGGCGCGCAGTCGGGGTGAGCAGCGAAAAGCGAACCACTCGCTCAACCAGGCGATGATCTCCCCGTGGTCCCCGTCCGGCACTTCCTTGACCCCCAGCTTCCCGTATACGAGTTCGTACCGGGCGCCGTCGTCGAGGCGTTCCGCATCGGCGGCGAGGGCTTCGAACTCCTCGACCGTCATCTCCCGGTGGTCGCGTCGGGCTGCCATGGTCTTCACGATATCCAACCTCCGTCGCGTTCGCAGGCGTCCGGCAGCTCCCCGACACATGAGGGAAACCGGACGATCACGAATACGACGATACGTCAGTCATGACTTCGGCGATACACGAATCTGACACTCGATCGGGTGAATCTACGTGCCTTTCTTCGCCTTTCGGCGCTGGTATTCGACACCCTTCATCACGCAGCCTCAGGGCTGGAAGCGGTAGCCCATCCCCGGCTCCGTGAGCAGCTGCTTCGGGTGCGAGGGCTCGGGTTCCAGCTTCTGCCGCAGCTTCGCCAGATAGAAGCGCAGGTAATTCGTCTCCGACTTATAGGCCGGACCCCACACCTGCTGCAGCAGCTGTTTGCCGGACACCAGGCGGCCCGGATTGCGCACCAGGACTTCGAGTACGGCCCATTCGGTTTTGGTCAGATGTACGGATTCCGGCGCCTCCGCGGACGCGTCGGCGCGCCTCGTGATGGTTTTCGCGGAAAGGTCGACGCTGAAATGACCGATCAGCACCACCGGCTCGTCAGCGCCGGAATCGCCTTCGGCGCGCCGCTGGAGTGCGCGCAGACGGGCCATCAGCTCTTCCATCGAGAACGGCTTGGTGACGTAGTCGTCCGCACCGGCGTCGAGGGCGTCGACCTTGTCGGCCGCGTCGGCGCGGCCGGAGAGCACGAGGATGGGCACCTTCGTCCAGCCGCGCAGGCCGGCGATGACCTCCGCGCCGTCCATGTCGGGCAGGCCGAGGTCGAGGATGACGAGGTCGGGCAGATGCCGCGCGGCCGCCTCCAGGGCCGAGGCGCCGTCGGCCGCGACGACGACCTCGTACCTCCGGGCCGAGAGGTTGATCCGCAGGGCACGCAGCAGCTGCGGCTCGTCGTCGACCACCAGAACGCGCATCATCGGGCGACCTCCTGTGTACTCGTGTCCGCCGGCCCTTCCTGGTGGCCGGCCGCCACCACGGACAGCACCATCGTGATGCCCCCGCCGGGCGTGGCCTCCGGCACCAGCGCGCCGCCCATCGCCTCGGCCAGGCCGCGGGAGAGGGCGAGTCCGAGGCCGACGCCCGTCGTGTTATCCCGATCGCCGAGCCGCTGGAAGGGACGGAACACCAGGTCCCAGTCCTCTTCCGGGATGCCGGGGCCGCGGTCGATCACCCGCACCTCGACCTGGTCACCCAGCGCGGAGAGGGTCACCGTGACCGGCGAACGGGTGTGCCTGACGGCGTTCCCGATCAGGTTCGCCACGACGCGTTCAAGGAGTGGACCGTCCACCAGCGCGTCCGGGATTCCGGGGTCGGGCGGCTCCAGGCGCACCCGCCCGGCCGCTTCGGGGACGTCGTCGATGGCGCGCGGGATGATGTCCTCGATCGCGGCCGGTTCGAGCTTCGGCTTGAGCGCGCCGGCCTGCAGCCGGGACATGTCCAGCAGGTTCTCGACGAGCCGGGTGAGCTTGTCGAGGGATTCCTCGGCGGCTTCGAGCAGTTCGGCGTGGTCGTCATCCGGCAGCTCAAGGTCGGGGTCGCGCAAGGTGCTGATCGAGGCCTTCGCCGCGGCCAGCGGGGAGCGCAGGTCGTGCGAGACGGCGGCCAGCAATGCGGTGCGCATCTTGTCGGCGGCCGCGAGCGTCTGCGCGGTGGCAGCCTCGCGCGCGAGCCTGCGGCGTTCCATCGCGGCGGTGGCCTGGGCCGCGAACGCCACGAGCACGCGCTGGTCGGCGGCGGGCAGAGTGCGTCCACGCAGTCCGAGCACCGCGCCCGGGCCCGCTTCGATCACGGTGTCGGCGCCGCCCGGGCTCAGCGCCGGATCGGTTCCGGTGGAGGCGACCAGGGTCCAGCGTGACGGGTCGTCGATCTCGTCCGGCAGCCGCGGATTGCCCGGGTCACTGCGCTGGAGCAGGCTGACGCTGGCCATGGAGAAGGTCTCGCGGAAGCGTTCGAGCAGCGCGGCGATCGCCTCGTCGCCGCGCAGGAGCGCCGCCGCGAAGGCGTTGAGCGTCTCCGCCTCGGCCGATGCGTGCGCGGCGCTGCGGGTCTGTTTGATCGCCAGATCCACCACGGACGCCACGGTCAGCCCCACCAGGACGAACACCACCAACGCGATCACGTTGTTGGCCTCGGCGATGGTGATCGAGTGGACCGGCGCGATGAAGAAGTAGTTGAGCAGCAGCGAGCTCCAGATCGCCGCCACCAGGGCCGCGACCATTCCGCCGAGCCGGGCGACGGCCACCGTCAGGGTGAGGAAGAGCAGGATGTCGGTGGCCTGATTGAGCCGCAGCTGCGGACCCCAGTTGTAGAGCAGCGCGGCCAGCACCGGCGGGCTGAGAAGGGCGGCGGCCACGCCGCGCCGGCTGCCGCCGGTCCCCCACTCGGCCTGGCGCAGCGGGTTCGGCGGCAGCCGGCGGCGGCGCTGGGCCGGGTTCCGGTGCGTCACCATGTGCACGTCGATGTCGCCGGAGTACATGGTCGTGGTCTCGCCCACGCCCCGGCCGGTCAGGAAGCGGTTGACCCGGCTGCGCCGCGAGGTGCCGAGCACGAGCTGGGTGGCGTTCTTCGCCTGGGCGAACTCGATCAGCGCGCGCGGCACGTCGTCGCCGACGATGGTGTGATACGTCCCGCCGAGGGATTCGACCAGGTGGCGCTGCGCGGCGAGGGCGGTAGGGCTGGTGTCGCCGGCCAGCCCGTCCGAGCGGGCGATGTGCACCGCGATCAGCTCGCCGCCGGCCGCGCGCGCCGCGATCCGGGCGGCCCGGCGGATCAGCAGATCGCCGGCGGCGCTGCCGGGCAGCGCGATCACCACCCGTTCGCGGGCCTCCCAGACCCGCTCGATGTGGTGCTCCTCCCGGTAGCGCCGCAGCCCCTCGTCGACCCGGTCGGCGACCCACAGCAGCGCCAGCTCCCGCAGCGCGGTGAGGTTGCCCAGCCGGAAGTAGTTGCCGAGCGCCGCATCGATCTTCTCGGCTGCGTAGACGTTTCCGTGCGCAAGCCGGCGCCGCAGCGACTCCGGCGACATGTCGACCAGCTCGATCTGGTCGGCGGCGCGCACGACCTCGTCCGGCACGGCCTCGCGCTGCGGCACGCCGGTGATCCGCTGGACCACGTCGTTGAGGGTTTCGAGGTGCTGGACGTTGACGGTCGAGATGACCTCGATGCCGGCGTCGAGCAGGTCCTGAATGTCCTGCCACCGCTTCTCGTGCCGCCCGCCCGGCACGTTGCTGTGCGGCAGCTCGTCGACCAGCGCGACCTGCGGCCGCCTGGCCAGCACCGCGTCGAGGTCCATCTCCTGCACCTCGACCCCGCGGTAATGCCGGGTGACCCGCGGCACCTGCTCGAGGCCCTCGGCCATCCTGGCTGTCTGCTCGCGCCCGTGCGTCTCCACGAAGCCGACCACCACGTCTGCGCCACGCTCAGCCCGCCGATGGCCCTCTTCGAGCATCTTGTAGGTCTTGCCGACGCCAGGGGCGGCCCCGAGGTAGACCCTGAGCTTGCCGCGCTGACTCACGGAGTGATTTTCCCATTCTTCCGGCGGTGGCGTGCCCGTGCGCTTCTCACCGCCTGATGGAACGCCGCCGGAAGACGGAAAACTCCCCTTGCATACGCTGCTCTAACGCCCGTGAGCGCAATCTCCACGCGCGCCTGACGGGACGACGCGCTCAGGCCCCCTCGCCCGTGAGGGCAGGGGGCCGCACGGTGGGATCCGGACCGGGGGGAGAGGCCTCAGGCCGGGGTGAGGGCTCGGCGCGCCTCTGTGAGTGAGGAGAGCATTCGCAGCGGCGCGCCGCCCGCTTCCAGGCGCTGACGCACCGAGTCGACGCGGTTGAGGCCGGTCGCGTACCAGTGCCGGCCCAGTTGATCCACCGCCGCCTCGAGCAGGCGGGCGGCTTCCTCGTACTCACCCTGGCGGGCCCGCGCGCCGGCCAGGTCGGCCAGCGTGATCGAGCGCTGCTTGCCCGCGCCCGGGGTGAGCCCGCGCAGATTGTGCTCGAGCGCCTCGGCGGCCCGGCTCGGGCGTCCGGCCGCGAGCTGGCAGAACCCGGAGAAGCCGCTGAGCCGAGAGGCGTCATAGTAGTCCAGCCACTCCGGCCGCGTCGGGCCGCCGCGGCCGAGCTCGGCCTCGGCGCGGGCGATCGCGTCCGTCGCCGCCCGGCCGTCGCCGAGCCGCGACTCCACCTCGGAGAGCACGGCGTAGAGCCAGGAGCGCTGCTCCGCGCTGCCGCCGCGCAGGCCGCACTCCAGCGCCTGCCGGATCAAGGCCCTCGCCTGCCCGGCCACGCCGGCGAACGCCGCGGGGAGCGCGGCGTGGGCCAGCACCGCGCTCAGCAGCGCCGGATCGCCGGACTCCTTGGCCGCCTGCCGGGCGAGCTCGAAGTGGGCGCTCGCGCACTGCGGGCGCTGCACGTCGAAGAAGGCCAGCCGGGCGGCCAGCAGCGCGGTCTCGGCGACCGGCGCGGCCAGCCGGGCCCGCAGCATCGAGGAGCCGGTCGCGCACAGCAGTTCGGTGCCCAGTTCCACGTGCGCGCGCACCGGCTCGACCATGGTCTCGGCCGGGACGGTCCAGTACAGCGCGCGGTGCTGCGCGGTGATCGCCGCGTATCCGGTGACGGCCTGGGGATCGAGCGTGGCCCGGCGCGCCGACGGCGCCGACGGCGCACCACCGGCGGCGGAGCGGTGCTGGGCCGGCGGAGGCGCGGCGGCGGCCTGTGCGGGCTCCGCTTCCGTCCACGGTCCCGCGGGCGCTCCGAGGGCCATGGCTCCGGCCACGAACTGACGCCTTTTCACTGGTTCTGCTCTCTCTCGGTCGTCGTCGAACGACCGGGCGGCAAGCGCTCCCCCTGGGATGAGCTCGGGCTCCTCGTCCAGCTCCCGGCGTGGCGAGCCGGGCCACGGCGCCGGGAAGCCCATCCGTTCGATGGGCAGGCCGAACAAGGACTCGAGCACTTCTTGGTAGGCCGGCAGCGGGAGCGGGGGATCCACGCCCTCCCAGCGGCGTACCTGCCGCACCGACAGCGAGAGCGCGCGTCCGACCTGACGCGAGCGCTCCTCGAAGGCGAGCGCGAGGTCGGACTGGGTCCAGTAGCGGCGCCGGCGCAGTTCGCGCAGCGTCACCACGTCGCTCTGCCCGTTCGGGCAGCACCCGCTCTGCCCGTTCGGGGAGCGCCGCCGTGCCTCCGACTGCTGTACGGTCATATGAGGGAAGCTAGTGCCTCGCTCGCACTTGCATCTTGCAATTGCACGAATCCACTCCATCGGGGGAACGCACTCGGCCCGCGTGCGCCGTGCGTGAGGAACCGTGCGCCCCCCGTGCGGACTCCGGGCGGACCTCCGCGGCCGAGCGCGCGGTGAGGGCCCCGGACTAGGCGGCGCATACGGTTGAAGTGCGCGCGCGTCCGCTCGGCGAACGGTCGCGATCGGCCCGCTGAGCGGCGTGCCGCGACCGTTTCGCCCCGGTTTGCGAGGGCGCGGAAACGGCGCGCGCTCCCGAGCCGCAATCCGGTTCACCGGATCGGGAACGTTTCGCGGGCCGCAGCCGTCGTATTCAGTAGGCCGATACCGGATCGAGACTTCACCTTCGGCACGGGAACACCCGTTCGCCGCGATCCGTTTGACGCCTTGAAAGACGAGTCGAGTGGAGGGGTAGACGACGTGACTCGGACGGACACGGCTGCGATGGTGGCGAGCGGCATGGGAAACCGCATGGCCCTGCTTCCGGCGCGGCGCTCGGCGCGCAATGCGGCGCGCATCCCGGCGATCGCGGATCTGCGGCTGGGTTGGCAGGAGCAGGCACGCTGCCAGGGGGCGGACGCACGGCTGTTCTTCGGACCGGAGAAGGAGCGCACCAGGGACCGCGAAGCGCGCGAGGGCGAGGCCAAGCAGATCTGCGCGACCTGCCCGGTGCTGCGCGAATGCCGCGCTCACGCGCTCGGCACGCCGGAGCTGTTCGGCGTGTGGGGCGGCCTGAGCGAGGCGGACCGGGAACTGGCGACCGGCTCATCCTTCGGCCGCCGAATACCGCGCCCCAGGCCGGTCCCGGCGCTTTAGCGAAGCGCGGCCGCCGCAGCGGGTGAGTTCGGAAAGGCCAGGCCAGAGCCGCACCGGGTGGGCGCGAGCTCGAGCAGGAATGCGCCGTGCGCGGCGCGGGGAGGTGTATCGGGGAGGACGGGGAGCGGCCGCATGGACCGCGGGTGGTGGGAAGCCGTGTGCTGAGCGAAAACCGGGGCGCGGTCGAGATCTCGGCCGCACTGATTCAGGGCCGGAATGGGACCTGAAGTGAAAGCAGCATATTGAGGCAGCCCGACAATCAGTGGCCGGCACGCCGTCCACGGAACAGTCACGCATCGGCCCGGAACGACCGAGAACTTTCCGCCAATGGGAAGCGGCCGAGCTATGACGCAACGGCACAGAACCAAAGCCGTCCCCGACACATAAGCCCGGGCGATCCCTCGATGCCCCGCGCCTTCTGGACGATGGAGCCGCCACCACCCCGCACCCACCTGACCTGCCCGCAAGGTCCGAGGGTATCCGCAGCGTAAGAGCTAAAGAGCGTCCAGGCCTGCCGTCAACTGACGCCTCGAAAACATCTCGCCGCCGAACATCCCCACCACCCACCGGACCTGCGCGCGGGGTCCGGGGTGTCCCCGGCGTGGGGGCTCGGGGGCCGTGCCCCCGAACAAACACAGGAAGCCGTGCGCTCGTACGCAGGCCCAGCCCCGTAGCGAAGCGTAGGGGCGGGGCCGAGGTAAAAGCGCGTCCAGGCTTTCCGGCGCGGGGGCTCGGGGGCCGTGCCCCCGAACAAACACAGGAAGCCGTGCGCTCGTACGCAGGCCCAGCCCCGTAGCGAAGCGTAGGGGCGGGGCCGAGGTAAAAGCGCGTCCAGGCCTGCCGTCAACTGACGCCCCGACAACATCTCGCCGCCGAACATCCCCACCACCCACCGGACCTGCGCGCGGGGTCCGGGGTGTCCCCGGCGTGGGGGCTCGGGGGCCGTGCCCCCGAATAGGCACAGGGAGCCGTGCCGCTCGTACATAGGCCCTGGCGACGTAGCGAAGCGTAGGAGCCAGGGCCGAGGTAAAAGCGCGTCAACGGCGAGCAGCAGCGGTGGACCCGCGGACGACGAGCTCGGGGGCGAAGACGAACTCGTCCTTGGGGCCGGGCATGCCCGCCATCTCCTCGAGCAGCGCTTCGACGGCGGACGCGGCTATGGCCTGGACGGGCTGGCGCATGGTGGTGAGCGGCGGGTCGGTGAAGGCGATCAGGGGGCTGTCGTCGTAGCCGATGACGGAGACGTCCTGGGGGACGGACAGGCCTTCGTCGCGCAGGGCTCTGATCGCGCCGAGGGCCATCATGTCGCTGCCGCAGACGATGGCGGTGCAGCCGCGTTCGACGAGGGCGCGGGCGGCTTGCTGGCCGCCGGCGACCGAGAACATCGTGTGCGCGATCCGCTCGCGGGCGACGGATTCCTCGACGCCGAGCAGGCTCGAGCAGGCGGCGAGGAAGCCTTCGATCTTCCTGATCACGGGCACGTAGCGGACCGGGCCGGTGGCCATGCCGATGCGCTCGTGGCCGAGTTCCACGAGGTGCGAGATCGCCTGGCGCATCGAGTACCGGTCGTCGGTGGCGAAGAACGGGGCTTGGACCTGCGGCATGTGGCCGTTGATGAGCACGATCGGGAGCCGGCGCTCGACGAGGCGGCGGTAGCGGTCCGGGTCGGCGGTGGTGTCCGCGTGCAGGCCGGAGACGAAGACGATGCCGGCGACGCCGCGGTCGAGCAGCATCTCGGTGTATTCGTCCTCGCTGACCCCGCCGGGGGTGAGGGTGCAGAGCATCGGCGTGTAGCCCTGCTTGGTCAGCAGCGTCTCGATCGCCTGCGCGTAGGCCGGGAAGATCGGGTTGTCGAGCTCGGGGATGACGAGGCCGATCAGGCCGGCGGAGCGCTGCCGGGACCGCGGCGGACGCTCGTAGCCGAGCACGTCGAGCGCGGCGAGCACCGCCTGCCGGGTGTCCAGGCCGACGCCTTGCTTGCCGTTGAGCACCCGGCTGACCGTGGCCTCGGACACCCCGGCGTGCGCCGCGATGTCCGCGAGCCTGATCGTGGGCGTCGTCCGTTCGCCACTCACCTGCAGGTCCGTCCTTCACTCGTGCTCGATCCCCGCCGTCCCGGCCGGCGCCGCCGCGTGCCGCCCTATGCCGCCCGCGCCCGGCGAAGGCGGGCGGGGAGGCGACGCCGGCGGCGGGCCTCGGCCGCCGCCGGGCGATGATGGTCGCTCGTCGCGGCGGCGCCGATGACGGTCCGTCAGCTGCGCCGGTCCGAGGCTACGCCTGCGGACGCCGCGGCGTCGCTTTTCTCTCGCTTCGGGGGCGGGACCGCGTCGTCCCGGGTGCCTCGCGGGCTACGCTGCCGTCCACCAGGCGGTCGTGTTCGGCGGGAGCAGGACGTCGTCGTCCGCTTCCGGCGCCTCGGCCGTGTCCATAGGGGCGCTCGCGAGTAGCAGCTTGCCGGGCCGGGGCAGCGCCACCGGCTCGTCGCCGGTGTTCACCGTACACACAAAACCGGGTGCCCGCCGGAAAACCAACACCCCGTCCGGCGCCGTGTGCCATGCCAGGGCGCCGTCGCCGAGCGCCGGCAGGTCGTGGCGCGCTTTCAGGGCCCTGCGATACAGCTGCCAGGTCGACGCCTCGTCACTTCGCTGTGCCTGCACCGTCAGGGCGCTCCACGCCTTCGGCGCCGGCAGCCAGGCCTCGGCCAGGTCCAGCGGCGAGAAGCCGAACGGGGCCTCGGTGCCCTGCCACGGCAGCGGCACGCGGCAGCCGTCGCGGCCGGACGAGCCGTCCTCGCTGCGCAGCCGCTGCGGGTCCTGCAGCAGTTCCTGCGGGATGTCGAGCACTTCCTCCAGGCCGAGTTCCTCGCCCTGGTAGACGTACGCCGAGCCGGGCAGCGCGAGCATCAGCAGCGCGGCCGCGCGGGCGCGGCGCAGGCCGAGCTCGCCGCCGCCGTAGCGGGTGACGTGGCGGCGGATGTCGTGGTTCGACAGGACCCAGGTCGTCGGGGCGCCGACCAGTTCCGAGGTCTGCAGCGAGCCCTCGATCACCTCGCGCAGGGCTTTGCTGTTCCACTCCGTGCCGAGGAAGTGGAAGTTGAAGGCCTGGTGCAGCTCGTCCGGCCGGACGTACGCGGCCAGCCGCTCGAGCGAGGGCGCCCAGGCCTCGGCCACGGCCATCCGCTCGCCCGGGTACGAGTCGAGTATCGCGCGCCAGGAGCGGTGGATCTCGTGCACCTCGTCCTGGTCGAAGTACGGCAGGATGCTGTGGCCGAGCATCTGGATCTGCTCGGTGTGGCCGACGTCGGGCAGGTCGGGGTGCTTGACCATGCCGTGGGCGACGTCGACCCGGAAGCCGTCCACGCCCCGGTCCAGCCAGAACCGCAGGATGTCCTCGTGCTCCTCGCGCACCTCCGGGTTGCGCCAGTTCAGGTCGGGCTGCGCCGGGTCGAACAGGTGCAGGTACCACTCCCCCGGCGTGCCGTCGGGCTCGGTGATCCGGGTCCAGGCCGGTCCGCCGAACACGGACTCCCAGTCGTTCGGCGGCAGCTCGCCGTGCTCGCCCCGGCCGGCCCGGAACAGGTAGCGCCCGCGGGCGGCCGACGCGGGGCCGGCGGCCAGCGCCTCGAGGAACCAGCGGTGCCGGTTCGAGCTGTGGTTGGGCACCAGGTCGAAGATGACGCGCAGGCCGAGCGCGTGCGCCTCCTGGATCAGCGCCTCGGCGTCGCCGAGGGTGCCGAACAGCGGGTCGACCTCGCGGTGCTCGGTCACGTCGTAGCCGCCGTCGGCCATCGGGGACGCGTAGAACGGCGTGATCCACAGGGCGTCCACGCCGAGTTCCCGCAGGTACGGGAGCCGGGTGCGCACGCCGAGCAGGTCGCCCACGCCGTCGCCGTTGCCGTCGGCGAAGGAGCGGACGTAGACCTGGTAGATCACGGCTTCGCGCCACCAGGCCGGACGCGGGTCCGCGGCGTTCTCGCCGTGGAAGGCCGGAGCGGGGGCCGGGATCACGGGGATCGCGGGGGCCGCTGCGGACCCGGGGACCGTCGACGACGGAGCGGCGCCGGCGGGCGCCGTGCGTGTGTCACCGGTCACAGTCATGTGCATCCTCATTCACTTGCGCGTCGTACAGCCGAGGCGGTTTCGGGTGGTGGGGGGCGGAGGGGCCGGCCGGTCAGCTCTTGGCCGCGCCGGCGGTCAGGCCGCTCACCAGGTGCCGCTGGACCAGGAAGAACACAGCGGCGGCGGGGACGATGATCAGTACAGAGCCGGCCGCGAGGGGGCCCCACTCGTCCACATACTCGTTGACGAAGGTCTGCATGCCCACTGGAAGAGTGTACTTGTCCGGACTTTGCAGGAATTGCGACGCATAGGCGACTTCGCCCCACGAGGTGAGGAAGGTGTAGAAGCCGGTCACCGCGAGCCCGGGCCGGGCCAGTGGGACGATCAGCCGCCAGAACGTGCCGAACATGCTCAGCCCGTCGATCCGGCCGGCCTCGTCGATCGCGGTGGGGATGCCGTCGAAGTAGCCCTTGAGCATCCAGGCGCAGAACGGCACCGCGGTGGTGGCGTAGACCGGGACAAGGCCGAGCAGGTTGTTGAGCAGGTGCAGGTCCTTGAGCAGCACGAACAGCGGCACGATCAGGACCGCCATCGGGAACATCTGAACGAGGAGGAACAGCCACATCAGCGGGCGCGCGCCGGGGAAGCGCATCCGGGAGACGGCATAGCCGGCGGTCGCGGCGATGAACACGCCGAAGACCATGGTGCCCGCGGCGACGATGGCGGAGTTGAGCATCCAGTGGCCGAACCCCTGGCCGATCACGTCGCGGTAGTTCTGCAGGCTCAGCCTGCCGAGGTGCTCGGTGGACAGGGCCGTCGAGTTGGGCTTGAACGAGGTCAGCACGACCCAGGCCACCGGCACGGCGGCGATGAGGCTGGCGACGATCAGCGTCAGGTGCAGGGCGACCGAGGCGGCCGGGGAGCGGTGGCCGCGGCGGTAGCCGGGACGGGCGGAGTTCGTGGTCATGCGGCGGCCTCCTGGCCGCGTCCGAGCGTGCGGCGAAAGAACGTGGCGAACAACAGCAGCATGGACAGGATGATCACGCCGTAGGTCGAGCCGCCGGCGTAGTCCCGAGTCTGGCTGAAGGCGTTGTTGTAGGCCTGGGTGATCAGGATGTTCGTCGCGCCGCCGGGGCCTCCGGCGGTCACCAGGTAGATGATCGCGAACTGGTTGAAGGTCCAGATGATGCCGAGCAGGGTCACCGTGGTGGCGACCGGGCGCAGGCCCGGCATGGTGACGTGGATGAACCGGTGCCAGGGGGTGGCGCCGTCCACCTCGGCGGCCTCGAGCAGTTCGCCCGGGATCGCCTGCAGGCCGCCGAGGAAGGCGACCATCATGAACGGGATGCCGATCCAGACGTTGACCATGATGACCGAGAACTTCGCGCTGGTCGCGTCGCCGAGCCAGTTCACCGCGGGCAGGTGCAGGCGCACCAGGACCCAGTCGAGCAGGCCGTCCGGGCTGTTGAGGATGAGGCGCCAGGAGAACGCGGCGACGAACGAGGGCACCGCCCACGGCAGGATCAGCAGCACCCGGTAGACGCCGCGGCCGCGCATCCGGCGGTTGAGCAGCTGGGCCAGGCCCAGGCCGATGCCGACGGTCGGCACCACGCAGCCGGCGGTCCACTCCAGGGTCCAGACGAAGGTGGGCCAGAACTGCCCGTCGCCGCCGGAGAGCACGTACCAGTAGTTGTGCAGGCCGACCCCGTGGAAGCTGGCCGGGATGTGGTTCGCCCCGATCGTCCGACCCATGTTCAGGTCATTGATGTTCGTGAGCGAGTAATAGATCCCCTCTACCAGGGGGTAGCCGACCAGCACCAGGAGCACCAGGGTGACGGGCAGCGCCATCGCCCAGGCGTACCAGTAGCGGTCGTAGCTGTGTCGCAGTCTGCTGATCATCGTGTCCGTTTCCCCGGTCTGGGCGGTCGGCGGCGGGCGGAATCGGCCCGCCGGGACGAAGCGGCGCCACAGGCGGTGGGCGCGCGCTCCGTCCCGGCGGGAGCCTTCATCCGTCAGCCGACGGTCCAGCCGGAGTCGACACCGTTGTTGAGCACCTTGAGCATGTTCTGCGCGATCGAGTCCAGGCCGGCCTGCGCGGAGGCCTTGCCGGACAGGATCTGCTGCATGCCGGTGTCGAACGGGGTGAACAGGTCCGAGCCCTGGGCGATGGACGGGCGCGGGGCGTCCTCCTTGATCACCGGCTCGAAGGCGGTGAGCACGGGGTTGCCGGTGACCTGGGCGTCGGACCAGGCGGCCTGGTGCGTCGGCAGGGTGTTGTTGTGCGCGGCGACGTACGCCTGGCTGGCGGCCGAGTTGATGTACTGGACGAACAGCTCGGACGCGCCGAGGTTGGCCGAGCCGGCGTAGACGACGAGGTCCTGGCCGCCGGTCGGGGTGCCGGCCTTGACCGAGCCGGCCGGGACCGGGGCGATGCCGAGGTTGGTCTTGTCCTTGAAGGCGCTGCCGCTCAGGTCGTCGGCGGTGGACCAGGGGCCGTTGATGACCATGGCCGCGGTGCCGTTCTTGAACGCGTTCTGCATGTTGGTGTACGCGTTCGAGGAGGTGTCGGTGACGGCGGCGCCGGAGGAGATCAGGTCCTGGACGATGCCCATGGCCTTGACCGCGGCGGCGCTGTCGACGGTGACCTTCTTGGCCGAGGTGTCGACCATGTCGCCGCCCTCGCCGTAGAGGAACGGCAGGAAGTAGTAGCTGGCGTCGTCGAGGAAGATCGCGGGCTTGCCGGTCTTGGCCTTGATCGCCAGGGCGTCGGTCTTGAGCTCGGCCCAGGTGGTGGGGGCGGAGGAGATCCCGGCGGAGGAGAACGCCGCCTTGTTGTAGAGCAGGCCGAGCGCGTCGGTGACCTGCGGGACGGCGTAGGTGGCGCCCTGGTACTTGGTGGTGGCGGCGGGGCCGGCCAGGTAGTCGGCGGCGTCCGAGAGGGCCGGGGTGCCGTCGAGCTTCTGCAGGTAGCCGGCCTGGGCGAGGGCCGGGACCCAGCCGATGTCGGAGCGGAAGACGTCCGGGGCGCCGCTGCCGCCGGCGGCGGCGGTCTTGAAGGTGTTCTCGGCGCTGGCGAAGGGCTTGCTGACGTAGTTGACCTTGATGTTCGGGTACTTCGCCTCGAACTGCGAGATCAGGGTCTTGTAGGCGGGGGCCTCGGCCACCGGGTCGGAGGTGTCCCAGAACACGACCGTGCCCTTGACCGACGCGGGATTCGTCGAACCGGACGACGCCGGGGCGGACGAGCCGCTACTACTGCACCCGGCGAGCGTCGAGGCCGCGAGTATCGATGCCAGAACCACCGGGATGCTCCGTCGCATCACACGAGCTCCTTCTCCACGGAAAGTACACCTGGTCACGGAACGCATCTGACGTCCCGTCCGGCCCTTCTCGGGCCACGAGGCAGGAACGTAGCAGTCGTGCGCGCAAGCCGTCCATAGTCTTGCGGAAAGTTTCCGCAAGAACGCGGGCGGCTTGCGTTCGATCCCTGCGAAAGCGGGCCGGACGAACCGGGCGAACCGGATGCGCGGGGGCCGCGGACGGCAAGCCGGCGGCCCGCGGGAACGTGACATTCGCCCCGGTTCGGCGGCGGACGGTCAGCCGATGCCAGACCTGTGCGACACTGCGAACGTGGCCACGCACCAGCAGCAGACCCGGGGACAGGCGGCGCGTCCGCCTGCCGCCGTCCCCGCCCCCGTCCGCGGCTCCGCAGCGCCCGGGCAGCCGCCGCCCGGGGCGGTCGATCCGGCGGCGGGCCTGCTGGGCAAGGTCCGGGTGCGCGGCACGCGGCGGTCGCTGCGGCGGCTGCCGGGTCTGACGGCGCGTCGGCCGGAGCCGTTCGGGCTGGGCGGGATGCACTGGCTGCCGAGTTCGCCGGGCGCGCTCGAGCCGGCCCTGCTGCTGCACGCCGGGGCGCACGGGACCGACCTGATCGCGGTGGCCGAGATCGCCACCAGCGTGCTGCACGGCACCGACACGCGCGACCTCGCGGCCCGGCTCGGCGAGTGCCTGCGGGTGCCGCCGGCGGCGGGCACGGTGCGCCGGATCCAGCTGCTCTACCAGGTGCCGGGACCGGTCGGGCGTACCCGGGCGTACGCGGTGCTGGCGCTGCACTACCACCCGGCGCTGCTCGGCCGCGCGGCCAAGCTGTGCCAGGGCGAGCGGGGGCTGGCCCAGGTGGCCACCCGCGCCGCGCAGAACGTCTACACCCAGCTGAGCCGGGACGACGCCACCGGCGGCCGGCTCGGCCCGCTGGTGCCGCTGGACCGGGCCGCGGCCACCGGCCTGCTCGGCTCGCTGCTGCTGCCCGGGCGCGGGCCGCTGGCCGGACCGCGGCACGCCGAGACGGTCTGGCAGCCGGAGGAGATCGACGCCCGGGCCCCGCGCGGGTGCGCGCTGACCGGCTCGGCCGGGCCGCGCGCGGCGACCTGGTGGCACGCGACCGCCTGGGTCAAGCAGTGGCCGCGCACGCTCGGCGGCGCCGTCGACCTGGCCGCGCCGGCCGGGTTCCTGCCGTCCGGGGTGAGCGGGGCCGCCTCGGTGCTGCTCGGGCCGACCGGGCGGGACGGCGAGGTGGCCGCGGCCGGGTTCGTCACCGTCTCCGCGCACGACCCGCACGAGCTGGAGCTGGCCCGGATCGGCGCGCACGCGGCCGCGGAGAGCGGCGGCGCGGTGATCGAATTCTGCGACCGCCGGCACCACCTGGCGCTGGCCCGCACGCTGCCGCTGGCCCAGGGCCTGCACTGACACCGAGCCGCGCCTGACGCCGGATCGGCTCCGGCGCACGCGGGCGCACGAGAGCGCGCGGGGGGCACCTGAGACCCGTGCGTCGCGCCCGGCCCGCGGGTAGCGCGCCGTGCCCGCGCGTCGCGTCCGGCCCGTCCCTCCCCCGGACGCGCGCACGGCGCAGGGATCCGACGACACGTCGGAAACCCACGCCGGCACCGTCCGCCGCCGGAGCGCGCTCCCGGGCGCCGCGCCGGGGCGCCGCGCGCCGCCGCTGCCTCACGGTACGTCATTTCCCGGTGGCTCAGGGTAGGTATACGCCCGCTTCGCGCCAGGCGCGCGCGGGACCCAAGATGCCGGAAAGTTCTGGGAAAACTCCCTCGGCGCGGCCCGCGCCATGGCATGGTCGGGGTCTGCCACGGATAACGAAATGACCACGAAGGGTAGCCAATGGGCTCGATGGGGACGGTCAGCGAGACCGGGTTCGGCTGGCTGACCCCGGTGTTGTCCTATCTGATGGCCTGTGTCGGAGGTGCGCTGGGACTGCGGGCCACGGTCCGGGCCGTGCACGCGAACAGCTCGCGCTCCCGCCGCAACTGGCTGGTCAGCGCGGCGGTGGCGATCGGCACCGGCATCTGGACCATGCACTTCGTGGCGATGCTCGGCTTCACCGTGGCCGGCACCGAGATCCGCTACGACGTCCTGCTCACCCTGGCCAGCCTGCTGGTGGCGATCGTGGTGGTGGGCCTGGGCGTGCTGCTGGTCACCCGCGGCCAGGGGCGGCCGCTCTCGCTGGCGGCCGGCGGCCTGGCCACCGGGGTCGGGGTGGCCGCGATGCACTACCTGGGCATGGGCGCGGTGCACATGGACGGGTCCGTCTCCTACGCGCCCTGGGAGGTGGGCGGCTCGGTGGCGATCGCGACCGTGGCCGCCACCGCGGCGCTCTGGGCCTCGCTGACCGTCCGCAACCCGCTCACCTCGCTCGCCGCCAGCCTGGTGATGGGCATCGCGGTCAGCGCCATGCACTACACCGGGATGGCGGCGGTGCAGGTGCACGTCGTACCGGGCGCGCCACCGCCGTCGGGCGCCACCGCGATGGACTTCATCTTCCCGCTCACCGTCGGCCTCGGCTCGTACCTGTTCCTGACGGCCGCCTACGTCGGGCTCTCCGACACCGGCCGGCGCCCGGTCCGGCCGGAGGCGGCCGAACCCGCCCCGGTCCCCGTGCGCGCCGCGGCCGACGGGTCGGGCCGCCGATGAGCGCCCCGACCACCGCCGCCGGGGACCTGCGCCGCCCCGCCGCCCGCCGGGCCGCCCACGCCCGGCCGGCCGACGGCGCCTCCCCCTCCGGCCAGGGCCGGGCCCGGGGCCGCGGCTGGCACGGGATGCGGGTCGCGCCGCACACCGTGCGGGCCCGGATCGTGTGCCTGCTCGCGCTGCCGGTCGTCTCGCTCACCGCGCTGTGGGGCATCGCCTCCGTCAACACGATCAGCGCGGCCTACACCCAGGCCGAGCTGCGCGTGCTCGACCAGAGCGTGTCCACGCCGCTGGACCAGGCCGTGCTGGCGCTCGACCAGGAGCGCTCCGCCGCCGACGCGTACCTCGCGGACGACGCCGCGGATCCCGGCTCGTTCGAGCAGCGCGGCGCGGCCACCCGGAACGCCGCGAGCGCCTTCACCCTCGGCGCCGAGCAGTCGTCTGCGGCGGCCGCTGCCGTCTCGCCCGACCTGACGGCCCGTCTGGCCATGGTCACCAAGTCGTTCGCGGCGCTCACCGCCGTGCGCACCGCGGTGATCGGGCACGCGATCTCGGCCGCCGGGGCCGATCAGGCCTACGCCGAGGTCGTGCAGGACTCGTTCGCGGTGCAGTCCGCGCTGGCCTCGGCTCCGGGCGCGCCCGCGACGGCGAGCGCCGCACTCGCCCTGGCCGAGGCGCGCGAACAGCTCGCGCTGCAGGACTCGGCGCTGGCCGGGGCGTACGCGGCGAACACGCTCAGTCCCGCGCTCTACCGCCAGTTCGTCGGCGCGGTCTACGAGGAGCGGGCTGCCCTCGGCAAGGCGACGATCGACGTGGCGGATCCGACCTCGAACGCGGCCGGCGAGGAGCTGACGAGCGTTCAGGACGAGGTGCTCGCGGCCGGTCCCGGCGCGGGCGCGATCGGCCCGGCCGTCCGCAGCGGGTGGGCCGGGTCGGCGCCGACCGTGCGGGACGCGCTGGACCAGACCGAGCGCGCGGCGGCCATGCCCGCGCCGGTCGACCCGTACCGCCGGCTGCTGACCACCGGCTCAGGGCTCGGCGTCATGCTCGGTCTGGTCGCGCTGGTGGTCAGCCTGGTGATCTCGGTCGGCATCGGCCGGCGGCTGGTCACCGACCTGGACGGGCTGCGCGACTTCGCGCTCGACCTGGCCGGGCGGCGGCTGCCGGAGACCATGGCGCGGCTGCGGGCCGGGCAGGTGGTCACCCCGCCGCGGCCGGCCCCGCCGTTGGACCCGGACGCGGGCGAGCTCGGGCAGGTGGCCGACGCGCTCGCGGTGGCCGCGCACGCGGCGATCCGGGCTGCGGTGGAGCGGGCCGAGGTGGTCTCCGGGGTGTCCGGGGTCTTCCTCAACCTGGCCCGGCGCAGCCAGGTGCTGGTGCACCGTCAGCTGGCGCTGCTGGACGCGATGGAGCGGCGGATCGAGGAGCCGGACCACCTCGAGGACCTGTTCCGGCTCGACCACCTGGCCACCCGGATGCGCCGGCACGCCGAGGGCCTGATCATCCTGTCCGGCGCGACCCCGGGCCGGGCCTGGCGCCACCCGGTGGAGCTGACCGACGTGGTGCGCGCGGCCGCGGCCGAGGCGGAGGACTACCCGCGGGTGGAGGTGCGCCGGATGCCGCCGGCCCGGGTGGTCGGGCCGGTGGTCGCGGACCTGACCCACCTGCTGGCCGAGCTGGTGGAGAACGCCACCTCGTTCTCTCCGCCGCACACCCGGGTGGTGGTCGGCGGCGAGCCGGTCGGCTCCGGCTTCGCGATCGAGATCGAGGACCGCGGCCTGGGCATGAGCCCGGAGGCGCTGCGCGAGGCGAACCGGCGGATCGGCGAGTCCAGCGGCGACGACCTGTTCGACAGCGACCGGCTCGGCCTGTTCGTGGTCTCCCGGCTGGCCCGCCGGCACGAGATCCGGGTGAGCCTGTGCCCGTCGGCGTACGGCGGGATCACGGCCGTGGTGCTGATCCCGAGCTCGGTGATGCAGCCGCCGGGGGCCGCGGACGGGGACGCGGAGCCCGCGGACGCCGAGCCGCGTCCCGCCGCGCCGCAGCCGGCCCCGGAGCCCGTCCGCGTGGCGGAGCCCGAGCGCGTCGCCCCCGGGTTCGACGACCTCGATCTCGACCTCGAGCTCGAGTTCGGGCTCGGCCGCCAGCAGCGGCGCGGGCCGCAGACCCGCGAGGAGCCGGCCGGCCCGGGCTCGCGGGCCCGGGTGCCGCGCGCCAACGGGCATCCCGCGCCCGCGGCGCGGGAGGCGGTCACCTCCTTCGACCTGCTGATCCCGCTCTCCCCGGACGCCGACGGCGCCGCGCCCCCGCACTCCGCCGTCGGCCCGGACGGGCTGCCGCGCCGGGTGCGGCAGGCGAGCCTGGCCCCGCAGCTGCGGCGCGAGCCGGAGCGGGACGAGCCCGCCGAGCCGGCCGCACGAGCACCACAGGGCCCCGATCCGGACCAGAACCGGGCCACCATGGCCGCCTTCCAGCACGGATTCACCCGCGGCCGGGCCGAAGGGCCCGCACAGCCGCCGCCTGCCGCCGCACCCACCGGCCCCGGGCCCGAAGCCCCCGGCCCGGCGCTGGCCGCGGACCACGACACGAAAGGGGATGACAACCGGTGACCGGCACCACCACCAGTGAGGTCAGCTGGCTGCTCGACGAGCTGACGGCACGCACCCCGACCATCCGGCACGCCGTGATCCTGTCCACCGACGGCCTGGCCATCGCCTCCTCGCGCGGGCTGAGCCGGGAGGACCGGGAGCACCTGGCCGCGGTCTCCAGCGGCTTCAACTCGCTGGCCAAGGGCGCCACCCGGCAGTTCGGGGCGGGCGCGGTACGCCAGAGCATGGTCGAGTTCGAAGACGGGTTCCTGTTCGTGGTGGCGGCCGGCTCGGGCGCGTGCCTGGCCGTGTTCGCCGAGGCCGCCAGCGACATCGGGCTGGTGGCCTACGAGATGGCCCGGCTGGTCAAGCAGGTCGGCGAGCACCTGTTCGTCCCGGTCCGCGAGGACTTCGACCGCGACGGACGGACGTCGGCCCCGTGACGAGCGACCGCCCCTCCTGGTACGACGAGCAGGCCGGGCCGCTGGTGCGGCTCTACGCCCTGACCCGGGGCCGGGCCCGGCCCTCCCCGGTGCTGCTGGACCTGCTCTCCCTGGTCACGGCCGAGAACGACCCGGCCCGCGACCCGATGCTCAGCCCCGAGCAGGCCGCGGTGCTCACGCTCTGCCGGATCCGGCCGCGCTCGGTCGCGGACCTGGCCGCGGATCTCGACCTGCCGCTCGGGGTGACCCGGGTGATCCTGACCGACCTGCTCGACTACGGCCACATCCGGGTGACCAGGCCGGTGCGCCCGACGGCGCTGCCGGACGAGCGACTGCTGCAGGAGGTGATCGATGGACTACGCGCGCTCTGACCGCGCGGACTTCGTCGCGCTGAAGATCTTGGTGGCCGGGGGTTTCGGCGTGGGCAAGACGACGCTGGTGGGCGCGGTGAGCGAGATCCGGCCGTTGCGCACGGAGGAGGCGATGACCACCGCCGGGCGCGGGGTGGACCGGATCGAGGGGATCGAGTCGAAGAGCACGACGACCGTCGCGATGGACTTCGGGCGCATCTCGCTGCGCGAGGACCTGGCGCTGTACCTGTTCGGCACCCCGGGCCAGGACCGGTTCTGGTTCCTGTGGGACGAGCTGGCGCAGGGCGCGCTCGGCGCGATCGTGCTGGCGGACACCCGCCGGCTGGCCGACTGCTTCCCGGCGGTGGACTACTTCGAGCGCCGGGACGTGCCGTTCCTGGTCGCGGTCAACCACTTCGACCGCGCCCGCAGGTTCGAGCCCGAACACGTGGCCACGGCGCTGGACCTGGACTCGGGCACGCCGGTGGTCAGCTGCGACGCGCGGGAGCGGGCCTCGGTCAAGGAGGTGCTGATCGCGCTGGTGGAGCACGCCGGACGACGGCACGCCGGCCGGGCCGCCGCCACCGCCGCGGGATGAACCGGGACGGACCAGAGCCCTGACGCCATAGGCGTCAGGGCTCTGCTGCTGCGGCGCGGATCGGCGCCCGCTACGCGAGGATCTCCACCGTCGGCGGCTCGCCCGCGCCGGCGAAGAGCCCGGCCAGCGCCGTCCCGTCGGGGCTGCCGAGGCCGGTGCAGGCGTCCCAGCCGGCCCCGGCCCGGTAGCCGCCGTTGTCCCCGCCGGTCACGTCCTGGAACCCGCCCTGGGCCACGCCCGCGGCCGCGCCGCTGTAGAGCACGGCCTGCATCAGGCCCAGCTGCCTGCCGGCCCGCTGGGCGATCCGGGCCACCAGCGCGGCCCACAGCGGCGCCACCGCGCTGGTGCCGCCGATGACCATCTGCCGGCCGTCCACCAGGACCTGGTAGCCGCTCTCCGGGTCGGCGTTGCCGGACACGTCGGGCACGCCGCGGCCGGCCGAACCGGTGTCGGCGTTGCCCGGAACCCCGGCCTGGGCCTGCCAATCCGGCACCGGGAAGAACGCGCTGACCCCGCCGCCGGTGGCCCCGCCCCCGTCGGCCGCGTCGTTCCACACCGTCTCGCCGCCGTAGCCGCCGGCCGAGGTCACCGACAGCCGGGTGCCGCCGCAGGCGAGCACATGCGGGCTGGAGGCCGGGAAGTCGCAGTGGGCGTTGCCGTCGCTCTCGCCGTCGGCCGAGCCGTTGTCGCCGGAGGCGGCCAGCACCGTCACGCCCAGCGCGACGGCGTCCGCGCAGGCGGCGTCGAGGGCCTGGCGGGACTGCGCGGTCCAGCTGTCCTCCGGGCCGCCCCAGCTGATCGAGATCGCGGTCGGGGTCGGGTTGGCGTGCGCGGCGTCGGCGATCGCGTCCACGAAGCCCTGGTCCGTGTTCGGCGCGAAGTACACCGCGAACGCGGCGCCGGGGGCGAGCGCGCCGGCCACCTCGATGTCGAGCTGCACCTCGCCGTCCGGGCCGTCGGCGGACCCGGTCGGGGCGTTCGAGCCGCCGTCGACCGGCACCGCGGTCACGGTCGGCGCGGCCACGCCGATGCCGCGGAAGTACTGGGCCAGTCCGGCGTCGTCGTACCCGCCGCCGAGCTCGATCAGCGCCACGGTGCGGCCGGAGCCGTCGTAGCCCTCAGGGAACTTATACGCGGAGCCGACCTGCAGCGGCGTGTAGGAGTCGCTCTCGCCGACGGCCAGCGGCCGGATCCGGAAGTGCGCCCGGGCCTGCGGGCGGGTGTCGAGGCCGAGGACCGCGATGGTGGCGTGCGCGATGGCCTCGGGCACCGACAGGGCGCCGGTGCGGTAGCGGAAGCTCTCCGGCCCGCCCGGCGCGGTCCGCACCCGGGCGTGGTGCACCGAGGTGTCGAAGACCTCTGACAGCCGCGCCACGGTGCCCTCGGCCTGGATCCGGCGCGAGCCGGGATCGGCGAGCACGATGCGCAGTCCGGCCGCCTCGAGGTGTGCGCGCACGGCCTCGAACTCGACCGGGTCGGCGCCGTGCACCTCGCGCAGCTCCTCGCGGGTGAGCACGATCGAGCCCGCGGGCGGCAGCGGCGTGCGACGGCGCAGGTACACCGTCACGCAGGCGGTCTCGGCCGGATCAGCGGGTCCGAGGACTTCGGCGTGGGCTAACGGGGTGCGGCGCGATGCTTCGAAGCTCATACCTCCTTGATACTCGTCCGGCGCACTGATCACACCGTACGGCGGCGTTTTCGGCGCGCCCTTCGGGTGGTCGAACGACCAGTGACCGGACGAGTGGTGGGGCGAGGAGGATGGATCTCAGGCGGCTGCCATGGCCCGGGCCAGAGCGAGTTCGAGCACGATGATGAGGCTGTCGCGGACCGAGTCCGGATCGCGCGCGTCGAACTCGATCACCGGCACGCCCGGCTCCACGTCGAGCGCCTCGCGCACCGCGTCCAGCGGGTGCGAGGCCGCGCCCGCGAAGCGGTTGACCGCCACCGCGAACGGCATGGTGCGCCGCTCGAAGTAGTCCACCGCCGGGAAGCAGTCCTCGAGTCTGCGGCTGTCCACGACCACGAGCGCGCCCAGCGCGCCCTCGGTCACGTCATCCCACATGAAGCCGAAGCGGTCCTGGCCGGGCGTGCCGAACAGATACAGCTTGAGGGTCGGGTCGAGCATCACCGAGCCGAAGTCCATGGCGACGGTGGTGGTGGTCTTGTGCGGAGTCATCGACAGGTCGTCGACCCCGGCGGCCACCTCGGTGATGGCGGCCTCGGTGGTCAGCGGGGGCACGTCGGAGACCGAGGCGACGGCGGTGGTCTTGCCGACGCCGAAGCCGCCGGCGATGACCATCTTGACCGGCATCGGGGCGGGCGCGGCGTCCGCCTGCGCGCGCGGGCCTGCTTGGAAGTCCATGGGCGAACCTATGCTAGCTCGGGAAGGCTGCGGGCGGGGTGGGTGTAGTTCGCAGCGCCGGCGCGGGTACCGGCCTCAGGCGCGGCCGGCGCCGGTGGGTATGGCTCGTAGTCCATTGATGACCCTTCGCAGGACGTCGACGTCGGTGTTGAGGGCGGCCTGCGGCTCGTGCACCGCGAGGAACCGCCCGGCCCTCAGGTCCCCCGCGAGTACTCGGACCACGTTCAGGTGCAGGCCCAGGCGCACCGCGAGCTCGGCCAGGGACAGCGGCGTACCACAGGCCTCGACGATGGCGCGGCGTTCGAAGGCCAGGGCTCCCAGTTGGTGCAGGCCCTCGGTGGTGGCCACCACCTGGGTCTCCATCGGCAATTCCGCCCCCGCGGCCACAACCCGGCCCTCGGTCAGCAGGAACGGCCTGACCGCTCCGGGCGCCGCCCCCGCGGGCCCGGTAGCGGGACGCGCGCCCCCGCGCGCGCCGTTGTTGTTGTCGTCCCCCGCAGGGGCGCTCATGTGGTCACTCCGGCGGCGGTCACCGAGTTCTTCAACTCCATGATCAGCTGCGGGCTGAGCACCGTGCCGACCCGGTTGCCGAACAGCGTCATCTCGTAGGCGACGTTGCCCAGCTTCGCGTCCTTCGCGGTGACCACCCCGAGCACGCAGCCGCTGCCGATGGTGGACACCAGCAGGTGCCCGTCCTCCATGTCGATGATGACCTTGCGCAGCTGGCCCAGCCCGTAGTGGCCGGCGGCGCCGCCGGCCAGGCTGGTCAGCCCGGAGACGATCGCGGCCAGCCGCTCCGACGAGGCCCGGTCCTCCGGCCGCGAGACCGCGATCAGCAGGCCGTCGGAGGAGACCGCGATCGCATCCGCGACCCCGGCCGTCTCGGCCGCGAACCGGCTGACCATCCAGGTGAAGTCGGCCGCGGCGGTACGCAGGTCGGTGCTGGCTTCGGGCGTCTGACTGGGGCTCATCACGGCCGTAATCCTTCCGGTTCGTCACTGGCGCGGAGCGGGGAGAGGTTCTGCGCCGACACGCGCAGGGCCTCCTCGACCCCGGCTTCGAACTCCTCCACGGCCGCGCGGGCGGCTTCGGCGTCGAGTACGTGCGCGGGGGCCAGGGCGGCCGGGGCGGAGGGTGCGGGCTCGTCGCGCAGCGCGGCGTTCGCGCGGGTGCGGCGGGGCAACGCGGTCAGGACGGCGTCGGGCGCTGAGCCCTCGGCCAAGGCGGGCACCCGGGCCGGGGCGGGCGCGGGAGCGCCGGCCGGGGCGCCGGGGGCGGCGGCGCGGCCCGCGCGCGGCCGGCGCACCGGCAGCGCGTCCGGCTCGGCGATCGGCTCCTCGGTCCGCGGCTCCGGACCGGTCGGCCGCGGCTCCTGCAGCGCCACGGCGGAGCCCTGCTCCAGGGTGGCGCGCTGCTCCGGCAGCACCGGGAGCACCGGGGCGCCCCGGGACGGGCCGCGCCGGCGCAGCGGCGGCTCCGGGCTGTCGAAGGCGAGCAGGTCCGGGCTGATGTCCAGGCGCACGGTGACCCCGCCGCCCGCGGTCGCGCTCAGCCGCACCCCGATGCCGGAGCGGCGGGCCAGGCGGCCGACCACGAACAGGCCGAGCACCTTGCTGGGGGCCAGGTCGAGGCGTTCGCGCCGGACCAGCCGGGCGTTCTCCTCGGCCAGCCGGGCCGCGGTCATGCCCACGCCGTGGTCGATGATCTCGACCACCGCGGTGGAGCCGACCGGCCGCACCGCGATGTCCACGGAGGAGGTGGCCGGGGAGAAGGAGACCGCGTTCTCCACCAGCTCGGCCACGATCAGGGTCAGGTCGCCCACCGCGGCCGGGGAGACGGTCACGTCGCCCTCGGCCGACAGGACCACCCGCTGGTAGCCCTCGACCCGGCCGACCGCGCTGCGCACCACGTCGGTCAGCCGCAGCGGGGCGTCGGCGAGGGTGGGCTCGGTCTCGTTGGACAGCAGCATCAGGCTGTCCGCGCCGCGCTGCAGGCGCACCGCGATGTGGTCGATCCGGTAGAGCCGCTCGAGCACCGAGGGGTCGGTCTCCTCGCGCTCGGCCGCGTCGATCAGGGCCAGCTGACGGCCGGTCAGGTTGTGGATGCGCCGGCCGACGTTGCCGAACATCTCGGCGGTGTTGCGCCGCACCGCCATCTGCCGTTCCAGCACCCGCGAGGCGGTGTCCTGCACCCGGTTGAACGCCTCGGCCAGGTCGCCCAGCTCGTCCCGGCTGAGCGCGGGCACGGTCTCGAACACCGGGGCCGCGCCGGGATCCGCGCCGTCGTCCTCGTCCGCGACCCGTTCCAGGTCGGCCCGGGTGACGTCGGCGATCTGCCGGGCGGCCCGGGTGAGCCGGAGCATCGGGCGCACGAGGGAACGGCGGACCCTGATCTCGAGCACGATCAGCAGCAGCAGCAACGCGACGGCCGCGGCCACCAGGCCGGCCGCGAACCAGGCCTGCAGCCGCGCCTGGTTCCGGGCCGTGGCCACCACGTCCGAGGAGACCTGCGCCTCCATCTGGGCGCGGTCCCGGGCCACGGCCACCGAGGCCTGCCACAGGCCGAGGCCTTCGCCGCCGCCGAACTGGTCCTGCAGCAGCACCTGGTCCACGTTGAAGCCCGGGTCGGCGTGCGGGAGCAGGCTCTCCATGTCCTGCTGGACGCCGTCGATGTAGCGCGCGTCGCTGTCGCCGACGATCTCGTCGTACTGCAGGCCGTCGGGGCCGGAGGCGAGCGACTGGAACCGGGCGGCCTCGTTCTGGCTCACGCCGTATTCGCGCTCGACCACGCTCAGGTCGGCCCAGTCCAGCGAGGCGGCGTCGGTGCCGTTGCCGGTCGGGTCGGTCATGTAGCCGCTCAGCTGGTCCTGGTCGGCGTAGTTGGTCATGGCCAGCAGGCCGATCTCCCGGTCGTGCTCGGTCAGATCGGTCATGTAGAGGAAGTCGAGCTCGGCCTCGTCGAACGCGGCGGTGCCGCCGTTGGCGGCGAGCGCGTCCATGTTGATCGCGCTGTAGAGGTCGCTGATCGTGGTGGAGTACGCGGTCTGCACCAGGCTGCTGTTGGCCACCTTGGGGTCCGAGGCCAGGGCGCGGGCGCCGTTGGAGAGGGTGGCCAGCCACCTCTCCTCGGACATGGCCTGGCCGAGCGAGGAGCCCGGGTCCTGGCCGACCTCGTCGGTCAGGGTCGCGGCCGCCTGGTCGGTCTGCGCCGCGGCGGTGCGCAGCTGGGTGAGCGCGATCGCCTCGGAGGTGGCCGAGCCGGGCACGGCGCTCATCCCCTGCAGGCCCAGCGCGATGGTCTGCTCGGTCTCCAGCGCATTGATCAGAATGCTGATCTGCTCGGCACGGGTCATCGACGCGGCCGCGGCGCTCCAGGCGCGCGCGGAGTCGAACCTGGTCCAGGACAGCGGGATCAGCGCCAGCAGCACGCCGGCGAGCGGCGCGGCCACCAGGATGTCGAGCTTGCGCCGGAATGGGACGGCCTCAAGGCGGTCGACGCCCGTCCGGTGGGCCCGACCCGCTCCGCCCTCCGCGCGCACGGCCACTGAACGCCTCCACCCTCAAACGCTGACACGCCTGCGGCCCGCGCCGCGGACCTTGGATCTGGAACGTGGGGAACAGTATCGAATCAGGCGGGCGGTTGTCACCGCCGGTCCAGTCCTGCGTATCAGGGTTCTTGCCACGAAAACGGGGCCGCGTGTGTCAGTGAGCTGGGACTGCGCGCCGCGAGGCCGCGCGCGGGCGCCGGGTAGGTGCCGATGCAAAGTTTTCGTTAACCGGATCCGGAGTAGGGGGCGCAGTTGTTTCCGGCCCGTTTCCGCCCACCCCTGATCGATCCGGCGCGGCCCGGTCCGCCGGGGTGCGCCGGGCAGCGGCTCAGAACCCTGCGACCTCGCCGACCACCACGATGGCGGGCGGGGCGATGCGCTCGGCCGCCACCCGCTCGGCCACCTCGCCCAGCACCGTGCGCAGCCGGCGCTCGCCCGGGCGCGAGCCGTCCTGCACCACCGCCACCGGCGTATCAGGGTCCTTGCCCCCGTCGATCAGCGCCGCGGCGATCGGCCCGATCCGCTCCACCGCCATCAGCAGCACCAGGGTGCCGCGCAGCCGGGCCAGGGCGGTCCAGTCCACCAGCGACTTCGGGTGCCCGGGCGCGACGTGCCCGGAGACCACGGTGAACTCGTGTGCCACGCCCCGGTGGGTCACCGGGATCCCGGCCAGCGACGGCACCGCGACCGAGCTGCTGAGCCCGGGCACCACGGTCACCGGCACGCCGGCCTCGGCGCAGGCCTCGAGCTCCTCGAACCCGCGGCCGAACACGTACGGGTCGCCGCCCTTGAGCCGCACCACGAACTTCCCGGCCTCGGCCCGCTCGATGAGGATCCGGTTGATCTCCTCCTGGGCCATCGCCCGGCCGTAAGGGATCTTCGACGCGTCCACGATCTCGACGTCCGCGGGCAGCTCGTCCAACAGGCCGAGCGGGGCGAGCCGGTCGGCCACCACCACGTCGGCCTCGGCCAGCAGCCGCCGCCCGCGCACCGTGATCAGGTCGGGATCGCCCGGGCCGCCGCCGACCAGGGCGACGCCCGCGGCCCGGTCCCGGAAGCGGGGCGCACTCAGCACGCCCTCGCGCAGCGACTCCAGCACCGCGTCGCGCAGGACGGCGGTGCGGCGCGGATCGGCCCCGGCGCGGCCGGAGCTGAGTACGGACACGATGACGCCACCGTGCTCGCCCGAGGCCGGGGTCCAGGCGGTGGAGGCCTGCGCGTCGCTCGCGCAGGAGCAGAACACCCGCGCCTGCTCGGCCTCCGCGACGACCGCGGCGTTGACCTCCGGCACGTCGGTGGCGGCCACCGCGTACCAGGCCTCGGCCAGGTCGCCCGGCCGGTAGGCCCGCGCCTCCCACTCCACGTGGCCGTCCGCCGCGTAGCCCTCGACCGCCGCGGTGACCTCGGGCGACACCACACGCACCCGCGCGCCGGCCCGCAGCAGCCCGGCGATCCGGCGGGCGGCCACCCGGCCGCCGCCGACCACCACCACCCGGCGGCCGGACAGGCGCAGCCCGAGCGGGTAGATCTCGCCGGCAGGAGCCTCGGACGGGGTGTCAGGCGTGGTCACTGGCTTTCGGTCCCTTCCCTCAGGATGACACCACGAGCGTACTCACCGCCGGTTACAGCCGGATGTCGGCGGCGCGCGCTAGTGGCGGTCCCGCTCCGTCGGCGCCACCGCGGACGCGCTCGCGTCGGCCACGCCGGCCGCGTCGAAGGTGGCCACCTCGCGCAGCGCCCGGACGGCCGCGGCCACCAGCGGCAGCGCCAGCACCGCGCCGGAGCCCTCGCCGAGCCGCAGCTCGAGGTCGATCAGCGGGTGGATGCCGAGCGCCTCCAGCGCCAGCGCGTGCCCCGGCTCGGCCGAGCGGTGGCCGGCCACGCAGGCCGCCGTCGACTCCGGCGCGATCGCCTGCGCCACCAGCGCCGCCGCGCCCGCGATCACCCCGTCCAGGATGATCGGGACCCGCAGCGCCGCGCCGCCCAGGATGAACCCGGCCAGTGCCGCGTGCTCGAGCCCGCCGAACGCGGCCAGCACGCCGATCGGGTCCTGCGGGTCCGGGCGGTGCAGCTGCAGCGCCCGGCGCACGATCTCCACCTTGTGCGCGTAGGTCTGCTCGTCGATGCCGGTGCCGTAGCCGGTCACCTGGGCCGGCGAGGCGCCGGTGAACGCGGCGATCAGGGCGGCCGAGGCGGTGGTGTTGGCGATGCCCATGTCCCCGGTCAGCAGGCAGCGGTTGCCCGCGGCCACCAGGTCGCGCGCGGTCTCGATGCCGGCCTCGATCGCGTCCAGCGCCTCCTCGCGCGACATCGCGGGGCCCTGGGTCATGTCGTCGGTGCCCATCCGGATCTTGCGCGGCACCAGGCCCGCGGCGTCGCCCAGGTGCGCGGCCACGCCCACGTCGACCACGCACACCTCGGCGCCGACCTGCTTGGCGAAGGCGTTGACCACCGCGCCGCCGGCCAGGAAGTTGGACACCATCTGCGCGGTGACCTCCTTCGGCCACGGGGTGACCCCCTGCGCGTGCACGCCGTGGTCCGCGGCGAACACGGCCAGCGCCGCGGGCTCCGGCATCGGCGGCGGGCACTGGCCGCTCAGGCCGGCCAGCTGCTCGGCGACGGTCTCGAGCATGCCGAGCGAGCCCGGCGGCTTGGTCATCCGGCCCTGCCGCTCCCGGGCGGCCGAGGCGGCGTCCTCGTCCAGGCCGCGCACCGCGTCCACGGTCGCGTCGAGCAGCGAGACCGGCTCGCCGCCGGGCAGCACCCGGCGGCCGAAGTCCTCCTCGTGCACGGCCCAGGCCAGCGGGCGGCGCCGGGCCCAGCCGGCCCCGGACAGCTCCGGCTCGCCCGGGAAGCGCCGGACGTAGCCGACGCACAGGTACGCCACGATCTGCAGGTGCGGCGGCAGGCCGAGGGTCTCGGCGAGCTCGCGCTCGTCGAAGAAGGAGACCCAGCCCACGCCCAGGCCCTCGGCCCGGGCGGCCAGCCACAGGTTCTCCACCGCCAGGCAGGTGGAGAACGGCGCCATCATCGGCTGGGTGTAGCGGCCCAGGGTGTGCCGCCCGCCCCGGGTGGGATCGCAGGTCACGACGATGTTGACCGGGGTGTCCAGGATCGCCTCGATCTTGAGCGCGGCGAACGCCTTGGCCCGGGCCTTGGGCAGCGAGGCGGCGTAGGCGCGGCGCTGCCGGGCGGCGAGGTCGTGCACCTCCTGGCGGCGCTCGGTGTCGCGCAGCACCAGGAAGTCCCAGGGCTGGGAGAAGCCGACCGAGGGGGCGGTGTGCGCGGCCTCCAGGATCCGGGTGAGCACCTCGGTGGGCACCTCGTCCGGCAGGAAGTCGTTGCGGATGTCGCGCCGCTCGTGGATGACCCGGTAGACCGCCTCGAGCGCGTCCTCGGTGTAGCCGGGGGCGCGGTCGCGGGCCTCGGCCGGGGCGGTCTCAGGGCTCTGCTGCGCCGGCTGCGGCTCGGCCGGGGCCTTGGCCCGGGCCGGGCGGCGCCCGGCCGGCTGCGGCGCGCGGGCGGCCACGGACGGGGCGGCGGGCTGCGGCGTGCGCACCGCCTGCGGGACGGTGGCGGGCGGCTGCGGCTGCGGCGGGGCCGGCGGCTGCGCGGGCACCGGCGCGGGCTGCGGCTGCGGCTGCGGGGCCGCCGGACGCGCGGCGGCCTGCTTGGCGGCGGGACGGGTGCGCACCGGAGCCGGGGCCGGAGCGGGCGGCTCGGGCTGGGGCTCGGGCTGCTGCTGCGGAACCTGCGGCTGCGGGGCCGGCGGCTGCACGGGTGCCGGCGGCTGCACGGGTGCCGGCGGCTGCACGGGTGCCGGCGGCTGGGGCGCGGGCGGCTGCACGGCCTGCGGCGGCTGCGGCGGAACCTGCTGCCGCGGCGGCGCGGGGACGTCGTCGTACTCTGCGTCGTCCGGCTCGTCCCGGTACGGCGCCTCGTCGTAGCCCGGGTCCTGGTACGCCGCCTCGGCGTAGTCCTCCTCGTCCTCCGGCTCGGGGTCGAGCAGCACCGGCTGCGGCGCCGCGAGCGGCTCCGGCACCGCGGCCTGGGCCGGGTCGGCGGCCGGGCGGCGGCGGGTGCCGGTGCCGCGCGGGCCGGCCTGGCCGGGGAAGCCCGGCCCCGCGGCCGGGGCGACCGCCTGCCAGGGCACCACCATCTCGTCAGCGTCCTGCGACGCCTCCTCGACCGCCGGCGGGGCGGCCGGGGCGGCCGCGGCCGTCGGCACGAGCGGGGCGACCGGCGGCAGCACCGGCAGGTCCTGCGAGGAGTGCTCGGGCAGGCGCGGCGCGGGCACCGCCGCGGCCGGGCGCGGCCGGGCCGGCACCGGGGCCGGCGGCTCGGGCTGGGGCTGCTGCGGGACCTGCGGATGCGCCGGGGCGGGCTGGCCCGGCTGCGGCTGCGGCGGCGGGGAGACCCGGCGCCGCGGGGGCGCCATGCTCTCCCGCCCGGCGCCGCGGCCGGGCAGCGGCTCGGGTCCGGGCATCGGCTGCGCGGGCACGGCCGGGCGGGCGGCCACGTCGTGCGCGCCGGAGGAGCCGAGGCCCGCCTGGGCCGCCCGCGGCGGCGCGGCCGACCAGGAACCGGATGACCCGCCGAGCGAGCCGGCCAGCGGGTCGTAGCCGGGCTCGTAGCCCTGCGGCTCGGGCAGCTCAGGGTCCTGCGGCGGCATCGGCGCGGCGAACGGCACCGAGTGGCTCTGCCCGCCGGGCTGGCCCAGCGGCATCGACGGGCCCTGATTCATCACGGGCGGGACCGGGGCCTGCGGGTAGGACGCGGCCGGCGGCGGGACCTGGTAGTCCTCCGGCTCGCCCGCGTCGAAGATGGCGCCGGGGAAGAACTCGGTGGTCGGCGCGTCGTGGCCGGCCGGGTGCGCCCCGCCCGGGCCGGGCCGGGCGGCCAGCGGCGCGTTCTGCCCGAACACGGCCTCCGCGTAGCCGATGGAGCCGCCAGCGACCCAGGGCGCGTCACTCGCCGAGGGCAGCCGCGGGGACGGGGGCAGCGGGCTCGGCACGGCGGGCTGCGGCGCCCGCGGCCCGGGGGCTGCGGCACGCTCCGGCCTGACCACGTTCTCGCCGCCGGCGGCGCGCTCGTACCCCTGCGCGTCCAGCTCGCGGCCGAACTCGTCGGTGCCGGTCATCGTGCCTCCTCGTTCCCTGTCCACGGTCGAACCGCGCTCTCGGTGAGCGCGTGTGCCTTGCCCCCCGAACGACCCGTGCGGACTGACGGATCCCCCGCCAGCGGCGGCGGGGCGATCACGTACCCTACCGGGAACCCGGACCCCCCGTCATCGCGACGGCGCTCCCGCCGGGGCGCGCGCAGGCCCGGCGCCAGCCCCTGCGCAGGCGCCGGAAAGCCGTCAACAGGCCGAGCGAGTGACGCACGCCACCCTTCCGATGGACGTGGCGCCCAGACGCGCTCTGCTCGATTCCGCGCCCCTACGCCGCGCCACGGAGCGGAGGCGGCGAAGACGACTGATTCCTCGTGGGACCGTCGGCTGACGGGCGGTCAGACGCCTGCCGCCGATGGCTACGCGCGCTCGCTCCAGAGCACGAAGACCGGGTCCTGCGCGGCGAAGCGGTGGGCGTCGCCGGGGAGGGAGACCAGGCGGGAGGACTGGATCAGGGCGCCGTCGACGCGGCGGCGGGACTTGCCGGGGCCGCCTTCGCCGCGCAGCGCGGTCTTGATCTCGGCGACGCGGTCGATCGCGGTCATCGCGGCGACCACGATCCGCGGGTCGCGGCCGACCGCGGCCCGGGCGACGTCCGCGCCGCCGCCGCCGAGGAAGACCCCGTCCGGCTGCGGCAGGTCGAGCAGCGCCTCCGGCGCCTGGCCGCGCACCACCCGGATCCGGACCTGATGCATCGTCGCGTTGAGGTCGATCCGCTCGCACGAGTCCGGGTCGCGCTCGACCGCGATCACGGCCGCGCCGAGCCGGGCGCACTCGATGCCCACGGAGCCCGAGCCGGCGCCCAGGTCCCACACCAGGGTGCCGGGGCGCGGGGCGAGCCGGGCGAGCACCAGGGCGCGCGCCTCGGCCGCGAGCACCCGGCCGGAGCGGTAGACGAAGGCGTTGTCGGGCGAGGCCCAGCCGCCGGCCGGGCCGGCCCAGCCGGCCAGCGGCACCGGCAGCCCGCCGAGCGCGCCGGGGGCGAGCACCTGCGCCTCGTCCAGGCACAGCACCACGCACGGGTCGCCCCAGATGTGCCGGTCGGCCGCCTCGTCCAGGCTGAGCCACTCCACCGACTCCTCGGGCTCGCCGAGCCGTTGCGCGACCACGAGCGTGCGCGCCGGTCCGGACTTGTCCGGGCCGAGCAGCTCCGCGGCCAGCTCCCGCGGCCCCGCGCCCTCGCCGGTGAGCACGGCCACCTTCGGGTAGGCGCGGCACAGGTTGGCCGCCGCGCGCAGGCTGGCGCCGTGGCCGGCGCTGAACCCGCCGTCCTTGGCCGCGCGTCCGCCGGTACGCACCTTGCCGGGCTCGCGGGAGGAGCCGTCGCTGCCGTCGGCGGGCGGATCGACCGCCACGACCAGGGCGTCCTCCCAGGCCAGGCCGATCCGGCCGAACGCGCTGGCGATGGAGGAGACGGCGGGGACGGTGCGCACCCGCAGCCCCTGGTCGCGCAGGGCGCGGACCACGCCGAAGTATCCCGGGTCGCCGGAGGCGACCACCACGGCCGGCCCGTCGTGCAGGGCCAGCCGGGTCAGCGCCGGACCGAGCCCGCCCATGTAGATCCGCCGCGCGGTCTCGGGCACCGGGAGCGCGTCGAGGTGGCGGATGTTGCCGACCACGAGGGTGGCCGCGGCGAGGGCGCGGCGGGCGGCGGGGCCGGGCGGGGAGCCGTCGAAGCCGATGACGGTGACCGTCACCCGCGGCTTCGCGGCGCCCGACGGCTCACGGCGCGGCGGGCCGTTCTCGTGCGTACCCATAGCGGTCCGATCCTCCCACGACCGTCGGTTGTGCTCCCTCCGGGCCGGAAACCGGCGATTCCGCCGCATGCCGCGCCAACCGGGCGGAGCCGGGCGCGGCCTGGTGCGCGTGGTGGAGCGGGTGGTCGTGGCGGCCGTGCGCGTGGGCCGGGTCGTCGGGGTGGTCGTGCGGATGCTGCGGCTGGCCGACCCTCGCCTCGAAGCCGGGCAGCGCGATCCGGTAGACGCAGGCGTCGCAGTTCATCCCGGGCGCGGCCGGACCGCGGCCGTCCGCCTCGAGATAGCGCTCGAGCACCAGGCCGACCAGGGCGTCGCAGTCCCCGATGACGTCGGCGACCGTCACGGCCGTGTCCTCGTGCCGGTCGGCCCACTCGCGCGTCTGGGCGTGGATGCGGGTCGGCAGGACGCCGGGGAAGAGGAAGAACGGCAGTGCGACGACGCGTCTGGCCCCGAGCGCGCGCAGCCGGTCCAGCCCCTGGGCGACGGAGGGTTCCGCCAGCGACACGAAGGCGGGCTCGACCTCGCGCACGCCGAGGTGCCGCGTGGTCTCCCACAGCAGCCGGGCGGCCCGGTACAGGTCGGCGTTCGCGTCCGGGTCGGTCGTGCCGCGGCCGACGAGCAGCACGGCGTCGGGGCTCTCGTCGGTGGCGTGCTCTTCGAGTCGGTCTCGCAGCAGGTCGAGGATGACCGGGTGCGGACCGAGCGGTCGGCCCAGCCGGGTGCGCAGGCCGGGGTGACGCTCGCGTTCGCGGGCGAGCGCGGCCGGGATGTCGCCCTTGGCGTGTCCGGCGGCGAGCAGGATCAGCGGGACGGCCGTCAGGTTGCGGTGCCCGGCATCGACCAGCCCGGCCACGGCGTCCTTGAGCGGCGGCGGGGAGAGTTCGATGAAGCCGCCCGCGACGGCGTCGGCCACGCCTTCGCGCGTGGCTCGGCGCTCCACCCGCCGTACGAAGGCACGAAACTGTTCGGCGCCCTCGTCGTCGCGCGTGCCGTGACCGACTATCAGCAGGGCACTCACTTATCTACCTCCTGGTAAAGCAGGGCATTGAGCCCGGCGGCGGCGACGGCGGAGCCGCCCTTGCCCGAGCGGTTGCTCACCGCCGGCAGTCCGCTCTCCCGCAGCGCCTGCTTCGATTCGACGGCGCCGACGAAGCCGACCGGTAGCCCGAGCACGAGCAGCGGACGGTAGCGCTCGGCACCGTCGATGAGTTCGAACAAAGCCGTCGGAGCGCATCCGACCACGTATACGGCGCCAGGCCCGGCTTCTTCGGCCGCGAGCCGCATCGCCGCGGCCGACCGGGTGACTCCGAGTTCTGCGGCCAGGTCTACTGCTCGTGGATCCGTGATGTGGCAGAGGGATCGGCGGCGCGTGATTCCCGCGGCGACCATCGCCACGTCCGCCACCACCGGCGCGCCGGCACGTAGCGCGACGACGGCGTCTTCGAGCACGGACTCACTCGGGAGCACCAGATCCTCGGCGTATTCGAGGTCTGCGCTGGCGTGCACGACCCGCTCAAGCACGGCGCGGGCCAGCGGGGTGCGGGCTACCGCGCCGGGATGGCGTTGCGCCAGCAGGCGGCGCAGGATCGCGTACGACTCCTGCTCGATCGGATGGACGGTCCTGGTCACGGTCGGGCTTTCATCTCGATGGCATCCACGGGGCAGATCTCCTGGCACTGCCCGCAGCCGGTGCACAGGTCGGCGCGCACCAGCAGGCTCCCGCCGTGCGGCCGGATCGCGTGCTCGGGGCAGGTGAGCAGGCAGCCGCCGCAGCCCTGGCAGGCTCCGATCTCGGCGACGGCCGGGGTCCCGGTCACTCCTTCCACCGGTAGCCCCGGGGCGTGACGAAGCGGCCTGCCACGATCCGGGACTGGGAACAGCCCACGATCACCGTCGTGTACATGTCGACGACGGCCGGGTCGAACCCGGCGAGCGTGGTCAGGCCCTGGCTCTGGTCCGGCCGTCCGGCGGCGCGCACCCACCCGATCGGTGTCTCGGCCGGCCGGTGCTCGGCGAGGACGGCCAGTGCCTTCGGCAGCTGCCAGTCGCGCTTGGCCGAGCGCGGGTTGTAGAAGCTGACCACGAAGTCGCCCTCGGCGGCGGCACGCACGCGGCGCTCGATCACCGGCCAGGGCGTGTGCAGGTCGGAGAGCGAGATGGCGCAGTGGTCGTGGCCGAGCGGGGCGCCGAGCACGTTCGACGCGGCGGTCGCGGCGGTGATCCCGGGCACGCAGACGACATCCAGGCCTTCGGTTTCCGGATCGTCGAGAGCCGGGGACGCCATCGCGTACACGCCCGCGTCGCCGGAGCCGATCAGTGCCACTCGATGCCCGGCGTTGGCGAGCTCGACCGCGCTGCGTGCACGCCGTTCCTCCGCGCCCAGGCCGCTCGCCTCGATCCGCACGCCGTCGGGCAGCAGATCCCTGATCTGGTCGACGTACTGGTCCAGGCCCACGACCACTTCGGCGCCGCGCAGCTCGTCGAGCGCGCGAGGCGCGGTCAGGTCGCGAGCGCCAGGGCCTAGACCGATGACGGCGAGCCGTCCGCGGCCGGTGGGGTCGTGTGCTGCCACGGCGGCGGTCGCCATCGGGTTCTCCCTCGGTGATTTCGTCTTCTCGACCAGCATTCGGCCCAGCGCACGACCCGGCCCGGCGTAGCGCGCCGCGGCCTCGGCGACCGACGGCGTCCCAGCCGCGGCACGCACCACGGCTGACGGGTTGGGCACCTCGACGTCGGCCAGTTCGGCCGCCGGGTGGACCAGTAGCGGCCACGCGCGCAGTCGAGCCGCCGCGAGGATGCCCGTCTCGTCAGCCTTGAGATCGACCGTTGCCAGGGCCCTGACATCGCGCGGATCAAGGCCGCCACGGCCCAAAGCAGCGTCCACGGTCTCGAGCACTTCGTCCGCGCTCACGCCCCGGGAGGCGCCGACACCGACGACGAGGCGGGGCCGCGGCAGCGGGGGCAGAGGTCTGATGCCAGCGGCGTCGCGGGCGTTGCTGATCACCGGCTCCGCGCCGAGCGCGCCGGCGACCCGGCGGGCGAGGTCGTTCGCGCCGTAGTGCCCGCCGAGCAACGCGATCGCGAAACGTCGGCCCTCATCGACGCACACCACTGGCGCGTCCGTGGTCTTATGCCGGAGCGACGGAGCGAGGATCCGTACCGTCGCACCGGTCGCCAGGAACGCGATCACCGCGTCGCAGCTCCCGAATACGGTCCGCAGCGAGGCCGCGACCGTGCCCTCGTCCACGAACTCGACCTCGTCCGGCCACAGCGCGGCCAGGTATGCCGCCGCCTCACGACCCGAGTCGGTCGCGGCGACGCAGCCGATCCGGCTCACCGCAGCTCACCCCACACCAGGAACACCGGGTTGAGCGCGGCCAGCCGGTGCGTACCGTCGGGCAGCCGAGAGAGTCGCGAGGCCTGGTGCATCATCCCGTCGGCCGCGTAGCCGTGGCTCGCGAGCAGCGGCAGCACCTCGCTCGCCCGCTCGAGCGCGGCATACGAGGCGACCAGACGCGGCGGTCGACGGTCGAGCACCGCGCGCAGGACGTCGATCCCACCGCCGCCGAGGAAGACTGCGTCCGGGGCCGGAAGGCTCGCGACGACCTCCGCTGCATCGCCTTCATATATATAGAGTCCTGTCAGCTCTTGTGCGGCCGCGTTACGCCTGATGCGTGCGCAGGACTCCGGGTCGCGTTCGACCGCGAACACGGCCGCGCCGTGGCGGGCGCACTCGACGCCGATGGAACCCGAGCCGGCGCCGAGATCCCAGACCAGGTCGCCGAAGGCGGGCGCGAGCCGCGAGACGATCAGCGCGCGCGTCTCTTCCTTGGTGATCTGGCCGTCGCGGTACTCGAAGGCGTCGTCGGGCAACGGCCTCGGTGCGTCAACCCCGGCCGGACCGGCCAGCCAGCCAGCTCCGGCCCGCTCAGCTCCCAGTGCGACGCAGAGCACGACGTGCGGGTCGAGGACCTCCGCCTTCGCCGCCTCGTCAAGCCGGAGGGCACGCACGCGCTCCTCCTGCGCGCCGAGATTCTCGGCCACGTACAGGATCCGATCATCGTCTTCGAGCCCTGATGCGAGCAGCCGGGCCGCCAATTCGCGTGCGCCGGCGCCGGGTCCGGTCAGCACCGCGACCTTGGGATGCGCCAGGCAGGCGTTCACCGCGCGCCGCAGGCTCCTGGCCCGCTCCGCCGAGCCGTGAGCCGAGACCACCGCCGCGTCGTCCCAGTCCAGGCCGGCCGCCGCGAACGCCGCGGATACCGAGGACACGGCCGGGATCACCCGTCCGATGGCCAAGCCCTCCGCACGGAGCAGCCGCACCACCCCGAAGAACCCGGGATCGCCTGAAGCCAGCACCACCGCCTGGCCGCCGTGCTTGCGCATCGCCTCGACCGCAGACCCCAGCGCGCCGAGCCGGATCGTGCGGGCGGATTCCGGCACCGGGGCCGCAGCCAGATGCCGGGCCCCGCCCACGACCAGCGTCGCCGCCGCCAGTGCCGCCAGCGCGGGAGCACCCAGCGGCGAACCGTCCCAGCCGATGACCGTCACACCTGAGCTCATCGTCTCTCTCCCCAGCGTTCGCTCATGCCCGTCAGACCCAGGCCGCTGAAGTCCACCAACGCCACCCGGGCCTCGATCGCGCCCCCGCACTCCTCGCGGGCGAAGCGCTCCAGCACCGCCGCCACGCGCTCGCACAGCAGGTCGCCGCACTCCGCCAGCACACCGGCGGCATCCCAGAGCTCGTATACGTGGCGCGCGGTATGAGCCTGCCGTACCCGTGCCTCCAGGGCCGAACCCCGTGGCACCACTTCGGCGGTGACGGCGCCGAGCACGTCGGTGTCGACGGCGGAGCGGGTGTAGTGGGTCATCAGGATCCCGGAGGCGAGCTTCGTCAGCTTCCCGATCATGCCGACGAACGCCACCCGGCCCACGCCCTGCTCGACGCAGCGGCGCAGCGCGGCCCCGGTGAAGTCGCCCACCTCCACGAAGCTGACCTCGGACAGATCGGGCAGCAGCGCCATGGCGCCCTTCTCGGTCCGACCGCCGGTGCACAGCACGAGCGTTGCCGCGGTTGCGTGCGCGGCGCCGGCCTGCGCGGCCAGCACACTCACGGCCTGCTCGACTGAGGCACGCCACGCGGCGGTGGAGAACGGCCGCACGATCCCGGTCGTGCCCAGGATCGAGATCCCGCCGAGGATCCCGAGCCGCCGGTTCGTGGTCTTGCGCGCCATCACCTCGCCCTCGGGCACCGAGATCACCACTCGCACGCCACACGCCGCGAGATCCACCGCTTCGCCGACCGCGCGCGTGATCATCGCGCGCGGCACGGGGTTGATCGCCGGACCGCCGACCTCCAAGCCGAGCCCTGGCTTGGTCACCACGCCCACGCCGACGCCGCCGTCGAGCTCCAGGCCCGGCGCGTCCCGCCACGTGACGGTCGCGGTCAGGTGTGCTCCGTGCGTCACGTCCGGATCGTCGCCCGCGTCCTTGACCACGACCGCCTCGGCCCGGCTCGCCCGCGACACGTCGCAGTGTTCGACCGCGAAGCGGACCCGCTGCGTCCACGCACCGTCCTTGCCCGGGAGCGCGATCTCCACCTCGTGCTGCGGATCCCCGGTGGCCAGCGCGAGAACAGCGGCCTTCGCGGCGGCGGTCGCGCACGAGCCGGTGGTCCAGCCCGGTCGCAGGGCCCTGCCGTCGCGCTGCTTCATCGTGCGCGGCAGATCCGGTTCTCGCAGTTCGTTCATCGCGCGCGCAAGGCCCGGCGTGCCTCGGGATCCGCGCGACGGTGCTCGTGGAAGTGCCCGGGGTGGTAGAGGTGCGAGCGCGTGCCGGAGGAGGCCAGGGCCGGGCCGACCAGGAACAGCGTGTGCTTCCACAGCTTGCGGGCGCGCACCTGCTCGGCCATCGTGCCGATCGTGCACTCGACCAGCTCGCCGTCCGGCCAGGTCGCCCGCGAGGCGACGATCACCGGCGTGTCGGCCTCGTATCCGCCGGCCACCAGTTCCTCGGCCAGCCGGGCGCAGCGCGCGGCGGACAGGAAGATCGCCATCGTCGTGCCGTGCGCGGCGAACGAGCGGATGCTCTCGCCGGAGGGCATCGGCGTCTTCCCGCCCTCGAGCCGGGTCAGGATGACCGACTGGGCCACCTCGGGCACGGTCAGCTCGCGCTGCGCGAGTGCCGCGACGGCCGAGAACGCGGACACGCCGGGGACGATCTCCGTCTCCAGGCCGAGTGCCCGCGCCCGCTCCAACTGCTCTTGCACGGCGCCCCACAGCGCCGGATCGCCCGAGTGCACCCGCGCGACGAGCAGTCCCTCACGCGCGGCCTGCTCGTAGTACGGCAGCACACCCTCGATCGGCAGCGCCGCGGAGTCGACCGTGATCGCATCCGGGCGCGCGTGCTCCAGGATCTCGGCCTGGACCAGGCTCGAAGCCCAGATCACGATGTCCGCCGCGCCGATCGCCCGCGCCCCGCGCAGGGTGATCAGGTCCGCGGCTCCCGGACCCGCGCCGATGAAGGTGACCTTGCCGCCGCTCACAGCGCTCTCCCTCTCCCCCGGCGCGCCGCGGGGACGATCAGGGTCGTGAAATACGAGGCGCGTTCCTCGTCCCAGTCGGCCAACGGCACTATCCGCTCGTCCGGAAGCCCGAGTTCACTGCCGAGCACCGCCTCCGCCGCACGGCCGCGCGCCTTGACGAGCGCGACGAGCTCGCGCATCGACCGGCCGCCTTTGTAGATGACGACTGTGCCGCCGCCCTCCAGCGCAGACGTGACTTCGGCCAGCCCGGCCGTGGCGGGCACGAGCGTCAACGACTCGCGGCCCTCGGCCAGCCGCACGGCCGCACGCGCCGCAAGATCCTGCATCGCGGTCACCCCGGCGACGGTCTCGATCCGCACCGAGGCGTCCACCGCGGCGACCGTCTGCGCGAGGTAGCCGAAGGTCGAGTAGACGTTCGGATCGCCGAGCGTGACGAACACGACGCGGCTGGCGCCGTCGTCGAAAGCCTGCAGCACCGCTCGGGCCGCGTCGTCCCAGGCAGTGGAGCGCCGCTTGGTCACCCCACCGCGGTCGTCGAGCGCGAACACCAGCCGGCGGACGGCGACGTGTGCCGCCTCGGTCACGATCTCCTCGGCCCTGGAGAGCCGATCAGGGTCCGTTGACGGGGCGAACACCACGTCGGCTTCGCCCAATGTCCGCAACGCCTTGAGCGTCACCAGTTCCGGATCTCCCGGGCCCACACCCACGCCGATCAGCGTCCTGCTCATGCCGCATCACCCGCGTACTCGGCGGCCGCGGCGACGATGCGGCGCGGGATCTCCGGCGCTCCCGCCCAGTGCAGGTGCAGGTAGGAGGCGTGCACGCGGCCGGCCCCGAAGCCCTCCGCGACCTTCTCGCCCTCGGAGCCGCGCCAGAACCAGGCCGGCTGAGGGCTGGAGCCAGGTGTCAGGACCGTGCGATGGAACTCGTGCCCGTTCACGCGCGTGCCGGTCGGGCTCAGCACCGAGTCCGTGCCGGCCACCGCCTCACGGTACCCGAGCGTCAGCCGCTCGCTCATCCGCGCCTCGGCGTCCACCACCCCGCACATCGGCACGCCGTCGAGCTTCTTGGCGAGGTACAGCAGCCCGGCGCACTCGGCCGCGATCACGCCGCCCGAGTCCGCGAACCGTCGGACGGCGCCGAGCAGCGCCGCGTTCTCAGCCAGCTGCGACGCGTAGACCTCCGGGAAACCGCCGCCGATCACCACAGCCGACGTGCCGTCAGGCAGCGCCTCGTCCCGCAGCGGGTCGAACGACACGACCTCGGCGCCGGCGGCCCTGAGCAGCTCGGCGTGCTCCGCGTAGGAGAACGTGAACGCCGCGCCCCCGGCCACCGCCACCACCGGGCGCGTCCGGCACGCCACCGGGCCGCCGAGCTCGCCGATCGCGAGCTCCGGCGACCACGTCTCCTCCGCGGCCACCTGCGCCGCGCTCGCCGCGATCCGCTCGATCCGGTCCACGTCGACGTGCGTGGCGACCAGGTCGGCCAGCGCGTCCACCGTGGCCAGCGCGTCCGGCGCCCGCTCGGCCGCCGGAACCAGCCCGAGATGACGGGACGGAGTCGCCGCCGCGTCGCTGCGATGCAGCACCCCGAGCAGCGGAACGCCGATCTCCTCCAGCGCCGCCGCCAGGATCTCGCGGTGCCGCGCCGACCCGACCCGGTTGAGCACGACCCCGGCGAGCCGCACCCGGCGGTCGAACCCGCGGAACCCGTCCACCAGCGCGGCCACCGAACGCCCCTGCGCGGTCGCGTCCACGACCAGCACCACCGGCGAGCCGGTCAGCACGGCCACCTGGGCACTCGAAGCCAGCTCGCCGCGTCCGACAGCGCCGTCGTACAGCCCCATCACGCCCTCGATGACGGCGATGTCGGCGCCGGCGGTGCCGTGCCCGAAGACACCGACCATCCGGTACTCGCCGACCAGGAAGGGGTCCAGGTTCCGGCCCGGCCGGCCCGCGGCCAGCGCGTGGTAGCCCGGGTCGATGTAGTCCGGCCCGACCTTGAACGGCGCCACCCGCCGCCCCCGCCGCGCCAGCACCGCGATCAGCCCGGTGGCGACCGTCGTCTTCCCGTGCCCGGACGCCGGTGCCGCGATCAGCACCCGCGGCACGGCGGAGACCGTCACCATTCGATGCCCTTCTGCCCCTTGCGCCCGGCGTCCATCGGATGCTTGACCTTCGTCATCTCCGTCACCAGATCCGCGCACTCGAGCAGCGCGGGCGCGGCATCGCGGCCGGTGATGATCACGTGCTGGGTCCCCGGCCGGGCGCGCAGCACCGCGACCACCTCGTCCACGTCCACCCAGCCCCAGGTCATCGGGTAGGTGAACTCGTCGAGCAGGTAGAGCCGGTAGGTCTCGGCGGCAAGGTCCCGCTTGATCTGCTCCCAGCCGGCCCGCGCGTTGTCCGCCTGCAATTCAGGGTCCGAATGCAGGTCCTGGATCAGCCAGCTCCAGCCCTCGCCCATCTTGTGCCAGGCCACCGGCGCGCCCTGCCCGGTCTGCTCGTGCACAGCCCCGAGCGCCTTGAACGCCGGCTCCTCGCCGATCTTCCACTTCGCGCTCTTGACGAACTGGAACACCCCGATCGGCCACCCGGCGTTCCACGCCCGCAGCGCCAGGCCGAAGGCGGCCGTGGTCTTGCCCTTGCCGTGGCCGGTGTGCACCACCGTCAGCGGCAGCGCGCGGCGCTGACGGGTGGTCAGGCCGTCCTCCGGGACGTATACGGGCTTGCCCTGGGGCATGTCAGGCCGCCTTTCGCACGAGGTGGTCGAGCGCCGCGGCGGAGACCGAGCCCATCGGCACGTGCTCCCCGCCGAGCCGGAAGGCCAGGTCTGCGGCCAGCCCCAGCCGCACCGGCCCGGTTTCGCAATCCACGACCACGCAGGCCACGCCGGCGGACCCGAGCAGTTCCGCGGCACGCCGGGCGTCGGCCAGAGCCGTGCCCGACCCGGTCGCGCGCCCGTCCGTGACCAGCACGAGCAGCGCGCGCCGCCGCGGATCGCGCAACCGCTCGCGCTGCACGACGGTGTGCGAGAGCAGCAGCCCCGAGGCGAGCGGCGTGCGCCCGCCGGTCGGAACGGCGGCGAGCCGCGCGGCCGCGGCCTCGACGGAGCCGGTGGGCGGCAGGACGAGCGTGGCGGACGAGCCGCGGAAGGTGATCAGCCCGACCTTGTCGCGGCGCTGATAGGCGTCGAGCAGGAGCGAGAGCACGGCGCCTTTGACGGCGGACATGCGCGAGCGTGCCGCCATGGAGCCGGAGGCGTCGACGGCGAAAAGGACGAGGTTGCCCTCACGGTCGCGCCGCACCGCCGTGCGCAGGTCGGAAGGCAGGAAGCTGAGGGCAGCGCCGCGGCTCGCGGTCGGATCGACTGGATACGTAGCGGTTGCGGCCTGTCGGACAGCCGCCGCCCGCATCGTCGCCGGAAAGTGGATCACTCGCCCGAACGTCCCGCCGGAAGCAGGCAGCTCGGCCCCGACCGTCCGCCCCCGCCCGCGCGAGCGTCCAGCCGACCGTCGCCCCGGCACCCCGTCGCCGACCCCCGGAACCGCGAAAAGCCGCGTCCGATACGTCGCGCCGGCGGCGACGGCAGCCTGCTCACCGGCTCCGGGCCCTCCCTTTGACGGCGCATCAGCACCGGAGTCGCCGGAAGGGGGCGGAGGCGTGGGTCGGTTCCCAGCGCCGTCATCAGTACCAGCCCCCGACCCTCGCGGGGCGTTGGGCCTGTTATCCGGCCCCGGACCGCCCTCGCCGCCGCCGTTCCCGGCGCCGCCCTCACCGCCGCCGCCGTCAGGTCCCGCGCCGCCCGGACCGCCGTCCGGCCCGTCTCCGCCGCCGCCGCCCTCCGGATCCGCGCACGCCTGCTCGAGCTGCTTCTCGTCCAGCCCCGGCGCGTCGAAGGGGTTGCGGCGCCGGCGGTGCGGCAGGGCGAGCCGCGCCGCGTCGCGCACCTCCTCGGCGGTCACCGCCGGCCGGCCGCGCCAGGCGGCCAGCGCCACCGCGGCGCGCGCGGTCACCAGGTCCGCCCGCATGCCGTCCACTTCGAACTCGGCGCAGACCCGCGCGATCCGCTCCAGCTCCGCGTCCGGCAGCTCCACAGCCCGCAGCACTGCGCGGGCAGCCGCTATCCGCCGGCCGACCTCCGCGTCCGCCTCGTCCCAGCGCGCGCAGAAACCCTCCGGATCCGCCTCGTACGCCAGACGGCGGCGCACCACCTCGGCGCGCTGCTTCGGGTCGCGGCTGGCCGCCACGTCCACCGTCAGGCCGAAGCGGTCGAGCAGCTGCGGCCGCAGCTCGCCCTCCTCCGGGTTCATCGTGCCCACCAGCAGGAACCGGGCCGCGTGCCGGACTGACACGCCGTCACGCTCCACGTGTGCCTCGCCCATCGCGGCCGCGTCCAGCAGCACGTCGACGAGGTGGTCCGGCAGCAGGTTGACTTCGTCCACGTACAGCACACCGCGGTGCGAGGCCGCCAGCAGCCCCGGCTGGAACGCCGCCTCGCCGCGACCGAGGGCGCGCTCGAGGTCCAGGGCGCCGGTGAGCCGATCTTCAGACGCGCCGACCGGCAGTTCGACCAGGCGCGCCGCCCGCAGTGCCGCGCTCTCGCCGGCGGGCTCAGAGCCGTGCGGCCCGTCCGGGCACTGCTCGTCCGGCGCGGCCGGCTCGCACGAGAAGCGGCAACCGGGCACGACCTCGACCTGCGGCAGCACCGCGGCCAGCGCGCGCACCATGGTCGATTTGGCAGTGCCCTTCTCGCCGCGCACCAGCACCCCGCCCACGGCGGGATGGATCGCGTTGAGGATCAAAGCAAGCCGCAGCTCGTCCTGCCCGAGCACGGCCGAAAAAGGGAAACGCAGCACAGCGCCGATCCACTCCTACCCGGGAGCCCACGCCCGTTCGTAGCGACAGTCATACGTGCCGGGCGCAGTTCCTGACTCGCCCGCGACGCGCTCGGCGTACGGGGGCTGACAGTGGCGGGACCGTTCCGGATTCGCACCGGATTCCTGCGGGGCCGACGGGTAAGAGCATAGCCGCACCGCCCGGCGCGCCGATCCGGCGCACGCGGCGCCTACCGCGCCGCCGGGCCCGCACGGCAGAATGGGGCACCATGAAGATGCTGATCAACTCGCCGGAGACGGTGGTCGCCGATGCCCTGGCCGGGCTCGCCGCCGCGCACCCGGGCCTGCGGGTGGACGCCGAGCGGCGGATCGTACTTCGGGCCGAGCCGGGCGCCGCGGGCAAGCCCGCGCTGATCTCCGGCGGCGGATCAGGCCACGAACCCCTGCACGCCGGTTACGTCGGTTTCGGCATGCTCGACGCGGCCTGCCCCGGGGAGGTGTTCACCTCGCCGGTGCCGGACCAGATGCTGGCCGCGGCGCAGGCCGCGGACACCGGCGGCGGGGTGCTGTTCCTGGTGAAGAACTACACCGGCGACGTGCTCAACTTCCAGCTCGCCGCGGATCTGCTCGAGGACGAGGGCATCGCCTCCCGCTCGGTGCTGATCGACGACGACGTCGCAGTCGAGGACTCGCTCTACACCGCCGGGCGGCGCGGCACCGGCGCGACCCTGTTCGCGGAGAAGCACGCGGGGGCCGCGGCGGAACGCGGCGCCGGGCTGGACGAGGTGGCGGCGGTGGCCGAACGGACGAACGCGGTCTGCCGCTCGTTCGGGATCGCGCTCGGCCCGTGCACCACGCCGGCCGCCGGCCGGCCCGGCTTCGAGCTGGGCGAGGACGAGATCGAACTCGGCGTCGGCATCCACGGCGAGCCCGGCCGCCGCCGCGCGCGCTACGCCCCGGCGAGCGAGCTGGCCGAGATCGCGGTGGAGGCGGTGTGCGCCGACCTCGACTTCCGCGGCGACGCGATGGTGCTGCTCAACGGCATGGGCGCGAGCCCGCTGCTCGAGCTCTACGTCGTCTACGCGGAGGTGGTGCGGGCGCTGGACCGGCGCGGCGTGCGCGTGGTGCGCAACCTGGTCGGCGACTACATCACCAGCCTGGACATGCCCGGCTTCTCGGTGACGGTGTGCCGGGCCGAACCGGAACTGGTGGCTTTGTGGGACGCGCCGGTGCAGACGCCGGCGCTGCGGTGGGGACGGTGACCGAGGTGACGATGCGGGACAAAGACGGACTCGACGCGGCGCTGTTCGTGGCCTGGCTCACGGCCGCGGCCGACGCCGTGGCGAAGGAGGCGCCCCGGCTGACCGAGCTCGACTCGGCGATCGGCGACGGGGACCACGGCACGAACCTCAAGCGCGGGTTCGCCGCGGTGGCCGCGAAGCTGGCGCAGGAGCCCCCGGCGACGCCGGGAGCGACGCTGCAGCTGACCGGCCGTCAGCTGATCTCGACCGTGGGCGGCGCCTCCGGGCCGTTGTACGGCAGCGTCTTCCGTGCCGCCGGCAAGGCTCTGGGCGACGCGGAGTCGGCGGACGTGCCGGCCCTCGCGGCGGCGTTCGCGGCCGGGCTCGAGGCCTTGGCGAGACTGGGCGGCGCGAGCGTCGGCGACAAGACGATGCTCGACGCGTTCACTCCCGCGGTCGAGGCACTTCGGGCCGCCGCCGAGGACGGCCTGCTGCCCGGCCAGGCGCTGGACCTCGCGGCCCGCGCCGCCGAAGAGGGCGCGCAGGAGACGGCTCCGCTGCGGGCGCGCAAGGGCCGGGCCAGTTACCTCGGCGAACGCAGCGAGGGCCACCTGGATCCGGGCGCGGTCTCGACGGCGCTGCTGTGGCGGACCCTGGCCGACGCCGCCGCCTGACGGACGCACCGCCGGTGCCGCGGACCCCGCAAAACCCTGCGGCCGCCGGAGTCAACCCCGACACGCCGCGCTGACCAGGTCGTGATGATAGGGTCGGGCACCGTGAAGCTGGTTGGTGTCGTCCTTGTCTCGCACAGCGAGCGCCTCGCCGAAGGTCTCGCCGAACTCGTGCGCGAACTCGGCGGCGACCAGGTGCCGGTGATCGCCGCCGGCGGCATGGACGACGGCAGCCTCGGCACCAGCTACGGCCGGATCGAGCAGGCCGTGCGCGAAGCCGACCGCGGCGCCGGCGTGCTGCTGCTCGGCGACCTCGGCAGCGCCCTGCTGACCGTCAAGACCTTGCTGGACGAGGGCGTCGGCGATGAGCCTGACCGGCCCGGAGCCGTGCTGGCCGACGCACCCTTCGTCGAGGGCGCCGTGGCCGCGGTGGTCACCGCGTCCGCGGGCGGGGACCTCCAAGCGGTCCGCGCGGCGGCCGAGGAAGCGCGGCTTTTCCGCAAGCTCTGAACGCACGTAAGCCCCGGTTCGCGCGGACGGCGTGTCCGGTCCAGACGGATATATCCGTTATGCCAGGCTTGCTGGAGTGCGACAGCCGGCAGAGCGAGACCCCGCAGCGGATCCGACGGTCCGGACGGCGGTGAAGGTCGGCGGTCCCTCGTCCGAGTCGGACGACACGGGCGACGCCGGATACGCCAAGACACTGCAACCGCGGCACATCGGGATGATCGCGATCGGCGGGGCGATCGGCACCGGTCTCTTCCTCGGCGCGGGGGTGAGCCTGCAGAAGGCCGGCCCCGGCCTGGCGCTGTCCTACGCCGTGGCGGGTGTCTTCGCGTTCTTCGTGGTGCGCGCTCTCGGCGAGCTGGTGGTGCACCGGCCCTCGTCCGGATCCTTCGTCAGCTACGCCCGGGAGCTCCTCGGCGAGTCCGGCGCGTACGTCGTCGGCTGGATGTACGTGTTGAACTGGTCCACCACCGGCATGGCCGACATCACGGCGTGTGCCCTGTACGTGCACTACTGGCAGGCGTTCACCAGCGTCCCGCAGTGGCTGCTGGCGTTCATCGCGCTGGCCGTGGTGCTGACGGTCAACCTGATCTCGGTGCGCATGTTCGGCGAGACCGAGTTCTGGTTCGCCATCATCAAGGTCACCGCGATCACGGCGTTCCTGCTGGTGGGCGTCTGGCTGCTGATCGCCGGCCAGCCGATCGGCGGCGAGACCCCGGGCTGGCACGTGATCAGCGCCAACGGCGGGTTCTTCCCGAAGGGGATCGTGGCCTGCATCTCCATCCTGCAGAGCGTGGTCTTCGCGTACGCGGCGGTGGAGCTGGTGGGCATCACCGCGGGCGAGACGGCCGAGCCGCGCCGGATCGTGCCGAAGGCGGTGAACTCGGTGATGTGGCGGATCGCGATCTTCTATGTCGGCTCGGTGGTGCTGCTGACGCTGCTGCTGCCCTGGACCGACTACTCGGGCAACGAATCGCCGTTCGTCACGGTGTTCAGCAAGCTCGGGATGCCCGCGGCCGGCGGCATCATGAACCTGGTCGTGCTCACCGCGGCGCTCTCCAGCCTGAACTCGGGCCTGTACTCGACCGGCCGGATCCTGCGCTCGATGGCCGCGGCCGGCTCGGCGCCGCGGTTCACCGGGGTGATGAGCCGCCACCACGTGCCCTACGGCGGGATCCTGCTGACCGCGGGGGTGGCGCTGCTCGGCGTCGGGTTCAATGCCTGGCTGCCCGGCGAGGCCTTCGAGATCGTCACCAACGTCGCCGCACTCGGGATCATCTGCACCTGGGGCACGATCATGATCTGCCACCTGGAGTTCGTCCGCCGGGCCCGGCGCGGGGAGCTGGAGCGGCCCGCGTTCCGGCTCTTCTTCTCGCCGGTGACGGAGCTGGCCACGCTCGCGTTCCTGCTGTTCGTCATCGTCGAGATGGGCGTGAACGGCGGGACGATCGGCCGCTGGACGGTGGCGCTGATCGTGCCGATCACCGCCGCGCTGGTGCTCGGATGGAAGACGCGCCTACGGGGCTAGTGTCCCTCGGATCATCTGACGGGGCCGCGTAACTCGCGCGCCTTTCCCGTGCACGGCTGTTAACGTCGCGCCATGCTGACAACCGCGCACCTGACCCTGGCACCGCTCAGCACCGACGACGCAGCGTTCTTCTACGAGCTCAGCGACAACCGCACCGAGACGGAACGTGCCTCGGACGCGCCGTGGCCGACACCGTTCCTGACGGAGGCGATGGGCAAGTTCGGCACCGACTGGGCGAACGAAGGCATCGGCTACCACCTGGTGCGGCTGGGCGACGGCCTCGGGCCCGCGATCGGGATCGCCGGGGTACGGTTCGGATCGCTCGACAGCACCGACAACCTGAACGTCTACTACCACATCGTCGCCTCCGAGCGGGGCAAGGGCTACGCGGTCGAGGCGACGCAGGCGGCGCTGGAGGTCCGCGGCGCGGCCGGGCACGGGGCGCTGCCGGTGCTCGCGTTGATCCGGCCGGAGAACGCCGTGTCACAGCGGGTCGCACGGCGGCTGGGCTTCGGGTGGGAGGAAGGAAGACTCAATTCGCGCGGCCTGCGCGTCTACGAGCTGATGGAGTGAGCCCGGTGGCGGGCGCCCGGAAACCTCATGCTGATTGATGCATCGAGCCGGTACGCGTCGGCTCTGGTGGCCTGTCGTGGTGGGGTGGTCGTGGTGGTGGGGGCGGCCGCTTCGCTCCGCCCGTTTCGTTTGCCCACCCGTTACCTTTTACGTGTCCCCGCAATGGGGGCGCCTGGCCTCCGGGCCCGGTATGGCTCTGCCACCCTGCCGTGTCTATGGCCTTGGGCGTGTTGCCGCCGGGTTTTGGAGCACTGCCTGACCGCTGATAAGGGGCCTGGTCCGCATCCCGTGCCCGGCGCAACGCCGGGCGTTTTCTCGGGGCGGCCTGTGTAACGTGGTTGCCGGCTGCGGTGCGATGGTCGAGGCCAGGGCCATGCGAAGTAGAAGGCGGCGAGCGTGTACGACACCAGCGGTATCGGGGTCTTCCTCGGCCTGGACGTGGGCAAGGGCGAGCACCACGCCCACGGGCTGACCCCGGCCGGCAAGACCGTCTACGACAAGCGCCTGCCGAACACCGAACCGAAACTGCGCGCCCTGTTCGAGAAGCTGATCGCGAAGTTCGCCACCGTCCTGGTGATCGTCGATCAGCCCGCGAACATCGGCGCGCTGCCGCTGAGCGTCGCCCGCGACGTCGGCTGCCAGGTCGCCTACCTGCCCGGCCTGGCCATGCGCCGCGCCGCGGACCTCTACGAGGGCGAGGCCAAGACCGACGCCCGCGACGCCGCCGTGATCGCCGACGTCGCCCGCACCGCACCCAGGGCGCTGCGCACCCTGACCGTGCTCGATGAGACCGAGGCGGAACTGGCCATGCTCGTCGGGTTCGACCAGGACCTCGCGGGCGAGTCGACCCGCACCTCCAATCGGCTGCGCGGCCTGCTCACCCAGATCCACCCCTCCCTCGAACGCGTCCTGGGCCCACGCATCCAGCACCAGGCCGTCCTCGCGCTACTCGCCCGGTACGGCTCCCCTGAACTGCTCGCCGAGGCCGGCACCCGACGCATCGTCAAACTCCTGAAACCCCTGGCCCCGCGCCTGGCCGAGCGCCTGGCCGAGGAGATCGCCGAGGCCCTCGCAGAACAGACGGTCGTGGTGCCCGGCACCCGGGCCGCAGCCCTCGTCATCCCCTCCCTCGCCCGCCAGCTGACCGAGATCCTCGCCCAACGCCGCACGCTCGAGGGACAGCTCAGTGCCCTGCTGGAGGCCCACCCTCTTTCCCCGCTCCTGACCTCGATGCCCGGCATCGGGATCAGGACCGCCGCGACCATCCTGACCACCGTCGGCGACGCCGCCACCTTCCCCACCGCCGACCACCTCGCCTCCTACGCAGGACTTGCCCCGGTCACCAAGTCCTCCGGCAGCTCCATCCGCGGCGAACACGCACCCAGACGCGGAAACCGGCAGCTCAAACGCGCCATGTTCCTCTCCGCCTTCGCCGCCCTGGCCGACCCCGACTCCCGCGCCTACTACGACAAACACCGCGCCGCAGGCAAAACCCACACCCAAGCAATCATCCGCCTCGCCCGCAGACGCATCAACGTCCTCCACGCCATGCTCCGCAACGCCACGCTCTACACGCCCCACACCGCCACCACATAACCCGAGCAACACCCACCCACATGCCCGTTACAGCGAGCAGCCCAGACTTGACGGAAGACATAGGGGCACGCCCACCCGTTACGTTGGCGGACGAGCTGCGGTTTCAAGATCGAAAGTCGCCGCTGGCAGGCCCTTCCCTCGGAGAGAGATGCCGGGGTCTGTGGGGTGCTGACGTCGGCGGGGCGGACTGGGGTTCGGGATGGTGGGGTTGCGGGGGTGTGCTCTCTCCTCGGTCGGTCCCGGACGGCGAATCAGGAACCTGCCGGGAGGTCGAAGCGGCGGTGACTTGGGCTGATGCTCGATTGTGCATCGCGCCGCTTGACCTCCCGGCAGAACCCTGATCGGGCTTCGCCTGCCCGACCGAGGAGAGAGCCCACCCCCTGAGGGTCCGGTGCGAGCTGCGCTCGGCCCGAGACCCGTGGCCCGGTTCATGTCGAATCCCGCATCACCCTGACGCGAACCCCCGGGATCCCCAAGCCAACGCTCCATGCGGAATCTGACATCACCCTGCGCCGATCGCTCCGATCCTCGAACTCGCGCCCATGCGGAATCTGACATCGCCCTCATTCGATTGCTCGATCCTTGGGCCTTGCGGTAGGTGCCGGCGGGCCAGCCGCGCTCGGTGTGGAATTTCGCATTATTCGTGGTGGATGGTGTGGGTCATGCCGTGCGCAATACTGCCTGGGGCTTCCCGCCTGACATCATGCGCGGGCGAGGGCGGCCGCTGGCCAGGTCCAGCATCGTCGCCGACTGTGGGTGGCGCCACCCACGCAGCCATCCGTCTCATGCCCCCTCCTGCCACAGACCCGATATCCCTTCTATGTTTCTATTCTAGACGGCGACGCCGACAAAAGGCACGCGTACGACATTTGTGGGATCATGAGATAAGAAAAGCCCGAGACATTTCCGGGGAACTTGCGGGCGTTTCCGAGCGTTGGAGGAAGAGAGAAGAACAGACCGGAACGCCGAAGTGAAATTCCACCTCATGCGAAATCCCACACCGGGCACGGCCCAATGCCGCTCACGGTAGATTGATCATGCGGTGAGTTCGAGGTTTCCCGTGCTGATCCGTCCCGGATGCAGCACTTGGCGTGCCGGCGGGAGGTTGGCGATGCGTAGGGTCGGCGGCCCGGCGTGGCGTACCCCGACATCAGTGGCCTTCTTCACGGCGTACTGGTTGTGACGTGCCCGTTTGACCACGCGCGGGTAGGAACGGTGGCGCCGCTCGCGATGCAGCTCGCGCGGTGCGGTGATCTCCGTGTTGAACCGCTCGAGCAGGGCCGCCAGGCCCTCAGGGGGAAAAGGCCGCCGGATCATCGATCCGGCGGCGGATGATGCGGACCGCGTTGGTGAACTTCACCCGGTCCGGGTCGATGTCCGCCTCGGTCGCGGCCCGACAGATCAGGGAGTTGATCGCATAGTGGGTGAGCAGGTAGCCGTAGAGCTCCTGGATCACCATGTCAGGGCTCTGGGACCGCATGACCTTCCCCGGTCCCCGTAGAACCGTCTTGGCCTGCGCGTTCGCCTGCTCGTGCTCCCACCGCTCGTGATATCCCGCCGCCAGCAGCGCGGCCGGGGCACTGCGCGCATCCAGCAGCGTCGTCAGCAGGCAAAACAGCTCCCGCTCCCCAGCGGTGCCCCGGTCCGCCACCTCGTACTCCACCACCCGAACCAGCCGCGCGCGATCCTCGAACTCCTCCAGATCCGCCCCCGCCCGAGCCGCCGCCAGGACCTGCTCACGGACCTTCGCCGAGGTACGCGACGCGAACACCACCGAGGTGTACGAGCCGTCCCCGAGCTTGGCGACCAGCGGCAGCGCAATCGTGTCACCCAGGCGCCACAGCAGCTCAGCACCCGTCTGCGACGCCTGACACCAGTCGGCGAACGAGTAGAAGTTGCGATCGGCCAACAACAGCATGTCCTGGTCGAGGAACCGGTAGAGCCGACGCGCCGCGGACTGCTCCCCGCTGCCCTTGCCGCCGCACGGCCCCGCGTCCGCGCCGATCGGAGCCCGCGAGCCGCACTCGACCAACGTCACCACCCGCATCTTCGGGAACGCCGACCGGTTGCCGCCCGAACCGGCGTACCCGAAGTACCCCGCGTTCGCCGCACTGTCCGGCACATCCCACTCGAACCCGTCGATCGAGACCATCCGCCTGCCCGCCAGCCACGCCCCCCGCGTCAGCATCCCCGCCACCGGCTGCGCAACCTGCTCGAACACCTCCCGGACCACGTCAGAACCCAGACGCTTGCGCGCCTGGGTGATCCCGCCCGACCCGGGACACTCCCACCCGGCGTCCCAACGCCCCCAATCCTTCAGGACCTCGGTCAACCGGGTCAGGACCTCCTGATAGTCCTCGTCCGCGAACAACGCCATCGCCATCGCGAAATACACCATGACATGCGCCGGAAGCTTCGCATCCGCCCGCTTCGCACCCCTGCCGAACTCCGCCACCGCGTCATCGATCACCACACGCGGCACCGCCGCCGCCAACAACCCGACCGACACATGATCCGTCAAACGGCCCGACAGGCCCTCCACAGCACTATGCGACACCCCCCGACCGTAACGCCCCACCAATCACCGCACGAACACACAGGTCACAAGCATGATCCCACTACGCTGAGCGGCATTGGGGCACGGCCGGCCCGCCGGGCACCTACCGCAAAGCCCACGAATCGGGCGATCGGCACAGGGTGATGTCAGATTCCGCATGGAGCGTTGGCTTGGGGATCCGGGGGTTCGCGTCAGGGTGGTGCGGGATCCGACATGAACCGGGCCACGGGTCTCGGGCCGAGCGCAGCTCGCACCGGACCCTCAGGGGGTGGGCTCCAATGTCGTTCGGTTCAAACGGGCATGCCGCGCCGCACGCAACGCGGCGCGCGTAATGACCAAGGGGCATCGGCGCACGTCAACCGCTGCAGCGCACGCAGGCTACTGGTCGCTTGCCGCCAGAGCCGGCTACACAGCGGTAGTCAGCCACTGACGAACGCGTTAACGATCGAACATAGCCATCGACGCAGTTCATCGGCACTGCACCAACGATCATGGAACTGAACCGAACGACATTGGGGTGGGCTCTCTCCTCGGTCGGGCAGGCGAAGCCCGATCAGGGTTCTGCCGGGAGGTCAAGCGGCGCGATGCACAATCGAGCATCAGCCCAAGTCACCGCCGCTTGACCTCCCGGCAGGTTCCTGATTGCCTCCGGGGACCGACCGAGGAGAGAGCACACCCCCGCAACCCCACCATCCCGAACCCCAGTCCGCCCCGCCGACGTCAGCACCCCACAGACCCCGGCATCTCTCTCCGAGGGAAGGGCCTGCCAGCGGCGACTTTCGATCTTGAAACCGCAGCTCGTCCGCCAACGTAACGGGTGGGCGTGCCCCTATGTCTTCCGTCAAGTCTGGGCTGCTCGCTGTAACGGGCATGTGGGTGGGTGTTGCTCGGGTTATGTGGTGGCGGTGTGGGGCGTGTAGAGCGTGGCGTTGCGGAGCATGGCGTGGAGGACGTTGATGCGTCTGCGGGCGAGGCGGATGATTGCTTGGGTGTGGGTTTTGCCTGCGGCGCGGTGTTTGTCGTAGTAGGCGCGGGAGTCGGGGTCGGCCAGGGCGGCGAAGGCGGAGAGGAACATGGCGCGTTTGAGCTGCCGGTTTCCGCGTCTGGGTGCGTGTTCGCCGCGGATGGAGCTGCCGGAGGACTTGGTGACCGGGGCAAGTCCTGCGTAGGAGGCGAGGTGGTCGGCGGTGGGGAAGGTGGCGGCGTCGCCGACGGTGGTCAGGATGGTCGCGGCGGTCCTGATCCCGATGCCGGGCATCGAGGTCAGGAGCGGGGAAAGAGGGTGGGCCTCCAGCAGGGCACTGAGCTGTCCCTCGAGCGTGCGGCGTTGGGCGAGGATCTCGGTCAGCTGGCGGGCGAGGGAGGGGATGACGAGGGCTGCGGCCCGGGTGCCGGGCACCACGACCGTCTGTTCTGCGAGGGCCTCGGCGATCTCCTCGGCCAGGCGCTCGGCCAGGCGCGGGGCCAGGGGTTTCAGGAGTTTGACGATGCGTCGGGTGCCGGCCTCGGCGAGCAGTTCAGGGGAGCCGTACCGGGCGAGTAGCGCGAGGACGGCCTGGTGCTGGATGCGTGGGCCCAGGACGCGTTCGAGGGAGGGGTGGATCTGGGTGAGCAGGCCGCGCAGCCGATTGGAGGTGCGGGTCGACTCGCCCGCGAGGTCCTGGTCGAACCCGACGAGCATGGCCAGTTCCGCCTCGGTCTCATCGAGCACGGTCAGGGTGCGCAGCGCCCTGGGTGCGGTGCGGGCGACGTCGGCGATCACGGCGGCGTCGCGGGCGTCGGTCTTGGCCTCGCCCTCGTAGAGGTCCGCGGCGCGGCGCATGGCCAGGCCGGGCAGGTAGGCGACCTGGCAGCCGACGTCGCGGGCGACGCTCAGCGGCAGCGCGCCGATGTTCGCGGGCTGATCGACGATCACCAGGACGGTGGCGAACTTCGCGATCAGCTTCTCGAACAGGGCGCGCAGTTTCGGTTCGGTGTTCGGCAGGCGCTTGTCGTAGACGGTCTTGCCGGCCGGGGTCAGCCCGTGGGCGTGGTGCTCGCCCTTGCCCACGTCCAGGCCGAGGAAGACCCCGATACCGCTGGTGTCGTACACGCTCGCCGCCTTCTACTTCGCATGGCCCTGGCCTCGACCATCGCACCGCAGCCGGCAACCACGTTACACAGGCCGCCCCGAGAAAACGCCCGGCGTTGCGCCGGGCACGGGATGCGGACCAGGCCCCTTATCAGCGGTCAGGCAGTGCTCCAAAACCCGGCGGCAACACGCCCAAGGCCATAGACACGGCAGGGTGGCAGAGCCATACCGGGCCCGGAGGCCAGGCGCCCCCATTGCGGGGACACGTAAAAGGTAACGGGTGGGCAAACGAAACGGGCGGAGCGAAGCGGCCGCCCCCACCACCACGACCACCCCACCACGACAGGCCACCAGAGCCGACGAGCACCGACGCGATGCATCAATCAGTATCAGGCCCCTCCAAATCCCCTTCCAACTCCAGGTAGATCGTCCGCAGCTGGTCGATCGTGTCCTGCTGCGGCGCCTCCCACAGCCCCCGCTCGGCAGCTTCGAGCAGGCGTTCGGCGATCCCGCGCATGGCCCACGGGTTCGAGCGGCGCATGAACGCGGCGTTGGTCTCGTCGAACACGTACGCGGCGGCGAGGCGCTCGTACATCCAGTCGTCCACGACGCCGGCGGTGGCGTCGTAGCCGAACAGGTAGTCCACCGTGGCGGCCTGCTCGAAGGCGCCCTTGTAGCCGTGGCGCTGCATTGCGGCGATCCACTTCGGGTTCACCACGCGGGAGCGGAAGACGCGGTGGGTCTCCTCGGACAGGGTCCTGGTCTTGACCGTGTCGGGCACGGCGCTGTCGCCTACGTACGCAGCCGGTGAACTGCCCGTCAGAGCCCTGACGTAGGCGATCATGCCGCCGTGGTACTGGAAGTAGTCGTCGGAGTCGACGATGTCGTGCTCGCGGGTGTCCTGGTTCTTGGCCGCCGCCTCGATCCGGCCGAAGGCCGCGTCCATCTCCTTGCGCGCCTCGCGCCCGTCCAGGCCCCGGCCGTAGGCGTAGCCGCCCCAGACCGCGAAGACCTCGGCGAGGTCGGCGTCGGACTTCCAGTTGCGCGCGTCGATCAGCGGGAGCAGTCCGGCGCCGTAGGCCCCGGGCTTGGAGCCGAAGATGCGGGTGGTCGCGCGGCGGCGGTCGCCGTGGGCCCGTTCGTCAGCGGCAGCGTGGGCCCGCACGTAGTTCTCCTCGTCGCTTTCATCGAGCGCTGCGACGGCCTGGATCGCGTCGTCGATCATCGCGATCACGTGCGGGAAGGCGTCGCGGAAGAAGCCTGAGATGCGAACCGTGACGTCGATCCGAGGGCGGCCGAGCTCGGCGAGCGGGATGATCTCGAAGCCGGTGACGCGGCGCGAGGCGGCGTCCCACTCGGGCCGCACGCCGAGCAGCGCGAAGATCTCGGCGAGGTCGTCGCCCTGGGTGCGCATCGCGCTGGTGCCCCAGACGGTGAGGCCGACCGAGCGCGGGTAGGCGCCGGTGTCCTCCTTATGCCTGCGCAGCAATGACTCCGCGAGCGCGAGGCCGACGTCCCAGGCCGTGCGGGACGGGATCGCCTTCGGGTCGACCGAGTAGAAGTTTCGACCAGTCGGCAGGACACTGACGAGGCCACGAGTCGGGGAGCCGGACGGCCCGGCCGGCACGTATCCGCCGTCGAGGGCTTTCAGTACATTGCCGATCTCGTCGGTGGTGCGACGTAGACGTGGTACGACCTCGTCGGCGGCGAACTCCAGCACAGCGCGGATCTCCGGGACGCGGGCTGACTCGAGATCATCGAGGGCTGACGAAGTCGCGTCCCAGTCGGCCGCGGCGAGCGCTTCGACGAGCGTGCGTGCCTCGGCTTCGAGCGCGTCGACGTGCTCGGGGTCGGTCTCCGCGTCCTCGGGCAGGCCCTGCGCGGCCGCGATGGCCCGGCGCAGGCCCGGCAGGGCGCCGTGAACGCCGCCGAAGACCTGGCGGGCGCGCACGATCGCGAGCACGTCGTTGACCAGCTCCTCGCCCTCGGGGACGCGTCCGAGTACGTGCAGGCCGTCGCGGATCTGCACGTCCTTGATCTCGCACAGGTAGCCGTCGATATGCAGGACGAAGTCGTCGAAGTCTGCTTCGCCCGGCATCGCCTCCTGGTGCAGATCGCGGTGCAGCTCCGCGGAGGTGACCAGCTCCCAGATCTGCGCGCGCAGGGTCGGGGTCTTGGCCGGATCCAGCGCCTGCACGGTGGCGTACTCGTCGAGCAGCTGCTCGAGCCGGGCGAGTTCGCCGTAGCTGTCGGCGCGTGCCATCGGCGGGATCAGGTGGTCCACGACGGTGGCGTGCGCGCGGCGCTTGGCCTGGGTGCCCTCGCCGGGATCGTTGACGATGAACGGATAGACCAGCGGCAGCTCGCCGAGCACGGCGTCCGGGCCGCAGGAGGCCGACATGCCGAGTCCCTTGCCGGGCAGCCATTCCAACGTGCCGTGCTTACCGAGGTGGATCAGCGCGTCGGCGCCGAAACCGTGGGTGAGCCAGCGGTAGGCGGCCAGGTAGTGGTGGCTGGGCGGCAGGTCCGGGTCGTGGTAGATCGCCACCGGGTTCTCCCCGAACCCGCGCGGCGGCTGGATCATCAGCACCACGTTGCCGAAGGTGAGCGTGGCGAGCACGATCTCGCCGCCGTCCACGTAGAGCTCCCCGGGCGGCTCGCCCCAGTGCTGCCGGATGCCTTCGCGCAGGTCCTCGGGCAGCGCGGCGAACCAGGCCTCGTATTCGGCCAGCGGGACGCGCGCGGTCGCGGCGGCGAGCTGCTCCTCGGTGAGCCACTCCACGTCGTGGCCGCCCGCCGCGATCAGCGAGTGGATGAGCGTGTCGCCGTCCTCAGGGAACTGATCCACCTGGTAGCCGGCCGCGCGCATGGCCAGGAGCAGGCGCACCGCGGACGCCGGGGTGTCGAGGCCGACCGCGTTGCCGATGCGCGCGTGCTTGGTCGGGTAGGAGGAGAGCAGGATGCCGATCCGCTTGTCCCCATTGGCTTTCCGAGCCGGTGCGGCGTGGCGCACGGCGATGCCGGCGACCCGCGCGGCGCGCTCGGGATCGGCCCGGTAGACCGGGATGCCGTCGGCGTCGGGCTCCTTGAAGGAGAACGGGACCGAGATCAGCCGGCCGTCGAACTCGGGGATGGCCACCTGCATCGCCGCGTCCATCGGCGAGACGGCCGCGTCAGAGTCGTGCCACGTCCGACGCGAGCCGGTGGTGGCGATGCCCTGGATCACCGGCACGTCGAGCTCGCGCAGCACGCCGACGTCCCAGGCCTCTTCGTCTCCCCCGGCGCTCGCGTCCGCAGCCACCGCCCCGCCGCCGGCCAGCACCGTCGTGATCAGCGCGTCGCAGCCGCGCAGCAGCCCCAGCAGGTCGTCTCCGGCGCCGTCGGCGGCCGTGCGCAGTGAAGCGCAGTACACCGGCCTCGCGTTGGCACCGGCCGCTTCCACAGCGTCGCAGAGCACGTCGATAAAGGCGGTGTTTCCGGAGAGCTCGTGCGCGCGGTAGTAGATCACGCCGACGGTCGGCCGGGCCGGATCCTCGGTGCGTCCCTGCCGCACCGCGCACGCGGGCGCCTCGAGCACCGGCTCCGGCACGGCGTCCGGATCGCCGCCGCGCACCGCCGCGTCGAGGTACCGGGCGAGCCGGGCCAGGTTCTCCGGGCCGCCCGCGGCCAGAAAGCGCGACGCGGCCGCCACGACGGGCACCGGCACCGACGAATGGGCCATCAGATCCGCGTCCGGGACGGCCTCGCCGCCCAGCGCGATCGTCGGCACCCCGGCCCGGGCCAACGCGGCCAGCCCGGCCTCCCAGACCCGCGCGCCGCCCAGCAGCCGCACCACGGCCACCTCCACGCCGTCCAGCAGCCCGGCGAGCTCGGCGCGGGCCGGGTTGGCCGTCCGGAAGCCCGCGCCGGACGCGCGGGCGGCCAGCAGATCGGTGTCGGCGGTGGAGACGAGCAGCAGGGTATTGATCGACGCGGTGGGCATCCGAAATCTTCCCGTTCGACGGCACTGGTCTGCCCCGGAGTCTACGCATCGGCGCGGGGTTTATCGGATTGTCACCGTGTAGCCGTGCGCAAGCCACCGTTCAATACGCTCAAATCATGATCGGTGATGCTAGGTTCATCACCGTGGCCATCCACCACGCCGCGCAAGCCGGCTACCACCTTGCCGCGCAGGCCTACGAACGGGTCCGGCCCTCGTACCCGACCCGGGCCCTCGCGCTGCTCGCGGACGCCCTCGATCTCAAGCCCGGGCGGCGGGTGGCCGACCTCGGCGCGGGCACCGGGAAGTTCACCCGGCTCCTCGCCCTGACCGGCGCCCAGGTGGTCGCGGTGGAGCCGGTGGCGGCCATGCGCGACCGGTTGACCGAGCTGCTGCCGCAGGTCACCGCGGTGGACGGGGTGGCCGAGGCGACCGGTCTGGAGTCCGGCGCGGTCGACGCGGTGGTGGCCGCGCAGGCCTGGCACTGGTTCGACGGCCCCGCCGCACTGACCGAGATCGAGCGCGTCACCGGCCCGGACGGCCGGCTCGGCCTGATCTGGAACACCCTGGACGTCTCGGTGCCGTGGGTCGCCGCGTACTCGCGGGTCTACCGGGAATGGCGCACCGACGAGGTGCCGGTGCACACCGACGGATCCTGGCGCGCCGCCTTCGAGCCGCGCGCCGGCTGGCAGAAGCTCGCCTCAGCACAGGTGCCCAACCCCTACCTGACCGACCGCGACGGCGTGCTCGGCCAAGCGCTCACCTCCAGCCGGATCAGCACCCTGGACGAGCCCTCGCGCGAGCAGGTGCGCGCGGAACTGGTCGCCGTGCTCGACCGCTTCCCGGACACCAGCGGCGAACGGATCGAGATCCCGTACGTCACCGACATCTACTGGACCTCGAAGATCTAGAGCGAATTGATGACCGGCTGAACGTCCCTGGGGCGTGATGGCTTGCCGGGTCGGGGTGGTCATCGGGGTGAGGGCGGCCGCTTCGCGTCGTCCGTTTCGCCTGACCGCCCACCCGTTACGTTGGCGGGGCGGGCTGGTTGGGTGCCGGGGGTGTGCTCTCTCCTCTTTTAGCGTCGGGGAACACGCGTAAGTGCCCGGAAATCTCCAGTATTTTTGCTTATCCGGTGAAAGTCGGCTACACGGCTTTTGTCGGTAGTGGCGTCTAGCATGGAAGAGTACGGGGATCGGGGCTTGTGACGGGAGGGGTGGCGGACGGGGTGGCTGAGCAGATGGCGTCAGGGGTGTGGCCGAAAGCGGTGCAGGAGTTCCCCTCGGGGTGCGACCGGGCCGCGCGATCCTGTGCAGTGCGTGAGCCCCGGGTGGATCGGACCAGGACGATGCAGAATTCATCCGTGCCGAGCATGGCTGGCCTGCGGAATTCTGCCGTGAGGTCTGGGATCGGGTCGATCGCACTAGGGCGATGCAGAATTCGACATCAAGCACGACCGGGCCACGGGCCGGGACTCGGCCCGAGCGCAGCTCGCACCGCTCCCCAGGGGGTGGGTTCTCTCCTCGGTCGGGCAGGCGAAGCCCGATCAGGGTTCTGCCGGGAGGTCAAGCGGCGCGATGCAAGATCCAGCATCAACGGAAGCCGCCGCCGCTTGAGCTCCCGGCAGGTCCCTGATTGCCTCCGGGGACCAACCGAGGAGAGAGCACACACCCGCAACCCCACCACCCCGAACCCCAACCCGCCCCGCCAACGCCAGCACCCCACCAACCCCGGCACTCTCCGAGGGAAGGGCCCGCCAGCGGCGCCTTTCGATCTTGAAACCGCAGGACGCCCCACCAACGCAACGGGTGGGCGGGTGGGCAAACGAAACCGGGCGGCGCGAAGCGCCCGCCCTCACCCCGACAACCACCCCGACCCGACCAGCCACCACGCCCCACAACCACTCAGCCGATCATCAACGCGCAGTAGACGCTCGGTTTTCGCCGCCCCGCAGGGTGTATACGGCGTCGTAGAGGCCATAGGATGGGCGTCGCCATGGCGTCGTATCAGAATCCGCACCAGTCGGCTGATTCCCTTCCGCCCTCGTCCCTGAACTGGGGCGACTCGCTGGAAGCGCAGGACGAGCCGGCGTACAGCCATGTGCCGATGTCGCCCTTCAACCCGCCGGTCGCCCCGGCCGTGCCCGATTACGGGCAGGTGACGGACCACGACCGGATCCCGGACTACGGCCAGGTGCAGCACGCGATCCAGCCGCACCCGTTCGCCGAGCCGACGCCCTATCCGCTCACCCCGCCGCCGCTGCACGACGCCGCGCCGCCCGCGTTCTCGCCGGGTCTGAGCTACGGCTACGGCGCGCAGGTCTACACCGGGCCGGAGACGGGCGAGAGCGGCAAGGCGAGGGCCGCGCTGTGGATCGGGATCCTCGGCGGCTGGCTGCCGATCAACCTGTTCGTCGGGCTCGCCGCGATCGCCGAGACCGGGCCGGGCCGCAAACGCGGGCGGGACAAGGCGGTCATCGGGCTCTGCTGCAGCCTGGTGTGGGTGGTGCTGATCGGCGGCATCGCGTTCGCGATCCACAAGCACCGGATCGATCCGGTGCCGGCCCTCCCGCAGCGCACCACGCTCTCCGCCCGCTCCGATCCCGGCTGCTACGCGGGCGCCAACGCCGTCTACGCGTATCAGGGCTCTGGACGCGGGCCGGCCGCGCAGGCGACCCTCGGCAAGGCCCTGATCAAGGCGGCGGGCAAGAGCCAGGTCGCCGACGCGCCGCTGCGCAAGCTGGGGCTCGACTACCTCGCGCTGGCGGCCGGCTCGGCGGTGCCCGGGCTTTCCGCCGACACGGCCTATGCCGGCAACGCCTGCGGCCTGTCGTTCAAGGTGCAGTAAGCGCCGAGCGCCGGCGCCGGATCAGACCAGCAGCTTGATGATCGCCGCGACGCCGACGCACACGATCAGCGCGCGCAACGCGATCGGCGGCAGCTTCCGCCCGACCTTCGCGCCGATCTGGCCGCCGAGCACCGAACCGGCCGCGATCAGCCCGGCCGCGGTCCACGAGACGTGGCTGAGCGCGATGAACAGCACCGCGGCCACGCCGTTGACGAGGCCCGCCAGGATGTTCTTGACCGCGTTTATCCGCTGCAGCGAGTCGGTGAAGGCGATGCCCAGCAACGCCAGCAGCAGCACGCCCTGCGCGGCGCCGAAGTAGCCGCCGTAGACGCCGGTGGCGAACACCCCGGCCCACAGCAGCGGCCCGCCGCCCGGCCGGTCCACGGTGCCCTTCTCGGCCCGTCTCCGGGCCACCCAGGCGCCGACCCGGGGCTGGAGCACGACCAGCACCAGCGCGAGCGCGATCAGCGCCGGCACGATCCCGTTGAACGCCGAGGCGGGCAGGTTCAGCAGGAGTATCGCGCCCAGCACGCCGCCGAGCACCGAGGCCGTGCTCAGGATGAGGGTCCTGCGACGCTGCCCGGCCAGCTCGGCCCGGTAACCGTAGGCGCCGGAGAACGAGCCGGGGACCAGGCCGATGGTGTTCGAGACGTTCGCCAGCACCGGGCTGTAGCCGAAGGCCAGCAGCGTCGGGAAGGTCAGCAGGGTGCCGGAGCCGACGACGGTGTTCATCACGCCGGCGGCCATTCCGGCGCCGAAGATCGCGGAGTACTCCGCGAGGTCATGAGCTGCGGTCACCCGGCTGAGCCTACTGGCCCAACCGGGGACCGCTCCTTACTTTCCACGCATCAAGACGCCCGTTCCGCCCCTCGGGACGCCGCGCGGGCCGGCCGGCTACTCGTCCCGGCGGAAGAGCACGTCGTTCGGGGAGTTGCGGCGGCCCGAGGGCCGGTCGGCCGGGGCGGGCGCGGCCGGGGGGCCGCTGCGCTGGGCCGGGGGCAGCGCGGCGGCCTGCTCGCCGTCCTCGACCTCCGGCGGCGCGGCCGAGAGCGGCGAGGCCGGCAGGCCGCCGCCGCCGCCGGTCGCGTTGCTGAACGCGTTGCCGATCCCCTCGACCGCCTTGCCCAGCTCGCTCGGCACGATCCACAGCTTGCTCGCGTTGCCGTCGGCGATCTTCGGCAGCATCTGCAGGTACTGGTAGCTCAGCAGCTTCTGGTCGGCGTTGCCGTCGTGGATCGCCTTGAAGGTCTTGGAGATCGCGCTCGCCTCGCCGTCCGCGCGCAGCGCCGCGGCCTTGGCCTCGCCCTCGGCCTTGAGGATCATCGACTGCCGCTCGCCCTCGGCCCGCAGGATCTCGGCCTGCTTGACGCCCTCGGCCGACAGGATGGTCGCGCGCCGCTCCCGCTCGGCCCGCACCTGCTTCTCCATCGCCTCGGTGATGTCCCGGTTCGGCTGGATCGTGCGCAGCTCCACCCGGCTCACCCGGATCCCCCACCGTCCGGTCTCGCTGTCGAGCACGTCGCGCAGCTGCCGGTTGACCTCGTCCCGGCTGGTCAGGGTGGCCTCGAGGTCCATGCCGCCGATGATGTTGCGCAGCGTGGTGGAGACCAGGTACTCGATGGCCTGCACGAAGTTCTGGATCTCGTAGGTGGCCCGGCGCGGGTCGATCACCTGGAAGTAGACGACCCAGTCGATGTAGACGAGCAGGTTGTCCTCGGTGATGACCTCCTGCGGCGGGAACGGCATCACCTGCTCGCGCAGGTCGACCGTGGCCCGCACCCGGTCCGCCCCCGGCACCAGGAAGCGCAGCCCGGGCTCCAGGGTCCGCTTGTACCGGCCGAACCGCTCGATCACCGCGGCGGTCGCCTGCGGCACCACGCGGATGGCGCGGTAGACGTAGAAGACCACGGCGGCCACGACCACGACCACGAAGACGACGGCTTCGAATGTGCTCATCAGCGCCTCGTTCCTCCCCACTGAAGCGTGCCGCCGCACGGTGCGGATACGGGCACGATTACACCACCACCGCGGTGGCGCCGTCGATCGCCGCGACGTGCACGGCTTCTCCGGCCTCGAACACGCCCTCCGAGTCCAGCGTGCGGGCGCTCCAGATCTGCCCGTCCAGCCGTATCCGGCCGCGGTGGGCGTCCACCCGCTCGGTCACCAGCGCCTCTTGGCCGACCAGCGCGGCCGCGCCGGTGCGCAGGCCGGGACCGGCCTGCCGGCGCACGGCGACGGGCCGGAGGAAGGCGAGCAGGCCGATGGTGACCACGGCGAAGGCGGGCAGCTGCCCGTACCAGGGCACGCCGAAGGCGGCCAGGACCGCGGCGACCACCGCGCCGCCGAACGGCATCAGGAAGACGAGCGCGTTGGTCGCGGCCTCGCCGAGCAGCAGCAGGACGGCGGCCAGCAGCCACCATTCCCAGCTGTGCAGCGTGGCCACCGACCCCATGCCGCCATGGTAGCCGGTGGTTGACGCCCCGTCAGCAGCCTTCGGGCATCCCGCCCCGGCCCGCCACCGGCCGGGCGGCCGGAGTCATGTCAAGGTGCGCATCCGCGCGGCGGCTCACAGCCCGCGGGCGTAGTAGCGGCCTTCGTACGTCTGCACGTGCAGCGGGATGCCGTAGGTGGCGCTGAGGTTCTCCGAGGTCAGGGTGAGCTCGGAGGGCCCGGAGGCGACGATCGAACCGCCGCGCAGCAGCATCGCGTGGGTGAAGCCCGGCGGGATCTCCTCCACGTGGTGGGTCACCAGCACGGTCACCGGCGAGGCCGGATCGGCCGCGTGGTTGGCCAGCCGGCGCACCAGGTCCTCGCGGCCGCCGAGGTCGAGGCCGGAGGCCGGCTCGTCGAGCAGCAGCAGCTCCGGGTCGGTCATCAGGGCCCTGGCGACCAGGGCGCGCTTGCGCTCGCCGCTGGAGAGGGTGCCGAAGGTGCGCTCGGCGAAGCCCTCGAGGCCCCACCAGGAGAGCAGGTCCTCGGCCCGGCCGGTGTCGGCGTCCTCGTAGTCCTCGCGGAAGCGCGCCATCTTGCCGTACGCGGCGGTGAGCACCACGTCGCGCACCTTCTCCCGGCCGGGGATGCGCCCGTCCAGCGAGGCCGAGCTCAGGCCGATCCGGGTGCGCAGCTCGAACACGTCGATCTTGCCGAGTGCGCCGCCGAGCACGGTCGCGCTGCCCGCGGTCGGATGCATCTGCGCCGCGATGATCTGCAGCAGGGTCGTCTTGCCGGCGCCGTTGGGTCCGAGTAGGACCCACCGTTCCCCGTCGGCGATTCGCCAATCGATCCCGGCGAGCAGCTTCTTGCCGTCCCGCACCACCGTCACGTCGACCAGATCAAGCACGTCCGTCATGTGGCCAAACTTACCTGGCCGCGGCCCCGCTTCGGTACCTTGGCCCGGTGGAACAAGAGGTGACGCGCCACGGGCGCACGCTGCGGGTCCTGGTGTTCGGCGCGGATCGGCCCGGAGTGACCGCGTCGTTGTTCGCTGTGATCGAGGAGCACGGATCGGGCGGAAGCGACATAGAGGTCAGCGACGTGGAGCAGATCGTGCTGCGCGGCCGGCTGGTCCTGGGCGTGTTGCTCACCGCCCCGCCGGCCTGGGACGACACCGAGCTGCGGATTGCGCTGCACCGCTGGGGGGCGGAGTGGAAGCTGGGCGTGGAGGTCAAGGAGGGGGTCGGGGACAACCAGCCGCGCGGGGTCGGGCGCAGCCGGGTGACCGTGCTCGGTTCCCCGCTCAGCCCGTCCGCGATGGGCCGGATGGCCCGGGCGCTGGCGGACGCGGGCGGCAACATCGACCGGATCGTGCGGCTGGCGAAGTACCCGGTGACCGCGATCGAGCTGGACGTGTCCGGGGTGGACCCGCTGGAGCTGCGGCGCCGGCTGGCCCCGGAGGCCGCGGCCTGCGGCGCGGACGTCGCGGTGCAGCGCGCCGGGCTCGCCCGCCGGGCCAAGCACCTGGTGGTGATGGACGTGGACTCCACGCTGATCCAGGACGAGGTGATCGAGCTGCTCGCCGAGCACGCCGGCTGCCTCGACGAGGTGGCCCGGGTGACGGCCGAGGCGATGCGCGGGGAGATGGACTTCGCCGCCTCGCTGCGGGCGAGGGTGGCGCTGCTCGAGGGGCTGCCCGAGGAGGTCTTCGCCAAGGTGCGCGGGCAGGTGCGCTACACCCCCGGCGCCCGCACCCTGGTGCGCACGCTCAAGCGGCTCGGCTACCAGGTCGCGATCGTCTCCGGCGGCTTCACCCAGATCACCGACCTGCTCGCGGCCGATCTCGAGCTGGACTACGCGGCCGCGAACACGCTCGAGGTGGTGGACGGCCGGCTGACCGGCAAGGTGGTGGGCCCGATCGTGGACCGGCCCGGCAAGGCCGCCGCGCTGCGCCGGTTCGCCTCGGCGGCCGGCGTGCCGCTGAGCGAGACGGTCGCCATCGGCGACGGGGCGAACGACCTGGACATGCTGGCCGCGGCCGGACTCGGGGTGGCGTTCAACGCCAAGCCGGTGGTGCGCGAGCAGGCGGACACGGCGGTGAACGTGCCGTTCCTGGACACGATCCTGTTCCTGCTGGGCATTCCCGGCGAGGAGATCGCGGAGCTGACGGAGGCCGGCCAGGTCAAGGCGCCGCAGTAGGCCGATCCGGGCCGGCGGGGCATCGGGCCGGCGGCCGGCCCGGCGGCGCGGTCAGCCGTGGTGCGAGGCCCAGATCGCCAGGAGCGTCAGCGCGCCGAACATGACCAGCATGGCCACGCTGACGTAGAGCGCCTGCTTGTGGCCGGCGGCACGGGTGGTCTCGCGCCACTCGCGCGGCGGCCACTCCTCGACGGGTTCCTCGGCGCCGGCCGCGTTCTGTTCCTGCACGTCCATGCCGCCATCCTGCCACCGGTTCCCGGCCGGGGCGTGGCCGGGGTGGCCGACGGCGCGGCGCGGGCGCGCCACGGCGCGCCGGCGGCGTATCAGGACTCTCGTTCGGCCAGGTGCTCGAGCACCGGCAGCGCCCGGCGCAGCACGTCCAGCTCGACCGGGCCGAGCTGGGCGATGCCCGCGGCCAGCACGGCCGAGCGCTCGGTGCGCAGCGCCTCGAGGAAGCCGCGGCCCTGGTCGGTGATGCTCAGCAGGTAGGAGCGCCCGTCCTGCGGGTCCCCGGCCCGGTGCAGCAGCCCGGCCTCGACCAGCCCGGCCACGGTGCGGGTCATCGAGGGCGCGGCCACCCGCTCCCGGGCGGCGAGCTCGCCGAGCCGGATCGGCCCGAGCTTCTCCACCGCGACCAGCGCCGAGGTCTGGGAGAACGTCAGATCTCCGGCGGTGTGCTGGACCATGCGCCGGTGCAGCCGGCCGATGGCCACGCGCAGCCGGGCGATCTCCTGGGGGTCGGCCTGGCTCTGGCCGCGGTCCGGGGCTCCGGTCGGTTCGGCGTTCACGACACCCAGGTTAACGGGCGGTGGCGCACGGCCGCGGCCCGACCTGCCGCCGGATCGCGCGCCGGTAAGGCGTATCTCACGCCGAGTCAAAGCAGTGGCAAGGCTGAGACGAAACGGTGACATGGGGCCGTTCGATCTGTTAGGTTCTGGGGCCAACACATCCGGCGGATGTCGCGACCGTGCGACACCGGATGTGACCGCCGAGTCCACGCGAGTGGAGCCGGGGACCCACTTCGGTGCTCCCCGCCGCGGGGTGAATCGCTCCGGAACCGGAGCGTAGGGCGTCTCTTTCCGCCCGAACCCGTCAGCTAACCCGGTAGGCGGACGAGGGAGAGGGCCGTAAGCGGACCGTGGGCAGTCACAGCAAGTCGAAGCACGGGAGTCAGAGTCCGATCACTCGCTCCGACCCGAACGGGTCGTGGATGCGCAAGTACCCGGCGATCACGGTCGCGGCCCTGGCGGGCACGGTGGTCGGCGGACCGGGCGGCGTGGCGGCGGCGATGGCGCTGGGCGAGGCGTCCCCGGCGACCACTCCCAATCCGGCCATGGCGGACCTGGTGCCGGCCCAGCAGGCGAGCAGCGCGCCGACCGCGGTCGCCTCGCCCAGCGTCAGCGCGTCCAGCGTGAAGACCTCGGCCAGCGCGAGCGCCTCCGCTTCGGCCAGCGCGACGCCGACCCACACCAAGACCAGCCCGTACGCCTCAGTGTCCTGGGGCACCCTGGAGCCGGTGGCCTTCTACGGAACGCAGAACACGTTCACCCCGAGCGCGGACCAGTGGGAGAACGCGAAGACGATAGTCGCGACGGTGGAAAAGCGCGGGATGCACGCGTACGCCGCCGTGGTGGCCGTGGCCACCGCGATCCAGGAGTCGCGGCTGATCAACCTGACCACCGCCACCAACGCGGACTCGCTCGGCCTCTTCCAGCAGCGTCCCTCGCAGGGCTGGGGCACCACCTCCCAGCTGACCACCCCGACGTACGCGGCCAACGCCTTCCTCGCCGCGCTCGACAAGGACGCGCCGGACTACATGAGCATCTACCTGTGGGAGGCGGCCCAGGACGTGCAGCGCTCCGGGTATCCGACCGCCTACGCACAGTGGCAGTCGCAGGCCACGACCATGGTCTACGACATCATGAACGGCAAGGCCCCGGCCTGACCGACGGCCCGGATTCGCCCGTCGGCACTCGGTTTTCTCGGCAGAGCGTGACTCTTCAGTCACGCTCTGCCGTATTTTGGGCGATTTGTGACAACTGCCGGAAACGCCGCTATGGTCGATGTTGTACATCCGGCCGACGCCGTGGAATCCGAACCGCGCACCGGACGTACCCGCCGAGTCCGACAGGGCGGAGCAGCGGTCACCGAACCGCCGCATCCGTTCCCGGAGCCGGGGACCCAATCTCCGTGGCGCACCGTGCGCCCGGTCCCCCGGGGTGAATCGGCCCTCACATCAGACGAAACTCACGGACGGCGACCCTAGCCGTGCGCTGAGTGACGCCTCGATCGGGGCCGTAGGGCGCAAACTCACCTTCCGCCCGAACCCGTCAGCTAACCCGGTAGGCGGCCGAAGGAGAGGCTTCGTTCATCGTGTCTTCGAACACCCCCCGTGCGTTCACGCGCGACCTGATCTCCCGTATCCCCTTCCGTACCGCCTACCAGAGCGGCAGCTCCGCCCTGGCCAAGGGCTACCAGTCCGGTAGCGCCGCGGTCGCCAAGGGCTACCAGTCCGGTAGTGCCGCGGCCACTAAGGGCTACCAGTCCGGTAGCGCCATGGTCGAGAAGCACAAGCCCGCCGCGACCAAGCGCTTCCCCGCCGCGGCCCTGGCCGTCGCCGCCGTCGGCGTCGCGATCGTGCCGCTGGCCACCTCCGGCGCGGGCGACGCGCAGGCCGCCGCCGCGACCAGCCCGGCCGCCGTGACCTCCACCGTCCAGCCCGGCGCGACCGCCTCGAAGGCGGCCCAGGCTCCGGCGCAGGCCCCGGCGCAGACCGAGACGCAGAGCAGCACGCGGTCCTCGACCGAGTCGACCAAGACGACGCCGTCGAACCCCTACGCGAGCGTCTCGATGGGGGACATATCCCCGACGTCGGAGCAGGGCTCCCAGAGCCACATCAGCCTGACCTCCGCGCAGTGGGAGAACGCCACCACGATCGTGCACGCGGCCGAGAACATGAACCTCTCGCCGTACGCGTCGACCATCGCCGTGGCCACCGCCATGCAGGAGTCGAAGCTGCACAACCTGAACGTAGCGGTCGACCACGACTCGCTGGGCCTGTTCCAGCAGCGTCCGTCCACCGGCTGGGGCTCGCCGTCCGAGCTGACCACGCCGACGTACGCGGCCAAGGCGTTCCTCAAGAGCCTGCCGTCGAACTACCAGGACATGTCGCTGCACACCGCCGCTCAGGACGTCCAGCGCTCCTTCAACGGCTCGCTGTACTCGCAGTGGCAGGACCAGGCCAAGCACATCGTGTACACGATCATGCACTCTTCGTGATCAGTTGACGATTGCTTCCGAGCCGCACAGCGCCGTGCGCGCAGCCTCCCCGGGTCCGTCCGACGTCGGACGGACCCGGGGAGGCCTTTTTCGTGCGCCGGGCAGCCCGGCGCGGGCTCAGCCGAAGCGGCCGTGGATGTAGTCGGCGGTGCGCGGGTCGGCCGGGTCGCCGAAGATCCGCTCGGTCGGGCCGGCCTCGACCACGCGGCCGGGCTGGTCCTCCCCGGCCAGGAAGAACGCGCAGTTGCGGCTGACCCGGGCCGCCTGCTGCATGTTGTGCGTCACGATGACGATGGTGACCTGGCCGTCGAGCTCGGCGATCGTCTCCTCGATCCGCCTGGTCGAGGTCGGGTCCAGCGCCGAGCACGGCTCGTCCATCAACAGCACGTCCGGGGCCACGGCGAGGGACCGGGCGATGCACAGCCGCTGCTGCTGACCGCCGGACAGGGCGCCTCCCGGGGTGCGCAGGCGCCGCTGCACCTCGTTCCACAGCCCGGCCCGCCGCAGCGCGTCCTCGACCACCGCGTCCCGGTCCCCGACCTTGATCCCGGCCAGCTTGAGGCCGCTGGCCACGTTCTCGTAGATCGTCATGGCCGGGAACGGGTTGGGCTTCTGGAACACCATTCCAATGCGTTTGCGCACGTCGGCGGGCCGGGCAGCCCGGTCGTAGACGTCCTCGCCGCCGAGAAGGACCTCCCCGGCCAGCGCGGCGCCGCGCACCATCTCGTGCATCCGGTTGAGAACCCGCAGGTAGGTGGACTTTCCGCAGCCCGAGGGGCCGATCAGCGCGGTGACCCGGCCGGGTTCCATGCTCAGCGACACCCGCTCGAGCACCTTGTGGTCGCCGAACCAGGCCGAGACCGCGCGGGTCTCGAGTCCGGCCGGGGCCGGGCCCTCGGCGAAGGCCGGTGCGGGCGCGGGGGCCGGCAGCGCCGTCTCATTCAGAGTGCTCATTCTCCCCATTCCTCAGTAGAGGTTCGGCAACAGCAGCGAGAGGTTCTCGTACACGGCCCACGCCAGCGCGAACGCCGCCGGCGCCGCGCACAGCAGAGCGGGCCAGCGCGACCAGCGGCGGGCCGCGAAGACGCCGCCGAGCAGCACCAGGACCAGCGCTTGGGCCCAGAACACGGCCGGCACGACGGCGTCGGCGTCTCCGGCGAGCGCGTACTCCCGCGGCGCGGTCGCGGGCCGGGACGGGGGTGTCGGCTGCGCGGCCGAGGAGAGATCCGCGCTGACCTCGACCGTGCTGTTCCGGCTCGGGAAGATCGCGCTGTCGGCGGTCTCGAGCACCAGCCGGTTCGGCGTCGGATCGGGTGGAGGCACCGCGTTCGTACCGAAGGATTCGACCGTGTACGTCGAGGTCCCCTGCCCGGTCGTCACCGTGATTTTGTCGCCGCGTTGCAGCCGCATCAGATGCGCGAACGGATCGCCGTAGGTGAGCACCCGCCCGTAGACGACGCTCACCCCGGCCTGTCCCGGCAGCACGCTCGAGCGCAGGTGCCCGGGACCGTGCGTCAGATCCCCGGAACCGGTGCCCTCGACGACGACGAGGTCGGAGATACCGAGGCTCGGGATGGCCAGGATCGCCACCGGCGCTCCGTCGGCGGTGGCCCCGGTCGGCGCCGTGGCCTGCCCGAGTTCTCCCGCGAAGGTCTTGTACAGCACGCTCTGCGCACGCTGCTCGCTGAGCCCGGACAGGCCGTAGAGGTACACGAAGAAACCGAGCACCAGCAGGGCGAACCCGGAAAGTACGAGCCCTGCGACCAGCACCGCCGGGCGCCGCACCGGAGTGCGTTCGGGGCGCGGCCGCCGAGACGGGCGGGGCCGGGCGGGCGGCCGCGGCGCCTTGACCCGCCGCGCTTCTGGCACGGCCTGGTCCGGGACGCCGGGCTCGGGCCCGGCCTCGGATTCGAGGATTTCCGGCAGAGCCATGGGTCAGCCTCGCTTCCTGCGTCGTTGGACCCACGCCCCGGCGAACGCCGGCGCGGCCACGGCCGCGATGATCAGCAGCACGGTGGCCAGTGCCGTCCCGGTCTGCTGCTGGGGCCGTGAGGCCACCGCGACCGGTTCGGCGTAGATCGGCTGCGCGGAGGGCGATCCGCCCGAGCTGCCGCCCGATCCGCCGACGCCGCCCTGCGCGCCGCCGGCTTCGGCCGTGCCGCCGGCCCGCGCGCCCGCCGACGCACCGGCGCCCGCGCCGCCGCCCGCGCCGTTGCCGGAGCCGCCGCCCGAACCGCCGCCGCCCGAGCCCGAGCCGCCCCCGCCGCCGGTGGTGCAGTCGAGCGGCTCGGTGTGGAAGTCGCATCTGCTCGGGTACGGCGCGTTCTTGAGGTAGTCGACGCCGTCGGAGTAGTTCGGGTTCTTACATCCCATCAGCTTCGCCGGGTCGGGCGTCGCGATATGCCCGGGCAGGTGATCGACCTGGAGGAACCCGCCGTTGACCAGGTTCTTCGGCAGCGGTGAGTAGCCGAGCTGGCCCGCACTGGCCTGCGCGCCGCAGAGCACGTAATTGAGCCAGGTACTGAGCGTCATGCCCTTGACACTTGTCCAGTCCGGCACCAGCGAGCCCTTCCCGGTGTCGCGCGGGATGATCAGGTAGCTGTAGCTCGAGAGCGGATAGGCGCGTGGATCAGGGTTCGTGTAGACCTTGTCAAGATTCTGCATCAGGAAGTCGGCGTCGTTCGGGTTCTCGTCGATCACGGCCGCCTGCAAGGCGATCGCCACGTTCGAGGCCGTCGGCAGGGTGTAGTAGCCGGCCGCGTTGAGCATCTTCACTGCGTGCAGGCCGTAGTTGATCGCGTAGGCGTACTCGTCGTAGCCGATCGCGCCCTCACTGCTCGGGGAGGAAAGGAAGGTGGCCATCTGGTCCGAGCCGTTCTTCTGCACGGAGTCGCCGAAGCCCGGGTAGAACTCGGTCGGGCCGCAGGGATTCGGGCCGCCGTGGGCCGCGCAGAACGCGTTCCACATCGACGGGTACTGCTTCGAGAGCCACCGGGTGAACATGTAGCTGGCGCCGGACCCGTCCGAGCGGGTCACCACCGTGATCGGCTCGCTGGGCAGCGGAGCGCCGTAGTCGTGCGTGATCGCGGGATCGTCCCAGTTGGTGACGGCGCCGGTGAAGATCTTGGCGAGGGTCTGGCCGGACAGCCGCAGATCGGTCACCGTCCGGCCGCCGATGTGCAGGTTGTAGATGAACGTGGTGCCGCCCGCCACGATCGGGATGTACGAGTAGTTCCACTGCACCGCCTCGAAGCCCGCGCCGAACGGATCCGGCGTGGTGAGGAACGCGATGTCGGACCCGGCGAAGTCGTTCAGGTGCACGGCGAAGTTCTCCCGGCCCTGCGCCGAGCCGTCGCCGGTGTAGTTGATGTGGATCCCGTCCTGGACCGCGATGTCCCGGGACCACTGCTGGATGGCCGGCTGTGCCCAGGAGGAGCCGTCGCCGTCGAGGGGCACGTAGCTCGCGGCCGAGGCCGGCGCGGCCGGGAAGAGCCCGAACCCCAGCGTGGCCAGGGCCGCGACCAGTACGAGGCCGAGCCGTCGAATCCTATGCGGCGACATGGCCGCCTCCTTCCTCGCGGGCCCGTTCGGCCGCGGCCAGGGCACGGTCGCGGGCCGCGCGGCGGCGCTGGCGTCGGGTCAGCTCGCCCGGGGCCTTGCCGCCGAACAGCCGGGCGATCGTGAACAGGACCAGGACCAGCGCCATCAGCACCACCGCGGCGGCGAAGGCCCGCTCCCGCATGACCGTCTGCGGTTCGCGGACGTACTCGAAGATGAACAGCGGCAGGCTGGTCTGCCAGTCGTGGAACGGATCGGCGTTCATGTAGTTGTTCAGCCCGTCCACCAGCAGCAGCGGCGCGGTCTCGCCGATCGCCCGGGCCATGCCGAGCACGACCGCGGTGGTCAGCCCCGACCGGGCGGTGGGCAGCACCACGTTCCACACCGTGCGCCACTGGCTCGCCCCGAGCGCGTACGAGGCCTCGCGCAGGCTGCGCGGGACCAGCCGGAGCATGACCTCGGAGGAGCGCGCCACGTACGGGATCATCATCACGGTCAGCGCGAGCGCGGCGGCGAAGCCGCTCTTGGGCACCCCGAAGGTGAGCACCACCAGGGCGAGGATGAACAGACCCGCGATGATCTCCGGGAGCGAGGTCATCGCCTCGATCAGGGAGCGCACCGGCCGGGCCATCGGTCCGCCGACCTCCACCAGGAAGAGCGCGGCCAGGATCCCCAGCGGGACCGCGATCGCGGTGGCGATGGCCATCTGCTCGACCGATCCGACGACGGCGTGTTGCACGCCGCCGCTGGTGAGCGGATCGTCGGGGCCGGTGAACGCCATCACCTGGGTGAAGAGGTTGCCGTGGAACAGCGCGTGCCGGCCGGTGAAGGTGACATAGGCGATCTGATCGATGATCAGGGCGAGGATGATCAGCCCGAGGGTGGCCATCAGCGTCGCGGCGATCCGGTCCACCACGGCGCGCGCGCCCCAGACCATCGCGGTCACCGTGCCGAGCACAAGCAGGAACACCGCGTACCAGGCCAGCAGGAACCCGGCGGCGCCGGTGAACGGCAGGATCCGTTCGTAGACCAGCCAGACCAGGCCGAAGGAGCCGAAGAGCGATCCCAGCACGGCGCAGACGCCGTCCACGGTGAACGTCCGGCGCCGGAGGCGGCGGGCGCGATCCGGGTCCGGGCCGGGCCCGGCGGGCTGCCGCGGCGCGGGAGGCGCGGCGGGCGCCAAGCGCGGGGCGGCGGAGATGTCCGTCATGGCGGTGCCTCTCAGTCCGCGCTCTGCGCGCCGGAGCGCGAACCGGTGATGATCACGCCGGCCAGCGCGTTCACGGCCAGGGTGAGCAGGAACAGGACCAGCCCGGCGGCCATCAGCGCGGAGAGCATCGCGGGCGAGGACTCGCCGTACCACAGCGCGATCAGGCTGGGGATGGACAGGCCGCCGGTGTGCAGGACGTGCCAGTTGAACTGGTAGACCGGCGAGACGACCAGCGCGATCACGATGGTCTCGCCCATCGCCCGGCCGAAGCCGAGCATGATCGCGCCGATCATCCCGCCGCGCCCGTACGGCAGCACCACCGTGCGGATCATGCCCCAGCGGCTCGCGCCGAGCGCGTAGGCGCCCTCCCGTTCGCCCGGCGGGGCCTGGGCGAAGACCTCGCGGGAGATCGAGGTGACGATCGGGATGACCATCAGCGAGACCACCACCCCGGCGATGAACGGCGAGAACTCGAACAGGATCTGCATGTCCCCGCCGACGACCTTGAACGGGGGGAAGAACCCGGCGTGGTCGGAGAGCCAGCGGGCCAGGCCGAGCATCCGCGGCTCCAGGAAGAACACGCCCCAGAGCGCGTAGACGATGCTCGGGATCGCGGCCATCAGGTCGATCAGCGCGATCAGCGGGCGCTTGAGCGCGTGCGGGGCGTATTCGGACAGGAACAGGGCGGTGGTGAGCGCGCAGGGCACTGCGATGAGCAGGGCGATCAGGGCGATCACGATGCCGTTGGGCAGCACCGAGGCGATGCCGAACCGGTTCGGGCCGATCAGCCAGGTGGAGGTGGTGAAGAACCTGCCGCCGGCCACCCGGAAGGTGCTCCAGGACCGGAACACCAGGAAGCCGCCGATGAGCCCGGTGATCCCGAACACGGCGAGCCCACCGCCGCGCAGCAGGGCCCGGAATGCCCGGTCCGCGCCGGTCACCCGCGCCACGATGACGCGCGGGACGTCCGCTCCGGCCGGCCCGGACGGGACCGGCGGGCCGATCACCTCGGTGGGCGTGGTGTCAGCCATCGAGGTCGTCACCGCCCGCAGGGTCCTGCGACGAGAAGGGCTCGCCGGGCGCCTCGCCGGTCCCGTCGCCCGCCGCGCCAGCCGCGCCCGCCGCCGAGGACCCGCGCCAGGGCGGGCGCAGCCGCGGACGGCGCAGGTTCCCGGTGCCGAAGGCGTAGGCGAGCGGCCCGCCGACGGCCAGCAACGCACCCACGGCCAGCGCGATCGGCAGGATCACCTTGGCGTCGTCGCTGGAGTCGGCGGCCTTGTCGCCGAAGCCGATCGGGGTGGGCGAGGCCGGGACGGACGCGGCGCTCGACGCGGCGGTGCTCGCCGCGGCCGAAGCACTCGGGGAACTGCCGGCGCCCGCGCCGGCGCCGGTTCCACCGCCGGTACCGCCCGTCGGAACGCCCCCGCCGCCGCTGCCGGCCGACTTGCCGCTGACGGTCGTGTCACCGCCGACGGTCTTGCAGCTCTGCGCGCGCACCGCCGAAGCCGCCGCGAGCGTCTTTCGCTGCTGGGCCGGGCTCAGCGCCAGGTACCCGCCCCACGGCGGAAGCTGGCCGAGGGCGACGCCGTAGGTCTGCGAATCGGCCGCGTCGGTAAGGAAGTTCGCGATCGCGCTCGCCTTGGCCGAACTCAGGCCGCAGGTCGGCACCATCGCGTACTGCACCTCAGTGAGCGGATAGGCGTTCGCCGCGGTGGCGGTGAAGTCCTGGTACTGCGTGACGCCGTCGGGATTGGTCTTCATCGCGGTGACGGCAGCGGACATCGCCGCCGTGGTCGGCGCCTCCGCGTTGCCCGCCGCGTTGACCAGCTCGGCGGTCGGGAAGCGGAAGGCCGAGGCGGTGCCCGAGTCCATCACCGCGAACAGGGCGCGGTGCGGGAAGTCCTCCACCGGTGCCCGCGGGTTGTTCGGCGCGATGCCGTCCGGGCACGGCGGAAAGGCCGCGCTGGTGGTGTTCGGGCAGGTGGCGGCGAACTGGAAGTCGCTGCTCTGCCACTCGGCCAGGTCGGCCGCGACGTTGTCCACGCCGGTGACCGGGGCCCACGCCTCCTGCATCGTCTTGTAGAGCGGCTCGTTCAGCCCGTTCGGGTCGGTCCAGCCGAGGTCCTGGACGACGAAGCTGTTGAGCGGGTAGGCGAACTTCTCGTAGTTCGTGTTGACGTGCATGCCCCACGGATCCGGCTTGCCCTCGAGGAACGCCTGCGCATCCGGGTCGGAGGCGACCCAGCGGGTCAGCTCCCAGGTCAGGTCGCTCTCGCCGGACACCACCATGGGCAGGAACGCGCCGTCGACCGCGTCGTTGCCGGTCAGCAGGAAGTCGTCCGGCGTGTACTGCGGATTGAGCTGGTAGAACTCCGGATCGCTGAAGATGGTCGGCCAGTTCCCGCCCACCGCCGGGTCGCAGGCGGCGGTCTCCTTCTGCTGGCCGGCCGGGCAGCCGCCGAACTGGAGCGAGTAGGACTCGGTGAGCAGCTTCGCCACGAGCCGCGCGTCCAGCTTGATGTCGGTGACCGGCTCCTGCGTGGTGTCGCTGTCGATGTAGTAGGCGATTGATATCGCGGTGGTCGCGATCGGCGCGTAGGTGAACTTCCGGGACGAGCCCGCGGTCGCCGAGGTCGAGGCCGGATCGGTCACCAGCGCCGTGTCCACGGTGCTGGTCACGGCCTGGCCGCCGGAGAGGAACTGCTCGCGGGCCTGGTACTCGCCGATCCCGGAGTCGTAGTCGAAGTCCACCTGGTCCGTGCCGCCGCCGGACTGGCACCAGGACGGCTGCCACTGCCCCATCGCCTTCTCCAGCATGGAGGAGCCGGCGGCGGTGAAGGCGTAGTCCTTCGCCGGGCAGTAGGTCGACGGGATCGGCGCGAAGGAGATCGGCACCGTGATCGCGTCGTTCCACCCGCAGACCCGCATCCAGGGCCGGAACTGGTCCAGGGCCCAGGTCGCGTCCTGGTAGTCGTCGGTGTGGTCCTCGCAATTCGGCGTGTAGGGATCGCCGCCGAACGACGGGATCACCACGATCGAGCAGGGGTGCGTCTGGTCGCAGCCGAGAGCCGCGTCCTGCTCCTTCGTCTGCACCTGGATGTCGGCGTAGCCGGTGCCGCAGACCGAGTCCGCCGGCTGCACGGCCAGGCAGTCGGTCGGCTCCTGCGACGTCCCGCTGCGCGTGTAGCTCTCCACCGCGGTGCCGTCCTGGGTGGCCGTCGACTGGCTGACCACCAGGGTGTTGCAGTTGAAGTCCGGGAACGAGGCGACCGGGTCCGTCCCCGCGCACTGCATGATCGCGACCGGGTAGAACTCGCTGTTCTCCTGGTATCCGCCCTCGAAGTTGCCGTTCATCGACGGCGTGAAGTTCTGCCAGGACACGTGCACGATCTGGTTGGTCAGGTTGACCGTCTGGTCCACCGTCACCGTCGGGGTCTCGCCCGTCATCCCGCCGGTGCCGTCGCCCGCGCCCGCGTACCAGTCCCAGGCGGTGTCCCCGCTGTAGGTGTTCGTGCAGGTGGTGCCGCCCGCGCCGGTCGGGGCGCAGGTCGTCGCGTCCGTCGCCGACAAGCCCGGCACGGCCGCGGCGGAAGCGGCCGCATCGGAAGCGGCCGCGGCGCTGTGCGTGCTCGCGCTCGCGGCCGGGGCCGAGCCCGACCCGACCACCGCGGCGGCCGCCGCGAGGACGAGCGCGGCAATCCTCAACCGGGCCCCGAAGCCGGGCCGTCTGCTCGTTGTGTTCTCCATGTCCTCCACCACTTCTCCGCTGCGGCCTTGGCCGTCTCGCCCGCACGACCCGCGGCCCACGCGCGGGTCCTTCCGCTCGCGCCGAAGCCGGCTCGTCGCAGAGGCCTGTGACGAACCGGCGCGGCAGTGCTCTGATGCCGTGAAGACCGCGGTGCCTAGTCGGTCCAGGCCGCGGTGAACGAGCCGACCACCGTGCCGGCGACGAACGCCGTCGTGTGCAGAGCGCTGTTGAGGTACGCCGCGCCGGCCGGGTCCAGGGTCAGCGAGGTGGCCGAGTAGGTCTCCGAGGTGCCGTCCTGGTAGCCGTTCTGCGCGCCGGCGAGGTCGAGCAGCGCGGTCTCGCCACCGCTCGCCGAGGACTCGCCGTAGAAGGTGGTGCCGCCGAGGTCGAAGATGAGCGTGTCGAGGTTCACGGCCTGGCCGGTGCGCAGGTCGAAGCCGAGGATCCCGCCGCTGTAGCTCTCGGTGCCGGAGTAGGTGCTGATCTCGGCGTTGCCGCTGGTCTCGGCGAAGGTCACGTTCGCCGCGCCGTCGGCGTAGCTCAGCGAGGTGTAGTGCCGCGGCACGAAGCCGATCCCGTGCGCGGCGAGCTGGCCCAGGAACGACGCGTCGACGGTGAGGGTGACGGAGCCGCTGACCGTGTCGGCGGAGGCCGTGGTCGCGACGAGGCCCGAGAGCGCCACCGCGCTGAGCGCGGCCACGGGCAGCGCGATGGCGCGCTGAGCAGAGATACGCATGTCGGTCGGTTCTCCTTGCATGAGTTCTCGTCGGCCGGGGCGGCGCCCCGGCCCGGGGTTCCGGTGTCCGCGAAAACACCGGAAGACGGCGGGTGGGTGCGGGGGTGCGGGGGTGCGTGGGCTGTGGGCGGGGCGGGACGGCGGTGGAGGACCTTCGCGATCCCCTGATCGACGGCGAGCACGCCCCTGAGATGTGCACGCGACTTCTCCGTGGACGCAGCGTTCCGTGCTTCGCCTCCGTGGCGCCGGGCCCGTTGCCGCGGGCTCGGCGGAGGCCCGGTCCCGGCGCGCTCGGCGCGCACCGGGACCTCTGGGCTCGTCAGCCGGCGCCCTCGGTCAGCAGGGCGCCGTCGTGCTCACTGGCCGGTCAGCGTGCCGCAGTTGGAGGCGACGGCGAAGCCGTAGTTGGTGATGTCCGTCGCCGCGGCGGTGCTGGTGCCGTTCGCACCGCAGATCCAGCCGCTCTTGTCGCCGTTGCCCAGGAACGAGCGCAGGTTGATCGGGCTGGTCGGGATGGCCGGCGCCGCAGCGGTACCGGCGTTGAGCGAGGTGAGGAACAGGCTGCGGATGTAGGTCGACGGGAAGGCCGTCAGACCGCTCACGTTGATGACGTGGGCCGCGGTCAGCGGGGCCTTGCCGTCGATGTTCTCGAGCACCAGGCTGCCGGTGGTGTTGGGGCACTTGGCGGTGTAGGCCTGGCAGACGAAGCTGCCGCCCGAGAACGGGAACAGCACGTCCTTGTAGCCGGTCGGGTCGCCCGTCGCGGTGAATTCGTCGTTGGTGCCCTCGTTCTCCTCGATCGCCGCGCCGGAGGCGTTGGCACCGTTGACCACGCAGGTGCCCGGGGTCGTGACGGCGATGTCGGCGAGCCACTGCTGCCGGGTGCCGGAGCTGGCCTGCGGCAGGACCGGGATGATCGCGTCGGTGCTGGTGCCGCCGACTTCCTTCCAGGTCACCGGCGCGTTCGGGTTCGACGCGTTGAGCAGCTTGGCGTCGCAGGAGAAGACCGCCGTCAGCTGCGCGTCGGTGAGGTTCGTGACGCCGTTGCCGCCGTTGTAGATCGAGTAGGTGATCAGGTCCTTGGCGAACAGGACGGACGCGATGCCCGAGCCGTCCGAGGTCTTGATGTTGCGGGACATGCGGGCCAGGTCGACGCAGTACTCGGTCTTGGCCGCGTTCTGCTTCTTGAGCTCCAGCTGCGCGACGCCGGCGCCGGAGCCGTTCGGGCGGGTGATCGAGCAGGACGCGTCGTTCTTGGCCGAGATCGTGTCGCCCGGCAGGCCGGTGGACGGGTTGACCGCGTCCCAGCTGTAGAACGGGTTGGCGGGGCTGGTGGCGTTGTAGTCGGTGGACCACTGGTCGGCCAGGTACTGGATGGTGTCCGACCCGGTCGCGACGATGGCCGTCACCGGCGGGGTGCTGGACGGGTCGGCCAGGGCCGCACCGGTGCCCACCGCGAGAGCGGCGACGGCCACTCCCGCAAGGACGATCGAACGAAGAGCGCGCACGCGACTTCTCCTTAAATACAGCTACCGTGCGTGACTTGATCGACGGGGCCCCGTTGCCGCGGGACAGCGTCGAGTCGGCGTTCACCGACGCAGGTGAGTCTCACCGCGAGAAGTATCTTCGATCACCGATATAGGTGAGCGTCTTGTGAACAGCATCGGCCACCGCGCCCTCGCGAGATCAGCCACCGGCGCATGCCGCTGACGAGGAGCCCCGCCCGGGATAGCGCTCTACCGGAGTTCTCAGAACACTGAGTCACCTGACCGGTTCAGTGCGGAATTCCGAGCGGGCGCGGAATATCTGGAGTCGGCTTATCAGCCGTCTTCATCAGGTTTCGACAACCATTCAGGCCTTGCCGCCACGCTCGTCGAGGTAGCAGGCGAGGCGCAGCTCAGCACCCGTACCACCGCCACGGAGAGCTACCTTAAGGAACTCAGGCTCCTCTCAGTCGAGAACAGCGAGTCACGGCTCGTACACACCCGCGCGGATAAGGAGCGGACGCTGCTGGAGTGCGCTGACGGCCTCCGCGTATCATCTGCCGCAGTGCGGGCACGCGACTTCTCCTTATGCAGTGATCCCGTGCACCGCACTGCGTTGCCGGCCCGTCCTGTTGCCGCGGGGCGGGCCGGTTCATAACCGGATGACAGGGGCGCCGTCGAGGCGACATACTGCGACGTCATGGGCTATGTCGATCTTTCCGGGGTGGGTTACCGGCTGCCGGACGGCCGGATGCTGCTGCGGGAGGTGAACTTCCGGGTCGGTGAAGGCGCGAAGGTGGCGCTGGTCGGCCCGAACGGCGCCGGCAAGACCACCCTGCTGCGGATGGTGGCGGGCGATACGGACCCGTCCGCGGGCACCATCGCGCGCGGCGGCGGCCTCGGGGTGATGCGCCAGTTCATCGGCATGATCGGCGACGAGACCACGCTGGCCGAACTCGCCCTCTCGCTCTCCTCCCCCGCCGTGCGCGCCGTCGGAGAGCGGCTGGCGCGGGCCGAGGCCGCGATCGCCGCCCCGGACGCGGACGAGCGGGCCCAGCTGCGCTACGCCGCCGCGCTCACCGCGTGGGGCGACGCCGGCGGGTACGAGCTCGAGGTGGTGTTCGACACCGTCGCCGTGGGCGTGCTCGGCCTCGGCTGGGACGAGGTGCGCGACCGTCCCGTGCGCACCCTCTCCGGCGGCCAGCAGAAGCGCTTCGCGCTCGACCTGCTGCTGCGCGGCGAGGACGAGGTGCTGCTGCTCGACGAGCCGGACAACTTCCTGGACGTGCCCGGCAAGCTCTGGCTGGAGCAGCGGCTGCGCGAGAGCACGAAGACGCTGCTGTTCGTCTCGCACGACCGCGAGCTGCTGGCCAACACGGCCACCGCCGTCGTCGGCGTCGAAGGCGGCACGGCATGGGTGCACCCCGGCTCGTTCGCGTCCTGGCACGCCGCCCGCGAGGCCCGGCACGAACGGCTCGACGAGGACCGGCGCCGCTGGGACGAGGAGCACGTCAAACTCAAGGAGCTCGTGCTGCTCTACCAGAACAAGGCGCGGCATAACTCTGACATGGCCACCCGGCTGCAGGCCGCGCGCACCCGGCTGGCGAAGTTCGAGGCGGACGGACCGCCGCCGATTCCGCCGAAGGACCAGCAGATCCGGATGCGGCTCGACGGCGGGCGCACCGGCAAGCGCGTGGTGATGTGCGAGCAGCTGGAGCTGTCCGACCTCACCCTGCCGTTCGACTTCGAGGCCTGGTACGGCGACCGGATCGCCGTGCTCGGCGCCAACGGCACCGGCAAGTCGCACCTGCTGCGCCTGCTCGGGCGCGGCGGCACCGACCCGGAGTCCGAACCGCTCACCCCGCTGGCCGTGGTCCGGCACGAGGGCACGGCCCGGCTCGGCGCGCGCGTCGTGCCCGGCCACTTCTCCCAGACCCACGACCGCCCGGAGCTCGTCGGCAACACCCTGGTCGAGATCCTCTGGCGCGGCGACACCCGCCGGCCCAGCCTGCCGCGGGACCAGGCCATGCCGGCCCTGAGCCGCTACGAGCTCGCCGCGCAGGGCGACGTGCGCTTCGAGCAGCTCTCCGGCGGCCAGCAGGCGCGGCTGCTGATCCTGCTGCTCGAGCTCTCCGGCGCCACCCTGCTGCTGCTCGACGAGCCCACCGACAACCTCGATCTGGCCAGCGCCGAAGCGCTGGAGCAGGGCCTGGCCGGCTTCGCCGGAACGGTGCTCGCGGTCACCCACGACCGCTGGTTCACCCGGTCGTTCACCCGCTTCCTGCACGTCGGCGACGACGGCGAGGTGCGCGAGGTGCCCGAGCCGGTGTGGGGCTGAGGGCTCGGCGGGCGGGCGCGGAGCCCGTCAGGCGTCGAGCACCTGGCCGGTCCGGCCGACCACGGGCGGCTGGTCGCTCCACGGGAAGTTGATCCACTCCGCGGTGTGCTTCCAGACGTACTCGCAGCGCACCGAGGAGCTCGGCTTCTGGTAGATCACCGCGGAGCGCACCTCGGCCACGGTGTCCCGGCAGAAGTCGTAGATCAGCCTGAGCGTCTTGCCCGAGTCGGCCACGTCGTCCGCGATCAGCACGCGCTTGTTGGAGAAGTCGACCACGTCCGGCACCGGCGCGAGCATCACCGGCATCGGCAGGGTGGTGCCGACGCCGGTGTAGAACTCGACGTTGACCAGGTTCATGTTCTTGCAGTCCAAGGCGTAGGCGAGCAGCCCCGCCACGAACACCCCGCCGCGGGCGACGGACACGATCACGTCGGGCCGGTAGCCGTCCGCGGCGATCATGCGGGCGAGCTCCCGGCCCGCCTGTCCGAACGTGTCCCAGGTGAGAATCTCGCGCGCCTCGCTCATGCTGAGAATTCTCGCATCCGAACCGCGCGCGAGCCTGGTCGGGGTGTCCACTCCTTGTCGTCCTCGGCGGACTTCGGGAACGGGGGTTTCACTCTTTGCCGTCGTCCGCCCGGTCGTCCCGCGCCCGCTCGTGGCCGCCGTGACCGGGCCGGTGCAGATCCGGCAGGTGCAGGCCGTGGCCGGAGCCGTGCTCCGGCCCGTGGGCGGCGCCGTGCGGCTGGCCGCGCATCCGGCGGCGGCGCTCGGCGTGGGAGCGCGGGCGGCTGCCCTCGGCCGGGCGCGGGCCCATCACCTGGGCGCAGCCCCCACACCACTCGTACGAGCGGCGGGCGGCGCCCATCGCGGCTCCCGGGGTCGCGTAGGACTGCGGCGGGCCGCCGTGCGTCTCGCACTCGACCACGAAGCGCAGCGGCAGGTCGAACAGGCCCGCCGGCGCGTCCGGCGCCTGGGTGTCGAGCACCCGCACCCGGACCCCGGAGTCGCGGTGCCGCAGAATCCGGTAGACGTACGTGCTCTGCTTCGGCAGCTCCGGAGCGAGCAGCGCCGCCGCCTTGGCGCGCACGCGCTGCAAGGCGATCTCGGCCCGCTCGACCTCCTTCTTCGCGTTCTGCCTCATCCGCCTCTCCCTGCTCTGCTCGCGCGCGGGCGGCTCTCAGGCCAGCCGGCGCCGCGGACGGGACTTGTGGATCCGGCGGTTGGCGGCCACCGCGGCGGCGCAGCCGGGGCACCAGGTGTGCGAGGTCTTCACCGCCTGCAGCGCCCGCCGGTGCTCGGCGAAGTAGCGGGTCTGGTCGTGGGTCACGCAGCGGGCCGCCCAGTGCATGTTGATCCCGCGGACGTCGCTGAACACCTCGGAGACGTCGTCGGGGTTGTCCGGGGCGCCGAGCTCGTAGACCAGGACGTGGCTGCCGATGTCGCGGCGCACCCGCTCGCGGGCCTGCGGCTCGCTCTCGTGCTTGGGCACCTCGGGCACCCGCTGGTCCATCGCCTCGCGGGGCGGGTTCTCGTTCTCGAGCAGCTCGTCCTTGGCCTTGCCGGTGCGCCGCGCCTCGAGCGCGTGCGTGTTCAACCAAGAGCGGTCGTTCTTGTGCCGGGGCTTGGCCGTGGTCTTGGGCCTGGCCGAGAAGCCGCCCCGGGCCAGCGTCGTCGCGTCGTTCCTCGCCGCGAAACCGTCCATGGTGAGCCCTTCCTCGTGGTACGGATGAAGGCCGTTCAATCACCCTAGGCCGGTACCGGCGAGCTTGCAGGCTCAGCGATGAACCCGCAGGTCAGAGCGGGTTGGAGCGGAGCGAGATGCGGTGCTCGCGGATCAGCCAGGACACCGCGGTCAGCCGCAGGCTGGCGAAGTCGTAGCCGGCGTGCTCGCGCCAGTCGGACTCCTCGAGCGCCTCGAGGAAGCCGAGGATGTAGTCGCCGAGGGTGTGCGGGAAGGCCTCGGCCCCGCCGAGCACGTCGCGCACCGCGGCCGCGTGCTGGTCCACCGCCGCGGCCAGGCCCGGCTCGAAGGCCAGCTCGGGCAGCCGCGGACCGAACCGCTCCCATACTTCCGCCAGCGGTTGGCGCATGGCTCGCACTCCCCTCGGGCGCAGGATCCCTTCGGGCCGCACTGGGGCGCCCGGGTATACGCCATCCAGGTTAACCGCACCCGCCTACCGTCCGTGACCACGGCGACCGTCGGTGTGGGCTAGATCACCGCGGGCTCTGCCCCGGGGCGCCCGGGCGGCGGCGAGCCCGGAGCGTTCACCTCGGCGTGGAAGGATGCGGTTCATGAGCGCCCACCTGTACAGCTTGCCGACCGCCTTCCCGACCTCGGACGACGACCTGGCCGGGCCGGTGCCGCCGATAGAGGCCGTGCTGTTCGACTTCGCCAACACCTTGTTCCGGATGCTGCCGACCGAGCGCTTCCTCACCCGGGTCTGGGAGCGGGCCGGGCGCGACCCGGGCACGCTCGAGGCCGCCGCGGTGGCCGCGCAGGTGCGCGAGGCCGCGACGCTGCCGCACGTGCTCGAGGCGCAGGTCGGCCGGGACACCTCGGCAGAGCGGCACCACGCGGCCACCTTGGCCTGGTTCGGCGAAGTGCCCGCGCTCGAGGGCGTCACCGAGCTCGCCTACGAGCAGGTGCTGCCCGGCGAGAGCTGGTACCCCTACTCGGACACCGCCCCGGTGCTGCGCGAACTCGCCGCCCGCGGCGTGCCGGTCGGCATCGTCAGCGACATCCCGTTCGACCTGCGCGAGATCCTCGCCGAGAACGGGCTGGCCGACTATGTCGCGGCGTACGCGCTCTCCTACGAGCTCGGCTTGGAGAAGCCGGACCCGCGGATGTTCCTCAAGGCCTGCGCCGACCTCGGCGCCGACCCCCGCCGCACCCTGATGGTCGGCGACAACGCCCCGCGCGACGGCGGCGCGGTGAGTGCGAACCTGCGCGCCTACCTGCTCCCGTCCGAGCCCAAGACCGGGGAGCGCGGACTCGAGGCCGTGCTGCGCCTGGTCGGCTGACGCTGCGCCGGCTCCGGCTCCGGTTCCGGTTCCGGCTTCGGCTTCGGCTGACGGACCGTCGACCGGGATCGGACGGCCCGTCAGTGCTTCGGCGTCACAGTCCGCTGAGGTAGCTCAGCCGCTCGTCCAGGGTGCCGTTCAGCTCCGCGAGCGCGCTCTCGGCCTCGGCGACGGCCAGGTCCCGCAGCGTCGGCGCGGTCACGCCGGCCACCACCGCGGCCGCGTACTCCGCCTGGCTGTGCAGCACCCGGTCGAGTTCGAGCAGTTGCGCCGATCCCGGCCCGCGCAGCCGTTTCCAGGCCTTCTTCGGGTCCGGCGGGAAGGGCGCGTTGCGCAGCCGGTCCGCGGCCGCCGTGTACCGCTGCTGGCACCGCCGGCCGGTGTCCATCGGCAGCTTCAGCTCGGGCGGCGGGAAGGGCTGTTCGCGGGTGGAGGGCGGCAGGATGACGCGCTGGTAGTCCACCACCGCCTCCCCGATCCGCTGGGCCGCCCGGGCCAGCTGCTCGGCCGCCCACGAGCGCACGGCAAGGTCGTCCGCCCGCAGCCGCCCGGCGTCGGTGTACCGGTCGACGCCGAGCAGCGGCTCGAAGGCGCCTTGGGTCATTGCCTGCCGTTCGCGTTGCCCAAGCCCAGCTGGGTGATGTCGCCGTAGAGGCCGGCCGGCAGCAGGGCGACCTGCAGCGGCTCGCCGAGCAGCGCGTTGACGGCCACGGCCAGGCCGCGGTCGGCCAGCTTGAGCGCGAGGTAGGCGCGCATGGCCTCCTGCTCGGTCATGCCGAAGGCGCGCAGCGAGAGCAGCTCGCGCATCCGCTCGTCCCGCGGCGCGATCAGCACCTTGACGTCGTTGAGGGTGATCCCGTACACCGCGAGGAACGCCTGCAGGTGCCCGGAGACCAGCTCGCTGATCTCGTGGATCTTCTCGTTGACCTGCTCGAGCGGGGTGACCTGGACGATCTGGTTGACCGCTTGCTCGACCACCGGCGCGGCGTAGTCGTTGATCTCGGCCGCGTTGACCGAGTGGCCGGCCACCGGCATGTGCTGGACCAGCTTGAGCGCGTCCTCCTTGGTCTCCACGTGGATGTAGTAGTCGACCTCGTAGGAGAGCTCGGCCATCTCGCGCGAGAGCGCCGTGCCGCGGCACTTGATCACACTCTTGGCCCGGTTGATGTAGATGACCTCGTACTGCCACGGCGACTGGCCGCCGTAGAACGAGCGCTGCATGGACCCGAACAGCGGCCGGTCCGGCGTCTCGAGCTGGAACTGGCCGGTGTCGTAGACGTTGAGGATGGCGCCGCGCGACTTGAGCACACAGAAGTGGTTGGACTCGACCGTGATCAGCGAACCGTTGAGGATGTTGGGATCCGCGTAGTGGTAGAGCAGCACCCCCGGGCCCATCACCTCGCGTCCCTGCGCGTCGAGCGTGGAGATCACATTGCGTACACCGGGCATTCGTCCCAGCCCCCTCGTCCCTTGTCAGGCCCCTCCCACCGGGACCGCTGGCGTCACCCTACTGCCGTCCGCGCCCGGAGGTAACCGGCGGACGCGGGGCGTTCGCCGGTGGTGGGAGGAAAGACGCGGGAAAAGGGGGTGGCCCCGCGCCACGGGGGGAGCGCGGGGCCACCGGACACGGTCACTGAGGACCGGTGGGAGGTCTGCATTCCACTACGGGGGGGAGATAGTGGAACGCGCCTCAATGAGCATGACCATACCCCGTCCGGAGCCCGGAGGGAAGGGGAACGCACGATCGGGTGGCGCCGTCCTTAGTCAGAGGTCTCGATTAGACTGGCCGGGCTTTTGCTTATCGCTTCGGGGGTGCGTCGATGGGAGTGGTGGTACCGGAGTCCGCCACGGTGGAACAGCGGTTGCGCGAGGCGCTGCGCCGCGGAGATCTGGACGGCTATCTGCGGGCGCTGTCGGACACGCACGTGCTGGTGTTCGGCTCGCGCCGGCTGGCCGACGAGTCGATCAACGACCCGGAGGCGCCGCTCGGGCTGGTGCGCGATCTGGGCGGGGCGACCCGGGTGTTCGCGGTGACGCCCAATCAGACCGTGGACCCGGGGCCGTACCTGGTCTACCACGCCATGACGCTGCGCTCGATGCTGCGCCGCTGCCGGCCGCTGACCTGGCAGCTGGTGGTGAATCAGGGCACGGACCACGAGGGCCGGATACCGGTGAAGAAGCTGGCCGCGTGGGTGGACCAGCACCCGGACGAGATCCGCCCGCTGGGCGACTACGGCGACCGGCTCACCGCGCTGGACAGCTGGGAGCGCACCGGCCCGCTGGCCACCGCGCTGGCCTGCGGGGCGCATCTGGCGGTGCAGAACGAGGTGCCCTGGAACGCGATCGGCGAGGTCTACAACGACTACCTGGCCGACGCGCGGCTGCTGCGCGACGGCTGGCAGATCACCGACTCCGGCCAGTGGCGGGCCGCGCTCGAGGACCTGCTCGGCGAGCGCTCCCGGGAGCAGGAGCCGGCCGCAGATCCCGCCGTCGTCGCCGCGCACCTGGCCGCGATGCGCCGGGACGGGATCACCGACCCGGACTCCGCCGGAGCCGCGCCCCCGCCCGGGGACGCCTGGTTCTACGGCCGGGCGGTGAACCTGGCCCGCTGGGCCGCCGCGACCCGCCTTTGCGACCAGGACGAGGCGCGCGAGGAGGTGCTGCGGGTCGGGAGCCTGGCCGCCGAGCGCTACCGCGACTGGCGCGAGTTCTCCGCCGGCTATCTGCTGGGCCGGCTGCTGCACTTCGGCGACGCCGAGCGCAAGCAGTACTACCGGCCGCTGCGCAAGGTGCACCGGATCCTGTGCGAGGACCCGGCCAGCCCCTGGCGCACGCTGAGCCTGGCCGACGCGGCCGGCTGACGAGGCGGGCAACCGCGCCGATCTTCCCCCCACCGTCAATCTGCTGAGTCCGGCCGGCACCCCGCCGCGAGCGTCGGCGGCGCCGCCGGCTCCAGCGGAGAGCGGCGTGCGCCGGACCCCTCGGTCCGGCGCACGCCGCTGCAAGCTCCGCTCAGCCCTCCGACTGCTCGTCGTGCTCCGCGAGGAAGGCCTCGAACTGGCTGGCGAGTTCGTCCGCGCTGGGCAGCCTGGTCTGCTCGGCCAGCAGGTTGGGCCGGCCGGCCGCGCCCTCGGCGGCGTCGTACTGCTCCTCCAGGCTGCGGATGACGCCCTTGAGCTCCTGGTCGCCCTGGCCCACCTCGGTCTCGATCTGCACGGCCACCCGCTGGGCCCGGTCGCGCAGCTCCTGCGCGGGCAGCACCAGGCCGGTGGCGGCGGTGACCGCCTCCAGGATGCGGACGGCGGCGGCCGGGTAGGCCGAGCGCGAGACGTAGTGCGGCACCTGCGCGGCCAGGCCGAACACGTCCTTGCCGGCCTGGGCCAGCCGGTACTCGGTCAGCGCCATCGCGCTGCCCGGGACCTGGGCCTGGTCGAACCACTTGGGGTACCCGAGCAGCAGGTCGCGGCGGTTGCCGTGCGGGATCAGGTGCACCGGCCGGGTGTGCGGGACGCCGAAGGGCACGCCGTGGAAGTTGACCGCCAGGGTGATCCCGAGCTCGTCGACCAGATGCACCACGGCCTTGCTGAACAGCTCCCACTCGGTGTCCGGCTCGGGGCCGGAGAAGACCAGGAACGGGGTGCCGATGGCGTCCTTGGCCAGGCGCACGGCCAGCTCCGGCGCCTCGTACGAGGACCAGTGGTCGGCGTTGAAGGTCATCAGCGGCCGCTGCGCCCGGTAGTCCACCAGCCGGTCGGCGTCGAACACGGCCACCAGCGTGGTCTCGTCCCCGCCGAGGACGTAGTCCAGCGCCTGCTCGGCCGCCTGGCCGGCGTCCATGAAGCCGGTGAAGTGGTAGAGCAGCACCAGATCGCCCCCGCGCTGCCCGCTCATGCTGGCGCGAGCCGGCTCGCGGGCCGCGGCCAGGGCGGCCAGTCCGTCCGAGTCGTACGTGTACAGCGCCCGGGCGGCAGAGGTGGGATCAGCCACGGTCTCACCCTTCTCCTAGGTCGGCGGTCGTCCGCGGCGGCCAAGACGCTCGCGCGGAAGCGGGACGCGGGCGCACGAAGGCGCCCTTCCCTCTCTAGTCTGCCAACGATCGAGGCGGCGCGGCCATTCCCGGCCGCGGCGCTCCGGTTCCGCGGCCGTTCGGCGCGCGCCCGCCGCGCGGCCGGCCGGGCCGTCGCCGGAGGCTGAACGGCGAATCATATTTCGAATTCGCAGCACTCGGCCCGCCCGACCTCACGAGGGCGCCGTGTTCCGCTAGCGTCGGACCAGACGGCGAAGGACGTGCGAACACGGGTCGACGCAGGCACGGCCTGGAGCCCTTGCCGTGCCCTCGAAGGTCAGGACGAATGGAGTGCGGACGTCATGGACCATGCCCACGACCCCGCCCGCGCGGGCGCCTCGGCCGTAGTGGAGCAGGTGGGCTCCCCGGCGGTAATCAGCGTGCGCGGTGAGGCGCTGCTGACGGTGGAACCGGAACTGGTGGACCTGACCGTGGTGGTCTCGGCGCAGGCGAAGGACCGGCGCGAGGCTTTCGAACGACTGGTCAAGCGCAACGACGAAGTGCTCGAACTGCTGCGCTCCTACGGCGACTCGGTGGAGAAGGTGGAGTCCTCCGGGGTGGCCGTGCACCCGGAGGTGCGCAAGGGCGGCCGGGACGAGAAGGTCCGGGCCTACCGCGGCGTGGTGCGGGTGGAGGTGTCGATAGCGGACTTCGCCGCGCTCGGCGAGATCGTCTCGCGGGTGGCGGACCTGGAGGCCGCGCACCTGGAGGGCCCGCGCTGGCGGCTGCGGCGCACCTCGCCGGTGTACCGCAAGGCCAGGACCCGGGCCGTCGGCGAGGCGCTGACCCGGGCTCAGGACTACGCGGAGGCGCTCGGCGCCCGGATCACCGGGCTGATCGAGCTGGCCGACTCCGGGCTGATGCAGACCGAGGTGCACCGGCCCCCGCACGCGGTGTTCCAGCCGCGCGCGGCGGCGGGCGGCGGCGGGTTCGGCAGCAGCTCGCCGGAACCGCCGGTGCTCGACCTGGAGCCGGCCTCGCAGGAGGTGCGGGCCTCGGTGGAGGCGCGCTTCTCGGCGACCCAGCCGATGTTCGAGATCCGGCCGCAGGACTGACGGCGGCCGGCCCGATATAAACCCGCTGATCCCCTGCGCGCCGTGTGCGGAGTAGCGTGTCGAGCCGTGCGCACTCGCCTGCTCACCGCAATGGCCGCCGGCTCCGGCGCGATGCTCGCGCTGAGCGGCTGCGCGCTGCTGCATTCGTCCTCGCGCACGGCCGCGACCGCCCCGGCAACGGAGGTCGCGGCGGTAAGCACGTCGGCGCGGCCCACCTCGTACTCGCCGCTGTCCGGACCGGTGGTGGCGGCGAGCGCGCTGCCGCGCACCTGCTCGGCGATGCTCACGCAGGCCCAGTTGGAGAACGTCTTCGGGGCCGGCGTGGCCACCGGCACCAAGTACGCCTCCTACGCGGCGCTGCCCACCATCGAACGCACCGGGCGGGTGGCGTGCATCTTCGGCGTCGGGCTCGACTCCTTCGGCCGGCAGAGCGACGGAGCGGTGGAGATCGCCATCGCCACCTACGACACCGCCGCGAACGCGGTGAGCCGGGCCGCGGACACCGCGGAGCAGGACGCTGAGAACGGCGCGACCGCCGCGCAGATCTCGGTCGGCGGCCATCCCGCGACGCTGATCGTGGAGCCGCAGACGGTGAGCGTCCCGGCCACGGCGGCCGCCTCGTCCTCCGCCGCCCCGGCTTCGGCCTCGGCGATCCCGTCGGCGACGGCCTCGGCCACGGCCACCGCGTCGGCCTCGGGCGGTGAGACCGAGCTCGTGCTGGCGGACGGCAACCGCACGTTCGTGCTGCAGATCCCGTTCGGCGAGCTGAACTCGGCCCAGGCGGCGACGGTGCTGACCCAGCTCGCCCTGTTCGCCTACCAGAACACCCTGCCCCCGGCCGGCGCCGGGGTGAAGCAGAGTCCTTCCACCGGATGAGTCGGGAGCTTATCGTCGAGTCATGAGACACGGGAACACGTTGAGCTGGGAGATCCGGAACTCCGGCCCGGACCGCCACCTCAGTACCCTGCTGTACGTGCGCGACGCCGCCGGCCTCGCGGCGCCGGCCGACTACCCGCTGCCGCCGCTGGCCCCGGCCGTGCCGCTGCGCGCCGAGCTCGTGGCGCACGCGACCGCCGCGGCGGCCGAGGAGTGGAGCGCCTGGTGGGAGCGGGCCGTCACGATCGACCGATGGAGTCAGCAGCCTGACGTCTCCTCGGTCCAGTCGATGGACCCGCCGGAGCCGGGGACCGCGCTGCGGGCCCTGTTCGACGCCGTCGTGGACGAGGCGCACGACTGGCACCGCAAGCGCTTCGAGGAGTTCCGCGACCGGCGCCTCAGGCGGCGCGACCACGGCGGGACGGCCGGCCGGACGGTCGAACGGATCGAGCAGGAACTCGGCCGCACCAGCGCGCCGTTCCGCCTCCAGGTGGCGATGCTGCCGCTGGACCGGAAATGGGGGCGGCGCATAGAGGCGGATCTGATCGTGGTCAGCGAGGAGCTGTGGTACGACGAGGATGCGTGCGATCTGTTCCTCGACCGGATCCTGCGCGCGCTCATGTGAGGCGCGCCGCGCGACGCGGGGAATCTTCGGTCGCATGTCGTATGCTCGCCCGCGACGCGGGTGCGGTGGAGCGATGGCTCCGTCAGGGGACGCAGGAGGGGAACATGCTCGAAGCGGTCGGCCTGTCCAGCCGCGAGATCACGGTCTACCAGGCCCTGATGACGCGGCCGGGGGCGGACGCGGCCCGTCTGGCCGCCGACTGCGGCATGACCGAGACGCAGACCGCGGGGGTGCTGCTGCGGCTCGTGCAGGACGGCCTCGCGGTGCGCCACGGCCGGCCGCCGCGGTACGAGGCCGCCGCGCCCGATGTGGCGCTGGGCGAGCTGATCGGCCGCCAGGAGGAGCGGCTGAGCGCGGCCAAGACCGAGATGCACCGGCTCACCCAGCTCTTCCGCGACGCCGGCGCCACCCAGGACGAGGGCGCGGCGATCGAGGTGGTCAGCGGCGGCGCCGCCGTGGCGCTGCGGATCAGCCGGCTCTACGACGCGGCCCAGCGCGAGGTGCGCTGCCTGGACCGGCCGCCGTACCCGCAAGGGCAGTTCGAGCGGCCGGCCCAGCCGGCCCGCCAGCGCCGGGAGGGGGTCGGCTACCGCACCGTCTACAGCCGCGAGGCGCTGGCCTGGCCGGGCCGGTTCCAGGGCGACGTGCTGGCCGGTGCCGCGTCCGGCGAGCAGGCCAGGGTCCGGGCGAACCTGCCGGTCAAGCTGGTGCTCGCGGACGACGCGGTGGCGGTGCTGCCGATTCCCGCCGACGGCGCGGAGAGCGCCTTCGTGATCCGCTCCGGCCCGCTGCTGCGGGCGCTGGCCGCCTTGTTCGAGCACGAATGGTCGCAGGCGGTGCCGCTGGTGGCCGGCCCGCGCCGGTCCCCGGACCAGCTCGACCAGCCGGACGAGCGGACCCGGTCGCTGCTGAGCCTGCTCGCGGCCGGCCTGACCGACGAGGCGGTCTCGCGCGCCCTCGGCTGGTCCGCCCGCACCACCCAGCGTCGTATCAGTGCCCTGTTGCAGGAGCTCGGGGTGAGCACCCGGTTCCAGGCCGGCGCGGCGGCGCGGGACCGCGGCTGGCTCTGACCGGGCGTGCTCGGCCGCGCCCGTACAGCTCCTAGCTGCGCCGGGGACGCCCGATCGGCCGGATCGCGATCCCGGCGCCGATCAGCTCCAGCACGGTCAGGGCGCCGAGGAGCGCGACGTCCTCGGTCCAGGCCCGTTTCGTCGGCGCGTGCGCGGGGTCGCACTGCGAGGCCATGACCGCCCCGGACGGCGCGTGCTGGCCGTTGCACCCGTCCTGCAGCAGCTTGTCCAGGTCGACCGTCGCGGCGGCGGCCGAGTAGCCCCAGCGGGCGCTCGACAAATACGAGATCTGATCCAGACCGGCCGTCCCGCGCACCGGGAACGCCGAGCCGCTGAGCACGAACTGGGCGAACAGGATCACCGGCAGGATCGTCATGACCTTGTCCGCGTTGCCGGACAGGGCGGAGACCATCAATCCCAGCGCCATCGCGCTCAGACCGGCCAGCGAGACCCCGATGGCCACCTCGAGCTTCCCGTCGAGAAGGAGCGCGCCGTGCGCCGGGCCGCCCTGGCGCAGCAGCGCCAGGAAGGTGAGCACGAACGACTCGACGACGGTGATCACGCCGAGGATCAGGGCTTTGCTGAGGATGTAGGCCGCCGCGGACTGCCCGACCGAGCGTTCCCTGGTCAGGATCGGCCGCTCCTTGACGATCTCCCGGATCGAGTTGGCCGCGCCCAGATAACTGGCGGCGAGGGTGAGCGCGAGCAGCACCGTGGTCGAGTTGCTCGCGGCCCCGGCCGTGCCCGGCACCAGGTTGTCCTTGCCGAACGCGGCGAGCATGAGCAGCCCGAGCACCGGCGCCTGCGCGAACAGGAGCAGGGTATTGCGTTTGTCCGCGGAGATCAGCGCGAGGTAGCGGCGCATCAGCGTGCCGAGTTGCCGCCAGGAGTGCGGGTTGCGCCGCGGCGCCTCCGGATGCGCGGCGGCCAGCTGCATCCGATCGCGTTGCGCCGCAAGCGGTTCGGCCACGTACTCGCGGTTGATCTCGGAGTCCGCGAAGGCCTGCTTCGCCGCGCCCGCGGTTTCGCGGTCGAGCTGCTGGAAGACCTCCGGATAGCCCGGCTGCCCGAAGTACCCGAGCGTGCGCGCGGGCGGCCCGAAGTACGCCGTCTGCCCGCCCGGCGCGAGGAACAGGATCCGGTCGCACATATCAAGGCTCTGGATCGAGTGGGTGACCGTGAGCACGGTGCGGCCGCCGTCGCCGAGATCGCGCAGCAGCTGCATGACGCTCTTCTCGTAGCCGGGGTCGAGGCCGGAGGTCGGCTCGTCCAGAATCAGCAGCGAGGGCCGGGTGAGCAGCTCGATCGCCACCGAGGTGCGCTTGCGCTGGCCGCCGGAGAGCGAGGCCACCCGCACGTCGGCCCGGTGCTCGAGCCCGAGCTCGGTCATCACCTCGGCCACCCGCGCGGCGCGCTCGGCGGCCGGCACGTCGGGCGGGAAGCGCAGCCGGGCGGCGTAGTCCAGCGCGGCCTTGACGGTCAGCTCCGGGTGCAGGATGTCGTCCTGCGGCACGTAGCCGATCCGGTTGCGCAGCTCGGCATACGAGCCGTAGACGTCCCGGCCGTTGTAGAGCACTGATCCGCGGTCGGCCGGCCGCGAACCGGTCAGGGCCTTGAGAAGGGTCGACTTGCCGGCGCCGGTCGGCCCGAGCACGGCCAGGAACTGCCCGCCTTCGAGCGCGAAGCTCACCTCGTCGAGCAGAACCCTGCGACCGGCGTTCACGGTGAGCCCGAGTGCCGCGAACGAGGCCTCCCCCGCGTCCACGTACTCCTCGAGCGTGCCGTGCTGCAGCCGGAGCAGGGTGTGCCCGACGGCGACGAGCGCGCCCTCGCGCAGCCGCTGCCGCCCGTTCACCCGCCGGCCGTCGACGTAAGTGCCGTTGTGACTGCCGAGATCGACCAGCTCGAAGGCGCCGTCGTGCGCGGTGCGCAGCTCGGCGTGGTGCCGCGAGGCGAGCAGGTCGTCGACCACGATGTCGTTGTCGAGCGCCCGTCCGATCCGCACGCGAGAGGACGTGCGGTAGGTGCCGGTGAAGGTGCCCGGAGCGGTGGACGCGCCGGCGAACACCGGCACAGTGGGGGTGTGCGGGTCGAGCGCGCCGCCCGGCGTCGGCGGCACCAGCCGTATCCGGCAGCCGCCGTCCTGCGACCCGAGCGACAGGATCATCGCCCGGTCCACCGACAGCCGGCCTATCCGCTCCCCGTCGAGGAAGCTGCCGTTGGACGATTCGCGGTCCTCGAAGACCCAGCGCGCGCCTTCGAGCCGCAGCACGGCATGCTGCCGGGAGGTCGAGGCGTCGAGGACGACCACGTCGGCCGCCGTGTCGCGGCCGATCGTGACGGGCCTGCTGCCGTCGAAATACCGTTCCGAACCGGCCGGCAGGATCTGGAGCGTGAGCATGTTGACCGGTACCCCGGTGCTAGACCCCATGGCGTCATCGTGACAGCGCACCGGGCCGACGGCTACCGGATCGAAGCACCCTGTCGCCGGACGTAGCCGTATCCGTGGCCGCGGGCTCAGTTGTCGCCGATGATGTCCAGGTCGGCGGCCAGCATGGCGGTGAAAGCGGAGTTCTCGGCCAGCTTGACCAGGTCGATCGCGGGCGCGCCGCGGTTCGACCCCGCACCGAGGTAGACGATGACGTCCTCGCCCTGCGGCGTCTTGAGCTGCACGCCGACGACCGCGTCCGCCTTGCCGGACGCCGAGTCCTTGATGGTGTCGACCAGCGTGAAACCGTGCGCCAGCCGCGTGTTCAGCGAGCACGGGTTGCAGAACTCGAGCCCGTCGGCGTCGCGCGAGTACTCGATCATGAGGATCCCCGGCGTGTCGTGGCTGTCCACGTCGTACTGCCACGGGTTGAGGACGGGCGTGTCCGGCTTCATCCCGGAACCCAGCTGCGCGACCTGGTCCGGCATCATCTCGTTGAGCGCCGCGCTATAGGGCTCCGAGCTCTGCGAGACCTTGAAACCCGGCAGCAGCTGCGCGAGCGCATGAAGATCCTGCTCGCAGATCGTGGCCCGCTGGCTGTTGCTGCCCTTGCCGTAGAAGGACGCGTCGGATCCGGAGGTCCAGGGCAGATAGGCGCCGGTGCACTGCCGACCGATCGCGGACGAAACGACCGTCGCCGCGCCGGTGGAACTCGTGGTGGCCGACCTCGACGCACCCGTGCCGGTGGAACTCGTGGTGGCCGACCTCGACGCACCCGTGCCGCTGCCCGGAAGGACGATGGCCAGGGAGCCGACCGCCGCCAGCACGCCCGCGCCCAGGGTGTAGCCGACCGTACGCCGCAGCGTCGCCCGTCTGGCTGCCGCTAAGGCGCCGGGGACTAGATCCGCAGATGGTTGATATCCGTCCGAAATCGTCTCGAACAGGCTCCGTACCTGAGCCTCGCCGATCTCCAGCTGATCGTCCTGCATGTCGCAGCATCCTTCTTTCATCATAAGAACACGGGCTTACCTGGGATCGCGACGGAGGCCTACTCGGCCGGCATGCTGCCGACCCAATCGGCGCCGAGCACCTCGCGCAGCCGTACCAACGACCGCGACGTCTGGCTCTTGACGGTCCCGACGCTGCAGGACAGCACGGCCGCGGTCGCCTCGACGCTCAGGTCCTCCCAGAAGCGCAGTACGAGCACCGCCCTGCCCCGCTTCCCCAGCTGGGCCAAGCCGGCCAGGAGTTCGAGCCGCAGGTCCGAATCCTCGGAGCGTGGCGGCGGCGCGTCGAGCGCGAGCGCGATGTGCGTATCCCGCTCGCGCTTGAGCTTGCGCTCGTTCGCCAGGAAGGCGTTGACCAGCACCCGCCGCGCATAGGCGTCCACGGAGTCGGCCCGGCTGGCCCGCGACCAGAAGCGGCACAGGTTCGTGAGCGCCTCCTGCGCCAGATCCTGCGCCTGGTGCGGATCGCCGCACAGGAGGTAGGCCGTGCGAAGCAGGTGCCCCTGCCGGGCCCGTGCGTACTCGGCGAACTCGGTTCTTCGCTGCATTGCTCCGCCTTTCGTTCTGACCAGGTCGACAACTAGAGTCAGGACACTTCAATAGGGTTGCGTGCCCTACGCGGATTCTTCGCCCCGGCACGGCGATCCGGCTCAGTCGCCACCCGGGGACGGCAGGCAGCACGGTGGAGCGCCGCTCGGTACCATGACGGCATGGTGCCATGCCAGCTTCCTGATTTGAGGGTGCGATGAGCGACCCGGACGGACAGACGCCGCCTGCACTCCCGGCGGACGAGGTGCGCGCGGCGGATGCGGACCGCGAGGCTACGGCCGAGCGGCTTCGTTCCGCCGCCGCCGAGGGCCGCATCGATCTCGCCGAGCTGGACGAGCGGCTGGAGCAGGCTTATCTCGCGCGCACATACGGCGAGCTGCGGGTGATAACGGCCGACCTCCCCACCGCTCCCCTGCTGCCGGCATCCCGATCAGCCCTGCCGGAGCCCGAGACCCTGGTGCTCAGAACTACAGCGCCCAACCTCAAGCAGGCCGGTCACTGGACCGTCCCGCGCAAGATTCTCGCGGAGACCAAGTCGGGCATCATCACCATCGACTTCACGCAGGCGACCTGCGCCTACGAGCAGATCGAGGTCGAAGCGGTGACCAAGACCGGATGGATCCGGCTGATCCTGCCGGACGGCTGGGCGGCCCAGATAAGTCCGTCCAGCACGAACACCGCCCGCATCAGCAACAAGGCGGCCGGCACGCCGGCTCCCGGCGCGCCGACGGTGATCGTCAACGGGCACCCCGTCTTCGGCCCGATCAAGATCCGGCAACGACACAACAGCTGACGCCGGCCCCGCGGGGATCATTCACCGCGGGCACGGCGTGGTCAGCTGACGATCCGTCGAGCGCGCTTCAGCCCTTGCCGAAGACCCGCGTCCGGGCGCTGAGCGCGTGGCCGGTGCCGCCGAGCCAGGACAGCGCGAGGGCGAAGGTGAGCAGGCCGCCGGTGCCGTTGGCGGTGGAGCCGGGCTGCGGGTGCTCCGCCGAGAGCGCGAAGGCGAGGACGACGGCCAAGGCGTAGCCCAGGGTCGCCGCGGCGTAGAGCCGCGAGCGGGTCCGGACGGCGGCGTAGCCGAAGGCGAGCGGGGTGAGCAGACCGAGGCTGATCAGCGGGATGAGCGCCCAGACGACGGAGAGCACGAGCAGGCGCGGGCCCGGCGTCGGGGCCGCGACGGCTTCGCCGTCGATGACCGGGTCGACGAGGGCGACCTCTTCGTGGACCTCGATGTCTTCGAGCGTCTCGTCGTCCTCGTCGTCCTCGTCTTCGTCCTCGTCGTCTTCGTCCTCTGCGGCCGGCTCGGTGGCGGGGGCGACGGCCGTATCCGTGTCCTGCTCGACCTCGACGGACTCGTCGGCTTCATCGGCTTCATCGGCTTCGTCGGTCTCGACCACCTCGATGATCTCGACGACCTCGAAGTCCGTCGGCCACCGGTCCACGCCGATGGCGGCCGCGGCGAGGGCGACGGCGGTCGGGTCGAGCTCCTCGGGCCTCGGCTCGCCCGGCTCCTCTTCGTCCAGCGGCGGGTAGGCCAGCGGGTCCGGGCCGCCCGGCTCGTCGAGCAGGTCGTCCTCGGGGAACTCGTCCGACTCGGGCTCGGACGCCGGCTCCGACTCGTGCTTCGGCTCCCGTTCCCGCGCCGGCTGCCGCTCCTCCAGCCGGGGCTCGGCTTGCGCCGGCACCGGCGGCACCGGCGGCTCGGCCGGCTTGGCGAGGCCGAGCTCCGCCGCGCAGGTCTGGATCGGCAGCAGGGCGAGGCCCGCGTCGCGGATCTTGGCGTAGCGGCCGTCCTGCGGATCCACCCCCGCGCCGTAGGCGACGTGCGAGACGCGCGCCGAATAACGCTGGGCCAGTTCGAACCCCGCGGCGGCGGCGCGTTCCCGGAGCAGTCGGGCATCCTCGTCGACGCCCAGCACCAGCAGGCGCACGCCCTGTCCACCGCGCGGCGCCGGGATGTCCGCGCCGCGCCCGGTCTCTTTCGGAGTAGTCAGGCTGGTCATGTCGACGCAGCGTAGGCGCCTCGCGGCCACCGCCCGGCGACCCGCGCCCTAACCTACTCATCCATTCACTCGTCCGGCCCAGCGACGCGGCTGAACACCCAGGTGAACGCCGGATGTGCATTCCACCCCCGGGATCCGCTAGAGTTCTACTCGTCGCCAGGGAGCGCAGCGAAAGCCAAGATCCCCAGGCAACATGCGGACGTGGCTCAGTGGTAGAGCATCACCTTGCCAAGGTGAGGGTCGCGGGTTCAAATCCCGTCGTCCGCTCTGTAGTTCCGGAGTGATCCAGGAACCGCGGACGATTAGCTCAGCGGGAGAGCGCTTCCCTGACACGGAAGAGGTCACTGGTTCAATCCCAGTATCGTCCACCAGCTTCATCGCAGTTCAGGCCTCCGATTCTTCGGGGGCCTGATTCGTTTCGGGCGCCTGCGCCGGAGCACGTCAGGGAAGTCGCGGCCACTCGGCTCACCTTTTCGCGTGTCACTTGATATCTGACCGTCGTTACTCATGCACCGAGCTACCCGGGCGATTGACACCGCGCATCGCAGTACGCGAATCTGCTGGAGTCGGCGGCCGCACCGGCCTGCCGGAAGGGGGTTGCGCGGTGGCCTACTCGTCGCTCTGTCTGAGCATGCTGATCTGCGGCGTCTTCGGCGTGTCGGCATTCGGCAAGCTGCGCGGCCGGGCCGCCTTCGAGCGCTTCGCCGCTTCGGTGACCAGCCTGGCCGGCCTGCACGGGCGCCTGGCCCGCGTCACGGCGGTCGGCGTCTGCGCGCTCGAGGTGGCGATCTGCCTGACCGCGCTCGCGCCCGGTGCGAACCGGTTCGGCCTGGCCGCCGCGGCTCTGCTGCTCGCCGCGTTCACGGTGACGCTCGTGCGCACGGTCAGGGCGGGGCGGCGGGTGTCGTGCAACTGCTTCGGCGCGTCCGAGACCCCGGTCTCGGCGCAGCACGTCGTGCGCAACGCGCTGCTGCTGACGGCGGCGGTGGCGGGCCTCGCGTCGGGCTCGCCCTACGGGCACTCGCTCTCGGCGGCGGGCGTGTCACTTTGCGCGTTCGGCGCGGTCGTGGGCGTCACCGTCGTCTCCGCCTTCGACGACCTGATGGACCTGCTCCGTACCAGTTGAGCGCACTGCCCGCAGGTCGAGGCGGGTCTGTGTGAATTGCGGCTTTTTCATCGTCCTTTCATTCCGGCCATGCGGTGGACGAGACGTTCCCCGGCGGCATTTCACATCAGCCACCTGAGACACTACACAGACCATTGACACGGATGCGCAACTACGTGATCCTCGTTAGCGCGGGCGTGGAAGCGCTTACAGGCGCCACGACGAAAACGGGAACGGGGCGAACGAGGGCTGATCGTCGTCGCCACGGGTGGGAGGTGCACAGATGTCTTCGGGTGGCCTTCAAGCACAGGCGGGCGGACGACCGGGCCCGCGAGGGGAATCGGCGGGCCGTGCCCGGCTGCTGCCGGCCGCGCTGCGCGAACTGTGGCGCGCCGCGCCGCGAGCGCTCAGCGCGAAGCTGCTGTGCGCGCTGACCGCGGGTCTCGCCCCGGTCGTCGTCGCCTGGCTGACCAAGCTCGTGGTCAACCGGCTGGTCGAACGGCCGATCGGGCCGACGGCGGCGCCGTTGGCGGCCCTGTGCGCACTCGGCGCCGCGGTGGCGGCGGCCCAGTACCTCGGCCGCTACGCGGACCGCGAGCTCTCCCGGCGTGCCACCGAGATCGGCATGACGGAGCTCTTCGGCGCGGTCGTCGCGCCGGTCGGTATCGCCGAACTCGAAGACCCCGGCTTCCAGGACCGGCTCAAGCTGGCGCAGCAGGCGACCACCGGCGGCATGACCCAACTGCTGCAGGCCGTCCTGGGCGCCCTGCAGCCGGCCGTGACCGCGATCGGGTTCTGCCTCGCGCTGTGGTCCGTCTCTCCGCTGACCACGCTGCTGGTGCTGCTGTCCGCGGTTCCCGCGGTGGCGGCCCAGCTGATGCTCTCCGGCCGCCGAGTGGACGTGCAGGCGCGGATGAGCCCCATGCTGCGCCGCCAGGTGTTCTACACCACGCTCATCCTCGACCCGCGCGCCGCCACCGAGATGCGCCTGTTCGGCCTCGGCACGCTGTTCCGCGGCCGGCTGCTCGGCGAGGTGCGCGCCTCGCAGCAGGGCGAACGGTCCGTCGACAAGCTGACGCTGCGCACCGACACCGCGCTCGGCCTGCTGACCGCGGCCGTCTCCACGGTCGCCCTGTTCGCCACCGTCGCGCGGATCCGGGCCGGGCACGCGACGATCGGCGATCTCGCCCTGATCACCGCGGCGCTCGCGGGCATGCAGGGCGCACTGGCGAGCGTGGTCGTCCAGATCGGCAACGTCGGGCCCGCCCTCGCCCTGTACGGGCACTACCACGCCATCGTGGGGGCCGCCGCGTCGTCCGCGGCGCACGGGCCGGGCGCCGCGGCCGGGCCGCTGTGTGAGGGCCTGGAGCTGCGCGACGTCTGGTTCCGCTACCACCCCGACCACGACTGGGTGTTGCGCGGGGTGAACCTGGTGATCCCCGCGGGCCGCTCCCTGGCGCTGGTGGGCCTGAACGGCGCCGGCAAGTCGACCCTCGTCAAACTGCTGTGCCGCATGTACGAACCCGAACGGGGCACGATCACCTGGGACGGCACCGACATCCGCGACCTCGACCCGGTCGCGCTGCGCCGGCGCATCGGCGTGCTGTTCCAGGACTACATGACCTACCAGCTCACCGCCGCCGACAACATCGCGGTCGGCGAGGTCTCGACCCTGGACGCGTCCGATCCCCAAGGGCCCGAACGCCTTCGCGCCGCCGCCCGGGCCGCCGGGGTGCACGAGGTGATCGAGTCGCTGCCTCAGGGCTACGACACGATGCTCGGCCGCGTGTTCGCCGCTGCCCCGGCCGCCCTCACCACCGCCCGCGGCACCCGGGCCGTGCCGCCCGGGGAGGCCCGGGCCGGCGGCGTCTCGCTGTCCGGCGGGCAGTGGCAGCGGGTCGCGCTCGCGCGGGCGCTGCTGCGCCGGGACGCCGACCTGCTGATCCTCGACGAGCCGTCGTCGGGGGTGGACGCCGCGGCCGAACGGGAGATCCACGGCAAGCTCGCCGAACTGCGCGCCGGCCGTACCAGCCTGTTGATCTCGCACCGCCTCGCCGCGGTCAGGCAGGCGGACGTCATCGCGGTGCTGGGCGCGGGCACGGTGGTCGAACTGGGCGACCACGACACGCTGATGGCGGCGGACGGCGGCTACGCGGCGCTGTTCCGGACCCAGGCCGAGGGCTATCAACTCGTCACTTCAGAGCGGGGCGAAGACGATCGATGAACACCTCACTGCCGGTGAATGTCTCCGTCCTCGGCCCCATGGAGCTGTCCATCGAGGGCACGCAGGTACGGGTGGGAAGTCCGCAGACGCGCGCCGTGCTGGCCGTTCTGGTGCTCGGTGACGGCGCGGTCGTCCCGGTCGGCCGGATCGTGGAGCGGATCTGGCGGGAGAACCCGCCCGCGAGCGCGGTGCTCAAGGTCCAGGGGCACGTCTCGGCGTTGCGCAAGGTGCTGGGCTCGGTCGCCAGCTCGCGCGCCGGCAGCCTGCTGGTGACCAGGCCGCCCGGCTACCAGCTGGTCGGCGAGGCCTATGCCTGCGACATGCACGAGTTCACCGCGCAGGCCAAGCAGGCCTCGGCGCTGGCGTCCGCCGGAGAGGTGGAGAAGGCCTGCGACCTGCTGGGGCAGGCGCTGCGGTGGTGGCGCGGACCCGCGTTCGCCGACGTGCCCTGCGACGACATCCAGATGCACGCGGTGCGGCTGAACCGGCTGCGCTCGATCGCCGTCGAGGACAAGGCCCGGCTCGACCTGCGACTGGGCCGGTTCTGGTCGGTGCTCGAGGAACTCGGCCCGGAGGTCGACGCCAACCCGCTGGACGAGCGCGCCCGGGAGATCCTCATCCACGCCTACCTCGGGCTCGGCCACCGGCACGCGGCATTGGCCTGCTACGAGGACGGCCGGACGCAGTTGCGCGACGAGCTCGGTCTCAGCCCGGGTCCGGCCCTGCAGCACCTCGCGCACTGCATCCGGCACGGTTCCGCGCCCGGCGCGGACGCCAAGGTCGGCGGCCCGGTGGCCTGAGCGGGCTCAGCCCTTCGGCGCCAGGGATCGCAGCACGACGCCGATCACGTGGGAGCTCTGCAGGTAGCCCCAGGTCCGGGAATCCACGCTGCCGGGGCCGTCTCCGATCACCACGAGGCGGTGCGCGGGAACCCGGTCCTGCTCGCTCGCGCCGACGACGCGGCGCACGCTGGCCGGCACCGCGTCGCCCGGGACCGCCGTCACCCGCTTGATCAGCCGCGCCTGGCCGTCCGCGGCGCGACCGGGCAGATGGAAGACCACGATGTCGCCGACCGACACTCCGGCCGTGCGGCGGCGCACCAGCACGCGTTCGCCGGGTTCGAGCGCCGGGGCCATGCTGGCGCCGTCGACCACGACCACCAGCAACCGGCGCCTCACCACGGCCGCGCACGCGATGACGACTGCGACGCCCGCGGCGAGACTGATGAGGATCACGAAAAACCATTGTCCGTGGCGCGCGGCCGCTGCTCAACGTCTCGGTCAGGCTTTCGGTAGCGTTTCGGTAGCGGGCGGGGATATCGGCGGGTAAAGGTGATGTAGAACACTGGTATGTGTATGGTCGTAGCCTGATGACGCACGTCGGGCACTAAGCCCGGCCAAGCAATCGAGGTCACGTATGAACCGTGCGCTCAAGCTCGGCGACCGTATGCTCGCCCGGCTCCTGCCCAAGGAGACCGCCGCCGCCTGCATCGTCGACTACTGCCTGACGACGAGCGTCTACACCAGCGAGCCGGCTTGTGAGATCGCTTACACCCAGCTGTGCCGGTCGACCAGCGGCGTCATCTGCTACGCCGACTACTGGTGCGGCTGATCCTCACTCGCTCCATGAACTCAGTGCCGCTGCCGGGGCCCTCCGGCAGCGGCACTGCCGTGACGGAAAGGACTCGAGGAACCATGGCCTATCTCGCAGCGGCGGTCGCCGTCGTGGGCGCACTCGGCTTGCTCAACCTGCTGCTGACCTTGGCGGTGATCCGCAAACTCCGCGACCACACGGTGCGGCTCAGTGCCGCGGGCAACCAGGAGGGACTGCCGGCGCCCGGCACGGTCGTGTCCGGCGCGCAGGTGCACGACGAGGAGGGTCGGAGCATCGACGCGGACTGGATGACCCGGGGGGCGAAGCTGGTGGTCCTGATGTCGGCCACCTGCAGCGCCTGCATGGAACAGCTGCCCCGCGCCGCGGCCTACGTGGCCGGATTCGCCGGGGCGGCGGACAGCGTGCTCGCCGTGGTCGTCGGCGAGGGCGGCCACCGCGACGAGATCGTCGGCCGCCTGCACGGCCTCACCACGCTCGTCCACGGCCCTGACGCCCAGTTGATGGCCGACGCGCTCGGCAACGAGGGGTACCCGACGTATTACGTGCTCGACGAGGGCCGGGTGCGGGTCGCCACCCATTCGGTCAGCCAGTTGACGGCGCGCACCGGCCGCGAGGCCGTCGGCGCCGCGGCGGCGGGCCGGTAGCGCGTCCGCCGGGGCGCGCGGTGGACGGCCGCACTCGAACTCGAAGATTCCGGCTCTGGGACGCGCGTTCTAGGCTGCGGGTATGGACACGGCGAATCCGTCATCTGTGGTGTGGCGCGGACCCGAGGCGTGCGCGCTGATCGCCGCGATCGCGCCGGAACCCGCCGTCGCCGTCGACACCCGGGAGGACGCGCCGGACGCGGCGCTCTACCCGGGCGAAGACGAGATCGTGGCGCGCGCGGTACCGAGCCGCCGGCTCGAGTTCGCCACGGCACGCTCGTGCGCCCGGCAGGCCATGGCCCGGCTCGGAGCCGAGCCGGCCGCGATTCCGCAGGGGGTGCGCGGGGATCCGCTGTGGCCGCACGGGCTCGTCGGGAGCATCACCCACTGCGCCGGGTATCGCGGCGCGGTGCTCGGGCGGGTGGGGCAGGTGGTGACGATCGGCATCGACAGCGAGCCGAACAAGCCGCTGCCCGAGGGCGTGCTGGACGCGATCAGCCTGCCGCGCGAGCGGGCGATGGTCTCCGAGCTGCTGGCCGGGGATCCGGCTACGCGCTGGGACCGGCTGCTGTTCTGCGCGAAGGAGGCCGTGTACAAGGCCTGGTATCCGCTGGCCGGGTGCTGGCTCGGCTTCGACGACGCGGTGGTGTCGATGGATCCGGAAGCCGGCGCCTTCACCGCGCAGCTGCGGGTGGCCGGTCCGGAGGTGCACGGCCGGGCGTTGACCGGCTTCTCCGGCCGCTGGCTCGTCCACGACGGCCTGCTGCTGACCGCGATCGTGCTGCCGGAGCGGGCGCCGGTCCGCATCCCGCCGTGCCGACCGGGCTCCCGGTCCACGGAGTCGATCCGCTGAGGTAGCGGGTCCGTGGCGCCGCGGACCATGCGTCGGCTCGCGGCGCTACGCAGGCACTTTCCGCGCGGGGACCTTAGGCTCGGAGCATGTGCGGTCGTTATGTGGCGGTGCACAGCCCGCAGCAGCTGGCCCGGGAGTTCGACATCGAGCGGGTCGCCGTGGAAGGCGCGATGGAGCCGGACTACAACGTCGCGCCCACCAAGCCGGTCCTGGCCGTGCTGACCCGCGAGCGGCGGGGCGACGAGGAAGGCGCCGAGGAGCCGGTCGTCCGGGAACGGCAGCTGCGGACGCTGCGCTGGGGCCTGGTGCCCTCCTGGGCGAAGGACCCGGCGATCGGGAACCGGTTGATCAACGCACGGGTGGAGAGCGCGCCGGACAAGCCGTCGTTCCGCAAGGCCTTCGCCAAGCGCCGGTGCATCCTCCCGGCGCTCGGCTACTACGAATGGGCGCAGCCCGAGAAGTCGGAGACGGGCGGGAAGCCGCGCAAGCAGCCGTACTTCATCCACCGCCCGGACGGCTCCACGCTGCCGATGGCCGGGCTCTACGAGCTGTGGCGGGATCCGGAGCGCGAGCGCGACGACCCGGACGCGTGGATGTGGAGCTGCACGGTCCTGACCACGCAGGCCACGGACGAGCTCGGCCGCATCCACGACCGCGCGCCGCTGCTCGTGCGCGCGGACGGCTACGACGCCTGGCTCTCGCCCGAGACCGGGGAGAGCGACCCGCGCGAGCTGCTCGTGCCGGCCACGGTCGGGATGCGGGCCGACCCGGTGAGCACGGCGGTCAACAACGTGCGCAACAACGGGCCGCAGCTGATCGAGCCGGCGCCGGAGCCGGCCGGCGGGCAGGAGCCGAAGGAACTGCGCTAGGCAGAAGCAGCGCCTGCCGTCGGAGAGCGGTCGGCTACCTGCGGCCCTGGCGCAGGCTGCGCTGCTCGTCGACCAGCTCGCGCAGGTGCTCGACCACAGGCAGCGCCGCGACGAGCACGGCTGCCTCCTCGTCCGAGAGCCGGTTGACCGCGTCGGCGAAGATCCCGGTGCTCTCGGCGCGGCGGGTGTGCAGGTACCGGGCGCCGGCCTCGGTGATGGCGACCATCACCACCCGCTTGTCGGCCGGGTCGCTCCGGCGCTCGACGTAGCCCTCCCGGGTGAGCGAGGCGACCAGGGCGGTGACGGAGGGCTGGGTGACGCCCTCGGAGAGGGCCAGTTCGGTGATCCGGCGGGGACCGGTGCGCTCGAGCGTGGAGAGCACGGCGACCGAGGTCAGGCTCATGTCCCGGGGGGTGAGCCGGATGAACGAGGCGAGCAGGTCGTGCACGGCGGAGGCCACGTGCTGCCCGCTCTCGCCAGTGCTCACGGTCGGAAGCATAGCCGCGGGGTGCGCCGAAGCGAGGTCCATTGACAGATTATATAACCGGTCTATATGTTTCCGGCGCAGAGGCGCACGCGCGGCCGGAACCGTCCGGGCGGCGCGCCCGCCGTCCGCGCGTGCTCAGCCAGGAGGGGTGTTGTGACCACCGAGAACCGAGCGGGAGGCGCGCCCGCGCCCGCCGGGGCAGCCGCCTCGAGCGCCTTCCGCCAGCCGAAGGCCGTGTGGGCGGTCGCGTTCGCCTGCGTCATCTCCTTCATGGGCATCGGCCTGGTCGACCCGATCCTGCCCTCGCTGGCCGGCAAGCTGCAGGCCAGCCCGAGCCAGGTGGAGCTGCTGTTCACCAGCTACCTGGTGGTCACGGCGGTGGCCATGCTGGTCACCGGGTGGGTCTCGAGCCGGATCGGGGCCAAGCACACCCTGATCGCCGGCCTGGTGCTGATCGTGGTCTTCTCCGCCACGGCGGGGATGAGCGGCGGCATCGGGCAGATCATCGGCTTCCGGGCCGGCTGGGGCCTGGGCAACGCGCTGTTCATCGCGACCTCCCTGGCCGTCATCGTCGGCTCGGCCAGCGGCGGGTTCGCCGGCGCGATCGTGCTCTACGAGACCGCCCTCGGCGTGGGCATCGCCTGCGGGCCGCTGCTCGGCGGGCTGCTCGGCAACGTCAGCTGGCGCGGGCCGTTCTTCGGGGTCTCGGTGCTGATGCTGATCGCGCTGGTGGCCACGATGATCCTGGTCGAGCCGACGCCGCGCCCCGAGCACCGCTCCTCGATCAGCGAGCCCATCAAGGCCCTGCGTCACCGCAACCTGTCGCTGACCAGCGTCACCGGCCTGCTCTACAACTGGGGCTTCTTCACGATCCTGGGGTACGCGCCGTTCCTGATGGACCTGAGCCCGCTGCGGCTCGGCGCGGTCTTCTGCGGCTGGGGCGTGCTGGTCGCGATCTTCGCCATCTTCGGCGCGCCCTGGCTCAAGGCGAGGTTCGGCACCGCGCGCACGCTCTACGGCAACATGGCCCTGATGGCCGTGGTCAGCCTGGTGATCGGCGTGTTCCCGGACAACCGCACCGCGGTGATCGTGGCCACGATCACGTCAGGCATCTTCATCGGCAACAACAACACCCTGGTGACCACCGCGGTGATGAGCATCGCCCCGGTGCCGCGCCCGGTGGCCTCGGCCACCTACGGCTTCGTCCGCTTCATCGGCGGCGGCCTGGCGCCCTACGCGGCCGGGAAGCTGGTCGAGCACTACAACGCGCACGTGCCGTTCATCATCGGCGCGGTGACCGTGGCCGCCGCGGGCGTGGTGCTCAGCACCGTGCACCGGGCGCTGGACGCGGCCGACCAGGAGCAGGCTCACGCCGGCCACTCCGCGCAGCGCGCGGACGCCGAGGCCACCGCCTAGTGCCCGAACGACCGAATGACGATGAATAACCCCGGCGAAAAGCACTGGACCGACACGGCTCGGGCTCGAGGATTCGAGCTCGGGTCGGACGGCCCTTCCCTCCTCGTGGTCGGCTTGGACGGCTCGGACACCTCGTGGCGGGCGCTCTACTACGCCTTCGGGCTCGCCCGGCGGCAAGGCAGCACCCTGGTGGCGGTCTTCTCCTTCACCCCGATCATCTCGGGCTTCGGCTGCCCGGGCGTGTACTACTCGGGTGAGGAGCTGGCCACCGAGCTGCGCGAGGCCGTGCTCGCGCTGGGGGCCGAGAACCACGTCGCGGCGGAGTTCGTGGCCACCCAGCGCGATCCGGTGGCCGTGCTGACCGAGCTGGCCGCCCGGCGCCGGGCCGACGCCATCATCATGGGCTGCGGCCGTAAGGCCACGCGGACGATACGGCGCAGCCAGTGCCCCGTGACGGTGGTGCCGTAGAGCCGGGTGTCCGGCTCAGGCGGCCTTCACGGCGGAGATGTCGAGGACCAGCTTGACCTTCTCGCCGATCAGCACGCCGCCGGTCTCCAGGGCCGCGTTGTAGGTCAGGCCCCAGTCGGTGCGGTCGACGGTGGTGCCGCCCTCGAAGCCGGCCCGGTTCAGGCCGTAGGGGTCGGTGGCCGCGCCGGTGAACTCCAGGTCGAGGGTGACCTGCTTGGTCACGCCCTTGATGGTCAGGTCGCCGTGCAGCCGGTAGGTGTCGCCGTCGACCTCCTCGGCAGAGGTGGAGCGGAAGGTGATCTCCGGGTGGGCCTCGGCCGCGAAGAAGTCGCCGGTGCGCAGGTGCTCGTCGCGCTGGGCCTGGCTGGTGTCGACGCTGGCGACCTTGATGACCAGCTCGGCGGTGGACCTGGCCGGGTCCGAGCCGTCGAGGTGCAGCTTGCCCTCGTACTCGGTGAACTGGCCGCGGACGTTCGTGACCATGGCGTGGCGGACGCTGAAGCCGATCCGGCTGTGCGTCGGGTCGATGGTGTAGTCGCCGGTCAGGTGGGACAGGTCGCGGTCGACGGTGCCCACGGCGGCGGACTCGGACTCGTTCTTGCGGCTGAAGATGCTCATGGCGGGCTCCTCGGATCGGCTCATTAGTTGAAGGTTCAACTAGGTCTGCCCCAGAGCCTAGCGCGCATTGGTTCAACTTTCAACTACTCCGGCGGCGCTCGCGTCCTCGCCCGCCGCGGACGCGCGCCGCGGACGCGGCCTGGCCCCTGCACAAGGGGTGGATCGTGGCCGCGATCACCGCCCTGGTCGCGGTTCAGGCAAGCTTCCGCGCGACCGCGACGTAGCAGGAGGACTCGGCCTCGGTGATCGCCGAGGCCGCGGTGGCGGCGTCCGGGCGCCACTGGTGCGAGAACGTGACGCCGGGCTCGACCAGCTCCCAGCGCTCGAAGAAGCGGGTGAACTGCTCGCGAGTGCGCATGCCCACGGCGGTGCCCACCGACCGGTAGACGCCGGAGACGGTGTCCAGGTTGGCGCTGATGTCGGCCGTGGCGTGGGAGATCGCGAGCGCACTGCCGGGCGCGAGCGCGTCGGTGAAGGTGTCCACGATCCGCTGCGCCTCGTCGTCGTCGGTGACGAAGTGCAGGACCGCGTTGAGGCTCAGCCCGACCGGCCGGCTCAGATCGAGGGTCTCGTGCAGCACCGAGGTCTTGAGGATGTCAGCGGGCTGGTTCAGGTCGGCCTCGACGTAGGCGGTGCGCCCCTCCCCGCTGCTGATCAGCAGCGCCTGCGCGTGGGCCAGCACGATCGGGTCGTTGTCCACGTAGACCACCCGGGCGTCCGGGGCGAGCGACTGGGCCACCTCGTGCAGGTTGGGCTTGGTCGGGATGCCGGTGCCCACGTCCAGGAACTGGCGAAGGCCGTGCTCGGCCAGGTAGGCGGTGGCCCGGTGCATGAACGCCCGGTTCGCCCGCGCCGCGATCAGGGCCTGCGGGAACGCGGTGAGCACCCGGCTGACCGCCTCCCGGTCCGCCGGGAAGTTGGTCGTGCCGCCGAGGTAGTAGTCGTACATCCGGGCCGAGTGCGCCCGGTCGAGCTGCAGATCCACCGCTGAGTCCATGTGCCGGCCTTCCGGATCGAGTTCTCCCGCCGCCAGTATCGCCGAACCCTGATGCTCTGGGCCAGTGCGCGGCCCGGGGCGGATGGGGCGCGCGGTGATCGCGGCGGCACGCTCGGTGCGAAAAACCCGGACCACCGCTTGAATCCCAGCGGCCTCGATTCGTCAGGATAGAGATAAGGGGCGTCACCCCGCGCCCCCTCGCCGATACCGGTCCGAGCCCGCCGTACCGGCGCCGCGCTACCGAGAGACGACCTTCGTGCACTTTCACCCGCAGCACAGGGAGCCGGGCGCGGCCGCGCGCCCGATCGACACCGGTGGAGGCCGTCCGTGACCTACCTGCCCGTCCCCTCCCCCGCGCCGGCCGACCGTCCGCCGCGGGCGTCCGCCGAGTACGTCGACGTCGCCTTCGACGCCTTCGTCCAGTCCAGCTTCGCCAGCTGGGTGCGCCTGGCCCACCTGTACATGGGCGACCGCGCCGAGGCCGAGCTGGTCGCCTGCGAGGTGACCCTGCGCCTGCACGAGACCTGGGAAGAGGTCCTCGGGCGGGTGCGCAACCTGCCGCTGCACGCCTTCACCCTGCTGCGCGCCGAGATCGAGGACCGGTTCGCGCAGCGGGCCGGGGACCAGATGGTGGAGAACGCCGCGTTCCTGCGGGCGATGCGGGCCGCTCGGGAGGAGTTCGCCGTGCTAGCCGAGTCCATCGGCGTCTACAGCGCGATCTCCCGGCTGCCCGAGCGCCAGTTCCAGGTGATAGCGCTGCGCTATGTGCTGGGCTATGACGTCAAACGCGCCGCCGCGATGATGGGCGTATCCCACCAGACGATCAGCTCCCTGACCTACTACGCCAAGCGCGCCCTCGCCGACGCGCTGGGCAGCGCCGTGCGCGGCGGCGAGCGGGACGGCCGAGATCAGAATCAGGACACGTACAAGGAGGTCCGCGCATGACGGCGTACCTGTCCGCCGAGTCCACGCCGCTCGACTCGCTGCTGGCGGATCTGGCGCTGCTGCAGGCGGAATACCGCGGCTACGCCCCGCCGGCGACGGTCGAGATCCTGGACCGCGCCCGGCGTTTCCGCACCGACCGCGCCGCCGCCCGCACCAGCCACCCCGCTCCGGGCGCGCTGGCCGGGCGGTCGGAGTCGGAGCAGGCCCGGCACGAGCTGAATCTGGCCGCCACGCTGGTGCTGCACCAGCACGGCGCCGCCGGCGACCTGGCCGAGCTCACCACGCAGCCGTACCTGGACCCGACCGGCGCGCTGGTGCTGGCCAGCCTGCTGCAGGTGTCCGGCCGTCCGCTGGCCGCCTGGTTCTGGTTCAAGTTCGCGGCCGGCCACGGCCACCCGGAGGCGGCGTACTGCCTCTACCTCGCGCACCGCGCCGAGGGCCAGTTCCACGACGCCGAGAACTGGCGCCGCGAGGCCGAGCGGTTGCGCCGGGAGGCCGCCGCCGGAGCCCGGCGCGACCGCCGCGTCCGCGTCGGCGCCCCGCCCCGGCTGGCCCTGGAGGTCCGCAGCCTGCTGGCCCAGTGCTACCGCGGCGCCGACCCCCGCGTCTCGCGCGCGCTCGAATCCACCATCGCGCGGCTGAACATCACCGACGCCGACGACTTCCCGCGCGCCGCGCCCCGGCCGGCCGGCGAGCTGATCGAGGCGCTCGTGCCCTACCGGTGAGCACCGCCTGCCGCGGCGGCGATCGCAATTCGTTTCCGCTGCGGGCCTGCGTTGTCCCACACTGTCCGCATGCTGATCCAAGACGAGCTGCGCGCGGCCGTGCGGCGGGCGGTGACGGGGACGAGCGCCGACGTGGTCGACGCCGGGCGGATGCTGCTGGCGATCACGCCCGCTCTCGACGAGGCGGCGCGGCTCGAGGTCGAAGCCGTGCTCAGGACGGCGGATCCGCGGTTCTGGATCGCGCTGGAGGGGGCGCGGGGGCGGCTGTACCGGGATCCGTTGAAGCCTTCGACACAGCTGCCGCCGGCCGAGCTTCCACCTCCGGCCGTTCGGCGTCGACTTCGCCGAGGTCTACCGGAACCTGATCGGCGAGCCCGCCACGCTGACCGCCGCGGCCGTCGCGGGACTCGCCGAAGTCGGCTCGGCCGAGGATGCGGACGACTACTTCAGGCCCCTGCTCCACCATCACCGAGCCAGGATCCGAACCGAGGCGATCAGGGGCCTCAAGCGGCTCGCCGCGAAGATCGAGGTCGACGAGATCCTGCCGCTGATCGAGCAGGACCAGGGCGCCGCCGTCATCGCGGCGGCCGTCGAGATCCTTTTGGTCCGAAGCACCGGCGTGGCCCCGGAACGGCTGCTGGACCTGCTCGACGTCGCGCGCCCGGTACGGGTCCGCCTCGCCGCCATGAGGCTGCTCGCCGCGCGCGACACGACTTGGCGGCTGGCCGTCGACGTCATGCTGCTCGCCGATCCCGAGTACGCGGTGGCGGCGCGGGCCCGAACCGACCTGTACAGCGCCCTGCGGGAGCAGGTCTACACGAAACCGAGCGGGCAGGCGGGCGAACTGCTCACGGCCCACCTGCCCACGGCCGACCGGCTGCTCGCGCAGCAGACCGTCGACCTGCTCCACTTCACGCTCGGCCTGCCCCGCCCCGACCGGGATCAGGCCGACGTGGAGCCGTCCGCCCGGTCAGGCGAGGCGGACGGGCAGGGACTCAAACCCGTTCATCAGGCTCGTGCGACGGTGGCGCAGTTCCTCCAGCGAATCCGCGGCCAGTGACAGCGCCGGGAAGCGCTGCAGCAGAGCTCTGAGAGCGACCTCGGCCTCCATCCGGGCCAGCGGCGCACCGAGGCAGAAGTGGATGCCGTGGCCGAAGGCGACGTGGCCACGCGCGTCGCGGGCGAGGTCGAGCCGGTCCGGATCGGGGAAGCGGTCCGGGTCCCGGTTGGCCGAGCTGGTGGCGAGCATCACCCACTCGCCCTCGGGCACGGTCACGCCGCCGAGGCGCAGCTCCTCGGTGGTGAACCGGTCGGTGGCGTGGTTGAGCGGGTTGGTGAACCGCAGCAGCTCCTCGACGGCGGCCGGGAAGAGCGACGGGTCCGCGCGCAGCCGGGCCAGCTCTTCTGGATGCGCCAGCAGCGCGGCCGTGCCGTTGGCGATCAGGTTCACCGTGGTGTCGAAGCCCGCCATGATCAGCTGGAAGATCCCGGAGAGCAGCTCGGTCTCGGTCAGCGCCGGGCCGAGGTCCGCGGTCGCGTCGGTGTCGCGGACGTGGATGAGCGCAGAGATCAGGTCGTCGCCCGGCTCGGCCCGCTTCGCGGCGATCAGCTCCGTGAGATAGGCGGCGAGCGTCCGGGTCACCCGGGGCCACTGACTGAGCTTGCTGTAGTCGATGACCACGGCCGAGATCCGCTCGCGGTCCTCCTCCGGCAGGCCGAGGAGCTCGAAGAGCACGATGACCGGCAGCGGCCGGGCGAAATCCTCCAGCAGGTCGACGACGTCGCCGGACCGCGCCGCCATCGCGTCCAGCAGCCGCGCCGTGATCTCCTCCACCCGCGGACGCAGCGCCGCCACCCGCCGGGGCGTGAAGGCGTGCTGCATCAGGCCTCGCAGCCGGGTGTGGTCCGGCGGGTCGCGGTGCAGCATGTGCGCGTGGAGGTTGACCTCCTGGCTCGGCCACTCCTTCGCGCCGCCCGGGAAGTGGTGCTGGTCCTTCGCCAGCCGCGGATCGGCCAGCCCCTTGCGCACGTCCTCGAAGCGGGTGACGGCCCAGGCCCGCCTGCCGTCGACCATCTGGACTTCGCGGACCGGGCAGGTCTCGCGCAGCCGGCCGAAGAACGCGGTCTGGTCGCGATAGTAGGAGTCGTCGTCGAGCGGCAGGGGTTGCGTCTGGTCGTCGGTCATGGCCATCACCCTAAGAACCCTGCTTCGGTGATCACCAGCTGTTTTCCGGCCGGGCGCGGCGGCGTCCGGACGGCTCAGCCGAGAAGGGAGTCGAGGACGGCCTCGGCGAACGCGCTGATCCCCTGGCCCACCATCTCGCCCACGACCTCCAGGCTGAACTCCCCGGTCTTGCCGAGGAACCGGCGCGTTCCCGGTGCCCGCATCGGTGATCCGCCGTCGGTGATGACATCGATCGCCATGACGTTGCGCTCACCGTCGTCCTGCCCTCGCCGCCCCATGACCGAAGACTGACACAGCACCGTCCGCCGTTCAAGTGCGGACGGTGCCGTGCGGCCTGCGGCCCGCTAGAGCAACTCAGGCTGCTGCCAAGGCTCGCCGAGGACCTTGTGCGCCAGGAACGCGGCGACCGTCTCGTACCAGAGGGCTGAGTTCTGCGGCTTGAGGACCCAGTGGTTCTCGTCCGGGAAGTAGAGGAACTTCGCGTCGAGGTCGTGCCGCTGCAGGTCGTACCACTGCCACAGGGCGTTGCCGACCGGGACGCGGTAGTCCTTGTCGCCGTGGATCACCAGCATCGGCGTGCGGATGTTCTCGACGTGGCGGTGCGGCGAGTTGCGCTGCCAGCGCTCGGGCCGCTCCATGATGTCGCCGAACTCGAGGCGGAAGAACAGCGCCGCGTCCGAGGTGGCCTTGAGCTCGAGCTGCCACAGGCCGGCGTGCGAGACGATGGCCTTGAACCGGTCGGTGTGGGTGGCCACCCAGTTCGCCATGTAGCCGCCGAAGGAGCCGCCGAGCGCGGCCGTGCGGGTCTCGTCGATGTCCGGGCGGGCCACGACCGCGTCGGTGACCGCCATCAGGTCGGTGAACGGCTTGTCGCCCCATTCACCCCAGCCGCGCTGGCTGAACTGCTGCCCGTAGCCGGTCGAGAGGGCCGGGTCCGGCAGCAGCACGGCGTAGCCGCGGCGGGCCAGCACCCACGGGTTCCAGCGCCAGGTCCAGCTGTTCCAGCTCGAGTGCGGGCCGCCGTGGATGAACACCAGCAGCGGCGCCGGCCCCTCGCCCTCGGGCAGCACCAGGCGGGCGTGGATCTCCTGGCCGTCCGCGGCGGTCGCGACCACGTTCTCGAGCCGGCCGGGCAGCTCGAGCTCGGCGCCGGGAGCGGCGAGCAGGATCGGGGCCTGATCCGCGACACCCGAGGCCAGCCGCACCGGGCGGGCCGGCGCGTCGACGGCGGAGCGCAGGGCGTAGACGGTGCCGTCCGGAGCGACCTGGACCTGCGCGTAGGCGCCGTGGTCGCCGGTCAGCCGGGTGACGGTGCCGGTGGCCAGGTCGAGCTGGAAGATCGGGGCGCGCCCGAGCTCGTCGGCGACGAAGTACACCGCGGCGCCGTCGTGCGACCAGGCCTGGACCTGCGGCCACAGGTCGAGTTCGGGCAGCGGGTCGCGGCCCGGTTCGCTGCCGTCCAGCGGCAGCAGCCACAGGCTGGAACTGAAGCAGCGGTCGTAGTCGCCGTGCCGGAAGCGATGGGCGATCACCAGGCGCCCGTCCGGCGAGACCAGCGGATGGGCGTATTCGTAGCCTGGTTCGCTCGCCAGGGTCCGGCGCTCGCCGGTGGCCACGTCGATCACGACGAGGTCCGCGCGCAGCTCGCCGCTCGGCAGCTTGGCCTCCCACGAGGCGACGACGGCGCGTCCGTCCGGGGTGACGTCGTAGCCGTCCAGCGCGGGGCCTATGTCGCCGCTGACATCGGTGAGTTCGGGCTGCTCGGCCGACTCCGGCGCCGGCGGGGTGAAGGCGAACAGCCGCTTCGTGTCCGGGCCGAGCTGGTGGTCCCAGAAGCGGACCTTCGGGTCCTCGTGCAGGATCGCGCCGACGTCCGCGTCCTTGCGGGCCTTGCGCCGCCGCGCGTCCTCGGCGAGGTCCTTCGCCTGCGGCAGCACGCCGACCCGGAGCACCACGGTGCCGGCCTCGCGGGCGACGGCGACGCCGTCTACTCCGGCCGGGGGCGCGGCCAGCAGGCGCGCCTCTCCGCCGGCGGCCGGCAGCGTCCACAGGCCGGCGCCGTCGGGAGCCGGATCGTCCTTCCCCGCCTGCGGATCCGGGCGCTTGGCGGTGAACAGCAGCGAGCCGTCGGCGAGGTACGCGGCGGCCGATTCGCCGTCGGCGGAGCGGGTGAGCCGGACCGGCGCGCCGCCGTCCGGGTCGATCCGCCAGATCGAGGAGAGGAACTTCTTGCGGTCTGGCGAGAGGTTCTGCACCACGGCGGCGAGGGCGGCGCCGTCCGGTGAAAGGGAGAGCCCGGACACTCTCGGGATCTCGAGGAACCGGGACAGATCGCCGAAGGGACCATCGAACCGCGTCACGCCGGGGGCCTCCTGTTGAAGAGTACTGATGTACTGGTACTCGGACATTCTGACGAAGACGGCTGACAAGCGCGCGCGGGCGAGCCGGCCGGTCGCCTCAGGCTACGCCCGAGGCGACCAACAGGGAACACCCGAACATCATGGGCGACCCTTACCGACCCTGCTCCACCTCCTGCGCTGCCCGCACCACCGCGCAGGCTCCGGCGGGCTCAGCGCACGTGCTCCGGCGCGTTCGCCGCGGCCGGGGCGTAGCCGGACGCCCTGGCGGTGAAGCTGCCACGGCCCTGAGTGCGGCTGCGCAGCCGGGTCGCGTAGCCGAACACCTCGGCCAGCGGCACCGCTGCGGTGACCACGGCGGTCGCGCCGCGCACGGTCGAGTCGGCGACCCGGCCGCGGCGGGCCGTCAGATCCCCGAGCACCGTGCCGACCACGTCCTGCGGCGCCGTCACCGTGACCTCGGCCAGCGGCTCGAGCACGACCAGCTCGCTGGCCCGCAGGGCCTGGCGCAGGCCGAGCAGTCCGGCGGTGCGGAAGGCGACCTCGGAGGAGTCCTTCACGTGGGTGGCGCCGTCGACGAGCACGACGCGCAGCCCGGTGACCGGATGCCCGGCCCGCGGACCCTCGGCCAGCGCGTCCCGGCAGCCGGCCTCGACCGCCCGGACGAACTCGCGCGGCACGCGGCCGCCCACGATGGTGTCGTCGAACTCGAATCCGGTGTCGCCGACGCGGCCGGTGAGCGGCTGCACGTCGAGCACGATATGCGCCCACTGCCCCGGACCTCCGTCCTGCTTCACGTGCCGATAGACGAACCCTGAAACACCGCGCACCACCGCTTCGCGGTAGGCCACCTGCGGCCGCCCGGTGCGCACGGTGATGCCGCGCTCGGCCCGGATCCGCTCCACCGCCACCTCCAGATGCAGCTCGCCCAGGCCGGAGAGCAGCAGCTGCCCGGTCTCCCGGTCCGTGCGCACGACGAGCGACGGATCGGCCTCGGCCAGCCGGGCCAGCGCCGCGCCCAGCTTCTCCGCGTCCGCCTCGCGCTCGGGTTCGAGGGCGATGGAGACCACCGGCTCGGTCGCCGTCGGCGGTTCGAGCAGGATCGGCGCGGCCGGCGCGCTGAGGGTGGCGCCGGTGCGCACCATCTTGAGCCCGGCCACGGCGACGATGTCGCCGGCCGTCGCCTGCTCGACCTCGGTGTGCCGATCGGCCTGCACCCGCAGGATCCGGCCGATCCGCTCCGTCCTGCCGGCACTGACGTCGAGCACTGAGTCACCCTTCCGCAGCGTGCCCGAGTACAGCCGGAGGTAGGTGAGCCGGCCGGGGCCGGCCACATCGACCTTGAACGCCAGCGCCGCCAACGGCTCGGCCGGGTCCGCGGACCGCGCCACGCCGTCGACGCCGCGGACCGCGTCCCGGTCCAGCGGAGAGGGCAGGTAGTCGACCACGGCGTCGAGCAGCGGCTCGATCCCGCGGTTGCGGTAGGCGGCTCCGCAGAGCACGACGACGAGCTCGCCCGAGATCGTCAGCTCCCGCAGCGCGGACCGCAGAGACGACTCAGACAGCTGCGACTGTGCCGCGTACTCCTCGAGCGCCGCCGCGTGCCGCTCGGCCACCAGCTCCTCCAGCTCGTGCCGACGCGAGCGTGCGAGCTCGGCCAGCGCTGCCGGAATCGGCTCGTCCACCGCGTCTCCTGAGTCCTGCGCCCACGTCGTCGCCCGCATCCGGACCAGGTCGACCACGCCGCTGAACCCGGCTTCGCTGCCGATCGGCAGCTGGACGGGCACCGGCGACGGGTGCAGCCGCGCACGGATGTCGGCCACCGCGGCGTCGAGGTCGGCGCCGGCCCGGTCCATCTTGTTGACGAACACGATCCGCGGCACGCCGTGCCGATCAGCCCGACGCCAGACGGACTCGCTCTGCGGCTCGACCCCGGCGACCGCGTCGAACACCGCGATCGCCCCGTCGAGGACGCGCAAGGAGCGCTCCACCTCGTCGGAGAAGTCGACGTGTCCGGGCGTGTCGATCAGATTGAGCCGGTGCGAGTGCCAGCCGCAGCTGACCGCCGCCGCGAAGATGGTGATGCCACGCGAGCGCTCCTGCGGATCGAAGTCGGTGACTGTCGTGCCTTCGTGCACCTCGCCGCGTTTGTGCACGGCGCCGGCGGCGTAGAGCATCCGCTCGGTGACGGTGGTCTTACCCGCGTCCACGTGGGCGAGGATGCCGAGATTGCGCACAGCGGACAGGGTATTGATACGCAGAGTGTTGGTACCCATGGTCTTCCAGCCTTGAGTTCGCCGAGAACGAGACGGCGCGATTGCCCGGCCCGCCCGAACCCGCAGGGGGTCGGGCGAGGGCGTCCGGGATCACTCAGCGCAGGCCGCGCAGCCCGCACCGAGCGGGCGAAGACACGAGGATCACCTCGAACCGAGGCCGGGAGTCGGACATCGCGAAGCGGGTGCGCATCGTCGATCCCTCCCGGTCGGAGAACTCCCGCGCGAAGTGGCGGGCCGGAAACGACGGTAGAGCAACGGGTTCGAAGGCGGTAGCGATTTTATCCGGGCGAGTCGCCTACCGTGGCAGCACGCTGATCGCGTCAGACCGTCCAGATGAGCGCCGCGGTGCCGTCCTCGCGCACCCTGACGCTCGCCTGGACCGGATGGAGCGCGCGCTCCCGGGAGGCGGCGAGCGCGTCGGCGGCGGTCGGGTAGGGCAGCAGCTGGCGCAGCGTGGTGAAGGTCGGTGGCAGCATCAGTACCTTGCCCTCCTCGAAGTCGGCCAGCGCCTGGGCCGGACTGGTCCAGGCCGTCGACTCGGTCTCCCCGGACACGTCCCGGGCGGCCTGGCCGGCCGGCAGCGCCGCGACGAAGAACGCCGTGTCGTAGCGCCGCTCCTCGAACTCCGGCGTCACCCAGCGCGACCACGCGCCGAGCAGGTCGGCCCGCAGCGCCAGGTCGCGGGCCTCCAGGGCCGCGGCCAACGTCATCTCCCGCGTCTCGATCCGGCGGCGCTGCTCCTCCCAGGCCGTGCCGGAGACGTCGCCGAGCACGGAGGAGGCGTCCGTCCCGGCGAACAGCACGCCGGTCTCCTCGAACGTCTCCCGCACCGCCGAGGCGACCAGCGCGTACGCGTTCTCCGACGGGAGCCCGAAGCGCTCGCCCCAGCGGGCCGCGTCCGGTCCCAGCCAGGGCAGCGGCAGCGCGTCGTCGGGATCGACCCGGCCGCCGGGGAAGGCGTAGCGCCCGCCCGCGAAAGCCATGCTCGCGGCCCGCTTGACCAGGTAGACCTCGGGGCCGGACGGCGTGTCGCGCAGCAGCACCACGGTGGCGGCGGGCCGGGCCGGCACGATCGGCAGGCTTCCGTCGAGGTACCGGCCGACGCGTTCGCGCCAGTGCTCCGGCACGGGGAATTCGAAGGTGCCTGATTCGAAGGTGCTGGCCATCACGCCACGATAGCGCCTGAGGGGCCGCGGACCGGAGAACTCAGCGGTGATCCGGCTCCGCGGTGATCCGCCCGGAGCGCAGCGCCGCACGCATCGCGTCGTAGTCGCGTTCGTTCAGCTCGGCGTAGGCCTCGGCGAACTCGGCGATCGCGTGCGCGAAGGTCGCGTCCTCGCCGAGGTACGCGCTGATCGCCACCCGGTCGCCCGACCTCGCGTGGGCGCGGGCCAGCGTCCAGCCGCACAGCCGGCCGTACGCGGTCATCCCGGCCGGGACCATCTCCTCGATCGCGATCGAGCCCTTCCAGTCCGCCAGCTGCCGCGCGTAGAAGTCGCGCCGCTGCCCGTCGATCCCGTCCACGGTGGCCCAGCCGAGGAAGATGTCGCTGACGGTCTGCATCAGCCGCTGGCCCTCCACCACCCGCCGGCCCTGGCAGCCGAGGTCCGCGCGGCCGGTCTTCATCCCGCCGTACTCGCAGATCACCGACCGCTGCGCCTCCTTGACCTGCAGCAGCAGCGGATCCGCGGAGTCGCGGCCGAACATCAGCACGATCCAGCAGCGGGTGCCGACGCTGCCGACGCCCACCACCTTGCGGGCCAGGTCGGCGTAGGCGAACTGGTCGAGCAGCCGGCGCCGGTCGCTCTGCAGGCTGTTGCGGTACTGGCCGATCATGCCGCGTACGACCGCCTCGAGGTCCTCGCGCTCGGCCCCCGGGAGCAGGTCCGCGACCGGCACCACGAGCGGCGGGTCGGCGGCGATCCGGCGGTGCTCGCCGACCAGCTCGGTGAGCTTGGCCATCGCCCGCATGCTGTCGCGCGACCTGGCCTTGGCCACGGTCTTGTCGAAGGCTGCCTTGCGCCGGGCCTTCTTCAGCTGGTCCTTGAGCATGTCCTTGAGGTCTTCGACGTCCGCGCGGGCGTACCAGACGTCGAGCTCGGACATCCCGGCGAAGGTGTTCATCGCGTGCTGATACGCCCGGACCGCGGCCAGCTGGATGGCGCGCCGGTGCTTGCGGCCGTACTCGTTCGACCGCGCGGCGATCTCCAGGCTCGCGGCCAGCCGCTTGACGTCCCACTCCCAGGGGCCCGGGTAGGTCTCGTCGAAGTCGTTGAGGTCGAACACGAGCCGGCGCTCCGGCGAGGCGAACATGCCGAAGTTGCACAGGTGCGCGTCGCCGCACAGCTGCGTGCGCAGGCCGGAGTCGGGGGTCGCGGCCAGGTCGGCGGCCATCGCGGCGGCCGCGCCGCGGAAGTAGGTGAACGGCGAGGCGAGCATCCGGCCGTGCCGCACCGGCACGAGTTCGGGCACCCGCGAGGCGGCCTGGCGCTCGAGCACGGACACCGGGTCCAGCCGGTCCGACGGCAGGTCCAGCCCGGCGTGCGCGGTGGGCGGGGTCGCGGCGCGGGCAGCCAGGCCGGCTTCGGCCGAATCGCGGACTGTGGTCTTCACGCGTGCCTCCCGACTCCGATTCCGTACCGCCGGACGAGTGACCCCGGACGGCGGCCTTACACGCTGCCCGCGCCCCCGCGCGCGCTTCCCGCGAGGGTCAGTCCTCGCTGAAGGTCGAACGCAGCGCGGCCTCCTGATCGGCCGACAGGTTGGTGTGGATCAGCTCCGCGCGCATCCCGCTCACGTGCTCCTTGACCTTGTCCAGCACCGCGTCGGAGGAGAGCAGGAACAGCGCCGAGGTGCCCGGCGTGACCTTCTGCTTGACCTCCTTGATGAAGGCGTCGTCGATCCCGACGTCCGCCATCGAGCCACCGAGCGCGCCGGCCGCGGCGCCGAGCGCGAGGCCGATGAGCGGGATGAAGAAAAGGATGCCGAAGAGCATCCCCCAGAACGCGCCGCCCAGCGCGCCCGCGCCGGCCAAGTTGTGCAGCTGGGTGGTCTTCGGCTTCTTCTCCCCCTCCGGCCAGGAGACCACGGCGCCGTCCTGAACCGTGATCAGCTGCTGGCGCTGGAGGTCCTCCAGCGTGCTCAGCGCCCGCTGAGCCGCGTCGGCCTCCGCGAACTTCCACACCGTCAACGTCGCCATCTGCCAGGCTCCTTCGCTACGCGTGCGCTCGTGCGCACCGGACTGTGCTTCCGATGCCGTGATTCGAATCCAGCGGCCGCGGCCTAGACCGCGTCCGGGCCGACGTTGTGGAACAGGGCCCGGATCGCGAACACGCCGATGCCGATCATGACCGCCGACCAGACCGGCTGGTAGGGCAGGACGAGGAAGTTCGCGAAGACCACCAGCGCGGTCAGCGCGATGCCCAGGGCCCGCGCCAGCACCGAGCCGGTGAACAGGGCCAGCCCGGCCAGCAGCACCAGGGCGCCGGCGACCAGGTGGATCCAGCCCCAGGTGGTCAGGCTGAACTTGTAGACGTACGTGCCGACCAGCGCGTACATCTCGTCCTTGGCGATGGCCGCGGCGCCCTGGGTGATGCCGAGGGCGCCGACCAGGATCATCAGGGCCGCGGCGAGCACGGTGCCCGTCTTCGCCGCGCCGGGCCTGGCTCCTCCGGCCGCCATCTCCGCCTCCTTCCGCCGGGGCCGGGGCCCGCGGGGTCGCTGGGTCCAGGCTCGGCGAGTACGGGACCGGCCGCACGGCGGGTTGGGCTTTTCAGGCAGACCTTGCCGGCCTGCCGGCCCGCGGACGACCGGATCCGGGCACGACGCAACCGGCTCGCCCGGACCGATCGGTCCGGGCGAGCCGGTGGGGTGCGGGCTCGCGCGCCGCGCGCGGCGCGTGAGCGCCGCTAGAGGTGCAGGCGGTGCCGGCGGCGCTGTCCCTCCCCTTCGACCGCCTGCTCGTCGCCGTAATCCGATCGCGGCTCGCCGGTGCCCATCGTGGCGCCGCCGACCTGGGTCGACTCGTCCGGCGCCCATTCGGGTGAGACGTGGTCGCGCTCGGCCGCGTACTCGCGGCGCTCGGCCGCGGGCGTCCGCTTGCGCCGCCGCCTCGCCGCCAGGGCCGAGCCGACCAGCATCAGCGCGCCGCCGGAGAACGCCAGCGGAACCCCGGCGCCGACCAGCGTGGCGTGCAGCCCGGGCACGGTCTGCGCCTGCCGCAGACCCCACAGGTAGACGGTGGTGATCACCACCAGGCCGGCCAGCGCCCAGAGCCAGCGCCACCCGACCACCACCCCGGCCAGCACCAGGACGGCGGCGATCGCCATCGGAAGCAGAAGTGAGGTGGCGGTGTCCGAGTTCGTGGTCGTCGCGTGGTTGAACAGATCCCAGATGCGGATGTCCGAGCCGTCGCGGTTCCCGTACCAGTTCAGGAACACGCTCCAGATCGCGATGATGGCGCCGGCCACGGCGAGCAGCGCGCCGATCATCCAGCGGGTCAACCTCAGCATCGCCTTCCTCCTTCCGCGAACGGCCGGGCCCGGGATGGGCCCTTGTCCGCCAGAGACTACGTATCCAGCCTGCCTCAGCCCGGCGGGACCTGCGACCCGGGGACCGGGCGCGGTCGGAAAAGGCGGCGCTGACCTGCGACGCAGCCGCGAAACGGGGCGGCTCAGGCCAGCGGGCCGAGCGGATCGTCCCGGCGCCGCAGCCACTTCCACACGGTGAAGTTCACGGCGCCGAGCGGGATCGGGACCACGAACGTCAGGGCGCGGGCGAGCAGGATCGCCGCCGCGATCCGGTCGGTGGCCGCGCCGCCGAGGCCCGAGGCGAGATAAGCGGTCAGCCCGACCTCGGTGATGCCGAGTCCGCCCGGGGTGATCGGAATGGTGGTCAGCAGCCGGATCAGCGCGTAGCCGGCGAAGGACTTCTCCCAGGAGACCTCGGCCGCGCCCACCCCGCAGGCGCGCAGGCAGGCCAGCTGCACCAGCCAGCCGACCAGATCGCTGGCCAGGACGGAGATGCTGATCAGCCAGCCCCGGGTGGCCAGCAGGTGCGCGGCCTGGTGCTTGAAGTCGAGGAAGCCGCGCTCGACGTGCCGGGGCCCCTGACGGTGGAACAGGCCGGTGAGCCAGTCCATGAACCGCTGCGCCGCCCGGCCGAGCGCGGCCATGAACCCGTCGCTGTGCAGCGCCGCGATCACCGCGCCGAGCGCGGCCAGGAAGACGGCCGTGCCGAGGATGGTGGCCAGCACCAGCGAGCGGTTGGCCGAGCCGACCGCGGAGAGCGCGATCAGCGCGACCGCGGGCGTGCCGAACTTGGCGAACTGGCTCCACAGGCCGGAGACCAGGGTGTAGAGGGTGAACTGCTCGCCGCTGAACCCCCAGGCCGAGGCCATGTTCCAGCTCACCCCGAGGGCGATGGCGCCGCCGCCCGGCACCGTGTTGGCCACCGCGGTCGAGGACAGGTTCATCGCCGCGGCGCGCGGCAGGCCCAGCCCGGGCAGGCAGGCGGTGATGAACCACCAGTTCACCACCAGGTTGAGCACGGTGACCCCGGCCAGGGCCAGGATCCAGGGCGCGGTCATCGAGCTGACGACGCGCCAGGCGGCGCCGTACGAGGCGATCCGCGGGAAGATGAACGCGAACACGGCGATGATCACCGCGATCGCGAGGGCCTGGGTCAGCCGGTGCCGCAGCCGCCGGCGCCGCTCCTGCTCCGCCTCCGGCCGCACCGCGCCGCTGGTGGAGCCGGCCGGTTCCGCGGACCCGGGCCCCGAAGGCCCGTCGGAGCCCGGGGAGTCCGCGGCCCCCTCGTGCCTCTCGTGCGACCGGCCGCTGCCGCGGGGCCGGTCCTCCGCCATCTCCTGCGCCACAGCCGCGAGTCTAAGGTCAACAACGGCGCCGGGCATCCATCTGGACGGGTGTATCGGAGCGCGCGGGGCGTGGTGCGTCCGGGTGGGTCCTGGTTGCGGGGGTCCGGGGGCCGGGTGAGGATCTTGGAGTGACCTGGCTAGACGGTGGCGGATGGGGGACGCGAGAGGACGCGATACCCGGGGAGTGGGCCCTGCTCGTCCTGTGCATGGTCGTACTGGCGCTGGTGGGCGTGGGCGTGTTCTGGTTCACCCGCGCGCGGCACGATCAAGCCCTGCTCGAGCCGGATCGAAGCGAGCCGGACGGCGCGCGGTCGTTCCTGTTCGGCGAGCTGATGGAGGCGGAGCCGGAGGCCGAGCCGCAGCCCGAACCCGCGGCCGAGCCCGAGCCGGAATCCGAGACGGAGCCCGAGCCGGAGCCCGAGCCGGAACCCGAGCCTGAGCCGGAGCCCGAGCCCATCGCCCTCGCCGCCGCCGAGATCGAGGCCGGTCCGGAGCTGGAGCCGAAGCAGAACGCGACCGCGAGCCGGCTCACCGAGGAGATCTTCGAGCGGGTGGAGCACGAGCGTTCCCACCGGAAGTCGGTGAAATGGAAGGAACTCGCCGCGCTGGTCGAGCGGGAGTTCGGGGTGCGGGTGCATCCGCGCGCGATCGAGCGTGGGCTCCGGCGGCGCAAGGCGTCCGCCGCCGCCGGTACCGTTCCCGACGCCGCGTCAGACGCCGCCTCGGACGCCGCTTCGGCCTGAACCGCCGCGTCCGCTCCGCCCGGCGGCCCGCTCAAGCCGGATAGCTGTCCGCGCGCCGGGGGCGGCGCAGGATGAGGAAGAGCACGAACAGGTACACCGCGAGCGCGACGATCGCGCCGGCCAATGTGCCGCCGCGGAAGCCGGGCGCGGTGACGTCCATGGTCCGCTGGCCGGCGTGGGCGCCGCTGCCGTCACCCGCGGCGACGCTGAGCGTGCACAGGTTGGGGAAGGCGAGCACCACCGCGACGATGAACCAGGTCAGCCGCAGCTGCCAGGTCGAATTCCGGCGGCACGCCAGGGTGAGCACGGCCAGCGGGACCACGGTGAAGGTGAAGCCCAGGCAGAGCCCGAGCAGCGTTCCCGTGCTGAAGCTGCCGTCCACGGCCCGGCCGATCTGCTGCGACCACCAGCGCGGGATGAAGGCCGCCAGGATGATGTAGGCGATGATCAGCAGGGCCAGGCCGACGGCGCTCAGCACGAGCGTGCGCCTCCAGTCGCGGCCCGGCGGCTCGGGTGCCCGCGCGTAGTCGCCCTCGGGGTCGGGTGGTGGGGCGGAGGGGACCCCGTGCACGTCGGACATGTCCTCATGGTCGCGCCCGGTCCCGGTTTTCACCCGCCGACCCGCCCGAACGGGAACTCCGGCGGGCTGCAGGGAGTTGAGTTGATACGGGTGGGAATCGTCCGTGCGGCGACGGCAGAGGGGTGACGCGGATGGGTCTGGACGAGCGGTTGCAGGCGGTGGGCCGTCGGCAGCTGGAACTGTTGGAGGAACTGCAGCGGGCGCGCCGTGAGCTCATCGACATACGTGGCCGCACCCTGATGAAGGTGGCCGAGCTGGAGGAGCACGAACGGCAGGCCGCCGAGCTCTACCAGGAGGCCAGCGAGCAGCAGGAGCCTGACGCCGAGGCGATCCGGGAGTGGCCGCAGCGGGCTCGGCGACGGGTCGAGGAGCTCGAGACCGCGGTGGCGGAGCTGACCGAGGCCGAGCGGAAGCTGGCCGCGCGCATCGCGGGCGCCGAGCTCGACATCGAGGACTTCCAGGTGCTCGCGCCGCAGTTGCTGGCGCGGGCCGCGGCGGTGCGCACGGCCGGGATCGGGCGCGAGGTGTTCGACACGCTCAACGACGCGTTGAACTACGTCGAGTACGCGTTGCAGGCGGCACAGCCGATCGACCCGAACGGGCCGGTCCGGCGATCCGAGCCAGACGGTGAGAAAAGGGCCAGGCTCGTCTAGGTTCCGGCGCGGCAGAGCTCGGCGAGGCTGCGCAGCGCGTCTTCGAGCACGTCGAGGGTCGGCGAGGCGAGGCCGATGCGGACGGCGCGCGGCGCGCTGCGCGGGTCGGCGGCGAAGGCCGCGCCCGGGGTGACCGCGATGCCGAGTCCGGCCGCGGCCGCGACGAAGGTCTCCGCGCGCCACGGCTCGGGCAACTCCCACCAGCAGGAATAAGAGTGCTCCGACGTGCTCGCGCCGAGCCCGCCCAGGATTGCGCGGGCCAGCCGTGCGCGGGCTGCCGCATCGGCGCGTTTGGCGGCGCTGATCCGCTCGACGGTGCCGTCGCCCAGCCAGCGCACGGCGGCTTCGAGGGCGAACGCGCCGGGCAAGGCGGGGGATGAGCGCACTGCGTTGGCGAGCTCGGCGTGCAGCGACGCGGGCGCGACGAGGAAGCCGACGGAAAGGCCGGGGGCGAGCCGCTTGGACAGGCTGTCGACGCGCACCACGCGCTCCGGCGCGGCAGACGCGAGCGAGGCCGTGCCCGGCGGCGCGAGGAACGACCAGACGGCGTCCTCGATCGCGTACATGCCCTCGTGTCGCAGGACATTGGCGATCTCGTCGCGGCGTGCGTCGTCCATGCTGTGGCCGAGCGGGTTGTGCGAGCGCGGCTGGAGGTAGACGGCGCGCAAAGGGTTGGCGCGGTGCGTGGCGATCAGGGCTTCGGGGGTCACTCCGCGCTCGTCCATCCGCAGCGGCACGAGGGTGATGGCCAAGCGCTGGGCCAGACCCTTGATGACCGGGTACGTCAGCGCCTCGACGCCGAGCCGACCGCCCGGCGGCACGAGCGCGGAGAGCGCGGCCGCCGCGGCCTGCTTTCCATTGCCCGCGAACAGCACTGATGCGGGTGCGGGCGTCCACCCGTCCTCGGCGGCAAGGCCGGCGAAGCGCTCCCGGGCCGCGGCCGTACCGACGACGCCGATCGGGCGCAGCGCGTCCTCGAGGGCGTCGCCGCGCAGCAGCGGGCCCAGAGCCCGGGCCAGCAGCGCGGCCTGATCGGGGATCACCGGATAGTTGAGTTCGAGGTCGATCGGCGCGGCGGCCGGCTCGGCCAGGGCGGGCCCGCCCGCGGCGGGTGCGGCGCGGACGAACGTGCCCCGGCCCACCTCGCCCGCGACCAGGCCGCGGCGCACCAGCTCGCGGTAGACCCTGGTGGCGGTGGAGGGCGCGATCCCTCGGCGCCGCGCGTAGGCCCGCTGCGTCGGCAGCCGTTCGCCCGGCCGCAGCGCGCCGACCGCGATCCGCTCCGCGACCTCGTCGGCAAGACCCTGATAATCCTGCCGCGTCTCCTCCGCCATCACCGCACCTCCCACGGCCGCGCCCCGGATTGCACCGAGTGCAAAGTTCTTATTGCACCGAGCCTAGCGCAGCCCTTAGCTTCGAGGCATGGACTTCCCCTTGAGCGCGAGCGCGGAGCTCGGCATCGCCGCGGTGGCCTTCGGCATGGTGCTCACGCCCGGCCCGAACATGATCTATTTGGTGTCCCGCTCGATCACGCAGGGCCGCCGGGCCGGGCTGATCTCGCTGCTCGGGGTCGCCACCGGGTTCCTGGTCTACCTGGCCGCGGTAGCCGCAGGCATCGCGGCCGTGTTCGAGGTCGTACCCGAGCTCTACCTCGCGGTGAAGCTGGCCGGCGCCGGGTACCTGCTCTACCTCGCCTACCAGGCGGTCAAGCCGGGCGGCACCGCCGTGTTCGCCCCGCGCGAACTCGAGCCGGACCGGCCGCGCAAGCTCTACGCGATGGGCCTGGCCACCTGCCTGCTGAACCCGAAGATCGCGGTGATGTACCTGTCCCTGCTCCCCCAGTTCGTCGATCCGGCGCGCGGGCACGTGGCCGAGCAGAGCCTCGCGCTCGGCCTGGCCCAGATCGCGATCGCGGTCGGCGGGAACGCGGCGATCGCGATGAGCGCCGGCAGCATCGCCGGCTTCCTAGCGCGTCGGCCCGCCTGGCTGCGGGCGCAACGGTACCTGATGGGGACGATGCTGACCGGGATCGCGGTCCGGATCGTCTTCGAACGCGGCACGGCGCAGGTGGCCTGACCGCGGACGCGGTCGCGGAGGCGGGCGCGGAGGCGGGCGCGGAGGCGGGCGCGGGCCGGGCCGGGCCGGGCCAGGGAGCTAATCGTTCGGACGCAGGTCCCTGACTCGCTGGAGCTTGCCCGCCGAGCGCTCCAGCGTGTCCGGGTCGACGATCTGCACCTCCACCGCGACGCCGACCACGTCCTTGACCGCGCGCACGATCACCGCGCCCGCCGCAGTGCGCAGGTCCGCGTCGTCGCGCGCCTCCGGCCTTGCCTCGGCCCGCACGGTCAGCCGGTCGAGCCGGCCCTCGCGGGTGAGTTCGAGCTGGAAGTGCGGCGCGACGCCCGGGGTGCGCAGCACGATCTCCTCGATCTGACTGGGGAACACGTTCACGCCGCGCAGGATGATCATGTCATCGCAGCGTCCGGTGACCTTCTCCATCCGCCGGAACGGAGCCCGCGCCGTACCCGGCAGCAGCCGGGTCAGGTCTCTGGTCCGATACCGGATGACCGGCAGCGCCTCCTTGGTCAGCGAGGTGAAGACCAGTTCGCCGCGCTCGCCGGCCGCGAGCACCTCGTCGGAGACCGGGTCGACCACCTCGGGCAGGAAATGGTCCTCCCACACGTGCAGCCCGTCCTTGGTCTCCACGCATTCCTGTGCGACGCCTGGCCCGATCACCTCGGACAGGCCGTAGATGTCCACCGCGTGGATCCCGGCGCGCCGCTCGATCTCGGTGCGCATCTGCTCGGTCCACGGCTCGGCGCCGAACATCCCGATCCGCAAAGAGGTCTCCCGCGGATCGATTCCCCGGCGCTCGAACTCGTCGAGCAGCGTGAGCATGTACGAGGGCGTGACCATGATGATCTCGGGCCGGAAGTCGAGGATCAGCTGCACCTGACGCGCCGTCATCCCGCCCGAGACGGGGATGACCGTGCAGCCGGCCCGCTCGGCCCCGTAGTGCGCGCCCAACCCGCCGGTGAACAGGCCGTAGCCGTAGGAGACGTGCACCTTGTGCCCGGCCCGGCCGCCCGCCGCGCGGATCGAGCGCGCCATGACGTCGGCCCACATCGACAGGTCGTTCTCGGTGTAGCCGACGACGGTGGGCCGGCCGGTCGTCCCGCTCGACGCGTGTACCCGGCGCACCTGCTCCATCGGCACCGCGAACATGCCGTACGGGTACGTATCTCGCAGGTCCGCCTTCGTGGTGAAGGGGAAGCGGGCCAGGTCCTCGAGGCCGCGGCAATCCCGCGGAGCCACCCCGGCCGCGTCGAACTTACGGCGGTAGAGCTCCACGTGGTCGTAGGCGTGGCGAAGCGTGCGGCGCAGCCGGGAGAGCTGGAGCGCGGCGAGCTCGTCGGCCGTGAGCCGCTCGCCCTCGTCACGCAGGTCCGCGGGCAGCGGTTCGCCGAGCCGATCGGTCATCACGACTCCCTTGTCGCGTCCTCGCCGTCGGACCGTCCGTGCGCGCGACGCGACGCAGTGGCCGACAGACCAGCTCACCAGGAGCCGTCGGCCCTGTCAAGACCCTGCGGCGGAGATCAGCCGGCGGCCGAGCCGCCGTCGCCAGACTCGTGCCGGGCCTCGTCCGCCTCGTGCCGCGCCTCCTCGGCGGCGTCCTCGGCGTTGCGCACGGCCTCGGCCTCGACCCGGTCCTCCTCGGCCGCCCCGGCGCGCTTGGCCATCACCGCGTTGCGCCGGTTGACCACCGTGCCCGCCAGCAGCGTCGTGCCCGCGAACGCCGCCACCACCATCCACGACCGATCCAGCACGTGGTTCGTGGCGTGGTCCAGCGAGAGCCGCCCGGCCCCGGTCAGGCCGACCCCGACCGCCGTCGCGCCGAGCAGCAGCGGCAGCTCGAAGCCCCCGTGCTGCGAGAACAAGCCGCCCTCCCAGTGCACCGCCGTCGCCGCCGACATCGCGCCCGCCGCCGCGGCCCCCGCGACCGGCACGGCGAGCCCGAGCGCGAGCAGCGCCCCGCCGCCCGCCTCGGACAGCCCGGCCGCCATCGCGTTCTCCCGGCCCGGCTCGAAGCCCATCGACTCCATCCCGCCCGCGGTGCCCTCGATCCCCTTGCCGCCGAACCAGCCGAACAGCTTCTGCGCCCCGTGCGCCATCAGCACCGCGCCGGCCACCCCACGGATCAACAGCAGGCCCAGATCCCGCCGACCGGCGCACGAGGCGCCCTCGCCGCCGCAGCACGTCCACTCCATGGTCCCAGCCCTTTCCTCGGCCGCGAGTCCCGGCGCACACCGGCACGGGGCCCCCCGCCATCCTCTGCCGCGCGCCCGGCACCCTCCACTAGAACTGGACCATTCGAGGGCGCCGAAACCCCGGTGACCACAGTCGCGGACACCGGTTGACTTGGGTAGAACTTGACGTTCGTGCCCACCCGCCCGGCGTTGACCGCTCCCGGGCCCGGCGCTAGTTTTCAGCTCAGCGCGATCCGGAACCGACCGGTCGGTCGGATGCCGGAGCCGCGTGGTTCGCAGCACCTGACGCACCGTCGCCCGGCTCGCCGGGCGTAGACCCACAGTTCACCACCCACCAGAACTCGGCACGGTCGGATCGGGCGCCGCACTACCCACCTCGCACCATCGCACCCACGCTCCACGCGTCCGCACCGTCCCGCCGAGCAGCCCGACGGGGCAAACGGTCGGCCGGCTCCGCCCGCGCCGCGGCGATCCCGCGCGCCCGCTGCCAGCCGACCGCATCACCCACGCGGCCGGGCACACCCGATCGCCTGGCCGCACCACCCGAGAGGGGAACACACCGCGTGAGCATCACCCAACGTCTGCGGGCCGGCGCGAGCCTGGCCACCGCAGTGGCCCTGGGGGCCGCGATCTCCCTGGGCGGCGCCGCGGCGGCCTCGGCCGCTACGGCACCGGCCCTGGCCGGTTCGGCGCACGCCTCGCAGCCGGCGTTGACGAGCACGAACTCCGGCGCCAGCCGGGTCTGCTCGGACATCGCCGTCGGCAAACTGTCCTGCATGTCGTACAAGCGCGACGGGATCAAGCCGGTCGCCGCCGCTGCCTCGCCCGACGCCATTCCCTCCGGCGTCGGCTACGGTCCCTCGCAGCTGCAGTCCGCCTACAACCTGACCTCGGCCTCGGCCGCGAACGGGTCCGGGCGCACGATCGCCATCGTGGACGCGTACAACGACCCGACGGCCGCGAGCGACCTGGCCGCCTACCGCTCCGCCGCGGGCCTGCCCGCGGTGCCCAGCTTCCGAGTGGTCAACCAGAACGGCGCGAGCTCGCCGCTGCCCTCCACGGCCCCGTCCTCGGACGACTGGACCCTGGAGGAGTCGCTCGACCTGGACATGGCGTCGGCGATCTGCCCGCTGTGCAACATCGTCCTGGTCGAGGCGCAGGACGACACCAGTGACGGCCTCTACACCGCCAACAACGCGGCGGCGAGCCTGGCCGGCTACGTCTCCAACTCGTGGGGCGGCAGCGAGGACTCCACCGAGACCTCGTACGACTCGTACTTCAACCACTCGGGTGTCGTGGTCACCGTGTCCGCGGGCGACGCGGACTACGGCGCGAGCTACCCGGCGACCTCGCCCTACGTGGTCTCCGTCGGCGGCACCGCGCTGAGCACGGCCTCGAACTCGCGCGGCTGGACCGAGTCGGTGTGGAACACCACGACCGGCTCGGAGGGCACCGGCTCGGGCTGCTCCTCGTATGAGGCCCAGCCGAGCTGGCAGACCTCGCTCGGGCTGAGCGGCTGCTCCAAGCGCATCGACAACGACGTCGCCGCGGACGCGGACCCGGCCACCGGCGTGGCGGTCTACGACACCACCAACGGCAACGGCGGCTGGAACGAGGTGGGCGGCACCAGCGCGTCCTCCCCGATGGTGGCGGCGATGTACGCCCTCGGCGGCAGCGCGGGCGCCAACCCGGCGCAGGACGTCTACAACCACACGGCCAACTTCTACGACGTCACCAGCGGCAAGGACGCCTCGTCCTGCAGCCCGGCGTTCCTGTGCACCGCGGAGACCGGCTACGACGGCCCGACCGGCATCGGCACCCCGAACGGCATCACGGGTCTGACGAACGGCTCCTCGGGCGCGAACACGGTCACGGTGACCAACCCGGGCACGCAGACCGGCACCGTCGGCACCGCGGTCTCCAAGCAGATCAGCGCGACCGACTCGGCCTCCGGCCAGACCCTGACCTTCAGCGCCACCGGCCTGCCGGCGGGGCTGTCGATCTCCAGCAGCGGCCTGATCTCCGGCACCCCGACCACCTCGGGCAGCTCCAGCGTGACCGTCACGGCGAAGGACACCACCGGCGCGTCCGGCTCGGCGAGCTTCACCTGGACGATCAACTCCACCACCGGTAACACGGTGACCGTCACCAGCCCGGGCAACCAGACCGGGACGGTCGGCACCGCGGTCTCGAAGCAGATCAGCGCGACCGACTCGGCCTCCGGCCAGACCCTGACGTTCAGCGCCACCGGTCTGCCGGGCGGTCTGTCGATCTCCAGCAGCGGCCTGATCTCCGGCACCCCGACCGCCTCGGGCACCTTCAGCGTGACCGTCACGGCGCAGGACACCACCGGCGCGTCCGGCTCGGCGAGCTTCACCTGGACGGTGAACGCGGCGAGCGGCGGCTGCAGCGCGGCGCAGCTGCTGGGCAACCCGGGCTTCGAGACCGGCTCCATCAGCCCGTGGACCTCCACGGCCGGCGTACTCAACTCGGACACGGTCGACGAGCCCGCCCACTCCGGCAACTACGACGCCTGGATGGACGGCTACGGCACCACCCACACCGACACGCTGGCGCAGAAGGTGACCATCCCGGCCGGCTGCACCACGGCCACGTTCTCCTTCTACCTGCACATCGACACGGCGGAGACGACCACCACCACGGCGTACGACACGCTCAAGGTGCAGGTGCTCAACTCCAGCGGCACCGTGCTGGGCACCCTGGCCACGTTCTCCAACCTGAACCACAACTCCGGCTACACCCAGCACTCGTACAGCCTGGCCTCGTACGTCGGCCAGACCGTCACGCTCAAGTTCACCGGCTCCGAGGACGCGTCGCTGTACACGGACTTCGTGGTCGATGACAACGCACTGAACGTCGACTAGCCGCCGGCTGACCGACGCGCACGACGCGGGCCGTCTTCCCGTTCCGGGGAGGCGGCCCGCACCACGTTGCGAACCCGCCCCGACGGGTAAGCTCCGAGGCATGCAGGCCACTGTGAAGGGCACCACGCTGCCCGTCCTCGAGATCGCCCTCAACCAGGGCGAGTCGGTCATCTCCACACACGGCGAACTGTCGTGGATGTCGCCCAACATCGCGGTCTCGCAGACCACCGGCAACGGAATGGGCGGAGGCGGCGGCTTCCTGGCCGGGGTCAAGCGGGCCCTCGGCGGCGGCAGCTTCTTCCAGACCCAGTACCTGAACCAGGGCGGGGGCGGCGGAATCGTCGCGTTCGCCACGAAGGCGCCCGGCCAGATCCTGCCGGTGCGCATCGGGCCGGGCGCCGGGATGATGGTGCACCGGCACGGCTTTCTGTGCGGCACCCCGGGCGTGAACGCCTCGGCGGCGCCGGTGGCCGGCCTCGGCGCGGGTCTGTGGGGCGGCGAGGGCTTCCTGCTGCAGAAGCTGCAGGGCAACGGCGAGGCCTGGATCGAGCTGTCCGGCGAGGTGACCACCTACCAGCTGGCGCCGGGCCAGACGCTGCTGGTGCACCCGGGCCACGTGGGCCTGTTCCAGGAGACGGTGAGCTTCCAGATCACCCGGTTCAAGGGCGTGCGCAACATCCTGTTCGGGGACAACGGCTTCCACCTCGTCGCGCTGACCGGTCCGGGCGAGATCTGGCTGCAGTCGATGCCGATCCCGCTGCTCGCCCACGCCATCGCGCCCTACCTGCCGCAGCCGCGGCAATAAATCGCTGGCAGGCTCGAACTCAGGGCCCTAAGGTTGCGGCAACGAGCCCCCGGGGAGGGTGCTGGCGGGTCGAAGGCCATCGCTTATCGACTCTTAATCGGCGGGTTGCGGATTCGAGTCCCGTCGAGGCCGTCAGGCCTCGTAGCTCAACTGGCAGAGCAGCTTAGCGGTGTCCATACCCATATCCGCCAACCCACCCCGGGGACTAGCCCCGCCCCGCCCGACTGAAAAAGACTGGTGACGTGAGCGAGGCAGAGCTCGAAGGCGGCGTGCGGCTGTCCGCTGAGGAGATCGCAGCCCTCGACGGAAATTGGGCGCATCACTGGACTCCGAGCCAGGTGGCGCGCCTGCTGGCCGAGGTCGCAGTGCCTTGGTACGTGGCCGCGGGCTGGGCGCTGGATCTGTTCCGCGGCAAGCAGACGAGGAAGCACGGGGACCTCGAGATCGCCGTCCCGGCGAACCGCTTCGCCGAGATCCGCGCGCGATTCGACGGCTACGCCTTCGACGCCGTCAGCAGCGGCAGGCTCTGGCGCGGCGCCGCACCGGAGGTCATCGCCGCCACGCACCAGACCTGGCTACGCGACCCGCGAACCGACGACTACCTCCTCGACGTGTTCCGCGAGCCGCACGACGGCGACGCATGGATCTGCCGCCACGACCCGACGATTCGGCTGCCGTACGACGCCGTCATCCGCCACAGCGCGGACGGAATCCCTTACCTGGCACCGGAGTTCGTGCTGCTCTTCAAGTCCAAGCAGGTGCGCCCAAAAGACCAGGCAGACTTCGAAGAAACCCTCCCCCACCTCGATCCGAACCAGCGCGCAACCCTCACCGACCTACTCGCCCGCGTCCACCCGGGCCACGCCTGGCTCGACCGGCTCTGAGTTCACCGTCCCCCGTGCGTCCTCCTTCGCCCGGTGGCGCTGGAAGCAGGCGAGCGCGGCGATCGAGGGCGCGTCCTTGAAGCGGCCCTCGTCGATCAGCTGCCAGACCTCGGCCTCCGAGAACCACCGGCTGACCAGTCCTGCCTCGGTCTCCTCAAGGTCGGGCTCGCCGACCGTGAGGTCGGTCGCGAGGAACATGTGAAAGCCCTGACCGCTGATCCCGTATGCCTGGTAGAGGTGGCCGAGCGAGGTCATGGTGCCCGCCGTCAGCCCGGTCTCCTCAGCCAGCTCCCCGCGGGCGACGTCGAGGGGATCGGCGTCCGGCTGGGCCTCCCAGGAGCCTCCCGGAAACTCCCAGTACCGCCCCTTCACCGTGTACCGGTACTGCTCGACGAGGTAAAACCCGCCGTCGGTGTAGGGGAGGATGAGCGCGAAGTCGGCTGCGTCGACAACGCCGTAGATGCCCTCGACGCCGTCGTGTCGCAGGGTTTTGTCCTCGTGGACGGCGATCCAGCGGTTCCGGTAGACCACGGTGGAGGCGGTGGCGACGAGTTCGTGCTCGGGAAGCGGCATGCTCGAGATCTCTCTAGTGCGAGTTCATGATCGGCTGGGTGCCGGTGGGGCGTGGTGATCTGTCGGCTCGGGGTGGTCGTCGGGGTGCGGGCCGCGCTTCGCGTCGCCTGGTTCGTCTGACCACCCGCCCACCCGTTGCGTAGCGGGGCGGCCTGGGGTTTCAAGATCTCGCCTCCGGCGCGGGCCCTTCCCTCGGAGAGAGTGCCGGGTCCGCGTGGGTGCTGGCGTAGCGGGGCGGGTTGGGGTTCGGGATGGTGGGGTTGCGGGTGTGTGCTCTCTCCTCGGTCGGTCCCCAGAGGCAATCAGGAACCTGTCGGGAGGTCAAGCGGCGGTGACTTGGGCTGATGCTCGATTCTGCATCGCGCCGCTTGACCTCCCGACAGAACCCTGATCGGGCTTCGCCTGCCCGACCGAGGAGAGAGCACACCCCCTGGAGGAGCAGTGCGAGCTGCACTCGGGCCGAGTCCCGTCCCGTGGCCCGGTCGCGCTTGCTGCTGAATCGTGCATCGCCCCGGTGCGCTCCACCCCGATCCCAGACCTCGCAGCAGAATCCCGCACGCCGGACCGCGCTCGATCCGGAAGGATCCTGCATCGCCGTGATCCGAACATCCCGGCCCTCGATCCGCGCGAAGGCTTCGGTGCTCCGATCGTGCCTGCCGTCGAATTCTGCATCGCCCCGGTCGGATCCACCCGGTGCTCACACACTGCACAGGATCGCGCGGCCCGGTCGCACGCCAAGGGGAAATCCTGCACCACTTTCGGCCACCCTCCTGACGCCATCTGACCAGCCATCCCGTCCACCACCCCTCCCATCGCACGTCCCGATCCTCCGTACTCTTCCATACTAGACGCCACCACCGACAAAAGCCGTGAATCCGGCCTTTGCCGGAAAAGAAAAAATAATGGAGATTCCGGGCACTCGGGCGCACTCCCCGGCGTTGAAGCAGTAGAGAAGAAGACGGCGGCCTAGAACGACAATGCACGATTCAGCAGCAAGCGCGGCCGGACCACTGACCCTTCACACGGATCAAGGACCGGGATGCTCGGATCAGGGCGATGCAGGATCCTTCCGCACCGAGCGCGACCGGGACACCGGCCGGGACCCGGGCCCGAGCGCAGCTCGCACCGCTCCCCAGGGGGTGGGCTCTCTCCTCGGTCGGGCAGGCGAAGCCCGATCAGGGTTCTGCCGGGAGGTCAAGCGGCGCCATGCAAAATCCATCATCAACCAGGGCCACCGCCGCTTGACCTCCCGGCAGGTCCCTGATTGCCTCCGGGGACCGACCGAGGAGAGAGCACACCCCCGCAACCCCACCACCCCACAAACCCCGGCTCTCTCTCCGAGGGAAGGGCCCGCGCCGGAGGCGAGATCTTGAAACCGCAGGCCGCCCCGCGAACGCAACGGGTGGGTGGGTGGACACACGAAACAGGGCGACGCGAAGCGACCGCCCCCACCCGACCCGACAGACCACCACGCTCCACCAGCACCCAGCCGATCATCAACTCGCGCTAGACACGGTTCCAGACCAGCCTGCATCAGATCTCGAATCTCCGGTCAGCCGCGTATCCACTGCAGCGCAGCGCTCAGGGCACTGTCGCGGCTGTTGTCGGGGAGGTGCTCGTCGATGGGGACCGGGCCGTCGACGGGGACGCGGTTGTGGTCGGCGTAGACGGACGCGCTGATGCGCAGGCGGGTTCCGTCGCGCAGGATGTGGGTGCGGTTGGCGGTGCTCATTCCTGCCGTGGGGGCGCCGATGAGACGCGCTCGGGGTTGCGCGCGGAAGGCGAGGGCGACGGCCTCGCCGGCGCTGGACGTGTGGCGTGAGGTGAGCACGGCGATGCGGGATTGGTCGTCGCCGGGGCGGTGGGTACGGGTACGGGTACGGCTGCGGGCCATGGTCTTGCCGTCATGCTTGATCCGGCCGTGGTGCGCGGACCACACCTCGGCTCGGCCGTCGGGCAGCAGGAAGTGCCCGAGGACGCCTTCGGGCAACAGCGGGGCGGCGACGGCGAGCATCGGCCATATGCCGCCGCCGATGTTGGCGCGCAGGTCCACGATCCATCCGGCCGGGCGGGCGGCGATCAGGCTCCTCATGACCGCGGTGCCAGCGGCGAGGTAGCTGCGGGTGTTCTTGCGGCCTTCGGACAGCTTCGGCAGGCGCAGGTAGGCCACGGCGGCCGGCGGCTCGTCGATGAGGTGGCCGGTGGGTGTCGGAGGACCCAGGGCCGCTGTCATCTGCGGGCTACGTTGGCGGGTCGGGGCCGAACCGGGCGGCGGGGTCAGGTGGCTGTGGGGGCCGCCGGCTCGGTGGAGTACCGCGAGCAGGAAGGCGTGGGTGTCGGCGTAGCAGTCGGCGACGTCGAGTACTGCCGTTGCCTCGCGCTCTACCTCGTCCCAGTCCACCGCAGAGGAGAACACGGAAGTTTTGCGGATCTCCTCAACGGCATCGGCCAGGTAGGCGCGTAACCGTCGCGCGGGTGGGTTCGGACGGTCCGGACGGTTCACGCCGCGGGCTCCTCACCGGCTGATCCACGGCTTCCAAGCATCCGAATCAGCCGTCGAGCAACTCGGCGCCGTACTCCCGGAAGAGCCGGCGCAACGCGTCCGGGCTACGGTCCTCAGCGGCGTGGATCGCCTGGATGAGGGCGTACGTACGAGCACCCATCACCAGCAGGTAGCGGGCAGGGTCGGGCGCCGGGTTCCAGTACGTGTGCGCGATGCCGCCGGGGACGATCACGGCGCCACCGGCCGAGATCTCGCTCACCTGCTCGCCGATGCGGACGCATAGGCTGCCCTCCAGGACGTACCACGCCTCGTCTTCCTCGTGGCGATGCAAGGGCGCCTGGTACAGCGGCTCCTCGCCGGAGGCGCCCTCGGCGATCCACTCGGCGAGCACCACGTTCGCGTCCGCGGGGGCGAGCACGCCGTCGGCCAGGCGCAGAGCGGTGAAGTCGGGTGCCGTCATCGACTCAGCGTATCCCGCGGCGGTGCTTCGACGACGTCGCCGGACTGACGGCGAATCAGCCCGAGGGGATCGGCGGGAAGCCGTAGGGCTGGGTGAAGTCCTCTACCGACTGCCCCTTGAGCGCGCCCTCCATCGCCTGCTGCCAGGTCGGCGCGGAGATCGTGGCGCCGAAGATCTGCTGAGCCCAGTAGTGGCCGCCGATCTCCATATAGCCGAGGAAGTCGCCGTGCTTGGGGCTGATGAAGCCGGTCCACACGGCGGTGGCCAGCTGCGGCGTGAAGCCGTCGAACCAGGTAGCTATCGACAACGTCGTGGTGCCGGTTTTGCCGGCGGCGGGGCGGCCGATGCCGAGGCCGTCGGCGGTGGCGCCGGGGACGGTGAGCACGCCGCGCAGCATCGCGGTCAGCTCGTTGGCCAGGTTGGGGTCGATCACCTGCGCGCACTGCTTGCCACGCGCGGGGTACTGCTTGCCGGACAGATTCGCCACCTGGGTGATCACGTATGGCCGGCAGTACTCCCCGTGGGCGGCGAGGGTGGCGTACGCGCCGGCCATCTCGATCGGGGTGATCAGGTTCGTGCCGAGGGTGAAGGAGGCGAACTGGTCGAGCGGCGCGCCGGTGCCGGTGTCGTTGTCCGCGGTCACGCCCATGGACTGGGCGATGGACGCCGGCTGGCAGAGCCCTGTCTTCGTCTCCAGGGTGAGGAAGTAGGTGTTGACGGAGAACCAGTACGCCTCCGGGAGCGTCCCGGTGAACCCGCGGTCGTCGTCGTTGTTGGGCTGGTAGTCGGCCGGCCAGACGATCGTGGGCTTGGCCCCGGCGACGCAGACCGGTACGTGCAGGCCGGTCTCGACCAGCGGGCTCGGCACGCTCATCACGGTGGCGGGGTTCCAGTCGTCCTCGAGCGCGGCCAGTCCCTCGAAGATCTTGAACGAGGAGCCGGCCTGGAATCCCTCGCCGCCCCCGTGCGAAGGATCGGCGGCGAGGTCGACGTAGGTCTGGCCGACGCCGTTGCCCATCGGCTTGGACTGGGCGATGGCGGTGATCGCGCCGTCGCCGGGTTCGACCATGGCCAGCGCGGTGGCCACCTGGTCGGTGGAGTGGGTGTGGGCGGAGACCGCGTTCTGGCCGGAGGCCTGGTCCTTCGGCGAGAGCGTCGTCTTGATCACCAGCCCGCCCTGGTTCCACAGGTTCTCCCTGGCCTGGACGCTCGAGCCGTAGGTCGGGTCCTGCAGGAAGGAGTAGTACACGTACATGCAGAAGAACGCGTCCGAGCCGGCCGTGATGCAGCCGTTCTCCTGGTCGCCCGGCTTCAGGTTCAGCGGCTGCTTCTCGTCGGCGGCCGCCTGCTGCCGGGTGAGGTAGCCCTGCTGCGCCATGTCCTCGAGCACGACGTTGCGCCGGGTCCAGGCGGCTCCGGCGTGGTCGAAGGGATCGTCGGCGGTGGGGCTGTTGACCACGGCGGCGAGCAGGGCGGCCTGGTCGGCGTCGAGCTTGGCCGCGGTGGTGTCGAAGTACGTCTCGGCCGCGGCCTCCACGCCGAAGGCGCCGTTGCCGAAGGGGATCAGGTTCAGGTAGGCCTGCAGCAGCTGACCGCGGTCCATCTGCTGGAGCACGGACGTGGCGAAGCGCAGTTCCTGGACCTTGCGGGTGAAGGTGTCGGCTTGGGCGGCGGCGAACGCGGCCTTGTTCGTGCCGGCTTCGAGCTCGAGCGAGTTCTTGACGTACTGCTGGGCGATGTCGGAGCCGCCCTGCAGGTTCCCGGTGCCCTCGGAGTTGTTCACCAGGGCCCTGATCGTGCCCTTCCAGTCGATCCCGCCGTGCTGGTAGAAGCGCTGGTCCTCGACCGCGACGATGGCGTGCTGCATCAGGATGTTCATCTGGGAGAGCGGCACCACGACCCGGTTGCTCTCGTTGTCCGGGTCCCAGGTGGTGGCGATCACCGAGCCGTCCGCCGCCTCGACGGTGTTGCGCTGCGGCAGCAGCGGCGGCTGGAAGTCGCCCGGCAGGTTCTGGAAATGGTCGGAGGCGGCCTTGGCGCCGAGGCCGGCCGCGGCGACCGCGGGCAGCGCCATCCCGGCCACCACCGCCCCGCCCAGCGAGCTGATGACGATGAAGGCGATCAGCCCCCAGACGAACTTGGCCAGAGCACTGATACCTCTTCGGACCCCTCCCGGCCTCGCCATAACACCAGGGTATTCCGGCTCGGCGCGAGTGGCGAGGGTGTTGGGAGAAGACCACTGAGATCGTGGTCGGCTCACCGGTCGGCCGGGCCCCGACACGCCTCCGGCGCGGTCCGCGGGCAGCGGGCCGCGCCGGAGGACGGCGGTCACTCGACCTCGGGGTCAGTCGACCTCGGCCACCGCCGAGGCGAACTGGGCCTGGTAGAGCCGGGAGTAGGCGCCCTGGCGCTCGAGCAGTTCCTCGTGGTCGCCCTGCTCCACGATCCGGCCGTTCTCCATCACCAGGATCAGGTCGGCGTCGCGGATGGTGGACAGGCGGTGCGCGATCACGAAGCTGGTGCGGCCCTCGCGCAGCGAGTTCATCGCCCGCTGGATCAGCACCTCGGTGCGGGTGTCCACCGAGCTGGTCGCCTCGTCCAGGATGAGGATCGCGGGCTCGGCGAGGAACGCGCGGGCGATCGTGATCAGCTGCCGCTCGCCGGCCGAGACCGAGGAGGCCTCGTCGTCCAGGACGGTGTCGTAGCCGTCCGGCAGCGTGCGCACGAACCGGTCGACGTGGGTGGCCTGGGCCGCCGCCACGATCTTCTCGATCGGGGCGTCCGGCACGCCGTAGGAGATGTTCTGCGCGATGGAGCCGCCGAACAGCCAGGCGTCCTGGAGCACCATGCCGGTGCGCGAGCGCAGGTCCTCCCGGGTCATCCGCGCTATGTCCACCCCGTCCAGGGTGATCCGGCCCTCGTCGATCTCGTAGAAGCGCATCAGGAGATTGACGAGCGTGGTCTTGCCCGCGCCGGTCGGGCCGACGATGGCCACGGTCTGGCCGGGCTTGACCGAGAGCGAGAGGTCCTGGATCAGCGGGGTGTCCGCCTTGTAGCGGAACGAGACGTTCTCGAACTCGACCTGGCCGCGCACCTCGTCCACGGTCGGCGCCTGCGCGTCGTCCGGGGTCTGCTCGGTCGCGTCGAGCAGCGCGAACACCCGCTCGGCCGAGGCCACCGCGGACTGGAGCAGGTTGGACATGCTCGCGACCTGGGTGACCGGCTGGCTGAAGCTGCGCGAGTACTGGATGAACGCCTGCACGTCGCCGAGGGAGAGCGAGCCGGTGGCCACCTTGAGCGCGCCGACCACGGCGATGAACACGTAGTTCACGTTGCCGATGAACATCATCGCGGGCTGGATCAGGCCGGAGATGAACTGCGCCTTGAACGAGGCCTGGTAGAGCGTCTCGTTCTGCTGGTCGAACTCGGCCATCGCCTCGTCCTGGCGGCCGAAGACCTTCACCAGGGTGTGGCCGGTGTACTGCTCCTCGATGTGGCCGTTGAGCCGGCCGGTGGTGCCCCACTGCTTGACGAACTGGGGCTGGGCCTTCTTGCCGATGCGCGCGGCCAGCACCACCGAGAGCGGGATGGTCACCAGCGCCAGCAGGGCCAGCTCCCAGGAGATCCAGAACATCATGGTGAGCACGCCGACGATGGTCATCAGCGACATCGCGATCTGGCTCAGCGTCTGCTGCAGCGTCTGGGCCAGGTTGTCCATGTCGTTGGTGACCCGGGAGAGGATCTCGCCGCGCGGCTGGCCGTCGAAGTAGCTCAGCGGCAGCCGGGAGAGCTTGGCCTGCGCGTCCTTGCGCATCCGGTAGACGGCCCGCTGGACCAGCGCGGTGGCGATCCGGCCCTGGACGGCGAGCACGATCGAGGAGCAGCAGTAGATCAGCGCGACGACGCCGAGGGTGCGGCCGATCGCGTCGAAGTCCATGCCCACACCGGGGACGAACTGCACGCTTTTGAGCATCTCGCGCACGCCGGCCGGCAGCCGCGGGCTGGCCAGCAGCTGAGCCCGGCTCAGGCCGTGGAACGCGGCGGTCTGGCGCCCGGCCACGCCGCTGAGGATCTGGTTGGTGGCGTTGCCGAGGATCTTCGGGCCGATGACGTTGAGGGTGACCCCGATCGCGGTCAGGACCAGGGCGAAGATCATCAGCGGGCGCTCGGGGCTCATGGTGGCCAGCAGCCGCTTGCTCGAGCCCTTGAAGTTCAGCGCCTTCTCGGTGGACTGGCCGGACATGAACGCGGCGGGGCCGCGCCGGGTGCCGGGGGCCGGGCCGAGGCCGCGGGCCGGGACGACCCGCTCGCCGCCCTCCCCCTGAGCCTCGCCGCCCTCGGTCTTGGCGCCGCCGCCGAGCTCGACCACGTCGACCTTGGCCACGACCTGCGCCTCGGGCGCCTCGTCGGCCGGGGAAGTCTCTTCCGGAGCGTTGGTCGTCATGCGAGAGCCTCCTGCTCCGTCAGCTGGGAGAGCACGATCTCCCGGTAGGTCTCGTTCTCCTCCATCAGCTCCGCGTGCCGGCCGGAGCCGACCACGCGGCCCTCGTCGAGCACGATGATGGTGTCGGCGTGGCGGATGGTGCTCACCCGCTGCGCCACGATCAGCACCGTCGCCTCCACGGTCTCGCGGGCCAGGGCGGCGCGCAGCCGCGCGTCGGTGGCGTAGTCGAGGGCGGAGAAGGAGTCGTCGAACAGGTACACGGCCGGGCGGCGCACCAGGGCCCGGGCGATGGCCAGGCGCTGGCGCTGGCCGCCGGAGACGTTCGTGCCGCCCTGCGCGATCGGGGAGTCGAGCCCCTCCGGCATGGCCTCGACGAAGTCGCGGCCCTGGGCTATCTCGAGGGCGCGCCAGAGCTCTTCGTCGGTCGCGTCCGGGTTGCCGTAGCGCAGGTTGCTCGCGATGGTGCCGGAGAACAGGTACGGCCGCTGCGGGACGTAGCCCACGGCCTTGCTCAGCGCGTTCGGGTCGAGTTCGCGCACGTCCACGCCGTCGACCAGGACCGAGCCGGCGGTGACGTCCATCAGCCGCGGCACCAGGGAGAGCAGCGTGGTCTTGCCCGCGCCGGTGGAGCCGATGATCGCGGTGACCTCGCCGGGGCGGGCGAGCACGTCCACGCCGCGCAGCACCGACTGTTCGGCGCCGGGGTAGGCGAAGTCGACCGCGCGCAGCTCGAGCAGCCCCGTCGTCGCCTCCGGGCTGACCGGGTTCGCGGGCGGCACGACGCTGGACTCGGTGGTCAGCACCTCGCGGATGCGCTCGGCGCTGACCTCGGCCCGCGGGACCATCATGAAGGTGAAGACGGTCATCATCACCGACATCAGGATCTGCATCAGGTAGCTGAGGAACGCGGTGAGCGCGCCGATCTGCATCCGGTCGTCGCTGATCAGGTGGCCGCCGAACCAGAGCACGGCGACGCTGGAGAGGTTCATCACCAGCATCACCGAGGGGAACATCAGCGACATCAGCTTGCCGGCGCCGAGGGAGACCGCGAGCAGCTCGCCGCTGGCCTCCTCGAACCGGTCTCGCTCGCGCCCGTCGCGCACGAACGCGCGCACCACCCGCACGCCGGAGATCTGCTCGCGCAGCACCCGGTTGATCACGTCCAGCTTGCCCTGGGTGGCCCGGAACAGCGGCACCATCCGCGAGATGATCAGCGCCAGCACGCAGGCGAGCACCGGGATGATGACGACCAGCAGGCCGGAGAGGGTGACGTTCTGGTTGAGCGCCATGATGACGCCGCCGACCATCATGATCGGCGCGGAGACCGTCATCACGAAGAACATCAGCACCAGCATCTGCACCTGCTGCACGTCGTTGGTGCTGCGGGTGATCAGCGACGGGGTGCCGATCTGGCCGACCTCGCGGGCCGAGTAGCGCTGGACCTGGCGGAACTGGGCCGCGCGCAGGTCCCGGCCGACGGCCATGGCGGTGCGCGCGGCGAAGTAGACCGCGCAGATCTGGCAGGCGATCTGGCCCAGGGTGATGGCCAGCATGATCCCGCCGGTGCGCCAGATGTAGCCGGAGTCCCCGGTCAGCACGCCGTCGTCGATGATGTCGGCGTTGAGCGTGGGCAGATAGAGCATCGCGAGGGTGGCCAGGAACTGCAGGCACACCACCACCGCGATCGGTTTGCGGTACGGGCGCAGGTACTCGCGCAGCAGTTTGATCAGCACGGCGTCCTCCCGGGGGCGGGCTGGTCGGTGGTCGGGACGGGCGGCGCCGACCGCGCGGTCGGCGCCCGGTGCCCGGGGTGTGCGGGCGTGGAGGTGTGCTCGGACAAGACGGACGTCTCCTGGTGCACGACCGCGAGGTCGTTCTCGATCACGGTGATCAGGAAGTCACGCAGGGCGGCTTCGAGTTCGGGGGTCAACTTTCGCATGAGTTCGTCGTTGGCGGCCTTGGCCCGCAGGCCGATCTCGCGCGAGCGGGCCTCGCCGGCCTCGGTGAGGGTGAGCCAGACGATCCGCCGGTCGGACTCGTCCCGCCGGCGCCGGACGTAGCCGGCCTTCTCCAGCGTCGAGACCAGGCCGGTGAGCGTGGCCGGGGTGATCATGCAGCGCTGGGCGAGCTCCGAGTGCGTGGCCCGGCCCGGGGTGCCGGCCTCCAGCCCGCGCCCTTGGCCCCAGGCGAGCGCGTTGAGCACGCCGGCGGCGCCGGGCGAGAGCCCGTCCTCCTCGGCGAGCACCCGCCGGTACCGGTTGCCCATGGCCTGTCCGGCCAGCCCGACCAGCCGCATCGTGGGCGAGCCGACCAGGCGTTGGCGCAGGTCGAGGTCGGGCGGCGGCGGGGGCGCGGGAGGGGGCGGCGGCGGGGCGGGGGGCGAGGGGTCCGGCTCGCGCGGTGCGGTCACCCGAGAAGGTTAGCGTCCAAACTGTTAGGAGGCAAAGTTATTTTCGCCCCGGCGCGCCGGGGCGTTCCCGGGCGGCCGCGCCCGGGGCGCGCGGGGGCTTCGGGCGCATGCCGGGCGGCGGCCGGGGTATCCGAAGAACCCTTACAGCGGAGGCGAATCATGACTATCCCGTATGCGGTCCGCGCCTCGCTCGGCCTGGCCGCCCTGGCCCTGGGCGCGAGCGCGGTCTCCGGCTGCGCCGCCCAGCGGCTGCAGAGCTCGTCCGCGACGGTCTCCACCGCCGGCGCGTCCGCGGCGGCCGACGACGCGCAGAGCAGTACCTGCCCCGGCACAGCTCCGCAGAATCTCTCCTCGAACGTCAGCGGCCTCGCCGACCAGCTCGAGCCGCTGGCCGCGACCCGGGTGCTGCTGTGCGTCTACCCGGCCGCGGCCTCGCCCGCGTCCGACGACTCCGGCAGCCCCGGCGGCCTCGAGAGCCCCGGCGGCTCCGCCAGCCCGGCCGCGAGCCCGCACGCCCCGACCGCGATCGTGCTGAGCAAATCCGACCAGATCGGCACCCTGCAGAAGGCGCTCAATGCCCTGACTCCCCCGCCGACCCAGCCGGTCTCCTGTCCGATGGACTCGGGCGGCTCCATCCTGGGCATCTTCACGGCCGGCTCGCAGGAGACCGAGGTGCTCATGCAGCTCTCCGGCTGCCCGCTGGTCGGCAACGGCCAGAAGACGGGCTGGGTCGGCCAGACCGACTTCATCAGCGTGCTGTCTTCGATGCTCGGCGGCTCGCTGGACCTGGGCACGGACTCGTCCGCGTCCCCGTCCTGATCAGCCGCCCGGGCGGCCGGCCAGGGGTTCGAGCGGATCCCCGATGACGGTCAAGGCGGCAAGGAAGAGCGCGTCGAGGGGAGCGAGCCATGAGGCGATGTCCACATAGGTGGATCCGCGCCAGGTGAAAGCGACTCCGCCGAGGCGCGCGTCACCCCAGTCGACGACGTCGATCCCGATATCGCAGCCCTCGATGACGGCGTGGCCGGACCGTACCGAGACCGGATGGTCCGGCCGCGCCACACCTTCCCGCCGGCCCCGACGCAGCAGCGTGGAGATCGCCGCGCCGGGCTGGTGGGGCGGCCGGCCCGGGTAGACGGGCGACTGGGCGATGACGACGGCCGGACTGCGTTCGCCGGGCAGAACATAGGAATGGACGTAGGAGACGGCCCGGGAGGCCGAGAGCGACCCGTCCTCCTGCCGGGAGCGCACCCCCGCGTGGCCGGAAAGCCTGCGTACGCCGGGCCAGGCCGAGGGCTCGATTCCCAGTGCCGGCACCGGTTCCCCGACCATGTCCGCTCCCGCCTCCGGATCGGTTCGCCCCGCTGCGCCACGGCCTATACTCAAGCCTTCCATCCCAGACACGGAGGGCCGCGGTATGGAGATGTTCGTGTTCGACCGCAGGGAATTCCGCATCCCGCACCACGAGAGCGTGGACGCGTTCGCCACTCTGATCGCGCACGGCGAGCACTCCGGGCAGACCCGGGTGACCTGCCTCTCGATCGAACCGGGCGGCGTCATCGGGGAGCACCCGGCGGTCGGCGGGCAGCTGTTCCTGGTGGTCGCCGGCGAGGGCTGGGTATCAGGGCCCGACGGCCATCGGCTGGACATCCGCGCCGGGCAGGGCGTCCGCTGGGATCCCGAGGAGCTGCACACCTCGGGATCCGAGACCGGACTGAGCGCGATCGCCGTCGAGGGGCCGGATCTGGAAGTCTTCGGGCCGGAATGATCCGGCCCGAAGAGAACGATCAGATCCCGTACACCCGGGTCGCGGTCCCGCCGAAAACCGCCTCGCGCTCGGCCACACTCAGCTGCGCGGTGAGGTCGGTCGCGGCGTGGAAGACGTCATCGTAGCTCCCGGCCAGGACGCACACCGGCCAGTCGGAGCCGAACATGAGCCGGTCCGGCCCGAAGGCCTCGAGCACGACCTCCGCGTAGGGGCGCAGATCCGGAACCGTCCAGGTGCCCCAGTCGGCCTCGGTGACCAGGCCGGAGAGCTTGCACACGACGTGCGGTTCGGCGGCCAGCTCGCGGATCCAGGCCGCCCACGGCTCGGTCTCGCCGGAGGCGATCGGGGGCTTGCCGATGTGGTCGAGCACGAACACCTGGTCGGGCAGCGCACGCACCGCGCGCAGCGCGGCCTCGGCCTGCGCCGGACGCACCAGCAGGTCGTAGGGCAGTCCGGCCGCGCCCACGGCGGCGAGGCCGGCCCGTACCCCGGGGCGGTCCAGCCAGGCCGGATCGGCCTCGTCCTGAACCAGATGCCTGATACCGACCAGGCGCTGGCCGCCGGCCCCGCCGCGGATCTTCGCCAGCTGCTCGGCCGGGCCGGGCGCGGCCAGGTCCATCCAGCCGACCACGCCCGCGATCAGCCGGGTGCACGCCGCGTACGCGAGGAACTCCCTGGTCTCGTCGGCGGAAGCGGCCACCTGGACCAGGATCGTCTTGTCCACGCCGCAGGCCCTCGCCTGGGCTTCAAGCTCCTCGAGCCCGAAATCCCGCCAGATCGGCTTGAGTTCGGGCGCGCGCAGCCACTCGTGCGCGCGGACATGCAGATCCCAGAGGTGGTGGTGCGCGTCTACCGTCATGCTCACTCCGTCGGAACCGGGACGTCGGGGGAAAGCAGGCCGCGGGTACGCAGGTCCTCCCACAGCTCCGTCGGTATCGCTACCCCGGCCAGCGCGGCGCAATCTTCCGCCTGCCCGGCATCCCTGACGCCGATCAGCGCGCTGATGACGGCGGGGTGGCCGAAACCGAACCGCAGCGCAGCCGCGCGCAGCGGGACGCCGTGCTCGAGGCAGACCCTCTCGATCTCCAACGCCCGGCGCAGGATCGGCTCCGGGGCGGGCGCGTAGTCGTAGGTCGCGGCCTGGCGCGGGTCGGCCAGCAGGCCGGAGTTGAACACGCCGCCGAGCACGACGGCGACGCCGCGCTCCGCGGCCGCGGGCAGCAGTTCGGCCAGCCCGCTCTGGTCGAGCAGGGTGTAGCGGCCGGCCAGCAGGACGACGTCGATGTCGGTCTCGCGCACGAACCGCGCCGGCAGCGCGCTCTGGTTCATGCCGACGCCGATCGCCCCGACGACGCCCTCCGCCCGCAGCTTCTCCAGCGCCGGATACGCCTCGGCCAGCGCCTGCTCGGCGTGGTCGTCCGGGTCGTGCAGGTAGGCGATGTCGATCCGGTCGAGTCCGAGCCGCTGCAGGCTCTCCTCGATGCTGCGGCGCACGCCGTCGCCGCTGAAGTCCCAGCGGCGGCGGTGGGTGCGCCGGACGTCGAAGCCCTCGTCGTCGCGCAGGCCCTCCGGGATCTCCCCGGCCAGCGGCTCCAGGATCCGGCCGACCTTGGTGGAGAGCACGTACTCGCCCCGGGGCCGCGGCCGCAGCGCCTCGCCGAGCCTGCGCTCGGACAGGCCCAGACCGTAGTGCGGCGCCGTGTCGAAGTAGCGGAAACCGTCGGCCCAGGCCGCGTTCACGGCCTCGGCCGCGGCGTCGTCGTCGACCTGCGCGAAGAGGTTGCCGATGGCCGCGCCGCCGAAGCCGAGGCGCGAGACCCGGCGCAGGACGTCAGGACGTTGCTGGGGCACGGGGATTCCCTACTGGCCGATCGGGCGGGGACGCAGGCCGGTGAAGCCGCCGTCGACCGCGAGCGAGGTGCCGGTGACGCTGGCGGCCAGCGGCGAGGCGAGGTAGGCGATGGCGGCGGCGATCTCCGGCGCGGTGACGAGCCGGCCCATGGGCTGGCGGGCCGCCAGCGCGGCGCGCTCGGCCTCCGGGTCCTGCGCGGCGTCGAGGAGCCGGCCGACCCACGGAGTGTCCGCGGTGCCCGGGTTCACGCAGTTGACCCGGATGCCCTCGCGCAGGTGGTCGGTGGCCATGGCCAGGGTCAGCGCGTACACGGCGCCCTTGGTCGCGCTGTAGAGCGCGCGCTGCGGCAGGCCGGCCACGGCGGCGATCGAGGCGGTGTTGACGATCGCGGCGTGAGCCGAGGCGCGCAGGTGCGGCAGCGCGGCCCGGGAGACGCGCACCATGCCGACCACGTTGACGTCGTAGACCCGGTGCCACTGCTCGTCCGAGTTGTCCTCGACCGTGCCGGCCGCGCCGATGCCGGCGTTGTTGATCAGGATGTCTATCCCGCCGAGCGCTTCGGCCGCGCCGGCCACGGCGGCGCGCACGGACTCGTCGTCGGTGACGTCGGCGACGAAGCCCAGCTTGGGATCCGGGGCCGCGGACGGGTCGAGGTCGAGCACCGCGACGGTGGCGCCGCGCTCGGCGAGCAGAGTCGCGGTGGCCAGTCCGATGCCGGAGCCGCCGCCGGTCACCACCGCGCGCAGGCCCGCGAACTCGAGGTGCTGATCGGTCATTGTGAGACTCCTTCGTTCTGGCGACGCAGGTCTTCCACCCAGAAGGTACCGTCCGGGAAGCGGTATGCCGCGATCGATCCGTCGTGCATGCGGGCCGAGAATCCGGGGGCCTCGGGCGCCTGGTAGCTGCCCGCGATCACGCGCACCGGATCGACGAAGTGCTCGTGCAGGTGGTCGACGTATTCGATGACGCGGTCCACGGTCGTGCCGCTCAGCGCCACGTAGTCGAACATGGACAGGTGCTGGACCAGCTCGCACAGGCCCACGCCGCCGGCGTGCGGGCAGACCGGGACGCCGAACTTGGCCGCGAGCAGCAGGATCGCGAGGTTCTCGTTGACCCCGGCCACCCGGGCGGAGTCGAGCTGCAGGATGTCGATGGCGTCGGCCTGCAGCAGCTGCTTGAACACGATCCGGTTCTGCACGTGCTCGCCGGTGGCGACCTTCACCGGGGCGACCCCGCGGCGAACCGCGGCGTGGCCGAGGATGTCGTCCGGGCTGGTCGGCTCCTCGATCCAGTAGGGCTCGAACTCGGCCAGCGCCTGCACCCAGTCGACCGCCTCGGGCACGTTCCAGCGCTGGTTCGCGTCGATGGCGATACGCAGGTCGGGGCCGACGGCGGCGCGGGCGGCACGGAAGCGGCGCATATCGTCCTCGAGGTCGGCGCCGACCTTCAGCTTGATCTGGGTGAACCCGTCCTCGACGGCCTGCTTGGCCAGCCGGGTCAGCTTCTCGTCGGAGTAGCCGAGCCAGCCGGGCGAGGTGGTGTACGCCGGGTAGCCGTGCTCGCGCAGCAGCGCGACCCGCTCCTCGGCGCCGGCCCGTCCGGCGCGCAGCAGCTCGAGCGCCTCGGCCGGGGTGAGCGCGTCCTCGATGTAGCGGAAGTCGATCTGGCTCACCAGCCATTCCGGCTCGGCGTCGGCGAGCAGCTGCCAGACCGGCTTGCCCGCGCGCTTTCCGGCGAGGTCCCAGACGGCGTTGACGACGGCGCCGATGGCCATCTGCATCACGCCCTTCTCCGGGCCGAGCCAGCGCAGCTGGCTGTCGCCGATCAGGGCCCGGCTGACGCTGCCGGGGTCGGCGCACAGCTCGTCGAGCTCGCGGCCGACCACGTGCGCGCGCAGCGCCTCGATCGCGGCGACCTGCACCTCATTGCCCCGACCTATCGTGAAGGCGAAACCGTGCCCGGCGAGTTCCTGGCCGTTCGGGCCGAGGGCGTCGGAGCGCAGCACCACATAGGCCGCCGAGTAGTCAGGGTCTGGATTCATGGCATCCGACCCGTCGTGCTCACGCGAGGTGGGGAACCGGATGTCATAAGTATCCAGGGCAAGTATCCGGGCGCGGGCGTCCGACATGGGCAAAGGTCCTTTCCGCCTTCTGGTGGGACAGAATCTAGAAGGCGCAAGGACCTTTGCGCAAGCCATTCATCGGATGTATTTCAGCGCAGTACCTCCGCGACGCCGGTGCCGGCGAAGTCCAGATCGCTATGTTCGATGGTGATCCGCGCGTACTGGGACACGGTCGTGGTGGCGTCCGCGTACACGTCACGCAGGGTCAGCACGGTCGGATGGTCCGCGCTGACGCCCTCGACGACCTCCTGCGCGCCCGGGATGGAACGGGTTGCGACCAGGCCGTCGATGGTGACGCCGGCATAATCCGGGATGTTCGCGGTGCCGGTCGGCGCGGAGTAGAACGGGTCGAGATCGATCGGGTACTGCAGGTCGGACATGGTCGTGTCCAGGTACTCGACGTCGCGCACGACACCGCCGACGCCTTCGTACGACTTGATCCGGATACCGGCCGCGATGCTCGACTCGGTGCCGTAGAGGTCCTTGCCCTCGATGCGGTTGTGCTCGACGAGGATGTCCTGCAGCCCGTAGGTCGTCTCGCTGCCGATCGAGATGCCGTGCGTGCCGAAGCACTGGTTGTCCGCCACGGTCAGGTGCACGTCAGTGGCGTCGTTCGTCTGCATGGCCACGCAGTCGTCACCGTCCATGATCCACGAGTCGCGGACGGTGGCGTACACCGAGGAGTCGATGTCGATGCCGTCGGTGTTCAGCGAGGTGTCGGGGCTCTCCACGACGAGACCCCAGACCAGCAGGCCGCCGCCGGTCTTGTAGTAGAGATTCTGCTTCGCCGCGTCGCGCAGGGTGAGGTCGTACACGGTGAACTGGTCGGAGGACGTCGCCTGGATCAGCCGCGGATTGACCTGCTTGAGCCCTTCCGCCTTGGCGGTCACCGCGTTGTCCCACCAGCTCGTGGTCGTACCGAGGATCGGCAGGTCGCCGCGGCCGTCGATCGCGCCCTGGGTCGGATTGCCCAGCCCGTCCCGGGAGCCCCGGCTGCGCGAGTCCGCGCGCACGCCCTCGACGCCGCTCTCGTTGCCGCTGACGGTGATGAAGGCGGCGCATCCGTTGGAGGACGAGCCGATCGTCCCGCAGGCGGCGCCGTAGTCAGTGGCCTGACGCGAGGCGAAGAGCGTGACCCCGGTGTCGATGACGAGGTACTCGAAGCCTGAGACGGTCAGCGGCGCGGAGAGGAACGCCGTGTCGCCGCCGTCGGCGCCGGGCGACAGTTCGACGGCCTGACCGGTGCCGGCGCAGGCGTTCAGCGCGGCCTGGATGCGGGCGGTGTCGGGGGCTGCGGCCTCCATGTCGTCCGAGAACTCCCGGTTCGCCGGAGCGGCGAGGTCGGAGGTCACGGTCTGGCAGGTGCCGGGCAGCCTCGGCTCGGCTACGCGGCGGGTGTCGCCGAGCCGCGCGTTGTCCCGTTCGGCTTGTGCGGCAACGGTTCTGGCGGCGCCGCTCACCACCGGGTCCCAGCCGTCCGACCCGGCCAGGTACGTGTACGCCGTGTACGACGCGGCCTGGGCCGCGGTCAGCTGCGGACGAGTGGACTCGTTCGCGTTCGCGCCGGAGCCGGTGTCGTCGTATTCGTAGTAGCGACCGGGCGTCCATGTCGCACTGCTGATACCAAGATACGGGTTCGTCGTGTTGACCTGCGCGGGCAGGTTCGTGTTGCGCACGACCAACTGCGGCGCGGTGCCCGAGAACGGCTCCCAGGCGCGACCGAGGTACACGCCGTTCGAGGCGAGCGTGCTGGTCACGGTGTCGCCGGTCAGCAGGATGCCGTACGTCTCGGCGGCGTAAGTCGCGGGCGCGGTCAGGTACGCCTTCGAGTAGATCCCGTCGTTGAGCGTCACGATGTCGGAGCGGTCCACGACCAGGTCGCCGTCGCCGAAGATGTAATCGACATCGCCGTCGATGGTGGAGTTGTACACGTACTGGCGCAGCTCGGCGGTCGCGGTGGAATCCCAGGACAGCAGGGTGTCCTGATGTCCGTAGAAGACGTCGTTCTGGTAGACCTGCCGGTCGCCTTCCATCGCGATCGCGACGGCCTGCGTGGCGGTCACGCTCGGGTAGTCGAGCTTGTCGAACGTGTTGGAGAAAGTGATGTATTTCGCGGTGAAGTCGCTGGCCTTCACGTGCACGGTGGCCGAGCCCTCCGTGCCGTACGTGGAGCCGCTGCTGGTGGCCTCGCCCGCGTAGGTCGAGGACGTGATGACGACGTCCTTGGCGTTGCCGGTGGCCCCGATCAGGCTCAGGTGCAGCTTGGTGGCCGGGATCGTCACCATCTCGCGGTAAGTGCCGGCGGCGATGGAGATCGTGTAGGCGGTGCCGGAGTCGTTCGGCACGGCGTCGACCGCGGACTGCACGGTCGTGTATTCGGCACCGGATTTTCCGACGGTAAGCGTGACGCCGGCGGCCGGGCCGGCGGCGGAGGCGGGCGCCGCCCCGACCGCGAACGCGCCGCCCGCGAGGGCGGAGACGCAAACGGCGGCGAGCAGCGCGGATCTGCGCGATCGCATGGAGACTTCGGTCCTAACGGGCTGGGGGTGGCCGGCGACGGAGCGGCTCGAAGTACCGGGCCGACACCGGATCCGGTGGGCATGACGGCACGTCCCCGTCGATCACGACACAGGACGGGTGGGTTTCCGCCACGCGGCCAGACACCCTCATACCGGGCACGCGTGTGGTGCAGTCGGGGAGGCTAGGACGCGATCCCCACGGCGTCAAGAGCGTTGACGGAATCTCATGTCACCGATACCGTACGCGGCACGTCGTATATGAGACATCGAATCTGTGCGGCGAGCCCGGTCGGGGGACCAAACTCCGCGCGGGCGGTGCCCGGCACACCCTCACTCGGCCGAGCACCGCCCGCGCGGTCGTCTCTCACCAGCCTGATTCCCCCACCATTGACACGCACGGCGCGCCGGGACTAGCTTCCCTTCACATCGTATACGAGATACCCGATGCGGCATCCCGGATACGCGGTATCGAAGTACTGGAAACGGAAACCATCCATGCCTGACACGGTCATGTCGTCGGTCGCGGTGCCCTCGCGCACCGAGGCGGTGCTGGACGCGGTCAAACACGCGATCCTCACCGGACGGCTCATGCCGGGCCAGCCCCTGATCGAGACCGAGCTCGCCGCGCAGCTGGGGGTCTCCAAGACCCCGGTGCGCGAAGCGCTCAAGACCCTGGCCGGGGCCGGCCTGGTCACCATGAGCCCGTACAAGGGCGCGAGCGTGCGGACCGTGGACGACAAGCTGGCCCACTCCGTCTACGACATCAGGATCCTGCTGGAGCCGGAGGCGGTGCGCCGGGCGGCGTCCGCCGGCGGCGCGGCCAGCACCTGGTGGGACGCGGCCGGCTCGGCCCTGGACGCGGCCGACGGGGCCGCGGACCGGGCGGAGCGGCAGACCGCCAACCGGGAGTTCCACCGCGCCCTGTACGCGGGGTGCGGCAACGACCTGATGGTCGGGATCCTCGACGGGCTGCGCGACCAGACCGCGCTGGTGTCCACCGCCGTGTGGACCCGCAACGCGAGCTGGGAGCAGGAGGCCGCCGAGCACCGGGCCATCCTGGACGCGATCAGGGCCGGGCGCGCGGACGTGGCCGCGACCCTGCTCGAAGAGCACATCCGGGCCTTCGTGGAGCGCAACTTCGGCTCCGCGGCCGACTCGGCCTGATCCCGCGCACGGACGGAACCGGGCAGGATCCGCCCGCGCCGGGCGGAAACGGCCGCGCACCGCACGAGAGCACCACCGCACCGCCGCGCCTCGGCGCACGCACCACGGCATCAGGGTAGGAAGATCACCGGCTCGAGCAACCGCGCGCACCGTCGGCGCGGGGCGAAGAAGATCGGTCCGGACCGCTGCAACGGTCCGGACCGGGACACCCGCACCACGGCACAGATCGGCGCGTCCCCGAGCGGGGGCGTCGCCTGGCGAGATCCATGACCCGGAGACACGAGATGCAGTCCGATGATGGCACGGCCACCGCGCCGGCGCCTATTCGCCCGAGTGGGCAGGTCGACCACGCCGCGTTGCGCGCCGCGCTGCGCGGGGTGGTGGCGATCCCGGTGACCCCGTTCGACGCCGAGGGCGGCGTCGACTGGGGGCGGCACGGCGCGCTGCTGGCGCGCCTGGTGGCCGCCGGCGTGCGCGCCGTCACCCCTAACGGCAACACCGGGGAGTTCTACACGCTCGAGCCCGCCGAGGCGCGGCGCGCGGTGGAGAACACCGTCGAGGAGGTCGGCGACCAGGCCACGGTCATCGTCGGCGTGGGCCTGGACACCACCGGCGCGATCGCCGCGGCGCGGCACGCCCGCGACGCCGGAGCGCACATGGTGATGGTGCACCAGCCGGTGCACCCGTACATCTCCGGCGAGGGCTGGACCGAGTACCACCGCCGGATCGCCGAGGCGGTCCCGGAGCTCGGCGTGGTCCTCTACGTGCGCGACGCCCGGATCGGCGGCGCGCAGATCGGCCGGCTCGGCGAGCTGTGCCCGAACGTGGTCGGGGTCAAGTACTCGGTGCCCGACCCGGTGCGCTTCGCCGGGGTGGCCATGGACGCCGGGCCGGGCCGGTTCGAGTGGGTGGCCGGGCTGGCCGAGCTCTCGGCGCCGGGCTACTTCGCCGTGGGCGCCACCGGGTTCACCTCGGGCCTGGTCAACGTGGCGCCGCAGATCGCGCTCGAGCTCTACCGCCGCCTCGCCGCGGGCGAGTACGCCGCCGCGATGGAGATCTGGGCCCTGATCCGCCCGTTCGAGGAGCTGCGCGCGGCCGACTCGTCCGCCGACAACGTCAGCGTGGTCAAGGAGGCGCTGGCCCAGCTCGGCCTGTGCCGCGCCGAGGTGCGCCCGCCTTCGCGCACGCTGCCGCGGCCCGTGCGCGACCACATCGAGGCGATCCTCGCCTCGTGGGGCGAGAGGTGGTCGGTATGACGACCGATTCCGCTCCGCTGCGCAGCGCCGGCTGGTTCGGCGAGGGCGCCACCGGCGGACACCTGCGGGCGTTCTCGCACCGCTCCCGCCTCGCCCAGCTCGGCTACGAGGCGAGCGAGTACGAGGGCAAGCCGGTCATCGCCATCCTCAACACGTGGTCTGACATCAACCCCTGCCACATGCATCTGCGCGAGCGGGCCGAGCAGGTCAAGCGCGGGGTGTGGCAGGCCGGCGGATTCCCGCTGGAGTTCCCGGTCTCCACGCTCTCGGAGACCTTCCAGAAGCCCACCCCGATGCTCTATCGCAATATGCTGGCGATGGAGGCGGAAGAGCTGCTGCGCTCCTATCCGGTGGACGGCGCGGTGCTCATGGGCGGCTGCGACAAGACCACCCCCGCCCTGCTCATGGGCGCGGCCAGCGCGGACGTGCCGGCGCTGTTCCTGCCGGCCGGGCCGATGCTGCGCGGCAACTTCCGCGGCGAGCCGCTGGGCTCGGGCACCGACCTGTGGAAGTACTGGGACGAGCACCGGGCCGGCCGGATCGGCGACTGCGACCTGGCCGAGGTCGGCTGCGGGCTGGCCCGCTCCCCCGGCCACTGCATGACCATGGGCACGGCCAGCACCATGACCTCGGTGGCCGAGGTGCTCGGGGTGTGCCTGCCCGGCTTCGCCTCGATCCCGGCCGTGGACAGCGCGCATCACCGGATGGCGGTACGCACCGGCATGCGCGCGGTGGAGCTGGCCCGGGAGGGCCGGAGGATCACCGAGTTCCTCGGCCGCGAGGCCTTCGAGGACGCGGCGGCCACCGTGATCGCGCTCGGCGGCTCCACCAATGCCCTGATCCACCTGGTCGCCATGGCCGGCCGCGCAGGGGTCGCATTCACTCTGGACGACTTCGACGCGATCTCGCGCCGGGTGCCGGTGCTGGCGGATCTGCGGCCGTCCGGCAGGTTCCTGATGGAAGACTTCTACTACGCGGGCGGCCTGCAGGCCTTCCTGGCCGAGCTGGCCCGGGTGCCCGGCGCCCTGCACCCGGACCGGCCGAGCGCCGCCGGCGGCACCGTCGCAGAGCACTGGTCCGGGGCCGCGGTGCACCGGCGCGAGGTGATCCGCTCGGTGGACGAGCCGTTCAGCGAGGACGGCGGCGTGGCCGTGCTGCGCGGGAATCTGTGCCCTGACGGCGCGGTGATCAAGTACATCGCGTCGCAGAAACCGAGCCTGCTCAAGCACACCGGGCCCGCGGTGGTGTTCGACTCCTACGCCGAACTGCGTGCCGGGATCGACGATCCGGCACACGCGATCACCGCCGAGACCGTGCTGGTGCTGCGCGGCGCCGGCCCGATCGGCGGCCCCGGGATGCCGGAGTACGGCATGCTCCCGATCCCCAAGTACCTGCTGGAAGCCGGGGTCACCGACCTGGTGCGCATCTCCGACGCGCGGATGAGCGGGACGAGCTACGGCACCTGCGTGCTGCACGTCGCCCCCGAGTCGCACGTCGGCGGTCCGCTCGCCCTGGTGCGCACCGGCGACCCGATCACCCTCGACGTCGCCGCCCGCACCCTCACGCTCGAGGTCCCGGACGAGGAGCTGGCCCGGCGCAAAGCCGCCTGGCAGCGCCCCGAGCCGCACTTCGAGCGCGGCTACGGCGCGCTCTACCAGGCCCGGGTGACCCAGGCCGACCAGGGCTGCGACTTCGACTTCCTGGCCCGGCCGGGCCGCAATCCGCAGCCCGACCCGCACTGACGCACCCCGCACGGACGCACCCGCAACGCACCCGCACCCTCGGCACCACGTGCCGCGCCGGGCACGCGCGCCCGGCCGGCCGCGTCCTGCTCCCCTTTCCCGATACGACGACGTAGAAGGCGGAAAGACCATGTCCCCTCAGCGCAACCCTGAGATCAACCGCCGCACACTGCTCGGTTCCGTGGGCCTGGCGGCCGGTGCCGTCGCGACGGCACCGCTGCTGTCCTCGTGCTCCGCCCCGAGCTCGGGGCCGGCCGCGAACAGCAGCCCGGCCGCGTCGCTGGGCGCGACCCCGTCCAAGCCGGTCACCCTCAACATCCTGGACGTGGCGGGCAACCTGGCCCTGACCAAGCCCGCGATCGAGCAGTTCAAGTCGGCGCACCCGGAGATCGTCTCCAACGTGACCTACTCCACCGGCACCGCGCCGCAGCTGCCGGCGAAGCTGAAGGCCGAGCAGGCCGGCGGGAACGTGCAGACCTCGCTCGTGCTCACCGGCACCGACGGCCTGGCCTCCGGCATCACCGACGGGCTCTACATCAACCTCAAGACGTACTACGACCAGTTCTTCCCGAACCTGATGTCGAACTACCAGACCGCCGCGGCGAGCATGGCCACCCTGGCCCAGGACCAGGGCATCGAGATCGTCTGGTACCCCTCCGGGCCGCTGATCGAGTACAACCCGGCCACCGTCAAGACCGTGCCGGCCACCACCGACGACCTGCTGGCCTGGGCGAAGGCGAACCCGGGCAAGTACCAGTACGCCCAGCCGCGCAACTCCGGCCCCGGCCGCACCTGGCTGATGGGCCTGCCCTACCTGCTCGGCGACTCGGACCCGACCGACCCGACCAACGGCTGGTCGAAGACCTGGGCGTACCTGACCGAGCTGAACAAGTACGTCGACACCTACCCGTCGGGCACCAGCGCCACGATGAAGAACATCGCGGCCGGCACCGTGGACATCATCGCCTCCACCACCGGCTGGTACATCAACGGCCGCGCCATCGGCACGGTGCCGAAGGCGATCGCGGTGGCCAAGTTCCAGACCTTCACCTGGGTCACCGACGCCCAGTTCGGCGTGATCCCCAAGGGCGTCTCGAACGACGTGCTGATCGCGAACCTGAACCTGCTGGCCTACATCCTGACCCCGACCGCGCAGGCGGTGACCTACGACCAGGGCTACTTCTACCCGGGCCCGGCGGTCAAGAACGTGACCATCTCGCAGGCCCCGGCGTCCTCGCAGCAGGTCATCCAGCAGTACGGCGTGCCGGACTTCGACACCTGGATGACCCAGTACCCGATGAAGAACTCGCTGCCGGCCACGGCCCAGGTGACCGCGTTCGACCTGTGGGACAAGAACATCGGCAGCACGAAGTGAGCCCTGGAATGATCAGCGAACTGCGACTGAACGGCATCTCCCGCTCCTACGGCGAACACCGCGCCCTGGCCGAGCTGGACCTGACCGTGCACGGCGGCGAGTTCATCGCCCTGCTGGGCCCGTCCGGCTGCGGCAAGACCACCGCGCTCAACTCGATCGCCGGACTGCTGCCGCTGACCGGCGGCTCGATCGACCTCGACGGCAAGCGGATCGACACCCTGCCGCCGGAGAAGCGCGGGTTCGGCATGGTGTTCCAGAACTACGCGCTCTTCCCGCACCTGAGCGTGCGCCGCAACGTGGGCTTCGGCCTGCGGATGCGCCGGGTGGCCAAGCCGGAGCTCGAGCGCCGGGTGAACGCGGTGCTCGAGCTGGTCCGGCTGACCGAGCACGCGCACAAGCTGCCCGGCCAGCTCTCCGGCGGCCAGCAGCAGCGGGTGGCCATCGCCCGCGCGATCGTGCTGGAGCCGCCGCTGGTGCTGATGGACGAGCCGCTCTCGAACCTCGACGCGGCGCTGCGCCTGGACATGCGCGCCGAGATCCGGCGCATCCACCAGGAGTTCGGCCTGACCACGATCTACGTCACGCACGACCAGGAGGAGGCGCTCTCGCTGGCCGACCGCCTGGTCGTGCTGCGGGAGGGACGGGTCGCGCAGATCGGCACGCCGGCCGCCCTCTACGAATCCCCGCGCAGCGCCTACGTCGCGGCGTTCATGGGCTACCGCAATATCCTGAATCTCACGGCCGAGGTGCTCGACGGCCCGCGGGCGACCGTGGCCGGCGACGGTGTGAAGCTGGTCGGGGTCCTGGCCGACACGGCCGACGACGGCCCGGTGTGCACGGTCGGCTCGAGCGTCCAGGTCGCGATCCGGCCGGACGACCTGCGGATCGCGACCGACGGCGCGGAGTGCGTGTTCGAGGCCGTGGCCGAGGTGGTCGAGTACCACGGCCGGGAGTTCCAAGTGGACGCGCTCACCCGGGCCGGCCGCCGCGTCCACCTGCGCACCGACCAGCGGGTGGCGCCCGGCGACCAGCTGGCGCTGACCGTGGATCCGCAGCGGGCGCTGGTGTTCGCGGGCGGCGAGGTGGTGTCATGACCTCGCTCACCGCCGCGGCTCCCCGCCCCGCGCTGCGCCACCGGCTGGCCGAGCGCGGCATCGACAGAACACTGCTTCTCATGCTGCCCGGGATCGTGGCGATCGCGGCGCTGTTCTGCTATCCGTTCGTCTACGGCCTCGGCCTCTCCTTCCAACCGGCCAAGGGCGGGGTGCTCGGCGCCTACCGCGCGTTCTTCAGCGACTCGTTCTCCGCCGGCACCATCGGCACCACCTTCGGCCTGGCCATTCCCAGCTCCCTGATCAACGTGGGCCTGTCCGTGCCGATCTCCTATCGGATGCGCGGAGACTTCCGCGGCAAGCGCCTGCTGCTCGCCCTGCTGGTCGTCCCGATCACGCTGGGCACGGTGCTCACCGCCGAGGGCATCCTGGAGTTCTTCGGCCCGGTCGGCTGGTTCAACCTGACCCTGCAGAAGCTCGGCCTGGTCGGCGCGGGCCACCCGCTGAAGCTGATCAACGACTACTGGGGCGTGCTGTTCTCGCTGATCATCAGCGGGTTCCCGTTCGCCTTCCTGCTCACCCACTCCTACCTCTCCGGCATCCACCCGGCGCTGGAGAAGGCGGCGGCGACGCTCGGCGCGGGCTGGTGGCAGCGGTTCCGCTTCATCACCTTCCCGCTGCTGCTGCCCGGCCTGCTCACCACCTTCTGCCTCACCTTCGTGCTGAGCTTCTCGGTCTTCCCCTCGGCCATGATGGTCGGCGATCCGGACGGCAAGACGCACGTGATCTCGATCGAGGCGTACGAGCAGGCCCTGCAGAACTTCGACTATCCGCAGGGCTGCGCGGACGCGATGGTCATGACCGGCCTGATGCTGGCCGTGATCGGGCTCGCCATGGGCGTCAGAGCCCTGTTCTACACCGGCTCGACGGGAGGCAAGGGCTGATGCGTGCCAAAGCCCTGACACTGCGCCCGGGCGCCTGGCTGGTGTGGGCGCTGGTGGCCTTCTTCATGGTCAACGTGCTCGGCGTGATCGGCGCGGTGGTGCTCGACTCGTTCGGCACCACCTGGTTCCGCGGCTGGACTCCGTCCGGGTATACGGGCTCGAACTACTCCGCGGCCTGGAACGAGTTCGACCTCGGCCAGGTGATGACGGTCACCTTCGAGATCACCTTCCTGGTGGTGGGCCTGTCCCTGCTGGTCGGCGTGCCGGCCGCGTACGCGCTGGCCCGGCGCGATTTCCCGGGCAAGCGCGCGGTGATGCTGCTGTTCGTGCTGCCGATCCTGGTGCCGCCGATCGCCTACGGCATCCCGTTGGCCACCGTGCTCTACAAGTTCCACATGGCCGGCTCGCTCACCGGCGTGGTGCTGGCCAACCTGGTGCCCTCGGTGCCGTTCGTGGTCTACACGATGACCCCGTTCATCGAGCAGATCGATCCGCGCCTGGAACAGGCCGCGCGGATGTGCGGCGCGCCCACCCGCAGCGTGCTCGGCCGGATCATCGCGCCGCTGCTGCTGCCGGGCATGCTCGCGGCCGGGATCCTGGTGCTGGTGCGCACGTTCGGCATGTTCGAGCTCACCTTCCTCACCTCGGGCCCGACCAGCCAGACGCTGGTGGTGAGCCTGTTCTCCGCGGTCTTCTCCGCGGGCATCCGCAGCGCGCAGAGCATCGACGCGATGGCCGTGATCTACACCGGTTCGATGCTGGTGCTGCTGCTGGTCGCTCTGCGGTTCGTCAACCCGACGCAGCTGGTCGCGCGCTCGCGCGACTGACCGCGCCCCTCTCGCTCCCCTCGACGGAACGGACGAAGATGTCTTCCACCCTCGATCGTCGCAAGTTCCTGAAAGCCACCGCGGCCACCGGCACCGCCGCCGCGGTATCCCAGCTCGCGGCGGCACCCGCCAGTGCCGCCGCGTCCACCCCCTCCGCCGACGCCGAGTCCGGCGCGTCCCACGGGCGCGACCTCGACCCGGCCGTGCGGCCACCGCAGTCCTGGTTCGCCGGCCGCGGCGTCGGCGACCAGGCCGGGCCGCGCAACCTGCCGCAGGACCGGGCCGCGGACCGGATCGTGTGCGAGATCCGCCGCCCGCGCATTCCGCGCCGCGACTACAAGGTGACCGACTTCGGCGCGGTCGGCGACGGCGTCACCGACGACTCGGCCGCGATCGCCGCGACGATCGCGGCGGCGAGTCGGCACGGCGGCGGACGCGTGGTGCTCCCGGCCGACCCGGCCACCGGCACGGCCGTCTACTTCACCGGCCCGATCCGGCTCTACTCCCGGATCGAGCTGCACGTGCCGGCCGGGGTGACCGTGCTGTTCAGCACCGACCCGACCGTCTACCCGCTGGTCTACACGCGGTGGCAGGGCATCGAGTGCTACAACTACTCCCCCAACGTCTACGCGTATCAGGCCACCGATATCGCGATCACCGGCGACGGCGTGCTCAACGGCCAGGCCTCCACCGGCAACTGGTGGGCCTGGAAGAACCTTGAGACGCCCGGCTTCAACGTGCTCCAGGCTTACGCCGACGACGGCGTGCCGGTAGACCAGCGGATCATGGGCGCCGGGAACTACCTGCCGCCCACCATGGTCGAGCCGTACGAGTGCGAGCGGGTCCTGCTGCAGGGCGTCACCTTCGTCAACCCGCCGTTCTGGCACCTGCACCCGACCCTGTCGAAAGACGTCACGGTCGAGGGCGTCACCGTGGGCCCGAGCACCGGCCCGAACACCGACGGCTGCGACCCGGAGTCGTGCACCCGCGTGCTGATCGACCACTGCTCGATCTCGGTCGGCGACGACTGCATCGCCATCAAGGCCGGCCGCAACGCCGACGGCCGCCGGGTGAACGTCCCGTGCACCGACCTGGTGATCCAGAACACCGCGTTCGCCAACGGCCACGGCGGCGTGACCATCGGCTCCGAGATGACCGGCGGCGTCGCCCACGTCTACGCCCGCGACCTGCTCTTCTCCAGCACCGATCTGCAGGCCGGCCACCGGCTCAAGACCAACTCGGTGCGCGGCGGCTACATCCAGGACAGCAACGTCTACCGGGTCAACGCCCCGATCATCGGCGGCCCGGCGCTGCTGATCGACTACACCTACGGCGAGGGCGACACCGGCACGTACTACCCGGACGTCACCGATATCAACCTGCTGTATTGGACGGTGGGCCAGGCCACCCAGGCCTGGGACGTCATCGGCTACACCGAGGACCACGTCGGCACGGTCACCCTGGACAACTTCAGCGTGACCACGCAGACCGGCACCAACGTGCTCGATTTCATCGACGACTTCGAACTCGTCGACGTCACGATCAACGGCTCTCCGGTCACCTCCGGGTAGTCGTTCTAGAAAGGCAGGACACCGGTGCCCCCGAAAGCCGAATCCGGTCGACTCGGGGGCACCGGCGTATCCCTGGGGCGGGCAGCAGCGCGCCGTCAGCCGATGGCACTCTCCAACGCCCGGGCCATGGCCGCCTCGCCGAGCGCGTTGGGGTGGAACGGCGCCGCCGAGGACGTCGGCACCAGCCCCTCGATCCACTTGGTCCCGACGGCCTGGCACACGTCGTGCCCGATGGTCGGCGTGTACGTGTCGACGTAGGTGGCGCCGTGGGCCGCGGCCTCGGCGGAGAGCATCGAGTCGAGCCCCTTCTCGGTCTGCCGCAGGTAGCTGACGTCGCCGTAGGCGATCGGCACGATCGGCCAGCAGCCGTTGTTGTGCTCAGGCAGAATGTCCGGATACCCGACCACGTAAACCCGGGCGTCCGGGGCGAGCTGGTGGATCTCGGTCAACACCGCGGCCACCTTGGGCCCGGTCGCGGAGATCGACGCGGCGAGCTGATCCGTGCCGCCCGAGGTGTAGTGCGAGGTGCAGGGCGAGCCGAACGGGTTGGTCAGGCTCTCCTCGGCGCAGGTCTCGATGATGTTGATGAACCCGATGTCGTTGCCGCCGATGCCGAGCGTGACCACCGAAGTGCCCGAGGTGACCGAATTCAGCTGCGGCGCGTTGATGGTCAGGCCGTCGTCGCTCTGGGCCGCGGTCATCTCGACCGTGGTCGCGCCGAAGCAGCTCGCGTCGGTCAGGCTCAGCCCGAGGGCCGCCGCGGTCAGCGAGGGGTAGTTGTGCGACGAGCGCAGGCACAGGCCGCCGGACTGGGTCGGGATCAGAGGCCCGGAGACGTAGGAGTCACCGAGCGAGACGTAGCGCCCGCCCGCGGCGGAGGCCGAGGTGGCGGCGGCCAGAGCGCCGGTGAGGGCGAGCGAGAGTGCGGCTCCGAGCACGAAGGCTCGGCGCACATGCACGACAGTGGGCATGGACGCTCCGAGAGGGTAAGGATCTCAATACCGTCGGTAGCCGCGCAGCTGCCGTCATGCTCGCCGACCGGTCAGGCGGCGTCAACGAGGCTCGGCGTGGCGCTTCCGGAATTGGCCAAGCCTTTACGGCGCGTCGCAGCCTGCCACAGCCGCCGCCCGGAGCGCTCGGCCGGCACGGCGAGCAGCAGCAGGGCGCAGGCGACGATCCCGTCCGACCAGAAGTGGTTGCCGGTGGCCACGACCACGAAGACGGTCAGCGCGGCGTGCAGCACGGCCAGGTACCGCCAGCGCGACCGCGTCACCGCGCAGACCGCCACGGCCACCAGCACGGCCCAGCCCACATGCACCGAGGGCATCGCGGAGAGCTCGTCCGGCTGGAACCCGCCGATCTGCCCGTAGACGGACTGCCCGTACTGCATGGCCGTGTCAGCCATGCCGATCCCCGGGATCATCCGCGGCGGCGCGACCGGCAGGAACTGGATCAGCAGGCACGAGGCGGTGAGCAGGGCCAGCACCGTCCGCCAGCGTCCGTACTGCGCGCGGTGCCGGGCGAAGAGCCAGACCAGGAAGATGATGAGCACGGTGAAGTGCATGGACGCGTAGTAGAGGTTCGCGGCCTGCACCACCAGCGGATGCGGCAGCACCCAGCCCTGCAGGGTGTGCTCGCTGGGCAGGTGCGCCGAGCGTTCGGTGTCCCAGATCCACCGCCCGCGGGTGACGGCCCGGTAGTCGCCCTCGCCGTTCAGCGAGCCGACCAGCTGCCAGAGCCCGTAGAGCCAGATGATCAGCGCCGCCTCGCGGAGGAAGGGCCGCACCCGCGGCAGCACGTCGCGCAGCCGCAGCACCCCGAACACGGCCGCCGCGACCGCGCCGATCACGGCGGCCTGCTGCCAGGTCCACATGAGGTTCGGCATGCTCCGCCCGTTCTCCGTCCAGGTCCGATATCCGGCACACACGATGAGCGGATCAGTATCCCACGCGGGCCCCACGGCCGGACCGGTCGCCCGGCATGAAAGCTACAGCGCCGGCGCCGGCCGCCACCTGCCGAAGGAGGAGGCGGCCGGCGAGGGCGCCTTGACGCCCGCGTCGCCCGGGGTAGTGTCGCTGCCACCGGTCCGGGCTATCAAAGCCATGATTCCCCGGCCGTTCGCTTAATCGGTTAAGCACGCCTGATCCCGGCCAGGCCGAGGAAGGACCCGGAGAATCATGCCCATATCCGTAGCGCGCCCGCACCGCCGCTGGAGCGCCCCGGCCCTCGCGCTCGCGCTGACCACGGCCAGCGCCGTGGCCACCGTCGCGCTGAGCGCCCCGAGCGCCCCCGCGGACACCGGCGCCTCCTGCTCCGCCACGTATTCGATCGGCTGGCAGACGCCGTCGAACACGCCGCCGGACTTCGGCGCCACCGTGACCGTCACCAACAACTCCTCCTTCACCATCAGCACCTGGACGCTGTCGATGGCCTTCTCCGCCGGCCAGACCCTCGTGGCCGGCAGCGCGTACAGCGCCACGGTGACCCAGAGCGGGACGGTGATGAGCGCTACCGGCCTGTCCGGCGACAACGCCAGTCTCGGCCCGGGCGCGAGCACCACCTTCGGCTTCGACGGCGACTACAACGGCACCTCCAACCCGGCGCCCACGATCACCTGCGCCGGCCCGAGCGAGGGCACGGCCAGCGCCAGCCTCACCGGTTCGCTCGACCCGCTGGGCGTGAACACCGCCTCCTGGGACACCAACTTCACCGACTCGGCCATCTCCAGCGACCTCAACGCCGCCAGCGTGGGCCTGATCCGCTACCCCGGCGGCTCCTGGGCGGACGAGTACCTGTGGCAGCCCAACACGGCCAACGGCACCGCCCAGCCGGTGGACTTCGCCCAGTACTCCAGCCAGGTCGACTCGATCACCGGCGGCCAGAAGTTCGTCACCGTGAACTACGGCTCCGACACCGCCGCCGACGCGGCGGCCTGGGTCACCCAGTCCAAGACCTCGGGCCAGGGTGTGGCTCTGTGGGAGATCGGCAACGAGGAGTACGGCTCCTGGGAGACGGACAACCACGCCAACCCGCACACCGCCGCGTCCTACGCCAGCAACGCCCTGCCCTACATGCAGGCGATGAAGGCCGCCGATCCCAGCGCCCAGATCTGCTACGACTACGGCATGGACGGCAACCTCGCGCCCGGCTCCGGCGCGACGGACTGGCAGACCTGGAACGACACGATCCTGCAGGCCGACGCCGCCGACATCAACTGCGCCGACGTGCACTGGTACCCCTTCAACGGCCTGCCCACCGAGAACGTCCAGGCCATCATGGCGACGGTGGACAACGTCCCGACCGCCGCGGCCGAGATCAAGACCGCGCTCTCGACCTATGACCCGAGCGCCTACTTCGTCGTCGGCGAGACGAACATCTCGCAGACCGCGAACGCCTGGAACGAGGAGCCGGTCGGCGCCCTCTACGCCGCCGCGAACGCCCTCGAATGGCTCTCCTACGGCGCGCAGAGCGTCGACTGGTGGGACGTGCACAACTACGGCACGCCGACCGCCGACTTCGGCATGTTCTCGTCCGCGACCAGCGGCGAGCCGGCCATGGACACCCCGTACGCGCCGTACTACGGCTACCAGCTCGCCTCGCTGCTCGCGGTCAAGGGAGCCAAGGTCAGCACGCTGCCGATCTCGACGCCGAACATCTACGCGTACTCCTCGAAGCTGTCCAGCGGCGGGTACAACGTGATGCTCGTCAACGCCGACCCTTCGAACGCTTACACGGTCTCGGCCTCGAGCCTCGGCCTGACCAGCGGCTCGGAGACCGAGTACACCTACGACGCGGCCAACCCGACCGTGGTCAAGGGCACCGCGAGCGGCACCTCGATCTCGGTGCCGGCCGAATCCGTGGTCGTCCTCTCCGGCGGCGCCGGCACGACCCCCACGGGTTCGCCGTCCGCGTCGGCCAGCCCCTCGGCGTCCGCGTCCCCGTCGCACTCGGCGAGCGCCTCGCCGTCCGCGTCGGCCTCCGCGTCCCCGTCGCACTCGGCGTCGGCCAGCCCCAGCGCCTCGGCCTCCGCCAGCCCGAGCCCCTCGGCCGGCAAGGGCTGCACCGCGACCTGGTCGGTGACCAACTCGTGGTCCGGCGGATTCCAGCTCGGATTCACCGTCACCGACAGCGGATCCAGCTCGATCACCGGCTGGAACGTGAAGTATTCGTGGCCTGGTTCACAGACCATCAGCCAGATCTGGAACGCCACGGAGACCCAGTCCGGAGCCGCGGTCACGGCGACGAACCTGAGCTACAACGGCGCCCTGTCCGCAGGCACCTCGACCACGTTCGGGTTGCTCGGCAGCGGCACCGCGCCGACCGGTCTCGGCAGTCTCAGCTGTACGCCGACCGGCTGACCGCCGGCCGCTGAGTAATCAGGACCCTGTGTCTGATCCGTCGTGTCCGGCCCGCTCGGACACGACGGACAGACGCTCGGCGAACACCGCGCGCGCCTGCGGATTGACCCGGGTGAGCGCGACCATCGCGGTGATGATGACGTCGCAGAGCTCGTGCTCGACGTCCTGCCAGTCGTGCGAGAAGCCCTTGCGCGGATTCTGCCCGGTCACCCCGATCAACGCCTCGGCGACCTCGCCGGCCTCCTCGGTGATCTTGAGGATCTGCAGGATGGTCTTGGTCTCCGGCGGCAGCGCGCTGCCCGCGTCGAGCCAGGCGACCAGCCGGTCGATGACGTCCCAGGGATCGGTGTCCATGAACGCCAAGGCTACTCGGCGAGCGCCGTCGTGCCCGGCAGGACGCCGGGCACGACGGCGAACCGCCGTCAGCCGCCGTCAGCCGGGTCAGCCGCCGTACTGCACGATGATCTTCGTGAAGTCGTAAGCGTTCTGCGTCACGTTCGAGCAGGTGCCCGGAGCCCAGGGCTCGACCGCGCCGGACGGGCACGGGAAGTCCCGGTTCGCCGACCAGAACGAGAACAGAGCCGGGTGGTTGGACTTCGAGAACGCCAGCAGGTTCGAGAAGTCCGACTGCAGGAACAGCTCGGACGGCTGGTCGGTGTGCCCGTTCATCAGGGTGAGCCCGAGGTGCGACCAGGCCTGCGCCGCGCTCCAGCCGTAGATCGACTCGAGCTGGGTGATCGCGTCGTCGGTGATGGTCTCGGTCTGCCCGGTCTCAGTGCCCGAAGTCAGGCCGGTGTCGAAGTTCATGATGTTGACGACGTCGAGCCGGGCGCCGTCCGCCTTGGCCTGCTGGATCTCGTCGGTGCCGGTGCCGGGGAAGCCGACGGTGGTCATCGGGATGGTGAGCGAGACCTTGAGGCTGGGGTTGTTCTTCTCGATGGTGGCGATGGCGCCGAAGCGGATCGCGGTGTTCGAGTCCAGCGCGCCGTTCTCGTAGTCGAAGTCGACGTGCGTGAGGTGGTACTTGGTGATCACCTGCTGGTAGGCGGCGGCCAGAGCCGACGCGGACCCGCAGGTCGTGCCGAGTTCGGTGCCGTTGTAGCCGCCGAAGGTCACGGCGACGTCGCCGCCGGCCGCGCGGATCGCGTTGACGTCCGCGAGCACGGCCGTGTCGGAGGAGACCAGCTCGCTGGAGTTCCCGTCCCAGGCCGGGGTGCAGCCGCCCGAGTCGAGCACGAAGGAGAGGTTGTACTCGGTCTCTCCGGACCCTGAGATGACCGACGAGATCGATTGCGCGCCGTTGTCCAGCGGCATCCAGTACACCGGGTGGGTCCAGGGGCCCGAGGTGCCGGTGGAGGTGCCCGTGGGCGTCGGCGAGGCGCTGGCGCTCGGGCTGGCGGAGTGCGACGGGCTCGCGCTGGCGCTTGCGGACGGCGTGGGGGTCTTGCTCGCGGACGCGCTCGCGGACGGCGAGGAGCTCGCCCCGGCCGGCCCCGTCAGCGCCAGGTCATCCGCGTAATACGTCGGCTGCGCATACCAGCCGTGCACGAACACCTGCACAGAGGTCTGCGACGCACCCGTCGTGAACGTCACGCTCAACTGCTGCCAACTCGACGCACTCGGCGTCCACGTCGAAGAGCCCCCGCTCACCCCGATATACACATACGAGCCCTCGACATACCCCGACAACGTATACGACGTGTTCGGCACCACCGAGACCGTCTGCGTGCACTGCGCGTCATCCGAAGACGAAGGCGACCCGGCCAGCGCCCCCGAACCCGCGTGCACCGGCGAGGAGACCACCGCCGCCGTCCCCGCATCGCAACTCCACCCGGAGAGCGAGGACTCGAAGCCCGGATCGGACAACAGATTCGTCGCCGCCGCCGTCGCCGGGCTCGCCAGCAGGCTGACACTCGCGACCAGACCGACCGCCAGAGCGCCGGAGACCAACGCAGCCGTCCGACGGCGACGGCCGCCCGGCCCGGAAGCCGACGTGGGTGATGAGGATGTGGGTGGGTGGCTCAAGGCTGACATCTCCTCGGCTCGAAACGCGCCGCGACACGGCGCCTGCCGAGAATTTGGTCCAGACCAATGCTGCTGTCAAGGGTCTGGACCATTTTCGGGTCGGGTCAGCTCACGCGCGGATCCGATCGGCCGGAGTCAGAACAGCCGGCCGTGCGGGGCCACCAGCTTCGCGCCCGCGGCCTCGAGTTCGAGCTCGACCCGGGCGGTGATCTCGTCCGCGCCGCGTCCGCCGCCGTCGTAGGCCGCATGCGCCCCGCGCACCAGCCGCATCTCATAGCCCTGACGCAGCCCGGCCAGCACCGTCGCGCGCACCCGTCCGTCGCTGGCCAGCCCGGCCACGACGACGACCGAGCGCGGCGGCAGCAACACGGCCAGATCCGTGCCCGCGAAGGCATCCGCGTGCGGGGCACTGAGGACGTGTTCGCCCTCGACGATCGGGTGGTGGAGCTCCCAGCCCGCGGTGCCCGCCGCGTCCGGCTCCCCGGGCGCGCCGTCGTGGCGCACGTGCACGACCGGCACGCCGCCCGCCCGCGCCCGCTCCAACAACTCCGCCGCCGCCCTGATCAGGCGGGCCGCGCCGGACACCGGCCGGGGGGCGTCGAGCCGGCCGCGCTGAAGGTCGAGGAGGAGCAGTGTGGTGGCCATGGAACGAGTTTAGCTCAAATGTTCGAACGAATCGGCCTGTTCGCGAACCATCCGGCCGAGAATGCACCCGGCGCGCGGACCTTGTGGGTCCGCGCGCTCGGCGGTGTGGCGCCCGGGGGCGCCGGCTCGGATTCGGATCCGGCGCGGCGGGCGTCCTCTATGCGGTTCTGGTGTCCCGGTCGGGACGTGCGCGGCCCCATTCCGCCGTCCGCTTCAAACGGAACGGGGCCGCGGCTCACGGCTCACGGGCGGTCGGCGGCGGGCAGCCACACGCGCCGACCGCCGGAGCGCTCCCCCGGGAGCGGGGATCAGGTGTAGTTCTTCCAGGTGTCCGAGAAGGAGCCGCCGGAGATCGAGCCCGGCTGCGCCTTCGTGTCCGAGCTGCCGGCCATCACGATCTCGGTCGGCGAGTAGCTACCGAGTGCGGTCCCGTTCGCGGTGGCGTTCTTGAAGTTCACCGTGCCGAAGTTGGACAGGTTCGCGATCCGGCCGTTGACCTCGGTCGCCTCCGCGATGACCTCGGCGGACGAGTCCTGGTAGCCGGAGGAGCCGGCGTGGGTCGTGGTCTTGGTCCAGCCCTGGGTGGAGTCGGTCAGGGTCATGGTGAAGGTTCCGCTGCTGTTGCGCGCGACGCTCGCGGTGAGCGAGTCGCCCGCCTTGACGGTCACCGAGTAGGCGCTCTCCGAGGCGGGGAGCACCTCCCACCACGCGCCGTACTTCGCCTTGCCGCCGATGCAGTCCGCCTCGGTGCCGGTCTGCTCCAGCGCCGAGTTGCTGTATCCGTCGAGCCCGACCCAGAAGGAGGAGTAAGTGGTCTTCGAGGTGCAGGTGATGGTCGGCTGGGTCCAGGAGGCGGAGACCGAGGTGAACGCGCCGGAGGCGCCGGTGGCGGCGTAGCCCGACCAGTTGGTCGAGGACACGGTGGCGGAACGCAGTGAGGTGAGGGCGTGCAGGCCGTGGCTCTCCTGGCTGGCCATGGCGGCGCTGATCTGGCCGGTGGCGGCGGCCGGGGTGGAGGCGGCGAAGGCGGCGGGCGCGCTGAAGGCCGCGGTGAGGCCGGCCGCGCCGATCGCCAGAGCACGGACATAAGACCTGTGGGACATGGGCGGATCTCCCTTGTTGTGGGCTAAGGGTCGCGGCCGGGCGGCTCTACGAGCCGTCAATGCCGCCCGGCGCGCAAGGATGCCGGCCGATCCATGGGTGGGTGACCGAGTCCGGCGCTCACAGCTTGCGTCGCGCCGCACGCGCTGGGCAAGGGCCGCGAAAGCGTTTAGTCTTAAGGGAATTGGGGTTCTGGGTGGAAATATTCAGATATAGCGGGCCGGTTTCGGAGACTGTGACGAACGGGAAGATCAACGAAAGGTCACGATTGCGAGAACAGCTGAGGAAACCTCTCCCAGACACGGGGTGACCCGCCGGTAAGTTGCACGGCAAGCCGCTCGGACGCTCGAGAAGGGACCGACGTCGCGATGCACGTCCTCGGGTACGCCGCCGATCGGGGCGAGGATCCGCCGTTCGCCGCGGGCGGCGCCCGCGAGCGGGAGCTCGACAGACTTCTGCGAACCGGTCCGTTCCACGAGGCGCTGCGCGCGGCCGTGGCCAACAGCGGCCTGAGCCTGGACCGGATCCAGGACCGGCTGCGCCGCCGCGGCGCCGTGATCTCGGTGCCCACGCTCAGTTCCTGGCAGTCCGGCAGATACCGCCCGGAGCGCGCCGGCTCGCTCGCCGTCCTGTCCGCGCTGGAGGAAGTGCTCGGCGTGCGCCCGGAATCCCTCGCCGCCCTCGTCGGCCCGCCCCGCCCGCGCGGCCGGCGCAGCGCCCCCCAGGACGGCCCCGGCCTCGGCGCGACCTGGTCGGGCCAGCTGGACATCAGCAGTGCCCTGAGTCAGGTGGACACCCGCTGGGACCAGAGCCTGACCCGGCTGAGCACGCACTGCCGGCTGGAGTTGGACGAGCAGGGCAGAGAACGAAGCATGCACAGCCGGCAGCTGCTCCGCGCCGACGTCGACGGCCCCGACCGCTGGGTGACGGTGTTCCGAAGGGACGAGCCCGGGCCGCCGCCGAAGATAGAGACGTGCGACCCCCTGCGCATCGGCGCCGTCGTCGAATCCGAAGCGGCCGGCCTGCTGGTGGCGGAGGTACTGTTCGACCGCAAGCTGACGCGAGGCGAATCGATCATCGTCGAGTACACCCTGGACCACCGCGACCCGAGGCCCAGCTCGACGGTACTGCAGTCCACGCTGCACGTCCCCGTCCGCGAATACGTCCTCGAAGTCAGATTCGACCCCTCCGCACTGCCCGCCTCCTGCCACTCCTTCCGCAGCACCACAGCCGGATCGCGCCCGCAAGAGCGCCTGCTGAAGCCCGACGCCGCCGGCTCCGTGCTGGCCGTGGCGTTGGCCGCGGGCCCCTGCCTCCTCGGCATCCGCTGGGACTGGACGACCCCGGTACAGGGCGCGCGAGACGACTGGGACAGATAGGCGAGGCGACCACAAGCCCCATGCCAGACCCCGAACACAACGAACTCCTGCTCGAGGCCGCCTTCCGCACCGGATCATTCGAGCAAGCGGAGCAGGCCGCCCGCGCGGCAGAGCAAACCGCGCAACGCCAAAGAAAGCACGCCGCGGTAGCGAGGGCGAGAGTCCAACTCGGCCTGATCCGCCACTATCAAAGTGTCCTGCGACGCCACCGACCGCCGGAAGACGCCGCGGCAGCCGAGGAGGAAGCCCTGTTCCGCAGTGCCCTGGCGCTCGCGGAAGCGGTAGCAGATAGAGCATGCGCAGCCGCCGCGCTCCTCGGAATCGGCCTGGTCGAGCAAGTCACCCGCGGAGACTGGAACGAGGCGATGCCGTACTACCGGCGAGCCGAAGCCCTCATCCCGGAGCTGAGAAGCGGCCGAGACGCGTACACGGAATCGGAGATACAGCGTCGTCTGGGCCTGTACTTCCTCGTGGCCGATACGAGGCCGGAGCGCGCACTGCACCACCTCGGCCTCTCTCACGCCATCCTCGAAAGCGGCGGAGACGAAAGGCTGATCCCCAGCAGCCTCACCGCCCTCGCGTCCGCCGAGCGGGCACGGGGAGCGTACGCACGAGCCGTGGAACTGGCGCAGGAGGCGGCGCAGAGGGCGAGGGAGGCGGGCCTGAGCGCGCTGTGGGTCGCAGAGGCCGAACAGGAGCTGCGCGCGGCCCGCGCCGCCCTCACCGCCTCCCCACCCGGTTCCGCGCCCGCCTCGCCGCCGGCTTCCCCGCCGGCTTCCGCGTAACTGCGACGGGCTCGCTCCGCCCACTCGTCTCCCACCGCTCCGTCCGTCCGCGCTTATCGGCCCCTTACGCCCGCCCTGCAATCGTCACCGTGTCAGCAGAATCCGACCCGAGACGACCGACTCCGCCGAACTCCGAAGCAACGGAGATGACGCGAGAGTCGAAAGCCGAGAGCCAAGAGGCGAGGCAACCCATGCGAAAGACGATCGGCGCAGCCGTAGCAAGCGCCGTCCTGTGCGTACTGGCGCTAGCCGGATGCGGAGCCGGAAACCACGGAGGCGCAGGCATATCCGGCGCGAACGCCGCAAAGCCGACGGCCACCCCCGCAGCCAACACCGGCGCCCAACCCGGTGCGGATGCGGGCGCAGACGGCGTCCCGCCCGGCACGCCCACCGGTGCCGCCGCCGTCGACTCGGAGCTCAACTCCGTCGACCAGCAACTCGGCGCCGCCGACACGGATCTCGCCCAAGCGACCGCCCAGCCCTCCGACGGCGACTAACCGCCGCCCGCCGAGTTGCCCCGACCACACCGCACCGTCGCCATTCCTCCGCGACGCCCGACCCCTCAGATCCTCACGGCATCGTCCTTTAGCCCTCGACCGCCCCTCGAAAGGTGGCCCTCCATCATGAAGTCAGCACTCCGCATCGGAGCCATCACCACCGGCGCCGCGCTTCTGCTCGCCCCCGCCGGCGCCGCGTACGCCTCCGCCGCATCCGCCGCGTCCTCCACCCCGACCGGCACCTCGTCGTCCGCCCCCTCGACCGGCGGCTCGGCCCGCCTCACCGCCGTCAAAGCCATCGCGAACGCCCGCATCCAAGGCCGGCTCGCGACGCTACACGCGCTCTCGCTCGCCGTGAGCGACTCGAAATACCTGACGTCCGACGAGAGGTCGGCTCTCAACAAGCAGATCAACGCCGACCTGTCCGGCCTGACCACCCTGTCCTCGAAGATGTCCGCGGAGTCCACGGCCGCAGCCGTCCGCGCCGACGAGACGGTCATGGTCGACGATTACCGCGTCTACGTGTTGATGGCGCCCCAAACCCGTCTGACCGACGCACTCGCCGCCGAGTCGGACGCCGCAGCGACGCTGCAGAAGGCCTACACGGCCCTGTCCGACCTAGCGAACAAGCAGTCCGGCGGAGCCACGCCGACGCAGCAATCCGAGCTCGCCGACCTCCAGACGCAAGTGACCGCGGCCCAAGCAGCGATAGCGAACGAGGTCGACACCGAACTCGCCATCCAGCCCGGCCCGGACGAGACCGCGATCCGCAACGCACTCCAGCCGGTGAAGAGCGCGGTGAAGTCCGCGCATCAGGACCTGGTCAAGGCGCGGAGCGACGCCAAGGAACTGCGGGCATCGCTCAAGTCCTAAGCCGCAGCAAGCAACCCCAAGGCTCGCAGCGCTCGGCACACGACGGGCAGGCGGCGACGTGCCAGCCGCAGCCCGGAGTGGCGGCGCTCACCGTGACTGAACCAATTCGTGGTGACACCCGTTCTGGCCGAACGAAGTCGCGGTGAAACTCACCCGACCGAATCAGGTAGCGATGGTGCCCACCTGTCCGAACCAGGTGATGGTGGGATCCACCCGGCCGAACCAAATCGTGGTGACGTCCGCTCGACCGAACCAGGTGGTGGTGACACCCACCACCACCTGGCCCCGACGCTGCCCGCTATCACGCTCTACTTAGGCCGCCCCTGACCCGGACGCATCGCCTTTTCTCCAGGCCATCCGCGGGCAGCCCGGCACTAGCCCGGACTTACCCCCGTCCAGGCACAATCTCCAGCCGCATCTGTAGCTCTCGCAGATCTCACACCTCAGTTCGCGAAGTCCTGCGTCATCCAGACCGTCCCGGACGAGTCGATCGAGACCACGATGCCGACTTCCGTAAAGCTCGAACTCAGAATATTGAGCCGGTGCCCGTCGTTCGGCGGCTTCTCGGCGAGCATGTCGTTCGTGAGACCCACCGCCATCTTCGCCATCCCGGCCTGCGTGTCCGGTTCGGGGCCGCCCTCGCCGATGTTCTCGCCGCACGCCGTCCAGTGCACGCCGGCTGCCGTCACCCGGTCGCCGATCGCGGGCTCGCCCGAGCATTGGTGCGAGAGTCCGCAGCCGTCGGCCATCAGGTTGTTATGCGCGGTCGCGCTCTTGATCAGGCCCGAGCTCATCGTGTACGCCGGGAGCCCTGCCGATTTGCGTGCCGCGTTGATCACCGCGAGCACCTGCTCCGCAGGGCTCTGGCTCCCACTTGAGCCGGAGCTCGTCGTCGACGTCACCGGCGCCGCCGGGTGCGTCGCGTGGGCGGAGGCCGACGCGCTGTGGCTGGCCGCGTGCGTCGGTGACGGCGAAGCTGCGGCGGAACTCTGCGAAGCCTGCGTAGATGGGACGACCACGGAGCCCACCGAAGCGAGCGCGGTCGACACCGGCGCGGACTGGCTGGTGGACTGCGATTGGACCGCCGACGTCGTCGTGGCGGGTCGAGCGACGAAGACGACCGCTGCCGCGACACCGAGTACCGACAACACCGCCGCGGCGACACCAAGCGGCTTGCCGAACAGTGAGGCGACGCCGGTCTTACCCGACGAACCTCCCGCAGCCCCGCCGTGCGAACCGGCGCGATGCCGCGCACTATGGCGGCTGTGTTCAAGGTGCACCGTCGCCGTATCGGGACCGGAGCCGCTCCCACCGCCGCCAGCGCTCGAGCTCCCGGCTAAGTGCCCGCCACTGCCGGTCGTCTCATAGCCGGTCCCGTAGCCCGAACCCCCGTTCGGCACCCCGAAGCCGGCCCCGTGCGACGTCCCGTAGCCTGAACCCGCATGCCCAGCCCCGTAACCACCGCCCGAATGTCCGGTGCCGTAGCCCGCGCCCGCGATACCCGCGCCTCCTTGCGCAGGGCCGAGATACGCGAGAGGCAGTGGCAGCAGCGGAAGTCCGGCGAGCAATCGCTCCGGGGCGATCAGACCATCCGTCGCGGACACGCAGCGATGGCAGGCTCGCACGTGCCGGATGAAGCGCTTGCGCCACACCGACGACGTCTCGCCGCGCCAATCCGCCGCGAGTTCCATCAGGTCGACGCACCCGGAGTCGAAAGCGCGCAGTATCTGGCGGCAGCTGTCGAGCTGCTCCTTCATCCGCGCCACCCGCACTGTGACGAGGTGCGGGTCCAGCCCGAGCGCGGCGATCAACTCAGCCCGGCTGAGATGTCCGGATGCCTCGAGCCACCACAACCCGAGCAGGTCGCGGTGCTCCGGATCCAGCCAGTTCGCCGCACGCGCGGTCTCCCGGCGCTGGTCGGACAGGTCGAGCTGAAGCAGGGAATGGCCGACGAACTCGCTGCCGGGGTCCGGTTGGTCGAAGGGCTCGAACCGGTCCGCGACGGCGAACGATCCGGTGCGTCCGGACCGCAGATACACGCGGATCTGGTTGACCGTGACGGCCGCGAGCCACGCCCGCAACCGCTCCGGGTCGCGCAGCGAGCCGAGGCCGCGCACGACGTTGAGCATGACGTCTTGGACCACGTCGTCGACGTCGGAACTCGCTCGCAACGAGCGGCGCACTATCGAGTAGACCAGCGGCAGGCATTCGGCCACCAGCGCGTCCAGCGCGTCCGCGTCTCCCGAGCGCGCGGCCTCGGCCAACTCCGTGTCGACTAATCCGACCACCTGCGGCACCTCTTCATCCTTCTCGCACGGATTCCTGTCTGAAAACTCAGATGCGTCGGGGCGCTCCCGAGTCACGGAAATCCCGCTGGACTCGCGCCCCATCCCATCACGCCGAGGGCAAAGGCATGGCAAGCTGTGAGCCATGGCTCCGAATCTTCCCCTCGTCCCGGCGCACTCCCGGCCCGATCTGCTCGCCCCGTCCACCGCCAAGGCGCTGGAAGAACTCGCCGACGTGCTCGACCCGGCGACCGTCGAGGTCGCCGCGATCGACCCGGCCCTCGCGGACACGGCGGCGTTCTGCGCGGAGTACGGCGTGGGCATCGAGGAGTCGGCGAACTGCGTGGTGCTCGCGGGCAAAAGGGCCGGCGAGACCGTTTACGCAGCCTGCATGGTCCTCGCCACCACCCGCGCGGACGTCAACGGCCTGGCACGCCGGCATCTGGGCGTGCGGAAGGTGTCGTTCGCGCCGATGGACGAGGCTGTGGGCCTGACCGGCATGGAGTACGGGGGAATCACCCCGATCGGCCTGCCCGCGGACTGGCCGATCCTGGTCGACCGAGCCGTCACCGCGGCGCCACGCGTCGTGATCGGCTCAGGCGTCCGCGGATCGAAGCTGTGGCTTCCGGGAGCGGCTCTCGCCCTACTCCCGAACGCCGAAGTACTCGATGACCTCGGTACACCGGTCGAACCACGCGAGTAGCGAAGCCACCGGTCTGACGCGATCGCCGGAACGGCCCGGCGGATCGTGTCTCTCTTCACTGTCTATTTCACTGCCGCCACGGTCGCTGTCACTGCGGCCACTGCCGCTGTGATCAATGCCACTGCAGTGTGTTCAATGCTGTAGTTAGCGCTGTGTTCTTTGCCGCGTGCGCGATGCCACGCCGCGTACTCGCGCCGCGACGCACGCGCTCGACCGCCATGCGTGTCCAGCGCTACGCCACGCACTCTCTTCTGCGCCGCGCGAAGGTCACCCCGCTGGGTCTTCCGCGCGGCGCATCACTATTCGGCCCGAGTCGAGGTCCACCGCGCGCGAGGGCGGTGCTCCGGATTCCTCGTCTTCGCGCAGCACCAACGAGGTCTGGCGCTGCTTCAACTCCTGCGCCTTCCCAGGCGCCAGGTTCGCGTGCAGCACCTCGAACCCGGTGGCGGACACCGGCCGTTCCCCGCGCGCCCGCCGCCACGGCACCAGACCGGCCTTGCCGAGTGCGAGCAGCAGCTGATCCGCGATGGCGAGCAGCACCAGCAGCACGACCAACGCGGGCAGGGACACGAACCAGATGATCACGAACGGTAAACGTGCGTGACAGCCAGCGAGTTCCCCGTTTCGCAGTATGAATTTTCGGCACTGGGTAAGAACTCTCCATCCACTGTCAGGGCTCGATCGCCCGGCCGCGCGATTCGCACACGTGAGGCGGACTGCGGACCGGCTGTGGCCGGAGTCTCAGCGTTCGATCAGCTGGATACTCATCCCGGGCCGCCGCCGATGCACGGTCAGATAAAGCAGCCCGTCGTCGCCGGCACTCAGACTGCGTCGCGAGCCGTGCGGGAGCCAGAGCACGCGCCCCTCAGTGAGCGCCAGCTTCTCCCCTTCCCCGGACTCGAGTTCCCCGCCACCGGACACGACGACCAGCAGAACGTCGAGCGCGGCCTCGGCATGCGCGTCGACGCGGCGGCCGGCAGGCAGGTGGACGAGGTTGGCGTCGAGTTGGCGGTCGGATTCGGCCAGCTTCCAGACGGCTCCGGCCGAAAGGTTGCCGAGTTCTTCGGCCATCGCTCGCGCGTCGCACAGCAGCTTCGGGATCGGGGCGGCGGTCGCCGGCTCGGTTTCCGACTGCGCTACCCGGCCGATGCGCACCTGCCACCGCTCAGGGCCGGATTCGACGTAGTCCCAGGTGAATGCGCCGGGGTGGGCCGCGTCGAACTCGCGGTGCAGCGGCTTGGGATCGTGGCTGTTGGACAGGATGAACGACTCCCCCACCGCCAGTTCGGCGAAGCGCGCGAAGATCCGCTGATGCCGCTCACGAGGCGGCAGCTTCGTCGCGTCGACGACTGCCTGGTTCTCGACTGCCTCGTTCTCGACCTCGATCGGCTCCATGTCACGTCTCCTTCTCCGAGCGCCCCGACGGATTCCCGATTATTACATGTAGGATATGTAAAAACTCACGCGATGTGGGGTGGAGGCGGAAGCGGAGATGACACGGGCAACAGCCGCACACGACAGCAGCAGCCCCACGAGGCGCGCTCAAGTGCTGGGCGCACTACGGTCGGCCGACGAACCGTTGGGCGTCATCGACGTCGCGCACCGCCTGGGCGTCCACGCCAACACTGCGCGGTTCCACCTCGACGGTCTGGTTGCAGAAGGCATCGTCGTACGGACGCTGACGGAGCCCGACGGGCCGGGACGCCCGCGATCGGTGTATGCGCCGCGGCCTGGAATGAACCGTGCCGGCGGGCGCGACTACCTGTTCCTGTCCCGGATCCTGCTCAGTCGGCTCGCCGCCGACGGGGCGAGTGCGGCCGATGACGCCCGGGAGGCGGGGCAGGCGTGGGGCCGGCATCTGGCCTCGTCGCCTCAGCCCTTCCAGCGACCGCCCTCGGCCGACGAAGCGGTCGGGCGCCTGACGGGCCTTCTGGCGGATCTCGATTTCTCGCCCGAGCCCGACGCTGAGGCGCCGGACAAGTCGCTTCGCCTGCGTCATTGCCCGTTCCTGGAGCTGGCTGAGGAGTTCGGCGGCGTCGTCTGCCCGGTGCACCTCGGGTTGATGCAGGGCGCTCTCGATCAGATGGGCGCGCCTATCACCGCCGTCGGGCTGGAGCCTTTCGCCGAGCCTGACGCGTGCGTCGTCCGGCTTGCCCGGAGGACTGCCCCGGGCGTCGAGCGCAAACCGTCGGCCGCCGGAATCGCTCCCGCCGCCGGCACGGCGGCAAGTAACACGGGGTATCGCCACAGCAACAAGAACAGGACATGACCTCATGCATTCGACCGCCGCTGCCACGGTCACCGCTGTGGTTTTCGTATGGCTGGGCATGGTGCTGGCGATCTCGTTCATCGAGGCGCCGGTGAAGTTCCGCGCTCCCGGCGTGACGATTCCCATCGGGCTCGGCATCGGCCGACTGGTCTTCCGCGCGCTCAACCTGGTCGAGGTCGTATTCGCCCTCGTCGTGGTCGTCTCTGCTTTCGCCGGGCACGCCACGACCGGTCCGGCCACGCTCACGGCGTGCGTCGCGGCCTTGCTGGCCGTCCAGCTCGCCGCGGTTCGGCCCGCACTCGATCGGCGCTCCGACCGGGTGCTGGCCGGTGAGGATCTGCCACGGTCCCACCAGCACCTCGTCTATATCGCGCTCGAGGTCGCCAAGGTCGGCCTGCTGATCGCGCTGGGCGTCAGCGTTCTGCCCCGCTAAAGGTGCGAAAGAGTGAGGCCGCGCGCACTCCCTGAAGTCATATGAATCCACCGACTGGCTGGAAATCCCAGGTCCGGGCCCATTTGTCAGTGGGGTAGGCCAAGATGGACTCATGGCTCAGTTGATGGATCGGGTGGCGCTGCGCGCCGAGGCCGAGCAAGTGCTGCGGGCACTCGCCGGGGCCGAGGCGCGGCTGCGTGAGGATCAGTGGCAGGCGATCGAGGCCCTGGTGGCCGACCGCCGCCATTGCCTCGTCGTGCAGCGCACCGGCTGGGGCAAGTCGGCGGTCTACTTCGTGAGCACGGCACTGCTCCGGGCGCGCGGCGCCGGGCCCACCGTGATCGTCTCGCCGCTGCTCGCCCTGATGCGCAACCAGATCGAGGCCGCGGCCCGGGCGGGGCTGCACGCCGCCACCATCAACTCGGCCAACCTGACCGAGTGGGAGCAGATCGAGGCGGCCATCCGCACCGGCGAGGTCGATCTGCTGCTGATCTCGCCGGAGCGGCTGAACAATCCCCAGTTCCGCGACACGGTGTTGCCGAAGCTGGCGGCCGAGACCGGGCTGCTGGTCGTCGACGAGGCACACTCGGTGAGCGACTGGGGCCACGACTTCCGGCCGGACTACCGGCGGCTGCGCGAGCTGATCGCCTCGTTGGCGCCGGATCTTCCGGTCCTGGCGACGACGGCCACGGCGAATGCTCGGGTCACCGAGGATGTGGCCGAGCAACTCGGCACCGGCAGCGAGAAGGCTCTGGTGCTGCGCGGGCCGCTCAATCGGGAGTCGCTGCATCTGTCGGTGCTCTCGCTGCCGGACAGCGCGAGCAGGCTGGCCTGGCTGGCCGAGCATCTGCCCGAGCTGCCCGGCTCCGGGATCATCTACACCTTGACGGTTGCCGCGGCGGCGGAGACGGCGGACTTCTTACGCTCCCGCGGATACGAGGTGTCCTCGTACACCGGCCGCACCGAGGATGAGGAGCGGCGGGCGGGCGAGCAGGACCTGCTCGACAACAAAATCAAGGCCCTGGTCGCCACCTCGGCGCTGGGCATGGGCTTCGACAAGCCAGACCTCGGATTCGTCGTGCACCTGGGCGCGCCCTCGTCGCCGATCTCCTACTACCAGCAGGTCGGGCGAGCCGGGCGCGGCGTGGAACGGGCCGAGGTGGTGCTGCTCCCAGGCGTCGAGGACAGGGAGATCTGGCGCTACTTCGCCTCGCTCGCCTTCCCGCCGCGGGCGACGGTGGAGCGCGTGCTCGACGTCCTCGGCGGCGCGGCCAAGCCGCTTTCCACCATGGCGCTCGAACCGATGGTGGATCTCAAGCGCTCACGGTTGGAGCTGCTGCTGAAGGTCCTGGATGCGGACGGCGCGGTGCGGCGGGTGCAAGGCGGCTGGGTCTCGACCGGGCAGCCCTGGCAGTACGACGCCGAACGGTACGCCCGCATCACGGCAGCCCGTGAGGCGGAGCAGCAGGCCATGCTCGAGTACTCCTCGACGAGCAGCTGCCGGATGGAGTTCTTGCGGCGCCAACTCGACGATCCAGAGGCGACCCCGTGCGGGCGCTGCGACAACTGCACCGGCGTACGGCGGGACGCGACCGTGCAGTCGAGTGTGGTCGACGCCGCGGGCAGCCATGCGAAGCGGGCATGGGTCGCCCTCGATGCGCGGCGCCAGTGGCCGAGCGGCATGCCGGCAGTGGGCGTGGAGCTCAAGGGGAAGATCCCGGCCGGAGAGCAGGCTGCCGAGGGTCGGGCGCTGGCCCGGCTCACGGATCTCGGCTGGGGCTCGGCGCTGCGGGACTTGCTCGGGCCCGGCGTGGGCGACCAGCCCGTGCGGCCGCAGCTGCTCGGCGCGATGGTCAACGTGCTCAAGGAGTGGGCGGCGAACGACGCACCGGGCGGCCCGTGGAGCGGCGCCGGCCGGCCCGTGGGTATCGTCACGATCACCTCACGCGCCCGGCCCCGGCTGGTCGCCTCGCTGGCCGAGGGGATCTCGGAGATCGGCCGGCTCCCCATCGCCGGAAACGTGGAGCGGGTGCGCGACGACGGCCACACCGGGCCGACCAACAGCGCCTGGCGGCTGCGATCCGTGTACGAGGCCTTCGCTCTCGGTCCACAGCTGCGCGAGCGTCTCGCCGATTGTCCCGGCCCCGTGCTGCTCGTCGACGATCTCGTCGACTCGGGCTGGACCATGACCGTCGCCGCCCGCCTCCTACGCCAGGGCGGCGCTCCGGCGGTGCTGCCTCTGGTGCTGGCGCTCGCCGGCTAAGCCTGAGCGTCGAACCTGGCCGGGTATGTCGAGTCCGCGGGCTTCTCGATTCGGCTCACCCGGCGGCATCGCTCTGGCTACTGCGCGGCCGGCGGCTGGTCGACGCGCACGAGGTTGCCGGCCGGGTCGCGCACGGCGAAGTCGCGAGTACCCCAGGGCTGCTCGGACGGCTCCTGCACGATCTCCGCGCCGGCTTCACTCACCTTCTTGAACGCGGTGTCGAGGTCGTCCGTGCGGAAGTAGACGCCGTTGAGCGCGCCCTTGGCCGCGAGCGCGGCGAGGGCGTCGTGGTCGGCGGGCGAGCCGTTGAGATAGTTCGTCAGCACGATCGAGACATCCGGCTGCTTGGGCGCGCCGACCGTGATCCAGCGGAATTTGTCCCGGGCGACGTCGTTGCGCAGTTCCAGGCCGAGGGCGTCGCGGTAGAAGCCCAGCGCGCTATCGGGGTCGTGCACGAGAACGAAGCACGTCGAAACTGTCATATCCATGCCGACAACACTAGGGCGCGTTGGAGAAGTATCGCCGGGGCCGCGACGCTACTTCTCCAACGCGCCCTAGGCAGCCCGCTTCCGGAGCGCTTCTCCGATCCGGATTACCTCGGCAGAACGTCCGATTCGTCGTGCTTCACCCGGCCGGCGTACTCCCTGCTCCATCCGGGCCAGGTACCCTCAGGGCGTGGAGGCAAGACTTTCGTCGATCTTCGTTTACCCCGTGAAGTCCTGCCGCCGGGTGGAGACCGACACGGCCACCGTGGAGCCCTGGGGCCTGGCGGGCGATCGCCGCTGGCTTGTCACCGATCCCGACGGAATGCTCCGTACTCAGCGTGAACTGCCTCGGATGGCCTTGGTCCGCACGGCGTACGGCCCGGACGGGCGGCTCCTGCTCTCCGCACCCGGCCAGCCGGATCTGACCGTCGTGTCTCCGCGGCGATCCGAGGGCGCGGCGTCGGCCGAGGTCTCGGTCTGGAGGTTCCGCGGAGCAGCCGCGTGGGCCGGCGACGAGGCGGACGAATGGCTCAGCCAGGCCCTCGACGTACCCAGTCGGCTCGCCCACATGGACGACACGTCGGTCCGAGCCGTCAATCCGGACTACGGCCGGAGCGACGACCGGGTCTCGTTCGCCGACGGCTACCCGCTGCTGCTCGCCACGAGCGGCTCGCTCGACGCTCTCAACGTCGCGATCACGGACATGGGCGGTGAAGCCGTGCCGATGACCCGGTTCCGGCCGAACGTGGTGATCGAGGGAACCAAGGCCTGGGCCGAGGACGACTGGAAGCGTGTGCAGATCGGCGGCCAGCGGTTTCGCGTCGTCAAGCCCTGCGATCGGTGCATCATGACGACGGTCGACCCGGAGCGCGGTGTTCTCGCCGGTCAGCAGCCGCTCCGTGCGCTCCGTAAGCATCGTCGTCACGAGAAACTGGTGCTGTTCGGGATGAACCTGATCCCCGACACGGTCGGACCGCTCACCGTCGGCGACCGATTCACGGTGCTCGACTGACCGTGCCGCCGCGACGACGGCGACGCACCGCCGTCACCTGAAAGCGTCACCGCATCCGGGTCAATACGGCACCGTCCGCTGCTGCGCCCAGGCACGCCGGCCGGCCGGAACGACCGCGGTGGCACCAGGCGTCACATGCCATGCCACCACTCGCATCCCGGCTCAGCGCCCACTCGGCGCGAGTATGAGAAAGAGCCGCTGAGCCTGAGAACCGCACAGGCGTTGTTCGGACAATTCTTAGCCGCTGGCCGGTCAGAGCCTCACACCGCGCGGATATCCTCCTTTCATGTCGATACCGCAAGACTCTCCCCAGCCCGCCGTCCCACCCGGCTGGTACTCCACAGGGGAGACCGGCCCGGACGGAGCGCCGGTCGAGCGCTGGTGGGACGGCGGCGGGTGGAGCGCGATGGTGCGGCCGCTGGGGGGCGGCACCTTCGGCGCACAGCCTCCGCGCCGCAGCCCGCGTACCAAGACTCTGATCGCCTCGGCCACGGTGGTGGTCCTCGCGGCGGCCGGTCTGGGCCTGTACTTCGGCCTGCACAACGGCAATCCGACCACCACGGCCGCGCAGCCTGACGTCCAGTCGACCACCAACCAGGGCGGCAACGGCCTCGGCGGCCTGGGCGGCGGCAACGGAGGCGGGAACGGCAACGGAAACGGCGGAGGCAACGGGTCCGGCGGGCTCGGATCGACTCCGTCCCCGGCGCCCACGGTCACCGGCGGCTCCGGGTCCACGGTCTCCGACCCGATCAACGGCCTGACGATCCCGGTGCCCACCGGCTGGACCGGCAACTCCGGCTCGACCAGCGGAGAAGGCTCCTGGCCCGCGCTGGCCACCGGCACCTACACGTGCCCGAGCGCGCTCGCTCAGCAGAACGGGTCGAGCTCGTCGTCCGCGTCGACGTGCACGAGCGGCGGCGTGAACCTCACCACCGCCCAGGGCACGGACGCGAAGACCGTGGCCACCTCGAACATGGCCCAGTTCGCGAAGGGCAACTACGGCACGCTCTCCTCGCACTCGGTGGTCAACGAAGGCGCGATCTCGGTCGCCGGCCGCACCGGCTACCAGATCACCTGGAGCGTGGTCCCGGACTACTCCGGCCCCAGCGGCACGGTCCAGCTCATCGCGCTGCCCGACCCCGATCTGCCGGGCTACATGGCCATCATCGACATCGGCGTCGACAAGTCCAGCAAGGCGCCGAGCCTGAGCACCGTGGACAGCCAGATCATCAACAACATCGTGGACGCCAACGCGACCGGCGCCTGATCCTCCCGCGCCCGCCCCGATGTCCGCACAACAGGACAGGGGCGGGCGCGGTCATGTCCTGGCTGCTCAGAGCTTGCGCATCCGGACCCGTTCGATCCTGTGGTCAGGGCCTTTACGCAGCACCAGGGTGGCTCGGCCCCGCGTGGGCAACACGTTCTCCACCAGGTTCAGCCGGTTGATCCCGGCCCACACGCCGCGGGCGAAGTCCATCGTCTCCGCTTCCGGCAGCTGCGTGAACCGCCGGAAATACGAACTCGGATCCGTGAACGCGGTCTCCCGTAGCTTGCGGAAGCGCTCCAGGTACCACTGTTCGATGTCGGACTCGCGTGCGTCCACGTAGATGCTGAAGTCGAAGTAGTCGGCCAGCGCCATCCGCGTGCGACCGTCCTGGCCGGGCAAGGCGGGCTGCAGCACGTTGAGCCCCTCGACGATGAGGATGTCCGGCCGGTGCACGATCGCCTGCTCTCCGGGCACGATGTCGTAGACGAGGTGCGAGTAGACCGGCGCGCATACCTCGTCCTTGCCCGCCTTGATGTCGGCGACGAAGCGGGTCAGCGCGCGGCGGTCGTAGGACTCCGGGAAGCCCTTGCGCCCCATCAGGCCGCGCCGTCCGAGTTCGGCGTTCGGGAGCAGGAAGCCGTCGGTCGTCACGAGTTCCACTCGCGGGTGCTCGGGCCAGCGCGCCAGCAGGGCCCTGAGCAGACGCGCCGTGGTCGACTTGCCGACGGCGACACTTCCGGCGACGCCGATGACGAAGGGGGTCGAGCGACCCCGGCCGTGCGCGGGCGTGTCGCCGAGGAAGGTCTCGACGGCACCGCGCAGGTTGTGGACGGCTCCCACGTACAGATTGAGCAGCCGCGAGATCGGCAGGTACATCTCGCGCACTTCGTCGAGGTCGATCTCGTCGCCGAGTCCGCGCAACCCCTCGACCTCCTCGGCGGTCAGCGGCAGCGGGGTACGCTCGCGCAACCGGCTCCACGCCTCGCGGTCAAGATCCACATAAGGGCTCGCCGGGGCGAGATCCCCGGCCTGCGACAAGATCGGCACTCTCTCATTTTGGCTGATCGACCCGCGGAGTTCGTCCGCCGGGGTGCACTAGGGTTCAGCTATGCGGATAGTCCCGATGCGCGACGAGCACGCTGCGGGCGTATTGACGGTCTATCAGTCAGGCTTGGACACCGGCGACGCCTCATTCCAGCGGTCTGCACCGGATTGGCCGGAATTCAGCGCGGGAAAGCTCGCCGAGCACCGCTTCGTCGCGCTCGACGAGGCAGGGCGGGTGCTCGGCTGGGCGGCGGTTTCCGCGGTTTCCGCGCGTCCGGTCTACGCAGGCGTCGTCGAGTTGTCGGTCTACGTCGCCTCCGAAGCGCGCGGCTCCGGCGTCGGCAAGGCGCTGCTGGACCAACTCATCGCCTCGACCGAGCAGGCCGGCGTCTGGACACTGCGCGCCGGGATCTTCCCCGAGAACACCGCGTCCCTGGCCTTACATATGCGCGCGGGCTTCCGACAGGTGGGCGTCCACGAGAAGCTCGGCAAGCACGGCGACCGCGGCTGGCGGGACGTGGTCCTCCTGGAACGCCGCAGCGAGTACATCGACTAGCGCAGGCGCTTCAAATCAGGCCGAAGGCCACGAGCCCGCCGACGGCCAGCAGCGCGAGTGCCGTCAGCAGGTTCGCCCGGCGCTCGATCCAAGGGGCCGTCAGTCGAGCCGCGCCGAAGGATGCGGCGACAGTGAGCCCGACGATGGTGAACACGGTCGCGCAGGCGAAGGCGATCAGCGATCCCAATCCGGCCGCACCGCCCAGCGCACCCGCGGCGAGGAACACCGGAAGGATCGTCAGATCCGGCGATGCGGCGGCTCCGAACGGAACGGCTAGGGCGAGAACGGCGCGAGCCCGGCCACCGCTTGAGTGCCCGCCGTCGCGTTCATGGTGATGGTGCTCATGGTGGCCGTGATCGTGTCCATGTCCACGCCCGTGCTCGTGCCCATGCCCGTGTTCGTGTTCGTGTTCGTGTTCGTGTTCGTGTTCGTGTTCGTGGTGCCGATGACCGCGCCCGGCGAGGTCGAGCACCGCGAGGATCAGCCCGGTCAGGATCAGCAGGCCGCCGATGAGCACGTCCTCGTCGCGCACGACGGTCGAACGCAGCCGCAGGCCGACGACGATCACGACCGCGCCGAGCAGCAGCGAGAGCAGAACGTGGGCGATGGCGGCGGTCAGCGAACGTCGCAACACCCGGCCGAGCGGATCCCGGCGGGCCCGGCCGTGGACGGCCAGGGGCAGCCAGTGGTCGGGCAGGACGGCGTGCCCGGCACCCACGCCGGCGGCGGCGAGCATCAGCGCGAAGGCGGAGTTCATGCCGTCAGGCTAGCACCACATCTTCGCAAGCGTGAATATGAGAAGATAATGCGGAGGGCTGGTTCCTGCAGGACTTTCGCAAGTGGGAGGATGAGTCATGGCCAATCCCGCAGCGTCCGGCGACCATTCCTCCCCTCATCACAGACCCGCGCTCGGACCTGCCCTGCCCGACACACTGGTCCAGACAGCGGTCGGCTACCTCGACATGCTCGCCGAACCGACGCGGCTGCGCCTGCTGTGGGCACTGCGCGACGGAGAGTTCGGCGTCAGCACCCTGGCCGAGATCGCGCGCTGCACTCCGACCGCCGCCAGCCAGCATCTGGCCAAGCTGCGGCTGGCCGGCCTCGTCTACCAACGCGCCGAGGGGCGGGCACGGTACTACCGGCTGCGCGGCGACCACATCAAGCGCCTACTGGACGAGGCGCTCGGCCAGGCCGAGCACGAAGTGGAAGGAATTCCGCACGACTGAGCGGGTCGTCGAGGCGTACGCCGCATCGAGCCCCGCGGATCGCCGTCGGGGGTAGGCGGCCGCTGAACTCCTCCTTGGACCTGGTCCCCGGAAATTGTCGGAGGGCCGTGGCACAGTGGGCACAATGAGCGCGCAAGTGATCACGCTCGGAGACCAAGGAGTTGAGGATCATGCCCGACACCACTCTCCCCCACCCGCAGGGTGCCGTCTGCTGGCTCGACATGCTCCTGTCGGGGCAGGCCGAGGCGTTGCGGTTCTACCAGCGGCTGCTCGGCTGGAGCGGCGAGCCCGACCCGAACGATCCGACCAAGTACGCCGTGCAGACGGTGAACGGCAAGGCGGTCGCCGGCATCGGGCTGATGCCCGAGAGCGAGCCGCTCATGCCCTGGACGGGCTACTTCTCCGTGACGGACCTGGACGCGGCGGTTTCGCGGATCACGGCGAACGGCGGCGGCATCATCGTCGGCGCCAGCGATGCCGAGGGTCACGGCCGGTTCGCGCACGGCACCGATCCGGCCGGGGGGCACTTCGGCCTGTGGGAGGCGGGGCCGTTCCCGGGCTTCCAGATCTGGGGCGAGCCCGGCTGCATGGGCTGGCTGGAACTGGTGACGGCGGAGGGCAAGAGCTCGGCCGACTTCTACGCGGCGCTGCTCGAGTGCACGGTGGAGCCGATGGAGTCGATGCCGGACTCGTACTGGACGCTGCAGGTGGAAGGCCAGCCGAGGGCCGGGATCTTCCAGGTCGACGAGTCGAAGAAGCCTTATTGGCGGCCTTACTTCCTGGTCGACGACGTGGACGAGGCCGCGGCCACGGCGCAGGCCGGCGGCGCGCAGCTGGTGAACGCGCCTACGGACACTCCGTTCGGCCGGATGGCCACGTTGAAGGACCCGAACGGGGTGGAGATCCAGCTCAACTCGATGGAGATGAGTTCAGACGAGTGACGACGCAGAGGGCCGGACGACCCTGAGAGGCGAGCGACGCAGGCTGTCGGGCAGAGCGTGGCCGGTGGCGCAAACCTAAGCGCATAAGGTGCAGCGCGAGCGGTGCCGGGGTGCGCGGCGCGGGTGGCCGACATGGCGCGACGAGCCGGACGCCCATCCGAGGGGTCGTCGGCAGACGGTCCGGCCCGTCGCACAGTTCCCCCCTGCCCGCACGGGGAGCATTCCCCGGACAGGTGCGAACGCGACCGGCGCCCCTCCGTCGCCGCCCGTGCACCGGACCAGCATGGCGGCCCGGGCAGCCCGGCGGGAGGTCTACACCATGGCGGAAACCTGCCGTGGCGCAACTACGCCACGACGCGCACCGGACGGGCCACGACCGCACGTCGGGGCGGATGCGCACTAGTCCCATACAGGGACGGATGGATAGGCTGACCAACCGTCAGGCGGCGGCGGTCGAAGGGGAGGGACGCACATGGCCGAGCACGAGGCCGCGGACGGAGGCGGCGTGGCCGAGTTGGATGCGGGCGTGGCGGCCGGGATCGGCGCGGAAGCAGCGGTCGGAACCGCCGCGGCTGCGGTGATCTCCGCGGGTGGCGCGGGAATCGACGTCGCCGCCGCCGCGGTGGACGAAGCCGTGGCCGTCGTCGCGGACACACTGCTTCCGAACCGGCCGACTCTGCTCGGCGAGTTCGCTCGCATCGCACGGACCAGGCCGGACTGGTTTTACGGCATGCTTTGCAGTTGGGGCATCGGTTACGCCTTCCTGGCGTACCTCGTGCTGTTCACGCACCCGAACCTCAAGGGCGATCCGACGACGGTGGTCGTTCTCGTCGTACTCACCGCGATCGCGGACGGGTCGCTCACCAACCAGCTCGCGGCCGAGCCCGAGTGGTCGGCCGCGCTGCTGCGTTCCGGCGAGGACCCGGCCCGGATCCTGCGCGTCCGCAACCTGATGCTGCTGCTGTGCGAGCTGGTCTACGTGGCCTCAGTGGTGGCGCTGATCGCCTGGCTCGGACACACCGACGCCTGGATACCCCGCGCGCTGCCGCAGTTGGCCGTGATGCCGCTGGCCCCGATCGCCATCGGCAACCTCAGCTCGGTCCTGGCGCCGGCGCCGTTCATGCGGCTCAATCGCAGGTTCCAGGCCCCGGGGACCTGGGTCCGCTGGGCCGTATACGTCACGATCCCGCTGATGCTGAGCACGTATTCGCTGGCCCTGTACTGGCTGCCGACCCGGGTCGAGCACCATTTCGAGCCCAAGCTGCTCAAAAGGGTCGGAGCACTCAAACACCTCACCATCACCCAGGCCTCGGCCACGCACGTCTACATCGCGATCTGGCTGGTCCTCATCCCGCTGTGGCAGCTCGCGGTATGGCTGTTCGCGCTCAGGCTGGCCGACGCGCTGGCCCGGATGCGCCGGCACGGCCTGGCCCGGCTGATGGACCGGCACGTGGAGCTGGCCGGCGCGCTGCCGCAGCTCAGCCTCTACCAGTCGGTTCGCGCTCTGCCGGTCCGGTGCCGCGAGATACCCACGGATCTGCGCGCCGAACTCAAACTGATCCGCTCGGAACTGCTCGAAGCCTCCACCACCCTGTCCCGTTTGTAACAGGTCTGGTACGCGGGCGAGGCTGATTGCCCCCGGCTTCCTGCTGACAGGCCCCGCCGCACTGTGGCAGGGTGGCAACCGGTAAAGCCCGGGAGCGGGTCGGGCGCGATGAGTTCGTCGTGGGGATAGAGCACGTGGAAAAGGGCACAGCCGGGCAAGAGGGTTGGATACGGGCAGCCCGGCCCCTGCTGGCGGTCGGGATCACCGTGCTCCTGGCCATCGGCGCCATCTCGCTGGCCTCGGCGAAGGGCTCGACGATCCATGCCGTCGGGGCGCTGTCGCACCTGTGGGTGCTGTTCGCCTTCCTGGCCTTCGCCGGCGCCGCCGCCGCGGCCTACCAGCTTCTGATCCGACGTCAAGGCGCGGACAAGGCCTCCGAGGCGGCGCAGCGGCTGAACCGGGCCATGCTCGCGGTGTTCGCCGTACTGGCGGTCGCCCTTCCAGTGGGCTTCTACCTCTCGCGGCCCGTTTCCTCCGGTGACGGCGGTCTGGGTTGCGGCACCTGCACCCTCATCCCCGCCACGCACCCGGCGCCCACCGCCACTGTGAACATCCCGACCAACCAGACTCCGCGCGCTCCCAAGAACGTCCAACTCGGGCCGTTCCTGGCCATTCTCGGCATCCTCGTCGCGGTCGTGGCCATCGCCATCGCGGTCTTCATCATCGTGCGGCTGATGCGCAAGCCGATCGCCGCCCCGATCAACGGGCTCGCCCTGCCGGCCCAGGAGATCGTGGACGACGCCGATCTCGAGCGCGCGATGCTGGCGGGCCGGGGCGCGCTCGAAGGCGAGGCCAGGGCGGCGATCATCGCCTGCTACGCGGCCATGGAGGAGTCGCTGTCCGCCGCGGGCGTGACCCTGCTGAACTCGGACAGCCCGGCCGACCTGCTGGCGCGGGCGGCCGTTACCGGCTTGATCCGCGGTGCGGCACCGGGCCGCCTCGCCGAGCTTTTCCGCGAAGCGCGCTTCTCCACGCACGAGTTGGGCGAGAGCAAGCTCGCCGACGCGCGCGCCGCCTTGGACGAGATCCTCGCGCAGGTGACAGCACGTCTGCAGGAGGCAGCGGCCCGTGCCACGGCCGAGGCTGCCACCGCACAGGCAGCCAGAGAGGCCCGGGCAGCCGCGGCCCAGTCGGCAGACGGTCACGGACGGGCGGGAGCACGGTGAGCAGGGTCGTGCGGTGCGCGATGGGCACGAGGGCACAGACGAAGGCGGTGGCCTGGTGAAGAGGGCCGAATCCAGCAAGACGCGCCCGAAGTCCGCGGACGGATACGAGCAGCCGGATCAGATGCCCGCCTCCCGGACGCTCATCCTGGGCGCCGCCGGCTTCGCCGTGATCGTCGAGATCGCCCTCGTCCTGGTCGGCGGCGGCGCGGCGGCCGCGGTGGGCTTGGCCGCGCTGGCCGCCATCGTCATCGCCGTGTTCTGCTACGTGGCCGGCGCCGAGATCCTCGACGGCCAGTACCGCAAGCCGTTGCGCATGGTGCGGCGGCGCAACCTGAGCATGCTCGGCTGGACCGCGCTGGTCTCCTCCGCCCGCGCCTCCGCCACCGGCTTCGCGCACGGCGCGCGACCCGAGATCCAGCGCCTGTACGCCGTCCGCCTGGCCGAGAGGCACGGCATCAGCCTGCTGACGGAGCCGGAGAAGGCCGCCGCGCTCATCGGCCCCGAGCTGTGGCCCTGGATCGACCCGAGCCGGCCCGCCCCGCTCCCCGCCGCCGCGCGCGCGCCGCATCAGTCGCTGGACCGGCGCAGCAACGCCGGGGCCCCACCGCCCGATGCCGTGCTGATCGCGCTGGTGGACCGGCTCGAACAGCTCTGACCGACTTTCTCCACCTGCCGCGGGGCCGGGACCGGCTCCGCATCCGAAGAAGCTACGAGGACGCGAATGACCGACGAACTGACGCCGCAACAGGCCGGGGCCGTGGCCCGGACCGTGCTCGACGAGGTGGAGCGCGCCGTCGTCGGCAAGCGCCGGCCGCTCGAGCTGGTGATGCTGGGCGTTCTGGCCGGCGGCCACGTGCTGATCGAGGACCTGCCCGGGCTGGGCAAGACCCTGCTGGCGCGCTCGTTCGCCACCGCCCTCGGGCTGGAGTTCACCCGTATCCAGTTCACCCCGGACCTGCTGCCCTCGGACGTGACCGGAGCGCCGTTCTACGACCAGAAGAGCGGGGAGATGGTCTTCCGTCCCGGACCGGTCTTCACCCAGCTGCTGCTGGCCGACGAGATCAACCGCACTCCGCCGAAGACGCAGGCGGCGCTGCTCGAAGCGATGGCGGAGAGCCAGGTCTCGCTCGACGGCGTCACCCGCCCGCTGCCCAAGCCGTTCATCGTCATCGCCACGGACAACCCGATCGAGTACGAGGGCACTTACTCGCTGCCCGAGGCACAGCTCGACCGGTTCCTGCTGCGCACGCGCATGGGCTACCTGCCGGTGCAGGACGAGGCGGCGATGCTCAAGCGCCGACTGGACCGGGCGGCGCCCGAAGCGGTGCTGGACGCCAAGTCGGACGCGAGCCAGGTGCTGGCGATGCGCGAGAGCCTCGAGCGCGTCGAGGTCGACGACGATCTGATCGGCTACGTCGTCGCGCTCATCGACGCGACCCGCGCACACGCGCAGGTCCAGGTCGGTGCTTCTCCGCGCGGCGGTCTGGCGCTCGTTCAGCTCGCCCGCGCGCACGCGGTCCTGCGCGACCGCGACTACGTGGTGCCCGAGGACGTCAAGGCGGTGGCGGTGCCCGCGCTCGCCCACCGCATCACGCTGCGCCCGGAACTGTGGGTGCGGCGCATCTCGACCGACGACGTCGTCGCCGGGATCGTCGAGTCCGTGCCGACCCCGCGCACCACGCCCAACCCGGCGCAACCCGCCGCGCGCGCATGAGCGAGAAGCCCGGACCGCCGCAGCCGTCACCCCTGGTGCAGCGCGCGCTCGGCCGGGAGGCGCAGGGCGGCAACGAATTCGAGGCCCCGTCGGCGCGTCCGGACGGGTGGCGCCTGTCCGAACGCGGGTACCGGCTGGTGGCGGTCGCCGCGTGCGCGCTGGCCGTGGGTGTGGCCGCCGGCAACGCGTGGGCGTTCGCGCTGGCGGCCGGTCCGCTGGTGTGGCTGGTGCTCGCTGCCCGCCCGGGCGCCAAGCCGGAACGGGTCCAGGCGACGGCACATGTGCCGGTGCGCCGCTGTTTCGAGGGCGAGACCGTCTCGGTGCGGATCGACTTGGCCTTCGCCGGCGCGGCCGGCGGCCTCGACCCGGCCGTGTATCCGGGCCCTGGCGTGGAGCTGACCGGGATCGAACAGCGGGCGGGCACGGTCGGCCTGATGTTCACCGCGCACCGCTGGGGCCGGTGGAGCCTGGGCGTGGTCGATCTGGACGTCTACGACCGGGCGGGTCTGGCTCGGCAGAGCGTGCGCGTGGACTTGGGCGACTGCGAGGTCTTCCCGCTGCCGTCGGACAGCTCGCTCACCCCGATCCCGGCGCGGCTGCCGAACCGGCTCGGCGAGCACACCTCACGCCAGCGCGGCGAGGGCCTGGAGTTCGTGGGCGTGAGTCCGTTCCGGTGGGGCGAGCGCCAGCGCCGGATCAACTGGCCGGCGACCACGCGCCGCGGCTCGATCCAGATCAGCCAGTTCGCGGCGGAACAGGCGACGGACGCCGTGGTCCTGCTCGACGCGTTCGGCGACGTGGTCTCGGCCGTGGACGGCCACAGCACCCTGGACGACTCGGTGCGCGCCGCGGCGGGCATCGCGCGGGCGTATCTGCGCAGCCACGACCGTGTGGGCATCGTCTCGTTGGGCGGCAGACTGCGCTGGCTGACCCCCGGCACGGGTTCGACCCACCTGCTGCGGATCGTCGAATCCGTCCTCGACGTGCGGCGCGACATGGGCTATCAGGTCCCGGACCTCGACCGCGTCCCGCCGCCGGCATTGCCCGCGGGCGCATTGGTGTACGCGATCACTCCGCTCGCGGACGACCGGTTCCTCGAAGCCCTGCGCGATCTCGCCGAGCGCGGGAACCCGGCCGTGGTCGTGGAGATCCCGGCCGGCGAACCGCTGCTCGACCCTCAGGACCCGGACGCTCCGCTCGCGCGGAGGCTGTGGCGCCTGGACCGCGAGGCCTTGCGGTTCAGCCTCACCGAGCGCGGAATGCCGGTGGTGGCCTGGGATGGCGAGGGCGCGCTCGACTTGGCCTTGGCCCCGCTGCTGCGCCGTCCCGTGTACGGGCGGTCTCGATGAACCCGTTCGCCGTGAGAACCTTCCACCGCACAAGCCGAAGCAGGACTCTCCGATGAGCATGATCTCCCGAGTCGCGGGCGCGCTGCAGCGGGATGTCCCCGCCAGGATCCTCGGCATGGGCCTGTTGGTCGCCACCCTCTACCCGGCCCGATTGGGCGAGCAGTTCGGCACGAGGTGGGTGCTGGTCGGGGCGGCGCTGGTCGCAGGCTGTTGGGCGGCTCCGCCGCTGCGCGAACGCCCCGTCATGGCCGGCCACAAGTTGTGGTCGCGGGTGTCGAGGTACCGCAACACCCTGTTGCCGTGCGTCGGCGTGCTGCTTGCGGCCACGAGCACGCCGCCGACGTGGCTGATGGTGGTCGATCTCGTCCTGGTGCTGATGTACCTGAGCGTGCTCGATCTTCATAGCGAGGCGCCGGGTACGCCGCCCGGCCTCGGCAGCCACGCCGTCGCCGCGTGGATCGCGGCCGGAACCGTCCTCGGCGCCGCGCTGACGCCGGTGTCCGGAGGCTGGTGGGGCCGGATCGTGGCCGCCGGCGCCGTGTTGGCGATCAGCGCGACGGTGTACGCTGTGCTCCGTTTGAGCAAGCCAGCCTCTTACCATCAGCCCACGTCAGGCGAGGCCCGACGGCCATGACCCGGCCCGGGCTGGCATGACAAGCACTTACTGGCAGGACTCTTCCATCAGAGTCCTCCGCGCGGCCGCTCGGTTCTGAGGTACCTAGATCGTCTCAGGCCGATCTAAGGTAGCTCAGCCGCCCGCCTAAGGTAGCCGTGGTCCCCGTTTCGGCCTCCGGTTTCGGGAGATCGTCCGATCCGCCGGGCCTACCTTGGCTCGGATCCTTGAATCAGCCGGGAAATCCCGGCGCCGATTCGAGGAGGACTCACATGAACGGCTTTCTGAACGAGTACGCGGCCCTCGCCTACGTCGCGGAGCGCCAGGCGTCTCTGGAGAGCGCCGCGCGGCGGCACCGCCTGGTTCACGAGGTCAAGAAGTCGCCCCGGGGCGGGCTTGATCCGCGGACCGTACGCGATCCGCGGCCGAGTTCGCGGTGCGCCACGGACCTGGCGTGACCGTCACGGCGGACCGGCCGTCGGTAGAGCGTGGCAGACTCACTGATGTGACAAGGTCGACAAGCCCGGTGTTCATCGGCAGGAAGAGCGAGCTGTCCCGACTGCGTTCCGTGTTCGAGCGGTCCGCGGCCGGGCAGCCGCAATCCGTGCTGTTGGGCGGCGAGGCCGGGGTGGGCAAGACCAGGCTGGTGGAGGAGTTCGCGGGGCAGAGCGGGGCGGCGCTCGCACTGGGGGCGTGCGTCGAAATAGGGGGCGACGGGGTTCCCTACGCGGCCTTCACCGGGGTGCTGCGCAGCTTGCACGAGGCGGATCTGCTGCGCTGCGGGGGCTGGGAGCGCGACGAACTCGCCCGGCTGCTGCCGGAACTGGGGGCGGCCCCACCGGCGCGGATAGACGATGAGTTCGGCCGAGTGCGGCTCTTCGAGGCGGTGACGTCGGCACTGCTCGACGCGGCGGAGGAGCGGCCGCTGATCGTGGTCGTCGACGACCTGCATTGGGCGGACCGGGCGAGCCGCGAGCTGTTCGGCTACCTCGCCCGGGTGCTGCGCCGCGGTCGGCTGCTGCTGATCGGCACCTTCCGCGACGACGAGCTGCACCGCGGGCATCCGCTGCGGCCGCTGGTGGCCGAGCTGTCGCGGGTACGGGAGGTGGAGCGGATCGACCTCGGCCGGTTCGACCGCAGGGAGACGGCGGAGCAGCTCGAGGCTTTGCTCGGCGAACGGGTGGCGCCGAGCACGGTCGAGGACGTCTACTGCCGAGCCGAGGGCAACGCGTTCTTCACCGAAGAGCTCGCCTGCTGCTTCTCCTGCGGGGACGGGGACGAGCTGTCCTGGACGCTGCACGACCTGTTCATCGCACGGGTGGAGACGCTGCCCGAGGACACTCAACGCCTGCTGCGGCTGATCTCCTGCGCCTATCAGCCCACGCATACCGCGCTGATCAGCCGGCTGTCCGGGCTCAGCGAGTCCGAGCTCGCCGACCGGCTGCGGCCGGCCTTCACCGCGCAGATGCTGATCGGCGGGGAGGGGGACGCGTTCCGCTTCCGGCACGCGCTGATGCGCGAGGTGCTGCGGGAGAACCTGCTGCCGGGCGAGCGGGCCCGGATCAGTCGTCAGCTCGGCGAGCTGCTCGAGCAGGATCCCGGCCTCGTCGCCGAGGACGGCCGGGACGTCCAGGTCGCGCACTACTGGCACCGGGCGAAGGTGGCGGACAAGGCCTTGGCCGCCTCCTTGCGCGCGGCCAAGCGGGCCAACGAGAAGTTCGCCTTCTCCGATGAGCTCGCCATGCTCGAGCGGGCGCTCGAACTGTGGGACGCGGTCGACCACGCTCCGGACGAGCAGCCGGACGAGATCTACTGGATGTACCGGGCGTCGCTGGCGGCCTGGCGCGCCGGGCAGCCGGATCGCGGACTGTGCTTCGCCGAGGCGGGCCTGGCCGTGATCGACGTCGAGCAGCGTCCGACCCTCGCCGCGCACCTGTACGAGCAGCGCTCCACGCACCGCTGGGGGCTCGGCCGGCTGGACCTCGACGGGCTCTACCGCGCGGTGGATCTGTTGCCCGCGGACCGCTATCCGGTCAAGCGCGCCTTCATGCTCGCGCGGCTGGCTTCCAAGCTGTGCCTGCACGGGCGCAGCACCGAGGCGCTCATAGCCGCGGAAGAGGGGCGCCGGCTCAGCGAGCAGGCTCCCGATCTCGGCGACCGCTTGCTCGCTTTGTCCTCCTACGGGTCCGTGCTCTTCCACTCCGGGGACTGGGAGCAGGGGTTGGAGCTGCAGTATCAGGCGCGCGAGCAGGCGCACTCCATGGGCCGTACCCCGGCTCTGCTCTCGCGCATCGAGATCTGCATCTCCGACGAGCTGTACAAGCTCGGACGGTACGCCGAGGCCGCCGAGGTGGCCGAAGGCGCACTGGACTCGGTCGCCGCGTCGAACCGGGCGCAGAAGGGCCTGCTGCGGCACAACGCCGCGGAGCCGCTGATCGATCTGGGGCGGCTCGACGAGGCGCTGGCGCACATCGACGAGGGCCTGAACCTGGCGCTCCCGGACGTCCAGGACCAAGGCCTGCTGCGGCTGCGCGCCTCCGTGCACGTGCTGCGTGGCCACAACGATGCGGCCGCCGCCGACCTGCGCCAGGTCGTGCGGCGGGGTCGGTTCGGGCACGGAGACATCGAACTGCAGCATCTGATTCCGACCGCGGCACTGCAGATCATGCTGGCTGCCGAGGGCGGAGTGGGCGAGCAGGTCGGCGTCGAGCTGCGGCAGGTCTTCGCGAACGGGGTGCGCGAGGAGTTCGAGTGGTGGGCCTGGCCGCTGCTGTACACCGCGGCGGCTGCGCTGACGGACCTCGACAGCCGGGACGGGGAGCTCAGTGCGCTCATCCGCAAGTACGCCGACGCGATTCCCCGCCGCGTGCCCATCCACGACCTCTACGCGGGTCTGATCGCCGCCGAACTGGCCATGGCGGAGGAGGTGGCGACGTCGACCGCGGCCTCGCCGACGCCGCTGTGCTGGGCGGAGTTGGCCGGCCGCGCGGACGAGATAGCCGCGCCGGTCCTCCTCAGGGCCCGGATACGCCTGCGCGAGGCCCAGCACGCCGCGGCGGTGCCCGGAGGCCGAGAAGCGGCCGCCACGGCCGCGCGGGAGGCTCGCCTGCTCGCGGTGAGCCTCGGCGCCGAGCCGCTGCTGGCACGGATCGACGCGCTCGCGCGCAGTGCCCGTCTGCTGAGCGTCGTGCCGTCCGACGAGCCCGGCGCCGCCGTTCAAGCCGCTGCGACGGCACCCGGCCTCACCGCGCGCGAGACCGACGTGTTGCGGCTGGTGGCCGAGGGGCTGTCGAACGGTCAGATCGGCGCGCGCCTGTACATCACCACGAAGACGGTGTCCGTGCACGTGTCCAACATCCTGGCGAAGCTCGGCGTCTCGTCCCGGACCGAGGCCGCCGCCGTCGCTCACCGCGATCGTCTGCTCGAACCGGCGGCCTAGGCACACGGCGGGAGGTGACGGCGTAACGAGCGGGATAAGAGTCGCAGAGGGGGGTGACCGTGCGCGTTCGAGGCAGTACGCTGGGTCGGTCCGTAGCCGTCCCCTGACGGCCGTACCAGAACGCTGCCGCCCACGCAGCGGTCCGTGGAAAAAATCGAAGAGTGTGCGAGGTGGACATGCCCGAGGGAGTAGCCGACGCAACGCCGCGTCGGGTTCCGGTGGGGATAGATCCGAACCGCCCGAGCATCGCCAGGGTCTACGACGGGTTCCTCGGGGGGAAGAACCACTACTCGGTCGACCGGGCGGTGATGGATCGAATCCTCGAGGTGGTGCCGGAAGCTGCCGACATCGCCCAGGGCAATCGTCGCTTCCTCAACCGCGCATGCCGCTTCCTGGCCACGCAGACGGACATCGAGCAGTACCTGGACTGCGGGTCGGGGCTGCCCACCACGGAGAACACGCACCAGATCGTGCATCGGTCCAATCCGGAGGCCCGCATCGTCTACGTGGACAACGATCCGGTGGTGCTGGCCCACGGTCGAGCCCTCCTCGAGGACGACGAACTGGTCGTGATCGCCGAGGCGGACATCTTCTCGCCGTCGACCGTCCTCGACCATCCCCTGGTCGCGCAGTACCTGGATCTTTCCGAGCCGGCGGTTCTGCTCCATGTCGGCACCCTGCATCACCTTGAGGGTGACGGCGGGCCGGCACTGATGCAGCAGTACATCGACGCCCTCGCGTCCGGCTCCTACGTCGTCTTCAGCCACTTCTACGACCCCGAGGTGCCCGAGCTGACCAAGGTGGCCAAGCGGATCGAGGAGATCCTCGTGCACGGGCCCATGGGCGCCGGCCGCTTCCGCACGCGCGAGGAGATCGAGGCGATGCTGCCCGGCCTCGAGATCGTCAAGCCGAACGCCACCCGAGGGCCCGGGCTCGTGCCCTGCTACCAGTGGTGGCCCGACGGCCCTCAGCTCAAGACGCCGAGCCCCACGGCGCAGTGCATCGGCGGCCTGGTCGCCCGCAAACCGTGAACGGCGCCGTACGGCGCTGGCATTCGGCGCGAAGCTGACTTAGCGTAGATACCCACACACGTTCGCCGAATAGCGAATCCTTGTTCGCGTCAGGAGGATCGGGGATGGCCGCGGAGGGCAGTGCGGGGCGGGCCGGACCGTCGGTGCGCCGACTGATCTTGGGCAACCAGCTGCGCAGACTGCGGGAGCGAGCCGGCATCAGCTGCGCCGAGGCCGGTTACAGCATCCGCGGCTCCGCCTCCAAGATCAGCCGGCTCGAGACGGGCCGGATCAGCTTCAAGGAGCGGGACGTCGAGGACCTGCTCACGCTCTACGGCCTGACGGATCCGGAGGAGCGGGCGCAGCTCGTCTCGCTCGTGGCGCAGTCGCGCCAGACCGGTTGGTGGCACCGCTACAACGACCGGATGCCGAAGTGGTTCGAGGACTACGTCGGCCTCGAGGAGGCGGCGGCCCGGATCCAGAGCTGGGAACTGCAGTTCGTACCCGGACTCATGCAGACCGAGCACTACGCCCGCGCCGTGGTCACCCACGGGCACCCTCGTGCCGGGTTCGACGACGTCGACCGCATGGTCGAGCTCCGACTCCGTCGCCAGCGCCTGCTCGACGGCACGCACCCGCCGCAGCTGTGGATGGTGATCGACGAGTCCGTGCTCCACCGGGCCCTCGGCGGCGTCCACGTGCTCAAGGCGCAGATCGAACGGCTGCTCGAACTGACCGCGCTGCCGCACATCACCCTGCAGGTGATCCCGTTCTCGCGCAGCGGCTACGTCGCCGAAGGCGCGTTCTCGATCCTGCGCTTCGCCGAACCGGAACTGCCGGACATCGCCTACATCGAGCATCTGACCGGCGCGCTGTACCTGGAGCGCCCGGACGAGATCGAAGTGTACGGACGAGCCTTCGACCGCCTGGTCGTCGATGCCGAGACGCCGCGGGCGAGCCGCCAGCTGCTGGCGAAGATGCGGATGGAGCTCTAGCCGCCCGCACAGGCAGTGCCGAGCGGCAGCGGCCGGCCGCTGCTGCGGTCGTGTGGCGCCGCGTGGCGGCCGCGAGGCAGACAGGACACGGATACAGGGCACGCCAGGCGACCGTAGCGGGCCGCGCAGGACGCGCCAGGCGCCGATGTGCGACGCCGGAACGCAGCCCCCCGTACGGTCGGGGCGTCGATCGGGCCCTGGCGCGCTCGCCTACCCATCCGTGCGCCCTTGTGCGTGCCCGGACACGCGCCCGCGTGCGCCCGCTTACACGCGCGCCCACCCGTGCGTGTGGCCCTGACGCGCGCGCCGCCAGATGTCAGCGTCCGCATATATGCAGTCACCGCACGGCCGCACCCGCGTTCCTATCCGGCCGCGCGAGGATCGTACGTTTGTGCCATACCGGCCGGCCGATCGACTCAGTCGGTTCCGCTTCCCTGTGCTGCCTAAACGGACTGATCGGCCGCTGCCGTGCCCGCGCCGTACGTCACCGATCGTCGCCAGGGGAACGCCGTCAGGTCATCCGCATCGGTGAATTTCACGCAGCGGGATTCTGTGATCACGCCATGCATGCTAGGTTCTTGCACAGAGCACATGCAATTGCAGACATACGGTGCACGCACATCGAAAGGCTGCCGATCATGAGCAAGAACTCGAAGATGGCCTGGCGCAAGAGCTCGTACAGCGGCGCCAACGGGAACTGCGTCGAATTCGCCGTCGCGGACGCCGATCTCGTGGCGGTACGCAACTCGCGGTTCCCGGACGGGGCGGTCCTGCTGTTCAACCGGGACGAACTCGGTGCCTTCCTGGCCGGCGCCAAGGACGGCGAGTTCGACGACCTGGCGTCCTGACGGATCGCCCCGCCTCGGCGGGGCGCTTCCGTTTCCGATCCCGTGGGCCCGCCTACGAGCCGAGCTCGCGCTTTGAGAACCGTGCCCGCCGCCGTTCACCCACGACGCGGCGGGCGCGGGCGTACCGGCGGAATCTCGCCACGCCCCGGCTCCGCCGGAGTCAGCCGCAGCTCTCTGCGAACGGCGCGCAGCCCGCGCTTTCTCGATACGGCCAGTCTTCAGTGCGCGCAGGCCCAGTCCGACGCCGACGTCGCCTTCTCGGCCAGGGCGCGCAGCTCGCGCACGGCGCGGTCGCGGTCCTCGGCGGCGTAGACGGCGGATCCGGCCACGAACACGTCGGCGCCGGCGTCGGCGCAGCGCTCGATGGTCTCGGTGGAGACGCCGCCGTCCATCTGCAGCCAGATCTGGCCGCCGTGGCGGGCGATCGCCTCGCGGGTGCGGCGCACCTTCGGCAGCACCGACTCGAGGAAGCGCTGGCCGCCGAAGCCGGGCTCGACCGACATGATCAGCACCATGTCGAGCTCCGAGAGCAGGTCCTCGTACGGCTCGATCGGGGTCGCGGGCTTGAGCGCCATGCCGGCCCTCGCGCCGGCGGCGCGCAGCGTCCGGGCGAGCCGGATGGGCGCGGCGGCGGCTTCGACGTGGAAGGTGACCGAGCGGGCGCCGGCCTCCGCGTACGCGGGGGCCCAGCGGTCCGGGTCGTCGATCATCAGGTGGCAGTCCAACGGCAGCGTGGAGACCGAGACCAGCGATTCGACGATCGGCAGGCCGAGCGTGAGGTTGGGCACGAAGTGGTTGTCCATCACGTCGACGTGCACCCAGTCGGCCGCCGGGGAGATGGCGGCCACCTCGTCCGCGAGGCGGGAGAAGTCGCTGTTGAGGATCGAGGGCGAGATCTGTACGGCCATGGCTCCCATTCTCCCGTACGCGCGCGCCCATACCTGCCGATGACGCGTCAGATGCGGGGAGGCGACGTCGAGCCGTCACTCCCCCGCGGTCTACGCGCTCACGCGCGCTCTCGTCGCAGCAGCGCCAGGTACATCGCGTCGGTGCCGTGTACGTGCGGCCACAGCTGCACGTCGGGCCCGTCGCCGAGCTCGGGTACGCCGGGCAGGTACGGGCGCGCGTCCACGCGAGCGACGTCCGTGCGCCGCCGCAGCACGTCGTCGACCACGACACGTGTCTCGGCGAGATGGGGCGAGCACGTGACGTACGCCACGAGGCCGCCCGGCCGGGCCGAGTCGAGGGCGGAGTGCAGCAACTTCTTCTGCGTCTCCGCCAGCAGTGCCACATCGCCCGCGCTGCGCCGCCACCGGGCTTCCGGCCGCCGGCGCAGCGCGCCGAGACCGGTGCACGGCACGTCGGCGATGACGCGGTCGAACGACGCGCTGTTCCAGGCCGGCACGGTGCCGTCGGCCGTGATCGCCTTGTGCAGCCCGGGGATCGGCTGCAGGGCGCGCTTGACCAGCCGGGACCGGTGCGGGGCGAGCTCGGCGGCGATCAGCCTTCCGCCGCGCTCCGCGACGGTGGCGGCGAGCAGCGCCGCCTTGCCGCCGGGGCCCGCGCACAGGTCGAGCCAGAGCTCGTCGACACCCTCCATCTTCGCCTCGGCGAGTGCGAGCGCGACGAGCTGGCTGCCCTCGTCCTGCACGCCGGCGCGGCCGCGGCGCACGGCCTCGATCCGGCCGGGGTCGCCGTGCGGGAGATACGCCGCCGTCCTCGCGAACCGACCGGGCTCGGCGCCCTCATCGAGCAGGTCCTCGACCGTGGCCAGCCCGGGCCTGGCCACGAGAGTCACCCCGGGGCGCTCGTTGTCGGCGCGCAGCAGGTCGTCGATCTCCTCGTGCGCGGTCTCGGCGCCGCGGTGCGCGGCCAGCGAGTCCCAGAGGGCTGACACGATCCAGCGCGGGTGGGCCCGGTACAGCGCGAGGTAGCCTTCCGGATCGTCCTGCGGGTTCGGCGCGATCCGGTCGAGCCAGGCGTCGAAGTCCGACTGGCCGACGCGGCGCAGCACCGCGTTCGACATCCGGGCGGCGCCTTCGTGCAGTACTTCCCGGGCGAGGTCCACCGTGGCGGCCACGGCCGCGTGCGGCGGGATCCGGGTGGCCAGCAGCTGGTGCGCGCCGAGCCGCAGCAGGTCGAGCAGTTCGGGGTCGAGCTGGGCCAGCGGGCGGTCCACGCACTCGGCCAGGATGGCGTCGTACGTGCCCTGGGCACGCAGCGTGCCGTACGCCAGCTCCGTGGCCAACGCGGCGTCGCGTGCGTCGAGGTGGCGCTCGTTGAGGATGCCCGGCAGCACCAGGTTGGCGTACGCGTCGTGCCCGGAGACCGCGCGCAGGGTGTCGTAGGCGGCTCGGCGGGCCGGATCGGAAGTACGCATCAGAGGATCTTACCGGCTATTCGCGACCGTCATCGGCCTTGGCCGTGTCTTCGAACCACGGCCTAGGCGAAGTACGCGGTCTCATCGGTCAGCCGCAGCCCGCGGGCCCAGTCGGCCGCGTTCATCCGCTTGCGGCCCTGCGGCTGCACGTCGCCGAGGCGCACGGTGTGGCCGGAGCCGGTGCCGACGATCACGCCGCGCTTGTCCACGACGATCCGGGCGGGCTCCACCTCGCTCGTTCCGGGCAGCGGGGTGAGCGGGAAGAGCTTGACCCGCTCGCCGCCGAGCGTGGTCCAGGCTCCCGGCGCGGGCGTGCACGCGCGCACCTGGCGGTCGATGAACTGGGCCGGCATCTTCCAGTCCACCCGGGCGTCCTCGACCGTGATCTTCGGCGCCAGCGAGATCCCGTCGCCCGGCTGCGGGACCGGGCGCAGTTCGCCGTCCTCGATGCCGTCGAGGGTGGCCACGAGCAGCCGCGCGCCGTCCACGGACAGCCGCTCGAGCAGGTCGCCGGCGGTGTCGGTGCGGCTCACCTCGGTGGTGATCGTGCCGTAGATCGGGCCGGTGTCGAGGCCCTGTTCGAGCTCGAAGGTGCAGGCGCCGGTGATCTCGTCGCCGGCCATCAGCGCGTGCTGGACCGGGGCCGCGCCGCGCCAGGCCGGCAGCAGCGAGAAGTGCAGGTTCACCCAGCCGCGCGCCGGGATGCGCAGCGCGTCGAGCGGGATCAGCCCGCCGTAGGCGACGACGGGGCAGATGTCGGGGGCGAGCTCGGCCAGCCGGGCGAGGAACTCGGGGTCGCGCGGGCGGGCCGGGGTGAGCACCTCGATGCCGTGCTCCTCGGCCAGCCGGCGCACCGGCGAGGGCTCGAGCCGCCGGCCGCGGCCGACCGGGGCGTCGGGGCGGGTGAGCACGGCGGCGACCTCGTGCCGGGACGAGGCGAGCAGCGCCTCGAGCGAGGGGACGGCCGGCTGCGGGGTGCCCGCAAACATCACGCGCATGGTTTCCGGTGCCTCGATCCTTGAGCGGGGGTGACGGTTCCGACGCCGCGTCAGTCGGCGGCGCGTGGCGGCCGGGGGCCGGCCACGCGGCTTAGAGAGCCGCGCCGAAGGTGGCGTGCGGCGACTGCTTGACCCGGACGGCCTGCCCGGCCCACTCCGCCTGGCGGATCGCGCGCAGCGCCGCCTTGCGCTGCTCCCGGTCGAGCCGGTCGACGAACAGGATGCCGTCGAGGTGGTCGGTCTCGTGCTGCACGCAGCGCGCGAGTACCTCGCTGCCCTCGAGCTCGACCGGTTCGCCGTGCTCGTTGAAGCCCTTCGCCACCACACGCAGCGCGCGGGTGCAGGGGAAGCTCAGGTCGGGGATCGACAGGCAGCCCTCGTTGCCGTCCTGGGTCTCCTCGGACAGGTCGAGGCTCGGGTTCACGAGGTGTCCGGTGACGCCGTCCACGTGGTAGGTGAACACCCGCAGCGAGACGCCGAGCTGGGGGGCGGCGAGTCCGGATCCGGGCGCGTCGATCATCGTCTCGGTCAGGTCGCGGATCAGGTTGCGCAGTTCCTTGTCGAAGTCCACCACCGGCTCCGCGGGCGTGCGCAGCACCGGGTCGCCGAAGAGCCGGATCGGTCGGATCGCCACAGTACTGCCCCTGCCCTCGCTGGTCGCTTCGCGTCGTTCCCCGCCAGTTTACCGACCGGAACCAGGGCGGCGGTCCGGCTTGCGCGACTCCGCCCGGCGCCGGGCCGCTACGCCAGATCCACCGGGTCGATCCGCAGCCGCACCGGCTCCTCGACTTTCTTCGCCGCGCGCACGCCCAGCGCGGCCTTGAGCGCACGGGCGAGTTCGGCGCCGTCGGCCCGGTCGCAGCGCACGAGCATCCGCTCGGTGGCGGTGCCCGCCCGCTGCACCGGGACGGGGCCGAGCAGCTGGGCACCCGCCGGCAGCTCGGACAGGTCGAGCAGTTCTTTGAGCGCCGGGTACGCCCCCGTCAGCTCGGCGATACGGGCGCTCGGCGGATAGCCGAGCTCAGTGCGCTCGGCCAACTCGCGACGGGCGAATCCGGCCGGATCCCAGCGCAGCAGGGCCTGGGCCGCCGGGAGGCTGCCGTCGCCGCACAGCAGGACCGCACCGCCGCGCCCGGCCGGACGCACGAGCGACGCCGCGCCGAGCCAGCGCCTCAGTGCCTGTTCGGCGGCACGCAGCGTCGGAAGGTTGAGCAGGTCTTGCGCATCGAGCAGCAATGCCGCGGCGTAGCCTTCGTCAGCGGCCGGTTCGGCTCCCGGCGTAGCCAGCACGAGCGCCGGGTCGGCTGATACGTGCTCGATGATGCCCCGAGCCGCGTTGCTCTCGCGCACGGGCACGCCTGGGAACGCACGCCCGAGCTCCTCGGCGCTACGGTGCACGCCCGTGGCCCGGCTCCGCAACCTGAGGCCGGAACAGGTCCGGCACTTCCACTGCGCCGCGATGCGCCCGCACCATCCGCAGATCGGGTCCTGCTGCGGCCCTGGCTGAGAGAGCGGGCCGCCGCAATGCGCGCACCTGGCCGTCTCGCGGCATTGCGCGCAGGCCAGGCGAGGCCGGTATCCGGAGCGAGGCACCTGCACCAACACGGGCCCGTGGGCGAGCGCCTCGCGGGCCAGGCGCAGAGCCTGCGGCGGGAGGTGCCCGGCCACGGCGCCGGGGTGCAGCTCGCGATCGCGGCTGCGCTCTTCGTTGAGTGCGAACACGCGCGGCGCGTGCTCGCGGACGGTCGCTCGCGGCGCGGAAAGCGGGCGGGCCCAGCGGCGTTGCACGAGGTGCGCGGCTTCCGCGGTGGCGGTGTAGCCGCCGATGAGTGCTCCGGCGCGGGACTGATGGGCTCTCAGCAGCAGGACCTCGCGGGCGTGCGGATAAGGAGCCAGCCGGACCGCGTGTCCGGAGTCCGCGTCGTCCCAGACCGCGACGAGGCCCAGGTTGTCGATCGGCGCGAACTGTGCGGCCGCGGTGCCGACCACGGCACGGATCTGACCCCGGCTCAGCGCGAGCCAGCGACGGTACCGCTCGGCGGCGCCGAGGTCTGCGGTCAGAGCCACGTGCCGGCCTTCGCCCAGCACTCGGATGAGCGCCGCGTCGATTTTGGCGACGTCGCGCCCTGTGGAGGCGATCACGACCGCGCCGCGTCCGCCGGCCAGGGCGGCGTGAACGGCGGCGGCGAGCGCGGCGGAGGGATCGGTGTTGGGCAACGCCGTCCACACCGCGCGCGGTGACTCACCGCGGACCAGCGACTCCAGGTACTCCGCACCGCCGGGATAGGCACGCCAGGGCTCTGGCACGGGCGGGGGCAACGGTCCGAGCAGCGGCTCTTGGGGCGGCTTGCCCTCCGCTCTGGCGTGGCGCGGCGGAACGACCAGCCGCAGGACGTCCGCGAGCGTGCCGCCGTAGAGCTCGGCGACCTGCCGGGCCAGCGCCAGGGACTCCGGGCCGAGCACCGGCTCGGGCGAGACGACCCGCTCGATCGGCACCAGATTGCCGGTGAAGTCGCTGTGCTCGAGCCGCTCTATCAGGTAGCCGTCGACGAGGCGCCCGGCGAAGCGCACCCGCACGCGCACGCCCGGCCGGGCGTTCTCGGCCAGGCGCGCCGGAACGGCGTAGTCGAAGTAGCGGTCGAGGTGCGCGGGCTCCAGATCCACCGCGACCCGCGCGACCGGGCACTGCTCGGCGGGCTCGACGGGCTTGGGCGGTCCGGACACGCGGGCGCGCACCAGCGCGAGCTGTTCGTGTACGGTTCCTTGCCCCACAATGCCCCATTAAACAGCCGGCCGCCGACAGCCGAAGCCCCGCCGCGTCCTTGACGGCGCGACGGGGCGTTCGGAACGGCTGTATGACGATACGTCAGGCCACGGCGGCCTTCAGCGCGTCCACCCGGTCGGTGCGCTCCCAGGTGAACTCCGGCAGGTCCCGGCCGAAGTGGCCGTACGCCGCGGTCTTGGTGTAGATCGGCCGCTTGAGGTCCAGGTCGCGGATGATCGCGGCCGGGCGCAGGTCGAAGACCTTGCCCACGGCCAGCTGGATCTCGTCCACCGGAACGGTCTCGGTGCCGAAGGTCTCCACGAACAGGCCCACCGGCTCGGCCTTGCCGATCGCGTAGGCCACCTGCACCTCGGCCCGGCCGGCCAGGCCCGCCGCGACGATGTTCTTGGCCACCCAGCGCATCGCGTACGCGGCCGAACGGTCCACCTTGGACGGGTCCTTGCCGGAGAAGGCGCCCCCGCCGTGCCGGGCCATGCCGCCGTAGGTGTCCACGATGATCTTGCGGCCGGTCAGGCCGGCGTCGCCCATCGGGCCGCCGATCTCGAACCGCCCGGTCGGGTTGACCAGCAGCCGGTAGTCCGCGGTGTCCAGGCCGAGGGCGGCGAGCTCGGGCTCGACCACGTACTCGCGGATGTCCGGGGCCAGCAGCGTCTCCAGGTCGATGTCGGAGGCGTGCTGGGTGGAGACGACCACGGTGTCGAGGCGCACCGGCTTGTCGCCGTCGTACTCGATGGTGACCTGGGTCTTGCCGTCCGGGCGCAGGTAGGCGACCGTGCCCTCCTTGCGGACCTGGGCGAGGCGGCACGCCAGGCGGTGCGCCAGCGCGATCGGCAGCGGCATCAGCTCGGGCGTGTCGGAGCAGGCGTAGCCGAACATCAGGCCCTGGTCCCCGGCGCCCTGCCGGTCGAGCTCGTCCTGCTCGCCCTCGACCCGCGCTTCGTAGGCCGCGTCCACGCCCTGCGCGATGTCCGGGGACTGCGAGCCGATCGAGACCGACACGCCGCAGGAGGCTCCGTCGAAGCCCTTCTTGGAGGAGTCGTAGCCGATCTCCAGGATCCGCTCGCGCACGAGCGCCGGGATGTCGGCGTAGCCCGAGGTGGTGACCTCGCCGGCCACGTGCACCTGCCCGGTGGTGATCAGCGTCTCGACCGCCACGCGCGAGGAGGAGTCCTCGGCCAGCAGCGCGTCCAGGATCGTGTCCGAGATCTGGTCGGCGATCTTGTCGGGATGCCCCTCGGTCACGGACTCGGAGGTGAACAGGCGGCGATCGGTATACGTACGGACCACGGGGGCTTCCCTTCTGCAGCGGCTGCTGACTTCTCGTGGCCCAGTGTAACCGCGGAAGCTCGTCGCGGAAGAAGCGGCCCGACCCGTGGACGGATGATTGGTCAGATCTAGGGGCTTAATGGGTTGATTCAAGGGGTGGGCGCGTTTGCGCGTCCGGAAGACCGCGGCGGCTGATCGGCGCCGGTCAGAGCCCGGGCTCGGCGGCCCGGGCACGCCACGCGAGCACGCAGTCCCAGATCAGCTCCGCCAAGACGGCCTTGGAACCCGGCGGCACCGGAGTCTCCGCGCCGCCCGTCTCCACGATCACCGCCTCGGTCTCGGGCCGGCCGAAGACCTTGTCGGCGCCGACCTCGTTGACGACCAGGAGGTCCACGCCGTACTTGGCGAGCTTGCGGCGGCCGAGGTCGAGAGCGGAGTGCTCCGCGTCCCCGGTCTCGGCGGCGAAGCCCACGACCGTCTGCCCCGGACGCGAGCGCTCGCGGGCGATCTCGCGCAGGATGTGCGGGTTCTGCACGAGCCGCAGCGTGGGGGCGGAGGTGTCGTCGCTCTTCTTGATCTTGGCGCCGGCGTAGTCGGCGGGGCGGAAGTCGGCCACCGCCGCGCTCATGACCACCACGTCCGCCTCGGGCGCGGCGGCGAGCACCTGCTCGCGCAGCTCCAGCGCGGTGCCGGCGCGCAGCATCTTCGCCCCGGCCGGGTCGGGCAGCGAGACGTTGGCGGCGACCAGGGTGACCTCGGCGCCGCGGGCCAGCGCGGCCCGGGCGAGCGCGTAACCCTGCAGGCCGGAGGAGCGGTTGCCCAGGTAGCGGACCGGGTCGAGCGGCTCACGGGTGCCGCCCGCGGTCACCAGCACGCGCAGGCCGGCCAGGTCGGGCGCGGAAGCGCCGCGCCGCAGCACGGCGAGCGCCGCGGCGAAGATCTCCTCCGGGTCGGGCAGCCGCCCGGGCCCGGAATCGGCCCCGGTCAGCCGGCCCACCGCGGGGTCGAGCACGATCGCGCCGCGGCGGCGCAGCGTGGCGACGTTCTCCTGGGTGGCCGGGTGCAGCCACATCTCGGTGTGCATGGCCGGGGCGAAGAGCACCGGGCACCGGGCGGTGAGCAGCGTGTTCGTCAGCAGGTCGTCGGCCAGGCCGTGCGCGGCCCGGGCGAGCAGGTCGGCCGTCGCCGGCGCGACCACGACGAGGTCGGCGTGCTGGCCGAGGCGCACGTGCGGCACCTGCGGCACGTCCTGCCAGACCTCCGCGGAGACCGGGTGCCCCGACAGCGCCTCCCAGGTGGGGGCGCCGACGAAGTGCAGCGCGCTGGCCGTGGGCACGACCCGGACTTCATGCCCGGACTCGGTCAGCCGGCGCAGCAGCTCGCAGACCTTGTAGGCGGCGATGCCCCCGCCCACGCCGAGCACGACGCGGGGGCGGGAGGCCGTCGCGGGGAAGTCCGCCGCGTCCGCACTCGCCGCCATGAGGGCTCCTCAGCCGCCGGTCAGAGCGAGGTCGGCGAAGCCGGCGTGGTCGGCTCGATCGGCTCCGCGGTCAGCAGGCCGGCGTTGATCTCGCGCAGCGCGATGGACAGCGGCTTCTCGTGCACGTGCGTGTCGACGAGCGGGCCGACGTACTCCAGCAGGCCCTCGCCGAGCTGGGAGTAGTAGGCGTTGATCTGGCGAGCGCGCTTGGCCGCGTAGATGACCAGGCTGTACTTGGAGTCGGTCGCCTCGAGCAGCTCGTCGATCGGCGGGTTGATGATGCCTTCGGGCTCGGTCATGGACAAGGCTTGGACCTCACGGCTTGGACGAGTGGGGATCGCGTGTGGGCGAAGGCCGGATTCGGCTCAGCCGACACCCATCAAGGTTAACAGTTCGCGCGCCACGTCCTCGACGGACGTGTTCACCAGGGTGACGTCGAACTCGGTCTCGGCGGCCAGTTCGTCGCGCGCCGCGGCCAGCCGGCGCTCCTGGACCTCGGGCGGCTCGGTGCCCCGCTTGGTGAGCCGGTTCACCAGCTCCTCCCAGCTCGGCGGGGCCAGGAAGACCAACAGGGCCTCGGGCATCGCCTCGCGCACCTGCCGGGCCCCCTGCACGTCGATCTCGAGCAGGGTGGCGTCGCCCTCGGCGAGCCTGTCCAGCACGGGCTGGCGCGGGGTGCCGTAGCGGTTGCCGGCGAACTCGGCCCATTCGAGCAGCTCGCTGTTGGCGATCAGCTTGTCGAAGCCGTCCTGGTCGACGAAGCGGTAGTGCTTGCCGTCGATCTCGCCCGGCCGCGGGTGGCGGGTGGTGGCGGAGACGGACAGCCAGATCTCAGGGTGCTGGGCCCGCAGATGCGCGAGCACGGTGCTCTTGCCGACCGCCGAGGGCCCGGAGAGCACCACCAGCCGGGGCCGGTGGCCGTTCGGTGGTTCGGGGCGCGCGGTATCGGTCGAGGTCGTCACACGACCTGAGCCTAGCGCATCGCCGGTACGCCATCGGAATGGCGAACCGGACGACACGCCACTGCCACGGTTTGCAAGGCCGAGCCCCGTGCCCCGTGCCGCCCTCGGCTATGAGGGCTCTGATCCACCGCGGGCCTCGACGGCCGCGGTCGTGCTCACTTGCCTACTTGGCCGAACCGAACTCGCGCTCGAGCGCCGCGATCTGGTTGGCGCCGAGGCCGCCGACGCGGCGGTTCTCGGAGATGGAGAGCCGCTCCATGATCTGCTTGGCCCGGACCTTGCCGACGCCCGGCAGGGACTCGAGCAGGGCCGAGACCCGCATCTTGCCGATGACCGGGTTCTTCTGGCCTTCCTGGACGACCTCGGAAAGGGAGGCGCCGGAGTGCTTGAGGCGGTTCTTCACCTCAGCACGCTCGCGGCGGGCCGCGGCGGCCTTTTCCAGGGCAGCCTGGCGCTGTTCGGGAGTGAGGGGCGGGAGAGCCACGCCAATTCACCTCAATGACATCGAATCGGATTGTGGGGGGTTGAGCCGCCCGCGCACGAAGGCCTCAGCCCGATGATCGCGGGTCCCGAGAGCTCGGGTCCCGAATGCTCGGGTGTGACGTTTCGCCCGGCCGGTCGGCTCGGTGGTCCGTTGCCGGAACCTAGTCGCTTCCCGCGTGGGTTGCAAGGTGACACCCCTGCTGGTCTGCGATAAAACCGGAGCGTACCGGAGTCGGGCGCGCCGTGTGCAGCGGATCCGCCTATTCACCCTCCCGAGGGCCGGATTTCGTCCCGAATGAGAGTTCTTTGTCCAAATTATTCGTGGCCTGGTTATCCCGACGCCGTGCCTGATCCCGGCCCCGGGAGGGCGGAAACGGCACCTCGGACCCCTAGTCGCGGCGGTCGTGGGAGCGTTCTCGGGCCCGATTCGGCGCCCTAATATCGAGTTCGACCGTCTCGCAGAGCGGGACGATCGGCGGGTGCGGGCGCGGAGTTCGCATCGGAGTTCGCTTCGCGCGGGGTTGGAAACCGGCGCGGAGTTCGTTTCAGCGAACGGTTCCGCGGGGCGGATCGAGAGCCGGATCAGAACCCGCATCGGGGTCCGCGGCCGAGTCCGTGCCGGGGTCCGTGCCGGGGTCCACATCGACGAGGCGCACGGCGCGGGAAGCCGTGGTCCACAAGGCGGTCACGCCGAAGCAGCCCGCGAGCACGAGTACGGCCGAAGCGGGCCCGAACGAGTCCGCGAGCACGCCGGCGACGGGCGTGGAGGTCCACAGCAGGCTGCTGACGGCGAACTGCCGGGCCGAGAGAACCCGTCCGAGCAAGGCTTCCGGGACGACGCGCAGCTCGTAAGTCTCGAGCACGACGGTCAGCGGCACGATGAGGAAGACGAGCGCGGCGCCGATCACGCCGATCTGCCAGGGCTTCGGCGCGTAGGCGACCCCCACAGAGGCCAGCACGACGGCCCAGGAGGCGGACAGGACGAGTGCGCGTCCACTGATGCGGCGAGCCAGCAACGGCGCGCAGACGGCGCCCAGGAGCCCGCCCACGGCCGCGGCGGACGTGATGGCCCCGATGGCGCTGGGCCCGGCCCCGCGGTCCTTGAGCAGCGCGATGACGAGCAGCACGAGCCCGGTCGCCAGCGCGTTGACCAACGCGGCCCACGGCACCGCGAAACGCAGGAACGGATGCCGGACGATGAACGCGACGCCGGCCCGGATCTCCGCCGCCGCAGCCCGTATCCCGGCCGGAGGCGGCACGGTTTCGGCCGCGGCCTCGGGGTGCGTGACGGCATCCGCGTCGGTGTCGGTGTCGGTGCGCCCGGCCGATTCCGGGGGCTCTGCGGGTTCTGCTGGTTCTGCGGACTCGGCGAATGCGGCCGATCGAGCGCGCAAGGGCCGTTTGCGCGCACGATCCGGCCCGAGCGGACGTCGGATCGCGGCCACGCCGACGGCGGCGACGGCGAAAGACACCGCGTCGCCCAGGAACGGCAGCCAGCGCGCGATCGTGAACAGCATGCCGCCCACCGGCGGGCCGATCAGCGAAGCGCCCATGTCCCGGCCCTGCCGCGCCGCGGACATCGCCGGGAACTGATCCGGATGCACGAGTCGGCGCAGCACCGGAGCGAGCGCGGCGCCGCTGATGCCGTTGAGCATGCCCTGGATCAGCGCCACCAAGGCGATGTGCAGAACATTGACATGGCCGCGCGCCACCGCGTAGACGACCGTGCCGGTGCCGATCGCCTGCCCGATGTAGCACGCGATGATGACCGGCCGCCGCGGAAACCGGTCGGCGATCACGCCGCCCGGAAGCGTCGTGGCGAGGCCGCCCAGGTTGAGGCAGGCGCCGACGACGCCGGCGCGCGCCACCGACCCGGTCGCGTACAGCATCAGCAGCGGATACGTGATCTGCGACATCGAGCTGCCCAGCGAGGAAACCAGGGAGCTGAGCCACCAGCCCGCGTAGTCGCGGTTGCGCCACAGCGGCGGCGCCGCGTCGGAGGACGGTGGCGCGGGCGATGCCGCAGGCGTGGCGGACGGCGCAGGCGCGGCAGGCGCGGCGGACGGCGCGTCGTATGCTGCGAGAGCAGACGCGGGGGCCACGCCGTCCGCAGCACCGGCACCAGCGGCCGGCGCGGGCACGCGAACCACGCCCTCCGCAGGCGACGAACCGTGCGCGACCGACGCAGCGTCCGCAGACGATTCCGCGTCCGCGGACGGTCTCCCGTCCGCGGATGTCCCTGCGCCCGCGGGCGCGGCTACTCCGCCGGCCTCAGACTTCGATGCCGGAGATCTCGTGTGGGGTATACGGCGCCTCGAGTTCCTCCACCTCCTCCGGGCTCAGCTCGACCTCGAGCGCCGCGAGCGCGTCGTCGAGATGGTGCGGCTTGCTCGTGCCCACGATCGGCGCGGTCACACCCGGGCGGCTCGCCACCCAGGCCAGCGCGACTTGGGCGCGCGGGATGGCGCGCTTGGCGGCGATGCGGGCGACGGCCTCGACGATCGCGCGGTCGCCTTCCTGGTACAGGCCGGTCGCGAAGCGGTCGGTCTCCTGGCGCTGCGTGTCCTCCTCCCAGTCCCTGGTCAGCCGGCCGCGGGCGAGCGGGCTCCACGGGATGACGCCGATGCCCTCCTCCCGGCACAGCGGCAGCATCTCCCGCTCCTCCTCGCGGTAGAGCAGGTTGTAGTGGTCTTGCATGCTCACGAACCGCGCCCAGCCGTGGTGCCGCTGCAGGTACAGCGCCTTCGCGAACTGCCAGGCGTACATGGACGAGGCGCCGAGGTAGCGCACCTTGCCGGCCTTGACCACGTCGTGGAGCGCCTCGAGCGTCTCCTCGAGCGGGGTCGTGCCGTCGAAGCGGTGGATCTGGTACAGGTCGATGTAGTCGGTGCCGAGGCGGCGCAGGCTGTGGTCGACGTCGGCGAGGATCGCCTTGCGCGAGAGCCCTCCGCCGTTCGGGCCCTTCCTGGTGCCGAAGTACACCTTCGTCGCGATCACGACCTGGTCGCGGTCGGCGAAGTCCTTGAGCGCGCGGCCGACGATCTCCTCGCTGGAGCCGCCCGAGTACGAGTTGGCGGTGTCGAAGAAGTTCACGCCCGCTTCGAGCGCACGCTGGATGTACCCGCGCGCCTCCGGCTCGCGCACGACCCACTGGTGGCCGCCGCGGGCCGGGTCGCCGAAGCTCATGCAGCCCAAAGCGATCGGGGACACCTCGAGGCCGGTCGAACCGAGTTTCACGAATTCCATACCGTGATCAACGGCCCGACCGGGGACGAGGTTCCCCGGATCGGTGCTTTCGAGGGCCCGTCAGGCGAATTCTGCTGATAGCAGAAATGGGGTCACCGCGGGCCAACTGACGGTATGATGGAGAAAAGCTGACATACCGTCAGTTGCGTCCGTGCCCCTGCCCTGCCGCTCGACCCGCTCCCCCCGCCGGGTCGGGCACAGTCCGTCGGGTCCGGCTCAGTCCGTCGGGTGGGCGTAGCCGAGGGCGATGCGGCAGTCCTTGACGGCCTGCCGAGCCACACGGCGCAGCACGGGGACGTCGGGGCCGTGGCGCAGGACCTCGCGCGACATCGACGGGATCACGTTCGGCAGCGCTTCGCCGAAGACGGCGCGCAGATCCTGCGGGGTCGCGCCCTGGGCACCGAGGCCCGGGGCGAGCAGGGCGCCGTTGAGGGTGGCGAGGTCGAACGGGATCGGGTCGGTGAGCGTCGCGCCGATGACGGCGCCGATCGGGCCCATCGGCGCGGCCGTCCCGTTGCGCTCGGCGGCTTGGGCCAGGATCGCGCCGCCGACGGTGCGGCCGTCGGGCGTCGCGGCCCGCTGGACCGAGGCGCCTTCCGGGTTGGAGGTGAAGGCGAGCACGAACACGCCGCAGCCGTTGCGTTCGGCGGCGCCGAGGAAGGGCTCGAGGGCGCCGAAGCCCAGGTAGGGCGAGACCGTCACGGCGTCGGAGAACAGCGGCGAGGACGGGTCCAGGTACGCGTCCGCGTAGGCCTCCACCGTCGAGCCGATGTCGCCGCGCTTGGCGTCGAGGATCACCAGCGCGCCGGCCGAGCGGGCCTCGGCGACGGTGCGCTCGAGCACGGCGATGCCGGCCGAGCCGAAGCGCTCGAAGAACGAGGACTGCGGCTTGAGCACCGCGATCCGGTCGGCCAGCGCCTCGACCATGGTGAGCGCGAAGCGCTCGAGGCCGGACGGCGAGTCCGGCAGGCTCCACGCGCCCAGCAGGGCGGCGTGCGGATCGATGCCCACGCACAGCGGGCCCCGGGTGTCCAGGGCCTTGCGCAGCCGCGCGCCGAAGGTCTCCTCCGGGCGCGGGGGCACCGCGGCACCGCTCCCGCCGCCCGCCTGCGTCGTCGGCGTGTGGGTCACTGCGTCCTCCCGTGGCCGGTCTGGTTCCGGTGCGCCGACGGGGTTCCGGCGGGCCCGTCCGCGCTGGCGCGGCCGAGGCCGCGGTTGATCCGGCGGGCCCAGAACGGACCCTGGTAGATGAAGCCGGTGTAGCCCTGCAGCAGGGTCGCGCCGGCGTCGAGGAACTCGCGGGCGTCGCGCGCGGTGGTGATCCCGCCGACGCCGATGAGCGTCATCTCCGGGCCGACCCGGGCGCGCAGGATCCGCAGCACCTCCAGCGCGCGGGGCCGCAGCACCGGGCCGGACAGTCCGCCGGCGCCGCAGGCCTCGACCTGGTCGCGCGGCGTGGCAAGGCCGTCCCGGGCGATGGTCGTGTTGGTCGCGATGATCCCGTCCAGGCCGATCTCCACGGCCAGGTCGGCGACGGCGGTCACGTCCTCGTCGGCGAGGTCGGGAGCGATCTTGACCAGCAGCGGCACGCGGCGTTCCGGCACCGCCCGGTTCGCCGCCTCGCGGACCGCCAGCAGCAGCGGCCTGAGCACCTCCACGGCCTGCAGATTGCGCAGGCCGGGGGTGTTCGGCGAGGAGACGTTGACGGTGAGGTAGTCGGCGTAGGGGGCGAGCGCGCCGGCCGAGTGCACGTAGTCGGCGATGGCGTCCTGCTCGGGCACCACCTTCGTCTTGCCGATGTTCACCCCGACGATCACCGGGCTCTGCCGGCCACGGCGGCGCAGCCGCTCGACCCGCTTGGCCAGCCGGTCGGCGACGGCGTCCGCGCCCTGGTTGTTGAAGCCCATCCGATTGATCAGGCAGTGGTCCTTGGTCAGCCGGAACAGCCGCGGCGCCGCGTTGCCCGGCTGGGGCTGCCCGGTGACGGTGCCGACCTCGACGAACGCGAAGCCGAGGGCGGCCAGGCCGTCGATCCCGACCGCGTTCTTGTCGAAGCCCGCGGCCAGGCCGAAGGGGCCGGGGAACGCCAGCCCCATCGCCTTGACCCGCGCGGCCGGGTCGTTCGGCCCGAGCGCCCGGCGCAGCACCGGGGCCGCGCCGGGCACCGCGGCCGCGGCGCGGATCGCGCCGAAGCCGAGGTGGTGGGCGCGTTCCGGGTCCATCCGGTAGAAGACGGACCGGAACAGGGCCTGGTAGAGCATCACGCCGTCCCGTCGCGGTGCGCCTGCAGCCGCTCGGCGTGCTCCTGCAGGGAGCCGACGCCGATGTCGCCGCGGCGCAGCGCCTCGATGCCGTGCACCGCGGCGGCGAGCCCCTGCACCGTGGTGATGCACGGCTTGCCGGTGGAGACGGCGGCGGTGCGGATGTCGTAGCCGTCCAGCCGCGGGCCGACGCCGTAGGGCGTGTTGATGATCAGGTCGACCTCGCCGGCCAGGATCCGCTGCACGATGGTGGGCTCGCCGCCCGGGCCGGTGCCCTCGTACTGCTTGCGCACCGGCGTGGTGTGGATGCCGTTGCGGCGCAGCACCTCCGCGGTGCCCTCGGTGGCCAGGATCTCGAAGCCGAGGTCGGCCAGCACCTTGACCGGGAAGATCATCGAGCGCTTGTCCCGGTTGGCCACGGACACGAAGACCCGGCCCTTGGTCGGCAGCGCGCCGTAGGCCCCGGCCTGGGACTTGGCGAACGCGGTGCCGAAATCGGCGTCTATGCCCATGACCTCGCCGGTGGACTTCATCTCCGGGCCCAGCACGACGTCCACGCCCTGGCCGTCGGGGGTGCGGAAGCGCGACCACGGCATCACGGCCTCCTTGACCGCGATCGGCGCGTCCAGCGGCAGGGTGCCGCCGTCGCCGGAGGCCGGGAGCAGGCCCTCGGCGCGCAGTTGCGCGATCGTGGCGCCGAGCGAGATCCGCGCGGCGGCCTTGGCCAGCGGCACCGCCGTGGCCTTGGACACGAACGGGACCGTGCGCGACGCGCGGGGGTTGGCCTCGAGCACGTAGAGGATGTCCCCGGCGAGGGCGAACTGGATGTTGATCAGCCCGCGCACCCCGACGCCGCGGGCGATCTGCTCGGTGGAGGCGCGCAGCCGCTTGACGTCGAAGCCGCCCAGGGTGATCGGCGGCAGGGCGCAGGCCGAGTCGCCGGAGTGGATGCCGGCCTCCTCGATGTGCTCCATCACGCCGCCGAGGTAGAGGTCCTCGCCGTCGAACAGCGCGTCCACGTCGATCTCGATGGCGTCGTCGAGGAAGCGGTCGACCAGCACCGGGTGCTCGGAGATCAGGCCGGCGTGGCGCTCGAGGTACGAGGCGAGCGAGGGCTCGTCGTAGACGATCTCCATGCCGCGGCCGCCGAGCACGTAGCTCGGGCGCACCAGCACCGGGTAGCCGATCTCGTCCGCGATGCCCTTGGCCTGGTGGAACGAGAACGCGGTGCCGTGCTTGGGGGCGTTGAGCCCGGCCTCCTCGAGCACCCGGCCGAACGCGCCGCGCTCCTCGGCCAGGTGGATCGCCTCGGGGCTGGTGCCCACGATCGGCACGCCGGCGTCCTTCAGCCGCTGGGCCAGCCCGAGCGGGGTCTGGCCGCCGAGCTGCACGATCACGCCCGCGACCGGGCCGGCCTGCGCCTCGGCGTGGTAGACCTCGAGCACGTCCTCCAGGGTGAGCGGCTCGAAGTAGAGCCGGTCGGAGGTGTCGTAGTCGGTCGAGACGGTCTCCGGATTGCAGTTGACCATGACCGTCTGGTAGCCGGCGTCGCGCAGCGCGAAGGACGCGTGCACACAGGAGTAGTCGAACTCGACGCCCTGGCCGATCCGGTTCGGGCCCGAGCCGAGGATCAGCACCGCGGGCTGCTCCCGCGGGGCCACCTCGGTCTCCTCGTCGTACGAGGAGTAGTGGTACGGGGTGGACGCGGCGAACTCGGCCGCGCACGTGTCGACCGTCTTGTACACCGGCCGCACACCGAGCGCGTGCCGCACGGCGCGCACGACCGCCTCCGGCATGCTGCGGATCTCGGCGATCTGCGCGTCGGAGAAGCCGTAGCGCTTGGCCCGCCGCAGCAGCACCGGGGTCAGGTCGGAGGCCTCGGAGAGCTCCTGCGCCACCTCGTGGATCAGCTCGAACTGGTCGATGAACCAGGGGTCGATCTTCGTGGCGTCGAAGACCTCTTCCAGGCTCGCGCCCGCGCGCAGCGCCTGCATCACGGTGTTGATCCGGCCGTCGGTGGGGATCGCGGCCTTCGCGAGCAGCCCGGCCTTCTCCCCCGGCTCGCCGGCGAAGGTGAACTCAGAGCCCTTCTTCTCCAGCGAGCGCAGCGCCTTCTGCAGCGCCTCCGGGAAGTTGCGCCCGATCGCCATCGCCTCGCCGACCGACTTCATGGTCGTGGTCAGGCTGGCGTCGGCGAGCGGGAACTTCTCGAAGGCGAAGCGCGGGACCTTCACCACGACGTAGTCGAGGGTGGGTTCGAACGACGCCGGGGTCTCCCGGGTGATGTCGTTGGGGATCTCGTCCAGGGTGTAGCCCACGGCGAGGCGCGCGGCGATCTTCGCGATCGGGAAGCCGGTGGCCTTGGAGGCGAGCGCGGAGGAGCGCGAGACCCGCGGGTTCATCTCGATCACGATGATCCGGCCGTCCGCCGGGTTGACCGCGAACTGGATGTTGCAGCCGCCGGTGTCCACGCCCACGGCCCGGATGATGTCGATGCCGATGTTGCGCAGCCGCTGGTACTCGCGGTCGGTCAGGGTCATCGCCGGGGCGACGGTGATCGAGTCGCCGGTGTGCACGCCCATCGGGTCCAGGTTCTCGATCGAGCAGACCACCACGACGTTGTCGGCCCGGTCCCGCATGAGCTCGAGCTCGTACTCCTTCCAGCCGAGGATGGACTCCTCCAGGAGCACCTCGGTGGTGGGCGAGAGCTGCAGGCCGGTGCCGGCGATGCGGCGCAGGTCGGCCTCGTCGTGCGCGAAGCCGGAGCCCGCGCCGCCCATGGTGAACGAGGGCCGCACCACGACGGGGTAGCCGCCGAGCTCCTCGACCCCGGCCAGGCAGTCGTCCATGGAGTGGCAGATCACCGAGCGGGCCGACTCGGCGCCCACCTGCTCGACGATGCCCTTGAACTTCTCCCGGTCCTCGCCGCGCTCGATCGCGTCGATGTCGGCGCCGATGAGCTCGACCCCGTACTTCTCCAGTACGCCGGACTTGGCCAGCGAGACCGCGGTGTTGAGCGCGGTCTGGCCGCCGAGGGTGGGCAGCAGCGCGTCCGGGCGCTCCTTGGCGATGATCTTCTCGACGTACTCCGGGGTGATCGGCTCGACGTAGGTGGCGTCGGCGAACTCGGGGTCGGTCATGATCGTGGCCGGGTTCGAGTTGACCAGGACCACGCGCAGGCCCTCGGCCTTGAGCACCCGGCACGCCTGGGTGCCCGAGTAGTCGAATTCGCAGGCCTGGCCGATGACGATCGGCCCCGAGCCGATCACCAGCACCGATGTGAGGTCTTCCCGCCGCGGCATCAGGCCCCGCCCTTCTCAGTCTCGTTCCGGTGCTGCGTCATCAGGTCGGTGAACCGGTCGAACAGGTACGCCGCGTCGTGCGGTCCCGCCGCGGCCTCGGGGTGGTACTGCACCGAGAACGCGGGGGCGTCCAGGCAGCGCAACCCCTCGACCACGCCGTCGTTGAGGTTGACGTGGCTCACCTCGACCCGGCCGAACGGCGTCTCGGCGACGCGGTCGGTCGGGGCGTCCACGGCGAAGCCGTGGTTGTGCGCGGTGACCTCGACCTTGCCGGTCAGCCGGTCCTGCACGGGCTGGTTGATGCCGCGGTGGCCGTACTTGAGCTTGTACGTGCCGAAGCCGAGCGCGCGACCGAGGATCTGGTTGCCGAAGCAGATGCCGAACACCGGCTTGCGCTGCTCGAGCAGGCCCTGCACCAGCGCCACCGGGCCGTGCGCGGTGGCCGGGTCGCCGGGGCCGTTGGAGAAGAAGACGCCGTCCGGGTTCACCGCGAGCACCTGCTCGAGGGTGGCGTCGCCGGGCAGCACGTGCACCCGGATGCCCCGCTCGGCCATCCGCTCGGGCGTCATGGTCTTGATGCCGAGGTCGATCGCGGCGACGGTGAACCGGTGCGGTCCGGCCGGCTCGATGACGTACGGGTCCGCCGTGGTGACCTCGCCGACGAAGTCGGCGCCGGCCATCTCCGGGCTGGCCAGCACCCGCTGCATCAGCGCGGCCGGGTCTGCCTGGGCGGAGACGCCGGAGAAGATGCCCACCCGCATCGCCCCGCGCTCGCGCAGGTGCCGGGTGAGCGCGCGGGTGTCGATGCCGCTGATGCCGACCACGCCCTGGGTGCGCAGCTCCTCGTCCAGGGTGCGGCGCGAGCGCCAGTTCGAGGGGCGCCGGGCCGGGTCGCGCACGACGTAGCCCGACACCCAGATCCGGCCGGAGTCGGGGCTGGGCCGGCGGGACTCGGGGTCCTCGTCGTTGACGCCGGTGTTGCCGACGTGCGGAGCGGTCATCACGACGACCTGTCCGCAGTAGGAGGGGTCGGTGAGGGTCTCCTGGTAGCCGGTCATGCCGGTGGAGAAGACCGCCTCGCCGTAGGTCTCGCCCACGGCTCCGTATGCTTCGCCGCGGAAGGTGCGGCCGTCCTCGAGGACGAGCACGGCCTCCTCACGGGTGTGCGGGGTGTGCGTCTCGCTGGTCACGCGGACGTTCCTTCCTTGGTCAGGGAGTTGATCGCGTCGACCAGCGCGTCCCGGTCGGCCTTGGCGCGCGGGTGGAAGCCGGTGTCGAGGGTCCGTTCGCCCAGCCGCCAGGTCACCAGCACCACGCCGGTGCCGCCGGTGACCTTCCCGGCGATGCCCGGGGCGAGCTCGGCGCCCACCACGTCGACGGCCGGGATGAACAGGTCCGGCGCGGCCTCGCGGGCGAAGAACACGCCCTCGCCGTTCACCGAGACCCATGCGTTCGAGCGCACGCCGAGGCCGTGCACGGCGATCCGGTCGAGCCAGTCGCCGTGCGTGGTGGTGGACGCATACACGCCCTCCACGCCGTCGGCCGGATCGAGCGGGTTCGGCGCCGCGGACGCGGGGGCGGGCACGTCGGCCTGCCGCTGCGCCCGGCGCTGGTAGCCGCGCCACATCAGCGCGCACAGGCCGGCGAAGACCGCCAGCAGCAGCACGCTGAGCCCGATACGCGCGGCGAGCTGGGTCACCGGGGCGCTGTGCTCGCCGGCGGCGAGCAGGATCGTGGACGTGGACGCCGGAGCAGCGAGGCTCACCGCTCCACCACCTTTCCGTCGAGCACCGTCGCCGTGCCGCGCAGGAAGGTCGCGTGGACGGCGCCGGGCAGTTCGAGCCCCGCGAAGGGCGTGTTGCGCGAGCGCGAGTGCAGGGCCTTCGGCTCGATCACCCGGCGCGCGGCCGGGTCGAGCAGGGTCAGGTTGGCCGGCTCGCCGGGCTCGAGCGGACGGCCGTGGCCCTGGAGCGAGCCGATCCGGGCGGCGGCCACCGACATCCGGTCGGCGACGCCGGTCCAGTCGAGCAGGCCGGTCTCCACCATCGTCTGCTGCACTACCGACAGCGCCGTCTCGAGGCCGAGCATCCCCATGGAGGCCACGGCCCACTCGCAGTCCTTGGCCTCGACCGGGTGCGGCGCGTGGTCCGTGGCGACGACGTCGATGGTGCCGTCCGCCAGCCCCGCGCGCACGGCTTCGACGTCGTCCTTCGTGCGCAGCGGCGGGTTGACCTTGTAGACCGGGTCGTAGCCGCGCACCAGGTCCTCGGTCAGCAGCAGGTGATGCGGGGTGACCTCGGCGGTGACCGGGTAGCCCTTGGACTTGGCCCAGCGCACGATCTCTACCGAGCCGGCGGTGGACAGGTGGCACACGTGCAGCCGGGAGCCGGTGTGCGCGGCCAGCAGCACGTCGCGCGCGATGATCGCCTCCTCGGCGACCGCGGGCCAGCCGCGCAGGCCGAGCACGTCGGAGAGTTCGCCCTCGTTCATCTGGGCGCCCTCGGTCAGCCGCGGCTCCTGGGCGTGCTGCGCCACGACACCGCCGAAGGCCTTGACGTACTCCAGCGCACGGCGCATCAGCGCGGCGTCCGAGACGCAGTGCCCGTCGTCCGAGAAGATCCGTACCCGGGCCGCGCTGTCGGCCATCGCGCCGAGCTCGGCCAGGCGCTCGCCGGCGATGCCGACGGTGACCGCGCCGACCGGCTGCACGTCGCAGTACCCGGCTTCGCGGCCGAGCCGCCAGACCTGCTCGACCACGCCCGCGGTGTCGGCGACCGGGTCGGTGTTGGCCATCGCGTGCACGGCGGTGAAGCCGCCGGCGGCCGCGGCGCGGGTGCCGGTCAGCACGGTCTCGGCGTCCTCGCGGCCCGGCTCGCGCAGGTGGGTGTGCAGGTCGACCAGGCCGGGCAGCGCGATCAGCCCGGCGGCGTCGATCACGGTGGCGTCCGGTGCGGCCGCCTCCACGATCAGCCCGTCGCGCACGTGCAGGTCGCGCGGGGTGCCGCCGAGCACGGCGGCGCCCTTCACAGTCCAGTTCCGGCTCATCGCCGCTCTCCCTCGTCCTCGGTGCCGATCGCCGGTTCGCTGCCGCCGAGCAGCAGGTAGAGCACCGCCATGCGGACCGAGACGCCGTTGGCGACCTGCTCGGTGATGGTGGAGCGGGCCGAGTCGGCCACTTCGGCGGAGATCTCCAGGCCGCGGTTCATCGGGCCGGGGTGCATGACCACCGCGTGCTCGGGCAGCAGGGCCATGCGCTCGGCCTGCAGGCCGTAGCGGCGCGAGTACTCGCGCTCGGTCGGGAAGAACGCCTGGTCCATCCGCTCCCGCTGGACCCGCAGCATCATCACCGCGTCGCTCTTGGGCAGCACCGGGTCGAGCTCGTAGGAGGTCGAGCAGGGCCAGCCCTCGACGCCGAAAGGCATCAGCGTGGGTGGGGCCACCAGGGTGACCTCGGCGCCGAGCGTCGCCAGCAGCCGGACGTTGGAGCGGGCCACCCGGCTGTGCAGCACGTCGCCCACGATGGTGACGCGGCGGCCGTCGAGCCCGCCGAGCCGCGAGCGCAGGGTGTAGGCGTCGAGCAGGGCCTGGGTGGGGTGCTCGTGCGTGCCGTCGCCGGCGTTGACGACCGCGCTGCGGATCCAGCCGGCGTGAGCGAGCCGGTGCGCGCCGCCGGAGGCCCAGTGCCGCACCACCACGGCGTCGGCGCCCATGGCCTCGAGGGTGAGCGCGGTGTCCTTGAGCGACTCGCCCTTGGACACGCTCGAACCCTTGGCGGAGAAGTTGATCACATCCGCGCTCAGCCGCTTGGCCGCGGTCTCGAAGGAGATCCGGGTGCGGGTGGAGTCCTCGAAGAAGAGGTTGACCACGGTGCGCCCGCGCAGCGTCGGCAGCTTCTTGATCGGGCGGTCGGCCAGCCGGGCCAGTTCGGCCGCGGTGTCGAGGATGAGCGTCGCGTCGTCGGCGGAGAGGTCCGCCGTGGACAGCAGATGGCTGCGGTGGCCGGTCATCGCGCTCCCTCCCGGGACTGGTCCGCCTTGGTGCCGAGCAGCACCGCGTCCGCGCCGTCGGTTTCGGCCAGGCGCACCTGGACCGTCTCGCGCTGCGCGGTGGGCAGGTTCTTGCCGACGTAGTCGGCGCGGATCGGCAGCTCCCGGTGCCCGCGGTCGACCAGGACGGCGAGCTGGACGGCGCGGGGCCGGCCGAGGTCGCCGAGCGCGTCCAGCGCGGCCCGGATGGTGCGGCCGGAGAAGAGCACGTCGTCGACCAGGACCACCAGCTTGCCGTCCACCCCGCCGGCCGGGATCTCGGTGCGTCCGAGCGCGCGGGCGGGCTTGAGCCGCAGGTCGTCGCGGTACATGGTGACATCGAGAGTGCCGTGCGGCAGCGAGCGTCCCTCGACCGCGGCGATCTGCCGCGCCAGGCGCAGCGCCAGGTGCGCGCCGCGGGTGGGGATGCCCAGCAGGACCGCGTCGTCGGCGCCCTGGGTTCGTTCGAGGATCTCGTGCGCTATCCGGGTCAACGCCCGCTGCACGGCGGCCGCGTCGAGCACGGCCCGCATCGGGGCCGGCGCCGCGGGCGCGGAGGATGCGGCGTCACTCGCCGCTGGTACGGTCACATCGGTCATGCCGAAGCAGACCCCCTTCCCTGCCTCACAGGACAGGACTTAAAGGACGTCGGACGCAGCCCACCCTATCAGGGAGGTTGATCACCTGTTGCCACGGGTCAAATCCGTGTCAAGAGCGGACCCCGATTCGGCCAAAGGCAGCAGACCGGTGTCGCGCGGAGCAGCCGCGGCGGGGCGCAGGCGACGGGTTTAAGCCAGGGAGGCGGGTGCGAGACGGCTTCGATCGTGACATAAGCTGTCAGATATAGAAACGCCGGTCATCAGATGACCTGCTGCCTTGACGAAGCTAGATTACTCTGCGTAACATCCGTCAAGGTCGCCGGGACGGCTGACCGCGAACCACCTGAGCCTTCGATGGGGAGATCCTATGTCTACCGAGTACGCCAAGGCGCTGGGCGCCCGGCTCCGCGCGATCAGGACCCAGCAGGGTCTTTCGCTGCACGGGGTCGAGCAGAAGTCCCAGGGTCGCTGGAAGGCTGTCGTCGTCGGCTCCTACGAGCGCGGCGACCGCGCCGTGACGGTGCAGCGTCTGGCCGAGCTGGCGCACTTCTACGGGGTGCCGGTGCACGAGCTCCTGCCGGGCGGCAGCCCCAACGCCGCGGCCGAGCTCCCGCCGAAGCTCATGCTCAACCTCGAGGTCCTGCAGAACCTCGGCGAGGACAAGGCGGCCCCGCTGCTGCGCTACGTCGCGGCGATCCAGAGCCAGCGCGGCGACTACAACGGCCGGGTGCTCTCCATCCGCCAGGACGACCTGCGCACGCTCTCCGTCATCTTCGACCTGCAGCCCTCGGTGCTCGTCGACCTGCTGATCGAGTGGGGCGTGCTCGACCCCGACGCTCGTCGCGCGGTCAACTTCGACACCGACTTCTCCGACTCCGACCTCGACGAGGAGGAGCTGCTGGACGAGGACGAGGAGTAAAGGCTCCCGCCTCCCCCCATCTGCACCACCGCGATCCCCCGCGGTCGGCCTCGGGCCGGCTGACGGGGGATCGCGTGTTTTCCGGGGAGCAGCTTTTCGGGGAGGCCGCCTCGGTGACTGGTGCTGGGCGGGCTCGCCTCGGATCCGTTCCGCGCTGCGCAAACAGACGGGTCGTCAAATGGCTGTAGGCCCCTGGACCGTTTCGGGTCCGGGGGCCTACAGCTCTACGGGTTGCGCGGCGGCGTCCTACTCTCCCACCAGGTCTCCCTGGCAGTACCATCGGCGCTGGCGGGCTTAGCTTCCGGGTTCGGGATGGGACCGGGCGTTTCCCCGCCGCCATGACCGCCGCACGTCATTCAGGTTTCCTAGCAACTACTCCCGGGCGGGAGCGGCCGGGTACCTGTGAACCGGCTAGTGGATGCGAGCAAGCAGAAGATCAAGAAAGTCTATGTTGGGGTGTGTAAGCCCTCGGCCTATTAGTACCGGTCCACTCCACACCTCACGGCGCTTCCATGTCCGGCCTATCAACCCCATGGTCTCTAGGGGGCCTTACCCACTCAAGGTGGTGGGAGGACTCATCTCGAAGCAGGCTTCCCGCTTAGATGCTTTCAGCGGTTATCCCTTCCGAACGTAGCCAACCAGCCATGCCCCTGGCGGGACAACTGGCACACCAGAGGTCCGTCCATCCCGGTCCTCTCGTACTAGGGACAGCCCTTCTCAATCCTCCAACGCGCGCAGCGGATAGGGACCGAACTGTCTCACGACGTTCTAAACCCAGCTCGCGTACCGCTTTAATGGGCGAACAGCCCAACCCTTGGGACCTACTCCAGCCCCAGGATGCGACGAGCCGACATCGAGGTGCCAAACCATGCCGTCGATATGGACTCTTGGGCAAGATCAGCCTGTTATCCCCAGGGTACCTTTTATCCGTTGAGCGACGGCGCTTCCACCAGCCACCGCCGGATCACTAGTCCCAGCTTTCGCTCCTGCTCGACCCGTCAGTCTCACAGTCAAGCCCCCTTGTGCACTTACACTCGCCACCTGATTGCCAACCAGGCTGAGGGAACCTTTGGGCGCCTCCGTTACTCTTTAGGAGGCAACCGCCCCAGTTAAACTACCCACCAGACACTGTCCCCGATCCGGATCACGGACCCGGGTTAGACACCCGAGACGGCCAGAGTGGTATTTCAACAACGACTCCACCATGGCTGGCGCCACGACTTCACAGTCTCCCACCTATCCTACACAAGCCGCCCCGGACACCAATATCAAGCTATAGTAAAGGTCCTGGGGTCTTTCCGTCCTGCTGCGCGAAACGAGCATCTTTACTCGTAGTGCAATTTCACCGGGCCTGTGGTTGAGACAGTCGGGAAGTCGTTACGCCATTCGTGCAGGTCGGAACTTACCCGACAAGGAATTTCGCTACCTTAGGATGGTTATAGTTACCACCGCCGTTTACTGGCGCTTCAGTTCACCGCTTCGCCGTGAGGCTGACGGGTCCCCTTAACGTTCCAGCACCGGGCAGGCGTCAGTCCGTATACATCGCCTTGCGGCTTCGCACGGACCTGTGTTTTTAGTAAACAGTCGCTTCCCGCTGGTCTCTGCGACCCACACCAGCTCGGAGCGCGAAGCTCGTCACCAGCACGGGTCCCCCTTCTCCCGAAGTTACGGGGGTATTTTGCCGAGTTCCTTAACCACAGTTCACCCGAACACCTCGGTATTCTCTACCTGACCACCTGTGTCGGTTTGGGGTACGGGCCGCCGTGTCCCTCGCTAGAAGCTTTTCTCGACAGCATAGGATCATCCACTTCGCCCCTACGGGCTCCCCATCACATCTCAGCCTTGATGACTGGCGGATTTGCCTACCAGCCGGCCTACCTGCTTGGCCCGGGACGACCACCGCCCGGGATGAACTACCTTCCTGCGTCACTCCATCGCTCGCCTACTACCCGATCAGGTCACCGGCCTCCCACCGCTTGGCCCGAAGGCTTCCACGATCTTCAGCGGGCTTAGTATCACGGGGCTCGGCCCTTGCGGTCCACAGCGGGTACGGGAATATCAACCCGTTGTCCATCGACTACGCCTGTCGGCCTCGCCTTAGGTCCCGACTCACCCTGGGCGGAACAGCCTGGCCCAGGAACCCTTGGTCATTCGGTGCCACCGATTCTCACGGTGGATTCGCTACTCATGCCTGCATTCTCACTCGCATGCCCTCCACGACTCCCTCACAGGGCCGCTTCACCGGACATGCGACGCTCCCCTACCCAACACCACACCTGGCCCCGGAACGACCCGGGGCGGGCTCATGGCATTGACACGACTTCGGCGGCGTACTTGAGCCCCGCTACATTGTCGGCGCGGAACCACTTGACCAGTGAGCTATTACGCACTCTTTCAAGGGTGGCTGCTTCTAAGCCAACCTCCTGGTTGTCACCGCGGTCCCACATCCTTTCCCACTTAGCACGCGCTTAGGGGCCTTAGTCGATGTTCTGGGCTGTTTCCCTCTCGACCATGGAGCTTATCCCCCACAGTCTCACTGCCACGCTCAACGTACCGGCATTCGAAGTTTGGCTGACGTCAGTAACCTGGTCGGGCCCATCGGCCATCCAGCGCCCTACCTCCGGCACGCACACGCAACGCTGCACCTAAATGCATTTCGGGGAGAACCAGCTATCACGGAGTTTGATTGGCCTTTCACCCCTAACCACAGGTCATCCCCCAGGTTTTCAACCCTGGTGGGTTCGGGCCTCCACACCGTCTTACCGGCGCTTCACCCTGCCCATGGCTAGATCACTCCGCTTCGGGTCTAGAACGCGCGACTATAAACGCCCTTATCGGACTCGCTTTCGCTACGGCTACCCCACCCGGGTTAACCTCGCCACGCGCCACTAACTCGCAGGCTCATTCTTCAAAAGGCACGCCGTCACGGCCCACCGCTACCGGTGAGACGACGCTCCGACGGATTGTAGGCACACGGTTTCAGGAACTCTTTCACTCCCCTCCCGGGGTACTTTTCACCCTTCCCTCACGGTACTCGTGCACTATCGGTCACCAGGAAGTATTCAGCCTTACCAGGTGGTCCTGGCAGATTCACACGGGATTTCACGGGCCCCGCGCTACTCGGGAACAGCGCCACGAGCCTGCAGCATGTCGTCTACGGGACTCTCACCCACTACGGTCGGCCACTCGCATGCCGTTCGACTACACCACAGGTTTCTTACTCGTCGGATCGCCGGCAGACGATCCAGGCACGTCCCACAACCCCTCACACGCAACCCCTGCCGGGTATCACACGCACAAGGTTTAGGCTAGATCCGCTTTCGCTCGCCACTACTCACGGAATCACATGTTGTTTTCTCTTCCACCGGGTACTGAGATGTTTCACTTCCCCGGGTTCCCTCCACTCGCCCTATACATTCAGGCGAGGGTGACACCCCATGACGGGTGCCGGGTTCCCCCATTCGGACACCCCCGGATCAAAGCCCTCTCGGCGGCTCCCCGGGGCCTATCGCGGCCAGACACGTCCTTCATCGGCTCCTGGTACCAAGGCATCCACCGTGCGCCCTTAAACACTTACACACACAGAGAACAGACTTGATTCGCCGCTCAAAGGCGGCGATATTCAGATGCTCGCATCCACTATCCAGTTCACAAACACCCCACCGAACCCCAGACCACCAAGGCCACCACCAGACCCCGCACGAAACGTGCAGGCGGTATAGCGCCCGATCCGGACCCGGACGAAGAACCAGCCAGAGGCTGCCCCTTCAGGACCCAACAGCGTGCCACAGAGCTCCCGAAGGAGACCGAACCGTCGATGTTTCCACCCATGAGCACCGCCACCGGACACTCGCCGGTGAAGCGGGTCTGGCCCCCACGACGGCCACTACAGCCGGCGGAAGCGAGAAGCTCCTTAGAAAGGAGGTGATCCAGCCGCACCTTCCGGTACGGCTACCTTGTTACGACTTCGTCCCAATCGCCAGTCCCACCTTCGACCACTCCCTCCCTAAAAGGGTTGGGCCATGGGCTTCGGGTGTTACCGACTTTCGTGACGTGACGGGCGGTGTGTACAAGGCCCGGGAACGTATTCACCGCAGCGTTGCTGATCTGCGATTACTAGCGACTCCGACTTCACGGGGTCGAGTTGCAGACCCCGATCCGAACTGAGACCGGCTTTACGGGATTCGCTCCACCTCACGGTATCGCAGCCCTCTGTACCGGCCATTGTAGCATGCGTGCAGCCCAGGACATAAGGGGCATGATGATTTGACGTCGTCCCCACCTTCCTCCGAGTTGACCCCGGCAGTCTCCCGCAAGTCCCCAGCCATCCGAAGATGCTGCTGGCAATACAGGACGAGGGTTGCGCTCGTTGCGGGACTTAACCCAACATCTCACGACACGAGCTGACGACAACCATGCACCACCTGTGCACGACCCCAAAGGACCCTCTATCTCTAGAGGTGCACCGTGCATGTCAAGCCCTGGTAAGGTTCTTCGCGTTGCATCGAATTAAGCCGCATGCTCCGCCGCTTGTGCGGGCCCCCGTCAATTCCTTTGAGTTTTAGCCTTGCGGCCGTACTCCCCAGGCGGGGCGCTTAATGCGTTAGCTCCGGCACGGAGACCGTGGAAACAGTCCCCACACCTAGCGCCCAACGTTTACGGCGTGGACTACCAGGGTATCTAATCCTGTTCGCTCCCCACGCTTTCGCTCCTCAGCGTCAGTAATGGCCCAGAGACCCGCCTTCGCCACCGGTGTTCCTCCTGATATCTGCGCATTCCACCGCTACACCAGGAATTCCAGTCTCCCCTGCCATACTCTAGCCCGCCCGTACCGGAAGCAGACCCACCGTTAAGCAGTGGGCTTTCACTCCCGACGCGACAGGCCGCCTACGAGCCCTTTACGCCCAATAAATCCGGACAACGCTCGCACCCTACGTATTACCGCGGCTGCTGGCACGTAGTTAGCCGGTGCTTCTTCTGCAGGTACACTCAGTCACCCTTGGTCCCTGCTGAAAGAGGTTTACAACCCGAAGGCCGTCATCCCTCACGCGGCGTCGCTGCGTCAGGCTTCCGCCCATTGCGCAATATTCCCCACTGCTGCCTCCCGCAGGAGTCTGGGCCGTGTCTCAGTCCCAGTGTGGCCGGTCGCCCTCTCAGGCCGGCTACCCGTCACCGCCTTGGTAGGCCATCACCCCACCAACAAGCTGATAGGCCGCGGGCCCATCCTCCACCGAAAAACTTTCCACCCAAGGCCATGCGACCCCAGGTCATATCCGGTATTAGCCCCGGTTTCCCGGAGTTATCCCAGAGTGGAGGGCAGGTTGCCCACGTGTTACTCACCCGTTCGCCACTAATCCCCGGCCGAAACCGGATCATCGTTCGACTTGCATGTGTTAAGCACGCCGCCAGCGTTCGTCCTGAGCCAGGATCAAACTCTCCAAAAAAGAATTCAATGACCTGGCTAAACATCCCGACGGGGGTCGGGATTCATAGCCAATTCAAAACTATTGGCATCAACGATTCAATATGACACGCTATTGAGTTCTCAAGAAACAGCCACGCGCTAGGTACTTCGTTTTCTTGCGTTTCCCTCGCGGTGATCTCTACTTTAGCAGAGTTTCAGCGGCCCGATTTCCATCAAATCCGCCCCGCGCTCTACCGCACGGTTTTCCCACCGACACACACCACCATCCCGTTTCCGGGCTGGGGGCTTGTGGCGACTCGGAGAACATTAGGCCCCCGGCGGGACTGAGTCAAATCGGCCTATCCATGCCTTGACTCAACCCGCCGAGGGTCCGGTGACACTCGGTATCGACGCAGGTCAGCGTGCGAGTTCGATAGCTGCGAGAGTCTTCTTGCCACGACGCAGCAGCAGCCACCGGCCGTGCAGCAGGTCGGCCTCCGTGGGCGCCGCGTCGACGTCCTCGACCTTCGCGTTGTTGAGGTACGCCCCGCCCTCCTGGATCGCCCGACGCGCGGCGCCGCGGCTGGCCACGATCCCGGTGTCGGCGAGCAGTTCGTACACGGGCCTGAGTTCCGTCACCTGGGCTGTGGGCAGCTCGGCCAGCGCGGCGCGCAGCGTCGCCTCGTCGAGCTCGCCGAGCTCGCCCTGCCCGAACAGCGCCTTGCTCGCCGCCTCCACCCGGCGCAGGTTCTCCGCGCCGTGCACGAGGGCGGTGACGTCTTGGGCCAGCGCGCGCTGGGCCGAGCGGAGGAACGGCTTCTCCCGCGTGGCCGTGTCGAGCTCGTCGATCTCCTCGCGGGTGCGGAAGGTGAAGATCTTGAGGTACTCGACCACCTTCGCGTCCTCCGCGTTCAACCAGAACTGGTAGAACGCGTACGGCGACATCATGTCCGGGTCGAGCCAGACCGTGCCGGTCTCGGTCTTGCCGAACTTGGTCCCGTCCGCCTTCGTCACGAGCGGCGTGCCGATCACATGCACGGTGCCGCCGTCGGACTTGTGGATCAGATCCACGCCCGCGGTCAGGTTGCCCCACTGGTCGCTACCGCCGGTCTGCAGCGTGCAGCCGTAGTTGCGGTACAGCTCCAGGAAGTCGAGCGACTGAAGGATCTGGTAGGAGAACTCGGTGTAGCTGATGCCGGCCTCGGAGTTCAGCCGCGCCGCCACCGCGTCCTTGGAGAGCATCTTGCCGACGCGGAAGTGCTTGCCGATCTCGCGCAGGAAGTCGATCGCCGAGATCGGCGCCGTCCAGTCCAGGTTGTTCACGATGCGCGCGGCGAACTCGCCCTCGAAGCTCAGGATGTTCCCGACCTGGCCGCGCAGCTTCTCCACCCACTCCGCGACGGTCTCCTTGGAGTTGAGCGTCCGCTCGGCGGTGGGCTTCGGGTCGCCGATCAGTCCGGTGGACCCGCCGACCAGGCCGAGCGGGAGGTTGCCCGCGTCCTGGATCCGGCGCATCGTGATCAGCTGCACCAGGTTGCCCATGTGCAGGCTGGGCGCGGTCGGGTCGAACCCGCAATAGAAGGTGACCGGTCCGTCGGCGAAGGCTTTGCGCAGCGCTTCCTCGTCGGTGGACAGGGCGATCAGGCCCCGCCACTGGAGTTCATCGACGATGTCGGTGGTCACGGTCTCAACTTCCCTCGGAAGGACGGGCGGGGACCGCCCGGGACGGGTCTTCGGGCCGCACCCCGGGGTGCGGCCCCTCTAGCCTACTGATCCAGCCAAGCGCGTTGTTCGGCGATGAGCGCGCGCACCTCGTCGAGCTGCTCGCGCACCCGCACCGGCGCCGTGCCGCCCCGTCCGTCGCGCGAGGCGATCGAACCGGAGACCGTGAGCACCTCCTTGACGCCGGGCGTCAGCCGCTCGTCGATCGAGGCCAGGTCCTCGTCGGTCAGGTCGGACAGCTCGATGCCGCGCGACTCGCAGTAGCGCACGCTCGCGCCGGCCACCTCGTGCGCCACCTTGAACGGGATGCCCTGCTTGACCAGCCATTCGGCCACGTCGGTGGCCAGCGAGAAGCCCTGCGGGGCGAGCTGCGCCATCCGCTCGCCGTGGAAGACGATCGTGGTGATCATGCCGGAGAAGGCCGGAAGCACCACCTCGAGGGTGTCGACGGAGTCGAACACCGGCTCCTTGTCCTCCTGCAGGTCCCGGTTGTAGGCCAGCGGCAGCGCCTTGAGCGTGGCCAGCAGGCCGGCGGCGTTGCCGATGAGCCGGCCGGCCTTGCCGCGGGCGAGCTCGGCGATGTCCGGGTTCTTCTTCTGCGGCATGATCGAGGAGCCGGTGGCGTAGGCGTCGTCGAGCGTCGCGAAGGCGAACTCCTTGGTGGTCCACAGGATCACCTCCTCGGCGATCCTGGAGATGTTCACCCCGATCATCGCGGCCACGAAGGCGAACTCGGCCATGAAGTCGCGCGAGGCCGTGCCGTCGATGGAGTTCGCGGCGCTGCGGCTGAAGCCCAGCTCGGCCGCGACGGCCTGCGGGTCGAGGCCGAGGGTGGACCCGGCCAGGGCGCCGCTGCCGTAGGGCGAGCAGTCCGTGCGCCGGTCCCAGTCACGCAGCCGGTCCACGTCCCGGCCGAGCCCCTGCACGTGCGCGAGCAGGTGGTGCGCGAGCAGGACGGGCTGGGCGTGCTGCAGGTGGGTACGCCCCGGCATGGCCACCTCGAAGTGCGCCTCGGCCTGGTCGGTCAGGGCCTGCTGCAGGTCGCTGACCAGCGCGACGATGACGCGGGCGTGCTCGCGCAGGTACATCCGGGGCAGCGTGGCGATCTGGTCGTTGCGCGACCGGCCGGCCCGGAGCCGGCCGCCGAGCTGCGGGCCGATCCGCTCGATCAGGCCGCGCTCGAGCGCCGTGTGGCAGTCCTCGTCCGCGACCGTGGGCTGGAAGTCGCCGGAGACGACGTCCTGCTCGAGCTTGTCCAGCCCGGTCAGCATGCCCTCGAGCTCTTCGTCGGTGAGCAGCCCGGCCCGGTGCAGCGCCCGGGCGTGCGCCCGCGAGCCGGCCAGGTCGTAGCGGGCGAACCGCCAGTCGTAGTGCACGCTGGCGGAGAGCGCGGCCAGCGCTTCACTCGGGCCGCTGGAGAAGCGCGAGCTCCACAGCAGGTTCGAAGGTGCTTGGCGTTCGGTCATGGTCGAAACTTTCCGGTTCGCGGGCGGCATGTGTCGCGTGCGCCCGGCATAGGTGGGCGGACGGCGCCCGGATCAAGGTCGAATCTGGAGTCGGGGGCAGGCGGGATCGGCGGTCGGACTCAGCCGCGGGCCGCCTCGCTCAGCCGGCGGGCCAGGTCGGGGCCGCCGAGCGGGTCGCGGCAGATCACCAGGACGGTGTCGTCGCCGGCGATGGTGCCCATCACCCCGGAGGTGACGCCGTGGCGGTCGGCGTGGTCGAGCGCCGAGGCCAGGAACTGCGCCGCGCCCGGCGGGGTGCGCAGCACGACCAGGTTGGCCGAGCCCTCGGCGGTGACCAGCAGCTCGCCGAGCAGCCGGCGCAGCCGGGTCTCGAGCTCGCCCGACTCGATGGCGGGGCGGGGCGACCCGTCGCCGCCCTCGCTGCGCAGCGCGTAGATCAGGTTGCCCTCGGCGTCGCGGATGCGCATCGCGCCGAGCTCGTCGAGGTCGCGCGAGAGCGTGGCCTGGGTGACCGAGAAGCCCTCGCTCGCCAGCAGCTCGGCCAGCGCGGACTGCGAGCGCACCTGGTGGCGCCCGAGCAGATCGGCGATGCGCTGGTGGCGCGCGCGGCGGGTGTTGACGACGGTGGCGGCGGCGCTCTCGAAGGCGGCGGCAGCGGGGCTTTCCTGCTCGTTCCTCGGGACCGCGGCGGACGACGGGGTCACCTGGTCTCCCTTCCCTGGGTGGGTGCGGACGCGGCGGGCGGCGACGGTCGGGGACGCGTCGGCGCGCTCGGTGGGTGGGCCGCGTGGCTGGCGTGGTCGGCGTGCGCGGGCGAGGCGGGCGCTGGGCGAGCTGCAAACCGGGGAGGTATCGCACGGGCGGGTCCCGTGGCACACCGGTGGGCCCGCGTGTCCCCTGGGACTATCGTCCCGGCTGCGACCAGGGACGATGCGGCTGTCTTCGGCGCCACACGCATTCCTCTCGCCTCTCTCGCCCTTCTCGGCTCTCCGGCGCGTCACCGGCCGTGCGGCCGGTGCCCGTGCGCCGAAGCTCCTTCACGCGTCCGTCGCACGCCCGGGCCGCCGCGCCGCGTCGCGCGGCACCCTGGTCAGCGCGAACTGCTCCGGTAACCGAGAAGGTACGCCAGCAGCGCCTTTTGGGCGTGCAGGCGGTTCTCCGCCTCGTCCCAGACCGCCGACTGCGGGCCGTCGATGACGGAGGCGGCGATCTCCTTCCCGCGGTAGGCGGGCAGGCAGTGGAGCACGATCGCGTCCGGCCGGGCGAGCGCGAGGGCCGCCTCGTCGAGGGTATAGGGCCGGAAGACTTCCGCGCGTGCGGAACCCTCGTCCTCCTGGCCCATCGACACCCAGGTGTCGGTGATCAGCACGTCCGCGTCCTGCGCGGCGGCCTTGGCGTCGGAGGTGACGAGCACCGAACCGCCGGTGGCCGCGGCGATGGCGGCCGCGTCCGCGACGTAGCGGGCGTCCGGCTGGTAACCCTCCGGCGTGCCGACGCGCACGTGCATGCCGGCCGTGGCGCCGCCGAGCAGGTAGGAGTGCGCCATGTTGTTGGCGCCGTCGCCCAGGTACGTCATGGTCAGGCCGGCCAGCGCGCCCTTGCGCTCCCGGACGGTCTGCAGGTCCGCGAGGATCTGGCAGGGGTGGAACTCGTCGGTCAGGGCGTTGACGACGGGCACGCGGCTGACCGCGGCCATCTCCTCCAGCCGGGACTGGCCGAAGGTGCGCCAGACGATCGCGGCGACCTGGCGGTCGAGCACCCGGGTGGTGTCGGCCACCGGCTCGCCCCGGCCGAGCTGGCTCGAGCCCGCGTCGATGACCAGCGGGTAGCCGCCGAGCTGGGCGACGCCCACCGAGAAGGACACCCGGGTGCGGGTGGACGGCTTGTCGAACAGGATCGCGACGGCCTTCGGCCCGGCCAGCACGGGATGGCCGAGCGGGTCGGCCTTGAGCTCGGCGGCGAGATCGAGCACCTCGGCCTGTTCGGCCGGGCTCAGGTCGTCGTCGCGGAGGAAGTGGCGGATCGACATCAGGATTCTGCTTCCGGGCGGTAGGCGGACGGGGACGGACGGGTCGGCGCGGGGGCGGCGGCGGTCACGGGCGGCGGCCGTCGTCGAGCGCGTGGTCGAGGATGGCGGGCAGCGCGCCGAGGAACTCGCGGGCCTGATCCGTCGTCAGGACGAGTGGCGGGGAGATCCGGATCGACTCGGGGTTGACCGCGTTGATGATGTAGCCGGCGTCGAGAGCCGCGTCGGCTACCCGGGCCGCCACCGGGCCGCGCAGCCGGATGGCGAGCAGCAGGCCCTGGCCCTGCACGCCGTCGACCGCCGGGTGCTCGAGCTCTTCGATGCCTTGGCGCAACAGCTCGCCGAGCTCGCGGGCGCGGGCGATCAGGCCGTCGCGCTCGACCGCGTGGAGCACGGCGAGTCCGGCCGCGCAGGCGATCGGGTTGCCGCCGAAGGTGGTGCCGTGCGCGCCGGGGGTGAACAGCTCGGCAGCGCGGCCGAAGGCCAGGCAGGCGCCGATGGGCAGGCCGCCGCCCAGGCCCTTGGCCACGGTCACCACGTCCGGGCGGATGCCCTCGTGCTGGAAGGAGAACCACGCGCCGGTGCGGCCGATGCCGGTCTGCACCTCGTCGAGGATGAGCAGGGCGCCGTGCCGGGCGGTGATCTCGCGGGCCGCCTTGAGGTAGCCGGCCGGGGCCGGCACCACGCCGCGCTCGCCCTGGACGGGTTCGAGGAAGACCGCGGCGGTCTCGTCGTCCACGGCCCGCTCGAGCGCGGCGACGTCGCCGAAGGGCACGAACTCGACGCCGGCGGGCAGCGGCTCGAACGGCTCGCGGATGGCCGGCTTGCCGGTGAGCGCGAGGGCGCCCATGGTCCGGCCGTGGAATCCGCCCTCGGTGGCGATCACCTTGGTGCGGCCGGTCAGCCGGCTCAGCTTGAAGGCGGCCTCGTTCGCCTCGGTGCCGGAGTTGGCGAAGTAGACCCGGCCGGTGCTCAGATCGGGGCCGGCTGACGAGCCCTCGGCGGAGTCGTCGAAGGCGCCGGGCTGGGCGGCGAGGGCGAGCAGCCGCTCGGCGAGGGCGATCTGCGGGGCGGTGCCGAAGAAGTTGCCGACGTGGCCGAGGGTGGTCAGCTGGGCGGTCACCGCGTTGACGATCAGCGGGTGGGCGTGGCCGAGGACGTTGACCGCGATGCCGGCGAACAGGTCGAGGTAGCGGCGGCCGTCGGCGTCCCACAGCTGCGCGCCCTCACCCCGGACGAAGACGCGCTTCGGCGCGCCGAAGGTGTTCATCAGGGCATTGCTGTGCCGCTCGGTCCACGCGGTGCTGAGGCCGCCTTGCGCCTGCAGCACGGGCAGGCCCTCGGCCTGGGCCGCGGAGATCGCGTCGGCGCCGGCGATCGGGCCGGAGCCGGCTTCGTGCGTGTGCGTCGTCATTGCGATACCACCATCGTTCCGATGCCTTCGTCGGTGAACACCTCGAGCAGCAGCGAGTGCTGCACCCTTCCGTCGAGCACGTGCGCCGCGTGGACTCCGCCGCGCACCGCGCGCAGACAGGCCTCCATCTTGGGCGCCATGCCGGAGGAGAGCTCCGGCAGCAGCTTCTCCAGCTCGGGCGCGGTGAGCTGGCTGATCACCTGGCCCGAGGCGGGCCAGTCCGCGTAGAGGCCCTCCACGTCGGTGAGCACGACGAGCTTCTCCGCGCCGAGCCCGACCGCGAGGGCCGCGGCCGCGGTGTCCGCGTTGACGTTGTAGACGCCGCCGTCCTCGGCTCGGGCGATGCTGGAGACCACCGGGATCCGGCCGTCGTCGAGCAGCGCGTTGAGCAGCTTGGGCTCGACCGCGGCGACGTCGCCGACCCGGCCGATGTCCACCGGGAGGCCGTCGACGATCGCGTGCCGCTGAAGGCCCGTCATGGTGTTCGCGTCCTCGCCGGACAGGCCCACCGCGAACGGGCCGTGCGCGTTGATGAGCCCGACGATCTCGCGCTGCACCTGGCCGGTCAGCACCATCCGGACCACGTCCATGGCCGCCGGCGTGGTCACCCGCAGGCCGCCGGCGAACTCGCTGACCAGGCCGGAGGCCTCGAGCGCGCGGGTGATCTGCGGTCCGCCGCCGTGCACCACCACCGGGCGCAGCCCGGCGTAGCGCAGGAAGACCACGTCCTGGGCGAAGGCGCGCTTGAGGTCGTCGTCGACCATCGCGTTGCCGCCGAACTTCACCACGACCGTGGCACCGTGGAACTTCGAGAGCCAGGGCAGCGCCTGGGTGAGCACCTGCGCCTTGGCCAGAGCCTCGGTGGAACGGGTTCCCCCCGCCATCGTCTTCACGAGGAGTAGGCCGAATTCTCGTGCACGTACTCCTTGGTGAGGTCGTTCGTCCAGACCGTGACCGTCTCCGCGCCCGCGGCGAGATCCACCACCAGGTGGATGTGACGGTCGCTCAGATCGCACAGCTCGCGCGGCTCGCCGACGCCGCCGTTGCGGCAGACCCAGACGCCGTTGATGGCGACCGAGAGCCGGTCCGGCTCGAACGCGGCCGCGGTGGTGCCGACTGCGGCCAGCACCCGGCCCCAGTTCGGGTCCTCGCCGTAGAAGGCGCACTTGAGCAGGTTGTTGCGGGCGATCGAGCGGGCGACCTCGAGCGCGTCTGCCTCGGTGGCCGCGTTGGCCACCTCGATCTCGATCTCCTTCGAGGCGCCCTCGGCGTCCGCGATGAGCTGGCGGGCCAGGTCGGCGCAGAGCTCCTCGACGGCCGCGGCGAACTCGCGCGCGTCCGGGCGGGTGCCGGTGGAGCCGGAGGCCATCAGGATGACGGTGTCGTTGGTCGACATGCAGCCGTCCGAGTCGATCCGGTCGAAGGTGCGGGCGGTGGCGGCGCGCAGCGCGGCGTCCAGCTCGGCCTGCGGGACCTCCGCGTCGGTGGTCAGCACGCAGAGCATGGTGGCCAGGCCGGGGGCGAGCATGCCCGCGCCCTTCGCCATGCCGCCCAGGACGTAGCCCTCGCGCTCGACCACGGCCGTCTTGGCGACGGTGTCGGTGGTGCGGATGGCCTCGGCGGCCGCGGCCCCGCCGGTGTCGCAGAGCCCGGCGACGACCGCGGGCAGGGCGCCGAGCAGCCGGTCCATCGGCAGCCGCTCGCCGATCAGCCCGGTGGAGCAGACCGCTACCCGGGCGGCCGAGACGTCGAGCGCGGTCGCGGTCTGCTCGGCGGTGCGGTGCGTGTCCTGGAAGCCCTCGGGCCCGGTGCACGCGTTGGCGCCGCCGGAGTTGAGGATCACCGCGTCGAGCTCGCCGCCCTTGACCACCTGCTCGGACCACAGCACGGGCGCGGCCTTGACCCGGTTCGAGGTGAACACGGCGGCGGCCGCGCGCGAGGGGCCGTCATTGACGACGAGGGCGAGATCGGGCGCGCCCGAGGACTTGATCCCGGCCACGACCCCGGCGGCACGGAAACCTCCGGGCGCCGTCACCCCCACGCCCTCGGCGCCGCGAGCGGCGGCCTGCCCGGCCACCGCTGCTCCTGAGCCCACGGCTGCTCCTCCGGTCACGACTGCCCTCCATGGATCGATACTTCGACGTCGATGCTGCTGACCACGGCGACGCTGCCGGCTACTGCGGCGCGGCTCACGGGGCGAGCCCGACCGTGCTCAGGCCCGCGGACTCGGGCAGGCCGAGAGCGAGGTTCATGCACTGGATCGCGCCGCCGGCGGTGCCCTTGGCCAGGTTGTCCACTGCGGCGACCACGACGACGCGCCCGGCCGACTCGTCCAGCGCGACCTGGACGTGGACGCTGTTGGAACCGAGCACCGCGGCCGTCTGCGGCCAGGCGCCCTCGGACAGCAGCGTCACGAACGGCTCGTCGGCGTAGGCCTTCCGGTACGCGGCGCGCAGGTCCTCCAGCCGCACGCCCGGCCGGGCCTTGGCCGAGCAGGAGGCGAGGATGCCGCGGGACATGGGCACGAGGATCGGGGTGAACGAGACCGAGACCGCGCCGCCGGCGGCCTGGCCGAGGTTCTGGGCGATCTCCGGGGTGTGCCGGTGCGCGCCGCCGACGCCGTAGGCGGACGCGTTGCCCATGACCTCGGAGCCGAGCAGATTCGGCTTGAGCGAGCGGCCCGCGCCGGAGGTGCCGGTGGCGGCGGTGATGACGACCTCGGGCTCGGCCAGCTCGGCGGCCAGCGCCGGATAGAGCGCGAGGGTGCTGACCGTGGGGAAGCAGCCGGGCACGGCGACGCGCTTGACCCCGCGCAGCCGCTCGCGCGCGCCGGGCAGCTCGGGCAGGCCGTACGGCCAGGTCCCGGCATGCGGCGTGCCGTAGTAGCGCTCCCAGTCCACGGACTGCTCGAGCCGGAAGTCGGCGCCGGAGTCGATGACGAGCACCTCGGGGCCGAGCTGTTCGGCCACCTCGGCGGACTGGCCGTGCGGCAGCGCGAGGAAGACCACCTCGTGGCCGGAGAGGGTCTCGCGATCCGTCTCGGCCAGGACGCGGTCGTGCAGCGGGACGAGGTGCGGCTGATGCTCGCCGAGGGTCGAGCCCGCGTTGCGACCGGCGCTGAGCGTGCCGATCTGGGCGCGGCCGTCGACGACGGCGGGGTGCGCGAGGAGGAGCCGCAGGATCTCCCCACCCGCGTAGCCGGTCGCACCGGCCACCGCGATCCGAAGGGTCATGGCATGAGAATACAGAAAAATGGAAGACTATGCCATCGTCCGTCCGGGTGAGTTTCGCGGCAGCCGTGCGCCGAGGCACGATAGTCGGCACCCTGCACTCAATCCGCCACCGGCCGTGGCGGGCGGTCAGCCGCAGGTGTTGTGACCACCGGCCGTAGTTGCGAAAACCCAGAGATAGTCGGCGCACAACTCAGGGCGCGACGCTGCGATCATCCGGCGTTCGCGTTGGCTCGCTCGATCTGTCGGGCGACATGCCGGACCCACGGGTTGTGGTCGTATCGAGCACTTCCGTCGAGGATGTCCACGCCGAGGTTCGAGCCAGGTATCGTCGTGACCACCTCGAACGCGAAGTGCAGTCGCTGCCCAAGGGATACGCGGGTGCGGCTGCCCGGAGACCCAAGGACGGCCCAGGCCCAGCCGAGGGCTTTGATCGCGACCTTGCGGTCGGGGTAGGGCTGCCCCTTGCGGGCGAGTTTGATGACGTCGCGGCGGGTGCGCTTTGGCAGTGCACACCAGTCGGAACGTCCAAGCCGGTAGTAGCGCTCGTCGGTCACTCGGAGATCCTAAGCGCGGCTACCAACCCGACCAGATCTGATGGGGTGGGCGGGGTCAGAGTTGCTGGCGGGACTGTAGCCGCCAAGTAGATCTGGGAACCGCCGAGTAAAACCGGGCGCCACAGCCACCCTGGCTACCAGCGGAGATCAAGTCCAACTATCGCTGGGTTTTCGCAACTACGGCTGGTGGTCACACAGGTGTGACTGTGATCGATGGCTGGCTCCGACAACGACAGATGGCCACAGCAGTCGGTAACAAGTCCCCGAGCAGCACCGAGCCGAGCGCACTGGAGTGTGATCACCAACAGTCAACAGGTCGGAATAGTAGGCCGCGAGAGGTGCCGTGGTCCGTTTCGGCGCGACCGACTCCGGGCCGATCAGCCGGCGACCAGGCTCCACGGCGTGAGGTCGAGCCCTGGGTAGCGCTGTGCCATGCCTGCCAGCGTCTGCGGCGTCCAGAACGGGTGACCAGGCGCCGGGAAGCCGAACAGGTGCAGTTGGCCCGGCGTGGCGCGCTCGACGAACCGGCTCCACGCGGGTTCGAAGGAGTGTGTGGCCCAGGCGAGCCGGTCGCCCCATTGGACTGCGGTGGGCCGGTAGCACACCTGCATGCTGTAGCGAACTCCGCGCGGTGCAGTCAGCTGGGTGCCGCGATGGAAGGTGCCTGTTTCGAAGGCGATGACGGTTCCGGCGGGCCCGGCTCCGGAGGTCTCCGCGTCGTAGAGGTCCGGCCTGCCGCCCGTGGCGAGGTATCCCGCATCGCTGTCCACGACGTCCGCGCGCGGATACCAGTTGGGCTTGGCCGGCAGGTCGCCGGTGTAAGCGCGGGAAAGCATGTGCGGCGGCCCGAGCTCCTCGGGGACGTCGGTGAGGTAGACGAACATCTCCAACTGCCGGCAGCGCGGGTCGTCGCTGGGCACCAGGATGGTGTGGTTGAGGTAATCGCGGTGCAGATTCTGGTCGTAGTCGGCTGCCCCGGTGTATTTCGCCCACGCCTCGGCGCTGTAGATCCGCAGGTCTTGCTCGGCCAGCAGACTCTGCGCCAGCTCCACGAGACGCGGGTGCACCGCGAGAAGGCCGACCTCCGCGCTCGCGAACGGGAAGCTGTCGATCCCGGCGAACTCGTCTCCCGTGAAGCGGTCGCGACGAGGGTCGGATCCGTCGTGGAAGCCATCGGCAGAAGGAAACATCGACTCGAGCCCGGCCAGAGCCGGTTTCAGCTCGTCTTCGGGGATGAAGCCCGGCAGGATCACGAAGCCGTCCTCGCGCCATGCACGCGCCGCGTCGTCGAGATTCACCACCGCAACAGCATCCGACCAGGTCACAAACCAGGCAACTGATTTTCGCCGCAAACCCGGCGGCCGATCATCGCAGGGGTCAGCACAGGATCTCGGTGACGGATGTCGCGCTCAGGCTCAGGTCGGCGCAGATGGGCCGAACGGGGGACGCGGGTCAGTCCCGGGGCGCCCGGCGGATGAGGTGCTCGAGGATCGCGGCGGCCTCGCGCGGGTGTTCCGCCAGCCAGGTGCCGAGATGCGCGATCACCGCCTCGCGGACACAGGCTCGTACCTCCGCGTTGCCCAGCTCGCCCCTCGTGCAGCCCTCGAACCTGGGGAAGTCCAACTTCACCGACACGACCGCCGTCAGGCCCTTTCCGATCCGGCCGACGCCGAGATCGGGGTCTGCAGCCGTCAGCAGGTGCTGCTCGCGCGCATAGGCGTTGAGCGCGACCTTCAGCCCGTCGTGAAAGCCCAGGGCATGAACGCCGCCGTAGGGCGTGGGCATGCCGTTGGCGAAGCATTGAAGCTGCTTTTCGCTCGAGTCGCGCCAGCGGAAGGCGACCTCCATCGTCCCCTCCATCCGCGGATCGTCCTTTGCGAAGGCGATGACGTCGGAATGGACCGGCGCCGCCGCCGGCCCGTCGAGGTACGCGACCATGTCACGCACGCCGTCCGAGGGAGGGAAGTGGAGCGACCGGGGCTCGGGTGAGCGCTCGTCGGTGATCGAGATGTCCAGGCCGCTGTTGAGGAAGACCAATTCCCTGAAGCGGTCTGCGAGGGCGTCGAACGAGAGCTCTGCGCCTTCGAAGATCTCGGAGTCCGGCCAGAAGGTGATGGCGGTTCCGTCCGCGACTGCCGACCCCGCGTCAGCGTGTACCGAAGACTCAGCCTGTTCAGCGGGCGGGATCACCGCGATCCCGCGGCTGTACACACGCGTCTCACGGACGCCCCCACTCCACACCTCGGCCACCAGCCGGCTCGACAGGGCGTTGACGACGGCGAGGCCACCGCCGAAGGAGGCCACCATGCGTCGTCCCGAGCGCGTTCCGCAATGCAACATCGTCAGCAGCCTGTCGAGGCCGACACCATCGGGCTCCCCGAAAGCGACGCCGTCGGCATCGTCTGCGACGCGTACGCCGCCATCTGCGAGGAGTGCGACCTGGAGCCGGCTCGCGCGGCCGTCCAGGATCTCACCTAAGGCCCGCTCCGCGATGTCGAACACCATGTGCCGCACGCCGCGCTCGCCGGTCGTTCCGACATACATGCCGGGGCGCTTCCGGACGGCTTCCAGCCCTTCCGAAACTTGGATGTGACTGGCGTCGTATCGGGCGGGCTTCAGGCTCATGAGATCCCCTCCGTTGGCATCAGCAGGCTGGTTCGATCCTAGCCGAAAACAAAGAAAAGACCAGGTCAGAGCCGATATGCCGAAGGCGCGAGAGGGCCGGTGGGCGCCTGCCCGGAGGGGGTTGGCCATGAGCTTGCGAACCCCCGTCGCGGCGCCTGCGCGACCCCGTCAGGGCCGCGCACGACGCCGTTTCAGGCCGACCGTGGAGGGGAGATTTCAAAAAATTCTCGACACCTTGTACCTCGTGGCGATCGCAGGCCGGCGCTGCTTTCGCATGGTGTCCGTCCTGGCCGTCAGAACCCGATGGCCTCGCGAAGCAGCACCACGACGCCCCGGCCCATCCGGGTCGGCGCGTTGAGGATCAGCAACTGGTTGACCGCGCTGGGCACGCCGTACACCTCCCGGGCTCGGACGTCCTCCAGCGGGAGGGCGTGCTGCTCGACGCGGCGCATGGCTTCGTCGAGGTCCGCCACCACCTTCTGCGCCCCGACGACCCAGATCGCGCACGCGGCTCCGCCGACGGCGCCGGGCAGCTGGCTGCCGCTGGCCGAGGCGATCACGAGCGCGCCGGCCTCGGTGACGGCGGTGACGCTGCCGACCGCGAAGTCGGGGGTCGCCACGAGCCGCCGGAGTTCATCGCCCTCGGTTTCCCGGTCCATCGTCATCGCGCGGGATTTGACGGACTGGTAGTCGCCGCCCGCGTTGATGTCCTCCTCGAGCCCGGAGAGCCGCAGCGTCTCGCTCGCGGCGGTGAACACGCTCGCGCCGAGCGGGATCAGCTCCTTCACACGGGCGCGGGCGGCCGCGGCGTCGCCGAGGATCTCGACGGCGAAGCCCTTCGCCGTCAACGCGGCGGCCGTCCGCTCCAGCCGGTCCGCGGAGGCCGGCTCGGTGAACTTCGTCCCGGCCACGTCGGCGGCCGCGACCAGGGCCTCGACGTCGCCCGGCGCTCCCGCCGCTCCCGGCGCCGAACCGCCGAGCGGGGTGATGTCGAGGTAGCGGATCTCGTAGACGCGCTCGGCGAACTTCCAGCCGTCCGCGGTACGCCGGTACCGGTCGTGGTAGATCGCGTAGTTGAGCCCTTCGAAGCCGTTGCGCAGGCGCGCGATCTCCTGGATGAAGGCCCGGCCGGTGGCGGTGTCGCCGTCGATCTCCACCGCGCCCTGGTGCGTGTTCTGGATGAAGAAGTCCCACTGCGCCTGCAGCCGTTCTCCCCCGGCGCGGATCTCCTCGGGCCCGGTGAACTCGACCGGGACGTCGGGCATCCGCAGCACGCCGTCCGAGGTGAACAGGGCCGCGAGACGGGCCCGGTCGCGCATCATCGCGGCGTCGGTGAACTCGCTGCGCAGCGCCTCGATCTCGACCCGGTCCGCGATCGCCTGAAAGTCGTTCATTGCCTCACTCCAGCCTTTGTTCCCGCTGTGTCGATCCCAGGACGAGACAGGGGGGTCCGATTGTGAGATCAGCCGACTGTGATCCCCGTCTCAGGGCCCGCCGACCTGCGGGCCTGCTTCGTCTGCCGGATCACGCTCCAGGCGTCGGCCACCGGGCCCATGTGGGCGAGCTTGTCGGGGTTGATCACCGTGCGGATCGCCTGGATCCGCCCGTCCAGCACGTCGAGCGTCCAGGTGTTGATGACCTTGCCGTCCCGGTCGCGGAAGACGGCGCCGGGCTGGCCGTTCACCTCGCACGGTTGCACCACCCCGCCGATCCGGACGAACGGCAGGATGAGCGAGGTCAGCACCCGGGCCACGTTCCCGGCGCCGAACACGCCGCGGCCGAAGCGCGGCGCCTTGCCGCCGTTGTCGCTGACCATCTGGACGTCCCCGGCCAGCAGCTCGGTCAGGCCGTCGACGTCGCCCGCGCGGAACGCCTCGAAGAAGCGCTCGGCCAGCTCGGCCCGCTCGCGGCGGTCGGCTGCGAAGCGCGGGCGGCCGTCGTCCATGTGCCGGCGGGCCTGCGTCGCGAGCTGCCGGCAAGCCGCTTCGGATCGGCCTACGGCCGAGGCGATCTCCCGGAAGCTGAACCCGAAGACCTCGCGCAGCACGAACACGGCGCGTTCGGCCGGGGAGAGCCGTTCCAACAGCAGCAGCGCCGCCATCGAGAGCGAGTCGGCGAGTTCGGCCGCACGCTCAGGATCCTCATACGGGTCGGTCAGCAGCGGTTCGGGGAACCACGGCCCGACGTACGCCTCCCGACGTACCCGGCCCGAGCGCAGGACGTCGATCGAGATCCTGGTTACCACCGCCGACAGGAACGACTTCGCCGACGCCGGCCGGGTCGACGAGGTCTGCCAGCGCAGCCACGTCTCCTGCACGGCGTCCTCAGCTTCGGTCACGCTGCCGAGCAGCCGGTAGGCGATCGAGAACAGCAGCGGCCGCAGCTCGTCGAACTCCTCCGCCTCGTTCACGCCGGAACTCCCCGATCGCACATGACGCCGCCCTCCGCTTCCAGAACCTGTGTCGGTCCCGAGACGAGGCAGGGCTCCGGTTTGTGACATGACGCAGGTGGCAGGCCTAGCAGTCCAGCTCTCCCGCGCGCACCACCCACTCCTGGCTCAAGCCGGCCGCCTGTGCGAAGTAGCGGTCGTGACTGACCACGAGGACGGTGCCGGTGAACGCGCGCACGGCGCGTTCGACGACGTCGAGCGAGTCGAAGTCGAGGTAGTTCGTCGGCTCGTCCAGCATGAGGATCGGCGCGCCCTCATTCACCGCGACGGCCAGCAACAGCCTGCGCAGCTCGCCGGCGCTGAGGGCACGCAGGGGTGCTTCCCATTGCTCCTCGCCGAACAGATAGCCCGTCAGGATCTGCTCGGCGTCCTCGGGATACACCGGCACACGCGAGCGGAAGTAGTCGATGACGGACGTCTCCAGCCGCAGCCCGTCGTGGGTCTGCGGGAGTACAGCGACCGCGCCGGGTTCGGCCCGGGCAGCGAGGGCGGCGAGAAGCGAGGACTTCCCGGCGCCGTTCGGGCCGCTGATCAGGATCCGGGCGCCCGGTTTGATCTCCAGGTCGGCGAGCTCGAACAGCGTCCTGTCCCCCGCCATCACCGGCAACTGCTTGACATGCAACCCGGCCAGGGCATCGTTCTCCGGATCAGGGAAAGCCAGCGTCAACGTGGGCCGCGTACGAGGCTCAGCGATCCAGCGCGCCGACTGGAGTTCCCGATCCAGCCGACGCTCCCGCGCCTTCGCCTTCTTCGCGACCTTCTTCGCGATGCGGCGCCAATGGTCGTTCGCCGTCGCGCTCTCGGTCGCCGCAGCGTGGCCCTTCGTGGCCTCGATGTCCTCGGCCAGGCGGGCTCGATACTTCTCCTGGGCCTCGTAATCGAGGAGCAGTCGCTGCCAACGGGCCTGCTTCTCCGCCCGGTACGCGGTGTATCCGCCCTCATAGGTCTGCAGCTCGTCGTGAATGCCGTCGAGCTCGACGACCTGCGTCGCGACCCGGTCGAGGAACGCGCGGTCGTGGCTGATCACCAGCAGGGCGCCGGGGAACGCCGCGAGGTAGTCGCCGAGCCAGGCCACCGCGTCGGCGTCGAGGTGGTTCGTCGGCTCGTCGAGCAGCAGGATGCTCGGTTCGGTCAGCAGGACGCGGGCGAGCATCAGCCTGGCCTGCTCACCGCCGCTCACTCGCGCGAGTGGCGTGTGTTCATCCAGATGGGCTACTCCGAGGCGTTGGCTCACCTCGTCGACCCGCGCTCGCGCGGTCCAGCCGCCGAGCGTCTCGAAGCGTTCGAGCAACGTGCCGTACTCGTCGAGCAGCGACAACCGGCCGCTCTCGATCCCGCGTTCGAGTTCGTGCAGCCGCGCCTCGGCCGCGAAGAGCTCGGCCAACGGCTCGCGCAGGAACGCGCCGACGCTCTGGCCCGGATCGGGAACCTGCTGGAAGAAATAGCCGACGCGGGCATCCGGCCCGTACTCGACCCGGCCCGCGATCGCGGACAAGCGGCCGGCCAGGACCTTGAGCAGCGAGGACTTGCCGACCCCGTTCGGGCCGACCAGGGCGACCCGGTCGCCCGGCGCCAGGGTCAGGCCGACGCCGTCGAACAGCGGCTCAGCGTGGAAGGCGAGCGAGAGGCCGGTCGCCTTGAGGAAGGAACGTGCGGATACGGCGAACAAGGAGGGCTCCATGGGTGGTCGTCATGATCGGGTAGCGACACGACCCACGAATCAGCACTACGGAGCTCCTCGAGCCGGAAACAGGTACGCAGACGATGGTGCCCGGGCCGCGAGGGCCCGGGCAACCGGTTTTCCGCCGTGCGGGAGCGCGTCAGCCGCGCAGCACCGCGCCCGAGTGCCGGGTGGCCGAGGCCACGGCGGCCTCGCGCACGGCGGCGACCTCGTCGGCCTTGAGGGTGCGGTCCGAGGCGCGCAGCCGCAGCGAGAACGCCAGCGACTTCGAACCCTCCTCGACCCGATCGCCCTCGTAGACGTCGAACAGCCGGATCGCCTCGAGCAGCGGGCCGGCGCCGGCGACCAGCGCCGACTCGACGTCCGCGGCCGGCACCTCGCGGGAGACCACCAGGGCGACGTCCACCGTGGCGGGCGGGAACGCGGAGACCTGCTCCGGGCTCACCGGCACGTCGTCGGCGGGGACGAGCGCGTCCAGGTTCAGCTCCATCGCGCAGGTGCGCGGCGGCAGGCCGAGCGCCTCGAGCGCCTTCGGGTGCAGTTCGCCCGCGTAGCCGACGATCCGCTCGTCGATCGAGAGCACGGCGCAGCGGCCGGGGTGCCAGGGCTCGTACTGCGCCTGATCCACCGTCAGCTCCGCGCCGCACGCGGCCGCCACCGTCCGCGCCGCCTCGACCGCGTCGGCCCAGCTCGCGGCCCGGCCCTCGCCCCACCAGCCGGCGTTCTCGCGGGCGCCGACGAGCACCGCGGCGACGTGCCGCGGCTGGTCCGGCAGCGAGGCCTCGAGCACCGCGAGCTCCTCGTCCGAGGGGCGGCGCTCGACCGACAGCCGCGGCGGGGCCGAAGCGTCCGGACGCGGCTGGTAGACCAGGCCGGTCTCGAACAGGGCCACGTCGTGGAAGCCGCGGCCGACGTTGCGCCGCAACGTGGCGAACAGGCCCGGCAGCAGTGTCGTGCGCAGGTACGGCTGCTCGTCCGAGATCGGGTTGGCCAGGCTCAGCGCGGTGCGGCGGGCGTCGTCCGCGGGCACGCCCATCGCGTCCAGCTCGGCGTCGCCGACGAACGGGTAGTTGAGCACCTCGACGAAGCCGGAGTCGGCGAGCGCACGGCCAACCCGGCGGTGCAGCCGCTGGCGCAGCGACAGGCCGCGGCCGCGCGGAGCGACCGGCAGCTTCATCGGGATCCGGTCGTAGCCCTCGAGCCGGATGACCTCTTCGGCCAGGTCGTTCGGGTCGGTCAGGTCCGGCCGCCAGGACGGCGGGGTCACGCTCAGCTGGTCCGCGCCCTCGACGGTGCAGCCCACCTCCTGCAGCCGGCGCACCACCGCCTCGCGCGGGTAGGCGAGCCCGGCGACGCGGCCGGGCAGGCCCGCGTCGATCAGGATCGGCGCGGCCGGGCGCTGCTGGGTGGAGGCCACGGTGACCTCCGGGTCCGCCTCGCCGTGGCCGAGCAGCACGAGCAGGTCCACCGCGCGCTGGGCCGCCGCGGCGGCCGCGTTCGGGTCCACCGTGCGCTCGAACCGGCGCGAGGCCTCGGACGGCAGCTTGTGCCGGCGGGCGGTGCGCGAGATCGAGCCCGCGTCGAAGTGCGCGGCCTCGATCAGCACGTCCACGGTGCCGGTGTGCACCTCGGTGGACGCCCCGCCCATCACCCCGGCCAGGCCGATCGGCCCGGTCTCGTCGGTGATCAGCAGGTCGTCCTGGTCCAGCGCCCGCTCGGCGTCGTCGAGGGTCTCGAGCTTCTCCCCCGCAGCCGCCCGCCGCACCGTGATCGGGCCGGTCAGCCGGCGCAGGTCGTAGGTGTGCAGCGGCTGGCCGATCTCGAGCATCACGTAGTTGGCGATGTCCACGATCAGCGAGATCGGGCGCATGCCGGAGAGCTGGATGCGCCGCTGCATCCACAGCGGGGTGGGGGCCAGCGGGTCGATCCCGCGCACGGCGCGCGCGACGAAGCGGTCGCAGCCGAGCGGGTCGGCCAGCACCACCGGGTAGCCGCCCCGGGTCGGCGCCGGGGTGTCGAGCAGGGCCGGGTCGCGCAGCGAGCGGCCGAAGACGATCGCGGCCTCCCGGGCCATGCCGCGCATGGACAGGCAGTAGCCGCGGTCCGTGGTCACCGCGATGTCGAGCACCTCGTCGCGGATGCCGAGCAGCTCGATCGCGTCCGCGCCGACCTGGACGTCGGCCGGCAGCACGATGATGCCGTCGTGGTCCTCGCCGAGGCCGAGCTCGCGGGCCGAGCAGATCATGCCGTCGGAGACGTGGTCGTAGGTCTTGCGCGCGGCGATCTTGAAGTCGCCGGGCAGCACCGCGCCGGGCAGCGCGGCCACGATCTTGTCGCCGACCTTGAAGTTGCGCGCGCCGCAGACGATGCCGCGCACGTCCGCCGCCTCCGGTCCGACCTGCACCTGGCAGTAGCGGATCGGCTTCTTGAACGCGGTGAGCTCCTCGATCTCGAGCACCTGCCCGACCACCAGCGGGCCGGTCAGGCCCACGCCGGACTCGTGCACGGTCTCGACCTCGAAGCCGGCCGGGACGAGGCGCTCGGCCAGCTCGCGGCCGGTCAGCGACTCGGGCAGGTCGACGTACTCGCGCAGCCAGGAAACAGGGACGCGCATCAGATTTCCACTCCGAACGGGAGGGTGAAGCGGATGTCACCCTCGACGATGTCGTGCATGTCGGTGATGCCGTGGCGGAACATCAGGGTCCGCTCAAGGCCGATGCCGAAGGCGAAGCCGCTGTAGCGCTCGGGGTCGATGCCGACCGAGACCAGCACCCGCGGGTTGACCACGCCGCAGCCGCCGAGCTCGATCCAGCCCTCGGACGAGCAGGTGCGGCAGGGGTTGTCCGGGTCGCCCACGGACGAGCCGTGGCACACGAAGCACTGCAGGTCCAGCTCGGCGCTCGGCTCGGTGAACGGGAAGTAGTTCGGCCGCAGCCGGGTGGCGATGTCCTCGCCGAACATGGCCTTCACGAAGTGGTCCAGGGTGCCCTTGAGGTCGGCCATGCCGATCCCCTCGTCCACCACCAGGCCCTCGATCTGGTTGAAGACCGGGGTGTGGGTGGCGTCGAGCGCGTCGGTGCGGAAGGTGCGCCCGATCGAGACCATGTGCAGCGGCGGCTTGCGCCGGAGCATCGTGCGCACCTGCAGCGGCGAGGTCTGCGTGCGCAGGATCAGCGAGTCGTGCTCCGAGCGGGCCGGGTCCAGCGGGTCCACGCCCGGGGTGCGCACGAAGAAGGTGTCCTGCGGGCTGCGCGCCGGGTGGTCCCGGGAGATGTTGAGGGCGTCGAAGTTCATCCACTCCGCCTCGACCTCGGGCCCCTCGTTCACCTCCCACCCGAGCGCGGAGAAGACCTCGGCGACGCGCTCGGTCAGCGTGGTCAGCGGGTGGCGTCCGCCGCGCGGGACGCGGTCCCAGGGCAGCGTGACGTCGACGGACTCCTCGACCAGGACGCGGGCGTCGCGCTCGGCCTCGAGCACGGCGCGGCGCTCGGTGACGGCCTTGGCCACCGCCGCCCGGGCCTGGCCGACCCGCTTGCCGGCCTCGGCCTTGGCGGCCGGCGGCAGCGCGCCGATCTCCCGGTTGGCCAGGGCCAGCGGGGAGCGGTCCTTGGCGTGCGCGATCTCGGCCTCGTGCAGGGCGGCGAGGTCGGCGGCCGCGGTGATCGCGGCCAGCGCCTGGTCGAGGGCGTGCTCGACGGCCTCGGGCTTGAGCGCCTCGACCTCGACCGGGTCGAAACTCTTGTTCGGTGCGGACATTCGGATCGGCTCACACTTCCGCTACTACCACGCCGTCAGGGCGTGCGGGGTCTTCTCGGCAGGCGCCCCAATCCTAACGGGCGCGGCCGACGGGCATTTCCGGCAGTGCGCGCGAGCGCGCGCGGGGTCCGCGCGCACAGTGCGCGGCGGGGAAGGTCACCCGGCGGCCGGCGGCACGTTCGGTCCCGTAGGGGCGCGCGCGGTCAGGCCGCCGGGATGGTAAATCGGAAACGGGCGCCGCCGCCGGGGGCGCGGCCGACCGTGATGCCGCCGCCGTGCGCCTCGACGATGCCCTTGACGATGTAGAGGCCGAGGCCGGTGCCGCCGCGGCGGTTGCCGCGCCAGAAGCGGGTGAACACGCGCGAGAGCATGGCCTCGGGGATGCCGGGGCCTTCGTCGTCGACGGTCATGGCGACCATGCGCGGTCCCTCTCCCTTCCGCTGCTGCTCGGCTCCGTCCGCCTCCGCGGGCGCGGTCTGCGCCGCGTCGAGCGCCATCGTGATGGTGACACGGCCCTCGCCGTGGCGCACCGCGTTTTCCAGCAGGTTGGCCACCACCTGCCGGAGCTTGTCCGGGTCGGCCCAGACCTGGAAGCGCTCCTCGGCCCTTACCTCGAAGCGGTCGACGTCCAGGCCGGCCGCGGTCATTCCGGCGATCTGGTCGCCCACCAGCTCGGGCAGGTCCACCGGGTAGCAGCCGAGCTGGAGCCGGCCGGAGTCGATCCGGGCGATGTCGAGCAGCTCGGCGATCAGCCGGGTGACCCGGTCCGCGTCCGCGTCCACGGTCTCGAGCATCAGCTTGCGCTGGTCGTCGGTGAACCGCTCCCACTTGGCCAGCAGCGTGGCGGTGAAGCCCTTCACGCTGGTCAGCGGGGAGCGCAACTCGTGCGCGACGGTCGCGATCAGGTCCGCGTGCCGCCGCTCGACGCGGGCCCGGGCCGAGGTGTCGCGCAGGCCGACCACGACCCGGCTGACCGGCCCGCCGTGCTCGCGGACGTAGCGCGCGGTGACCAGCACGTCCCGGCCGTCCGGGAGCAGCAGCCGGGTCTCCGGCTGGCCGGTGCGGATGGCCAGGCCCCCGTACGGGTCGGTGCACTTCCACCAGCGGCGGCCCTCCAGGTCGACCAGCGGAAGGGCCGTGTCGAGCGGGCGGCCGAGGGCGCGGGCGGCGGGCAGGCCGGTGATCCGTTCGGCGGCCCGGTTGAACACCAGCACCCGGTCCTCGGCGTCGGCGACGACGAGGCCGTCGGGCAGGTCGTCGTACGAGGACGCGGCGGCGCCTGGGTCCTGCGGGTTGCTCGCCTCCACCTGGCGCGGTCTCCCTTACGGCTCGGTCGAACTGCGGCACGGGGCACGGGCCGTGACCGCCGCGGCTCGTAGCCATCTTGCCGTGCTGCCACCCCATCATTCCGGGTGCCGCCACCGTAGCGCCAGACTTGGCGGGCATGCGCCCGGGTCTCGCAAGGTCGGCACGCGCGGTCCGCGCCTGCGCGCCGCGCCGGGGCTACGGCCGGCGCTGCGCCCGGGCGGAGGCATAGAGGCACACGGCCGCGGCCGTGGCGAGGTTCAACGACTCGGCCCGGCCGTGGATCGGCACCCGCACGACGCTGTCGGCCAGCTCGCGCAGCGGCTCGGGCAGGCCCCAGGCCTCGTTGCCGAACATCCAGCAGGTCCGGGCGGCCAGCGCGCCGGAGTCGGCCTCGTCGTCCAGGTCGGCGGGGCCCGCGCCGTCGGCGGCCAGCACCCGCACGCCGCGTTCGCGCAGCGCGGCGGCGGCCGCGGGCAGGTCCACGCCGGTGACCACGGGCAGGTGGAAGAGCGAGCCGACCGAGGCGCGCACCGCCTTGGCGTTGTACACGTCCACGGACTCGCCGCTGACCAGCACCGCGTCCGCCCCGGCGGCGTCGGCCGCGCGCAGCACCGAGCCGGCGTTGCCCGGGTCGCGCACGTGGGCGAGCAGCACCACCAGGCGCAGCGGGCCGTCGAGCACCTCGGACAGCGGCCGGTCCAGGAAACGGCACACCCCGACCAGGCCCTGGCCGGTGACGGTGTCCCCGAGCGAGGCGAGCACCTCGTCGGTGGCGACGGCGACCGCGGCACCGTGCGCGCGGGCCAGTTCGAGCTCGTCGGCGTACCGCTCGGCCGCCTGCGGGCTGGCGAACAGCTCGCTGAGCAGCCCCGGCTCGGCCGCCGCCTCGCGCACCGCCTGCGGCCCCTCGACCAGGAACAGCCGCTGCTTGGCCCGGAAAGCACGAGAGGCAAGGCGGCGCGCGGCCACGATCCTCGTGGACTTCACCGAGGAGATCGCGGCCTCGCGCGGCCTTGCCCTACCGTGAGCTACGGGTTGCGCGCTCGCGTCGCGGTTCAGGCCGCGACCTTGTCGGCGGCCTTCGGCGCGTTCACGTCGGCCGGCAGCGCCTTCTGCGCGACCTCGACCAGCGCGGCGAACGTGGCGGCGTCGTTGACGGCCAGGTCGGCCAGGATCTTGCGGTCCACCTCGACGCCGGCGGCCTTGAGGCCCTGGATGAAGCGGTTGTAGGTCAGGCCGTTGGCGCGGGCGGCGGCGTTGATCCGCTGGATCCACAGCCGGCGGAAGTCGCCCTTGCGCTTCTTCCGGTCCCGGTACGCGTAGACCAGGGAGTGGGTGACCTGCTCCTTGGCCTTGCGGTACAGGCGGGAGCGCTGGCCGCGGTAGCCGCTGGCCTGCTCGAGTACCGCCCGGCGCTTCTTGTGGGCGTTGACCGCCCGCTTGACGCGTGCCATGTCGAATCGTCTCCTCGGGGCGGGGCCAGCCGGCGCTGACGCGGGCGGGCCCCATGAATCTCAAAAAGGGTCTGGGGGGTGAAGAGCGGGGCGCGGCGGCTACTGGCCGAGCAGGCGCTTGATCCTCTTCACGTCGGCCGGGGCCAGCACGACCTCGCCGGTGATGCGGCGGGTGTAGCGCGAGGACTTGCGCTCGAAGTTGTGGCGCTTGCCGGCCTGGCCCCGCATGATCTTGCCGGTGCCGGTCACCGTGAACCGCTTCTTGGAGCCGCTGTGGGTCTTGTTCTTCGGCATGGCTGCCGTTCCCTCTCATCTTTCGCGACCCGCCCGGCCGGGTCCGCACGGGCGGACCGGCGCGGAGCGAGCCGTGCCTCGGGGCGGCGGCGGGTCGCCGTCGCCGTTCTCGTCTTGTGGTGCTGCCGGTCGCGAGCGGCGGACTACGCCTGCTCGTCGGTCGGCGGCTCTTCGTGCAGGTCAGGAAGCTCGGGAGCGTCCTCGACGGCCAACTCGCCCTCGTCCTTGCCGGACTGGGCGGCCCGAGCGGCCTTGGCGGCGCGGGCCTCGGCCATCGCGTCGACCTTCTTCTTGCGCGGCCCGAGCACCATGATCATGTTGCGCCCGTCCTGCTTGGGCGCGAACTCGACGAAACCGAGCTCCTCCACGTCCGCGGCGAGGCGGTCGAGCAGACGGCGGCCGAGCTCCGGGCGGGACTGCTCCCGGCCGCGGAACATGATGGTGATCTTGACCTTGTCCCCGGCGTTGAGGAACCGCACCACGTGACCCTTCTTGGTCTCGTAGTCGTGCGGGTCGATCTTCGGCCGGAGCTTCATCTCCTTGATGATCGTGTGCGCCTGGTTCTTGCGCGCCTCACGGGCCTTCATCGCGGACTCGTACTTGAACTTTCCGTAGTCCATGAGCTTGGCCACCGGCGGACGCGAGGTCGGCGCGATCTCGACCAGGTCGAGGTCGGACTCCTGGGCCAGGCGCAGGGCGTCCTGGATCGAGACGATCCCGACCTGCTGTCCGTCCGGTCCGACCAGACGCACCTCGGGTACGCGGATCCGGTCGTTGATACGGGGTTCGGCGCTGATGGGGCCTCCTAGGTTCATGCGGTTCGGGCGGCGAGCCGTGGGCCGCCCGAGCGCGGGACAGTGCGGGGAGAGTGAGCCCGCACCGCCGTCAAACGCCTGGGTGTGAGGGGACGATTCCCCGGCACGCGAAAGAGCCCCGCACCGCCTGCTTCCGCAGGAGCAATGCAGAGCTCCACCTTGCCGTCGCACGCGCTCCGCCCCTCGCGGGGTCCGGCTCGCGCGCCGGGACCGTACCCGTCGACCGCCCGGTCGATCAGGTGGGAGGTGGGCCCTCCACTTGCGGGCCGGCGCGGTTCTTCGAGGAACCACTCCGGCCGGTCGCTTCCACCCAGGTTACCAGAGATCCGGGGCACCCCGGCACATCCGGCGATCTTCCGGGGGACGGCGCGCGGGGGCGGGAGGGGCGCGTGCGAGACTGACGGGGTTCGAGCGAGCGAAGGAGCACCCGCAGCATGTCCGAGACCGACCTGTCCGTGTCCGACCTGTCCGCGCCCCGGGAGCTGGCCGAGGTGCCGGCCGTGGAGGTCATCGCGACGCTGGCCGTGCACCTGATGACGGCGGCGGCGGTGCAGCTGGGCCTGGGCGAGCCGGACGAGGACGGGGCCGAGCCGACCCGGGACCTGGACGAGGCGCGCAAGCTGATCACCGCGCTGGCCGGTCTGGTCACCGCTTCGGCGCCGGAGATCGGCTCGCAGCACGCCGCGCCGCTGCGGGACGGACTGCGCACGCTGCAGCTGGCCTTCCGCGAGGCCTCCTCGGTGCCGGACGCCCCGGGCGCCGGGCCGGGCGAGAAGTACACCGGCGCGGTGCGGGTGCGCTAGGGGCCGACGGCGCTCACACGGCGCCGTCCGTCCCCGTCGCCAGCACGATCCGGAGCCCGCCGGAGAGCCGGTCGCGCAGCAGGTCGTCCGCCGCGATGCCCTCGGCCGCCTCGGCCAACGGCGCCTCGAGCGTCTTCGGATCGGTGCCGGGCAGGAAGCCGAGCGCGAGCACCGTCACGTCCTCCGCGGCCTGCCCGAGTTGCGCGCTGACCAGCGCCTTCGCCAACGCGGGCACCCCCTTGAGCACCCGGTTGATCGCGGCCGTGACCTCCGGGTCCACGGCCGGCGGGAGCGGCTTGCGGCGCTGCGCGAACGCCCGCAGCGCGCTGCCGGAGATCTCGAACTGGCCCGGGCCGCCGAGGTCGAGCAGCAACACCTCGGCCTGCTCCTGCAGGGCCGCGGCCGCCGCCGTCTCTATCGTCACCGGGATCGGCCGCGCCTGCGGGAACCCGGCCCGCCCGCCCCACTCGGCGAGCGCGGCGATGGAGGTGAACGCGGGCAGCGCCTTCGAGCCGTCCGGGGCGACCAGCGTGACCACGGCCATGTCGCTGTCCTTGTCCCGGCGCAGCGCGCTGCCGTCCGGGCCGACGGTCTCGGCCTCCTCCGTCTCGCCGAGCAGGGCGACCACCGGCACCAACACCCGTCGCCCGACCAGCGCCGCGTACGCCGGGTAGACCCCGGCCTCGTCCCGGCGGGCCGCCGCGAGCACCTCGATCAGGTCCGGATCAGCCGACCCGTCGTCGCCCTCGAAGCCGGTCGGTTGCAGCGTGCGGCCGTGGAAGTCTGTCACCCGTCCGACCCTAATAGGGGGCGGAGGGGCGAGTCGAGCCGAGGTCCGGTCTGACTCGGCGTCACGTGAACGACGGCCGCCTGACCCGGCGTCCGGTCACCTCGGCCTCTTTCCGCTCCAGCCACTCCAGATACCAGCTCTGGAAGGTGTGACGCTCGAGGCACGCGTCGACGTACGGCTCGAACGGAGGGTTGAACCCGCCCGACGCGACCGCGAAGACCCGGTCTCTCACGCCGGCCCAGTCGTCCTCGACACCGGTCACGGCCTCACTCCGGCCTGATGCCCGACCGGGGATCGACGCCGGGCGGAGCAGGCGGTGGGGGCATCCGCGACGGATCGTAGGTCGGCGGCGCGAAGTACGGGTTGGTGGTGCTGCCCCACTGCGCGACCACGACCTCCGTCGCGCCGGGAGTCTGTACGACGTAAGCGACCGCCAGCTCCTCTTCCGTCGCCTTGGGCCGCCGCAGCAGGAACGTCGCCACCGCGAGGGCGAGCAGCACCAGCGCGCCGCCGCCGGCCAGGGCCTTGGTACGCGCGGCCGTCCCCCCGGTCGCGGAGGCCACGGTGGTGGTCGGGCCGTAGCCGAAGTGGTCGGAGGGGACGCCGGCGCCGGCCTGGGGCACGGCGGCCTCGGCGGTGTAGCCCTTCGCGGCCTTGAGCGCGGCGACCGGGTCGACCACGCCGAATCCCAGTTCGTCGTTGCGGCCGCCGGCCGGCTTGTCCTTGGCGGTCTGCTCGAGCAGGGTCCTGATCTGCGCCGGGCTCAGCAGCGGGTTCTCCGACTTGAGCAGCGCGACCACGCCCGCGACGTACGCGGTGGCCTGGCTGGTGCCGCTGCCCTCGAGATAGGTGTTGTCCGAGTCGAACGCGTCGCAGGGCAGGTCCACGCCGGGCGCGGCGACCGCGACGTCCCAGCCGGTGGTGGAGAAGTCGGCGTGCTTTCCGCTCGAGTCCACCGCCGCGACGGTGATCACTCCGCGTTCGGCGCCCGGGTAGGAGATCTGATTGCCCTTCAGCGCGCCGTTGCCCGCGGCCGCGACCACGACCACGTTGTGGGCCAGGGCGTAGCGGATCGCGTCGGACTCGGCTGACGAATCGTCGCCCGCGTTCGTCTCGTCCCCGCCCAGGGACATGGATATGACCTTCGCCCCGTGGTCCACGGCGTACTTGATGCCGTCGGAGATCGGGGTGTCGTCTTTGGTGGCTTCGCCGAGGTCCGGCGCGTCGTCGTCCCGGATCACCCGGACCGACAGGATGTGCGCTCCCGGCGCGACGCCGAGCATGCCGGCCCCGCCGCCGTCGCGTCCGTGCCCGGCGATGATCGAGGCCATGCAGGTGCCGTGCTCGCCCCAGCCGGGCTGGCCGGCGCGCTCCACTCCGCCGGCGTAGTCGGGGCCCGTGCTCACCTGGCCGGTCAGGTCGACCCGCCCCTGCACGACGCCGGTGTCGAGCAGGCCGACCGTGACGCCCCTGCCGTTGCTCAGCTGCTGGGCCGCGGCCAGATTGAGGTAGGCGACCGGCCACTCGCTGTCGCGGATCGAGTCGGCGCTGGCGGCCGGCGCGGCCCAGACCGTGGCGGCGCCGACGCAGGCGAGCGCCGCGGCCGCCGCGGAGAGCCGGCGCACGATGCTCATGACTGGCTCCCGTTCCGGGCCGGCCCGAGCGCGGTGATCGAGGTGAGCAGATAGGTCGCCAGATCGTCGGCCGCCTGCACCGGCGGCGAGTCGGCCTGCAGCTCGGACTCGTCGCCGCGGTCGAAGGCGGCCGCGGTCGGGCCGTGGCGGCCGTCGGCGAACCCTGAGACGGCGAAGGTGAGGTAGTCGCCGTCTTCGGAGATCCCCGACTTCCAGGCGATCCGCTGGCCGCTCTGGAAGGACGCGGCCAGGGAGCCGCGCACCGGGTAGGTGGCAGGCATCATCGTGTACTGCCGCGCGAACGAGTCCGCCGTCCAAGTCCGGAACAGCGACGTGCGCTCGGCCTCGCTGCCACTCGTGACCACCACGCCGAGCGTCACCACGACGGACTCGGTCGAGTCGAGGTACGTCGCCTCGAGCACGTGGGAACAGCCCGCCTTGCCGAGCGCGCGGCGGAACGGGGCGGGCAGCTGCTCGCAGCTCTCGTCCGGGTTGACCGCCAGCCGGTAGTAGGCCTCGGTGCCCTCGCGGTCCAACTGCGGCGGGAGGATCTTGTCCGCGGGCTCGCTGCGCCACAGCGCCCCGGCCTCGACCTGGTTGGGGCCGGCGTCGTCGCCCGGCAGCGCGTCCGAGCGGGCCGGTGAGGCACCGGACAGGGCGAGGCCGCCGACCAGCGCCGCGACCGCGACGGCCACCACGGCCAGCGCCGCCGTCACCCGTGCGGGGGACCGCCGGGGCCGGACGGGAGGCCGGGGCGGCTCGGGCGGCCAAGGCCAGCCAGCCTGCGGATCCACGCCGCTCCCTCCGTCGACCGCGCCGCGGCGAGGCCGAAAAGACGTTTCAACGTGTGCACCTTATACCGGCCCACCGACCCGCTCGGCTGACTTCCACCAGGCCCCGTCCTCGGTCATCAACTCGCAACCGTTCCGGGACACTCTCGGTCTCGTCCCTCCCGTAACGCGCATGGGAAGGTCACTAGCGTGAAGGACCTGGAACGGCTGAACCACGCCACCGCGCATCTCGACCCCCCGCTGGCGGTGGTCGACCTCGCGGCGCTGCGCGAGAACGCAGCCGACCTGGTGCGCCGGGCCGCCGGCAAGCCGATCCGGGTCGCCTCCAAGTCCGTGCGCTGCCGCGAGATCCTGCGCACCGTGCTGGAGATGGACGGCTTCGAGGGCGTCATGGCCTTCACCCTGCCCGAGGCGCTGTGGCTGGCCGAGTCCGGGTTCTCCGACATCCTGGTGGCCTACCCGACCGCGGACCGGGCCGCGCTGCGCCGGCTGGCGGCCGACCCGATGGCGGCGGACGTGATCACCCTGACCGCCGATTCGGTCGAGCAGCTGGACTTCATCGAGAAGGCCGTGGCCGAGATCGCGGACGCGGCCCCGATCCGGATCAGCGTGGACGTGGACGCGTCCTGGCGGCCGTTGCGCGGCCGGGTGCGGGTGGGCGCGCTGCGCTCGCCGCTGCACAGCGTGGAGGCGGTCTCGGCGGTGGCCCGCGAGGCGGCCGACCGCACCGGCCTGCGGCTGGTGGGCCTGATGGCGTACGAGGCGCAGATCGCCGGCGTGGGCGACCGGCCGCCGGGGCGTCCGGCCCGGGGCCTGGCGGTCCGGGCGATGCAGGGCCTGAGCGCGGCCGAGCTGGCCGAGCGCCGGGCCGAGATCGTCGCGGCGGTCAAGGAGATCGCGCAGCTCGAGTTCGTCAACGGCGGCGGCACCGGCTCGGTCGACCGCACCGCCGCGGAGGACTCGATCACCGAGATAGCGGCGGGCTCCGGACTGTTCAAGCCGCGCCTGTTCGACGGCTACCGCGCGGTGGCGGGCCGTCCCGCGGCGATGTTCGCGCTGCCGGTGACGCGCCGGCCCGGCCGCGGCGTGGTCACCGTGCTCGGCGGCGGCTACCTCGCCTCCGGCGCGCCCGGCTGGGACCGCCTGCCGCAGCCGTATCTGCCGGCCAAGCTGCACTACGACGCCCAGGAGGGCGCGGGCGAGGTGCAGACCCCGCTGCTCGGCGCCGGAGCCGACGACCTGGCCGTCGGCGACCGGGTGTGGTTCCGCCACGCCAAGGCCGGCGAGCTGTGCGAGCGCTTCGCCGAACTGCACACGATCGAGGGTGACAAGGTGACCGCGACCGTGCCGACGTACCGCGGCGAAGGGCGCACGTTCCTCTGACGTGCTGTCGGTGGCGCGTGCCATGCTGGTCGCGTGTCCCGACTGATGCTGCTCGATACCCCGACGCTGTACTTCCGCGCGTACTTCGCCCTGCCCGAGTCGATCGCGGCGCCGGACGGCCGGCCGGTCAACGCGGTCCGCGGCACCCTGGACTTCATCTCGCACCTGGTGACCCACCACCGGCCCGACCGCCTCGTCGCGTGCTTCGACGCGGCCTGGCGCCCGGCGTTCCGAGTGGCGCTGCTGCCCTCGTATAAGACGCACCGGGTCGCGCAGGAGGCGCCGGCCGGCTCCGGCGGGACCGCGGTGGAGGAGGTCCCGGACACGCTCAGCCCGCAGGTCGAGATGCTGCTCGAGGTGCTGGCCGCGTTCGGCATCGCCGACGGCTGGGCCGAGGGCCACGAGGCAGACGACGCGATCGCCGCCTACGCCGCCCGCCACCGCGCCGAGGACGGCGGCCCGGTGGACGTGGTCACCGGCGACCGGGACATGTTCCAGCTGGTGGACGACGGCGCGGGCGTGCGGGTGTTCAACATCGCCCGCGGCGTGGCGAAGCTGGAAGTGCTGGAAGACGCGCAGCTGACCGAGAAGTACGGCGTGACCGGATCGCAGTACGCGGACTTCGCCACGCTGCGCGGGGACCCGAGCGACGGCCTGCCCGGCGTCGCCGGCGTCGGCGAGAAGACCGCCGCGACCCTGCTGGCCGAGTACGGCTCGCTCACCGGCCTGCTCGCGGCCGCCGCCGACCCGGCCTCCGCGCTCAAGCCCGCCGTGCGCAAGAAGCTGGAGGCCGCCGCCGACTACCTCGCCGTCGCCCCCGAAGTCGTCCGGGTCCGTGCCGAGGCGCCGACGACGCCGGTCGACTCCGCGCTGCCGACGACGCCGCGGCATCCGGACGAGCTCGAGAAGCTGGCGGAACAGTACGGCCTGACGAACCCGGTGAAGCGGCTGGCGAAGGCGCTGGCGGGGTAGATCGGCGCGCAGAGTCCTGGAACCGTCTGCGCAACCGCCGGACTAAAGGGCTTCCAGGTCGTGCAGCCACCGGTCCACCGGCCCCACCGTGACCATGCCGCTGCCGGCCCCCGCCAACTCTCCGGACGCCGGAAGCAGCGCGCTCCGGCAGCGCGCCGCGGCCGGCCGGTCACGCAGCTCGATCGCGGCGGCCGCCAGGAGGCAGTAAGTGGCCTCATACATCAGGTCCGCAGGGGGTTCGGGCGCGGAACGCAGAGCGGCCCGGGCCTCGTAGGCCCGGCATCCCTCCGGCGGCCAATTCCTCCTCGGCCGCCTGATACGCCTGGCGGGCCGCGTCCGGGTGGCCGTGCGCGGCCAGGCGCATGGCCCGGTACCAGCGGGTGAAGACGGTCGCGAGCGGGCGCTCGTACCGGTCGGCGAGCCGGTCGGCCGTGGCGGCGTGGTGGTCGGCGCCCGTGAAGTCGCCGAGTGCCCCGCGGGCTTGGAGCCGGACGAGATGCCCGAGGACCTGGGAACTCGGCAGGTCGTGCCGGTCGGCGAGCTCGACGATCCGCGCGCCGATACGGTCGCGCCGGGCGGCCAGCCCGGCCCGGGTGCAGGAATGCAGGAACTGTCCATTGAGTGCCAGGGCGAGAAGCGCCGGTTCGCCCAGGTTCTCGGCCAGCCGCTCGGCCTCGGCAGCGGCTTGCGGCCCGCGTGGATCGCGGGCGCCGCGCAGCTCCAGGGCGAGCGTGGCCAGCAGCCGGCAGCGGGCCGCCTCGGTGGACGGCGCGACCGGCAGCGCCGCCAGAGTGCGTTCGGCAGCCGCCGCCAGCCGCGCGGCCTGGACCGGGTCGTCGCTACGACGCGGCCAAGCTTTGGCAGGCATGGGCACCGGACTTGCAGCACACCACTGTCACCTGCGGTCACTTCATGGCCGAGGAGGCGCCGGATGTGGTGATCGATGCACTGCGCGTCATGCTAGCCCGCTGACCTTGTCTTCGAAGCCTGACCCCCGAGTATCGCAGTGCTGGTTCTCAGCTCCTTAGCTCTAGTCCCCCTGTGGCCGCCGCGTTCTCGTCGGTGCTGATCGCCTCGGCCAGTGCGCGCAGGGCGGGCAGGGCGGCGGCGAGGGCGTCGAGGTCGGGGATGCTGAGGCGGTCGAGCTGACGGGCGAACAGTTCGGCCCGCTCGTCGGCCCAGCGCGCCAGTCGTTCGCGGCCGGCTGGGGTGGCGCTGAGGATGGCGCCGCGGCGGTCGAGGGGCGAAGGGTCGCGGCTGAGGTAGCCGAGCCGGGCGAGCTGCTGGACCTGGGTGGAGACCGAGTTGGCGGCCAGCCGGAGCTCCTTGGCGGCCGCGGAGACGCTGATGCCCGGACGCTCGACCACCAGCCGCAGCAGCTCCCCCTGCGCTCCGGCCAACGGCTCGAAGTGCAGTTGGGAGCGCACGTGGCGGCGCACCGTGCGGTTGAGGGCCGACAGATGGTCGGAGAGGTCCTCGGCCAGCGACCTGCGGTCGGGCGGGGAGGGCGGGGCGGCCGTCATGGAGCCAGGGTAAGTCTAAAGCAGAGCTAATGACTAGGGCCTGAGCTGCATGCACAGTGTTCGCGGAACGAGCGTGTGACGACTGAGTGGCGGTACGGGGGCGGCGGTGGCGAGCGCGGTGGGGGCCGGAGGTCTTCTGCGCCTCGGTCTCGTTATCTAAGCTAAGGAGGTAGTCCTTCGTTCCGCGCATCCGATCCCCGTCCCCGATCTCGCGGGAGGATCCGTGACCTCCGTCGTCAACTCCGCGTCGAGCCTCCCGGAGGATGCGGCCGAGCCACCGCACGACGCCGGGCGCTACAAGTGGGTCGCTCTGACGAACACCACGATCGGCGTGCTGATGGCCACCATCGACGCCTCGATCGTGCTGATCTCGCTGCCGGCCATCTTCCGCGGCATCCAGGTCGATCCGCTCACGCCCTCGAACACCAGCTACCTGCTGTGGATGCTGATGGGCTACATGGTCGTCACAGCCGTGCTGGTCGTCAGCTTCGGCCGGATCGGCGACATGTACGGCCGGGTGAAGATGTACAACCTCGGCTTCGCCGTCTTCACCGCCGGCTCGCTGGCGGCGTCGGTGACCTATTTCGGCGGGACGGGGGCGGCCCTGTACCTGATCGCGATGCGGATCGTGCAGGGGGTCGGGGGCGCGATGATCATGGCGAACTCCGCCGCGATCCTGACCGACGCCTTTCCACGGCACCAGCGCGGCATGGCGCTCGGCATCAACGCCGTGGCCGGCATCGCCGGGTCGTTCATCGGGCTCGTCGCGGGCGGGCTGCTGGCCGCGGTGGACTGGCACCTGATCTTCTACGTGAGCGTGCCCATCGGCCTTTTCGGCACGGTCTGGGCCTACCGCAAGCTGCGCGAGGTCGGCACGAAGGAGGGCGGGCGGCTCGATCTGCCCGGCAATCTGCTCTTCGGCCTCGGCCTGATCGCCGTGCTGGTCGGGATCACCTACGCGCTGCAGCCCTACGGCGGGGCGGACATGGGCTGGCGCAATCCGCTCGTACTGAGCCTGCTCTCCGGCGGCGTCGCCATGCTCGCGGCCTTCCTGGTCGTGGAGAGCCGGGTCACCGACCCGATGTTCGACCTGAGCCTGTTCCGCGTGCGCGCTTTCGCCGCCGGCAACATCGCCTCGCTGTTGTCCTCCATCGGCCGCGGCGGGCTGATGTTCATGCTGATCATCTGGCTGCAGGGGATCTGGCTGCCGCTGCACGGGTACGACTTCACCGCCACGCCGCTGTGGGCCGGGATCTACATGCTGCCGCTGACCGGCGGGTTCCTGATCGCCGGGCCGGCCTCCGGGTACCTGTCCGACCGCTTCGGCGCCCGGCCGTTCGCCACCGGCGGGATGCTCGCCGCGGCCGCCACCTTCGGACTGCTGATGCTGTTGCCGGTGAACTTCGGCTACGGCTACTTCGCCGCCCTGCTGCTGTGCAACGGACTGGCGATGGGGCTGTTCGCGGCGCCCAACACGGCCGGCATCATGAACGCGGTTCCGGCCAACCGCCGCGGCGCGGCCTCGGGGATGCGCTCGACCTTCCAGAACTCCGGGATGACCCTGTCCATCGGCCTGTTCTTCACCATCATGGTGGTGGGCCTGTCCAGCGCGCTGCCCGCCGCCCTCGTGCACGGCCTGACCGCGCAGGGGGTGTCCGGCCCGGACGCGGCGAAGGTCGCCTCGCTGCCGCCGGTCTCGATCCTGTTCGCCGCGTTCCTCGGCTACAACCCGATGCAGAGCCTGCTCGGGCCCACTCTGGCCAAGCTCTCGCCGTCCCAGCAGGCCACGCTCACCGGGCACAGCTTCTTCTCGAACCTGATCGCCGACCCGTTCAAGCACGGCCTTATCATCGTGTTCACCTTCGCCCTGATCATGTGTCTGATCGCGGCGCTGGCCTCGTGGCTGCGCGGGCCCGCCGTCCGCGCCGGCCGGCCGCCCGCCGCGCCCTCCCCCGCCCGCGCATCGAAACGAGATCGAGCATGACGAGCAACAGCGCCCTCCTGGTGATGGACGTGCAGCAGGCCATCGTGGACCGGTTCGCCGGCTCCGAGAATGCGGCCGGCTACCTCCCGCGGCTGCGCGAGGCGATCGACGCCGCGCACCGGGCCGAGATCCCGGTCCTCCACGTGGTCGTCGGCTTCCGCGACGGACACCCGGAGATCAGCCCGCGCAACAAGACTTTCAGCACGCTGGCGCTGAGCGGCGGCTTCGCCGAGGGCGCCGAGGACGCGCGGGTACACCCGGACGTCGCGCCGAGTCCCGGCGACATCCTGATCACCAAGAAGCGGGTCAGCGCGTTCGCCGGCAGCGACCTGGACCTGGTGCTGCGGGCACGGGGCGTCGACAGCCTCGTCCTGACCGGCATCGCGACCAGCGGCGTCGTGCTCTCCACGCTGCGTCAGGCGGCGGACCTCGACTTCCGGCTGACCGTCCTGTCGGACGGCTGCCTGGACGCCGATCCCGAGGTCCACCGCGTGCTGCTGGAGAAGGTGTTCCCCCGTCAGGCGGAGATCGTCGAGGTCGCCGAGTGGATCAAGTCCCTGTGATCTCAGCCCGCTGAGGCGCCGCCGAGCCCGGCGAGGAAGCGCGCCCGGTCCACGATCGCGCGTTCGATCTCGCCGGTCGCCACCTGTTCCCCGTCGGCGTCGACGGCGCTGACGGGGAAGGTCAGGCGTCGGCCGGTCGGGCTCTTCGGCGCTGTGGCGGTCAGCTCCACGCGGCCGCCGACCGGGGTCGCGCGCAGGTGGTCGATCCTGATGGCGGTGCCGACCGACGTCTGGCCGGCTTCGAGGAAGGGGCCGGCCGCTTCGACGGTGGCGGCCTCGAGCCACTGGATCAGCCGGGGCGTGGCGAGGACGGGGACGTCGCCGCTGCCCAGCGCCTGCGCGGTGTCGGCTTCGCTGACTTCACGGATCACCCGGCCCACCCTAGCCAACGTCACTCGATAAACTCCACGTTCGAACACGTCGACGCACTTAGGGGTAGCGATGAGCCTTGACCTCGAGACCGCGGCGGAACGGCGGCGCGCGCTGCTGGCCGATCAGGCGGCCGGTTTCGCCGCGACGGCGGTGGAGAACCTGCGGCGGGAGTTCCCCTACCATCTGTCCCGCCTGATGCGGCGGCCGGGCGATTTCGCGCACGCGCCGCGGGACATCCACCCCGCCTTCTCCAGCTCTTTCGACTGGCACTCCTGCGTGGAGATGCACTGGGTGCTGGTGCGGCTGCTGCGCACCCTCCCGGGCGTGCTGGACGAGGCGGAGATCCGGAGCGTGCTGGAGGCCAACCTCACCACCGCGAATCTGGCCGTCGAGGCCGCCAGCTTCCGCGCCGGGCTGCGTCCGGCGCGGCCGTACGGATGGGGCTGGGCGCTCGCGCTCACCGACGAGCTGGCCGGCTGGGACGACCCGGACGGGCGGCGCTGGGCGGCCGCGATGACGCCGCTGACCGACGCCATCGTCGAGGCCTTCCTCGCCTACCTGCCGAAGAGCCCGTATCCCAGCCGCCGCGGCGCGCACTCGAACACCGCCTTCGGCCTGCGGATCAGCCTGGACTTCGCCCGCCGAAGCGCGGACGCGGGCGATCCGGGGCTGCTGGAGTGCATCCGCGACGCGGTGGAACGCTGGTACGCCGCAGACGCCGACTACCCGGGGGCCTGGGAGCCCGACGCCTCCGACTTCCTCTCCCCCGCGCTGGTCGAGGCCGAGTTGGTGACGGAGCTGTGGGAGCCGGAGCGCGCGCTGCCCTGGCTCGACGCCTTCCTTCCGGGGATCGCCGAGGGCATGCCGAAGCAGCTGTTCACCGTCGCCATGGTCGGTGACGACAGCGACGGCCAGATCGCCCACCTGCACGGCCTGAACCTGAGCCGGGCCTGGTGCTGGCGACGGCTGGCCGAGCACCTGCCCGCCGCGGACGCGCGCATCCCGGTCATGCTCGAAGCAGCCGCCCGCCACGCCGAGCCCGAGCTGGCCAACGTCAGCGGCTCCGACTACATGATCGAACACTGGCTGGCAGCCTACGCAGTGCTCTACCTGATCTGAGTGACATGGTCTGAGCGGGCGCGCCTGACCGGGCATCACCTGCACAGGCGCACCGTCTCGATCCAGTCCGGGGGCAGCGAAGGCGCGTAGTCATCGTCGTCATCGTCCTCGCTGTATCGGGAGTCGGAGCCGAAGATGCCCGCGATCACGCGGCCGCCCGGGTTGTCGGCCGGCCACGGCGTGAACCCGTCGGTGAGCACGACGATGACGTCCGGTCTCGGGCGGGCGGCGGCCGCGCGGCCGATGCCTTTGCGCATGTCCGTTCCGCCGCCGCCGACGAGGTTGAGCTCCTCCGCGCGGCAGATCTGCTGCACGGTGTGCACGGCGGCGTCGCAGCTGTAGACGCCGACCTGGCTGCCGTGCGCGCCGACGGACCGGCAGATCGCGGCCACCTCGGCCAGGGCGCTGCCGAGGTCGGCATCTGTCACCGAGCCCGACGTGTCGACGACCACGGCCACGCGCGGCAGGATGCTGCGAAGACTGGGCAGGACCACCGAGCCGTCGAGCGAAGCGGCGCGCCGGCTCGGCCGCCGGTAGCTGTAGTCGCCGGCGCCCCGGCCGGCCGCCAGGCAGCCGCGCAGCGTGCTGCCGAGGAGCGCGCGCCAGTCCTGCATCGGCTCCGCGCCGCCTTCGGCCCACCGCTTCCAGCCCTGCGGCACCGTTCCCCACCTCCGCTTGTCGAGGAGGGCTTCGCGCACACGGAAGCGGATCGCAGCGGCCTCGAACTCACCGATCGCCTGCGCGCCGGAGCCGTCGAGTTCCCAGGGCGCCTCGCCCCCGTGCGCACCGGATCCGCACTCCACCCAGGCCAGGTCGCCGTTCAGGACCAGCTTCGGCAGCAGTCTGACGTACTCCTCGAACAGCGCGCCGTTCTTGATCTGCAATCCCATCGGGGTCACCGCGCCCTTGGGAAGGCGCAGTTTCACCGTCGTCTCGTCGCCGAAGCTCTCCACCAGATCGTCGTTGATCTCGCAGTCCATGGCGATGTTCATGCGGATCCGTGCGGCCAGCGGATGCTCCGGGTCGAGCGCGGGCGTGCCGGCGCTCTTGTGGTTCCTGCTGCGTTCCATGAGCCTTTCGGCTCGGCGATGGTGGTCGCGCACGAGGTGGGAGACCTCGTGCAGCCAGACGACGGCCAGGTCCGGCAGCTCGGTCATGGCCACGAACGCGGGCGACGCGTAGCAGCGCCAGTATCTGTCCACTGCCATGGTGGGAACGCCGTAGCTGGGGACGATCGTCAGCGCGTGCAATGCGGTGGCGAGGTAGGGAGCCGCGGCCACCGCCGTGCGACGCGCCGCCAGCAGTTTGGCCATGTCGATCTCTGCTGCCGGGTCCAGCGCCTCGGGCCGCGCGGGCGAGCTCAGTCCGCCCATGCCAACACCTCGCCGAGGGCGCTGAGGCGATCGAGCTGCTCGGGTGCGGCCCAGAGCGGGTCGCGCAGATCGGCGAGCTGCATGGCGGGGGCGACGAGCAGGTCGATCGGGACCAGCTCGGCGAGCCGGGCCACCAGTGTCCAGCCGGCTTCCCAGCGTGCTTGCGTCGCGTCGCGCTTGATCGCGTCCACGACGGCGCAGAGCATGGCGTGTACGCGATCTCCGCGCGCGGGCACGTCGGCGCCGTCCGGATCCGCGAGCACCTCTTCGGGGTCGGGCAGGTCGCGCTGTTCGAGGAACGCGAGCAGTTCCATCCCGGCTCCGTCGCCCACGGCGCCGCGGACGGCCAGGGCGATGGCCTCGATGTCCGCACCCGCCGCGTAGCCGAAGGCGAGCAGCCGCAGCACCATCTCCCACGTGCGCGGCGAAGGCCACGCTCCGCCACGCGAGTTGGCGGACGTCGGCATGCGGTGTGTGTAGTCGGGACGCGCGGTCAGGAAGCCGCACACCGCGGATCGCGCGCGGGCGACGGAGCGTTCCAGACGGGCGGGATCGAGACGCGGCAGCGGGATGTACGGCCAGGTACCGCCCAATCCGCGCACGACGATCTCGGGATCGTGCACCCAGGCCAGGTGGACGAAGCGGTTGGCCAGCGGCGGGGCGAGCTGCCAGCCGTCCGCCGCGCTGTTGGCCGGGTTCGCGGCCGCGACGATGCGCACGGATTCGGGCAGAGCCAGGCTGCCGACGCGGCGTTCGAGGACCACGCGCAGCAGCGCGGCCTGCACGGCGGGCGGGGCGGAGGAGAGCTCGTCGAGGAACAGCAGGCCCTTGCCGGTCCGGCTCAGGCGCACGGCCCAGTCCGGCGGTGCCATGGCCACGCCCTGGGCGGCCGGATCGGCGCCGATGACGGGCAGTCCGGCGAAGTCGGAGGGCTCGTGCACGCTGGCGATCACGGTCTCCAGCGGAAGATCGAGGCCGTCGGCGAGCTGGGTGAGCGTGGAGGACTTGCCGATTCCGGGCTGGCCCCACAGCAGCACCGGCAGGTTGGCGGCCGTCGCCAGCGCGAGCGCCTGAACGGCCGGGTCGGTGCCGGGTGCGGTGCTGCTGACCCGGGTGAGCGCGATGAGGCGGTCGGCGGTCTGGATCTCGGTAGTCTGGGTCGCCACGGACGGGGACGGCATGGTCAGAGTCATGATCACCTTTTCTTCAGTCGGGCCGACGCCCCCTTTCGGGACGTGCGGCGGATACGGGGTCCGGCCCGGTGCGCAAAGCCGGTCTCACCGGCCGGGGCGCAGCCGGCGAGGTCAATCTGGATGCGCAGATCGTCTCGGCGCACTGCGTCGAGCACGGCGCCGAAGGCCGTGCCGTCGCCGAGCAGGTACTCCCTCGGGTCCGCGGACGCGTCGACGTGCTCGCGCATCACGTCCAGCGCTTCGTCCACGCGCCCATGCGCCACGAGGGCGTCGATGAGGTCGAGCACGTGTCTGCCGGTGCTGAGATACCTCGCAGCCTGCCGGCATGGATCCCCGACGCCGCCGAGCAGGCTCAGCAGCCCCTCACGTCCTGCTTTGTCGTGGTGATCGGGTTGCCAATCGCCGTCGCGCCGTGAGAGTCGATGCCGTTCGTCGCCGCAGCGCACGAGGATGGCGTCGGCGTCCGCGGACCCTGTTTCGTACCAGGGCACGGTGCCGTACAGCAGGTCGCGCGAGGTCTGCGGCTTGGTGGCCTCGGCGCCCGGGGCGAGCGCCGCGGCTACCAGCGGATGCAGGTCTTGCGGCCCGAGCAGGCCCAACCGGAGCAGCTCCGCGTCGACGGGCCTGGCCCAGGCGGCCGTCGGCACGATCGGCAGGCCCTGGACGTCCGCGAACGGTACGACGTCCGCCGTGACCGTGCCGGGATCGGATCGGTCGAGCCCGCTCAGCGCGATCGCCGTTCCGGAGCACCGGATGACGGCCCGATCGACGCCCGGCAAGGCTCGACGCGCCTCGGTCACCAGCACCGGCAGGTTCACCGGGAACGCGGCCAGCTTGGGCGAACAGCCGCTCCGCAGGTCGATTCCGGCGGCCGCCCAGGCGCTCTCGACCTGGCCGAGGTCCTGGTACGCGGTGATCTGGCGCGCCGCCTGCGTCGCGCGCCGGCCGAGGTCCCCGGACAACCGCGCGAGCGCCGGGGCCGACGCGGCGTCCCAGAACATCCGATGCCCGGTCAGGGGATGCGGGCCGACGCGCCGACGGCTGCCTTCGAGGAGGGTCAGGATGATGCGCTGGCCGGCCGGGGCGCCCCGCGGCGTGGCCGCCACCAACGTGATCGGCGCGCCCGCGTCCGAGTAGTCGGCGAGCTGCACCCACATGCCCGTCAGCAGATGGCCGGCGTCGTGCCGGGCGCGCGGAAAGTGCCAGCGCAGCAGATCGGGGGCGAGACTGCGCAGGTCGGTCCGCAGCAGCGCGGCGATTTCGGCACCGTGCCGATGCCGTACCGAGCGCGGGTCGAGGTGAGGATGGACGGCCGCGGCCGCACAGGCGCCGCGCCAATCCCCGGCCGAGCGTCGGCGCGCGGCCGCCTCGATCATGGCCGGGGTGACGCCGAACCTGCGCGCGGATATCGCGGCCAGGGCAAGGGATTGCGGAAAGATCGCCGAGTTCACCGGCGTGCCGTGTCCCGTCATCGGGCGGCAGCGGTCTCGACGGCCTCCACTTCTGAAATCAGCATATGGTTTCGATGGTCATCGGGAACGATGGACGAGACGATGATGCCCGCGATCAGCCGTGGCCGCAAGCGGTATCCGCCCGGCTCGTGGCCTGACTCAGCGCGGGCCATCCCCGTCGTCGCCTAGGTGAGCTTGCGCCACGGCTTGACCAAGCCGTCCTCCGGCCAGCCCTCGACGGCGGCGCGCAGCTCGACGGCCTGGGCTCCGTCCGCGGACTCGCGGATCACGTCGGCGTGGCCGGCGTGCCGGGCGGTCTCCTCGATCATGTGGAGCACGATCCAGCGCACGGTCCAGGCCTCGATGTCCTTGGGGAACCAGGGCACGCCGGCCGGGACCGGGACGAGGGCGTCGAGGTCGGACGCGGCGAGGATGGCGGCGTCCATGACGTCCGCCGCCTCCCGGTAGTCCGCGAGCAGCTCCTCGAGCGTCTTCTCGCCCGGCTGGAACGAGGCCACGTGCTCGGCCGGGCCGTTCGGCTTGCCCGCGGATCGCAGGATATTGGTCCAGTTCCGCTCGACCGCGGCGGCGTGGTTGATCAGGGCGGCCAGGCTCAGTGTGCTGGCGGAGGGGGTGCTGCGGGCCTCCTCGTCGGTCAGGCCGTGCGTGGCGATGCGCAGCGCTCCCCGCTGGTGGTCCAGGAACCCGAGCAGCGCCACCCGCTCGTCGTGACTGTTGGAATCCCACTTCTTCGTCATGTCGCAAGCATCTCAGGGGACGCCGACTCTGCGAGACTTTCCGGATGGAGATCGATCTGGAACTCGGACGGCTCGACCTCGTCTTCGGCGGGAGCGTGGCGGAGGACGGGCGGGCCTGGCTGGCGCGGCTGCCGGAGCTGGTCGGCTCGCTGCGGGCGGACTGGCAGCTGCGGCCGGGCCGGCCGTACGCGGGCGGATCCGGCGCTTGGGTCGCGCCGGTGGAGCTGCCGAGCGGGGAACGCGCGGTGCTCAAGGTCGGGTTCCCGCATCGAGAGGCGTGGAGTGAGGCGGACGGCCTGCGGCTCTGGGACGGCAACGGTGCGGTGCGGCTGCTGCGTCACGACCCCGCTCGCACGGCCTATCTGCTCGAACTCTGCGAGCCTGGTGCCAAGCTCGTCGACGCCGACCACCTCTCCGCCGAGGCGCGGCTTCTGATCGGCGCGTCGCTGCTGCGGGACCTCTGGCTGCCGGCCGAGTCCGCCGCCGGGAGTGCGATCGAGCCGGTGGCCGCTCAGATGGGCTGGTGGGCGGAGATGGCCGAGGAACGCCTGAGCCGAGTGCCCGCCGAAGCCGACGTAGGGCTCGTCCGCACGGGCCTCAGCCTTCTGCGCTCCCTGCCGGCGTCCGCAACGCGATCCGTCGTGCTGCACGGTGATTTCAATCCCGGCAACGTGCTCTCCGCCGAGCGCTCGCCATGGCTCGCGATCGACGCGAAGCCGCTCACCGGCGACGCCGCCTTCGATCCGTGGCCGCTGCTCGAGCAGGTCGATCCGCCGTTCGCCACGGCCCGGCCGGCCGCGGCGTTGACCTCGCGCGGCAGGCTGCTGGGCGACGAGCTCGACGTGGATCCGGCGCGGATCTTCGCCTGGGGCGTCGCGAAGCTGACCGAGTCAGCCGTCGCCGCAGCAGCCGCGGGCAACCCGACCGAGTGCTTGCGCATCATGGATGAACAGACCCGTACGCTGGCGGACCTGGCAGGACTCTGAGAACTGGTGTAGACGGAAAGAGTGGATACTCCCGCGGGCTCGATCGACGAGGTATTGCACTGGTTCTTCAAACAACGGATGGCCGAGGCCCCGTCGTCGCGGATCGCGGGGCTCTACGCGCCGATCGCCGACTTGGTGCTGCGCGGCGGCAAGCGGCTGCGGGCGCAGTTCGTCCTGCTGGGCTGGCGCGGGGTCGGGGCGCCGCTGACGCCGGAGGTGCTCGGCGCGGCCGCGGTGGTGGAGCTGCTGCACGCGTGCGCGCTGATCCACGACGACGTCATGGACGGTTCGGCGACCCGGCGCGGCGCTCCGGCGGTGCACCGCGTCTTCGGCGAGCAGCACCGGCGGGCCGGCTGGTTCGGGCCGGACGAGCAGTTCGGCATGTCCGCCGCGATCACGGCGGGCGACCTGTGCCTGGTCTGGGCGGACCAGCTGCTGCGCACCTGCGGGCTGGGGCCGGAGGCGGTCGCGCGGGCCCGGCCGGTCTTCGACGATATGCGGGCCTTGACGATGCAGGGCCAGTACCTGGACCTGCTCACCCAGGCGGAGGGCGAGACGTCGGTGGCCGCGGCGCTGGAGGTGGCGCGGGCGAAGACCGCCGCCTGCACGACCACCGGCCCGGCCCGGTTCGGTGCCGCGTTGGCGGGCGGATCGGCCGAACTGCTGGCCGGCTACGGCGCGTACGGGGACGCGCTGGGCGTGGCGTTCCAGCTGCGCGACGACCTGCTCGGCGCGTTCGGCGATCCGGCCGCGACCGGGAAGCCGTCCGGCGACGACCTGCGCGACGGGAAACGGACCGTGCTGCTGGCCGAGGCCGTGGCGAGGCTGGCCAGGCCGGACGCCGACCGGCTGGCCTCCCTACTGACGCAGGGCACTGATCAGGCCGTGGCCGAGCTGCGCGCGCTGCTGGTCGCCTGCGGGGCGAAGGATTCGGTGGAACGCCGGATCGCGCGCCTCGGCGCACGCGCCCTGCAGTACGCCGAGGCCTTGCCGCTCGCCGACGAATCCGTGCGTGCCGAGCTGGTAGGGCTGGTGGACGCCGTCACCGCGTATCCCAGCGGTAGAGCAGCAGCGCAGCCGCCACCAGTGGCGCGACCGCGGACAGGAGCTTGAGCGCGCCGTCGAGCGGCTTGAGCAGGGCGTCGCGCTCGAGGGCGCCCACCTCGCCGTCGGCATAGCGGATCTGCCCGGTCACCTCCAGGACCCTGCGGCGCAGGGTCCTGGCAGGCGTGCTCAGCCGGCGCTGCGCGGCCGAGAACGCCGTCGCGGCGACGGCGGCCAGCACCAGCGCGCAGGACCCTGCCATCGTCCAGCGCGGTCCTTGCGCCACATACCCGACCAGCACCGGGAATGCGCCCCAGGCGAGGGCGAAACCGAGGTCGGTGTGCAGCGCTCCGCCGAACAGCTCGAGGTTGTATCCGAGCACGAGGACTATGCCGGCCGCGATCAACGGCAGCAGCGCGTAGCCCGAGTGGCGCAGCACGCTGATACCCAGCGCGACCGCCCCGGCCAGGCTGAGCCCCGCCGCGGCCCAGAGCGCGCGGTCGCTGATCTCGGTCCGCAGCGGCCGCCCGTTCCACTCGTCCAACGCGTGCGCCGCGACACCGACCGCCAGCGCGAAGGCGGCCAGGCTCGCCCAGAACACGCCCCAGTCGAGGCTCGGCACCAGCGCCGCGCCGATGCCGACGTAGCCGAGGTGCCAGGCCGTGTAAGGGGGATGCAGCAGGGTGATCCAGTCACCGACCGGGCCGCCGCCGCGCGCGTAGAATGCCGGCCGCGCGACGGCCGCGTCGGAGGCCGCCTCAGCCATCCGCTTCGCTTCCGGTGCCCTTGCGGCCCCACATCACCAGCCCGCCACCGAGGCTCATCCGGCGCGTGTGCACGTCCTCGACCCCGGCACCGTGCCAGTAGTCGACGATGCGATCGACCGGGTGGGCCTTGTAGTGGTCGCTGATCGAGGGGCCTAGGAAGTTGCCGACGTGGCCCCATTCCCGGCCGCCGGTGAGCATTCCGGCCAGCGGCAGCACGCCCCGGGTGTAGCCGACCCAGGCCGCGTGCCAGCCGGGGTTGCCCGGCACCGCGAACTCCAGGCTGGCCAGCGCTCCCCCGGGCTTGAGCACCCGGGCGAGCTCGACCATGGTCGCGGCCGGGTCCCGCACGTAGCGCAGCAGATAGGTGAAGGTCACCGCGTCGAAGGAGGCGTCGGGGAACGGCAGGTGCTCGGCCCGGCCCTGCAGCAGCCTGATCCGGTCCGCGCGGCCGCGCCGGGCCACGTTCTCCCGGCCGCGCCGCAGCATCTGCTCGGTCAGGTCCACCCCGGTCACCTCCACCCGGGACTGATCGGTCCAGTACAGGGCCACGCCGGCGGTGCCGGTCGCCACGTCCAGCACCCGGACCGCGTCCGGCGAGGTACGCAGCGCCGCGTCCACCATCGCGTGCCGCCAGCGCCGGTTCTGGCCGAAGGAGAGCACTTCCGCGAGCAGGTCGTATCGGCGGGGCAGGCCGTGGAACAGGTCCTGCGCGTCAACTAAGGTTGCGTCAGCCACACCGGTTCCCCTACCCGCCCGCGGCGGTGGGAATGTACGCTGTGCGCATGATCGTCGAGCATGCCGAATTCACCATCGCCGAGGCCGACTCGGAGAAGTTCGAATCCGCCTACGCACAGGCCAAGGAACTGCTCGCGCAGACCGAGGGCTTCCTGTGGGCGCGGATGCACCGCGGGGTCGAGCGCGGCGAGAGCTACCTGCTGCTCGTGGGCTGGGAATCGCTCGAGGCGCACAACGTCAACTTCCGCGAGTCCGACCGCTTCCCGCGCTGGCGCGCGCTGATCGGCCCGTACTTCGCCGCCACCCCGACGGTCGAGCACTACCGCGAGGTCTGAGACCCGCAGGAGATCCAGTCGAAGCTGGTGTAGTGGTCCGGCGTGTAGTAGTCCTGCCCTCCGGAGCCGGTCACCACGCGCCGCGGCCCCCTGCTGCGCTCGCCCGCCGCGGCCACGGTGAACTCGTGGTAATAGTCGTCGGGCTCGCGCGGCAGCAGCCGCTGGTAGTTGCCGAAGACGGTGCCGTCCTCGTCGTACGGGTAGGGCCCGCCCGCGGCGATCAACTTCAGGGTGCTGATGGCGGCCGGCGGCAGCTCGGCCAGGGTGACCACGGTCATGCCCACGGGCGGGGCGGCCGTACTCGAGCACGCGGTGCCGTCCACCGCGACGACCCGTCCGACGCTCTGGCCGGTGGCCGAGCAGCCCGCGAGCGCGCACGTCGCCAGGGCGGCGCCGAGCCTGATCACGGGACGTTCGAACCGAGCCACTCGATCATTGTGGCGCGCGGGACCAGATCCGGTCGGCGACCGGCAGGTGCGTGTCGTCGTTCGCGTACATCAGAGCCCACTGGCCGGCCGGGTCGGCCCCCGGCAGGGCTCGCCGCGCGTGCCGCCAGCCGGTCAGTCCGGTGTGGCTGACCAGCGGATAGATCAGGCTCGCGGCCTCCCAGGGCAGGCGCAGGAAGGCGTGCAGGGCCGAGCCGGCGGTCTCCGCGTGGGCGATCACGAGCACCCGGCGCCCGGCGTGGCGGCGGGCGAGTTCGAGCAGCGCCCGGCTGGAGCGCTCCAGATAGGACGCCCAGCTCTCCGCGCCCGGATTCGGCTCCTGGTCCGCGGCGAAGGGCGGGATGGTGCCGATCCGGTTGGTGGCCGGGTCCCACGGGTTGCCGCCGACCGGGCCGTGGTCGGCGCTGCGCAGGTCCTCGACCTGTTCGATCGGCAGGTCGCAGGGCCCGAGCGCGGCCAGCACCCGCTCGGTGGTCTCGACCGCGCGGCGGATCGGGGAGTGGCAGAGCACGTCGAAGCGGCGAGGTCCGGCCATCCGCTCGGCCAGGCGGGCGCCGAGCAGGTCGGCCTGGCCCCGGCCGCGCTCGGTCAGGCCGGTGCACACCCCGTCGAGGTTCTCCAGGAACCGCAGGTTGATCACGGCCTCGCCGTGTCTCGCCAGCACGATCTCGGTCGTATCGGACATCCGCGCCCCTCCCCCTCGCGCCTTACCGGCGAGGTCAGGCTAGCGGAGCCGGGAGGCGAAGGAAACAGAGATCGAAGACCTCGCGGCCGTCCTCGACGGCGCGGGCCTCGAACTTGGTGACCGGCCGGTGGGCTGCGCGCGGGGCGTAGCCCTCGTGCGCGTTGCGCAGTAGCGGCTCGGCGCCGAGCACCTCGAGCATCTCGCCCGCGTACGAGGCCCAGTCGGTGGCGCAGTAGAGGCGGCCGCCGGGGCGCAGCCGGCCGGCGATGAGCCCGGCGGCGTCGGGCCGGATGATGCGCCGCTTGTGGTGGCGCACCTTGGGCCACGGGTCTGGGAAGTAGACGTGCACGGCTTCCAGGGAGGCGGCCGGCACCAGGTCGCGCAGCAGGTCGATGGCGTCGCCGGCGGCCACGCGCACGTTCGTCAGCCCGGCCCGCTCGGCCATCGCCAGCACGTTGCCCAGGCCCGGCGTGTGCACGTCCACGGCCAGGAAGTCGTGCTCCGGCGCCGCTGCGGCCATCGCGATCACCGCGTCGCCCATGCCGCAGCCGATCTCCAGCACCAGCGGCGCGCTGCGGCCGAACAGCTCTTCGCGGGCGAGCGGGGCATCGGCCTCGGACGGTATCTCGAACCCCCACTGCGGCCAGAGCCGGTCCAGCGCGGCGCTCTGCGCGTTCGTGATGCGGCCCCGGCGCGGCTTGAAGGTGCGCACGTGGCGGGCCGGCGGCGCGAGGACGTCGGTGTCGGCGGTCGCGTCGACGGGGGCGGGGGCGGTTGACGTGGTCATCTGGGCCAAGCCTAGCCGTACGTCGCGGACGGCTTGCCTGACGAGAGTTATAGATATATCGTTAACACATCGAAGAGATGCTTCGACAGAACCTGATCCTATCCGTGGATCACCGATCAAGGAGAAGAACGACCATGAGGAACGCTTACTTCAATCAAGGTCTCGAAGGCCCCGGACCCGAGCGCCGAGGACGGCGCGGCGATCCCGACGAGCGCCGTCGCGGCGAGGGGCGCGGACGCCCCGAGCACGGCCGGCACATGCACGGCCCGTTCGGCCGCCCGTTCCCGGGCGAGGAGGAGGGCTTCGGCCCGTTCGCGGGGCGCCACGGCGGCCCGCACGGCCCCGGTTTCGGCCCGGGCGACCTGGACTTCGGCTTCGGCCCGCGCGGACGCGGCCGGGGACGCGGCCGGGCCGGGCGCGGCGACGTGCGCGCGGCGATCATCTCGCTGCTGAGCGAGGAGCCGCGCAACGGCTACCAGATCATCCAGGAGATCAACGAGCGCACCGGCGGCCTGTGGCGGGTGAGCTCCGGCTCGGTCTACCCGGCCATCTCGCAGCTCGAGGACGAGGGGCTGATCGAGCCCACCGACGGCAACGGCCGCAAGCTGTTCGCCCTCACCGCGGCCGGCCGCGAGCACGCCGAGCAGAACGCCGATCACCTGCGCCAGCTGTGGCAGATCGGCGAGCAGGGCACCCGGTTCGGCGAGTTCCTGCACTACCGCGAGCTGATCGGCCAGCTGGTCGCCGCCACCCGGCAGGTCAACGAGGTCGGCACCGCGGCGCAGCGCGAGGAGGCCAAGCAGATCCTGGTGCGCGCGCGCCAGTCGCTCTACAAGATCCTCGCCGCCGATCCGGCGGACGCGGCGGCGGAGCCGACCGACGAGGTCTGATGCCGTGATGCGCGAACCGAGTCAGCCGGGGGCTGGATCGGGGGAGACGGGGACGCGGCCGGGTGTCGGGGGCCGAGCGATGACATCGGCCCCTGATACCCGGCCGCACGCGGTAGAGTGGCCCGCTATGGCGCAACCCCTCAAGGATCTGGTGGACCACGGCTGGGCCGAGGCCCTGGAACCGGTCGCCGACCGCGTGGCGGCGATGGGCGACTTCCTGCGGGCGGAGCTGGCCGCGGGCCGCTCCTACCTCCCGCCCGGACCGCAGGTCCTGCGCGCCTTCCAGCAGCCCTTCGACGACGTCAGGGTGCTGATCGTAGGTCAGGACCCGTACCCCACCCCGGGACACGCGGTGGGACTGAGTTTCTCCGTCGCCCCGCAGGTGCGTCCGCTGCCGCAGAGCCTGATCAACATCTTCACCGAGTACCAGCAGGACCTCGGCCTGCCCGCACCCGCCAACGGCGACCTGACCCCGTGGACCGAGCGCGGTGTGCTGCTGCTCAACCGGGCCCTCACGGTCGCCCCGCGCCAGGCCAACGCGCACCAGGGCAAGGGCTGGGAGGCGGTCACCGACCAGGCGATAAAGGCGCTGGCCGCGCGCGGCGGCCCGCTGGTGGCGATCCTCTGGGGCCGCAACGCCCGCAACCTGCGTCCGCTGCTCGGCGCCGGCGTGCCCTGCATCGAGTCAGCTCACCCGAGCCCGAGGTCCGCCGACAGCGGGTTCTTCGGCTCACGCCCGTTCAGCCGCGCTAACGAGGCGCTGGTCGCGCAGGGCGCCGCGCCGCTGGACTGGCGCCTGCCCTAGCACCGAGCTGCTCAATCCGGCGGCAGCCGCACCGCCATCCGGTGCCGCTTGACCGCCTGGCGCATCGTCTGGGCGAGCTGCTCGAACTCCGGCGCCCGCGGACTGGATGAGCGGTGCACCAGAAGGATGCTGCGGCCCGGCGCCGGATCGCAGAACTTCGCGGCGACCAGCCCGGAGCCCGGCCGGGCCTCGACCGCGGCCGCCGTGCTGGGCAGCAACGTCACCCCGAGCCCGCCCGCCACCAGCTGCACCAGCGTGGCCAGGCTGGCCGCCCGGGTCGAGGCGAGTCCTTCGCCGCCTGCCTCGTGGCAGACCTCCAGCGTCTGGTCGCGCAGGCAGTGGCCCTCCTCCATCACCAGCACCGGCATCTCGCGCAGCGAGGCCAGTGGGACCGGCTCGCGCGAGGCGCGCGGATCGTCGCCCGGGTAGACCAGCACGAAGTCCTCGTCGTACAGCGGCAGGCCGGTCAGGTTCGTGCCCTGCACCGGCGTCGCCACCACGGCCAGGTCGAGCCGGCCCGAGGCCAGCCCGTCCAGGATCGAGGCGGTCTGCTCCTCGTGCAGCACCAGCTCCAGCTCCGGGTAGCGGGACTTGAGCGGGCGCAGCAGCGCGGGCAGCAGGTAGGGCGCGACCGTCGGGATCACCCCGAGGTGCAGATTTCCGGTGAACGGCCGCCCGGTGGTCTGCGCGGCCTCGGCCAGCTCCTCGATCCCGGCCAGCACGGCCCGGGCACGCTCGGCTACCGCTTCCCCCGATCGAGTGAGAAGCACGTGTCGTGTGGTGCGTTCCACAAGGCGGGTACCGAGGGTCTCCTCCAGGGCCGCGACCGCCCCGGACAGGGCCGGCTGGCTCATCCCGAGCTCCGCCGCGGCGTCCCTGAAGTGCAGTTTCTCGGCCAGGGCGGAGAACGCGCGCAGCTGCGCGACGGACGGGACGCGGCTATTCATAACCAATTCCTATCATGATCCGCTCCGGGGCTTATTTCTCCGATCAATAAGAACATGCCAGTCTGGACGCACCGAAGATCAACGGCCACGAGCCGTCTCGCACAGCCCCGCACAACCCCGGAGGATCCAGGCACATGCTGACCATTGGCGACAAGTTCCCCGACTTCGAGCTCACCGGTGTGGTCTCGAACGACGCCGCCACCGCGTTCCAGACGATCAACAGCCAGAAGCTGGAGAAGGACTGGAAGGTCGTCTTCTTCTGGCCGAAGGACTTCACCTTCGTCTGTCCGACCGAGATCGCCGCCTTCGGCAAGCTCAACAGCGAGTTCGCCGACCGCGACGCCCAGGTCCTCGGCGTCTCGGTGGACTCCGAGTTCGTCCACCTGGCCTGGCGCCGGGACCACAAGGACCTCAACGACCTGCCCTTCCCGATGCTCGCCGACGGCAAGCGCGAGCTGGTCGCGGCCTGCGGCGTGCTCAACGACGAGGGCGTGGCCGACCGGGCCACCTTCATCGTGGACCAGGACAACACGATCCAGTTCGCGATGGTCACCGCGGGCTCCGTCGGCCGCAACGTGGACGAGGTCCTGCGCGTGCTCGACGCCCTGCAGACCGACGAGCTGTGCCCGTGCAACTGGCAGAACGGCCAGGAGACCCTGGACGCGGCCCAGCTGCTGGCGCAGAAGTAAGACGGCACGAGCAAGACGAGGGAGCTACTCGGATGAGCCTGGACGCGCTCAAGGCGGCCATACCCGACTACGCCAAGGACACCCGGCTGAACCTGAGCTCGGTGATCACCACCTCCAAGCTGCCGGAACAGCAGCTGTGGGGCACGGTGGTGGCCACGGCGCTGGCTTCCCGCAGCACCCGGGTGATCCAGGAGCTGGTCGAGGAGGCCAAGGGCCACCTGACCGCCGAGGCCCTGACGGCCGCGAAGGCCGCAGCCTCGGTGATGGCCATGAACAACATCTACTACCGGACCGTGCACCTGATCGGCGACGAGGAGTACGCCAATCTGCCGGCCCGGCTGCGGATGCAGGTGATCGGCAACCCCGGGGTCGACAAGAACGACTTCGAGCTGTGGTGCCTCGCGGTCTCCGCGGTCAACGGCTGCGGCCGCTGCCTGGAGTCGCACGAGAAGGTGCTGCGCAACGCGGGCTGGACCCGCGAGCCGATCCACGAGGCGGTGCGCATCGCGGCGGTGATCCACGCCGCGGCCGCCACCCTCGACGGCGAGCAGGCACTGGCTTAAGCAGAGCTTGAACAGGGCCTGAGCAGAACGGAAGCGGGGCGGTACCGGAGAACTCCGGTACCGCCCCGCTTCCGCGCGTCCGCTGAGCCCCGTATCAGGCCTCGATCAGTTCCGCGAGCGTCCGCGCCGCGCGCAGGGCGTCGGCGTGCGTGTTGTAGAGGGCGTTGAAGCCGTAACGCAGCAGGTCGGGCTCGCGCTTGTCCCCCACCACACCGCGCGCGGCGGCGGCCGGGACGAGCGTCGCCGCGTCCGGGTGACGCAGCGTCACCTGGCCGCCGCGGCGCTCCGGCTCGCGCGGGGTGATCAGGCCGAAGCCGTGCCGCGCCAGCAGCGCGTCGCAGCACTCGATGAAGAACCCGGTCAGGCTCAGGCTCTGCGCGCGCAGGGTGTCGAGGTCCACACCGTCGAAGGCGCCGAGAGCGGCCTCGAGGGCGAGCATCGAGAGGATCGTCGGCGTGCCGATCCTGGCCCGGCCGATGCCGTCGGCCGGGGTGTAGCTGCCGCGCATGGCGAACGGGTCGGCGTGGCCGGTCCAGCCGGTCAGCGGCTGGCGCATCTGCCCGTGGTGGCGGCTGCTCGCGTACACGAAAGCCGGCGCGCCCGGTCCGCCGGACAGGTACTTGTACGTGCAGCCGACGGCGAAGTCGACGTCCCACGCGTCGAGCTCGACCGGGAACGCGCCCGCGGCGTGGCAGAGGTCCCAGACGACCACCGCGCCGACGTCGTGCGCCGCCTTGGTCAGCCCGGGGATGTCCCAGCGCTCGCCGGTGGCGAAGTCGACCGCGGGGAACGCGACGACGGCCACGTCCTCGGCGTGGCGTGCGATCGCGTCCGCCAGCTCCTGCGGCTTGACCCGCTCCACCCGCAGGCCGAGCAGATCGCCGACCGAGTCCGCGAGGTACGCGTCCGTCGGGAAGTGGCCGGCGTCGGTGAGCAGGACGCCGCGTCCCTCGCGCAGCCGCGCCGCGGCGACCAGGGTGTTGAAGATCTGCACCGAGGTGGAATCGCCCACGACCGTCTGCCCGGGCGCCGCGCCGATGAGGGCGCCGACCTTGTCGCCGAGCCGGTGCGGCAGCTCCCACCAGCGGGACTGCTCGCCGAACCAGGAGCCGATCAGCCCTTCGCCCCACTGCCGGTGCACCGCGTCGCGCATCGCGTCGGGCACGGCGGCCGGCAGCGCGCCGAGGGAGTTGCCGTCGAGGTACGTCTTACCCTCCGGCAGCAGGAACCGCTCGCGGCAGTGCCCGAGCGGGTTCGCCGCGTCGAGAGCGGCGGCGCGCTCGGCCAGCTCCGCCACGGAGCTGCGCCCCAGCGCCGTCGTCGTCTCCGTCATCAGGCCACCCACGCTTCGGTCCGCACGTTCCACAGTTCCGCAAGATACTTCTGGTGCACGCCGCGCGCGAGCCACTCCGCGCCGGAGGTGCCGGCCGAGCCGGTCTTCTCCCCCATCGAGCGCCAGACCGCCATCAGGTGGCGCTGCTTCCACCGGGTGAAGCGCTCGGCCGCGTCGTAGAGCGCCTCGCCCAGGTCGAACAGGTCAGGGTTGTGATCGGCGGCGCGGTAGACCGCCAGCCAGCCGTCGAAGCCGCGCCGCTGGAGCAGGCCGGCCGCGCTGCGCTCGAGGCTGGGCGCGTCCGGGTGGCTCGGGGAGGGCACGCCGAGGGCCTGCTCGAGCTCGCGGTAGAGCTCGGACTGGATCCCGGAGGCCGCGCCGAACGCCTCGCGGAACTCGTCGAACTCGGCCGGGGTGAGCGTGCGCAGGGCCTCCCAGGAGGCGATCAGCGCGTCCTGCACGCCGTGCCCGCGGCGCAGATCGACCAGGGCGCCGCGCACGTCGTCGGCGTCCAGCTTGGCGCAGGCCGCCGTCCACTCGTGCTCGAGCAGCTTGAAGTAGAGCTCCATCACCTGCGTGGTGATCAGGAAGGAGAGCTCCGCGGGCGCCTTCGTCCGCGGCCACTGCAGGTGCAGGAGCTCATCAAGGGCTGCATATTGCGCGTACTCGCTGGGAACGGTTCGCCGGCGGGCTTCGTCGGTCATCATGTCCTTTATGGAACCGCAGCGGCCGGGAAAGATGAATGGGCGTCGCGAACCGTCTGAGCCGCTCCGGGTTATGATCGCAAGGTGAACGGCCGGGTTGACTTTCCAGACGCAGTCGACTGGCTGCTGATCGACGAATTGCAGCAGGACGGGCGGCTCTCCTACAACGAACTCGGCCGCCGGGTGAAGCTGTCCTCGCCGGCCGTGGCCGAGCGGGTGCGCCGGCTCGAGGAGCACGGCGTGATCACCGGCTACCACGCGCACATCGACCCGGCCAAGGTCGGGCGCACGGTGGCCGCGCTGGTGCGGATGTCCTGCTACGGCCCGAACTGCCTGCTGCGCCACCCCGAGGTGATCGACCAGACCGTGGCGATCCTCGAAGTGCACCGGCTGACCGGCGACTCGTGCTGCCTGCTGCGGGTGGCGGTGCGCTCGATGGCCGAGTTCGAGGAGCTGATCGACCGGCTCGCCGACCACGGCACCCCCTCGTCCACGATGGTGCTCTCCTCGCCGATCTCCTGGCGCCCGGTGGGCCGCTGAGCGCGCGGCCCGACGCCCTCCCCGTACGGCCTAATCCCGAGCGCGCCCGCCTGCCCTGACCAGCAGACTTGAGCGTGAGAGCCCGCGAGGGGTGGGCTCTGCCAGCACTTAAGGGGAGCAATCATGATGACGCGCGCGTCGCGCTTGCTGAAGTGGATCGGAGCCGGGACCGTGGTGCTCGCGGTGGCCCCCATCGCCTATGCCGACGCCGCCCGCCATACCGCCACCCCCTCGTCCGGTGCCATCGCACCCAGTAGTACGAGTCCCAGTACGACCCCCGGCGCCATGCCCGGCTCAGCCCACTGCGACGGTGGGACGCCGGACTTCGCCGGGACCTACACCGTCGCCGGACGCGACGACGTGGCCTTCGACTTCGAGGCGGACGGCAGGGTGTCCGAGCTCTACCTCGGCGCCCCCGCCGCGACCGGAGCCTGGCAGGCGAGCGGCGACGAGATCGTCTGGACCGCGGGCGGAGTGACGTACACGTCCCAGGCGCACAGCGCCGCGTGCACCGACCCGGCCCACACCTCGCGCGTCACCTCCGTCGCGGCAACGCCCGCGGGCGGATCGGCCGAGGCGACCGGTTCCGCCGGATCGCTCGGCTCGGATCCGCTGACGCTGCAACGCAGCTAGAGACCGGGCCGGTGGATCCCGCCCGCCGTCGCTCTGGGGGGTGGGATCCACCGCCGTTTCACTGTGCGTGCGTTTTTCGTCACCGGCCAGTGCCATGCTGAACCCAGGCACTCGCGGGAAAGGCGACGAAAGATGACGGACAGCGCGGCGGGCGGGCTCGCGGCGATCGAGCACATCGTGGTGCTCATGCTGGAGAACCGCTCGTTCGACCACATGCTCGGCTACCTGTATCAGGACTCGGGCAACGTCTCGCCGACCGGCCAGCCGTTCGAGGGCCTCGGCGGGACGGAGTCCAACCCGGGCACGGACGGCAAGGCGGTGCCGGTGTTCCCGATCTCGCCGACGACGCCGAACGCGTACTTCATGCCCGGCGCCGATCCGGGCGAGGGCTACGCGGCCACCAACAGCCAGCTGTTCGGCGCGACCACGGCGCCGAACCCGCCGGCCGCGACCATGAGCGGCTTCGTCACGGACTACGCCTACACCCTCGGCTGGGAGGCCAAGGAGGGCTGGTCGATCGTCGCCGGCACGCAGCCGGCCGACATCATGGGCTGCTACACCCCGGAGGCGCTGCCGGTGCTCTCGGCGCTGGCGCGCGGCTTCGCCGTCTGCGACCACTGGTTCGGCTCGGCGCCCACCGAGACGCTGCCGAACCGCGCGTTCGCGCTCTCCGGCACCAGCCAGGGCCACATGGACGACAAGACGAAGACCTTCACCTCCCCGTCGATCTGCGCCTCGCTCGGCGCGGCCGGGGTGGAGTGGAAGGTCTACGGTTACGACGCTCAGCCGCTGACCAGGCACACGTTCCCGGACCTCGCTCAGGCGCCCGCGTCCCACTTCGGCCTGTTCACCGACTTCCAGCGGGACGCGGCGGCCGGCTCCCTGCCGGGCTTCGCCTTCCTCGAGCCGTCCTGGAGCGCGACCGGCAACAGCCAGCACCCGAACTACGACGTGGCGCTCGGCGAGCAGCTGATCCACGACGTCTACACCGCGCTGCGCAACGGCCCGGACTGGAACAGCACCCTGTTCATCCTGACCTACGACGAGCACGGCGGCCTCTACGACCACGTCGCGCCGCCGGTCGGCGCCACCCCGCCGGACAACACCGCGGGCGAGTACGGGTTCGACTTCACCCGGTTCGGCCCGCGGGTGCCCACCGTGCTGGTCTCGCCGCTGATCGAGGCGGGCACGGTCTACCGGGTGCCGGCGGGCGCGACCCCGTTCGACCACACCAGCGTGCTCAAGACGATCGAGAAGCGGTGGGGGCTCGCGCCGCTGACCGCGCGCGACGCCGCTGCGGTGGACGTCGGCGGTGCGCTCACCCTGCCGGCGCCGCGCACCGACGACCCGCTGAGCGGTGTCACCGTCCCCGTCTCCGGCGCCGTCACCCCCGCCGCGGGCCGCCCGACCCACCTGCAGGAGGTCTACGCCGACCTGCTCGCCCGCCAGCTCCCGGCCGGCGTGGCCATCCCGGCGCCGCGCACCGAGGCGGAGGCGACGGAACTGCTGCGCCGCGGGATCCCCGCGCAGAGCTGAGGCGAGAAAATTTCACCGGCCGGTCGGCCGGCGCCGCGAGTTCACGTGAACTCCCCGGCCCAGTATCGGGCGCCATGAACATCGATATCAATATTCTGACCGGTCGCCAGATATTCCAGGCCTGCTTTCTTCCGATGCGCGAGTGCCGGTATCCGTATACCTACGCACCCCACTCGCCATCGGAATGGAGCGGGAAATGGCTTTCGAAATGTTTCGCCGTCGCGCGGTCACGTCCGGCACCCTGGCCGCGGCGTCGCTGCTGTTGGTCGGCGCCACTCCGCAGTTCGCCGCGGCGGACGGCACCCGCACGATCAACTCGTACGTCACCTGCGCGGACGGCACGATGATGTACGGGTTCGAAATCAACTACGGTTCGGGCTGGACGTACACCGCGCTGGGCGCTTCGGGCTATGTCGTCAACTCGTACGAGAAGGAAGTCACCTTCGTCGTGCCGAGTTCCGCGAGCAGTGTCGCGCTGGACACCTACTGCGGCGGCAACGGCTACGTCGAGAACAGCATGTGGGAGGGCTACACCTACAGCCTGACGCCGGGGACTTCGACGGCGACCGCGAACTGGACCTGCGCGCTCTACCCCTATTACGGGCCGCTGATCCGTACCTGCGAGCTCGATTCCATTTCTTACTCCTGATTTTCGCGCCAGGACCGGACTCGCGGACGCGACGACCGCGGGTCCGGTTCATCGGACCGCCGACTCGGGGCCCTCAGGGTGTGAACACGATCCGCGACCCGTCGGCGGGAGTCGCGCTCCACGCCTCGGCCACGTCGGCGAGCGGATGGGTCTCGACCGGCACGTCGACGCCGCCGCCGGCGATGCGCTCGACGTACTCGGGCATCAGTCGCATCATCGTGGCCGCACTCACCGAGCCGAGGCCGCTTCCCCTGACCCGGATCCTCCGGCTCCGCAGCAGCGAAGCCGGCAGCGCGGCGTCCATGTCGGCCAGCGCGCCGATCTGGACGTACTCGATCTCCTCCGCTGCCTGCTGCCTGCCGCTCAGCGCGGCGAACATCGCCTCCGCGGGAGCACCCCACACGTAGTCGAGCACGATGTCCGGCGTGCCGCCGTCGAGGGCCTCGAGGATCGCCGAGACGGTCGATTCCCTGTCCTCAGCCAACTTCGCCGTCGCCGCGCCATAGCCCCGCGCGCGTTCGAGCGCCTCCTCGTTCCGGCCCAGCGCGATGACGCGCTCCGCGCCGAGCGCCAGCGCGTTCTGCACCGCCATCAGGCCGGAGGTGCCGGTGGCGCCGACGATGGCGACGACGCCGCCGGTCTGCTCCGCGCCCTCGCTCGTCCGCCGGCACCGCAACGGCAGCCACGACGACATGCCCGGGTTCATCCCAGCCGCGACCTGCACCGCGCGCTCATAGGTACCGTCCGGCAGCGGGAAGCGCATCCGCCGCGCCACCGCGATGCGCTCGGCCATCGTGCCGTACGGCGCCCGCGGGTTGCCGGTGTAGACGAGCGTTCCGTCCTGCGTCCGGGCCACCGCGTCCACACCCGGGACCAGCGGATAGACGTTGTCGGTGCTGTAGTGCCTGCCGTGCGCCCGGGAGCGCACCAGCTGGTGCAGCCCGGCCGCCACCAGCTCGACCAGTTCCTCCCCCTCGCCGGCCCGCGGCTCGTCGAACTCCCCGTACTCCGGCCGGCCGTCCGCCTGCCGCACCACCGCTGCCTTCATCGCCCGGTCCTCCTTAACGTTGTTAAGTTGCCCTTCCGATGGTGCACTTAACGGCGTTAAACTGTCAAGGTGGCGAGGATGAGCAAGGGACTGGCGAAGGAAGACGTCGTGCGCGCGGCTCTGGACACGCTCGACGCCGAAGGGCTCGACGGGCTGACGCTGCGCAAGGTCGCCGCGCGGCTGGACGTGCAGGCGCCGGCGCTGTACTGGCACGTGCGGTCCAAGCAGGAGCTGTTGGACGAGATGGGCACGGAGATCTGGCGGCGCATCAGCCTCCGGCTCGAGGAGCGGTCGGTCGACGAGCCCTGGCGCACAGCCCTCGCCGCATACGCGCGGATCGCCCGCACCGAACTACTCGCACACCGGGACGGCGCCAAGATGGCGACCGGCACCACCATGACCGACGTCGAGGTACTGCGCCGCCGCGAGCCACGCCTCGCCGCGATGATGCGCCAGGGCTTCACCGTCCGCACCGCCGCCCAGGCGAACGTGCTGCTGCACCACTTCGTCATCGGCTTCTGCATCGAGGAGCAGTCCGTGATCCAGGCCAAAGCCGCCGGCGACCCGCGCTACGACCTGCGTGACCGGGACGCGCGCGTCGACAGCGACGCCTACCCCTTGGTCGCGGAGGCCGGGCGGGAGATCTTCGAGGACGACGACCGGCGGTTCGCGGAGTTGGTGGAGCTGATCCTGGGGGCGTGCGAGGGCTTGCGGTCTGCGGACGACGCAGCCGGGGCATGACAGTGCCCCGGCGGCGTGGAGCCGGCGTGGATCAGACCTCGTACGCCAGAGCCTGCTTCAGGTGATAGTCGGCGGCCGCGAGCATCCACTCCCGGTTCGGGAAGTCGCCCTCCGCGATCCGCAGCGGCCCGCCGACCAGGCCGAGATGCATCGTGTACTGGTAGTACTTCATCCGGACCGGGTCGAGGTCCGGATTGCGCAGCGGCTGGTAGTGCTCCTGGAAGCGCATCCTCATCCAGGTGTGGTCGACCTCGGCGTCGAAGTACATCAGCCCTTCGACATCGATCAGGACGGGCTCGCCGTCCGGGCCGATCAGCACGTGGTCGGGGCCGAGTTCGCCGTGCACCAGCCCGAACTCCGAGCGCGGCTCGACCGCCGCGTAGAGCGCCTGGAGCTTGTCCTCCAACTGCTCGCGCCCCTTGGCCGCACGCGCGTCACGCTCCGCGGCGAACGCGATGTTCGCCAGCGTGGGCTGCAGGTGGGCCGCCTCGCACGTGCCGCCTTTCGACACGCCGCCGCCGTCGACGAACGCGATCTTGCCGAACGCGGGGGCCCGGTACCGGTGCATCTCCCGCAGCATCTCCCCGAGCTGTTCCAGGGGCGCCTTCGCGGCTTGCGGATCGGTCTCGAGCAGCCGCTCCAGCGTGCCGCCTCTGACATCCTCGGCCACGGCTATCTCCGCCGGATAGAGCCGCCGGCTCCGGTCCGCGAACAGAAGACGCGGCGAGCGCGCCCCGGCCGCCTCCAGTCGGCGCGTGGCCATCTCGAACAGGTCGATGCCGGACGAGTGCGCGAACACGTCCTCCGGGTCCGCCGCGGACTCCGGCAGCAGCCCGTCCCAGTAGTCTTCCTCGGCACTCCAGATGTAGACGATGGTGCTGGTGCGGTCGTCCAGGGTGACCCGGTAGACGCCCTTCTTGCTACCGCCCGCCAGCCGGTCCACGTCCACGACGCTGCGATCGGCCCCGAACACTTCCCGTACGACACCGGCCAGTCGGCGAGCGTCGGCGAATCTGCGTTCCGTCTTCACGTTTGATCCCTCCGGCGTCAGAGGCTAGCGGATCTTCGGCACCTGAGACGCCTCCGCCGACGACACCGCCCCGCCGCTGGCGAAGCGGCGGGGCGGGCGGGGGTGCGGCCGCGCGCGGGTCGGCGCGCGCGGCCGCGGCACGGGGCCGACGGCGTCCTCGGCGGCGGCGCTCAGAGAGACGCGCGGCGGGGCTTGGCCAGGCTGGCGGCGGCGCCGACCACGCTCATGCCGATGGCCAGCCAGAACACGATCATCAGGCCGTGCTGGAACGGGCCGGCGATCAGGTTGGGGAAGAACTGGTGGCCGGTGAGGGTCTGCGCGTTCTGCGGCGGCAGGTTGTTGAGCACCTTGTCGCCGAGCAGCTGCTGCATCGGGTTGTAGCCGAGGAACGCGGCGAACAGCACGCCGACCGGCGGGATCGCGGCGACCTGCTGGGCCACCCCCGCCGGCACGTTCTGCGCCGTCAGCTGGGTGACGATGGCGTGCGGCAGCTGGCTGGCGAGGCCGATCACCATCAGCGAGAAGAACACGCCGATGGAGAACAGGCTGCCCGCGTTCATGAAGGTCGAGCGCATGCCGGAGGCGGCGCCGCGCATCTCCGGGCCCACGCTGGACATGATCATCGAGGTGTTCGGCGCGGAGAACAGGCCGCCGCCGACGCCGTTGAGGAAGATCAGGAGCGCGAAGACCGGGTAGCTGAAGTTCGTCGGCAGCGCGAGCATGCCGCCGAAGGTCGCCGCCATCAGCAGCAGGCCGGCCACGGCGAAGGAGCGCTGGCCCCACTTGTCCGAGAGCTTGCCGGAGACCGGGCCGGAGACCAGGAAGCCGATGGTCAGCGGGACCAGGTAGATGCCCGCCCACAGCGGGGTGTCCTCGTAGTTGTAGCCGTGCAGCGGCAGCCAGATCCCCTGCAGCCAGATGATCAGCATGAACTGCAGGCCGCCGCGCGCCACCGCGATCAGGAACGAGGCGCCGTTGCCGCTGGAGAACGCGACGTTGCGGAACAGCTTGAGCTGGAACATCGGGTTGGCCACGCGGGACTCGATGAACAGGAACAGCCCGAGCACCACGACGCCGCCGATCAGGCCGGTCAGGATCAGCGGGTTGGTCCAGCCCATGGTGTGGCCGCCGTAGGGCTGGATGCCGTAGGTGATCGCGGCGAGGATCGCGGTCAGGCCGACCAGGAAGGTGATGTTGCCCCACCAGTCGATCTTGCCCGGCCGCCGGACGCCGGTCTCGTGCAGCGATTTGTACGCCCAGACGGTGCCGATGACGCCGATCGGGACGTTGACCCAGAAGATCGAGCGCCAGTCCCAGGACGCCAGCACGCCGCCGAGCACGAGGCCGATGAAGGAGCCGGCCAGCGCGGCGACGATGTTGATGCCGAGCGCCATGCCGCGCTCGTTGGCGGGGAAGGCGTCGGTGATGATGGCGGCCGAGTTGGCCATCAGCATCGAGCCGCCGACGGCCTGCACCACGCGCCAGCCGATCAGCCACAGCGCCCCGTGTCCGCCGCTGAACGGGTCCACCGAGAGGATCACGGAGCAGACCGTGAAGATGGCGAAGCCCATGTTGTAGAGCTTCACCCGGCCGTACATGTCGCCGAGCCGGCCGAGGGTGACCACCAGCACCGCGGTGACGAGCATGTAGCCCATCAGCATCCACAGCAGGTAGCTGGTGTTCGAGGACTCCAACGGGTTGAGCTTGATGCCGTTGAAGATCGCCGGCAGCGAGATGAGCACGATCGAGGAGTTGATCGTGGCGAGCAGCATGCCCACGGTGGTGTTGGTGAGCGCGACCCACTTGTAGTGCGAGTGCTCCGGGCCGGCGCTCATCGCGTGCCGGAAATGCCCGAATCTGGAGTGGGGAGCGAGGGTCGGGGCCCCGACCGTGGATATCGACCCGTCTTTGGCCATGCCTGATCCTTACCCGGAAATATAGTTAGCTAATGTAAACTAACCACCCTTCCGGGGGCTGGATTCCGACTTCCCGCTCCCCCGACCGAATCGTTACTCTTCCGTGACGCGGTGTGGGGCCGCGGCCAGGAGACCGGCCGGCCATGCGCCGGCGTCGGCGGTCGCGGCGCACACCGGTCCGAGCGCGCCCCCGGCCGTGGTCCAGATCCCGGGCCAGGCCGGATGACGGTCCGTCAGCGGGCTCGCGCAGCAGGGCTCGGCGCAGCGGGCCACCCGCAGCCCGTGCGCGGTGAAGCAGTCGTCGTAGTCGCCGGTCCGGCCGGCGCCGGCCAGCGCGGTGGTCAGCCGGCCGGCCGCGGACACCGCGAACGCGGCCCACCAGTCGTGCCAGGTGACCCAGGGCGCCGGGTCGAACCGGGAGAGCCAGCCCAGCCGCGGGCTGTCGCCGGAGAGGTCCACCACGATCTCCACCGGCTCCTGCCCGGCCCGCGCCGCCATCTCGGCCAGCGCGGCGCGCACCGGCTCGACCGCGTCGGCCCGCTCGCCGTCGTGGTTGAGCACGGCCGCGGCCACCAGGTCCGCCACGTCCTCGGAGACGAAGGCCACGCCCGCGGCGACCAGCCGGCCCGCCTCCACCGACACGGTCAGCCGGCCCGCGTCGCCGTCGAACCAGAAGGTCGGCGGCGAGCCGAGCATCGCGCAGCGCACGGCGTCGGCCGGGGCCGGGTAGCCGCGCGCGAACACGCTCTCGGCCGGCGCCTCCACGACCGTCAGGGTCGGGCCGGTCCTGCCGTCCACGCCCGTCCCCGGCCCGGTTCGGGGGCCGGGGACGGTGCCGAGCTGATCGAACGGCCGTGCGACGATCGAGTCCTCGGCCTCGGTTCCCGGGCGTTCCTCGGCCGGCCGACCGGTCGGCCGCTTGGGCCTGGCCTTGCTCCGTGCCTTTGCCGCTCCGCTCATCGGGCCACCTCCGCTGTGGTTGGAATCGACCGCGTTCTACGCCGTCGGATGGAATGCGCCCCCGTGGCCATCGTCATCCGAGCGGGTGAGCGGAGCGGGACAGACTCGCGGACAAGTCACCCTTTCGTATCAACAGGTTCGTCTACGGGTGGCGGAGCAGCCGGAACGGGGGAATCAGACCTCTTGCCGGGTGTAGAGCTCGCGCACGACCGTTTCGAGGTCCCGCTCCGCGCGCAGCTGGTCCAGCGGACCGTCGTAGGTGACGCGGCCGTGGTCGATGGCGACGACGCGGGAGCACAGCCGCTCGATGTCGTCGACGTCGTGCGTGGTGAGCAGGATCGTGGTGCCGGTACGGGTGTTGAGATCGTGCAGGAACTCGCGCACCGCGTGCTTGGAGACCACGTCGAGGCCGATGGTGGGCTCGTCCAGGTACACCACGGCCGGATCGTGCAGCAGCGCCGCGGTGATGTCGCCGCGCATCCGCTGGCCGAGGCTCAGCTGGCGCACCGGCCGGTCGAGGAACGGCCCGAGGTCGAGCGCCTCGGTGTAGTAGGCGAGGTTCGCCGCGTAGCGCTCCGGCGGAATCCGGTAGAGGCGCTGCAGCAGCGTGAACGAGTCGAGCAGCGGCAGGTCCCACCACAGGGTGGTGCGCTGCCCGAACACGACGCCGATGCGCCGGGCCAGCTTGACCCGGTCGCGCTGCGGCTCGAAGCCGGCGACGCGCAGCGTGCCGGCGGTCGGGGTCAGGATGCCCGTCAGCATCTTGATGGTGGTGGACTTCCCGGCGCCGTTCGGGCCGATGTAGCCGACCAGTTCGCCCGGCGCGACGCGCAGGTCGATGCCGTCGACGGCGGTGAAGTCGCTGCGTTCCCGGCGCAGCCGGCCGGCGCGTTTGCGGGAGGTGAAGACCTTGGTCAGACCCTCCGCCAGGATGATCGGATCGATCTGCGCGGCGGAGGCGGCGGCGGCTTGGGGGGCCTGGGCGGGCACGGTGGTCACGGCGGTCAACTCCCGGTCGAGCGATAGCGGCGGATACTCGCGCGCCAGGCCAGCACGGCCAGGGCGGAGAACAGGGCGGCGGCCGCCGGCGAGGCGAGGCGCAGGAAGCCGGGCAGGCCGAAGGGGTCGGGGTGGCCGAGCACGTAGAGCGAGGGCTGCCAGGTGACGAAGGCGACCGGCAGGACGAAGGTCAGGGCGAACCCGAGCGGACGGCCGAAGATGGTCAGCGGGTATTCGCTGGCGAACTCGGCGCCGTAGGTGAAGGTGTTCGCCACCTCGCGGGCGTCCACGGCCAGGAAGCTGATACAGCCGGACAGGACCCAGAAGGCGCAGTAGAGCACGAACCCGCACAGGATCGTGCCGAGGCACACCGCGATCTTCGGCGCGGTCCAGTGCACCGGCAGGTCGATCAGGGCCCAGACGAGGGTGGCCGTGGCGGGCACGAGCTTGCCGAGTCGCTTGGGGGTGAACTGGTCCGCGAGCACCTGCGCGAGCGTGCTGACCGGGCGGATGAGGACGAGGTCGAAGGTGCCGAGCCGGATCGAGTCGGCGAGGTTCTCGACGCCGCTGGCGACGAGATCGGACAGGGCGAAGGCGAGCCGGGTGGTGCCGTAGAGGTACAGCGTCTGCGGCAGGGTGAATCCGCCCAGGACGGTGACCTGCGAGTAGAGCACGAAGATCGCGATCAGGTCGAGCGAGGTGGTCAGCATCTGGCCGAGTCCGGTCAACACCAGCGAGGTGCGGTACTGCCAGACCGAGCGCGACCACATGCGCACCAGCAGGAGGTAGGCGACGGGGGCGGCCAGCGGGCGTTCGGCGGACTCAGCCACCTTGCACCACCACCTTGCGCCGCGCGGCTTCGGTGAGCAGGCGGCCGGCGGCCAGCAGGATCAGCGCCCAGGTCAGGCCGAACGCGAGCGCGTAGGCCGCTCCACCGGGCTGGGTGCCGAGCAGGACCGAAGCCGGGAGCTGGATCATGGCCGCCCACGGCGTGTGCTGGACGATCGCGCCGAGCGCGCCGGGCATGATCGTCAGCGGCAGGATCATCCCGGAACAGAAGAAGCCGACCGCGAGGGTGATCGACGCCATGCCGCGCTCGTCCATGGTCCAGAACGCGATGAGGCTGATCAGGTAGCGCAGTGAGAAGCTGACGAGGTATCCGACCGCGCAGCACAGCAGGAACGCGGCCCAGCGCACCGGCGAGAGGGGCAGGGCGACGGGGAAGACGAGCGCGCCGAGCAGGACCGGCGGAAGCGAACGCAGCAGCGCGGCACCCGCCGCGCGGCCGGCGTCGAGGGCGAGCCACCAGGACTGGAAGTCCGCCGGACGGTAGAGGTCGACGGCCACGTCCCCGTTGCGGATGCGCGGGCCGAGTTCGGTGCCGTTCATGAACACGCCCATCGGCGCGATCAGGGCCTGGGTGAGGAAGGCATAGGTGCAGGCGTCGGCGAGGTCCCAGCCGTTGATCTCGGGCTTCTGCTTCCACAGCGCGACGAGCACGTAGGCGCGGATGCAGCCGAAGGCGGTGTTGGTCACCACCCCGGCGGCGGCCGAGGACCGGTAGGCGAGGTTGCGTCGCAGCGATAATCGGGCAGCGGTCAGGTACACGCGCATGCGGCGGCTCCACAGGCGTCAGGGGACGAAGACGGGGGGAAGAGGGGCGAACTGCCGACCCTGGCATACCGGGCAGCGGGCCGCAACCGGTTTTCCACCTGCGCCGCAGGCCGGAGCGGCGTTGACGCGCTCTTTACCCTCGATCGGGTGTACTGGCGCTGCCAGCACAGCCGAGCGAGCCGAGCGGGGAGCCGAACCGAAGTGTCCAGCCAGAACGAGGGCGAGCAGCCGGATCCGGCGCCGGAGCCGTGGGGCGCCTTCGACGCCTTCCGGGCGCGGCGGGCCGACGACCGGGCCCAGCAGGAGACTCAAGGTGCGTATTCATTTCCGCCGGAGTACGCGGCCGATCCGCCCTCTCCCACGGCGTCGGGCCCGGTGGACCCGTCGGCCCCGGCGGTGCCGGGCGGGCGGGGGAACGGGAGCGGCGGACGCCTGCGCAGCATCGCCGTCTTGGCCGGCGCCGCCGCGCTGGCCGTCGCCGTCGGGTTCGGCGCGTACGAGGCGGTCGGCTCCTCCGGGCCGGCCGCGAACACCACCACGAGCGGAGCCGCCCCGACGCCCGGCGCCGTCGCGACCGCAACCGCTGCCGCCAAGCTCGGCCGCGCAGTCGACGTTCGGGTGGTCATCGAGTCGATCGGCTCGGGCTCCTTCACCGGCCACCTCCTCGCTACAGGCGAACACGTGACGGTGCAACTGGGCGCGACGACCCGCTTCGGTGCGCTGGCGCATCCCTTCAGCCGCGAACAGCTGAAGGTGGGTGAGACCGTGCTGGTGCGCGGCCGCCGCTCCGCGGCCGATGTCCTCGCCGCCACGGTCGTCCTCGGCGTATAGGGCCTTAGGACATCTACGATCGGCCGTATGACGACGCTGCACGAACGGGTTTCGGGGTCGATATTCGGGCTCGCCTATGGAGACGCACTCGGCAAGCCGACGGAATTCCTCACGCTTGCCGACATCGACCGCAGCTTCGGCTCGGGTGGCCCATCCGATCTGTCGGAGCCGGCGCTGGTGACCGACGACACGCAGATGGCGCTCGCGGTCGGCGAGGGCTTGCTCGAAGTGCTCGAGACGGGGACAGCACTCTCGGCGGAGGTGCTCGCACCCGTATGGACGCGCCGCTTCGTCCTTTGGGCGCATTCGCCGGATAACAACCGGGCGCCGGGCATGACGTGCCTGCGCGCGTGCGGAGACCTCGCCGAGGGCAAGCCGTGGGTCCGCGCGACGATACCCGGGTCGAAGGGCTGCGGCGCGAACATGCGCGTGACGCCGGTCGGGCTCGTCGGCAGACTCTCGTCCTCGACCCGCGCCGGGGCCGCGCAGCTGCAGGCCGCGCTGACGCATGGCCACCCCACCGGACTGGCTGCCAGCGAGCTGACCGCGTTCGCCACCTGGTGGCTGCTCGAAGGCATGGACCCCGCTGACGTGCCGTCAGCCCTGCGAGATCGGGCGCTGCAGCAGCGCGAGGTCTACCACCACGGCTGGCTCGGCGACCTGTGGTCGCGCAGCCACGACACGTCGCCCGAGGCCTTCATGGCCAGGGGTTGGGACGAGTGCCTCGCGGTGCTGGACCGGCTGGACGCGGCGATCGCGGCCGGTGACCGCGATACAGATCCCTGCGACGCGACGGGCGAGGGCTGGATCGCCGAGGAGGCGCTGGCGACCGCGCTGCTGTGCTTCCTGCTCTACCGCGACGATCCGCACGCGGCGCTGCGGCGGGCGGCGCGCACGCGCGGCGACTCGGACTCGATCGCCGCGCTGGCAGGCGCGTTCGCCGGGGCCGCGCTGGGAATCGAGGCCTTCCCGAGCGGATGGCGGGAGCGGATCGAGTACGCGGACCGGCTCGGGGCCGTCGCGACCGGCCTGGCGGACGCGTCGGCATGACGGCCCGTGAGATCGCCTTCCTGATCTTCCCGGACTTCCAGATGCTTGATCTGACCGGCCCGCTGGAGGTCTTCTCGCAGGCCGACCGGTACTCGCCGGGGCGCTACACGCTGCGGACCCTGGCCCTGGACCCGGGTCAGGTGATCTCCAGCAGCGGCCTTGCGGTGGTGGCCGAGGCGGCGACGCCGTTCGCGGGCGCGGACACGCTGATCGTGGTCGGCGGCCGGGGTCTGGACGTGGCGATCAGGCGGCCCGAATACCCCGAGTGGATCGCGCGGGCGTCGAGATCGTGCCGCCGGACGGCATCCGTGTGCAACGGCGCGCTTCTGCTGGCCGAATCCGGGCTGCTCGACGGGCGGAAGGCGACCACGCACTGGAGCCGGGCCGAGGAACTCGCCGCGCGGTATCCGAAGGTGAGCGTGGACGCGGATCCGATCTTCATCCGGGACGGCGCGGTGTCCACTTCGGCGGGCGTGACCGCCGGCATCGATCTCGCTCTGGCGTTGGTCGAGGAGGATCACGGCGCGGCCGCGGCACGTGAGATCGCGCGCCAGCTCGTCGTGTTCGTGCAGCGGCCGGGCGGCCAGCGTCAGTTCTCGGTGCAGCTGCGGGCGCAGCGGCCGACGCGGGAGCCGATCCGGGACCTGCTGGGGTTCATCGCGGAGCATCCCGGCGCGGACCTGTCCGTGCCGGCGCTGGCCGACCGGGTCGGGCTGAGCGAGCGTCAGTTCCTGCGGGTCTTCCACGGCGAGACGGGGCACAGCCCGGCCGGGTACGTGGAGGCGGCCCGGGTGGAGGCGGCGTGCCGGCTGCTGGAGACCACCGACGACGGGGTGGAGCGGATCGCGCGCGTGTGCGGATTCGGCACGCTGCGCACGCTGCAGCGCTCGTTCCAGCGGCTGCTCGGGGTGGCTCCGCACGAGTACCGGGGGCGGTTCGCGGCCACCGGAGCCGGGTTCACGGCGCCGGGCGGCGGGAGCGCCATGGCGTAATCTGTCGCCTGCGCGTCATTGCCGCCATGTCCGAGTCCTGACAGCATCGAGGCATGGACATCGTGATTCCGATCTTCAACGACTTCACCGCCCTCGACGCGATCGGGCCGTACGAGGTGCTGCGCTCGATGCCCGACGCCAAGGTCGTCTTCGCGGCGGCCGCGAAGGGCGTCGTGCGCACCGACAGCCGGATGCTGGGCCTGCAGGCCGACGCGTCCTTCGACGAGATCGAGGCGGCCGACATATTGCTCGTGCCCGGCGGCTGGGGCACGCGCGCCGGGATGACGGACGAGGTGCTGCTCGACTGGATCCGCCGGGTGCACGCGACCACGCAGTGGACCACGTCCGTGTGCACCGGCTCGCTGGTGCTCGGCGCGGCCGGACTGCTGCGCGGTCTCAAGGCGACCACGCACTGGGCCGCGACCGAGCTGCTCGAGCGGACCGGCGCCACGTACACGAGCGAACGGGTCGTGCGCCAGGGCAGGATCGTCACCGGCGCGGGCGTCTCGGCCGGCATCGACCTGGCCCTGACCCTGGTCGCCGAGATCCTGGGCGAGGACATGGCCAAGGCGATCCAGCTGGGCATCGAGTACGACCCGCAGCCGCCGTTCGACGCCGGATCGCCGGCCAAGGCCGGCCCGCGCATCGTCGAGCTCTCCGGAATGGCCCGGTCCAGGAAGACCGGGTGAGGGCGGCGGCGGCCGCCGCCACGAGGGGTTCTGTCGGCGGCTCCGGTTACGGTGGGACCATGACGAAGATCGCCCGGGAGATCGACGAGCTCCCGTTCGCGCACGCGCTCGATCCGCACCGGGGCCCGTTGCTGCGCGACGGGGACCACGACCTGTGCCACTTCGACGCGCTGCACCAGGCGGACGCGGACGCCGGCAGCAGCCGGTTCACCGAGTGCGCCTTCGAGAACGTCGTGTTCGAGGGCGTACGGATGCGCCGGGCCCGGTTCACCGACGTCTGGTGGCGCGGCGGGCGGGTGCTCAGCGGCGACCTGGCCGAGAGCGAGTGGCTGGACGCGAGCGTGCTCTCCTGCTCGTTCGCCGGGATCGAGGCCTTCGGCGCGCAGCTGCGCCGGGTGGTGTTCCAGCGCTGCAAGCTGGACGCGGTGAACCTGCGCGGCGCCGAGCTGCACGAGGTGGTCTTCGAGGACTGCATCCTGCGGGACGTGGACTTCAGCGGCGCCTCGCTGCGGGAGGTGTCGTTTCCCGGTTCGGCGGTGCGCGACGGCAAGTTCGCCAAGGCCAGGCTGGCCAGGGCCGACTTCCGGGACGCCACCGTGCTCGAGTGCGTCGACGGGTTCGAGAACCTCAAGGGCGCGGTCATCGACAGCTCCCAGGCGGTGGAGCTGGCGGTGGACTTCGCCCGGGCGCTGCGGATCTCGGTGGAGGACCGCTGACGCGCCCGCCGAAAACGCGCAGTGGCCGCGGAGGGGAGGGCACGCGCAGCGCCGCGGGGGGCGCGGCGCGTGCTCGGCTGCGCCCGCGGTCCGAGGGCGCGGTTCGTAGAAATCCTGTGGAAGAGCGCTGACGGGCGCGATTAGCCTGGCCGCATGACGAACTCCGCCGCGGGGCTCGAGGGCCCCTCCTGGCGCGACCGCCCCGGCCCGATCGCCGTGCTCACCGGCGCCGGTATCTCCACCGACTCCGGGATCCCGGACTTCCGCAGCCCGCAGGGCCTGTGGACGCAGAACCCGATCGCGGAGCTCACCGCGAACATCGTGGACTAGATGCGCGATCCGCAGCTGCGCGAACGCTCCTGGAACGCCCGCCGGAACAATCCTGCGCGCACGGCCGAGCCGAACCCGGGCCACCTCGCGCTCGCCGAGCTCGAGCGCCACCGCTCGGTGCGGATCCTGACCCAGAACGTGGACCGGCTGCACGTGAAGGCGGGCTCGTCCCCGCGCAAGGTGCTCGAGCTGCACGGCAACATCTTCGAGGTGCTGTGCACGCACGCGAAGTGCGGCTGGACCGGCACGCTGGACGAGATCGCCGCGCGGGTGGACGCGGGTGAGCCGGACCCGAAGTGCGAGCGCTGCGGCGGGATCCTCAAGCCGGCCACCGTCATGTTCGGCGAGTTCCTGGACGAGGACGTGAACGGGCGGGCCGGGCAGTTCGCCCGGGCCGCGGCGGTGTTCCTGGCCGTGGGCACCTCGCTGCGGGTGCATCCGGCGGCCGGGCTGTGCGAGATCGCGGTGGCGGCCGGGGCCGACCTCGTGATCGTCAACAACGAGCCGACCCCTTACGACGATCTGGCCACCGAGCTGGTCCGGGAGCCGATCTCCGAGGCCCTGCCGGCGCTGGTGGCCGAGCTCTCACGGGTGCCGCGGCAGGTGTGACTCCAGATAGGCGACGTCGTGGAAGCCGCCCTCGACGATCGCGTCCATCCGTGCGCGCATGAACGGCCGCAGCCCCGGCGGCAGCTCGTCCACGGCGAAGAAGGCGATCTCGGCGATCTCCTCCTCCTGCGGCCGCAGCGCGGCCGGGTCCGGGCACACCCCGGCGTCGAAGGTCAGGCTGAGGAACTGCACCGGTCCCTCGCCGCGCTCGGCCCACTGCACCGCGAGCAGCCGCACGGGGCCGTCCACGTCGTGGCCGAGCTCCTCGCGCACCTCGCGCACGCAGGCGTCGGCGGGGGCCTCGTTGTCGTCGACGACGCCGCCCGGCAGCGACCAGCCCTCACGGTAGGTGTTGCGCACCATCGCCACCCGGCCCTCCGGGTCGCGCAGCACCGCGTTGGCGGACAGGGCGAGCTTGGGGACCGAGGCGTACCAGGCGGCGGTCTCCTCCGGGGTGAAGCCGATCGTCGTCACGTCGAAGATCCTGCCACACTCACGTCATCCGAGGTGGGCGTCGGGTTCCTCCGCGGTGAGCATAAAGTGGGGCGCATGGCAGACGCGCACGACATCCTCCAGACCGCAGCCCGCATCGCCGCCGGGCACCTCGACGGCCTCGCCGACGGCCCGGTGTGGCGGCCGACGCCGCCGGCGCTGCGGGTCGGCCTGGCCGGACAGGCGCTGCCGGACCAGGGCCTCGACGCCGAGCAGGTGCTCGAGGCGCTCGAGCGCGACGTGCTCGCCTACCCGATGGGCAACGGGCACCCGGCCTTCTTCGGCTGGGTCAACGCGGCCCCGCACCCGGCCGGCGTCGCGGCGGCGCTGCTGGCCGCCGCCATGAACCCGTCGTCGGCCGGCGGCGACCACGGCGACGTCCACCTGGAGCGGGCGGCGGTGCGCTGGATCGCCGAGCTGGTCGGGTTCCCGCACGAGCCCGGCGCCGGGCTGCTGACGTCCGGCGCGTCGATGGCCACGATCGTGGCGGTGGGCGCGGCGCGCCAGCGCGCGCTGGCCGCGGCGGGGTGGGACGTGCGCGCGCACGGCCTGTCCGGCGCTCCGCGCCTGGTCGCGTACGGCAGCGAGGAAGTGCACTCCTGCGTGCGCAAGGCCGTCGAGCTGCTCGGCATCGGTTCGGAGAACCTGCACGTCGCGCCGGTGGACGAATCCGGCGGTCTGCAGGTGGACGCGCTGCGGCGGGCGATCGCGGCGGACCGCGCGGCCGGTGCCGTGCCGTTCCTGATCGTCGGGTCGGCCGGCACGGTGAGCACGGGAGCGGTCGACCCGTTCGACGAGCTCGCGTCGATCGCCGCCGAAGAAGGACTCTGGTTCCACGTGGACGGCGCCTATGGCGGCCTCGGCGTGCTCGATCCGGCGATCGCGCACCGGTACGCCGGCATGGAGCGGGCCGATTCGCTCGCGCTCGACCCGCACAAGTGGCTGCAGGTGCCGGCCGGCGTCGGCTGCCTGCTCGTGCGCGACCGCGCGCAGCTGCGCGAGACGTTCTCCTACGTGCCGGCGTACCTGCGCGACGACGCGGCCGGAGAGCTCGGCTGGTACAGCGAGTACGGCATCGAACAGACCCGGCCGCCGCGTTCGCTGCCGGTGTGGGCCGCGATCGCGGCGCGCGGCCGGGAGGGCGTGGCCGCGGACATCACGGCGTGCGCCTCGACCGCGCGGCTGCTGGGCGAGCTGGTCGAGCGCGACCCCGACTTCGAACTCGCCGCACCGGTCGAGACCTCGATCGTGGCCTTCCGCTACGCCCCGGCCGGATCAGAGCCCGATGAGGCGGATCGGCTCACCGCCGCTTCGGCGGCGGCGGTGCAGGCCGCGGGCCGCGCCTTCATCACCGATTCGACGTTCCGCGGCCGGGCGATACTGCGCGCCTGCCTGATCAACCCCCTGACCGACGCCGGCGATGTCAGCCTGCTGCTCGAGGAGGTACGCGGGGCGGGCGCGGCTCTTCGGCCTTAGGACGCGGCGTACTAGGCTGTCGCCGTGCTTGGTTTGGGTGGGGACGATCCGAGACGGCTGGGGCCGTACCGCCTGCGCGCGGTGATCGGTGACGGCGGCATGGGCCGGGTCTACCTGGCCACCTCGCCGGCCGGCCGGGCCGTGGCGGTGAAGGTGATCGGGGCGGGCCTGGCGAACCAGCCGAACTACCGGGAGCGCTTCGCCCGCGAGGCCCGGGCGGCGATGTCGGTGTCAGGGCTTTACACGGCCAGCGTGGTGGACGCGGACACGACCGGCGAGCGGCCGTACATCGCCACCGAGTACGTGCCCGCGCCCTCGCTGGCGGACGCGGTCAAGACCGCCGGACCGCTGCCGCCCGCCACCGTGACCGCGCTGGCCGGCGGGCTGGCCGAGGCGCTGGCCGCGATCCACCGCGCCGGGCTGGTGCACCGGGACGTCAAGCCGCACAACATCCTGCTGGCGCCGGACGGGCCGGTGGTCATCGACTTCGGGATCGCGCTCGGCGACGACTCGCTGACCTCGCTCACCGCCGTCGGCATGGCGGTGGGCTCCCCCGGCTACATCGCGCCGGAGGTGCTCAGCGGGCGGGATCCGACCGCGGCCGCGGACATGTTCGCGCTCGCCTGCGTGCTGGTGTACGCCGCACGCGGGGTAGGGCCGTTCGGCAAGGGCGACGCGCTGGCGGTCGCGCACCGCACGGTGAGCGACGCGCCGGATCTCGCCGGCGTTGCGGACTTCATCAAGACCCTGGTCACGCCGATGCTGGTGCGCGAGCCCGCGGCCCGGCCGACGCCCGCGCAGCTGCTCGAGCACCTCGAGGTCGTCGGCCAGGAGACCGTGCTGCACGACGCGCTGTGGCTGCCGGAGAGCGTCAGGGGTCTGCTCGGCGAACGACGCCAGGAGGTGCAGCGCCTGCTGGCTGGGAACAGCGAGCAGGCGGTCTCGGCCGCGCCGACCGTGATGCCGCGCAGCGCGCCGCCGCGCCCGCCGGCCTACTCCGACCGGCCGCACGTCGCGCTCACCCCGCCGACGCCGCTGCTGCGGCCGCCGATGCCGCCGCCGGCCGCGGCGTCGCACCGGACTCGCAACGCCCTGCTGGCGACCGGCGGGGCGGTGGTGGTCGCGGCCGTCACGGCGACGGCCGTGGTGCTGGCCCAGGGCAATCGGAACTGCTGCCCCGGCCCGTCCACCAGCCATACGAGCACTGCATCCGTCAGCCCGGTCGCGCAGCAGTCGGCGGTCGACACGAGTTCGGCGACAGAGGCGAGTTCCGCGCCTGCGGCTTCGACTCCGGCGTCGGCCGCTTCCTCCGGGGATGTGTTGAGCTACAAGCCGGGCACGTACAAGGTGAACCGGCTGGTCGCCACCGACCTCCTCGACTACTCCAGCGTCTACCTGGTGGACGTCAAGGTGAACTCGGACGGATCAGTGCAGGCCGACCTGCGCTACACCAACAACACCAGCACCACTCAGCCGTTCGGCTGCACCTACGACACCCCGGACGAAGGAAAGCTCGCCACGGACGACGCGAGTGTGAAGTCCTCGGCGACGGCGTGCACGGACGACCCGAGCTTCACCAAGAACGTACCCGCGGGCGGCTCGCTGGCGAGCTATGACACCTTCGACCACGCCCCGGCCGGATCCGGTACGTGGACCTACACCATCAGCAGCTTCGAGTACAACGGCAGCATCTCCGGGATCGACGTCCCGACACAGTGACAAGCCGGGATCATCCGAGATGATCATCGGCGTGTCGTCGTGCATGACGGTATTGATTTCCTAGCATTACTTCATGGCTACGGTTTCCGCGGGCCGCGGGACGGCCCGGCATCGCAGGAAGCCGGCGCGACGGCTCGCGGCCGAGCGCCTGCTGGCCGTGGACGGCGCCTGGCTGGTGTGCTTCACGGTGCTGGCGACGGCCACGATCCGGCACCCGGAGCCGGCCGCGATCCTGTGCGGGATCTGCGGGATCACCGGCCCGGGAGTGGCCCGGCAGGGCGCGCGCTGCGCCGCGCGGCTGTGGGATCTACGGCATCGGATCACGGCGCCCCCGCAGCGCGAAGCGGTCCAAGCCGCCCGGGCCGCCCAAGCCGCAGAATGGGAACGTGACCGAGACACCGAACCGGCCGGCCGCGACCCCCGAGCCGGAACCTGACTTCACGCCCGAGCAGTACGCGCGGTCGCGGGAGCGCAAGCGGGCCACGGCGCCGCTGCGCTACGGCTCCACGGCCACCGGGATCGCGGTCGTGTGCGTGTTCGGATTCACCCCGCTCGGCAGCGGCCTGTCGCGGGCGGCGGGCGACGTGGCCGGCGGCGGGTGGGCCGCGACGGCGACGCTCGGCGCGCTCGCGCTGCGGATCGTGCTGTGGCTGGCCGCGCTCCCGTTCTCGTTGTGGAGCGAGCGGATCAACCACGCGTGGGGCCTGAGCACGCGCTCGCGCAGCCTGTACTGGCTCGACTCGCTGCGCGGGTTCCTGCTTCTCGGGCTGCTGATGGCGGGCGCGTCGACAGGGTTCTTCGCCATCACCCGGCACGCGCCGCACACCTGGCCGCTTATCGTCGGGGCGGCCGGAGTGGCGCTGGTGTTCGTGTTCTCCTTCCTGATGCCGGTGGTGATCGAGCCGATGTTCAACAAGTTCCGCCCGCTCGAAGCCGGGCAGCTGCGCGAGCGCCTTTTCGCCGTCGCACGGGATTCGGGCGTGCAGGTGCGCGACGTACTCGTGTCGGACGCGTCCAAGCGCACGACCGCCGACAACGCCTACGTCTCCGGCTTCGGCCGCACCCGCCGGATCGTGCTGTGGGACACCACGATCGAGCACTGCTCCCCCGACGAGATCGCGAGCGTCGCCGCACACGAGCTCGGCCACGCGGCCCGCCGCGACGTGGTGACGGGCACGGCGCTGAGCGCCTGCGGCCTGGCGGCTTCGGTGGCGGTGCTGGCGTGGGCGCTCGGCCTCGGCGCGCTGCACGACGCGGCGCACGTGACCGGCGCCGCCGACCCGCGCGCGCTGGCGCTGTGCCTGGCCGTCTCCAGCCTTCTCGGCGGCGTCCTCGGGCCGCTGTACAACCTCTACAGCCGCCGGATCGAGCGGCGGGCGGACCAGTTCGCCCTCGACCTGACCCGCGACCCGGCCGCCATGGTCTCCACCTGGCGCCGCCTGGGCGTGCGCAACGTCGCCGACCTCGAGCCGCACCCGGCGCGGGTCGCGCTCTTCTTCACCCACCCCCCGGTGCCGGCCCGGATCGAGCACGCGCGGGAGTGGGAGCGTTCGCGCACAGCGAACAAAGGCGGGAACAGCGGTCGTCTACGCGAAGTTGAGTAGGTCAGACTCAACTTCGTGGCCGGTCTCCGGCGACGACGAACCGAGGAGCGTACATGGCGATCACGTCCACCACCAAGGCTCTGCCCGTCCTGCCGCTCGATGACGAGGTCGTACTCCCGGGCATGGTCGTGCCGCTGGACCTGAATGACAACGACGCCCGCGCGGCGATCGACGCGGCGCGGCTCGACCCGGAAGCGGGCGAGCACCCCGAACTGCTGCTGGTCCCCCGCCCGGACGGCAAGTACGCCGCCTACGGCACCCTCGCGGTGATCGAGCAGGTCGGCCGGCTGCGCGGCGGCCAGCCGGTGGCCGTGGTGCGCGGCACCGGGCGGGCGAAGATCGGGCGCGGCACCACCGGCCCCGGCGCGGCGCTGTGGGTCGAGGCCGAGATCCGGCCCGAGGCGACCGCGGGCCCGCGGGCCCGCGACCTGGCCGAGGCCTACCGCGAGACCGCGATCAAGATCCTCCAGCACCGAGGCGCGTTCCAGGTCGTGGACGTGGTCCGGCAGATCCAGGACCCCTCCGCGCTGGCCGACTCCGGCGGGTACGCCCCGTACCTGACCCTGGAGCAGAAGCTGACCCTGCTGGAGACCGTCGACGTCGAGCAGCGGCTCGAGCTGGTCGGCGAGTGGGCCAGGGCGCAGCTGTCCGAGCTCGAGGTGACCGAGACCATCCGCAAGGACGTCGACGAGAGCCTGGAGAAGCAGCAGCGCGAGTTCCTGCTGCGCCGGCAGCAGGAGGCCATCCGCAAGGAGTTGGCCGAGCTCGAGGGCCGGCCGGCCGACGAGCAGGACGACTACCGCGCCCGGGTCGAGGCGGCCGAGCTGCCGGAGAAGGTGCGCGAGGCGGCCCTGAAGGAGGTCGACAAGCTCGAGCGCGGCAGCGACCAGAACCCGGAGACCAGCTGGATCCGCACCTGGCTGGACACCGTGCTCGACCTGCCCTGGAACAAGCGCTCCGAGGACGCCTACGACCTGCCCGGCGCCCGCGCCGTACTCGACGCGGACCACTCCGGCCTGCAGGACGTCAAGGACCGCATCGTCGAGTACCTGGCCGTGCGCAAGCGGCGCGAGGAGCGCGGGCTCGAGGCCGTCGGCGGACGGCGTTCCGGCGCGGTGCTCGCCCTGGTCGGACCGCCCGGGGTCGGCAAGACCTCGCTGGGTGAGAGCGTGGCCCGGGCGATGGGCCGCAGCTTCGTCCGCGTCGCCCTCGGCGGCGTGCGCGACGAGGCCGAGATCCGCGGCCATCGGCGCACCTACGTCGGCGCGCTGCCCGGCCGGGTCGTGCGGGCGATCAAGGAGGCCGGGACGATGAACCCGGTCGTGCTGCTCGACGAGATCGACAAGGTCGGCTCGGACTACCGCGGCGACCCGTCCGCGGCGCTGCTCGAGGTGCTCGACCCGGCGCAGAACCACACCTTCCGCGACCACTACCTCGAGGTGGACCTCGACCTGTCCGACGTGGTGTTCCTGGCCACGGCGAACGTGCTCGAGTCCATCCCCGGGCCGCTGCTCGACCGGATGGAGCTGGTGCGCCTGGACGGGTACACCGAGCAGGAGAAGGTCACCATCGGGCGCGACCACCTGCTGCCCCGGCAGCTGGAGCGGGCCGGCCTGAGCGACGAGGAGGCCTCGGTCGACGAGGGCGCGCTGCGCCGCATCGCCACCGAGTACACCCGCGAGGCGGGCGTGCGCGACCTCGAGCGTTCGCTGGCCCGGGTGCTGCGCAAGGCCGCGGCCAAGACGGCCGTGGGCGAGCTGGAGCTGCCGGTGCAGGTGACCGCGGAGAACCTGCCCGACTTCCTCGGGCACCCGCGGCACACTCCGGAGAGCGCCGAGCGCACGGCGGTGCCGGGCGTGGCCACCGGCCTGGCGGTCACCGGCGCGGGCGGCGAGGTGCTGTTCGTGGAGGCGTCGCTGGCCGACCCGGAGACGGGCTCGACCGGGGTGACCCTGACCGGCCAGCTGGGCGAGGTCATGAAGGAGTCGGCGCAGATCGCGCTCTCCTACCTGCGCTCGCACGGCGCCGAGCTGGAACTGCCGGTGGGCGATCTGAAGGACCGCGGCGTGCACGTCCACGTGCCGGCCGGCGCGGTGCCCAAGGACGGCCCGAGCGCGGGCGTGACCATGGTCACCGCCCTGGGTTCGCTGCTCTCCGGCCGGCCGGTGCGGGCCGAGGTGGCGATGACCGGCGAGGTCTCGCTCACCGGCCGCGTGCTGCCGATCGGCGGGGTCAAGCAGAAGCTGCTGGCCGCGCAGCGGGCCGGGGCGAAGGTCGTGCTGCTGCCGCAGCGCAACGAGCCCGACCTGGACGAGGTGCCCGCGGAGGTGCGTGACGCGCTGGAGATCCACCTGGTCTCGGACGTGCGCGACGTGCTCGAACTGGCGCTGGCGTCGGCGCACGCGCCGACGCCGGTCACCGTCGGCTAGACCTCGTCCCCGTCGCCTTCGGCGTCGGTGTCACCTTCGGCCTCCTCTTCCCGCCGCGACGGGAGGGAGGCCGAAGGCTTGATCAGGACGACGCCGGAACCGAGGTCGATCGGGCCCCTGCCGGGCACCGAGACACCCTCGACCTCGCGGGTGTGCTCGAGACGCTCCTGCTCGTCGACACGGTGCCGACCGCCCGGGCTGAACAGTTCCAAGAAGATGCTCACCCACACCACGCTACCCTGCCTTTTCCCCGGTGCCTACAGGTCGAAGGTCACGAGCGTCCGCGGAGCGGGTGAGCGCCTCCCCGGCCGGCGCCCTACTGGAGGGTGCCGCCGGCGTAGTCGGCGTCGAACTGGGTCTCGATGACGCCCTCGACCCCGGTGTCCTTGACCAGGATGCCCAGCTCCCGGTTGTCGCTGAGCGAGTTGCTCGTCCAGTTCATCGAGCCGACCTCGACCGCGGCGGTGGACAGGCCGTAGTCGGCCACGACCGCCTTGGCGTGGATGTAGTAACCGGTGCTGCTGGAGTAGCCGACGACGGTGCCGCCGGCCGCCTTGATCTCGGAGACCTCGGAAGAGTAGTCGGCCGGGTACTCGACCACGACGCGGACCTTCACGCCGGCCTTGGCCCGGGCCACCACCGCGTTGACGAGGGTGGAGCTGGAGAACTCCTCCTCCTCGATGTCCAGGGTCTTGGTGGCGCCGTTGATGATCGAGAGCAGCTTGGTGGTGGCGGTGGTCGGCGACCAGAGCAGATCGTCGCCGGCGCCGGGGGTGATCGCCTTGTTGGCGTAGTCGGCGTTGAACACGGCCTCGATCGCGGCCACGTCGGCGGCGTCGGTGTCGAAGACCCCGTAGTCACAGGTGGTGGTGTAGTAGCTCGAGGTCAGGTTCCCGGTGAGGATCAGCGACTCGGTGCCGTCGACGGTGATCGTCTTCTGGTGCGTGTAGGTGAACCGGGAGGTGTTGGACTCGGTGATGCCGACGCCGGCCGCCTTCAGGGCCTTGATGGCGGCGGCGTTGTACGAGGTGTGCTGGCCGTCGAGCACGACGCGCACGGTCACGCCGGCCTTCTCCTTGGCCACCAGGTCGTTGACGGCCGTGGTGTCGACGAACTCGTACATCGTCATGTCGATCGACTTGGTGGCCGAGTTGATGAAGTTGTAGATGGCCGGCTCGCTGGCCGAGCCGGTGTTCCAGACGAAGGCGGAGTACGGGTCGGTGGCGGCGTGGGCGGGAGCCGCGGCCAGGGCCGAGGCGGCCAGGCCGCAGGCGGCGGCCGAACCGAGGGCACGCAGGACGGTGTGGCGCATGGTGGGTCACGCTCCAAAGTGGGGTCGCGCCGCGCCGGTGGGTAGTCGGCACGGGCCCGTTCGGGGGCGAGACCATGACATCCGTCGCAGGGGCCTTAGACGCGACCGGCAGGTGGCAGCACCATGACGGTTTCGCAACGATTCCGTGCATCAGCCCACGAAGCATTGACCTGTGCGATATGCTGAAATCTTCGAGCCTTGGTTACTTAGAACCCTGTCATCAGGCTCTTGCGGTGCGGCGCGTCCCCACCTGCGCTTCTCATCCGCTCTTCAGCCGCTCTTCAGGAGCCGGCGGCGCCGCGCAGCGGCCAGGCCCGGCGCACCCGGCGTTCCCAGGCGCGCGCTCCACGGGCCACCGCGCTGCCCGCTCCGGCGGCACGGCTGCCCTCGGCCTCGCCGGCGGCGGCGGTGAAGGTGGCCGTGACGGTGGTGCCCGCCCGGTAGCGCGGGGCGCGAACGATGAGCGAGTCGGCCAGCTCGCGGGCGATGAACAGGCCCCGGCCGCCCTCGGCGTCGAGGTCGGATTCGATCTCGTCGCGGTCCGGCACGTCCGAGCCGCGCCACTTGCCGGCGTCCTTCACGGTGCAGATCACGGCGGGGCCGCCGGAGGTGGGCTTGCGCCGCAGGATGAGTTCGACCGGTCCGCTGCCGTGCCGCAGCGCGTTGCCGGCCAGTTCGCTGATGACCAGGGCGGCGTCGCCGGCCCGTTCGGCCAGCCCCCACCGTTCCAGGGCGCCGACGGTGAGCCGGCGGGCCTCGGACAGGGCGGCCGGCGCGGTCAGCTCGGTGACCACCAGGCCCAGGACGAGCTGTGGAGAGATCGAGCGCACGGATCGTACGCCCATGGCCGAGACCAAGACTCGGCGCGCGATGCGGCTTGACTGACGCGCCACGGTAGTTCCACTCCAGCGGGATCTTGAAAGGGTTCAGTTCTGGGCCGTACCGGTCCGGACCACCACCCGCGAACCCACCGCTGTTCCCTGTCCCTGCGCCGCACTCGTCAAGGACCCGGACCAGCCTTCGCGAAAGGCGATCCACGTACCCGCCGCCTCGGGTACGCTCCGCGTCCACACCCTCACTCGCGGTGCCCGAAAGTGCAGGTCACCACGGGTCTGCAGAGCGATAAACGCGAAACCACGGTACCGCTGGAAGCGTATCCCGAGGCGCGTGCATCCGATAGCCCCCGGACCTTAAGAAAATGCCCGCCCGAAGCTGTGGAACACCCACACATGCGCCCCATTTTGCGCATGCATGTGCGGGCGCAATGTGCACAACGTACGCGCCCGCATTGACCCCATTCCTCCTCGGGGCGGCCCGCCGGCGGTCAGTGGGTCTCGTCCTCCGGGTTGGCCTGCACGCAGACGCCGGCGTCCGCGCCGTTCTCCTCGTAGGACTGGCTCGGCACGTTGATGGCCGCGCTCGCCGAAGCGGTGCCCGCCGCGGAGTACGTGCTTCCGGTGGGCCAGTCGGTGCCGATGGTGAGCGTGAGCGTGGTGCCGGTGCCGCTCTCCTGGAGCGCCGAGGGCGGCAGATGCAGGTCCCCGGCGAGTTCCGCGGCGGCCTTCACCTCCTTCGACGAGTAGACCAGCGTGGTGCTCGCGACCGTGCTCGTGGCGTCGCTGCCGGAGGAGTAGACGAAGCCGTCCTGGAAGAGCTGCTGCACCACGGTCTGGTAGCGGTTCGTCGCCCCGGAGGAGTTGACCACCACCACGTGCATCGGGTGGGTGCGCGCGGCCGCGGTCTCGGACGCTCCGACCGCGGCCTCGGACGCCGCGGCCGCCGCCGCGTCCTGCTCACCCCCGGACCCGGCCGCCGAGCTCGAGGACGGCGAGGGCGAGGAGAGGTCCGGACTGGTGCTGGAACCCGCGGAGAGCGTCTCGACCTCGCCCGCGGTGGTGAAGGACTTGTCCTTCTTGATGTCCTCGAACAGCTGCACGGCCTGCGGGTCCTCGACCACGCGGGCCTGGTAGCTCGGGTCGCTCGTGTTCGTGTCCTGATCCCACGGCATGGTCAGGAAGGTGACCCGGTTCGAGGCCACCTGGCCGAAGTCGTCGGCCAGCTCGATCAGCGAGGTGACGCTGTCGAGCCCGTTGTCCACGGTGGTGTACTTGGTCACCGTCTCCGCGAGCGACTGCATCTCGCCGATGTTCGTCAGGGTCGCGTTCTGCTTCGCCTTGCGCAGCATCGAGGACATGAAGATGTGCGTGGCCTGCTCCCGGCCGAGGTCGGAGCCGTCGTAGAAGGCGTGCCGGGTGCGCAGGAACTGCAGCGCCTGCTTGCCCTGCACATCGGTGACACCGGCGCCGATGGTCAGTTTCGAGTACGGGTCGTGCACCGCCGCGCTCACGCACACCGGGACGCCGCCGAGCTCGCTGGAGAGGTCCACCACGCCGGAGAAGTCGAACTCGACGAAGTGGTCGATGGTGATGCCGGTGAGCTTGACCACGGCCGCCACCTGGCAGTCCGGGCCGTATTGCAGGGCACTGTTGATCATGCCGCGGCCGCCGCCGGCGCACTCGGGCAGGTCGGTCTCGGTGTCGCGCGGGATGGAGACGACGGTCGCGTTGCTCCGGTCCGCGGACAGGTGCACCACCATCTCGCTGTCGCCGTTAGCACCGGCGTTGTCCCCGCCCTGCACGCAGGCGCCGCCGAGCGAGCAGTCCGCGCTGCTGGACCGGGTGTCCGAGCCGAGCAGCAGGATGTTGATCGCGGACCGGCCGAAGGCGTCCACCTGCTCCGGCGGCTCGGTCACGCCGACCGGCAGCAGGGCGGTGTGCTTGAGGTTGCGGGTCAGGTGCTGGGCGTCGTAGGCGAGGTAGACGAACCCGGCGGCGACGACGAGCGAGACCGTCACGGTCGTCGAGAGCAGCGCGTACCTGATCCGGCGGCGCCGCCTCGCCCGGCGCGCGATGCGGTCCCGGCGCTGGTTCTGCTCGACGTATTCCTCGGTGGCCTGCGCCTGTTCGAGTATCACGCCGAACCCGTCGGCCGTCTCCGCGTGCGCCGCGTCGTCCGGGCCGGTGTCCGTGTGCTGAGTCTGCTCGAAGTCCGGCCCGCCAAGGCCTTGCGTGTCGTCCGACACCCTGTCCTCCACCCCTGTCATCCTGCGCGTACTGTGACGTCCGGTCGACGCGGGTGGTTGCCTTCGACGGCTGAGAACTCGCTGAGTTCACACGCGGGTGAACAGGCGGTCACGCAGCGCGGCCAGCACGGTGATGGAGACGGCCAGGAGCACCACGCTGAGCACGATCGCCGACTGCGGATCCTCTTGGAAGGCAAGGTAGACCGCGAGCGGCATCGTCTGCGTGGTGCCCGGGAAGTTGCCGGCGAAGGTGATGGTGGCTCCGAACTCGCCGAGCGCGCGGGCCCAGGCGAGCACCGCGCCCGCGCCGATGGCGGGCAGCAGGTTGGGCAGGGTGATGTGGCGGAAGATCTGCCAGGTGCTCGCCCCGCTGGTGGCCGCGGCCTCCTCGATGTCAGGGTCCAGCGTGCGCAGCGCCGTCTCCACCGAGACCACCAGGAAGGGCATGGCGACGAAGGTCTCGGCCATGATCACGCCGGGCGTGGTGAACGGCAGGCTCACCCCGAACCAGCGGTCGAGGTAGATGCCGAGGATCCCCGCGCGGCCGAACACGAGCAGCAGCGCCATGCCGCCGACCACCGGCGGGAGCACGAGCGGGACCATCACCAGCGCGCGGGCCAGGCCGCGGCCGGGCAGGTCGGTGCGCACCAGCAGCCAGGCCAGCGGGATGCCGAACAGCAGGCTGACTCCGGTGGCGGCGGTGGCGCACTCCAGCGACAGCCGCAGCGCGGTCCAGGTGTCGCCGGCGGACAGATCCCGGGTCAGCTGCCGCCAGGGCGTGCGCACGAGCAGGCCGACCACCGGCAGGACCAGGAAGGCCAGTCCGATCAGGGAAGGCAGCAGCAGCAGGGCCGGGGCACGGGTGCCCGGGCCTCGCCGCCGCCGCTGCCGCCCGGTCCTGCCGGCGGTTCGGGTCACGGTGCCTGGAAGCCCGCGGCCAGCAGCACCTGCCGGCTCGGAGAGGAGAGGATGAAGGCGACGAAAGCGGCCGCGGCGGTCGGGTTCGGCGCGCCCTTGAGCACGTCGATCGGGTAGGAGTTGACGGCGTCGGAGGCGGTGGAGAAGACCACGCCGTCCACCTTGCCGCCGGCGCCGAGGATGTCGCTGTGGTAGACCAGCGCCGCGTCCACCTCGCCGAGCTCCACCTTCGTCAGGGCGCTGGTGACGTCGGTCTCGTAGGTCACCGGGGTGAGCGAGACCTTGGCGGCGGCCAGGGCCTTGACCGCGGCCGAGCCGCACGGGACGGTCTTGGCGCACAGCGCGACCTTGATCCCGGACTTGTCCAGGTCGGCCAGGGTCTTGATGTTCTTCGGGTTGCCCGGGGCGGTGGCTATCTCCAGGGTGTTCTTGACGAACACGGTCGGGGTGCCGGTGGCGTCCCCGGCCGTCTGCACCGTCTGCATGGTGGAGGTGTTCGCCGAGGCGAACACGTCGGCCGGCGCGCCCTGGGTGATCTGCGCGGCCAGGGTGTCGCTGCCGCCGAAGGAGAACTTCACCGTGACGCCCGGGTGGTCGTGCTCGAAGGTGGTGGCCAGCGAGGTGAAGGTCTTCTGCAGCGAGGCGGCGGCGAAGACGGTGACGGTGCCGGAGATCGCGGGCGCGGCGGAGGACGCGGCCGAAGCCGGGGTCGAGGTGCTCGCGGCCGGGGTCGCCGAGGACGAGCACGCGGCCGGCAGCAGGCCCGCCAGGGCGAGGGCGAGCGCGGAGGCGGTCAGGCGGGAACGACGGTTCATCAGATCTCGATCCGTTCGACGACGACGTTGGTGGACTTGACCACGGCCACCGAGAGCACACCGGGCTCGAGCCCCAGCGCGTCGGCGGCTTCACGGCTCATCAGCGAGACGATGCGGTGCGGGCCGGCCTGCATCTCGACCTGGGCCATGACCCCGTCGCGCAGCACCCGGGTGACGATCCCGCGCATCCGGTTGCGGGCCGAGGAGAGCGAGCCGTGCCGCTCCATCTCCTCGTGGTCCGCGAAGGTGGTGGCGAAGGCGGCCAGGTCGGGTCCCGCGATGGTGCGGTGCCCGCCCTCTCCGGCGTCGCCGCGCCGGGCCGGCAGGCGGCCCGCGTCGATCCAACGCCGCACGGTGTCCGCGCTGACCCCGAGCAGGTCAGCCGCCTCGCCGATTCGGAAATCTCGCGTTTGCGTCACATTCAACGAGCTTAACGCCGCAGCTGCGAGCCATCCGCCGACTCAGCCTCGCATCCGCCCAGTCGTTACGCTTTCGATAGCCCGCGGCCCGGCTTAATCAGTGGACTCCCTTCCGCGGTTGCCGGATCATGACTGGTCGTGACCATGACGGGCGGTGAATCCGCGACTGCGCGCGAGCTGCTGCGCGACCTCGTCGACGCGCCCTGGCTGGATTGGGGCGTGCTCGACCACAGCGTCGACTTCCACGAGATCACCCGGTTCCTCTACCTGTCCGCGTACGCGGAGGGCCGGGAGCCGCACGCCTACCGCCTCGGACTCGGGCGGGTGCGCAAGGGCGAGTGGCGCCTGCCGGACGGCGCCCGCGTGCTGCGCGAGGGCCGGACCCGCAACCAGCGCGCCCTGTTCGCGGTCGGCGACGGCTGGAGCCTGTTCGTGTACCGCTACAACCCCGGCCACGGCGGGGTCTCGGTCTCCGCGGTCAGCATGGAGCTGGCCCGGGAGATCGCCGAGCAGGCCGCGAAGCTGGTGCGCAAGAAGGCCACGCAGCGCGACGACCGGGTCAAGCTCGGGTTCTGGCACGCGACCGGGGGCGGCGCGGTCAACCAGGAGCGCAGCATCGAGGCGCCGGAGTGGGCCGAGGTGCGGTCCAACTACTCGGGCGCGGTGGCCGACCAGCTGGACCGGCTGATGAAGACCGGCCCGGACGACATCAACGGCAAGCTGGTGCTGCTGCACGGCCCGCCCGGCACCGGGAAGACGAACGCGCTGCGGGCGCTCGGCCGGGCCTGGGGCAAGTGGTGCCGCACCGACTGCGTGCTCGATCCCGAGCGCATGTTCGCGGATCCGGGCTACCTGCTCGAAGTGGTGATGGGCGAGGACGACGACGACCGGCGGTGGCGGCTGCTGATCCTCGAGGACTGCGACGAGCTGATCCGCGGCGAGGCGAAGAGCACCGCGGGCCAGGCGCTCTCGCGCCTGCTGAACCTCACCGACGGGCTGCTCGGCCAGGGCCAGAACATCCTGATCGCCATCACCACCAACGAACCGCTGGACCGGCTGCATCCGGCCGTGGTGCGCCCCGGCCGCTGCCTCGCGCAGATCGAGGTCGGTCCGCTCACCGCGGCCGAGGCGGAGTCCTGGCTCGGCGACGGGCGCCGCGTGGCCGGCCCGATGACGCTCGCCTCGCTCTACGCGCGCAAGGCCGGGCGCGAGGAGACGGAGCCGGTCGGGCCGGAGCCGTCCACCGGCCTGTACATATGACGGCCTGGCCCCGCCGGCGAGAACTCGCCGGCGGGGCCAGGGTCGATCAGGGCAATGCCCTGATCACTTCCAGGTGATCGAGTCGCCGAGGAACTTCATGTCCGCGGCGCTCAGCCCGCTCTTCGACGTGTTGTCGTCGTTGTACCAGGTGACGTCGCCGTCGTCCTGGATCAGGTAGACCGAGCTGCCCGCGGCCAGCGGGTCGGGCACGACGCCGATGGCCTCCCAGGCGGCGGTGGGGGCCGGGGTCGGCACCGTCACCGCGTCCTTGACCGGGGCGTCGCCGGCGACGCCGTCCCACGAGTAGAGCGCGGCCTGGTCGTTGTCGCCGTCGGAGGTGCCGGCCAGGATGACGTACTGGTTGTCCGCGTTCTTCCGGATGTCGCGGAAGCCGAGGCCGCCGAGGTTCATCTCGATCGCGCTGCCGAAGGTCGCCGTGCCGGCGCTGCCGGTGACCAGCGCGTCCAGGTTGGTGACCGGGATGATCAGCGCGTTCGTGCGGGACGAGGTGGTCTCCAGCGGCGCGCGGAAGGCGAAGTACGCGGTGGTGTTGTTCGGCGCGAACTCGAGCCCTTCGAGGTTGAACCCGGAGGTGGTCTTCGGGTCCGTGCCGCTGCCGGTGGAGGAGGACAGGCCGAGCGCGTTGCCGTTCGACTTGTCCCAGTTGATCATGTCGGTGCGCAGACCGGTGTAGGCGCCCACGTAGCTCAGGCTGGTGGAGGCGCCGGTGCCGGTGATGTCGGTGGCGAACACGGTGCTGCGCTCGGGGGCCGCGTTGCCGCTGTTCGTGTTGCTCATCGAGCCGGTCCAGTAGATGCGGTTGCCGATCTTGGCCGCGGCCTCGATGTCGACCTCGTCGGTGCCGTAGGGCAGCTTCGAGGTGAAGTCGAAGGTCTTGACCGGCTGGGTCACGCCGTGCTGGTAGAGGTAGAGCACGTCGGTCTCGTCGTCGCCGATGAGGAAGTAGCCGTTGCCGGCGTCGATCATCGCCGAGGCGTTGCCGATGCCGGAGTAGTAGTCGGCGGACGGGTCGGACGAGTCGGCGAGGGAGGCGGCGTACGAGATCGTCGTCGTGGCCGTGCCACCGCCGGTGGCGGTGGCCGTGATGGTGATCGTCGAGTAGCCGGCCGCGGCCGGCGTGACCGTCAGGGTGCGGGTGGCGCCGGTGCCGGAGAAGACCATGCCGGTGCTCGGCACGACGCTCGTCTTGGACGACTTGGCCGTCAGGGTGACCGCCGCGGCGCCGTAGTAGGCGTCGCCGACCGTGATGGTCGCGGTCGGGTTCTTGGTGTTGGACACGGCGCCCAGCAGCGTGGACGGGGTCGCCGAGACGGTGGGCGTCTTGCTGCCTGAGGGCGACGGCGACGCGGAGGCGCTGGCCGAGGCAGAGGCCGAAGCCGACGCGCTGGCCGAAGCGGAGGCCGAAGCCGACGGCGACGCGGAAGCGGACGCCGAAGCCGAGGCGCTGGCGGCGGCGCCGCCGCTCGGGGCGAAGGCGACGCCGCGGAAGGCCTCCTTGGAGGCGGCGGTGGCGAGCGTCGTCACCGAGCCGGACATGCTCGCGCCGGCGCCGGCGGTGTCAGTGACCTTCGAAAGGGTGCCGCTGGTGCCGGAGGAGCCGCTGCCGGTCGCGTACAGCACGACCTGGCCGCCGACCACCGAACCGGTCAGGTCCACCACGCTCGACAGGCTCTTGCTGCCCTCGGCCTTCCAGCTGCCGCTGACCAGCGAGAACTTCTCGATCTTGCCGCCGGAGTTGTCCGAGACGTAGAGCGTGTCCGGGGTCGAGCCGCCGGACAGGCTCAGCAGCACGGCGCTGTACGGGTCGCCGCTGCCCTCCGGGCTGCCCGGCAGGTTGGCCAGGGACTGGCCGGAGCCGGTCGGGGTGCCGCTGCCCACGGTCGAGACGCCGATGCCGCTCTTGGACGAGGTGGTGTAGAGCTGTCCGTCCACGACCTCGATCTGGCGCACGTTCGAGCTGTTGACCTGGGTGTAGGAGCTCGAACCGAGGGTCGTGTAGCCGATTCCCTCGTTCGCGCCGGAGACCCAGATGCCCGTGCCGTCGGTGCTGGTGGCGCCGCGCACGTTGTTGCCGTCGGCGAAGCCGCCGAGCATCGTCGAGGTGTCGACGGTGCCGTCGCCGCCGACCCGGGCGACGGTGACGTCGTCCGTGCTCGCGACGCTCGAGGTGCCCACGGCCTGGTGGTAGCCGGGGGCGAGCAGGTAGCGGCCGTCCGCGGAAAGGGTGAGCTCGCCCTCCGAGGCCGCGCTGCCCGAGCCGGTCAGCTCGTGCGCCGCGCCGCTGTCCGCGGTGGGCAGCTCGATCGAGGTCACGAGCGAGCCGGAGGTGTTGTACTCGTCGAGGAACACCGGCACGGCGGCGCTGCCGAGCGAGCTGCTGCCGTCGCCGACGCGGTAGACCACGAGGTCGCCGGCGGTCAGGGCGGTGGTGCTGCTCGCGTTGGCGACCACCGGCACGACGACCGCGCCGACCACGAGCGTGCTCGCGAGGACCGCGCCGAGGGCGGCGCGGCGGCGGGTGAGGCGGGAGGGGGCGGGCTGGGAGGCTGGGACTCTTCCAGTCACAGAGATCTGCTGCCTTTCAGCGGCGTGAGAAACCGCCGTGGGATTCGAGATCCGCCACGGCGGCGTCGAGGGCGTGGACACAAACGACGACACTGTTTCCACGCCAGGTGTCGTGCGGATGAACCACGCCCGTCCGCGCGCCGCCCGACAGCCGACGAAATGAGCCTGCTGCATTGTCCGGGTGGCGGATCATCCCGTTTCAGGCCGGATTCACTTGCCGTGCAACAGGAGATAGCCGTAGCACGCGAGCGTCTGCGCGTCCTGGATCGTGCCGTCGCGCATCATCTTCTCCACCTCGGCCCGGGGGAAGAAGCCGAGGCGCATGTCCTGCTCCTCGGGCTCGCGCTCGACCTCGCCCCGGGTCAGCCCGGTGGCCAGGTAGACGTGTCCGCTCTGCGAGGAGAATCCGGGCACGCAGTACATCTCGCCGAGCAGCTCCCAGCGCTCGGCCCGCAACCCGGCCTCCTCCAGCAGTTCCCGCCGGGCGAGCTCGAGCGGGTCGCCCATGCGCCGGTCCGGATACGTGCCCATGGGGAACTCCCAGGAGCGCTTGCGCACCGGGTAGCGGTACTGCTCGACCAGCCAGAACCCGTCGTTCTCGTACGGGACCACGACCGCGTAGTTGCCCTTGTCCACCACGCTGTAGATCCCGCTCGAGCCGTCCGTGCGCTCGATCGCGTCCTCGCGCACCTGCATCCACGGGTTCTCGTACACGACCCGACTCGACAGGGTCCTGATATCAGCCGTCGGCGGTCCGCCCTCGATGTCGATCACAGGCCCACGGTAGCGCCTGCGCCCGTCATGAGGCACTGTACGCCGCCGCCTGGAGCCCGTAGAGGTCCGCGTACCGGCCGCCGGGCCGGTCCACCAGCTCCTCGTGCCGGCCCGCCTCGACGACCTTCCCGTCCGCCAGCACCAGGATCAGGTCGGCCCCGGCGACGGTGGAGAAGCGGTGCGAGACGATCACGGTGACCGCTCCGGTGCGCCGGGACAGTCCACGCGCCCGGCGCATGTAGCGCTCGAAGATCTCCTGCTCGCTCGGCGCGTCCAGGGAGGCGGTGGGCTCGTCCAGCACGAACAGCAGCGGCTGGGTGCGCATGGAGGCGCGGGCCAGCGCCGCCTTCTGCCACTGGCCTTCGCTCAGGTCCACTCCCCCGGTCTCGACGCCGAGTTCGGTGTCCATACCCTGCGGAAGCCGCTCGACCAGTTCCTGCGCGTTGGCCTCGGCGACCGCGGCGGCGACGGCCGTGCGGTCGTCGAGCCGCGGCAGGTCGCCGAAGCCCACGTTGCGCGAGAAGAGCGTCTTGAACCGGCCGAAGTCCTGGAACGCGGCGGCCGAGCGCTCCCGCCAGGCGTCGGTGTCCAGATCGGCCAGGTCGACCCCGTCGATCAGGATCCGGCCCGAGTCCGGGCAGTAGAACTTGTTCAGCAGCTTGACCAAGGTGGTCTTGCCGGAGCCGTACTCGCCGACGATGGCGACCACCGAGCCCGGCGGGATGGACAGGCTCACCCCGTCCAGCGCCGTGCGGTCGGTGCCGGGATACGTGTAGGTCACGTCGTCGAACACGATGCCCTCGGACAGCACGTCCGGCGGCGAGTCCGTGCCCTGCGCCCGCGCGCGCTCCTCGGCCACGTAGGAGCGCAGCCAGAGGTACGGAGCGACCACGCGGCCGGCCGCGGCCGCTCCGACGGACTCGGCGACAGTGCCCTGCAACGCCCCGCGCAGCGTGGTCGCGACGGTGATGGAGAGCACGATGTCGCCGATGCTGCCGTGCCCGTGCGCGGCCCGGTAGACCACCAGCCAGAGCGCGGCGACGAAGCCGAGGGCGAACAGGATCCATCCGGCCAGCTTCCAGATCGCCGCGCGCACCTGGGCCTGGAACCGGCCTTCGGCGGCCTTGTCCCAGGCGGCCCGCTGCAGCCGGGCGATCTCGGTGCCGGAGCCGGCCACCCGGATCTCCTTGCCCGAGCCCGGGTCCGTGGCCACCTCGAACAGGTGGCGCTGCAGCCGGAACTGCTCGGCCGTGTCGGTCTCGGCCTTGATCACGCCGCGTTTGCCGATCCGCTCAAACCACAGCGGCACGCCCGCGAACACCAGCAGGCTCATCAGCCACGGGTCGAGGGTGCCGAGCAGCAGCAGGGTGACACCGAGCTGCAAGACGGTGAAGCACACCCGGACGGCGGCGAGGAACCCGTACATCAGGTTCCAGCTGCCGTAGGAGGCGATGGTGAGCCGGTCCAGGAAGTCGGTGCGCTCCAGATGCTCGATGCCCTCGAGCGTGGCGACGTTCCGGTGCACCTGCGGCATCAGATCGAGCAGCGCCACCCGCTCCACCACGTAGATCGTGGAACCGCCGACCACCGCACCGCAGAACATGCTGCTGGCACAGGCGAGTGCGACCACGAGGCCGGCCACGGCCGCGGCCCGCGCCTGGCCCGCGATGGCGTCGTTCACGGCCGCGCGCATGCCCAACGCGATGGCGGCGGTCAACCCCACCTGGGCCGCCTGCAGGCCGACGATGAGCGCGAACCGGGCGGGCATCCGCTTCCAGGCCAGGTGCAGCATTTCGGCGGCGAGGCCGAAATAGGCGCGGCGGGAGACCCGCGGCGAGTACTCCTCGGACGTCACAGCAGCTCCCCTTCCTCGATGTGGTCCTCGAACCCGGCCCGGAACCGCTCGGCCTGGATGGCGAACATCCGGGCGTACTCGCCGCCGCGGGCGATCAGCTCGTCGTGCGAGCCGCTCTCGGTGATCCGGCCCCCGTCGAGCAGCACGATCCGGTCGGCGTAGCGGACCGTGGAGAGGCGGTGCGAGATCAGCACGATGCTCGCGCCGCCGCGGCGCTCGGCCAGGCGTTGGAAGACGTCGAACTCGGTGCGCACGTCGAGATGCGCGGTCGGCTCGTCCAGCACGAGCAGCTTCGCGCCCTTGTGCAGCGCGTAGAGGGCCCGGGTCAGCACCAGCTGCTGCCATTGGCCACCGGACAGGTCGACGCCGCCGGTGCGGGCGCGGGCCAACGGCGTGTCCCAGCCGTCTGGCAGCCGGGCCAGCACCTCGCCGAAGCCGGCCTCTTGCGCCGCGAGCTCCAGCTCCTCCCGGTCCGGGGCCAGACCGCCCCGGCCCAGCAGCACGTTCTCGGCCGCGCTCAGCTGGTACTTCACGAAGTCCTGGAACACCACCGAGATCCGGGCGCGCCAAGCCGCGTGGCCGTAGTCGGCGATGTCGACGCCGTCGGCGGTGATCCGGCCGGAGGTCGGGGTGTAGAGCATCGACAGGAGTTTGATGAGGGTGGACTTGCCCGCGCCGTTCAGGCCCACGAGGGCGAGCAGCTCGCCGGGCTTGATCTCCAGATCGATCTCGTCCAGCACGGTGCGCTCGGTGCCCGGGTAGCGGAAACCCAGGCCCTCGAAGCGGATCAGCGGCACCCGGTCGGGCAGTCCGTCGACGGGCGCGGCCTCCGTGGCGGCGGCGGTGGCTTCGGGCTCTGCGAGCGCCTCACGCAGCGCGCCGTACGCGGTCAGGCATTCGCCCGCGGAGACCACCGAGATGACGCTGTCGTTCCAACCCATGGCCTGGAAGATGGACCATCCCGCGGCCAACACCGCGGACTCGACCGCCACCGTGGTGCGGCCGGTGGCGGCGTCGTGGCCGACCACGGCCAAGGCGATGGAAAAGGGAATGCCGACGATCACCAGCGCCCACCACTCGTCCTTGGCGGTGAGCTTGGCCCAGATCGGGGTGAAGGCGCGGACCGCGTGCTCGCGGATGGCGTCGGCGATCCAGTCGCCGAGTCCGTAGACCCGGATGTCCTTGCTGGTGCCCGGATCGTTCGCGGTGCTCTCCCACATGCTGCCGCGCCGCATGTGCGGGTAGGAGGCCCGCCAGTTGAGCATGAAGGCGCGGTTGCGCCGGGCCAGCGTCAGACCCTGGATCAGGGCCGGTATCAGCACCAGCGGCACCAGCCACCAGGCGAAGCGGGCCAGCACCGCACAGGCGCCGAGCACGCCGAGGAGCATCGCGGTGATCTGGGCCAGGCCGGCGAAGCCGGTGCCGGGGGTGCGCTCGGTCCAGTTCTTCGGGTCCGCCCGGGCCGCGCGCAGCAGGCGCTGCGTCTCCGGGTCCTCGAGCCGGTCCACGGTCGGGCTGTTGGCCGCCAGCTCGGTGATCCGGGCCCGGTGCGCGCCGTCGATCCGGGCGACGGCCAGGAACAGCAGCGGCTCCGCCGCCGCGTCGGCGGCGTGCCCGATCCCGAGGACCAGCGCGAAGACCGCCAGCGGCACGGTGGCGGCGGCCAACAGCGTCGAGGGCACGGCGTGCTGGATCCGGCCGATCAGCAGCGCGGTGGCCACGGCGATACCCGCCGGAGCTAGGTTCTGCAGCAGCAGGAGGAAGCCGAGACCGGCGAGCAGCCGACCCCCGGCGTCGCGCGAACAGCGCGCGAGTCCTCGGATCGTTAGGACCGACAAGAGCTTCCTCACTGCGAGACCGGGTGCGGGCGCCGTCCATGCTGGCGTTCCTCGCGCTCCCGCGCCACTGCTTTTCCGCAGTTCAGAGCCCGAACAGCTGCCCGTGGCGGGTGTCCGGCAGCAGATCGCGGCGCCCGGCCTTGTCGAACGCGGCTTCGACGGCCGGGTAGTCCTCGGAGAAATGCGCCCAGCTGTCGCAGTGCAGAACGACGGCACGCCGGCTCCCGAGGATCCGGGCGGCCTCGGCGGCCTGGGCCGAATCCAGGGTCAGCGGCGCGCCGTCGAACACCGCCGGCACCCGCGCGCCGCCGGCGAAGATCACCGCGTGCTCGATCGGGCCGAACCGGCGGGCGACCTCCTCGACCAGCTCGAGCGAGGCGTTGTCGCCGCTGACGTAGACGCTCGGCAGATCCGGGGCCTGCGCCAGGAATCCGATCACCTGGCCGCTGACCGGCTCGCAGCCGGCCGGACCGTGCTGGGCCGGCAGGGCCGTGATCCGCAGAATGCCGCCGTCCGGCCGGGTCAGCTCGTACGCCTCCCAGGGCGCGAGCCCTCGGGCCGTCACGGCGGGGTCCGACGCGTTCAGCCGTTCGGCGCCGGAGGTGGTGGTGAGCACGAGCGGGACCTCCGCGAGCAGGGCCCGGCCGGACCGGTCGAGATTGTCCGGGTGCTGATCGTGCGAGAGCAGCACGGCGTCTATGCGGCCGAGGGCTTCGGGCCCGAGCACCGCGGGCTCTGTCTTGGTCAGCGAGGCGCCCGAGCTGGAGACGTAGTGCCCCGGCTCGTCGAAGGTCGGATCGGTCAGCAGGCGCAGCCCGCCTATCTCGATCAGCGCGGTGGGGCCGCCGGTGGACAGCAGGCGGACGACGGCGGCGGTCTCGGTCTGGTTCGTCATGTCCTCGATCATGGCAGCGGCACCGGGCCGCGGACAGTGGCGGGAAAGGCTCGTATCGATGAGATACCGACAGTCGGACCATGCCATGATGTGGTCATGCGACGCATCGCCCTGCTGGTCATGGACGGTGTCCGGATGTTCGACATATCCGTGGTCACCGAGGTCTTCCGCAACGATCGCCTGGCCGGCGGCGCAGACGTGTTCGACCTGCGCACGTGCGGGATCGACCGCGAACCGGTGACGCTCGAGCACGGCGCCGGCATGACGGCGCGCCAGACCCTGTCCTGGCTGCGGGAGGCCGACCTCGTCATCGTGCCCGGAGTCACCTCGCCCACGGCACCGTTCCCCGAGCCGGTACTCCGGGCCCTGCGCTCCGCCCACGGCCGCGGCACTCCGGTCGCAGCGCTCTGTCTCGGCGCGTTCGTGCTGGCCCAGGCCGGACTGCTCGACGGCCGACGCGCCGTCACCCACTGGCACGCCACCGCGCTGCTGGGCCTGCGCCATCCCCTGGTCAAGGTCGAGCCGAGCGCCCTCTACATCGAAGACGACAACGTGTGGACATCGGCGGGCGTGGCCGGCGGCATCGATCTGTGCCTGCACCTGGTGAGGCTCGGCCACGGCGCGGAGACCGCCGCCGCCATCGCCCGGGCCATGGTCGTCGCGCCCTACCGGACGGGCGATCAGGCGCAGTTCGTGGACGAACCCATCCCCGTGCGCGACGAGGTCGACGACCTGCTCTCGGCCGTCCGCACGCGGGCGCTGACCGAGCTGGAGCAGCCGCTGACCGTGCCCCGGCTCGCCGGGTGGGCCGGGCTGTCCGAGCGGACCTTCGCCCGCCGCTTCCTCGCCACCACCGGCACCACGCCCGCGCAGTGGCTGATCGGCCAGCGCGTGCTGCGCGCGCAGCGGCTGCTCGAGCAGACCGATCTGCCGATGGACCGGATCGCGGCCGAGTCCGGCTTCGGCAGCCCGGTGACGCTGCGCCAGCACTTCGTCGAGCGGGTCGGCCTCGCCCCGCGCGACTACCGCCGTTCCTTTCGCCGGACCGGCTGAGCCAACCGAGCGGCCGAACCTCCGATTCGCCACCCGGCGCCGACTGGCGGGCGCCAGGGCGCGCAGGTTAGGTGGATAACGGCCAACTAGTCGGCTTACGAGAGGCTTTGCCATGAAGGTCACCGAGATCTCCCCCGGCTCCCCCTGCTGGACCCAGCTGAGCACGTCCGACGTGGAGGCCGCGAAGAAGTTCTACGGCCAGCTGTTCGGCTGGACCGCCGAGACCGACCCGCGGCCCGAGGTCGGCGGCTACACCACCTTCCAGCTCGACGGCGCCCCGGTCGCGGCGGTCGCCCCGCTGATGGATCCGCGCCAGCCGATCCGCTGGATGCTCTCCTTCGAGAGCAAGGACATCGACGCCACCACCGCCGCGGCCAAGAAGGCCGGCGCGCAGGTGTGGATGGAGCCGATGGACGTGCTCGACATCGGCCGCTGGTCGCTGCTGAGCGACCCGACCGGCGCCGCGTTCAGCCTGTGGCAGGCCGGCAAGTTCGCCGGCTTCGGCGTGGTCGAGGAGCCGAACACCTTCGCCTGGATCGACCTGGCCACCCGGGACCGGGCCGGCGCGCTGAAGTTCTACCGGGACGTGTTCGGCTGGGAGGTCACCGACGACCCGACCTACCCGCAGGTCGGGCTGAACGGCAAGCAGTTCGGCGGGGTGATGGACATGGGTGCCGACTTCCCGGACGAGATGCCCGCGCACTGGAACCCGTTCTTCCTCGTCACCGATGTGGACGCGGTCGCGGAAAAGGCCAAGCAGCTCGGCGGTGGGATCCTGCACGGCCCCGAGGACACCCCGATGGAGCACGGCCCGCGCATCGCCGTCCTGCACGACGGCCAGAGCGCGCCCTTCGGCATCTTCTCCACCCAGCGAAAGTCCTGACGCGTCGCGCATGCTCCGGCGTCATGTTCCACGTGGAACATTATGCGTTCTCTTGCATGATGTTCCACGTGGAACATGACGCCGACGGCCCGAGTCCGTGAGGGACTCGGGCCGCTTGCTGCGTGCTTCCGGCTGCTCAGGTCATCGAGGTGTAGGCCACCACGCCACGGCGGATCAGGCCCACCGCGCTGCGCGCGGACTCGCGCACCCCGGAGGCCTGGTCGCCCGCGGCCGCGTCGGCGATCTGGCCGAGCAGGTCGATCAGCTGCTTGCACCAGCGCACGAAGTCGCCCGCGGGCAGCCCGACCTCGTCGAGCACGTCCTCGAGCCGGTGCCCGCTGGCCCAGCGGTAGGCCGCCCAGGCGAAGCCGGTGTCCGGCTCGCGCTGGAAGTCGAGGTCGTAGTCGCCCTCGATGGAGTGGGTGTCCAGCCAGATCCGCATGGTCCGCTCGATCGCCTCCCGGGCCGGGCCCTTGGGCACCCGCGGCGGCGGCGCGTCGTCGCTGATCCGGGCCTCGTAGACGAGCAGCGAGGCGGCGCAGGCCAGATCGGCCGGACCGAGCCCGTCCCACACGCCCTCGCGCAGGCACTCGGCCGCCACCAGGTCCAGCTCGGAGTAGATCCGGGCCAGCCGGCGGCCCGGATCGGTCACCCGCTCCCCGTCCAGGTACCCGAGCACGGTGAGCACCGAGCAGACCCGGTCGAAGGTGCGGGCGATCGAGTTGGTGCGGCCGCGCACCCGCCGCTCGAGCTGGTCGGTCTCCCGCTGCAGGCGCCAGTAGCGCTCGGCCCAGCGGGCATGGTTCTCCCGGTCCTCGCAGCCGTGGCACGGGTGGCGGCGGAGGGCAGCCCGCAGCCGGGAGATCTCCGCGTCGTCCGCGGCGTCGGCCCGCTGCCGGCGCGGCCGGGTCGGCTTGACCCCCTCGGCCCCGGCCTTGGTCCGCAGTGCGGAGGCCAGGTCCCGGCGCGACTGCGGGGACTTCGGGTTGAACGACTTCGGGATGCGCATCCAGCCCTGCGGCTCCACCGCCACCGGGAAGTCCAGCATGGACAGCCGCGCCACCTGGCGCTCGGCGGTCAGCACCAGCGGGCGCGGGCCCTCCTTGCCGGTGTCCAGCCCGGGGTCGAGCACCACCGCGAGCCCGGACCGGCGCCCGGCCGGCACGGTGATGATGTCGCCCACCTTGAGCGCCTCGACCGCGGAGGCCGCGGCGGCCCGGCGGGACGCGGAGTTCTGCCGGGACAGCTCGGCCTCGCGGTCCGACAGCGCCCGGCGAAGGCCGGCGTACTCCTCGAAGTCGCCCAGGTGGCAGGTCATCGACTCCTTGTAGCCCGCGAGCGCCTCGGTGTTGCGGCGCAGCTGCCGGGTCAGCCCGACCACCGCGCGGTCCGCCTGGAACTGCGCGAACGAGCTCTCCAGCAGCGCCCGGGCGCGCGCGGTGCCGACCTGGCCGACCAGGTTCACGGCCATGTTGTAGGACGGCTTGAAGGACGAGCGCAGCGGATAGGTGCGGGTCGAGGCCAGGCCGGCCAGCGCCCGCGGGTCGAGTCCGGGGCGGTAGAGCACCACGGCGTGGCCCTCGATGTCGATGCCGCGCCGCCCGGCCCGGCCGGTCAGCTGGGTGTACTCGCCCGGGGTGACGTCGACGTGCGCCTCCCCGTTCCACTTCACCAGCGACTCGAGCACCACCGAGCGGGCCGGCATGTTGATCCCGAGCGCCAGGGTCTCGGTCGCGAACACCGCCTTGACCAGGCCCTGGACGAACAGCTCCTCGACGATCTCCTTGAACGTGGGCAGCATCCCGGCGTGGTGCGCGGCCACTCCGCGCTCGAGCCCGTCCAGGAAGTCGTGGAAGCCCAGGACGTTGAGGTCCTCGCGCGGGATGTCGGCGGTGCGGGCGGTCACGTGCGCGCGCACCCGCAGCCGCTCGTCCTGGCCGAGCAGCCGGATGTTGGAGCGCAGGAACTGCTGGACCGCGCCCTCGCACCCGGCGCGGGAGAAGATGAAGGTGATGGCGGGCAGCAGACCCTCGGCGTCGAGCCGCTCGACCACGTCCACCCGGCTCGGCAGCCCGGACCGGCCGCGGCCGACCCCGGCCGAGCGCCCCCGCCGGCCGCTGCCGGGCGCGCGCTCCTCCATCCGGCAGAAGCGCACCAGCTCCGGGTTGACCCGCGCGGCGTCCGGGGTCTCCGGGTCCACCCCGTTGTAGAGGTCGAAGATCCGGCCGCCGGCCAGCACGTGCTGCCAGAGCGGGACCGGCCGGTGCTCGGAGACGATGATCGTGGTCTGGCCGCGCACGGTCTCGAGCCACTCGCCGAACTCCTCGGCGTTGGACACGGTGGCCGAGAGGGAGACCAGCTGCACCGACTCGGGCAGGTGGATGATCACCTCTTCCCACACCGCGCCGCGGAAGCGGTCGGCCAGGTAGTGCACCTCGTCCATGACCACGAAGCCGAGGCCGTCGAGGGCGCTGGAGCCGGCGTAGAGCATGTTGCGCAGCACCTCGGTGGTCATCACCACCACCGGCGCGTCGCCGTTGATCGAGTTGTCCCCGGTGAGCAGGCCGACGTTGGCCGCGCCGTGCCGCCTGACCAGGTCGGCGTACTTCTGGTTCGACAGGGCCTTGATAGGGGTGGTGTAGAAGCACTTGCGCCCGCGCTCGAGCGCGAGGAAGACGGCGTACTCCCCCACCACGGTCTTGCCGGCGCCGGTCGGGGCCGCCACCAGCACCCCGTGGCCCTCGTCCAGCGCGGCACAGCCCTGGACCTGGAACTCGTCGAGCCCGAACGGGTAGAGAGCGGAGAACTGTGGGAACGGCGAGGCCATGCACCTCATCCTAGGGCAACGGTCCGACAGAGGGAGATCGATTTCCGCGCCGCCCGGGCGGCCCACGGCCGCCATCCGGACCCTGATCCACCCCGCCGCGCCCGCGCACGTAGCTCACCCGCGCCCCGCCAGCTCGAGACCCGCACCGAAGTCTTGGTCCGGCGGCGTCGACGGCTGAACCGGACGCCACCGGCTCTGAGTACATGCCCGGCCGGGTGCGCGCTCACACCCGGCCCGAGCCGCCGATACCGGCGGCATCCGGCCAGCTACCTGCGGTGATGTAGTACTACAGGATGTCCTCGAGCGACTCGGCCTGCTCGATCGGGGCCGGCGAGAGGTCCAGATCGGTGGCCTCGTCCGGCGAGAGGTTCGCGCCCGGCATGGACGCGCGCTTGCGGGCCCGGCGCCGGTCGTTGATCTCGGAGACGCCCACCGCGGCGAAGTAGAGCACACAGATCGGGAGGGCGAGCGCGCTCATGCCGAACGGGTCGCCGGTGGGCACCGCCACCGCGCCGAAGACGAAGATCGCCAGCACGATGATGCGCCAGTGCTTGCGCATCGCCTTGGAGCTGAGGATGCCGATGAAGTTGAACAGCACCAGCACCAGCGGCAGGACGAAGGCGACGCCGAAGACCGTCATCATCTGCAGACAGAAGGTCATGTACTGGCTGGCGTCGAGCATGGTCGAGGCGCCGGCGCCGTTCAGGAAGGTCAGTAGCACCTTCATGATGACCGGGAAGAGGAAGTAGCAGACCACCACGCCGCCGACGAACAGCGGCACCGCGGCGCCGATGAAGGCGAGGCTGTACTTCTTCTCCTTCTTGTACAGGCCCGGCGCGAGGAACGCCCAGACCTGGTAGAGCCAGACCGGGCTGCCGATCACCACGCCGCAGTACATAGCGATCTTGAAGGACAGGTTCACCTGCGCGGTGGCGCCGCTGAAGACCAGCGCGCCGTCCGGGCACTCGGCGTTCTTCCGGCCCACGCCGGAGAGCCCCTGGATGTTGCACACCGGGTTCTCGAGCGTGTGCAGGATGTGGCTGCGGAAGACGAAGCCGATGACCGCGCCCAAGAGGATGGCGAGGGCGGCCTTCATCAGCCGGTTGCGCAGTTCCCGGATGTGCTCGCCGAGCGGCATCCGCGCGGCGTCGTCCGCCGAGCGCCCAGCCTTGCCTGCCACGTTTACGTGCCTGCCTGTCCGTCGCGTCGGGCTACAACATCCTCGGGCCGGGCCTCGACCACGCGCCGCTTGGGCAGCGGAACGTCGTCGCGCAGCGCCTGCGCCTCGGACTTGAGGATACGGCGCGCTCGGCCCAGATCACGCATCGCCCCGGGCAGCCGCTTCCAGCCGTAGAGCAGCAGGCCCACCACGACGATCAGGAAGAGAGACTCGGTACGCAGCAGCATCGGTTGCGCTTCCTCACTCGACTTCGGTCCGGTCCGGCGGGGGTCCGACCTGGCACTCCACTTGGCGCTCTCAACTTCCCAGCGATCGAGAGCCTTTGTCAACGGCGACGGGGTGACGATTCCGAGCCGAGCCGCTCGAGCGCCTCGGTCAGCGGCGTGACCTGCTCGCCGAGCAGCTTCCCGCTCGTTGCGAGCTGCCGGCTGAGCGCGAGACCTTCACGCCAGACCCGGAACGCGAAGGAGCCGATCACGACCAGGGCCACGAAGGCCAGGACCGAGAAGAGAAGGACCCAGAGCATCACGACGGACGAGCCTACCGCCTCGAGGCCGGTCCGGTCCGGCTACAGCGGCCGACCGGCGAAGTCGTAGGCCCGCGCGTAGTCCACCACGAGGCGCGCGGTGCTGCCGGTCGGGTGCACCCGGTAGGGGCTGAACGTGTGAATCGGGATCAGCACCTTGGGGTTGATGGTCCGGACGAACTCGTGCAGGTCGTCCTGGTAGGCGTGGCCGGAGCAGCCGATCCGGCGCAGCGGCAGGCCGAGCCGGGCCAGCCAGTCCACGAACAGCTGCCAGCGCGGCTCGAACGGGCCGAGCGGCTCGCCGTTCGCGTGCACGAAGACGCTGCCCGGCCCGAACGGTAGGTCCAGCATCCCGGGCAGGTCGTTCGGGTCGAGCTGCAGGACATAGGAGCCCGGCGCGGCCTGGATCTCGGCCAGGCCCACCTGCGCCGTGCTGGGCGCGTCCTCGACCCCGGCGGCGGCCAGGAACGCCGCGATGCGCTCGGGCCACACGATCCGGCGCCCGGCCGCCGCGGCGATCGCGGTGAACGCGCGCACCCGGTCCAGGTCCCTGGGGTAGACCGAGAGCATCACCAGGTCGGCGTTGCCCGCGAGCTCGGCCTCGAACAGGGCGTTCACGTCCGCCTCGGTGCGCAGCGGGTGGAACTCCTCCCAGCTGAGCGTGGTGCCCTCGGTGACCAGCACGTCGGCGCCGGCCACGGCCTCGGCGAAGCCCCAGGACCGCTCCGGGTGGTAGCCGTGGAAGCGGAAGTCGCCGGTGAAGGCGAGCACCCCGTCGCTGGTGACCACGCGGTAGGCGCTGGCGCCGGGCACGTCGTGGTCGACGTCGAAACGCTCCACCGTCATCGGGCCGACCCGCACCGGCTCGCCGAGCGGGACCGGGCGCCAGTCCGCCGCGCCCTGGAACACGCGCGGGCCCGGCAGCGCCTCGTCCGCCCGCGCCAGCGCGCCGAGCAGCCCGACCGTCTCGGCCGAGGCGTGCACCGGCACCTCCGGCCGCGCGAAGCCGACCAGCCCGACGTGGTCGATGTGCGGGTGGGTGACGAACAGCGCGGTCGGCTCGGCCGGTTCGGCCAGCCGGTCGCCCGGCGCGAGCGCGCCCGGGTCGAACAGGCCCGGGATCGCCGGGGCGGCGCCGACCCGCAGCCGGTCGGCCAGCTCCCGGCCGGGCCGCGGCGCGGCCGGGGCCCGGAACAGATCGCCGTCCTTCGGGATGTCCAGGCCCAGGTCCAGCAGGACCCGGTGCCCCCCGTCCCTGATCAGAACCTTGCTGGAGCCGATGACTCCGACCCCGCCCCAGAACTCCACGCTCGCCGACACCGTGTTACTTCCTCACTCGCTTCAACTCGCTGGACTCGTGGCCGAATCAGGCCGCGGACACGGCGGACTCGGGATCGGCGACCCAGCCGTGGATCACGGGCAGCAACTGCTCGGCGACGGGCGCAGTGGCCGTCGCGGGGCCGTCGGCTCGGCCGAACCGATCAATGTATCCCGTCGCGGCGCCGATCTCAACCGCCGGCTCGATCTCGTTGCGGTAGTGGTCGCCGAGGGAGAAGGCGCGCCAGGGCCGCGCGCCGCCCAGCGCGCCGAGCTCCCGGCGCAGCAGGCTTCTCATTCCGGTCGGCTTGGCCGCGTCCGGCACCACCTCGTCGAAGGCCTCTGCGAGGCCGAGCCGGTCGAGCAGCGGCCTGAGACCCTCCCGCGGGCTGTTGGTGGCCAGCACGACCCGTACGGCACCGCGCAGGTCGGCGATCGTGGCGAGCAGCGGCTTGACCACCTCGATCTCGCAGGACGGGTCGAGCATGTCCTGCCGGGCGCCGGCGAAGGCCGCCTCCACGGCGTCCGCGGAGGCGCCGAAGACGCGCTCGGCGAGCAGGTGCGCGGCGCCCCAGTGGTCGACCGACTCGCGCAGGGTCGCGGCCGCGACGGGGTCCGCGGCCGAGCCGGCCGCCGCCACGCCCTCGGCGAGGTAGCGCTCGAACAGGGCCAGGTAGTGCTCGGCCGCGAGCGGCTCCAGGCTCGCCGCGATCCGGCGGGCGTACGCACGGGCGGGGTCGTCACCTCGGTAGACGGTGCCGTCGAAGTCGAGGACCAGGAGCAGGTTATCGGTGTGGTCGTTCATTCGTGTGGACGCACATTTCCTCGAGCCGGTGAGCCGGGGCTACTTCACGGAGCCCGCGGCGGTCATCGCGCCGCGGATGAACTGCCGTTGCAGCAGCAGGAACACCAGCATGATCGGGACGGTGGTGAAACAGACGGCGGCGCTCATGGCGGACCAGTCCGTGCCGTTGTCGGTGGTGAACGCGGACAGGCCTACCTCGATCGGCTGCAGGTTCGGGTCGTTGACCATGACCTGCGGCCACAGGAACGCGTTCCAGGAGGCCACGAACACGTTGATGCCGATCAGCAGCAGCGCCGGGCGCACCGCCGGGATGCCGATGTGCCACAGGATGCGCAGCCGCCCGGCCCCGTCCACGGTCGCCGCCTCCATGATCTCCTGCGGCATGGTCAGGAAGAACTGGCGCACCAGGAAGATCCCGAACACGCTGGAGCCGAACGGGAGGATCTGCACCCAGTAGGTGTTGAGCAGGTGCAGCTGGCCGGCGACGACGTAGTCCGGGACGATCAGGGTGACGGTCGGGACCATCAGCACCGAGAGGATCACCGCCATCAGCACCTTGCGCCCGGGGAAGCGCAGCACGCCGAAGGCGAAGCCGGCCAGCACCGAGGTGACCAGGCACAGCAGCACGGTGCAGGCCGCGATGAACACGGTGTTGGCGAAGTAGCGCGGCCAGGCCGCCAGGTCCCAGGCGCGGGCGTAGTTCTGCCAGTGCCACTGCGGCACCAGGTTCAGCGGCCAGCTGGAGATCGAGGTGCCCTGCTGCACCGAGATGACGAACACCCAGTAGAACGGCACCAGGAACAGCAGGGCGAGCAACAGCGCGACCAGGCGGCGGGTCCAGGACCAGCCGCGCCAGGACCCGACCGGCTCGCCGGAAGCGCGGTGCGGCGCGCCGCCCCGGGGCTTGTGGCCCCGGGACGGCACGCGCGCGCTGAGCGGGAGGGTCATCCTCAGCTCTCTGCGCTCTTCTTGGACGCGCAGTCACTCTGCGCGGTCTGCAGGGCGGAGGCGGCGTCGGAGCCGCTCAGCGCCGAGGAGACGGCGGTCTGCAGATCGAGCTGGCAGGCGGTCGCCCAGCCGAACGGCGGGTCGACGAACGCGGTGTTCAGGTTGCCGATGGTCTGCTGGATCCACGGGTTGGCGGCCAGGTAGCTCGCGTCCATCGAGGACAGCGCCTGCGCGGTCACCGGGTAGTAGCCGATGCCCTCGGCCCAGGTGGCCTGGGCGGACGGGCCGGCCAGGTACTGCAGCAGCTCCCAGGCCGCAGCGCGCTGCTGCGGCGTCGCGGTCGAGTAGACCACCAGGTTCGCACCGGCCATCATCGAGTCGCCCGGCAACGCGGCGAACTCGAGGGTGTCGCCCTTGGGCGCCGCCTCGTAGGTGACGCCGGCCGACGAGGTGATGTCCTCGGCGCCGCTGCCGCCGGTCAGCGCGTCCTCGCCGGGGTAGAGGTCGGTGGTCGAGCCGCCGACCGCGACCGCGCCGTTGGCCTTCTCGGTCTGCAGGAACTTCAGCGCCTTGACCGCGTCGGCCGAGGTGAACTGCGGGGTGCCGCCGGCGGTGTAGAGCTGCCCGCCGTAGGTGGCCGCGATCTCCTCGAACAGGGTCTCGCCGCTGCCCTGCGGGTAGAGGGTGATGCCGGCGAACTTCGCGTTCGAGGTCTTCTCCTTGGCCGCCACCTTCTCCAGGTCCGAGGCCCACTCGTCCCAGGTGGTGGGCGCCGAGGTGATGCCGGCCGCGGTGAACTGGGTCTGGTTGATCGCCTGCAGCTGCAGCGACTTGCCCAACGGCCACATCCACAGGTTGCCGTCGGAGAGCTTCAGGTCGTTCTGCACGCCGGTGTAGAAGGTGGACAGCTCGGCCGGGCTGTTGCTCCCGGCCAGGTCCTTGATCGGCACGATCTTCTGGGCGGTGGCCCAGCTCTGCGCGTAGCTCTCGTAGGCCATGCCGATGGTCGGGGTGCTGCCCGCGGCCACCTCGGCGTCCTCCTTCTCGAACAGCGCCGTGTAGTTAGACGAGGCCTGCAGCTGGACCGTGATGTTCGGGTTCTGCTTCTCGAAGGCGTCCACCACCTTGGTGAGGGTGGCCAGCTGCGACTTGGTGCCGTACACCTCCTGGAAGGTGATGGTGACCGGGCCGGACACGGTCGGCAGCGGCGAGCTCGAGCTGGACGAGCCCGCGGTAGCCGCGGTCGATCCGCCGCCGGCGCAGGCGGAGGCCGCCAGGCCGAAGGCCGCGATGAGGGCAGCCCCGGCGGCCCGGCGGGACCGGGCACCGGCGAGTATGGCTGGGATTCGCATGATGAGCGCGTTCTCCTTCTTCAAGGGTGGGAGTGGGGATGCGGTCGCTCCATTGCGGACCGGAGGGGTCACGCGGCCCCTGTGCCTCCGACGGATGTGCGCCGCCGGACGAGTGAGAACAGGACCGTGACGGCGAAGAGCACCACCGCGGCCGCCGCGGCGTAGCCCAGCGCGGGGGCCTGGCCGGCGGCGTTCAGGAAGATCAGCAGGCTGAGCGTGACGGTCGAGCTGCCGGCCCCGCGCAGTTGGTAGAACTGGGTGAAGGCCTGCAGCGACCCGATCGTGGTGATCAGCACCACGAACGTGGTCACCGGCCGCAGCTGCGGCCAGGTGATGTACCAGAACTCGCGCCAGGGGCCGCAGCCGTCCACCCGCGCCGCCTCGCCGAACTCCTCCGAGATCACCGCGAGCCCGCCGATGAACACGAGGGTGAGGAACCCCAGCTCGTGCCAGAGGCTGTAGACGATCAGGGCCGGCATGGACGAGCCCGGGCTGTAGAGCCACTGCGAAGTGGGCAGGTGCGCCTTGTCCAGCGCGTAGTTGAGCAGGCCGAACCGCGGGTCGAAGATCATGCCCCAGACCAGGGAGCTCGCGATCAGCGGCGTGGCGTGCGGCAGGTAGAGCCCGAGCCGGGACAGGGCCAGCAGCCGGCCGCCGCGCTGCACCAGCAGGGCGAAGGCCAGCGCGAACGCCGTCCCGCCGACCACCATGCCGGCGGTGAAGTACAGCGAGTGGCCGAACGCGGCGAGGAACGAGGGGTCGCCCTGCTGGAAGAGCTGGCGGTAGTTGGCCAGCCCGACGTACTTCGAGAGCGCGATGTCGTACTGGTTCCAGTGCCACAGCGAGATGTAGAACGTGTAGATCGTCGGGAAGATCGTCCACACCCCGAAGATCGCCAGCGCGGGCAGCACGAAGAGGTAGCCCCACCAGGTTCGGCGGAAGTCGCGCGGCCCTCCGCGCGGACGGATCCGCCCGCCGCTCTGGGCGGGGTTCTGCGGGCTCTGGGATACCCCGAGGGACGGGGCGACGCTCTCTGGCACACCCGAAGTACAGCCAGTCAAAGTGACGCGCAGACGAACAGCCGACGAACAGTCAGCAAACTACCTTGAATTCTTCAGAGAAATCTGAAATCCTGTAATATTCGGCAACCTGTAATCGATCTCGGTCGCGAGAATCCGCCCGAGGCGTATCGCCCCAGGTCAGATGCCCTTCGATATCAGAATCCGTACCCCGCCAGGGCGGCCGCGGCGGTCCCCTGCACGGCCGCGGCGAAGCCGGCCGGGCCGAGCACCCGGGCGCTCTCGCCCAGGCGCAGCACCAGGCGCCGTATCCGGTCCTGGTCCGGTGCCCGCAGCGCCACCCGCACCCCGCCGCCGGGCAGGTCGGTCACGCTCTCGCACGGGTAGTACTCCGGCACCCACCGCGCCCCCGGCGCGAGTTCGAGCTCGATCAGCGGGTCCTGCGCGTCCACCCGCAGTGCGGAGTGCTCCGCCTCGGGCGCGTTGGCGGCGTGCTCGGGCACCACCGCCGGCTCCTCGAGCACCTCGATCCCCACCACCCGGTCCAGCCGGAACATCCGGCGGTCCGCGGAGGTGCGGCACCAGGCGTCCAGGTAGGCCCGGCCGGTGAGCATGGAGATCCGGATCGGGTCCACGGTCCGCTCGGTCACCTCGTCGCGCGAGGGCACGTAGTAGCGCAGCCGCAGCGCCCGCCCGCTCGTCTGGGCCCGGGTGGCCGCCTCGAGCACGACGTCGCGCGCCTCGAAGGCGACCGAGAGCCGCTCGGCCGTGTCCGCGGCCGACTGCCCCACCGCCGCCTCCAGCTTCGCCAGCACCCGCTCCAGCGCGACCCGGTCGGCCAGACCCGGCACCGCGGCCATCGCCCGCAGCGCCACCAGCAGCGCCACCGCCTCCCGGGTGGACAGGCGCAGCGGCCGGGTGATCGCCTCGGCCGCGTTGTCCAGGTGGATCGCGCCGCCCTCGCCGACGTGCGGCTCCATCAGGTCGTCGGAGAACCCGCCGGGCGTCCCGCAGAACCACAGCACGTTGAGGTCCTTGGCGATCTGCCGCTGGCTGACCCCGAACTCCCGGGCCACCTCGGCCACCGTGACCCCGGGGTGGCTGCGCAGATAGGGCACCAGGTTCAGCAGCCGCTCGACCTGCTCCACCGCCGTGCTCACGAAGCCGTCTCCCATTCCATCCGCAGGTCCGCCTCGTCCTGCCCGCCCGCCCGCGGCCCCGGCACCGTGCCCTGGCCGGACAGCGCCCGCAGGTTGCGGATGACCGCGTCGCGCAGCCGCGGCGGGTCGAGAACCACCACGTCCGCGCCGAACTCCGCCACGTAGCCCTCGAAGCCGTCCCGGTAGGCCAGCACCAGCACGTCCCAGCCCTCGTCGGACGGCTCGATCGCGCTCGCGGCCCGCCGCAGCGGGAAGCAGGTGCCGGAGCGCACCCGCAGCGTGGCCGTGCCGAGGTCGGCCTCCGGGCGCCGGGCGAAGGCGGCCACCCGGGCGCGCACGTCGAGCTGGTCGGGCATCGGGTGCGCCGGGACCCGCCCGGTCAGCAGCACGGGACCGGAGATCCGGTCGAGCCGGAAGATCCGCTCGTCCTCCCGGCCGAGGTCGTACCCGGCCAGGTACCAGCGGCCGCGCCAGGAGTCGATCGTCCACGGCTCCACCTCGCGCGAGCGCACCTCGCCGTCCCCGCGGCGGTAGGAGAAGCGGACCACCTGCCGCTCGTAGACCGCTTCGAGCAGCGGTTCGAAGGCCGGCGCCTCGGCCCGCACCCGGGGTTCGATGCCCACCGGGGAGACCGGTCCGACCTCGACCCCGGCGGCCTTGAGCTTGAGCAGCGCGGAGGACGCGGCCTGCGCGAGCGTGGCCTGCTGCCAGAACCGGGCGGCCGCACCGAGGGCCTGCGCCTCCTCCGGCTCCAGGGCGAGCTCGGGCAGCGCGTACTCGCCGGGCGCGATCCGGTAGCCGACCTCGTCGTCGAAGTAGGCGTCGGTGGAGCCGACCTCGAGCGGCACGCCGAGCTCGCGCAGCTCCTCCTTGTCCCGCTCGAACATCCGCTCGAAGGCCTCGTCGGTGGGACAGTTGCGGTACGGCTCGAGCACGCGCCGCAGCCGTTCCTTCGTCACGAAGGTCCGGCTCGCGAGCAGGCAGATCACCAGGTTGACCAGGCGTTCGGACTTCGTCGCCGCCATCAGTGCCGCCTTCCCTCCACTCCCGGCATGTGCTCGACCGACGCTACCTGTTTCCGGCGTGGTTTCGCACGGTCTTCCGCTACCGTAGGCGCGTGATCGGCTGGCTCGAAGGCACCGTGACGCAGCGCGGCCGAAGCTGGCCGGGAGCGCAGGAGCTGATCGTGCGCTGCGGCGGCGAGGACCGCCGCGCTCTGGCCTACCCCGCGCTGGTGGGGGAGCCCGAGGTCGGCGACCGGGTGCTGCTCAACGGGAACGCACAGGCCCTCGGTTTGGGTACGGGTGGGTACGCCCTGGTCGTGGCCCTGCCCGACCGCCTGCCGGTCCAGCCGTCCGCAGATCATCGCACCGCTCAGGATACCGGCAAGATGTCGGTACCCCAAAGCGGCCGGGCGGGCGGCCACCTGGTCAAGGCCCGCTACACCCCGCTGCAGGCTGTGGTCGCGGGCGTGGACGAGCAGGACTCGCCGCACCACGAGCTGCTGCGCGAGGCGGACGACCTGGCCGGGATGCCGGTGGTGGCCGCCGACCTGCACTCCGCCCTGCCCGCGGTCTGCGCCGCGATCCAGCACGACCGCCCCGGCACCCGCGTCGCGTACGTGATGACGGACGGCGGCGCGCTCCCGCTCTGGTTCTCCCGCACCGTGGCCGGCCTGCGCGAGGCCGGGTGGCTGTGCGGCTCGGTCACGGTGGGCCAGGCGTTCGGCGGCGACCTCGAGGCGGTCACCCTGCACACCGGCCTGCTCGCCGCGCAGCGGGTGCTCGGCGCCGAGATCGCCGTGGTCTGCCAGGGTCCGGGCAACCTCGGCACCGGCACGAAGTGGGGGTTCTCCGGCGTCGCCTGCGGCGAGGCGGTGAACGCCGCCGCGACCCTCGGCGCCGACCCGATCGGCGTGCTGCGGGTCTCCGAGGCGGACCCGCGCGAGCGTCATCGAGGCCTGAGCCACCACAGCCTCACCGCGTACGGCCGGGTCGCCCTGGCGCGCGCCCGGCTCGCTCTTCCGGATGAACCCGGAGCGTTCTGGGCCCGGGTCCGCGCCCAGGCCGCGCCGCTCGAAGCCCGGCACGGCCTCGCCGCGGTGCCGGCCGAGGGCCTGGACGAGGCTCTGGCCGCCAGCCCCGTGCCGCTGACGACCATGGGCCGCGGCCTGGATCAGGATCGCGCCAACTTCCTCGCCGCCGCCTGCGCCGGTCGCCTGGCCGCCACCGCGACCCGCTAGGCTGACCCGGTCAACGGATAACGAGAGGATCACGAAAGCATGGCACTGCCGCTTGAGAAGCCCGAGGTCGACTTCCCCGAGGGCAACCCCCCGCAGGACCTCGAGATCGTCGACCTCTGGGAAGGCCAGGGCGAGGAGGCCAAGTCCGGCCACCAGGTCACCGTGCACTACGTGGGCGTGGCCTTCTCCACCGGCGAGGAGTTCGACGCCTCCTGGAACCGCGGCGACGCGGGCTTCCAGTTCCCCCTCGGCGCCGGCCGCGTCATCAAGGGCTGGGACCAGGGCGTCGCCGGCATGAAGGTCGGCGGCCGCCGTCGGCTGACCATCCCCGCGCACCTCGCGTACGGCAACCAGAGCCCCACCCCCGCCATCAAGGCCGGCGAGACGCTGATCTTCGTCGTCGACCTGCTGGGCGTCAACTGAACGCGCTCGCTGAGGCCCCGGGCGCCGCGCTGCGTTGCGCGCCCGGGGCCGGCACGGGGGAAGCACGCCTCGCGGTCAGAGGCCGAACATGGGCAGGCACGGTTCGAGGCCTGCGACGCGGACCTCGGTGGAGCGGCGCGCTTCCCAGTCCGCGCGCGTGAGCCGCAGCCGCTGCAGGGTCGCGTCGGCGCCGCGGACGCTGTGGTGCTCGACGCCGTCGTCGCGGTAGCCGAGCTTGCGGGAGACGCCGAGGGACGCGGCGTTGTGGACGTAGGCGCCGGAGGTGGCGTGGCGGGCGCCGAGGCCGGCGAAGGCCAGATGCAGGACCGCGGCGCGCATCTCGGTGCCGAAGCCCTTCCCGTGGAAGTCCTTGCCCAGCCATGAGCCCGTGGTGACCTCGCGGCGTACCGCGAAGTCGCGGGCGGAGACCTCCTGCGAGCCGATGACGGCGCCGTCGTGGACGACGGCCAGCCAGAGCGACCAACCCTCCGGCTCCCAGCCCGCCCAGGTGCCCCAGGCGTATTTCAGCACGCGTCGAGCGACCACTTGCGGCTCGGCGTCGGTCCAAGCGACGGTGAACGGCTGGACGGCCGCGTCGTGCACGCCGCCGGCCGCGAGACCGGCGAGCGCGTCGAGCTCCGGGGCCGAAGGCACCCGCAGCCGAAGTCTCGGGGTCGCCAGTTCGAGTGATGCCAGGGGCCAGTGGATCATCTCAGCCATGACGGGATTCTGCCGGTCCCGGCCGCGGATCGCACCGGATTAACGGTGATACGCCTTCCGGGCGGCGTTAGCCGAACCTGGCGCGTCGAGCGGAAGGCGGCCGAAAGGTGCTGATAAGACTCATTCGATCTTCACTCAGCGAATGGGAGAAACCTCCGTGCGACTACGCAAGTCCTTCGCCGTGCTCCTCGGCACCGGAATGCTCGTTCTCGCCGTACCCGCCGTCGCCGACGCGGCGACCGGCGGCTTCACCTATCGGTTCGTCGATTCCTACGGCGTCATCCAGGAAAGCACCCTCGACAACCCGCCGAGCCGGGAATGCATCACTCTGCCGGAAGTCGCCGACCCCGACAGCTCCATGCCGGCGGACACGCCGCGCAATGCCACCAACGCGACCGCCGTCGTCTTCAGCGAACCCGATTGCCAGGGCGATTACTTCAGCCTTCGGCCCCTGACCGGACACGGCAGCGAACGGCTGAAGCTGCGTTCGGTGCTCTTCAGCTAGGCGGTGAAGCCGAGGGTCAGCCGAGGGCGTCGACGATATCGATGACGAAGACGAGCGTGTCGCCGCCGTGGATGCCGGCCGAGGCGACGCCCTTGGCGCCGTAGGCGTCGGCGGCGGGGAGGACCAGCAGGACCCTGTCGCCGACGTGCGCGCCGGCCAAGCCCTTGTTCCAGCCCGAGATCACCGAGTCGCTGCCGAAGACGAAGCTGGCGATGCCTCGGCCGAACGACGAGTCGAACTGCTTGCCGGTGTTCCAGTCGACTCCGGTGTACTGCACCATCAGCCGCTGGTCCGAGGTGAGCACGGCGCCGCTGCCGTGGATCAGGACACTGCTGGTCAGCGTGGCCGGGGCCCGCTCGCCCCGTGGGAGCGCGACCGATACGGCGCCGCTGCCAGGGTCGCCGGCGACCCTGGGCAGGTCGGCGTCCTTCTGCGTCGGCTGGATACCGGTGATGTCGGCGTTCGCCGGGTAGCCGCCGACGATGTCGAGCACGTACACGAGGTCGTCCGTGCCCTTGATGCCGTACGCGGTCGCGCCGCCGGTGCCGAAGGCCCCGTCGGGCGGGGTGACGACCTCCACCCGGCTGCCCACCTTCACGCCCGGCAGGGCCTGGTTCCAGGAGCCGAGGGCCGAAGTGGCCCCGAGCACGAACTCCTGCGTCTTGTCCGGGCTGCCGCCGGTGCCGTAGGTGCTGCCGATCAGCTTCCCGCCGGTCCAGTCCATCAGGGTGTAGTCGACCACCACCGCGTCGCCCGCCGCGAGCGGGGAGCCGCCGCCCTGGACCAGGACGGTGGACTCCACCCGGGTCGGCGGGCTCTGATGCGCCGGGATGGTGATCGCGGCCTGCTCGCCCACGGCCCCGGAGACGGCGGGCAGCACCGCCTGGGCCGAGCCCGCGCCGCACGCCGCCGCGCCCGCCGCCAGGCCGAGCGCCGCCAACGCGGCGAGGAGCCGGTGCGGCGGTCGGCGACGGTGGCGAAGACTCACTCCGAGTAGCAGCACGCGCACAGACTACCCAACGACGCGCGCCTACATGGACGCGATGAGCTTATCCACCCTTTCGTCCACGGCCCGGAACGGGTCCTTGCACAGCACCGTGCGCTGCGCCTGGTCGTTGAGCTTCAGGTGCACCCAGTCCACGGTGAAGTCGCGGCGCTGCTCCTGCGCCCGCTTGATGAACTCCCCGCGCAGCCGGGCCCGGGTGTTCTGCGGCGGCACCGACTTGGCCCGGAAGATGTCCAGGTCCCGCGCGGTGCGGTCGACCAGGCCGCGGCGCTCGAGCAGGTAGTACAGGCCGCGCTTGCGGCTGATGTCGTGGTAGGCGAGGTCGAGCTGGGCGATGCGCGGGTGCGCGATCGGCAGGTCGTACTTCTCCTGGTAGCGCTGGATCAGCCGGTACTTGATCGCCCAGTCGATCTCGCGCTCCATCTTCGCCAGGTCCTGCTGCTCGATCGCGTCCAGGGTGCGCTCCCACAGGTCCAGCACCCGGGCCACCGTGCCGGTGCGCAGGTCCCGGCGGTCGGCGAAGTCCACCGCCTTGGCCAGGTACTCGCGCTGGATCTCCAGCGCGGTGGCCTCGCGGCCGTTGGCCAGGCGCAGCTTCTTGCGGCCGGTCAGGTCGTGGCTGACCTCGCGGATGGCCCGGATCGGGTTCTCCAGCGTCAGGTCCCGCATCACCAGGCCGACCTCGACCATCCGCAGCACCAGGTCGGTCGCGCCGACCTTGAGCAGCATCGTGGTCTCGCTCATGTTGGAGTCGCCCACGATCACGTGCAGCCGGCGGTAGCGCTCGGCGTCGGCGTGCGGCTCGTCCCGGGTGTTGATGATCGGGCGGGAGCGGGTGGTCGCCGAGGAGACGCCCTCCCAGATGTGCTCGGCCCGCTGGCTCACGCAGTAGACCGCGCCGCGCGGGGTGGGCAGCACCTTGCCGGCGCCGCAGATCAGCTGACGGGTCACCAGGAACGGGATGAGCACGTCGGCCAGCCGGGAGAACTCCCCGTGCCGGGTCACCAGGTAGTTCTCGTGGCAGCCGTAGGAGTTGCCGGCCGAGTCGGTGTTGTTCTTGAACAGGTAGACGTCTCCGGCGATGCCCTCCTCGTGCAGCCGCCGCTCGGCGTCGTGCAGCAGGCCCTCGAGGATCCGCTCGCCGGCCTTGTCGTGCACGACGAGCTCTTCGATCGAGTCGCACTCCGGCGTCGCGTACTCCGGGTGCGAGCCGACGTCCAGGTAGAGCCGGGCGCCGTTGCGCAGGAAGACGTTCGAGGAGCGCCCCCAGGAGACCACCCGCCGGAACAGGTAGCGCGCGACCTCGTCCGGGCTCAGCCGCCGCTGGCCGCGGAAGGTGCAGGTGACGCCGTATTCGTTCTCGAGTCCGAAGATCCTACGGTCCATCAGGCCCCTCCTGGGGTAGATGACGCTAGTTGTCGCCGTTGTCCTCGCCGCTGTCCTCGTCGAGGGCCTCGTCGATCAGTGCGTTGGTGTCGAGTTCCGCGCCCTCGGCGGAGCCGGCCGGCGCGGAGTCCGCGCCCGGCTCGTCCTGTTCGGCCGCGGACGCGTCGGCCGAGGCGCCGTTCTCCGCCAGCGCCGCCGCGTCCGCGCCCGGCTCGCCCTCGAGCAGCGCGGCGAGCTGCGCGCCGAGCAGGCGGCGGAACTTGCGCGGCTGGGTGCGGTCGCGGTCGAGCACGGCGACCTCGAGCTGGGCCGGGCTCAGCTCCCGGGTCTCGCTGCCGTCGCGGCCGAGCGCCGCCACCGCGATCCGCAGCGCCTCGCCGAGGCCCGGGGTCTCCCGGTAGGTCTCCTCGAGCACCGCGGAGACGGCCTCGGCCGCCCCGCCGATGACCACGAAGCCGTGCGCGTCCACGACGGAGCCGTCGTAGGGGATCCGGTAGATCTGGTCCTGCTCGGGCCGGTCGCCCACCTCGGCGATGACCAGTTCGGCCTCGTACGGCTTGGCACCGGACTCGGAGAAGATGTTGCCGAGCAGCTGGGCGTAGGCGTTGGCCAGGCCGAGGGCGGTCACGTCGCGCCGGTCGTAGAGGTAGCCGCGGCTGTCGGCCAGGCGCACCCCGGCCTGCCGCAGGTTCTCGAACTCGTTGTACTTGCCCGCGGCGGCGAAGCCGATCCGGTCGTAGATCTCGCTGACCTTGTGCAGCACCCGGGAGCGGTTCTCCGCGACGAACAGGATGCCGCCGTCGTAGTTCAGCACCGCCGCGGAGCCACCGCGCGCGATGTTCTTGCGCACGAAGTCCGCCCGGTCCTTCATCAGCTGTTCGGGCGAGACGTAGAACGGCGTCGTCACGTTGTCTTAGTCCTCGTCAGTCGTCTTCTCGTCGGGAGTGGGCGGGTGCCGTCAGCGCAGCGGGGCGTTGGGGCCGTCGGGCCGCCGGTGCCGGGCGTCGACGACCTCTTGCACCAGTTCGGCCAGCTCGGACTGGGGCAGGCGGCGGTAGCCGTCCTCGGTGACCACGCCGACCACCGGGTAGATCCGGCGGGTGAGGTCCGGGCCGCCGGTGGCCGAGTCGTCGTCGGCCGCGTCGTAGAGGGCCTGGATCGCCGCGGTGACCGCGCCGGTCGCGTCGAAGTCGTCGCGGTAGAGCTTCTTGAGCGCGCCGCGGGCGTAGACCGAGCCGGAGCCCACGCAGTGGAAGCCGTGCTCCTCGTACTGGCCGCCGACCGGGTCGTAGCTGAAGATCCGGCCCTCGCCGCTCTCCAGGTCGTAGCCGGCGAAGAGCGGGACCACCGCCAGGCCCTGCATGGCCAGGCCCAGGTTGCCCCGGATCATGGTGGCCAGCCGGTTCGCCTTGCCGTCCAGGGAGAGGGTGATGCCCTCGATCTTCTCGTAGTGCTCCAGTTCGACCTGGAAGAGGCGCACCATCTCCACCGCGAGGCCCGCGGTGCCGGCGATGCCCACGCAGGAGAACTCGTCCGCCGGGAAGACCTTCTCGATCTCCCGGGAGGCGATCACGTTGCCGGCCGTGGCCCGCCGGTCGCCGGCCATGACCACTCCGCCCGGGAAGGTCAGCGTCACGATGGTGGTGCCGTGCGGGGCCTCGAAGGGCAGCGGGCCGCCGCCGTTCGCGCCGAGCGCGGCCGCCCGGCGCCCGGGCAGGTACTCCGGGTTGTACGCGGCGAGGAACTCGGTGAACGAGCTCCCCGAGCCGGAGAACGCGGCCCGCATCAGTCCGAGGTCGCCGGCGAAGCCGCCCTGACCACCGAGCCGTCCCGTCCCTTGGGTTCCCACGCGTTCCCTCTCCTCGTCGTCTCGCAAAGCATGGATCGACCTCGAACCTTACCGGCCGCGCAGGCCGCCGGGCGTGATCCGGCCGCCGCGCGGGCGGATCAGGCGTCTGCCCCCGGCTGAGCCGGCGTCAGACCTTACTGGCCGCCCTTTTGCACAAAGCTCCTGACGAAGGACTCGGCGTCGGTCTCGAGGACCTCGTCGATCTCGTCCAGGACGTCCTCGACGTCCTCGGACAGCTTGGCCTGACGCTCCTTCAGGTCGCTGGACTGCTCGACGACCTCTTCCTCGAGCTCCTCGCTCTGCCGGGAGGCGCGTTCCTGCCCGCCCGTGTCCTTGGCCGCCATCCGGACCACCCACCTCTCTCGAACCATGGCTCCAGTTCCGCACCCGAATGCGCTTCACCTGACCACGACCCTACGCCGATCCGCCGACACGGGCCTCGCGGTTTCACCGAAGCGCTCTTGGATCATCCCTGCCCCCCGCGGGGCGCGTTCACACGTTCGGAGGCTGGCGCCCCGCCTCCACCGCGCAATCGTGATGTCCGCCGCGGCGCGGCCGCCGAGGCCGCGGCCCCCGCGGCAGGGGCGGGGGCCGGGCGGGACGCGGCGCGCTAGCTGCCGCCGGTGAGCTCGCGGACCAGGTCGCTGGCCGTGCGGCAGCGGTCGATCAGCCCCTCGACGTGCTGCTTCGTGCCGCGCAGCGGGTCGAGGGTGGGGATGCGCTGGAGCGACTCGCGCTCGGGCAGGTCGAAGATCACCGAGTCCCAGGAGGCCGCGGCCACCGAGTCGGCGTACTTGTCCAGGCAGCGGCCGCGGAAGTAGGCGCGGGTGTCCTCCGGCGGCAGGTCCACCGCGGTGCGCACCTCCTCGTCGGTGACCAGCCGGTCGAACCGGCCGCGGGCGGCCAGCCGCTGGTAGAGGCCCTTGTCCGGGCGCACGTCGGAGTACTGCAGGTCCACCAGGTGCAGCCGGGCGTCCTCCCAGCCCAGCTTGTCCCGGGTGCGGTAGCCCTCGAGCAGCTCGAGCTTGGCCACCCAGTCCAGCTCCCGGCGCAGCAGCATCGGGTCGGCCTCCAGCCGGGTGAGCACCGACTCCCAGCGGTCAAGGACCTCCTGGGTGACCGGGTCCACGTCCGCGCCGTAGCGGTCCTCGACGTACTTGCGGGCCTGCTCGAAATACTCCATCTGGAGCTGGACCGCGGTCAGCTTGCGCCCGGAGCGCAGCTTGACCAGGTGCTTGAGGGACGGGTCGTGGGAGACCTCGTGCAGCGTGCGCACCGGCTGGTCCACGGTGAAGTCGGCGCCGATGAAGCGGTCCTCGATCATCGCCAGCACCAGCGAGGTGGTGCCCATCTTCAGGAAGATGGAGATCTCGGCGAGGTTGGCGTCGCCGATGATCACGTGCAGCCGGCGGTGCTTCTCCGGGTCGGCGTGCGGCTCGTCCCGGGTGTTGATGATCGGGCGCTTGAGCGTGGTCTCGAGCCCGACCTCGACCTCGAAGAAGTCGGCCCGCTGGGAGATCTGGAAGCCGTGCGAGCGCCCGTCCTGGCCGATGCCCACCCGCCCGGAGCCGGCGAACACCTGCCGGGTGACGAAGAAGGGGGTCAGGTGCCGGACGATGTCGGCGAACGGGGTGGAGCGGGAGACCAGGTAGTTCTCGTGCGAGCCGTACGAGGCGCCCTTGTTGTCGGTGTTGTTCTTGTACAGGTTGATCGGCAGCGCGCCGGGCACCAGCGCGGCGAACCGGGCGGCCGCGGCCATGATCAGCTCGCCGGCCTTGTCCCAGATCACGATGTCGCGGGGGTTGGTGACCTCGGGCGTGGAGTACTCGGGGTGGGCGTGGTCGACGTAGAGCCGGGCGCCGTTGGTCAGGATGACGTTGGCCAGGCCCGAGTCCTCGTCGGTCAGCTGGCTGGTGTCGGCCAGCTCCCGGGCCAGGTCGAACCCGCGCGCGTCGCGCAGCGGGTTCTCCTCCTCGAAGTCCCAGCGGGCCCGCCGCGCCCGCTGCATCGCCGTCGCGTAGGCGTTGACGATCTGCGAGGAGGTGAGCATCGCGTTAGCGTTCGGATGCCCCGGCACCGAGATGCCGTATTCGGTTTCACTGCCCATGACCCGACGTACGCTCATGCCCTCGCCTCCCTGGTCAGCTGCGGGAACGCGTGCATGAGCGCAGTGCCCATAGATTCGCTCGCAAGCTCGCTCATGCCCTCGCCTCCTCGGTCGGCCGGAGGAACGCGCGCATGAGCGCAGTGCCCATAGATTCGCTCGCAAGCTCGCTCATGCCCTCGCCTCCTCGGTCGGCCGGAGGAACGCGCGCATGAGCGCAGTGCCCATAGATTCGCTCGCAAGCTCGCTCATGACCACCAGCTTAGGCGCGCGCGGCGGCGGAAGGCTCCAGCTTCGACCACGGTTTCTCCCCGAGTCGGGACGGGGCGCGACAGGTGTGTCGCGCCCCGTACGCCAGTGTGACTACAGGTACTGCCCGGTGTTGGCGACGGTGTCGATCGACCTGCCGCTCTCCGCGCCCTTCTTGCCGGACACCAGGGTGCGGATGAACACGATCCGCTCGCCCTTCTTGCCGGAGATCCGGGCCCAGTCGTCCGGGTTGGTGGTGTTGGGCAGGTCCTCGTTCTCCTTGAACTCGTCGACGCAGGCGCCGAGCAGGTGGGAGATGCGCAGGCCCTTGGCGCCGTGGTCGAGGAAGTCCTTGATCGCCGACTTCTTCGCCCGGTCCACGATGTTCTGGATCATCGCGCCGGAGTTGAAGTCCTTGAAGTAGAGCACTTCCTTGTCGCCGTTGGCGTAGGTGACCTCGAGGAAGCGGTTCTCGTCCGTCTCCGAGTACATCCGCTCGACCGTGGTCTGGATCATCGCGGCCACCGTGGCCGTACGGTCCCCGCCGTTCTCCCGCAGGTCGTCCTCGTGCAGCGGCAGGGTGGAGGTGATGTACTTCGAGAAGATGTCCTTGGCCGCCTCGGCGTCCGGACGCTCGATCTTGATCTTCACGTCCAGCCGGCCCGGGCGCAGGATCGCCGGGTCGATCATGTCCTCGCGGTTGGAGGCGCCGATGACGATGACGTTCTCGAGCCCCTCCACGCCGTCGATCTCGGAGAGCAGCTGCGGGACGATGGTGTTCTCCACGTCCGAGGACACGCCCGAGCCGCGGGTGCGGAAGAGCGAGTCCATCTCGTCGAAGAACACGATGACCGGCGTGCCCTCGCCCGCCTTCTCCCGGGCCCGCTGGAAGACCAGCCGGATGTGCCGCTCGGTCTCGCCGACGTACTTGTTGAGCAGCTCGGGACCCTTGATGTTCAGGAAGTAGCTCTTGCCGGCCTCCTTGCCCGAGATCTCGGCGACCTTCTTGGCCAGCGAGTTGGCCACCGCCTTGGCGATCAGGGTCTTGCCGCACCCGGGCGGGCCGTAGAGCAGCACGCCCTTGGGCGGGCGCAGCTCGTGCTCGCGGAAGAGCTCCTTGTGCAGGTAGGGCAGCTCGACCGCGTCCCGGATCAGCTCGATCTGGCCGGACAGGCCGCCGATCGAGGCGTAGTCGATGTCCGGCACCTCTTCCAGCACCAGGTCTTCGACCTCGGACTTGGGCACCCGCTCGTACACGTAGCCGGAGCGCGGCTCGAGCAGCAGCGCGTCGCCGGCCCGGATCACCGTGTCCAGCAGCGGCTCGGCCAGGCGCACCACCCGCTCCTCGTCGGTGTGCCCGACGACCAGGGCGCGCGCGCCGTCCTCGAGCAGCTCCTTGAACGAGACGATCTCGCCGACCTTCTCGTAGCCGTGCACGGCGATGATGTTCAGGGCCTCGTTGAGCATCACCTCGCGGCCGGGCTGGAGCTCGTCGAGCTCGACGCCCGGGGCGACCGCGACCCGCAGCTTGCGGCCGCCGGTGAAGATGTCGACCGTGCCGTCCTCGTGCTCCTCGAGGAAGACGCCGAAGCCGCTGGGCGGCTGGGCGAGCCGGTCGATCTCCTCCTTGAGCGCGACGATCTGGTCGCGCGCGTCGCGCAGGGTCGCCACGAGCCGTTCGTTCTTCGCAGTGAGCCCGGACACGGTGACCTGGAGCTCGCTGATCCGGTCTTCTAGGGCACGGTCACGGCTGCCGCGCGGGGTCTCGGCCAGGCGCCGCCGCAGCAGCGCCACTTCCTGCTCGAGGAAGGCAACCTGGTTCAGCGCGTCCTGGCCGGAGCCCGGCTCGCTGCCGAGCGGGCCGCCTCGGCCTGCTCGGGAGCCGGGGCGCAGGGGCTTGTCGTCTTCGTGGGCTGGCACGGTCCTTCACCTCCTCGCGGAGTGTTGTGACGTCACAACGACCCTACCTGCGTTCGGGGGCGGCCAAACCGCCGCACCGCTCGCTCGTGTCGGCGGACCTCCCGCTGCTCGGGTGTCCGCTGTCGACAACACTGCCGTCTCCACAGTGGATTCCCCCTTCACCGCTCGTTATGTAGACGGTCGGGCAACCCGTTCGGATCAACGCTACGGCCGGATCCGCTACGGAGCACGATCATTACCCGTACCGTGCCCCGCTGTCGAGGGCTTTGGGGAATTCGGGTCCCGATGTCCCCGCGCCGGATGAAGTTGTTAGGTTGGGGGGTGTAAGGCTTCCGTGGATTGGGGATGACCGGCCGGATGAGCAGCGAGGATCTCGAGGTCTGGATCGACCAGGAGCTGTGCACGGGCGACGGGCTGTGCGCCCAGTACGCCCGGGACGTCTTCGAGCTCGATATCGACGGCCTGGCCTACGTCAAGGATCCGGCCGGCGCGCTGCGCCAGGAGGCCGGGGCCCGGGTCGCGGTGCCCGCGGACCTGGTGCTGGACGTGATCGACTCGGCGAAGGAGTGCCCCGGGGAGTGCATCCACGTGCACCGGCGCGCGGACGGCGCGGCCGTGGCCGGCCCGCTCGCGCAGGACTGACGGGCGCGGGGCCGACGGCGCGGGCCGCCCCCGGATACCGGACGGCGGCCCGGCCGGGTCACGGCAGGTCGCCCCGCCGGGCGATGCGGGCCGCCCGGGCCTCGGCCTCGTCCACCGGGTCGGCCTCGACGACGCCGTCCCAGGCGTCGCCGAGCTCGGCGGCGGCCTTGGCCGGGCGCCGGCGGCGGGCGGGCAGGTCCACCCCGTCGGCCACGCGGCGGGCGGTGACCAGGAAGCCGGTGTGTCCGACCATCCGGTGGTCCGGCCGGACGGCGAGGCCCTCGACGTGCCAGGAGCGCAGCAGCGTCTCGAACGGCGCGGGCTCGGCGAAGCGGCCGTGCTCGCGGATGGTCTCGACGGTGCGGGAGAGCTGGGTGGTGGTGGCGACGTAGCAGATCAGCACGCCGCCGGGGACGAGCACCTTGGAGACGGCGTCGACGCACTCCCAGGGCGCGAGCATGTCCAGCACGACCCGGTCCACCTCGTCCGGCCGCAGCGAGGAGACGAGGTCGCCCACGGTCAGGGTCCAGGCCGGGTGCTCGCCGCCGAAGAAGGTGCTCACGTTGCGCTCGGCGATCGCGGCGAAGTCCTCGCGGCGCTCGTACGAGTAGACCCGGCCGCCATCCCCCACCGCGCGCAGCAGCGAGCAGGTCAGCGCGCCGGAGCCGACGCCGGCCTCGAGCACGCGCGCGCCCGGGTAGACGTCGGCCATGGCCACGATCTGGGCCGCGTCCTTCGGGTAGACCACGGCGGCGCCGCGCGGCATGGACAGCACGTAGTCGGACAGCAGCGGCCGCAGCGCCAGGTACTCCATGCCGCCGGTGGAGCGCACCACGGTGCCCTCGGGCTCGCCGATCAGCGCGTCGTGGTCGAAGTAGCCCTTGTGCGTGTGGAACTGCTTGCCGGGGGTGAGCGAGAAGGTGTGGTGCCTGCCCTTGGTGTCGGTCAGCTGAACCAGGTCGCCGACCTTGAACGGGCCTTGGCGATGGCTCTTGCCGGTCTCTTCGGGGCGCGGGGCGTCGGGCTCGTGCGTTTCGCTCACCGGTGGATTCTAACGGCCCGAACAGGCGTGCTCGACGTCGGCGGCCGCGAGCACGCTCGAAGACGAGGCCGAAGCCGCTAGCGGCCCAGGAAGGCGTGCTCGACGTCGGCGGCCGCGAGCACGCCGAAAATGGCGCCGTCCGGCTCGGTGACCAGGTATTCCGGGGCCGGAGTCGCGCGCAGGGCCTGCAGCAGGGCCTCGCCGTTGAGGTCGGCGGTCAGGGTCAGCCCGGGGCGCAGCGCGCGGGACAGGGTGCCGACCTGGACCCAGGGGTGGCGCTCGAGCGGAGTGGCGGCGACGGCGGCCTCGTGCACGATCGCGGTGGGCCGGCCGTCGTGGTCGACCACGAGCAGGCTGCGCGCACCCACCGAGGCGGCCCGGCGCAGCGCCTCGGACAGCGGCACGTCGGCCGTGACCGGCACGGCCCGGCGGGTCAGGGCGCGGGCGTTGAGCGTGGGGATGCGCTCGCGCAGCCGGGCGACGGTGAGCGACTGGGAGGCGCCGATGAAGATGAACGAGGCGATGAAGGCGGCCCACACCAGCGTGTAGAGGCCGTCGCTGCTGCCGGCGTCCTGCACCGTGACCATGGCGTAGATCAGCACGCCGACGGCGAGCACGCGCCCGGTCCAGGCCGCGGCGACGGTGCCGGTGAGCGGGTTGCGACTGATCGCCCAGACCGCCGAGCGCAGCACCCGGCCGCCGTCCAGCGGCAGGCCGGGGAGCATGTTGAAGACGCCGACCACCAGGTTGGACACCCACAGCGCGGTGACCAGATACTGCATCGCGTTGAACAGCAGCGAGCTGGTCGGGTGGTCCATCAGCTTCCACACGCCGAAGAAGATCCCGCCGAGCGCGAAGGAGAGCGCGGGGCCGGCGACGGCCACGGCGAACTCGCGCCGCGGGGTGTCCGGCTCCTTCTCGATCTCCGAGACGCCGCCGAGGAAGTAGATCACGATCCGGCGCACCGGCAGTCCGAAGCTCTTGGCCACCACCGAGTGGGCCAGCTCGTGCAGCAGCACGGAGAGGTAGAGCAGGACGGCGAAGCCGAAGCCGATCAGGTAGCGCCAGTTGCCGAAGTCCTCGTCGCTGATCTGCCGGCCGAAATAGTAGGTGATGAACGCGGCGATCAGGAACCACGTGGGCGAGACGACGATGGGAATCCCGAAAGGGGAACCCATCGGGATGCCGCCGCCCGCCGCGCGTCGGGGGTCCGGCCGTCCGCCCTGGTTCTCGTTCTGGTCGCTCACAAGGCGATGCTACGGGTTGCTCTGCTTCCAGGTCTCACGCGGCCGGGCGGGTGCCGCAGTGTCGGCAGAGGCGGCTAGGGTTCTCGGACATGGGTGAGCTTGGGTTCGAGGCGGTCGCGGTGACCGAGGAGGCGACCGCCGGCGTCGCGCCGGGCACGGCCGACGGCGCGCTGTTCGACGCGGGTCCCGGTGCTGTGGGGGCAGATGACAGCGCGCTGTTCGACGCCGGGCGGGAGTTCTCCAGGGGAGTGGTCAAGCTGCCGGCCGCGCTCTCGCCGTCGCGCGCGGGCGACTTCCAGCAGTGCCCGCTGCTCTACCGGCTGCGGGTGGTGGACAAGGTGCCCGAGCCGCCGAACGCCGCGGCCACCAAGGGCACGCTGGTCCACGCGGTGCTCGAGCGGCTCTTCGACCTCCCGGCCGGCCGGCGCACCCCGGCCGAGGCAGTGGAGCTGCTGCGGCCGCAGTGGGAGAAGCTGCTCTCCCAGCGTCCCGAGCTCGGCGGCCTGTTCGCGGCCGAGGAGGAGCGCGCGGCCTGGCTGGCCGAGGCGGAGTCGCTGCTCGGCACCTATTTCACGCTGGAGGACCCGAACCGGCTCGAGCCGGCCCAGCGCGAGCTGTTCGTGCGGGCGCCGATGGGCGAGGGCGAGGACCGGCTGCTGCTGCGCGGCTTCGTGGACCGGCTCGACGTCGCGCCCAACGGGCTGCTTCGGGTGGTGGACTACAAGACCGGCAAGGCCCCGCCGCCCGGGTACGAGGAGAAGACGCTCTTCCAGATGAAGTTCTACGCGCTCGTGCTGTGGAAGGCGCGCGGCGTGGTGCCCAAGCGGCTGCAGCTGCTGTTCCTGGGCAACGGCGAGGTGCTCACCTACGACCCGAGCGAGGCCGACCTGCTCGCGGCGGAGCGCAAGATCGCCGGCATCTGGGCCTCGATCCGGCAGGCGGCCGAGAGCAAGCAGTGGAAGCCCAAGCCGTCGAAGCTGTGCGGCTGGTGCAGCTTCCGCGAACTGTGCCCGGCGCAGGGCGGAGTCGAGCCGCCGGTGCCCGAAGTGCGGATCGGCAAGGCGGACTGACGGCGGATCAGCGGCTGAGGCCGCGTCACCGGGCGATGAGCACGATGCCGAGGACGACGCCGGCCGAGGCGGCCATCCGGATGCGGCCGAAACCCTCCTTGAGCACCAGCGCGCCGATGCCCGCGCCGATCAGGATGCTGGTTTCACGCAGCGTGGCCACCTCGGCCAGGCCGCCGCGGGTCTGCGCCCACAGCACCAGCGTGTAGGCGGTCATGGCGACGAGGCCGCCGGTGAGCCCGCGCGCGGTGTCCTCGCGCAGGGACGGCAGGAGCCTGCTTCGGCGGATGGCCGTGACGCCGATCAGCACGAATATCGCGGAGAGCAGGAAGGTCCAGCAGGAGTATCCCAGGACGCTGCCGGACCTGCGCACGGCCACGCCGTCGACCACGGTGTAGCTCGCGATCACCAGGCCGGTGCCGACGGCCGCGCAGACGGCGGGCAGGTCGGCCCGGGTGGGTATGCCGTCGGAGAAGGCCAGGGCGAGCAGGCCCGCGCTGACCACGCCGATGCCGGCGGCTTCGGGCACTGACATCGGCTGGCCGACCACGAACGTGGCCACCAGCGCGACCACCAGCGGCGAGGTGCCGCGGGCCAGCGGGTACATCCGGCCGAAGTCGCCGAGCCGGTAGGCGAGGACGAGGCCGAAGTTGTACAGCCCCTGGAGCAGGCCGGAGGCGAGGATCCAGGGCCAGACCGCGTGCGCCGGGGGGCGCAGGAACGGCAGCAGCAGCACGGAGGCGCCGCCGGAGGCCACCGCGATCAGCGCGATGGCGGTGAGCCGGTCCCTGGCCGTGTGCGCGAGCGCGTTCCAGAACGCGTGCAGCACCGCGGAACCGAGCACCACCGCCACCACCGTCGTCGACACGGTCGCAGCGTAGCGCTGAGCGCGCCGCCTGTCCGCAACTTGTCTATACAAGTTGCGGACAGTGTCCCTCACCGCGAATTCGCTGCGGAAATCCGGATCGGGACCCTAGAGCGCGGCCAGGAAGGCGAGGTCGACCCCTTCCAGGGTGGCCGCCCTGGTCACCCGGGGATGGTGCGCGATGACCGTGTCGGCGTGCGGCACGGACAGCACCCGGCAGCCGGCCGCGACGCCCGAGGCCGTGCCGATCGGCGAGTCCTCGATCACCACGCACTCCTCCGGCGCCACCCCGAGCAGCCGGGCCGCGAGCAGGTAGGGCTCCGGGTCCGGCTTGGAGCGGACCACGTCGTTGCCGGAGACGGTGTGCCGGAAGAAGTCCGCGCCGATGCCGCCGAGGCAGGCGTCGACGATGCTGCGGGGCGAGGCGGAGACCAGCGCCGTGGGCACGCCGGCCGCGGCCAGCTCCACCAGCAGCTCCTTCGCGCCGGGCAGCAGCTCCGCCCCCTGCGACAGGATCGGCACCATGGCCGCCTCGATCCGGCTGCTCAGCTCCTGCCAGGTCAGCGGCAGGCCGCTGACGCCGAGCAGGTACTTGCAGGCGACCTCGTTCGGCTGCCCGAGCACGTACGGCCAGTGCTCCGGGCCGAGCTCGTAGCCGAGCTCGGCCAGCAGCGCCACCTCGGTCTCGAACCACACAGGCTCGGAGTCGATCAGGGTGCCGTCCATGTCGAACAGCACGGCGGTCGGCTCAGGCATGGGTGTTCCGATCAGGCATTGAAATACTTCGCTTCCGGGTGGTGGACGACGATGGCGTCGGTGGACTGCTCGGGGTGCAGCTGGAACTCCTCGGACAGCTCGACGCCGATCCGGTGCGCCTCGAGCAGGTCCACGATCTTGGCCCGGTCCTCGAGGTCCGGGCAGGCCCCGTAGCCGAGCGAGAAGCGGGCGCCGCGGTATTCGAGCTTGAGCATGCCGTCGATCGTCGCCGGGTCCTGCGACTTGAAGCCGAGCTCGGCGCGCACCCGCGCGTGCCAGTACTCCGCGAGCGCCTCGGTCAGCTGCACGGACAGGCCGTGCAGCTCCATGTACTCGCGATAGGCGTTGGCCTCGAACAGCTTCGCCGTCTCCTGCGCGATCCGCGGGCCCACCGTGACCAGCTGGAAGCCGACCACGTCGGGGCCGTCGGGGCTCTCGGCCGGACGGAAGAAGTCGGACAGGCACAGGTGCCGGTCCCGGCGCTGGCGCGGGAAGGTGAAGCGGGTCCGCTCGCCGCCGGCCTCGTCCAGCACGATCAGGTCGTCGCCCTTGGACACGGCCGGGAAGAAGCCGTAGACCACGGCCGCCTCGAGCAGGTTCTCGGTGTGCAGCCGGTCCAGCCACATCCGCAGCCGCGGCCGTCCCTCGGTCTCCACCAGCTCCTCGTACGAGGGCCCGTCGCCGCCGCGGGAGGCCCGCAGGCCCCACTGGCCGAGGAAGGTGGCGCGCTCGTCGAGCCAGGACGCGTAATCGTTGAGCTGGATGCCGCGGATCACGCGGTTGCCCCAGAACGGCGGCGTCGGGATCGGGTTGTCCACGGCGACGTCCGAGCGGGCCGGCATCTCGTCCGGCTCGGTCACCTGCAGCCGTGCGCCGGCCCCGGCCACCCGCCGCTCCCGGCGGGCCGGGAGCGCGGCGCCGGGCGCGCCGGTCTTGATCGCGGCGACCGCGTCCATCAGCCGCAGGCCCTCGAACGCGTCGCGGGCGTAGCGCACCTCGCCCTGGTACACCTCGGCGAGGTCCTGCTCGACGTACGCCCTGGTCAACGCGGCGCCGCCGAGCAGCACGGGCCAGCGCGCGGCCACCCCGCGGGCGTTCATCTCCTGGAGGTTCTCCTTCATCACCACCGTGGACTTCACCAGCAGGCCGGACATGCCGATGGCGTCCGCCTTGTGCTCCTCGGCGGCGTCCAGGATCGCCTGGATCGGCTGCTTGATACCGATGTTGACGACGGTGTAGCCGTTGTTCGTCAGGATGATGTCGACCAGGTTCTTGCCGATGTCGTGCACATCGCCCTTGACCGTGGCCAGCACGATCGTGGCCTTGCCGGAGGAGTCGGTCTTCTCCATGTGCGGCTCGAGGTGGGCCACCGCCGCCTTCATCACCTCGGCCGACTGGAGCACGAACGGCAGCTGCATCTGGCCGGAGCCGAACAGCTCGCCGACCGTCTTCATACCCTTGAGCAGCACCTCGTTGACGATCTCCAGCGCCGGGCGGGCATCGAGCGCCTCGTCGAGGTCCGCCTCGAGGCCCTGGCGCTCGCCGTCCACGATGCGCGCCTGCAGCCGCTCCTCGAGCGGCATCGCGGCCAGCTCCTGGGCGCGGGTCTCCTTGGACGAGGCGGCCGAGACGCCCTGGAACAGGTCCAGCAGGTGCGAGAGCGGGTCGTAGCCCTCGGCACGCCGGTCGTAGATCAGGTCGAGCGCGGCGTCGCGCTGCTCCTGCGGGATCCGGTTGATCGGCAGGATCTTCGAGGCGTGCACGATCGCGGAGTCCAGCCCGGCCTCGCTGCACTCGTGCAGGAAGACCGAGTTGAGCGCCTGGCGGGCCGCCGGGTTCAGGCCGAAGGAGATGTTCGACAGGCCGAGCGTGGTCTGCACGTCCGGGTGCCGGCGCTTGAGCTCGCGGATGGCCTCGATCGTCTCCAGGCCGTCGCGGCGGGACTCCTCCAGGCCGCTGCCGATGGTGAAGGTCAGGCAGTCGACCAGGATCGCCGACTCGGGCACGCCCCAGTTGCCGGTGATGTCCTCGATCAGGCGCTCGGCGATCTCCACCTTCTTCTCGGCGGTGCGCGCCTGGCCCTGCTCGTCGATGGTCAGCGCCACGACGCCGGCGCCGTGCTCGGCCGCGAGCCGCATGATCTTGGCGAAGCGCGAGTCCGGCCCGTCGCCGTCCTCGTAGTTCACCGAGTTGAGCACGGCCCGGCCGCCGAGGCACTCGAGCCCGGCCTGCAGCACCGGGGGCTCGGTGGAGTCGAGCACGATCGGCAGGGTGGAGGCCGTGGCGAAGCGCCCGGCCAGTTCGGTCATGTCGGCCACGCCGTCGCGGCCGACGTAGTCCACGCACAGGTCCAGCAGGTGCGCGCCGTCGCGGATCTGGCCGCGGGCGATCTCCACGCAGGCGTCCCAGTCCTCGGCGATCATCGCCTCGCGGAAGGCCTTGGAGCCGTTGGCGTTGGTGCGCTCGCCGATCGCCAGGTAGGAGGCGTCCTGGCGGAAGGGCACCGACTGGTAGAGCGAGGCGGCGGCCGGCTCGGGCCGCGGCTCGCGGGCGGGCGGGACGGAGCCGTGCACGCGCTCGACCAGCTGGCGCAGGTGCTCGGGCGTGGTGCCGCAGCAGCCGCCGACCAGGTTCACCCCGTAGTCCGCGATGAACTGCGCCTGCGCGTCGGTGAACTCCTCCGGCGTCAGCGGGTAGTAGGAGCCGTCCTTGGTGAGCACCGGCAGACCCGCGTTCGGCATGCAGGACAGGCCGATCTGCGCGTACTTGGCCAGGTGCCGCAGGTGCTCGCCGTACTGGCCGGGGCCGGTGGCGCAGTTGAGGCCGATCACGTCGATGCCGAGCGGCTCGAGCGAGGTGAGCGCGGCGCCGATCTCGGAGCCGAGCAGCATCACGCCGGTCGTCTCGACCGTCACCGAGACGATCAGCGGCAGGTCCACCCCGGCGGCGGCCATCGCGCGCTTGGCGCCGATGACGGCGGCCTTGGCCTGCAGCAGGTCCTGGCTGGTCTCCACCAGCACGGCGTCCACGCCGCCGGCGATCATGCCCTCGACCTGCGCCTGGTAGCCGTCGCGGACCGCGGCGAAGGGGATGTGGCGCAGCGAGGGCAGCTTCGTGCCGCCGCCGGCCGAGCCGAGCACCCAGCGCGGCCGTTCCGGCGTGGCGAAGGAGTCGGCGGACTCCCGGGCGATGCGGACCGCGGCCTCGGCGAGCTCGAAGATCCGGCCCTCGAGCCCGTACTCGCCGAGCGCGGTCCGGTTGGTGCCGAAGGTGTTGGTCTCGACGCAGTCGATCCCGGCGGCGAAGTAGGCGTCGTGGATCGAGCGGACCACGTCGGGCCGCGAGACGTTGAGGATCTCGTTGCAGCCCTCGTGTCCCTGGAAGTCGTCGAGGGTCAGCTCGACCTGCTGGAGCATGGAGCCCATGGCTCCGTCGGCGATCACGACGCGCTCGGTGAGCGCCTGTCGGAGCGATGCGGCGCGGCTGCTGCTCATCACTGGCCCTTCGATCGGCAGGGAACTGGGGAAACCCGCTTACGCTCTAAGCGTACCGATCGGCGACGACACGCCGGTCCGGTGTCCACAGGGCGTAGGCTGGGCATGCGCTTAGTTGCCACACACGTCGCCCCGTTTGGAGTAATGGCGGGTGGCGAGGTGGCGGGACCGAAGACGACTACGAGGAGGCACGGTTGATCGAGCTCGAGGAACTGCCCGAGCTGGTCGACCCGGTGATGATCGCGGCCTTCGAGGGCTGGAACGACGCCGCGGACGCGGCCTCGAACGCCGTGCGCCATCTGGCCGAGGTACTCGACGCCGACCTGTTCGGCGCGATGGACGCCGAGGATTATTACGACTTCCAGGTCAACCGGCCGACCCTGGCGCTGACCGAGGACGGCGAGCGCGAGCTGGTCTGGCCCACCACCCGGTTCTCGGTGGCGCGGGTTCCGGCCGCGACCCATCCCGAGTCGCCGGAGCAGGGTCCGGCGGTGCGCGACGTGGTGCTGGTGCACGGCATCGAGCCGAACATGCGCTGGCAGTCCTTCGCCGAAGAGCTCTTCGACCTGGCCCGGGATCTCGGGGTGACCACGGTGGTGGTGCTCGGGGCGCTGCTCGCGGACGTGCCGCACACCCGGCCGGTGCCGGTCTCCGGCTCCTCCGGGGACCCGGACCTGTGCGCGGCGCACGGCCTGGAGCAGCCGACCTACCAGGGGCCGACCGGGATCAACGGGGTGCTGCAGGAGATGGCCCGGCAGGAGGAGATCCCGATGGCCTCGTTCTGGGCCGCGGTGCCGCACTACGTGGCCCAGGCGCCCTGCCCGAAGGCCACCCTGGCGCTGATCCGCCGGCTCGAGGACGTGCTGGACCTGACCATCCCGGTGGGCGATCTGCCGCAGGAGGCGCAGGACTGGGAGAACGGGGTGGACGAGCTGGCCGGCGAGGACAGCGAGGTCGCCGAGTACGTGCGCAGCCTCGAGGAGGCGAAGGACACCGCGGAGCTGCCCGAGGCCAGCGGCGAGGCGATCGCGCTGGAGTTCGAGCGCTACCTGCGCCGGCACGAGCGACGCAGGCGCGGCGGTGGCGTGGCCGGCGAAGACGGCCCCACGACGGGGAACTGACGGCGCGTCGGAAGCCTCACTCGAACAGCTCGCGGCGGCACGCGCCGGTGAAGAACTCGTCGTCGGCCAATAGCGCCGCGGTGACGACGAGGCCGACCACGGTGCCGGTCGGGGTCTCGGTGCGACAGCGGTGCAGAACACGCTGCTTGCGCGAGGCCACCTCGACGATCCGCACGGCGCGGTTGGCCGGCAGGCGGGCGCGAAGCTCCTGCATCGGGCTGAGGCCGACGTTGCCCGGCGCGTCCCCGTGCAACCGGGAGCGGGAGAGCTGCCGCCCGTGGTCCCACTCACAGAATGCGGGCCAGAGCGGCACGCACCACGCACGCAGCTCGGGCAGATCGTGCAACGAGGCGAACTCGGGTTCGTCCATTCCGGGCGGCTGACGGAACTCGACCGGGTCCGAGCCGATGTCGGGCGGTGCGAGCAGCTCGGCCGCATACCGTTCGCGCAGCTCCTCCCACTGTTCCTGCAACGACGGGTCCCACGCCGCGGGGCGGCTGAGCACGGCCGGGGGAAGCAGATCTTCAGGACTGGTCTCCGCGTGCATGAAATACAGCCACTGCCAGGTCATCCGGTTGCTCACCAGCACTGATCTGGCATCCATGCCGCCCACGCCGCGCATACCGATTCCCTACGAAGAAGAACACTGATATCCTCGTTCAGGCTAACGGGGAACGCCGGTGGTGTCGACGGGGAGAACTCGCACATCGCACCCGGGTCGGTACCGCCTTGCCTCCAAGCCGAGCAAGGGTCCTGACGGTCTCATCCCAGGGGAGCAGACGATGCCGCACAGACACACCTTCCATCCGCTCAAGACCGGCGGCGTGCTGGCCGCCGCGACCGCGCTGGCGGTCGTCGCCGGGCCCGCTTCCAGCGCGCAGGCCGCGACCGGCTCCGCCGCCGGAAGCGCCACTACGGCGGCGGTCCGCCAGGTGACGACCTACCGGATCACGGCGCCCGCCCACGTCATCGGGTTCGATTCCGCCGTCGCCAAAGCGCACGGGTACGTCATCAAGAAGGACGCGAACGGCCGGGAGTACTCGGTGAAGGCCTCGGCCGCCGGGCTCTCGTCCTCCGCCGCGTCCGCCGTGCTCCCCGCCGAGACGAAGGACGGCAACTGCGGAGACTCCTTCCTGGAGTACACCGCCATGGGGAGCAAGCAGGCCACCGTCCACACCGGCTTCAACCTGATCGGTTCCACCGCCTACTACTACGACTGGGACGTCGCGGTCACCGACTCGGCGGGCACCGGCACCAAGGAGTTCTACGGCTACCTCGACTCGGACTGGTCGTGGTCCACGATGTGGCTGACCGTGCACTCGGTCACCGGCTACTCGTACGCGCGGGTGGTGAACGGGTACGCCTATCAGTACGACGGCGCCATCTGCTACTCGGAACTGCCGTCGGCTGAGATCACGCTCAAGTAATCACTGACGGCGTGCCGGCCGACCTCGCGTCAGCCGGCACGCCCTCGTGGCTCCGGTCAGTTGCCGAGCCAGAGGTCGGGGCCGAAGACCTCGTAGTGGATGGACTCGGCGGGCACTCCGCGCTCGATCAGGCCGGCCCGGACGGCGCGCATGAAGGGCAGCGGGCCGCAGAGGTAGGCGGTGACGCCTTCGGGCACGTCGATCGCGGCGAGGTCGGCGCGGCCGAGTTCGGCGCCCTCGGGCAGGCCGTCGGGGGCGGTTTCGTACCAGAGGCGCAGGTCGGCGCCGGGGAGGGCGGCGACGAGGCGACGCTGGTCGGCTTCGTGCGCGTGGTCGGCCGGGGTGCGGTCGGCGTGCAGCACGGTGACGGCGCGGGCCGAGCCGGTCTCGGCCAGGTGGTAGAGCATCGCCAGCATCGGGGTGACGCCGATCCCGGCGGAGGCCAGTAGCACCGGGCCGTCGCCCTCGGCCAGCACCAGGTCGCCGCCGGGGACGGAGACGGTGAGCAGGTCGCCGGGGCGGGCGTGCGCGTGCAGGTGCGCGGAGACCTCGCCGGCGGGAGCGGCGGCCTCGGCCGGCACCCGCTTGACCGTGATCCGCCAGTCATCCCGCCCTGGCGCGGCCGAGAGGCTGTACTGGCGGATCTGGCGGGCGCCGTCGGGCAGCGGGATCTGGACGCTGATGTACTGGCCGGGGCGGAACGGGCCGGCCGGCGCGCCGTCGGGACGGCGCAGCACGAGCGTGATCGCGTCCGGCGTCTGCTCCAGCCGCTCGGCGATCTCCATGCTCTGCCAGACCTCGCCCTCGGCGACGCCGGCGCTCTGGTAGAGCCCGGCCTCGAGCCCGATCAGGGTCTCGGCCATCAGCCAGTAGACCTCGTCCCAGGCGGCGGCGACCTCGGGGGTGACGGCCGCGCCGAGCACCTCGCCGATGGCGGCGAACAGGTGCCGGTGCACGATCTTGTACTGCTCGGCGGAGATGCCGAGGGAGACGTGCTTGTGCGCGATCCGCGAGAGCATCGCCGCCGGCGGCGTCTCCGGGTTGTTCACCAGCGCCGCCGCGAAGCCGGCCACCGCTCCGGCCAGCGCCCGGCGCTGCTCGCCGTTGGCCTGGTTGCCCCGGTTGAACAGGTCGGTGAGCAGGTCCGGGTGGGCCTCGAACAGCTTCCGGTAGAACAGGTCGGTGATGGTCTCCACGGCCGCGCCGACGGCGGGCAGGGTGGCCCGGATGACCGGGGCGGACTGTTCGGAGAGCGTGAGAGCCATGAGGCGCTCCTTAGGTGGATACAGGTTCTAAATTGGTATAACGCTTGCGTATTTAAGCGGGCGAGCCTCCGCCTGCGGGCAGCGGGGATCGTCCGCGCACGGGCGGTCGGGGGCGGGATCGACGGTGATCGGGAGTCACGGCGCCGTCGTCGTCGACGGCCGCACGGTCATCAGGGCGCGCGCGGGGCGCTTCGCCGCGCCGGTGCGGTGAAGTGACGGCGCGTCAGGGCCGGATCAGGCGGACCGGCGTGTTCCGCCCAGGCCCACCAGGGCGGGACCGGTGGGCGAGGCCACCAGGTCGGCCACGGTGATCCGGTCGAGTTCGGCGTAGAAGGCCCGCTGCGCCTCGCGCAGCGCGCCGCGCAGCCGGCAGGCGGCCCGCAGCGGACACGGCGGGTCGCCTTCGCAGGCCACCACTTCCTCGTCCCCTTCGAGCTGCCGGACCAGCCAGCCCACGGTCGCCTGGCGGCCGAGGGCGGTGAGCTCGAGCCCGCCGCCGCGGCCGCGCCGGGTGCGCACGACGCCCAGGTGCTGCAGCCTGCTGATCGCCTTGGCCATGTGCGTGTAGGGCACGTCCATGACCTCGGAGACCTCGCGCGTGGTCAACGCGTCCTGCGACGCCACGGCGAGGCGCATCACGGCCCGCAGCGACAAGTCGGTGAACTTCGTCAACCTCACGCGATGACGCTATCAAACTGGTATTTGAGATGCGTATTCAGGGGGGTGGTTTCCGGCGCCACGGCGGACGGGCCGCGGCGCCGGGTGCCGGAGAGCGTCAGAGCGCGACGCCGAGCAGGGCGTCCACCGCGCGCGCGGCCAGCCCCGGCGCGCCGCTGTCGAAGGCCTCGCCGACCGGGGCGGCGAGCGCGGACTCGGCCCAGACGTCCATCGCGGCCAGCGCGCCGGGCGCGTCGAGATCGTCGGCGAGGCGCTCGCGCAGCTGCTCGAGCAGGGCGTCGGCGGACGGCGCGTCCGGCCGGCTCACCGCGCGGCGCCAGCGCTCGAGCCGGGCCTCGGCCCGCTCGAGGTCCTGCCCGGTCCACTCCCAGTCGTTGCGGTAGTGGTGGGCGAGCAGCGCCAGCCGGATCGCCATCGGGTCGTGCCCGGCCGCGCGCAGCTTGGAGACGAACACCAGGTTGCCGCGCGACTTCGACATCTTCTCGCCGTCCAGCCCGACCATCCCGGCGTGCACGTAGGTGTGCGCGAAGGGCCGCTCGCCGGTGACGACCTGGGCCTCGGCCGCGCCCATCTCGTGGTGCGGGAAGGCCAGGTCGCTGCCGCCGCCCTGCACGTCGATGCCGCTGCCGAGGTACTCGAGGGCGATCGCGGCGCACTCGATGTGCCAGCCGGGCCGGCCCTCCCCCAGCGGCGTGGCCCAGGACGGCTCGCCGGGCCGCTTGGCCTGCCAGAGCAGGCAGTCGAGCGGGTGGCGCTTGCCCGGGCGGTCCGGGTCGCCGCCGCGCTCGCCGAAGATCTTCTCGCGCAGACCCGGCTCGAGCCCCGAGACCGCGCCGAAGTCGGGCTCGGCGTGCACGTCGAAGTACACGTCATCGTCCACCCGGTAGGCCGCGCCGGACTCGAGCAGCCGCTGCACCAGCGCCACCACCAGCGGGATCGACTCGACGGCGCCGATGTAGCGGTACGGCGGCAGGATCCGCAGCGCCGTCATGTCCTCGCGGAACAGCGCCGTCTCGCGCATCGCGAGCACCTGCCAGTCGTCCTGGTCGCGCTCGGCCCGCTCGAGCAGCGGATCGTCGACGTCGGTGACGTTCTGCACGTAACGCACGTCGTACCCGGCGTCCAGCCAGGCCCGCTGGACCAGGTCGAAGGCCAGGTAGGTGGCGGCGTGGCCGAGGTGGGTGGCGTCGTACGGGGTGATGCCGCACACGTAGATCCTGGCCGGGCCGTCCTCGGCGGGACGGGCCGGGGTCGCGGCGAGCGCGCCGGTGGAGGTGTCGTGCAGGCGCGGCAGGTGCCCGAAACCGGGCAGTTTCGGCAGGTGGGAAGTAGGCCAGGCATCCATGGTCATCACCCTAACGGCTGGGCGCCCGCCGCACGTACCGAGGCGGACGGGCGGGGCATGGCGCGGCCGGGCGCGGATCGGCGGGGCAACCGCGGATCGGCACGGCTGCCGCCGCACGGCGCGGAGCCGGACGGATCAGATCGGCGGCCAGGGCACCGGGCGCATCCGGCCGTCCGGGCCCGGCAGCACGCCCTCGGCGAGCAGCTGGTCGATGCGCTCGCGGAAGGCCTCGAGCTCACCCGGCGAGAGCAGCGCGGCCAGCTGCCCGGCGAGGCCGGCGTCCTCGCGCAGTCGGCCGAGTTCGCCCCGCTCCTGCTCCGAGAGCGGCTCGTCGGCGAAGCCCCACAGCAGCGTGCGCAGCTTGTCCTCGGCGTGGAAGGTCAGGCCGTGGTCGATGCCCAGGACCCGGCCGTCCGGCAGCGGCAGCAGGTGGCCGCCCTTGCGGTCGGCGTTGTTGACGATCGCGTCGAACAGGGCGATCCGCCGCAGCTCGGGCCCGCCGTGGTGGGCGAGCAGGCCGTCGGAGCCGTCGGACAGCTGCACGGCCAGGATCGGGCACCACTGGCGCGTGACGTCCGTGGGCGGATCGGTCAGCACGGTGACCGCGGCGGACAGGTCCGTCTCCTCGATCCACTGCTGGCACATGCCGCGGCCGAACGGGCCGTCGCGCTCGACCGTGCGCGGCACCAGGTGCCAGCCGGCCGCCTCGCTCACCGCGTACGCGGCCAGCTCGCGCGCGGCCAGGGTGCCGTCCGGGAAGTCGTGCAGCGGCCGTTCCCCGGCCACCGGCTTGTAGACGCAGGGGAAGCCGACGCCGTCGAGCTCGACCCGGCAGTAGAGGGTGGCGTTCGACGCCTCGGTGAGCCGGCCCTCGACCGTCAGCTCGCCCTCGCGCAGCACGCGTTCGACGTCCACGGTCGCCACCTCGTCGGCTGATCCGGTCGGTGCGCCCGGCCCGGCGGTCTCGTTCACGCAGCCCTGCGCCGGTAGCCGTTCTGGCGCGGACAGACGTGGCCCTCCGGGTCCAGCGGCAGGCCGCACAGCGGGCAGGGCGGGCGGCCGGCCGCGACCACGGCGCCGGCCCGGGCGGCGAAGGCGCGGGCCTGGCCGCCGGTGATGTAGACCCGCAGCGCGTCCGGGGCCTCGGCGAACAGATCGTCGGAGAGCGGCTCGGCGGCGTCCTCCACGTCGGTGACGGCGCCGGCCTCGATCACGATCCGGGCGTGCGACTCGTCCCAGGCCAGGGCCAGCGAGCCGACCCGGAACTCCTCCAGGATCGGCTGCTCGAGCGGGGCGGTGTCGGACAGGCCGGCCGGGACCGAGTCCGGGATGCCGGCGACCGGGCCGGTGCGCCGCACGATCTCGTCGAGCAGCTCGCCCAGCCGGGTGGCCAGCAGCGCCACCTGCTCCTTCTCCATGGCGACCGAGGTCACCCGGGAGCCGGCGCGGGCCTGGAGATAGAACGTGCGGCTGCCGGGTTCGCCCACCGTGCCGGCCACGAAGCGTTCCGGCGGGTCGTATACGAACAGCTGTCGGGGCACCGCCGTCCGCCTCCTGACTCGAATGCGTGGTCAGCCGCGCGAGCGGCCCATAGGCTTACCGTACAACGGATCTCAGCCGCCGACTCCCGCGCCGCCGCCGACCGGCGCGTCCCCGGCCGCGCCGGCCTCCGGGGCCGCCTTGCGGATCAGGGCACTCACATCTCCGCCGAGGTCGTTGACCCGCAGCACGGCCGGCCGGGTGCCGTGGTAGCGCACCACGGTCAGCGAGCACGGGTCGATCTGCACCCGCTGGAACAGGTCCAGGTGCATGCCGAGGGCGTCGGCCGCGATCGCCTTGATCACGTCGCCGTGCGAGACGACGGCGTAGGCGCCGTGCTCGCCGAGCTTGGCGTTCCAGGAGCGCACCGCGGCCACGGCCCGGGCCGAGACCGCCGCCAGCGACTCGCCGTCCGGGAAGGACGCGGCGGCCGGGTGCGCCTGCACGGTGCGCCACAGCGGCTCCTCGGCCAGGGACTTCAGGGTCCGGCCGGACCAGCTGCCGTAGTCGCACTCGGTGAAGCGCTCGTCGAGCTCGAACAGCGTCTCGGGGCGGGCGGCCAGCAGCGGCTGCGCGGTCTGCCGGGTGCGCTCGAGCGGGCTGCTCACCACGGCGTCGAGCGGGACCTCGGCCAGGCGGGCGGCGAGGCGCACGGCCTGGTCCCGGCCGAGCTCGTCGAGGTCGATCCCCGGCGTGCGCCCGGCCAGGACGCCCGCCGTGTTCGCGGTGGAGCGCCCGTGTCGAATGAGCAGGACAGTGGTCATCGAACCCAGATTACGCCTCGGCGTCAACCAGGCGTGCCGCCGTGCCCAGGGCGGCCAGGCGCTCGTCCAGGGTGGCGGCGAACGGACTCAGGCTCAGCGTGGTCACCCCGGCGGCCTCGAACTCCTTCATCCGCCGGGCGATCCGCTCCGGGGAGCCGAGCAGGCTGGTGGCGTCGACGAACTCGAGCGGCACCGCGGCGGCGGCGTTGCGGTGCTCCCGGGCCAGGTAGAGCTCCTGCACCTGCTCCGCCTCGCGCTCGAAGCCCATCCGGCAGGCGAGCTGGTTGTAGAAGTTCTGCTCCCGGCTGCCCATGCCGCCGATGTAGAGCGCGGCGTACCAGCGCACGAGTTCGGCGGCGCGCTCCACGTCCTCCTCCACCACGATCGGGACGGTGGGCACGACGTCGAACCCTGTCATGGTCTTCCCGGCCTTGGCGCGCCCGGCCTCGATCGCGGCCAACTGCTCTTGCGCGAAGGCCGGGCTGTAGAACACGGCCAGCCAGCCGTCGGCGATCTCGCCCGCGAGTTCCAGGTTCTTCGGGCCGACCGCGGCGAGGTAGACCGGGATGCGCTCGCGCACCGGATGCACCGTCAGCTGGATCTTCTTGCCGGGCCCGTCCGGCAGCGGCAGCTGGAAGTGCTTGCCCTGATACTCCAGACGCTTGCGGGAGAGCGCGAGGTCGACGATCTCGACGTACTCGCGGGTGCGGCCGAGCGGGGCCTGGAAGCGCACGCCGTGCCAGCCCTCGGACACCTGCGGCCCGGACACGCCGAGGCCGAGCCGGAACCGGCCGCCGGAGAGGGAGTCGAGGGTGGCGGCGGTCATCGCGGTCATCGCCGGGGTGCGCGCCGGGATCTGGAAGACGGCCGAGCCGACGTCGATCCGCTCGGTCTGCGCGGCCACCCAGGCCAGAACGGTGGCCGCGTCCGAGCCGTAGGCCTCGGCGGCCCAGCAGACCGCGTAGCCGAGGCGGTCGGCCTCGCGGGCCAGGGCCAGGTTGTCGGCGTCGTTGCCGGCGCCCCAGTATCCGAGGTTCACGCCCAGCTTCATCGGCGGCGTACTCCTTTGCGGTTCACGTGTTCGCGGTCGGATGCCCACACTACTCGCTGGTAACTTCAACCGACAGCCCCGATCCGGCCTGCGCCGATGCGTACGCCGAACGGGTAGGTGGGCGATGACCCGTCCGCCGGACGGGTGACACCCTCACGTCTTGTCCGCCGCAGTCGGTAGATTGCGGGCATGGAGCAACGGCATCTGGGGCACACCGGGCTGCGCGTGACCCGGCTGGGCCTGGGCACGATGGCCTGGGGCCGGGACACGGACGAGGGCGAGGCGGCCGACCTGCTCAAGGCGTACCTGGACGCCGGGGGCAATCTGGTGGACACGGCGGACGTGTACGGCGACGGCGAGGCCGAGGCGCTGCTCGGCCGGGTGCTCGAGGGGATCAGGGACGAGGTCGTGATCGCGACCAAGGCCGTCTCGGTGCCGCACACCGAACGCCGGTTCGACGCTTCGCGCCGGCACCTGCTCTCCGCCCTCGACGCGTCGCTGGCCCGCCTCGGCACGGACTACGTCGACGTCTGGCAGCTGCACGCCTACGACGAGCTGACGCCGATGGAGGAGACGCTGGCCGCCCTGGACATCGCGGTCAACTCCGGCAGGGCGCGGTACGCGGGCGTGGCGAACTACTCCGGCTGGCAGCTGGCCTCCGCGGCCTCCTGGCAGCGCGCGGTGCCGGGGCGGGCGCAGATCGCCTCGGTGCAGATGGAGTACTCGCTGCTGCAGCGCGGCGTCGAGCGCGAGGTGGCCCCGGCCGCGCGCGCCCTCGGCGTCGGCCTGCTGCCCTGGTCGCCGCTCGGCCGGGGCGTGCTGACCGGCAAGTACCGCACCGGGACGCCGTCCGACTCGCGGGCGGCCTCGGACCGGTTCGCCGGTTTCGTCGAGCCCTACCTCACCCCGGAGGCGCGCCGGATCGTGGACGCGGTGGCCACCGCGTCGGACGGGCTCGGCGTGGCGCCGCTCGAGGTGGCGCTCTCCTGGGTGCGCGATCGGCCCGGGGTGGTGGCGCCGATCGTCGGCGCGCGCACCCCGGCACAACTGCGCGGGGCGCTGGCCACCGAGGATCTGTTGCTGCCTCGGGAGATCCGCTCCGCTTTGGACGATGTGTCGGCGCCTGCCGTCGGCTACCCGGATGACGGTTGGAACAGGGGATAGCGAGGATGTCGGAACAGGGAGGGACGCGGGACGAGGCTCCGCTGGGGCCGGAGGTCTCGCGCTGGCTGGCCGAGCAGGGCGCGCCGGCCGGGTTCGCCCGGTCGCTGCGCGCGGAGCTCGGGGCACAGGCCGACCAGCTGCTGGCGGAGAACCCGTGGCTGGTGCTGGAGTTCCCGCAGGTGCGGCCGGAGTCGGCGGACGAGCTCGCCCGCGGGCTGCTCGGCCTGGCCGGCCGGGACGAGGTGGCGGCCGACCCGCGGCGCGGCCGGGCCCTGGTGGGCTGGCTGCTGGCCCGCGCGGCGCGGCGCGGGGATACGGCGGTGGGCGCCGACACGGTCGTCCAGGAGCTCAAGGGCCTGGGCGTGCCGGACCCGGTCGGCGCGGTGGCGGACGCGGTGGAGCAGGGCGCGGCGCTGGTCTTCGCGGACCGCGTGGCGATCCGAGCGGCGCAGGAGCAGGCCGAGCGCGAGCAGGACGACGACGAGGACGCCGACTTCGAGGCCTTGGACGCCGGCGACGACGACGATCCGGCGGCCATGCTCGCCGGCCCGTACACGTTGCTGGCGCTGGATCAGTGGGCGTTCCTGGAGCAGTCCGCGGCCGAGGCGGCGCAGCGGCTGCTGGCCACGGCCACACCGCTGGACGGCGAGGCGGTCGCGGTGGCCGCGGTCGAGGCGGTGCCGGGCGGCCAGGCGACGATAGAACGGGTCCGGCGGGTGGTCGAGGCGGTGGCCGAACAGGGCCTGACCCTCGTGACCGGCGGCTCGGCTCTGCTGCCGGGCCAGGTGGCCGCGGCCTTCCCCGGCGCGGTGCTGGCCAGCCCGAGCCCGGCCGGGCTGCGCACGCTGGCCGAGGAGGGCTTCGCCGCGCTGGACCTCCGGGCGCTGGCCGAGCAGGTCGACCGGTACGCCGAGGCGCCGGTGATCGTGCTCGCGGACGCTCAGCTGATCCCGCTCGAGCTCGGCGCCAACCTGCTCGAGCTGCTGCCGGACGGCGCGCACGTGGCGCTGTGCGGAGATCCGGCCACGCTGCCGGCGGCCGGCCCCGGCCGGCTGCTGCGGGACCTGCTGGAGATCGACGACCCCGAGTTCGGCGGCGCGGTGCCGCGGGTCGAGCTCAAGGCGCGCCCGAGCGGCCCGCTCACGGCGCTGGTGGACGCGGTCCGCTACGGCGGCCTGCCGCCCATGGAGCTGCTCGGGGACGGCCAGTCCACCGAAGTGAAGATCATCCCGGTGCGCGACCCGGGCGAGACCCGGCTGCGCACGGTGCAGCTGGTGACGGACTCGATCCCGCGCGCGCTCGACCTGCGGGGCGCGCAGATCCAGGTCGTCGCGCTGCGCGAACGCGGCCCGGCGAGCGCGGAGGACCTCAACGCGGCGCTGAAGGAGCGGGTCAACCCGGGTCCGGGCGTGTGCGCCGGACTGGACACCGGAGACCGCGTCGTGGTGCGCGAGGGTGCCGGCCTGGCCGGGTTCGGCCTGCGCGGCGGCGAGACCGGGATCGTCTCGGCGGCCGACGCGCAAGGCCTCACGGTGCGCTTCGACCCGCCGCACGGCGTCGCGCCGGACGAGCCGGACGGCCCGGACGTCGTCGAGGTCGAAGACGGCCCGGGCGAGCCGCTGGAGCTCTCCTTCGACGCCGCGCAGGCCGGAAACCTGCGCCACGCCTGGGTACTGACGCTGCGTGAGGCGCAGGGCGGGCACTGGCCGGCCGTGGTGGCGGTCATCGACGGCGGCTCGGCCGCGGCGCTGACCCGGGCCGCGGTGCTCGGCGCGTTCGTGCCGGCGCTCAGTCATCTCTCCGTCGTACACGGGGCCGGACGCGCGCTGGCCGAGGCGGTCGAGAAGCGGCCGCACTCGCCCAGCCGCACCCGGCTCGCGCAGGCCCTGAACTCCTGATCGCACCCTGATCTCCCCCGCGCCCGCCTCGAGCGCCGGCCGGGGATCCGGAAGGTTGAGACATGCCAGAGGATGATGACCTGAAGGTGCGCCCGGTGCGCTGGCAGGACGGCCTGGTGCTGATCGACCAGACCAGGCTGCCGGGCGAGCTGCGGCACGTGCGGATCGAGGACGTGGACGCGCTGATCGAGGCGATCCGCAGCCTGGCCGTGCGCGGCGCGCCGGCCCTCGGCGTGGCCGGGGCGTACGGCGTCGCGGTGGCGCTGCGCCAAGGTGCCCGGGAGGGCTGGGACGGCGGCCGGGTGCTCGAGGCGGTGGAGCGGATCCGGCATGCCCGCCCGACCGCGGTGAACCTGGCCCGCGGCACGGACCGGGCGGCGGCCCGGCTGGCCGACGGGGTCGACGCAGTGCTCGAAGAAGCCGCGGCGGTCGCCCGCGAGGACGTGGCGGCCAACCGGCGGCTGTCCGAGCTCGGCGCGGACTGGCTGCTCGCCCGGATCGGCCACGACCGGCCGCTGCGCCTGGTGACGCACTGCAACGCGGGCGCGCTGGCCACCGCGGGCTGGGGCACCGCGCTCGGCGTGGTGCGGGAACTGCACCGGCGCGGAAGGGTCGAGCTGGTCTACGTCGACGAGACGAGGCCGCTGCTCCAGGGCGCCCGGCTCACGGCCTGGGAACTCGAGCAGGAGGGCATCGCGCACCTGGTGCAGGCGGACTCGGCCGCCCCGAGCACCATTCTGTATCAGGGAGTGGATGCAGCCGTGGTCGGTGCGGACCGGGTCGCGGCCAACGGCGACACCGCCAACAAGATCGGCACCCTCGGCGTGGCGCTGGCCTGCGCCCGGGCCGGGGTGCCGTTCATGGTCGCGGCCCCGACCACGACCGTGGACGCGGCCACGCCGGACGGCTCGGCCATCCACATCGAGCTGCGCGACCCGGACGAGGTGGCCGGCTTCGGAGCGGCCCGCACCGCGCCCGCGGGCTCGGCCGGGTTCAACCCGGCGTTCGACGTCACGCCCGGCACGCTCGTCGATGCGCTCGCCACGGAGCTCGGCGTGGCCGAGGTCTCCCGGGGCGAGCTGCCCGGGCAGCTCTGGAGCGGCTCGCTCTGAGCCCGGGGCCGGGCCTCAGCTGAGCAGCGTGTCCTCGGCCTCGAGCTCGTCGTCCTCGTCCTCGTCCTCATCCACCTCGTCGTCGTCCTCGTCCTCGTCGAGCACGTCGTCGCGGTAGAGCAACAGCTCCTCGTCCACTTCGGAGAACGGGTCGTCGTGCCAGCCCACGACGCCCTCGGGGTCGGCCGCCACCACCCACATCGTCGAGTCGCCCGGCTGCAGGCCGAGCTCCTCGGCCCGATAGGCGATCTCGTCCGCGTCGTAGGCGTCGAAGATGTCGAGCAGGGCACTGCGGGTGGTGGTCGTCTCCGGGTCCACGCCCTCCGCCGCCGTGCGGGCCGCCGCGGTCAGCGCGTCCGGGTCGGCCACCAGGTAATCCCGGCGGATGAACACCGAGAGCGCCTCGATCTCGTCCGGCCCCGCGTAGTCCGGCGCCGCCTCGCCCATCACCTCGAACGGGGTCACCTCGTCGTGCACGGCGTAGAGCAGCTCGTCGTACGCCTCCGCGGCGGCGGCGAGCGCGTCGAAGGCCTCGAGCACGGCCGGGTCGAGCTCGTCGACCCGGGCCTCCACCGCGCGCAGGTGCGCGTCGATGGCGGCCTTGAGCGTCTCCGCGGCCTGACGGACCTCGGCTGCGGTGGCGGTACCCGCGGGAGACGCGGGAGGCGGCGTGGCGATCGGCGGCTGTGTGACGGACGGCGGCGTCTCAGGCATGGCACGACGGTATCCGACCGACGTGTCTGTTGGCATCTCCAATGGCGCGGCGACATCGCGTCCTCGGCCGGGCTCGCGGCCGGGCGCGCCGGGCGGATCCGGGCCCGGTCCGGCCGCGGGCCGGTCGGAGCCGGTCCGCCGGGCCCGCGCCACCCCTGGCGCGGGCGACGCGGACAGGTGGCGTTACCCTGCTGAACGGAGAAAATTCCGATCTGTTGACCCTGCCGACCCGCCCGGCAGCCCGACGCCACCGAGGTTCGCCCGCCATGACCGACATCGCGCCCAGCGCTCCCCCGCGCGTCGCCTTCGCCTCCCGCCCGCTGCTGATCAAGACCTACGTCGTGCTGGCCTGGATCACCGGCACCGCGATCACCGTCCTCGAACTCGTCGCCCTGCCGCTCAAGTGGTGGGCGCACTCCCCCGGGCTGGGCAACGGGCTCGGCCTGGTGCACGGCATGGGCCTGTACCCGCTCTACGTGGTGGTGTGCCTGGTCGTGGCCTTCCGCTACCGCGTCTCCATCCCGCACATGGCCGTGATGGCGCTGGCCGGCCTGCTGCCGTTCGCCTCGCCGGCGGTGGCGCACTGGACCCTGCGGCACATCGACAAGCGCGACGCGGAGAAGGCGGCCAAGGCGGCGGCCCGGGCCCGGTCCAAGGCCAAGCGGCCCGGGCGCCCGACCGTCCCCGGCCAGGCGGCCGCGGACTCGGCGGAGCCGCAGGACGTCGCGGCCGGGTCCTGAGCCGTGCCACCCCGGTGGTCCCGGCGGCGCGGTCGAGGCGGATACTGGCTGACGTGTCGATGTCCGAAGCCCCGCCCCGGCTCACGCCGCGGGACCTGCGCCGCCCCGGCTGGCTGGCGGCGCACGCGGGCATCGTCCTGCTCGCGATCGCCTTCGCTCTGCTCGGTCGGTGGCAGTGGGACGTCGGGCACAAGGTGGCGCCGCTGACCACGGCCCAGCTGGCCGCCTGGCGCACCCCCGAGCCGGTGGGCTCGGTCATCACCGCCTCCTCGGGCCTGAACGGCACCGAGGTCGGCCAGGCCGTCTCGGTCACCGGCACCTACGACTCGGCCCGGCAACTGCTCGTGCCCGGCCGCAGCCTGGGCGGCCGGAACGGCTATTACGTGCTGGCCCCGCTGGTGACCGGCACGCACCAGGCGCTCGTGGTCAACCGCGGCTTCCTGCCTTCCGCCGGCGGCGGCGAGCCCGCGGTGCCGGCCGCGCCGGCCGGGCGGATCTCGGTGACCGGCTGGGCGGCCGAGCCGGAGTCGACCACCGGCGAGGTCAACGCCAACGGGATCACCCAGCAGCAGCAGACCGGCGCCGCCACGGCCGCGAACGAGATCCAGTTCATCTCGCCCGCCGCGCTGGTCAACCTGTGGCCCTACCAGCTGCCGGACGCCTACGTCACCGCCACCGACTCCGCTTCGCTGGCCGGAGGGCTGATCCCGATCCCGGCGCCGCTGCCGCAGCACGGCACCACCTGGGACCTGCTGAACGTCTGCTACGCGTTCCAGTGGTGGCTGTTCATCGTCATCCTCGGCTCCTGGTACGTCGTCTACCTGCGCCGCGAGCTGCGCCCCCGCCCGCTCGGCGCGGACGAGGACGAGGACTACGCGGGCGACCTGGACGACGACGCGGACGCGGAAGAGACCGCGGACCGCGCCGCGCCGGCCACGGCCGGCTCAGCTGAGTAACAGCCGACCGAAGCGCCGCGCCGCGATCCACAGGCCGAGCGCCGCCAGCACGGCCAGGTAGAGCGCCCGCAGCGCCAGCGCGGGCTCGACCACCCCGAGCATCAGACCCCGCACGATCTCGATGCCCTGATACAGCGGCGTGGCCTCCACGAACAGCTGCAGCGGGCGCGGGTAGACCCCGAGCGGGAAGAACGTGGTGGAGAACAGGAACATCGGCATCATCATGAGGTTGACGAACTCGAAGTCCTGCCAGGAGCGCATGAACGTGGCCAGCGCCATGCCCAGCCCGGCGAAGCCGAGCCCGATCAGCAGCGCGGCCGGGACGGCCAGGATCGCCCAGGCCGAGGTGAGCACGCCGAAGAAGGCGACCACGACGGTGAACGCGACCGCGTACATGCCGCCGCGCAGCAGGCACCACACCAGCTCGCCGAGCGCGATGTCCGGGGCCGTCAGCGGCGTGGCCAGGATCGCGTCGTAGACCTTGCCGTATTTGAGCCGGTGGAAGATGCCGAAGGTGGAGTCGTACATGGCTCCGTTCATCGCGGCGGTGGCCAGCAGCGCCGGGGCGACGAAGGAGACGTACTTGATCGGGGAGCCGTCCGGGCCGGTGACGTCCGGGATCAGCTTGCCCAGGCCCACACCGAGCGAGAGCAGGTAGAAGATCGGCTCGAAGGCGCCGGTGAACAGCAGCAGCCACATCCGCCGATAGGCCGTCAGGTTGCGCTCCACCACGTGGCCGGAGCGGCGGGTGCCGAAGGCGCCGGGCCAGCGCGGCGCGACGCGGGGTTGCAGGGCGAGCGAGGTCACGTCGGGTCTCCTGGTCAGCGGTCGAGGTAGAGACGGCGGCGGAAGTTGCGCAGGGCCAGCCACACGCCCACGGCGAGGAAGGCGCAGAGGTAGCCCAGGTGCAGCAGCGCCGAGCCGAGGTCGACGGTGCCCAGGGTCAGCTCCCGGCACAGCTCCACCCCGTGCCACAGCGGGGTGGCGAACGCGACCGGCTGCATCCAGCCGGGCAGCTGCTGCCACGGGAAGAAGGTGCCGGAGAACAGGAACAGCGGCGTCATCACGAAGCGGAAGACCACGTTCAGCGGCTGGTCGCTGTCCAGCGTGACCGTGTAGGCCATCATCGGGAACAGGAACGCGGCTCCGGTCAGCACCGCGGCCGGCAGCGCCAGCCAGGCCCAGCCGGAGCGCATCGTGCCGAAGCCGGCCATCGCGGCGAAGAACACGGCCGACAGGGCCGCGATCCGGATCAGGCCCTGGATCGCGGTGCCGAACATGATGTCCTGCGGGCGTTGCGGGGTGTTGACCGCGGCCCAGTAGTTGCCGAACCACTTGAGGCTGCCGAGGATCGGGAAGGCGGCCTCGAAGATGCCGTTCTGCATGGCCGTGGCGGCCAACACGCCCGGGGCGATGAAGGAGAGGTAGCTCACCCCGCCGGGCAGGTTGCGGTTCTGGTCCACCAGCGTGCCGATGCCCACGCCCATCGCGGTCAGGTACATCACCGGCCCGAACACGGCGGTGGCGACGGTGCCGCGCCAGGTGCGGCGGAAGAAGGTCAGCCAGTAGCGCGCCTGGCGCAGGCTGAGCACCAGCCCGCTCGGGGCGGGCGGTACGGCGGCGGCTGCCGGGACGGGGGCCTGGTCGAGAGCGGTCATCGGCTCAGTCCACCAGCGTCCGGCCGGTCAGATGCAGGAAGACGTCCTCCAGGGTGGAGCGGCGCACCAGCGCCGTCACCGGTTCGAGGCCGCGCCTGCGCACCTCGGAGAGCGCGCCCTCGCCGTCCTCGGCGTAGACCAGGACCCGGTCCGGCAGCGGCTCGATCCGCTCGCCGAGGCCCTGCAGCTTCTCCGTCGCCTGATCCCGCTCGCCGAGCTCGAAGCGCAGCTCCAGCACGTCCCGGGTGGCGTAACGCTCGATCAGGTCCCGCGGCGAGCCCTCGGCCGCGATCCGGCCCTTGTCCATCACCACCAGCCGGTCGCACAGCTGCTCGGCCTCGTCCATGTAGTGCGTGGTCAGGATGAGGGTGGTGCCCTGCTGCTTGAGCCGGTAGAGCCGGTCCCACACCACGTGCCTGGCCTGCGGGTCGAGTCCGGTGGTCGGCTCGTCCAGAATCAGGATCTCCGGATCGTTGATCAGCGCCCTGGCGATGGTCAGCCGGCGCTTCATGCCGCCGGAGAGCGGCTCGACCTTGTCCCCGGCCCGGTCGGTGAGCTGGACGAACTCCAGCAGGCGCTCGGCCCGCTCCTGGATGACCGCCCGCGGCAGGCCGAAGTAGCGGCCGTAGACGTGCAGGTTGTCGCGCACCCGCATCTCCGTGTCGAGGGTGTCCTCCTGCGGCACCACCCCGAGCCTGGCCCGGATCTGCGGGCCCTGAGTGTCCGGGTCGAGGCCGAACAGGCGCAGCCGGCCGCCGCCGACCGGCGAGACGCAGCCGATCATGCGCATGGTGGTGGATTTCCCGGCGCCGTTGGGTCCGAGGAAGCCGAACACCTCGCCGCGGCGGACCTCGAAGTCGACCCCGGCGACGGCGGTGAAGGGTTCGCTGTTCTTCTTAGTGAACGTCTTGACCAGGCCTTCGGCCTCGATCAATATGTCGGGTGGCAAATGAGAAGCGGGCACCCGACCGACGCTACCGGTGACCTCCGACACCCGGCTAACCATTAACCTTGGGGCGGTACGCTACCTCCGCAGCGCCTCGGGATGCTTTCTCGCGCTGTTGTCAAGGTGCTCCCCGCAAGAGAGACGGAAACAGGTTCATGCTCCTGACCGAGCAAATCCCAAGCTCAGATCCGGTCGTCAAGACCGAGGATTCCGTCACCGAGAGTCGGGTGGACGTCACCATCGTGCTCCCCTGCTACAACGAGCAGGACCACGTGCTGCTCGAGATCGAGCGGGTGAGCAAGGCACTGGACGAGAGCGAGTTCAGCTACGAGCTGCTCGTGATCGACGACGCCTCCACCGACAACACGCTCGAGGTGCTGCGCAAGGCCGCCACCGAGTACCCGCACATGCGCCTGGAGCCGTTCCAGCGCAACGGCGGTACCGGCACGGCCCGTCGGATCGGGACCCAGATCGCCCGCGGCGAGATCGTCGTGTGGACCGACGCGGACATGAGCTACCCGAACGAGCGCATCCCCGAGATGGTGCGGATCCTGAAGGACAATCCCCGGATCGACCAGGTGGTCGGCGCCCGGACCACGGAGGAGGGCACCCACAAGCTGCTGCGCGTGCCGGCCAAGTGGATGATCAGGAAGATCGCCGAGCGTCTGATCAACCAGAAGATCCCCGACCTGAACTCGGGCATGCGCGCCATGCGGCGCCAGGTGGCCCTGCCGTACCTGCGGCTGCTGCCTCCCGGGTTCTCCTGCGTCACCACGATCACCATGGCGTTCCTGGCGAACCAGCACGACCTGCACTACATGCCGATCGATTACGCGAAGCGTGCCGGCAAGTCGAAGTTCAGGTTCGTCAAGGACGCGTACCGCTACATCCTCCAGGTGCTGCGGATGGTGATGTACTTCAACCCGATCAAGGTGCTGCTGCCGCCCGCCCTGTGGCTGATCGGCATCGGCATGGTAAAGGCGATCGTCGACCTGTCCCTGCACCCGTTCAAGATCGCCGAGGACACGATCCTGCTGTTCCTCAGTGGTCTGATCATCGCGTCACTGGCGCTGCTGGCGGACCTGATCGTCCGCTCCCGCGGCGAGAGCTGACGGCCTGATCGCGGCAGCCGTCAGGGCCCCGGGGAGAGATCCCCGGGGCCCTGACGTTTCTCCGTTCGCGCTGCGACGCGGTGGAGGCGCCTGCGCCGCTCCGCCTCAGCCGGCCCGGCGGCGTCGGCGTCGGCGGATCCACCAACCCTCGCCCAGCACGGCCGCCACCAGCCCGACCAGGGTCACCCCGGACACCGCGAGGCCGAGAGCGGCGTGCGGCGGGGCGTACGTCAGCGTGACCACGTGCTTGCCCGCCGGAACGGCGATGGCGACCACGCCCTGGTCGGCCGCGCGCAACCGGGCGGCGGCGCCGTCCACGGTCGCCTTCCAGCCGGCCTGGTCGGAGTCGGCGACGACGAGGTACCCGGCGCCCTCCGCGTCCACCGTCGCGCTGACGGTGGTGTCGCCGTCCTCGTCGACGGTCACGGACGCCGGGGAGCCGGAGGCGGCCGGCGCGTCATCCGAGAGCACGACCTCGTTCGCGCCGACGGCGCCGGAGGCCAGCAGGCCCAGCCGCTGGCTCTGGTCGGTGACGACGGTCGACTGTGAGGCCCAGCGGATCCGCGGCTGCGCGTCGAGCCGCTGGTAGATCGCTGAATCCTGCACGTGGACCAGGCGCAGGCCGTCGTCCTGGCCGGCCACCGCGTCGACGGCGGCCTTGCCCTGATCCGCCTCCACCGTCAGCGGCTGCGCGCCGTGCCAGGTGATCGTGGCCGTGAGCGCGGTGCCCGCGGCGACGGAGTCGGCCGCGACCGGGACGTCGAACTGGCTGCCCGACTGCATGCCGGTGGCAAGGCGATCGGTGTGCGCGACCGTGCCGGAACCGTCGTGCACGACGACGTCCAGTGAGTCGTCCGGGCCGAGCGCGAGTGTGCCGGCGGGCGTGATCCCGACCCCGCGCAGCGGCCCGGTGACCGGCACGGCGACGGTCACCGGCTGGTTCGGCTGAAGTGTCAGGGTGCTGCCGTCCATCGTCGCCAGGACCGGTTCGCCGAAGATCGGATCGGACAGCGCGGACACCCAGTACTCGGCGCCGAGCTGGTCCAGGATCGGACTGGTCGCGGTGGCCTGCTCGGCCGCGAAGTCGATGTAGGTCTCGTACTGGATCGCGGCGTACGGCACCGCGTCGATCATCGCGGCGAAGGCCTTGTCGATGAAATTGTGGCCGTTGACCGCGCGCACCGGATACGCGCTGTTGGTGCCGAAGACCATGCCGGTCGAGGTCGAGGCATACCGGTCCTCGCCCAGGTTGCTCATCAGATAGGCGTGTGTGTCGGTCACCGGATAGAACGTGGAGACCGGTGAGCGCGGGAAGAACTGCGTGACGAAGTTCGTGCTCTGCCACGCCAGCAGCACCGGCAGCACGGCCGCCGCGGCGAAGCGGGTGGAGCGCCATACACCCGCGGCCTCCAGCGACGGCCCTTCGGAGCGCCCGGTGCGCCAGAGCACGCCGACGCAGGCGAGCGCGCCGAAAGCGAACAGCGCCGCGTACAGCGCCTGGTGCACGAAAAGGTTGACCGCGGCGGCGTGGCCGATCGCCGTCGCTCCGGTCGTGCTCGCCTCGTCGAAGCCCACGGCCAGCGACGCGACCGCGATGCCGAACGCGACGAAGGCGACCGTGGCGGGCCACCACGGACGCAGCCGGTGCGCGGCCGCCACGACCCGTTCGCGGCGGCGGGCCACGACGTCGAAGCCGATCGCGACGAGCACGGCCAGCAGGAAGCCGAGGATGCTGCGCGAACGGCCGATGAAGTTCTGGCCGAACAGCGCGCGCGAGACCGTCGTGTCCTGGAGCACCCGGAGCGGAAGGCCGCCGATGTAGAGGAGCTGCAGCCAGACGACCACGCCGGCCGCGAAGAACGTCCACACGCTGCGCGGCAGCAGCGGCCGCGCACGCCACGGCAGCGCCAGCGCCACCAGCACGAGCACGACCGCCGCCGCGCCGAGGTAGTCGACGGACTCGACGGCGTTGGAGGACAGGTAGTAACCGCGGTACTGCGGATTGCCGGTGCCGAAGATCCACGGTGCGACCGTGGTCAGCACCGAGGTCGGCATCAGGTGCTGGTCAGAGGTCTGGCTGCGGCCGATGATGAGCCAGGTCTTCATGAGCCCCTGGAACGGCAGCAGCTGGAACGCCGTCAGGCACGCGCCCGCGATGATCCCGCCGAGCACGCCGGCGCCGCCGAGCACCGTCCGGCGCAGCCCCTCCGCGCCGCGCACCGCCAGCAGCCGGGCGAGGGCGTAGCAGCACACCGTCACGCCCGCGTACCCGGTGACCGAGGGGAACCCGCCCAGCAGCATCGAGGCGACCGGCACCGCGATCAGCACCGCGTCCCGGATCCGCCGCGTCTGCAGGAAGCGCTCGACCGTCCAGAACAGCGCCGGGATGAACGCGGCGGTGCGGGTCTGCGGGAAGTCCACCCACATGACCATGAAACCGCTGCCGGCGAAGGCCAGGCCGCCGAGCATCCCGGCCACCCGGGAGAGCCCCAGCCTCCTGAGGAACAGGAAGCTGCCGCCGGCCCCGCAGATGAGGATGAGCAGCTGCGTGTACGCCGGGCCCATCCAGGTCGGCAGCACGTAGTACGGCACGGTCAGCGGCGAGAGCAGCGCGTCGTCGGGCACCGAGCCGAGCGCGCCGCCGCCGTCGCCGTTCGGGTCCGAGCCGGCGAAGTGCCCGTGTTCGAGATCCGCCTTGAACAGGATGGTGCCGGGGATCATGGAGGTGTACGTGTCGTACAGCAGGGCGTTGCCGCCGGACGAGTCGTCGAAACCGGCCTGCGGGTACGGCCCGGACTGTGTCAGCGTGCCCGTCGCGCTCAGCGAAGACGTGCCGAACAGCGGGCCGCCGATGCCCCACAGTGCGAAGAGAGCCAGAGCCAGCGCGGCGACGACGCTCAACGGCCGCGGCCGGCGCAGTCGTGACCGCCACGCGGACGGGGTCGTCGGCTCGGGTCGGAGGGTCTCTGGTTCGCCTGCCAGGTCGCTGCCCACGCCCCCGGAGCCGAGGTCGCGCATGCCGCCGGTTTCGCCGGTCAAGTGTCGTTCCAGTCGGATCGCAGGTACAGGAATCGGCCGGGAGCCGGTCACGCGCCCAGCCGAGCGGTCAAGGGTTCGACCACGGCCGAGCAGCCGAATCGGTCTCGCGCCGCGGCTCGCGCCTGTTTGCGGGCCGCGGCCAGCCGGGCCGGATCCCCGGCGAGTCCGCGCAGTTCGGCCGCCAGCGCCTCCGCGTCGCCGGGCGGCACGAACAGGGCCGCGTCGCCCAGAGCCCGGCGCTGCGGCGCGGTGTCGGAGGTGACGACCGCGCAGCCGGCCGCCGCACCCTGGAAGACCTTGTTCGGCACCACGCGCAGCGCCTTGGGGCCGGTTCCGAAGATGCCGAGACAGACGTCGTGTTCAGCCACCAGGGCGGGCAGCTCGGTCGAGGGCACCCAGTCGATCCAGGTGACCGGGCAGCCGCCCTCGGCCGCCGCGCGGGCCGCCGCGAACTCCTGGCCGCGGCCGATCATGGTGGCCTCCACCTTGACGTCGCCGAGCAGGCCCAGCGCGGCGCCGATCACCGGAGCGCCCTGCAGCGGCGTATAGAGGCCGAAGAACGCGACACGCAGCGGGCCCTCGAGAGCCCGCTCCGAGTCGGCGTCCTCGGCCGGAGCCGCGGCGAACCAGTCGTCGGGAGCGCCCACCTGCACCACCACGCCGCGCGAGCGGTGCTCGTCCGGCAGTGTCTCGAGGTGCTCCTCGGTGTCGACCACGACGACGTCCGCGCGCTTGAGGGCGCCGGCGTCGATGGCCCGCAGCAGCTTGGTCTTGACCCCGCCGCCGGAGATGTTGCGGTCGCGCGCGGTGTCACTCGCGCCGATGAGGTGGTCGAGCACGATCGTCTTGCGGCGGAAGAGAAGCCGGGCCAGGCGCACGTCGAAGTGGCCCATGTAGCCGACCACCACGGCGTCCGGCTTCGGCGCCCGCCGCGCGGTCCGGGCCAGGCGCAGCCAGGTGGAGCCGAGCCGGCCGAAGAGCACCGGCAGCCGCCACGGCTGGGACAGGATGGCCACGCGGTCGGCCGTGTCCAGGCCTAGCGGCGCGTTGCATTCGGTCACCTCGTGTCCGTACGCACGCAGCCCTTCAGCCAGGACGCCGACCCGGGGGTGCGCTGTCACATCGTAAGTGCCGAAGAACAGAATCCGCATGGCACGACACAGTAGGGCATCCAGTTGAACGGACCGTGGCCGTTCGGCGCGGCGGCCGTACGCGAGCGCCGGAGGTGCGCTCAGCCGAAGCGCGTATGCTTCCGACCATGCCTGACCCCCGCACCAAGCAGGCGCCGCTTTCCGCGCCGGCCGCCCAGGACGACGCCCCCACCGCCGCCGGGAAGGCCGCGAGCAGCGGCCCGGCCTGGCGCAAACTGCTCGGACGAGCGATGGGCGCGCTGGAGAGCCGGACGTTCAAGATCTGCTTCGGTGTGGGGATGGTGGCGCTCGGGATATGGGCCGTCATCAGCAAGTGGTCCGGGTTCAAGAGCGGCCTGGACCAGATCGGCCCCCTCGCGGTGCTCGAGGCGCTGGCGTGCGTCGTGGTCGGCCTGCTGTTGAACATGCAGGTGTGGCGCGGGCTGCTGTCCGCCTCCGGATCGGCCCTGCGCGTCCGGGCCGCGTCGCGGGTCTACTTCATCGGACAGCTCGGCAAGTACGTGCCCGGCTCGGTCTGGCCGGTGCTCACGCAGATGGAGCTCGGCCGCGCCTACAAGGTGCCGCGGGAGCGCTCGGCCACGGTCGTGATCATCGCGATGACGATAGGGCTGGCCTCCGGTCTGCTGGCGACGCTGGTGGGCGTGCCGTTCATGGACGGCGGCGAGGCCGGGACCTACTGGTGGGCGTTCCTGTTCATCCCGGTCCTGCTGGTGATCCTGCACCCGCGGGTGCTCAACCCGATCCTCGACCGCGGCCTGCGGATCATCGGCCGGCCCGCGCCGGAGCACCCGCTGACGCTGCGCACGCTGCTGATCGCGCTCGGCGTGAACGTGCTGGCCTGGTTCGCCAACGGCCTGCAGATCTGGGTGATGGCGACCCGGCTCGGCGCGAACGGCGGCCACGTGCTGCTCGTCTCGGTCGGCGCGTACGCCTTCGCCTGGTGCGTGGGCTTCCTGATCGTCATCGCCCCGGCCGGCGCCGGCTTCCGCGACGCGATACTGGTCGCCACCCTCACCCCCCTGCTGAACGGGCGCACCAGCGAGGCTCTCGCGATCGCGGTGGTCTCCCGGCTCGTGACGATCATCGCGGACCTGCTCGGCGCGGCCGCCGCGGGCGTCTTCGCCGTGCACGCCGCGGCGGCGCCGACGGGCGAGGCGGACCCGGCGACGCGCTGACGGCGGGGCCGCCGCGTGGGCGCCCGGGCGCACGTTGTACGGTCGATCCCGTGCGTTCGTACCGTTTCGCCCTGACGCCCCGGTGGGTGGCCTTCCACGTGCTGGTCTGGCTGCTGCTGATCCCCGCCTTCATCGGGCTCGGCTACTGGCAGCGCACCCTGTGGAAGGACCGCGCCGACTCGCAGGGGCTGGTCTACGCCAAGCTCGACGCCAAGCCCGCCGCGCTCGGGAACGTCGACCCGCTCGGCCATTTCGTCACCCAGCAGCAGCAGTGGGTGGCGGTGACCGTCACCGGCCACTACGACACCGCGCACCAGTTCGCGGTGCGCAACCGCTCGCAGAACGAGAACGCCGGCTGGTACGTGGTGACCCCGCTGGTGCTCGACGACGGCTCGGCCGTGTTGATCAACCAGGGCTGGATCGCCACCTCCAACAGCGACGTGCCGAGCACCGCGATGCCGACGCTGCCGCCGGTGCCGAGCGGCACGGTCACCGTCACCGGCTGGCTGCAGCCGGACGAGACCACCGCGAACACCCGGATCACCGACGACACCGCGAAGCTGCCGACCGGCGAGATCGCCCTGATCACCAAGCCGGACCTGCAGAGCCGGGTGGCCGACCCGCTGCACGACGGGTCGATCCAGCTGACCTCGTCCAGCCCGGCCAACACCGCCGCCGCGGCCGCGCAGCCGGTGCCCGGGCCCAGTTACGACAACACCATGTACATCGCGTACATGATCCAGTGGTGGGTCTTCGCCATCGTCATGCCGATCACCTGGCTCAAGCTGCTGCACCGCGAGGCGCAGGAGCGGCTGGCCAAGGAGCAGGCGGCGCTGGAGGAGGACTGGGACGATGACGAAGACGAAGACGACGAGGACTGGGAGGACGACGACGAGGACGAAGACGTCCCCGCCGTCCCCGCCGAGCCGGTGGCCGCGGGCGCGGCTGCGGGCGCGTCAGAGTCCCGGCAGCCGGGCGAGTAAGGCCTCGAACTCCGGCGTGGGCAGGATCCGCGCCGTCTCCCCCACCGCGTCCACCGGGAGTACCGTCACCGAGCCCTCCCGCCACCAGTAGAGCTGGTCGGTCAGCGGCCCCGGCGCGGTCTCGAACTGGCGCCAGGCCAGGCGCAGCAGCGCGCCGGCCGCGGCGACCGCCTCGGTGGTCTCGATCGGGTGATAGGCCAGCAGGTGCCGGTGCGGCAGCACCACCAGGGCGCCGTTCTCCGCGGCGGCGTGGCCGTCGCGCTCGAGGTATTCGCAGAGCCAGAACACGTGCGTCGGACAGTACGGCCCGGGTCCGGCCAGCACCGTCACGTTCGCGCCGTCCACGTTGAGCCGCTCCGGATCCAGCGCGCCCTGCCGGCGCACGTTCTCCCGCGCCGCCGCGAACACCTCCGCGCTCGGCACCGCCCAGGTGCCGGCCTGCTCGGCGGCCAGCAGCCGGCCGCCGCCCTGCGGGGTTTCGCAGAGCACGACTTCGGTCAGCCCGGGCAGGGCCGGCCGGGCCAGCGCGCCCGCGGTCGCGGCGGCGAGCTGGGCCGGCAGCAATCGGGAGCGCAGCGGCGCCGCCCACGGGGCCACCGCCTGTACGGCCGCCTCGTCCGCGCGCTCGGCCTCGGCCAGCCAGTCCGCCACGGCCTGCTCCACCAGGTCCGGCCAGTCCGCCTTGGCGCCGCGGGCCATCCGGGCCCGCAGCGACGCGACGTCGATGGTCCGGCCCGGGCGCATCGCCGCGTCCCGGTGCAGTTCCAGCCGTTCCGGCGCGGCCACCCGCCAGCGCAGGCCGCGGCCGCGCAGCTCCACCTCGAGCAGGCCGAGGAGGGCGGTGGCGACCGGGTCGCCGAAGGGCCAGGCGGCGGTGTCCCGGGCGGTGTAGGGCATGTCGCGCAGTGTAATCGGTCCGGACGGGCGTGACCCGAACGGGGGATCCGCCGTTGTAGAGGCGTGCCCGATGCGTACGAGACCCCGCTAGCGTCCTCGCTGTCCCGCTCGGCCGCCGCGCTGTGCGGTCCGCCGCCCGCCCCGCTCCGTCCGCGCGCGCCGCGCGGGCCGGCCGGCCTCGCCCCGGGCTCGCCCAGCGGGATCGGCGCCCCGGCGCTCGGCAGCGGGCTGCCCAAGGTGCCGCGGCCGCGGCGCAGCGAGCCGCCGCAGCGCGACCCGGTGATCACCGACGAGCTGTGGGCGCTGATCGAGCCGCTGCTCCCGGTCCGCACCCGGCGCCGGCGCTACCCCGGGCGGATGCCGCTGGACGACCGGGCCGTGCTCACCGGGATCCTGGTGGTGCTCGCGCGCGGGATCGGGTTCGAGCGGCTGCCCAAGGAACTCGGCCTCGGCAGCGGGATGACCTGCTGGCGCCGGCTGCGGGACTGGCAGCAGGCCGGGGTGTGGCCGGCCCTGGCGCGGCTGCTCGCGGAGTCGCTGCCGGAAGGGCACCGGATCGACTTCCGCCGCGTCGCCGCCGACGCCGGCCCGGACACCCCGGTCACCCGCCGGCCCACCCCGCCCCGGGCCAAGCAGCCCTCCGCGGTGGCGGCCGAGTTCGGGATGACGCTGCTCCGGTAGCCATGCTCGAGCCATGACGACTGGTGATCAGACTACTGTGACGGCGGCGGCGGTGCGCGAACACGTCGACGCCTTCAACGCGGGCGACGTGGACCGGCTGATGGCGCCGCGATCGACGGGCTGCGGCCGCATCTGGCCGTGGCCCACGTGATCGCCGACTTCCGGCTGCGCGACGGCCTGATCGTCTCGGCGAAGGTGTACCGGAAAGGCAGCGCGGAGCTGTCCTGACTGCTCGCCACCCCGTGGACGGCCGAGCCGGGGCCGACTGGTTGAATGACTAGGTGAACGAGCAGATCCGGATACCCGACCCCGTCCGCAGCTTCGTCGCGATCGGCGACTCGTTCACCGAGGGCCTTGCCGACGACCGCGGCGACGGCGTGTTCCGGGGCTGGGCGGATCTGGTGGCGCAGCGCCTGGCGCGGCGGGAACCGGGGCTGCGGTACGCGAATCTGGCCGTGCGTGGCAAGCTCATCGGGCAGATCCGGGCCGATCAACTGGCTCCGGCGGCGGCGATGCGCGCGGATCTGGTGAGCCTGGCGGGCGGACTCAACGACATCATGCGCCCGGGCTGCGACCTCGACGCGGTGTGCGAGCACATCACCCGCTGTGCCGAGACGCTGGCCGCCTCGGCCGGGCTGCTGGTGCTGTTCCACCCGATCGACGTGCGCGCCCGGATGCCCTCGGCCGCGCGGCTGTGGCCGAAGGTGGCCCGGCTGATCGAGGTGGTGGACCAGCTCGCCGCGCAGCACGGCGCGGTGGTGGTGGATCTGGCCGCGGAGCGGGTGTTCGACGACGCGCGGCTGTGGGCGCCGGACCGGATCCACCTGACCGCCGAGGGCCACCGGCGGGTGGCCGAGGCAGTGCTCGAAGCCCTCGGGTTCGAGCCCGAATCCGACTGGCGCGCGCCGCTTCCGGCCGCGCCGGCCCGCGGGCCGCTGGCCCACCGGGCGGCGAAGTCGTGGTCGGACGCGCGGTGGCTGGTGGGATTCCTCGCGCCCTGGATCAGGCGGCGGCTGACCGGGCGCTCCTCGGGCGACGGGATCGAGCCCAAGCGCCCGGAACTGACCCCGGTGGGGTGATCAGCGGCCGGCCAGAGCCCTGATCCGGCGCACCTGGGCCGAGCGCTCGGCGGCGCGCTGGGCGTCGTAGTCCCGGTCCACCGCGCCCTGCACCAGCGCCTTGGTCTCGATCAGCGCGTCCCGGTCCGCGGCGAGCAGTTCGCGCACGAACACCTCGGCGTCCATGGCCAGCTGGTCGGTCCGGCACACCCGGTTGACCAGGCCGAGCCGCTCGGCCTCGGCCGCGTCCACCCAGCGTCCGGTGGAGCAGATCTCCAGCGCCCGGGCCGGACCCACCAGGTCCACCAGCGGCTTGGTTCCGCCTAGGTCGGGCACCAGGCCCAGGGTGATCTCGCGCATCGCGAAGCGCGCGTCCTCCGCGGCGATCCGCAGGTCGCAGGCCAGCGCCAGCTGGAATCCGGCGCCCACCGCGTGCCCCTGCACCGCCGCGACCGTGATCAGGTCGGGGTTGCGCCACCAGGTGAAGGCCTCCTGGAAGGCCTCGATGGTCAGCTCCGCGTCCGACTGCCCGGCGTCCGCCAGGTCCAGCAGGGTCTTCGCCCCGCCCACGCCGCCGATCAGCACCGTGCGGTCGAGCCCCGCGCTGAACGAGGGCCCCTCGGCCCGCAGCAGCACCGCGCGCACGCTGCCAGGCAGGGCCCGGCCGACCTCGGCCAGGTGCCACCAGGTGCTCGGCGTCATCGCGTTGCGCTTGTCCGGCCGGTCCAGCACGACCGTGGCGAGCTCGCCGTCGATCCGCAGCCGCACCCCGGCCTTGGCCGCGGCGGCCGCCTTGGCCTCGGGCCACGCCTCGTCCGTGGCAGTGTTCGAACTGGTCATGGCGGCGCCCCTCGTCCCTGCGGTCCCTGCCGGCCCTTTCCGGCCGGCTCCACGGACTTTACCGTACGGTAGTGATCAGCCCGCGCGCCCCCGGGCCCGCCACCCGCCGGCGGCCCCGGCCGCGCCCCGTGACGCGGGTGCGTCACGGCGCCGCGCGCCCGGGGCCGCCGGATCGCTTCCGTCGATTTCCTTCGGTACTGCTCGCCGTGCTGCCTCGCGGCCACCGGGCACCGTGGTCAAAACCGGCACCGTGGTACGGTGGCCCGGCAGGGTGCGAACCGACTAAGCGGTGCGCGCCTTGCCGCGGGTGGCGCCGCCGCGCCCGCGGAGCGTGACACCGGACTCGCTCAGCATCCGGTGTACGAACCCGTACGAACGCCCGGTCTCCTGCGCCAGAGCGCGGATCGACTCTCCGGCCTCGTACTTGGTCTTCAGGTCGCTCGCGAGCTGCTCTCTCGCGGTGCCGGTGACCCGGCTGCCCTTCTTCAGGGTCTCGGCCACTTGCGCCTCCTAGAGGGGGTGTGGGGTATCTCCCACCTTGCACAGGGAATGTGCGCTCTGGGGACCCATGATCACCCCTCCCGAGCGAGTTGACCACTGCTTCGCCGCAAAAACTCAAGCCGTATTCCCGGCTCCCCTGCCTGATTCGTGCAGGAAAATCCCGGCATGTCAGGATAAAACTTCCGCTCCGTTATCAGACTGTAACGGAGGGCAATCGACGTTCTGTCGGATACCGGTCGCCGGCGACCGTTCTCAGGCCAGTGCGACGAGGTCCCGGTAGCCCTCGTTCCACAGGTCCTCGACCCCGTCCGGCAGAAGGATCAGCCGCTCCGGGCCCAGCGCGTCCACCGCGCCCTCGTCGTGTGTGACGAGCACCACCGCGCCCTCATAGGTGCTGAGCGCGCCCAGGATCTCCGCGCGGCTGGCCGGATCCAGGTTGTTCGTCGGCTCGTCCAGCAGCAGCACGTTCGCGCTGGAGACCACGAGCGTGGCCAGCGCGAGCCGGGTCTTCTCGCCGCCGGAGAGCACGCTGACCGGCTTGTCCACGTCGTCCCCGGAGAACAGGAAGGAGCCGAGGGTCTTGCGCACCTCCACCAGATCCAGGTCCGGGGCGGCGGTGCGCATGTTCTCCAGCACGGTGCGCGCCGGGTCGAGCGTCTCGTGCTCCTGGGCGTAGTAGCCGAGCTTGAGGCCGTGGCCCGCCTCGACCGAGCCGGTGTCCGGCTTCTCCACCCCGCCGAGCAGGCGCAGCAGCGTGGTCTTGCCGGCGCCGTTGAGCCCGAGGATGACGACCCGGGATCCGCGGTCCACGGCCAGATCCACGTCCGTGAAGATCTCCAGCGAGCCGAAGGACTTGGACAGTCCGCTGGCCATCAGCGGGGTCTTGCCGCACGGTGCGGGCTTGGGGAAGCGCAGCTTGGCCACCTTGTCCGAGGCGCGCGTCGCCTCGAGGCCGCTCAGCAGCCGCTCGGCCCGGCGGGCCATGTTCTGCGCGGCCACGGTCTTGGTGGCCTTGGCCCGCATCTTGTCCGCCTGGCTGAAGAGCGCGTCGGCCTTCTTCTCCGCGTTGGCCCGCTCGCGCTTGCGCCGCCGCTCGTCCGCCTCGCGCTGCTCCAGGTAGGCCTTCCAGCCGACGTTGTAGATGTCGATGACGCTCCGGTTGGCGTCGAGGTGGAAGACCTTGTTGACGCACGCCTCGACCAGGTGCGCGTCGTGCGAGATGACGATGAACCCGCCCTTGTAGTTCTTCAGGTAGTCGCGCAGCCACACGATCGAGTCGGCGTCGAGGTGGTTGGTGGGCTCGTCGAGCAGCAGCACCTCGTTGTCCCCGAACAGGATCCGGGCCAGCTCGATCCGCCGCCGCTGGCCGCCGGAGAGCGTGCCGATGGGCTGGTCGAGCACGCGGTCGGGCAGGCCGAGGCTGGCCGCGATCACCGCGGCCTCGGACTCGGCCGCGTAGCCGCCGGCCGCGAGGAAGGCGGTCTCGGCGTTGGCGTACCGGCGCATCGCCTTGTCGTGCTCCGCCGCGTCCGCGCTGCCCATGTTCTTCTCGGCCGCGCGCATCCGGCGCACGGACTCGTCCAGCCCGCGCGCGGACAGGATCCGGTCCCGCGCGATCACCTCGAGGTCGCCGGTGCGCGGGTCCTGCGGCAGGTAGCCGACCTGGCCCGAGTTCGAGACGGTGCCGGAAGCGGGCAGGCCGCCCTCGCCGGCCAGGATCTTGGTCAGCGTGGTCTTCCCGGCGCCGTTGCGCCCGACCAGCCCGATCCGGTCGCCGGGGCCTACCCGGAAGGAGGCGTCCTGCAGCAGCACGCGGGCGCCGACGCGCACTTCGAGATGGGAGGCGGTGATCACCGTTCCATCGTACGGGACCGGCGCCCACGGCTCCCACGCGGTTTCGGTCCGTGGTCCGCCGCCCGGCCGCCCGCCGCGCCGCGCCACTCGCCGAACAGCCGTGCGGATACGTATTCAAGCCGACATGCCACTACTAAGATGCACATTTGCACGCACCTTCAGGAGGGCAGCGTTATGACCGTCGCTCTACCTTCGATCGATCCGCCGTTCTCCGCGCGGCTGCATCCGCTCACCTCCGTCGTGGCGGCCGCCACGGAGAAGTGGGCCGCGCACTGGAGACTGACCTCGCGGCCGGAACTGGCCCGGCGGCTGCGCGAGACCGATCCGGCCCGGCTGGCCGGGCGGGTCTGCCCCAGCGCCAGCCTGGAGGGCCTGCGGCTGAACTCGGACTGGCAGGCCTGGCTCTTCCTGTTCGACGACGCGTACTGCGACGAATCCGAGATCGGCTCCGACCCCGCGGCCACCACCGAGGTGACGGTGTGGATGCTCGGCGCCCTCGAGGACGGCGAGGCCAGCCGGGACGACGCCTTCGCCGGCGCCCTGGCCGACCTGTGCGCCCGGCTGGACGCGATGGCCAGCCCGGTGCAGCGGGCCCGGTTCCGGCAGGAGGTGACCGGCTATCTCTACTCCCTGGTGTGGGAGGCCGCCCGGCGGCGTCAGCGCACCCCCGCGGAACTGCCCGAGTACATCAGGATGCGCCGTCACTGCAGCGCCGTGCCCACCTGCCTGGCGCTGATCGACGTCGTCAACGGGTTCGAACTCAGCCAGGAGCTGTGGTGCTCCGCGGCCGTGCGCGCCGCCGCCGAGGCGGCGACCGACATCACCTGCTGGACCAACGACGTGCTCTCGCTGCGCAAGGAGGAGGAGCGCTCCACCGAGCTGCTCAGCCTGCCCGCGGTACTCGGGCGGCGGCAGGGCCTCGGCCTGGCCGACGCGCTGCAGCGGTGCACCGTGATGATCGACGCGCGCATCCGCGACTACCTGGACGCCCAGCAGCCGCTGCTGGCCTCCGGCGATCCGTTGGTCTCCCGGCTGTGCGCGGACATGCGGCACTGGATCGCCGGGAACCTGGCCTGGTCCCGGGAGACCCGGCGCTACCGGGTCAGCACCTGCTGAACCGGGTCACCCGCAGCCGCACCGCGTCCGGGTGCAGCGTCGTGCGCGCCACCGGCCGCACCACGCTGCCCGGCGCCGGTTCGAGCCGGTACCGGGCCAGCACCGCGCACAGCACACAGAAGATCTCGGCCATCCCGTACCACTCGCCCGGGCAGCCGTGCGGCCCGCTGCCGAACGGCAGGTAGTACTCCGCCGCCACGGCCGGATCCATGCTCTTCCACCGGTCCGGGTCGAAGGTGTCCGGGTCCGGGAACGCGGCCGGATCCCGTTGCAGTGCATAGAAATTCAGCAGCACCTGGCGGCCCGCGGGTATCCGCACGTCGCCGAGCCGGATGTCCCGCAGGGCGCGGCGCCCGATCAGCCAGCCCGGCGGGTAGAGCCGGAGCACCTCCCTGACCACGCGCTCGGTCAGCTCGAGGCGGCGCATGTCGGCCGGCGCGAGCCGCCGCCCGCCGGTCACCCCGGCGATCTCGAGCCGGACCCGCTCCTGCAGCTGCTGGTCCCGCGCCAGCACGTGCAGGCACCAGCCCATGACCCCGGCCGTGGTCTCGGTCCCGGCCAGCAGCAGCGTCATGATCTCGTCGTGCGCCTGCTCGTCGGTCATGCCCGTGCCCTGCTCGTCCACGGCCGCGAGCAGCGCGGCCAGGGATCCGGCGGATTCCACGCCGCCCTCGGCGGATCCGGCCGCCGCGGCGCGGGCGCGCTCGCGCGCGACCATGGCGTCGGCCACCTCGTGCACCCGCCGCAGCGAGCGGCTGAAGCGCCGGTTGCCGGGCGTGGGCAGCAGATCGAGGGCGCGGATCGGGAGCAGGGCTCTGCGTCCGATGCCGGCGAGCAGCTCCGGCAGCGCGCGCATCACCTCGTCCGCGGCGAGTTCGGAGCCCGACATCGAGCGCGTGACCAGGCGCATGGAGAGCACGCGCAGATCGACCGCGGCGTCCACCACCCGGTCCGGCCCGTCCGTGCCGCGCTCGGCGGAGCCCGGCGCCGCCGGTTCCCAGTAGGCGTCGAGGAACCGCTCGATCTGCGGCGTCATCGCAAGCGCGTGCACCCGGGAGGCTGAACGGTCGAAGGTGGGGCGCAGCATCCGTTTATTGCGCCGGTGCTTGGCACCGCGGGAGGTACCCACCCCGTCGCCGATCAGACGTCTGAGCGCGTCGAACTGAAAGCCCTTGTCGTACTCGGCCGCGTCCGTCACCAGGATCCGGCGCACCTGCTCCGGTCCGGACACCACATAGGCGGGCACCGGGCCGAGGCGCACCAGCGCGACCGGAGCCTCCCGGCCGGCGTTCACCAGCAGCGCCAAGGGATCGCGCAGCAGGACGGGAGCATGGCCGAGCAGCGGCCATCCGCCCGCGACGGGGGGTGCGGGAACCTCGATCGGCTCGCCCGCCCCGCCGCACTCGGACGCGGGATCCGTGCCCTGACGCTTCATCAGTTTTGGACCCTAGCGCGTTCGCCCGCTCCCGCAAGGCGCGCCGCGGGGGTGGCGCGCGCCCCCGTACGCCGCCCGATTTTCCACTCGCGCACCGCATTTCTTCCGGAAATACACCACCAGAGGGCGACGATACGACTACCGTATGGGTGTCGGCGGAAGGAATGGAGGCGTTCATGGCGCCATCCACGAGAGTGTCCGGCGAGGCCGGGGCGGCCGCGCCGCCCTCGGACGGAAGGCAGTGGCCGATGAGGAGCGAGGATCGGAACGGCGGCTGGGACGAGTTCGGCTTCACCCCCAGCGGGTTCGACGCGGACGCGGGCTTCTACAACTGGCTGCTGCCCACCAACGAGGTCATCTGCGACGACCGGACCTACGAGCTGCACGGGCTGACCCCGGACGCCGGACTGCGGTTCGAGGCGTTCCTCGGCCAGGTGCCGCCGGAGGACCTGCCGGACCTGCTCGAGGTGCTCGAGCCGCTGCTGGCCCGGCTCGGCGACTTCGCCATCGAATACCGGATCAGGCGGCCGGACGGGCGGATGAGCACGCTCGAGACCCGCGGCCGGGTGGTGGCCGGCCCCGGCGGCAAGCCGGAACGGGCCATGGGCATCATCATCGACGTCACCGAGCGGCGCCGGGCCGAGCTCGAGACCATGCGCCGGGCCGCCGTGGCCGCCCGGATGCAGGAGCTGACGGCGGGCCTGGCCGCGGCGGGCACGCTGGGCGAGGTCCGCGACGCGGTCACCGGGTCGCTGCGCGCGCTCGGCGCCAGCGGCGTGCTGGTGGCCGACGCCGGGCCGTCGGCCGAGATCCTGCTCGAGTGCGGCGATCTGGGCATGGCGGCCGGCCGGGTGCGGATCGGCGAGGACGGCCCGGTGCGCACCGCGGCCTCCACCGGCGACCCGCTTTTCTTCCCGGAGCCCTCGGACCTGCGACGGCGCTTCCCGCAGTCGGTGGAGGCGATGAAGGAGACCGGCGCCGTGGCGGTCGCGGTCATCCCGATCGGCGGCGTCCCGCGGATGCGCGGGGTGTGCATGATCGGCTTCGACGGTCCGCGCGCCTTCGACGCGGCCGAGCGCGCCTTCCTGGTGCTCGCGGCCAGCGCGATCGGCCAGGCCGTGCACCGGGCCCGGATCCACGACGTGGAGTTCAACCTGGCCATGGCGCTGCAGGGCGGCATGCTGCCGCGCAACCTGCGCTACGGCCCGGGCGTGGAGATCGCCCGCCGCTACGAGGCGGCCACCACCGGGATCCAGGTCGGCGGGGACTGGTTCGACTCGGTGCAGCGCCCGGACGGCTCGACCCTGCTGATCATCGGGGACGTGGAGGGCCACAACGTGCAGGCCGCGGGCATGATGTACCGCGTGCGCACGACGCTGCTGGCCTACGCCAACCGCACCAGCGACGTGGCCGAGCTGCTGGCCCAGGCCAACGCGTTCGTCTGCCAGGTGAACGAGGAGGCCGAGAGCCCGCTGTTCGCCACCTGCCTGCTCGCGTTGATAGATCCGGAGGCCCGCACGGTCACCTTCAGCCGGGCCGGCCACATCCCGCCGCTGCTGGCCAAGCCCGGCGAGCCCAGCGAGGTGCAGCACCACGAGGTGGGCGTCCCGCTCGGGGTGGAGGACGGCTCGACCTACCCGGTGTGGCAGCAGCTGTACAAGCCCGGCACGGTGCTGCTGCTGTGCACCGACGGCCTGCTCGAGTCGTTGGACAACGACCTCGACCGGGGTCTGGCCCGGTGCCGCGGCGTGCTCGACGGACAGCGGGACGAGAAGCTCGAGACCCTGGCCGACGACCTGCTCGCGGCCAACCGTCCGCGCGGCCCCTGGAAGGACGACGTCGCGCTGCTGCTGGCCCGGCTGACCTAGGCCCGCCCGGACCTCCCGCCGGTTCGATCGCCGTCCCGATAGAATCTTCGATGTCGGATTCAGTACGGGATGAAGGACGGGCCGATGACGGGCAGACTGACCGGTTGCACGGCGCTGGTGACGGGCGCTTCCAGCGGAATCGGGGAGGCCACCGCGCTCGCGCTGGCCGAGCAGGGCGCGCGGGTGGCCGTGGTGGCGCGGCGCGGGGACCGGCTGGCCGACCTCGTGGCCAAGATCGGCGCGGGCGGGGGCGAGGCGCTCGCGATCGAGGCCGACGTGACCGGGGAGCCGGCCGCGGTGGACGCGGTCGGGCGGACGGTGGAGCACTTCGGCCGGCTGGACATCCTGGTGAACAACGCCGGCGTCATGCTGCTCGGCCCCACCACCACCGCGAGTACGGCGGACTGGCGGCGGATGGTCGACGTGAATCTCATGGGCCTGCTGTACTGCACCCAAGCCGCGCTCCCGCACCTGCTCGAGGCCGCCGAGCAGGAGCCGCGCCGGGTGGCGGACCTGGTCAACCTCAGCTCCATCGGCGGCCGCACCACCCGCTCCGGCAGCCAGGTCTACAACGCGACGAAGTGGGGCGTCGTGGGGCTGAGCGAGTCGATGCGCCAGGAACTGGCCGGCCGGCACGTGCGCGTGAGCGTGATCGAGCCCGGCGCCGTGCGCACCGAACTGCCGGACTCCAACCGCCCGGAGATCCGGAGCACGATCCTCGGCCGGCAGGAGGGGTTCGACGTGCTCGCTCCGCAGGACATCGCGGACGCGATCGGCTACATGGTGACGCGGCCGCGCCACGTGAACGTCAATGAGATCATGGTCAGGCCGACCGAGATCCCGTAACGGGCCGGGAGTCCGTGGGCCGGGAGGACTGGGAGGACGCGACAGCCGTGGCCGAGCGCTTCGACGACATCACCCCGAAGATCAGAACGTTCATCGACAAGCAGCACATGTTCTTCGTCGCCACCGCGCCGCTGGGCGACGGGCGGGTCAATGTGTCACCAAAAGGATATAAAGACACGTTCAAGGTCATCGACGAGCACACCTTCGCCTACCTGGAGCTGTTCGGCAGCGGCATCGAGACGAAGGCGCACCTCGGCGACAACCCGCGGATCACGATCATGTTCTGCTCGTTCGGCCGCGAGTCCAACATCGTCCGGCTCTACGGCAAGGGCCGGTACCTGCGGCCGGACGACCCGGAGTTCGAGCGGCTGGCCCCGCAGTTCAACCTCGCCCACCCGAGCCCGCGCGGCATCGTGGTGGTGGACGTGGAGAGCACGCAGACCTCCTGCGGATACGCGGTGCCGTACATGGAGATCCAGAGCGAGCGCCCGGTGCTGGACACCTACCACGAGCGCCGCACGGCGCCGGAGTGGGCGCGGCGGGTGGCGGAGGTGAACGACAAGAGCATCGACGGCCTGCCCGGCCTCGAGCCCGACCATCCGCTCCCGACCGACGTGCGGCGCAGGCCGGCCGCCTGAGCTCCGGGACCCGTCAGCACGCGCAGGCCGTGCCGTCGGCGGGCGCCGTGAGCGGGTCCACCGCCGGCTCGCGCCGTCCCCACGCCGTGTCGTACGCGAAGCCCTCGCGCACCCAGTACTCGAACCCGCCGATCATCTCCTTGACCGGGTAGCCGAGCCGGGCGAACTCCAGCGCCGCGCGCGTCGAGCCGTTGCACCCCGGACCCCAGCAGTAGGTCACCACCGGCGTGCCCGCCGGGATCAGCGCGGCCGCCTCCGCCGCGATCCGCCCGGTGGGCAGATGCACCGCGCCCGGGATCCGCCCCTGGTTCCAGGCCTGCTCGGACCGGGTGTCGATCAGCACGAACCCGGGGAGGGCACCGGCCTGAACGTCCGCGAGCTCCGCGTGCACGTCCGAGACGTCGGTCTCGAACTCCAGCTTGGCCGCGAAGTGCGCGACCGCCGCCGCGTTGCGCATATCCGCCATGGTGTCCGCCTGCGTTTCCATCGTCGTCGTCATGAGCTCAGCATGCCGGGAGCTCCCTTCCCCGCGACAGTGGCGCGAACGACAGGGTTCGCTAAGATCACGCCATGCTGCTCGAAACGCCGCGCCTGCGTCCGGAAGCGACGGGTCCGACCGTCGCCGTCTACCTCTTCGACGGGATATCCGTGTTCGAGGTCGGCTGCGTGACCGAGGTCTTCGCCCTGCCGAGACCGGAGCTCGACGTGCCTTGGTACACCTTCGAGGCGTGCGCCGAGACGACCGGCATGATGCGGGCGATGGGCGGGTTCGGCCTGCTCGCAGAGCACGACATGACGCAGTTCGCGGCCGCCGACACGGTGATCGTCACCGCTGTTCCGAACGTGCGCGGCGAGATCTCGAAGGCGCTCGTCGACGCGCTGCGGGAGGCGCACGAACGAGGTGCGCGGGTGGTGTCCATCTGCTCGGGCGCCTTCGCCCTGGCCGAGGCGGGCTTGCTCGACGGGCTGCGCGCGACCACTCACTGGCGCTACGCCGGGATATTCGCGGCGCGGTACCCGAAGGTGCATCTGGACCCGGACGTGCTGTACCTCGACGAAGGCAGGGTGCTGACGAGCGCCGGCAGCGCGGCGGGGCTGGACCTCTGCCTGCATCTCGTCCGCCAGGACCACGGTTCGGCCGTGGCCAACTCGGTGGCCCGGCGGCTCGTGCTGCCGCCGCACCGAGAAGGCGGACAGGCGCAGTTCATCGAGGCGGCCGTACGGCCGGTGCCGGAAGACGACGGGGTCGCGCGGTCGCTGGACTGGGCCATGGAGAACCTCGCGCACCCGATCTCGGTGGCGCAGATGGCCGAGGTCGCGCGCATGTCGTCGCGCAGCTACATCCGCCATTTCGCCCGCGCCACCGGCACTTCGCCGCTGCGCTGGCTGGTGAATCAGCGCCTTGCGGCGGCCCGGGCGATGCTGGAGACCGGCGACGCGCCGATCGAGCAGGTGGGCGCCGCCGTCGGCTTCGCCGATTCGGCCACGTTCCGCCACCACTTCACCCGCGCGGTCGGCACCGCGCCCTCGGCCTACCGCCGGACCTTCCGTCGCTGAGCCGGCGGCGAGCCGCTGCCCGCATCACGCGCCGGGACCGGTACGCAGGCGGTAGTAGCAGTGACCAGGCTTCTGATCGACGAGCCGGCCACCGCACTTCTCTATCACCCGGCGCGAAGCGTGATTGTCGGGATCCGTTGTCAGCAAAGCGTCGTCGACGCCCAACGCGTAGGCGACGGGCATCGCGGCGAGCAGCAGTGCCGTGGCATGCCCACGCCCCTGCGCGCCCGGCCGGATCACGTATCCGATGTGGCCGCCCATGACCTCGAGCCGGGAGTTGAGCCGGTGCCGGATGGCTATCCGGCCCAGGAACTCGTCGCCCTCGGACCAGAAGAGACTCGACTCGGGCACCGGCCCCTCGGCCGCGACCGAGTCGGGCGTGCGCCGCGCGTGCAGGCTGTCGATGTACGCCGAGAATCCCGAGGGGGCGCGCACCGCCTCGTGATCGATGCGCGCGGCCCAGTCGGAAAGCGGCCCCGCCGCTCGGAACTCGGCGAGCGTGGCGAGGAAGGAGGCGTGGAAACGGGCGTGCGGTCTGGTCAGCTTGGGCATGACAGGATCCTGCCATCTGCCCGCGCGACGATCAACCGGGCCGGTGCCCGGCCCGGTCTGACGCCGGAGCGTCAGACGTTGAAGCCGAGCGCCCGGAGCTGGTCCCGGCCGTCATCGGTGATCTTGTCCGGGCCCCACGGCGGCATCCACACCCAGTTCACCCGGAAGTCGGTGACCAGATCGGCTGTGGCGCTGCGGATCTGATCCTCGATCACGTCCTGCAGCGGGCACGCGGCGGAGGTCAGCGTCATGTCGATGATCGCGACGTTGCCCTCGTCCACGGTCAGGCCGTAGATCAGGCCCAGGTCCACGACGTTGATGCCGAGCTCGGGGTCGACGACGTCGCGCAGGGCCTCCTCGACGTCCTCCACGGCCGCGACACCGGCCGCCGGCTCCTGCTGCTGCGTCTGCTGCTCGCTCACTGCTCAACTCTCCTTCGTGCTGCGCGCCAGCGCCTGCGCGGTCGCGTCCTTCAGGGCCATCCAAGACAGCAGGGCGCACTTGACCCGGGCCGGGAACTTCGAGACGCCGGCGAAAGCCACCGCGTCCTCGAGCACGTCCTCGTCCCCCTCCTGCTCGCCCTTGGACTGCATCAGCTCCAGGAACGCCTCGTGCAGCTCGAACGCCTCGGACACGTTCTTGCCGATCACCAGGTCGGCCAGCACCGAGGCCGAGGCCTGCGAGATCGAGCAGCCCTGCGACTCGTACGAGACGTCCTTGATGACGGCCTGCCCACCCCTGCTGCCGTCGTCCAGGTGCACGCGCAGCGTCACCTCGTCGCCGCAGGTGGGGTTGATGTGGTGGACCTCGGCGCCGAAATCGTCGCGCAGGCCCTTGTGGTGCGGGTTGCGGTAGTGGTCCAGGATGATCTCCTGGTACATCGACTCCAGCTTCACGCCCTCACCCTCCTCTCCCTTGTTCAGGCTCCGAAGAACCGCTTCACCTGTTCGAGCCCGTCCACCAGCGCGTCGATCTCGGCCTTCGTGGTGTAGACCGAGAACGAGGCGCGCGTGGTGGCAGGGATGCCGTAGCGCACGCACACCGGCCGGGCGCAGTGCTGGCCGACCCGGACGGCGATGCCCTGCTCGTCGAGCACCTGGCCGACGTCGTGCGGGTGGACCTCGCCGAGTCCCTCCACCGAGAGGATGAACGAGATCGCGGCCCCGTGATGTTCCGGGTCGCTCGAGCCGATGATGCGCAGGCCCTCGACGCCGCCGAGCCGCTCGAGGGCGTACTCGACGATCTCGTGCTCGTGCCGGGCGACGTTCTCCATGCCCAGGGCGGTCAGGTAGTCCACCGCCGCGCCCAGCCCGACCGCCTCGGCGATCGGCATCGTGCCGGCCTCGTACTTGTGCGGGATCGGGGCGTAGGTGGAGCCCTCCATGGTGACCACGCCGACCATCTCGCCGCCGCCGAGGAACGGCGGCAGCTCGTTGAGCAGCTCGGCCCGGCCCCACAGGACGCCGATGCCGGTCGGGCCGAGCATCTTGTGGCCGGTGAAGGCGACGAAGTCGGCCCCGAGCGCCTGCACGTCCAGCGGCAGGTGCGGCGCGGACTGCGAGGCGTCGACGACCACGAGGGCGCCGACGTCGTGGGCGCGCCGGACGATCCGCTCGAGCGGGTTGATCGTGCCGAGGATGTTCGAGACGTGCACCACGGAGACGACCTTGGTGTGCTCGTCGATGACCTCGTCGAGGTTGCTCAGGTCCAGCCGCCCGTCGTCGGTCAGGCCCAGCCAGGCCAGCTCCGCGCCGGTGCGCTGCGTGGTCAGCTGCCACGGGACGATGTTCGAGTGGTGCTCCATCTGGGTGATCACCACGCGGTCGCCCTTGCCCAGGCCGTACGGCTCGCCGGCCCAGCCGAGCACGCTCGCCACCAGGTTGAGCGCCTCCGAGGAGTTCTTGGTGAAGATCACCTCGTTGCGGTCCGGCGCGTTGATGAACGCCGCGACCTTGTCCCGGGCGCCCTCGTAGAGCGCGGTGGCCTCCTCGGCCAGCGCGTGCACGCCGCGGTGGACGTTCGCGTGGTGGTTCGCGTAGTAGTCCGCCATCGCGTCGATGACCTGCCGCGGCTTCTGCGAGGACGCGGCCGAGTCGAGGTAGACCAGCGGACGGTCGTCGCCGACCCTGCGCTCGAGGATCGGGAAGTCCTTGCGGATCCGCTCGAGGTCGAGGCCTGTGCCCGGCGGTACGACGCCCGCGGGGGGGCTCTTGAGATCCACAGTCATGTCAGGCACCCGCCTTGATGTCGTCCTCGGCCCCCACACCGGTGTACTTCTCGTAGCCCTCGTCCTCGAGCACCTGGGCCAGCTCCGCGCCGCCGGACTCGACGATCCGGCCGTTCGCGAAGACGTGCACGAAGTCGGGCCGGATGTACTTGAGGATGCGGGTGTAGTGGGTGATCAGCAGCGTGCCGACGTCGCCGGTCTCGCGCACCCGGTTGACGCCCTCGGACACGATCCGCAGCGCGTCCACGTCGAGGCCGGAGTCGGTCTCGTCGAGCAGCGCGATCTTCGGCTTGAGCAGCTCGAGCTGCAGGATCTCGTGCCGCTTCTTCTCACCGCCGGAGAAGCCCTCGTTCACCGAGCGCTCGGCGAAGGCCGGGTCCATCTGCAGCTGGGTCATCGCGGCGTTGACCTCCTTGACCCAGGTGCGCAGCTTGGGCGACTCGCCCCGGATCGCGGTGGCGCTGGTGCGCAGGAAGTTGGCCACCGACACGCCGGGGACCTCGACCGGGTACTGCATCGCCAGGAACAGGCCCGCCCGGGCCCGCTCGTCCACGGTCATCGAGAGCACGTCCTGGCCGTCGAGCAGCACCTGGCCGCCGGTCACGGTGTACTTCGGGTGGCCGGCGATGGAGTAGGCCAGGGTCGACTTGCCGGAGCCGTTGGGGCCCATGATCGCGTGGGTCTCGCCCTGGCGGACCGTCAGGTCGACGCCCTTGAGGATCTCCTTGGGCTCACCCTCGGCGTCGACGGAGACGTGCAGGTCGCGGATTTCCAGAGTAGCCATGGGTTAGAGCTCCACATTCGTGGCGACGTAGACGACATCGCCTTCGATCTTGGTCGGGTAGACGGGCACCGGGTCCACGGCCGGAAGGCAGGACGGCTTGCCGGTGCTCAGGTTGAAGGTCGAGCCGTGCAGCCAGCACTCGATCTCGCCGTCGACGATCTCGCCCTCGGACAGCGGCACCTCGGCGTGCGAGCAGGTGTCGAAGAGCGCGTGCACCTCACCCCCGGAGGTGCGCACCACCATCACGGCGACGTCCTCGACCTCGCAGCGTTCCGGCTTGTCCTCTTCGAAGTCGGCGAGCGCGCCGACGGCGTGCCACTCGGGCTGACGGCTCATCGGGCCAGCTCCTGCTCGACCTTGGCCATCAGCCGCTCTTCGAGGTCCGGGACGCCGATCCGGCGCACGACGTCGGCGAAGAAGCCGCGCACGACCAGGCGGCGGGCCTCGTCCTCGCGGATGCCGCGGGCCTGGAGGTAGAAGAGCTGCTCGTCGTCGAACCGGCCGGTGGCCGAGGCGTGGCCGGCCCCGACGATCTCGCCGGTCTCGATCTCGAGGTTCGGCACGGAGTCGGCGCGGGCGCCGTCGGTCAGCAGCAGGTTCCGGTTGAGCTCGTAGGTGTCGGTGCCCTCGGCGTTCGCGCGGATCAGCACGTCCCCGACCCACACCGTGTGCGCCTGCTCGCCCTGCAGCGCGCCCTTGTAGGTCACGTGCGAGCGGCAGTTGGGCACCGAGTGGTCGACGAAGAGCCGGTGCTCGAGGTGCTGGCCGTCGTCGGCGAAGTACAGGCCGAGCAGCTCGACGTCGCCGCCGGGAGCGCTGTAGCGCACGTTCGGGGTGATCCGGACCAGGTCGCCGCCGAAGGTGACGTTCACCGACTTCACGGTGGCGTCCCGGCCGACCAGCGTGTTCTGCTGGGCCAGGTGGATCGCGTCGCGGTCCCAGTCCTGCACCGAGACGAAGGTCACGTTCGCGCCGTCGCCGGCGATGAGGTCCACGTTCGCGGCGCGGGCGCCGGTGCCGGTGTGCACCAGCACGATCACGGCCTCGGCGAACGGCTTGACGTCGAAGACCAGGTGCGCGTACGCGGTGCCGCCCTCGCCGTGCACGTCCACCCGCAGCGGCTCGGTCAGCACGGTCTCCTTGGCCACGGTGATCACCGTGGTCTGCTCGACCGCGGCGTACGCGCGGGCGGCGACCAGGTCGATCGGCGCGCCGGCCTTGCCGGCGCGCGGGTCCTGCGGCCCGACCTGCTCGACGCTGACGCCCTCGGGCAGGCTCAGCTCGACCTTGTCCGTGCCGTCCGCGGGCGCTCCCTCGTGCAGCCGGCCGATCCGCTTGAGCGGGGTGAAGCGCCAGTCCTCCTCGCGCCCGGTCAGCGCGGCGAAGTCGGCCGGATCGTACGAGGTCGGCCGCTCGCCGCGGGAGGCGAGCACTTCGGAGTGGGTGCGTCCGGTGCCGGGTCCGGCGAGCGGAGCGCCAGCACCCGGGCCCGCGACGGACACGGCCGCCGCGGTGGTCGCGCCCTTGGACTGCTCAGGCTGTGACATCAGTGTTCTTTCTGGTGAAGCGAGAGGTGGCCGGGGACGAGGGACACGCCGAGGCGCTCGGGGTCAGCCGACCGCGCCTTCCATCTGCAGCTCGATCAGCCGGTTGAGCTCCAGCGCGTACTCCATCGGGAGCTCCTTGGCGATCGGCTCGACGAAGCCGCGCACGATCATCGCCATCGCCTCGTCCTCGGTCAGGCCGCGGCTCATCAGGTAGAACAGCTGGTCCTCGGAGACCTTGGAGACGGTGGCCTCGTGGCCCATGGTCACGTCGTCCTCGCGCACGTCCACGTAGGGGTACGTGTCGGAGCGGGAGATGGTGTCGACCAGCAGGGCGTCGCACTTCACGCTGGACTTCGCGTGCTGCGCGCCCTCCTGGATCTGCACCAGGCCGCGGTACGAGGTGCGTCCGCCGCCGCGCGCCACCGACTTGGAGACGATGTTCGAGGAGGTGTTCGGCGCGGCGTGCACCATCTTGGAGCCGGCGTCCTGGTGCTGGCCGGGGCCGGCGAAGGCGATCGAGAGCGTCTCGCCCTTGGCGTGCTCGCCGAGCAGCCACACGGCCGGGTACTTCATGGTGACCTTGGAGCCGAGGTTGCCGTCGATCCACTCCATGGTCGCGCCCTCGTGCGCCGCGGCGCGCTTGGTGACCAGGTTGTAGACGTTGTTCGACCAGTTCTGGATGGTCGTGTAGCGGGCCCGGGCGCCCTTCTTCACGATGATCTCGACCACCGCGGAGTGCAGCGAGTCCGAGCTGTAGATCGGCGCGGTGCAGCCCTCGAGGTAGTGCACGTAGGAGCCCTCGTCCGCGATGATCAGGGTCCGCTCGAACTGGCCCATGTTCTCGGTGTTGATCCGGAAGTAGGCCTGCAGCGGGATCTCCACGTGCACGCCCTTGGGGACGTAGATGAACGAGCCGCCGGACCAGACCGCCGAGTTGAGCGCGGCGAACTTGTTGTCGCCGGACGGGATCACGCTGGCGAAGTGCTCGCGGAACAGGTCCTCGTGCTCGCGCAGCGCGGTGTCGGTGTCCAGGAAGATCACGCCCTGGCGCTCGAGGTCCTCGTTGATCGAGTGGTAGACCGTCTCCGACTCGTACTGCGCGGCCACGCCGGAGAGCAGCCGCTGCTTCTCGGCCTCCGGGATGCCCAGCTTGTCGTAGGTGTTCTTGATGTCCATGGGCAGGTCGTCCCAGGAGTTGACCTGCTTGTCCGTGGCGCGCACGAAGTACTTGATGTTGTCGAAGTCGATGCCACTCAGGTCGGCGCCCCAGTTCGGCATGGGCTTGCGCTCGAACAGGCGCAGCGCCTTGAGCCGGAAGTCGAGCATCCACTGCGGCTCGTTCTTGAGGGCCGAGATCTCCCGGACCACTTCCTCGCTCAGTCCGCGCTTGGCCGTGGCGCCGGCGACGTCCGGGTCGGCCCAGCCGAACTCGTAGTTGCCGAGGCCGGCGAGCTCGTCGTGAGTAGTGGTCATGCGGAAGCATCTCCTTCGGGCTGGGCAGGCTCCGACTCGTGCGTACGCTGGCGCGTGACGGCGGACGGCGGGATGAACGTGGTGCAGACGCCGTCGCCGTGGGCGATCGTGGCCAGGCGCTGGACGTGGGTGCCGAGCAGTTCGGCGAAGACCTTCGTCTCCACCTCGCACAGCTGCGGGAACTGCTCGGCGACGTGTTGGACGGGGCAGTGGTGCTGGCACAGCTGCTCGCCGGGCACGGCCTCCTGCTCCCGGGTGGAAGCGGCGTAGCCGTCCGCGGTCAGCGCCTCGGCCAGCAGCCGGGAGCGCTCGCCCGGATCGGCGGCCGCGAGGGCCGCCTGGTACCGGGCGGCGAGGCCGGCGAAACGGCGGCGGGCGAAGTCGGCGACCGCGTCGTCACCGGCGGTCTCCGCGATGAACCGGAGGGCGTCGACGGCGAGGGCGTCGTAGTCGTGGTGGAACACGGCCCGGCCGGCGTCCGTCAGGGCGAAGACCTTGGCCGGGCGGCCGCGGCCGCGGTGGCCGTAGACCCGCTGCTCCCGGGCCTCGACGAGGCCCTCGGCCAGCAGCGCGTCGAGGTGCCGGCGGATCCCGGCCGGCGTCAGGCCGAGGCTGGCGGCCAGCTCCGCCGCGGTGCGCGGACCCTCGGACAGGATCGAACGGGCCACCCTGTTCCGGGTGGCCTGCCTCTCTTCCTGCTCGTCGAGGACGCCCACGTTTTTCACAACACCATAGTGAGCTTATTCCTTCCGAGGGGCAACTAAGGCTGCCCTAAGATCACCGGCGCGCCGAACCGCCCCTCCCCCGCTCCCCTTCGAACTTAGCCGCCCGGGTGCGCTCGCGCCCAGCCGGCCCACGTAGACTCGCGCCCATGCACGAGACCGAACCCGCCGTCCGGATCGCGGGCCTGGTGAAGCGGTACGGGGAGAAGACCGCGGTCCAGGGCCTGGACCTGACCGTGGACCACGGTACCCTCACCGCGGTCCTCGGCCCGAACGGCGCGGGCAAGACCTCCACCATCGAGTGCTGTGAGGGATATCGCAGGCCCGACGGGGGCACCGTGCGCGTGCTCGGGCTCGACCCGGTCGCGGACGCGGCGCGGCTGCGGCCGCGGATCGGCGTGATGCTCCAGTCGGGCGGTATCTATCAGTCCGTTCGGGCGATGGAGATGCTCCGGCACGTGGCCGGCCTCTACGCCCATCCGCTCGACGTGGACGAGCTGGCCGCCCGGCTCGGCCTCGACTCCTGCGGCAAGACCACGTTCCGGCGGCTGTCCGGGGGACAGCAGCAGCGGCTCTCGCTCGCGCTGGCCGTGGTCGGCCGGCCCGAGCTGGTGTTCCTGGACGAGCCCACCGCCGGGCTGGACGTGCAGGCCCGGCACGCCACCTGGGAGCTGATCGAGCAGCTGCGGTCCGACGGCGTGACGATCGTGCTGACCACGCACCTGCTGGACGAGGCGGAACGGCTCGCCGACAAGGTCGCGATCATCGACCAGGGCCGGGTCATCGCCTACGACTCCCCGCAGCGCCTCGCCGACGACTCGCGCGAGCAGGACTCGATCCGGTTCGAGGCCCCGGCCGGCCTGGACCTGACCGCGCTCTCGATCGCGGTCGCGCCCGGCGCCAAGGCCTCCGAGCCGGTGGCCGGCAGCTACCACGTCACCGGCACGATCACGCCGGACACGCTCGCGGCGACCACCGCCTGGTGCGCGAGCCTCGGGCTGATGCCGCGTAATCTGCAGATCGAGCAGCGCAGCCTGGAGGACGTCTTCCTCGATCTGACCGGAAGGGAGCTGCGCTGACCATGAGTGAGCTTGCGAACGAATCATCGAGCGCAGTGTGTCGCGCATGCGGCCTACCGAGCGCCAGCGAGGTGGCAGCATGAGTGATCTCGCGAACGAAACTCTGAGTGCCCGCCCGCTGTCCGCGCCCGGCTCGTTCCGGCCGGATCCGCGGCCCGCGCCCGCCGCCCGGATGATCCTGGGCCAGGCGCGCTTCGAGACGAAGCTGCTGCTGCGCAACGGCGAGCAGGTGCTGCTGGCGATCATCATCCCGGCGCTCATGCTCATCGCCTTCTCGGCCGAGCCGATCGGCACGATCAGCGGCGGCGGCAGCCGGATCGACTACTACGCGCCCGGCATCATCGGCGCCGCGGTGCTCTCCACCGCCTTCACCAGCCAGGCGATCGCCACCGGCTTCGAGCGGCGCTACAGCGTGCTCAAACGGCTCGGGGCCACGCCGCTGCCGCGGTGGGGGCTGCTGGCCGGCAAGGCGCTGAGCATCCTGATGGTCGAGTGCGTGCAGATGGTGCTGCTGGCCGGGATCGCGCTGGCCATGGGCTGGTCCCCGCACGGCGATCCGCTGGCGGTGCTGCTGCTGCTGGCCCTGGGCACGGCCGCGTTCAGCGGGCTCGCGCTGTGGCTGGCCGGATCGCTGCGGGCGGAGGCGACGCTGGCCCTGGCCAACTTCGTCTTCCTCATCTTCATCGGGGTCGGCGGCGTGGTGGTGCCGCTGGACAAGTTCGGGCACGGCGCGCAGGAGACGCTGCAGTTCCTGCCGATCAGCGCGCTGACGGACGGGCTGCGGGACGTGCTCCAGCACGGCTCGGCGATGCCCTGGGGGCCGCTGGGGATCCTGGCGGTCTGGACGCTGGTGGCCATCGCGGGCGCGGCCCGGTCCTTCAAGTGGGAGTAGCACGGTGACGCAGCAGGAGACGATCGCGGCGAAGAGCGAGGCGGCCGCGCCGGGCACGGCCGGCCGGCGCCGGCTGCGGGACTGGAGCCCGACCTCCAGGCAGGTCGAGCTGGCCTGCCTGATCGCCCTCGTCGCCAATACCCTGATCGTGGTCACGGGCGGCGCGGTGCGGCTGACGAACTCGGGCCTGGGCTGCCCGACCTGGCCGGAGTGCACCGGCGGGTCGCTGGTGCCGGTCTCCACGCTCGGCTACCACTCGGTCATCGAGTTCACGAACCGGATGCTGACCTACGCGGTCTCGGCCGGCGTGGGCCTGTCCATCCTGGCCGCGATGTTCCAGAAGCCGCGGCGGCCGGTGCTGGTGAAGCTGTCCTGGGCGCTGTTCCTCGGGGTCGTGCTGCAGGCCGTGATCGGCGGGATCACGGTGCTCACGAAGCTGGCGCCGGAGTGGGTCGCGGTCCACATGTGCGTGTCCATGGGCATGATCGCGGTCTCGTTCCTGCTCTGGCACCGCTCCCGCGAGGGCGACGGGCCGGTCCGCCTGCTCACCCGCCGGGAACTGCTGTGGCTGGGCCGGCTGCTGGTCGTCGCGACCGGCGCGGTGGTCGCCGTCGGCACCCTGGTCACCGGCACCGACCCGCACGCGGGCGCGGAGGACGCGAGCAAGCGGCTGCCGTTCAAGGCGATGGACATCACCCAGGCGCACGCCGACCTCGTGTTCATCGTCGTCGGTCTGACCGCCGCGCTGTGGCTGGCGCTCAAGGCCACCGACGCGCAGCCGCGGACGCTGGGCAAGGTGCGCGACATGTTCGCGGTGCTCGTCGTGCAGGGCGTGCTCGGCTACACGCAGTACTTCACCGGCCTGCCGGCCTGGATGGTGCTGCTGCACATGACCGGCGCGTGCCTGACCTGGCTGGCGGCCTGGCGGGTGCTGATGTCGCTGCGCGAGCGGGGCCCGGCCGCGGCATGACGGGCTATCGCAGGTATCTGCTGTCGGCGCTGTACGCGGTGCTGTCGATCGGCGTGCTGCTGCTGTTCTTCGAGACCCGTCCGGTGGGCACGTTCCTGGTGGTGGTGAGCGTGCTCGGCGTGGTGGCCGTGTCGGTGACCGGTCGCGAGGACGAGTAGCGAGAAGGCGTTCGGCGCTGTCAGCCGATTGTTGTACCGTTGGGCCCTCAACAGGATCAGACGCTCGTCTGGTGGAGGGGATGGCGCGTGCCGATGTTCGGTCTGGGCAAGAACAAGAAGAACCGCGAGCCCGCCCAGACGCCGGCGCCCGCACGACCCGAGCCCGCGCTCGATCTGCCCCCGGCGCGCAGTCTCGAGGACAATGGCGATCCGGCGCAAGGGCCGCTGCTGGAGCTCGCCGCGGCCCGTGACTGGCCCGCGCTGCGTGCCGCGTTGACCGTTTACGCCGGCCACGATCTCACTTCGCTGACGAACACGGTGCTCTCGCAGGCGCCCGGGATCGAAGAATGGCTCCCGGATACGCTCGCGCAGACCCCTGATGACGCGTTCGCCCGGGCCGTGCTCGGCGTGCACACGGTCAACGCCGCCTGGAAGGTGCGCAGCGCCAAGCGCGCGCAGCACGTGACGCAGGACCAGTTCAAGCAGTTCCACGCGATTCTGCGCGAGGCGGAGGATCACCTCTACGCCGCGGTGGAGCTGGACCCCTCGTCCGTCGTTCCCTGGCATTCGCTGATGAATTCGGGCCGGGGCCTGGAAGTGGGCCGCGAGATCGTGCAGCAGCGCTTCGAGGCCGCGATCCGGCGCTCCCCGGGCCACCTCGGCGTGCATCTGAGCATGCTGCAGCAGCTGTGCCAGAAGTGGAGCGGGTCGCACGAGCTGATGCACGAGTTCGCCACCGAGGCCGCGCGCGGTCCGCACGCGGACATGCTCTGCGTCCTGGTGCCCCAGGCCTACTACGAGCACTTCTCCGAGACGGAGCGGGAGACTCCCGAGCGGAAGTTCATCCAGTCCGCCGAATCGCGCGCGGAGCTGAAGGAACTGGCCGAACGCACGATCTTCCGCGCGGATTACAAGCCCAACCCGCGCAGCCCGTACGCCGCCGCGAACATGTTCGGGTGGGCGTTCGCCTACGCCGGCCTGTGGCCCGAGGCGAAGGCGGCCTACGCGGCGAGCGAGGGCGTCTGCGTCCGCTGGGCCTACTTCGGCAAGCCGGTGGCCGAATACGACCGCCTGCGCACCCTCGCCTACCGGAACGGCTGAGCACTCGTGACCGCAACCGAACCCTCGCACACCTTCCAGGTCGACCTGCGCGGCATGGTCGATCTCCTCTCGCACCACCTGTACTCCAGCCCGCGGGTGTTCATCCGGGAGCTGATGCAGAACGCCATCGACGCGATCACCGCGCGCCGCCTGCTCGATCCCTCGGCGCCGGCCGAGGTGACCATCCGGGCCGGCGAGGCGCTGACGGTGACCGACACCGGCGTCGGGCTGACCGAGGACGAGGTGCACCGCTTCCTCGCCACCATCGGGCGCAGCTCGAAGCGCGACGAGGACGGCCTGATCCGGACCCGCTCGGACTTCGTCGGCCAGTTCGGCATCGGCCTGCTCGCCTGCTTCGTCGTCGCGGACGAGATCACCGTGGTGACCCGTTCCGCCCGTGAGCCGCACGCTCCGGCGGTGGAGTGGCACGGCTACGCGGACGGGCGCTACAGCATCAGGACCCTGTCCGGGCAGGGCACCGAGTTCGGCACGACCGTCACCCTGGTGCCGCGGCAGGGTTCGGCGGAGTGGTTCGGCGCCGCTCGGCTGACCGAGCTCGCGCGCCACTACGGCAGTCTGTTGCGTTACGAGGTGAACCTGATCGGGTCGGACGGCACACCGGTCCGGATCACCGAAACGCCGGCGGTGTGGGATCGGCCCTACGGCTCGCCGATCGCGCGGCGTGAGGCGTTAGTAGAGCACTGCGAGCGCCAGTTCGGGTTCAAGCCCCTGGACGTGGTCGACCTGAACCTGCCGCTGGTCGGGCTGCGCGGCGTGGCGTACGTGCTGCCGACCTCCGTGCCGGCCAACCGGCGCAGCGGCCACCGCGTGCATCTCAAGGGCATGCTGATCTCGGATCAGGCCACGGAGCTGCTGCCGGACTGGGCGTTCTTCGTCCGGTGCGTGGTGGACTCGGACGGGCTGCGCCCGACCGCCTCGCGCGAGGCGCTGTACGACGACGAGACGCTCGCGGCCGTACGGGACGCGCTCGGACAGGAGCTGCGCTCCTGGCTGGCCGGCCTGGCGGCGAGCGATCCGGCGCTGCTCGGCCGGTTCCTGGCCGCGCACCATCTCGCGGTCAAGGCGCTGGCCGCGTACGACGACGAGCTGCTGGCGACGCTGCTGCCGTGGCTGCCGTTCGAGACCACGGACGGGTCGGTCACCCTCGACGAGTTCTGCCGCAGCCACCCCACGATCCTGGTCACCCAGACGGTGGAGGAGTTCCGGCAGGTCTCCTCGATCGCGGCGGCGGCCGGGCTCGGCGTGGTCAACGGCGGCTACACCTACGACCGCGACCTGATCCGCCGGCTGCCGCACCTGCGGCCGGGCGTGTCCGTGCTCGACCTCGACCCGGACACGGTCACCGCCCACCTCGACAGCGTCGATCCCGCGGTGGAGCTCGCCGCCGCGCCCTTCCTCGACCTCGCCCGCAAGGTGGTGGACCGCTACGGCTGCGACACGGTGCTGCGCAGCTTCCACCCGGTGACGGTGCCGGCGCTGCTGATCGACAACCGCGAGGCCCGGCACGAGCGCAGCCGGGCCGAGCAGGAGGCGGTCTCTGACGGCCTGTGGGCCGACATCCTCGGCGCGCTGCGCAGCGCGGCGCCGCGGGCTCAGCTGGTGCTCAACCACCAGTGCCCGCTGGTGCGGCGGGTCGCCGTGATCGAGGATCCCGATCTGGCCGCCTCGGCCGTGGAGGGCCTCTACGGACAGGCGCTGCTGCTCAGCCGCCGGCCGCTGCGCCCGGCCGAGCACGCGCAGCTGAACCGGGCCTTCCTGGGCCTGCTGGAGTACGCCACGCACGACGGACGCGGCGGAGCGCCCGCGTCGAGAATCGGAGGGGACGAGCGGTGAGCGATCCGGAGGCGGGCCGGTCCGAGCAGGACATCCTGCATGAGCTGAGCGGGCTGCGCGAGGAGCCCTACGGCGCCGCGCGTTCGGCCCGCACCGAGGAGCTGGTCGATCAGGCCGAGCGCAACGAGCTGGACCGGGCGCTGATCATCTCGCTGTTCGAGCTGCTGACGGCCTATGAGTACGGCGCGGAGACACACAAGGCGCCGGTGCTCTTCAGCCGGATCCTGAAGCTGTACGCGGACAAGCCCGAAGCCTTCGACGAGTGGGCCGAGCACCGGCTGTTCTGGTGCTTCAAATGGATCTCGACGGCGCTGCTGGAGATCCCGGACGTGCCGCTGGCCACGATCAAGGGCTGGATCGGGCAGATGCAAGAGCGCTACCGGGCTGCGGAAAAGCCGCTCCAGGCCGTGCGCACCTCGCAGTACAAGCTCGCGGCGCACACCGGCGTCGGCGCGGAGCTGGCCTACGAGCTGTGGGCGACCAGGCCGCGGGACGAGTTCAGCGACTGCGAGGCCTGCGAAGCCCGGTACCGGGGCGAGTTCTGGGCGCGGCGCCACGACGACGTCCGGGCCCTGAAGGAGTGGGCCCCGGTGCTCGAGGGCGAGCTCACCTGTGCCGAGGAGCCGGCGGCGACGATCTCGCGGTCGCTGATCCCGTTGGTGCGCGCGGGCCGGGCGGACGAGGCCGTCTCGCTGCACCGCTCCGGCTACCGTGCCACCAAGGGCCAGGTGTCGATGGACGACGTGGTCGCCCTGCACCTGGAGTTCCTGGCGCTGACCGGTAACAGCGCGCGCGGCCTGGAACTGCTGGCGGAGAACCGGTACCGGTTCGACTCCACCGCGACGCCGCAGACCCGGCTCGCCTTCTTCAGCGGCGTCAGGGTCCTGTTGTCGCGGCTGGCCGCGGAGGGCAACGGGCAGGCCCCGGTGCCCGGCCCCGGCGGACGCACGGTGACGGCCACGGACTTGCTCGCCCAGATCGAGACGGAGACCGAGGAGCTGGCCCGGCGCTTCGACGCGCGCAACGGCACCAGCCGCCACGGCGACGATCTGCATGCCCGGTGCGCGATGCCGCCGCTCACGGCCCAGCCGCTCGAGCTCGGCCTGCGCGCACGGCCGCTGCCGGTGGCGCCGCCGGTGGTGGCCGCGCCGGTCGCGCCCGTGCCCGAGGAGTTCGCGGTGCTGCTGGCCGAGGCCCGCGCGGCGCTGCAGAGCGGCCGCCCGGAACAGGATCGGCTGTGGCGGGCGGTCGCGGAACGGGCCGGCGAAGCAGACCTCGACAACGTGCTGCGCGCCGAGATCGCCGACCGCGAGGCTTTCGCGCTCCTGCCGGAAGAGCAGTGGAGCGAGGCGGAGAAGCTGCTGCGGCGCTCCGCGGAGCTGTTCGAGTCCGCCGGCGCCCCCGGCCGGGCCGTGGCGCGCCGCTCCCGGGCCGCCTGGTGCTCCTTCCAGCAGGCGAAGAGCGCGACCGGCCTCTCCTGGACCGAGCTCGACGAACTGGCCGCTCAGGCCGAGGAGCTGCTCGCCGCGGGCGCCATCGAGAGCGAGGACTACTGCATCGTCTGGCACAGCCGGGCCGCCTGCGCACTCAGCACCCTGAGTAAGACGGCCGGATCCGCCGGGTCCGACGAGGCGGACGATCTCGACGACCGGGACGACCAGGAGAGCGACGGCTTCGCGGGCGCCGACACGGCCGCGCGGGAGCGGTTCGACCAGGAGCTCGCGCGGTTCTACGAGGCGGCGACCCGGGCCGGAGCGGCCCATCGCGCGGCCGTGGCCAGGACGATGGCGGCGCGCGCGGCGGAGTCCGACGGCCGGATCGAGGACGCACTCGCGCTGGCCGAGGAGGCCCTCGCGCTCGCCGAGAGCGTCGAGCGGCCCTGGATCCTGGCGGAGCACCTGGTCCAGTCCGGTCACCTGCTCAACCGGCTGGGCCGGCTCGACGAGGCGGCCGAGCGGCTGCACCGGGGCCTGGCCGCGGCGACGGAGTGGGCCTACCCGGGGGCGAACATCGGCGCGGTGCTGATGGAGCTGGCCTGGAACCGGCTGAACGCGGACGACGCCGCGGCCGCGGTCAGCCATCTGACCGCCGCGGCGGCCCGGTTCGACCGGGACGGGCGGCCCAAGTCCGCCGTGGTGGCGCGGTGCATGCTCGGCGAGGCGCTGGCCGGCACCGGCCGGCTCATCGACGCGATCGCGGTCTACGAGTCCGTGCTCGACGAGGAGGCCGAGGCGCGGCTGAGCCAGGAACAGCGGGGCCAGCTGCGGCTGGACCTCGGCCGGGCGCTCAAGCGCGCGGGCGAGTTCAAGCAGGCGGCCGAGATCTTCGTCCAGCTCGCCGACTTCGTCGAGGACTGGCCGGAGCAGGCGGTGCGCACCCTGGTCGTCTGCGAGCTCGCCGGAGCCCTGTTCGCGGCCGAGGTGCCCGAGCAGGCTCGGGCCGCGGTGGGGCGGGCGCGCGAGCTGCACGCGCAGGCGCCGAACGCGGGGGCGCTGTGCGCGATGCTGCGTCAGGCGGCCAACGGCGTGATGGAGGCGCGGGGCTCCGACGGAGCCGAGGAGGCGCTGGCCTACCTCGACGAGGCGGACGCCGCGACGGCCGCCGCCGAGGAGCTCGCCGGCCTGTTCCAGCGCTGGCCGGAGACGGCGCAGACGGCCGACCTGCGCACCCAGATCCTCAGCTCGGTGAGCCGGTTCGAGGAGGCGCTCGCCGCCACCGAGGCCGCCTCGATCGCCTGGGAGCGCGGCGGGACGCGGTCGATCGACGAGTGGGCCGAGTCCGTGCGCATCGCGGCGGTGCTCGAAGGCCACCGGCTCGGCCGGCCCGAGCAGGCGGTGGCCCGGATCGGCCCCGCCGTCGACCGCTGCCGCCTGGCCGGCCGCGATCGGGCCGTCGCGATCCTGACCCGCCTGGCCCAGAACCTGGGCAAGGACCCGGAGAACTGAGCCCGACCCCCAGGAAGGAAGACCCGCGATGCAGTGCGCTGCCTGCGGCTCCACGCTCCCGGCCCCCGGAGCCGCGTGCACGGTGTGCGATCCGTGGGCGACGCCCACCGGCTCGGCGACCGCCACGCTGCTGCCTCCGCCGAACATGCCGCGGATCCCGGCGGGCCCGGCGACCTTCCTGGGCACTTCGCTCCCCCGCTGGTACCGGGCGCTGATCCGGCGCAACCCGCCCGTGCCGACCGCCGACCTCGACGCGGCCTGGCGCAACACGCTCATCTCCTCCGCCGTCAACGTCGTGGTGCTCGCGGTGTTCACGATCACGAGCGTCACCGCCGCGCGGGACCACAGCGACTCCGCATATCAGACCGCTGTCGTCGTCTTCGCGGCCGGCGCGGCCGTCGCCCTGGTGGTCGGACGCGTCCTGCGGCGCAGGACCTGGCTCGGCCGGGTCGTGGCCGTGTTGGGGAGCCGACCGGACATCGGCCATCCGCGCCTGCTGCAGATACCGGCGATGTCCCGACTCAGCACCGTCTACAACGCCGCCCAGAGCGTGGGCGCCAGCCTGTGCGCCGGCTTCATCATCCTCACCGCGAACAAGGGCCCGGGCGTGCTGTGGATCCCGTTGCTGGGCCTCCTCGTGCTCACGCTCTGCCAGCTCGCCCTGCTCTCCGTGGCACGCGGTCCGGTCACCCGGCTGCTGGCGTCCCCGACGGGGTCGGTCCCGCAGGGAGTCTAGAGCCCGACCTCGGCCAGGAAGTAGGTACCCGCTCCGGTCAGCCGCACCTGCATGTCCTGGGCGCCGAGGAAGCAGGACTGGCCGCGGGTGAGCAGCAGCCGGGCGGCCGGCTCGGTGCCGCAGCCGACCGAGGCCTCGCCCTCGATGCACAGCAGCACCCGCGGTCCGCCGTCGCCGGGCACGTCCAGCACCGCGCCGTCGGCGAGAGTCAGCCGGCTGAGCCGGAACTCGGGCACGTCGGTGCCGAAGACCTCCACGCCGGGCGAGACCTGACGGGCCGCCAGCACCGGCACCTCGACCTCCGGGTCGAGCACCCGGACGAGCTCGGGCACGTCGATGTGCTTGGCCGTCAGCCCGGCCCGGATGACGTTGTCCGAGTTGGCCATCAGCTCGATGCCGACGCCGCGGATGTACGCGTGCACGCCGCCCGCGCCCATGAACAGCGCCTGGCCCGGTTCGAGCACGCGGTGGTTGAGCAGCAGGGAGGCGACCAGGCCGATGTCCCCGGAGTGGTCGGCGCTCATCCGCACCACCGCGTCGTAGGCGTCGGCGTACGGGCCGCCCCGGCCGGATTCCACGGCGGCGGCCTCGACCACGCTCTCGGCCAGGCTCGCGCGCGCCTCGGCCGGCCATTCCAGCAGCCGGGCCAGAGCCCGGCCCACGGCCTTGGCCGACGGGTCTTCACGCAGGCCGGCGGCGAGCGGCTTGAGCTCCGGCACGCCGAGGCCGTCGAGCACGTCGGCGGCCTGCGCGGCCGAGCGCAGCCCGGCGAGCACCTCGAAGGGCTCGAGCGCGCACAGGATCTCCGGCTTGGGCCAGTCGTCCACGTAGACCCGCTCGTGCGCGTCCAGCGCCACGCCGGCCGCGTTCTCCCGGGCGTAGCCGCGTTCGGCCTGCTCCCGGTCCGGGTGCAGCTGGATCGAGAGCGCCTTCTGCGCGGCGAGCACCTTGAGCAGGAACGGCAGCCGGCCGCCGAAGCGCGCGGCCACCCGGGCGCCGAGCTCCTGCCCGGGGGCGGTGGCGATGGCGGCCCGCAGGGTCGCGGCGCGTCCTTCTCGGGTGAGCACCGACGGGGCGTTGGGATGCGCGCCCATCCAGAGTTCCGCCTGCGGGGCCGGGCTGGGCGAGGGTTCGCCGAGCAGGTCGGCTATGGCCGTGTGCGAACCCCAGGCGTAGGGCTGGACGGTGTTGCCCAACAGATCCACGTGCGGGCCTCCTCGCGGCTGGCTCGACTCAGGTCGGGTTCACGGCCTGTGTGCAAATTGCACAGCCACTCTAGCGGCAGACCCTGAGCGGACGTTCAAATCGCCGTCAGAAGTCTTACCGTACCAGCGGATCGATCGCCACCAGCACGAAAAGCAGCGCCAGATAGGTGTTGGAGAAGTGGAACATGCGCATCGGCTTGAGCGCCACCCCCTCGACCCCGCGGCGGGCGGCGCCGTGCAGCCGGTGCGCCTCGACGAGGAAGGCCACGCCCAGCACGGCCGCGCCGATCGGATAGACCCAGCCGGTGTGCGCGATCGGCCACAGCAGCAGCGAGCACGCCACCGTCGCCCAGCTGTAGAGCATCATCTGCCAGGTCACGTGCCGCTCGGTGGCCACGCACGGGAGCATCGGCACGTTCGCCGCGGCGTAGTCCTCGCGGTAGCGCAGCGCCAGCGCCCAGAAGTGCGGCGGCGTCCACAGGAACACGACCATGAACAGCACCACCGGCGACCAGGCCAGGTGGTCGGTGACCGAGGTCCAGCCGATCACGGTCGGGAAGCAGCCGGCCGCGCCGCCCCAGACGATGTTCTGCGAGGTGCGCCGCTTGAGGATCATCGAGTAGACGACCACGTAGAACACGTTCGCGGCCAGCGCGAGCACCGAGGAGAGCCAGTTGACCGCCAGGCCCAGCCAGAGCGTGGAGGCGACGCCGAGGGCCAGCCCGAACACCACCGCGGCCTGCGGGGTGACGGTGTGCGTGGCCAGCGGGCGGCGGCGGGTGCGGCGCATCTCGGTGTCGATGTCGCGGTCCACCCAGCAGTTGAGCGCGTTCGCGCTGCCGGCCGAGAGGTAGCCGCCCACCGTCACCGCGGCCACCGTCCACAGATTCGGCACGCCGCCCTTGGCCAGGAACATCACCGGGATCGTGGTGATGATCAGCAGCTCGATGATCCGCGGCTTGGTCAGCGCGACATAGGCCCTGACGGTGTCGGCCAGCGACCCGCGGACCCGGGTGCTCTCCGGTGTCGGCGCGCCCGTGACCGGGGCAACCGGAAGGGATTCCACCGCAGTCACCCGCGCACACCCCTGATCTCGTTCTCGTCGCCTGCCATGTGAAGACAGACAGACTCTAGACCCCGCCCCGCCCGGCCCCGCGCCCGGGTCGGGTGAAACGCCGGGAACCGTGCCGCGGCGAGGCCGCGCCGGCACGCTCCGAAGGCCTTCTCTCGAACAGAGCACAGCGCATGATTGATAGCCCTGAGCGGGGTAAGGTGGCCTCGACTAACAGATTCCAAGCCTCCGCCGCGCGGGGAAAGGGCCCGGGCACAGCCCGGTGGGCAGCGTCGCCTCCGCCCCCGAGACGACGGCCCCGTACCCTAGAGAGGACGCGCGCGTTGAGCACGCCGACGTCATTTGAGTGGACCGAGCTGGACCGCCGCACCGTGGACACCGTCCGGGTGCTGGCGATGGACTCCGTGCAGAAGGTCGGCAACGGCCACCCGGGCACCGCCATGTCGCTGGCCCCGGCCGCGACCCTGCTGTTCCAGAAGCACCTGCGGCACGACCCGTCCGACGCGAAGTGGGCCGGGCGCGACCGGTTCGTGCTCTCCCCCGGCCACTCCAGCCTCACGCTCTACATCCAGCTCTACCTCTCCGGCTACGGCCTCGAACTGGCCGACCTGCAGTCCTTCCGGACCTGGGGCTCGCTCACGCCCGGCCACCCGGAGCACGGCCACACCACCGGCGTCGAGACCACCACCGGCCCGCTCGGCCAGGGCCTGGCCAACGCGGTCGGCATGGCCATGGCGGCCCGGTTCGAGCGCGGCCTGTTCGACCCGGACGCCGCGGCGGGCGAGTCCCCGTTCGACCACCGGATCTACTGCTTCGCCTCCGACGGCGACCTGGAGGAGGGCGTCACCTCCGAGGCCTCCTCGATCGCCGGCACGCAGAAGCTCGGCAACCTGGTCGTCATCTACGACGACAACCACATCTCGATCGAGGGCGACACGAAGGTCGCGTTCACCGAGGACGTGCTCGCGCGCTACGAGGCCTACGGCTGGCACACCCAGTCGGTCGAGTTCACCTCGCCGAACGGCTACGACGAGGACGTCGAGTCGCTGCACCAGGCGGTCCTCGCGGCCGAGGCCGAGACCGGCCGGCCCTCGATCATCCGGCTGCGCACCATCATCGGCTGGCCCGCGCCGAAGCTGCAGAACACCGGCAAGGCGCACGGCTCGGCGCTCGGCGAGGCCGAGGTCGCCGCCACCAAGCAGGTGCTCGGCTTCGACCCGGAGCAGCACTTCGAGGTCGCCGACGAGGTGCTCGCGCACGCCCGCGCGGTGGCCGAGCGCGGCGCGGCGGCGCACCGCGAGTGGAACACCGGCTACGAGGCGTGGCGCGCGGCCAACCCGCAGCGGGCCGCCGACTTCGACCGGATCTCCCGGCGCGAGCTGCCCACCGGCTGGGACGCGAAGCTGCCGAGCTTCGCCGCCGGCACCGAGGTGGCCACCCGCAAGGCCTCCGAGGCCGCGATCCAGGCCATCGCCGAGCAGCTGCCCGAGTTCTGGGGCGGCAGCGCGGACCTGGCCGAGTCGAACAACACCACCATCAAGGGCGGCCTGTCGTTCCTGCCCTACACCGAGGAGGGCGGCGAGTTCGGCGGCTCCTCGCCGTACGGCCGGATCCTGCACTTCGGCATCCGCGAGCACGCCATGGGCTCGATCCTCAACGGCATCGTGCTGCACGGCAACACCCGCCCGTTCGGCGGCACCTTCCTGGTCTTCTCCGACTACATGCGCCCCGCGGTGCGCCTGGCCTCGCTGATGCACGTGCCGGCCACCTACGTCTGGACGCACGACTCGATCGGCCTCGGCGAGGACGGCCCGACCCACCAGCCGGTGGAGCACTACGCCGCGCTGCGCGCGATCCCCGGCTTCCAGTTCGTGCGCCCGGGCGACGCCAACGAGACGGTCGCGGCCTGGAAGGCCACCATTGAGCAGGACGGCCCGGTCGGCCTGGCGCTGACCCGGCAGAACCTCCCGGTGTTCGACCGGGACGCGCTCGGCACCCCGGTGGGCGTGGCCGAGGGCGTCAAGCGCGGCGGCTACGTGCTGGCCGACGCCTCCGCCGGCGCGCCGCAGGTCATCCTGATCGGCACCGGCTCCGAGGTGCAGCTCGCCCTCGCCGCCCGGGAGTCGCTGGAGGCCTCCGGCGTGCCCACCCGGGTGGTCTCGATGCCGTGCGTCGAATGGTTCGACGCGCAGGATGCCGGGTACCGGGAGTCGGTCCTGCCCGCGGCGGTCAAGGCGCGGGTCGCGGTCGAGGCGGGCGTGGGCCAGTCGTGGTACCGCTTCACCGGCGACGCCGGCCGCGTGGTCTCGCTGGAGCACTTCGGCGCCTCAGCCGCGTACCAGAAGCTGTTCACCGAGTTCGGCATCACCGCCGAGGCCGTCGAAGCCGCCGCGCGCGACTCGCTGGCCGCGGTCGCGGGCTGAGCATCCAAGGGGAGAGAAGGTAGCAGAATGTACGAGAACCTCAAGAAGCTGTCGCAGGACGGCGTCTCCATCTGGCTCGACGACCTTTCGCGCGACCGGCTGCAGACCGGCACGCTGGCCGAGCTGATCCGGGACAAGCACGTCACCGGCGTCACGACCAACCCGACCATCTTCCAGAAGGCCATCTCCGGCTCGGACACCTACAACCCGCAGATCGCCGAGCTGGCGGTGCGCCGGGTGAGCGTGGACGAGGCCATCCGGATGATCACCACCCGCGACGTACGCGACGCCGCGGACGTGCTGCGCCCGGTCTACGACCGGACCGACGGGGTCGACGGACGGGTCTCGATCGAGGTCGACCCGCGCCTCGCCCACCGCACCGACGCCACCACCGCCGAGGCCAAGCAGCTGTGGTGGCTGGTGGACCGCGACAACGTGCTGATCAAGATCCCGGCGACCCGGGCGGGCCTGCCGGCCATCACCGCCGTGCTGGCCGAGGGCATCAGCGTGAACGTGACGCTGATCTTCTCGCTGCAGCGCTACCGCGAGGTCATGGACGCGTTCGTGGCCGGCATCGAGCAGGCGAAGGCCAACGGGCACGACGTGTCCAAGATCCAGTCGGTCGCCTCGTTCTTCGTCTCGCGGGTGGACACCGAGATCGACAAGCGGCTCAAGGCCATCGGCGGCGACGAGGCCAAGAGCCTGCTCGGCCAGGCCGCCGTGGCCAACGCGCGGCTGGCCTACGAGGCCTTCGAGGAGGTCTTCTCCTCGGACCGCTGGGCTCCGCTCAAGGCCGCCGGCGCCACCGCGCAGCGTCCGCTGTGGGCCTCGACCGGCGTGAAGGACCCGGCGTACAAGGACACCCTGTACGTCGACGACCTGATCGTGGCCGGCGTCGTCAACACCATGCCGGAGGCCACGCTCGACGCCGAGGCCGACCACGGCGCCCCGAACGGCGACGCGGTGCGCGGCACCTACGCGCAGGCCAAGAAGGTCATCGCGGACATCGAGGCCCTGGGCATCTCCTACGACGACGTCGTCCAGGTGCTCGAGGACGAGGGCGTGGAGAAGTTCGAGGCCTCCTGGAACGACCTGCTCGGCGCGCTCAAGACGGAGCTCGAGAAGGAGGCGGAGGCGGCATGAGCGAGCTTGCGAGCTCATCGACGAACGCAGTGCCTTGGCGAACCCGCCTACCGAGCGCCGGCGAGGTGGCGGCGTGAGCCGTACGGGTACGAAGGACGACGGCGACGCGTTCGGACCCTCCATCACCCACCGTCTGCTCGAATCGCGTGAGCACGCCGAGACCAACCTGGCCAACCCGCTGCGCGACGCGCAGGACCGGCGCATGCCCCGCATCGCCGGTCCGTGCGGGCTGGTCATCTTCGGGGTGACCGGCGACCTGAGCCGCAAGAAGCTCATGCCGGCCATCTACGACCTGGCGAACCGGGGGCTGCTGCCCCCGGGCTTCGCCCTGGTCGGCTTCGCCCGCCGGGACTGGGAGGACCAGGACTTCGAGCAGGTGGTGTACGAGTCGGTCAAGGAGCACTCCCGGACCCCGTTCCGGGAGGAGGTGTGGAACCAGCTGTCCCAGGGCTTCCGCTTCGTCCCCGGCGAGTTCGGCGACCCGGCGGCCTTCGACCAGCTCAAGACGACCATCGACGAGCTCGACCGGCTGCGCGGGACGAACGGCAACCACGCCTTCTACCTGTCCGTGCCGCCGAAGTTCTTCCCGAACGTGGTCAAGCAGCTCAAGGAGTCCGGCCTGTCCGACGGCGGCCCGGACTCCTGGCGCCGGGTGGTGATCGAGAAGCCGTTCGGGCACGACCTGTCCAGCGCCAAGGAGCTCAACCGGGTGGTGGGCGAGGTCTTCTCGCCCAAGTCGGTCTTCCGGATCGACCACTACCTGGGCAAGGAGACGGTGCAGAACATCCTGGCGCTGCGCTTCGCCAACACGATGTTCGAGCCGATATGGAACCGCAACTACGTCGACCACGTGCAGATCACCATGGCCGAGGACATCGGCATCGGCGGCCGCGCGGGGTACTACGACGGCATCGGCGCGGCCCGTGACGTCATCCAGAACCACCTGCTGCAGCTGCTCGCGCTGACCGCGATGGAGGAGCCGGGCTCCTTCGACGCGGACTCGGTGTTCGCCGAGAAGGTCAAGGTGCTCTCGGCCGTGCAGCTGCCGGAGGACCTGGGCAAGCACAGTGTGCGCGGCCAGTACGCGGGCGGATGGCAGGGCGGCGAGAAGGTGGCCGGCTTCCTGGAGGAGGACGGGATCCACCCGAATTCCATCACCGACACCTACGCGGCCATCAAGCTGGAGATCGACACCCGCCGCTGGGCCGGCGTGCCGTTCTACCTGCGCACCGGCAAGCGCCTCGGCCGGCGCGTGACGGAGATCGCGGTGGTCTTCCAGCGCGCTCCGCACCTGCCGTTCACCGACACCATGACGGAGGAGCTGGGCCAGAACGCCCTGGTCATCCGGGTGCAGCCGGACGAGGGCGTGACCGTGCGGTTCGGCTCCAAGGTCCCGGGCACCTCGATGGAGGTGCGCGACGTGTCGATGGACTTCCAGTACGGCGAGGCGTTCACCGAGTCCTCTCCGGAGGCCTACGAGCGGCTCATCCTGGACGTGCTGCTCGGCGACCCGCCGCTGTTCCCGCGCAACGAGGAGGTCGAGCTCGGCTGGGAGATCCTCGACCCGATCGAGCAGTACTGGGCCGTGAACGGCAAGCCCGCCCAGTACGCCTCGGGCACCTGGGGACCGGCGGAGGCGGACGAGATGCTCGCCCTCGACGGACGTGTTTGGAGAAGGCCGTGATCATCGATCTGACCGACACCACCTCAGGCAGGATCGCCTCGACCCTGGTCTCGGCCCGCCACCGCAGCGGCACCCCGACCACCGGCGCGGTGCTCACCCTGGTCGTCTCGACCGAGGAGCGGCACCACTACGACGCGATGAAGGCGGCCGGCAAGGCCGCCCGGGAGCACCCGGCCCGGATCATCATCGTGATCGGCCGCCCGGACACCACGCGCACCCGGCTGGACGCCGAGGTGCGGGTGGGCGACGAGAACGGCCCGGGCGAGGTCATCGTGCTGCGGCTGTACGGCGAGCTGGCCCAGCACGCCGACTCGGTCGTGCTGCCGCTGCTGCTGCCGGACGTGCCGGTGGTGACCTGGTGGCCGGACGAGGGCCCGGACGTCCCGTCCAAGGACCCGCTCGGCGCCTTCGCCCAGCGCCGGATCACCGACGCGGCCGAGTACTACAAGCCGATGACCAAGCTGACCGCGCGGGCGAACGCCTACCAGCCCGGGGACACCGACCTGGCCTGGACCCGGCTGACCCCGTGGCGCTCGATGCTGGCCGCGGCGCTGGACCAGTTCCCGCACGCGGTGAGCTCGGTCGCGGTCTCCGGCGAGGAGGGCAACCCCTCGGTGCGGGTGCTGGCCGTGTGGCTGCGCCAGCGCCTCGGCGTCCCGGTCACCCGGACCGCGGACGAGGGCCCCGGCATCACCTCGGTGGAGCTGATGACCACGCAGGGCCCGATCTGCCTCGACCGGCCGGACGGCGAGCTGGCCACGCTGGCCATCCCCGGCCAGCCGGACCGCCCGGTGGCGCTCAAGCGCCGCGAGACGGCCGAGCTGATCGCGGAGGAACTGCGCCGGCTGGACCAGGACGACGTCTACGCGCGGATGCTGGCCGAGGTCGCCGAGCCGTTCACCGAGCCGCTGCAGGTGGCCGGGCCGACGGTGGAGGCGGCGCGCAAGGCGGCCAAGGAGGCGCAGAAGCTCGGCGAGCCGGCTCCGGTCGTCGTCGGCGAGGAGGCGGCCGGCCCGGACGCGGCGGCGGCCTCGGACCCGGGCACGGACGGGGGCACGGCGAAGGAGGAGACGGCTTGACTGGCGAGAGCTCGAACCGGCGCATCCTCGTCCACCCGGACGGCCCGATCCTGGCTCAGGCCGCGGCGGCGCGGCTGGTGACCAAGCTGGTGGACGTGCTCGCCGAGCGGGACGAGGCGCACCTCGTGCTGACCGGCGGCACCATCGGCATCGGCATGCTGGCCGCGCTCGCCGATCTGCCGCTGCGTCAGGCGGTGGACTGGAGCCGGGTGCACCTGTGGTGGGGCGACGAGCGGTTCCTGCCCGGCGGGGACCCGGAGCGCAACGACACCCAGGCGAGGGACGCGCTGCTGCGGCTGCTGCCGCTGGAGCCCGCCCACGTGCACGCGATGCCGGCCACCGACGGCCCGGACGGCCCGGACGCGGAGGCGGCCGCCGAGCGGTACGCCGCCGAGCTCGCCCGCTGCGCCCCGGCCGGAGCGGACGCGCCGGCCTTCGACGTGCTGCTGCTCGGCATGGGTCCGGACGGCCACATCGCCTCGCTCTTCCCGGAGCACCCGGGCACCCGCGAGACCGGCCCGTCCGCGATCGCCGTGCACAACTCGCCGAAGCCCCCGCCGAACCGGATCTCCCTGACCTTCCGGGTGATCCAGGCCGCGCGCGAGGTGTGGGTGATCGCCTCCGGCGCGGAGAAGGCGAAGGCCGCGGGTCTCGCCCTGGCCGCGGGCACCGACCAGACGGTCATCCCGGCGGCCGGCGCGCACGGCACCGAGGCCACGCTGTGGTTGCTCGACCGGGCCGGGGCGGCTCAGCTCGAGAGCTAGCCCGAGGCCCCCGACACGGACGATCCCCCGACGCCACCGGCGTGCGGGGGATTCTTCGTGTTCAGCCGCCTGCCCGCTCGGCGCCGAGCAGCGCCTCGAGCAGTCCGGGGAAGGCCGCGTCGACCTCGGCGCGCCGCAGCACGTTCATCTTCGACGTGCCCGCGTAGGACTGACGGATCAACCCCGCCTCGCGCAGCACGCGGAAGTGGTGCGTCGCGGTGGAATTGCTGACGGTCAAATCGAATCCGCCGCAGGCCATGCTGCCGCACCCGTCCGCGGCCAGCTGTGCCACGATGCCGCGCCGGACCGGGTCGACCAGGGCCTCGAGGATCTGTTGCAGCGTCACCTCGGCGAGGTCGGGGTGACGCGGGTCCCGGTCGGTGTCGGGGGCGGTCCTGGCCGTCGGAGTCATGCCCCCCATAATACGACAGGCATCAAAGTTTGACGAGCATCGTACTTTAGTGCTTCGCTGGAGCCATGACGAAGACGGTGCGTTTCCACAAGATCGGCGGCCCCGAGGTGCTCGTGCTCGAGGACGAGGAACCAGGCCGGCCCGGCCCCGGCGAGGTGCTGATCCGGGTCGAGGCCATCGGCCTGAACCGGGCCGAGGCGTTGTTCCGCACGGACTCCTACGTCGAACCGGTCAAGCGGTTCCCGGCCAGGCTCGGCACCGAAGCCGCGGGCGTGGTCGAGGCGGTCGGCGAGGACGTGGCCGGGCTGCGGCCGGGGCAGCCCGTCAGCGTTCTGCCGGGCCTGTTCTCACAGAACGACTACGGGGTCTACGCCGAGCGCGCCATCGTCCCCGCACGGGCGGTGCTGGCCCGGCCGGAGGGCATGAACGCGATCGAGGGCGCGTCGGTGTGGATGCCGTACCTGACCGCCTACAGCGGATTGGTCCAGATCGGCGGGCTGAAGGCGGGCGACACCGTCGTTCTGACCGCGGCCTCGAGCAGCGTGGGGCTGGCCGCGATCCAGGTGGCGAACCGGATCGGCGCGACTCCGATCGCGCTGACCCGCGGCGAGGCGAAGAAGCAGCGGCTGCTCGAGCACGGAGCCGCGCAGGTCGTGGTCACCGACGCCGAGGACGTCTCCGACCGCGTCCTCGAGGCCACGAACGGCCGGGGCGCCGAACTCGTCTTCGACGCCGTCGCCGGCCCCGGCGTGACCGATCTGATGAAGTCGACGAGCGACGGCGGTACGGTCCTGCTGTACGGCGGGCTCAGCGGACAACCGACGCCCTTCCCCGGCCTCGCGCTCGGCATGGCGCCGGTCGCGCTGCGCGCCTTCACCATCCGCGAGACCATGCCCGACCCCGGCCGTCGGCGTGCGGCCGAGGCGTTCATCCACACTGGGCTGCGCTCGGGCGCGCTGCGACCCGTGCTCGACCGCACCTTCGACCTCGCCGACATCGTCGAGTCGCACCGGTACCTGGACACGAACGCCCAGTTCGGCAAGTCGGTGGTGACCGTCGGAGGATGAGATCGGGAAATTCCCGGCACCCGGGGCTGGACGACGAAGTTTGCAAAGTGTACATTTCTTGGTATGGCAGAGACAGTGACCCTCACCGACGCGCGCACCCGCCTCGGCAATCTCGTCGCCAAGTCCCATCACGGCGGCGAGATCATCACCATCACCCAGCACGGCACCCCCGTCGCCGCGATCGTCCCCTACGAGGTCCTCGAATACTTCCGGCGCCGTGAGGACGAGGCCGACATCGCCCTCGCCGAGCGGATCCTGGCCGAGGACGAGAAGACGGTCCCGCACGACGAGGTGGCGAAGCTGCTGGGTGAGGTCTAGGTGCCGCGTCACAAAGACGGAGAAGCCCCCAAGGAACAGCGCAAGACCTACTGGATCGACTGGAAGCCGGCCGCGATCGACGCCGCGACCATGCTGCACCAGGAGGACAAGCTCGGCGCGCAGCTCGTCCTCGCGGCCGTGTACGAGCTCGGCGACAACCCGACTCCCGGCAACAGCGCCAACCTGGGCCGCGGCGGGCTGCGCCGGCTGCTGCTGGGCTACTACCGGGTGCTCTACAAGGTTTCCGAGAAGAGCAGCACCGTGACGATCATCATGGTGGCCAAGGCGCCGCACCCGCAGTAGGAGACAACCCGGGCGCGGTGACCGGCCGCGGGGACTCAGGCCGCGACGAGCGGCCTGGGCTCCCAGTCCAGCGAGGCGCCGTGCATCCCGGCCGTGCCGAGCCGGAACAGCCGCTCCCGGCCGCCGAGGTAGACCGCGGCGCCGAGCACCTCGTGCGCCTCTCGGGGCGCTTCGCCGGCCGGATCGGGGCCGCCGCTGAACAGGCCGAGGCCGACCCGGAAGCCCTCCTTGACGACGAACACCAGGTCCCGGCGCGCCCCGAGCTCGCGCACCAGCGCCACCAGGTCCGCCCGGCCCTGCGCGCTCCAGTGCGGCAGGCTGTTGGAGACGAACACGCACGGCACGGCGTTGTCCGCCACCGCTTCCACCGCGTCGCCGAGGATCCGCAGCGCGTCCCCCTTGCGCAGCCGGACCGGCCGCCGGGCGGCGTGCGCCAACGCGGCATCGAGCCTGGCCCGGCGCTCCTCGTGCTCGGGCCAGACCAGTGCCCGCAGCCAGGCGCGGGCCTCGGGATCGTCCGGGCTCAGCGGATTGAGATCGAGCCCGACCCGCGAGGAGACCCGCAGTTCCTTGCCCACGAACGGCGCGAGCTGCTCCGGTGTGCACGAGCCGTGCATCTCGCAGTGCAACGGCGGCACCCCGTCGGCCTCGGCCGCACCGCCCGGAAGCACCGTGCCGTCGGCGAACTCGTAGCGGTAGTCGTAGCGATCCGCGTGCAGCAGCAGCCCGGCGCTCGGGCCGATCTCGATCAGGCCCAGCGGACGCCGCGTGGCCGCGCGCACCCAGCCGAAGGCCGGGAACAGCTGAGCACTGCGACGCACCTCATTGGTCTGCGTCTCCCCGGTCGCGAGCAGCGGATCGATCTCGGCGCGGTGGGCCGCGACGAAGGCGGCGAAGGCCTCCGGCAGCGCGGCGTCGGGCGCGCGGGTGCCGCCCAGCGACGGGTAGTAGGCCGCGAGCGGATCCTGCGGGTGATCGAACAGCACCCGGTGTACCGAGGCGAACAGCAGGTTGGGGATCCGCTGGCGCTCCGGCGCCCCGGCGAGCACGTCGGTGAACATACCGCCGGCGGCCAGATCCTCGGAGACGTACTGGGCCAGCACGGCGTAGACCGGAGAACCGGCCCGCGCCTCGCGGTCGATGAAGAACTCGAACCTGCGCACGGTCACGCCCCAATCCGCCATGCGGCGATTATAGGCAAGCCCCGTGGCCGCACTCTGATCTGATACCGGTCCTGGTGACCCGAGAGCGCGCGGCGAAACTCCCCCACTCCGCAAGCGCCGATACCGCCCGCGCTGATACGCGCGGGCGGTACGGAAGGTTCGAAAAGGGCGCGGGCTAGGGCGCGTCGGATCAGGCCGCGGCGTCTGACGCGTGCGCTCGCAAGGCGCCGGGGCGGGCGCATACTCGGCCGTCTGTAACCGATCCGGCAACGCAGCGAGCGTGCGTGGCAGGCGTCGCGGCCCCGGCGATACTTCTCAAACGCGCCTAGATCTCGCCGCGCAGCTTGGCCAGCGCCTCGGCCAGGATGGCCTCGCCGTCCTCGTTGCTGCGGCGCTCGCGCACGTAGGCCAGGTGCGTCTTGTAAGGCTCGGTCCGCGGCGGCGCCGGCGGGTTGTCCCGGTCCGGTCCGGCCGGGAAGCCGCAGCGCGGGCAGTCCCAGCTCTCCGGAATCGCCGCGTCGCTGGCGAAACTCGGCCGGGTCTCGTGCCCGTTGCAGCAGTAGAAGGTGATCCAGACCCGCGGCGCGGTGTCGCCCCGCTCGGCCTCGCCCATGGGCCCGGCGCCGACCCGGCTGCCGCGAATCGCGTTGCCACTAGCCACTTTTATCCGTCTCCCTGCCGCTTGCCCACCACATTGTCCCACCACGCCCGAACAAAGCGCGATGCACCAGTGTACGAGCGTTAGGGCAGACGCGGGTGCGCATCCCCCCGGTTCCCGGCGCAACCGGGCCGGAAGATCCCGAAACGTGCCTACTTGTAGGCGATTCCGATACCGACGATGCAGGCGAGCCAGATGATCGAGAGCACGATCGTGATGCGGTCGAGGTTCTTCTCGACCACGGAGGAGCCGCCGTGCTGGGAGGTGAAGCCGCCGCCGAACATGTCCGACAGGCCGCCGCCCTTGCCCTTGTGCAGCAGGATGAACAGGATCAGCAGCAGGCTGGTGAGACCCAGGATGATCTCAAGACCGAGGACCACGGGGTTCTTCTCTCTCGACATGGCAGCGGACGGTGCGGCTAGGCGCCCGGCGGAGGGCGGCCCGCGGCACGTACGCGCGGACCGCCCCAGCTTACCGGGCCGGGCGGCCCCTCGACCAGTGCCGGTCGCGGGGCCGCCCGGGTGCGGAGCGGATCAGGCTCAGGCGGCCTTGTCCTGCTCCTTGAACCGGACGATCTTCACGAAGTCCTCCGGGTCCAGCGAGGCACCGCCGATCAGCGCGCCGTCGATGTCCTTCTCGGCCATGATCCCGGCCGCGTTGGCGCCCTTGACCGAGCCGCCGTACAGGATCCGGGTGGCCTCGGCGGTCTCGCCGTCGTACAGCTCGCCGAGCAGCTCGCGGATCGCGCCGATGACCTCCTGCGCGTCGGCCGGGGTGGCCACCTCGCCGGTGCCGATGGCCCAGACCGGCTCGTACGCCAGCACGCTGCCGCGCACCTCGGCCGCGGTCAGCCCGGCGAGCGAGCCGCGGACCTGGTCGAGCACGTACGGGACGTGCCGGCCCTCCTTGCGGATCTCCAGTGCCTCGCCGATGCACACGATCGGGCAGATGCCGCGCTTGAGCGCCGCCTTGGCCTTCGCCGCCACCAGCGCGTCGTCCTCGCCGTGGTACTGCCGCCGCTCGGAGTGGCCGACCGCGACGAACGCGCACTTGAGGGTGGCGAGCATGGCCGCGGACACCTCGCCGGTGTACGCGCCGGACTCGTACACCGAGACGTCCTGGGCGCCGTACTTGATCGCCAGCTTCTCGCCGTCGACCAGGGTCTGGACCGAGCGCAGGTCCGTGAACGGCGTGAGCACCGCCACCTCGACCGCGGCGAAGTCCCGCTCGGTCAGGCTGTAGGCGATCTTCTGGACGTGGGCGATGGCCTCGAGGTGGTTGAGGTTCATCTTCCAGTTACCCGCCATCAGCGGGGTACGCGAGTTAGACATTGATCGCCTTTCGAGAGCCAGTTACCCGGCTGTCATCCAGCGAGGTACGCGAGCTAGCCACTTGCTTTCAGCCTTCCAGAACGGTGATTCCGGGCAACGCCTTGCCCTCGAGGTACTCCAGCGACGCGCCGCCGCCGGTGGAGATGTGGCCGAAGGCGTTCTCGTCGAAGCCGAGCGCGCGCACGGCCGCGGCCGAGTCGCCGCCGCCGACGACGGTGAAGCCCGGCGAGTCGAGCAGGCCCTGGGCCACGGCCCGGGTGCCGCCGGCGTACGGCTCCATCTCGAACACGCCCATCGGGCCGTTCCAGAACACCGTGCGCGCGTCGGCCAGCTTGGCCGCGAACAGCTTGCCGGACTCCGGGCCGATGTCCAGGCCGAGCCGGTCGGCCGGGATCGCGTCGGCCGAGACCACGCAGTGCTCGGCGTCGGCGGCGAACGCGGCGGCGGCGACGATGTCGACCGGCAGCATGATCTCCACGCCGCTGTCCTTGGCCCGCTCCAGGTAGCCGAGGACCGTCTCGATCTGGTCCTCCTCGAGCAGGGACTTGCCCACCTCGTGGCCCTGGGCCTTGAGGAAGGTGAAGACCATGCCGCCGCCGATCAGGATCCGGTCGGCCTTGTCCAGCAGGTTGTCGATGACCCCGAGCTTGTCCGAGACCTTGGAGCCGCCGAGCACGACCACGTACGGGCGCTCCACCTCGTCGGTGAGCTTCTTGAGCACGCCGAGCTCGGTCGAGATCAGGTAGCCGGCCGCGTTCGGCAGGTCCTCGGCCACGTCGTAGACCGAGGCGTGCCGGCGGTGCACGGCGCCGAAGCCGTCCGAGACGAACAGGTCGGCGAAGGCCGCGAGCTGGTCCGCGAACCTGCCCCGCGCGACCGCGTCCTTGCTGGTCTCGTCCGGGTTGAACCGGACGTTCTCGAGCAGCGCGATCTCGCCGTCGCCGAGCGCCTCGACGGTGGCCTTGGCCGACTCGCCGACGGTGTCGGTGGCGAAGGCGACCGGCTTGCCGAGCAGCTCGCCGAGGCGGGCGGCCACCGGCGCGAGCGAGTACTTCGCGTCGGCCTCCGGGTCCACGCCCTTGGGCCGGCCGAGGTGGGCGGTGACGATGACCTTGGCGCCGCGCTCGAGCAGAGCGCTGAGCGTGGGCACCGAGGCCCGGATGCGGCCGTCGTCGGTGATGCGGGTGCCGTCGAGCGGCACGTTGAGGTCGGCGCGCACGAGCACGCGCTTGCCCGCGACCTCGAGGTCGTCAATGGTCTTCATGCCATGCCTTCTTTGCGATACGTGCCTGCGGGGGATTTCCGCGGAACCCGACGAAGGCCCGCACGACGCGGCGGTCGTACGGGCCTTGGGTCACGGGCCGGGGCTCGGCGCGGGCCGCGGTTCGACGCGGATCTACAGCGAGGCGCCGACGAGGTTGATCAGGTCGATGAGGCGGTTGGAGTAGCCCCACTCGTTGTCGTACCAGCCGACGACCTTGACCTGGTCGCCCTGGGCGAGGGTCAGGGTGGAGTCGAAGATGCAGGAGGACGGGTCGGTGACGATGTCCGCCGAGACGATCTCGTCCTCGTTGTACTTCAGGAAGCCCTTGAGCTTGCCCTCGGACGCGGCCTTCTTGAACGCGGCGTTGACCTCGTCCTTGGTGACCTCGCGGGAGAGGTTCACGGTCAGGTCGGTGACCGAGCCGGTGGGGACCGGCACGCGCATGGCGAAGCCGTCCAGCTTGCCCTTGACCTCGGGGATGACCAGCGAGATGGCGCGGGCGGCGCCGGTGGAGGCCGGGATCACCGAGAGGTTCGCGGCCCGGGCGCGGCGCAGGTCGATGGTGCCCTTGCGGGTCAGCGCGATCTGGTCCTGCAGCTGCTGCTCGGTGGTGTAGGCGTGGACCGTGGTCATCAGGCCCTTCTCGATGCCGAACTCGTCGAGCAGCACCTTGACCAGCGGACCGAGGCAGTTGGTGGTGCAGGAGGCGTTCGAGATCACGTGGTGCGTGGCCGGGTCGTACTCATCGTGGTTGACGCCCATCACGATGGTCTTGTCCTCGCCGGTGGCCGGCGCCGAGATGATGACCTTCTGCGCGCCCGCCTCGATGTGCTTGGCGGCGTCCTCGGCCTTGGTGAACAGGCCGGTCGACTCGATGACGACCTGGACCCCGAGCTCCTTCCACGGCAGCGCGGCCGGGTCGCGCTCGGCGATGACCTTGATCGCCTTGCCGTTGATGACCAGGGAGTCGTCGGTCGCCTCGACCGAGCCCGGGAAGCGGCCCAGCACCGAGTCGTACTTGAGGAAGTGGGCCAGGATCTTCGGGCTGGCGAGGTCGTTGATGCCGACGATCTCGATGTCGGCGCCCGAGGCCACGGTGGCCCGGAAGAAGTTGCGGCCGATCCGGCCGAAGCCGTTGATGCCAACGCGGACAGTCACGAAGGTCTCCTCGCTCAAGCACCCCCGCGGGCGGCGTATCCGTCCGGTGGTGCGGGTTAATCCAACTCCAGGATGCTCTGCCAACTTATCGCGCCCCCGCGGCGCGAAGCCAACCGGCCCGGTATGTGGAACTACCGGCCGGTAGCTCGCGAAGGCGCGGCGGGCGGCGGCCCGTATGTCAGCCCCTTTGTATCGACCTCTGTCCGAGTGCCGCATCCGGACCTGCGCCGACGGCGCCGGGCCGGAGCGCGCGGCTCCGGCCGCGGCGCGGCCGAGATCAAGTACTGATCAGGGTTCGAATAGCGCCGGGTCGCGCTACTCCGCCACTCCGGCCGCGGCGAACAGCTCCGGGGTCAGACAGGCCTCCGTCCCGGGTACGCCCAGGTCGGCGGCGCGCCGGTCGGCCAGGGCGAGCAGACGGCGGATCCGGCCGGCCACCGCGTCCTTGGTCAGCGGCGGGTCGGCCAGCGCGCCGAGCTCCTCCAGCGAGGCCTGCCGGTGCTCCAGGCGCAGCCGGCCGGCCAGGGCGAGGTGCTCGGGCGCGGACTCGCCCAGGATCTCCAGCGCCCGGCCCACCCGCGCGCCCGCGGCCACCGCGGCCCGGGCCGAGCGGCGCAGGTTCGCGTCGTCGAAGTTGGCCAGCCGGTTCGCCGTGGCCCGCACCTCGCGGCGCATCCGGCGCTCCTCCCAAGCCAGCACGGAGTCGTGCGCGCCCAGGCGGGTGAGCAGCGCGCCGATGGCGTCGCCGTCGCGCACGACGACCCGCTCCACCCCGCGCACCTCGCGGTTCTTCGCGCTCACGCCGAGCCGGCGGGCCGCGCCGACCAGGGCCAGCGCCGCCTCCTGCCCGGGGCAGGTGATCTCCAGCGCGCTCGAGCGGCCCGGCTCGGTGAGCGAGCCGTGCGCCAGGAACGCGCCGCGCCAGGCCGACTCGGCGTCGCACACGGAGCCGGCCACCACCTGCGGCGGCAGCCCGCGCACCGGGTGCCCGCGCCCGTCCACGAGGCCCGTCTGCCGGGCCAGCGCCTCGCCGTCCCGCACCACCCGCACCACGTACCGGCTCGCCCGGCGCAGCCCGCCCGGCGCGATCACGCCGAGCTCGGAGGCGTGCCCGTAGATCTCGGCGACGTTCTTGCGCAGCCGGCGGGCCGCCGCCGCGGCGTCGAGCTCGGCCTCGATCACGATCCGGCCCTGCACCAGATGGATCGATCCGGCGAGCCGGAGCAGGGTCGCGGTCTCGGCCTTGCGACAGCAGGGCTTGACCACCGTGAGTCTGCTCAACTCGTCTTTGACCGCCGCGGTCATCGCCATGGCAACGCGGCCTCCTTCGGTGCGGCTCGGGGGTGGAGTGGATGCCCGTCCAGGTTAACCGCCGGTGACCGCCCGTGGCCGCCGTTACGCCCTCGGATCACCGCCAGGGATGACCCTCGTACGGGTCAGTCCCGCTGGCGGCCCCGGCGCGTCGCGCTCCGTACCAGGGCGTAGGTGAGGCGGACGGGGAGGCGGACGGGGAGGCGGACGGGGAGGCGGACGGGGAGGCGGACGGGGAGGCGGACGGGGAGGCCGCGGCCGCCGTCACGCCCTCGGATCACCGCCAGCGACGACCACGGTGACCCACCTACGGGGACGGGTCAGTCCCGCTGGCGGCCCCGGCGCGTCGCGCTCCGTACCAAGGCGTAGGTGAGGCGGACGGGGAGGCGGACGGGGAGGCCGCGGCCGCCGTCACGCCCTCGGATCACCGCCAGCGACGACCACGGTGACCCACCTACGGGGACGGGTCAGTCCCGCTGGCGGCCCCGGCGCGTCGCGCTCCGTACCAGGGCGTAGGTGAGGCGGACGGAGGTCAATCTTGGACGCGCCTTGCTCAGCACCGAGGCGTGTGTTCGCGCTCCGTACTGGTGCGTATGGGCGGGCGGGCGATCGTTGCGGGCGAAAGTGGGACCTTGGCGGGCTCAGGCGCGGTCGTCCACGATGGCCGCGATGGCGTGGGCCAGGCGCTCCGGGTCGTGGAACGGCAGCTCGCCGTCGGCGGCCACCGTGGCGGTGTGCACGCGCGCGCCGAGGAGGCCGGCGACCTCGTCCAGCTTGCGCGCCTCGTGCGGGCCGCGGACCGAGCTCGGGTCGACCAGGATCGCGTCCAGCCGCAGCCCGGGGGCGTGCGCGGCCAGCACCTCGACGTGGTCGGCCGGGGTGAAGCCGTCGGTCTCACCTATCTGCGGGACGAGGTTGAGCACCAGCATCCGCCGGGCCTTGGTACGCAGCAGCGCGTCGGCCAGTTCGGGCACCAGCAGGTGCGGCAGCACGCTGGTGAACCACGAGCCCGGGCCGAGCACGGCCCAGTCCGCCTCGTCGATCGCGGCCACCGCCTCGGCCACGGCCGGCGGGTCCTGCGGCAGCAGCCGCACCGAGAGCACCTCGCCGGGGGTCTTGGCCAGCGAGTGCTGCCCGCGCACCGTGCTCAGCTCCAGCGGCCGGCCCGGGTCCACCCCGCGCACGACCGCCTCGATCTCCAGCGGCACCCCGGCCATCGGCAGCACGCGTCCGCGGGCGCCGAGCAGCCGGGCCACCCAGTCCAGCGCCGCGACCGGCTCGCCGAGCTCTTCCCACAGCGCCGTGATCAGCAGGTTGCCCAACGCGTGCCCGGCCAGGTTGCCGCTGCCGCCGAAGCGGTGCTGCAGCGCCCGGGCCCAGGTCCGGCCCCAGTCGTCGTCCCCGCACAGCGCGGCGAGCGCCATCCGCAGGTCGCCGGGGGGAAGGCCGCCGAGCTCGGTGCGGATCCGGCCGCTCGAGCCGCCGTCGTCGGCGACCGTGACGATCGCGGTGAGCTGGTCGGTCAGCCGGCGCAGTGCGGACAGGCAGGCGTGCATGCCGTGCCCGCCGCCGAAGGCGACCACCCGCGCGCCGACTTCACCGCCGCCGCCGTCTCGCTGCTCGCTCACTCACGCCCTACGTCCCGGTGGACCACGGTCGTGTCCACGCCATCGCCGATCAGCCGCGCCGCGAACTGCTCGGCCATCGCGACGCTGCGGTGCTTCCCGCCGGTGCACCCTACCGCAAGGGTGACGTACCGTTTGCCCTCCTTGCGGTACCCCGCGGTGATGATCCGCAGGGTCTCGCCGAAGGACTCGAGCAGCTCCTTCGCCCCCGGCTGGGCCAGCACGTATGCGCTGACGTCGGGGTCGAGACCGGTGCGCGGCCGCAGCTCGGGCACCCAGTGGGGGTTGGGCAGGAAGCGTACGTCGAGTACGAGGTCTGCGTCCACCGGCAGCCCGTATTTGAAGCCGAAGGACATGACGGTGGCCCGCAGCTCGCCCTCGCCGCCGTCCCGGCCGAAGGTGCGCTCCAGGGCCGCGCGCAGCTCGTGCACGTTCCGGCTGGAGGTGTCGATGACCAGGTCGGCCTCGCCGCGCAGCTCGCGCAGCAGCTCCCGCTCCCGGTCGATTCCGTCGGTGATGCGCCCCTCGCCCTGCAGCGGGTGCGGTCGGCGCACGTTCTCGAACCGGCGCACCAGCACGTCGTCGGCCGACTCGAGGAAGACGATGCGATGGCGCAGACCGGTGGCCTCTATGTGCGCGAGCGCCTCGTGCAGGTGCTCGAAGAAGGACCGGCCGCGCACGTCCACGACCACCGCGATCCGGGGCACCGAGCCCTGGGTGCGCGCGGCGAGGTCGACCATGGTGGCGATCAGGCTCGGCGGGAGGTTGTCCACCACGAACCAGCCGAGGTCCTCGAGTACCTTGGCCGCCGTGGACCGGCCGGCCCCGGACATGCCCGAGATCACCACGAGCTCGGGCGGCTCGGCTGCCGCTTCGATCTCCGGAACGCTCATGTGGTCCGCCTTTCCCCCAGGACGCTGCCGCCGTTCATCGCGGGCCGGTCGCGCCGGCCGGTCCCGAGTCTATGTCCCTTTCGATTCACTTTCCGCCATCTTCGCGAAGCTCCCCGTCACCGCTCAGTCTCCGCCGTCTTCGAGAAGCTCGCCCGTCGCGGTGTTGACGGCGGCCGGGCGGGTCGATGAACGGGCCCGTTGCGCGATCGCCTCGTGCAGCGTACGCGCCGTCCCCAGGCCGAGTCCGGGCACCTCGGCGAGCTGTTCCACCGAGGCCGCGCGCACCGCCTTGACCGAGCCGAAGTGCTTGAGCAGGGCCTTGCGACGCACTTCGCCGAGCCCCGGGATGCCCTCGAGGAGGCTGCCGCCGGTCATCGCCTTCGAGCGCCGCTGCCGGTGGAAGGTGATGGCGAAGCGGTGCGCCTCGTCCCGCACCCGCTGCAGCAGGTAGAGCGCCTCGCTGGTGCGCGGCAGGATCACCGGGTCGTCCTGGCCGGGCAGCCAGATCTCCTCCATCCGCTTGGCCATCCCGGCCACCGCGACGTCCTCGATACCGAGCTCGGCCAGGGCCCGGGAGGCCGCGGCCACCTGGGGCGCGCCACCGTCGACGAGGACGAGCTGGGGCGGGTAGGCGCTGCGGCTGAGCGGCTTGTCCACGACTGTGGTCTCGTCATCGACGGCGTTCTCGTCCTCGACGACGCCGTCCGCGGAGACGTCCGCAGTCGCGTCTTCATCCGACTCCGCAGGCGTGTGCGTGCTCTGTATCGCTCCGTCGAGCCCGTCGTCTCCGGGCAGCAGCGCCTCTCCGGATTTCGAGGCCTCGGCCAGGTAGCGCTTGAACCGACGGCTGATCACCTCGTGCATGGACCGGACGTCGTCCTGCCCCTGCACGGTCTTGATGGTGAAGCGCCGGTACTCGGACTTGCGCGGGAGCGCGTCTTCGAACACGACCATCGAGGCGACGACCTCGGCGCCCTGGGTGTGCGAGATGTCGTAGCACTCGATCCGCAGCGGCGCCTGGTCCATGTCCAGCGCCTCGGCGATGTCCTCGAGCGCCTGCCCACGGGTCGTCAGATCCGAGGCCCGCTTGGTCTTGTGCAGGGCCAGGGCCTGCTTGGCGTTGCGCTCGACCGTCTCCATCAGGGTGCGCTTGTCCCCGCGCTGCGGCACCCGCAGCTCCACGCCGTGACCGCGCAGGGTCTCGAGCCAGGCCTGGACCGTGGCGGCGTCCTCGGGCAGCGCGGGCACCAGGATCTCGCGCGGCACGCCGTCCGGCTCCTGGTCGCCGTAGAGCTGCTGGAGGAACTGGCCGACCAGGCCGCCGGTGTCGATGTCCTCGACCTTCTCCACCACCCAGCCGCGCTGGCCGCGCACCCGCCCGTCGCGCACGTGGAAGATCTGCACGGCGGCCTCGAGCTCGTCCTCGCAGATCCCGACGACGTCCGCGTCCGTGCCGTCGCCGAGCACGATGGCGTTGCGCTCCATGGCCCGCTGCAGCGCGCCGAGGTCGTCGCGCAGCCGGGCCGCCTTCTCGAACTCGAGGTCGGCCGCGGCCTGCTTCATGTCGCGCTCGAGCTTGCGGGTGAACCCGGCCGTCTGCCCGGCCATGAAGGAGCAGAAGTCCTGGGCGATCTGCCGGTGCTCCTCGACGCTGACCCGTCCGACGCAGGGTGCGGAGCACTTGCCGATGTAGCCGAGCAGGCAGGGCCGGTCGGAGAGCTGCGCGCGGCGGAAGACGCCCTGCGAGCAGGAGCGCATCGGGAAGACCCGCAGCAGCGCGTCCACCGTCTCGCGGATCGCCCAGGCGTGGGCGTAGGGCCCGAAGTAGCGCACGCCCTTCTTCTTCGGCCCGCGCATCACCTGCACCCGGGGGAACTGCTCGTTGAGGGTGACGGCCAGGCTCGGGTACGACTTGTCGTCCCGGTAGCGCACGTTGAACCGGGGGTCGAACTCCTTGATCCAGGAGTACTCGAGCGCGAGCGCCTCGACCTCGTTCGTCACCACCGTCCACTCGACGCCGGCGGCCGTGGTGACCATGGTCTGAGTGCGCGGGTGCAGCGAGGTGAGCGGCTGGAAATAGTTCGCCAGGCGGGCGCGCAGGTTGTTGGCCTTGCCCACGTAGACGACGCGGCCGTACGGGTCGCGGAACTTGTAGACGCCCGGCTGGGTCGGGATCGAGCCCTGCGCGGGGCGATAGCTCGTCGGATCGCTCACGCTTTCAGCCTACGGCGTCACACCGACAGCCCCGCACGCCGCGGGCGGGGGCGGCGAGCGCCGGCCCGCCCACGGCGACTTCGCTCAGGCGCCGATCAGGAGTTCCAGACGATGTTCGAGCCCTGAACGGTGATGGTCTCCGCGCTCAGCGGGGAGGCCGCCGGGCCCTGCATGACCGAGCCGTCCTTGGCGCTGAACTCGGAGAAGTGGCACGGGCAGTGGATGACGTTGTTCTGCACCGAGCCGACGGTGCAGCCCGCGTGCGTGCACACGGCCGTGAACGCCTTGAACTGTCCCGCGGTCGGCTGGGTGACCACGACCTTGTTGGCCTGGTCGATGAATCCGCCGCCCACCGGCACCGCGGAGGTGGTGGTCAGCGTGACCGGACCGGCGGAGGCGGCCGGGGCGGACTTCGCGTTGGACCCCTCCGGCATGCTGTTGCTGCTGCTGCACGCGGCGGCGGTGACGCCGACTCCGGCCGCGGCGACCCCGAGCGCGGTGGCGCGCAGCATGGTGCGCCGGTCAGCGGTCGGAGTGGGCTTGGTCTCTTCGGCCATCGGTGAGGGCTCCTCGTCCGTGGGTGCGTGCCGCCGACCCGCCGGGGTGCGGCGGCTCGCTGTTACAACGCGTCAGGCTACCTGGCCAGGCTGAAAGTCGGGTGTCCGGGCCGGGCGCGCCGTCGACGTCAGGTCGTCACGCACCACGGATGCCGGCGGCGGACGGTTCAATCGGACTGAATTTTTCAGCGCGAAAGCCCGCCGCGCGGTTCCGTCGGGGGAACCGGGCGGCGGGCCTTCACCGGGGGGCTCGGGCGCTCGGACCGTCAGCCGAGCAGCTCCTTGAGGAACTTGCCGGTGTAGGACTCCGGGTGCTGGGCGAGCTGCTCGGGCGTGCCCTCGGCCACCACCATGCCGCCGCCGCGGCCGCCCTCCGGACCCATGTCCACCAGCCAGTCCGCGGTCTTGATCACGTCGAGGTTGTGCTCGATCACGATCACCGAGTTGCCCGCGTCCACCAGCCGCCCGAGTACGCCGAGCAGCTTGCGGATGTCCTCGAAGTGCAGGCCGGTGGTCGGCTCGTCCAGGACGTAGACGGTGCGTCCGGTGGAGCGGCGCTGCAGCTCGGCGGCGAGCTTGACCCGCTGGGCCTCGCCGCCGGACAGGGTGGTCGCGCTCTGGCCGAGCCGGACGTAGCCGAGGCCGACGTCGTCGAGAGTGCGCAGGTGCCGGGCGATGGCGGGGATGGCCTCGAAGAACTCCACCGCCTCGGCCACCGGCATCTCCAGCACGTCCGCGATGGTCTTGCCCTTGTAGTGCACCTCGAGCGTCTGCTCGTTGTAGCGGCGGCCGTGGCAGACCTCGCAGGGCACGTACACGTCCGGCAGGAAGTTCATCTCGATCTTGATGGTGCCGTCGCCCTGGCAGTTCTCGCAGCGGCCGCCCTTGACGTTGAAGGAGAAGCGCCCGGGCAGGTAGCCGCGCACCTTCGCCTCGCTGGTCTCCGCGAACAGCCGGCGCACGTGGTCGAACACGCCGGTGTAGGTGGCCGGGTTGGACCGCGGGGTCCGGCCGATCGGGGACTGGTCGACGTGCACCACCTTGTCCAGGTGCTCCACCCCGTCCACCCGGGTGTGCCGGCCGGGCACCTTGCGCGCGCCGTTCAGCTCGCGTGCGAGGTGGGTGTAGAGGATGTCGTTGACCAGGGTGGACTTGCCGGAGCCGGAGACGCCGGTGACCGCGACGAAGCAGCCGAGCGGGAAGGTGACGTCCACGTCCCTGAGGTTGTGCTCGCGTGCGCCGTGCACGGTCAGCACCCGCTCCGGGTCGACCGGGCGGCGCTGGGTCGGCACCTCGATCCGCATCCGGCCGGACAGGTACGCGCCGGTGAGCGAGTCCTCGGACTCGAGCAGGTCGGAGACCGGCCCGGAGACCACCACGTGGCCGCCGTGCTCGCCCGCGCCCGGGCCGATGTCGACCACCCAGTCCGCGATCTTGATGGTGTCCTCGTCGTGCTCCACCACGATCAGGGTGTTGCCGAGGTTGCGCAGCCGCACCAGCGTCTCGATCAGCCGGTGGTTGTCCCGCTGGTGCAGGCCGATGGACGGCTCGTCGAGCACGTAGAGCACCCCGACCAGGCCGGAGCCGATCTGGGTGGCCAGCCGGATGCGCTGCGCCTCGCCGCCGGCCAGGGTGGCCGAGGCGCGGTCCAGCGAGAGGTAGTCCAGGCCCACGTCGACGAGGAACTGCAGCCGCTCGTTGACCTCCTTGAGCACCCGCGCGGCGATCTGCGCCTCGCGCTTGCCCAGCTTGAGCTCGCGCAGGAACCTCGCGCACTCCCCCACCGGGAGCGCGGCCACCTCGGCGATGGACTTGCCGCCCTCGGTGTACTCGCCCTCGGTGTGCCCGCCGAGGGTGGCGGCCAGCACCAGCGGCTTGAGCCGGGTGCCGTTGCACGCGGGGCAGGGCGCCTCGCGCATGTAGCCGGCGTGCCGCTCGCGGGAGCTGTCCGACTCGGCCTCGGCGTGCCGGCGCTCGATCCACGGGATGACGCCCTCGAAGCCGGTGGAGTAGCTGCGGGTGCGGCCGAAGCGGTTGGTGTAGCTGACCGTGACCTTGTGCTTGTGGCCGTGCAGCACCGCCTTGCGGGCCTTGGCCGGAAGCTTGTTGAACGGGGTGTCGAGGTCGAAGCCGAGCTCGCCGGCGAGGCCCTCGAGCAGGTGCCCGAAGTAGTCGCCGGCCTGGCCGGAGCCGGACCACGGCGCGATCGCGCCCTCGTTCAGGCTCAGCTCCGGGTCGGGGATGACGAGCTCCTCGTCCACCTCCATCCGGATGCCGAGGCCGGTGCACTCCGGGCAGGCGCCGAAGGGCGAGTTGAAGGAGAACGAGCGCGGCTCGAGCTCCTCGAAGGACAGGTCGTCGTACGGGCAGTACAGGTGCTCGGAGTACATCCGCTCGCGGTGCGGGTCGTCCTCCGGCAGGTCCACGAAGTCGAGCGTGATCATGCCGCCGGCCAGCCGCAGCGCGGTCTCGATCGAGTCGGTCAGCCGGCGCTTGGCCGAGGACTTGACCGCGAGCCGGTCCACCACGACCTCGACGGTGTGCTTCTCCTGCTTCTTGAGCGTGGGCGGCTCGGTGAGCTGGATGACCACACCGTCCACCCGGGCCCGGCTGTAGCCCTTGGACTGCAGCTCCTTGAACAGCTCCGCGTACTCGCCCTTGCGCTCGCGCACCACCGGCGCGAGCACCTGGAAGCGGGTGCCCTCGTCGAGTTCCAGCACCCGCTCGACGATCTGCTGCGGGCTCTGCCGGGAGATGATCCGGCTGCACTCGGGGCAGTGCGCCTTGCCCGCGCGGGCGTAGAGCAGCCGGAGGTAGTCGTAGACCTCGGTGATGGTGCCCACGGTCGAGCGCGGGTTCTTCGAGGTGGACTTCTGGTCGATCGAGACGGCCGGGGACAGGCCCTCGATGAAGTCCACGTCCGGCTTGTCCATCTGGCCGAGGAACTGCCGGGCGTAGGCCGAGAGGGACTCGACGTAGCGGCGCTGGCCCTCGGCGAAGATCGTGTCGAAGGCGAGCGAGGACTTGCCCGAACCGGACAGGCCGGTGAAGACGATCAGGGCGTCTCTCGGCAGGTCGAGGGAGACGTCTTTGAGGTTGTGCTCGCGCGCCCCCCGGACGATCAACTTGTCCGCCACTGCTCTGCTCCCTGGTTCGACATGGCCTGACCTGCGGTGTTCCCTGGTTCCCGGTTCTTCGGGGCCACCAGCGCACCACTCCCGACCCATCGTAGGCGGGCCCACCGACAGAAATGTCCCGTCCGGTCGAACCGCATGGCGTTCGGCCCGGCGGGTGCGCCAGAGTAGAGCCATGGCAACCGAAGCGAGCCCCGCCGCGCCGGCCGCGGCCGTGCCCGATCCGACCGAGACCGTGGCCCGGGTGGTCGAGGCGACCGCCCATCTGCTGGCCACCGCCGAGCAGTTCGACGACGCGGCCGTCCGCGAGCCCTCCCTGCTCCCCGGCTGGACCCGCGGCCACGTCCTGACCCATACCGCCCGCAACGCCGACGCCCAGGTCAGACTGCTGACCTGGGCCGCGACCGGCACCGTGACCCCGATGTACGCCTCCCGGGAGGCCCGAGACAGCGAGATAGAGGCAGGCGCCGACCGCTCCGCCGAGCAGCTGCTGGCGGATCTGCGCGAGGCGTGCGAGCGCTTCGCCACGCAGGCCGCGCGGATGGAGCCGGAGCACTGGACCACGTTGATCGAGAACCGCCGCGGCTTCCCGCAGCCGGCCGCCTGGATCCCGTGGTGGCGGCTGGAGGAGGTGCTGGTGCACCACGTGGACCTGGACGCGGCCTTCTCCCCGGCCCACTGGCCGCCGAGTTTCACCGATCCGGAACTCGCCATGGTCACGGCCCGGTTCAACGACCCGGCCCACACCGACGAATCGCCGGCGTTCCGCTTGCACGCCGAAGACTCCGACCTATTCTACGGCGTGCGCGCCGACCCCCAGGACGCCTCCGCCCCGCTCGTGCGCGGGCCGTCCGCCGCGCTGTTCGCCTGGCTGATCGGCCGCAGCAACGGCGACGGCCTGAACGTGGAGCCGCACGGCGCCCTGCCGAAGCCCCCCGGGTGGAAGTGACGAACGTGAGCATCGAAGACGGATACCTCGCCGACGCGAGGCGAGTGCGGAGGGGTGGAAGGTGAACTACCACGGGCACGTGACGGTCGGCGGCCCGCCGGATGTCAGAGAACTGCCGGCCCTGGTGATCACGAAGGTCGCCGTGGGCCCCTACGACAACAACGCGTACCTGCTGCGCTGCCGGGACACCGGCGAGCAACTGCTGATCGACGCGGCGAACGAGCCGGAGACGCTGATCCGCCTGGTCAACGGCTCGTTGGCCTCGGTGGTCACGACGCATCAGCACGGCGACCACTGGCAGGCGCTGCGGCAGGTGGTCGGCGCCACCGGCGCCCGCACCTTCGCCGGCCGCTACGACGCGGAGGGGATCGCGGTGCCGACGGACACCATCGTCGACGACGGCGACACCATCCGCGTCGGCCGAGTCGAGCTGACCGCGACGCATCTGGTCGGCCACACGCCGGGCTCGATCGCCCTGCTCTACGACGATCCGAAGGGTCACCCGCACCTGTTCACCGGCGACTGCCTGTTCCCGGGCGGGGTCGGCAACACCGACAAGGACCCGAAGCGGTTCGCCTCGCTGTACGGCGATGTGGTCGCGAAGGTCTTCGACCGGCTGCCGGACGAGACGTGGGTCTACCCGGGCCACGGCAAGGACACGACCCTCGGCGACGAGCGGCCGCAGCTGGCTGCGTGGAAGTCGCGCGGCTGGTAGGCCGACAAGACGGCGGCGGTAGTGGCCTGAGCCGCTGCCGCCGCCAGCTGTTGTCGGCGCGTCGCCGCGGAACGCTTTCGCAGGCCACGGACTTTCGGGTACACGAACGCGTTCTCGGCGCTGACGGACGCCGTGCGCCCGTTCACCACCCGCCGGAGTCTGCGTAAGCGCCTGACGGCGAGGCTCAACCCGTAATGCGGCCGGCCAGGGCCTGCCGAGAGCGGGGAAGCCGCAGGTCAAACACGTCAACCACGGGGTTGAGGTGCTTGACCTGCGGGAGTCGCGACTAGTAGATGGCCCAGCCGGCGAGTACGACGACGTGGCCGCAGGGAGCGAAGGCCACCCAGTCCCTGCCGTCTACGGTGCCGCGCTCGGCGAAGCGGCCCTTGGGTTGGGCGTCGCAGCCGGGGCATTCGACCTTGTCGTTGCCTTCGGCCTCCCAGAACGTCTCGAGGTCCACTGCGTCGACCTCGACGAAGGACGGCTCTGGGTCTTCCTGGAACGGGTCCCGCTCGCTGGCGGCCATGGCGTCCTCCTCGTCCGTGGTTTCTCCCAGCCTGCGCCATTCGGCACGCCGGGGCGCTGCTCGCGCCGCCCACTCGGGTGAGCGGGGCGGGGGCTCGCTAAACGCGAGGCGGCTGGGCAAAGCGCAGGACGTTGCCGTACGGGTCGATGACCTGCATCGTCGGGCCGCCGGGGGCGTCGGCGTGGACGCCGGGGCGCAGCCGGGTGTCGTCCTTGGCGAGCAGCTCGCGCTGGAGGGCGGTCACGTCGCGCACCGGGATCCATACGACACCGTTCGGACTGCCGTCGCCGTGGTGCTCGGACAGGTGCAGGACGGTCGCCGACCGGGAGACCTGGGCGTAGACCGGCAGGCCGGGCTCGAAACGGTGCTCCCAGTCGAGCGTGAAGCCGAGGTAGTCCAGGTAGAAGGGCAGGGCCAGGGCCATGTCCATCACCCGCAGGATCGGCACGCCCGGACGCATCTCCGCGTCCGCGTCCGAGTCGGCGCCCGCGTCGGCGGCGGCACCGGTCTTGGCCAGGGCGGCGGACAGGACGTTCCAGTCCTTGGCGGCGAGCTGATGGGCGATGAGTTCGAGCGCCAGGCTGTGCGGGATCTCGGTGCCGGCGGCGGCGAGGTCGTCGCGCAGCCGCTTCGCGAGCTTCTTGGCGAGGTCGGTGTTCGTAGATGTCATTGCGTCGGCTCCTACGCGGCCGGGTGCGCCGATGCTCGCGTTGTCAGCTCGTGCCGCGCTCGGTCAGCCTGCGCTTGACGGCTTGTCGTGCGCATTCACCGAGCCCTTCCGGGTGCGAGCGGCAGGTTGCGCCAACCTGTCGCCCAGACTACCAACAACACGCCTCGTGTTACGGCTGGCTCGTCAGAAAGCGAATGACCGCGGGGCCGGCGAGGGCGCGGAACTCCTCGAAGTACGCGTGCCGGGCTCCCTCGATCAGCTCGATTCCGGCACGCGGAATCCGGCCCGCGATCAGCTGGGCGTTCTCCGTCGGGTTGAAGCGGTCTTCGGTGCCGTGCACGACGAGTGTCTCGGCCTCGATCCGCGGCAGCAGGTCCCAGGCGTCGTGGCGGCTGCTGGCCACGAGGTGGCGGCCGCGGGCGAAGTCGGGCATCGCCGGGTCGCCGGTGGTCTGGTGCGGGCCGGGGTACACGGCGAGCCATTCCGGCGTGTACATCAGCTCATCCAGCACACGTGCGGCGGCAGCGCGGTCGGCCTGAGCCAGGGCCCGTCGCACGTCGTTGCCGCGCTCGATCGCCTGCGGTCCGCCGGGCGACGTGCAGCCGAGTACCAGGCGTCTTACTCGCCGCGGGTTCTTCGCGGCGAGTACTTGCGCGGTTCGGCCTCCCATGGACGTGCCGTAGACGTCCGCGCTTTCGATTCCGAGCGCGTCGAGGACGGCGAGGGCGTCCTGGGCGAACAGATCGATGCTGTACGGCACGTCGGGCTTGTCGCTCTCGCCGGTGCCGCGGTAATCAAAACTGACGGTCGTTCGATCAGCCTGGAAGTCTTCGCGGACTCCGTCCCACCAGTGGTGGTTGTTCGCCTGGCCGGCCAGCAGAAGCAGTGCCGGGCCCTCACCCTCGATCTGGTAGGCGATCCGTGTGCCGTCCGGTGCCGCCGCGAATCCGGTCTTCACGCGATCTTCTTCGTCATGAAGACGCTCAGCGGGTCGAGCACGTAGTCCGCGAAGGGATCGCAGTAGATGAATCCGCAGCGTTCGTAGAGGGCACGCGCCGGGGCGAAGTAGTCCTCGGTGCCGGTCTCGAGGCTCAGCTTGGCCAGGCCCATGGCCGCCGATTCCCGCTCGATGTGGGCCAGCATCGCGGCAGCGACTCCGCGCCGCTGGTAGCCCTCGGCCGTGCGCATGGACTTGATCTCCCCGTGCGTCTCGTCGAGGCGCTTGATCGCGGCGCATCCGGCGAGCCGGCCTTCGTCGCGCAGGGTCCAGAAGACGACGTCGGGATGGCGCAGCCCGTCGAGGTCGAGCGCGTGCATGCTCTCGGCCCGAGGCGTGACCCGCTCCATCTCCGCGCGGTGGAAGCGCAGGAGTTCGATAACCTCGGAGCCGGTCAGGTCATCCATCTCGATCTTCACCAGATCATGCTACCGAGGAGGCCGCGGGTGCCGGTGACGGCGACGTGAAATCGACCTGCGTATGCCTGATCACCAGGAGCGACGCGGGTGTGACCGAGCTGCTGCTGGGACTGAAGAAACGCGGCTTCGGCGAGGGGCGCGTGGTCGCTCCGGGCGGCCATCTGGAGCCGGGCGAGACTACCGGGCAGGCCTGCGTGCGTGAGATCGCCGAGGAGGTGGGGATCGTGGTCGAGCCGGCTGATCTGGCGCCGGCGGGCGGCGTGGCCTTCCGCTTTCCGACCAGGCCCGAGTGGGATCTGCACGTGGCGCTGTTCCGCACCCGGCTCTTCCAGGGCGAGCCGGCAGAGTCCGACGAGCTGGTCCCCGGGTGGTACCCGGTCGAGGATCTGCCGTGGGCCGACATGTGGCCGGATGCGCGCCACTGGCTGCCGCGCGTGCTGGCCGGCGAGACGATCCAGGCCGAGATCACGCTCGGAGCGGACGGTGAAACCGTGACAAAGGCGATGTTCCACGTGGAACATGATGCATAGTACGACATAGTTTTGCGCTAGTGGGCGGACGGTGCGGACGTCGCCTGACTCAGGATCAGATCGATGACCCGGCCGACCGAGCGCTCGAAGACCGCGTCCGCGTCCAGATCGGGCGCCTCGGAGCCGATGAAGGCGGCGGCCAGGTTCGGATAGTCGCCAGTGGCCACAGCCATGCCGAGGTACGCGGCGAGCTCGGCCTGCCACTGCGCGCTGCCGCCGACGTCCCGCTGGTTCGCCTCCCACTGCGCGAACTGGCACACGTAGCCGTTGAGCATCGCGAACAGCTCCATCTTCGTGCCGCCTGACAGCTTCGCCTCGGACATCACCGCGAGGAAGTATTCGGTGCAGCGCAGCGAGTTCGGTCCGATCGAGGGCCGGGTGAGCACGAGCCCGGGCACCCAGGGGTGCCGGCGCATCGCTGCCAGGCCTTGCCGGGCGAACTCGTGCAGATCCGCCCGCTGGTCGCCGGTCGGCGCCTCGGGCAGCCGCCACTCCCCCGCCACCGCGTCCAGCATCAGATCGAACAGGTGCTCCTTCTTCGGCACATAGGTATACAGCGACATCGTGCCGGCGCCGAGAGCCGCGGCGATCTTCCGCATGGACACGCCGGCCAGGCCCTCGGCGTCGGCCAGGGCGATCGCGGCCGCGGCGATGGCCGCTCGGCTGTGCGCGGGCGCCGGGCCGCGGGCCGCGCGTTCGGGCCGCAGCCAGATCAACTCGGGGCGCTCGTTCGTCATCTCGTTGCTCACCTCGACCGAGTCTAGACAACCCGTACACCGTACGTAGTATGCTTCGCGGCATGAAAACACCGTACGATGTACCAGGTAGTGATGCGCCAAGCCAGGCGATCGCGGTATCCGGCCTGCACAAGCACTTCGGCAAGACACACGCCCTGCGCGGATTTGAGCTGAGCGTCCCGGTCGGCACGGTCTGCGGCCTGCTCGGACCCAACGGCGCAGGCAAGACCACGGCCGTGCGCGTCCTGGCCACGCTCACCGCGCCCGAAGCCGGCGAGGTCAGGGTGGCCGGGTACGACGTGGTGCGCCAGCCCGACGAAGTGCGCCGACGCATCGGCTACACCGGGCAGCACGCCGCTTTGGACGAGGGCATCACCGGCCGGGAGAACCTGCGCCTGCTCGGCCGGCTGCACCACCTCGGCGCCCGCGAAGCGGCCCGACGCGCCGACGACCTGCTCGAGCGGTTCGATCTGGCCGAGGCGGCGGGCCGGCTGGTGCGGTCGTACTCGGGTGGCATGCGACGCCGGCTCGATCTCGTCGCCAGCCTGCTCACCCGGCCCTCGGTGCTCTTCCTGGACGAACCCACCACCGGGCTCGATCCCCGCAGCCGCAACGAGATCTGGTCCACCGTCAGACAGTTGGCCGCCGACGGCGCCACGGTCCTGCTCACCACGCAGTACCTCGACGAGGCGGACCAACTCGCCGGGGAGATCGCCGTCGTCGATCAGGGCGTGGTCATCGCGAACGGCACTCCCGCGCAGCTCAAGGAGATGATCGGCACCCGCATCGAAGTGGAACTCGCTGACGCGGCGCTGCTGGCGACGGCCGCGAAGGTGCTCACTGATCTGGCCGGCGCCGAACCGGAGATCGATGCCGCGGAGCGCCGACTGAACGTGCGGACGGCCGGCGGCGCCACCATCGGTCTGCCTCGCCTAGTTCGCGAACTCGACAGCGCAGGCGTGGAAGCGCTCGATGTCGCGCTGCGCAGACCGACCCTCGACGAAGTCTTCCTCACCATCACTGGGAGCGCGGCATGACCACCACGACCGTCACCACAGTCACCCGCCGTCCGCACACGGATGTCTGGGCTCTGACGCTCCGCGTGCTCTGGTACTACAAGAACTCCCCCGGTCTGATCTTCGTCTCACTCGCCGCGCCGCTGGCCATGCTGGTCGTGTTCGGGTACGTGTTCGGCAGTGCCATCGCGGCGCCGGGCGGAGAGAGCTACCGCAGCTATCTGATGCCGGGGCTGTACGTGCTGATCGCGGTCAACGCCGTCATGCCGAGCATGGTGGGCGCCGCGCGCGATCTCGAACGCGGAATGACCGACCGGCTGCGCACGATGCCGATATCGCGCGGCGCGACGCTGCTCGGGCAGGCGTTCGCGGACCTGTTCGTCAGCGCCGTCGTCCTGGCCGCCATGATCGGCGTCGGGCTGGCCGTCGGCTGGCGCGCGCACGACGGCGTCGGACGGGCGGCCGCGGCGTTCGGCATCCTGCTCCTGCTGCGCTTCTGCATGATCTGGCTGGGGTTCTTCCTCGGCCTGCTTTGCGGCCGGGAGGATATCGCCGCTCAGGCCGGCATCCTGGTGTTCCCGATCGGCATGGTCAGCAACGTGTTCGTGCCGACCGCGGGGATGCCGGGCTGGCTGCGCGCGATCGCCGAATGGAACCCGGTCAGCTGTGCGGCCGCCGTCTGCCGCACGCTCTTCGGGGACAACGCCGGCGCCGCGGCCACCTCACCGTGGACGCTCGTGCATCCGGTGGCCGCGACGCTCGGCTGGTGCGCGGTGCTGCTGCTCGTCTTCGTTCCGCTGGCGGTACGGACGTTCAGCCGGCACGGACGTTAGCCGCCGTCGGCCGGTTCTCAGCCGGCCGCTGGGGTCCCGCACTCCGGGCAGAACTTGGCGCCGGCCGGCACCGCTTGGCCGCAGCCACCGCAGGATGCGGGATCGGTGAGCTTGTGGCCGCATTCCGGGCAGAACTTGGCACCGTGCACTTCTGCCCGGCACTGCGGGCACACCAGCTGATGCTCCGTCACCACGTCCATGCCTTCCACGGATTGCGCCCCGGCTTCGGACGCGGCCTGGCGCGCCGCCGCGACCTGGCCCTCCGCGCGGGCCTGCTCGACCTCGGCCTGCAGGTCGGGCGCACAGTAGCGGCACATCCCGCGATCCGCGCTCCAGCAGTTGTCGCACACGTGCTGAGTGCAGTGCGCGCAGCGGTGGAAGTGGCTCTGCGCCTGGCCGATGGCGCGCTGGAACGCGGCGTCGCGGGCCCGGTGCCAGCCCGCGTCGGCGAGCCCGCCGACCGTGTTGGCCACGTCCCACCCGACGTTCGAGGCGGCGTTCGAGGCCATCCCGCTGGCCCGGCGCAGCCAGCCGGTGGCCCGGCCGAGACTGTAGTTCTCGAAGCCGGAACGCCAGGTGTCGCCGCAGCGCTGACAGTAGAACTCGAACTCGAAGCCCGCATCGTCGCCGCCCGACTGCGACAGATCCCGGCTGTTCTCGGTGAACCACAACTCGTTCGCCATGGTGCTGCCTCCCCCTGCGATCGCTGCGCGCGCCCACCGCACGCGGCTGGCTCTTGCGTACCGCCCGCGCGGGAAGGTCGCAAGACCCGCTGACACACCGCCGGTCTTGACAGCCCGGGATTGAGCTATATCGTGTTCGCTGAACGCGATATAGCGCGAATAGAAGGGGGTGGCCGTGCCATCGTCCACGGCTGTCGGGGAGCTCGCGATCGACGCGAGAGACCTGGTGAAAACGTATAAAGGCGACGTCCGCGCGGTGCGCGGGGTGAGCCTGCAGGTCCCGCGCGGCTCGGTCTTCGGCCTGCTCGGGCCGAACGGCGCGGGCAAGTCCACGCTGGTGAAGATGCTCACCACGCTCTCCGCGCCGACCTCCGGCGCGGCCAGCGTGGCCGGCTTCGACATCGTGCGCCAGCAGCGGCAGGTGCGCCGGTCCATCGGCTGCATAGCCCAGAACTCCGGCGTCGACGTCCAGGCCACCGGACGGGAGAACCTGCTGCTGCAGGGCCGGGTCTACGGCCTGCGCGGCGCCGAGCTCGAGCGGCGGGTGGACGACCTGCTCGGCCGTTTCGGCCTGGCCGAGGTCGGCGGACGGTTCGTGAAGACCTACTCCGGCGGCATGAAGCGCAAGCTCGACGTGGCGCTCGGCCTGGTGCACGCGCCGCAGGTGCTCTTCCTGGACGAGCCGACCACCGGCCTCGACCCGGAGGCGCGGTCCGAGATGTGGGAGCAGATCAGGGCACTGGCCTGGGATCAGGGCCTGACCATCCTGCTGACGACGCATTACCTGGAGGAGGCGGACGAGCTCGCCCGCTCCCTCGCCATCGTGGATCAGGGCCGGATCGTCATCGAGGGCAGCCCGGACGAGCTCAAGGCCGAGCTCGAGGGCGACGCGGTCTCACTCGAACTGGCTCAGGGCGCTGACCCGGACAAGGCCCTCGCCGTGGCCGGCGCGCCCGGGCGGCTCACCGACGTCGTCGTCGACGGCCTGCTCCTGCGCGGCCGCAGCGGGGACGGCGCCGGCGCGGTGCCCGCACTGCTGGCCGCGCTCGAGGCGGTGGAGATCACCGTCGCCTCCGTCACGGTCGCCCGGCCCTCGCTGGACGACGTCTACCTGCGCCACACCGGCCGTTCGTTCACCGCGGCCGAGGAAGCCGCCGCCCAGGCCGCGCGGTCCGGGGAGCAGAAGGGGGAGGCGCGGTGAACGCGCTCAGCGACACCTGGTACATGACCGGCCGCGCCTTCCGGGCGTTCCTGCGGCAGCCGATGTTCGTGGCCTTCACGCTGATCCAGCCGATGATCTGGCTTCTGCTGTTCGGCCAGCTGTTCAAGTCCATCACCCAGTTGCCCGACTTCGGCGCGCCCAACTACGAGACATACCTGGTGCCCTCGATCGTGGTCATGTCCGCATTCTTCGGCGCCGGCTGGGGCGGCATGGCGATCCTGGACGACCTGACCCGGGGCGTGCTCGACCGGTTCCTGATCTCGCCCGTCTCGCGCTCCTCGCTGATCGTGGGACGGCTGCTGGTGCAGGTGCTCGCGATCGTCATCCAGGCGGCGATAATCCTGCTGCTGGGGCTGGCAGTGGGCGCGAGCTATCACAACGTGGTGATGGGCGTGCTGGTGCTCATGGTGGCCTCGAACCTGCTGGCCACCGCGATCGGCGCGCTCTCCTACGGGCTCGCGCTGATGGTGCGCCGGGAAGAATCGATCATCGCGGCCTCGAACTTCGTCCTGATGCCGCTTCAGTTCACCTCCACCGGGTTCATGGCGCTCTCGCTCATCCCGCACTGGATGCAGGAGGTGACCAAGTACAACCCGGTGAACTGGACGCTGGTGGCCGGCCGCGGCGCGCTGGAGTCCAGCCCGAACTGGGGGCCGATCTTCGAGAACCTCGGCTATCTCGCCATCCTGATGGTGGCCTGCGGCTGGGTCTCGACCCGCGCGTTCCGCAGCTATCAGCGCTCGATGTAAGTACACACATACGCGCGGACGCGTGAACGCCGTCGCCAAGCCCACCTTGGCGACGGCGTTCGCCTATCAAAAGGACTAGGCCTCGGGAAGGATCGGAAGCTGCGCCCCGTCGCGCAGGAACAGCGGAATCCGCTCGAGCGGCGCCTGCACCGTCACGGTCTGGCCGCCGGTGTACTCCTCGCCGGTCCAGGCGTCCCGCCAGGAGGCGCCCTTGGGCAGGTAGACGTCCCAGGCGCGGGCGCCGGCCTCGAGCACCGGCGCCACCAGCAGGTCGCGGCCGAACAGGTAGGCGTCGTCCACAGTCCAGGACTTCGGGTCCTCCGGGAACTCCACCAGGTAGGGGCGGATCGGGGTCAGGCCGGTCTCGTGCGCCTCCTGCATCACCGAGAGCACGTACGGCTTGAGCCGCTCGCGCAGGGCGATGTAGTCGGACATGATCTTGCAGGCCTCCTCGCCGTACGACCAGATCTCGTTCGGGCCGCCGGTCACCTGGGGCGAGAACTCCATGGCCGGCTCGCGGAAGCCGTGCAGCCGGAAGATCGGGCTGAACGCGCCGAACTGGAACCAGCGCACGATGGTCTCGCGGTACTCCGGCGAGTCCGGGTCGCCGCCGTGGAAGCCGCCGATGTCGGTGTTCCACCACGGGATCCCGCTCAGCGCCGTGTTCAGGCCCGCCGCGATCTGCTTGCGGAAGGTGGCGAAGTCCGGGTAGATGTCGCCGGACCACAGGATCGCGCCGTAGCGCTGCGAACCGGCCCAGGCCGAACGGTTGAGCGTGACCACGTGCTCGCGGCCGGCCGAGCGCATGCCGTCGTAGAACATCCGCGAGTTCTCCCGCGGATAGAGGTTGCCGACCTCCAGCCCGGTGCCCGCGTGGTAGCGCAGGTTGGCCGGGTAGCCGGGCTTGAGCTCGGGCTCGCAGGCGTCGGCCCAGAAGATCTCGATGCCCTTGTCCAGGTAGCTCTCGCGCACCTTGGACCAGACGAAGTCGCGCGCCTTCGGGTTGGTGGCGTCGTAGAACGCGACCTGGACGGTGTGGTCCACGCCCTTGTCCGGCCAGTCGGCGTGGGCGACGGGGCCGAACTCGGTGCCGATCAGCAGGCCGAGGCGCTCCATGTCGAAGTGGTACTCCGAGAGCGGGCTGACGGAGGGCCAGACCGAGACCATCAGCTTCGTGCCGTAGCTCGCCAGCTCCTCGACCGCGGCGGCCGGGTCGGGCCACTCGGCCGGGTCGAAGCGCCACTCGCCGAGGTGGGTCCAGTGGAAGAAGTCCGCGACGATGACGTCGAGCGGGACGCCGCGGCGGTGGTACTCGCGGGCCACCTCGAGCAGCTCCTCCTGCGAGCGGTAGCGCAGCTTGCACTGCCAGAACCCGGCGGCCCACTCGGGCAGCACCGGGGTGTGGCCGGTGGCGGCGGCGTAGGAGCGCTGGATCGCGGCCGGCTCGCCGGCGGTGACCCAGTAGTCGATCTGGCGGGCGCTGTCGGCCACCCAGCGGGTGCCGTTGTGCGCGAGCTCCACCCGGCCGATCGCGGGCATGTTCCACAGGAAGCCGTAGCCGCGCGAGGAGACCAGGAACGGGATGGTGACCTCGGAGTTGCGCTGGACCAGGTCGATCACGGCGCCCTTCTGGTCGAACAGGCCGTGCTGGTGCTGGCCGAGGCCGTAGAGGCGCTCGTCCGGGTAGGCGGCGAAGCGCTGTTCGAGCCGGGCGTAGCCGTTGCCGTGCGCGGTGCGCAGGCGCGGGCCGGGCCACCAGAAGTGCGCGTCCTGCTCCGCCAGCAACTCGGCGCCGTCGGAAGTGCGGGTGAAGGTGATCCGGCCGGTGGGCGTCACGGTGGCGGTCAGCTCGCCGTTGACGATCGTGGCCGCGTGCGGGCCGAGCTCCACCCAGGCCCCGGCGCCGGGTTCCCCCGGCGGGTTCTCGAGCAGGGCGCCGGGCACGTCGTCCAGGATCGCCCCGCCGACCTTGGTCCGGACCCGGAGCGAGTCGGCGCCCCACGGTTCGATGCGCAGCGTCTCCTGGCGGCCGGTCCACTCCAGGACGGGCTCTCCGGGTCGGGCCGTGAACTCGCCCACCTCGTGGGCGAGCGAGGCCAGCGGGGATTCCTCGGACATGGCGGATGGGCCTTTCGTAGGCGGGGGCAGTGCGCGCCGCCGTGCGGGGCGGCGCCCGGTGGGCGCGGGGCGTGCTGCCGTACGTATCAGTGTTCTGGGGTTGAGCGCCGGTCGCGGGCCGGCCGCGGCTCAGGCCGCGGGACCGGCGGCGCTCGATTCGCGCGCGGTCAGCGCCGGGGGGATCAAGGTGATCGGTTCCTGCTGGCCGCCGGCCGAGTCGAGCTGGGCCATGGCGAGCCGGACGGCGCGCCGGCCCATCTCCTCGGCCGGGATGGAAACGCTGGTCAGCCGGGGCGAGGCCTGCAGCGCGACCTGGTCCGGGCAGATCGCCACCACGCTGGTGTCCTCGGGCACGGCCCGGCCGGACAGGCGCAGCAGGCTCAGCAGCGGGGCGATGGCCGCCTCGTTCTGCACCACGAACCCGGTGGTGTGCGGGCGCTCCTCCATGATCCGGGAGAGCACGCCCGCGGTGGACTCGTAGGTGCCCTCGCAGGAGCGGTGCACGGTGCGCACGCCGCGCTCGGCGGCGGCCCGCTGGAAGCCGGCCAGCGTGCGGGCGGCGAAGCCGGTCTTGCGCTGGTAGACCCCCTCGCCCTCGCCGATCAGGGCGATGTCGCGGTGGCCGAGCGCGGCGAGGTGCTCGACGCAGGTGGCGCCGGTGGCCTCGAAGTCGAGGTCGACGCAGGCGAGCCCGGCCGAGTCGGCGGGCAGCCCGATCAGCACGGCCGGGGTCTCGGTCTCGCGCAGCACCGGGATCCGGTCGTCCTCGAGCTCGATGTCCATCAGGATCATCGCGTCGGCCAGGCCGCTGCCGGCGATCCGGCGCACCCCCTGGGTGCCCTCGTCCTTGGTGAGCAGGAGCACGTCCTGCCCGAACTCGCGCGCCTCGGTGGTCACCGCCATGGCGATCTCCATGATCACCGGCACGTACATGTCGCTGCGCAGCGGGATCATCAGGGCGAGGATGTTGGAGCGGTTCGACGCCAGCGCGCGGGCCCCGGCGTGCGGGTGGTATCCGAGCGCCTCGATCGCCGCCTCCACCTTCCGGCGGGTGTCGTCCGAGATCGAGCGCTTGCGCGACAGGACGTAGGACACCGTGGAGGGCGAGACGCCCGCTTGGCGGGCGACTTCGGCCAGGGTCACCATAGTGGAGCCTCTTCGGGTGGTCGGAGCGGGGCGGGCACGGCGGGGGCGCTGTGCCCGGAAGCGGTGGTGAAGCGCTTCGACATTGTCTCCGGCCGGTTTCCCGGCCGCCCGCCAAGCCTTGCCCCTGAAGGGTAGACCGCGCACGTGGAGACTGTCTAGGGGATCTGTCGAAGCGCTTCGATAGTTTCGTCCTCGACCGCCGCCGCGGCGTCTGAGTTCCCCCGAGGCTACCCCCAGTGGACCTCTGCCACGCGGCATACGGCGATGGATACGGCCTCCCGGTCCCGATGCGGCGGGACCGGGAGGCCGTGGCTTCAGGCGGCGCGGATCTCGACCTCGCGGGTGCGATGGTCGAGAACGAAGACGCGGTCGCCCCTGCGGACCGCCTCCACGCCTTCCGGCAGGTTCTCCAGCACCGGCCCGACGCCCGCGTCGGCGGCGGCACGGCGCAGCACCCGGCCGAGGGCCGAGGCCTCCGGCAGGGTGGCGAGGTACCAGGCCGAGCCGGCGCCGTGGCCGTTGACCGTGACCGCCGGGTGGCCGGCCAGCGGGCCGTCCTCGATCCGCGCGAGCACGCGGGCCGTGGTGGCCGCCTGGTCGAACCACTCGGCCCAGGTGGCGGCCGTGAAGTCGCCCAGCTCGGCCGAGCCCACCCGCAGGCCGACCCCGTCCGGGATCGGCCAGTACTCCTCGATCCGGATCCCGAGCAGCTCCCGCAGGGACGCGGGATAGCCGCCGAGGCGGACACGCTCGTCCGGGTCCGTCACTCCGCTGAACGGCCCGACGACGAGCGTGCCGCCGGCTTCGACGTGCCGCTCCAGGTTCCGGCCGGCCTCGTCCGAGATCTGATACAGATTCGGCGCGAGCACCAGCCGGTACCCGGACAGCTCCGCGTGCGGATGCACGAAATCGCAGGTGATGTTCGCGCGCCACAGCGCGGTGTAGTACTCGTAGATCCGGTCCACGTAGCGGAAACCGCTGTGCGGCTGGTGGTCGAGCTCCACCGCCCGCCAGGCGTCCCAGTCGACCACGATCGCGACCTGCGCCGCGACCTCGGTGCCGATCAGGTCGCCGAGGCCGGCGAGGTCCTTGCCCAGCTCGCACACCTCGCGGAACACGCGCGAATCAGGGCCCGCATGCGGCACCATCGCGCTGTGCGAGCGCTCCGCGCCCTGCTTCGAGGCGCGCCACTGGAACTGCAGCAGCCCGTCCGCGCCGCGGGCGAGGGCCTGGAGCGACCACAGCCGGAACAGGCCCGGCGGCTTGGGCGTGGCCACCTCCCGCCAGCCCACGGCGCCGGTCGACTGCTCCATCATGATCCAGCCGCCGGCGCGGGTCGACCGGCCCAGCGACCGGGTCAGGTCCTGGGCGAACGCGCTCGCGCACGCGCCGAGCGGGTCGTTCGGGTCCGGATACGAGTCGACCGAGGCGAAGTCCTCCTCGGGCGCCCACTGCCAGGAGTCGGTGCCCTTGTAGAACCCCATGAAGTTCGTGGTGACCGGGACCGCCGGGTTGCGGGCCGAGACGATGTCGCGCTCCGTCTTGAAGCCCTCGAGCAGCAGATCCGAGGCGAAGCGCTGATAGTCCTGGTCCTGCACCGGATTGATGACGTACTGGACCTTGCGCGGCGGGATCACCTCGGCCCACTCGCTGTAGTGCTGCGACCAGAACCGGGTGCCCCAGGCCTCGTTGAGCCCGTCGAGGTCGGTGTACTTCCGCTTGAGCCAGCCGCGGAAGGTCTCCGCGCAGCCGTCGCAGTAGCACACCGTCCCGAACTCGTTGCCGATGTGCCACATCCGCAGCGCCGGGTGGTGCGCGTACCGGTCCGCCAGCGCCGCGCAGACGGCGTCCGCGTGGTGCCGGTAGACCGCCGAGGACGGGCAGTAAGCGTTGCGCGACCCGTAAGTACGCACGCTGCGATCCGGGTCCTGCGGCGAGGTCTCCGGCCACCGGTGGTGCAGCCACGGCGGAGCGCTCGCGGTCGGAGTGGCCAGCGCGACGCCGATCCCGCCGGAGTGCAGGAGGTCGAGGACCTCGTCGAGCCAGCCGAAGTCGTACTCCCCCGGCCTGGGCTCGAGCAGGGCCCAGGAGAAGACGCCGACCGTGGCCAGGTTCACCCCGGCCTCGTGCATCAGCCTGACGTCGTCCTCCCAGACCTCGCGCGGCCACTGCTCGGGGTTGTAGTCGCCCCCGAACAGAAGCCGGCCGCGCGTGGCGTCGTGCAGAGAAGCCATCGAACTCTTCCTACTGATCCTGGTCCTGGCCCTGCTGGTCCTGGCCCTGCTGGTTCCCGCCCTGCCGGGACACGTCGATCGTCTCGACGCCCCGGCCGTTGGTGCCGACGTAGACCCGGCCGTAGTGGTTCGGGTCGCCGACGATGTCGGGGATCCAGCCGAAGTTCTGCTGGTCGCTGTTGATCTTCGTCCAGTGCCTGCCCAGATCCGTGGACATGTAGAACCCGGTCACCGAGTCGACGGTGCCCACCATGTACAGGGTCCGGTTGTGCGAGCCCGGAGCGGCCGCGCCCTCGCCCACCGCGTCGGCCGCCGAGACGTGCGCGGCGTCCACCTGGGTCCAGGTGCTTCCGCCGTCGGCCGAGTGCATCAGACCGCCGGTCTGCGCGGCGAAGTAGAGCTCGCCGGCGTGGCCGGGGATCGTCTGCAGCTGGTCGTTGCTCGCCGCGGTCAGGCCGGTGGCGGCCGAGGCGAAGGTCTTGCCGCCGTCGGTGGAGCGGTAGAGCACGCCGGTGCCCGAGTCGACGGCGTAGTACGTGTTCTTGTTCACCGGGTCGGCCACCGGGGCCACGCCGGTGGGCAGGCCGGTCACGGCCGTCCAGGTCTGGCCGCGGTCGGTGGAGTAGACCGGGCTGGTGCCGTCGGCCGGGTTCCACACGATGCCCGAGCCGTCCGCGGCGACCGCCACCTGGCCCTGTCCCCAGCTCATCGAGCCCGGGGCGGTGAACTGGGTCCAGGTCTTGCCGCCGTCGGTGGAGTACTGGCCGGCCGGCAGGCTCGAGCCGTTCTCGCCGACGAACGCGATCAGATCGCCCTTGGCGTCCTGCGCGATGCCGGAGCCGGTGCTGTAGGTCGCATCGAAGGTGTCGGTCGGCGACCGGGTGAGCGAGGTGTGGCAGAACCCGCCGAGGTCGCCCAGGGCGCTGATCAGCTTGCAGTCGCTCGGTCCGTTCGGCACCAGCAGCGACTTGACCGAGGTCTCCTCGATGCCCTTGGCCGCGGCGGTGGAGAAGTCCACCGTGCCGCCGGAGTCCAGCGCGCCCATGTTCGTGGTGCCGTAGAGCGTGGCGCCGGTGCCGTAGACGACGTGGTTCGGGTTGAACGGGTCGACCGCGACGGCGCCGATCCACCAGCCGAACTTCGGCTGCGCGCCCCAGGCCAGGTACGGCTCGGAGGCGATGTCCAGCGACGTCGAAGCGGAGACGTCGGTCCAGGTGGTGCCGCCGTCGGTGGACCGGTAGATCGTGTCGATCGGGCTCCACCGGTCGTTGGTGGCGACGTAGACCGTGTTCGGGTTGCTCGGGTCGAGCGCCAGCCCGTCGTAGCCCCACCAGGCGGAGGACGACTCCGGGGTGACGTCCGCGCCGGCGCCGACCGCGCCGTTGCCGGAGCGCGAGGAGGTGCCCGCGGCGAACTTGTAGAGCTTGCCGGTGCCCATCCAGTACGGGCCGGTGAACTGGTCGTAGACCACGTACAGCGAGCCGTTCCCGGCGAACTGCGCCTTGATCGGGATGGTGCCGGGTCCGCCGGCCACCGTGGTCCAGGTCTTGCCGCCGTCAGTGCTCTCATACAGCGTCGAGGTGTCCCCGTCGCCGGCCACGATGTGCCGGGTCGGGGTGCCGCGGTGCTTCTCGGTCTGGTCGAAGGTGACGAACTGCAGGCCGGAGGTGGAGTTGGAGCCCAGGTCCGGGAAGTCCTTGTCCTGCGCCCAGGTGCGGCCGCCGTCGGTGGACTTCCACAGGCCCTGGTTGCGGGTGGCGAAGTAGAGCACGTTGTCGTCGTTCGGGTCCACGACCAGCCGCTCGCCGGAGTCGCGGCCCTGGTCGTTCGCGCCGTTCTCGAACGGCAGGCTGAACGAGGTCCAGGTGCGGCCGTAGTCGCTCGAGCGCAGGATGGCCGAGGGCTGGCCGTTGTTCCAGCTGTCCGCGTACGAGCCGACGGCGGCCCACACCACGTTGGGGTGGATCGGGCTGGTGGCCACGGATTCGACGCCGAGCTCGTTCCAGTTCGCGAAGCTCGTGGAGTCCAGCAGCGGGATCCAGGTGCGCGCCGAGGCGTTCCAGCGGTAGAGGCCGCCGATGTCAGTGCGCAGGTAGGCCAGGCCTGGCTGGGTCTGGTTGTAGACGACGCCGGTGATGAAGCCGCCGGCGCCGATGTTCACGTTGTTCCACACATAACCGCTGCCGTTGCCCGCGGATCCGCTCGCGGCCGAGGCGGCCGGGGCGGCGATCAGCGGCGCGGCCAGGAGCCCGGCCGCGGTGCAGGCAAGAATCGCCCTCTTCTTTGAGGTGCGCATGGGTGGGGTAGTCCTCTCAACCCTTGATGGCGCCGGTGAGCATGCCCTTGGCGAAGTGCTTCTGCACGAACGGCGTCAGGATGACGATGGGAATGAGCGAAAGCGAGACGGTGGCCATCGACAGGCCGGTCTGGGACGCCTGGGCGAGTCCGCCGACACCGGTGGTGCCCATGCCGGGCATGCTGGTGCCCTCGAGCGTGTAGTCGAAGATGACCACGGCCAGCGGGTTGTTGGAGGCGTTCTGCGATTCGTAGAGGATCGCGTTGAAGAAGGTGCCCCAGTAGGCCACCGCGTAGAACATGGTGACGACTGCGATCACGGCGCGCGAGGTCGGCATCACGACCGACCACAGCACCCGCCACTCGCTGGCGCCGTCCAGCCGCGCGGCCTCGATCAGCTCGGCCGCGGTGTTGGTGAAGAAGGCCCGCAGGACCAGGATGTTGAAGACGTTCACCGCGGAGGGCAGGATCAGCGCCCAGAGGCTGCCGAAGAGCTTCAGGTCGCTCACGACCAGGAAGGTCGGAATGATGCCGCCGTTGAAGAACATCGTCACGATCAGCGTCATCAGCACCGGCCGCTGGGCGAACGAGTGCGCCCGGGAGAGCCCGTACGCGCACAGCACACTGACGAACATCGAGAGCGCCGTGCCGACGATGGTGATGAACGCGGTGACGAACAGCGAGCGGCTGACCGTGCCGCCGCTGAAGATCAGCTGGTAGTTCTGCAGGCTCAGGCCGTGCGGGATGAGCACCAGGCCGTTGCCGGCCGAGTTGATCGCGCCCTTGGTGGAGAAGCTGGTGAGCACCACGCCCCAGACCGGGACGAGGATGACCAGCAGGACCGCGGTGATGACCGTGCCCTTGCCGAACTGGCCGTACCAGTGCGGCTGTTCCTCCCAGACCGGGCGGCCCTTGGCCGGCTTGCGGAACCCGCGGGCGGAGGCGGGGCGGAAACGTCCGCCGGATTCGGTGACAGTGCTCATCGGCGGTACAACCCATCCTCACCGAACATGTGCGCCAGTTTGTTCGCACCCAGAATCAAGATCAGGGACAGCACGGCCTTGAATAATCCGACCGCGGCGCCATAGCTGTAACTGCCGCCGACCGAGGTCGTTCCGCCGAATCCGGCGCCTAGGCCGGAATAGATATAGGAGTAGGTGTCGAGCACGTCGGCGGCGCTCGCACCGACCGCCTGTCGCTGAATCAGCATCTGCTCGAAGCCGACGCTCAGCGCGTTGCCGAGGCGCAGCACCAGCATCAGCACCACGATGCCGCGCAGACTCGGCAGGGTGATGTGCCGCATCCGGCGCCATCGGCCCGCGCCGTCCACCGCTGCCGCCTCGTAGAGGTTCTGGTCGATGGCGGCGAGCGCGGCGAGGAAGACGATCAGTCCCCATCCCGCCTCTTTCCACACGGCTTGCGCGGTGACCAGGTATTTGAATGTGCCCGGGTCCGTCATGATGTTCCAGGACGAGATCCCGTGCCGATTCAGGAACACGTTGAGCACGCCCGCGCCGCCGAGGAACTCCTGGAAGAACGTGATCACCAGCACGTAGGTGAAGAAGTGCGGCAGGAAGACCACGGCCTGGATGAAGGCCCGGATGCGCTGGCTCAGGATCGTGTTGACCAGGAGCGCGAGCATGATCGGGATCGGGAAGTAGAGCACCAGCTGGACGAATGCGATGACCAGGGTGTTCTCGAAGGCCTGCCAGAAGCCGGGGTCGGTCAACACCTGCTGGAACTGCTGCAGCCCGACGAACTGGCTGTGGATCAGCCCCTGGTAGATGTCGTAGTTCTCGAACGCGATGACGATCCCGGCCATCGGCAGGTAGTTGAACAGCACGATCAGGATCAGCGCCGGAACGCACATCAGCAGCAGGGTCTTGTCCCGCCGCAGCCGGGTGCGCCAGGTGATGTTCCGCAGTCGCGGTCCCTTGTCCTTGCCACGGCCGACGCCTAAGCGCCGCCGCTTCGTGGAGGCCTCCGCCTCCTGGGTCGTGATCGCCGCCACGGGCCCTACTCCCATCTCACGCTCATCGCTCACGCCGCGGCCACGCCCGGCCGCGGCAGGGCCGGGCGGAGCCTGCCCCGCGCCGCTCGCGCGCCGCGGGGGATCCGCCCGGTCTCAGCCTGGAATCAGTTACCGGTGCCGTACTTCTTGGCAACGCCCTCGTAGAAGGCGCGCAGCGTGTTGCCGCCCTGGTTCTTCCAAGTGGTGAGCGCGTTCTGGTAGTCCGTCACCGTCTTGCGGCCGAGGCGCACGTCGGTGATGACCGACTCGAGCGCGGTGGTCGCCTTGGCGGTCGACGCCGGCTCGGTGATGTTCATCGCGAAGAAGAGCGGCTTGTACGCGTGCTGGACCGCGTCCGCCTGCCAGGCCGCGTAGTCCTGGGTGATCTGGTTGAAGCCGGCGTTGTAGATGACCGCCTGGCAGTTCGCGAGCTGGTCGAAGGTGTCGATGACGACCTTGTTGCCCTCGCTGGTCAGCGTCGGGCCGTTGGCGGTGATCGTGTAGTCGGTGCCCGACTGGCCGTAGCGCGCGACCAGGTACTCCTGGCTGCCGTAGGGGGCGGCGAGGAAGTTGGCGATCCGCAGCAGTTCCTTGACCTGGGCGTCGGACAGGTTCTTGTTGAGGTACGAGAACATGCCGGCGCCGGCCTCGAGGCCGATCTTCGGGGTGGAGCCGTCGAAGGAGAAGATCTTGAAGGCCTGCCGCTCGTAGCCCTTGTTGGCGGCCTGGCCGCTCTGCGCGTCCGCGCCCACCCACGCGCCGTTGCCGTCGGCCGTGATCACGGTCTTGCCGGCCCAGAAGCGGTTCTTCGCGTTCTGCGAGTCTCCGGCGATGGCAGAGGGGTGCACCCAGCCGCCCTTGGCGAGCGAGGAGGCGAACTCCAGCATCTCCACGTACTCGGGCATCTCGTACTTGGAGATGAAGTTGCCGCTGGAGTCCTTCGTGAAGCCCACACCCGAGGAGATCGGGATGTTGAACATCTGGAAGAGGTAGATGCCCAGGTCATCGAAGGCGTACTGGCCCTTGGACTTGTTGGTCAGCTCGGCGCCGAGCGCCTTGAGCGCGTCCGCGCTGGTGATCGTGGAGGCGTCGATGCCGGCGGTCTTGAAGATGTCCGCGCGGTAGTAGATCATGCCCGCGAACGAGGCGCCCGAGGTCCACAGCGGAATGCCGTACAGCTTGCCGTTCCACACACCCGCGGACCAGCCGGTGGAGGGGATCGCGGCGAGGTTCGGGTAGTCCAGCGCCTTGTCGCCCGCGAGGTAGGGCGTGAGGTCCTTGAAGTACTTCTCGACACCCTCGGAGAAGTTCTGGATCGCGGCGGTGTTCCAGCCCGGCACGTCCAGCCAGTCCGGGATGTTCCCGGAGGCGAAGAGGGTGGAGAGCATCGTGGCGTAGTTGTTGCCGTCCGAGGGGTTCTCGTTCAGCGTGGCGCCCAGGGCCGCGTTCACGGCCTTGTAGTAGCTGTTGCCGGCCGGCGGGACCGAGCCCCAGATCGGGGTCACCGTCTTGTAGGTGCCGCCGGAGCCGATCGTGCCGGTCACGGTCTTGACCGGGTTGGCCGGGAAGTTCAGGAAGCCCGGGTCGGTGGCCGAGCCGACGGCGCCCGCGACCGAGGGGATGTCGGCGGTGACCGCGCTGGAGGCCTTATAGGTCGGAATGACGGCCTTCACGGCGGACTTCGCCGTCACGCCGGTGGTACTGCTTGCGCTGCTGCCACAGGCGGAAAGCAACGGCACTCCGGCTACCGCGCCGGCGACACCCGCGGACGCGGTCACGAACCCGCGTCGGGTGAATGCGATGGAGCTCGGCATTGAACTCTCCAAGAGTGTGGGGTCGCTCGGCCGACCCACGGAGAGAGTCGTCGAAGCGCTTCAATGTTGGCTTGAGGTTAGGTCAGTAAAACGGCCCATGCAAGGGCGTTCGGTTACGATTCGATGACGAGGGCACTCGATGCCCGGTGGTCGATACCAGGGCCGACCTCCTCCCCCGCTGTACCACTACATCGCCTCTGAACTGCAAAGATTCTTTTGCTTACGGCCGGCGGACCGAGTTCCTGAGCTGGCCGGGGATTGACAGAAAGGGGGGTGGGATGGAACTTTCGAAGCGCTTCGATCAGATGCCCGTTTCCGTCCCGTCGCCTTCGCATCCCCCGAGTGAGAGAGTGGCCCTCGTGACCCCCACCCCTGAACAGCAGGCCGAGTCGCTGCTGGCCGAACTGACCGTCCAGGAGAAGGTGGCCTTCCTGCACCAGCACCAGCCGGCCGTCGAACGGCTCGGCCTGGCGAAGTTCCTGACCGGGTGCGAGGGCTTGCACGGGGTGGCCTGGATCGGCGAGGCGACGGTCTTCCCGCAGGCGGTGGGCCTGGGCGCGACCTGGGACCGGGAGCTGGTGCGGCGGGTGGGCGAGGCGGTCTCGACCGAGGTGCGCGCGTTCAGCCAGGACACCGCGAACGCGTACCAGGACAGCGGCCAGTTCGAGAAGCCGGCGCAGGTCTCGCTCAACGTGTGGGCGCCGGTGGTCAACCCGCTGCGCGACCCGCGCTGGGGCCGCAACGAGGAGGGTTACAGCGAGGACCCGTACGCGACCGCGCAGATCGCCACCGCTTTCTGCCGCGGACTGCGGGGCGAGCACCCCACGGTGTGGCGCACCACGCCGGTGCTCAAGCACTTCCTCGCGTACAACATCGAGACGGACCGCGACCTGATCGACGTGCGGGTGCCGGACCGGGTCCTGCACGAATACGAGCTCCCGGCCTTCCGCGGACCGATCGAGGCGGGCGTGGCCGCCGGTGTGATGCCCGGCTACAACCTGACCAACGGCGTGCCCAACCATGTCCACCCGCTGATCAATGACGCGCTGCGCGCCTGGGACCCGGATCTCGCGGTGTGCTCGGACGCGCAGGCCCCGTCGAACCTGGTCGAACGGGAGAAGTACTTCGACGACCACGCCGTCTCGCACGCCGCCGCGCTCAAGGCGGGCGTGGACAGCTACACCGACAACGCCACGGACAGCGTTCCGACGATCGAGCGCTTCACCGCGGCGCTGGAACGCGGCCTGATCACCGAGTCCGACGTGGACGCCGCGGTGCGCCGGCTGCTGCTCCTGCGCGCGCGGACCGCGGAGTTCGCCAAGGACTCCGACCCGTACGCCGACATCAAGGCCGACGTCATCGACAGCGCGGAGCACCGCGCGCTCGCCCGCGAGGCGGCTGAGGCGTCCGTGGTGCTGCTCAAGAACGAGGACGCCGCGCTTCCCCTGCCGACCGGCCAGGACGCGCCCGAACGCATCGCCGTCATCGGCCACCTGGGCACGCGGGTACTGACCGACTGGTACAGCGGCACGCTGCCCTACTCGGTGTCCATCGCGGACGCCCTGACCAGCGCGTACGCCGAAGCCGGGACGCAGATCGGCACGACTGACGGCGCCGACCTGGTGGTGCTGCGGGTCGTGGACGAGGCCTCCGGCGAGCCCGTCGAGTTCGGTCCGTACCGGCACCAGGACTGGGGCACCAGCGTGCAGTGCCCGCTGCCGGTGCACACGCTGCAGTCCGTCGAGAACGGGCGCTACCTGACGCTCACCGGCAAGAACGACGAGGGCGTCGAGGCCGCCGCGGACGCCCCGGACGGCTGGATCGTCAAGGAACTCTGGGAGTTCGAAGCCGCTCCGGACACCGCCGCGGACGCTGCCGGCGGTGAAACTTTCACGCTGCGCTCCAACGCGCCGGAGCGCCGTAAGTACGTCCGCGTCGAACCGTCGACCGGTGCGCTGCTGGCCGATGTCGAGGATTTCGCCGCCGCCACCCGCTTCCGGCTGGACGTCGTGGAGTCGGGCGAGCAGGCCGCCGCAGAGCTCGCGGCCTCGGCCGACCGCGTCGTGCTGGTGCTCGGCAACGACCCGCACATCAACGGCCGGGAGACCGTGGACCGCGACGGCCTCGAGCTGCCGGCCCGGCAGGAGCGGCTGCTGCGCGCGGTGCAGCAGGCCAACCCGGAGACCGTGCTCGTGCTGGTCTCCAGCTACCCGTATGCGATCGATTTCGCAGCCCGGAGCCTGCCGGCGGTCCTGTGGACCTCGCACGGCGGCCAGGAGCTCGGCACCGCGGTGGCCGGCGCGCTCACCGGGCGGAGCAACCCCTCGGGTCGGCTGCCGCAGACCTGGTACGCGGCTTCGGCCGAACTTCCGGACCCGACCGACTACGACGTGATCGGATCCCGATGGACCTACCGGTACTCGCGGCGTGACCACTTGTATCCGTTCGGTCATGGTCTTTCCTACACGACGTTCGAGTACTCCGATCCGTCGGCGCAGGTGCAGGCAGAAGGACCGGGAGCGTTCACAGTAACCGTTAATCTCGACATAACCAACACCGGCCCCCGATTCGGACACGAGATCGCCCAGCTCTACGTGCGCCGGATCGGCGGCGAGGGCTTCGACGCCGAGGACGAGGCGCTGCGGATCCTGGTCGGTTTCGCGCGGATCGCGCTGGAGCCGGGCGAGCGGCGCGAGGTCGCCTTCGAAGTGGCTTCCGCCGGTCTGCAGCGGTGGTCCGCGGCTGAGGGACGCGCCTTCGTCGCAGCAGGCGAGTACGTGTTCGAGGTCGGCCGATCCAGCGCCGATCTGCCGGCGAGCGTGCACGTGGAGCTGGCGTGACCTCGGCGGACCGGTACGAGGCGAGCTGGGAATCCCTGGCCGCCTACCGGGTCCCGGACTGGTTCAGGGACGCGAAGTTCGGCATCTTCGTGCACTGGGGCCCCTACAGCGTGCCCGCCTACAGCAACGAGTGGTACTCGCGGAACATGTACCGCACGGACAAGCCGGAGTTCGAGCACCACCGCGCCACCTGGGGACCGCAGAACGAGTTCGGCTACAAGGACTTCATCCCGCTGCTGACCGGCGAGTCCTTCGACCCGGACGCCTGGGCCGCGCTCTTCCGCGAAGCCGGCGCGCAGTACGTGGTCCCGGTGGCCGAGCACCACGACGGGTTCGCCATGTACCGCAGCGAGCTCAACCCGTGGAACGCCACGGTGATGGGCCCGAAGCGGGACGTGATCGGCGAGCTGGCCGAGGCGGTACGCCGCCGGGCGATGGTCTTCGGAGTCTCCACCCACCGTGCCGAGCACTGGTGGTTCCTCGAGGGCGGGATGGCCTTCGATTCGGACGTGCGCGATCCGCGTTACGCCTCGCTCTACGGCCCGGCGCAGCCGCAGCACCTCGCACCGAGCAAGCAGTTCCTGGACGAATGGGCTGCGCACACGATCGAGCTCATCGACGCCTACGACCCGCAGTTGCTCTACTTCGACTGGTGGATCCACCGGCCTGCCTACACGCCGTACCTGCCGAAGCTCGCCGCGCACTACTACAACCGGCTCGCCGACGCCGGGCTCGAGCCCGTCCTGACGTACAAGGACGGCGCTTTCCCGGTCGGCACGGCGGTCGAGGACATCGAGCGCGGCGCGAGCGCTACGCTGCGGCCACGTCCGTGGCAGGCGTGCACGGCGGTCTCGCGTAAATCCTGGTGCTACGTCGAGGACCCGGAGTACAAGACCCCGCGGGAGCTCGTCGGCACGCTCATGGACACGGTCGCCAAGAACGGCTGCCTGCTGCTGAACGTCGGACCCAAGGCCGACGGCACGATCGCCGAGGACGAGGCACAGATCCTGCGCGAGGTAGGGGCCTGGCTCGCGGTCAACGGCGAGGCCGTGTACGGCACCCGGCCATGGGCCGTCTACGGCGAAGGCCCGGCCAAGTCCATCGAGGGCGGCTTCTCCGAGGGCGACCAGGCCGGATACGGCCCGCGCGACCTGCGTTTCACCACTCGGGAGGGGCTGCTGTACGTGCTCTCCCTCGCCGCGCCGGAGGACGGACGGATCGAGATCCGTTCGCTCGGAGCGGATCTGACGCTCTACCACGGCAAGATCGGCCGGATCGAGCTGCTCGGCCACACCGGCGAGTTCGAACCGCGGCCACTCGAGTTCGAGCAGGGCCCGCACGCGCTGACCGTGCGCCTGCCGGAGTCCTGGGCCACCGGGCACCAGGCGGCGGTGCCGCTGCCGGTGCTCCGGATCACAGCTGCCTGACGCACAGGGAACATGCGGCGCCCGTGCGATCCGCGCGGATCGCACGGGCGCCGCATGGTGTGTCCACGGGCTGTGCCGGCTTACGGGCCATGCCGGTTCAGGGGAAGCCGGGACCGCCGTCGACCGGGATGTACGCGGCGTACCAGCCGGCGGCGACGGCCAGCACGGCGAGCAGCACCCAGACCACCCAGCGGCGGCGGATCGAGGCGAGCCAGCCGGCCGGCGCCAGCAGCACCGGGAAGACCGCGAGCATCTCGCGCGGGACGACGGAGTAGTCGTGGATCGCGGCGTAGATCAGGACGGCCACGATGCAGGTGTAGGTCAGCAGCTGCCAGGCCTGTCGCTGGACGAACATCACAATGATCAAAATGGGGACCACCAGCAGCACCGCCGTGGTGATGTGCGCCTGGCCGGTGTTGTAGCCGCCGACCGCCGAGCCCTCGACGCCGAGCCTGATCCGGTGCAGCAGGTCGCCGGCGTTGCCGAAGCCGGTGCCCCACTTCTTCTGCGCCCGCAGATATCCGCCGACGCTGCCCATCCGGTACGCCACATACGCGAGGAATCCGGCGGAGCCGATCGGCGCGATGATGAAGGCGGCCGGCGGCCGCCAGCCGGCCCGCTCACCGCTTCTGCGGGCCGAGACGAACTGCACGACCGCGCCGACGCACACCGTGGCGACGATCGCGTTCGCGGTCGGACGGGTGGCTCCGGCCAGGCAGGCGAGCACGGCCGCGGTGATCAGGGCGTGGCGCAGCAGCGCGTAGAGCGCCCACGCGGACAGGCAGATCGCGAGCGTGTCAGCGTACAGGGAGCCCTGGATCACGGCCGAGGGCATCAGCGCCCAGAGCACCGCGAAGATCAGGCCGGTGCGCGCGTCCCGCACGAGGCGGCCGATCTCGAACAGCGCCCAGGCCCCGGCGACGGCGGCGATCCAGGTGATCGCCAGGCCCACCGCGGTCACCGGCAGGCGGGTGACCCCGTGCCCGAGCCCCATCAGGCCCGGATAGAGCGGATCGAAGGCGAAGGGCGAGAGGTTCGGCGAGATCGAGGTGTCGTAGCCGCGCTCGGCGATCTTCTGGTACCAGCCCGAGTCGACGAACACGAACATGCCGCGGCTGGCGTAGCCGTGGCCGCTCGAGAGCAGGCCGAACACGAGCGTGCCCACCAGGCGTGCGGCCAGATACGCGGCCATCGCGGGCCACGCGCGCCGCGCCGAGCGCAGCGCGCCCGAGCGGAGGGCGGCGACGGCCGAGCGATCGTGCTGAGCCGGTACCTGGTGCTCGGTCGTGCTACTGGTCACGGTGTCGCTGTCCGTCCTTCGTGCCGTACCGGCGGGCGAGGCGCACGGATGCGCGCTCGGCCGCCCCCGGCAAGCCTGCGGGTGAACCGCGCGCGAGCGCGCGGTTAGCCTGAGCTAAGGCCGGATCCTATCGCGCCGCCGAGGGCGCCGACGCACGCCCGGCGCCGCTCAGCCGGCCGTTCACACCCCGGCCGCGCGCATCCCGCGCAGCTCCTTCTTCAGCTCCGAGATCTCGTCGCGGAACCGCGCCGCGAGCTCGAAGTGCAGCTCCGCCGCAGCCGTGTGCATCTGCTGGGAGAGGTCCTCGATCAGCGCCTCGAGCTCCTCGGCCGGCTTGCCCACGTAGTCCACGCTGGTCACGCCGCGCGAGCCGACGCCCGGCACCGGCGAACGGCCCTTGCCCTGGGGCTTGCTCAGCAGCTCGCGCGTGTCGGCGTCCTCGCGGATGAGCGAGTCGGTGATGTCGGCGATCTTCTTGCGCAGCGGCGTCGGGTCGATGCCGTGCTCGGTGTTGTACGCCTGCTGCTTCGCCCGGCGCCGGTTGGTCTCGTCGATCGCCTTGGCCATGGCCGGGGTGATCTTGTCGGCGTACATGTGCACCTGGCCGCCGACGTTGCGCGCCGCCCGGCCGATGGTCTGGATCAGCGAGGTCGGGCTGCGCAGGAAGCCCTCCTTGTCCGCGTCCAGGATCGCCACCAGCGAGACCTCGGGCAGGTCCAGGCCCTCGCGCAGCAGGTTGATGCCGACCAGCACGTCGAACACGCCGAGCCGCAGCTCCCGCAGCAGCTCCACCCGGCGCAGCGTGTCGATGTCCGAGTGCAGATAGCGCACCTTGACGCCGAGCTCGAGCAGATAGTCGGTCAGGTCCTCGGACATCTTCTTGGTCAGCGTCGTCACCAGCACCCGCTCGCCGCGCTGCTCGCGCAGGCGGATCTCGTGCACCAGGTCGTCGATCTGGCCCTCGGTCGGCTTGACCACGACCTCCGGGTCCACCAGGCCGGTCGGGCGGATCACCTGCTCGACCACCTCGCCGCCGGCCTGGGCCAGCTCGTACGGGCCGGGGGTGGCGGAGAGGTAGACCGTCTGCCCGATCCGCTGGACGAACTCCTCCCACTTGAGCGGGCGGTTGTCCAGCGCGGAGGGCAGCCGGAAGCCGAAGTCCACCAGGTTGCGCTTGCGCGAGGTGTCGCCCTCGTACATCGCGCCGATCTGCGGGACGGTCTGGTGCGACTCGTCGATGACCAGCAGGAAGTCGTCGGGGAAGTAGTCGAGCAGGGTGTTCGGCGCCGTCCCGGCCTCGCGGCCGTCGATGTGCCGGGAGTAGTTCTCGATGCCGGAGCAGAACCCGACCTCGCGCATCATCTCCACGTCGTAGGTGGTGCGCATGCGCAGCCGCTGCGCCTCGAGCAGCTTGCCCTGCCGCTCGAGCACGGCGAGGCGCTCCTCGAGCTCGGCCTCGATCCCGGCGATGGCCCGTTCCATCCGCTCCGGGCCGGCGACGTAGTGCGTGGCCGGGAAGACGTAGATCTCCTGGTCGTCGGTCAGGATCTCGCCGGTGACCGGGTGCAGGGTCATCAGCCGCTCGATCTCGTCGCCGAACATCTCCACCCGGACCGGGTGCTCCTCGTACATCGGGAAGATGTCGACGGTGTCGCCGCGCACCCGGAAGGTGCCGCGGGTGAAGGCCACGTCGTTGCGGGCGTACTGCACCGCGACGAGCCGGCGCAGCAGCTGGTCGAGCCCGTACTCCTCGCCGACCCGCAGGCGCACCATGCGGTCGACGTACTCCTGCGGCGTGCCGAGGCCGTAGATGCAGGAGACGGACGCGACCACGATCACGTCCCGCCTGGTCAGCAGGGAGCTGGTGGCGGAGTGGCGCAGCCGCTCGACCTCGTCGTTGACGGACGAGTCCTTCTCGATGTAAGTGTCGGTCTGCGCCACGTACGCCTCAGGCTGGTAGTAGTCGTAGTACGAGACGAAGTACTCGACCGCGTTGTTGGGCAGCAGCTCGCGGAACTCGTTGGCCAGCTGCGCGGCCAGGGTCTTGTTCGGCGCCAGCACCAGGGTGGGGCGCTGCAGCCGCTCGATCAGCCAGGCCGTGGTGGCCGACTTGCCGGTGCCGGTCGCGCCGAGCAGGACGACGTTCTTGTTCCCGCCGCGTACCCGGCGCTCGAGCTCGGCGATGGCCTCGGGCTGGTCGCCCGAGGGGTTGTATTCGCTGATCACCTCGAAGGGGGCAACGCTGCGTTCCAGATCCGTCGTCGGTCGCGTCATGCCCTCCAGGCTAGACGTGCCCTCCGACAGCCGCTGCCACCGCAGCCGTCACCGCAGGTCAGCGGTTCGGGCTGGTTGTGGCGGCGGTCACGGCCGACGCCAGATCCGGATCTCGGTGCTCGGCTGCCGCCGCGAGAAGAGCCCGGACGGCGAGACCTCGGCCAGCAGCCGGCGCAGGTCCGCCTCGAACTCGGCGAGCCGCTCGCCGAACAGGTGCGGCGCCGAGCCCGAGAGCGAGAAGACCTCCGCGACGACCACGTCCGCCGTGCGCTCGAGATGAGCGCCACCGGGCAGCAGATGGCCTTCGAAGTCGCCGAACCCGGCCCGCTCCAGCACCGCGCTCTCGCCGCCCGGCGTGCCGTTCGGCAGGGTCCCCTGCCCGGCTCGCCACACCGGCCCCAGATAGCTCTCGGCCAGCGCCTTGATCCGGTCGGTCGGAGTCGCCGGGTGCGGCACGGGCTCCCGGCCCAGGACGTCCACGTGCGGCTTGGAGATCAGCACGCACGCGCCGCCGGGCACGAGCGCGTCCCGCACCTTGGCCGCCACCAGGTCCCGGTCCATCCAGTGGAAGGACTGCCCGAAGACGGCGACCGTGAAGGTGCCGAGGCCTTCCGGCCACTGCTCGGCCCGCGCCTCGATCCACCGGGTCCGCCCGGCCAGCCCGGCCGCCTCGGCCCGGCTCGCGGCCTGCGCGATCATCCCGTCGTCCGGGTCCAGCCCGACGACCTCGGCGAAGCGGTCGGCCAGGGCCAGGCCGAGCGTGCCCGGCCCGCAGCCCACGTCCGCCAGCCGGCCGAGCCCGTCCAGCTCGAGCGTGTCCACCAGCACGTCCACCCAGCCGGCCACGTACGGCGGCCGCCCGGCCGCGTAGTACGCGGAGGCGCCCTCGAACAGGGTCTCGTCCCAGACCCAGTCGCCGATCGTCACGACGCTCCGCCCTTCGCCTCGGTGCACGAAGGCCGGATTATGCCAGGGCTCGATGAACGGCGGGTGGCGTACGCCCCTGATCAGGCCTGCTTCTCCACGACCTTGCGGAAGGCCGGCCGCGGCAGGTGGCGCAGGCCGGAGAAGACGTAGCGCAGCTGGGCCGGCACCCAGATCAGGTCGGCGTCCCGGCGCAGGCCGTCCACGATGCCCTCGGCCACGGCCTCCGGCGTGGTGGACATCGGCGACTTGGGCCGGCCCGCGGTCATCTTCGACTCGACGAACCCGGGCCGCACCACCATCACGTGCACGCCGGTGCCCTGCAGCGCGTCGCCGAGGCCCTGCGCGAAGGTGTCGAGGCCGGCCTTGCTCGAGCCGTAGATGAAGTTGTCCTTGCGCCCCCGCTCGGCCGCGACCGAGGAGAGCACCACCAGCGCGCCGTGGCCCTGCTTCTTCAGCGCCTCGGCCACCACCAGCGACGAGGTGACCGCGCCGACGTAGTTCGTCTGCGCCACCTTCGCTGCGGCCATCGGGTCGCGCTCGTCCGCGGCCTGGTCGCCGAGGACGCCGAAGGCCAGCAGCACCACGTCGATGTCGCCCTCGGCGAAGAGCGGGGCGAGGGTGTCGTCGTGGCCGGCGAACTCGAGCGCGTCGAACTCCACCACCCGCACCTCGGCGCCGAGGCCGCGCAGCAGGTCCGCGCCCGCCTCCATCCGCTCGGAGGGCCGCCCGGCCAGGATGATCCGCTTGGTCTTGTCCTGCGCCAGCCGGCGCGCGGTGGCCAGGGCGATGTCCGAGCCGCCGCCGAGCACCAGCAGCGACTGCACCGAACCGAGCGAGTCCTTCATATCATCGTCCTTACAGGTAGAGTCGGTGCCCTTACAGACCGAGCCGGCGGGACTGGTCCGAGACGAACACCCCGTGCGGGTCCGCCTCGGCCCGCACCTTGCGGAAGGCCTCCAGCCGCGGATACATCGCGGCCAGGTCCCCGGCGTCGAGCCGGGAGTCCTTCGCCAGGTAGAGCCGCCCGCCCGCCTCGAGCACCTGCGCGTCCATCCAGCGCAGCAGCCCGGCCAGCCCGGGCGTCCCGGTCGGGAAGTCGTAGGTGAGGGTCCAGCCGTCGGCCGGGAAGGACAGGTAACCGGGACTGGCCGGACCGAAACGCTTGAGCACCGTGACGAACGAGGGCGCGCCCTGCACGGCCACCCGCTCCACGATCCGGCGCAGCGTCGAGGCCGCGGCGAACGGCACCACGAACTGGTACTGCAGGAACCCGGCCGCGCCGTAGACCCGGTTCCAGTCGTGGATCGCGTCGAGAGGGTGGAAGAAGCCGCCGATGGTGGCCAGGTGCGGGCGGGCGTCCTTGGGCGCGCGGCGGAAGTTCGCCTCGTTCATCAGCCGGATGGTGCGGCGGTTGAGCAGGCCGCTGGGAAAGACGTCCGGCATCGCGGCCAGCGGCTTCGGGCTGAACGCCAGCGGGTTGCCGCGCAGCTTCTCCGGCAGCTGGTCGAGGGTGGCGAAGTTGCCGCTCTCCACCCAGCCGCGGCCGAGCGAGGGGCCGGTGGCGAGGTTGTCCAGGGAGGCGACGGAGAAGCGGTAGTCCGCGTCCGTGAGCGTCATCCGCTCCATCGCGTCGTCGAGGTTCGCCACGCGCTGGGTCTCGACCTGGATGCGCGAGGTCTCCACCCGCATCATCCGCAGCTTGGCGCGCACGATCACGCCGGTCAGGCCCATCCCGCCGGCCGTGGCCCAGAACAGCTCCGGCTCCGTCTCCGGCGTCAGGGTCCGGACGCTGCCGTCGGCGAGCAGGAGGTCGAGCTCGAGCACGTGCTGGGCGAACGAGCCGTCGGCGTGGTGGCTCTTGCCGTGGATGTCGCAGCCGATGGCTCCGCCGACCGTCACGTACCTGGTGCCGGGGGTGACCGGGACGAAGTAGCCGAACGGCAGCATCGCCTGCATCAGCTGCTGCAGGCTGACGCCGGGCTCGACCTCCACCGTGCCCTGATCCAGGTCGACGCCGAGGATGCGGTTCATGCCGGTGAGATCGAGCACGAGGCCGCCGGCGTTCTGCGCCGGGTCGCCGTAGGAGCGGCCCAGTCCGCGCGCCACGACGCCGCGCGGGCCGGCTCCGGCCACCGCCTCGGCGATCTGCTCCCGCGTGCGCGGCCGCACCACCTGCGCCACGGACGGGGCCGTGCGTCCCCAGCCGGTCAGCTTCTCCCGTCGCGGCTGCGGCACCGCGGCCACCTCCCACTGCTTGCCGGGCACGACCGCTGGATCAGTGCCCATTGAAGACTCCGATGGCGAAGAGCACCAGCCAGGCCGCGCCGATCGCCATGATGACCCTATCGCCCAGCACGACGTCCTCGGGCTCGCCCGCCTTGCCCGCGTCCACGAACATGGCGTAGCGCAGGAACAGGAAGGACCAGGCCACGATGGAGATCTCGTGCCAGTGCACGCCGTGCGTGGCGGCGTCGAGGTCGAAGGCCCACAGGCTGTAGGTGAGGATGGCCAGGCCCGCCATGGTCTGCCAGATGAAACGCAGGTAAGAGGCCGTATACGTGGCCAGCGAGCGCCGGGTGGCCGCGGCGCTCTCACCCATCAGGATCATCTCGGAGAAGCGCTTGCCCGCGACCATGAACAGCGAGCCGAAGGCGGTGGTGAGCAGGAACCACTGGGACAGGTCGATGCCCGCGGCCACGCCTCCGGCCATCGCCCGCAGCAGGAAGCCGCCGGCCACCAGGGCGAGGTCGACCACGAGCACGTGCTTGAACCAGGCGCTGTAGGACAGGTGCATGGCCAGGTAGACCATCACCAGCGCGACCAGCCCGCCGTTCTCGGTCGCGGCCACCGTGATGGCCGCGGCCGCGAGCACGGCGACGCCGACCCAGGCCAGCCGGATCGGCACGATCCCGGCCGCGATCGGGCGGTGCCGCTTGGTCGGGTGCAGCCGGTCGGCCTCGACGTCGAGCGCGTCGTTGGCGTAGTACACCGCCGACGCGGCCAGGCAGAAGGCGACGAAGGCCACCGCGACCGGCCCGAGGACGCTCGCATGGCCGATCGTGCCGGCCGCCAGCGGGGCGGTGAACACCAGCAGGTTCTTGATCCACTGCTTCGGCCTGGCCTCGCGGACCAGGCCGCGCACCAGGGTGGCGCGGTCGACGGGACCGGCGGCGGCGCGGGCGGATTCCGTGCCGTGCGGCAGATCGGGTTCGCCGAGCACGTCCGGTTGCTGGTGTTGCGCCGGGAATGAACTCACGACGTGCTCCTCACAGGGCTCTGAGAGTGCTCATAACGCGTCGGCGTCGGTTGCAGTACGGCTTGGGCACACTATCAGGATCCGTCGCGGCGGCCGGTGAGCTCTCGCCACAGCGCCCCCACGGCCTCGACGAGTTCGGCCTGCGTCCCGTCGTTCTCGATCACCCGGTCGGCCGCCGCGTTGCGCCGCTCCCGGGGCGCCTGCGCCGCGATCCGCGACTCGGCCTGCTCCCGGCTCATCCCGCGCAGCCGCACCAGCCGGTCGATCCGGACCTCGTCGCGCGCGTCCACCACGATGACGAAGTCGAACAGCGGTACCAGCCCGCCCTCGACGAGCAGCGGGATGTCCTGGACCACGATGCTGCCCTCCGGGGCGGCCGCGGCCCGCTCGGCCATCCACGCGCGCACCCTCGGATGGATGATCCGGTTGAGCTCCTCGCGCCGGGCCGTGTCGGAGAAGACCAGCTCGGCCAGGGCGGCACGGTCCAGCGAGCCGTCGCCGGCGAGCACGCCCTCGCCGAAGGCCTCGACCACCGCGGCCAGTGCGTCGGTGCCGGGCTCCACCACCGCGCGGGCGGCGAGGTCGGCGTCGAGCACGACCGCGCCGTGATCGGCGAGGCGCGCGGCCACCGCGCTCTTGCCCGCGCCGATGCCGCCGGTGAGTCCCACATGCAGGGTTCGCATATCCGGGAGAGTACCGTCCCCGGCTTCCGGGACGAGCGAGGGGCCCGCCCACCGTGATGGTGGACGGGCCCCTCGAAGCCGCTGTCAGCTCCTGGCGGTCAGCCGGCCGGAGTCCTGAAACTTCCAGGTCCGCCCGGCGCCGGGAGCGTCAGCTCTGGCCGCCGGCCAGCTTCTCCCGCAGCGCGGCGAGCTGGTCGTCGGACGCCAGGGTGCCGGTCGCCTCGCCGGAGGCGGCGGAGGAGGAGTAGCTCGACGGAGCCGCTCCGCCCTCGGCCGGGCCGGTGCCGTTCGCGGCGGCGTCGGCGTCGGCCTTGCGGGCCTCGGCGATCTGCTTCTGGTGCTGCTCGAACCGGGTCTGCGCCTCGGCGTACTGCGCCTCCCAGGTCTCGCGCTGGGAGTCGTAGCCCTCGAGCCACTCGCCCGTCTCCGGGTCGAAGCCCTCGGGGTAGACGTAGTTGCCCTCGGCGTCGTACGAGGCGGCCATGCCGTAGAGGGTCGGGTCGAACTGGTCGACCGTCGAGTCCCCGGTCAGGCCCTCGTTCGCCTGCTTGAGCGAGAGCGAGATGCGCCGGCGCTCCAGGTCGATGTCGATGACCTTGACGAAGATCTCGTCGGACACCTGGACGACCTGCTCCGGGATCTCCACGTGGCGCTCGGCCAGCTCGGAGATGTGCACCAGGCCCTCGATGCCCTCGTCCACCCGGACGAACGCGCCGAACGGCACCAGCTTGGTGACCCGGCCGGGCACGACCTGGCCGATCTGGTGGGTCCGGGCGAACTGCTGCCACGGGTCTTCCTGGGTCGCCTTGAGCGAGAGGGAGACGCGCTCGCGGTCCATGTCCACGTCCAGGACCTCGACCGTGACCTCCTGGCCGACCTCGACGACCTCGGAGGGGTGGTCGATGTGCTTCCAGGACAGCTCGGAGACGTGCACGAGGCCGTCCACGCCGCCCAGGTCCACGAAGGCGCCGAAGTTGACGATCGAGGAGACCACACCCGAGCGCACCTGGCCCTTGAGCAGGGTGGTGAGGAAGGTCTGGCGCACCTCGGACTGGGTCTGCTCGAGCCAGGCGCGGCGGGAGAGGACCACGTTGTTGCGGTTCTTGTCGAGCTCGATGATCTTGGCTTCGAGCTCCTTGCCGACGTACGGCTGCAGGTCGCGCACGCGGCGCATCTCGACCAGCGAGGCGGGCAGGAAGCCGCGCAGGCCGATGTCGATGATCAGACCGCCCTTGACCACCTCGATGACGGTACCGGTGACGATGCCGTCCTCGTCCTTGATCTTCTCGATCGTGCCCCAGGCGCGCTCGTACTGGGCGCGCTTCTTGGACAGGATCAGCCGGCCCTCCTTGTCCTCCTTCTGCAGGACCAGGGCCTCGACGTGGTCGCCGACCGACACGACCTCGTGCGGGTCGACGTCGTGCTTGATCGACAACTCGCGGGAGGGGATGACGCCTTCGGTCTTGTAGCCGATGTCGAGCAGGACCTCGTCACGGTCCACCTTGACGATGGTGCCGTCGACGATGTCGCCGTCGTTGAAGTACTTGATGGTCTCGTCGATCGCGGCGAGGAAGTCCTCCGCCGACCCGATGTCGTTGATGGCGACCTGCGGCGTGCGGGGGGTCTCGGTGCTGCTCGTCATGGGGGAAAGGGCTCCGGGCGGATGTAGTCGACTGTATGCACGCGGCGGAGGCCTGACTCGGGTGGCTGTTAACGTCCTGATCGCGACGAGCGGTGCGAGAACAGCGGTTCAGTCGGTGCGGTTCCCTCGGTCTGAAACCACACGGGTTCCGCAGCGCACAAGCCAGGATAGGCTCTGCGCGTATCCATGGTCAATCGCGCACGCCAGGAAGGTGTGCCGAGCGGGGGAACGCGAGCCCGGAGCGGGTCGCGCGATGCCGTCTGCAGTTGTGCGTTCACGGCACCGAGCCGGGTCACGAAAGGATAAGCGCGTGGAGGGCACGGAGTCGAGGGCTCCCGGGGGCGGATCCGGCAGCGGTGCGGCGGACCTGGTGGCGCGCCGCGAGGCGGCCCAGGACGAGACCGTCCGGGCGAACCGGACCTGGTGGGACGCGAACGCGGATGAATATCAGGCCGAGCACGGCGAGTACCTGGGCGACGCCCGGTTCCTGTGGTGTCCGGAGGGCCTCTACGAGGACGAGGTGAAGCTGCTCGGCGACGTCGCCGGGCTGGACGTGCTGGAGATCGGCTGCGGCGCGGCGCAGTGCGCCCGCTACCTGGCCGGCCGGGGCGCGCGGGTGGCGGCGCTGGACCTGTCCGCCCGGCAGCTGCAGCACGCGCGCCGGATCGACGAGCAGGAGGGCCGGGCGCCGCTGCGGCTGGTGCAGGCCGACGCCACCCGGCTGCCGTTCGCCGCGGAGAGCTTCGACATCCTGTGCTCCGCCTTCGGGGCGGTGCCGTTCGTGGCGGACTCGGCCCGGCTGATGCGGGAGGCGGCCCGGGTGCTGCGGCCGGGCGGGGTGTGGGCCTTCGCGGTGCCGCACCCGGTGCGCTGGGCGCTGCCCGACCTCCCGGGCGAGGAAGGGCTGGTGGTACGCCACTCCTACTTCGACCGGCGCCCCTACGTGGAGCAGGACGAGCAGGGCCGGGCGGACTACGTGGAGCACCACCGCACCCTCGGCGACCGCGTGCGGGAGCTGACCCGGGCGGGCCTGCGGCTGGTGGACCTGGTGGAGCCGGAGTACCCGCGCGACCTGGGCGAACCGTGGGGCGGCGGGTGGTCCGCGCTGCGCGGGGGCCTGATCCCCGGCACGGCCGTCTTCATCACCCGCAAGGACTAGAAGCGTCATGAAAATCTTCGTGTTCTGATGTGGTGGCCTGGCGTAGCCGGCCCGCCGCTCGCTTGTTCACGCTGGTGTGGGTAGCTGCCAGGCTCCGTCTGTGCGGGTGAGGCCGAGGTTGATGAGGGTGCGCAGGTTCAGGGCGGCGGCGCGGGTGTGGATCCAGGTGTTGTTGGGGATGGTGCCGCGGTAGCGCAGGCGGCGGTTGTTCCCGGCGACGAGCCAGGCGACGGCCCGTTCAACGGGTGGGCGCCAGCGGCGGTAGGCGGCCTGCCAGTCGGGGTCGGTGGTGGCCTGGCGTCGGGCGGCGGTCTGCTGGTCGTGGTGGGGTCGGATGGTCAGCACCCGGCCGGCCTTCGCTTTCGTGCACTGCTCGCGCAGCGGGCAGGTGGGGCACTGGTCGAAGACCGCTTTGCGCTGATGGTGGATTCCACTGGGTGGAGTGAGCGGGATGGTGTGCCCGGCGGGGCAGGTGACCTGTCCGGTGGTGTCGATGGCGAAGTCGTCGAGGCTGAAGCCGCCGGGTACGGCCGTGGTCAGCGGCGCGGGTTTGAGGAACAGGCGGTGTCCGCGCTCGAGCAGGGCGGCGCTGGCGCTCCCGCTGCTGTAGGCGGTGTCGCCGTACAGGTCCAGGCCGGTGGCCTGGTCGTCTTCGTTGATCAGGTCGAGGGCGACGGCGGCCTCGTGGTGCTCGGGCCCGGAGCCCGGGCGGATGGCGAGGGCGGTGTAGATCCCGGTCTCGGGTTCGATGGCGAGGTGGGCTTTGTATCCGTCCTGCTTGTGGGTGCGGGTCTTGTGCACGTGCCGTGATTCGGGATCGACGGTGGAGATCACGCGGTTCTCGGCGGTGCCGCGGGTGATGCGCCAGCGCCCGTCGCGCCCGTCGGAGTCCTCCGCGGGTTCGACGTCCTGGCCGGCGACGAGGGCGAGCAGGCCGAGGGCGTCTGCGGGCTTGGGGCCGTGCTCGCGCTCGGGCAGGGCCACCAGCAGCCGGATCGCGTCGGTCACCAGCGCGTCGACGAGTTCGGCCCGGGCCTGCGGGTCGTTCCAGGCGATCGCGGGTTTCCCGGGATCGGCGTAGTCGTGCGCGGTGCACACGGCCGCGACCACGTCCGCGGCACCGGGCACCTCGCGCGCGACGCGCCGGATCGCGGCGATGATCTGGGTGACGGTGTCCTGGGTGGCCACCGCGTCATCCAGCACGGTGGAATCCAGCGCCCGGCGCACCTTGCCCTTGAGGATCCCGGTCTCGGCCACCACCGCGCGCACGGCGGTGAAGATCCGCTGTGGGTCCGCGGAGCGCGACAGGCGTCGGCGGAAGTAGGCCAGCAGCGACGGGTCGAACCCGGTGTCATACAGCCCGAGCCCGCACGCGGCCTTCCACCGCAGGTCACAGCGCAGCTCCTGGACAGTGTCGAAGTCCGAGTGGCCGTTAAGGGCCTGGAGGGTGACGGCCGCGGCCAGGATCGCCGGAGGCATCGAGGGACGTCCGTTGCGCGAGGGGTACATGTCCGCGAACATCTCCGCCGGAAACAACGCCTCCCGGTGCTCGGCCAGGAACGCGAACACGCTCCCGGCCGGGATCAGCTCCCGGCACGTCGCCCACACATCTGGCCCGACCAGCTCACCCGTCCACTCACCCTGCATGACAGCATTCTGGCCCGGCCGCTACGCGGCCGGGCCAGAATGCATGATTTTCATGACGCTTCTAGGGCGCGTTTGAGAAGTATCGCCGGGGCCACGACGTTACTTCTCCAACGCGCCTTAGGCCCTCCGCCAGTGGCCGGCCGCCCGGCCCTCGATCGGCGCAACCGGCTAGGCCTTCCGGTGCGCGCGCACGCGCGACCATGGTCGCGCAGCGTGTCCGCACGGTGGCGGATACTGGAGCGGTCCCCAGTGCCGGTTTAGCATTCGAGCAGTCGGGACCACCTCCCCGGCGCGTCGCCGACCACTCCCAGAGAGGGGCCGCACCCATGGCCCGACGGCTGCTGGCCGACAGCGCGATCGTCGCCGTCGGGATGATGGCGGGCAACGTTCTGTCCTACGGGTTCAGCTTCGCCCTCTCGCACCAGCTCGGCTCCACCGGCTACGGCCAGATCGGCGCGCTGCTCGCGCTGTTCCTGATCGCCTCCATCCCGGCCACCGCGCTGCAGGCGGTGACCGCGCGGCGGGTGGCCACGGCGACGGCGGCCGACGGCGGGGAGCCGGGGCCGCAGGTCGCGGCGCTGGCCGGGCCGCTGATCCGGTGGTCGGTGCTGGTCGGGCTGGCCGAGGCGGTCGTGCTGCTGGTGCTCGCCCCCGCGCTCTCGGCCGCGCTGCCCGCGGTCTCCACCGCCCAGGTCGCCTGGACTGCCGTCTCCCTGCTGCCCTACACCGTCATCTCCGGCTACTTCGGCCTGGCCCAGGGCACGAGCCGGTTCGTCGTGTTCACGACGCTGTTCATCGCGATGAACGCGGTGAAGTTCCTCTCCGGGCTCGGCGTGGGCGGCGTGACCGACAACCCGACCGTGGTCATGGTCGCGGTGGCGGCTTCCTGGTTCGCCGTGTGCGCCCTGTGCCATTACGCGCTGCGCGACCTGGTCGCCACGCGTCGGCTGGTGCGCGGCGACGGCTACCTGCGTGAGTTGGGCAAGGCCAGTTGGGGCATGGGCGCGGCGCTGATGCTCTCGCTGCTCGACGGGCTGCTCTCGGCGCACTACTACCGCGGCTCGACGCTGGGGAGCTATCAAGCCGGCGCGCTGTTCACCCGCGCGGGCTATTTCGGCCCGCAGTTCGTGGCGATCCTGGTCTACCCGCGGCTGGCCGTGCCGGACACCCGCCGGGCCGCGCTGCGCATCGGCGTGGCGGCGTCGGTGGCGATCGGGCTGCTCACCACCGGCCTCGTGGCGCTGATCGCGGGGCCGCTGGTGCGGGTCGCCTTCGGCAGCCACTACACCGAGGGAGCCTCGTTCTCGCTCGAGTCGGCCGCCTGGCTGTTCGCGCTGGCCGGCGCGATGCAGGCGCTGGTCCAGCTGGTGCAGCTGGACGCGGTGGCGCGCGGCTCCGCGGCGGTGGGCTGGCTGGTGCTCGGCGGCATCGCGGCCGAGCTGATCGCGATCACCACCTTCGCCCACCACTCCCCCGACGAGCTGATCACCACGGCCGCCGTCGTCGGCACGGTCACCGCCGCCGCCGGTCTGGCCATGGCCGCCCGCGCCCGGCACCCGGCCGCCCACGCCGTGCGCACGGCCGAGCGGGCGCCAGCTGCCGCTTAGGCCGTGGATGGGGCCACTCCACACGGGTCCCGGAGAGGCTGTGTGGCCCGCTCACATGCGATCGTCCGCGCGGCGGCCGTACGGTCGGGTTCATGACGAGGATCGAGGACGCGGCCGAGTGGGCCGCCGGCGGAGGCAGCGTGGACCTCGGCGGCCGCACCGCCGTGGTCACCGGGGCGGCCAGCGGGATCGGCCGGGCCTGCGCCGAGGTGCTGGCCGGGGCCGGGGCGAAGGTGCGGGTGCTCGACCTCGACGCCGAGGGCGCGCGCGAGGTGGCCGAGGCCGTGGGCGGCGAGGCGCACACCGTGGACCTGACCGACCCGGGGGCCGCGGCCGCGCTGGCCGCGGACGCCGACATCGTGGTCAACAACGCGGGCTTCCAGGTGGTGCGCCCGATCGAGCAGTTCCCGCCGGACGTCTTCCACCGGATGCTCGCGGTGATGGTCGAGGCGCCGTTCCACCTGATGCGCTCCGCGCTGCCGCACATGTACGGCCAGAGCTGGGGCCGGATCGTGAACATCTCCTCGGTGCACGGGCTGCGTGCCTCGCCCTACAAGGCCGGCTACGTCACCGCCAAGCACGCGCTCGAGGGCCTCTCGAAGGTCGCCGCGGTCGAGGGCGGCCCGCACGGGGTGACCTCCAACTGCGTCAACCCCGGCTATGTGCGCACGCCGCTGGTGGAGAAGCAGATCGCGGACCAGGCCGCCGCGCACGGGATCGACGAGCAGGAGGTGGTGGAGAAGGTGCTGCTGGCCCGCTCCGCCACCAAGCGGCTGATCGAACCCGGCCAGGTGGCCGATCTCGTGCTCTACCTGTGCTCGCCCTCGGCCGCCTTCGTCAACGGCGCCTCGCTCGCCATGGACGGCGCCTGGACGGCGCAGTAGCCTCCACACCCCGAGCCGCCCGACCCGGCCCGCTCGCACGAAGCTCGCGGGGAAACCCTCAGCGAAACCCTCTCGGAAGGATGCGCCGAACCATCATGAGCAGCGCGGATCTGGTCTACCTCGGCCTGCTCGCCCGAGACGCCGCGTCCGCCGAGTACGACGAGCCGGTGCGCCGGGCGCGGGCCGAGGGCGCGGGCCCCGAGCGGGTCGCGGAGGCCGAGCAGGGCCGGACGCTCGCGCTGCGGGTGCGCGCGACCCTGCGCGAGCAGCGCCGCCGGGAGAACGAGCTGACCGCGCTGTTCGAGACGGCCGGCGACCTGGCCGGGCTGCACGACCTGGACGAGGTCCTGCGCGCGATCGTGATCCGCGCCCGTAAGCTGCTCGGCACCGATGTGGCGTACCTGTCCTTGCACGACGAGCGTGCGGGCGACACCTACATGCGGGTGACCGCGGGCTCGGTCTCGGCCGAGTTCCAGCGGGTGCGCCTGGGCATGGGCGAAGGCCTCGGCGGCCTGGTCGCGCAGACCGCGTCGCCCTACGCCACCGCGGACTACTTCAACGACGACCGCTTCCGGCACACGCGCAGCATCGACAGCGCCGTGCACGACGAGGGGCTGGTCGCCATCCTGGGCGTGCCGTTGCTGGTCAACGGCAAGGTCATCGGCGTGCTCTTCGCCGCCGACCGGTCCGTGCGGCCGTTCACCCGCAACGAGCTAGCCCTGCTCGGCTCGCTCGCCACCCACGCGGCGATCGCCATCGAGTCGGCCAATCAGCTCGCTGAGACCAAAGCGGCGCTGGCCGAGCTGGCCGAGGCCAGCCGGGTCATCCGGGAGAACAGCGCGGCGGTCGAGCGCGCGGCCGAGGCGCACGAGGCGCTCACCGGTCTGCTGCTGCACGGCGCCGGGCTCGGCGAGTTAGCGGCCTCGGTCAGCGAACTGCTCGGCGGCGCGGTCTGCCTGACGGATGATCAGGGCCGGGTCCTGCACGGCACGGAGGCCGACGCGCACGGAATCGGCGTGGAGGCCGCGGCCGCGGAGTCCGAGCGCACTGGCCGCGCCGTGTTCGCGTCCGGGCGGTGGATCGCGGCCGTGCAGGCCGGCGGCGAACACCTGGGCACACTGGCGTTCCGCGGGCCGGCCGACCTGGGCAAGGCCGACCAACGCATCCTGGAACGGGCAGCCATGGTCACCGCTCTGCGGTTGCTGACGGAGCGTTCGGTGCGCGAGGCCGAGCATCAGGTGCGCGGCGAGCTGCTGACTGATCTTCTCGACGCCGTCGGCCGCCCCGACCCGGACGTCTCCGGTCTACGCGAGCGCGCCCGCCGGCTTTCCGCGGATCTCGACGCAGCACACATACTCGTGGTGGCACGCGCCGAGGACGCCGACCGGCGCAGGCTCGCCTCGGCCGCCGCGCATCTCGCCGCGACCCGCCACGGCCTGGCCGGCGAGCGGTCCGGCACCATCGTCTTGCTGCTGCCCGGCACCGAGCCGACCGCCACCGCGCGCGACGTCGTACACCACCTGCACGCGGCGATCCAACGACCCGTCACCGCCGGCGCCGCCGGTCCGGCGTTCGGCCCGCTGGCCGTGGCCGCGCTGTTCGAGGAAGCAGATCGCTGCCTCGGCGCGCTGCTCGCGCTCGGCCGTATCGGTGACGGCGCTTGCGCGGCCGACCTGGGCTTCGTCGGTCTGCTGCTCGGCGGCGGTCAGGTGCCCGGCTTCGTCGAGGAGACCCTCGGCCCGGTGCTGGAGTACGACGCGCGCAGGCAGACCGACCTGCTGCGCACGCTCGAGGCCTACTTCGCCTGCGGCGGCAACCTGATGCGCGCCAAGGACCGTCTCCACGTGCACGTCAATACGGTCACCCAGCGGCTGGAACGGATCGGCAAACTGCTGGGCGCGGACTGGCAGGCACCAGACCGCGCCCTCGAACTGCAGCTCGCGCTGCGGCTGCACCGGCTGCGCTAAGCCGTGTCTTCGAACTAGCGCCGGTACGACCCGCCGTCGCGCAGGCTGACGGCGACATCGAAGTTGGTCCCGGAGGCGTCCCGGACCCCGCCGAGGACGAACACGGGGGCCGGCGCGTTCACCTTGCTGCCGTTGCCCACCTGCCCGAACTCGTTGTCGCCCCAGGCGTAGAGGTCACCGCCGCGGGTGATGCCGTAGGAGGTCGCGCCGCTGGTGGCGATCTTCGTGAAACGCAGGCCGGGCCGCAGCGGAACCCGCACCGGAGAGGGCTGCGACGCGGTGGTGCCGGTGCCGAGCTGGTAGTGGCGCCCGTCGCCCCACGCGTAGAGGCTGCCGTTGTCGAGCAGGACCAGGGTCTGCCCGTTGCGCGGCAGCGATCCGCCGAGGAACGCCTCGCGCACCCGGCCGGGCAGCTTGACCCGCAGCGGCACGCCCAGCTGCCCGTTGGCACCCAGACCCCACGCGTACACGCTGCCGTTCGTCAGCAGCGCGTAGGCCGTCGAGTTGGACGTGCCGATCTGCCTGACCGCGCCCGGCAGGTAGACCGGGAAAGGCGTGGTGAGCGGGCTGCTGACCGACCCGGCGGTGCCGAAGGAGCCCCAGAACGCGACCGTCGAGGCGGGCGCGGAGGGCGCGCCCCGGCCCGCCGTCGGGTCAGCGGCGGCAGGGCCCGCCGCCGCGGCGATCACGGCCAGCGAGCCCGCGCCGACCAGGACCGGGCGCGACACGCGACGCGAGCACTCAGCTACTTTGCGCAGTGCAGGAATCATGGCGCCAGGCTAGAGTCCGGATCCGCGGTGCCCCGGGAACCCCTCCCGAGGCAACCGGGTGATTCGCTCAGCGGAGCAGGGCTCTTACGATCGCCCGCGCTCCGGCGCCGGGCCCGACGACGGTGTAGTGGTTCGTGCCCGGCACCAGCTCGACGCGCACCTTGTCCCGATCGAGCCCGCCGAGCACGAGACGCGATTCGTCATACAGCGCCTGCTCCTCGTTGAGCATCCCCCGTGCCGCGTAGACGAACTCCACCGGGCACGTCAGCTCGTTGATCGCCGTGCGCAGCCCCGGCTCGACGATCACCTGCCTCCCGTCCGCGCGGATCGCGTCCTCGACGCACGAGGAGACCGCCCGGCCGTCCGGCAGCACCAGCGTGTCGCGCACCAGATAGGCCGTCAGGGGCTCGGACCAGTTGCCCACGAACGACGGATGGGCGCGGTGGAAGTCGAGGTAGGCCGCGGCGTCGGCGAAGGTCATCGAGAGCTTCTTCACCGCCGGACCGACCACCGCCTCGAGCACGGCGTCCGGATCGGCCCCGGACGGCAGCGGGAACCCGAGCCCGCCGTCCACCGCGACGAAGCGGCCGAACCGCTCCGGGTGGCCGAGGGCCGCCGTCGCGCCGACGAACGCGCCGAGGGAATGCCCGCCCAGCACCGGCACCCGGTCGATGCCGAACGCGTCGAGCACGGCGACGAGGTCCTGCGCCTCCCTGGTGATCCCCCAAGGACCGGTGATCCCCCGGGAGCCCGCGCGCCCGCGCAGGTCCGGGGCGATCACCTCGGCCCGGCCGGCCAGCTCCGCCACCACGCTGGACCAGACCAGCGCGTTCGCGGTGATCCCGTGCGCGAGCAGCAGGACCGGGGCGTCCGGGACCGTCGCCGCCCAGTGCAGCACCGCCAGCTCCCCGCCCGGGACCGCGACCCGGGATTCGGTGTACTCCCGCCAGCCAGTCATCAACCCTCCTGTGTCCGGGCTCCCGCGCGCGAGCGTCCGGCCAGCCCGCCCGGCGCGAAGAACACCACCAGCACGAACGCGGCGCCGAGCAGGAACAGCGGCTGCTCGAGCGGTCCGCGCAGCACCCCGGGCAGCCCCGCCACCGCGGCCGATCCGGAGACCCGGGTCAGCGACTGGCTGGCATAGCCGTAGAGCACTCCTCCGATAATTGCTCCCCATCGGCGCCCCGTCCCACCCAATACCGCCATGACCAGAAGGCTGAGCGTGAAGTTGGAGTCGGACACCGTGGGCGTCGCGCCGCCGAGCAGCAGCAGGTAGACCACTCCGCCACCGGCCGCGAGCACGCCGGCGACCACGAAGGCGAGCAGCTTGAACAGGTACGGATTCAGTCCCAGCACCTCCACCCGCCGCTCGTTCTCGCGGAGCGCGCGCATCACGCGGCCCGGCATGGAGGCGGTCAGACCCCAGACGACGAGCGCGCACACGGCCAGGTACGCCAGGGCGATCCAGTACAGGTTCGCCGTGTTGCGCACCCCGCTCAGCGCCGCGGGAACGGCGTCGCCGTTCAGCGTCTCGCCCTGCTCGCCGCCGGTCAGCTGCGGCGATCCGGAGATCACCAGGATCGAGACGGCCTGGCCGAAGGCCAGGGTGACCATGGCGAACCCGATCCCCTCGACCCGCAACGCGACGCCGCCGAGCACCACCGCCGCCACCGACGCGATCGCGAGACCGGCCGCGGCGGAGACCCAGAGCCCGTACCCGGCGTGGTTGACCAGGATGGTGGTCAGATACATGCCGCCGGTCACGAACATGCCGTGCCCGAAGGACATCACGCCGGTGTGCCCGAACAGCAGGTCGTAGCTGATCGCGAGCCCGGCGAAGACCAGGCAGACGGCCAGCAGCTGCAGCACCCCGGGCGCGTCGAACGGTCCGTCGAACACACCGGGGATCTGCACGGTCGAATACGGCAGGGCGTAGAGCAGGGCGAACAGCAGCGCCGCGCGCACCCAGCGAGAGGCGAGCGGGCCACTTCGCCAAAGCGAACTCAGGGCATTCACGCGGGCCTCCCTTGCAGACGACTGCGGCGGCGCAGCAAAAGCACCGCGGCGAGCAGCAGCACGACCGACTCGTCGCCGAGGCTGGCCGAGGCGTAGTCGGCGTACTGCTGGACCAGACCCACCGCCACGGCGGCGAGCGCGGTCCCGGCGATCGAGCCGGTGCCGCCGAGCACGACGACGACGAACGCGAAGATGAGCAGCGAGGTGCCGTCCCCCGGAGAGACCGAGCCCTGATAGAGCCCGAACAGCGCGCCGCCGAGTCCGGCCGCGCCGCCGCCGAGGGTGAACACGGCCAGGTTGGCCCGGCGCACGTCGATGCCCAGCGCGGTGACCATCTCCCGGTCCTCCACGCCCGCGCGCACGATCAGACCCGCGCGGGTACGCGCGAGCAGCAGCCGCAGGCCGACCAGCAGCGCCACGGCCAGGCCGATCAGCAGGAAGCGGACGCTCGGGACGTGCGCGCCGAACAGGTCGACGGTGCCGCCCAGCCAGCTCGGCAGCGTCCACAGCCGCGCGTCGGCGCCCCAGATCGCCTGCAGCAGCGCCGGAATGGCGAGCCCCAGGCCGACCGTGGCCAGCACCTGGTCGAGCTGGCGCCCATAGAGGGGCCTGATGATCGCGAGTTCGGTCAGCGCGGCAGCGCCGGCGCCGGCGGCCACCCCGGCGAGCAGCGCGGCGAGAAGGCCGACCGTGCCCGAGAGCTGGTCGGCCACGGTCCACCCGACGTATCCGCCGAGGCCGACGAACGCGCCGTGGGCGAAGTTGAGCACGTCCATCAGGCCGAAGATCAGCGTCAGGCCGGAGGCGACGAGGAAGTAGAGCGCGGCCAGGCCGAACCCGGTCGCGGTCAGCAGCACCACGGTGGTCATGACGCCGCACCCCCTCGACGCGCGTCGGCCCGCGCCGTGGAGACGCCGAGCAGCTCGTTCGTGCGGGCCGGGTCGGCCAGCAGCTCACGGGTGTCGCCGCGGTGCGCGACGTGCCCGGTGTCGAGCACGACGGCCCGGCCGGCCATCGTGCGCACCACGCTCAGGTTCTGCTCGATCAACAGGATCGGCACGGTCTCGGCCACCTCCTTCAAGGCGCGGGCCACCTCGGCGGCCACCTTCGGGGACAGGCCCTTGGTCGGCTCGTCGACGACCAGGAGACGGTTGCGGCGCAACAGGATCCGGCCGATCGCGAGCATCTGCTGCTCGCCGCCGGAGAGCGTCCCGGCGGCCTGGGCGGCGCGCGCCTTGAGCACGGGGAAGAGCTCGTAGACGCGCTCGTAGCCGGCCTTGGCCCGCTCCCGCGGCTCGGCCAGCCGCAGGTTCTCGGCCACACTCAGCCCGGCGAACACGCCGCGGTCCTCCGGCACGTAGCCGATGCCGAGGCGGGCCACCGTGTGCGTGGGCAGGCCGAGCAGTTCGCGCCCGTCCAGCCGGATCGAACCGGTGGCCGGGTACAGGCCGAGGATCGACTTGGCGGTCGTGGTCTTACCGACGCCGTTGCGCCCGAGCAGCGCGGTGACGCCGGTGCCGGCCACGGCGAACGAGACGCCGTGCAGGATCGCGCTGCCGCCGAGCCTCACCCGGACGTCGTCGAGCTCGAGCAGCGGATCAACGCCCTTCATCACGTCGGTCACAGCGGCTCTCCCAGATAGGCTTCGCGCACCACGGGGTTCTCGGTGATCTCATGCGGCGCCGCGCAGGCGAGCAGTGCGCCGTGGTGCAGCACCGCGACCCGCTCGGCGAGCCCCAGCACGACCTCCATGTGGTGCTCCACCATGAGGATCGTCGCGCCGGCGGCGTGGATCTCCCGGATCAGGGCTGTGAGTTCGGGCACTTCCTCCACCGCCATGCCGGCCATCGGCTCGTCGAGCAGCAGCACCTGCCCGGCCACGGCGTGCGCGGGCCGCGCGGCCTGGCCGGCCAGCAGGATCGCGAGCTCGAGCTTGCGCTTGCCGCCGTGCGAGAGCGAACCGGCCCGGCGGCCGGAGTCGGCCGTCAGCCGGGTGCGCTCGAGCGCCTCGGCCGCGGTGCTCCTCGCCTTCGCGCCGATCCGGCCCCACGGCTTGAGGCTGCCGTACGGCCCGCTGATCGCGGCCTGCGCCGCCAGCTCGGCGTTCTCGGCCACGGTCAGGCCGGGCAGCACGCTCGAGGTCTGGAACGTGCGTCCGAGTCCGCAGCGCACCCGGCGGTGCGCGGGCAGCGCGGTCACGTCCCGGCCGTGCACGCGCACCCGGCCCGAGGTGGGCCTGGTCAGCCCGGTGATCAGGTTGAACAGCGAGGTCTTGCCCGCCCCGTTCGGCCCGATCACCGCCAGCAGCTCGCCGGCGCGCACGTCCAGGGTGACCTCGTCCAGCACGGTGCGCCCGCCCACGCGCCAGCCGAGGCCGGCCAGCGCGAGGGCGGGACGCTCGTCGACCGGCGCGGCGGCCGGGTTCCGAACGGTCTGCAGTTCCATCAGGACCCTGACGTGATCCAGGCCGGGACGGCCGGCGCTGGCGGCGCGATCGAGGCCGGGTCCACCGTCTTGACCAGCTGCGGGGTCCAGGTCGTGCCCGACCCGGTGAGCTTGGCCTCGAACTCCGGCTGGAGCAGCGCGTGGTCCGAGGCGCGCACGGTGTACTGGCCCTCCACGCCCGGGAAGGACCAGCCCTCCAGCGCCTTGATCATGGCATCGACATCGGTGGGCGAGGCCTCGAGCGCGTGCGCGAACATCTGCATCGCGGTGAACCCGTCCGGGGTGAACAGGTCCACCGTGCCGCCGGACTCGGTCACCAGCTTCGTCATCGCGGTCTCGTAGGCGTTGCCGCCGCCCGCGCCCGGGAAGTAGTGCGCCAGGAACTCGATCTTCGAGCCGGCCGGCCCGGTCGCCGGATACGTGGCCACGTTGGCCAGTCCGGTGACCACCTCGGTGGCCGAGAGCACGCCCTGCTGGTTCAGCGCCGTCCACATCGAGGTGGCGTTCGTCCCGGCCCAGGCGACGAACAGCAGGTCGGGCTTGGCCGCCAGGATCTTCGCGGTGAACGGTGTGAAGTCGGTAGCGGTCAGCGGCACCAGCACGCTGCTCACCGAGGCGCCCTGCGCGCCGAGCACGGCCTTGACCCCGGTGACGTTCGCCGTGCCGAACTCGCTGTCCTGCGCGAGCACCACGACCTTCTTGCCGGACAGGGTGCCGACGAAGGTGCCCGCGGTGGCGATGTCCTGGTAGGACTCGCGGCCCGAGCGGAAGGTGTAGCGGTTGAGGTTGTCGAGCTGGTCGACCGCGGCCGGGCCGGCGATGTCGAGCACCTTGTTCTGCGCCGCGACCGCGGCCACCTGCAGCGCGATGGCCGAGTCCACCGAACCGCCGATCATCTCCACGCCCTGGCCGATCAGGCCCTTGGCGTCGGCCACGGCGGTGGCCGGGCTGTCCGCGTCGTCCTCGACCACGAGTTGCACCTTGTGGCCGTCGATGACGTCGGTGCCCTTGCTCAGATAGCTCAGGCCCGCCTTGAGCCCGGCCAGATACTCCGTGCCGTACGGGGCGTAGGGCCCTGATTCGGAGGTGATGATGCCGATCTTCACGGTCGAGCCGGTGGACGCGGCGCTCGAGGCCGCGCCGGTCGGGGACGCGCAGCCGGCCGCGAGCGCGGCCAGCGCGAGCAGTCCGGTCGCGGCCAGGACGCGGCGAGGCCCGGCGGAGTGTGGTGCAGGACGCGACATTGCGGCTCCTACGAAGGGCGGGGATGGGGATCGGAAGGTCTTTCACTGAGCTCTGCCTGACCCTAGGAACTGGGCCGCCGCGCCCCCATGTGAGCCGTAGCCACAATCCCGGACCCGGGCATGTGCCGCCGCGACATCTGATCGTCCAGGCCGGGCGGGCGAGACTACAGTGCTGGGAGAACGACCGTTGTCTTCAGGCGACACGACAAGGAAGTCAAGGGAAGTCACATGGACAAGGTGGTCGCCGCGGCTCAAGCCGTGGCCGACATCCCGGACGGCGCCACCATCGCCGTCGGCGGGTTCGGACTGTGCGGGATCCCCTCCACTCTGATCGCCGCTCTTCTCGCGTCCGGTCCACAAGACCTGCGCGTGGTCTCGAACAACTGCGGCGTGGACGGCTGGGGCCTCGGGCTGTTGCTCGAATCCGGCCGGATCTCCCGAATGACCAGCAGTTACGTGGGCGAGAACAAGGAGTTCGCCCGGCAGTACCTCTCCGGCGAACTCGAGGTGGAGCTCACCCCGCAGGGCACGCTGGCCGAACGGCTGCGGGCCGGCGGCGCGGGCATCCCCGCGTTCTACACCGCCACCGGCGTCGGCACCCAGGTGGCCGAAGGCGGCCTGCCCTGGCGCTATCACGAAGACGGCACCGTCGCCCTCGCCTCCCCGCCCAAGGAGGTGCGCAGCTTCGGCGGCCGCGACTACATCCTGGAAGAGGCCATCGTCACCGACTTCGCCCTGGTGCGCGCGGCGATCGCGGACCGGCACGGCAACGCCGTGTTCAACGGCTCCGCGATGAACTTCAACCCGCTCGCGGCCATGGCCGGGCGCGTGTGCGTGCTCGAGGCCGAACGCATCGTCGAGCCCGGAGAGATCCCGCCGAGCGCGGTGCAGCTGCCCGGGGTGCACGTGCACCGGGTGGTCGAGGCGACGGTGTCCGACAAGCGGATCGAGCGGCGCACCGTGCGTCCGCGCACGGAAGAAGGAGTCTGACGATGGCGCTCGACCGCGAGCAGATGGCGTCCCGCGCGGCCCGCGAGCTGAGCGACGGTCAGTACGTCAACCTCGGCATCGGCCTGCCCACGCTCATCCCGAACTACGTGCCCGAGGGCGTGCACGTCGTGCTCCAGTCGGAGAACGGCATCCTCGGCACCGGCCCGTACCCCTACGCCGGGGACGAGGACGCGGATCTGATCAACGCCGGCAAGGAGACGGTCACCCTGCTGCCCGGCGCCGCGCTGTTCGACTCGGCCGCCTCGTTCGCGATGATCCGCGGCGGGAAGATCGACGTGGCCGTGCTCGGCGCGATGCAGGTCTCGCAGGACGGCGACCTGGCCAACTGGATGATCCCGGGCAAGATGGTCAAGGGCATGGGCGGCGCGATGGACCTGGTCCACGGCGCCAAGCGGGTCATCGTGCTGATGGAGCACACGGCGAAGGACGGCACCCCGAAGATCGTCGAGTCCTGCTCCCTGCCGCTGACCGGCCGGCGGGTGGTGCACCGGATCATCACCGATCTGGCCGTCATCGACATCGAACCCGAGGGCCTCGTCCTGCGCGAGCTCGCCCCGGGCGTCACCGAGGAGCAGGTCGCCGCCGCGACCGGCGCGGCGCTGCGGTCCTGATCGAACGCCGAACGGCCGCCCCCGACGATGCGTCGGGGGCGGCCGTTTTTCGCGTCTGTCCGGCTACCCGGCTCGGCACCTCGGTTGAAACGGCGCCATGGGTTGAAACAGCATCTCGGTTGAAACAGCACTACGGCTTGAGCGGCGGGTGGGCCGGGTCGAGCAGGCCGTTCTCCTTCAGGAAGCCGTGCAGCGGAGTGGTCTCCGGGTAGTGGCCCCACTGGTGGTCGCCGTAGGTGTGCTCGAACCGCGGCTGGTGCAGCGACTCGCCGAGCAGCTGGCGCTGGACCGGGGTGAAGGAGTCGAACTCGGGCGAGGCCTGCACCGCGGCGACCTCGTCGCGGATCGCGATCCAGCGCAGGGTGTAGGCGAAGAACATCGCCTTGCGGGTCACGTCCGAGTAGTTGTTCGTCCGGGTGTGCCAGATCCGGCGGTCGAAGAAGACCGCGTCGCCCGGGTTGGCGCACACCTCGACCGCGCCGGGGGGCTCGGGCCACTCCACGTCGCGGCGCGGCGGACCCTCTATCCAGTTCTGCAGGTGGCTGCCGGGCACGACCTTGAAGTTGCCGCGGCCCTCGACCGAGACGTCGGAGAGCCAGTACGCCAGCTTCACCGACAGCCGCGGCCGCGGGTCGGTCTCGAGCTCGCGGTTCTGCCGGCCGCCGTCCTGGTGCCACTCGAACCGGTACGGCTTGGGCACCCGGATCGGCGGGTGTACGTCGAGGTGCGAGTGGTAGATGTGCACATTCCAGCCGAGGATCGACCAGACCAGCGGGAAGGTCGCGGGGTGGTCCACCAGGGGCGCCACCTCGGGGCAGCGGTGCACCGCGGACAAGATGTGCATCGCGCCCTCGGGCGAGAGCCGCTGCGCCTCCTGCTCGGCCGCGTAGACCCGGTCGATGACTTCGGTGTAATGCTGCACCTCGGCCGCGCTCAGCGCGCCCGGGATGACAAGGTAGCCGTCGCGCTCGAACTGCTCGCGCTGCTCCTTGGACATGGGCGTGGTGCCCTGGTGCGCCGGCGCGGGCGCTTCCGTAATGCTCATGGGTCCACCTGCTTCTGGTCGGTGTGCCCCGCCACCTTATCGCTGCCCGGCAAGGTGGACACAAGGCGGTGACAGACCTGTGACAACCGCCGCGAACGGGACGTCACGCCAGGTCGGTGCGGTGTTCGGCCGCGCGCGCTCAGTGACCCGCCTCCCGCCAGTCCGCGCCCACGCCGACCGAGACGTCGAGCGGCACCCTGAGCTCGTAGGCGCCGGCCATCTCCCGGCGCACCAGTTCCTCGACCTCCCGCTGCTCCTTCGCGTCGAGTTCCAGGACGAGTTCGTCGTGCACCTGCAGCAGCAGGCGGGAGCGCAGCCCGGCCTCGGTCAGGGCCCGCTCCACTCTGAGCATAGCCACCTTGATGATGTCGGCGGCGGAACCCTGGATCGGCGCGTTCAGCGCCATCCGCTCGGCCATCTGACGCCGCGGCACGTTCGTCGACGTCAGGTCGGGGAAGTAGCGCCGCCGCCCGAGCAGGGTCTCGGTGTACCCCGTCTGACGCGCCTCGTCCACCACCGCGCGCAGGTAGTCGCGCACCCCGCCGAAGCGGGCGAAATAGCCCTCCATGATCTTGGTGGCCTCGACGTTCGAGATCCCCAGACCCTGGGACAGGCCGTAGGCCGACTGCCCGTAGGCCAGGCCGTAGGAGACCGCCTTGACCCGGCGCCGCAGCTCCGCGTCCACCTGCTTCGGCTCCACCCCGAACACCCGCGCGGCGACCGAGCTGTGCAGGTCCTCACCGGAGTTGAACGCCTCGATCAGCGCCTCGTCTCCGGACAGGTGGGCCATGATCCGCATCTCGATCTGGCTGTAGTCGGCCGTCATCAGCATGTCGTAGCCCTCGCCGGCGATGAAGGCCTTGCGGATGCGCCGGCCCTCCTCGGTGCGCACCGGGATGTTCTGCAGGTTCGGGTCGGTGGAGGACAGGCGGCCGGTGGCCGCGATCATCTGATTGAAGGTCGAGTGGATCCGGCTGTCCTCGGCCACCGTCTTGATCAGGCCCTCGACCGTGCTGCGCAGCTTGCTCACGTCCCGGTGCCGCAGGATCGCGAGCAGCGCGGCGCTCTGCCGGGCGTCGGTCGCCTTGCCCACCAGCGACTGCAGCGCGTCCGCGTCGGTGGTGTAGCCGGTCTTGGTCTTCTTGATCCCCTTGGTGGGCAGGCCCAACTGCTCGAAGAGCACCTCCTGCAGCTGCTTCGGCGAGCCGAGGTTGAACTGCGAGCCGACCGCCGAGTGCGCCTCCTCCACCGAGTGCTTCACGTCCGCGGCGAACATCCCCTCGAGCTCGCCGAGGTAGTCCCGCCCGGCCGCGATGCCGCGCCGCTCCATCCGCTCCAGCAGGCCCACCAACGGCAGCTCCACCTCCTCGAACAGCCGGCCGGTGCCCGCCTCGGCCAGCTTCGCCAGCAGCACCGGCGCGAGGTCCACGATCGCCCGCGCCTCGGCCATCAGCTGCTGCGCGCCCGCCGCGCCCTCGGGCTCGGCCAGCGAGTCGAGGGAGAGCTGCCCGGACTCCTCCTGGGCCGTGGCCAGCTCCTGGTGCAGGTACTGCCGGGCCAGGTCGGCCAGCTCCACCCCGCGCTGCCCCGGATTCACCAGGTACCCGGCCAGCGCGGTGTCCGCGGCCAGCCCGGCCAAGGTCAGCCCGCGCGCGTCCAGCGCCAGCAGCGGGCCCTTCGCGTCGTGCAGCGCCTTGGGCTTCGCCGCGTCGCCGAGGTAGCCGCGCAGGGCCTGCTCGTCCGACGGGTCGAGCTCGGTCGGGTTCACCCAGGCCGCCGGCCCCGACGCGGTCGCTATGGCCAGCGCCGTCACGTCTCCGCCGCCGCGGCCCCACCGGCCGGTCAGCGCGATGCCCAGCAGCTCGGTGCCGCTCGCGTGCTCGGCCAGCCAGGCCGCGACCTCGCCGGTGCCGAGCACCCGCCCGTCCACCTCGATCGGCGGGACGCTCTCGGCTTCGTCCGGCGCGGCCTCGCCGTCCAGGCCGAACACCTCGGCCACCCGCGGCCGCAGCACCCGGAACTGCAGGGTCTCGAAGAGCCGGTCCACCGCCTCCGCGTCCCCGGCGGAGCGCTCCAGCTCGCCCGGGCCGCGGTCCAGCTCCACCCGGCGGTCCAGCTCGGTCAGCCGCCGGTTGAGCCGCACCGCGTCCACGTTCGCGCGCAGGCTCTCGCCGACCTTGCCCTTGATCTCGTCCACGTTCTCCAGCAACGCCTCGAGGCTGCCGTGCTCGCGGATCCACTTCGCCGCGGTCTTCTCCCCCACCCCCGGCACCGAGGGCAGGTTGTCCGACGGATCCCCGCGCAGCGCCGCGAAGTCCGGGTACTGCCGCGGGGTCAGCTCGTACTTCTCCTGCACCGCGGCCGGGGTGAACCTGGTCAGGTCCTGCACGCCCTTGCGCGGGTAGAGGACGGTGACCTGGTCGGTGACCAGCTGCAGGGTGTCCCGGTCGCCGGAGACGATGGCGACCTGGAACCCGTCCGCCTCCGCCTGCGTGGTCAGCGTCGCGATCAGGTCGTCCGCCTCCGAGCCCTCCTTGCGGAAGACCGGCACCCGCAGCGCGCCCATCAGATCCGCGATCAGGTCGATCTGGCCGCGGAACGGCTCCGGCGGCGCCGCGCGCTGCGCCTTGTACTCGGGAAACAGCGCGGTGCGCTCCAGCGCGGCGCGCGAGACGTCGAAGCACACGGCCAGGTGCGTCGGCTTCTCGTCGCGCACGACGTTGACCAGCATCGCGGTGAAGCCGTAGACCGCGTTCGTCGACTGGTCCCCGCCGGCGATGGTGAACTTCTCCGCGGGCAGGGCGTAGAACGCCCGGAAGGCCATGGAATGCCCGTCGATCAGAAGCAGTTTCTTCGCACTGGTTCCGTGTCCGTTCTCGGCCCCCGCGGGCTTCGCGCTAGTCGCCATGCTTGAATCCTAGGCGCAGGCACCGACACGAACGGGCCCGACAGCCGTAACCGCCGAAAGGAATCGCATGACCGACGCGTCCTCCCCTTCCGTCCCCGTCGGATTCGAGGGCATCTTCGGGGATGTCTACCGGGACGGCGGCCAGCTCGCGGAGAAACTCGGCATCGAGTTCAAGGAACTCGATGCCCAGCGCCTGGTGGCGACGATGCCGGTGGAAGGCAACCGGCAGCCCCTCGGGCTGCTGCACGGCGGCGCCTCGGTCGCCCTCGCCGAAACCCTCGGCTCCATCGGCGCCGCGCTGCACGCCGGTCCCGGCCGGCTCGTCGTCGGCGTCGACATCAACGCCACCCACCACCGCGCGGCCGTCTCCGGCCTCGTCACCGGCACGGCGACGCCGCTGCATCTCGGCCGCGGCACCGCGACCTACGAGGTGGCCATCACCGATGAGCACGGCAAGCGGGTGTGCACTTCGCGTATCACGTGTCTGATCCGCGACAAGAGGTAACGCGACGCGGATCGGTCAGGCGCCCGCGCCCTCGCTCAGGGTCAGTTCCGGTGCGGGCGCGATCGGCGCTTCGGTAGCGTCGGCGGACTTCGACGGCGTGGCCCGGGTGGCCAGGTAGCTGCCGACCAGCACCAGCGGGAAGCCGATGGCGATCCCGCCGGTGACCGGCTCGCCGAGCACGGCCACACCGGCCAGCAGCGCCACCGCCGGATTGACGTACGTGATCACCGTCGCGCGCACCGAACCGGCCTCGGCGATCAGGGCGAAGAAGCACACGAACGCCGTCGCCGTGCACACCACGCCGAGCGCCACGATCGAGCCGAGCACGTTCCACCGCGGCAGATGCGACGGGGCCTGAAGGATCGCGAACGGCAGGTACACCAAGGCGACCGCGGTCAGCGACACTGTCACCACGCCGAGCGACGGAACCGAGCTGAGCTTGCGGTCCGCGATCATCGGCGCGATCGCGTATCCCACACAGGTGACGCACACCGCGCCGAGCGCCCACACCGGCGTCCCACCCGCGGTCAGATTCAACCCGACCACGGCGCCCACCCCGCCGAGTCCGACCGCCAGCCCGATCAAGCGCACGGGCGAGAACACCGTGCGATCCCCCAGCCGCCAGGCGACGACCGTCCCCACCAGCGGCACCATCGCGATCAGCAGCGCCACCAGGCTGCTGCTGAGCCGCTCCTCCGCCGAGTTGAGCAGATACCAGGGCACGGCTATCTCGATCGCGGCGAACGCCAGCACCATCCGCCAGTGCGCCAGCGCCGGCCGGATCACCCCGCGGCGCAGCGCCACCGGGAGCAGCAGCAGCGCGCCGATGGCGGTCCGGCCGAACACCAGGAATCCCGGCGTCAGCCCGGCGTCCATCACCACCTTGATCAACAGGTAGGGGACACCCCAGATCACCGACATCGTCGCGAACAAAATCCAGGCCCGCCGAGTCATCCCCGCGCCTCCCACTCGATCCCGCCCGGCGCCGCGCACCGGTCCCTGCCGCCAGCGTAGACGCGATGGGCGTAACCGCCGACAGAGTCCGGCACATCCTACATACCCGGCGCCGGGGGGCCGCCACCCGTTTCCGGGCCTCAGCGGCCGGCCCGCAGCGCCATCCGCGCGCAGATCGCCGCCAGCGGCAGCTCGATGAACACCGCGCTGACCACGGCCGTCGCGCTGTCCCAGCCCTTGGCGGAGGTGGAGGTGTCGAACCAGGCGTCGGCCACCAGCATCGCCGCGCTGGCGCCCGCCAGCGCTCCCACCCGCGCGTCCCCGCGCCGGCGCAGCCAGGCCGTGCCGGCCAGCATCGTCGCCAGCAGCACGTCGAAGCCGGACCAGGCCAGCGACCAGTTGCGCGCCACCGTGTGCGCGGGCAGGGTCACGGCCAGCACCGCGATCCACGGCACCAGGGCCAGCGCGCACCCGGCCAGCAGCCGGACCTCCGGCTCCCGGCGGCCGTGCAGGATCTCGTTCGCGGCGAAGCGAATCGCAGTCATGGTGTCCTCCCCATCGGCGTATCCCTACGCCCACCACGATGCCGCCGCCACCCCCCTCGCCGGATCGCCGCCGAGATCGATTTCCCCGGCTCACCCCGCGGCATGAGTCATCCGCGCGGTCTCCCCCGCGCGGATGAGCCGGCCCCGGATCCGCCTCCCGGGGCCGTCCGCACGGACTCAGAGCCCGAATTCGGAGCGCAGCCCGGCCAGCCGGTAAGAGAGCTGATGCGAGCCCAGGCGGTGCAGCGCCTCCTGCAGGCTGGCGAAGTCCCGCCGGCCGGCCGCCGCGGCCAGCACCTGGTCCAGCGGGATCCGGGCCCGCTCGAGCTGCTCCACCAGCCACACCACCCCGGTCGGATCCGCCCAGGCGGCGTACCAGGAGAGCAGCGCCTCCGGGCACTCGTCCGGGGCCGAGGCCACCAGCAGCGAGGCGAGCCTCCCCCGCTGGGATGAGGAGAGCTGCGCCTGCTCCGCGGTGAAGTAAGCGGCCTGCTGCTCCCGCGGCGCCGCGAGCAGCGCCGGCACCAGCATCGTGGCCGCCTCCGGCGAGTCCACGGTGCTCGCGATCGCGGCCATCGAGGCGAACGGCCGATTGGAGAAGAGACCGATCAGAACGCTGACGTCGGCGTCCGTGCCGTCCTTGGCCAGGCAGTCCAGCAGCGCCGCGCACGCCTCGTCGCTCGCGCCCGTCGCCAACCCCACCAGCACCGCCTCGACCTCGCGCTCCCGGCCGCCCTTGCGCAGCGCGCCGACCATGGTGCCCACGTCGTCCGGGCGCCCCGCCACCACCGAGACCAGCAGGTCCACGGCCGAGCGCGAATGCCCGCGTTTGCGCAGCACCGCGCTGTAGCGCAGCACGGTCGAGACCGGCTTGTTGCGCGCCGCCGCCGTGAACGCGTACACCGCCAACTCGGAGCGTCGCCCCGCGTTGAGGTACGCGGCCAGCGACTCCAGCTCGCCCTCAGAGCTCTGGTACTTGGCCAGCACGGCGTCCAGGAAGTAGTACGCCAGCTCGGGCGATCCGGCGTCCATCAGCGCGCTCGCCGTGTAAGCGGTCGACGAGGGGTGCGGACCGCAGGTCTCCACGATCTCGTGGAACACCTGCTCCGCGGCCACCACCGCCCCCGCCGCCATCATCCGTCCGATCAGGGCCGCAGCCCGATCCGCAGGCAACGTCGTCGCCACCAGGTGCGCCGCCCGTCGGTAGAGCTCGAAGCACTCTTCGAGCCTGCCCTCCTGCTCGTACTGCTCCGCCAAAGCCAACACCCTGTGGCCAGACCAGTACGACGTATCCGGAAGCTGCATCGACCTCCCCGTCCTCGCTCGGCCCGCGGAGCGCGATCTCCACGGCAAACACGACAACTCGGGCGCGTTTCTATCACGGAAACGCCCGGAGCGGAAGGGGTTCGTGTACACAGAGCGGGACCCCGGCAACACTGTGCTGCCGGGGCCCCGCGGGTCATGCGTTGTCAGAACCGGAACTCAGCCTGACCTCAGTGCGCGGGAAGCTCCTCCACCGAGGTGGTCTCGATCGCCGCGCGGAGCTTGTCCACCGGGAGCGCGACGGCCTGGGCCCAGAAGTAGATGACCACGCTGAAGACCGTCACGGCCAGGATGTCCGACCACCAGCTGTGTAGCGGCGGAGTGTGGAACAGGAAGCTGTGCCCCGGTCCGAAGTCGCTCGCCCAGCAGAGCACGCCCATGCCGAGCAGGTACACCGGCAGCCAGGAAGCGGCTCGCAGGTCCAGGATGAGCGGCGTGGAGTTCAGCTTGAACACCTGGGTGACCAGGATCACCGCGTAGCCCAGGACGATCGCGATGCCGAGGCCCTCGAGCGTGCTCCAGCCGGACCAGAAGATGACCAGGTTCGCCACCACGAAGGCGAGCGGCGCCATCACCGAGCCGCCGAACAGGCGGTACGGACGCTCCCAGTCTGGGAGCTTGGTCCGGAACACGCCGAACGCCAACGGCGCGCCCGCGTACATCAGGACGCTGGCGGAGGTGATGAAGCCGACGAAGTTGTTCCAGTTCGAATAGTTGATGAAGCAGGCGCAGCCGACGACGAACGCCATGACCAGGCCCACCCACGGGATGCCGGCCTTGTTCAGCTTGCCGGTGCCGCGCGGCCAGTAGCCGTTCTTATCCATCGCGATCGAGTAGCGGGAGGTCGCGGTGGTGTAGATGACACCGGTGCCGAAAGGCGAGACCACCGCGTCGAAGAACAGCACCTTGGCCAGCCAGCCCAGGCCCACCAGCGTCGTCAGACCCGCCCACGGGCCGGAGATGCCCGGGAAGTTCAGGTCGGACCACAGGTGCGGGATGTTGGCCGCCGGAATCGCGCCGATGAAGAAGATCTGCAGCAGGATGTAGATCGCGGCGCCGATCAGGATCGAGTAGATGGTCGCCCGCGGGATGTCCCGCTTCGGGTTCGACGACTCGCCGCCGAGCTGGATCGCCTGCTCGAAGCCGAGCAGCGAGAAGATGATGCCGCTGCCGGAGACGGCGCCGAACACGCCCTCGATGCCGTGGGGCATGAAGCCCTCGCCGGCCGAGAAGTTGGAGGCGTGGAAGTGGGTGACCGCAACGATGAGGATGGTCGCCAGCGGGACGGCGATCTTCCACCAGGTGATCGCGTTGCTGACCTGGGCCAGCGCCTTGATACCGATGAAGTTCATCGCGACGAAGACCGCCATCATGGCGATCGCGACCACATAGCCCCAGCCGTGCAGGGTCCCACTCGCCGTGGTCCAGTTCGCGGCGAACCCGTAATGGCCCGTGTAGCTCAGCGTGGCCTCGACCTCGATCGGAGCCACCGAGGCCGCCTGCAGCCAGGCGAACCAGCCGAACGACGCGCCCGCCGCTCCGCCGAAGGCGTAGTGCGCGAACCGCGCCGACCCGCCCGCGACCGGGAACATGCCGCCGAGCTCCGCGTGCACGAGCGCGAGGATGATGATGGCCACGGAGCCGATGCCCCACGCGATGATCGCGGCAGGGCCCGCGGTCACCAGCGCGCGCTCCGCGCCCTTGAGCCATCCTGAACCGATGATCGAGGTCTCTGAAGCCCAGAGCAGGCCGATCATGCCTACGTTGCGCTTCAGATGATTGCTGGCTCCGACTGTGGTCGAAGCTGTCTCAGTTGCCATGCAGAATCCTTCACTCGCTTCTGGCGACAGGTGGGAAAAGACAACGTTGCACGCTGTTGATGCGTTGGCTCATGTTAGAGACATGTATGCCTCGTGAGAAGGGTGTCCACGCTGCGATTTGGTAAACCCCTCTACTCACCTGAAGTCCGGTATCCATGCAGGTCATAACAGCTTTTGACCGTATGTCAACCAAGATCGGCCCAAGTCTGGAGTCCGGCGAGACGGGCTTTCGACCGCAATCCGGACGCCCGGCCGGAGCTCACGGCCCGTCAGCTCCCGGGGACTTAAAGGGCACCCCGGGACGCATTTCCGTCATTGCCCTGCCTGTTCGGGAAACCCCCATCAGGGCACGACCGGTCCCTCATATGGCGAAAACCGGCCGTCTCGCCGCAACTGGTGCGGGGAGACGGCCGGCGGGGGCCTAGAGAAGAAGAGTGCTGCGACGCGAGCGTCAGTGCTCTGGCACCGACGGCCCGTTCGCGCGGCCGCTACTGGGCCGAGGGGGGCGTGGTGCCGTCGACGACGGCCTGGGCCACCTCGCGCATGGTCAGCCGGCGGTCCATCGAGGTCTTCTGGATCCAGCGGAACGCGGCCGGCTCGGTCATGCCGAGCTGGGCCTGGAGCAGGCCCTTGGCCCGGTCCACGAGCTTGCGGGTCTCGAAGCGCTGCTGGAGGTCGGCCACCTCGTTCTCCAGCGCGCGCAGCTCCTCGTACCGGGAGGTGGCCATCTCGATCGCCGGCACCAGGTCGGCCTTGGAGAACGGCTTGACCAGGTAGGCCATGGCGCCGGCGTCGCGGGCCCGCTCGACCAGTTCGCGCTGGGAGAACGCGGTGAGCATCAGCACCGGCGCGATCTTGGCCTCGCCGATCCGCTCGGCGGCGGAGATCCCGTCCAGTACGGGCATCTTCACGTCCAGGATGACCAGGTCCGGCTTGAGCTCCTCGGCCAGCTTCACGGCCTGCTCGCCGTCGCCCGCCTGACCGACGACGTCGTAGCCCTCCTCGGCCAGCATCTCGGCCAGGTCCATCCGGATCAGCGCCTCGTCCTCGGCGATCACTACGCGCTTACGCGGCTGGTTGCTGTCCTCGGCGGTCATCTCGGCTCGCCTTTCCCTGTGTCCGCCGCAGTGCGGACGGTCATGATTGTCGTCGGTTCCCAGCCTAGTGGACGGCCGATGTCCCGCGCACCGCAGGTCCGGGATGCGGTATGCTCGGCAAGCCTTGCGCGGGGTTGGCGGAATGGCAGACGCTGATGGCTCAAACCCATCTGCCCGAAAGGGCGTGCGGGTTCGAATCCCGCACCCCGCACCGACGTCAGACAAGATGGTCATTCCTCGTTTCGAGTGAATGGCCATCTTTGCCTCTCCGCCCGGCCCGGCCCGGGCGCCGCCGCTTCCGCGCTGCCGGGCCGGAAGCCGAGCGGCCGGCCCCCGCTCGGGGAAGCGCGACCGCGTCAGGCCTTGGTGCGGTAGGCCGGGGCGGCACCGCCCACGGCGTCGCCGATGCGGTGCACCCGCACGGCGTTGGTGGAGCCGGGGATCCCGGGCGGGGAGCCGGCGGTGATGATGATCAGCTCACCAGGCTTGCACCGGCCGAGCTCGAGCAGCGCGTGGTCGACCTGGATCACCATCTCGTCGGTGGAGCCGACCTCCTCGCCGATGAAGGTCTCCACGCCCCAGCTCAGCGCCAGCTGCGAGCGCACGACCGAGTCCGGGCTGAAGGCGAGGACGGGGATCGGCGAGCGGTAGCGGGCGAGCCGGCGGGCGGTGTCGCCGCTCTTGGTGAACGCGACCAGATAGCTGGCGCTGAGGTAGTCGCCGAGCTCGGCGGCGGCGCGGGCCACGGCGCCGCCCTTGGTGCGGGGCTTGGAGATCGCCTGCGGCAGACCCTTGGCCAGCACCTCCTCCTCGACCGCGCAGATGATCCGGGCCATGGTCTGGACCGTCTCGACCGGGTAGTCGCCGACGGAGGTCTCCGCCGAGAGCATCACCGCGTCGGCGCCGTCGAAGACCGCGTTGGCCACGTCGCTCGCCTCGGCCCGGGTGGGCCGGCTGGCGGTGATCATCGAGTCGAGCATCTGGGTCGCCACGATGACCGGCTTGGCGTTGCGGCGGCACATGGTGACGAGCTTCTTCTGCACCAGCGGCACCTGCTCGAGCGGCATCTCCACGCCGAGGTCGCCGCGGGCGACCATGATGGCGTCGAAGGCGTCCACGATCTCGTCGAGGTTGTCCACCGCCTGCGGCTTCTCCACCTTGGCGATGACCGGCAGGCGCACGCCGATCTCGTCCATCACCGCGTGGACGTCCTCGATGTCCTTGGCGCTGCGCACGAACGAGAGCGCGATCATGTCCGCGCGCAGGTTCACGTCGTTCTCGCCGAGCGCCCAGCGCAGGTCGGCGATGTCCTTCTCGCTCATCGCCGGCACCGAGACGGCGACGCCGGGGAGGTTGATCCCCTTGTTGTTCGACAGCTTGCCGCCCTCGACGGTGCGGCACTTGACCCGCGGTCCCTCGACCTCGATCACGTCGAGCGCGACCCGGCCGTCGTCGATCAGGATCCGGTCGCCCGGGTGGCAGTCGCCGGGCAGGCCCTTGTACGTGGTGGAGCAGATCTTCTGGTCCCCCGGCACGTCCTCGGCGGTGATGGTGAACTCGTCGCCGCGCTCGAGCAGGATCGGGCCTTCGGCGAAGGTGCCGAGGCGGATCTTCGGGCCCTGCAGGTCGACGAGCACGCCCACGGCGCGGCCGGCCTGGTCGGCGGCCTTGCGCACGTTGAAGTAACGCTCCTCGTGCTCGGCGTAGGAGCCGTGAGACAGGTTGAGCCTGGCGATGTCGAGGCCGGCGGCGACTAGGGCCGAGAGCTGCTCGAAAGAGGCGGCCGAGGGGCCGAGTGTACAGACGATCTTCGCGCGACGCATATCAGCGACCCTATCCCTTACCCACAAGTAACTATGTCCGAACGAGTCATTCCGCTCCGGCTCCGGTGCGCGCACCACCGAGGCCGGTCTCCACCGCAATCCTAACCACATCAGTCAGGGGCGACTTCACCGGAAGCCGCCCCTGACGCTCGGGTGTACAACTGAGGAAGAATCAAACTCCGGAGCGTGAAAGAACCATGCCGCGGCGGGGGCGGACGGCGGACGGCCGCCGCCGGGGGCTCCCGACGGCGGCCGGCGATGCGGCGTCCGCGTTCAGACCGTCAGCTGACGGGTGGTCGGCTCGACCGAGGCCGGGAGCGTGGAGCTCGCGGCCAGGTACCGGTCGACCGCGGCCGCGGCGGAGCGGCCCTCGGCGATGGCCCAGACGATCAGCGACTGGCCGCGGCCGGCGTCTCCGGCGACGAAGACGTTCTCGACGTTGGTCCGGTACTCGCCGTCGCGCTTGATGTTGCCGCGCTCGTCGAGGTCGAGGCCGAGCTGGGCGACCAGGCCGTTGTCCTGCTCGGGGCCGGTGAAGCCCATGGCGAGCAGCACCAGGTCGGCCGGCAGCTCGCGCTCGGAGCCGGGGACCGGCTGGAACCGGCCGCCCTCGAGCTTGACCTCGGTCAGCCGCAGGGCCCTGACGTGCCCGCCCTCGTCGCCGACGAACTCGGTGGTGCTGACCGCGTAGACCCGCTCTCCGTTCTCCTCGTGTGCGGAGGAGACGCGGTAGGTCATCGGGTAGGTCGGCCAGGGCTGGCCGTCCGGGCGCTCGTTCGGCGGCTTGGGCATGATCTCGAGCTGGGTGACCGAGAGCGCGCCCTGCCGGGTGGCGGTGCCGAGGCAGTCCGCGCCGGTGTCGCCGCCGCCGATGACGATGACGTGCTTGTCCTTCGCCGTGATCGGCGGGGTGACGAAGTCGCCCTCGGAGGACTTGTTCGACAGCGGCAGGTACTCCATCGCCTGGTGCACGCCGTCGAGCTCGCGGCCGGTGACCGGCAGGTCGCGGGCCTTGGTGGCGCCCACGGCGAGCACGAGCGCGTCGTAGCGGTCGCGCAGCTGCGAGGCCAGGATGTCCTGGCCGACGGCGACGCCGGTGCGGAACTTGGTGCCCTCCGCCCGCATCTGCTCGATCCGCCGGTTCAGGTGCCGCTTCTCCATCTTGAACTCGGGGATGCCGTAGCGCAGCAGGCCGCCGATGCGGTCGGCGCGCTCGTACACGGCCACGGTGTGGCCGGCCCGGGTCAGCTGCTGGGCGGCGGCCAGGCCCGCGGGGCCGGAGCCGATCACGGCGACGGTCTTGCCGCTGTGCCGCTCGATCTCCTGCGGCTTGACCAGCCCGGCGTCCCAGGCCTTGTCGATGATGGCGACTTCGACGTTCTTGATGGTGACCGCGGGCTGGTTGATGCCGAGCACGCAGGCGGTCTCACACGGCGCCGGGCACAGCCGCCCGGTGAACTCCGGGAAGTTGTTGGTCGCGTGCAGGCGCTCGATCGCCTCGGCCCAGTCGTCCCGCCAGACCAGGTCGTTCCACTCGGGGATCAGGTTGCCGAGCGGGCAGCCGTTGTGGCAGAACGGGATGCCGCAGTCCATGCAGCGGCCGGCCTGCTTCTGGATGATCGGGAGCAGGGCGCGCTGCGGGTAGACCTCTTTCCAGTCCTTGACCCGCTGATCGACCGGGCGTCGCTCGGGGTGCTGGACCGGGGTGGTCAGGAATCCGCGCGGGTCAGCCATGTGCGGCCTCCATGATCTTCTCGAGGGTCTCCTGCTCGCTCAGACCCGCGCGCTGCGCGGCGGCCCGAGTGCCGAGTACCTGCTTGTAATCGGTGGGCATGATCTTCGCGAAGCGGGCGATCGAACCCGCCCAATCGGCCAGCAGGACGGCGGCGGCCTGGGAACCGGTCTCTTCGAAGTGGCGCTTGACGGTCTCGTGCAGGAACGCGCGGTCATCCGCGTCGAGCGCCTCGACGTTGACGAGTTGGGGGTTGACCCGGGCGACCTTGAGGTCGAGCACGTACGCGATGCCTCCGGACATGCCCGCGGCGACGTTGCGGCCGTGCTCGCCGAGGATGACAACGCGTCCGCCGGTCATGTACTCCAGCGCGTGGTCGCCCACGCCCTCGACGACCAGGGTGGCGCCGGAGTTGCGCACGGCGAAGCGCTCGCCGACGGTTCCGGACAGGTAGATCTCGCCGCCGGTCGCGCCGTAGCCGACGACGTTGCCCGCGATGATGTTGCGGGAGGCGTCGAACCCGGACTCGCGCGGCGGGCGCACGATGATCCGGCCGCCGGACAGGCCCTTGCCCACGTAGTCGTTCGCGTCGCCTTCGAGGCGCAGCGTGATGCCGCGCGGGAGGAAGGCGCCGAGCGACTGGCCGGCCGAGCCGGTCAGGGTGATGTCGATGGTGTCGTCGGCCAGGCCGGCGCCGCCGTACCGCTTGGTCACCTCGTGGCCGAGCATGGTGCCGACGGTGCGGTTGACGTTGCGCACCGCCAGCGCCGCGCGGACCGGGGTGCCGTCCTCGAGGGCGTCGTGGGCCAGGTCGATCAGCTGGTTGTCGAGCGCCTTGGCCAGCCCGTGGTCCTGGACCGTGGTGCGGTGGCGGGCGGCTCCCTCGGGCAGTTCGGGCAGGTGGAAGACGGGGGCCAGGTCGAGGCCGGCCGCCTTCCAGTGCTCGACCGCCTTGGCGGTGTCCAGGTGCTCGACCCGGCCGACCGCCTCCTGCAGGGTGCGGAAGCCGAGCTGGGCGAGCAGCTCCCGGACCTCCTCGGCGATGTACTCGAAGAAGGTCACCACGAACTCGGGCTTGCCGGAGAAGCGGGCGCGCAGCTCCGGGTTCTGGGTGGCCACGCCGACGGGGCAGGTGTCGAGGTGGCACACGCGCATCATGACGCAGCCGGAGACGACCAGCGGCGCGGTGGCGAAGCCGAACTCCTCGGCGCCGAGCAGCGCGGCGATGACGACGTCGCGGCCGGTCTTGAGCTGGCCGTCGGTCTGCACCACGATCCGCTCGCGCAGGCCGTTGAGCAGCAGCGTCTGCTGGGTCTCGGCGAGGCCGAGCTCCCAGGGGCCGCCCGCGTGCTTGAGCGAGGTGAGCGGGGCGGCGCCGGTGCCGCCGTCGTGGCCGGAGATGAGCACCACGTCGGCGTGCGCCTTGGACACGCCCGCCGCGACCGTGCCGACGCCGACCTCGGAGACCAGCTTGACGTGCACGCGGGCCGAGGGGTTGGCGTTCTTCAGGTCGTGGATGAGCTGGGCGAGGTCCTCGATGGAGTAGATGTCGTGGTGCGGCGGCGGCGAGATGAGGCCGACGCCCGGCGTGGAGTGCCGGGTGCGCGCGACCCACGGGTAGACCTTGTTGCCGGGCAGCTGGCCGCCCTCGCCGGGCTTGGCGCCCTGGGCCATCTTGATCTGCAGGTCGTCGGCGTTGGTCAGGTACTCCGAGGTGACGCCGAAGCGGCCGGAGGCGACCTGCTTGATCGCCGAGCGGCGCTGCGGGTCGTGCAGGCGCTCGGGGTCCTCGCCGCCCTCGCCGGTGTTGGACTTGGCGCCGATGGAGTTCATCGCGATGGCGAGGGTCTGGTGCGCCTCGAGCGAGATGGACCCGTAGGACATCGCGCCGGTGGAGAAGCGCTTGACGATCTCGCTGACCGGCTCGACCTCGTCGATCGGGATCGGGGCGCGGCCGCCCTCGGCGAAGGCGAACAGGCCGCGCAGCGTCATCAGCCGCTCGGACTGCTCGTTCACCCGGGAGGTGTACTGCTTGAAGATGTCGTAGCGGCGCTGCCGGGTGGAGTGCTGGAGCCGGAAGACGGTCTCCGGGTCGAACAGGTGCGGCTCGCCCTCGCGCCGCCACTGGTACTCGCCGCCGGTCTCGAGGCGGCGGTGCGAGGCGCGGTTGACCCCGCGCGGGTAGGCGCGGGCGTGCCGGGCGGCCACCTCGGCCGCGATCTCGTCCAGGCCGATGCCGCCGAGCTTGGAGACGACGCCGGTGAAGTAGGTATCGGTCAGCTCACGGCTCAGGCCGACGGCCTCGAAGACCTGGGCGCCGCGGTAGGAGGCGACGGTGGAGATGCCCATCTTGGACATCACCTTGAGCACGCCCTTGCCCAGCGCCTTGATCAGGTTCTTGATGGCCTTGTCGGAGGGCACGGCGACGAACGTGCCGGCGTTGGCGAGGTCCTCGACCGTCTCCATGGCCAGGTACGGGTTGACCGCGGCGGCGCCGAAGCCGATCAGCAGCGCGACGTGGTGCACCTCGCGCACGTCGCCCGCCTCGACGAGCAGCGAGGTGTGCGTGCGGGTCTTCTCCCGGATCATGTGGTGGTGCACCGACGAGGTGAGCAGCAGCGACGGGATCGGGGCCTGCTCGGCGTCGGAGTGCCGGTCGGAGAGCACGATGATCCGCGCGCCGTCCTCGATGGCGGCGGTGACCTCGGCGTTGATCTCGGCCAGCCGGTCGCGCAGGGCGGTGCCGCCGCCGGCGGCGCGGTAGAGGCCGGAGACGGTGACGGCCTTGAGGCCGGGCAGGTCGCCGTCCGCGTTGATGTGGATGAGCTTGGCCAGCTCGTCGTTGTCGATCACCGGGAACGGCAGCTCCACCTGGCGGCACGAGGCCGGGGTGGTGTCGAGCAGGTTGTCCTCGGGACCGATGGTGGTGCCCAGGGAGGTGACCAGCTCCTCCCGGATGGCGTCCAGCGGCGGGTTGGTGACCTGCGCGAACAGCTGCGTGAAGTAGTCGAACAGGAGCCGCGGGCGGCGCGAGAGCACGGCCAGCGGGGTGTCCGAGCCCATGGAGCCGATCGGCTCGTACCCGCTCTTGGCCATCGGGGCGAGCAGGACGCGCAGCTCCTCCTCGGTGTAGCCGAAGGTCTGCTGGCGGCGCACCACGGAGGCGTGGGTGTGCACGATGTGCTCGCGCTCGGGCAGCTGCTCGAGGTGGATCAGACCGGCGTGCAGCCAGTCCTGGTAGGGCACCTCGGCCGCGAGCGAGGACTTGATCTCGTCGTCCTCGACGATGCGGTGCTGCGCGGTGTCGACCAGGAACATACGGCCGGGCTGGAGCCGGCCCTTGCGCACGACCTTGGCCTGGTCGATGTCGAGCACGCCGACCTCGGAGGCCAGCACGACGAGGCCGTCCTCGGTGACCCAGTAGCGCGACGGGCGCAGGCCGTTGCGGTCGAGCACGGCGCCGATGAGGGTGCCGTCGGTGAAGGTGATCGAGGCCGGGCCGTCCCAGGGCTCCATCTTGCAGGAGTGGTACTGGTAGAAGGCGCGACGGCTCGCGGCCATCTCGGTGTGGTTCTCCCACGCCTCGGGGACCATCATCAGCACGGCGTGCGGCAGCGAGCGCCCGGCCAGGTGCAGCAGCTCGAGGACCTCGTCGAAGCTGGCGGAGTCGGAGCCGGACGGCGTGACGATCGGGAAGACCCGCTCGAGCGGGCCGCGGATCACGTCGGTGGCCAGCTGGGACTCGCGGGCCCGCATCCAGTTCTTGTTGCCCTGGACGGTGTTGATCTCGCCGTTGTGCGCGATGAAGCGGTACGGGTGGGCGAGCGGCCACGCCGGGAAGGTGTTGGTGGAGAAGCGCGAGTGGATCAGCGCGATGGCGCTGGCGAAGGCCCGGTCGGACAGGTCGGGGAAGAACGGCTCGAGCTGTCCGGTGGTGAGCATGCCCTTGTAGACGATGGTGCGCGCCGAGAGCGACGGGAAGTAGGTCTCGGTGCTGTGCTCGACCCGCTTGCGCAGGACGAAGGCGAGCCGGTCGAGGTCGAGGTCGCGCTCGCCCTCGGCGCCGGCCACGAACAGCTGGCGGAAGCGCGGCATGACCGCGCGCGCGGTCGCGCCGAGCAGCTCGGGGGTGACGGGCACCTCGCGCCAGCCGAGGACCTCGAGGCCCTCCTCGGCGGCGATGACCGCGACGGCGGAGCGGGCGGCGGCCTCGGACTCGTCGTCGTCCGGGATGAAGGCGAGTCCGGCGGCGTAGGATCCGCGGGCGGGCAGCTCGAACGGGACCTGCTCGCGCAGGAAGGCGTCCGGGATCTGGACCAGGATGCCGGCTCCGTCGCCCGAGTCGGCCTCGGCGCCGGAGGCGCCGCGGTGCTCGAGGTTGCGCAGGGCGGTCAGCGCCTGCTCGACGATCTGGTGGCTCGGCTCGCCGGTCAGGGTGGCGACGAAAGCGACACCGCAGGCATCCCGTTCGGCGCGCGGGTCGTAAAGGCCCTGTGCCGCGGGTATAGCGCGCCAGAGAGCACCTGGGGCTTGGGGGGACGATGAATACACCGGGTCCTCCGTGTCGTCTTGGGGCCGCAACGTGAAGTGTGCGCGCACGAGGGACGACTCTGGCCCTGCCGCGGTGGAATCGAACGTTACACGATGGGTGCGGATTCCGTAATGAGAGAGGCTTTCGTCTCGCTATTCGGACGTCGAGTCGTTGACCTGCGGTGCTCATGCGCTACAGCGTGTTTTCCCCGGGTTGCGCCGCTTTCACTCTTCCGGCTTATGACGCATGTCACAACCACGTGAACGCAGGCAGGCCGCCTCCTGAACGGAAGCGGCCTGCCTGCGGGAATGCGTACGCGGGCGGATTGCGGCCCGGCGCACTTGGCGTTCTTTTTACGCGTGCTCCTCGTGCTTCGCCCCGTCGACGGCCTCGGCGTCGTCGTCCTCGGCGGACTCGGCGCTCAGCGCACGCTCCTGCGGGTCTCGGTCCGCGTCGTTCTCAGGGCGTCGTCCACCGCTGGACACGTCCTCGGAAGCGGCCTCGCCCTCGTCCTCTCGGTCGTCGGCTCGCGCGCCGCCCTCCGGGGCATACGGCTTGAAATACGGCCAGTACAGCTCCTCGCGGCTCTCCTTGCCCGGACGCAGCCGCCGCGAGATCAGGAAGTAGGCCAGCGCGGCGCTGAAGCAGACGATGGACGCCCAGTCGTTGACGCGCAGGCCCAGGAACGCGTGCGCGTAGTCGCTGCGCAGGTGCTCGATCCAGCCGCGGCCCGCGGTGTAGCCCATGACGTACAGCGCGAACAGCCGGCCGTGCCCGATGCTGAAGCGGCGGTCCGCCCACAGCAGCAGCACGCACACCAGCACGTCCCAGATCACCTCGTAGAGGAAGGTGGGCTGGAAGTGGCCGAGCACGGTCGAGGTGCTCCCCGGGCAGGCCACGGCCTGGCGGATGCCGTCCTGGCTCATGCAGTGGATGGTCAGGCCCCACGGCTTGCTGGTCGGGTCGCCGTAGAGCTCGTTGTTGAACCAGTTGCCCCACCGGCCCATGGCCTGGGCCAGCACGATGCCGGGCGCCACCGCGTCGGCGTAGGCCGGCATCCGCACCCCGCGGCGGCGCGCGCCGATCCAGGCGCCGAGGCCGCCCAGGGCGATCGCGCCCCAGATGCCGAGGCCGCCGTCCCAGACGTAGAAGACCCGGACCCAGTCCTCGCCGTGCTCGAAGTAGAGCTCCGGGTCGGTCACCACGTGGTAGAGCCGCCCGCCGATCAGGCCGAACGGCACGGCCCAGATCGCGATGTCGGTGATGATGTGCGGTTCGCCGCCCTTGGCCCGCCAGCGCCGTTCGCCGAGGATCACCGCGATGGCGATCCCGGCGATGATGCACAGGGCGTAGAAGCGGACGGGCAGCGGTCCGATCTGGAGCCCGGCCGTGGACGGGCTGGGCAGATAGGCCAGCGTGGTGGAGTTCATGGTTCCGGTTCCGGCTTACGAGGCGCTGGGCGACGACGAGGCGGAGGCGCTCGCCGAGGAGGTGGGGGCGGTGGACGGGGACGCGGGCGGCGACGCGGTGGACGAGGCCGCCGCGGTGCCCGAGGCCGGAGCCGACGCGGCCGCGGACGCCTTGGCGGCCAGCTGCTGCATCTGCGTGGTGAAGGCGGCCGGGGTGGAGAGCGTCAGCTTGGTCCCGTTGGCCATCAGGGTCGGGGTCGCCGCGTTCGCGACGCCGACGACCTGCTCGAGGTCGCGGTAGTTCTGCTTGATCCAGCCGTCGTACTTGCCGGACTTGACGCAGGACTCGAAGGTCGGGCTGTCCAGGCCGGACACCTGCTTCGCGTAGCCGATCAGGGTGCTGGTGGAGCTGAAGGTGTCCGTGGACTCGGACGCGGGCTGATGGGCGAAGAGGAGGTCGTGGTAGGCCTCGAAGTAGCCGGCGTTCTGGGCGCAGGCCATGGCGTTGCCGCCGGCCAGCGAGCCGGAGCCGCCGTCGCTGTTGTCGATCAGGTCGACCAGGTGCACCAGCACCTGCACCGTGCCGGCCTTGACCAGGGCCTTGTAAGCACTCTGGTACTGGCTCTCGAACGCGCCGCAGTCGGAGCAGCGGACGTCTTCGTAGACGGTCACCTTGACCGGGGCGCCGGAGTCGCCGATCGGTATGGCCATGCCGTCGGCGCTGGTGATCCCGCCGCTGGTGTCGGCCACGGTCTTGGTCGGGGCCGACGGCGCACCGGAGGGCTGGATCGCCCCGGTGACGACGATGCTCAAGACGATCGCGAGCAGGACCACGCCGAGCGAGGACCCGTAGACCGCGGTGCGCCGGTTGCGCGCTTCACGCCGCGCCAGCTCGGCCCGCACGAGGGCGGCCCGCTGCCGCGCCAGCTCTTTGCCGATTCGATTCGCCCTGCTCATCGCGTGCTCGCTCGCTCCGCTCGTCGTCAGCAACGCCTCGGCGGACCCGACGCCCTCGAGGTCCGGGCGCGCACCGCCGTGCCCCGGTGACGCCCGCCTGGGAATCCTATGCTCGCGGCGGGGCGTCGCGGGAGGGCGAGTGCGCCTTCTCGGAGAATTCTCGGCAAGGCGTGACCCGCTTGTGACCTTGACGCTGCTCACCCCGCGGCGGCGACGGCCCGATCGAGCGCGGCGGTGAAGTTCTTCTCCTGGGTCGCGGCGGGCTGCGAGGTGAGTTCGAACGGCTGGCCGTTGATCAGGTAGTCGGGCGTGGAGACGTTGCCGCCCTCCGCGCTGGAGAGGGCGTCGTAGTTCTTCACCACCCAGGGCTGGTACTTCCCGGACTTCACGCAGGTCTGGAAGGCCGAGGTGTCGAGGCCGGAGACCTGCTTGGCCAGCGAGATCAGGGTGTCGGCGGAGGCGTAGGCGTCGTCGGTCTCGGGCGGCTGGTTGGCGAAGAGGACGTCGTGGTAGCCCTTGAACTTTTCATTGCCGACGTCCTGCGCGCAGCCGGCCGCGCTGCCGGACTCGATCGAGCCGGTGCCGCCGTCGTTGCGGTCGATCAGGTTGACGATGTGGAACTGCACCTTGATCTTCCCGGCCTTCGCCTGGGCGGTGTAGATCGGGCCGAACATCGACTCGGCCTCCTTGCAGAACGGGCAGCGGAAGTCCTCGTAGACGGTCAGCGTCACCTTGGCGTTCTGGTCGGTGCCGTAGGGCACGGCCAGCCCGTTCGCGACGGTGCCGGTGGGGAAGACGAGCGGGCCGTTGGCGGCGGCCGAGGAGTTCTGGCTGCTGTTGTGCTGCACCGCGATACCGATGCCGACGGCGACCGCGATGACCAGAACGACGATCCCGCCGATCAGGAACTGCCGCTTCCGGCGCGCCTTGGCCTGCTCCGCGGCGTAGGCGGCGGCAGCCCGTTCGCGCCCCTTGGCCGAGCGCTTGTCGTCCTTGCCCTGCGGTGACATGACTCCTTATCGTGCCGCAGCGTCTCTTTGCGTGATGATCGACACGCGGTGGGTGAGAACGGCGAAGCCCCCGTCCGGCGGACGGGGGCTTCGCGGTTCACGCGGGCGGACGAGCGGCTACGGCAGCAGCGCCTCGTCGGCGGAGAAGCGCGACTTGGGCCGCCAGAGCAGCCAGAGCGCCGGGATCAGGAAGACCACGTCGCGCAGCACGTCCAGGGTGTAGCGGGTCTGGCCGGCCGAGACCACGCCGCCGGTGCCGCCGCAGCCGCAGTTGATGTGGATGCCGCGGGCGCCGAGCGAGATGATCGCGCCGATGTAGACCAGCAGCAGAAGCCCGGACAGAGCGGCCACCAGGCGGGTGCCGAGGCCGATGATCAGCAGCAGGCCGAGGGCGAGCTCCAGGTAGGGCTGCGCGTAGGCGAACGGCGTGATCAGGCCGCCGGGCAGGATGTGGTAGTTGCGCACGTCGGCCACGTTCTGGGTCGGCGTGGCCAGCTTCGGCGCCGCGTAGTACACCCACATCACGCCGAGCAGCACGCGCGCGACCAGCGAGATCCACCGCCCGTTGGCGTCCAGCCAGGACGGGGGCGCGGCCTCGTCCTCGACCCGGCGCCCGTTGTCGGTGTTGTTGCCGGTCACAGCGCCCTTGGTCGCCATGGCGTGTTCCCTTCTCGGATGCCCTCGTCGGCTACGGTGGTGCGGCTTCGCGCGGTCAGACGCGAATGTCGCACAAACCGTATCTCACCGTCGGCCCTTCCTGACAGCCTCGGCCAGCTCCTCGGCCAGCGCGCGCACCCCGGCCAGACCGGCCGCCTCGTCCGGCGCCTCGATCAGCCGGCGCACGAAGGCCGAGCCGACGATCACCCCGTCCGCGAACGCGGCCACCTCGGCCGCCTGGACGCCGTTGGAGACGCCGAGGCCGACGCAGACCGGCAGGCCGGTCTGCTCGCGGGTGCGCGCGACCAGGTCCTTGGCCGAGCCGCTCACGGCCTCCCGGGTGCCGGTGACGCCCATCAGCGAGGCGGCGTAGACGAAGCCCCGGCACACGTCCGTGGTCAGCGCGATCCGCTCCGAGGTGGAGGTCTGGGCGACCAGGAAGACCCGGTCGAGCCCGTGCGCGTCGGCGGCGGCGATCCACTCGTCCGCCTCCTCCGGGATCAGGTCGGGCAGGATGGTGCCCGCTCCCCCGGCCGCGCTCAGCTCGGCGGCGAAGCGGTCCACGCCGAAGCGCTCGATCGGGTTCCAGTAGCTCATCACCAGGGTCGGCGCGCCGGTGGCGGCCGCGCCCTCGACCACGCGCAGCACGTCCAGGGTGGTCACCCCGGCGTCGAGCGCGGCCTGCACGGCCTTCTGGATCACCGGGCCGTCCATCTGCGGGTCCGAATACGGCAATCCGACCTCGACGATGTCGACGCCGCCCTCGATCATGGCGCGCAGGGCCGCGATCGAGCCGTCCACCGAGGGGTAGCCGGCCGGCAGGTAGCCGATCAGCGCCGCGCGGTCCTCGGCCTTGGCCGCGGCCAGCACATCAGAGAGCTTGCTCACGGTTCAGGCCTCCGTGCCACTGTGCTTGTCGAGGGCGACTTCGTCGCTGAAGTAGGCAGCGGCGGTGTGCATGTCCTTGTCGCCGCGGCCGGACAGGTTGACCAGGATGACCGGCTCGCGGCCGAGCTCCTCGCGCAGCTTGGGGGCGATGCGCAGGGCGCCGGCCACGGCGTGCGCGGACTCGATCGCCGGGATGATGCCCTCGGTGCGGCACAGCAGGCGGAACGCCTCCATCGCCTCGGCGTCGGTGACCGGCTCGTAGACGGCCCGGCCGGTGTCGTGCAGGTAGGCGTGCTCGGGACCGACGCCGGGGTAGTCCAGGCCGGCCGAGATGGAGTGGCTGGGCAGGGTCTGGCCGAACTCGTCCTGCAGGATGTAGGTGCGGGCCCCGTGCAGCACGCCGAGCGCGCCGCCGGTGATGGAGGCGGCGTGCAGGCCGGTCTCCAGGCCGGAGCCGCCGGCCTCGAAGCCGTAGAGGCGCACGTCCTCGTCCGGGACGAACGCGTGGAAGGCGCCGATGGCGTTGGAGCCGCCGCCGACGCACGCGGCCACCGCGTCCGGCAGCGCGCCGGTGAGCTCGAGGATCTGGGCGCGCGCCTCGACCCCGATGATGCGGGCGAAGTCGCGCACCATCGAGGGGAACGGGTGCGGGCCCGCGGCGGTGCCGAACAGGTAGTTGGTGTGCTCGACGTTGGTGACCCAGTCCCGGATCGCCTCGTTGATGGCGTCCTTGAGCGTGCGCGAGCCGGCGGCCACCGGCACCACCTCGGCGCCGAGCATGCGCATCCGGGCCACGTTCAGGGCCTGGCGCTCGGTGTCCTCCTCGCCCATGTAGACCACGCACTCGAGGTCGAACAGGGCGGCGGCGGTGGCCGAGGCCACGCCGTGCTGGCCGGCGCCGGTCTCGGCGATGACCCGGCGCTTGCCCATCCGCTTGGTCAGCAGGGCCTGGCCGAGGACGTTGTTGATCTTGTGCGAGCCGGTGTGGTTCAGGTCCTCGCGCTTGAGCAGGATCCGCGCGCCCGCGTGCTCGGAGAGCCGGTGCGCCTCGGAGAGCAGCGAGGGCCGGTTGGCGTAGCTGCGCAGGAGGTGGGTGAGCTCGGCCTGGAACTCGGGGTCGTTCTTGGACTTGTGGTAGGCCTCGGTCAGCTCGGCCAAGGCGGCCATCAGCGCCTCCGGCATGAACCGGCCGCCGATCTTGCCGCGCGGGCCGACCATCGGGTCACCGTAGTGTCCGGCAGGATCGGGCTGGGGTGAGACGTGCGCGTACGACGCCGCGAAGAAGGCGTCGGAAAAGGTGGAATCGTCCGTCATCGGACTGCGAGCTCCTCAGGAATCGCCATGCGTGAACCGGGCAGCGGGCTGCCGCGCGACACCCTGGACGAGGGCGGCTACGCGGCCGCGGCCCGCCATCGGCGACCCGCCGGCGCGTGGCGCCACCACGGCCGCCGACGGGCGGCGGCGCGGGGAGAGGTCGACGTGCTCACGGGGCGATCCTAGTGCCTGCCGGCGATCCGCCGGCTCAGCGGCCGCGGCGCATGGCCGGGTGGGCTCCGGCGGCGACCAGGTCGGCCACGCAGGAGCGCGGGTCCCGGCCGGTGACCAGGGACTCGCCGACCAGCACGGCGTCCGCGCCGGCGTTGGCGTAGGCGATCAGGTCGTGCGGGCCGCGCACGCCGGACTCGGCCACGCGCACCACCGAGTCGGGGATGCGGGGGGCCAGCCGGGCGAAGGTGTCCCGGTCCACCTGGAGGGTCTTGAGGTCGCGCGCGTTGACGCCGATGATCTTGGCGCCGGCGTCCAGCGCCCGGTCGATCTCCTCCTCGGAGTGCACCTCGACCAGCGGGGTCAGGCCGATCGACTCGGCCCGCTCGATCAGCGAGACCAGCGCGTCCTGGCCGAGCGCGGCGACGATGAGCAGGGCGAGGTCGGCGCCGTTGGCGCGGGCCTCCCACAGCTGGTAGCTGGAGACGATGAAGTCCTTGCGCAGCACCGGGATGTCCACCCGGGCGCGCACGTCCTTGAGGTCCTGCAGCGAGCCGCCGAACCGGCGCTGCTCGGTCAGCACACTGATGACGCTGGCGCCGCCGAGCTCGTAGTCCGCCGCCAGTGCGGCCGGGTCGGCGATCGCGGCCAGCGCGCCCTTGGACGGGCTCGACCGCTTGACCTCGGCGATCACCGCGACGCCCTCGCCGCGCAGGGCGCGGACGCCGTCCTTGGCGGACGGCTGCGTCCGGGCCCGGGACTTGAGCTCCTCGAGCGGGGTGACGGCCTGGCGCTCAGCCAGGTCGGCGCGGACACCCTCGATGATCTCCTCGAGCACGTTCACCCTGGTACCGTCCCCTCGATAGGCACGCCCACACACGGCGCCGTCTTGCCCTGCCATGCTATCGGCCCGGCGCGGTGCACGCTGCCAAGATCCACATCACGAAACGCGCCCCGCTCCGCCGTGCGGCGTGAGCAGGGCGCGGACCTCGCTCGGCGCCGCGTCAGGCGGCGACGCGGGCGGCCTTCGCCTCGGCCTTGGCCGCGGCCCAGTCGCTGTTGGACTTGGCGCCGAGGCCGGCGCCGTTCAGGGCCACGTTGACGACGATGGCGATGATCTGCAGGACGCCGCCGATGATGACCACGGACCAGATGTGGAACGGGAAGGCGACGCCGCCGGCGAGCCAGCCCAGACCGGAGATGAGGCAGGCCCAGGTGCGGGCCGGAGCGTGCCCGTGGTCGATGTGGTGCTCCTCGATCGTCGGCAGCGACGAGGCGCCCATCATGGCCATGCCGGCGCCGGCGACCTTCGCCAGGGGCGAGGAGCCCTTCTCCGCCTGAGTCTCTTCGATCACCTGCGACATGGTTGCTGAACTCCTACAAGTGGAAGATAGGACCGCGCTCACGCGCTGTCCCTATTGTTCCGCATCACGCTGCGTGGTCGAAATCGGGGGGTGGCCAGGAGACGCAGATCACTCGGCCTCGCGTACGTTCCGTGTCTACGCGGACACATGACGTCAGGTCAGGTCGTTTCCGCGACCCTGCGCGTCCCAGATGTCACGGGCCGTCACCGCGCGGTCGGCGGGCTTCGCGCCCTCGGCGGCCGCGGCCGCCGGCGCCTCGTAGCGGTTGCCGAGCCCGGACCAGCCGCGCCCGCGCGCGAGCGTGTAGATCCCGGCCAGGCACAGCAGCACGCCGCCGACGATGGTCAGGTACGGCCACGCGTTGTTGTGCACGTGGCTGACCACCGCGTCCGAGCCGAGACCCTGCGACGCCGCCGACGAGCGCAGCGCGGCGTCGAGGGAGTGCAGCCGGTCGGCCACCGCGTAGACGGTGCCGGCCCCGGCCAGCGCGAGCAGCGCCCCGACCAGGTAGCGGCCGAGGTTGCGCACGGCCAGCAGCGCCACCGAGCCGGCCAGCCCGGCCAGGCCGAGCGCGTAGGGCGCGCTGGTCAGCTGCGAGCCGGACGCGCTGACGCCGAAGGTGATCGGCGTGGTGACGTCGCCGTGCGCCCAGCCGCGTCCGATGGTCAGCAGGATCACGCCGGCGCCGAGCGCGGCCAGCAGCGCCGCGGTGGCCTTGGCCTGCGCGGCGCGCCGGGCCGGGCGCACCGGGGCCTGCTCGGTGACCGTCGCGGCGTCCTCGGAGCCGGCCTCGCCGGCCGGCGGGGCGGAGGCGGCGTCGCCGGTCGCGGACTGTGCTGCTGATGCCATGCGACCATCCTCGCAAACCGGGTCGCGGCCGCTGCGGGCGGGGCCGCTCCCCGGCCGGCTCAGGCCGCGGGCCGCAGCGTCCCGGCCGCGGCGACCGCGCGCAGCACGGCCATCGCCTTGTTGCGGCACTCCGCGTCCTCGGACTCCGGCACCGAGTCGGCCACGACGCCCGCGCCCGCCTGCACGTAGGCGACGCCGTCGCGCAGCAGCGCCGTGCGGATCGCGATCGCGGTGTCGGCGTCCCCGGCGAAGTCGAGGTAGCCGACGCAGCCCCCGTACACGCCGCGGCGGGTGGGTTCGAGGTCGTCGATGATCTGCAGCGCGCGCGGCTTGGGCGCGCCGGAGAGGGTGCCGGCCGGGAACGCCGCGAGCAGCACGTCCAGCGCGGTGCGTTCCGGCGCGATCCGGCCGACCACGGTGGAGACCAGGTGCATCACGTGGCTGTAGCGCTCCACCGCCATGAATTCGAGCACGTCCACGCTGCCGGGCTCGCTGATCCGGCCCAGGTCGTTGCGGCCGAGGTCGACCAGCATCAGGTGCTCGGCGCGCTCCTTCGGGTCGGCCAGCAGCTCGTCGCCCAGCGCCGCGTCCTGCTCCGGGGTGGCCCCGCGCGGACGGGTGCCGGCGATCGGGTGCAGCATCGCCTCGCCGTCGGCGACCTTCACCAGCGCCTCCGGCGAGGAGCCGACGACGTCGAAGCCCGTGTCCGCGCCGTCGGCGCCATCGGCGCCGGGGAAGCGGAACAGGTACATGTAAGGGCTCGGGTTCGTGGCCCGGAGCACCCGGTATACGTCCAGCGCGCTGGCGTCGGTGGCCATCTCGAAGCGCTGGGAGAGCACGATCTGGAAGGCCTCGCCCGCGCGGATCTGCTCCTTCGCCGCGTCCACCGCGGTCCGGTAGTCCTCGCCGGTGCGGTTCCCGGTGTACTCGGGCGCCGTCTCGAGCCGCAGTGTGGCCGGCGGCAGCCGGTCCGGCCGGCCCAGATCGGCGGCCATCGCGTCCAGCCGCTTCACCGCACCCTGGTACGCCGCGTCCACGCCGTCCGGGGTGCCGTTGAGGTTGATCGCGTTGGCGATCAGGGTCACCGTGCCGTCGGTGTGGTCGAGCACCGCGAGGTCGGCCGCGAGCAGCATGGTCAGCTCGGGCAGGTTCAGGTCGTCCTTGGCGTGGTCGCCGACCCGCTCGAGCCGCCGGACCGTGTCGTAGCCGAGATAGCCGACGAACCCGCCGGTGAGCGGCGGCAGGTCGGCGCGGTCCCGGTCGTGCGGGGTGCGCAGCAGCTCGAGCGCGGCCCGCAGCACCTCCAGCGGCGCGCCCTCGGTCGGCGCCCCGGTCGGCGGCGTGCCGATCCACCGGGCGCGGCCGTCCTTCTCGCTCAGCGCGAGCTCGCTGCGCACCCCGACGAAGGAGTAGCGCGACCAGACGCCGTGCTCGGCGGACTCGAGCAGGAAGGTGCCGGGCCGCTCGGCCGCGAGCTTGCGGTACAGGCCCACCGGGGTCTCGCCGTCGGCCAGGAACCGGCGGGTGACCGGGATGACCCGGCGGGAGCCGGCCAGGGCCCGGAAGGCGGACAGGTCTGGTGTGGTCGCACCGGTCGTCATGGCTGACATTCTGGCAGCCGGGCGCAAGGGCCGAGACCGGTGTCCAGCGGGCGAAGCCGGCGTGCGCCCGCCTCGCCCGCCGTCCGCCTCACTCCTCGCCGAGCGGCAGCTCCCGGCCGTCGAAACAGGTGTGCGTCCCGGTGTGGCAGGCCGGGCCGGACTGGTCGACCTTGACCAGCACGGTGTCGCCGTCGCAGTCCAGGGAGACCGACTTGACCGCCTGGAAGTTGCCGGAAGTCGCCCCCTTGACCCAGTATTCGGCGCGGCTGCGCGACCAGTAGGTGGCCCGGCCGGTGGTCAGCGTGCGGCGCAGCGCCTCGTCGTCCATCCAGGCCAGCATGAGGACCTCGCCGCTGTCGTACTGCTGCACGACCGCCGGGAGGAGTCCCTGGGTGTTTCGTCTCAACTGCGCTGCAATCGCCGGGTCCAAGGCCGGAGATACGGGCGTCGTCTCATCCATGTGCCCTATTGTCGCGCTCGGACGATCACGTCGGGACCCACCGGGCCGGACGCGGCGGCACGAGTGGGAGGACTGCGGCGATGACCAGGCACGCGGCGACGAGCCGTCGGCTCGGCGCGGGCCTGCTCGCGACGCTGCCCGCCTGGCTGGTCGCGCACCTGGTCGTGCTGCTGGTGTGCCGGCAGATCAGCCCCGGCGACGTGCTCGGCCCGCTCTACGTCTGGGACACGCACTGGTATCTGGCCGAGGCCGACGGGATGGCGCACGGCACAGCGGTGTTCACCGACCAGACCGGCGCCGGCGGGCTGGCCCACTTCTTCCCGCTGACCTCGCTCGCCACCGCCGGGCTGACCGTCGTGACCCGGCTGCCCACCGCGTTCGTGCTGTTCGCCTTCAGCTGGACGATGTCGCTGCTGTTCGGCGCGCTGGTCTACCTGATCGCGCTCACCGAGACCGAAGACGAGGGCACGGCGCGCCGGGCGGCGTGGCTCAGCCAGCTCGCGCCGGGAGCGTTCGTGCTGGTCATGGGGTACACCGAGCCGCTCGCCGGGGTGCTCGCGGCGGGCTACTTCCTGGCCGTGCGGCGCGGCCGGCCGGGGTGGGCGGTGGCGCTGGGCCTGCTCGCCGGCGTGTCGCGGCCCACCGGCGTGGTGCTGGCGCTGTTCGGCCTGATCGAGGCGATCCGGCGGGCGTACCGCAGCGACTGGCGGCCGCGGAGCATACTCAGCGGGCTCGCGCAGGCCGCGGCCCCGCTGATCGGTCTCGGCGGCTACCTCCTGTACTGCCAGCTGCACTTCGGCGACTGGATCCTGCCGTACGCGCAGCAGGTCACCGGCGGCAACCGGGGATCGGTGGCGCAGAACCCGCTCGGCACGTTCCAGTACCTCGCGCAGAGCGGCTACCCCTATGGCGGCCAGATCCTGCTCACCTCGGCGATCTGCGCCCTGATCGCGCTCGCGGGGCTGATCGCCTGCCTGTTGAAGCTGCCGATCTCGTATACCGCCTGGTCCGCGGTGATGTTCTGGCTCGGCATCACCTCGCCCTTGTTCACCTCGGAGCCGCGCTACCTGGCCGCGCTCTTCCCGCTGCTGATCGCGCTGGCCGTGGTGGCCCGGCGGTGGTGGCAGTGGTACCCGCTGCTGGCGCTGAACACCGGCATGCTGGCCTGGGTCGCCTGGCTGGCGCTCTCCTGGCATCAGGTCGCTTAGGGCCTGTCCGGCCCTAGACAGTGCGCTGAGTCTCCGCTACCGCCCCACGGCCGTGCGCGCCCACGAGGCGTAGAGCCCCGCGTAGATGCCGCCGCGGTCCACCAGCTCCTGGTGCGGGCCGCGCTCGGCCAGCTCGCCGGCGTCGAACACGAACACTTCGTCGGCCGACTGCGCGGTGGAGAGCCGGTGCGCGATCGAGACCGTCGTGCGGCCGCGGGTGAGCGCCTCCAGCGCCCGGGCGATGCGCTGCTCGGTCGCGGGGTCGACCGCCGAGGTGGCCTCGTCGAGCAGCAGCAGGTCCGGATCCGCGACGTACGCGCGGGCCAACGCGACCAGCTGCCGCTCGCCCGCCGAGAGGGACTCGCCGCGCTGCCCGACCTGGGTGGCCACGCCCTGCGGCTGGCCGGCCAGCCACTCGCCGAGCCCGAGCGCCTCGAACGCCGCGGCCACCGCCGCGTCGGCCGCGCCGGGAGCTCCGTAACGCACGTTGTCGGCGAGGGTGCCCTCGAACAGGAAGCCGTCCTGAGGGACCATCACCACCCGGCGGCGCAGCTGCTCGAACGGGATCCGCCTAGCGTCGACGCCGCCGATCAGCACACGGCCCTCGATCGGGTCCATCAGCCGGGTGAGCAGCTTGGCGAAGGTGGTCTTGCCCGAGCCGGTCTCGCCCACCACCGCGATCCGCGAGCGCGCCGGGATCACCGCGTCCACCTCGTGCAGCACCCGGGGACCGCTCGGGTAGGCGAAGGCCACGCCCTCGAAGCGCACGTCCAGCGGCCCGGCCGGCAGGTCCTCGCCCGCCGCGCCCGGATCCGGCACGTCCGGCACCGCCTCGAGCAGGCCGATCACCCGGCGCCAGCCCGAGATCGCGTTCTGCGCCTCGTTGAGCACCTCGACGCCCCACTGCACCGGTGTGATGAACAGCGAGACCAGGAAGAGCATGGCGACGAGCTGACCCGCGGTCAGATGCCCGCCCACGCCGAGGAGCGTGCCGACCACGATCACGCCCGCGTTCGCGAGCCCGGCCGCGATCTCGCCGGCGCTGAAGGTGGTCACGACGATCCGCTGGGCCCGGACCTGGGCGGCCCGGGTGTCCTCGATCGAGGCGTTCATCCGCTCGGCCATCCGGTCCTCGATGCCGTACGCGCGCACGACCGGGGTGCCGACCAGGGTCTCGCTGACCGCGCCGAGCATGTTGCCGATGGCCTTGCGCACCGCGCTGTAGCGCTTGCCGGTGGCCTTCTGCACGATCCGCATGGTGGCGAACAGCGGCAGGAAGCAGACCCAGATCAGGATGGTCAGCTGCCAGGAGTAGACCGCCATGACGATGGTGGCCAGCCCCATCTGGGCGATGCTCACCACCAGGGTGAGGCCGCCCTCCTGGATGAAGTTGGTGATGGTGTCGACGTCCGAGGTCACCCGGGAGACCAGCGAGCCGCGCTGTTCCGCCTGCTGGTGCGCGACGGAGAGGTCGTGCACGTGCCGGAACGCCTTGATCCGCAGCCCGGCGAGGCCGGACTCGCTGGCCCGGTAGAGCCGCCGGCTCATCGCGGTGGCCGAGACCATGGTGACCACCACGGCGCAGGCCGCGATCAGCACCATGTGTTCGACCTCGGCGACGTCCACCTTGCCGGAGGCCGCGCCGAAGCCCTTGTCCATGGCCTGCTGCACGGCGACCGGGATGACGATGCGCCCGGTGGTGGCGACGAGCGCCAGCAGGATCGTGACGCCCATGCCCCGGGTGAACTCGGGCGAGAGCCGCAGGCCGGCGCGCACGATCCGCAGCGGACCGCCGGAGGCCTCGCCGACGATCAGGGTCTCGGGAGCGGCCGGCTCCGCGGCCTGCTCGAGCTCTTCCACGACGGCGGTCATGCGGGGATCTCCTCGGCCTGGGTCGGGGCGTAGGGCTGCGCGGTCTCGAGCGGCTCGGCGGATCCGTCCGGCTCGGCGGACTGAGCCTCCTCGGCGGCCTTGGCGTACGCGGTGATCAGCTCGCGGTAGCCGGGGCTGGCCGCGAGCAGCTCGTCGTGGGTGCCGCGGGCGCTGATCGCGCCGTTCTCGAGGAAGAGCACTTCGTCGGCGAGCGCGACCGTCGCCTTGCGGTAGGCGATGACCACGACCGTGGCGCCGGGCCCGGTGGAAGAGCCCTGCTCGCGCAGCCCGTCGAGGATCGCCGCCTCCACGCTCGGGTCCACCGCGGAGGTGCAGTCGTCGAGCACGAGCAGCCGGGGGCGGCGGGCCAGCGCGCGGGCCAGGGCGAGGCGTTGGCGCTGGCCGCCGGACAGCGTCGTGCCGCGCTCGCCGATGACGGTGTCGAGTCCGGCCGGCAGGGCCTTGACGAAGCGTTCCGCCTGCGCGGTGCGCAGCGCGGCCCACACCGCGTCGTCGGACATGTCAGCGCCCAGAGTCACGTTGGCGCGCACGGTGTCGCCGAAGATGAAGGTCTGCTGCGGGACGAGCGCGACCGCGTCGGAGACCTCGCCCTTGGCGTAGTCGGCGAGGACGGTGCCGTCCAGGCGGATCTCGCCGCCGGTCGGGTCGGCCAGCCGGGCCAGCAGCGCGGCGAGCGTCGACTTGCCCGCGCCGGTGGCGCCGACCAGCGCGACGGTGCGTCCCGGAGCGACCGACGCGGTCAGCGAGCGCAGCACCGGCGACTGCTCGGTGCCGGGGTAGGCGAAGTCGACGTGGTCGAACTCGAGGGCCGCGGCTCCCACTGCGGCGTTCGTGGCCGCGGTCCCGTAGTCGGTGTGGTCCCGCGCGGCCAGCACAGCGGCCACCCGCTCGTAGCCGACCACGGCCCGGGGCAGGTCGCCGAGCACCCAGCCGATGGCCTGGATCGGGAAGGCCAGCAGGGTGATCAGGTACGCGACGTTGACCACGTCGCCCGGCCGGGCGTGGCCGGCCGCGACCTGCTGGGTGCCGAACAGCAGCACGGCGAGCACGCCGAGGTTCGGCAGTGCCTCGAGGATCGGGCTGAACAGGCTGCGGGCCCGACCGGCCGCGATGTTGGCGTCACGCAGGTGGTTGGCACGCACGGCGAAGCGCTCGGTCTCCGCGGCCTCCCGGCCCAGCGTCTTGACCACGAGCGCGCCGTCGAAGGACTCGTGCGCGACCTCCGCGACGTGCGCGCGCAGCTCCTGGGCGCGGGCGAAGCGGGGTCCGGAGAAGCGGACGTACACCGTGTTGGTGGCGATGACCGCCGGGAACAGCAGCACTCCGACGAGGGCGAGCACCGAGTTGGTCAGGAACATGTCGACGATGGCCATGAGCAGCATCACCACCACGCCGAGGGACATCGGCATCGGCGCGATCGGCATGAACGACATCTCCACGTCGGAGTTGGCGTTCGACAGCAGCCGTCCGGTGGGCCGCTGCTGATGCCAGCTCAGCGGGAGCCGGAGGTACGCGGCGGTGACGCGGCGGCGGAACCTCGCCTGCATCCGGAACTGCAGCACGCCAGCCAGCAGCCGGCGGCCGAAGATGCCGAGCACCTTGGCCACGGCCACGCCCACGATCAGCAGCCCGCCGGCCGCGAGCATCCCGGCCGGGGTGTGGCGCGTGGAGAAGGCCGGGAGCACGACGTGGTTGGTGGCCCACCCCGCGGCCCAGGCCGCGCCGACGGTCATGGACCCGTAGAGCGCGCTGCCGAGCAGCGCGCCGGCGAAGACCCGCTTCTCCGTCCGGATCGCGAGCCCGAGCACCCACAATCCGCGGCGGGTCGGCGAAGCTTTCGCCGGATACGGGCGTGACATGGCGGATCCCCCTCGTGGCAGGCGCGACGCGGCCGCGCGGACAGGTGCGTGGAGCGCGGTGCCGGGCACCGGCGACGGACACACGCTCTTCGACACTAGCCAAGCAACGCCGCTGGTGTATAGGGAGATTCCCCCCGCGCGATCCTTACGTTATCGGACGATGGCTCAGCCGCTCGCCTGCCGATACTCTGTGCGCATGACCGGATTCGCAGCGCGGGAACGGCAGGCCCTGGCCGAGACTCTGGCGACGATCGGGCCGGACGCCCCGACCCTGTGCGCGGGGTGGCGCACCGACGACCTCGTCGCGCACCTGGTGCTGCGCGAGGGCAGGCCGGACGCCGCCGCCGGGATCGTCGCCAAGCCGCTGGCCGGCTGGACCAGGCGGGTCCAGAACCGCAGCAAGAAGCGGCTGCCCTACCCGGGCCTGGTCGAGCGCTTCCGCTCCGGCCCGCCGCCCTGGTCCCCGACCCGGGTGGGCGCGGTGGACGAGGCGGCCAACGTGCTCGAGTTCTTCGTCCACCACGAGGACGTGCGCCGCGCGGCGCAGGACTGGGAGCCGCGCAAGCTCGATCAGGAGCACGAGGACGAGCTCTGGCGCCGGCTGCGCAGCGGGGTGAAGCTGATGTTCCGCAAGGTGCCGGTCGGGGTGACGCTGGTGCGCACGCCGAACCAGCTCACGGTGGTGGCCAAGCCGGCCACGCCGCTGATGGTCACCGTCTCCGGGCCGGTCGGGGAGCTGGTGCTGTTCTGCTTCGGCCGCAAGGACGCCGCGCGGGTGGAGCTGTCCGGGGACGACACCGCGGTCGGTCGGCTGCAGCGCGCCACGCTGGGGTTCTGAGCCGCGGCCGCGTCGGCCCGGGACCTCCGTCAGGGACGCGCGGGCGCATCCCTGACGGGCACTCGGCTCGAGGTTCTCAGCTCAGGGCGGTCGGCAGCAGCGCGGCCGGCGCGTCCTGGTAGACCACCGGCACCAGCCAGCGCCGGATCGCGGCCGAGCCCACCGAGGTGTGCGCGGGCGCGGTGGTGGCCGGGTAGGGGCCGCCGTGGTGCTGGGCGTGCGTCACCGCGACGCCGGTCGGCCAGCCGTTGAACACGATGCGCCCGGCGATCTGCTCGAGCTCGGGCAGCAGTTCCCGGGCCGCCTCCACGTCCCCCTCATCCTCGGCGTCGAGGTGGACGGTCGCGGTCAGATGCCCCTCGCCGAGGCTGCCGCCCTCCAGCAGCCGGCGCGGGTCGTCCGCTCCGCCGGGCTGGTAGGTGACGACCAGTCCGACCGGACCGAAGTGCTCCTCGCGCAGCGCCTCGGCGTGCTGCCGGAAGTCCTCGGCGGTCACCGTGTACACGGCCGGGGTCGGCGCCCAAGGCCCGGTGCCCGGCTTGCCCTCGGCCAGCAGCCGCACGCCCGGCACCCCGGCCAGCTCCTGCGCGCCGGCCACCAGTCCGGAGTGGATCCGCTCGGCCAGCATCGGCCCGCCGACGGTGCCGGACATGGCCTCGGCCACCGCTTCCAGCAGCTCCTGGTCTTCGGGCACGAAGATGATCCCCGGGTTCGTGCAGAACTGGCCGGAGCCGAGGGTGAGCGAGGCCGCGTAGCCGTTGGCGATCTCGGTGCCGCGCGCGGCGACCGCGCCCGGCAGCACCACGACCGGGTTGACCGAGCCGAGCTCGCCGTAGAACGGGATCGGGTCGGGCCGCTCGGCGCACAGCTTGGCCAGCGCCAGGCCGCCGCGGGTGGAGCCGGTGAAGCCGACGCCCGCGATGTCCGGGTGCCGCACCAGCCGCACCCCGGCCTCGAAGCCGAAGACGATCTCGAACACGCCCTCCGGCGCCCCGGCCCCGGCCAGCGCCTGCCGGACCAGCTCGGCCGTGCGCAGCGAGGTGTGCGGGTGCGCCTCGTGCGCCTTGACGACCACCGGGCAGCCGGCCGCAAGCGCGGAGGCGGTGTCGCCGCCGGCGACGGAGAAGGCGAAGGGGAAGTTGGAGGCGGCGAACACCGCGACCGGCCCGATCGGCCGGTTGATCCGGCGCAGGTCCGGCCGGGCGCCGTCGGCTCGCTCGACCACCGTGTCCTGATACCCGCCGGCGCCCAGCACCCCGGCGAACAGCCGCAGCTGCCCGGTGGTGCGGGCCACCTCGCCGGTCAGCCGGGCGGCGCCGAGCGCGGTCTCCCGGTCTGCCAGCTCCACCAGCTCGTCGGTGTGCGCGTCGAGGGCGTCCGCGACGGCCTCGAGGGCCACCGCGCGCTCCAGCCGCGCCCACGGGGCGGCGGCCGAACGCGCCCGGGCCACCGCCCGGTCCACCTCGTTCGGAGCGGTGGCGGGCACCGGCTCCCCGGCGGGCTCGCCGGTGCGCGGGTCGTAGCCCTGGATGATCTCGTCCGCGACGGTCATGGGTGCCTCACAGATTCTCTGCGTCGAGGGAGGGAAAGCAGAACGGACCGCCGAGGTGGGCGAACACGGGGTCCTGCGGGTCGAGCGGGCCGAACTCGGCGATGAGCTTGTCGGCGAAGATCTCGGCGTCGTCCTGCGGCTCGTAGCCGAGCTCGCGCGCGCCGGCCTGGGAGACCCAGCCGCCGCGGGTGTTCGCGGAGACGCCGTAGACGATGCGGTAGCCGGGACGCTCCGCGGCGAGGCAGGCCTCGAACAGCCGCCCGGCGTCGTCCGGCGAGAGCCAGGTGGACAGGGCGCGCAGGTTGGTCGGCTCGGGGAAGCAGGACAGGATCCGGACGCAGATCACGTCCATGCCGTAGCGGTGCGCGTAGAGCGCGCCGAGGCCCTCGCCGGCCACCTTGGAGACGCCGTAATAGGTGTCCGGCAGCGGCGTGACGTTCTCGGCCACGGGGTAGTCGGCGGGAGTGTGGTAGCCGACCGCGTGGTTCGAGGAGGCGAACACCACCCGCGGCACCCCGGCCCGGCGGGCGGCCTCGAAGACGGTGTAGGTGCCGTTGATGTTGACGTCGAGGATGGTCTGCCACGGCGCCTCGGTGGCCTGGCCGCCGAGGTGGACCACCGCGTCGACGCCCTGGCAGGCCTCGATCATCGCGTCGAGGTCGGTGACCGAGGCGCGCACGGCCTCCTCCCCCGCCGCCGGGACGAGCTCGGCGAGGTCGAGCAGCCGGAGTATCCGGCCCGTTCGGGCGAGCCGGGGCCGCAGCAGCGTCCCCACGCCGCCGGCGGCGCCGGTGATCAGGATGGTGGACAAGGGTTCTCCTTCCGAGTCGGCTCAGCCGGTGCGCAGGATCGCGCTCAGATCCTTGGCGTGCCGGACGATCGCCTCCAGCACCTGGGCCGCGTGCTCGGCGTCGTCGAGCCGCACCGAGGGCACGGAGCAGCTGATGGCGTCGATGGCCGGGCTCTTGAAGTCGAGCGCCACGGCGAAGCAGCCGAGGCCGACGGTGTTCTCGCCGCGTTCGACCGCGTAGCCGCGTTCGCGGGTCTCGGCCAGATCGGCGAACAGGGCCTGACGGCTGGTCAGGGTGTGCGGGGTGAGGGGGTCGAGCCGCTCCGGGAGCAGAGCGTCGACCTCGTCGTCGGTGTGCTCGGCGAGCAGCGCCTTGCCGAGCGAGGTGGCGTGCGCGGGCAGCCGGCGGCCGACCCGGGAGGTCAGCCGCAGCTGGTGCGCGGACTCGCGGCTGGCCAGGTAGACCACGTCGCCGGCGTCGAGCCGGGCGAGGTGCACGGTCTCGTTGACCTCGGCGCGCAGCTCCTCGAGCACGCGGGTGGCGGCCCGGATGACCGGGTCGCGGTCCAGGTACGAAGTGCCGACGAGCAGGGCCCGGACGCCGATGGAGTAGCCGGTGCCGCGCCGGTCGGTCTCCACCCAGCCGCGCGCGACCAGGGTGCGCAGCAGCACGAACAGGCTGGACTTGGGATAGGACAGCTCGCGCTGGATCTCGCTGAGGGTGAGCGGCTCACCGGTGCGCGAGAGCAGCTCCAGCAGCTCCACGGTGCGATCGGCCGATTTGACCGCGGCGGGAGCCTGGGAGTCGGATGCCATGGGGTTCCCTTCCGCAAGCCGCGCGGGCCACTCGCCCGCGCGCGTCGAGGCCATCGTGCCAGGGCCTCGAAATGTTCACAAGTGCGACCAGTGTTCAGTATACGGAATAGTGACGTCGGTCGGATCGGCGCTCCGGCCCGAAACTTTCTGCCGCCGCTCGTCGCCGGCCGGCGCCGGCAGGCCCGCGGACCCGAGTGCCGGGGACCGGCGGACCGCCCCCGGCTCGACGGCCCTCCCGTGATCCCAGGTGGCGGCGCTCTGCGGCGGCGCGCGCGCTGCCCGCGCCGACGAAATTTTCGCGGCGCCGGGCCGGGCCGCCGGGCGGTCGCGCCCACCTTGACGGGCGATCTTTCCCGTTCTAGGGTGCCGGTGGATTCAGATTACTGGACGATGTTCATGATGGTGAACGCGCCGTCTGCCCGCACCGCCGAAGGGACCCGCTTCCGTGCCGCCCCGTGCCGCCAGCCCCCGCCGCCTCGGCGGCCTGCTCTTCTTCCCCGTCACCGCCTTCGACCAGGACGGGCGCTTCGTCCCCGAGGCCTACCGCGCGCACGTCGCGGCCCGGCTCGAGCAGCGCCCCGGCGCCGTGTTCGCCGCCTGCGGCACCGGCGAGTTCCCCGCGCTCGCCCCGGCCGAGTACGAGACGGTCGTGCGCGTCGCGGTCGAGGCCGCGGACGCCGCCGAGCACCGCGTGCCGGTCATCGGCGGCTGCGGCTACGGCACCGCCCTCGCGGTGGACTACGCCCGCGCCGCCGAGCGCGCCGGCGCCGACGGCCTGCTCGTGCTGCCGCCGTACAGCGCGGACGGCGGCCAGGACGGACTGCTGCGCCACTACAGTGCGCTGGCCGCGGCGACCGACCTCGACCTGATCCTCTACCAGCGCGACACGACGGTGTTCACCCCGGAGACCGTGGTCGAACTCGCCCAAGTGTCCAACATCGTCGGCTTCAAGGACGGACGCGGCGACCTGGACCTGATGCTGCGGGTGGTCAGCGCGGTGCGCGCGAGCGGCGCGGAGGACTTCCAGTACTTCAACGGGATGCCCACCGCGGAGATGACCCAGCAGGCGTACCGGGCGGTCGGCGTCCCGCTGTACTCCTCGGCAGTGTTCTGCTTCGCCCCGGACCTGGCGCTCGCCTTCCACGGCGCGCTCGAGCGCGGGGAGCGCAAGACCGTGGACCGGCTGGTTGACGTGTTCTTCCGCCCCTACGTCGAGCTGCGCCACGCGCGCCCCGGCTACGCGGTCTCTTTGGTCAAGGCACTGACCCGGGCGGCCGGCCACGAGGCCGGCCCGGTGCGCGCACCGCTGGTCGAGCCCGCCGCCGAGCACGTCGCCGAGGCCCTGGCGCTGGTCGACCGGGCCCGCGAGGCCCTCGCCGCACTCGCCGACAGCGCCGGAGAGGCCGCGGAGTGAGTCCGGCAGCCGGGCTCGGCGTCAACCTCTATCCCTGGGACGTGGCGGGAGACCCGCAGTGCCCGGACCGGATCGCCGGGCTCGGCGCGGACCGGGTCACCCTGGCCGCCGCGTATCACACGGTCAGGGCGCTTTCGCCGCGCCATCCGCAACGCAAGGTGGTCACGGCCGGCCACTCCGCGCTCTACTATCGGCCGGATCCGGCGCACTGGAGCGGCTCGCTGCTGCAGCCGGCCGAAGCGAGCTGGGCGGCCGGTGCGTTCACCGAGGCGGCGCCACGGCTGCGCGAGGCCGGGCTGAAGGTCTACGCCTGGACGATCCTGACGCACAATCAGCGCCTCGGCACCCTGCATCCGGAGCACTCCGTCGTCAACGCGTTCGGCGACCCGTACCCGTGGGCGCTGTGCCTGAACTCCCCCGAGGTGCGCGGATACTGCGCGCTGCTGGCCGCTGAGGTCGCGGCGCAGCCGGACATCGACGGGATCGAACTCGAGTCCTGCGGCTGGTACGGGTACGACCACCTGCACGCGCACGACAAGACCGGCGGCGTCGCCTTCGATCAGGGCACGAAGTTCCTGCTGAACCTGTGCTTCTGCGCGGCGTGCGAAGCCTGGTACACCTCGGCCGGGCTCGACGGTCTGCGGGAATCAGTGCGCGGCGCACTCGAGCCGGTCTTCCGGGGCGACGCGGCGTCAGCCGCGTTGGACGCGCGGACGATGGACACCGTCGGCTACATGCGGATCCAGGCGGCGGCGAGGTTCCAGGTCGAGGTGGTCTCGGCGGCACGGCAGGTGCGCCCGGACGTGCCGATCCTGCTGCACACGAGCCCGGACCCGCTGGCCGTCGGCGCGAACCCCGGCAGCGTCCCGGACGGCTCGTTCGGCGCGGTGCTGCAGTGCGGCGGCGCCAGATCGCAGGACGCGCTGACGCAGCTCCGTGCGTACGCCGACGCGATGGCGAAGTCGGCCACTGCCCAGCCGCTCGCCGCGACGGTCAACATCGTCGCCGGCATGGGCTCGGACCGCGACGGCCTCGGAGCGTGGGTCGCCGAACTGCGCTCGGCCGGGGCCGAGGAGCTGCGGCTGTACCACGCGGGACTGGCCTCCGCAGCGGATCTCGAAGCCGTCCGGGCGCTGGCCGGCTGACGGACGGGCCGTCAGCTATCAGCTCCCAGCGGCCGCTCGATCCCGAGCACCAGCAGCCGCCACACCGCCGCGAAGTCCTCGTCGATTCCCGGCGAGGACCATTCGGCCACGTGCGACGGGTTGTGGAACCGGGCCGTGGCGTCGAGCACGGCCTTACCACCCGCCTCGAGCGCGGACGCACGGACCTCGCCCGCGGCCACGCCGTCGCGCAGGATCGCGGTGATCTGCTCGGCCAGGGCGGAGACGTGCTCCTGGACCGCGCCGGGGTCGGCCGAGGAGATCTGGTGGTAGGTCTCGAAGAGCTCCGGGTCCTCGCGGGCGTAGCCCTGCTTCCGGCTCACCAGCGCGCCCAGCCAGCGGCGCAGCCGGTCGACGGCCGGGCCCTGCTCGTCCGCGATGACGCCCAGATCCCGCGACACCGCCTCCAGCCCCTCGCGCACCACCGCGGCCCGCAGCGCCGCCTTGGTCGGGAAGTGGCGGTAGACCGTGCCGTGCGAGACGCCGAGCATCTGCGCCACGTCGACCACGGTCGTCTTGGCCGGACCGTAGCGGCGCAGCGCGTCCTTCGCCGCGGCGAGGATCTGCTCGCGCGTGAGCGGCTGCGCCGCCGGGGTCATCTCAGCGCTCGCTGTCGAGCGTGGCCATCTGCGGCGTGGCGTAACGGTCGCCGGCCGCGGCACCCTTCGGCACGGCCTTCTCGATCACGTCGAGGTCCGCGGGGGTGAGCTCGACCTCGATCGCGCCGAGGGCCTCGGTCAGCCGGTCCCGCCGGCGCGCGCCGATCAGCGGCACGATGTCCGAGCCCTGAGCCAGCACCCAGGCGATCGCGATCTGCGCCACCGAGACGCCCTTGCCCTCGGCGATCGTGCGCAGGGCCTCGACCAGCTCGAGGTTGCGGGCGAGGTTCTCACCCTGGAAGCGCGGGGCGTGGGCGCGGAAGTCCCCGGGCCCGGTGGAGCGCTCCGGCGTCCAGTGCCCGCTGATCAGGCCGCGGGAGAGCACGCCGTACGCCGTGACGCCGATGCCGAGCTCCCGCGTGGTCGGCAGGATGGACTCCTCCGGAGAGCGGGAGATCAGCGAGTACTCGATCTGCAGGTCGGTGATCGGGTGCACCGCGTGGGCGCGGCGGATGGTCTCGGCGCCGACCTCGGACAGGCCGACCTGCCGGACGTACCCGGCCTGGATCAGCTCGCTGATCGCGCCGACGGTCTCCTCGATCGGGACCTCCGGGTCGAGCCGGGCCGGGCGGTAGATGTCGATGTGGTCGACGCCGAGCCGGGTGAGGGTGTAGGCCAGCGCCGTCTTGACCGCCGCGGGCCGGGCGTCGTAGCCGAGCCAGCCGCCGTCCGGGCCGCGCTGCGCGCCGAACTTGACCGAGATCTTCACCGAGTCCCGGTCCAGCTTCAGCTCCCTGAGCGCCCGGCCGAGCAGCATCTCGTTGTGGCCCATGCCGTAGAAGTCGCCGGTGTCGAGCAGGTCCACGCCCGCTTCGACGGCGGCGCCGATGGTGGCGATGGACTCGGACTCCTCGGCGGGGCCGTACATCCCGGACATGCCCATCAGGCCGAGGCCGAGCGCGCCCGAGGGCACCGCGGCCGAACCGGCTCCGAGCGTACGCGTGGTGATCATCGTCGCCTCCTGAAGGTCGTTGATCCCAGGATGCGACATGGAGATGACAGATGTCAATATCTGTCAGCCGTCATCAGTTCCGATCCCAGCGCCGCTGCCGGCGGGCGAGCAGGAAGAAGAGCGGAATGAGCGGGAACGGCGGGATTCCGTGCAGCGCCGCCACGATCCCCAGGGCCAGCAGCAGCGGGAGGATCAGGATCGGCGGGGCCGGCGGGCGGGTGGCCGGGCGCGGGACCCGCGCGCCCTTCCGGACCGCCTCGGCAGCTGGCCGCGGCAGGTCGCGGAACAGCGCGCGCAGCTGGCCCCGGGTACGTGCCGCGAACGCCGCGTCGGCGCGCTCGTCGAATTCGGCCCGGTCGAGCCGGCCGTCGGCGTAATGGTCGGCCAGGACGCGCAGAGCGTCCTCGCGTTCGGCGTCCGAGGCGCGGATGCCCGCCCCGCCGGCCTGGCCGCGGGGGTCGCCCTCACCCCACGGATCCGTCGTGACCTGCGGCTTCTCTGTGCCCATGTCGATCACCTCGCTGCGTGCGCCCGGACCGCGCCACGCCCGGTCCAAATCGTTCCACACCGGTACTATAAACCCGGGGACACGATCCCAACCTGGGACGATCCTGTGAGTCCGACCGCCGGGAGCACCCATGACGCCGCCCCGTACAGCGCACCACCCGCCGGTCGCGGTCGGCGAGATACCGCCGAGCGTGGCCTTCCTGCTCTCCCGGCTCGGCTTCGAGGTCGGCCGCGAACTCGGCCACGCGCTGGCCGGGCTCGGTCTCGAGGTGCGTCATTTCGGGCTGCTACGGCTGCTGGCCGACCGGAAGGGGCACTCGCAGCGCGCGCTCGGGGCGATGCTGCGGATCACGCCGAACCGCATGGTCGCGCTCATCGACGACCTGGAAAGCAGGGGCCTGATCGAGCGCAGGCCGCACCCGGCGGACCGGCGCGCCTACGCCGTCACACTCACCGGCGCCGGATCCGCGTTGCTGGACCAGGCGTTGCAGGCCGCCCTCGACCTGGAAGTCCGCACGTGCCGGCCGCTTGAAGCCGAAGAGCGCGAGCAGCTGCTGGGTCTCTTGCGCAAGCTCGCCGAGGCGAAGGACGCGCTAAACAACGAAGCGCTCGCCGGCATCCACCCGGGGATGCCGGCGAGCGACGAGGACTGAGGAGCAGCCGATTTCGGCAGGGCCCTGACGGTCAGAACCGCGGGTTCAGCCGCTCCCAGGACGGGTCCTTCAGCCGCATCGCGGACAGGTCGTCACGGAAGCGGATGCCGCAGTCGAGGTACTGCCGGTGCAGCTTCTCCAGCGCGTCCCGGTCGAGTTCCACGCCGAGGCCCTCGGTGCCGGGCACGGCCAGCGAGCCCTTGTCCCAGACCAGGGCGCCGGGCTGGATCACGTCCTCGCGGGTCCACGGCGAGTGGGTGTCGCAGGCGTAGGTGAGGTTCGGCACGGCCGCGGCCAGGTGCGTCATGGCGGCCAGCGAGATGCCCAGGTGCGTGTTCGAGTGCATCGACATGCCCCAGCCGAAGGTCTCGCAGATCCCGGCGAGCTTGAGCGAGGCCCGGAAGCCGCCCCAGTAGTGGTGGTCGGAGAGCACGACGGAGACCGACTCGAGCCGGGCCGCCTCCGGTATCTCCTCGAACGCGGTCACGCACATGTTGGTGGCCAGCGGGAGCGAGGTGGCCCGGGCGACCTCGGCCATGCCCGGGTTGCCCGCGGTCGGGTCCTCGAGGTATTCCAGCAGACCCTCGAGCCGCGGCGCGATCCGCTTCGAGGTGGCCACGGACCAGTTCGCGTTCGGGTCGAGCCGCAGCGGGTGCTCGGGGAACGCCTCGCGCAGCGCGGCGATCGCCTCGGCCTCGGCCTCCGGCTCGAACACGCCGCCCTTGAGCTTGAGCGAGCCGAAGCCGTAGGTGTCCACCATCCGCTCGGCCTGGCGCACGATGCCCTCGGGGTCGAGCGCGTCGCCCCAGTCGTCGTCCGGGAAGTCCGGGCCGGTGGCGCCCTCGGGGTGGGTGGCCCAGCGGTAGAAGAGGTACGCGCTGTAGGGCACCGCCTCGCGCACGGCCCCGCCGAGCAGGTCGCACACGCGCTGGCCGGTCGCCTTGCCCTGCGCGTCGTAGAGGGCCACTTCGAGCGCGCCGATGGTCTGCGCGACGGTCTTCTCCCGGGAGACCCGGCCGACCAGCTCGGTGAGGTTGGTCGGGGTCACCGCGCCCAGCGCCAGCGCCACCCGGTTCGTCAGGCCGTTGACGTCGGAGACGCTCAGGCCGGCCAGCGCCGGCGCGGCCTTGCGCAGGTTCGCCAGGGTCGGGTCGTCGCCGTAGGCCTCGGACAGGCCGGTGATCCCGGCGTCCGTGTGCAGTTCGATGATCGCCCGCAGCTGGTAGGGCTGGTGCACGCCGGAGGCGTTGAGCAGCGGCGGGTCGAGCACCGCCACCGGGGTGATGACGACCTCGGTGATCTTCGGCAGGCGCATGGATCATCCCGTTCATGCTTGTGAACAACTTGCAGACTTATGAACGACGACAGCCTTCGCACCCTACGTCGTCGTCCGCGAGGGCGTCAAGGCGGACGCCGAGGGCCCGCAGAAGCGCTCTGCGGGCCCTCGGGAGGCGCTCTCGGCCGGTCGGCACCGGCAGGGACTGCGGCGTCAGCGCACCGGGTGCCCGGCCTCGCGCAGGGCCGACTTGACCTCGCCGATGGACAGCTCGCCGAAGTGGAAGACCGAAGCGGCCAGCACGGCGTCCGCGCCCGCCTCGACGGCCGGGGCGAAGTCCGCGACCCGCCCGGCGCCGCCGGAGGCGATCACCGGGATCGAGACCTCCGCGCGCACCAGCCGGATCAGCTCGAGGTCGTAGCCGTCCTTGGTGCCGTCGGCGTCCATCGAGTTCAGCAGGATCTCCCCGGCGCCGAGCTCGGCCGCCGTCGCCGCCCAGGCCACCGCGTCGATGCCGGTGGAGGTGCGGCCGCCGTGCGTGGTCACTTCGAAACCCGAGTCCGTGCGCACCCCGCCGGTGCACCGGCGCACATCCGCCGAGAGCACCAGCACCTGCCGGCCGAAGCGCTCGGCGATCTCGGTGATCAGCTCCGGGCGCGCGATCGCGGCCGTGTTCACCCCGACCTTGTCCGCGCCCGCGCGCAGCAGCCGGTCCACGTCGTCGGCCGAGCGCACGCCGCCGCCGACGGTCAACGGGATGAACACCTGCTCGGCTGTGCGGCGCACCACGTCGTAGGTGGTCTCCCGGTCGCCGCTGGAGGCGGTGACGTCGAGGAAGGTCAGCTCGTCCGCGCCCGCCTGGTCGTAGGCGCGGGCCAGCTCCACCGGATCGCCGGCGTCGCGCAGGTTCTCGAAGTTCACGCCCTTGACCACGCGGCCGGCGTCCACGTCGAGGCAGGGGATCACGCGGACCGCGAGGCTCATCCGGCATCCTCCCGGTAGGCGTCGACCTCGACCTCGACCAGCATCAGAGGGTCGATCAGCTTGGCGACCACGACCATGGTCGCGGCCGGACGGACGGCGTCGAACAGCTCCTTGTGCGCCCGCCCGACCTCGTCCATGTCCCGGGTGTGGGTCACGTACATCCGGGTGCGCACCACGTGCTCGGGCCCGAAACCGGCCTGGGCGATGGCGTCCAGCGCCACGCCGAAGGCCGTGATCGCCTGCTGATACGGGTCCCCGTCGTGGTGCACAGCCCCGTCCACCACGGCGGTGCAGCCGGAGACGTAGGCGTTCGGGCCGGCTATCACGGCGCGGCTGTAGCCGATGACGTCCTCATACGGGCCACCGGAGGAAATGCGCTGAACAGTCACCGGGACACCGCCTCCAAGGCCTGCTCGAGCGTGAACGCGCCCGCGTACAGCGCCTTGCCCACGATAGCCCCCTCGACCCCGTCGGGCACGAGCCCGGCCAGCGCCCGCAGGTCCTCGATGCTCGAGACCCCGCCGGAGGCCACCACCGGGCGGTCGGTCGCGGCGCACACGGTGCGGTAGAGCTCGACGTTCGGGCCGGCCAGCATGCCGTCCTTGTTCACGTCCGTGATCACGTAGCGGGCGCAGCCCTCGGCGTCCAGCCGGGCCAGGGCCTCGAACAGCTCGCCGCCGTCGGTGGTCCAGCCGCGGCCGCGCAGCCGCCAGGAGCCGTCCTCCAGCTTGCAGTCCAGGCCGACCGCGATCCGGTCGCCGTGCTCGGCGATGGCCTTGGCCACCCACGCCGGGTTCTCCATCGCGGCGGTGCCCAGGTTGACCCGGGTGCAGCCGGTGGCCAGCGCGGCCCGCAGCGAGTCGTCGTCCCGGATGCCGCCGGACAGCTCCACCCTGACCTCCAGCGCGGCCACCACCGCGGCCAGCAGCTCGCGGTTGGAGCCGCGGCCGAACGCCGCGTCGAGGTCCACCAGGTGCACCCACTCGGCCCCGGCCGACTGCCAGGCCAGCGCGGCGTCCAGCGGGGCGCCGTAGGACGTGGCGGTGCCCGCCTCGCCCCGCACCAGCCGGACCGCCTGGCCGTCCTCCACGTCCACCGCGGGCAGGAGTTCGAGCTTGGACATGCGTTTCCTCTACCGTTGCCCCTCGAGCGCCGAGGAGTGGGGAGTTACAGGGTCTTGATCCAGTTGGCGATCAGCTGCGCGCCCGCGTCCCCGGACTTCTCCGGGTGGAACTGGGTGGCCCACAGCGCGCCGTTCTCCACCGCGGCCACGAACGGCTTCGAGCCGTAGTCGCACCAGGCGACCTTCGGCGTGGGCAGCGGACCGGTGTCGGTCAGCGCCCAGTCCCGCGCGGCGTAGGAGTGCACGAAGTAGAAGCGGTCGTCCGGCTCGAGGCCGGCGAACATCTCGCTCCCGGCCGGGATCGAGACGGTGTTCCAGCCCATGTGCGGCACCACCGGCGCCTCGAGCTGCTCCACCGTGCCGGGCCACTCGCCGCAGCCCTCGGTGCGCAGGCCGTGCTCGATGCCCTGCTCGAAGAGCACCTGCATGCCGACGCAGATGCCCAGCACCGGCCGGCCTCCGGCCAGCCGGCGGCCGATCACCCGGTGCCCGAGCACGTGTCGCAGGCCGCTCATACAGGCCGCGTACGCGCCGACGCCGGGCACCAGCAGGCCGTCCGCCTCGAGGCAGGCCTCGAAGTCGGCGGTGATGCTCACCTCGGCGCCCTGCCGGGCCACCGCCCGCTCGGCCGAGCGGACGTTGCCGAATCCGTAGTCGAGGATGGCGACGGTGCTCATGCCGCGCTCATCGCGTCGCTCGCGAGCTCGCTCATCTCCCGGCTACTTCCACCGCATGACGCCGGCGGCCAGCGCCATCACGCTGCACAGGCCGAGCAGGGTGACGATCCCCTTGGACATGTTCTGCTTGGCGAAGGAGATCACGCCGCCGGCCAGGAACAGGCCCAGCAGGATCAGCAGGGCCGCGCTGTAGCTGTTGGTCACAGGGTGCCTTTCGTGGACGGGACGCCGGTCACCCGCGGGTCGAGCGCGCACGCGTCGCGCAGGGCCCGGGCCACCGCCTTGAACTGCGCCTCGACGATGTGGTGCGCGTTGCGTCCGTAGGGCACGCGCAGGTGCAGGCAGATCTGCGCCTGGGCGATGAAGGACTCGAAGATGTGCCGGGTGAGCGTGGTGTCGTAGGCCCCGATCATCGGGGCCATCCGCTCCGGCTCCTCGTGCACCAGGTAGGGCCGGCCGGACAGGTCCACCACGGCCTCGGCCAGGGTCTCGTCCAGCGGCACCGCGGCGTTGGCGAACCGGCGGATCCCGACCTTGTCCCCCAGCGCCTCGCGGAACGCGGCGCCGAGCGCGAGCGCGGTGTCCTCCACCGTGTGGTGGGCGTCCACGTGCAGGTCGCCGGTGGTCTTGACGACCAGGTCGAACAGGCCGTGCTTGGCCAGCTGGGCGAGCATGTGGTCGTAGAAGCCGATGCCGGTCTCCACGTCCGTGCTGCCGGTGCCGTCGAGGTCGATCTCGACCAGGACGCTCGACTCCTTGGTGGTCCGCTCGACCCGGCCGTAACGACGGCGCAGTTCGCTCACTGTCCTTCACCCTTCGCGCGCAACGGGGCCCTGCCGTCCTGAAGGAGCCGCGTGAACGCGTCCAGGAACGCCGTGGTCTCCTCCACGGTGCCCGCGGTCACCCGCAGCTTATGCGGCAGCAGACCCTCGCGGATCAGCACCCCCTGGTCCAGCAGCGCCTGCCACACGGCGTGCGGGTCCTGGAAGTCGCCGAAGGAGACGAAGTTGGCGTCGGAGGGCACCACGTGCAGGCCGAGCGCGGTGAGTTCGGCCACGATCCGGTCGCGCTGGGCCTTGACCGCGTCGACCGTGCCGAGCAGCTCGGCGGTGTGCGCGAGCGCGGTGCGGGCCACGGCCTGGGTGAACACCGACAGGTGGTAGGGCAGGCGCACCAGCAGCAGCGCGTCGATCACGGCCGGGTCGGCGGCCAGGTAGCCGATCCGCGCGCCGGCCATGGCGAAGGCCTTCGACATGGTCCGGGTCACGATCAGCCGGGGCCGGCCGGGCAGCAGGGTGAGCGCGGAGGGCGTGCCGGGCCGGAAGAACTCGGCGTAGGCCTCGTCGATCACGACCATGCCCGGGGCCGCGTCCACGATCGCCTCGACCAGCTCCAGCGGAGCGGCGGTGCCGGTCGGGTTGTTCGGCGAGGTGAGGAAGACCACGTCCGGCCGGTGCTGCTCGATCTTGGCGACGGCGTAGCCGGGATCGAGCTCGAAGGTCCGCGGGTCGCGCGGCTCGGCCGCCCAGGCGGTGCCGGTGGCCAGCGCGATCAGCCGGTGCATCGAGTAGGACGGCTCGAATCCGAGCGCGGTGCGGCCCGCGCCGCCGAAGCACTGCAGGATCTGCTGGATGATCTCGTTCGAGCCGTTCGCGGCCCACAGGTTCGCGCCGAGCAGGTCGTGGCCCAGGCTGTGCTCGTTCAAGAATTGGGCCAGGTCCTTGCGCAATTCCACCGCGTCCCGGTCCGGGTAGCGGTTCGCCCCGGCGGCCGCGCTGGTGGCGGCGATGGCGACGTCGGCGACGAGCTCGGGCGAGGGCGGGTACGGGTTCTCGTTCGTGTTGAGCAGGACCGGGACGTCCAGCTGGGGCGCGCCGTAGGGCGAAAGGCCGCGCAGGTCGTCCCGGATCGGCAGATCCCGCCAGGTGAAGCCGGCGGGATCCGGACGCGTGGCGTCCTCGGTCACTCCTCCTCCAGAGGGCTTTCGTCGGTGTCCGGCGCGAGGGCCGGGCGGTCGGATGCTCCGTCGGCCTCCGGCGGGCGGCGGGCCAGCACGGCCTCGCCGTGGCCGGGCAGGTCCTCGGCGTTGGCCAGGGTGACCACGTGCGGCGCGACCTCGGCCAGGGCGGCCTCGTTGTACTCGACGATGTGGATGCCCTTGAGGAAGGTCTGCACGGACAGGCCCGAGCTGTGGCAGGCGCAGCCGCCGGTGGGCAGCACGTGGTTGGACCCGGCGCAGTAGTCGCCCAGCGACACCGGCGAGTACGGGCCGACGAAGATCGCGCCGGCATTGCGCACCCGCCCGGCCCACACCCGGGGGTTGGAGGTCTGGATCTCCAGGTGCTCGGCCGCGTAGCCGTCCACCACGGCCAGGCCCGCCTCGAGGTCGTCGACCAGGATCAGCGCGGACTGGCGCCCGCCCAGGGACTGGGCGATCCGCTCGGCGTGCTTGGTCTCCGGCACCCGCTTGGCCAGCTCGAGCTCGACCGCCTCGATCAGTGCGGGCGAGTCGCTGACCAGGATCGCGGCGGCCATCGGGTCGTGCTCGGCCTGGCTGATCAGGTCGGCGGCCACGTGGCCCGGGTCGGCGCTGAGGTCGGCCAGGATGGCGATCTCGGTCGGGCCGGCCTCGGTGTCGATCCCGATCCGGCCCTTGAGCAGCCGCTTGGCGGCGGCGACGTAGATGTTGCCCGGGCCGGTGACGATGTCCACCGGGCGGCAGCCGGTCTCGCCGGGGCCCGAGCCGTAGGCGAACATGGCGATGGCCTGGGATCCGCCGACCGCGTAGACCTCCTCGACCCCTAGCAGGGCGCAGGCGGCCAGGATGGTCGGGTGCGGCAGGCCGCCGTAGGCGCGCTGCGGCGGCGAGGCCACCGCGATCTGCTCGACCCCCGCTACCTGCGCCGGCACCACGTTCATGACGACGGAGGAGGGCAGCACGGCCAGGCCGCCGGGCACGTACAGGCCCGCGCGCCGGATCGGCACCCAGCGCTCGGTCACCATGCCGCCGGGCACCACGACGGTCTGCACGTCGCGCCGGCGCTGGTCGTTGTGCACCTTGCGGGCGCGGCGGATCGACTCCTCGAGGGCGGCGCGCACCTGGGGGTCGAGCGCGCTCAGCGCCTGCGCGATCGCCTCGCCGGACACCCGCAGCGAGCGCAGCCGAACCCCGTCGAACCGCTCCCCGTACTCGATCAACGCGGCCTCGCCGCGATGGCGCACGTCCTCGCAGATCGGACGGACGGCCTCAAGAGCGGCCTCGATGTCGAACTCGGCCCGCGGAACCAGATTCCGCACGTCCAGGTTCGACGCACGCAGGTCCATTCCACGCAAATCGATACGGTTGATCACACAACCAGTGTAGTTGCCCACCGGCACCAGCCCGCGCAAGATTCCGAATACTGGGCTCGGGAGGTTCTACGCTAGGGGCATGCCGACCACGCTGCCCCTCTTCCCGCTCGGGTCAGTGCTCTTCCCCGGTGTCGTGATGCCGCTGCGCGTGTTCGAACCGCGCTACCGGCAACTGGTCGAGGACCTGCAGGCGCTCGAGACGGCCGAGCAGCGCTTCGGCGTGGTGGCCATCAAGGACGGGCGCGAGGTGGGCGAGGGCAACGTCCGCAGCGTCTACGAGTACGGATGCACCGCGCAGATCTCGGCGGTGGACGCGGCCGACGACGGCTCGTACTCGCTGGTGACCACGGGCGTGGAGCGCTTCCGGGTGCTCGCCGCGGACCTGGCCGGGGCGCCGTACCCGACGGCCGAGGTGGAGATCCTGACCGACGTGCCGGGCGAGGGCGCGGACGCGCTGCGCACCCCGGCCACCGCGCACTTCCTCGGCTACCAGCGGGCCCTGACCACGCTGCGCGGGCTGCGCATCGGCGCGCTGCCGCAGCTGCCGGACGACCCGACGGTCCTGTCCTACCTGATCGCCGCGACGATGATCATCGACCTGCGGGAGAAGCACTCGCTGCTGGCCGCGGCCGACACCGCCACCCGGCTGCGGCGCGAGCAGGCGCTGCTGCGGCGGGAGTCGCTGCTGATCCAGGAGCTGCGCTCGCTCCCGGCGGTGGACATCCTCAAGCGGGACTGAGCCGGCGGCTCAGCCGGCCCGCCCGATCGGCGCGGTCACGGCCGAGGTGAGCCGGACCAGCTCGGCCGGGGCGAGCTCCACCTCGAGGCCGCGGCGTCCGGCCGAGCAGAACACGGTCTCGAAGGCCAGCGCGGAGGCGTCCACCACGGTCGGCAGCGGCCGGCGCTGCCCGAGCGGCGAGATGCCGCCGAGCACGTAGCCGCTGGAGCGCTCGGCCGCGGCCGGGTCGGCCATCGCGGCCTTCTTCCCGCCGACCGCGCCGGCCAGCGCCTTGAGGTCGAGCGAGCCGGAGACCGGGACGACGGCCACGGTGAGCCTGCCGTCGACGTCCGCGACGAGGGTCTTGAACACGCGGGCGGGGTCGACGCCCATGGCCTCGGCCGCCTCGGTGCCGTAGGAGGCGGCGGCCGGGTCGTGCGGGTATTCGTGGGTGACGAAGGGGATCTGCGCCTTCGTCAGGGCGACGGTCGCCGGGGTGCCCGCCGCGGTCCTGCCTTGCTTGGTCTTCGCCACCGGGCCAGCGTACTCAGCCGGCGGGCGGCTGCGATCCCGGCACCGCGTCGCGCGGGCCTTCCGCGCCGGGCCCGGGGGCGGTCAGGTCGACCGGGTCGGCCCACTGCGGGAACTCGTACTGGGGCGGCTCCGGCTCCGGGTCGGACGGGCCGAACACGAGCACCAGCAGGAAGTACAGGCCCACCGCGACGGCCGGCCAGAGCCAGACCACGCCGGTGGCGCCGATCCGCAGCGGCAGGTCGAAGAGCCCGTTCGCGGGCACGCCCTTCGTGGAGGCGATCACGTCGCCGCGGCCCGGGCCGAGCCAGACGCCGAACCAGGCGGCCAAGTAAGCCGCGCCGATCCCGGCGCCGGCCAGCGCCAGCGCGACGCCGATCGGGGCGCGGTGGCGGAACCAGCCGAAGGCGGCCAGCGCGAGCAGCGCCCCGGCCACGACCGCGCAGACGGCGAAGGTGCCGTCCTGCCCGACGAAGCCCTTGGTCTCCGGGTTCTCGTAGAAGGCCGACTTCTGGCCGTCGGAGACGGTGATCACGCCCTGGACCGGCGGGGCCAGGTAGCGCCAGGCGACGCCCACGATCACTCCGGCCACCAGCGACAGCGCGGAGATCACCAGGGCGCCGAGGACCTCGGGCGCCCACGTGCCGCGCGGACGCGCGCTGCGCGGCGCGGGCGTCGATATCTCGATACTCATCGATGACACTTTTTCACAACCTCCGCGCAGTGTCTTCCCGGGTCCGACAACCGGGTCGGGCCGTGTCGTGAGACCATCGCCGGCTGGAACACGGTGGGACGGCCCTCGTGCTCGGCGATCCGGACCGGGTCGACGACCAGCGTCGCGACACCGGCCGCCTCGGCCAGCTCCTGCACCGGATGGATCACCGTCTTCGACGGCATGCCCGCGCCGACCGGATCGGCGCGGGCTGCTCGCGCACAGGCCTAGGGCAGACGAATCAGCATCTTGCCGGTGTTGGCGCCGCGCAGCAGGCCGAGGAAGGCCTCGACGGAGCTCTCGATCCCCTCCACCACGGTCTCCTCGGTACGCAGCTCGCCCTCGCGCAGCCACCGCGCCGCCTGGGGGATCCACTGCTTGGCCAGGTGCATGTGGTCGGTCACGATGAACCCGCGCAGGGTCAGCCGCTTGCCGATGGCCAGGGCCAGGTTGTCCGGGCCGGGCACCGGCTCGGCGGCGTTGTACTGGGAGATCGCGCCGCACAGCGCGACGCGTCCGCCCACCCGCAGCCGGGCGATGGCGGCGCGCAGATGATCGCCCCCGACGTTGTCGAAGTAGACGTCGATGCCTTCCGGCGCGGCCTGCTTGAGCTGTTGCTCGAGCTCGCCGCGGCGGTAGTCGACGGCGGCGTCGTAGCCGAACTCGGAGGTCAGCCGGGCCGTCTTGTCCGGTCCGCCGGCCGAGCCGATCACCCGGGCCGCGCCGAGCCGCTTGGCGATCTGCCCGGCCACCGAGCCGACCGCTCCGGCCGCGCCGGAGACGAAGACCACGTCGCCCTCCTTGACCGGGGCGACCTCCACCAGCCCGGCGTACGCGGTCAGCCCGGTCGTGCCGAGCACGCCGAGGTAGGCCTGGGCCGGGGCGAGCTCGGGGTCGACGACGCGCACGGCCGCTGCCGGGAGCGTGGCGTACTCGCGCCAGCCGGCCATGTGCAGCACGGTCGCGCCGACCGGGACCGCCTCGTCGGCCGACTCGATCACGGTCCCGACGGCGGCGCCCTCCATCGCCTGGCCGAGCGCGAAGGCCGGCACGTAGGACTTGACGTCGTTCATCCGGCCCCGCATGTACGGGTCCACCGAAAGCCAGTCGTTGCGCACGAGCACCTGCCCCGCGGCGGGCGGGGCGACCGGCGCCTCCAGGGTGGCGAAGTCCTCGGGGACGGGCTCGCCCACGGGTCGGCGGACGAGGTGGATCTCACGGCCGGTGGTGACGGACATGCTCGGTGCGCTCCTTCGCGGCTTCCGACGGGGGCGTGTCGGTGTGTCAGCTTTCTGCGGCGATCAGGTCGAGGGCGTGCTGGAGGTCCTGCGGATAGGGCGAGGTGAACTCGACCCGCTCGCCGGTGGCCGGGTGGGCGAAGGCGAGGCGGGCCGCGTGCAGCCACTGCCGGGAGAGCCCGAGTCGCTGGGCCAGTTTCGGGTCCGCGCCGTAGGTCAGGTCGCCGACGCACGGGTGGTGCAGCGCGGACATGTGCACCCGGATCTGGTGGGTGCGCCCGGTCTCGAGCTTGATGTCGAGCAGCGTGGCCCGGCGGAAGGCCTCGATGGTGTCGTAGTGCGTCACCGAGTCCTTGCCGTCGGCGGTGACCGCCCACTTGTAGTCCGCCTTCGGGTGGCGGCCGATCGGCGCGTCCACGGTGCCGCTCATCGGGTCCGGGTAGCCCTGCACCAGCGCGTTGTAGCGCTTGTCCACAGTGCGTTCGCGGAAGGCGTCCTTGAGCACCGAGTAGGCGTGCTCCGACTTGGCCACGACCATCAGCCCGGAGGTGCCGACGTCCAGCCGGTGCACGACGCCCTGGCGCTCGGCCGCGCCGGAGGTGGAGATGCGGTAGCCGGCCGCGGCCAGGCCGCCGACCACGGTGGGGCCGAGCCAGCCCGGGCTCGGGTGCGCCGCGACGCCGACCGGCTTGTCCACCACCACGATGTCGTCGTCGTCGTGCACGATGCGCATGCCGGGCACCGGCTCGGCCACCACGGCCGGGCCCGCGTCCTCGGCGCCGGGTGGCGGGGGCAGCTCGATCTCGAGCCAGGCGCCGCCGCGGACCCGGTCCGACTTGGCGGCCGGCTTGAAGTCGATCGAGACCAGGCCCTGCTCGGCCAGCTCCGCCGCCTTGGTCCGGGAGAGCCCGAACATGCGGGCCAACGCGGCGTCCACCCGTTCGCCGTGCAGGCCGTCGGGGATGGGCAGGGAGCGGGCGGTGGAGTTCATCCGACCAGGTTACCGGGGCCGGAGGTCAGCGGTGCTCGTGCTCCCGCTCGGCGCTCTCGTCGCTCTCGCCGGACTCCGACGCCTCGGCCGGCGCCTCGGACCCGGTCTGCGCCTCGGCCTCGGCGGCGGCGCGCTCCGCCGCGGCACGCTCGTCGGTGCCGTCCGGGTGCAGGCCGCGGAAGGCGAGCAGCACCATCAGCACGCCGCCGCAGGTGATCGCGGCGTCGGCCAGGTTGAAGATGGCGAAGTGCGGCAGCTGGACGAAGTCCACCACCCAGCCGCGGAACGGCCCGGGCGCCCGCGCGATCCGGTCGGTGAGGTTGCCGGCCGCGCCGCCGAGCAGCAGCCCGAGGGCCACAGCCCACGGCCCGCTGTAGAGGTTGCGGGCCAGGCGCAGGATGACGAACACCACGCCGATCGCGATGAGCGAGAAGATCGCGGTGTAGCTCCACCCGATGGAGAAGGCCGCGCCGGAGTTGCGGGTGTAGGTCAGCTGCAGCAGCGACCCGATGACGTGCACCGGCTGGCCCAGGGTGAGGCGGGAGACCACGAGCAGCTTGGTCACCACGTCCAAGACGTACACCAGCGCCGCGACCGCGAACAGGATGCCCACGCGCCGCCGGGCGGCGAGGGGCTCGGGCCCGGTCGGCGGGCGGAGGTCGGATTCGAGGGCCTGGTCCTGGCCGCCCCGTGCATTGTCCACCCGCCGACCCTACCTCGTCCGGGTTCGTCCGGTCACCGCCCGGCGATCAGCCGGGCGGAATCTCCGGCCCGGATCAGCGCCTTTCCTGCTTCTCCTTGCAGTCCTTGCACAGCGTGGCCCGCGGGAAGACCTGCAGCCGCGCCTTGCCGACGCCCTCGCCGCAGGACTCGCACACTCCGTAGGTCCCGCCGGCGATGCGCCCGAGCGCCCGCTCCGATTGCACGAGCATCTCCCGCGCGTGGCTGAGGATGGACATCTCGTGCTCGCGCTCGAAGTTCTTCGCGCTGGTGTCGGCCTGGTCGTCGCCGGCGCCGGTGCCGGCGTCGCGCAGCAGGTCCTCCAGGGCGCGGTCGGCCGAGGCCACGTCCGCGCGCAGGCGGTCGACCTCCGCGCGCAGGTCCTGCTCGACCTCGCCGATCTCCTCGGCGGTCCACGGGTCCTCGCCGGCGCGTACCGGCAGGGCCTCGGTTCCGCCGCGGGGCTTGGCGGTGGTGCGAGCGGGGGTGCGCGGGGCGCGGGCGGCGGGCGCCTTGGTCGCCGGACGCGCGGCGGACTTGGCGGCCGGCGCCTTCTTGGTGGTGGGCGACGGCGCCGCCGAGGCTGCGGCGGTGGTACGCGCGGTGGTGCTCACAGGTGCATCCCTCGCTCTCGGATCGGATCAAAAGTGACCGGTCACCGCCGGTGGGCGCGCTTCGCGCCGGGGCGGGCCGGCCGGGCTGCGGGCGGTGCGACGCGGTGGCGCCGTTCACCCATTCCGCATAACGGGTTACGCGGCTGATTGGTGCCCGGCCCAATCCGGCACTAATCACGGAATGGCAAAGATCTTTTCCCCGCGGGCACTGGGCCGACCGGCTGACGCTACGTTCGGTGCCCGCCCGGATACGTATGGTAAGGTAGTCCACTCAGTCGCGCAGGGCCCGGATCCGGTCGGCGAGATCGGCCGGCGGATGCTCCACCCGCACCACCTTGTCCCTGCTCGTGGCGCCGCTGACCAGCGTCACCGCCGCCCGCGGCACGCCGAGCGCCCGGGCCAGGGCGGCCAACGCGGCGGCGGTAGCCTTCCCGTCCACCGCGCGCTCCGTCACCGCGACGACGAGCGCCCCCGCGTCTCCGTACGACCCTCCCGCTCTGGTGCGCGCCGCCCCCGGCTTCACCCGGATACCCAGGCGCACGGGCGGGGTGGCGGGAGCGCCGGGGCGCGGCGCGGCGGGAGCCATGCGCCCAGCCTAGGTCGCGCGGCGTGCCGCGTCCGGATTCCGGGCACCGGGCCGAAACCCGGTCGAGCGCGGCGCGGCCGGGCCGTACACTGGGTGCGCGGATCGCGCAGGCGAGGACGGGGCCATCACCCCCGAGCCGCCGGAAGAACCGGTCGGGCCCGCCCGACCCCAGTAGAACCGGCCTTTCCGCGAGTTGAGGGGGCACGGCGCCGGCGGCGCCGGGCCAAGAAGGGTGGTACCGCGGGACGCGTCGGCCGACGCGCTCGTCCCTTCGCCGACCGGAGGCGCTGCCGCGAGACGGCAGCCGCGACGAGAAGCGGAGGGGCCCGCCGATGTACCGACCCGTACCCGCCCAGGTGGACCTGGTCGCCCTCGAGCACGAGGTGCTCGACCTGTGGCGCCGTGAGTCCGTGTTCCGCAAGAGCCTGGAGGCCACCGCAGGCGGCCCGCGCTGGACCTTCTACGAGGGCCCGCCCACCGCCAACGGCATGCCGGGCACGCACCACGTCGAGGCGCGCGTCTTCAAGGACGTCTTCCCGCGGTTCAAGACCATGAAGGGCTACCGCGTCGAGCGACAGGCCGGCTGGGACTGCCACGGCCTGCCGGTCGAGCTCGCGGTGGAGACCGAGCTCGGCTTCACCGGCAAGCAGGACATCGAGGCGTACGGCGTGGCGGAGTTCAACGCCAGGTGCCGTGCCTCGGTCGAGCGGCACGTGGGCGAGTTCGAGAAGCTCACCGAACGCATGGGCTACTGGGTGGACCTGTCCGAGGCGTATCGGACGATGGACCCGTCCTACATCGAATCGGTGTGGTGGTCACTCAAGCAGATCTTCGACAAGGGCCTGCTGGTGCAGGACCACCGCGTCGCGCCGTACTGCCCGCGCTGCGGCACCGGCCTGTCCGACCACGAGCTGGCTCAGGGCTATGAGACGGTCGTGGATCCCTCGGTGTACGTGCGGATGCCGCTGACCTCCGGTCCGCTGGCCGGGCGCGCGGCGCTGCTGGTGTGGACGACCACACCGTGGACGCTCGTGTCGAACACGGCCGTCGCGGTGCACCCCGAGGTGACCTACGTCGCGGCGACCGACGGCACCGAGACCCTGGTCGTGGCCGAGCCGCTGCTGGAGAAGGCGCTGGGCGAGGGCTGGACGGCGACCGGGGAGTCGTTCACCGGCAAGGAGATGGAGTACTGGAGCTACCAGCGTCCGTTCGACTTCCTTGAGTTCCCTTCGGAGGCGCACTTCGTCGTACTCGGCGACTACGTCACCACCGAGGACGGCACCGGCCTGGTGCACCAGTCCCCTGCCTTCGGCGAGGAAGACCTCAAGGTCTGCCGCGGCTACGGCCTGCCGGTGGTCAACCCGGTACGCGCCGACGGCACCTTCGAGGAGTCGGTGCCGCTGGTCGGCGGGGTGTTCTTCAAGAAGGCGGACGAGGCCCTGACGGCTGATCTGCGCGATCGCGGCGTGCTCTTCCGGCACCTCGAGTACGAGCACTCCTACCCGCACTGCTGGCGCTGCCACACCGCCCTGCTCTACTACGCGCAGCCGTCCTGGTACATCCGCACCACCGCGGTCAAGGACGCGCTGCTGCGCGAGAACGAGGCCACCAACTGGTACCCGGAGAACGTCAAGTACGGCCGCTTCGGTGACTGGCTGAACAACAACATCGACTGGGCCCTGTCCCGCAACCGGTACTGGGGCACCCCGCTGCCGATCTGGCGCTGCGCCGAGGGCCACGTGACCTGTGTGGGCTCGCTGGCCGAGCTCGGCGCGCTGGCCGGGCGCGACCTGGCCGGGCTCGACCCGCACCGGCCGTTCATCGACGAGGTCTCCTTCGCCTGCCCCGCCGGCGACGGGACCTGCGGCGCGCACGCGCAGCGGGTGCCCGAGGTGATCGACTGCTGGTACGACGCCGGCTCGATGCCGTTCGCGCAGCTGGGCTACCCGCACCTGCCCGGCTCGGAGCAGGAGCTGGCCGAGGCCTACCCGGCCGACTTCATCTGCGAGGCGATCGACCAGACCCGCGGCTGGTTCTACACCCTGATGGCGATCGGCACGCTGGTGTTCGATCAGTCCTCGTACAAGAACGTGCTCTGCCTGGGCCACATCATGGCCGAGGACGGGCGCAAGATGTCCAAGCACCTGGGCAACATCCTCGAGCCGATCCCGCTGATGGACCGGCACGGGGCCGACCCGCTGCGCTGGTTCATGCTGGCCGGCGGCTCGCCCTGGTCGGCCCGGCGGGTGGGCGACGGCACCATCCAGGAGGTGGTCCGCAAGACCCTGCTGACCTACTGGAACACGGTCGCCTTCCACGTGCTCTACGCCCGTACCGGCGGCTGGACCCCGTCCGCGGCCGACCCGGCCCCGGCCGAGCGCCCGGTGCTCGACCGCTGGGTGCTCTCCGAGCTCAACCGGCTGGTGCGGGACGTGGACGCGGCGCTGGAGAACTTCGACACCCAGCAGACCGGCAAGCTGCTGGCCGCCTACGTGGACGACCTGTCGAACTGGTACGTGCGCCGGTCGCGGCGGCGGTTCTGGGACGCGGACCCGGCCGCGCTGGCCACCCTGCACACGGTGCTCGAGACGGTCACCCGGCTGATGGCGCCGCTGGTGCCGTTCATCACCGAGCGGGTCTGGCAGGACGTGGTGCGCCCGGTGACGCCGGACGCGCCCGAGTCGGTGCACCTCTCGTCCTGGCCGGAGGCGGACGAGGCGGCGATCGACGACGAGCTCGGCGTGCAGATGGCGCTGGTGCGCCGGCTGGTGGAGCTGGGCCGGGCCACCCGCGCCGAGTCCGGGGTCAAGACCCGTCAGCCGCTCGGCCGGGCCCTGGTCGGCGCGAACGGCTGGGCCGGGCTGTCGGCCGAGCTGCGGGCGCAGGTGGCCGAGGAGCTGAACGTGGAGGGCACCGAGGCGCTGAGCGCGGCCGCGGGCGACCTGCTGCAGTACTCGGCGAAGGGCAACTTCCGGGCGCTGGGCAAGCGGTTCGGCAAGCGCACGCCGCTGGTGGCCGACGCCATCGCGGCCGCCGACGCCGCGGACCTCGCCGCCCGGCTGCGGGCCGAGGGCCGGGCCGCGCTGGCGGTCGAGGGCGAGCAGGTCGAGGTCGAGGCCGAAGAGGTGATCGTGACCGAGACGCCGAAGGAGGGCTGGGCGGTGGCGACCGCCGGCGGCGAGACCGTGGCGCTGGATCTGACGATCACGCCGGAGCTGCGGCTGGCCGGCCTGGCCCGCGACGCGGTCCGGCTGATCCAGGAGGCGCGCAAGACCAGCGGCCTGGACGTCTCGGACCGGATCCGGCTGGTCTGGCACGCCGCGGACGAGACCGCCGAGGCGCTCACCGTGCACGAGGCGGCGATCGCGCAGGAGGTCCTCGCGGTGGAGTTCACCCGCGGCGAGGCTCCGGTGCAAGCCGCGTTCGCCGACGCGGATCTGGGCCTGAGCTTCTCCGTGGCGAAGGCCTGATCGACCGGTCAGTGAGCTGATCACGTCAGCCCGGGCTCATCCGGCCCGGGCTGACGTGCGTTCAGTTCGGTTGGCAGGCAGCGGCGACAGACGATGCGGTGACGTGGTTGGTGTCACCCTGATGCGCGCTCAGGTCGGTGAGTACGAGCACGATGTCGCCGTCGGGGGCGATCAGCCCGTTGAGGGCGCCGGGCGTGGTGAAGCCGCCCTTGAACGTGGTCTGCTCGATCGTGAACGTGGTGGTGCGCCCGTGCGCGGTGACTTCGTAGACGGCTTGGCCCGACGACGGGTCGGTGTTCGCGATGTAGACGGAGAGCGTGCAGCGCACCGCGCGGTGGAAGCGGAAGTGCCAGACCGCCTGCGAGGTCGGCGGCGTCGGATCTGTGGCGGCGCCGGACTTGCGGAAGGCGTCGGCCGCCCGGCCGCAGGCCGGATCTCCCCCGCCGACGTCCTCCTCCAGCGTCGGCGATGTGACGGAAAACACACCCCGAGTCGAGGCGGCACAGCCCGGTCCGAGCGTCACCGTGCCTCCTGCGAACCCCGTCGAGGCGGCGCGAGTGCTCGCTGGGCTCCGTGCCTGGCTGCTCGCTCCCGTACTCGGCCAGGGGTGCGCGAGAGCTTGAGCCGCGAACCAGCCCGACGCGCCGAGCGCTCCGACCGCGAGCACGGCGAGCAGCGCGAGTAGGCGGGCGCGGGGGCGACGCCGGCCGCCGGCCGCGACACGGTCTGCGGTGGTGCGCGTGCCGAGGGTCAGATCGTCCGGATCAGAGGCAGGCGGAAGCGGCAGGATCAGCGGCGGCGCGGTGCCGGCCAGCATCTCGACCGGCTCGGCGGCGAGCGCGGCCTGCCGTTCCAGCTCGAAGTCCACGATGCGCAGGGCCGCCGCGGCCACCGCCTCCGCCCGCGGCCTCGCCGCCGGATCCCGGGCCAGGCAGGCCTCGACCAGCGGACGCAGGGAAGCCGGGACGCCGGAAAGACGCGGCTCGCCGTGCACGATCCGGTAGACCACGGCGGCCGGATCTCCCCCGCGGTACGGCGACGACCCCGTCGTGGCGAAGACCAGCACCGAGCCGAGCGCGAAGACGTCCGCCTCGGGTCCGACCGCGCGCGGGTCGGTGATCTGCTCGGGAGACATGAAGCCGGGCGTGCCCATGGCCCATCCGGCCAGGCTGAGGGTGGTCGCGTCTGCCGTGCGCGCGATGCCGAAGTCCACCACCCGCGGTCCGTCGGCGGCCAGGACGATGTTGGCGGGCTTCAAGTCGCGGTGCACCACGTCCGCCGCGTGGATCTCACCGAGCGCGCCGGCCACGCCCACCGCGAGGGCCGCGGCCGCCGCCGGCTCCAGCGGACCGCGTTCGGCCACCAGCCGCTCCAGCGTCGGTCCGGCGATGTACTCGGCCGCCAACCAGGGCGGATCCGCCTCGGCATCCCCGTCGAGGACGCGCGCCGTCCCGTGCCCGTGCACCCGGCGCGCCGCCTGCAACTCCCGTCGAAACCGCGACCACGCTGTCGCGTCCTCGGTCCGGGCCAGGACCTTCACCGCCGCCGGCCCAGCCCGTTCATCCCGTGTGTCCCTGGCCAGGAACACCCTGCCCATGCCGCCCTGCCCCAGCACCGCCTCGATCCGGTAGGGGCCCACCACCCCCGGGTCCGAGGACGCCGGCGGGCGTGGCGGCGCGGGCGCGTATCCGGCGCTCGCCGCGGCGAGCGCGGCCCGCCATCCCAAGGCGGGCGAGGACTGCTCCACACCGGCCAGTCAAGCAGCCGACCGCACGCGCGAGAAGAGGCGCGCGCCGCGCGGAGCGCGACGCTCCGGCGCGTGGTCGACGGCGCCCGGGCTCCGACTCGCCCGGGCCGACCGGCCGTCAGCCGTGGTGGCCGCGTCGGCTCAGGACTCGGGGTCCTCGTCGATCAGGAAACCGCGCATCGGAGACGGCGCCTGCGGGATGCCCGGGTTCGGCTGCGGCGGGACGCCGGGCCGGATCGGGGCCATGGTCTGGGTCATCTGGCTCATCGAGGAGCCGGCCATGGCGGGCGCGGGCATCGGCGGGGCCGGGACCGCGGAGGCGTAGCCGCCCTGCGGGCCGGACTGGCCGAGGCCCGGGACCATGCCCGAACCGCTCGCGCCCATGCCGCCGCCGAACGCGGGTGCGCCCATGTTGCCCATGTTGCCCATACCGGCCATGCCGGGCATCGGCTGCGGGGGCAGCGGAGCCTGCGGGGCCGGAGCGGACGGGCCGGGGCCGAGCTGCGGGACGCCGCCGCCGAAGTTCGACGCCGAGGAGCGGGCCAGCGCGGAGTCGTCGCTGGAGTTGGACTCCAGCTGGCGCATCTGGCTCTCCAGGTACGACTTGAGCCGCTGCCGGTACTCGCGCTCGAACGCGCGCAGGTCCTCGACCTTGCGCTCGAGCGAGGCGCGGGCCTGCTCCAGCGTGCCCATCGCCACGCGGTGCTTCTCCTGCGCGTCACGCTCCAGCGCCTCGGCCTTGCCGCGGGCCTCGCGCTCGAGGCCGTCGGCCCGGGTGCGCGCCTCGCCGACGATCTTGTTGGCCTCGTTGCGGGCCTCCGCGATCGCCTGGTCCGCGGTCTGCTGGGCCAGCGCCAGCACGCGCGCGGCCGAGTCGCCGCCGGGCTGGAACTGCGGCTGCTGCGGGACCGCCATCGCCATCGGCATCGGGGCCGGCAGCTGCGGAGGTATGGGCTGCGGCTCGCGCCGCTGCGGCATGCGGTCCATCGGCACCGGCGCGCGGTCCAGCGGCGGGCGGTCCATCGGCCCGGGGCCGCGGTCCATGCTCGCCTGCTGGGCCTGCTGCTGCGCCTGGGCGGCGGCCCGGGTCGCGGCGGCCAGCTTGGCCCGCAGCTCCTCGTTCTCGCGCAGCAGGCGGGTCAGTTCCGCCTCCACCTCGTCGAGGAAGGCATCGACTTCTTCCTCGTCGTAACCCTCGCGTAGGCGGACGGTCGTGAACTGCTTGTTGTGAACATCCTCGGGGGTCAACGGCATCTCTTCACCTCGGCGTGGTCGTCGGCGTACCGGACAGACAATATCTCGTGTCCTGGCTGTTATGTATCGTCAGATGCTCCCGACGAACTGGATCGCCAGGTACAAGATGATCAGTAACAGAAAGAACGCCAGGTCGAGCGCCATTCCGCCGATGCGCAGCGGCGGGATGTACCGCCGCAGGAACTTCAGCGGGGGATCGGTGGCGGTGTAGGCGGACTCCACGGCAACCAGCATGACACCGTGCGGGTCGTAGGAGCGGGCGAATTGGAAAACCCACGACATGACCAGCCGGAACATGAACAGGATCCAGTACACCCACAGGGCCACAATCACGATCTCGATGACCACATGTCCCATGAGTCACACCGTTCCTTCCGGAGCGCCGTCACCGTCGGCGTCCGGTCGGACACCGCTGGTCAGCTCTGGTTGAAGAACCCGCCCTCGGCGATGCGGGCCTTGTCCTCGGCCGTGACATCGACGTTAGCAGGTGAGAGCAGGAACACCTTCTGCGTCACTCTCTCGATGCTTCCCCGCAGGCCGAAGACCAAGCCCGCGGCGAAGTCGACCAGGCGCTTCGCGTCCGTGTCGCCCATCTCGCTCAGGTTCATGATCACCGGGGTGCCGTCCCGGAAGTGCTCGCCGATCGTGCGCGCGTCGTCGTACCGCTGCGGATGCAGGGTCGTGATGCGGTAGGGCTCGCCGCCGCCCCCGCCGCTGCCGCCGCCCTGCCGCTCGTACGGCTCCGCCAGCACCGCGACCGGCGTCGGCCGGACCGGCTCGGGGACGCCGCCGACCCGGCCGGCCGGGACACTCGGGCGGCGCGGCGCGGCCAGGAAGAGCGGGCGCACCTCCTGCTCGGCCGGCTCGGCCGAACGCACCGGGGCCTCGGCGTAGCGCGGCGCCTGCTGGGCGAAGCGCGGGACGTACTCCTCCTCGCGCTCGTCCTCGTCACGGTGCTGCGACGCGCCGAGCGGGCGCGGCTCGCCCTCCTCCTCGCCCTCGTACTCCTCTTCGTAAGCGTACGGATCGTCGCCCTCGGACAAGCCGAGGTAGACGGCCGTCTTCTTGATGAACCCCGGCATGTGCCCGTCCTTCCGTCGGTGGGCGATGACGCGATGTCGGCGATGGTGCGATGTCTCAGTCAGCGGCTGATCGGCTTTAACCATGAACACTCGCGGTGAATCACGACGTTACCGCAGCGGAGGTCTGCCACCGAGCAAGGCGGACCCGATCCGCACGTGTGTCGCCCCCGCCGCCACCGCGGCCTCCAGATCCCCACTCATCCCCGCCGAGAGTGACATGGCATCAGGATGGACGCCACGCAGTTTCGCGGCAAGGGCCGCGAGCCGCTCGAACGCCGGTTCCGGCGCGGCGCCGAGCGGCGCCACCGCCATCAGCCCTTCGAGCCGAAGCACGCCGCTGCGCGCCACGGCGTCGGCGACCCGCAGCACGTCCTGCGGATGGGCGCCGCCGCGGCCGCCGGCGTCGCGCTCGGCGGCCGGGTCCAGATTGACCTGGACCAGGCAGCGCGGCCTGCGCCCGGCCCGCTCGGCCGCCTTCGCCAGCGCCGCCGCGAGTTCCGGGCGGTCGACCGACTCGATCACGTCCGCATAGGAGACGACTGATTTCACCTTATTGGTCTGCAGCTGTCCGATGAAGTGCCATTCGGGGAAAGGATCCGACGCCGTGTCGGCAAGTGCGGCGGCCACCTCGGCCGCCTTCGGCGCCGCCTCCTGGTCCCGGTTCTCCCCGAACACCCGCTGCCCGAGCGCGTAGAGGTGCAGCGCGTCGACGGCCGGCCGGAACTTCGTCACCGCGACCAGATTCACCTCCTCGGGCGAACGGCCGGCCGCGGCGCAGGCCGCCTCGATCCGGGCCCTGACTCCGGCCAGGTTCGCCGCGATCTCGGCCCGGCGCCCGTCCGCTAGCACGCGCGCTCGATCCAGGCGAAGCCGGCGAACCGGCCGGTGACGCCCTCGCGGCGGTAGGAATAGTGGTCCGCCGACTCCATCGCGCACAGCGGCGAGCGGTGCGCGTTCGCCTCGGCGATCCCGGCCGCGCGCAGCTGCGCCCAGACGCCGCCGGGCACGTCCACCGCCGCGGTCCCCTGCCGGGTCACCGCCCAGGACTCGGGCACCCGCTCGGCCACCTGCGCCCGCATCGCGTCCGGGACCTCGTAGCAGGCCCCGCAGACGGCCGGGCCGGTGTAGGCGATGATCCGCTCGGGCTCGGCGCCGAGCTCGCGCATCCGCCCGACCGTGGCCGGCACCACGCCGGCGGCCATCCCCGGGCGCCCCGCGTGGGCGACCGCCACCACGCCCGCGTCGGGATCGGCGAGCAGCACCGGAGTGCAGTCGGCCACCAGGATGGCGAGGGCCAGACCGGGGACGTCGGTGACGCTGGCGTCCGCCTCCGGGCGCGCGCCGGGCCACGGACCGTGCGCGCGGGCCACCTCGGCCCCGTGAACCTGCGTCAGATACACCACGTGCTCGGGCTCGAGGCCCAGCGACCGCGCGGCCAGCGCGCGGTTGGAAGCCACCACCTGCGGGTCGTCGCCCACGTGGTCGGCGAGGTTGAGCGATCCGTAGGGTGGGGCGCTCACGCCGCCGTGCCGGTCCGAGAAGGCGAACCGGATCCGCCCGTGCTGGTAGATCTCCACGCGCGGAGCCTATCCGGTGCTCCGGGAGGGCGCCGACGGCCGGCGTCAGTTCAGGTTCTTGAGGAAGTCCGGGATGTCGATGTCGTCCTCGGCCCGGGTCGGCGGGATCGGCAGCACCTGGGTGGGCTCGTCGTCCTCCCGGCGCGGCAGCGAGCCGAGCATGCCGTTGACCGCGGTGGTGTTCTCGACCGTCTCGGTGCGGCGCGGCGCGGCGGACTCCCGGCGCTTGGACGGCTGGCCGCCGTCGAAGCCCGCGGCGATCACGGTCACCCGCACCTCGTCGCCGAGCCCGTCGTCGATGACGGCGCCGAAGATGATGTTCGCGTCCTGGTGCGCGGCCTCGGAGACCAGCTGCGCGGCCTCATTGATCTCGAACAGGCCGAGGTCCGAGCCGCCGGAGATGGACAGCAGCACGCCGCGCGCGCCGTCGATGGAGGCCTCGAGCAGCGGGGAGGAGATGGCCATCTCGGCCGCCGCGGTGGCCCGGTTCTCGCCGCGGGCCGAGCCGATGCCCATCAGCGCGGAGCCCGCCTCGGACATCACCGACTTCACGTCGGCGAAGTCCAGGTTGATCAGGCCCGGGGTGGTGATCAGGTCGGTGATCCCCTGGACGCCGCTGAGCAGCACCTGGTCGGCCGACTTGAACGCGTCGAGCACGGTGGCGCCGGGCGCGGAGATGGACAGCAGCCGGTCGTTCGGGATCACGATGAGGGTGTCGACCTCCTCGCGCAGCGCGGAGATGCCCTCCTCGGCCTGGGTGGCCCGGCGCCGTCCCTCGAAGGTGAACGGCCGGGTGACCACGCCGATGGTCAGCGCGCCGAGCGAACGGGCGATCCGGGCCACCACGGGGGCGCCGCCGGTGCCGGTGCCGCCGCCCTCGCCGGCGGTGACGAACACCATGTCCGCGCCCTTGATGACCTCTTCGATCTCCTCGGCGTGGTCGTCCGCGGCCTTCTTGCCGACTTCGGGATTGGCGCCGGCGCCGAGCCCGCGGGTCAGTTCACGGCCGACGTCGAGTTTGACGTCGGCGTCGCTCATCAACAGCGCCTGCGCATCCGTGTTGATCGCGATGAACTCGACACCCTTGAGTCCGACCTCGATCATACGGTTGATGGCGTTGACACCGCCGCCGCCGATGCCCACGACTTTGATGACGGCGAGGTAGTTCTGGGGTGCACCCACGATTCGAAGGCCTCTCGCACTGGTGAGTTGGTCCGCCGCGGCGCGCACGGGTGGCCGCGCACACGGTCCGCTCAAAGACTTTATCGCCCCTGACGGCCGTCAACATCATCTCGATGACTCGATCGACGACACGACAGTAGGTCGCCGGACGCACGCCCCGCAACGAACACGCCGAAACTGACCCCCGGACAGTTTCGCTTATTCTTCCACGCTTCACCGTATTGTCAGGCTATTTCACGACTTCGCCGGGGCATTCGGAGCGCTCACATCGTAGTGGTGGGCGTGGCCCGTGCGCATCAGCGCCACGAGGTCGCGCGCTTTGTCGACGGCGTCGTCGCCACCGCCCCAATTCACCGTGACGCCGCCGGCGAGCGTCAGAGTGATGGCATAGGGATCGGTCGCGGTGATCGAGGAGATGCGCCGGTCCACATCGGCCGGCAGCGCCCGCAGCGCGGCCAGCGCGCCGGGCACCACCTGCGCGTCCTTCGCCGCGCCGGAGACGTCGATCACCGGCAGCCCGGAGCGCGTCTTCGCACTCTGACCGAGCACCACCCCGCCGCCGTCCACGATCGCGTAGCCCCCGGCGTCCGGCACCAGCGCCGCGGGCACCCGCTCGACCACGCTGATCAGCACCGTGCCCGGCCAGTCGCGCCGGACCGTGGCCGAGGCGACCTGCGGAACGCGCTCGATCCGCGCGGCCGCGGCGGCCGGATCGAGCGCGGCCATCGGGCTGCCGGCCGGGATCTGCGCGGCGTCCAGCACGGTCGCGGTGGAGATCGACTTGGCGCCCTGCACCTTGACCGCGCTCACCGCGATCAACGAGGTGTGCCAGAGCACCAGGTAGCCGACCAGCGCGAGCAGGCAGGCGGTGACCGTCAGGGTGACCGCGAGCCGGCGGCGGCGCGACCGGGTGCGCATCCGCGCGGCGTAGAGGCGCGCGGGCAGGTCGGAGACCCGGCCCGATCCGCCCGGACGCCTCCCGGCGGACGTGGCGGTGGCGGCGCCGGCGCGCTCGTTCGTGGAATCTCCGCCACCGGGGCCGGTCATCGCTCAGTTCACCGCCGGGTGACCTGGACGGCGCGCCGGCGCAGCAGCTCGAGCAGGGCCGGGCCCACGGTGGTCACGTCGCCCGCGCCCGCCGTGACCACCACGTCGCCCGCCTCGACCAGTTCGGCCAGCAGCGGGGCCACGTCGGCGGTCACCGGCTCGAACGCGACCTGCGCGGCCGGCAGCGGCACGTCCTCGGCGATGACCGAGCCGTTCACGCCCGGGATCGGGTCCTCACCCGAGCCGGGATAGACCTCGAGCACCACGACGAAGTCGGCCGCGCCGAGCGGGGCGCCGTACTGGCGCAGGAAGGTCTTGGCCCGGGAGTAGCGCTGCGCCTGGAACGCGACGACGAGCCGCCCGTCCCCGGCCAGCTCCCGGTACGCGGCGAGGGTCGCGGCGATCTCGGTCGGGTGGTGCATGTAGTCGTCGTACACGCGCACGCCGGCCGCTTCGCCCTTGAGCTCCATCCGCCGCCGCGCCCCGGTGAAGTGCGTCAGCGAGCCGGCCGCGGCCTCGGGCGCGAAGCCGAGCGTGGTCAGCACGGCCCAGGCGGCGGCCGCGTTCTCCACGTTGTGACGGCCGGTCAGGTTCAGTTCGAGGCCGACCACGTCCGCCTCGGCGCCCAGCTTCGCCGCCGAGCGGCCGCCGGCGAAGGTGACGTCGGAGATGTGCACGTCGGCGGCGTCGGAGAAGCCGTAGCTGACCGTGCGCAGGCCGCGGGACCTCGCGTGCGCCAGGGCGATCCGCGCGCCCGGGTCGTCGCAGCACACGACGAGCACGCCGTCGGGCTTGATCCGCTCCACGAAGGCCTTGAAGGCCTCGTGCACCGCGTCGACGGACTCGAAGTAGTCCGGGTGGTCGAGCTCGGCGTTGGTGATGACCGCGATGTCCGGCCGGTAGTGCAGGAAGGTGCCGTCGGCCTCGTCGGCCTCGGCCACGAACACCGGGCCGCGGCCGGACCGGCCGCTTATCCCGGTCGCCCCGATCTCGCCGCCGACCGCGTAGGACGGGTCCTCGCCGAGCTCGGTGAGGGCGACCGCGATCATCGAGGTCGTCGTGGTCTTCCCGTGCGTGCCCGCGACCACCACCGCTGTGCGCCCGACCATCAGCGAGGCGAGCATGGTGGCGCGGTGCACCACCGTCAGGCCGCGTTCCCTGGCGGCGAGCATCTCGACGTTGTCGCCGCGCAGCCCAGTGCTGACCACCACCGTGTCCACGCCCTCGAGGTTCTCCGGCTTCTGGCCGATCGAGATGACCGCGCCGTCGCGCTCGAGCTCCTCGACGACCGCGGTGCGCTTGATGTCGCTGCCGGAGACGGGCAGCCCGCGCTCCAGCGCGACCCGGGCGACCGGGGCCATGCCGACGCCGCCGATCCCGACGAAGTGCACCCGGCCGAGCTGCTCGGCCGGCGGCACCGGGTCGAGCCGCTGGTGGTAGAGGTCGTGGATGTTGCTCATTACGCTCCTTGCGCCTCAGTCGGCGGCTTTCCCGCGCTTCCGGCCGCTTCGTACACCAGATCGGCGAGCGCCTCGTCGCCGTCGCGGCGGCCGAACGCGGCGGCCGCGGCGCCCATCTCGGCCAGCCGGACCGGGTCGGTCAGCAGCGGGAGCGCGTGCTCCAGCAGCCAGGCCGGGGTCAGCTGCTCGTCCTGCACCAGGATGCCGCCGCCCGCCCGGACCACCGGCTGGGCGTTGAGCCGCTGCTCGCCGTTGCCGACGGGCAGCGGCACGTACACCGCGGGCAGGCCGACCGCGGCGAGCTCCGAGCAGGTCATCATCCCGCCGCGGCCCAGCACCAGGTCGGCGGCCGCGTAGGCGTAGTCCATCCGGTCCAGGTAGGGCACCCGCACGTAGGCGGCGCCGGCGACCGGGAAGACGTCCTGGTCGCGCCAGTTGCCCCGGCCGACCGCGTGCAGGATCTGCACCCCGGCCTCGGACAGGGCGCCGGCCGCGCCCTCGATCGCCTCGTTGAGCCGGCGCGCGCCCTGCGAACCGCCGTAGACCAGCAGCGTGGGGCGGCCCGGCGTGAGGCCGAAGAACGCCAGCGCCTCGTCCCGCAGCGCCGGGCGGTCGAGCCGCGAGATCATCTGCCGCAGCGGCATGCCCAGGTAGCGGCCGCCGCTCAGGCGGCAGTCCGGCGAGCCGGTGGCGATCCAGGCGGTCATCCGCGAGCCGACCCGGTTGGCCAGGCCCGGCCGCACGTTCGCCTCGTGCACCACGATCGGCACGCTGCGGCGCCGCGCGGCGAAGTAGGCCGGCAGCGAGACGTACCCGCCGAACCCCACCACGACGTCCGCCTCCACCTTGTCCAGGATCTCGGCGGCCCGGCGCACGGTGCCGGCCAGCCGGGACGGCACGGTGAACACGTCCATGGTGGGTTTACGCGGCATGGGCACGGCCGGGATCAGCTCGAGCGGGTAGCCGCGCTCCGGAATGAGCTTGGTGTCCAGGCCCTTGGTGGTGCCGAGGCAGGTGATCGAGGACCGCGGATCGCGTCGGCGCAGCGCGTCGGCCAGCGCCAGCGCCGGCTCGATGTGCCCGGCGGACCCGCCGCCGGCCAGCACCGCGTGCAGCGGTCGATCTTCGGTCACGGGGCATGTCCCAACTTCTCGGCGGCTCGGCCACGGGCGCTCGGCGGCCGGGAGCCGAGCTTAGCGGGTGCGGATGAGGAGGCGTAGCCTGCGCCGTCCCGCGGCCCGTCCCCGTCCGCGGCGGCCGGGGCGCCGGTGCCCTGCCGGTACTGCGAACGGGCGAAGGAGAGCAGCATCCCGACCGCCGCCAGCGAGGGCAGCAGCGAGGACCCGCCGTAGGAGACGAACGGCAGCGGCACGCCCGCGATCGGCAGCACGCCGAGCACCGCGCCGAGGTTGATCAGGGTCTGCGCCATCAGCCAGCCGGTGACCGCAGCCGAGGCGAGGCGGACGAAGCCGTCCGTGGCCTGCATCGCTATCCGCAGCCCGGCGTATCCGAGCACGATGAACAGGGCGAGCACGGCCAGCGCGCCGATCAGGCCGAGCTCCTCGCCGATGATGGCGAAGATGAAGTCGGTCTGCGCCTCGGGCAGCTGGCCCCACTTCTCCCGGCTGGCCCCGAGCCCGACGCCGAACCAGCCGCCGGAGGAGAGCGCGGAGAAGCCCTGCGCGGCCTGGTAGCCGGTGCCGGTCGGGTCGGCGGAGGTGCTGGAGAGGAACTCGGTGAACCGGCGCACCCGGCTGGGCCGCATCAGCACCGCCAGCGTGGCCAGCCCGCCCGCCCCGGCGGAGGTGACGGTGAACAGCCGCCCGGGCGCGCCCACCACCCACAGCAGGGCGAACGCGATGGCCGCTATCACCATGGACGTGCCCATGTCCCCGCCCAGCATGACCAGTCCGATGATCAGGCCGGCCATCGGCAGCAGCGGCACGATCAGGTGGTCCCAGCTGGCGAGCCGCTTCTCCTTGCGGTCGAGCAGATCCGCGCCCCAGAGCACGAGCGCGAACTTGGCGAACTCGCTCGGCTGGATGGTCAGCGGCCCGAACTCGAGCCAGTTCTGGTTGCCGCCGGTCGAGACCTGCCCGAAGGCGAGCACCATGAGCAGCAGCAACAGCGACACGAGCAGCAGCGGATAGGCCAGCAGCCGGTAGAAGCGGACCGGCAGCCGCGCCGCCACCGCCAGCAGCGGCACCCCGATCGCCGCGGAGACCGCCTGCTTCGTGATCGTGCCGAGCTCCGGCTTTCCGGAGACCAGGTTGTTCGTCGTCGAGGCCGAATACACCTCGAGCAGGCCGATGCCGACCAGCAGCGTGGTCGCGCCGATCAGCATGAAGTAAGGGGCCATCGGATGCAGCAGCCAACGTCGGGCCTGGACGAGCCCGGTCCGCGCCTGCCCGATCCAGCCCATTGCCGTCAGCCCTTTGCCCTTTCCGCCCCGCCACGCCTACCGGCGAGGTTAGCGCACACGGGCCGGGGACCGGTGCAAGACGCGGGGAACGCGGGGCTCGGCGTGGGTGCCGGCGCGGGCGTCGGCTAGAGCTGATAGCGGTAGAGCCGCGAGTCGCGCACCCCGAACCCGAGCCCCTCGTAAAGCCGCCGCGCCGCCATCCGCGACGGACGCGACGTCAGATCGACCGTCCGCGCCCCCGCCGTCCGGGCCAGCCCCAGCGCGTGCGTGGTCAGCGCCGCCCCCACCCCGTTCCCGCGCGCCGAGGAGTCCACCACCACGTCCTCGACCCAGGCCCGCAGCCCGCTCGGGATCGGGAAGAGCACGAGCGTCAGCGTCCCCACGATCCGCCCGTCCAGCCGCGCCAGCAGCACCGTCGTGCCCTGCCACCCGAGCAGCGCCTCCAGCTCCGCCGCCCCGATCGGCTTCGCGTGCGCCGAAAGCTGCGGCAGCAGCCGGTCGAACGCCTCGACCACCTCGGAGGTCACGGACTCGAGCGGGGAGATCTCAACCGTCATGGAGGGATGTTACGGGGTGTCAGCTTCGGCCGGGGCGTGCGCGGCGAAGACGTCCGCGGCGCACGCGGCGTCGATCGCCGCGTCGAACCACGCGTCGAGCCGCGCCACGTCGGTGCAGTCGGTGATCCTCGAACGCTGGTCGTTGTCCAGCTCGATCGAGCGCGCGTTCAGGATGCGAAGGACGTTGGCAGCTTTGACGTCGCTGTCGTGATCGTCCAGGATCTCCCGGAGGATCGGGGACGTGCGCAGCGTTTCGAGGTCCATAGTCATCATCTTCCTCCAGATGTGTGCGGCGGGAAGGGAACCGAGCCCGAGTTGGACGTAGGTGCCGAGGTCGGCGTAGATCTCGTCGCCGGCCTGGAGCACGGCATCGGCGAGCCTGCGCAGGGCCGTTTCATCGACATCTCGACCATGGATGATCACCGAAAGCGCGCCGAGGTGGACGTTCGACGCGTCGATCTCCGCCGGAATCGGCACGTTCTCCGGGCCGAGCACCCACGGGTTCAGCTCGAGACTCGTCCAGAAACGCGTCGAGATCCGGACAGGAGTGCGCGCCCACGCCGCCGTGTCCAGGTCCTGGCAGATCACGACGAGCATTACCGGGCACTGATAACGCTCGTGCAGATAGGCGACGTAGTAAGGCCGGCTGCGCTGCTTGGCCTTGTCCGGCCTGCTTTGGGCCTCGAATACGACGATGAAAGTGTGTCCGTCTGCCGCTTGGAGGCGCATCACCGAATCGACGCGGCGCTCGAGCGGGGCGAACGTCGTCACGTCGTTCGACAGTTCCCAGGCTTTCACGGTCGGCGGGAACGTCTTCAATCCCACGGCGTGAAAGGTCCGGTCGATCTCTTCCGGATGGTCTCGGAAGAATCGGTGCAGGGTCTCGTGTGTGGAAGTGACCATGCGTCAGAAGATAAGCCCGAAATACGACCGGCACCCCCGCGACGCCTGTTTCTTCGCCACCATCACCGTGACATGCGACGAGCCGCGTGACTCGGGTGGCTCACGCGGCTCGGCTCGTTATCAGTTCATTGCGGTGGCTACCCGGCCTGCGCCGCCTTGCGGGCGCGGACCCGCTCGGCGAAGATCTCGCCGCGCTGGTTGTAGGAGACGAACAGGTCCATCGAGGCGCAGGCGGGGGCGAGCAGCACGGTGTCGCCCTGCTGGGCGAACCCGGCGGCGGCGTCGAGGGCCGCTTCGATCGCGGTCTGGGCGTCCAGGCCGGTGTCGGCGCCGCCGATGTCGGCGATCGGGACGTCGGGGGCCTTGGCCCGCAGCGCTTCGGCGATCAGGGCCCGGTCCTGGCCGAGCAGGACCACGCCGCGCAGGCGCTTGGCGGCCTTCTCCACCAGGGTGTCGAACTCGGCGCCCTTGGCCAGGCCGCCGGCGATCCACACGATGTGCTCGTAGGCCGCGAGCGACGCGGCGGCCGCGTGCGTGTTCGTGGCCTTCGAGTCGTCCACGTAGTCGGCGCCGTCGAGGACGGCGATGAACTCGATCCGGTGCGGGTCCGGGCGGAAGTTGCGCAGGCCGTCGCGCACCGCCTCGACCGGCACGCCGTGCGCCCGGGCCAGCGCCGCGGCGGCGAGGCCGTTGGCGATGTTGTGCGGGGCGTGCGGCTCCACGTCGAAGATCGTGCCGAGCTCGGCCGCCGAGGTCCGGCGGTCCTCGATGAACGCCCGGTCGGCCAGGATGCCGTCCACCACGCCGAACATGGACAGCCCGGGGGCGCCGAGGGTGAAGCCGATGGCCCGGCAGCCCTCGACCACGTCCGCCTCCTCGACCATCCGCTCGGTGATCGGGTCGGCGGCGTTGTAGACGCAGGCGACCTGGCAGCGCTCGTAGATCCGGGCCTTGGCCGCGACGTAGTCCTCCATCGTGCCGTGCCAGTCCAGGTGGTCCGGCGCGATGTTGAGCACCGCGGCGGCCTGCAGGCTCAGCGACTCGGACCAGTAGAGCTGGAAGCTGGAGAACTCGATCGCCAGCACCTCGTACGGCTCGGCCGCGACGACCGCGTCCACCAGCGGGAAGCCGACGTTGCCGCAGGCGACCGCGCGCCGGCCGGCCGCCTCGAGCATCGAGGCGAGCATCCGCACGGCGGTGGTCTTGCCGTTGGTGCCGGTCAGGCCGACCCAGGGTGCGTAGCCGCCGTCCGGCAGCGGCTTGCGCAGCCGCCAGGCGAGCTCCGCGTCGCCCCAGATCGGGATCCCGGCCTCCCGCGCGGCCGCCACGATGGGGGCGGTCGGCGGGATGCCGGGCACGACCACGAGCAGCTCGCAGTCCTCCGGCAGGGTCTTGTCATCGCCCAGGCGCAGCACCGCGCCGAGTTCGGCGACGCGGGTGGCCCGCTGAGTGGTCTGCTCGTCGTCGTAGCGGTCGCACAGGACGACGTGCGCGCCGAGCCCGAGCAGTACCTCCGCGGCGGAGATGCCCACCACCCGGGCGCCGACCACGCACACCCGCAGGCCCTGCCACGGCACGGTGGCCCGGCCGTCCGGGTCGGGTCGGCGCCAGTCCGCGCCGGTGGCCTTGTCCTTGCCGTTCACGGTGCTCACGGTGCTCATTTCGTCGCGGCGAACCCGCCGTAGAAGACGCCTAGGCCCAACGCCACGCATAGTCCCGCGATGATCCAGAACCGGATGACGACGTTGACCTCTGGCCAGTCCAACAACTCGAAATGATGATGCAACGGCGCCATCTTGAACACGCGTTTGCCACCCCGGAGTTTGTACGAGCCGACCTGGATGACCACCGAGAACATCTCGATTAGGAACAGGCCGCCGATGATCACGGCCAGCACCTCGGTGCGCGAGCAGATGGACAGGCCGGCGAAGGCGCCGCCGAGGGCGAGCGAGCCGGTGTCGCCCATATAGATCTTGGCCGGCGACGCGTTCCACCAGAGGAAGCCGAAGCAGGCTCCCATGAGCGAGGCGGCCACGATGGCGAGGTCGAGCGGGTCGCGCACCTCGTAACAGCCTCGGCTGGGCGCGCTGCCGCAGCTCTGGCCGTACTGCCAGACGCCGATGACCACGTAGGCCGCGAAGGCCATCACCGACGCGCCGGTGGCCAGGCCGTCCGCGCCGTCGGTGAGGTTGACCGCGTTGGACCAGCCGGAGATCAGCACGTAGCTGAAGACCACGAACAGCACCGGGCCCAGGCTCAGCCAGCCGATGTCGTAGAGGAAGGAGACGTGGTCGCTGGCCGGGGTGTAGCCCATGGAGTTGGGGAAGTGCAGCACCAGGATGGCGAACGCGATCGCGACCACCGACTGGCCGATCAGCTTCGCCTTGGTCCGCAGGCCGAGCGAGCGCTGCTTGTAGATCTTGATGAAGTCGTCCAGGAAGCCGACCATGCCCAGACCGGTCATCAGGAACAGCACCAGCAGCGCCGAACTGGTCGGCCACTTGCCGGTCAGGCCCTTGGTGACGAAGTAGGCGATGAGGGTGGACAGGACGATCACGGTGCCGCCCATGGTCGGCGTGCCGCGCTTGACCTGGTGCGACTGCGGGCCGTCCTCGCGGATCTCCTGTCCGTAACCGCGACGGGCGAAGAGCTTGACCGCCACCGGTGTGCCGATCAACGAGCACACCAGCGCGATCACGCTCGCGTACAGGACCGCTCTCATCACTGTGGATCCTCCAGCAGGGCTCGGGCCACCCGGCGCAGGCCGACGGAATGGGACGCCTTCACCAGCACGACGTCCCCCGGACGCAGCTGCTCGCGCAGCAGCGCGATCGCCTCGTCCGAATCGGCCACCAGTGTGGTCTCCTGGCCGCCGGAGCCCTCGTGGCCGGCACCGGCGTGGATCATCGCGGCTTCGGCGCCGACGGCCACCAGCCGGTCGATGCGCAAGCGTACGGCCAAACGGCCGATCGCGTCATGCTCCTCCACCGAGCGGTCGCCGAGCTCTGCCATGTGGCCGAGCACCGCCCACGACCGCGCGCCCGGGCGCGAGCGCGCCAGGGTGACCAGGGCTTTGAGACCGGCTCGCACCGACTCCGGGTTGGCGTTGTAGGCGTCGTCGATCACGACGACGCCGTCGGGCCGGGCGGTCACGGCCATCCGGCCGCCGCTCAGCGCCCGCGCCGCGGCCAGGCCGGCGGCGACTTCGGGTACGGACATGCCCACGCCGAGACAGACGGCGGCCACGGCCAGGGCGTTGGAGACGTGGTGCTCCCCGACGACCTGGAGGGCCACGCGCGCCGACGCGGCGTCGGCAAGGTCCGGCTCGGCTCGGCTCAACGAAGCGTCGGCGGCACTGAGCACGAGGGTGAACGACGGGCAGCCGTTCTGGTCGAGCTCGACGTCCTCGGCGCGCACCCGGGCGGAGGGGTGCTCGCCGAAGGTGATCGTCTCCGCCACGGTGCGCACCTCCATCTCGGCCACGTAGGGGTCGTCGGCGTTGAGCACGGCCAGACCCTCCGGCGGCAGCGCCTCGATCAGCTCGCCCTTGGCCAGCGCGGTCTGCTCCTTCGAGCCGAACTCGCCTGCGTGGGCGCTGCCGATGTTGAGCACCAGGCCGACGCGGGGCGGGGCCAGTTCACACAGGTATTTGATATGACCGATGCCGCGGGCGCCCATCTCCAGCACCAGGAACTTCGTGTCCTGATCGGCCCGCAGGACGGTGAGCGGAAGGCCCTTCTCGTTGTTGAAGGAACCCTCGGTGAACACGGTCGGGCCGTGGCCGGAGAGCACCTGGCCGAGCATGTCCTTGGTCGAGGTCTTGCCGGAGGAGCCGGTGAGCGCGATCACCGTGGTGCCGGTCAGCCGCAGCAGCACCTCCCGGGCCAGCCGGCCGAGGGCCGCCTCCACGTCGGGCACCAGGACCCCGGGCACGCCCGCGTCCCGGCTGCCGAGCATCGCCGCGGCGCCCGCCTCGATCGCCGAGGAGGCGTAGTCGTGTCCGTCGGCCTGCTCGCCGTCGAAGGCGGCGAACAGGCCGCCCGGCACGATCTCGCGCGAGTCGAGGAAGGCGGGGCCGGTGACGGTGATCGCGGGGTCGGTTCCGGGGGCGAGCTCGCCGTCCACGATCCGGGCGAGTTCGCCGAGCGTGAGTGCGATCACCCGTGCGCCGCCTCTCGCCCGGCCGCGGCGTGCTGGATCGCGGCGCGCAGGACCGCCGCGTCGTCGAAGGGGTGGATCACTCCGGCGATCTCCTGACCTTGTTCGTGTCCCTTGCCGGCCACCACCACGGTGTCGCCGGCCTCGCTGCGGGCGACCGCGCGGGCGATCGCCTCGGCCCGGTCGGGGCAGACCTCGATCTCGGCCCGCGCCCCGGCCGCCGCCGCGGACCGCGCGCCGACCTCGGCCGCGGCCAGGATGGCCAGCGGGTCCTCGGAGCGCGGGTTGTCGTTGGTGAGGATGACCTCGTCGGCGCCCTCGGCCGCGGCCGCGCCCATCAGCGGCCGCTTGGCCCGGTCCCGGTCCCCGCCGCAGCCCACGACGATGCGCAGCCGCCCGGCGGTGACCGGGCGCAGCGCGGCCAGCACGTTGCTGATCGAGTCGGGGGTGTGCGAGTAGTCGACCACGGCCAGGTACTCCTGGCCGGCCTCGATCCGCTGGACCCGGCCCGGCACCCCGGGCACCGCGCCCACGCCGGCGATCGCCGAGGTCGGCTCGATCCCGGCGGCGATCAGCGAGACGATCGCGGTCAGCGCGTTGGCCACGTTGAACTGGCCGGCCAGCCGGACCGAGGCACCGCGGCGGGCGCCGTCCGGGCCGACCACGGTGAAGGCCGAGCCGTTGATGCTCGAGTCGATGTCCACCGCGCGCCAGTCGGCCGGCTGGCCGGTGGGCGAGATGGTCCAGGTCTCGATGCCGAACCCGCGCGCCCGCTCGGCGATGCGGCGGCCGTACGGGTCGTCGATGTTGACCACGGCCAGCTGCGTGTAGCCGGGCGTGAACAGCTTCGCCTTGGCCTCGAAGTAGTCCTCGAAGTCGGCGTGGAAGTCGAGGTGGTCCTGCGTCAGGTTGGTGAAGGCGGCCACCCGGTAACGGATCCCGGCGGTGCGTCCGTACGCCAGCGCGTGGCTGGAGACCTCCATCGAGACCGCCTGCACCTCGTGCCCGCGCATGGCGGCGAGCAGCGCCTGCAGATCCGGCGCCTCCGGGGTGGTGCGCAGGGTCTTGACGGCGGTGTCGCCGATCCAGGTGCCGGTGGTGCCGATGACGCCGGTGCGCACGCCCGCCGCGCGCAGGCCGCCGTCCATCAGGAAGCTGGTGGTCGTCTTGCCGTTGGTCCCGGTGATCCCGAGCATCGTCATGGCCTCGGCCGGGTGGCCGTAGAGGGCCGCGCCGACCGGGCCGAGCGCCGGGCGCACCTCGGGCACGAGCACGGTGGGCAGACCGGCCTCGGCGGAGAGCTTGGCGCCCTCCTCGTCGGTCAGCACGGCCACCGCGCCGCGGGCGGCCGCGTCGTCGGCGAACTGGGCGCCGTGGGCCAGGGCCCCGGGCAGCGCGGCGTACAGGTCGCCCGGCCGCACCGCGCGGGAGTCGAGGGTGAAGCCGCGCACTTCCAGATCCAGCGCGTCGTGCGTGCCGACGATCCTGGCCTGCGCAAGCGCCGCGGCGAGCTCCTTGAGCGTCCGGCCCGGATCGGCCTGCGGCCGGGGATCGGGGGCCGGAGTGGAAGCGGAGGTTTGAGGGTGGGACGGGGAGGGCACGTTCGGCAGGCTACCGCGTTCTCGCCCCCGCGCGTGCCACGCCCCGCGACCGGCCCGCGCGCCGCTGCGCCGCGTGACGGCCCGGCTACCAGGTGATGGGCAGGTCGGGCGACTTGGCTCCGGTCGGCGCGACGCCCCGCTCCTGCAGGGCGTAGGACATGAGCTTCTGGAACACCGGCGCCGCCACGCTGCCGCCGAAGTGGTTGGCGCCCTGCGGACCCTCCACGTAGACCCCGATGACCAGCTGCGGGCTGTCCGCGGGCGCGTAGCCGATGAACGAGGCGGTGTACCCGCAGTAGCCGCGGCAGGAGGCGACGAAGCGGTTGGCGGTACCGGTCTTGCCGGCCACGCGGTAGCCGGGGATCTCGGCCGTGGCCGCGGTTCCCGCGTCGGAGACCACCGACTCCATCATCTCCGAGACCTGCTTCGCGACCTGCGGGGAGACCACCTGGGCGCGCATCGGCGCGGGTGCCGCGGTGAAACTGCCGTCGGGGCCGACGAAGCCCTTGACCAGGTTCGGGGTCACCCGCACGCCGTTGTTCGCGATGGTGGCGTAGACGCTGGTGGCCTGGATGGCGTTGACGGACAGGCCCTGGCCGAAGGCGACGGTGTACTGCTGCGAGTGGTTCCAGTCGGCGGCCGGGGCGAGGATGCCGGGCGACTCGCCGGGCAGCCCGAGGCCGGAGGCGCGGCCGAGGCCGAAAGCGGAGAAGTAGTCGTACAGTATGGCGTTGCGCTCGGCCATGTTGTTCGGCGAGAGCTGCAGCGAGGTCAGGTCGGTGCCGATGTTGCTCGACTCGGCCAGGATCCCGTTGAGCGTCAGGTGCTCGGTGCCGTGCGGGTCGTCGTCGTGCACGGTGTATCCGTCGCCGGTGTTCAAGGTCGGGGGCACGACCACCTTCGTCCCCGGGTTGGTCACGCCCTGCTGCAGTTCGGCCGACATGGTGACGACCTTGGCCACCGAGCCCGGCTCGAAGACGTCGGAGACGGCGGGATCGCCGAGCTGCTCGGAGGTGGCCGCGGCGAGATTGGTCGGATCATAGGAGGGCGAGGAGGCCAGGGCCAGGACCGCCCCGGTGCGCGGGTCCATCACCACGACCGTGCCGAGCGCGGCGTCGGTGGACCTCACCTCGGCGTCGAGGGCCTGCTGGGCGGCCCACTGGATGTTGCTGTCTATGGTCGTCTGCACCGAGGTGCCGTCGACCGCGGCCTTCTCGTTGATGCCGGTGGTGGGGATCTCGTAGCCGTAAGCGGCCTGATACGAGATCTTGCCGTCGCTGCCGGCGAGCATGCTCTGGTACTCCTGCTCGAGCCCGGCCGCGCCCACGCCCTCGGAGTTGATGAAGCCGACGGCGTTGGCCGCGAGCGCGCCCTGCGGGTAGACCACCTTGGGGTCGGAGTTGCCGGTGATCCCGGCCAGCCCCAGCGCCTTGATCCGCTTCCACACGTCCGGGCTGACCTGGCGGGCCAGCACCGCGTACTGCGAGGTCGAGTTCGCCAGCTTGGTCCGCAGCGCCGCCACGTCGAAGCTGCCGGGCGGGTTGCCGAGGTAGGCGGCCAGCTTCGAGGCGTAGACCGACGGGTTCTGCTTGGCCTGGGCGATCACCAGCGGGTCGGCGATGACGTCGACGGCGTCCACCGACTCGGCCAGCGGCTTGCCCGAGGCGTCCAGGATCGAGCCGCGGGTGGCGTAGAGGGTGACGTCGGCGGTCCGGTCGGCGGCCGCCTTCGCGGCGAACCCGGCGCTGTCGGTGACCTGAAGCTGGATCAGCCGGCCGCCGTAGAGCGAGAAGACGAAGGCGAGCGCGACCAGGCCGACGCGCAGCCGGCGGCGCGGGCGGCCGAGCCGCAGCGGTGCGGCGGGCTTGGCCGGGGCGGCCTTGGCCGCGTCGGCGGGACGGGCGCCGCCGGAGCGCGGCCGGTTCGGGGTCTGGCTCATCGCGGGCTCCCGGATGCTGAGTGACTCGGCGTCGGTTTCGCGTGCGGGGCCGGGCTCGGAGACGTCAGCGACTTCACCGTCGTCTTCACCGTCGCCGTCGTGGCCGTGCCGGCGGACGCTGTCGTGCTCGCCGTGGCCGTGGTGCCCGCCGTCGCGCTCGCCGTGGCGGTCGTACCGGCCGATGCGGAGCCGGACGCGGTCGCGCTGGGCTTGAGGCTCGGCTTCGGCGGGGGCGACGGGGTCGGCGCGGGGCGCGGCGAGCCCAGCACGGCGCCGGTGGTCGGGTTCAGGAACGCCGGCTGCGGGTTCGGCACGAGCCCCTGCGCGGCCGCGGCCGAGGCCAGCGCGGCCGGTCCGGAGAGTCCGGACAGCTGCTGGGAGAGCTGCTGCGCCCGGTCGTTCAACTGCGCCTGGCGTTGTTCGGCCTGCTGCGTCCGGATCGAGTTCTCGTCCATCGCCGTGTTCAGCGACAGCAGCCCGATCAGCCCGGCCAGCAGCACGCCGAGCACCAGCAGGGCGAACGGGATCGCCGACCGCCGCCCGGCCCAGCCCTCGATCACGGCGAGCCGCGGCCCCTGCCCCTGTCTCGACGGTCGCTCAGCCACGAGGGCCAGTATCGCCTACCAAGCGCGGACTATGCGTCAGCAGCGGCGTGCGGCGTGCTGCGACATCCGGCCTCTGACATCGCTTGACGCGGCGTCATCCGCCGCTCTACACCTCGAGCCGGGCCTGCACCGACCCCGGCCGGACCCGCTCGGCCACCCGGAACTTCGCCGAGGCAGCCCGGGGATTGGCCTCGATCTCCTCGGTCGTCGGCTCCTGCGCTCCCCGGGTGAGCAGCTGGAGCACCGGCTCGGTCCCGGGCGGCGCGACCGGCAGCCCGCGCGGCGCCGTGGACTGCGCGCCGGCCGCGAACACGCGCTTGACCCAGCGGTCCTCGAGCGAGTGGTAGGAGAGCACTGCCACGCGACCGCCGACGGCGAGCAGGTCCACCGCGCGCGGGATCGCCCGGCCGAGCACCTCGAGCTCCCCGTTCACCTCGATCCGCAGGGCCTGGAACGTCCGCTTGGCCGGATGCCCGCCGGTACGCCGGGTCGCCGCCGGGATCGCGGTGCGCACCAGCTCGGCCAGCACCCCGGTGCGCTCGATCGGCGCGCGCTGCCGCTCGGCCACGATCGCCTGCGCCACCCGCCGGGCGAAGCGCTCCTCGCCGTAGTCGCGCAGGATCCGGGTCAGCTCGTTCACCCCGTAGCCGTTGACGACCTCGTACGCGGTCAGGGACGCGGTCTGGTCCATCCGCATGTCCAACGGGGCGTCATACGCGTAGGCGAAGCCGCGCTCGCGCATGTCGAGCTGCATGGAGGAGACCCCGAGGTCGAACAGCACGCCGTGGACGCGTTTGACGCCCCGTTCGGCGAGCACGTCCGGCAGCTCGTCGTAGACCGCGTGCACCGCCTCGAAGCGGTCGCCGAAGCGGGCCAGCCGGGCCCGGGAGCGGGCGAGCGCCTCCGGGTCGCGGTCGAGTCCGAACAGCCGCGCGCCCGGGTAGCGCTCGAGCAGCGCCTCGCTGTGCCCGCCGAGGCCGAGGGTGCAGTCCACCAGCACGGCACGCGGAGCCGCGTCCGCGACGTCGAGCGCTTCGACGCACTCGGTCAGCATGACCGGGACGTGCGGAGCCTTCGGGGCCTCCGCTGCCTCGGCCGAATCCAGCCCGTCCACCAGCGGCCGCCTTCGTTCTCGCCCGCGCCGTGCTCCGGCGCCGTCCATCCCGGAGCACTCTACAAGTGATCAGGCGGTCTCCCGGCGCACCAGCTCCACCGGCAGTATGACGGCGGCCGGCTCCTGCCCGTCGAGCAGCGCGAGCAGCAGCCGCACCATCTCCTCGCACACCCGCTTGTACGGCTGGCGCACCGTGGTCAGCCCGGGCCGGCCGGCCGAGGCGGCCAGCGAGTCGTCGAACCCGACCACGGCCACGTCGCCCGGCACCGAGCGCCCGGCCCGCTCGAGCGCGTCCAGCGCGCCGCGGGCCATCAGGTCCGAGGCGACGAACACGGCGTCGAGGTCGGGCGTGCGGCGCAGCAGGTCCTCCATGGCGGCCTGGCCGGACAGCCGGGTGTAGTCGCCGTGCGCGATCAGGCTCTGGTCGAACCCGATCCCGGCCTGCCCCAGCGCCTCCCGGTAGCCGGCCAGCCGGTCCCGGCCGCCGGGCGTGTCCAGCGGACCGGTGACGGTGGCGATCCGGCGCCGGCCCAGGCTCGCCAGGTGCGCCGTGGCCAGCCGGCCGCCCTCGGCCTCGTTCACCGCGACGTACGCCAGCTCCTGCTCGTGCCCGATCGGCAGGCCGCAGGCCACGGTCGGGATGCCGAGCGAGGCCAGCCGGCCTATCACCGGGTTGCCCGCGTGCGTGGAGACCAGCAGCGCGCCGTCGATGTGGCCGCCGGAGATGAAGCGCACCACCCGTTCCAGGTCCGGCTCGCTGTCCGCGATGGACAGCAGCAGCGGGATGTCGTGGGCGGCCAGGGCCTGGGTGCATCCGCGCAGCAGCACCTGGAAGTTGGGGTCCTCGAAGAACTTCTCCTGCGGTTCGGACAGGATGAAGGCCACCGAGCCCGAACGCTGCGTCACCAGCGAACGGGCGTGCGTGTTGACCACGTACCCGGTCTGCTTTATCGCCTTGTTCACGGCGGCGAGCGCCGACGGCGAGACGTTGATCCCGCCGTTGAGCACGCGGGAGACGGTGCCGCGGGACACGCCCGCGGCCGCCGCCACGTCCTCGATCGTCGGGCGCCTCCGCCCGCTGTCGACGACCACTTATGCCCCCATCACGATGTTCAGGCCCGCACCGCGCCGGTGCCTCGGCCACGCGCGGCTCACTTTACCGACCCCGCCGTCAGGTCGACCCGCCAGAAACGCTGGAGCAGGAAGAAGAGCAGGATCAGCGGCAGGATGGAGAGCAGCGCACCGGTGATGACCAGGCTGTAGAGCGAGGGCTGCGAGGTGCCCGCGTCGAGGAGGGTGAACAGGCCCACCGTCAACGGGTACTTGTTCTCGCTGCTGAGCATCAGCCAGGGCAGCAGGAAGTTGTTCCACACCGCCACGAACTGGAACAGGAAGATGGTCACCAGACCGGGCGTCATCATCGGCAGGCTCACCCGCAGGAATGTGCGCCACTCCGGCGAGCCGTCCATCCGCGCGGCCTCGAGCACCTCGTCCGGCACCGAGGCGCCGGCGTAGATCCGGGCCAGGTAGATGCCGTAGGGCGAGATGATCGAGGGGATCAGCACCGCCCAGTAGGTGTTCGCGAGCCCGATCTTGGCCACCAGCAGGTACTGCGGCACTGCGAGCACCACGGCCGGCACGAGCATCCCGACCAGGATCATGGTGAACAGGAAGCCCTTGCCGCGGAAGCGGTACTTGGCGAAGCCGTACCCGGCCATCGCGGACACGATGGCGGACAGGATCGCTCCGCCGCCCGCGTACAGCGCGGTGTTGGCCAGCCAGGTCCAGAACACGCCGCCGTCGTACGAGGTGAGCCCGTCGAAGTTGCTCACGAACGAGCCGGCCGGGCGGAACGGCGCCATGCTGTCCAACTGGGTGTTGGTCTTGGTCGTGGCGACCAGGAGCCAGACGATCGGCAGCAGCGTGTAGAGCGCGCCGAGCAGCAACACCGCGGTCGGCACGATGGAGGTGCGCCGGCCCTGGCGCGGCGCGACACCTTGCGAAGCAGTGGTCAAAAAGCTCATGCGGTCACCTCGACGATGTGCTGGCGCGTGCATGAGCGCACTGTGCTGAATGGTTCGCTCGCAAGCTCGCTCACTTCGCCTCCCCTCCGAAGATCTGCCGGTTGGTCAGCCGCAGCACGGCGACCGAGAGCGCGAACATCAGCACCGCGATCACGATCGACTCGGCCGAGCCGAGGTAGATGTCGTGGGCGGTGAAGGTGTCGCGGTAGATCGTCATCAGCGGGGTCCAGGTGGTCGAGACGCCGCCGTAGGCGATCTGGTGCATGGCGTAGGGCTCGTTGAACACCTGCAGCGTGGCGATGGTGGAGAAGATCGCGGTCATGATCACGGCCGGCCGGATCATCGGGAGCTTGATCCGCAGCGCGATCTGCCGCTCGTTCGCGCCGTCCAGCCGGGCGGCCTCGTACGCCTCCTGCGGCAGTGAGCGCAGCGAGGTGTAGAGCACCATCATGTTGAATCCGGTGCCGCCCCACACGCCGATGTTGGCGACGGACAGGAACACGATGTGCTGGCCGAAGAAGTCGATCCCGGGGATGCCGAACACCTGCAGGGTCGAGTTGATCGGCGAGAACGCGGGCAGGTACATCATGCCCCAGATGATCGAGCCGATCAGGGTGGGCACGGTGTAGGGCAGGAAGATGGCGATCCGGCCGAAGCGCTGCAGGCGCACCCGCTGCGCGTCCAGGATGAGCGCGAACACGACGGCCAGGCCGAGCATGATCGGGATCAGGATGCAGCCGTAGATCAGGGCCCGCACCGCGCTCTGCCAGAACTCGCCGTCGTGGAAGACGGTGGTGTAGTTGGCGAATCCGGCGGAGACCTGCTTGCGCTGGCTGGCCCCGAGGCCCAGGCCGGAGACCTGGGTCTTCTGCGTGCTGAGGTAGACGGTGTAGCCGAGCGGCAGCAGGAAGACGGCGACGAACAGCAGGACGGCGGGGGCGACGAAGAGGTAGGGCGAACGGCGCGGCGCGGGGCTGTGCCGTCTGCCCGGGCGGACCCGCCGCGTCCGGGACGCGGACGCGGCGGGCTGCTCGTCGTGCAGGGAGATGACGGTACTCATCAGTCAGACCTGGCCGGGGTCAGGACCCGGCGACGGTGAAGCCGGCCGACTTCATGTCCGAGAGCACCGAGGACTGGAGCTTGTCCAGCGCGCCGAGGTAGCCGGACTGGGTCTTGACCGTCGCGGCGAAGTCGTCGCTGAAGTCGCTGTAGGCCACGTTCACGTCCGGGCCCCAGGTGGCGGCCGCGGTGCTGGCGGAGAACTGCTTGGCCAGGGTGTAGAAGTCCGGCTGGTTCATGAAGGTCTGGGCCGGCAGCGAGGAGCTGGACTCGGCCGAGAGCGCGGCCGGGTAGATGCTGCCGTCCTTGACCAGCAGGTCGGTGCCCTGGGCGGAGTCGTTGAGCCAGGCGATGAACTCGGCGGCCTGCTCCGGGTGCTTCGAGTTCGAGGTCACCGAGGTGGCCGAGCCGCCCCAGGCGCCGTCGACGCTCTGGCCCGCGGCCCACTGCGGCAGCGCGGCCATGGCCCACTTGCCTGAGGTGTTGGCGGCCTGCGAGGCGAGGTCACCGGGCGCCCACACGGCGGAGACCCAGGACGCGTACTGGCCGGAGGAGAAGGACTTGTCCCAGCTCGCGGTCCACGCGGTCTGCGAGTCGAGCGCGCCCTGCTCGACCAGGTTGCCCCAGAACGAGGCGACCTTCTGCGAGGCGCTCGAGTTGATGCCCACCGACCAGCTGCTGCCGGAGGCCGACCACCACTGCGCGCCGGCCTGCTGGCTCAGCCCGGAGAACAGGCCCGGGTCGGTGGTGACGGTGTCGCCCATGTAGATGCTCGGGTCGTCCTTGTGCAGCTGCACGGCCTCCTGGGCGTACTGGTCCCAGGTGGTGGGCACGGCCAGGTTGTACTTCTTGAAGATGTCCGTGCGGTAGAAGAACGCGAGCGGCGCGGCGTCCTGCGGCACGCCGTAGAGCTGGCCCTGGCCGAGGGTGACCTGGTTCCACAGGCCGGCCGGGAAGTCCGACTTGATCTTGTTGTCGTACGACGAGATGTCGGCCAGGTAGTTGTTGGTCACCATGGTCGGCAGGGACTGGTACTCGATCTGCGCCATGTCCGGCATGTCGCCGGCCTTGCCGGCCGTCAGCAGCTTGGCCAGCTCCGCGTCGCCGCCAGCGGCCTCGGTGAACTTGATCTGTATGTTCGGGTGCGACTGGTTCCAGACGGCCACGACCTTGTCCATGTTGGGAACCCAGGACCAGAAGGTCAGTGTCACCTTCTCGTTCGAGGCCGCAGTGCTGCCTGCGCTGGGGCTGGAGGAAGAGGAACAGCCGGCGACGAGCGCGGTCGCGGCGACGGCGCACGCGGCGGCCTTCGCAGAGCGAGGGAACTTCATCGTCCACTCCTGTCGGTGTGAAGCAGAGGGTTAGAGGAGTCTCACAGTGGTGCAGCGGTTGTGAACGCTCCCAGACTCGTGACAGAATCCCGGACTGTCAAGTGGTGGTGTGCCGCCGCATCGGCGTGCTACTACTTCGTTATCGTTCCGTGAGCGCTCCCATTGTTCTTTTCATGAGAGCGCTCACGGGACCAGCCCGTGTCCGCTTCCGTGTCCCCGGTGCAGCAAGGAAACGCCCATGAACACCACGGCCAGCCCGCCGGCCGCCCCCTTCGCCCGGCTCGCCTACGGCGCGGACTACAACCCGGAGCAGTGGCCCGAGGAGGTGTGGGCCGAGGACGCGCGGCTGATGCGCGAAGCCGGGGTGAACCTGGTCAACCTGGGCATCTTCGCCTGGGCGCTGCTCGAGCCGGAACCGGGCGTGTTCGACTTCTCGTTGCTGGACAAGGTGATCGGGCACCTCGCCGAGGCCGGCGTGGACGTGGACCTGGCCACCCCCACCGCGGCCGCGCCCAACTGGTTCCTGACGCAGTACCCGCATGTGCGTCCGGTGACCGACGACGGCGTCGTGCTGGCCGGCTCGTCGCGCCAGACCTACTGCCCGCACTCCCCCGAGTACCGCGAGGCCTGCCTGCGCATCGCGGACAAGCTCGCCGAGCGGTACGCCGCACACCCGGCCGTGACCATGTGGCACGTGCACAACGAGTACGGCTCCCCGACCGGCGCGTGCTACTGCGCCGTGTCCGCAGCGGCATTCCGGGACTGGCTCCAGGCGAAGTACCAGACGCTCGAGGCGCTCAACACCGCGTGGACGGCCACGTTCTGGGGCCAGGTCTACACGGCGTGGGACCAGATCGACACCCCGAAGCGCACGCCCATGGCGGACGTGAACCCGGCGCACCGCCTGGACTTCTCCCGCTTCACCTCGGACACCACGCTCGAGCTCTACACCGGCCAGCGCGACGTCATCAAGGCCCGCCTCGCCGAGGCCGGACGGTCCGAGACCCCGGTGACGACCAACTTCCAGCTGATCAACTGCAAGGCGCTGGACTTCTGGAGCTGGGCGCGCGAGGTCGACATCGCCGCGAACAACCACTACCTGACCGCCGAGGCCGCGGACAACCAGATCGAGCTGGCGCTGTGCGCGGACTTCACCCGCTCCATCCGCGGCGGGCAGCCCTGGATGGTGATGGAGCACTCCACCGGCGCGGTCAGCTGGCAGCCGCGCAACCTGGCCAAGCGCCCGGGCGAGATGCGCCGCAATACCCTGTCGCACGTGGCCCGGGGCGCGGACGGCGCGCTGTTCTTCCAGTGGCGGGCCTCGCGCGGCGGCGGCGAGAAGTTCCACTCCGCGATGCTGCCGCACGGCGGCACCGAGACCCGGATCTGGCGCGAGGCGGTCGCCCTCGGCGCGAACCTCGACGCGCTGGCCGAGATCGCCGGTTCGCGGGTGGCCGGGGCGGACACCGCCGTGCTGTGGGACTGGGAATCCTGGTGGTCGCTCGAGCAGGTCTTCCGCCCGTCCGTCGACCTGGCGTTCAAGCCGCGGCAGCTGGAGTTCTACGAGCAGCTCTACCGCGCGCACGTGCAGGTCGACTTCGCCCATCCCGGCGCGGATCTGTCCGGCTACCGCCTCGTGGTGGTCCCGCAGATGTACCTGTGCCGCGAGCAGTGGGCCAAGAACCTGCGCGACTACGTGGCGGGCGGCGGCACCCTGGTCGTGTCCTACTTCTCCGGCATCGTGGACGAGGACGACGCGGTCTACCTCGGCGGGTACCCGGGCGTCCTGCGCGACCTGCTCGGCCTGACCGTCGAAGAATTCCTGCCGCTGCACCGGGATCGCGAGCTCGCGTTCGACGGCGGCGGCACCGGACGGATCTGGGCCGAGGAGATAGCGCTGCACGGCGCCGAGGCGAAGTACCGCTTTACCGAGGGCCCCGCGGCGGGCGGCCCGGCGGTGACCCGGCACCGCGTCGAGGCGGGAACGGCGTGGTATGTGGGGACGACGCCGGATCCGGCCACCCTGCGCGAGATCCTGCGCGCGGCCGCCCATGACGCGGGCGTCGCGTTCGACACGCAGACGCCTGACACGCTGGAGCTGGTGGAGCGGGCGTCCGCCGGCGGCGACCGCTACCTGTTCGCGATCAACCACGCGGACGAGCCGGTCGAGGTGGCGGCGGCGGGCACCGATCTGCTCACCGGCGAAGCCTTCGCCGGCACCGCGTCGGTGTCTGGCGGCGCCGTGCGCGTCATCAAGCTCCAGGGCTGACGACAGGGCTGACAACGTGGCGAAGGGCCCTGCGGGATCACGACGATCCCGCAGGGCCTTCACCATGCCGGATCAGCGGGCGGCGAAGTCGTTGATCGCCGAGAGCGCGGTGTCCGAGTAGTTGAACATCGCCTGGTTCTCCCACGCGTCGAGCGAGGAGGAACTGGTCGGGTCCCAGCCGTTGCCGGAGACCACGGTCCAGGTCGGCTCCCAGTAGAACGCGCCGAGCCCGAGGCCGTTCGGCACGGCCTGCACGATCGAGAGCACGTCGCGGAAGTTCGACATCTGGCCGTAGGCGCTCGCGGCGTATCCGGAGTCGAGCTCGCTGGAGGTGTCGAACGACGGGGTCAGCGAGTCGCCCGAGGTCATCGTCCACGGGTACGCGGTCTCGGCGATGGCCACCTGCTTGCCGTACTTGGCGGCCAGGCCGTCGAGGTCGGTCTGCAGGACGTCGAGCCGGCCGTGCCAGTAGTCGTAGTAGGACAGTCCGATGACGTCGAACGAGACGCCGTAGTTGATCGCGTTGGTGTACCAGGTCTCGAGAGTCGAGAGGCTGTCCGAGGACGCGAGGTGCAGCATGATCTTGGTGGACGAGTCGGCCGCCTTGACGCCGGCGATGCCCTGCTTGAGCAGCGCGGCCAGCTGCGACCAGTTCGAGGTCGAGCCGTCGCTCCACAGCATGCCGGCGTTGATCTCGTTGCCCACCTGGACCATCGCGGGCGGCGTGCCCTGGGCCACGAGGTCTGCGACGTCCTGCTTGGAGTAGTTGTAGACCTGCGTCTCGAGGGCGCTCAGGCTGTCCGAGGCCCAGGCCGCGGGGACGGTCTGGTGGCCCGGGTCGGCCCAGGTGTCGGAGTAGTGGAAGTCGAGCAGGATCTGCTGTCCGTAGGTGCTGTAGGCCTGTTTGGCCATGGCGAGCAGCTGGGTCTCATTGTCGAACCCGTCCGCGGGGTTGACCCACACGCGCAGCCGGACGTAGTTCATACCAGCGCCCGCCATGATCTGCAGCGCGTTCTCCTTGGTGCCGGAGCTGGTGTAGTAGACGCCGCCGTCCTGCTCGCCGCGGTAGAGGCTGGAGACGTCGGCGCCGCGGATCGCCAGCGGGGCCGAGCCGTAGACGAAGGTGACGTCGTCATAGTTCGTCCAGGCGCCGGCCGCCGAGGCGGAGTGGAAGTCGATCGTGCAGGTATTGCCGGTGACGTAGACGTAGTCGACGATCCGCAGCCAGCTGCCGTCGGTGTCGACCGGCACGTAGGTCTTCGGCGCGGTGCTGCCGCAGCTGGACATGGTGATCCAGTTGCTGCCGCCGACGTCGTCGGTGCGGACCCAGACCCCGAAGGTGTAGTAGCCGGGGGTGATGTTCGAAATGGTCTGATACGTGTCGACCGTGTAGGCGGAGGCCGAGTAGTGCGAGAGCCGGTAGGACCCGGACCGCCCGCCCGACTCGGTGTAGGAGGCCGCGGTCGTCCCGGAGGCGGTCCAGCCGGTCGGCGTGGCGGTGCCCGCCCCGTTGGACTCGAACCCGGGGTTGGTCACCGTCGGCGTCGTGGTGGTGGCGAAGGCCGGCGTGGCCGCGCCGACGGCGGTGGCCGAGGCGAGCAGGAACGCGGCCAGCACGCGCAGCGGCCGGTTCGCGGCGCGGCGGGCCGGCCCGGAGACCGAACGGGTGGCAGCCCGGAGGGCGCGGTGGGGAGCGCTCCCAGTGTTTTCAGGGGATATCGACGGGGACGGCGGATGCGGATGACGCGTCATTGCGGCTCCTGGCATGGTGGGGACTAGCGTGGGCGCTCGACGGGACACGGTGAGGCAGTTCCAACGCGTTCCGTTGTTGGGAGCGCTCACATCATGGGCAGGAACGTTGTCGCACGCGCGCGGCGGGTTGTCGACGTCTGATGCTCCGGGCTCGCCCTTCTCCCCGGCCGGCCCCGGAACGCTGAAGGGCGCCCCCCGCACGGGGAGCGCCCTTCGGACAGCGGGACCGACGGGTCGTCAGTCAGCTGCCCACGGCGGCGAATTCGTCGTCGAACTCGCCGCCCTTGGCGCCGTCGAGGAAGGCCGACCACTCCGCTTGGGTGAAGCGCAGCACCGGTCCCCCCTGGTCCTTGGAGTCGCGCACGGCCCGCCCGCCGTCCGGCAGCAGCGCGACCTCGACGCAGTTGCCGCCGTTGCTGCTCGCCGCCGCCTTTCGGAACGACAGGGCTTTGAGATCATTCAGGGTGGTCACTGGATCTCCCGGATCAGGTTATGGATGAAGGTGAGCGACTCCTCCGGCGAGAGGGCCTTGGCCCGGTCATGCTCGAAACGGAACCGGAAGGGCCGCACATCCTCGGCGCGATCGATCAGTCGGCCCACTCCCGGGCCTTCGGTGAACACCATGTCGGCGCCGTCCGAGAAACTGAGCAGATTGATCGCACCATCGGAAAGTGCATGTGCACCTGCAACGAACGGTAGCACTTGCACAACCCATCTGTGGCAATCTCGCACCAACGCCACCATGCGCTCCAATTGCGCGCGCCACACCTCCGGACCACCTACCCGTCGCAGAAGTGCGCCCTCGCCCACCAGCATCCAGATATCGGGGCCGCCGGGAACCAGAGCCGTGCGTTGCCGCTTCATCCGCGCGTCGACGAGGGCGTCGATCTCCTCGGGCGGGTGGGCCCGCCAGGAGACGAACAGCTCCCGCGCGTACTGCTCCGTCTGGAACAGCCCGGGTATCCACTCGGGGTTCCAGCCGTCGATGGCTATCGCCCGCTGTTCGACCTCGTTGTACTCGTCGAACCAGGACACGGAGCTGGCGTGGCGCAGCATCGGCCACAGCCGGGCGAACAGGCCGCCGGTCTCCAGCGCGTCGTCGCAGAGCCGGGCGAACTCGAGCGTCGGCTTGCGCCGGCCGGTCTCGATCATGCCCACGGCCTGTTCCGAATACCCGATCCGCTCGCCGAGCTTGCGCTGGCTCAGCCGGGCGATCTGCTCGCGGTGGTGGCGGACCTCGTTGCCGAATACCCCGAGCGGGGACTCCGCCGGAGCGGGAGGGGTGGTGACCATTCGCCGCGTCCTGTCCACACAGTCGGATTGTGGGGTCGTTTCCGCCACTGAGAGTACCGAGCAGCGGGCACGATGGAGGCATAACGATCAGCCCTCCACCCGTTCGAGGTACCCGAATGAATGATCGTCAGCTTTCTGCCATGCACAGCGGCGTACCGGGCCCTTATCCGGACACATATCCGCTCTGGACGATCCGGTTCACGTGGGCGGTGCTGACGTCCGACGACCGGCCGACCTATACCTATCTGCACACCTCGAACGAGAACGAGGCGATCGACCGGGCCGCGTTCACGGTCGATCAGTACGAGAACTGCGGAGACCGCGTCCTGGTCGAGGCGGCGATCCGGGTGCAGGGCGGCTGGTCCGTCATGCCGGGCTTCCCCCGGGCGCTCTCCTCGCCGCGCCCGCGGGCCGGCTGAGCAGCCGGAAAGCGGCACCGCCGCGGGCGCCGGGCCCCGCCCGCTCACAGCCTGCGCGCTGCTGCCGGCCGCGCAGGGGGGAGACTCGCAAGCGCCCGCCGCCGGGGAAGGGGCGTCGGTCGCGGGAGCGGGTGGAGGCCGCCGACCACGGCGGTGCTGGGAATACGTGCACTGACCTGCATCCGGCGAGGCGTGGGGCCCGCCGTCGTTCAGCCTGCCGTGCTCGCTGCGCTCGTCCTCGCGCTCACTCCGGCCACTCGCCGGCGAGCTGGGCGGCCACCTCCTCGGCCAGGTCCGCGAAGGCCGGCTCGCGGGCGGCGAGGTACTCCCGCCAGCGCTCGGCGTCCCAGATCTCGAAGTGGGTGTCCGCTCCGATCACGGTCACCTCGCGCTCCAGCCCGGCGTAGTCGCGCAGATGGGCCGGGAGCGTGACCCGGCCCTGCTTGTCCACGCCCTGCTCGCTCGCGCTCGCGTACAGCACCCGCAGATGGTCGCGTACGGCCTTCGGGGAAGTGAGGCCGTTCGCGGCCGGCAGGGCCCTGATGCGCTCGGCGAGTTCGGCGAAGCGCACGGCCGGCCACACGGTGAGACAGCGTTCCTGCCCCTTGGTGATCACCAGCCGCTCCGTTCCGTCCACTCGCGCCGCCTCCTCGCGCAGCCGCGCGGGCAGGATCAGCCGTGCCTTCTCGTCCAGTCGCGGCTGGAAGGTGCCGAGGAACACCGGCCACCTCCCGTCCGCCGCCCGCGGGAACCCGGGGATCCCGACAGGCCCCACTTTCCCCCACTCTACTCCACTACGCACCCGCTGGGCCGGATGGCGGATGTGACAGACCATATGACGAGGGATGAGAGGGGTTACCGGGGCGCACGGGGCACCGCGGAGCCGCCCGCCGCCGCCTCCGGCGCAGCCCGCGGCGACCGCGCCGTGGCCGAGACGTGGCCCGCATGTGCCGGTCCCGTGCCCGAATCGAGGTCTCCGGCTCTTGCGCACAGTCGGTCCAAGTCGTGCACTATGTGCGGTGGCGGCCGTTCACTGAGCGGCCGAATGAGCAGATTCGCTATCAATCGCGGAGTAATGGCGAGGGGAGGGTCCGTTGCCGAGCATCGTGGGGCAGCAGGGACCGCAGGGTCTGGACCGTACGCAGGTGGACTGGCTGGCGGCCACCGCGCAACGGATCCAGGACCGGATCGAGACGGTGCTCGAGGGCAAGAGCGAGGTGGTGCGCCTGACGCTCACCGTGCTGCTGGCCGAGGGCCACCTGCTGATCGAGGACGTGCCCGGCGTGGGCAAGACCCTGCTCGCCAAGGCCCTCGCCCGCGCGCTGGACTGCACCGTGCGCCGGATCCAGTTCACCCCGGACCTGCTCCCCTCCGACGTCACCGGCGTCACCATCTACGACCAGCACCGCGGCGAGTTCGAGTTCAAGCCGGGCGCGGTGTTCGCGAACCTGGTGCTGGGCGACGAGATCAACCGCGCCTCGCCCAAGACCCAGTCGGCGCTGCTCGAGTGCATGGGCGAGCACCAGGTGACCGTGGACGGCACCACCTACCAGCTGGAGGCGCCCTTCATGGTGATCGCCACCCAGAACCCGGTGGAGATGGAGGGCACGTATCCGCTGCCCGAGGCGCAGCGCGACCGGTTCATGGCCCGGGTGGCCATGGGCTACCCGGCGCCGGCGGCCGAGCTGCGGATGCTCGAGGGCCACGCCGCGGCCAACCCGCTCGACGACCTGCAGTCGGCCGCGGGCACGGCGGACGTGGTCAAGCTGATCGAGACGGTGCGCGCCGTGCACGTCTCGGACGAGGTCAAGCAGTACGTGATCAACCTGGTCAGCGCCACCCGGGAGCACCCGGACCTGCGCCTCGGCGCCTCGCCGCGGGCCTCGCTGCACCTGATCCGGGCGGCCCGGGCGCACGCGGTGCTCGGCGGGCGCGGCTACGTGCTCCCGGACGACATCAAGAACCTCGCCGTGGCGGTGCTCGCGCACCGCCTGATCCCGACCGCGGAGGCCAGGATCGGGCGCCGGGACGCGGCCCAGATCGTGACCGACCTGCTCGACCGGGTGCCGGTCGCGGTCTCGTCCGGGGGGCAGCGCCGGTCGTGAGCACCCGCGGAATCCTGCGCACCTTCTCCACCGGGCTGACCGTCCGCGGGCGCGCCTTCCTGTTCGCGGGACTCGCGGCCGTCGTCGCCGCGCTGGCGGCCGGCTACCCGCCGCTGCTGCGGATCGGCGTGCTGCTGATCGCGATGCCGGTGGCCGCCGCGGTGATCACCGGATCCTCCCGCTACCGGATCTCCTGCCGCAGGGTGCTGCAGCCGGGCCGGGTGCCGGTGGGCACCCCGGCCCAGGTGCACCTGCGACTGCAGAACGCGGCGCGGCTGCCCAGCAGCGCGCTCCTGGTCGAGGACCGGCTGCCGTACACGCTCGGCAGCCGGCCGCGCTTCATCCTGCGCCGGATCGAGCCCAGCGGGCACCGGCGGGTGGCCTACCGGATCCGGTCCGAGCACCGCGGCCGGTTCGAGATCGGCCCGCTCACCCTGCGCAGCGCGGACCCGCTGGGCCTGTTCGAGCTCAGCCGCTCGTTCAGCGCCCGGCACACGCTGACCGTGGTCCCGCGGGTGCAGCAGCTCCCGGCCGGCCGGCTCGGCGCGCTGTGGGCCGGCCGGGGCGAGGGGCACGCGGCGTACGCGGCGGCGGCCGGCGAGGAGGACATCGGCGTGCGCGAGTACCGGCACGGCGACGACCTGCGCCGGATCCACTGGCGGGCCACCGCCCACCACGGCGAGCTGATGGTCCGCCGGGAGGAGCGCACCTGGCACAGCCAGTGCACGGTGCTGCTCGACAGCCGCACGGCGGCGCACCGCGGCAGCGGCCCGGCCGCGTCCTACGAGTGGGCGGTCTCGGCGACGGCGAGCACGGCGGTGCACCTGCTCAACCTGGGCTACCAGGTGCGGCTGTCCACCGGGACGGGCACGGGGCTGATCCCGGCGGAGAACCAGGACACCGTGCTCGACGCGCTGGCCGTGGTCAAGCCGGTGCACCGGGCCGCGCTGAGCCTGGAGGAGTGGTCCGGCGGCGGCGCGACCGGGCTCGCCGGCGGCGACCACCTGGTGATCGCGTTCCTCGGCGAACTCGGCCCCGGCGACGCCGCGGAGCTGGCCCGGGCCCGGCCCGGCGCCACCGGCGGAGTGGCGTTCCTGCTCGAGACGGCCACCTGGGCCGGGCCCGCCGCGCTGGCCGCGGACCGGCACGCCTACCGGGAGTCCGCGCGCATCCTGCGGGCCGCGGGCTGGCACGTGGTCCCGGCCAGTGCCAAGGACGACTTCGCCGAGCTCTGGCAGCAGGTCGGCGGACGGCACGACGAGGTCGCCGAAGCCGCCGCGGCGGCGCGGCCGGTCCGTCCGGAGCCGCTGCCCGCCGCGACCGCCACCGGCCCCTCCACACGAGACGGAGGGCCGGCCTGATGGCGACGGCGCTCGACTCCACCCGCTCGCTGCGGCTGCCGGCCGCGGCCGCACTGGCCACCTTCCTGTCCACGCTCGGGCTGGACCGGCTGATCAGCGTCGGCCCGTGGATGACCGAGGTCGTGGCCGCCGCGATCCTCGTCGCCGCCGTGGGGGCCGGTCTGCGCCGGATCAACACGCCGCGGCTGCTGATCGTGCCCGGGCAGGCCGTGGCGGTGCTGATCGCCCTGGTGCTGATGCTCGTGCCGCACTCGGCCACGTTCGGGTTCCTGCCCGGCCCGCACGCGCTGCGGGCGCTGGTCCACCTGGTCAACCAGGGCGGCCTCGACCTCGAGCAGTACACCCCGCCGGCCCCGTCCACGCCCGGCATCACGGCCCTGATGGCCGTCGCAGGGGCCGGATTCGCGCTGGTGATCGACCTGTTCGCGGTCACCCTGCGGCGGCCGGTGCTCACCGGGCTGCCGATCCTCGCGGTCTACCTGATCCCGGCCACCCGGCAGCCCGGCGGCATGAGCTGGCTGGCCTTCGCGCTGAGCGCGCTCGGCTACCTGGTCCTGCTCGGCACGGACGGGCAGGACCGGCTCAGCCAGTGGGGCCGCAGCGTCCACCGGCGCACCGGGCGGCCGCTGGAGGGCTCCACCAACACCGGGCTGACCCGGCAGATCGCCACCTGGGCGATCGGCGTCGCGCTGGTGGTCCCGATGCTCGTGCCCACCCTCCCCCGGCTGATCACCCTCGGCGGCGGGGGCGGTGCGGGCGCGAACTCCACGATCTACCTCGACCAGTCCGTGGACATCAGCCGGGATCTGGCCAGCACCACCGCGGTGCCGCTGCTGGACTACCGCACCGACGCGCCGAGCGGCGAGGTCACCGACGACTACCTGCAGATGACGGTGCTGACCGATTTCGACGGCGACGGCTGGGACCCGCCGACCAACACCAGCACCGCCCCGCCCGGCGACGTGTCCATTCCCGGGCTGGCCAAGGACTCGCCGATCCACGTCGCCACCGTGCGCACCGCCGTGACCGTGATCGGCAACATGGGCTTCAGCACCGTGCCCGCGCCGTACGCGCTGAGCGGCATCAGCGACGATTCCGGCCTGACCAACATCCAGGTCGACACGAACACCGCCACGGTGTTCGTCAACGACAACCTCAACCAGTCCCGGGAGAACGACCGCTACACCGCGGTGAGCAAGGTGCCGATCCCGACGTCCGCCCAGCTGCAGGACGCGACGGTGGGCCACGACGAGATCGGGCAGAAGTACCTGTCGCTGCCCGCCGGCATCGCGTCGCTGATCACCAAGGACGCGCAGCAGATCACCGCGTCGGGGGCCACCCCGTATGAGAAGGCTGTCGCGCTGCAGAACTACTTCCTGAACGGCACCTTCAAGTACTCCCTCAACGTCAAGGCCGAGGACGGGGTCCCGGCGATCGAGAGCTTCCTGCAGAACAAAGTAGGGTTCTGCGAGCAGTTCGCCGCGACGATGGCGGCGATGGCCCGCGCGCTGGGCATCCCCGCCGTGGTGGCCGAGGGCTTCACCCCGGGAGAGGCGCAGCCCGACGGCAGCTACGAGGTCACCACGCACGACGCGCACGCCTGGCCGCTGCTTTACTTCGACAACGTGGGCTGGATCCGCTTCGAGCCGACTCCCACCGTGGTCTCCACCGGCCGCGCCACCACTCCGCCGTGGACCCTGGCCCCGGTGAAGGCTACCGGCGGCGCGTCCGACGGCAGCACCGCGAAGGCGACCACCGGTCCGACGCCGGCCCCGACCGCGAGCAAGTGCGCGAGCGGCACCACGCCGGTCAGCCTTCCGCACAACATGGGCGAGCAGGACCAGGAGGCCAGCGGCTGCGGCAGCAAGAGCTCCGGCCTGAACTTCTCGGCGCGGGCCCCGTTCGCGTCCTGGGGGCCGTTGGGCGTGGTGCCACGCACCTTCGAGCGCGTGTTCCTCACCGGCAATCCAGCCCAGATCGCGGTGAAACTGCTCTTACTCGCGCTGGTGCTGCTGACCGTCGTGCCCGGCCTGGCCCGGCTGCTGCGGCGACGCCGGCGGCGCAAGGTGATGCGCGACGCGGCCACCAGCGGCGCGGCCGTGCCGAGGCCGCGCGGCGGGTCGGACGAGAACGGCGAGCAGGGGGCCGACGCGTTCGGCTCCCGGTTCGGGCCGGGAGTCGCCCGGCGGGCGGCCGCCTTCACCGCCTGGGACGAGCTGCGGGAGTACGCGACCGACCTCGGCTTCGGCTGGCCGGAGTCGGACACCCCGCGCCAGCTCGCCGGCCGGCTGTCCGCCGAGGCGCGGTTCGACGAGGAGAGCGAGGCCGCCGTCGGGCGCGTCACCACGCTGGTCGAGCGCGCGGTCTACTCGCCCGACCCGGACATCGCACCGGAGGAGGCGAGCGCGCTGCCGAAGGACGTCCACGCGGTGCGCGCCGCGCTGGGCACCTCGGCCGGCCGCGGAGCCCGGCTGCGCGCGGCGATCCTGCCGAGCTCCTCGCTGGACTACCTGCTGCGGCGGGGCCGCCGCTCCTGACCAGGAGGGACGACGAAGCCCGCGTGCCGGAGACGGCACGCGGGCGCTCGCGTCTCAGCGGCCGGCCGGCGCCGGGCAGAACTCCAGTTCACCCGGGCCGGAGAAGGCTCAGAACTGGTCCCGCTCGCGGCGGTGCTGCCAGCGCAGCTCCATCCGCTGCATGAAGGTGCCCTGGCGCTTCGCGGCCCGGGTCCGGGCCCGCCGCAGCTTGCGCAGCTTGGTGGCCGGGACGATCTCGCCCGGCGCCGGCATCCGGCGCCACGAGCTCCAGGCCAGGTACAGGCTGCCGGCCGCGACCACGGCGCCGGCCACCTCGAGGGCCACGCGGTGCGCGTAAACCCCGTAGCCCAGCGCCGCGAGCCCCAGCAGCAGGCCGATCACGGCCGTCACCAGCCGCAACCGCAGCCGTCCGCGCAACCGCGAACCCTGCAGCGCGGAGGCGAACTTCGGGTCCTCGTCCTGCAGGGCCCGCTCGAGCTGCTCGAGCAGCCGCTGCTCGTGCTCGGACAGGGGCACGGGTTCCTCCTCAAGGCGTACCAACGCGGGCGAGCGGGCCGCCGGGAGAACCGACACGCCCCTCTCCCCCTTCAAGAATAAGCAGGCCCGCTCCACTAAGGAACGGGATACCGGGTATTTCCCCCGGACGTGCCCTGCTCACGCGGGCTCGAGCGCGATCCGACGCGGCGGGAATCCGCCGCGAACCGCGCGGATCGCCCCGCACGGCCGCTCACCCGCTCGGCCCTACCCGCCACCGCTACTGCGGCCGGGCGGCCAGCACGTGCACCTGGGTGGCCAGCGCCCGGAACTCCGGGCGCCCGGCGGTCAGCGCCTCGAGCGCGAGCAGGTCCGGATCGTCCGGCTCGGCGCTGGGCACCAGGTCCGCGAACAGCCGCACGCCGTGACGCGCGCCGACCTCCAGGCCGGCCTGCCGGACCAGCTCGACCAAGTCGTCCTCGGTGAACCGGCGGCGCACCGGCTCACGCAGCGCCGCCAGCGCACCGGCCACGTTGCCGCCGAGCGCGCGGGCCACCACGAGGGCGTCCCGGTTGGCGGCGAGCACGCTCGCGATCCCGCCTTCGCGCAGCACCTGCGCCGCGGCGCGCATGCCCTCGGCCGGGTCGTCGGCCAACTCGAGCACGCCGTGGCAGAGCACCGCGTCGGCGCTTTCAGGCTCGACCACCTCGAAGACGCTGCCCAGGTCGCCCTGGACCGCGCGCACCCGGTCGCTGACCCCGGCCTCGGCCGCTCGCCGCTCCAGGGCGGCCAGCGCGTCCGGGCTCGGGTCCACCACGGTGACGCGGTGGCCGAGGCGGGCCAGCGGAACGGCGAACCCGCCGGTGCCGCCGCCCAGGTCCACCACCGCGAGTTCGCCCGTCCCGGTCCGCGTGGACCGTTCGGCCAAGCCCGCGGAAAGCACCTCCCACACCACTCCGGTACGCGCCGACGTACCCGGATGCGTGCGCTCTAGAGCCACCGCTGATGTCCTTTCGCTCTGCCCGCGCCACAGCCTAGCCGTCGGCGGGCCCGGACTCCCACGGGCCGCCCGGCAGCGCGGCCCGGGCGACTTCGGCCGAGTCGACCGGCTCGAGCTCGGGATCGGCCACGTCGAGGGTCTTGACCCGGCCCGGCGCGGTGTCCGGCCCCTCCAGCCGGATGGTCACCCGCCCCAGTCCGGCGCCCTGCACCCAGCCGGGGCCCCACTGGGCGTGGCGCACGTCCTGGCCGGCCAGCCAGCGCCGGGCTTCGGGCGCCTCGGGCACCGGGCCGTAGAGCGTGACCGCCGGCACCTCGGCCGCCTCCGCCGCCTCCGCATCGTCCTCGTCCGACGCCGCGTCAGCCTGCTCCGCCAGGCCTTCGAGCTCTGCGATCAGGTCGCCCTGCGCGTATTCGGCGAGCCCGGAGATGCCTACGCCGAGCAACCGGATCCCGCGCATCTGGCCGGTGGCCGCGGCTGCCGCGCCGTCGACCAGGCGCAGCGCGGCCGGCAGCAGCAGCCTGACATCGTCGGTGGGGCCGGCCAGGGTCTCGGACCGGGTGACGGTGGTGAAATCGTGGCCCCTGGCCTTGACTGTGACGGTCCGTCCGGTGTGGCCTCCCTCACGCAGCCGGCGCACCACCCGCTCGGCCAACTCGGTGACGGCCCCTCGAATGGAGTAGAGATCCATCAGGTCGTGCGGGTAGGTGTCCTCGACGCTGACCGACTTCGTCTCCCGGTCCGCGCTCACCGTGCGCTCGTCCAGCCCGCGGGACAGCCGGTAGAGCTGCCCGCCCCACGCGTGCCCGAGCAGGCTCACCAGCTCCTGCTCGCTCAGCGCCCGCAGCTCGCCGACGGTGGCGGCGCCCATGGTGTGCAGCCGGTCGGCGGTGGCCGGGCCCACGCCCCACAGCTTGCGCACCGGCAGCGGGTCGAGCCACTGCTGCTCGTTGCCCGCGGGCACGACGACGCAGCCGTGCGGCTTCTCCGCGTCCGAGGCGACCTTCGCCACCAGCTTCGAGGTGCCCGCGCCGACCGACGCCGTCAGACCGGTGCGCTCGCGCACGAGTTCGCTCAGCCGGCGCGCGTGCGCCCGGACCTCGTCCTCGCCGCGCGGCGGGCCCTGCTCCATCGCGTCGAGGTCGATGAAGGCCTCGTCCATGCTCACCGGCTCCACCAGCGCCGAGAACTCCCGCAGCACGCCCATCACGACCTGGCTGATCTCGTGGTACGCGCCGAACCGGGGGAAGAGGTAGGCCGCGTTCGGGCAGCGGCGCCGGGCCAGCGCGGTCGGCATGGCCGAGCCGACGCCGAAAGCGCGGGCCTCGTAGCTGGCGGTGGAGACCACGCCGCGCAGGCCGACGCCGCCGACCACGACGGGTTTGCCGCGCAGGCTCGGCTTGTGCCGCTGCTCCACCGCCGCGAAGAAGGCGTCCATGTCGATGTGCAGGATCGACGGGACGGTTCGCATGGCTCCATCGTCCACCAACCCACTGACAACGGCGGCGGTCAGTCCAGGTGCGGCAGGAGCACCAGCGCGAGGTGCAGGCCGAGCCGGTCCCGGCCGGAGTCGAGGTCGAAGCCGGTGAGCCGCTCGATCCGCTCGAGCCGGTGGTAGAGCGTCTGCCGGTGGATGCCGAGGGCGTTCGCGGTGCGCTGGGCGCTGCCGGCCTCGTCCAGGTAGGCCCGTGCGGTGCGCACCAGCTCGGTGCCGCCCTCGTCCAGCAGCCGGTCGATGCCGGGCTGGGCCAGGGCCTCGCGCAGCTGCGCGTCGGGGGCGGCACCGAGCAATCGGTGCACCCCGAGCTCGGGCCATTCCAGCTGCCCGGCCGGCTCACCCTGGCGGAACGCGGCGACCCTGGCCGCGATCCGCGCCTGCAGCCAGGACGCCCGCGCCCGCACCAGTGTGTCCGCCGGCCCGCCGATCCCGGCGACGGCGCGGTGCTCCGGCCCGAGCGCCGAGAGCGCCGCGCGCGCGACCGCCCGGGCGGCCGTCAGATCGCCGGGCGCGCCGAGCGGGACGATGAAGGTCGAGGCGTGCTCCCCGGTGCCCACCAGCACCGTGCGCGGCAGCCGCCAGGCGTTGACCGGCGCGAGCGCGTCGTCCGGCAGGGCCCGCAGCACCACCGCGGCGACGGGTGTGGCCTCGTCCCGCGACCAGGACTCGGCGATCTCCCCGGCCGCCTTCGAGCGCGTCTCCGGGAAGGTGGAGAGCAACTCGCCCACCTTCCAGCCGAGGTCGTCGCGCCAGCGGGAGTGCCGGGCCAGCTCCGCGCCGGCCCGCCCGGCCAGGTTCAGCAGCTCCGGCAGCAGCGCCGGGTCGACCGCGCGGTCCTCGAGCAGCCACAGGTAGCCGTAGGTGACGGACTGCCAGCGCACCGGCACGCAGACGCGGCCGAGCAGCCGGCGCTCGGGGTCGGCCGGGATGTGCACCGGCCCGGCGGCCCGGGCGATGCCGAAGGACTCGTAGTAGCGTCGGACCTCGTCGGTCGAGCGCCGGCTGAGGATCGACTCCTGGCGCACCGCGTCGCCCGCGGTCCGGTGCGCGCCGAAGGCCACCAGGTTGAACTCGCGGTCCTCCAGGGTGACCGCCATCTCGGTGATCCTGGCCGCCTCGTCCACCAGGTCCTGCAGGTCCGGTCCCATCGCGCCGCCTCCTCCCGCCGCCCGCGCCGCGGCCGCGCCGTGGCGGCCGTGCGCGCTCATCATACGATTGTCTGAGAAAAAGTCCGGTGACGGCGACGACTGTCTCTCGCTGGGGGGCGCGCGGGCTCCTTACGGTAAGCGCGAACGACCCGTACCCGCCCCGGAGGCAGTCAGTGGCCGCAGTGCTCTCGTCCGTGTTGCTCAAGGCCTCGCGCAGCCCCGTCGCGCGCCGGGCCGTGACCGCGATCCCCGTCACCCGCAAGGTCGTCGACCGCTTCGTGGCCGGCGAGGACCAGGCCGCCGCGATCGCCGCGGTGCGCGCGCTCAAGGCCCAGGGCCTGTTCGCCACCCTCGACCACCTCGGCGAGGACACCACGGACGCCGCCCAGGCCGCCGGGATCCGCGACTCCTACGTCTCCCTGCTCGGCCGGCTGCGCGCCGAGGGCCTCGCCGACGCCGCCGAGGTCTCGGTCAAGCTCTCCGCGCTCGGGCAGGCGCTGCCCGGCGGCGAGCAGCTCGCCCTGGACAACGCCCGCGCCGTCTGCGAGGCCGCGGCCGCCGCCGGGACCACGGTGACCCTCGACATGGAGGACCACACCACCATCGACTCCACCCTGCGCGTGCTCAAGGTGCTGCGCGAGGAGTTCCCCTGGGTCGGCGCCGTGCTCCAGAGCATGCTGCACCGCACCGAGCAGGACTGCCGCGACCTGGCCTACCGCGGCTCGCGCATCCGCCTGGTCAAGGGCGCCTACGCCGAGCCCGCCTCGGTCGCGCACCAGGACAAGGCCGAGGTCGACGCCGCCTACGAGCGCTGCCTGGAGATCCTGATGGCCGGCGACGGCTACCCGATGGTGGCCAGCCACGACTCCCGGATGATCCGCGCCGGGCGGGCCGCCGCGCGTGCGCACGGCCGTTCCGCGGGCGACCATGAGTTCCAGATGCTCTTCGGCATCCGCCAGGACGAGCAGCTCAAGGCCGCGGCCGCAGGCGAGCGCATGCGCGTCTACGTGCCCTTCGGCACCGACTGGTACGGCTACTTCATGCGCCGGCTGGCCGAGCGTCCGGCCAACGTCGCCTTCTTCCTCCGCGCGGTCGTCGGGCGCTGAACCCCGCCTCGCGCCCGCCGCACGCCCCCGTGCTCAGCCCCACCCGATCCGTCCGAAAGGGAACCACACCGTGGACGCCGTCACCCGAGTCCCGCAGCCGGTCAACGAGCCGGTCCTGGGCTACGGCCCGAACAGTCCGGAGCGCGCCCGCCTGACCGAGGCGCTGGCCGAGCTCCAGTCCCAGCCGATCGACCTGACCATGACGATCGGCGGCAAGCAGCGGATGGGCGGCGGGGGCCGGTTCGACGTGGTCCAGCCGCACCGCCGCGCGCACGTGCTCGGCACCCTGGCCGAGGCGACCCGGCAGGACGCCCAGGACGCGATCGACGCGGCCGCCGCGGCGGCCAGGGACTGGCGCGAGCTGTCCTTCGACGACCGCGCCGCGGTCTTCCTCAAGGCCGCCGACCTGCTCACCGGCCCGTGGCGGGCCAAGGTGAACGCGGCCACCATGCTGGGCCAGTCCAAGACCGCGCAGCAGGCCGAGATCGACTCCGCCTGCGAGCTCGCCGACTTCTGGCGGTTCAACGTGGCCTTCGCCCGGCAGGTGCTGGCCGAGCAGCCGACCTCCAGCGCCGGGGTGTGGAACCGCACCGACTACCGGCCGCTCGAGGGCTTCGTCTACGCGATCACGCCGTTCAACTTCACCGCCATCGCGGGCAACCTGCCCACGGCGCCGGCGCTGATGGGCAACACCGTGCTGTGGAAGCCCTCGGTGACCCAGCAGTTCTCCGCGCACCTGGTGATGCGGCTGCTCGAGGAGGCCGGCCTGCCCGCCGGCGTCATCAACATGCTGACCGGAAGCGGCGTCCCGGTGTCCGAGGTCGCGTTGGGCCACCCGGACCTGGCCGGCATCCACTTCACCGGCTCCACCCGCACCTTCCAGCACCTGTGGCGGACCGTCGGCGAGAACATCGAGGGCTACCGCGCCTACCCGCGCTTGGTCGGCGAGACCGGCGGCAAGGACTTCGTGCTGGCGCATGCGAGCGCCGACCCGGCCGTGCTCAAGACCGCGCTCACCCGCGGCGCCTTCGAGTACCAGGGCCAGAAGTGCTCCGCAGCCTCCCGCGCCTACGTGCCGAGGGCGCTGTGGGAGCAGATCAAGGACGACCTCGCGGCCGAGGTCGAGGGCCTGACCGCGGGTGACGTCACCGACCTGGCGAACTTCATGGGCGCCGTGATCGACGAGCGGGCCTTCGCCAAGCACAAGGCGGCGATCGACCGGGCGCACGCCGCCGCGGACATCGACGTGCTCGCCGGCGGGACATACGACGACGCCGAGGGCTTCTTCGTCCGCCCGACCGTCCTGGTCGGTTCGAACCCTGACGACGAGATCTTCAACACCGAGTACTTCGGCCCGATCCTGTCCGTGCACGTGTACGAGGAGTCCGACTACGACGCCGTGATCGAGCGGCTCGACCGGACCTCGTCCTACGCGCTGACCGGCTCGATCCTGGCGCAGGACCGCGCCGTGCTGGCCCACGCGGCCAAGGGCCTGCGCTTCGCCGCCGGCAACTTCTACCTCAACGACAAGCCGACCGGCGCAGTCGTCGGCCAGCAGCCCTTCGGCGGCGGCCGGTCCTCGGGCACCAACGACAAGGCCGGCTCGGCGCAGAACCTGCTGCGCTGGACCAGCCCGCGCTCGATCAAGGAGACGTTCGTCCCGCCGACGGACTACCGGTACCCGCACATGGGCTGACCCCCGCCCACGCACCGCGAAAGCCCCCTCCGCTCAGAGCGCGGAGGGGGCTTTCGGTGCTTTCGCCTCGTGCGGACTCACCATCACGGGGCGGCGGGCAGCCGACGGGTACCCTGCCGCCGCCCGTCAGCGCGTCAGCGCGCGTACCCGGGCATCGGGAACGCCTCGAGCAGGTCGCGGACCTCGCCGGCGACGGTGTCGAGCTCCTTGGCCACCTCGGCGTCGTCGAGCGGGCCGCGGCCGGCCGCGAGCACCGCGCGCTCGATCCACTCGGCGAGCTGCGGCATGTGCTCGGTGCCCAGGCCGCGGGTGGTGATCGCGGCGGCGCCGAGGCGCAGGCCGGAGGGGTCGAACGGACGGCGGGTGTCGAACGGCACCGAGTTGAAGTTCAGCTCGATGCCGGCCACGTCCAGCGCCTTCGCCGCCACCTTGCCGGTGACCTCCTTGTTGCTCAGGTCGAGCAGCAGCAGGTGGTTGTCGGTGCCGCCGGAGACGAGGTCGAAGCCGCGCTCGAGCAGGGCCGCCGCCAGGGCCTGGGCGTTGGCCACGATGCCGGCCGCGTAGTCGCGGAACGAGGGCCGGGCCGCCTCGGCCAGCGCCACCGCGATGCCGGCGGTGGTGTGGTTGTGCGGGCCGCCCTGCAGGCCCGGGAAGACCGCCTTGTCGATCGCCTTGGCGTGCTCCTCGGTGGACAGCAGCATGGCGCCGCGCGGGCCGCGCAGGGTCTTGTGCGTGGTGGTGGAGATCACGTCGGCGTAGCCCACCGGGGTCGGGTGCGCGCCGCCCGCGACCAGGCCGGCGATGTGCGCCATGTCGGCCAGCAGGATCGCGCCGACCTCCTTGGCGATCTCGGCGAAGGCCGGGAAGTCGATGGTGCGCGGGATGGCCGTGCCGCCCGCGATGATCAGCTTGGGCCGCTCGCGCAGCGCGATCTCGCGCACGTCGTTCATGTCGACCCGGCCGGTCTCCTGGCGCACCCCGTAGTGGGTGGGCCGGAACCACTTGCCGGTGGCCGAGACCGGGGAGCCGTGGGTCAGGTGGCCGCCCATCGGCAGGTCCATCGAGAGCACGGTGTCGCCGGGGGTCATGAAGGCCAGGTAGACCGCCAGGTTGGCGGGCGAGCCCGAGTACGGCTGGACGTTCGCGTGCTCGGCGCCGAACAGGCTCTTGGCCCGCTCGATGGCCAGGCGCTCGAGCTGGTCGACGACCTGCTGGCCCTCGTAGTAGCGCCTGCCGGCGTACCCCTCGGAGTACTTGTTGGTGAAGACCGTGCCGGTGGCCTCGAGCACGGCGGTGGAGACGTAGTTCTCCGAGGCGATCAGCCGGATCTTCTCGAACTGGCGCTTCGCCTCGGCTTCGGCCAGCCGGGCGATCTCGGGGTCGGCTGCGGCCAGGTGGGTCAGGGCGGGCTCGTGCACGGTGCCTCCAGGTCAGGGTCGACTCGTCGGCGGTCACCCAGGCGCACGGTGCCCACTGCTGATGATCCGGGCCGCTCCACGGTGGTCGGTTCCACCTCGTTGGCGCCAGTCGCGGCCCTCCACCACGGATCCTACCGGGACCGGGCGAGCGCTTTACGCCCGTTCCAGCTTGGCCACGCACTCGACGTGGTGGGTCATCGGGAACAGGTCGAAGGCGCGCAGGCCGGTCAGCCGGTATCCGCGCTCGGCGAAGTAGCCCAGATCCCGGGCCAGGGCGGCCGGGTCGCAGGCCACGTAGGCGATCACGCGCGGGCGCAGGCCGGCGATCCCGGCCACCACGTTGCGCCCGGCGCCGGCCCGCGGCGGGTCGAGCACCACGACCTCGGCCTCGAACCCGGCCGGCGCCTGGGAGATGGCCTTGTCCACCCGGTCCTCGACCAGCACGACGTGCTCGAACTCGGCCAGGTTGGTCCGCGCGTCGGCCACCGCGCCGCGGTCGGACTCCACCGCGACCACCTCGCCGTCCGGGCCGACCGCCGCGGCCAGACCGGCCGCGAACAGGCCCACGCCGCTGTACAGGTCCATCGCGGTCTCGCCGGGCCGGGCGTCGACGTACTCGAGCACGGCCTGGCTCAGCACGTCCGCGGCGGCCGGGTGCACCTGCCAGAACCCTGATCCGCTGATCTTGAAGGTGCGCCCGGCGGCCACCTCCCGCACCTGGGCCCGGCCGTGCACCCGGGCGGCTCCGCCCTCGCCGTCCCCGCGCAGCACCGAGACCGGCACGTCGAGCTCGACGATGGGCATGCGGCCGAGCGGCTTGGGCAGCGGTGTGACCACCACGGCCCGGTCCGAGGACCCGGTGGAGGCGATCACCTCGACGCCGGCCACCCCGGACCAGTCGCGCTGCTCGATCCCCACTTCTTCGACGCCGTCCGCGGCGATCAGGCACTGCTCGACCGGCACCACGTCGTGCGAGCGGCTCTTGCGCAGTCCGGCACGGCCCTGCCCGTCCACGGCGAACTGCACCCGGGTGCGCCAGCCGAGGCCGTCCGCGTCGCCCGGCGCGGGCTCGACCACGACGTTGCGCTCGATCCCGGCCAGCCGCTGCAACTGCTCCCGGATCACCGCCGCCTTCAGCGCCCGCTGCGCCTCGGGCGCCGCGTGCTGCCAATCGCAGCCCCCGCACTTGCCCGGCCCGGCGTACGGGCACGGCGCGGGCACCCGGTCGGCGGAGGCCTCGAGCACCTCGACCGCGTCCGCTCGCAGGTAGCGGTCGTTCCCGTGCCCCTCGGTCACCTCCACCACCACGTGCTCGCCCGGCAGCGCGTGCCGCACGAACACCGCGCGCCCCTCGTGCCGGGCCACGCAGAAGCCGCCGTGCGCCACCGGCCCGACCCGCACCTCGAAGCGCTCGCCGACCAGCGAGGGCCCGGCGTCGGGGCGCTCGGCGGGCGCGTGGGCGCGGGTGGAGGGGCGGGAGGAGGCGCTGCGCGGCACGGTGTTTCCTTGTCTCGCGTGGATGGCCGGGGCTCCGGCGGGTGACACTCAAGGGTAGGGCGTGCGCGGCGGGAGCGGCCGCACCCGCCGCTGTTCCTGAAGACGGACGGATGATAGACACGTCACCGTGAGGACGCGCCGCGGCCCTCGCCACCATCGACGAGCTTCGAGGAGACCGGGCACTGTGCATATCGTGATCATGGGCTGCGGCCGCGTGGGTTCCACGCTGGCCCTGAGCATGGAGGAACTGGGGCACAGCGCCGCCGTGATCGACCAGGATCCGCAGGCCTTCCGCCGGCTCGGGGGAATCTTCCGCGGTCGTCGCGTGACCGGCACCGGCTTCGACCGGGACACTCTGATCGCGGCCGGGATCGAGGGCGCCGGCGCGTTCGCCGCGGTCTCCTCCGGCGACAACTCGAACATCATCGCGGCCCGGGTGGCCCGGGAGACCTTCGGCGTGGAGAACGTCTGCGCGCGCATCTACGACCCGCGCCGGGCCGAGATCTACGAGCGGCTCGGCATCCCGACGGTGGCCACTGTGCGCTGGACCGCGGACCAGATGCTGCGCCGGCTGATCCCGGGCGGCGGCGAGGAGCACTGGCGCGACCCGTCCGGCACCGTCGCGGTGGTCGAGGTGCACGTGAGCCCGGCGTGGGTGGGCCACCGGGTGGCCCGGCTCGAGTCGGTCTCCGGCACCCGGGTGGCGCTGATCACCCGGCTGGGCAAGGGCATACTGCCCGAGAACGACACCGTGCTGCAGGAAGGCGACCTGGTGCACGTGGCGCTGAACACCGCCGAGCAGTCGCAGGTGGAGCAGATCTTCGCGAAGGGACCCGAGCACTGATGCGCGTCGCGATCGCCGGAGCCGGCAACGTCGGCCGCTCCATCGCCGTGGAGCTGCTGGAGAACGGCCACGAAGTGCTCCTGATCGACAAGGAGCCGCACCGCATCGCGGTGGACGAGCTGCCCCGGGCGGAGTGGCTGCTGGCCGACGCCTGCGAGATCGCCTCGCTGGACGAGGCCGGCCTGCAGCGGTGCAACGTGGCCATCGCGGCCACCGGGGACGACAAGGCCAACCTGGTCGTCTCGCTGCTCGCGAAGACCGAGTACGGCGTGCCCCGGGTGGTGTCGCGGGTCAACCACCCGAAGAACGAGTGGCTGTTCAACGAGGCCTGGGGCGTGGACGTGGCCGTCTCCACCCCGCGCCTGATGTCGGCCCTGGTCGAGGAGGCCGTCTCGGTCGGCGACCTGGTTCGGGTGCTGCGCTTCAGCCAGGGCGAGGCGAACCTGGTGGAGCTGACCCTGCCGGCCGACGCGCCGCTGGTCGGCACCGTCATCGGGGCGGTGGACTGGCCCGACGACACGGCGCTGGTGGCGGTGCTGCGCGGCGGCCGGGTGGTCGTGCCGACCCCGGACGACCCGCTGGAGGGCGGCGACGAGCTGCTGTTCGTGGCCGCGCCGGACCGGGAGCAGCAGCTCGAGGACCTGCTCAACGCCGAGGCCACGCACTGACGCACGGCTCCGCGCCCGCGCCGCGGAGCCGGACCGGCCCCGCCGCCCCCTTCGATCGGGGGGCGGCGGGGCCGGTCGTTTGTCAGAGCTCTGTGACGGCCGCTGGCGGCCTCGGCGGCGGATCCGGGCCTTACGACCCCTCGGCGTCCTCCGCGGCGCCCTGGCCGGCCGCGTGGGCCGCCTTGACGGCGGGCAGCGGGGCGCGCCGGATGATCTGCCAGCAGGCGTAGACGACGGCGAGGTAGAGCGGGTAGCTCATGATGATCTTGGCCACACCCAGCGCGTCGATCTGATTGGACAGGTACAGCGGCACCTCGACGCACACCCGCAGCGTGAACATGGCCGCGAGCAGCCAGGTGGCCAGGGTGAACGCGCGCAGCCTGGCCGGCTGCTCGCGCCAGGCCATCATCTCGCCGGTGATCGGGCCGAGCACCACCCCGACCGCCGGCCAGCGCACCAGGGCGCTGACCGAGAACACGATCGCGTAGCCGATGTTGAGCAGCACGCCCGGCAGGTAGAAGCCCTTGGCCTGACCGGAGAAGTGCGCGACCGCGGCGCACACCAGCACGCCGGCCAGGCCGCCGAGCGAGTGCTGCAGGGTGTCGCGCTTGGCCAGGCGCACCGCGCTGAGCACGGCCGCCACCGCCACCGCGGTCCAGATCGCCGCGCCCAGGTTGCGCGAGAGGCCGTAGACCACGACGAACAGGATGCTGGGCAGGCCGACCTCGGCCAGGCCGCGGCGGCCGCCGAAGGCCTTGAACACGGAGGCCTGGTACGCGGCCAGGCGCTCCTCGTGCGACGCCTCCCCGGCCTCGGGCGAGGGGGAGGCGACCGCGTCGGCGGACGCGTGCGTCGAGGGCTGCGGCGCCGCGGCGGCGGCTTCGGCTGACATGTCTGGCATCGTACCTTCCGCACCCCCGCCCGGCGGAAGAACGCGGGCGGGGCCGCCGCCGCGCCGCTGGCCGTGCTCCGGCCCGCGGCGGCGCGGCGCGGTCAACGGATCTCGGTGATCTCGGGGCCGCGCTGGAACGGGTTGAGGTCGCTGCTGGTGTACGGGGAGCCGGCCTCGGCGCCGGGCTGGTCCGCGTCCTCGGTCGGGCGGGCCTGCGGGGGCAGGCGCAGCTGGATCGGCTCCCGCGGGGCCATGGCCTGGGTGCCGCGCACCACCACGACGTTGCGGAACACCTGCTCGACCATCGCGGCCGCCTCGGCCTGCACCGCGGCCTGGCCGGAGATCACCGCGCGCAGGAACCAGCGCGGGCCGTCGGCGCCGAGGAAGCGCACCACCTGCACGCCCTGGTTGCCGTCCGGCAGACGGACCGGGACCCGCGCGCGCAGCTCCGGGCCGAAGGAGCCCACGCCCTTGTCGATGACCCCGCCCTGCTTGGTGACCTCCACCGCGATCTCGTCGCGCACGTCGGTCCAGATGCCCTCGGTACGGGGGGCGGCGAAGGCCTGCAGCTGGATGGCGCTCTGCCCGAGCACCACGGTGATGGCCATCACCTCCTGCTTCTCGGAGACCTCGAGCCGCACCTCCATCCCGGGCACCGCCGGGACGAGCAGGCCGCCGAGGTCGACCCGGCCCTCCATGGGGTTGTCCAGTTCCGCGGCGTCCCAGGGACCCTCGGCCCGGTCGGCGGGAGGCTCGGCCGTGCGGCGCGGCGCCTCCTGCTCCTGCTGCGCCTCCTCGCCCTCGTCCTCGGGCTCGAGCCCAGCCTCGTCCGCCGCGTCACGGCCTCGACGTCGGAACATCGGTCACATCTCCCCATCAGTTTCGAATCTCGTGTGCCGGCCTGCGTCCCGCACAGTCATCGCGCCGATCGTTTCACTACAGCCGGACTATAACCCGCGGCGGTGCTTTACCCGCTGCGGACGGCCCGCGCCCTACCGGCCGGTGGACCCGTGCCCGCCGTGGCCGCGCTCGCTCGGCGGCAGCTGCGCCACCTCCACGAAACGCGCCTGCTCCACCCGCTGCACCACGAGCTGCGCCACCCGGTCGCCCCGGAGCAGCTTGACCGGGTGCGCCCGGTCCAGGTTCACGATGATCAGCTTGATCTCGCCGCGATAGCCGGAGTCGATGGTGCCCGGGGTGTTGACCAGGGAAACCCCGTAACGGGCGGCCAGCCCGGACCGGGGGTGCACGAACGCGGCGAAGCCCTCGGGTATGGCCAGGGCCAGGCCGGTCGGCACGACGGCCCGCTCGCCCGGCGCCAGCTCGACGTCCACCGCGCTGCGCAGGTCGGCGCCGGCGTCGCCGGGCAGCGCGTAGGAGGGTGCCGGGAGGTCCGGATCGAGCCGGTGGATGAGGATCTCGACCCGGCCGGCCGTGTCCGGGACCGTCAAGGGCTGTGCGGCATTCACGCCCGCACCCTACTCCGTCCGCGCGCTCGGGGCGGGGCGGCGGCGCGAGCGGCGGCCGAGACGGTCAGGGGTTGAGCTCGAAAGCCTGCAACGAACGGTAGCGGTGCGGGTCCTCGAGCACGGCCTGGACCTCGTCCGGGCGGCCGTGGGTGACGAAGTGCTCGAGCTTCACGGCGACGAACAGCGCCGCCGCCCGGGCCACGAGCAGGCCCTCGGCGCCGTCGAGCCGGGCCTCGGCCCGGTAGTAGAACTTGCGCCCGGCCTGCCCCACGCACCAGGCCCGCAGGTGCACGATCCGGCCGACCGGCACCGGCTTGAGGAAGTCGGTCTCCAGCCGCCCGGTGACCGCGGGCACCCGCAGCATCCAGCTGACCGAGCCCATGACCTCGTCGAAGGCGGCCGTCAGCAGCCCGCCGTGGATCAGGCCCGGCGCGCCCTGGTGCGCCTCGGCCACCTCGAACTCGGCCGCCACCGACACGCCCGGACCGGCCTGGATGCGCAGGTGCAGGCCCTCGGGACGTGCCTCGCCGCAGCCGAAGCACTGGTCGTAGTGGGTGCCGAGCCAGGCACCGGGCTCCGGGGCCTCGGGATGGCGCTCGGGCAGCACGACGTCCGCGGGCGGTTCGGTGGGGGCGCGGCGGTCGTCGGTGCCGGAGGGGTCCTGGGAGCTCATGCCAACAACATTACTCGCCGGTAACTATGAAAAGCCACCGGTCCCTTTCCGGCCCGCTCCCGGGGTGTGTGACCCTAGGACGCATGACCGCCTCCGAGAACCCCGGCTCCTACCGCGAGCAACTGAGCGCGCCCCTGTCCTGGTACCTGATCGGCATCCTGTTCGGGGTCGCGTTCGGGATCATCTTCCTGGTCGTCGGCCCATGGCAGGCCCTGGCCGGGCTGGTGGCCGGCTCGGCCGTCGCGATCTGGGTGGTCGCCGCCTACGGCCGGGTCTCGATCCGGCTGGACGGCAAGAACCTGCAGGCCGGCCCGGCCGCGCTGCCGCTGGCCTCGCTCGGCGAGGCGCGCGCGCTCGATGCCGAGCAGGCCCGGGCACTGCGGTCGCAGGACGCCGATCCGCGCGCCTTCATGCTGCTGCGCAGCTACGTCAAGACCGCGGTGCGGGTCGAGGTCGTCGACCCCCGTGACCCGCACCCGTACTTGTACCTCTCGTCGCGCCACCCGGAGCGGCTGGCCGCGACGATCGCCGGCGCCGGTGCCGGAGCGAACGCCGCGGCCGGCTAAGTCCGCGCCACGCCCGGCGTGCTCACGCACAGTCCCGGCACACCGGCTGGCCGTCGCGCTCGAAGGCGAGCTGCGACTGGTGGTGCACCAGGAAACAACGGGAGCAGGTGAACTCGTCCGCCTGCCGGGGCAGGACACGGACGCTCAGCTCCTCTCCGGACAGGTCGGCACCCGGAAGCTCGAGCGACTCGTTGTCGCCCTCCTCCAGGTCCACCACGGCGGCGGTCTTGTCGACGCGTCGGGCCTTCAGTTCCTCCAGCGAGTCCTCGTTGAGTTCGTCATCCGTCTTGCGCGGCGTGTCGTAGTCGGTAGCCATTTTCCCTCTCCCCCTTCAGGCGGTTCACAGGTCGTTCAGGGCACGTAACGTATCGGAAGGCAAAGTTGTGCCCGATCCGAGGCGGAGATTTTGCCTTACTTCAAGGGGTGTTATGCAACCGACACCCGACCGAATCAGCCGTTCGGGTGGTCTGGGAGGATGTCCCCCGACCTCGCCACCCCTGTCCGGAAAGGCCCGGCCATGCCCGTCTACGCTCTCGGCGATCTTGTTCCCGAGATCCATCCGCAGGCCTTCGTCCACCCAGAGGCCACGGTGATCGGGCAGGTCAGCGTGGGTGCGGGCAGCACCGTGTGGCCCGGCGCGGTGCTCCGCGGGGACTACGGAAGGATCACCGTCGGCGCGGGCACCTCGATCCAGGACGGGACCGTGATCCACGCCACAGAGGAGCTCGAGACGAAGATCGGCAGCCGGTGTGTCGTTGGTCACATCGCGCACCTGGAAGGGTGCACGGTCGAGGACGACTGCCTGATCGGCTCGGGCAGCGTGCTCCTGCACCGGGTCGTGGTGCGCTCCGGCGCGCTCGTGGCGGCGGGCGCGGTGGTCTCCCCCGGCACCGAGGTGCCGGCCCGGGCGATGGCGCTGGGCGTCCCGGCGAAGATCCGCCCCGACTCGGTGGCTCCGGGCAGTTTTACCGACGCCGTGTCGAGATACGTCGCCAACGGAGAGCGGTATGCCCGGGGGTTGCGCCGAATCGGCTGAATCACACCCCCCGCCGCGCGTCGCTCAGCGTCGAGAACTGCTCACGGTACGCTCTGCCCGAACCCGCGGAGCGCACACCCGCGCAGAGCCCACATCCGCACGATCAACCGCACGATCAACCACCACCCGCCGTCCGCTCCGCCCGAGAAGTCCATACAGCCCAGACCCGCACGATCAACCACCACCCGCCGTCCGCTCCGCCCGAGAAGTCCATACAGCCCAGACCCGCACGATCAACCACCACCCGCCGTCCGCTCCGCCCGAGAAGTCCATACAGCCCAGACCCGCACGATCAACCACCACCCGCCGTCCGCTCCGCCCGCGAAGTCCATACAGCCCAGACCCGCACGATCAACCACCCGCGGTCCGCTCCGCCGGTATCCAGACCCGCACGATCAGCCCCCCGTCCGCTCCGCCCTGGATCCCGATCCGGCCGCCGTGCGCCCGCACCACCGACCGCACGATCGAGAGCCCGAGCCCGGCTCCCCGGTCCTCCGCCCGGCGCGGCGCCCCCGGGGCCCGCAGCCGGCGGAACGGCTCGAACAGCGACTCCACCGCGTCGGTCGGCACCACCGGCCCGCTGTTGGCCACCACGAGCAGCCCGTAGTCGCCCTGGTCGTAGGTCACCACGTCGACCCAGCCGGCCTCGGACGGCGGCAGGTTGTGCCGCATCGCGTTGTGCACGAGGTTCGTCGCGACCTGCTCGAGCAGCGCCGCGTCCCCGCGCACGAGCACCGGGTGCAGCTGCGTCCGCAGCCGCAGCCCACGCTCGGCCGCCTCGGCGCCGCTCATCGCCACGACCCCGCCGACCACCTCCTCCCAGCGCACCGGCCCCGGCGCGAGCACCGCCTGGTCCGCCTTGGAGAGCGCCAGCAGGCCCTCGATCATCCGTTCGGAGCGCTCGTTGTTGGCCAGCAGCCCCTGCGCCAGCACGACCGTGTCCGGCGGCGTGTCCGGGTCCGCCAGCGTCACCTCAAGCAGGGTCCGGCTCACCGCCAGCGGCGTGCGTAGCTCGTGCGAGGCGTTGCCGGTGAACCGCCGCTGGCTCTCGAACGCCGCGTCGAGCCGGTCGAGCATCTCGTCGAAGGTCTCGGCGAGCTCGTACAGCTCGTCCCGCGGCCCGTCCGGGGCCAGCCGCGCCCGGGTGTCGAGCGAGCTCTCGCCGCGCCGCGCGATCCCCCGCGCCGCCGCCGTCACCCGGCTCAGCGGCCGCAGCACCTGCCCGGCCACCCAGTAGCCCACCGCGAACACCAGGACGCCGATCACGGCCAGCCCGAGCAGCGCGGCCAGCAGGATCTGGTGCAGCGTCTCGACGTGCTCGGCCCGGGTGCACGCGGCCGCCTGCGCCACCGTGAGCCGCTGCCCGGCCAGCCGGTCCGCCGCCGTCACCCGGCACCAGCTCGGCAGATCCGCCCGCGGATGGTTCAGCCGCCACTGCACCAGCAGGTACGTCACCGCGGTCAGCACCGTGCCGAAGACCACGAACAGGGCCACGAAGATCAGCGCGAGCTTCCCGCGCACCGGCAGCCCGCGCCGCCGCGGCGGCTGGACCGCCGCGGCCGCTGGCTGCAGGTAATGGCCCGAAGCGCTGAGCGGGACGATCGTGCGGGCCAGGGGATCAGGTTCCACCGCTTCAGCCGATCCGGTAGCCGGCGCCGGGCACCGTGAGGATCACCGGCGGCTCGCCCAGCCGACGCCGCAACGTCATCACCGTCACACGCACCACATTGGTGAACGGATCGGCGTTCTCGTCCCACGCCTTCTCCAGCAACTGCTCCGCGCTCACCGCGGCACCGCCGGCCCTCATCAGCACCTCCAGAACGGCGAACTCCTTGGGCGACAGGGCCACTGGACGTCCGTCCCGCGCCACCTCACGCCTGGCCGGGTCCAGGCATATCCCGGCCCGCTCCAGCACCGGCGGCACGGCGGGCACCGCCCGCCGTGCCAGCGCCCGCACCCGCGCGACCAGCTCCGCGAAGGCGAAGGGCTTGCCCAGGTAGTCGTCGGCGCCGAGGCTCAGGCCCGCGACCCGGTCGGCCACCTCGGCCGCCGCCGTGAGCATCAGCACCCGCGTGGCGCCGCCCTGGCCGACCACCTGCCGGCAGAGCTCGTCGCCGCTCACCCCGGGAAGATCGCGATCGAGCACGATCACGTCGTACTCGTTCACCCCGATCCGCTCACCCGCCTCGACCCCTTCGTAGGCCACGTCCACCGCCATCGACTCCCGGCGCAACCCCCGCGCGATCGCGTCCGCCAGCAGCTGCTCGTCCTCCACCACCAGCACCCGCACCGTCACCACACCGCCGCATCGTCAGCCGGAAAGCCCAGGCCGCGGCCCGGGAACGCGCCCTCAGGCCGGGCGCGCCCCGCCATCATCCCTCCAGCCGGATAAGGACGAGGTGAACAGTCGGGGCCGGGCTGTTTGAAAGTTCCAGGTTCGGGAAGCTGTCATTCACACGGCCCAACTTCGCGCCCCATGGCCATTTCAGCATCGCCGGGGTGTGGGTACGTCCGACGCGTCCGTTCCGCTAGGCGCCCGCCGCGCTCTCCCCCGTTCGCGGCCCGCCAGGCGATCAGCCCGGGGCCCACCACGCCCCTCCCGTCCCGGGTCAGCCCCTCCAGTACCACGAGCACAAGGAGCACCATGGGAGACTTCGCCGCCCGTCTGCGCCAGAGGATCGAAGACACCGAGTCGGCCCTGCGCCGCGCCATGACCGCCCAGGATGTGTACGGGGTACAGGTGGAGCAGGGCGAACTCGATTCGCTGCTGCGCATCGCCGCCGACCACGGGGTCGACCCCCAGATCCGTACCATGGCGGCCTGAGCCGCCGTCCCGCCGCCGCCGGCGCCCCGCGCTTGCCCGGCTCTTTCCCGGCGCCCGAGTGATCCCCGGGCGCCCTCAGTAGCCCGGCTCGTCCGCACCGAGGCCCACCAGGGCCTCGTGCAGAGCCGGAAAGAGCGCAGGCCCCGCCGCCAGCACCATCGACTCCGAGGCGGGGGTCCCGTGGAAACCCTCCACGCGGGCCCCCGCCTCCGTCGCGATCAGGGCCCCCGCCGCGTGGTCCCACAGGTGCGTGCCCCGTTCGAAGTACCCGTCCACCCGCCCGGCCGCGACCGCACACAGGTCCAGCGCCGCGCTGCCGGCCCGGCGGATGTCGCGCACCCGTCCGATCAGCCCGGCCACGATCTGACCCTGCCGCTCCCGCCGCTCGGCCCGGTAGCCGAACCCGGTGGCCACCAGGGCCCGGTCCAGCCCCGAGGGAGCGGTCGCCGCCAGCCGCCGCTCGCCGAGCCACGCCCCGCCGCCCAGCACCGCCGTGTAGAGCTCCCCCATCTGCGGCGCGAGCACCACGCCCGCCACGATCCGCCCGTCCACCTCGGCGGCGATCGAGACGGACCAGGACGGCAGCCCGTAGAGGTAGTTCACCGTGCCGTCGATCGGGTCGATGATCCAGCGCACGCCGCTCCGGCCGGCCTCGGTGCCGCCCTCCTCGCCGAGGAAGCCGTCATCCGGCCGATGGCGGCGGATCGTCGCCCGGATGGCCTTCTCCGAGGCCGTGTCCATCTCGGTGACCACGTCGGTCGGGCTCGACTTCGTCTCGGCGACGCCCAGATCGGCCGGCCGGCCCTGCACCAGCAGCACCGCGGCCTCCTGGGCCGCCACCCGCGCCGTGGCCAGCAGCTCCGCCGGATCGACGCCACCCATGTCCGCAGCCATCGTGCTTCCTCTCGCCCTCTGGTCTGGTCTCGGCGGCCCCGCGCGGTTCGCGGCCCGCTCTCAGTCCCGCCCGCACAGCGCCGGCTTGCCCGGCCCCCGCGGGTTCGGGCAGGACCCGGCCGCGCACACGTCCGGCATCGGCCCGAGCCCGCTCAGCCCGGCCCGCACCACCGCGACGCCGCGCTCCGCGGCCGCCCGCTCGATGAGCAGGTCCCGCACCAGCGCCACGAAGTCCGGGTGCGTCCCCGGCGTCGCGGCCCTGGCCACCGGCAGCCCGAGCCCGGCCGCGACCTGCGCGGCCTGCGTGTCCAGATCGTAGATCACTTCCATGTGGTCCGAGACGAAACCGATCGGCACCAGCACGATCGCGCGAGCCCCGGCCTCGACGCGCTCTCGCAAGTGGACGCCGATGTCAGGCTCCAGCCACGGCTGCGTCGGCGGACCGCTGCGGCTGCAGTAGACGAGCTTCCACGGCCGCTCCACCCCAGTACGCTCCCGCACTGCGCCCGCCACCAGACCCGCGACCGCCTCGTGCTGCGGGACGTACGCACTGGTCTGGGCATAGGAAAGCGGAACCGAATGGGTGACGAAGGCGATCTCCGCGCCGTCGCGCAGCTCCGGGTCGAGCTCCTCGAGCGCGGCGAGCGTCGACCCGATGAAGGGGCCGACGAATCCCGGGTGGTCGAAGTAGGCGCGGATCTTGTCGACCCGCATCACGTCGAGCACGCCGGCCTCGGCCGCGGCCGCCGCCAAGTCCTCGCGATACTGCCGGCAACCCGAATACGACGAGTACGCCGAGGTCACGAACACCAGCGGTCGGCGTACCCCGTCCGCGGCCATCCGGCGAAGCGTGTCCGCCAGGAAGGGGTGCCAGTTGCGGTTGCCCCAATACACCGGGATGTCGATGCCGTGCCCGGCCAGATCCTTCTCGATCTCGGCCAGCAGCGCCCGGCACTGCGCGTTGATCGGGCTGACTCCTCCGAAGAGGAAGTAGTGCTCCCCCACGGCCGCGAGCCGCTCGCGCGGGATGCCTCGGCCTCGGGTCACGTTCTCCAGGAATGGCAAGACCTCGTCCGGACCCTCCGGCCCGCCGAAGGACAGCAACAGCAGCGCGTCGTACGGCTCGGCCGAGACGCTCACGGACTCCACCATGCCCAAATCCTCGCACGCTGAGGCAGTGCCCCTTGACGCGAGGTCTACGGTCAAGTTGGCTTACTCCCTGCGAAACCTCGTCGAACCCGCGGGTTTCGCTTCTGACCGCGCCCGTTTCCCTCGCCCGGCCCCGGCCCCGACCCGCAGCAGCCCCGCCCGATCGCCGCACGAGACGCCCGCAAGATTGGCCCAGGATGAGCACTCTCCCGACCGAAGCCACCGCGACCCGGACCTGGACGAACTGGGCCGGCAACCAGCAGGCCCGGATGCGCCGCGTGGCTGCTCCGAGCAGCCCGCAGGAGGTCGCGGAGACGGTGCGGGACGCCGCGGCGCGCGGGATGACGGTCAAGCCGGTCGGCTCCGGCCACTCGTTCACCCCGGTCGCGGTCACCGACGGCGTGCAGATCCGGATGGGCAACCTGGCCCGGCTGCGCGGCGCCGACCCGGCCACCGGCCTGGTCACGGTGGAGGCCGGGATGGGCCTGTGGCGGCTCAACGAGCTGCTGGCCGAGCAGGGCCGGGCGCTGCGGAACATGGGCGACATCCAGGCCCAGACCGTCTCCGGCGCGATCGGCACCGGCACCCACGGCACCGGCCGCGACAGCGCCTCGATCGCCGCCCAGGTGGCCGGCCTCGAGCTGGTGCTGGCCGACGGCAGCCTGGTCGCCTGCTCCGCCGACGAGCACCCCGACCTGTTCGAGGCGGCCCGGATCTCGCTCGGCGCCATCGGCGTGATCACGGCGGTGACCTTCCGCACGGAGCCGGCGTTCCTGCTGGAGGCGCACGAGGAGCCGATGCGGCTGGCCGAGGTGCTCGAGCGCTTCGAGGAGCTGCGCACGCGGAACGAGCACTTCGAGTTCTGGTGGTTCCCGCACACCGCGATGACGACGGTCAAGCGCAACAACCGCAGCGAGGGCCCCGCCCGCCCGCTCTCCCGCCGCCGGGAGTGGTTCGAGGACGAGTTCCTGTCCAACACCTTCTTCGCCGGCGTCTGCCGCGTCGGCCGGGCCGCCCCCCGCGCGATACCGGCCATCAACAAGATGGCCGCGAAGGTGCTCTCGGCCCGCACCTTCGTGGACCGCTCGGACCGGGTGTTCACCTCCCCGCGCACCTTCAAGTTCGTGGAGATGGAGTACGCCCTCCCGGTCGAGGCCGCCGCGCCCGCGCTGCGCGAGGTCGAACGCATGATCGCGCACCAGAACCTGAAGGTGAACGTCCCGATCGAGGTCCGCTGCGCCCCCGCCGACGACCTGTGGCTCTCCACCGCCCACGGCCGCGACACGGTGTACCTGGCGTTCCACATGTTCCAGGGCATGGATCAGACCGCGTACTTCGAGCAGGCCGAGCAGATCATGATCGCGCACGACGGCCGCCCGCACTGGGGCAAGCTGCACAACCGCGACCGCGACGACTTCGCCGCCGACTACCCGCGCTTCGGCGACTTCCTCGAGGTCCGCGAGAAGACCGACCCGGACCGCGTCTTCGCCAACGCCTACACCCGGCGGGTTTTCGGGACCTGAGGCTGCTCGCGATCCGCGTTCGAGCCCTGAAGCCGTTCGTTCGGCGCCGTGCTCGAGCCCTGAAACTCTTCGGAAACCCGGGCGCACGACGCGCGCGGCCGAAACTCTCGGCGGTCCACGCTTTCGCCGCCGGAACTTTCAGCGAACGGCAGACTGATTCAGGGTTCTTTCACCGTATCCGCGGCGCGCTTCCACCGCTGACGCTGCCAGTGCCGCCGACACGCCGACACCCGCTGACCGCCCGGCTGTCGGCTTCCGCCGGCCTCACCACTCACTCGCCCCACCCGGCTCGCCACCCTTACCCCGTGCTCAGTTTCCGCTTCCGCCGAAGGGAAATCCCGCGAGCAGCTCCCCGCGCGCGACCAGCACCGCCGGCCCCGTCATCTCGATCCCGCCGTCTTCGTGCTCGACGATGCTCAGCACGCCGCCCGGAAGCCGCACTTCGTACGCCGTCCCCGGCGCCGCCCCGTCCCGCCGTGCCGCGGCCACCATCGCCGCGCACGCACCCGTGCCGCACGCGCGCGTCTCGCCGACCCCGCGCTCGAACACGCGCATGTCAATCCACTGCGGCCCGATCGCCGCCACGAACTCGACGTTCACGTCCTCCGGATACACCTCTTCCGGACGCAGCTGCGGCCGCTGCGTCAGCGGACCCGCCTGCGCCACGTCGGAGACGAACACGACCGCGTGCGGGTTGCCCATATCGACGTTCACGGACGGCAGCCACGCCCCCTCCACCAGCACCTCGGCATTGCCCTCCGGCCACACCGCGCGCCCCATGCTCACCGTGACGTCACCGGCCCCATCCGTCGGCACCACCACGGGCTTCACGCCACCGCGCGTCGCGACGGCGAACCGCCCCGGCTCGGCCAGCCCCTGCTCGACCAGGTACCGCGCGAACACCCGCACCCCGTTGCCGCACATCTGCGCGATCGACCCGTCCGCGTTGCGGTAGTCCATGAACCAGTCCGCCTGCGCGGAATCCGCCTCGTACCCCGGCATCGACTTCGTCGGCACCACGCGCAGCAGCCCATCGGCACCGATCCCGGCCCGCCGATCGCAGACCGCGGCGACCCACGCCGCGTCGGGATCGAAGGCGGCGTCGACGTCCTCGATGATGACGAAGTCGTTCTCGGCGCCGTGGCCCTTGGTGTACCGGATGCTCTGACCCGCGGTGAACCGATCCATGGCGCCATGCTACGCGGCAGCACCGACAGCATGTGCCGCCGCCGACACCAAGTCGCTGCGATCCCGCGCCAGCCAGACCGTCTCCTTGGCACGTCGGAACCACTTCTCCTGCCGCCGCGCGAACTGGCGGGTGCGCAGCGCCGTCTGATCCCGCGCCTCCTGCTCCGTGCAGTGCCCGTCGAGGAAGTCCAGCACCTGCTGATAGCCGAGCGCCCGGCTCGCCGTCTCGCCGTCGCGCAGGCCCTCCGGGATCAGCCGCACCACCTCGTCGACCAGTCCCAGCTCCCACATGACCTCGACCCGCCGGGTGATGCGGTCGTCCAGCTCGGTCTTCTCCACCCCGAGCCCGACGCGCACAGCCCCCGGGTAATGCCCGCCGGCCTCCGGCAGCGACGCGCGGAACGGCTCGCCCGTCAGCCGCACGACCTCGAGCGCACGCACGATACGCCGCCCGTTCGACGGCAGGATCGCCTCGGCCGACCGCGGGTCCGCAGCGGCCAGTTCGGCGTGCAGAACGGCCGAGCCCTCCTGCTCCAGCCGCGCCTCGAGCTCCGCGCGCAGTACCGGATCGGTGCCCGGGAACTCGAACCCGCCCAGCACCGCGTCCACATACAGCCCCGACCCGCCGACCAGCACCGGCACCATCCCGGCCCCGATCAGCGCGTCCACCTCGGCGCGGGCAAGCCGCTGGTACTCGGCGACGGCGGCACGCTCGGTCACGTCCCAGATGTCGAGGAGGTGGTGCGCGACACCGCCGCGCTCGGCCTCACTGAGCTTCGCCGTGCCGATGTCCATCCCGCGGTAGAGCTGCATCGAGTCGGCGTTCACCACCTCGCCGCCGAACTCCCGCGCCAGCGCGATGCCCAGGTCCGACTTGCCGGCCGCGGTCGGCCCGACCACGGCGATCACGAGGGGATGTATCACGCGATCCATTGTCCCTGCCGCGAGGTCCCTGCCGCGAGCCGCAGCGCGAACCCGGCGAATCGGACATACGCTGGCCTGATACCGATGGTCGTGCCGACCGTCCAGGCACCGAAGGGAGCTCGCCGATGAACGTCCTCGACTCGGTCAAGGGAAAGATGCGGGAGCTGACCGACCGGGCCAACGACCTGTCCGGGCCCGCCAACGAGAAGCTGGACTCCGCCAAGTCCGCGGTCGCGAGCGGCCTCGGCAGCGCCGGCAAGTACGTCGACGAGAAGACCGGCGGCAAGTACGCCTCGACGATCCACTCGAGCGTGGGCAAGGCCAAGGGCTTTCTCGGCCAGAACGGCGAGCAACAGGCCACCGACCGGCCGTCCCCGCCCACGAAGCCACCCGGCGCGGCCGAAGACTCCTCCGGGAAGAACGGCCCCGAGCAGCCCTCCAGCTGACCGGCTGACCACCTGCCGCGGTGCCGCGTCGCGCCACGCGCGACGCGGCACCGTTCGTGCAGCACCGTTGGTGCAGCACCGTTCGTACAGGGCCGGAGTAGCAGCAGCTCAGCCGCAGGTCGGCGCCGCCGGAAGCGGCACAGGCACGCCGACAGACGGCATCCCCAGCGAGACGGAAGGCTTCGGGGGCTCTTCGGCCGGCGCCGCCTGCCGCCGCTCCCAAGCGTCGCCCGACCGGAGCCGCCGCAGCGACCGGATCGCCGACACCGAGCCGTGGGCCGCCGCGTCTGCCTCGCTCGTCGTACCCGCCGTGCTCGCCACAGCGACCGCCGCGTCGCCCGCCACACCGTCCGCGATCAGGTGATGCGGAGCGGCCTGCGTGATGACCACTGTCACCGCGTCGCCCGGCCGCGGCAGATCGGCCTGCGCCGTCTCGCCCACGCCGAAGTGCACCAGCCGGTTGTCGCGGGCACGCCCTGAGAGCCGACGCGTAGCGCCGTCCTTGCGCCCCTCGCCCTCCGCCACGAGCAGCTCGACCTCGGTGCCCACCAGCGCCCGGTTCTCCGCCCAGGAGATCTCCTCCTGCAGGGCCACCAGCCGCTCGTAGCGCTCCTGCACGACCTCCTTGGGCACCTGCTGGTCCATGTCGGCCGCAGGCGTGCCCGGCCGCTTCGAGTACTGGAAGGTGAACGCCGAGGCGAACCGAGCCTCCCGGACCACGTCGAGCGTGTGCTCGAAGTCCGCATCGGTCTCGCCCGGGAACCCGACGATGACGTCGGTGGTGATCGCCGCGTGCGGAATGGCCTCCCGCACGCGCCCGATGATGCCCAGGTAGCGGTCGCGCCGGTACGAGCGGCGCATCGCCCGCAGCACGGAGTCGGACCCGGACTGCAGCGGCATGTGCAGCGACGGCATCACGTTCGGCGTCTGCGCCATCGCCTCGATGACGTCGTCGGTGAAGTCGCGCGGGTGCGGGGAGGTGAACCGAACCCGCTCGAGCCCGTCGACCTCGCCGCAGGCGCGCAGCAGCTTGGAGAAGGCCTCGCGGTCGCCGAACTCAGCGCCGTAGGAGTTCACGTTCTGGCCGAGCAGCGTGACTTCGACCACACCCTCCGCCACCAGCGCCTCGATCTCCCGGAGGATCTCGCCGGGACGCCGGTCCTTCTCCGTGCCACGCAGCGACGGCACGATGCAGAAAGTGCAGGTGTTGTTGCATCCGACGGAGATCGAGACCCACGCCGCGTAGGCCGACTCACGCCGCGTGGGCAGCGTCGACGGGAACGCCTCGAGCGACTCCTTGATCTCGAGCTGCGCCTCCTCCTGCACCCGAGCACGCTCGAGCAGGACCGGCAGCGAGCCGATGTTGTGCGTGCCGAACACCACGTCCACCCACGGCGCCCGGCGCTGCACCTCGCCGCGGTCCTTCTGGGCCAGGCAGCCGCCCACGGCGATCTGCATCCCCGGCTTGCGCGCCTTGACCGAGGCGAGGTGCCCGAGGTTGCCGTAGAGCCGGTTGTCCGCGTTCTCCCGGACCGCGCAGGTGTTGAAGACGACCACGTCCGCCTCGGCACCCGGGTCCGACCGCACGTAGCCGGCCGCCTCCAGGAGTCCGGCCAGCCGCTCGGAGTCGTGCACGTTCATCTGGCACCCGTAGGTGCGGATGTCGTAGCTCTTCACGTCTTCTTGCAGCGCCATGCCTCCAGGATAGGTCTTTGCGCGACCGACCTCGTCCGTTATAATTCCGTGACAATCCAGGGTGACGCGCGGCACTGATTCACGCTACCTTTCAGAACCAAGACCGTAAGGGGCGGCCGAATCGGTGTCGGTAAGGGGTGGAAAGCGGTGCGCAGACGGGGTTTCCTCGGCCTGGCCGTAGGTCTGGGTGTCGCAGCGGTGACAGAGGGCTGCGTCACCATCTCCCCCCTCGCCACCACCGGCGACTTCCCGGTGGACGCCGCGGCGAGCCTGCCGAACTCGCCGACCTGGACCGCGATGAAGGCCCGCAACGGCAACAAGGGCCAGATCATCATCGGCGTCAAGGCCGACCAGCCCGGCCTCGGCACGTTCAGCTCCGCCACGAACTCCTACAGCGGCTTCGACATCCTCATCGCCCGCCTCGTCGCGGCCGGCCTCGGCTTCTCCCAGGACCAGATCCAGTTCACCACGGTCGCGTCACAGAACCGTGAGACGGAACTGGAGAACAAGACGGTCGACCTCGTCGTCGCCTCCTACAGCTACAGCGCCGAGCGCGCCAAGCTGGTCTATTTCGCGGGCCCGTACTTCACCACCCCGGAAGCGATCCTGGTCGCGAAGTCGAACACCCAGGTCACCGGCATCGACTCGATCAACAGCGACACGGACGTCTGCGAGGTCAGCAACTCCACCACCGTCGCCGGCGTCACCCTGAACAAGCCGGTCGTGCGCAACACGTACAGCGAGTGCGTGGACGCGGTGAAGGCAGGCCAAGCGCAAGTCGTCTACAGCGACTACGCCCTGCTCCTCGGCTACCTCAACCAGGACCCGACCAAGCTGCGCGTCGTCAACACCAACGCCTCGATCCAGTACTACGGCATCGGCCTCCCCCTCGGCGACAACGCCCTCCGCGACGCGATCAACACGATCCTCACCACCGCCGTCGCCAACGGCACCTGGCGCGCCATCTTCAACTCCACCCTCGGCCCCGAAGGCGTCAAGGCGCAGCTCCCGGTCGTCGGCAAGTGGCCGGCCCCCGCGACCTCCTGACGCAGCTGCGGTCCCGGTCGGTCCCGAGCACGGTCCTGCCGGCCGTCCTCGTGGGTCTCCTGACCCGCCCTGGGCTTGCTCTGGCGGCTGCTGACGCGGTGGCTGCTGACGCGGCCTCCTGGCCTTCTCACCGCCCGACGGCGCCCAGCGCGCGTCCCCTCGATCGCCTGACGCAGGACTCCGGCCGCATCCTCCTAGCCTCGCTTCCCCGGCCGCCAGACGAAGCCCTCGCCGCGCCTTCCGACCTCCGACACGGCGACCCCGGCCGCATCCTCCTGGCCTCGTCTCCCCGGCCGCCAGACGAAGCCCCGGCTGCGGCCTCCCGTCCGCCCCGGCCGCGTCATGCCTCGCCGAGCCGCCACTCTCACTCGTCGCTGAACTCAGCCCTCCAGGCCGTCGTCCACCACGTCGAAGTCCCCCATCCCCTCGGCATCGCCGGACGAGTAGTCGCCACGCTCGTCCGCCGCCGCCATGGCCTCGCGCACCGCTCGACCGACGATCTGCCCGCCGTACCCCTTGCGCGCAAGGAAGCCGGCGAGCCGACGCGTCTGCACCTCTCGCGGCAGCGACGCCATCCGGGCCTGCCGCTCCTTCGCCAAGCGCGACGCCGTCTCCTGCTCCTGATCGGCGTCGAGCACGGAGACGGCCTCCTGCACCAGTTCGTCCGGCACCGCCCGACGTCTGAGTTCGAAGGCGATGGCCCTGCTGCCCAGACCCCTGTGCTCGTGCCGTGAGCGGGTGAACGCCTCCGCGTACGCCGCGTCGTCGACGAGGCCCAGTTCCGCGAACCGATCGAGCACCGCCTCGCCGGCCTCTTCGGGCACGCCCTTGCGCTCGAGCAGCTCGGACAGCTGGCCTCGCGTCCGGGCCGAACGCGACAACGCGTCCAGCACCAGCCGCCGCGCCAGGGCGTCAGGATCCTGCGGGGCGGATTCCGGTTGCTCGTCTCGGCGCTCCGGAATCCGCCCCGGCCACTTCCTAGGCACTACTCAGCCGTCACTCAGCGGCGTCCGCCACGGCGGCCGCCTTCGCCCGTGAGGCACGCGGGGTCTTGGCCGCGGGCTCGGGCGCGCTCTGCCGGGGCAGCGCCTCGGTGGCGCCGGCAGCCGGCTTGTCCTCGGCCGGCGCGTCCAGGCGAGGCCCGACGCCGAGCTTCTCCTTGATCTTCTTCTCGATCTCGTTCGCGATGTCGGGGTTGTCCTTCAGGTAGGTGCGCGCGTTCTCCTTGCCCTGCCCGAGCTGGCCGCTCTCGTAGGTGTACCAGGCTCCCGACTTGCGCACGAAGCCGTGCTCCACGCCCATGTCGATCAGCCCGCCCTCGCGGCTGATCCCCTCGCCGTAGACGATGTCGAACTCGGCCTGCCGGAACGGCGGGGCGACCTTGTTCTTGACCACCTTGACCCGGGTGCGGTTGGCCACCGCCTCCTGGCCGTCCTTGAGCGTCTCGATCCGGCGCACGTCCAGCCGCACGGAGGCGTAGAACTTCAGCGCCCGACCACCGGTGGTCGTCTCGGGCGAGCCGAACATCACGCCGACCTTCTCGCGCAGCTGGTTGATGAAGATCGCGGTCGTCCTCGAGTGGTTGAGCGCGCCGGTGATCTTGCGCAGCGCCTGGCTCATCAGCCGCGCCTGCAGACCCACGTGCGAGTCGCCCATCTCGCCCTCGATCTCGGCCCGCGGCACCAGCGCGGCCACCGAGTCGATGACGATGATGTCCAGAGCGCCGGAGCGGATCAGCGTGTCTGCGATCTCCAGGGCCTGCTCACCGTTGTCCGGCTGCGAGATGTACAGATTCTCCGTGTCCACGCCGAGCGCCTTGGCGTAATCCGGGTCGAGCGCGTGCTCGGCGTCGATGAAGCCCGCGAGCCCACCGGCCCGCTGGGCGTTGGCCACGGCGTGCAGTGCCACCGTGGTCTTACCGCTCGACTCCGGCCCGTAGATCTCGATGACTCGGCCACGCGGCAGCCCACCCACTCCGAGGGCGATGTCCAACGCGATCGCCCCGGTCGGGATGACCTCGATCGGCGTCCTGGTCTTGTCACCCATGCGCATCAAGGAGCCCTTGCCGAACTGCCGCTCGATCTGCGCGAGCGCGGCGTCAATCGCCTTCTCGCGGTCCGTTCCTACCGCCATCGTTCCTCTGCCTCCGTGATATCGAAAACCGCCGGTTCAAGGTCGCTGTGCCGAGGCTACCGGCCGCTACCGACAAGACCGCCCGACCCGCTGGGCACCGTCCCGCCTCCGCGATCCGCCGCCCGGCGGGCCGCCGTCGCCAGGACGATACGACCCGGCCGTCGCCGAGACGACGGAGCGCCGTGTCCCGCCGCCGCGCAACCGGGCCTCGCGGCCAGGCTGACGCCGTCGGCAGAGCCCTGTGTCGCGCAGGTCCAGGTCCAGGACCAGGTCCAGCCCACTGTGCCACAGCTTTGCCCACCAGGACGGCGAATCCGGAGAAGTCCGAGCAAACCGCGCCCGGGGACGGTGTCCGCCGCACCATGGATAGAACTATAGTTCGACTCCCCTCCGTTCACGCACACCCCTCCGGGTGAATCCCTCGGTCCATCGCCGTCAGCCCGGCCCCGTTCGGAGCTATCCGAACCGCGTACTGAAAATACGCCAGATGCTCGATGTATCCGCAGGTCAGCGCTGGGATCGTGGTCCTGTCGCCCCGTTTTCCCGCGGAATACCCGCGGCGGGGCGGCGAGGAACGAAGGAGGTACGAGATGTCCCGTATGTTCCATCGCGCGGTCGCCGTGTCCGTCATCGGCACGGCCGCCCTGGTCGCGCCGGTGGCCGCCATGGCCGCGGACACCGGGGGCGGCACCACGGGCGAGACGGCGACCAGCGTCGTCGTCCACCTGCCGCAGAGCGCGCAGCCCGGCGAGCCGTTCACCGTGACCGCGCGGATCACCCCGCGCGACGGCGTCGCCACCCCCGGCTCCCCGCAGGACCCGGACTTCCCGGGCGACTCGGCGGGCGCGCCGGATTCGACCCCGGAGCAGCCGGGCGCCACGCCCGAGACCCGGAGCGGCACCGGCGCGGACGGGAGCCAGACCGGCACGGTGAAGGGGAAGGGCAAGTCCAAGGGCACCGGCCACCGCAAGGGCACGGGGCGCCGCAAGGGCAAGGGCAAGACCAGGCGGCCCGCGCTGACCGGCGAGGTCACCTTCATCGTGGACGGCAAGGCCCAGCCCCCGGTCGAGGTGACCCGCGACCAGGCCAGCGAGCAGATCAGCGTCCCGCTCGGTCGGCACACGATCTCCGCCGAATACAGCGGCGACGACCACTTCGAGGGCGCCGACTCGCCCACGGTCGCCTTCGCGCTGACCGACGGCAGCGAGCAGGGCGACGGTTCGCAGCAGTAAGCGGCCCGCCCACGACCCAACGTCCTCCGGCTAGGCGCATCCGCGCCCCGCCGGGGGTATCCAGCCCACCACCGAACGGCGAGACGGCCGCTCGGCGTGCGGTGGCGGTGCTGGACGCATCAGCCGGAGCGATCCGGAATCGGGGACCTCCGGGTCTCCGGCCCCCGAGGGCGCCGCAGCCCGCAGCCCGATCATCCGGGCCGCATGCGGCGCTCAGCGAGGGGGATTCACGCGGAGCTGGAGCCCGAGTTCCGGCTGGAGCCGAAGCTCCAGCTCCGCACGTGGGGCCGCCGGCGGTGGCGGCTGCCCGGGTCACGACCTGGGAACGCGCCCCGTCGGCACGCCGGGCCCGCTCGAGCGGGCCTGTGCACTCCGGATCGTTCCGGCTGATGCACGCGGTGCACGTGTCGGTCTCCGACCATGGGGAGACCGACGCGTCTTCGGCATGCCCAAAAACCGGGCGCACCGAAGAGTGCTGTGGTCGCCGTTAGCGGCGACCACAGCACTCAGTTTCAAGCTCAGCGAACGGCCCGCACCCGTTGCAACATCCCAGGCCGTGGGAACTCAAGTCACCAACTGCTGTGCAGCGGCTTGCCTTCGCCGAACCCGGCGGCGCTCTGGATTCCGATGACAGCGCGGTCGTGGAACTCTCCGAGCGACTTCGCACCCGCGTAAGTGCACGAGGACCGCACGCCGGCGACGATCGAGTCGATGAGGTCTTCGACGCCGGGGCGCCGCCGGTCGAGGTACATCCGAGACGTCGAGATCCCCTCTTCGAAGATCGCCTTGCGCGCCTGCTCGAACGCCGAGTCCTCGGCACTGCGGAGCTTCACGGCGCGGGCTGAGGCCATCCCGAAGTTCTCCTTGTACAGCCTCCCGTCACCGTCCTTCTGGATGTCTCCAGGGGATTCGAAGGTGCCCGCGAACCAGGAACCGACCATGACATTCGACGCGCCGGCCGCGAGCGCGAGCGCCACATCCCGCGGGTGGCGAACGCCGCCGTCCGCCCAGACGTGCTTTCCAAGGGCCCGCGCCTGCGCGGAGCACTCCAGCACCGCAGAGAACTGCGGTCGGCCGACGCCCGTCATCATGCGCGTCGTACACATCGCACCGGGACCGACCCCGACCTTGATGATGTCGGCGCCGGCCTCCACGAGGTCGCGGACACCCGCAGCGGAGACGACGTTGCCCGCCGCGATCGGCACCTGCGGATCAAGTCCGCGCACCACACGCAGCGCCGAGATCATCTTCTCCTGGTGCCCGTGCGCGGTATCCACGACGAGCACGTCCACGCCCGACTCGAGAAGTGCCTTCGCCCGGCCGGCCACATCCCCGTTGACGCCGATGGCAGCGGCCACACGCAGCCTGCCCTGCGCGTCGACCGCGGGCGTGTACAGCGTCGCCCGGAGCGCGGCCTCGCGCGTGAGCAGGCCCGCCAGACGGCCGTCCTCCCGGACGACGGGAGCGAGTCGATGATGTCCCTTGCTGAGGCGTTCGAACGCCTCCTCGGGCGCGATACCGTGCGGTACTGCCAGCAGCTCGCGCGACATGACCTGGCCGACCTGCGTGAAGCGGTCGACAGCCAGGCAGTCGGCCTCGGTGACGACACCGATCGGCCGCTCTCCGTCGACGACCACCGCCGCGCCATGCGCACGCTTCGGCAGAAGATTCAGCAGGTCGCCCACGGTATCCGTGGTTCTGACGGTGATGGGGGTCTCGTAGACAACGTGCCGCGACTTGACCCATGACACGACGTCCGCGACCACGTCGAGCGGAATGTCCTGCGGAATGACCACGAGGCCGCCACGCCGCGCGACCGTCTCCGCCATCCGTCGGCCGGCGACCGCGGTCATGTTCGCGACGACGAGCGGGATCGTGGTCCCGGTGCCGTCGGCGGTGGCGAGGTCGACGCTTAGACGCGAACCGACGTCGGATCTGGCGGGAACCATGAAGACGTCATCGTAGGTGAGGTCGTACTGCGGGTTGATCTCATTCAGAAAGCGCACGTAACGGCATTCTACCCGTATTGGTCCCGGCCGCCGTCTTACTCGCGTGCGACCTGCACTTTCACTGGCTATGCCCGCCGTTCGAAGCCGGTTCAGCGGCTTCGCCGCGCGCGCCATTGCCGACCGTGCGCCATTCACCGTCCGGGTCCAGTCTGCGGACGATCCGCGCCGGCACTCCAGCGACCACGCAGTGGTCGGGGAAGGTGCCTCGAACGACCGACCCTGCGGCCACGACGACGTTCTGGCCTAGTTTCGCGCCGGGCAGGATCACGGCTGCCGTTCCGATCCAACAGCCGGAGCCGATCGAGACGGGCTCGTTGATCGGCCACTGCTTGCCGATCGGGACGTCCGGGTCGGCATAACCGTGATTCTGGTCCGTGACGTAGATATACGGGCCGGTGTACACGTCGTCACCGATCTCGATGGACTGGTGGCCGACGACGTGGCTTCCACGGCCGAGTACGACTCCGCTTCCGATCCGGACGATGGGGTGCGGTCCGAGGTCCCGCTCGGGAACGAACCCTGCGGAAATCGTCACGTGCGGGCCGATCAGAGTGAAGTGGCCGACTGAGATCCACCGCTCTCCGAGCAGCGTGCCCTGCGGGAAGGCGATCGCGCTGCCGTCGCCGAAGAAGGCGAAGCGGCGGGCGGCGCGGGAACCGCTGGTGATCTTCCCGGTTTCCGTCGCCTGGCGCCAGACCCAATGCACCAAGGGCTGAGCACACGCTCGAAGCCGAACTCTTCGCATGGCGTCCACGTTAGGCGATCTTTTCGAAAGCCATACCCATACGCCAGTTCCCGCCTCGGCTTGCAAGGGTACGGTTGTGCCCCACCGGGGTAAGGTTGAGCTCTACAATGCTGCGCCAGCGGCACACCGTGGATCGCGGATCGCGACACGACCGGCCTTAAGGGGAGGCGCGCACATGCAGAGTCCAGAGTGGGCTGCGGCCATCAACATCGCCATCGGCTGGGCCCTGACATTCGTCCTCGGCTTCGAACGCGAAGTGCGCGGCGCGCCCGCAGGAGACCGGACCTTCTCCATGATCGGCCTTAGCGCCGCACTGATAGGCACTGTCGCACCGCACTACCCCGCGGTCCTGGGCGGTGCCGTGACCGGCATCGGGTTCATCGGTGGCGGGCTCTGCTTCCGGCAGTCGGTCAAGCAGCAGGACCAGGAGCGGGAAATCCTCCACGGCGTGACCACGGCCGCATCGATCTTCGGGGCCGCGGCGATCGGCGCTATCGCAGGCTGTGGCGATCTGATGGTCGCGTCTGTGGCGACGGTGGGGATCCTGCTCTCGCTGGAGATCCGCCATATTCCGCTGCTGAGGTACCTCGACGCGCGGCGTTGGGCGCACATGTTCAACGACGACGGCCACCGCCACTTCAGGTTGCACGATCTCGAGCATGCTCTGCTGCACCCGCATCCGCACCAGGAGCACTCGAGCTTCGCTTCCCCGCAGGAGCATGCGATCCCCTCGCAGAACACGTCCACCGCCCCGGCGGAGACCACCTCGATGTCGACTGACGACACGTCAATAGAGGAGGGCGACACCTTGATAGAAGAGGCCGAGGCCGCCAGCATCCTCGCGAGCCAGGTCATCGCTTCGGGCGCGATGCGCGGCGGGCGCTGACCGCTCAGCGCACCGTGCGCTGATCGTCTCACCTGTGTTAGCCTCGATAGGCCGGTACGTACGATGTCCCCGGGCCTCACCTATAGCCGGCGCGGAATACCGTTTGGCTGGAGCCGCGCCGAGCCACTCGCCGAGAGGCGACACGCGTACCGGCGCTAATCCTTCGAACGCGCCGCCAACCTTTGATTTTGTCAAGGTGGCGGCGCGTTCCGCTTCCTGGTACGTGTGAACATGCGAGCTACCGGGCGCGGAATAATGCACCGAGAAGTGGTCTCGCCCGCCGGACCGGGGTGCCCAGGCCGTCTTCTTCGTCGATTATCGAACCCGGCGGAGTCCGCCGCCGGAGAGGAGAGCAGGGTGAAGGACCGCGAGCCGGTGGCGACCTGGCTGACGGACATGGACGGCGTGCTGATCCACGAGGGCAGCATGATTCCGGGAGCCGACGAGTTCATCCGCAAGCTCAGAGATCGCGGCGTGCCGTTCCTCGTCCTGACCAACAACTCGATCTACACGCCGCGGGATCTGCGGGCGCGGCTGCTGGCCACCGGCATCGATCTGCCGGAAGAGTCGATCTGGACGTCCGCGCTGGCCACGGCGCAGTTCCTCGACTCGCAGCGCCCGGGCGGCTCGGCCTATGTGGTCGGCGAGGCCGGGCTGACAACGGCCCTGCACGAGGCAGGGTACACGCTCTCCGAGTCCGACCCGGACTATGTCGTGCTGGGCGAGACCCGGACCTACAGCTTCGAGGCCATCACGCGGGCCATCCGCCTGATCGACGGCGGAGCTCGCTTCATCGCGACGAACCCCGACGCGACCGGGCCCTCCCTGGAAGGCGCGCTGCCGGCGTGCGGTTCCGTAGCGGCCCTGATCACCCGGGCGACCGGCGTTGAGCCGTACTTCGTCGGCAAGCCGAATCCGGTGATGATGCGCGAAGGACTGAACAAGATCAAGGCCCATTCGGAGTCGACGGCCATGATCGGCGACCGTATGGACACCGACGTCAAGTGCGGCATCGAAGCGGGCCTGGAAACCATCCTGGTGATGACCGGGATCACGCAGCAGAGCGACATCGAGCGGTTCCCGTATCGCCCGTCCAGAGTCGTGAAGTCGATCGCGGACCTCATCCCCGAGGTGTGCTGACCCGGGAGTTGCGCAGGATCACCCGAACGGCCGAGTACCGGTCGGACTCGGCGGTTCGTTAGTCACGGCGTGACAGCCTCGCGCCTCTCCGCCGCTCAAGCCCGACCCGTGCCACCTGGTTCTGATCGAGTCTTTCTGCGCAACACCCCGCTTTATGACGCCCTCGTCGACGAGTACCGGCTCGCGCTGCGTTCGCTGCCCGGCGACCGTACAGGCGAGGACGTCTTCATTCCTCGCTTCAGCTCGATCCCGCATCCGTACAACCCGTCTTCCCGGCACCGGGGCGCGCCGGGAGACATCCAGTTCCGGTACTGAGTGCCTGCATTGGGGCTGGGACGCGCTTCAACGCGCCCAGCCGCCACATCGCTGCAACAGCGAGGGTCAGTACGCGCTACGCCGGATACGTCCGGCATAGCGGGCTTCCCAGGAGTCGTTATGCACGTCGCCTCCCTCGACATTGGCCGAACGGTAGATCGGCGGCTCCACGCCGCGATCGAGCAGCCTGCCGGTGACTTCCGCGACGATGGCCTGGGCGATCGCGGCGTTGGCAATCGACGAGAGAGCACAGACGGCGCTGCCGTCGGGCATCGGCAGGATGGCGTCACCGTGGGGAGCGCCGTTGTCGATGACGACGTCCGCGAGCTCGAAGAGCCGGCTACCAGAGGGATGGCGCGAGGTGATGGCTCGGGAGTGTGCGAGCGATGTCAGCGCGATCACTTTGTGACCGGCCGCTTTCGCGATGAGCGCCATTTCGACGGTCGAGCCGTTGCCGCCGGACTGCGACGCGATCAGCACGACGTCGTCGGCCTTGATGGGGGCGAGTTCCCACACCTTGCGGGCAAGTTCGGGATCACGCTCGGCCTTCGGGTCGGCAAGGGCCTCGGTGGGCAGGTCGCCGAGAAGCACCGAGTCGCGTAGTGCAAGTTTGTTGGTGGGGATGAGGCCGCCCGCACGGCCGCTGAGCTCCATGGCGAGGGCCTCGGAGTGACCGGTCCCGAAGATGTGGAGCACGCCCTCGGCGGCGAGGCTGTCGGCGATCAGGTCGGCGGCTTGTGCCACCGCGTCCTGCTGGGTGGCCTCGACGCGCTCGAGTAAGGAGCGGATCTCTGTGAATACCGCGGCACCGTTGACGGCCATAGGGGCTCCCTCGCTCCTGGCGTGAGTCTGTGGGGCTTGCTGTGCCGAACGGTACTGCACCCTCGGCGGCTTCGGGAACGGTGTGCTCGGCTCTGAATAGGAGCTATCTGTTCACGCCCGCGACTCGGGAAGTGCACGATCGCTACGATGAAGGCAACGGCCGTGCGGCCGTCGTAGCGGCGAGGTGGACATGAATTTTCCGGGGCAGCGTGGAGCGGGGCTGGGCGCCTTCAGCTCCCGCGGGTCGCACAGGAACACTGTGAGCACGGTGTTCCTGGTGGTGGTCGCGGCCACGGTGACCGGCGGCGTGGCTTCCTGGTTGGGCTCGGGCTCCCGCTTCGCGGTGTTCGTCTTCGTCTTCGGCCTGTTCTTCACCGTCTTGTGCCTGCACGAGTTCGCGCACGCCTACACCGCGCACCGTGGGGGCGACACGTCGATCGCGGCCCGCGGCTACCTGGATCTCAACCCTCTGCGGTACGTGAACCCGGTGCTGTCACTGCTCCTCCCTGCGATTTATCTGATCATCGGAGGACTCCCCCTTCCGGGCGGGTCGGTGCTGGTGAACCGGGCTGCGATCCGGACGCGTGGCGGGGCGGCGCTGGTGTCTGCGGCGGGGCCGCTGATGAACGTGGCCGCGGCGGGGATCTCGATGGCGCTGATCGCGCTGTTCGCGCCGACGGTCTCCTTCGGGAGCTTCAGCCAGATCGACGAGTTCGCGCCGCACTGGGCGTTCTGGGCGGGACTCTCATTCTTCGCTTATCTGCAGGTGGCAGTGGCGATCTTGAACTTGATCCCGGTGCCCGGCCTCGACGGATACGGCATCATCGAGCCTTATCTGCGCTACGAGACGCGGCGGGCGCTCGACCCGATCCGCCCGTACGGGATCCTCGCGGTACTCCTGCTGCTGTTCGCGTTCCCGCCGGTCCGGGACGGTTTCTCCACGCTGGTGGAGGACATCCTGCAGTGGGGGCAGCAGCCGGACGCGGGCCCGGGCCAAGGTCTTTCGCTGTTCAAGTTCTGGAGCTAGTGATCTCGAATTGACCGCTGGGCCGTCTGGCGCCAGCGGGGCGGAAGTGAGACGATCCGAGCAGTCCGGGGACGCCGAATGGCGCCACGAGATCATCTCTCAAGGAGCACTTGGCCATGTCTATAACCAATGAGCCTGTTTCCTCCTCCGCCGGGGCTTCCGGCGAACCGAAGCTCACCTTGTACAACGGCTCGACCGGTACCGGCCGCCGGGTGACGGTGCGCGATCTGGCGCTGGCGAAGCAGCGCGGCGAGCGCTGGCCGATGCTCACCGCTTACGACGCCATGACCGCGGGCGTGTTCGATGAGGCCGGGATCCCGGTGCTGCTGGTCGGCGACTCGGCCGGCGACAACCACCTCGGGTACAGCAACACCGTTCCGGTGACGGTCGAGGAGCTGATCACGCTGTCCGGGGCGGTCGTGCGCGGCACGAAGCGCGCGCTGATCGTCGCGGACCTGCCGTTCGGCTCATACCAGTCCTCTCCGCGTCAGGCCCTGGAGACCGGGACGAGGTTTCTGAAGGAAGCCGGCGTCGGCGCGGTCAAGCTCGAGGGCGGCCGCCGGGTGCTGCACCAGGTCGAGGCGCTGGTCCAGGCCGGGATACCGGTCATGGCGCACATCGGCCTGACTCCGCAGTCGGTGAACGTCCTGGGCGGTTACCGGGTGCAGGGGCGGGGCGAGGAGGAGGCGGAGCGCCTGCTCGCCGACGCCAAGGCGCTGGAGGCGGCGGGGGCGTTCGCGGTCGTGCTGGAGCTCGTGCCGGCGGAGCTGGCCGGGCGGGTGACGGAGTTGCTGCACGTCCCGACCGTCGGTATCGGCGCGGGCGTCGGTTGCGACGCCCAGGTCCAGGTCTGGACCGATATGGCGGGGATGACGGCGGGGAACGCGCCGAAGCACGCGAAGCGCTACGCGGATATGCGGGGCGTGTTGGCGGGTGCTGCGCAGGCGTTCGCCGCGGATGTGGTCGCGGGGGCGTTCCCGGGGCCGGAGAACAGCTTCCACTGAGCTCTGGCGGGCTCCAGGTAGCACCCGGGGCCGCTCGCTTCCGCGTGCCTGCGGCTTGCCGCTAAAGGCGGACAGCGACGGATACCGGCCGACAGGATCGCGGGTGGGTTCGACGCCCACCCGCGATTCAAGTCGGTCTCGACTGGGGATCCGGTGATCCTCGGTGAGCGGGACCAACCAAGAGGACCGTTGCATTGCGGCGGCCTTTCTCGGCTTCCAAGCCGCAACTCCAGCTCCGGGCTTCGTTCCGACAGTGTCCGTACACGCGCGAGGTACGGCACGATAGGCACCATGGACCGGTCCGAGGCGCGAATACTGCGCGAGTTGCTCGAGGCCGGACGCGGCCGTGCGTGGCTGGACGAGGCCGATGACTTCGCGGCAGCGCTGCGTGCGGCTCCGCGGCAGGTCGGAGGCCTGCTTCTGGTTGGGCCGGGCGACGCGGAGCCGTGGCACATGACGGCTCACCTGTCGGAGGATGCACGGCTGCTCGGGCTGGACCAGTTGGTTCCGACACTGGTGCGGGCAGCTCCGGAGGCGGGTGCGCCGACCCAACTCAGTGTCGGTCTTGATCGAATCAGTTCGGCCGGGCGAAGCGATGCCGTGCTGCTTGTCGCCGCTGACGATCCGGAATCAGCGGTGCTGGAACGTGTGGCCGACGCGAAGAAGCACGGCGCTCGCATTTTGACGCTCGGTCAGGTGGCGCCGCTGGCAGCGGATTTGGCTCATGACGCACTCGCGGTCCCTCAGCCCTCTGAGGTGATGGACCTACCGTCTTTCGACGGCGCGCAGCATCTGGTCTCGGCGGCAGCGGTGGATGGGCGCCAACGCGGCCTCATCCTGCGTCTTCGGCGGTGGATCGAGGCTGTCAACGGGCCGCGGGTAGACCGCTGGTGAAGGGCGCAAGCCGCAGCAGACCCGGGCGGCGAGACCGCGCGAGCCGCAACCCGTGACAACGGGCGACGACCGCGCGATCCACCCCAGCGGCGACGCCGCCCTTCACGCATCCCGGCGACAGGCGGCAGCAGGTGAAAGCAGGTGGCGTAGCGACGGCGCAGGCGACGATGCGGAGCCTCGCGGCTCACTCAGGCGTCGTCGCCGTTTTCTTTCCATGCCTCGTTGCGCTCGTGGACCTTTTCGAGCGCATGTTCTGCTTCTTCTTGAGTCGCGAACGGCCCGATACGGTCCTTAGCCCTGCAACCGACACGTCCTTCGACCTTGTGGTGCTTGAGGCAGTAGTACCACTGCGCTTCCTCGTCGATCATGTCGCCTCCCGTCCGTTCGTCGGTAATTCAGGTACCTCGTGCCCGCGAACGGGCGTCTAGACTCGTCTGCATGGCTCCCTTGGTTCCCGGCACCATCTCCCCCACCCGCCACGTACCCTCACGCATCGCCCGTCCGGAGTACGTCGGCAAGCCGCAGCCGAGCCGCTACACCGGCTCGGACGTGCAGACGGCGGAGACGATCGAGAAGATGCGCATCGCCGGTCGGATCGCGGCGCAGGCGCTGGTCGAGGTCGGGCGCGCGGTCAAGCCGGGCGTGACGACGGATGAGCTGGACCGGGTCGGGCACGAGTTCCTCTGCTACCACGACGCCTACCCCTCCACGCTGGGGTACCGGGGTTACCCGAAGTCGCTTTGCACCTCCGTCAACGAAGTCATCTGCCACGGCATCCCGGACACGACGCGGTTGTCCGAGGGCGACATCGTGAACATCGACATCACGGCGTTCATCAACGGGGTCCACGGCGACACGAATGCCACCTACGAGGTGGGCGAAGTGGACGAGACCGCCCATCAGCTCGTCGAGCGGACGCGGGAGTCGCTCAACCGCGCGATCAAGGCAGTTCGGCCCGGGCGCGAGCTCAACGTGATCGGGCGCGTGATCGAGGCGTACGCGGCCCGATTCGGCTACGGCGTGGTGCGGCTGTTCACCGGGCATGGGATCTCGAGCGTCTTCCACAGCGGCCTCATCGTGCCGCACTACGACGACCCGCGGGCGAACCGGGTGCTCGAGCCGGGGATGACCTTCACGATCGAGCCGATGCTGACGCTCGGGACCATCGAGCACCGGATGTGGGCGGACGGCTGGACCGCGGTGACAGCGGACGGGAAGCTGACGGCTCAGTTCGAGCACACGCTCGTGGTGACGGACGACGGCGTGGAGATCCTCACTCTGCCGGAGTGAATCGGAGCTGGCCGGATCGAACCAGGGCGAGCCGGATCGAGCTTGGCGACCGGAGCCTGACGACAGGATCGGGGCCTCAGGCTGCTTCGCACGCGTCCGCGAGAGTGCCGAGGATGCGCAAGGGGTCGGGGAGTTCGGCCTGCGGGTCGTGAATCCAGCGGGCTGTGCGGCCGTTCATGGCGCGGGCCGGCGGGAGAAGCACGTAGGACCCGCGGGTATGCCAGCGCAGGCCGCTGGTCTCAGTGGTTTCGGGGCGCGCGTCGAGGTCGCAGGCCCACCATTCGTCGTCTCCGTCGCCGGTGCCGGGGCGGGCCGTCGTGAAGAACAGGTAGCGGTCGCCGGAGGCAGTGGTGGCTACGGGGCCGACCGGCTCCTTCGCGGCGAGAAGGGTGTCGAGGGCCCGGGCGCCGGCCTGGGCGGGTACTTCGAGGACGTCGTGGGTGCGTCCGGTGGGTGTCGCGTAGTTCGTGTCGGGGAGCCGGGTGCGCCATCGGGCTAGCTGTGCGGGGTCGGTGCTCGCCTCTTTGCGCCAGCTCCGGGAGAGGGGGTGCGCGCCTGGCGCGGGACAGCCCACTCGGGTGCACGAACAGCCGGGTCCGGTGCTGCTGGGCGCCGCGGCGGGAACGACGGGCAGACCGCGGGCGAGGAAGTCGGCGACAGGGTCGGCCTGCTCGCGGCGTCGGCGCATCCCGGTCAGCCGTCCGCGCGTATTCGCGCGGTCGCCGTTGAGCATCGTCATGGCCGGCCCGCCTTCCCTAGGCGTCGGGCCGCGCCCGGCCCCTGCTCGGTCGCCGGCACGGCGCCGGGGCAGCGTGCCGGGATGGCCGCGGACGGGGGCCGGGGACGCGGCGGTCCCTGGCCCCAGGATACCGAGGGCGCGCAGGCTGTCGGAGTCGATCTACCTTGACTGAATCGTGCCGGTTACGGCGCCGAAACCGATCCGTGTCCCGCCGCGGCCGGGAGCGGTCGCGGTGAGCACGACGGTGTCGCCGTCGGCGAGGAACGTGCGGGTGGAGCCGTCGGCCAGGTGGAGCGGCTCGGTGCCGTTCCAGGTGAGCTCGATCAGGGAGCCGCGCTGGGTGGGGTCGGGGCCGGAGACGGTGCCTGAGGCGTACAGGTCGCCGGTGCGCAGGCTCGCGCCGTTGCTGGTCAGGTGGGCGAGTTGCTGGGCGGGGGTCCAGTACAGGCCGGCGAACGGGGGCCGGGAGACGACGGTGCCGTTGAGCTCGACCTGGAGGGTCAGGTTGTAGCCCCAGTGGTCGCCGAGCAGGTGCGGCAGCGGGGCCGGGTTCTGCGGGGGCGGGGCGACGCGGGCTTCGGCGAGCGCGTCGAGCGGAACTATCCACGGGGAGACCGAGGTGGCGAAGGATTTGCCGAGGAAGGGGCCGAGCGGCTGGTACTCCCAGGCCTGGATGTCGCGGGCGGACCAGTCGTTGACCAGGACGGCGCCGAAGACGTGGTCGGAGAACTCGTCCACGCTGACGCTCTGGCCGAGCCGGGTGGGGACGCCGACGACGAAGCCGACCTCGGCTTCGATGTCGAGGCGGATGGTGGGGCCGAAGACGGGCTCGGCGCCGGGAGTGGGCACGCGCTGGCCGTGCGGGCGGGTGATCGGGGTGCCGGAGACGACGATGGTGCCGGAGCGGCCGTGGTAACCGATGGGCAGGTGCGTCCAGTTGGGCAGCAGCGGCTCGCTGTTGGGGCGCAGGATGCGGCCGAGGTTCTCCGCGTGGTCGCGGGAGGAGTAGAAGTCGACGTAGTCGGCGACGGTGAACGGCAACGGCGTGGCCATCCGCGGCAGCGGGAGCAGCAGGGGCCGTACGGCGCCGGCGTTGGCACGGTTGCCGAGCAGTTCGGTGGCGCGGGCCCGGACGCTGCTCCAGACGGCGGGCCCGGCGGCGAGCAGGCGGTCGAGATTCGGGGTGGTGAGAATGCCGGGGTCGGGCACCGCGGTGTCGAAAAGGCCTGCTTCGGTGGCGGCGCCGAGGGGGAGCGCGTGGGTGCCGATGGCGACGGCGGGCTGGGGCGGGGTCTGGCCGTCGGCGACCACTCCGTAAGGGAGGTTGTCGAGGCCGAAGCCGAGGTGCTCGGGAGTATCGAGCCAGCTGTCTGTCATGTGGGTCTGCCTCCGCGGGCCCGTGACCGGGGTGGGCCGGTCGGGGGCGATCGGTGCGAACGTGGTCCGGTGGTGCGGATGATCGGGAAAACCCTAGCGGACCGCCGCCACCGGTCGCGGCGAAGCGCTGTTCGGCGCCCTGACCTGCTCGGTTAACGATGGGGGCGGCGGTACGTCTATCATGTGCGGGTAACCATGTGATGCCCGCGCGCTCCCTGGTGTCTGGTCGTGGCGGCCCCTGGACGGGTCGGTACCGACGGTCGGTTTGTTTTCCTCTGTGGGATTCTTTCGGCGAGTGCCGAACACAGGCGCGGCATTGCCCCGATACAGGGCCCGTACTTGTGGTCGGCAGGGTCGCGGTGTGTCCGCGTGTCGCTGCCTCCTTGTCACGTGCCGGAACGACCTGGAGGTCGCGCTGTGATGTCCGAGAGTGAATTCGATTCGACGCAGGTGTCGATGACCGAGCCGGTTGAGCTCGCCGTGGCCGAGGCCGAGCCGGCGGCGGAGCCCGAGGGCGTGCCGTTCGCGGAGCTGGAAGTGCCGCGCGCGCTGCTCGAGGTGCTTAAGGAAGCCGGGGTGACCAGAGCGTTCCCGATTCAGGCCGCGACGATTCCGGACGCGCTGGCGGGTAAGGACGTGCTGGGCCGCGGGCGTACCGGGTCGGGTAAGACGCTGGCGTTCGGTCTGCCGACGCTGTCCCGGCTGGAGGGCCTGCGGGCCCGTCCGCACAAGCCGCTGGCGCTGGTGCTGGTGCCGACGCGTGAGCTGGCGATGCAGGTGGAGGAGTCGCTGCGGCCTTATGCCAGGGCTCTGCATCTGCGGATCCGCTCGGTGTTCGGCGGTGCGCCGATGCGCAAGCAGATCGACGGGCTGCGCTACGGGGTCGAGGTTCTGGTGGCGACGCCGGGCCGGCTCTCCGACCTGATCGAGCGGGGCGAGTGCGAGCTCGGCGATGTGGACATCGCGATCCTGGACGAGGCGGATCAGATGTGCGATATGGGCTTCCTGCCGCATGTCTGCGAGCTGATGGACCAGGTGGTGGCGGGCGGCCAGCGGCTGCTGTTCTCGGCGACGCTGGACGGTGCGGTCGACGAGATCGTGACCAAGTACATGAAGGACCCGGTGCTGCACGAGGTGGACCCGCAGGCCGGCGTGGTCTCCACGATGAGCCACCACCTGCTGCTCGTGACCCCGCAGCACAAGGCGCGCGTCGCGGCTCAGATCGCGGGCCGGCACTCCGGCGGGGCCGCGGCGGAGGCTCGTTCGATCTTCTTCGTGCGCACGCAGCTGGCGGCGGACCGGGTGACCGAGCAGTTCCGCGAGCGCGGGCTGGCGGCGGCTGCGCTGCACGGCGGTATGACGCAGGTGGCGCGGACCAAGACGCTGGAGGACTTCAAGGACGGGCGTACGCCGGTCCTGATCGCGACGGACGTGGCGGCGCGCGGTATCCACGTGGACGGCGTGGACCTCGTGGTGCACGTGGACCCGCCGCGGGACTCGAAGGACTACCTGCACCGTGCGGGCCGTACCGCGCGGGCGGGCCAGGCCGGGATCGTCGCGTCGCTGATCCTGCCGAAGCAGGCGCGGCAGGCGGAGCGTTTGATGCGGGACGCCGGCGTGGAGGCGGAGAGCCTCGACGTGGCGCCGATCGGCACGGGTGGCAGGTGGGAGAAGGCCGCCGCCGCGCTGGCCGGCCTGACGGCCGCTCAGGAGGTTCCGGAGCCGGGCGACGTGCCGGTCTTCACGCTGCCGGTGCGGGAGCGGGGGCGCCGGGACGACCGGGGCTTCGGCGACCGGGGCCGGCGGGACGGGTACGGCGGCGGCGGCGACTTCCGCGGGCGGCGCGAGGACCGCGGCGGCTACGGGGACCGGCCGCGCCGGGACGACCGCGGGAACTTCGCCCGGCGCGAGCGGGACGACCGCGGCGGGTTCGGGAACCGTGACGACCGTGGCGGCTTCCCGCGGCGGGACCGAGACGAGCGCGGCGGCGGCTTCCGTCGCGACGACTCGCGCGGCGGCTTCAACGGGAGCTCGCGGGACGGCCGCGAGCACCGGGACCGGTTCGCCGGACGGGGCGCCTGAGCCGTCGGCCGATAGGCCGTGACAAAAGGGCGGCCGGATGTCTCGCCAGAGGCGTCCGGCCGCCCTTCTCCATACCCTGGAATATGACCTCTGATTTTCATGTTTCCGCAGGCGGAAGCCGCCTTTTCCGTCGCTCAGAACGTTTGTTCGTACCCTGCGGCGGGTATCTCCAAAGAGTAGGCAGACGGCGACTTTCCGGGGAGGATCTGTCGTGTCGAGCGTGTCGGTGACCGGACTGGACGAGCGGCCGAGGACGGCGGGCTGGGTGCGGGTGCGGCTGACCGCGCCGCAGGATACCCGCGGCCCGCGCGGCGTGGCGTTGACCGAGGGCGAGTTGGTGCTGCGGGCGGACCGGGTGGCGGTGGACGAGGGCGAGTTGGTGTTCCTGTGCGCTGACGAGGTGGTCTTCCAGCTCGATCGGCGTTACTTCCGATCGATGGCGTGGTTCGTGGATCGGCCGACGTTCGCGGAGTGGCTGCGGTCGCGGCGCAAGCGGTATCCGAACTCGCACACGCGCTGGTCGTCGGAGGAACGGGAGCAGTTGGCGAAAGAGCTCGGCGGCGGGAACAGCTGGCAGCGGATCGCGGACGTGCATGGGCGCACAGTGCACGCCGTGCAGCGTGAGGCGGTCAAGGACGGGCTGGTGGCGGCGGAGGCGTTTCCGCGGCCGGGCGTGGGCTGAGCCCGCGCTCCCCTGCTTCGTACTCTGTGAACGACGGTAATGACTTCGCGGCGGCCGGGCAAAGCCCGGCCGCCGCGAAGTGCTGTGTGGTGGTGCGCAAAGCGCAGTCCGCTCTAGAGCGCCACCGGCTCACGCCACATCGGGTACATCGTCGGGCCGTCGGGGAACCGGATCGGCTCTCCGTGGTCGACGAACCCGTAGTTCAGGTAGATCCGGCGCGTGTTGGCCTCGCTGGCCTCGAGGTACGCCGGGATGCCCTCCCGGTCGAGGTGGGCGAGCCGGTGCTCGAGCAGCGCCGTGCCGAGGCCCTTGCCCTGCCGTCCGGGGAGCACGGCGAGGATCGCGAGGTGCTCGAAGGGGCGGCCGGGCGTGGGCAGGCTCTCGTACAGGAGGCGGTCGAACATGGCGACGCGTTCGGCCCAGGGGCCGAGCATCGCCGCCACGTGCGGCTCGGGCTCCGGCGGAGCCGGCTGCTCCCCGCCGTCCTCGACCACCCACAGCGCCGCCGCCGACCGGTCCTCGGTGATCTCGACGAGGCCGTGCTCGATCGCCTGCGCGACGTAGGCCTGGAAGTAGCCGGGGAACACGGCGCGGCGCAGTTCCTCGTCGCCGATCTGCCAGCGGGCGGCGTCCAGGTGATGGAAAGCCGCTGCGACGAGCCCGGCGAGGAACGGAGCCTCGTCGGGTCCGGCCGTCAGGATCGGCGTGTCGGAGCTCACCGGCTGGCCTCCTCGACGGCCTCGGCGGCCGGCGCGGGGGCGGGGGCGGGCACGAGCGAGGACGAGAGGGCGCTGTACTTGCTCGGCGAGTACTTCTTCGCCCACAGCGCCCAGCCGACACCGGCGGCGGCGACGACCAGGTAGATGACCGGCCACAGCCAGGACGTCGCGTCGCCGGAGCTGACGCCGATCATGATGCGGAAGTGCCAGATGACCAGTACCACGCCGACCACGAGGGCCACCGCGGCCACGGCCGGGAGGATGAGCGCGGTGGTGACGCGCTCCTGGTGCGGGGTGCGCCGGAAGAACGCGATGATCGCGATCGCGGTGACGGCCAGCAGCACCAGGATGCCGAAGCCGCCGGCGGTGCCGCCGATGTAGAAGGTCTGGTACAGCGGGTCCCAGTGGAAGAGCTGGGTCGCGCCGATGCACACGAGGCCGGAGGCGCTCTGCAGGACCGAGGCGCGCCAGGCCACTCCGCTGCGGTTGGTCGCGGCCAGGCTCAGCGGCAGCATCCGGGCGCGGGCGCCGGTGAAGGCGTAGCGCACCCAACCGCTGTGGTAGCCGAGCAGCGCGGCCAGCAGCGAGGTCAGCATCAGCCAGTTGCCGATGGTGCTCTCAGTGTTCGTGCCCAGGCCGAAGAAGAGGTCCGGGCCCTGCTGCCCCGCGGTCGCGGCGACGGTGTCGCCGTAGTGGGCCTGCATGGCCCAGGCCGCGAGCAGGTAGATGACCGCGGACAGCGCGAGGCAGGTGTAGGTGGCGAGGGTGACCGCGCGGCGCGGGTTCTCGACTTCGCGGGTGTAGACGGCGGTGGTCTCGAAGCCGATGAAGCCGAGCACACAGATCGCCGTGGCGGCGCCGAGGTTGCCGAGCGTCAGGTGGCCGGCGATGAAGGCGTGGGCCGCGCCGCCCTTGGCCGGGTGCGCGAGGCCGCGCTGGGAGAGCACGAGGCTGAGCACGATCTCGCACAGGGACAGCAGGCCGAGGAAGTATCCGACGTAGCGCAGCTTGAGCTGGCCGAGGATGGTCACCACGACCCAGACGAGCAGGGCCCAGAACCACCAGGAGTGGTTGATGTTGTACTGGGCGCCGAGGAATCCGTTCATCTCGACGCCGAGGATGCCGTAGAGCGCGACCTGCAGGAGCCCGTAGGAGAGCAGGGCGATGAAGGCGACCGGGACGCCGACGAGGCGGCCGAGTCCTTCGGTGGCGATCGCGTACATCGCGCCGCCGGTCGGGGTGTACTGGGTCATCGCCACGTAGCCGGGGACCCACACCGCCAGAACCAGGCCGACGATGAGGAACGTGATCGTCATGTTGGTCATGCCGGTGGTGGCGAAGGCGCTGGGCAGTACGCCGGCCTCTACGAGCATGGGGCCGACACTGGCCACGGCGGTGCAGAGGACTACGAGTACGCCGACCTTCTTGGCCCGGGCGGCTACAGGTATCTGTCCTGTCGGCCCGGTGCCGGCCGAGGTCGGACTGGTGGGGGTCATGGGAGAGCTCTCCTTGGGTTCTGCGCGGTAACGGGGGAGGCGTTACGTGCCTGGGCTGATGACCACCGCGTCCACTTCGGCGGCGGTCAGGTCGACCAGGAGTTTGAGCTGAGCCGCGGTATCGGCGCGGCGCGTCTTGGCGAGGGCGTCGCCTCGGTTCATCGAACCCAGCCGGTCCCAGCCGCCGGACTGCTTGGCGTCCAGGCCGGTGGCGATGGCGAGTTCGGCGAGCACGGCGTCGGCGGAGGCGATCGGGTCCGAGTACAGGGCCCCGCCGACGAGGGCGCGGATCGCCTTGGCCAGCCCGCGTTGCACCGGCGCGTAGTAGACGCGTTCGCGCAGCATGCCGCGCGATTCCGGGTTGATGATCCCCGCTTCGTGCAGTTCGGTGCGGACGAGTTCCTCCACGCCGGCGGCCACGACCGTGAGCTGGTCGCGCAGCGGGATCGCCCGCGCGCGCAGGTCTTCGAGCACGCTCTCGGCGGCGCGGCTCGGCTTGGTGGGGCCGGCCGTCTCGCCGTCGCCGGGTATCGCGGCCACGGTCGGGTCGGGCGGGATGAACCGGTGGGTGCGTATCTCCACCGCGATCCAGCCCGCGATGATGAGTTCGGCGATGGCGCTGGCCGCGAGCCCGAGCCCGATCACCGCCTCGCTCAGCACCGGCTTGCCTCGTCCGCTGTGGGCGACGACGTAATAGCGTCCGGTGAGAGTCAGCTGCCTGATGGCCTCGGCGATCGGGTCGCGTTCGCCCCGCTCGCGGGCCTCGTTCTCCCGGGTGGCCTCGGCCTCGGCCTGCGCGCACAGGTCCATCCAGGACGTCATCAGCAGCCCGTAGAGGGCGTGCGGCTCGTACGGCAGGCGGGCGGCGACCCAGGCGCTGACGTCGGCGATCGGGTCCTGGGTGTGGCCGCTGCCGGCCGGGAGCGCGTTGGCGACGGCGGCGAAGACCTGGTAGCGCTGCTGGTCCGAGACGGTGATGTGAAAGCGCCTGGCCGCCTGGGCCAGGACTTCGTCGAGGTCGCCGTAGCCTCCCTCGGTACACCAGTCCATCAGTGCCTTGACGAGCTCGGCCAGCTCTCTGTTGCTGCGTGCGCCGTTGACGGTCAGCAGCATGGCGGCGCCGCCGATTCCGACCGGACGACTCGCGCGGATCCGACGGATGGCGACGGACGCGGCGGGGGCGACTGCTTCACCCCGGCCTCCTCTCCAGGTCGCCTGCGGCAACACCTGACACTCGACAGCTCAGCATTCTCTATGACGCACGCATAGATACCACGCGGGAAGTCCCGGTCGGTAGCCTCTTCGCGCGCAGAGTCTTGATTGCATGGCGCCGCCGTGGGATTTCGGCAGCTGACGTGTGCGGGGCGACGTTGCCGCCGTCACACGTTCCGTGGAACCTCGTTGATCACCTTCCAGGGCCCTGATGATCAGAGAAGTGATACCACGGGTACTCAGTGCGACGCAAGAGTATGACGGGGGCCGAGAGGAGTTGCGGGGCTCTGGAGCCGATGACCCGTCAGCCGGCCGCCAGGCCGGCCGCCAGGATGCTTACCAGGTAGCGAAAGCTTTCACCGGGGTCGCGGCCGAGTTGGAAGCCTCCACCCTGCTCGAGCGCGATGAAGCCGGTCACGGCGGCACGCAGGGTCCGGACGGCGTCGATGAGCCCGTCGTCGGCGAGGCCGAAGCCGCGTACGACGGCGTATGCCACCTCGACCAGGCGGGTGGCCGCCGCTTCGACTGCCGGGTCCGCGGAGGCGGGGTGCTCGATCAGGCTCCACCGGTGCGGCAGGCGCAGCGCGTAGCCGCGGTAGGCGGTCAGAAAAGCCTCGAGCGCCTCTCGGCCGGAACGGCCCATCACCGCCGCGCCGATCTCCGCCGCCGCCTCGTCGAGCACGGTGATCGCCATCAGGTCTTTGAGGTGATCGATGCTCTGCACATGCTTGTATAAAGAAGGAGTGGCTACTCCGGCCCGGGCGGCGACATTCTTAAGAGTCAGCGATTCGGAGCCTGATTCGTCGAGCAGCTCGAGGGCGAGGCGGGTGACGGCGGCGGGGGTGAGTCCGGCCCGGGGCATGTGCGGCTCCTCGTCGTGGGGTGGGGCGGGTTCGGGTTCGTCGGTCGGGTACGCGGTGCGGCGGGCGGCTCACCGCCCGGCCGGGCCGGCCGGGTCGAAGTCGCGGATGAGGGCGGCGATCTGCTCCGGAGCCTCCTCGTGCGGCTGGTGGCCGTAGCCGTCGAGCAGCTCGAGACGGGCGTCGAGCGCGTCGGCCACGAAGCGGGCTTCGGCCTCGGCGTCGGGGAAGTCCTCGTCCGCGGTGCCCATGATGACGAGCGTGGGGATGGCCGCGGCCTTCGCCTGCGGCAGGAGCGCCTCGGCGGCGTCGTGGGAGCCGGCGCACATCCGCGCGAAGACGGCGGCGCGGCCGGGCTCGCGCAGGTTGGCGTCGACGGCTGCCCGCATGGCGGCGTAGTCAGCCGGACGCTTCGGGAACATGTGCGGGAACCAGGACATCCACATCATGCGGGTGAGCGCGGGCTTGGTGATCAGATTGGCCAAGACCTTCGCGATCAGGTTGGGCGCGGGCAGGCTGCGCACGAACGGGCCCGCGAGGATCGCGCCGCGCAGCAGCTCGGGCTGCTCGGCGGCCAGGTGGACGCTGGAGGCGGAGGTGTAGGAGTTGCTGTAGAGGAGCACCGGGCCGACGTCGAGGTGGCGGATCAGGGCGGCGAGGTCCGCGGCCGTCACGGCGGAGCTGTATTCGTCCCAGCCCGTGTCGGATTCGCCGAGGCCGCGGTAGTCGGTGGTGACGACGCGGTATCCGGCGGCGAGCAGGGCCGGAACGACGTGGCGGAAGGTGGCGCGGACGGTGCCCATCCCGGGGGCGAGGAGCACGACCGGGCCGGCGCCCTGGTCGTCGTAGGAGATTCGGCCGACGGTGCCGTCGGGGCGGGTGATCTCAAAGAAGCGGGTGGGCGCCTGGGTGGTAAGGGCGTTCATGGTCGTTCCCCTCGGCTGGATTGGCGAAGTCCGATAGCCTTAAAGCTAATGCAGTTAGCTTTGTGCGTCAAGCCCTCCCCGTCCGTCCAGGTCCGGTGGGTCGCCGCCGCTGGAGCCGCCGCGACGTGCGGGGCATCCCTTAGGGGTTGTGTCCTCCCCAGGAATGACCCGTTCACCGGAACTTCGCTCTTCGGGACCCTAGGCACGGTACTTTTCCACCCGCTACTTTGGCGTCTGCGCCGTCGGCCCCCGACTTGTCGTCGGCAGACCCGATGACGACGGAGGAAACCGTGGGCCGACGAATACGCGCTGCCGTGCCGCAGGTTGTGCGGCCGGGCGCGGGGCGGGCGGTGGTCTTCTCGGCGAGTGTGGGCGCGGGTCACGACGCCGCCGCGAACGAGCTCGCGCGGCGCCTGCGCGGAGCGGGCCTCGAGGTGGAACGGCACGACTTCCTCGACCAGTTGCCGGGGCCGCTGGGGCGGCTGATCTGCGACTCCTATCACAATATGCTGCTGACGGCGCCGTGGACCTATCAAGCGCTCTACGGCGCGCTCGATCGCTCACGGGCTCTGTCGCTGCAGGTGTCGCTGATCTCAGCACTCTCCATGCGCCGGATGACGGAGGCGATCGGCACCGACGCGCGGGTGGTCGTCTCGACGTATCCGCTGGCCAGCCAGGTGCTGGGCCGCATGCGGGCGAGCGGACGGCTCGACGTCCCGGTCGTGACGTACCTGACGGACTATTCGGTGCACCGGCTGTGGGTGGGCGAGGGCGTGGACGCGCACACCGCGGTGCACGACGTCGCGGCCGGGCAGGCCCGGGCGCTCGGCGCGTCGCAAGTGGTGACCGTGGACCCGGCCGTGGATCCACGATTCGTGCGGCGCTGCCCGGATTCGCGCGCCCAGGCGAGGGAGCGCATGGGGCTGCCCCCGCACGGACGCTTGGCGCTGCTGGTGGGCGGCTCGTGGGGCATCGGCGAGATCGACGAGACCGTGCGGGATATCGCTGCCACCGGCCTGGCGGACTGCGTGGTGGTGTGCGGCCGCAACGAGGAGCTCCGGCGCCGGCTGGCCGAGCAGGGGGTCAAGCACGTCTACGGCTGGGTCGAGGACATGCCGAGCCTGATGCACGCCGCAGATGTGTTGGTGCAGAACGCCGGTGGTATGTCCGTATACGAGGCGCGCGCCTGCGGCCTGCCGGTCGTGACGTACCGGACGCTGCCGGGCCACGGGGAGACCAACGCGCAGGCGCTCGACGAGGCAGGCGCGGCCCGCTGGATCACCGATGCGGCTGACCTGCGAGGCGCGCTGCAGAAGGCTTTCGCTCAGGCCACGCCGGGGCCGGTGCCGGACTTCGCGGCCGATCCCGTTACCGTGATCCTCGGAGTAGCACCGCGTCGAACGACGGTCGGCCTCGGAGCCGAAGCGGCAGGTTCGGATGCCCGACTGCCGCGGCAACAGGAACGCCGCTCGCGGGCGTCGCGGTTCGGCCGGTTCGCACAGGGTGCGGCCGACAAGGTCGGCCGAGAGAACGAGACGAGAGGTGCCGCGTGAGCAAGCTCGCGACGTTGGCCAAGTACACGGCCGGCCTGGCCGCCGCGGGAGCGGTGGCGCACGCAGCGCCGAGCGTCACCAGCCTCGGCCCGGTCCGAGCCACCCTCTGGCCGCGGCTGACCGGCATCGGCGACCGCGGGCACGTCGCGCTCACCTTCGACGACGGGCCGGACCCGGCGTCGACCCCGTTGTTCCTCGCGGCCCTCGACGAGGCCGGCGTGAAGGCCACCTTCTTCCTGCTCGGCGAGATGGTGCAGAAGGCGCCGTGGCTGGCCCGGGAGATCGCGGACGCCGGACACGAGGTGGCCTTGCACGGCTGGGCGCACCGCGCCCACGTGGCGGTACCGCCCGCGCAGACGTTCCGGGACCTGCGGCAGGGACGCGACGAGGTGGCGAGCGCCATCGGCCGCGCACCCGAGTGGTACCGGCCGCCGTACGGCGTGGCGACCGCGGCGACGTTCTCGGCGTGTCGCAAGCTCGGCCTGCGGCCGGTGCTGTGGAGCGCCTGGGGCCGGGACTGGACGGCGAAGGCGACGCCGGAGTCGGTCTTCCAGACGGTGGCCAAGGACTTGCGGGGCGGGGGCACCGTGCTGCTGCACGACTCCGACTGCACCTCGAAGCCGGAGTCGTGGCGCGCCACGCTCGGCGCGCTCCCGCTGCTGCTGGCTCACTGCGCCGAGCAGGGCTGGCGGGTCGGGCCGCTCCGCGAGCACCGGCTCACCGAGGACAGCGCCACCCGCCCGAGTCTCGCCGCAGCTCGAGACTGAGAGCCGCCATGTCGGCGGTCCTGCGCCTCAGCAGGACCGCGGACGGCGGGTTGGCGGCTCGGCAGCAGCCGCCGGCTGCTCAGTCGGCGATGCCGGCTTCGCGCTTGACCTGGTCCATGTCGAGGTCGCGCGCCTGCTGGATCAGATCCTCGAAGGCGGGTTCGGGCAGCGCGCCCGCCTGGGCGTAGAGCACCACACGGTCCCGGATCACGAGCAGCGTCGGGATCGCCGAGACGTTGAAGGTGGCGGCCAGATCCGGGTGCGTCTGCGTGTCGACCTTCCCGAACAGGATGTCCGGATTCTTCTCCGAGACGCGTTCGAACACCGGCGCGAACTGCTTGCACGGCCCGCACCACGAAGCCCAGAAGTCGACGACGGTGATGCCGTCCCGGTCGGTGTTCTCCTCGAAGTTGGCGGGGGTCAGTTCCTGCGTCGCCATCGGGTTTCCTCCTGTCGATTGCCTCCAGCCTAATCGCAGGCCGCGCTCACGGACCAGCGCACAGGCTGGCGGCGGACGGATGGTGGGAGCTTTTGCGCAAAGGCTTGCGACAGCCGGTGCGGCAGCGACGTCCGGGGATCCGTGCCGTATGTGGAGAGCGTCATACGGACGGGACACGTGAGCGGGCGCGGCGGGTTCTGGCGAGTCGAGTGCGTACAGCCGGGTATGCGCAACACCGCGACTCGAGGAGGAAGGGCAGCACGAGTGGGTGACGGCCCAGACGTAGGGGGCGGGCACAAGTGGCCGACCGGGGGCGGCGGACGTGCTCGTAAGACGCTACAGTCGGTTGCACGGAGCCGACCCAAGGTGATCATCGAGGAGTTTCAGTGCCCGTGCTCGCGCCCGCTCCCACCTCCCGGCGAACAGCCACGGTCCCACGGCAACGGGGGGTACGGATGACTACCGAGCCGCAGCCCGCACCCACGGGGAACAGGGGCTGGCGCGGCTTCGCTCGCCGCGCGTGGGAGGAGAGCCGGGACCTCGAGCTGATGCACCGCGCGCTCGGCTTCGCGGCCCTCGGGCTGGTCACGCTGATCCCGCTGCTGCTCGTGGTCTCGGCGGCGGACCCGGTGGGCGGACGGGCGTTTCCGTCCTGGCTGGCGGCGGCCCTCGGCCTGTCCGATCGCGCGGCGCAGGAGCTCATCCCCGTCTTCGGCCCTCCCGGGCAGGCGCTCTCGGCGACCACGGCGCTCGGCCTCGCCGGCCTCGCCGCGTTCGGGCTCTCCTTCGTCTCGGCCATCCAGGTCGGCTTCGAGCGAATCTGGGCCCTGCCACCGGCCCGTCTCATGAGCGTATGGCGGCGCGTGGTCTGGCTCGCCGCGCTGATCGGATTCCTCCTGGCGGCCGCGGACACCAGCCTGCTTCCGTACGGCACATGGTCGCGCACGCTGCTGCAGACGGCGGTGGCGACCGCGGGCTCATCGGCCTTCTTCTGGTGGACCGCCAGGTTCCTGCTGGCCGGCCGGGTCGGCTGGCTGCTGCTCCTGCCCGGGGCGATGCTGACGGCTGCCGGCCTCGTGGGCCTGCGCCTGTTCTCCGCGATCGTGTTCTCCCCGCTCGTCGTCTCGAGCGCCGCCGCGTATGGCGCGATCGGCACCGTCGTGGTGCTCGTGTCCTGGCTGATCGGCATCGGTTTCGTGGTGTTCGGCGGCGGCCTGATGGGCCGTCTGCTGATGGAGCACACTGCGGTATGACGATCACTCCACTGCTCCAAGCGGTGGAAGTTCATGATTTTGCTTGCATAGTCTTCCAGTCTCGTCGGACGATGGATCCCAGGCCCCGGTGAGGGCGGCGTTCGACGGCGGAAACTGACGACTTTTCACCCGAATCGACGATCGGCAGAGCTGATACTCCCTCACTATGATTGGTTACTCTTTGCGTTGATCAGATCGCGACGGGTGAAGGGAGCGGGGGATGGCGCAGTCCACCACGGACGGCGAGTTGGACCCGGTGGCGACCTCTGGCGGCTCAGCCGCCATCGAGGCGGCCACGGGGCTCACGGCTGCAGCAGTCACGAAGACACCGACCACAGAGACAGACGCGTCCGGCAAAGCCGCCGAATACCCGGCAGCCCGAAGGGCGGGGCTCGAGGGTGGAGCCCTGGAAGGCAGGGCGAGCGAGCAGACGGCCATCGGCGCCACGGGTTCGGCGGGCAATGCCTCCGCCGCGGTCAAGCGGACCGAGCCGGGGGCGCCCCAGCACGGGGTGATGAAGCGCGCGGCGACCCAGTCCGCGGCCACCGGGCCGCGCGCCGTCAAAGCAAGGGCCACAGGAGCCAAACCGACCGCTGACGGCAGGTCAGCCTCGTACGGACGCACGGGCAAGCTGATCCCAGCTGATGCTCATTCATCCGTTCGCCACGTCAGGCCGTCATCCGGCGGCGCCCAAGGCAGGCTTCGCTCCTGGTGGGGGGCCTTCCCTGCGTGGGAACGCCGCGCTCTCACCGTCATCGTCCTGTTCGCGGGAGCCATGTACGGCTGGGAGGCGGCGCACGCGACGTACCACGGCTTCTATGCGGTGGCCGTCAAGTCGATGACCACGGGCTGGCGCGCGTTCGTCTTCGGGGCCTTGGATCCGAATGCCTCGATCACGATCGACAAGATCCCCGGGTTCCTGTGGCCGCAGGCATTGAGCGCCATGGTGTTCGGCTTCCACCCGTGGTCGCTCGCGCTGCCGCAGGGGGTCGAAGGCCTGGTGACCGTCCTGGCCCTGCACGCGGCCGTGCGCCGCTGGCTCGGCCCGAAGACCGGAATGTGCGCTGCCGCGATCTTCGCGCTGACGCCGGTGGTCGCCTCGCTGTTCGGGAAGGTGCTCGAGGATGCCGCGCTGACCTGTCTGCTGGTGCTCGCCGCAGCGGCGTGGCAACGAGCCGTGGAGACCGGCCGGCTGCGCTCCTTGGTCTTCTGCGGCGTCTGGGTCGGCCTGGCCTTTCAAGCGAAGATGCTGCAATCCTGGGCTGTCCTGCCCGCATTCGCGCTCGCGTACCTGATCGCCGCCCCACCGCGCCTCCTGGTCCGGCTGCGGCACACGCTCGTGGCAGGGGCGGTCTGCCTGGTGGTCTCGCTGTCCTGGGTGATCATCGCGACCCTGACACCCGCGGGCGACCGGCCCTACGTCGACGGGTCGACGAACAACAGCGCCGCTGCGATGGTGTTCGGCTACAACGGCCTGGCCCGCTTCGGATCGGTCGGCGTATCGGCCGCCGGCACCGGCAGCGTGGCAGCGAACCAGGGCACGCACTTCGGCGGATCGTCTTCAGGCTGGTGGAAGCTCTTCCAGCACGAACTGGCCTCACAGGTCGGGTGGCTCTATCCGGTCGCGCTCGCCGGAATCGCGTTCGCGCTCTGGCGCCGTGGTCGCGGCCGCACCGATGTGGTGCGCGCAGGTGCACTGATGTGGACGGGCTGGTTGCTGATGACGGGCCTCGCCATGTCGGCGGGCAGCGTGCCGCACTCCACCTACGTGGTCGCCCTCGCGCCCCCGCTCGCGGCGCTCGCGGCGTACGGGCTCGTGCATGCCGTGCAGCTGTACCGGGCGCCGCGGAGGACGCGCGACCGACTCATTCTGCCCGTGCTGACCGGCGTCACGCTCACGTGGTCGGTGTATCTGAGCGCCGCGTTCCCGCGCTTCCTCCCCGGAATCGCGCTGCCGCTCTCGGCCGCCGCGGTGACGGTGGTGGCGCTGGCACTGGTCGTGGGTCGAGCCACCGGTCGGCGCAGCGGCATGACACGTTGGTCCGCAGGGCTCTGCTGCGCCCTGATGCTCGCCGTCCCGGCAGCGTGGTCGGTATCAGTGTTCGACCCTGCCTACGCGGGTAGTTCCGGCAATGCCAACGCGGGCGGATACCAGGGAGGCATGCACTTCGGGCCCAGAAAGGGGGTGCAGACCCGCCTGGGCGGCCGGTCGACCCCGGCGATGTTCAATCCGTTCAACCCGCGGACCTCGCTCGACGCCGCGCAGTCGCGCTTGCTGTCGTACCTCACCGATCATCGCGACGGATCCCGGTACCTCGTAGCGACCGAGTCGTGGGGTGTGGCTACGCCCTACATCCTGGCGGACACCGCGTCGGTGTTGCCGATGGGCGGGTTCTCGGGCGATGCGGACTTCCCGCAGCCGCAGCAGTTCCAGGCCATGGTCAGGGCCGGCGAGGTCCATTACGTGCTGCTCACCGGAGGTATGCGCGGTCGCGGCACGCGCTCCCCGAGCACCCGGAGTGCTTCCGGCACGCACGGCGCGAAGCAGACGCGGGCGGCGACCACGGCTCGCGTCACCGACACCTCAGATCTTGCGCGAGTCGCCGCCCTGGTGGCCAAGTCATGCCGACTGGTGCCGGCGGCCGCGTATGGCGCGGTCCAGCAGGAGACCGCGCCCCTGTACCGCTGTGGCTGAACCACAGTGCGCTGATTGACAGCTCAAGAGTGAAAAGAGGCCCTTACTGGCCTCCCCGGGCCCTGTCGCCCGCCGGCGCAGTTCGGCAGCGCTGCCGAACTGCGCCGGCGGACCGCGCGGGCGCCGAGGGCGCCGAGGGCGCCAAGGCCCGCCCAGCCAGCCGAAACGAGGGCGGGCCGGGCCTGCACGGCCCGGCCCGCCCTCGCGGAACACACTGCTCGGATCGCCCGGCTCCCGAAGCCTCGGGTCAGGCGCCGAGGTGCGGCACCGGCTCGGTGGGGATCACGCCGAGCTTGCCTCGCTGGTAGTCCTCGAATGCCTGCATGACCTCCTCCTTCGTGTTCATCACGAAGGGTCCGTAGGCGAAGACGGGCTCCCGGATGGGCTGGCCGCCGAGCAGCAGCACGTCCAGGTTCGGCGTCCGGCTGTCCGGGCGGTCGGTGGCGGCGATCGTCAGGCTGTCGCCGTCCCCGAACACGGCGAGCTGGTGCGCGTCGAGGGGACGCAGGTCGGGGCCGACCGCGCCGCGGCCGCCGAGCACGTAGGCCAGCGCGTTGAAGCGCGGGTTCCACGGCAGCGTCACCTGGGCGCCGGGGCTCAGGGTGGCGTGGACCAGAGTGATCGGGGTGAAGGTGGAGCCCGGCCCGCGGTACTCGCCGACCTCGCCGGCGATCACGCGGATCAGCGCGCCGCCGTCCGGGGTGGTGAGCAGGGTGGCCTGCGGGCCTTCGATGCTCTGGTACTGCGGCGGGTTCCACTTGTTGGCCGCGGGCAGGTTCACCCAGAGCTGGATCCCGTGGAACAGGCCGCCGGACATCACCAGCGACTCCGGCGGGGCCTCGATGTGCAACAGGCCGCTGCCGGCGGTCATCCACTGGGTGTCGCCGTCGGTGATCACACCGCCGCCGCCGTGCGAGTCCTGGTGCACGAAGGTGCCGTCGATCAGGTAGGTCACGGTCTCGAAGCCGCGGTGCGGATGCCAAGGGGTGCCCTTCGGCTCCCCGGCCGCGTACTCCACCTCGCCCATCTGGTCCATGTGGATGAAGGGGTCAAGGGCCTGCTTGGAGACCCCCGCGAAGGCCCGGTAGACCGGGAACCCCTCCCCTTCGAAGCCCTGGGGCGCGCTGGTGATCGCCCGCACCCGGCGCGGCGCGGACACCTGCGGGTCGGGTACGGGAACGCGCGGAAGCTCCAACAGTTTGTCGGTGGTCACGGCGGGCATCTCGGCCTCCTCAGCTAGCGACTGACGCGCCCGCGGCGCGAGCGCTCAGTTAGTTGAACATTAAACCATCGGCTCGCATTCCGCCAGCCGTAGCAGCGGCGGCTGCGGGCGCCGGGCTGCAAGATCAGGCCACAAATGCGCGGCCACCAGGCCTAATGGACCCTCGCCTATCGCATACCCGGGCGGTTGGCCATGTAGCCGACCAGACTTGCGGCGGTCACTCTGGGTAACCCCCGTGCGGCGTAAGCCGCCTCCATCAGCGCGCCTCGCGCCGAGCCGAGGAGAACGCGCTCTCGGCCGCGATGCTCGCTTGGTGCCTGGCTCCTGGCTCAGTGCCTCGCTCCTGGCGGAGTCGGCTTCGAACCCGCGCCTCGTATGCGCGCTTCGCACCCCGCTCCGGCCCGGCCCCAGATCAACATGAGCTGGGCGAGCGATCAGCGGGGGCAGCCGGGGGTCAGCGGGGACCGAGTCGTGCCTGAGATGTACCTCAGGCGCCGGTCGCCACCGGCCGGGTCGGATCGTTGGACCATTGCGACCAGGAACCCGGGAACAACACCGCATCGATGCCCGCGATGGCGAGCGCCGCGACCTGGTGGGCGGCGGTCACGCCGGAGCCGCAGTAGACGGCGACCGCGCTTGGCGTTTCGGCGTCCACGCCGAGGTCGGTGAACCGGGCACGCAGCTCGGCCGCCGAGCGGAACTTTCCCGTCTCGGTCAGGTTCTCAGTGGTCGGCGCGCTCACTGCGCCGGGGATGTGGCCGGCCCGCGGGTCGACCGGCTCCGTCTCGCCGCGGAAGCGCTCGCCCGCGCGGGCGTCGAGGAGCACGCCGTGGTCGGGAAAGTCGGCCGCCTCGTCGATCGAGAGCACCGGGAGTCGCCCAGAAGAGAGCTCGACGTCTCCCGGGGTGGGGCTGGCCGGCGGAGTCTCGAGGCCTTCGAGCGGGTATCCGGCGTCGCTCCAGGCGCGCAGGCCGCCGTCGAGCAAGCGGACGTCGCTCAGGCCGGCCCAACGCAGCAGCCACCAGGCTCTTGCGGCGGCAAGGCCGCCGTTGTCGTCGAGGACGACGACGCAGTCGCCGTCGTGCAGGCCCCAGCGCCGCGCGGCGGCCTGCAGATCCGCGAGCTCGGGCAGCGGGTGGCGGCCGTCGGCGGCGGTGGCCGGCGCGGCGAGGTCGTCATTGAGGGACACGTAGACCGAACCAGGCACTCGGCGAGCGAGGAAGTGCTCGTGTCCGTTCGGGTCGCCGAGAACCCAGCGCACGTCGAGCACGACCGCGCGGGGCTCGTTCTCGAGACGCGCGTGCAGATCCTTGGCGCTGATCAAGATCCCGGTCATCGATGCTCTCCCGCGCGTGCTCAGGGGTCGGTGCTGGTTGCGGAGGCACGCGGGCGCCGGGACGGCGGCCACGATGCCTCGACATGCGTGAGCTTAGCTGAGGCGCCTAGTAACGCGGTGATCTCCCCGGAAGGAGCCCGAGCGGTGGCCCTCGACACGGGGCGCCGATGGATCCCTGACGCACCTTCACTGAGTAGCTGACAGATCAGCAGCTGCGGCCGGAGAGCCGCAGGGCACGGCGGCTAGCCGGTCACCGCCAGTATGGCCTCACGAAAGCGCTCGACATCGAACCCGAGCCCGGTCACCAGAAACTCCTCGACCGACCCGTATCTCGACTCGACCTCCGCGAACGCCGCATCGAGGTAGACGGGTCGCACTTCGATCAGGGGGAGCAGAGACTGGCCCTCCCCCACCATGAGGCGAATCGCCGCCAGGAGCCTGGCTCGCGCCGCGGCCCCGCGGCCAGTGCTCGAACGCTCATTGGTGAGCAGATAATCGGCATAGATATCGGCGCGGTCGACGCCGATGCCGGACAGCACGAGCGCCGCGAGCCAGCCGGTCCGGTCCTTGCCGGCGGTGCAGTGGAACAGCACCGGCTGCCCGGCGCCGGTCATCTCCGCGATCAGGTTGAGAGCAGCAGAGAAGGCGCTTCGGCTTGACTCATCGGCGATGAACTGCTGATACATCTCCACCATGATCTTGACGAGGACCTCCTCGTCGCGCGGCTCGGCGTTGGGGCCGGCACTCACCAGTTCAGCGAGCACCGTCCGAGTGACGTCGGTGGTGGGCAGGTGGGTCCGCGGACCTGCCCAGGGGCCGGCCCCACGGCCCCCCGCCTCGGTCTCGCCACGGAGATCGATCACCATGGCCAGGCCGAGGCCGCGCAGAAGCTCGAGGTCTGCCTCGGTCGCATAGGACAACGCCTCGGACCGCAGCAGCATCCCGGACCGGACCACGCGCCCGTCCCAAGAGCGGTATCCGCCCAGGTCCCGGGCATTGGGCGCGCCGAACAGGCCGAGGTCTCGTCCAGCCTCCGTCATCAAGAGCGCTCCCGTCGTTCCGCGCGTCATCCCTGCTGGCACGACCATACCGGCCGTTGGGCGCCCGGCCTGTCTTGCCGTCAGATCCGCGCGGGCGCGTCGATGCCGAGCAATTCGAGCCCTTGCCGGAGGGTACGCCCGGTCAGGTGCGCCAAGGCCGCCCGGTTCACCCGCTGCCCGTCTGCATCCGCCTTGAGGATCGGGCAGTTCTCCCAGAAGTCACTCCAGGCCTTGGCCACGTCGAACAGATAGGTGCACAGCCGATGGGGCTCGAGGGTTCCGGTCACCTCCTCCACCACCTCGCCGAACTCGTCGAGCGCGAGGATCAGCGCCCGCTCCGCCCGGCTGAGTGGCGCATCGAGAGCAAGTGGCAGTCCCGTCCCGTCGGCGCCGCCGCGCAGCGCTTCAGGCAGCTTGCCGAGCACCGAGTTGACCCGGGCGTGGGCGTACTGCAGGTAGACGCCCGTGCGGCCCTGGGAGGAGACCATCCGGGCCGGATCGAAGACGTAGTCCTTGATCCGCATGTTGGACAGGTCCGCGAACTTGATGGCGCCGATCCCGGCGGCCTGTACGACGCTTTCGAACTCGCCGGGATCGAAATGCGGGCTCCTCTCCTCGAGCGCCTTCCCAGCTTCGGCGACGGCCTTATCGAGCAGATCGACGAGGTGAGGGGTGTCGCCGGACCGCGATCGGAACGGCTTCCCGTCCGCACCGAGCATGGTGCCGAACGCGATGTGGGCCACGTCGACCTCGTCGCCGAGCCAGCCGGTCCGCCGGGCGGCCGAGAACACCATCCTCAGGTGCAAGGCCTGCCTGGAGTCGGTGACGTAGAGGATCCGCTGCGCTTTCAGCTCCTCGACCCGGTACCGAAGCGCGGCGAGGTCGGTGGCGGCATAGCCGTAGCCGCCGTCGGACTTTCTCACCAGCAGCGGCAACGGCTCGCCTTGCGGGTCCTTGAACTCCGCGGAGAAGACACAGAGCGCGCCGTCGGACTCCTTGATCAGGCCCTTCCGGTCGAGCTCGGCGACCACGTCGGCCAGCATGGGGTTGTAGAACGACTCGGGTACGGCGTCGGCGGGAGTCAGCAGGACTCCGAGCCGCCGGTAGATGTCCTGGAACGCGGAGGTGGAGAGCTCGACCAGCTTCGTCCACACCGCCCGCGAGGTCGGTTCCCCGTTCTGGAGTGCCACGACCCGGTTTCTGGCCCGCTCGGCGAAAGCCGGATCCGCCGCGAACTCAGCTGTCGCTGCCTTGTAGACCGCGTCCAGGTCCGCAAGGGTCATCCCGTCGAGGGCAGGGCATGACGGCTGAGGGTCGGCGGCCGTCGCTGCGGCAGGGTCCGGGTCGGGGGCGCCTGTGCTCAGCGTCCCGGGCGTGCTCCCGAGGGCCTCCGGATGCTCCAGCAGGTACTGAATCAACCGGCCGAACTGGGTGCCCCAGTCCCCCAGGTGATTGGCCTTGATCACCTCGGCGCCCGCGTGCGTCAGGATCCTGACCAGTGCGTCGCCGATGACGGTGCTGCGCAGGTGCCCGACGTGTAGTTCTTTGGCGATATTCGGCCCCGAGTAGTCCACCAGGACGTGCGAGCCCGCGAGGGGAACGCCGAAGCCGAGCCGGTCGTCCGCGAGCCGCGCTGCGACGACGGACCACAGGACCCGGTCCGCGACGGTCAGATTGAGGAACCCTGGGCCCGATACCTCGACGGACTCGAAGATCGGGTCCGATACCCCGGCGGAATCGAGAACGCCGCCATCCGCAGCGGTGGAAGAGCCATCCGGCGATTGGCCCTCGGATTCATCGAGTCCGGCATGCGGCGCAACGAGCTCGGCCTTGATCGCCGCGGCCAGTTCCCGCGGGTTCGATCCCGTCCGGTTGGCGAGGTCGAGGGCGATGGCAGCCTGGAAATCGGCCCGCTCCGAGCGGCGAACGGCCGGATCCACGATGTCGAAGTCTCGGGGCGACACGCGCCGCACGGCCTCTGCCGCCCGCATGCTTACCTGGGCCTTCACACCGATTACCTCCGGCATCGCCGGGAACCTCCTCGCCACTGGTCCTGGAGCGGCACCGCGAGACGCGGGGCGCTTGCGACCAGGTTATTCACGCGGCGGCGCGGCCCACACCTGATTATTCAGCGGCCTCAATCGTCCATTCGCCGATGGCTAGGGGCGATGAGCGTGCCAGCGAAGTGCCTGTTGGACGGGGACTCAACGCGGCCGTGGTGCTGGGGTCGTGTGGAGCTGTGGAGCTGACGGGAAGTCCCCGCGCGCTCATGACCAGTTCTCGCCCCTGACGGCGAGGTGCGCGATCACGCCGGTCAGCGTGGGCACAGGGACGTCGCGCAGTGTGGCGGCACGCAGTACTGCGCCTCCGATCGCGTCGAGCTCTATGGCTCGACCGGCCTCGGCGTCGCGCTGCATCGACGACTTGGTGGCGTCCGGCAACGAGCGGTAGAGCCGCACGACGTCCACCAAGTCCACTTGGGCCCCGCTCGCGCGTCCGACGGCGACGACTTCCTCGGCGGCGGCGTACAGCTCGTCGCCGTGCTCGGCACGAATCTGCCCGACCGTCTGGCCGTAGCGCGTGGTCAACAGTGCGATGGGGGCGATGAAGCTGAGTTTCGACCACAGCATCGAGGTTTCGTCGTCGCGGACCCGAACGGCGAAGCCTGCGGCCGCGAAGACGGGCAAGACTGCGGCGAGCCGGGCCGACGGTGCCGTGGCACTTGCGAGGTCGATGTCGGCGAACGGGCTCGAGTGCTCGATGACGCCGGGAGCCAGGCGGGTGGACTCGACGCGGATAGTGGCGGGGGCGACCAGTCCCTCCCCGTAACGGGCTCGCAGAAGAGCAGGATGCTCAACACCGTTGAGGAACGGGACGATCAGGGCATTGTCGAGCGCGCCCGCGTCCAACCGATCCAGCGCTTCGGGCAGCGCAGTGTGCTTGACCGCGATGAGGCACAGGTCCACCGGTTCACGAAGTTGCGTCTCGGCGCGCATTGCGACGGCAAGCTCCCCGAAGCGGCCGCTGCTGACGCGGATCCCCTGCTCCCGCAGCGCCTCCGCGGTTGCGTCGCCGGCGATGCAGACGACGTCATGACCGCTGTGCACCAGCGTGGCAGCGAGGAGGCCCCCCACGCCGCCGGGGCCGAGGATGGCGACTCGCAGCGGCCCATGGATACGGGCAGAACCCCAGGAGTTGGAGGTCTCGGGGTCTGCCGTGGCGGGAGCCGCGGTAGCCACGGTGGGGGTGCGCGCGGCGGCAGTGGCAGTGGCGATGTCAGCTTCCTGCATCCCGTCAGCATACGCGGCGGCCGCGTCTATGCCGGGTACACGAGCATCCAGGGCTCGTCGTGCGGGATTGCCCGGCGTGAGCGGCAAATCGGCTCGCCGGGCGCCTGCGCTCGCCCGCCCTGAAGCAGGCAGCGACGACTGCGGCTGCGGTGCCACCGAACACGATGGCACCCGCCGACCGACGGACTCGGCTCCGCTCAAGCCCTCGGCTGGCGTGCCGCCAGCTCTGCGTGGTCCCGTCGATCAACACGCGCAGGATGCCGGCGTGCCGCCAGCTCTGCGTGGTCCCGTCGATCAACACGCGCAGGATGCCGGCGTGCCGCCAGCTCTGCGTGGTCCCGTCGATCAACACGCGCAGGATGCCGGCGTGCCGCCAGCTCTGCGTGGTCCCGTCGATCAGCTCGCGCAGGATGCCGGCGTGCCGCCAGCTCTGCGTGGTCCCGTCGATCAGCTCGCGCAGGATGCCGGCGTGCCGCTAGCTCTGCGTGGTCCCGTCGATCAGCTCGCGCAGGATGTCGGCGTGGCCGTTGTGCTGCGCGTACTCCTCGATCATGTGGAGCATCACCCAGCGCAGGTCCACCTGACCGATCCTGCGGTGCTCGCCGACGTCGTCGAGGTCGAACTGCTCGTAGATCGCGCGGCTGCGCTCGCAGGCGCGGAGGAAGCGGGCTACGTCCTGCTCGAGCGTGGCATCGTCGTCGAGGAGGAAGTCGCCGTCTCGGCGGTCCGGGAAGCCGAACGGCGCGGGCTCGTCGCTGCCCAGCATCACCGTGACGAACCATACGTGCTCGACCTTGGTCAGGTGCCGGACGAGGCCGTGCAAGGTGTTGAGCGACGGGACGACGCGGCGGGCAGCCTGCTCGTCGTCCAGGCCGTCGATCTTCGCGAGCAGTTCGGCGCGGTGGTAGTCGAGCCACTCGGCCAGGGCGACGCGCTCGGGGGCGACGGGACGCGGGTCGGGAGACGGCTTGAGCGGCGAGGTGAAGGGCATGTCGGTCCAGTTCTAAATAGTTCTATCGGTTCAGCGGCGGGCCGACCGTCTCAGGGGGCGAAGCTCATCAGCATCAGCCGGTCGGGGTCGGGGAACGGGACGAAACCGGCGCGGGCGTAGACCTCGTGCGCGTCGAGAGTCGAGAGCATCACGCGCTTGAGGCGGTAAGGCGCCAGGTAGTCGCGGACGACCGTGGTCAGCCACGTGCCGATGCCCATGCGGCGATGGGCGCGATCGACGTACACGTCACAGAGCCATGCGAAGGTGGCCAGGTCAGTGACGACTCGGGCGAACGCGACTTGGCCGCCCTGCTTGTCGTACACGCCGAAGTTGACCGAGCCCTCGATCGAGCGGTGAACCGTCTCCAGGCTTCGGTTGAGCGCCCAGAAGGCATCGGTGGACAGCCAGCGGTGAACCAGTTCGACATCGAGCCTCTCGGCTTCGGTGGAGATCTCGAAGCCGTCGGCCCTCTGCTCCAACATGTGGCTCCTTCCGCTCGTCGTGACCATGCTCGAGCGTAGCCACCCTTGGCCTCGGGCGCAGCCCAGTACTGCGGCCACGGGCCCCTTCCGCCGCCTCGCGCGCAGCCCAACGCCGCAGCAGCGGCCCCCATCCGCCGCCTCATGCGCAGCCCAGCGCCGCAGCAGCGGCCGGGCCCCTGCTTCCTCGGGTGGGCTCAGGGCGCGGGGACCTCGCCGGAGCCGCGGGGGACGAGGGTCGTCGGGAGGACGATGCGGCGGGGGGCGACGGTGAGGCCGGCCAGACGGTCGAACAGCAGGGTCGCGGCGACGCGGCCGAGACCGGCCGGGTCCTGAGCCACGACGGTCAGGCCGGGGGTGATCAGGTCGGCGAGTTCGAGGTCGTCGAAGCCGACCAGCGCGGGCCGCTCGATCCTTCCGGCGAGTCCGCGCAGCACCGCCATCGTCAACCTGTTGTTTCCGCAGAACAACGCGGTGGCGGCGTTGGGGGCGGCGAGCATGCGGTCCAGGGCCGCGCGGACGGACGGCGGATCGGCGCGGCCCATCTCGATCAGGCGCTCGTCCGCTTCTATGCCCGCGTCCGCCAGGGCCCTGCGGTAGCCGTTGAGGCGTTCGCGGGCGGTGTAGATCGACGGGTCGTCGCCCAGGTAGCCGATGCGGCGGTGGCCGCGGTCGAGGAGGTGGTGCACGCCGGCCCGGGCTCCGCCGAAGTTGTCGGCGAGGACGGCGTCCGCGGCCAGGTTGATCGGCGGGCGGTCGGCGAACACGACCGGGACGCCGACGCTGATCTCGTGGCGCAGGTAGGAGTGGTCGGTGGCGGCCGGCACGATCACCAGGCCGTCGACCCGGCGCGAGCACAAGGCCAGCGCGAGTTCCTGCTCACGGTCCGGGTCGTCGTCGCAGGACCCTGTGAGCAGCAGGCAGTTGTGGGAGCGCACGACCTGCTCCACGGCCCGGGTGAGCACCGAGTAGAACGGGTCCGCCACGTCCTCGAGGATCAGGCCTATGCCGGCGGCGCGGCCGGTGCGCAGCTGCCGGGCCGAGTCGTTGCGGCGGAAGCCTAGTTCGGCGATGGACCGGGAGACGCGCTCGGCGGTGGACGGCAGGACGCCGGCCTCGCCGTTGACGACGCGCGAGACCGTCTTGAGGCTTACGCCGGCGTGGGCGGCGACGTCGTTCATCGTCGCCCTTCCGGAGCGCCCGGTCGCGTCGACCGCACGGGGCATGTGCTGCTCCTTTCAGCGTGCTCAGCCAGCCAACCATGAAAGCTCGGCGCTTTCGCGTTCTCCCGCCCGGTGGCGGCGGTCCGCGGGACCGAAGCGGACCCGGCCGTGAGGCGGAAACCGGTTCAGCCGCGGAGCGGAGGCGGATCCGGCCGCTGGGCTCGCGCCCTGGCGGCCGGATCGTGCGCCGTTGCGCACACCCTAGGTCATATGACTGAGGATGGGCTGCTCAGCCTGGCCATTTTCCGTCGATCGGGCGCTGGAAGCGTCGACCGGACTGTCCGACGTACTTCAGACGGCGAGGCAGGACCGAGTCGGGCGGCCGGCGGCCGACGGAAGGTTTCAGGGCGGTCGCCCCGGCGCCGGTGCGCGTTGCGCGACGCGCCATCCGCCATGGACGACCCGTCGCGCGCCGCGTCACGCGTTCATCGCAGGGTCATGGCAGCGTCCAGTTCTGGGCACCGGTGCTGTTGCAGGTGTAGATCTGCAGCTGCGTGCCCGCGGTGGTGGTGGAGCCCGGGTCGTCCAGGCACTTGCCGGACTGCGGGTTGATCAGGGAGTTGCCGGCGCCGGCCTGCCATTGCTGTGCGCCGGTGTTGTTGCAGGTCCACCACTGGACGACGGTCCCGTTGGCGGTTCCGCTGTTGCTCACGTCGAGGCAGCCGCCGTTGATCTGGATGGTGCCGTTCGTCGCGATGGTCCACTGCTGCGTGGAGCCTCCGTTGCAGCCGTAGATCTGCACGTGCGTGCCGTTGGTGGTGCCGCCGCCGCTGTCGTCGAGGCACAGGCCGCCGAGGACGCCACTGGAGACGCCCGAGTAGACCGCGCCGACGGCGGGTGAGGCCGCGGAGGTGAACCCGAGCGCGAAGACGTGCAGGGCGCCGCTGGCGACGTTGCTGGGCAGTCGCACGCTGGCGACCGTCTTGCCGGATGCCAGGTTCATCGGCTTGGTGGCGAAGACGTAGGTCTTCGTGGCGTCGGAGGAGTTGCCCGCGTGGTTGCGGTACGTGGTGGTGATGGCGGTGGTGTCGGATGCCGCAACCGCTGATCCGCCGCCGCCGAGGGTCCAGTCGCTGAAGGTGATCGGCACGCTCTGGGTACTGCCGTCGGTGTAGGTGACGACTGCAGCGCCGGTGGAGGGCCCGTTGCTCGCGGAGCCGAGGAACGAGATCGCTCCGGATCCGCTGGCGGTCACGGTTTGGCCGTTGGCCAGGTAGTTGTCCAGCGAGCCTGCCGCGGGACCGGGCCAGGTGAAGTTGACGCCGTTGGCGCTGACGGTGGAGCCGGGGTTCACGCCGGCGGCGCTCAGGGCGGTGGCCGAGTAGCTGTAGCCGCCGCCGTCGAAGTTCGCCGCGGAGGCGGCGGAGTCGGCCGAGACGCCGATGTCGGTGTAGGTCGGGTTGCCCGCGTAGGAGGGCGGGGCCTCGTTCGAGGCGGCGGCCCAGGAGGTGTTGGCCGTGGAGCCGAGGGTGAAGTTGAGCGTGCCGCCGGAGGTGATGGCGGCGCCCGGGACGTAGGCGTTGTTCCACGCCGTCCCGTTCCAGGTGGCGGACTGTACGTACGGGGAGCCGTCGGCCGCGCCGTTGCCGTTGATCGTCAGGGTGTTGCCGCTGGGCAGCGTGAGCACGATCTGGGTGAACAGCGGGGAGCCGAGGGCCAGGTCGGAGGTGCCCGGGGTCTCCGGGTACATGCCGAGTGCGGACCAGACGTACCAGGCGCTCATCTCGCCGAGGTCGTCGTTTCCGGCCAGGCCGCCGGGGGCGTCGGTCCAGATCTGGTCCTGGACTTGGCGCACGACGTGCTGGGTCTGGTACGGCTCGCCGGTGTAGTCGTACTCCCACGGGATGTCGAGCGCGGGCTCGTTGCCGAGGTCGGTGTAGCCGTTGGCTCCGGTGAGCGAGGAGAGCACGGTGTTGAGATACGTGTTCATCGTGCTGTTGCCGCCCATGGCGGTGGCCAGGCCGTGCAGGTTGAACGGGACCATCAGCGTGTACTGCCAGCCGTCTTCCTCGACGAAGTTCGAGGTCGAGGTCGGGTTGAAGCCGGAGGTCCAGGTGCCGCTGTAGTCGCGCGGCTGGACGAACCCGCTGTTGTGGTCGTAGATGTTCTGCCAGTCCTGGGCCCGGTTGGCGAACGCGGTCTGGTCGGAGCCGTCGCCGAGCGCTCCGGCGAAGGCGGAGATGGCGAAGTCGGCGCTGTTGTACTCGAGGGTGGTCGCGGCGGCGCCGTAGAAGTTGCAACAGCCGTAGCTGCCGTTCGTGGGCAGGTAGCCGAGTTGCTCGAGGTAGGTCAGGCCGGGCCGGTTGTTGTTGGCCGTGGTGGCTTCCGCGATCATGTCAGTGAGCGCAGTCGAGGTGTCGAAGTTGCGCGCTCCGAAGGCGTAGTACTCGGCGAGGATCTCGTCGGCCGGGTCGCCGACCATCACGTACGTCTCGCCGTTGTCCTCGGACCACTTCGGGAAGCGGCCGGTCTGCTTGTAGTCGTCGATCATCGACTGGGCCGTGTCGGAGGCAGCTTGCGGGTCGGTGAGCGCTTCGAGTTGTGCTTGGGAGCGGTAGATGTCCCAGCCGGAGTAGTTGGCGTAGGCGGCGGAGTGGCCCGAGTCGACGGTCTGCACGCTGCCGTTGAAGCCGTAGTACTGGCCGTTGACGTCGCTGATGATGTTCGGGTGCAGCAACGCGTGGTAGAGCGCGGTGTAGAACACGGCCTGCTGGGCGGCGGTGCCCCCGGACGTCTGCACCTTGCCGAGCAGGGTGTTCCAGGAGGCCTGCGCGGCGGATTCGGTGCTGGAGAAGTTCCAGTTCGGGTTCTCGGTGGCGCGGTTCTGCACGGCGTTGGCGATCGAGACGTAGGAGACGCCGACCTTGGCGAGCACCGTCTGGTTCGAGGTGGTGTTGAAGGTGACGTATCCGTCGTTGGCCGCGGTGTTCGGGGTGACGGCGTCGGACTTGGCGGTGGCCGTCTTACCGTGCAGGGCAGGGTGGTTCTTCGCCTCGGGCGTGGTGGAGGACTGGGCGGTGGCCGTCGACGGGGTCGTGGCCGCCACGGCCTGGCTGCCGTTGGAGGCGAACGACTGGTTGAAGACCATGTCGAAGTAGACGGTGTAGCTGTTGCCCCCGCCGCAGAAGTTCCCGCTGGTGGCCTGGCCGCTGACTTCGGTGTTGCTCACGACGTTGAACTGGGTGTTGGAGTCCCCGTTCTGGCTGGCGTTGAGCTTGAAGATCAGGTTGGCCTGGGTGGTGGACGGGAACGTGAACGAGGCCATTCCGGAGCGCGGGGTCACGGTCAGCTGGGTGGTGACCCCGTTGGACAGGGCGACGGAGTAGTAGCCGGGTGAGGCGGTCTCGTTGGAGTGCGAGAAGGAGTCGGTGGCGCCGGTGTTGACGCTGCCGACGGTCGGCAGGACGGGCACGTCGCCTTCGGCCCCGCAGCCGGGGCCGGACAGGTGGGTGAGGCTGAAGCCGGTGATCGAGGAGTCGCTGTAGGCGTAGCCGCCGCCGTCCGGGCGGGAGGGCGTGTCCGGGCTCCACTGGACCATGCCGTAGGGCACGTCGGCGCCCGGGAAGTCGTTGGCCGAGTTGGCGGTGCCGATGAACGGGTTGACGAGCGAGGCCGGGCTCGTCACCAGCGCGGGGTGGGCGGGAGCGGCGTGGGCTGCGGGGGCGGCGGCCAACGCGAGCGCGGTGACGGATGCGGCGAGGGCGGCGGTGAGCCGCCGACGGGTACGGGCCGGGAACGGCGGGTGCGTGGGGGTGCCGGCTCCGGGCCGCGAGGGCGTGCCGAAGCTGCTGCTCGGGTGATCGTTTCGTGCCATGGTGCGGGGTCGCTCCTTCCTCGCCGCACGCGCGGGTGGGTCCGCGGGCGGCGATAAAACGGGATGAGGAGGTGCGCGCTGCACAGGCGGCAAGCGATGACAACGTTGTCTCTGGATTGGGTGTGTGTCAAGAGAATTGATACGAAGTCAGGTTCCGGAACTTCGCGGCGCTGGTTGCGGGCGGCGCGAAGAAAAGGCGACGGCCGGCGTCGAGCGGGGTCGGCGTGGCAGACGATAAAAAGCGGGCAAAACAACGCGGCAGAACCTTCAGTGATCGGATTGATACGTTCCGTAAGCGGGAATGAAACGAATGGGAACATTGATCCACACGGGAACGCCTGGGGGCCGCCGCAATGGAGCTCGCCGTCTCATACCTCTTCCTCCGCCGCGCCATCGGCCTCATCGGGGCGCTGTTGCCGGTCGTCCTTCCGCTGGGATACGCGCTGAGCACCGGGCATTGGCGGCTGCTGGCTTCGATGAGCAGCTACTACTACTCGGACATGCGCAACGTCTTCGTCGGGAGCCTGTGCGCGGTGGGCGTGTTCCTGATCTGCTATCGGTACCGGCACTGGGACGACGTTTTCGCCACGATCGGGGGCGCGTGCGCGATCGGCGTCGCGGTGTGTCCGACCCGGCCGGGCGGTGCCACGCGGCTGGCTGCGACGGTGGGTGTGCTGCACGTCGTGTTCGCCGCGCTGTTCTTGGTGAACATGGCGCTGATGTGCTGGTTCCTGTTCACCTTGACGGACCGGCCGGCCGGGCAGCGGACTTCGGCGAAGAATGCGCGCAACCTCGTCTACCGGGTGTGCGCGGTGCTGGTGGTGGTGTTCACGGCGCTGGCGGGGCTCAGTTCCTTCACCTCCCAGTCGTTCGGCGACAGGGTGCATCCGCTGTTCTGGTGCGAGGCTCTGGCCACCTTCGCGTTCGGATTCGCCTGGTTCGTCAAGGGCGAGACGCTGCTGCAGGACCAGGGCCAGGATCAGCCGGCCGGGACGGCGGCGTCGGGCGGGCTCGCGGCGTCAGGCTTCGAAGTCGGCGAGGTGCTGGAGTAGCGGCCGGCGCTGTTGCGAGCGGCGGGCGCCGGGGATCGAGAGCTTGGCCTCGATCTCGGCGGGCGCCGCTTCGAGCATGCCGATCTCGGCGTACGGGAGGTAGCCGACCTGTTCGTTCACCCGGCGCATGGCCGTGTTCTCCGCGGCCGTGCTGGTGACCACGCGGTCGAGCCCGGGGACCTCGGCTGACAGCCAGCGCAGCATGGCCGCCTTGACCGTCCGCGCGAGTCCGAGACCACGGTGGGCCCGCACCACTGCCGTGTCCCGCTGCCAGCTCAACGCGGGCCGCACCGGATCGCGCAGCAGCTCGGTGAACGCGGCCACGTCGCCGGTTCGCTCGTGCATGGCGACGACGCAGTGCCATGTGTCGCCGTCGGCGGCGATCTCGGCCTCGACGCGGCGAAGCCGTTCCACGGTCCACGTCGGGTGGACGAGGCTCGTGTCGCCGAGGGGCGAGTCGGCTATGGCGTTGCGGGCTCTGGCGAACGCGGCCACGAGTGGTTCCGGCGTAGCGGCGGTCCAGCGCTCCAGGCGGTAGCCGGCCGGGGTCCGCAGCTGCCAGCGCGCGGGCTCGATGTCGGGGATGTGCAGCATCTGCCAGGAGAAGATCTGCGTGGTGCGGAATCCGACGCGATTGGCCCACAGTGCGCCGGCGCTGCCGATACGGACGGCGTCGGCGACGAGCGTGGTGCAGCCGCGCGCCTGTGCCGCGGAGACGAGCCGATGGAGCAGAGCCGTGCCCACGCCGCGGCGACGGTGGTCCGCGGCGACTTCGATGCGGGGAACCGCGACGAGGGTGCCGTCCTCCTCGACGAGCGAAACGCCCACGGATCCGATCAACCGCTCCCCCTGCCAGGCGGACCACTGCAGGGGCGGCGCGACCGGCGGCAGTCCCTCGGAGAGAGCGACCGTCGACGGCGGGCAGGCAGCAGCAGCGGCGACGTACTGCTCGTAGGCCTGAATCGGGAAGCCGGGGAACACGGAGCGTCGATCTTCCGCGTACAGCTCGTAGCGCTGCTTCAGCTCGCTCGGGTCAGCATCGGCGCCGAGAAACGGCCTGATTTCCATGTTGCTCCCGAGTCGTCCCTCTTGATGGTACCCGGGGTGGATCTCAGGTGTGCTCGGAGAGCCCGCAGTCGCGCAGAGTCTCGATGATCTGCTTGACCTCCTGCGCGCGGTTGCGCGGGCAGACCAGGACGGCGTCCTCGGTGTCGGCCACGACCAGGCCTTCGACCCCGACGACGGCGATGACCCGGTTCCCCACGGTGGAGACGATCACCGAGGACTTCACCTCGCGCAGCAGGGTCCTGGTGGGGTCCCCGATCACGAGGTTGCCGTTCTCGTCGTTGGGCAGCGAGTCGCCGAGCGAGTGGAAGTCGCCGATGTCGCTCCAGGAGAAGCCGGCCGGCACCGTGACCACACGGCCCGCAGCCGCGGCGGGTTCCATCACGGCGTAGTCGACGGAGACCTTCTCCAGTTCGGGCCATTCCCGAGCGAGCACCTCGTCCCGCCGCGAGGTGTCCCAGGCCGCGCCGATCCGCTCGAGTGCCTCGCACAGCGCGGGCTTGTAGCGCGCGAGTTCCTCGAGGAACGTGCCGGCCCTGACGATGAAGATCCCGGCGTTCCACAGGTATTCGCCGGATTCCAGGTACTGCTGGGCGAGCTCGCGCTTGGGCTTCTCGGTGAACTGCCGGACGTTGCGCACGCCCGTCTCGATCAGCTCGCCGAGCTGCAGGTAGCCGAAGCCCTCTTCGGGGCGGGTCGGCTCGATGCCCACGGTGCACACGTGGCGGCCGCGCCGCGCGACCATCGCCGCGCGCTCGATCGTCTCGACGAACCGCGCCCGGTCCCCGATCAGGTGGTCGGCGGAGAAGACGCCCATCACCGCTTCCGGGTCGCGCCGGGCGATGACCGCGGCGGCGAGGCCGATCGCCGCGCAGGAATCCCGTGGCAGCGGCTCGACGAGGACGTTCTCCTCGGGGATGTGCGGCAGCTGCCGGGCGATGGCGGCGGCGTGCGCGATGCCGGTGACGACGTACGTCTCCTGCGCCGTGCTCAGCGGGGCGAGCCGGTCGGCGGTGTCCTCGAGCAGCGAGCGTTCCGTCCCGGTGAGCGCGTAGAGGAACTTCGGATGCCCGGCCCGCGAAAGCGGCCACAACCGGGTTCCGCTGCCGCCGGCGAGGATGATCGAATAGAGCACGATACCGGGAGTATACCCATCCGTCCGGGCGCGGACGCGGAACGCGGGCCGGCATTGTCACGCGCGTCGCCGCCTTGAATCTGCTGCGATCTCGACGGCCGTTCGGGACCGGTCCGGCGCAGGCCGGCCGCGCCCCGCCGGGGGGGCGGGGATCGTCTTCGTATATTCAAAATTTAATGAGAGAACCGATGCCTCCGAAGGCCTTGCGGCCGCCCGGAATGCGGCCGTCCCGCCGGCGGGACGCGAGCTCGGCCGGCCGCATGACCATGACATAGAACAGTGCAGGCGGGCGTGCTAGCTTGAATTTCTCGATGCCCGCAGCGGCATATCCTTCCTACTCCCCCATCCCCTTATCCGCTTGCTTTTCCGCGCACCGCGGACGGATGGCGGACGTCCGGCGGCGCGGTGAATCAGAACTCGTATAAGTGGCTCGTGCTCGGCGCCGATCGGCCGCCGCGCGCCCGCCTCCCTGTCGAAGGAGGATCCATGAACAGCGAAGACGACGACGCGGAGAGCGAACCGGCGAGACGGCCCCGGCGCGTGGTCCGGGAGCTGCCGGCCGAGCAGGACACCGGCCGGACCGACCGGCTGCTCTACCGCATCGAAGGCGAACTGGACGTCCCCGCGTTCCTCACCGCCGTCGCCGACGTCATCGAACGCCATGACGCATGGGGGCTGGCCGCCCCCGAAGAGGGCGCCGGCGGCGCGGCACCCGGCCGGTCGCGTCGCGGAGCCTTCTCGGACCTGGTGGCCTACCAACGCGTGGACATGATGTCAGAGGACGAGTTCACCCGTTGCGTCAGCACGCTGGCGGCGAGAGATGTCGACTCCTTCCGAAGCCGGCGGGTCGGATATCCGCTCCGCATGCGGCTGCTCGAACACTCCCCCGATGTGTACGTGTTCAGCATCGCGTGCCAGGGCGTGTCCGAGAACGCCAATGTGCGTACGGCGTTCGAAGAAGAGCTGTGGCAGTTGTATGAGACGCATGTCGTCGGGCCGGCCAGGCTGTTCACAGCAGACGCATATGCGCAAACCCCGCGGCGCGAACGTTTCGCGGCGCTGCCCGCGGAGCCGGTCCCGGCGCCCGCGCACCGTGCGGGCGGCGGCAGCGCATCGACCCTGGAAGTCCGGTTCCGGTTCAGTGGCGAGCCGCTCCGGCGGATGCGCGAGGCCGCGCTTCGCAACGGGACCAACGAGTTCGTCTGGACGCAGTGCGCGTTGGCGAGTGCCGTCTTCGAGTACTGCCCGGCCGACGCGATCGCGCTCTGGGTCTCGGCCGACTCGATTCTGGTCGGCGGCCATGCCGCACAGGATGCGGCCGGGGTGAGCCTGCCGCTGGTCGTCGAACGCGCCGAGTCGCCGGAACAGCTGCTCCGAGCCGTCACCCGGGAGTGGCTCTCGAAGCTCCGCGTCCGCGGCGCCGAGCGCGAACTCGAACCCGGGCGCGGGCGCGGCGGCGAGGATCGGGAACCGCCGCGGCCTGGGCCGAGCGGTGCGCTGCGCGTCGCGTACATCAACCACGTGCAGGAGCAGATGAACCGGACGGCCGGGCGGTCGGCCGCGCATCCGGGTGCTGCCGCGCTGGCGGTCAAACGGGAGACCACCGGCGTGCACATGCTCGTCCAGAGCTGGGCCGAGCACGTCGGCGTGACCTTGACCTTCAACACCTCGTGGATCGCGCAGGGCTCGGCCGGACTGCTCGCCGGGTCGGTCGAATCCGCGCTGCAGTCCTGGACCGAGCTTCCCTGCGACGCCTCCCGCACGCCCTGCCAGGGCCGCGCTGCCCGGGGAGTGAGCGGGCCGGCCCGCCTGCGCTGATCCCCACTTGGCCGAACGGCCGTCCCACTGCGCAGGTCAGCGCCTTGGGAAAACGGGGAGGTTCCCACGATGTCGCGGGACGCTCGACGCGACGACGACCCAAGCGGATCATCAATGGCGATGACCGCGGGTCGGCGGGCCGAAGGGGAGCGAACGATGCTGACATCTGATGCGGCGGGCACGAACTCTGCGACGAAGCGAGGCTCCGCGGAGACGGTGGTCGGAACAGGGACAGGGACGGGCCCTGCGGGTTCCACCGAGACGGGCGGGACGGGATCGGGCTCCGCAGCAGGCGACAACGGTTTCGCGGAGACGGAGCGGACGCCGGCCCATCGGGGCGCTCACGGCGGGATCATGGTGACGCGAGTGGGCCTGGAGCTGCCCGCGACCCTCGAGTTCGGAGCGTGGGAGCAGGCGGGGCTGAAGATCGCCCGCATCGCGGATTCCTCAGCCTGGTGCCTGGGCGACTGGCTGATCTACGGTCAGAACGTGTACGCCGGCCGGTACCGCCACGCCGTGGCGATGGCCGGGCTCGACTACCAGACCCTGCGCAACTACGCCTGGGTCGCCCGACGGTTCGAGCTCTGCCGACGGCGCGAAGGGCTCAGTTTCCAGCACCACGCCGAGGTCGCGGCCCTTTCCGTGGCGGATCAGGACCGTTGGCTGGACCGAGCCGAGCAGGGCGGCTGGTCGCGCAACCAGCTGCGCAGCGGCATCCGCGCCGAGCGCCGGCCTGGTCGGGCGGCGATCGAGCAGCCCGGCCTGCCCCGGCTGTGCCCGGCCGCCGAGCAGGTGGCGAAGTGGCGGCAGGCGGCCGAGCGGCGGAGTCAGGGGCTTGCGGACTGGATCGTCGCGACGCTCGATTCCAGTGCGCTGCGGGCCCTGGCCGACCTGCCCGAGCTCGCCGAGTCGTCGGCGGGGCTCGCCGAGCCCGGCGAACCGAGCACCGCCGCCGAGGCCGCCGGGCGGTTGCGCCCCCTGGTCAACGCCGGCTAGGCACGGCGGCGCAAAGTTCCGGCTGGTCGAGTGCGGCGAGCCGGTCTGTAAGCCGGGTTCTGTACGTGCCCTGCGTAAGCCGGGCCCGTGGCGACCATCCATCTAGGACGCACGTCGCCGTGCGCCTCGAGCGGTCTACCCGCAGACTCGGGCGGGTCGCCCTCAAGCATCTGCGCGGAGCGGGCTGGCGCTCGCTCCTTCTCGACCTTGCTCCGGGTGGGGTTTACCGAGCCGCCCACGTCACCGTGGGCGCTGGTGCGCTCTTACCGCACCGTTTCACCCTTACCGTCGCCGGACGAGTCCCGCGACGGCGGTCTGTTTTCTGTGGCACTGTCCCGCGGGTCACCCCGGGTTGGCGTTACCAACCACCCTGCCCTGTGGAGCCCGGACTTTCCTCGAACCCGCCGGTCTCCCGGCGTGCTCGCGGCCGCCCGACCGACTCGCCGCAGCGGCCAGTGTAACGCCTAGGCCGTGGTGTCGATCTCCGCGGAGCGGTCGGCGGGTCGGGGGCCGTCCTCGGCCGGGCCGGCCTGGGCGGGCAGGCTGAACTCCCGGACCTGGTCCACCGGGGTGCGCAGGATGTCGAGGGAGCGCACCACATGCGGCGCGAGGGCGAGCGGGAAGACGAACGCCGCCGCGCAGAGCATCGCGGTGGGCGGTCCGAAGCGGTCGGCGAGCCAGCCGAAGGCGGTGTAGCCGAGCCAGACCAGCGACTGGGAGCCGAAGCTCATGGCGGAGTTGATCCGGCCGGTGAGCGCGTCCGGGATCAGCCGCGCCGAGTAGGACGAGGTGATCGCGTTGAGCGGGACGATCAGCAGCATGGTCAGGCTCAGCACGGCTGTGGCTCCCCACACCTGCGGCACCACGGCGCAGGCGACCAGGCCGAGCATGAAGACCCAGCCGATCCCGACGAAGACCGGACGCAGCGGGAGCCTCTTGATCACCTGCGCCGTCAGCAGCGCGCCGGCCACGCCCATCACCAGCATCACCGAGCCGGCTAGGCCGATCATGCGCGGACCGCCGCCGCGGTAGCGCATCAGCGCGATGAAGAGCAGGCCGAGCACGTTGCCGACCATGTTGACCAGCGCGCCCCAGATGAGCATGTAGCGCAGGAACGGCTGGGCCAGCAGGAAACGGAAGCCCTCGCGCATATCCGAGGTGATGCTGCCGCGTGCCTGCGGGCGGTCGACCGGCTCCGGGCCTAGCGGGGTCCTGATCGCGGCCGCACCGAGCGCGCTGAACAGAAAGGACACGGCGTCACCGGCGAACGGGATCCAGCGCGCGACCGTGAACAGGATCGCGGCGACAGGGTTCGCCACGAGTTCGGCCGCCATGTCACGGCCCTGTTCCTGGGCGGTGCGCGCGGCGAAGAGCTCGAGTGGCACGATCCGCCGCATGGCCGGTCTGACCGCGCCCGTGTAGAGGCCGCCGACGATGCCGGCCAGCGCACCCGCCCCTGCCAACAGCGCGATCGACGGACGCGGCCCGCGGGCGTCGAAGGCGACGACGGCCATGACGGCTGCCTCCACCAAGGGGCCGCTGACGAGCAGCAGCTTGCGCGAGACGCGGTCGGCCAGGGCGCCGCCCCACAGCGTCGTGGTGAGCGTCCCGACTTGGCGCGCGCCGGCGATCACGCCGGCCCCGGTGGCCGAGCCGGTGGTGAACAGGACCAGCAGCGGGAAGGCGAGCGAGGACATGGAGGTGCCGAACATGGACAGCGTCTCGCCGGTCCACCACGCCATGTAGTCGCGGTTGCGCCAGAGCGAAGGGCGCGAGGCGGGCGGAATGGCCGCCTCCGGCTCGCCGGCCGGTTCTTCCGATGCCCGCGCCATCGCCACCCCTCCCCCTGTCGGCATCGCAGGTGTGTCATGTTGCTGAATCGGCGTGCGGCAAGGCCCGTACACGCCGATTCAGCATTCTGTTATATCCGGGATGCCGCCGCAATCCTCCGGTGGCTTACGCCGCGACGAGGTGGTCGAGGGCGAGCCGGGCCAGCAGGGTGGCGCCGTCCGGCAGCACGCGGTCGTCGAAGGCCGCCTCGGGCGAGTGGTTCCACGGGGACGTGTGGTGGTCGCGGCCCTCGATGGTGGCGCCGAGGAAGACCATCGCGCCGGGGACCTGCTGGAGGACCCGGGAGAAGTCCTCGGCGCCGGCCAGCGGCTCGGCCATGGTCTCGAAGCGCTCCGGGCCGAACAGCTCGCCGACGGTGTCGCGCACCACGTCGATGGCGTGGGCGTCGTTGACGGTGGCGGGATACAGGCCGTCGTAGACCACCTCCACCTCCAGCCCGTGTGCCTTGGCGATGCCTTCTATCAGGCCGACCAGCACCGGGCGCATGCGCTCGCCGGCCGCGGCGGAGAAGGTGCGCACGGTCGCGTCGAAGTGCGCGGTCTCCGGGATGATGTTCTCCTTCGTCCCGCTGTGGAACGAGCCCACGGTGACCACGACCGGGTCGAAGATGTCGAACTTGCGCGTGACCGCGGTCTGCAGTGCGGTGACCATCTCGCAGGCCGCCGGGATCGGGTCGTTGGCCCGGAACGGGGCGGAACCGTGGCCGCCTGCGCCGTGCACGGTCACGTGCAGGGAGGAGCAGGAGGCCATCATCGGGCCGGGACGCGCGCCGAAGGTGCCGCGCGGGAACATGCCGGAGCTCACGTGCAGGGCGTAGGCGGCGCTGGGGCGAACGCCGGAGGCGTCCAGCACGCCCTCGGCGATCATGTGGCCGGCGCCGTCCTCGCCCTCCTCGCCGGGCTGGAACATGAACACCACGTTCCCGGCGAGCTGCTCGCGCCGGTCGCTGAGCAGCTTCGCCGCACCCACCAGCATGCTGGTGTGCAGGTCGTGGCCGCACGCGTGCATCACGCCGTCGAACCGGGAGATCGGCACGTCGCTGACCGACGTCTCTTGTAGCGGCAGCGCGTCCATGTCGCCGCGCAGCAGCACGGTGGGGCCCGGCCGGGCGCCGCGCAGCACGCCGGTCACCGAGTTCAGCCCGGTGCCGAGGGTCAGTTCGAGTCCGCAGCCGTCGAGTGCGCCGAGCACCTTCTCCTGGGTGCGGGGGAGCTCGAGACCGAGTTCCGGTTCGAGGTGCAGGGCGTGGCGCAGAGCGGCCAGATCGCCGGCGATTTCCCGGGCGTCATTCTTGAGATCTTCGACGAGGTTCGACATGTCCGGAGCATAGTCACGGTGCACCGGTTACGGCCATAGCCCGGAGGTGAGAACGGGCGGTGGATCTCACGGCCAGTACAACGGCGCGTTGCGGGCCCGGGCGAGCAGTTTACGGGCCGTCAGGCCGGTCACCACGGCGCTGGCGCCGAAGAAGATCAGCCAGCAGCCGAGGATCCAGGCGAGCACCACCAGGCTGGCGCCCGGGAAGGCCACGATCAGCAGGCCGATCACGATCGCGAACACCCCGCCGGCCGTCCCGGGCGCGCGGCCCGGCGCCCGGCGAGCCCGCTGCCGCGCCCCGAAGATCGTCAGTGCCCCACTGACCAGCCAGAACGCGCCGACCACGAGGGCCAGGCCGGAGGCGGTGTGGAACGGCCGGGCGACGCAGAGCACGCCGAAGCCCACCGAGAGCACCGCGAGCACGATCGCGACCACCCGGGCCACCGGCTCCACGCCCTTGAGCTGAATCGCGGTGACGAACCGGTAAGCGCCGGTGAGCAGCAGGTAGACGCCGAACAGGAAGGTCAGGGCGGAGACGGTGTGCCCGGGCCAGGCCACCACCAGCACGCCGAGCACCACGCCGGCGGCGCCGAAGAGCACCGGCAGCAGCCACATCCGCTTGAACCGCGCGGGGTCGAACCCCTGACGCGCGCCGCCGCCGGGACCGCCGGGGCCGCGACCGCCATCCACGACCTCGCCCTCAATCGGGTCGCTCATGACTCCACCTCGCTAGCGCTCGGTAGGCGCATTCGCGGACGCACTGCGCCCTTTGATTCGCTCGCAGGCTCGCTCATGACTCCACCTCGCTAGCGCCCGGCCGGACGCGGTTCCGGCACGTCAGCGCCCTGACTGACGCTTCATCACACTATGTCACAGACCGGTGCCGGCGCCGCCGGGTGGCGGGCCTCGGGCCTGCGGATTGCTCCGTAAGATGCTCTCATGTCCAGCACGCCGGAGCCCACGGACCCCATGCGGAACGTGGAGCCCACCGCTTCCACCGAACCGCCCGATCCCGCCGTGGAGCCGGAGGCGCCGGACCACTGGTCGTTCGCCGCGATCAACCAGGCGATCAGCGCGGACTTCCGCAGGGCCATCCTGGCCGGGCTGATCGCGCTGGTGGGGCTGGCGCTGACGTACGTGAGCGGCGGCGTGCTCGGCAGCGGGAACGCGCCGGTGGACTACTTCACCCGGCACCGCTGGCTGGCGTCGGTCTGCTCGGTGATCGGCGCGGTGGCCTTCTTCTCCTTCGGCGTGATCGCGGTGCGCTCGGCCACCAAGGAGATCCTCAAGACGGTGCCCTCCTCGGTGGGCGACGACCGGAAGGTGGGGCTGCGCTGGATCTGCCTGGTGGTCGGGTACCTGCTGGTGATCTTCGGCACCCTCGGGGCGCTGAACGTGCCGGTCGAGCGGCTCGCGCTCGGCGGCGCGATCACCGGCGTGATCCTGGGCATCGCGGCGCAGCAGGCGTTCGGCAACTTCTTCGCCGGGCTGGTGCTGCTGATCGTGCGGCCGATCTCGGTGGGGCAGCGGATCTCGGTGCGCTCCGGGCCGATGGGCGGGCCGTACTCGGGCGAGGTCATCGACATGACGCTCACTTACGTCCGGCTGGCCACCGAGCGCGGCACGCTGCTGCTGCCGAACTCGTCCATGCTCTCGGCCGTGATCGGGCCGATCGGGGTGTTCGAGGAGGAGCCGGACGCGGCTGCTCCGCTGCCGGCTCCGAACGCGCCGGTCTCCCCGCCGATCGAGGGGCAGCAGCCGATCGAGCCGCCGAAGCAGCCCGACCAGCCCTGATCAGTCGCGCGGCCAGGCGGCGATCAGCGCGTCGGTGATCTCGCGGCCGCGCACGGCGATCCTGAGCCAGTCGGGGCCGAGCCCGGGGAAGGTGTCACCGCGGCGCAGGGCGTAGCCGGACTCCTCGCGCAGCCGCAGTCGCAGCTTGTCCGCGCCTGGCGCGTGGATGAGCACGAAGGGGGCGCGGGCGTGGTCGGCTGCGGGAAGGCCCACCGCAGGCAGTTCCCGCAGGCGCTGCTCGAGATAGTGGCGGTCGCGTTCGGCCTCCCCCGCCAGTCCCTCTGCCTGCTCGAGAGCAGCGGGCTCGGAGCAGGCGATGGCTGCGGCGAGGGCGGGCGAGGAAACAGACCACAGCGGCTGGGCCTCGCGCAGCGCAGCGAGCACGGCCGCGTCGCCGACTGCGTAGCCGACCCGAAGGCCTGCCAAGCCCCAAGTCTTCGTCAGGCTTCTGAGGACGACGAGGCCGGGCAGGTCGGCGCGTCGGATCAGGGTTTCCGGCTGGCCGGGGATCGCGTCGATGAACGCTTCGTCGACGACGAGGACCCGGCCGGGCCGGGCGAGCGCGGCGAGATCGCGCGCGGGATGCAGCACGCCGGTGGGGTTCGTCGGGTTGCCCACGATCACCAGGTCGGCATCCTCGGGCACGCTCGCCGGATCGAAGCGGAAGCCGTCGCCGGCCGGTGTGAGCACCCTGGTGACGTCGTGGCCCGCGGCCAGCAACGCGGCTTCGGGCTCGGTGAACTGAGGGTGCACCACGACCGCGCGGCGCGGATGCAGTGCCCGCGCGAGCAGCACGAACGCCTCGGCCGCGCCCGAGGTGAGCAGCACCTGCTCGGGCTCCCGGCCGTGCGCGGCGGCGACGGCGGCCGTGGCCGGAGCGGCGTCGGGGTACGCGGCGAGCTCGGGCAGCACGGCGGCGATCCGCTCCAGCAGCCAGGCCGGCGGCCGGGGTATACGGACATTGACTGCGAGGTCGGTCAAGCCGGCCGCCGTCTCCCGATCTCCGTGGTGCCGCAGGTCGAACGCGTGAGCCATGGGTACATCCTGCCGCCTCCGCGCGGCCGGGCGGCACTCGCTACCATCGCCAGGTGAAGAGCTCACCCGCCGGCGCGGCCGGCCAGCGAAAGTCGCATTCGGGGCGAGGTCGGACGGGGAAGGCCGGCGCGGCCGCCCTGGCGACCGGGCTGCTGGCCGGCTACGCGGCGGACACGCTGCTCGCGGACCCGAGCCGGGGCCACCCGGTGGCACTGTTCGGCCGGGCCGCGCGCGGGCTGGAAGAACACTGGTATCAGGACTCCCGGCTGCGCGGCGCGGCGTTCACGGCGGCGTGCGTGGGCGGGGCGGCGGCGCTCGGCGCGGCGGTGGACCGGGCGGCCGGGACGCGGCGGCTGTTGGCGGTCGCGTCGACGGCGAGCGCGGCCTGGACGGTGATCGGGGCGGCCTCGCTGCGGCGGGAGGCCGAGGAGATCGGGCGGCTGCTCGAGGTCGGCGATCTCGAGGGGGCCCGGGAGCGGCTGCCCCGGCTGTGCGGGCGCGACGCGCGCGGCCTCGGCGAGAGCGCGCTGGCCCGCGCGGTGATCGAATCAGTGGCCGAGAACACCTCGGACGCCGTGGTGGCGCCGCTGTTCTGGGGCGCGGTGGCGGGCACGCCCGGGCTGCTGGCGTACCGCGCGGCGAACACCCTGGACGCGATGGTCGGGCACCGCTCGGAGCGCTACGAGAGGTTCGGCTGGGCCTCGGCCCGGCTCGACGACGCGCTCAACCTGGTGCCGGCCCGGCTGACCGGGCTGCTCACCGTGGCGGCGGCGCCGCGGGTCGGGGGCGACCGGGCGCAGACCTGGCAGGCGCTGCGGCACGACGGAAGCCACCATCCGAGCCCGAACGCCGGGCACTGCGAGGCTTCGGCGGCGGGCGCGCTCGGGCTGCGGCTGGGCGGCACGAACGTCTACGGCGCGCGGGTGGAGGAGCGTCCGCAGCTGGGCACCGGGCGCAGCCCGCGCGGGTTCGACATCGCCCGCGCGACGAAGCTGTCCAAAGCGGTGTGCACCAGCGCCGCGGTGCTCGCGGCCGCAGGAGCGCTGCTCGGCCGGGCCGGACGCTCGCGTCGTGGCTGACGGCTCGCCGGTTCGGGGCGGCCTGCTGGTCGCCGGCACCACCTCGGACGCCGGGAAGTCGGTGCTGACGGCCGGGATCTGCCGCTGGCTGGCCCGGCAGGGCGTAGCGGTCGCGCCGTTCAAGGCGCAGAACATGTCGAACAATTCGGCGGTCTGCCTCGACCCGGCCACCGGCGAGGGGGCCGAGATCGGGCGGGCGCAGGCCATGCAGGCGGCCGCGGCCGGCGTCGTACCGGTGCCGCAGATGAACCCGGTGCTGCTGAAGCCCGGATCGGACCGCAGCAGCCAGGTCGTGCTGCTCGGCCGTCCGTTCGCCCAGGCCGACGCGCTGAGCTACCAGGAGCTCAAGGCCACTCTGCTCGAGCACGTGCTCGCCGCCTACGACGAGCTGCGCGCGCGGTTCGACGTCGTGATCTGCGAGGGGGCCGGGTCGCCGGCCGAGATCAACCTGCGCCGCGGCGACATCGCGAACCTCGGACTCGCCCGGGCGCGCGAGCTGCCGGCGGTGGTGGTCGGGGACATCGACCGCGGCGGAGTGTTCGCGGCCTTCCACGGCACGGTGGCGCTGCTCGAGCCGGCGGACCAGGCTCTGATATCAGGCTTCATCATCAACCGGTTCCGCGGCGACCCGGCCCTGCTGGATCCGGCGCTGGAGATGATCCGGCAGCTGAGCGGGCGGCCGACGCTCGGGGTGGTGCCGTATCTGCGGGATCTGTGGCTCGACGCGGAGGATTCGCTGAGCCTGGACGCCGCCGCTCCCCCGCCGCCCGCCGAGCCGCTGCCGGGATCGCGGCCGTTGTCGGTCGCCGTGGTGCGGCTGCCGAGGGTGTCGAACTTCACCGACGTGGACGCGCTGCGGCTCGAGCCGGGCGTCGAGGTCTCCTTCACCACCTCGCCGCGCGGCATCGCCGAGGCGGACCTGGTGGTGCTGCCGGGCACGAAGTCCACCGTGGCCGACCTGGCGTGGCTGCGCGAGCGCGGCATTGTCGAGGCCTTACGCGCCCGGCACGCGAAGGACGGGCCGATCCTGGGCGTGTGCGGCGGCTACCAGATGCTCGGGACCGAGATCGAGGACGAAGGCGGGGTGGAGAGCGCGGCCGGGACGGTGGTGCCGGGGCTCGGCCTGCTGCCGGTGCGCACCCGTTTCGTCGCGCGCAAGACCCTGGCCCGCCCGACCGGATTCGGCTTCGGCGCGCCGGTGACGAGCGCGTACGAGATCCACCACGGCCAGGTCGAGGTGTTCGGCGGCGATCCCCTGTTCACCGACGCCGCCGGCGGCGCCGCGGACGGCTGCGCGGCCGGCTCGGTGCTCGGCACGCTCTGGCACGGCGCGCTCGAGTCAGACCTCTTCCGCAGCGCCCTACTGGAATGGCTCGGCGAACGCGCCGGCTATACCGGCGCGTTCGCCCAGGTCGGGGCTAGTGCGGCAGGACGGACACGATCCGGCGTGGAGTTCGCGGCCGCCCGGGAGGCCCAGTACGATCGCCTGGCCGACGCGGTGGACGCGTACGTCGACACGGCGGCCCTGCTGCGGCTGATCGAGTCGGGCCCGACCCCGGACCTGCCGATGCTGCCGCCGGGACGGGACCGCTGAACCTCACGCCGGCTCCCTCTCCGGCACGCGGGCCGAACGGCGCCGGATGCGGGCGAGCAGGTAGACGTTGAGCAGATGGAAGACTCCGAGCACGAGTAGCACCGTACCGATCTTGACCGAGAGAGCCTCGAAACACGCCCGGATCGAGCCGACGGTGCCGCCGATGCGCATGAACAATGTGACGAAGCCGAGGTCGAGCAGATAGAACCCGACCACCAGCAGCCGGTTGACCGCCCCGGCCACGGTCTCGTCCCCGCGCAGCAGGGCCACCAGGAACACGTGGCCGGTCCGGCTGAGCGTGCGCGCCACCCAGACGGTCAGCAGGACGGACAACAGCAGATAGACGACGTAGGTGAGTACCGTGAGGTCCACCGACCCTCCCCTGGATACAAGTGCCTTGATGCGTGTACTGCCGATCTGATGCCCCCTCAGGAATTGTGGCAAACGGGTGAATTCCGACCATTTGCCAAGCGGTTGTCTCGTCGGGGCAACCGCGGTGCGGGGTCGGACGTCATGAAGGCAAAGGATCTCGGGCCGTGGATCCGGGCAGCGGCAGCGGCAGCGGCAGCGGCAGCGGCACGAGCGAAGAACAACGGAACAACAGGCAACAGCACAGCGGGCCGAGGGAAAGCCGAGGAAAGGTGCTCGATCGCTTCAGCCGTCAGGCCGGCCGGCTCCGCCGACGGGTCGCACGGGAGCTCTCCGGGCTGCACTGGCAGCCGGTGCGCACGGACCGCCTGCCGAGGCCGGCGTTCTGGGGCAGCCGGGAGAGTCTGGCGCTCGGTCTGGCGCTGGTCGTCTTCGGCACCCTCGGCGCCGGGCTGTGGGGGCTGACCAGCGGGCCGGGGCAGACGCTGACCGGCAGCACGCTGGCATCGGACGGGCGCAGCACGGCCGAGCCGCCGGCCGAGCTGGTGCAGAGCGCGGCGGAGGACTTCGTCTTCCCCGGCGGCTCGCCCGCGTTGACCTTCGCCTCCTCCGGGCTGGCGGCGATCGAGGTCGACGGCTACGGGCTGATGGGGCATCACGGCTCGATGGACAAGCGGGTCGCGATCGCCAGCATCACCAAGACGATGACGGCGTACGTCGTGCTGCGCGACCACCCGATGAGCGAGACCGGTTCCGGGCCCACGCTCACCCTGACCGCCGCCGAGGCCGCCGAGTACGCCAAGGCGATAGCGCAGGACGAGTCGGCGGTGCCGGTGCGCACCGGCGAGAAGCTGACCGAGCGCCAGGCGCTGGAGGCGATGCTGCTCGCCTCGGCCGGCGACATGGCCGACATCCTCGCCCAGTGGGACGCGGGCTCGGTCGACGCCTTCCTGGACAAGATGAACGGCGAGGCCCGCGCGCTCGGCATGACCAGGACCGACTACACCGATCCGGCCGGCCTGGCCGCGAGCACCGTCTCGACCATGGCCGATCAGCTCAAGCTGGCCGAGGCGGTGGAGAAGGTCCCCGCGCTCACCTCGATCGTCGCCGAGCGCGACGCCAAGGTGCCGGTGGCCGGCTGGGTGCACAACTACAACGAGGACCTCGGCGGGTACTCGATCGACGGGATCAAGACCGGCACCACCGCGGCCGCCGGCTCCTGCCTGCTCTTCTCCGCCCACTACACGGTGGACGGGCGGACCGTGACCATCCTCGGCATCGTGCTCGGCCTGCCGGGCAGCACCGGCACTCCGTGGTCCGCGTTGAGCGCCTCGCTCAAGCTGGTCGGCAGCGCGGAGAAGGCGCTCGGCACCGCCACCGTCGTGCCGGCCGGCCGGCCGGTGGCCCGGATCGTGCGGGGCGGCACGGCCACGCAACTGGCACCGGCCCGGGCGGTGGACGTGTTCGGCTGGGCCGGGCTCGGCTACCGGGTGGCCGTCACCGGTTCCGCCCGGGCGCCTGTCCTGCAGGTCACCCGGACGGGCGCAACCTCGAAGGAGGCGAGTGTGCCACTGGGGCCGCTGCCACCTCGTGGCGCGCTGGGCGGATCCTCCGTCAGGAGACCGGAATCCCGCTCCTCCGCGAGAAACTGAGGCCGCTGAGCGGTCCGGGGGCGCACGGGCGGTGCCGGTAAGGAGCACGAGTCGCGATTCGGCTACGATCGACGTTGTTTCGATCACAATCGCGCCCTGAGCCGGGGCGGACCCAAGGGGGTGGAGCGGGTGGCGTTCTCGTCCGCCCGGCGCCGGCCGAGCCGTCGTCAGGGCATCCTGACGGCTTTGGTGCTGCTGGTGTTCTGCGCGTGCCTACTGACCTGGCAGCACGGGTCGCTCAACCTCGGGGTCTATCGGCTGGACCTGGACGTCTATCGGATCGGCGCGAAGGCCTGGCTGGACAACCATGACCTCTACGGCCGGCTGCCGGAGACCCAGGGCGGGCTGCCGGAGCCGTTCACCTATCCGCCGATCTCGGCCATCGTGATGTCCCCGCTGGCCGTGGTCTCCTCCACCCTGGCCGGCGTGCTGATGACCGGGGTGAGCCTGGCGCTGCTGGTGTGCGTGCTGGCGTTGTTCTTCCGGGCCACCAAGCTGGCCGCGGGGCGCGGCACCTGGCGCCTGGCGATGACGCTGCTGCCGCTGGCGGTGCTGCTGGAGCCGGTGCGCACGACGCTGGCGTACGGGCAGATCAACATCGTGCTGATGGCGCTGGTCGCGTGCGACTGCCTGCTGCCGAGCACCTGGTTCACCGTGCGCGGGCGAAAGGTGGGCTGGCCGCGCGGCACGCTGACCGGCGTCGCCGGCGCGCTCAAGCTGACCCCGATGGTGTTCCTGCTCTACTTCGTCGCGCGCAAGGACTGGAAGGGCTGCCTGAGCGTGCTCGGCGGCTTCGTCACGATAGGGCTGATCGGGTTCGCCCTCGCGCCGCACGACTCGTGGGAGTACTGGACCAAGACGATGTTCCAGACCGGCCGGATAGGCCCGGGCGTGTTCTCCGGGAACCAGTCGCTCACCGGGGTGCTCGACCGCGCGCACCTGTCCGGCTCCACCGAGACCGCGACCTGGCTCGTCCTGTCCGCCCTCGTCGCCGCGCTCGCCTTCATCGCCGTGCGCCGATTGGCCCGGCAGGGGCGCACGGTCACCGCGGTCGCCATCACGGCCTGCACGCAGCTGCTGGTCTCGCCGGTCTCCTGGTCGCACCACTGGGTGTGGTGCGCGCCGGTCCTGCTGTGCGCGCTGGTGCGCGGACGGCGGCTGTGGCGCTGGGGCGCGGGCTCGAAGTACTTCTGGATCACCGCGGCGGTCGCGGCGGTGTACCTGTCCGAGCCGCAGGTCTGGTTCCCGCACACGTTGAACCGCGAGTACGGCTGGGCGCTGTGGGAGCAGGCCATCGGCAGCGCGTACGTCTGGGTCGGCGTGGCGGCGGTCTTCCTCGTCGCCTTCGGCAAGAACCCGCCGCCCGCGGTACCCGCGCGGCCGCCGGCCGAGGTCTCCTCGCGGCCCGAGTACGCCGAGCACGAATCGGCCGTAGCCCAGACGGGGCGCTAGGGCCGGCACCGGCCCGGTGACGACGCAGCGGCCCGGCAACCCGAACGGACGGGTTGCCGGGCCGCTTCGCGTCTGGACGCCTGGACGCTCGGGTTCCCGAGCGCCTCGGGCAGCGCCGCCCGGTCAGGCCTGGGCGGGCTCGGCCTCGGACTCGCTCGCGGGCGCCGGGCGCTGGATGCCGAGGGCGGCGGCAGCCGGCTCCTCGGCGGCGCTCCCGCCGCGCGCGCCGCCCCGGCCGAAGACGGCGCGCAGGCGCCGCGGCAGGAACGCGCCCTCGACCGTGGAGGCCCACAGATCGCGGTAGCCGATGTACGTCGCGGCGACCAGCAGCGCGTCGCGCGCGATGACCGCCAGCACGGCGAAGACGTGGGCGCGGATCAGCGACTGGAAGCCGAACGGGAACTCGTACTGGGTCAGCGGCAGCGCGATCAGGACCAGCAGCGCGCTCCGGCGCTGGGTGGTGTCCTTGTAGAGCAGGCAGAAGCCCGCGACGGCGAGCACCCAGATCATGTACTGCGGGCTGATCACCCGGCTCGTGACGATCATCAGCAGCGTGGCCACGAAGGTCGCGTCCGCGACCACCGCGGGGCGCCACGTCTTGCGCCACCACCAGTAGGCCATCAGCGCGAACCCGATGACCGTCGCGGCCAGCGACACGTAGTAGGCCACGTTCACGATGGTCACGACGTAACCCTGGGCGCTGGGGACGGCCTGGTACGAGCCGTAGAGCACCCTCGAGTTCACGTGCCACAGCCCGGCCCGCTTGCCCGCCAGCAGCAGCACGCCCCAGACGGACTCGATCTCGATGCCGCGCCCGCCCTCGTTGCCGACGAAGCTCATCGTGTGCGTGTAGAAGAGCGAGAGCAGCGCGGTGGAGGCCACGATGGCCGCGATCGCGGCGATGATGGTCTCCCGGCCGCGCTTGGTGCGCGGCAGGCCGAACACGGCCAGCCCGGGCCAGATCTTCACCGCGGCGCCGAGGCCGATCAACGCGCCGGCCAGCCAGCGCTTGCGGCGCTGGTGCCCGTCGTCGGCGCCCTCGGCCAGCGCGTGCGGGACGCCCTTGCCCAGCAGTACCAGCGCGAACACGACGAACAGGGCCGGGAACAGGTCGTAGCGGCCGTAGACTATCGGGCCGAGCAGCGGGACCCCGGCGATCCAGTACCAGGGGCCGGACCACACGTCGCGGTGCGCCGCGGTCCACAGCAGCAGCACGGTGATCACCGCGTCGGCGGTGAAGGTCATCACGGTGAACCCGGACTGGTACCTCAGGCCGACCGCGTTCTCGATCCACTGCGGGATCTCCAGGATCGGCGCGAGCAGCGGCGGGTACTGCCACTTCGTGTCGACCGGGATGTTGCCGTACTGAAGCGACTTGTGCGCCCAGTTCATGTAGAGCGCGATGTCGCCGACACTGGGCTTGCCCCAGCTGCGCAGGAAGTGGCCGGTGGCCGTGACGTAGAGCACAGCCCGAGTCAGGAACCAGACGATCAGGGCCGTGACGGTGCGTCTACGGGTGGATGACATGTGAGGTGCCTTCTTCTCCCCGGCTGGTGACGGTGTGGCCTGACGGATCGTCATCGTCCGTTCCGGCACTTGGGACCGGCGAAAGCATATGGTTCCCGGCTAAGGTGGGTTCGCCCATCGTCGCTCTATCACGGAACCGTTCCACGATGTTTATCTTCATTCCACCTTCGGAATCCAAGGCCTTTCCAGGTGACGCGGCTCCGACCGAGCTCGGTTCCCTGGTCCTGCCGGAGCTCGCCGAGACGCGGCTGGCCCTGCGGGACAGTCTGATCCGGCTGTGCGGCGGTCCGGCGCAGGACGCGCTCGGCGTGTTGGGCCTGAGCGCCGGACAGGCCGGCGAGCTGGCGCACAACCAGGTGCTGGCCAGGGCCGGCGCCGCAGCGGCCGCCGACGTGTACGCCGGCGTGCTCTACGATCCCTTCGGCCTGCCCGCGCTGCGCGGGCGCGGCCTCGCCCTGGATCACGTGCTGATCTTCTCCGGTCTCTGGGGTGTGCTGCGGCCGGGCGACCGGATCCCGCACTACCGCTGTTCCGCCGGTGTGAAGCTGCCCGGCGTGGGCTCGGTCAGCGCCGCCTGGCGCAAGGCCCTGCGCGAGCCGCTGGCCGCGCACGTCGGCGACGAGCTGGTGGTCGACCTCCGCTCCGGCGCGTACGCCGCGCACTGGCAGCCCGGGGCGAACGCCGTGAGCGTCCGAGTGCTGCAGGAGTACCAGGCGGGCGGGCGGACCGTCCGCAAGGTCATCTCGCACTTCAACAAGGCCACGAAGGGCCGTCTCGCCCGGGCACTGGTCGAGTCGGGACAGCACCCGGCCAAGCCCGAGGAGTTCGTGGACCTCGTCCGCGACCTCGGCTTCACCGTCGAGCCGGGGCCGGAACCGGCGAAGGCATCCTCGCCCACGCCCCTGGATATCGTAGTGAGCGAGCTGTGAGAATCCGCTGAGGACGTCGCCGCCTGACCAGGCCGAGAGCGCATGGTCAGGCCGGGTGCCGGCTCAGCCCAGCTGCCGGCTCAGTCCAGGTGCGCGGTGTCGTTGACGCAGCGGACGTTGCACAGGCCGTCGTCGTAGTAGTCGATGACGCTGAGCGAGGCCGCGGCCAGCTCCATCCGGTTGACCGCGGACAGCGGTGCGCCGAGCGCCGCGCACACCAGTGCCTTGATCGGCGTGACGTGCGTGACCACCAGCACGGTCTGGCGCGGGTAGCGGGCGACGAGCCGGTCCTTGGCCTCGACGGCCCGGCGGGCGAGCGCGGCCAGCGTCTCCCCCTGCGGCGGCGCGACCTCGGCCGAGCCGAGGAAGGCGGAGAGCTCGGAGGGATAATGCTCGTGCGTCTCGGCGAAGGTCAGGCCCTCGAACAGGCCGAAGTCGATCTCGCGCACGCCCGGCTCGGGCTCGACCGGCAGGCCGACCGCACGGGCGACGGCCTCGGCGGTGGCCAGGGTGCGCCGCAGCGGCGAGGCGACGATCGCGTCCACCGGTCCGTAGCGGACATCGGCCCGCAGCCGTTCGGCGGCGCGGCGGGCCTGCTCCTGCCCGGCCTCGACGAGCGGCGGGTCGCCGATGCCGGCGAAGCGCTTCTCCAGGGTCAGCGGGGTCACGCCGTGGCGCAGCAGCAGCAGCCGGGTGGGGCGGCCGAGGTCCGGGGACCAGGCGACCTGGGACTTGGCGGAGACGGGAGCCGCGGCCTGCGCCGCAGTGGTTGCGGCCGCCGCGCCGGACCCGACCCGCAGCGGCGTCGGCGAGACCCACGCGCGCCCCGCGGCCGCCGCGTCCAGGGCCTCGTTGGCCAGCCGGTCGGCGTGGCCGTTGAGGTTGCGCGGGATCCACTCGTACGTCACCTCGGCGTCCGGCAGGACCCCCCGGGCGCGTTCGGCCAGCGGCTTCATGTCCGGGTGCTTGACCTGCCAGCGCCCTGACATCTGCTCCACCACGAGCTTGGAGTCCATCCTCACCTTGACCCGGGCCCGCGGGTCGATCGCGGCCGCGGCCTCGAGCCCGGCGATCAGGCCCCGGTATTCGGCCACGTTGTTGGTCGCGCGGCCGAGGTACTCGGCGAGCTCGGCGAGCAGCTCACCGGTGTCCTCGTCCTCGACCACGGCCCCGTACGAGGCCTCCCCCGGGTTGCCGCGGGAGGCGCCGTCCGCCTCGATGATCAGTGTGCGCATACCGTGTTCGAGCCCTTAGAGGCCGGAGTCGCCGGTGCGCACCAGGATGCGGCGGCACGAGTCGTGGCGCAGGATCGCGTCCGCCGGCGCCGACTTGGCCGCGTTGACCTCGGCGATGTCGAGCTCGATCTGGCAGGCCTGGCAGCGGCGGCGCACGATCGCGGCCACGCCCACGCCGTTGTACTGGCCGCGCAGCTTCTCGTAGAGCGCCATCAGGTCGGCCGGGATGCCGGCCGCGGCCAGCTCGCGCTGGCCCTTGGTGAACTCGGTGTCCTTGTCCAGGCCCGCCTGCTCGCCGGCGAGCTCGTGCGCCACCCGGCCGCGCTCGCCCTCGACCTCGGCCCGGTCGGCCGCGAGCTTCGCCGTGCGCGCCGAGGAGGTCTCGACCTTCTCCATCACCTCGAGCACCACGTCCTCGAGCGCGGACTGACGCTTCGCCAGGGACTCGAGCTCGTGCTGCAGGTTCTCCAGGTCCTTGGCGCTGCCGCGGCCGGACTCGAGCAGCTTGCGGTCGCGTTCGGCCCGGCTGCGCACCTGGTCCACGTCCGCCTCGGCCTTGGCCTGCTCGCGGGCGAGGTCGGAGTCCGCGGCCATCGAAACCGCGTGCACGTCGCGCAGCTGGCCGAGCCGGGTGTCGAGGGTCGCGAGCTCGGACAGCTTCGGGAGGGTGCGGCGCCGGTGCGCGAGCTGGTCCAGCTTGGAGTCGAGGGCCTGGAGATCGAGCAGGCGCAGCTGGTCGGCGGGCTCGGCATTCACGTGGCGGTACTCCTCGGCGGCTCGTTCCGGCGATCGCGGCGGATCACGGCGGATCGGTCAGGGCGGTTCACTGTGTGTGCGCGGTCCACGGGTCGGTGACGAGCGTGGAGACCCGCGTCTCTACCGTACCGCCTGCCAGCAATGCCGCGGCGACCGGCAACCAGGGCCACTCGCTGGCGAAGTGCGCGACGTCCACGAGCGCCGGGCCGCCGCCGAACCGGGCCGCCTCCATCGCCTCGGACGCCGGGTGGTGGCGCAGGTCGGCGGTGACGTACACGTCCGCGCCGCCCGCGCGCACCGCGGCGAGCAGCTCCCGGTCGTCCCCGGCGCCGCCGCACACCGCGACGGTGCGCACCGGCCGGCCGAGATCGCCGGCCACCCGCACGCCGGCCGACGTACGCGGCAGCGACGCGGCGACACGCTCGGCGAAAGCGCCCAGCGGCTCGGGCTCGGGCAGAGCGGCGAAGCGGCCGAGGCCGAGGCGTCCGGCCGCCTCCTGTCCGCGCAGCGGCAGGATCGGTCCGGCCACGGTCAGGCCCAGCGCGACGGCGAGCGCGTCGGAGACCCCGGGGCGGGCGACGTCCGCGTTGGTGTGCGCGGTCAGCAGGGCGCAGCCGGCCGAGATCAACCGGTGCACCGAGCGTCCCTTGAACGTGGTCGCGGGCACCCCGTTGACCGCCTTGAGCAGCAGCGGGTGGTGCGTCACCAGCAGGTCGGCGCCCCATTCGAGGGCCTCGTCGATCACCGCGTCCACCGGGTCGACGGCGAACAGCACCCGGCCCACCTCGGCCGCCGGATCGCCGCACACCAGGCCCACGGCGTCCCAGGACTCTGCGGTGGCGGGCGGGTAGGCGGCGTCGAAGACGGCCGTGATCTCGGCGAGGGTCGGCATGGTCCCAGATTCTAAGGCGTGCTCAGCCCACACCGCGGAACTTCGTACCCTCATGCGCTTTCCAGGAGATTCTCAAGATCGCGCAGGCATCATGAGGAAAATCTCATGTTAACTGTGCTGGACGGGTATTTCCCCGCGCGACAGGTCGCGCTAATTTCAGATCCGACCCACCATCACCCGGGCATACGCACACCCAGTCGCACCGTGCCCGGGGCACGACGCCGTGCGGCCGACCCTGCCTGCGCGGTCCTCTCGTCTGTTCCCTCATACCCACAGGAATGGTCGTGCGTAGAAATATTCGAATAATCGGCGTACTCGCCGCGCCCCTGCCCGTCCTCGCGCTCGCCGTGCCGGCGAACGCCGTCAGCTCCGCCGCCGCCCCCCGCGTCGTGCTCTCGGCCGCGGCCGTGCCGGGCCTGGCCCAGGCCACCCACACCGGTGCTCTCGCCTCCAGCCGGGAGCTGAGCCTGCAGGTCAGCCTCAAGCCGCGCAACCAGGACAAGCTCGCGGCCTTCATCCGCGCGGTCTCGGACCCGCACTCGTCCTCGTACAAGCACTACCTGACGGTGGCGCAGTACGCGGCCGAATACGGCGCGACCGACGCGCAGGTCCAGTCGGTCACCTCGTACCTGCGCTCGGCCGGGCTCTCGGTCGGCCAGGTGACGGCCAACCACCTGACCCTGTCCGTCAGCGGCACCACGGCCCAGGTGGAGAAGGCGTTCGACGTCTCCATCGGCACCTACCAGACGAACGCGCGGTCCTTCTACGCGAACGAGGCGGCGCCCTCGCTGCCCTCGAGCATCGCCTCGGTCGTCTCGGGTGTCGCGGGCCTGTCCACCTCGTCGGTGCGCACGGCGGCCGCCACTGCGACGCCGCACGCGGTCACCTCCAAGGCGACCCTGGCGCTCACCCCGACGCTGGCCCGCAGCGGCTACAACCTGACCTCGTCGATCAGCTCGGGCTACAACGGCTCCGGCGTGACGATCGGCCTGGTCGAGTTCTCGTCCTACTCCGCCTCCGCGGTCGCGGCGTACAACACCAAGTACAGCCTCGGCGCGACGGCGGCCAGCGTGGTCAAGGTGGACGGCGGCACAACCGACTCCTCCGGCGCCGTCGAGGACGAACTCGACATCGAGGTCGAGTACGCGCTCGCGCCCAAGGCCACCGTCAAGGTGTACGAGGCGCCGAACACGGACGCGGGCGAGGTCGCCCTGTACGCGGCGCTGGTGAGCGCGGACGTGCCGGTCATCTCGAGCAGCTGGGGCGAGCCGGAGACGGAGGAGAACAACCTGGCCTCCGACCACGCCGACTTCGTCGAGGCCGCGGCCCAGGGCCAGTCGGTCTACTCGGCCTCGGGCGACTCCGGCGCCGACGACAACGGCAGCAGCCTGTCGGTCGACTACCCGGCCTCCGACCCGTACGTCAGCGGCGTCGGCGGGACCAACCTGACCGAGACCTCGGGCGCGTGGAAGAGCGAGACCGCGTGGTCCGACAGCGGCGGCGGCAAGTCGGTCGAGTACGCCACCCCGAGCTTCCAGTCCGCGGTGAACACGACCGGCGACCGTGAGGTGCCGGACGTGGCGGCGGCCGGCGGCCCGAACAGCCCGTGGTACATCGACGCGGGCGGCTGGGAGGACGTCTGGGGCACCAGTGCGGCGGCGCCGAACTGGGCCGCGTTCACCGCCGACTACGACACGGCCGCGGCGACGCTGGGCAAGGCGAAGTTCGGCTACGCCAACTCGTTCATCTACACGGTGGCGCAGTCGTCGTCCTACAGCTCGGCGTTCCACGACGTGAAGAGCGGCAACAACGGCGGGTACAGCGCGGGCACCGGCTACGACCCGGTCACCGGCTGGGGCTCGTACAACGGCGCCAACTTCATCGCCGACGAACTGTGAGTGAGCGGTAGCGGGAACGGTTGAGCGGGGTGGGCGCGGGCGACCGCGCCCACCCTCGTCCGTTCAGGCCAGGAACTCGGCGACCGCCCGGCGCCAGGCCTCGGGCTGGTCGATGTGGGCCATGTGCCCGGCCTGGTCGAGGACGACGGCACGGGCCTCGGGCATCTGATCGGCCGTCTGCTCGGCGAGGAACGCGGGGAAGGTCATGTCCTGCCGACCGTGCAGCAGCAGGATGGGCAGGCCGACCTTAGCCAGGCGTTCGAGCGAACGCTCGGGGCGGATCGCCGGATACCGGCCCGGAGGCGTGGACCGGCACCAGTCCGCCGTGAACCTGACGGCGTCCAGCCTGCGCCGATACTCCGCGCGGACCTCGTCCCGCCACACGTTCGCCGGAATCCCGGCTATCGCGTCGGCACGGACGAGTTCCGGTGTCGGCTCAGGGTTCTGATCCCGATGTCGGCTGACTCCTCGCCGTACCGCGACGGCTTCCGGCCAGTCGCCGTACGCGTCGGGCGGCACGGGCGGGATGCTGCTGGAGGCGACGATAAGGCGTCGAATCCGCTGTGGCGCCGTCACCGCCAGCCGCTGCGCGAACAGGCCGCCGGTGGAGAACCCGAGCACATCCGTCTCACTGATGCCGAGCGCGTCGAGCAGCGTCACCAAGTCACGCACCACGGCGTCGGCGTTGTACTCGTGAGCCGGCAGACCGGTCGTCGATCGGCCGCAGCCGCGCAGATCGACGAAGACGAGCCGGTGTGCTTCGGCGAGGTCCGTGAGCGGTTCGCGCAGATAGCTGTGATCCCAGTCCGGGCCGCCGTGCACGACCAGCAGCGCTCGCTCGGCGGGCCCGGCGCTGCGGGCCGTGAACAGGTCGACTCGTGGATCCGAGCAGACGGGTATGAGCTCTTCGATCAGCACGGGCGCGGCTCCGGCGCTACAGCTCGATGACGGTGCGGATCGCGGCGCCCGAGCGCAGCAGGTCGAGCGCCTCGTCGATCCGCTCCAGCGGAAGCCGGGCGGTGACCATCGACTCGAGGTCCAGCCGGCCCGCGCGCCACAGCCGGATCAGCCGGTCGTACTCGACCCGGACGTCGCCGCCGCCGTACATCGTGGACAGGATCCGCTTGTTGTCGTAGAAGAGCTCGTTCATGGTGAACTCGACCTTGTCCTCGCGCGAGCCCACCCCCACGACGACGACCGATCCGCCGCGCCGGGTGAGCTCGTACGCCTGACGTACCAGGCTCCCCCGGCCGACGCATTCGAAGACGTAGTCGAAGCCATGCTTGCCGGTCAGCTCCTTCATCAGGGCCCTGGCTTCTTCGGGGGCCGCGGTGCGGGTCGCGCCGAAACGGCCGACCAGATCCCGCTTGTCCGCGCTCGGGTCCACGGCCAGGATCTCGGCCGCGCCGGCGATGCGGGCGCCCTGGATGACCGAGACGCCCACGCCGCCGCAGCCGATCACGGCGACGCTGGAGCCGGGGCGCACCCGGGCGGTGTTGAAGACGGCGCCGACGCCGGTGGTCACGCCGCAGCCGATCAGCGCCGCGACCTCGAAGGGCACGTCGGCCGGCACCGGCACGGCGCACTGCCACGGCAGCACGACCTCGTCGGCCAGCGTGCCGGTGCCGCACATGCCGTACACCGGCTCGCCGTCCAGCAGGAAGTTCGGGGTCTGTGCCGCCGGGATGAACACCTCGGTGCACAGGTTGCCCTCGCCGCGCAGGCAGAACGCGCAGTGGCCGCAGGGCGGCACCCAGCACACCGTGACGTGGTCGCCCGCTCGCACGGCCCGGACGTCCGCACCGACCTCGAGCACCTCGCCCGCGCCCTCGTGCCCGAGCACGAAGGGACGGCGATTGGCCACCACGCCGTTCATGGCGGAGAGGTCCGAGTGGCACACGCCGCTCGCCCTGATCCGCACCCGGACGTCCTCGGGCCCGAGGTCCTTGGTCGTGAAGTCCGTCCGGACCTCCGTCCGCTCCTGACCGGCCTTGCGCACCATCGCGGCCCGCATCCGCCACCTCCGCAGCTACTGTCGGGTAACCGATTCTCCGGGCACCTTACCGCGCGCTGGGCCGGCCGGTCAGGGGACGTAGGTGCCGTTGAGCAGCCCCACCGCCTCGTCCGCGACGCGGCGGAGCCGGTTGGCGAAGTAGACCAGCAGCAGGCCAAGCACCGCCCGGGCCCCGCACAGCAGCATGTACTCGTGGTCGTGGTCGATCGAGCTCGTGAACGAGTCGGAGTACTGGGGGACGGTGGTCGCCTGCAGGAAGAGCGAGAAGACGAGGCAGGCGAGCCAGGTGAGCCGGAAGTACGGGTAGCCGGCCCGCCGCAGCACGGCCCGGCGCGCGCCCACCGAACCGAAGGCCTCGTTCAGCGAGCGCTGCCACATCCCCAGCGTCACCAGGATGGCGACGAATACGATCAATGCGACCCAGGAAACCAATCCCACGGTGTTGCCGTCGGCCCGCAGCTGGGCCGATTGCGCCATCGACGGGAACTGGTTCGCCACGATCAGTGCATTGAGCTGGTCGGCCAACGTCACGGCATGATCGATATAGAAGATCTCGGCGATGCTCACGACCGCATAGAGCACGCCCAGACCGGCCACCACCCGCGGCAGCCTGGGGTCGAGCGGCGGAACCTGCGGGGCCGGGGCGTAGATCGAACCGGGAAGTCCGACACTTCCCGGATTCATCGTCACCGTCTCCGACATCGCCCACGGATCGATCTCTGACATGTTGCCCCCTGTTTCGAATACCCGGATGTAGACCCCACAAAGGGCTTCCATGCTCGGGTCATCGCTGAGGGCGCGTCAAGACTTTCCGAAGGCTGTTACGGTCGCCGCGCGCGCACCGCCAGCGGCACCGCCGCGGCGGCCAGACCGAGCACACCGCACACCAGGAACGCGGTGCGGTAGGCGCCGCCGGTGGGCAGCACCAGCCCGGCCATCGGGGTGTGCGCGAGCAGCGCCGAACTGATCGTGCTCGAGGTCAGCACGACCCCGGCCACGGCCGTGCCGACCGCGCCGCCGACCGTCCGCAGCACCGCGTTGACGCTGTTGGCGATACCGGCCTGCTCGGGCGGGACCGCGCCGTTGATGTAGGCGGGCATGGCGGCGTAGGCGAGGCCGATGCCGAGGCCCATCACGCCGGACGCGCCGTAGACGTCGCCCTGCGATCCGTGCCAGAGCCCGAGGAAGAGCATCGAGAGGCCGGCGAGCGCTCCGCCCAGCGCCATCGGCGCCTTGGGGCCGAAGCGGCCGATCAGCCGGGCGCCGATCGGGGCGCCGAGGAAGGAGCCCACCGCCGAGGGCAGCAGCAGGATGCCGGAGTGCAGGATCGAGGCGCTGAAGCCGTAGCCGACGGCGCTCGGAGTCTGGGTGAAGTCGGAGAGCAGGGTGAACGAGGCGTACATCAGGAAACCGACGCAGAACCCGGAGACGTTCGGCACGGCGACCGCGGGCCGGGCCAGCACCCGCACGTCCACCAGCGGGTGCGCGGTGCGCAGTTCGAGCACGATCCACAGGCCGAGCACGACCGCCGCGCCGACGAACAGCCCGAGCACCGAGGCCGAGTGCCAGCCCCAGGCCGCGCCCTCGGACAGCGCGAGCAGCAGGGCACTGAGCCAGACGGCCAGCAGCAGCGCACCGAGCGGATCCATGCTGCCGACGCGGTCCTCGACCGGATCGTGCTTGATCGCGACGAGCACGGCGGCCAGCGCCACCAGGCCGAGGATCAGGCCGAGCAGGAAGACGCTCTGGTAGGACCAGTGCTGCATCATCCAGCCGGTGACCACGAGGCTCAGGCCGGAGCCGACGCCGAGCGAGGCGGAGACCAGGGACACCGCGCCGGTGACCTTCTCCCGGGGCAGTTCGTCCCGGATGACCGCGATGGCCAGCGGGAGGATGCCGCCGCCGAAGCCCTGCAGCACCCGGCCCGCGACGAGCACCGGCCAGCTGTGCACGGAGTAGGCCAGCGCCGAGCCGGCGACCAGGCCGAGCACGGAGAGCACGAGCACCCACTTGCGCCCGTAGAGGTCGCCCATCCGCCCGAGCAGCGGGGTGAGCACGGCCGCGGCGAGCAGGTTGGCGGTCATCATCCAGGCGACGGTGGCCGTGGTCAGGTGGAAGGCCTCGCCGAGCGTCGGGAGGATCGGCACCACCGAGGTCTGCACCACGGTGAAGGCCATCATGGCCAGCACCAGGGCACCGAGGATGAGCCCGGGCCGAGGCGAGGCCGAGGGCTTGCGGGCTTCGGCGGCGCGCGCGTGGCCGCGGCCGCGGCCGCGGCCGGTCAGCGTGGCACTCATGCAGGCTGGCTCCTTCAGTTACTTCAGCGAGGCTAAGGTTCAGTCACTGAAGTATGCGCGGAGAATCCTCAGGCCGTCAAACATTTCAGTTGCTTAACTATTGGGCTAGGCTGAGGCCATGACCCGACGCGACCCGCTCAGCCTCGAGGTGATCAGCTCGCTCGCCGAGGTGACCGGCCGGTTCATCGCCGACTACGACGAGGCCGCGGCCGCGCACGAGCTCACCGGAGCCCAGGCCCGGCTGCTCGCCCTGGTGGTGACCGAGCCGCGGCCGATGAGCCGGCTGGCCGTGTCCATGCACTGCGAGCCCTCGAACGTGACCGGCCTGGTGGACAAGCTCGAGCGGCGCGGCCTGGTCGAACGCCGGCCGAACCCGGCGGACCGGCGGGTGAAGCTGATCGCGCCGACGACGGAGGGCGTGCACCTGTCCGGCGAGGTGTGGGCCGACCTCGACTTCGCCGCCGAGCCGCTGGCCGCCCTGGCCGAGCCCGAGCGGGTGGCGCTGCGCGACCTGCTGCGCAAGATCAACCCGTCCACCGACTGACCCGTCGGCCGCACTCGGCCGCCTTCGACCGCCGCCTTCGGCCACTTCCCTCGATCACCGCGCCGCCGCGCGCCACGGACGCGCGCAACCCGGCCGCTCCCGCGTTCCCCCGTCCAGGGCCTTTGTCAGCCTGGCCGGGGGAACGCGGGTTTGTGCACCCCCGCGCTCGGGCCATCTGTCCGCCACGCCGGTTCGACGGTCCCGGACAGGGGACCGGCCGGCCCGAAGGAGTGATTCCCATGGCGCGAACTCGCGCCCCCGTGCACCGCGTCGCGGTGATGGCCGCCGCCGGCACCTTGGCCGGACTCGGCGCCCTCGCCTCGGCGGTGGCCCCGGACGACACGTCCGACGCGGCCGCGGTGGTGGTCCTCGGCGCCCGCACGGCCGCCGACGCCCTCGCCGCCCCGCCGATCCGGCCGCCGCTCGGCGCCGTGGTGGTCGAACTGCCGGGCATGGGCCCGGCTCCCGCCCCGGAGCCGCCGCTGCTGCCCGAGCCCTGCCCGTGCCTGCTGAACCAGCACAACCCGGAGGGCCTGATCAACCGGCTGCTGGGGAACATGTTCTAGCCCCGCCGGCGGTGCCCGGCCCCGCCCGGCCGCCGCGTTCCGGACGGCCGCGTCGGGCGGGGCCCAGGTCACAGCTTCGCAACGACGCGCGATCGAACGTCCGCGCGAACGGGCGCGCCGGCCCGCCCGGCCGTCCGGAACCGCGCGAACGCCGGTACCGATGCGCCGCCCGGGCGCCGGGCGGCGCACCGGCGCGGGTGACGTACGGCCGGGGCTTCCGGACCGGCGTAACGTGTCCTGGGCCGGATAGTTACTGACTGGTAAGATTGGCGGACGATAGGATCGGCGCCCGGACGCGGCGGCCTCGGGCCGTCCGCCGAACCGGAAGAGCCATGGGTAGCGAGGAGTCGGGCGTGACACGTCGTGCCGCGTTCGATGAGAACGCGCTGCGCATCGCGCTGTTGTGTTATCGGGGCAACCCCTACTCGGGCGGCCAGGGGGTCTACACCCGCAATCTCTCCCGGGAGCTCGCCGCGCTCGGCCACGCCGTCGAGGTGTTCGCCGGACAGCCCTACCCCGAACTCGACCCGGGTGTGGGCTTCACCCCGGTGCCGAGCCTCGACCTGTACCGCGAGCCGGACCCGTTCCGCACGCCCGGCCTGCGCGAGTACCGCGACCTGATCGACCTGCTCGAGGTCGGCACGATGTGGACCGCGGGCTTCCCCGAGCCCACCACCTTCTCGCTGCGGGCGGCCCGGCTGCTCGCGGTGCGCCGGCGCGAGTTCGACCTCGTACACGACAACCAGTGCCTCGGCTACGGCCTGCTGCGCCTGCCGCGGCTCGGCCTGCCGACGATAGCCACCATCCATCATCCGATCCAGGTCGACCGCGCGCTCGAGCTCGCCACCGTGACCGGGTTGCGCCGGGTGACGCTGCGGCGCTGGTACGGCTTCACCAAGATGCAGGGGCGCGTCGCGCGCCGGCTGCCCGAGGTGATCACCGTCTCCTCCAGCTCGGCCGCGCAGATCACCGAGCACTACGGGGTGCGCCCCGAGCGGATCAGCACCATTCCGATCGGCACGGACGTGGAGCGGTTCAGCCCCGACGCGTCCGTCGCGCGGGTGCCCGGGCGGATCGTGACCACCGCCAGCGCCGACTCCCCGCTCAAGGGCCTGGGCGTGCTGGTGGAGGCGTTCGCCAAGGTGCGCGCCGAGTTCGACCACGCCGAGCTGACCGTGATCGGCAAGCCGAAGCCGGGCGGCACGGTGGAGCGCGCGATCGAGCGCTACGGGCTCGGCGGCCGGGTCCGGTTCGTGTCCGGGCTGAGCGAAGAAGAGCTCGTACATACCTTGCGCTCCGCCGAGATCGCCTGTGTACCCTCGTTGTACGAGGGTTTCTCGCTGCCCGCGGTGGAGGCGATGGCCGTGGGGCTGCCCCTGGTGTCCACCACCGGCGGCGCGATCCCCGAGGTGGCCGGCCAGGACGGCCACACCACGCTCGCGGTGCCCCCCGGCGACGCCGAGGCGCTGGCCGGAGCACTCACCCGGCTGCTGCGCGACGCCGCCCTGCGCGAGCGGCTCGGTGCCGCGGCGCGCGAGCGCGCGGCGACCCGGTTCACCTGGCGGGCCGCCGCCGCGGCCACGGCCGAGCGCTACCGCGCCGTGCTGGACCAGACGTGCTGAGCCGCCGCGCGGGCGCCGCCTCGCCCGCGCACCGGCGATCGGCACCACGCACGGCAATCCGTCACCGACCCACTCCGGAGACCGCATGCTGACCGTCGACTTCGACCGCTTCCCGATCATGCCCGGCGAGCGGGTGCTCGACCTCGGCGCCGGCGCGGGCCGGCACTCCTTCGCCTTGCTGCGCAAGGGAGCCGACGTCGTCGCCCTCGATCACTCGATGTCGGAGATGGAGTCGGTGGCCGCGATGTTCGCGGCCATGCGCGAGGCCGGAGAGGTGCCGGAGTCGGCCGCGTACCTGGCCGTGCGCGGCGACGCCTACCGGCTGCCGTTCCCGGACGGCAGCTTCGACAAGGTGGTGGCGGCCGAGGTGCTCGAGCACCTGCCGGAGGACGAACGCGCTTTCGCAGAGCTCGAACGGGTGCTCAAACCCGGCGGGAAACTGGCCGTCACGGTGCCGCGCTGGTTCCCGGAGAAAGTCTGCTGGTCGCTGTCGGACGCGTACCACGAGGTCGAGGGCGGGCATGTGCGGATCTACCGGCGCGGTCAGATCCTGGAGCGGCTGCGCGCGGTCAAGCTCGCCCCCTACGGTTCGCACCACGCGCACGCGCTGCACTCGCCGTACTGGTGGCTCAAATGCGCGGTGGGGGTGGACAACGACGCCTCGCGCATGGTCCAGGCGTACCACCGGATGCTGGTGTGGGACATCATGAAGGGCCCGAAGACCACCAGGATCGGCGAGTCCCTGCTCAATCCGGTGCTGGGCAAGAGCCTGGTCGTCTACGCGGCCAAGCGCGCATGAGCGAGCTTGCGAGCGAATCGGTGAACACAGTGCTTGCGCGAATGCGCCCGGCGAGCGCCAGCGAGGCGGTGTCATGAGCGAGCTTGCGAGCGAATCGGTGAACACAGTGCTTGCGCGAATGCGCCCGGCGAGCGCCAGCGAGGCGGTGTCATGAGCGAGCTTGCGAGCGAATCGGTGAACACAGTGCTTGCGCGAATGCGCCCGGCGAGCGTCGGCGAGGCGGTGTCATGAGCGTCGCGCTACTGGCCCGCGCCGGGCTGCTCGACCGGCCCGCGATCGACCGCACCGTCCGGCGAATCGTCGCGCTGCAGCGGCCGGACGGCTCGATCCCGTGGTTCCACGGCGACAAGACCGATCCCTGGGACCACGTCGAGTCCGCGATGGCGCTGACCGCCGCGGGCCTGCCGGGGCTGGCGGCCGACGCGTACCGCTGGCTGGCGAGCCGCCAGAACTGCGACGGCTCCTGGTACGCCAACTACGCCGACACCGCCGAGGGCGCCGCCGAGGCCGCGGACAAGACGAAGGACGCGAACTTCAGCGCGTACCTCGCCGTCGGCGCGTACCACCACCTGGTGGCCACCGGCGACATGGACCTGGCGACGCAGCTGTGGCCGACGGTGCGGCAGGCGACCGAGTTCGTGCTCGAACTCCAGCGTCCGGACGGCGCGATCCGGTGGAACCCGGACACGGACGAGGCGCTGCTGACCGGGTCGAGCTCGATGTACCAGGCGCTGCGCTGCGCGGTGGCGCTGGCCCTGCGCGTGGGCGGGGTCGCCGGGCGACGGCTGGCCGGCGACTGGACCGACGCGGCGGTGCGCCTCGGCGAAACGGTGGCCGCGGCCGGCCGGGACGAGGCGCCCGGGGTGTTCGCCCCCAAGGACCGCTACTCGATGGACTGGTACTACCCGGTGCTCGGCACGGCCCTGCGGGGCGAGGCCGCGCACGCGCGCATCGACGAGGGCTGGGACCGGTTCGTGGTGCCCGGACTCGGCACGCGCTGTGTGGCGGATCGCCCGTGGGTGACCGGCGGTGAGACATTCGAGCTCTGCATCGCCCTGTGGGCGATGGGGCGTTCCGGGCAGGCCAAGCGCCTGCTGGCGGACGCGCAGCACCTGCGCGATCAGGACGGGCTGTACTGGACCGGCTATGTCTTCACCGACAAGGCGGTGTGGCCCGAGGAGAAGACGTCCTGGACGGCAGGCTCGCTGCTGCTCGCGCTCGCCGTGCTCGGCGGGGAACCGGCCAGCCGCGCGGTGTTCGGCGGGAGCCGGCTGCCGGCGGCATTGCCCGTCCGGGCAACGGTTCTGACGGCATGACGCCGCGACCCGCGGCCTACTGCGAGTAGTACCCGAGCAGGGTGCCGATACCCAGCGCGTGCGCGGCGAGCTGATCCGGATCCACCGCGTACATCCCGGCGACCTTGGGCGGATGGTAGTCGGCGGGCTCGGCGTAGACCGTGAACTGGTACTGGTCCGTGTTGCCCGCCCCCGGGCACATCGGCAGGTAGTTCGTGACCACCACGGCGCTCCCGGTGGTGTCGGCCGGCAGGTTGCTGACGGCCGGCTTGAGGTCCATCAGGACCCAGTGCACCACCGATCCGGTGTTGTCGTAGGCGTAAAGCGCCTGCCAGGCCGTGCCCGCGGGCATGCCACTCCACTTCAGCGGGGGCGAGGCGGCCGCGCCGCTCGGGGCGTCGCAGGTGTAGGCGGCCGGGATCTTGCCGTAGCCGTGGAACGCCGAGCTCGTCAGCGTCATCGACACCGGCGAACTCCTGGGCGCGGGAGTGGGCGCGGGAGTGGGCGTGGGCGCGGCCGAGCTCGCCGCGGCCCGAGGATGCGCCGAGCTCGAGCAGGCTCCCACTGCGAGAAGGGTAACCGCGCCCACCGACAGCGCCGCGACGAGCGCGCGAGATCCACGCGAGGGCATATCCGCCTCAGTGCCGGGAGAGCATGGCGAACTGCTTGAGCGCCCGCAGCGTGTCCTCCGGGGTCAGCGCGTCGACCGAGATCCGGTCCATGACCCGCGAGTACTGCTCGACGTCCTCCGGACGGTCGAGGTACTGGGCCCCGGTCAGGTGCTCGAGGTAGACCAGGTCGGCGAGTTCGGGCTCGGCGAACCGCAGCAGCACGAAGGCGCCGCCCTCGGCCGCGTGCGCGCCGACGGAGAAGGGCAGCAGCTGGATGGTGACGTTCGCCCGCTGGGTCTGCTCGATCAGGTGCTCGATCTGAGGCTGCATCGATTCCGCGCCGCCGATCGGCCGGCGCAGCGCCGCCTCGTCCAGCACGGTCCAGAACACCGGCGCGCCCGGCCGGTCGAGCACGTCCTGGCGGCGGATGCGCACCTCGACCCGGCGCTCGACCTCTTCCTGGCTCAGCGAGCGGTTGTTGCCGATCACGGACCGCGCGTACTCGCGGCACTGCAGGAGGCCCGGGATGTACTGCACCTCATAGGTGCGCACGATCGAGGCCGCGGTCTCCAGACCGACGAAGGCCTCGAACCAGCCGGGCAGGCTCTCGCCGTAGGTGTGCCACCAGCCGAGCGTGTTGGCCTCGTTGACCAGGTTCAGGATCTGCTCGCGCTCCTTGGCGTCGGTGACCCCGTAGAGCGTCAGCAGATCCGCGACGTCGCGCTCCTTGAACGAGACCTTCCCGGTCTCCATCCGGCTGATCTTCGACTCGGTGCCGCGGATGTGGTAGCCGGCCTCTTTCGCCGAGATCTGCTTCTTGGCCCGCAATTTGCGCAGCACCGTGCCGAGCAGGATGCGGCGCACGGTGGAGTTGTCTCCCTCGCCGTCCATCCGCACTCCCGTTTCCCGCCCTCGCTGTCTGTGACCGCAAGTCTGCCACCTGGTCACGGCGATTTGAAGAGCCTTTGCCGAAGATGCCGTACAGACCGCTACTTCGGCGCTACGATGCAAGTGCATCGGCACGCGAACCATCGGCATTTGCATCGACCCTTGCAATACCGGACGACCGGGCGAATGCCGAGCGTACGCGCCCGTCAGCGCGTTCCACCGTGACAAGAACAGGTCCGCCTCACTCTCCATCCCGACTCCCCACGGATGCCCACATGGCGCTCGCGACCTCCGCAGAAACCTGCGGCGCTGCCGGTTCGGCCGAGACCGTGCGCACCGCCATGTTCCGGTTCGACCCGGTCCCGGAGTCCGCCGGCAAGGCACGGCGCTCCGCCCGGACCGTGCTGAGCACGTGGGGTCTGCAGGCGCTCTGCGAGGACGTGGACCTGGTCGTCTCCGAGCTGATCACCAACGCGTTGCTGCACACCGGCCTCGGGCCGGGTGGCGCGCCCACCCCGGTGCGGCTCGAACTGGAACTGGACGGGGACGCGCTGACCTGCCGCGTCGTCGACTCGAGCCCGCTGCCGCCGCAGCCGGAAGAAGCGGACCACGACGCCGAGTCCGGCCGCGGGCTGATCCTGGTCGAGGCGCTGGCCGACGCCTGGGACTGGGAGGACCTGCCCGAGGGCAAGGCCGTCTGGGCGCGCTTCCTGCTGTCCGCCGTCTAGATCCTCTGCCTGGATCTTCCGGCTCGATCCTCCGTCCAGGACGTATCCGCCCCCTGGCGCCACCCTGGCGTGTTGCACGGTTTTCCGCGCCCCCGCCTCGGATTCGGCGCCGTACGCCGACGTCCCGCGCGCCCGCGGCGGCTTCGCGCCCCCTTTCCGCCGCCCTGCCGGGATCATGTCCGGGCCTGGGCTTATTCGTGTTCGAATACCCGTCGATACCCGCTTCGCCGGGGCGTGGGCGCGCTCCTCGAGCGCCGCCCGAGCGCCCCCCGCGACTCCGCGAATATGCACTTTCTTTGGCAGATGCACGTGCATCGGCAAGGGAATCAGCGCTATGGTCGAAGAGCAGGGAAACAGCACTCGAAGATCCGGAAGATCCGTGAGGAGAGCAGCGATGTCCAGCACCCCCCGTAACGGGATCGCGGCGACCGAGCTTTTCGGCGCCGCCTGGCGTAAGAGCAGCTACAGCAACTCCCAGGGCAACTGTGTCGAGTTCGCCGCGCTGCCCGACGGCAGCGTGGCCGTGCGCAACTCCCGTGACGCCACCGGTCCCGCCCTGGTCTACACCCGGGCCGAGATCCAGGCGCTGCTGGCCGGCGTCAAAGACGGCGAGTTCGACGACCTCGCCTGACGCACCCCGGTAAGGCTGATCGCCGCCCCCTAGACAGGCTTGCCCCGCTCCTGGACCGCCGGAGCGGGGCAAGCCGCTTGCGTGTGCGGGAAACCCGGGACCGCCCGTATTTCCGCGGAAAGGGATTCAGCCGTGAACCGGCTCGGTCGCGGGACGGCAAAGACCTGGCATCGCCGTTCCCTCCGGGCGATTGACGACCTATCATGACGGCCATGGCGGATCGGGAGAATCAGCCCGCGTCCGCCCGGAATCGGGAGGACGAGATGTCCGCGGACGGCGATCAGGAATCGGTCGGCCCCTTGCCGGGCAGCGACTGGACGGTCTCCATCGGGGGTGACTGGGATCCGCCGGTGATCGATCCGACCGTGCCGCATCCGTTCCGGATGTACAACTACCTCATCGGGGGCAAGGACAACTACCAGGCCGACCGGGACGCGGTCGAGGTGCTGCTGCGCGCCCGGCCGGACACCGTCATCAGCGCCCGGGCGGTGGAGGCGTTCAACCGCCGGGTGGTGCGCTACCTCGCCGGCGCCGGCATCACCCAGTTCCTCCAGCTGGGCACCGCGATCTCGGTGGCCAACAGCCACGACCAGATCGCCCGCTCGGTCGAGCCGGACTGCCGCTTCGTCTATGTGGCCGACGACCCGATCACGCTCGCGCACGCGCGGGCCCTGCTCGTCGGCCGCCCCGGCAGCGACGTGACCGTGGTGCAGGGCAACTTCCGCAAGGCCGAGGACGTGCTGGCCGACCGCTCCGTCACCGGGCACCTCGACCTGAACCGGCCGGTCGGCGTGCTGCTGCTCGGCATGCTCGACTACATCAGGGAACGCGAGCAGGCCCGCGCGGCGCTGGCCGTGCTGGCCCGCTGGCTGCCCGCGGGCAGCATGATCGCCTTCCAGCACGTCGAGGAGGTCGGCCAGAGCGACATCGACGAGGCCGTGGACCTGATCATGGCCCAGGACCAGATCGAGCTGACGCCGCGGTCCCCGCAGGACATCGCCGCCATCGTCGAGGGCTACGACCTGATCTACCCGGGCCTGGTACAGCTGCCGCTCTGGCGGCGCGAGGACACCCCGGCCGAGGCCGTGGGCTGGGACGACGGCCCCGGCCCGGAGATGGCCGAGCGCGCGGCCACCCTCGGCGGCGTGATCAAGCTCTGACCCGCCCTGCAGGACCCGCCGCGGTCAGACCCGTCGCGGTCAGAGCCGCTTCGGTCAGACCCGTCGCAGGATCCTGAGCGAGCCCTGCCCGGGCAGTTCCTCGAACTCGCCCGAGTCCAGCGCCCGCAGGTAGATCCGGTACGGCGCCTGCCCGCCGTCGGCCGGGTCCGGGAAGACGTCGTGGATCGCCAGCAGGCCGCCCACGACCACCTTCGGCGCCCAGCCCTCGTAGTCCGCCCGGGCCGCCTCGTCGGTGTGGCCGCCGTCCACGAACACGAAGCCGGCCGCGCCCTGCCACAGCCGCGCCACCTGTGCCGAACGTCCCACCACCAGCACCACGTGCGGCTCCACCCCGGCCCGCGCCAGCGCCCGGCGGGCGTGCGGCAGGGTGTCGATGAGGCCCGCCTCCGGGTCCACCAGGCTCGGGTCGTGGTACTCCCAGCCCGGCTGGTGCTCCTCCGAGCCGCGGTGGTGGTCCACGCTCAGCAGCATCCGCCCGCCGGCCCGCGCGGCCCCGCCGAGCAGGACCGCGGACTTGCCCTGGTAGGTGCCGATCTCGACCAGGTCGCCGAAGCCGGCCCCCGCCACCGCCGCCGCGTACAGCGCCCGGGCCTCGTCCTCGGGCATGAACCCCGGCGTGTCGAGGAAGGCCTGCCACAGCAGGGGCTCGATCGTGGCGACCGGTTCCGGGACGTCGGTCGCCGTCGCGTCGGCAGCGTAGTCGTGCATGGGCACAGCTTTTCACATCCCGCCACGCCCGATCCGCGTTCTCGGACTGCGCACGAGCCCGCCACCCGTTACCGTGACAGGCATGGGCGAGATCATCCTGCTGCGTCACGGCGAGACGGCCTGGTCGCGGGACGGGCGTCACACCGGGCGCACCGACCTCCCGCTGACCGATGAGGGGCGCCGGCAGGCCAAGGCCGCCGGCGCCCTGCTGGGCGAGCTGCCGGCCGGCACGCCGTGCTGGACCAGCCCGGCGCAGCGGGCCGTGGAGACCGCCAAGCTGGCCGGCCTGGAGCCGGACGGCACCGACCCGGACCTGTGGGAATGGGACTACGGCGGCTACGAGGGCATCACCTCCGCCCAGATCCAGACGCAGCGCCCCGGCTGGTTCCTGTGGCGCGACGGGGTCGTGCCCGGCGGCCCGGCCGGCTTCCCCGGCGAGACGGTGGAGCAGGTGGGCGAGCGCTGCGACCGCGTGATCGCCCGGGTGCTCCCGCTCGCCGCCGAGGGCGACGTGGTGCTGGTCGCGCACGGCCACCTGCTGCGCATCCTGTCCGCGCGCTGGATCGAGCAGCCGCCGGTCCACGGCAGCCGGCTCAAGCTGGACACCGCCTCGGTCTCCCGGCTCGGCTTCGAACACGAGATCCGGGTCATCACGGGCTGGAACCAGGTCGGCTAGTCGCGGCTGACGGCCACGAGGCTCCGATTCCCGGCGGCCGCGTCGATCTGGTCGAGCAGCGCTATGGCGAAGTCCGGGTAGGAGATCCGGGCCGCCGGATCGCCGTGCGCGCGGATGACGTACCGGCCGGAGCGCCCTGCGTCATGGTCGAAGTCGCCGGCCGGGGCGAGGCAGACCCAGTCCAGGGCCCGCCCGTCCGCATGTTCCCGCAGGACCTCCAAACCCGCGGCGTGCGCCAGGCTGAAGGGCCGGTACTCCGCCGGGAACGAGGCGGCGTCCACCGGCCGCACCCCGTCGCCGCCCGGCACGAGCGTGGACAGCCCGATCGCGACGAGCCTGGGCACCTCGGCCGAGCTCAGCCCCTCGACCAGGGCGTGCGCGGCCGAGGTGAAGAACGCGTCCGGATCGGTGCCCTCGCCGTAGACGGCCGCCGCATGGATCGCCGCGTCGTGCCCGGCGGCGAGGGCGGCGACGCGGGCTGGATCCGTGACGTCGCCCGCGACCACCCGCGCCCCGGAGTCGCCGAGCCCCGGGTGCCTGCCCGGATCGCGGACCACCGCCGTGACCTGATACCCCCGCCGCCGTCCCTCCCCCACCGCCGCCCGCCCGGCCCGGCCGCCCGCGCCGAAGACCACGATCGCCTTGCCGCTCTGCCCGCTGCTCATTCGGAATACCTTTCGTCGAGTACTGCTTGGCACAGTAGTCAGACGCCTGGTTTCCTCCGGGATACCGCCCAGGTCACCCAGCAGGAGCGCCATGATCCAGAAGCCCGCCGCCCTCCCGCCCGATCTGTTCGACGAGCTGTGCCCTTCGTCCCTGGTGCCGTTCCGCTTCGGCGACAAGTGGTCGGCCCTGATCATCCGCTGCCTTCAGGACGGGCCGCGCCGCTACTGCGAACTGCGGGTGCCACTCGCCCGCGTGACCCCGAAGGTGCTCACCCGGTCGCTGCGCAAACTCGAGCAGGACGGCTTCATCACCCGCAGCGTCCAGACGGAGCCCGCCCGCGCCGTCGAGTACGCGCTCACCCCGCTCGGCCGCAGCATGCTCGAACCCTTAGCCGCCGCCTGTGCCTGGACCGTCGAGCACTGGGACGAACTCCTCGACGCGCAGGAGCGTTAGGGCCGCCGCCCGACCCAGCAGGCGATGCCCGTGTCGGCGGCCGTGGGCCGGGGCTGCGGCTCGTCTTCGGCGCGCCAGATGGAGATGGGCACGACACCGGGGTCGAGGATGTCGAGGCCGGCGGCGAAGCGCGCGATCTCGAAGCTGTAGCGGAACGCGAAGGGTGAGTTGTGGTCGCGGTTCGCCGCGTCGACTCGGCCCTTGGTGCGCGGGTCCAGGTAGTCCGTGGAGGCGTGGCTGAACGCGACTAGGCTGCCCTGCGGGAGCACGTCGATGAGCCGGCTCACCGCCTCGTAGACCCTCTCGTCCTCGATGCAGAAGTGCGCGACGGCCACCAGCAGCAGGCCCACCGGCTGGTCGAAGTCGATGACGGCGCGCAGTTCGGCGTTGCCGAGTATCCGCTCTGGGTCGCAGAGATCTGATAAGACGTGGCCGATCAGGCCGCGGCCGTCCTGAGCCACCTGCTCCAGATCCGCCTCGGCGACGGAGCCGTCGACGGGTTCGCCGGTCTCCTCGTCGAGCTCCGGCAGCGCGGCGCTGCGCAGCAGGGCGCGGGAGTAGGCGATCACGATGGGGTCGTTGTCGACGTAGAGCACCCTGGTCTCCGGGGCGAGGGCCTGGGCCACCTCGTGCGAGCAGTCCGGCGCCGGGATGCCGGGGCCGATGTCGATCAGCTGCCTTATCCCCTCGCCGATCATGAAGCGCACGGCCCGGCGCAGGAACGCCCGGTTCTCCTGGATGCCGACGCGCACCGAGGGCATGGCCGCCGCGACCGCGTCGCCGGACGCGCGATCCACCCGGTAGTTCTCCCGGCCGCCGAGCCAGTAGTTGTACCGGCGGGCCGGGTGCGGCACCGTGGGATCGTCGAACGCGTCCGCGCGCGGAGGCGCCGCCATGCCGTCCACCTCGCCTAGGTCGGGCCGACGGCGTACACCGGCCGTTACTTTGGGTCGAGGGTCACAGTACCCGACGTCAGCTTGATCGGGTATTGCGAAGATGCGGGCCGATATAGCCGACGACGACAGCCCCGGTGGGCCCGGAGGTGTCGTCGTAGTAGTGCAGCCGCGGAGCCGTCTGCCCGGAGTTGCCGATCTTCACATGTGCCCAGAACTCGGCGTAGCCGGTGGGGTCGATCTGCCGGGGCACCCGGAATCTGCGCTGCTCGGCCAGCCGCGGGTCCTGCCGGACCGTGTCCGACTCCAGCGAGGCGACCTGGGTGGCCGGGTAGATCCGGCCGCCGTGGCGGGAATCCTCGCAGTAGCGCCGGAATCCGCCGCCCTCCCAGTTGCCGGAGCGGCGCTGCGCGGCGTACGAGTCGAGCGCGGCCAGCGCCTCGCGGGCCTTGCCGGCGAAGGTGGTGGCGTCCTTGTGCCGGTCGAGCACGCCCATCGGGCCGGCCTCGGCGGTGATCAGCAGGTTGGGGTAGTCGCCGAAGGAGTCGGCCAGCAGGTCGAACGGGCTCGGCTCGGCCTCCAGGTGCGCGTCGCGCTCGTCGGAGGCCGGGCGCACCGGCTCCACGCCCATCTCCATGAAGGTGCGGCGCAGCCGGGCCGCGTCCGCGCGCTGGGCCTCGCCGGCCTCGTAGAGCACGTCGGCGACGTCGTCGAGCGGGCGCGGCAGGGGCGCGGCGGCGGCCTCGGCTCTGATCCGGTGGGTCAGGATCGCCTGCACCGCGTCCATCTCGTGCTCGAGCCGCTCGCCCTTGAGCACCCGGTGCCGCTCGGCGTCCTCGCGGCTGGCCGGGTCCACGCCCGGTTTGAAGGTGCGCAGCGCGGCCATGGTCCAGTGGTATTCGAAGTCCCCGTTGAGTTTTCGCCCGGCTTCCTCCTCCAGCAGGTAGAGCGAGGCGATTCCAGGTAAGTAGCGGGTGGCCTCGGTGAATCTCAATCGCCAAGGCTCCAGGTCCTCGCCCTCCCCCGGCACCGCGACGATGGCCGGCAGCCGCCGGCCCGGGTCGCACAGCACCGTGATCAGCTCGTCGATGTCGCGCACGGCGAGCACCTGGGGCGAGGTGGTCAGCCGGGCCGGGCCGTCGAAGGCGGTGACCGCGTCGAGGACCAGGCCGGTCAGGTCGGGGGTGCGCACGCGCTCGTCGATCGCGCCGACGCCGTCCTCGGCCCGGGCGCTGACCTCGATCAGGAAGTAACCGCTCTCCTTGAGTTCCTTGTCGGGCCTTCGGGAGAGCGACACGGAGGTCAGCGAGGTATACCAGTGCACACCGGCCCGGGGGGCCTCTTTAAGCCGATACCGCACGGCTTTGAAGCGCCCTGGCGCCATTCCCTCGGTCACCGTCAGTACGGCACCGCCGCCGACCTTGTAGCGGCCCGGCACGGAGTCGAAGGGTTCTTCGAAACCCTCCGCCCGCAGCCAGGCGGCCATGCGGTCAGCGCCGATCTGCGCGCCGTGCCCTGCCTCCTTCCAGTCGACGCCGAACACCGACCGGTACCCGACCCACATGACGTATCCCTCCCTCGCGGCGGACGGCGGGGGTGCGGCAGCCGCACCCGGAGCCGAAAAGCCTCCCGGCTTGATCCTTCCTCCTAGAGTCTTTACCCGATTGTGACCCCTAGACGCTACCCCCCGTCCACTGTTTCGCGGATTTACGTGGTGGTGGGACGGTAAACGCGAAACGGCCACGACCGCGCGCCCGCCCGCGGCGGAAGCGAAATCGTGACCACTGCCCGCGTCTGACGTGCAGTCAGCCCTCTTCCAGGCCGAAGTGCGGGTCGGATCGCCCGTGCTACAGCGGGATGTTGCCGTGCAGGCCGCGCCGCTGCGGTGCCGCGGCGAGGGCGGCGGCCAGCGCCCGGCGGGTGGCGGCCGGATCGACCACCTCGTCCACCACGCCGATCTCGCGCGCCTTCTCCAGGCCGCCGGCGATGATCTCGTGCTCGGCCGCGAGCTCCAGCTCGACCTGCGGACGCAGGTCCTCGGGCACCTCGGAGAGCTTGCGCCGGTGCAGCACCCGCACCGCGGCGACCGCACCCATGACCGCGACCTGCGCGCCCGGCCACGCGAACACGCGGGTGGCGCCGAGGGCGCGGGAGTTCATGGCGATGTAGGCGCCCCCGTAGGCCTTGCGCGTGACCAGGGTCACCCTCGGGACCACGGCCTCGGCGAAGGCGTGCAGCAGCTTCGCTCCGCGGCGCACCACGCCGTCCCACTCCTGGCCGACGCCCGGCAGGTAGCCGGGCACGTCCACCAGCACCACCAGCGGCACTCCGAACGCGTCGCACATGCGCACGAACCTCGCCGCCTTCTCGGCCGAGGCCGAGTCCAGGCAGCCGCCGAGGCGCAGCGGGTTGTTCGCGATCACCCCGACGGTGCGGCCGCCGAAACGGCCGAGCTTGGTGACGATGTTGGGCGCCCAGCGCGGATGCAGCTCGACGCCCGGGCCGTCCAGAATCCCGTCGACCAGCGGATGCACGTCGTAGGCGCGCTTGGGCGACTCGGGCAGCAGTCCGGCCAGATCGCGGTTCTCCACCGCGACCAAGTCCAGCTCGCCCTGGGCGCCGAGCAACGAGGCAAGCCGGCGGGCCTCGGCGAACGCGGCGTCGTCGGTCGGGGCGATCACGTGCACGACGCCGGAGCGGCGTCCGTGCGGCTCGGGGCCGCCGAGCCGGTCCATGTCCACGGCCTCGCCGGTGACCGAGCGGACCACGTCCGGGCCGGTGACGAACACCCGGCCGGCCGGTCCCATCACGACCAGGTCGGTCAGCGCCGGGCCGTAGGCCGCGCCGCCCGCCGCCGGGCCGAGCACCACCGAGATCTGCGGCACCTTGCCCGAGGCCCGGGTCATGGCGGCGAACACCTCGCCGACCGCGTGCAGCGAGAGCACGCCCTCGGCCAGCCGTGCGCCGCCGGAGTGCAGCAGACCGATCACCGGCACCTGCTCGTCCAGCGCGCGCTCGTAGGCCGCCAGGATGGCCTTGCAGCCCGCCGAGCCCATCGCCCCGCCCTGGACGGTCGGGTCGGACGCGTAGGCGACCGCCCGCGCGCCCTCGACCCGGCCGGCCGCGGCGGCGAAGCCGGCGTCGTCGAGCGGGGTGAGCAGCTCGAAGGCGCCGCCGTCGAAGAGCCGGGCCAGCCGCGCGCGCGGCCCGCGCGGATCGTCCTCGCGGGCCGGGGCGGCGGATGGAGCGGTCTCGGTGGCGGTCATCCGGCGATCCTCCCAGACCGGGCCGGACTCTTACGCGCGGCGCACCGCGAGCACGACGTTGTGGCCGCCGAAGCCGAAGGAGTTGTTCAGCGCCACGATCGGCCCGGCGGAGGTCTCGGCCGGCAGCTTGCGCGGCTCGTCCCGGACGATGTCGAGGTCGGCCTCTTCATCGAGCTCGACGATGTTGATCGTCGGCGGGGCCACGAGATCGTGCACGGCCTTGACCGCGAACACCGTCTCGATGCCGCCCGCGCCGCCGAGCAGGTGCCCGGTCATCGACTTGGTGGCCGAGATGGCGATGTGCTCGGCGTCCTCGCCCAGCGCCATCCGCAGGGCCCTGAGTTCGCCGGTGTCGCCCAGCGGAGTGGAGGTGGCGTGCGCGTTCAGGTGCACGATCTGGGCCGGGGCGATGCCGGCGTCCTCGACCGCCTTGCGGATCGCGGCCGCGATGCCCTCGCCGCTGGGGTCCGGCTGCGCGATGTCGTGCGAGTCGGCGGACATGCCCACGCCGGCGATCTCGGCGTACACGCGGGCACCGCGGGCGGCGGCGTGCTCGGCGGACTCGAGCACCAGGATGCCCGCGCCCTCGCCGAGGACGAAGCCGTCGCGTCCCTTGTCGTAGGGCCGCGAGGCGCCCTTGGGGTCCTCGTTGTTCTTCGACATCGCCATCATGTTGGCGAACGCGGAGATCGGCAGCGGGTGGATCGCCGCCTCGGTGCCGCCGCACACCACGATGTCGGCGCGGCCGGTGCGGATCATGTTCATGGCGTAGCCGATGGCCTCGGAACCGGTGGCACAGGCCGAGACCGGGGTGTGCACGCCGGCCCGCGCGCCGAACTCCAGGCCCACGTACGCGGCCGGGCTGTTGGGCATGAGCATCGGCACCGCGCGCGGGCTGACCCCGCGGGCGCCCTTGGCCAGCAGCAGATCGTAGTTGTCCAGCAGCGTGGTCACCCCGCCGATGCCGGAGCCGACCACCGCGCCGAGCCGCTCGTGGTCCACCTCGACGCCGGCGAGGCCCGCGTCCTGCCAGGCCTCCCGCGCCGCGGTCAGGGCGAACTGGGCGGAGCGGTCGAGGCGGCGGCGCTCGACCGGCTTCATCACCTCGGACGGCTCGACCTTGACCCGGCCCGCCATCCGCACCGGGAGCTCGGCCGCCCACTGCTCGGTCAGCGGGACGATGCCGGAATCCCCGGCCAGCAACGACTCCCAGGTGGACGCGACGTCCCCGCCCAGGGGCGTCGTCGCTCCGAGGCCGGTGACGACCACGGTCTTGTTCACGCTCTTACCTATCTACTCGTCGATGCCGGCTCGGTCCTGCGCCGGAACGGCTCCGGCGCAGCCGCCCGGCCGGCCCGGGCTGCGCCGGGCGGCCACGGCGGCTGCGCGCGGGTGGTACGGGTCAGCCCTGGTGGGACTGGATGTAGCTGACGGCGTCGCCGACGGTCGAGAGGTTCTTGACCTCCTCGTCCGGAATCTTGACGCCGAACTTCTCCTCGGCCGCGACGACGACTTCGACCATGGTCAGCGAGTCGACGTCGAGGTCCTCGGTGAAGGACTTGTCCGACTGAACGTCCTCGACGTCGATGCCCGCGACCTCGTTGACGATCTCGGCGAGCCCCTGGAGGATCTCTTCCTGCGTGGCCATGACCTGGCTCCTAACCTGTGTTGCTGCGGGGTGTCGGCCGTTACCGTGCGGTCGCGGCCAGAGGGACTGGGAAAGCCTACATTCAGCGTGTGTGCCGCCAGTGGACGGCTAGGGAAGCACGACGACCTGAGCCGCGTACACCAGGCCGGCGCCGAAGCCGATGAGCAGCGCGACGCCGTCGTGCGGGGCCTCGCCCTCCTCCAGCATCCGCTCCATGGCCAACGGGATCGAGGCGGCCGAGGTGTTGCCGGTGCGGGCGATGTCGCGCGCGACCGGGACGTGCTCGGGCAGCTTGAGCGCCTTGATCATCGCGTCCGTGATGCGCATGTTGGCCTGGTGCGGGATGAACGCGTCGAGGTCGTCGGCGGTGATCCCGGCCCGCTCCAGGGCCGTCTTGGCCACCGGCACCATCTGGTACGAGGCCCAGCGGAAGACCTGCTGGCCGCTCATCCGCAGCGCCGGGAAGCCGAGCTCGGGCTGCTCGCGCAGCGCGTCCCAGTCGAAGGTCTGGCCGATCGCCTCGTACTGGGCGCCGTCGGCGCCCCACACCACCGGGCCGATGGCCGGGGTATCGGACGGCCCGACCACGGCCGCGCCCGCGCCGTCGCCGAAGATGAACGCGGTGGAGCGGTCGTTCATGTCGGTCAGGTCGGACAGCCGCTCGACCCCGATCACCAGCACGTGCTCGGCCGAACCGCCGCGCACCGCGTCCTGGGCCAGCGCCAGGCCGTGGCAGAAGCCGGCGCAGGCGGCCGAGATGTCGAAGGCGGCGGCGTTCAGGGCGCCGAGCTCGTTGGCCACCATCGCGGCCAGCGAAGGGGTCTGCGCCAGGTGCGTGACCGTGGAGATGATGACCAGGCCGATCTGCTCGGCCTCGATCCCGGCCGCGGCCAGGGCCTTGCCCGCGGCGCTGACCGACATCATGGCGACGGTCTCCTCGGCCGTCGCCCACCGCCGCTCCCTGATCCCGGTGCGGGTGGTGATCCACTCGTCGGTGGAGTCGATCACCTGGCAGATCTGCTCGTTGGTGACGACGCGGGACGGGCGGTAGCCGCCCACCCCGAGGATGCGGGCGTGGGGAGCGCCCGTGGGGGACTGAATCTGAACCGGCATCAGCTGAAGACCTCGGCAGTCACGAACGGGGAGGGGAAGCGGACGAGGGGCCTCGTCGTCACACGAAGGCCTCGGGTCGCGGATGGATGCGGACGAGGGGCTGGCCCGGGGAGACCGGGTCGCCGTCCTCGACGAGCCACTCCAGCACCGTACCGCCGTGCTCCGCGACGAGCTTGCGCTCCTCGTGCCGCGAGACGACCAGGCCCAGGTGCTCGCCCGGCTCCAGGACGCTGCCCTCGACGGCCGTGCCGCGCTGGACCGTGCCGGAGAACGGCGCGACCACCAGCCGCCAGGTCGGCGCCGCGTCCATCGCGTTGGGCGTCTGCTCGGCATGCCGCTGCACGAAGGCGCGGGCCTCGTCGAGCTGGTCCGGGGTCTTGAGCGCGAAGGTCTCCACGCCCTTCAGGGCCCGCTTGGCGATGCCGCTGAGGGTGCCGGCCGGCGGCACCTCGAGGATGCCGGTGACGCCGAGCTCGCGCATGGTGTCCATGCACAGGTCCCAGCGCACCGGGTTGGCGATCTGGCGCACGATCCGGTCGAGCAGTTCGCGGCCGGAGTGCACCACCTGCCCGTCCCGGTTGGAGAGGTAGCGCACCCGCGGGTCGTGCGCGGTCACGCCCTTGGCCAGCTGCGCCATGCGCTCGACCGCCGGGGCCATGTGCTCGGTGTGGAACGCGCCGGCCACCGAGAGCGGGACCAGCCGCGCCTTGGCCGGGGGGTCCGCCTTGAACGCCTCGAGCTGCTCGACCGTGCCGGCCGCCACGATCTGGCCGGGGCCGTTGTTGTTGGCGGGGGTCAGCCCGTGCTCGGCGATCTTGGCCAGCACCTCGTCCGGGTCGCCGCCGAGGACCGCGGTCATCGAGGTGGCGGTGGCCGCGGCGGCCGCTGCCATGGCCCGGCCGCGCTCGCGGACCAGCGCCATCGCGGACTCGGCGGTGATCGCACCGGTGCCCGCCGCCGCGGTGAGCTCGCCGACCGAGTGTCCGGCCACGGCGCCGACCAGGCCGAAGGCCTCGCCGGGGTGCGGGAACAGGGCGAGCGCGGCGGCCAGGCCGGAGGCGACCAGCAGCGGCTGCGCGATCGCGGTGTCGCGGATGGTGTCGGCGTCGGCTTCGGTGCCGTAGTGCACCAGGTCGAGGTCGGCGACGGCGGACCACCAGGTCAGCCGGTCGGCGACGCCGGGCAGTTCAAGCCAGGGCGTGAGGAATCCGGGGGTCTGCGCCCCCTGCCCGGGAGCAACGAGTACGAGCACCCAAGTAACTTTCTCGTGAGCGGGTGAAGAAAGCTCCGGTGGTGCGACCGCGCCGTCGCCTTCCCCGACCGGAAGCAGCTGACGCGAGCACCCTTCCACCATGCCTCGCGAGCGCGCTGTGGGGCCCCCACGACGGACACGAAGATCTCAGGTCAGTATTTGTGGAACCCCTACAAGGCCCCTATACCGGTTTGCCGGATTCCGCGAGCCGGCCGAGGACCAGCGCGATCTGCAGGGTGAAGGCGCTGCGGGCCTGAGATGGCGTCAAGCCTGTGATGTCGGTCACGCGTCGGAGCCGGTAGCGGACGGTGTTCGGGTGAACGAACAGGATGCGCGCGGCCGCTTCCAGGCTGGCCGCCTGCTCCAGGTAGACCGAGAGCGTCTCGAGCAGGGCCGAGCCGGCCTCCGAGAGCGGCCTGTAGATCTCCTCCAGCAGCACCACCCGGGCCAGTTCGTCCCCGGCGATGGCCCGTTCGGGCAACAGGTCGTCGGCGAGCACCGGCCGGGGCGCGTCCGGCCAGGCGACCGCGGCGCGCAGACCGGAGAGCGCCGCTTCGGCCGAGTGGGACGCGGCGGTCAGCTCGGCCACCACCGGGCCTATCACCACCGGCCCCGGGGCGAACTGCCCGGCCAGCGCCCGCAGCGTGCTGACCGGATCCCCGGTGACCCCGCCCACGATCGCGATCAGCCGGTCGCCCTGGACCCCGGCCAGCACGGACAGGCCCGGACCCTCGTAGCCGGAGACGGGCTTGTGCCGCCCGGCCCGGTGCATGCCGTCGACCACCGCCTCCGGGTCGTCGTCCGGGGCGAGCCCGACCATGACGGTGATGTCGGTGTGCGCGGCCCAGCCCAGCGTCGAGGCGCGGGAGAGCAGCGCGTCGTCCTCCTCGCCGCGCAGCACCGCGTCCACGATCAGCGCTTCGAGCCGGGCGTCCCAGGCGCCGCGCAGCTCCGCGGTCTGCGCGTAGATCTGCGCGGTGGCGAAGGCGATCTCGCGGGAGTAGCGCAGCATGCCCTCGCGCAGGATCCGGCTCTCCTCGGGCGACTCGGCGAGCGCGTCGATCCGGTCCTCGACCACCTCTATCGTCGTGCGCACCATCTGCACGGTCTGCTGCAGGGTGACCGCCCGGGTCAGCTCCCGCGGCGCGGTGCCGAAGACGTCGGCGGACACGGCGGCGCGCTGGTCGGGGTGGCGGAACCACTCGGTGAACGCGGCGATGCCGGCCTGCGCGACCAGGCCCACCCAGGACCGGTTCTCCGGCGGCATGTTGCGGTACCAGGCGAACTTCTCCTCCATCCGCGCGATCGCCGCGGCGGCCAGCGAACCGGTGGCCTTCTCCAGCCGACGCACCATCGCTACCCGGTTCTCCCGACTCTCCCGACCGGGCTGTTCGTCGCCGAGATCCGGCTGCGCATGCGCTTGCGAGGTGTCCACGGCTCTACTTTCGCAGATCCGCCGACCGCCTCGACGCCGCGGGTGGCGCCCGCGACTCCTGCGCGCGCCGACCCGCCGACGCCGCCGCTCCGGAACGTGACGTCCGTCTCATGCCGAGGGCTCCCGCCGCGTCGTTAGCACCGTCGTGAAGCCCACGGCCGGGATCCGCCGGCTGCGTAGACTCTCGGCCATGGACTCCCCCGCGATCGTGCTGGACCCCATGTCACAGGACGAGTTCGCGCACTTCGTCGTGTGGGCGGTGCGGGAGCAGGCGGCCCACCACATCAGAACCGGAAAATGCACGCCGGAGACGGCGCTGGACTACGCCAAAGGCGAGTACCTGCTTGCCCTTCCGGACGGCCTGCAGACTCAGGGTTCGTATCTCTACACCGTCCGCGACGCCGCGACCGGCCGGCGGGTGGGTTCGCTCTTCCTGATGCTGCGCCACCGGGCCGAGGCGATGGAGACCTTCGTCTTCAACATCGTCGTGGACGAGCAGGAGCGCCGGCGCGGCTACGGCCGCGCGATGATGCGGGCCTCGTTCCACTGGGCCCGCGAGCACGGCACCGCGAGCGTCGGCCTGCACGTGTTCGGCCACAACACGGCCGCGAGGGAGCTCTACACCTCACTCGGCTTCCGGGAGACGAACATCTCCATGCAGTTCGATCTCTAGCGCGGCGCGGCGATCGGGCAGGTCAGCCGGCCGCGACGGCCAGGCTGTGCTCGAGCAGCGCGATGTCGGGCAGATCTTTCGCCCGGCCGAGGCCGCGCTTCCAGCGCAGGGTGTCGGCGAGTGACATGAATGGGATGCCCTCGACGCGCACGGCGGCGTCGATCATCGCGTCCACGTCGGTGAATCCGGCCAGCCAATGGTCGAACACTTCGATACGGCCCTCGAACAACTCGACGCGAAGGCCCAGGCCGGAGGCGGCGAAGGTGACCCGGCCCTGCTCGGTGGCGCGGCGCCAGGCCTCTCCGCGGGCCACCAGGTCCAGATCGTGGACGGTTGTCTTCAACCCGTATGCGAGCAGAGGTCCGCTCCCTGTGACGACATAGTCACTCGGAGGTAGTCGAAGCTCCGCCAACAGTCGGATGAGCACGTGGTCGGAAAGAACCATGCATACATCATGCTGCAAAAGCCGACTAAACGGCTGCCATCCCGAGCGCCAGCCTTGTGAGCAGGGCGGAGACCACGGCGATCACCAAGGAGCTGAGGCTGCCGATCAGGTAGTACTCGGCCAGGCCCTCCTCGTCGCGCTGCAGCGCCGGGAAGCGGGCCGCGGACTTCGCGGTGAGCGCGAACGCGGCCGCCGTCGGCTGCCCGGCCAGCAGGAAGGCGAAGTAGAGCGTGCGTTCGAGCCAGCCCAACAGCGTCCCGCCGCCCAGCACGGCCTGCGCGCGGCCGGTGGTGACGCTGGAGAAGCGGCGCAGCACCACGCCGGTGGCCAGGCCGCCGAGGAAGAGCGCGGCAGCGGCGCCGTTGACGGTGACCGCGAGCCGGTCGTTCTCCAGCGCGCGCCCGAGCGAGCGCCACAGCGGGGTGGCGCCCAAGGTCAGCGCGGCGAACGCGGCAGGCAGCGCGAAGACCACCGAGCGGCCGACCCCGGCCGCGGCCGCCGCCGCCCGCTCCCGCCGGCTCGGACCGGGTTCCTCAGTGCCCTGATGTTCTGCGGTCCGGGCCGAACCCCTGGACACCAGCAGCCGACGGACAACCGGTGCGCAGAACGCTGACATGCACACGGCGACCCAGGCCTGCCAGCGCGCGTATATCGGGAGCACGGTATAGCTCGCGTAGGCCGCGGCCAGTGCCGCCGAGGCCCAGTCGGAGCCGCGGATCCGGCTGAAACACAAGGGTAGGAGGACCGCGAGCGCCAAGCCCTCGATCAGTCGGATGTCGAGCATCCAGCCAGGATGGCGGGACCTCCCGCATCAGTCAACAGACGTCTGACATCAGAGCCGCGCGTCACGTGTCGTGTCCGCTTCTGGCTCGGTGTGCCCTGATTCGCGCAGCCGGCATCACGATCCTGACATTCAAAGAACCCGTGGATGCACACCGGAGTTCACCGGCCCGCCACGTGCGGAACGTCTGGTACCTGCATGCACTGAGCACGACCCGATGGTGGGAGAACGCGAACGCCGCGGGCGACGGGTCCGTGAGGGGAACCCGTCACCCGCGGCGGGGTGCGCTCGAAGAGCCGTGGATCAGGCGTCGCCGCCGGTCGGGCCGGCGCCGGCCGCCTTCACGTCGTGCAGCTGGTAGCGGTTGATCGCCTCGGCCACCGCGTCCCGCTTGACCTCGCCGCGCTTGGCGAGCTGGGCGAGGGTGGCCACGACCACGGACTCGGCGTCGATGTGGAAGAAGCGCCGGGCCGCGCCGCGGGTGTCGGCGAAGCCGAAGCCGTCCGCACCGAGCGAGGTGTAGTCCCCGGGCACCCACTGGGCGATCTGGTCCGGCACCGCGCGCATGAAGTCGGACACCGCGACGACCGGGCCATCGGTGGCGCCGAGGATCTCGGTGACGTACGGGGTGCGCGCCGGCTCCTCCGGGTGCAGGAAGTTGTGCTCGTCCACCGCCAGCGCCTCGCGCCGCAGCTCGGTCCACGACGTGGCCGACCAGACGTCCGCGGACACGCCCCAGTCGTCGGCCAGCAGCTGCTGCGCCTTGAGGATCCAGGGCAGGCCCACACCGGAGGCGAGCAGCTGGGCGCGCGGCCGGTCGGCCGGGCCCTCCGGCGCCGCCTGGAACCGGTAGAGGCCCTTGAGCAGGCCGTCCACGTCGATCCCGGCCGGCTCGGCGGGCTGCACGCCCGGCTCGTTGTAGACCGTGACGTAGTAGAACACGTCCTCGCCGTGCGGGTGCTCGGCCGAGGAGCCGTACATCCGGCGCAGGCCCTCCTGCACGATGTGGCTGATCTCGAACCCGAACGCCGGGTCGTAGGCCACCACGGCCGGGTTGGTCGAGGCGATCAGGTGCGAGTGGCCGTCCGCGTGCTGCAGGCCCTCACCGGCCAGCGTGGTGCGCCCGGCCGTCGCGCCGAGCACGAAGCCGCGGCCCATCTGGTCGGCGAACTGCCAGAACTGGTCGCCGGTGCGCTGGAACCCGAACATCGAGTAGAAGATGTAGATCGGGATCATCTGCACGCCGTGCGTCGCGTACGAGGTGCCGGCCGCGACCAGCGACGCGGTGGCGCCGGCCTCGCTGATGCCCTCGTGCAGGATCTGGCCCTGCTTCGACTCCTTGTAGGACAGCAGCAGCTCGCGGTCCACGGCCTCGTAGGTCTGCCCGTGCGGCGAGTAGATCTTCGCCGTCGGGAAGAGCGAGTCCATGCCGAAGGTGCGCGCCTCGTCCGGGATGATCGGCACGAAGTGGGCGCCGATCTCCTTGTCCTTCATCAGGTCCTTGAGCAGCCGCACGAAGGCCATGGTGGTGGCCACCGACTGCTTGCCCGAGCCCTTCTTCAGGTCCGCGTAGACCGCGTCGCCCGGCAGCTTGAGCGCCTTGGGCCGCACCTGGCGGGTGGGCAGGTAGCCGCCGAGGGCCGCGCGCCGCTCCTTGAGGTACTGCAGCTCCTCCGAGTCGGCGCCCGGGTGGAAGTACGGCGGCAGGTCGGCGGCGAGCTGCTCGTCGGTGATCGGCAGGTGCAGCCGGTCGCGGAACTCCTTGAGCTCCGCCTTGGTCAGCTTCTTCATCTGGTGCGTGGCGTTGCGGCCCTCGAAGTCCTTGCCCAGCGTCCATCCCTTGATGGTGTGGGCGAGGATCACGGTGGGCTGGCCCACGTGCTCGCGGGCCGCCTTGAACGCCGCGTACACCTTGCGGTAGTCGTGGCCGCCGCGGGAGAGGTGGCGCAGCTCCTCGTCGCTCATCCCGGCGACCATCTTGCGCAGCCGCGCGTCGCCGCCGAAGAAGTTCTCCCGGATGTACGCGCCGGACTCCACCGAGTAGGTCTGGAACTGGCCGTCCGGGGTGGTGTTCATCTTGTTCACCAGCGCGCCGTCGACGTCCTGGGCCAGCAGGTTGTCCCAGTCGCGGCCCCAGATGACCTTGATCACGTTCCAGCCCGCGCCGCGGAAGGTGGACTCGAGCTCCTGGATGATCTTGCCGTTGCCGCGTACCGGACCGTCGAGGCGCTGCAGGTTGCAGTTGATCACGAAGGTGAGGTTGTCCAGCTCCTCGCGCGCCGCGATGGACAGGGCGCCGAGCGACTCGGGCTCGTCCGTCTCGCCGTCGCCGAGGAAGGCCCACACGTGCGAGCGGGAGGTGTCGGACAGGCCGCGGTTGTACAGGTACTTGTTGAACCGGGCCTGGTAGATCGCGCTGATCGGGCCGAGGCCCATCGACACGGTCGGGAACTCCCAGAAGCCCGGCATCAGCCGCGGGTGCGGGTAGGACGGCAGGCCCGGGGTGTGGCTGTGCTCCTGCCGGAAGCCGTCGAGGTGCGCCTCGGTGAGCCGGCCCTCGAGGTAGGCGCGGGAGTAGATGCCCGGCGCGGCGTGGCCCTGGAAGTAGACCTGGTCGCCCGCCTCGCCGTGGTCCTTGCCGCGGAAGAAGTGGTTGAAGCCGACCTCGTAGAGCGAGGCGGCCGAGGCGTAGGTGGCGATGTGCCCGCCCACGCCCATGCCCGGCCGGTTCGCCCGGGAGACCATGATGGCCGCGTTCCACCGGATGTACGCGCGGATGCGGCGCTCGATGTCCTCGTCGCCCGGGAACCACGGCTCGCGCTCGGGCGCGATCGTGTTGATGTAGTCGGTCGAGCGCAGGCCCGGGACGCCCACCTGGTGCTCGCGGGCGCGCTCGAGCATGCGCAGCATCAGGTAGCGGGCCCGCTGGCGCCCCTGTTCGTTGACGACCGCGTCCAGGGAGTCGATCCACTCGCCGGTCTCGGCCGGGTCGATGTCCGGCAGCTGGCTCGGCAGGCCGTCACTGATGATCGAGAAGCGCTCTCGTCCGCTAGCCACGTTCGTCCTTAGAAGTGATCGCGAAGCGCGCGGGTCGGCGGTTCGGGCCGCCGCGTGCGTCCTACTGTTCGGTACCTCGTTCCTCCCCATGGTCGTACGGACGAGCTCCCCTCGTCATCTCTACCGGGGGGTAACCGACCCTTATCGGGTCACATGCCACTCCGAATGGCCGCTTCGGGGCGCGTCGAGTCCGATTGTCGGACGTCCTCGTATTCCTCGGCGGAACCGCCGCCCGAGCGCGGGCTTTGGACCGATCGGCGCCGAAGTGTTGGCAATGGCCCGGTTGCGCTGTATTCCAGGAGGAAGGGTCGCGCGCGGGTGGTGACCACTCGGTCACTGCGCGCAGCGCGCGCCCCCCGGCCGCTGCCCCGACACTGGAGTGAACGGACGCGGCGAACGGCATGAGCCCGCACCACCGGGGCACAAGTATCGGAACCAAAGCGCGCGAGAGGCGGCTCACATGCGTGCAGTGATCGGCGACACCCTCCACATCCACACCAACCACCTGGGCACCACGGAACAGCTCGGCAAGATCCTCGAAGTGCGCGGCAGCGACGGCGCGCCGCCCTATCTGGTCCAGTTCCGCGACGGGAGCACGAAGCTGCTCTACCCGGGTCCGGACGCGGTGATCGAACATCCGGCGGCCGCGGTCGCGGCCCCGCCGAACCCCGTCCCCGCCCCGGTCCTCACCCCCGCGCCGTCGGGCCCGCAGGTGGCGAACTCGGCCCGCCGGATCCACACCAGGCCGGGTTGGTGAGCCGCATTGTGAGCGCAACGGGTGCGGGGTACTTGCGTCCTGGGCGTTGCCCGTGTGGACTAGCCGCGTGGATGAAAACAGCATCCGGGCCGCGCAGGACGCGACGCCCGGCACCCAGACGGGGAGGAACACCTTCGTGAGCGCCACCGCGGACCGCGCGGAGACCGACGGTGAGCACCAGGCGGCCCGCCGCCTCGGGTTCACCGACGGTCAGGTGGTCCAGGAGATCGGCTACGACGAGGACTGCGACGAGGAGCTGCGCTCCGAGATCGAGGCGGTCACCGGCGGCGAGCTCTTCGACGAGGACTACGAGGACGTCGCCGACGCCGTTCTGCTCTGGTACCGCGAGGACGACGGCGACCTGGTGGACGTCTTGGTCGACGCCTTGACCGCGCTCGCCGACGGCGGCCACATCTGGCTGCTCACCCCCAAGGCGGGGCGGCCCGGCCATATCGAACCGAGCGACATCGGCGAGGCCGCGCCCACCGCGGGGCTGACCCAGACCAGCTCGGTCTCGGCCGGGAGGGACTGGGCCGGTACCCGGCTGGTCGCGCCCAAGGCCAAGGTGGGCAAGCGGTGAGCTTGCCGGCGGGTCGGCCGGCACCGCGATTCGCGCTCAAGGACCAGCACGGAGCGGAGACCGAGGTCGGCGGCAAGGCGCCGGACGGCCGGTCGACGCTGGTGGTGTTCTACCCGTTCGCCTTCTCCGGGGTGTGCGGCAGCGAGCTGGCGGCGCTGCGGGATGCCGGAGCGGAGTTCGACGGGGAGCGGGTGCGGTTGGTGGCCGTCTCCTGCGACCCGATGCACGCCCTGCGCGGCTACGCGGACCAGGAGGGCTTCGGCTTCCCGCTGCTCTCCGACTTCTGGCCGCACGGCGCGGTCGCGCGTAGCTACGGCGTGTTCGACGAGTCCCGCGGCTGCGCCGGGCGCGGCAGCTTCCTGATCGACCCGGACGGCGTGTTGCGCTGGTCCCTGGTCAATCCGATCAGCGAGGCCAGGCCGTTGTCCGCGTACCGCGAGGCGCTGACCGGCCTGGCCGCGTAGCGAAGGCGAGAGAAGGCTCATCCACGGCGGCTCCGGCAGATCCGGAGCCGCCGTACTTCCTTTCCGCACGCCCCCCACGCGCCCGCGTACGCCACGCGCGAGGCGTCCCGGGCGTCCGCGGCGGGCATACTGTGCCTGGGCCCGTGCGGGCCCGGAGCCGAGCGGCCGAGTGGCGAAGGTGGGGGCCCGTGTCCGGGATCGACTGGAACAGCGGCGGCCAGGCGCCGTTCAACCGGCTGGGTCTGAACGCCGCGGTCGGCGACATCCCGCTCTCGCGCATCGGCGCGGCCAGCGGCACGCTGCGGGTCAACCTGCGCTGGAGCGGCCCCGAGGAGGCCGGCGGCCGCGGCCGTCCGTTCCGCCGCCGGATCGAGCCGGCGATGGGCGCCGGCGGCGCGGCCGGCCCGAAGGTGGACCTCGACCTCGGCTGCCTCTACCAGTTCACCGACGGCCAGCGCGGCGTCGTCCAGGCCGCCGGCCAGCGCAACGGCGACTTCGCCCGCCCGCCCTACATCCGCCTCGACCGGGACGACCGCACCGGCTCGTCCACCGGCGAGAACCTGTTCGTCAACATGGACCACAGCGGCCACTTCCAGCGCGTGCTGATCTTCGTCCTGCTGGCCGGCGGCTCCGACGACCTGACCAAGGTCGGCGCGACCCTGACCCTCTACCCCAGCAGCGGTCCCGCGCTGAGCCTGAACCTGGACCGCCAGAGCACCAGCAAGGCCAGGAGCTGCGCCGCGGTGATGATCCAGCGCGGCGGCGCCGAGTTCGCCCTGCGCACCGAGAGCAAGTTCTTCCCCGGCTACCAGAGCGAGATCGACGCCGCCTACGGCTGGGGCCTGCACTGGGCGCCCGGGCCGGGGAAAGTCCGGATTTAGCCGGCCGGCCGTCCACATCCCGGACAACCGGGAAAGTGGCGTGGCCAGGCCCCACACCCGTGCCGCTACACTGGGGCACTGCACCGGCCCCGACGGGCCGTTCCGGGCGCTTAGCTCAGCGGTAGAGCGCCGCCCTTACAAGGCGGATGTCACTGGTTCGAACCCAGTAGCGCCCACCCACGCCGTGCTGGTCGGGGGGCATGGCCCCCGCGCCCCTCACACCAAAGGGCTCCGCCCTCTGGACTCCCGATCCCCCGCGCTACGTCACTTCGCTCCGCTGCGCGGGGATTCGGCGGGGGTGGGGATGAGGGCGTCGGGCATGAGCACCTCGCCAACCCTGGGCTGGGCGGCGCTCTGGGCGATGTAGGCGCCGGTGAGGACGACGAGGCCGCCGATGATCTGGACGGCGTCGAGGCGCTCGCCGAGGAGGATCCAGGCGAGGATGCAGGCGCTGACGGGCTCGACGTAGGACACGCCCGCGGCCACGGGGGCGGAGAGGCGCTGGACGGCCATGCCGCCGATGACGTAGGCGATCACCGTGCTCACCAGTATGAGCAGCGCGACCACGAGCCAGCCGGCGACGTGGTTGCTGCCGATGTCCACCGTGCCTCCGAGCAGGTGCCAGGGCGCGTCCCACGGGGTGGCCAGGGGCGCGAGCGCCACCGTTCCGACCACCATGCCGCCCGACGTGAGTGTGAGTGCGTCCACGGTGCCGGTGAGTTTGTCGAGTATGACGAAGTACGTGGCGTTGCCCGCGGCCGCGCCTAGGCCGCAGGCGAGGCCTACCGCGTCGAGCTGCATGCCGGTCCAGATCTGGACAACGCAACATAGGCCGACCATTGCCAGGCCGATGCCGGCGAACGCGGCGGGGCGTACGTGCTGACGGCGGATCAGGCGCAGGTAACACACCACCAGGACCGGGCCGGTGAACTCGAGCAGGATCGCTATGCCCACCGGCAGCCGGCTCGCCGCGACGAAGTACAGGCCCTGACACGATGCCACGACGACGAGTCCGAACGTGACCACCGCGCGTCCGACCGTGCGGTCCCGCCACATCCGGGTGAACGCCGCGGGCCCGCGCAGCACGAGCGTGGCCACGACGAGGAGCGCGCAGGCGCCGAGCACCCGCATCCACACCGCTTCGAGCGGGCTGAAGCCTGCGTCCGTCAACGCCTTGGCGAAGGTGCCGGAGGCGCTGAAGCAGGTCGAGGACGCGACGCCGAGGCTGACGCCGACACTTCGGCTCGTGGAACGGGGGCTCATGCGGAAAGGGTACGGGACCCCACAAGCCTGTTACTGCGAGAGCTTCGCCGCTGCTCGGGCGCGCAGTGACCGGTAGACGGCGATCGGGTCCCAGCGGTAGTCGGTGATCCGGGTCAGCGGGTAGCAGGAGAAGCCGATCAGCACCGCGGTGAAGTGGCCGAGGTCGGTGAACGTGTCGCCGGTGATCAGGTTGTACGCGTAGAAGGCGAGCAGCATCCCGCCGTACAGATAGCACCACGGCTTCGCCATCAGGAAGGCGAGCACCGCGGCGGATCCGGCGAGGGCGTAGCTGACGCCCACGTCGAGGGTGAAGATCGCGCGCGAGGACATGTAGCCGTGGCTCACCTCCCAGTAGACGACGCCCTCGCTCAGGTACGTCGCGCCCACGTGCGCCGAGATGACCACCACCAGCCAGCGTCCGGTGCCCAGGATCCGCTCCACCGGGACGTGGAAGAGGTTGTAGAGGAGGTAGTAGATCCACAGGCCGCCGCCGTCGATCCACATCGCGCTGCTCACCAGGACCCTGATCGGGTTGCGGCCGAGCTCGTGCAGGTTGGTGGAGCGCTGGCGCAGGAAGTGGTCGCGGAAGGCGGGGTGGAAGCGGCTGATGATGTACGTGGTGATGGTCAGGACCACCAGCCAGATGAACGTCGCCGGGGCGCGGCTCACGTAGTGCCGCACGCCCGCGGCCGCCCGGGTCAGCGTCACATTCGGTGACCTTAACCGACCCTGCGTCGTCAAGCTGCGCACCCCGCCGAACGCCGATTACCCTTCACCCGTGATCGAAGCTCCGAAAGACCTCAGCGAGACGGCGGAATCGGACCTGTGGGACGTGGTGGTGGTGGGCGCCGGGCCCGCCGGCGCCAACGCCGCGCGCAGCGCCGCCGAGGCCGGAGCCGGGCGGGTGCTGCTGCTGGAGAAGGCGGAGCTGCCGCGCTACAAGACCTGCGGCGGCGGCCTGATCGGCTACTCCCGCCGCGCGCTGCCGGAGGGCTTCGACGTCCCGGTGCGCCAGCGGATCGACGCGATCACCTTCACCCACGACGGCGCCAAGGAGCGCACCCGCCGGGACAAGGCCGGGGACCTGCTGGTGCTGGTGAACCGGGCGGAGTTCGACCTGGCTCTGGCGAAGGCCGCGGTGGACGCCGGGGCGGTGCTGCGGACGGGTGCCTCCGTCAGCATGGTGGACCAACCTTCATCGACCGGACCGGTGACGTTGAACCTGGCTGACGGCACGTCGGTGCGGGCGCGCGCGGTGGTGGGCGCGGACGGGTCGGCCAGCCGGATCGGGCGCTACGTCGGCGTGCGCTGCGAGCAGGTCGATCTGGGGCTGGAGGCCGAGATCCAGGTGCCGCCGGCGGTGGCCGGGGAGTGGGCGCACCGGGTGCTGGTGGACTGGGGGCCGCTGCCGGGCTCGTACGGCTGGGTGTTCCCGAAGGGCGACGTGCTCACGGTCGGGGTGATATCCGCGCGCGGCGAGGGCGAGGGGACGCGCAAGTACTACCGCGACTTCATCAAGCGGCTCGGGCTCGAGAGCTTCCCGACCGTCTCGGACTCGGGCCACCTGACCCGGTGCCGGGAGGCCGGTTCGCCGCTCAGCCGGGGCCGGGTGCTGGTGGCCGGGGACGCCGCGGGCCTGCTCGAGCCGTGGACGCGCGAGGGCATCTCGTTCGCGCTGCGGTCGGGGGCGCTGGCCGGGCACAGCGCGGCGGAGCTGGCCCGGCGGGCCCGGGTCGGGCAGGACGGCGGGTCGGCCGACGCCGGGTACACCGCGGCGGTGGAGCATCTGCTGGGCCCGGAGATGCAGGCGGGCCGGTCCATGCTGGCGCTGTTCGAGCGGCACCCGGCGTTCTTCCACCGGGTGGTGACGCGCATTCCGGTGGCCTGGCGGATGTTCGCGGACTTCTGCCGGGGCCGCACCTCGCCGGCCCGGCTGATCCGCAACCCGGTGGCGCAGGGGCTGCTGCGGACGCTGCCGAAGCCCGCGGCCGAGGAGCCGGCGGTCCGTCAGGTCGGCGCCGACGCGGGCTGATAGGCCGATAGTAGGTCCGGGCCCGGCGTGCCGGGGGCACGCACCCGCCGCTCCCCCGTATACCGTTGACCCGGCTGCATCCAGCCGTGTTTCCGCACGCAGCATGAGGGGTCTGATGAACAGGGAACAGCTGCGCCGCACCGCGTTCTTCTTCGACTTCGACGGCACGCTCAGCGCCATCGGGCCGGATCCGGAGAAGGTCGGGCCGGTGCCGGACGCGCCCGAGGCGCTGCGGGAGCTGGCCGCGCACTGCGGCTACTGCGCCGTGGTCTCGGCCCGGCCGGTGGCGTTCCTGGCCCGGCAGGTCGGCGCGTCGTCCGAGGCCGGCGCGAGCGGCGAGGGGCCGGAGCTGCACGGCCTGTACGGCCTGGAGTTCTCGCCGGACGGCGGGGCCACCGTGCACACGCTGCCCGAGGCGGCGCCCTACCGCGAGGTGATGGGCGTGGCGGTGGAGGAGGCGAAGCGGGCGCTGCCGGGTGCGCTGATCGAGGACAAGGGGCTTTCCTGCGCGGTGCACTACCGCAACTCGCCCGACCTGGCCGAGGCCGCCGAGGAGTGGGTCGAGCAGTACGCGCGCGAGCACGGGCTGAAGGTGCAGCGCGGCCGGATGGTGGTGGAGCTCAAGCCGCCGGTGCAGCGGGACAAGGGTGCCGTGGTGCGCGACGCGCTGACGCGGCTGCCGGAGCTGGCCGGCGCCTGGTTCTTCGGCGACGACCTGGGCGATCGTCCCGGCTTCGAGGCGCTGTCCGAGCGGGCCGAGCGGGCTCCGCAGTTCACCGCGGTGCGGGTGGCCGTGGCGAACACGGAGGGCGATCCGCTGGGCGACCTGGCCGATCTGATGCTGGAGGGTCCGCAGGAGGTGCCGGGGCTGGTCCGCCGGCTGCTGCGGGCCAGTTGAGCCGCGGGTGTCTGGAGTTTCGGGAGCACTGCGGGAGCGACCTGCGCGGGAAAGCACCGACGCGCGGGTTCGAGCGGGTTTGGCGCCGTCTCGGAGCAGGTCGGAGCGGGCGCGGAGCAAGGAGCGGGCCGAGCAGGCCACGGCCGGGCCGTCCGCTTCACCCGCGGCCGCGGAGCACCGGCAGGTTGTTGCATCTGCAACGGCGGCCACCCGTGCGGAGCGTTCCCACCGCCGTCGTTGAACGGGACCGCTCACCCGTGAGACTGTGGACGAGTGAAGCAGCAGCCCAAATCCAGCCCGGTCCCCTTGCTGTTCGACCCTGCCGTGCCGGAAGCCGATCGGGCCAGGTTCTTCGGACTGGAGGATCTGGCCGATCCCGCCGAGCTGCTCGAGCGGGCGACCAAGCTGACCGAGGCGTTCAAGGCGGCGGCCGAGCGTGCCGCCGCGTACCAGGCGCTGGCGGCGGCCGAGCTGACCGATCCGCGCCGGTTCGACCGGCTCACCTTCGCCGAGCTCGGCGAGCGCATCGGCCTGTCCCCGGCGGCGGCGCAGACCCTGGCCGAGCGCGGCCAGCGGATGGCCGTGAAGGCGAAGTAGCGGCGAGAACGGCCGCGGACCGCCGCCAGGACGGCGCGGCCCGGATGCTCAGCCGACCTGGTGCAGCCAGCGCACCGGCGCGCCGTCGCCCGCGCAGCGGAAGGGCTCGAGCTCGTCGTCCCAGGGCCGGCCGAGCAGCGCGCTCAGCTCCTCCAGCAGATCCGCGCCCCGGGTGGCGTGCAGCATGGCGGTGCGCAGCCGGTCCTCGGTGATCATGATGTCCCCGTGCACGCCCGTCACCGCGTGGAACACCCCGAGTTCGGGCGTGGAGGAGTAACGTTCCCCCTCGGCGCCCTGCGAGGGCTCCTCGGTGACCTCGAAGCGCAGCTGCTCCCAGCCGCGCAGGGCGGAGGTCAGCCGGGTGGCGGTGCCGGGCTGGGACTCCCAGGACAGCTCGGAGCGCCAGAGCGCCGGCGAGGCGGGTTGCCGGGTCCAGTCCAGGCTCACGCGCACGCCGAGTACCCCGGCGACCGCCCACTCGACGTGCGGGCACAGTGCGCGGGGCGCCGAGTGGATGTACAGCACTCCACGAGTGACACGGGTGGGCACGTCGGGCTCCTTAGATAGCAACAGCGTCTACTCCACGGCGTACGGACGAGGTTCGCCTTCCCCAGCGGCCTTGCCATACCGTCGGTGACGTCGCTGTCAGCACCACGGTGCCTGATACGTCTACCCTGATTCGGTTGGTTGAAGTTGTGATGTGATGCGGTTTTCGTGCTCGGCGGTGCTCTCGGTGCCCGAGTGCCGGCTCCGGCCTTCGACGCCCTCGGGCCCGGAACCGGTGTGCTCGGCCGGGGTCAGTCTAGCCGGGCACCGTGCGCATCATGCCTCGTACAAGCTCTTCTCGATACCTCGATGACCTTACGCGAGGGCCGCTAGTCCTGTCAGGCGCCCGTAAGAGTGACGACAAGGCCCCGCGGACACCCGTACGGAGCAACTCGCCGCCCGCCGCCGGACCGGCAGAACCCTGCGGAACCGCGGGCGGGTGCCCGCGGCCGGAGCGGAACGTGCGTCAGGCCTGGAACTAGGAACCGCAGGATGCTGCGGTGCCCGGGGCGGCCTTCGTGTTCGATGTCGGACCGGACGGGTGCGTGGAGCCTTGGTCGGTGGAACTGTGCGCGGCCGCGGTCGTGGCCGCCTTGCTCGGGCAGGCGCTGTTCGTCGGGCTGCCGGTGGCGGCCGCGGCCAGGTACCAGCAGAGCGCGAATACCGCGAGTATGGACCCGACGGCGACCAGCCGCCAGGCCTCCCGGCGCCAGTGGGCCCGGCGCAGGATGCGCCGCTCCACCCGGTGCAGGAAGGCCAGTTCGCGGCGCAGCCAGAGCTCGGCCTCGGTGGCGGGCTGGGCCGCGCGGCCGGACCCGTGGGACCCGGACGAGGACGCGCGCGGCTCCTCGGGGAACTCGATCACGTACGCGCCTCCCTCGGCCGGCCGGCGTCTCCGCCGGAACCGCCTCGTGGTCCGGAAGTCCTCGTGCTGCGCAAGGCACTCGACCGGCGAATCTGGACAACTCGTGCCAAGGCCGGTGAAGCGACTTTCCCCCAATGATCCCCATCCGGGCAAGACCAGGGCGTGACAGTTACCATTCCGTTATCGACCAGGAACATCGGCGTCGAATTCCACCCTCTTGACACGGATTGGGCCGCCCCGCACGGCCACTCCCGGCGCGCCGTCGGTCACGAGCAGTGGCCCTCCCGGCGGGGGCCGGCGTCCAGGGCCCCGCGGCCGATGGTGAGTATGTCGGAGGCCGCGTGCTCGACCTGGAGGGTGGTGTGTTCGATCCCGTACTCCTTGCGCACCAGCGCCTCGAGCTCGAGCCGGACGCCGTGGCAGTCGTGGCCCGGGGAGACGAGCACGTGCGCGGAGAGCGCCGGGAAGCCCGAGGTGATGGTCCACACGTGCAGGTCGTGCACCTGCACGACGCCGTCGAGCGCGCGCATCCCGCCGGCCACCGCGGCCGGGTCGACGCCCTCCGGCGCGGCCTCCAGGAAGATCTTCCAGGATTCGCGCACCAGCCCGTAGCCGGCCCGCGCCATCAGCCCGGCCACCACCAGCGAGGCCAGCGCGTCCGCCCGGTCGAATCCGGTGAGCAGCACGATCAGGCCGGAGATGGCGGTGGCGATGAAGGCCCAGGCGTCGTTGAGGATGTGCTGGAAGGCGCCCTCGACGTTCAGGCTGTCCCGGTTCGCCCGGCTGATCAGCAGCGCCGCCGCGGCGTTGACCCCGATGCCGGCCACCGCGGTGGCGAGCACCAGCCCGCCGTCCACCGGCGGCGGGTTGATCAGCCGGGTCACCGCCTCGTAGCAGAACACGCCGACCAGCACGAGCAGGGTGATGCCGTTGGCCTGGGCGGAGAGGATCTCGGCCCGCTTGAACCCGAAGGTCCACCGGCCGTAGGCGGGCCGCGCGGCGAGGCGCATCGCCACGATCGCCAGCACCAGCGAGAAGGCGTCGGTGAGCATGTGGCCGGCGTCGGAGATCAGCGCCAGCGAACTGGCCGTGATGCCGAAGGCCACCTCGACCGCCATGTAGGCGAGGATCAGGCCGAGCGCCCACATCAGATAGCGCCGGTCGGTGTGCGCGGTCACCGCCGCGCCGTGGTCGTGGCCGGAGTGGCCGCCGCGGCCTCGCCGGCCGGGCTCGGAGCGGTCGCCGCCGCGGTGCGCGCCGTGATCGTCGTGCCCGTGGTGATCCTCGTGCCCCTCTGCCATACGCGCGAGTGTACCCGAAGGAGTGACAGTACCTTGAGATATGATAATGACAACGGTTGTCAGCGTCGTGCTGCCCGCCGGGCCCTCGAGGCGCGCCGGTCACTGCGATCCGCCCGGGATGGAGCACGATAGTCTCAGGGGCCGGACCGGGAAGCGAGGCGGACGACAGCGCATGGCAGCGGGCACGACGACGACGTTCGCCGAGGCGAACCGGGGTCCGGGGCCACTGAGCCTGCCCGGCAAGATCGCGGTCTGGTATCTCCGCCTGGTCGTGCTCTTCGACCTCGTCGCCGTGATCTCCTTCAGCGTCGGCCGCGAGGTGCACCGGCACGAGCACGACGGCGGCTACGGCGGCTTCTTCTTCACCCCGTTCCTGCTCACCGCGAGCCTGGTCTCGGCCGCCCTCGCCGCGTTCCTGGCCGTCACTCTGCGCCGGCGCAAGCACGTCGCCTGGGTCTGCACGATCCTGCTCGTCGCCTTCACCAGCCTCGCCGACGTGTACTGGCTGAGCGAATACGGGTACCGGGCGCACTGGATGAACTGGGTCGCCGCGGCCGTGACCGTGGCGCTGCTGCTGTGCCTGGTGTGGGCCCGGAAGGACTTCTACGCCAAGGGCGAGGACTCGAACCCTAAGACCGCCCTCGCGGTGCTCGTCATCGGCGCGGCCGTGGCCACGGCCGTCGGCACGGCGATGCTGACTTGGTTCGGCACGGTCGGCGACAGCGGGTTGGCGGACCGGATCGAGTACGTGCTGCTGCGGCTCGGGACGGTGGACAAGCAGGACGTCTCCGGGCTCGGCATCAACAGCCCGCACTGGCTCGACCTGCTGATCAACGTGATGAGCCTGGTGCTCTTTCTCACCGTGGTCTACGCCCTGTTCCGTTCGCCCCGCGGCCAGGTGCGACGCAGCGAGCAGGACGAGGAGCGGCTGCGCGAACTGCTCGCCCGCGAGCCCGAGCCGGATTCCCTGGGCTACTTCGCGCTGCGCCGGGACAAGTCGGTGATCTTCTCGCCCAGCGGCAAGGCGGCGATCGCCTACCGCGCGGTCGGCGGGGTCTCGCTGGCCTCGGGCGATCCGCTCGGCGACCCGGAGGCGTGGCCGGGCGCGATCGAACTGTGGCTGCGCGAGGCCGCCGAGCACGCCTGGTCCCCGGCCGTGGCGGGCGCGAGCGAGCAGGCCGGCGAGATCTACGCCCGGCACGGGCTGACGGCGCTCGAACTCGGCGACGAGGCGATCGTGGAGGTACCCGAGTTCACCTTGGACGGCCGGGCGATGCGCACGGTCCGGCAGGCCGTGAACAAGGTCAAGCGCGCCGGGTACACCGCGCGGATCCGCCGGCACAAGGACATCCCGCCGGAGGAGATGTCGGCTCTGGGCACCGCGGCCGACCACTGGCGCTACGGCCAGCCCGAGCGCGGGTTCTCCATGGCGCTCAACCGGCTGGGCGACCCGGCCGACGGCGAGTGCATGATGATCGAGTGCTTCGATCCGGACGGCCGGATGCGCGCCCTGCTCTCCTACGTGCCGTGGGGCATGGACGGGCTCTCGCTCGATCTGATGCGCCGGGACAAGGACAGCGACAACGGCCTGGTCGAGTTCATGGTGATCGAACTGCTCCAGCGCGCGGACGAGTACGGCGTGGCGCGCGTGTCGCTCAACTTCGCCATGTTCCGGGCGGTGTTCGAGCGCGGCTCGAAGCTCGGCGCCGGACCGGTGCTGCGGCTGTGGCGCAGTGTGCTGCTGTTCTTCTCCCGCTGGTGGCAGATCGAGTCGCTCTACCGCGCCAACGCGAAGTACCGCCCGATCTGGGAGCCGCGGTTCGTGCTCTACGCGCGCTCGGCCGACCTGCCCCGGATCGGCTTGGCCTACGCCCGGGTCGAGGGCTTCCTGGCGCCGCCGCAGCTGCCCTGGCGGCGCGGCGGCTCGGGCCCGAGCGGCCCCGGGTTGCCGTCCGACTGACATCCACCCCGTCTCCACCCTCGGGTGGATCCCGCGGGCCGGGGGCCGCCTTAGTCTCGGAACATGACTTCCGCCGCGTCAGCAGCCGTCCTGGCACTGGACACGGGCCGGTATGGTAGGCGCATGGGGGCGAAACTTTCGGGTGATGGCGGGTGGACGGGTCGTGCTCCTACGTGAACTGCTGGGGCGTCGGCATGCGCTGAACGCGGCCGAGTCGATGCTTCCCCCCGCGCCCGGGTCGCCGGCCGGCCCGTCGACCGAGCGCCGGCCGGCCCAGGTCACCTCGCGGTTCGTAGTCCTGCTGCTGCTGGCACTGATCCAGTTCAACGACGTGGGCCACGACGGCTGGCAGGGCGCAGGGCTGCTGGCCGGGATCGTGAGCGCGGTCAGCGTGCTCGGCTGGGCCCTGTGGGTGCTCGGCTGGGGCATCCCCTGGCGGCTGAGCCCGTACCTCGCGATGATCGGCCTGCTGACGGTGGGCACCGGCGGAGCGCTGCTGACCGGGATACTGACCGACAACGTCGGGGTGAGCCCGGTGTTCCCGGCGATGGCGAGCGTCGTCATCTCGGTGCGCTGGTCGGCCCTGCGCGCGGCAGTGGTGGTCGGCTGGTTCGAGCTCGTGCTGCTACTGAGCGCGGCCTCGCAGGGCTGGCACCAGTTCACCACCACCGGCCTGGGCTACGCGTGCATGCTCGTGGGCATGTACGGGCTGGGCGTCGGCCGGCGCTCGTACATCCTGCGCGCGGAGAGCGCGGAGCAGCTGCTGGTGGAGACGGAGCGCGCCAACCACGAGGAGGCGCACGCCGCGGCGCTGGCCGAGCGCAGCCGGATCGCGCGCGAGATCCACGACGTGCTGGCGCACTCGCTCGCCGCGTTGACGGTCCAGCTCGAAGCGGCGGACGCGCTGCTCGAGGCGGGCGGCGACGCCGGCGTGGCCAAGGCGCACGACTATGTCGCCAAGTCGCGCCGCATCGCCCGGGAAGGGCTGATCGAGACCAGGCGGGCCATCGCCGCGTTGCGCGAGGACGCCCCGCCGCTGCCGGAGCTGCTGCACGCGCTGGCCGACGCCTACGAGGGCGACACCGGCGCGCACGCGGAGGTCAAGATCAGCGGCCTGCCACGGCCGCTGGCCGCCGACGCGGGCCTGACTGTCTATCGGGCCGCGCAGGAGTCGTTGACGAACGTGCGCAAGCACGCGCCGGGTGCCCTGGTGTGGATCCGCCTGGTCTACGGCGACGGCGAGTTGGAGCTGTCCGTGTCCAACGGCGCCCCGACCTCTCCGCCGACTGCGCTGGCCGAATCCGGTGGCGGGTACGGCTTGTCCGGGCTCAAGGAGCGGGCCGAGCTGATCGGCGGGACGTTGGAGGCCGGTCCGGCCTCGACGGGCTCGACGTCGACCGATGCGGGACCGGGCGAGGGCGCCGGCGCCGAGGCGGGTTGGCGAGTGACGCTGCGTCTGCACGGATAGGGCCCACGATCGCCGCCGCGGATATCCTCTCAGTATGGCGGGCGAGTCGATTCGGGTGCTGGTGGCGGACGATCAGGCGGCGGTGCGCGAGGGACTGGCGACGCTCCTCGATCTGACGCCCGGGATAGAGGTGGTCGGCCAGGCCCGGGACGGTGCGCAGGCGTTGCAGTTGGTGGTCGAGCACAATCCGGACGTGGTCCTGATGGACCTTCATATGCCGGGAATGGACGGCATCGCCGCGACCGAGCGGCTCACCGCCGAGCATCCGGGCACGCGCGTGGTCGTGCTCACGACGTACGCCGACGACAGTTCGATCCAGGGCGCTCTGCGGGCCGGTGCACTCGGCTACCTGACCAAGGATGCGGACCGCGTGCAGATCGCGCGGGCCGTGCAGGCTGCCGCGAACGGCCAGTCCGTGCTCGATGAGGCGGTGCAGCGCAAGCTGATCGCCGCGCTGACGGGCTCAGCCGCGGCGTCCCCCGACGCATCCGTGAACAACCGGCCGGCCGGCCCCGAGGACGCTCCCGCCGCGCCGCCGAACGGCCTGACTGCGCGGGAGGTCGAGGTGCTGCAGCTGATCGCGGCCGGGAAGTCGAATCTGGAGATCGCGCGCGAGCTGTTCGTCTCCGAGGCGACGGTGAAGACGCACGTCAACCACGTGTTCGCGAAGACCGGGGCCCGAGACCGCGCCCAGGCCGTGCGCTTCGCCTACCAGCACGGCCTGGCGGGTCGCCCGGCCTGAGGCCTGGGCCACAGGGTCAGCCGGCGTGGCCGGCGCACACGTTCTGGGTGTGCTCGTAGTCGGTGAACATCTTGTCGCTGAGCGTGGAGATGTCGCCGAGACGGCTCGCCGAGGTGAAGTCGCCGGAGGCGAGGTCGCCCATCACGGTCTTGAGCTGCTGCAGATCAGCCGTCAGCGACGTGATCGCGGTGTGGACGTCGGCGCTTTCGGCCCGGCCGGAGTCCGCTTCAAGCTTCTCGATGAGCACCTGGAAGTCGGACTCGTAGGTCTTGACGGCGTTGGTGAACTGCCGAGTGCCGTAGGTGGTCTTGGCCATGGCCGCCGCGTCGGCGTCGAGGGTGCGGCTCGAGGAGAGGTAGTCGGCCTCCGCGGTGACGCACGCGGGATCGGTCGGGGCCGCGTCGACGGCCTTATAGACAAGGTATCCGGCGACCGACCAGCCCGGTATGAAGATCAGGGAGAGCACGACGCCCAGGGTGGCGACGCCCCGGCCGATACCGCCGATGACCTTCGCCTTGCCCAGACCGATGATCGAGAAGATCAGGCCGACGAAGGGCACGATGGACGTGACCGCGCCGATGACCGCGAAGGGGTTGGTCGGCCGGGCGTTCTGACCGGCGGGAGCCTCGATCGGCAGGCCGCCCGGCGCCTGCGGATACGGCACCGACTGCGGGAACGCGGCCGGCTGGGGGTATTCGGCCGGCTGTGAGTACTCGGATGGCTGCGCGTACTCGGCCGGTTGCGACGGGTACGAGGTCTCGGGCGGGTAGGCCGAGGGCGCCGGCGGGACGGACGTGTAGTGCGACGCGGACTGCGCGGACTGCTGATATTGGTACTGCGGCTCGGGCTGCGGTTGAGGCCGCGGTCGGGGTTGCGGCTGGGCCTGCGGAGCCTGAGCGTGCTGGGGTGCGCGCGGCGGCGCCTGCTGGGGCTGCGCCATCGGGTTCGCCGGCGCGGCCGGCGGTGCCGGCGCCGCGTACGCGGACGAGGCGTACGGGTCCGGCGTCGGGTAGCCGGTCTGACCATACGACGGCTGCGGGTCCTGGGCGGGCCCCCAGTTCAGGCCCGACGCGGGCTGCTGCTGCGCATAGGGACCGGCGTGCTGGGCGGAGTACTGGCCGGAGTAAGGGTCCGCGGCATAGGGCCCTGCGGGCGCGGCCGGCGCCGGCGGCTGCGACGGATACTGCTGCGACGGCCCGTGGGGATACGGCGAGGTGGGCGTGGGCTGCGGCGGCCAGGACCCGTCCGGCTGCGACGCCGGAGCGCCCCACTGGTCTGACATATCCCTGCACCCCGGTCTCGGCACGGACTCCGGCGGCCAGGGCGGTCCCGGTAAGGCCGTGGCGCTCGATCCTACGGAGTGCCACGGTCCGCCGCCAGCGCGATGCCGCATTCGGCACGGGATCGTGACAGGTGGCGCCGCCGGAGCGGCGCGCCCGGCGCCCCCGGTGAATCCGAGCTCGAACATGCTCGGCGCGCAGCGAACGCGCTGGCCGCGGCCGAGCCTATCGGTTTACTAACAAACCCGTCCTCGACGCCCCGGACAGTGGCAACCCGGCACCCTTTGTCGGTACGCTGCGATGGGTAATCGGTGTGCGCGGCCGCGGGGAACCGGCTCGCGAAGGCGCGACGGACGGACATGACTGGGGGTGCCGAGCGCATGGGCACGAGTTTCAAGGTCGAACTCGAGGAACTGGAGCAGGCTCGCGCCACGCTGCAGGGGCTGCTGCAAGACGTGTTCAACGACGCGTCGAGCGCACTGCATCCGGTGACCTTTCAGAACAACACGGCCTCGAGCCTGGGCCAGGGCCACTACAGCTCGATCGTCTACAAAGAGGCCAGCTTCGACGGCGGCACGCAGGACTCGAACTTCGGCCCGCTCAACCAGGCCGTGCCGGCGATCACCGCGCTCAACAACGCCCACGGATCGGCCCACGCCGCCGTCGTCGCCCTGCTCGCCGACATCAACCAGCAGATCACCGACCTGAACGACCGGGCCACCAAGACCCACCAGATCTATGCCCGGACCGAGGACGAGCTGCACGTGAGCGTGCTCTCGGTGCAGAAGAACATCTGAGCGGGAGACGGGGATGGGCGGCTTCAACCAGCAGTCGGTGGACTCGAACGGCGGCGTGGCCTGGGCCAAGCAGGTCGCGGACAGCATGGAGACCGACGCGCTCGACCAGCAGATCCAGAGCTACCAGCAGGCGGCTGCGCAGCTGCAGAAGGTCCAGGCGACCCTGCAGAACGTGAAGAACAACCTGGCCGCCTCCTGGACCGGAGACGCCGCGGACCAGGCGCAGACCTCGTTCCAGGCCTCGATCGACCACGCGGTCCAAGCGCACGACACCATCCAGGCCGTGGTGCCGCCGCTGCAGAACGCGAAGGCCGCCCAGGTCGAGTTCGTCACCACGATGAAGGGCATCCAGAGCGAGAAGTCGGTGCCCTCGAACTCGGTCGGCGACGAGGCCAGCCACTTCTTCTTCGGCACCCCGCTGCCCTCGGAGGTGGCGCAGACGCACAACACCGCCGTGCGCACCGAGACGGCGAACGCGCTGAACAAGCTCTCGAGCTCGTACGAGCAGTCCGCCGGCGAGATGCACCTGGCCGTCTCGGGCGGCGGCGACCCCGGCTCGGCCGGCGGGACCTACGACCCGGGCGTGGCCGGCGGCAGCTCCGGCAACGGGGAGGCCGGCGCCTACGGCCAGCGGGTCGGCGGCGGCGGTGGGACGGTGGAGGCCGGCTTCGTGCCGCCGCCCGGCAACGGCACCTCCACCGCGACCATCGGCAACCCGTCCCCGACCGTCACCGCCTCGCTGAACCCCGACCCGATCCCGGTGCCGGTGGGCACCCCGCCCGGCGAGGGCGAGCCGTTCCCGACCGAGCCCGAGCCGGAGCTCTCTCCGGTCGGTGGCGGCGCGGAATTGATCACGGACGAGCTCGGCGGGAACAACTCCACCGGGAACATGGCCGTCGACTCGCCGGAGGAGGAGAACCGGCGCTTCAACTCGAAGGCCGGCGTGTTCGACGAGGAAGGCTTCAGCGACGGCGAGCTCACCGGCGGCCGGGGCACCGGCACGAAGCTGCGCTCGGGGGCCGGCGTTCTGGACGAGGAAGAGAGCACCGGCCGCTCCTCCCGCGGCGGCGTGATCGGCGAGGGAGAGGTCGAGAACCCCGAGGCGATGGGCATGGGCGGCGGCCGCGGGGGCGGCGGCCGTGGCATGGGCGGCGAGAGCGAGGAGGAACTGTCCTCCAAGTACTCGCGCGGCCGCTACTTCGACGGCGAGCTGGAGGAGGGCGAGCGTCCCTCGCTCTCCCCGGTCCGGTCGGCGTTCGAGAACGCCACCGACGGCGAGGGCAACAAGGTGAACATGATGGGCGGCCGCCGCGGCAGCGCCGGCGAGGACGAGGAAGAAGAGCGCGGCAAGCGGCCCAAGTACCTGACCGAGGACGAGTTCTGGGGCGGCGCGCAGCGGGTCGTCCCGCCGGTCATCCAGTAGAGCGACGCTCCGCCGGCTATCGGTGGAGCGTCATCCCGCTGGGCCGTCCGGTAGGCGATGGCGAGGCTGGTGTGGGGCGACCTTCGCGGTCGCACCGCCCGGCTTCTTCACCCATCAGGGCTCTTGATCGTCCGATCTGACGCGGCAACAGCCGAGAAGCATCGAGACCGTCGCGCTGAGGAACTTCGCCACGGTCTCGATGCTTCTCGGCTGGTTCGCCGTGCTGCCCAGGTGGCTCGCTGCGCTTATCAGGAGGCTCGGCGCGCCGCGTCGGCGACGCCGCCCACGACCTCGCCGCGTCACACTCCGACGCGGGCCCGGTCGGCTGCCGAGCCGGAGCCGCCCAGCGCGCCGGCGCCGTTGCCTGCGCCGAAGCCGGTGTTGCGCACGGCGCGCTTGGCCACCTCGGCGCGGATCAGGACCGTGCCGATCCGGGTGACGACCTCGGCGAGCACCATCAGGATCAGGGCACTGGCCCACGCCTGCCCGCTGGTGATGTGGTGCTGCTCGCTGAACCGACCCAGCGTCCGCGTGCCGCCGTGCTCGGTCCAGTACACGAAGGCCAGTCGCCCGCCCATGCCGAGCACCCACAGGGAAGCCGCGGCGAACCCGGCCCGCACGAAGGCGTGCCCCTCCGCGACCCGCACCCGCGTGGTCAGTCCACCTGCGACGCCGAGCACCGTGCCGATCGCGGCGAACGCACCGATGAGCAGGAGGTCGTTGCCGGCGGTGGGGATCGGGGTGAGGTACTTGTGCGCGACGTACCCGGTCAGGGCGAGCGGGACGATGAGGAAGATCGTGTCGATCCGGCTCTCCCGGATCTGCCGCAGCACGACGAGGATGAGCGCGAGGTCGAGGATCCAGTCCGTAGTGGTCATGTCTTCGACTATGGCCCGGACCTGGGCAGAAGTGATCAACCCCTAGTTCGAGACCCGGGTGGAGAAGAGGTGGAGGGACACGCGCCCCGCGAGGACGCGCTCTCCATCCAACCGCGCCATCCAACCGCGTCCGGACTCCCGTGATCCGCACCAGCTGTCCGCCGGCGCCCGCCGGCCTTCTCTTTCCCTCAGACCGACTCCGCCGCGCGCGCGTCCGGCCGCACCCCCTTCCCCCGGTTCAGCGTGGAGGCCACCGCCTCGGCCAGCGCCGCCATCTCCTCCAGGTGCATCGTCGCCACCGTCACGCGGATGCCCGGCCCGCTGCGCACGCGGTACCAGGAGCCCGGCGCCACTGCCCAGCCACGCGCGAGCAGGCCGGTGGCGGCGGCCGTCTCGTCCGGCACCGGGATCCACACGCTCAGACCGCTCTCACCGTGCGCCGCGACCCCGCGCGCGGCCAGCTCACTGATCAGCGTCTTGCGATTCTCGGCGTAGACCGACGCGGCCTCGGCCAGCACCGCGTCGTTGCCTCGGTCGGCCAGCGCCTGCGCCCACAGCAGCTGCATCACCCCGGGGACGCGGCGTGAGCTGTGCCGGAGCTGCCCGGCGACGCGGTCGGTCGTGTCGGCGTCCCCTATCAGCGCGGCGATGCGCATGTCCGGGCCGTACGCCTTCGAGGCCGAATACAGATAAGCCCACTGCCGCGTCGCGCCGCAGAGCAGGTGTGGGACGCCGGACGTGAGGTCGGCCCCGTGGTCGTCGTCGATCGTGAGCACTTCCGGGTGCGTCGCGAGGACCGTGCGCAGCGCGCTCGCGCGGCGGGCCGAGACGACGGCGCCGTACGGATTCTGCGCCCGCGTGGTGACCACCACCGCGTTCACGCCGGCCCCGAGCGCTGCTCGCAGATCGGTCGGATCGGGGCCCTCGTCGTCCATGCGCATCGGTACGACCGTGAGCCCGCGCGCGGCGGCCAGGTCGAGCATGTTGCCCCAGGCCGGATCCTCCACGGCGATCTTGTCGCCGGGGCGGGTGTGCGTGGCCAGCAGGCGCTCGATGCCGTCGAGCGAGCCGAAGACCGCGAGCATGCGGGAGGTGCCGAGCAACTCGGCCGACTCGGCCGATTCAGCCGCGTCCGCGCCCACCCCCGCCGCCGCGCCGCCCGTGTCGTCCGTACCCGCGCCCTCGAAGAGCCGGCCCACCCGCCGCCGCAGCTGCTCCTCGAGGTCCGGCTCGACCGGGGCGTAGCGGTATCCGGACACGTCGATGCTGGCCGGGGGCTTGAGCCGTGGGAGCAGGCGCGGCGCCGGCTCGCCGGACGTCAGGTCCCGCACTCCCTCGGGCAGCTCGTACGAGCGCATCCGGTTGCTGGTGCCCGGCCGCTCGCGCACGCGCGTGCCGGCCCGGCCGCGCGTCTCCACCGTGCCCCGGTCGCGCAGGGTGCGATACGCGGAGGCGACCGTGTTCGGGTTGACGTGCAGATGCCCGGCCAGTTCGCGCACCGGCGGCAGGGATTCGCCGGGCGCGAGCAGGCCGGCCGTCACGGCCGTCTCGACGCCGAAGACGATCTCGCTTGCCCCGGACCCGGCGAGCTTGTAGCGTTCCCACCACGCAGATTGTTCTGACACAATCGACATTATGTACTAGGACGTAATCATGACGCAAGCCACGCCATCGTACGTTCCGACGGAACTGACTGTGCCCAGGCGTTACCGCGACCGCGCCGCCTATGACAAACAAGCCGTGCACGCCGTCCTCGACGAGGCGCTGCACTGCACCATCGCCTTTCTGCGCGACGGACGCCCGATGAACCTGCCGACCCTGCACGCGCGCGTGGGCGAGACCGTCTACGTGCACGGATCCACCGGCGGCCGCTTCGCGCTGCTGGACGGCGAGCCGATCAGCATCAGCGTGACCCTGCTCGACGCCCTCGTGCTCGCGCGCTCCTGGATGCACCACTCACTCGGCTACCGCAGCGTCGTCGCCATCGGCGAGGCACGGGTGGTGCAGGACGAGGACGAGCGCTACGCCGCGATGGCCGCCCTGGTGGACAAGCTCTACCTCGGCCGGACCGCCGATTCGCGGCCGCCGACGGCCAAGGAGCTGGCCGCGACCGCCATCGTCGCGCTGGATCTGGAAGCGGTCTCGCTCAAGCACCGCGGCGACCACGTCGCCGACGACGAGGCCGATCTCGAGGGCAGCCCGTACTGGGCCGGTTCGATCGCCGTGCGCACCGTGCGCGGCGAAGCGGTGCCGGCGCCGGACCTCGACCCGGCCGTCCCGCTTCCGGCGGGTCTGCGCTGACGGCCGGACGAACGCCGACGGCCGTCCCGCCGCGGCCCGGGCAGGGGCGAGCGGAGACGGCCGTCGGACGGTGAAGGAAATGTTCTGACAAGGAGAGAGGGAATCAGCCCTGGTTGAAAAAGCCGGGATCCTGCGACGGGTTGTCCGCGCCGTCCACGATCTCCAGGCCGGCCGGGGTCAACAAGAACACCCGGGCCGCCACACGCTCTATTCCACCGCGTAGCGAGAAGATCAGACCGGAGGCGAAGTCGACGATCCGCTTGGCGTCGGACTCCTCCAGATCGGCGAGATTCATGATGACGGGAACGCCGGCCCGGAAGTACTCACCGATCACCTTGGCGTCGGTGAAACTGCGCGGCCGCACGGTGGCGATCCGCTGGCCGACCCCGGCAGCCTCCTCCCCGTACCACCGCTCGCCATCGTCGACCGGGACCAGATGCGGGGCCGTAGCCCTGCGGCTCGAAACCATCGAACGCCTCCTCTCTCCACGGCAGACCCGCTGTTGTGACGGGTAGCACAATTCACTCAATCGAGTGTCGCAGCCAACGCTACCGGTTTTCCCCGACGAAGGATCCGCGACGCGCCGCGCACCTGCCCCGACCGGCGCTGGCGGACCATGGCGTCCATCCGTACGCAGGAGTGGCGGGCTCGTCTAGGAGAGGTACCCGGACGATTGCGCGGCACACATGCAAACGGCCGGATGTCGATTGAGCAGCGAAGATTTTTTGATTACCGGTCAGCTGAGGTCCGATCAGCGGCAGGCAGAATGATGATGCGTTCACCCTTTAAGGCGGACGATCAGATCAGATGCGTACCTCGGAGCGGCCCGCCCTCGTTTCTCCTGGCGTGGCCCGAGCTGCGTCGGATGCGAACCCCGGACGCGGCTCACGACGGCGGCCACACGCCCTGTAACGCGCCGCGGCCTGATCGGCCGCGCCAAGGAGGATGTGCAATGAACGTCAAGAAGATCACCGCGCTGGCCGGCGTGACCGGCGCCCTCGTCGTCGGCGGCGCGGGGGCGGCCATGGCCGACACCTCCGCCCAAGGCTTCGCCGCGGATTCCCCCGGGCTGCTGTCCGGCAACAACGTGCAGGCGCCGCTGCACATCCCGGTCAACGTCACCGGCAACACCATCTCCGTCATCGGCCTGCTGAACTCCGCCTTCGGCAATACGAGCTGGAACTGATCCACGCTCTCCGGCGCATCGGCGCCGTCCGGGCCCGGCCGCCGCATCGCGTATGCGGCGGCCGGGCCCCGGTCTTTCCCCCGGATCGCGCGCGGACACCCGAGCGTGGCCAAAGGTTGTATGACGATCAGTCAATCACTCGCCAGCGGGATTCTTGCCGCGCCGTAGTAACTCCGATCGTCATACCTCGTTCCAGTCTTATGAAAGCAATAAAGGGCGGCAGCGCCCCTCTCCCATCCATCCAGAGGTAGGCATCATGCACCACTCGACGAAACGGCGCGTCGTGCTCGGCATGACCACCGGCGGGCTGCTGCTCACCGGCGTCGGCATGAGCGTGGCCCAGGCCGACGCCTCGGCCGAGGGCGGCGCCGCGCACTCGCCCGGCCTGCTGTCCGGCAACCTGGTCCAGGCCCCGGTCGACGCCCCGATCAACGTCTGCGGCAACGTCATCGACGTGATCGGCGCGTTCGACACGGCGGCCGGGAACCACTGCGGCAACGCGGGCGCGCCGGGTGGGAACGCGTCGAGCGCGCACGGTGCGGCGAAGGACTCACCCGGCGCCGTCTCGGGCAACCTGGTCCAGGCCCCGATCGACGTCCCCGTCAACATCTGCGGCAACTCCGCCAGCGGTGTCGGCGTGGGTGACGCGGCGTTCGACAACACGTGCTCGAACGGCGGCGGCCACGGCTCGAACGGCGCGAGCGCGCACGGCGGCTCACACAGCTCGCCCGGCCTGGGCTCCGGGAACACCGTCCAGCTGCCCATCAGCACGCCGCTCAACGTCTGCGGCAACTCCGCCAGCGGTGTCGGCGTGGGTGACGCGGCGTTCGACAACACCTGCTCCAACGGCGGCTCGGTGCGTCCGCCCTCCCCGCCGGTGAGTCCGCCGCGCACCCTGGCCCCGCCGACGTGCGGCTGCCACCCGACGCCGACGCCGACCTCGACGACGCCGACCGCGCCGAGCACACCGTCCTCGCCGGCGACGCCGACGGCGCCGTGGACCCCGAGCGCGCCGGCCACTCCGAGCGCTCCCGGCAAGGTCCCCCCGACGGGTGGCACGCACGGCTCGACCGGCCCGACCGGCACGCACGGCGGCACCCTGGCGCAGACCGGCGTCGGCACGGGCACCGTCATGGCCCCGTTCGGCGCGGGCGTGCTCGGCGGCGGTGGTCTGCTGGTCCGCAAGCTGGCACGTCGCTACGGCAGCTGAGCGGCCGTCAGCTCGCCACCGCCCGAGCAACCCTCTCAGTGCCCCGAAACGGCGCTCCAAGAGCATGTCGATGCCCCGGACCTCGGCGTTTGCCGACCGAGGTCCGGGGCATCCAGGCACCCGGAAAGAAATGATTCAGGAATTTTCTGTGCTTTGCGCACCTCCATACCGATGACCCGCCGCTTTTGTCGGAGGCGCGTTGCACCATGGAGCCATGGACTACTTCGCCGAGCCGACACGCCGCTGGTTGAGCGGTGCCTTCGCGCAGCCCACGGCTGCGCAGCTCGGCGCGTGGCGAGAGATCCACGCCGGGCACAACGCGCTGGTCGTCGCCCCCACCGGGTCGGGCAAGACCTTGGCCGCGTTCCTGGCCGCGCTCGATCGGCTCGCCTACGGCCCGGGGCCCGAGGATCCGAAGCTGCGCTGCCGGGTGCTCTACGTCTCGCCGCTCAAGGCGCTCGGCGTGGACGTCGAGCGCAACCTGCGCGCGCCCCTGGCCGGGTTGCGGCAGGAGGCGATGCGGGCCGGCCTGCCCGAGCCCGACGTGCGGGTGGCCGTGCGCACCGGGGACACGCCGGCCGACGAGCGCCGGCGGTTCAGCACCAAGCCGCCGGACATCCTGATCACCACGCCCGAGTCGCTGTTCCTGCTGCTCACCTCGCAGGCGCGGGAGGCGCTGGCCGGGATCGAGACGGTGATCGTGGACGAGGTGCACGCCATCGCCGGCACCAAGCGCGGCGCCCACCTCGCGCTCAGCCTCGAGCGGCTCGACCTGCTGCTGCCGCGGCCGGCCCAGCGCATCGGCCTGTCCGCGACGGTCCGTCCGCCGGAGGAGATCGCCGCGTGGCTCGGCGGCCCCCGCCCCGCCGTCGTCGTGGCGCCGCCGTCGCAGAAGACCTTCGATCTGCAGGTCGTCGTCCCGGTGGAGGACATGGCCGAGCTCGCCTCGCTGGAGGACGACTCCGTCCCCGCGGACCAGCGCGGCCGCAGGCAGGCCTCGATCTGGCCGCACGTCGAGCAGCGCGTCGCCGACCTGATCGAGCAGCACACCTCGACCCTCGTCTTCGCCAACTCGCGCCGGCTGGCCGAGCGGCTGTGCAACCGCCTCAACGAGATCTACTTCGAGCAGCTCAGCGCGACGGAGGCCGAGTCCGGCCCGCCCGCCGACACGTCCGCCGCGACCGACCCGGAGGATTCGGCGCAGGAGGAGCCCGCCGACTTCGCCGTAGCTCCCGTCGCGGCGGCGCCGTCCGGCTTCGCTCGGCCGCCGATCCGCCCTCCGGCCGAGCTCATGGGCCAGGCCGGCCAGGTCAGCGGCGCTCCCCCGCTGCTCGCCCGCGCCCACCACGGTTCCGTCTCGAAAGAGCAGCGGGCCGAGGTCGAGGAGGCGCTCAAGGCCGGCCGGCTGCCCGCCGTCGTCGCCACCTCCAGCCTCGAGCTCGGCATCGACATGGGCGCGGTCGACCTCGTCGTGCAGGTCGAGTCCCCGCCCTCGGTCGCCTCCGGGCTGCAGCGGGTGGGCCGGGCCGGGCACCAGGTCGGCGCGGTCAGCCGCGGCGTGATCTTCCCCAAGTTCCGCGGCGACCTGCTCCAGTCCGCGGTCGTGGCCGAGCGGATGCGGGGCGGGCTGATCGAGGCCGTACACGCCGTGCGCAACCCGCTCGACGTGCTGGCCCAGCAGATCGTGGCCATGGTCGCGCTCGATTCGTGGCAGACCACCGACCTGCTCGCCGCGGTGCGCCGGGCCGCGCCGTTCACCACGCTGGCCGAGTCGGTGTTCGAGGCCGTACTCGACATGCTGGCCGGCCGCTATCCGAGCGACGAGTTCGCCGAGCTGCGCCCGCGTCTGGTGTGGGACCGGGAGGCCGGGCAGGTCCAGGCCCGGCCCGGGGCGCAGCGGCTGGCCGTCACCTCCGGCGGCACCATCCCGGACCGCGGCCTGTACGGCGTGTTCCTGGTGGGCGATCAGAAGCAGGCCCGCCGGGTCGGCGAGCTCGACGAGGAGATGGTGTACGAGTCGCGGGTGGGCGACGTGTTCACCCTCGGCACCAGCTCCTGGCGGATCGAGGAGATCACCCACGACCGCGTCCTGGTCTCGCCGGCGCCGGGCCAGCCCGGGCGGCTGCCGTTCTGGCACGGCGACGCGCTCGGACGGCCGCTCGAGCTCGGCCGCGCGCTCGGCGCCTTCACCCGGGAGCTCGGCGGCCTCGAACCGGAGCAGGCGCAGGACCGGCTGCGCGAGGCAGGGCTCGATGACTGGGCCGCGAGCAACCTGCTGGCGTATCTGACCGAGCAGCGCGAGGCGACCGGCCAGGTGCCGGACGACCGCACCATCGTGGTCGAACGCTTCCACGACGAGCTCGGGGACTGGCGGCTGGTCATCCACTCCCCCTTCGGCGCACAGGTGCACGCGCCCTGGGCGCTGGCGATCGGGGCCAGGCTGCGGGCCCTGCACGGCATGGACGCGCAGGTCATGCACGCGGACGACGGCATAGTGCTGCGCATCCCGGACGCCGACTGGGACGAGGACGCCGCCACCGCCCGGCCGGAGGCCGCGCTCGCCCGCTTCGCCGCGGAGGAGATCGAGCAGCTGGTCACCGACGAGGTGGGCGGCTCGGCGCTGTTCGCCGCGCGCTTCCGCGAGTGCGCGGGCCGCGCGCTGCTGCTGCCGCGCCGCCGGCCGAACGCCCGGGTGCCGCTGTGGCAGCAGCGGCAGCGGGCCGCGCACCTGCTCTCGGTGGCGAGCAAGTACGCCTCGTTCCCGATCGTGCTCGAGACCGTCCGCGAGTGCCTGCAGGACGTCTTCGACCTGCCGGGGCTGGTCGAACTGCTCGGCGACATCGAGTCCCGACGGGTGCGGATCGTGGAGGTCGAGACGCCCTCGCCCTCGCCTTTCGCCAAGTCGCTGCTGTTCGGCTACATCGCGCAGTTCCTCTACGAGGGGGACTCGCCGCTGGCCGAGCGCAGGGCCGCGGCGCTCGCGGTCGACCCGTCGCTGCTGGCCGAGCTGCTCGGCCAGCCGGAGCTGCGGGACCTGTTCGACAACGAGATCATCGACCGGCTCGAGGCCGAGCTTCAGCACCTGACCGAGGAGCGGCACGCCCGGGACGCCGAGGACGCGGCGGACCTGCTGCGGCTGCTCGGTCCGCTGTCCACCGAGGAGGCGGCGCGGCGCGGGATCGACGCGTCCTGGCTGGCCGAGTTGGAGCGGTCCCGCCGGGCGATCAGGGTCCGGATCGCGGGTGAGGAGCGCTGGGCCGCGATCGAGGACGCGGGCCGGCTGCGCGACGCACTCGGGGCCCCGTTGCCCGTCGGCGTGCCGGAGGCCTTCACCGAGCCGGTGGCCGATCCACTCGGCGATCTGCTGGCGAGGTACGCGCGCACCCATGCGCCGTTCCCGATCGAGCAGGCGGCGGTGCACTTCGGTCTCGGCGTAGCGGTCGTGCTCGCCACCTTGGAGCGGCTGGCCGCTCAGCAGCGGGTGGTACGCGGCGGCTTCCGTCCGGACACCACCGGCGAGCAGTGGTGTGACGCCAGGGTGCTGCGAAGGCTGCGCCGACGCACCGTCGCAGCACTGCGCGAACAGGCCGAACCGGTGGCGCCGGCGGCGCTGGCGCGCTTGCTCCCCGCCTGGCAGGGCGCGACGGCGGGTGCGCGTCTGCGTGGCGTGGACGGCGTGCTGCGCGCGGTCGAACAGTTGGCCGGGTATCCGGTCCCGGCCTCGGCACTCGAACGGCTGATCCTCCCGGCCCGAGTCGCGGACTACCAGCCGGCCATGCTGGACGAGCTGACCTCAGGCGGCGAGGTGGCTTGGACCGGCACCGGCGCGCTGGCCGTGGACGACGGCTGGGTATCGCTGGCCCCTGCGGCCATCGCCCCGGCGGTGCTGCCCGAGCCGTTGCCGGTGGACGGTTTCGGTCCGTTGCACCGGGCAGTCCTGGAAGAACTCGCGCATGAGAACGCACTGTTCTTCCGCGGGCTGATGACCCGGCTCGGGCAGTCCGGCGTCGAGGCGGAGCCGACCGCCGTCCTCGACGCGCTCTGGGACCTGCTCTGGGCCGGACATCTCACGAACGACACTCTCGCCCCGATGCGCTCGCTTCTCGGCGCGGGCAAGACGGCGCATCGCGCCAAGCGTCCGACACCCCGCGGCCGCTATGCGTCGCTGCGGCTGTCCGCGCCCTTGCCCTCGGCGGAGCAGGCACTGACCACGGTCCAAGCCGCTCGGTCGGTGGGCCGCTGGTCCCGCACGCGCAGGCTCGGAACCGGGGCGGCGCCGAGTGCCGCGGCGGCCCCGGCGGAACTGACTCCGGCTCAAGTCGCCCAGGTCGCCCAGCTCCAAGCCGAGGTGCTGCTGGACCGCTACGGCCTGGTCACCCGCGGCTCCGTGGCCGCCGAGCGCGGCGGCTCGGGCGCGCTCGGCAACTTCTCGGCGGCTTATCGCGTGCTGTCCGCGTTCGAAGAAGTGGGCCGCGTCCGCCGGGGCTACTTCGTGGACGGTCTCGGCGCCGCGCAGTTCGCGGCCGATGGCGTCGTCGACCGGCTGCGTACGGAGCCGAAGCACGTCGCCGGTCTCGGGCCGGACGGGCGCGAATCAGCGTTCGACTGTGTCGCGCCCGGCGCCGACCCGCTCGCGGACGCCGATGCCTGGAGCAACGGCACCAGCGTCTATCCGTATCCGTCACCGGGCCCGAACGGAAGCCACGGCTACGGTGGCGGACCGGGCCAGGGGACCGGGAGAGCGAAGGATCGCCCGGAAACCCTCGTGCTCGCCGCGACGGATCCGGCCAACGCTTACGGCGCTGCTGTCGACTGGCCGCAGCGGCCGGAGGTGGAGTCCGGCCGCGCGGGCCATCGGCCGGGCCGGAAGGCGGGAGCCTTGGTGGTGCTGCACGAGGGCGACCTCGTCTGGTACGTCGAGCGAGGCGGGCGAACCGTCCTGACGTTCCAACGGAGCCGCGAGCTCCTGGAGGCCGGAGCCCAGGCGCTGGCGACGACGGTCAAGACCGGCCGGGTCGGTGCCTTGACCATCGGCGCGATCGACGGCGTACCGGTGCTGTCCGAAGGCGGCGTCGGCTCGGCCGGATCCAACGCGCCGGGACCGGCCGCTCTGCTCAAGGCCGGCTTCACGCTGACGCCGCAAGGCCTACGGCTCAGGGGGTGAGGAGCGCGGAGCCGACCTCCATCTGAGCCCTGGCTCAGCCCATCGCCAGCTTGCTCGCCAGGCTCACGATCAGCAGCGACACCACGCCGAAGAACACCTTGCGCACGAACGTCGCCCCGCGCTTCGTGGCCAGCGCCGTCCCGATGAGCGCGCCGGAGAGGTTGCACACCGCCATCGCCGCGGCCAGTCCCCAGGCGACGGAGCCGTTCGGCGCGAACACGATCAACGCCCCGACGTTCGTCGCGCAGTTGACCACCTTGGCCACGGCCGAGGCGCCGACGAACTCCAGCCCTATGGCGCTGACCAGGAAGAAGATCAGCAGCGAGCCGGTGCCCGGTCCGGCCAGCCCGTCCCAGAAGCCGATCACGACTCCGCCCGCGGCCATCACGGCGATCCGCCGGGCGCCCTCGAAGCGGATCCGCTCGACCAGGCCGACGGTCTTGTTGCGCCACAGGTGGACCGCGATGCCGACCATCGCGACGAGGACCACCACGTCCAGCACGGCCGCGGGCATCAGCCGGGCGGAGGCGGCGCCGAGGAACGAACCGCCCAAAGCCACGGCCGCCATCGGGCCGGCCGAACGCCAGTCGACTTTGGTGCGCCGGATGTAGCGCCCGGCGGCCGTGCTGGTGCCGACGACCGAGGCGAGCTTGTTCGTGCCGAGCGCGAGCACGGGGGTGTGCGGCATCAGGAAGAGCAGTACCGGTAACTGGATCAGTCCCCCGCCTCCCACCATGGCGTCCACGGTGCCGGCGACCAGGGCCGCGGCGCAGGCGAAGAGGACCAAGGGAAAGGCCAGGTGAGCGAAGAGGACAGCGTGCACTCGCAGATGATCCCAGACCATTCGGGCGCCGCCAAGGCCAGACAGGGTCCGCATACCCAGGGTGCTGGATCGGATACTCTCCGGCAGTGACACGAGCCGGCCGACCTCGCGCGGGCGAGGACGCGCTGCTTAAGACTCGTGCGCCTCTGCTTAAGACCCGTCAGCCGAGGTGGATCCTGATCCGCGTGACGGTGATGCGCACGGCCTACGACCAGTCAGGCCCCGCGGCAACCGGAACGGTAGACGGGCGGCCCGAGCCCCGTGCACCCGGGCCGCCCCGCCCACGCTCCCCCGGTCCGGCGGCCTCGCGCCAGCTCACGAGGCCCGCACGTCATCCTGACAGCCCATCAAAATGGCCCGTTCGCCGCACGGCGCACACTCCACCGGCCCGGTCCCGGCCGTCGATACGGATCGGCCGGGCCGATCCGGCCGCGGAAGTCCCCGGATCCGAGGTAGGGATCGGGCCGGCCGGCCGGCCGCTTCGACCTCGCACCGAGAGCGCCCGCGTCGCCGCCTTCGCCGACCTCCAGACCGGCGTGGCGGCAGCGCAGGCGATACAGTGCGGGCTCGCCGAAGCGGCCGACCGAGGCGCTGACCAGCCAGTGCACCTCGCCCGGCTCGACCCAGTGGCCGAGCAGGTCGTGCACGATGAACAGCAGGCCCTGATGCAGGAAGTAGACCGGTCCGTCGGCGCCCTGGAGCACTTCGCAGTGCCCCTCGTCACCCGCCAGCCCGGTCGTGGGCAACTCCTGTGTCATCTCGACCGCCATCTTCGTGCGCCCTTCTGGTCGGCGCCGCCGACCGGACGCGGGCTTCCCCGACGCGCGTCGACGTGCAGGTCCGAGCCCGGGGACCTGCACGCCGACGTCCGTCCCCGCGTCCGCCGGCGGCGGGCAGTTCGAATCTTTGTTCGAACGGAGCCCACTCTATCGGTCGCGGCGGGCGGCCGCTACGCCTTTGCCCAATCGCCACCCGATCGGGTGGGCCCGGCCCGGCAAAGGGCCCGCCACCTGCGCTTTCGCAGAGTTATGCATTCGTTACCGCTCACCGTCACAACCTTGCGGGCGGACCGGGGGTCCAACCGGGTGGATCGCATCGCCACGACGCGAGGCGGACGGCCCGGGTGTTCGCGACGAGACGACCCGGAGGCCGGCCGGTGGGGAGTACAACGCGGCGTGGCCGCCATGCCGCCGGGGAGGGCGGCAGGGGGCAGGTGGGTCGGCTCGACCTGACCCACCAGCGGAGGGTCCGGCGGCGCCATGCGCCGATCCGGACGGCTTCGCCGGGGTGGGAAGGAGCGGTGGCCGCGCGCCGTGGGGGCACGCGGCCGCCGCCGACCCGGCGATGCGGCGAAGGCCTTGGCTTTCCCGGCGAATCCGACCTCGATGACGTCGAGCGGACCCCGGCCGAGCGGTCCACGAATCCTGCTTCGCCTGCCGATCAGGGCTCTTCACACCGGTCGCCCTCCTCAGGCCTCTGGTGCGGTCGATCGGCGCCCGCAGGCCTGGCGCCGAAAGCCAGGCCACGGAGGAGCCGGAGCGGGTTGCGGCAGGGCGCTCGCGGACTCCAGGGACAACTGATGCCCCTGCATCGCGTCGACTGAGCGACGCCCGATCGGCCTATCCCGGGCACACGCATAAGCCCTCGTGCGGCGCAACCGCTACGGCCGTCACTCTCGGCGTTGAGCCATCCGGCTGCCATCCCATGGCATGACCGGATAATCTCATTGATACTCAAGATTGTGCCAGGAACCACCCTCACCCCCAGCGAAGCCCGCGAGAGCGGCGCTATGCGCACGCCGCGGCTGCCAGCCCGGCCGGTCCTGGTCGCACCGCCGGTTCTGCACCTGCATGAGGCCGGCGCGCGCCGGCCGCCGTTGATCAGCGAACCGGTCTCGGTTCTGCTGCCGCTCCGGCACGCGCCGTCCGTGGCGCTGGCCGCGGTGCGGGCGGCCGTGGCGCAGCGGAACGTGACGCGGCTCGACGTCGTCGTGCTCGACGTCGGCTGCACCGAGGAGACCTACCGGGTCCTTGCCCGGGAGTTCGGCGACGACCCGCGGATCCGGCTGCTCGACACGTCCTGCCTGCCGATCGGCTGGTCCCGTTTCTCCCACCGCTGCCAGCAGCTCGCCGTCGGCGCACGCGGACGCGTCCTGCTGTTCGCCGACCCGGCCGCTCCGCTCGGGCCCTACGCGGCCGCGGCCGGCGCCTACCTGATGCGACGGGAGGCGCTCGACCTCGTCGTGCTCGACGCCGGTGGACCGCGGCGGACCGGGCGCTATGCCTTCGCCACGGACACCGACGCGTACTGGCGGATCGGCGGCCATCGTGCGGCCGCGGGCGATCCGCACCCGCTGGCGCTGCTCTACGCCATGCGCAAGGCCCGCGTGGCGACGGGCTTGGCCGACGCGCGACGCGTCATTCCCGCCCACATGCGGGCCCGCGCCGACGAGCTCCCGGCGGAGCCCCGGGAGCCGTACGCCCGGCTGCGCGACTACAGCGACGCCACACTCGGGTCGATCGGGACCACGGCCCGCCGCCTGCTGGCCGCGTGGCGCGCGGCCGGCGGCGAGGAGAGCTCCAGCGAGTCCGGCGGCTCGTCCGTGTGGGGAGCGGGCAGGCGGCAGCGCTAGGGCGAGGGGCGGCGCGGGGCGGGGCGACGCTGGGAACGGCATGGCCGGGGCACTATCCTTGCCGTCCGTGAGAATCATCGTCATCGGCGCTGGTGTGGCCGGGTTGGCCGCAGCCGCCCGGATGGCGAGCGCTGCCAACGAGGTCGTCCTGCTCGAACGCGGCCCGAGCGCCGGCGGCGGACTGAACCTGAACGGGCCGTTCACTCTCACGCTCCCGGCGGTCCTGCGCGACCTCTTCGTCAAGACCGGCGGGCGCAAAGCGAGCGGCGGGGGATCGCTCGAGGAGAACGTCTCGCTCGTCCCGGTCGATCCGGTCCGGCGCTACGTCTTCGCCGACGGCAGCTCGCTCGTGCTGCCGAACACCGCGCGCGGAGCCGCCAAGGACGCCTTCGACACCGCCTTCGGGAATGGCGCCGGCGCTTCCTGGCTCAGCCTGCTCGACCACGGCAACCGCGCTTGGAGCGCGATCCGGCCGACGCTGGTCGAGGTCCCCGACGCCACGCGCGGCGAACTCTGGCGCCTGTACCGATCCGGCGCCGGACGCCGCGCTCTCACGCCTCGCCGCACGCTGCGGCAGGCCGGCGAAGGCTACGGCTTCCGGGATCCGCGCATGTCGGCCGTCCTCGCCGAGTACGCGCTGGGCGCCGGCGCCGATCCGCGGGTCGCGCCGGCGGTGCTGGCGATCCGGCCTTACATCGAGCACGCATTCGGTGCTTGGCGGGTGGTCGGCGGCGGCCCGGAGCTGGCTCGCGCAATGTATGAACGCTGTCTCGCCCGCAACGTGACCTTCCGCTTCGGCGCCGAGGCGACGGCGATCGCCTCGGGTGCCGTGACGCTGGCTTCCGGCGAGCGTCTGACCGCCGACGTCATCGTCGCGGCGGTCGACGAACAGATCCTCAGACGCCTGACGGGCGGAGCACCGGCCGGTGAGAGGGCGTCGAAGGCCTCTACAGCCGCCGGCTACTCCCCCTCTTTGCTCTCTGCGCACCTCCATGCGTCGAAGGATCTCGACCTTCCGCACGAGTCGGTGTTTTTCGGTGATACTGGACGTGATGCGAGCAACGCCCGACTCGATGCGCTCTTCGCCGACCCCGCCGCGTATGCCGCGTCGGGCGGCCTGAGCGTTCCCGCCGACCCCACGCTCCGCATCTCCGCCGCGCCCGAGCAACCGCGTGAGTTCTTCGTGCACGTCGACGTGCCCGCCGGCCTGTCCGACGAGGCCGCCCACGGCTACGTCCCGACGCTCGTCGAACTCGCCGCGCGACGCCTCGGGCTGTCGTCGGACAACGCCCTGACGCTCCAAGGCACGGTCACGCCCGCCGACCGGGAGCGGCTCACCGGCGTGCCCGGCGGTTCGGTGAACGGGCCCGCGATCACGTCCGTCTCCAGCGCCCTGCTGCGCTCGCCGACCGTGCAGCCCGTCAAGGGCCTGCTGCACGTCGGAGCGAGTTCCCGGCCGGGGCCCGGTCTGGCGTTCGCCGCGCTGTCCGCATGGAACGCGGCCGAGGTGCTGCGCCCGACCCGCATCTGACCGAGCCCGCCGGTCGTACGTCGGGACCGCACGGACGCCGCGTCGCCGCTCTGACGCGACGCGGCAGCCCGTGGCCCCGGCGCCGCAGGCAGGCTCGTCGGACACTGAACCGTTTCGCCGCGCCGGAGAACGGAAAGGCTCGTCTAGAACGGGTCGCGCATCAGACCCGTGCGTCGAGCGGCAGGTTCCGGTAGACCTCGAGCGTCGCCGTGGACGTGTTGAGGGTGATGAAGTGCAGCCCGGGCGCACCCTCGGCGAGCAGCCGCTCGCCCATCCGGGTGCAGTGCTCGATGCCGATGGCGCGCACCGCGGCCCGGTCGTCGGCGACGGCGTGGATCCGCTCGCCGAGCGCGGCCGGGAACTTGCCGCCGCTGAGCGTGACCATCCGGTCGATCTGGGCGGCGCGGGTGATCGGCATGATGCCCGCGATCACCGGCGTCTCACACCCGGCCGCGCCGAGCCGGTCGCGCAGCCGCAGGTAGTCCTCGACGTCGAAGAACATCTGGGTGATGGCGAAGTCGGCGCCGGCGCGGCACTTGTCCACGAAGTGGCGCACGTCGCTGTCCCAGTCCTCCGACCGCGGGTGGCGCTCGGGGAACGCCGCCACGCCCACGCAGAAGTCGCCCGACTCCTTGACCAGCCGGACCAGCTCGGCTGCGTAGTTCAGGCCGTCCGGCCTCGCGACCCAGGTCCCGCCCGGGTTGCCCGGCGGGTCGCCGCGCAGGGCGAGCACGTTGCGCACACCGGCGTCGGCGTAGCGGCCGATGATCCGGCGCAGGTCGGCGACGGAGTGGTTCACCGCGGTCAGGTGGCCCAGCGGCGTCAGCGTCGTCTCGGTGGCGACCCGCTCGGCCTCGTTGGCCGTGTTCGCCTGGCTCGAGCCGCCCGCGCCGTAGGTGATCGAGACGAAATCGGGGCCGACGCCCTCGATCCGGCGCAGCGCGGTCCAGAGTGAGCGCTCCTGCTCCGGGTCCTTGGCCGGGAAGAACTCGAACGACACCGTCGGCCGCCCGGCTGCAAGCAGCTCGCGGATGGTCGTGGCCCGATCGGGGCGGACGCTGGGAAGGCCGAGTGCCATACCGAAAAGCCTAGTCGCGCCCTCAGGGGTGTCCAGCGGCATTCCATGAAGTGAGACAAGAACGTCCAGCTCACGCCGCTCGGAAGGCTCACGCCGGCGACCACCCGATGCGCGTGTCGGGGCTGGTCCGCACGCCGGTCCGGCCGGCGTTCGGACGCCGGTCGGCCCGTCGGCCGACGCATGGCTTAGGGTCGAAGGCGTGACCGTGAACGTCCCGCCCTCCGCCTCCCCGCTCGATTCGTCCCCGCTCGACTCCTCGCCGCTCGACCGGCACGGGCTGCGCGCCCGGGTTTCCGCGGCGCTGACGACGTTCCTGGACCGCCAGGAGGAGGCGCTGCGGCAGATCAGCCCGGATCTGGTGGAGCCGGCCGAGGCGTTGCGCAGCTTCCTGGACGGCGGCAAGCGGATGCGGCCGGCGTTCTGTTACTGGGGCTGGCGTGCGGCCGGCGGCGCGCAGGACGGATCGGGCAGCCAGGACGCGCGGGACGCCGTCGAGGAGGCGGCGTTGGTCGCCTCCGCCTCGCTGGAGCTGCTGCAGGCCTCGGCGCTGATCCACGACGACTACATGGACGGCTCGGACACCCGCCGCGGCAAGCCGGCCGTGCACAAGCGCTTCGAGGCGCTGCACCAGGCCGGCGGCTGGGAGGGCGCGCCCGACCGGTTCGGCGCGGCGGCCGCCATCCTGCTCGGCGACATCACGTTGACCTGGTGCGACGAGATGTTCACCCGGTCCGGCTTCGACGCGGCGCGGATCCACGCGGCCCGGCCGGTCTTCGACGTGATGCGCTCCGAGGTGATGGCCGGCCAGTACCTCGACGTCCTCGCGCAGAGCCGCGGACTGTCGGTGGCCTCGCCCGCGGAGATCCTCGAGCGCGCGGAGACGGTGATCCGGTACAAGTCCGCCAAGTACACGATCGAGCGCCCGCTGCAGCTCGGCGCGGCGCTGGCCACCGGCGACGCGTCCGAGTCCGGCGTGCTCAGCCTCGCGCTGTCCGGCTACGGCCTGCCCCTCGGCGAGGCCTTCCAGCTGCGCGACGACGTCCTCGGCGTCTTCGGCGACCCTGCCACGACCGGCAAGCCCGCGGGCGACGACCTGCGCGAGGGCAAGCAGACCGTCCTGGTCGCCCTCGCCGCCGCCCGCGCGGGCGAGATGCAGCGCAAGGCGCTGCGCGAAGGCCTCGGCGATCCGGACCTCGACGCGGCCGGGGTCGCTGCGCTGCAGGCGGTCATCGTGGAGACCGGCGCGCTCGACGACGTCGAGGAGCGGATCGACCAGCGGACGCAGCGCGCCCTCGACGCGCTGAAGGAAGCTCCGGTGACGGACGAAGCGCGCGAGGTGCTCGGCGAGCTCGCGATCGCGGCGACCTCGCGCCGCGGCTGAGGGAAGGCACATCGAAGGCCGCCTCCCCCGCCACCCCGGCACCGAACTCCTCTCGGCGCGGTCACGCGCAGGTCACGCCTCCGGTCCCGGACCGGGCGGCGCAACTACGAGTGCTAGCCTTCGAAGCGCGTATCCGCAGCGAAGCCGGTGGGAATCCGGCGCTGTCCCGCAACTGTGACGTCCTGTCCCGACCTACCCGCAGCTTGGGAGGCCAGGGATCGGCGGAGTCAGGTCGCCTGCGGAGCGCCGACGATATAGACCCGTGGGCATGGTCGACCCGTCCTTTCCAGGCGGCCGTGCTCTCGCCTGCTTGCGAAGGACAAGTTCGCCATGCGTCCGCTGCACCGTTTCCTGGCCGCGATATCGGCCGTACCGCTCCTGGCTGGGGGCCTCGCGGCCTGTTCCAGCTCCAGTTCCCCCGCCGGCTCGCCGGCCGGCTCGACCTCCACGGCGTCCGCCACGGCCGCCGCCGCGCACTTCCCGGTGACGCTCACCGCGTCGAACGGCAAGGTCACCTTGTCCGCGCGCCCGGCCCGGATCGTCTCGCTCTCCCCGACCGCCACCGAGGACCTGTTCGCCGTGGGCGCGGGGAGCCAGGTCGTGGCCGTGGACAAGGACTCCGACTACCCGGCCGGCGTGCCGAAGTCCAGCCTCGACGGGATCACGCCGAACGCCGAGGCGATCCTCAAGTACCAGCCGGACCTGGTGGTCGCCTCGGCGGACGCCAACGGCCTGGTGGCGGCGCTGACGAAGGTCGGCGTGCCGGTGCTGATCGACTCGGCGGCCACGAGCCTCGACGGCGCCTACGACCAGATCCTGCAGCTGGGCACGGCCACCGGGCACGACGCGACCGCGCAGTCGACCGTCGCGACGATGAAGAGCCAGATCGCCACGTCGGTCAAGCAGGCCGGTTCGCAGCACTCGAACTTGAGCTACTACTGGGAGCTGGACCCGACCTACTACTCGGCCGCGTCCTCCACCTTCATCGGGCAGATCGTGGGGCTGTTCGGGCTCAAGGACATCGCCGACAAGGCGGATAAGGCCTCTGACTACGGCTATCCGCAGCTCTCCAGCGAGTACATCGTGCAGTCCTCGCCCGACATCGTCTTCCTCGCCGACACCGTCTGCTGCGGCGCTTCGGCCAAGAGCCTGGCCGCGCGGCCGGGTTGGTCGACGGTCACCGCGGTGAAGGTGGATGACGTGGTGGCCCTCAACGACGACGTCGCCTCCCGCTGGGGGCCGCGCCTGCCGCAGCTGATCGCCGAGATCGCGGGCGCGGTCGAGAAGGCTCCGGCTAAGTAAGCGGTCTGCACGTGTCACGCGCGGTCCGGGCCATGGTGGTCGCGGCGGTCTTCCTGATCGCCGCGACTCTCCTCGGCGCGCTCGTGGGGGCCGCGGACCTCACACCGTGGGGCGTGCTGGCGACGCTGCTCGACCGGCTGCCGTTCGTGCACCTCGGCACCGGGCTGTCCCGGCTCGACCAGAACATCCTGCTGCAGATCCGGCTGCCGCGGGTGGTGCTCAGCCTGCTGGTCGGCGGGCTGCTGGCGGTCGCGGGGGCGGGCTACCAGGGCGTGTTCCGCAACGTCCTGGTGGATTCGGGGATGCTCGGCTCGACCGCGGGCGCGGGGCTGGCTGCGACGATCGCGATCGTCTACCTGCACGGGCTCGGTACGAGCGCGCTGCCGGTGGCGGCCTTCCTCGGGGCGCTGGGCGGCGTCGCGGTCGCCTGGTTCGCCGCGGGCGGGGCGGGTGGCGGACGCGCGGCCGCGCTGGCCGGGGAGGGCGGGAGCGCGACGGCCACGCTGCTGCTCTCGGGGGTGGCCGTGGGGATGTTCCTGACGGCGGCGCAGACCTACCTGATGCAGCGCGACTCCCAGGATCTGCAGGAGGTCTACTCCTGGCTGCTCGGCTCGCTGGCGACGGCGGGGTGGAGCCAGGTGACCGAGGCGCTGCCCTACGCAGCTGTCAGCATCCTGATCTTGCTGGTGCACGGACGGCGGCTGGACGTGCTCTCGCTCGGCGACGACGAGGCGCACAGCTTGGGGCTGAATGCGGGGCGTACGCGGCTGATCGTCATCGCCGCGGCCTCGCTGGCCGCGGCGACGGCGGTGGCCGTCAGTGGCCTGATCGGCTTCGTCGGCATCATCGTGCCGCATGTGGCTCGGCGGCTCGGCGGCCCGTCGTACGCGGTGGTGCTGCCGCTCTCGCTGCTCATCGGGGGCGCGTTCCTGAGCTTGGCCGACTCGGTCGCGCGTACGGCGCTCAGCCCGGCGGAGCTGCCCATCGGCGTGGTCACGGCGGTCGTGGGCGCGCCGGTGTTCATCCTGATCCTGCGCCGCACGCAGTCGGGCCGCGCATCATGAGCGAGCTTGCGAGCTCATCATCAAGCACAGTGCGTCCGCGAATGCGCCCACCGAGCTCGAGCGAGGTGGTGTCATGAGCGAGCTTGCGAGCTCATCATCAAGCACAGTGCGTCCGCGAATGCCCCTACCGAGCTCGAGCGAGGTGGTGTCATGAGCGAGCTTGCGAGCTCATCATCAAGCACAGTGCGTCCGCGAATGCGCCTACCGAGCTCGAGCGAGGTGGTGTCATGAGCGAGCTTGCGAGCTCATCATCAAGCACAGTGCGTCCGCGAATGCGCCTACCGAGCTCGAGCGAGGTGGTGTCATGAGCGCCCTGACGGCAATCGACGTGCGGGTGGAGCTGCCGGGCGGCGTGCTGGCGGTGGACGGCGTGTCGCTGCACGTGTCCGCGGGCGGCTGGCTGGCCGTGCTCGGGCCCAACGGCGCGGGCAAGTCGACGCTGCTGCGCGCGCTGGCGGGCTTGATTCCTTATCAGGGCACGGTGACGTTCGAGCCGGGGCCGGCCGGACGCGGCCGACGCGAGCTGGCCCGGATCCTGGCGTATCTGCCGCAGCGGCCGATGCTGCCGCCGGAGCTCGCCGTGCGCGACTACGTCCTACTCGGGCGCACCCCCTACCTGGGCTATCTGGGTGTGCCGGGGGCTGGTGACAGGAACCTGGTCGAGGGAGTGCTCGAGCGGCTCGAGCTGATCGGGCTGGCCGGACGCCGGCTCGGCACGCTCTCGGGCGGCGAGCGGCAGCGGGCGGCGTTGGCCCGGGCGCTGGCGCAGCGTCCGCGGGTGCTGCTGCTGGACGAGCCGACCACGGCTTTGGATCTCGGGCATCAGCAGCAGGTGCTCGAGCTGGTGGACACGCTGCGCCGCGAGGACGGGCTGACGGTGGTGAGCACGCTGCACGATCTGACCGCCGCGGCCCAGTACGCCGACCAGCTGGTGCTGCTCGACCGGGGGCGCACCGCGGCGGCCGGGGGGCCGGCCGAAGTGCTCACCCCGGAACGCATCGGGGCGGTCTTCCGTGCGCTAGTATCGGTGAATACTGATACGTCCGGAAAGCCCGCGGTGACGCCGGTCCGGCCGGATGCCGCGGCCACCCATGCCGACGCGATGTCGACTCTGCGTGACCATCGACCGCCGCAGAATCCGTGAGCAACCAGGACAACCGGGTCACGCGGCGGACACGCGCAGTAAGGATGATGATTCCCTGTGAGAACTTTTCCGATAGGGGTCGCCAAGCGCCCGCTCACTGTGAATAATCCTCTTCGAGGCCTCGTCGTCCCCCCGTGCGGTGGGGCCTCGCCCGAAGGCACGCGCGTCCCTTCCCCCCGTGGGGGCAGCGTGCCGACCAGCGGCGCCCGGTCCGTCCCCCCGTACGGATCCGCGTCGCCGGCGCCGGAACCGCCCCCGTCGCCCGCGCGGTCCTAGGACCCGGGCGGCGAACCCCTTCGGCGCCGCGGAGAGTCCTCGACAACTCTCCGCCGCGAGGCTCGCCGTCCCCCCGTGCGGCGGGCCTCGCCCCATTCCACCGGTCCCCCGTCCTAACGCGGCACGGCGCCGCGCAGCAGGTCGTCCACCAGGCCCACGCAGTACCCGTCGGTGACCTCGAAGGTGGGGTAGAGCTTGCACACGAACAGCAGCGTCGAGGTGAGCATGACGGTCGCGCGCTCGACGTCGAGGTCGGGGCGCAGCTCACCGCCGGCCACGCCGCGGCGCAGCACCTCGCGGTACTGCTCGCGGCGCGGCTCGATGACCGCCTCCTGATAGCGGTGCATCAGCGCCACGTTGTTCGTCAACGTCTGGATCAGCACGGCGAAGGCCGCGCCCTCCTCCGAATGAAGAATGTTGTGACGCATCTGCCGCATCAGGTCGATCAGGTCCTCGCGCACCGACTCGCCGCGCGGCAGAACGCGCGGCGTGCTGTGGAACGTGCGCCGCAGCGTCGCCAGGACCAGTGCCTCCTTGTTCGCCCACCGCCGGTAGATCGCCGCCTTGCCGACGCCCGCGGTGCTGGCGATCTGCTCCATCGAGAGGCCGTCGTAGCTCACGCCCTGACTCAGCAGACTGATCACCGCGTCGAGGATCGCGTCCTCGACCTGCTCGCTGCGCGGGCGGCCGGGTCGCCGGGCCGTGGTGGCCGAGGCGCCCGGCCCGGGCGAAGCGTCCTTCACGCCGCGACGCTCTCCGCCTTGGCCGAGGCGTCCATGCCGACCGGCGCGGCGACCTGCTTGGGCAGCCACAGCCACACCACCAGCGCGGTCAGCACCATCACGGCGGCGCCGATCACGGTGGTCACGTGCATCGCGTGCACGAACGCCTCGTTCGCGGGCTGGAGCAGCTGCTGCGCCTGCGGGTGGCCGCTCGCGGCGGCACCGGCCACCATCTGCTGGGTGGCCTCGATCGAGCCGCTGACCGAGTGCACCTGGTCCGGCGTCAGCTGGGTGTCGACGTGGCTGATCAGCGGCTGCATGCGGTCACGGTACGCGGTGGTCAGTATGGTGCCGAGCACCGCCACGCCGAGCGCGCCGCCGAGCTGGCGCACGGTGTTGTTCACCGAGGAGCCGACGCCGGCGATCTGCCGCGGCAGCGAGGTCATCACGGTGGTGGTGGCCGGCGGCATCACGTTCGCCATGGCCGCGCCCTGGATGAACGCGATCAGCAGGTAGATCCACATCGCCGAGGACTGCGTGACGAACTGGTAGCAGGCCATCGCCGCGGCGATGCACAGCAGTCCGGTGACCGCGACCGGGCGCGGGCCGAAGCGCTTGACCATGGTGGCCGAGAGCGGCGCGAACACGACCATCGCCACCGCGAACGGCAGCATGAACACACCGGACATCAAAGGTGAATATCCACGCACTGACTGCAGATAGAACGAGAAGAAGAACATCCCGCCCATCATGGCGAAGAAGGTCAGCGCGACCGCGATCACCGCCGCGGAGAACTGCCGGTTGCTGAACAGCCGCACGTCCAGCGCCGGGTGGTCGGTGCGCAGTTCCCAGAACACGAATCCGGCCATCAGCACCGCGCCGAGCAGGATCGAGCCCCAGACGGTGACGTTGCCCCAGTCGCCGGTGTCGCCGGCGTGGATGATGCCGTAGACGAACAGCACCAGGCCGGCCATCTCCAGCAGCACGCCGACCGGGTCGAGCCGGCCGGGCTTCGGGTTCTTCGACTCCGGCAGCAGCACGGCCATCACCACGAAGGCGATGACGATGATGGGCACGTTGATCAGGAAGACCGAACCCCACCAGAAGTTGTTGAGCAGCGCGCCGCCGACCACCGGGCCGATGGCGATGGCCAGGCCGACCGAGCCGGACCAGATGCCGATCGCCTTGCCCTGCTCGCGGCGCGGGAAGACGTTGGCGATGATGGCCAGGGTGGAGGGCATGATCGCGGCGCCGGAGAAGCCCATCGCGGCGCGCGCGGCGATCAGCTCGCCGGGGGTCTGGGCGTAGGCGGTCAGCACCGAGGACAGGCCGAAGAGCACCATGCCGAGCATCAGGATCCGCTTGCGGCCGAGCCGGTCGGCCAGGATGCCCCAGGTGAACAGCAGACCGGCGAAGATCAGCGTGTAGGAGTTGATCGCCCATTCGAGGTCTGACTGGCTCGCGCCCAGGCCCTTGGGCTTGGGCTCGGACATCGTCTTGAGCGCGACGTTCAAGACGGTGTTGTCGAGCACGACCACGAGCAGCGAGAAGACCAGGCCGCCGAGGATCAGCCAGCGCCGGGGGTGCCCGGTCTGCTCTGCGTGCTCGGCGTCGCGGTGTTCGGTCACGACGGTTCCCCTCCCAAGGTGGCTCGGACATACGATCCGAGACCGTTCCGTATTATGGAAGCCCACGCTAGCGCCTCAGGATTGCGATACGCAACCGTTCCGTTTCGTTCGGTGTGGCGGAAGGCGGCGGCACGGCGAAGTCGCCGCGCTCCCGGACGGGAACGCGGCGACGGATGGGGCGAAGCGGCCGGCTCAGGCCCCTGCGTCCGCCTCCGCGGCGGCGCGCAGACGGCCGGCGAGGTGGCGGGCGGCTTCCTCGGCCGACGCGGCGTCACGGGCGCCGGTCAGGGCCCTGACGACGGCGACGCGGCGGGCGCCGGCGGCGAGCACCTGGTCCAGGTTTCCGGCGTCGATGCCGCCGATGGCGAACCAGGGCTTGGCGATCGCGTCGGCCGGCGCACCGGCGCCGAACCGCGGCGGGGCCACCCGGGCGGCGTGGCGGACCAGGTCGAGGCCGGGAGCGGGGCGGCCGGGCTTGGTCGGAGTGGGCCAGCACGGCCCGACCGCGAAGTAGCCGGCCTCCGGGTCGGCCGCCGCGGCCTCCACCTCGGCCTCGGCGTGCGTGGAGCGGCCGATCAGGGACTTGTCACCGACGACGGCCCGCGCGAAGCGGACCGGCAGATCCTCCTGGCCGAGGTGCAGGATCGGCGCGGCGGCGGCGTGCGCCAGGTCGGCCCGGTCGTTGACCGCCCAGAGCGCGCCGTGCTTCTCGCAGGCCTTCGCGACCACCTCGAGCAGTTCGAGCTCGCGTGCCGCTTCGAGACCCTTGTGCCGCAGCTGCACCACGTCGACGCCGCCGGCCAGCACCGCGTCGAGGAAGCCGGGCAGGTCGCCCTGCTCGAGCCGGGCGTCCGTGCACAGGTACAGCCGGGCGTCGGACAGGCGCGCGGCGGCCGCGGGTATGGCGGCGAGATCGGCGACCACCTAGAAGCCCAGCGCCTGGGCCCGGCGGCGCACCTCGGTGCCGCGGTTCTCGGCCAGCGCCTGCACCGGCGTGCCGGGAAGCGTCTCGTCCGGGGTGAACATCCAGAGCAGCGCCTCCTCGTCGGTGTACTTGTTGTCCGCGAGCAGGGTGAGGGTTCCGGGCAGGCCCTTGAGCAGTTGGTCGCCGTCGACGAACGCGGCCGGCACCGAGAGCACGTTGCGCTCACCCCGGCGCACCGCCACCACCTGCCGGTCCTTGACCAGCTGGCGCGCCTTGGTCACCGGCAGGTGCAGGCGTTCGGCCAGGTCGGGGAGGGTCAGCCAGTCGGCGATCAGCGTATCGAGGTCCAGATCAGGGGTAGTCACCCCTCTACTGTGCCATGCCGGGACCCCCGGGCCGCCGCGCACGCCGAGGGACGGCCGGGCCGCCCGGGAGGCACGGGCGGGGAGGGGGAACCGAGAATCGTGTCCGTTCGTTTACCACACTCTCAGCCGGAAGCTTTAAGGTGTGCGGCTATGACGGAAAACACCACGACCACGGACGGGACCGAGGCCGAGGAGGCCGAGCTCGTCGAGTCAAAGAGCGCCAGCGAGGCTCTGCCCGACGAGCTCGTCGAAATCGACGAGTCGGAGAGCGAGACCGAGTTCGTGGCGCTCGGCCAGCCGCGCGCGGCTGACGACCTGCCCGAGGAGCTCATCGAGATCGACGAAGTGGACGCAGAGGAGGACGTGCCCGGTTCCGGCGCGGTCTCCGGCGGCTTCGGCTTCGCCGGTATCGTCCTGGGCCTGGTCTCGCTGAGCACGAACTGGACCTCCAGCGTGATCTCGGAGCGCGCCAACGACAACGGCCAGATCCACTCGACCGCGACCACCCAGGCCCAGGCCAACCAGCTCGGCGTCACCCTGGCCCACCAGGGCTGGCACACCCAGGCGGTGTGGGCGCTGGCCTTCGCCGTCGGCGCCATGCTCTTCGGTGCCGGCTCGCTTCTCTCGCCGAGCCTGCTGCTCTCCGGCAAGCAGCCGGCGTGGGCGAAGGCCGTGTCACTGGGCGCGGTGATCGTCGGCGTGATCGGCGTGGTGCTCGCCGTCCTGACCCTGACGAACGTCTTCGGCGGCGCCATCACCGTTCCGCCCACCCCCGCTTCCTGAACCCGGCTCACCCCGGAGCACACCCACCAGCTCGCCCCCAGGCCGGGACCGCATCGCGGTCCCGGCTAAGCTGGTGCCCGAAAACTTCCATACACCACGGGAGCCCCCACGACGCGGGGGTTGAGAGGGAGACGGCCGCGGTCTCCGACCGTTCGAACCTGGCCGTGCGCCGCCCTCGGGTCGCGCCGGTGGAGGGAGCGCCATGTCCTGTACGGGACCACGCCCTGGCCGCGACGCGGTCGTGCTGGGCGGCGGACTGATCGGGCTCGCCGTCGCCTGGCGGGCGGCCCGACGCGGCCTGCGGGTGTGCCTGGCCGATCCGGAGCCGGGAGCCGGCGCCTCGAGCGCGGCCGCGGGGATGCTCGCGCCGGTGACCGAGGCCCATTACGGCGAGGAGAACCTGCTCGCGCTGAACCTGCGTTCGGCTGCCCGCTACCCCGATTTCATCCGGGATCTTGAAAGTTTCGCAAGACTTCCGGCGGGCTTCGACACCCGCGGGACGCTCGCCGTCGCGTTCGATCGGGACGACCAGGCCGTGCTCACCGAGACCGCGGCGTTCCACCACCGGCTCGGCCTCGACTCGACCCCGCTGACCGGCCGGGACGCGCGGCGCCTCGAGCCGATGCTGGCCCCGGGCGTCCAGGCGGGACTGCTGGTCGAGCGGGACCACCAGGTCGACAACCGCATGCTGCACGCCGCGCTGCTGGCCGCGGCCGAGAAGGCGGGCGTGTGCCTGCATCGCAGCCGGGCCGCCCTGCTGGCCGGCGAGCGCGCACAGGGCCTGCTGCTGGAGTCCGGCGAGCGGCTGCTCGCCGAACGGGTCGTGCTCGCGGCCGGCTGTTGGTCGAGCGAGGTGGACGGGCTGCCGCCGGGCGTGCTGCCGCGGGTCCGCCCGGTGCGCGGCCAGATCCTGCGGCTGGCGATGCCCGCCGTCCCGCTGCTCACCCGCACACTGCGCGCCCTCGTGCGCGGCAGCTACGTCTACCTCGTGCCGCGTGCGCACGGCGAGCTGGTGGTGGGCGCGACGAGCGACGAACTCGGCTTCGACACGGGCGTGACCGCGGGCGGCGTCTACGAACTGCTGCGCGACGCCCGCGAAGTGCTCCCCGGTATCAGCGAGCTGCCACTCGTGGAGACCCGCACCGGGCTGCGGCCCGGATCGCCCGACAACGCGCCGCTGCTCGGCGAGACCGCGCTGCCCGGCCTGATCGCCGCCACCGGCCACTTCCGCAACGGCGTGCTGCTGACGCCGGTGACCGCGGACGCCATCGCCGACCTGCTGGTCGACGGAGCGTTGCCGGACTACGCCGCGCCCTTCCGCCCGGACCGCTTCGCCGCGTCGGCGGCATCGGTCGCGTCGGCGCCGGCATCGGAAGGAGAGCACTGATGACCCCGTCGATCACCGTGTCCGTCAACGGAGAACCGCGCGAGCTGCCGGCCGGCCACCGCCTCGACGCGCTCGTCGCCGCGCACACCCCGAGCCGCTCCGGCGTCGCCGTCGCGGTGGACGGAGAGGTCGTGCCGCGCACGTCCTGGGCCGAGACGGTGCTGGCCGACGGTGCCGACGTCGAGATCCTCACCGCTGTGCAAGGAGGCTGAGATGTCCGGTATCGACGAACTCGAACTCCGCATCGCCGACCGCGTCTTCGGCTCGCGGCTGATCATGGGCACCGGCGGCGCGCCCAGCCTGGAGATCCTGCGCACGGCCCTGACCGCCTCCGGGACCAGACTGACCACCGTGGCCATGCGCCGGGTGGGCGCCGGCACCCGCGGATCGATCCTGGACCTGCTGGCCGAACTCGGGATCGAGGTGCTGCCGAACACGGCCGGCTGCCTGACTTCGGGCGACGCCGTGCTCACCGCGCGGCTGGCCCGCGAGGCCCTGGGCACCAGCTGGGTCAAGCTCGAGGTGATCGCGGACGAGCGCACCCTGCTGCCCGATCCGGTGGAACTGCTCGATGCCGCGCGGGTTCTGGTGGCGGACGGATTCACGGTTCTGCCTTACACCAACGACGACCCCGTACTCGCCCGCAAGCTCGAGGACGCCGGTTGCGCCGCGGTGATGCCGCTCGGTTCGCCGATCGGATCGGGCCTCGGCATCCGCAATCCGCACAACATCGAACTCATCGTCGAGGCCGCCGGGGTCCCGGTGATCCTGGACGCGGGTATCGGTTCGGCCTCGGATGCCGCACTGGCGATGGAGCTCGGCTGCGCGGGCGTGCTGCTGGCCTCCGCGGTGACCCGGGCGCAGCGGCCGGCCCTGATGGCTGCGGCGATGCGCGACGCGGTCGCCGCCGGACGGGCGAGCCACGAGGCCGGACGGATCCCGCGGCGACGCTACGCCCGCGCTTCGTCACCATCCCGTGACGAAACGCCTGCCTTTTAACCGTTTTGGGATGCGGCTCATACGGTGCGGTAGACCTTGTTCCCCTTACACTCGGGAAGCGTGAGCACCGCCGTCCATCTGCCGCAGCCCGAGGACCTCCAGCCCGGGCAACTCATCGACGGCCGCTACCGGGTCGAGGCGCGGCTCGCGCACGGCGGCATGGCCTCGGTCTACCGGGCCTGGGACAGCCGGCTCGACCGGGCCGTCGCGCTCAAGGTGATCGACGCCGAGCTGGCCAAGCGGCCGGAGTACGTCGAGCGCTTCATCCGCGAGGCCAAGTCCACCGCCCGGCTCAGCCACCCGAACGTGGTGGGGGTCTACGACCAGTCGGTGCTCAACGCGGGCGACCGGCGCGCGCCCACGCTGGCCTACCTGGCGATGGAGTACGTGCCGGGCAGCACGCTGCGGCAGGTGCTCGGGCGGCGCGGGCGGTTCACCCCGCGCCAGGCGCTGCAGGTGCTCGACGCGATGCTCGCCGGGCTCGGCGCGGCGCACCGGGCCGGGATCGTGCACCGGGACGTGAAGCCGGAGAACGTCCTGATCAACGACGCGGCGCTGGCGCAGAACCACTCCTACGCCGCGGCGCTGAAGGTCTCCGACTTCGGCCTGGCCCGCTCGGTCTCGGACGGCGGCACCCTCGGCGGCAGCCTGCCCGGCGGCGGGCTGATAGGCACCGCCTCCTACCTGGCGCCGGAGCTGGTGCGCACCGGCTCGTGCGACCAGCGCTCGGACGTGTACTCGGCCGGGATCGTGCTCTACGAGCTGCTCACCGGCCGCAAGCCGTTCGCCGCGCCCACGCCGGTCCAGGTCGCGCAGATGCACGTGACCAACCGGGTGCCCCCGCCCTCGGCGCTGCTGCCCGGCCTCGACCCCGCCATCGACGCCCTGGTGGCCCGGGCGACGGCGCGGGAGCCCGAGCACCGCCCGGACGACGCCAACGCCCTGCGGGGCGAGCTGCGGGCCGCCTACGCGGCCCTGCCGGACGCCGCCCTCGACCTCAACGGCTCGGCGGTCCAGACGGAGGCCACCGAGGCGCTGCGGCCCGACCACGCCACCCGCCCGGACGCCGCGCCCACCCGGATGGACCTGAGCGGCGGGCTCGGCTCGAACGGCCGCGGCTCGGCCACCCGGCTGGCGGCCTCGCCGCTGCCGCCGGTGGCCCCGCGCCGGCGCCCGGACGAGCCCTACCGCTACGCCCCGGAGGGCCGGGGTCCGCGGCGTTATCGAGGCCTGATCATCTTCCTGGTGATAGTGGTGATCGCGATCACCGTGGGCATCGGCGCCTGGCTCTACGGCAGCACCCACTACCAGTCCATGCCGGACCTGACCGGCCTGAGCAAGACCGCGGCCGAGCACGCACTGGACAACGACGGCCTGAAGTGGAAGGTCACCGAGGTGCCGAGCCAGACCGTGCCGGCCGGCGAGGTGGCCTCCACCTCGCCCGGCTCCGGCCGCCCGGTGGCCTCCGGCGCCACCGTCACCCTCGACGTCTCCAGCGGCCCTGCCCAGGTCTCCGTGCCCGATGTCACGGGCCTGAGCCAGACCGACGCCACCGACAAGCTCAACGCGCTCGGCTTCACCGTGACGGTCTCGGCCCAGACGCAGAGCTCGAACGATCCGGCCGGCCAGGTGGCCTCGTACTCCCCCACCGGCACGGCGACGCAGGGCTCTACCATAACGCTGGTGCTCTCCAGCGGACCCGGGCAGGCGCTCGTGCCCGACGTGACCGGCATGAACATCGACGACGCCACGACGAAGCTGCAGGGCCTCGGCTTCCAGGTCGTCACCCACCACGTCTCGGTGATGTTCAAGACCGTGCTGCACCAGTCGCCCGGCGGGGGTCAGAGCACGAATCAGGGCGGCACCGTCACGCTGTACTACTGAGCGCGCCGCGCGGCGATCCCCTCTGCTCGGATAATCTTCAGCGCAGGCGGATCATGCCCGCCGCCGCGCGTACCCAAGTGCCCGGATTGTGGATCGGCGTGCCCTTACGATAGCCGCCGAACAGCAGTCCGAGCAGGATGATCAGCACAATGAGCCAGAAGAACGCCCAGAGCGCGTTGAAGCGCCGGCGGCGGGGGCGTTCGTCCCGCGGATTGCGGGGGAATCTGAAGCCAGGCACGGAAGTTCGTACTCCTTCGACGTCGTCGTGATCCAACGGACAAGGGTGGGTGGTCGCAGGTGGCAAGGCTGAGACTGAGCGAGTGGCGCGGTCGGTTCATAGCGAGCGGGATAGCGCTGGTGCTGGCGGTCGGACTGGTCCTGCTGGGATCCGCCATCCATCTCCTACCCCAACTGCGCAATCCATTCTCTGAGAAGACCACCGAGCGTTCCGGACCGGTGCTGCTGCAGTCGATCGTGCAGCTCTCGAAGTACGAGGCGGCCAGCGGCAACTTCCAGGTGGTCGTGGACATCTCCTCCAACGGGTCGATCCTGCCGAGCTTCCTCGAGGGCAGCGACACCATGTTCATCGGCATCGGCACGGAGAACTCCTACGTGGACTTCTCCAAGCTCAAGGGCCAGGACGTGCAGGTCTCCGCGGACCGGCTCACGGCCAGCCTGATCCTGCCGAAGGCGCAGCTCGACCCGGCCCAGCTCGACGTTCAGCAGTCTTACGTCTTCGCCCAGCAGCAGGGCCTGTTCACCCGGATCAACAACTTCCTGAGCGGGAACCCGAACTCGCAGCAGGCGGTCTACGAGCTGGCGCAGAAGCAGATCGAGGCCGCGGCGGCCAAGAGCGAGCTGGTGGCGGACGCGGAGAAGAACACCACTGCGATGCTCACCAGCCTGCTGCAGTCGTTGGGGTTCAAGAACATCTCGGTGAAGTACACCGGGTGACCGAGGCGGATCAGTCCTCTTGGTAGGAGTAGCGCTGCTCGCGCCACGGGTCTCCGATGGTGTGGTAGCCGCGCTCCTCCCAGAACCCGCGGCGGTCCGCGGTCAGGTACTCGATCGCGCGGACCCACTTCGGGCCCTTCCACGCGTAGAGGTGCGGCACGACCAGGCGCAGCGGGAAGCCGTGCTCGGGCGTGAGCTGCTCGCCGCCGCGGTGGGTGGCCAGGATGCTGGCGTCCGCCGCGAGATCGGCGACGCGCAGGTTGGCCGAGTACCCGTACTCGGCCCAGACCATGGCGTGGGTCGCGTCCGGCGCCGGCGGGGCGAGCTCGAGCACGGTGCGGGCGAGCACGCCGGCCCATTCGTTGTCCAGCAGGCTGAATTTGGTCACGCAGTGCATGTCCGCCGTCACCCGGCCGCGCGGCAGCTCCTGGAACTCCGCGTAGTCCCAGCTGTGCTTCGCCCCGTCCACGGTGGCACCGTAGACCTGGAAATCCCAGCGCTCCGGCTTGAACCGGGGCACCGGCCCGTAGTGCAGCACCGGCCAGGCCGCCTGCGGGCGCTGTCCCGGCGGCAGCCGCAGGTCCCTCGACCCCGCGTCATGAAGACCCACCATGGGTTCTATCGTCCCAGACCGGCCGGTGTGCTCCAGACCACAATGACGGGCCGCTCTTGCATGCGCCGGACCGCTGGGTTAGCTTAGGTTTGCCTAACCGACCCCCGGTCTGTCCCTTTTCGAGGAGATCCGCCCATGTACGCCTGCGTCTGCTTCTGCATCACGGAGGAGGAGATACAGGAAGAGATCTCCGCGGGGGCGCACACCGAGGAGGAGATCGGCGAGCGCTGCGGCGCCGGAACCAGCTGCGGCACCTGCGTGGAGCGCCTCGGCTGCCTGCTCGAGCAGGCCCGCACCCGCCCGCGGGTCGAGCAGACCCTGGCCGCCTGCCCCGGGACGTGCGACGCGGCCGCGCTGCACCAGCACCAGAGCGTCACCACCGCCGCCTGACGGGTTTTACCGTTCGTGCGTGCAAGACTACCTGCTGTCATATCGGACACGCAGGAAGGGCACGGCACCGGGCGATGCAAGGCGACAAAGACGTCATCGCGATCCTCAACGAGCAGCTGACCGCGGAACTCACGGCGATCAACCAGTACTGGCTGCACTACAAGCTGCAGGAGAACCACGGCTGGGTGAAGCTGGCCAAGCACACCCGGCACGAGTCCATCGAGGAGATGGAGCACGCCGACAAGCTGGCCGAGCGGATCATCTTCCTCGAGGGCCTGCCCAACTTCCAGAAGCTGAGCCCGCTGCGCATCGGCCAGTCGATCACCGAGATGTTCGAGTGCGACATGAAGGTCGAGGTCGAGGCGGTCGAGCGGCTGCGCCGCGGGATCCGGCTGATGCGCGAGCGCAACGACGTCACCTCGGCCAAGATCTTCGAGGAGATCCTCAAGGACGAGGAAGAGCACATCGACTACCTCGAGACCCAGCTGGAGCTGATCGGCGCCCTCGGCGAGCCGCTCTACATCACCGAGCTGGTCAAGCAGCCCGAGCACTCCTGAAGCCGTCCGGCGCCCGCGGCCGGGCGCGGTTCCGCCGAAGCGGGGCCGCGCCCGGCCGTCGCCGTGTCCCGGCCGCGTCTCAGTCGTCGTGGCGGAGCGGCAGGAAGGTCGCGACGCCGCGCATCAGGATGTCCAGGCCCAGCTCGAACCGGTCCGCGAGCGGGGAGTCCGAGGCCGGCGGGCCGGTCATCAGCCGGGCCAGCTCGGTGATGTTGGGGAACTGCGCCTTGGGCAGATCCTCGAGATAGTCGCCGACCTCGGCCATCGCCGCGGCCACGTTGTCGTCGGTGGCGTCCGGGTAGCGCTCGCGCCACATGTACCCCTCGATCGCCGAGTTCACCAGGTACTGGCTGGCCAGATCCCCCATGAACGCGGCGATGTAGTCCGGCAGGCCGTGCGCGCGCAGCAGCTTGAGCATGTTCTCGATGTTGCGCAGCCCGTTGGGGCCGAACGGGATCCGGCCCACGAAGGCCTTGGCCAGATCGCGGTGCGAGGTGAGCACGCCGTACCAGGCGCGCATCATGTCCTTGATCTGCTCGATCCACTGCTCCACGTCCGCGTCCGGCTCGCTCAGGCTCTCGTCGAGCAGGCCGTCGCCCATCACCCGGTCGATGACCAGGTCGAGCAGCTCGTCCTTGCTCGCGACGTAGGCGTAGAGGGACGCGGCGCCGGTGCCGAACTCCTGCGCCACCCGGCGCATCGAGACGGCCTCGAAGCCCTCCACGTCGATGATGTGCAGCGCGGCGTCGGCGATCGCCTCCCGGCTGAGCGCCGGCTTGTCCGCGCGGCCGGCGCGGCGGGCGCCCTGCTCGCGCGCCCAGGGCGGCGGCGGAATCACGCCCGGGCGCCCGGCCGGGCGCCCCTCCGGCTCGCGCTCCGACTGCGACGACGGGGTGGCCTCGGTCGTCATCCGCGCTCCTTCCGCTCGGCCGGGAGCGGGCAAGCCCGGGCTGAGCACCGGGTTTCGGCTCCCTCACCAGGATAGGCGGAACGAACACCGTACGCAATGCGAACGCCGTTCTTGACACGAACACCGTTCGCGCGTAGAACAGTGTTCCGTAGGCAAGCACCGTTCGCATCGCACCGGGCCCGGCCTGGGCCCGGGGGAAACTGGGGGATCACCATGTCAGCCACCGCGCAGGCCTCCGACGCGGCCGACGCCGCGCCGGCCGGCCGAGCAGCGGGCTCGAGCCCGAAGCCGAGCCTGCCCAAGCCCTCCCGACTCCAGTGGTTCGTCCTGCTCACCGTGCTCGGCGCGGACGTGATGGACCTGCTGGACTCCACCATCGTCAACGTCGGGGCGCCCTCCATCGCCCGGGACCTGCACGCCAGCAGCACCGAGCTGCAGTGGGTGATCGCGGGCTACACCCTGGCCATGGCGGTCGCGCTGATCACCGGCGGCCGGCTGGGCGACATCTACGGCCGGCGCCGGATGTTCCTGATCGGCATCGGGGCCTTCACCGTCTTCTCCGCCCTGGCCAGCGCGGCCGTCGACCCGCAGATGCTGGTCACCGCCCGGGCGCTGCAGGGCCTGTCCGCGGCGCTGATGCTGCCGCAGGGCCTCGCCATCATCCGCTCGGTCTTCCCGGCCGACCAGGCCGGCGCCGCGATGGGCATCTTCGGCCCGGTCATGGGCATCGCCGCCACCGTCGGCCCGATCATCGGCGGCGCCCTGGTGCAGGCGAACCTGTTCGGCTCACAGTGGCGCTCGGTGTTCTGGGTGAACGTCCCGCTCGGCCTGATCGCGCTGGTCTGCGCGCTGCGGGTGGTGCCGGAGGACACCGAGCACGGCGAGAATCCGCCCAAGCTGGACGTGCTCGGCATGGTGCTCTCCGGCCTCGGCATGCTGCTGCTGATCTACCCGCTGATCCAGGGCCGGGAGAAGGGCTGGCCGGTCTACATGTTCGTGCTGATGGCCGCGGCCGTGCCGGTGTTCGCGCTGTTCGGACTGCAGCAGAAGGCCCGCTTCAAGTCGGGCAGCACGACGCTGGTGGAGCTCTCGCTCTTCCGCAAGCCCGCGTTCGTCGGCGGCCAGCTGTTCGGCGTCTTCTTCTTCTGCGGCATGGGCGGGCTGTTCCTGGTGCTGATGCTGCACCTGCAGCTCGCACTGGGCTACAGCTCGCTGCACGCCGGCCTGACCGGCTTGCCGTTCTCGCTCGGCGCGGCCGTGGGCGCCGGCCTCGGCGGCGCCCTGCTGGCCCCCAAGTTCGGGCGCCGGGTGCTGCACGGCGGCGTGGTGGCGATGGGCCTCGGCCTCGCGGGCGTGGCGTGGAGCATCGAACACTGGGGCGCCGGGCTGACCTCGCTCGAGCTCTCGCCGTCCTACGGAGTGGCCGGTCTGGGCATGGGCTTTCTGATCGCGACGTACTTCGGCATCATCGTCAGCAGCATCGACGACGAGGAGACCGGCTCGGCCGGAGGCGTGATGAACGCCTTGCAGCAGCTCGGCAACACCCTCGGCGCCGCGCTGTTCGGCACGCTGTACTTCGACGGCCTCAGCGCCCACCACACCTCGATCACCGCCGCCAGCGACACACTGCTGTGGGCAACGCTGTTGACGGCGCTGTGCATCCCGCTCGGCTTCCTGCTGCCCAAGCAGATCAAGCCGTCGGCGATGGAAGCGCACTGATCTGACAGTCACCTGAGATCAGAAGACTGCGGCGCCGGAGGTCATCCCTCCGGCGCCGTTTCACGCTGACGGCGAATCAGTCCTCTTTCGCCATTTCCTTCGCGTCGTCCGCGGTCACGAACTCGGCCGCGGCCTTGGTCCCGACCATGCGGAAGCGCAGCGCCTCCCACAGCGGACCGGGGATCACGTGGATCCCGTAGTGCGTGCGGTGGTGGTTGGCGCACAGGACCTCGAGGTTGCCGGGGGATTCGGCCCAGGCCTGGAAGTCCTCGTCGTTGTCGAAGTGCAGACCGAGAGCTTCCTGGACCCGCTTCGGGTCCACCTCGTTGATCTGCGAGAACTCGATGTACGTGTGGTGCAGCTCAGCCTCGCCGCCGCACAGCTCGTCGTTGATGATGCACTTCCACAGGCCCTGCCGCTTGAGCCGCGCCTTCGCCTGCTCGAACAGGTGGTAGTGCGGATCGTCCTCGCGCGGGGCGTGGTCCGGCACGTGCGTCTCGACGTGGATCGTCATCATCTGGTCGTGCGCGGCGGTCACCGGGCCCTCGGCGACCTCGTGCACGTGTGTGTGCGCGTGCGCGGCGGGGGCGCCGGCCAGCGGCGCGTAGGTGCGGTGCGAGGGCGTCGGGTCGTCGCCGTCGTCGTGCGTGTGCGACGCCGCGGCCTTGGCCGTCTTCGGCGCCGCGGCCTTCTTGGCCGGGGCCGCCTTCTTCGCTGTGGTCTTCTTGGCGGCGGTCTTGGCCGCGGCGGTCTTGGTCGCCGTGTGCGCGTGCTCGTGTTCGTGCTCTTCCGCGCCGTGCGCGTGCTTCTCCGCGTAGGCCTCGGCGGCCTTGCGACGGGCCTCCTCCTCGTGCTCCTTCTCGTCGTCATCGCCGAACAGCTTGTTGAACAGGCCCATGCCCGCCCCCTGGAGTCCAGTAGTCCAAACCTTCGAGCACTGAAGGTAGTGCGGACTCCAGGGGTCTATCAACAGCCTCAAACGGGAGTAAAAGCTCTCAGTTCAACGCGCATCATGCGCAATCCGCGATGGCTGCGGCGGCCTCCAGCACCCCCTGCTCGGTGACATCCAAGTGGGTGACGGCGCGCAGCACGCCCGGGCCCGCCGGAGTGATCAGGATATTGCGTTCGCGACAGGCGGTCACGGTCTTGACGGTGTCGGCGACTTCGATCATGACGATGTTGGTTTCCGGAACGTTCGCCCGGATTCCGTTGCCCCGCAGGCGATCTGCGAGCAGCTTCGCGTTCGCGTGGTCTTCCGCGAGGCGGTCGACGTGGTGATCGAGGACGTACTTGCCCGCGGCGGCGAGCAGGCCGGCCTGGCGCCATCCGCCGCCGAGCCGGTGTCGCATGACCTTGGCTTCCTCGCGCTTCTCGGCCGGCATCAGCACGACCGAACCGACCGGGGCGCCGAGGCCCTTGGACAGGCAGACCGAGAGCGTGTCAGCGATCTTCCCGTACTCGGCCAGCGGGGTGCCGGTGGCCACGGCGGCGTTGCACAGCCGGGCTCCGTCGATGTGCACGAACAGACCGTGCTCGTCTGCCAGGGCCCTGATGGCACGCAGGTCCTCGATCGGGTAGACGGTGCCGCCGGCCCGGTTGTGGGTGTTCTCGAGCTCGATGACCTTGGTGCCCACCACGTACGGCCCGCTCGCGCGGATCAGGCGTCGCAGTTGCTCGACGCTGAGCTGGCCGCGCTCGGTGAGGGTGGTGCGGGTCTGGATGCCGGCGTGCCAGGCGAGGTTGGCGTCCTCGTGCGCGACGATGTGGGCGTCGGCGTCGCAGACCACTTCGTCGCCGGGGCCGGCGTTCATCCGCAGGCCGATGTGGTTGGCCATCACGCCGGTGGGCACGAACAGCGCCGTGGTCAGCCGGGATCCGGGCCCGCCGAACAGCTCCAGCGCTCGGGCTTCGAGGGCTGCGACGCTCGGGTCCTCGCCGTAGACGTCGTCACCCACCTCGGCTTCGAACATCGCCGCGCGGACGGCGGCGGTGGGGCGGGTGACGGTGTCGCTGCGGAGATCGACGAGGGCGCCGGGTTCGGGCTCGGAATGCGAAGAGGTCATGGCCGCAGCTTAAAGGCTGCGGCCATGACCTGCGTGAAGCGGATCGGTGAGACCCTCGGGGGCCCTGGCCGGTCAGTGGCCGCCGCGGTACATCTCGGCCACCAGGAAGGCGAGGTCGAGCGACTGGGACCGGTTGAGCCGGGGGTCGCAGGCCGACTCGTAGCGGGTGCCCAGGTCGTCGAAGACGATCTCGTGGCCGCCGCCGACGCACTCGGTCACGTCGTCGCCGGTCAGCTCGACGTGGATGCCGCCGGGGTGGGTGCCGAGGCCGCGGTGCACCTCGAAGAAGCCCTTGACCTCGTCCAGCACGTCGTCGAAACGGCGGGTCTTGTGGCCGCTGGGGGCCTCGAAGGTGTTGCCGTGCATCGGGTCGCAGATCCAGGCGACCTGGTGGCCCTCCGCGGTGACCTTCTCGACCAGCGCCGGCAGCTTCTCCCGGACGATGCCCGCGCCCATCCGCACCACGAAGGTGAGCCGGCCGGGCTCGTGCCGCGGGTCGAGCTTCTCGAGGTACTCCAGCGCCTGGTCCGGCGTCGTGCTCGGGCCGAGCTTGATGCCGATCGGGTTGCGGATCTTGGAGAAGTAGTCGATGTGGGCGCCGTCGAGGTCGCGGGTGCGCTCGCCGATCCAGACGAAGTGCGCCGAGGTGTTGTACGGCATGCCGGTGCGCGAGTCGGTGCGGGTGAGCGCCGACTCGTACTCGAGCAGCAGACCCTCGTGCGAGGAGAAGAACTCGACCGCGCGCAGCTCCTCGGGATCGGTGCCGCAGGCGTGCATGAAGCGCAGGGCCCGCTCGATCTCGCCGGCGAGCAGCTCGTAGCGCTCACCGGAGGGCGAGGACTTCACGAAATCCTGGTTCCAGGCGTGCACCTGGCGCAGATCGGCGTAGCCGCCGGTGGTGAAGGCGCGCACCAGGTTCAGCGTGGCGGCGCTGGAGTGGTACATGCGCACCATCCGCCACGGGTCGGGCACGCGCGACTCCGAGGTGAAGGCGAAACCGTTGACCGAGTCGCCGCGGTAGGCCGGCAGCGTCACCCCGTCCCGGGTCTCGGTGTCCTTCGAGCGCGGCTTGCCGTACTGGCCGGCGATCCGGCCGATCTTGACCACCGGCACGGACGCGGCGTAGGTGAGCACCGCGGCCATCTGCAGCAGGGTCTTGAGCTTGTTGCGGATGGCGTCCGCCGTCACCGCGTCGAAGGTCTCGGCGCAGTCGCCGCCCTGGAGGATGAAGGCCTCACCGCGGGCCACCGCCGCGATCCGCTCCTTGAGCAGATCGCACTCGCCCGCGAACACCAGCGGCGGATACGACCGGAGCTCGGCCGCGGCTCGGCGCAATTCCTCGGCATCGGGCCACGACGGCTGCTGCTTGGCCGTCAGAGCCCGCCACGTTTCCATCTCGGTCGTATCCACACGTCCAGGGTACGGGACGCCACCTCCCGCTCAAGAGGGGATTCCGTTGGGCGAGACGGCCCGGCCGCCGCGCGCGGCGGGCCGGGCTGCAGGTCGGGACACTCAGGCGGCGAGCACCTCGTCGATCGAGGCCAGTTCGGTCTCGGTCAGCGGGGGCGCGGCCAGGGCCTCGAGGTTGGCGTCGAGCTGCGCGGTGGAGGAGGCGCCGATGAGGGTCGAGGTCATCCGCGGGTCGCGCAGGGTCCAGGCGAGCGCGAGCTGGGCCAGGCTCTGGCCGCGCTGCTCGGCGATCTTGTTCAGCGCGCGGACCTTGGCCATGACGTCCTCGCCGAGGGCGTCCGGGCGCAGGAAGTGGCCGACCGCGGCGCGCGAGTCCTCCGGCACGCCGTGCAGGTAGCGGTCGGTCAGCCGGCCCTGGTCGAGCGGGGAGAAGCAGATGGCGCCGGCGCCGACGTCCTCGAGCGCGTCGAGCAGGCCGCCTTCGACCCCGTCCCGGTCGAACATGTTGTAGCGCGGCTGGTGGATCAGCAGCGGGGTGCCGAGCTCGCGCAGGATGCGGGCGGCCTGGCGGGTCTGGGTGGCGTCGTAGTTCGAGATGCCCGCGTAGAGCGCCTTGCCCGAGCGGACCGCCTGGTCGAGGGCGCCCATGGTCTCTTCCAGCGGGGTCTCCGGGTCGGGCCGGTGGCTGTAGAAGATGTCGACGTAGTCCAGGCCGAGGCGGCCGAGGGACTGGTCGAGGGAGGCGAGCAGATACTTGCGCGAGCCCCATTCGCCGTAGGGGCCGGCCCACATGTCGTAGCCGGCCTTGGTCGAGATGACCAGCTCGTCGCGGTACGGCCGGAGGTCCTCGCGCAGGTGGCGGCCGAAGTTCTCCTCGGCGGACCCGGGCGGCGGACCGTAGTTGTTGGCGAGGTCGAAGTGGGTCACGCCGCGGTCGAAGGCCCGGCGCAGCACGGCGCGCTGGTTCTCGAAGGTGTAGGTGTCGCCGAAGTTGTGCCACAGGCCGAGGGAGACGGCCGGGAGTTTGAGGCCGCTGCGACCGGAGCGGCGGTACTGCATCGTCTGGTAGCGGTCTTGAGCGGCGTGGTAGGTCATGGCGAGATCCTATGGTCGGGCTTGACTCTCCACCTACTGGAAGCCGGAGCGTGGACGGCATGAGGGACGCGAACCTGCTGACCATCGGGCAGCTGAGCGAGCTGGCCGGCGTGCCCGTGCGCACGATCCGGTTCTACTCGGACCAGGTCCTCGGCGGGCGGCGGCTGCTGGAGCCGGCCGGGCGCAGCGACGCGGGCTACCGGCTCTACGACTTCGAGGCGGCCGCGCGGCTGGAGCTGATCCGGACGCTGCGGGATCTCGGCGTCGGCCTGCCGACCATCGCCAAGGTGCTGGCCCGGGAGCTGACGGTGGCTCAAGTCGCCCGTGCGCACGCGGAGGCGCTGGAGGCGACGGTGCGCACGCTGCGGGTGCGCACGGCGGTGCTGCGGGCGGTCGCGTCCCGGGACACCGATTGGGAGGAGTTGGAACTGATGAATCGTCTGGCGAAGCTGGACGCGTCGGAGCGGCGGCGGATCCTGGACGGGTTCGTGGACCGGGTCTTCGACGGGATCGAGGACGGGCACCAGGCCGGCGAGCAGTTCGCCGCGATGATGCGGGCCGCGGTGCCGGATCTGCCGCAGGAGCCGACGGAGCAGCAGGTGCAGGCCTGGGTCGAGCTGGTGGAGTTGATCCGGGACGAGGACTTCATCACCCGTTCGCGGGAGATGGCGGCCTACGGCGCGGCCAAACGGGCGAGGCTGGAGGACGAGGCGTGGGAGGCGGATCAGAAGGCCTTCGCGACCGTCCTGGCGCCGCGGTCCGAAGCCGCGTGGTCCGCCGGGCTCGGGGCGGGCTCGGCCGAAGGGCGGGCCTTGGCGCAGGAGATCTTCCGGGACTGGGCCGAGGCCTTGGGCCGGCCGGCCGACGAGGCGCAGCGCCGGTTCCTGCTCGAGTCGCTCACGACCCTGAACGATCCGCGGGTGAGCCGCTTCTGGCGGCTGGTGGGGATCGTCGGGGACCAGCCGGAGCTGGCCGCGGCCGGCGCGCCGACGTACGAATCGATGCGCTGGCTGGCCGAGGCGCTGGGGTCCTGAGCCGGGCTGAGTCCTGAACCCGCCAATGGCCGGCGGTGTCGGCGGGCGCAGTTACGCTCGGACTATGACTGAACGTGTCGCCCGCCGCGCCGCCAGGCTGCTCATCCTGGATCCGGACGGATCCGTGTTCCTGCAGTTGCACGACGATGTGGAGATCGGCCTGCACTGGGCGCCACCCGGAGGCGGGCTGGAGGGCGCCGAGGAGGAGCTCGCGGCGGCGCTGCGCGAGACACGGGAGGAGACGGGCTGGACGGACGTCGCGGCCGGCCCGGCGCTGTGCCGCTGGGAGCACGACTACACGCGCAACGGTGTGCCGACGCGGCAGAGCGAGACGTACTTCCTGGCCGCGGGCCCGCGGCGGGATCCGGAGCAGGCAGCCCGGGAGACCTACGCCGAGGAGGGCATCCTGGCGATCCGCTGGTGGACGCCGGGCGCGCTGCAGGAGTCGAGGGCGTCGTTCTGGCCGCCGAACCTGCCCACGCTGCTGGCCGCGGTGCGGCGGGACGGCCCGCCGCACGAGGCGATCGAGCTCGGATACACGCCCATGCCCGTCACGCCGTGTGCCTGACGGCAGGTCAGTCCGCGTCGGCGGCGCGGGCGGCCACGCGCTTGACCGCGTCCTTGGTCCAGGCGCGCAGCGCGTCGGCGTCGAACTCGGAGCCGAAGACGAGGCCGCGCACCTGCGGGAGCGCCGCGCCGTAGTTGATCATGCCCATCAGGAACATGAGCAGGTAGGGGGCGGGCATGTCGTCGCGGGCGACGCCGAGCTCCTGCGCGTCGGCGATCTTCTCTTTCTTCAGCCCGTACCGCGAGGCCCGCTCCTCGCTGCGGCAGGTCTCGTCCGCCGGGACCTCGAGCGCCTCCCACATGAGCAGGCGCAGCAGCTCCGGGTGCTCGTGGTGGTAGTCGATGTGCTCGTCCACCCATTTGTCCAGGTCGGTGATGTCGGTGGAGACCGATTCGGCGACCTGGACCAGGGTCTTGTCCAGGACCTTGTAGAACAGCTTCTTCTTGTCGCCGAAGTAGGCGTAGATGAGCTGCTTGTTCGCCTGGGCGTTCTGTGCGATCCGATCCACCCGGGCGCCGGCGATCCCGTAGGCGGCGAACTCGGCGGTCGCCGCCTCGAAGATCCGCGCCTTGGTGGCCTCGGCGTCCCTGGTAGCCATGTACCCAATAGTAACCAACTAGTCAGTTGACATCCAGCCCGGGTCCTGGAATATTATCAACCAACCGGTTGGTTGAGGCGGTGCCAAGCCGCCTCCGCCGGTACTGACCTCGGTCGGTGCAACGCGAGGGAGCGCGGCGCCGATTCCCGTCGCGCGACCCTGCCGCACGTTGCCACCGCACGTACCGTCACGCTCGCCGGAAAGCCCTGGAGTAAGACGTGCCCGTCACCGAAACCCGCTCCGTCGCGGCCGCCACCGCGGCCGTCGCGACCCCGATCGCGCGCCCGCAAGCCTTCACCCCGTACCCGGCCCGCTGGCGAGCGCTTCCCGTCATCCTCGCGGCCATGTTCATGGCCATGTTCGACTACTTCGTCGTCAACGTCGCCGCCTCCTCGCTGCAGCACGACCTGCACGCCGGCCAGGCGGCGCTCGAGCTGATCGTCGGCGGCTACGGCTTCGCCTACGCCAGCGGCCTGATCACCGGCGGACGCCTCGGCGACCTCTACGGCCACCGCAAGCTGTTCGTGGTCGGAATGAGCCTGTTCGCGATCGCCTCGCTGCTGTGCGGGCTGGCACCGAACGGCGGATCCCTGGTGGCTTTCCGGGTGCTGCAGGGCGCCACCGCCGCGCTGATGGTGCCCCAGGTCCTCGCGCTGATCAACACCATGTTCCCGCCGCAGGAGCGGGCCAAGGCGATGTCCGCCTTCGGCGCCACGATCGGCATCGGCGCGGTGGCCGGGCAGGTGCTCGGCGGCGTGCTGCTGGACGCGAACCTGTTCGGCTGGGGCTGGCGCGCGATCTTCTTCATCAACGTGCCGATCGGCCTGGTCGCGCTGCTGCTCGCGGCGCGCTGGCTGCCCAAGAGCGAGCCGACGCACCGCCCCAAGCTGGACCCGGTGGGCGCCACCGGCATCTCGCTCGCGCTCGCCCTGGTGCTGATCCCGATCACGCTCGGCCGGCCGGAGGGCTGGCCGGTGTGGACGATCGTGTCCATGGCCGCCGCGCTGCCGGTGCTCGCCGCCACCCTGTTCTACGAGCGGCGCCTGCAGGCCCGCGGCGGGCAGCCGGTACTCGACCTCGAGATGGTGCGCGAGCGGGTGTTCGCGGCCGGCATGATCATCTCCGGCGGCTACCTGGCCTTCTTCGCCGGCTTCATGCTCTGCCTGACCCTGCTGCTGCAGGACGGGCTCGGCCTGAGCCCGCTGCGGGCCGGCCTGGCCTTCGCCCCGCTCGGCGTCGCGTTCGCGGTCAGCTCCTTCTTCCTGGCCCGCCGGGTGGCCGACCGGATCGGCAACCGGGTGATCGTGGTCGGCGCCGTGCTGAGCCTGATCGGCCTGGCCTCCACCTGGGCCGTGCTGGCCGCGCAGGGCTCACACGTGACCGCGCTCGAGCTGATCCCAGGCGGGGTCGTGGTGGGCCTGGGCAACGGCCTGGCGATCCCCTCCATGATCGGCGCGGTGCTCTCCTCCGGCATCGAGCCGCACAAGGCGGGCATGGCCGCGGGCGTGCTGACGACCGCTCAGCAGTTCGGCAACGCGGTCGGCGCCACGGTGCTCGGCACCATCTTCTTCTCGGTGCTCGGCACCGGGATGGCCGTCGGCTCCTACGTGAGCGCGATGGAGACCTCGGTGGCGGTCGGCCTGGCGATCGTGCTGATCGTGCTCGCCAGCGCGTTCCTGCTGCCGAAGAAGGTGCAGCGAAGCTGAGCTCTGCTACATTCTGAGGGTGCACAACTCGCGCGCAGCCCAGCAGTGGTGGTGGCCGGATTACCCGGCGGACCACTGAGAGCTCGCGCTGACCAAGACTCACGCGAACCGGCCGCCACCAGGCGGCCGGTTCGCTGTTTTCCGCGGCGAGACCCCTCCGGCGCCCGGGCGGCCCCCGACCCCGAGGACGCCCGATGAACCCCAGCCCGACCGACCGGCTCCACCTCGCTCCGCCCTACGCCCTGATCCGCCGCCACGGCGCCGCGCCCGGCGAACTGGAACTGCTGCGCGGCCGCGTCGCCGAGTACGAACGCCTCGCCGAACTGCCGCGGGTCGAGGACGAGGGCGGCGAGCTGCTGGCCCTGGTCCCCTACCGCCAGCTGCGTGAACGCGGCGACGCCTGCCACGACGACGGCACGCCGCTGCGCGCGCTGATCGTGGAGTCGCGCTCGACCGTCGACATCGACGACCTCCCGCTGCCGGCAGGCGATGCGCGGGTGCGTGACGGTGCCTTCGACATCGACGACGACACGTACGCCCGCCAGGTCAAAGCCGTCCTCGACGAGGAGATCGGAGGCGGTGAGGGCTCGAACTTCGTGCTGCGCCGCACGTTCGTCGGGCACTGCGACGACGTGGAGGCCACGGCGTTCGCCGCTCTGCGCAACCTGCTGGCCCACGAGCACAACGCGTATTGGACCTTCCTCGTCCATACGGGTGATGCGCTGCTCGTCGGCGCGACACCGGAGCGCCACGTCTCCCTGGCCGACGGGGTGTGCACGATGAATCCGATCAGCGGCACCCTGCGCAGACCGCCGAGCCAGGTCAGCCGGGAGGAGTTGCTCGCCTTCCTGGACGATCCGAAGGAGCGCGACGAGCTCGCCATGGTCGTGGACGAGGAGCTCAAGATGCTCGCCGAGGTCGGCGACCAGGGCGGGGTGATCGACGGACCCTACCTCAAGGAGATGGCCCACCTCGCCCATACGGAGTACTACATCAGGGCTCATACGACGATGGACGCGCGCGAGGTGCTGCGCGCGACGATGTTCGCGCCGACCGCGACCGGCTCGCCGATCCGCAACGCCTTCCGGGTCATCCGGCGGCACGAGACCTCCGGACGCGGCTACTACGGCGGCGTGGCCGCGCTGATCGGCCGGGACGGCGAGGGGAAGCAGCGCATGGACGCGCCGCTGCTGCTGCGCGTGGCGTACCTCGATCCGGCGGACGGCTCGGTGCGGGTGCCGGTCGGCGCGACGCTGGTGCGCGGCTCCGATCCGTACGGCGAGGTCCAGGAGACGCACGCGAAGGCGGCCGGCGTGCTGCGGGCGTTCGGCGCGCTCGGGCCTGCGGGCGAGCCGGGTTCGGCGGCCGACGCTCCGTCAGCGAGCCGGTGGGCCGAGGATCCGGGCGTCCGCACCGCGCTGGCCGCGCGCAACGAGCGGCTCTCGCCGGCCTGGGCCGCCTACCACGCCCCGGGCGAGCTCGCCGCGCCCGAGCTGGCCGGCCGCAGCGTCCTGATCATCGACAACGAGGACGCGTTCACCTCGATGCTGACCGTGCAGCTGCGCAGCCTCGGCCTGCATGTCACTCGTCTGGCCTACGACCAGGTGGAGCACACAGCCGGCCAGGACCTGGTCGTGCTCGGCCCCGGCCCGGGCGATCCGGCCGACCTGGAGAACCCGAAGATGCGGCTCGGGCGCGCCTTCGTCCGGCAGCTGACCGGACGCACGCCGCTGCTGGCCATCTGCCTCGGCCACCAGCTGCTGTGCTCGGTGCTCGGCTTCGAGATCCACCGCCGGGCCACCCCGAACCAGGGCACGCAGCTGCCGATCGACCTGTTCGGCCGCACCGAGACCGTCGGCTTCTACAACTCCTACGCCGCGCTCGCCCCCGCCCCCCGCGACCTGCCCGCCGGCGTGCTCGTCGCGCACGACGGCCCGGAGATCGCGGCCGTGCGCGGCCCCGGCTTCGCCGGCCTGCAGTTCCACCCCGAGTCGGTGCTCACCATGGACGGCCTCGGCATCCTGCGGCGCGAACTCGGCCGGCTGCTCGGCGCGTCCGGCTCGCCCGTCGCGCACTGAGGCCGGGCCGGAAAAGCACGTCCCCCGCGCACCGTCGGTGCGCGGGGGACGTCGGGCACTGCTCGGCTTAGCCGAACAGGACCTTGGCCTCCTCGTACAGGTCCAGCGGGACCGTCTTGAGCTCGGTGGTGGCGGCGCTCAGCGGCACCCGGACGACGTCCGTGCCCTGCAGCGCGACCATCTTGCCCCAGTCGCCCGCGTGCACCGCGTCGATCGCGTGCAGGCCGAACCGGGTGGCCAGCCAGCGGTCCCGCGGGGTCGGGGTGCCGCCGCGCTGGACGTGGCCGAGCACCGTGGTGCGCGACTCCTTGCCGGTGCGCTTCTCGATCTCCTGGGCCAGCCGCTCGCCGACGCCGCCGAGGCGGACGTGGCCGAAGGCGTCGAGCTCCTGGTTGAGCAGGATCTCGTCGCCGGTCTTCGGCGCGGCGCCCTCGGAGACCACCACGATCGGGGCGTACTCGGACTTGAAGCGGGACTCGACCCAGGCGCAGACCTGCTCGATGTCGTACTTCTCCTCCGGGATCAGGATGACGTTCGCGCCGCCGGCCATGCCCGAGTGCAGCGCGATCCAGCCCGCGTGCCGGCCCATGACCTCGACGATCAGCACCCGGTGGTGCGACTCGGCGGTGGTGTGCAGCCGGTCGATCGCCTCGGTGGCGATGGTCACCGCGGTGTCGAAGCCGAAGGTGTAGTCGGTCGCGTTCAGGTCGTTGTCGATGGTCTTGGGCACACCGACCACCTGCACGCCCTGCGCGTGCAGCGCGGTGGCCACACCGAGGGTGTCCTCGCCGCCGATCGCGACCAGGGCGTCCACGCCGAGGTTGGCCAGGTTCTCCTTGATCCGCTCGACACCGCCCTCGACCTTGATCGGGTTGGTGCGGGACGAGCCCAGGATGGTGCCGCCGCGGGGCAGGATGCCGCGCACGGCCTTGACATCCAGCGTCCGGGTCAGGCCCTCGAGCGGCCCGCGCCACCCGTCGCGGAAGCCCACGAACTCGTAGCCGTACTGCTGGACGCCCTTGCGGACCACGGCCCGGATGACGGCGTTGAGACCGGGGCAGTCGCCGCCGCCGGTGAGAACTCCGACGCGCATGTTGGTTCCTTCCGAAATTTCACACTAAGGGAGGCTGTGCACCGAGCCGCCGCACCGGCCCGCACAGGAAGCCGATCACTGTGGGGAACACGCGAGGTGGGCGCCGTTGCCCGCGGACCGACGCGCGGTCGTAGACCTCGGGACCAAACTTACCGGTTACCGATGGGTTTCCCGTTCCCCTCCCGTATCTCGGACCGGTTACGCGGGGGTGAACACCGTTCGCCTACCGCCGATCGGGGAATTTCCGGGGCCTCCCGGATCGTTCCCCTCACGTGGAATTCCCGGGCACGCGTGTACTCTCGTCCCCCCAGACGCCTCAAGGAGACAGCCGATGAACAGCGCCCCGCTCGCGCCTGCCGCCGTGCGCACCTCGGTGCGGATTCCGTTGCAGTTCGGCGACGGCTTCCGGGTCGAGGCCCAGGCGTTCACCTTCGACGGCCTGGCCGACGGGCAGGAACACGTCGCCCTGGGCTTGGGCGAGTATCTCCATACCGGCACGCCGCTGGTCCGTCTGCACTCCGAGTGCCTGACCGGCGACGTCTTCGGTTCCGCCCGGTGCGACTGCGGCCCGCAGCTGCGCGACGCGGTCGAGCAGATCGCCCGGGTCGGCGGCTACCTGCTCTACCTGCGCCAGGAAGGCCGCGGCATCGGCCTGTACAACAAGCTCGACGCGTACGCGCTGCAGGATCAGGGCCTGAACACGTACGAGGCGAACGAGGCGCTCGGCCTGCCCTCGGACGGGCGCGACTACACCGCCGCCGCGCAGATGCTCACCACGCTCGGCGCGCGTGACATCGAACTGCTGTCCAACAACCCGGACAAGGCCAAGCAGCTCGCCGCGCACGGCATCCAGATCCAGCGCAAGGTGCCCACCGGCGTGTTCGTCACTCCCACGAACCTGCGCTACCTGCAGACCAAGGTGAACGTGACGGGCCACCAGATCCTGCTCGACGGCTCGGCCGTTCCGGCCGCAGCGGCGTAACGCGGGGATCCGGCGGCATGGCGCGGGGTTCCGGTAGCAGCGTGTCGTGGGGATCCGGCACCGGCGCGGCGCGGAAGCCGCGGCGTCTCAGCTCTCTTCGCGGGGCCGGTCCTCGGCGCGGGACCGGCCCCGATGCGTGTCCTTCTCCTTCTTCACCTCGGAGGCGTAGCGGTCCACGTACTCCCGCCCGGTCATCCGCACGAGGGTGTGCATGATCTCGTCGGTCACCGCCCGCAGCACGGTGTGTTCGGCGTCGGTGCCGCGCACGGTCTCCCACAGCCCGCCGCCGTAGCGGGAGAAGTCCAGCGGCTCGCCGAAGGTGACCGTGACCTTGGCGACACGCGGCATGACCTTGCCGGTGGGCTGCACCTTCTCGGTGCCGGCGATCGCGCACGGCAGCACCGGGCAGCCGGCCGTCAGCGCGATCCGGGCGGCGCCGGTGCGGCCCTTGAACAGCCGTCCGTCCGGCGAACGGGTGCCCTCCGGGTAGAGCCCGACGATCTGGCCCTGCTCGAGCAGCCGCAGCGCCGTGTGCAGCGCGGCGTCGGCGGCGCGGGCGCCGGAGCGGTCGATCGGGATCGAGCCGACGCCGCGGAAGAAGCCCGCGGACAGCCGGCCCTTGACGCCGCCGCCGGTGAAGTACTCGGCCTTGGCCAGGAACTTCACCGGCCGGGGCGTGGCCAGCGGCATGAAGATCGAATCGGAGAACGACTGGTGATTGGCCACCAGCAGGACCGGCCCCTCGAGCGGCACGTGCTCGGCCCCCTCGGTCTGCGGTCGGTAGACCACGTGCACAGCCGGTCCGATCACCCCGCGCTTGAGCAACCCGTAGAACACGACTCCCGCTCTCCCTCCGGCCGGTTAGTCTGGAAGATACCGGAACGCCACCGCCGCCGACTTCCCCGTATTACTGTACGAAGCAAGGGATCGAGTGGGACGATGCGAACAGAAGCGCGTGACCCTGGAGGAGCGGGCCGATGAAGGACGCAGCCGTCACCACCGACACCGTTACCGACGAGCAGGCCGCCGCACCGCTCACGCCGGGCGCCGAGCCCTGGCGCACCGGGCCCGAGGGCGCGGCCGAGGTCGGCATCCTGCTTTGCCACGGCTTCACCGGCTCCCCGCACTCGATGCGCCCGTGGGGCGAGTACCTCGCCGCCCGGCACCCCGGCTACGCCATCGACCTGCCCCTGCTGCCCGGCCACGGCCGCGGCTGGCGCGAGCTGCAGCGCACCGAATGGCCGGACTGGTACGGCGCGCTCGACCAGGCCTTCACCGCCCTGCGCGCCCGCTGCGCCCAGGTGTACCTGATGGGCCTGTCCATGGGCGGCGGCCTCGCGCTGCGCCTGGCCGAGCAGCACCCGGCCGAGGTGGCCGGGCTGGTCCTGGTCAACCCGTCGGTCACCCGCAACAAACCGACCGAGGCGCTGCTGCCGGTGCTCAGCAGATTCATCCCGTCCATCTCCTCGATCGCCTCGGACGTCAAGAAGCCCGGCGTGGTGGAGATCGGCACCGACCGCACCCCGCTCAAGGCCGCCCACTCGCTCAGCCGGTTCTGGCGGGTGGTCGCCGCCGACCTGCCGACGGTGACCGCGCCGGTGCTGGTGGCGCACTCGGCCGAGGACAATGTGGTGCACCCGCGCAACGCCGCGATGGTGCTCTCGCGCGTCTCGTCCACCGACAAGAGCGAGATCGTCCTGCCCGAGAGCTACCACGTGGCCACCTTGGACAACGACGCGGAACTGATTTTCGAGAGCTCGGCGGCCTTCGTGGCCAAGCTGCGGGAGGCGGCGTCATGAGCAACCCGGAGCGCCCCGAAGGCGACCCGACCGGCCCCACCGACGCCGAGGCCGAGGCCGTCTGGAACGACCTGGTGGCGGCCTTCCACGACAGCCGCCCGCCGGAGGGGCCGGCGCCCTGGCCGGAGGCCGAGAACGTGGCCCAGCCGCCCGCCCCCGGCACCCTCGAGCCGGGCGCCCGGGTGGTGCGCCCGGCCGTGCGCCCGTCCCCGCCACGCGCCGTGGACCCACGGCTGACCTGGACCTCGGGCGACCTGATCGGCCCGCGCGACGCGCCCGCGCCGCCGGCCCCGGACACCTTCGAGCCGCCCACCCCGCCGCCGCTGCCCAACCTGGACTGGCCCACCCGGGCCGCCTGGCTCGGCGCCCTCGGCGGTCCCGGCTACCTGATGGCGGCCACGATCCTCAACTGGGAGACCCCGGGCTGGGCCGCCGCCGCGTGCGCGCTGGCGGGCCTGATCGGCTTCGGCTACCTGGTGAGCAAGCTCAAGCCGCACCGCGACGACGATGACGACGACAACTTCGGCGCGGTGGTCTGAGCAGGGCCGTTTCGGGGCGTGGCGCATCGCGTCGCGCCTCCGCACGCCGCGTTGCCTCGCCCCACCTCTCGCGTATCCGCGTGTCGCATATCGGCGTGTCGCGTCGCGCTCGGGCTGGGGTGGGCCCGGCCGGGCCGGGGCTGCGGACCTCAACGCGGCAGGTTCAGCTGCCAGGAGACGCCGAAGCGGTCGTTGACCCAGCCGAACCGCCGGCTGAAGCCGTAGTCCCCCAGCGGCATCAGCTCCGTGCCGCCCTCGCCCAGGCCCGCGTAGAGACGCTCGAGCTCGGCCTCGTTGCGGCACCGCACGAACAGCGACATCGCGGGCGTGAAGGAGAACTCGTGCTTCGCCGGGCTGTCGATGCACATGAACTGTTGATCGGCCAGCGAGAACGTCGCGTGCTGCACCGCCCCTTCCGCGCCCGGACCCTCGGCGCCGTAGCGGTTGACGGCGACCACCGCGGCGTCGTCGAACAGGGACAGGTAGAGGTTCATCGCCTCCTCGGCGGTGCCCTCGAACATCAGGAACGTGGTGATCCGCTGCGAGGACGCGATCTGCATGCCGTGGGCTCCTTCGGCGCGGTCAGGCGACTGACTTGGGCCCATGCTAACTCCGGCCGCCGACGGAAACTGACGACCCGTGATTTCGCGCCGACGCGTCGCGCACGAGCGAAACTTTCAGCCCGACACGCCGACGGCGGCCCTCCCGGAACTCCGGGAAGACCGCCGTGCGTTGTCCTTATGCCTACCGATCGCGGGCGAGGTCCGCGGCGCCGATGATGCCGGCGTCCGGACCGAGCGTCGCGGTGACCACGTCGGCCAGCGGCCGCTGCCCGGTCGCCGGGGCCACCTTCTGGTAGTGCTCGCGCGCCGGACCGGCCAGTATCTCGCCGGCCTCGGAGACGCCGCCGCCCAGGATGAACACGCCCGGGTCCAGGATCGCGGTCATGTCCGCCATCGCCTGCCCGATCCAGATCGACACGTCCGCGAAGCCCTCGAGCGCGACCGGGTCGCCCTCCCGCGCCGCCGCCGTGATGTGCGAGCCGAGGACGCCCTCCGGGGTGCCGTCGCCGAGCGAGAGCAGCAGCTTGGCCTTCTCCGGGTTGCGCGCCGCACCGGCCTTGACCAGGCGGGTGAGCGCGCTGCCGGAGGCGTACTGCTCCAGGCAGCCGTGCTGGCCGCAGCCGCACAGCAGGCCGCCCGGCTGCACCCGGTAGTGCCCGAGCTCCGCGCCGATGCCGAAGTGGCCGCGCAGCAGCCGGCCGTCGATGATCACACCGCCGCCGACGCCGGTGCCGATCGTCAGCATCACCACGTTGTCCTTGCCGTTGCCGGCACCGAACCGGGCCTCGCCCCAGGCCGCCACGTTCGCGTCGTTCTCCACCACGACCGGCAGGTCCACGAGGGCCCCTATCCGGTCCTGCAGCGGCTCGTTGCGCCAGGACATGTTGGCGGCGAAGAGCACCGTGGCCCGGTCCGCGCTGACGAAGCCGGCCGCACCGAGGCCCACCGCCTCGACCTCGTGGCCCTGGCGCACCGTGTTGACCGCTTCCGCGATCGTCGCCGCGACCTGCCCGGAGTCCTTGGGGGTGGCGAGCTTGACCCGCTCGAGGATGCTGCCCTCCTCGTCCACCACGCCGGCCGCGATCTTCGTGCCGCCGATGTCGACGCCGATCGTCAGTGCCATGATCCCCTCACACGCCTCATCGCTCGCTGCCTCATCCCTGTGTCGGGTGTTCCGCGTCACCGTCGGGAGCCTCGTCGTCGAGCACTTCGACCACGTCCGCCGCCTGAGCGGGGTCCTCGGCCCGCGCACCGGGACCGGCCCACACCTGTTCGCTGCCGCGGATCAGCGAACGGACCGCCGACGCCAGCTCGCCGCCGGCGTTCGACAGGTGCCCGGCCGCCTCCGGGTAGTTGCGCAACAAGGGCTCCACGAACTGCGCGCGCACCGCGTCCCAGAGCTTACGGGCCTCGTCACCCAACGACTCCGGATCATCCCTCACCGACTTGGCCCGCGTCCAGTCCGGCGCGTCCGTCAGCCCCTCCGGCGCGCCGGAAGCTCCCGAGCGCGGGGCCGGCGCGGGCGCCGCCGAGTCCGTCACCGGGATGTCGAACTCCTCATCGTCGGCACTGCTGCTCATCTGTCCTTCTCCCCGATCACTGCGGCCGTTCACGTACGGACGCCAGGTATGCACGGTTCTCGGTAAGCACTTTCTCGGTGTGTATCCGTGCCCTGCATCGGCACGGGCTAAGCCCGCTACGGCGAAGCCGCCGGCGACGGATCGGGCGACGGGCCCCCGGCCGGGGCCGCGGACTCGCGCGCCGGAGCCGGGAACTGCGCCGGATCGGGCACGAAGCGGATCTCCAGGGCGCCGTTGCGCAGTACCGCGCCGGCGATCCGGCAGCGGCGCAACACCGGCTCGAGCCGCAGCGTGCGCCGGTACGGCCCGACGGTGAGCACTATCTCCTCGTCCCGGCGCAGCAGCCCCATGGCGCGGCGGTCCGCGCCCGGCAGCGGCACGCTCAGCACGTAGCCGTCCCCGGTCTTGGCCACCGCCGGCTCGGGCGGGTGCGCGGGCGCGCCGAGCCCGTCGGCCTCGCCGTAAGCGGCGGCCGCGACCACGGCGAGCTCCTCCAGGCCGAGCGGCTCGCACGGCCGGTAGGGCACCTCGTGCCGGGCCACGCCGGCGAAGACCTCGGCCAGCTGGTCCGCGGCGATCTGCTGGGCGGCGACCCAGCCGCGCGACCAGCTGTCCCGCGGCGCCTCGACCACCTTGCGGTTGACCATCAGCGCGTCCAGGCGCAGCCCGAACAGGGCCAGCGCGCAGCGGGCCGCGCGCAGCCGGTCCAGCCCGACCACGTCGGGCGTGGCCACCAGCCGCACCGAGCTGAGCTGATGCGCCAACACGTCCTGCGCCGACGCGCACTCCCGGAGCATCCACTCCGTCAGATCGACCAGGGCGGTCTGCGGCAGCGGCAGCCCCGCGAACGTCGCCAGCATCGGCCGCAGCGCCCGCGCCGCCTGCGTCTGCACCGGCCGGGCCCGGGAGAGCCAGTCGCGCGCGGCGACCGGAAGCGTCAGCAGCCGCAGGGCCTGGCCCAGCGGCGGGCCGTCGACCACGACCAGGTCCCAGGCCCCGCCGTCGACCGCGGCCGCGATCTCGGCCAGCGCCAGCGGCTCGCCCGCTCCCGGCGGCGCGAGCAGCTCGGCCGCGTCCGGCGGGGTCAGCCCGATGGTCTCGGCGAAGCCGCGCACCCGGGACACGGCCTTGCCGTACCACTGCTCGAAGGCGGCCTGCGGGGCGAAGCACTGGGCGTAGAGCAGCCCGTCGACCTGCGTGGGCACCAGCCCGACCGGGTGGTCGAGCACGGTGGACAGGTCGGTGCCGTCCCCGTCCGAGCCGAGCGAGCCCAGCGAGAGCAGCAGGGTCCGCATACCGCGCTGGGCGCCGTGCGCGGCCGTCGCGGCGGCCAGCGTGGTCACGCCGCTGCCGCCCTTGCCGGTGAACAGGATCAGATTGGTCACGCGCGCGGCGCGCTCGGGCGCGGGCCCGGCCTGCGCCGGACCCGTCGCCTGCTCGGGGCCGCGGTTATCGGAGAGACTCAACGCGCTTCTTCAAACCGGCCAGGGCCCGGTCGATGATGACCTTCTCCATCTTCGACTTCATCAAGCCGAGCAGGGGGATCTTCGTGTCGACGGCCAGGGTGTACTCGACGGTGGTGGCGGCCCCGTCGGCGGACGGGGTCAGGGTGTAGGCGCCCTCGAGCGAGCGCAGCATGTCGCCCTTGACCAGGCTCCAGCGCACCGCGTGGTCGCCGTCGAAGGCGTAGGCCAGCTCCTGCCGGTCCCGCAGCGCGCCCCCGTCGATCACCAGCAGGACCCGCTTCGCGCGGCCGGTGGCCGGATCGGTCTCGAGGACCTCGGCCTGCTTGACCTCCCCCGTCCAGTCCGGGTAGGCGGGCAGGTCCGCGATCACGGCCATGACCGTGTCGGCGGGCGCGCCGATCTCGATCGAGGCCCGGGTGCGGTCCGCCATCGGTTCCCTTCCCATCGCGTCGTTCGCCTGGCTTGCCCAGAGTATCGTGTCGCTCCGGTGCCAGGGCCGGACAGTGCCCCGGAAATCTTCCCCGGACGCTATGGCTACCGGCCGGTAATAAGTTGTACCGTCGAGACGCGGGAATATTCGCGTCCCGTCCCCTGGATTTCTTCAGCGCGAGGAGCCTGCACGTGCGCGAGTTCACTGTCGAACCGTTGTACCGGGTGCCCGAGAGGGCGAACCTGACCGACCTGGTCCACAGGAACGCCGCGGAACTGCCCCAGCACGCCGGCCTGGCCCGCAAGGTCGACGGCCGCTGGGCGGACGTGACGTACGCGCGCTTCCTCGCCGAGACGCAGGCGACGGCCAAGGGCCTGGTGGCGCTGGGGATCGCCGCCGGAGACCGGGTCGCCATCATGTCCCGCACCAGCTACGAGTGGTCGCTGCTGGACTTCGCGATCTGGGAGGCCGGCGCGATCCCGGTCCCCATCTACGAGACCTCCTCGGCCGAGCAGGTCGCCTGGATCCTCGCCGACTCCGGCGCGGTGGCCGTGTTCACCGAACTGACCGCCAACACCGCGACCGTGGAAGCGGTGCGCGACCAGGCGGGCACGCTCAAGAACATCTGGCAGATCGACCCGACCGGAGCGGACGCCCCCGGCGCGCTGGCCATACTGGCGCAGGCGGGCAAGGACGTGGCCGACGAGGTGCTCGAAGAGCGCCGCGCCACGCTCGTCCCCGAGTCGGTCGCCACCATCATCTACACGTCCGGCACCACCGGCCGCCCCAAGGGCTGCGTGCTGACGCACGACAACCTGCTGTTCGAGGCCGGCAACGCGGTGGCGCTGCTGACCCGGATGTTCAACGGCGAGGACGCCAGCACGCTGCTGTTCCTGCCGCTGGCGCACGTGTTCGCACGGATCATCCACATCGGCACGCTGATGTCGCGGGCGAAGCTGGCGCACTGCGGCGACACGAAGCAGTTGCTGCCCGAACTGGCCACCTTCCGCCCGACGTTCCTGCTGACCATCCCGCGGGTGCTGGAGAAGGTGTACAACTCGGCCAGCCAGAAGGCGCACGCCGAAGGCAAGGGCAAGATCTTCGACGCCGCCGCCTCGACCGCGATCGCCTGGGCCGAGACGAAGGCCGGCGGTGGCAACGTCCCGTTCACACTGAACCTGAAGCACAAGGTGTTCGACCGCCTGGTGTACTCGAAGCTGCGCGCAGCCCTCGGCGGCCGCACCACCCACACCATCTCCGGCGGAGCCCCCCTCGGCGAGCGCCTGACGTATTTCTTCGGCGGCATCGGCCTGACGGTGTGCGAAGGCTACGGCCTCACCGAGACGTCCCCCGCCATCGCCGTCAACCCGATCGACGCGATCAAGCCCGGCACCGTCGGCCTCCCCCTGCCCGGCACCACGCTGCGCATCGCCGAAGACGGCGAGATCGAGGCCAAGGGCAAGATGGTCTTCGCAGGCTACTGGCACAACGACGCCGCGACCGAGGAGGTCATGACGTCCGACGGCTTCTTCCGCACCGGCGACCTCGGCGAGCTCGACCAGGACGGCTACCTGCGCATCACCGGCCGCAAGAAGGAACTGCTCGTCACCTCCGGCGGCAAGAACGTCGCCCCCGCCGTCCTCGAAGACCGCATCAACGCCCACCCCCTGGTCGCCCAGTCCATGGTGATCGGCGACGCCAAGCCCTACATCAGCGCCCTGATCACCCTCGACCCCGAAGCCCTCCCGCACTGGCTCTCCCAGCACGGCAAGCCCGCCGACACCCGGCTCGACGCCGTGGCCAAGGATCCGGAACTCGTCGCCGACATCCAGGAAGCCATCGACGAGGCGAACAAGGCGGTCTCGAAGGCGGAGTCCATCCGCAAGTTCGAGGTCCTCCCGGTCGAATGGACCATCGACGCCGGCCAGCTCACGCCGAAGCAGTCCATCCGCCGGCACGTGCTGACGGCGGAGTACGCGGAGAAGATCGAGGCGATGTACGCGAAGTGAGGCGTGGAACGCCTCACGGGAGATAGCCCGGCCCGGCCTCAGGCTTGCCCGAGGCTGAGCCGGCCCGCCGTGCGCACGCCCGAGGGTGCACACGGCCCGGCGCGCCCTCCCGGGAGTCGGTAGCCTCCGTCCACGTCCGTGGGCTCCGGCGTTTCCGTAGGCCGCGTCGTCTCCGTGGACTCCGGCGTCCGTGGGCTCCGGCGTCCGTGGGCTCCGGCGTCCGTGGGCTCCGGCGTCCGTGGGCTCCGGCGTTTCCGGAGCCCGCACGATAACTCCAGCACCGCGCCCTGCCCGATAGGCACGAACCACCCGAGACGACCAGCCGCAGCCCGCCGACAAGCCCACGCGACTCCGCCAGTCGCCTGCCTACCGTCGCCTGCCTACTGGACAAGCCCGCGCGACTTTCGCCGTCCCCTGCCTACCGTCGCCTGCCTATTCGACAAGCCCGCGCGACTTTCGCCGTCCCCTGCCTACCGTCGCCTGTCTACTCAACAAGCCCTCCGGCAACTCCGGCCTCTTTCTCCTCCGCCGATCAGCCGCTAATCCGCCGCCGCCGGCGCCGTCGAGCCCCGCTCCACTAACTGGGCCTCAACCATGACGATGCGCGGCTCGTCGCCGACCTCACCAACGTCGTCCAGCAGAAGCTCCATCGCGCGCCGCCCCATGTCCTCCAGGGGCAACCGCACCGTGGTGAGCGTCGGGCTCAGATCCACAGCGAACGGCACGTCGTCGAACCCGACGACCGAAATCCGCCGCGGAACATGCTGTCCGGCGTCCCGCGCAGCCGCCAGCACCCCGGCAGCCATCAGGTCGTTGAGCGCGATGACAGCGGTGATCTCGGGATGCCGCGCCAGCAGATCGAAAGCCGCCTTTCGTCCACCCTCACGGGTGAAGTCCGCCTCCACAGTGGGCACCGATGCGTCAGCCGGAAGTCCGGCGAGCCGCTCACGCACCGTCAGCAGGCTCGCAGGACCAGAAACGACGCCGATCTTCGTATGCCCGAGTGCGGAAAGATGCTCAAGCGCAAGCCGCGTACCGGCGGCGTTGGCAGGCACGACGGCGTCGATCGCGGCCTCAGGACGTCGTCCGATCGCCACGACCCGCCCACCCTCGCGCTGAAACGCCTCGATGGCAGTGGCCAGCGGCCCGCTGACGTCCGGGTCCGTGCTTCCACTGCCGGCAAGGAGGACGCCGCGCGCGCCCTGAGCCCGCAGTCGGCTGAGGTAATCGAGTTCGAGTCCTGGATCGCGGAATGTGGCCGCCAGCATGACCATGGCGCCGGAAGCATGCGCGGCATGCATCGCACCGGAAGCGATGGCGGCGAAGTACGGGTCGGTGACTTCGTGCACGATCAGACCAACGGTGCTCGACCGCGCCCGCGCCAGAGCCTGTGCGTGCGGATTGGAGACGTAGCCGAGCCGCTCCGCGGCCGCCTCCACACGCTCGACCAGCGAAGCACGCACCTCTCGCCCGCCAGAGTGATGCAGCACCCGCGAAGCCGTCGCCAGCGAAACCTCCGCGGCCGCCGCCACCTGCTTGAGCGTCACCGCACCCGTCACCGGCCGCGCCCGTCCCGGCGCACCCCCGCCCCCGCCCGCGCCCGCGCCAGCGGCTGCTCCAGCACCCATGCCAGCGCTCGCCCCTGCACCCGGCGATGCCGAATGTGTCTTCGAGGCAGATTCCAGACCCGAACCCGAACCCGAGTCCGAATCCGAATCCGAATCCGAATCCGAATCCAAGCCTGATGCCGCATTCGTGCTCAAGTGCGCGGCTGACTTCGAGCCCGACCCCATTTCAGCCGCCGTCTTCTCCGCCGCCGTTCCGGCAGGATCCGTCTCCGTGGATCCCTGCGCCCCCGTAGCCGCGTCCCCCGCCAGCCACTTTGTTCCGGCGTCCGCAGCCTCCGCCGGCATCCTTCCCCCGGCGTCCGCAGCCTCCGCCGGCGCATTTCCCCCAGCGTCCGCAGCATTCGTTGGCCGTCTGCCTCTGGCGTCCGCAGCCTCCGTTGGCCGTTTGCCCTCGGGCTCCGCCGCCTCGGTTCCGGCCTGCTCAGCGCCCGCTGTCGCGTCCACCGCGTTCCCCGCTCTTGACCTCTGCTCACGCACGCCCCTACCCTACCGCTTGGAAAGCGCTTTCCAAATTGGCAAGCGCTGCGACACCCGCGGCTCTCCGCGACGTCCCAAGGAAGGCGACATGGCCCGGACAACTCTTGGCATCGTGATGAACGGCGTGACCGGACGCATGGGCTACCGGCAGCACCTGGTCCGCTCGATCCTGGCCCTGCGCGAGCAGGGCGGATTGCCGCTGGCCGACGGGCGGGTGCTGTGGCCCGAGCCGGTGCTCGTCGGGCGCAACGCGGACAAGCTCGAGGCGCTCGCCACCCGGCACGGGCTCGAGCACTTCACCACCGACCTGTCGGCCGCGCTCGCAGACCCTGCCAACCAGATCTACTTCGACGCCCAGCTCACGCCGCTGCGCGAAGCCGCGGTCAAGCAGGCCATCGCCGCGGGCAAGCACATCTACGTCGAGAAGCCCACGGCTTCCACTCTGGCCGGCGCGATGGAGTTGGCCCGGCTCGCCGACGCTGCGGGCGTGAAGCACGGCGTCGTGCAGGACAAGCTCTTCCTGCCGGGCTTGCTCAAGCTCAAGCGCCTGGTCGACGGCGGCTTCTTCGGCCGGATCCTCTCGGTGCGCGGCGAGTTCGGCTACTGGGTCTTCGAGGGCGACTGGCAGAGCGCGCAGCGTCCCTCTTGGAACTACCGGACCGAGGACGGCGGCGGCATCGTCCTCGACATGTTCCCGCACTGGCAGTACGTGCTCGAGCACATCGTGGCGCCCGTTCGATCGGTCTACGCGCAGACCGCCACCCACATCCCCGAGCGCCGCGACGAGCTGGGCAAGCCGTATCCGGCCACCGCCGACGATGCGGCCTACGGCGTATTCGAGCTCGAAGGCGGCATCATCGCGCAGATCAACTCCTCCTGGGCGGTGCGCGTGCACCGAGACGAGCTCGTGGAGTTCCAGATCGACGGCACGCACGGCAGCGCGGTGGCGGGACTGCGCGAGTGCCGCTTCCAGAGCCGCGCGGGCACACCGAAGCCAGTGTGGAACCCGGACATCCCCAACACCGAGCCGTTCCGCGCGCAGTGGCAGCCGGTGCCGGACAACGGCGAGTTCGACAACGGATTTAAGCTCCAGTGGGAGCTTTTCCTCCAGCACGTCGCCGACGACGCCGCCGGCGCCTCGTTCCCGCACGACCTGTGGGCCGGAGCCAAGGGCGTGCAGCTGGCCGAACTCGGCCTGGCCTCAGCCGCCGAGGGACGTCGAATCACCGTGCCCGAGCTCGGCCAGGACGCCTGATGTCGGCCTCGCGCACCGTATTCGCCGCCGCGCACGTCGTCGCCGACCCGGTCGCCGCCCAAGGCCCCGGCATGCCTGCGACGCTCGACTGGGACGCGACGCTCGCCTTCCGGCACCGGCTCTGGTCGCTCGGCCTGGGCGTGGCCGACGCGATGGACACTGCTCAGCGCGGCATGGGCTTGGACTGGGCGGCCACCAAGGAACTGATCGAGCGCTCGGGCACCGAAGCCAAGGCCGTCGATGGACTGCTGTGCTGCGGAGTGGGCACGGACCAGTTGCCACTGGCCTTGGATCAAGAGTATCCGCTGTCGGCGATCGGCGACGCATACGAGGACCAATTGGACGTGGTCGAGGGAGCAAATGCGCAACCTGTGATCATGTGCAGCCGCGCATTGGCCGCTTCCGCGCGTGGCCCCGAGGATTACGCAACGGTGTACGACCGGATCCTCGCGAGGGCGCAGCGACCCGTGATCCTGCACTGGCTGGGCGACATGTTCGACCCCGCGCTGCGCGGCTACTGGGGCAGCGCTGATCTCGACACGGCGACCGACGCTGTCCTTGAGATCATCCGCCAGCACGCCCCGAAGATCGACGGCATCAAGGTCTCGCTGCTGGATGCAGACCGCGAGATCGCGCTGCGTCGGGCGTTGCCGGAAGGCGTGCGGCTTTACACCGGTGACGACTTCAACTTCCCCGAGTTGATCGCCGGCGACGAGCAGGGCTTCAGCCATGCGCTTCTGGGCGTCTTCGACCCCCTGGCCACTCCTGGCGCCGAGGCGCTCGCTCTCCTCGACGCGGGCGACGTGGCCGGCTTCCGAGCAGTACTCGACCCCTTGGTCCCGCTCGCGCGGCACATCTTCGCCGCGCCGACCCAGTACTACAAGACCGGTGTCGTCTTCTTGGCTTACCTGTCGGGATTCCAAGATCACTTCCGCATGGTCGGCGGGCTCGAATCGGCGCGGGACACCACGCATTTGCGGCAGCTGTTCGCGCTGGCGAACGAGGGCGGGATCTTCCCTGATCCGGATCTCGCCAGCAGTCGCTTCAACGGCCTGGAGCTTGAGGGGCCGACCCGTGACTGAGCATCTTTCGTTGAATCAGTGGACCACTAAGGGCTGGTCGCTCGCCGAGGCCGTCGCCGGCTGCGTACAGGCAGGCGTGCCCGGTATCGGGCTATGGCGGGACAAGGTCGCCGAGCACGGATTGGACGCGGCCGCGCAACTGCTGGCCGAGTCCGGTCTGACCGTGACGAGCCTGTGCCGCGGCGGCTTCTTCACCTCGCCGGACTGGAAGGCCGAGAACGAGGCGGCCGTCGACGAGTGCGTGGCCCTCGGCACGGACGTCCTCATACTGGTGGTGGGCGGACTGCCGCAAGGAGGCAAGGACCTCGTGGCGGCGCGTCGCGCGGTGGCGGACGGCATCGCCGAACTCGCGCCGTACGCTCAAGAGCGAGGCGTCAAACTGGCGATCGAGCCGCTGCACCCGATGTTCTGCGCCGATCGCGCCGTCGTCTCCACTCTCGGTCAGGCCCTCGACTTGGCTCAGGAGGCTGAACACGAGACCGGTTGCGACAACGTGGGCGTATGTGTGGACACCTACCACATCTGGTGGGATCCGCAGGTGTTCGCGCAGATCAAGCGGGCTGGAGCGGCCGGCCGCATCCACGCCTTCCAGGTCTGCGACTTCCTGGTGCCGATCCCGGCCGACGCGCTTCTGGGACGCGGCCACGTCGGAGACGGCGTGATCGACATACCCGAGTTCGTTCGCGCCGTGCGGGCCACCGGGTACGACGGGTTCACCGAGGTTGAAATCTTCAACCAGAAGGTATGGGACACCCCGGGTGAGCAGACCTTGCGAACCGTGATAGACCGGCACGAGCAGTTGATGCGAGCGTCGGCCGAGACACCCGGGTCGGCGGCGACCGACCGAGAATGAACGAGGGGCGGAGGCGATCCGGAGTGGACAGCGGGATATCGCGCATCCTGGTCTTCACGAAGACCACGGGCTTTCGGCACGACTCGATTCCCGCCGGAGTGGAGGCCTTCGAGCGACTCGGTCTCGAGCACGGCTTCGCGGTCGAGGCCAGCGAGGGACTGCACTCCTTCCGCAAGGACCGGCTGACGCGGTACGACGCGGTCGTGTTCCTCTCCACCAGCGGCGTGGTCCTCGATGAAGAGGGCCGGGAAGCGCTGGTGGAGTACATGGACGGCGGAGGCAATTGGCTGGGCGTACACGGCGCTTCCACGACGGAGTACGACTGGCCGTACTTCGGCGAACTGGTCGGCGCCTGGTTCGACCAGCACCCGAGCATCCAGCCGGCGGTGATGAAGGTCGAGGACGGCAACCACCCGGCGACAGCCCACCTCGGCAGCACGTGGACGCGGACGGACGAGTGGTACTCATTCCGCCGCAACCCTCGCGCCGACGTGAACGTGCTGCTGTCGGTCGACGAATCAGGCTACGAGGGCGGAACCATGGGTGCTGACCACCCGATCGCCTGGTGCCGCGAGTTCAGCGGCGGCCGTTCCTTCTACACCGCGCTCGGGCACGCCGACGAGGCTTTCGAAGACGTCTTGTTCCAGCAGCACCTGCTGGGCGCGTTGAACTGGCTGGGCGTCACGACTGCGGGCGTGCAGGAGCCGGCCTAGGCGCCGAGGCGGCACTGCGCGCAGCGGGTCCCGGCACGCCGAACTATGCCACGCAGCCGGACCATCGTTGCCACCGATGAGCCGCAGGCCAGCCGAACCAAGCGCGTTGCGGGCTACGCGGGCCCGCCCGTGAACAGGGCGGGTCCGCCAGGCCGGTCACAGTCCGAACTGCTTCAGCTCAGGTCGTCCGTGTGCGGATCCACTCGAGGGCGGCCTCAGCTTCAGCCGAGAGCACCGAGATGTGACCGACGCCCGGGCTCATCCGCAGCTCAGCACCCCGCACGTGATCGGCGAGCCAGCGTGTGTGTGCGGCGGGGACCATCCTGTCGTCCTCGCCGTGCACCATCAGCAAGGGGCCGTTGATCGCGGCCAGGTCGAAACCCCACGGCCGGACGGTGGCGAGATCGTCGTCGATCAGGCCGTCGAGTCCCTGCTCGAACGCCTTGCCGGACGTGATGTTGAGCCAGCTCCAGTCCGCGCGCAGCGCATCGTGGTCGAGCTGCGTGAAGACCGACGGGTCGAACTCGGCAGCCGTCAGTTCATGCTCCAACGCCGCGCGTCCCTGCACCGCCGCCTTCAGTTCGCCGTCGACACCCATGCCGTCGAAGTAGTCGAGCCCCTCCGCACCGTACGGACCGACGCAGGCAAGCGTGACCGTCGCCACCACCTGGTCGGGCAACAGCGCCGCACACGCGAGGGCGTGCGGTCCGCCGCCCGAGTAGCCGACCACAGCGAACCGCGTCAGACCTTGCGCCCGCGCCACCGCGGCGACATCCGCAGCTGCCGCAGCGACGTCGCGACCCGGCTGGCCTGTAGAGCCTCCGTACGACGGGCGGTCATACGAGATCCAGCGCAGGCCTCGCGCGGTGGCGGCCTCGAACAGCGGAGCAGGCGGCTCACCGAAGCTCGGCGAGCCGTGCAACCAGAAGACCGCCAGCTCCGGGTCGTTCTCGGCGTGGGTGTCGTAGTAATGCAGGTTGCGGCCGTCGGGCAGTTCGAGATCGTGTTCGCGTACCGTCAGCATGCTTCAGCCTAGGCACGACCACCGACAGATGTCGATCAGCTGCCCGCCCTACGCTGCCTCGCGGCCTCGTAAAGAATCACGCTCGCCGCGTTCGCCGCGTTGAGCGAGCTCGCCGCGCCGCCGATCGGAATGCGGACCAAGCTGTCGCAGGCCTCGCGCCACGCCTGGCTCAGACCGTTCGTCTCGTTGCCGATCGCCAGCAGCGTCGGACCGGTCAGGTCGAACTCGCCGACGTCGGCCTCGCCGTGCTCGTCCGTGCCTACGAGGCGGATCTCCGTCCCCTGCTCGCGCTGTTCCGCGATCCACGCCAGCACCTCGGCGCTGGACGGCACCCGGACCGTGGGCAGCGCGAAGAGCGAGCCCGTGCTCGCCCGGACACACTTCGGGTCGTACGGGTCGGCCGCGTGGCCCGAGACGAGGACGCCGTGCGCGCCGAAGGCATCGGCCGACCGGATGATCGAGCCCAGATTTCCGGGACTGGTCGGACGGTCGAACACGAGGCCGAGGAACGCCTCGTCATCGGGCACCTCCAGCCGTCCGAAGTCGTCCTCCGGCGTGCCGAGCACCGCGAGCAGCTCCGGCGGGGCGGTCTCCTTCTCGCCGAGTTCGGCCATCAGTTCACCCGTCATGCCGTATTGCGGCGCGCGGCTTGCCCGCAGCGTGTCGGCGGCCCAGCGGCTGAGCGGGCGATCGAGGTCGAAGATCAGAGCACGCACGGGCCAGCGATAGCGCAACGCGAGCGTGATCGGACGCACTCCCTGCACCAAGAACTGCCCTGCGCGGTGGCGTTTGGCGCGGTTGCCGAGCAGCGCCTCCCATTGCTGGAAACGGGCGTTGCGCGTAGTGATCCTTTCCATGACAACGAGCCTACCGAGCCCGCGGTTCCCGACTGTTGTACTCATCTGCGGGCCATGGATAGAGTTTCGACCGGTCCGTAAGGGAAACGGACTGTCGGACAAAGGGGGAAGACGTGGCCGTCGACGACCTGCCCGGACCGGTCGTGACCTTCCTGAACGTCCTCGGGGTGCCGTGGCCCTACATCAACGAAGACGACGTGCACCACTTCGCCACCATTGTCCGCGAGTTCGGCCAGGCGGTGCAGAAGACACACGAGGACGCGACCGAGACTCTCAGCGGATTCGCCCAGGCGTATCAGAGCTCGGCCACGCAGCAGATGCAGTCGGGCTGGGCCGAACTCGCCGCGAACCACGTGCAGCCGCTCGTCGAGGGATCGGCGGTGTTGGCCGACGCACTCGACGTGGGCGCGGCGTTCATCGTGGCTCAGAAGGTCGAGGCGATCGCCGAGCTGATCGGGATGGCCGCCGCGTTCGTCGCCGACCAGGCCGCCTCGGTGGCGACCTTCGGGCTCGCCGAGACGGCCGTGCCGCTGATCATAGAGGCCGGCAAGAAGCTGCTGGAGACGCTCAAGCAACAGATCATCCAGTACATCACCGGCCAGATCATCGAAGCCGCCGCGAAGCCGCTGTTCGAGAAGATCGAGCAGGCGCTGTCCGGCCTCGACTGGTCCCAGACTTCGGCCGCGGCCGGCCCGAGCAGCGGATTCTCACTCGACTTCGAAGAGGCGGCCAGTCAGCTCTCGGTCCTCCAAGGCCACGCCGAGACCATGCGCGGACACGCTCAGACGTTACGTTCCGGGCTGCAGGGACTGGAGTTCTGATGGCAGAGGGCGGAGAAGAGAAGGCCATCTTCGTCGGCCTCAAGAACGACGCGGAGAAGGCCGTCCCGAAGATAGCCGAGCAGCATGGCGACGTCCTCGACTCGGCCGTACAGCGCGGCGGCAAGTGTTTGACCGCTGCCTCGGAGAACGAGACGGCGGTCACGGGGAAGATCACGGCCGAGATGCCCAAGGACCCGACGAAAATCGAGGCCAAGGCGGTCGAGGGCCCCAACGCCGCCCCCGAGGAACAGGTCAAGGGCACAACGCTGCAGCAGCGGCTGGATGACGGCGACGACGGCAGGGCCACCCCGAATACGCCCACGCCTAAGTACGACAATCAAGCGTTGCGCGACTCGCCGAACTTCAACGATGAGATCGACGACGCGCTTCAGGGCCGCAGCGTCAGCCGCGAGCAGTATGATCAAATGCGCGTCCAGCCCACGAACGACCTATCGTCGGAGCAGATCGACGACGTCGTGTCGGTACGCAACTCGATCCAGATTCATGACGGCCAGATGGTCACCAAGGTGCTGCACCCGGACGTCTACAAGGCCTACATGGACAATGCCGCCCACATGCCCGACGGCAAGGCGTTCGATCCCACGCAGTGGGGCGGTTCGATCGCCCGCGGCACGGACACAGCCGACCTGACCACTCCGGGAGCGCTGCGCCAGGATCTCGCGTTGGACGATGGCGGCGCCGGCTGGAGCCCGGTGCAGGGCGACGCGACCTCTGCCTATCAGCTGCGACTGCCCGCGCCGGAGAAGCTCGACGGCTTGTCGCCCACCTACGGCACTGTGGCGCAGGACGGTGCCGATGCAGGCGCACTCCAAACGAAAGCCGACGAAGTAGCGCAGGCGGCCGGCCAGGGCAGCGGAAAGGTCTGGGACGCACCGTTCACCGGGACCGGATACACCCAGGGAGGCGTGCCAGAGTGGAACGCTCCGCGCGACACACTGCCCGACGGCTCCGAGATCTGGCAGATGAACGCGGACGGGACGGAGTCGGCGGCCGGCTACTTCGATAAGACCCTTGGAAAATGGAGGCCGTTCCAATGACCACCTTTCAGGAACGCTTCCGCTATCGGGCCGTCGAGACCGCCGTCTACCGCGGCACGCCTTACCAGGCCGGAGGCAGCGACCGGATCAAGCCGTTCATCTCGCTCATCCTGCAGAGCGACGATCCGGCGCCCCCGGGCCTCCAGCCGTACGGAGCACCCGAAGATGCCGTCTACCTGGTGGATCCCGCCGAACTCGACGAGTGGTACCGGTCACGCTGGACCTACACATGGCGCGGCGAGCCGTTCACGAGTATCGGGCTGTCCGAAACCGGCATGCTGGGCGGCTATTACGAGGGCTCGAACGTGAAGTTCGCCGACGAGCACCTCCGACGTGTGGGAGCCATCGAGTACGACGGCAATGTGCCACTGGACGAGGTGGACGACCTCACCGAGCACCGCGAGGACCTGCTGCAGGCGTGGCAGAACAGGCAGGCGACCTAGATGGGCGCCGCGGACGAGTATCGGACGGGCACATTCGCCGTGTTCCAGGGCCGGACGTACGTGGCGAGCTCGCAGACGAACATCAGGCGGGAGATCACGATCCTGCCCGAGGACGGCCGCGAGCAGAGGGTGGGCGTCGACGAGCTCGAAGAGTGGTACCGGACCTCCTGGACGTTCATCTGGGAAAGCCAGCCCTTCAGCGTGCTCGGCGTGCAGGATGGCAAGATCAAGGGGCAGTACAAGGGCGGCTCGCACATGTTCGCGTGGGAGATGCTCGAGCGCGAGGTCGCCTCCGAGGGCTCGCACCAGATCTACACCATCAGCCTCGACCCGGAGCACGTCCAGCATCTGACGGAGCATCGGGAAGACCTGCTGACCCAGTGGAAGGAAGAACGGCAGCCATGACCAGCACCCCCGGCCTGTCCCCGAGGACGGTCATCCAGCTGCCGATTCCCCGCGAGCTCGCCGAACTCTACGCAGGCAACAGCATTGTTCCGGGGCTCTTCGAGCCCTTCCGGATGTGGGGCCTGTGCTCGCGCATGGTCGACGTGGTGCGCGTGGACTCGGGCGCACAAGCGCGGGCGATCCACGGGCTGAGCGAGGCGGCGGACGAGTTCCCTGAGGGTGACGGGCTGTTCGTGCTGCGGTTTCCGGCGTCCTGGCCTGGCCTGTTCGCGGCATCCTTCGGCGGGCAAAGCACGGCTGGCGCGGCAAGGCTGGGCTCGACACTGGTGCTGCCGCCGCCGTTCCTTGGTACGGGCTACACCAAGTATGCGCCGACTGCTGTTCCAGAGTACTGGCTCGAACTGACAGAGATCCCTATCGGCGCCGAACTGTGGCACATGAACGAAAGCGGCGGTGACGGCTACGAGGCAGGCGTGGCCACGTACACCGGTCGTCACTCAGGCTGGCGCTCGTTTCCAGCGGCGGAGGAGCACGGCCTGCGCTCGGGGAGGGCTGCCGAAGCTCCTACCGGCAGCGTGAACCGGGGCCTACTGATCGGCTACCAGAGCACGATCTACCCCGCCGATTTCGGTCCGGACAACGGCACTGTGACCGCCTACCGCACGTCGATGGACGGGTCGGTATCCGCACGCAAGTTGACTGAACCTCAGTGCGAGGAGGTCTCCTACTTCCGGCTGCTGTGCACGTGGCGCGATGCTCCGTTCGAGATCCTGGCTCTCGGCGAGCAGGATGCGACGGTCGCGCTGACGTCCGGCAACGCCGAGCAGGCTGCACAACTCGGTCTGGCGTCGGCCGGCAGGCATGCCTGGCGGGCGCAGGCGCCGAAGGCGGAACTCCAGGATGTGACCGAGGAGACGCGGAAGATCGGTGTCCAGCCACGCCTCGGCACGTGATCTGAAGATATGACGGCTGCTCACATCGGGTGAATTGACCTCAAGTCTCTTGATCAGTCGGCAAACTGCTACTTACCGTGGATCTAGCCATGGCAGACAGGTAAGCACGCGGGGTGAACGAACTGATCAGGGGAGGCAGATGACGAATCCGAGGAAGTTGCGGCGGTAGTCCGCCATCGACAACTGAAGAGAGAAATACGCGCGGACCTGCGCAGATACGTACTGCGCAGGAGTGATCGAGTGGGCACCGATCGCGTCGCTGCTGATCAATGAAGCTCAGCGGCGGCGCCGACGCCGAGCCGCCGGGCGCGTCTGGCGATCGTGGTCATGATCCGTCAGACGTGCCCGGGGGCCGTCGTCGCAGCTGGGACGGACGCTTTCGCATAGGCCCGGCGCACATATCGGCCGCCGTCAGCGGGTTCAACGAGCACTTGACTGGTGCCGGCGCTCGCGTCGTGGGTCAGACTCGCGTCGGGTGCCGGCGCTGGCGTTGGGAGCTCAGATCGGGCACGCGGCGCATCACGCGTGGACGGCGTCGGCAGCGAGAAGCGGCGTGACTCGTCCGCGAGTCTGGCTTCAGCAATCAAGCATCGAGGCCCAACAGCTCCTGGAACCTTCGCTGTACGAGCGGCCATCGCCACTCGTGCTCGACCCATTCACGGCCCGCCTTGCCCATCCGGTCGGCCTTGGCCGGGTCGGCGAGCAGTTCGGCGACGCGCTCGGCGGTGCAACGCACAGCGTCGTCGCCTCCGCCGGGGACGACATATCCCGTCTCGCCGTCGAGGACCGCGTCCGGAGCGCCGCCGGAGTCGCCTCCGACGACTGCCATCCCCAGCGCGGCCGCTTCCAGGTAGACGATGCCTAAGCCTTCGATGTCGAGACCGCCGCGGCGGGTACGGCAGGGCATCGCGAACACGTCACCGGCCGCATAGAGGCGGGGAAGCTCGGACCACGAGACCGGGCCGCTGAAGACCACGTCCCGTTCCACGCCCGTCTCCTTGGCGAGACGCTCGAGCTCGCCACGGTACGGGCCGCCGCTGCCGATGAGCAGGGCGGCATCGGGGACGAGCTCGCGGATCCGCGGCAGCGCTCGGATAAGGGTGTCCTGGCCTTTACGCGGTACGAGCCGGGAGACGCACACCACCGTCGGGCGATCCGCCAAACCGAGGCTCCGACGTAGCTCGAGAGTCTCCGGCTCGGCACGTACGCCGAGGTGGAACGTGTCGACGTCGACGCCGGGATGCAGTTGGGTCATGCGACCCCGAGCCGCGGGGCTCAAGACGTCGCCGACCTTGCGGTGGTAGTACTCCGTCAAATAGGTGACGACATCCACGCCCTCGCCGATGCGTCGGAGCAACTGCCGGGCGACGGGCAACTGCGCCCAGCCGGCTTCGTGCCCGTGCGTCGTCGCGACCAACCTCTCCACACCGGCTTGTCTGCGGAGTGACGGCGCCATCAGCGCCAGAGGAGCGGCCGCGCCGAACCAAACCCGATCGCAGCCCTCGGCCTTGGCGATGTCCACCGCTCGGCGCACCCGCACCGGGTCGGGAATCATGACCGTGGTCTTGTCACGAACCGTCAGATAGGGCTTTTCCCGGTCATACTGGGCGCACTCGTCGGCGTGACCCCGCCAGGTGGACGCGTAGACGACCACGTCCGAAGGGGTGAATCCATCGACCATCGCTTGGACGAATGCCTGGATACCGCCGGGACGCGGGGGGTAGTCGTTGGTCACGACGAGGGTGCGGGACATGGGACTACGATCTCAGATCCGCGCCGTGATGCCCGAACCGGATGAGAGACAGGCGGCACGATGACCCTCCGGGCCATGCTCACTTCCGCGCGGCTGCGCTCTGCGGCGCTGCCCACGGCGTGCTGGGCGTGGACCAGGGCGGTACTGATGATGTTCGTCTACAACGTCATCCCGTACATCTCGCACGGCGACATCACCGGCGACGTCAAGCTCTACAACCGGTGGTCGCAGGTCTTCGGGCAGGGACGGTTCCCGCAGCACGATCCGACCTGGCAGTATCCGCCCGGCGCGGGCATCGTCATCGCGGTACCGCGGCTGATCCGCTCGTTCACCGGCTTGAGCTACTACAGCGCCTTCTTCCTGCTGGCGCTCAGCTCGGATCTCATCGTGTTCCTGCTGGTGATCTACCGGTGCTGGCGCACGGCGGAGCAGACCGGCCACGAGCGGGCCGACTACCTCGGCGCTTACGTTTATGTGACGGCGATCTTCATGCTCGGGCCCATTGTGTTCGGCCGCTATGACATCGCCGTGACGATGATCGCATCGGTGGGGCTCACCGTGGCGCTACGGACGGCGGTATCGACGTGGCGTGTGCGCGGAGTGGCGATCGGGCTCGGCACGATCGTCAAGATCTGGCCGATCGCCTTGGTGTTCGGGTTGCCGCGTGGGCCGAACGGGCGCCGCGCAATCGCGTGGTCCGTGCTGGCTGCCGTCGTGCCCACGGTGCTCCTCGTCGTCCTCTTCCCCGGCGCGCTGAGCTTCCTGACTCAGCAGCACGGCCGCGGTCTCGAGGTCGAGTCGGTACTGGCGACGCCGTTCTTGCTGGCGCGGCATCTGGGCTACCACGGGGTGATCAAGAACCGCTACGGCTCCTTCGAGATCACCGGTCCCGGTATCGGCTGGATCTCCAGCTTCTGCGAACTCCTGACGCTCTTGGGGTTCTGCTGGCTACTGTGGTGGCGACGGCGGGCACGGCTGACGCCGGAGCGGTGGAGCGAAGGCGTGTACTACGACGCAGCCCTGGTCGCAGTGCTGATCTCGGTCATCACGAGCCGGGTACTGAGCCCGCAGTACCTCGTCTGGGTCTGCGGTCTGATCGCCCTCTGCCTGGCGCTGACGCCGCTGCGGAGCGGCGGAACCGTGTTGGCCGGGCCGTGCTGGCTGCTGATGGCGACGATCGCGATCACGCAGGTGGAGTTCCCACTGCTCTTCAGCCGTCTGCTGAAGGGGAACACCACCGCCGCGGTCATCCTGGCCGGCCGAAACGGCATGCTCGTGATCGCAACGGTATGGGCCGGCTACCTCCTTTGGCGTGCCTACGTCGTGCCCAAGCATCAGATCGACCTGGTCGCGTCGGATCTCGGGCGATCGGCGATCGGCGCTGACGAGCAGGCCGAGCGGACGCGCATCGGGGTGGCTGCGGAGACGGCGGGCGTGCCGGATGACCACAACGTCGAGGACAGCCACTCCCCCGAAGCGGATGCCGGCGACTCCGGCGGCGGTGCCATCAGTCCGACTGCCGAGCCGACGAGGGATGTCGGCCTCGGCGCGAGCAATCCGGCTACCGGAGTCAATCCGGCTACCGCGGCGGCCACGACCGATCCGGACAACGGGTTCAACTTCCGTCCGGCCACACAGTCCTGCTGATCCGCACTGGTTCGAATGCTCTCAACGGGACGTCACCCGTCGCCATCGCGGCCGCCGACGCAGCCGAAACGCCGCAGCGCGGACGGCACGAGGATGAACACGATGCGGAGACTGACAAGGGCACCGCACGGCGTGGGCGCTACGCGGGGACAGCCATGGGCACGACGTGGGGATGGGCAGGCGTATAAGTACGCCCACACGCACGCAGACGCGCGGAGCCGCTGCGCACTCCAGCCGGCGCTACAACCTGCCGAGGCGACGGACCAGCATCGATGAGGGCACCGGCCGCGCGCAGACACACGCAGCTACTGCGCACTCCAGCCGGCGCTACGACCTGCCGAGGCGACGGACCAGCATCGATGAGGGCACCGGCCGCGCGCCGCTACGGCGGACGCCGTCAGCGACCTCCTTGTCGGAGGAGACGACGATCAGCGGGCGACCTTGCGGTTCGGCGGCGACGAGGCGGCGGATGAGCGCGTCGGCGATCTCGCCACCGCGCGAGAACAGGACCCTCACGCCCTTGTGCGGGGGCACCGGCACCGGGCCTGCGAGCTCCGCGCCGTCGAAGACACACGTGATCTCGGCGCCGGTGCGCGCGGCGATGCCGCCGAGGCCTTTGAGCAGCCTGATCCGCTGCTCGTGGAGCGAGAGCGTTGGAAAACCGGTCTTCGTCACGTTGTACCCGTCGACGATCATGTGCGCGCGCGGCAGGGCGAGCATCGCGTCGAGTAGCGCCGGGTCGTCGCCGGCTCGGGCTTGGCCTTCGACGTCGTGGGCGCCGATCGCGTCGGCGCGCACGGCTTCGACCGTGTCGGCCGGCCGCTCGCTGGTCGGGGCGATGGCCAGTTCGCGCTGCAGGCCGGCTGCGGCTTCGCTGATGGTGTCGAGCAGCAGCCGGAGCCGGACGTCGTCGGCGCCGCGGCTTGCCTTGCTCGCGCGCCGAGCCGACTCGAGCGCGGCTTCCGACTCGGTGAGCCGTGCGCGGACTCGACGCAGTTCCGCTTCGGCGGCAGCGACCTGGACCGCGGCGGCGTTCTGCACGACGCTGCCCTCCGCCTGAGCCTCGCGGGCCTGGGCCTGCGCACGCCTCATATCGGCCTCAAGTTGGCGGATGCGCCGCCGCAGCGAGTCTCCTTCGCGGCGCTCGGCGGTCAGTTCCGCCTTCAGCTGCTCGACCTCGGCCTTCGTCTGCTCCCGAAGCGTGTCGATGTCCGCCTTGAGCCTGGCCACCTCGTCGCCGAGGTGCTCGTCGGCCAAGGCACGCTCGGCCTCGCGCGCAGCGAGTTCCGCCTGCTCGAGGAGATGCCTCCACCGGTCCGGGCGCAGCACGTACGCGATGGCCGCGACGTCACGAGGGTCGGCGGCGGGCGGGATCGTGCCCGCGAACAGGGTCTCGGCCACTTCCGGGTACGTGTCGCGCACACGCTCCGCGACGCGGCCGCGGAACACGCCGTCGGCCTCCAGCGCAGCGGCCAGCGGAGTCGCGGCGAGCCGGGCGCGCTTCGCCGGTGTGAACCGCGCGAACGGGCGCAGTGACACCGGTAGCGCCGAGTGACTCAGGCCGCCTGCGACCTGGGCGGCGAAGTCGAGGACTCGCGCGCGCACCGGCTCGGAGAGTGTGGCGACGAGGGTCTCGTGATGGTCGTCGGCTGCGGCATCGTGGGTCGTCGGTGGCTCGGAGGACGACGACGAGTCGGAGGACGAGGATGAACCTGGGGATGACGATGAGTCGGAGGACCAGGACGAACCCGGGGACGACGACGAGTCGGAGGACGACAGCGAACCCGGAGACGACGATGAAGCCGGGGACGACGGTGAGTCGTGCGGCTGCAGCGGGCCGTGGGATGTTGCCGACTCGCACGATGGCGTGGAGCCTGGCGTTCCCGGCTCGCACGATGGCGTGGAGCCTGGCGAGGCCGGCAGCGGAGAGCCTGGTGGCTGCGGGGCGGAGGGGGGCGTCATGGCGTCCGGCGCGGGCGGGGCGTCGGGCGCGATGGGGGGCTCGGGCGCGCTGAACGCGTCCGGACCGGCATCGTCGCCGCTCATCATCCGCCTCTCGTCCCACCGACCGTCGGTATTCGGGTATTTCCCAGGGTAGACGCTTTCACGCGCCCGGCGAGAGCCCCCGCGCGCTGGGGCGCGCAGGCGTCGTAAGCTGGGCACATGGTGACCGCGATAGTGATGATCAAGGCCGAGACCGGTCTCGTTCCGGAGACCGCGACCTCGGTGGCCGCGCTCGACGGTGTGAGCGAGGTCTACTCGGTGACCGGGGAATGGGACCTGATCGCCATCGCGCGGGTGCCCCGGCACGAAGACCTCGCAGACCTCATTCCCGGCCGACTCAACAAGGTCCACGGCGTCCTGCGCACCGAGACCCACACCGCCTTCCGTGCCTACAGCAACGTCGACCTCGAGGCCGCGTTCTCGCTCGGGCTTGAATAGCTTGAATAAATAGCAGCCGGCCTTAGCGGATCGGACGGATCGAGTCGGACGGATCGAGTCCGGCGGATCGAGTCCGGCGGACCAAGCCGAACGCATCGAGTCGATCGAGCTGTGTCGAAGTAGCTGACCGGGCGGTACCGGCGAGGCTGGCTGCGCCTAGTGGCTTGTTCGGCGATTCGGGCTTGCCGAGGCTGCGGAGCTGAGGGGCTTTGCGCTTCCTGAGCCAGCTCGAGCTGGCTCAGGCTAGCTCGAGCAGTGCAGACCGTCAGATCGCGCGAGCCGCTAGAACTGGCCGACTACGTTCTCAGTACCGGAACGGCTTCAGTCAGACCGCGTACGGATTCAGGCCGGTAAGACGGCGCGTGATTCCCGGCCGTTGACTACTGGCTGCCGACTTCTCGCATACCGACGCATACCCGAGCTGTCGCGTGCCGTGGTCACCAGCCCCACCGCCGCGCCTTCAACCGCGCCTTCGACCAAGCTCTGCACGACGCACCCCACAAACCCCACTCGCCCCGAGAAACGCGTTCCCCTCCGCACCCACGGTACGGAGGGGAACTGCTGTGTGGCTACAGCTTTTCGTGTCTCTCGCTACTGACCGTCCCGGCTCGCTGGAACCGGCCGCTCAGCAGTGGCTCAGCAGTGGCCGCTCAGTGGTGGCCGCTGGTGATCGACTCGTGGTATTCCTCGGCGCTGGGCTTCTCCACCCGCTGGCCGAAGTACCACTGGGTCGCCTTGGCCCGCAGCTTGGCGCGGCGGACGTTCGGGGCGGGGATGCCGTTGGCGTCGGTGACCTGGGTCAGCGTCAGCGGGCGGTGCACGTCGTGCGCCGTCAGCTTGTGCAGGTCGCCCTGGGACAGCGGCGTGTGGATCTCGGAGAACTGGCCCTCCGGCGACCGGGTGATGATGCCGGACTCGGAGCCGTGCAGCACCTTGTCGCGGTCGCGGCGCTGCAGGCCGAAGCAGATCCGGCGGGTGAGCCAGAAGCCGAAGACCGGGCCGACGAAGATCAGCACGCGGCAGACCCAGGTGATCGATTCCACCGACAGGTTGAACTTGGTGGCCATCAGGTCGTTGCCGCCGTTGATCCAGCCGATGCCGTAGAACACGATGCCCGCCACGCCGATCGCGGTACGCGTCGGCATGTTGCGCGGACGGTCCAGGATGTGGTGCTCGCGCTTGTCTCCGGTGATCCAGGCTTCGACGAACGGGTAGACCGCCAGGCCCGTGAACAGGATTCCGGGCACGATCACCGACGGCAGCAGCACGTTCAGCGAGATCGTGTGGCCCCAGAAGTTCCACTCCACGTTGGGCATCATGCGCAGGACGCCCTCGAAGAAGCCGATATAGAAGTCCGGCTGCGATCCGGCCGTGATCTGGTTGGGCACGTAGGGCCCGTACACCCAGATCGGGTTGATCGTCACCAGGCCGCCGAGCAGCGCGATGAAGCCGAAGACCACGAAGAAGAAGCCGCCCGCCTTCGCCGTGTACACCGGCATCAGCGGCAGGCCGACCACGTTCTTCTCGGTCTTGCCGGCCCCGGCCCACTGGGTGTGCTTCTGGTAGAAGACCAGGATCAGGTGCGCCGTGATCAGGCCCAGGATCAGGCCCGGCACCAGCAGGATGTGCACGGTGAACAGGCGCGGCACCAGGTCGTGGCCCGGGAACAGGCCGCCGAAGACGAAGTACGAGATGTACGTGCCGACGATCGGGATCGACAGGACGATGCCCTGCATGATCCGCAGGCCGGTGCCGGAGAGCAGGTCGTCCGGCAGCGAGTAGCCGCAGAAGCCCTCGAGCAGCGCCATCACGAACAGGGTGAAGCCGATCAGCCAGTTCAGCTCACGCGGCTTGCGGAACGCGCCGGTGAAGAACACCCGGAGCATGTGCACCATGATGCCCATCACGAAGACCAGGGCGGCCCAGTGGTGGATCTGGCGCATCAGCAGGCCGCCGCGCACGTCGAACGACAGGTTCAGCGTCGAGGCGTAGGCCTCGGACATCTTGATCCCGTCCAGCGGCGTGTACGAGCCGTTGTACGTCACGTCGCCCATCGACGGCGTGAAGAAAAGGGTCAGGAAGATGCCCGACAGCAGCAGAATGATGAAGCTGTAGAGGCAGACCTCGCCCAACATGAACGACCAGTGGTCGGGGAAGATCTTGCGCAGGTTCTTCTTGGCCGCGCCGGCGATGCCGAGCCGCTGGTCGAGGTAGTCCGCGGCCTTCCCGCCCAGCGTCGTGGGGACGATCTCCTCGCCCGCAGTGGAAGTGCTCATCCGCGTTCCCAGAAGCTCGGACCGACCGGCTGGTCGAAGCCGCTCTTGGCGACCAGGTAGCCGTCGGCGTTGACAGTGATCGGAAGCTGGGGCAGCGAGCGCGCCGCCGGGCCGAAGATGACCTTGCCGTCCTCCGAGAGGTCGAAGGTGGACTGGTGGCACGGGCAGAGCATGTGGTGCGTCTGCTGCTCGTAGAGGGCCACCGGGCATCCGACGTGCGTGCAGATCTTCGAGAACGCCACGATGCCGTGGTATCCCCAGTCGATCTCCTGCTGCGACTTGATGTCCGCCTCGTTCATCCGCACCAGCAGGATCGAGGACATCGAGAGTACGTTGTTGAGTTCTTCGCCGGCCGACAGCGCGGCGGCCGGGCGGGCGTTGACCAGGGTGCCGATGGTGATGTCGGCGGGCTTGATGCCCTGGCCCTTGGTGCCGTCCAGCGAGACCGTGTTGTCGTTGATGATCAGCATGCCGGGCGCCCAGGCCGTCTGGCGCTGGGTGGTGCCGGGCAGCGGGCCGAGGTCGCGCAGGATCCACAGGGCCGGCAGCGGCAGCACCGCCATCGCGCCGATCAGGGTGCGCCGGATCAGCGGCCGCTTCTTCCAGTCGGAGTCCTCGACTCCCTGCTGGAACTCGACGATCGCCGCGGCCTTGTCCTCGTTGCTGGACTCGTACTCGTGCCGCTCCTGCGGGAGTTCGACGTCCGTCATCAGGGTGCGGGCCCAGTAGATGGCGCCCGCGCCGAGGGCGAACAGCGCCACGCCCAGGCATACGCCGAGGGCGAAGTTCGACGCGGAGACCGCGCCGAGGGGCCAGAAGTTCACCAGCGTCTGACGGTTGTTCGGGACCTGCGTGTAGCAGACCATGAACCCGATCGTGGCGATCGCGGACAGCATGAACAGGCTCGCCACGATGCGCTCGGAGCGCTTGGCGGCCTTCTCGTCGATGTCGGTCAGCCGGGGCCGGTGCTCGGGCAGGCCCGGGTCGGCGAACGGGTCGCCGGACGGGGCCACGTGGCCGTGGCCGTGCTCGTCCACGGCAAGCGCGCCGTGGCCGTGCTCGTCGTGCTCGGTCATATCACCGCTCATGGTCTATTTGCCCCCCTTCTTGGCGGCGGCCTGGGCGATGCGCTCAGCCGAGGCCTTCGTGGTGTGGGCCGCGATCCAGACCGCGATCAGCAGCAGCGCGATCAGACCGAAGGTCCAGATGAACAGTCCCTCGGAGGTCGGGCCGAGGCGGCCGAGGCCGGCGCCGCCGTAGTTGGGCTCGTCGCGGGTGGAGACGATGTAGCTGATGATCGCCTGCTTCTGGGCCGCCGGGATGACGGTGTCCGGGAAGACGGGCATGTTCTGCGGGCCGGTGAGCATGGCCTCGAAGATCGCCTTGGGGTTGGTCTGGGTGAGCGCCGGGGCGAACTTGCCGTCCGTGAGCGCACCGCCCTCGCCGGCGAAGTTGTGGCACTGCGAGCAGTTGGTGCGGAAGAGCACGCCGCCGAGCTGCACCATCGAGTCGTTGACCGCGTACATGCTCTGGGTGGGCACCTGCGGGCCGCCGCCGAGCGACTGGATGTAGGCCGCCATCTCGTCGATCTGCGCCTGCGTGTAGAGCACGGCCTTCTTCTGGATCTGCGCGCCCGGCTGCTGGGCGGGCATGCGTCCGGTGGAGACCTGGAAGTCGACGGCGGCGGAGCCGGAGCCGACGAGGCTGGGGCCGTAGCTGGAGCCCTCGCCGTTCTGTCCGTGGCAGCTGGAGCAGGAGGTGAGGTACAGCGCCTTGCCGTCGGCGAGGGCCTGCGCGCTGGTGCTTCCGCTATCCGCGTTCGCCGATGCGGGCGAGACGAACGCGGCGAACAGGGTGCCCGCGAAAGCCAGCGCGAGCACCAGGACGACGAACGCTGCCAGCGGGTGGCGTCGCCGTGTAGAGAGCGATTTCACGACTAGTGTCCCTAATGGAGCTTCTCGTCCGAATTACTGGAGAATGTAGATAACGCAGAACAGGCCGATCCACACGACGTCCACGAAGTGCCAGTAGTACGACACGACGATCGCGGAGACTTCCTGGTCATGCGTGAAGCGCTTGGCCTTGTAGGTACGCATGAGGACCATCAGGAAGGCGAAGAGTCCGCCCGTCACGTGCAGACCGTGGAACCCGGTGGCCAGGTAGAAGGCACTGGTCCACTGATTCTCGGAGATGGAGTGGCCGTCGCGCACGAGCGAGGAGTACTCGTAGACCTGCAGCGAGATGAAGATGGCGCCGAGGACGAAGGCCCACATGTACCACTCGCGCATGCCGTAGCCCTTGCCCCAGAACTTCCAGAGCGAGCCGGTGCGCTTGACCTGGTGGCGCTCCGCCGCGAACACACCGAGCTGGCACGGGACCGAGGACAGCACGAGAATGATCGTGTTGGTCAACGAGAGCGGCACGTTCAGGTGCGCCGCGTTCTCCTTGAAGAACGCGTTGCCCGAGACCGAGCGCAGAGTGAAGTAGATCGCGAACAAGGCCGCGAAGAACATCAGCTCGGAGGCCAGCCAGATGATCGTTCCGACGCTGACCAGGTTGGGCCTATTGGGCACCCGGTGCGCGGGTGCGGCTTGGGTTGCAGTTGCTGTCGCCACGGCGGCCATTATTGCCTCTCGCCGCGATCGCCCTATCGCCGGGGTACCCCTTTGGGCCGGGTGTCGCTGACGATCCATCGAATGGCGGCGCGGAAACCGGACGTGATTAGACCAAACGGGGAAGAAGTCACCGTGACGTCGGCGGTTGAGCGCCTGTCAGCCCGCAGGCGGCGAACGTGTCCGCCCGGCTCCTGCCGCGTTATCAGATCGTTAGGGCTGGTTTCCGTCGGGACCGCGTCCTACGCTGGGTCGCACGCTCACCCGCCGTCGCCGGCCGGTGCGTGTACTGCGCGCGATCTACCGGGTGCCGAAGTACCGCGGCATCCGCAGTCCTCGAAGTGGAGGCGTGTTCATGTCCGCAGCAGCCTTGGCCGACAAGTCCGGGCCCGGGGCCTTCGGGTCCACGGCCGACGGGGCGTCGCCGCCGGCTCCGGCCAAGTCCTTGAAGGTCCTGCTCTACAGCGACGACGCGCAGGTGCGCGAGAGCCTGCGGCTGGCTCTGGGCACCCGGCCCGACCCGGATCTGCCGGCGCTCGCGCTCGAGGAGTTCGCCACCTCTCCGGCCCTGATCGAGCGGATGGACGCGGCGGTCAAGGGGGTGCGGGCGGACCTGGTGATCCTGGACGGCGAGGCGGTGCCGGTCGGCGGGATGGGCCTGGCCCGGCAGTTGAAGGACGAGATCTACCAGTGCCCGCCGCTGCTGGTGCTCACCGGGCGGGCGCAGGACGGCTGGCTGGCCACCTGGGCGCGGGCGGACGCGGTGGTCTCGCACCCGATCGACCCGGTCCGGCTGGCCGAGGTGGCGGTCGGGCTGCTGCGGTCCCGGGTGGGCTGAGCAGCGGCGATCGGACGGCGGCCGGCCGCGGGACGGACCCGTCCCGGCCGTCGGACCGACGCTGCTCAGAACGAGGCTTTCCGCGTAGGCTGGGGCCGGACCGGGAGACGTACCCCGGCGCACCCGAGCTTCGGAAGGAGGGCCAGGAACGATGACGGCAGTGGAGGGCACTCACTCCTGGCCCACGGTCCTCGGCGCACTGGTGCGCCGCGAGGATCTGCCGGCCGACGCCGCGGCCTGGGCCATGAACGAGATCATGTCAGGGCTGGCCACGTCCGCGCAGGTGGCTGCGTTCTCGGTGGCGCTGCGAGCCAAGGGCGAGTCGCTCGAGGAACTCGAGGGCATGGTCGCCGCGATGTACCGGCTGGCGAACCTGATCGAGGTGCCCGGGCCGACGGTGGACGTGGTGGGCACGGGCGGGGACGGGGCGAAGACCGTCAACATCTCCACCATGTCCGCGATCGTGGCCGCGGGCGCCGGGGCGCGGGTGGTCAAGCACGGCAACCGGGCGGCCTCCTCCGCCTCGGGTGCTGCCGACGTGCTCGAGGAGCTCGGCGTGCGGCTGGATCTGACGCCGCAGCAGGTGGCCGAGGTGGCCGAGAAGGCCGGGATCACCTTCTGCTTCGCGCAGACCTTCCACCCGGCCCTGCGGCACGCCGGCACGGCCCGCAAGGAGATCGGCGTGCCGACCACCTTCAACTTCCTCGGCCCCCTGACGAATCCTGCCCAGGTCAGAGCGCAGGCGGTCGGCGTGGCGGACCAGCGGATGGCGGCGATGCTGGCCGGCGTGCTGGCCCGCCGGGGCAACAGCGCGCTGGTCTTCCGGGGCCAGGACGGGCTGGACGAGCTGACCGTGACGAGCAGCTCGACGGTGTGGACCGCGCACGCGGGCACCGTGGTCGAGGAGATCTTCGACCCCCGCTCGGTGGGGATCGAGCTGGCGCCGGTGGAGGCGCTGCGCGGCGCGGACGCGGCATACAACGCGGGCGTGGCACGCAAGCTGCTGGCCGGCGAGACCGGGCCGGTCCGGGACGCGGTGCTGCTCAACGCGGGCGCGACGCTCGCCGCGCTGGACGCGCTGGAGGTTCCGGCCGGCGGCCTCGCGCCGCTGACGGAGCGGCTGGCCGCGGGCGTGGAACGGGCGGCGGCCGCGCTCGACTCCGGCGCTTCGGCGGCGGTGCTCGACCGGTGGTCCGCGGCCACCCGGGCCGCCTGAGGCCGAAAAGTCCAGAAGATACCCTTTCATCCCCGGTTCAAACCGGGGGCGAAAAGGTGTGACGAGGTGATGATCGGGCCGCTCGAGCCCGGCCGTCCGGCGTTTCGCCGCGACGGCACGGCCGCCGGCTCAGCCTGCCAAGACCATGCGCAGACCGTCAAGACGCTTGCGTACGGCGTCACGGTTGTCGGTGGTGGCCCACAGGTCCATCCACTCGCTGTCCGGCCCGCTGACGCGGTCGAGCGCGGCCAGGGCCAGCCTGGCGCAGTCGGTGTCGGTGACCGGGCGGTGAACGGCGAGCCACTCGTCCACGGACGGGTTCCCGGTGGCGGCGCTGCGCGAGCGTCCGGCGGCCACCAGCCCGGCCGCGGCCACGGCCAAGTGGCCCTCGTCCAGCTCGACCCGGCCGGGTCGCTCGGTCACGGCCGTGAGCACCGAACTGAGCTTGGCCGAGACCTGCTCGTCCGGCGTCTCTTCGATCTCGTCGAAGAAGTCCATCGCGATGTCGTTGTCGAACGGCCCGATCTGCCAGGTACCCATCCTGTCGCAACCTCCCGGTTCCATCCCTCCCCATCGAATGGCCCTCTTAACGCAAGGTAAACGGGATTGCGCCGTACCGCTACGTGAACGCGCTGATGTCGGCTATGCCCACTCAGAATGAGTGATACTGAGCGGACACAGCCGATTCGTTCAAAAGCGGACAGATCAGGAGGGAGCAGGTCAGGCGGAGGTCGGCTTTCCGTTGATCGTGGCTCCGTACGCCGACCCCTTGAGCAGACTGCTCCAGTCCAGGGTGAAGGTGCAGATGCCGTTGGAGACCGCGACCGGGCGCTTGCGGCTGCCCTTGATGGTGACCACGTCGCCGGGCTCGGCGAGATTGTAGAACCACTCGGCATCCGTGGGATGGCAGTGCACGCAGCCGTGCGAGTCGTCGTTGGCGTGGCCGATCTCCGTGTCCCACCCCGCGGCGTGCACGTACGTGCCGGACCAGGTGATCTGGGTGGCCCAGTTCACGAAGTCGTCGTAGGTGTCGTTCGGGCCGTAGTTGCCCTTCATCTCCACCGGGTTGCCCTTGCCGAGCACGGCCATGGTGCCGGTGTAGGTGACGAAGGTCTCCGCACTGGTCACCCCGGTGTCGATGGGGAAGGTCCGGATGGCCTTGCCGTTGCGGTAGCAGGTGGCGGAGTACTCGTCCTTGTCCACGATCAGCCGCAGGTCGGTGCCACGGATGCTGAAGTCGTGCGCGGGGTAGTCCTTCACACCGTACTGGTGCTCGCCGAGCCGGACGCCGTTGAGGTTGAAGTCGACCGCGACCTTCGTGTCCACGGCCCAGAAGTCCTTCGGCCGCCAGTCCATGATCGCGCCGTCGGTGGAGTTCGAGACCCAGTACCAGGCGCCGGCCACGGCCGGGGTGGTCCGGACCACGCAGGCCTTCTCCAGCGCCGCCTTGTACTCGGCCGGCACGTAGTTGGAGAAGGTGACCCGGATCGGCTGGCCGACGCCGACGGCCGAGCCGCGCGGCGGCACCACCGAGGAGACGCCGAAGGTGGCCGAGGGCTTGAGCGTGTGGAACGAGACGGTGGTCGACTTGGTCTTGCCCACGGAGTTCTTGGCGATGACGCTGAGCTGGTAGCTCGAGTTCACGTTGAGCGAGTTGTCCGAGGTCCAGGTGCTGCCGTCGGTGGAGAGCGTGCCGCTGGTCTGCTCCTGGCCGGAGAGCTGGACCGAGTCGATGGTGCCGTCGGTCACCCGGACGGTGATCGGCTTGGACGGGTCGACGCCGGACGCGCCGTCGGCCGGGTTCGTGGTGATCTCCGGCAGCGGGACGGCCGGTGCGGTCGACGCCTTGCCGGTGGCTCCTACGGCCCCATGGACCCCGGTGGACGCCGTGGACGTTCCGTCGCCGGATCCGCCGGAGGACGCCAGGGCCGCCACCACGCCGCCGATGACGACCACGCCCGCGCCGCCGGCGATCAGCGCGGCCCGGCGGTCGATCCGGCGGCCGGCGAGGGTGACGGTGGGCCGCTCGGCAGGGGGCTGCGACGGCGGTGACGGCTGCGGCGGGACGAAGGAGGCCGCTGCCGCGAGCGTCGGGGAGACGAGCGTGACGGGCTCGACTGCGGGCTCCGGGGCGGGCTCGACGGCTGCGGCAGACTCCGCTTCGGGTTCGGGCTCGGCGGTCGGCTCATCAGGCTCCGCTGCCGCCTCGGGCTCAATCTCAGGCTCAGCCTCAGGCTCAGCCGCGGATTCGGTGTCCGCTTCGGGCTCGGCGTCAGCTGCGAACGCGGCCTCAAGCTCAGATTCGGACTCAGCGTCACCCTCAACCTCGAGCTCAGCCTCAACTTCGGACTCAGCGTCACCCTCGACCTCGGGCTCAGCCTCAACCTCGAGCTCAGCCTCAACCTCGGGCTCAGTCTCAGCCTCGTCCTCGGACGCGGCGTCAGATCCCTCCGCCGGCCCCGCTTCCGGCTCCGCCTCGGCTTCCGCCTCAGCCGACGGAGCGTCAGTCTCGGCTGCCTCGCCGGATTCCACCGCCGCGGCCTCCGTCTCCGCAAGCTCCGTCTGCGCGGACTCCACCCCCTCCGCGGACTCGTCGGTCTGCTCGGCTATCTCCTCGGCGCCATCGCCGGGAGCGACCGCGTCAGCCATGCTCGTGCCTCCGCCCTCTGTGCCGCCGATTGCGGCACCGACCATGGGAAAGCGTATGCAGCAAGGGCCGGTACGGATATCCGTACCGGCCCTTGCTGAGCAGTTGTTACGAACCTACGACCTGATGGTCGTTTGGCCTACGGCCATCGGGTCGTCCGCAGGGGTTCTCAGTAGTGCTTGTTCTCACCGCGGTAGTACTCGAACACGAAGCCGTAGACGCCGAACGCGCCGAACGGGATCGCGAAGAACACCAGCCACCAGCCGATCGCCACGCCGAGGAACGCGCAGGCCAGGGCCAGGCACAGGGTCAGCGGCCACCAGCTGGTGGGCGAGAAGAAGCCCTGCTCGCCGGCGCCCTCGTGCGGCTCGGCATCGGCCCGGTCGTCCGGACCGGGGCTGATGCGACGGGCCGTGAAGCGCAGGTAGTAGCCGATCAGGCCGGCCAGGCCGGTGGCCATGAGCAGCGCCGCCGTGCCCGTCGGGTCGTGCGAGGTCTCCCAGTAGAGGACGACCATCACGACCAGGAACGCCGTGAGCGAAAGGAACAGCGTCGAAGTGACCTTCATGGATCACGCCTCCCCGGACTTCTCGCCGGACTTCTTGGCGGCCCGGCGGGCGGCCTTCTGCGCGGCGGCCTCGGCCTCGCGCTCCTTGAGCAGCGCCTTCTTCGCGGCGTGGCCGCGCTCGCCGTTCTGGATCTCCATCAGCGCCACCTCGGGGTGGTGCAGGTCGAAGGCCGGGGACTCCGAGCGGACCCGGGGCAGCGAGTTGAAGTTGTGCCGCGGCGGCGGGCAGGAGGTGGCCCACTCGAGCGAGCGGCCCCAGCCCCACGGGTCGTCCACGGTCACGCGCTTGCCCGACTTGGCCGTCTTGTACACGTTGTACAGGAACGGGAACATCGACAGGGCCAGCAGGTACGAGCCGATCGTGGAGATCGTGTTCAGCGTGGTCCAGTCGTTCGAGGCCAGGTAGGTGGCGTAACGACGGGGCATGCCCTCGGCGCCGAGCCAGTGCTGGACCAGGAACGTGGTGTGGAAGCCGATGAACAGCGTCCAGAAGTGCACCTTGCCCAGACGCTCGTCGAGCATCTTTCCGGTCCACTTGGGCCACCAGAAGTAGAACCCGGCGAACATCGCGAACACCACCGTGCCGAAGAGCACGTAGTGGAAGTGCGCGACCACGAAGTAGGAGTCCTGCACCGCGAAGTCGATCGGCGGGGAGGCCAGCATGACGCCGGTCAGACCACCGAAGAGGAACGTCACCAGGAAGCCCACGGACCAGAGCAGCGGTGTGTCGAAGCTCAAGGAGCCTCGCCACATGGTGCCGACCCAGTTGAAGAACTTCACGCCCGTGGGCACCGCGATCAGATAGGTCATGAACGCGAAGAACGGGAGCATGACCGCGCCGGTGGTGAACATGTGGTGCGCCCACACCGTCACCGACAGGCCCGCGATCGACAGGGTCGCGAAGACCAGGCCGGAGTAGCCGAAGACGGGCTTGCGGCTGAAGACCGGGATGATCTCGGAGATGATGCCGAAGAACGGCAGCGCGACGATGTAGACCTCGGGATGGCCGAAGAACCAGAACAGGTGCTGCCACAGGATCGCGCCGCCGTTGGAGGCGTCGAAGATGTGCGCGCCGAGCCGGCGGTCTGCCTCGAGCGCGAACAGCGCCGCGGCCAGGACCGGGAAGGCGAGCAGCACGAGCACCGAGGTCAGCAGGATGTTCCAGGTGAAGATCGGCATCCGGAACATGGTCATACCCGGCATGCGCATCGTGATGATGGTGGTGATGAAGTTCACCGAGCCGAGGATGGTGCCGAAGCCGGACAGCGCCAGGCCCATGATCCACATGTCGCCGCCGGCGCCGGGCGAGTGCACGGCGTTGGACAGCGGCGAGTAGGCGAACCAGCCGAAGTCCGCCGCGCCCTGCGGCGTGAGGAACCCGCCGATGGCGATCAGCGAGCCGAACAGGAACAGCCAGTAGGCCACCATGTTCAGCCGCGGGAACGCGACGTCGGGGGAACCGATCTGCAGCGGCATGATCGCGTTCGCGAAGCCCGCGAACAGCGGGGTCGCGAACATCAGCAGCATGATCGTGCCGTGCATGGTGAAGGCCTGGTTGTACTGCTCGGGGGAGAGCACGTTCAGACCCGGCCGGGCCAGCTGGGTGCGGATCAGCAGGGCGAGCAGGCCGCCGAAGCCGAAGAACACGCACGAGGTGACCAGGTAGAGGAAGCCGATGACCTTGTGGTCGGTGGAGGTGATCCACTTGACGAAGGTCACTCCCGGCTGCCGGGTGCGGTACGCCGTCACCGAGGGGACAGCGGCGACCGCGGGATCGTTGAGTGCGGTCATGACGCGTCGCCTCCCGTTGCGTTCTTACCGCTGACGCTCGTCATGGGGCCGACGACGCAGCGGATGCCGTGACCGGTGGTGGTCAGGTCGGTGCCTACCTCGGTCGTGTTCGTGCCACAACCGGTGGTGAGGGTGCCGCCCTGGTCCTGCGCCTGCAGCGACTTGATGTGCGCCTCGTAGTCAGCCTGGCTGACCACCTTGACATTGAAGAGCATGCGCGAGTGCTCGACACCGCACAGCTCGGCGCACTCGCCGATGTAGGTGCCGACCTTGTCCGGGGTGACCTCGTACATGTTCACGCGGCCGGGCACGACGTCCAGCTTGAACAGGAAGTTCGGGATCCAGAACGAGTGGATGACGTCCGGCGAGGTCAGCGTGAACTTGACCTCCTCGTTCACCGGCAGCCACAGGGTCGGGATCTGGCCCGGGGTGCCGATGTCGTAGGCGGTGCCCGCGTCCTTGTAGGACGGGTTCGTGGTGGCGGCACCGCCGCTGCCGTCGTCGATCGACGCGTCGTAGTTGTAGTTGAAGGTCCAGCTCCACTGCCGGCCGACCACGTTGATGCTGGTGTACTGCTGGTCGTTGACCTGCAGCAGCTTGGTCTCGCTCTTGGCGGTGAAGTAGAAGATCACGCCGACCATGATGAGCGGGATGCCGGTGTAGAGCAGCTCCAGCGGCATGTTGTACCGGGTCTGCGGCGGCACCTCGATGCCGTGGCGCTTGCGGCGGTAGGCGAAGCAGCACCACAGGATCAGGCCCCAGACCAGCGCGCCGACGGCGAACGCGGTGATCCACTGGCCCTGCCACAGGTGCAGGATGCTGGGCGCCTCCTTGGAGGCCGGTTCCGGCATGCCGAGCCGGGTGAAGGCATTGTCGGCGCAGCCCGAGGCCGTCACCAGGACGGCAGCGGCCAACGCCGCGCCGGCGGCCAGGCGCCGCTTTCTTGACGCGTCGACGCGCGCCCGCCCCGTGCTCTCACGCGGCGGGAGAGGTCTGCGTTCAGAGCCGTGCTGACTCAACGTACCCTTCCCGATCTCTCGCCCCCTTACGCCGCGGGCGAGTCGGTGGGTCGCGCTCGCGGTGGCGCCCGCATCGCAGGCGGGGGATCACTGATTCAATACTGCGGCCAAACCCTACTCCAGCCTCGAAGGCCTCATGCGGGCAGGTACCCCCCTACGGAAGTGGGCGGGACCGGAGCTCATGCATACGGTCTAATGCCTGGCCAGAACGGGCCATTCGGACAACTGTCGCCCAATCATCTCCATAGGTGAACGTCCGTCAGCCGCCCGGCGCGCCCGCTTGCTGCCTTAGGCTCGTCACCATGGTGTATCTCGACGCGGCCGGGGCGGAGCCGCTGGATCCGGCCGGCCGCGAAGCGTACCTCGCCGCGCTGGACGAGGGTTGGGCGGGGCCCGATCGGCTCTACCGCGAGGGCCGGCGGGCGCGGATGCTGCTGGACGCGGCCCGGGAGGCGGTCGCGCAGGAGTTCGGCTGCCGCGCGGACGAGCTGGTGTTCACCTCGTCCGGCACCACGGCGGTGCATCAGGGCGTGTTGGGCCTGGCCAGGGGCCGAATGCGCGCGGGCACGACGATCGCGGTCGGCGCGGTGGAGCATTCCAGCGTGCTGCACGCGGTGGACGTGGCGACCCGGCGGAGCGGCGGCCGCAGTGTGATCGTGCCGGTGGACGGACTCGGCCGGGTCTCGCTGGGCGCGCTGGCGGATCTGGTCGACGCGGAGGCCGGACTGGCGTTCGCGGCGATCCAGTCGGCGAACCACGAGGTGGGCACGCGTCAGCCGGTGACGCAGGCGGCCGGGCTGTTGGCGGAGCGCGGTGTGCCTTTACTTATGGATGCGGCGGTCACGCTCGGGCGCGAGCCGGTGCCGGAGGGCTGGGCGGTGCTGGCGGGCTCGGCTCGGAAATGGGGCGGGCCGACCGGCGTCGGGGTGCTGGCCGTGCGGAAGGGAACGCGGTTCGCCGCGGATTGGCCGGAGGACGAGCGGGAGCGCGGCTGGGCGCCGGGTCCGGTGAACGTCCCGGCGATCCTGGCCGCGGCCACGGCGTTGCGCACCCGGCTCGGCGAAGCGGCCGCGACGGCGGAGCGTCATCGGGAGTTGACCGCGCTGCTCCGGGCGCGGATCCCGGAGCTGGTGCCGAATGTAGAGGTCGTGGGAGACCCGGACGACCGTGCCCCGCACATCCTGACTTTCTCTTGTCTCTACGCGTCCGGGGAGGCGCTGCTGCTCGAACTCGACCGGCTCGGTTTCGCCGTGTCGTCGGGATCCTCATGCACGGCGTCGACCCTGACACCCAGTCACGTACTGGAGGCCATGGGGGTCCTCACGCAGGGGAACGTCCGTGTCTCACTGCCGTGGCGGGTGACGGCGGACGAGGTCGAGCAGTTCCTGGCAGTGCTGCCGGGAGCGGTCCGGGTCGCGCGACCGCAGCAGGACGCGGAGGCGGGATCCGCGCCGGCCGGCGAAGACGAAGCGGTCGCCGAACCGGAGCTGGAGATCGACGCGCTCGGCAAACTGTGCCCGCTGCCGGTGATCGAGCTCGGCAAGCGGATCGGACAGGTGCAGGTGGGCGGCACCGTACGGGTGCTGGCGGACGATCCGGCGGCGCGGCTCGACATTCCGGCCTGGTGCCGGCTCACCGGCCACGACTATCTCGGCGCCGCGGCGTTCGAAGGAGAGCACGGGATCGAGGCGGTCCCCGGCGCGATGGCGTACCGGGTGCGGCGGCGGGAATAGCGTTGGCACGCGGCGGGAACCCGGCGTGGGTGCCGTGCGTCACAGCTTCAGCCACACCCGCCTGCCCGGCCCGGGACCCACAAGGCCTCCCCGGATCGGCGGGCGACCCGAGGCCCGGAGAGAGGAATGCGCATGACCGGTTCCGTCCGTCCCCGCACCGCTTCCCTGTTGGTCGGCGCCGCCGGCGCGCTGGCGCTGACCGCGGCGCTCGGCGGGTGCGCGTCGTCTGAGACCACGCCGACGGGCTCCGGTGTCGGGACTGTGGCCGTCACCGTGAACTCCCCCAGCGCCGCATCGTCCGCACCGTCCGCACCGGCCTCCCCGACGAGTGCCTCGAGCGCTCCGGCGAGCGTCGCGTCCCCGTCCGCACACGCGCCCACGACGACGTCGGCGGGCGGCGGCGGGTCGATGGCCACGCCGAAACAGGTGCTCAGCGCGGCGCCCGCCGGCGCGAAGCTCGTCTCGTTCGACGACGCCACGGCCAGTTCGGACGGGCGCACGCTCTACGTGGAGCTGGAATCCATGGGCGGCGCGTGCGGCCAGTACGACGTCGTCCTGCAGCAGTCGGCCTCGGCGGTCAAGGTGGGCCTGGTCCACCTCTCGTCCGGCGGCCACGTCTGCCCGCAATTCGTCGGACCGATGCGCATCGCCGTCGCTTTGGCCGCCCCGCTCTCCGGCCGCCCGGTGGTGGACCTGTCGGACGGTCAGAGCCTTAAAGTGGGCTGAGAAACACACAGCAAGAAATCAGCCGCGACCGGGGAACCTGGGACGACGTACAATCGTCATATCTGGTGTAGTGGTACTCGAGACCGCGAGACGCTCGACGGGGAAGCTGTCGACTCGAAGCCGAGGGGATTACGAGTTCATCACTTTGAGTGATGGAACGGATCCGGTCCGGGTAGAACTATGGGGTAGGGACACATAAGCCTGCGCCCGCGCCGCTCTCCCCCCGGCGACGTGGACGCTGTGGCGGGCCGTATCGGAGGGCAGCCACCCGCTGAAGTTCCGCGGGTGCTCCGGGTCCGCAGGAGGCAGGGCCTCCGACGTCGTTTGTGGGTAGCGGCGCCGGAGGCCCTGTCGTTTCCTGGCACGGTTTCGACCGCGGGCGTCCGCCACCCCGGCACCCCGCTCCGACCTGCGGGATCTCCCGACTGTGACACACGTGACACGGCTGTGGCACGTGCCCCGGCGTGCGGCCGAGCCTCGAAAGATCTCTTTCGAAAGACTCTTTTCGAAAGAACCCTTTCCTGCTAACTTCCCGGTATGAGCGAGGGCAAGGACGAGCCGGGCGCGGACAGCGCGGGCAAGGACGGGGCTCCGGCACCGGTGAAGCTGCACAAGGCTTCCGATCCGCGCGAGCTGCGTGCGCTGGCGCATCCGGTACGGCTGGCGCTTTACGAGGCTCTCGGCGTGCACGGCGACTTGACGGCGACGCAGGCTTCGAAGCTCCTCGGCGGATCGCCCACGTCGGTCGCCTATCACCTGCGGACGCTCGCGAAGTACGGCTACGTCGAGGAGGCCGGCGGCGGCGAGGGGCGTGAGCGGCCGTGGCGGCTGGGCACCGTCGGTTTCGAGTTCGACCGGGAGGATCCCGCGCCCGGGGTCGCCGCGGCCGCTCGGGCGCTGGGCGACCTGATGTTCCAGCGCTGGCTCGAGCGGCGGGCGCGGTACCGGGCCGAAGCCTCGAAATGGCCCGCCGAGGTGCGCGATGTGGTCGGCGACTTCCGGTTCATGCTCTTCGGCACACCCGAGGAGATGCGCGAACTCGAGCAGGCCTGGACGGAGGTCATCATGCGCTACTACGCCCGCATCCAGGACCCGTCGCTGCGGCCCGAGGGCTCGATCCCGTTCGAGCTCAACCTCTTCGTCAACCCGGCCGAGGCCGTGCCGCCCGACCGGCCCGACGACACGAACGCTGACATCACGGACGACGCGGACAACTGACGCAGTGGGCTGAGGACCACACCAAGGGGAGGGAGTGCGGACATGCGCGCACTGTTGGGGATCCGGAACTACCGGATCTATCTGCTCGGCAGCACCGTGGACACCATCGGGGACATGGCGTTCTGGCTGGCCGCGGCGATCTGGGTCAAGGAGCTGACCGGCTCGACCGCCGAGATGGGCGTCACAATCCTGATGCTGAACCTCGGCACGGTGCTCTCCCCGGTCACCGGCGTGCTCGTCGACCGGCTTCGCCACAAGCGCACGCTGATGGTCACCAACGCCGTCACCGCGCTGCTGGTTCTCAGCCTCGTCACCGTGCGCAGCTCGGCGCAGCTGTGGCTGATCTACTCCGTCATGTTCTGCTACGGCCTGAGCGCGACCATCACGAGCGCCGCCTTCAACGGACTCAAGGAGCAGTTGCTGCCGAAAGACCTGTTCGCCGATGCGAGCGGGCTCGGGCAGGCGCTGCAGCAGGGTTCGCGGCTGATCACGCCGGCCATCGGCCTCGGTCTGCTCGCGGCGTTCGGCGGCCACGCGCTGGCCGTGATGGACGCGGCCACCTTCGCCTTCAGCCTGCTGTGCTGGTCGCTGATGCGGATCGAGGACCCGCGGCCGCAGCCCGCCGAGGACGGAGAACGGCCGAGCCGTTGGGCGGAGAGCTCGGCCGGGTTCCGCTACCTGTTCGGCACCGTGTCACTGCGGCAGCTGAGCATCGCCTGCGCGATCGCGCTGTTCGGGATGGGCTTTCTGGAGACGCTCGTCATCCCGGTCACGACTGTGGGCCTGCACCACGCGCCCACGTGGATGGGCGTGTTGGTCACCGTGATGGGTGTCACCGGTGTGGCGGGTGGGCTGAGCGCAGGTTCACTCATTCGGCGGATCGGCGCCGGGCTGGCCACCGCCTCGGGGCTGGCCCTGGCGGGCGCGGCGTGCCTGGCCCTGGCCGCGCCGGCGACCCCGGTGGTGGTGGGCGCGGCGGCGCTGTTCGGCTTCGGCCTGCCGGTGGCCATCGTCGGCTCGATCACCGCCATCCAGCTCGGCACGCCGAACGAGCTCATGGGCCGGGTCAGCGGCGCGGACAACCTGCTGGTCACCGGCTCGCAGTGCGTCGGCATCGCCCTGTGCGCGGCGCTGGTCGGGGAGGTCTTCTACCGGGACCTGTGCTACTTCGTCGGCGGCGTGATCCTGCTCAGCTCGCTGTACCTGGCCAGCCGCAAGGCTCAGCGCGCGCACGGCACGCACGCAGACGGGCCCGAGCCCGCGCGGTCATCACGCGAGCCCGAGCCCGTCCGGGCGGCCGAAGCGCCGCCGGCTACGAACTAGCCGGATTAGTTGAAGCTCTCGCCGCAGGCGCAGGAACCGGTGGCGTTCGGGTTGTCGATCGTGAAGCCCTGCTTCTCGATCGTGTCCACGAAGTCCACGGTCGCGCCGACGAGGTACGGGGCGCTCATCCGGTCGGTGACGACCTTGACGCCGCCGAACTCCGAGACCACGTCGCCGTCGAGGGAACGGTCGTCGAAGTACAGCTGGTAGCGCAGACCGGAGCACCCGCCCGGCTGAACCTGGACACGCAGCGAAAGGTCGTCCCGACCCTCCTGCTCCAGCAGGCTCTTGACCTTGGCCGAGGCCTCATCGGTCAGGATGATGCCGTCCACCTTGGTGCTGCTGATCTCAACCTCTACCGACATCGTGCTAACCCCTTGTCTCAGTAACGGTCCGTCGGGTCGTTGCCTTCACCGCTCAACGCCTGCACGACGGCTTGGTATTCCCGAGGAGTCGGTGCCAGCCGTCCATTCGCTTCTATCGTCGCATACCGGGACGGCCGGGTGGTATGACCGACGTCTCGATCCGAGTGAAGATCGTGTGGAACTCGTGGGGATCTCGCGGTGATCACCGGGAATACCGGTGCGATAAGATGGCTTAGCGTCAGTAAGACGAAAAGGAGCGCGGCCAGTGCCGGGCCCGACCGAGGAGCTGTGGGACGTGACCACGACCAGCCAGACCAGCGAGCGGGCAGCCGTCTTCGCCGAGCCCGCCGGCACGCCGCTCTCGCTGCTCCTGCTCGGGCAGGCCGCCGACCCGCGCAGCGAGCGCGGCGTGGAGTGCCCGGGCGACCTGCCCGCGCCCAGCGACCCCGACCTGGTGGCGCGCGCGTGGGCGGCCAAGCAGGCGCTGGGCGAGAAGGTGTTCATCCTGGGCCACCACTACCAGCGCGACGAGGTGGTGCAGTTCGCGGATGTGACCGGCGACTCGTTCAAGCTGGCCCGGGACGCGGCCAACCGCCCGGACGCCGAGTACATCGTCTTCTGCGGCGTGCACTTCATGGCCGAGTCCGCGGACATCCTCACCTCCGAGAGCCAGCAGGTGCTGCTGCCGGACCTCGCGGCCGGCTGCTCGATGGCCGACATGGCCACGGCCGAGCAGGTCGAGCAGTGCTGGGAGCTGCTCGAGGACCTCGGCATCGCGAGCCGGGTCGTCCCGGTCTCCTACATGAACTCCTCCGCCGACATCAAGGCCTTCACCGGCCGGCACGGCGGCACCATCTGCACCTCGTCCAACGCCGAGCGCGCGTTGACCTGGGCGTTCGAGCAGGGTGAGCAGGTGCTCTTCCTGCCCGACCAGCACCTCGGCCGCAACACCGCGGTACGCCGGCTCGGCCTGAGCCTGGACGACTGCGTGCTCTACAACCCGTACAAGCCGATGGGCGGGCTGACCGCCGAGCAGCTGCGCGACGCGAAGATGATCCTGTGGCGCGGGCACTGCTCGGTGCACGGCCGGTTCACCCCCGAATGCGTGGACGACGTGCGTGAGCGCATCCCCGGCGTGAACGTGCTGGTGCACCCGGAATGCCGCTACGAGGTCGTGGAGAAGGCCGACTACGTCGGGTCCACCGAGTACATCATCAAGGCGCTGGAGGCGGCCGAGCCGGGCACGGCGTGGGCCCTGGGCACCGAGCTGAACCTGGTGCGCCGCCTCGCGAACGCGCACCCGGACAAGCAGATCGTCTTCCTGGACAAGTCGGTCTGCTACTGCTCCACGATGAACCGGATCGACCTGCCGCACCTGGTCTGGACGCTCGAGTCGCTGGTGGCGGGCAAGCCGGTCAACCGGATCACGGTCGAGCAGCGCACCGCCGAGCAGGCCCAGGCGGCGCTGGAGCAGATGCTGGCCCTGCCGTAACCCGTTCGGCCTAGCCGCCGGCCGGCCGCCCCAGCGGCGTCGGCCCGGCGGCTGCTCGCTCAGTAGTTCAGGTCGACTTCGATCGGCAGGTGCGCCTGCCCGCCGGCGATCGACGGCAGCACGCTCGAGCGCAGCGGCTGCAGGCCCCGGGTGAGCACGTCGTCGAGGCGGACGATGGGGAACTCGGCGGGCCAGGTGAAGCCGAAGCCGCTGCCCGCCGCCTGCTGCGCGCTGCGCAGGCCGAGGCCCTTGGTGAGCTGCGAGAACTGCCGGTCGGTCGCGGCCACGTTCAGGACGCCGATCACGGCGAGCCGCGGCGAGGTGTCCGCCTTGAGCATGGTCACGAACCCGGTGAACGCCGCGTCGCGGGCCTTGGCGAAGCCCGAGTTGCCGAGCACCGGCTGCGGCAGGTGCACCAGGAAGACCGTGAGCGGCTTTCCGTCCGGCACCGTGAGCGTGGCCTTGAGCGCGCCGATCAGCGGCGTGCCGGTGGCCGCGGCCGCCATCTTCGCGGACTGCACCCCGAGCGAGACCGAGGAGTCCCCGTCCGTGGTACCGACGCTGACCGGGCTCACGGCGGAGATCGGGTAGCGGCTCCAGAGCCCGAAGCCGTACTCGGTGACGTGGTACTTGTAGCCGGCGTTGAGCGCGCTCACGGCCGAGGACTGGGCCACGCCCGCGTACAGGTCCTCCAGCGCGACGACGTCGGCGTTCTCGGCCAGCGCCGCCGTGCTGGAGGCCTTGGCCTCGGCGGTGATGCCGTTGACGTCCTCGCTGAAGATGTGCAGCTTCGCCGGCGCGCTGCTGCCCCGCGGCAGGAGCGAGGGGCCGTAGAGCGCCGTCCACACCAGCGCCGCGGCCAGCGTGGCGATCAGGGCGCGCCGGGTGTGCACGATCCCCGCGGCGGCCAGCAGCACCAGGATCGGCAGGGCGAGCCAGGGCAGCCAGGTCTCGAGCAGCGAGCCGAGGCCGCCCACGTCGGGCAGATACCGGTGCAGCACCAGGAAACTGACGCCGAGCCAGCCCAGCACGGCTATAGCCGTGGAGGTCTGACGGCGCATCGAGGACCCGCGGCGGCGGCGCCGGCCCGGGCGGCCCGGCTCGTCGGCGGCCTCGGCGGCGTCCGCTTCGGCCTCGGTGAGCTCGGGCAGCTTCTCCACGGTCGGCGCCGCCGCCGGGATCGCGGCCGAGTGCAGCACCGCGGCGACCGGCTCGGCGCGCGCGGCCGTGGCGGCGAACGGGTCGCCCGGCTGAGCCGGGATCATCGGGTTGCGCGGCTGCGGCGCGAGCGCCGGATCCGCCGGGGGCGTGGAATTCGCCGGGATCGGGAAAGAACGCGCGGGGTCGCTCGAGGGGACCGCCGGATCAGCCGGGTCTACCGTGGGATTCACCTCGTCCAGGGATCCGGAAGACTCCCCCTGCGGGGGCTGCTGCGTACGCTGGGCGGGAATACCGGGCGTCGGCTGCAGCCGGAGGTCGGGTAGCCCCCGTCCGGCCTGTTCTTCACCCTCGGCACCGGTCACCGGTCCAGTCACCATCGCTCGTCGTCCTCCACGGCCCTGAACCCCGCCGCGGCTCTGCCCAGCGCCCCGGCGTCGCCGAGCCTAGCGGTTGGGCCGCCGGGCCTGGCAAGTCGAGGCGTGCAATCGTGGCAGAGGTGTGACGTGCCGGAGGTTTAGGCCGCGCCGCGCCGCGCCGTACCTCAGAGCCCTGGCGCGCCCCAGACCGCGAACCAGCGGCCGAGATCCTGCTCGATCCGCAGATCGTTGGCCAGCTCCGAGCGCATCTGCAGCTCGAGGCTGTTGTCCCGGTTCGGCTCGGTGAGCGGGGCGAAGGGGTAGAAGCTGCCGCGCTTGTAGAGGTAGATCAGGGCGAGCTTGCGGCCCTCGTCGTCGCGGAAGCCGACCAGCGTGCACAGCAGGTAGGACCCGAAGCCTTCGTCCTGCAAGGCGGTGTTGACCGCGTGCAGGTCGGTCACCAGGCCGGTCATGTCGTCCGGCGAGTGCCGGCTGGTGAGCCAGGTGTAGCCGTACTGGTCCTTGCTGACCTCGATGCGCGGCCCGTCGAGGCTCTCGAGCAGCTCCTCGACATCGGTCTCGACCTGATGGAACGCGCCGCCCTCGGCCTTGCGGTAGCACACCGAGCCCGCGCCGGTCGGCCGGAAGCTGCCGGTGACCTCCAGCGTCATGGCCGCCGAGGGCAGGCCGAAGAGCTGGTCCAGATTCGGCTGCACCGGCTTGCTCCGGCCTAGCAGCGAGTCGAGGAAACCCATGCCTCACCTTATCCCCGGCGTACCGGTCAGTGCCGGTGTCCGTGGACTTCCGGGGCCGGACCGCCCAGCTGGGCGTTGATCTTGTAGAGCTGCTCGATCCGCCGCTCCGTGCTCGGGTGGGTGGAGAGCAGCGACATCATCGACTCCTTGGAGAACGCGGGAGCGAAGTAGAACGCGTTGTACGGCTCGGCCGCGCGCAGGTCCTGCTGCGGGATCCGGGCCATGTCGCCGGTGATCTTCCCGAGCGCGGAGGCCAGCGCCATCGGCCGGCCGGTCAGCAGCGCGCCGGCCCGGTCCGCGGCGAGCTCGCGGTAGCGCGAGAGCGCCCGGATGAGCAGGAACGAGATGGCGTAGGTGACGATCGAGACCAGCATGATGATCAGCTGTACCGGCACGCCGCCGTCGCGGTCGTCCCGCCGGTCCCCGCCGAGGCCGAACCAGAAGGCCATCCGGCCCACCAGGCCGGCCAGGATGCCGAGGAAGGAGGCGATGGTGATCACCATCACATCGCGGTGCGCCACGTGCGAGAGCTCGTGCGCGAGCACGCCCTCGACCTCTTCCTGGGTCAGCTGGGCGTTGTTGCGCAGCAGGCCGGTGGTGACGCAGATGACCGCGTTCTTCGGGTTGCGGCCGGTGGCGAACGCGTTGGGCACCGGGGTGTCCGCGATGGCGACACGCGGCTTGGGCATGTCCGCCAGCGAGCACAGCCGGTCCACCACGGCGTGCAGGGCCGCGGCCTCGCGCGAGTCCTGCGGCTGGACCTCTCGGGCGCCCATCGCGAAGGTGGCGATCTTGTCCGAGAAGAAGAACTGGGCGAACAGCAGGCCGAAGGCCAGGACCAGCACGATCGGCAGGCTCTGCGCGGGCACGAACGCGATCAGCGCCGCGATGAACGCCACCGCGAGCAGGCCGATCAGGAACATGACGAAAACCATGCGGGAGGTCAGTCCGCGATCCGGCGCGAATCTCGTCTTCGCCACAGTTCATCCGCCTTCCGTCCGCACCGCCCCTTCGACGGCGAACATCTCGGTTTAGCCCATTGCCTACCCCGGACAACGATCAGTATGAGGGGCGGGTTCCCGGCAGACCGGACCTTTCGCCCGGTGGCGCGCCGAAACGAGACGTCCCCCGCGCGCCGGAGCACGCGGGGGACGTCGGGGAGGGGTGGCCGACCGGCTCAACCGGGGATGAGTCCGTCCGAGGAGAGCAGGTCACGCACCTCGTCGAGGCTCGAGTCGGCGCTCGGCAGGATGAAGTCGCTCGGCTTGAGCTCCTCGACCGGCAGCGGGGTGCCGAGTTCGCGGACCTTGCCGAGCAGCGCCTTCATGGCCGTCTCGAAGGGGCCCTGTTCGCCCGCCTCGACCGCCGCCATGAGCGCGTCGTCGAGCTGGTTGAGCTCGGCCAGAGCCGCCTTCTCGAGGACCAGCTGGCCCTCACCCAGGATGCGCACGATCATGCCGCGCCACCCTCCTTGAGCACGTCAGCGTCGCTGATCTCGTCGTTCTTGTTCGCGTACGAGGCGTTCGCGCCGCCCTCGAGGGCCTTGGTCGAGCCGCCCCCGAGCTCCAGCTTCATCTTGGCCAGCTGGTCGTCTACCGCGCCGCCGGACGAGAGCTGCTCGAGCTGGCGGGTGATGTCGTCCTTGCCCAGGCCGGACGGGTCGTCCAGGGCGCCGGAGGCCATCAGCTCGTCCACCGCGGACGCCCGCGCCTGGAGCTGCTGGGTCTTGTCCTGGGCGCGCTGGATCGCCATCCCGATGTCGCCCATCTCCTCGGAGATGCCCGAGAAGGCCTCCCCGATCTGGGCCTGGGCCTGCGCCGCGGTGTAGGTGGCCTTGATGGTCTCCTTCTGCGTGCGGAAGGCCTCCACCTTCGCCTCGAGCGCCTTGGACTGGCGAACGAGGTTCTCCTCCTGGCCCTGCAGCGACTCGTACTGCGTGTTCAGGTCGCTGATCTGCGCGACCACGTTCGCGCGCCGGGTCAGCGCCTCGCGGGCGAGGTCCTCGCGGTTGAGCTCGAGCGCCCGGCGGGCCTGGCCCTCGAGCTTGTCGCCCTCCTGCTGCAGCTTCTTCATCTGCAGTTCGACCCGCTTGCGGGAGGTGGCCACGTCGGCGACCCCGCGCCGCACCTTCTGCAGCAGCTGCATCTGCTTCTCGTACGAGTAGTCGAGTGTCTCGCGCGGGTCCTCGTACTTGTCCAGGGCCTTATTGGCCTTGGACTTGAAGATCAAGGACATGCGCTTCATAACTCCGTCGGCCATCAGCCCTCCAGCTCCCCCTTCGATAAGGTGCGGTACCGCTCACGTTCGGACTCGTCTGCTTCCACGATATTCCCTCGTGGCGTCATGGGGCCATCGATCGGTCTGCCCCCTGCCCGCGTCCTGCCCGGCACCCCGGTGGTTATGTCCCCGGGCCGGTAGCGTTTACCCTTCCATACGTGTTCCGACGTAGTTCCTCCGCCAAGCAGCCGTCCGACGCCGCGCCCGTCGAGCCGGACCAGCCCCCCGCCACGCCCGAGGGCCCCGCCGGCAAGGGCCGGCCGACTCCGAGCCGCCGCGACGCCGAGGCTGCCCGCAAGCAGCGCCTCGGCGCACTCCCGGCCGACCCGAAGGCCGCCCGCCGGAGGGAACGGGAGGCGCAGCGGGCCGGCTACGACCGCTCCCGCCAGGCCCTGAAGTCCGGCGACGAGCGTTACTACCCCGCGCGCGACCAGGGCAAGGCCCGCGCGTTCGTGCGGGACTACGTGGACGGGCGATTCCGTCTGCTCGAGCTGCTGATGCCGCTGGTGGTGCTCAGCTGGCTCACCCTGGTCACCGGCCGCTCCGGGATCATCGTGGTGGGCGAGCTGGCGATGGAGGTCGTCGTGGTCGTCGGCCTGGTGCTGGGCGTCTGGCTCGGCTTCCGGGTCAAGCGGGCGGTGGCCGCCGAGTTCGGGCAGGACGAGGTGCGCGGCTCCGGCTTCTACGCCTTCTCCCGCGCGCTGATGCCGCGGTTCATGCGCCAGCCCAAGCCCAAGGTGACCATGGGCGGCCGGCCCAAGGTCTGACCTTTCCGGCTTTGCCCGCCTTTCCCCCCGCCGCGGGCAGGTCGCTGACCTGCCCGGGGGCCGAGAATGTAAGGGCCGGGCGTAGGGTGGGGCCATGGAGTTTCGTCACCTCGGCCGTAGCGGCCTGATCATCAGCGAGATCGCCTACGGCAACTGGATCACCCACGGTTCCCAGATCGAGGCGGAGGCCGCGCACGCCTGCGTGCGCGCCGCGCTCGACGAGGGAATCACGACGTTCGACACGGCGGACGTCTACGCCGGCACCAAGGCGGAGGAGGTGCTCGGCGACGCGCTGGCCGGCGAGCGGCGCGAGGGCCTGGAGATATTCACCAAGGTCTACTGGCCCACCGGCCCCGGCCGCAACGACCGCGGCCTGTCCCGCAAGCACATCATGGAGTCGATCAACGGCTCGCTGCGCCGGCTGCGCACCGACTACGTCGACCTCTACCAGGCGCACCGCTACGACGCCGCGACGCCGCTGGAGGAGACCATGCTGGCGTTCGCTGACGTGGTGCGCTCCGGCAAGGCGCTCTACATCGGCGTCTCGGAGTGGCGGGCCGAGGAGATCCGGGCCGCCGCGGCGCTGGCCAAGGAGCTGCACGTGCCGCTGATCTCGAGCCAGCCGCAGTACAACATGCTGTGGCGGGTGATCGAGGCCGAGGTGGTGCCGGCCAGCGAGGAGCTTGGCCTGAGCCAGATCGTCTGGTCCCCGATCGCGCAGGGCGTGCTGACCGGCAAGTACAAGCCGGGCCAGCCGGTGCCGGCCGGCTCCCGGGCCACCGCCGAGCGGGGTGCGAACTTCATCACCCCGCTGCTGACCGACGACATCCTGGGCCGGGTGGCGCAGCTCGAGCCGCTGGCCGCCGAGGCCGGGCTCTCGCTCGCCCAGCTCGCCGTGGCCTGGACCCTGCAGAACCCGAACGTGGCCGCCGCCATCATCGGCGCGACCCGGCCGGAGCAGGTGCGCGAGAACGTCAAGGCGGCCGGCGTGAAGCTGGAGGAGGGCCTGCTCAAGCGGATCGACGACATCCTGGAGCCGGTGATCGTGCGCGACCCGGCGAAGACCGTCTCCCCGGCGGCCCGGCCGTGAGCGCCTGAGCGCCGCACGTCCTGACCGCCCGCGGGCGTCGCGCTCGAGCGCGGCGCCCGCGCGCCTTTCCCCGTTTCAAAGGCCCAGGTCAGACGGGCAGGTCCTCGTGCAGGGACATCGGGCCGTAGACCACCGCGCCGTCCTCGAGCAGGCTCACCTGGTCGACCTCGGCGGCGAGCAGATCCGGCCAGTATTCTCCGATCCAGGACTCCGCGTCGCCCTGGTTCGGGTGGGCGGTGTGCTCGCCCTCGACCGGCACGATGGGTTCGACCTGCTCGCCTGACTCGTTCTCATACCGCCACGTGAATGCCATGCGGCCAAGACTACCGAGGAGTTTCCTGTGCACACCCGGCCTACGGCGCGGCGCGTGCTGGTGCTGGGCGGCGCGCGCTCGGGCAAGTCCGCCTACGCCGAGCGCCTGCTGGCCGCCGGGGACGCAGAGGTCGTCTACGCCGCGACCGCGCCGCGCTACCCCGGGGACGAGGAGTGGGCCGGGCGGATCGCGCACCACCGGGCACGGCGCCCGGCCGGCTGGCGCACCGTGGAGACGGGCGAGGACCCGGCCGCGCTGGCCCGGCTGCTGCGCGCCGCCGAGAGCCCGGTGCTGGCCGACTGCCTGACGCTGTGGCTGACCGCGGCGATGGACGCGGTGCAGGCCTGGGACGAGGAGGCCTGGGCCGGCGGCCGCGCGCCGGAGCAGCTGGCCGAGCTGACGCGGGATCTGATCGACGGCTACGCCTCGGCTTCCGCGCCGGTGGTGGCCGTCTCGAACGAGCTCGGCTTCGGCCTGGTCCCGCCGGATCCGGGCAGCCGGCGCTTCCGGGACGAGCTCGGCCGGCTCAACCAGGCGATGGCGGCGGTGGCCGACGAGGTCCAGCTCGTCGCCGCCGGACTGCCCCTACGGCTAAAGTGAGCGCCGATGGAAACGACAGACCTGCAGAAGCTTTCCGAGGACGTGCGCCGTCCCACCGACGCGATGCGCACCGCCGCGGCCGACCGGTGGTCGGCCGAGCTGGCGCTGCCACCGCGCTCCTTCGGCTCCCTGGAGAAGGTGGCCGGCTGGCTCTGCGCGGTGCAGGGCCAGTGTCCGCCGCGGCCGATCGAGCGCGCCCGGCTGGTGCTGTTCGCGGGCGACCACGGCATCGCGGCGCTCGAGACGCGGGGCCGCCGGGTCACCGCGCAGCCGCCGGGCTCGACCGCGGCGACGCTGCGGATGTACGGACGCGGCGAGGGTCCGGCGAACGTGCTGGCCCGCGCGTACGACGCGACCGTCCGGCTGATCGACGTCTCCGTGGACTGCGACCCGGAGGAACTGGCCGAGCTGCCGGCCGAGGTGACGGCGGGTCGGATCCGGCGCGGGACCGGCCGGATCGACCGCGAGGAGGCCTGCACCCGGGCCGAGGCCGAGGCGGCCTTCGCGCTCGGCCGGGAGCTGGCCGACGCCGAGGTGGACGCCGGGGCCGACCTGCTCATGCCCGGGCTGATCGGCGCCGGGCACACCACCCCGGCCGCGGTCCTGGTGGCGGCGCTGACCGGGGCCGACGCGGCGTCGGTGACCGGGCGAGGCAGCGGTGTGGACGACGCCGGCTGGACGGTGAAGTGCGCGGCCGTGCGCGACGCGCTGCGACTGGCCCGGCCGGTACTGGCGGACCAGTACGAGCTGATGGCGACGTGCGCGGGCCCCGACTTCGCGGCCGCGACCGGGTTCATCCTGCAGGCCGCGGTCCGGCGCACCCCGGTGCTGCTGGACGGGGTGGGCGCGACCGCGTGCGCGCTGCTGGCGCAGCGGATCGCCTTCCGCACGCCGGAGTGGTGCCTCGCCGCGCAGCTCTCGCCGGAGCCCGCGCAGCTCAAGGCGCTGGACCGGCTCAGCCTGGAGCCGCTGCTGGACTTCAAGGTGCGCGCGGGCGCGGGTTGCGGCGCGCTGCTGGCGCTGCCGCTGGTGCGGGCGGCCGTGAGCGTGCTGGCCGAGACCCCGTCGTACGCCGACGCGGGACTGCCCGAGCCCACCGTGCGCAGCGCGCTGTGACGATCTGAAGAAGAGCACGAGATGAGCGGCCCCGAGGGCTCCATACCGACCGGCCTGCCGCTGCCCGGTCTGCGCCTGGCCCTCGGGACGCTCAGCATCCTGCGCGTCCCGGTGGACGCCGCCGACCGCCGCACCGCCGGCCGGGCGATGGCCTGGGCGCCGGCGGTCGGCCTGGCGCTGGGGCTGGCCGCGGCGGCGGTGGGCTGGGCCGCCCGAGCGTATACGGACTCGACGTTCCTCGCGGCGGTGGCCGCGCTCGCGACGCTGGCCGTGGCGACCCGGGCGCTGCACCTGGACGGGTTGGCGGACGTGGCCGACGCGCTCGGTTCGGCGAAGCCGCGCGCCGAGGCGCTCGAGATCATGAAGCGTTCGGACATCGGGCCGTTCGGCGTGGTGACGCTGATCCTGATGCTGGGCCTGCAGATCGGCGCGGTCAACGCGGCCTACGCCCATCAACGCGGCGGCCTCGCGGTCATCGTCGCCGCGGTCACCGGCAGGCTGGCGATCACGCTCGCCTGCACCCGGCCGGTGCCGAGCGCGCGCAGCACCGGCCTCGGCGCGTGGGTCGCCGGCTCCGTCCGCACGGCGGTCGCGGCGGTCGTATCCGTGTGCTGCGTCGCCGGCTGCGCCGGGCTCGGACTGATCCGCGGGACCGACGCGGCTTGGCTCTCCGGCCTCGGCTGCGTCGTCGGCGCGGGCTGCGCACTGCTGCTGCTTCGCCGCTGTGTCAAGCGTTTCGGCGGCATCACCGGCGACGTGCTCGGCGCACTGGTGGAGACGGCGACGACCGGCGCGCTGCTTGTGCTCGCAGCGCACTGATCAGCGACGCGGGATACTCTCTCCAGCCAGATCCTCGTATCCGCCGGCCCGGTAGACCTGGTGCTGGAACTGCGCGAGCGAGAGCGCTTGGTGCAGCCCGACACCGTTCGGCTCGTAACCGGGCTGGAAGTACACCACCCCGCAGCGACGGCAGAACCAGCCCTCGTTCCACACGGCGAGCGCGGCGGGCTTACCCACCTGGATCCGCTTGCGGCGCTTGAGGATGCCGACGACACCGAGCCCGTTCACCACGGCGGTCCCGGCGCTGAGGACGAATCCGAACATCGCCGCCGTCGACGCGCCCAGCGAGCCCCCGTGCCACGCGTTGAACACGGCGTCCGCGCAGGAGACCGCCAGAATCGAGCCGACCACGACCCTGGTCGGGCGCCGGCCGAGATCCTGAGGCGGGCCGGCGGCCTCGAACCACGTTCCGTTGGCCGCCGCCATCGGAACGCGCTGCACCTCGTCGGCTCGCCGGCAGTGCGGGCATCCCACCATCTGCGGCGGCGCGTCCTGCGGCTCGAGTCCGCCGCTCATCTCAGCCCTCGTTTCCATCGGCCAGGTCCCGGTACCCGCCGACGCCGTAGACCTCGGCCTGGAACTCCAGGTACGTCAGCGGCCGGCTGAGCCCGACTCCGGCGGGCTCGTAGCCGGGCTGGAAGTATACGATCCCGCAGCGGGCACAGAGCCAGGCCCCGTTCCAGACGGCGAGCGCGGCGGTCCGGCCCGGCCGGACCCGCCTGCGGCGCTTGAAGACGGAGACCGACTTGCGCAGCCCCAAGCCCAGCACCCAGCCCATGATGCCGAATCCGACGAAGGCCGGGCCGTCCGATCCGTTCAGTATCGACAGCCCGAACTGGACGATCCCGCCGCAGCCCACGACGACCAGCACCGGAGACCACTCGTATCTCAGCTGCGGGGTTGCCGCCGGCAGCCTCCAGCCGTTCGCGACCGCGCCCGACACCTTCTGCACGTTCTCGCCCCGCCCGCAGACCGGGCAGCCGGTCGGCTGCGGTGGCGCGTCCTGCGGTTCCAGCTCACTGACATCCATACCGCCCCCTGTGCGTCCCTGCTCCGCGCATCAGAGCAGGAAGGCGCACGCGACGTCAAGGGGCTGCCAGGGATCAGCGCGTGGAGACCTTCACGAACGGCGGCTTGACCACCGTGAACGCGGCACGGCGGCCGCGCACGTCGAGGTAGAGCACGTCGCCCTCGGCCGTGCTCGGGGGCAGCAGCGCGAGTGCGATGCCGAGCTTGAGGGTCGGCGAGAACGTGCCGCTGGTGACCTCGCCGATCGCGTCGTCCGCGCCGGCCTCGGCACCGGCGTGCACCGACATGTGCGGACGCGGGATGGCCCGGTCCACCTGCTTGAGGCCCCACAGCACTCGGCGCGGGCCGGCCGCCTTCTCCGCCGCGAGCGGCTCGCGGCCCCAGAACTCGTCCTTCTTCCAGCCCACCGCCCAGCCGGCCCGCGCCTGGACCGGGCTGATCTCGAGCGAGAGGTCCTGGCCGTGCAGCGGATAGCCCATCTCGGTGCGCAGCGTGTCGCGCGCGCCGAGGCCGCAGGGCTTGATGTCGAACGGCTCGCCCGCGGCCAGGATCGCGAGCCACAGCGCGTCGGCGTCGTCCCAGCGGCAGACCAGCTCGTAGCCGTGCTCGCCGGTGTAGCCGGTGCGGCACACCGTCAGCGGCCGGCCGTCCCACCCCGCCGTGGCGAAGGCCATGTAATCCATGTCGGCGGGCAGTCCGAGCCCCTTGAGCAGGGCCGCGGAGTCGGGGCCCTGCACGGCCAGCACGGCGAACTCCCGGTGCTGGTCGGTCACCGTGACGCCCTCGGGCGCGGCGGCGGCCAGCCGCCGGACCACCTCGGCGGTGTTCGCCGCGTTGGGGATCAGGAAGACCTCCTCCGCCGACTTCACGTAGGCGATCAGGTCGTCCACCACGCCGCCGGTCGCGTCGTCGCAGCACAGGGTGTACTGGGCCTGGCCCGGCCCGATCCGGCGCAGGTCGTTGGCCAGCACCCGGTTGACGAAGTCGAAGGCGCCGGGCCCGGCCACGGTCGCCTTGCCGAGGTGGCTGACGTCGAACACGCCCACCCGCTCGCGCACCGCCGTGTGCTCCCCCACCGTGCCGGCGTACTCGATCGGCATCTCCCATCCGCCGAAGTCGGCCATCTTCGCCCCGAGGGCGAGGTGGCGGTCGTGCAGGGGGGAGGTGAGCAAGGACGGCGTTGTCATGGGTACGACGATATCGCGCCTGTGACGGGCCGCGGTTACGATGCCGGAGGTCCGAGCATCTTCCACGAACGAGTACAGGGGTTTCGACAGTGACCACGATCTCAATCCAGTCCGGGCCGGTGGCCGAGGTAGCGGCCGACGCCATCGTCGTCGGGGTGTACGCGGACGGCGAGGGACTGGCCCTGTCCCCGGGGGCCGCGGCCGTGGACGCGGCGCTCGGCGGCACCCTGGCCGCGACGCTCGCCACGCTGGGCGCGTCCGGCGCGTCCGAGGAGACCACCCGGGTGGCCACGGCCGGCGCGCTGGCCGCCCCGCTGGTGGTCGCGGTCGGCCTCGGCGAGGCCGGCGACGGCGAGGTGGTCGGGGCCGGCGGCCTCGAGGACCTGCGCAAGGCGGTCGGCGCGGCGGTGCGCTCGCTGGCCGGCAAGGCCACGGTGGCCGTGGCGGTCGGCGCCGCGGGCGTCGAGGTGCTGGCCGCGACCGCCGAGGGCGCGGCCTTCGGCGCGTACGGCTACGACGGCTTGAAGACCGGCGACGCGGCCGCCCGCAAGGCCCCGGTGGCCGAGATCGTCCTGCTCGCCGAGACCGCCCCGGACGCTGAGGCGCAGGCCGCGGCGCAGCGCGCGCAGGTGCTCGGCGAGGCGGTCAACGCCACCCGCGACCTGATCAACACGCCGCCCTCGCACCTGTTCCCGCAGGCCTTCGCCGAGGCCGCGACCGCTGCGGTCGAGGCGGCCGGCGTGGGCTCGCTGAGCCTCGAGATCCTCGACGACGCGCAGCTGCGCGAGGGCGGCTACGGCGGCCTGACCGGCGTCGGCCAGGGCTCGACCCGCGGCCCGCGCCTGGTGAAGGTGGTCTACACCCACCCCGAGGCCACCCGGACGCTGGCCTTCGTGGGCAAGGGCATCACCTTCGACACCGGCGGCATCTCGCTCAAGCCCTCGGGCTCGATGGAGACGATGAAGTCGGACATGTCCGGGGCCGCGGCGGTGCTGCACGCGGCGCTGGCGGTGGCCCGCCTCGGCCTGCCGGTGAACGTCACCGCCTGGGCGGCGCTGGCCGAGAACATGCCGGGCGGCAACGCGATCCGCCCCTCGGACGTGCTGACCATGTTCGGCGGCAAGACGGTCGAGGTGCTCAACACCGACGCCGAGGGCCGGCTGGTGCTGGCCGACGCGATCGTGGCGGCGAGCCTGGAGGAGCCGGACGCGATCGTGGACGTGGCCACCCTCACCGGCGCCCAGGTGCTGGCGCTGGGCCACCGCACCGCGGCGGTCATGTCCAACGACGAGGAGTTCCGGGTGCAGGTCGAGTCCGCGGCCGAGCGCGCGGGCGAGGACTTCTGGCCGATGCCGCTGCCGGCGCACCTGCGCAAGACCATGGACACCCAGGTGGCCGACATCGCCAACATGGGCGACCGGATGGGCGGCATGCTGGTGGCGGGCCTGTTCCTGCAGGAGTTCGTGGGCGAGAACGGCGCGGGCCGGATCCCGTGGGCGCACCTGGACATCGCGGGCCCCTCGTTCAACGAGGCGGGCCCGTACGGCTACACCCCGAAGGGCGGCGTGGGCTTCGCCCTGCGCACCCTGGTGCAGCTGGCCGACGACGCGGCCTCCGGCCTGCTCTAGCAGAACGCCGATCCAGCAGATCGTATCGACGCCCGCGTCCGGATTCCGGACGCGGGCGTCGATACGATCGGACGCGGCGTCAGATGTCGCGCCGCGACTTGGCCTCCGCGGCGAGCTTCGAGTTCCAATCGCGCATCCGTTGCGGGTAGCCGACCACGGCCGCGTCGTACGCCGGGATGCCGAGCCGGTGGGCCAGCTGATGCGCCGCCTGGGGGCCGGGCATCCGGCGGCGGGTCCACTCCCCCGTCGCCGCCACCAGCACGATTGTGGTGTCTGTCACAGCCGTGCGCGGCTCCACGAAGGCCTCCACGCCGGGGCGGGAGCGGGCGAAGCGGGTAAGGTGCGCCTCCCCGTCGCGATACCCACGGGCGTCCACGCGGCCCTCACCTGCGCGCTCGCCACGGCGCCGGAAGACGGCCACGGTCATCACTCCTTCGACTTTCCCGGCCGGCCCGCTCACCCGGCCGACCGGATTGCGGACAGGCCTGTCGGCGCAGCGAACAGGCAGGCGGACCGGCTCCGGCTCGCGTCGGCCCGGCTGCCCGCCCGGCGAGGCGACCGGGCCGTGAACCGGTTTAAGCTTCCCAGTGACGACTCGACCGACCGGTGCGTTGAAGCCAGTGTGCCAGGATTCGATGCCCTCGCGGCGGCGAGTCGGACAGGTGGCGGCACGTGGCGGAGACAGCTTCCGCGCGTCGGAGCTAAGACACAGCGTGAGCAACGCGAGGAGACGGACAAAGTGGCTGAGGCCGGGAACGTATTCGATGTGGTGATCCTCGGTGGCGGTTCCGGCGGGTACGCCTGCGCATTCCGTGCGGCCGACCTCGGGATGAACGTCGCCCTGATCGAGAAGGCCGAGGTGGGCGGCACCTGCCTGCACCGCGGCTGCATCCCCACGAAGGCGCTGCTGCACGCCGCCGAGGTCGCCGACCTGGCGCGCGAGGGCGAGTCCTTCGGTGTCAAGACCACGCTCGAGGGCATCGACATGCCGGGCGTGAACAAGTACAAGGACGGCGTCGTCTCCGGGCTCTACAAGGGCCTGCAGGGCATCGTCAAGGCCCGTAAGATCACCTTCGTGGCCGGCGAGGGCTCGCTCACCGCCCCGAACCAGGTCACCGTCAACGGCGAGACCTACACCGGCCGCAACGTGGTGCTGGCCACCGGCTCCGTGCCGAAGTCGCTGCCGGGCCTGGAGATCGACGGGCAGCGGATCATCAGCAGCGACCACGCGCTCAAGCTGGACCGGGTGCCGGCCTCCGTGGTCATCCTCGGCGGCGGCGTGATCGGCTGCGAGTTCGCCTCCGTGTACAAGAGCTTCGGCGCCGAGGTCACCATCGTCGAGTTCCTCCCGCACCTGGTGCCGAACGAGGACGAGGCCTCCTCCAAGCTGCTCGAGCGCTCGTTCCGCCGCCGCGGCATCAAGTTCGAGATCGACAACGGCTTCACCGGGGTCGAAGCTGTGACACTTCCTTCTGGCGACGCCGGCGTGCGGGTCTCCACCGCCAAGGGCAAGACCTTCGACGCCGAGCTGCTGCTCGTCGCCGTCGGCCGCGGCCCGGTCTCGGCCGGCCTCGGCTTCGAGCAGGCCGGGGTCGTGGTGGACCGCGGCTACGTGAAGGTCAACGAGTACTGCCAGACCTCGGTGCCGAACGTCTACGCGGTCGGCGACCTGATCCCGACCCTGCAACTGGCGCACGTCGGCTTCGCCGAGGGCATCCTGGTGGCCGAGCACATCGCCGGCCTCGACCCGCGCCCGATCGACTACGACGGCGTGCCCCGGGTGACCTACTCGAACCCCGAGGTCGCCTCCTGCGGCCTGACCGAGGCCAAGGCGGCCGAGAAGTACGGCGCCGACCACATCAAGACCCTGACGTACAACCTGGCCGGCAACGGCAAGAGCAAGATCCTCAAGACCCAGGGCGAGATCAAGCTGGTCCAGATCAAGGGCGTGGCCGGGGAGGACGACCGGGTGGTCGGCATCCACATGGTCGGCGACCGGGTCGGCGAGCTCGTCGCCGAGGCGCAGCTGATCTACAACTGGGACGCCACGCCCACCGACGTCGCGCAGTTCATCCACGCCCACCCGACCCAGGGCGAGGCGCTGGGCGAGGCGCACCTGGCGCTGGCCGGCAAGCCGCTGCACGTGCACGACTGAGCAAGTCCCCTCCCACACCGACGAGACGACGAACGAACCAGGAGAAACGCTCATGCCGGTATCCGTCACGATGCCCGCGCTCGGTGAATCAGTCACCGAGGGCACCGTCACCCGGTGGCTGAAGAAGGAAGGGGACACGGTCGAGGTCGACGAGCCGCTGCTCGAGGTCTCCACCGACAAGGTCGACACCGAGATCCCCTCCCCGGCCGCCGGCGTGGTGCTCGCGATCAAGGTCGGCGAGGACGAGACCGTGGACGTCGGCGCCGAACTCGCGGTGATCGGCGCCGCGGGCGAGGCCGCCCCGGCCGCACCCGCCCCGGCCGACGCCGTGCCCGTCCAGGACGCCGCGCCCGCCCCGGCTCCGGCCGCCGCCGCCCCGGCTCCCGCGCCCGCCCCGGCCCCCGCCGCCGCCGCGCCCGCGGACACCGCCTCGGGCACCCCGGTGACCCTGCCGGCGCTCGGCGAGTCGGTCACCGAGGGCACCGTCACCCGCTGGCTGAAGTCGGTCGGCGAGACGGTCGAGGCGGACGAGCCGCTGCTCGAGGTCTCCACCGACAAGGTCGACACCGAGATCCCGGCACCGGTCGGCGGCGTGATCCTGGCGATCAACGTCGGCGAGGACGAGACCGTGGACGTGGGCACCACCCTCGCGGTGATCGGCGCCCCGGGCGCGGCCCCGGCCGCCGCCGCGCCCGCCCCGGCTCCCGCGCCCGCCGCCGCCCCTGCGCCCGCCCCGGCCCCGGCTCCCGCCCCGGCCGCCGCCGCACCGGCTCCCGCCCCGGCACCTGCTCCGGCTCCCGCGCCCGCCCCGGCTCCGGCCCCGGCGCCCGCCCCGGTCGCCGCCCCCGCCCCGGCCGCCGCGCCGTCGAACGACGAGGGCCCCGGCCCGTACGTCACCCCGCTGGTGCGCAAGCTGGCCGCGGAGAGCGGCGTGGACCTCAACCAGGTCACCGGCACCGGCGTCGGCGGACGCATCATCAAGCAGGACGTGATCGAGGCCGCCAAGGCGCTGGTCCCGGTCGTGCCCGCGGCCTCCCCGGCCAAGGCGGCCGCCCCGAGCGCGCCGGTGGCCGTCTCGCCGCTGCGCGGCCGCACCGAGAAGCTCTCCCGCCTGCGCGCGGTCATCGCCAAGCGCATGGTGGAGTCGCTGCAGGTCTCGGCGCAGCTGACCACGGTGGTCGAGGTGGACGTGACCACGATCGCGCGGCTGCGCGACCGGGCCAAGAAGGACTTCGCCGAGCGCGAGGGCGTGAAGCTGAGCTTCCTGCCCTTCTTCGCCGCCGCGGCGATCGAGGCGCTCAAGCAGTACCCGCAGGTCAACGCGTCGATCGACACCGAGGCCGGCACGGTCACCTACCACGGCTCGGAGAACCTCGGCATCGCCGTGGACTCGGACAAGGGCCTCATGGTCCCGGTGATCAAGAACGCCGGGGACCTGAACCTGGCCGGGCTGGCCCGGGCCATCGCGGACCTGGCCGACCGCACCCGGAACAACAAGGTCTCCCCGGACGACCTGAGCGGTGGAACGTTCACGCTCACCAACACCGGTTCGCGCGGGGCGCTGTTCGACACCCCGATCATCAACCAGCCGCAGGTCGGCATCCTCGGCACGGGCACCGTCGTCAAGCGCCCGGCCGTGGTCAGCGACCCGGTGCTGGGCGAGGTCATCGCGGTCCGTTCGATGGTCTACCTGGCCCTGAGCTACGACCACCGCCTGGTGGACGGCGCCGACGCGGCCCGGTTCCTGGGCGCGATCAAGTCCCGTCTGGAAGAGGGCAACTTCGAGGCGGACCTGGGCCTGTAGCCCCCGCTCCGCCCCGCGTACGCGCGACGCCGGGCGCCCCGTGACCGAATTGTGATCTCGGGGCGCCCGGCGTTTGCTTTACTCTCAGGCGTCGTCAGTATCGTGGTGCGACGAGTCTGGGTTGCAGCCGAGGAGAAGCATGGCCACGCAAGGGAACAAGAAGCTCGCCGCGCAGCGTCGGGCCGAGCTCGCCGCCAAGCAGGCGGCGATGGCGCGCGCGGAGAAGCGGCGCAAGGTCATGTTCGGGTCGGTCGCCGGCGCCCTCGTGGTGGTGCTGGTGCTGGCCCTGGTGCTGCTGAGCCTGAACCGGAAGAAGTCCGACGACGCCGCGGCCGCGGCGACCGCGACCCAGGGCGAGTCGAACCTGCTGGCGCCGGTGTGGTCGGGCCTCAAGGGCCAGTCGATCGACGGCGTGGGCGTGAACCAGATGGAGCAGACCGCCTACCACATCCACGCGCACCTCGCGATCTACGTCAACGGAAAGCAGATGACGGTGCCCTACGGCATCGGCATCCAGCAGCCGTGGCAGACGACTCCGGACAACGGTTCCGAATTCGTCGAGGGCGGCGCGGCGTTCTACTTCCTGCACACCCACGACGACTCCGGCGTCATCCACATAGAGTCCCCGACGCAGCAGAAGTACACTCTGGGCCAGTTCTTCGCCGAGTGGAACCAGACGCTCTCGGCCACGCAGATCGGTTCGCACACCGGCAGCGTCACCACGTACGTCAACGGCCAGAAGGCCACCGGCGACCCGTCCTCCATCGTGCTGAGCTCGCACGAGGTGATCCAGCTCGACCTCGGCCAGGACGTCGCGCCGCTGCCCTACACCTTCGCCAGCGGCCTGTAGATCCCCGCGTCCGGCGCTCGCCGGAATCGCCGCGGGCGCATCGCGATCCGTCTCCCCCGGGGCGCGTGACGAGAGATCGTCACGCGCCCCGGGGTCTTTATCCGGGCGCGGAATCGCACGGGCGAATGCGGGTAGGGGGACCTGCGGCCCGTTCGGCCGGGATACCCTCCGCTATTGCGTTCGAAGACGCGCGCGGGTAGGACGTGATTCTCTTCAAGTGCTTTGTTGTCGGGCGAAAAACGAGTCGTCGCGGGAGCCTGGATGCGCGCGGACGTAATAGTGATCGGGGGCGGTCTGTCCGGACTCGCCGTCGCGGCCCGGCTGGCCGACGCGGGACTCGAGATCGCTCTGGTGGAGGCGGGCGCGGCGCTCGGCGGGCGGGTGCGGGAGGAGCGGGTCGACGGATTCCGGCTCGGCGGCGGGCATCTGGCCCACACCAGCTGGCCGGCCCTGAGCGAACTGGCCGAGCTGCCCGCCGCCCGCTCGGCTCGGCTGACCCTGCGTCCGTTCGCCCCCGGAGTGCGCCTGGCCACCCCGGACGGCCTGCTGCGCTTCGGCGCGGCGCCGAACCGGCCGCAGCAGTCGATGGCGACGCTGCTGGCCCCGATCGGCACCGTCGCCGACAAGACCGAGCTGTCCAAGCAGTTCTACCGGCTGGCCCGCAGCCCGCTGGACACCACGCTCTCGGGCCCCGAGGAGGCCAGCGCGGACTGCTTCGCCGCCCGCGGCTACTCCCCCGTGCTGGTGGACGGATTCCTGCGCCGCTATCTCACGGCCCTGAGCGCGGACGAGGATCTGGCCGCCTCCCGTCGCGGCGCGGACTGGCTGCTGCGGCTGCTGGTGCGCGGCCGGTTCGCGATACCCGAGGGCGGATTCAACGCCCTGATCGACGTGCTCGCCGCGCGGCTGGAATCGAGCCGGATCCTGTTGGGCACACGCGCGCACGAGGTGCACGCGGACCGGGTGGCCACCGACGCCGGGCTGCTGCGCACCTCGGCCGTCGTGGTGGCGACCGAGCCGGCCGCCGCGGTCTCGCTCTTCCCCGGCCTGCAGGAGCCTCGTATGCGGGCCCTGACGACGCTCTGGCACGCGGTGGACGGCACGATGCTGCCGCCGCCCTGCCCCGAACGCGCCCCGGCGCTGCTGATCGACGGCGACGCCGCGTCGCCGGTGGCCCGCACCTGGGTGCACAGCCGCATCGCGCCCGACAGCGCCCCGGCGGGACGAGAACTGGTGTGCACGATGGTGGCCGGCCACGACGGCAAGGAGCTCGAAGCGCTCAACCGCGCCGTGCTCGCCCGGCTCGAACCCATCCACGGAGTCTCGGCCCGCGGCTTCCAGACGCTGCAGATCAACCACTGCGAGCGGGCCGTGCCCGCCCTCGACGCGCCCTACAACTTCGCCCGGCCGGTCCGGCTGATCGGCGGTCTCTACGTCTGCGGCGACCACCGCGGCCTGCCGAACATCGAGGGCGCCTTGGCCTCGGCGGCCCGCGCGGCGGACGCGGTGCTGGCGGATCTGCGGCGGCGGTGAGTGCGCATCGCCCCGCCGCGATTACCGGGCGTGATACGTAGAAACTTTTGTACTACACTCGGACCATGACGGTGCGGACGATCCCGGTACGGGAACTCAACCAGAACACCAGCGCCGTGCTCGCGCGCGTGCAGACCGGTGAGGAACTGCTGATCTCGGTCAGCGGGAAGCCGGTGGCCCGTCTCGTTCCGTTGAACCAGACGGACGACTACCTCCTCGACCTCGTCCGAGAAGGACGGGCCGTCGAGGCCACGGACCGGACCCCGTTCACCATGCCTCCGGTGATCGGCGATCCCTCCGTGGACACGGCGGCGATCTACGCGCAGCAGCGCGACGAGGACGAGCGCTGGTGATCTATCTCGACACCTGCGCCGCCGTCAAACTCACCCGGGTCGAGCCGCACACCGCGGAGCTCGTCGCGTGGCTGGCGGAGCAGCGGGGAAGCCGACTGATCGCGAGCGCCCTGATCGAGGTCGAACTCGAACGCGCCCTGCGCCGCAACGAGCCCGGCGCGCTGCCGCTGGTGCCGTCGGTGCTGCGCCGCATCACCCGGATCGAGATCGACCCGGAGGTCCGCAAGACGGCCGCCGCCTACCCGGACCCGCTGCTGCGCAGCCTGGACGCGATCCATCTGGCCACGGCCCAGATCCTCCACAGCGCGTCCGGGGAAGGGGTCACCCACTTCGTCACCTACGACAAGCGTCTGATCTCCGCGGCCCGGGCGGCCGGACTCGCCGTGGCGCACCCGGGCGCGGAGTACTGAAGAACCCTTACCTCCGGGCCCTCACACCGTCGTGTACTCCCGCTTGTCCTCCGGCTCCTTCCGGGCCAGCTGCGAGGGCCACCAGATCGGCGAGCCCACGTCGTAGCACAGCGCCGGGACGAGCACCGTGCGCACGAGCAGCGTGTCGAGCAGCACGCCGAACGCGACCGCGAACCCGATCTGCAGGAACTGCGTCAGCGGCAGCGTCGTGAGCACCGCGAACGTCGCCGCGAGGACGAAGCCGGCGCTCGTGATCACGCCGCCGGTGACGGTCAGCCCGCGCAGGATCCCCGGCCTGGTGCCGATCCGCAGCGTCTCCTCGCGCACCCGGGTCATCAGGAAGATGTTGTAGTCAATGCCCAGAGCAACCAGGAAGATGAACACGAACAGCGGATAGCTGTTGTCCTCGGTCGGCCGGTTGAAGAACTGGTCGCTGACGAACGCCGCCACGCCCAGCGCGGCCAGGAACGAGAGCACCACGCTGGCCAGCAGCAGCAGCGGGGCGATCAGCGCCTGCAGCAGGATGATGAGGATGACGAAGGAGATCGCGAGCACGATCGGGATCACCCAGTCGCGGTCGTGCGCGGCCGAGTCCTGCACGTCGATGTTCACCGCGGCGGTGCCGGCCACCAGCGCGTCCGCGCCGGGCACCTGGCCCAGCTCGGCGCGCAGCCTGATCACCGTCTCCCGGGCCGCCTGGCTGTCCGCCGCCTCGGCCATGGCGACCGTGTAAAGGTTCCTCGCTCCCAGCGGCGACACCACGAAGCCGCCCGGCGTGTTCGGCGCCAATCCCTTGTCCGCGTGCAGGATCGCGGCCACCTGCGTGCCCGCCGAGGCGTTGGCGAGTACCTGCAGCGGCTCCGTCCCGCTGTCCGGATAGTGCGTGTCGATCTGCTGCTGCGCCACGACGGCCGCGGGCGTGTTGCTGAAGGACTGCGCAATCGGGATCTGCCCCGAGTGCAGGTCCAGCAGCCCTAGGCTGAGCACCGCGAGCAGCAGCGCCGTGAGCACCCACACCCGCCGCGGGCCGCGCTTGATCAGGCCGGCCACCCGGCCCCAGACCCCGACCCGCGCGTGCGCCTCCTCGCCGTAGCGCGGCACCGCCGGCCAGAACACCCCGCGCGGCACGATCACGAGCAGAGCCGGCAGCAGCGTCGTCATCGCCAGCAGCGCGCACGCCACGCCGATCGCGCCGATCTTGCCGAGTCCGGCGTTCGAAGCGAGCTGGGAGACGAGCAGGCCGAGCGTGGAGAGCATGACCGTCAGGGCCGAGGCCACCACCGCCGGGCTCGAGCGCCCGAGCGCCACCCGCATCGCCTCGTGCTTGTCCTCGTAGTTGTGCAGCTCCTCCCGGTACCGGGCGACGAGCAGCAGCGCATAGTCCGTCCCGACGCCGAACACCAGGACCGTCAGGATGCCGCCCGATTGCCCGGAGACCACCACGCCGGCGTGCTGGACCAGCTCGTACATGATCGCCTGCGCGAGCTGCAGCGCGAACAGGCTGCTGACCAGCGGCATCAGCCAGAGGAAGGGCGAGCGGTAGGTCAGCAGCAGGATCAGCACCACGACGAGGCCGGCGCCGAGCAGCAGCTTCGAGTCCAGGCCGCCGAACGCGCCGTTGGCCGCCGCGTTCAGGGCGTACCCGCCGCCGACGTAGACGCTCAGCGAGCCCTGCTGCACCTGCCCCTGCGGCTGGGCGACCTGCTTGATCGCGTCCAGCGACGGGTTGTAGTCGTACGCCTTGCCGGCCACGCGCCCGGTGATCGGCACCTTGACCGGCACCTCCACCCCGACCGCCTTGCCGTCCGAGGACGGCGGCAGCGTGGTCACCGGCCCGGCCAGCCCCGGCACGCTCTGCTGCAGCGCCGCGACGTCCGCCTTCACCCGGGCCGCGTCGGCGGCGTCGAGGCCGGCCGGGTTCACGTACAGCACGACCGCCGCGTCACTGGTGGGCGGGGCGCCCGGCGCGTTCTCCAGATAGTCGATGACCTGCGTGGACTGCGCGCTATGCGGAAGATAGGCGTCCGCGCTGTTCTGCTCCACGTTGTAGAGCTTGTTCGCAGTGGAGAAGGCGAAAAGGCCGATGATCAGCCAGACAGCGAGCACCACCCACTTGGTCCGACGGCCGCTCGGAATCCGCAACAGTGACCGCAGTGTCCCCATACCGGACAGGGTTTCATTGTGGTGATCGAGATCACAAGTGCTGGTGCCCCGAACGGTGCCAGAAGGGCACGTGGGACTACGCGCCCTCGGGTCGGCCCGCGCGCGTGACGTACCTTTGAACCGTGGAAGAACTGGAAATCATCCACGCCGGCTTCGGCGCCGACGGGGTCGAATATCACAGCGCCTGGGCGGCCCAGCGCGAACTGCACGCCGCGCGGGTGGCCGACACCGGCGTGGACACAGTCATACTGCTCGAGCACAACCCGGAGGTCTTCACCGCCGGCAAGCGCACCGAGCCGCAGGACCGGCCGTGGGACGGATCGCCGGTGGTCGAGGTGGACCGCGGCGGCAAGATCACCTGGCACGGCCCGGGCCAGCTGGTGGGCTACCCCATCGTGCGCCTGCCCGAGGGCGTGTACGTGGTCGACTTCGTCCGCCGGCTCGAGCAGGTCATCATCGAGGCGTGCGCCGACCTGGGCCTGGCCACCGACCGGGTCAAGGGCCGCTCCGGCGTGTGGGTGCTCGCGAAGGACGAGAGCGAGCAGGACCGCAAGGTCGCCGCGCTCGGCCTGCGCTTCGCCCAGGGCGTGACCATGCACGGGTTCGCGCTCAACTGCGAGAACGACCTCGGCTGGACCCAGCGGATCATCCCGTGCGGCATCTCCGACGCGGGCGTGACCACGCTCAGCCGGGAGCTCGGCCGCCGGGTCACGGTCGAGGAGGTGGTGCCGGTGGTCGAGCGGCACCTGCACCTGCTCACCGAGCCCAAGGGCGCGGCCACCGACCGGGTGCGCAAGAGCGCCCGTCCCGCCGCGGCGGACCCGGCGGAGCCGACGCCCGCGACCGCGGCCGCCTGAGCGCCGCTAGGCTTGTTGGTATCTTCAGCTGCAAGGAGACGTGTTCCGGTGACGACGGTGAGCCCAGAAGGCCGAAAGCTGCTTCGCCTCGAGGTCCGCAACAGCGAGACCCCGATCGAGAAGAAGCCGTCCTGGATCAAGACCCGGGCCAAGATGGGCCCGGAATACACCGCGCTGCGCAAGCTGGTGGCGGACGAGGGCCTGCACACGGTCTGCCAGGAGGCCGGCTGCCCCAACATCTTCGAGTGCTGGGAAGACCGCGAGGCGACCTTCCTGATCGGCGGCGAGCAGTGCACCCGGCGCTGCGACTTCTGCCAGATCGACACCGGCAAGCCGGCCGACCTCGACCGGGACGAGCCGCGCCGGGTGGCCGAGTCGGTAGCCTCGATGGGCCTGCGCTACGCCACCATCACCGGCGTCGCCCGCGACGACCTGCCCGACGGCGGCGCGTGGCTCTACGCCGAGACGGTGCGCCAGATCCACGCGGCCGTGCCCGGCACCGGCGTGGAGCTGCTGATCCCGGACTTCAACGCGGTGCCCGAGCAGCTGGCCGAGGTCTTCTCGTCCCGGCCGGAGGTGCTCGCGCACAACGTCGAGACGGTGCCGCGGATCTTCAAGCGGATCCGCCCGGCGTTCCGCTACGAGCGCTCGCTCGAGGTGATCCGGCGCGCCCGCGAGGACGGCCTGGTCACCAAGTCGAACCTGATCCTGGGCCTCGGCGAGGAGCGCGAGGAGGTCTCGCAGGCGCTGCGCGACCTGTACGAGTCCGGGTGCGAACTGATCACGATCACGCAGTACCTGCGGCCCTCCCCGCGCCACCACCCGGTGGAGCGCTGGGTCAAGCCGGAGGAGTTCGTGGAACTCAAGGAGGAGGCCGAGCAGATCGGCTTCTCCGGGGTCATGTCCGGACCGCTGGTGCGCTCCTCGTACCGCGCCGGACGGCTCTACCGCCAGGCGGTCGAGGCGCGTGTCGATCAGCCGACGACGGTTTGAGGATTTACGCTGCGGTTACCACGGCACCGCCGACCGGTAACCCGCGCAGTCGAGGGTGGGCCGTACCGCGTCGCGCGGACGGTACCGCCACCGAAAGAAGGGACTGGGGGTACGGCAGCAGATGACGACGATGACGAGCGGTGTGACGACGGGAACGCCGACCGCCGCGCTGACCGGGCGGCGGGCCGCCGCCCGGAGGGTGCTCACGACGATGGAACGGCTGATGTTCCGCGGCGACGCGATGAACGTCGCCCGGGCCAACGCGTGGGCAGCCGTACTCAGCGACCGCGAACGGGCCAGGCAGCGAGCCGAGGCCGAGGCGGCGCTGGGCGAGCAGGAGTAGCCGGGCGAGCGGGAGCAGGGACTGCGGCCGGGGGTGCCCGGGCGCGTGGCGACTTCGTGGCCACCGCCCGCGGGCACTCTCGGCCACCCATCCGGCTCAAGCCGCTCCGGCCGGTTTGCCCGGGGCCGTCCGCTTCCTCCCCCGGCTTCCGGCCGCCGGAGCCGCCCGAGGCGACAACCCCCGAGCGTGCCGATCCTGCCGATACCCGATCGGGTTAGGAACGGGCGGGTCCGGGATCGTATCCTGTGCACATGGCCAACCCGTCCCCTGATGACTTCACCGACGCGCCGCCGCCCTCAGGCTGGCTGGCGCAGCTGCGCTACGCCTACAAGCTCACCAAGAGGCTCGACTCGAAGCTCACGGTCGCGCTGCTCGGGTGGGGCGTGGGCGTCGCCGCGGTGGTCTTCCTGCTGTTCTACCTGCTGCTGTTCGGCCGCTCGCTCGGCGGACTGATCTTCGGCATCGTGTTCGGCCTGGTGGCCGGCCTGCTCGCGGCCACGATGACGCTCAACCGGCGGGTCCAGCGCGCCCAGTACAAGCAGATCGACGGGCAGCCCGGTGCCGCGTACTCGGTCATCGAGTCGGACCGGCGGATCAAGCGCAACTGGGCGCTCACCCCGGTCGTGCAGGTCAGCCGGCAGCAGGACGCGGTGCACCGGCTGATCGGCCGCGGCGGCATCGTGCTGATCGCCGAGGGCGACCCGGGCCGCGTCAAGCAGCTGGTGGCCGCCGAGCGCAAGGCCATCTCCCGCTACCTCGGCCCCGACGTCGCGGTGGAGGAGATCCTCGTCGGCAAGGACGAGGCGGCCGGCCAGGTGCCGCTGAACAAGCTCGTCGCGATGCTGGCCAAGCGCGGGTACCGCAAGCAGCAGCTCACCAGCACCCAGGCGATGGAGTACAGCCGCCGGCTCGAGGCCATAGCGTCCAAGACCGGTCCGATGGCCAACCTGCCCAAGGGCCCGCTGCCCAAGGGCGCCCGGATCCAGCGCGGCGGCCAGCGCTAGCAGCCCGCCCCGGGGTCCGGAGCTCGGCAACAGCCGGAGCCCATGACGTACGACGAAGGCCCCTGACAGACCTAGCCGGTCGTGTCAGGGGCCTTCGTCGTACCGTCATCGACTCCGCGGCTCATCCGCGGTGGGATGGGCTCGCCGCGGTGGGATGCGTGCTCAGCGGTGCAGCTCGACCGTCCCGGCCAGCCGGTCGTGCAGGCCGCGGCCGTCCCGGTCCCAGATCGCCGCCGGGATGACCAGGAGCAGCAGCAGCGTACGCACCACCACGGCCAGCGGCGTCAGCGGGCCGCCGAGCTTGCCCACCCGCAGTCCGAAGATCCGCTTGCCGATGGTGTAGCCGAGCAGCGAGAGCAGCAGCAGGTGCTCGGCCCCGAAGATCGCGAGCGTGCCCCACGTGCCCTGCGAGCCGCTCAGGTGCCAGCCGAAGGCCTTGGCCACCAGCAGCGCGAGGACCCAGTCCACCACGAGCGCGCCGAGCCGGCGCCCCTGCCCGGCCAGCGACCCCGACCCGCTCGCCGGCAGCCCGAGCCGCTCGCCGCGGTAGGCGCCGGCCTCGCCGTCGTTCAGGTTGGGCCCCTCGAGCCAGCCGCCGAGCGCGGCGCGGGTGGAGGAGGGCCCGGCGGGCTCGGGGGCCTTCGCGCGGCCCGCGGCGGTGCTCCGGTCAGTCATACGACCACGCTAGCGCCTGCGTCGGCCGCCCCGGCGCGCGGGGCCCGGGCTGCGCCGCCCCGCGCCCGCTCAGCCACCCGCCGTACCCGTGCGGCGGCTCCACTCGGCCTGCTGATCAGCCGCGTAACATTGCGGCAACGACACGGATACCCGTGGGAAACGGCCTCAACGTAGCTTTCCGTGACAGCGAACTCAACGCCGAGTGTCCCCGTTGTCCCAGCCGACGCCGAGGCCCGGCAGATGGAGGATGGATGTTCACCAACCCCGACGAGGTCTCCAAGTACCTCAAGGACGAGGGCGTCAAGTTCGTCGACGTCCGCTTCTGCGACCTGCCCGGCGTCATGCAGCACTTCAGCGTGCCGGCGGACACCGTGGACGCGCGGTTCTTCACCGAGGGCGTGATGTTCGACGGCTCCTCGATCCGCGGCTTCCAGGCCATCCACGAGTCGGACATGCAGCTGATCCCGGACGTCAGCACCGCGCGGATCGACCCGTTCCGCCGCGAGAAGACGATCAACATCAACTTCTTCATCCACGACCCGCTGACCGGTGAGCAGTACTCCCGCGACCCGCGCAACGTGGCCAAGAAGGCCGAGGCCTACCTCAAGGGCACGGGCGTGGCCGACACGGCGTACTTCGGCCCCGAGGCCGAGTTCTACGTGTTCGACGACGTGCGGTTCGAGACCAAGATCAACGGCGGCATGTACCACATCGACTCCGAGGCGGGCTGGTGGAACTCCGGCCGCGAGGAGCCGGGCGGCAACCAGGCCTACAAGGTGCGCTACAAGGGCGGCTACTTCCCCGTCCCGCCGGTCGACCACTTCGCCGACCTGCGCGACGAGATGGTGCTGCGGCTCCAGGGCGTCGGCCTCGAGGTCGAGCGCGCGCACCACGAGGTGGGCACGGCCGGCCAGGCCGAGATCAACTACAAGTTCAACACCCTGCTCGCCGCCGCCGACGACGTGATGCTGTTCAAGTACATCATCAAGAACGTGGCCTGGGAGCACGGCAAGACCGCCACCTTCATGCCCAAGCCCCTGTTCGGCGACAACGGCTCGGGCATGCACTGCCACCAGAGCCTGTGGCGCGAGGGCACGCCGCTGTTCTACGAGGAGATCGGCTACGCCGGCCTGTCGGACATGGCCCGCTACTACATCGGCGGCCTGCTGCGCCACGCCCCGAGCCTGCTGGCCTTCACCAACCCGACGGTGAACTCCTACCACCGCCTCGTCCCCGGCTTCGAGGCCCCGGTCAACCTGGTCTACTCCCAGCGCAACCGCTCGGCCTGCATCCGCATCCCGATCACCGGCTCGAACCCGAAGGCCAAGCGCATCGAGTTCCGCGTCCCCGACCCGTCCTCGAACCCGTACCTGGCCTTCTCCGCCATGCTCATGGCCGGCCTCGACGGCATCAAGAACAAGATCGAGCCGCTCGCCCCCGTGGACAAGGACCTCTACGAGCTCCCCCCGGACGAGCACGCCGCCGTCCCCCAGGTCCCCGCCTCCCTCCCCGCCGTCCTCGCCGCCCTCGAAGAGGACCACGAGTACCTCACCGCCGGCGGCGTGTTCACCCCCGACCTGATCGAGACCTGGATCTCCTACAAGCAGAGCGCTGAGATCGACCCGATCCGGCTGCGCCCGCACCCGCACGAGTTCGAGCTCTACTACGACATCTAATACAAGCTCTGGCCTGCGGATACTCATGGGGTGGCTCCGAGTACGTCTCTCGGAGCCACCCTCACGTGTCTGCGCTCCGGTCGATCCCGCGCACGCCGCCGTGCTGCAGTCGGCCGTCTGCGAACAGCCGGCCGCGCGGGCCGCGCGGGCGGCCGAGGCATTACTGATGACAGGGACGCCCTGACCGCACAGCCGCGTAGGCCGCGAACTCCCGCGGCCCAGCTGCCCTCTTCCGGAGGAGCCCGCGCTCGCGATCGGCGCGCTTGGGCTAGGTCGATCGCGCTGAAATGGTTTTAATTCTGCCCAGGCGTGGCTTCCGTGGGTAGGATTTCATACATGGCTGGTTCAGAGAGGCGACTGTCCGAACGGCTGTCGCACCTTCCACCGACGTTCACCGCACGCGCGGCGTACGAAGCCCGGCTGTCTGCGCGCGATCTGGTGGTACTCCGCGAGGCGGGCGAGATTGACGAGCTCTCGCGCAGCGTCTACCGTCGCGCCGACGCTGAGCCGACCGCGCACCTCGACCTGCTCGCCGTGTGCGCGCGAGCCCCCCAAGCGGTCGTGTGCGGGGAATCCGCTTTGAGCCTGCACGAACTGATCGACGACATCCCTCACGAAGTGCACATCGCGGTCCCGCGCGGCAGCCATCGCCCAGCCATCAGCTACCCGTCCACGAAAGTCTCCCAGTACGCCGCCGTCACCTTCGACTTCATGGTTGAACGGTTCCAGGTGACCCCTCAGGAGACTGTCCCGATCTACACCACAGCCAGGTCGGTCGTCGACGCCATGCGCCTAGGCAGGGCGGAAGGACGCAGCCTGGCTCTCTCCGCGCTCAACCGCTATCTGCGCCGTACCGGCCAGCAAGGCGTCGCCGACCTTCAGCGCGCGGCGCGCGAACTCGGGGGAATGTCCGCGATCCGCCCTGCAATCGAGGCGGTGCTCGCCTGATGCCCAACCCCACCCGCGAGACAACCGCCGGCCTGATCTACAACGACTTGCGCAACCTCGCCCGCCGCAGCGGCGCGCCCACGGACCAGGTCATGCTCGAGTACCTGCTCGAGCGATTCCTCTACCGCGTCAGCGTCCACCCGCTCGGCGGGGAACACTTCGTCCTCAAAGGCGGACTACTGCTCGCCCAGTTCGGCGCGCGCCGCATCACGCGCGACATCGACATCCTCGGCCGCGCATTCCCCGGAGACGAGCAGGAGATCATCCGCCGCATCACCGAGATCGCGGCCACCGACATCGACGACGGCGTCACCTTCGAGCCGAAGACCATCACGACCGTGCCCATCCGGCAAGACGACGAGTACCACGGACTGCGCTTGGCCATGAGCGCCGCGCTCAGCCGCGCACGGCTGAAACTGCAGCTCGACGTCAGCTTCGGCGACCCGGTCACCCCGTCGCCCACGCTCATCGAATACCCACAGGCACTCGGCGACGGGACCTTCACGCTCTACGGTTACCCGATCGCGACCGTCATCGCCGAGAAACTCTCCACTGCCATCGCCCTCGGCGACCTGAACACCCGCGACCGCGACTACGCCGACCTCTACCAGCTCATCACCCGCCACCACCTCGACGGCGACGAGCTGACCACCGCCCTCCGCAACACCGCCGACCACCGCGGCATCGAACTGCGCCCGCTCAGCGAAGCGATCTCCGACCTGCCCACGCGACGCCAAGCCCCATACACCGCCTGGCGGCGGCGCCAAGGTGAGGCGGCCCAGAACCACCCTGAGGCTTTCGCGGACCTCATCCGCGTCGTGGCCGCGTTTGCCGACCCCCTCGCAACCAGCGGGGTACAGGGTCTCAGTTGGCATCCGGACAGTAGGGCTTGGCAGGCGTCATAACCCACCGCGGCCAAGAAATGGTCATCCTCTGGTTGCGCCACGCCTCAGGCCGCCGATGTGAGCAGAGCACCCTGGAAACCGTGCGCAGGGCGGGTGGGTGTGGCACGGAAAGCCCGTCTACCCACCCGCACCGGACACAGCGGCACGAGACACCGACCACCGCCACACCACAGCCATCGAACACTCCAGAATGCACAGCGCTGGAGCCGCGGCGAGAACCGCAGAGCATCGAATCGCCCCGGGCCGGCACCTCGCCGACCCGGGGCGATCCATCTCGCAGACTGCTTACTCGCTGCTCATGCGGGCCACCGCTTGAGCACGCGGCGTCCCATTACGCGGCGACGGCGAGGCCGGGCTGCGCAGGCGGCCGCGCGACCGCCTGCGCGTCTCGGGCAGGAAGCTGGCGAGGCTGTACGCGGCGCGCCAGCGGGCGCGGCGGCCGGCCTGGCGGCTGAGGGCGGACCTGGCCCGGTCGAGGTCGGCCCAGTAGCCGGCCACGGCCGCCTCGGCCGGGTCTCCGGGTCCGTAGACCGCCGCGTCCGCGGTCGCGGCGAGGGCCGCCAGGGCGGAGTCCGGCAGGCGCTCGGCCTGTTGACGCCGGGTCAGCTTCGGCGGCATGCGGATGCCGAGGTCCCGGGCGTGGTCGACCAGGTCCAGCCAGCCGGCCGCGAACCGGTCCGCCGACGGCCCGCGGGTGCGTCTGCGCTTGCGCCGCGTCCCCTTGACGGCCCGGATCAGTCCGGCGACGAGGAGCAGCGCGAGCAGCGGCGAGGCGGCCAGGCCTAGGTCGCGCAGCAGCGGGCCGAGCCAGCCGGGCGGGGCGGCTGCGTGCTGGCCGCCGTGGTCGCCGCCGCGGGTGCTCGTCCCGGAGCCGACCGGCGTGTTCGGTGCGGCGGCCGCGTCCGGCGGCGGGACTACGGTGCCCGAGCTCTGCTGCGTGTTCTGCTTCGGCTGCGGCTTCGGGGCCTTGGACGGATCGGGCATGAACTGGGTGTACGGGATGTCCGCCCAGGCGCCCGAGACGATCCGCACCTGCACCCAGGCGTGCACGTCCGAGCCGCGCACGACCCCGTCCGCCTCGGGCACGGCGCCGAACACCACCCGGGATCGCAGGCCCAGGCTCTCGGCCATCAGCGCGAGCGCCGCGGCGTACTGCTCGTCGTCCCCGACCGGCTGCTGCCCGTTGAGGAACGAGGTGAGCCGGCCGATGCCGTGCCCGGGCAGGTAGTTGCCCTGGCCCGCGCCGCCGTCGCTGTAGGCGCCGTTGCGCCGCAGGTACGAGGCGATCGCCTCGATCTCGGCGATCGGGCCGTTCGCCCCCTGATCCCAGGCGGCCGCGCGCGCTTCGAACTGGGCCTGGTAGCCGTCGGTCAACGTGCCGGAGGCGTAGGGCTGGTCGGACGCGGTCAACGTGGTGTGCGCCGGCGTCGTCTGCAGCACCACGGTGCTTCCGGCCGCCAGCCCGCTGGTGACGATGCCCGAGCCGGTGGCCGAGTCGTACCAGAGGTCTGCCGTCTGCCCGGCCGAATCGGGGCCGGACAAGGAGATCCCGTGCACGTCGCCGGCGGTGGGCAGCCACACGTCGAGGTCCGTCGGCGCGGCGTAGCCGGCTTCCACGGTGATCCTCACGGTGGCGCCCGGGCCGGCGGCGGACGGGTCGGACTCGGCCGGCACCTCGCTCGCGGCGAGGCGGGCGAACGCGTCGCCGTCCGCCGGATTGACCGCGCCCCAGACCCAGCCGTTGTAGTCGTCGAGTACTGCGATCTGAAGCGGAGTACCGGCCGGCAGGCCGGATACGGTCAGCAGCTTCTGGCTGTAGAGCAGGTCCGCGTCCTTGGTGTACTTGCGGAATCCGTTGAGGGGGCTGGGATAGTCGTCCACGTTCAGCGGCGGCTCGACGCGGGTGCGCAGGATCGAGCGGCCCTGGCCCTGCGCCCCCGGCGCGGAGGACTGTGCGGCGGCGGCGACCCCGCCCGCCACCAACAGCGTCACGGTGGCCACGGCGATGCGCAGCGCGCGGGCCGAGCGCACCGCCACGGAGCCGCCGCCGCGGTGGTTGCGCAGCGCCGTCCACACCAGCAGTCCGGCGGTGAGCGCCAACGCCGTCACCGGCCAGTTCGACGGGCTGTGCGTGCCCAGCGCGAAGGCGAGCACGAGCACGGATAAGGGTGCTGCCAGCGGCGCCGCGCCGGTGCGGGCGCGGCGGATCAGCACGGCGCCGATGAAGGCGCCGGCGAGGCCGAGCAGAAGCGGCACCGCGAGCAGTTCCGCGCTGTCGCCGACCGGCGGCTGCGTGGTCAGCAGCTGCTTCCAGCAACGGATCGCGGTGAGTGCGGCGGTGCGGACCGTGGACACGCCGGGCGCGGCGAGGCCCGAGCCGGCCGCGGCCGTCAGGAGCAGTGGACCGAGCAGCAGGTACAGCAGCGTGGCGAGCAGGGCCGCGACGGTGACCGAGCGGGTCACCCAGGCGGCGGCGCGCACGACGGCCAGCGCGAGCAGGACCCCGGCCAGCCCGGCGAGCAGGAAGACCCACCCGCTGTAGGTGCTGCGCAGGGCGTAGAGCGCCAGGGCGCAGCTGCCGATCAGGAACGCCTCGTCGACGGCCACCGCGGAGGGATCCGGACCGGCCGCCGCGCGACGGGGGGCACGGGAGCTCATCCGGACACCGCCTCGCGAACCAGCAGCGGAAGATCCTCGATCCGCTTGAGCGACAGGGCCCTGAGCGAACCGGAGGCGGTCACGCCGGTCTGGTGGGCCGGGTCGACGCGCACCGCGGTCGCACGCAGCCCGCGCGGGATGCGGCTGCAGACCTTGCGCAGCTCCGGATAGTCGCGCACCGGTCCGGTCACGATCATCACCGAGGTGGTGCGCGGCGCCACCCGCAGGCCGCGGGCGATCAGCCCGAACAGCCCGGTCCCGGCGCCGAAGCGGGCCCGGGCGCAGGCGTCGAGGGCCTGCATCGGGCTCGGCTCGTGCGCCAGCCGGTCCGCGACCAGCAGCGTCACCTGGAGCTTGTCCTTGAGCGCGCGCACGGCGATGGACGCCGCGGCGCTCACCGCGGTCTCGAACTGCTCCGGGTCGGTGTAGGAGCCCGCTTCCCCGTCCACGATCAGCAGCAGGTGGGTCAGCCGGGTCTCGAGGAACCGGCGCACCATGAACGGCTTGTCCGGCCGGGCCGAGGAGACCTTCGCGGAGGAGAGCCAGTGGATGTGCCGGGCGTCGTCGCTGGGCACGTACTCGCGCAGGGTGTGGAACTCCAGGTCGCTGGCCGAGACGTGCTCGGTGACCCGGCCCTCGAGGTCGTGCAGCACCCCGGATCCGAGCGAGGGCAGGTTGATCCGGAGCGGGTGCACCAGCACCTCCCGCCGGTCGGCCAGCAGCAGCCGGCGGCGGACCAGTCCGAACGGGTCCCCGCGCACGGCGGTGGCCGGGCCGAGCTCGATCACCCCGCGCTGGGCGCCGGGCACCTCGAAGGGGTCGAACCGGTGCGCCATGCCGCGGCCGAGCACCGGCAGGTCGAAGCTGCGTCCGGCCGCGGTGCCGTCCGGGACCCGCAGCCGGGCCGGCACCAGGTGGAACCGGCGCCGCTCCATCGGTTCGTGCACCTCGACGGTGACGGTGCTGACGCCGCCGACCGTGATCCGCTGCGCGCTCAGCTTCAGCGCGACCTGCAGCGAGCTGCGGCCGAGCGCCATGGCGCAGCAGAGCACGAACACGACCAGGCCCATGACCGCGATCAGCCGCAGTTCGCTCCAGTGCAGCCGGCCGGAGGCGAGCCACGCCGCGACCGAGCCGGCCAGCACGGCCCAGCCGGTCGGGGTGACCGCGGCGCAGGCCGCGAGCGCGGCGCGCACCCACGCCGAGCCCCGCAGCAGGTCCACGGCCGGCGCCGCCGCCCGGGCCAAGGCCCGCGACCACTGGGCCGGCCGGATCAGGCCACCCGCCCGGGCCCGGCCGCCACCGCCCGGGCCGAGCGCCGCTTGGGTACCGGCCACCGTCGTCACCGACCCTGTCCGTAGTACGGGTTCTCGCGCCGCCGGGTGTACTCGTCCACGGCCGCGGCGCTCTCCCGGCGGCGGGTGTGCTCGTCGACGGCGGCGGCGCTCTCGCCCTCGCGGCGGCGGGTCACGTCCTCGACCACGCTCGCCGGGTACGGCCCGGGCCCGGCGGCCGGGTACTGCGCGGCGGGCGCGTACTCCCCGCGCCGCCGGGTGTGCTCGTCCGGTCCGGGGACGCCGCCGAGGCGCCGGGTGTGCTCGTCCGGCCCGAGGGAGTCGCCGAGGCGCCGGGTGAAGTCCTGCTCCCCGCCGGAGACCGGGCCGCCGCGGAACAGCGGCGGCGGCACCAGTTCGAAGACCTCGTCGATGACCTGGTCGGCGGTGATGTCGTGATACGGCGCCTCGTCGCTCAGCAGCAGCCGGTGGGCCAGCACCGGATTCCGCAGGGCCCTGATGTCGTCCGGGATCACGTAGGCGCGTCCCTGGGCGATCGCCCAGGTCTTCGCCGCCCGGACGTAGGCCATGCAGCCGCGGGTGGACAGGCCCAGGTCGACGTACTTGTGCTCGCGGGTCGCCTCGGCGATCTGGCTGAGGTAGACCAGCACCTCCTCGCGCACGCTCACGCCGGTGGCGAACGAGGCCATCCGGGCGAAGGCGTCGTCGGCGATGACCGGCTGCACCAGGGCCGCCCGGTCGCGCACGGTCGCGCCGGACATCAGCGCCACCAGCGAGCCCTGGTCCGGGTAGCCGATCGCCGTCTTCATCAGGAAGCGGTCGAGCTGGGCCTCGGGCAGCGGGTAGGTGCCGGCGTGCTCGACCGGGTTCTGGGTGGCGATCACCATGAACGGGCGGCCGACCTCGTGCGAGGTGCCGTCCACGGTGACCCGGCCCTCCTCCATCACCTCGAGCAGCGCGGACTGGGTCTTGGGCGAGGCGCGGTTGATCTCGTCGGCCACCACGATCGAGGCGAAGACCGGTCCGGGCTTGAAGTCGAAGCGCTGGGTGCTCTGGTTGTAGACCACGCCGCCGACCACGTCGGCCGGCAGCAGGTCCGGGGTGAACTGGATCCGGGCGGTGGTGCCCTGGACCGCGTTGGCGATGGCCCGGGCCAGCGAGGTCTTGCCGGTGCCGGGCACGTCCTCGAGCAGCAGATGCCCGTCGGAGAGCAGGCAGGTCAGCGCCAGACGCACCACCCGGTCCTTGCCCAGGATCGCGCCGCCGACGGCGTCGACCAGCCGGTTGAAGGTCTCGGCGAAGCGTTCGGCCTGTTCGTCGGTGATCGTCATGTCCGTCCTGCCTCCTGCGTGATCGGGTGTGCGTGCTTGCTCGTCGGGCCGCCGCGGCGCGGCGGGGGTGCGCAGATCACGGCCATACGTAGGACCCTGACACTCCGCCGCAGGTCACCGTCACGGTGTAGCCGGGGTAGCCGAAGTAGTCGTTCGCGTCCTTCGACTGGTTGGCGCCGTAGCTCTCGCTGCCGCCGAAACTGCCGCCGTGGGTGCTGGTGAAGGAACAGGTCACGCTGCCGCTGAAGTTCGCGGTCTGCACGTGGACGTACCCGCACGAGCTGTCGGAGCAGGAACCGCTGGTGCCGCCGCAGGCCGAGCCGCCACCGCCGCCGCACCCCGCGCCCCGGCTGACGGTGACCGTCGCCGGAGGTGCGGGAGTGGACTGCGACGCGGTCTGCGACAGGGAACTGCGACCCGAGTCGGAGACGGTCACCTTGATCGTGTCCGTGGCGCTGTAGCCCATGGTGTCGCTGCTGCTCCAGCTCCACGCGCCGGTGCCGGTGGTGAAGGTCTGGCTCTGCTTGCTCGTGGTGACCTGCACGGTCGCGGCCTTGCCGTTCGGGTTCACCGACACGGTGAAGTTCACCGTCTGGCCGCTGGCCGAGGTGTTGATGGAGAGCCCTGAGAGCGGGCCGTAGGTGGTGACCGACGCGGTGGCCGCGTCGTCGCACTGGTTCCCGGCGTCCTGGCCGCCGATGCTGCCGTTGCAGTCCTGCAGCGAGACCGTCTCGCTGCTGCCGTTCGGCAGACCATTGATGGTCTCGGTCACCCCGTTCTGCCCGCTCGTCGGGAAAGTCCAGGTGCCGCAGGCGTTTCCGCCGTAGCTGCAGGTGACCGTGGACGTGGCCCCGTGCGAGGCGGGCGCGTCGAAGGTGATCGTGGCCTGCTGGCTCACCCCGGTCGCCTTGGCGCTCAGGTTGCCGATCGCGTCCGGCGTCGCCGTCGCCTCCATCTGGGTGCCGGGGCTCGGCTGCGAGGTGTGCGCCGTGGCGTCGAGCGAGACGTCGGCGTTCATCGCGGTGACGGTGTAGGTGTAGACCGTGCCGTCGTTCGCGACCCCGGCGTCCAGGCAGTTCGTCGCCTGCACGTTCGAGCACACCGTGTCGGTTCCGCCGCCGGTCCGGGTGACCGTGTACGTGGTCGGGCCGGGGCCGTTCGCGTCCACGGCGGTCCAGGAGACCGTCACCGCCCGGGAGTTCGAGCCGGCCAGTTCGGTGGTGGAGAAGCTCGGTGCGGCCGGGCGGGGCGGCGCGCCGGCCGACTCGCCGCTCACGCTCGCCGAGGGGCCGGGGCCCCGGTCGTTGACCGCGATCACCGTGAACGTGTAGACGGTGTCGTTGTTCAGGCCGGTGGCGGTGAACGAGGTGCCCGCCACGGTGGCGCTGCCGCCGCCGGCCCAGGTCACCGCGTAGTCCTTCACCGGCGTGCCCGCGTCGGGCGCGGCGTTCCAGCTCACATCGAGCGTGCCGTTCTGCGGATCGGCCACCGCGAGCCCGGTGACCGCGCCCGGCACCGTGTCGGGCGTGGCCGGGCCGGACTGCCCGCTCTCCGGGCTCCAGCCCACCACGTTCTGCGCCTTGACCGTGAAGTGGTAGGTCGTTCCGTTGTGCAGCCCGGTGATCAGGCACGGCGACGCCGGGCAGGTCTGCGAGCCGCCCGCGTAGTCGACCTGGTAGGCGGTGACCGGCGCGCCGTTGGGGGCGGCCGCGGTCCAGGACAGCTGGGCCGAGTCGCTGAGCACGGTGGCGCCGACGACCGGGGTGCCCGGCGCGGAGGGCGGTCCCAGCACGTTGAGGGTGATCTGGCCGATGCCGTGCCGGTCCGCCCGCGAGGTCTGGGCGACGTCGCTGACCACGATGGTGAAGGTCATCGTGCCGTGCGCGGTGGCGGCGGGCGTGATCCGCACGACGCTGCCGGAGGGGGCGGCGGAGGCGGGCATCCCGGAGGACTCGGTGACCGAGACCACCGAGTCGGCCGGCTGGCGCAGCGGGGAGTTGATGTAGGGCGCGACGTCGATCGTCGCGGTCTGACCCGCCAGCACGCCGTTCATCGTGATCGGGGCCACCGTCGGGGCCGCCGCGGCGACCGCCTGCACGGTCAGCGGCGAGGTCTTGGCCGGCGAGCCGGCCACCCCGATCTCCAGGGTGCCGCTGGTCTGGCCGGTGGCCGAGGAGTCGGCGGTCACGCTCGGGGTGGGGGTGCCGGAGCCGGCGACGCTCAGTCCGGCCGCAGCCCCCTGCCACCGCGCGGTGTAGTGCAGCGAAGCGGCGGCGCCGGCCTGGGCCGTCCAGACGTGGCAGAGCGAGGCGATGTCCAGGCTGACCGTGGGTCCGCCTTCGACGACCCGCACCGGGTCGGACGGGCAGTGCAGGACCGGGGTCTCCGGACCCACCTGCACCGGGATGGTGATCACGGCGAACACGCCGTGCGGGTCGGTGAGCGAGGACCCGTCCGTCACCTGGAAGGTGACCGACGCGGGGCCGGTGTAACCGCTCAGCGCGGTCAGCACGAGGCCGTTCGTGCCCTGCGGCGCGGCCTTGAGCCCGGTCACCGGGGCGGCCCAGATCTCGTCGACCGTGGTCAGCCGGAGCGGCTTGCCGGCCGGGTCCGCGACGTAGTCGGCGAGGTTCACCGTCTTGGTGCCGCCCGCGTCGACCGAGATCAGCGAGCCCGGCTTGGCGTAGGGCGCGCCGGCGCTCGGGGCCGAGACGTAGATCCGGCCGATCGTCGTCGCCCCTGCCCCGTCGCGCACCTGGCAGGCGAGGGTCTGCGCGGCGGCCGTCACCGGGATGACGATCTTGGTTCCGTCGATCGTGGCCTTCGGGGCGTTGAAGACCTGGGTCACGGTCAGCCCGGTGGCCGAGCCGTCCGGTGTGCTGATGTCGTCGGCCACGTCGACGGTGATCGTGGTCTGCTTCGGTTGCGGGGTGGCGTAGGCCGGCAGCGCGGAAGGCGGGTTGAGGTAGCCGTTCTGGCCGTGCACGGTGATCGTCGCCACCGACACGGGGTTGACGCCGTCGCTGATGCCGTACGTCACCACCAGCGGCTTGCCGTCCGCCGCAGGCGCGGTGACCATGATCGGCGAGGTCGACGACTTCTGCGACACTCCGGTCGGCAGGTTGCGGTTGAGGGTGGCCAGCGGCGTCACCGTGAGCGTGTCACCGGGCGCGGCCACCGCGGCGGCCAGTACGTCGACGCCGACCTGGGCGCCGGGCGCCGCCGTGACGTCCTGCTCCGCCGCGATCGGCGGCTGCGGGGCGGCCGGGGGGACGACCGCGATACTCACCGTCGCCTGGCCGACGGCCCCGAAGCGGTCGGACACCTGGTAGCCGAAGCTGTCCGTGCCGGCGCTGGTCGGGAAGGCCTGGTAGGTCAGCGAGGTCGCGTTCTGCGACAGGATCCGGCCGAGGGTCGGTGCGGAGGTGATCCCGGTGAGGGTCACCGAGTCCCCGTCCGGGTCGATGCCGCTGGTCGCGATCGGGACGGTGATGCTCTCCCCGGCCACGGTGCGTTCCTCCACCGGCAGCGGGGCCGGCGCCTTGTTCGGATTCATGGCCGTCGGCGCCGGGTTCACCGTGACGTACAGGTAACCCATGGCCTGGCCGCCGAGCGTGTCCTTGGCCAGGTATTCGACCGTCTCGACCACCGGGGAGGCGGCCGTGCGCGGGGCGGCGTAGGTCACCAGGTCGCCGGTGGTGAAGGCGGATCCGTTGCCCGTGCCGGCGGTACCGGCGGGCGAGAGCACCTCGAGCTGGCCGGCTGCCGGCGCGCCGGTGACGTCCGGGGCGAGCGAGAGCGGGGCGCCGGCCAGGTCGATGTCCTTGGCCAGCACGTCGGTGGTGACGGTGTCCCCGGCCCGCACCGTGGCGTAGGCCGGCACGGTGACCGGGGTGTCGGTGGCCGGCGCGGCCAGCCGGGTCACCGAGACCTGGCCGGTGACCGGCGCCGTGACGCCGTCGGTGACGGTGTAGTCGACCAGCTGCGGGGTGATCGCGGCCAGCGGCGACAGGGCACTGATGCGCAGCCAGCGGCCGTCCACGATGCCCACCTGCAGGCCCGAGTCCGCGTTCACCGGCGCCGCCTGCTGCACCTCGAGCAGCGCGCCGGAGGGGTCGAAGTCCTGCGCCAGCACGTCCACGGTGACCGGCTGCTGGCCGCGCAGGACGGCCACGGTCGGCATGGTCACCGGCGGCTGCGGGCTGGCCGGGTCGGGAAGCACGTCCACCCGGATCTTGCCGGTGGCGAACGGCGCGTCGCCGAACTGGTCGGTGTAGTCGAGCAGGTAGGTGCCGGCTCGCTTCGCCACGAGCTGGACGGTGCCCTCGGTCTGGTCGGTGCTGACGGTGGTGTTCGCGGGCGCGGCCACCGGATCGGCGAGTTGCAGGGTGGCGCCGCGGTTGTGCGGGTCCGCGCCGGGCAGGTCGTTGGCCAGCGGGTGGATCACGATCGGCTGGCCGACCTCGCCTCGGGCGATGTCCGGCTCGGCCACCGGCGCGACCCCGGTGGTGTCGGTGGCGCTCTGCACCTTGAGCGAGAGCGTGCCGGCGACCGGCGTGCCGACGCCGTCGGAGACCTGGTAGTGCACGGTCTGGGAGCCCGCCTCGCTCGGGGCGGTGTACTCGATGAAGCCGTCCGAGGTGGCCGCGGCGGATCCGGCCGAAGCGGTGGCGGCGACCAGGCCGACCGGGTCGCCGTCGAAGTCCCGCCAGTCCTGGAGCACGGGGATCTCGAGCGATCCGCCCGAGGGCACGGTCCAGGTACGCGCGGTGAATCCGTTGCGCAGGGCGGGCACCGTGTTCTCGGCCGGGGTACGTATCTCGACGGTCACCGTCGCGTTCGCGGACAGGCCCTTGGGGTCGGCGACGGTGTACTGGAAGTGGACGGCGGCGGTCGAGGTCCCGGCGGGCAGGGTGATCTCGACGCTCTGCGCGTCCGGGGCGATCTGCAGCTTCGCCGAGGAGTCATCGGGGGCTGAGACGCTCTGCACCGCGAGGATCGCGCCGGCCGGATCGGAGTCCACGTCGAGCACGTGCAGCACAGTGGTGCGTCCGGGCCGGGCGCCGAGGGTGATGTCGGCGGCCTTCGGCGGCAGGTTCGCAGCCTGCTGCTGGTCCACGTTGTTCTGGCTGCTCGAGGAGTTCTTCGCGGCGGAGGGCGGACGCACGGCGGCCCAGTCGGACACCTGCTTCGAGTCGGACAGGTCCCACAGCGCGCCGGTGGCGAGGTCGTTGAGCACGATCTGGTTCCAGTTGACCCGGAACTGCGGGTCCTGCAGTTCCTCCAGCCCGCTCAGTCCTCCGTGCACGGCGGGGCTGCCGTCGCAGGAGCGCACGTAGCCGACCGGAGTGTGCGCCCAGGCCGCGTACACGCACACGCCGAGGCGGACCGGGGCGGCCGGGGCGCCGGCGCCGACCTGCGACAGGGTACTGATGGTCCCGGCGGCCAGGTCGACGGTGAGCAGGTTGCGCGAGGTGGCCAGCACCACCGACGGATCGGCCTGGCCGGGCTGCTGCAGCTCGGTGCGCGCGTCGACGTCGGGGACGGTGACGGTCCGGCCGGAGGGCAGGAACAGCTTGCCGTCGGCCGCGTCGAGCACCACCATCTCGCCGCCGACCGACGTCACCTTCGGCGCGGTGAGGCTCTGGCCGAGGTTGGTGTAGGAGACCGGGGCGAAGCCGTCGGTGCCGCTCGGCGTGATGGTGGCGACCTTGCCGGAAGCGGCCACGGCGTAGACAGTGCCGTCTTGGCCGACCGCGAGGGATTCGGCGTTCGGCGAGGACGCGGCGCCGAGCTTGGCCAGCGCCGGCCCGTCGGACTGCAGCGAGGACAGGGAACTGAGACTGGCGGTCGGATCGAACCGCTGGGCGTGCACCTGGCCGGTCGAGGGGTCGAGCACGGCGACCGTGCCGCCGGCGAAGCCGACCTGCTCCGCCGAGGAGACCGGCACCGCCTGGTCGGTCAGGCTCGAGGCGTGGGCCGAGTCGACCGGGTAGAGCTTGCCGGAGCCCTGGTCCCAGGCCACCACCGCGGACTCGTCCTGCAGCATGTCGAGCTGGTAGCTCTGCTGGCTCTCGCCGGGCGGGGCGAACGCGGCGTCGAGCGCGCCGGCCGGCTTGTCCAGCCGGCCGAACAGCCCGTCGCCGTCGCTGGTGACCCACACACCGCCGTTGTTGAGCGCGGCGTGCTGCACCGGGACACCCGGCGCGTCCACCGCCATGAACAGCAGCGCGCCCACGGCGGCGGCCAGCACGGCGCCGGAGACCGCCGTCGCCGCCCGCCCGCCGCGCCCGCGCCCGCGCGCCGACGGCCTCATCAAAGGTCTCATCTCTTAACTCCCGCAGTCCGCGGGAGACCAGGCAGAATCCTGGTCCCCGTCCCCCGCCCGCAGGACGCGCACCTGGATGCACAACCGCTGTCCCGCGGGGTCTGACAAGTCGATCGCCGCCGTCTGCGCCACGCCCGTCCGGGTCGTGCCGACGACGCGCCAGCCGAAGGTGTCGCTCGCCTCCGGCGCCGTGTAGGTCCAGCTGAAGCGCAGGGTGCCCGAGCCGGTCCGGGCCGCCTTGATCTTCGGCACGCCGGCCGGCACCTGCTCGCCGGCCAGGCCCGGGTCCTGCGGTCCGGGCACGGCGTCGCCGGTCGGCGAGCCGGCCTGGGCCGAGGCCGTACCCGAGCCGGCATGGTCGCTCAGCCCCGCGCCCACCGCCACCGCGCCTGCGACGACCACCACGGCCGCGCAGACAATCAGGGCTTTGCGTCCGGAAAAACCTGCGCTCGGGCCGCTTTCGGCGGCGCGGGGGACCTGCGCGGGACTCTCGGTGATCACCGCGGCCTGCGGCGACACCGTCAGCGGCCGCTCTGCCGCGCGCAGCTGCGCCTTGATCAGCTCCAGCACCCTGACCACGTCGGCGGCGCTGCCCGGACGTCTGCCGGGCTCCTTCGCCAGCAGGTTCCGCAGCAGGTGCTCGAGGGCAGTCGGCACGCCGTCCCGGCCGAGCACCGGCAGCGCGCTGCCCATGACGCGCCGCTCCAGCGCCTCGGCCCGGTTGTCCCCGCCGGGGATCTCGTACGGCGCGTGCCCAGTGAGCAGATGCCACAGGGTCGCACCGAGCGAGTAGAGGTCGGAGGCGACGCTGCCGCTGCTCTGCTTGGCGATCACCTCTGGCGCCGACCAGGCGATGGACACCGGCGGATCCCCCGGGCCGGCCACGCCGTAGCGGCTCGGCGTGGCGATGCCGAAGTCGGACAGCCGCGGCGCGTGCCCGGTCTCGTCGACCAGGATGTTCGACGGCTTGATGTCGCGGTGCAGCCAGTTCTTTCGGTGCACCGAGTCCAGCGCCCGCCCGATCCGCAGCCCGGTCTCGACCACCTCGGCGGCCGGCAGGCCGTCACCGACCCAGCTCGAGATGCTGCCGCCGGGGCAGTAGCGCATGACGAAGTACGGCCGGCCGTCCTCGAGCACGCCGTGGCGCACGAAGGGCACGATCAGCGGGTCGTCGCCGAACGAGGAGAGCAGCCGGATCTCGTCGGCGAACTGGCCGCGCGCGCTCTCGTCGAGCAGCGTCAGGACCTTGACCGCGACCTCCTGGCCGAGGCTCTCGTCCCGGTAGAGGTAGACGACCGAGTACCCGCCCTGCCCGAGCACCCTGCCCGCGCTGTACCCGCCGAGCGGCGGCGCCTGGCCGATCACAGGTCCTCCTCGAAGTGGATCCACACGTCCGGCGCCAGGATGAGCGCGCAGCCCGGCACGATCTCCAGCTCCGTCCGCGGCGGCAGCGGCTGCGGCGCGAGGTTCGGCCAGGCGAGCTGGGTGCCGTTGACCGAGCCGAGGTCGACCGCGAGCACCCGCCAGCCGTCGAGCCGGATCTCGACGTGGCTGCGCGAGACGTCCCGGTCGTCGGTGAGCGCGATCGCGTTCGGCTGCGGGCCGGGCCGGCCCACCGGCACCTCCGGCCGGCGCCCGAACACCACGTCGCGGTCGAGCGGGTAGATCTCGCCGTTGGACAGCCGCAGCCTGCCCAGGCAGGGGCGCGTGATGGTGAACGGCTCCTGCGGCGCCACCGCGGTCCGGCACCGGCGGCACTGCGTGGACCCGGCCGGGGTCAGGTGCCCGTAGGGGCAGTAGACGGCGGCCACCAGCGGCTGGTCCGAAACACCGAAGCCGGGCTGCGGCGGCTCCGTCACGGCGAACCCCTGCTGGGGTATCGGCGGGCCTGACGGCGCGGGCAGCATCGGCGGCCCCACCAGGATCGGCGGGCCCTGCGGCATCGGCAGCGCCGCGCCCGGCGCTTGGTCCGGGTGCACGGTCGCAAAGGTCTGTTCCGCCGCGGGCAGCAGGCCGGGCGGCGGGGGAATCTGCGCCATGGCCTCGTCGTAGACGGGGAAAGGCTGTTCCGGCGCGCCCCACGGCACAGCGTACTGATCTTGCTGCTGCGGCGGAGCGTATACGGGCTCTTCCTGCGCCTCCGGCCAGCCGCCGGACCCGGCCTCGGCCGCAGCCTGCGGCGCGGGCGGCTGTGCGGGCGGCTGCGCCGGTCCGGCCGTCATCCAGTCCAGGTCGTTGGCCGCGAGCACCCCCGCCGATTCCATGGAGTCGTCGAGGGATCCGTTCTCGCCGCGCGCATCAGAGCCCTGCTGTTCGGCCGTCGGCGGCACCGATTCCTGTACGGTCGGATCCGGCGCGATCGGCTCCGCCGCAGTCGGCTCAGGCGCCGGATGCCGGTCCTCCGCCGCGCTGTATTCGATGGCCGACGCCAGCACCACCGCCGCGTCCACCGGCAGGGAGATCTCCGCCTGGGCCACCACAGCGGATCGCAGCCGAATCGCCGCGCACGCGTCGACCAGCGCCGAGGTCGTGCCTCCGGCCGCCTCGTCGACGGTAAAGACCTTGAGTTCACCCTGCGAGTCGATGAGTTCGGCGATGCCCTGTCCGCCCACCACCACGTCCGTCGCCTGCGCGCCGCTGCGGACGAAGGCGAACCCGCCGTCCGCTACGCCTTCGTTCGCTTTGACGAGTTCCGCGAGCAAGGCCCCGGTCTCGACCTCCGGCTGCTCGAGCGCCAGCCAGATGCGCTCGACGACGGAGTCCTCGGGCGCGCTGTGGGCGAGCAGCCAGACACCGGGGCGCACCACCGCGGTCCACGGCCCGGGCCGGTAACGCGTACTCGACGCGGCCATCACATCTCCTCCGGAGGCTGACGGGGAATGGTCCGCTCATCCGCGCCGGCGGCGTCGCGCTGCTCGGCGCCCGCGTGCAGCACCACCACCGCGGAGACGTTGTCGCGCCCGCCGTGGTCGACGGCGAGCCGGATCAGCGCGGCAGCGGCGCGAGCGGGAGACGGCTCGGCCCGCAGCACCTGGGCGATGGACGCGTCGGCGACCTCGCCGAACAATCCGTCCGAGCAGAGCAGGAACACCTCGCCCGCACTCGGTGGCAGCAACCGGAAATCAGCCTCGGGCGCGGGCCGGGACCCGAGGGACCGCGTGACGATGTGCCGGCTCGGATGCCCGGCAGCCTGCGACGGGTCCAGCACCCCGGCGGCGACGAGTTCGGCCGCCTCGGTGTGATCCGTCGTCAGTTGCACGAGCGCGTCGTGCGCATAGCGGTAGACCCGGCAGTCCCCCGCGTTGAAGGCGACCCAGTGCCGGCTTCCGCCATACCAGGCGAGGGCGATCCCGGAGAGCGTCGCACCCATGCCCTCGTGCTGCGGATTCCGCCGCGCATACTCGAGCACGTCCTCGTTCGCCTGCAGGATCCCCTCGCGCAGATCCTCGAGCTTGAGGTCGCCCCGCCCGTCGAGCCCCGCCAGCCGGTTCACGACGAGCTCGCTGGCCACCTCGCCGGCCGCGTGCCCGCCCATCCCGTCGGCGACCACGAACACGGTCTTACCCACGAAGACGCAGTCCTCGTTGCCGAGCCGGACCAGCCCGGTGTCACTGGCCGCCCCGGCGCTGATGTCGATACCCGCCACCGACCCCGCCAGGTTGCGCACCCCGTCCGACACGAACCACCGTCCCTACTCGTCCACTGCGATCGCCGCCCCCTTGCCGCCCTGCCCCGCTACCGGCTCCCCCGCCTGCCCGAACTTCTCCGCCCGGCACAGACCCCGGGCGAGCAGCGACGCCGGTCCGGCACGCCGGCCGCCCGCAGCCGCATCACTTCGATCAACTGCGCACGCGAGCCCATCTGCGCCCCGAAAGCGTCCAGACGGCCCGGATCGGCACCGATCGGCATCTCCACCCCACCCCCTCCACCAGTCAGTCCACCCGCCGACCGGGCCACCGTAGCGTGTGGCATAAGGATGTTGAACGGGCTCGTAAAATCTGCCGCATTACGATTCGGTCACCGAAACATCCGTACTCTGTGACACCGGATGTCCGCATCGTGGGAAGGAGCGCAGCTCAGGGCCGCCGCCTCGGCCTCTCACTGAAAATAGCCCTTTACCTCAAGGCTTTGCCACTGGGCTCAGGGAGCCGGTGCGCCAGGCAATGAAAGATCAAAGAAATGGCAATGTCGAGCCTCGGAGGCGGCGTACGAGCCCGCGCCTCAGGGCCAGAGCGCCATGGCTGTGCTCTGGTACGTCCTCGGTGGGCCGAACTCGCCGGTCACCTGAACGACTTCGGCTCCTTACGCCGGCTTGTACGCCCGGACTGTCAGCCACTCGCGGATGTCGGGGTCGGCCATCTCGCGGCCGACGGCGTCCATCGCCGGCTTCTTGACCGAGGCGCGGAACTCGTCGGCGCCGCCCATGCCCTTGCCCGCGGCGACCGACTCGCTCGCCGCCCAGTTGTACGTCGCCGCCAGCTTGGCGTGCAGCCGCTCGTGGTTGACGAAGCCGGCCTTGGTCAGCGCGTCGGTCAGCGATGCGGGGGTGAACAGGATCAGGTGGCGCGGCGCGTCGACTCCTATCCAGTGGGGTCCGTACTTGCCGTGGCCGAGGGAGTCGATGTTGGGTGTGTCCACCCAGATCCAGCCGCCGGGCTTGAGCCGCCGGTAGCAGGCCGCGAGCAGGGCGTGCGGGTCGTAGACGTGCTCGATCACGTGGCCCATGGTGATGCCGTCGAACTGCTCGTCCTCGCCGATCGCTTCGATCGTGCCGTTGCGGATGTCCAGGCCGCGCGACCGGCCCGCAGCGACCGCCTGCTCGTCCAGGTCCACGCCGGCGACCTCCCAGCCGCATTTGCGGGCGAAGTCGAGGAAGTGGCCGTTGCCGGAACCGACGTCCAGCAACCGCATGCCCGCCCTGGGCTTGGGCAGGTGGCGGCACTCCCAGTCCATCGTCGTCGCCCACGCGGGCGTCAGCCGCGGCACGAGCGCGCCGAACACGCGCGGGCCCGGACGGTCCTTCGTACCGAAGCGCAGGTTGCGATAACCGTTGGTGGCCGACTTCCGTAGCGTCGCCATCGCCCCGACCGCCGCAGGTGCGGTGGTCTCGTGGGTGTAGTACGTCTGGTAGGCCAGGCTCAGCGTCTCCGGCGTGGGCATCGGGTCGAGATAGCCCGAGCGGCACTGGGCGCAGCGGAAGAGCGTCCACTCGCCGGGAGCGCAGAAGTAGAGCAGGTCGGTCATGTCCTTGTGCACCAGCTCTCGCTCCTCGCTGCCACACAGCGGGCAGCTGGGCACGGACTGGAGTCCGTCGGTCGGCCAAGCGCCGAGCGCGGCTTCAGGCGACATATCACACGTCCTCAGTGTTGGTCGCTAGAGCTGAGTGGCTGGCAGCATACTGAATCGCAAAGATCCGGTCCAGCCGACCCTCCGGCATGCCACGCTAAAGCCCGGTCACGCCGTCGATCTTCTCGCGCAGCAAGTCGGCGTGGCCGTTGTGTTGGGCATATTCGGTGATCATGTGAAGGTACGCCCAGCGCAACGTCATGGGTCCGTATCGCTCACTATGAAAGATCGCGTCGAGCGGCAGCTCTGCGACAGCACGCCGGGCCCGCTCCTGCTCATCGAGCAGGGCTGACCAGTCGCGCTCGGCATGCGCGGCGGCGGCGTCGTCGAAGGCTGCTTCCGGCTGAAGCGGATTCGAGTAGACGGCATCCACTGTTTGGCCGGCAAAGCGCCGTCGGAACCAGTTTCGCTCCACCTCGGTGATGTGGAGCGATCCATGTCATGGCACGAGCGTAGCGACGCGGCCGGAGATGCACTTACCGGCGCAACTCAGTCTCCTGTTCAAGGCGGGAGAGCTTCTCGGGGTTGCGGACGAAGTAGAGGCCGGTGATGACGCCGGCTTCGGTGCGGACCGCGAGGAGGCCTTCGATCTGGCCGTCGATGCGGACGATGAGGGCGGGGTGGCCGTTGGCTTCGGCGGGCTGGACGGCGGCGGTTCGGGCGAGGCGGGTGAGGCCGGCAGTCAGCAGGGTACTGACCTGGGCGGCGCCGACGACGGGGGTCAGCGCGGCTTGGACGCGGCCGCCGCCGTCGCTGAGGAAGACGACGTCGGGGGCGAGGAGGTCGAGGAGGCTCCGCATGTCGCCGGTTTCGACGGCGCGTTGGAAGGCGCCGAGGGCGGCGCGGTTCTCGGCTTGGGAGACGGCTTCGCGGGGGCGGCGGGCGGCGACGTGGTTGCGGGCCCGGTGGGCGATCTGGCGGGTGGTGGCGGCGGTTTTGCCGACGGCTTCGGCGATCTCGCCGTATTCGAGGCCGAATACGTCGCGGAGCACGAACACGGCGCGCTCGGTGGGGGTGAGCGTCTCCAGCACCAGCAGCATCGCCATCGAGACGCCTTCGGCCAGCTCGACGTCCTGCGCGACGTCGGGGGCGGTCAGCAGCGGCTCGGGGAGCCACGGGCCGACGTAGGACTCCTTGCGGCGGCGGAGTGAGCGCAGCCGCATCAGTGCCTGACGGGTGGTGATGCGGACGAGGTAGGCGCGCTGGTCCTGCACGGTCGCGAGGTCGACCTGCACCCACCGCAGCCACGTCTCCTGCAGCACGTCCTCGGCGTCGGCGGCGGAGCCGAGCATCTCGTAGGCGACGGTGAAGAGCAGATTGCGGTGGAGGACGAAGGTCTCGGTGGCTTCCGTGGTCTGCGTGATCTGCTCGGTGCGCTCACTCATGATCAGTTCCCGTTTCCCGGCTGCGGATCTTCCTAGTACCGCACACAAGATGCCGCTGCCGTCGCGCCCGTGACACCCGACGCTCGTGACGTAGGCCACATCGGAGGGCTGTCACGCCGGAGGGGTCCGCGGCATCTCCTGTTCGACTTCGACCGAATCGATGCGCAAGGAGCTTCCTTCGATGACCGCTCGTTTGAATCTGTTCGGCAACCCGAACTCGACCGCAGCCAAAGCGGCGGGGCACTTCGGGGCCGCAAGCAAGACGATCCTGCAGGAGTCCCGCCTGCCCGCGACGACCCAGAAGCTGGTGCTGTTGCGGGCAAGCCAGGTCAACGGTGACGCCTACGCCACCGACGTGTGGACGAAGAACGCCGCAGCCGCCGGGGAGAGCTTCGCGCGCATCCACCTCGTCGCCGCCTGGCGCGAGACCACGGTGTTCACCGACGCCGAACGCGCGGCGCTGGCGCTGACCGAGCAGGGCACGCGGATCGCCGACGGGGCCGCCGGGGTCAGCGACGCGACCTGGGAGCAGGCGCGGGCGCACTTCGACGAGGACCAGCTGTCGGATCTGGTGATCCTCATCGCCCTGATGAACGCGACGAACCGGATGAGCGTCATCGTCCGGCAGCCCGGTGGCGACTACCGGCCCGACAACCTCAACTAGCAGCTATTAAGGAGCCTGATTATGGAGCCCCGATTCGATCTCCTCGGCAACGATCTCGGCGCCAGGATCGCGAAGCGGATCTACGCCGTCGCGCTGACCATCACGGATTCGGCGCTGCCCCAAGCCACCGAGAACCTTGTGATGCTGCGGGCCAGTCAGATCAACGGTTGCGGCTTCTGCGTCGACTACCACACCAAGGACGCCGCGTCCGTCGGCGAGGCCGCGGTTCGGCTCAACCTCGTCGCGGCGTGGCGCGAGTCGACGGTGTTCACCGATGCCGAACGCGCGGCGCTGGCCCTGGCCGAGGAAGGTACGCGGATTGCCGACGGAGCCGGGGGTGTCAGTGACGAGACGTGGGAGCGTGTGCGCGCGCACTACGACGACGATCAGATCGTCGCGCTGGTCTCCCTGGTCGCGATGATCAACGCCAACAACCGGCTCAACGTGATCGTGCGCAATCCCGGCGGGAGCTACGAGCCGGGTCAGTTCGCGGACATGGCGTAGGGCTCGAGGAATTCGAGCCGGTTGCCGAACGGATCCACGGTGTGGAAGCGGTCTTGGCCAGGCACCTCGTCACTGAAGGTCACGGGGTAGCCGTGGTCGGTCAGGCGCTCTGCGAGCGCGCGTAGGCCACGGATGTGGAAGCCGGGGTGAGCCTTTCGGGCAGGGTGGAAATCCTGTTCGACGCCAAGATGGAGCTGGAACGCAGGGCCTTGGAACCAGCAGCCGCCGCGGGGGGCGAGGGCCGGCGGCTTGGGGAGTTCCGCCAAGCCGAGCAACTCGCCCCAGAAGGCGCGGACCTGCTGCTCGCCGCCCGGCGGGATGGCGAGTTGGACGTGGTCGATCGCGGCGAACGAGAAGGCGGGGGCGGACGCGGGTGTCGTGGTCATGGGTGGGGCCTCCAGCGCGGGCTAGTATCTCGATATCAAGATACTAGCCCGGCAGGGCCGGAACGAGCGAGCCCGCCGATGAGTTTCGGCGGGCTCGCGGATCGGTACTCGGCGGGGCACGAAAGCTCGAGTCAGAGGAAGAGGCGGGTGCCGATGACCGCGACGGTTGACACTGGGGACATGGCCGACCTTGCCGCGCCGTACCGGCGCGAGCTGCTTGCTCACTGCTATCGCATGCTCGGCTCGGTGCACGACGCCGAGGATGCGGTGCAGGAGACGATGCTGCGGGCCTGGCGGGGGCGGGAGGGGTTCGAATCGCGCTCGTCGGTGCGGGTCTGGCTCTATCGGATCGCGACGAACGCTTGCCTGCGGGCGTTGGAACGGCGGGCTCGGCTGCCGCTGCCCTCCGGACTCGGGGCGCCGTCGGCGGACGCTGATACGTCACTCGAGCGGGCCGCGGATGAGGCCTTTTGGCTTGAGCCTGCACCTGATTCGCTCTTCGTCTCGGATCCGGCGGACGCGGTGGTCGACCGGGCCGGCGTCCGGCTCGCTTTTCTCAGTGCCCTGCAGCTCTTGCCGGCTCGGCAGCGTGCGGCACTGATTCTGCGCGACGTCTACGCATTCTCGGCGAAGGAGACTGCTGAAATCCTCGAGAGCACAGTGGCGAGCGTCAACAGTGCTCTGCAACGCGCTCGCGCGCAGCTTGAGGACGCGCGTGCGCTTGCGCCGGATCGGCCGCAGGAGCCTACCGAACCCGAACGCCGGCGCCAGTTGGAGCGCTACCTGCATGCCTTCGAACGCGCCGACATCGAAGGGCTGACACGCATTCTGCGTGAGGATGTCCGGCTTGAGATGCCGCCCTACCTCACCTGGTTCCAGGGGCGTGAGGCGGTCGGACGGTTCCTCGCCGGACGTGTCGCGGTCGAGGGGCGGCGTCTACGCATGGTTCCGATCGCGGCGAACGGGTTGGCGGGGTACGCCTCGTACCTGCGCCAAGGCGAAGGTGAAGGCGAGGACGGAGCCGGCGACGGCGACGGGGTGTGGGCGCCGCATGGGATCCACCTCTTGGAGCCGACCACGGAGGGGTTGGGCGGCATCCACGTGTTCCTGCAGCCGTCGTTGTTCGAGCTCTTCGGGCTGAGGTGAGTGGGGGTGTCTGGGCGGCGATGAGTTCGGAGAGCCGGGCGGATCTGCACTTTCGAAAGGTCACCACCTATGCGGAAGAGGGCATCGATCATGACTGAGCTTTCCGGCACCACCGCGATCGTCACCGGGGCGAGCCGCGGCTTCGGGCGCGCCATCGCCGCCTCGCTGGTCGGCGCGGGGGCGCGGGTTGTGGGGGTGGCGCGGGACCGCACGGCGCTGGAGTCGACGGCCGAGTTGCTCGGCGACGGCTTCGAGCCCTGCGTTGCCGACGTGACGGACTTCACGTTGCCCGGGCGGCTTTTCGACGCCTACCGCCCCGGCCTCGTCGTCCTCAACGCGGGCGCCCGGCCACTGCCGCGGGCGTTGCAGCAGCTGACTTGGGAGGCGTTCAGCTCGGCGTGGGAGACGGACGTGCGCCAGGCGTTCGCGTTCCATCGCGAGGCGCTGCTCGCACCCCTCGAGCCGGGCAGCACGGTGATCGCCGTGTCCAGCCGGGCGGCGATCGGCGGATCGCCGTTGAGCGGGGGGTATGCCGGGGCGAAGGCGACCGTGCGCTTCGTGGCCGGATACGCCGCGGACGAGTCGACGCGGGCGGGGCTCGGCATCCGGTTCCTCTCGCTGCTGCCGGACCTCACCGACGCCACCGGGCTCGGCGGGGCCGCCGTCGACGCGTACGCCCGCCGGCTCGGGATCGACGTCGCGGAGTTCCTGCGCCGCCGCGGGCCCGGGCAGCTCTCCCCCGAACAGGTCGGCGCCGCCGTCCTCGACCTGGCACGCGGCAAGGGCGAGAACGGCGCGGCGTATTGCGTCACGGCGGAGGCGTTCGAACAGCTCGGGTGACGTCGCTGAAATTTCTTCGTACACCCGTTCGATCACGGGTTACCATGGAGCCATGCACGGAACTCTGCAGGGCTCGCTGCTGGACATCGCGGACGAGATCGCCATCGGGCCGCTCGGCGCCACGGTGCAGCGCGTCGAGCTGACCGAGGGAGCCTGGCTGGACGTGCGGCCGCACTGGATCACGGGCGCCGACGAGCTGTTCGCGCAGCTCCTCGAGCGGGTTCCGTGGCGGGCGGAGCGGCGGCGGATGTACGACCGGATGGTCGACGTGCCGCGGCTGCTCTGCTCCTACCGCGAGGCGGACCCGCTGCCCGAATCCGCGCTCGACGAGGCCCGCTCGCTGCTGAACGCGCACTACCGGGCCGAGTTGGGCGAGGAGTTCAGCAGCGTCGGCCTGTGCCTGTACCGGGACGGGCGGGACAGCGTGGCGTGGCACGGCGACACCTTCGGGCGCGGGCGCACGGAGGACACGATGGTCGCGATCCTCTCGCTCGGGGCGCCGCGCACGCTCACGCTGCGGCCCCGCGGCGGCGGGCCGGTGCAGCGGCACGAGGTGGGGCACGGCGACCTGGTGGTGATGGGCGGCAGCTGCCAGCGGACCTGGGAGCACGCGGTGCCGAAGACGGCGCGGCCGGTGGGGCCGCGGATCAGCGCCCAGTTCCGGCCGAGGGGCGTCGGCTGACGGCGTCGGGTCGGGCGTCGGGCGTCGGCTGACGGCGTCGGGGCGCGAGCCGAACGGGGAAGCGCTCGGCATGCGGCGGCGCGGCCGGGCGCTTAGCCTGCGGTCATGAGCAGCAGCGAGACCTTCGTCGAGGTGGCGGGGCGCAGCGTGCGCGTGTCCTCGCCGGAGCGGGTCTGCTACCCGGCGGTCGGGGTGACGAAGCTGGAGGTCGCCGAGTACTACGTCGCGGTGGGCGAGGGGCTGATGCGGGCGCTGGCGGGGCGGCCGATGGCGCTGCATCGCTTTCCGCGCGGGCTGGGGGCGGATCCGGGCGCGAGCGACTCGTTCTACACCAAGCATGCTCCGAACAAGGGGCTGCCGGATTGGCTGCAGACCGTGAAGGTCACCTTTCCGAGCGGGCGCACGGGCAACGAGGTCTGCGTCACCGAGCCGGCCACGGTGGTGTGGGCGGTGCAGATGAACGCGCTGGAGCTGCATCCTTGGCCGGTGCGGCGCGAGGACACGGACCACCCGGACGAGCTGCGGCTGGACCTCGATCCGCAGCCGGGCACGGAATTCGCCGAGGTGGTCGAGGCGGCGATGGAGGCGCGGGCGCTGCTGACGGAGCTGGGCATGGTGCCGTTCGTGAAGACTTCCGGCGGGCGCGGGCTGCACGTCCTGGTGCGGATCGAGCCGCGGTGGTCGTTCATCTCCACTCGGCGTGCGGTGATCGCGCTCGCGCGGGAGCTCGAGCGGCGGCGGCCCGCGCTGTTCACCACGTCGTGGTGGAAGGAGGAGCGCAACGCGCAGATCTTCGTCGACTTCAACCAGATGGCCCGCGACCGGATGCTGGCCGCCGCCTATTCCACCCGCGCGGTGCCCGATGCCCGGGTCTCGATGCCGGTGCGCTGGAGCGATTTAGGCGACGTCACGCCGGAGGACTTCACCGTGCGTACCGTGCCGGGGCTGCTGGCCTCACGCGGGGACGCGCACAACGCCATCGACGAGTCGGCCGCGACGCTGGACGCGCTATTGGAGATGGCCGAGCGGGATGAACAGGACCGGGGCCTCGGGGATCTGCCCTATCCGCCCGAGTTTCCGAAGATGCCCGGCGAGCCGAAGCGGGTGCAGCCGTCGAAGGCCCGGCAGACGGACTGACGACCGAACCCAGGTCACGCGCCGAGCACGTCGGCGAGATCGTAGTCGGCCGGCACGTCGAGCTGGTCGTATCCGCAGGAGCCGGGCTCGCGGTCGTTGCGCCACCGCACGAACCGCGCGTTGTGCCGGAACCGGTCGCCTTGCAGCTGGTCGTAGCGCACTTCGCACACTCGCTCGGGGCGCAGCGCCACGAAGGAGCGGTCCTTGGCCGAGTTCCAGCGGTTGAGCGCGCCGGGGCGCCGATGGGCGCCGTCGTCCTCGCCGAGCCAGGGGTGCTCGGCGCCCTCTTCGAGCACGAGCGGGGCGAGTTCGTCGATCAGCGCGGCACGGCGGGCCATGGTGAACGCACTGGCGCCGCCGACGTAATTGAGCACGCCGTCTTCGAGGTACAGGCCGAGCATCAGGGATCCGACGATCGGGCCGGACTTGTGGAAGCGGTATCCGGCCACGACGACGTCGGCAGTGCGCTCGTGCTTGATCTTCACCATGCTGCGCTCGCCGGGGCGGTAGGGGTCCTCGAGCCGCTTGGCGACGACGCCGTCCAGGCCGGCGCCTTCGAAGGTCTCGAACCAGGTCCGGGCGAGGTCGACGTCCTCGGTGGCGTTGGAGACGCGCACGTGCGGGTGCGAGCGGTCGGCGAACAGGCGGCTGAGCGCTTCGTGCCGCTCGATCAGCGGACGGTGCGTCAGGTCCTCGTCGTCGAGGGCGAGCAGGTCGAAGGCCACGAACGTGGCAGGGATCTGCTCAGCCAGCAGCTTGATGCGCGATTCGGCCGGGTGGATGCGCTCGGAGAGCCGGTCGAAGTCGAGCCGGCTGCCCTGGACGACGACGATCTCACCGTCCAGCACGCAGCGCGGCGGCAGCGCCTCGGCCAGGGACCGGACCAGCTCGGGGAAGTAGCGGGTGAGGGATTTGCCGCCGCGGCTGCCGAGCTCGATCTCGTCGCCGTCGCGGAAGATCAGGCAGCGGAAGCCGTCCCACTTGGGCTCGTAGAGGTATCCGCCGGTGGGCACGGTGGCCGCGGACTTCGCGAGCATCGGCTCGATCGGGGGCGTGACCGGCAGTGCCATCGTTCATCCTCGCTGGTCGTCGTCCCCTCCAGCGCATCACGCGCGGCCGGGCGTCGGCATCCGCTGGGATCCGAACCGGTGACGCCCGCCGGGCATCAGTCCTCTGCCTTGACCGGCCGCCAGCGGAGCTTGACCTCGAGGTGGGCGCCGGCGCTGGCGCCGACGATGATGCCGCCGAGTTTGCCGTCCAGCGCGACGCCGAAGGAGATCTCCACCTCGTCGGGGTGGGCGAGGCGGCGGAAGTCCTCGAGCATCTCGGCGGCGGCCGCGGTGACCGGGGCGATGGCCTGGCGCAGCGTCTTCTCGGCCACCTCCATCCGCTCGCCGAGGCCGATGGGGGTGCTGCCGCCGCGCGGGCGGGCCGGGCTCACGGCCACCTTCGCGCCGTCGGCGAGGGTGAACTCCACGATTTCGGGCATAGCGGCTCCCGGGTCAGCTCGGGCTGGAGCAGATCGCGCCGGGGCTGATCTGCGGGGTGTCAGAGGGCTGGCTGGTCTGGCTGGTCTGCAGGCCGTCGAGCAGGCCGGTGATCGTCTGGTCGCGCGGGGTCGGCGCTTCCACGAAGTTCATGACGGCCTGGTAGAACGCGGTGGACATGTCGGGCGTCATCATGTCCGCGGCGCCGAAGCACAGGGGGTGGCCGGAGCTCGGCCGCAGCAGGCCGGCGATGCGCTGCTCCACCGGGCCGGGGTAGACGTCGTTCGGCACCTCCTTGTTCGCGGAGAAGGCGTAGCCGTCGCCCTTGACCCATGCGATCTGCGCGGACTTGCTCGTGAGGTACTGCATCAGCGTGACCGCGGCGGGATTGTCCCTGGTGAACATGCCCAGGAAGTCGGCGGACACTTCGAGCGGGGTGGACGAGGCCGGGGCGACGAAGTCGTAGTCCTTTCCCGGCTTGAGGTCGCTGGAGAAGGCCATGGCGGCCAGTGCGCCGTGCGCGAGTTCGCACCTCGGGCGGCTGTTCGCGGTCATTCCGGCGGCGGCATCGCCGAACGGGGTGGTCGCGGCGTTCTTGGTGCTGCCGTCGACCAGGTCCGCCCACTCGGTCCAGGCGCCCCTGACCGTCTGCCACTGCGCCGACGTGCCGGTCAGCCAGTTCTCGTAGGCGGTCGTGCCGTTCTTCGCGAGGTAGAGGTCTGCGATCCAGTCGGCGCCCGGCCAGCCCGAGGTCGGTCCGGATTCCACGCCCAGGCACCAGAATCCGCTATGACCGGCGGCGAGCGTCTGCAGCCCGGACACGTCGGCGGGCGGCGCCGCCGTGTATTGCGGATCGTACCAAATCAGGCTTTTGACGTCGGCTTTGACGGGTACGGCGTAGACCTTGCCGTCGACGGTCATCAGGCCGCTGAAGGGCTCGAGGAAGTCGCTCGACGCGACGCCTTGGATCGGCTGGAGCGCGCCCGCCTTCGCGTCCTGGTCCACCTCGCCGACGCTCGGCAGCACGGCCAGGTCGGGCGGGGCGTCGGCGCCCACGGCCGCGGCGAGCTGTTCCGTCTGGGCGCGGGTGACCTCCACGTTCACGTGGATGTGAGTGGAGTTCTGGAAGTCCTGGATGACGCGGTAGAACGCGTCGAACTCGGTGCCGCTCCAGGGCACCATGATGGTCACCTGCGCGCTGGTCTGCGCGGCCGTGCCGCAGCCGGCCGCCGCGATGAGCAGGCCGAGTGCCGCGGCGCCGCGCGCGATCGCAGTCTTCTTCATTCTCGTGTTCATCGCGGGCGGAACCTGTACTCGGCCAGGCGGGGGCGGTAGCCGAAGTAGATCAGCAGCAACGCCCCGATGAGCAGGACGCCCTCGACCGCCATCGTCACCGGATGCGCTGTCCACGGATTCGCGGACAGGCGCCCGTCGTCGGCCGCGCTCAGGATGCTGAGGACGACGGCGACGATCGCGGAGTCGGCCGCCGCCGCGAGAAGCAGAGGGCTGATGAAGCGGCGGAAGTGCCGGGCAAGCAGGCCGGCCGTGCCGATCAGCAGGGCCAGCATGACGATCGTCGGCGCGAGCAGCAGCCCGACGAAACGCAGCGGGTGCAGCCAGAACGAGGTTTGCTGGGCAGTCAACGTCTCCTCCTCCAACTGCCTGAGGTCGAGGAGCGCGGCGGTCAGGCCGCCGGTGTCCGGCAGGCGGGCGCCGGAAGCCGTCGTCTGGTCGTGGTCGGTCAGGCATCCGGTGGGCGAGGTGACCACGTCGGGGTCGCGCACCTCGGCGTATTCGAGCACTGCGGCATCGGCCAGCCGTTCGCAGACCTGCAGCTGGCCTTGGACGAACGAGAGCTCCTGTTCTCCGCGCACCCCGGCGGCGTCGCTGTCTCGAACTGCATCGGCGAGGTCCTGCGCCGCTTTGGCGGTGTCGGTGCCGAAGGCCGTGCCTGTGCCGGTCAGTGACGGGTCGCCCTGATGGAAGGCCGCGTACAGCTCGTTGCTCGCCTTCTGCACCGTGCTCTGCGCGTCGGCGACGTCCGCCATCGCCCGCTCGGTCTGGATGGCGGCGGAGATCCGATGGTGGGCCACCACGGCTGTGCCGAAGCAGAGGAGCAGGGTGCTGACGACGGCGGCCAGCATGAGGTTGCGCATGATCCGCAGGACTCTTACCGGGTGGCTGGCGCGCAGGTCCCGGAGGGAGCGCGCCGACCAGCGCGAGACCGCGCGCGGGAAACGCCCGAGCCGCGTCACGACGGACCACCCGCATCGTCGTCGTGGTCGGCAGCGGCGGCGAACCGGTGCCCGCAGCTCTCGCAGATCCGCACCTTCAGCCCGGTGGTGGTCTCCCCGCACTGCGGGCAGACTCGGGATATCAGCCGGGCATAGAGAGTGAGCGGCGCGGCGGGGACGTCCGTGTCCCGCAGCAGATCCTCCGGCACCGGGCCGGTATGGGTGGACTCGATACCGAGCTGTTGGATGAGCGCGCGCTTCTTGGGGTCGACCACCAGCGCGCCGTCCTCGCCGACGAGGGCGAGGGATTCGAGCAGCCGCAGCCGTTCGGTGGCGCCGAGGGCCCGGGCTAGCCTGATCGCCTCGCGCAGTTCCCGGTCCGCGACGGCGAAACGCTTGTCCACGAAGGCTTTCGCGCACGCCCGCATCGCCATGCCCAGGTCGTGCATGCGTTCTTCTCTGGTCAACGGCGCGGACTGCGGCCCCGGGGCATCGGCCGTGGCGAGGCGACGCGCTCGCACCGAGACCGTCTCGGAACGCGGCTCACGGGTGCCGTCCGCCGCGTCGGCCAGCATGGTCACGCGGAGGGCCCGCAGCTGCTGGCCGACCTCCAGGCGGTCCGGATCGACCCGCAGCGAAAGCCGGTACTCGCGCGTCTCGGCCGCCCAGGAACCCAGCGGCACCTGCACGTCCTGGCCCTCGTGCTGAGCTTGCGCGGTCAGGTCCACCTCGATCGGCCGGGACTGCCGGACGAATCCGAGCTCGAATCGTTCGTTGAGATGCAGCCCGAGGTAGACCCTCGGCGTTACCAGACGCCGTACGTCGGCCATCAGCGCGGCGAAGTCCTCGGCCAGATCAGAAACCTCGATGACGGCTCCGGCCGCGCCGTGCAGGGCCTCGGTGATCCGCAGCAGCTCGGCGTAGTTCCAGTCCTCGCCGAGTCCGCGCGCGTCGCAGACGAAGTGGTTCGCGCACGCCGCGAGCGCGGCGTCGAGTTCCTGCGCAGTCTCGTGTTCGTTGCGGCCGTCGGTGTACAGCGCCGCGTGGCGCACGATTCCGGCGTCCACCGCGGCGAACAGCTCATCGGCGCGGCGCAGCCAGCGGCCGATCCTGGTCCCACCCCGGGGCGTCAGGCCTCGTATGCGCTCCTTAGCCGCGCGCCGCGTCGCCGGATCGACCCGAATGAGGCCGCCGGCGAGCGGGAAGAGCACCGAGGCCTCGTGATTGCCCGCGACGACGGCGAGATACGAGCCATCCGGCAGCGCGTCCACGGCGGCGCAGGCCGCCCGCTTCGCCTCGCCCATCTTGCCCGCCGAGGCCATCGAGAGCGAGCGGTCCATCACGAGCACTTCGGCGAAGGGGCTTCGATCGGGGGGCGTCCGGGCGTCGGCGTGGCTGCGCACGGTCAGCAGCACGTCCAGACGCTTGGCGTCCAAGGGCAGGTCCTCGGTGCCGAAGACCTCCACGGTGAACCGCAGTCCGCGCGCGTCGAAGCGCAGCTCAGGTTCCCTCAACGTTCCCAACCCCGACCCGTCCCAGGTTCCGCTGATCGGCCAGCGTATCAGTTCTCGTGCTTGATGCGGCCGGAATCGCCCATTCTCGGCGGAATTCCGCGCAGCCGCCATTCGATCGGCGGACGCAGCTTGTTGGCCAGATCCACCATGGCCACGAAGTCCCGCTCGATCAGCGCATGCTGCGCGGTCTCCCGGATCCGGTCGGAAAGGTCCATCGTCTCGCCGCCGGCCCGGAAGCGCGCGTGCTGGATCTCCACCTCCATCAGAGTCCTTACGCGCTCGTCCACGTCGAGGACGCCTAGCCGCTCCTCGGCGTGGCGCAGGTCCGCCTCGTCCGGCGGGGGCAACGCCTCGGCGCCGGGTGGCTCCGGGCAGGCAGTCAGGAGTCTGATCGCCGCGATCGAGGCCTCGCGTTCGAAGCGGAATTCCTGGGCCAGCCGGTCGGCTACCGCCACCGCCTGGCCGCGATGCCCGATCAGTAGAAGCGCGCGGGCCAGGCCGAAGCCGGCGGCGCCGAGCGCGGGGGCCGTGTCGGACACCGTCTGGTAGTGCAGCCGGGCCACCACCGGATCGCCGGCCAACTCGGCGCACAGCCCGAGCGCGAGCAGCGGGATGAGCTCGCCGGGCAGCATGTCGCGCACGGATCCGAAGTTCGCGGCGGCTTCCTGCGGCCGCTGCCGGACTAGCGAGATCAGCCCGTCGTACCAGCCGCGCAGCCAGTGCCAATCCGGCAACGCGGCCTGCCTCAGCACGTCGTCCGACTCGTCGGCCGACCCGCGGCGCAGCTCGGCGCGGCAGGCGGCGAGCACGCTGCGGATCCGCTCGGCCTCGCGCGGATCGTCGTCCGGATCCTCCAGCGGCATCGGCAGCGCTGCGACAATGTCCTGATACCGCGGGAAGCTGAACGGCTGCGCGATCTGCAACGCCCGGGGCGAGCTGAGCCGCGCCTCGACCCAGTGTGCGATCGGGCGCGGGGCGCCGAGACCGCCGTGCAGCGACTCGGTCATCGAACCGAACAGCATCGAGGGCCTGGTCACCCGTCGGCCCTCCGGCGGCGCCGCGACGACCTGCCGGATCACCCCGCTCAGCTGCTCGGCGAACTGGCGCGCGGTAACGAAGCGGCGCGCGGGCACGGTGACGTCAGTGGCGCGCAGCAGCAAACGGTTCAATGCGTCGACGCCCGGGTCGGTGACCCGATCGCGCAGCGGTTCGCGGCAGAGTTCTTGCAGCGTCCGGCCGAGGCAGAACAGGTCGAAGCCGCGGGTGGGCCGCAGCATCTCCGGGTCGGGCCCGCGCACGCCCTCCGACGAGGGCGGCGCGAAGGGCGCGGTGTACACGCTGACCGGGGTCGTGTCGGCCAGCGTGCGCACGGCGCCGAAGTCGATCAGCCGCACCCGGTCGCGGATCCCGTCCCCGGTCGGCTCGGCGAACCGCATGACGTTCGAGGGATTCACGTCGCAGTGCAGCAGGCCGCGAGCGTGCAGGTAGTCGAGGGCCTGCAGGATCTGCAGGCCGTGGCCGAGGATGACGTCGAGAGGTTCCTCGGGCCGGGCCGAAAGCCGGGAACCGGGCACGTATTCGAGTACGAGGTAGGGGCCGTTGAGCTCGTACGGCTCGTCCGGCTCGTAACTCAGGATCCGTACGATGCTGTCGTGGCGCAGGCCGACCAGGGCGTTGCGCTCAAGCCTGCCGGTCTCGTCCTTCGGGCGCCACAGCGACTTGACCACCACGTCCGCGTCGAGATTGCGGTCGCGCACGAGGTACGTCTTGCCCTGGCCGCCCGCGCCGAGCACGCGCTTGACCTCGTAGCGCCGGGCGATGACCTGTCCGGTCCAGGGCTGGGTGAAGTCGAAGGCGTCGCCGCACTCCGGGCAGAATCCCTTGAGCCGGCCGGGAGATCCGTCAGCGCCGGCGCGCCCGACCGGCGCCGGGCAGGCGGGGTTCGCGCAGTAGCGATGCGACTCGCTCGGCGGCGCGTCCGGGTCCACGTCTTCCTCGGGCGGGACGAGGTCGGTACGGGCGAGGGCCAGGCCCCACCATGGGTCCGGTCGGACCTGTGCCACCCCGACCTTCCCGGCGGGGCCGGCCGGCTCCGACGCAGCGGCGGGCGTGCGCGGCTTCTCGCGCGGGAGCGCGGGCGGAGTTGGTGCGGGCACAGACACCGGCGGCATGTCGCAGACCGTGCAGAACCCTTCGTCGTCGATCTCGCCACGACCGCATTCGGGACGGTTGCATCTCATCGCGGCGCTCCCTCCTCACCTTCCGCTCGGCGCCGGTCGACCTCGTCGGCATAGCGGCGGATGGCTCCGGCCGCGACGGTCAGATCGATCGGCGCGTTCCACAACGCTTCGGAGGCCGTGTCGTGGAACGGCATCAGGTCCACGTCCTCGGCGCCGAAGAAGCGCTCGGCGCGTACCCGCTGCACCTTCAGCTCGGCGCTCAGGTCTTCCCAGGTGTCGAGCATGCGGTGCATCTGCCGGCTATAGCGGCGAACCGCGTGCAGCGCCGCCTCGGCCTGGTCTCGGATCCGGGCGAACTCAGGGTTCGGATCCGCCCGGCCGGCGATGGCGAGCTGCACCCGCAGCCGGGGGGCGACGAGCCGCGGCAACTGCGGCGTGCCGACGTAGCGCAGACCCCATTTGGCTTGCAGGGCACCGGCATCCGCCTCGGCCTGACCGAGTCCTGCGATGTCCTGCTCGGCCTCGGCGCGGAGGGCCGATCCGTGCAGGCGGCCGGTCGCCAGCTCCGGGCCGAGCGAGACCTCGTGGTGCAGGTCCTCGGGCGGCCCGGCGTCGAAGCCGAGGACCAGCCGGATGCCGCGGGACCAGGCCCGGCGGGCCAGCGGCCCGAGCAGCTCGCCGATCAACTCGTCCGGGTCGGCGGCCCGGTCGACCGCGGCGATCACCAGACAGGCCGGCGGCTTGCGGCGGAGCAGCCGGCCGAGCACGTCCGGCTCGCCGGGCCGGAAGCCGAGCCGGTCGGCGAGGTAGGTGCGCACCTCGGCGAGCGACTTGCGGCCCGCGTCGTACGCCGCGTCCACGGTGCCGAAGCCCAGCACGGTGTCCCGCGGGGCCCGGGACAGCTCGATGTCGGTGGTCTTCGGACGGGTCGCGGGGTCGGCCGTGCGCACCAGCCGCACCAGCCAGGAGGTGCCGGTCTGGGTGGCCCCGCCGGTGAGCACCACCGTGCCCGCCCACGGCCCGATGAGCAGCTTCGTCAGCTCCTGGGTCAGGGCGAGGCGCAGCGGGTCGTCCAGGGCCCGGTCCGGGGCGGCGGATTCGAGCTCCGGCAGCACGCTGGTCTGCTCGCCGTCCACGTACTGCGCGAGTTGTGGCAGATAGCTGAGAACGGTCTCGGTGGGCAGCATCCAGCCGGCTTTGTCGTTGGTCTCGGGATCGACGTAGGCCCGCGCCACCAGGCCGATCACCCGGCCCTCGAACTCGCCGTCGAGTGCCAGCGCGCCGGAGCCGGAGTAGCCCTCCTGGAGCCACTGCCCGTTCGGCTCGACCCGGCTCAGGCCCGCCCACTCCCCCTCACGGCCGCCGGCGCCGGCCAGCCGCGCGACGACCGGCAGCCCGAATCTCGGCTCCCACGCCGGGAATCCGTACAAGCGCACCAGGCCGCCGGAGACGGGTGCCCGGGACAGCCGGGTGGCCGCGCCGCAGGGTGTGGGCTCATCGAGTTCGAGCAGGGCGACGTCACCGCGCCAGGTGCCGTTGCGGTAGACCCACGAGTCCGGGCTCAGCCGGGCCGGGATGCTCCAGTCCGGGTGGCACATGGTGCTGGAGATCCGCACGTGCGAGAACCGGCCGCCGGGAGCGGCGCCCGCATCGGCGACCACGTGCGCGCAGGTGAGCACGTGCCGGTCGCTCAGCAGGATCCCGGCTCCGTGCGTGTTCTCCTCCGCGTCGTCGACCCTCACCCGCCAGGCGACGTCACTGTGCCGGTGCCCGTCCATGACTCCACGGTAACGGCAAGCGCAACAGAGTACTGATGCTTTCGGCAGAAAGCCGCGGCGGCGGACCTGGGCTGGTCTACGCCGGACGACGCGTTCTACTGCGAATTGGTGATCGGCTGGGTGTTGGTGGCGTGTCGGGTTGGGGTGGTCGTCGTGGTGCGGGCAGCCGCTTCGCGTCGCTCGTTTTGTCCGACCACCCACCCACCCGTTGCGTGGGCGGGGACGGGCTGCGGTTTCAAGCTTTCGCCTCCGGCGCGGGCCCTTCCTCGGAGAGAGTGCCGAGGCCTGTGGGGTGCTGGCGTTGGCGGGGCGGGCTGGGGTTCGGGGTGGTCGGGTGCCGGGTGTGTGCTCTCTCCTCGGTCGGTCCCCGGAGGCAATCAGGAACCTGCCGGGAGGTCAAGCGGCGGTGGCTCTGGCTGATGGTCGATTGTGCAGGGCGCCGCTTGACCTCCCGGCAGAACCCTGATCGGGCTTCGCCTGCCCGACCGAGGAGAGAACCCACCCCCTGGGGAGTGGTGCGAGCTGCGCTCGGGCCGGGTCCCGTCCCGTGGCCCGGTCGCGCTCGGTGCGGAAGAATCCTGCATCGCCGTTCTGGGCCGCTGTCTTCTCCTCTACTCCTTCAACGCCGGGGAGCACGCCCGAGTGCCCGGAAATCTCCCATATTTTTTCTTTTCCGGCAAAGGACGGATACGCGGTTTTTGTCGGTGATGGCGTCTAGCATGGAAGAGTAGGGGATCGGGGCTTGTGACGGGAGGGTGGTGGACGGGGTGGCTGGTCAGATGGCGTCGGGAGAGTGGCCGAAAGCGGTGCAGGATTTCCCCTCGACGTGCGACAGCGCCACACGACCCGAGCACCGGCGCCTTCACACGGATCGAGGGTCGAGATGCTCGGATCAGGGCGATGCAGAATCCTTCCGCATCGAACGCGGCCGGCCTGCGGGATTCCGCAGCGAGGTCTGGGATCGGGGCCGACCGCACCAAGGCGCTGCACGATTCAGCAGCAAGCGCGACCGGAGCACCGACCCCATCGCGCGGATCAAGGGTCGGGATGGCGGATCACGGCGATGCAGGATTCTTCCGGATCGAACGCGACCGGGCCACGGGATGGGACTCGGCCCGAGCGCAGCTCGCACCGGACCCTCAGGGGGTGGGCTCTCTCCTCGGTCGGGCAGGCGAAGCCCGATCAGGGTTCTGCCGGGAGGTCAAGCGGCGCCATGCAGAATCAAGCACCAGCCCAAGCCACCGCCGCTTGACCTCCCGGCAGGTCCCTGATTGCCTCCGGGGGCCGACCGAGGAGAGAGCACACACCCGCAACCCCACCACCCCGAACCCCAGCCCGCCCCGCCAACCACGCCACCCCACAGACCCCGGCAATCTCTCCGAGGGAAGGGCCCCCGCCGGAGGCGAGATCTTGAAACCTCAGCCCACCCCGCCAACGCAACGGGCGGGTGGGTGGTCAGACGAACCGGGCGGCGCGAAGCGCCCGCCCACACCACGACGACCACCCCAACCCGACACGCCACCAACACCCAGCCGATCATCAATTCGTTCTAGGCTTTTTCGGCTGAGGATTCTCCGCCGACGACGCGGGCGAGGACGAGGGCGAAGAGGATGACGCCGCCGTTGATGGCCAGCTGCCAGTAGTTCGGGGCGTTGGAGAGGTTGATGATGTTCTGGACCAGGCCGAGCAGGATCACGCCGCTGGCAGCCCCGAGCATCGTGCCCTTGCCGCCCTGGAGCGAGACCCCGCCGATCACCGCCGCGGCGAAGACCGTGAAGATGATCCCTTCCTGGTAGCCCTGGTCCCCGGTGACCGAGGAGACCCGGCCGGCCTCGATCAGACCACCGAGCGCCGCGAGCACCGACCCGGCGACATACACGCCGATCTTGATGCGGTCCACCCGGATCCCGGCGGCACGCGCCGCCTCCGCGTTCCCGCCGATCGCGTAGATCGCCCGGCCGGTACGGTGATACCGCAGGAACAGACCCGCCGCGATGAACACGATCGCCGCGACCACCAGGGAGACCGGGACCTTGCCCATGAACTCCGCCCCGATGTAACTGAACGCCGAGGGCAGCTGATACGGGGACTGGCCCTGGACACTGCCGTTCTGCAGACCGGCGAGCAGCACCGTCATCCCGAGCGTGACGATGAACCCGTTCAACCGCGCCTTGACGATCAGCAGGCCGTTGACCAGGCCCACCGCCGCACCGATCGCGAACACGATCAGGATCCCGATCACCGGGTTGAGCATCAGCCCGGAACCGAACGCCGCCTTGGGCACGATCAACCACGCCGCGATCATCGGGGCCAGGCCGTAGGTGGACTCCAGGGACAGGTCCATCCCGCCGATCAACAGGATCAGGCTCTCGCCGACCACGGTGATCCCGAGCGCGGAGACCTGCTGGCCCACCCCGGAGATCAGGTTGTCCGCGGTCAGGAACACCGGACTGATCACCGCCCCGACCACCAGGATCACAACGAGCACCGGCAGCAACGCCGCCTCACGCACAAAACCAAGGGCCACCGGGCCGCGCACGCCAAGCCGGGCGGGCGTGGCCGGCGCGGCCTTGGGCGCTGGTTGCTGGGTCTGGGTCACTTAAGCATCTCCTGGTTCTTCTGGCCGCGCACCGTCGCCGGCGGCATCGGAGGCGATCGAGGTGCCGGCGACGCCCTCGATCGTGGCGATCATCGCGGTGCGGTCGAATCGGCTGCCGCCGGGTACCTCGGCCACGACCCGCCCGCGCGCGATCACCAAAACGCGGTCGCAGTACGCGAGGTCGTCCAATTCGTCGGTGGCCAGCAACAGCCCGGCCCCGGCGTCCGCCGCCCGGCGCAAAGCCCGCAGCAGCAACTCCTTCGAGGCCACGTCCACACCCCGCGTCGGGGTGATCGCGACCACCAGCTTCGGGTCCCGGGCGAGCGCCCTGGCCACGGTCACCTTCTGCTGGTTCCCGCCGGACAGATCGGACACATGCTGACCGAGCGAGGAAGCGACCAGGGCAAGCGATTCCGCCCATGGCTCCGCCGCCTCGGTCACCGCGCGCCGTCGGAGCACGCCGAACTTCCCGGCGGAGAGCCGGTCGGTGATCGACATGGTCATGTTCTCGGCTATCGACAGGCCGCCGACGAATCCGGCGGCGCGTCGATCCTCGGGGATGTAGCCGACACCGGCGTCGAGCGCGGCAGCGCGGTCACCACCGGCCAGCGCGGCGCCGTCGACGAGCAGGCCGCCGCCGTCTCCGGGGTCGATCCCGGCCGCTATCCGTCCGAGGGTGACCACGCCGGAACTGATCAGGCCGACCACGCCGACGCTCTCACCCGGCGCGACCGTGAGCGATACGCCGTTGAGATCGCCGTGCTCTGATTTGGCAGTGAGCGAGCGCAGTTCGAGTACGGGGCCGGCCGCGGCCTCGTTCGCCGTCTCCGGGTGCACCGGCAGGTCTTCCACCGACGTATGCGAAACCTGATAGGCGAGCTCGGCTTCAGTGGGGCCGCCGACGTGGCCGTGCACCATCGCGTTGACCAGGCCATCAGTGCTGAGATCGGCCGTGGGGGCGGCGAGCACGAGCTCGCCGTCCCGCAGCACGGCGACCTCGTCGCAGATGTCGAAGACTTCTTCGAGGTGGTGCGAGATGTAGAGCACTGCCACGCCGGAGTCCACCAGCTGGCGGACTCTCGTGAACAGCCGCAGCACCGCGTCGCGCTCCAGGGCCGCGGTCGGCTCGTCGAGCAGCAGCACCTTGGTGCCGGACGCTACCGCCCGCGCCAACTCCACGATCTGGCGCTGTTCCACGGACAGGTCGCGGCAGGCCCTGGCCGGGTTCACGCCGCTGCCCCACTCACCGAGCACCTCCGCGGCCTCCGCCTTCACCGCGCGCCAGTCGACTTTGCCGCGCTGGTGCGGGAGACGGCCCAAGAAGACGTTCTCGGCGACGGTGAGTTCGGGCACGATCATCGAGTGCTGATGGACCGTGGCGAGCTTGCGCCGCCAGGCGTGCACCGCGCCCGCCGGGGGCGCGGCCTCGCCGTCGAAGGTGACCTCCCCCTCATCCGGCCGCTGCAGGCCGGAGAGGATGGAGACCATGGTGGACTTGCCGGCGCCGTTGCGCCCGACCAGCCCGAGGCACCGGCCCGGGGCAAGCGCGAGATCCACCCCGCGCAGCGCGCGGGTCGAGCCGTAGCTCTTGTGGATCCCGCGCGCCTCAACAGCCGGGGTGAGCTCAGTGGTCATGAGTTGGCGCCGGACGAGCACACACCGCCGTGTGCCGCGCCGTAGACGTTGCCCCACAGGCTCGAGTCGCTCACCGCGGTCGTGGTCAGCGAGCCGGGCAGCGAGTCCACCGGGGAGGCGAGGTTCAGGTTCAGCGTGTCGTTGGTGACGAATGGCGCCACGATCGGGTCGGCCAGGTTCGTGTCGCCGTTGTAGGTGACGTTCTGCAGCGTCGGCGCGCCGCCACCGGGCTGACCGGCGGAGAGCTTCACACCCTTCGCGGCGTCGATCGCGTACTGCAGCGCGTACTTCGCGTACAGGTCCGCCGGCTGCGACTGCGAAGCGTCCAGGGTGCCCTGCTGGATGTCGCACATCTCGAAGGCGACACCGTCGTCACTGACCATGATGACGTGGTTCGCGTCGCCGACCTTGCCGTAGCCCTTCTTCGCCAACAACGGCAGGATGCCCGTGTCAGGGCTCGACCACTGCGAGTAGATCGCCTTCAGCTGGCTGCCGTACGCGTTCAGCGCGTTCTGCGCGTCAGTCACCGCAGTCGACTCGGTCCACACCGTCGGGTCCTTCAGCAGCTTGACCCCGGGGTCGTTCGCCGCCATGCAGTCATTGAACGCATTGGTGCGGTCCGCGCCGTTCGAGGAGGTCAGATCGCCCTCAAGATCGAGCACGTACCCTGACTTGACCTTCGAGGAGATGTACGCGCAGGCGTCCTGGCCGTACAGCGTGTTCGAAGCCCGCACCACCATGTACACGTGGCCCGTGCCCACGATCGTGTCCACCGACACCAGCTGCACGTTGTGCGCCGCCGCATAAGAGATCGCCGGGCCGAGGCTCGTCGCGGTCTCCGGGTTCACGATGATCGCCTTCGCGCCCTCGTTCACCAATGTCTCGATCTGCTGGTTCTGCAACGACGCGTCCGCCTGGGCCAGCTCCGGACCGAGCAGCTGCACCCCGTCCTGACTCGCGTACTGCTGCTCGTACTGGATGTACGCCGCCCAGAAAGCCGTGTTGTTGTACGTCAACGAAACGCCGATCTTGATCGGCCCGCTGTTGCCGGCCGCGGAGGTGGCGTTCGAAGATCCAGGAGCCTTGGAGGAGCAGCCCCCGATTGCCAGGGTGGCAGCGGATATGCACGCTGCGAAGAGAGCGGCTTGCCGACGTGCTCGCATCGAGACCTCCGGTGGTCATCGAAGCCCGGAGTCGTCATCCGGGCGAGGTGGGCATCACGATAGATCCGATGAATCAGTGCGTCAATCAAAAACCCATGAACCACTTGCCGATCGAAGTCTCATCGAAGATTGCGGGGGAAACTCAGGCCTCCGATCTTCGGGCAACGGATAGCGGCGGCGGGACGATCAGGCGTCCCACCGCCGCTTTCCTGCGGGGCGTCAGCTCAGCGCGAGGCCGAAGACGTGGATCGCCGGCGTGCCCGCGGCCAGCGCGGATCCGGCCGGCAGGGCCACCGAGGCCACGGTCTTGCCCGCGGTGAGTGCCACGTTCACCGAGAAGACGTCGGCGGTGTGCGCGTAGGTCGTGTTGCCCTGCCTGTTCTGATAGGTGGAGTTGATCGCGACCGCGCCGCCGGTCGGCGCGGTCGTGGCGAACCAGTCAGGCACAGTGATCGTGTAAGTCTGGATGCTGCCATCGGTATAGGTGATCGTTCCGGTACCGGTGGCCGGCCCGTAACTCGCGGACACCAGGAACCCGAGATCCGCGGCACTGCCGGACACCGAGACGACCTGCCCCTCGGCCACCGTGTTGTCGTTCGCACCGGCCGCGACATTGGGGAACGTGTACGTCACGCCGTTCGAGGCGACCTGCGCGCCCGGACCCGCGCCGGCGTTGGTCAGCGCGGTCTCGGAGAAACTCGCGTTGCCGCCGTCGAAGTTGCCGGCCGCGGTGTTGTTGTCCGCGGTGATCGCCACATTGTTGAAGGTGCTGGCGAGCGAGACTCCGCCGCTGGCCGACGCGAACGTCAGGTAATTGGCGTTCCAGCCGCCGTTGTCCTCGTTGAGGGTCAGCGTCTGCGTACCGGCCGGCAGGGTCACATTCGCGGACACTGTCGTCCAAGTCTGATATCCGCCGGTGGAAGGCACGTTGATGTTGCCGCTGAGGTTGCTGCCGGAGCTGTTGGAGATGTGCAGGCCGTCGGTGACGGCGTTGGGCGCGGCCAGGCGCAGGTTGAGCGTGTACGTGCCCGCGGTGGCCACCTTGACGGTGTACTTGAACCACTGGCCGCCGGAGGTCCAGCCGAGGTCGTCGCCGCCGTTGGTGTCGCTGGTGGCCTCCAGATCGACGCCGTCCGAGCGGTAGCTGTTGGCGCTGCCGTTCACCGAGCTGACGCTGTAGGCCACGCCCTGGCCGCCGGTGTCGTAGTTCTCGGCCTGCACGGTGCCGGGCACGGTCGCCGCGGTGCCGCCGTAGGGAGCCTCCGCCGAGCCGCTGTTGCCCGGCAGCCCGATCTGGGCGATGCCGCCGAGCTTCTTGTAGGTGGTCGCCTGGGTTCCGGTGACCTGCACGAAGCCGAGCGAGGTGGTGAGGTTGCCCGGCTGCTCCACCAGATACGTGCTGCCCGCCGTGACCGGGACGCTCAGCGTCGCGGCCGTGGTCGCGGCGACGACGACGGCGCCGGTCGATCCGTTGACCACCTCGGCCTGCGAGCCGGACCACGGGTTGCGCACGCTCAGCGTGCCGGTCGTGCCCGCCTGGATCGCCGCCGTGGCCAGCGTGCCGCTCTCCACCTGCACGTCGACCTTGGAGCCGCCGCGGATGTAGACGGTGCCCGATCCGTCCCAGCCCGAGGGCCAGGCCGGAGCGAAGCGGATGGTGCCGTCGTAGTCGGTGGCCAGCGCCTCGTCCAAGGCCGTCGCCACGGTCGAGGACTGCTCGATGTACGGCTCGTCCGTGGAGCTCGGGCTGAAGGCCGCCAGTCCGTCGATGTAGTACTGGTACTTCTCGGTCTCGGTGACGAGGTTGGAGGAGACCGCCGAGCCGTTGTCGAGGCGCGCGGCGTCGACGGCGTCGAAGGTCCAGTCGTTCGAGTCGGTGTTCGGCTTGGAGTTGTAGGTGCGGTTGGCCAGCGCCGTCAGGTTGTCACCGTTGACGGTGGTGCTGTCGCCGATCACGCCCCACGGCCAGACCGCCTCCAGCCCGATGTTCTCGCCGTTGCGGAGAGTCGCAGAGGGCTGGTACGAATCGCCGATCGCGTCGTTGCCCGAAGCGTCGAGCGAGGCGACCGCGGAGGCGGTGGTGGGCTGCGCGTTGAGCAGCGAGGACAGGTTCGAGGTGCTCACCCGGGGCAGCGGCTCGATCTCGTTCTCGGCCGTCTTCAGCTGCGAGACCAGCGAGGAGTCGGTGCCCAGGATCGTCGCGGCCTGGACCACCGCCGGGAACAGCGCCTGGTCCGCGACCAGGTCCGTGGTCGGATCGGTCACCGCCCACTGCGTCTCGTGCGCGTTGGCGGTGGCGTGCAGGAATCCGTCCGAGCCGACGCTCTGCCACGCGAGCAGGAAGGTCGCGGTCTGCTCGAGGATCGGGTAGTAGGTCTGCAGGAAGCTGGTGCTGCCGGTGTCGAGGTACTGCTGCCAGATCCACAGCGCGAGCTCGGCGCCGCTGGTGATGTCCTCGGCGTTGTACGACGGGCTCGACGCGGTCGCGCACGAGGCGTTCGAGCTGTTGCTTCCGCCGTTGTAGTACCCGTTGCCGTTGAACCGCATCGTCTCCGGCACGCAGGCCCCTGCTTTGCCGCCCATCTGCGCGCTGGTCCACGACTCGATCGCCGGCAGGTCATTGAGATACATGTTGAAGATCGGGACGTTGTCCGCGAAGGCGCCGGAGCTCAGGTTCGCCGCGATCTGGCCGCGCAGGTTCCACAGCCAGTACCCGGCCGGGTACCAGTCCTGCTGGTCCTCGTCGTAGGCGAACATGTCCGCCACGCCGGCCTGGCTGCCCGGGTACGCGCCGGACTTCATCGAGGCCGCTTCGTCGTACAGATACAGGGTCCTGAGGTTCTCCATGTACTGCGCCGAGCCGTCGGAGGAGTTCGCCTCGATCAGCCCGGTATTGGCCCAGTAGTTGTTCCACCAGGACGACTGCGTGGCCAGCAGCGTCGAGGCGGCCGTGCTCGTGTCCGAGCCGATCAGCGAGCTGGCCGTGGAGGTGGCGGTGCCACCGGTCCACTTCGGCGCGGCCACGACGACCGAGTACGAGCCGGTCGACGAGGCGTTGAAGGACACCTTGACCTGGGTCGAGTTGACCACCGAGCCGGTCACGTTCGCGCCGCCCGCGGTGATCGCGGCCATGGCGCCGAAGGTCTGGCCCGAGTTGCCGGTCTGGCTGTTGTCCACCCAGGTCTGCGCCAGCGCGGCGTACGCGCCGGAGCTCGAGGTGGACGGCGACCGTCCGCTCCACAGGCTGAGCGTGGCGCTCTCCGCGGCGTTCGCGGCGGCGCCGGTCACCTCGACGACGAGCTCGTCCTTGCCGGCCGGAACCCATGCCTGCAGGGTCATCCCGCCGCCCGACTCGTCGAGCACCCCGTTGTACACGTCGAGATGGCCGGTGAAGTTCGAGGCCGAGGTCATCGCGGACAGCCCCGGAATGTTCAGCTGCCCGGGCGAGAGCCGGTTGGGCATGGTGTCGCTGCGGTTGAGCTGGGCGGTGAAGCCGTTGGCGGCCCAGGCGGCCACCCCCAGCGAGCCGTTGCCCAGCGGCATGGACTGGCTGGCGGCGGTGTTGGCCGCGCCGAGCACCACGTCCGAGCGACTGACCACACCTCCGATGTTCATCGAGAACGCGCCGTTCTGCCAAGCGGTCGTCAAAGTGGCGGCCGCGGCCGTCCCGGTCCCTCCGGCGACGGCTAGCGCCGCGATCAGCGCGACACCGAGCCCCGCGCCGAGCACGGGGTGTCGTGGTCTGGTTCGAGTGAGCACTGGTCCTCCTGCACGCGTCATTGCGCCTGCGATCCGCGTGGGTGCGGATACATCGGATGTGTTGATAGCAGGAAACGCCGAGCGCGTCTATACATCCGGGAAGTTCCGGAACCAGGGCCCTGGATCGGGCCATACATGGGATCTCTGCTTCAGAGCTCAGACATCCGGGCCGCGCGGGACCATCGCCCGCGCGTCAGCCGCCTGCCGCTCCTCGCCGATCGCCTCGTACGCGGCGGCGAGGTCGGTGTAGAGCTGCGTCATGAGTTCGGCATCGAGGAGCTTCGAGGCCTGCTCGTCCAGCGCCGCGTTCAGACGTCGGATGGCCAACGGGTAGCGCCGCTTGCGCAGGGCGATGCGCGCCTTCATCAGCCGCGCCCGCAACGCCTGGTCGCTGTCGCCGATCGTGAACGCGAGAGTCTGCACCGCGTCCCAGCGCGCCTCGGCGTAGTCGAGATCGTCCTGGTCGTAGCGCCGCTGCGCATCGCGCGCCAGTGCGCGCAGATCGGCGACCGCGCGGTCGCGCTCGTCCGAAGAGAGCGAGACCGAGGGGAGTTCCTGAACCTGCTCGGCGCGCTGGTCGGCCAGCCACCGCGTCGCGGCATCGGTGTCCTCGGTGATCGCGACGCCCGACGCGGTAGCTTGCGCGTGCCGCTCCGGGGTGACGCGATGGGCGAGGATGAGCGCCGGAAGCGGTTTGCCGGAAGCCGGATCCGCCGAACGGAGACTCGGCAGGAGGCTGAGAACCTCCCACTTCGGGAAAGGGTCCGCGATGATAGCGTTAACGCGTTGAGAAAGGACGAGTTGAGTCGCCGCCTCGAGATTCGCGGCGCTGAAGACTTCGGCGCCGCGGCCGACGAGGTGATCGCGCAGTGGCACGTTGTCGAACGGGGCGAACCAGAGCACGCGCATGCCGACGAGGTCCCGGGGCGTAGGCGCAGGAGGCTCCGTCGGGGCCGCGACAGGTCGGACCGACCGCGCCCGCGCGACGAGGTCGAGCAGTTCCTCGGGGTCACTCGTGATCGGCACGCCGATCTCGTCCGCCCGCGCACGCCAGGTCTGACTGACGTATTCGGCGTAGATGATCTCCTGGCCACGAAATCCGCTGCTCCTCAGGGCCTCGATATCGTCGAAGCCACCCGCACCCGAGTCTTCTCGCGCGAGGCCGGTGATAAGAACACTTACTCGCCGGCGCATCATCTCGTTCCGTGCCCGGTCCAGGTCGGGTACGCCGAACACCGATGCACCACCGCGGGCCATGCGTTCGACCACATCGGGGTTGCCCGGCCGACCGAGCCACAAGACCGTCAACCCTCGAAAATCCTGTGTCTCGGGTCGCCCGTACTCGCTCTCCAGCGGCTCCGCCGTCTGCGGTTTCGTGATCTCCGCCAGCTTCCGCCGCCGCAGCTTCGCCCGCACTTCCCGCTCCGCGGCCGAGCCGACGAGCGCCTTCACCAATCCGGTGAAGACCTTGTCGTGCGCGAGCCGCGGGATGCTCTCCGGCACGACGCTCTCCAGCGCGGCCAGGTTGTCCGGAGTCATCTCCGAGGGGTGGATCCCGTTGCGCTCCAGGCATTCCGCCGCCTCTTCGCGCAGCGCGGTGGTCGCGTCCGCGAAGCCGGCTGCGGCCGCCTTGACCGCCGTCATCACCGCGAGGTAGCCGGTGAACTCCTCCAGCGGGTCCAAGTCCTCCGACATGGCGAGCATGCGGTGGAATTCCGGGTAGAGCTCCTGCAGCATCGCCGCGCTGAACAGGGCTTCGGCGCCGAGGGACTGCCAGTCGGGGTCCAGCCGGTACTCGGCCACCAGGCGGTTCATCAGCTGCTTGATACGTCGGGGGTTGCGGCCGGTGTGGAGTTTGACCGCCTCCACCATCGTGCCGCCGAACAGACTCGCTGCGCCGGCGGCATCGGCGTAGCCGGCGATGAGCTTGTCCAGCTGGGAGTCGGTGGGCGCGGGAACGGCGTAGGAGGCCTGGATGATCTTCTCCAGGTAGCGGCGCCCGCTCGCCTCGTCGGCCGATTGCTGTGTCGGGCCGAACCTCATCGCGCCCTCGACGACGGACCTGTCGCAGCCCAGGACGAAGACCAACCCGGGCACGGCGAGGTACTGCTTGAGCGCGGCGGAGAGCTCGCGGATCGTGTCGGCCGAGCAGCGGTCGAGGTCGTCGATGAACACGACGATGGTGCGTTCCCGGGTGCCGGAGCCGTCCGCGCCGGCGTAGTCGGAGACGGCCGAGCGGAACAGGGATTCCGCGTCGGCGCGGGTCCGGGCGTCGACGGCGAGGTGGTCCCAGATGCCGTCGACGAGGTGGTGCATGTGGACGCTGCCGGCCAGCCCGCGTAGCAGGACCCTGGCCCACGAGGTCTTCTTCGAGTCCGCGGACAGCTTGCGCGCGAGCCGGCGCAGCGAGTTCGGATCGAGCCGGTCGAGCACCGACTTGACGATCATCTCCAGCGCGCGGCCGTCGGTGGCGAGCCAGGCGTTGAACCAGACCACTTCGATGTCCCCGGTTTCGGACAGCCGCTCCCCGGTCAGCCGCAGCAGGCTGGTTTTGCCCATCCCCCAGTCCGCGTACACGGCGAAGACGTACGGCGCGGATTCGCGGGAGTCGTGCAGCAGCGCGGCCAGGCGCTCGGCCTCGAGCGAGCGGTCGAGCAGGTCGCCCGTCGCCCGCGTGGTCACGGGACGGTCGCTGAGCAGCCTGAGCTGGGACGACGGCCTGGGACGGTCCACGAATCCTCCGGGTGCGCGCTCCGCGTTTTCAGACGAGTCCGCCCATCTTCTCTCACGAGCGGAAAGCGCGCGGCAGGACCCTGCTACCCGGTCCGGGCGAAGACCTTGGCCAGCACTCCGGGGGCGAAGAGCGTCGCCGGGGGCGCGATCATGTTGACCACGCGGACGAAGCGGATCCAGATCTCCGGCTCCCGCACCGCGGCGGCGAGCAGGCGGCGGTTGTACCAGTGCGCGACCCTCGCGGAGGCGGGCGGCCGGTGCCGCGAGTCCCACATCAGGTCCGAGCCGCTCGAGAGCGTCCAGGCGGGACGGATGGCGCGGACCAGCCGGGCTTGGAAGGACCGGCCGAGACCGTCGAGACCGCCCCCGGCCTCCGCCCGCGCGGCGAGCATCTCGTGCAGCAGTTCGGCGTGCACGGCGCTCATCGTCATGCCCTGTCCGAACACCGGATTGAGCACGCAGACGGCGTCGCCGACGGCGACCAGCCGCTCCGGCCAGGCCCGGACGCGGTGGAACTGGCGCCACTCGTTGTTCAGGTGGGTGTACCGGCGCACGCCGTCCTGGCCGCGGCGGTGTTCGAGCAGCTTGAAGAGATGCGTATTGTCCAGGCCGCGGGCGAACTGGAGGTATCCCTCGTCGTCTACGGGTGGGACGTTCTCCTCGTAGCCGACCAGCGAGCACAGCCAGCGGTCGTTCTCCACAGCGAGCACGACGCCCCCGCGCGCGACGTCCGGCGCGATCGTCATCTGGTAGGCGAGGGTGAAGTCCACCTCGTCACGGTCCGAGCGCTCGAAGCCGACCGAGGTGTAGCTGACCCGCGCCTTGACCACGCGCTTCGGCGGCACCTCGACGTGCAGTCTGGCCAGCCATTCGGTCAGCACGCTCGATCGGCCGGAGGCGTCGACGACGAACTCTGCGTCGACGACGTCGTCCAGGCTGTGCAGCACGCCGGTGACGTGGCCGTCCGCCTTGGCGGCCAGTCCGAGACAGCGCACCCCGTCGACCAGCGTGATCTGCGGCAGGGCTCGCACCCTGCGGCGGATGACGCGTTCGAGCTCGTCGCGGGTGAACGTCTGCAGCGGCACTCCCGTGTGCACGCGCGGCGCGTAGCCCTCGGGAAGAAGGAAGTGGACGTATTCGCCGTAGTCGAACACGGGAGCTCCGGCGGCCTCGAGTTCGGCGCGCAGTCCGGGAAACAGGCGCTCCAGGATCTGGCCGCCACGCGCGAGCATGCCGTGCGCGTGTTTTCCTTGCGGCACATCCGGATGGACGCCTGCGTTCTCGTCCAGCTCATCCTGTTCGAGGATCACTACTTCGACGAAGAAGTCGGTGAGCACCCTCGCCGTGACGAGGCCGGCGAATCCGCCGCCGATCACCACGGCCTTCCCCCAGCGCCGCCGCGCGCCGGAGACGTCGGCCGGGTTCGCGTTTCCGTCCGTAATGGGCATGTTCCCCGGCATACCCGATGAAATCCGTACCGAATCGGCGCTTTGACCGCGCGCCGGAGCGTGCCGCGGCCCTTCCCGCGCGCCCGGTGGGACGCGCGGGAAGGACACCGCAGCTCGCTCTCAGTTGTTCGCGCAGATGCTGCCGTTGATCCAGAAGGCGGCCGGAGCGCCGTCCTGGCCGGTGTCGGTGCCGTTGAAGCCGAGGCTGACGGTGCCGCCGTTGGCCGCGATGGTGGAGTTCCAGCTTTCGCTGACGACGGTGACGTTCAGGCCGGACTGGGTCCAGGTGCCGTCCCAGCCGGACTGGATGCCCTCACCGGCGTTCGGCCAGGTGAAGGTCAGAGTCCACGGGTTGATGGCCGTGGTGCCCTTGTTGGTCAAGGTGATCGTGGCGCCGAACCCGCCGGTCCAGGAGTTCGTGATGGCGTAGTGGACCGCGCAGGTGGCGTTCGCCGGGGGCGGCACGGTGAAGGTCTCGGTGGCCGACGGGAGCGACGGATTGCCTTGCGAGTCGACGGCCGTCACGTAGTAGCTGTAACTCTGACCGATCGTCAGGCCGCTGAGACTCAGGCTGGTGGTGGTCGGACTCGCCACGAGGGTGCTCGTGCCGGTGCTGCCGACCTGGTAGACCTGGTACTTGGCGACCGGGTACGTGCCGGCGGTCGAGGCCGGCCAGCTCAGCGTCGCCGTGCCGGAGGTGTTGCTCGACGTGCTCGAGCTCAGGTTGGAGACACTCGGCTGGCCCGGTGCGCTGGGCGCCGCGGCGACGGTGCTGCCGCTGCCGGGGATCTGGAGCACGGTGAGCGTGTACGGAGCCACCGTGACGGACGACGCAGAGCTCTGCGTCCCCGAAGTGATCGATTTGGCGTTGTTGCCCAACGTATAGACGGTCGTGGTGCCGGATGGCGTGTAGCCGTTGTATCCCAGGTTCACCGTGTACGAATTCGTCGGGTCCTCGTTGTCGATCAGGACGCTGAGCGTGCCGTTCGCCTTGCGTACCGCGTGCACGCGCACAAGTGCGTTGCCGGAGCTGGAGTTGACCATCTGGTCTCCGCTGGCGATCAGCTTCGTCAGGATCTGCACGCCGTAGTACGACGCGAACGGGGTGTCGAGCGCGGGCTCGGTGACGCCGCTGCCGTTGCTGCCGCTGGAGAACATGCCGTAGTCGCCGTAGTCCTGGGCGCCGTCGACCGTGCTGGGCGTGCCCGGACCGTTGTGCTGGTCCCACCAATCGACGTTGGCAACGCCGTCTTCGAGCCATGACATGTACATGTCCGCGCTGAAGAGGGCGGCCGGTTGGGTGTCGGTGTCGATCGTGTTGTTGGTCTCCGTCACGATGATCGGCACGTTCGCCGCGTTCACGCCGGCGTACTGGGTGACCTCCGTCTTCAGGCTGCTGACGATGCCGGAGATGTCGGTGGTGGTGGCCAACATCTGCGCCGTCGTCATGCCGGAGTAGGCCGGGTAGTAGTGCACGATGACGCAGTCCGTCTTCGAACCGAGCGCCTTGAGCACGGTCTGGTTCCACGGCAGCGGGCTGGTCGTCGAGTTCGTCACGCCGTCCGGCCAGAACCCGGGCGTGGTCAGCACCGCGCAGACGTGGATGTTCGAGTCGACCGCCTTCATCGCCGAGATGTAGCCGAGCAGGTTGCTCGCGTACACACTCGGCCCGCAGTTGTAGGTCTGATTCGGCTCGCTGCCGATCGTCACCGCACCGCCCGACGCCGCCGTGGTGCAGTGGCTGTCGGCCTCCCAGTTCGCGCCATAGGTCCCGTTGCCGTAGACCTCGTTGCCGACTTCCCAGTACTTGATGTTGTAGTTGTTGGTCACATCCGCGTTCTGCACCCACGCCGCGGCCAACGCCGCCGTACCAGTGCCGTAGTTCGTCGTGATGATCGGGCTGGTCCCGGCCGCCTGCGCGGTGGTCATGAAGTTGGCGAAGCTCGTGTTCGGCGCGTCGTAGCCGCCCTGCGCCACGTTCGTCTGCCAGTTGTAGATGTCGGCGTACGAACCGCCCGGGTAACGCAGGGCATTGATTCCGGCGGCCTTGATCAGGCCGGCCGCGGCCGAGTCGTTCATGTTGCCGTCGTACACGGCGGTGTTCAGCCCGACGCCGCCGGCCGGCACCGTGGCGAGGCCGGTACCGGCGTTCACCGTCACCGAGACCGCGCTGGCCGCCGCGGCCGGGGACGCGGCGAAGGTGACGGGCACGACGACGCCGGCGAGGAGCGCCAGGCCCGAGGCCAGGGCTGTGCGGGGAGACCGGAGCAGGCCGGTCCTTCTGATCGACACGAGGGTTCCTCCTTGAACCGGAGAGAAAGAAAACTTTCCGCAGTAATGTCGGGAAAGTTTCGATCGGGAAGGTAGAACCGTCGGCGAACGCGGTCAACAAGAACCCGCCGCGCCGCCACCCGAGTGCGGGTGGACGAGCGCGGCGGGTCGGTGGGGCCGAGTAATTTTCACGGGGTCGAGGCTGTATCGCCGCCCAGCGCCCGCCATCCCGCCAGGACGGCCGCGGAGAGCGCGATGGCGGAGACGCTGAAGCCCCAGCGCGCACCGACGTGCTGGCCGATGGAGGTGACCACGAGGCCGGTCAGCGGCAGCGTGCCGGTCATGGCCATGCCCCACAACGACATCACGCGGCCGCGCATGGTCGGGTCGGACCGCAGCTGCGCGAGCGTGTTCGCGCTGGCGATGAACCAGATCGAGGTCAGGCCCACCGCCGCCATGCCGACGAAGGCGAGCGGGCGGTACGGCGCCCAGGCCGTGCCCAGGATCGCCACGGCCGTCGCCAGCGCCAGCCGGCGCACCCGCACCGGGGTCGGCACCGGCGCCGAAGCCGCCAGCAGCGCTCCGGGCAGGCCGCCGATGCCGAACGCGGCCATCAACGCGCCGTAGCCGCCCCCGCCGAGGTGCAAGGCCCGGCTCGCCAGCGTGGGCAGGGACAGGCCCATCGAGAAGATCAGGCCGCTGGCGGCGCTCATCGGCAGCAGGGCCCTGATGAGCGGCGAGCGCCGGGCGTAGGCCAGCCCCTCCCGCGCCCGGATCGGCTGCCGGCGCGGCGGGTTCGATGCGTCGTGCGACGCATCGAGCGGCGCGTCCGAGTCCGCCGGCTTCAGCCGCAGCAGCACCAGCAGCGGCGCGACGAAAGACAAGCCATTGACGAGGAAGCAGAGCGTCGGCCCGCTCAGCGCGAGCAGCGCGCCGGCCACGCCCGGCCCGAGCACCCGGGAGGCGTTGAGCGCGACCTCCCACAGCCCCACCGCGCTGGCCACCGAGTCCTTGCCGACCAGGTCGACCACGAACACCTGCCGGGCCGGCGCGTCCACCGTGTTGACCAGCCCGGAACAGGCCGTCAGGACGAGCATCACCCACAGCGGCAGCAGCCCGAGGAAGGAGCACAGGCTGAAGCCGAGGCCGACGGCGAGCAGCACCGCCTGGGTGATCAGCAGCAGCTTGCGCCGGTCGTGCCGGTCCACCAGAGCGCCGGCCCAGGGGCCGAGCAGCAGCGTCGGCCCGAACGTGCACGCCGTGCTCGCGGTGAGCCAGACCGCGTTGCCGGTCGACTGCAGGATCAGCCAGGACAGCGCGACGGCCTGCGCCAGACCGCCGGAGGAGGACAGGAGCTGGCTGAAGAACCAGATCCGGAAGTCCCGTTTGCCCAGTGCCTGGCCCATACGCTCGAGCGCCCGGCGGGGTGCGGCTATAGGCGCTAAGGCGGTTGCGGTCATGTGCGGTGATCCTCCCCAGGTCTGAACATTCGACCCTAACCCGGGGCGATCAAGCCGTGCCATCGAATTCCAGCATGCGGCGGGGGCGGTAGCTTAGGCGGACAGGCGCGGACGCCGGGCGAACCCCGGGCGGCCGCGGCACCGCCCCGACGACGAGGACCGATCGCCATGTCTGCCTCCTTCGACCCCCGCGACCCGCTCGGCATCGACGACCTGCTGAGCCCGGAGGATCTCGCGATCCGCGACACCGTGCGCGACTGGTGCGCCGAGCGCGTCCTGCCGCACATCGCGCAGTGGTTCGAGGACGGCGAGCTGCCGACGGTGCGCGAGCTGGCCCGCGAGCTCGGCCGGATCGGCGCGCTCGGCATGCACCTGGAGGGCTACGGCTGCGCCGGCGCGTCCGCGGTGCAGTACGGCCTGGCCTGCGTCGAGCTCGAGGCGGCGGACTCCGGCCTGCGCTCGCTGGTCTCGGTGCAGGGCTCGCTCGCGATGTACGCCATCCACCGCTGGGGCTCGGCCGAACAGAAAGAGCACTGGCTGCCCGCGATGGCCGCGGGCGAGGTGATCGGCTGCTTCGGCCTGACCGAGCCGGACCACGGCTCCGACCCGGCCTCGATGCGCAGCTCGGCCAAGCGCGACGGCGCCGACTGGGTGCTGCGCGGCCGGAAGATGTGGATCACCAACGGTTCCGTGGCCGGCGTCGCGATCGTCTGGGCGCAGACCGAGGACGGCGTGCGCGGCTTCGTGGTGCCGACGGACGCGCCGGGCTTCTCCGCGCCCGAGATCAAGCACAAGGGCTCCCTGCGCGCCTCCGTGACCAGCGAGCTCGTGCTCGAGGACGTCCGGCTGCCCGGCGACGCCGCGCTGCCCGAGGTGGTCGGCCTGCGCGGGCCGCTCTCCTGCCTCAACCAGGCGCGCTACGGCATCGTCTGGGGCGCGCTGGGCGCCGCGCGCTCGTGCGTCGAAGCCGCGCGCGGCTACAGCATGACGCGGGAGCAGTTCGGCCGCCCCCTCGCCGGATTCCAGCTGACCCAGGCGAAGCTCGCCGACATGTCCCTGGAGCTCAACAAGGGCCTGCTGCTCGCCCTGCATCTCGGCCGCCGGATGGACGCGGGCACGCTGCGTCCCGAGCAGGTCAGCTACGGCAAGCTCAACAGCGTCCGCGAAGCCCTCGCCATCGCCCACACCGCCCGCACCATCCTCGGCGCCAACGGCATCAGCTACGAGTACCCGGTCATGCGCCACGCCGCGAACCTGGAGTCGGTGCTCACCTACGAGGGCACCCCGGAAATGCACCAGCTCGTCATCGGCAAGGCACTGACCGGCGCGGACGCATTCCGTTAGGCCGACCCAACCTTTCTCCCCGCCTCGGTTCTCTTATGCGTCGAGGGAGGGTGATGCGTGAACGACGCCAAGGAAGAAGACTTCCGACAATTCATGGCCGCACGCTGGCCGTCGCTGGTGCGCCTGGCCTACGGGCTCACCGGCGACCGCGGGCTGGCCGAGGACCTGGCGCAGACCACGTTGGCCAACGTGTACGCGTCCTGGTCGCGGGTGAGCCGCGTGGAGGACCGGGACGCCTACGTCTACCGGATCCTGGTCAACGCCAACAACGGCCGGTTCCGCAAGCGGCGGGTCCTCGAGCACTTCGTCGGCGACGCGCCGGCGGTCGAGCACGCCTCGTCGGCCGACACGCCCGGCTCGGCGGACGAGATCGAGGCCTCGGAGCGCCGCACGGTACTGCGAGCGGCCCTGATGGACCTGCCGCCCAAGCAGCGCGCGGCAGTGCTGCTGCGCTATTTCGGCGATCTGAGCGAGGCGCAGACCGCGGCCGTGCTCGGGTGTTCCGTCGGCACCGTGAAGAGCCAGACCTCGGTCGCGCTGGCCAAGCTGCGCACCAGCCCGCATCTGCTGGAAGGGGGAGCGAAGTGAACGTGTTCGAATACGACGAGGACGAAGCGGCTCTGCGGACACAGCTCGATGAGGACCTCGGTGACTTCGTGCCGAGCATGGTGCCGATGGAGGCGATTCTCGCTGAGGGCCGCGGTATCCGGCACCACCGCCGGCGGACGTGGACCATGGGCGCCGCCTCGGTGGTCGTCTTCGCGCTGGCGGCGGGCGTGCTCGGGCACGTACTGGTCGGCCAGACCGCCCCGTCCGTCCACCCGGACACGCCGTCGAAGCCGGTCAAGCACAGCGTCAAGGTCGACTCGGCCGCGCAGGACGAGGCGCGTGGCGTGATCGGTTCCGGCACGGTGGACGGGGTCGCCTGGACGATCGGCTACCAGCCCGGCGAGGGCAAGGACGGCGGCGGGACCTTCCTCGACCACCTCGGCCCCGGCAGCCCGGATCCCGCCGATCCGAACAATCCCGCCGATCCAAACATCACCGATGACACGACGCCCGTGAAGCCGCCCGCACTCTCCGACCCGCTGTCGGAGATCACGGGCTACGAACAGCCGTATGGGAACTACACCGAGAGTTTCGGCTTCTATTCCGGCGAGGTGCCCGCCACGGTGAACCGACTGGTGCTCGCACTCGAGGACGGCGAGACCGTCACCGTTCCGACCGTGATCTCGGCTTCGGATACGACATCGGCACCCCAGCGCTTCGTCGCCTTCGTCTTTCCGTTGGGCGTCGGCATCGACACGATCAAGGTGTACACCGACTCGGGCACAGAACTCGGCTACTCGATCCCGTTCAACGGCAACGGTCTCCCGAGCATCGGCATGTGGTATCCGCAGGGGCGGCAGCCGACGTCATCCGCTCTCGGGAGCGGCACGACCCACGGTTCCCTCGACGGAACGGCGTGGAGCTTCTCGGCTTGGTACGGGCCGTTCGGGGAATGCTACGCATTCACGATGCTTCCGAACTATTCGGGCGGACACGTCTGCTATGACACGCAGTCGATTCCGTCGGCTCAGACGGTCGCCCTCCCGACCCTGACGCAGTCGGGCGGTCCGAACACGGACGTGATCGTCGAGGCTCCGCTGAACCCAGCCGTGAAAAAGGTCGTGCTGACGCTTGCCGACGGTACGACTGTGACGTCGGAACTCCTGAACGTCGGCCCGATCGTCTACTACGTCGATGTGTTCCCGCCGGGTACCGAGATCACCAAGATCACCAAGATCAGGACCTACGACGCCGCCGGTGACCTGCTGGCGAGCGCCCACCGGTGATCAACCCGGCAGCCTACTGAGATACTCGGCCGGCACTTGCTCAGTGAGCCACACGCCGTTGGTGCTGCGGAAGAACTCGTGGCCGTCTGCGAGCATGCGCGCGGCGGCCACGACGAGCACCGCCGGCTTGCCGTGCCGGGTGCCGACCTTGACCGCCGTCTCGGCATCGGTGGAAAGGTGGACGTGGTGCCGGCTTCCCGGCCTGAGACCCTCGCCGAAGATGCTCTCCAGAAAGCGCGTCGCGGTGCCGTGGTAGAGCGCTTCCGGCGGCTCGATCGGCACATATCCGAGGTCCACCGGGACGCTGTGGCCCTGGCTGGCGCGGATCCTGGTGCCGGTCTCATCGAACTCGAACCGCTTCTTGTCGTTCTGCGCGACCACCTGGTCGAGCTCGCCGCGGTCGAACTGCCGCCCGCGCGCCTTGATCGCGGCGAGCAGGACGTCCACCGACACCCAGCCCGCCTCGTCGAGCTCCACGCCGATCTTGCCCGGGTCGTGCCGCAGCACGAGGGCGAGGAACTTCGAATTCTTGACTAACTGCTTATTCTCCATTTGCGGGCAAGGTAGCGGACCGCTTCGTCCGCCCGCATCGGAATTCTTCCGTCACTTTCAGCCCTCGAGCGCTCGCCCGCCCCGGCCGCCCTGCTCCGCCTCGACGTGCTGGACCATCACGCCGCCCCAGAACGCGAAGCCCTGGACCCGCACGACCGGCGCGTTCGCCCGGCCGACCCCGTTCGACCGGTTCTCGCCGAAGCCGCCCATGATGCCGATGCCGGTGACGTCCACGTACACGTTCTCGGGTGCGATGATCTGCACCCCGCCCATGATCGCGGTGGCCGTGATCACGGATTCGGCGTGCTCGTACCGGGCCTCGCGCAGGTCGATGACGACCCCGCCCCAGAACGCGAACGCGCGGAAGCGCTTCGGCAGCACCCAGGCGCCGGCCCGCTTGGCCCCGGCCATGATGGCGATGGCGCTGCGCCGGACCGATCCCGGCGCGCCGCCCACCAGCGGCGTCGCGTCCTGCGGCTCGGACACCCGCAGGGCCCGGCCGACCGGCGCGCCCACCCCGTCGGCCTCGGCGTCCCGCGGCAGGTCCGCGGTGATCGGCACCAGCTCGCCGTACGTCTTCGCGGCGTAGACCGCCTCGAGCCGTTCCTCAAGCTCGTCCAGGCTGATCCGCCCGTGTCCGGCGGCTGCCCGCAGCCGTTCGGCGACATGATCGCGGTCCGTGTCGGAGGCGCGCAGGTCCATCTCCGCCCGGCGCTTCGCGGGCTGCTCGTCCATCGCCATGCCGGAATCCTATGCGGCGCGGCCGTACGGCGGCCAGGTGGTACGAACCCTTACCCCTGGCGCGTCCCGGGCAGCATGCGCCGCCCGGCAGCTCACTGATGCCCGAAGTGCCAGGCGAGCAGGTAGGAGTGCACCGCGTCGGCCACCATCTGCACCGCGATGGCCGCCAGCAGCAGACCCGCGATCCGGGTCACCAGCGTGACGCCGGACTCCTTGATGACCCGGATGACCAGCACCGAGTAACGCATCGTCAGCCAGATCACCAGGTGCGTGGCCACGATCGCGGCGCCCACCGCCAGGAAGTCGCTGGCGCCGTGGATCTGCTGCACGAACAGGATCACCGCGACGATCGCGCCCGGGCCGGCCAGCAGCGGCGTGCCCAGCGGCACCAGCGCCACGTTCACGTCCGCCGCCTCGCTCGGCTCGTCCGCGCGCCCGGTCAGCAGCTCCAGCGCGACCAGCAGGAGCAGCAGGCCGCCCGACCCCTCCAGCGCGGACACGGTGATGCCCAGGTAGTTCAGAATCTGGTGCCCGAACGCAGCGAAGCAGCTGATCACGCCGAAGGAGACGACGGAGGCCTGCAGCGCCAGCTTGCGCCGGTCCCGCTTGGAGCGGCCGGAGGTCAGTCCGAGGAAGACCGGCACCGTGCCGGGCGGATCCATGATCACCAGCAGCGTGACGAAGCTGGTGCCGAAGAGGGTGACATTCATCGAGGAGGGTTCTTCGACCTTCAGGCGTACTCGGGCAGCAGCGCGGCGAAGGCTTCCGGGTCCGTGGTGCACTGCCCGAGCACCACGGTCTTGCGGGTGCCGTGGTAGTCGCTGGATCCGGTCGCCACCATGTTCAGCGACTTCGCCAGCGCCCGCACCCGCTGCCGGGTGGGCTCGTCGTGGTCCGGGTGGTCCGCCTCGAGGCCGTGCAGGCCGGCGTCGCCGAGCATGGCGATCTGCTCGTCCGTCACGATCCGCCCGCGCTTGGCCGCCGCCGGGTGGGCGAAGACCGTCTTGCCGCCGGCGTCGCGCACCAGCCGGATCGCGTGCACGGGTTCGAGGGCGTACTTCTCCACGTAGGCGCGGCCGCCGTCGGCCAGCCACAGGCTGGAGAAGGCCGCGTCCACGCTCGGCACCACACCCGCCTCGACCAGCGCGCTGGCCACGTGCGGGCGCCCGATCGAGGCGCCGCGGGCGATCCGCTGCACCTGCTCCCAGGTGATCGGCGCGCCGAGCTCGCGGCAGCGCTCAGTGATCAGCTCCGCGCGATGCTCCCGGTCGTCGCGCAGTTTCGCCCGCTCGGCCGCGAACTCCGGGGCGCCTCGGTCGAATCCGTACGCGAGCAGGTGGACCTGGATGCCGCCGGGCCCGCCGAAGCGGCAGGAGATCTCCGCCCCGGGCACCACCCGCACCCCGTGCCGCTCCCCCGCGGTGACCGCGGCGTCCCAGCCGGCCGTGGTGTCGTGGTCGGTCAGCGCGATCACGTCGAGGCCGGCCGCGGCCGCGTTCGCGACCAGTTCGGACGGGGTGTCAGTGCCGTCCGAGCAACTGCTGTGGGTGTGCAGATCGATCCGCATTCGGCCAGGCTACCGGGCCCGCCGTCGGCTCTCACCTCCGGCGGCCCACTTCGGCCCGGAGCCGGGGCAGGGCGGGACCGTCGGCTCTCACCTCCGGCGGCCCACTTCGGCCCGGAGCCGGGGCAGGGCGGGACCGTCGGCTCGCACCTTCGCCCGGCCCACTTCGGCCCGGAGCCGGGGCAGCGCGGGGACGGGGTGGGGACTGCGCGAGCAGACCCCCGCAGACCTCGGCTACCCGAAGAAGCGCGGCGAGAGCGTGCCCATCGGCAGGTGCGCGAGCTCCGCGGCGGCGTCGCGCAGGTCGGTGAGCACCACCTCGTCGTAGAGCAGGGTGCCGTCGATCGACGGCCAGAGCACCATCCACAGCCACATGCCGCGCGCCTCGCCGACGAACACGGCGCGGTCGCCGGTGCCGGGCACGGCCCACATCGGGGTGGGCCGGCCGGCCGCGTAGACCTTGGCGTGCGCCGCGGTGTCCTCGAAGATCGGGCCCGGATCGGGGCCGGGCAGGCCGGCGAAGCGGGCGCCGATGCCGATGCCCATCTCCTCGGCGATCAGCAGCAGGTCGCCCTCGCCGCCGAACGGGGACGGTCCGGAGGCGGCCACCACCGTGGCCCTGGCCCCGTCCGTGCGGTCGCCGACATAGGCCAGGCCGCCGAAGCGCCAGCCGCTGGCGAGCGGCCAGGGCAGCCACAGCGGGACCTGGGAGTGCGCGACCACGCCGGCGAGCGACTCGGCGTCGGGCGCGAGCACCGGCTGCACCGGGTGCACCGCGCCGTGCAGCTCGCAGTGCCACAGGTCCACCGCGGACCCGGGCGCGATCGGCAGCGCGGCCGCGGGCAGCGACGCGAGGTTCTCCGGGACGGTGTCCGGCACCGAGCCGACCAGCGACTCCGGCACCACCGGCAGGTGGGCCGACGGATCGCCGGGAGCGCGTACGCGACTCCCGCACCGTGGGCAACTCGGCTCGGCCTTCATGATACGAACGGTCTCCCGTTTAGGGCGTCGGCGTCAAGCGGTCGTCACTCGGGAGAGGCCGAGCGGCCGCGTTACGCCGCGCCCTGCGCCCGCGGGCGGGGCTCGGCCGCGGCCGGGTCCTCGGGACGCTTGGGCACCATGACCTTGCGGCGGAAGACGCACACGATCACGCCGTCCTGATTCAGGCCCCTGGTCTCGACCTGGACGACGCCGCGGTCCGGCTTGGACTTCGACTCGGTCTTGTCCAGCACCGTGGTCTCGCCGTAGATCGTGTCCCCGTGGAAGGTCGGCGCGACGTGCCGCAGCGACTCGACCTCGAGGTTGGCGATGGCCTTGCCGGACACGTCGGGCACGGACATGCCGAGCAGCAACGAGTAGATGTAGTTGCCCACCACCACGTTCCGGCCGAACTCCGTCGCGGTCTCGGCGTAGTGCGCGTCGAGGTGCAGCGGGTGGTGGTTCATGGTGAGCAGGCAGAACAGGTGGTCGTCGTACTCGGTGACGGTCTTGCCGGGCCAGTGCTTGTAGACCGCGCCGATGTCGAACTCTTCGAAGTAGCGGCCGAACTGCATGGGTCAGCTCCTGAAGGGTGGGAACGTTGCGTGCCGACCATCCTGCCGCAACTTGTTACCGACCGGTAGGGTGCCTTGCCTCACAGCCCGCGCCGATCCGGCGCGGGCGCCGCCGTGGTCCCAGGGCCTCTGCGAGGTCCAGATCTAGGGCGCGTTTGAGAAGTAGCGTCGGATCAGGCCACGGCGTCTGACGCGTGCGCTCGCAAGGCGCCGGGGCGGGCGCATACTCGCCTCGTCTGTAACCGCTCCGGCAACACAGCGAGCGCACGCGTCAGACGCCGTGGCCCCGGCGATACTTCTCAAACGCGCCCTAGGCGTCCTGCTCCACCGGCTCTGGCTCGAACTCCGGCTGCCCCGGCTTCGGGTAGTCCAGCGGGTCGCCGGCGAAGCCGACGTCGGCGATCTCCGGCGCGAGCCAGCTGGCGAGGTGGTCGGGGTAGTCCTCTTCGATCAGGTCGCCCACGGTCAGCACGTAGGCCAGGTCGCCCGCGGCCGACGCGGCGTGGCTGAGCGCCGAGTCCTTCTCCCAGGTGCCGTACGTGGCCGCGCGGGCGTAGCCGCGGGCGAGCCGGGCGGCGCCGGCCCGGCCGGAGGCGTTGATCGCGGAGTCGGCGGCGGCCAGCGCGTCGAACTTGTGCCGGGCGAAGCTCAGCCCGGCGCTGTCGATCCGCTTGCCGATCCGGTCGAGCTGATCCCGGGTCAGGTTGCCGAGCGCGAACAGCAGTCCGAGCACCCGCCGGCCGTTCGGCCCGTACGCCCACCAGGACGGCACCTCGGCGATGGCCAGGAACTCGCGGGTGACGATGGCCTGCGCGCCGACCGAGGAGGCCGGCACGAAGTGCTCCGGCGCGGGCACGGCCTGGAGCTGGAAGAGCCGGAACGCGCCGTCCACCCCCAGTGTCAGGGTCATGTCATCGGCGATGCCGAGGCCGGTCTGCGCGGGCTCGGGGTGCAGCAGCAGCCCGTACGGCTCGCCGGACGCCTCGGCCGCGTCGGCCGGCTCGGTCAGGAACGTGGTGATGCCGCGCTCAAGGGCCGCGGCCAGGTCGACCACCTGCCGGTCCGGTCCGATCTGCCGGGTTCCGTCCATCCGGGCGATCACGTAATACGTTGCCATCGGAGTCTCCTGGCCCTCCCTGATCCTTGCCGCGCGGGGGCGGTCGTCGCCGCCCATCCTGCCCTATCCGCCCGGTGCGCGTCAGGTGCTCCGGGCAGGCGGGAAAAGGGTTCGGCCGGACGAAGTCTAGACGAGCTGAGCCCAAACCTCGGCCACGGCCTCGACGATCGCGTCCGGGCGGTCGTACGGCACGAAATGCGCGCTGTCTTCGAGCTCGATCAGCTTTCCGTGCGCGGACATCCGCGTCAACTGCTGCTGGCGGGCACGCCACTGCTCGCGCCGCCGTCTCAGCGAGCCGCCGGCGAAGGGCAGCAGCCGGGCCACCGGGGAGACGCCGTACGCGGCGATCACCCGCAGCGGCAGCTCCTGCGGGAACGGGCGTTCGCAGCGCAGCTCGAGCAGCTGGGCGGCCAGCGCGTGGTACGTCGCGTTCTCCAGCAGTCCGGCCGTGAACACGCGGCCGGACGCTCCGGCGGCGGACACCTCCGCGGCATCGGCGAGGTCTGCTCCGCCGAGCCGGGTGGCCCGCACCGCGAGCGCGCGCATCAGCGGCGTACCGAGCGCGGCGGCGCCGGTGCGCGCGGCGAACTGACCGACCGTCTGCCACAGCTCCAGCGAACGGGCGGCCTGCTCCGGCGTCGGCGGAGCCGCGGGCTCCGGCTCGGCCGACCCGTCGATCAGCACCATGCCGGCCACCAGCTCCGGATGCAGCCGCGCGAAGGCCTCGACGTGGAAGCCCGAGAGCGAGAACCCGACCACCACCGCCGGACCGACGGGCGCGGCGCCGGGCGCGAGCACCCCGGGCGTGGTCAGCAGGGCCTTGATGCGCTCGGCCTCCCCGGCCAGCGTCGGCCCGAGGCGCGAGGGCTCGGACCAGCCCAGGCCCGGGCGGTCGAAGCAGAGCGCGGGCGCGTGCTCGGCCAGTCGCGGCAGCACCAGCTTCCAGTCGTACCAGCCGCCGCCGAGGCCGGAGCTGAGCAGCACCGGGGGGCGGGCACCGGACCCCGGCCCGGGCTCGGCCACGACGTGGGTGGCCAGCCCGGCCACGCCGACCAGGCGCCCGGGCACGCGCGGCGGGACGCTCACGGATCCAGGCTAACCCCGGCCACCGACAAACCCTGACACCCGGGTGCTGACACCCGGCCGGAACCTCAGCGCAGCTTGTACTCCTCCAGCAGCCGGCGCCCGATGATCATCCGCTGGATCTCGGCCGTGCCCTCGCCGATCAGCAGCATCGGCGCCTCGCGGTAGAGCCGTTCGATCTCGTACTCCTTGGAGTAGCCGTAGCCGCCGTGGATGCGGAAGGAGTCCTCGACGACCTCCTTGCAGTACTCGGCCGCGAGGTACTTGGCCATACCCGCCTCGAGGTCGTTGCGCTGTCCGGCGTCCTTGGTCCGCGCGGCGCGCACCATCATCTGGTGCGCGGCCTCGACCTTGACCGCCATGTCGGCCAGCTTGAACTGGATCGCCTGGTGCTGGGCGATCGGCTTGCCGAAGGCGGAACGCTGCTGGGCGTAGGCGATGCCGAGCTCGAAGGCCCGCAACGCGATCCCGCACGCCCGCGCCGCCACGTTCACCCGGCCGACCTCGACCCCGTCCATCATGTGCGCGAAGCCGCGGCCGGGCGTGCCGCCGAGCACGCGGTCCGCCGGCACCCGCACGTCGTCGAGCACGAGCTCGGTGGTGTCGACGCCCTTGTAGCCCATCTTCTGGATCTTGCCGGGCACGGTCAGCCCGGGCCGGACCTCGCCGAAGCCCGGCTCCTTCTCCACCAGGAAGGTGGTGAGGTTCTTGTACGGCGTGTCCGCGCCCTCGTCGGTGCGGGCCAGCAGCGCGACCAGGTTGCTGGTGCCGCCGTTGGTCAGCCACATCTTCTGACCGGTGATCAGATAGTCGGAACCGTCGCGCACCCCCTTGGTGGTTATCGCGGCGACGTCCGAGCCCAGCCCGGGCTCGGACATGGAGAACGCCGCGCGCACCCGCCCCTCGGCCATCTCCGGCAGGAACGCCGCCTGCTGCTCCGGCGTGCCGTGCTGCTTGATCATGTACGCGACGATGAAGTGGGTGTTGAGGATCCCCGACACCGACATCCAGCCGCGGGCGATCTCCTCCACCACCAGGGCGTAGGTCAGCAGCGACTCGCCGAGCCCGCCGAACTCCTCCGGGATCATCAGCCCGAACAGGCCGAGCTCGGCCATCCCCTTGACGATCTCGGTCGGGTACTCGTCGGCGTGCTCGAGCTCCGTGGCGACCGGGATGATCTCGCGCTCCACGAAGGTGCGCACGGTCCCCAGGATCTCCTGTTGGATCTCGGTCAGACCCTCGGTCTTGGCCAGGCGTGCCATGCGTACGGCTCCCTTGTCGATGCTCCCGCCCCGGATCGGGTGCGGGTCAGAAGTTGTTACCGGCCAGTATCCCCAGCCCGCGCGAGCCTGGAAAGGGTGCTTCGCCCCACGATTTCGCGCTTTCGCTCCCACCACCCGCCCTTGCCCGGCCGCGTCCGGGCACGCCGGGGCGCGGGCGGCCGCCGGTGCCGCCCGCTCCGGTCCAGCCGCGCCCCGGCTCAGTCCTGCGGCGGCTCGAACCTGCCGGTCCGGCTGTAGCCGGCCGCGCGGCCCTTGCCCGCGATCACCAGCGCCATCTTCCGGCTGGCCTCGTCGATCATCTCGTCGCCGAGCATCGCCGAGCCCTTCTTCCCGCCGGCCTCGGAGGTGCAGTACTCGTACGCGTCCAGGATGAGCTCGGCGTGGTCGTAGTCCTCCTGGGTCGGCGCGTAGACCTCGTTCGCCACCGCGATCTGGTCCGGGTGCAGCACCCACTTGCCGTCGAAGCCCAGCGCGGCCGAGCGCCCGGCCACCGTGCGGAAGCCCTCGACGTTGCGCACCTGCAGGTAGGGCCCGTCGATCGCCTGCACGTCATGGGCGCGGGCGGCCATCAGGATCCGCATCAGGATGTAGTGGTAGGCGTCGCCCACGTCGTAGCCGGTCGGCTGCTCCCCGACCACCAGGGACTTCATGTTGATCGAGGCCATGAAGTCGGCCGGCCCGAAGATGATCGCCTCGATCCGGGGCGAGGCGCCGGCGATGGCGTCCACGTTCACCAGGCCGCGGGCGTTCTCGATCTGCGCCTCGATGCCGATCCGGCCGACCTCGAGCCCCATCGTCTTCTCGATCTGGGTCAGCAGCAGGTCCAGCCAGAGCACCTGCCCGGCGTCCTGGACCTTGGGAAGCATGATGCAGTCCAGGTTCGCGCCGGCGCCCTCGACCACGGTGATCACGTCACGGTAGGTCCAATGCGTCGTCAGGTCGTTGACGCGCACGGTGCGGGTCTTGCCGGTCCAGTCGCCCTCGTTGAGCGCCTCGACGATCTTGAGCCGGGCGCCCTCCTTCTCCAGCGGCGCGCAGGCGTCCTCGAGATCGAGGAAGACCTGGTCGGCCGGCAGAGTCTGGGCCTTGGCCAGAAAGCGCGGGTTGCTGCCCGGCACGGCCAGGCAGGAGCGGCGCGGGCGGTTGACTGCGGACATGAGAGGGGTGGTTCCTTCCCGTCAGGGTACGGACCGTTGTCCCTGGTGAGGTTACCCGTCAGTAGGGATGAGCGCCGCGTGATGCGCGCCACTCGGCGCGCTGTCGGTTTCCGGCTCGGCCGCGGTGGCCCCGGCGGTGCTGATCGCCACCAGCCCGGCCAGGATCAGCAGCGCCCCCGGCAGCGCCCAGATCGAGGGCACCTGCCCCAGCCACACGGCCGCGATCAGCGCGGCGATCGGCACTTCGAGCAGGATCACCACCGAGACCACGGTCGGGCTGGTGGTCTTCAGCGCCCGGTTGAACAGGGTGTGCCCGAGCAGCTGGGCGCCCGCGGTGAGCGCGAGGATCTTGAGCCAGGCGTTGCCGGAGAAGCCGAGCAGCGACTGGCCGGTGACGAACGCCAGCAGCAGCAGCGTCAGTGAGGCCGTGCCGTAGCAGATGCTGGTGTAAGGGGTCAGCGACACCGTCTGGCGCACCTTGGCGCCCAAGGTCATGTAGATCGCCGCGAACCCGGCCGCGGTGAGCGCGGACAGGTCGCCGAGGAAGGCGTGCAGCGACAGGTGCAGGTCGACGCCCGAGAGCGCGACCACGCCGAGGAAGGCGATCACGATCCCGGTCCAGGCGCGCGCGGCCACGTGCTCGCCGCGCAGCCTGGCTATCACGGCCGCGAAGATCGGCTGTGTCGCGGCGAACGCCGTCGCCGAGGCCACCGAGGTCATCGACAGGCTCGGGGTCCAGGTGGCGAAGTGCAGGCCGAGGGTCAGACCGGCCAGCAGCGCCGTGAGCCACTCGGCCCGCCGCAGCGCCCGCAGCTCGTCGCGGTGGCGCAGCAGCGCGAACGGCGTGAGCACCGCGGCGCCCAGAGCGTTGCGCCACATGGCGATCGCCAGCGCGGGCGCGCGGGTCGCGGCGATCAAGGGTCCTGAGGTGCCCACGCCGAGCACCGCCAGCGCGAGGATCGGGACGTCCTTGGCCGGCGGCCGGTGCACGGCGGACCGGCCACGCGTCGCCGGCGCCGGGGCGGGCGCCGCCGCGGCCACCGACAGCGCGTCGACCGGGAGGGCGGGCTGGCTGGTCAGGGGTACCTCCGGAAGGCGGGTATGACACGGTGCCTCCTCAGCGTACAAGCCCCGCCCGAGAAGGCCATCCGGCATACCATGCGGCCTGCGAACTTCTACAAGCTGTCCCACTGACAATCGGCGAAATGCACTGTGGGACAGTCTTGGACCATGACCCGGCCGCAGTACCCCGCCTCGCCCTCGTCGTCCTCCGTCGCGACGCTCCCGCCCGCGCTGCCTGACGCCGCGTTGGTCGAGGAGGCCTGTAAGAAGTCCGGCCTGCTCTGGGTGGCCGTGCCGGGCATGCGCGACCGCGTGGTCTGGCACGTCTGGCACGAGGTGGACGGCCGCGGCGCCGCCTACCTGGTCACCGGCGGCGGCGAGCAGAACGTGCCGGGCCTGTCCGACGGACAGCTGGTGCGCATCACCGTGCGCTCCAAGGACAAGGGCGGCCGGCTGGCCACCTGGTCCGGTCTGGTCGGCCGGATCGAGCCCGGCAGCACGGAGTGGGCCGAGGTGGTCCCCACGCTGCACGCCAAGCGCCTCAACGCCCGCGACGGCGAGGCGCAGCCCGAGCGCTGGGCCGCGCACTCGGTGGTCTACCGGATCGTGCCGCAGGGCCCGCTGCTCGAGGGCCCGGGCCGCTACGCCAAGGCCAGCGGCGCCGCGCCGGTCCAGTCCGGCCCCGGCACCACCCGCCGCCGGTAGCCGATCGCGTCACACTCGTCCGGCCAGGTGACATCCAACCGGGGGTTACTGACTAGTATGAGCGGTATGACCGTAGCGACCGTCACCGAAGAGCAGGTCCGCACCGCGCTCGCGCGGGTGCAGGACCCGGAGATCCGCCGTCCGATCACCGAGATCGGCATGGTGAAATCCGTGGCGGTCGAAGGCGGCGCCGTGAACGTCGGGATCTACCTGACCGTGGCCGGCTGCCCGCACAAGGACCCGCTGCGCACCGACATCTCCCGCGAGGTCGGCGCCCTCGCCGGCGTCACCAGCGTGGACATCGAGCTCGACGTGATGAGCCAGGAGCAGCGCCAGCAGCTCCAGGCCCAGCTGCGCGGCGGCCGGGCCGAGCGGGAGATCCCGTTCGCCAAGCCCGGCTCGCTCACCCGCGTGTTCGCGGTCGCCTCCGGCAAGGGCGGCGTCGGCAAGAGCTCGGTGACGGTGAACCTGGCCGCGGCCATGGCGGCCGGCGGGCTGAAGGTCGGCATCGTGGACGCGGACATCTACGGCCACTCCGTGCCGCGGATGCTCGGCGTGACCGAGCGGCCGACCCAGGTGCAGGACATGATCATGGCGCCGGTCGCGCACAACGTCCGGGTGATCTCCATCGGCATGTTCACCCCGGGCAACGAGCCGGTGGTCTGGCGCGGCCCGATGCTGCACCGGGCGCTGCAGCAGTTCCTCGCCGACGTCTACTGGGGCGACCTCGACGTGCTGCTGCTCGACCTGCCGCCCGGCACCGGCGACGTGGCGATCTCGGTCGCCCAGCTCGTGCCGAACGCCGAGATCCTGGTGGTCACCACCCCGCAGCAGGCCGCCGCCGAGGTGGCCGAGCGCGCGGGCACGATCGCGATGCAGACCCGCCAGCGGATCGCCGGCGTGGTGGAGAACATGTCCTGGATGCCCTGCCCGCACTGCGACGAGCGGGTCGAGGTCTTCGGCAGCGGCGGCGGCCAGACCGTCGCGGACGCGCTGACCCGGGTCACCGGCGCGAACGTCCCCCTGCTCGGCCAGATCCCGATCGACCTGCGCCTGCGCGAAGGTGGCGACGGCGGCGTCCCCGTGGTCCTGTCCGACCCGCAGGCCCCGGCGAGCGCGGTCCTCGGCCAGATCGCCGAGAAGCTCACCGTCCGCTCCCGCGGTCTGGTCGGCATGTCCCTGAGCGTCTCGAAGGCCTAGAACCCGGACGCGCAAACTGAGTAACTTTCGGCCCTGACCCCCTCGGCGACACGGGGGTCAGGGCCGAACGTCACGCGTAGAGACTCGGGTCGACCCGGACGAAGGCGAGCGAGTACGCCGAGACACCGCGCCCGTAGGCCGCCAGGAAGCAGTCGGGGCGCGCGGCGGCCATGACCCAGCCGTAGAGCGACTCGCGGTAGTAAAACTCCTGCTGCTGCTCGCCGACGAGCAGGGTGAGCGGCTGCCAGGGCTCTGTGCCCAGGGTCTCGGCCACCGCGTAGGCCATGTCGCGCTGCTGATCCACCCAGTACTGACGAGTCGTCGCATCCAGGTGCCAGGGCCAGTTGTCGTCGACCAGACCCACTCCGGCCAGCGCGGCGGCGGCGGAGGCGGTCATCGCCTCGACCGAGCCGGCCGTGGCGCCGTCGGGCTTGTAGAGGGGGCGGCGGCCCAGCCGAGCCATCGTCAGCACGGTGACGGAGCGGCGCTGGGCTTGGGCGTCCGGGCGCAGCGCACCGCCGTCGCCGTGGCGCAGGGTGCCGAACTCCACCATGCCGTCCGGTCCGGTGCACACGGCGCCGAGGCTGCGCGGGCCCTGCCAGCCGGCGTCGAGGCCGTACCAGGGCAGGCCGGCCCGGGCGAAGGCGTCCGGGGCGGCGGGGGCTTGGGCGGGCAGGGGGACGTCGACTTCAGTGGCGCCGGGCGTCGCGTCCTGCGGATTGTGCCGGAGCATCCGGTTCTCGCAATCGTGTGGGCGACGCCGCCCCCGGGGGCAAGTCCGGTCAGGTGGCGTCTGCGTCGTACGGCGGCTGCTCGCCGGCGCCGAGGGCCGGGCTGCTCCCGTTGGCCACGTCGGTCACGCGCGGCGCGGGCACGGGCGTCGGGGTCAGGGTCCCGGCCTCGTTCAGCGTGCCGTTGATCTCCTTGCGCAGGTCGCGCAGCTCCTCGCCCTCGCCGAGCAGGTTCTTGCGCACGAAGGTCTTCGGGTTCAGATCGGCGAGGTCGAGGTCCTCGAACTCGGGGCCGAGTTCCTTGCGCAGGTCCTGTCGGGCGTTGTCGCTGAAGGCCCGCACCTGCCGCAGGAACCGGGCCGCGCTGGCGGCGGCCTGGGGCAGTTTGTCCGGACCGAACAGGACGATTCCGAGCCCGAGGAGCACGACTATTTCGGGCAGGGACAAGTCGAAGAACATCGTCTGGCTCCGGCGGTCGGAAGGCGCGGCCTTGAGGGTGGTCGACCGGCCTCGTCCCGTAAGCGGCGCCGGACGCGGCGGTCGGTATCCACAGTAATCCCCGAATGAGGCCCGATGACAGAGGCACCCCGAATATCACCCGGCCGAAGGCGGCGGAAGCGTCGGCTGATCACGTGATCGGGCAGCATGATCGACGGACCGTCACCACGAACGCCGCCGCGTCCGCGCGGCGGACGGCCACTGCGGACGCGGGGTCGATCGGGTGCGCGCCTATTCGGCGGAAGACAGGTGCGGCGCGACGCCTATTCGGCGAACCACAGCGGGCGCAGCGGGGCGCGGCCGGACGCCCGGGCGTACTCCGGGTTCTGCGGCGCGCGGCCGGAGGAGGCCGGCCAGAGCGAGGACGGACCGGCCAGCCGGGCGTAGCCGCTGTGCGAGGTGTCCTCCTCGGCGTCGCCGTCGCCGTGCGGCGGCAGCGGGCGCAGGCCCACCGCGAACTCGGGCAGGAACGAGGCGGAGCGGCCGAGCAGCGAGCCGAAGGCACCGGAACGGGGACGATCGCCGCCGGCGCCGAACGGCGGGTCGTCGTCGTCCCGGCGGGAGCCGTGCGTCTGCGGGATCTGGAAGAGCGCGGCCATCAGCCGGGCCGAGGGCTCCGGCATCGCCATGGACTCGAGCTGCCCCTTGAGCGTGCGCTCGGATTCGACCAGGGCGCGGCAGGCGGCGCAGCCCGCGATGTGCGCGAGCGCGCGGTCGCGGTCGTCGTGCGAGAGCTCACCGTCGACGAGGGCGGCGAGCCGGGGGCCGAGGTGATCGCCGAACAACGCCATTACCGCATCCCCTTTCCGCCACGGCCGCGCTGGGTCTCCTCCTGCGGGTCGGGCGAAGCGCCCTCCCCCTCGAGCCGGCGGTGTGGATCGCGGTGCGCCAGCGCGGCCCGCAGCTGCCCGCGGCCGCGGTGGATCCGGGAGCGCACGGTGCCGAGCTTGACCCCGAGGGTCGCGGCGATCTCCTCGTAGGAGAGGCCTTCGATGTCGCAGAGCACCACCGCGGCGCGGAACTCGGGCGGCAGCGCGGCGAGCGCGGCCTCGATGTCCCCGTCGAGGTGGGCGTCGAAGTAGGCCTGGGCCGGGGTGGGCTCGCGGCCGGCGAGCCGCTCGGCGGCGTCGTCGGCGAGGCCCTCGAACCGGATCCGCGACTTGCGCCGGGCCTGGTCGAGGAAGAGGTTGGTGGTGATCCGGTGCAGCCAGCCCTCGAAGGTGCCGGGGGCGTAGGTGCTCAGCGAGCGGAAGACCCGGACGAAGACCTCCTGGGTCAGGTCCTCGGCGTCGTGCCGGTCGCCGGTGAGGCGGTAGGCCAGCCGGTAGACCCGGGCCGAGTGCGTGCGCACGACCTCTTCCCAGCTCGGCGGCGTCCAGTCGACCGGGCCTTGGCCCAGGACCGGCATGCCGAACTGCTCCGCGGACTCGCCGGCGCCGCCGGCCTCGCCCGTTTCGGCCGGGCTGTTCGCGCCCGCTCCCCAGTGCTCTGACTCGCCCCCGAGCGCCACGGCACTACCTCCTCGTTTTTCGAGTACCGCTGCACTGGTCACCATAGCCCGTTTCCCCTTCGCCAAGGCTGAGAAGGGCCTGAAAGTTGACAGAGAGTCTGTCAACTTCGACCCGCCCGCCGGGCAGCTGCACCCGGCTGAGCTCTGACACCAGGATCAACGAGCGCGCCTCGGCGCGGGTTCCCGGGCCGCGCCGGACGCCGTCGCCGAGCGTCGCCGACCGGCGTCGGCCGTGCGCCGAGGGGCCCGTGCCGACGGCATGGGCGGCACCGGTCGGCGCGGGCGCGGTCAGGGTGCCGGGCGCCGCCGGTGCTTCTCGTCACGCTGCGTGGCTGATACGGCCGGATGGGTGACCGTGTTCGGGTATGCCGGAAGGCGGGCACAGCCGCCTCGCGTGCCCGCCTGCCGGTCGCGGCCGCCTGGTACCGGGCTCCGCTAGCCGATGACGTTCTTCAGGGCGTCGCCCAGGGCTCCCGCCTCTTCGGCGTTGAGCTCGACGACAAGCCGTCCGCCGCCTTCGAGCGGCACCCGCATCACGATGCCGCGCCCCTCCTTGACCACTTCGAGCGGGCCGTCGCCCGTTCGCGGCTTCATCGCCGCCATGCGCATTCCCCTTCCTGCAGACACCCTGACCTGTCCCATTATCCCGCATGACACCGACACTGCGAAAAGGAGCGGAGGATACCGGTTCGACCACGCGCGGGGAACGGCGTCTGGCCTGTTGCCTTACCAGCCGGTAACTTCTTCCTCAACCCGAGAGGAAGAGGCACACCGTGAGCACTTCGAGCCCCGTGGCGCAACCCGTCGGCTACGCCGTGGAAGGCGCCGTCGCCACCATCACCTTCCACCGCCCGGACGCGATGAACGCGCTGGACGACGCCACGAAGGACGCGCTGCTGGACGCGCTGCGGCAGGCCGCCGGCGACAGCGCGGTGCGGGCGGTGGTGCTGACCGGGACCGGCCGCGCCTTCAGCGTGGGCCAGGACCTGCGCGAGCACGTGGGCAAGCTGACCTCCGGCGAGCCGATCTCCAACACGGTCGAGAAGCACTACAACCCGATCACCCTCGCCATCGCGGGCATGGCCAAGCCGGTCATCGCGGCGGTCAACGGGGTCGCGGCCGGTGCCGGGGCCGGCTTCGCGCTGGCCTGCGACCTGCGCATCGGGTGCCCGGAGGCCAAGGTCAACCTCGCCTTCGCCGGCGTCGCGCTGAGCGCGGACTCGGGCGCCTCCTGGACGCTGCAGCGGCTGGTCGGCCAGGCCCGCGCGCTGGAACTGCTGCTGCTGCCGGAGACCATCTCGGCCGAGCGCGCGTACGAGCTCGGCCTCTACACCGAGCTGGTGCCCGCGGAGAAGCTGGCCGAGCGGGCCCGCGAGGTGGCCGAGAAGCTGGCGGCCGGACCGACGGTGGCCTACGCCTCGATCAAGGAGTCGGTGGCGTACGGAGCCAGCCACACGCTGGCCGAGACGCTCGAGGTCGAGGACGCGATGCAGCAACGCTGCGCCGCGGCGCCGGACCACCGGGAGGCGGTCGAGGCCTTCCTGGCCAAGCGGCCGCCGGTCTTCACCGGGCAGCGCTGACGTCCTGCGGGGCCGACGCCTCGAAAGTCAGCAGCGGCGCCCGCTCGATCCGCGCTCGATCAGTCCAGGAACGAGCGGTGCGCCATCCGCACCGTCTCGCGCAGGAACGGGCGCTTGGCCAGCGCGTAACCCTCCGGGTCGTCCCGGTGGACGTCGGCGAGCCGGCTCTTGAGCTCGGCGTAGGCCTCGCGGCGCTCCTCGTGCGCGCCGAGGTAGTGCGTCAGCAGCAGCTGGTCGAACTCCCAGGTGCCGCCGGAGCGGCAGACGAACAGCCGGGCCGGGCAGGGCGGCAGCCCGTGGGCGGCCGGCTCGCTGCCGAACACGCGCCGGTCCGGCTCGCGCTGCCACAGCCGGAAGCCGAGGCCCTCGAGCTCGGCCCGGTAGTCCTCCTCGGCGTCCGGCTCGGCGACCGCGAGCAGCACGTCCACGCACGCCTGGCCGAGCAGGCCGGGCACGGCGGTGGAGCCGATGTGCTCGATCAGCGTCGCGCGCTCGCCGAGCACGCTCTGGATCAGGCTTCGATACTGCTGGAAGTACGCCGACCACTGGCCGTCATAAGGCCGGAGCCGGATCGGTGTCGTCTCGCTGTGGACTCGGGTGATCTGCTGGGCCACGCCGCACCTCCCGGAGTTCGCACCGGAGTCAGGGTTCGGGTCGGAGTGCTGCCAGGAAACCGCGTCGGCCACGCGACGTCAAGACGTCACGCGGAAATCACCTGAAGTAGTGAGGGCCGTCGCCGGATCACTCCTGCGGGCCGTCGGGCTCCTCGGAGTGCGCCTGCGCGCCGTTGGAGCCGGCGTGGGGCACCCCGGCGTGCTCGAGCTCGGCGATCCGCCTGTCCCGCTGGTCGATCTCGTTCGCGAGCCGGTCGAGGATGTCGTCGACCTCGTCCATCCGGTAGCCGCGCGCGCCCACCGAGAACCGGACCTTGTCCACGTGCTCCCGGCCGAGCAGGCCCGTCTCGGGCACGGCCGGGTCCGGCCGGTCCGGGACCGGCTGGGACAGATGCCCGCCGCCGCCCACGGCCACCCAGCCCACCGCGATGAGCAGGACCACTACGACGAGCAGCTGGAAGTAGAACATGCGGCGTTGCCTCCGTACTCGTGGGCCAGGAGCCGTGCAAGGAACAATACAGCGATCGGGATACGGTGTGCCGATGGAGTATCGCGAGCTGCTTGAGCTGGACCGTGCGCACGTGTGGCATCCCTACGGTCCGATGCCCGGAACCGCGACTCCGTTGCTGGTCACAGGCGCGCGCGGGGTCTGTCTCGAGGTCGCCGGAGCGCAGGGCAGGACCTCCTTGATCGATGGAATGTCTTCATGGTGGGCCGCCGTGCACGGCTACCGGCACCCGGTGCTCGACGCCGCGGCGCACGCCCAGATCGACCGGTTCGCGCACGTGATGTTCGGCGGCCTCACTCACGAGCCGGCCGTGCGCCTGGCCGAGCGGCTGGTCGAGCTGACGCCGGACCCGCTGCGGCACGTCTTCCTGGCCGACTCCGGATCGGTCTCGGTCGAGGTCGCGATCAAGATGTGCCTGCAGTACCAGCGCTCGCTCGGACGCCCGGGCAAACGCAGGCTGCTGACATGGCGCGGCGGCTATCACGGCGACACCTTCCATCCGATGTCGGTGTGCGACCCGGAGGGCGGGATGCACAGCCTGTGGAGCGGGGTGCTGCCCGAGCAGGTGTTCGCGGACGCGCCGCCGGCCGGCTTCGCGGCCGAGCCGGACCAGGCCTACCTCTCCCACCTGTCCGACCTGATGGAGCGTCACGCCGCCGAGCTCGCGGCCGTGATCGTGGAGCCGGTGGTGCAGGGCGCGGGCGGCATGCGCTTCCACTCCCCCGCCTACCTCAGGGCGCTGCGGCAGCTGTGCGACGAGCACGACGTGCTGCTCGTGTTCGATGAGATCGCGACCGGCTTCGGGCGCAGCGGCGAGCTGTTCGCCGCCGACCACGCCGGGGTGTGCCCGGACGTGATGTGCCTGGGCAAGGCGCTGACGGGCGGTTACCTCACCTTGGCCGCCACGCTGTGCACGCCGCGGGTGGCGCAGGGCATCAGCGGCGGCGAGGTGCCGGTGCTCGCGCACGGGCCGACGTTCATGGGCAACCCGCTGGCCGCGGCCGTGGCCAACGCCTCGCTCGACCTGCTGACCGATCCGGAGCTGCGCGGCGGCACGAGCTGGCGCGAGGACGTCGTCCGGATCGAGTCGGCCCTCGGCGCCGGGCTCGGCGCGGCCCGCGAGCTTCCGGGCGTGCGGGACGTGCGGGTGCTCGGCGCGATCGGGGTGGTCCAGCTCGAGCACGAGGTGGACCTGGCCGCGGCGACCGACGCGGCGGTGGCCGCCGGCGTCTGGCTGCGGCCGTTCCGCGACCTGATCTACACCATGCCGCCGTACCCGACGACCGACGACCAGGTGGCCGCGATCTGCCGGGCGGTGTGCGCGGCGGCGCAGGCGTCGCACCGGGCCGCCACGGGGGCGTGACCGGCCGTCAGATGGTGCGCAGCGCGGACCTGCGTGCGGGCTGGGTGGTGCGGATGATCTCCACCGCCTCCTCCGGCGAGTCGGTCACATGCAGCAGGTCGAGGTCGGCGGCCGAGGCCTTGCCCTCGGCCACCACCCGCTCGCGCAGCCAGTCCAGCAGGCCGGACCAGTACCCGGTGCCCACCAGCACGATCGGGAACGAGGTGACCTTCTGCGTCTGCACCAGCGTGAGCGCCTCGAACAGCTCGTCGAGGGTGCCGAAGCCGCCCGGCAGCACGATGAACCCACGAGCGTATTTGACGAACATCGTCTTGCGCACGAAGAAGTAACGGAAGTTCAGGCCCAGGTCGACGTAGTCGTTCAGGCCCTGCTCGAACGGCAGCTCGATGCCGAGGCCGACGGACACCCCGTCGCCCTCGACCGCGCCCCGGTTGCCGGACTCCATCGCGCCCGGGCCGCCGCCGGTGATCACCGCGTACCCGGCCTTGGCCAGCAGCCGGCCGACCTCGACGCCGGTGGCGTACTCGGGCGTGCCGGCCTTGGTGCGGGCCGAGCCGAACACGGCCACGGCCGGCCCGATCTCGGCCAGCGTCTCGAATCCGGCCACGAACTCGGAGGTGATCCGCAGCACCCGCCACGGATCCTCGTGCAGCCAGTCGGTCGAGCCCTCGGACTCGAGCAGGCGCTGGTCGGTGGTGGTGTCGTCGGGGGCCGGGATCTGGGTGCGGCGCAAAAGCACCGGGCCGCGGAAGCGTTCCTTCAGGTGCCGGCGCGGGTGCACGTTGTTGTGCGGTGCCGGCTGGCTGTTCTCCGTCTCTCGTTCTGTCACGCCGCCACGTTATCCGTTCGGGGCGCGGCCGGACCCGACCGGGCCGCGGCCGCTCAGCCGATCCCGCTGATCAGCTGCGGTCCGGCCGCGTACACCAGCGAGGAGGGCGCCAGCAGACGGCCGGAGAGCCACTCGAACGCGGGCGTCTCGTCGGCCTTCCACACGCCCATGTTGTGGCCGCCGCGCGCGGCCATCAGCGTCTGGACGGTGGTGGGCTCGTGGGCCGCGGCGGCCATGGCGGCGGCCTCGGCGGCCACGTCGCCGTCCTGGTGCGTGCCGGTGAGCAGCAGCGAGACGTGGGCCGGCTCCTTGTGCTGGAGCAGCCACAGCGGCGCGTTCTGCTCGTAGGCCGCGGTGCCGGGCTTGAGCAGGTCGCCGTCGGGGTGGTCGTCGCCGCTCAGCGAGACGGCGGCGGAGTAGAGCCGCGGGTACTGCAGCGCCAGCTTCGAGGCGCACAGCCCGCCCTCCGAATACCCCATCAGACCCCAGGAGTCGCGGTTCGAGGAGGCCCGGAACGAGGTGAGCACCAGATCGCGCACGTCCGAGGTCAGCCAGGTGGCGACCTTCGGGCCGTTCGGGATGTTCGAGCAGTCCGGGTCGTGTCCGGGGTCGACGTTGATCGCGGCGGAGACCAGGATGAACGGGTGCGCCCGGCCGCTGTCCACCAGCCGGGTCAGCGCGAGCGGCGCCTGCATGCCCTCCAGCCAGGTCTGCGGCGAGCCCGGGGTGCCGGAGAGCAGTTGCACCACCGGGAATTCGGCGTGCTCGTAAGCGGTCTCGAAGTACTGCGGCGGCAGCCAGACCGATACGTTGTTGACGATGTGCGAGCGCGGCCCGGAGATGGTGGCGCTGTAGCCGTCGGCCACGCCGGACATCGGCCGGAACAGCCTCGCGTTGGGCAGCGAGGCGCTGCGCACGCCGGGCCGGTCGGCCGGGGTGGCCGCGGCGATCGCGCCGGTGCCGCCGTCCCGGCCGAACAGGTCGGACCAGGAGGTGTAGAGCTGGTAGCTGTTGTTGATCCAGAGCGCCGCCAGCAGCACGGCGCTGACCTGGGCCATCAGGATCAGGCCGAGTCGGGAGCCCACCTTCACCGGGCGGGGTCCGGGCAGCCGGTTCCACAGCAGCAGGGTCAGCAACGGGAAAAGCGCCACCGCCGCGATGACGACGATGAGAAAGCCTTCGCTGGTCAAGCCCATACCCGTAAGCCCGTTCCGCTCGCTTCGACGCGTCCGCGGCCCTCGTGTCGAGGAACCCGGACATCGCTCCCGTCACGGGATGACGTCCGGGCTCTGACCAGGGTTGCCATGGCCTTCAAGGATATCGCCATCGCGCCATGAACCCGTTGTCTATCCGAGATCGAGCCACCGCCGCAGTGTTGCGAGGGTGCGGGTGATCCGCTCGAGTTCCACGTACTCCTGCCGAGTATGGGCCAGCGTGGCGTCGCCGGGTCCGTAATTGACGGCGGGTACACCCGAACCGGCGAATCGGGCCACGTCCGTCCATCCCTGCTTCGCCGCCGGCGTGCCGCCGACCAGCGCGGCGAAGGCGGCGGCGGCCGGCAGCGAGAGCCCCGGCGCCGCGCCGGGCGCGGAATCGGTGATCTGCACGTCGAAACCCTCGAAGACCTCGACGACGTGCGCGGCGGCCTCCTGCTCGGAGCGGTCCGGGGCGAACCGGTAGTTGACCGTGACCACGCACTCGTCCGGGATGACGTTGCCGGCCACCCCGCCGGTGATACCGACCGCGTTGAGGCATTCGCGGTAGATCAGCCCTTCGACATCGGCCTCACGGGCCTGATACTGCGCCAGACGGGTCAGGATCGGCGCGGCGAGGTGGATGGCGTTGACGCCCAGCCAGTCCCGGGCGCTGTGCGCGCGCTGCCCGCGGGTGCGCACCGTGGCCCTGAGCGTGCCCTTGCAGCCGCCCTCGATCTGCGCGTCCGTGCCCTCGAGCAGGATGGCGAAGTCGGCCGCGAGCCAGTCCGGGTGCTCGCGCACGAGGTGGCCGAGGCCGTTGCGCTCGGCCTCGACCTCCTCGCAGTCGTAGAACACGAAGGTCACCTCGCGCGCGGGCGTCGGCCCGTCGGCCGCGCCGAGCTCGGCGGCGATCTTCAGCTGGACCGCCACACCGCTCTTCATATCGGTCGAGCCGCAGCCGTACAGCCGCCCGTCCTGCACCCGGGAGGGCAGGTTGTCCGCGATCGGCACCGTGTCCAGGTGCCCGGCCAGCACCACCCGCTCGGGCAGGCCGAACCCGGTGCGCGCGACGAGGTTGTTGCCGTGCCGGTCCACCCGCAGCCGCGGCAGGGCCCGCAGTTCGCGTTCGACCGCGTCGGCCAGCGGCAGCTCCGCGCCGCTGACCGAGGGGATGTCCACCAGCGCGGCGGTCAGCTCGCCCACCTCGAGCCCGAGGTCGAGTGCCACCGCCGGCTGCTCCTGCTGCGTCGTGCCCATGGATCAGCCCGTCGCCAGGCCGTTGTCGCGCAGGATGTCGTTGAGCCTGGCCTTGTCGTGCGCCTTGCCCTCCTCGAGGCGCTTGAGCACCAGCACGCAGGGCAGGCCGAACTCGCCGCCGTTGAACTTCTTCATCCGGGTGCCGCCGACCGCGACGCAGTAGTCGGGCACGTGGCCGCGGCTGATCTCCTCGCCGGTCTCGGCGTCGATCACCGGGATCGAGGCGGACAGGATGGTGCCGGCGCCGACCACGGAGCCCTTGCCCACCCGGGCGCCCTCGATGATCATGCAGCGGGAGAAGATCATCGCGCCGTCCTCGATCACCACCGGCTTGGCGTTCGGCGGCTCGAGCACGCCGCCGATGCCCACGCCGCCGGCCAGGTGCACGTTCTTGCCGATCTGGGCGCAGGAGCCGACGGTGGCCCAGGTGTCGACCATCGTGCCGCTGTCCACGTAGCCGCCGATGTTGACGAACGAGGGCATCAGGATCGTGCCGGGCGCGCAGTAGCTGCCCCAGCGGGCGACCGCGCCGGGCACCACGCGCACGCCGTCGAAGGTGGTCTTGAGCGGCATCTTGTCGTGCTGGTAGAACTCGCCGACCTTGGCCTCGGTCATCTCGAGCACCTTGAAGGTGAGCAGGATCGCCCGCTTGGCCCGCTCGTCCACCACCACCTCGTCGGTCGCGGGGTCGACGAAGGCGACCCGGGCCGCGCCGGTGTCGAGCAGGTCGACGGCCTTGACGATCTCGGCACGGGCGTCGGCGTCGGCGGTCGAGAGCTCGGCTCTGCGCTCCCAGAGCTCGTCGATGACGGCGGGGAGGGGGGAGGTGAACACGGGAGACGATTCAGGCACGGTCATGGCCCGGATTCTAGTGCGAGGCTGTGACGGGGCACGGCGGCGTTCGGCCCGCGGGATCGCGTACGGTGTGCTCGACGGGGTATCGGGATCTGGTCCCGGCCCCGTCCGCCCGGCAGCACGGCAAGCAGAGGGAGTCACCGCGTGTCCTCATCCCGCAGGAGCGACGACGGCCGATCGAACGGGCCGGCGCGGGAGAAGCGGGGCGGCTGGTTGATCGGGCTTCTGGTGGTGGCGCTCGTGGCGGGCGGCCTGGTGGGCCTGGGCATCTACCTGCTGCACCGGCTCGGTTCGCTGCCGCTGTTCAATTCAGCCCAGTGCACTGCCGTGGACGGCACCACCACCTTCACCTACCAGCTCGAGCAGATGCAGAACGCCTCGACCATCGCGGCGGTCGGGGTGAAGCTGGGCGTGCCGACGTTCGGGATAGAGATCGCGGAGGCCACGGCCCTGCAGGAGTCCAAGCTCTACAACATCAACGGCGGCGACCGCGACTCGCTGGGCCTGTTCCAGCAGCGCCCTTCGATGGGCTGGGGCTCGGCGGATCAGATCATGGACACCACCTACGCGTCCACGGCGTTCTACCAGGCGCTGGAGAAGGTGAAGGACTGGCAGCACCTGGATCTGACCGTGGCGGCGCAGGACGTCCAGCATTCGGGCTATCCGACGGCGTATGCGAACCACGAGCAGGAGGCGCTGGTCCTGGCCAAGATCTTCACCGGCACCGTCGGCGCCGCGCTGACCTGCACGCTGGACCGGCCCACCTTCTCGGCCCAGCCCGCGAACACGCACGGAATGACCGCGCAGGGCGAGGCCGTGATCGCGGACGCGCAGAAGCAGTGGGGCTCGGCGCCGGTGGAGAACGTCTCCGCGGCCAAGCGCAGCTTCGCGCTCGCGCTGCCCGGCGGGCGCTCGGCCACGGCGGAGAACCAGCGCGGCTGGGCTTACGCCAACTGGGCGGTGTCCAAGGCGGAGGCGCTCGGGATCACCTCGGTCGGCTTCGACGGGAAGACCTGGTCCGCCTCGAATTCCCCCGGATCCTGGCAGACCACGAAGGACTCCGCGGCCGCGCCGAACGACCGGGTCGTGCTGACGATGACGTCCGGATCCTGACGTGCGAAAAAGCGTCCCGGAGATCAAAGTTATCATTTCTTTACTCGGCGAACCCGCAACCTAAGGCCCCTTCTTTCCGATGAACAACGGTGAGGGCTCCTCCCCGAGGAGCCTTAAGTTCAGCTGAACAGGAGCCGTTTTCATGACTGGGAAACACCGCCGACCGCGCACCACCGGCCGGACCGTGGCCACCGCGGCCGCCGCGCTCACCGCGGGCGCCCTGCCGCTGGCCGCGGCCGGTACCGCCTTCGCCGCCGCCGCGCCGGACCCGCTGGCCGTGGCCGCGCCGCTGACCGCGGGCAACCCGATCGCCGACTCGGGCCTCGGCGCCAAGGCCGTGGAGCTGAACGGGAAGATCCAGGACCTGAGCGCGGGCGCCGACCAGCTCGAGCAGGGGGCCGACCAGCTCGCCACCCAGATCGGCAGCGGGGCCGCGGCTAAGGGCCTGCTGCACCAGGCCGTGCCGGCGAACCCGAACGCGGTGCCCGGCGAGCTGGCCCCGGCGGTGCTGCGCAACGGCACCGTCGGCACGCTCACCGGCACGGTCGGCCAGCGCACCACCGCGGTGGCCGCGAACGTGGCCGCGCAGGCCCGGCCGATGGCCGCGCAGCTTCAGCAGGGCGGGGTGCCGACCGTCGGCGACGCCACCGCCTCGCTCAGCCGCACCCAGATGCCGATGTTCGGCACGGTCGGCGCCCTGACCACCGCGATCCCGGTCAGCACGGTCTTCGGCACGCCGGTGATGGACTCGCTCGGCGCGGCCAGCGCCCTCTGAGCCGCCCGGTGCCCGCGGCGATACCCGGTGGGCCGGTTTTCGAAGAAATCGGCCCACATATTCTCTATTCGCTTCTCCGAGTGTTCAGACGACCGATCTGAACACTTTCGGCATTTACCGAATCTTTATCTCGTTCGGCCGCAACCTGGCGGGTCCATTACTCGTAAGACTCCGTGAACGCACGAGATCTCGATCACAAACGTTCCCCCGATCACCGAAGAAGAGGAAACACCATGAGTCACGCTGGACGTCGCATCGCCTCCGCCGCCGTCGCGACCGCGGCCGTCGCCATCCCGGTGCTCGGCGCGGCCAGCGCGCAGGCCGCCGCGCTGCCTCTGGTCGGTGGGCTGCCCGCGGTCGGCGGCCTGGCCGGCGGCCTTCCGGCGGTCGGCGGGCTGGGCGGCGGCGCGCTCGGCGGCCTCCCGGTGGCCGGCGGCCTGGTCGGCAACCTGACCGGCGCCGGCGGCAGCAGCCCGCTCTCCAACATCCCGGTGGTCGGCGACCTGGCCAAGAGCGCGGGCGCGAACGTCGCCAACAGCGCCGGCGCGGCGGCGGCGCCGATGGCCCCGGCCGCGGCGGCCCGCGAGGCGCAGCAGGAGATGGCCGCGGACCTCGCCTCGGCCCCCTACACTCCGAAGCACGCCGGCCTGCAGGCGTGAACGCGCGCCGCGGTCTGAGCGGCCGTCAGTCCCGGTGCCCGGCTTGCTGACCACGCGGACACGGCGGAGGGGTTCCCCGCGCGAAGGGATGAGCGCGGGGACCCCCTCATCTCGTCCGGGGACGCAGCCGGATCCGGCACGAAAGACCGCCGGCTCCCGCGGGAGCCGGCGGTCTTCGTGGTCAGCTCAGCGCATCGTCAGCGCAGCGCGGCCAGGCGCGCGGCCGCCGACTCGATCCGCTCGTCGGTGGCCGTGAGCGCGAGACGCACGTGCTGTTCGCCGCCCGGGCCGTAGATCTCCCCGGGCGCGGCGAGGATGCCCAGATCCGCGAGCGCGCCGATCGTCTCCCAGCAAGGCTCGCCGCGAGTGGCCCAAAGGTACAGACCTGCCGCGGAGTGCTCGATCCGGAACCCGGCTGCCAGCAACGCCGTGCGCAGCACCCCGCGCCGGGCGAGGTAGCGCTCCTTCTGCTCGCGCGCGTGCGCCTCGTCCGCCAGCGCCGCCGCCACCGCGGCCTGCACCGGACCGGGCATGATCATCCCGCCGTGCATGCGCACCAGCAGCAGATCCTTGAGCAGGGCCGGATCGCCGGCCAGGAACGCGGCCCGGTATCCGGCCAGGTTCGAGCGCTTCGAGAGCGAGTGCAGCGCCAGCAGCCCGGAGAAGTCCCCGTCGCACACCGACGGGTGCAGCACCGAGACCGGCTGCACGCCCTCCCAGCCCAAGGTCACGTAGCACTCGTCCGAGACGAGCACCGCGTCGTTGGCCCGCGCCCAGGCCACGGCTTCGCGCAGCTGCGCGACGTCGAGCACCTGGCCGTGCGGATTGGCCGGCGAGTTGAGCCAGATCAGGCGCGGCGCCGGACCTGACGCCGCGTCCGGCAGTTCGCCGAACGGCGTCGGCACCGGCTCGGCCCCGGCCAGCAGCGCGCCGATCTCATAGGTCGGATACGCCGGCACCGGATAGCCGACCCGGTCTCCCGCGCCCAGGCCGAGCAGCGTCGGCAGGTTGGCGACCAGCTCCTTGGAGCCGATCACCGGGAGCACACCCGGATCGCCGACGACGCCGAGCTCCCGTTCCATCCAGCCCAGCGCGGCGGCGCGCAGCGCGTCGGTGCCGCGGGTGACCGGGTAGCCCGGCCAGTCCGCGGCCTCGATCAGCGCGGCGCGCACCACCGGCGGGACCGGATCGACCGGCGTCCCGACGGACAGGTCCACCCGTCCGCCGGGATGCACGTCGGCCTTGCGGGCATACGGTGCCAGCCGGTCCCACGGGAACTGCGGGAGCCGGTCGGCCAGGGTGCGAGGGCGGTGGTCCATGCCGGCGTCGGTCAGTGGCCTTCGCCCTGCGGCGGCAGCGCGGCGACGATCGGGTGGTCCTTGGCGATCTGGCCGAGCTTCGAGGCGCCGCCCGGCGAGCCGAGGTCCTCGAAGAACTCCACGTTCGCCTTGTAGAAGTCCTTCCACTGGTCGGGCGTGTCGTCCTCGTAGAAGATGGCCTCGACGGGGCATACCGGCTCGCAGGCACCGCAGTCGACGCATTCGTCCGGGTGGATGTACAAGGAGCGCTCGCCCTCGTAGATGCAGTCGACCGGGCACTCCTCGATGCAGGCCTTGTCCTTCACATCCACGCACGGCAGCGCGATGACGTAGGTCACGTCCGGATCCTCCTGGCTGCGGGCCGGAAGCCGCAGCGCGGTCCCGGTCCTCTCCTGTTCACGTCGATCCAGTATCCCGCCTGCCCCGGCTCTGGTCCAAGCTAGGGGGGCCGTTGGACCAGACTGTGGACATATGCGCCGCGTACGCGGGCGCGCCGGGGCGGTGCGAAAACCCGCTCAAGCCACCCGAACGGCCCGTATCCGGGCGCCCATCAGGGTCTCTCACGGTCCCTCACTCGGCCCAGAAAGCTCACTCGGAGGGCGCTGCCTCACCTGGCCGCAACCCGTCCCTCACTCGGAGGACACGATCGGGTAGCCCGCCGAACGCAGCCGGCCCATCACGTTCGCGGCGTGGGCCGGCCCGCGCGTCTCCACGGTGAGCCCGATCTCGACCTCGCCGATGCCGAGGCGCGGCGCCATCCGGCCGTGTTCGACGTCGACCACGTTGGCGTCGGCGGCCGCGATCTCGCCCAGTATGTGGGCGAGCGCGCCGGGCCGGTCTAGCACGCGCAGCCGCAGCGACAGGAAGCGCCCGGCGGCGGAGAGGCCGTGCCGGATCAGCCGGAGCAGCAGCAGCGGGTCCACGTTGCCGCCGGAGAGCACGGCCACCGCGGGCGTCTCGTACTCCTCCTGCGCCTCGAGCAACGCGGAGACGCCCACCACGCCGGCCGGCTCGACCATGAGCTTGTTGCGTTCCAGCAGAAGCAGCAGGGCGCGCGAGATCGACTCCTCGGAGACGGTGCGCACCTGCGCGCCGAGTTCGCGCACGAGGCGGAAGGTCAGGTCGCCCGGCCGTCCGACGGCGATGCCGTCGGCCATGGTCGACATGCCGGAGATCGAAGTGGGATGCCCGGCCGCGAGCGAGGCCGTCCACGAGGAGGCGGTGGCGGCCTGCACGCCGATCACCCGCACCTCGGGTCGCAGGGCCTTGAGGGCCAGCGCCACTCCCGAGAGCAGCCCGCCGCCGCCGAGCCCGAGCAGCACCGTTCGCACGTCGGGCAGCTGCTCGAGGATCTCGAGGGCGACGGTGCCCTGTCCGGCGATGATGTCGGGGTGGTCGAACGGGTGGATGAACGCCGCGCCGGTCTCGACGGCGTGCGCCCGCGCGGCGACGAGGGCCTCGTCCACGGTGGAGCCGGCGAACCGGACCGTGGCGCCGTAGGACTCGGTGGCGGCCACCTTCGGCAGCGGCGCCCCCTCCGGCATGAAGACGGTGGACGGGATCTCGTGCAGAGTGGCGGCGAGCGCGACGCCCTGGGCGTGGTTGCCGGCGCTGGCCGCGACCACGCCGCGGGACCGCTCGTCCGCGGGCAGGTTGTGGATGCGGACATAGGCGCCGCGCACCTTGAACGAGCCGGCGCGCTGCAGGTTCTCGCACTTGAAGTAGACCTCGCCGCCGACCTGTTCGGACAGCGGCCGGGACCAGGCCAGCGGTGTGGGCCGGGTGATCTGGGCCAGCAGTTTGCGCGCGGCCTGGATCTCATCGAGCGTGACGGGGTTACGCACGCCTTTCAGGCTAAGGGCCGGGCCCGCGCGGGTCCGTGAACGCCGGGCCGGACGCGGCCGGACGCGGCCGGGCGGGGGCGCCGACGGGCCCTCGGCGCCCCGCCGTAACAGGGCCATAACGATGTCGTCCCTTACCCGTTATTTCGTTGCACGCTACAACCAAGTTGCCCTATGGTTGCAGGGTACAAGCAACTTGTTCCGGCTCCGCGCGAGGACGGAGGCAGATGATGAGCGAGAAGATCTCTCAGGACGACGCGGTGGCGATGCTCACCTCGGTCGGCGGGATCATGCGCTCGATCAAGCACCTCTACGCGGAACACGAGGGCATCGACCACGGAGCGGCCGTCGTCCTGAGCATGCTCTACCGGCTCGGCCCGGTACGGCCGTCCGACATCGCGCAGGCCTGCGGCCTCGACATGTCGACGGTCAGCCGCTACGCCCGCACGCAGGAGGAGGCCGGCCGGGTGGCCAAGGTCGCCGACCCGGCGGACCGGCGGGCACACCGGCTCGCGCTGACCGACGCGGGCATCGAGCACGTGGACGGACTCTGGCGGGCCCGGATCGAGAACTTCCGCGACCTCATCGGGCACTGGAGCCCGCAGGACGCGCAGACACTGACCACACTCGCCCGCCGGCTGGCGGCCGATCTGGGCCAGGAGCATCCGATCGAGATGCCGGACCTGGAACAAGTGAGAGCGGCGCACAAGGCCGCGCTCGCCGAGACCTTGCCTAAGGGGGCATGAGAACTTTATGTCAGAAGCGATATCCCCGCCCCAGGCGGCCGAGCAGAAGGTGCTGACGCATCGCCAGATCATGGTGATCTTCAGCGGCCTGATGCTCGCGCTGCTGCTGGCCGCACTCGACCAGACCATCGTCTCGACGGCGCTGCTCACGATCGTCAACGAGCTCAACCCGCGCAACGGCTCGGGCGAGATGCCCTGGGTCGTGACCGCCTACATGCTCGCCTCCACCGCGGTGGCGCCGATCTACGGCAAGCTGGCCGACCTGTTCGGCCCGAAGAAGATCTTCATCTTCTCGATCGTGCTGTTCCTGGCCGGCTCCGCGCTGTGCGGCATGTCCCAGAACATGGTCGAGCTGATCGCGTTCCGCGCGCTGCAGGGCCTCGGCGGCGGTGGCCTGATGGCGCTGGTGTTCACCATCATCGGACAGGTCGTCACCCCGGCCGAGCGGGGCAAGTACCAGGGCTACTTCACCGCGACCTTCATGTTCGCGATGGTGATCGGCCCGCTGATCGGCGGCTTCTTCACCGACCGCTCCACCCTGTTCGGGATCAGCGGCTGGCGCTGGATCTTCTACGTGAACCTGCCCATCGGCGCGGTCGCCCTGGTGGTGATCTCGGCGGTGCTGCACGTGCGGCCGTCGCAGGTCAAGCACAAGATCGACTACTTCGGCGCGGCGCTGATCACGGCCGCGGCGTGCGGTCTGCTGCTGGCCACCCAGCTCGGTGCGAACGGCCAGGAGCCGTGGGGCTCGTGGCAGGTCATCTCGCTGTTCGCGGCCGGCCTCGTGCTCACCGTCTTCTTCGTGGTGTGGGAGTCGAAGTTCGCCAGCGAGCCGATCATCCCGATGCACCTGTTCCGCAACTCGGTCTTCCGGGTGTCCAACGCCATGGCGCTGGTGGTCGGCATCACGATGATGGGATCGCTGATCTACCTCAGCGTCTACCTGCAGTTCGTGGTGGGCTACTCGCCGACCGGCGCGGGCCTGGCGATCCTGCCGATGATGCTGGGCGTGGGCCCGACCTCGATGATCGCCGGTATCACCATCTCGAAGGTCGGCAAGTACAAGATCTTCCCGATCTTCGGCACCGGCATCTCGGTGATCGGCATGTACCTGATGTCCCGGCTGGGCGTGCACACCTCGGCCACCGAGCGCGGCGTGTACATGTTCGTGCTCGGCGTCGGCCTCGGCATGGTGATGCCGGTGCTGACCCTGGCGGTGCAGAACGCACTGCCGCTCAAGGACATCGGCACGGGCACCTCGAGCAACCTGTTCTTCCGGAACATGGGCAGCTCGTTCGGCACCGCGATCTTCGGTGCCATCCTGAGCAACCGGCTCGTGGCCTACACCCACCGCGACCTGCCGCAGATGAACTCGGGCAGCACGGGCGGCGGCACCAGCCTGAGCCGGGCTCAGCTGGTGCAGGAGAGCCACGGCGACCAGCACATCATCGACACGGTTCTGCGCGACTTCACCAGCGCCATGTCGGTGGTGTTCGTCAGCGCTGCGGCGATCATGGTCATCGCCTTCGTGCTCAGCTTCTTCCTCAAGCAGGTGGAGCTGCGCTCGGCGAAGGGCGGCGCGGGCAAGGCCCCGGCCAAGACCGAGGACCTGGCGCCCGCGGTGCACTGACCGCGGTCGGCGTAGAGAGCGAGTCCCCCACGGCCCTGCCGTGGGGGACTCCGTGCTTGATCAGCCCTGATCCGCGGACCAGTACCGTTCCGGATGGATGATCAGCGCGGCCGCGCCGACGAGCCCCGACTCCTGCCCGAGACCGGCCGGGACCACCCGCACCGAGCGCGCGAACTCCAGCCCGATCCGTTCCCGCAGCGAGGCCTCGAGCGGGTCGAACAGCAGCGGCCCGGCCTGGGAGAGCCCGCCGCCTATCGCGACCACGTCGAGGTCGCACAGCGTCGTGGCCGACGCGATCCCGATGCCGAGCGCGCGCCCGGCCCGGTTCATCGCGGCCACGGCCGTCGGGTCGCCGCGGCGGGCGTCGTCGACCAGGTCGCGTCCGGTGCGCTGGTCCACCGGGAAGCCGGAGCGCCAGCCCTGCTGATAGGCCCACGCGGCCAGGTTCGGCCCCGAGGCGATCGCCTCCAGGCAGCCGACCGCGCCGCAGCGGCAGACCGGCTCGTTCTCGTGCACGATCGCGTGGCCGATGTGCCCGGCGTTGCCGGACGCGCCGTCGATCAGCCTGCCCCCGAGGATGAGGCCGCCGCCCACGCCGGTGGAGACGACCATGCCCAGCACGTTGTCCGCGCCCACCCCGGCTCCGCGCCAGTGTTCGGCGATGGCCACGCAGATCGCGTCGTTGTGGATGCGCACCGGCAGCTTGAACTCCTCGGCCAGCCGCGCCCGCAGCGGGAAGTCGCGCCAGCTCGGGATGTTGAGCGGGGAGACCTCGCCGGCCGGCCAGCGCATCGGGCCGCCGCAGCCGATGCCGATGCCGCTCAGCGCCGCCCGATCCGTCCTCAGCTCGTCCATCAGCGCGAGCAGGGCCCGCAGCAGCGTCTCCCCGTCGCCGGTGGGCGGGTTGGGGTTGGGCGCGCGCCGGCTCTCCAGCACCCGCCCCTCTTCGTCGACCACGCCCACGGCGAGCTTCGTTCCGCCGATGTCGATCGCCAAGACCAGCTGCTGCTGCTGCATGGAAACCGAGCCTAACTCAGGGCGTGATCGATACACCAGCAGCGGATACGGCGTTCGGCCCCGCTCAGTCCGCGGTCGGTTCCCGGTCAGTCCCCGGTCAGTCCCCGTCGGCGAAGGCCAGTACCGAGGCGGTGTAGCCGTGCAGGTGGTTGCGCCCGCCGACCGGTCCGATCTCGCCGGTGCCGAAGAACCCGGCGACCGCGGCCGTGCCCAGCTCGGAGCACACCGTGTGCAGGTCGTGCCCGGCCCCGAACGGCGGCGGGAAGAGCCCGGCCGCCCGGCCGTTGCAGGAGACCAGCAGCGCACCGCCTATGGTCTGGTAGCCCGGCCGGGCCCGCGTCGCCCGCAGTACCTTGCGCAGCTGCTCGGCCGCGCTGGCCGCGTCGCGCACCTGGAAGCGCACGGTCTGGCCCACCTCGACGTGGTCGCCCACCCGGATCCCGTCCGTCTCCGGGTCCACCCCGACCACGCCGCGGATCAGGAAGTCGCCGCTGTCGTGTTCGTCCACGTATTCGTTGAGCGCGATGCCCAGGTGCAGCCCGGTCGAGGCCTGCGCCCGGACCTCGGCGCTCTGCTCGGCCAGGACCTCGCGCAGCCGCCGGTAGGCGGGCCGTCCGGCCAGCCCGAGCAGCAGGTCGCCCTCGGCCGCGGTCACCGTCATGGCCGGGCCGATCGGCCGGCAGCCCTGGCTGACCGCGATCGCCGCCTGTACCTCGCCGCCGAGCAGCACACCCACCGCGCCGGTGGCGTACGCGTCGGCGCCGAGCAGCAGCCGGGCCGAGCCGTACCCGGCCGGTCCGGGCGCCAGGCCGCCGACGAAGGGCAGGTCCGGCAGCAGCGTGTTGCACCGCGCCAGGAACCCGTCCACCGGGAAGCTGTAGGGGTCTGCGAACAGCAGCCCCACCCGCTCGTCCGGCCAGGGGTCGGGCAGGCCGCCGACCGCCATGGTGGCCGGCGCGGACCCGCTCGCCGACTCGCTCTCGAAGGGGGGCGAGACCCGGTGCGAGTGCAGCCGGAACGGGCGCACCCGGGTGCCCGGCAGCCGCGCGGCCCACACCGCGACCGACGTACGGCCGCGTCCGGGCAGGCCGTCGCCCTCCGCCGCGTCGCCCAGGCTGCTCTCGCCCATCACGCTCTCGGCCATCGCGCCGATCACCGCGCAGCGCTCGTTGCCGGTGGCCGCGACCTGTTCGGCCACCGCGGCGGCCACCTGGTCGGCGCAGTCCGGGTCGGCCAGCGCGGCGGCGACCACGACCAGATCCGGCGCGCCCGCGACCCGGCCGAGGGCGCCGTGGGCGGCGTGGCGGGCAGCCCGTTCGGCGTCGGGGTCCGCGGCGAACGCCGCACCGAATCGGCTCATGCCGGAATGATCTCACCGCCTGAGCGTCTGAGCGGGTGGCACGCAGACGCGGTCGTGTCAGATCGGTCCACTAACCTGGTCTGACGGGGCGACAAACCGTCACGGAGGGCGCATACGTGGGCGAACGGTTCCGGACCCGGGCCGCGGCCTGGCTCGTCGCTGCCCTGATGCTGGGTATGCCCGCGGCGTGCGCGGGCTCGTCGGCCCGGCCCGAGCCGCGCGGTGCCGGCGCGCCCGGCGCCGGATGTGACGCGCCGTCGGTCATCGCGCACCGCGGGGAGACCGGCGACGGCCGCGCGCTCCCGGAGAACTCGGCGCAGGCGGAGCTGGCGGCGGCCGCCGAGGGCGCGACGTACCTCAATCTCGACGTGCGCTGGACCAGCGACGAGGTGCCGGTGGCGCTGCACGACGCGACCGTCGACCGCACGACGTCCGAGCAGGTTCCGCAGACGCCGGTGACCTCACTGACGGCGGATCAGTACACAGCCCTGAACGCGCGTGCGTACGCGGGCGACACCGGCCGGGGCGAGGTCGTCTCGACGGTCCACCCCCAGACGCTCGCCCAGATGCTGGCCGCGGTGGCCCCGACGGGCCGGCCGATCATCGTGCAGATGGAGGGCGATCCGTACCGGTCGGCCGCGCAGCCGGCGCAGGCCTTCGCGAACCTCGCCCGGGTCGTCGAGCGCTCCGCCGGCTCCGCCCGCGTCATCGTGGCCGGCTGGACCCTGGCGGATCTGGCCGCGTTCCACGCCGTCGCTCCACGCACACCGCTGGCGTACCTGTTCGAGACGATCGGCGCGCCCGGATACCCGGCCGCCCCACAACTGACGGCCGCCGGGACGCGCATCCTTTACATCGACTTCCGCGGCGTCACCGCGGCGCGCGTGCGCCGATGGCACCGGGGCGGCTTGAAGGTGTGGGTGTGGACGCCCTCGTCGCGCGCGCAGTGGCAGGGGATGAAGGCCGACGGCGTGGACGCGATCGCGACGGACTGGGCGCAGTCGTACCTCGCCTGGGCCGCGCCGTCGCGGCCCTGCGGCGCGCAGTACTGAGATTCAGCACTGCGCGCCGGTTCAGCGCTGCGCCCGAAGGCTCAGCTGCCGCCGCTGCTGGAGAGGAAGCTGGCGAGCTCTTCCAGGTAGTTGTTCAAAGAGGTCGGCAGCTCGCCGGAGTGCAGCAGGCCCCACAGCTGCGCCGCACCGGTGGACGTGCTCTCGTTGTTGTTGACTTCGCTTTGCAGGGTGCCGATGATCTGGCTCAGCTGCGCCTGCTCGGTCTGCGAGAGCTCGCCCTGCGCCTTGGTGACCGCCTGCTGGATCTCCTGCACGGCCTGGCTCGGCGTGGCCGGGTAGGTCTCTAGCGTGGCCGGGAACGTCACGCTCTCGGCCGGGGTGGTCGAAGTGCCGGACGACTGCGTCGTCGAACCGGCGGGGGACGAGGCACCCGGGGACGAGGCGGCCACCGCGCTCGGCGAAGCCGCCGGGCTCGCACTCGGCGAGGCCTGAGCGCCACCTGCGGCGGTCGAGCCGCTGGACGGCGAAGCCGCCGTGGTGGTCGACGTGTTGCTCGCGGTGTTCGAGTTCTTACCGGAGCCCTGGGTGGCCACGATGATCAGAACTATGATGATCACCACGCCGGCGCCGACGCCCACGAACAGGCCGCGCCGCGGACGACGCCGGTGGGCATGGGCCGCGCTCGTGCCGCCACCGGATCCCGCGCCGCCGCCCGACCCCGTGCCGAATCCGCCGCCGGTCGGCCCGCTCGGGGACGCCGTCCGGGTGCGGCCCGCGCCGCCGCCCACGATCGGAATGACCTCGGTGACCGCCCCCGCCGACTCCTGCGCCGACAGGACCTCCTCGACCGAGACCGACTCGGCGACCGAGGTCGCGGAGCCCGTCGCCGTTCCCGCAGCCGCCGAAGCGCTCTCCGCCGCGGCCTTCTTCTTCGTCGGCTTCTTCGCCGCGCCCTTGGCGCCGGTCCGCGCCTGCCCGCCGCCGATCTCGACCACCTCGGCCGACTCGACGACTCCCACCGACTCGGCGACCTGCGCCGTCTCGAGGACCTGTGCCGCTTCGACGACCTCGACCGCTTCCACGGCCGCGGCCACCGCGAGCGCCTGCTCGATCACGCCGGCCGACTCCACCGCCGCGGCCTGCTGCTGGATCTCCACCCAGGCCGCGCGGATCGCCGCCGCCAGCATCGTCACCCGCGGCCGGGTCGAGGCCTCGCCCAGTGCGAACAGCAGCACCTCGGCCAGCGCGGCCGAGACGCCGAGCACCTCGAGGTTCTCCGCCGCCCAGGCCCGGCGCTGCTCGATCACCTGCAGCGCGAGCAGCTCGTACTCCAGCGTCGCCGCGAATCCGACGCCGAACTCGGCCTCGAGCACGCCCGGCCCGACGAGGGCCAGCACGGTCAGCCAGGCCAGCGCGTACACGTCGGCGGCCGCGGTGAGCTCGGACTCGAGCGTCGTCTCCAGCGCCAGCGAGGCCGGCAGGTCGATCAGCACGACCTCGTACCCGGCGTCCGCGGTCGCGGTCAGCAGCACCGAATGCGCGCTCAGATGCCCGTGTACGAGCTCGAACTCGCCCAGCAGCTGCAGCACCTCGGCGATCTGCCCGAGCGCCAGCAGGATCTCGGCCCGGTCGAGCGTCTCGCGCACCATCGCGGCCGCGAGCGTCTCCCCCTCGAGCGCCGGGATCGCGCAGTAGCCCACCGTGCGCAGCTCGCCGTTGAATTCGAACTCGTATTCGCCGAAGGCGTGCACCGCGGGCACGGCCGGATGGTTGATCCGGCGCAGCCCGGCCACCGCCCCCGCCAGCGCCGCCCCCTCCGCGTACACGCCCCCGGCCGCCGCGAACTGGATCCAGACCTCGGCGGCCGTCCTCTCGTCCAGCGCGACCCAGTACTCGTACTCGACTCCGGCGACGCGCTCGGCGCCCACGGAGAAGACCTCGAGGCGCCGCGCGAGCCGATACCGCTCGCCGAGCAGGACGCCTTCCCTGAGCTCAGATATACCCTCCACCACGCGCGCAGCATAGTGCATGGCGCCGGTGCTCCGGGTAGCGGAGGATACGTATCGTTATATGCGCCGAATCCCCAGGTGGATCAAGGGATAAAGGCCCTGTTCGACCGGGCTTCGCCCGTACTACGGCCGGGTTCGTCTCCCGGCCGTAGCTCCGTCGCCGTTCGGCCGTCGTTCCGTTGTCGCGCGGCCGTCTTCCCGTTGCCGGGCGGCGCGGTTACAGCGCCTGGTCCAGGTCCGCGAGGAGGTCGTCGAGGTCTTCGATCCCCACCGAGAGCCGGACCAGGTCCCCCGGCACCTCCAGCGGAGATCCGGCCGCGGACGCGTGCGTCATCCGCCCCGGGTGCTCGATCAGCGACTCGACCCCGCCCAGCGACTCGCCGAGGGTGAAGAGCCGAGCCCGGTTGCACACCTCGACCGCGGCCGCCTCGCCCTCCACGTGCCGGAAGGAGACCATGCCGCCGAAGCCGCGCATCTGCTTCACGGCAACCTCGTGCCCCGGGTGCGAGGGCAGCCCGGGGTAGAGCACCGCGGAGACCTTGGGATGCTCGGCCAGCATCTCGGCCACCGCCTGCGCGTTGGCGCTGTGCCGGTCCATCCGCACACCCAGGGTCTTGATACCGCGCAGGGTCAGCCACGCGTCGAAGGGCCCTGCGACCGCGCCCATCGAGTTCTGGTGGAAGGCCAGCCGCGCCCCGAGATCGTCGTCCGCCGCGATCAGCGCGCCGCCCACCACGTCCGAGTGCCCGCCGATGTACTTGGTGGTGGAGTGCACGACCACGTCCGCGCCGAGCGCGAGCGGCTGCTGGAGATAAGGAGTGGCGAAGGTGTTGTCGACCACGAGCAGCGCCCCGGCCGAGTGCGCCGCCTCCGCCAGCGCGGCGATGTCGCACACCCCCAGCAGCGGGTTCGACGGCGTCTCCACCCACACCGCGCGGGTCTGCCCGGGCACCGAGGCGATAGCAGCGCGCACCGACTCCACCGAGGACAGGTCCGCCGCGGTCCAGGTCACCCCCCACCGCTCGTAGACCTTGGCGAACAGCCGGAACGTGCCGCCGTAGGCGTCGGACGGGATCACGACGTGGTCCCCCGGGTTGCACACCGTCCGCAGCAGGCAGTCCTCCGCCGCCAGCCCCGAGGCGAAGGCCAGCCCGTGCCGCCCGCCCTCGATCGCCGCCAGGCACTCCTGCAGCGCCGTCCGGGTCGGGTTCGCCGAGCGCGAGTACTCGTAGCCGCCGCGCAGCCCGCCGACCCCGTCCTGCTTGTAGGTGGAGACCTGGTAGATCGGCGGCACCACCGCGCCGGTCAGCGGGTCAGGCTCCTGGCCTGCGTGAATGGCGAGCGAGGAGAAGCCGAGGCCGTCGAGGGGATCGCGCTGCGTCATACCCGCAGCCTAGTGCGAACCCCCTGCCCCCGGTGCGCAACCCGCGCACCCCGCGCCCTCCGCGTCACCCCGCGCGCCGCACGCAACCCACCCTCGCCGGCGCCGTCCCCCGCGCGCCCCGCCCGGAACATTCCTCCCGACGCCGCAGTTGACGCAGGCGTGAGCATCTTCGGCAACCCCTTCAAGAACCACCTGCCGACGGCCGAGGAGGCCCTCCCCGGCCGCCCCGCGCGCCCGTTCCGCCTCGCCGGAACCCACACCGTCCTCGGCACGCAGATCCAGGGCACTCCCGAAGGCTACGAGGAGGCCGTCTTCGGCTTCGGCTGCTTCTGGGGCGCCGAGCGCAAGTTCTGGTGGCACGACGACGTCTACGCCACCGCCGTCGGCTACGCCGGCGGCAGCACCCCGAACCCCACCTACGAAGAGGTGTGCAGCGGCCGCACCGGCCACGCCGAAGTCGTCCGCGTCGTCTACGACCCCCAGGAAGTGAGCTACGAGAGCCTGCTCAAGCTGTTCTGGGAGTCCCACAACCCGACCCAGGGCAACCGCCAGGGCAACGACGCAGGCACCCAGTACCGCTCGATCATCCAGTACACGACCCCCGCCCAGCAGGCCGCCGCCGGAGCCAGCCGCGACGCCTACCAGCAGGTCCTCACCGCCGCCGGCCACCGCGGCATCACCACCACGATCGAGCCCGCCACGGAGTTCTACTACGCCGAGGACTACCACCAGCAGTACCTCAGCGACGCGAAGAACCCCGACGGCTACTGCGGCCTCGGCGGCACCGGCGTGGCCTGCCCAGTCGGCCTCGCGACGGCGGAGAGCTGACGCTCGACGGGGCTACACCGGCACACGGCACGACTCACGTGGTCTTCGCGAACCGCGTCTCGTTGCGGTCGATCTTCGCGTTGAGCGCTGCGATGGGGTCCACTCCGCAAACGTCGGCGATCTGCAGCAGGTAGGCCAGGACGTCGGCGATCTCATCACGAACCCGGAACGCTGCTTCCTCTGTCGCCATCACGTCGATCGACTCCTCGGGCGTGAGCCACTGGAAGATCTCGGCCAGCTCGGCCGACTCGACGACGAGGGCCGTGGCGAGATTCTTCGGAGTGTGGAAACGCTCCCAGGAACGCGCCGCGGCAAACTGCCGCAGCCGCTCGATGACCAGGTCGATTTCGGAGACTGAATCCTCCATGAGGGGCTTTCTACCACACGGGTAACTCGGCAGCGTACTGCGGGGGCCTCCTGATACGCTCGGCAGGTCCAACATCTCATATCAGCAGTCTGACCATGCCTTGTCGGCTCACGCCGACACTCCGGCCGGGGTGGTCCGACCGGGTAATCCGAGGTCCCCCTGCCATGTGGCTGCACCGCGCTACCGCTCAGAGCATCGCGAGCGATCCGCACTTCCTGGTGAACCTGCGGTCCGACTACCGAATGCGGCACGTGAATCGCAAGCCCGCATCGCCGGGAGACGTCCGGTCTTGGCGTCGCAGCGTGACTCAGCTCGCCCAGGATCTGCAGAGCTACGGGCTCGGCCACGTCCAGATGTTCATCGAGTACGACGTCGACCCGGCGTTGACCGGCCTGGACCCGGCGCCGATCGACGTACTGCTCGCTGGAGCCCACCCGAAGACCGGTGAGTCCAGTTTCGTCGCGGTCGAGCTGAAGCAATGGGAAACGGTCGACCGAGTGGACGGTGACCCGACCAAGGTCCGCGTTCCCCAATATAAGAAAGCGAAGTTACATCCAGCCGTTCAGGTGGACAATAATCGCCAGCGGCTGATCAAGCATCTCGAGCTCTTCTCGAACAGGTACGTCACGATCTCCGCGCTGGCCTACCTGCACAATCTCAACGGCGCGCCGAACCAGTGGGTCACGCATTACTCGCCCAGTCCGTTTAGCAAGGTCATCACCGGCCTTACACCGGACGTGCTGCGCGAGAACCTGCTCAAGCACCTCTCCACCACCGACGTCGGCAACGCCGCGGCAAAGGCCGCCGAGCAGCTGGCGAACAGCAGGGTGCTTCCGCCCTCTCCCCTGCAGGAGGTCTTCGGCGACATCCTCGCCGGAAGACGGGCGTTCAACCTGGTCGACGACCAACTCACTGCTTTCACGGAGATCACCGCAGCCCTCGAGCGTCCGACCGGCGCAGCTCAGGATGTCTTCCTGGTCAAGGGCAGACCGGGAACGGGAAAGAGCGTCATCGCCGTGCACCTGCTCCGATGGGCCGCGGCGAAGGGCTATCAGTGCCGCTTCGTGTCCGGCGGCACGGCGTCCAGGACGACGTTCCAGAAGAACTCCCCTGGCTACGGCAAGCTCTTCACCACGCTGAACTCCCTCGCGGGCAACCACGAACCGAAGTCACTGGACCTCATCGTCGTCGACGAGGCCCACCGCCTGACCCAGTTCCCCGTCATCAACAGCGCAGGCACCATGCGCGAAGGAGAGGAGTCCATCGACATCGTGCTCAGCCGGGCGCGGATCCCCGTCTTCTTCATCGACGACGACCAGCGGGTTCGGCCGAATGAGATCGTCTCGGCCCAGCAGATCGAAGAGCACGCACGAAACATCCACAGCGTCTCCCTCTCCTCGCGCGTACTACGCCGCCCCATGCGTGGAGCTGGCAGCCTCAGCTACGACACCTGGGTCAAGCGACTGCTCGGCCGCGCCGATCCGACGCCGCTGCACTGGGCCGGCGAGGACCCCTTCGGGCTGGTGCTCGCCGAGTCCCCCGCGCAGATGGAAGAGCTGCTTCGCGCGCGGATCTCCGAGGGACGCACCGCTCGGATGGCCGCCGGATTCTGCTGGAAATGGTCGCTGTCCGTGCAGACGGCACATTGGTGAACGACGTCAAGATCGGCGGTTGGCACCGGCCGTGGAACGCGAAGTCGCTCACCAGGCGCGGAGACGTGCCGCCCAGCCTGCTGTGGGCCACGACTCCGGGCGGCTTCGAGCAGTTGGGCTGCGTCTACACGGCGCAAGGCTTGGAGTACGACTGGGCCGGGGTCATCGTCGGGGACGACCTTGTGTGGCGCGATGGAGCCTGGCAGGCAGTGCGCGAAGCCAGTCGCGACCGCAAGCTGAAGTCCAAGAGCAAATCCAGCGAGGACTTCGCGACATCCGTGCGCAACGCCTACACGGTGCTCCTCACCCGAGCGATGTGTGGAACCGTCGTGTACTCAACCGACCCACCGACTCAGGACATGTTGCGCCAGCTCATTCGTTGAGCGCAGTTGCAGCCGCCCAGCATGGCCGAATCTCACTGCGGAGTGTGACCGGACAGTCATTCCGCTCGCGCCTGACCGCCGCTAGCATCGCTTGTCGCAGCGTTTCGGGTGAGTCACAGCCCGCGACGCCGCGGCAGCCGCAGCAGCACGCTGGCCGTGATGCGCGGGGTGGTGTGTGGAGGGTCGTTCGTGCAGTTCGCATTGCTTGGGCCGATCGGGGTGGGCGGCGCGGCGGGGCCGCTCGAGATCAACGGGACACTGCGGCGTACGCTCCTGGCGGCCTTGCTGCTGCGCGCTAACGAGGTCGTCTCGGCGGACGAGCTGGCCGACGTACTGTGGGGGGATCGGCCCAGCGTCTCGGCCACCACCTCGCTCTACAACCAGTTGATGCGCCTGCGCCAGGCGCTCGGCCCGGACGCCGGCCGGATCAGGGCCGTGCCACCCGGCTACATCATCGATGTCGAACATGGCGAGCTCGACATCGCCGTCTTCGCCGAGCGCCGCGCCGCCGCCGCGGAAGCTGCCCGCAGCGGCGATTGGGCCGCATCCGCGCAGGAGTACGCCGCGGCGCTTGCGCTGTGGCGCGGCGAACCGCTGGCCGACGTGCCTGCTCTGCATTCCTCGGCCGCTGTCCACCAACTCGGCGAGGAGCGGATTCTGGCCATTCAGGGGCGGATCGAAGCCGACCTGCACCTGGCCCGGCACGACCAGGTCATCGGCGAACTACGTACCCTGATTGATCTGCACCCTTGGCGCGAGGCGTTCCACGGCCAGCTCATGCTCGCCTTGTACCGCGCCGGGCGCCAAGCCGAGGCCCTCGACGTCTACCGCAACTTACGTCATGCCGTCGCCGAGGAGTTCGGAGTCGAGCCCAGCGAGAACGTGCGCGACCTGCACGACAGGCTCCTGCAATCTGACGCCACGCTCTCCCTTGCGCCGCAACCGTCGGCCGGACAGCCCGCTGCGGTGCGGCTCCCGGGACGCGTTCCGACACGGCAACTGCCGCCGGACACGAGGGCGTTCACCGGCCGCGAGGCGGAGCTTGAGGCTCTGATCGCCACGGCCCGTGGGAAGAACGCCGCGACTCCGACCGTCGTCGTCTCCGCGATCAACGGCATGGGCGGTATCGGGAAGACGACACTGGCCGTACGTGCCGCCCACAGCCTGACTGCGCATTATCCGGACGGCCAGCTTTTCATCGACCTGCACGGCCACTCCGCCGACCTCAGTCCGGTCAGTTCTCAGGACGCGCTCGACTACCTGCTGCGCTCCATCGGCGTGGAGGCCAAGGCCATCCCGCAGGAGCCGGGGGAACGCGCGGCGTTCTATCGCTCGCGCTTGGCCGGCACGAAAACCCTTGTCGTGCTGGACAACGCGCGCGATCCGGCGCAGATCAAACCACTGATTCCGGCCGAGCCCGACTGCCTGGTCATCGTGACCAGCCGCAACCAGCTCACCGCGCTCGACGACGCGGACTTCCTCCGGCTCGACGCGCTGCCGCCGGACGAAGCGCTCGCGCTGCTGGCCAACGCGGCCGGGCCCGGGCGCGTCGACGCGGACGACCCGGCCGCCCGGCAGCTCACGCAATGGTGCGGGCGGCTCCCGCTGGCGATCAGGATCATCGGCGCTCGTCTGCGCCACCGGCCGTTGCTCAGCCCGGAGTCGCTGATGGCGTCGTTGCGCGCCGACGGCGACCCGCTCGCACTGCTCAAGGACGAAGACCGGGACATCACCCGTGTCTTCGCCTCCTCTCTCGCGGTGCTGCCGGCGGACCAGCAGCAACTCTTCACCCGACTCGGTCTCGTACCGGGCCCGGACTTCGACGCGCTCGCCGCGGCGGCCCTGCAGGACACGGACGTGGCGGAAGCAGAGCGACAGCTCGACTCTCTCCTCGATCACAGCCTCCTTATTCAGCACGCAGCGGGTCGGTATCACCTGCACGACCTGCTGAGGGCCTATGCCCGCTCCAGAGCGGGCGAGGTCGACACGGAGCTCGAAGACGCGCGGAGTCGCCTGCTGGACTACTACGTGGAGACGGCGAGCGCAGCGCACGAACTATGGCTCCACGGGGTTCCGGGACCGAGGCGTGTCACTAGCAGGGCATACGGCGTCGAAGACTCGAATGACGCAAAGACCTGGTTCGAAGCCGAGCGCGAGAACCTCATCGCCGCCTTCAATCACGAAGCGCTGGATGGGCAACGGAAAATCGAGCTCTCGGCAAACCTGGCCCCGTATCTGCGTCGCAACGGACCCTGGGATGTAACCGCAGACCTCCTACTCAAGACGGTGGAGCTCGCCAATCGCTTCGATGACACCGAAAGCGAGGCCTGCGCACTACGCGATCTGGGGAGCGCGTGCAGCGACGTGGGGAAGCAGGACGATGCGATCGTCTTCCTGAACCGTGCGCTGGAGATCCATCGCAAGTCGGGCAATCGGCTGGGCGAGGCTCAGGTTCTGCAGAGTTTGAGCTGGGCCTTCGTATCAACAGAGAGCTCGCTCGCGTTGGACTATGCCTATCAATCACTGAAGATCTACCGCGAGGTCAGGCCGGCCGACGCAGCGCCCGTCCTCCACTCTCTCGCCGTCATCGCCAATCAGACCGGCCGGATCGAAGAGGGCGTGAAATACGCCGAGATGCTGATGGACCACGCCCGCGAAGCCGGGCAGCCAGCCCTGCGAGGGTTCGCGCTCTTCAGCCTCAGTCACGCCTTCTACTTCCTCGGAAGGTTCGATGAGATCGAGCCGGCGCTCACCGAAGCGCTCGAGGCCTTTCGCGGCTCGCGTCGGTCGACCGCGGGCGTCATCCAAGAGTTCGGGCGGCTACGGATGCTGCGCGGCCAATACGCCGAGGCCTCGGAGTATCTGGAGAAGGCCCTGCAGGAGTTCACGGAGCTGGGCTTCGCGCTCGGCATGAGCTACGCGTACGGGGAGCTCGCCCGAATCGATCTCAAGCTCGGCGATCCCGACGCGGCGATGGCCAAGTTGGGCGGCGCACTACGCCTCGCCCTCGATTCCGGACAGCTGTATGCCCAGAGCTTCGTGCGGATGAGCCTGGGCTATGCACACATCGCCCGAGGCGAGCTCTCGGCCGCGGACGAGCAGCTGCGCCTGAGCCTCAAGGCCGGCGGACACGGCGGTTATCACACCTGTCGCGTTGAGGCCCAGGTCGGCCTCTGCGTCTTGGCGCACGTTCGTGACGGTGCCGCCGCCGCTCTGTCGCTCTACCGCGAAGTCCTCGAGTCCGCTCGCGAGACTCGCCATCCACGCGAAGAGGCTGCCGCGCTGGTCGGACTCGGCCGGTGCGAACTCGAGACCGGCGACCGGGAATCAGGGGCCGCACATGTGCGGGAGGCGATCGCGCTGTACCGGCGTATGGGATCCGCGCTCGACGTGGCCGAGACCGAGCGATACCTCGTCTCACCGCCGAGCCCGAACCCGAGCTAGAACCCGACCCCACTCAGCGCGTGCGCCCCTGCGGACGAGGACGTCTGACGACGTACTGCTCGACCGCAGGGGCCTGATGCATCGCTTGCCGCTAGGACGTGCTACAGGAGACCGATGGCCACGTCCATGTGCCGTTCGTGGAGATCGTCACGCCCCAACTGTTGCCGCTCCCATTGGGTTTGGCGGTCATCACGTATTGGCTCGGCCAGGTGGCCGCGACGTTCCAGGTCGAGTAGACGACCGACGGCGAGACCATCTTCATGGTCACGGTCCAGGTGTTCGAACCGGTGACGTTGACGTTGAGGTTGTACCAGTTGCTGCCGGTGGATCCGGCCGACAGCGTCGCGGTGCAGCCGCTGGAGCCGCCACCGCCGCCGGTGCCGCCACCCCCACCGCCGGTGCCGCCGCCACCGCCGCCGCCTGAGCTGCCGCCGGTGTTCACGGTGACGCTGTCGCTTCCGCTACCGCCGCCCCAGGCCTCGGTGGCGAGGATCTGATAGTTCATCGAGCCGAGGTTCATGCCGTGGCTGGACCAGGCGTTGATGAAGTTCTGCATGGTGATCGTGCCGCTGCTGGTCGGCGAGGTGCGGATCGCCAGGTACTGCTCGAAGGTCGTCGTGCCCTGGATGGAGGGCTGGTTGACCTGCTGGTGCTCGTAGATGTTGTACGTGCCGCCGTCACTTGAGACCTGGCCCATGTAGGTGCCGGCCGTGTTGGGCGACCCGGTGTAGTCCTCTTCCACGTAGTACTCGACCAGCGGGTTGGTCGACCAACCGTAGAGCGAGACTAGCGTGGTTCCGCCGGAGGCGTTGAGGCTGGCGTTGAAGCTGACCGTGTGGCTGCTGCCGGGGTTCCAGCCCACGCCGTCGACGAAGTCGCCGACGCCGCTCCACGTGGTGGAGTAGCTGTTGCCGGAGTTGAGCGTCATGCAGGCCGAACCCTGGCCGTTGGTCCACATCTGGTAGTAGTAGCCGCTGTTCGTGCCGGTCTGGCTGGAGCAGATGCTCGTAGCCGCGGATGCAGCACCGCAGGGCACGACGATGGCCGTGACCGTGGCCACGACGAGGCCGAGCAACAGCCGCAGCCGGCTGCCGCCTCGTGAGCGAGGGAGACTTAGGTGGGTGTGCACGTGCGTGCGCCTCCTGATGGCTAGAGGGGTCTTGCGCAGTCGCCCGGGGAAGGGCCGGTCGGCTTAACGCGCAGTGTTGGATCGCCGAACAGAGCTGTCAATTGCTTTCGGAAAAGTTTCGAGATTCCGCGACACCCTGTCTTGTTATCGCTGATGCTGGAGCGATGGTTGTGAGCAGAGCCGATAAGCGAAGATGGGAGCAAGCCGGAGGAAAGAGACAAAAAATTGATATGATTCCGGACGAGCTTCGAAATTTTCGGAGTCCGGGCCCCGAATGCGTCGCGATCTAGGCTGCTTGAGGGAGCCCGCTAGGTTACAACCACGTTGCATGGAGGGGGATCGAGCTTGATTTCAAGCAGCGTGAATAATGCTCGCGAGCGACGTATGTGAAATCGGATACTCGTATCCTGTTTAAGCCCTATTCAGAACAAGGTCGGCGGCCCGACCGGGATCGGTTCGCTCAGCGGTGCCAGCTCGGGCACGCGGGCGCGCACCTCGTCGTGGAAGCGGCGGGCGAGTGCGATGGCGTCGACGTTGTCCGGAGTGTGTACGAACACTGTCGGCGTGCGGCCCTCTGCCAGCCACTGCACGACCGTGTCGAGCCACGGCGTCCAGCCGCGAGCGGTGGCTTCCGCGTCGTCGCGACCGATGTAGCGCACGACCGGGTAGCGGGTCAGCGCACGGGTGCGCCGAGGCAGGCGCGGTTTCTTCGCCCAGGCCTCGACTTCGTCGGCGGTCGAGGGGGGTTCGGCGAACAGTGCCGTCGTGTCGAACGGCACCCACTCGGCTTCGTGCTCACCAAGCAACTCCTCCAACGCCCGCTCCCAGCGCGGATCCTCGAAGAACGCCCGGTGACGCACCTCCACGGCGTACCGGTACGACCGTGGCAGGCTGCGCAGGAAGACGCTGAGCGTATCGAGTTGGGCGGGGACGAACGACGGCGGGAGCTGGATCCACAGGGCGTGGATACGCGGGCCGAGCGGCGCGATCGTGTTCACGAACGCGGCCACCGGTTCGCGCACGTCGATGAGACGGCGCTCGTGCGTGATCAGCCGGGGAAGCTTGAGCAGGAACCGGAAGTCGGGCCGCGTCTGCTCGACCCACGAGGAGACTGTGGCCGGAGACGGGACGGCGTAGAACGTCGTGTTGCCTTCAACGGCATTGCACCAGCTACCGTACGTGCGCAGGCGCTCGCGCGGCGGCAGCGGCTGCGGCAGGTATCGACCCGGCCAGGCCGGGTGCGTCCACATCGCGCAGCCGACGTGCAGTTCCATGCATCCGAGCGTAGCCGAGTCCGGGTGGAGCAGACTGGGCGGCGTGGCCGACGACGCTGACCGCACGCCCCGTACCGGCCGGGCGACGCCGGACTACCTGATGCCGTTGTGGCGGGCGGTCGCGGTGTTCCGCGTCGCAGCCCTCGTCTACGCGGCGATCACCGTCTCCGAGGACTTCCCGCACTACCGGCATCCGGTCGGCGGCTGGATCGTGCTCGGCGTGATGACGATCTGGACCGTCATCGCGGTTCTGCGATACCCGCCGGGTCCGAGGGCCCGGCTGCTGCCGGCGATCGACCTGTCCCTGACAGGACTCTGCCTCATCTCCACCGCGTGGATCGAGACGCCGGCGCGCCTCGCGGCCGGGGCGCCGCCGATGACGGTGATGTGGATGGGCGCGGCGGTACTGGTCTGGGCGGTCGCGCACGGCCGGCGCGCGGGATTGTTCGCCGGTGCCGCGATCGCCGCTTGCAACCTGGCGATCCACGTCCCGTGGGCGCACTACAGCATCGCTCAGCTCACCTTCGCACCCGGGCTTCTGCTGCTGTGCGGCGCAGCCGTCGGGCACCTCGCTCGGCTCGCGGTCGAAGCGCAGACGGCGATCGAGCGCGGCGCCCGGGTCGAGGCGGTGGCCAGGGAACGGGAGCGGCTGGCTCGTGCCGTGCACGACTCCGTTCTGCAGGTGCTCACCCGAGTGGCGAGACAAGGCCTTGCTGCCGGTGGCGAAGCCGCTGAACTCGGCCGCCTGGCCGGTGAGCAGGAGGCCGCCCTTCGTGCTCTGATCGGGACATCCACGGCGGATCTGACCGAAGGCGTCGCCGGTCAGACCGACCTCCGCGTGCCGATAACGGCGCTCGGCACCGCGGCGGTCACCGTTGCCGCACCGGCGACGCCCGTGCTCATGCCCGCGGAGGTCGCACACGAAATCTCGTTGGCGGTACGGGCCGCCCTGGACAACGTGCAGGAGCACGCGGGTCCGGAGGCGCATGCGTGGATCCTGATCGAGGACGAGCCGGACGCGGTCACCCTGACGGTGCGCGATGACGGTCCCGGCTTCGATCCCGGACGATTGGAGCAAGCAGCGACGCTCGGGCGCCTCGGCGTGGCCCAGTCGATCGTGGGACGTGTGCGCGACCTCGGCGGCGACGCGACCGTGCAAGCCCGGCCGAATGAGGGTACTGAGGCAGTGCTGCGCATACCGCGGCAGTCAGCTTGAATCGGCCGCCGGGGGGACCGGTGCCTGCGCTCGCCCACTACCTTGGGGGTATGGAGAAGGGGATCAGAGTGATGGTCGTCGACGATCACCCCATGTGGCGCGACGGGCTGGCTCGCGACCTCGGCGAAGCCGGCTATGAGGTCGTCGCCACCGCGGGCGACGGAGGCCAGGCTCTGCGGCTCGCGGCGGCGGTGCGGCCGGACGTCGTGGTGCTCGATCTGCGCCTGCCGGACCTGAACGGCGTGGAGGTCATCCGCAACCTGCTCGGAGCCGACCCGCGAATCCGCATCCTGATCCTCTCGGCAAGCGGCGAGTACCAGGACGTGCTCGACGCGGTGAAAGCCGGCGCCACCGGGTATCTGCTGAAGTCCGCGGCGGCCGACGAGTTCCGCTCCGCGCTCGAGCGCACGGCCGTCGGCGAGCCGGTCTTCACCCCTGGACTCGCGGGCTTGGTGCTCGGCGAGTATCGACGTCTGGCCGTGCAGGGACCGAGCCCGGAGTCGGTGAACCCGCAGCTGACCCAGCGCGAGACCGAGGTGCTCCGGCTGGTGGCCTCCGGCCTTTCCTACAAGCAGATCGCACAGCGGCTGACCGTCTCGCATCGGACCGTGCAGAACCACGTGCAGAACACCTTGAACAAGCTTCATCTGCACAACCGGGTCGAGCTGGCGCGCTACGCGATCGCCCAGGGGCTCGACGAACCAGGGGCCTGAGGAAGCTGGCCCGATGTCAGGGCCTGTCGCTACCCTGATTGGCCATGGAGCGGTTCAATCGCAAGAAGCTGTTAGCCATGCCGATCCACATCGTCACCTCACGCTACGGCCTGCCGGGTCTGCGCGAGCTGCTCGCCGCGGAGGTCGAGGGATTCGCGCCGGCGGACCGGGAGCAGATCGCCCGCGCCCTGCGTCTAGCGCTACTGCTGCACGCTCAGGACCAGCGCGTGAGCGAGCCGTACGCGAATCACGTGCTGCGCGTAGCGATCCGCATCATCCGCCACTATCAGGTCTCGGATATCGACGTCGTCTGCGCGGCATTGCTGCACGACTCAGTCGAGGATCACGACAAGGATCTCGCCACCCTCGCGACCGACGCCGAACGCGCCCGCGGGTCGGTCGAAGCGGCTCTGGCCGTGATCGAGCGCTCGTTCAATCCGCGAGTGGCCGCGCTGATCCGCGCGGTGACCAACCCGGCATGGGACCCGGCCAGGGACAAGCACACCCAGTACCGTGAGCACGTCGCCGCGAGCCTCGAGCACCAGCCGTGGGCCCGCGTCGTGAAACTCTCCGACTACACCGACAACGGCGTCGGCCTGATCCACACCGAGGACGAGGCGATGGAACGCCGGCTGGCCGCCAAATACGCGCCGCTCGTCCCGTTGATGCGCGAACTGGCGGCCCGCCCGGACACGCCGCTGTCCGATGAAGTGAAGTCCTACATCGACGACCAGTTGGCCACCGCGGCCGAGCGTTTCACCGCTATCCTCGCCGAGGACCCCGGGAACCGCCCGGCAGCCGCGACCGTCTGAGGGACATGACCAGCACAGCAGGAATCCGGCGGCCATCGCGCCTCGGGCTGATCGCCCGGCTCGTGGTCACGGTCGCCGTCGCCGGGGGCGCGACGGTCGGCGCCGTGCTGGTCCGCTCCTCCCCCGCCGCCGCGACGGATCACAGCACCGAGCCCCGTCCCTCCAACCTCGCCGTCGCCACGGCCGAGGCGCAGCAGCTGCTCGACGAGTTCCTGGCGCCGACCGGATCGAACCGGCTGCCCGGCCGACCGACGAACGTCGACGTCTCGACGGGCAAGGCCGGCGTGATGGCGATGCCCTACCAGGTCAGCGAAACCGCATGGTGGCAGGCGGCTCAGCCGCTCAAGGATCTGATGACGTGGCTTGGTCAGCACCCTGAGCGGGGCCTCACGTCGGTCGCGGGAGACGGCGCGGCGAGCTCGGACTCCCAGACGATCACGTTCTCCGGGCGCCCGGACGCGGCGAGCCTCGACGGCATCCAGCTCACCGTGACCGCGTACGCGCTCGCCGACGATTCGACCGTGCTGCGCGTGGTCGCCGACGTGGACTACGTGCCGCCGCGCCCGACCAGCGAGACCCTGCCCGCCGCGTCGCAGCTCATCGTCGTGCCCACGTTCCCGGTAGGCAGCAAGGAAACGGCAGCCGAGGTTACCCTCACCGACTCGAGCCAGATCGCCCGGATCGAGCAGGTCATCGACGCACTGCCCAAGGCGCCGACCACCTCAGCCCACTGTCCCCTCGACAACGGCGCCGGAATGGCGCTGGACTTCGAAGACGCGCAGAACACGACCCTCGCCGACGTCGTGATCGGAGTCCTGGGCTGTCAGCGGGTGCAGGTGAGCATAAACGGCTACAACGAGCCGGCGCTCGCCGACGGCCAACAGGCCGCGGCGCAGATCCAGGCGATCCTCGGCACGCACTGGGACCTCGTTCAGACGCCAGGGTCCTGATCCACGCCGCGCTCCTGCGTGACGAGCGCGCGCAGTAGCTCCTTGAACTCGGCGGCACGGACCTCGTCCATGACCGTGCCGATGAACGCGCGCTCCGCCTCGTCACTCGCGGCCAGCGCCGCGGCGAACGTGCGGCGACCGCGCTCGGTGAGCTGCACGACGTTGCGGCGACGGTCCTGCTCGGCCGGCCGGCGCTCCACGATCCCCTTCGCCTCCAACCCGTCCAGGAGCGCGACCATCGTCGTGCGGTCGACGGCGAGTCCGCGCGCCGCATCCTGCTGAGACGCCGGACCGAGCCCGTCCAACACGATCAGCACCGCGAGGTCCCGGCCGGTCAGGCCGAAAGGCGCGAGCGCGGGCGCCGTGAACTCGGCGAGCGTCTGCTGCGCGTGCTTGAACAGGTAGCCGAGCCGGGACGTGAGCTGCGGCTTCGACTCCGGCCCGAGAGGATCCTGCGGCAGTCTCGACATGTCCCTCATCGTAGGGCTAGCCTAATCGTCAGCAGTACTGACGATCAGTTCAGCTGACAGATGGAAGGTGGCGAACGGTGATACTCCTCACCGGCGGTCTCGGCTTCATCGGGTCCCACACGACGCGGGCGCTACTCGACCGCGGCGAGTCCTGCGTGCTCGCGCAGCGCCGCACGGAATTCGAGGCACCCCTGTTCCCGGACGAAATCGGCACACGCGTCCAGATCGAGCAGGTGGACGTCACCGACCGGGAAGCGCTGTTCCGCCTCGGCGACAAGCACCACATCACCGGCATCGTGCATCTGGCCGGCTCCTTCTTCGGCGACCCGGTCGCCGACGCGCGGGCCAATCCGGCCGGCCTGCTGAACCTCATCGACGCCGCGCGCGGGTGGGGCGTCGAACGCATCGGCGTGGCCAGCACGATCGGCGTCTACGGCGGAGGTGTCAGCCCTCTGCGCGAAGACCAGCCACTTCCCCTCACCGCGCGCCACGACATCGAAGCGGCGAAGAAGATCTATGAAATCCTCGTCTCCCAACTGAGCGCGGCGACCGGTATCGAGATGTACTGCGCGCGCATCGGCGCGATCTGGGGCCCGCTCGGCCGCACAGCGTCGCGTTTCTTCGCCGTGCCACAGCTGATCCACGCCGCGGTGGCCGGAACGCCGGTAGACATCAGTACCCTGCCTGGCGGCGCGCTGCCCTACGAGAACGACGGAATGGACCTGCTGTACGTGCGCGACTGCGGCAGGGCTCTGGCAAGCCTGCAACTCGCCGAACGGCTCGAGCACGGCGTCTACAACGTCTCCGGCGGACGCATGACCACGTATCGCGAGATCGCGGACGGCCTGGCAGCGACCCTGCCGGGCCACGAGACGGTACTCACGCCGGGCGACGATCCGTGTCCGCGCTTCCCGGCCCTGTGGCTCGACATCAGCAGGCTGCGTCACGACACCGGATACGAGCCGTCATACGATGCCACGCGAGCCGTCGCGGACTATGTGGATTGGATTCAGCGCCGGTCCAAGTAGCGCAGCACGGCGACCACGCGGCGATGCTCATCGGCGCCCGGCTCGAGCCCCAGCTTGGCGAAGACGTTGCCGATGTGCTTCTCCACCGCGCCGTCCGAGACCACCAGCGTGCGTCCGATCGCAGCGTTCGAACGCCCCTCGGCCATGAGACTCAGCACTTCGGTCTCGCGCGGGGTCAGCGACTCCAGCGCCCGATCCTGGCGGGCGCCGAGCATCGCCGTGACGATCTCCGGGTCCAGCGCCGTCCCGCCGTAGGCCACCCGGTCCAGCGCATCAATGAACTCTGATACGTCCGCGACCCGGTCCTTGAGCAGATAGCCGATCCCGCGCGCCCCGTGCTCCAGCAGCGTGGCCGCGTACCGCGCCTCGATGTACTGGGAGAACACCAGGATGCCGAGATCGGGATGCGCGCCACGCAGCGCGAGCGCGACCCGGATGCCCTCATCCGTGAACGTCGGGGGCATCCGGATGTCGAGCACCGTGACGTCCGGCCGGTGCTCGTCCACCGCTGTGACGGCCGACGCCGGGTCGGCCACCTGCGCGACCACGTCGTGGCCGCGCAGGGTCAGCAGATGGGCAAGCCCGTCCCGCAGGATGGCCGAGTCCTCCGCGATGACGATGCGCATTCCCGTCCCTCTCCTCAGGCCTCGAGCGGCAGCACGCCGGTCATGGTGGTCGGGCCGCCTATCGGGCTGTCGATGTCCAGCGTGCCGTCCACCGTGCGCAGCCGCCGTTCCACGCCGGCCAACCCGCTTCCGGCGCCCGGCAGCGCGCCGCCGCGGCCGTTGTCCGTCACTGCGAACACCAGGTCGCCGGTGCGCTCACGGATACGAACGCTGATACCGCTGGCCGTACTGTGCTTGATCGCGTTGGTGACCAGTTCCGCCACGGCGAAGTAGCAGATCGTCTCGGCCACCGGCGAGGGCCGCCGACTCAGATCCACCGCGAGCGTCACCCGGATCGGACTGCGCGCCGCCATGGAGGCCAGCGCGGCCTCGAGACCGTTGTCGAGCACCGGCGGGTGGATCCCCCGAGCCAGGTCGCGCAGCTCGGTGAGAGTCTCCTTCGTCTGCTGATGCGCCCCGTCGATCAGCCCTCTGGCACGCTCGGCGGCCTCCGCGTCGCCGCTGGCCAGATCCTCCTTGGCCTGCCCCAGATTCATCGCCAGCGCGACCAGGCGCGCCTGGGTGCCGTCGTGCAGATCGCGCTCGATCCGGCGCAGCTGCTCGTTCGAGACGTTGACCGCATCCGTACGGCTCGCCTCGAGATCGCGCACCCGCTGCGAGACCGAGACCGGCCCGAGCAGAGCCCGCCCGAGCAGCCGGTCCAGGGACACGAACCCGCGCACGATCCACGGCGTCAGCCAGAGCAGCACCAGTCCGATCCCCACCAGCATCAGCCGGCGCGGCAGCGTGTCGAGGAAGTAAGCCGAGTGCTCGGTGTTCCACAGCGAGGCACCGCGGTGCATCACCCCGTTCGGCCCGCGCTGCTCCGGCAGGAACCGCCACCAGAACCAGTAGGTGAGCCCGGCCAGCGTGTACGCCCAGAACGCGACGGTGACGACGAAAGTGGCCACCGACAAGGGATACCGGACCAGCGCGTAAGCCAGGCCGCGCCAGCCCACCGGGTCCGCCACCCGGCCGATCGCCCAGCCGAAGAAGCCCTTGCGCCGCCCCCGGAACCGCCCCGGCGACTTGATCCGCTCGTGCAGCAGGGTATTGAGCAAGCCGCGGTTGAGCGCGCCCAGCCAACGGCCGAGCACGACGGCGAACCCGAGCGCGAACACACCGATCACGGTGACCAGCAGACCGGCCCCGAGGGACAGGAAGGTCACGGTCAGTGCGAAGCCGAACACACCCAGCGGCAGGCCGATCAGCCCGTACAGGCATTCGGCCCAGGTGCGGCTGGTGAAGGGCGTGCGCAGGAAGGAGGCCCGTTCGGCGCGCGGCAGCGAGGGCTCCGGGGCGGCCGGAGGCCCGGGCGGCGGCGCATCCGCGGGAAACGCGTGAGTGCTGGACATTCTCGACTCCGTGGACGTGGCGGGGGCTTGACGATCTCGAGTCTGCCCGGCCGGCGACGCCCGCCCCAGCCGGTGCGCCGCCGTCCTCGGGGTGGGGTTGGCCCTACCCTTCCCCGCGCCGCGTCTACCGCCCGGCCAGGAAGGCGAGCAGGTCCTGCCGGGAGATCACCGTGCGCGGCTTGCCCTCGATCAGCACCACCGCCGCGTCCGCCTTCTCCAGCACCGACATCAGTGCACTGATGGGCTCACCCGAGCCGACCTGCGGCAACGGCGCGCTCTTGTGCTCTTCCAGCGGGTCCTGAAGGCTGGCCCGGCCGGTGAACAGCGCGTCGAGCAGGTCGCGCTCGACCACCGAACCCACGATCTCGGCCGCCATCACCGGCGGCTCCTCCTTGACCAGCGGCATCTGGCTCACGCCGTACTCGCGCAGCGTCTCGATCGCCAGCGCCACCGTCTCGTGCGGGTGGACGTGCACCAGGTCGGGCAGCGCCGGCCCCTTGCTCTCGAGCACCTCGAGCACGGTGGCCTCGTGCCCGGCCTGGGTCAGGAAGCCGTAGTCGGCCATCCAATCGTCATTGAAGATCTTGGAGAGGTAGCCGCGACCCGAGTCCGGCAGCAGCACCACGACCACGTCGTCCTCGGTCAGCCGCTCGGCATAACGCAGCGCCGCGACCACGGCCATGCCGCACGACCCGCCCACCAGCAGCCCCTCCTCGCGGGCCAGCCGGCGGGTCATCAAGAACGCGTCCTTGTCCGAGACCGCGAGCACCTCGTCCGTGCCGTCCGGGTCGTAGCAGGCCGGCCAGAAGTCCTCGCCGACCCCCTCGATCAGGTACGGCCGCCCGGTGCCGCCGGAGTAGACCGAGCCCTCCGGATCCGCGCCGATCACCTTGACCCGGCCCTCCGAGACCTCCTTGAGGTAGCGCCCGGTGCCGCTGATCGTGCCGCCGGTGCCCACCCCCGCCACGAACGCGGTGACCCGTCCGTCGGTCTGGGCCCAGACCTCCGGCCCGGTGGAGTGGTAGTGCGAGAGCGGATTGTTCGGGTTCGAATACTGGTCCGGCTTCCAGGCGTCGGGCAGTTCGCGCACCAGCCGGTCCGAGACGTTGTAGTACGAATCAGGGTGCTCCGGCGCCACCGCGGTCGGGCAGACCACCACGTCCGCGCCGTACGCCCGCAGAACGTTGATCTTGTCCTGGGAGACCTTGTCCGGGCATACGAACACACATTTGTAGCCCTTGCGCTGCGCCACCATGGCCAGCCCCACCCCGGTATTCCCGCTGGTGGGCTCGACGATCGTGCCGCCGGGCTTGAGCTGCCCGCTGCGTTCGGCGGCCTCGATCATCCGCACCGCGATCCGGTCCTTGACCGAGCCGCCCGGATTGAAATACTCGATCTTGGCCAGCACCGTGGCCCGGATACCCGCGGTCACCGAGTTCAACTTGACCAGCGGGGTGTCCCCGACCAGATCGATCACGGATTCGACGTAGCGCATGACTGCAGCCTAACCTCACCCCGCCCCGGTAGGGGGTGCCCGAAGGCCCGGACACAGGGGAAACCCCGTTAATGCATGCACAGACGATCATTGGGCGGGTATCTTCCTGTTAGCTGGGGAGAGGAGCAGGCTGATGGGCGTATCACCGCGTAAGGCGGCCGCCGCGGCTCTGGTGAGCGGCGGCGGGCTGACGGTACTGACCGGCGCCTCGATCGGCCTCGTGGTGGCCGAGGCGAAACTCGCGCGCAAGGCGATCGGCCGGGCCGAGCAGATCCCACCCCGGGCCGACGGCCTTTTCGGAGCCCACCTGGCCTGGGCCGCGGAGCGCCCGCTCCGCTTCGCCATGCTCGGAGACTCGACCGCGGCCGGCTACGGCGTCGAACTGCCGCAGGAGACCCCGGGAGCGCTGCTGGCCGGCGCCCTGGTGGCGCACACCGGCCGACCCGTGCTGCTGGCCAACCTCGCCCGAGTCGGTGCCCGCTCGGACAGCCTGGCCGAGCAGGTCGACGGCGTACTCGCGGACGAGGAGCACGTCCCGCAGCTGGCCGCGATCATGATCGGCGCGAACGACATCACCCACCGCGCTCCGATCGCCGAGGCCGCGGCCGCGCTCGGCGAGGCGGTCGAGCGCCTGCGCGCGGCGGGCTGTGAGGTGGTGGTGGGCACCTGCCCCGACCTCGGCACGATCCGCCCGGTGCAGCCCCCGCTGCGCTGGCTCGCCCGGCACTGGAGCCGCAAGCTCGCGCTGCTGCAGAGCCAGGCCGTGACCGCGGCCGGCGGCTGCTCGGTGCCGATCGGCGCGCTGCTCGGCCCCGAGTTCGCCAGCCGCGCCGAGCTGTTCGGCCCGGACCGGTTCCACCCCTCCGCCGAGGGCTACGCCACCGCCGTATCGGCCCTGCTGCCGACCCTGGCCTCGGCGGCCTGGCGGCTGACGCCGCGCACCGCGATCGGACTGGCCGTGGTCGAGTCGCCGCAGGTGCCGCCCGAGGCGAGCGCCCCCGCGGCCGTGCCGCCGGCCGCGCTGGACGCGGTGCCCTCCGCCGTCCCGTCCGCGGACCCGGCCGACGTCGCGCCCGTCGAGGCCGCCGACGTCCCCGAAGGCGGCACCATCCCCCTGGTCCGCCCCGCCCCGGCCCATCCCGGCTTCCCCCGCCCCTCTCTTACCGACCGGTAACATTTCCGGTAGCGTCTCAGGCACCAGCAGCCATCCGAACGCCAGGAGTCTGACCGATGCCTGAAGCCGTCATCGTCGCCGCCGCCCGCACCCCCATCGGCCGGGCCGGCAAAGGTTCGCTCAAGGACGTGCGCCCGGACGACCTCGCCGTCGCCGCCGTGCGCGCCGCGCTCGAGCAGGTCCCCGCACTCGACCCACGCGAGATCGACGACCTGATGCTCGGCTGCGGACTGCCCGGCGGCGAGTCCGGATTCAACATGGCCCGCGTCGTCGCCACGCTGCTCGGCTACGACTTCCTGCCCGCCACGACGCTGACCCGGTACTGCGCCTCGTCCCTGCAGACCACCCGAATGGCCCTGCACGCGATCAAGGCGGGCGAGGGCGACGTGTTCATCAGCGCCGGCGTGGAATCGGTCTCCAGCTTCGTCCGCGGCAGCTCGGACTCCTGGCCCGACACGCTCAACCCGCTGTTCGGCACCGCCGTCGAGCGCACCGCCCAGCGCGCCGAAGCCGGCGCCGGGACCTGGTCCGACCCGCGCGAGAGCGGCGAGCTGCCGGACATCTACATCGCGATGGGCCAGACCGCCGAGAACCTGGCCCAGATCAAGGGCGTCACCCGCCGCGACATGGACGAATTCGGCGTGCGCTCGCAGAACCTGGCCGAGAAGGCGATCGCCGAGGGCTTCTGGGCCCGCGAGATCACCCCGGTCACTGCGCCCGACGGCACGGTCGTGAGCGCCGACGACGGCCCGCGCGCCGGCGTCACGCTCGAAGCGGTCGAGGCGCTCAAGCCCGTCTTCCGCCCCGACGGCACCGTCACCGCGGGCAACTGCTGCCCCCTCAACGACGGCGCCGCCGCCCTGGTGATCATGTCGGACACGAAGGCCCGCGACCTCGGCCTGACCCCGCTCGCCCGGATCGTCTCGACCGGCGTGACCGCCCTGTCCCCCGAGATCATGGGCCTCGGCCCGGTCGAAGCAAGCAAGCAGGCCCTCCGGCGCGCCGGCATGGAGATCGGCGACATCGACCTCGTCGAGATCAACGAGGCCTTCGCCGCCCAGGTCATCCCGTCCTACCGCGACCTCGGCATCGACCTCGACCGCCTGAACGTCAACGGCGGTGCCATCGCCGTCGGCCACCCCTTCGGCATGACCGGCGCCCGCATCACGACGACGCTGATCAACTCGCTGCGCACGCACGACAAGCAGTTCGGCCTGGAGACCATGTGCGTCGGCGGCGGCCAGGGCATGGCGCTGATCCTGGAGCGGCTGAGCTGAGCCGCGGCCTGCCGTATCTCGCCGTTTACTTCAGCCACCGGATCCGGATCGTCCTTCCGTATCCGGTGGCTGCGTTTTCCCGCGTCTTTCCCGCGATCGGTTCGATCGCCTCGCTCGCCGCTCGCGCTTTGAACGCCCCTCCGCGACGCCCTCCGGCGTCTCTCAACGTCCCTCGCCATCCCGCGCGCCGTTGCCTCAGTACAACCCGCCCGACAGTTCCTCCGCAGCCGTCAGCACGCGCGTCAGCAGCGTCCCCACACCCGTTCGGTCGCAGCGCACCCCCGGCGGCGCCCAGACCGCCGTCGACGCCGACACTTCTCCTGACGCCGATGCCGATGCCGCTCCCGGAGCCGCCGCCGGTCCCAGAGCCAGCCGCGCGCATGCCGCGAGTAGATCGTGCCCGGTGACCCCGATCTGGTCCCCGACCACGAAGGGCCCCTCGTAAGGCAGCGGCCGCCAAGAAGGCGCCGACGGCCGCGAGCGGTCTTCGACGCCCTGCGCCGCCGTCGCGATGAGCACAGCGAGCTCATGCCCCGCCGCCGCGCGCGTGCGCCCGTCCGGCAGCCGGCCGACAAGCTTGGACTCGGGAAGTGAGCGATAAGCCGAGGCCAGCCGGGTAAGTAAAGAGTCGAGTCGCTCGCAGACCGACTCCAGCGTATCCACGTCTTGCACCCATCCAGCCTAATCGACCGGGTATCGCTTTCACCGCCCACCCCACCTCTCGCCACGACCACGCCACCCCCGCCGTCCCAGTCACCCGCCGCGCCGTCGCCGAAGCCCCCGGCCCGCCCCACGACGAGCTCGGCATCGCCCCCGAAACCGGCAGATGAGGAGCCGCGAATCTCCCGTTCACCGCACCCGTCCGCCCCGCGAAACCTCGGAATCCGCCCCGATTCGCCCGGGCTCGGGGGTTGCCACCGAAGCGAAGCTCAGGCACAGTCAAAGTCACGGGCCGGTCACGCCCCCGACAGCCGTCATTTCCCCATCCCGGTAGCCCGGTTCACCCTTGGGAGACGCTTTCATGTCGATGCACCACTCGGACCAAACCCATCGCAACCTGCTCGCCCGCATCCCGCAGGTCACCGGCCGCGCCCTCGCCGACTGGATCCGCGAAGTCGACGCCGGCCCCGGCCTGACCCGCTTCGAGGAGCGCGTCAACTGGCTGCGCTACGAGTTCAACCTCCCCCACAGCTACGCCAGCGCCATCGTCCACGAGCACGACCTGCAAAAGGCGGCCCGAGCCTTCGCCTAGCACCCCGCCGAGCCGGTACGCTGTCCCGACGCACCCCATGCGCCCGGATGGTGGAACGGCAGACACAAGGAGCTTAAACCTCCCAGGCCGCAAGGCCGTGCGGGTTCGAATCCCGCTCCGGGCACGGCCCCTGAGCTGCAGCCCGTGAATCAATCTGCTTATTCGTAGTGATCAAAAACGGGCCCATGGTCTCAACTACGTCCACAGAGCCCGTTCCATGCGCGCGGCGGCGTCCTGAGTGAGCCGGGTCGTCACGTGCGTATAGCGCTTCGTCACGGCCAAGGTGGAATGGCCGAGGATCTCTTGGACGACGCTGATATCGACGCCCTGTTCGAGCAGCAGTGTCGCCGCAGTGTGGCGCGCGTCGTGGAGCCGCGCGTCTCGGACGCCTGCAGCCTTGATAAGCCACTTCCAGTCCGCCCAGTCGTCGCGCGGCTCCATCGGCTTGCCCAGGGAGTTGGGGAAGCACAGATCCCAGTCCTCCCACGCCTCGCCGGCCGCCTCCCGCTGCTTCTTCTGCTTGCGCCAGTGCGCTCTGAGCTCACGGACCAGCGGTGCGGGCAGCGCCAGCGTGCGCGCCTTCGCGCCCCTCGGCTCCTTGAACTTGAACGCCCACGCCCCGCCAAGCCCCTTCGGGCAGTGCTGCGCGTGGAACTGGCAGCCGTCCCGACACGGACCGGGCAGCGCTTCTTGTGCCGCTTGTAGGGCGTGGCACGGGCCTTCTTGTGCCACTTCACACCGCACGCGCGCGGGTCGTCGCACCCATGCCGATAGCGCGTCCGCCCGACCTGATAGACGCGCATCGGGAGATCGAGAATCCGCCGAGCGCCTTCCTGGCTGAGCGGCTCGATCTCCAGTCCCGATACACCGGCCGCTTGATGAGTGTCGCAACGTTCCGTGCGACCCGTCCACGTCGGACGGCCATTTTGAGCGCGTCAATCGAGCCGGTCACGTCCGAGCCGCGGAATGATCCACCGCCGGCAGCTCGTCGCGGGTGCACAACCGTGAACTCGGCCGGAAGCTGCTTGGGCACCCCGCTGGTGCGCGGGGTGCCCAAGCAGCTGATCCAGACGACGAACTACGGGGTGACCGTCCCCCGCTGCAGCGGGGTGATGACTGGCCTGCCGCAGTCGTCGGTCAGCGTGCCTACTGTCCTCGTGGTGCCTGAGTAGGGGGCCGCCACGGCGACCGAACTCACGCCGGCATGATCGCACGTTCCGCCGCTGGAGTCGCTGTCCCAGGACAGGATGGCCGAGGCGGTGGCGCCGGGAGCCAGGGTGAGCTGGCTGTCGGAGTAGACCTTCGAGTCGTTGGGATCCGCAAGCCCGTCCTCTGCGGTGTCCACGACCTTGCCCGAGGCATTCACCAGGGAGACTCTCGCGTATCCCTCCACCGTGCAGGCAGAACCGCTCGTGTTGGTCAGAACGAGGACGCGGTAGGGAGCACCGTTCGAGCTGTACTTGCCGCTCGGTCCGTAGGCCACGCTGACCTTGCCCGTGCCGCACACGGGGGCGCTACCGGTGTGAAGGCTTCCGCCGAGGCCCGCATCGATGTCCTGGAGCAGAGTCGTGTCGAGAGATCCGAAAGCGACGGTGGAGACGTATGCGGACTTGCTGAAGTTCACCGCCAGGTCCACGGCCGCGATTACGTTGCCCTGCCGGACGAAGCAGACATGGTCCAGCGATCCGCCACCCTTGGGGTTGTTGGCGGGCGTGACGACGTTCGACCAGCACTGGTCGGCGTTGGCGTGAGTCGTCTGGGTGGTGGCTCCGGTCTGGTCGCCACCCGTCGTCGGGTTCACTTTGGTCTCCGCTGTGGCGCAGGCGGAGAACTGTGCCTGGATCTCGTTCCAGGCGGAATCCGCGGACGTCGCGTCCGGATAGAAGTACACCAGGTGGGTCATGCCGGCCGCGATGGCAGTGTCGGCGTCATTCAGAAAGGCGTTGTTGTCGTAGCCCGTGTAGTACTCGTACTCGGTGGCGGTCAATCCGCTGGACAGGCTTCGGACCTCGCACCCGTCTCCGAAGAAGTTCTCGTTGTCGGAGCCGGCGTCGGAGGACTTCACTTCCGCGACGTACCCACCGATCCACGGGCCGTTCAGCTCGGTCACGGGCTCCCACCTGATCGACGAGGAGGCCCACGGCGCGTCAGAGGGGTCGAACCAGTTGCCCGCCTCGTAGACCCCGGGGGTCAGCGACGAGACAGAGTTCGAGCTCGTCGCGCTGCTTGAGCCGGTGCTGGGGCCCGCGGTCGGCGTGGCCGTGGTAGCCGTGGCGCTCGGCCGGGGCGACGCGGGCGCCGAGGTGACCGGGGTGATCGAGGTGCCGTTGTGCGCGGTCGGGGCCGGGTTTCCGCTGACGCTGCCCAGGTTCGCGGCGGCGATGCCGCCGGCGCCGCCGAGCAGTGCGAGGGAGAGCGTGGAAGCGGCCAGGCGCTGGCGGTTGCGGCGCTGCTTGGCCCGCTTGCGGGCGAGATCCGGCCCCGGCGCGGAGCTCGCGGAGGCCCGCTCCACCAGGCCGTCCACGAAGTCATCGAAACGCTCAGACATGGGGAGCACCCTCCTTACGGGACGTGCGCTTGGGGTCGGTCTTGCGGCTGACGGCTGGGGCCGAGGTGGAAGCGGTGCGCGACGTCGCGGCGGCGATGGCCGTCTCCGCGAATTCGGACAGGTGCGGGGCCAGGGCTTTGCGCCCTCGGGCGAGGCGCGACTTGACCGTGCCCGCGGGCACCCCGATCTCCCGGCTGATCTCCTCGACCGAGCGGTCGAGGAAGTGGAAGAGCACGATGACCTGCCGCTGGTCGGCCGGGATCTGACGCAGTGCGATGATGATGGCGAGGCGGTCCGGGCTCAATCCCGCGTCACCGTCGGGTTTCGCCCCACGCTTGTGGGCGCTGAATCTGTTGACCGTCTTGCGCCAGTTGGAGACCGAGACGCGGAATGCGACGCCGCGCACCCACGTCTCCATGTCCTCGTATTGGCTTATCTTGCTCCAGTTCTGCCAAGCTCGCGCGTAGGCTTCCTGCACCGAGTCCTCTGCCTCGGTGAGGCTTCCCGTCATCGCGAACACCTGGCCGACCACACGGTGGAACGTCCCGTGATAGAACTCGTCAAAGTCGAGCCCTGCGGCCACTTCCGCCCCCTCTGACCCTTGTTTCTCCAGCACCCCAGCGGTCGCTGTCCGGAGTATCACGCGTGACCCGTGGGTCCGGTTCCCCGGACTCTGAGACTTTTTTTGGAGAGGTCGGCGACGGCTCACGGCGGCGGTGGCCACGGCGCGACGACATGTCCGGCGCGGTGCGCGCGCACGAATCGATCCGCTCGCGGAAATGCGGTGGAGGGTGCGATGCCCCGACTACTTCGCAGAATTCTGCAGCGCTTGCGCGACCCCGTCGTCCTGCGGCCCGAGGAACTTCGGATCCGGCTGGATCGTGGCCTGGTAGACGGCGTTGAACGACGCCGCCACCTCACGCAGGTTGTCCTGGATCCACTGGCTCTCAGGACCCTCACTCAGCCCGTTCGGGTCGCCCACGCCGTACGCTTCGATGCCGGCGGCGCGGCAGAGGTACGCGGCGCGGGGGACGTGGAAGCCTTGGCTGATCAGGATTGCGTGGTCGACGCCGAAAATCCGCTTGGCTCGGTCGCAGCTTTCCCAGGTGTCGAAGCCGGCGTAGTCGAGCACGATGACATCGGACGGGACGCCGTGCGCTTCGAGGTAGTCGCGCATCGCCTTCGGCTCGTTGTACGTCGGCGTCGAGTTGTCGCCAGTGACGAGGAAGACCTTGAATTTGCCCGCGTGCCACAGCTGCAGTGCGAGGTTCAGGCGACCGGTCAGGTAGCCGGTGGGCTGGTCGCCTTGCACGCCCGCGCCGAAGACGATGCCGACCGGTTCCACGGGCACGTCCGCCGCCGAGTAGACGTACGTGTCGGCCACGGCTCGGACGTAGACGATCGGGACGAACAGCAGGATCGTCGCGATCGACAGCGCTTGGAACGAGCGGCGCCGGCCGGGGAGTGTACGAAGGCTGAATGCCTTCGCGAACGCCTTGCTGCCGCGCCGGAAAAACCTCCGGACAACACCAAGCCCCGTTCGCAGGGAACGGGGCGTTGGCATGATGCCCAGCATAACAGGGCGGTGACTCAGGCGGCGACGGGCGCCTTCTCCTCGGTCTTCGCCGGGGCGACGGCGGCCGGGGCGGGGACGGCCACCTCGGTGAACTCGCCGCGCGGGCTCTCGAACGCGGTCAGGGACACGGCCTCACGACGGAAGAAGCCGGCCAGCGCCCAGTCCATGCACACCCGCACCTTGCGGTTGAAGGTGGGGACCCGGCTGACGTGGTAGGCCCGGTGCATGAACCAGGCCGGCCAGCCGCGCAGCTTCGTGCCGTAGACGTTCGCCACGCCCTTGCCGATGCCGAGGCCGGCCACGGAGCCGACGTGCTTGTGCACGTAGTCCTGGACGGGCTTGCCGCGCAGCGCCGCGACGATGTTCTCCGCGAGCACCTTGGCCTGCCGCACCGCGTGCTGCGCGGACGGGGAGCACCAGTTGCCGGCGCCCTTGGACAGGTCGGGCACCTGGGCGCAGTCGCCGGCGGCCCAGACGTACTCGGTGCCGGTCACGCGCAGGTTCGCCTGGGCGTCCACGTGGCCCTTCGGGCCGAGCGGGATGCCGAGGCTGCTGACGACCGGGTTCGGCTTGACGCCCGCGGTCCACACGATGGTGGAGGCGTCCACCTCGGTGCCGTCGGAGAGCACCACGTGCTTGTCCACGCAGGAGTTGAGGAAGGTCTTCATCTTGACCTGGATGCCGCGCTTGCGCAGCTCCTCCGCGGTCCACACGCCGAGCTCGGGGCCGACCTCGGGCAGGATCCGGTCCGCGGCCTCGACCAGCAGGAAGCGCAGGTCTTCGGGTTCGACGTGGTTGTACCACTTGCACACGTCGCGGGCCATGTCCTCCATCTCGGCGATGGCCTCGACGCCGGCGAAACCGCCGCCGACGAAGACGAACGTCAGCGCCTTACGACGCAGCGCCTCGTCCTTGATGGAGTCGGCGAGGTCGATCTGGCCGATGATGTGGTTGCGGAGGCTGATGGCCTCCTCGACCTGCTTGAAGCCGATGCCGTTCTCGGCCAGGCCCGGGATCGGCAGCGTGCGCGGCACGGAGCCGACGGCGACCACGAGCTGGTCGAAGCCGAGGTCGTAGGGCTCGCCGGCGTTCGGCTCGATCCGCGCGGTGCGGCGGGTGTGGTCCACGGAGACCACCTTGCCGGTCACGACCTCCGCGTTCGGGCCCTTGATGACCCGGCGCAGCGGCGCGACGATGTTGCGCGGCGCGATGGAGCCGGCCGCGGCCTCGGGCAGGAACGGCTGGTAGGTCATGTAGGAGCGGGGGTCGACGACCGTGACGATCGCCTCGCCGCGCTTGAGGTTCTTGAGGATCCGCTGCGCCGTGTACATACCGACGTAACCACCGCCGATGACGAGGATGCGCGGCGGGATGTTGGCCGGGGATACGGGGGCAGGGGTGCGCACTGCTGCTTCTGTGGTCATAGTGGGCTCGCTCACTCGTTCTCTCGACGCGTCCTACTGCTTCTTCGGTCGCTCGACTTCGAGCGGCTGTGGCCTTGCATGCGTTCCTCGACGCACAGCCACGGCGTTGGGGCAGATAGTCGCGGAGGAGGTGCCTACCGGACACCTCGGTGTAACGAACTTCTCGCTTACCTCTTGATTATACGAGCAACGCGGGACCGACACGACACCCCGGTGCGCCGCGGATTCTTGACACGGTGCCAGATCGTCACCCTGTAGGCCTCAACCGCCTACGCAGGGAGACCGGGCGGTTACCGGCCTTCATTCTCTGTCGGTGGCGGCCGTTACTGTGAAGAGCATGGGGACTACGCTCACCGCCGCGGAGGCCCGCCGCGCCGCGCTGCATGCTCAAGGCCTGATCGGAGCGCCACGTTCACGCAGCGTGCCTGCTCTGCTACGTAAACTCGGGGCGATTCAGCTCGACACGATCTCGGTGCTGGCCCGCTCGCAGGAGCTTGTGCCGTTCGCCCGGCTCGGGGCGGTCGGCCGTTCGGTGGTGCACCAGGCCTTCTGGGAGCCGCGCGGGCCGGGTTCCGCGCGGGCCTTCGAGTACTGGGCCCACGCGGCTTGCGTCCTACCTGCGGAGGATTGGCCCCTTTTCGCCTTCCGCCGGAAATCGTATCGAAACCGTAACGATACGTGGGGCATGGCGCCGCGGTCGGAGTCGGTCCGGAGCGTGTTGTCGCGGCTGGCCGTGGACGGCCCGCTGACCACCAACGAACTCGGCGGAGCGCGCAAGACGCCGGGCTGGTGGGACTGGTCCGAGGCGAAGCAGGCGGTTGAATTCCTGCTCGCCTGCGGTGAGGTCGTCTGCGTGGAGCGGCGCGGCTGGCGCCGGGTGTACGACCTGCCGGAACGTGCGTTGCCGGCGGAGTCACTGCATGACGAGCTGACGGATCGGCAGTGCCACGTTGAGCTGGTCACGCGGGCCGGCCGGGCGTTGGGCGTGGCCACGCGCGCGGACCTGCTCGACTACTACCGCCTGACGAACGTCGCGGGCTTCCCCGATGTGGCGTACGAGGCGGGGCTCGAGCCGGTGGCGGTGGAGGGTTGGGGCCAGCCGGCCTGGGCCGCGCCCACGGCGCTGGAGTTCCTGGCTTCCGGCGGGCGCGGGCGTCACCGTACGACACTGCTCTCCCCCTTCGATTCGCTGATCTGGGAGCGGGCGCGGACGGAGCGGATGTTCGGGCTGAGCCACCGGTTGGAGGCCTACGTGCCGAAGGCCAAACGGGTGCACGGGTATTACGCCATGCCGCTGTTGCACGGCGGCGAGCTGCTCGGCCGGGTCGATCCGGCGCGTGAGCGGGCCCCTGGGGGCGAGGTTCTGATCGCTCGCCAGGTCTCGCTCGAGAAGGCTCGCGCGGTGGAGCCGATGGCCACGGCGTTGCGGGAGGCGGCGGCGTGGGTCGGCTGCGCGGGGATCCGGGTGGAGAGCGTGGTGCCGGAAACACTCGCGGTACCGTTACGGAGAGCCGTCGGTGCCGTCGAACAGCCATAATGAGTCTGTGACCGCCGCAGCGAACACCCCGCATCGGACCCGGATGACTGGGAAGGAGCGCCGCGAGCAGCTGCTGGAGATCGGCCGGTCGCTGTTCGCCGAGCGTGGCTTCGACGCGACGAGCGTGGAGGAGATCGCGGCGAAGGCCGGCGTGTCCAAACCGGTGGTCTATGAGCACTTCGGCGGCAAGGAAGGCCTCTACGCGGTCGTGGTGGACCGCGAGATGCGCACGCTGCTGGACATGGTGACGTCCGCGCTGACGGGCGGGCATCCGCGCGAGCTGCTCGAGCAGGCGGCCTTCGCGCTGCTCGACTATGTGGAGACGTACAGCGACGGCTTCCGGATCCTGGTGCGCGACTCGCCCGTGGCGGCCTCGACGGGCAACTTCGCCTCGCTGATCAGCGACATCGCGACGCAGGTCGAGGGGATCATGGCGACCGAGTTCCGGCGCCGCGCGTACGATCCCGAGTTCGGCGCGATGTACTCGCAGATGCTGGTCGGCATGGTGGCGCTGACCGGCCAGTGGTGGCTCGACGCGCAGCATCCGAGCAAGGACGAGGTGGCCGCGCACATGGTGAATCTCGCCTGGAACGGCCTGTCCGGGCTGGAGCACACGCCCCGGCTGATGACGCGGCGCGGCAACGGCCCGGGCCCGCGCGTCCCGCGTGGTGCTGCGGCCGCGCAGGCCAGGGCGCAGGCCGGCGGCACGCAGGGCCGTCAGGGTGACGCAGGGGCCTGAGCGCCGGTCGCAGGGCGCAGGTTCAGGGCCCGATGCGCACACACCCGCCCGGGTCGGCAGCCGGCAGCCGGCAGCCGGCAGCTCGCGCGGGCGGATCAGCGTTCCGGTTACCCGCGGTCGCGAGCGGGCACGACTGCTTACGAGTGGGCCTCTGATCGCGAGCTGACCTGGTGCCAGATGCCTGCTGCGGATGCTGGGCCGACGGCGGTGGGCCGCTCGGTGGGAGACTTGACGTCAAGATACTTGGCGTAGAGCTTCTTGATAGACTGGGCGGATGAGCGCGGAGTCGAACGAGGCGGGTGGGCGCCCGGGCGGCGCGTCGGACGAAGAGGCCTCCGCCGGTTCGCGGCGGGACGAGGTGGACCGCCTCGTCTCAGCGTGGCGGCATGAGCGGCCCGATCTCGACGTGAGCCCGCTCGAGGTGCTGAGCCGAGTGACCCGCCTGGCCCGGCACCTGGACCGCGCCCGCCGCACCGCTTTCGCGGAGCGAGGGCTCGAGACCTGGGAGTTCGACGTGCTTTCGGCGCTGCGTCGGGCCGGCACGCCGTATCAGCTCTCCCCCGGCCAGCTGCTCACCCAGACGCTGGTCACCTCCGGCACCATGACCAACCGGATCGACCGGCTCACGGCCAAGGGCCTCGTCGTGCGCGGCCCGGATCCGAGCGACCGGCGCGGGGTTCTGGTGCGGCTGACCGACTCCGGGCGCGAGGTGGCCGACGCGGCGCTGACCAGCCTGCTCAAGAACGAACGGGAACTGCTCGCCGCGCTCTCCGACCAGCGGCTGGGCGAGCTGGCCGATCTGCTGCGCGAGTTGACCATCCAGTTCGAGTACGAATAAGCCCGGGTACCGGCTCGATCGCCCGTTTCCCCGGGCTTTCCGAGCCCTTCCCGGCGAGGCTACCCGCGCGTAACATTCCCGCCATGAATCGTCGAACCTTGCGGTCAATGGTGATCGCCTGCGCGTTGGCGGCCGTCGGCACAGTCGCGGGAACCGGGGCCGCCGATGCGTCCTCCGTCTCCGCGAAGGGCTTCGGCTCGACCCCTTCGGCGCACCACGGGCAGCCCGCCGCGTCGAAGTACGACTACTACCTCGCCCTCGGCGACTCGTTGGCGTGGGGCTACCAGCCGAATGCGACCGGCGCCGGCATCAAATCCGGGCACGGATACGCCGACGACCTGGCGGCCTACCTGCGCTCGCAGAACGACCGACAGCTGCGGTACGTCAACCTCTCCTGCCCCGGTGAGAACACCGGGACGATGATCAACGGTTCCTGCCCCGACCTCGCCGGCAGCGGCCAGAAGTACTCCGCGCAGCTCGCTGCCGCGGTTTCGTTCCTCAAGGCCCACCCGCACTCCCGGATCCTCGTCACGCTCGACATCGGCGCCAACAACGTCGACGGCTGCCTTTCCGCAAGCGGCATCAGCGAGAGTTGTGTCGAGCAGGGCCTGGCCGCGGCCGGCACCGACGTGCCCACGATCCTCGCCCAGCTCAAGGCCGCGGCCGGCAAGCAGGTGACGTTCATCGGGATGAACTACTACGACCCCTTCCTCGCCGAATGGCTGACCGGCGCGGCCGGCCAGACGCTCGCGCAGGAATCGGTCGGTCTTTCCACCACGTTCAACGGCATCCTCGACACCGCCTTCAGCGCGTACGGCGTCAAGGTCGCGGACGTCGCCGACGCGTTCAAGACTGCGGACTTCGCGGACACCACCAAGCTGAACGGGACGACCGTGCCGGTCAACGTGGCGGACATCTGCAACTGGACTTGGATGTGCGCGCCGTCCCCGGTCGGGCCGAACATCCACGCCAATGACACGGGCTATCGCGTTATCGCGCGAGCCTTCGAAGCGCAGCTTCCTGCTCGTCACTGGCACTGGTGAGATAACGGGGCGGGCTCGCCGGCTTCCCTGCATCACGGGGCAGGAGGGCGCGATGGATTCCATCGCGCCCTCCTGCCTTCTTGGCGGAGCTGCGCACGCAGTGTGTTCTTTGTGATCACTACCCTGGCTGCCTGCGGATGCGAGAACGACCGGTGACTCCGAAAATCGGATCACGGATCACGGATCGCCGCGGCCCCCGAACTTGTCCGAACGGAGCCGGTAGTGAGCGCGGAGAGCAACATCGAGACCATCAAGGCTGTCTACGCCGCTTTCGGCAAAGGTGACATGTCCGGCATCCTCGAAGTGCTGAGCGACGACATCGATTGGGCTACCGAAGCGGCGTCCACCGCTGCACCCTGGTACGGCGTGCGGCATGGCAAGCAGCAGGTTGCCGCGTTTTTCAGCGAATTCAGCCGCACCATGCGGACGGACGAATTCACTCTGCTGGCCTACACCGCAAGCGGCGACGATGTGATGACAGTCGTACGCCACCGAAGCCACAGCATCGTCACCGGCCGCAGCGTGGACATGAACCAGCACCACTGGTTCACCTTCAACAACGGCAAGATCACCCACCACCGCGCCAGCGAGGACACGGCTCAGGTGGAGGCAGCGCTCCGAAGCTAGGAGCCAGGTCGCCGCTTGCGCGGCAGAACCTGCACTCCTGGAGTTTCCGGAACCCCCGGCACTAAAGAGCTTGCGCGAGCGTCCGGAACGTCGGAATGCTCGCGTCCAGGCCGCTTAGATTCACGATCCGCCCCACGATGCCGTCGGGTTCGACGACCATGCGCACGCGAATCCCTCGCCGGGCGCAGGCCGTGGCGAAGTCCTGCACGGCGTGGACGGCCGAGACACCGAGGAACGTGACCGCTGTCAGGTCGAGCACGATCAGGTCAGGCGGCGGCATGGCGATAGCGGCCTGCAATAGCGCGTCGTTCGCCGACGCCGCAGTCGAAAGGTCGACGTCGCCGCGTATTCCCCGAATCGTCCATGAGGCCGGCACCACCGGCTTCCCGGCAGCGAGCACAGAGCACTTACCTGTAGTTGGATCGGCTGATGGACTCAACGCACCCACTCCATGTGCCCGCCGAAGTCGATACCTACCTCGCTGCGCTGGATGAAGTGGTGCCGCCCTCCGCGGTCGCCGGCGTCTATCTGGTCGGATCGACGGCGCTGGGCGACTACCGCCCTGGCCAGAGCGATCTCGACATGCTGACGTTGACCCGGCATCCTCTGTCCGACATCGAACTCGACGCGTTGGACCGGATGCACCAGTCGCTCGAGAAGGGCGCGCAGCCGCATTTCGACGCCGAGTACGTGCCCCGGGATTGTGTGGGCCTCCTGCCGGAGGAGGACGCGCCAGGGCACGCGCACGTGGTGGACGGACACTTTGCTCGCGGCCCGCACGGTCTGGAGTTCGTGCTCTGGGCGACTCTGGACCAGTGCGGCATCAGGCTTCGCGGTCCTGAGGCAAGGACCTGGAACGCAGCGCCTGACGCGGCCGAACTCCGCGCGTGGAACCTGGGCAACTTGGAGTCCTACTGGCGCCCCAACTTCGGGCAGCGCGTTCGCGACTCGCTCGGAGCGCGTGACCCGGACTCAGGCCTCTCCACCGAGGTCGTCGTATGGATCGCAACCGGACCAGGACGGCTGCACCGGACCATCTCCAGCGGAGAGATCATCTCGAAGACCGCCTCGGCGGACTATTCGGCGGAGATCTTTCCCGCCTATGCACCGATCCTGATGCGGGCCAAGGCCAGCCGTCTCGGCGACGAGTCCGTGGGCTTCGTTGCCCGCGACGGACTCGCGCTCGCCGACTTCGTCGACGAGCTATGCGACGACGCGGCTAGGCTTGCGGCTCGACGGGCGTGAGCGTGGGCTCCTGATCGGCACGGACCGGGAAGTAGCCGTAGAAGACGACGCCTTCGTCGGTCGCGTCGAAGCGGGAGATGACCGTGTCTGCGGGCTCATAGAAGGTGTCACCGACACGCAGCAGCGTCTCCGGCTGGCCCTCGATCTGATAGACGACCGAGCCTTCGACAATGTTCCCGAAGACCGGCCCATTGTGCACATGCGCTCCTGCCACAACTCCCGGCGCCATGGTGATGCGGCGCACCTGCATGCGGCCGGTGTCGAGAGAGGGGTCGAGCGGCACGTCGAGCACGATCGCGCGGCTCACGGGCTGAGTTTGTCGGTCCATGAGAAGGGACCGTACTCGGATCTCTACAAGTGTGACGCGTGTTACATTGGTTGTGGCGATATGCCTAGAGTGCCCTGACATATCGCAGCCCACGCGCTACTCCCTGCGGCCGCGCGCTCCTTCGTGCTGCGGTGTCGAGCGCGGCTCAGTGCGTCGCCAAGGCGATCGCGAGCAGTACCCGCAGAAGCGGGAGCGCCGGCTGTGCCCACAACGAGATCTCGTCGAGCAACACCGCGACGAGCCACTGCGAAGTGTCGGGCGCAGTGGCCCCGGCCGTGAGCGCCGCGGTGTAGCCCGCCGCAGCCAGGAACTCCGGCGAGATTCCGAGATCCCCGGATATCCAGTTCGAGTCCTGCCCGACGGCCGTCGTCACCGAGCCCGCGCCGCGTAGCTGCTCGGCGATCCGCGGGATCGGCTCGATCCACTGCGGCGGCGACGTCGGCAGTATGTCGGCACCGCCGGCGTCTGGGGCCTGCGGGCGCTCGGTCGCCTCGGGAAGTGCGTGCACACCCGACTCCGACGCGGCGCGGTAAACCGCCGAACGCTCCTGGTAGAGCGAGCCACGCGGCGTCTCGCGCCGGTAGACGTACCAGGAGGCTGCGTCGAGCCCTCGGGCCACTTGATCCGTCACCAGCTCGACCCGGTCGGCGGTGGTCGCTCCCGGCGGAAGCTTGTCGAGGCCGGCGAGCGCCTGCCCGAGCAGTGCCTCTATCGAAGCCGACGCGCGGCCGCGGCCCGGCGCCACCGGTATCCCGCGTTGCTGCTGCGGCAGCTCCGGGTCCGGCGGCTGACCGCGCCCGGCGACGACGGGAGAGAGCGAACGCGACCGCTTCGCCCGGTACTGCGCGGCATCCGCGAGGCGGAACAGACCGTCACGCGTCGCCACCCGCCCGATCGGATCACCGGTGGAGGCAACACCGCAGGCCATTCCCTCGCCGCCGCGTACGGTCAGGGCGCGGAGACAGAGGTCTTCCGCCGCGGCCACCGCGTCGTCCGCGGTGTACCCCTCGATCAGCAGGCAGAACTCGTCGCCGCCGAGCCGTGCCGCGAGCGAACGCGGCAGCCGGGACGCGGCGGCCGACACGCAGGAGCCGAGCTCGACGAGCAGTGCGTCGCCGTGATCGTGTCCGTGCTGGTCGTTGATCCGCTTGAGCCCGTTGCCGTCGCACAAGACCAGGGACACGACCGTGCCGTCCGAGTTGTGCCGGTCCATCGCGGCATCGAGCCGGGCGTCGAAGGCTCGGCGATTCGCCAAGCCCGTGAGCTGGTCGGTCAGGGCCAGCCGCTCGATCCGCTCCAACTGTCCGGCACGCGCGAGACCGGCGGCGATCTGCGCGGAAAGCGTCTCGGCATATTCGAGATCGGCTTCGGTGTAGGCGATGCGTCCGGTGATGCGTGCCGCGTAGAGCTCGCCCCACGCACGTCCGCCGAACACGATCGGCGCGATCAACGCGCAAGAACGCCCGCGCCGACGCAGCAGGTCGACACGCTTGGGGTCACCACTGCCGTTCTCGGCGAGCTGTACCCAGGGGCCGAGGTCGTCCTCGCTGAGCAGCACGGTGGGAAAGTCGGAGACGGGATACGTCTCGTCCTCCGGATGAGTGGACTCATCGGACGCGAGGCTGCCGTAGTTGACCAGCACGCGCAGCAGCCCCGTCTCGCGCTCCCAGACCGAGACGGAGACGACGTCCGCGCTGAGCACGCCGTGCGCCTCGGCCGCGGCCGTGCTGACCACATCCGTGGTCGACTGCGCGCCGGCCAGCAACTTGGTGAACCTGGCGAGCGCACGCAGCCGCGCTGCATCGCTATCCGGGGCGACGAGAGCCAGCGAGGCCGGGATGGACACCGACGCTGACGGCGATGACGGGAACGAGGAGGCGGGCAGCTGAATCGGAGGCTGGACCGGCAGCAGCGGCGGTTGCTGTCGCAGTTGCTGCGGCAGGTGCTCCAGCTGGCCGGGCGGCTGCGGCTGCTCCGATACACGCGACTGCGCCGGCTGGAATATGGATCCCTGCGACGACGAGGTGAAGGGCGCCAGCTCCTGCGAGAAGGGCTGCGGCGGCGATGGCGGTGGTATGTCAGGCAGCCCGGGAACGCCAGGCGGAAGGTTCAATCCCTGCAGACCGACAGGAGACTGGTCGGACGTGGGCGGTTGAAGCGTGTGCGGCGGCTGGGCGCCGAAGGCGGCATTCGGAGATTGAGTCGCCCAACTCCCAGAAGGATTATCTGAGTATTGCGAAATACTCAACCGTTGTTGGTCCTGAGGCGTGTCATAAGCAGAGGGGAAATGCGGGTCTGAAGAAACAAACGGGGAGGGAGTGACATGAGAGCCGTAAGGCGCATCGGAATGTCGGGGGACGTGGGGTCCACCACCCAGGGGCGTGAGGTCGCCCGGCGGGTTCTGGGGCTGAGGGGTGTACCGGGCATCCTGGGGCTGGGCCCGGTACTGCGCGCCCAAGGGCTGCTGGGGCCCGGGACCCGGGTAGTCAAAGCGGGGATGGTGCGCGGCGTGACCAGGCGCGGATTCGCGTCCTGGAAACTCGGTCCGAGGATCGGGACCTACGAAGCCAGGCACAGGTTCGTGCGGCGGGTAGTCGGGGCGAAGATGGTGTGCCGGGTAGCCGGGCCCGGGCCCGGGGTCGGGTCCCCGGTACTCGGGCCGCGGGTCGTGGCCCGCAAAACCGGGTTGGAGCTCGCGTCCCGGGTAGTCAGGGCGAAATTCGCGGCCGGCAAAGCCAGGCCAGGGCTCGCCTCCTGCATCCACGGGGCGAGGTTCGAGGCCGCCCGCAAAGCCAGGCGCGGGCTCGACTCCCGGGTACGCGGGGCGAGGAGGGTCGGCCGCGAAGCCGGGCCCACGCTCGCTTCCCGCTTCCACAGGGCGAGGTTCGGGGCCCGCGACACCTGGCCCGGGTTCGCGTCCTGGGTAGTTCGCGCCAGGAAGGCCTCCGGCGTAGCCAGATCCGGGTTCGTAGACGGGGAACTCCGGGCGAGGCAGGGGCATAGCGCCTTGATCCGGCGGACGGTACTGCGCACCTGGAGGCTCAGCTCCACGCCGCGGATCCGGCGGCTGCAGGTACGGCTGCGGCTGCGGCCAAAACGCTGGGGCGGCCGGCCTCTGCAGTCCATCCGCACCATCGGCGGTCTGCGCCTCCGGAAAGGGAGGAGGCAACGGCTGGCTGTACGCGGACAGCTGAGGATTGTAAGGGGGCAACGGCGGCTGCAGGGCGAACGGAGGCCGCAGCGACGCATCGTCGAAGTTCAGCGGCGGGTGGGGGGCGAAGACTTGGTGCGCGTGCGAGGTGGATCCGAAAGGCGGTGGCGTGGCCGGCGCGCCTGGCAGGGCCGACGCACCATTCGGTGCTGCCGCGTCTTGCCCGCCCGCCGGCATGGGTCTGTACTGATCGGCGTCGCCCTCGCGTGGATCGTTCTGGCCTGTATCGCGCAACTCTGCATCCCGCGCCTCAAGTCCGCGCTGTCCGGAATCACGTCGGCTGACTGCATACTGCCCAGTATCACCATAGCCAGCCTGACGCTGGCCCGCGTCACCATTGGCAAACTCTCTACCTTGAATCCCATAACCGGGCTCACGCCAGCCGGATTCGATTCCCGCCGACAGAAGCCGTCCAAGATCGGACTCGGTTGGGTGGTGATGCTCAAGACGGCCGTCGCTGGCACGCTGCTGATGTGGATCGCCGCTGTTCGGCTCGCGCGGACCTGGGTCGGCCCAGACCGGCGGACGCTCGCTCTCGACCTGGTCGCCATGTGCCGACTGAGATCCGCTGGGATCGCCAGGGCCTGGTTGACGCTGTCCCGAGTTGCGGGAGTCTGGCTCGTACAGTCCCAGACCTCGACGACTGATTCCCTGATCCTTCGCGTCGGGTATGCGGACGTCGAAGCGGACGGTGTCGAACACGCTCGCATCCAGCTGCCCTGCCCCCGCGGATCCATATACGGGTTCCCGACGGGCTGCGTCACGCGCGCTCGCGTCGCGACCAGCGTCCCGCTGATCTGTGACGGCCGGCTCGGTGGCAGTAAGGCGGCGTTCCATCTCGCGCCGACCGACCTCGAAGTGGTCCATCTCGCGTGGGTCCGCAGCTCGTTGATTGCCGACGTCATGACCGTGCTGACGCGGCAACACCTGTCGTATTCGAGGGGCCGGCGAGGCCCCGCCTCGCGGTCCCGACTCTCGCGGTCCCGACTCTCGCGGTCCCGACTCTCGCGGTCCCGACTCTCGCGGTCCCGACTCTCGCGGTCCCGACTCTCGCGGTCCCGACTCTCGCGGTCCCGACTCTCGCGGTCCCGACTCTCGCGGTCCCGACTCTCGCGGTCCCGACTCTCGCGGTCCCGACTCTCGCGGTCCCGACTCTCGCGGTCCCGACTCTCGCGGTCCCGACTCTCGCGGTTCTTGTTCCCGTGGGCTGGGCTTCCACAGATCGGCATCGCGCGATCCTGCGTCACGCCGTCTGGGGTCTCCGGCAGACCACGAAGGCACGGCGCGCTCGGGCCTCGGCACGCCCTGGTCGCCCAGAGCACTGCCCCGCCCCTCGGTATCGCCGCGGCCCGACCGGTTCACCCGCCCGCCCCTGCCTTCCGCGCTCGGCCACCACCGAGCACGCTAGGTCTTTCACATCCCGCGCGCCGCCGGGCAGATCGCCCTGCCGCGCACCCCACCGCTCATCCCGGCTTTCTCGCGACGCCCGGGTGCGGCAACACGTCCTCAATTCTGCGCGTCCGCGATGGACCGCTCACGTCACTCGGAGTGTGAGCTCTGTTACACCTACGATACGGCACCGTCCGCCTTGATCGTCACCGGCCCTGCGGTCGCGCGGCGGCAACGCATGTGCGGAGGACATCAGAGGTCGAATAGTTCCAGGTCGGGGTCGCTCGGCTGGACAGACAGCGCGGCCAGCCAAACAGCCGGAGAGCACGCGCGGGAAGATCGCACGTCTTTGCGAGAAGAAGTGCAGGCCGGGAGACGACCCGGCTGGACCGACGGCGCGGGTGAACGGGAGGACGGCGCGAGCTGGAGGACGTTCGGGCCGGGAGGGAGGACGGCAGGCGGGCCGGAGACAAGCGGGTGAGACGGCAACGACGGTGGACCGGCAACGGTGCCCGAGGGTCCCAGCGCGAGACCAACGCTCGTCGCGGCTGCGGGCGGTCGAGTGGTCAAGCGGTCGACCAGTTGAGCGGACGAGCGGTCGAGCAGCCGACGCGGCGGAGGTCGGAGAGACCACGGCGCCACGGCGCCACGAGGCTGCGACGCTTCGGGGCTGCAGGGTTGCGAGACTGCGGGACTGCGGGACTGCGGGACTGCGGGACTGCGCGACTGCGCGACTGCGCGACTGCGAGGCACAGCTCATCGGACTAACAGAAAGCCACAGCGGCCACAGACCGTGGACAGCGCCCCCTGCGCTGCCGCTTCTTGGTCCATGACCGCTGAGGCCAGGTGGCGAGGCCGCCGAACGTCGTCGGCCACACCTTATGTCTTATGCCGCTATGCCTTCGTGCCACAGTGCCAGCCGCCACAGTGCTGGATGCCTCCGCGCCGGATGCCGCAGTGGCGGATGCCACTTCGCCGGCCGGCTCTGGGCTGGAACCCGTCGCGCTGGGGGCGATGGCCCTCTCGTCCTGGGGGGCGTGCCCAGTCCTCGGGGCCTCGGGGCTCCAGACCTCGGCTCCAGCCGCGGGCTTCGGTCAGCTGTGCCGGGCGTCCGCGGCCGGGTCGCCCGATATCAGCGTGCTGATCTCGCGCTGGGTCTCCTCGACGCGCGGGATGTCGTTGAGGAGGACCTGGCCGTGCTCGCCCGCCGACTCGACGACCAGGGTGCCGCAGCCGAGCATCCGGTCGAGGAGGGAGTCGTGACGGAAGGAGACGTCGTTGATCTTCTCCAGCGGCAGGTCGCGGCCGACACGGTGGACGAAGCCGAGGCGGATGATCAGGCGGCGGTTGGTCACCACGTAGTTGCTGAACAGCCAGTGCAGCCAGGGACGCACGACGAAGTAGATGATCACACCGAGCGCCACCACGCCGACGGCTATCCAGCTCGCTTCGCCTGAGGTCTTACTCGGGCTCGGCAGGATCGTCAGCAGGAAGCCCGCCGCGCCGCACGTGATCACGAGCGTGATGATCGGCAGCACCAGCGCCTTCCAATGCGGGCGCAGCTCGAGGTCGATACGCTCGCCCTCACTCAGAAGTCGAGTCGGGTAACTCATCTTGTGATTCCTCTCCCCCTCGAGTCGGTTCGACCCAGGTGACCATGGCTATGGTGATACGTGTGCGCCCCATCCTGGCATGGCCGAGCATTAAATATCCATGGCCAGCCTTATGATCTGATGATCAGTTAGCGTCCTCCGGCCGCAGGTGGACCACGTCTCCGGCGCCGATGGCCACTTCCTCCTGGTCAGCCGTGGTCACTAGGAGCGCGCCGGCCGGATCCAGGCCGGTCGCGACGCCGATGACGTCGCGCTGGCCGGGGAGTTCGGCGCGGACGCGGCGGCCGAGCGTGGCGCAGGATTCGCGGTAGGCCTCGGCGAGGCCGGCGGCTCGAGCGTCGCCTCCGGCCTCCGCCCAGCGGCCGTACCAGGTGCCGAAGGACCGAAGCAGCGCGCGCAACAGCGGGTCACGGTCGGTCGACTCGGCGCCGGCGAGCGCGAGGGAGCCGGCTTGCGGCACCGGCAGCTCGTTCTCGCGCAGGGTCACGTTCAGGCCGATCCCGACCACTATCGCGTTCTGCCCGGAGACGGTCTCGCACAGGATCCCGCCGAGCTTCCGGTCTTCCGCCTCGCCCTGCGCGACCACGATGTCGTTGGGCCATTTGAGCGCGACCTCGAGTCCGGCGGTGCGGCCCACGGCCTCGTGGGCGGCCACGCCGGCCAGCAGCGGCAGCCAGGTCCAGGCGCCCAACGGCACCTCGGGGCGCAGCAGGATCGAGACGAACAGACCCGAGCGCGGCGGGGCGCTCCACGTTCGGCCGAGCCGTCCGCGGCCGGCCGTCTGTTCCTCGGCCACCACCACGCTCGCGTGCGGGGCGCCGTCCTCGGCCGCGGCGGCGAGCGCGGTGTTCGTCGACTCGACGCTCGGCAGCACCCGCAGGGCCGAGACGAACCCGCCCGGCGCCATGAGCGCGCGCTGCAGGCTTCGTTCGTCCAACGGTGGTCGGTCGAGATCGTTGTAGGCAGAGACCATGCGTCGAGCCTACGACGGCAGGATAGATTGACGGCGAAGGCGCTGTTCGTTTCTCGAGGGAACCCTCGAGGGCAACCCCGGGAGTCTCAACCAGCCATGACTGAGCACATCGACATCCACACGACCGCGGGCAAGCTCGCCGCGCTGCAGGCCCGGCTCGACGAGGCGGTGCATGCCGGGTCCGCTCGGGCGGTGGAGAAGCAGCATGCCAAGGGGAAGCTGACCGCGCGTGAGCGGATCGAACTGCTGCTGGACGAGGGCTCCTTCCAGGAACTGGACGAACTGACCAGGCACCGCAGCACCAACTTCGGGATCGAGAACAACCGCCCCTACACGGACGGCGTGATCACCGGCTACGGCACCGTCGACGGCCGGCCGGTGTGCGTGTTCTCCCAGGACTTCACCATCTACGGCGGCTCGCTGGGCGAGGTCAACGGCGAGAAGATCTGCAAGGTCATGGACCTCGCGATGAAGATCGGCTGCCCGCTGGTCGGCATCAACGACGGCGGCGGCGCGCGGATCCAGGAAGGTGTGGTCGCGCTCGGCGCCTTCGCCGACATCTTCAAGCGAAACGTGCACGCGTCCGGCGTGATCCCGCAGATCTCGCTGATCATGGGCCCGGCGGCCGGCGGCGCGGTCTACTCCCCCGCGCTGACCGACTTCGTGGTCATGGTCGACCAGACCTCGCACATGTTCATCACCGGCCCCGACGTGATCAAGACCGTCACCGGCGAGGACGTGGGCTTCGAGGAGCTCGGCGGCGCGCACACGCACAACACCAAGTCCGGCAACGCGCACTACCAGGCCGCGGACGAGAAAGACGCGATCGAGTACGTCCGGGCGCTGCTGTCCTACCTGCCGCAGAACAACCTCGAGGACGCGCCAGTCTACGAGGCGGACGACGACCTCGAGCCGGACGTCGAGCTCAATACTCTGATCCCGGACTCGGCCAACCAGCCGTACGACATGCACACGGTGATCGAGCACGTGCTCGACGAGGGCGACTTCCTCGAGGTGCAGCCGCTGTTCGCGCCGAACATCCTCGTGGGCTTCGGCCGGGTCGAGGGCCGCAGCGTGGGCGTGGTGGCGAACCAGCCGATGCAGTTCGCCGGCACCCTCGACATCGACGCCTCGGAGAAGGCCGCGCGCTTCATCCGCACCTGCGACGCGTTCAACGTCCCGGTGCTCACCTTCGTCGACGTGCCCGGCTTCCTGCCCGGCACGGACCAGGAGTGGAACGGCATCATCCGCCGCGGCGCGAAGCTGCTCTACGCGTACGCCGAGGCCACGGTCCCGCTGGTGACCGTGATCACGCGCAAGGCCTTCGGCGGCGCGTACGACGTGATGGGCTCGAAGCACCTGGGCGCCGACATCAACGTGGCCTGGCCGACGGCGCAGATCGCGGTGATGGGTGCGCAGGGCGCGGTCAACATCCTGCGCCGCAAGGAGATCCTGGAGTCCGAGGACGTCGAGGCCACTCGGGCCCAGCTGATCACGGAGTACGAGGACGCGCTGTTCAACCCGTACATCGCGGCCGAGCGGGGCTACGTGGACTCGGTCATCGAGCCGGCTCACACTCGCGCCTTCGTGGTCCGCGCGCTGCGGACGCTGCGCACCAAGCGCGCGACGCTGCCGCCGAAGAAGCACGGAAACATCCCGCTGTGATGGGGAGAGAGCGGATGAGGCGAGTGGGAGGGCGCTAGCGAAGCGAGCGGAAGCACGCTAGCGAAGCGAACTGGAGTACGCCGGTGAAGCGAGCGGAAGCACGCTGGTGAGGCGCGCGACGGTGGGCGCGGGCGCACGACGGCGGGCAGCGGCGGAGGCAACTGCGCCCGCGACTGCGACTGCGGCTTCGGCTGCGGTAGGGACTTCGGGAGCAACGGCAGCGATGCGCGCGCGAGTGCGAGGATGCGACGGGAGCAGTAGTGGTGACGGAGACGACGCCGACTGTGACGACGACGGAAGCGGCGCTGACAGAAGCAGCGACGACGGAAGCGGCTGAGGCGAGCTCAGCTGGGACGTTGCGGGTGGTGGCCGGGCAGCCGACTGCCGAGGAGCTTGCGGCTCTGGTCGTGGTGCTGGCGGCTCGTGCGGGCGCGGCTTCGGGGGCGGGGGCTGCTGAGGCGGATGCGCCGCGCTCGGTGTCTGCCTGGACGGATCGCTCGCGGTACGTGCGGTCGAGCCGGTCAGGCTTCGGCACTCGCACCGGCTGGCGGGCGTCCGCGCTTCCGAACTGACACACCTGTAACGCGTCTATATAAGCCTTATAGATCGGCCGATGGATCGCCCTTCGGTGGTCGCGGAAGCCGACGATGCGCCAGCCGACGGCGTCGGCGTCATCCGGCGGCCGGGGCGACGCCCGACCTCGACGCTGTATCCTGCGAAGCCCGGCGTGAAGCACGCGACGAACCAAACTCGAAGCAGGGTCCCCCTGCCTCGCCCCGCGAAGGAGCCGCATGCGTTTCATCCTCGCTTCCCAGTCCCCGGCTCGGCTCGCTGTGCTGCGCGCGGCGGGGCTGGCGCCGGAGCAGATCGTCAGCGGCGTCGACGAGGATGCGTTCCGCGCCGACTCGCCGGCGGAGCTCGCTCTGCAGCTGGCCATCGCCAAGGCGCAGACGGTGGCGGCGCAGGCGGGGGCGGGGGCGGTGGTCGTCGGGTGCGACTCGGTGCTGGACTTCGAGGGGGATGCGCTCGGTAAGCCCGCTGACCTGGACGACGCGCGGCAGCGGTGGCGGCGGATGCGGGGGAAGGACGGGGTGCTGGTCACCGGGCACTGCGTGGTGGACACGCGGGCGGGGGCTGATCCGGACGTCTGGCGGGTGGCCATCGACGTCAATCCCACCATGGTCCGCTTCGCCGAGATCTCGGACGAGGAGCTCGAGGCCTACCTTGCCAGCGAGGAGCCGCTGCACGTCGCGGGGGCGTTCACGCTGGACGGGCTCGGCGGCTGGTTCGTCGAGTCCATCGTGGGCGATCCGTCCAACGTCGTCGGCATCTCGCTGCCGCTGCTTCGTCGGCTGCTCAACGAGGTCGGGGTCTCGGTGGCAGAGCTCTGGCGGACGCATCACGTCTGAGTCACGGAGCCACGGAGGTGCGGGAGGTCAGAAGTGCAGAGGCGCGGGAGGCGCGGGAGCACTTCGCGAAGCGGCGCGACCGGCACCTCGGAAGAGCAGCAGCGGCGGGAAGTCGGCCATAGGCCCTCGGTGACGGGTATCTGACGGACTATCGGCTACGCCGTACGTATGATCAGACCACTCCGGTGGGTGGCGCAGGTCTCGATCTGACTGTCAATCACATAAAGTCGCCATGTGACTGCGTCCCGCAAACCCCCCACCGCCGCCTGGTCGCGGCGCAGGGTGCTGCGCTCGCTCACGCTGCCCACCCTGCCGCTTCCGCTGCTCGGGCTCGACGGGTGCAGCGACAGCGCCGCTCCGGCTGAGACTGCGGGCGGTTCGGGGCGCGGCGGTTCGGGGCGTGTCGGTCCGGCCGCGGCCGGGCGCACACCCGGCGCACCGCATCCGCAGCCGCACCCCGCAACCTCGGGGTCGGCCTCCACCACCGAACCGGATTCCGGTTCCGATTCGCCCGACCTGCGCGCCGACGGCGCCACGCCCGAGGTCTCGCAAGCGACCCGGGTGAGTGACGTGGTCGCGCTCACCTTTCACGGCGACGGGTCGCCCGAGCTCGCCAACGCCCTGCTGACGGAGGCGGAGCGGGCGGGGGCCAGGTTGACCGTGCTCGCGGTCGGGCATTGGCTCGCCCGCTATCCGCAGATGGCCGAGCGCGTCCTGCACGGCGGGCACGAGCTCGGCAATCACACCGAGAACCATCTCAACATCGACCATCTGCCGGAGGCGGTCGCCTACAGCGAGATCGAGCTCTGCGCGAAGCGGCTGGAGAAGCTCACCGGCTCGCGCGGGCGCTGGTTCCGGCAGTCGCAGGGGCAGCACGCCACGCCCGAGGTACGGGCGGCGGCGCAGCGGGCGGGGTACACCACCCTGCTCTCCTACGACCTCGATCCGCTGGACTACCGCGATCCCGGCAGCAACGCCGTCGTGCACAACGTGCTCTCCCGCATCCAGGGCGGGGACGTGGTGTCGATGCACCTCGGGCATCCGGGCACGGTCACCGCCCTGCCGCTGATCCTGGACGGCCTGCGCCAGCGGGGACTGCGCGCGGTGACCGCCTCCGAACTCTTCCCGATCTCGCCCTCACCCACCATCGTGCCCTCCTAGCCTCTCCGGGCACCCGACTCCCCCGTTCGACCTTCTCAGAACTCACAGAGGTATCCGGTGAAGACCACCTCACGTCGTCTCTTCCTCGGTGCGGGCGCCGTAGCGACCGTGGCCGTGATCTACGCCCTCAACACGCTCGGGTCCGGCCCGTCCGCGGCCGTCGGCAGGTCGGCCGCGGCTCCGGGGGTGCAGATGCGGGCCGCCGCCATCGCCGGCATGCCCGAGTACGACCCGAAGGACCTCTACGCCTACGACCGGCCGAACGAGCTCTCGCCGGTCGTGCGCGACTTCCCCTCGCTGATCTACGTGCCCAACAGCGAGTCCGACACCGTGACGGTGATCGACCCGAAGACCTACAAGGTGATCCGCACGGTGCCGGTCGGCGAGCAGCCGCAGCACGTGGTGCCGGGCTGGGATCTCAAGACCCTGTGGGTCAACAACGACAAGGGCAACACGCTCACCCCGATCGACCCGGCCACCGGGCAGTTCGGCACGCCGGTGTCCGTGCACGACCCGTACAACCTCTACTTCACCCCGGACGGCAAGTCCGCGGTGGTCATGGCCGAGCAGGACAAGCAGATCGTCTTCCGCGACCCGCACACGATGGCGGTGCAGCAGGCGCTGGACGTGCCCTGCGCGGGGGTCAACCACGCGGACTTCTCGCCGGACGGCAGCTACTTCATCGCCTCCTGCGAGTTCTCCGGCACGCTGCTCAAGGTGGACACGCTCAAGCACACGCTGCTGGGCGTGATCAACCTCAAGAGCGGATCGATGCCGCAGGACGTGAAGATCTCGCCGGACGGCTCGGTCTGGTACATCGCGGACATGGCCGCGAACGGCATGTGGACACTCAACGGCGACGACTTCAAGCTCACCGGGTTCATCGAGACCGGGCTGGGCGCGCACGGGCTCTACGTCAGCCGCGACTCGCAGAACATGTACGTCACCAACCGGGGCGAGGGCACGATCAGCGTGTTCGACTTCGCCACCCGCGTCGTGAAGCAGAAGTGGAGGATCCCCGGCGAGGCCAGCCCGGACATGGGCGGGGTCTCGGCCGACGGCAAGGTGCTGTGGCTCTCCGGGCGCTACAACTCCGAGGTGTACGCGCTCTCCACCGACGACGGACGGCTGCTGGCGCGCATCCCGGTGGGCAGCGGGCCGCACGGGCTGTGCGTCTACCCGCAGCCGGGACGCTACTCGCTGGGCCACACCGGCGTGTTCCGCTGACGTGCCCGCGGCGGCGCCGGCGGGACGGCCGGTGCCGCCGCAAGGGATGAGGCGGGCGGGGAGGAAGGGAGCCGAGGGGCGTCCGGGCCGGTTAACCTGATCCGTGTGACAGGGCAGGGGCCGGAGAGCGCTTGGCAGGACCAGATGCGGGCCCTGCTGCGGACCAACCCGTCCGAGCGGCCGGGCGAACCGCGGCTCGAGACGGCGCCGGGCGCGGGGGACCTGGAGTCCACCGGCACCCATCCGCAGACGCCGAACGTGCGCCGGGTGCTCGATCTCGCGCTGCGGCTCGGCGAGCTGCTGCTGGCCTCCGGCGAGGCGGCCGAGGACGTCGAGGCCGGGATGCTCGCGGTGGCGCACGGGTTCGGGCTCGAACGCTGCGACGTGAGCGTCACCTTCACCCTGCTGACCATCTCGCACCAGGCCACGCTGGCCGATCCGGCCTGGACCGCCTCGCGCAGCGTGCGCCGGCGCGGCTCGGACTACACCCGGCTCGCCGCGGTGCACGACCTGATCCGGGACGTCAGCGCGAACGAGGTGTCGGTGGAGGAGGCGTACGGGCGGCTGCTGCGGATCCGGCGCAACCGGCACCCGTACCCGGACTGGATGCTCGCCGCGAGCACGTCGCTGCTCGCGGGCGCGGCCTCGGTGCTGGTCGGCGGGCACTGGACGGTCTTCCTCAGCGCCTGCGCGGCCGCCCTGGTGGGCAATCAGCTCTCCTGGTGGCTGGCCACCCGCGGACTGCCCGAGTTCTACCAGTACGTGGCGGCCGCGATGCCCGCCGCGGCCGCCGCGATCGCGCTAGACCTGGTCCACGCCGACGTCCTGTCCTCGGCCGTCATCACCGGCGGGCTCTTCGCCCTGCTCCCCGGCCGCGCCCTCGTCGCCGCCGTCCAGGACGCCCTCACCGGCTTCTACATCACCGCCGCCGCCCGGCTGCTCGAGGTCCTTTTCATCGTCATCGGCATCATCTGCGGGATCAGCCTCGTGTTGCGGGCCGGGATCGCCTTCGGCATCGTCCTCAACCCGGCCGACACCCTCGTCATCCCCTCCCGGCCCTTCCTGCAGACCCTCGCCGCCGCTCTGCTCGGGCTCACCTTCGCCGTCATCCTGCAGGTCCGCCGGGAGGTCCTCGGCTACGCCGTCGTCAGCGCCGCCTTCGCCTGGATCTGCGACGCCGGCCTGCGCCAGGCCGGGCTCACCCAGGCCGTCGCCGTCACCGTCACCAGCGTCCTGCTCGGGCTCGGCGGGCAGCTCATCGCCCGCCGCGGGGTCACCTCCGGACTGCCCTTCACCATCCCCGGGCTCGTCGCCCTGCTGCCCGGCTCCGCCACCTACCTCGGCGTCCTGTTCATCGTCCGCGGCCAGACCGGCCTCGGCTTCAGCCAGCTCTTCTCCGCCGCCTCGGTCGGGCTCGGCCTCGCCGTCGGGGTCAACCTCGGCGGAGAGCTCGCCCGGCTCATCCTGCCCGCCCGGCTCGGCCAGATCCGCCGGGCCGGGGCCGACTTCGCCGTCCGGGCCCGGCCCGTCGGCAGCCGAGTCTGGTTCCGGCGCTGAGACCTCGGGTTCCGGGCGGGTGTGCGAGAACTGTGTCACCTTGACCGCGCGCAGCTGCTCGGGCACGGGCGATTCGACCGGCTTGGGCGCCGTGGCCGTCTGCGCCGAGGCGAGCACGAGGACCGGCTCCGCCACCCGGGCCTGCGCGAACTGCGCCGCCGGGACGGCCTGCCGCGGCAGGACGCCGGGACCCATCACGGTCGGCACGGGCGAGGGGACCACCCGGGACCGCTCGCGCACGTGGCGGTAACGCACCTTCCTGCGGTGGCGGCTCACCAGGGTGAGCACCATCATGCCGAGCGCGCACAGCAACGCCAGCCCGAGCACGCCGGCGCCGACGAACTTGGCGTCCTGGCCCACCGAGGCGTGCGACGGGTCCGCCTTCGTACTCACCGCGCCGGAGCCGGTCCGCGCGCTCTTGCCGCCGGTCGGCAGGTAGTTCCAGCTGATCTGCGAGTAAGTGACCGTCAGGTACTCGGTCTTGCCGCTCTGGTACTCGGAGATGAAGCCCGCGTTGGTCAGCGCGAAGTCGATCCGCTGGTAGCCCTGGCCCGCGGCGACGTCGAGCCGGGCGCAGGCGAAGCGGTCGCCGGAGCTCGCGGCCATGGCCAGGTTCGCCGACTGGGCGTCCACGGTGCGGGTGAGGGTGAGCGTGGAGAGGTTCGAGGCGTCCGGCGGGGGCAGCATCGCGCCCGGGCCGACCGAGGCCACCCGCAGCCAGCCGCCGTATCCGCGGTCGGTCGAGTCGCCGGGCACCTGCGGCAGGTTCAGATCCGCGCCGCTCGTGGGGGCGGTGGTGTCCGCGACGCACGGGCCGGCACTCGTGACCGGCGCCCGGGAGGTGAGCGTCTGCGGCGTGAAGGTCGAGGAGTATCTGACCTGCGGGGCGCCCCCGGCGCGGTGGGTCGAGACGCCGGAGGAGTGGCTGGTGTTGGACACGACCGGCGCGGACGTGTGCACCACCGGGCTCGACGTCGAGGGCCCTGTGCTGCTGCCGGCGACGACGGTGGTGCCCACGATCGGCTGGGTCGGCACGCCGTGGGTGCGTCCGGGCGTTGCGGCGGCGGCCGGCGTGGCCGGGCCGACCAGCGTGATCAGCACGGTGGCGATGCCGGCGGCGGCCGTGAGCGAGGCTATCGGGGCGAGCAGGCGACGCCGTACGGGGCGCGCGATGCGGTCGGAACGCGGCACGGGAGGCATGGACTTCCGGGTCGGGGACGGTGGGATCGGGGGCTGCACGGGTCCGGCACCGGGTCGGCGCTCGTGGAGATCAGCGTTTTTGCATGGAAGCGGGCTCTATGAAGACAGACGCGTGAGCGACGCGGTCGGTTGACGGGGTTATGGATTCGAGACGCGAGCTGATTCCGAAGCGTGATCCTGCGGGCGTGCTCTCAGAGGTACGGCGCGGGGAACGACGGGGCCGCCGGCGGGGTGGGCAGGCCGGGATCCTGCTGAACCGGCCTGCGCCCGAGCAGGATCGCCGCGCCGATGCCGCCGAGCAGTCCGGTCAGGTGGCCCTGCCACGAGATGTGCATCGCGGTGACCTCGGCGGAGGGGTAGAGCAGGACGAGCGTCCACTGGTAGTAGAGCGCGACGAGCACGCCGAGCACGATCTGCCAGACGGCCTGCCAGACCGAGTGCGCGAAGAACCCGCGGGCCACCAGGTAGCCGAGATAGCCGAAGATCAGCCCGCTGGCACCGACGACGGCCACGCCGGAGGGGCCGAGCAGCCAGTAGCCGATGCCGCCGAGCAGCACGATCAGGGCGGTGACGTTCGCCCACCGGCGTAGCCCGTCCAGCGCGACCAGGAAGGTGGTGACCGCCAACGGGACCGTGTTGCTCTCGATGTGCTCCATCGAGGCGTGCAGGAACGGCACCGCGATGATGTGCGGCAGGCTGCCCAGCTGACGTGCGACCAGGCCGAAGGATCCGTCCAGCCGATAGCCGTCGGCCGCGTTGAACCCCTGCACCGCCCAGATCGCCGCCAGCGTGGCCAGCGTCACCGCGAGCGCGGTGCGCACGCTGTAGAACGCTGACCTTCCGCGCAGCACCATCGTGTTCGACGACATCGCCCGCTCCTCCTCGCCCCGGCCCCGCCCGCGCGCCACGCCGTACGCGGGTGCCGCCTGACCGGCACCCCTTCTCTTCGCACCATAGCGCTCCGACGCCTCCTGCGCCCCGCTCTTGTCCGGTGCGTACAAAACCGGGTCGCACGGTCAGACGAGGTCCCCCGCGCGGACCGGCCTCGACCTTGCCTACACTCAAGGAGACTTCGAGTAGTAGTGACAAGGGAGCCACACGTGCATAAGGTGCTGATCGCGAACCGGGGCGAGATCGCCGTGCGGGTCGCTCGGGCCTGTAAGGACGCCGGTATCGGCAGCGTCGCGGTGTACGCGGACCCGGACCGCGACGCGCTGCACGTACGGGTCGCGGACGAGGCCTACGCGCTCGGCGGGGCGACCTCGGGCGAGACCTACCTCGCCGTGGACAAGCTCCTGGACGTCGCCGCACGCGCGGGCGCCGACGCCGTGCACCCCGGCTACGGGTTCTTGTCCGAGAACGCCGAGTTCGCCCAAGCCGTCCTCGACGCCGGCCTGACCTGGATCGGCCCGCCCCCCGCCGCGATCCGCGCCCTCGGCGACAAGGTCGCGGCCCGCCACATCGCCCAACGCGCCGGCGCCCCCCTGGTCGCCGGCACCCCCGACCCGGTCGCCGACAGCCACGAGGTCACCGCGTTCGCCCAGCAGCACGGACTACCCGTCGCGATCAAAGCCGCGTTCGGCGGCGGCGGACGCGGCCTGAAAGTCGCCCGCACCCTCGAGGAGATCCCCGAACTGTTCGACTCCGCCGTACGCGAAGCCGTCGCCGCGTTCGGCCGCGGCGAATGCTTCGTCGAGCGCTACCTCGACCGCCCCCGCCACGTCGAGACCCAATGCCTCGCCGATACCCACGGCAACGTCGTCGTCATCTCCACCCGCGACTGCTCCCTGCAACGCCGCCACCAGAAACTCGTCGAAGAAGCCCCCGCCCCCTACCTCAGCCAAGCCCAGACCGACGAGCTCTACCGCGCCTCCAAAGCCATCCTCCAAGAAGCCGGCTACGTCGGCGCCGGCACCTGCGAATTCCTCGTCGGCCAGGACGGGACCATCTCCTTCCTCGAAGTCAACACCCGCCTACAGGTCGAACACCCCGTCAGCGAAGAAGTCGCCGGCATCGACCTGGTGCGCGAGATGTTCCGCATCGCCGACGGCGAACCCCTCGGCTACCACGACCCCGTCCTGCGCGGACACGCCATCGAATTCCGCATCAACGGCGAAGACCCCGGCCGCGGCTTCCTACCCGCCCCCGGCACCGTCACCACCTACCGGCCCCCCACCGGACCCGGCGTCCGCCTGGACTCCGGCATCGAACAAGGCGCACAGATCGGCCAGAACTTCGACTCCCTGCTCGCCAAACTCATCATCACCGGCCGCACCCGCACCGAAGCACTCGAACGCTCCCGCCGCGCCCTGGCCGAATTCGAACTCGAGGGCATGGCCACCGCCCTCACCTTCCACCGCGCCGTCGTGCACGACCCCGCCTTCGCCCCCACCGACCCCGCCCAGCCCTTCACCGTCCACACCCGCTGGATCGAAACCGAGTTCGACAACACCATCCCCCCCTACCCAGGCCCCCTGGGCGAGCCCGCTGAGGAGACCGGACGCGAGACGGTCACCGTGGAGGTCGGCGGCAAACGCATCGAGGTCGTCCTGCCCGCAGGCCTCGGCCTAAACGCCGGCACCCCGACCGCCACCGGCGCGAAGAAAGCCGCCAAACGCGCCGGCACCGGCGCGAAGAAAACCGCCGCCACCGGCGACGCCCTGACCTCCCCCATGCAGGGCACCATCGTGAAAGTCGCCGTCGAAGAAGGCCGACAAGTCGAAGCCGGCGAACTGATCGTCGTCCTCGAGGCCATGAAGATGGAACAACCCCTCAACGCCCACAAAACAGGCACCATCGTCGGCCTGACCGCCGAAGTCGGCGCCACCGTCACCGCAGGCGCCACACTCTGCGAGATCAAAGACTGAGGAAACTCAGCGAGCTGCGCGAGCGGGGGCCGTTCCCATCGGGGACGGCCCTCAGTCCTCGTGGTCGCTGTGCAGCCGGCGCGCGGCCTCGGCGATGGAGCCGGACAGCGACGGGTAGACCGTGAACACCGAGGCGACCTGGTCCACCGTCAGGTGCAGGTCCACCGCCATCGAGACGGAGTGGATCAGCTCGCTGGCACGCGGAGCGACTATCACACCGCCGAGCACGGTGCCGGAGCCGGGGCGGGCGTAGAGCTTGACGAAGCCGTCCATGAAACCGAGCATCTTGGCCCGCGGGTTCGTGGCCAGCGGCAGCTTCACCACGTCGAAGCGCGGGTCCCCGCTCTCCGCGTTGAAGGTGGTGCGCCCGACGGTGGCGATCTCCGGCGAGGTGAAGATGTTCGCGGACACCCGCTTGAGGTTGATCGGCCAGACCGCCTCGCCGAGCGCGTGGTAGACCGCGATCCGGCCCTGCATCGCCGCGACCGAGGCGAGCGCGAGCAGGCCGGTGCAGTCTCCGGCGGCGTAGACGTTCGAGGCGGTGGTGCGCGAGACGCGGTCGACCACGATGTGGCCGGACGGCGTGGTCTGCACCCCGGCTTCGGCCAGGCCGAGGCCCTCGGTGTTCGGCAGCGAGCCGACGGCCATCAGCACGTGCGTGCCGGTGACGGTGCGCCCGTCCTCGAGGGTGACCACGACGCGGTCGCCCTCGCGCACGGCCGAGGCGGCGCGGGAGCGGCCGAGCACGCGCATGCCGCGGCGCTGGAAGACCTCTTCGAGCACCCGCGCGGCGTCCTCGTCCTCGCCGGGCAGCACCCGGTCGCGCGAGGAGACCAGGGTGACCTGGGAGCCGAGGGCCTGGTAGGCGCCGGCGAACTCGGCGCCGGTGACGCCCGAGCCCACCACGATCAGCTCGGCCGGAAGCTCCTCGAGCCGGTAGAGCTGAGTCCAGGTCAGGATGCGCTCGCCGTCGGGCTGGGCCGAGGCCATCTCGCGCGGGCGGGCGCCGGTGGCCAGCAGCACCGCGTCGGCCTCGAGCAGGAGGTCCTCGCCGTCCGGGGCGGCCACCTCGACCGCGACGGTGCCGCCGCCGTCCGCGGCCAGCTTGGCGAAGCCGCGCACGATCTCCACCCCGGCCTTGACCAGGTCCTCGGTGATGTCCTCGGACTGCTTGGCGGCCAGCGCGAGCACCCGCTCGTTGACCCGGGCCAGGTCCACCGTGGTGACGGTGCCGCCGTCGACGCCGAGCGCGGGGGCGTCCTGGATGGTGGTCATCACGTCGGCGGTCGCGATCAGCGTCTTGGACGGAACGCAGTCGGTGAGCACCGCGGCGCCGCCGACGCCGTCCCGGTCCACCACCGTCACCTGGGCGCCGAGTCGGGCGGCCACCAGCGCCGCCTCATAGCCGCCGGGTCCGCCGCCGATGATCACGATTCGAGTCACGTGCTCTATTGTCCCATGCGGCGGTCCTCGGAAATCCGCTGGCCCGGCCCGGCGGAGCGGCGCTAGCCTCCGAGGTTCCCGGCACGGCCGCTCCTCGGCCGGCCGCGTCCGCCTGCACCGAGAGAGCGATGAGGTAAGCGATGTCCAGGTCCCTGCGCGAGGATTTCGGCGTGCTGCGGCACCGGGACTTCCGGATACTGCTCGGCGACCGCCTGCTGGCTCCGCTCGGCTTCGCCTTCTCGCTGGTGGGCGCTTCGTTCGCGGTGCTGGACGTGACCGGCTCGACCGCGGACCTCTCCTATGTGCTGGCCGCCCAGCTCGCCCCTTCGCTGGTCTTCATGCTCTTCGGCGGGGTGGCCGCGGACCGGTTCCGGCCGCAGTCGGTGATCATCGCCGCGAACGTGCTGGTGGCTCTCGGCGAGGGCGTCTTCGGCCTGCTGGTGCTGCTGCACGCGGCGAACCTGCCGCTGATGATGGTGCTCGAGGTCTGCACCGGCACCGGCATCTCGCTGTTCTGGCCGGCCTCGACGGCGCTGCTGCCGAAGATCGTGCCGTCGGACGAGCTGCAGTCGGCCAACGCGCTGTCCCGGCTGGTGATGAACGGCGCGTCGATGGGCGGCGCGGCCGTGGCCGGAGTGACGGTGGCGGCGGTCGGGCCGGGCTGGGCACTGTCCGTGTGCGGATTGGCCATGCTCGGCACGGTGCCGCTGCTGACCTCGCTGCAGGCGCAGGCCAACATCCGCCCCCAGGACGCGCCGGGCGTGTGGCACGAGCTGCGGGAGGGCTGGCACGAGTTCCGCTCGCTGCGCTGGGTGTGGGCGACAGTGCTCGAATACCTGGTGATCAACGCCTGCTGGTACGGCGGGCTGTACGTGCTCGGACCGGCGATAGCCCGGCAGCATCTGGGCGGGCCGGCCGCGTGGGGCTGGCTCAACGCGGCGTTCTCGGTGGGGCTGATCGTCGGCGGCGCGGCGGCGCTGCGGCGCATGCCGAAGCGGCCGATGCTCGCGGTGGCGGGGCTGCCGGCGGCCTTCGGCCTGTCCTGTCTGGCGATCGGGGAGCTGTGGCCGATGTGGGCGCTGCTCGCGGTCTGGGCGTTCGCCGGGGTGTGCAACGAGTTCCTGGTGGTGAGCTGGAACGTCTCGCTGGCCCGGTTCGTCCGGCCGGACCGGCTGGCCCGGGTCTCGGCGTACGACGGGCTCGGCTCCACCCTCGCGATGCCGGTCGGCGCGCTGGCCGCCGGGCCGCTCTCGGCGCATCTCGGCGCCCCGCACACCGAGCTGATCGCGTTCATCGTCACCACGGTGGCGGTGCTGGCGACGCTCGCGCTCAAGGACGTGTGGACGATGCGCCTCGGCGACGCGCCGGACTGGAGCACCGTCGAGCCGGAGAAGGTAGCGACGTATGCTCTAGCGCGTGACTGAGGAAACGATTTCCGAACACCCGCGTGAGGCGGCCGCCCGGGCCGCGAAGAGGCTCGTGGACCTGCTCGGCGGTGTGCCCGATCTGGCCCTGGTGATGGGCTCGGGCTGGGTGCCCGCGGCCGACGCGCTCGGGGAGACCGAGGCCGAGTTCAGCGTGACGCAGCTGCCCGGCTTCACCGCGGCCGCCGCGCTGGGCCACGCCGGCAAGATCAGGGGCGTGCGGCTGGCCGAGTCCGGCAAGCTCGCGGCCGTGTTCCTGGGTCGCACGCACTTCTACGAGGGGCACGGCGTGGCCAAGGTGGTGCACGGCGTGCGCACGGTCGCGGCGGCCGGATGCCGCACCGTCGTGCTCACCAACGGCTGCGGCGGCATCAACGCCGACTACGTCGTCGGGCAGCCGGTGCTCATCAGCGACCACCTGAACCTCACCGCGCGCTCGCCGATCACCGGCGCCAACTTCGTGGACCTGACCGATCTCTACTCCCGCCGCCTGCGCGCGCTGTGCCGCGAGGTCGACCCCTCGCTCGTCGAGGGCGTGTACGCGCAGCTGACCGGGCCGCACTACGAGACGCCGGCCGAGATCAAGATGCTGCGGACGCTCGGCGCCGACCTGGTCGGCATGAGCACCGTGCTCGAGGCGATCGCGGCGCGCGAAGCGGGTATGGAGGTGCTCGGCATCTCGTTGGTGACCAACGCCGCCGCCGGCATGACCGGCCATCCGCTGAGCGCGCAGGAAGTCATCGACGCCGGGAACGCCGCGGCGAGCCGGATGGGCGTGCTGCTGCGCGACGTCCTCGGCCGGATCTGAGGAGATGTAAGGCATGAGTGAGACAGGCGAGACCTCCGAGATCTCCGAGCTGCTGGGCGAGATCGAGGCCTGGATGGATCAGGACCCTGACGAGGAGACCCGGGCCGAGCTGCGCGGGCTGCTGGAGGGGCTGCTGAGCTCGGCCACCAACCCGTCCGCGTACGCGGAGCTGGCCGACCGCTTCGACGGGACGCTCGAGTTCGGCACGGCCGGGCTGCGCGGCGAGCTCGGCGCGGGACCCAACCGGATGAACCGGGTCGTGGTCACCCGCGCCGCGGCCGGGCTGGCCGCGTACCTGAAGGCGAACGGGCACATCGACGAGCCGGTCGTGGTGGGCTACGACGCGCGGAAGAACTCGGACGTGTTCGCCCGGGACACCGCCGAGATCATGACCGGCGCGGGCATCCGCGCGCAGATGCTGCCGCGTCCGCTGCCGACGCCGGTGCTGGCCTTCGCGATCCGCCACCTCGGCGCGTGCGCCGGCGTCATGGTCACGGCGAGCCACAACCCGCCGCGGGACAACGGCTACAAGGTCTACCTGGGCGACGGGTCGCAGATCACCCCGCCCGCGGACAGCGAGATCGCCGACGCGATCGCCGCGGTGGGACCGATCAACTCGCTGCCGCGCGGCAACGGGGACGGCGAGGGCCGGGACTGGGAGACCCTCGACGAGACGCTGCTCGAGGCCTACCTGAACCGCGCCGTGGGCACGGTGCAGACCTCTGACATGGACGAGGACGCGGCGCTCGCACGCCGGTCCGCGCTCAAGGTCGTCTCCACCGCGATGCACGGCGTCGGCGGGCAGGTGCTGCTCGACGCCTTCGAGCGGGCCGGATTCCCGCGCCCGGTCCCGGTGGCGGAGCAGCAGGAGCCTGATCCGACCTTCCACACCGTGGCGTTCCCCAACCCGGAGGAGCCCGGCGCGATCGACCTGGCGCTGGAGCTCGCCGCGGCCGAGGACGCCGACCTGGTGGTGGCGAACGACCCGGACGCCGACCGCTGCGCCGTGGCGGTGCCGCTGCCCGGCGGCGGCTGGCGGATGCTGCGCGGCGACGAGGTGGGCGGGCTGCTCGGCGAGTACCTGGCCGAGCAGTACGCGGCCGAGGCGGACGAGGACGAGGCCGAGGCGAAGGTCGAGCCCGAGGAGCGGATCTTCGCCACCAGCATCGTCTCCTCCAGCCTGCTCGGGAAGATCGCGGCCGCGCACGGGCTCGGATATCAGGAGACGCTCACCGGCTTCAAGTGGCTGGCCAAGGTGCCCGGCCTGGCCTTCGGGTACGAGGAGGCGCTCGGCTACTGCGTCGACCCGGGCGGCGTGCGGGACAAGGACGGGATCACCGCGGCGCTGATGGTCGCCGAGTACGCCTCGAAGCTCAAGCAGTCCGGCCGCACGCTGCTCGAGGCGCTGGCCGACCTGGACGCGAAGTACGGCCCGCACCGCACCGACCAGCTCTCGCTGCGGGTGCAGGACCTGGACGTGATTGCGCGGATGATGGCCGCGCTGCGTCAGGACCCGCCGAAGGAGCTCGGCGGCCTGGCGGTGAGCCGGTTCGAGGACCTGTCGCAGGGTGCGGGCGGGCTGCCGCCGACGGACGGGCTGCGCTTGAGCCTTGAGGGCGGCGCGCGGGTGATCATCCGGCCGTCCGGGACCGAGCCGAAGCTCAAGTGCTACCTGGAGGCCGACTCGGCCGAGCGGCTGGCGGCGATCAAGGAGTCGCTGCAGCCGCTGCTGGAAGCCTGACGGCAGTGCCCGAACGCGCGGCGGGCCCGGACGCATCGTCCGGGCCCGCCGCGCGTTCGTCTCGGCAGGGTTCTCAGCGCACGATCGCCGCGACGATGAGGAAGACGACCGCGGCGGCCAGCGGCACGAGCGTGACCAGGCTCGGGCGGGCGGCGGCGGCCGGCTGCGCGCCGGGCCGGTTCTTCTCCAGCTCGCGGTGGCGCTCGATGCGCTCGTTCATCTCGGTCACCGCCTGGTCGGCGAACGAGAGCTTCTCGACATCCTCGAACCCGCCGCCGCGGCGGGGCGGACCCTGGTCCACGCCGTAGCTCGCGTTGCGCCGGCCCCTGGACAGCTCGCGCTCGTTGCGCACGCGCTCGCGCAGCCGGGCCCGCTCGGCCTTGCGCCGATCGCGCAGCGAGACCGGCACGGCCCACACGGTGTAGCGGGACTGCTCGGTGTGCACCTCGAAGGAGAGCCGCGCGACCAGCTTGGTCACCGCGGGCCACGGCACCGTGATCGTGCGCAGCGGGTTGCGCACCACCAGCCCGTCCTCGCGCGCGAAGGCGGCCGGGTAGACGCCGAAGGCGAAGGCCAGCACGGCCACCAGGACCAGCACGGCCGCGCCGACCAGGTCCGCGCCGCCCTCCTCGACGAGCAGGTCGATCGCCCCGCCGAGGCAGAACAGGGTCACGAGCGCGCCGCCGATCAGCGCGCCCACACCGCGGTAGACCGTGGGTTTCTCGGCCGATCCCGGCGAAGTGGCAGGGGATGTCATGATCTGGATTCTGCCCCACCCGGGCACCGCGGGTCCATGCGGCCCTCGGCGACGGTTCGGCAACGGCCGCGTCCTCGGCCCCCAGGGGGGTGCACGGCACGCTCGGAGAACGTTTACTGTGGGAGGCGTGAGCACCATCCAGGCGGCGACGCAGCCGCACGCAGAACCCGATCCGAGCGGGGCCGACCGGCACGGCCGCTCGCCGGTCGCCGACCCCAGCGGGGCGGCGGCGACCCCGGCGACCCTGCGCCGCTTCCTGCTCGGCCTGCCCGGGGTGGACAAGGTGGGCCTCGAGGCCCGCGCCGCCCGGCTCGGCACCCGGTCGATCAAGACCACGGCGAAAGCCGCGGGCATCGACCTGGCGATCCGGATGATCGACCTGACCACGCTGGAGGGCGCGGACACGGCCGGCAAGGTCCGGTCGCTGTGCGCGAAGGCCCGCCGCCCCGATCCGGCCGACCCCGCCTGCCCCTCCACCGCCGCGGTATGCGTGTACCCGGACATGGTCGCCGTGGCCAAGGAGCAGCTGGCGGGAACCGGCATCCGTGTGGCCTCGGTGGCCACCGCCTTCCCGTCCGGGCGGGCGAGCCTCGAGGTGAAGCTGGCCGACACCGCCTTCGCGGTCGCCGCCGGAGCCGACGAGATCGACATGGTGATCGACCGCGGCGCCTTCCTGTCCGGGCACTTCGCCGAGGTCTTCGACGAGATCGCCGCGGTGAAGGCGGCCTGCGGGCCCGCCCACCTGAAGGTGATCCTGGAGACCGGCGAGCTGGCGACCTACGACAACGTGCGCCGGGCCTCCTGGCTGGCCATGCTGGCCGGGGCCGACTTCATCAAGACCTCCACCGGCAAGGTGAACCCGGCCGCGACGCTGCCGGTGACGCTGCTGATGCTCGAGGCCGTGCGCGACTACACCGGCGCGACCGGGCGCAAGGTCGGGATGAAGCCCGCCGGCGGCATCCGCACCAGCAAGGACGCGCTCAAGTACCTGGTGACGGTCAACGAGACCCTGGGCGAGGGCTGGCTGGACCCGGACTGGTTCCGCTTCGGCGCCTCCTCGCTGCTCAACGACCTGCTGCTGCAGCGTCAGAAGCTCTCCTCCGGGCGCTACTCCGGCCCGAACTACGTGACGGTGGACTGAGACACAACATGGGGATCTTCGATTACGCACCCGCGCCCGAGTCGCGCGCGGTCGTCGATGTCAAGCCGAGCTACGACCTGTTCATCGGCGGCGAATTCGTCCCGGCCACCGGCGGGGTCTTCAAGAGCGTGAACCCGGCCACCGAGGAGGTGCTGGCCGAGATCGGGCTGGCCTCCGCGGCGGACGTGGACCGCGCCGTGGCCGCGGCCCGCACCGCGTACGAGCGCACCTGGTCCCGGATGCCGGGCGCCGAGCGCGGCAAGTACCTGTTCCGGATCGCCCGGATCATCCAGGAGCGCGCCCGCGAGCTCGCCGTGCTCGAGTCGATCGACAACGGCAAGCCGATCCGGGAGACCCGGGACGTGGACGTGCCGCTGGTGGCGGCGCACTTCTTCCACTACGCGGGCTGGGCGGACAAGCTCGAGTACGCCGGCCACGGCCCGGCGCCGCGGCCGCTCGGGGTGGCCGCGCAGGTCATCCCGTGGAACTTCCCGCTGCTGATGCTGGCCTGGAAGATCGCCCCCGCGCTGGCCTGCGGCAACACGGTCGTGCTCAAGCCGGCCGAGACCACGCCGCTGACCGCGCTGCTGTTCGCCGAGATCTGCCGCGAGGCCGATCTGCCGGCCGGCGTGGTCAACATCGTGACCGGCGCCGGCGAGACCGGCGCGGCGCTGGTGGCGCACCCGGGCGTGGACAAGGTGGCGTTCACCGGGTCCACCGCGGTGGGCCGCGCGATCGCCCGCACCGTGGCCGGCACCGACAAGAAGCTGACCCTGGAGCTCGGCGGCAAGGCCGCGAACATCGTGTTCGACGACGCGCCGATCGACCAGGCCGTGGAGGGGGTCATCGACTCGATCTTCTTCAACCAGGGCCAGGTCTGCTGCGCCGGATCCCGGCTGCTGGTGCAGGAGTCGATCCAGGACGAGCTGCTCGACGCGCTCCGCCGGCGGATGGCCACGCTGCGCCTCGGCGACCCGCTGGACAAGAACACGGACATCGGCGCGATCAACTCGGCCGAGCAGCTGGCCCGGATCACCGAGCTGACCGCGGCGGGCGAGGCCGAGGGCGCCGAGCGCTGGTCCCCGGCCTGCGAGCTGCCCGCGCAGGGCTTCTGGTTCGCCCCGACCGTGTTCACCAACGTCTCGGCCACCCACCGGATCGCCCGCGAGGAGATCTTCGGGCCGGTGCTCTCGGTGCTCACCTTCCGCACTCCGGACGAGGCGGTCGCCAAGGCGAACAACACCCCGTACGGGCTGTCCGCGGGCGTGTGGACGGAGAAGGGCTCGCGGATCCTGTCCATGGCCAAGCGGCTGCGGGCCGGCGTGGTGTGGGCGAACACGTTCAACAAGTTCGATCCGGCCTCCCCGTTCGGCGGATACAAGGAGTCGGGCTACGGCCGCGAAGGCGGTCTGCAGGGACTGGAGGCCTACCTCGATGTCTGAGAAGACCGAGAAGACCGAGAAGACGGCGAAGACTGCGCCGAAGAGCGGTAAGGCAACGGCACCTGCCGCGGCGGCGCCGAAGCCCCCGGCCGAGGCTCCGGCCTCCCGGCTCGCCGTGCGCAAGACCTACAAACTGTTCATCGGCGGGGCCTTCCCCCGCTCGGAGAGCGGACGGAGCTACCAGGTGAGCTCGGCTGACGGCGCGTTCCTGGCGAACGCCGCGCTCGCCTCGCGCAAGGACGCCCGGGACGCGGTGGTCAAGGCGCGCGGCGCGGTCTCCGGCTGGTCCGGCGCCACCGCTTATCTGCGCGGCCAGATCCTCTACCGGGCGGCCGAGATGCTCGAGGGGCGCCGCGAGCAGTTCGTCGCCGAGGTGCGCGCGGTCGAGGGCGGGACCGAGGCCGCCGCGGCGGCGCAGGTCGACGCGGCGATCGACCGCTGGGTCTGGTACGCCGGGTGGACCGACAAGATCGGGCAGATCCGCTCGGCCGCCAACCCGGTCTCCGGCCCGTTCTGGAACGTCTCCTCGCCCGAGCCGACCGGGGTGGTGGCGCTGTTCGCGCCGGAGCGCCCGTCGCTGCTCGGCGTGGTCTCGGTGCTCGCGCCGGCGATCGCGACCGGCAACACCGCGGTGCTGGTGGCGCCGGACTCTGCCGCGCTGCCCGCGATCAGCCTGGCCGAGGTGCTGGCCACCTCCGACCTGCCCGGCGGCGTGGTCAACATCCTGACCGGGCGCCCGGCCGAGCTCGGCAAGCCGCTGGCCGACCACCTCGACGTGGACGGGCTGGACCTGGCCGGGATCACCGACCCGGGCTTCGCCGTCGAGCTCGAGCAGGCGGCCGCGGAGAACCTCAAGCGGGTGCTGCGCCCGTCCGCCGCGCCGGCCGACTGGTCCGCGCACCCGGGCACGCTGCGGCTGACCGCGTTCCTGGAGACCAAGACGGTCTGGCACCCGGTCGGCGGCTGAGACGCGTTCAGCCGCCGTCGGAAACGCTGAGGCGCCGTCGGAGACACCGCGGGCCCGGCACCTCGGAGTGATCCGAGGTGCCGGGCCCGCGGTGTCGTCGCGTGCGAGGCCTACTGCCAGTTGCCCACGCCGAACGGAGGCTGCTGCTGGTTCGGGTCGCCCTGCCCCTCCGGCGGCATCGGCCGGGTCGGCGGGGGCTGCGGCGGGTTCTGGCCGGCCGGCTGCCACGGCTGCGGGGACGGCGCGTACTCCTGCATGGTCGGCGGCACCGGCGGGATCATCTGGGTGCGCTGGTCGCCGCCCGGAGCACCCTGGCCGCCCTGACCGCCCGGGACCGAGTACGAGCCGGTCGCGGACTGCTGCGCCTGCAGGGTCGGCGGGCCGGCCGGGTTCTGCGGCGGCAGGTACGCGGTCTGGTCGTTGGCCTGGCCGGGGCTCCAGTTGAACCCGGCCGGGGCCGGACCGCCCGGCTGCGGCTGCTGCGGGCCGCCCTGGCCGCCGCCGCCCTGCGGCCCGCGGAAGCCGCCGACCTGCGCCGGGGCCGGGGCGTGCGCGGACTGCCAGGTGAGCCAGGTGTACCAGGCCGCGAGGCCCAGCACGATCAGGCCGGCCACCCCGCGCAGGAAGTAGGCGAACTTGTCCGTGCCGCTGCCCGTGGCGCCCAGCCCGGCGAAGAACGCGACCAGGCCGAACAGGCCGCCGGCCGCGGCGGTGATCAGCGAGATCAGGGTGACCAGCCGGGCCTTGCCGAGCGGAGCGCCGGCGTGGTTGGCCAGGTACACCGCGATCGCCAGGGCCAGGGCCACTTCGAAGCTCAACAGGGCCGAGGCCTGGCCGGCCGCGATGTCGGAGAAGCTGCCGTTGCCGGTGAACAGCAGCACGATCACCGCGGCGAGTTCGGACAGCGCCGCGAAGAGCGCGGCCCCCAGGGCCGCGGGTTCACGCAGCCTCTTGATCGCTTCTGTCATGAGAACGTGGTTTCCCTGCAGTTCGGTTTTCTTCTGACCTGCCAAGGATTGCAGAATCGGCGGTGGTCTTTAAACCCGCGTCAGCGCAGTCGCCCGGTCGCACCGGGTCACCCGTCTCCGGGTTCTTAAACGCCGCTCAGGCCGCGGCGGGCTCGAGCCACTGCGCGTCGGAGGTGACGTACCCGGCCAGCGGCCGCAGCGAGGGGTCGTCGCGCAGCTTGCGCAGCGCCCGCCACAGCGCGGACTTCACCGTGCCGACGGACACGCCCATACGCTCGGCGATCTCGGTGTCCGTGTACGAGCCGTAGTAGCGCAGGGAGAGCGCCTCGCGGTCGCGGGCGGAGAGCCGGCCGAGGGCGCGAGCGACCGCCACCCGCATCTCCACCTGGGTCATCGACTCGCCGTCGTAGGGGCGCTCGGGCAGCTCGTCGGTGGGGTACTCCTCCACCCGGCGCTTGCGCCACTGGGAGATCTGGTGGTTGGTCATGGTCCGGCGCAGGTAGGATCCCACGACGGCCTTGTCCTCGATCCGGTGCCAGGCCTGGTAGGTCTTGAGCAGGCCTTCTTGCAGCAGGTCCTCGGCCTCGGTGCGGTCGCCGGCCACCTGGTGGGCGGTGCGCAGCAGGGCGGAACGGCGTTCGGCGACGTACGCGGCGAAATCTCCGGGAATCGTGGCCGAAGCGTTATCGATCGTCCGGGAACCGCGCGCGCCGGGGGGCGCGTCTGCATTCTCGGCGGGGACAGGAAGGGTCAGAGTTGGGAAGCTCATGGCTACTACCCTGGTCCCCGCTCTTCATCGCCCAGTCTGTTTCGCGTCACAGCTTTGCCACAGGGCCGGGCGCGCGACGCGAGCCGGTCACCTCGGGTGCGAGCCCGGACACGCCAGGTGATCTTCGGCCGCCGCAATCTCACCCGTAGCGTCCGGGCGGTCACGCTGCGTCGAAGCTGATGCGATTCAGATCTCGGACCACGCGTACGGCTACCGCAGACAGGCGTTTCATCGGTAAAAATGGGTAGGTGCCTAGTCTCCTGCTCGTCGAAGACGATCCCTCCATCCGGATGGCGATCGAGCTCGCGCTGACCCGCCAGGGTCACCGCGTGACGACCGCCGCCACCGGTGAGGAGGGTCTGGAGCTGTGGCAGACCCAGCGTCCCGAGCTGGTCGTGCTCGACGTGATGCTGCCCGGTCTCGACGGCTTCGAGGTGTGCCGCCGGATCCGGCGCACGGACCAGGTCCCGATCATCCTGCTGACCGCGCGCAGCGACGACATAGACGTCGTGGTGGGGCTGGAGTCGGGCGCTGACGACTACGTGGTCAAGCCGGTGCAGCCGCGGGTGCTCGACGCGCGGATCCGCGCGGTGCTGCGGCGCCACGGCGGATCCTCGCCGGACCAGGCGGACGTGGCCGTGTTCGGGGACCTGTCGGTGGACCGCTCCGCCATGATCGTCTCGCGCGCCGGGGTGCCCATCTCGCTCACCCCGACCGAGCTCAAGCTGCTGGTCGAGCTCTCCCGCCGGCCCGGCCAGGCGCTCTCCCGGCAGCAGCTGCTGCGCCTGGTGTGGGACCACGACTACCTGGGCGACTCCCGGCTGGTGGACGCCTGCGTGCAGCGGCTGCGCGCCAAGGTCGAGCTGGTGCCCGGCGACCCGCAGCTGATCCGCACCGTCCGCGGCATCGGATACCGCTTGGACCCGCCGCGGTGAGCCCCGGCACGGTGCGGCGCCGAGCGGAGTGTGCGCGGTGAGCCGGCGTTCGGACGCCGGGCGCTCCGCGCGCCACGGCGTGGGCTGGTGGCGCCGCGGGCTGCACCGGCGCGGCCTGCGGCTGACCGGGATCCGGCCGCGGCTGTTCGCGGGCTTCGCCGCGGTGGCCGTGATCACCGCCGTCATCATCACCAGCGCCTCGTACTACCTGAGCCGCACCGCGATGCTCGACCGCACCCAGCAGACCGCGGTGAGCAACCTCAACGAGGACTTCTCCGCGTACGGCGCCGAGCTGGAGGCCGCGGGGGCCTCCGGCGGGAGCAACGACGCCCAGGTCAACGCCGCCCTGCACACGCTCTCCAACCTGATGGCCAAGAACGGCTACGCGGTGCTGGTGCTGAGCCCGGCGGTCGGTTCGGTCGCGAGCAACCCGAACCTGACCGAGGTGCCGGCGGACCTGCGCGCGGCCGCGAGCGCGCACATGGTGCAGGAGCGCACCACGATCGACGGCGTCCCGTACGTGCTGACCGGCGCGGCGCTGGACAAGACCGGCATGCAGGTGTTCACCTTCACCGACCTGAGCCAGGAACAGCACGTGCTGGACAACCTGGTGCTGATCGGCGCGGTCTCCACCCTGCTGGCGCTGATAGGCGCCACCGTGGTGGCCTTCTTCGCCTCCCGCAACATCCTGCTGCCGATCCGCCGCCTCGGCATGGCCTCGCGCCGGCTCGGCCACGGCGACCTCGAGGTGCGCCTCGACGTGAGCGGCACCGACGAGCTCGCCGAGGTCTCGCGCACCTTCAACGAGACCGCCCGGGCGCTGGCGCAGTCGATGGAGGAGCTGCGCGCGATGGACGCGGCCTCGCGCCGCTTCGTCGCGGACGTCTCGCACGAGCTGCGCACCCCGCTGACCGCGATGACGGCGGTGACCGAGGTGCTCGAGGACGTCGAGGACGCCGACCCGACCACGGTCTCCGCGGCGCACCTGATCGCCAACGAGACCAAGCGGCTGGCCCGGCTGGTCGAGGACCTGATGGAGATCTCCCGGATGGACGCGGGCACCGCGGGCATGCGGGTGGAGGAGATGAACCTGCCGGAGCTGATCGAGGCGACGATCGAGGCCCGCGGCTGGACCGAGAAGGTGCGGGTGCACGCCCCGGCCGTACTGCCGGTGCTGGTGGACGCGCGCCGGATCGACGTGGTGCTGGCCAACCTGTGCGGCAACGCGCTCAAGCACGGCGGCGAGCCGGTGGACCTGACCGTGCACGAGTACCCCGACATGGTGCTGATCGAGGTGTCCGACCAGGGCCCGGGCATCCCGGCCAACGCGCTGCCGCACATCTTCGAGCGCTTCTACAAGGCGGACAAGGCCCGCGGCCGCAGCGAGGGCAGCGGCCTGGGCCTGGCCATCGCGTGGGAGAACGCCCGGCTGCACGACGGCGAGCTCGCCGCGCGGAACCGCCCGGAGGGCGGAGCCGTCTTCACCTTCAGACTTCCCCGACACCGCCCGGCGCCGGGGGACATCCCCGATCAGCGCGCGGAGAGCCTGCTCTCGGCGTCCGGACGTCACGAGGTGCGCCAATGGGAGGCGAGGAGCCGGTGAGGGCATCGCTGCACGCGGGTCGCGCGCGACGGCGCGGGCTCGCGTCGGCCGCCGGCGCCGCCGCGCTGCTGGCCACCGCCGGCTGCGGGATCGAGTCGACCGGGGTGCAGGTGGTCGGCGCTCCGCCGGCCGCGCAGGCGGCCGGGAACCTGCCCGGCGCCGGACCGAGCGCGGGCGAGTACGCCTACTCCCTCTACTTCTACCGCGAGGGCCGGCTGGCCTCGGTCACCCGGCTGGCGTCCACGCCGGTGGACCAGCAGACCGTGGTGGACGCGGTGATCGGCGGCCCGACCAAGCAGGAGCTGGCCAAGGGCTACAGCTCCGCGATCCCGGACGGCCTGAAGATAGTGGACCTGACCGCGCAGGGAGAGGCCTGGGCGTATCAGTTCTCGGATGAGCTCGGCCGGCAGGAGCGGGCGCAGATAGTGTGCTCGATCCAGGCGAACCTGCCCGCGCCCTCGGTGGCCACGGTCTACGGCAACGCCAAGCTGACCTGGAACATCTGCTGGGAGGACTTCCTCGACCTGGGCGCGCCGCCGTACCTGCCCAACGCCGCGGACCAGAGCGCCTCGCCGACGAGCACCTTCGGGCAGGCCTCGCCCGCCCAGTAGTGGGGGCCGGACCGGTGCGTACTCGCGTACCCTGGTCCGATGACCGAGAACAACGCGCACTTCGGGTCCGGCGACGCGCCGGCACTGACCGAGGATCAGATCCGCCGGGCGCCCAAGGTGGCGCTGCACGATCATCTCGACGGCGGCCTGCGGCCGGCCACGATCGTCGAGCTGGCGCAGACCGCGGGGTACGAGGGCTCGCTGCCGACCACCGACCCGGCGGCACTGGGCACCTGGTTCCGCGACGCCGCCGATTCCGGTTCCCTGGTTCGTTATCTCGAGACCTTCGACCACACCGTGGCGGTGATGCAGAGCGCTGAGGCGCTGCGCCGGGTGGCGGCCGAGGCCGTCCAGGACCTCGCGGCCGACGGCGTGGTCTACGCCGAACTGCGCTACGCGCCGGAACAGCACCTGCGCGGCGGGCTGAGCCTGGACGAGGTGGTCGAGGCGGTCAACGCCGGCTGCCGGGACGGCGAGGAGGCGGCCCGCAACGCCGGGCACCCGATCCAGAGCGGCACGCTGGTGACCGCGATGCGGCAGAACACCGAGCCGGGCCACAGCCTGCGCATCGCCGAGCTCGCGGTGCGCCACCGGGACTCCGGCGTGTCCGGGTTCGACATCGCCGGGCCGGAGCTGGGCTTCAGCCCCGACCTGCACGCGGACGCCTTCCGCTACCTGCGCGAGCAGTTCTTCCGGTTCACCATCCACGCGGGCGAGGCGGACGGCCCCGAGTCGGTGGCGGCGGCGGTGCGCCAGGGCGCGGCCCGGCTCGGCCACGGTGTGCGGCTGATCGAGGACGTGACGGTCTCGCCGGAGGACGGCACGGCCGAGTTCGGCCGGCTGGCCGCGTACGTGCGCGACTGCCACATCACCCTCGAGGTGTGTCCGACCTCGAACCTGCAGACCGGGATCGCCGACAAGATCTCCGCGCACCCGATCCAGCGGCTGAGCGAGCTCGGCTTCACCCTCACCGTGAACTGCGACAACCGGCTGATGAGCGGCACCTCGATGTCGCGCGAGCTGGGGCTGCTGGTGGAGGCGTTCGACTGGGACCTGTCGGACCTGGAGCTGATGGCGCTCAACGGGATCGAGGCGGCGTTCCTGCCGCAGGACCGCCGGGAAGAGCTGACCGACCTGATCATCGAGGACTACCAGAACCTGCGCGGCTGAGCCCGCGGGCGCCGTCGGACCGCGCCGGGGAGAACTCCGGCGCGGTCCGGCGGGACCTGCTAAGAACCGGTTAAGATCCATGCCGCAGCATGTAGTTTTCAGCCCGCGGTGTACGAACGGATCGGACCGGGCCGCTGCTGGCGCGACGCAAGACCCTGCCACAGACCCCATCGAAAATTGACCCTTTCGGGACCGACGTCGAGGTTAGCGCTAACAATTTCGGCTACCCGAAAGGGGATCTCGATGCGAGGTCCAACGCGCACGCGGCTGGGGCGCGGCTTCGCCGCCGCCACCGCCGCGCTGCTCGGCGCCGGCGTCCTGATCGGCGCGAACGACCTGCCCGCCAGCGCCGCGAGCGGCTGCCAGGCGAGCTACACCGTCTCCTCCAGCTGGCCCGGCGGCTTCGGCGCCGCCGTGTCGGTCACCAATCTCGGCAGCGCGATCAGCTCCTGGAACGTCACCTGGGCCTTCCCGGGCAACCAGCAGATCACCCAGATCTGGAACGCCACCGACACGCAGTCCGGGGCGAACGTCACCGCGACGAACGTCTCCTACGACGGTTCCGTCGCCACCGGCGCGAGCCTGAGCTTCGGCTTCAACGGCTCCTACTCCGGCAGCAACGCGAGCCCGAGCCAGCTCTCGCTCAACGGCGTCGCCTGCACCGGCACGGTGACCTCGTCCTCGGCGAGCTCGACGCCGTCCCCCTCGGCGTCGGCCTCGGCGTCGCGGTCCGCTTCGCCGTCGCCCTCGGCGTCCGCGTCGGCGTCCGCGTCGGCCTCGCCGAGCCCGTCGTCGAGCACTTCCTCCCCTCCCCCGGCCAACCAGGGCACGTGGCAGGCCGCGCCGGTCAACCCCTCCACCGGCGGAGCCGCGACGTTCCTGTGGCTGATGACCGACGGCAGCATCCTGTCGAACGGCTCGAACCTGAGCCAGTGGGTCAAGCTGGTGCCCGACGCGCAGGGCAGCTACGCGAACGGCACCTGGCAGACCCTCGCCTCGAGCCCCTACGGCCTGGGCGCGGCGCAGGAGCACATCCTGCCGGACGGCCGCTTCTACCAGGCCGGCGGCGAGTACGTCTACGAATACCCCTCCGGCAGTTCCGCCAACGACCACAATGCGGTCCAGCTCTACAACCCGGCCACCAACACCTGGTCGCTGGGCCAGGAGGGCCTGTACGGCAACCTCTACGACACCGGCAGCGCGACCCTGGCCAACGGCAGCATCGTCGCCTCGGACGAGGAGCAGGCCAAGACGCAGATCTTCAGCCCCAGCACCAACTCCTGGACCGCCGCCGGGTCCCGGCCGGCCTCGGCCGGTGAGGACGGCTGGGTGACGCTGCCGGACGACTCCGTCGTGGCGATGAGCGCGGGCGGCCAGTACCGCTACAACTCGAGCACGCAGACCTGGATCAAGCTCCCGGCCGCGCCCTCCGGGTTCGAGAACGGCTCGGTGGACCCGGCCATGACGACCCTGATGTACAACGGCAAGATCCTGGTCATGGGCGGCAACTCCTCGGCCGTCTACACGCCGGGCAGCACCGCGAGTTCGTCCGGCAGCTGGGCCCAGGGCCCGGGCATGCTCGACGGCAGTTACGTCGACGACTCGTACACGGTGCCCGAGGTCAACGGCGACGTTCTGGTCGACACGATCAAGTGCAGCTGGCTCACCAACGCCTGCGGTTCGGCGTCGGGTCCGATGCTTCAGGAGTACAACCCGAACACCAACGCCTTCACCCAGATCGCGGAGCCGCCGGACGGCTCGGGCCAGGCGGTCAACTTCATCAACCTGCCCAACGGCCAGGTGCTCGCCGCCGCGGGCGACCGCGACTGGATCTACACCCCGGTCGGCACGCCGCAGAACTCCTGGCGCCCGACCGTCGGCTCCGTCTCCGCGAACGGCGGCGGTTCCTATCATCTGACCGGCACCCAGCTCACCGGCCTGGTGACGGTCGGCGAGGACGACTATCAGGACCCGCAGAACTTCCCGATCGTCTACCTCAAGAACTCCGCCGGCAACGTCTACTACGCCAAGACCTCGAACTTCAGCACGATGGCGACGAGCACCCCGGGTGAGGCGGAGACGACCGACTTCACCGTGCCCTCGAGCCTGCCGCACGGCACGTACAGCCTGTACGTGTCCGCCAACGGCATCTCCTCGCTCGCCGCCTACTCGTTCACGTACTGAGCCCTGTCCACGCACTGAGCACTAAGCACTGAGCGCTGAGCCCTCAGAACTCAGGCCAGACCCGCCGCGTCCAGGAGCCGGATCAGATTGCGCTTGCGCTTCTGCTCCGTCCGGAAGGCGGCCAGGTACGCCGCGAACCCGCCCGGAGTCCCGAGCACCGCGTGGCAGGCCTGGACGCCTTGCAGCAGCTCCAGGACGCGGCGGTAGGCCTCTTCGCCGGTCTGCGTCCGCAGGGACTCGAGCGCACGCTGATACACCTCGAGCGCCTCGGCCGGCCGGCCCTGCCGGATCAGCGCCGCGAGCTTGAGTCGCTGCGGCTCGCTCGAACCCCTGCGCGCCTGCTCCCAGGCGCCCTCGAAGTCGCCTTCGGCGATCAGCACGTCGATCAGCACCGGGCCCATGCCGTAGCGCGCCAGCGGACCCTGCTTTGCCGCGTCCCGGCGCAGCAGCGCCATCGCCCGGCCGCGCTCGGCCTCCCACAGGCCCATCGCCGTAGCCGTCTCGCGCAGCAGCTCGTAGTGCGAGACGGTCAGCTCGGCCGAGAAGCGCTCCCGCCGCAGCCGCAGCAGATCCTTGAACCGGCCGGCCTGCGTATAGCGCAGCGCCACGAACTCGACCAGGTCGGTGCCGACGAAGCCGGTGCTCTCGCGCAGTCCGGTCTCCGCCCACTTGAGCGCCTCCTCGTCCCGGCCGGCCCCGTCGAGGTCGATCGCGATCCGCAGGTGCTGGCGGCCGTAGGAGTCGAGGTCGCGGGAGAGCAGGGTGACGAGCTCGTCGAGGTCGCCGCCGCGGCGGACGAGCTCCTCCATGAACCGCCGCTCCCGGGCCCCCTTGGGATTGCGCTCGTAGGCCGCGGCGACCACGTCGCGCAGGTGCGCGAAACCCTTGGCCCCCAACAGGTCCGTGTACTCGCCGACGTCGTGGCCCAGGTCCAGCTCGTCCGCCAGGTTGTGCTCGGCGAGGTGCCGGGCCAGCTCCAGCGGATCCGGCCGGGCGGCCCGGGCGGCGCGCAGGTGCAGCGGCAGCAGGTCGGTGACCGCGGCGTAGATCGAGCCGTTCGCGTCCTCGGCCGTGGCCAGCGCCTCGATGGCGAAGCCGGCCGCCTCCCGGCACACCAGCATGGCCTCCTCGGCCGCGCCCGCCTCGATCAGGCCCTCGATCGCGTGTCCGGCCTCTTCCACCCGGACCGCGTACGCGTCGCCGTCCTCGTAGTCGATGAACTCGCGCCCGCCGCGCCGCAGCAGCTGGCGCACCAGGCCGTGCACCTGCCCGGCGTCCTGCCCCGCCTGCGCCACCCGCAGCTCGAACCGGCGCCGCAGCTCCCGGTCGCCGCGTATCAGTACCCGCAGTTCTTCGCGCAGCTCGGCCTCGGTCAGCGACTCGAGCCAGGCATCGAGGTCGGGCCGGGCCGGGCCGGTCGCGGCGGTCGGGCCGCCGGCCGCCCAGGCGGCGAGCACGGCCAGGCCCACGGCCACGCAGTGCTTGCAGAAGTTGCCCTCCTGCCCCCACGGGCACGAGCACTGCCCCGCGAGCGCACCGCGCTCCCGGCTGAGGGTGACGTCGTACTCGAAGGAGCCCACGACGATGGCGTCGACCGCGTCCGGGCCGATGTCGAGTTCTTCCACGCAGTCGCGGTAGTTGAGTCCGCGCTCGAATCCCATCGGGCCGGCCGCGTTCCGCAGGTCGTCCTCGATAAACGCCAACGCCATAAGGAGATAGTACTGGTCAGGCGATGCGATCCAGGATGAGTGGGCGAGATCGGATCGCCTCGGCTTCGCGCGCCCGGCCGGAGCCGGCCCGCTCGATCCGCCAGGCGCCCTCGAGCGCCGCCAGCGCCGCGTCGAAGCGCTCCGGGGTGTCCGTGTTCAGCGTCAGCAGCGGCTGACCGGCGCTCACCTCGTCGCCCGGCTTCGCGTGCATCACCACACCGGCCCCGGCCTGCACCGGATCCTCCTTGCGGGCCCGGCCGGCGCCCAGCCGCCAGGCCGCGACGCCCACCTGCAGCGCGTCCAGGGAGACGAGCGTGCCGGAACTCTGCGCCGTCAGCACGTGCTGCTCCCGCGCCACCGGCAGCTCCGCGTCCGGGTCTCCGCCCTGCGCCCGGACCATGCGCCGCCACACGTCCATCGCCTTGCCGTTGCGCAGGTTCTCGGCCGGGTCCACGCCGTCGATCCCGGCGTTGGCCAGCATCTCGCGTGCCAGTGCCAGAGTCAGCTCGACCACGTCCGCCGGGCCGCCGCCGGCCAGCACCTCCACCGACTCGCGCACCTCCAGCGCGTTGCCCGCGGTCAGGCCGAGCGGCGTGCTCATGTCGGTGAGCAGCGCCACCGTCTTCACGTCGTGGTCGGTGCCGAGGGAGACCATCGTCTCGGCCAGTTCGCGGGCCCGGTCGAGGTCCTTCATGAACGCGCCGGAGCCGACCTTCACATCCAGCACCAGCGCGCCGGTGCCCTCCGCGATCTTCTTGGACATGATGGAGGAGGCGATCAGCGGTATCGACTCCACCGTGCCGGTCACGTCCCGCAGCGCGTAGAGCTTCTTGTCCGCCGGGGCCAGTCCGTCCCCGGCCGCGCACACCACCGCTCCGGTCTCCCGCAGCACACTGAGCATCTCCGCCTCGGACAGCTGCGCCCGCCAGCCCGGGATGGACTCGAACTTGTCCAGCGTGCCGCCGGTGTGGCCGAGCCCGCGACCGGACAGCTGCGGCACCGCCGCGCCGCAGGAGGCCACGAGCGGGGCCAGCGGCAGCGTTATCTTGTCGCCCACGCCGCCGGTCGAGTGCTTGTCGGTGGTGGGCCGGCCGAGTCCGGGCAACTCCATCCGGATCCCGGTGCGTATCATCGCCTCGGTCCAGCGGGAGACCTCGCGCCGGCTCATCCCGTTGAGCAGGATCGCCATCGCCAGCGCGGACATCTGCTCGTCCGCCACGGTCCCCGCGGTGTAGGCCGGGATGAGCCAGTCGATCTGCCGGTCCGTCAGCTCCCGCGACTCCCGCTTGGCGATGATGATGTCGATGACGTCCACAGCGCTCCTGATGCCTTGCCTAGCTTGAAGTTGTCAGTCCCGCACGGCGAGATGCTGCGGACCGAAGGCCTGCGGCAGCACCTCGGTCATCGGCTGGATCCCGCGCGGGGTGTCCACCAGCAGCTCGTCGCCGCCGAACTCGTAGAGCAGCTGCCGGCAGCGCCCGCACGGCATCAGGCAGTTGCCCTGCCCGTCCACGCAGGCGAAGGCCACCAGCCGGCCGCCGCCGGACATCCGCAGGTGGGAGACCAGCGAGCACTCGGCGCACAGCGTCACGCCGTACGAGGCGTTCTCGATGTTCGCGCCCGAGACCACCCGGCCGTCGTCCACCAGCGCGGCGGCGCCGACCGGGTAGTCCGAGTACGGCGAATACGAGTACTGCAACGCGTCGCGTGCCGCGTCGCGCAGGGCCGCCCAGTCGACCTCGACCATCGGCTCAGCCCTTCTTGAACGGCTTGTTCGACGCCGCCGGCGGCCGCGCCTTCGCGCCGATGACGGCGACCACGAAGATGGTGATCGCGTACGGCGCCATCTGCAGGAACGCGCTCGGGATCGGCGTGTTGAGCGGGGAGAGGAAGTACTGCAGCGAGATCGCGAAGCCGAACATCAGCGAGGCCCCGAAGGCGCCCAGCGGAGTCCAGCGCCCGACGATCAGGGCCGCGATGGCGACGTAGCCCTTGCCCACGCTCATGTCCTTGCCGAACTGGCCGGTGTTGCCGACGGTGAACCACACCCCGCCCAGGCCCGAGAGCAGGCCGGAGTAGAGCAGGTTCTGGTAGCGCAGCCCCAGCACCTTGATGCCGACGGTGTCGGCGGCCAGCGGGTGCTCGCCCACGGCCCGGGTGCGCAGGCCCCAGCGGGTCTGGTAGAGCATGTACCAGAGCAGCGGGACGACCAGGTACGCCGCGTAGAACACGATGTTCTGGTCGAACAGCGGCCCGATCACCGGGATCGAGGCCAGGCCCGGGATGCGCCAGGGCGTGAACAGCGGCGGGGTGTTGTACTCGGCGCCGTTGGTGGCCATCAGCCGGTCGTAGAAGAACCCGGTCAGGCCGGCGGCCAGCACGTTGATCACGACGCCGAGCACGACCTGCTCGATCAGGTAGCGGTTGGCGAAGAAGGCCAGCAGCATGCTCATCGCGGCGCCCGCGGCCATGCCGGCGATCAGGCCCACCCAGACGCTGCCGGTCATCGAGGCGGTCAGCGCGGCGGTGAAGGCGCCGGCCAGGAACTGGCCCTCCACCGCGATGTTGACCACGCCGGAGCGCTCGGCCAGCAGCGCGCTCATCGAACCGAGCACCAGCGGCACCGTGGCCAGCGCGGTCTGCAGCACGACGCTGGGCACCGGCAGCCCGGCCGACTGCCCGGCCGCCGCCCACACCAGGAAGGCGAGCACCATCGCGACGAAGTAGACCGCGGCGATCCAGCGCTGCGCCGCCTTGGACACCGGCGCGAACGCGGTGGCCAGGCCGCACAGCACGGCCAGCGCCGCCAGCGCGAGCGCGAGCGCCTTCGCCGGGATCGAGAGCTGGTAGGTGCCGGGGTTCTGGCCGAAGCCGATCAGCGTGTGCACGCCGTCGCCGGTGCGGGTGCCGAGACCGAAGGCCCACAGCCCGAACGCGCCCACCAGGACCTGGGCGATGCCCGACCTCAGCTTCGTGCGGTCCGTCGCGCTCTGCGCGATCTCGGCGTGCGGGGTGATGGTGGCGGTGGTCACGCGGCGGCTCCAGCGGTAGCGGCGTCGCGCGAGCGAAGCCGGAAGATCTCCTTGATCAGCTGCGGGGCGGAGACGAAGATGACGATCAGGGCCTCGATGACGTTGATGATGTCGGTCGAGATCTGGTCGTTCGCCTGCATCACCGAGCCGCCCGCCTGGAACGCGCCGTAGAGCAGCGCCGCCAGCACCACGCCCCAGGGCTTGGTGCGGCCGAGCAGTGCCACGGTGATCGCGTTGAAGCCGAGCCCGGCGTCGATGTTCGGGCTCAGCGAGTTGTTGTTCGGGTTGTTCAGGCCCAGCACCTGGGTGACCCCGATCAGGCCCATCAGGCCGCCGGAGATGACCATCGCCCAGATCTGCACCCGCGCCACGCTGATGCCGCCGGTGCGGGCCGCGGCCGGGTTCAGGCCCACCGCGCGGATCTCGAAGCCCAGCTTGGAGCGGCGGAAGAACCAGGCCGTGATCGCGGTGGCCACCAGCGCGATCACCAGGCCGAAGTCGGTGCTCAGCTCGGAGCCGAACAGGTGCGGGAGCACCGCGTTCGGCCCGGCCGGCTTGGAGATCGACTGACCGGCCTTGGTCGGGTCGTGGAAGGCCGAGGTGGTCAGCAGGTAGTTCGACAGGAAGAAGAACATGATGTAGTTGAGCATGATCGTCACGACCACCTCGTGCGCCCCGCGCTTGGCCTTGAGCCAGCCGACCAGGGCGCCGAGCAGCACGCCACCGACGATGCCGGCCAGCACCGCCACGGTCAGCTGCAGCGCGCCGGGCAGCGCGGTCCAGGAGAAGGCCACGTAGGTGCACAGGATCGCGCCCGCGATGGTCATGCCCTGGCCGCCGATGTTGAACATGCCGCCGCGGAAGGCGACCGTCACCGCGAGGCCGCCGAAGATCAGCGGGGTCGCGTCCTCGAGCGTGTTGGTGATCGGCCCGAAGAACTGCGAGGGGGTGCCGTTGACGAAGGCCGGGTTGAAGATCGAGCCCTTGAACAGGTCCGAGTACCCGTGCGAGACGTCGTGCCAGGCGGTGTCGAAGAAGTCCGAGGGCCGGGAGAAGAAGTAGCCCAGCTCGCGCATCGCCGCCGCGTCGGATATGACGATCAGGATCGCCCCGACGAGCAGCGCCAGCACGATCGCGAGCAGCGTCACCAGCGGCGTGCTCTGCGCGGTGAAGACGTTGCGGGCCAGCCGCCCCCAACTGGACGGCGCGGTCTCCGGGTTCTCCGGCTCGGCGGCGGCCACGGGGGCGTCGTTCGATTCCTGCGTGCTCATCGTGTCACCTCTCGAGCGATCGCGGGGCCGCACGCGTGCACTGCGCCGAATGATTCGCTCGCAAGCTCGCTCATGAGTCCTCACCGTCCGAGGGGTCCGAGGGGTCCGTGGTCGTGTCGTCGCCGGTGGCCGAACCCTGATCCCCGTCGGCGATCCCCGCCATCAGCAGGCCGATCTTCTCGCGCGGGGTGTCCGCGGAGACGGTGCCCACGATCTTGCCGCGGTACATCACCGCCACCTTGTCCGAGAGCGCGAGGACCTCGTCGAGCTCGGTGGAGACCACCAGGATCGGCCGGCCGAGGTCGCGCTCGGCCACGATGCGCTTGTGGATGAACTCCATGGCGCCGACGTCGACGCCTCGGGTGGGCTGCGAGGCCACCAGCAGGCTCAGCGGCCGGGAGAGCTCCCGCGCCACCACCACCTTCTGCTGGTTGCCGCCGGAGAGCTTGCCGGCCGGGTGCGCCGGGTCGGTCGGGCGGATGTCGAACTCGGCGATGCGCTCCCCGGCGTTGCGTTCCACCTCGCCGAGGTCGACCGAGAGCCGCTTGCCGAAGGGCGCGGTCTTGTAGAGGTCGAGCACCAGGTTCTCCGCCACCGAGAACTCGCCGACCACGCCGTCGTGGCCGCGGTCCTCCGGGATGAAGCCGACGCCGGCGTCGAGCACCTCGCGCGGGCTGCGGCCGAGCAGCTCCCGGCCGTCGAGCCGGATCGAGCCGGACTCCACCGGGACGAGGCCGAGGATGGCCTCGGCGAGCTCGGACTGGCCGTTGCCCTGCACACCGGCGATGCCCAGGATCTCGCCTCCGCGCACGGTGAACGAGACGTCGTCCACGGCCGCGTTCCCGTGCACGTCGCGGATCGTGAGACCGTCGACCACCAGTGCCTCGGCGCCGGGGGCGGCCGGGGCCTTGTCCACCACGAGCTGCACCGAGCGGCCCACCATCATGGCGGCCAGCTCGTTCTCGCTCATCGACGGATCGGCGCTGCCGACCACCTCGCCGCGCCGGATGACGGTGATCCGGTCGGCGATCGCCTTGACCTCTTTGAGCTTGTGGGTGATGAAGACGATGGACTTGCCGGCCTTGCGCAGCGAGTCCATGACCTTGAACAGGTCCTCGATCTCCTGCGGGGTGAGCACCGCGGTCGGCTCGTCCAGGATCAGCGTCTGCGCGTCCCGTACCAGGGCCTTGACGATCTCGACCCGCTGCTGCACGCCCACCGGCAGATCCTCGATCCGGGCGTCCGGGTCGAGCGGGAGCCCGAAGCGCTCGGAGATCTCCTTGACCTTGCGCCGGGCGGTGCGGTGGTCGAGCACGTTCAGCGGGCCCTTGGCCGTGCCGAGCTGCGCTTCGTCGCCGAGGATAACGTTTTCCGCGACGGTGAAGACGGGCACCAGCATGAAGTGCTGGTGCACCATGCCGATGCCGGCGGCGATGGCGTCGCGCGGTCCTGAGATCGCCCGGGCCGTGCCGTCGATGACGATCTCGCCCTCGTCCGGCTGGTAGAGCCCGTACAGGACGTTCATCAGGGTGGACTTGCCCGCGCCGTTCTCCCCGAGCAGGCAGTGGATCTCCCCGGGCTCCACGGTCAGGTCGATGTGGTCGTTGGCGACCAGCGACCCGAACCGCTTGGTGATGGAGCGTAGTTCCAGACGCACCGCTTCACCCGTCTCTCAAGCTTGCTTCGTCTTCATTGACTACTTTTTGATGTGCCGGGCTTCCGTCGAGCACATCCGTCGGGTGCGCAGCGCGCCGCGCACCCGACGGGGCGAGCTAGCGACCGGGTCAGGAGGACGCGGTCGGCTGGCTCGTCGAGGTGATCTTGATGCTGCCGTCGATGATGGCCTGCTTCACGGTGCCGAGCTCCGTCTGCAGCGCCGCCGGCACCTTCGAGGACCAGTCGTGGAACGGCGCGAGGCCGGTTCCGCCGTTGGCCAGCGTGCCGATGAACGCGGTGGAGGAGAACTTGCCGTTGTAGGCGTCGGTGACCGAGGTGTTCACCGCGGTGGCGATGCCCTTGGTGACCGAGGTCATGATCGAGGAGCAGTAGCTGGCGTTGGACTCGCAGCCGTCGTCGTCGACCCAGATCGCGTTCAGCTTGCCGTTGCTCGCCTGCGCGGCCTGCAGCGCGCCGATGCCGGTGCCGCCGGCGACCGGGAAGACGATGTCCGCACCCTGGCTCTGGAAGGTCTGCGCGATCTGCTTGCCGCCGGCCTGGTCACCGAAGGGGTTGGCCGAGGTGTCGAAGGTGCCCTGCTGGGTCTTCTCGCTCCAGCCGAGGACCTGGACCTTGGTGTGGTGCTGCTGGTTGTAGTACTGCACGCCCTCCCAGAAGCCGTCCATGTAGACGGTGACGGTCGGGTACTTGGCGCCGCCGAAGGTGGCCACCTTGCCGGTCTTGGTCATGCCCGCCGCGAAGTAGCCGCCGAGGAACGCGCCCTGCGCCGTGTTGAACTCCAGGCCCTGGATCTGGGTGCCGGAGGAGGCGTTGTCCACGATCGCGTACTGCTGGCTCGGGTTCTTCTTCGCCGAAGCGGTGGTGGCGTCGGCCATGGCGAAGCCGACCGTGACTATGTACTTGCAGCCCTTGGCGACCAGGTTCGAGATGTTGCTCGTGTAGTCGTTTTCCGTGGTCGACTGGACGTACGAGACCGAGACCTTGCCGCCGGACGCCTTGGCCGCGTCCTGCATGCCGGCCCACGACTCGGCGTTGAACGAGTGGTCGTCGATACCGCCGGTGTCGGTCACCATGCAGGCGCTCCAGTTGGCCGCCGCCGCGGATGCGCTGCCTCCGCTGGTGCTGCCGCCCGAGGTAGAGACCGGAGCCGAGCCACACGCCGATGCCGCGAGGCCTACCGCGGCGAGCGCGGCGCCGAGCTTGAGCGTCTTCTTCACCCTGTTGCCTCCTGAGTACGGCCCAACGCCCCGGCCCGAGGGGGCTGTCGCACGACGCTGGGAAACCTGAGAGAAGTCTTGGCCGAGTCCGACCACGTGCAGAGAATAGATCCCGAGGGGGTTCGTTTTGAGCTGGTCCCTCCGGAATTGCACGGAACGAGATGGCTCCGGTGGAAAGTCGAGATGAATCCGTGATGCACGGTACGGGGCGGACCCGAAACCCATCACAACCCGCGAGCATTCCGTCACGAATAGTGTCTTCGGAGGGGCCTCGCGGCCTCGGCTCGGAAAACGTTACCAAGAGGCGTCGCGCGCGGATAGACCCGGAACTCGGGGCGGCGCCGGGCGGGGTCGGTGTACGGCCCGGAGCTGGGATCTCGGGGCTGAGGTGAGCATCCGTCAGGTCGGCATCGGCCGTCCGCCGACGGCCGCGGCCGGCCTGACGGGCCGTTCGCGGGGCGCCGCCGACGGCTTCCCCGGCAATCGATCTCGCAATGATGCGGGCGCGGTCACGGCCGTTGCGTCACGTGGATTCCCCCGAAGCACGGCACCGCGCCCCCGCGCCGCCGTCACCCGTTTTCCGGGCCGCGCAGCCTCAAGCCGCCCGGCCCGCCGTGGTCGGATCCACGGTCGCTCAGCCCATCGCCAGTTCGGTGAAGAACCGCACGCCGATGGCGATGGCCGACTCGTCCGCGAGGAAGCTCGGCTGGTGCAGGTCGCGCTGGACCGTGTCGCCCGGGGTGCGCACGCCGAGGCGGGCCATCGCGCCGGGCACGTGCCGCAGGTACCAGGAGAAGTCCTCGCCGCCGAGCGACTGCTCCACCACCACCACGTTCTCCGGCCCGCAGATCCGGCCGGCCGCCACGCGCATGTCCTCGATCGTCGGCTCGTCGTTGACCACCGGCGGAACCCCGCGGACGTAGTCGAGCTCGGTCTTCGCGCCGTACACCGAGGCGATGGAGTCGATCAGCTCGAGCACCAGGTCCGGTGCGTCCACCCAGGCCCGCTCGTCCATGCAGCGCACGGTGCCGTGCGCCTCGCCGGCCTGCGGGATCGCGTTCGGCGCCTGGCCGGCGTTGATCGAGCCCCACACCAGGGACAGCCCGTGCCGCGGGTCCACCCGGCGGGAGAGCGCCGCCGGCAGCTCGGTGACCAGGTGCGCGAGCGCGTGCACCAGGTCCACCGTCAGCTGCGGGCGCGAGGTGTGCCCGCCCGGGCCGCTCAGGCGCACGGCGAGCTTGTCGCAGGCGGCGGTCAGCGGGCCGATGCGCAGGCCCACCCGGCCCGCGTCCACCCGCGGGTCGCAGTGCAGCGAGACCGCGCGGCCGACGCCCTCGAGCGCGCCGCCCGCGATCATGTCCAGCGCGCCGCCGGGCATGACCTCCTCGCTCGGCTGGAAGATCAGCCGCACCGGCGGGACCGGCAGGCCCTGGGCCGCGGCCTCGGCCAGCGCCAGGCCGGTGCCGAGCACGACGGTGGTGTGGATGTCGTGGCCGCAGGCGTGCGAGACCCCGTCGGTGACCGAGCGGAAGGTCAGGCCCGGCGCCTCCTGGATCGGCAGGGCGTCGAGGTCGGCCCGGATGGCGAGGCGGCCGGAGAAGCCCGCGTGCGCCGCGCCCTCGCCAGGGCGGGCGCCGATGTCGCAGGTCAGGCCGGCTCCGCTGGGCTGCACGCGGGGCTCGAGCCCGGCCTGGCGCAGTCGCTCCGCGACCACGGCGGTGCTGCGCAGCTCCTGGCGGGCGAGTTCCGGATGGGCGTGCAGATCGCGGCGGATCTCGATGAGCTCGGCGATACGCGCGGCGGTCAGTGCGCTCGCGGGGTGCACGGGCGCTTCGTGATACGGGACAGCGAGGTTCCTGACCATTCCCCAACGGTAGACCCGTCAATCGTCTCTGAGACGCGTTTTTGCCCCCAGTTGACCCCTCCGGGGGCCACAAATGATCCGACAGGACTATCTCGCGCCACCGCAATCCGCCCTCGGATGCGCCGAGTGCGCCGGGGTCACCGAGGGTAGCGGAACGGCCCGCCGGGAACGCACTAACCGAAAGCTTTCGCGCGTGCCCTGGGAGGCCCCATGACCCAATCCCCCACCCCGCAGGAGTCCGCCTGCGGCTGCAGCGGCCGGGGTTGCAGCTGCAACCCGTGCCGGTGCAACCCGTGCGGCTGCGGCTCGCACAAGCAGGAAATCCGGATCGAGCCGGCTCCGGAGCGTGCTCCGGGGACCTGACCAAAGCCGAATCTCACTCGTACGGCGGAGAGTAGCCGGGGTCCTGACGGGGCATCAGGCTCCGTGCCGCTGATCCCGCTGCTCTCCGCCAAGATCCTCGCCCCGGTCGTGGCCGCCAGTGCGCTCACGGCCGCCGCTACGGCGCGCACCACGACCGCGGGCACCCTTCCGCCGGATCTGCCGGCGCCGCCCGCCCTGGTCAGCGCGACCTCGCTCTCCTCGCCCCGGGCCGGGGCGGCCTTCGCCGGCCTGCCGCAGGTCGGCGCGCTGGTGTGGCAGAACCTCGACGGCACCCCGGGCAAGCGGCTGTGCTCGGCCGTCGCCGTGGACAGCCCCAACGGAGACCTGATCGCGACCGCCGCGCACTGCGTCGCCGGCGTGCGCGCGACCGTGGGCGGCCCCATGGCGGTGGCCTATCTGCCGGGCTGGGACGGCAGCTCGACGCCCTACGGCGTCTGGTACCCGACGCGCGTGATCCGGGCCAAACAGTGGAGTGCGTCGAAGGGCGGGAACCCCGACTTCGACATTTCCTTCCTCACGGTCTTCCGCAAAGACGACCCGCGTCCGCTGGAGACGGTCACCGGGGCCGAGCGCTTCGGTGCCATCCCCGCCCCGGGCACCCTCACCGTCCAACTCGGCTACGCCGACGACGGTCAGGCCCCGCTCGTCTGCCGCTCCACCATGGGCTTCCACTCCCGCACGCAGCTGCGGGTCGTGTGCGACGGCTTCCCCGCCGGCACCAGCGGCGGCCCGCTGCTGACGAACGTCGACCCCTCGACCGGCATCGGCACGCTCGTCGGCGTCGTCGGCGGCTACCAGCAGGGCGGCGCCGGCCCCGCGATCAGCTACGCGGCGGCGTTCACCCCCGCGATCCAGTCGCTCTACCGGGAAGCCTCGCGCTACTGAGGCCTCCCGACCGAGCCTCCCGACTGAAGTACGCGCAGGTCAGAATGCGTCGCGCGGAATGTAGGTGCCCCAGACCTCGCGCAGCGCGTGCGAGACCTCGCCGACGGTGGCGCAGGCCCGCAGCGCCTCCTTCATCGGATACAGCACGTTCTCCTCGCCCTCGGCCGCACGCTTTATCTCGTCGAGCGCGCGACTCACATCGCCGTTCGAGCGCTCCGCGCGCAGCTTGGCGAGCCGCTCGGTCTGCTGCTGGCCGATGGTCGGGTCGACCCGGAGCGGCTCGTAGGGCTCCTCCTCGTCGAGCGCGAACCGGTTGACGCCCACGACCACGCGCTCGCCGCCGTCGATCTGCTGGGTGATCTGGTAGGCCGAACGCTCGATCTCGGTCTTCTGGAAGCCGTGCTCGATCGCCGCCACGGCGCCGCCGAGGTCTTCCACCCGCCGCATCAATACGTCTATCTCAGCCTCGAGCGCGTCCGTCATCGACTCGACCACGTACGAGCCGGCGAACGGGTCGACCGTCTTCGTCACGTCCGTCTCGTAGGCGATCACCTGCTGCGTGCGCAGGGCGAGGCGCGCGGCCTTCTCCGTCGGCAGCGCGATCGCCTCGTCGAACGAGTTCGTGTGCAGCGACTGCGTGCCGCCGAGGACCGCGCCGAGCCCCTGCAGCGCGACCCGGATCAGGTTCACCTCCGGCTGCTGGGCCGTCAGCTGGACCCCCGCGGTCTGTGTGTGGAAGCGCAGCATCTGCGACTTCGGGTCCTTCGCGCCGAACTCGTCGCGCATGACGCGGGCCCAGATCCGCCGGGCCGCGCGGAACTTGGCGACCTCCTCGAGCAGCGTCGTGCGGGCGACGAAGAAGAACGACAGGCGCGGGGCGAACTCGTCCACGTCCAGCCCGGACTTCACCGCCGCGCGCACGTAGGCGATGCCGTCGGCGAGGGTGAAGGCGACCTCCTGCGCGGGCGTCGCCCCCGCCTCGGCCATGTGGTAGCCGGAGATCGAGATCGTGTTCCACTTCGGGATCTCGCGCTGGCAGTATGCGAACACGTCCGCGACCAGCCGCAGCGAGGGCGCCGGCGGGAAGATGTAGGTGCCGCGGGCGATGTACTCCTTGAGGATGTCGTTCTGGATCGTCCCGGTCAGCTGACTCGGCGCGACCCCCTGCTCCTCGCCGACGAGCTGATAGAGCAGCAGCAGGATCGAGGCCGGAGCGTTGATCGTCATCGAAGTGGAGACCTTCTCCAGCGGGATCCCGCCGAACAGGGTCCGCATGTCCTCGATCGAGTCGATCGCCACGCCGACCTTGCCCACCTCGCCCTGCGCGATCGGCTCGTCCGAGTCGTAGCCCATCTGCGTCGGCAGGTCGAAGGCCACCGACAGTCCGGTCGAGCCGTTCGCGATCAGCTGCTTGTACCGGGCGTTGGACTCCGCGGCCGTGCCGAACCCCGCGTACTGACGCATCGTCCAGGGCCGGCCGGTGTACATGCTCGGGTACACGCCGCGGGTGAACGGATACGCGCCCGGCCGCCCCAGCCGGGCCGCCGGATCCCAGCCCTCGAGCGACTCAGGGCCGTACACCGGCTCGAGCGGAAGCCCTGACTCGTTCGTCGCGGCAGAAGTCATCGAAGATCCCATCCGGGCGGTGGTGCGGGGTAGGCGCGGGTCGCCTCCCGGTTTCGGAGCGTACCGAGAAAGGCTACCGACGGGTAGCCCGGCTCACTCGACAGGACTCACTGTCGTGCGAATCACACGCCCATGAGATCCACTAGTGAGGAGATTTGTCCGCGATGTCCGATGCGAGATCGCTCACAAAACCCGCCCGATGGTCATCGGACCACCCCGAGGGGTGGTTAACCTGACGGCCGACGAGGACGCGACGATCAGGAAAGGGGCAGGGCGGAGCCCATGGCCACTACAACGTCTGGCGCGGGAGCGAGTTCCCGGTCCGGTAAGAAGGGCACGCTCTACCGCGGCCGCGAGGGCATGTGGAGTTGGGTGGCGCACCGCATCACCGGCGTCCTGATCTTCTTCTTCCTGTTCGCGCACGTACTCGACGCCTCTCTGCTGCGGGTCTCGCAGAGCGACTACAACAGCGTGATCGGCACCTACAAGAACCCGATCACCAACTTCCTCGAGTACGGCCTGACCGCGGCGATCGTCTTCCACGCGTTCAACGGCCTGCGGATCATCGCGGTCGACTTCTGGGCCAAGGGCGCGCGGCACCAGAAGAAGCTGCTGTGGTGGGTCGTGGGCGTCTGGGTGGTGCTGATGGCCGGGATGTTCTATCCCATCCTGGCGCACTCGCTGCACCGGATCTTCGGGTACTGAGAGGGATTGCCATCATGACGACGACCCCCGCGATCGAGGCTCCGCGCACCCCGGGCGCCGGCTCCAAGCTGCGCACCCGCCGCAGCCCGCGCTCCGGCCGGACCAACTTCGAGCTCTACAGCTGGCTGTTCATGCGGTTCTCCGGCCTGCTGCTGACCTTCCTCGTCCTCGGCCACCTGTTCATCATGCTCGTGCTCGACGGCGGCGTGGAGAAGATCAACTTCGCCTTCGTGGCCGGCCGCTGGGCCTCCCCGTTCTGGCAGGTCTGGGACCTGGTCACGCTGTGGCTGGCCACCCTGCACGGCACCAACGGCCTGCGCACCGTGATCAACGACTACGCGGAGCGCGACGGCTCCCGGGTCGCCCTCAAGACGGTGCTCTACACCGCGGCGATCTGGATGGTGTTCCTCGGCAGCCTCGTCATCTTCACCTTCACCCCCGACATCAAGGCCTGAGGCGCGCTCCACCATGACTGAGACGAACGAGACGACCTACCAGGTCACCCCGCCGAACGTCGGCGGCGACGAGTACAAGTACACCTACACGGACATGGTCACGGCGCCCTCCACCCGCGGCACGTACCCGGTGCACACCTACGACACCGTGATCGTCGGCGCCGGCGGCGCGGGCATGCGCGCGGCCCTCGAGGCCGGCACCCGCTCGCGCACCGCCGTGCTCACCAAGCTCTACCCGACCCGGTCGCACACCGGCGCGGCCCAGGGCGGCATGTGCGCCGCGCTGGCCAACGTCGAGGAGGACAACTGGGAGTGGCACACCTTCGACACGGTCAAGGGCGGCGACTACCTGACCGACCAGGACGCCGCCGAGATCATGTGCAAGGAGGCCATCGACGCGGTCCTGGACCTGGAGAAGATGGGCCTGCCCTTCTCCCGCACCCCCGAGGGCCGGATCGACCAGCGCCGCTTCGGCGGCCACACCCGCGACCACGGCAAGGCCGCCGTGCGCCGGTCCTGCTACGCCGCGGACCGCACCGGCCACATGATCCTCCAGACGCTGTACCAGAACTGCGTCAAGGAGGGCATCGAGTTCTACAACGAGTACTACGTGCTCGACCTGCTGCTCGGCGAGCCCGGCGAGGACGGCGTACGCCCGACCGCGGGCGTGGTGGCCTACGAGCTGGCGAGCGGTCAGATCCACATCTTCCGGGCCAAGGCGGTCATCTTCGCCACCGGCGGCTTCGGCAAGGTGTTCAAGACCACCTCCAACGCGCACACCCTGACCGGCGACGGCATGGGCATCATCTGGCGCAAGGGCCTGCCGCTGGAGGACATGGAGTTCTACCAGTTCCACCCGACCGGTCTGGCGGGCCTCGGCATCCTGCTCACCGAGGGCGCCCGCGGCGAGGGCGGCATCCTGCGCAACGCCGACGGCGAGCGGTTCATGGAGCGCTACGCCCCCACCATCAAGGACCTCGCCCCGCGCGACATCGTCGCCCGGTCGATGGTGCTCGAGGTGCGCGAAGGCCGCGGCGCCGGTCCGCACAAGGACTACGTCTACCTGGACCTGACGCACCTTCCGGCCGAGCAGATCGAGGAGAAGCTCCCGGACATCACCGAGTTCGCCCGTACGTACCTCGGCGTGGAGCCGACCACCGAGCTGGTCCCGGTCTACCCGACCGCGCACTACGCGATGGGCGGCGTGCCCACGAACGTGCAGGCCGAGGTGCTGCAGGACAACAACCAGGTGGTGCCGGGCCTGTACGCGGCCGGCGAGGTGGCCTGCGTGTCCGTGCACGGCTCGAACCGCCTGGGCACCAACTCGCTGCTCGACATCAACGTCTTCGGCCGCCGGGCCGGCCTGGCCGCGTCCGAGTTCGTCAAGACCGCGCCGCTGGTGCCGATCGCCGAGGACGCCGCCGAGGGCGTCGCCGAGATGATCGAGCGGCTGCGTGCGGCGAAGGGCACCGAGAAGGTCGCCGCCATCCGCACCGAGCTGCAGCGGACCATGGACGACAACGCGGGCGTCTACCGCAACGAGGGCACGCTCAAGCAGGCCCTCGACGACGTCAAGGCCCTGCAGGCGCGGTACGCGAACGTGGCGGTGCAGGACAAGGGCAAGCGGTTCAACACCGACCTGCTCGAGGCGGTCGAGCTCGGCTTCCTGCTCGACCTCGCCGAGGTCCTGGTGATCGGCGCGCTCAACCGGAAGGAGTCGCGCGGCGGCCACGCCCGCGAGGACTTCCAGGACCGCGACGACGAGAACTACATGAAGCACACGATGGCGTACCGCGAGGCCAAGGAGGACGGCTCGTACGAGATCCGTCTGGACTGGAAGCCGGTCGTGGTGACCCGTTACCAGCCGATGGTGAGGAAGTACTGACATGCCGGCCGCAACCTCCGACCCTCAGGCGATGACCATCACCGTCCGGGTGAAGCGGTACGACCCGGATACCGAGGAGCACCGCTGGGACGAGTGGCAGGTCGAGGCGCTGCCGACCTGGCGCATCCTGGACGCGCTGCACGAGATCAAGTGGGACCGGGACGGCACCCTGACCTTCCGCCGCTCCTGCGCCCACGGCGTGTGCGGCTCGGACGCGATGCGGATCAACGGCCGCAACCGGCTCGCGTGCAAGAGCCTGGTCAAGGACCTGAACCCGGACAAGCCGATCACGGTCGAGCCGATCCAGGGCCTGCCGGTGATCAAGGACCTGGTCGTGGACATGGACCCGTTCCTGCAGGCCTACCGCGACGTCAAGCCGTTCCTCATCGCGCACGGCAACGAGCCGACGAAGGAGCGCCTGCAGTCGCAGAAGGACCGCGACCGCTTCGACGACACGACCAAGTGCATCCTGTGCGCCGCGTGCACCACCTCGTGCCCGGTGTTCTGGACGGACGGCCAGTACTTCGGCCCCGCCGCGATCGTCAACGCGCACCGCTTCATCTTCGACTCGCGCGACGACGCGGCCGAGGAGCGCCTCGAGATCCTCAACGAGCGCGAGGGCGTCTGGCGCTGCCGCACCACGTTCAACTGCACCGAGGCGTGCCCGCGCGGCATCCAGATCACCCAGGCGATCGCCGAGGTCAAGCGCGCGCTGATCACCCGGCGGTTCTGAGGCCGGGCTGACGCTGGAATCGACTGACGCAGCGGGGCGCGGAGAGCACTCTCCGCGCCCCGCTGCGTCGGTTCCGCGCTCGCGCTACGTCAGCGTCCGTAGATCCAGATCGACATGCCCCGCAGTATGCCGATGGCGAAGGCGACCCCGCACAGCACCACGAAGGTCGCGAACTTGGCGATGAACGGCACGGGCAGGTCGTCCGCCGCAGCCGTCCCCCCGCGCCGCTGGCGAAGCAGGAAGATGACGGAGTTCACGCCCAGCAGCGACACGACCGAGTAAGCGAAGAGCCACGGGAAGATCCCGTGCGCGTAGGCGGTCTTGGGGTCCACACAGTCGGACACGCAGCCGGCAGGCGGGTAGGCAGGTTGCTGCATATAGCGCAGCAGCGCCCAGAAGAACGGCCAAGAAAGCGCCACCACCCGCACCATCAGCCGCACCCCCAGCGGCCACAGCGGAACGGCATGCGCCGGCACCGGCCTCGCCGCGACGACGGGCAGCGGCAAGCCGAGATCGGGCACCTCCCAAGGCTCGCTGTCGTAAGCGTCGCCGACCATCCCGCCCCTCCCCAAGCGCGGCCCGCCCCTGCTTGGAGCATCCACGGTGAAGCAGATGGTGGCACCGAGGCGGTCAGCGGTCAACGGTTCCGAAGGACGGGCGCGGGCGGAGTTCTCTTCGGAGCATGGGCTGGGAGATCAGCCGTCAGCGGGCACGGTGGCCCCAGAGCTGTCAGTGGTCGATGTCATCCTGGAGTCACCTCGGCGATGGCCGCGGCTCGATGTCCGACCAGGGGAGGGGATCAGATGGGTACAGCAGAGATCTTCTACGAATACTCCTGGAGTTCGCCCGAAGAATTCGGGTTCACCCTGGACGACTTCTACGCCTTACTCACGTGGCAAGACGACCAGATTGAGCAGCTGGTAGCCGCCGCGTGCGGCAAGCCTCTTCACTCACTCCGGTCCGATGACGGGCGGAGAGAGACACTGGCGGCCGAGATCGCGATCGGCGCATTGATGGGAGACCACGGCAGCGATAACGGCGACGTGGTGTGCCCGCACCTGCGCGCCGCCGCCGCTCCAACCTGGTGGGCGGACCACTTCGGCCGCGGGAACCCCATCGAACTGTCGAAGTTGCGCGATACCGACCCCGAGTGGAAGACGACGTTGGACTGCTACCTCGCCGCACACGACATCGAGCCGCCCCAAGGCGAGAATCAGCCCGGCTGGTGGGTGGTCGCCGATGACCATGTATAACGAACAGCTCAGAACTCAGGCGTACCGGGCGTCGCCCTGGTTCGTGTGACCGCCCGCGCACCCGTTGCGTAGGTGGGTCGGCTGGGGTTTCAGGAAAAAGATCGCCTCCGGCGGGGGCCCTCGCTCGGAGAGTGCCGGAGGCTTACCGGCTGGGGTTCTGGGTGGTGGTGGGGTCGGGGCGGGTCTCTCTCCTCGCCCGGGCCCCGGAGGCAATCAGGAACCCCGCCCCTGGCGAGATCCCTGCGGGAGGTCGGTGGCCCGGTCCGGTAGCGATTCGAGTCGATACAGTATTCTGCATTAGCGCGAATCGCGCGATCTATTCAACTCTCATCTGCCACCTATTTCAACGCACGATAATCCCCGTGAGTTCCCGTAGACTCCTTTTGTCGGAGCCGCGCTGTAGAATGGAGATGTGTCGGGAGCCTTATGGGAGTGGTTATGAAAAATCCTGCATCACATGTGCGGAGCCCCGCCTGCAGGATTTCCCCGCGAAGCGAACGGGCATCACGATCCGACAGGGCTCCCAACCCGGTGCGAGAATGTGCTGAAGAATTCTGCATCGGGTTCGGGCAGGAGCGGACCGGGCCACCGACCTCCCGCAGGGATCTCGCCAGGGGCGGGGCTCTCTCCTCGGTCGGGCAGGCGAAGCCCGATCGGGAAGCCGCCGGGAGGTCAAGCGGCGCGATGCAGAAACCAGCACGGCGGGAGCCACCGCCGCTTGACCTCCCGGCGGGTTCCTGATTGCCTCCGGGGCCCGGGCGAGGAGAGAGACCCGCCCCGACCCCACCACCACCCAGAACCCCAGCCGGTAAGCCTCCGGCACTCTCCGAGCGAGGGCCCCCGCCGGAGGCGATCTTTTTCCTGAAACCCCAGCCGACCCACCTACGCAACGGGTGGGCGGGCGGTCACACGAACCAGGGCGAAGCGAAGCGCACGCCGGCAAGCCCCCACGTGGCCCGCGCCGCGGCGCCTCGTCGAGGCAGAGAAGTCAGACCTTCTCGCGGTCGGGCTCGCCGGCCTGCTGCGGCGTCGCGACCGCGTTGCCGTCCTGAGCCTTGAGCGCGCGCAGGCCCTTCCAGCCCAGCCAGCCGATCGCCGTGCCCATGACCAGCGAGATGATCGCCAGCACGACGTGCACCATCAGGAAGCCGGTGGGGTGGTTGCCGTTCCACGCCCGCGGGTCGTTGTTGATGTTCTTGATCAGAGTGACCCAGATGATCCACGACCAGACGGCGAAGGCGATCAGCAGCCACGAGGCACGGCGAGACAAGCGCATGACAGACAGGCTACCTCGTCGCCCCTCCAGTTTTTACACGCGGTAGAAGTTTGCCTGCCGTGAGCACGAAGTTCGCGGTGGCTTCGATGACGGTGGGGAAGTGGGCGCCGCTCTCCGGGTAGTGGAAGGCGTGCTTGGCGTCCGGGTATTCGAGGAGCTTGCAGACGTTTCCGGCGCGGACCAGTGCGTCGCGGAAGCGGCGGACGGTCTCGATTGACTCGACTTCGTCGGCGGTGCCGTGCTGGATCAGGAGCGGCGGGGTGCCCAGGCGCACGTGCTCGATCATCGAGTACTCGGCGAGTCGGCCGGTGGCGATGCCGATCTGGCGCTCGAGGCGGGCGTGGACGGATGCGTCGAGGGAGCGCAGGTCCAGGCCGGCCGGGTTGAGGGCCACGAGGGTCGCAACGGCGGGGATGGAGGCGGCCGACGTGTCGGCGACCATGGCTGCAACGAGTGCGAGGTGGGCTCCGGCCGAGCTGCCTCCGGCGGCGAGGCGGTTGGGGTCGATGCCCCGCAGGGCGGCTAGCCGCTGGAACTCTGCGGTCGCGCGACGAACGTCGGCGACGCAGTCGTCGATGCTTGCCGCGCCTTGGCCGAGGAGCCGGTAGCCGGCGGACGCGGCGAAGATTCCGCGCGATGCGAGTTCTCGGCAGTGTGCTGCCAACGAGTCGGGCGAGCCCTTGTGCAGGGCGCCTCCGTGGAACAGGACGACTCCCGCGCTGACGTGCGCGCCTTCGGCCGGTTCGAAGAGCAGCAACGGGAGTTCGGTGCCGTCGGCGGCTCGGTAGCGTGTCGAGGATTCGCGGACGGCTGCCATGGCCATGGCTGATATCCGATCACTGGGTATGCACCCGGACAAGTGGATAAGTGCCCGATGGCGGGCTCCCGCCCGCTGCCGACACGCCACGAAAGAGTTCACTGGCGGCGACACGCGGAAGCGGCGACCTAGCCTCACGCGTATGTTGAGATCGACATCATTCTTGCACGGACCAGCGGCGACGTATTCGCTTGCCGGAGCTTGCGCGTTGTCGGCGGCGCTCGTGCTCTCGCCGTCTGCCGCCTTGGCCGCCGCGTCCGGCTCAGGCACGTCCGTGGTGGACCACATCAGCGGGATCACGTGCTCGGAGAGCACTTTCGCCGCACGCGACCTTCCCGGCAGCGGCACGGTCTGCGCCGCCCGACACCCTGTCACCGATGCAGACGCGGACGCGGACGCCCAGCTGGTCGCGATGCTGACGCTGCCGCCCACCGGTGTGCGCGTCGAGTACGTGATGCAGGCGGGCGGAGTGCTGCTCGCCGTCGGCACGACGCTGCTGCTCATTCGGCGTAAGCGTCGCGATCTGAGGTAGTGGGTAGTGCGCATGGCACGCGAACGGCCGGGGCAGGATCCTGCCCCGGCCGTCGAAGGTAGGTATTACATGCGCGTCAGGACGGATCAGTGCCTACGGGCCCTGCGCCGGTACTGGGCCGCGCCGAGGATCACCACTCCCCCGGCGACCAATCCCAGCGCCGGGTAGAACGCGCCGGGGCTGACGGACGCTCCGGTCGGCGGCAGTTTGCCGCACGGCCGGCGGTGGTGCCAGGGACGGTTCTGCCATTCGCCGGGCTTGCCCGAGTGGGTCGGCTCCGCGGTCTCGGTCGGCCAGGTCTTCGTCGGCTCAGGGGTGGCCGTGCAGGTCGGAGCCGGCGGCGTGGTGGGCGTCTCGGTCGGGGTCTCGGTGGGAGTCTCGGTCGGAGTCATGGTCGGGGTCTCAGTGGTGGGCGACTCGGTCGGCGTGAGTTCGCAGTCGACGATGCCCTTGAACGGGAAGTCGTGGATCTCGCCGCCGTTGTGGGTCGCGTCGCCGTGCACGAGCGTGTCCACGATCACGTTGCCCTGGATGTTCCCGTCGTTCTGGTCGACGAGGCGGGCGCTGGGCGCGTAGACGGTGCCGTCGATGCTGGCCGAGCCGGACAGCGTGAGGTTCGTGGTCTGCGGGAAGTTCCACAGCACGTAGGGCGCGGCGTCGCCGCTGAAGCCGGCCAGCGTGGTGACCTTCCAGTCGAAGTGGCCGCTGTCGTCGAGCACGTTGATCACCAGCGGGCCGTTCTCGGTCGGCAGGTTCCGCAGGGTGATGTTCGACAGCAGCGAGAGCTGCTGCTTCGTCACGGTCCACACGTTCGTGTGCGAGGTGTCGAGGGTGAGGTACGCCTGGGTGCCGGCGGGCCACGGCTGCGGGAGCGGGGTGGTGTCGTTCGCCTCGGTCGGGATGACCGTGTCCGGGCAGTCCGCCATGGCCTGCGAGCGCGCCTTGTAGAGGTCGAATACCGCATCGAAGTCGATGAGCCCTGATTGGACGATCGAATCGACAGGCTGGTCGGTGGTGAGTTCGACCCGCGGCGTCGAGTTGCGCTCGCCGCCGGTCGGTACGAGCTGCGTCGGGCCGCCGGTGCCGAGGATGTCGGTGCCGGTCTGGTCGCCGAGCTTCACATAGGTGTTGCTCTGCACCTGCACGATGCCCTGGCTGGTGCTGTCGGCCCAGTTGACTGCGCCGCCGATCAGCAGGCCGGTCGGCCGGTCGTCGCCAGGGACGACGAACGCCTCGTCGGTGGGCGGCTCGTGTGCGGCGACGTTGTAGTTGCCACCCGTGCCGCGCAGCACGAGGTTTCCACCGAGGGCCATCGTGCCCTCGTTCTCGTTGGACGCGACATAGGCGTCGTGGTGGACGAACGCGGTGAACCCGTCGTTGCCGGAGACGGGGTTGCCGATCGCCACGGGTTGCAGGTGCGGCAGATGGTCGGTGGCCGCGAACGCGGGCGTGCCGGACAGCGTGGCGATCGCCAACGCGGCCAGGGCCGCGGTCAGCGGTGGACTGAAAAGCTTTTGATGGTAACGGCGAGTCATACCTCGCAGGTAACCCCTCGCCGCCGCCGAGTCGGCTCAGGCGGGACCGTGCTCAGCCCTGATTCACCCGGTCGGACTTCGCCAGATGCGCTCGTTCGGCCTCGAGCGCGTCCTCGGTGCGGGTGGCCGTCCAGGCGGAGAGGAACAGGGTCGTGACGAAGGTGAGGTCGAACCAGACCAGCAGCGCGATGGGGACGCCGAACGCACCGTAGAGGGAGCGGCCGGCGACCGAGCTGAGGTACGAGCCGACCAGGCTCTTGGTGATGTCGAAGAGCACGGACGCGGCCAGCGCGGTACTGAACAGCACGCTGTGCGGCATGTACAGCCGCGGGATGCCGGAGAGGAAGTAGGCGAACATGATGGTCCCGGCGCCGATGCCCAGGACCGTCCCGATCAGCCACAGCACCGAGCGGGCGAACTGGGTGTCGGCCAGCCGCAGCCAGCGCAGCACGTGCGCGGCCAGGCCCGAGGTGAGCACGGTGGCGGAGAGCACGACCGCGGCGGACAGGCCCAGGCCCACCAGCGAGGCCAGGTCGGCCACCTTGCGCACGACGAAGTTGCCGGGCATGTCGTCCACGCCCCAGATCTCGCGCATGCTCCCGCGCGCGGTGTTGACCCAGGACAGCCCGGTCCAGGTCAGGATCAGGGCACTGATGACGCCGACGGTGGCGGCGTTGGCGGCGACCGCGTTCAGCGAGGACTCCCCGGCGATGCCGGGCAGCTGCTTGCGGATGTGCTCGTTGACGGTCTCGACCCCGCTGTGGCCGAGCAGGGCGGCGGTGAGTGCGGTGGCCACTGCCAGCAGCGGGAACAGGGACAGGAACGCCGAGTAGGTCATCGCGGCGGCCAGCCGGGTGCCGCGGCGCTGCTGGAAACGGTGGAAGGTGCGGTAGACCGGGTGCGGGCGGCCGCGCACGCCCCACCAGTGCCAGGAGCGCCGCACGATCCGCGCCGCCGTCAGCTTGACCACACGGAGAGCTTACCCAGCGTCACCGAGTGTGGCGGGCGTGCGGTTACGCCGCGCCGCGGGCCGGTTCGCCGGCGCACCACTCCTGGCCGAACGGGAACTCGCGCAGCACCTGCCAGTCGCCCGAGGCACGCTGCTCGTAGAGCTTGAGCCGGTCGATGTCGAACTCGGCGTGGTAGTCGGCCAGATCCTGCATGGCGAACTCGAGCATGTGCTCGTCCAGGTCGTGCGCGACCGTGACGTGCGGGTGGTACGGGAACTGCAGCTCACGCTCGAGCACTCCGCTGACCACCTGGGACTCCAGGTTCGCGCAGGGCGTGATGCCCTGCGCGATCTGCACGAAGACCACCGCGGAGATCGGCAGGAAGGTGCCGGTGCCGCCGAGCCGCATGGTGAACGGCGAGAACCCGGCGGCCACGTCGGCGAGGTGCTGCTCGATCGCGCCGAGCGCCGCCGGGTCCACCTCGGTCGGCGGCAGCAGCGTGACGTGCGTCGGGACGTACTTCGCGTGGACATCGCCGTAGGACGCCCGGCGGGCCCGCAGGGCGCTGCCGTACGGCTCCGGTATCTCCAGCGATATCCCGATGGTGGTCACTTCGAAAGGAAACCGATCTTTTCGTAGACCTCGGACAGGGTCCGGGAGGCCACCTCCCGGGCCTTCTCGGCGCCTTCGGCCAGGATCGCGTCGAGCTTGCCGGCGTCGGCCAGGATCTCCTCGGTGCGCTCCTTGAACGGCGAGAGGGTGTCGGTGACGAGCTCGGCGAGGTCCTTCTTGAGGTCGCCGTAGCCCTTGCCCTCGTAGTCCCGCTCCAGCTCGGGGATGGTGCGCTCGCCCAGCGCGGCGTAGATGCGCAGCAGGTTGGCCACTCCGGGCTTGTTCGCCTCGTCGAAGCGGATCTCCCGCTCGGTGTCGGTGACGGCCGACTTGATCTTCTTGGCGTTGGCCTTCGGGTCGTCCAGCAGCTCGATGATCCCGCCGGGCGAGGACGCGGACTTCGACATCTTCGAGGTCGGGTCCTGCAGGTCCATGATCTTCGCGGTGTCCTTGACGATGTACGGCTCGGGCACGGTGAAGGCCTTGCCGTAGCGGGTGTTGAACCGCTGCGCGAGGTCGCGGGTCAGCTCGAGGTGCTGGCGCTGGTCCTCGCCGACCGGGACGAAGTCGGCCTGGTAGAGCAGCACGTCCGCGACCATCAGGATCGGGTAGGTGAACAGGCCCACGCTGGCCGCGCCGACGCCGTGCTTGGCCGACTTGTCCTTGAACTGGGTCATCCGGGAGGCCTCGCCGAAGCCGGTGAGGCAGCCCATCACCCAGCTCAGCTGCGCGTGCTCGGGCACGTGGCTCTGCACGAACAGGGCGCAGCGCTGCGGCTCGAGGCCGGCCGCGAGCAGCTGGGCGGCGGCCACCCGGGTGCGCCGGCGCAGCGCCGCCGGGTCCTGCTCGACCGTGATGGCGTGCAGGTCCACGACCATGTAGTAGGCGTCGTAGTCGTCCTGCATGGAGACCCAGTTGCGCACCGCTCCCAGGTAATTGCCCAGGTGGAAGGAGTCGGCGGTGGGCTGGATCCCGCTGAGCACGCGCGGGAGAGCACGCGGCGGCCCTGCTGTCGTCAGGTCGGTGGACATGGCTTCTATTCTCGCAGACCCGCGCAAGGAGCTTCACCCGCTCCGCCCGGGTCGGCAGCCGTCCGGGGCGCCGTCGGGGCGCCGCGCGCGGCCGCCGCCGCGGCTACTGCTGCGCTATCACGGCCTGGGCCTCCGCCGGCGCCGGCACCCCGCTCCGGTTCTCCTCGCCGCCGCCGAGCTCGGCCTCCAGGGCCTGCGCCTCGTCGCCCGTGTGGACTATCCGCACCCGGGAGACGCGGCGGCCGTCCATGGTGTGCACGGTGAAGCGCAGATCGTCGTGCACGACCACGTCCCCGGCCTTCGGCATCCGCCCGAGCTGGGCGATCAGGAAGCCGGCCAGCGTCTCGTACGGGCCCTCGGGCAGCGGCACGCCGATCTCCTCGGCCGCCTCGTCCAGGTTGACCAGGCCGGAGAGGTCCAGGCCGCCGTCGCGCAGCCGGATCACGTCGGCGCGGGCGCTGTCGTACTCGTCCCGGATGTCGCCGATGACCTCCTCGACCAGGTCCTCGAGGGTGACGATGCCGGCCGTGCCGCCGTACTCGTCCACCACGATGGCCAGGTGGAACGAGTCGCGGCGCATCTCGGAGAGCGCGTCGAGCACGTGCTTGGTGCTGGGCAGGAACAGCGCCGGGCGGGCCAGCGCGGAGACGTTGCCCTCCCGCTCGGCCGCGGCCGGGCTGAGCAGGTCGCGCACGTGCACGAAGCCGACGACGTTGTCCGCGGACTGGTCGATCACCGGGTAGCGCGAGTGCGGGTGTCCGGCTATCTCGGCCGCGGCGACCCGGATCGAGGTGGAGCCGTCCAGGAAGACCACCTCGGTGCGCGGCACCAGCACCTCGCGCAGCTGCCGGTCGCCGGCGCCGAAGACCTCGTCGATCAGCCGCCGCTCGTCCTTGCTCAGCGAGTCGCTGCTGGCCACCATGCGGCGCAGCTCGGCCTCGCTGACCTGCTCGCGCGCGGCCGAGGGGTCGCCGCCGAACAGCCGCACCACCCCGTCGGTGCACACCGAGAGCAGCCAGATCACCGGCCGGCACAGCCGGGACATGCCGTTGAGGAACGGCGCCACGGCGCGGGCGGTGGGCTCGATCCGCTGCATGGCCAGCCGCTTGGGCGCGAGCTCGCCGATGACCAGGGTGACGAAGGAGATGATCATGGTCACGCCCACCAGGCCGGTGAAGCCGGCCAGGCCGGAGCCGAGGCCCGCCGAGACCAGCGCGTTCTTGGCGTGCTCGGACAGCGTGGTCGCGCCGTAGGCGGAGGAGAGCAGCGCGGTGAGGGTGACACCGATCTGGACGGTGGCCAGGAAGCGGTTGGGGTCGCGCACCAGGCGGGCGACGATCGCGCCGCGGCGGCCGGACTCGGCCATTTCCTGGACCTGCGCCTCACGCAGCGAGACGAGCGCGATCTCCGAGGCCACGAACAGGGCCTCGATCAGGATCAGCGCCAGGACGATGAGGCAGGACAGGACAGTGGGGTTCACCGGCCCGGCACCCCCGGGAACGGGAGCGGCGAGCCGCCGGGTCTATTGCACTCCGAAGGAGGCGAAAGGGCCATGCGCACCAGTCTACGGCGCGCACGGCCCCTCGCGGATCCCCCGGTCCGGGCCGAAGCCCGTGGCGTCAGGAGGCGGTGACGTAGGACTTGGTCAGGTCCTTGCTCGACGAGGTCAGCGCGCAGCTGAAGTAGTCGGTGCCGTCGTCGAAGGTCTCCGAGTTCTCCGGGAAGTAGTACTCCGCGGTGATGCTGTCCGGCAGGTCCGAGGCGAGCGAGGCGGTGGCTTCGTCCGACTCGCAGGTGGTCTTGCCCTCGCTCTCGAGCGTGTCCGTGCCGGGGAAGCTGGACTCGGTGATCTTCGGCTCCGCGTAGATCTGGGCGTCGTGCGCCTCGGTGCACGGAATGGCGGTGACGGAGGTGACATCCGACTCGCTGGACGGCAGGTCGAAGCAGTCGCCGACCTTCAGGTCCAGCACCGAGAGCGTGCCGGCCTTGTTGACCTGGCCGTTGTTGTCGCGCTTGGCCGGGTTCGCGGTGGCGAAGTGGTAGCCGGCGACACAGGCGGCGACCACCAGGAGGACCACGACCCGCCCGACGATGGTGCCGAAGATCGCGGCGGCGATCTTGGCTCCGCCGGTGCGGTTGGCCTTGACCGCGCTGACCGGGGTGGGGTAGCCGTAAGGGCCCTGCGGCCCCTGGCCGAAGGCGGGCTGGCCGAACGCGGGCTGGCCCGGCTGCTGCGGCGGCGCGCCGAAGGCGGGAACCTGCGGCTGCTGGGGCGCGCCGTAAGGCTGCTGCGGAGCGCCGTAGGGCTGCTGCGGCTGCTGCGGAGCACCGTAAGGCTGCTGCTGCGGAGCACCGTACGGCGCTTGGCCGCCCGGCTGGCTCCAACCCTGTGCGTCCTGCGGCGCGCCCTGCGGAGCACCGTAGGCAGGCTGCTGCGGCTGCTGCAACGGCACGAACTGCGTGGGCGCGGCCGCGTCGGCGGGCTGCTGCGGCTGCTGCGGCTGCTGACCGGAGGAGTACGGGTCGTACGGGTTGCTCATGGGAAGATCAACGCCCCCTGTTTTTCGGCTGTGACATCGCGGAACCGGCCCAGCCAAACGCATTCGTATGCCCGCGGCAAGAAGGCGGCAAACTCCGTTACCGAACTGATGAGACGACAAATCCCGCCCACGCCGGGATGAACCGGGTGTGGACGGGATCGGGCGCTTGGGTGACGCGGGGTCAGATCAGGCCGAGCTTGGTCACTTCGTCGCGCTCGGAGACGAGCTCGGCGACCGAGGCGTCGATCCGGCCGCGGGAGAACTCGTCGATCTCCAGGCCCTGGACGATCTGGTAGTCGCCGTCCTTGGTGGTGACCGGGAAGGAGGAGACCAGGCCCTCGGGCACGCCGTAGGAGCCGTCGGAGACGATGCCCATCGAGGTCCAGTCGCCCTCGGCGGTGCCGTGGAACCAGGTGCGCACGTGGTCCAGCGCGGCCGAGGCGGCCGAGGCGGCCGAGGACAGGCCGCGGGCCTCGATGATCGCGGCGCCGCGCTTGGCCACGGTCGGGATGAAGTCGCCCTCCAGCCAGGCCTGGTCGTTCACCAGCTCGGCCGCGTTCTTGCCGCCCACCTTGGCGTGGAAGATGTCCGGGTACTGGGTGGCCGAGTGGTTGCCCCAGATCGTCAGGTTGCTGATCTCGGTGACGGCGGCGCCGGTCTTCTTGGCCAGCTGGGCGACCGCGCGGTTGTGGTCGAGCCGGGTCATCGCGGTGAACCGGGTCTTGGGCACGTCCGGCGCGTGGCTCGCGGTGATCAGGGCGTTGGTGTTGGCCGGGTTGCCCACCACCAGCACGCGCACGTCGTCGGCGGCGTGGTCGTTGATCGCGCGGCCCTGCGGCTTGAAGATGCCGCCGTTGGCCGCGAGCAGGTCGCCGCGCTCCATGCCGGCCTTGCGCGGCATGGCGCCGACCAGCAGCGCGACGTTGGTGCCGTCGAACGCCGTCTTGAGGTCGTCGGTGATCTCGATGCCGTGCAGCAGCGGGAACGCGCAGTCGTCGAGCTCCATCGCGGTGCCCGCGGCGGCCTTGAGCGCCGGGGTGATCTCGAGCAGGCGCAGCTTCACCGGCACGTCCGGGCCGAGCAGGTGGCCGGCCGCGATCCGGAACAGCAGCGAGTAACCGATCTGGCCGGCCGCGCCGGTGACCGTGACGTTGACGGGGGTGCGAGTCATTGCGACGCCTTCTTCGAACTCTGAGACAGCAGGGACTGTTCGGGCCCGGGCCGTACTCGGCTCCGCGGGTTGCCCGCCCGCCGTAACGTTACTCCGCCGCTCGGACCGGTTCGGCGGCGACCGGCTGTGAGACGCGTGACAGCGAAGGGCCCGCGACGCCCCCGAGCCGAGTAGGGCCGGGGCCCGGGACTGGGGTATCTTGATGTCGAGAAAAAGTGTCGTCGCATACCGAAGCGGAGCACCCGGTGACAGACTCGACCATCATCTACACCCACACCGACGAGGCGCCCGCGCTGGCGACCTACTCGTTCCTGCCAATCATCGAGGCCTACGCCTCGACGGCCGGGGTGAGCGTCCAGACGCGCGACATCTCGCTGGCGGGGCGGATCCTCGCGGTGTTCCCGGAGTACCTCACCGAGGCGCAGCGGATCGGCGACGCGCTCACCGAGCTCGGCGAGCTGGCCACCACGCCCGAGGCCAACATCATCAAGCTGCCGAACGTCTCCGCCTCGGTGCCGCAGCTCAAGGCCGCGGTCGCGGAGCTGCGGGCGCGGGGCTATGAGCTGCCGGACTACCCGGACGAGCCGAAGACCGACGCCGAGCGCGACGTGCGGGCCCGGTACGACAAGGTCAAGGGCAGCGCGGTCAACCCGGTGCTGCGCGAGGGCAACTCGGACCGGCGCGCCCCCGCCTCGGTGAAGAACTACGCCAAGACGCACCCGCACCGCATGGGCGCCTGGTCCTCCTCGTCCCAGACGAACGTGGCGACCATGGGCGAGGACGACTTCCGCTCCACCGAGCAGTCCGCCGTCATCACCGCCGACGGCAAGCTGCGGATCGAGCACGTCGCCGAGGACGGCACCGTGACCGTGCTGCGCGAGTCCGTGCCGGTGCTCGCCGAGGAGGTCGTGGACGCCTCGGTCATGCACGTCGCCGCGCTGCGCTCGTTCCTGACCGACCAGGTGGCCCGGGCCAAGGACGAGGGCGTGCTCTTCTCGGTGCACCTGAAGGCCACCATGATGAAGGTCTCCGACCCGATCGTCTTCGGCCACGTCGTGCGCGCCTTCTTCCCGAAGACCTTCGCCGCCTTCGGCGCGGACCTGGCCGCGGCGGGCCTGAGCCCGAACGACGGCCTCGGCGGGATCCTGACCGGCCTCGCGGCGCTGCCGAACGGGGACGAGATCAAGGCCTCCTTCGACGCCGAGCTGGCCGACGGACCGGCGCTGGCCATGGTCGACTCCGACCGCGGCATCACCAACCTGCACGTGCCCAGCGACGTCATCGTGGACGCGTCGATGCCGGCCATGATCCGCACCTCCGGCCACATGTGGGGCCCGGACGGCGCCGAGCACGACACCCTGGCGGTGCTGCCGGACAGCAGCTACGCCGGCGTCTACCAGAGCGTCATCGAGGACTGCCGCGCCCACGGCGCCTTCGACCCGGCCACCATGGGCTCGGTGCCCAACGTGGGCCTGATGGCGCAGAAGGCCGAGGAGTACGGCAGCCACGACAAGACCTTCGAGCTCGCGGCGGCCGGCACCGTGCGGGTGGTGGACGCGGCCACCGGCGCGGCCGTGCTCGAGCAGCCGGTCGGGGCCGGGGACATCTTCCGGATGTGCCAGACCAAGGACGCGCCGATCCGCGACTGGGTGAAGCTGGCCGTCTCCCGCGGCCGGGCCACCGGCTCGCCGGTGGTGTTCTGGCTCGACGCGAACCGCGCGCACGACGCGCAGCTGATCCGCAAGGTCGTCACCTACCTGACCGACCACGACACCGAGGGCCTGACCATCGAGATCCTCTCGCCGGTCGACGCCACCGCCTACTCGCTCGAGCGCATCCGCCGCGGCGAGGACACCATCTCGGTCACCGGCAACGTGCTGCGCGACTACCTGACCGACCTGTTCCCGATCCTGGAGCTGGGCACCAGCGCCAAGATGCTCTCGGTCGTCCCGCTGATGAACGGCGGCGGCCTGTTCGAGACCGGCGCCGGCGGCTCGGCGCCCAAGCACGTGCAGCAGCTGGTCAAGGAGAACTACCTGCGCTGGGACAGCCTCGGCGAGTTCCTGGCGCTGGCGGTCAGCTTCGAGCACCTGGCCCAGACCACCGGCAACGCGCGCGCCCAGGTGCTCGCGGACACCCTGGACCGGGCCACCGCGACGTTCCTGAACGAGAACAAGTCGCCCAGCCGCAAGCTCGGCGGGATCGACAACCGCGGCAGCCACTTCTACCTGGCGCTCTACTGGGCCCAGGAGCTCGCCGCGCAGCAGGCCGACGCGGAGCTCGCCGCGGCGTTCGCGCCGCTGGCCGAGACCCTCACCGCGCAGGAGGAGACCATCGTGCGGGAGCTGATCGCGGTCCAGGGCAGCCCGGTGGACCTCGGCGGCTACTACCAGCCGGACCCGGCGAAGGCCGCGGCCGCGATGCGTCCCTCGGCCACCTTCAACCAGGCGCTCTCGCTGCTCGGCTGATGCCGATGCCCCGCTAGGCGTTCGCGGGCAGCACCGAAGACCGGCCGTCGCCCGGATGGAGATTGCTCCATCCGGGCGACGGCCGTCTGCTTAGGTGCAGGTCGCGGCGGCTAACCCGCGAGCGGGAAGAGCGAGAGGATCAGCATCACCAGGCCGAGCAGGCCCATGGTGACCACGTCGACCCCGCGGCCGCGCACGGCCAGCAGGCCGACCCGCGGGGTGGGCAGCGCGAAGCGCAGACCGGAGCCGAGCAGCAGCGAGCAGCCCAGAATGAGCACGCCGTGCTGCAGATTGCCCAGCGCGATCAGGGCCACGGCCACTACGGCCACCGCGAAGACGGTGGCGAACGGCCACTCGTGCCTTACGTCCATGCCTCCATGGAACCACGTCCGGACGGCCCCCGCCGCCGCGTCCGATCGGGGCCGGTTTCGCCAGCCGGATCAGCCGTTCGGCGGATGTCGGGGCATTCCGGACGCCGAAAGCGGGAATGATCATTACCCCGTTCGAAGGAGCCGAGGTCATGAGCACCGGCAACCTCCCCCCGACCGGCCAGAAGCCCACCGCGGGTTCGCGTGTGGCCGACAAGCTGGCCAAGCCCAAGGTCGCCCTGGGCATCATCATCACCGCCCTGGCCATCTGGTTCATCGCGATCAACAACGCCACTGTGCGCATCCACTTCTGGGTGGCCTGGGTCAGCGCGAAGCTGTGGATCGTGCTGCTGCTGGTCTTCGTGCTCGGAGCGCTGGCGTCCTATCTGCTCTCCTGGCGCCGCAGCCGCCGGGCCCGGCGCCAGATGTAGCGCCAGGCGTAGCGCGGACGCCGCGCGCGCCCCGCCGCGTCCGCGCGAGCCCAGGTCCGCACCCGAAACCTCAGGACTGGGGGCGCACGCCACCCCTTCGCCCGCACGGACCCTGGCGCGCGAGGCGAACGGATACGTACGGAAGCCAACCGCCCGCGGGCCGCGCCCCGCGCGCGCCATGGTCCGCGGGCGGGCGGTGTCCTACGTTGGGAGTACCGACGGGCAGGTCCGGTATCCCGCTCCCACCCCCCGCGATGACCCGAGGTTCCCGAATGTCTTGCGACTCCCGCTTCGACGCGCCGTCAACCCTCCCCGCGTCGCCCGCCTCCGCCGTCCCCGCATCCTCCTTCGTCCGTCCGGCTCACCCGGAACTGTGCTCCATCAAGGTGTTCTGCGGCGACTGCAGCTGCGGCTGCCCCGAGCTCTTCCTCGACCCGAAGGCCGACCAGGCCCGCCGGATCGTGCTCGCCGACGACTTCGGCCAGCACGTGCAGATGTCCGTCGAGCAGCTCGGCGTGCTGGTCAGGGAGGCGAAGGCGGGCGAGCTCGACCATCTGCTGGTCCGCCGCTGCGGCACCGAGCCCGGGTGAGGCGCCGGCGGCCCCGGATCCGGGGCCGCCGGCCGGCGGGCGTCCGGCACGAGAGCACCGCCTCCCGTTATGCGCACATACGTGGCAGGGTGGGACGGGTGAAGGGAAGCAGTGAAACTCTCAGCCGGCATCCCGGCACCATGTCCACCGTGGCCCCGGCCGCGCAGGCCGAGCCCCTGTCCGCCCACGACCGCGACGCCCTGCTCGGCGGCGCGTGTCACGATCCCCACGCCCTCCTCGGCGCGCACCCGGCCGGAACCGGCCACCGCCTCATCCGGGTCCTGAGACCCTTCGCGGACGCCGTCTCGGTGCTGCAGGAGGACGGCGAGTTCACGCTGCGGCCGGAGGGCGAGGGCCTGTTCGCCGGCCTGGTGCCCGGCCGCGCCGACGACGCCTACCGGCTGCGGGTGGACTACGGCGAGTCCAGCCTGGAACAGCTCGACGGCTACCGGTTCCTGCCGGCGCTCGGCGAGGTGGACCTGCACCTGATCGGCGAGGGCCGGCACGAGCAGCTGTGGGAGGCGCTCGGCGCCCACATCCGTACCCTGACGGCGCCCGACGGCTCCACGGCCGAGGGCGCCGGTTTCGCGGTCTGGGCGCCCAACGCCCAGGGCGTGCGGCTGATCGGCGACTTCAACTACTGGGACGGGCTCGCCCACCCGATGCGCACGCTCGGCTCGAGCGGAGTGTGGGAGCTGTTCGTGCCGGGGATCGGCCCCGGCCACCGGTACAAGTACGAGATCCTCGGCCGCGACGGGGTGTGGCGGCAGAAGGCCGACCCGCTGGCGCAGGCGACCGAGACCCCGCCGGACACCGCCTCCGTGCTCACCCGCTCGGAATACCGCTGGCACGACGACGCCTGGCTGCGCGCGCGGGCCGCGACCGATCCGCACGCCTGCCCGCAGTCGGTCTACGAGGTGCACCTGGCCTCGTGGCGGCCCGGGCTGACCTACCGTGAGCTGGCCGAGCAGCTGCCCGCCTACGTCAATGAGCTGGGTTTCACGCACGTCGAGATCCTGCCGCCGACCGAGCACCCGTTCGGCGGGTCCTGGGGCTACCAGGTCTCCTCCTACTTCGCGCCGACCGCCCGGCTGGGCACCCCGGACGACTTCCGGGCGCTGGTGGACGCGCTGCACCAGGCCGGCATCGGCGTGATCGTGGACTGGGTGCCGGCGCACTTCCCCAAGGACGCCTGGGCGCTGGCCCAGTTCGACGGCACCAGCCTGTACGAGCACCCGGACCCGTGGCGCGGCGAGCACCCGGACTGGGGCACCCTGGTCTTCGACTACGGCCGCAACGAGGTGCGCAACTTCCTGATGGCCTCGGCCATCTACTGGTGCGAGGAGATGCACGTCGACGGCCTGCGGGTGGACGCGGTGGCCTCGATGCTCTACCTGGACTACTCGCGCAAGCCGGGCGCCTGGCACCCGAACGCCTACGGCGGCCGGGAGAACCTGGAGGCGGTCTCCTTCATCCAGGAGCTGACCGCGACGGTGTACAAGCGCGTCCCCGGCGTGATGATGGCCGCCGAGGAGTCCACCTCCTGGCCGGGCGTGACGCTGCCGACCGACCGCTACCCGGACGGCTCGGCCTTCTCCGGCCTCGGCTTCGGCCTGAAGTGGAACATGGGCTGGATGCACGACACCCTCGACTACCTGGCCGAGGAGCCGTTCAACCGGCGCTACCACCACCACCAGATGACCTTCGCGCTGATGTACGCCTACAGCGAGAACTTCATGCTCCCGCTCAGCCACGACGAGGTCGTGCACGGCAAGGGCTCGCTGCTGCGCAAGATGCCGGGCGACCGCTGGCAGCAGCTGGCCAATCTCAGGGCCCTGTTCGCCTACATGTGGGCGCATCCGGGTAAACAGCTGCTCTTCTCCGGCGGCGAGTTCGGCCAGGACGCCGAGTGGTCCGAGCAGCGCGGGCTGGACTGGTACCTGCTCGACCGGCCCGGGCACCGCGGCGTGTTGCGCACGGTGCAGGACCTGAACGCGGCCTACCGGGCCCGGCCGGCGCTGTGGGAGCAGGACTTCAGCAGCGCGGGCTTCGGCTGGCTGTCCGCCGACGACGCCGAGCACAACGTGTTCGCGTTCGTGCGCTGGGCCAAGGACGGCACGCCGCTGGTGTGCGTGGCCAACTTCGCCGGGGTGCCGTGGGAGGGCCACCGGATACCGCTGCCGTGGTCGGCCGCGCAGGCCCGGGAGTGGGTCGAGGTGCTCAACACCGACGCGGAGCAGTACGGCGGCAGCGGCGTCGGCAACTTCGGCCGGGTGCCGGTGCGCGACGAGCCGATGTGGGGCCAGCCCGCGCACGCCGTGCTGCGCCTGCCCCCGCTGGGCGTGCTGTGGCTGGAGCCCGCGCCGCCGCCGGCGGCGCAGGACGGTGCCGCGGCCGCGACCGGGGCCGTGCCGGTGACGGAGCTCGAGGCGTCGGCGGATCCCGGGGCGAGCGAACTGGCCGACGACCTGTCAGCCGAGGAGGCAGCAGAAGCAGAGAGCTGATCCGCATTCGCACTGCCGGCGGCCCGCCTCGCGCCACGAGGCGGGCCGCCGGTTTTCGTTCGTATGTTGAGACAAAATCTTGAGACCGCCGGGATTTGCGGCATTCCTCAGTTTCCTTCGACCAGACTTCGCCCCCCGTTCACCCCCGCGCCCTGTGCGCACCAACCCGTGGCGGTGACCTTTCCCGGGCGGGCCCGTCGGTCCGCCGGAGGCGAAGTCGTGAGAAGAAGGGAACCGCATGCTCGAGGGAGTTTCGAGCCGCCCGTCCCGGCGGGTGCGGCGCGGGGCGATCGGGGTGGCCGCGTCGCTGGCGCTCGGCGCGTGCGTGGTCGGCGCGTCCGGGGGGACGGCCCAGGCCGCCGCGGGCGGCAAGGGCGCGCTGATCCCGGGCGGCCTGCTGGTCAGCCGACTGCACTACACCGGCACCGCGCGCCTGCTCACCGCCGGCGTGAGCGTGCTGCCGACCGGCGCGACCGCGATCGCCGACGGCGATTTCGCGCACGTGTGGGACAACGTCTCGGTCGACCCGAACTTCGGGGTGACCGCGCCGATCTACCTGGACCAGGTCAGCGGTTCCGGCCGGGTGCTCGGCTCGATCGCCGTGCCGACCGGCGCCCCGGGCGCCTCGAGCCGCGGCCACGACCAGCTGACCGGCAGCTTCTCCTCGAAGTCCGAGGGCGCGCTGAACCTCTCGACCCGCGGCGACGCGGTCACGTTCATGGGCTACGCGGTCCCGGCGAACACGATCGACGCCTCGAACGGCAACACCCCGGGCGTCGTCGACCCGACCAACCCGGACGCCCAGTCGGTCTACCGGGCCGTCGGCGAGCTCGACGAGAACGGCAAGTTCTCCTTCACCGAGACCAACGCCTACAGCGGGGACAACGGCCGCGCCGCGGTCCTGGACGACGCCACCGGCCTGTACTACACCGCCGGCAACTCCAACAACGGCAGCGGCACCTCGGTGCCCGGGCTCATCTCCGGCACCGGCGCGCAACTGGTCACCCCGGCCCACAAGCCCGAGCAGGCGCAGAATCCCGGGCAGCCGACCCCGGCCGGCGGCTTCAGCGTGACCGAGCTTCCGGGCGTCACCAAGGCGGACAAGCTCGGTAAGGACACGAACTTCGCCGGCGTGGCCGTGTACGGCAATGTCCTGTATTACACCAAGGGCTCCGGCAGCAACGGCGTCGACACCGTGTACTTCGTCGACACCACCGGCACCGCCTGCCCGGCCGGCACAGGCACGCCGGCGGCCGGGGCGCCGCTGCCGACCGCCGCGGACGCGTACGACGCCGAGACCGGCCAGCCGACCGACAACATGTGCATCCTTTCCGGCTTCCCGACCGGCCTGGCCAAGTCGCTCAAGACCCCGGACACCGGTGCTTCGAGCAACGCCGCCGACTTCGGCGCGCTGTGGTTCGCGAACTCGACCACGCTCTACGTCGCCGACTCGGGCAACGGCACCGACACCTACGACGCCACCACCGGCCTGTACACGGACGCGGCTGCGCAGAACCTGGCCGGCATCCAGAAGTGGTCGCTGGTGAACGGCACCTGGACGTACGACTACACCCTGAACACCGGCCTCGGCCTGGGCGTGCCGTACACCGCGAAGGGCCTGCCGACCGGCATCAACGCGATCACCGGCACGCCGTGGACCCCGGCCGTGGACGGCATCCGCAACTTCACCGGCACGGTGAACCGGAACGGGACGGTCACCCTCTACGGCGTGACCACTTCCATCGGCGGCGTGTCCGACTACGGCGCCGACCCGAACAAGCTGGTCGCCGTGACCGACTCGGTCTCGGCCACCACCCAGCCGGCCAACGAGCACTACTCCACGCTGGAGACCGCGGCCACCGGCGACGTGTTGCGCGGCGTGTCCGTGGCGCCGGGCTGCACCCGCTAGCCACCCGCTAGCACCCGGAGAACGGAACCGGCCGTGGCCGACACAGTTCGTGTAGGCCACGGCCGGTTCGCCGTTCCATCGGTCCGTCAGCGCAGGCCGGCCGCGCGCTCGGCCGCCTCGACCACGTTGGTCAGCAGCAGCGCGCGGGTCATCGGGCCGACCCCGCCCGGGTTCGGCGAGACGAAGCCGGCCACCTCGGCCACGCCCGGGTGCACGTCGCCGGTCAGCTTGCCCTCCACGTGCGCGACACCGACGTCGAGCACCGCGGCGCCCGGCTTGACCATGTCCGGGGTGATGATGTGCGGGACGCCGGCCGCGGCCACGATCACGTCCGCGCGGCGGGTGTGCGCGGCCAGGTCCCGCGTGCCGGTGTGGCACAGCGTCACGGTCGCGTTCTCGCTGCGGCGGGTCAGGATCAGGCCCAGCGGTCGGCCGACGGTGGTGCCGCGGCCGACCACCACGACCTCCGCGCCGCGCAGCTCCACCCCGAACCGGCGCAGCAGCACCACGCAGCCCCAGGGCGTGCACGGCAGCGGCGTCGGCTCGTTCAGCACGAGCTTGCCCAGGCTCAGCGGGTGCAGGCCGTCGGCGTCCTTGGCCTGGTCGATCCGCTCGAGCACGCGGAACTCGTCGAGGCCCTTGGGCAGCGGCAGCTGCACCAGGTACGCGTGGCAGGCCGGGTCCGCGTTGAGCTCCGCCACCACGGCCTCGACCTCGGCCTGGGTGGCCGTCGCGGGCAGCCGCCGGTCGATCGACTCGATCCCGATCAGAGCACTGTCGCGGTGCTTCATCGAGACGTACGCGTGCGAGCCCGGGTCGTCGCCCACCAGGACCGTGCCGAGCCCCGGGACCACCCCGTGCTCCTTGAGCCGCTCCACCCGGGCGGCGAGGTCCGCGCGGATCTCCTTGGCCGTCGCCCAGCCGTCCAACACCGTTGCCGTCATATCGCCCATCCTCGCATTCGGTTCATTCACACGCCCTGCTGTCTATCCGAACCCGGCGGGCGTGTTCTAGGCTCGAGTTCCGATCGCACGTTCAGCCGACTGATTTCACGGAGAGTGAAGAGCCGATGTCCGACCAGTGGGGGAACGCGCCCCAGGAACCGCAGCCGACCGGTTCGCTGCCGCAGTACTCGGGCGGCTACGCGTACCCGGGCGACGGCGGCCTCGGTGGCTACCCCGAGATCTCCGGGCCGCCGCGCACCAGCAAACTGGCCATCAGCTCGCTCGTCCTCGGCATCGTCTCGCTGCCCGCCATCGCCATCGGCATCGGCCCGCTCCTGGCCCTGGTCGGCCTGATCCTGGGCATCATCGGGATCGTCGGCGCCCGCCGGAAGAACCTCAAGCGCGGCATCGGCATCGCCGGCATCATCCTCAGCGCCGTCGGCCTCATCGCCGGAACGCTGCTGCTCGTCGCGGCCGCCAACGCGGCCAACTCGTGCAAGTCCGTGGACAGGAACGACAACGCCGCCTACACGCAGTGCGTCAAGGACCACCTGAAGCTCTGACGCCCCGGCACTTCCCGATCGGGGCCGCGCCGCCGGCGCGGCCCCGATCAGTGTTCTTCAGCTCAGTGCGCGAAGTGCCGGGTGCCGGTCAGGTACATCGAGACCCCGGCGGCCTCGGCGGCCGCGATGGAGTCGGCGTCCCGGACCGAGCCGCCCGGCTGCACCACCGCGCGCACCCCGGCGTCGATCAGCACCTGCAGGCCGTCGGCGAACGGGAAGTACGCGTCCGAGGCGACGACCGAGCCCGCGGCCCGCTCGCCGGCCCGGGCCACCGCCAGGCGGGCCGAGTCGACCCGGTTGACCTGGCCCATGCCCACGCCGACCGAGGCCTGGCCGTGCGCGAGCAGGATCGCGTTGGACTTGACCGCGCGCACCGCCCGCCAGGCGAAGGCCAGATCGGCCAGCACCTCGTCGGACGCGGCCGGGCCGGCCGCCAGCTGCCAGGCGGCGGGGTCGTCGCCCGGAGCCTGGTAGAGGTCGCCCTCCTGCACCAGCAGGCCGCCGCAGATCTGGCGGAACTCACGCACCCGCCGGGCCTTGGCCGGGGTGCGCAGCAGCCTGATGTTCTTGCGGGCGGCCAGGATCTCCACCGCGCCGTCCTCGTACTCCGGGGCGATGAGCACCTCGGTGAAGATGTCGGCGACCTGGCGGGCCATCTCCACGGTCACCGGCCGGTTGACCGCGATGACCCCGCCGAACGCGGAGACCGGGTCGCAGGCGTGCGCCTTGCGGTGCGCGTCGGCCACGCCCTCGGCCGAGATCGCGATCCCGCACGGGTTGGCGTGCTTCATGACCGCCACGCACGGGTCGGCGAAGTCGTAGGCGGCGCGCAGCGCGGCGTCGGCGTCCACGTAGTTGTTGAAGGACATCTCCTTGCCGTGCAGCTGCTCCGCCTCGGCCAGCGTGTCCCCGCTCTCCTGGGCCAGGTACAGCGCCGCGCCCTGGTGCGGGTTCTCGCCGTAGCGCAGCACCGAGGAGCGCTGGTAGGGCATGGCCAGGAACTCGGGGAAGGGCGAGTCGTCGGCCGGGGCGTAGTCCCGGGCGAACCAGGAGGCCACGGCCGCGTCGTAGGCCGCGGTGTGCGCGAAGGCCTCGGCGGCCAGCCGCTTGCGCTGCTCCAGGCTGAACCCGCCCTCGGGCGAGGCCAGCGCGGCGAGCACGTCGCCGTAGCGGGCCGGGTTGACCACGATGGCCACGGTGGGGTGGTTCTTCGCCGCGGCGCGCACCATCGAGGGGCCGCCGATGTCGATCTGCTCCACGCACTCGTCCTGCGTGGCGCCGGAGGCGACGGTCTGCTGGAACGGGTAGAGGTTGCTCACCACCAGGTCGAACGGCTCGATGCCGAGCTGCTCGAGCTGCGCGACGTGGTCCGGCAGCCGGCGGTCGGCCAGGATGCCCGCGTGCACCTTCGGGTGCAGGGTCTTGACCCGGCCGTCCAGGCACTCGGGGAAGCCGGTCAACTCGGCCACCTCGGTCACCGGCAGCCCCAGGCCGCGGATCAGGGCGGCGCTCTTGCCGGTGGACACCATCGCCACGCCGGCCTCGTGCAGGCCGCGCACGAGGTCTTCGAGTCCGGCCTTGTCGTAGACGCTGACCAGCGCCCGCTTGATCTTCACCGTGTCCGCTCCGCTCAGTGTGTTCCGGGTGTTCGCGCTGGTTCCGGCAGATCGCGTGTCTCCGCTCATGAGGCCGCCTCGCCAGCGCTCGGCAGGCGCATTCGCGCAGTCGCTGTGTTCATCGGATCGCTCGCAAGCTCGCTCACGGCACCGTCACCTTCCGATCCGTGATGCTCCAGCCGCCGCGGGCCATCCGGCCCACGCTCTCGACGAGCATGGCGCGCTCGGCGATCTTGATCCGTTCGTGCAGGCCGGCCTCGTCGTCCCCGTCCTCGACCGGCACGGCCCGCTGGGCGATCACCGGGCCGTCGTCGATGCCGTCGGAGACCATGAACAAGGTGGCGCCGGTGATCTTGACGCCGTACTCGAGCGCGTCGCGGGGCGCCAGCATGCCCGGGAAGGCGGGCGAGAGGGCGGGATGGGTGTTGACGACGCGCTGCGGGAAGGCGGCCAGGAACTCGGCGCCGAACAGCTTCATGAATCCGGCGCTGATCAGCAGGTCGGGCTCGTAAGCGACGGCCGCGTCGCGCACCGCGCGATCCCAGTCGGCGCGGTGCGGGTAGTCCTTGACCCGGTGGACGAAGGTGGGCACGCCCGCCGCGGCGGCGCGATCGAGGGCGGCGATCCCGTCCCGGTCGGCGCCGACGGCGACCACCTCGGCCCCGTAAGCGGGGTCCCGGCAGGCGTCGAGCAGGGCTTGGAGGTTGGTGCCGGACCCCGAGACGAACACGACGAGGCGTGCGGGGGTATGGCTCGGTAAGACAGTCAGAGTGGAGGCCACGACCGCGGCTCCCTTTCTGTGAGATTCTGTGACCAGACCGCGCCTTCGAGCGGGACGCGGATGTGCGCCCAACGATATCTATGGATACCGTGAGAGGGCCAATCAGCGACTTAGACGGAGCCCAGGACACCGTGACCGACCCTTCGCCCAGCCAGACCGAGCCCACCGAGCCGGTGGAGGGCAAGCAGGACGCGCCCGCGGGCGGGGGCCGCGCGCCCCAGGGCAAGCAGCCGCCGCGCTGGTCAGACCAGCAGCCGGAGCCGGCTCCGTGGTACCTCGGGCGTCCGGGCGGTCCGGCCAAGCCGGGGCAGGGCCCCGGGAACGCGCCGGGCCCGGGTCCGGGCGGCTGGGGCGCGCCGCCGAACGGGCCGGCCCGGCCCGGCCAGGGCCCCGACAAGCAGGACCAGCCCGGCGGCCAGGGCGGCCGGCCGCAGGACCAACCCCAGGATCAACCGCAGGACCAACCGCAGGACCGGCCCGGCGTGCCGGCCTGGACCGGGCAGCTGCCCGGGCGCGGCGGGCCGGGCCAGGGCGGCCAGAACGGCCAGAACCAGGGCGGTCCGGGCTACCGGCCGCAGCCTCCGCAGGGCCCCGGCGGCCCCGGACCGCAGGGCCGTCCCTCGCCGTGGCACGGCCCGAACCGCTACGGCCCGCCGCAGCAGCGCCCCGACCTCTCCCGCCAGGGCCAGCAGCGCCCGGGCGCGGCCGAGGAGCCGCGCGGCCCGCTGGACCTGCGCACCCGCTGGGCCAGGGGCCTGGCCCTCGGCGCCACCGCGTGCATGCTGATCGCGCTCTGGTACGCGTACTCGAACATCGCCGTCTTCCCGACCTTCCTGATCAGCGCCGCGGTCGCCATCGTGCTGGCCCTGGCCGGGCTCTGGCTCGGCGTGTTCGCGCAGCGCGAGGCCATGCGCAAGAACAAGCGCGCGCCGGAGGCGGTGGGGGCGATCGTGTGGAGCTCGATCGCCGCGTTCATCTCGCTGATGATCCTGGCCTACTCGATGATCTTCTACGCCCAGCTGAACCAGTTCGCGCACTGCATGCGCTCGGCGACGACGATCGCGCTGCAGAACCAGTGCGTGACCAACTACGAGAACAGCTACAGCAGGCAGAACTAGATGGCCGCCGGCGGCCCGGGTCCGGTGCCGGCCGCGCGGTGGATCCGTCTGCCGGCGAGGCGCCCGGCCGTCCGCCTCGGCGTCTCGGCCGAGCGGCTGGCCCTCGTCGCGGTCGCCTCGCTCGGCGCGGCCTGGGTGCACGAGCACCACGATCCGGGTGCGCTGTGCCCACTGCGCCGGCTGACCGGCGTGCCGTGCCCGCTGTGCGGCTCGACGACGGTGTTCATGGAGGCGGGCGCGGGCCACTGGTACGCCGCTCTGACCGCCAATCCGTTCACGGTCCTCGCCGCGCTGCTTTTCCTGGCTGCGCCGATCCTCTCGGTCGACCCGGTCCGGTCCTGGGCCGGGCTGCCGCGCGCCTGGCGGCTGTGGCCGCTGATCGCGGTGGCCGCGGTGAGCTGGCTCTGGCAGCTGCACCGCTTCGGGTTCCTCTGAGCCGGCCGCCGACCCGTCCTCCGACGGAGTAATCCGAGAGGCGAGGGCCGCATGATCGGCGCAGGATCTGTTTGACGGACGAACAGATCTGGAGGCCACGGTGACGACGCCCGAGAATCCGACGCCGGAGCAGCCCGAAGATCAGGACGCGTCATCCGCCGAGGCGCCGGACGACGCGCAGCCCTCGCCGCCACAGCCAGAGCCGCAGCAGCCTTCGCCGGTGTGGAACCCCGCCGCAGACCAGGACGAGGCGCCGCACGACCACCAGCAGCAGCCGCGCTTCGACGAGGCGGGCAACCCGACGGCGCACGACGCGGTGCCGCCCCCGCTCTCCGGCTACGGACAGCAGCCGACCCAGGGGCAGGGGCAGACACAGCCGCAGGGACAGTGGCAGGGCCAGCCGCAGTGGCAAGGGCAGCAGCAGCAGGGCCAGCCGACGTACGCCAACAACAACTCCCACCAGCCGGGCTACGGTCAACAGCCGCCCGGATACGGCCGGCAGCCGCCGCCCGGGTACGACCAGCAGCCCGGATACAGCTACCCTCCCCCGCCGCCGGAATACGGCGGCCAGTACGGCTTCCCCTCGGACCGTCCCGCCGGCATGCCGCCGTACGCCGGGTGGGGTCAGCGCGTCGTCGCGTGGCTGATCGACAACCTGGTCGCCGCGGTCGGCATCGACCTGTTGGAGGCCTCGTACTCCGACTGGAACACCAGCGGCCGCGCGGTGAGCTGGGTGATCACCGTCATCGGCGGCATCTGGGCGCTCTACAACGCCTACCAGGCCGGGCAGACCGGCCAGTCCACCGGCAAGCGGATGATGCACATCCGGCTCGCCCGCTACGTCGACGGGCAGGTCGTCGGCGGCGGCTACGGCCTGCTGCGCCTGTTCATGAACGTCGTGTTCTGGGTGATCTGCGTCATTCCGGGGCTGCTGAACTACCTCTGGCCGCTGTGGGACAAGAAGTCGCAGACCTGGAGCGACAAGGTCGCCTCGTCCGTCGTGGTCAAGGCGCAGTAGGGGCCGGCGTCTCAGGGCTCTTCGGGAGCGGCCTCGGGCTCGGCGGGCTCGGCGGGCTCGGGCTCGGCCACGGGTGCCTCGGCGGCCGGTTCTTCGGCGACGGCCGCAGGCTCGGGCACGGGCTCCGGCACGGGCACGGGTGTGACGACCGCGGGCGCTTCCTGCCGCTGCGCGACGACGTACACCGGGACATCCTCGTCATCGCCGACGGAGACGACCTCGCATCCGTACATCAGCTCCGGCCCGCGTTCGCGCCGCCAGGGCCAGGACAGCGAGGGCATGGCCGGCATCGAGGGCCGTGAGGGCATGGACGGCATGGACGGCAACGTGGGCAGCGAAGGCAGCGCGAGCCTCGGCAGGAGGTAGCGCAGCCCCAGCACCATGCTCGCGGCCAGCCCGAACTCGAGCGTCGTCAGCACGCCCACCAGCCACGCGGTGGATCCGACCAGCGACATCGGGCCGAACGCGACCGGCCCGCCCGCGTACATCTCCAGCACGCCCGCGACCAGTCCGCACAGCGCCGCCATCACCGCGGCCGCGGCGACCCGGTCCGACCACTCCCGCACCGACCGGGCGATCACCCACGTGCCGGCGGCGCCGGCCAGCAGCGGCACGAGGAGCAGCGAGAGCCACCACGCGTTCGGGTGCTGCGAGGCCGGAGCGGCGGCCAGCAGCGGCAATCCGGGCAGCGGACCGCGCACGACGTCGAACATCGTCACGCTGGTGCCGGTGCCGAGCGCGAACCCCGGGCCGAGCAGCAGCGCCCCCGCCCACAGCACCGCGTTCGGCACCAACGCCAGGTCGATCAGGAACAACCCGCTCTCGCCGGCCATCCCGCCGCCGGTCGCCCGGCGCACCTCGGCGAGGGCGTCGGCGTGGACGACGACGGCCGCCGCGGACGCGAACGCGGCGGCGCCGAGCCATACGGACAACGCGACCGCCGCGCCGCGGGCCGCGCGCGGGGGCAACCGCCGCACCGTGGGCCCCGGGATCAGCTCCCTGATCGCGTCGACGGCCCCGGCCCCGTGGCCTGCCAACGCCAGCACGGCCGGGTAGAAGAACACCTGCGCGTACTGCGGGTGCAGGCCCGCGTCCGCGCTGCAGGTCGCGACGACGAAGGCCGCGGTCGCGTAGCCGACCGCGGCGCCGAGCGTCGCCCGCGGCACGAACTCGGGCTTGCGGCGGGCGGTCCGGCGCCCGGCCGCGAACAGCCCGAGCAGCGGCATCAGCGTGAATCCCAGGGGGCTGAGACCGAACGGGCCGTCGACGGCGTGCATCAGCACGTGGTGCGCGGCGAGCCAGAGCTGGCCGCTGATCCGGACCGGGACCCACGGATCGGCTCCGTCCGGGGCCGCGGTGGCCCACAGCGTGAGCGTGAGAGCCGCCGCCAGCAGCCAGCCGCAGGCCGCGACGATCAGCCCCGAGCGCACTCCGGTCAGATAGTCGGCGGCATGTCCGGACAGGTCGGCGCCGACGCGGCGGGGCAGCTCGCGCAGCGCGTCGGGCAGCGGCGGGAGGACGGCGCGGCGCAGACCGAGCCCGACCGGCTCGGCCGCCTCAGCCCCGGCGGGCGCCTGATCGGTGTCGGCCACCGTCCCATGCTGGCCCGCGCCCGCGCGCCGCCGGGCCCGGCTCGCCCGGCACGCCGCCAGCGTCACCCGAACGGGGAACGCCCGGCCTCCGGATCAGTCCACCGCGACGATCTCGCCGCCGGTCGCCGCGACCAGACGGGCGAAGTCGGTCGGGAACACGGCCTGGTGGTGCCCGGCCGCGGCCCAGATCACCTCGTACCCGGCCAGGGTCTCGTCCACCAGCGTGCGCACCGGCGCCGGGTGCCCCAACGGCGCGACCCCGCCGATCGCCTGGCCGGTGGCCTCGCGCACGAAGTCGGCCGAGGCGCGGCGGATCTTGCCGACCCCGATCCGCTCGGCCAGCGCGGCGGTCTCCACCCGGTGGGCGCCGCTGGTGAGCACGAGCAGCGGCGCGCCGTCGGCCTCGAAGATCAGACTGTTGGCGATCGCGCCGACCGGGCAGCCGATCTGCTCGGCGGCCGTCGCGGCGGATTGCGCGGTGGACGGCAGCACTCGTACTTCGTCGGCGATCCCCGCGGCCAGCAGGGCGTCGCGGACCAGACGCACGCCGGGACGCTCCAGGATCGCCTGCTCGTCATCGATCAGCATGACGGCAGCTTAGCCCGTCGCAGAACGCGAACGTCCCCCGCGACCGCTCGGGCCGTGGGGGACGTTCGCGTGTCGGACTGCCAGGACCCTTACAGGGCCTCGACGATCTCGCGCATCAGCTTGGCGGTCTCGGACGGGGTCTTGCCCACCTTGACGCCGACGGCCTCGAGGGCCTCCTTCTTCGCCTGCGCGGTGCCGGAGGAGCCGGAGACGATGGCGCCGGCGTGGCCCATGGTCTTGCCCTCGGGCGCGGTGAAGCCGGCCACGTAGCCCACCACCGGCTTGGTGATGTTCTCCTTGATGTAGGCCGCGGCCCGCTCCTCGGCGTCGCCGCCGATCTCGCCGATCATCACGATCGCGGCGGTCTCCGGGTCGTCCTGGAAGGCCTGGAGCGCGTCGATGTGCGTGGTGCCGATCACCGGGTCGCCGCCGATGCCGACGCAGCTGGAGAAACCCAGGTCGCGCAGCTCGTACATCATCTGGTAGGTCAGCGTGCCGGACTTCGAGACCAGGCCGATCTTGCCGGGCTTGGTGATGTCGGCCGGGATGATGCCCGCGTTCGACTTCCCGGGGCTGATCAGGCCGGGGCAGTTCGGCCCGACGATGCGGGTCTTCTTGCCCTGCGCGTGCGCCCAGAACACGGTCGAGTCGTGCACCGGGATGCCCTCGGTGATCACCACGGCGAGCGGGATCTCGGCGTCGATCGCCTCGATCACGGCCGACTTGGCGAAGGCCGGCGGCACGAAGATGACCGAGACGTTCGCGCCGGTCTCGGCGATGGCCTCGGCCACGGTGCCGAACACCGGGATGAGCTGGCCGTCGACTTCGACCTTCTCGCCGGCCTTGCGCGGGTTTACGCCGCCGACGATCTTGGAGCCGGAGGCGAGCATCCGCTTGGTGTGCTTCATGCCCTCAGAGCCGGTCATGCCCTGGACGATGATCTTGGAGTCCTCGTTGAGGAAGATAGCCATTCGTCAGCCCTCTTTACTTCGCGGCCAGCTCGGCGGCACGGGCGGCGGCGCCGTCCATGGTGTCGACCTGCTCCAGGCCCGACAGGGCGGCCTCGGTCAGGATCTTGCGGCCGAGCTCGGCGTTGTTGCCGTCGAGCCGGACCACCAGCGGCTTGGTCACGGCCTCGCCGCGGCCCTGCAGCAGCGCGAAGGCCTGCACGATGCCGTTGGCGACCGCGTCGCACGCGGTGATGCCGCCGAACACGTTCACGAACACCGACTTGACGTCGGTGTCGCCCAGGATGATCTCCAGGCCGTTGGCCATCACCTCGGCCGAGGCGCCGCCGCCGATGTCCAGGAAGTTGGCCGGCTTCACGCCGCCGTGCGCCTCGCCCGCGTAGGCCACCACGTCCAGGGTGGACATGACCAGGCCGGCGCCGTTTCCGATGATGCCGACCTCGCCCTCGAGCTTGACGTAGTTGAGGTGCTTCTCCTTGGCCTTGGCCTCCAGCGGGTCGGCCGCGGCCTTGTCCTCGAGCTCGGCGTGCTCCGGCTGGCGGAAGTCGGCGTTGCCGTCCAGCGAGACCTTGCCGTCGAGCGCGACGATCTCGCCGGTCGTGGTCTTGACCAGCGGGTTGACCTCGACCAGCAGCGCGTCTTCCTTGACGAAGACGTCCCACAGCTTCACCAGCACGTCGGCGACCTGCTCGGCCACCTCGGCCGGGAAGTTCGCGGCGGCCACGATCTCGGCGGCCTTGGCCGGGGTGACGCCGACGGTCGCGTCCACGGCGACCTTCGCCAGCGCCTCGGGCTTGCTGACCGCGATCTCCTCGATCTCCATACCGCCCTCGACCGAGGCCATGGCCAGGAAGGTGCGGTTGGACCGGTCGAGCAGGAACGAGACGTAGTACTCGCTCTCGATGGAGGCGGTCTGAGCCAGCATCAGCCGGCGCACCACGTGCCCCTTGATGTCGAGGCCGAGGATCTGCTCGGCCTTCGCCTTGGCGTCGGCGGGGCCGTCGGCCACCTTCACGCCGCCGGCCTTGCCGCGTCCACCGGTCTTGACCTGGGCCTTGACGACCACCTTGCCGCCGAGCTCGGCAGCCGCCGCCTCGGCCTCCGCCGGAGTGTCGGCGATCTTCGCCGAGAGCACCGGTACGCCGTGCTTGGCGAAGAGGTCCCTCGCCTGGTATTCGAAAAGATCCACGCTCGTCCGTCCTCAATGACGTGCTGCGGCTCGGGGCACTGGGGTCCCCGTCCTGGACTAGATGCTGATTCGAGGTTATCCCGTCCGGGTTACCGGGAAGGAACGCCGCTGGTGTGAGCTACGCCGCTCAAGGCGCGAGACGGGGCCCGACCCGTCCCGCGGCGCGGGCCCGATGCGCTGCGCGCGCGGTCACGTCCGATAATCGTTCGGATCCCGAGTGAGGCCCCCCGAGCGGCGGCGGCCCGCTAGCGCAGGTTCGCGTAAGCCCAGTCGACGATCTCCTGGGTCGGGGTGCCGGGGGTGAACACGGCCGCGATGCCCGCCTGACGCAGAGCCTGGATATCGGCCTCGGGGATGATCCCGCCGACGAAGACCTTGATGTCCGCGGCGTCCTTCTCCCTGAGCAGCTCGACCACGCGCGGGCACAGCGTCATGTGCGCGCCGGAGAGGATGGACATGCCGATGCCGTCCGCGTCCTCCTGGATCGCGGTGGCCACGATCTGCTCGGGCATCTGGTGCAGGCCGGTGTAGACGACCTCGACGCCCGCATCACGCAGCGCCCGCGCCACCACCTTCGCGCCGCGGTCGTGCCCGTCCAGGCCCGGCTTGGCGATGACGACGCGGATGGGGGCGGTGTTCGTCGAATCGGATGCAGCGCTCATGACCACTCCTTTGTGATCTCGGCCGATGGAACGCCCTTGCGCTCGACACTTTCGACCGGACGGTTCGAAGACTAACCGAGGGCGGGTCCGCTGACTGCCCACGGCCGGGCGAAGGGCGTGTGATGTCGGGCACGGGCGCCGGGCGCTTGGTGGTGCTGGCACCACCAAGGACTCGGGGGGCCGCGCCATCGCGGCGGACCGGTGCCGGACGGCAGCCTTGAGATATGACCACGACGGATGTTGCGAACTTCGCCGACACGGTGATCACCGTGACGACCACGGCCGGGTCCGGCGCCCCGGCGATCGAAGCACGCGGGCTGACGAAGTCCTACGGCGGGCGCAAGGCCGTGGACGGGCTCAGCTTCTCGGTGCGCGCGGGCCGGGTCACCGGCTTCCTCGGCCCCAACGGCGCGGGCAAGTCCACCACGATGCGGCTGCTGCTCGGGCTGGAGCGGCCGGAGTCGGGCGAGGCGCTGATCGAGGGCCGGCCGTACGCCGACCTGATCGCGCCGATGACCCGGGTCGGCGCGCTGCTCGACGCGAAGGCCTTCCACAAGGGCCGTAGCGCCCGCGCCCACCTGCTCGCGCTGGCCCGGTCGCAGGCGCTGCCCGACGGTCGGGTGGAGGAGGTGCTCGACCTCGTCGGCCTGGGCTCGGCGGCCGGGAAGCGGGCCGGCGCCTTCTCCCTCGGCATGTCCCAGCGCCTGGGCATCGCCGCGGCACTGCTCGGCGACCCGGCCATCGTGCTGCTCGACGAGCCGGTCAACGGCCTGGACCCGGAGGGCATCCTCTGGATCAGAAACCTGATGAAGCGGCTGGCGGCCGAGGGCCGGGCGGTGCTGGTCTCCTCGCACCTGATGAACGAGATGGCCGTCACCGCCGACCACCTGCTGGTGATCGGCCAGGGCCGGCTGCTGGCCGACTGCGCCACCGCCGAGTTCATCGAGCGGCACACCGACCCGGCCGTGTACGCGGCCACCCCGGACGTGGCCAAGCCCGCGCTGCTCGAGGAGGCGTTCATGCGCCTGACCGCGGGCGCCGTCCAGTACGCGGCCCGCTGAGCCGTCCCGCAGCGCCGAACCGCCCGAGATGCCTGCCCGCTTTCAGATGACGAGGGGAACGTCGATGAGCACCGCCACCCTGCTCCGCACCCAGGCCGCCGTACGTCCGACGCACCGGCCCGACTTCACCGACCTGGTCCGCTGCGAATGGACCAAACTCAGGTCCCTGCGTTCGACCTGGTGGTCGCTCGGCGCGATGATCGTGGTCAGCCTGGCCTTCACCATCGCCGCCACCGCGGTCTACACGCACGACTACCCGCACCTCGACGCCGCCACCCAGACCCAGTTCCGCACCGACACGGTCGGGCTGATCCTGCAGCCCGCGGCCCAGTTCGCACAGCTCGCGGTGTGCGTGCTCGGGGTGCTGCTGATCGCCTCCGAGTTCTCCACCGGCATGATCCGGGCCACGATGCTGGCCACGCCCCGGCGCACGCCCGCGCTGCTGGCCAAGGCGGCCACCTTCGCCGGCCTGGTGTTCGCGCTGGCCGAGGTGGTCGCGATCTCCTGCTTCCTGATCGGCTCGCGGATCGTGCGCGCGCACTCCGTGGTCTCGATCACCGACCCGACCTCGATCCGCGCGGTGCTGGCCTTCGGCCTCTATATGGCGCTGATCGGCCTCGTCGCGCTCTCCATCGGCACCCTGCTGCGGCACCCGGCCGCGGGCGTCAGCCTGGTGCTGGGCATGCAGTTCGTGCTGGCGGGCGTGCTCTCGCTCATCCCCGGCACGGTCGGCAAGCACCTGGCCGGCGCCATGCCGAGCGGCACGGACGTGATGATGGGCAGCGGCCACAACGCGAGCGACGTCTACACCCCGGCGCAGGGCCTGTGCCTGCTGCTCGGGTGGGTCGCCCTGCTCGGCGGGGCCGCGCTGTTCTCGCTCAAGCGACGTGACGTCTGACATGCGGATGCGCGAGAATCCAGCAGTGAAATCCGTCTGGCGCATGCTGCGCGCACCGTTCACCGCGCGGTCCGGACGGGCGTTCGTGTACTGCTTCTGCCAGCCGTTCCTGACCGCGGGCTCGATCGTGGTGGTCGCCGTGGCCATCGCGCTCTCGCTGGCCGGCGCCGGAATCCCGGCCCTGGTGCTGCTCCCGCCGGTCCTCGGCTTCGCCCGGTTGAGCGGTGGCGGCTTCCGGGCGACGGCCAACGGACTGCTCGACGCGAACATCGCGGCCCCGGTCCGGGCGCCGCGCCGGCCGGGCTTCCTCGGCTTCATCGTGCGCCACTTCGCCGAACCGATCGCCTGGCGGTCGATCGCGCACATGGCCCTCAAGCCGCTGTTGCTGATCCTGGAGTTCCTGTTCGGAGTCGGCTTCCGGCTGCTGCTGCCGATGACCGTCAGCGGCTATTTCCAACCCGGGGGTCAGCACGCGTCGCAGGTCAAGTTCATGATCTTCGCGGCTGTGCTGTTCTGGGCCGCGCCGAGCCTGACCGAGCTGCTCCTGCAGCTCGACGTCCTGCTGATGCGGCGGCTGCTCGGCCCCACCGAGGACTCGCTGCGGATCAGGGAGCTGGAGCAGACCCGGTCGCACGCGATCAACGAGGCGTCGGCGACGCTGCGCCGGATCGAGCGCGACCTGCACGACGGCGCCCAGGCCAGGCTGGTGGCGCTCGGCATCCGGCTGGGCCGGGCGGAGCGGCTGTTGGAGAAGGGCCGGACCGAGGCCGGCCTCGAGCTGCTGCGCGAGTCGCGGGCCGAGACGAAGCAGGTCATCGGGGACCTGCGCGACCTGGTCCGCGGCATCCACCCGCCCGCACTCGACTCGGGGCTCGAGCCGGCGCTGACCACGCTCGCCGCGCTCACCCCGATACCGACGACGGTCCGCACGGCCCTGCCGGTCCGGCTTTCCTCAGCCGCCGAGACGATGCTCTACTTCGCCGCCGCCGAGTTGCTGACCAACGCCGGCAAGCACAGCGGCGCGAACTCGGTGGCGATCAGCGTGTTCGGCGACTCGCACGGCTCGGCCCGCCTCGTCGTCACCGACGACGGCCGCGGCGGGGCGAACGCGCAGGGCGAGGGCTCGGGTCTGCGCGGCTTGAGCGAGCGGGTGCGCGGACTGGACGGACACGTGTCGGTCACCAGCCCCCTGGGCGGTCCGACCACGGTCATGGTGGAGCTGCCGGCGCAAGACGTGTCGGACGCGGTACCGGAGATGAGGCGCTGAGAATCATGCGGATCGTGGTGGCGGAGGACTCGCCGATCCTGCGGGCCGGGCTCGTCGGCCTGCTCGAGGACGAGGGGCACGAGGTGGTCGCGGCGGTGCCCGACGCCGGGGCGTTGCGCGACGCCGTGGTCGAGCACGAGCCGGACGTGGTGGTCTCCGACATCCGGATGCCGCCCACGCACACCGACGAGGGTCTGCGCGCGGCGATCGAACTGCGGGCCGCGCATCCGGGACTGCGGATCCTGATCTTCTCGCAGTACGTCGAGACCCAGTACGCGAGTCGTCTGCTGGCCGGGAATTCGGCCGGCGTCGGCTATCTGCTCAAGGAGCGGGTGATGGACACCAAGGACTTCATGGACGCGCTCGAGCGGGTGGCGGCCGGCGGCACCGCGCTGGACCCGGAGGTGGTCACCCAGCTGTTCGGCGCGAGCCAGCGCCGGCGCACCGTCGACGCGCTCACTCCGCGCGAGCGGGAGGTGCTCGGGCTGATGGCCGAGGGCCGCTCGAACGCGGCCATCGCGGCCGCGCTGTTCGTCTCCGAGCGCGCGGTGGAGAAGCACGTGGCCAGCATCTTCAGCAAGCTCGAGTTGCCGGTCTCCGGCACGGACCATCGCCGGGTCCTGGCCGTGCTGCGCTACCTGGGCATCGAGTAGCGGCCGCAGCACCGGGCGGCGGCCCGCCTCCGCGCTGCTACAGCTTCGTCAGCGGCGCGAAGGCCAGCACCAGCTTCCGGACGCCCTCGGAGCCGAAGTCGACGGTGGCGTGCTCGCCGGTGCGGCCCTCGACCGCGACCACGGTGCCGAGGCCGTAGGTGTCGTGCACGACGCGGTCGCCGGCGGCGACCGAGATGGGCTCGCGCCCGCCCGCGCCGAGGGACTTGAAGCCGGGCCTGCGGAACTTGGCCGCGGACGCGGTCAGCGCCGGGGTCTGGGTGCCGAAGGCGGTCGAGGACGGGGCCGGGGCCTCGCGCTCCCAGTTGATCAGCTCCGCGGGCACCTCCTCGACGAAGCGCGACTGCGGGTTGTACGACGGGGCACCCCAGGCCGAGCGCAGCACCGCGCGGGAGAAGTACAGCCGCTGGCGGGCGCGGGTGATGCCGACGTAGGCCAGCCGCCGCTCCTCCTCCAGCTCCTGCACGTTGCCCAGCGCCCGGGTGTGCGGGAAGACGCCCTCCTCGAGGCCGGTGAGGAAGACCACCGGGAACTCCAGGCCCTTGGCCGTGTGCAGTGTCATCAGGGTGATCATGCCCTCGCCGCCGTCGGGCAGCTGGTCCGCGTCGGCGACCAGGGCCACCCGCTCGAGGAAGCCGGTGACGCCCTCGGAGCCTTCGGTGCCCTCGTACTCGTGCGCGACCGCGACCAGCTCCTGCAGGTTCTCGGCCCGGCTCTCGTCCTGCGGGTCGGTGGACTCCTGCAGCTCGGAGAGGTATCCGGTGCGCTCCAGGATCGCCTCGAGCACCTCGGACGGCCCGACTCCCTCGGCCACCTTCTCGCGCAGGTCGGCCATCAGCGCGGCGAAGCCCTGCACCGCCTTGAGCGAGCGGGCGGCGAGGCCGTACGCCTCGGCCGCGCGGTCCACGGCCGCACCGAAGGAGATGCGCTCGCGGGTGGCCAGCGCGTCCAGCATCGCCTCGGCCCGGTCGCCGATGCCGCGCTTGGGCACGTTGATCACGCGCTTGAGCGAGACCGAGTCGTCCGGGTTCACCAGGGCCCTGAGGTAGGCCAGGACGTCCTTGACCTCCTTGCGCTCGTAGAAGCGCACGCCGCCGACCACGCGGTAGGGCAGGCCGACCCGGATGAAGCACTCCTCGAACGCACGCGACTGCGCGTTGGTGCGGTAGAACACGGCCACGTCGCCCGGCTTGGCCAGGCTCTCGTCGGTGAGCCGGTCCACCTCGTTGGCCACGAACGCGGCCTCGTCGTGCTCGCTGTCGGCGACGTAGCCGACGATCGACTCGCCCTGGCCCGAGTCGGTCCACAGGTTCTTCGGCTTGCGGCCCCGGTTGCGCTCGATCACCGCGTTCGCGGCGGACAGGATGGTCTGGGTGGAGCGGTAGTTCTGCTCGAGCAGGATGGTCTTGGCGTCCGGGTAGTCCGCCTCGAACTCGAGGATGTTGCGGATGGTGGCGCCGCGGAAGGCGTAGATCGACTGGTCCGCGTCACCCACCACGCACAGCTCGGCCGGCGGCACGGCCTCGCCCTCGGCCGCCTCCCGGCGGCCGGGCGCGGCCTTGGACCTGCCGACGAGCTCGCGCACCAGCACGTACTGCGCGTGGTTGGTGTCCTGATACTCGTCCACGAGCACGTGCCGGAACCGGCGCCGGTAGCTCTCGGCCACCGCCGGGAAGGCCTGGAACAGGTTGACCGTGGTCATGATCAGGTCGTCGAAGTCCAGCGCGCGCGAGGCGATCAGCCGGTTCTGGTAGCTGCCGTACACCTCGGCGATCAGCGCCTCGCGCTCCGACTCGGCTCCGTCGCGGGCCGACTCGTGGTCGATCAGCTCGTTCTTGAGCGCGGAGACCGCGGCGAGCAGGCCGCGCGGCGGGTGCCGCTTGACGTCGAGGTCGAGGTCCCGGGCCACCTGGGCCATCAGCCGGCGCGAGTCGTCCGCGTCGTAGATGGTGAAGGACGAGGGCAGGCCCAGGTGCTCGTGCTCGCGGCGCAGGATGCGCACGCAGGCCGAGTGGAAGGTGGAGACCCACATCATCCGGGCGCGCGGGCCGATCAGCGCCTCGACCCGCTCGCGCATCTCCGCGGCGGCCTTGTTGGTGAAGGTGATGGCCAGGACCTCGCCGGGGTGCACGCCGCGCTCGCCGAGCAGGTAGGCGATGCGGTGGGTGAGCACCCGGGTCTTGCCCGAACCGGCGCCGGCCACGATCAGCAGCGGGCTTCCCGCGTGCTCGACCGCCTCGCGCTGGGACGGGTTGAGGCCCTCGAGCAGCTCCTGCGGATCGCGCCCGCCGGACGGGCGGTTCGGGGCCGGCGCGGCGGCGGGCGGCGGGGCGGCCGGGCGCTCGGGCGCGGGCGCTTCGCCCGGCTCGTCCCGGCCGGACGGCTCCCGGTCCTGGTGGAGGCGGCTGAGGCCGGGCAGCACCGACTCGACCCGCCGCCGCACCGGGGCGGGGGGCTTGGGCAGATCGAACAGGGGGATCTCGTAGCCGCTCATCGCTCTAAGAGTGTAGGCCCGTCCACCGACAGCGGTGGCCGCCGCCGGGGTTCTCCGGCATGATCGGAGCCCTCAGGTTTGCCGACAATACGTCGATAAAATCTTCTCCGGCCGCCTCGACGGCAGGATCCTGCGACACTTGTCCGTTTTTCCGCGATTGCCGCCCGGGCAAACCGGACTATCGACGCCAGAACCCGACGATTCACCGTCGATCGACTCTGCCGTTATGTCCCGGTTTGGCGCGCCCGCGCGGCAAAAGGAAGTTAAAGAGCCGATGAGAAAAAGCGTGGCGCCCGGCCGGAATCGCTAGAGTCCCACACCAGATGTCCGCCCCACGCGGAGTCGCCAGACACCCGGCGGACATCCGCGCCGAATCCATCGGCGACGACCCGAACCCCGGCCGAGCGATCGGCCGAGCGGCCCGGGGCGCCGCTCGGAGCCGGGGACCCAACCGTCCCATCGGGGTGAATCGCCGCGCCTGATCCGAAGAGCCCTCACCGGCTCGCCGGCCAGGGCAAGGCGTAGGGCGAACTTTCCCGTCCGAACCCGTCAGCTAACTCGGCAGGCGCCCAGGGAAGAGGACACGCATGCCGTCGTCTCACCGTGCTCCCAAGCTCGCGGTACGCCGGACCACCTCGGCCGTCGCCATCGCCGGCGTCGCCGCCGGATCCGTTCTGCTGATGCAGGGCAGCGCGCACGCCGAGACCACTCAGCAGGCGCTGGCCGACTACCACAAGAAGAACGCCGACGCCGAAGCGGCCACCGAGCAGTACAACGCCGCCACCGGCCAGGTCGCCCAGCTGCAGCAGAAGATCAACGCGCTGCAGAGCGAGATCTCCACGGACGACCAGAAGGCCTCCACGCTCGAGGCCGCGATGGGACGCCAGGCCGCGCAGCAGTACCGCGACTCCGGCTTGTCCGACTCGCTCAAGGCCGTGCTCGACGACAGCCCGGACAGCTACCTCAACGCCGCCCTGGCCGGCAACCAGATCACCGCGCAGGAGGCCCAGCAGCTCAAGGAGCTGGCCGCGGCCAAGTCCCAGATCGCGGCGGACACCAAGCTCGCGCAGAGCGCCCTGGCCCAGCAGCAGCAGCTGGTCACCCAGCGCGCGGCCGCCAAGACCAAGGCCCTGCAGGACGCCGCGTCGGCGAAGTCGCTCTACAACAGCCTCAACGCCTCCCAGCAGCAGGCGATCAACCGGGCCAACTCGGGCGCGACCAACGTCGTCATCACCGACGTCGCCCCGGACGCGCGCGCCGCCGCCGCGGTCGCCTACGCGAAGTCCAAGCTCGGCGACGAATACGTGTACGCGGCCACCGGCCCCACCACCTTCGACTGCTCCGGGCTGACGCTGGAGTCCTGGAAGGCGGCCGGAGTCTCGCTGCCGCGCACCGCGGCCCAGCAGTACGACGGCATACAGCACGTCTCCCGCTCCAGCCTCGAGCCCGGCGACCTCGTCTTCTACAACTACGGCGAGGGCATCACGCACGTGGCCATCTACGTGGGCAACGACATGGTCATACACGCCCCGCACACCGGCACGGTGGTGCAGTACGGCCAGATCGACAACGTCGGTCCGGTCGCCGGCTACGGCCGTCCTTAGCCAACCCCTAGGCAAGCGCCGATAGCGGCGCTACGGTGTCGCTCGCCTGTACGGCAAGCGGCGCCGGCGAAACAGGCAACCCGACCTGGCGGCGTTCTCTCCCCCCTCCCCCTTGCGAGGACGCTGCCCACCGACGCCCGGGTCGTTCTCGCAGGTCCGCCGCGACTCTCCCCCCTCCGCGCGACGGGCCCGCACCCACCGAGAACGACCCGGGCGTTCTTCTTGCCTTCGGCCGCCTTCACTTCGGCGCATCCGGATACGCGAAAAGCGTGCTTCCGCCGGGCGGAAGCACGCTTTTCGCGCGTCAGGCGCGTCAGACCTCCGCCTGGACCGTCTCCTGGTCCGTCGAGGCGTGCATGAAGGAGTTCCACAGCCGGGCGTAGGCGCCGTCGGCGGCGAGCAGGCCGTCGTGGGTGCCGTCCTCGACCACCTGGCCGCCCTCCAGCACCAGGATCCGGTCGGCCCGGGCCGCCGTGGTCAGGCGGTGCGCGACGACCAGGGTGGTGCGGGAGCGGGAGACCTCGTCCATGGCGCGGGTGACCGCGGCCTCGCTGGCCAGGTCGAGCGACGCGGTGGCCTCGTCCAGCAGCAGGATGTCCGGGTCCACCAGGTAGGCCCGGGCCAGCGCGAGCAGCTGGCGCTGGCCGGCCGACAGGCTGCGGCCGCGCTCACCGACCTGGTGCAGGTAGCCGTCGGAGAGCCGGGCCACCATCTCGTGCGCGCCGACGGCGCGGGCGGCCGCCTCGATCTCGGCGTCCGAGGCCTCCGGCCGGCCGTACGCGATGGCCTCGGCCACCGTGCCCGGGAACAGGTACGCCTCCTGCGGCACCACGCCCAGCCGGTTGCGGTAGCCGCTCAGGTCGTACCCGCGCAGGTCCACCCCGTCCACCAGCACCGCGCCGGCGGTCGGGTCGTAGAACCGGGCCACCATCTTCACCAGCGTGGACTTGCCCGCGCCGGTCTCCCCGACCAGGGCGACGGTCGTGCCCGGGTCGATCACCACGTTGACGCCCGCGCCGTCGGCGCCGCCGAGGGCCGGCTTCGCGTCGGCGGTGTAGCCGAAGCGCAGGTCCTTGAACTCGATCAGCCCGGTCAGGCCGCTGACCTGCTTGGGCCTCTCGGCCACCGGGGTGTTGGTCCGGGTGTGAAGCAGTTCCCTGATGCGGCGCAGGCCGACGGCGGCCTGCTGGTAGCTGTCGAAGACCTGGGACAGGCTCTGCACCGGCGCGAAGAACATGTCGACGTAGAGCAGGTAGGCGATCAGCGCGCCCGCGGAGAGCACGCCGGTGTGGATCAGGTGCGCGCCGTAGGCGATCGCGAAGGCCGCGGTCAGGTCCGCGAGCAGCTGCACGAACGGGAAGTAGGTGGCGATGTAGCGCTGCGCGCGCAGCCGGGACCGGCGGTAGGCGTCGGTCTTGCCGGCGTAGCGGTCGCGGTTGACCCCCTCTCGCCGGAACGCCTGGGTCACGCGCATGCCCGCGACGTTCTCCTGCAGGTCGGCGTTGACCGCGCTGATCCGGTCGCGCGCCTCGTTGTAGGCCTGGGAGGAGCGGCGCTTGAAGATGATGGTGGCCACCAGCAGCACCGGCATGACCGCGAAGACGACCAGCGACATCCGCCAGTCGACCACCACCAGCGCGCCGGCGATGCCGACGAAGGTGAGCACCGAGACGACCGCGGTGGACACGCCGTTCTGCAGGAAGGAGGAGAGCGCGTCGATGTCCGTGGTCATCCGCGTCATCAACCGGCCTCCCATCTCCTTCTCGTAGTAGTCAAGGCCGAGCCGCTGCAGGTGCGCGAAGGTCTTCATCCGCAGCGTGTAGAGCAGCCGCTCGCCGGTGCGCCCGGTGATCCTGGTCTGCACCGACTCGATCACCCAGTCGGCGAGCACGACCGCGAGCCCGATCCCGGCCATGGCCAGCAGCACGTGGAACGCGGCGCCCTCGATGCCCCTGTCCACGGCGGTGCGCAGCAGCGCCGGGATGGTCAGGCTGGCCAGCGCGTCGGCCGCCTCGAGGACGAGCCCGAAGACGAGCAGCGCCAGGAACGGCCGCAGCAGCCGGCTGAGCGAGAACCCGTAGTCCTCGCGGGTCGCCTCGCCCCTGTCCACCCGCGGCCGGTCGTCGGCCGGGGGCAGCGCGTCGACCCGGGCGAGCAGTTCCGGGGTGGCCGGCACGGCGCTGATCATGCCGCGTCCGCCGCCGAAGCCGCCGCCTCCGCCGGTGGGCACCCGGTTGGCCGCGGCGGCCGCGGCGGCGGCGGAACTGCGCGCGGCGGGCAGCTTCGAGCGGTCCCACAGCGACGGGGTGACGCCGTTGATCTGCTCGAGCGCGTTGTCCACCGGCAGCTCGCCGGCGTCCACGCCCTCGGCGTCGTCGCCCGGGCCGGACAGCAGCAGCCGGTAGAGGGCGCAGTCGCGCTCCAGCTCCTCGGCGGTGCCGACGGCGACGAGCTTTCCCTTGTCCAGCACCGCGATCCGGTCGGCCAGCTGCAGGGTGGAGCGGCGGTGCGCGATCAGCAGCGTCGTGCGATCGCGCATCACCCGGTGAAGCGTGGCGTGGATCTCGGCCTCGGTGGCCGCGTCCACGGCCGAGGTGGCGTCGTCGAGCAGCAGGATCTGCGGGTCGGTCAGCAGCGCGCGGGCCAGGGCGACGCGCTGGCGCTGGCCGCCGGAGAGGGTCAGGCCCTGCTCGCCGACGACCGTGTCATAGCCCTGCGGCAGTTCCTCGATGAACCTCTCCGCCTCGGCCGCGCGGGCGGCGGCGCGCACCTGCTCCTCGGTCGCGTGGGGCGCGCCGTAGGCGATGTTCGCGCGCACGCTGTCGGAGAAGAGGAAGGCCTCCTCCATCACCAGGCCGATGGAGCCGCGCACCGACTCGGTGGTGACCTCGCGCAGGTCGTGCCCGCCGATCCGGACGGCGCCGCCCTGCGGGTCGTAGAACCGGGGCAGCAGCATGGCCAGGGTGGACTTGCCGGAGCCGGAGGTGCCGATCACGGCCATGGTCTCACCGTGCCGCACGGTCAGGTCGAAGCCGCGCAGCACCGGCTGGGAGGCCAGGTAGCCGAAGGTGACGTCGGCGAACTCCACGTCCAGCGCCTCGCGCTCGAGGTCGGGCGCGCCGGGCTGGTCGGTGATGTCCGGCTTGGAGTCGATCACCTCGAACACCCGCACGGCGCTGGCGCGCACCTGCTGGCCGAAGGTGATCAGGGTGGAGAGCATCCGGACCGGGCCGACGAACGAGGCCAGGTAGCTGGAGAAGGCGAAGAAGGTGCCGATGCTGATCTCGCCGTGCAGCGCCATCCAGCCGCCGAAGGCGAGGATGCCGAGCTGGCCGAGGGTGGGGATGGCGCTGAGGGTGGGGTTGTACCGCGCGGTCAGCCGGACCGAGCGCAGGCGGGCGCCGAACAGGGTGCTCGCGGCCCGGTCGAGCTTGTCGACCTCCTGCGCCTCCTGGCCGAAGCCCTTGACCACGCGCACGCCGGTGACCGCGGCCTCGACCACCCCGGCCAGCGCGCCGGTCTTCTGCTGGGCGTCCCAGGTGGCCGGGAACAGCTTGCGCCGGGCGAGCGTGTTGACCGCGAGCAGCAGCGGGGCCACGGCCAGGCCGACCAGGGTGAGCTCGGGCGAGAGGAAGAGCATCGCGATCAGCGAGCTGACGAAGAGCAGGATGGTGCCGGCCAGCATCGGGCCCATGCCGATCAGCTGGGAGACCATGCCGATGTCGGAGGAGGAGCGGGAGACGATCTGCCCGGTCTCCAGGCTGTCCTGGCCGCGCCCGTCGAGCCGGCTGAGCGAGTCGAACACGTCCCGGCGCAGGTCGGTCTGCACCTCGATGCCGATGGCGCCGCCGAGATAGCGGCGGGTGCGCGAGACGAGGAAGTTGAGCAGGGCTATGCCGATCAGGGCGCAGGCCCAGGGCAGCACCGGCTGGTTCCCGTGCAGGATGACGCCGTCGATGATGGTGCGCTGCACCAGCGGCACCACGACGCCGATGCCGGCGATGGCTATGGAACAGCCCGAGGCGATCAGGACGAGCTTGCGGTAGTGCACGACGTAGCCGAGCAGGCGCCGCAGCCAGCCGTCGCCCCCGTCGCCGGCCCGGTCCCCGCCCGCCTTCGCCCCGCCGGGATCTATGCCGCCGCGGCCGTCCGTTTCCGTACTCTTCGCCACACTGCTCCCCTTCAGGTTCGTTTCAGCCACCCCAGCATAAGTGAGCCTACCTCACCAACGCCACCCGCTCCGGCTCCCGGCTACAATCTGGTCTCAGCTTGACGGCATCGTGGTCAGCCGAAGATGGGACGTCGTGCACACCGAAGCCTGCTCCGCAGTCGACGAGATCCACCTGCTCACCGAGCGCCCCGACGAGCCGAATCTGCACTATGTGGAGGCGGCTCTGGCCGGAAAGCTCGAGATGCCCCGACTGCGCGCGGCGGTCTCCGCGGTGCTCGAGGCCGAGCCCTCCGCCCGCGCGAGAATCGCCACCACCTCCCCCTTGCGCCTGTGGTCCCAGTGGGCCGTGCCCGACCGCGCCGAGACCGACCCTGTAGTGGAACGTACCGTCGCCGGGCGCCGCGAGCTCGGCGACGCGCGGGAGGAGATTTTCGCCGCCACCCTGCCCATGCGTACGGGACCGCTCTTCCGCCTGCACGTCATGCCCCAGGGCCGCATCACGAATCTGATTCTGGCGGCCCACCACGCCCGGTTCGACGCGTTCGCGACGATGGGTCTGCTCCAGGCGATAGCGTCGGCGTACTCGGGCGGCCCGCCGCACGCCCCCGCGCCCCCGGTGCGCCCCTCCTCGGCCGGCGCCGCCCGGCCGCCGCGCTCGCAGGGCCCGCCGCTGCGGATCGAGCCCGGCCGCACCGCGCAGGACGAGGGCGCGCCCACCACCGGCTACCGGTTCCGGCACGTGGCGATGGACCTGCGCGACCTGACCAACGCCGCGTCGTACTACGCCGAGGCCACCGAGGAGGACGCGCTGCTGACGGAGGTGGCGCGGGCGATCTTCGAGTGGAACGCCTCACTCGGCAAGGCCTGGGGCCAGGTGCGGGTGACCGTCCCGATCGACCACCGCGGCCCCGAGGAGAAGCACCTGAGCCTGGGCAACCGGGCCGGTTACGGCACCGTGGTGCTGGACCTGACCGAGGTGGCCGGAAACCCGCTGGCGTCGGTGTCCGCGCAGACCAAGCACCTGCGCCGGGAGGCGGCCGAGGCGGACCGGGTCGCCCGGGCCTTCGCCGAGCCGTGGGCCCCCTTCGGTGTGCGCAAAGCCCTGAAACGCCCGGCCGACCGGCGCACCGCCTCGCGGGTGGACACCACGATGCTGGCCCACGTCGGCAGCGCCCCGCCGCTGTGGTTCGGGGCCGTGCGCACCGGCGCGCTGTGGTACGCCCCGCCCGCCCCGCTGCCCATGGGACTCGCGGTGGGCGCCGTGCACTACGGCAACCGCATGCATCTGACCCTCCGTTACCGCCGCTCGCTGTTCACCACGCCGCCGTTCTGGGGACGCGGCTGAGCCCCGGCCGCGGGCGGTCGGGGCTCCGAGCGGGCTCTTGCCGTGTCCTCACTGTCCGGCGACCTCCCGGACCGCCGCGGCGATCGCCGGGAACTCCTTGCGCAGGATCGCGCCGTGGTTGCTCTCGACCTTCGCGCTGATCCGGATGTTGCCGTTGCCCGCGGTCGCCGCCTCGAGCCCGGACCGGATCTGCTCCTGCTCGTCGCCGCGGCTGCCGAAGGACGTGCCGGAGGCGACCACGTACCGGGTCGGCACGCTGATGCGGTCCAGCACCGGGCCGAGCTCGCTCGCCCGGGAGAGCCGGCCGAGCTCGATGTTCGACTCGGCCTGCTCGGCCGCGGTCATCCGCGGCGTGATGCCGGTCGGGCGCAGCAGCGGGGTGAACCAGCCGATCCGCCGGAACAGCTTGCGGATCCGCGCCTCCATCGCCTCGTCCAGCCAGTCGTACGGGAAGGCCCCGTCGACCAGCACCGCGCCGAGGGTGCGCGCCGGGTTGCGCTCGGCCCAGTGCGCCGCCACGACCGCGCCGTAGGACCAGCCCACCAGCACGGCCCGCTCCACGCCCCGGGCCGCGAGCACCGCGTCGACGTCGCGGACCGCGGCCTCGAAGGAGTAGTCCGCCGAGCGCCCCGACTTCCGGCCGCGCGCCCGCTCGTCGAAGGTGATGTGCCGCCAGTCGCCGCCCAGATCGGCGATGACCCGCCGCCAGTAGCCCTGGGTGGCGAACTGGCCGTTGAGGTAGAGCACCGGGATGCCGGGGCCGCCGCCGTCGGTGACCGCCAGGGAGGTGTCGTCCACCGGCACCAGGCCGGACCAGGAGGCGTGCTCGCCGTTCGTCATCTCTTCCACCTTCTCCTCAGTCAGGGTTCTTATCAGCAGAATGCTGTTTCCCGGCCGGATCAGCGACCGATCCGGATCTCGCCGCGCGCGGTGCTGATCTCGGCCGCCCCGGAGAGCCGGCCGACCTCGACGTCGCCGTCGACGGCGGTGATGCGGGCGCTCGCGGCCTCGTCGATCTTGATCTGCCGGTAGGCGCCCGAGAAGGCCACGTCGCCGAGCCGTCCGACGCAGCGCAGCTCCGAGCAGGCGGCCTTGCCCTGGACACCGGACCCGGCCGGCAGCTGGACGGTGACCTCCACCGACCCGGGACCGAAGAGCTGGTTCTTGGCCTTGGCGGCCTCGATCCGCAGCACGCCGTCCGCGTAGGCGACGGTGGTGCGCGCGGCGGTCTGCACATCGCGGCCCTTGGCCGGGTCGGCCGGCCGCACCTCGACGATGGTGTCCCCGCGGTCCGCGGCGACGAATCGCACCCGTCCGGCCGGGATCTGCAGCACGGCGAGGATCGGGGCGGGGGTCTCGAACTTCTGCATGAGGATCTCCGGTTGCTTCGATGTTGTTTCCGACAACAGAAACGCTACGTTGCTTTTCATGATCCGGCAACTAGTTCGTTGCACAGTGGAGTCATCCATACAGCTCATACTGCATAAATCATTGCAACCGGAGAAGAATCAATGCAACGAAGACTGCTGCGACCGTTGCAATAGAATGAAGCTGAACGCTACTGGAGCGCGGCTACAGGCGCCGGTCGTTGGCCCAGCGCGAGAGCTCGTAGCGGTTCGAGAGCTGGAGCTTGCGCAGCACCGAGGAGACGTGCGTCTCCACGGTCTTGATCGAGATGACGAGCTCGCGCGCGATCTCCTTGTAGGCGTAGCCGCGCGCGATCAGCCGGAGCACCTCGCGCTCGCGGGCGGTCAGCCGGTCGAGTTCTTCGTCCACCGACGCGGGCGCGGGGGCGGCGCCGGAGAACGCATCGAGGACGAAGCCGGCGAGCTTCGGTGAGAACACGGCGTCGCCGTCGGCCACGCGCCGGATCGCGTCCACCAGGTCCGCACCGGAGATCGACTTCGTCACGTAGCCGCGGGCGCCGGCCCGGATGACGCCGATGACGTCCTCGGCCGTGTCGGAGACCGAGAGCGCGAGGAAGCGGGTATCAGGGGCCTGCCCCACGCCGGCTCCGCCGCTCCCGCTGCCGCCGCGGGCGAGGCAGCGTCGCAGCACCTCGATGCCGCCGCCGCCGGGAAGGTGGACGTCGAGCAGGACGACTTCGGGGCGCACCTGCGCGATCACGGCCACCGCGCTCGGCGCGTCCGGCGCCTCGCCCACCACTTCGACCACGCCGCTGCCGGCCTCGTCGAGTTCGGCCCGCACACCGGTGCGGAACAGCTTGTGATCGTCCACCAGTACCACGCGGATCGCGCGCGAGGCGGCGTCGTGCCGCGCCACCGCCTCAGCCGTACTCGGGTTCACCGCGTTCTCCACTGTGGACTTCTTCTTCCTGCTCGGGTTCCACTGACTCGCCGCGCCGCGCGCCGGCCGTCGCCCGGCGCGCGGTCAGCCGCACTTCGGTGCCTTCGCCGGGCGCGGTGCGGATCTCGGCCTTGCCGCCGTGCCGGCGCATCCGGCCGAGGATGGATTCGCGCACGCCCATCCGGTCCGGCGCCACCCCGTCGAGGTCGAAGCCCTGGCCGCGGTCCTTGACGAACACCTCGACCCGGTCCTCCGCCACCTCCGCGTACACGGATATCGCCGCCTCGGCGGCGTATTTCGCCGCATTGACCATAGCCTCCCGCGACGCGGCGACGCACGCCTCGAGCTGGGCGTCCACGGCCGCGTCGCCCACGGTGACCAGGTCCAGGCGCACGCCGTGGCGGTCCTCCACCTCGGCGGCCGCGCCGCGCAGAGCCTCGGCGAAGCTCTCCGCCGCCGTCTTGCGCTCGCCGTAGAGCCAGTCGCGCAGCTCGCGCTCCTGCGCCCGGGCCAGCCGCGCCACCTGGCCGGGATCGTCGTGGTGGCGCTGGATCAGGGTCAGCGTGTGCAGCACCGAGTCGTGCATCATCGCCGCCACCTCGGCCCGCTCCTGGGACCGGGCCCGCTCGGTCCGCTCCTGGGCCAGGTCCCGCAGGACCCTGAGGAAGAACGGCAGGCCGATCAGTCCCGCGCCCACCAGCAGCGCGAGCGCCGCCAGCAGCGTCCGGCCCGCCTCGGTCCAGCTCGTGTGCGTCTTCGTCAACGCCAGCAGGCCGCCGAGCGCCACCGCGGCGCCGAGGCCGGAGCGGGCCAGGTGGTTGCCGCGCGACATCCAGCGCGAGTCCGACTCGGTGTCCGCGCGCTGGGCGTCGTCGGCCTGGCGCCACAGCACCGCCAAGCCCAGGCCGACCGCGATCAGCGGCAGGATCGTGTGCCAGTCCCGCGGGATCTGGATCGGCGACAGCCCGAAGAGCACCAGCAGGCCGACGCCGAACATGATCAGCAGCAGTTTGCGCACGCCCGGACGCGGCGCGGCGTGCTCGGACTGCGGTATCGGGCGCAGCGGCACCAGCAGCCAGAACAGCCCGTAGGCGAACGCGCCGAGCCCGCCGATCCAGGTGTACTCCAGGAAGAGCGCGCGCAGCAGCCACACGCTGACGCCCAGGTGCACGGCGAGGCCGCGGGCGATTCCGCCGGCCAGGCGGCCGCGGGCGGACCGGCACAGGCGGGGGGTGTCCTCGGGCAGGGGTGGCATCACCGTCACATGGTCACACGCCTTGTGCCCGGCGGTCATCGGGGGCCGACCCCGAGACCTACCCTGAGATCCGGGGCCGGCCGGTTCAGGGTCGAATCCGGGCGGTGCCCGATGGTGGCGCGGGCGCGTCGGCTGCGATCGTTGGGAACATGAGCGAACCGAGGACATACGGCGGGGCGAACCCGCGCGGCCCGTTGCGCCGCGACCGGCGGTCCAAGGCCGTGGCGGGGGTGTGCGGCGGACTGGGCCGGCACCTGGGCACCGACCCGGTGATCTTCCGCATTCTGTTCGTGGTCTTCTCGTTCGTCGGCGGCCTCGGCCTGCTGGCGTACGCCGCGGCGTGGTTGTTCGTGCCGCAGGAGGGGGCGGAGCAGTCGGAGGCGCACCGGATGCTGACGGGGAACAACCCGTGGATGGCCGCGCTGATGGCGGTCGGCCTGGGGCTCGGCGTGATCGCCGCGGTCTCGGCGCTGAGCAACGGATTGAGCGGCATGTGGCCGATGTGGCTGATCGCCGGCGCGGTCTTCGCCGTGCTGCTGTGGCGCGGCGACATCAAGCTGGGGCGCTACGTCACCTTCGGGCTGCCGCAGCGGCCGCCGACCTGGTGGCAGCAGCCGGTCGCGGAGGCCGAGGAGGGCGCCGAGGCCGAACGCGAGCAGACGCAGGGGCCTGACGAAGCGGCCGAGGAGAGCGCCGAGCCGCGGGACGAGGTCCCGCCGCACTACGCCGCGTACACCGCCGCCGCGCCGTCCTTCGGCACCGGCCCGGACGTCGGCCTCGCCGAGGCCGAGAACACGCGGCCGGTGCGCAGCCGGCGGCGCGGCTACGGCGGGCTGGTACTGGCGAGCCTGCTGGCCGTCTCGGGCAGCCTCGGCGTGCTCAACGCGGCCGGCGTGATCAGCCTGAACTGGCTCTCCGGCGGGGCGCTGGTCCTGCTGCTGCTCGGCGCGGGCATGGTGATCGGCGGGCTGTTCGGCAAGACGACCGGGCTGGTGCCGATCGGCCTGGTGCTCGCGATCCCGTTGATCCTGCTGACCGCGGTGGGCGTCCCGCTGCACGGCACCGTCGGCGACGCCGACTGGGCGCCCGCGTCCGCCGCGGACGTGCGTGCGCTCTACCAGATCGGCATCGGCGACGGGTCGCTGGACCTGAGCCACGCCGCGCCCGGAGCGGGCCGGACCCTGCAGGTCAAGGCCCAGATCGGGATCGGCGACCTGGACGTGGTCCTGCCGCCGTCCGTCGACGTGCGGGTACAGGCGCACGACGGCGTCGGCAGCCTGGACGCCGCCGGCGAGACGGTGAACACCGGCGACACGGTGAACACCAGCCGCTGGAACGTGAATGAGAGCTTTGACATGCCGACCCGCGCCGCGCATCCGCAGGGCACGATCGTGCTGGTGATCGACGTGGGGTGCGGCGACGTGAACGTGGAGGAGGGGCAATGAGAATCAAGCCGGATGCCGCGTCGATCCTGGCCGGACTCGTCTTCATCGCGATCGGCCTGGTCTACCTGCTCTCGAGCGGCGGCCACGTCACGGTCGGAGCGCGCTGGGCCTTCTCGCTGCTGGTGCTGGGCCTCGGGTTGACCGCCGTGGTCGGCCTGCTGACCCGGCGCCGGCGCTGAGGCCGCGGGCGGGCGCTCAGTCCTCGGCCGCGGCGATGTCGAGGGCGTAGTCCTCGGTCTCCAGCCCGGAGGCGGTGACCACGCGCACCGTCCACGGGCCGGGGTCGACGTCCGGCGGGATCGGCACGGTGACCGAGGTGTCGGTCGGGTTGCTGAACCCGCCCTCCGCGCCCGGCACCAGCGGGACGTGGATGTGGATCGGGCCCAGCTTCACGGCTATCCGGGCCAGCTGGTCCGGGGCGGCCGCGGCCGGCGGCACGAATCCCAGGCCCCTGATCTCGATCTCGTCGCCCTGCCGGACCGGGCCGTCCAGCCCGCCGGGCGGGCGCACCCGGACCACCGAGACCACGACCGGGCCGCGGGCCTCGACCAGGCGCACCGCGGCGAACAGCACGGCCGAGCCGAGTGAGATCCACACCACGGTGCTCGGCAGCTGCGGGAGCGCGTAAGGGTTCTTCGCCAGGCCGGCGACCAGGAACAGCACCGCGGCGAGGTACGAGGGCAGCCAGACCGCCGAGGCGAGCGAGCCGAGGCCGGTCTCGTCCAGCGCCAGGTCGCGCAGCTGCGAGCGCTGGCCGGGCAGATAGGGCATCGCACGGCGGCGCATCCGGCTCGCCGCCACCGCGTTGGTCACGATGGACACCAGCACCGGCGCGGCCAGCAGGGCCAGATACTCCCAGCGCGGATGCGAGATCGCCGCGTTGACCTCGGCCCGCTCGGCCGAGGTGGCGGCGGCGAAGTCCTCCACCGCGAAGTAGACCAGGGCGGTGCTCAGCGCCGCGCCCCAGAGCAGGCCGAGGGCCTTGGCCGGGGAGAGCCGCCCGTCCGCCCCCACCATGAAGCACAGCACTCCGCCGAGCTCGCTGTGCACCAGGCTGAGGCTGGTCACCAGCAGGCCGAAGGCGGCGAAGGCGAAGAGCACGGCGGTGCGCGGCAGGGTCCAGCCGGCGGCGAGCGGCGCGGTGGCCAGATCGATCAGCGCGACCAGGCCGAACAGGCCCCAGCTGCCGCGCATGGCCTGCTTGCCGACGAGGGCGAGCCAGGCCGAGTTCTCCGCCCGGGCGGCCGCGGCCAGCCGCTGCGCGCGCCGGGTCAGCTCGTCGGATATCCACTGCCGTGAACCGCTCTCGGAATGCGAGAGCGCGGCCGGCACCCCTTCGTTCTGCGCGAATTCCCGGCAGCGGGCGGCGAATTCGGCCAGTTCCCGTTCGTACTCCTGGCGGGCACTGCCATGGCAGTCCGGGCCCTGGGACACCGAGATTCCCTCCGACACCGAGAGTTGCACTGCGTTGGTAAAGGCGCACTACCCCTGAGGGTGTTGCGATGCTACACCCGGGTCGGCGGCGCGCCGGGAGCGTCGCCGCCGTGTCGAAGTTTTCGTTACCAGAGCTAGACAATCCGGTCGGGATCTTCGTCCTCGAACTCGCCGGGGGCGGCCGCGGCCGCCCCGGGCGGGCCGGCTACTCCCACTCGATGGTGGCCGGGGGCTTGGAGGTGACGTCCAGCACCACCCGGTTGACCTCGCGCACCTCGTTGGTGATGCGGGTGGAGATCCGGCTGAGCACCTCGTAGGGCAGCCGGGTCCAGTCCGCCGTCATCGCGTCCTCGGAGGAGACCGGGCGCAGCACGATCGGGTGTCCGTAGGTGCGCCCGTCGCCCTGCACGCCGACCGAGCGCACGTCCGCCAGCAGCACCACCGGGCACTGCCAGATCTCCCGGTCCAGCCCGGCCGCGGTCAGCTCCTCGCGGGCGATCGCGTCGGCCTCGCGCAGCAGCTCGAGCCGGTCCTCGGTGACCTCGCCGACGATGCGGATGCCGAGGCCCGGGCCCGGGAACGGCTGGCGCCAGACGATCTCGTGCGGCAGACCGAGCTCCTCGCCGACCTTGCGCACCTCGTCCTTGAACAGCTTGCGCAGCGGCTCGACCAGCTTGAACCGCAGGTCCTCGGGCAGCCCGCCGACGTTGTGGTGGGACTTGATGTTCGCGGTGCCGGTGCCGCCGCCGGACTCCACCACGTCCGGGTAGAGCGTGCCCTGCACCAGGAACTCGATCGGCTCGCCCTCGGCCGCGGCGTCGGCCAGCAGCTCGCGCTCGGCCTGCTCGAAGACCCGGATGAACTCGGCGCCGATGATCTTGCGCTTGGCCTCCGGGTCGGACACCCCGGCCAGCGCCTTGAGGAAGCGCTCGCGGGCGTCGACGACCTTGAGCGCCACGCCGGTGGCCGCCACGAAGTCGCGCTCGACCTGCTCGGCCTCGCCCTTGCGCAGCAGGCCGTGGTCGACGAAGACGCAGGTCAGCTGGTCCCCGACGGCGCGCTGGACCAGGGCCGCGGCGACCGCGGAGTCCACGCCGCCGGACAGCCCGCAGATCACCCGGCGGCTGCCCACCTGCTCGCGGACGAGGGCCACCTGCTCCTCGACCACGTTCGACATGGTCCAGGTCGGGGTGATGCCGGCGCCCTGGTAGAGGAAGTTCTCCAGCATCCGCTGGCCGAACTCCGAGTGCATGACCTCGGGGTGGTGCTGGACGCCGTAGAGCCGCCGCGCGTCGTCCTCGAACGCCGCCACCGGCGTGCCCGCGGTCGACGCGGTGACGCTGAACCCGGCCGGCGCGGCCACCACGGCGTCGCCGTGCGACATCCAGACGATCTGGGCGTCCGGCGACCCGGCGAACAGGGTCGAGCCGGTGTCCGCGACGGAGAGCGCGGTGCGCCCGTACTCGCGGCCGTCGGTGTGGTCCACCGTCCCGCCGAGCGCGCGGGCCATGGCCTGGAACCCGTAGCACATGCCGAAGGTGGGCACGCCGGACTCGAACAGCTCCGCCCCCACGTTCGGGGCGCCCTCGGCGTAGACCGAGGACGGCCCGCCGGAGAGGATGATCGCGGCCGGCTTGCGCTCGAGGATCTCCTCGACCGTCGCGGTGTGCGGCACGATCTCGCTGTACACGCGCGCCTCGCGGACGCGGCGGGCGATGAGCTGGGCGTACTGCGCGCCGAAGTCGACGACGAGGACCAGGGGGGTGGTGGCGTCCGTATCCATGATGATTCGATTCTACGGCCCCGCGCAGCTTGCCCCCGTTCCGCGCTGTCCACGGGTGGACGCGGCGGCCGCGGGACGAAAGCCTTCACCCCGCGCTGAGCGGCGGCGGGGTGAAGGTCCGAATGGCAGTGGCGGGCGAACGACCGCCCGCGCGACGCGTGCCGGGGCGAGGTCCCACAGCCGGGCCGGCGACCGGAAGCGCCTGACCCGAGCCGATCGCTCCGGATCCATTCACGGGGGACAACGACTGAGCGGACTTCCGGTTACGCGGGACGTGTTGCACGGCGGAGCAGGTTGCAGCCGCCGATCGCACCGGAGGTGACGCGGCCGTGCGCCGCGCGCCGGTGGCGGTGGCGGTGGCGGTGGCGGTGGCGGTGGCGGTGGCGCCGACGGTATCGCCACGACCGTCACAGCCGACCGCGGCCGAGCTCCAGCAGCGCCATGGCGACGTCCCGGCCGGGGCGGCCGAGGGCGCGGGTGTAGCGGCTGATGACGTCCGTCTCCCGGCGCAGGTCGAAGCGCCGGCCGCCTTCGGCGATGCGGGAGGCCTGGATCTCGGCGGAGACGGCCGTCCGGCGCTGGATGAGCGCGATGAGTTCGGCGTCGATCGCGTCGATCTGTTCGCGCCCGCCGCGTACGCCGAGCGGGGTGGCCTCCGCGGGCGACGCCGCTGTCTCTGCCTCCGCCGCGATCACTGTCTGCGCGGCGGCCTGTGTCTTCGCGGCCGGTTGGGGCGTGGTGTCGGAGATGCTGCTCATGGGTCTCGCTCCTCGTCTCGGGCGCGGGAGGATCCGGCGGCGAGGGGCGCTGCGCGCAAAAGCTCGGCGCCCCCGGACCGGGATCGGTCCGGGGGCGCCGTAAGGTCTGTCGGCTGTGTCTCAGCGCTCGACGACGACCAGGCCGGCCGGAACGATCCGGTGGCCATAGCTAAATCGCCGGGCGCGAGAACTCATGGCTCGACCTTAGCAGAGGGCCGCTCGGGCCCTCGTGTCGCGCCGCCTTGCGGATGACGGGAACGGACGACGGACTCCTCGCCCCTCCCGCTCCCTCCGCACACCGGCGCGGCGGTGCGTGCGACGCGACTCAGTTCCAGGCCGCGGCGTTCGACTTCTCAGTGGACTGGTAGGCGTCGTGCGCGGCGCCGACCACGCGGCCGATGCCCTGGAGCACCTGCAGGGCGTCCTGCTGGGCCTGGGTCCAGGCCTGCTGCTGCACCTGGTAGTTCTCCATCGCCTGACCGGTCCAGGAGGACACCAGCGGCTGGAGCATCTGGCGCAGCTCGTCGAGCTGCTGGGTGAGCTGGCTGGCGCACTGGTTGATCTGCTGCTCGGCGTTCGCCAACGCCTCGAATGTAACGGCGATTTGAGCCATGGATCTTCTCCCCTCGTGAAAGTAGCAACTGCGGACGGCTGTCGAAAGCGTCCGCTTCGGCGCGCATCGGCGCGCCGAGACGAATCAGGTCAGGCCGCCGAGAATGTTCCTGATCGCGGAGGTGTTCTCCGTCTCGGAAGCGTTGTAGCTCTTGGTGTTCGAGTCCAGCGCGTTGGCGATGTTGCCCAACGCCGTCGAGAGCTTCTGCGAGTCGCCGTTGAAGCGCTCCATCAGCTGCTGGAAGGCAGCGGACGCGTCGCCCTTCCAGGTGCTGGCGAGCGGCTCGAGGTTGTTCATCAGCGAGCGCATCTGCTGCTGAAGGCTCTCGGAGACCTGCTGAACCTGCTGGGCCGCCTTGGCCATCTCATCGGTTGTTGTTCCGAATGAGGAACTCAACGTAACACGCCACCTTTCCCCGTCGTAGGAATGGAGTTGACTGCGCAGCACGTCGAGGGCAGCCCCGTCGTGTCGCAGAATACTGCGAGCCTCCGCCCCGCCCGGTGCCCCCCCGACTTTCAACTCCGCCCAGAGGTGCCGACCGCGGTATCGCCCGCGGGTACCAAGCTACTTCCCGACCCGCGGACAGCGGTAGTCGGACGCCCGATATTACCTTCCCTTTACGTTTCCCCCCGGGCGCGCGCGCCTTTTCGCGGCCCGGGGAGGGGGATCTGACGGCACGTCGGCCGTACGTCGCCGGCTGTTTCCCGGCCCGCCGCGCCGCGGCCGCGACGGCGGCTACTTCATTCGCAGGGTTTTGATGATGCGCAGCGCCGAGCCGAGCACCCGGGTGAAGCGCTCCGGGGACATGCCCAGGCTCGGGCCGATCGGCAGCAGGGCCTGACGGGCGACGGTCTGGATCTCGGTGTAGCGCCACAGGCCGTCCGCGCCGGAGCGCCGGCCGAGGCCGGAGTCGCCCATGCCGCCGGCCGCCGCGGCGACCGAGCCGAAGGCCGCGGCGTAGCCCTCGTTCACGTTGACCATGCCGGTGTGCAGCCGCAGCGCGGTCTCGGTGGCGCGCTTGGAGTCGCGGGTCCAGATCGAGGCGCTCAGGCCGAACCTGGTGTCGTTGGCCGCCTTGACCACCTCGGCCTCGTTCTCGAACCGGTAGAGCGAGACCACCGGGCCGAAGGTCTCCTCGGCGTACAGGGTCATGCCCGGCGCGACCTCGCTCAGCACCGTCGGCTCGTAGAACAGCGGGCCGACGTCCGGCCGGCGCCGGCCGCCGGCCAGCACCTTCGCGCCCTTGATCCGGGCGTCCTCGACGTGCTGGGTGACCGTCTCGAGCTGCCGGGTGTTGGTCAGCGAGCCGATGTCGGCGGCGAAGTCCAGCTTGGAGCCCAGCTTGAGCGCCTTCACCTCGGTCACGAACCGCTCGACGAACTGGTCGTATATCGAGTGGTGCACGTACATCCGCTCGATGGATATGCACAGCTGCCCGGCCGAGGTGAAGCAGGCCCGCATCGCCCCGGCCACAGTCTTGTCCAGATCAGCGTCGTCGAACACGATCATCGCGTTCTTACCGCCTAGCTCGAGCGAGCAGCCGATCAGCCGGCCAGCCGCCTGCTGGGCCACCTGCCGGCCGGTGCGGGTGGAGCCGGTGAAGGCGACGTAGTCGGCGTGGTCGACCACGGCCGGGCCGGTCACCGGGCCGTCGCCGGTGACGATCTGCCACAGCTCCGCCGGCATCCCGGCCTGCACCGCCAGCTGCCGCAGGTAGATCCCGCTGAGCGCGGTCTGGTTGTCCGGCTTGTGCACCACGCCGTTGCCCGCGACCAGGGCCGGCAGGATGTCCATCGCGGCCAGCGCCAGCGGATAGTTCCACGGCGTGATCACCCCGACCACGCCCTTGGGGTGGCGGTACTCCACCGTCTTGGTCAGCAGCGTGATCGCGCCCGGCCGGCGGCGCGCCTTGAGGTAGCCCGCGGCCGCGTGCGCGTAGTGCCGCGCGGTGGACGCCGAGACGGCCACCTCCTCGTACGCGTGCAGCCGGGTCTTGCCCGTCTCCACCTGCAGCAGGCTCAGCAGGTGCTCGGTGTTGTCCAGGATCAGGTCGTGCAGCCGGCGCAGCACCGCCGCCCGCTCCCCCACCGGACGCGCGGCCCAGGCCGCCTGCGCCGCGCGGGCCTTCTCGAAGGCGTGGCGCACGTCGCCCGGGCCGGACTGCGGCAGGTCCACGATCGTCTCGCCGGTCAGCGGCGCGACCACCTCCACCACCTGGGGATGGGAGCCCACGGTGAGCTGTTCGATCAGCCGGGCGGCGAACTCCCTGGGCAGGTGGGGCCGGATGGTCTCGAGCCGGTCCTCGCGCGCCGGCGCGGCCGTGCCGGTCCGGGAAGCGTTCGCGGTCGTGTCGCCTGCAGTCATACGGACAGATTAGGCCGCCACGAGGCCTCGGCGAAACCGCGTACGGGGCAACAGACCTGGTGACGAAGCACAAAGTTCCGGTCAAATGCGCCGACCGGAACCCGGCCGCGCCGAACGGCGGCCGGCGCGCGCGTCAGACCACGCTCAGCGGCAGCAGCTTCTTCCCGGTCGGCCCGACCTGGATCTCGGTGCCCATCTGCGGACACACGCCGCAGTCGAAGCACGGGGTCCAGCGGCAGTCCTCGACCTCGGTCTCGCGCAGCGCGTCCTCCCAGTCCTCCCACAGCCAGTCCCGGTCCAGGCCCGAGTCCAGGTGGTCCCAGGGCAGCACCTCGATCTGGTCGCGCTCGCGGGTGGTGTACCAGGCCACGTCCACCGGCTCGTCGGCCAGCGCGCGCTCGGCCGCGGCCATCCAGCGCTGGAAGGAGAAGAACTCGGACCAGCCGTCGAAGCGGCCGCCGTCCTCGTACACGGCCCGGATGACCTTGCCCACGCGGCGGTCCCCGCGGGAGAGCAGGCCCTCGACGAGGCCCGGCTTGCCGTCGTGGTAGCGGAAGCCGATGGCCCGGCCGTACTGCTTGTCGGCCCGGATGACGTCGCGCAGCTTGCGCAGCCGCGCGTCGGTCTCGTCCGCGCCGAGCTGCCCGCACCACTGGAACGGGGTGTGCGGCTTGGGCACGAACCCGCCGATGGAGACGGTGCAGCGGATGTCGCGGGAGCCGGTGGCCTCGCGGCCGGCCTTGATCACGTTGCGGGCCATGTCCGCGATCTGCAGCACGTCCTCGTCGGTCTCGGTCGGCAGCCCGCACATGAAGTACAGCTTCACCTGCCGCCACCCGGCCGAGTAGGCCGCCGTGACGGTGCGGATCAGGTCCTCCTCGGAGACCATCTTGTTGATCACACGGCGCATCCGCTCCGAGCCGCCCTCCGGCGCGAACGTCAGGCCGCTGCGACGGCCGTTGCGGGAGAGCTCGTTGGCCAGGTCGATGTTGAACGCGTCCACCCGGGTCGAGGGCAGCGAGAGCGAGGTGTTCGTGCCCTCATACCGGTCGGCCAGGCCCTTGGAGACCTCGGCGATCTCGGAGTGGTCGGCGGAGGAGAGCGAGAGCAGGCCGACCTCCTCGTAGCCGGTGGCCTCCAGGCCCGCCTTGACCATCTCGCCGATGCCGGTGATCGAGCGCTCGCGCACCGGCCGGGTGATCATGCCGGCCTGGCAGAACCGGCAGCCGCGGGTGCAGCCGCGGAAGATCTCCACGCTCATCCGCTCGTGCACCGTCTCGGCCAGCGGCACCAGCGGCTTCTTCGGGTAGGGCCACTCGTCCAGGTCCATCACCGTGTGCTTGGCCACCTGCCACGGCACGCCGGAGCGGTTCGGGGCGACCCGCTGGATCCGGCCGTCGGCCAGGTACTCGACGTCGTAGAAGCGCGGCACGTACACCCCGCCGGTCGCGGCCAGGCGCAGCAGCAGCCCGTCCCGGCCGCCCGGGCGGCCCTCCTGCTTCCAGGCGCGCACGAGGTCGGTGATGGTGAGCACGGCTTGCTCGCCGTCGCCGATCACGGCCGCGTCGATGAAGTCGGCGATCGGCTCGGGGTTGAACGCCGCGTGCCCGCCCGCGATCACGACCGGGTGCTCCAGCCCGCGGTCGGCCGCCTCCAGCGGGATGCCGGCCAGGTCGAGCGCGGCGAGCATGTTGGTGTAGCCGAGTTCGGTGGAGAAGGAGACGCCGAACAGGTCGAAGTCGCCGACCGGCCGGTGCCCGTCCACGGTGAACTGCGGCACGCCGGCCGCGCGCATCTTCTCCTCGAGGTCCGGCCAGACCGAGTACGTGCGCTCGGCCAGCACGCCCTCGCGCTCGTTGAGCACCTCATAGAGGATCATGACGCCCTGGTTGGGCAGGCCCACCTCGTACGCGTCCGGGTACATCAGCGCCCAGTGCACGTCGCACACGTCCCACTCCTTGACCGTGGAGTTGAGCTCGCCGCCGACGTACTGGATCGGCTTCTTGACCGACGGCAGCAGCGACTCGAGGTCGGGCCAGACGGAGCGGCCGGTGACCCGGTCGAAGGGCGCAGTACTCATGCGCCAAGGGTAGCCGCCCAGCTGGCCGCGCATGAACGCCGCAGGTCACCGCGCCGTGGAGCGCAGCCGCACGTTCTCCAGCAGCCCGATCGCCATGAAGTTGGCGAACATGGACGAACCGCCGTAGGAGACGAACGGCAGCGGGATGCCGGCGACCGGCATGATCCCGAGCGTCATCCCCACGTTCTCGAACATCTGGAAGGCGAACCAGCACACCACGCCGCCGGCCAGCAGCAGCGGGAACGGCTCGCTCGCCTGTCGCGCGATCACGCAGGCGCGCCAGAGCAGCAGCGCGAACAGGCCGATCACGACCAGGCCGCCGGCCAGGCCGAGCTCCTCGCCGATCACGGTGAAGACGAAGTCGGTCTGCTGCTCGGGCACGAACTGGCCGTTGGTCTGGGTGCCGTGGAACAGCCCCTGCCCGAACACCCCGCCCGAGCCGATGGCCAGGCGCGCCTGGTGGGTGTTGTAGCCCACGCCCTGCGGGTCCAGGTTCGGGTCGGCGAAGGCGGCGAACCGGTTGAGCTGGTGCTGGGCCAGCAGGTGCAGCTTGACCGCGGCGAAGCCCACCGCCCCCAGCGCCACGCCGAGCACGGCCAGCCGGCGCAGCGGCACCCCGGAGATGACCACCAGGCCGGCCGTGATCGCCACCAGCACCATCGTGCTGCCGAGGTCCGGCAGCAGGGTGATCACGGCCATCGGCAGCGCGGCCGCGGCCAGCGCCAGCAGCAGCTGCGGGTTGCCGGGCCGGGTGTCGTCGATCCGCCGGTCCTCGACCTGGGCGATCATCAGCCGGCTGCCGCGCACCGCCGGGCGGTGGGCCAGGATCAGCGCGAGCGCCATCACCACGCCGAGCTTGGCGAACTCGGCCGGCTGGATGGAGAAGCCGCCGCCGAGCTCGATCCAGGACCGGGCGCCGTTGACCACCGAGCCGAGCGGGGAGAGCACGGCGAGCAGGCCGACGAAGGAGAGCACGTACACGATCGGCGTCAGAGCCCGGATGCGCTTGTGGTCGAGCGCGCTGACCACCAGGGCCAGCACCACGCCGACCACCAGGTTCAGCACGTGCCGCTTGAGGAAGTACTGCGGGTCCCCGCCGGTCAGTTCGGTGCGGGCGCGGGTGGCCGACCAGACCATGACCGCGCCGAGCAGCGAGAGCGCCACCGCCGAGCCGAACAGCGGCCAGTCGAAGCGCCGCAGCACCCCGCCGGCCCGCACCGCGCTCCGGGCTCGGTCCACCCGCGCGTCGCCGAGCGACTGCGCGGTATGGACCGGGGGCACCCCGGCCGTCTCGCCGATGATCATCACTGCCCTCCGCCGTTGGGCTTGGCCTCGGGCAGGGCCGGGACCACGGGTGAGCCGGGCGGCGGCGTGGACGGCGGGGTGGGCGGCGCGGTGGGCTTGGGCGGGGCCGGCGGCCACGCCTGCGGGTACGGGTAGCTGACCGGCAGCAGTCCGTCCGGGCTGACCACCGGCAGGTGGACCGGCGGGGTCGGCAGCAGCGCCGCCTTCAGGTCCGCGCCGCCGCCCTGCACCCCGAACATGGCCTCCTCGATCTTCTCCACCGCCGGGCCGGAGACCTGCGCGCCCTGGCCGCCCTGCGGGATCATCATGACCATGGCGTACTGCGGGTGGTCGGCCGGCACGACCGAGGCGAACACCGAGGTCGGGTTCTGGCCGTAGACGTCCGCGGTGCCGGTCTTGGCGCCCACCGGGATCTGCCCCTGCGGCCAGGGTCCGTAGACGCCGGAGGCGGTGCCCTCCAGGGCCACGCCCTCGAGCGCGTTGACCACGAACTGCCGGGCGGCCGGCGTGATGGCGACGTGCCGCACCACCTTCGGCTTGTAGGTGGACAGGACCTTGCCGCCGGGGCTGAGCACCGCCTGGAGCAGGTGCGGCTGGTAGAGGGTGCCGCCGTTGACGATGGTGGCGTAGGCCCGGGCCAGCTGCAGCGGCGTGACCTCCACCCCGCCCTGCCCGATCGCCTCGAGCACGGCGTCGCCGGGCAGGAACGCGTAGCCGTCCTCGCAGTTCTCGTAGGCGATCTGCTTGAGGTAGGCGGCCCGCTCCGGGTCGGTGGCCGCCACCTCCGGGTAGCCGTTCTGGCCGTGCGCGCACCAGTTGACCTTGTTCTCCTTCCAGGACGCCAGCTTCTCCTGCCGGGTCTGGATCAGGCCGGGAGACTCGCCGGGCAGGTCGATCCCGGTGTCGTGGCCGAGGCCGAGGTTCACGGCCATGGTCTGCACCGGGTCGGCCGGGTGCGCCACCGGCTTGTTCCCGCCGTCGGCCACCCACATCTTGTAGGCCGCGCCGTAGAACACGGTGTCGCAGGAGACTTCGATCGCCTGCTTGAGCGTGATGGGCCCGAACGCCTCGCCCTCGAAGTTGTGGAAGACCTGGTTGCCGATGGCGAACGAGGTGGAGCAGTCGTAGGTGCCGTCGGCCGGGAAGCCGTCCTGGAGCATGGCGGCGGTGGTGATCGCCTTGAAGGTGGAGCCGGGCGGATACATGCCCTGATAGCCCCGGTCGAGCAGCGGGGTGCCCGCGGCCGTGCTGGTCAGCTTGGCGTAGGCCTTCGGGTCGATGCCGCCGGTCCACACGTTCGGGTCGTAGTTCGGGTAGGTGGCCATGGCCACCACGCCGCCGGTGTTCACGTCGAGCACGACCACGGCGCCGGAGTCGGCCTTGCCGAACTGCCCGGTCTCCGAGTCCCACACGCCGTGCGCGCTCTGGATCGCGGCCGCCAGCTGCTGCTCGGCGATCGCCTGGACGTGCGAGTCGAGGGTGGTGACGATGTCGTCGCCGGGCTGGGGCGCGCTCTGCGAGACGGTGCGCACGGCCCGGCCCATGTTGTCCACCGCCACCTGGGCCACGCCGGAGCGGCCGCGCAGCAGCGAGTCGTACTCCTCCTCCAGCCCGGAGCGCCCGACCATGTCCGTGGGCTGATAGTCGTTGCCGGGTTCGGCCAGCTCGTTCGGGCTGACCGGCGAGAGATAGCCGAGCATCTGCGCCGCGTTGACCCCGAACGGCTTCGGGTAGGTGCGGATGGCGGCCGGCTGGACGGTGATGCCGGGGAACTTGTCGTGCTCCTCGAGGATCTCCAGCCCGACGTTCGTGGGCACGTTGGCGGCGACCGGCACGGGCTGGTACGGCGAGCCGGCCCAGCACGGCTGGGCGACCTTGGGCGTGCACAGCCGGATCTTCTGTTCGATCTGCGCCACCGGCGTGCCGAGCAGCGCGGCCAGCCGGTTCAGCGCGTCCTGGCCGCCCTTCGGCTGCAGGCGCAGGGTGCTGGGATCGACGGTGGCCTCGAGCGTGCTGCGGTTGTCCACCAGCGGGTGGCCCTGGTCGTCCAGGATGTCCCCGCGCACGGCCGCGGTGGCCACCGAGCGCTCGTCGTTGGCCGCGGCCGCGGCCTGGAACTGGGCGCCGGAGTGCACCTGCAGGTACCACATCCGGGCGCCGAGGGTGGCCAGCAGGGCGAGCACCAGGAGCTGGACGACGCCCAGGCGGGCGCGGGCCCCGTCGAGTCGGTGCGGTCGGTGCATCGCGGGCTCCGTTGCTTGATCGCTTGACGTGTCGGCTGATCCGATGGAGGTCTTTCGTTACAGTTCGGCGACCGTGCGGGTGGACGGCTGTGGCTGGTCCAGGGCGTTGCCCGCCGGCGCGAGGATCGCGCTGCGCCGCCCCTCGTGCCGCCGGGCCAGCGCGGTCAGGCCGGGCAGCACCAGCGGCGTGGCCACCGCGGTGTAGAGCGCGCAGGCCCCGGCGCCGCGCAGCAGGCCCGGGCTGGTCAGCGTGCCGCCGGTGCCGACCAGGCTGCCGAGGACGGCGTTGGCCAGGGTGGCCGCGCCGGCGTAGGCCCCGGCGAGCAGGCTGGTGCGCAGCGCGGAGCGCCGCGCCTCGGCCGCGGCGTGCCCGGCCAGCGCGCCGACCAGGGTGAGCACCAGGGCGTGCCGGCCGGCCGCGGTCACCGAGGGCGGGACCAGGTCGAGTGCCAGCCCGGCGCAGAACCCGGCCAGCGCGCCCTGGTTCGGACCCCACGCCGCGGCGAGCGCGAGCACGGTCAGCAGCACGAGGTCGGGCACGGCGTAGGGCAGCGCGAGATGCGGCAGGATGCTGAGTTGGCAGGCGAGGGCCAGGGCGATCGCGGCGGTCGCCAGCAGCGCCCGGTAGACGGCGTGCATCAGTGGGCCCCCGGCAGCATGGTGTCCCGCGGGTCGTTGCGCACCGGCCGGGTCACGATGCCGACCGTGTCCACCGAGGTCTCGTCCACGTAGGTGGAGACCAGCGCGGTCCGGGTGAGCTGGCCCGGGGTGTCGAGCACCTTGGTGACGGTGCCGACCGGGACGCCCGGGACGCTGGTGGCCGCGTCGGCCGTGCCGAGGGTGAGCACCGGCGTGCCGACCGGGATCTTCAGCTGCGGATCGAAGAACTGGACCTTGAGCGTGTGCGGGTCCTGGCCCACCGCGGTGCCGATCGGCCCCGACCCGGCCAGCCGCACGCCGAGGATGGAGTCCGGGTCCACCGCCAGCAGCACGGTGCAGGTCTGCGGCCCGACGCCGGCCACGTGGCCGACCAGTCCGTCGCCGGTGATCACGGTCTGGTCCACCGCCACCCCGTCCCGGCTGCCCGCGTCCAGGGTCGCGGTCCAGCTGCCGTCCTGGGTCGGCGCGAGCGCGACCAGCCGGGCCGGCACCGTGGACAGGCCGCCGATCGCGGTGATCTTCTCCAGCGCGTCCAGCTGGGCCGCCCGGTCCCGGTCCTGCGAGCCCGTCTCCACCTCGGTGCGCAGCGTGGAGACCTGCGCCTGCAGGCTCTTGATCCGGGTGAGGTCGGCGGTGGAGTGCCCCCAGCCGTCGAACAGCGAGCCGACAGAGCGGGTGGCCGAGTCCGCCGTGCGCTCCACCGGCCCGAACACGCCCGCGGCCACGTTCCTGGCCTGGTCCAGCGGCCCCCGCTCGCCCGGCTGCCGCCCGTGCGCGTCCACGGTGATCAGCGCGAATCCGGCCAGCAGCAGCGCCAGGAGCCCGAGCCGGGTGCGGCGGGTGTCTCGCATGAATCAAGGTCCTTCGTCAGGTACGGCGGGGTCCGCGGGCTCGGCGCCCCGGCTAGCGGCGGACTCCGGTGCCGAGCACCGGCTGGAGCGCGTCGAAGTCCTCCACGCAGCGGCCGGAGCCGAGCACGACCGAGTCCAGCGGGTTCTCCGCGACCAGCACCGGCATCCCGGTCTCCCGGCGCAGCCGCTGGTCCAGGCCGCGCAGCAGGGCCCCGCCGCCGGTCAGCACGATGCCGCGGTCCATGATGTCGCCGGACAGCTCCGGCGGGCACTTGTCCAGGGTGTCGCGCACCGCGTCGATGATCTGCGCCACCGGCTCCTCTATGGCCCGGCGGACCTCGGTGGAGGTGAGCACGATGATCTTCGGGAGGCCGGAGACCAGGTCCCGGCCGCGCACCTCGGCGTGCAGCTCGTTGTCGGTCTCGTCGGCCGAGCCGATGGCCAGCTTGATCTCCTCGGCGGTGCGGTCGCCGAGCAGGATCGAGTACTCCTTCTTGGCGTACTGGATGACCGCGTTGTCGAGCTCGTCCCCGGCCACCCGCACCGAGTTCGCGGTCACGATGCCGGCGTAGGAGATGACCGCGACCTCGGTGGTGCCGCCGCCGATGTCCACCACCATGTTCCCGGTGGCCTCCTGGATCGGCAGCCCCACCCCGATCGCCGCCGCCATCGGCTCCTCGATCAGGTGCACCTGCCGGGCCCCGGCCGCGTCCGCCGCGTCCTCCACCGCCCGCCGCTCCACCCCGGTGATGCCGCTGGGCACGCAGATGACCACCCGCGGCTGGGCCAGCAGCCGGCGCGGATGGACCTTGCGGATGAAGTAGCGCAGCATCCGCTCGGCGATCTCGAAGTCGGCGATCACCCCGTCCTTGAGCGGCCGGATGGCCACGATGTTGCCGGGGGTGCGCCCCATCATCTTCTTGGCCTCGGCGCCCACCGCCAGCACGGCCCCGTTGTGCGTGTTGACCGCGACGACGGAAGGCTCGTTCAGCACGATGCCCCGCCCCCGGACGTATACCAAGGTGTTGGCGGTACCCAGATCCACCGCGATGTCCCGGCCGACGACCGACATGCCCATAGCTGTAGCAACCTTCCGCGAGCGCTGACCGGCCTGCGCGAGGGCGGGGCGGTCGAGCGCGATCACCCAGAGCGAGGGATTTCTGACGCCGAGTGAGCTTTCCCGTCGATCCTAGCCACAAGCACGGCCTGTTCCGTGACGCCTGGGGCCTTCCCGGTGGGCGTGTCGGCGGAAACGGCTGTTCGCCTGGTCGAGTGACGAAAGAGCTTCGCTGATCGAGCGGCCGAGTGAGCGAACGGGTCGCGGAGAGGTGGTGGCGGCTGCCGTCGCCGCGGTCAGTCCTCGCCGCGGTCAGCCGTCGTCGCGGCCGGCGGACCGGGGACCGTCAGATCTCGGCGCGGTAGTCCCGGTACTGCGGCACGAACACGGCCACGGCGATCATCCCGAGCACGACGAGCACGCCACCGCCCGTGATCGTGGCCCGGGTGCCGATCGCCGCGCCCCCGATCCCGTGCACGAGGTCGGCCAGCCGCGGCCCGCCGGCCACGACGACCGTGAAGACGCCCTGCATCCGTCCCTTGAGCTCGTCGGTGACGACGGTCTGCAGGATCGATTGCCGGAAGACCATCGACATCAGGTCGGCCGCGCCGCCGAGGGCGAGGAAGGTCGTGGCGAGGGTGACGTTGCCGGACAGGCCGAAGCCGATGATGGCCGCGCCCCAGGCCCCGACGGCCACGATCGTCAGCATTCCGTGCCGCGCCATCCGGGAGAAGGACCCGGACAGCAGCCCGCCGAGCAGCGAGCCGAGCGGGATGCCGGCGTAGAGCCAGCCGAGCGCGAGCGAGTGGCCGGCGAAGGTGGTATCGGCCAACTGCGGGAACAGGGCGCGCGGCATGCCGAAGGTCATGGCGATCAGGTCGACGCCGAAGGACCAGGCGAGCAGCCGGTTGTTCAGGCCGACCTTGAAGCCCTCGGTGATGTGCGAGACTCCGGCCCGCTTGGGCGCCGACCCCAGCGGCGGCAGCGACGGAAGCCGCAGCACCGCCCACAGCGTGACGGTCAGGCCGCACGCGTCGAGCAGGTAGAGCGTGGAGAGCCCGGTGATCGGGATCAGCGCGCCGCCGACCATCGGCCCGATCAGCGACCCGGCGGACATGACGGTGCCGCCGAGCGCGTTGGCCGCGGGCAGCTCCTCCGACGGCACGAGCCGCGGGATGGTGGCCTGGCGCGCGGGCGAGTTCATGCCGAACATCGCCTGCTGGACCATGAGCAGGCCGATCAGCAGGGCTATGGAGTCGACGTGCAGGGCGGCCTGGACCCACAGCGCGATCGACGAGGCCGCGACGCCGGTGTTGGTCAGCAGCATCAGCGTGCGCCGGTCCATGGTGTCCGCGACCGCGCCGCCCCACAGCCCGAAGACGATGAGCGGAAGCAGCCCGCAGAAACTGGCGATGCCGACCCAGCCCGAGGAGTCGGTGAGCTGGTAGACCTGGAACGGCACGGCGACCGCGGTCATCTGGCTGCCCATGGCCGTGACGATGCTGGAGGTCCACAGCCGCCGGTAGGACGGGTGCCGCAGCGGCCGCGTGTCCACGGCCAGCTTCCGCAGCCGCCCGCGCCGCACCGACGGTTCGTCACTCGGCGGAGTCGCGTCGAGCCGGAGAGTGTCCGTCGCGGATCCCTCGTCATCCGGCTCGGACGGAGCGGAGGACGGGATGGAGGTCACGGACGACACGGTAAAGAATGGTACAGCTACTTGAACCTTACGTACCCCCAGTATTCAGCGGGCGGGATGGGAGCCGGCCCTGCCGCGCGGAATTCGAACCGGCGTCGCGAGCCCGCCTGGGAGCCGGGCCGCCGCGCGGAGTTCGAACCGGCGCGCTAGCTCGTCCGGGCCTCCGGATCGGCCCTCGTCGACCAACCTCCGTTAACCCGTCTGGGTTAGCGTGGCCGAATGAGCAGCGTCGAGGAACACGACCAGTCCGCCATCACCCTCTCCGCCCATGCCTCCACGCCCGTGCACCCGCCCGCGCCCGTGAACCTGCCCCCCGCCACATCGGACTCGGGCGCGTCCAGCCCGGCATATTCGCTGCTCAAAGCCGATGCGCCAGCGAAGGCGGCCGCGTCCTTCGACGTCGGCCTGCCCGCCGCGTACCTCGACGAGGTCGGCCTCGAGCGCGTGCTGAACATCGCCGGCGTGCACAACGCCCGCGACCTCGGCGGCCTGTCCGGCACGCTAGGCACAGTGCGTCGCGGCCGCGTGCTGCGCTCCGCCGCCCTCGACAAGCTGACGCCCGCTGGCGCCCGGACGCTCGCCGACCTCGGCCTCCGCACCATCTTCGACCTGCGCACGCAAGAGGAGCGCGACGAAGCTCCGAGCCGGCTGTCCCACGCCGAACTCACCGCGGTCGACCTGGTCGTCCTCGACTACCTCGGCACACTCGACGATCTGCCCGGCGGCCAGATGGAGATGTACCTGCACATCGTCGAGCGCAGCGCGACCGGGATCGTCGACCTGCTCGAGCAACTCGGCCGACCGAACGCGGCGCCCGCGCTGGTGCACTGCACCGCGGGCAAGGACCGGACCGGACTGACCATCGCCCTGCTGCTCGACCTGCTCGGCGTGCCGCGCACCGCGATCGTCGCCGACTACGTCGCGAGCAACAACGGCCTGCTCGGCCGCATCCGGACGAACGTCTCGGCCGGGCTGCTGGAGGACACGCTCGCCGCACTGGATGAGCGCTACGGCTCGCCGCGCGGGTACCTCGAGGCGCACGGACTGACCGAAGCGACAGTCGCGGCGTTGCGGGCCGAACTGCTTGAGGCGACGGTCGCAGCAAGCTGAGCTGACGCGCGCCGAACGCTCCGCCGCAGGCCGAAGCACTTGGACCCGCGTTCACTTTCACCTTCGAACTTCGACCTTCGACTGGCTACTGCGTCGCCTCCTTTCGCAGGGCCTTGAGCTGCGCCACCGCCCGATCGTCGCCCTCGATCTGCACCGCGGCGTCGTCCGTCCTGACCCAGAGCCACAGCAGCACCTCGGCGGGAGAGCCGGAGACCGTCACCGCAGCGGGCTCGGCCGACGCCGCAGTCGCCGCGGCCGCGGCCTCGCCGGGCGCGCTGTGGGCGACGTCGACCCCTGTCTCCGACGTGGTCAGCGTCCAGGTGCTGCCGCCCGCGCTCACGGCGAGCGGGCGCGGGTCGGGCTCGCGGAGGGCGGAGCCGTACTCCTCGGGGTACTTCCGGCTGAAGAAGCCGACGAACAGCGTCAGGAACTCGTCGATCCCGTCCAGCGCGATGTCCTCGTCGATCGGCGCGAGCTCGATCCCGGCCACCTGCTCCGCGTCGACGCGGTGGATGACCGACTCGTGCGCCATCCGGCGGATCCAGAAGCCGACCGTCTGGTCCGGGTCGTGCCAGGTGGCCGCCGCATCCGCCGGATCGTGGGCGTCGAAGGCGGCGGTGAGCGCGGCGAACTCCTCGTCGAGGGCTGCGACCGGATCAGGGTCGATACCCTCCGGCGGCCAGTTCTCCGGGAACGCGCCCAGCCGGATGCACTCGACCTTGTGCAGGTACGTCTGGGCGACGTGGTGGGCGAGCTGATCCGCCGTCCAATCGGGACAGCACGGCACCTTCGCCGAACGCTCGGCACTGGCGATCGCCGCGCGCAGCAGCTGGAACTCGTGGTTCAGATCGGCTCGAAGGCGTGTGGTCTCCATACATCGAGTCAATCACCCGCTACCGACAAAATCGGACAGGTCAGGCCGTGCCGCCCGTCGTAGCCGCACGTCGGACAGGCGCCGCCGCCCGCCGGCCGCGCGTCACGCGGCCATGACCCCCGGGCCGAACAGGGCCTTGACCTCGGAGTAGAAGCCGTTGCCCGCGTCCACCCGGTAGGCCGGCAGCGCGTACTTCGCCGTCGTGTCGCTGCCGACGACGTTCAGCTGCACCCGCTGGCCGCCCGGGTAGGTCTCCAGGATCCGCTTGAGCTCGGCCACGGACTGGGCGTTGACCCGCCGCTCGCGCAGCGTGAGCAGCACCGGCATGTCGGAGCCGACGGTGGAGATGTCCAGCGGGGCGAGCTCCTTGCCCATCACCGACTTGACCCCGTCGCGCTCCTTGAGGTTGCCGAGCACCGAGACCGCGGCGTCCGGACGCAGCTCGTCCATGTACAGCTGGTAGGCCTGCGGGAAGAAGAGCACGTCGATACTCGCGTCGAGGTCCTCGACCACCACGGCCGCCCACGTCTCGCCACGCTGGTTGACCTTGCGGTCGACCTTCGTGATCAGGCCGGCGATACGCACCGGACCCTCGGTCCGCTCGTTCTCCAGCAGATCCGGGATGGACAGATCGCGGTTGCGGGCCAGCAGCGGCTCCGCGCCGCCGAGCGGGTGGTCGGAGACGTAGAGGCCGAGCATCTCCCGCTCGTAGCTGAGCAGGACCTTCTTGCTCCACTCCGGCGCGTCCTGCGCGATCGCGGCGCCGCCGAAGGAGCCGGCGTCGGGCTCGTCCGCGCCGAGCTCGCCGAACAGCGAGTCCTGGCCGAAGGCCTCGGCCTTCTTCAGGCTGATCACCGAGTCGACCGCGGATTCGTGCACTTCGATCAGGGCGCGCCGGGGGTGGCCGAGCGAGTCGTACCCGCCGGACTTGATCAGCGACTCGACCGCGCGCTTGTTGCACACGACCAGCTCGACCTTGTCCAGGAAGTCGCCGAACGAGGTGTACGTGCCCTTCGACTTGCGCGCCCGGATGATCGCGTCCACCACGTTCTCGCCGACGTTGCGCACGGCGCCGAGGCCGAAGCGGATGTCGGCGCCGACCGGGGTGAACTGGTGGGCCGAGTCGTTCACGTCCGGCGGCAGCACCCGGATGCCCATGCGCCGGCATTCGGCCAGGTAGACGGCCGACTTGTCCTTGTCGCCACCGGTCGAGGTGAGCAGCGCGGCCATGAACTCGACCGGGTAGTTGGCCTTCAGGTACGCGGTCCAGAACGAGACGATGCCGTAGCCGGCGGTGTGCGACTTGTTGAATCCGTACCCGGAGAAGGGCACGAGCACGTCCCAGACGGACTGGATCGCCTCCTTCGAGTAGCCGTTGTCCGCCATGCCGGCGGAGAAGCGCTCGAACTCGGCGTCCAGGATCTCCTTCTTCTTCTTGCCCATCGCCCGGCGCAGCAGGTCGGCGCCGCCCAGCGAGTAGCCGGCCAGGTTCCGCGCGATCGCCATGACCTGCTCCTGGTAGACCACCAGGCCGTAGGTCTCCCCCAGGATCGGCTCGAGCACCTCGGCCAGCTCCGGGTGGATCGGGGTGGCCTCCTGCCGGCCGTTCTTGCGCTCGGCGTAGTTGATGTGCGAGTTCGCTTCCATCGGGCCCGGCCGGTAGAGCGCGAGCACGGCCGCGATGTCGCCGAACTTGGTCACGCCCATCGACTTGAGCAGGTTGCGCATGCCCGAGTTGTCGAGCTGGAACACCCCGAGCGTGTCGCCGCGGGACATCAGCTCGAAGGTCTTGTCGTCCTGCAGCTCCAGCGTCTCGAGGTCGATCTCGACCCCGTGGTTCACCTTGATCAGCGCGATCGCGTCGGAGATGACCTTGAGGTTGCGCAGCCCCAGGAAGTCCATCTTCAGCAGGCCCATGGCCTCGCAGCTCGGGTATTCGAACCCGGTGATGACCGCGCCGTCCTTCTCCCGCTGGTGCAGCGGGACGGCGTTGGTCAGCGGCTGCGAGCCGATGATGACGGCGCACGCGTGCACGCCGAAGTTGCGCATCATGCCCTCGACGCCGCGTGCGGTGTCGATGACCTTCTTCACGTCCGGGTCCGCGTCGTAGAGCGAGCGGATCTCGCCGGCTTCCTTGTACCGGTCGTGCTTCTCGTCGAAGATGCCGTAGATCGGGATGTCCTTGGCCATCACCGGCGGCGGCAGCGCCTTGGTGATCTTCTCGCCGAGGGCGAAGGGGTAGCCCAGGATCCGGGACGCGTCCTTGATCGCCTGCTTGGTCTTGATCCGGCCGAAGGTGTTGACCTGCGCCACGCACTCGGCGCCGTACTTGTCGGTGACGTAGCGCAGCATCTCGTCGCGCCGGTCGTCCGCGAAGTCGAGGTCGATGTCGGGGGGCGAGATGCGCTCGGGGTTCAGGAACCGCTCGAACAGCAGCGCGTGCTCGATCGGGTCGAGCTCGGTGATGCGCAGGCAGTAGGCGACCATCGAGCCGGTGGCCGAGCCTCGGCCCGGGCCGAGCGCGATGCCGGTGCGCTTGGCGTACTGGCAGATGTCACCGACGATGAGGAAGTACGCGCTGAAGTCCATCCGCTCCATCAGCGCGAGCTCGAGCTCGATCCGGTCCGCGTACTCCTGGCTCAGCTCCGGCCCGAACCGGCGGTGCGCTCCGGCGTAGACCTCCTTGCGCAGCCAGGACGCCTGGGTCTCGCCCTCGGGCACCGGGAACTGCGGCATCCAGGACTTGTTCTCGGCGAAGACCTCGTCGTACGCGTCCGGGGCTACCATCTCGGCGATCAGCAGCGAGCTGTCGCAGGCGCCGGGCACGGAGTCGAACAGCCGGCGCATGTCCTCGGCCGGCTTGATGTAGTAGCCGGTGCCGTTGAAGCGGAAGCGGGTGGGGTCGTCGAGGTTGCGGCCGACGCCGATGGCCAGCATCGCGTCGTGCGCGGGGGCCTGGTCCTCGGTGATGTAGTGCGAGTCGTTGGTGGCCAGCGGCGGGATCCCGAGCTTGCGGCCGATCTCGAGCAGGCCGTCGCGCACCTGGCGCTCGATGCCGAGGTCGTGGTCCATCAGCTCGAGGAAGTAGTGGTCCTTGCCGAAGATGTCCTGGTAGGCCGAGGCCGCCTTGACCGCCTCGTCGAACTGGCCGAGCCGCAGCCGGGTCTGCACCTCGCCGGAGGGGCAGCCGGTGGTGGCGACGATGCCCTCGGCGTGCTGCGAGATCAGCTCGCGGTCCATCCGCGGGGCCTTGTAGAAGCCCTCGAACGAGGCGATGGAGGAGATCTTGAACAGGTTGCGCAGCCCGGTCGCGTTGACCGACTGCATGGTGATGTGGGTGTAGGCGCCCCGCCCGGAGACGTCCTTGCCGCCCTCTTCCTCGTCGTCCCCGCCCGCAGACGGCCGCAGGTGCGCCGGACCGCCCCAGAACACCGGCTTCTTGGTGAACCGCGACTCCGGCGCGACGTACGCCTCGATGCCGATGATGGGCTTGATATCGGCACCCGAGGCCCGGGCGTCCTTGGCCGTCTTCCACAGGTCGTAGGCGCCGAACATGTTGCCGTGGTCGGACATCCCGACCGCGGGCATGCCCAGCCGCGCCGCCTCCGCGACCAGCGGCTTCATCTTGGCCGCACCGTCCAGCTTGGAATACTCGGTGTGGACGTGCAGGTGGACGAAGGAGTCGGAAGACACGGTCGGGGAGCTCCGTTCTTACGTGGCTGACGCGGGCCGACTCCACCTTAGTGCTTCCAGAGATGGGCTGAGCCCGGGCCCCGCCGGGCTCAGCCGACCCGTAGCCGCGGGTCCCGGTCGCCGAGCACCTGCGCCGCCGGCCAGCGCTTCCGAAGCACTTCGGCGAGCAGGAAGTTGCCCACTCCCTCGGCGATCACCATCACGTCGGTGCTGACGCGCACGAGCCGGGTGCGCTCATCGTCGGAGAGTTGCTCGATGAGGTAGGGGGCGGGCAGCGCGAAGCCCGGATGTTCGCCGTCGAGGCACCCGCCGCACTGGCACGCTCCGGCGCAGGCGTCGTCGTGCTGATGACCAGGCCCGTGGCCGGCTACCTCGCCCGCGGCCGGCTCATCGAGATCGAGCCGCACGTTCGGGAACACCGGCTCGGTTCGGCCGGGCGGCAGTGGAATGAGCAGTGCGTAGTAACGCACGGCGGTGAACGCCTTCGGCACCGGCAGGTTCAGCGGGGCCATCGCGGCGGAGGCGGCCTCGTGCCGCTCGCCGTTGACGCGGATCTCGCACTCCATCGATTCGGGCATGCCGCCGTAGAAGACTTTCACCCCGTTGAAGAACGGCGCACGCCACGCTCGTGATCCGGCCCCGTGTGGCCGGCGAAACGCTCGCGCCGGTCGAGCAGTTCGAGCAGGCAGACCCCTGCGGTCTGCACCCAGTTGTCCGCGGCGCGCCGCTCTTCTCCGGCCATCGCCGCGACGCAGTCCAGGAAGTGCGGCACCTCCGGCTGCACGCTCACGTCCGGCAGCGCGGCGAGGTCGTAGTGGCGTCCGCCGCCATGCCGGGGCGGCACGACCGCCACCGCCCACCCCTGCGGGCTGATCAGCGAGTTGCCCCTGAGCTCCGCGCCCCGGGTGACGCCCGGCACGTACGCTTCCAGGCTCGCCTTGACCAGCGCGAGGAACTCGAGGTCCGCCAGCCGCTCCGGCGGCGGCTCGGCGGGGCGTTTGGCACGGCGTATCAAGGGCATGCCGCGGATCTTAGCCGAGCCGAACTTCGGCCCACCGCCGGTTTTCCGGACTTGCTCAGATCAACCGCTTGAACATGTGCACGTCCTCCGCGCCGCCGGGAATGCCCAGCGTGCGGCCGGTTTCGACGTAGTCGTGCCGCTGGTAGAACTCGGGCGCCTGGAAGGTGAAAGACGACACGCAGACGCGGTCGCAGCCGCGTCGGCGGGCCTCCTGCTCGGCGGCGAGCAGGATCTTGCTGCCCCAGCCGTCCTTGCGGTGCCCCTCGCGGACCCACAGCATGCTGATGCCGCACAGCCCGGCCCAGTACCACGCGGTCAGGCCGCCGACGATCTGCCCCGCACCGTCGACGACCTTCACCGAGAAGTGCCCCTGATCCTCCTTGCTGGTGCCGGTCGCGGCGAAGTTGTACTCGTCCAGTCCGGCATCCAGCACGGCGGAGAGTTCGGGGTCCTGGTCGCCGGTGATCAGGTGCGGCGCGCTGTGATCAGTCGTCATGGCGCGAGTATGCCAGGACCGAGATCCGGAGGCTTCGGTCCACAGGCGCCGCCGACGGGGGATCAGCTGTGCGTGTTCACCGCCGCGACCGGCGGTAACCGCTGATCCGACGATGAGGCGGGCGCCAGCCGGGTGATCGCGGTCGGCATCTCCCCGACCGTGAACACGTGGACCGAACCGTCGATCCTGACGGCCGCGAACGAGGCCACGGAGGGGACGTCGTCGGGCATGGCGATCGCATGCTCGCCGGGCAAGAGCCGCTCGTCGAAGACGACCGCGTGCGCACTTCGGGGCTCCGGTGGCTGGAAGGACGTGCCCCACCAGGCCTCGACGGTGACGTGAGCGGCCGCGACGAGGGTGACCAGCACGGAACGTCGAGGGCTGTCGTAGACGACTGACGTGCCCGCCGACGCGTCGGCCGCGACAGCCTCGGCGGCGGCCACCCCGTCGACCTGGGCCGCGATCAGTCCGGGCATGCCGGCAAGCCCCTGGACGAAGGTCACTGCGGGGTTCGCCTTCGCCACCTCCTCACGGAGGAACTGCTTCGTATCGACGGGGACCATGCCGCCGAAGACGAGGATGTCGAGGTCCGCGGCGTCGTAATCGGTCAAGACGTCGTCGAACTGGTTGGTGGCGTCGGCCCGGTAGCCCCGGCCGCGGAGGATGTCGACAGCTTCGAGGAGCACGCTCGGGCTCCGGCCGACGATCAGGACGCGCATCAGCTCTCCTTGTTGGTCGCGCCAACAGTTGGCTCGACCAACATATCAGATGTTGGCCGCGCCAACGACGGCTAGTCTGGGAGCCATGCCGACCCGCCACCATGAGCCCGACCGCGCCCCCGACCGCGTCAAAGACCGCCCGACCTGGCTCATCAGCCGCACCTTCGCCCGTTCGTCCGCGCTGCTCGCCTCGGGCTTCGAAGAGCATGGCGACGGCTTGCGCGGCTACCACTTCCGGCTCCTCGCCGCGCTGGAAGAAGGCCAGGCGAGCCAGGCCGAACTCGGCCGCAGCACCGGCATCGACCGCAGCGACGTGACCGCGGCGCTCACCGACCTCGAAGCGCGCGACCTCGTCGAGCGCCGCGTCGACCCCGAGAACAAGCGCCGCAACATCGTCACGATCACCCCCGCGGGCATGCAGACACTCGCCGACCTCGACGCGGTCGTCGGAGGCGTCCAAGACGCCTTACTGGCACCGCTGACGGCAGCGCAGCGGGATCAGTTCATCGGACTACTGCGACAGCTCCTCGCGCCGACGGGCTGAGCACGACGAAGCCCGGCGCGCGCCTTCGCGTCGCACCGGGCTGATTCGTCCTAGCTGATTCGTCTTCGCCCCTCCCCCGGGGCGGTCCTACGCCAGGTCGGGGAAGAAGAGCTTGATCTCTCCCTGCGGGGAGTGGTTGTGCGATGGAAGCGCCGCACAACCACTCCCACCTGGCCTTTCACTTCTCAACCTCTTCCATCCGTTTCGGCTGCTTTCCGAGCTCTCACGGAACAGCGACGGAACAGACCCGGTCACAAAACCCTGTGGCGGACACGCACGCTGGCCCGAACGTCACCACCCTTCGGCTGCACGATGAGATGCCACTGGCCAGCGCTCGGCGCCTGAAGGGACACCGGCGACTTCCGAACATACCCGCCGTGGTACCGGAAGCGACGGCGCGCAACGAAGTTCTGCACTTCCGCCGGACGCATGAGCATGACGTTTGACGCAACCCCCTCGAGGGTCACAGTCACGATCTCACCCGCAGCAAGGCTCCCGAGATCGTAGTTGAGGAACGACATCGCAGACCTCCACAAGATGTGGGTCCAAATCAAGCCACCGTGGCTAGATCTAGTTGGATTAGAGCATCGTAGCCGGGAGTAGTCAATGCTCGAACGAACCCACGTTCGAGAGCGTACGGCGGGGCACCGCCGACGGAACGTGCGCCAGACCCGATGGGTAACGCAGCCGGAAGCCCGTCCCCGGAGCCGGCCCGACGGGTACCCAGTGCGGCCATCACCAAAAAGACTCGAAACAACAGGGCAAGAACCGGGAGGCCGTTATGATCACGAAGCTCCACGAGGCTTACATAGGGTGGCGAACCTGGCGAAATAAACGAACTATGATATGACTGGATCTTTGCGTATCCTGGGACACCTTGTTCGACTTTCCCCAGGAGAGGCTGCGATGCAAGACCTGTTCGAGATCGGAGCCGTGCTCGGCGCCTTCTTCGGACCCACCGGTCTCGGTCCGTCACATGACCAGCTCACCCAGGCATTCGCCAAGACGGGTCTGTCCGGTGGAGATCCCAGACTGACGGCGACTACGACAGTGTCAAAGATGAAACGCGTCCGTGAGGTCTTCGACTACGCCTCGGAGCAGAATCCCGCTGCCGGGCTACACCTCGCAGAGCGGCTGGTTGCCCTGATGCGCGCTAAAGGCTGTTTTCTCAAGGCCGGCGACCAGTACGCGGGCGCCGAAGCAATTGCTGCGGCCCAGCGCGCCTTCGAGCGCGTCGGCTTCGTCCTCACGGCCGAAGGCGATCTTCACGCGACCGTCATCGAGCAGTTGACAGGCAAGCAGTTGACGAAGGCGCTCCATGGATACGTGCGCCGGATCAACGTCGCCGGGGCCGACGCGGAACTTAAGCTCGGCAGCAGCAAGGATCTGGTCGAAGCCGTCGCCCGGCACGTCCTGACAGAGCGTGGCGGTGGATATAGCCCTGGCCAGAACTTCCCCAGCACCCTTGCCGGAGCCTTTCAGCTGCTCGGCATGTCCGTCCCAACGCCAAACGCTGCGGCGAACGCCAACCCCGCGAAGGCAATCGAAGAGGGGCTTTTTGCTCTGGCACTCAGCGTGAACAGGTTCCGCAATGCTCAGGGCACGGGCCACGGCCGGCCAGCACCTGCGTCAGTCGCCAACCGGGAGGCTGATATGGCAGCACGTACCAGCGCAGCAATCGCCAAAGCCATGCTAGACCGCCTGTAGGCGTCGTCTCCAATGCAGCTCGTAGCGAAGATGGAAAACAGGTGCCCGATATCTTCATATTTGCCCGCAAGCCGTCACGAGAGGAGGCCCTGCGTTAGCAACTTGCCCAACCCAGCTCGGTCGTAAGCCCCCTGCTAAGAAGGTCGATCGACCCTGTTGCAGCAGCAGCCGCACGTGGGAGACTACGCTTGCGTGCTGGCCTACATCCGTAGGACACAAGCGTAAACGGGAGGTGTGGTGGCAGGCGGCGGTAGCTCTCCCCAACGGGCTGCTCGCCGGACGCCTTGGACTCCGGCTGATGTTAGGGACAAGCCGGGCCCGCTTACAGACAGCCGCTTCTTCGAGCAGAGCGTCGTGAGCCCGTTGCGGTACCCTGGCGCGAAGCGCCAGCTCACGCCCGTCATTGAGAACATGATCCGCGCGAACGTACCCCCGCCACGGCTTTTCGTAGAACCCTTTTGCGGTGGAGCTACGACAGCACTGCACATGGCAGGCCGAGGCATCGTTGATCATGTGATCCTCGCCGACGCTGACCCACTAGTTGCGGCATTTTGGTACGTCGCGGCCTTCGACACGTCTTGGCTCATCGGGGCCATGCATGCCGAACCAGTGACGCTGGATCGATGGGACTGGTGGCGGCTCGCAGAACCGCGAAGTCGAAGGGACAAGGCCATGAAGTGCCTGTTCCTGAACCGCACGACCTTCTCCGGCATCTTGCATGGCCGCGCTGGACCCATCGGCGGCCGGGCTCAAGCCTCGCCCTATAAGATCGACTGCAGGTTCGGCAAAGCAGGCCTGGAGCGTCGCCTGAAGGCCGTCGGCGATCTCGCTGCGACGGGTCGAATCCTGGACGTATGGAATCTCGACTGGCGAGAGACCTTCCAACGCCTCATGCAGGAGTATGCCCACCTTAGTTTGGACGAGCTCGCCGTCTACCTCGACCCTCCGTACGTCGAGAAGGCTCCTTACCTCTATGAATGGTCCTTCGAGTCCGACCAACACGAGGCGCTTGCTCGAGAGCTTGCTCAAGCTACGAACTTTCGATGGCTGCTGTCATACGATGACAACGAGACGATCAGAACTCTTTACGCACATGTCCCAGGGGTCACTCGCCTCAGCATCCCTCACAGGTACACGGCAGCAGGCTCGGAGAAACGCTCAGTGCGCAGTGAGTTGCTCGTGACCAACTACCCAGACCTGCCGCCTGAGTCACGGAGCCAAGTCATCTAAACCCGCCGCGGTGTCGCCGTCTTCTGCTAGGAAGGTACCAGCAGCCTAGAGACTCCCAGACTCCTGGAGCAGACAGCGATGACTACGTACTCTGGGATCGCCGCGCAGGCGATCGCTGAAGCAAGCCCTCTACTCGCTTTGCTCAAGGATGCCAAAAGGCTGGGCGGGATCTACCACCTGGACTACGAGCGCGCGACGGTCATCACAGATGATCTTCTCAAGCGAGAGTGCGGTGGCGTGCCACGGCATGGCTTCCTCCTCGCAGCTGCTACGGCACCCAACCAGGAGACCCAGCAACCGCTGGACGAGGACGAGATCATCCTTCTGCGCGTGCGAGGCGTCGCTCACTTGCCCAACCAGTCAGAAGTCGTTGCGACCCGTATGGCTGCCATGCGCGATGCCGACCTGCGTGACCGCCGGCCATCCGAAATCCTCGACACCTTGACCGAGGGGCAGATCCAAATGTCAGCCTTCGAATGCGACGTGCTCGGAACCTTTTATCCAGACAGCGTAAAGAACCAGCAGTATGTCCAGTTCGGTGCCGACATCGATAATGTATACGCTGGTGCGCGCTACTTCGTCTATACGCCTTCCGCCAAGGTACTTGAATTCCTAGCTTCATATCCTCAGCGTACTCCTGACGAGATCCGCGATAATGTGAAGCCTGCCCTGATCGAACTAGGACGCGTACGTTTTGCCGCAACCCGTAGGCGGGCCGTTTCTGCCGGCCTTAGCGAGGTTCCCGTACAGGTCCGCGTCACAGATTTCATCGCCCGCAAGACCGCTGTCCTCGGTATGACGCGTGCCGGCAAGTCAAATACGAACAAGACAATATGCACTGCAATTTTTGAGCACTCGGTCGCAACGAAGCGCCCGATAGGGCAATTGATCTTCGACCCTCAAGGCGAATATGCCTCAGTCAATCAGCAGGACCAGACCGGACTCAGACTTCTCGGCGAAGAATGGGTAAGAATCTACAGGCTGGGCGCGAGTGCGGATAATAAGCAGGAACGCTCGTTGACCATCAACTTCTATGGTCAAGCCGAACTCTCGGCAGCCCGCGGCCTGATAGACGAATGTGTTGGGGACCTGGAAGCGGGCTACGTGCAAGCCTTCAGGGCCGCGGAGATTGACGACCCTGATGCTGACAATTATCCCGGCGGCAGGAACGATGACGGATACCGTGCGGCCCGAACGGGCATGTTCCGTGGGCGCTTCGCCCTGTATGCTCTGCTCGCGAAGGCCGGCTTCAAGGTCCCAAATAATTGGCCTGGTATAACATTCATAATGGCCTCGACCTTATCTGACGCCATTATATTAGATTTTGGCCCGTCGACCTTGCAGAAGGAAGATAAGGGCATGGTCAGAATCAGGACCATGGACGGGCTCAAGAACACGATGGACTGGTTGTGCAGGAATATCCAAGCAGCCGAGAAGGCCACGACCAACAAGCCGTACCAGGGACCAGATGTGGCTACCTGGCGCAATTGTGCGCCATTTATGGCCATACGTGCGGCGTACGATGGGAGTGGCGGATCCGCCGTTCTTAATAGGCTGAGGGCGTCCACGGATTTTCATGATCCCAAAGCCTCCACAAGCTTGCTCCCCGAAGTCATTAAGGATCTGACGGCAGGAATGGTCGTCATCGTTGACCTTTCATACGGCTCCGAACGCGTCGCAACTATGCTTTCCGAGCGTCTCGTCCGTGGCCTGCTAGATATGGCTAACCAACGCTTCCGAAGCAACCAGGACCCCCTGCCCATGCAGATAGTCGTAGAGGAAGCTCACCGCCTATTCGATCGCGAAAAGGCGAATAAGAACGAAACCGACCCGTGGGTGCGTCTGGCCAAAGAGTCTGCCAAATATGAAATTGGACTAATCTACGCGACCCAAGAGGTCTCTTCTGTCGACCGGCGAATTCTGTCAAATACGCACAACTGGATCATTGCGCACCTGAACTCAGATCATGAGACCAGGGAGCTTGCGCACTATTATGATTTTGCAGTTTTCTCCGACGAAATCCGGCGTTCAGAGGAGCGAGGGTTCGCCAGGATGAAGACATTTTCCGGGAAGTATATTGTCCCAGTTCAGATTGCAAAATTCGATCACGATATGATCAATCGTGCACGGAAAGCTGCTGGCCTGCCCCCTAACGAAGTCGAGACGGTCGCCTGATGCCCTACTCCAATGAGAGAGCTTCCCGGCTCGGCCATCTGCCTTCCGCCGAGAGCCCACTCATAGTCGAGGCTCTTTCCCGGTGGGAGACCCCTACTCTATCCGTGGACGAGCCTCCGGCTGTCGTGAGTCGTTGCCACGACCTAAGCGAGTTGTCGTTAGATCGGCACAACGGCCCAACCTTTGTAATCTCGTTCGATGGCTCAGACCAAGAGATTGAAGCGCGGCAAGCTTATCCGTCCGTACGAGTTGGGTATATCCAAATCGCCGGCGTGCTCGTTCGCGTCGATGAGTTTCTCAATGCGCGCGTAGACGGCCTCGTCGATGCCCGTAAAGTGCAACGCGCTCAGACGCGCCAGACTATCCAGACTGTTTTACCTGGCTCACAAGTGACTCGGCCGAAGATGTCCGGGGTCGAGTCGTGGCGGGTCGAGCTGTTCGAGACCTTCAAGCGGCAGGCCATTGCCGACTTTGGAACCCCGTACTCACTGGTGGATGCACTACTCCGCCTACACGGCGACCCAGGACAGCCAGAGGCGAGCGTCCGAACGACCCTTGGCAAGTGCCCCGAGTGCGGCCAGCCCAACCAGGAGGTTGGGAGTGAGCCGACGCAATGTTCCGGATGCCATGGCGCGTTGTACCCGACAGACCTTCTTCGCACGCACGAAGAATATGCCGATGAGGGGCCGAACGCAGATATTCTGACGCGAACGATGAATGTCGCAGAACGGCTTCTCTCACTCGCTTATATCGACAACTTCGCACGATATGCACCGATGGCTCTCAGCTCAGGCATGTTCATAACCGACGGCCCATTGGCATTCCACGGACCCACTGCTCCCTTGAAGCGACGCATGGTCGAATACTGGGGCAGGTTATGTCGATGGCTACAAGAACAAGGCCACGGCGTACCGCTGCTTGTTGGTATTGAGAAGACCGGCACTTTTGTCGATCACGCCGCCGCAATTTCCGAGCATATCCCTGCAGGCAGCGTTATGACACTAGATAATACTTACATTAGTGAAAAAATCCGCCGACGCGCCAGCGCCGGCATCTATGGAAAGGATGAATTTTACGGTCGCCGCTTCTTCTATAAGACGACGACAGAACAGATGCTCGTACTCACTGTACCTCGCATACCGTCCGGCCAACCTTACGAGAGCGGCCCAGTTGATGCCAATCCGTGCGAAATGCTCGAAAGCTACCCAACCCTTCGAGCCACATTGGAAGCACTCGACCGCTTCCAGACGCGGCTATATCCGAACGCAGTTATCCCGCTCGCTCTCGCCCACTCAGCCGCATCCCTGCCGCTAGGCACTGGCAGGGACGTACTTACCCTACTGGCTCAGCGCGGACTGCACTTAGACCGCAACAGCATTGGTTTTGGCCGAACTCCCTCCTATTGACGGGCGACCATACCCTTCGGCCCTACGTAGATAGGACTTATCACCAGCCGATCGTGGGGCCGCGGCTGTGTTGCGGCTCGGGGATTGGCAGATGCAGTGTCGGCCGCGGCTGGTGGGTGGGCTCGTCATACGCGCGCCCAAGCTCTCTATAGGTCCGCACCTGACGCGCTGCTCGATTCGTTACAGCCTCGGCGATTCTCTGGCGTTCCCCGAGGTTAAAGGCAGCGCGCCACTCTTCACGTGCCTGGGTCTGTGCGTCACCACGGGGGCCAGCAAGGAGCTCCGGTATGCATGGGTCAATGTCGGACCATGCCCGGCCTCGCGCAACCTGCCTGAGGTCAGCGGCGGCGCGGTAAGCATAGGCGTAGGCGTTGTAGTCGGAATGGTTGAACTCCACGCTGGGGCCGAGGGGGTGGTGCGGATCGTTATCGGCGACCTGCTGCTGTTCACGGTAAACAGCGATGACGCAGATACGCGACGCCCATGCGGTGCGCTCGAGCGCGTTGGTGGGTTCGTTGCCCAGCCTCTTGGTCCACGCGGGACGCTCGGCGATAACCTTCTCTGTCACCTCGGCGATGCGACCGCGGATGAGGTTGGCAGCCGACTGGAGGTACACCCACTCGCTCGGTTCGAGGGTGCCGAGTGCGGGCGGTGCGGGCAGCCACGCCGGAAGCGGGAAGATATCGGCCGGGTCCTGGGTGGTGAACTCGACCAGCGCCGCCTTGAGGTTCGTGGTTAGAACCTGGTGGGCGTGTTGGTAGTTGGGGATCAGCACGCTCAGGTCCATCGCGTCGTTTTGGGCCTTGCGGATGCTCTCGGTGGCCGACAGATCGGCGGTCTCACGCGTGATGACGCGCTCGAGGATCTCCGTGGCCGCGTACGCGCTCGGGTCGATACGGACTCTGTCGAGGCGGTCATCGGGATCGAAGCCGGGGACCTGGTGCGTGGCGACGTAGAGCGTCGTGTGTTCGCGGGCGCGGGTCGCTATGACGTAAAGGTTCTCGCGGCTCACCTCCTCCGTGATCAGCGGATGAGCTGTGTCCACGGTCGAGCCCTGAGCGCGGTATGCGGTGGTCGCGTAGCCGAGCTCGACGTGCTGACGGACATAGTCGGCGGGTAGGACGGCACGCCCACTATGCCCCTGGTTCTTGACGATCAGCGAACCGTCGTCGCGGCGGTCAGTGACAGTCCAGGTGTCGCCGTTCTTGACGAAGTCTCGGCCTGAGCAGACGGACATGCGCCGGTCGTTCCGGCGGGTGACGATCCAGTCTCCGACACCGGCTTGGTTCTCGTCGCGCAGGACCGCGCCGACGGCTTCGACTTGGCCAGCGGCAACGCGGTCCTCGCGGGCGCGGGCGTTGAGGACGGTGACGTCTTGATTCGTGGCGGCGGCCATCAGGCTGGTTTTGCCGGCGAGCACGTCGGTTCGCCAGCCTTCGTATGCGGCCTCGATCATCGCACCGCGAGAGCCGCCCTTGATCCGGTCATGCTGCTCGTAGAAGTCGAGCGCGGTCGCGTCTCCGTCGCGCAGCTTCAGCGTCGCGTCGGCCTCGGCCGGGTCGCGGAAGCGGTGGAGCGTGGTGAGTTCGGTGGCGCCGGCCTCGTTGACGAGCAGGCGGAGGGCGCCGCCGGATTCGACGGCTCCGAGTTGTCGATGGTCGCCCAGCAGGCGTACGGCTACGCCGCGGTCTGCGGCGAGTTGAACGAGTCGGTCGAGGTTGAGGGTGCCGGCCATGCCCGCTTCGTCGAGCAGGATGACGTCGCCCTCGCGGATGCGAAAACGCTCGCGGTCCGCGGATACTGCCTTGCCTGAGCGCAGAGCCTCTGCGGCCGGGCCTTGGGTGTACTCCCATAGGAACTTGTGCAGGTTCTCGGCCTTCACGCCGAGCTCGTCACCCAGGACGGCGGCCGATGCGGCGGACGTGCCGAGCGCGATAACGCGTCGTCCGGACGCTTCGGATATCGCCGCGAACGCACGCATGGCAGTGGTTTTGCCGGAGCCGGCCGGGCCGAGGCCGACGCTGACTTGGTGGGGATCGGTGGCGAAGGCGAGGGCCAGAGCGCGCTGACCTTGGTCGAGTCGGCCGAGTTCGGCCTCGAAGCGGGCGAGGGCTACATCCGCGATAGCAGACGGGACAGGCGTTTGCCGCGCGGAGGTGGTGGTAGCCGCTGCTATGAGGCGCGACTCGGCGTCCAGGATCAGCGAGCTGGTGTAGCGGGCGGCGGCGTGCTCGCTGAAGATCGATGCGCCGTCCGAACGTCGCAGTCGCGCTGGCTCGTCGAGGAGCGCGATCGCGTCTACCCGTATGCACAGATCCGGGCCGACGGCGTGCTCAAGGACCTTCCCGATGAAGGGCTCGTGTGCGTCGGGATCGGCGATGCCGCCCTCGATACGTGCAAGTCTTTCCGCTTCGGCACGCAGGTTCCAGATGGTCCACGTCGATCGCATCTCAGCCACGTTCGCCACGACCCTGGCGGCGGTCTCGACTGGATCGAGCGCGATGGTCGGGGCCGGTATCGCGCGCTGTGCGGGCACTGCGGCCATCACCTGGGTGACGATCGCTGGTCCGAGAGCGTCCGCCGCCGACTGGGTCCAGTCTGCGCGCATCTGTTGGAGGGAGCGCGGCGCCTTCTTGCCTTCCCTCGTCTCCAGGTTCGCCTGGCGGGCCAGCTTGTGGCACGCACCGGCCGCAGGATCGTGGCCGTGATCCCGCCGGTACTGTCGCACCAGCTGGTCGTATCGCGCTTCGATCTCCGTGCGCCGAGATGAGAAGTGCTGAATCAGTGCGGTGGGCACGCCGACTACCTCACGTACCGGTTCCCGGCCTGGAACGGTGTCCGGCCTGACCGTGAATGCCACCCCGAGCCGGGCGGTCAGCTCGGTCTCGAAGCGGGTGTTGTAGAACTCGGAGGCTGCCACTGTCATCCGGTACAGGCCGCGTGCGTCGAGCGCTCGCCACTTCCCGTCGACACCGAGGACTTTGCTGCTGAGCGCCACGTGGGTGTGCAGGTTGGGGTCGCCGGCCCTCGAATCGTAGTGGTCGAACACCGCGGCGATGAGGCCGTGCGTCTCGATCTGTGCCTGGCCGCGGCTACCCGTCCGAGTAAACGCGGCGTGGTCCTCGAGCAGTCCGAGGGCAGCGTCACGCGCGGCCTCGTGGGCGGCGCGCACCGCTTTTCGTACCTCGGCACGCTCGTCGAGCGCCCACATGACGGCGGCGGACTTCACCGGTGCGAACACGACGTCGAATCCGGCAACGGCAGCACGCTGTCTGTGTGCTTCCTCCGCCTTAACCTTCTTCGTCTCGGCAGCCGTCACCGCTCGCCCAGTCTCAGCCGCGATTCGGCCGAGCCGCGCAGCTACGCGCGTCTCGAAGTTCTCAAGGCCTTCGTACATCGGGAACGCGCGGCCAAGAGCGGCCGACGTGTACGCGCGGCGGACCATCGCGTTGATCCCGCGCGTTCCACGAACCGCGTCTTGGTGCTCTTCTATGTATCGGTCGACGAGCTGCTCGGTGCGCGGGTGCATCCCCAGGCCGAAGAGGTAGAACATCTCCTCTTCCGTCACCCTCTGCCCGGCGACGCCGAGCATCGGCGCGCCTCGGCCAGCCCACACTCCGGGCGGATTGCCCTCTGCGGTGTAGTACTCCGACGCGGACATCCCGCGTTCACGCTGGACGTCGCCGCCCGCGACCTGACGGGTGAGGTACGTGTACCCGTTGCCGGCGGTGAGCTTGTGGATGGTCATCACAGTCACCACCCACCCTTCGATACCTCGTCGCACTTGGGGGCGAGAGACGTCAGGGAGGCGCCTATTTTCAGAGCCATTACCTGTCGCCATTCGGTCGCCATATTGGTGACTCTAGCACGCAGGTAAGCGCGTCTTCGATGTTTTCTGCAAGAGGTGTCTTGTCGAGCTCTTGGGTGCGCTGAGCTGGTTCGATGATTGAATCTTGGCGACTGACGGAGGGCAGTAGGGTTTTCTAGCTGGATTCTTCTCGTTGCTTCTCGATGCTTTTCACTGGGGAGTTAAGGAAGGGTACTTTGAGGCGGACTTGAGTGCTCTCGCGCATTTCTATGGCGTTCGCTTTGGAGGGCCGCCCGCTGGTCCATGTAGTCGGCCGGGCGGGCGCGGTCCAGGGTGCGCGGCAGCGCATCGCGTCAGCGACGGCGGAGCCGCCCTTGACCGCAACCGTCCTGCCGCATCATCCAGAAGACGGGCGGCCCTGAATCTGGTGGCGAGCACGTGCCGGCGAGACGTCCGTTCATGGCCGATGAAGTCTCGACGATCTGCAAGCCGCGCCGCGTCCAGTTAGCTTCGAATCGCCTCGGCGTGCCACTGCTGTGACGACTCCTGGCTCAGCGCCGCGTCCGCGATCTGCTTGCCTGCCTTGGTACGCAGCTTGGACCGGCTGGTCTCGATCCAGCCGCCGACGTTGCGCGCGCCGGCGTCGCGGTACTCGATCGCCTGGAACAGGCACTCCAGCTTGTCCGCGTCCCGTGCGCACTGCGCTTCCGGGCTCTCGGCGCTCTCGTACTCGTGGATCAGCGCCCGCACGTCCGCGGCGACGTCCTCGGGGAGGCCGGAGACCTGGTCTGCAGTGACGGTCTCGTTCGAGGCTGCGTCGAGGTACTTGCGACCCAGGTGCGGGATGTCGAGGACGCGCGTCTCTTGGGTGTCGTGCCAGACCGCGAGGTATGTCGCCCTCGCAGGATCGGCGCCTTCGGCCTTGGCGAGCAGTCCGGCGATGAGTGCCGTTCGGAAGCTGTGCTCCGCGATGGACTCGGGGCTGCTGATACCGCAGTAGGACCAGCCTGTGCGCGGCAGGAGCTTGAGTACTCCCGCCTCGTGGATCAAGTGTGCAACCCGGTCTGCCTCGGAGCTCTCCATGCGTCTAGCCTTCCTAGCGATCAACGGTGCAACTTGAGGGCGTACCTTAGCGCGTTCAGTTCGGAGATCGTCCGATCTGACTCGAAGGACTCGTCCAGCAGTCTCTCAATCTTCCCAGTCAGCTCCTGCACCACACCCGGCTGCTCGCTGAGCAGGCGTGCTCGTACCCCGACCAGTGCCCACAGTGTGTGCACGTTGAGTTCGAGGTAGCCGAGGCTTGGGTCAAGGCGGTCGAGGAGGTGGCGCAGAAGGATGTCTCCGTGCCACCCGCTCATGCCCGCGACCATGAAGCTGTCGTCTCGCTGCTGGTGCCGCGCCTCACCGACCCAGTAGGCCCAGTAGCGCAGGTTGGCCATCTGGCTCTGCTCGTCAGCCAGGCCACGCTCGATGAAGTCGAGGAGCAGCGTCCGGTCACCGCGACGCGTCATGGACGCGGCGAGTGACCGCGCGGCCGGCCACGATTCGGACCAGCCGTTCAGACCGTGGAGAAGGCGGCTCCGATGCGCCGCGAGGAAGCTGCGGGCGTCGTCCCTTGAGTCGAAGCTGAGCAGGTACAGCGCTTGGCGACGCAGCAGGGTGTCTCCGGAGGCTTCTGTGACGTCGACGATCTGGCGAAGGTGGTCGAAGAACCTCGTGCGGCTCTGGGCATCGAGGAACGGTCGAGGGTGCCGCTGGCCGCGGCTTTGCGGGAGATCGAGACCGGCCGGGCTGCGGGTGCTGATCGGCCACGCGATGAGGTCGACGGTCTCGCGGCGGAGGACCCAGATGCCGAGGGGGTGGACGTCGCCGGGTCGATAGTCGGCGCCGAGAGCAATCGCGAAGTCGACGATGTGGTCGGCTTCGAGGGCTTGGTCCAACAGACTCACGAGGTCGGGCCGCGCGCCGTTGCTCATGAGTCGGTGGCGTATGGCCGCCATCTGGCCGACTTGGGTCGACGCGAGGGGCCTTCGGCCCGACTCCCAGCCCGCCACGGTGTCCGCGGAGACGGACAGCAAAGCCGCGAACTGTTCCCTGCTCACCGATGGCTTCGTGGTGTCACGCGCCAGCCGTAGGACGAAGCCCGCGATCACGTTGCGCGGCGCGGCCTGACTGCCAGTCATAGTTGGCAACCATCTCCTCGGCCGACCCGGCGCATGAGCAAAGACTACCTGTACTGCCGGTCACTGTCTCAGCCGGTTGCGTAGCCGTACCTTCGTGATCGAGGAAGAGATCTAACGCCGAGTTACGAAGCGGCTCCGAAATTCGCGGGAGGTGATGCCAGATGAAACTCGCATCGGCCAAGCTCGTTGGCGGAGCCAGTCGGCATCGTGAGACGTTGCGATTCCTGGCGCGCCCGGGCCAAGTAGCTGTTTGTCGGCGCGAGGTGCTCGCGGTGCTCCGCGCCTGGAGCACTCTCGTCCAACTCGAGGACGTGGAACTTCTCCTCAGCGAGATCGTCACCAATGCGATTCTGTACGGCACAGCCACGGATGCTGCCGTGGCCTGGGTGCGGGTGGAGTTGGACGAAACCGAGCAGGGTCTCCTCGTCCGCGTGCAGAACGAAGGCTCCCAGTGGAGGCCGGAAGCAGGCGAGCCTGCCGACCTCATGGAGTCGGGTCGTGGGCTGCTGCTCGTCGAGGAACTGGCGGAGACCTGGGGCCACGAGTGCACGGAGGACGGCACGACCGTCCACTTCCTCATCCGGTACCTCGACACGCTGCCGGGCGGGCCGCGGGCGGTCGCCGAACGCAGCGGCATCGGGCCGGAGACCCGCCCGGCCACTACCGGGGAGATGAGCCGACCATGCGACATCCCTACGATCCCGTCGCGGCGGTCGAGTTCGCACGACGTCAGATCGACGTGGCCAACGAGATCCTCACCGGGCATCTCGGAACGGGCCACGGGCTCTGCATGTGCGGCAAGACCCTACCGTGCACGGTGGCGTTCAGCTGCTCAGAGATTCAGCGCATCTACCAGGGCGAATTGGCCGAGCTCAGCTCTCCTCCTGCCGACACCATCGCGCTCCCAGTCCTTGCTGAGCCGCAACTCGTTCCGGCGCCGAAGCATCAGCATCGGATGCCGTACTGGCGGACGTTCTGCCGGGGCTGGCCGCGTAGCCCCCGGCACGCCGCACGCGATGGCTCGACGTCCGCAGACTTCTGACTGTCTGTTGCTCGCGCTGTACTGGGGTCGCTCGGGAACCGGGAGCATCGGCGGCCTCGGCGGGCGAATACCGAGGCCGGCGGCCAGCAGAGAACAACGACGTCAGCGAGCGAGCACGACATCAGTAGGGAGTTGGACATGACACGAGCGGTGGATCTGATGAAAGACACGGGCAGCGAGGCGACGTTCCGTGACGCCTTGGTGGAGAAGCTGCTGGCGACAGGAATGATCACGACGCCTGCCGTGGAGACCGCCTTCCGGCGTGTGCCCCGAGAGAGGTTCGCTCCGGCAGGTACTCCCCTGGAGACGGTCTACAACGCCGACGACGCGGTCCCGACCAAGACCGACCAGTACGGAGTGGTCATCTCGTCCGTCTCGGCGCCGTTCATCCAGGCCCAGATGATCGAGCAAGCCGCGATCGAGCCTGGTATGAGCGTCTTGGAGATCGGGAGTGGCGGATACAACGCCGCGCTCCTGGCCGAGGTCGTGGGTCCGGACGGCCTCGTCGTCAGCATGGACATCGACAAGGACGTCATCGACCGGGCCGAAGCCGCCCTGGCTGAGGCGGGCTACAGCGATCGGGTCAGGGTCGTCCTGGGAGATGCCGGGCACGGCGTCCCCGATGTCGAGCACTTCGACCGCATCGTGGTGACGGTCGGGGCCTGGGAGATCGCGCCCAGCTGGCTGGAGCAGTTGGCCGATGGAGGGCGGATCGTGCTGCCGCTCCGCATGAAGGGCGTGACTCGCACGATCGCGTTCCGCCGCGACGGTGATCACTTGGTCAGCACGTCCGCCCAGGTCGCGGGGTTCGTCGCCATGCAGGGCGAGGGGGCGCATCCGGAGAAGGTCTACGAGCTCCCGGACGGCCGCGGCAAGGCGATCAAGCTGCGGTATGACGACGGCACGCTCGAAAATCCGCACCGACTCGACAAAGTGCTGGCCACCGAGCGGAAGGCAATGTGGTCCGGCGTCACCCTCGGACGAGGCGCGTCCTTCGCGACGCTCCACTTGTGGTTTGCGAGCTTCCTCGACGGCTTCTGCAAGTTCGCCGCGGACGACGGAATGTCGATGGTGGACGAAGGCGGCAGTTGGTTCCCGTTCGGCGTGGTGCGGGGGGACTCGTTCGCATACCTCGTCGTGCGGCCGGCCGCCGAGGGCTCCGAATTCGGCGCACTGGCGTACGGGCTGCACGCGGACGAGGCGGGCGGCGCGCTGGTCGCGCAGATCCGGGCCTGGGACGAAGCCGCCCGCAGCGGGCCCGCCCCGACCTTCGCCGTATGGCCGCTCGACACCGACCGTTCCGCATTTCCGGAACGCACGGGCGTGGTCCCGAAGGACCACAGCCTGATCACGATCTCCTGGCCGGCCGCGGATTGATCCACCGCGCGCGTCCGCGACGGGCCAGGTAGCACCACCGACCATCAACGGAAGGAGACAGAGGACAGATGCCGCCGAATTTGACGCTCGACGCCCCCGACCTGGACACCGAGGTCGGCGAGGACGAGTTCGACCTGGACATGACGGTCGTGGAGGCCACGACTCCCATCGTCGTGCTGATGTGCGACACGGACGACGGCTGCGGCAGCACGTGCAGTAACAGCGCGTGCGCCACGGGCTCCAACGACCCGTCCTGACCCGATCCGCCGTCGGCGCCCGCACGCCGGGCGCCGACGGCCCTCGCTAGGCCAACGCTCGGCCCACACGAAGGAGGTTGGAACGTGGCTGTCTCATCTCGATACGAACACGCTGGCGTCGTACTCGTTCGCGCTACGACCTATACGGCGGGCCTGGACCTTCCGCTGAGCTTCGACCCCGCCGACGACTCCGCAATGCGGAGCGAAGGCCGCGTCTGGCTGGCACGTGTGTGGGCGGAGGACCGGTTTCGAGAAGCCCTGAGCGTCGCTAGTCCTGCTCTCGCCACGCAGATCGACACGGTCCTCTCCGAAGATCCGGCCCGCTTGGTCGTCCGTGACCTGCGTCGTACGGTCCTCTCGGCAATCTCCTACGTGGCCAGGTGGCAGCGCCGTACGACCCCATTCGGGCTGTTCGCGGGCGTAGCCAGTGCCGCCGCCGGAACACGCGCAGATGGCCAGATCGGCACGGATCATCGTGTCCATCTCCGAGCGGACGCCGAATGGCTTGGCGTGCTGGTCGATGAGCTCGAAGGTCACCCGCAGTTACGTCGCAGGCTTCTGGTCGCCGCCGACAGCGGACGCGTCGTCCGGGACGACCGGGTGATCGTCGCAGGCCGTCCTCGACCCGGTGAGTTTCCCGGGCCGCTCCTCGAGCTTTCGGTGGCCAACACCCGGCCCGTGCAGGCGGCCCTGAACCTGTGCGCTCAGCCGATCCGCTTCGACGAACTCGTGCCGCGACTGGCAGCGCAGTTCCCGGCCGTAGCCGTTGAGAAGATCGAGCAGTTGCTCCACAACCTGATTGACCACCAGATCGTCACTACGAGCCTCCGCGCTCCGATGACAGCTGTTGACGCATTCGCCCATGTCCTGGACGCCTTGAGAGCCGCGGCAGCTCACGAACTGCCGGATCTGAAGGTCACGGTAGACCGACTCGACGAGATCGCCGCCAGCCTTCGGTCTGCGTCGTGCACATCCCTGACTCCGGTGGGAACGAGTACGCGCAGAAGGATCGTCGCGATGATGCGCGCGGCGGCACCGCGGCACGACACTCACGGCTATCCGCTGGCCGTCGATGTTCGACTCGATGCGAAGATCACTGTTCCGGACGCGGTTCTGCGCGAGGCCGCTGCCGCTGCGGACGTCCTGGTCAGATTGAGCACGAAGCCGTTCGGCACGTCGGCCTGGATCAACTACCACCAGCGTTTCCGGGCTCGCTATGGTCCAGGCGCGCTCGTCCCGGTCCGCGAACTGGTCGCCGATTCAGGGCTCGGCTACCCAGCCGGCTATCTCGGCGCCCCACAGGCCCGCCCCACGTGGCGAACGGTCAATGAGCGCGATGTGACCATGCTGGCGGCCCTTCAGCGCGCGAATTGGGAACGATCGCAGGAGATCGAGCTAACAGAACCACTGATCCGGGCGTTGACGGCCGGAGAGCGAGGCACTCCGGTCCCGCCGCAGCGGGTCGAGCTCGCCTTCGACCTCCACGCGCACAGCCTCGATGACATCGACCGTGGCCGATTCGAACTGTGGATCGATGCCGTACCCAGGTCGGGCAGCAGCATGGCTGGCCGCTTCGCCTACCTCTTCGACTCAGCAGACACAGCACGACTGGCCGCGTCATTCCGTGATGAGGCTCCGAACACAGCGGCAATGCAGCTGTCGTTCCCGCCCCGACGCCTCCACAACGAGAACATCGTGCGCACGCCGGAGCTGCTTCCGGACGTGATCCGGATTTCCGAGTTCAGCGCTGACGGCCGACCGGGAGTCTCCGTGGACGACCTTGGCGTCACCGCCGACGACGAGCAGCTCTACCTCGTGCACCTGCCGACCGGCAAGCGCGTCGTCCCCCGCACGCTGCACGCTCTCGAAGCCACAATCCACACGCCGTTGCTCGCTCGCTTCTTGTCCGAAGTCGCTGACGCGCGCAGCGCCGTGTTCTCACCTTTCAACTTCGGCGCCGCCCGGACGCTGCCCTATACGCCGCGTATCCGGTACCGGCGAACGGTCCTCGCGCCCGCGCGGTGGCTGCTCAAGGCCTCGGACCTCGGAGACGATGTAGCCGCCGGCGAGTGGGAGCGGCGGTTGAAGGACTGGGCTGGGGAGTGGCGCGTTCCAGCTCGCGTCGTCCTCTGCCAAGGGGAACTGCGACTGCCTCTCGACCTGGACCACGTGCTGGATCGGGCGCTCCTGCGCCTCCAGCTCAGACGCACCGAACGAGTTGAGCTGCGGGAGGCGGGCGACCCGGACGCGCACGATTGGCTCGGCGTGCCCTCGCAACTGCTCGTCCCGCTCGTCTTGAAGGCTTCGTCGTCTACGAGGCAGCTGCCCGCCGTCACCACCAGACCAAGCCCTGCTCAGAACGCTGGCTACGGTGACGTGCTCCACGTCCAGCTGATCGGGAATCCGGCACGCTTCGACGAGATCCTGGGCAGGCATCTGCCGGCCGCTGTCGAAGGGCTCGGCGGCGACCGGGTTGTTCGCTGGTGGGTTCGGAGATTCCGCGATCTGATTCGGCTGGACACCGACCAGTACGTCTCACTCTTCCTCCGGCTGGCCGACTCGGACGCGTACGGGAATGTCGCGCGCCAGGTCGCGAACGTCGCAAGCGGTCTACAGGCCCGCGGGCTCATATCGCGAGTGGCCATCGCCTCGTACCAGGAACAGCCCGGCCGATACGGCGAAGGAGAGGCGCTCGCCAGCGCAAAGCTCGTCTTCGCCGCCGACACCGCGGCGGCCGTCGCGCAGATCAACGCCGCAGCCCAAGCAGCGATCCCGGCACAAGCCCTTGCCGCCGTGTCGATGACCGTCATAGCCGCGGCATTCGCGCCGGACGCCGAGACCGGATGCCGACTGCTCGCGCAGGTGTTGAAGCAGGAGACCGGGCCCATGGACCGTGCCCTCCGCGAGGTCGCCGTCAGGCTTGCGGAACCGACCCGCCGATATGCGGAGATATCGAAGCTGCGTGGGGGCGAGGCTGTCGTGCGGGCGTGGGACGCGCGTGACGAGGCCCTGAAGTCCTACTACACGGCGTTGGCCGCTCAGCGCGACCCATCGGGTGTGCTTCGCACGCTGCTGCACGACCACCACGTTCGAGCGCTCGGGGTCGATCCCAAGTTCGAAGCCCTCACAAATCGCCTCGCTCGCTCCTGCGCGCTGCGTCGCATAGCGCTGTCAGAGGTGGGCAGCCGATGACGATCGACCCGACCGAGACCAGCGACGACATCGAGCAAGCCCGCGCCCAGTCGCTTGCTTCCGGCGCAGCCGGCACCGCGTTGCTCGACGTGGAACGCGCTCTGACCGGCAGCGGTGCTTGGAAACCGGCAGCCGCGCAGATCCGCGCGGCGACGGCGTCGCCCATCACCGCGGCAGGACACACCGGCCTCTACTACGGCGTCCCCTCGATCTGCTTCCTGCTGCACGCGGCAACTTCGGACCGAGGCGCCCGCTACCGTACCGCCGCGAAAGTCGCAGACCAGCACACCATCGCTGTCGTGGAGCTCCGAGTCGGTGCGGCAATCAGAGCTCGTACCGAAGGCCTACCGCTGACCTTCAAGGAGTACGACCTCCTCTATGGACTGGTCGGGCTCACCTCACTGATGGTGCGCCACCTGCCGGAAGCCGCAGTCCTTCCCGACGCTCTCAACTACCTCGTCGGTCTGACTACGCCGCGCCACGTCGACGGCCTGGCCGTCTCCGGATGGTGGGTTGAGCACGACCCGGACCGGATCGTGCCCACTCCTGGCGGCCACGCGAATCTCGGGATGGCACATGGGGCCGCCGGCCTCCTCGCCGTCCTCGCGATCTCGGCCTCGCGCGGTATCGAGGTACCCGGCCAGCGCGAAGCGATCGAGTCGATACTCGACTTCTTCGATCAGTGGCGTCAAGAAGGGCCGGACGGGCCCTGGTGGCCGCAGTGGCTCACACGCGAGGACTTGCGGTCGGGCGAGCCCAGCCAGAGGTCGCCAGGGCGAATCTCGTGGTGCTACGGGGCGCCCGGCATCACCCGTGCACAGCAGTTGGCCGCGCTCGCACTCGGAGACGACGTACGCCAGGCACGCGCCGAACAGGACTTCGCGGCGAACCTCACTGAGACCAACTTCCGGCAGATCAAGGATGCAGGGATCTGCCATGGCGCGGCCGGCATCTTCCAGACCGCGTGGCGCGCATCGCGAGACGCGAAGACGCCCCACCTCGCTGGCCGGCTGCCCGACGTCGCCCTACTAGTGAAGCGCCAGAGCGCTGAAGCCGCCGCCCGGCCGGGCTTCCTCACCGGCGCTGCCGGCGTCGAACTCGCCCTCGAAACCCTTCGTCGGGATGCTCCTCCGCTATCGGGATGGGACGCATGCCTACTGATCAACTAACCACCGCGCCTACCGCCTGCCTCGCGGACGGCGTGCTCTCGGTCCTCGCCGGTGGCGACTTCGCACAGATCGCAGCCCAGTTCAACATGACTCCCGAAGAGCTCGACGAGGCTGTCTGCGTCTACCAGGCCGCCGGAGTCGCCGCACTTGAGCAGCGTGCAGAACGCGAGTGGTTCCAGGTTCGCATCCAGTTCGTGGACTGGAATGCGGCCGAGAAGATCGGCGCGGGCGTGCTACTCCCCCAGCTCGATCGGCTGGAGCAGACCGGAGCGATCACCGGCTGGTGGTTCCTCCGGAAGTACCCCTGCTGGCGTATCCGAGTGCTGGGAATCGGCCCGTGCACGCCCGCCCAATCCGTCGCTCCCGTACTGGACGAACTGGCCGCTGCGGGCCACATCCAGCCCTGGCAGCCAACGATCTACGAGCCGGAAGTAGCCGCGTTCGGCGGCGACGTCGGAGTCAACGCGGCCCACAGTCTCTTCTTCGCCGACAGCCGCGGCGTCTTGGAGTACGTCAGTCACCCCGCACCCGGTCTGGGCCCTCGCGAGATGTCGATGCTGCTGTGCGCCGCGATGATGCGAGTTGCGGGGCTCGACTCCTTCGAGTGCGGCGACGTGTTCGACCGCGTGACCAGGCTCCGCCCTCGCCTCACCGCCGAAGCAGCACCCAAAATCGAGAAGCTGGCCGCAGACGTGGGCAGACTCCTACGCGTTCCGGTCTCCGCAGACTCAGCTCTCTTCGCCCCGGGCGGCCCCGCCCACCAGGCCCGGCCCTGGCTCTACGCATTCGAAGCGGCCGGCAGGACATTCGGCGAGGCCGCGGCCAGCGGCACCCTGGAACGCGGATTGCGAGCGATCCTCACCCACATAGTGATCTTCCACTGGAACCGCCTCGGTCTGTCGGCGACTCAGCAGCGCATCCTCGCCCGAGCCGCGACACTCGCCACCCTCCCTCGGAGCTGAACATGGACGAATCAACCCTCGTCGCAGCTTCGCGGCGCTTCCCCCTTCTTAGCCGCCCACGGCCGGCATGCCCCAGCCTGACCGAGCGAGTCGACGAGATCGCCCAGGTTGCTCAAAGCATCCGCGCTGGCGACGCCGACGTACTCACGAACGCAACCTACGTCCTGAACAAAGCCGCGCTGATCGCCAGCGACAGCGGCGACGCTCCCCTTGCCCGCGACCTGTGCTGGCAGCAAATCAACATCTTCCGCGACACCGGCCCGACCCTCAGCGTGACCAACGTCGGATACATGCTCGCACCCGTACTCAACCTCGCCCGACTCAGCATCCGCTCCGGCGGCGGCAACGACGCTGTCGACCTGCTGGAGAACATGCTCCGAGCCATCAAGGAGCGCTCCGATCTGGAAGTCGATGGCCGCGTGCTTCCCATCGCCGGGATGGTCGGCACAAGGGAGGAGCACCGGAAGCTCTATGAGTGGGCGTGGAAGTCCTGCATCTCAGACGGAGTTCGAGCGCTGGCATTACAGGCTCGTTGGGACGAGGCAGTCCAGCACGCCGAGCGGCACCGCGGCATTGGACTGCACCTCATGGAGGGACGCCAGGCCGCGATCGTCGCGGCCTGCTTGAACGGCCACGGGGGCGACGCGGCCGAACTCTTCGCGGCCAGCACCCTCACCGAGCCATGGGAACGGCAGGTCGCAACCTGCCTCGACGTCATGTGCACGTACACAGCAGGGAAAGACTTCACCGCGAAAATGACAGCGATGATCGCCAGCTTCTATGCCCTTCCACCGGTTTCCGGCCGTATGCCGTATTTTGCTCGATTGGGCGTCAGTGTCGCTACCCTCGCAAGAGGCTTCTCCCCCGAAGCAGCAAATCGGCTCCTCATGTACTCCGCCGAAAAAGTGCTGCTCTTGGGTGACGGGTATGCTGCGCGCGAGGTCGCCACCTACAAGAGCGCACCGCTTTGCCTGGACAGCATGCGGCAGCAAGAATTGCTCAAGGTTGCGGCTTCTTCGGGGCTAGGTTCAGGACCGCTGTCTGACGTTCTATTCACTTCCATTGATCTGAGCAAGAATGCATTATCCGGCGCAATCTAATTTCTACAAGAACAACTTCGAGAAGCGTGCACCGAAAAGTGAAGGCGCATAGCATTCGCGCGCTCCAATCCACTACACGCCAATTTTATGATCGACTAGACCGAAAGTCGCCGATATTATCGATGTCCGCGCAGAGGTTTAGCAGCACTCCATAGTCGTGATTCTTATTCTCGACCAACTCATCGACAACACTCTCGATATAGGGCATCCCTGGATAGAGCAGGCCGCGCTCCAGCCTATGCGAAGAATAGCCGAGCCGGTACTTCTCGAAAGTGAATCCGTCCCCACGAAACATGAGGCACAAACCCTCGTCAAATCGATAATACGGGTCCAAATCTTCAATGATAGCGTCAATGACAAAATTGACGGACCTGGTGGCTTCTACTACGAGAGAGAAGATGATGGCAGCTCGCACATCTTCGACACGAGACAATCTCTCGTATTTGTCCTCGTCCCACTCTAGGTTGACCGTCTCTCGGTGCATCATCAGAGAGTCTTCGCCCCACGATTTCATTGAACCGCTAAGCATAGACGATAGATCAGCCATGGCAAGCCGGTGGTTCTCAAAGGCTATAACCAGGGCTGGAAATCCCTTGTCCCACCTTTTCGCCAACAGCCACTCACAAAGCCGCTGCAGCTGCTCAAACCTATCCCGAGCAATCGTCGGCCGTGGCGTATTTAGACTGTAGCTGAGCTCATGCCAATCGTCGAGCCCAAGCTTTTTCTCCCAGATCGCCACCGATACTGCGGTTCGTTCACACAATTCGCGGCGCTTCTTCCCAGCTTCTCCAAGAGTAGAATCAACAGCCTCCTCGTGCGTTGCCTTCATGGCAACGAGCATCTCTACCGGAAAATCGGATCCGCCGTCTTTATCGATCTTTGTATGGTGCGTCGGACATAGCAAGATAAGATTTTCGTAACTGTCGAGCATATCTACCGGATAGCTCTCATCGTGCCTTGGACCATCAGCCTTACTAGATCGAATGTGAGCTTCCTCGCCCAAGATGATTCCTGCGCTCTGAGCGATTTCCAAGGCATCCATACCAGGTGTATCGATCAGCTTCTGGGAGCAGCCAGTGTAAGCGCAACGGTTCCCAGCCCTTCCCCAAAGGTATTTCCGCGGCACGACATTAATGGACATTGACACCCATCTCGCTCACATTACGCGAAGGTTCTTCCTGCGGCCGATTCTGCCCTAACCGCCTCAAGTCACTTCTCAAATGCTACCATTTCGGCAATAGCTATGGGCACGCTTTACCAGATTTACTGGGAGGCCCCATGATCCATACTCTGCAGGAACCCCGAGATCGTGCCCGGAGTCCGAGCTCTGCGCCCACTTGACGACACAACGCAGCCTTCCCTCCTTCTCCTACACGTAGCAGTACCGTGCATCAGCTCCGACCGATCAATACATCGAGACCCATGTGTTCGAGGAGGAGCGCCTTCAGGTGGGTACCGTCGTACAGGGTGATGCGGCCCATCTCTCTGGCGTAGTCGTAGCTGGCCTTGCCGAACTTGGAGGTGGTCACGACGATGCCGGTGGCGGCCTTCTTCTGGGCCATGCTGCCGTAGAGGGCGCGGACGGCTTCGACGGGGACGGTCTTGCTGTAGCGCTTCGCTTGGATGACGCAGACGCCGGTGTTGAAGGGCTCTTCGCGGTAGGCGATGGCGTCGATGCCGTCGTCCTGTGAGTTCTGGGTGCGCCAGGACTTCATGCCCATGGCCTCTGCGAGCTGCTGGATGAGCTTTTCGAACTCGTACGGCGAGATCTTCATCAGGTCGGTGCGGTGATCGAGGGCGGCCAGCGCTGCAACCTCGCCGGCGAGCTTGTACTTCTTGAGGAACTCAAGGTCGATGATCGGCGTCACCGGGATCAGGTCGTAGGGGTTCTCGGTGATGAGGGCCTTTAGGTGGTGGAGGCACTGGACGGCATCGAGTTCCGGGGAGTCGAGGACCAGCGTCCCGAACTGCTCGCGTTCGGCTTGAACCGTGACGAGGCAGGGGTTGATCTTCTGGCCGGTGGCTGGGTCGGTTCCTCGTGAGTGGCCGTTTAGGACCACTTCGACGACGAGTTCAGGGGACGTGATCTGCATCGTGTAGTCGAGGGCGCTCAGGGCTATCCCGGCCACGAGCTTGCGGTAGAGCACTTGCACCTCGGCGTCTTTGCGGGCGATCGGTTCGATCAACTTCTTCGAGGCGACGTACTTGTACTCCCGCGCGACGGGGATGTTCGTTTTACGGGGTAGATCGACCTGGAGCACCAGTCTGCGAGCTTCGGGCTCGTACGTGCCGGTCACGACGTCGCGGCCCTGAAGATAGTTGAGACCGTTCAACACGCTGCAGACGGCGTCCGCGAAGAGCTGGCCGTCGTCGGCCTGCGGGTCGACGTCTGTCGATGTGCGCAGATCCGCCAGGTCGCGGTCTCGGCCAGCCAGGATGTGGTCGATGTACTCGACCAACTCGGTGACCTCATCCGTCTTTCGGTCGGCCTCGTCGCGCAGTGCCTGGATCTCGTCGGCCTTGCGCTTGCGCTCATAGGCCGCGGCTTGGGCCTTCGCCGTGCGCTCGCTCTGGGCCTCGCGGCTGTCGATGCCTCGGAGCACCGCCGCAACGGCGCGTGCGTTCTCGGCGCGCTCCTTCGCCTCGCGGTTTGCCTCGGCGCGTTCTGCGCGGCGCTGTTCGGCTTCGAGGCGCTTCTGTTCGTCGCGCTGACGCTTGGCCTCGGCGTCCGCCGCCTTCTTCGCTGCTGCCGCCTGCTGCCGCTTCTCGGCTTGCTGCTGCTTGGCGAACTCGCGGTACATCTGGGCAGGGGTCTTCCGCTCGTCGCGGCTCGCCATGGTGGCCTCCGAGGATCACAGCAGTCTGTCTTGCCGGATCCTTCCCGGAGTGCTTCATGATCGAACGGACGGATCAGGAGCCCATGCGGGGGCCGTGGCCGCGCTCGGGGCCGCGTGGCGGGTCGTAGGACGGGCGGGGGTAGTCAGGTTCGGGCTCGGGGATGCGGTCGCGGCCGAGTTGGCGTTCGACGGCGTATGCCTGAGCCCGCTGGCTGTAGGTGGGGCCCGGGCGCGGTGTTCGTGGTGCGTTGGGGTGGGTGGTGGTCTGCGGGGTGGGGTTGGCGAGGCTGGGGAGGACTTCGGATGCGGTGCCGGGGGTTACGGGGATGGCGGCGAGCCGGTCGATGTAGGCGAGGGCGTCTACGCCGGGGCTGGAGCTGGGGGCGCCGATGGTGCCGGCGTGCTGGATGCGGTCGAGTTCCCAGGCGAGGGTCAGACGGTCGACGGGCTCGGCGCGGCGGTGGAGTTCCTGGAGGGCGTCGAAGGCGTCGCTGCGGGCGAGCGATGAGAAGTTGTCGGGGCTGAGCCAAGGCGGCAGCTGGTCGAGCTCGTTTGGGTGCTGGATCAGGTCGGCGAGGACGCGCTCTTCGCGGTTGGGGCGGCTGCCCTTCCAGCCTCCGGGGATGGGGGCTTGCTCGGCTTCGTCAGAGATTGTGACGCTGGCGCGGTCTAGGACTTCGGCCTCGGCGTGGAGTTGGGTGTTGGGCTCAGAGGAGTCTCGGAGGCGGGCGGCGTGGAGTTGCATGGTGCGGTGGAGATCCGACTCGACGAGCATGCGGGCGTAGGCAGCGACCGACTCGGGGTGAGGGCAGGCGTTGGCGAGGGCCTCGTAGTCGGGGCTGGCGCCAGTGGCGGAGTAGACGTTGTCGAGGTGGGCGCTCAGGGTGCTGCCGGACTGGTCGGGGTCGCGGGACAGCTCGGTGCGGATGGCGCCGAAGAGGGCGGCGCGGGCGGGGTCCGCGAACTGGGCGGGGTCCAGGTAGGCAATGTCCTGGAAGACGTCGGGGCGTAGGAGGAGGGCGCCCAGGACGGCTTGCTCGGCGCGTTCTGCCAGAGACTCGAGGGCTTCGGTGGTCATGGGCCGTCTCACCTCTCCCCTGCCGTCTGAGCAGCCGTCTGGAATGCTGCCTGGACCGGCTTCGAGCGCTCCACCGAGGCGCGTACGGCTGCGTCGGCGGCGGCGAGTTTGGCGGCGAAGGAATCGAGGCCGTCAGAGACCTGGCTGTCGGTCAGCTTCACCCAGCCGAAGGGGGCCATGCCCCACCACGCGTTCTCGTAGTGGATGTACTTGGTGATGGTCTGGCTGAGGCAGGTGGCCGCGCCCTCGATGAGGGCGCGAGCCATGGTCGTGTGGTCGAGCATTTCGATGCTCTCGCCCACGACCTCTCCCTCCTCTGCACAAGCACTCGCACGCGTCTTCGCTGATCAGCCTGCCGTGTGGCACGGTTACTCGCCACACAGGTCGGACGATCGTGTGGCGAGCCATGCGAGTACGTCCTCGCGCATGTAGCGGCGGTGCTTGCCGACCTTGTAGGAGCGCGGGCCAGTGCGCTTGTGGTTCATCTGGTAGAGCGTCGCGGCGGGGATGCCGAGGAATTCGGCGGTTTGCTGGTGGCTCCACAGGTGGTCAGGTGTGGTCATGGCTACCTCTTCTGTCTGTATGACTTCTTCTCTTGCGAGAGTGGCTAGGTAACCATCGTGCGCTCATGGCTTGAAATATGTAACTCAGGCGGTGAAACTAGTCAGTATGACTAGAGCGACCGGCGGGAAGGGCTCACCGAACTCCTCCTCCGTGGTGGCGGCAACGATGAGCGATGTCGCGGCCACGCGTATCCGCACGGCTCGGAAGCGGCGGGGCTGGTCGGCTCAGGAGCTTGCCGACCGGCTCGCGGCGGCCGGGGCGCCGGAGCTGAGCATGTTCGTCATTTCGAACATCGAGTCGGGGCGGCGGAAGGCGGACGGGAAGCGCCGGCGGGAGGTGACGGTGGATGAGTTGTTTCTCATCGCCTACGTGCTCGGGGTGCCGCCGATCCATCTGCTCGTGCCAGCCGAGGAAAGCGAGACGCCGGTCGAAGTCGCGCCAAACGTGCACGTGGACAAGCCGGATCTGATGCTTCGGTGGATCCGGGGCGACCAGACGTTGCCGGGGGTGGATCCGCGGGGGTACTTCGCCGCGACGCTTGAGCACGTTCAAGCTCCGGACGGGCAGCAGACGCTGGCCGAGTACACGAGGAATGTCCTGCACGATCAGGCTCGGGAGATCGTCGAGCAGTTCAACTCGGAGGCCGAGCAGTTGGCGGCGCGGGCGCGGGACAGGGTCAGCGCGTTGACCGAGAGCCTGGAGCAGGCGATCAGCAGCGGGGCTACGGGAGAGGAGTTGCAGGCGCTGCTACGCGAGATCAGCAAGAAGGAATGATGCGAGAGAAAGGAGTGGATTGATGGCCTTCGTGAAGGATCTGTGGTTCTCGAACGTCAAAGATCCAGAGACTGGGGACACCAAGAGGGAGAAGACGGATCGACACGGCAGGGGCAAGCGTTGGCTGGCCTCGTGGATCGATCCGGAGGGGCGCGAGCGGTCGCGTGCCTTTGAGAGGAAGGTCGACGCCGAGAAGCACGCTGACGCGATGTCTGTCGATGCGGCTCGCGGCGACTACATCGATCCGAAAGCCGGGCTGACGAAGTTCAGCGAGCTCGGGCAGCGTTGGCTCGATTCGCGGGTTGTGGACCCTTCGTCGATGATCCGGTACGAGTCGTCGTACCGGCTGCACGTGCTGCCCGCGTTCGGGAACAAGGCACTCAAGGCGATCACGCCCTCGCTGATCCAGGCGTGGATCGGGCAGATGGCTCAGTCGTTCTCGCCTTCGAGCATCACGACGGCGTTCCGCGTGCTCCAGGGCGTTCTGGAGCTGGCCGTCGCGGATGAGTCGATCAAGAAGAATCCGGCGAAGTCGCGTGTGGTGCAGGTTCCGAAGACGGGCGGGAAGGAGGTTCAGGCCTGGGCGGACGAGCAGGTACGGCTGCTGATCGACGCGCATCCTGATCCGTATCGGGCGATACCCGCGATCGGGGCGGCCTGTGGGCTGCGGCAGACCGAGCTGTTCGGGCTCGCGCTGGAGGACGTCGATTTCTCCGAGCAGGTGCTCAGGGTTCGTCGTCAGGTCAAGAAGCTCCGTGGCGGCTTCGTGTACGCCCTGCCGAAGAACGACCGGGAGCGAGTCGTGCCGCTGCCTACGTGGGCGGCGAAGGTGCTGCGGGGCCACGCCAAGGCCTACCGGCCGAGCCCGTACACGCTGCCTTGGGAAAAGCTGGACGGGAAGCCGCGCTCGCACAACCTGCTGTTCCGGTGGAGCGACGACAAGGCGCTTCGGGCCAACACGTTCAACGACTTCGTTTGGAAGCCGGCGCTCGTGAAGGCGGCCGTCATTCCCGAGCCTCCGGCTCAGAGGGTGCGCGGGCACGTGCAGTACGCGACGGACCGGGAGCACGGGATGCACGCGCTGCGGCATTACTACGCGAGCGTGCTGCTTGCTGATGGGGTCTCGATTAAGGAGCTGGCCGAGTACCTCGGCCACGCGGATCCCGGGTTCACGCTTCGGGTCTATGCACACATGCTCCCCGGCTCGCACGACCGGGCCATCAAGGCGATCGACCGGCGCATGGGAGGCGCCTTCCTCACGGAACAGTCGGTCGTCTGACGGAACAGGGACGGAACAAGACGGGGAGCAGGTTCAGCTACAGGCTTCTGAGCTGCGTATTCGCTGAGATTAAGCCAGATCCGGGAAGAACAGCTTGATCTCGCGCTCGGCCGAGGCCGGGGAGTCGGAGCCGTGGACGAGGTTCTGCACCACGGTGGTGCCGACGTCGGTGGCGAGGTCGCCGCGGATGGTGCCGGGCGCGGCCTTGACCGGGTCGGTGGCGCCGGAGAGGGTGCGGAAGGCCTCGATGCAGCGGTGGCCCTCGATCACCATGGCGACGACGGGGCCGGAGAGCATGAACGAGACCAGCGGCTCGAAGAACGGCTTGCCCTGGTGCTCCGCGTAGTGCTCCTCCACCAGTTCGCGGGGCAGGGTGCGCAGATCCATCGCGGCGATCCGGATGCCCTTCCGCTCGAGCCGGTCGATGATCGTGCCGATCAGGGCACGCTTGACGCCGTCGGGCTTGACCAGAACGAGCGAGCGCTCCACGAGGGTCGCCACCTTTCCTTCCTTTCCGCGCGCCACGCGTGGCCCACGAGCTTGTCCCCGCTTCCAGGGGGTGCGTTCACATGATGTTATGACCCAAGTCACGCCGGGTCATACCCGGGGCCGACGACCTCGGGGTTTCGCTCCGCGCGAGCGGGATCAATCGCCGTGGGCGGCTTCCCAGGCCCGCATGCGCTCGGCCTTGATCTGCTCGCCCTTCGCACCGTAGTGCAGGCCGGCCCACCACAGTCCGGCGAAGATGACGCCGAGCACGAACATGTCGGTGACCCAGAAGCCGGCCGCGATGAAGGCGACCTGCAGCGCCCAGCCGAGGGCGTAGGCCCAGCGGAAGCGCAGCAGGCCGCTCAGCAGGACGCTGATCACGCCGAGGACGACGGCCAGCTGCCAGCCGCCGGCCGGGTGCAGCTTGGCCGCGACCAGGCCGAAGAAGAGCGCGATGAAAGCCTCGAAGACGAGGACCGCAGCGGCCATCCGGCGCATGGGCTCTTGCCACCTCACCTGTGTTCTGAAGATCGGACCGGGCGCGGGGGTCCGGCGCCGGCTCCCGGCCCGCTCCACCTGCCCCGCCACCTGCTGTTCGCTACTGCCACGCTACGGCATGGCCTCAACCGCGCAGCAGCCGCCCCGCGTCTCCGGCGGTGACCACCGAGCCGGTCACCAGCACGCCCGCGCCGCCGAGGCTCGGGTCCGGCACGCCGGCTTCGGCCAGCGCCAGCGCGTGGTCGATCGCGTCGTCGAGCCGCTCCACCGCGATCACCCGGTCCTCGCCGAAGACGTCCTCGGCGAGCGCGGCCAGTTCCTCCACCGGCATCGAGCGCAGCGTGGAGTTGCGGGTCACCACGATCTCGTCCACGACCGGCTCGAACGCCTCGAGCACAGCGCGCACGTCTTTGTCCTTCATCGCCGCGAACACGCCGACGAGGTGCTCGAAGGTGAACTCCTCGCTGATCGCCTGCGCGGTGGCCGCGGCGCCGCCGGGGTTGTGCGCGGCGTCCAGGATCACGGCCGGGTTGTGGCGGATCACTTCGAGCCGGCCGGGCGAGCTCACCTTGGCGAACGCGGCGCGCACCACGTCCGGATCCAGCGTGCCGCCGCCCTGGCCGGCGCCGAGGAACGCCTCCACCGCGGCGATGGCGCAGGCCGCGTTCCCGGCCTGGTGCGCGCCGTGCAGCGGCAGGTAGAGGTCCGTGTACTCCTGCGACAGACCCTTGATGGTCAGCTGCTGGCCGCCGACCGCGAGCTGGCGCTCGACCACGCCGAACTCCAGGCCCTCGCGCGCGACGGTCGCGCCGACCTCGGACGCGCGCCGGATGAGCACCTCGGCCGCGTCCACCGGCTGCTGGGCCAGGACGGCCACGGCGCCCGGCTTGATGATCCCGGCCTTCTCCTCGGCGATGTCGCGCACGTTGTCGCCGAGCAGGTGGGTGTGGTCCAGCGAGATCGGGGTGACCACGGCGACCTGGGCGTCGATCACGTTCGTGGAGTCCCAGGTGCCGCCGAGTCCGACCTCGATGACGGCCACGTCCACCGGGGCCTCGGAGAACGCGGCGTAGGCCATGGCCGTGGTCATCTCGAAGAAGGAGAGCGGGAACGGCTGGCGCGCGTCGACCAGCTCGGCGTACGGGAGCAGCTCCCGGTAGACCTCGGTGAAACGTTCCCGGCTGATCGGCTCGCCGTCCACGCAGATGCGCTCGCGGATCTCGGCCAGGTGCGGACTGGTGGTGCGGCCGGTGCGCAGGTTCAGCTCGCGCAGCAGCGCGTCGGCCATCCGCGCGGTGGAGGTCTTGCCGTTGGTGCCGGTGATGTGGATCGAGGGGTACGCGCGCTGCGGTTCGCCGAGCACGTCCATGATCGCCGTGATCCGATCGAGCGAGGGCTCGATCCGGGTCTCCGGCCAGCGCTGGAGCAGTTCGGCCTCGGCGGCCCGGTACTGCGCTTCGATCTCCTGGCTGTGCTCGCTCCCGCTGCTCATATCGCCCATTGTTTCACCACTCGGCGGGGGCGTCGGACGTACCCCGGCGGCGGCTTCAGGGGCGTTGGCAGCGCGGGCAGAAGTAGCTGGAGCGGTTCATGAACGCCGCGCGCCGTATCGGGGTGTCGCAGCGCGGGCAGGGCAGGTCCTCCCGGCCGTACGCGTTGAGCGCGCGGGAGAAGTACCCTGACTCGCCGTTGACGTTGACGTACAGCGAGTCGAAGGACGTCCCGCCCTGTTCCAGGGATTCGCCGAGCACCTTGCGCACCTCGGCGAGCAGGGTGACCGCCTTGGGGCGGGTGAGCGCGCCGGCCGAGCGTTCGTAGTGCAGCCCGGCCCGCCACAGCGACTCGTCGGCGTAGATGTTGCCGATGCCGCTGATGAGCGTCTGGTCCAGCAGGGCGCGCTTGATCCCGGTCTGCTTGGCTCGCAGGGCCTTGAGGAACGCGGCGTCGTCGAACTCGGGGTCCAGCGGGTCGCGGGCGATGTGCGCGACCGGCGCGGGCACGGAGCCGGCCATCGGTTCCAGGCTCAGGCCGCCGAAGGTGCGCTGGTCCACGAAGCGCAGCTGCGGACCGCCGTCGCTGAACTCGACGCGCACGCGCAGGTGCACCTCGTCGGGGGCTTCCGCGGGCTGGACCAGGAGCTGGCCGCTCATGCCGAGGTGGCCGAGCAGCGCCTCGCCGCCGTCGAGCGGAAGCCAGAGGTATTTGCCGCGCCGGCCGGCGCCGAGCACGCGCTGGCCGGACAGCCGGCCTGCGAAGTCCGCGGCCCCGGCGACGTGCCGCCGGATCGCGCGGGGGTGGAGCACCTCGACCCGGCTGACGGTGCGTCCGGCGACCCACCGGTCCAGGCCTCGGCGTACGACCTCGACCTCGGGCAGCTCAGGCACCGGCGGGACTCGCGGGTCGGGCCGTGCCGTCGGGCTCCGCCTTGGCCGAGCCGTACTCCTTGCGGATGGCGCGGTAGGCGTGCTCGGCGGCGATCTGCTCGGCGTTCTTCTTCGACCGGCCCTGGCCGCTCGGGTAGTCGACCTCGTTCACCCGCACCCGGGCGGTGAAGGACTTGTCGTGCTCCGGGCCCTCTTCCTCGACCAGGTACGCGGGCACGCCGAGGGAGGGCTCGGCGGTCAGCTCCTGCAGCGAGGTCTTCCAGTCGAGGCCGGCGCCGAGTCCGGCGGAGGCCTCGATCAACCGGTCGAACAGCCGGTGGATCAGCTCGCTGACGGTGTCGAGACCGTGGTCCAGGTACACCGCGCCGAGCAGCGCCTCCATGGCGTCGGCCAGGATGGAGGACTTGTCGCGGCCGCCGGTGGCCTCCTCGCCCTTGCCCAGGCGCAGGAAGTCGCCGAGCTCGAGCTCGCGGCCCACCTCGGCCAGCGCCTTGGCACTGACCACATGGGAGCGGAACTTCGCCAGCTGACCCTCCGGCAGATCCGGATGGGTGTGGTAGAGCGTGCTGGTGACCACGATGCCGAGCACCGAGTCGCCGAGGAACTCCAACCGCTCGTTGGTCGGGCAGTGGCCGTTCTCGTAGGCGAAGGACCGGTGCGTGAGCGCCTGCTCCAGGAGCTGCGGGTCGATCGGCAGACCGAGCCGCTGCTCCAGGAGCACGGGCGGTTTCAGGGAGTCGGTCACGACCGTCTTCCGTCGGGCCGCGGCCTTAGACGGCCAGCACCTGGCGCTTGTCGTAGGTGCCGCAGTTCTGGCAGACGGTGTGCGGACGCTTCGTCTCCCGGCACCGGTCGCAGGCGACCAGGGTCAGCGGGGCGGCCTTCCACTGGGCGCGGCGCGTACGGGTACGGCTGCGGGACTTCTTGCGCTTCGGAACGGCCACGGCTCAAACTCCTGGTCAGTTACTGCAAAGGTCATTCGGTCGTACCCGACGACTTTACCGGAAGTCGGCGGGTGTTACGAACCACGGCCCCCGCACACGGGTTCGGCCGAGGTGACGGCCTATTCGGAGCGCTCGGTGCCGAGTCCGCTCAGGGCGGCCCAGCGCGGATCCACCGCGTCGTGGTGGTGCTCCGGATCCTCGGCCAGCGAGGCGCCGCACTGCGGGCACAGGCCCGGGCAGTCCGGCTCGCACAGCGGCTGCAGCGGGAGGTCGAGCATGACCGCGTCGCGCACCAGGGGTTCGACGTCGACGAGCTCCTCGACGACGGCGACGGCCTCCTCGCGCTCCTCGGCGGTCAGCTCCTCCGGGTCGTAATAGAAGAGCTCCTGGAAGTCGGCGTCGACCTCGACCTCGACCGGGTCGAGGCAGCGCACGCACTCGCCGACCAGCGAGCCGGAGACCCGGCCGGTGGCCAGCACGCCCTCCACGACGGACTCGAGGCGCAGGTCGAGCAGCAGGTCCGCGCTCTCCGGGGTGTAGAGCCCGTCGAGGGTGGAGCCGCCGCCGAGCAGGGCCTCGGCCGGCAGGTCGCGGTCGAACTGGCGCATCGCGCCGGGGCGCCGGCCGAACTCGCGCACGTCGAAGACGTAGGGCGAGCGCACGTCTGGACGCTTCGGCTTGGATACGGGAGGCATGCCTCAAGTCTACCCGCCGTTCGGCCGCCCTCGGCCGGGTTTACGCCGCGGCCGACGACGCCCGGGCGCCGACGGTGCGGATGTCACCGTCGGCGCCCGGGCGTTCACGCGGCGTCAGGCCACCGCCGCGCGTGGCTCAGCGGTACTGCTGTTGCTGCTGGAACTGGCGCACGTCGATCAGGCCGGTGTCGAAGTACGAGGTCTCGTCCGCCGGGTACTCCGGCCCGGGACCCGGCTGGTGGCCGGGGTGGCCGTAGCCGGCCGGGGCGCCGTAGCCCTGCTGCTGGCCGTAGGCGTCCTGGCCGTAGGGGGCCTCGGCCGGGAACTCGCCGGTGCCGTAGCCCTGGACCGCGCCCTGGTCGTATCCGGGCTGCTCGTACGCGCCGCTGTCGTAGCCCTGGGCTTCGGCGGCGTAGTACGGCTGCTGCGGAGCCTGAGCGTAGCCCTGCTCGTCGTAGCCGGTGTGCGGGTGCGGCTCGTAGGGGCGCTCGGCCTCCTCGAAGGCGATCCGGGTGAACTCCCCGGTCGTCTCGAAGCTGCCGGAGTCGAAGTTGCCCCCGTCGAAGCCGTTGCCGTCGAAGCCGCCGCCGTCGAAGGTGCCGCCGGTCTCGAAGTCGTTGCCCTCGAAGCGGTTCTCGCCCTCGAAGTCGTTGCCCTCGAAGCGGTTGTCGTAGGGCTCGCGCACCTGCGGCATCTCGCCGGTGCCGGAGAAGTCCCGGGACCGCTTGCGCTCGGCCGCGACCAGGTCCTGCTCCTCGACGTGCCGGCCGAGCTCCTCCATCGGGTTGCTGCCGCGCATCTTGTCGCGGCCGCGGCCGACGGCCTGGAGCGTCTTGCCCAGCACCACCTCGAAGTTGGCCAGCTTCTGGTCGACGTACTCGTCCGCCTCGGCCCGGATGGCGTCCGCCTCGCGGCGGGCTTCGTCCAGGATGTGCGACGCCGCCCCGCGGGCCTCGCGGGAGATGTCGGTGTTGTTGATGATGGAGTCGCGCTCCCCGCGGGTGCGCTCGATCAGGCGTTCGGCCTCGCGACGGCCTTCGGCCAGGACGGACTCGCGGTCGTCCAGAACCCGGCGGGCCCGGTCCATCTCCTCCGGCATCCCGCGCTTGAGCTCGTCGAGCAGCTCGAGCACCTGTGTGCGGTTGATGACGCACGACGCCGACATCGGCATCGCACGCGCACCCTCCACGATCTCGATGAGCTCGTCGATCTTCGCGTTGACGTCCAACGGACTCCAACTCCCTGCGTCACCTAGGCGCCGCCGGCTCGGCCGCGCCCGTCCACGGTACCCCGAACCGCGCGGCGGACGGAGAGCACCGAGGCAACTGCCCCCTTTGTCCGGAAAGTCCGGGCGTCAGCCCTCGGCGACGCGGGCCGGGGCGCCGACGGGGTGTCGGCTACTTGCGCAGCCGCTCGACCAGCTGCGCCAGCACCGGCTCGGGCAGCAGCCCGGAGACGTCGCCGCCGAGTGCGCAGACCTCCTTGATCAGCGAGGAGGACAGGAAGCTGTAGAGCGGGTTGGTGGCGACGAACAGGGTCTCGACGCCGGCCAGCCGGTGGTTCATCTGCGACATCTGAAGTTCGTAGTCGAAGTCGCCCACCGCCCGCAGACCCTTGACGATCGCCTTGATCCCGCGCTCGGCGCAGAAGTCCACCAGCAGGCCGTCGACCATCTCGACGGTGACGTTGGGCAGGTGCCCGGTCACCTCGCGGATCATGCGCATCCGCTCCTCGAAGGGGAACAGGCCGTTCTTGCCCGCGTTCTTGCCCACCGCGACGACGACTTCGTCGAAGAGCCCGGTCATGCGGGTGATGATGTCAAGGTGTCCGTTGGTCACCGGGTCGAAGGATCCGGGGCAGACCACCCGGCGCCGGGGCGAGGGCCCGGGGTTCGTAGCGTCACTGCTCACGGCGGTGACCGTACCAGAGGGTGCCTTCGCCGTACTTCCGGGCCCGGAGCGGATCGAAGCCCTCGGGCCACGGGAACTCCGGATCGCGGCTGGCGCGCTCGACGCAGACCAGCGCGCTCTCGGCGAGCCAGCCGTGCCGGGCGAAGTCCGCGATCAGCTCGCCCAGCGCCTTCGCCTCGAGCGCGTAGGGCGGGTCGAGGAAGAGCACCTCGTACGGCGCCTCGGCGCAGTCCTGCGCGGCCACCTGCTCGACCCGGTCGGTCAGCAGCCGGCCGCCGGGCACGCCGACGGTGCGCAGGTTGGTCCGGATCGCCTCGGCGGCGCGCGGGTCGGTCTCGATCATCAGGGCCGCCGCGGCGCCGCGGGACAGTGCCTCGACGCCGACCGCGCCGGAGCCGGCGAACGCGTCGATCACCCGCATTCCGCCGAGGCCGTGCAGACGCGCGTCGAGCGACGAGAACAGCCCCTCCCTGGCCCGGTCGGAGGTCGGACGGGTACCGGCGCCGGGCGGCACGACGAGCTGCCGGCCGCGGGCCTGGCCTGCGATGATCCTGGTCACCGGGCCAGTTTACGGGGCCCGGCGGCCGGGACGCGGCTGTGCGCGGGCTGTGCGGTTGCTGGGGATTCGCCGGTAACCGCCCGTTTCCGTTGCGGCCCGGCGGGGGCGGGTCTAGCGTCGGGATGCATGAGTACTGACACCTCATCCACGCCGGGTGCCGGGGCCCCGGGGCAGCCGCAGACCATGGCCTACCAGCAACTTCTGAACCGGATCATGCGCGGGCTGCTGGCCGCGCCGCTCGTCTCGTCGGGCATCGGCAGGTACCTGATCACGCTCTACGTCGTCGGCCGCAAGAGCGGACGGCGCTACGACGTGCCGGTCGCCTACGTCGAGCACGAGGACGCGCTGCTGATCGGCACATGCTTCGGCTGGGCCAAGAACCTGCGCACCGGTGAGCCGCTCGACGTGCGGTACAAGGGCAGGCGCCGCAGCGCCGACGTCGAAATGATCCGGGACGAGACCAGCGTGGTCGCGCTCTACGACGTGATCTGCCGGCACAACAAGAACTTCGCCAAGTTCAACAAGATCGCCATCGAGGCCGACGGCAGCCCCCGCCCGGCCGACCTGCGGCAGGCCTGGCAGAGCGGCGCACTGGTGATCAAACTGAAGCTTCGCCGACCGTCGGCCTGATCCGGGACCTGATGAAGGCCGCGGCGAGCAGGACGACCGTCTGCGCGACGAGCAGCCAGAATCCGAGCTCGAGCGAGGTGTGGATCACCGAGCCGACCGAGCCGTCACCCATCCGGCCGATGACCTCTGCGCCGTGCCGACCGTAGAGCGAGGACACCGGCCAGATGACTCGGACCACGCCGTCCACGATCAGGCGGACCGCGCTGAAGACGGGCACGAGGAACGCGGCGACGGAGAGGAACCGCGAACGGAACACGACGGCCGAGACCGCCACGATCGCGATGAACACCCAGTCGGCCAGGTATCCGCCCTTCGTCACGGCGGTGGCGTCGGTATAGGTGCAACAGTGCAGGCCACGGGTCAGGTCGTGATCGATCCGGATGTCGACCAGGTTCGAACCGACGGCGCAGGCGAGGCTGACCAGGCCGGCGGCGATGCCGAGCTGCCGGATTCGGGCACGGGTGGCCGGCGGCGGCGGTGGAGCGGCCGGGCCCTCGGCTCGGCGCCGGCGGATGAGTTCGGCCGCGGACAGGGCCCCCGCCGACGTACCGGCGATGAGCGAGACACAGAACAGGTAATTCCCGGGGTAGGTTCCGTTCCAATCCACCGGGCGCAGATCACTGGGTGCGGTGGCCGCCCAGGACAAGCCGATGAACATCGACAGACCCAGGCCGAGCGTCCGGGTGCGCAGGCGCAGCAGCAGGACGCCGATCAGAACGAAGCCGAGGCAGGCCGTCCCCTTGTCGGATATCTCGGCGGTGTAATCGCCCTGCACGGGGTTGATCAGGACTTTCGTCTGCCCGAAGACCAGCCACGCCACCTGCAGCACGGCCGTGGAGAACCACAGCACGGCCGCCGCGACCGTCGGTATCGTCCGGCGTTCGCTCCAGGCGTCGCCGACCTGCGCGGGTACGGCCGGCAGCGAGATGTCGCCGCCTCGGCCGGGCACCGGCACGGCCCACGGATCGATCTGGGTCACGGGTTGTCCTCCCCTTCCGCTGACAGGTTCTCGCCGATCGAGGTCTGCAGCGGATTCAGCAGCTTCCCCAGGTCCTCGGCGTCGGTCCCGCGGCCGTCGGCCCACTGCGCCATGAAGACGCCGAGCTGGTGCCCGTCGCTGGCGAAGTCCTGCACGACCGCGTCCTCGGCGGACAGGTCCGCCAGGCCGGAGTCCACCGGCGGGATCTGCGTGGCGACCTCGAAGTCGGTCTCGTTCATGGACAGGTCGTTCATGATCCGCAGCGCGTCCCGGGTGTCCTCGAGCGTGAAGACCACGACGTTGAACTGGTCGCCCGCCGCGTCCTTGTAAAGCGCTTCCTCGCCGCCCACGCAGCCGTTGCTCTGCGCGAGCAGGCCCGCCAGCCTCGCGCCGACCAGGTCGGACTTGATGCAGTCGGCGAGCCTGCCGGACTGCAGCAGCTCGTACGAGGCTCCGTCCGCGGCCGGGACGGTCTTGGGGAACAGCTGCGCCAGCGGGATCATCCCGTCCGCGGCGAGGTACGCGGAGTCGCTCGTCGCGGTGACCGTCGAGGTCGCCTGCTGCGCGTTCGCGCCTGCCGCTCCGGAGCGGCCGCGGTCGGTCTCGATCATGGCGAAGGCGAGCGCGCCGATGATCACGGCGATCGCGGTGTTGCGCGGCCAGGCCCGGCCGCCGGGGTTTCCGCGGCGGTACTTCGCCTTGCGCGCGCCGTTCGCCTCGACCGTGGCGTCGCCGAAGGTCGGAGCGTCGCCGCGCCACGGCGTGGTCGGCGGTGGCTGGTCACGCCACTGGCTCTGCAGCATCCGCGCCCGGGCCGAGGGCTCGTGCACGCGGGCCGGCCGCCCGGCTGCCATATCGCGCAGCAGTTTCGCGAACTCCGCGTCGAATTCCGGATCCGGCTCGGGTCCCCCCACGGTGTCGGTCACGGGCCGAGATTAGGGTGGCCAGGCCATTACGGCAAGAGCCAAACGTGAGCCAACCTCATGTCATGTCATGGCCAGGTAGTCGGCCCGATCAGAGTCCTGCAACGCGGCCACCGCGGCGCGCAGCCCCGGCTGCCCGGCCAGCTCCGGGTCCTCGGCGACCAGCTCCGTCGCGGCCTGCCTGGCCCGGCCGATCAGCTCCTCGTCCTTGAGCACCGAGAGCAGTCGCAGGGAGCTGCGCCGTCCGGACTGGGCCGCCCCGAGCACGTCGCCCTCGCGGCGCTGCTCGAGGTCGATCCGGGAGAGCTCGAACCCGTCCAGCGTGCCCGCCACCGCGTCCAGCCGCTCCCGCGCCGGGGTGTCCGCGAACGCCTCCGTCACCAGCAGGCACAGGCCCGGGACGCTGCCCCGGCCGACCCGGCCGCGCAGCTGGTGCAGCTGGGAGACGCCGAAGCGGTCGGCGTCGAGGATGACCATGACGCTCGCGTTCGGCACGTTCACGCCGACCTCGACCACGGTCGTGGCCACCAGCACGTCCAGCGAGCCCTCGTTGAACGCCGTCATCACCTCGTCCTTCTCCGCGGGCGCGAGCCGGCCGTGCAGCACGCCGATGCGCAGACCGGCCAGCGGCCCGGCCTCGAGCTCGGCCGCGATGTCGGCGACGGCCAGCGGGGCACGGCGCTCCGACTCGGCGGCCTCGGGCGGCGGCGCGTCGCTCTCGTCCCCGTCCGTCTCGTCGCCGGCCTCGCCGCCGATCCGCGGGCACACGACATAGGCCTGATGCCCGGCGGCGACCTCCTCCCGGATCCGCTCCCAGGCGCGGACGAAGAAGTTCGGCTTCTCCAGCGCGGGCACCACGTGCGTCGAGATCGGCGAGCGGCCGCCGGGCAGCTCGGCCAGCACGGACGTCTCCAGGTCGCCGAACACGGTCATGGCCACGGTGCGCGGGATCGGCGTCGCGGTCATCACCAGCAGGTGCGGCGGCACGGATCCCTTCGCGCGCAAAGCGTCGCGCTGCTCCACGCCGAACCGGTGCTGCTCGTCCACCACCACCAGGCCGAGGTCCTGGAACTGCACGTGCTCCTGGATGACGGCGTGCGTGCCGACCACGATCCCGGCGTCCCCGCCGGCCGCGTCGAGCAGGTTCGCCTTGCGTTCCTTCGCGCCCTGAGAACCCGTCAGCAGCGCGACCTTCGTCCCGTCCGGGTCGCCGTCGAGCTGGCCCGGGCGGGCGATCGAGCCGAGCATCTGCGTGATCGAACGGTGGTGCTGCTGCGCGAGCACCTCGGTCGGGGCCAGCAGCACGGCCTGGCCGCCGCCGTCCACGACCGTCAGCATCGCCCGCAGCGCCACGATCGTCTTGCCGGAACCCACCTCGCCCTGCAGCAGCCGGTGCATCGGGTGGGTCTGCGCCAGGTCCTGCTCGATCTCGGCGCACACGGCCTGCTGGCCGGCGGTCAGCGTGAACGGAAGCCGCTGGTCGAAGCGCTCGAGCACGCCCCCGGGCCGGCTCTCGCGGGCGGCGGCCGTCTCACCCAGCGAGGCGAGCCGGCGCTTCGCCAGCACGATCTGCAGCGGCAGGGCCTCGTCCCACTTCAGCCGCTCCTTGGCCGGGAAGGTCTCGGCGACCTCGTCGGGCCGGTGCACGCGCTCGAACGCGGTGCGCAGATCCATCAACCGGAACTGCTTGCGCAGCGCGGCCGGCAGCGGGTCCTCGAGCTGCGGCAGGGAGTCGAGCACGACCCGCACGCAGCGTTCGATGGTCCAGGTGGGCAGTTTCGCGGTGGCCGGATACACCGGCCGCGGCTTGGCGAACTCCTCCGCGGCCTTGCCCTCGTCCTCATCCGCGTCGTAGAGGTAGTACTCCGGCTGCACGACCTGCGGGCGGCCGCGGAAGCTGCCCACCTTGCCGGCGAAGAGGCCTGACTTGCCCGGCCGCAGCTCGCGGTCGGCCACCCAGGAGTTGAAGAAGGTCAGCTGGAGCGAGCCCCTGCCGTCGGTGATCTCCACCTCCACCCGCGGCGGCCGGCGGCCCGGCCCGGGATGCTTGGTGACCTTGGCCACCTCGGCCTGGACCGTGATCTCCTCGTCCAGCTGAACCCGGCTCAGATCCGAGAACTCGCCGCGCTCGTAGTAGCGCCGCGGGTAGTAGCGCAGCAGATCCCCGAGGGTCGCCAGTCTCAGCTCTTTGACCAGCACCTTCGCGGTGCGGTCGCCCACCACCCCGGCGAGGGGGAGGCCGAGGGGGTCCGCGGCCCCGGTTCCCGCGACGCTCATCCGCTTCCCTTCCTCGCTTCCGGCCACCCGCCTCCCGGGTGCCCGTCGGACGGGCCCGCTACTCGACCCCGATCAGCAGCGGCCAGTCCGTCTGCCCGCCGTCGTAGGCGACCACGTCCATCTCCGGCCTGCGGGCGAGCACCCGGCTGGTGACGGCGTCCACGAGCCGCGCGGTGGGCAGCCCGAGGCCCGCGCCGGCCACCAAGGTCACCATCTCACCGCCCGCCGACACCATCCGGTCCACCACGCCCAGCGCGGCCTCCAGCACGGAGTCCGCGATCACCGCGACGTCGTCCTCGATGAAGCCGAGCACGTCTCCGGCCGCGACCACGCCGGCCATCGTCCAGGCGTCGTCCTCGGCCAGCCGCAGCGCACCGTAGCGGGTGGCGCCGGCCGCCGCGGTCATCGCGACCACGTCGGCGTCGAAGCGGCGGCCCGGCTCGTGCACCGCGAGCGCGGCCACGGCCTGCACGGCCGCCTTGCTCGGGATCACCGCGACCCGCACCCCGGGCAGGTCGCGCTCGGCCTGGTCGGCCGCGGCGAAGGCGCCGGCCAGGCCGTCGGGGTCGGAGGTCACGATGACCACCTCGCGCACGCCCGCGTCCAGCACCGCCCGGCTCAGCTGCGCGCTGGTCGGCGGACGGTCGTCCGGGCCGGTCAGCGGCAGCGCGCCGGCCTCGGCGAACAGGGCGGCGATGCCCGGGCCGGCGGCCGCGGCCAGCACCACCCGGCCGGAGCGCGGCGCCGGGCGCGGGGTGCCGCCGTGGTCGAGGCACTCGGTCAGCGCGGTCACCCGCAGGTCGCGCGGACGGCCGTGGTCGAGCGCGGCCTCGATCGCCGGGCCCGGCTGATGCAGGTGGACGTGCACGCGGTAGCGGCCGGAACCGCCCGCTATGACCAGGGAGTCGCCGCCGTCGGCCGCGCAGATCCGCTCCAGCTCGGCCCGCAGCGCGTCCACCGACTCGGTGTCGATCAGGAAGACCAGCTCCAGCCCCGGACCCTGCCCGCCGGAGCCCTCGGACCGGCCCACCGAGGGCCGGCCCGACGACGACTTGGGCGGGCGCATCGGGCGCAGCAGCGAACGCCGTGCGGGCTCGAGCCGGCGCGGGTCGTACCCGCCGACCAGCGCGGCGAGCACGTCCAGGAACACGCAGACACCGCGGCCGCCGGCGTCGACCACGCCCGCGGCGGTCAGCGCGGGCAGCTGGCTCTGGGTCTCACGCAGCGCGGCCGCGGCGGCCTGCCGGGCGGCCTCGGCCACCGCGGCGAACGCGGGCGGCGGCGCGTCGGCGTCGGTGCTGCGGCGCACCAGCTCGCGGGCGGCTTCGGCGGCGGCCCGGGCGACCGAGAGCATCGTGCCCTCGACCGGCCGGGAGACGGCGCCGCGGGCCGCCTCGTCCGCCCGGGCCAGTGCGGCGGCGAGCACGCCGGGGTCGACGAAGCCGCCGACCCGGGCAGTCGCGGCCAGCTCGTCCGCCAGCCCGCGCAGCAACTGGGCCAGGATCGCGCCGGAGTTGCCGTGCGCGGCCTCCAGCGCTCCGTCCGCCAGCGCGCCCAGCGTCGCCGCCGCGCCCGCCGCCCCCGCGTCGGCGGAGCGCTCGAGCGCGTCGAGCCGCTCACACGCGGCGTCGAAGGTGAGGTAGAGGTTGGTGCCGGTGTCGCCATCGGGCACCGGGAAGACGTTGAGGGCGTCGATCTCCTCGCGCGCCCTGCCGAGCGCGGCCAGGCAGGCCCGGGCCCAGGCGCGCACCGCGGATCCGTCGACGGCTTCGAGCACGGCGCGCCCTTCCTGAGCGGGATTTCCCACCCGCCGACCACACTGGCAGAATCGATTGACAGCCCAACACCTTAGGTGTTCCGAAGGCGGATTGGCACCGGACCGGATTGGTGGGTTACCCTGACCAGGTTGCCCGGAACACGCCTGGGCGCGAGTCCACCTGTAACAACGGTCTTTTGGAGTGTCTCCCGTGGCTGCCAACTGTGACGTCTGCGGCAAGGGTCCGGGTTTCGGCATGAACGTGTCGCACTCGCACCGTCGCACCAAGCGTCGGTTCAACCCGAACATCCAGAACATCCGCACGACGCTGCCGAACGGCACGCCGAAGCGGCAGAACGTCTGCACCAAGTGCCTGAAGGCCGGCAAGGTCACTCGCTGACCTTCGCCTGCGCTCACCGGAGCACCGGAAGCCACGCAGAGCGTTTCCGAAGGGCGGTCCCCACGACATGTGGGTGACCGCCCTTCGAGGTGTCATTTGCACGCGCCGCCTCCGCGCTCCGCGGTGCGACCCGGCCGCCCTCGGGCCGGTTGGCGGCGGTGACCGATTTCCGCATGGACGGGATCCCGATGCCACCGCACCTACCTGACTGGGACTTCGCCGAGCACATGGCCACGCGCACGCCCTGGCTGCGGCGCGTCGCCTATCTGCTGTGCCAGGACTGGGACCAGGCCGACGACCTGGCGCAGATCTCGATGACGAGGCTCTACGCGCACTGGCCGCGGGACCGTACGTTCCAGAATCTGGACGGCCACCTGCGCGCCATCCTCGTCGACACCTTCATCTCCGAGACGCGCCGCCCCTGGTGGAAGCGCATCGTCTCCCCCGGGCACGTCGCCGAGGACCTCGCGGTCGAGACACCCGACCTGGACGTCTCGCTCAGCCTGCGCGATGCCTTCGCCACCCTGCCGCCGCGGCAGCGCGCCGCGCTCGTGCTGCGCTACTACTGCGATCTGACGGTGAAACAGACCGCGGCCGAACTCAACTGCTCCCAGAGCAGGGTCAAGTCCCACACCTCCCGCGCAATCGCGTCGCTGTGCGCGCTGCTCGAGATCGAAGGCGGGGTGTCAGCGTGAACAAGCAGCCCTTCTCCGACTGGATCGGCGACGAGGAGCAGCACGGCACAGCCGGGCAGAGCCGGTTCGATCCGGCCGAGGCTCTGCACCGGCTCGCCCAGGAGGCGGCGCCGCCGAGCCGGATCGACGTCGCCAAGGCGGCGCGGGACGGATTCCTGCTCCGCCGCCGGCACAAGATCGTCCGAAGCCTGGCCGGGGTGGCCGCCGTCGGTGCCGTCGCGACGGCAGGCCTGCTGCTGCCCGACAGAACGCTCGGCACCGCGAATCCGAGGTCCTCGGACACCTGCCCCACCTTGGTCGGCGAGGCCGATCCGGGGCCCGGCGACTACCGCACCGAGGTGCCCGGCCGGTTCGGCTGGCTGCCCTCGGATGAGGTCTCCCAGGTCAGCCAAGCGGTTCCGTTCTTCGACGGCGGCTTCGCGATCAGCACGAGCAGCCCGTACGTCCTCTACGCCGCTTCCGCCTCCGACCCGGATGTGGAGATCTCTCTGTCGGTCTACGCGTACGCGGCCCAGGTGCCGGGCCAGCAGGCCGCGGTGCCGCCGGGTTGCCCGGCCACGTCGGTCGTCTCCACCGCGGGCTATCGGATCGCCGCGCGGAACGTCAACGGCGGCAAGGCCTACTGGTTCACGATCCACCCGGACATCATCGACGACGAGGGGTCCGCCGAACTGGTCTGGCAGACGCCTTCGGGTACGTGGGCTTCGGTCTCCGGGTCCTACCTCGAGATCAACACGGCGGAGAAGACGCTCGAGCACGTGGCGGACACGGCCGTCATCGGTACCACGACCGTCGCCACTCCGCTGCAGATCAAGGGGGTACCCGCGCGAGCGCAGATGCGGCTCGCCCAGGTACAGGTCGATCGGCCCGTCGACGGCGGCACGAGCGCGTACAGCGTTCTGGTCACCCTGACCTTCGGCACCGGAGCGAACAGGGGGCAGGTCGAGATCTGGGCCGGTCCGCCGGATGAGGACCCGGACGCGGACCCGCTGCTTTCCTATCCGTCGCACACGTGCAGGACGATCACGGGCTGGCGGGTATGCGCTGCGGAGACGCGGTCGCCCGGCGTCGGGACCTCTATCGCCGGCGGGCTCGACACTGTGCTGCGCGACCTCGTCGTGTGCGGCCAGGACACCTCGACCTGGTCGGCGGACCTGATCACCGGCACGAAGTGACCGGCCGGCTCAGCGCGCGCCGGGATGCCCGACCGGTCCGATCCCCGCGCCGAGCGGATATCCGAGCGCGATGGCCTCGGTGACGTAGTCCTTCGCGCGCTGGACGGCCTCCGGCACCGGTACTCCGGTGCCCAGGAACGTGGCGACGGAGCTGGCGTACGTGCAGCCGGTGCCGTGCGTGTGCCGGTTGGGGATGCGTTCGGCGACGAACCAGTGCTCGGATTCGCCGTCGGTGAGCAGGTCGGCCGCGGCGTCGTCAGCGAGGTGGCCGCCCTTGAGCAGGATCCAGCGCGGACCGTGGGCGAGCAGGTCGCGAGCCGCCTCGCACATGGCCGCGCGGTCGGGCACAGGCCGGCCGAGCAGCCAGGCGGCTTCGTCGAGATTGGGCGTGAAGACCGTCGTGCGGGGCAGCAGCTCCGCCAAGAGCGCCGTGCGCGCCTGGCCGGCCAGCAGGGTGTCGCCGTGCTTGGAGAGCGCGACCGGATCCACCACGACCGGGACGTGCCCGCCGACCGTGCCCAGCAGCTCCGCGACGAGCCGTACGGTCCGCTCGTCGCCGAGCGCGCCGGTTTTGATCGCGTCCACGCCGATGTCGTCGACGCACGCGCGGAACTGTGCCTCGATCGCCGCCGGCGGGAGCGGCCAGGATCCGCTGACGCCCAGTGAGTTCTGCGCGGTGACAAGTATGATCGCGCTCATTCCGTGCCCGCCGAGCGCCTGAACGGTCTTCAGATCCGCCTGGATGCCTGCCCCGCCGCCGGAGTCCGAGCCCGCGATCGTCAGGACCCTGGGTCGGGCGGTGCCCGCACCGGGCCGGGTCACGAGAAGTGGTCCCAGCCGGCTGCTCCGGCCCAGGTTCGGCCACTCACCGTCACCAGCGGCGCGTCGTCGGCGGCACGTTCGTGCACCCGGCCGACCACGGTCCACCCAGCCGGGAGCGTGGCCTCCGGCGGGAAGGTCGCGGCCAGCGCGTGGTCCTCGCCGCCGGTCAGGATCCAGGAGAGCGGGTCGAGGCCGAGCTGCGCGGCCGTCTCGCGCAGCTGCGGGTCCAGCGGGAAGGCCTCGGGGTCCAGATCGACGGCCACGCCGCTCTCCTCGGCGATGTGCCCGAGGTCGGCGAGCAGGCCGTCACTCACGTCCAGCATGGCCGTCGCGCCCGCCTGAGCGGCCGCCGGACCTTGCTGGTAGGGGGGCTGAGGGCTGCGGTGCCGGGCCAAGGCGAGCTTCGGGCCGTCGATCTCCCGGCGCAGCAGCTCCAAGCCGCACGCGCTCCAGCCCAGCTCCCCGGCGAAGGCCACGACGTCGCCCGGCCGAGCGCCCGAGCGCAGCACCGGCGGCCGTCCGGCCAGGTCGCCGAGGGCGGTGACGGCCAGCATGAGCGTGTCCGCGCGCACGGTGTCGCCGCCGGCCACCGAGGCGTCCACCAGCGCGGCCTCGTCCGCGAGCCCCGCGGCCAGGTCCCTGGCCCAGCTCAGCGGCAGGTCGGCGGGCGCGACCAGGCCCACCAGCAGCGCCGTGCCGACCGCGCCCATGGCGGCGATGTCGGCCAGGTTCTGCGCAGCGGCCTTGCGCCCGATCTGGTACGCGCTGGACCAGTCCCGGCGGAAGTGGCGGCCCTCCACGAGCAGATCGGTGCTGGCCACCACGCGCCCGTCCGCCGCCGCGATCACCGCCGCGTCGTCGCCCGGGCCGAGCATTACCGCCGGACCCTGCTCCGCCCGCCGCGCCACTCGGTCGATCAGGCCGAATTCACCGATCTGGCCTAATGTGGAGTCACCGGTCAAATCACCCCGCCCCGCCTCTACCTCGCTCACGCAACCACCTCGCTAGCGCTCGGTGGGCGCGTTCGCGGGCACTCAGTGCCTATCGGTTCGCTCGCAAGCTCGCTCACGCAACCACCTCGCTAGCGCTCGGTAGGCGCGTTCGCGGACACTCAGTGCCTATCGGTTCGCTCGCAAGCTCGCTCACGCAACCACTGTAGACGCCACCCATGACGCCCCGGATCCTCGCCGAATCACGCGGATCCCCGCCGAACCACCCTCAAAGGTGTGGAACTAGGGGAACCCCCTTGCGGCATCCCCGGGTCGGGCCGGTAACGTTTCGCCGTCGCCTAGTTCTCATTGACTATAAGTAGTAGTCCAAATGGAGGGCTCCATCGTGGTTCAGGCCTACATCCTCGTACAGACCGAAGTCGGCCGCGCCGCCGCGGTGGCCGGCCAGATCACCGAGCTGCCCGGGGTACTGTCCGCTGAGGACGTGACCGGTCCCTATGATGTGATCGTGCGCACCGAAGCCGAGACCATGGACGACCTGGGCCGGCTCATCGTCGCCCGGATCCAGGTCATCGAGGGCATCACCCGGACCCTGACGTGCCCGGTGGTCAACCTCGGGTGAACAAGCTCAGAGTCCTTCTTCCCACCGCCGCGGTGGTGGCCGCCAGCGTCGCCGGAGCCGTGGCCTGGCTGGTGCTCAGCGCGGACAGCGCGGTCGCGGTCACCCCGCCGAAGGCCGACGCGAAGACCGAGGCCGCCTGCGCGACCCTGCAGCGCCACCTGCCCGCCACCGTGGACGGGCAGAAGCGCGACACCACCTCCCCCGACTCCCCGCTCACCGCCGCCTGGGGCTCCAGCCCGATCGTGCTCACCTGCGGCATCGGCGAACCGGCCGTCCTGGCCTCCGGCACCAAGCAGTACGACCCCAACGCCCAGGCCGTCTACAGCGCCGGCGTCTCCTGGCTGGTCGTGCCCGGCTCCGACGGCTACGCCTTCGTGGCGATCTACCGCTCCGTGTACGTCGAGGTGTTCGTGCCGAAGTCCTACAACCTCGCCGCGACCCAGGCGCCCACCATGGACGCGCCGACCGACCTCTCCCCCGCCGTCGTCGCCGGCACCACCCGCAACGACGGCCGCCCCGGCGCCGACGACGCCCCCGCGTAAGGCGAGCGCCGAAGCCCCCCGCTCACGTGTCAGGCCCGCTCCGAGACTCCGGAACGGGCCTGTTCGCTGTTCGCGTCGACGCGGCTCAGCGCAACCCGGCCGGACGCGTCAGCGCCTCGGTCAGCAACCGGTCCACCAGTTCGCCGTAGGCCACCCCGGTGGCCGCCCACATCTGCGGGAACATCGAGGTCGGGGTGAACCCGGGCATCGTGTTCACCTCGTTGACCACGAAGCCGCCCTCGTCCAGCAGGAAGAAGTCCACCCGGGCCAGCCCTTCGCACTCGAGCGCGAGGAACGCCGCCACCGCCAGCTCGCGGATCTCAGCCAGCTGCGACTCGGTGAGCCGCGCGGGCAGGTCGATGTCGGTGGTGCCGTCCAGGTACTTGGCCTCGAAGTCGTAGAACTCGTGGCCCTCGTGCACCTTGATCTCGGCCGGCAGCGAGGCCTCCGGCCGCGCGCCGTGGATCCCGGCCAGCACGCCGACCTCGATCTCCCGGCCGCGCAGCATGCCCTCGATCACCAGCTTCGGATCGTGCGCCCGCGCCGCCTCGATCGCGGCGCCGAGCTGCTCCGGCCCGTGCACCTTCGAGATGCCGTTGGACGACCCGCCGCGGGCCGGCTTGACGAACACCGGGTAGTCGAGCTCTGCGACCGCCTGGCGCACCGCCGCCGGGTCCTGGTCCCACTGCGCCGCGCGCAGCGACACGTACGGCCCGACCGGCAGCCCCGAGGCCGCCAGCAGGCGCTTCATCACGTCCTTGTCCATCGACACCGCTGAGGAGAGCACCCCGGAGCCCACGTAGGGGATCCCGGCGAGCTCGAGCAGCCCCTGCAGCGTGCCGTCCTCGCCGTACGGCCCGTGCAGCAGCGGCAGCACCACGTCCACGTCGCCGAGGACCTTGGGCACCGCGCCCGGCTCGTGCACCGTCAGCTCACGCGCGGTCGGGTCCGGCGCCATGGTCACCAGCGCGCCGCTGGTCTCGTCCAGCCGCGGCGGCAGCGCGCCGTCGGTGATCGCGAGCTGGTCGGCGATCCCATCCGCGAGCACCCAGCGGCCGTCGGTGGAGATCCCGACCGGCACGACCTCGTAGCGCTGCGGATCGAGGACCTTCAGCACGCTGCCGGCGGTGACGCAGGAGATGGCGTGTTCGCTGGAGCGGCCGCCGAACACGACGGCGACACGCACCTTGACATCGGTGGCGGAGTGGGCGGGAACGGCAATCGGGTCGCTCATAGTCCCAAGACACTAATAGGGGAACAAGGGCTAGGTCGAGCTGGGGCGGCCGCCAGAGTCCGAGCGAGTGATGCTCATCAGTCGAGCGGACCTCTACTCAGCCCGATCCTGTGGCGGTGAGGCCGGCTCGAGAACCCGGTGAGCTGCGGATCCCACATCGGCACAGGGATCTTCCGCAAGGCGCTCCAACACGACGCGCACCCGGATGCCTAGGGCGTGTTGAGAAGTAGCGTCGGCTCAGGCCACGGCGTCTGACGCGTGCGCTCGCAAGGCGCCGGGTCGGGCGCATACTCGGCCGTCTGTAACCGATCCGGCAACGCAGCGAGCGTGCGTGGCAGGCGTCGCGGCCCCGGCGATACTTCTCAAACGCGCCCTAGTACAAGGCCTCGGACTTCGCGGTCCGCGCCATCAGCGTCGCGAGCATCTCCTTCGGCGAGTGGCCTTCATGGACCACACCGACCACGGCGCGCGCGATCGGCATGTCCACTCCGTGGCGCTCCGCCAGCTCCAGCACCGATCGGCAGGACTTCACGCCCTCGGCCGTCTCGCGCACCAGTTCGCTCGTCTCGGCCACGCTCAGCCCGCGCCCGAGGTGCACGCCGAACATGTGGTTGCGCGAGAGCGAGGAACCGCAGGTGGCCACCACGTCGCCGAGGCCGGCCAGGCCGGCGAAGGTGTACGGGTCGGCGCCCGCGGCCACGCCGAGGCGCGTGGTCTCGGCCAGGCCGCGGGTGATCAGGGTGCCCTTGGCGTTGTCGCCGAAGCCCATCCCGTCGGCCATCCCGGCGGCCAGGCCGATCACGTTCTTGACCGCGCCGCCGAGCTCGCAGCCGATCACGTCGGTGCTGGTGTACGGCCGCAGGTACGGGGTGTGGCAGGCCTTCTGCAACCGCTCCGCGGTCGACTGGTCGGCGCTGGCCACCACCGTGCCGGCCGGCATCCGGCGGACGATCTCGTGCGCCAGGTTGGGTCCGGAGACCACCGCGATCCGGTCCGGCCCGGCCCCGCTGCACTCGGCGATGACCTCGCTCATCCGCATGCAGGTGCCCAGCTCGATCCCCTTCATCAGCGAGACGAACACGGTCTCCGGCCCGGCCAGCCCGGCCCAGGTGGACAGGTTGGCCCGCAGCGTCTGCGACGGCACCGCGAGCACCACGATGCCCGCGCCGTCGAGCGCCTCGGCCGGATCGGTGGTCGCGCTCATCCCGTCCGGCAAGATGATCCCGGGCAGGTAGTCCGGGTTCTGCCGGTCCACGTTGATCGACTGGATCAGGTCCGGACGGCGGCCGCACAGCGTCACCTCGGTGCCGGCGTCCGCCAGCACCATGCCGAACGCGGTACCCCAGTTGCCCGGACCGAAGACGGCGGCGCGCGTCATTCGCTCGCCTCCGCGGCCTCGGCCGGCGCGGCCGGCACGATGCTCGGCTCGGCCTCGTTCCCCGGCGGCTGGAAGCGCACGGCCGGCGCCGTCTCGCCGCGCAGCCCCTCGAGCAGCTTGGTGATCTCGTCCATGATGTAGTCGGTCACCTCCTGCTCCGCGGCCCGGTCGCGCTTGCGGTCGGCCCACGGGCTCAGGTCCAGCGCCGGTCCGGCGACCACCTTGAGGGTCTTGCGGGGGAAGAACTGCGGCTTGGTCGAGTAGGGCGCGAACACCTCCTGGGCACCCCACTGGGCCACCGGGATCACCGGCACGCCGGTGCGCAGGGCGATCCGGGCCGCGCCGGTGCGCCCGGCCATCGGCCACAGCTCAGGGTCCTTCGTCATGGTGCCCTCGGGGTAGAAGATCACCGTCTCCCCGCGCTTGATCGCGTCCTGCGCCGCCAGCAGCGCCTTGACCGCGTCCCGGGAGCCGCGCTGCACCGGGATCTGGCCGGCCGCCTTGAACAGCCGGCCGAGCACCGGGTTCTTGAACACCCCGGACTTGGCGGTGAACCGCGGCGTGCGGCCGTTGGCCACCACGAAGTGCCCGACCGAGATCGGGTCGAAGAAGGAGTAGTGGTTCGCCACGACCAGCGCGCCGCCGGTCTCCGGCAGGTTCTCCTTGCCGCGCCAGTCCCGCTTGCACAGGACCGCCATGATCGGCCGGACGATCGCGGCGATGAACAGGAACGCGAAACCGGGGCGCGGATTGCGGCGGGCCACTTGGGGGTCCTTCCGGTCGGCCGTAGCGGCGCGACGTGGGTCGACGAACTCTTGCGAACTTCCAGCCTAGTCTCCCGTGTGGGCCGGGGTCATGCCAAGGCGCGTCGCTCGGACGCGACGTGGCTCACGTCGCGAATGTAATCATGGTCGGGTGTGGTCCCTGGTGATTCCGGTCAAGCGCCTGTCCGCGGCCAAGACCCGGCTCGAGCCCGTCCCGCCGGAGCGGCGGCGCCGGCTCGCGCTGGCCTTCGTGCACGACTGCGTCACCGCGGCCCTGGCGACGCCGCAGGTCGCCCAGGTCCTGGTGGTCACCGCCGATACCGCGGCCGCGCAGCGGCTTTCCGCCCTCGGTGCGCGCATCGCGGTGGAACCGGCCGCCGACGAAGTGCTCTCGGCCGCCCAGCGGCTGAACGCGGCGATCGCCTACGGGGCCGGGCGATCCCGGCATCAACGCCCCGACCTGCGGGTGGGAGCACTCACCGGCGACCTTCCGGCGCTGCGGCCGGCCGAACTGGCCGAGGCGCTCGCGCACGCGGCCGTGAATCCGGGACGCAGCTTCGTCCCCGACGCCGCGGGCAGCGGCACGACCTTGCTGCTCGGTTCCCTCGACGGCGTCCTGGATCCGCGCTTCGGCCCGGACTCGCGCGCCCGTCACGCCGAGAGCGGCGCCGCTCCATGGCTGGCAGCGGGCCCGTCGCTGCGCCAGGACGTGGACACGCTCGCGGACCTCGAAGCGGCGTTAAGGTTGGGCGTGGGGGCCCATACCGCGCACGAGATTGGCCTAGGACTGATGCAGGGAACGGTCAGGAGCTTCGATCCGGAGACCAGGGGCGGCACCGTGCTGCTCGACGACGGCACCGAGCTGCCCTACGACGCCGCGGCCTTCGACGCCGGCGGCCTGCGGCTGGCCCGGATCGGCCAGCGCGTCGCCCTGCGCGCCGACGGGCAGGGCCGGATCACGGCCCTGACGCTGGCCACCCTGCCCCTGCCCGACTGAGCCCGCCCGCGCCCGCTGCGCGGCCGGAACTGCCCTGGAAAACGCGACGTCCCCGCGGCCGCCGGCGCCTGGCGGTCGAGGGGACGTACGCGTGTACTGCTTCGTCGCGGTGCTCAAGCCACTAACGCTTGCGGGCGGTGGCCTTCTTCGCGGTGGCCTTCTTGGCCGGCGACTTCTTCGCCGCGGTCTTCTTCGCGGCCGTCTTGTTCGCCGGGGCCTTCGCCGCCGTCTTCTTCGTCATCGGGCGCGCGGTGGCCTTCGCGGTGACCTTCTTGGCCGGGGCCTTCTTCGCCGTGGCGGTGGTCTTCTTCGCCGCGGCCTTGGTGGCGGTGGCGGTGGCCTTCTTCGCCGCCGTCTTCTTCGCCGCCATGGTCGGCGTGGCCTTCTTGGCGGTGGCCTTCTTGGCCGCGGACTTCTTCGCCGCCGTCTTCTTCGCGGCCCCGCGCCGCCGCCCGCCGGTGGCGTTCACCTCGTCCTTGAGAGCCTGGCCGGGACGGAACTTCGGCACCGTCGCGGCCGGCACGTCCACCGCCTCGCCGGTGCGCGGGTTGCGCGCGGTCCGGGCGGCACGACGGGTGGTCTCGAAGGTGCCGAAGCCGGTCAGCGACACCTTGTCACCGGAGATGATGGCGCCGGTGATGCCTTCGAGGACGGCGTCGACGGTGTCGCCTGCCGACCGACGGGAGATGTCCAGCTTCATGGCGACGGCGTCGATCAGCTGAGCCTTGTTCACGATGCGCCCCTCGGGGGTTGGTGCGGCGCACCGTTTGCGCCACACTGCGGAGGATTTCCTTTCCGCACCGTAGGCCCCTGAATCGCCCGAATCAAACACCAAAGGCTACTCATCACCCTTGTGTCGCAATACCAGTGCGTCAAGGAAGCGGTCAAGCCGGGCGAGCGCGTCGGCGCGATCATGCCGGGAGGCGGCCGTGATGACGAGCAGGCGCCGGACGAAATCGGCGCGTTCGGGCACTTCCAAATCCATGCCACGCAAGGCTTCGTGCGCCTCTTTCAGGCGCTGGGCCAGGCGCGCGTAGCCGGAGAGCTCGGCCAATTCCTCGTCGTCGAAGGACTCGGAGTCGTCGTGCGCCGCCGTGCCCATGGCTCCATTGTGCTCCAGCAGAACGAACGCGCCGAATCGGCGTGTTGCGGGGCCGATCCGGCGCGTTCGGGTCGCGCGGGGGTGTCGCGGGTCAGGAGGACGCCGCGAGGGTTATGCGGGCTGCGTCACCGGCTTGAAGGACGGGCGGCGCGTCTCGAACTCGTCCACCGCTTCGACGTTGCGCAGGGTCAGACCGATGTCGTCCAGCCCTTCCATCAGCCGCCAGCGGGTGTAGTCGTCGATCTCGAACGGGGCCACCAGATCCCCGCAGCGCACCTCGCGCGCGTCGAGGTCCACGGTGACCTCGACGGCCGGGTCGGCCTCGGTGGCCGCCCACAGCCGCTCCACCGTCTCCTGCGGCAGCACCACCGTCAGCAGCCCGCCCTTGAGCGAGTTGCCGCGGAAGATGTCGGCGAAGCGCGCCGAGATCACGGCCTTGAAGCCGTAGTTCTGCAGCGCCCACACCGCGTGCTCGCGGGAGGAGCCGGTACCGAAGTCGGGGCCTGCGATCAGCACGCTCGCCCCGGCCCGCTCCGGCCGGTTCAGGATGAACTCGGGGTCGGTGCGCCAGGCCGCGAACAGCCCGTCCTCGAAACCGCTGCGGGTGACCCGCTTGAGGTAGACCGCGGGGATGATCTGGTCGGTGTCCACGTTGGAGCGGCGCAGCGGGGCCGCCGTGCCGGTGTGGCTGACGAACTTCTCCATGGAACTCAGACCTCCAGCAGATCGGACGGAGCGGCCAGGGTGCCGGCCACGGCGGTGGCGGCGGCGACGAGCGGGGAGACCAGGTGCGTGCGGCCGCCCTTGCCCTGCCGTCCCTCGAAATTGCGGTTCGAGGTCGAGGCCGAACGCTCACCCGGAGCCAGCTGGTCCGGGTTCATGCCCAGGCACATCGAGCAGCCGGCGAAGCGCCATTCCGCGCCGGCCTCCTTGAAGACCGTGTCCAGGCCCTCGGCCTCGGCCTCCAGGCGCACCCGCGCCGAGCCGGGCACCACCAGCATGCGCACGCCCTCGGCGACCTTGCGGCCCTTGAGAACCTCGGCCGCGGCGCGCAGGTCCTCCAGCCGGCCGTTGGTGCAGGAGCCCAGGAAGACGGTGTCCACACTGATCTCGCGCAGCGGCACACCCGGGGTCAGGCCCATGTACTCCAGCGCGCGCTCGACCTCGGCGCGCTTGCCGCCGTCCTCGATCGCGGCCGGGTCCGGCACGCGATCGCCCAGCGGGGCGCCCTGTCCGGGGTTGGTGCCCCAGGTGACGAACGGGGTGAGCGAGTCCGCGTCGATGGTGATCTCGGCATCGAAGGCAGCGCCCTCGTCGGTGCGCAGCGTGGACCAGTAGGCCACCGCGTCGTCCCAGTCCGAACCCTGCGGTGCGTGGGCACGATCCTTGAGATAAGCGTACGTAGTGTCGTCGGGCGCGATCAGCCCGGCCCGCGCGCCGGCCTCGATCGACATGTTGCACACGGTCATCCGGCCCTCCATGGAGAGCTCCCGGATGGCCTCGCCACGGTATTCGATGACGTAGCCCTGACCGCCGCCGGTGCCGATCTTGGCGATCACCGCCAGGATGACGTCCTTGGCGGTCACGCCCGCGGACAGCGAGCCGGTGACGTTGACCGACATGGTCTTGAAAGGCTTGAGCGGCAGCGTCTGGGTGGCCAGCACGTGCTCGACCTCGCTGGTGCCGATGCCGAAGGCCATCGCGCCGAACGCGCCGTGGGTGGAGGTGTGCGAGTCGCCGCAGACGATCGTCATGCCCGGCTGGGTCAGCCCCAGCTGCGGGCCGATCACGTGCACCACGCCCTGGTTCGCGTCGCCGAGCGAGTGCAGCCGGACGCCGAACTCGGCGCAGTTGCGGCGCAGCGTCTCGATCTGCGTGCGCGAGACCGGGTCCGCGATCGGCTTGTCGATCTCGAGCGTCGGGGTGTTGTGGTCCTCGGTGGCGATGGTCAGGTCCGGCCGGCGCACCGGACGGGCGGCCTGGCGCAGCCCGTCGAAGGCCTGGGCGCTGGTGACCTCGTGGATGAAATGCATGTCGATGTAGAGCAGATCGGGCTCGCCCGCGGCGCGGCGCACGACGTGCGCCTCCCAGATCTTCTCGGCCAGCGTCAGCGGCTGCACCGGCGCTGCGTGTGTGGCTGTCATCGGGGATTTCTCCAGTTCGTGGTTCGTTGCCACTTCGGGATGTGATCCAGTACCGGGAGGCGGATCGGCGCCAGGTTGTGGATCCGGGTACCGCCAGCCTGGCACCGTCTCACTGGGCAATGCACTTGTGTCTCAGGCAATGAGATGGCAGTATCGGCCCATGGACACCGCATCCAGTGGCGTCGGCGTGCTCGACAAGGCCGCCGCCGTCCTTTCCGCACTAGAGGCAGGCCCCGCCACCTTGGCGAGCTTGGTTTCTGCCACCGGCCTGGCCCGGCCGACCGCACACCGGTTGGCCGTGGCCCTGGAACACCACCGTCTCGTCTCGCGAGACATACAAGGGCGCTTCGTGCTCGGCCCCAGGCTCTCCGAACTCGCCGTCGCGGCGGGCGAGGACCGCCTGCTGGCCGCCGCCGGCCCCGTGCTGGCCAACCTCCGGGACGTCTCCGGCGAATCCGCGCAGCTCTACCGCCGTCAGGGCGAGATGCGCGTGTGCGTGGCCGCGGCCGAGCGCCTGACCGGCCTGCGCGACACCGTCCCGGTCGGCGTGGCCCTGCCCATGGCCGCCGGCTCCGGTGCGCAGGTGCTGCTGGCCTGGGAGGAGCCGGACCGGCTGCACCGCGGCCTGCAGGGCGCGCGCTTCACCGCCACCACCCTGGCCGGTGTGCGCAGGCGGGGCTGGGCCCAGTCCGTCGCCGAGCGCGAGATGGGCGTCGCCTCCGTCTCCGCCCCCGTCCGCGGCCCGAACAACCGCGTCATCGCCGCCGTCTCCATCTCCGGCCCGGTCGAGCGTCTGAGCCGTTACCCCGGCAAACTGCACGCCGAAGCCGTCCTGGACGCCGCGGCACGCCTGTCCGAAGCCGTCCAGCGCTCCTCCTGAGCAACGGGAAGGTCGTGACGGCGCGACGATCGCCACGACGCCAACGCGAGAGCGGGGAGTCGCGGGATTTCGCGAAAGTCGCGGAAGCAAGCTCACGGAGCCGAGCTGAGTGCGGTGACGCAAGGCGACCGTAAGCAGGGCGAGCGGCGAAGCGAAGAAGCGGCGCGGCGAGAAACAGCAAGGCGCACAGCAAGGCACGGCAAAGCACAGCGGGGATCGAACAGATCTACAGCACGAAGCGGCGAACGACGGTGGCGACAAGGATGACGCCCACGTCACAGGCAGAGCGAGCAAGACGCCGCTGAGAAGGCGCCCTCACCATCGAGAAGCAGGGCACCGAGCACCAGGCATACGAGGCACGGATCGTGCCACGGGCCGTCCCGGAATGTGGCAGGCAGAGCGCCGATCAGAAGTCGGTGCCGCCGAAGCCCGGCCGGCGAACACCGCGCATCCGAGGGAGCCACCGTTCGGGCCCGGATCGAGAGCGCGGGAAAGTTACAGAGCCACAAGGCCGCCGCGGACAATGGTGTCCAACCTCCCGGCGGCCTCGTGGCGGTCACTGCGCGACTACGCACCGTCGGCGGAGTTGCCGCCGCTCACTGCCGAAACTGCCGGTGGCCGGGCTCGCGGTTGCCGCCGCTCACTGCCGAAACTGCCGGTGGCCGGGCTCGCGGTTGCCGCCCCTCATTGCCGAAGCCGCCTGTTGCCGGCTCGCTGCGGTCCCCATGGCTCGGCGCGATGACTTTGTTAGTCCCGGCCGATGACACCTTCACCGTCCCGGCGCAGCCCGCTCCGATGATTTCCCCGGCCCCGGCTGCGTGCCGTTTTCTTCAGTCCCGCGCGTTCTCAGTCCAGCGTGTTCTTCAGTCCAGCGAGCCGTCGCGCCTTACGGACCATGAGCGCGGGATCTCCTCGATCCACGTGCGCTCGTAGATCAGCTCGTCGGCTTCGTAGCAGCGCACGACGTTCTCGACGTGGAACGACGTGCTGGTGCAGCTGGTCTCGGAACGGGTCACCACCCGGGCGTCCCACTTCGCCTCCGTCGCCTCCCTCGACGCCGTCATCGTCTCCCTGGCCGTCTTCTTCTCATCCCGTTGGAAGCGGATGCTCCAGTCGGAGCGGGCGCGCGCGGAGAGGGGATCGTCGTGGGTGATCCAATACCGGTCGCGGGCGATCTCGGTGTAGAGCAGCCCGTCGGGGTAGCGGCGGGAGGGGGTGGCGCCGTAGGCGGGGTCGATGTCGAGCATCCAGGTGCCCGCCGCCACGTCGCGCATCAGCATGCGCTCCGGGCGGTTGCGCCGGCCCTCGATGACTTCGACGCCGAGCGGTCGGGCCTGCTCCGGCTCGGCGAACACGATCTTCTTCTTGCCCACGTCGGGGATCTGGTCGCGGACGGGGAGGATCAGGGCGCTGTGAGCGGCTTCGACCTCGTAGCCGGCGCCCTGTCCGTCCGGCCAGATCCACGGCCAGTAGGCCGAGGACAGGGCGACGCGGATGCGGTGGCCGGGCGGGAAGGCATAGCCGGCGGCGTTGAGTTCGAGTTCTACGTCTTCGGTGTGGCCGGGGATCCACGGCGCCGCGCGGTCGCGTCCGGCGCGGCTGGCGAGGTTGAGCACGCCGCGGGTGACGAGGGTGGAGGAACCGTCCTCGGCCACATCGCACAGCCGTGCGATGACGTGGGCGTTGTCGGCTTCGCAGCGTAGCCGCAGCCGGATCCGCGGACGGCCGAGGATCTCCACCCGGCCGACCAGCGGCGCGGTGTCGAAGCAGACCGAGCGGCCGTCCTCCTCGCGCTGGTCGGGCGGCAGGTCGCCGCAGTTGCCGATCGGGAAGAAGCGGCCCGCGTCGATGCCGGTCTGCTGCGGCGAGGAGACCGGCAGCAGCCACGCCTCCGCCGACTGCTGCGGCTGGGCGAACGCGATCTCCGCCGGGATGATCTGCTTGGACGGCCAGGATTCGTCGCCGACCCAGCGGCCGGGCAGCTCGGGATGCGTGGTGGCCGGCCGCACCGACTCGCAGATCCAGCTGCGCAGCAGCGGTTCGGCGAGCACGCCGGTCTCATCGCCCCGCAGCCACTGGTCCCACCAGCGCAGCGTCTCCTGCAGGAAGCCGATGGCCGGCCCCGGCGGGGTCTCGCGATCCGGGTACTGATGCGCCCAGGGCCCGATCAGCCCGCGGACCGGGGTGTCGAACTCGTCGAGCTGCTCGACGAGGCGCAGGACGGTATCGCGGTACGGGTCCTGCCAGCCGCCGACCGCGAGCACCGCGGCTTTGATGGCGCCGTAGTCCTCGCAGACGCTGCCGTGCCGCCAGTAGTCGTCGCGCAGCGGGTGGGACAGCCAGGTGTGGATGAAGGGCAGCGTCCCGGACAGCCGCGCCAGCCACTGCTCGCGCCAGCCCGGCCCGACGTACTGCGGATCCGGCGGCCGGGCGGTGAACGCGAGCATGGCGGCGGACCAGGCATGCATGTCCACCGCGAGGACCGCGCCTCCCGCGTAGTGGACGTCGTTGTCGTAGCGGTCGTCGGTGGAGCACACCGTCACGATCGCCTTGAGCGCCTCCGGCGCCCGCGCGGCCACCTGCAGCGCGTTGAAGCCGCCCCAGGAAATCCCGAACATGCCCACCCGGCCGTTGCACCAAGGCTGCCGGGCCAGCCATTCGACCACCGCGACGCCGTCGAGGATCTCCTGCTCGGAGTACTCGTCCGTCATCGTCCCGTCGGAGTTGCCGGACCCGCGCAGATCCACCCGGACCGAGACGTAGCCGTGCCCGGCGTACCAGGGATGGCGTTGCTCATCGCGTTCGGCAGTCCAGTCGGTGAGGCGGTAGGGCAGGTACTCGAGCAGGGCCGGGACCGGCTGGTCGGTGACCGGGCGCCAGATCCGCGCGTAGAGCCGGGTGCCGTCCCCGAGCGGGATCCGCACGTCGTCGCGGATGACTCCGTAGGGGAACTCGTCTCGGATCCTCATCGCAGACCTCTCACCCGACCGCGGCCCGCTCCCGGCGAGGAAGCGGCCGCCCGGGCGCTCGCCGCGGGCGGCGGACTCCGGTCGGCCGTCTCCTCGCGGCTCGCCGACTTCGGCGACCGGCGTGGAGCGAATCCGTCGGCATCGACCTGTCCGCGACGATACCCGCGCGTTCAGGTCGGCGCTTCCGCTCAGCTTTGCGGCTGGGCCACCGGAGTGGCGGTGTCGGCGACGGCGTTCGTGCGGCCCTGGGCCTCGGCCGGCGCCGCCGTGTCCGCCAGGGTGACGCCGCGCAGGATTATGGCCGTCAGCAGCGCGGCCAGGCCCATGAGGACGGCGCCGACCACGGAGACGCTGTTGAGGCTGTCGGTGAAGGCGACGCGGGCTGACTTCAGCAGTTGCGCGGCCGCGGAGGCGGATGGCTGGTTGGCGGCCACGGCCACGGCGCCGCCCAGGGTCGAGCGGGCGCCGACGGGCACGCCGGCGGGTATGTGGTGGCGGTAGACGGCGGCGCCGATGCTGCCGAGCACGGCCATGCCCAGCGCCCCGCCGAGTTCGCCGACGGTCTCGTTCACCGCGCCGGCCGAGCCGGCCCGCTCCGGGGGGATCGCGCTCATCAGCAGCTCGTTGCCGATCGTCATCACTCCCACCGCGCCGCAGGCGAGCAGGGCCGCGCCTATCATCAGCACCCACATGTGCGAGTCGGCCCGCAGCAGCGTCGCCTGCACGCAGTATCCGCCGAGCATCACGAAGAAGCAGCCCGCGATGATGAAGGCGCGGTCGAACACCTTGACCAGCGCTCCGCATAGGCCGATCACCGCGCCCACCCCGAGCGAGGGCACCAGCGACCACAGCGCGGCCGTGAGCGGACTCATCCCCAGCACGGACTGCAGAAACTGCGTCAGGAATATGGCGTTGCCCAGCAGCGCGAAGGTTCCCAGCAGGTTGGTCGAGAGCGCGCCGCTGTAGCCGCGGCTGCGGAACAGCCGCAGCTCGAGCATCGGGTGCGCGGCCTTGCGCTGCCTGAGCAGGAAGAGCGCGCCCATCACCAGGCCCACGGCTACCGCGGCGAGGCGTATCGGATCCGTGCCGTTCTCCGCGATCTCGGAGACTCCGAAGATGGCCGGCAGCACCGCGCCGAACGAGAGCACCGCGCCGAGCAGGTCGAACCGGCCGGTCTGCGGCGAGCGGTACTCCGGGAGCAGGACGGGGCCGAGGGCGAGCAGCATCACCATGAACGGCAGGTTGATCAGGAAGACCGAGCCCCAGAAGAAGTGGTCGAGCAGGACTCCGCTGATCACCGGGCCCAGCATGATCCCGCCCATCATGCCGCCGGTCCACACTCCGATGGCCTTCCTGCGCTGGCCTTCGTCGTGGAAGAGGTTGCGGATGAGCGCGAGGGTGGAGGGCATGAGCGTGGCGCCGGCGACGCCCTGCACCGCCCGGGCCGCGATCAGCTCGCCGGCGTTGCCCGCGTAGGCCGCGCCGAGCGAGGCGACGCTGAAGAAGAACGCGCCGATCAGCAGCAGCCTGCGACGGCCGATCCGGTCCCCCACCGCGCCCATGGTGATCAGCAGGCCGGCGAGCACGAACCCGTACACGTCGTACATCCACAGCTGCTGGGTGCTGCTCGGATGCAGCTGCCTGGTGATGAAGGGCACTGCGTAGAGCAGCACGGAGGTGTCCATCGAGACCAGCAGCAAGGGGAGCAGGAGCACGGCGAGCGCGATCCACTCCCGGCGGCCCGCCCGCGGGGCCGCGCCTTCGCCTACCTGATTGATCGTCATGGATGAAACTGTACAGATGTCTTGCACATCTGTCTAGAACAGTTGTGCAAGACATCCGTACGAGGCTGGGGTATGCTCGCTGACATGGGAAATCGTGAGGCTCTGCTGGACGGCGCCAAGCGCTGCCTGCTGGAGAAGGGCTACGCCAAGACCACCGCGCGCGACATCGCGGACGCGGCCGGGGTGAGCCTGGCGGCCATCGGCTACCACTACGGGTCGAAGGAATCGCTGCTCGAGCAGGCGTTCATGGCGGCCATGGAGGAGTGGGTCGAGGATGACGACGAGGACGCCCCCGACCAGCCGCCCACCGGCTCCCTCGAGCAGTTCAGCCGGTTCTTCGAGGAGATCCTGGCCTCGTTCCCGGATCGCAAGCCCCTGCTGCGGCTGAACATGGAGATGGGCATCGAGGGCATGAACAACGAGGCCCTCGGCCGCTTCATGGCCGGCGCGGTGCAGTACGGCCGGATGGAGTTCGCCCGGGGGCTGCAGGGCCTCGACCCGGAGCGGGACGGGCAGCTGGCGCAGTCGGTCGGCAGCTTCTACAGCGTGCTGATGACGGGCCTGGTGGCGCAGTACCTCATGGACCGGGAGAACTTCCCGGCCGCCGCCGATTTGACGGAAGGTTTGCTTTACATCGCCAAGAGATTACTTGGCGCATAGCCGCAAAATGCTAGCCTGCCCCCGCGGCGCCGGTGATCGCTCCGCCGGACTCGGGTCGAGTCCGCGCCGGGGCGGCCGCGGTCGGCCGCGGTGAGGGGACATGCACAGGTACGGATCCGGTCAACATCCACCGTCAGTGGTGGACGCGCAATACCCCCGTCGCCCTATCATGACAGCACGTACGAACGTGCCCGCAGTGCCTGCGCGTCCACTCAGGGTCGGGTGTGACGCGCGAGACCAGGTCTGTGGGATCACGCACGTGAGCGTCGCCGAACAGTGAAGGGGAGCAGGATGCGCCGACACTCCGTTGCGCGCTCCGCGCGGCGTGCTCAGCCGGCGATTCCCTGGGCGCCCGGAGCATGCGTCGTGACGCGGGATGCGGGCGGGACGCCGTGACCGGCGCCGCGCAGCGGGTGGCCGCGGCCTGGTTCAAGACCCTGGCCGAGATAGGCGGTGTGCCGGGGAACGCGGCGCGCTCGCGCGAACTGCTGCAGGACTTCGCCGAACGCCTCCTCGCGGCCGACGGGCCGCAGGCGCTGCGGGAACTCGGCGCGGAGGCCGGGCGGACGCTGGTAGAGAACGATTACACGCAGCCTGAGGCGATGGCCACCAGCATCACCGTGCTCGACGGCGTGCTGCCGCGCGAAGTCGGCCGGGAGGGGCGCACCGCGCTCTACTCCGGCCTCTCCATGGGCTATGCGAACGCGCTGCGGGAGCGGACCCGGGCCGAGCAGGAACAGATCCGGCAGGCCGTGCTCAGCGCCCACCGCACCGGTGAAGGGCGTTTCCGCGCGGTGTTCCGCAACGCGGCGCTGGGGATCGGCGTCGTGGACGGCGAGGGCCGGGTGCTGGAGGTCAACGAGCGGCTGGCCCGGATAGTCGGGCAGGAGGCCTCGACCGTGCGCGGGCGGAGCATCGACGAGTTCCGCGATACCGACGACACACCCGAGTTCTGCGTCGCCGTCAAGGATCTGCTGGCGGGCCGGCGCGCGCACTACAGCGCGGAGAAGCGGTTCAGCGCGGACGACGGCACCGTGGTCACCTGGACCCGGATGCAGGCCAGCACGGTCCGGGCCGGCAACGGCTCGGTGGAACTGCTGATCATGATGTTCGAGGACATCACCGAGCAGCGCCGAATGAACCAGCGGCTGCTCTACCAGGCCACCCACGACTCGCTCACCGACCTGCCCAACCGCACCATGCTGCTCGAACGCCTCGGCGAACTGCTCGAGCACGCGGGTCCGGACGAGCGGATCGGCCTGTGCTTCCTCGACCTCGACGGCTTCAAGGGGATCAACGACACGCTCGGCCACGAGGCCGGGGACCGGCTGCTGGCGGAGGTGGCGCGGCGGCTGAGCGACGCCACCGACCCGAAGCACCTGGTGGCGCGGATGGGCGGGGACGAGTTCGTCATCGTGGTGCCGGGCTCGATGAGCTCCGCCTGCGTGACCGACGTGGCGAAGTCGGCTCTGGCGGCGCTCGCCGACCCGATCGAGCTCGACGGGCGCAAGCTCTCGGTGACGGCGAGCATGGGCCTGGTCGAGCGTCCGGCCGCCGGCGCCAAGCCGATCGAGCTGCTGCGCGCCGCGGACATCACCTTGTACTGGGCGAAGTACGACGGCAAAGCGCGCTGGGCGCTGTTCGACCAGGAGCGCAACGAACGCGAGGTGGCCCGGTACGCGCTCTCGCAGGCGCTGCCGACCGCGCTGGAACACGGCGAGCTGTTCCTCGAGTACCAGCCGATCGTGGATCTGGCCGACGGCCGCACCTACGCGATGGAGGCGCTGGTCCGCTGGAACCACCCGGTGCGCGGGCTGCTCGGGCCGGGCGAGTTCGTCTCGCTGGCCGAGGAGACGGGCGTGATCGTCGCGCTGGGCCGCTGGGTGCTGCGCCGCGCGGTGGCGGACGCGGCCACCTGGCCGCCGGACCGGACGGGCGCCGGCTCTCGGTCGCGGTGAACGTGGCGGTGCGTCAGGTGCACGAGCCGACGCTGTGCGACGACGTGGCCGAAGCGCTCGCGGCGGCCGGGCTTCCGCCGGAGCTGCTGCAGCTGGAGATCACCGAGACCGCGGCGATGAGCCCGGGCGAGAGCGGCCGCCCGGCGCTGGAGACGCTGCGATCGCTCACGGATCTGGGCGTGCGCATCGCCATCGACGATTTCGGCACCGGGTACTCGAACCTGGCCTACCTGCACCGCCTGCCCGCGGGCACACTGAAGATCGACTATTCCTTCGTCCGGGCCCTCACCCGCCCGAGCGTGCAGGGCCACGACTCGGCCGAGGCCATCATCGCGAGCCTGATCACGCTGGCGCACGCCTGCCGGATGACGGTGACCGCGGAAGGCGTCGAGACCGTCGAGCAGGCACGGATACTGCGCACCCTCGGCGCGGACCGCGGTCAGGGCTTCCTGTTCTCCCGCGCCGTGCCGCACGCACGGGTGCACGAGCTCTGCGCCGGGTTCCCGGTGGTCGAGGAGCTCGGCGCGGTCGAGGCGGCCAAGAAGTGAGCACGCCGCGAAGTCCGGTCCACAGTCCATGCGCCGAGGAAACGGCGAGGTCACAGGCGCATATCAAAGTGCACAGGAGTACCGGGGCTGCTAGCGTGACGCAGCATCGCCCGGAATGCGGGTGCTGATAAATTCGGGGAGAATCCCATGCGCCGTACCGTCATCGCCGCCGCACTGCTGCCCTGCGCGCTCGCCCTCACCTCCTGTGCCTCCTCCGCGAAGTCGACCTCGCGCGTCGTGACCACCGCGGGCGCCGCGGCGGACAGCGACGGCTCGACCAACGCGAAGCTCACCCAGGCCCAGCTGACCGCCAAGATCAAGACCGCCCTCGACGCGGCCACCGCCCTGCACATGAAGGGCACCATGACCGACAGCGGCCAGGCCACCTCCATGGACATGCAGCTCAACAAGGACGGCAGTGTCCAGGGCACCGTCGAGGTCCAGGGCATGAGCATGCCGATCATCTCGGTGGACGGGGTGACCTACCTCCAGTTCACCGCCGGCTACATCAAGATGATGGAGCAGAGCGCGGGCGGCGGGGTCGCCGACTCCTACTTCACGAAGTACGAGAACAAGTGGATCTCGTCGAAGAGCTCCACCGGCGCGGACATGACCTCGGGCCTGGGCGACGTGTCCTTCGACTCCATGTCCAAGCAGATGATCGACAACGCCGACGAGAAGTACACCTACCTCAGCACCAGCACCCTGAACGGCACGCCGGTCGCGCTGTACAAGGACGTGGACAAGACGGACGGCACCGCGACGGTCTACTTCCCGCTCAACGGCCCGGCACTGCCGATCAAGCTCGACGCCGGCTCCAAGGGCGTGATGACGTTCACTTGGAACCAGCCCACCACGATCACCGCTCCGCCGGCCTCGGAGGTCACGACCTTCACGGTGCCGACCCCCTGACCCGGGCGTCCCCGTTCAGGGAATGTAGATCCCGATGAAGGCTTGGAACGCGAAGTAGGCGCACAGCGCGGCGGACGAACCGATCGTCCACCACCACGCTGTGCGCTTGGTCGTGAGCATCGCCGCGACGAGCAGCAGCGGGAGTATACCGGCCGAGTAGCGGGCGAAGGACGAGAAGTGCGGGGCGGTGATGACCGCGGCGAGGCCTGCGAAGGCCCACACCGTGAACGAGACCGGCAGCCGCTTGGCCGACCCCCACAGCAGCCCGATCGAAGCGATCACCAGAAGCAGCGTGAACGCGCCCGCGCCGTTGCCGCCCTGGTTGATCGACTGGAGCGCGGAATCGAACGGGTTCGCCGCCGTGGTACCGCGCAGGTTGGCGGCCCGCTGGGTCGAGTACGGCAACATCCAGTCGTGGTACTCGGCGTTGACCCAGCCCAAGAATATGAGCAGCCCCACCACCGGGGACGCGGCGACGGCGAGGCGCGCGGCCGTGCCCGACGGCCTGTCGCGCCGGTTTCCCACCACCTCGACCAGCCCCGCCAGGCACAGCAGCCAGCCGGTGGGACGGACCAAGCCGGAGCCGACGCCCGCGACGAAGCCGACCGCGTACCACGTCCAGGTCGCGCGAGCCGTGGGCAGCGCGCCGGGGCGGGTGAGCAGAATCGAGGCCAGGAACGCGGCGGCCAGCATCCCGGCCAGCGCCTCGGTATAGCCCATCACGAGCACGAAGGCGCCCGGCGCGAGCTGGCTCAGCCAGGCCGCGCGGCGTGCCGTCGGCTCATCGCCGCCGACGGCCAGGGCCACCCGGTACATGAGCATGCCGAAGGCGAGCGAGGCCGCCCAGCACACCACCAGCGCGCCGGTGAGTGCGCCGATCCCGACGAGGTCGAAGGAGCGGATGGTCAGCGGCAGCAGCGGCCAGAACCGGATGCCGTCGCTCGGCACACCGGTGTATCCGTGCTCGGCGATGCCGCTGTACCAGGCGGTGTCCCAGGTGAAGAGCGCATCGAAGACGTGGTGGATCTGGTCGCGGCCGGGCATCTGGGCCGCGAACGGCGGGTCGCGGCGCTCGGCGTAGTCCTGCATCGCCAGGACCAGCACGTGCGCGAGCACCCAGGCCGGAAGCGCGGCCAGCAGCGAGGCGAGCCACAGCGGGCGATCCGCGCGCCGGGCGGCCGCCGGCGCCGAAGCCGCGGCGCGGGTCGGGACCGACTCCGGCTCGGACTGCACTCCGCCGGCCGTGTCGTCGATCTCTGACGTGCCTCGCACCTGCTCCCCAACCCTACTCAATCGTGCGCCATGACCTGATCTTCCGGCAAACCGTAGCGTGTGGGTCGGGATTGCGCCACGGCCGGGTGAAAACCACCGGACATTCCGGTCGATCAGGTCATTCCGCCAAGCCGTGGCGGTAGGCGTAGCCGATGGCCGCGGCACGGTCGCGCGAGCCGGTCTTCGAGAAGATCCGGTTGACGTGCGACTTGACCGTGAGCGTGCTGACGAACAGCCGGTCGGCGATCTCCGGATTCGTCAGGCCCTTCGCGACCAGGCCGAGGATCTCGGCTTCCCGCTGGGTCAGACCGTCCGGCGCGGCCTGGCCGCCGGCCGGCTCGCCGAGGGCGTCTTCGTCGTCGCGTTCGGCACCGAAACCCGAAGCGGCATTGAGCAAGGTGGCGTGCACGCGCGGATCGAACACGGCGAGGCCGTCGGCCGCGGCCCGCAGCGCGTGCGCGATGTCCTTGCGGTCGGCGTCCTTCGTCAGATAGCTGCGCGCACCCGCCCGCAAGGCGTCCATGACGGACGTGTCGTCGAGGTACGTCGTGAGCACCACCACGGCGACCTGCGGATGCTCGGCGACCAGCAGTTTCGTCGCCTCGATGCCGTCGAGCACGGGCATGTGCAGGTCGAGCAGGATCGCGTCCGGCCGGTGCTGCGCGACGAGTTCGACCGCCTGCCTGCCGTCCGCCGCCGACGCCACCACCTCGATATCCGGTAGTGCGCCGAGCAACACCACGAGCCCCTCGCGGACGCTGGCCTGATCATCGGCGACGATGATGCGCAGCATCCTGCCGGGTTCGTTCATCGGATGGCGACCTCCGGGCTCGGCGACTGGGCGAAGGGAAGCTCGGCCGCGACCACCCACTCGCCGCCGCGCACGCCGGCGTCGAGGGTACCGCGCAGCAGCCGCAACCGCTCGTGCATCCCGGTCAAACCGTATCCGGCGTCGACGGTCTGCGGTCGCCGCGGTGCGGACCCGTCCCCCGCCACGTCGCCCTCCTCGTCGAGATCGTTCGCGATCGTCATCCGCAGCCGGTCGGGCGCGTAGACCAGACGGATGTCGACGCTGTGGCCGGTGGCGTGCTTCGCCGCGTTGACCAGCGACTCACGGGCCGTGCGCATCAGCGCGACGGTCGCGTCCGGCGGCACCGGCCGCGGCGCACCCTCGGTTTCGCAGCGCACCGATACGCCGTAGACCGCGGCGTGCTGCGCGGCCGTCCGGGCGAGTTCCTCGTTCAGCGGCAGCGTATCCGAGCGCAACGCCAAGACCGCGCGGCGGGTCTCGGTCAGCCCTTCGGCCGCCATCCGCTGCGCGGTGGTCAGCGCATCGAGCCCGCGCCGCGGATCATCGAGGTCGGCGAAGTACACCTGTGCGGTCTGGATCTGGATGCTCAGCGCGCCGAGCGAGTGCGCGAGCACGTCGTGGATCTCCCGGGCGATCCGAGCGCGCTCGTCGAGCACATCGGCCCGACGCTGCTGCACCCGCAGCCGTTCGTGCTGAGCGAGCAACGCGGCCGCCTGCTCGGCCTGTACCCGATAGGCGGTGCGCTGACGGCCGAAGAGCGCGCCACTCAAGATCAGCAGCGGGACGCCGAGCAGCGTGGCCGCACCCTGATGAAAGGCGAGCCCGCCGATGTCCGTGGCCAGCGCGGACGCGACACCGATGCCGATGGTCGCCCGACCCCGCAGCTCGCTGCCCGCGTGCATCATCGCGGTGGCGGCGAGGATGATCAGCACGTCCCCCGCGCCACCCGCCGACGCCCCGACGCAGGCGGCGACGGCGACCGTACCCAGCGAGCCGATCAGGACCGGCACACCGAAGCGTTCCGGCAAACGGCTCCACGGCACGGCGACGGACGCCCACCCGATCACGCCCAGCACGGCGACGACGTAGGCCGTCTGCTGCGTGAGCGGACCCTCCGCCGACGTGGGCGGATTGAGGAAAGTCAGGCCGCCGAGCAGGACCAGCCCGACGATGCGGGCGAACCATACGGCGAGCAGCATGATCTCAGTATGGCGTCGGCGGCTCATCGGCGGCGATCACGAGCCGGGCCGCCGTCGAGCAGGCCGCCGAGAAGGCCGGCCCCGCCCTCCTCCGGCGCGAACGGCACGCCCGTCGCGAGCGCCCGCGGCACGATCACCGCGGCCTGTGCGAGCCGGTTGACCCCGAGGCTGAACAGCAACGTCGACGCCGAGGCCGCGACGTGCGCGTGCATCGAGCCGGCGAGCACCATGACGAGCCCGCGCCAGACCAGCAACGCGCCCCACAACCACAGTCCGGTCAGCGGGAGTCTCGCCCACAGGTAGCCGTCGCGCGATTCCAGCCGGGTGATCGCGCCGAAGGCGAATCCGATCAACGCGGATCCGACGCACCCGATCGTGAGCCAGAGGATGTCGACGCTCTGGAAGTGGTGCTCCTGGGCCGAGCGCAGATCGGTGAAACCGACCACCGTCAGAACCACCGGAAGCAGGATCGCCCTCCTCGCGCGCAACATCTCGCCCTGGGTCTGCCGGATGACGACGTACACGATGATCCCGACGACGGCCAGGATGCTGATGACGGACACGGCCGGTTCCCTCCACTGAGCCCGCGTCGACGGAACCCGCCGACAGTGGGAACGGTAGGGCGGGGCCCGGGTGGAGCGCGTCGAGCCGAGGGTGGAGATCCGGTTGGAGATCGGGTTGGAGATCGGTTGGGGCGGTACTACTACCGCTCCCCGGCCGCCGTGGCCGACCGGTCTCCGAGAGCGCGCTCAGGACGCCGCCAGTTCCACCGCCTCCGCCTCCGGCTCGCTCTCCGCCGACGGGTGCGCCTTGAGGTGCGAGACCGAGCTGTACACACCCGCGACATAACCGGCCACACCGATCACCGCGACGACGACGGAGTCCCAAGGCCCGCGCACGTCGTTGTCGCCGCCGAACGCCGTCGCGCCGAAGTACGACACAAGCAGCAGCGCGCCCAGGTAGACCAGCAGCCAGACGCCGCGCCACAGATCCGCGACCTCGAACCCGCGCTTGATGCCGTCGCCGACGTAGACCAGGATCGCGGCCAGCAGCACCGGGATCGCTATCTTCAGCTCGGCCCAGCCGGCCCAGTAGAAGATGAGCGTCGCCAGCACGAAGCCGAGCGGCGCGAGCAGCCGGCTCCCGCGCACCCAGCCGGCCTGACGCTCCGGCTCGGCCCGGCCGAACCCGGCCACGCTGATCGCCGAGATGGAGTAGGCGAACAGACCCAGGATGCTCGTCGCCGCGATGATCTTGTGCCACGAGTGCAGCGTGAGCAGGAAGACCAGCCCGACCGCGAAGTTCGCCACCAGCGCCCGACGCGGCACCCCGGAACGCCCGTCGACCTGCGCGAACCACTCCGGCAGGAAGCGGTTGCGGCTGAGCGAGTAGACCTCGCGGCTGGTCGCAGCGGTGAACACCAGCGCCGAACCGCCGGGCGACACGATCGAGTCGGCGTAGAGCACCCAGGAGAACCAAGACAGGTTCAGCATCACCGCGAGCTGCGCGTAGGGCGAAGTGAGGTTGATCCCGGCCCACCCGCCACCGCCGACCTTCACCGTGCCGAGGAAGACGAGCTCGAGGGCGACGTAGAGCAGGATCGAGAGTATCAGCGCCGTGATCACGGCCCGCGGGATGTCGCGCTTGGCGTCCCGGGCTTCACCGGAGACGTCCAGCGGACCCTGGAACCCGGTGTAGGCGTAGATGATGCCCGCCGTCGCGATCGCCGAAAGCGGCGCCGAATAGCCGTACGGTGCGAACCCGCCGTGTGCCGAGAAGTTCGAACTGGTGAATCCGGCCGTGGCCAGGAGAATCACGGTCAGTGTCGGAATGACGAACTTGGCGATCGTGACCGCGAGGTTCACCCGCGCGAACAGCAGAACACCGAACCAATTCGCCACGACCATCAACACCATGAGGACGACGGCGATGACAATGCCCAACGCGGTGAGCTGGCCGTTCTCATAGACGTGCTTGACGTGCGCACTCGAGTACTGCAGCATGGCCGCGGCCTCGGACGGCGGGTGGTCGCGTAGGCGATCCAGATACCCCAGCCCACCAGCGTGGCCACCAGCCGTCCACTGCTCAGGAACGGCCAGCGCACCAGCCCGCCGGACATCGGCCGACTGCCCCCGAGCTCCACCATCACCAGCGCGATCACCAGCAGCGCCAAGCCGCCGACCACCCAGGTGATCAGCGAGGCCGGCCCGGCGGCGTTGGCCGCGTAGAGCGCACCGAGCAGCCAGCCCGAGCCGATCACCCCGCCCAGGCCGATCGCAGTGAGCTGCCAGAAACCCAAGTCCCGTTTGAAACCGAACACTGCCGCAGCCCTCCCGGGTCGTCGCTTTCCTCGTCTCTTCACCGGTAATCGGAGACCGCAACACGTCAGGCTTCTACATCTTTACGGAAACGTGACCTCGGCTCGCGGTCTCACTCAGCTGCAATGCTCCGGCCGCCACCGCGACCCCCACACAAGCGCAGCACAGTCCCCGCGCACCGATACCGCCGTCGAGCAGCAGACCGCCGATACCGGCGCCGAGCGCTTGACCTAGATAGATGCCTGCGGAATTGAACGAGATCACCACGCCGGGAAGATCGGGCGCCAGCGTGATCAGCCGGTGGTTGTTGGGCGTGGACACCGCCCAAGCCGCAGCGCCGTTGGCCAGCATGACCAAGCCCGCCATCACTGCGTCGTCCGCGACCGTCAGCAGGCCCAGCGAAGCGGCCAGCACGCTGATGGCGAGTGTCAGCGTCCGGTCGGCGCCCCAGCGGTCCGCCAGCCAGCCACTGCCGAACGCGCCGGCCGTCCCGCCGATGCCCCAAAGCAGCAGCATCACAGCCAGTGCCGCGCCCGTGACGTGCGCCGTGGTGGCGAGCACGTCGGCGATGTAGGTGTAGACCATGATGCTCGAGCCGCTGGCGAGCGTCATGAACACGACGTACCTGATCACCCGGCGGTTCGTGAAGACGCGCAGGCGCTCCGACATCGGCACCACAGGCGGAAGCGGCGGCGCGGCCAGGACCGCGAGAAGCCCCAGCAAGGCGACGGCCCCCACCACCGCGACGTAAACCAGCGAGGCGCGCCACGACACGTGCTGGCCGATGGCCGTGCCCACGGGCACGCCGAAGACCGTGCCGACGGTGAGGCCGCCGAGGATCACGGCCAGCGCACGGCCGCGACGGGCAGGCCCGGCCAGTGCGGCAGCAGCCGCCGAAGCGTTCGGCGTATACAACGCCGCACCCAGCCCCGCCGCCACCCGAGCGGCCAGCAGCACACTGATCGACGGCGCGAAAGCCGAGCCCAGATTCGCCAGGACGAACAAGCCGAGCCCCACAGCCATCAGCGGCTTGCGTGGCATCCGTCCGGTCGCGGCGGACAGAAACGGCGCCGCGAACCCGTAGGTGAGGGCGAAGGCGGTGATGACCTGCCCGGCCGTGCCCGCCGACGTGTGCAGGCCGAGCGAGATCTGCGGCAGGATCCCGGCCAGCACGAAGGAGTCGGTGCCCATCGCGAAGGTGCCGAGCGCGAGGACCGCGACCGGCAGGATCCAGCTGCGATCGGACGCCGGTCGGTCCGGGGCTGGTCTGGGCCTGCCGGACAGGTCGTTGGCGGAGCGGTCGTTGTCAGAGCGGTTCAGGGAGCGGCGGTCGACGGACGCGTTCGCGGTCATGCTTCGAGCGTCCCGCGTCGCAGTAAGCTGGTACAGAGGCGCAGTTATGCTGGTATAACCGCTACCAGGACGACTCGGGGAGAGTGCGCTTCGATGGAGGGCATGACGCAACGGTCACTGCTCGCGAGCTTTCTCAGGGCCCGGAGAGAAGCGCTCTCGCCGCAGGAAGCCGGCTTCACCGCGTCCACCCGTCGGCGCACGCCAGGGCTCCGCCGCGAAGAGGTCGCCCAACTCGCAGGCGTGAGCGTGACCTGGTACACGTGGCTCGAGCAAGCCCGCGACATCACCGTCAGCCGCCAAGTGCTCGAAAGCCTCGCCCGCACACTGCGCCTCACCCCGGCCGAGCGACGCCACCTGTACACGCTCGCGGGTGCCGCCCTCCCCGAAGAGCCGCCAGAACCGGCAGGAGTCGACGCAACGCTGCAGGCACTACTCGAGGCGTTGGAACCGAACCCGGCCCACGTGATCGACTCCCGCTGGGACCTGCTGGCCTACAACCGCCCGTACGCGGCCCTCATCGGCGGCCTCGACGATCTCCCCGACCCGGCCCGCAACACCATATGGCTCCTGTTCACCCGCGAATCGATGCGCAAGCTGCTACTCGACTGGCGCCAGGAAACCGAAGGCATCCTCGGCCAATTCCGCGCTGCCGCCGCCCGCCACCCGCAAGACCCCCGCACCGCCGCCCTGATCAGCGCCCTGCACCAAGCCAGCCCCGAGTTCACCGCCATGTGGTCGCAGCACGCCATCCAAGCCTTCAGCCCCAAAACCAAGCGCTTCGACCACCCCCGCGCCGGCCGAATCGACCTCAGCTACACCAAGCTCTCCGTAGCCGACGACCCATCCCGCCACCTCGTCGTCTTCCTCCCGGCCTCCCCGTCCGACGCCGAGGCCTTGACCGCGCTTCAGCCCTCAGAGGAGGAGGCGGCCTCCGAACACGCGCCGGGCACGCCGGCCAACCCGGAGCTCACGTCTGACGGCCCGTGACAGCCAACGGCCGCGCATCCAGCCGCAGCTCCCCGTTCGGCATGAAGTCCACGGTCACCGCCATGAGATCGCCGCCGACTGCCGCGACCCCTCACGAGCTCCGCCTTGGCCGAGAAGTCGGAGTAGCGACCCCTGAAAACACTTCAGGCCACCTCTGGCGAGGTGGCCTGATCTGCGTTTCCTGCTGGTAGCCCCGACGGGATTCGAACCCGCGCTACTGCCTTGAGAGGGCCGTACCGCCGTGTCGGGCGATGTCGGCTAGTACCGGCTGGCCCTCTCCCCTGCTGGTCGGGCACCGTGCACTGTCGTCTGTTGTCGGCTGCTGTTGGGCGTTTCGCTGACTCTCTGCTGACTTCAGCCGACGGCGCCAGTCCTCCGCCCGCTGTCGGCGGCGGCATCTACGATGTCTGTAGACCCAGAGCGTCAAGGGGAGTGAGCTAGTGGGAATACTGGACCTGAGCGATCGCGAAGCTGTGCTCCGCGCCCTCACAGATTTCGACGACCGTGGCCGCGACGCGTTCCTCGCCACTCACTACTTCGGCCCGTCTACTCGCTACTACCTGATTCACAACGGCGCTCGCTACGACGCGAAGGCCGTCGCAGGAGTTGCCCACAACCTGCAGTTCCCCGACCGCAAGCCATTGACGAGCGAAGACTTCAGCGGTGGCGTTGCCGCGGCGAATGCAGCCCTCCAGCACGCCGGCTTCTTCGTCCTGGATACCAAGCCGAAAGACCTCGAGGAAGAGCGCGCCTGGCGCTTCGCTGTGTGGAGCCAGCTCGAGGCCAACTACAACCTCGACGCCGTTCCGCCTCAGGCACTGCATGCATATGGCGCTTACAAGCCCCAACAGGGCATCTGGACCGACTCGGCGCGGACAAAGCACATCGAGTTGCCTGCCGGCCCAAGCGCAGCACCCTCGGCAATCACCGTCGGGATTCTCCACACGGGCTCGCACTATCCAGACGACATCAGCGACGACGGCGTGATCTACCACTACCCATCCACGAACCGCGTCCAGGGCCGTGATCGAGCCGAAGTCGAAGCCACCAAAACCGCCGGGCGGCTCGGACTACCAATCTTCATGATTGCCTATCCGACGATCGGCTCCACCGTGCGCTCAGTTCGTCTGGCGTGGGTTGAAGGCTGGGATGACCAGGCAAAGACGTTCCTCGTCACGGTCGGCAATGCACCTCCGAGCCAGATCCTGTCCGAGGATCATTCGGACGAGGAGCCCTTTTTGCTGCAGGCTGACCCCCGTCGGCGCGTCGCACGCAACGTCATCAATCGTCCTGACCAGCGCAGATTCAAGTTTCGAGTGCTGCAGCGCTATGGACCTCGGTGCCCTCTGTCGGGCGTAGCAGTGACAGAAATGCTCGATGCCGCCCACCTTCGACCAGTGGCTGACCACGGCTCGAGCGATCCCAGAAACGGCCTGCCGCTCAACGCAGCTCTTCACCGCGCTTTCGATGCTCACCTCTTCGCCATCGACCCTGACACACTAGACGTCGTCGTGCGCCCTCACGGGCCGTCGATCGAAGATCTCGGGATCACCTGTCCCCACATACGCGGCCTCGACAGGAGGCCCCATCGTGAAGCTCTGAAGTGGCGCTATGAGCTGTGGCTGTCCAAGCTGCCTGAAGCCGTGAGCGCGGCCCTGCCAAAGTCGTAGGAGTCTGCTGCCCAGTTCACCAGTCTCCCATTCTGGCTCCACAGCCTTTTGCCGACCGCGCATTTAGCTGCCAGCTGCCTATACGAATGCGCCGACCTGCGCCGATGTGATCCCTGACACCGATTCACGGTCCTGCTGACCTGCGGCTATTCGCCGCCGTTCGCTGCAGTTGGTGTCAGCCGTTGGTGTCAGTCTGTATGGCCTTATCGAGGCCCTGACATCCCTGGTCAAGACACACCTACGACGTCTGCAGTACCGACCCCGGACGCTGGCCGGCCTCCTCGCGAAGACCGGCCTGGACCTTCAACCACCGTAGAAGCTACATCAGCACGCCGAACTCTCTAGCGTCGGTCTTTGCCGCCGATCGTCGAGCCTGTTGCTGTACTCCGCTGCGGTACTGCTACTCGCCTTGTGTGCCCCTCGTGAGGCACACGAGCCAGCCCGTGAGGGCCACGCCGGACGCCGTAAGGGCGACCAAAACCGGCGTGCCAGCCTGCGGCCACACAGCGGCACACGCGGTGGAAGCGACCACGCCTCCGGTGAGGCCGAACGCGATACGGCGGCGAGGCCGCTTGTCGCCAGGACGTGCCAAAACGGGTACCCTCATGGAAGCACTCCTATCTCTCTGCTAAGGGCATACGGGTGCGTGGCGGCTCTCTGGTCCAACAGAGGGCCGCCTTTTTTGCGCGGCCTGCCGCTCGCCAGAAGGTATCAGTTTGGCAACTCTGCCGCACGTCGCCGGATTGCTGAGTGAACTCAGTGCCCGGGCTTGGTATGCCAAGCAAGAAAGTTGCACGCGTGCAACCTATAGTGGGCTTGACCTGCACGTTTATAGTTGATTCAAATCAACTCCGACTGCGTGCGACTGAATAAGTTCAGCCCATCTCACAAAGTCGCTTGCATGCGAGAAAATCTGTAACCGTATCGTTATAGACTGCCGCTTGGAGTCAGCTTCATGTATTAAATCACTTGCGATCTACTTCACCGATAGAGCGGGGCTGCTCGGATCATCCCCGGGGGCGGCAAACTCCTGTTCTGCCGGGCGGTGGTCGGCGCGTCAAGACATGCTTTTCGTCTTGACGTGTTGGCCGGCGTCTGGCAGCCCTCCGGGTGGCGTCCGCGGGGATGATCCGAGCAGCCCCGCCACCACCCACAGACCGCAGCCTGACCCGTTGAATCATCCCCGAGGTGGCCCGCCGGAGGCGTTGCTTTTCGCTCTCTCCGGCCACGTGCGTGAGTTCGCCGCGGGTGTGAGTGTCCGGGACGGTGACGGGGTGCAGCTGGAGGAAGTTGGCTCGGTGGTGGCTGGGTTCGTGCTCGAAGAGGGCCAAGGCGCCTCGTTCCGTCGCGCGGCCCCGTCCCCCTGGTTCCGCCGGCCGGAAAGACCAGGGCTCCCCCAGCGCAACTCCCCCTGCTTATCCCTTCGTTCCTTTTGCTTGTTCGCCGATCCTCGGTACCTGCTGGTGCTGGTAGCTGGTTGTCGTGGGGTCGGTGTTCCTGGTTGGGTTCGTGGTCGTCGGGTCTGGTTTGGGGGTGTGGTTTCTGGGGCGTTCGTGGCTTGCTGTGGCGGCGATGAGGGTGTGGGTTCCCGCATTCTGGTGCGGGGTGGTCGGCTTCCGGCGTCCAGGTTCTTCCTGGGTGCTGGCCGCGCCGCCGGGCGCGCGGAACGCAGGCGCCCGGGCGAGCGCGGGCCAGTGCATCCCGTGGGGATGTGCTGAGGGCTTCGTGAAGGCCTCGACCGCTCCCTTGGCTCCTTCAGAGGCAGGGGAAGACCCATCAAACTCGATCACGCAGTCTGACGGCGTGGGCTCGGTGCAAGCCCTGGGAGTGGCCACACAGCCCGGTCCTGGCGTGTCGGTTCTCGAGGTTCTGAGCGGTGACGCTTGAGCATTCATGGCCTCGCCGGCCGACCCGGGCGGCGGGCCTGGTGCCCGTATTCTTCGCTGTCTGCCGTTGCCTCACCGCGTGGTCGCCTGCCCCCAGCGCGAACCCACCCCACCCGTCTTTGCCCGCCCTGATCTTTCCGGCCGGCGGAACCAGGGGGACGGGGCCGCGCGACGGAACGGCGCGCCTTGATCCTTGTAGAGAAAGTTCTAGCCCATCACCGCGGCAGCAGGTTCACGCCATCGTGGCTGCGGACCTTCGGCCCGTCTGCTTCGTACGCGTCCAGGACTCGCACGGCGAAGACCTCGTTCATGCGCTGCTTGATCTCGTTGGGTTCGAGCCACGCGAAGGCCGTCGTCTCATCGCTCGCGCGGAGCTTCCCGCCAGTGACGTGGCAACGGAAGACGATCGCCACAATGCCGTGCTTCATGTTCTTGTAGACGCCGGAGACTGACTCCGCCTCGATGGTCAAGCCGGTCTCTTCGAGGACCTCGCGGGCGAGGCCTTCCGGAATCGACTCGCCTAGCTCGAGCACTCCGCCTGGAGGCTCCCACGTCCCGTTGTCTCGGCGCTGCACAGCGAGCGCTCGACCTGTGCCATCGATGACGGCTGCTGCAACGCTGACCGAGTGCTTCGGCGAGGGTTCCGGTCTCATAGCTCCAGCGTATACTCCACTACAGGAGTGAGGAGTTCCATGCTGACGACAATCGACCCCACAAGCGATCGGCCGGCGTACAAGCAGATCGCCGATGCCATCCGTGCCGCTGTCGGCAGTGGGGAACTTGCTCCCGGGGCGAAGATCCCCAGCGAGTCTGAACTGATCCGCTCGTTCGGGGTTGCTCAGGGCACAGTCAGGAACGCGCTCAATGTGCTCCGAGCCGAGGGCCTGATCATCGCTGAGCATGGGAAAGGTGTGTTCGTTCGAGCGCGGCCGCCGATGCAGCGGAAGGCATCCAATCGGTTCCTGAGGGCCCATCGCGATGCGGGTAAGGCTGCGTACACGGTGGATGCTGAGGCGCAGGGCATCAAGCACGACGTAGAGGTCTCGAAGGTCGGACCGGATGTTGCACCCGACGAGATCGCCGAACGCCTCAGCGTGCCTATTGGCTCTACGGTCCTCGTGCGCAGCCGGCGCTACCTTCACAGCGGCACGCCGATGGAGATCGCTACGTCGTACATCCCCTGGTCAATCGCCGACGGCACTCAGATGACTGAGCAGTACCCGGGGCCTGGTGGGATCTACGCACGGATTGAAGAGACCGGTCACCGCCTCGGAAAGTTCACCGAGGACGTCACGGCGCGCATGCCTCTACCTGATGAGGCAAGGGCTCTTCACCTGGCCGCTGGAACACCCGTGATGCGGGTGCTGAGGACGGCGTACGACACGGACGGTACGCCCGTTGAGGTGTGTGACACGGTCATGACTGCTGACCTGTTCGTTCTCTCCTACGAGCTCCCCGCCGACTAGCCCTCAAAATCTCCTATACAGGAGTCCTTGACAGGCTTTCAGGCAACTCCTATAAAGGACTACAGAGGTACTTGTCTGTAGGACTCGCATCCGGGATCCATGGTCTTCCCTTCCGCCAAGAACAGACGGCCAGAGTCCCGGGCTCTTCCCTAGGAGGGTGTTTACATGGCCCGTCGTCTGGTCGTCGAAGCCACTGCTGACGAGCGCATCACCGCTGAGCAGGTGGCCCAGCGGACCCGGATCAACGAGAACGTCGGGGACGGTCAGCGCGCGCGGATCGCGGACAACACCGCGCGGCGCTGGCTCCGATAGCAGCAGGCACCCGGGGGGCGGCGTTCCCTTCCGCCAAGAACAGACCGCCGCCACCCGGGCTCTTCCCTCCGCCGCGATGCGGTCGGGGGTCTCGTTCAGCATCGCACATGCTCCGCCTCGTGATTTCCGATCTCACATCTCGCATGGAGGAACCAGAATGCTGATCATTCCGATGGACAACTCCCGGACGCTGCTGGCGGTCGGCCCGGCTACCCCGCAGATGGACCGGGCGAACGTCGGTCAGCCGGCTGTGGACCGGGCGACCGGTGCGCCGCTGATGGACGTGCCGCTGGTGATGCCGACCGACGACGGTCAGCCGCTGACGATGCGGGTGACGGTGCCGGTGACCGGCATGGCCGAGGAAGTGAAGATGGGTTCGATGGTCAAGGCGACCGGGTTGACCCTGGTCACGGACGTGAAGAACGGCAAGGCCTGGTACATGTACCGCGCCGCCGCCCTGTCTCTGGTCAAGGGCTGATCGACGTGGGGACTCTGCTGGTTGTCGTCGTCGCTCCGGTCGCCGCGCTTACCCTCGCGCGGCGCCTGGTGCGCCACCCGGCGTACGCGTGGGTCAAGGACATCGCCGCCTCGGTGGCCGTGCTGGTGCGTCTCGCCTACAAGCTCGTGCGGTTTCTGGTGCTGTTCGTGGTCGGGGAGGTGCGCTCGTGGAAGCTCTCGCGCTCTTCGGCGCAGTAACCGCCGCGCCGCCGGCCGCTGTGGCCGTGACCTCCGCAACTCGCTACGTCCTGTCGGACCGCGATCGGCAGGCGGTGCTGCGCAAGGCGTGGCGTATCCGCGCGACCTGGCGTCGTACCGCGGTGCGGGTGGGTCTGTTCCAGGCGGTGCACGGTGCGAAGGTCGGCGCGGAGGTGCCGTTGGTTGAGGAACTGCGGGCGCACCGGAGCGAGAAGATCCTGGTACCGCGTATCAAGGTCACCCCGATTCCCGGGGGCGTCCAGGTCGAGGTGCGCGCCGTGGGCAAGCTCGGGCTCGAGGCGTTCGAGCGGGCCTGTGATGACCTGGCCAACGCGTGGCGGGTGCGGTTCGTCTCGGTCTCCCCGGGCAAGCCGGGCCGGCTGCGGCTGCGCGTGACGCTCAAGGATGCGCTGCGGAACCGGACCAGCTTCACCCCGTCGCCTGATGACGTGGTGGACCTGCGGGCTTGGGAACTCGGGCACGACCGGTACGCCGCTCCCGTGAGCGTCCGGACCGCGAACGTCTCCGGAATCATCGTCGGCGGGCTGTCCGGCACCGGTAAGACCGCGCTCGTGCGCCACCGGTTCGCCAAACTCGCACCCTGCCCCCACGTCCAGTTCGCGCTGATCGACGGCAAGGGCTATGAGCTCGAAGATCTCGCCCTGCGCGCCTGGCTCTACGCCGGCGCCTCGATCGAGGACGCGCACCGGGTCATCTCGAAGGTCTACACGCTGTTCGAGACGAGGCAGGATCAGATCCGCGCCGTCCTGGGGCGTAAGAACTTCTGGGACGGCGCTCCGGTCACCGCATGGCCATTCATCAAGCTGATCATGGATGAGGCGCACTGGTTCCTGTTCGAGTCCAAGCTGAGGGATGACGCCTCGGTCACGCGGGACAAGCTCGTACGCGAGATGATCCGCATGTGCGGTGACATGGTGCGGATGGGTCGTGCCCTTGGTATTCAGCTGATGTTCCTGACGCAGAAGCCGACCGGCGAGGCGGTTCCGACCTCGATCCGTGACGCCTGCCAGATCGCGATGTCCTTCGCCCAGCGCTCCACAGAGGCAGCGAAAGCCGCGCTCGGTGAGGACATCGCCGACTATCCGCACGCGCACCCGCGCCGGCTGCAAGACCCGGCGTTCATTGGCGTGATGACCGTGCTCGCCGAGGGCCGCTCCGGCTACACCCTCGTACGTAACCCGTTCACCAGCGACGCAGACACGATCGCGCTCGCCGAGGCGACTGCGCACCTGGTCGCCGACCCGCTCGCCCTGATCGAGTACGCCATCCGAGGCCTTCACGCCGTCGACGACGACGCGCTAACAGCCTAACCACCTCCCCGTAAACCCGCTGGTCACGGTTCACCGAGCCCTGACCCTAGCCACACCCGTCCCCGAACACCCCGGAAGGAACGTCATGCCGCGCAAGCCGAAGACCGTCGCCGCAGCTCACGAGCCGTGCCCGGCCTGCGACGGCACCGGAGAGACCGAGCAGGTCGTAACCCGTTCCCGCCGCTCGATCAAGGGTCAGCTCGGGGTGTGCCTCGCCTGCTTCGGCGACGGCATCGCCCGGGACGTCCCGACCAAGACCGCTGCTCAGCCCTACCACCCGTAGAGAGGAAACGCCCTGATGAACACCCCTCAGTCCGTGGGCCTGCTCGCCGTGCTGCGCGAGGTCGCCGACGTGCTCGCCGGCCTCGACCTGGCCGCGCTGCCCGAGATCCACGCCATCGACGCCAGCCCGGACATCCACGGCGGGCTGCGCGGAAAGGCCCAGCTCTCCCACCTCGGAAACGACATCGAGGCGATCGACGCCATCCGTACCTGGGCCGACGCGCTCGGCGCCGTGGTGCTCCTCGGTGACGAGATGACCCACTCCACCCCGCCGTACCGGCAGCTCGCGGCCGTGCTGCGCCTGCCCTCCGGCGCGCTGTTCGAGGTCTGGCGCCACCTGCACGACCTGCACCCCTCGCCCGAGTGGGCGCCCACCGACCCGGAACTGATCGCCGCCTGATCGGCCGGCTGGCGCTGATCCCCGGACCTCCTGCCCGGCCCGGGGCTCGGCGCGAACCGCCCGAACCACCACCCGCTGACACAAAGAAAGGAACCCCCTGATGCTCACCCCGATCGAGGCAACCGCGATCGCCTCCGCCGTCACCTCCGGCTCCCTCGGCTTCGTGATCGGCCTGCGCGCCAACGACATCCGCGGCATCGGCTACCTGCACGGCACCTGGACCGAGGTGCACCCGCGCGAGCTGGCCGAACAGATCCGCACCGGACAGCTCAAGGCCAAGAACCTCGACAAGCGCACCCGCGCCGTCGTGCTCGCCGAGATGGCCCGCCAGGCCAACGGCATCACCGCCGCCGAGTCGGCCGAATTCCTCGCCCTTGACGGCATCGCCGGCCGCTTCACCCACGTCACCCCGCCCGCCGCCCACCCCTGCGCCGAGTACGAATACCGCAAGGCGGCCTGACCATGACCATCAAGACCACCCCCACCGTCTACGACCCGGCCATCGAATCGGACGGCCTCACCCTCGACACCCCGCTCGGCCCGGTCGACCTCGTCGCCGTTCAGCGCGTCCTCGACGGCCACCCGATCGACGCGCTGACCGAGGCGGAAATGACCTACCTCGCCAACACCCTCGGCTACGCCCCGCGCCTACGCAACGGCTACGGCCCGGAACACGACACCCGCCGCCGCGCCGCCGAATCGCTCCACATCTCCGCCCCCGCCCTGTCCACCCGGATCATCTACCGGCTGCGCCGCGACCAGACCACCACGGCCCGGAAGGTGGCGTGATGAGTATCAAGCGCCTGTCGGACGGGATCCTGTTCCAGTTCCTGATGGTCGGCTCCCTCTCCTTCTCCCACATCCACGACGTGGTCGCCGCCCACGGACAGGCCGGCTGGAAATCCTGGCTCTACCCGCTCTCGGTCGACCTGCTCACCGTCGCTGCGTACCGGAAGATCCTGGCCGCGCACCGGGTCAAGGGCTCCTCCGCCGGGCTGGCCTGGTTCTCCTTCCTGCTCGGCCTGGCCGCATCCCTCGCCGCGAACGTCGTCGACTCGTGGACCGCCGCCCCCGCCGGCCGCATCCTCGCCGTGGCCATCGGTGTCTGGCCCGCCATCGCGCTGCTCGTGTGCACCCTGCTCGGCCACGACCAGACCACCCCGGCACACCCCACCGCCGAACCGACCGCACCGGCTCCGGCTCCGGCTCCGGCTCCGGCTCCGGCTCCGGCTCCGGCTCCGGCTCCGGCGAAGCCTGCCCCCGCCCATGTTCCGGCGCCAGTCGTGCCCGAGCAGGTCGCCCCGCTCGCGCCCGCCGCGTCGCCGGACCTTCCGCCGATCGCCCCGCCGCTGCTCGCCTGGGCGCGCGGGATCGCCGACCAGCACCACAAGACCACCGGCACCCCGATCACCCCGGACGCGCTCGCTACCCGCCTGCGCATCGCCCCCGCCCTGGCCGAAGCCGTCCACGGACACCTCACCGCACAGACGGTAGGGGCCTGACATGGACACCCCGGACCTCGCCCAAGCCGCGTACCTCGAACTCGCCGCCATGGCACTCGAACGACACGACCTGCCCGCCCTCCTCGGCGCGCTCGCCTGCCTGAAGACCGACACCCTCGACCAGCTCGCCGCCACCACGACCCACCCCGCATGGGCCGTCCTGGCCGACCTCATCCCCGCCGCGACCACCGGAGGTGACAAGTGACCGACACCCTCGACCTGACCGCGTTCGGCGTCGAAAACCTCGACCAGCTCGTTCGGATCGCCGGCGCCACCCTCGAACTCCAGTCCGCCGGAACCTGCGAACACCCCATCCGCCTCGTCGGCGGACGCGACGTGATCGAGAAAGCAACCGGCGTCCTGCTCGAATCCGGCATCGACCGGCAGATCTCCGTACCCTGCGGCAACCGCCGCGCCACCCGCTGCACCCACTGCTCCACCCTCTACAAATACGACGCGTACAACCTCGTCGCCGCCGGCCTGCGCGGCGGCAAAGCCACCCCGGACACCGTCGCCGTCCACCCGCGCCTGTTCATCACCCTCACCGCCCCCTCCTTCGGCCCGATCCACCTCGGCCCCGCCAAAGACGGCACCCTCCGCCCCTGCCACCCGCGCCGCGACGGCTCGAGCTGCGGCCGCTACCACCGGGCCGCTGACCCGCTCATCGGCACGCCGCTGCACCCCGAGACCTACGACTACACCGGCCACGTCCTGTTCAACGCCGCCGCCGGCCGCCTGTGGTCCGTTACCACCACCGAAATCCGCCGCACCTTCGCCCGCCTGCTCGGCATCCCCCGCCGCGAACTGCGCGACCACGTGACCCTGACCTTCGCCAAAGTCGCCGAATACCAGCAGCGCGGCGTCGTGCACTTCCACGCCGTGGTACGCCTCGACGGCCCAGACGGACCCGACACCCCGCCCCCAGCCTGGATCACCGCCGACCACCTCGACCGGGCCATCCGCGAAGCGGTCACCACTGCCCGCCTCGATCTGCCCGACTCCAAAGCGCTCGGTGTCCCGGTCGTCACCTGGGGCCGTCAACTCGACATCCGCCCGATCGGCGCCGACCAGCTCGACGGCGACGGGCTCAGCGACGTGACGGTCGCCCGGTACATCGCCAAGTACGCCACCAAGGGCGCCGAGACCGCCGGCACCGAACTGCCCCCGCTCGCCTGCCGCGACTGCACCGCCACCGGCTACCGGCAGATCGAGGGACACGCCCCGACCCCCTGCGGTACCTGCGACGCCACCGGCCGCCGCTACGACCTCGATGCTTGGGAACTGCGCGAGCACCACCGGATTCTCATCGAGACGTGCTGGCGTCTCGGCGCCGTGTCCCAATTAGCGGCTCTCCGGCTTCGGCAGTGGGCTCACATGCTCGGCTTCGGCGGACACTTCGCCACCAAGAGCCGGACGTACTCGACCACCTTCGGTGCCTTGCGCCAGGAGCGCGCCGACTACATGGCTGCGCACGACCCGCTCACCGCCGCGTTCGCCGAGAGCGAAGACCTCATCGTTATCAACCACTGGTCGTTCGCCGGACACGATGACGCGCCCAGGCTTCCAAAGCGCGTCAAGGAGTGGCCAACGTGAGCAGCGTCGTTCCTCTGCGCCTTGTCCGCTCCGAGCGGTCCTCGGCCCGGCTGACCTACACCGTCAACGAGGTGTCTGACTTGCTCGGCCTCGGCCTGGGCCTCACCTATGCAGCCGTCCGTAACGGCGAGATCCCCGCTCGCAAGGTGGGCTCTCGCTGGGTCATCCCGAAAGCCGCGTTCCATGCCTGGCTGGACGCGACATCCGCCGAGTATAAGGAAGTGTCCTGATGGGCTTCATCAGCAAGACTCCGGCCGGAGGGTTCCGGGCGAACTGGCGCGACCCTGCCGGCCGTCAGCGGGCCAAGACGTTCCGTACCAAGCGGGAAGCCTCGGCCCACCTCGCCGAGATGGAGACGGCGACCACCCGCGGCGCGTACGTCGACCCAAACGGCGCCAAAACCAAATTCGGGGCCTACGCCTCGACCTGGCTCGAGCACCGCGCGACCGAGAAGACTTCGCACGCGCGGGATCTCTCATACATGCGCACGCACGTGATGCCCAGATGGAATGACGTACCGATGGGCAAGGTCACGTACAGCATGGTGCAGGCCTGGGTCGTCGAACTGTCCAAGGCCCTGGCTCCGGCGTCGGTCGTGAAGTGCCACCAGCTCACGTCCGCCGTCTTCACCGCGGCTGTGCGCGACCGACTGATCAGCTCAAATCCCTGCGAGGGCGTCAAGCTGCCGTCCGTGCGACGGTCCATCGACGCGTACCAGATCATTCCCATGCCCGTTGTCCGCGAGAAGCTGCTGCCCGCCCTGCCGTCGCAGTACCAGGCCCTTGTGGCTGTCGGGGCCGGTGCTGGCCTGCGGTGGGGCGAGTGCCTCGGCCTGTGCCTCGACTCCATCGACCTGAGCAACAGGACTCTAACTGTGCGACGGACGGTCGTCGAGGTCAGCGGGACCGTCTCGATGAAGCCTTATCCCAAGTCGCGGGCGGGCTTCCGCACTGTCCCGCTTCCTGGCTGGCTCGCTCTGGTGCTGAAGGTCCACATGGACGAGTTCGCGCCAGGTCCCAGTGGCGAGCTGTTCGTGTCGGCCTCGCTCGGCCCGCTCTACCGCGGCACGTTCCGCCTGTGCGTCTGGCGACCCGCGCTCGTCCGGGCCGGCCTGCTCGGCAGCATCGCGAAGCAGGACGACGGCCGGTTCCTGGCCTCGTGGACGGACGCGGCCGGCGAGCCGTGCCGGAGTTACACCAAGACCGAGGATGCGGCAGTCGTCGACATCAGCCGGGGCGGCGGCAAGTCGCTTCGGTTCCACGATCTCCGGCACTCATACGCGACGTGGCTCATCTCGACCGGCGTTCCGGTCAACGAGGTCGCCCGGGTCCTCGGGCACGAACAGGTCACTACGACGCTCAACCGGTACACGCACGTCCTGCCGGACGTCGAAGCGCGGAATCAGCGCATCCGGGACGCGCTCGCTGACTTTCCGCTGACTCCGCCCGAGTAGCTCTCTCTGAAAACACTTCAGGCCACCTCTGGCGAGGTGGCCTGATCTGCGTTCTTGCGAAGTAGCCCCGACGGGATTCGAACCCGCGCTACTGCCTTGAGAGGGCAGCGTGCTAGGCCGCTACACAACGGGGCCCTAGCTTGTCAGCTGCGGATCTTCTCGCCGATCTTGTGCTTTCCGGCGGCCGGCCCGCTTGCCAACGGGCTTAACTATAGGCGACGGGGAGGCGGACGGCCAAATCGATAAGCCGGGCGGCCGGCGGGGGGCCGGTCACCTAGAGTCGGGCGCATGGGTACGCAGCGGCCGACGGCCGGGCAGGGGCGGGCGGTCGGCTCGGCGAAGGGGCGGGTGTGGGTGGTGGCGGGGGCGCCGGGGGCGGGCAAGAGCACCGTCTGCTCGCTGCTGCTCGGCGCGCTCGAGCCGGTGCCGGCGCTGCTCGACAAGGACACGCTGTTCGGCTCGTTCGTGGCGGCGACGCTGGCGGCGGGCGGGCGGGCTGCCGGGGAGCGGGAGGGCGGGTGGTACGACGAGCACGTCAAGGCGCACGAGTACGCCGGGCTCACCGCCGGGGCCCGGGAGATCCGCTCGTTCGGCTGTCCGGTGCTGCTGAGCGCGCCGTTCACCGGGCAGATCCGGTCCCCCTCGCGTTGGGCCGACTGGGTCGAGGCGCTCGGCGGGCCGCTCGTCACCCTCGTCTACGTCCAGAGCGACGCCGAGACCTTGCGCTCCCGGCTCATCGAGCGCGGGTCGCCGCGCGACACGGAGAAGCTCGCCTCCTTCGACGCGTTCCTGCGGCGGATGACCCCGGCCGTCCCGCCGCCGGTCCCCCACCTGCTTGTCGACAATCGCGCCGATTGCCCGATTCCGCTTCCGGTACAAGTCGATCGGCTCGTCGAAGAAGAGGTGTCGCGCATCGCAAACCACGATGGCGCTGCGGACTAGGCTCGAAGCATGTCGCTCGAAACCGAGATCACTCACGCGCCGGAGGACAACCCCTTCTTCCGGACTTCCACCCTTCCGTACCAACTGCCTCCGTTCGAGCTGATCCGAATGGAGCATTACCGGCCGGCCTTCGACAAGGGCATGGCGGAGCAGTTGGCCGAGATCGCCGCGATCACCGGCAATCCGGCGGAGCCCAGTTTCGACAACACCCTGATCGCGATGGAGCGCAGCGGCGCCCTGCTCAGGCGCGTCACCCACGTGTTCTTCAACCAGTCGTCGGCGGACACGAACGAGGAGCTCGAGCAGATCGAAGCGGAGATCTCGCCGCTGCTGGCCGCTCACGAAGACGCCATCCACCTCGACCACGCGCTTTACGGGCGTATCAAGGCTCTGTATGACGCGCGCGAGTCGTTGGAGCTGCCGGACGGAGAAGCGCTGCGGCTGATCGAGAAGTACCACGAGGAGTTCGTGCGCGCCGGAGCCGAACTCGACGCCGAGCAGCAGGACCGCTTGCGTGAGTACAACGCCGAACTGGCCTCGCTCACCACGACCTTCCAGCGCAATCTGCTCGCCGACACCAAGGCCCGTGCGCTCGTAGTCGATGACGCCGCCGACTTGGCCGGCTTGTCTGCGGACAGCGTGTCGGCAGCCGCCGAGAACGGCAGGGAACTGGGCCACGACGGCAAGTACGTGCTCAGCCTCAAGCTGTTCTCCAACCAAAGCGAGTTGGCTTCGCTCGACGACCGGGATGTGCGCCGCCGCCTGCTCGAGGCCTCGGTCGGGCGCGGGTTCTCGGTGAACGGCGACGTCATCCGGCGGATCGTGATGCTGCGGGCCGAACGAGCCGCCCTGTTCGGATTCCCCTCGCACGCCGCGTACACCGTCAGCGACCAGACCGCCCGGAGCGTCGACGCGGTGGAAGCGATGCTCGGGCGGATCGTCCCGCCTGCGGTCGCCAACGCGCGCAAGGAGGCTGCGGCACTGCGCGCGGCCAACGGCGGCGCGGCGATCGAGGCGTGGGACTGGCAGTACTACTCCGAGAAGGTGCGCAAGGCGGAGTACGACATCGACTCCGCCGCGCTGCGCCCATATCTCGAGTTGAACGCAGTTCTGCACGATGGTGTCTTCTTCGCCGCCAACCAGGTCTACGGCCTGACGTTCACCGAGCGCCCCGATCTCAAGGCCTACCACCCGGATGCGCGCGTATACGAGGTCTTCAACGCGGATGGCAGCGCGCTCGGCCTGTTCATCGCGGACTTCTACGCTCGCCAGTCCAAGCGCGGCGGCGCGTGGATGAACGAGCTCGTCGACCAGTCGGAGCTGGCCGGCACGAAGCCGGTGGTGGTCAACAACCTCAACATCGCCAAGCCCCCGGCAGGCGAGCCGACGCTGCTGACCTTCGACGAGGTCGACACCATGTTCCACGAGTTCGGCCACGCGCTGCACGGGCTGTTCTCGAACGTGCGCTATCCGTACTTCACCGGCACGACCGTCCCGCGTGACTTCGTCGAGTACCCCTCGCAGGTCAACGAGATGTGGTCGGTCTGGCCGGAGGTGCTCTCGAACTACGCCCGCCACTACCAGACCGGCGAGCCGATTCCGGCCGACCTGGTGGCGAAGATGAAGGAGGCCAAGCTCTTCGGCGAGGGCTTCCGGACCGTCGAGTACCTCGGCGCGACGCTGCTCGACTGGGCCTGGCACTCCCTCGCGGCCGGCCAGGACCCGGGCGCCGACCTCGAGGCCTTCGAGGCGGCAGCGCTGGAGAGGGCCGGTGTGGCCATGGCCGAGATCCCACCGCGTTACCGCACGGGCTACTTCTCGCACATCTTCAGCAGCGGCTACAGCGCCGGGTACTACTCGTACATCTGGTCCGAGGTGCTGGACGCGGACACGGTCAAGTGGTTCGAGGAGAACGGCGGGATGCGCCGCGAGAACGGCGACCGCTTCCGCGGCGAACTGCTCTCGCGCGGCGGCAGCGTCGACCCCCTCTCCGCCTTCACCAGCTTCCGCGGCCGCGCCCCCGAGATCGACGCGCTCCTGGAGCGCCGGGGCCTGCTGGTGGCGCAGGAGTCGTAGCCGCACGCGGACCGAGCGACTCAGGGCCCTGCGGGTTGGACGGCGCGAAGCCGGCCGGCCTGCGGGGCCCTTGCCGTCGCCTGCGCCTGCGCCTGCTAGACCCCGCTTCGCGAACCAGCTCAGCTGACCGGGCAGGTGTCCACGCCGCCGGGCGTCGCGGTGCCGGCCGCCGGGCCGGTGGTGGAGCTGCCCGACGGCATGTCGGATGTGCCGGAAGTCTCCGATGCGCCCGACTGGGCCGACGCGTTCATCGCGTCGCTGGGGGCGTCCGCCATCAGGGCGAGCCGCATCAGGCTCTCGAATGCGCCAACCGACTCGGCGGCGCGCACGTCGTCCATCGCCTCGCTCGGCCCAGCCGTCCGCGGCGCGGGCTGACTGCCTGCGCCGAGGTAAGCCTCGACGTACGACATTGCTTGCGTCGAGCCGGGCGCCGACATCGGCGGGGTCATCGGCATCGGTCCGAAGACCGGAGTGCCCAGCGGGCCGATGTTGGGGCCGGGAACGGCTGCCCGGGCGGCGGGATCGAGCGGCGCTTGGCCGTTGATGCCCCAGTTCGCGATGTCGTGCCCGCCGATGCCCGGGCGCAGGCCGAGTGCCGCGCTGCCGGACGTGGCGGTGGCCGACTTCGGCTCGTTGATCAGGCCGTCCCACAACTTGGTCGCCGCGGGCTCGCTCCACACGACGCGGTCCGGGTCGTCCGGGAACGGCGTGTTGGGCACCGTCACGTACGTCATCTTGCCGGAGGGAATGGAGTTGAGCGTCTGGGCGAGACCGTACAGGTCGCTGACCGTGCCGAGGCCGGGGTCGGCCTGAATGGCGCTGGTCGCGGCGTTGAGGACCTTGTAGAGCTTGACGGGGTCGGTGAGCAGGCCGGCTGCACGTACCTGAGACGAGAGCTGGTCGATGAAGTACTGCTGACGCTGGATGCGCTCCAAGTCCGAGCCGTCGCCGACCGCGTGCCGCACCCGCACGAAGGCGAGTGCCTGCTGGCCGTTGAGCGTCGTCGTGCCGGCGGGGAGATTGAGGCCGGAGTCGCGGTCTTTTATCGGCTGCTTCACGCATACCTTCACGCCGCCGAGCGCGTTGACGACGCCGACGACGCCCTCGAAGTCGACCACGATGAAATGGGTGAGCGACAGGCTGGTCAGGCTCTCCACTGTGCGGACGGTGCAGGGCGCGCCGCCGGAGGTGAACGCGGAGTTGAACATCCCGTATGTCGCCGACACGGTCTGCCCGCCGGCGCCCGTGCAGCTGGGGATCTGCACCATCGAGTCCCTCGGGATCGAGACCTCGGTGCCCTTGTGCCGGTCGGCCGGACTGTCGAAGACCATCGTCGTGTCCGACCGCGCCCCGTCGACGGTGCCGCCGCCGAGCGCCTCGTTGGCCCCCGCCCGCGAGTCGGAACCTATGAACAGGACGTCCTGCTTGCCGTTCATGGCCGACGGCTTCAGGTTGGCCCACTCGGTCCTGATGTTGCCGTTCAGGTGATTCCAGACCAGCATGAACGTCGACGCGCCGAGCACGATGATGCCGGCGAGCGCGCTGCTGCACCAGACGATGAGCCTCTTGCGTATGGACCACTTCTCACGTCCCCGCCGCCCCCGCCAACGCCCGGGACCCGTTCCGCGCGGCCCGAAAGCAGCCCCGCCTCCGCTGGCACCGCCACGTCCGTCCGAAGAACGGCCGCGGTCGCTACGCCCGGATCCCGACTCCGTCTCCCGTCGCGGCGGCCCGTCCGTCTCCATAGGGAGATCTTCGGCCTGATCCGGTGCTTCGCGCCCGCCGCCTAAGCCAAACGAGCGTAAGGAGCGCGGGACCGAGGCGATCGCCGGCCCGGCCCGGAAAAGCAAAACGGGCGTATCGCCTAAGCGATACGCCCACAAGCTGGGGTACCAGGACTCGAACCTAGAACAACAGAGCCAGAATCTGTCGTGTTGCCAATTACACCATACCCCATTGGCGTGCAGTCTTTCCGGTTGCCCGGTCGCTGCGTAGATAACTATAGCGGGCGGCGCCCGGTGGCCCAAATCAGTTAGTTCAACTCGCGTGGACCGAAGGGCGGATGTGCGGCAGGCGGGGTTGAGATGACGCACAGTGACCGCAGCGCCGCGGAGCAGCCCGCCTCTCCGGGCCGAAGACGGACTTGTCGTCTTCGGCCCGGAGCGCCCGAAGAGGCCCAAAGCGGCTCGGAGCGGAGCCGAGCTGTACGCAGCGGGCGGTCAGCCGGCTGCCCTAGGCCGCTACGCCGCTACGACACCGCTGCGGAGGCGGCGGCGCGGGCGCGGGCGGTGGCGGCGCGGAGGCGCGCCAGGGCGCGGTCGCGGCCGAGGAGCTCGATCGACTCGAAGAGCGGCGGGGAGACGCGGCGGCCGGTGATGGCCACGCGGATCGGGGTGAACGCGTTCTTCGGCTTCAGACCGAGGCCTTCGATCAGCGCGGCGCGCAGCGCGTCGTCGATCGCCTGGGTCGTCCACTGCGCCTCGGCCGACTCGGACACCTGCGCCGACTGCGGCAGGTGGGGCGACTGGGCGGAGCCGGCGGACACGGACGGCGACGGCGCCGAACCGCCCGCGTCGGCGGCCGCCTCCGCGCTGCCCTCGCCGTCCACGCCGATCGCCTCGAGCGCCGCCGTGGCGGCGGCGAGGGCGGGCCACGCGTCGGCCGTCAGGACCTTCGCCGCGTCATCCTCGTTGACCTGGAACTTGTGCCGGCGGTCCGTCCCGTCGCCGGTGAACAGGAAGCCGAGCATCGGCACGGCCTCCGACAGCACCGTCATCCGCTCCTGCACCAGCGGGGTCGCCGCGAGCAGGGTGCGCCACTCCGCGTCGTCGGCGAGGTGGCCGTCCTCGCCGCCGAGGAGCAGGCCCTCCCGATCGAGGAAGGGCAGGATCCGCTTCGCGAGGTCCTGCGTCTCCAGCTTGCGCAGGTGGACGGCGTTGATCGCCTCGCACTTCTTCAGGTCGAAGCGCGCCGGGCTCGAGTTGATCCTCGTCCCGTCGAAGCCAGCGACCAGGTCTTCCTTGGTGAAGATCTCCTCGTCGTTGCCGAGGGACCAGCCGAGCAGCGCCAGGTAGTTCAGCACGCCCTCGGGCAGGTAGCCCGTCCTCGGGTAGAAGCTGAAGCTCGCCTGCGGGTCGCGCTTGGACAGCTTCTTGTTCCCCTCGCCCATGACGAAGGGCAGGTGGCCGAACTCCGGGACCCGCTTCGAGACGCCGAGCTCGACCAGCGCTTCGTGCAGCGGGATCTGACGGGGCGTCGACGGCAGGAGGTCTTCGCCGCGCAGGACGTGGCTGATGGCCATCATCGCGTCGTCGACCGGGTTCGTCAGCGCGTAGAGCGGGGAGCCGTCGGCGCGCAGCAGGGGGTAGTCCGGGACGTTCTCGGCCTCGAAGGAGATCTCGCCGCGCACCAGGTCGTTCCACGCGATCTGACGGTCCGGCATGCGGAAGCGCAGCACGTGCGTGCGGCCGTCAGCCTCGTACGCGGCGATCTGGTCCGCCGTCAGGTTGCGGCAGGTGCCCTCGTATCCGGGGTTGCGCTTCTCCTCCTTCGCCCGCTCGCGCGCCGCCTCGAGCTCCTCCGCGGTGCAGTAGCACGGGTAGGCGAAGCCGCCCTCCTTCAGCCGGGCGGCCGTCTCCTGGTAGATCTCGCCGCGCTCGGACTGGCGGTACGGACCGTGCTCGCCGCCGACCTCGGGGCCTTCGTCCCACTCCAGGCCCATCCACCGCAGGGTCTGCAGGATCGCCTGGTAGGACTCCTCGGTGTTGCGCGCGGCGTCGGTGTCCTCGATCCGCAGCACCAGCTTGCCGCCGTAGTGCCGGGCGAAGGCGTAGTTGAACAGCGCCGAGCGGACCAGGCCCACGTGCGGGTCTCCGGTCGGGGACGGGGGGAATCTGACCCGGACGCTGTTGTCGAGCTTTGAGGTGTCGATGCTCACGTTTCCAATACCGTTCTACTTCGCATTCGGTCGCGCCCCGGGTGCGAGCGTCGAATCAAGGGGGTGGCCGGGCCCGGCCGGGCCGTCCGGACTAGCGCTTCACGATCCGGTTCGTCAGGGTGCCGATGCCCTCGACGCTGACCGAGACCCGGTCGCCGACGTTCATCGGGCCGACGCCGGCGGGGGTGCCGGTGAGGATGACGTCGCCGGGCAGCAGGGTGAGCGCCTCGGAGATGAAGGCGACCAGCTCCTCCACCCCGCGCATCATCTGGCCGGTGCGGCCGGCTTGCCTGAGCTCGTCGTTGACGGTGCAGGTCACGGCCAGGTCGCTCGGGTCCAGCTCGGTCTCGATCCACGGGCCGAGCGGGCAGGAGGTGTCGAAGCCCTTGGCCCGGGCCCACTGGCCCTCGGCCTTCTGCGCGTCGCGCGCGGTGACGTCGTTGGCGCAGGTGTAGCCGAGAATGACCTCGCGCACCCGCTCGCGCGGTACCTGGCTGCACAGCCGGCCGATGACGATCGCGAGCTCGGCCTCGTGCTGCACGTCCTGGGAGAAGCTCGGGTAGGCGATCGTCTCGTTCGGGCCGATCACGCTGGTGGAGGGCTTGAGGAAGGTCAGCGGCACGGCCGGGACCTCGTTGCCGAGCTCCTTGGCGTGGTCGGCGTAGTTGCGGCCGACCGCGACGATCTTGCTGGGCAGGACGGGGGCGAGCAGGCGCACGTCCGCGAGCGGCCAGGCCCGGCCGGTGGTCTGGGGCTCGGGGGTGAAGGGGTGGCCGTCGAGTTCGGCGATGACCATCGCCTCGGGCTGCTCCGGGTCGCCTTCGACGATGCCGAAGCGCACGGCCCCGGCGTCGGCGGCGGTGTCGGGAAGGGAGAATCTCGCGATACGCACGAGCTAAGTCTAGGCGGCTGCCGCGTGCAGCCGACCGGCATCAAGGGCACCGGGTCCGACGCGTCGGACCTCGGCGGCCGGGCGGGTCGGCTCTCGAGCCACCCACCCGGCCGCGCGGGTCAGCTCTCGAGCCGCAGCAGTCCGTACGTCACGGCCTCGACCAGCGCGTTCCAGCTCGCGGCGACGATGTTCTCCTGCACACCGACGGTCGCCCACTCGTCCTTGCCGTCGCTCGTGGTGATCAGCACGCGGGTGCGGGAGTTCGTGCCGTGGTCGCCTTCGAGGATGCGCACCTTGTAGTCCGTCAGCTCCAGCTCCGCGAGTTCCGGGTAGAGCTGGCCGATCGCGTTGCGCAGAGCGGTGTCGAGGGCGTTGACCGGGCCGTTGCCCTCGCCGACGGTGATGATCCGCTCTCCCTTGGCGTGCAGCTTCACCGTGGCCTCGCAGCCCTGGGTGCCGTCCTGGCGCTGCTCGACGATCACCCGCCAGGCCTCGACCGTGAAGAACTCGGGGCGCTCGGTGCCGCTCAGCTCGTCCAGGATGAGCAGTTCGAACGAGGCGTCGGCCGCCTCGAACGAGTGGCCGGTGGCCTCGAGGCCCTTGACCCGGTCGGTGATCCGGGTCAGCGCGTCGCGGTTGCCGGACAGGTCGTAGCCGAGCTCACGGCCCTTCAGTTCGATCGAGGCGCGGCCGGCCATCTCGGATACCAGCATGCGCATGTCGTTGCCCACCACGGCCGGGTCGATGTGCTGGTAGAGCATCGGGTCTGCCTTGACCGCGGACGCGTGGATGCCGGCCTTGTGCGCGAACGCGGAGAAGCCGACATAGGGCTGCTTGGTGTGCGGGGCGATGTTGGTCACTTCGGAGATCGCGTGCGCGATCCGGGTCATCTCGGCCAGGGATTCCTGCGGAACGACCTGCATGTTCTTCTTCAGCTGCAGGTTGGCCACGATGGTGAACAGGTTCGCGTTGCCGGTGCGCTCGCCGTAGCCGTTCGCGGCGCCCTGGACGTGCGTGGCGCCGGCCTCGATGGCGGCGAGCGAGTTGGCCACGGCGCAGCCGGAGTCGTCGTGGCAGTGGATGCCGACGCGCGCGCCGGTGCGGTCGATCACGGTGCGCACCACGTCGCCGAGCTCCGTCGGGAGCATGCCGCCGTTGGTGTCGCACAGGGCGATCAGGTCGGCGCCGGCCTCGGCGGCGACGCGGACGAACTCGAGCGCGTAGGCGGGATTGTCCTGGTAGCCGTTGAAGAAGTGCTCCGCGTCGATGAACACGCGCTGGCCTTCGGCGCGCAGGTGGCGCACGGTGTCGCTGACCATGGCCAGGCACTCGTCCAGGGTGGTGCGCAGGGCGAGTTCGACGTGGCGGTCGTGTGCCTTGGCCACGAGGGTGACGATCGGGGCGCGGGAATCGCGCAGGGCGGCCACCTGGGGGTCGTCGGCGGCCTTCAGGTCGGCTCGGCGGGTCATGCCGAACGCGGCCAGCTGCGCGTGCTTCAGGTCGAGCTCGGTCTGAGCGCGCCGGAAGAACTCGGTGTCCTTGGGGATCGCCCCGGGCCACCCTCCCTCGATGAACCCGACCCCGAGTCCGTCGAGCTGACGGGCGATCAGCAGCTTGTCCGCCACCGAGAGGGCGAGGCCCTCCTGCTGGGCGCCGTCTCTCAGCGTCGTGTCATAGACGTGGAAGCTGTCGTTCACGCTGACTCCTCGTTCGGGTGGGCAACCGGTCGTGAAAAACAACAAAACCCCTCGCGATACGCGAGAGGTCTGCACACCGGCGGCGGACTGCGAAAGCCCTATGCCGATGCGCTGCCGGTAATAATGCTCCGGGTCTTCATGCCCGGCAGTCTGCCACCATCGATCCGATCGGGACAGAGCGTCTCGAAAGGTGGGATAGGTACGGGCGGGCCCGCCTCACTCGGCGGGCACGTCGCGCAGCTGCCTCAGCGGGGAGAAGAAGACCCACAGGCCGGAGAGCATGCCGCCGACGGCGCCGATCGCGATGGTCTCGCGCACGCCGATCCAGGTGCCGAGGGCGCCGCCGAACAGCGCGCCGAGCGGCATGGTGCCCCACACTATCCAGCGCACCGAGGCGTTCATCCGGCCAAGCAGTTGCGGCGGGCAGATGCGCTGGCGGTAGGAGACCTGGGCGGTGTTGTAGACGACGGCGAGGAAGAACTGCGCGAACAGGCCGACCGCGAACAGCAGCACGCCCCAGCCGGGCCGGGCCAGCGGCATGAGCAGGAACAGCGGGCTCGGCACGAGAACGGAGACCCAGATGATCCGGGCCGAGCCGATCCACCGGCCGAGCAGGCCCGCGGTCAGGCCGCCGATCACCCCGCCGATCGCGGCCAGCGAGAACAGCGCGCCGATCACGCTCGGCGAGGCGTGCAGGACGCGCACCAGGAAGACCACGTCGACCGCGCCGACGGTGGAGCTGAAGAAGTTGGAGGTGCCGGTGCAGGCCACGATCTTGCGCAGGATCGGGTGCTTGACCACGAAGGCCAGGCCCTCGTTCATGGCGGCGCGGAAGGTGACGTGCTCGGCCCGCTTCTCCGGCTTGGGCTCGTGGGTGCGGATGAGCAGGAGCGAGATCGCGCTGGCTGCGAAGGAGCCGGCGTCGGCCGCGATGGCCTTGGCCGCGCCGATGAAGCCGACCAGGGCGCCGCCGACGGACGGGCCGACGAGTCCGGCGAAGGAGTTGGTGGCGCCGAGCTTGCCGTTCGCGTCGACCAGTTGTTCGCCGTCGAGCAGCACCGGGACGTAGCTCTGGTAGGAGACGTCGAAGAACACGCTGAGGACGCCGGCGAGGGTGGCCACGAGGTAGATCTGCCAGAGCGTCACATGCCAGAGCCAGCCGGCCAGCGGGATGGAGCCGAGCAGCACCATCCGCGCCACGTCGCACCACATCATCAGGCCGTGCTTGCGCACCTGGTCCACGATCACGCCGGCCGGCAGCGAGATCAGCAGGAAGGCCAGGCTCGTCAGTATGCTGATCAGAGAGACCTGGAAGGTGCTCGCCTTGAGCACGGAGACGGCGAGCAGCGGCAGGGCGAGCATGGTCACCGCGCTGCCGACGTCGCTGACCGTCTGGCCGCTCCAGAGCAGCATGAAGTCGCGGTGGCGCCACAGGGACGCGGGCTTGCCTCGCTGGGCGGGGACGGCCGCCTCGGCCACTCTCGTCTCGAGAACCGGGCCGGCCTCGTCCACGCCGTCCGCGTCGCGCTGGGTCATCTCCGTCACGCCTCCTGCCTAGCGGATCGGAGGCGCACAGTCCAGTGAATTGCCTGTCCTGAGATGGGACGAGTCGCGAGCAACATGTGGGACGAGGCCGGCTTGGTGCGGCGCGCGGGCTCAGCCGGCGGCCGGCACCGGCGCGGGGACGATGGTGTGCAGCCAGCCGCGGGTGTCGGGCAGGTCGCCGTGCTGGATGGCCAGCAGGTGCTCGCGCACCCGCATGGTGACCGGGCCGGCCTCGCCGCCGCCGATGACGATGGCGCCGTCCTTGCCGCGGAAGCCCCCGATCGGGGTGACCACGGCCGCGGTGCCGGAGCCGAAGGCCTCGGTGATCGCGCCGCTCTCGGCGTGCTCGCGCAGCTCGTCGACCGAGATCAGGCCCTCCTCGGCCGGGATGCCGAGCTCCTCGGCGGCCTTGAGCAGCGAGTCGCGGGTGATGCCGGGCAGCAGCGAGCCGGACAGGCGGGGGGTGAACAGCTTCGCGTGCTCACCGGCGCCGTAGACGAAGAAGACGTTGTTCGAGCCCATCTCCTCGATGTACTTGCGCTCGATCGCGTCGAGCCAGCACACCTGGTCGCAGCCCTCGGCCACGGCCTGGGCCTGGGCCAGGAAGGAGGCCGCGTAGTTGCCGCCGCACTTCGCCTCGCCGGTGCCGCCGGGCGCGGCGCGCACGTAGTCGGTGCCGATCCAGGCGGTGACGGTCTTGCCGGGGCTGAAGTACGAGCCGGCCGGCGAGGCGATCAGCATGAACAGGTACTCGGACGAGGGGCGGTTCACGCCGAGCCCGACCTCGGTGGAGAACATGAACGGGCGCAGGTAGAGCGACTTCTCCGGGTCCTGCGGCACCCAGTCGACGTCCTGGTTGACGAGGGCGTCGATGGCGGCGAGGAAGAGCTCCTCGGGCAGCACCGGCATGGCCATCCGGACCGACGAGTTCGCCATCCGCTCGGCGTTGGCCTCGGGGCGGAAGCAGGCGATCGAGCCGTCCGCCTGCCGGTAGGCCTTGAGGCCCTCGAAGACCTCCTGGCCGTAGTGCAGCACCGAGGTCGCCGGGTCGATCTCGATCGGTCCGTACGGACGCAGCTCCGCCGAGTGCCAGCCACGACCCTCGCTGTAGCGGATCGTGATCATGTGGTCGGTGAAGTACTGACCGAACTTGGGATCGGCGAGGATGGCTGAGCGCTCGGCCTCGCTCAACGGCTCGGTGGTGGGCTTGAGCTCGATGGTCGTCGCACTGGACATGTCAGTTTCCCTCTTGCGTCGGGCCGTAACGATGGATTACGCCTCGTGACGGCCCGACCGTGGGATCGGGTGTACGGCATCCGGGGCCGTCACACTAGTTGTTCTCGCCTAGTGAGACGGTAACCCAGTTTTTCCTACCGTCTCACCGAGCTACTCGCCCCCGGATGGCGTCTCCGATGGCCGAGGTGCCGCGTACGCCCAGGTCGGCGCGCTCGGCCAGATCCGCCTCGACGGCGGTTTCGATCCGCGCGGCGGCTTCGGCGTGGCCGAGGTGCGCCAGCAGTAGCGCCGCGCTCAGGATCGCGGCGGTGGGGTCGGCCTTGCCGAGGCCGGCGATGTCCGGAGCCGAGCCGTGCACCGGCTCGAACATCGACGGGAACGCGCCGGTCGGGTTGATGTTGCCGGACGCGGCCAGGCCGATGCCGCCGGAGATGGCCGCGGCGAGGTCGGTCAGGATGTCGCCGAACAGGTTGTCGGTGACGATCACGTCGAAGCGCTCGGGCTGCGTGGTCAGGAAGATGGTGGCCGCGTCCACGTGCAGGTAGTCGGTGGCGACCTCGGGGTACTCGGCCGCGACCGCGTTGAAGGTGCGGGTCCACAGGTGCCCCGCGTGGACCAGCACGTTGTTCTTGTGCACCAGCGTCAGCTTGCGCCGGGGGCGGGCCTGCGCCCGCTCGAAGGCGTCGCGCACGACGCGCTCGATGCCGAAGGCCGTGTTGAGCGAGACCTCGGTGGCGATCTCCTGCGGCGTGCCGGTGCGCAGGCTTCCGCCGTTGCCGGTGTACGGCCCCTCGGTGCCCTCGCGCACGACCACGAAGTCGATCGGAGCCTCGCTCCGCAGCGGGCCGGTGGTGCCCGGCCACAGCTTGGAGGGGCGCAGGTTGACGTAGTGGTCGAAGGCGAAACGCAGCTTGAGCAGCATGCCGCGCTCGATCAGGCCGGACGGGATCCGGGTGTCCCCCGGGGCCGCGCCGACGGCGCCGAACAGGATCGCGTCGTGCTGCCGCAGTGCCTCGAGCGTGTCCTCGGAGAGCGCTTCGCCGGTCGCCAGGTAGTGCTCGGCGCCCAGGGCGTACTCGGTGGTCTCGAGCTTGACGTCTTCCGGCAGGACCGCGCGCAGGACCTTCAGGGCCTCGGCGGTCACCTCCGGGCCGATCCCGTCGCCGCCGATGACGGCGAGATCGATCAGCTTACTGTCACGGCTGCGGACTGCGGTGTCGGGCATGCCGGGTAGCGTACGCCCGTCTCAAATTCGCGCAGAAGCCCGTCCACATCCCGAGACTCGAGTTCGCTCTCGTCGCGCCAGTCGTAGGCCTGCTGCAGCGCACGGCGTGCCGCGGCCCTGGCTTCGGAATCCTGAGTGCTGTGACGGTGGTGCTGGTGCATCGTCGTGTTCCGTCCCTCGCTGACTATCGGTGGGGTACGGACACGCGGGCTTGTGGCCACGCGGGCGGGTCCGGGTGCGGCGGGGGTGGGGCCGTTTGCTCGGACGTCCTAGTATCCGACCGTACCCCTTGTCGGGCGAGATGTCTCGTTTTTCTTCGGACTTCCTAGTATTTGAGATGCCTGAGCCGTAGGGGGGAGGAAAACGACGAAAGCCGCGCCCCCTCAGGGGGACGCGGCTTCGCTTTCCGCCCGCGCGGCGTGCGGCCGGCGGGACGGAAGGGCCTTATTCGCTCAGGTCGGCGCTGCGGGACCAGGTGGCCCCGATGGCGTCGGAGATCTCCGCGAGCAGTTCGGCGGAGACGGCCGAGTCGACGGTGAGGGCGACCAGCGCCTCGCCGCCGCGGGCGTTGCGCGAGACCTGCATGCCGGCGATGTTGACGCCGGCCTCGCCGAGGATCCGGCCGAGCGTGCCGATCACGCCGGCGCGGTCGGTGTAGCGGAAGAAGACGGTGTGCGCCTCGAGGCCGATGTCCACGGTGAAGCCGTTGACGTCCACGATCCGGCGCACCTGGGCCTTGCCCGCGATGGTGCCGGTCACCGAGACGATCTCGCCGCTGGCCAGCGCGCCGCGCACGGTGACCAGGTTGCGGTAGTCGGGAGACTCCGAGGTCGTGGTCAGCCGCACCTCGAGGCCGCGCTCCTGAGCCAGGTAGGGCGCGTTGACGAAGGAGACCGGGCTCTCGGTGATGTCCGCGAACACGCCCTTGAGCGCGGAGAGCTCGAGCACCTTGACGTCGTGCTGGGTGATCTCGCCCGCCACCACCACGTCGAGCTGCTGCGCGGCGCCGCCGGCGAGGGCGGTGAACAGCCGGCCGAGCTCCTCGGCCAGGGGCAGGCCCGGGCGCACGTCCTCGGCGATCAGGCCGCCCTGGATGTTGACCGCGTCCGGGACCAGCTCGCCGCCGAGGGCCTGGCGCACCGAGCGGGCCACCGAGATGCCGGCCTTCTCCTGGGCCTCGTCGGTGGAGGCGCCGAGGTGCGGGGTGACCACGACGGAGTCCAGCTCGAACAGCGGGGACTCGGTGGTCGGCTCCTTGGCGAACACGTCGATGCCGGCGCCGGCCACCCGGCCCTCGCGGATCGCGTCCGCCAGCGCGGCCTCGTCCACCAGGCCGCCGCGGGCGACGTTGACGATCCGGACCGTGGGCTTGACCTTGAGCAGGGCCTCGGCGCCGATCAGGCCGAGGGTCTCCGGGGTCTTGGGCATGTGCACGGTGATGAAGTCGGACTCGGCCAGCAGCTCGTCCAGGGAGACCAGCTGGGCCCCTATCTGGGCGGCCTTGCCGGCCTGCACGTAGGGGTCGTAGGCCAGCAGCTTCACGCCGAAGGGCAGCAGCCGGGCGGCGACCAGGGCGCCGATGCGGCCGAGGCCGACGATGCCGACGGTCTTGCCGTCGAGCTCGACGCCGGTGTACTTGCTCCGGGCCCACTTGCCGGCCTTGAGCGCGGCGTTGGCGCTCGCGACGTTGCGCGCGCTGGCCAGGATCATGGCCACGGTCAGCTCGGCCGCGGAGGTGATGTTCGAGGTGGGCGCGTTGACCACCATGACCCCGGCCCGGGTGGCGGCCGGGATGTCCACGTTGTCGAGGCCCACGCCCGCGCGGGCGATCACCTTGAGGTTCTTGGCGGCCTCGACGGCCTCGGCGTCGACCTGGGTGGCCGAACGCACCAGGATCGCGTCCGCCTCGACGATGGCGGACAGCAGGGCGGCGCGGTCCGCGCCGTCGCAGTAGCGCACTTCGAAGTCGGGGCCGAGGGCCTCGACGGTGGCGGGGCTGAGCTCCTCGGCGATGAGCACAACGGGTTTGCCTGACACAGCGTCTCTCCGGTCGTCCGTCGGTGTGGGGGTTGAGCAACGGATGAGCTCCCGGGTCCACGACGCTGTGGTCCTGGCATACGGCGACGACACACGGAATCGGCGAATGTTAACGTCGCATGTCTTTCGGCCGTACACCAGCAATGGTACAGATTCGTCCGGCAAGCGCCAGGACCACTTTTGATACCGCGCCGGTCCCGATTGTGCAACATCCGATGATCGGATCACCGGCCTCGCGCTCAGGTTAGATAACCTTCTGGACCTTCGCGTAGTGGCAGGCCGCGGCGTGCGAGCCGCCGAGCCCCCGATCGATCAACTCCGGCTCCTCGTTGATGCATCGCTGCTGGTCAGCCTCCGAGAGCGTGACGAACAGCGGGCACCGGGTGCGGAACCGGCAGCCGGAGGGCGGATTGGCCGGCGAGGGCACGTCACCCTGCACCAGGATCCGCTCCCGCTCGCGCTCCCGGCGGGGGTCCGGAATGGGGATCGCTGAGATCAATGCCTGGGTATACGGGTGCAGCGGATGTTCGAACAACTGGTCCGCCGGGCCGACTTCCACGATCTTGCCGAGGTACATCACCGCCACCCGGTCGGCGATGTGCCGGACCACGGACAGGTCGTGCGCGACGAACAGATAAGCCAGCCCCAGCTCGTCCTGAAGATCCTCCAGCAGGTTGATCACACCGGCCTGGATGGAGACGTCGAGCGCGGAGACCGGCTCGTCGAGCACCAGCACCTTCGGCTTGAGCGCGAGCGCGCGGGCGATGCCGATGCGCTGGCGCTGGCCGCCGGAGAACTCGTGCGGATACCGGTTGCCGTGCTCGGGATTCAGCCCGACGCGCTGCATCAGGTCCTCGACGTACTGCTTGCCGTCGCGCTGGAACAGGCCGTGGATCTTGAGCGGCTCGGCGATGATCTCGTTGACCGTGATCCGCGGGTTGAGCGAGGCGTACGGGTCCTGGAACACCAGCTGCATGTCGCGTCGCAGAGCCCGCAGACGCCGCGCGCTGAGCGTGGTCACCTCCTCGCCCTCGAACACGACGCTGCCGCTGGTGGCCGGCTGCAGGTGCAGCACGGCGCGGGAGGTGGTGCTCTTGCCGCAGCCGGACTCCCCCACCAGGCCGAGCGTCTCGCCGCGGTAGAGGTCGAAGGAGATGTCGGAGACCGCGTGCACGGCGCCGATGGTGCGCGGGATCAGGCCCTTGGACCGGATCGGGAACTCCTTGACCAGGTGACGGACCGACAGGATCGGCTCGCCCTGGACCGCCCCGGGCGCCGAGTGCGGATCCGGCTGCTGGGGCGAGGGCGGGGTCAGCGAGCTCATGAGCGGTCGTCCTCCGTCCCGAAGTCGCTGTTGACCGAGCGGACGTCGATGTCCTCCGGCCGGCGGCCCTGGATGTCCTCGTCGTCGTACGCGCTCGCGCCGAAGTCGACCGGCAGCTCGGCGTCCGCGGCGGTCTCGTCGAACAGGTCGGACGGCGCGTGCCGGGCGACGCGGTCCTTGAAGTGGCAGGCGGCGCGGTGCCCGAGCGGGCTGCCCTGGTCCGGATCGACCAGTTCGAGCTCGGGCTCGCGGGTCTGGCACACGTCCTGGGCGAGCGGGCAGCGCGGGGTGAACGGGCAGCCGGGCGGCAGGTTCACCAGCGAGGGCGGGGATCCCTGAATGGGCGTCAGCCGGGTCGCCTCGCGCTTGTCGAGCCGGGGCAGCGAGCCCAGCAGCCCGAGCGTGTAGGGCATCCGCGGCCGGTAGTAGATGTCGTCGACCGAGCCGATCTCCACCGGCTTGCCCGCGTACATCACCAGCACCCGGTCTGCCTGGCCGGCCACCACGCCGAGGTCGTGGGTGATCAGCACCATCGCGGCGCCGGTCTCGCGCTGCGCGGCCCGCAGCGAGTCGAGCACCTGGGCCTGCACGGTGACGTCGAGGGCGGTGGTCGGCTCGTCCGCGATGATCACGTCCGGGTTGTTGGCCATCGCGATCGCGATCACCACACGCTGGCGCATGCCGCCGGAGAACTCGTGCGGGTACTGATCCACCCGGCGGTCCGGCTGCGGGATGTTGACCATCTCGAGCAGCTCGACCGCGCGCTTGTGCGCCTGCGCCTTGGGCACGTCGTGGTGCGCCAGGACCGCCTCGGCCAGCTGGTGGCCGACCTTGTAGACCGGGTTGAGCGAGGTCATCGGGTCCTGGAAGATCATCGCGACGTTGCGGCCGCGCACCCGCTTCATCTCCTTGTCCGACAGGCCGAGCAACTCGCGGTCGCGGAAGCGCACCGAGCCGGAGACCTTGGCGGTCTTGGGCAGCAGACCCATCACCGCCATCGAGGTGACCGACTTGCCCGAGCCGGACTCGCCCACGATGCCGAGCACCTCGCCCGGGCGCAGCCGGTAGGAGACGCCGCGCACCGCGTGCACCGCGCCGTCCGGGGTGGGGAAGTCCACGGTCAGGTCCTCCACGGTCAGCACCGCGTCGGTGTACGTCTCGGTGGGCCCCGCGGGCACCGCGGCGGAGCCGCTGTTCGTCGACATCAGGCGCGCACTCTCTGCTGGGACGGGTCGAACGCATCCCGCAGCCCGTCGCCGATGAAGTTCACCGAGAGGCTGATCAGGATGATCATGATGCCGGGGAAGTAGAACAGCCACCACTGGCCGCCCTGCAGCGCGGTCTGCGCGGTGGAGATCAGCGTGCCGAGCGAGGTGTCCGGCGGCTGCACGCCGAAGCCCAGGTAGGAGAGCGAGGACTCGAGCAGGATGGCGAAGGCGATCTGGATGGTGACCACGACGATGATCTGGCCGATCACGTTCGGCAGGATGTGCCGGAAGATGATCCGCCCGTCCTTGGCGCCCATCGACCGGCCCGCCTCCACGTACTCCTTCTCCCGCAGCGAGAGCGTCTGGCCGCGCACGATCCGGGCCACGGCCGGCCAGGCCAGGCCCGCGATCACCAGGGCCAGCGCCCACCAGCCGGCGGACTGGAAGTGGTGCGAGAGCAGCGCGCCGGCCGCCAGGATCGGGATGGTCAGGAACAGGTCGGCGATGCGCATCATCAACGTGTCCAGCCAGCCCCGGTAGTACCCGGCCACCGCGCCCCAGACCGTGCCGATCAGCGTGGCCAGCACGGCCACGCTGAACGCGATCTCGAGCGAGCGCTGGGTGCCGCGCAGCACCCGGGCGAACTCGTCGTAGCCGAGGTTGTCGGTGCCGAACGGGTGGGTGCCCGAGGGCGGCACCGAGTTGTCCGGGGTGATGTCGGTGTAGCTGTAATGCCACAGCGGCGCGCCCACGAAGGCCAGCAGGATCACCGCGATCAGCACGAACAGGCTCACCACGGCCAGCCGGTGCTGCATGAAGCGGCGCAGCACCAGCTGCGTCTGGGTGCGCGCCTTGACCGTGAACTCGCGCTCCTGGAACGGACGCTCCGATCCGGCCGACGGCGTGATCTCGGTGGGCTCCGGGTCCTCCCGGGGGAGTTCATGCATGGCGAATCCTCGGATCCAGGACACCGTAGAGAAGGTCGGCGATGAGGTTGAAGACGATCACGAAGATCGCGGAGACGGTCAGCCAGGCCAGGATGACGTTGAAGTCGGACGAGTTGATGCCGTTGACCAGCATCGTGCCCATGCCCTGCCAGCCGAAGACGGACTCGGTCAGCACCGCGCCGCCGAGGATCGCCGCGACGTCCAGGGCGACCTGGGTGGTCAGCGGGATCAGCGCGGTGCGCAGGCCGTGCCGGATCATCACCTGGCGCCGGCTCAGGCCCTTGGCCCGGGCCAGGCGCATGTAGTCGCTGCCGAGCACGTCGAGCATCGAGGCGCGCTGGAACCGGGACCAGGACGCGTACGAGGACATCGCCAGCACGACCGTCGGCAGGATCAGGTGGCCGATCGCGTCGGTGAAGGCCGCGCCGCCGGTCAGGCCCGGGGTGCCGGAGCCGTAGGTCGAGATCCCATACCAGCCCGTCGAGTTGTTCAGGTTCACCACCGCCTGCTTGAGCAGGATGGCGAACCAGAACACCGGCAGCGAGAGGAACAGGAAGCCGATCAGGGTGATGGCGTAGTCGGTCTTCGAGTACTGCCGGGTCGCGCTGACCACGCCGGCGATGATGGCCAGGATCACCGCGACGATGATGGCCAGGATGACCAGCCGCGCGGTCAGCTCGATGCTGGTCGCCAGCAGCTGCCCGATGCTCGTGCCCGCCTGGACCGAGGGCCCCCAGTTGCCGTGGAAGAAGAGCTGGGAGAACCAGTGCCAGTAGCGCTCCGGGATGGAGTGGTTGAGGTAGAGCTGGTTGGAGAGCTGGTCGATCTCCGCCTGCGGCGGCGGCGGGTTCTTCGCCTTGAGCTGGCCGAGCGGATCCGCGCCCCAGGTCACCAGGAGGAAGACCAGGAACGTCGAGACGATGAAGACCGGGATCGAGATCAGCAGGCGTCTGAGCGCGAAAGCGAGCATGGGGGCCTCGTGTCGGAAGGGGCGCGCGCGGCCGGGGACGGCCCGGCGGGGCACGGATCGCGCGCGACTCGTGCCCCGCCGGAGGGGTGCCTCCGGGTCAGGACTTCAGGCCCCACTGGCCGACGTTGTAGGTCGGGCCCATGGAGGTCGCGTTGTCGCGGACGTTGACCAGGTTGGGGTTGAAGGCGATCAGGGTCGGCTTCTGGTAGAGCGGCAGTGTGTAGGCGTCCTGGCTGATCTGCTGGTCCGCCTTGTTCAGGTTCGAGATCTGGGTCGCGGAGTCCGAGCTCGAGGCGGCCGTGGCCAGCCAGGTGTCGACGTTCTTGTTCGAGTAGCCGCCGAAGTTGCCGCCCCCGCCGGTGGTGTAGAGCGGCTGGTTCGCCGAGGCCGGGAACGGGGTGTTGACCCAGGCGAAGTCGACGATGTCGTAGCCGTTGCCGCCGGTCTGGGTGAGCGTGGCGCCGAGGTTGTCGGTCGGGGTCACCGCGACGTTGATGCCGAGCTGGGCCATCTCCGAGGCGAACAGGCTGCAGGTGTCCAGGCGGATCTGGTTGCCGACCGTGTACTTCATCTGGAAGGTCGGGATCTTGCTGCCGTCGGGCGCGGTCAGGCCGCCCTTGCCCGAGCCGACGTTCTTGAAGCCGGCGCTGGTCAGCTCCTGCTGGGCCTTGCTCAGGTTGCCGGTGCCGAGGCCGAACTGGGTGACGTTGTCCTGAAAGCCGTTCTGGCCCTGCACGAACATCCGGCTGTTGAGCGGCACCGCCGAGCTCTGGAACTGCTGGATGGTCTTGGACAGGATCGCGTTGCGGTCGGTCGCGGTGAACATCGCCGTGCGCAGGGTCTTGCCCCAGGTGGCGTTGCCGAGCGCGGAGTTCTTCAGGTTGAAGTCGATGTGCTCGAAGCCCAGGCCCGCGTCGATCTTGTAGGTGATCGTGCTGCCCATGTTCTTGAGCTGGTTGACCAGGTTGGTCTCCGGCTGCGGGTAGATCCCGTCCACCTCGTGGTTCTGCAGCGCGGTGGGTTCCTGGGCCGCGTCGGTGATGGCCCGGAAGGTGACCTGGTCGAGCGGGACCGCCTTGCCGTACCACTTCGGATTGCGCTTGAGGATGACCGAGGTCTTGTCCGCGGACACGCTCGAGACCACGAACGGACCGCCGGAGACCGGCGGCGGGTTGGTCTGGAACCAGTTGAAGGACTGCTCGTTGTTGCCGTGCTGCTTGGCGATGTGCGCCGGGTACATGTTGATGAACAGCGACTTCCAGTCGCCGAACGGGGTCTTGTACACGGTGGTGACGGTCTTGCCGTTGTCCGAGCCGGTGACCGACTGGATGTTCGAGTAGCCGGTGGTGGAGGCGGCCGCGATGTTCGGGTCGGTGCCGTTCTGCACCTGCCAGTTGTAGACGAAGTCGTCCGCGTTGATCGGCGTGCCGTCGGACCAGACCGCGTTCGGCTGGATCTTGTAGACCACGGTCTGCGGGCTGCTGCTCGTCTGGCTCGCGCTCACCAGCAGGTCGGAGTTGAGCGTGACCTGGTAGGACGGGTTGAAGATGTACGTCGAGGGGGTGAGCGGGTTGACGACCTGGGCGTAGTCGAAGGTGTTGCCGTCCGCCGAGAGCACGTTCCAGTTCTGCATGGTCTTCTCGATCGTCCAGGTGACCGAGCCGCCCTGCTTGGGAGTGCCGGAGTTGAACGTGTCGGCGGCCGAGGTGCCGGAGATGGACTGGGTCGAGTTCCCGCTCGAGCTGCTGTTGCCCGAACCGCCGCAGCCGGCCAGCAGCGCGAGCCCGGTCGCCATCGCGGCGCACACCACTGTCCAGCGCCGCCTCTGCCGCCGTCTCACCGTCCCGGACATTCGCGCTCCTTCAGCCCTAGATCTCTTTCGTTGACAGAGTCATTTCACCTGACAACTATGGACAAACTAGGGCGTTACGCGTCCCGACGCGCGCTCTTGCCGCCGAATGAATGACGGAGAGTCACACGACGGACATGACGAAGCCCCCCTCCCGCCGGGGCGGGAGGGGGGCTCGAAGCCGCCGGATCAGTCCTCGGTGTTGACCCAGGACATCAGCGAACGCAGCTGCTTGCCGACCTTCTCGATCGGGTGGTTGGTGGTGGCGTCGTAGAGCTTCTTGTACTCCTTGAGCCCGCCGTCGTACTCGGCGATCCACTCGCGGGTGAACTGGCCGGACTGGATCTCGGCCAGCACCTTCTTCATCTCCGCCTTGGTCTCGGCGGTGATGATGCGCGGGCCGGTCTTGTAGCCGCCCCACTCCGCGGTCTCCGAGACCGACCAGTTCATCTTGGTCAGGCCGCCCTCGTAGATCAGGTCCACGATCAGCTTGAGCTCGTGCAGGCACTCGAAGTAGGCGATCTCCGGCTCGTAGCCCGCCTCGGTCAGCGTCTCGAAGCCGGCCTTGATCAGCTCCTCCACGCCGCCGCAGAGCACGACCTGCTCGCCGAACAGGTCGGTCTCGACCTCGTCCTTGAACGTGGTCTTGATGACCCCGGCGCGGGTGCCGCCGATGCCCTTGGCGTAGGAGAGCGCCAGGTCCTGGGCCTTGCCGGAGGCGTCCTGGGCCACCGCGATCAGGCACGGGACGCCGAAGCCGTCGGCGAACTGACGGCGCACCAGGTGGCCCGGGCCCTTCGGCGCCACCATGGCGACGTCGATGTTGGCCGGCGGGGTGATCAGCTCGAAGTGGATGTTCAGGGCGTGGCCGAAGAAGATCGCGTCCCCGTCCTTGAGGTTCGGGGCCACTGCCTCCTCGTACACCGCGCGCTGCACCGGGTCCGGCACCAGGATCATGATGACGTCCGCCTCGGCACAGGCCTCGAACGGGGTGACCACGCGCAGGCCCTGCTCCTCGGCCTTGGCCCGGGACTTGGAGTCCGCCTTCAGGCCGACCCGCACGTCCACGCCCGAGTCGCGCAGGCTCAGCGCGTGGGCGTGGCCCTGGGAGCCGTAGCCGAGGACGGCGACCTTGCGGCCCTGGATGACCGAGAGGTCCGCGTCGTCGTCGTAGAACATCTCAACAGCCATGGTTCGTGTCTCTTCTTCTCGTGTCCGGTGGCCGGCGTCCCGGTGCTGCCGGGGCGCGGGCCGTGGATGGGTCGGCTATGCGGCGCGTTCGACGGCGCGCAGCGATCGGTCGGTGATGGAGCGCGAGCCGCGCCCGACGGCGAGCAGGCCCGACTGGACCAGCTCCTTGATGCCGAAGGGCTCGAGCACGCGCAGCAGCGCCTCCAGTTTGGCGGACTCGCCGGTGGCCTCGATCACGAGGCTGTCGGTGGACATGTCCACCACCCGCGCGCCGAAGGGCTCGAGGGTGGCGAGCACGTGCTGGCGCTCGGAGGCATCCGCCCGCACCTTGACCAGGATCAGTTCGCGCCGGACGCAGGCCGAGGGTTCCAGCTCCACGATCTTGAGCACGTTCACCAGCTTGTTGAGCTGCTTGGTCACCTGTTCGAGGGGGTGGTCCTCGACGTTCACGACCAGGGTGATCCGGGAGATCTCCGAGTGCTCGGTCGGTCCGACCGCGAGCGACTCGATGTTGAATCCGCGCCGGGAGAAGAGCGCGGAGACCCGGGCCAGCACGCCCGGGCGGTTCTCGACCAGCACGGAGAGCGTGTGCGTCTGGGCCGGGGCCGAGTTCGTCATGGTGCTCACTCACTTTCCTCGTCGAACTCAGGACGCTGGTCGCGCGCGGCCAGGATCTCGTCGTTGGACAGCCCGGCGGGCACCATCGGCCACACCATGGCGTCCTCGTGCACCACGAAGTCGATCACCACCGGCGCGTCGGTGATGGCCATGGCCTTCTCGATCACCGAGTCGACCTGGTCCGGACTCTCGCAGCGCAGGCCCACGCAGCCGTAGGCCTCGGCCAGCTTGACGAAGTCCGGGATCCGAATTTGGGACCCCGTCCCCGCGCTTGCGCGCAAGTTCGTGTTGGAGTAACGCTGGTTGTAGAACAGCGTCTGCCACTGCCGCACCATGCCCAGGGCGCCGTTGTTGATGACGGCGATCTTGATCGGGATGTTGTTGAGCGCGCAGGTGGCCAGTTCCTGGTTGGTCATCTGGAAGCAGCCGTCGCCGTCGATGCACCACACCGTCGCGTCCGGCCGGCCGGCCTTGGCGCCCATCGCGGCCGGCACGCCGTAGCCCATGGTGCCCGCGCCGCCGGAGTTGAGGAAGGTGTTGGGCTTCTCGTACGAGATGAACTGCGCCGCCCACATCTGGTGCTGCCCGACGCCGGTGGTGTAGATGGCGTCCGGGCCGGCGATCTTGCCGATCCGCTCGATCACGTACTGCGGGGCCAGCTGGCCGGGCTCGGTCTCGTAGCCCAGCGGGTAGCGGGTGCGCCAGTCCTCGAGCGAGTCCCACCAGGCCGCGTAGTCCCCGGCGCGGCCGGCCGCGGCCTCGGCGCGCACGGCGGCGGACAGCTCGGTCAGCACCTCGCGGCAGTCGCCGACGATCGGGACGTCCGCGGTGCGGTTCTTGGAGATCTCGGCCGGGTCGATGTCGGCGTGCACGACCTTGGCGTCCGGGGCGAAGCTGACCAGCTTGCCGGTCACCCGGTCGTCGAAGCGGGCGCCGAGCGCGACGATCAGGTCCGACTTCTGCAGCGCGGTGACCGCGGCCACCGAGCCGTGCATGCCGGGCATGCCCAGGTGCTGGCGGTGGCTGTCCGGGAAGGCGCCGCGGGCCATCAGGGTCGTGACGACGGGCGCGCCGGTCAGCTCGGCCAGCTCCAGCAGCTCCGCGGTGGCGCGGGCCTTGAGCACGCCGCCGCCGACGTAGAGCACCGGGCGCCGGGCCAGCCCGAGCAGCCGGGCCGCCTCGCGGATCTGCTTGCCGTGCGGCTTGGACACCGGCCGGTAGCCGGGCAGGTTCAGCTCCACCGGCCAGCGGAACGGGGCGGTGGCCTGCAGCACGTCCTTGGGGATGTCCACCACGACCGGGCCGGGCCGGCCGGTGCCGGCGATGTGGAAGGCCTCGGCGACGGCCCGGGGGATGTCCTCGGGCCGGGTCACCAGGAAGTTGTGCTTGGTGATCGGCATCGTGATGCCGCAGATGTCGGCCTCCTGGAAGCCGTCGGTGCCGATCTGCGCGCTGGCCACCTGCCCGGTGATGGCCACCATCGGGACGGAGTCCATATAGGCGTCGGCGATCGGGGTGACCAGGTTGGTCGCGCCCGGACCGGAGGTGGCCATGCACACCCCGACCTTGCCGGTGGCCTGCGCGTAGCCGGTCGCGGCGTGGCCGGCGCCCTGCTCGTGGCGCACCAGGATGTGGCGGATCTGCTTGGAGTCGAACAGCGGGTCGTAGGCCGGCAGGATCGTCCCGCCGGGGATGCCGAACACGGTGTCCACACCCAGCTCCTCGAGGGCGCGGATGAGGGCCTGGGCTCCGGTCAGCTCGGGTGCGCGAAGGCTGCTGCCCTGCTCCGTCATGGTGAGGCTTCTCTCGGTCTGGGTCCGGGCTTCCTACCCGGGCGATGCTGTATGCGGCCAACAAAAAACCCTCGGGCCCGAAGGGGCAACCGAGGGAAGCGCGCTGGCAGGTGGGCCCTTGAGGGGGCTTCAGCCGGCGCGCTGGCCAAGTACGAGCTCGCGCTGACGCGCGTGGGAAATCCGCATGGGGCGACCATACTCGCGCACGGCCCGGTGCCGTCAAGCCACCCCGCCGTGCGTCTCGAATGCCGGACATACAATGTCCATTTCCTCTTCATCGCCGCATGCGGCGGCGCATCCGGCTCACCGCGGCACCGGCGCCTCACGGACGATCAGCCGGCCCTTGCCCTCGCCCTTCGCCTCGTACATCGCCAGATCCGCCTCGCGCAGCAGCTGCGCGGCCGACATCCCCGGACGCCAGAACGCCACGCCGACCGAGGCGCCGACCACGAACCGGCCGGCCGGCAGCAGATAGGGCCGCACCAGCGCCGCGTGCAGCCGCTCGGCCACTTCGTGCACCGTGCCGTCGTCGCCGGCCTGCACCAGCGCGGCGAACTCGTCCCCGCCGAACCGGGCGACCGTGTCCCCGACCCGGACCGCCGCGCGCAGCCGGGCCGCGGCCTCGATCAGCAGCTCGTCGCCGACGGCGTGGCCCTGCGCGTCGTTGACCTCCTTGAACCAGTCCAGATCCAGGAAGACCACGGCCGGCGGCCGGCGCGCCGCCGAACGCTGATGCAGCGCCTGGGCCAGCCGTTCGCCGAACAGCGCGCGGTTGGGCAGCCCGGTGAGCGCGTCGTGGTACGCGTTGTAGGCCAGCTGGTTGCGCAGCGCGACCCGGTCGCTCACGTCCCGGATGGTGAAGACCAGGCCGCCGCAGTGCCGGGTGACGGTGGACTCGGCGTGCCGCCAGATCGACTGCGCCCCCTCCCCCGCGCCCGGCAGCGGCATCACCCGCGCGGCCCGGATCCGGCACTCGACCAGCACGGCCGGCGCCACCCCGGCCAGGAAGCGGTCCACCGCCTCGATCACGCCCCTCCGGTCCTCGAGGTGGATCAGGTCGTAGAGCGAGCTGCCGATCAGATGCTGCGGCTCGTAGCCGAGCACGCCGCTGACCGCCGGGGAGATGTAGCCGAGCCGGCCCGGGCGCGTCAGGGTCATGATGACCTCGCTGGCGCCCTGGACCAGAGAGCGGAAGTGGTTCTCGCGCAGGGTCAGCTGCTTGGTCAGCCGCAGGTTCTCGGTCAGCGTCAGGGCCTGGCGCGCCACCAGCGCGGCCAGCACCGCGCAGCCGGTGATCAGCGGCACCGGGTGCACCTGGTGGCGCCCGCGCAGCCCGTCGCTCATGATCACGGCCAGGCAGGTGGATCCGGCCAGATAAGGGAAGAGCTGGCCGGCGAGGTCGACCAGCCGCCGGCTGCCGGCGAGCAGGCGCGTCCGCCAGCCGGACGCCACGCCGGCGCCGGCTTCGGCTCGCCACACGGACATCCACGGCGCGATGGCCAGCAGCAGGTATCCGAAGAACCAGCCGGCGTCCATCAGCTCGCCGGAGTAGTAGTGCGCCCGCACCTGCGGCAGGGTCCACAGGCCGTCGAAGACCACGACGACGCTGTATCCGCACACCAGCATCAGCATCGAGGCGCCGTCGCCGCGCCCCTTGCCGCGGTGGCGCAGGCACAGCACGAGAGACACCAGCAGGATGTCGAACACCGGATAGGCCAGCGCGAAGGTGATCTGCGTGGGTGTATGCCCGTCGCTGTAGGCGACCCGGGACAGCGCCACCCCCCACCCGGCGGTGAACAGCGCGCCGCCCACCAGCGTCCCGTCGAGCCCGAGCCGCAGCCAGGCCAGCGGTCCGCCCACGCCGCGGTGGTGCACCAGCGTGCCCGCCATCGCGAAGGGCGCGAAGCACAGGAAGGCCCAGTCGGCCATCGACGGCACCGGCGGGGAGGTGCGCAGCACGAGCTCGTACCAGCCCCACACCGCGTTGCCGAACCCGGCCACCAGCGCCGATCCGGCGAACAGCAGCCAGGACACCCGCAGCGCCCCGGAAAGAGTCAGGGCCCTGCGAACACTGGAGACCGCGGCCAGCGCGGCCGCGCCGGCCAGTCCGAAGTCGCCCATGATGTCGGCGACGGTGCGGCTGGAACGGTCGCCGACCCCGCCCCAGTGCAGAACGGCACCGAGCACGAAGACGGCGGTGGCGGCCACGGCGGCGCCCACCGCGGCCGCCACCCGGGCCGCGGGCGGCACTTCCGGGCGGCGGGGCAGGATGGCGGGCACGGCGCTCACTCTACGCGATGAGTTGATCGCGCGTCGTGAAGAAGGCGTGGAAAACGGCTGCGCATGGGCCATCAGAGCTCGGATCCGCCCGTCGACGGCGCCGCACGGAGGCGCCGTCGGCGCGGGGCGCGAAGGCGCGCGGCGAGCGTGGACGGGCAGGCATACCCCGAAGCGGCGCCGTGTAACGGCGATGTCCGTATGCGGATACCGAATCGTTGTCGGAGGGCCATGACATGCTCGGCGGAGAGGGTGTAGACCGGTGAGGACTTCGCGGAACGACAGCGGGGTCCTGATATAAGCAGCCAGGGAGGGAACGGTGTCCGACGAACAGTCGGAGCCCGTCGAGCCGGAACCGTTCAACCGACCGTCCATCGACGCCGAAAAGGGCCCGGCGCCCGGCGCCGGGGACACGGAGGTCGGTCGGAGCGCCGGATTCGCCATATCCGCGGGGGAATCGGAGCCGCCGGAGCGCGCTTCGAGGCAGGCGCAAACGGATGGCCTCGATCAGGGCGGTACGTCCATATCAATGCACAGCGGCCCGCCACCGGCCACGATGGCAGCGGAGCCCGAAGGATCGGGGGTGCCGGCCTGGGGCACGCTCTCCGCTTCCTTCCTGACCGCGTCCTCGACCTCGGCCTCGGCCAAGGCGCGCGGCAGAGTCCTGCTGGGCACCGGAATCGGGCTCGGCTACGCCGCGATCGCGGCGGTCACCGCGTTCGCCGTGATCGCGATCGCATCGCCCGGCCCGGTCAGGGTGGCGAGCCTGGCCGACACGACCGCGACGAGCGCGGCTTCCGCGGCACCCTCGCCGAGTCCTTCCACCGCAAGCGCGGCACCGACTACACAACCGCCGACCAGCGCCACTCCGACCTCGACCGTCACCGGCCACGTCAGCGGCGGCGTGCACAGCGGCGACCTGCGCTACTTCCTGCTGCCGCCGCCCGACGGACCGAGCTCGGTGCAGGGCGACCCGGACGGCGCCACCGAAACCACGAACGACGTCGTCGACGCTTACGGCGGCGGCTCGAGTGTGCGCTCTCTCTTGCGCGAGCTCGGGTTCAAGGCCGCCTGCGACCGGACGTACCAGGACTCGACGATGGGCGCGAACGTGACCATCGAGCTCCTGCGGTTCGCCGGATCGAACGGATCCTCGCAATGGCTCAGCGGATTCACCGGATCCACCAGCAGCGGCACCAAGCGCATCTCCGTCCCCGGCGTCTCCGGCGCGGTCGGCTGGAGCTACCACAAGGGCGGGACATACGTGCTCATCGGCGCGTACCGGGATGGCGACACGTTCTTCCAGGTGAGCATCTTCGGCGACGAACCGGTGACTGCTTCGGATCTCGCGCAGGTCATCAAGGCCGAGCATGCTCGACTGGGGAACGGTTAGGGCGGGGAGAAGATGACCGAGAACGAACAGACGCCGGAACCGGAACCGCAGCAGGACCCGGCGGCGTTGGCGGCGGCGGTGGCTGATCCGGCACCGCCGGCTCTGCCCATGCAGATGCTGCCGCCGCTCCCCGAACCCCCGCTGTGCCAGATCCCGGCCGCCCGCAAGCCTCGGCGCCGAATCAAGACCCGCACGCTCATGGCGAGCGCCGTCGTCCTCGGCTTGCTCGGCGGAGCGGGCGTCGGCTACGCGATCCAGTCCTCCCGTCCGCCCACGCCGCTGCCGGCCCTGCTCCCGGCGGCGCCGAAGTACGCTCCGGTCGGCGTGTACGCGGGCGTCGCCCCGCCGACGCTGCCCCCGTCCCAAGACGATCTGACCGTGACCGACGGCGATCTGACCAAGCTTCTGCTGCCCACCCCGGCCGGCGCCTCGGTGCAGGACGCGTGGGATCACCAATGGCTGGACGTCATGGATGACGCCGAGCTCTGCTCCGACGACCGCCAGGCAGAGTGCTTCTCGGACAAGATCAATGCCGGCGTACGGGCCGTCGCGGACACCGGCTGGACTACGTCATCGGGCTACTACGAGGAGATCCGCATCTTCCGGTACGCCCCCTCCTATGACACCAACGCCTTTCTGGACGGCATCTCGTCCGAGGGCTCGCCCATCGACACCCCGCCGCTGCTCGACGCGTCGGCCGTCGCGGACACCTACACGGAGGACGGCGATCACCTCGACTACGGCGCGGCCGCGCACGGCGACCTCGCCGTCGAGTTCTGGGTCGGCTCGACCGAGCGCGTCCCCGACCCATCGCTGATCGATGACCTGATGACGCAGCAGATGGCGAGGCTGTAGATGTCCGCCTCCATCCGAACCCGGCTCGCCGCCGGCGCGGTGGCCTCGCTCGTCGTCGGCGCCGCCGTCGGCGTCTGCGTGGTGCACGCGCGCGACGTGACGCACGGCCAGCAGCAAGCCGTGGCCGACGCCGCCGCCTCGGCGCAGGCGCGGACCAACGCCATCCAGACGCCGATCACCGGCGCAGTCCGCTCCGACGGCTCGCATTACGGCTCGCTGTTCGCCTACCTCCTGCCCCTGCCGACGGGCTACTCGCTCGGCCCCGACATCGGCACGATCGGCGACAACAACTACATCTCCGCGGCCCAGGTCGACGCACAAATCCAGGGACAGCTGCTGAGCCTGCCCAAAAACGACATGGCCAGCACCAAGGGCACCCTCGCCGACCTGCATCTGCAAGGCATAGCCGTGCGCACGATGGTGAACGAACCCGGCACCGAGGAGATCGACTTCGAGCTGATGCAGCTCGACCCCAAAGCGGCGGCGTCCGACGAGAAGTCGCTCGGCAGCCTCGTCGACGGCCTCGGCTACCGCCAGGGCACCTCCGTCCCCGGCTATGGCACGGCCAAATGCGTACTGCCGCCGAGCCTCGGCAGCGACCGCGTCGACGAGATGCTGTGCGCGGCCTCGTACGGCGATGTCGAGGTCGTGGTGGAGGTCAGCGGGGCGGCGCCGCTGGACCAGGGGAGCGCCGTGAAGATGATCGCGCGGCAGCTGGATCGGTTGAAGGGCAACCAGATACTGACCGCGCCCAGCGGCGATCCGAGCATCGGGGGGCAGAATGTCTGAGCAGCCGGAGCCGCAGCCGGAGGCGATCGCTCAGCAGTGGGATATCTCGCCGCAGGTCCCGGTGCTGCCGGCGAAGCCGAAGCGTCCATTCCCTTGGCGGTGGGCCGGCGCGCTGGCTGCCGCCGTCGTCGTCGGGGCCGGCTGCGCGTTCGCGATGATGGCGCCGCAGCGTGCCGACCTGCCGGGTCTCAAGACCGCTACCGACGGGCGATACGTCTTCGCGCCGCTGTCGCTGCCCACGTTGGCTCCCGGCCAGCTCACGCCCGACGACTTGGCGAACATCGGCGAGCAGCACCTGGCCGACATCAGGAAGCTGCTGCTGCCGGCACCGCAGGGCGCGGTCGACGACGAAGCGCTGGAGCTGAGCCACGGCTGGCTCTCCGAAGCCGACTCGGAGAAGCTCACCACGTCGGACGCGGCGCGGCTGGACTTCGGCGAGTACGGCTGGCGGCACACGGCGGCGGAGTCGTGGAAGACGACCGATGGCGCGGAGACGAAGATCTACCTGCTGCAGTTCGGCAACGAGCGCAACGCCGCTGCGGCCTTCACCATTCTCGACGACATGACGGGCGAGCCGAGCAACGCCGCGACCTCGCTTCTCATGCTGGGTTCGAACCCCCTGACGTACGACAAGGAGGCACGGGGTACGAAGAACACCTGGTACGGAATCGCGCAGCTGCACGATACGGTGCTGGAAATCGTCTACACCGCGCCGAGTTCCGTGGGCGTTACGCCGTTCCGCCAGGAGTTCAGCCTGCAGGCGGAGCTGCTGGAGTAGGCCGTCCGAGAGGAGCTCGTCGCCGGTGCCTGATGCGAACTCGGATACGGAGACAACGGACGAGGCCACCTTGCCGATCGAGGAATCGGCGCCGTCCTGGGCCGCGCGCCACAGCGGGCTGCGACGACGTGGGCTGACACATTGGCTGGCGGCGAGCCTCGGCTTCGGCCTCGTCGCCGGGCCGGTGATCGGGCTGGCCGTCAACCACGGCCATCCGCAGCCCGTGGTGGTCACGATCGTCTTGGCGCCGCTCATGGTCTTGGCCGCGCTCTTCGTCCTCGTCGGCGTGCACTACATCCACTGGACCTGGCGTCATGCACTGTGGCGGGTCTTGCTGGTGCTGCTGGCCGGCAGCGTCGTCTTCCTGCTGCCGAACTCGCTGAACCTGCCCGCCACCGGCGACTTCTGGTGGGCGACCGTGCTGGAGAAGTACGCGATCTCCTGCCTGCCCTATCCGCTCGTCGGCTGGCTCGTGATGCCCGGGATTCGCCGAAGGCTGGCCGTCGAGGTCTGCGTGCTGGTGGCCGCGGCCCTGGCGCTGACCTGGCCGGCCCTGCTGCGGGGCATGCGCGCCCAGACTGCCGACGTCCTGCGCCACGAGATCAACGTGCCGCCGTCGATGCTCTACGTGCTCGAGATGCCCGGCGCGAAGACCGTCGCGGGGTACTTCCACCAGAACCCGGCCGCTTGGCTCGGCTATCGGCTGCCCGCATCCGCGCACCAGGCCGCGACGGACGGGCCCGACCTCGGCTACGACGTGACCATCACGGTCTTCCCGGCGACGAAGTCCTCGCCCTGTTCCCAGCTCCCCGACATCCTGGAGAAGGTCGACGACTTCGACCGGCGGGGTATGTCCTGCGGCCAGACCGCCCCCGGGCACTGGGAGGCCGCCGACGACGGCACCTTCGAAACGCTCGACGACGCGACCGAGGTCGAGGTCGTCGGCGGCGATTACGTCGCGCTGACCATCGCCCAGAAATCCCGGGCTTTCGACGACGAGTTCGCCGTGCTGTTCGCCGATCTACGGCATCCGACCAGCGCGCAGCTGGTCCAGATCGGGCTGGCCGGCGGCCCGAACGCGCTGTTCTAGTCTGGCCGGCGCCGCGGCATCTGCGAGCCGCGGCGCCGATCCGGAGTCCGGCTCAGGCGAGGCGGGAGAGCGTCAGTTCCTTGACCTTCGCCGCGTCGGCCTGGCCCTTGGTCGCCTTCATCACCGCACCGATGATCACACCGGCGGCGGCGTGGTTGCCGCCACGGATCTTGTCGGCCACGGCCGGGTTGGCGGCGATCGCGTCGTCGATCGCGGCGAGCAGGGCGGTGTCGTCGGAGACGACCTTCAGGCCGCGGGCGGCCACCACCGCGTCCGGGTCGCCCTCGCCGGCCAGCACGCCCTCGATGACCTGGCGGGCCAGCTTGTCGCTGAGCTCGCCGGCCGAGACCAGCGCGACGATCCGGGCCACATGGGCCGGGGTGATGGGCAGCTCGGCCAGCTCCACCGTGCGCTCGTTCGCGGTGCGGGCCAGCTCGCCCAGCCACCACTTGCGGGCCGAGGTCGGGTCCGCGCCGGCCGCGATGGTCGCCTCGATCAGGTCGAGGGCGCCGGCGTTGACCACCGACTGCATGTCGAAGTCCGAGATGACCCAGTCGGAGGCGAGCCGCTTGCGGCGGGCGCCCGGCAGCTCCGGCAGGGTCTCGCGGAGCTTGTCCACCCACTCCCGGGCCGGGGCGATCGGGACCAGGTCGGGCTCGGGGAAGTAGCGGTAGTCCTCCGCCTCCTCCTTCACCCGGCCCGAGGTGGTCGTGCCCTTGTCCTCGTGGAAGTGGCGCGTCTCCTGCACGATCGTGCCGCCGGACGCGAGCACCGCGGCGTGCCGCTGGATCTCGAAGCGGGCGGCCCGCTCCACCGACCGCAGGGAGTTGACGTTCTTGGTCTCGGACCGGGTGCCGAACTTCTCCGAGCCGGTCGGCTTGAGCGAGAGGTTCACGTCGCAGCGCATCTGGCCACGCTCCATCCGCGCCTCCGAGACGCCGAGCGCGACGATCAGCTCACGCAGTTCGGCCACGTACGCGCGGGCCACCGCGGCGGCGAGGTGGCCGGGCACCTCGATCGTCTTGGTGACGATCTCGATCAGCGGGATGCCGGCCCGGTTGTAGTCCACCAGCGAGTAGTCGGCGCCGTGGATCCGCCCGGTCGCGCCGCCCACGTGGGTCGACTTGCCGGTGTCCTCCTCCATGTGCGCCCGTTCGATGCCGATGCGGAAGGTCTGGCCCTCCACCTCGACGTCCAGGTATCCCTCGTACGCGATCGGCTCGTCGTACTGCGAGGTCTGGAAGTTCTTCGGCATGTCCGGGTAGAAGTAGTTCTTCCGGGCGAACCGGCACCACTCGGCGATCTCGCAGTTGAGCGCCAGGCCGATCCGGATCGCGGACTCCACCCCGATCTCGTTGACCACCGGCAGCGCGCCGGGCAGGCCCAGGCAGGTGGGGCAGACCTGGGTGTTGGGCTCGGCACCGAACTCGGTCGGGCAGGAGCAGAACATCTTCGTGTTCGTACCCAGCTCGACGTGCACCTCGAGGCCCATCACCGGATCGAACCGGGTGAGCGCCTCGTCGAGGTCCATCAGCTCCTCGGTGGTCGCGGTCATCAGAAGTTCAGCTCCTTCAACACAGTCATCAGGTTCACTCCGGCTAGCCCGCGGCGGCCGACGTACTCGGTTCGACGATCTCGCCCTCGATCGTCTCGTCCTGCTCGTGCACGGTGCGCAGCGCCACGGCCAGGGTCACCAGGACCGCGGCGCCGGTGACCGCGCCGTGCAGCTGGGCGAGCCGGTCGCCCTTGCTCTTCGCGTCCTTGAACGCCCGCCAGGCGGCGAGCGCGGCGGCGACCTGGCCGCCGGCGAACACCGTCCGGCCGATCCTGCCCTTGGGGACCTTGACCAGCGACTGGTCCTTCTTGCCCCTGCCCAGCATGCCCATACCCGTGCCCTTCTCGTGCGGGCGGGGCGACGCGCGCCCCGCCCGGCAGTTCGGCGACCGCCCTTGCCGTGCCCGCGCCGGCTACAGCGCCGGGACGGCGTCCAGCATCGGCCGGCCCCACTGTGCCAGCAACGCGGCCTCCAGCGCGGCGCCCACGCGGTAGAGCCGGTCGTCGGCCATGGCCGGCGCGAGGATCTGCAGGCCCACCGGCAGCCCGTCCTCCGGCGCGAGGCCGCAGGGCAGCGACATGCCGGCGTTGCCGGCCAGGTTGGTGGGGATGGTGCACAGGTCCGCCAGGTACATCGCCATCGGGTCGTCGGCGCGCTCGCCGATCTTGAAGGCGGTGGTCGGGGTGGTCGGCGAGACCATGACGTCCACCCGGCCGAACGCGGCGTCGAAGTCCCGGGTGATCAGGGTGCGCACCTTCTGCGCCTGGCCGTAGTAGGCGTCGTAGTAGCCCGAGGAGAGCGCGTAGGTGCCCAGCATGATCCGGCGCTTGACCTCGGCGCCGAAGCCGGCCTCGCGGGTGAGCGCGGTGACCTCCTCGGCGCTGTGCTCGCCGTTGTCGCCGACGCGCAGTCCGTAGCGCATGGCGTCGAAGCGGGCCAGGTTCGAGGAGCACTCGCTCGGCGCGATCAGGTAGTAGGCCGGCAGCGCGTAGGCGAACGAGGGGCAGTCCACCTCGACGACCTCGGCGCCGAGCTCGCGCAGCAGCGCCACCGACTCCTCGAAGCGCTGCATGACGCCGGCCTGGTAGCCCTCGCCGGCGAGCTGCTTGACCACGCCGACCCGCAGGCCCTTGATCCCCTCGCGCGCGCCCGCCTCGGCGGCCGCGACCACCCCGGGAACCGGGGCGTCGATGGAGGTGGAGTCGAGCGGGTCGTGCCCGGCGATGACCTCGTGCAGAAGCGCCGCGTCGAGCACGGTGCGGGCACAGGGGCCGCCCTGGTCGAGCGAGGAGGAGAAGGCCACCATGCCGAAGCGGGAGACGCCGCCGTAGGTCGGCTTCACGCCCACGGTGCCGGTGACGGCGCCGGGCTGGCGGATCGAGCCGCCGGTGTCTGTGCCGATCGCGAGCGGCGCCTCGAAGGCGGCCAGCGCGGCCGCGGAGCCGCCGCCGGAGCCGCCGGGGATGCGCTCGAGATCCCACGGGTTGCGGGTGGGGCCGTAGGCGGAGTTCTCGGTGGAGGAGCCCATGGCGAACTCGTCCATGTTGGACTTGCCCAGGATGACCACGTCGGCCTCCCGCAGCCTGCGGGTGACGGTCGCGTCGTACGGCGGGAGCCAGCCCTCGAGGATCTTCGAGCCGCAGGTGGTCGGGATGCCGCGGGTGGTGAACAGGTCCTTGAGCGCGAGCGGCACGCCGGCCAGCGGGCCGAGCCGCTCGCCCTTGGCCCGCTTGGCGTCCACGGCCCGCGCGGCCGAGAGCGCGCCCTCGGTGTCCACGTGCAGGAAGGCGTTGACCTTCTCGTCCACCTTGCCGATGCGGTCCAGGTGAGCCTGCGTCACTTCGAGCGCGGAGACCTCGCCGGAGGCGATCGAGGCGGCCAGTTCGGCGGCGGTGCGCCTGGTCAGATCAGTGCTCATGGTCTCAGTCCTCACCGAGGATGCGCGGAACCCGGAAGCGGTCGTCCTCGGCGGCCGGCGCCTGGGCGAGGACCTCGGCGCGGTCGAGCACCTGGGTCCCGGCCGGACGCACCACGTCGGCCCGGAAGATGTTCGTCAGCGGCTGGGCGTGCGAGGTGGGCGGCACGTCTTCGGTCGGCAGCTCGCTCACCCTCGCCACGGCGCCGACGATCGCGTCGAGCTGCTCGGCGAAATGGTCGAGTTCGGCCTCGCTCAGCGCAAGCCGGGAAAGCCGGGCGAGGTGGGCCACCTCCTCGCGGGTGATCGCGGACATCGGTCCTGCTTTCTGCTCGCAGCGGCGCCCGCGGACGCGCCGCGGCCGGGTCGGACCGCTCCATCCTAATGGGGGTGGAAGGAGACGAGTCCCGCTTTTCACCGGCGCGCGACGCGCCCTGCCGCGTCTTCGGCCGAATCTCAACCCAGCGCGCGGATCATGGTGGTGAGGGCGGCGCTGTCGTGGCTGGAGTCGTCCACGGGGGACCCGCCGTCGAGGAAGACGATGTCGAGCAGGTTCCCGCTACGCACGACGTAGCCGTGGTAGTCGGAGGCGGTGTAGTTGCCGTTCACCTGCGCGGGCCGGCCCTGATCGGTACGCCTGATGTCGGTGTAGGCCACACCGTCGGAGACCGTCGCGGTCTTCGTGGCCACCTCCGTGGAGGGCACGTTCTTCACATCGGTCATGTCCTTGAGAACCGAGCACGCCCCCACATCCCTGACCAGCGCAGCGTACGCGGCCTGCGCCGCCGCGACACTGCTATAACGCACGTACTCCTGCCTCGCCCCCGAAGTGCCGTCGAACCCGGCACCGGTGACATCCGCCGTGGCAGTGAAACTGTTCATCGAGAACCCGGCGACATCCTTCGAGAAGATCGGGTAGCCGTTCGCCGCGTCCGCACACGGGTAGAGAATCGGGGTCTGCCCCATCAGCGCCACACCGCTCAGCGCCGTCGACACACCACCCCCGGCCCAGTGCAGCGTGCCGTCGAGCGGCACCAGCGACGGCGAAAGCCAACCAGCCGGAACCGCCGACCAGAACGTCTTCACAGCGCTCGGGATCGAACTCGTCGGTGTGCCCGAGTTCGTGTCGCTCGGCGTGGTGGTGGTCGGGTTCTGCGTCGGAGCGGTCGGACTCGCGGATTCGGACGCCGACTGGGACGGCGACGGGCTCGCCGTGATGACGCTCGCACTGGCCGAGACGGAGGAGTTCGCGACGGGCACCTTGCCGGGACCGCTGTGGTTCAGCGAGACCGCGGCCACGCCGCCCGCCCCGCCGAGCACGGCCACGGTCAGCGCGGAGGAGGCCAGCCGTTGCCGGGTGCGGCGCTGCCGGCCTCGCTTGCGGGCCGCCGCAGCGCCGGGCTCGCGCGCGGCGCTGCTCGCCGACTCGACCACGCCGGAAAGCAGTTCGTCGAAATGCTCAGACATAGCGCGTACCCTCCTTCGAAGTCGTTTCGTGAGTCGAACTGCCGGATGTGTCGGACGTCGCCGGGCCGGCGGCCCGGCCGACGGCCTTGGCGCCGCGGGTCTGCGTGGTCTCGGGGCCATGCCCGGCCTCCTGTGCGAACTCGCTCAGATGAGGGGCCAGCGCCTTGCGACCGCGTACCAGGCGCGCCTTCACCGTGCCGGAGGGCACCCCGGTCTCCGCGCAGATCTCCTCGACGGAGAGGTCGAGCAGATGGTGCAGCACGATCACCTGCCGCAGCTCCGGTGTGATCTTCTGCAGCGCGACGACGATCGCCAGCCGGTCCGGGCTCAGGTCCGGTACGTCGGAGCTCTCCGCGGCCTGGCGCCGGTGCGCGGTGAACGTCGGCGCCCCGCAGCAGGCGCGCTCGATGGTGTCACGCCTCTGCGGCACGACCGGTTGTCACTCGGGCGGATTACTTTTCGCGGGCTGGGATCGGCGGGGACGGGCTGGGCCGAGAGAGCGCTCGGACGCCGGTCAGGGGGCGCCGCGCAGCGAAGGCCGGTTCTTCGGCCCGGGCAGCGCCGCGGTCGGACGGCCGTGCGCGACGGCCTGGGCCCGGCGGTTGAGCCACGCCGTGGCCTCGTGCGCGGGCAGCGCCTTGGCCAGCAGCCAGCCCTGGGCGATGTCGCAGCCGAGTTCGGCCAGGCGCTGCCAGGTCACCTGGTCCTCCACGCCCTCGGCGACCACCTTCAGGCCGAGCGAGTGGGCGAGGTCCACGGTGGAGCGCACGATCGCGGCGTCCTCCTGGTCGTGCACCAGCCGGGCCACGAAGGATTTGTCGATCTTGATCTCGCGCACCGGCACGCTGCGCAGCAGCACCAGGGAGGAGTAGCCGGTGCCGAAGTCGTCCAGCGACAGGTTCACCCCGAGCGCGTCGAGGCGGTGCAGGGTGGCCTTCGCGCGCTCAGGGTCCTGCAACAGCACCCGCTCGGTGATCTCGAGCTGCAGCGCGGCCGGCGGCACGCGGTGCTTGCGCAGGCCTTCCTGGATCGCGGCGACGAAGTTGGGGCCGTGGATGTCGCGCATGGAGACGTTCACCGCGACCGGCACCGACAGGCCCGAGCGCCACCAGACTGCGGCCTGCGCCAGCGCCCGCTCGACCACGTACGTGGTGAGCGTCGGCATCAGGCCGGTCTGCTCGGCGAGCTGGACGAACTCCTCCGGGTTGACCGGGCCGCGTCCGGCGTGGTTCCACCGCACCAGGCCCTCGAAGCCGACGACCTGGCCGGTGGCGAACGCCACCTTCGGCTGGTAGTGCAGCTGGATCTCGCCGCCGGCCAGCGCGCGGCGCAGGTCGCCGAGCAGCGCGAGCCGGTCCGGGGTGTTCTGGTCCCGGCCCGCCTCGTAGACCGCGATGCCCGAGCGCGAGCGCTTGGCCTGGTACATGGCCACGTCCGCGCGCTGGAGCAGCTGTTCGAAGTCGTCCGCGTCCCGGGGATACTCGGCCACGCCGATGGAGCACTCGAGGTCGAGCGTGTAGGCCTCGAGCTGGAACGGGATCGTGAAGCACTCGGCGATCCGGTGCGCGGCGGAGAAGGCCTCCTGCTCGGTGCGCACGTTCGGCAGCAGCACCACGAACTCGTCGCCGCTCCACCGGGCCAGCATGCCCTGGCTGCCGACGCAGGCGGAGAGCCGACTGGCCACCACGCGCAGCAGCTGATCCCCGATCAGGTGCCCGAGCGTGTCGTTGACGTCCTTGAACCGGTCGAGGTCGAGCAGCAGCACGCCCACCCGGCCGCCGGTGCGCTCGGCCACCTCCAGCGCCTTGTCCCCCTCGGCGCGCAGCAGCCGGCCGTTGGGCAGCCCGGTGAGCACGTCGTGCTTGGACTCCCACTCGCGCTCCCACCGCTCGGTGGTGCTGCCGTGCACGACGTAGATGGCGGGCAGCAGGCACAGCAGCAGCCAGCCGTGACGCATCGTCAGCCCCACCACGAGCGGGGCCAGGCAGACCATGGCGCCGGACGCGCGGGTCTGCCGCCAGCCGTCCCGGCGCAGCTGCAGCGAGAACGGCAGGCCGCGCACCTGCGCCACGTAGCCCCAGACCAGCGAGTGGTTGACGACGACGATGACGCAGCCGGTGACGATCAGGGCGCTGACCCTGGCCGGCCCGAGCACGTTGGCGTGGACCGCGCTGTTGCCGTTCCGGTCGACCAGCAGGGTGAACAGGAACGAGCCGGCGAAGTAGGAGATGGCCTGCTGGCAGACGTTGAACGCGATCCGGTCGAAGGTGTGCCGGCGGCCGACCTCGGCCAGCAGCATGCCCAGGGCTTGGGCGAGCACCGCGTCCTGCCAGCCGTCCACGGCGTAGATGGCCGAGGCGAAGGCGAGGCCGAGGCTGGCGCCGTCGGTGTTGCGGCGGGACAGGACCGGCCGGGCCTCGCCCAGGACGACCAGCGCGATCAGCAGCCAGAGCACCGCGGGCTGCAGCTGCAGCCGGCCGGCCGCGCCCGCTCCGGTCCACAGGGAGTAGAGCGCGGCGGCGATCGCGGCGCCGCCGCCGCCTATGACGAGACTGAGGTAGGCGCGCGGACGCCAGGTCGGATCCGTCCAGAACATCCGGAACCGCGCCATCTCCACCTCCGTCGTCGAGCCGGTTCAGTCACTCAGGCACGGGCCGATCACTCCGGCCGGACGCGCCGGGCACGCGACGGGAGCGCGTGAGCAACCAGGCTAATCGCATAGCACGTATTCAGGTGAAAGCTTGGCCGATTCGTGACGGTGAATCAGATGATCTTCGTCTCCGCGCCCACCCTGGCCTGCGCGGACACGGGAGGGGTAGCGCGCGCCGCCCGCGCCGGGCTCACACGCCAGGGCGCGCGCCGGGCACGCGCCCCCGCCGGGTCGTCAAACCGGCGCCGACTCCGCGACGCCGGTTTGAAGACCCGGCCCAGGCGGACGGGCGGGCCGGCGGCCCCTACGCGATCTCCTCGTCGGCGTCCGCGGCGGCGTCCGCCGCCTCCTCGGCCCCGGACTTCTCGGCGGCCGGCGTCTGTTCGGGCTCGGCGGCGGTCAGCTCCCCGGCCAGCAGCGCGCGGAAGCCGGCCTCGTCGAGCACCGGCACGCCGAGCTCGGTGGCCTTGTCAGCCTTGCTGCCCGGGTTCTCCCCCACCACGACGTACGAGGTCTTCTTCGAGACCGAGCCGGACACCTTCGCGCCGGCTTCCTGCGCCGCGTCCTTGGCACCGTCCCGGGTGAAGCCCTCGAGCGTGCCGGTGATCACGACCGTCAGCCCGGCCAGCGGCTGCGGCCCGGCGGCGCGGGCGGGCACGGTCGGGCGCACGCCGGCGGCGAGCCAGCGCTCGATGATCTCCCGGTGCCAGTCCACGGTGAACCACTCGACCACGGCCTGCGCGATGGTCGGGCCGACACCGTCGATGCCGGCGAGGTCCTCCGCGCTCGCGTCGCGCAGCGCCTCGAGCGAGCCGAGCACTCGGGCCAGCTCACGGGCCGCGCTCGGGCCCACATGCCGGATGGACAGGGCGGTCAGATACCGCCACAGCTCCTTGGTCTTCGCCGCCTCGATCTGCTCGAGCAGCTGGGCCGTGGTCTTGGTCGGCGCCGAGGGCTTGGCCTTGGTGCCCTTGGTGTAGAAGTACGGCACGAGTTCGAGCGCGCCCTCGGCCGCCTCCTTGCCCCGGGCCTTCTGGTACATCCGCGGCTCGGCCAGCTTCTCCACCGTCAGCTCGAACAGTTCGCTCTCGGAGGTGAGCGGCGCCTCGCCCGAGTCCGGCGCGGTCAGTGCGGCCGCGGCCTCGTAGCCGAGGGCCTCGATGTCCAGCGCACTGCGCCCGGCCAGATAAGCCATCCGCTCCTTGAGCTGGCCCGGGCAGCTGCGCGAGTTGGGACAGCGCAGGTCGATGTCGCCCTCTTTCTGCGGGGCGATCGGCGTGGCGCAGGACGGGCACTCGGCCGGCATCACGAACTCGAGCTCCTCGCCCGTGCGCAGCTCGACCACCGGCCCGACCACCTCGGGGATGACGTCGCCGGCCTTGCGCAGCACGATCGTGTCGCCGATCAGCACGCCCTTGCGCTTGACCACCTCCTGGTTGTGCAGGGTGGCCTGGGCGACGGTGGACCCGGCCACCGTCACCGGCTCCATCACCGCGTACGGGGTGACCCGGCCGGTGCGCCCCACCTGCACCCTGATGTCCAGGAGCTTGGTGGTGACCTCCTCCGGCGGGTACTTGTACGCGATGGCCCAGCGCGGATCCTTGCTGGTCGCGCCGAGCCGGCCCTGCAGGGCGAGGTTGTCCACCTTGACCACGACGCCGTCGATCTCGTGCTCCACGTCGTGCCGGTGCTTGCCGTAGTACTCGATATAAGCGAGCACCTCGTCGAGCGACTCGACCACCTTGACCCGGTCGGAAGTCGGCAGGCCCCAGGCGCGCAGCAGCTCGTACGCGTGCGACTGGGAAGTCACGTCCAGGCCGCGGCGGGCGCCGATCCCGTGCACGACCATGCGCAGCGGCCGCTGGGCTGTGACCCGCGGGTCCTTCTGCCGCAGCGAGCCGGCCGCGGTGTTGCGCGGGTTGGCGTAGGAGCGGCCCTCGTGCTCCATCGCCCAGGCGTTGAACTCCTCGAACTGCGCGCTCGGGAAGTAGATCTCCCCGCGCACCTCGACCAGCTCGGGCACCGGGTGCTCGGCCGAGCCGGTCAGCTTCGACGGGATGCCCTTGATGGTGCGCACGTTGGCCGTGACGTCCTCGCCGGTGCGCCCGTCGCCGCGGGTGACGCCGCGGATCAGCCGGCCGTTCTCGTAGACCAGGGCGACGGCCAGTCCGTCCACCTTCAACTCGCACAGGTACGCGGGCACGGAGCCGACCTCCCGGACCACGCGCTCGTTGAACGCCGCCATCTCCTCGGCGTTGAAGGCGTTCGCCAGCGAGAGCATCCGCTCGATGTGGTCCACCGAGGCGAAGTCGGTGGACAGCTCGGCGCCGACCTTCTGCGAGGGCGAGTCCGGCGTGCGCAGCTCCGGGTGCTCCTCCTCCAGGCCGACCAGCTCGCGCATCATCGCGTCGTACTCGCCGTCGGCCATCGTCGGCCGGTCGAGCACGTGGTAGCGGAACCGAGCCTCGTCGATGACCGCGACGAGTTCGGCGTGCCGGTGGGCCGCCCCGGACTCCGTGGGAACGACGGCCTCGCTGCTCAGGGAGGTGTCTCGCTTCTCAGCCATAGACACAAACTACCGGTGCCCACCGACAGAAACAGCCGACCACGGCCGGTGACGCGCTTCGAGGGTTCTCCTGGTCAGAGCTCCTCGTCCACGTCGAGGTCGAGCAGGTATCTGCTCTCGTCGAAGATCTCGAGCAGCACCACCACGAGTACCTCCCGCACCACTGTGTACTCGAGCATGAGCCCGGGTGCGACGTAGGCCTTGCGGTAGTTGTCGTTCGTTCCGATGGATGCGGTAGCGGTCTTGTGATACGGGTCGCGGGAGAGCACCTTCACCGCGTGATCGAGCATCGCCTGACGTTCGACGGGCAGTTCGTCGCGCGTCTGCTTGGCCTCCACGGTGTAGGAGACCTTGAGTTTGGGACGATCCGTCATGCCACGGTCCGTCCCGATACGTGACCCACCATGCCCCGATGGTACCGCTGCGGGGCCGACGGTAGGTCAGACGTACTGGGTGACGTCGGCGACAGCGAACCCCTGGGCCTGGATGTGGCGGTACAGGTTGGTCATCATCTGGACCATGGTCTTGCCCTTGAGCTGGGCCGGACCGCGGAAGTGGCACAGGATGATGTCGCCCGGGTTCAGCTGCCGGCGCGAGGTCTGATACTCCATGTCCTCTATCTCCATCGCCTCCCGCCACATCATCATGCCCTTGAGACCGGCCTGGCGCACCGCCGCGCGGGTGGTCTCGTTGTAGTTGCCGCCCGGCGGCCGGAATATGTAAGGCGTGACGCCGTACTCCCGCTTCAGCTTGACCTGCTGCCCGGCCACCTCGTCGAGCTGCTGCTGGAAGGAGAGCCCGGGCATCTCCAGGGGATGGGTCACCGTGTGGTTCTGAATGGAGACGAAGCCGGTCTCGTACAGCTTCTCGAAGTACGCGTAGTCGTCCCGGATCAGCGTGTCGGCCAGCGAGAGGGTCAGCGGGATCTTGAAGTCCTTGACCATCTGGATGAAGGCCGGGTCCTTGTCGATCCCGTCGTCGATGGTGACGAACACGATCTTCTCGCTGGCCGGGACGTCCGAGAAGGTCGTCGGGTGGTTCGGGTCGAGGTGGATGGCCTTGGCCGTGGGCGGCGGCGGGGCCGGCAGGAAGGGCTTGAGGCCGTAGCGGCTGGAGAGCAGTTGCGCGTCCACCACGTTCTGCGCGGCGGCCTTCGGCTGCGGCGACGCGGCGGTCGTCGGCGCCTTGGTCACGCCCGCGTTCGCGGCTTGCGCCGACGTGGGCGACCCGGCCGGCCCGTCGCAGGCGGAGGCGAAGGTACCCAGGGTGGCCAGTGATGCCGCACCGCCCATGATCTTGGTGAAGCGGCGGCGGGACCAGGCGTGCGGCTGCGGATCCGTCATGTACTGACAGATGCCGCCGACCGGGGAACGGTTGCCGGATTCTTCAGATTCGGTTCAGCCGTGTTCGCTCGAACGGCCCCGCGCGCCGCCCGCTCACTCCACGTCGGCGAGCGCCTGCGCCGCGTCCAGGCACAGCCGCTGCGCCCGCGCCGCCCACTGCGGGCTCGCGCCGGCCAGGCCGCAGGACGGCGTGACCACGACGGCGCCGGCGATCTGACGGGGCGGCAGGCCGATCCGGCGCAGCGCGAGGATCTCGTCGACGAACTTCTGGTAGCCCGGCGGCACGCTGGAGACCGGGTCCAGCGCCGGGACGACGCCCGCGTAGAGCATGACGCCGGCCTCGACCAGCTCGGCGAGCTCCTCGTCCTGGCGGGTCGTCAGCAGCGACCAGTCCACCGAGACGGCGGAGGCGCCGGCGCCGCGCAGCGTGGCGAACGGGACGTCCGGGGCGCAGCAGTGCACGACGACCGGGCTGTCCGGCGCCGCGGTCTCGATCACCCGGCGCAGCAGGTCCCGCGCGGCCGGCTCCTCCACCGAGCGCAGCCGGCCGAAGCCGCTGGCGGTCGGGACGGTGCCGCGCAACACGCCGGGCAGCGCCGGTTCGTCCAGTTGGAGCACGAGCTTGGCTCCCGGGATCCGCCGGCGCAGCTCGGCCAGATGCAGAGCGAGGCCCTCGGCCAGCGACTCGGCCAGGTCCCGGCAGGCGCCGCGGTCCGCGAGCACCTTGTCGCCGTGCTTGAGCTCGATCGTGGCCGCGAGCGTCCACGGCCCCACCGCCTGCACCTTCAGCGCGCCGGTGTAGTCCTGGGTGTGCTCCTCGAGCAGGTCCAGATCACGGCGCAGATGGCTGTGCGCCCGCCCGTGGTCGCGGCCCGCCGCGTCGGCCACCCGCCAACCGGACGGAGCAAGCTCCACCGCCAGGTCCACCAGCAGTGCGGCCGTGCGCCCGGCCATGTCCGCCCCCACCCCCCGCGCGGGCAGCTCGGGCAGGTACGGTAGGCCAGGAGCGCCACCCAGGCCGTCGAAAACCAGGCGCAGGGCGGCTCCCAGATCACCGCCCGGCAGCGATCCGACGCCGGAGGCGGCTGGTCCCGGGACCGCGGCCCGGTGATCGTTGGTCATGTCTGCAGAATATCGCTACACCCGCTAAGGCGAATCTGCTCCGAAAAGAGCGGCGGATCAGGGCGGGCTATGCAAAACTCTGTCATCCGACGGGTGAGGACTTCGACCGGCTAGCGTTGAGAGGGGTGATCCGCGTGCAGACCATGTTCTTCACCGCCACGGCCGCGGAACTGTCTCGGCTCGTCGGCGCCTGGAGCCGCGGTCGTGACGCGGTGGCGGCGGGCGTGCGGCTGGCCTTCGTGGACGCGGCGGACCTCGATCCGGCCCAGCTGCTGGAACTCGACACGCTGGCGACCGGGCACGACCCGGTGAGCGTGCGCGAGGCGCTGCTGACCCCGGCGCGGGAGCTGGGCCGATGTGCCGCGCTGGCCCCGGGATCGCTGGCTCAGGGCACTGAGGAGCAGGTGGTGCTGACCGTGCGCACCCCGCTCTACCGGCAGCTGGCCGGGTGCGGGGACCGGCGGCTGATGGAGCTGGCCCGGCTGTGGCAGGTGCGCACCTGGGGCACCGAGTGGAGCGCCGAGCGCTACGCCGGCCTGCTGCGCGGGCTCTCGATGCTCTCGGAGCTGGCCACCCGCGAGTACCGCGGCGTGTACGTGCGCTTCGACGTCTGATGTCGTGGTACGTACCGCTCGGCCCGGAACCCGAGGACGCCCGGCCGTGGCCCGGGCCCGAGCCCGAGGACGCGATCCCGAAGCCGCTGCGCGCGGAGAAGGCCTCGCCCTCGACCGTGCCGGGCCTGGCCTACGCCGCGCGCAGGTCCGGCGCGAGCACGAGGACGGCCGCGGCCGTGCGGCTCACCAGGATCAACGTGTGCTCCCTGCTGTCGCTGGTCCTCCTCGTGCTCTGCCCGCCGGCCGCGATCGTCTTCGGCGGCCTGGGGCTGCGCCAGATCCGCCGTTCGGGTGAGCGCGGATTCGGCCTCGCCGTCTTCGGCATCGCCGCGGGCGCGCTGCTGACCCTGCTGCTGGCCCTGGCGGTCTTCGTCCTGTTCGTGCTCTTCGCCTTTCCGCCGCAGCAGTGAGGACGAATCAGGCGCCTGCGACCGCGTCGGCCCGGCGGGTCGCGGTGATCGTGGCCGAGCCGATGACGCGGCTGCCGTCGTAGAGCACCGCGGTCTGTCCCGGCGCGATGCCGCGCACGGACGCGGCGAACGCCAGCATCACCACGCCGCCATCCGCGTCGTAGCGGGCCGAGGCCGCGACCGGCTCGCCGTGCGCGCGCAGCTGGACCAGGCAGTCGAAGCCGTCCCGGCCGACCGGCCCGCACCAGCGCACGTGCCCGGCGTCGAGCGCGTCCACCGCGAGCTCCTCGGCCGTGCCCACGGTGACGGTGTTCTCGACCGGCGAGATCTCCAGCACGTAGCGCGGGCGCCCGTCCCCGGCCGGATCCCCGATTCGCAGGCCCTTGCGCTGCCCGATGGTGTACCCGTACGCCCCCTGATGCTCCCCGACCACGGCGCCGGAGCTGTCCACGATCTTGCCGGGCGCGGTGCCGAGGCGCTCGGCCAGGAACCCGCGGGTGTCGCCGTCGGCGATGAAGCAGACGTCGTGCGAGTCCGGCTTGTCCGCGACGGCGAGCCCGAGCCGCTCCGCCTCGGCGCGCACGTCGGTCTTGAGCGAGTCGCCGAGCGGGAAAAGCGCGCCGGCCAGCTGCCGGGCGTCGAGCACACCGAGGACGTAGGACTGGTCCTTGGCCGGGTCCAGAGCGCGATGCAGCTCCCGCCCGCCGTCCGGCCCGTCCACGATCCGCGCGTAGTGCCCGGTGCACACCGCGTCGAAGCCGAGCGCCTGCGCCTTGTCCAGCACCGCGGCGAACTTGATCTTCTCGTTGCAGCGCAGGCAGGGGTTGGGCGTGCGCCCCGCGGCGTACTCGGCGACGAAGTCGTCCACCACGTCCGCGTGGAAGCGCTCGGCCATGTCCCACACATAGAACGGGATGCCGATCACGTCGGCGGCCCGCCGCGCGTCGCGCGAATCCTCGACGGTGCAGCAGCCGCGGGCCCCGGTACGGAAGGACTGCGGGTTGCGCGAGAGCGCCAAGTGCACCCCGGTCACTTCATGCCCCGCCGCCACCGCGCGGGCGGCCGCCACCGCCGAGTCGACTCCGCCGGACATCGCTGCTAGTACTCGCATACCTCAAGGGTACGTGAGCCGGACAGGGGATTTTTCGTACTACCGGGACGGGACGCGCAAGGGGATGTCGAGGGCGAACGGGACGTCGGTCACCAGTCGGCCCACGTGGGCGCGCTTCCACTCGAACCGGTCGCCGACCAGCCGGTGCTCGTGCACCACCGGATCGTCGTCCTCGCCACGCTCGATCAGCCAGAATGAGGCGATGCCCATCATCGCGTACATGGCGGGCTTGTCCTCGCGGTCGCGCTCCTCGGATTCAGGCGAGACGACCTCGGCGGCGAGAACGATGTCCTGCGGGAGATAGACCGACTTATCCAAGTCGAAGGCCTCGGCGCGAACGATGGAGATGTCCGGTTCCGGAGCGGATCGCGGACTCTTCCGCACGGCCATTTCCCGGAGCACGCGGTATGCATCCGGCGCCTGCTTGAGCAATTCGCCTTCGAGCATCCGGACGATAACCAGATGCCAGCTCTTCTGCGGGCTCATGACGAGCGCCCCCCGGATCAGCTCGGTGTGCTTCGGCAGATCCGGAGGGAGGTTCTCGAGCGTCCAGCCATCGGGCGGCGTAGCCGGCAACACCGGGGCGTACATGTCCCATTCCTCCTCGTCGTTCGCCATCTTTCCGAACCTTTCTACGAGGGTCTCGCCTTATCTGTGCCGCAATCCGCTGAAGATCACACCATCGGGTGATCAACGACGCCGGGCCTTCGCCCCCTGCGACGCCTCAGCTCAGCCCGGCGGCCCGGGCCCGGCTGACGACCGCGGGCAGGGCCTCGAGCAGAGCGTCGACGTCCTGATCGGTCGAGGTGCGGCCGAGCGAGAAACGCAGCGAGCCGCGGGCCAGTTCCTCGCTGCGGCCCATGGCCAGCAGGACGTGGCTGGGCTGGGCGATGCCGGCCGAGCAGGCGGAGCCGGTGGAGCAGGAGATGCCGCGGGCGTCGAGGAGGAGCAGCAGGGAGTCGCCCTCGCAGCCGGGGAAGCAGAAGTGCGCGATGCCGGGCAGCCGGTCGGCGGCCTCCGGCTCGGGCCGCGCGTCCGGCTCGGGCAGCGCCGGACCGGAGAGCACCGCGCCCGGGACCGCGCGCAGCACGCCCTCGATCAGCCGGTCCCGCAAGGCGCACAGCCGCACGTACTCCTTGGGCTGCTCGGCCCGGGCAGCGGTGACGGCCGCGGCGAAGCCGGCGATGCCGGGGGTGTCCAGGGTGCCGGAGCGCACGTCGCGCTCCTGGCCGCCGCCGTGCTGCAGCGCGGTCAGCTTCGTCTCCCGGCCCAGCAGCAGCGCGCCCACCCCGAGCGGGCCGCCGAGCTTGTGGCCGGTGACGCTGAGCGCGTCGAGCCCGCTCTCGGCGAAGTCCAGCGGGAGGTGGCCCGCGGCCTGGATCGCGTCGGAGTGGATCGGCACGCCGTGCCGGTGCGCCACCTCGGCCAGTTCGCGGATCGGCAGCACCGTGCCGACCTCGTTGTTCGCCCACATCAGGGTGACCAGTGCGGCGGTCTGCGGGTCCTCGGCCAGCGCGGCGTCGAGCGCGGCCGGGGCGACCGAGCCGTCCGGGCGCACCGGCAGCCAGTCCAGCTCGGCGCCCTCGTGCTGCTCGAGCCAGAACAGGGCGTCGAGGACGGCGTGGTGCTCGATCCTGGCCGCCACGATCCGCACCCGGCGCGGGTCCTCGGCGCGCCGGGCCCAGTACAGGCCCTTGACCGCGAGGTTGTCGGCCTCGGTGCCGCCGCCGGTGAACACCACATGGCTGGGCCGGGCGCCGAGCGCGGCGGCCACCGCCTCGCGCGACTCCTCCACGACCCGGCGCGCGGCGCGGCCCGGGCCGTGCAGCGAGTTCGCATTGCCGACGAGCGCGAACTGGGCGTTGACCGCCGCGATCGCGTCGGGATGCATGGGCGTGGTCGCCGCGTGGTCGAGGTAGGTCATAGCGAGCTTGATTCTAGACGCCGGGGGAACACACCGGAGCCCCGCATCCGCCGAGGTCGGCGGAGGCGGGGCGGCGGTTTGCCGGGCGGCGTTACTTGCGCTTGGCGATCTCTTCGGTGGCCTGCGGGACCACCGCGAACAGGTCGCCCACGACGCCGTAGTCCACCAGCTCGAAGATGGGGGCCTCGGGGTCCTTGTTGACCGCGACGATCGTCTTCGAGGTCTGCATGCCGGCCCGGTGCTGGATCGCGCCGGAGATGCCGCAGGCGAGGTAGAGCTGCGGGGAGACGGTCTTGCCGGTCTGGCCGACCTGCGACTGGTGCGGGTACCAGCCGGAGTCCACCGCCGCGCGCGAGGCGCCGACGGCGGCGCCGAGCTGGTCGGCGAGGGCCTCGATGACGGAGAACTTCTCGGCCGAGCCGACGCCGCGGCCGCCGGAGACCACGATCGCGGCCTCGGTCAGCTCGGGCCGGTCGCCCTTGGCCACGGTGACCTTCTCCACCACCCGGGCCAGCTTGGCCGACTCGGTCAGGGTCACCTCCACGTCCACCCGTTCGGCCGCGGCCGCTTCGGGGGCGGGCGGCGTGGCGTTCGGCCGCATGGCGATGATCGGGGTGCCCTCGGTGACCGAGGCGTGCACGATCGAGGAGCCGCCGAAGATCGACTGCTCGGCCACGAACACGCCGTCGGCGACGGTGAGGTCCACGGCGTCGGTGAGCACGCCGGAGCCGGTCTTGATCGCCAGCCGGCCGGCCACCTCCTTGCCCTCGGCGGTCGCGGCCACCAGCACGGCGGACGGCTCGTGGTCGGCGACGATCTTGGCGAGCAGTTCGGCCTTCGGCGCCACGACGTAGTCGGTCAGCTCGGCCGACTCGGCCACGTAGACCTTGGCCGCGCCGTACTCGGCCAGCTTGTCCTTGGCCTTCTCGAAGCCGGCGCCGATGTACACGGCGGACGGGGCGCCGAGCGCACGGGCCTTGGTCAGCAGCTCGAGCGTGACCTTCTTGACGTCGCCTTCGGTGTGCTCGACCAGGACGAGGATCTCAGACATGTGATTCACTGCCTTCCCGGCGGAGCCGACTCAGACGAACTTCTTGGACGCGAGGAACTCGACGAGCTCGACGCCGCCGTTGCCCTCGTCGCTGACGATGGTGCCCTTGGCGCGCGGCGGGGCCACGGTCGCGTCGAGGACCTTGGTGCGCGAGCCGGCCCAGCCGACCTCGGCCGCGTCGATGCCCGCGCCGGCCGCGTCGAGGGCCTCGACCGGCTTCTTCTTGGCCGCCATGATCCCCTTGAACGAGGGGTAGCGCGGCTCGTTGATCTTCTCCACCACGGAGACCACGGCCGGCAGGGCGGCCTCGACCACGTCGTGCCCGTAGTCGGTCAGCCGGTTGATCTTGATGGCGCCGCCGTCCACCTCCACCTTCGAGGCGAAGGAGAGCTGCGGCAGGCCGAGCCGCTCGGCCAGCAGCGCGGGCACCAGCGAGGTGCGCGCGTCGGAGGCCTCGGAGCCGAGGATGACCAGGTCGTACTCGAGGGTCCCGAGCACCTTCGCGAGGGCGAGCGAGGTGGCCAGCGCGTCCGAGCCGGCCAGCGCCGGGTCGCTGAGGAACACGGCCTTGTCGGCGCCCATCTGCAGCGCCTTCTTGTAGGCGTCGGTGGCGTCCTCGGGACCCATCGACACGACCGTGACCTCGCCGCCGTGCTTCTCCACCAGCTGCAGGGCCTCTTCGATGGCGAACTCGTCCATCTCGTTGATCAGGCCGTCGACCGCGCCGCGGTCCACGGCCAGGGTGTCCGGGTCCAGCCGCTTGTCCGCGGCCGTGTCCGGCACCTGCTTCACCAGGACGACGATTTTCATGCTCGGGAGCCTCCGTACGGTGCTAACGGCCCAACTCTTCTCCTGACATCGTAAAGGGTGCCGCCGACAAAACTACCGTTCAGTAATGTGTCCTGGGTCACATCGGGCGGCGGAGCAGGTAGGCCCGCCCGGCCAGCTTCCCGATCATCCGGTAGACGTGCCAGAGGTTGTCGCCCAGCGCGATCTCGTAGTTCTCCCGGCCGAATCGGCGCACGTAGCGGTCCGGATCGCGCAGCAGCCGGGCGGCGTGCACCAGCCGGCGGCCGCCGTCCCCGGCGTGTTCGTGCGCGTATTCACCCCACTCGGAGCCGAACTCCTCGCGCCGGGTCACCCGCAGTCCGGCCGCCTCGATCGCGGCCTCGGTGTACTCCGGGCGCATGTTGCGCGGCACGCAGCCCATCGCCTCGAAGAGCCAGGACGCCTCGGCCGGCTCGAGCCGGTCGGTGGCGTACATCTGGTAGATCAGAGCACTGCCGCCCGGCGTGAGCACGCGGGCGATCTCCGCCAGGGCCCCGCCGAGGTCGTCCACGTGCACGAGCACGTCCCGGCACCACACCAGGTCGGCCACGCCGGACTCGACCGGCAGCCGTTCGACGACGCCCGGCTCGAAGCTCACCGCGTCGAACAGGCCGGGCAGCCGCGCCGCGATCACCTCGGCGGCCAGCCGGGTGCGGGCGATCCGCAGGTGCCGGGCCACCGGATCGAAGCCGCGCACACGCAGGCCGAACCGCCGAGCGAGCTCGATGGCGTGGCCGCCCTCGCCGCAGCCGATGTCCAGCGCCAGCGCCCCGGCCGGCAGGTTGAGTAGGTCGACCAGGCCGTAGAGCACGCCGGGCCCGCGTGCGTCCAGGCTCTCGTCGAGCGCGAGTTGGAACTCGTCCTCTATGTCCGCGTAGGACTCGTAGCTTTGATCAAGGTATGAAGTCTCCACCACAATCGTGGGACGCTACTCGGCCCAGGTCGCGCTTGCCAGCCGTTTCCATTACGGCTCGGCAGCGGCGCCGTCCGGGCCGCCGGCCGCCGATCGTCGCGCGCCGCCCCGGCTCCGAACCGCCACGGGCGGCGACGAATCAGCACAGAGTTCTTATTTTCTCCCGCCCGCACCGGTCGACCGGCGATCAACGAGCGAATACGATCACGAAGACACCCCGGCAGCAGTTTGATACGTCCGGGCTTACGGGAGCACGCGCATCTCCGTCTCACCCACACGGTCCCGCCTCGCCGTCGCCGCCGGCCCCACCTGCTTCGGCATCACCTCGGGCGACGGCTCGATCACCGTCCACTTCAGGTACCGGGAGCTCCGCACCGCCGGCAGCTGCCCGAACTACAACCTGACGGCACGCAGACGCCGAGGGCGGCAGGGAGCTGTTTCAGTGAAACAGCTCCCTGCCGCCCTCGGCAGCAGCGTCGAACGCTCCCGGCTAGTCCGGGAAGTGGCAGGCCACCTGGTGGTCCGGGCTGGTCGGACGCGGGCCCGAGGTGAGCTGCACCAGCGGCGGCTCCTGGGTGGCGCACACCTCCTGCGCCTTCCAGCAGCGGGTGCGGAAGCGGCAGCCGGACGGCGGGTTGATCGGGGACGGCACGTCGCCCTTGAGCAGGATGCGGTCGCGCTTGCCCTCGCCCTCCTTGCGCTCCGGGTCGGGGATCGGCACGGCCGAGAGCAGCGCCTGGGTGTAGGGGTGCCGGGCCGCGCCGTACAGGTCGTCGCGCGAGGCGATCTCCACGATCTTGCCCAGGTACATGACCGCGACGCGGTCCGAGATGTGCCGGACCACGGACAGGTCGTGGGCGATGAAGACGTAGGCCAGGTTCAGCTCCGCCTGCAGGTCCTCGAACAGGTTCACCACCTGCGCCTGGATCGAGACGTCGAGCGCGGAGACCGGCTCGTCCGCGACCACGAGCTTCGGCTTCAGGGCCAGCGCGCGGGCGATGCCGATGCGCTGGCGCTGGCCGCCGGAGAACTCGTGCGGGTAGCGGTTGTAGTGCTCGGGCGAGAGGCCCACCAGCGCGAGCAGGTCCTGCACCGCGCGCTTCGTGCCGCCCGGGCTCTTGATGCCCTGGATCTCGAACGGCGCGCCGACGATCGCGCCGATGGTGTGGCGCGGGTTGAGCGAGGACTGCGGGTCCTGGAACACCATCTGGATGTCCCGCCGCATCGGGCGCAGCTCGCGCGCCTTCATGTGGGTGATGTCGCGGCCCTCGAAGCGCACCTGTCCACCGGTCGGCTCGAGCAGGCGGGTCAGCAGCCGGCCGGTGGTGGACTTGCCGCAGCCGGACTCGCCGACCAGGCCCACCGTCTCGCCCGGGCGGACCTCGAAGTCGAGTCCGTCCACCGCCTTGACCGCGCCGACGGTGCGACGCAGCAGGCCCCGGCGGATCGGGAAGTGCATCTGCAGGCCGGAGACGCTCAGCAGGGCCTCGGAACCGCCGGGCCTGGCGTCGGCGATCGCCGTGGAGGAGATGTTGTCCGTGCTCACAGAAGGGTCCTGATCTCTTCGTTGAACGTCCGCTGGCGGACGTCTTCCGGCAGGTGGCAGCGCACCAGGTGGCGCTCACCCGTCGTAACCTGCAACAGTTCCGGAACCACGCTCGTGCACCGCTCGCCGTTGAGCGAGACGTAGCCGCACCGCGGGTTGAACGCGCAGCCCGAGGGCACGTTGATCAGCGACGGCGGGCTGCCCGGGATCGGCACCAGCCGGTCCTGCACCGGGCGGTCGAGCCGCGGCATCGAGGTGAGCAGGCCCCAGGTGTACGGGTGCTCCGGCGCGGTGAAGACGGTCTTGGCCGGGCCGTACTCGATCGCCTTGCCGCCGTACATGACCATGATGTTGTCGGCCAGCTCCGCCACCACGCCCAGGTCGTGCGTGATGATGATCAGCGCCGAGTTGAACTCGCGCTGCAGATCCCGCATCAGGTCGAGGATCTGGGCCTGCACGGTCACGTCGAGGGCCGTGGTGGGCTCGTCCGCGATCAGCAGCTGCGGGTCGCACATGAGCGACATCGCGATCATGGCGCGCTGGCGCATACCGCCGGAGAACTGGTGCGGGTAGTCGTCCACGCGCGTGTCCGGCTGCGGGATGCCGACCCGGTCGAGCATCTCCACGGCGCGCTTGCGGGCCACCGCCTTGCTCACCTTGTTGTGCACCCGGTAGGCCTCGATCAGCTGGTCGCCGACCGTGTAGTACGGGTGCATCGCGGACAGCGGATCCTGGAAGATCATCGCCATCTTGTTGCCGCGCAGCTCCTGCAGCCGGCCCTGGTCGGCCGAGATCAGCTCCTCGCCGTCCAGCCAGATCTCGCCGGACATCCGGGCGCCGCCGCGGCCCTTGCGGTCCGCGCGCTTGTGCAGGCCGAGCAGGGAGAGCGAGGTGACGGACTTGCCGGAGCCGGACTCGCCGACCACGCCGAGGGTCTGGCCGCGCTCGAGCTGGAAGGAGATCCCGTCCACCGACTTGACCAGGCCGTCCTCGGTGCCGAAGTGCACGCGCAGGTCGCGCACGTCGAGGAAGGGCTGGCCGGTCGCGCGGGAGGCGCTCGTCTCGGCCGGGTTGCTGCTGATACTGGACATGCTGTGTGCTCCCCGTGGTACGGGACCAGAGTCGGGTTGACGGAACTCGTCGGCGGCACCGCCGCCGTGGCGCGCGCTCATGAGAGCCGGATCCTCGGGTCGAGCGACGCGTAGACGATGTCGACCAGGAGGTTGGCGATGATCACGAAGAAGGCCGCCATCAGCGTCACGCCCATGATCACGGGCAGGTCGCTGGTCTGCAGCGAGTTGATGGCCAGCTGGCCGAGCCCCGGGAGGGAGAAGCTGACCTCGAGCAGGACCGCGCCGCCGAGCACGGCGCCGACGTCCATGCCGAACATGGTCACGATCGGCATGACCGCGGCGCGCAGGCCGTGCCGGAAGATGACCTTGCCGCCGCTCAGGCCCTTGGCCCGGGCGGTGCGCACGAAGTCCTCACCCAGCGCGTCGAGCATGCCGGCCCTGGTCATCCGCGCGTAGATGGCGGCGTAGCCGAAGGCGAGCGCGACCCACGGGATCCACAGCGACTGGGCCCAGCCGATCGGGTCGCCCAGGAAGGAGGTGTAGCTGATGGCCGGGAAGCCGTCCGCCATCCACAGCAGCGGGCCGACGAAGTAGACCGGCAGGGCGATGCCGAGCAGCGCGGTGATCATCGTGGCGCGGTCGAGGAGCGAGCCCTTGCGCACGGCCGAGACGACGCCGATGCCGACGCCGGCGATCAGCCACAGCACCGCCGCGCCGATGGCGATCGAGAAGGTCACCGGGAAGCGGTCGAGCAGGGTGGGCCACACCTGCTCGCCGTTGCGGAAGGAGTAGCCGAAGCACGGGGCGTTGCAGTGGATCAGCTGCGTGCCGTCCGAGTACGTGTCGCCGACCAGGATCGCCTTGACGTAGTCGTAGTACTGGACGACGAACGGCTGATTGAAGTGGAACCGTTCGATCACGCCTTGGAGGGCCTGGGGGTTCTGCGACTTGCCCACGAACTCCGAGGCCAAGCTGTTCACCGTCATGCCCGCCCAGAGGGGCAGCTGGTAGAAGATGCAGTACGTGATCAGAGCGACCACGAGCAGCAGGCCGACTGCGGCGATCAAGCGCCTGACTATAAAGGTCAGCATGAGACTATCGGCCGCGGGCCCGGCTGCTCGTTGTGCAGCGCGGAACCATCGCCTTCACCTGCCTTCGTGGTGATGAGAAAAGTCGTACATGGTGGTAGCGGGGCACCGCGGTCGGGAGCCTCGACGGCCCCCGACCGCGGTTCGGTGTCTCGCTGAAGTCGTTCGAGCGCCGGGCGCTCGGGCGACCTACTTGTTGGTGGTGCCGAGGATCGAGAAGTCCGGCATACCGAACGCCCCCTCCTCGTACCAGTTGGTCACCTGGGCCGGGTGGAAGACCAGGGCCTTGTTGTAGACCAGCGGCACGATCGCGGCGTCGGACATGACCTGCGCGTCGATCTTGGTCCACATCGCGTTGCGAGCGGCGGTGTCCGTGGTCTTCAGCGCGGTGGCGAACATCGCGTCCACGGCCGGCGAGTCGTAGTCGCCGAGGTCGCTGCTGCCGCCGTCGGGACGGATGCCGTCCTTGGTGATGATCTGGTCCATGAAGCCGTAGCCGTCCTGCCAGTCGGCGCCCCACTTCATCATCGACAGGCCGATCTTGTTCTGCTTGACGAACGTGTCGTTACCCGCGAACTCGCTGTCGTACTTGTTGAACGGGTACTTGTCGATCGTGACGTTGATGTTCGCCTTCTTCAGCGCCGCCTGGATGGCGACCGCCGCGTTGACCTCCTTGGGCCGGTCGGACCGGGTCGAGAGGTTGACGTCGAGCGAACCGTTCGAGTTGAAGGCACTCGGCTCGGCCTGCTTGCAGGTGCTGAGCAGCTGCTGGGCCTTGGAGTCGTCACCGGCGTTGCCCGCGGACGGGTACTGGTTCGCCTCGGCGTAGCCGGCGACGGTCGGGGGCAGCACGGTGGAGGCTATGTCGCCGCCGCCGATGGAGCCGCCGAGGGCCTGCTGCACCGTGACCTTGTTGACCGCGTACTCGACGGCCTGACGGCACGAGACGTTGTCGAACGGCGCGACCTGGGTGTTGATGGTCATGTACGACAGCGCACCGGTGTAGGTGTCGTCGGACTGCGCCTTGAGCGTCGGGTTCGCCAGGATCTGCGCCTGAGCGGTGGTGCCCACGCCGACGCCGTCCAGGTCGCCGTCAAGGGTGCCGTGCAGCAGCCCCTGGTCGATCTGGTCCTGGGTCATGCTCATGGCCACGGTGATCTTGCTGGCCGTCAGCGTGTGCTGGTGGTTCGGGTCAGTCGAGGCGTCGAACTGCGGGTTCGGCACCAGCGTCATCTGCTTGTCCGGGGTGTACGACTGGATCTCGTACTGGCCGGTCGACTGGACGTTGTTGGCGTAGCCGAGGCCGGTGTCCTTGGACCGCTCGACCGGCATGGTGTCGGCGAGGGTGGCCAGGTAGCCGAAGTCGGCGAACGGCTGCTTGAGCTTGAAGACGATGGTGTTGTCATCCGGGGTCTGGATGCCGGAGACGCCGTCGGTCGCCTTCTTGTCCTTGTACGGACCCTGGTAGTTCGTCGCGTCGACGATCTCCGACTTGAAGTAGTTCGGACCCTGGCTCAGGGTGTCCTGGCCCCAGTTCGAACGCTCGATCGCGTACTTGACGTCGGCCGAGGTGACCGTGGTGCCGTCCTGGAACTTGACGCCCTGCTGGAGGGTGAAGGTCCAGGTCAGACCGTCCTTGCTGGTGGTGTAGCTCTTGGCCAGGTCGCCCTGCAGCGCGAGGCCGGCGGTGCCCGGAACGCGGGTGTAGGCCAGCAGGCTGCGACCGTAGAGGCGGGCGAAGTCCCAGGAGAAGGCGTCGTAGGTGTTACCCGTGTCGTCCGAGTCCCAGCCCGAGGTCAGGGCGTAGCGCAGAGTGCCGCCCGTCTTCGAGGACGCGTTCACGATCGAGGTGATACCCGCGTTGTAGCTACTGTTCGAGGCGCTCGCGCCACTCTTGGACGAGCTGCCGCACGCGGTCAGGCCGGTGGTCAGAGCCACCGCGCCGGCCGTGAGTGCGAGTACTTTGCGCTTTCGCATTTTTTCGGTTGAACCCCTCTGTGAACGACCAGGTGGTACTTGCTGTGGTGCGTGGGATCCGGCCTGGTGAAGGCAGGACGTCTTGATCAGCGGGAGGCCTTGGGATCGAAGGCGTCGCGCAGCCCGTCGCCGAAGAGGTTGAAGGCGAGGACGGTGAGGAAGATCGCCGAACCCGGGACGATCAGGAACTCCGGGTCGATCTGGAAGGTCTGGATGGCCGAGTTGATCATCGCGCCCCAGCTCGGGGTCGGTTCGCGCATACCCACGCCGAGGAAGGAGAGCGCGGCCTCGAACAGGATGTTCGCCGGGATCAACAGGGTCGCCACCACCAGGATCGGCGCCAGCAGGTTCGGCAGGATCTCTTTGAAGATGATGCGGAAGGGGCTCGCACCGAGGCTGCGCGCGGCGTCGACGAACTCGCGCTCACGCAGGGCCATGGTCTGGCCGCGCACGATTCGGCCGATGTACGGCCAGGAGAAGAAGCCGATCACGAAGACCACCAGCCCGATCCGCAGTCCGTTGCCGGACAGGCCGAAGGCGCTGTTGGGCAGGACGCCCAGGATCGAGATCGAGAGCAGCAGCACCGGGAACGCCAGCACCAGGTCCATCAGGCGGCTGAGCACGTTGTCGACGATGCCGCCGAAGTAGCCGGCCACCATGCCGACGACGACCCCGAGTACGAGGGCGAAGGCGGTGGAGACGCCGGCGATGCCCAGCGAGTAGCGGGCACCGTAGACGATCCGGCTGAACAGGTCGCGCCCGTTGGGCAGGTCCACGCCGAGCCAGTGGTGCGCGCTGATGCCGCCCCACCCGCCGATCGGCGTGGAGTAGTTCGCGTCGATCAGGGAACTGTTGAGCGAGTTCGGGTCCTGGCCCTCGAGGCTGGCCAGCAGCGGGGCGAAGATCGCCACGAGGATGAGCAGGATCACCAGGACCCCGCCGGCCATGGCGACCTTGTCCCGGCGCAGCCGGGTCCACGCGATGCGTCCGAGCGAACGGCCCTCGATGTCCCGACGGGCGGCCACGGCGAGTGCATCGGGCTCCGGCGGTATGCCGGCCGTGCCCGTCTCCTCGATCAACGTCATCGCGTCGCGTCCTGTCTTCTGGTCGGTACAGCGGCGAGCCCGCGCAGGCGCGGGGTCACCGCGGCTGGTGCAGTGAACTGAAGAAAGCTCTGTCTCAGAAATGCAGCCTGACCTAGTACCCGGCCGGATGGGAAGCGCGAACGGGGCTCCGTTGCACAAATGTGATCAGTCGGCCATCATGCCGTTTTCATGCCGTTAGCGGAAGTACACGCCGTAGCGGGCCAATCTCATGAAGTTGCGCAGGAACGCCACAATTCAGGCACGCCGGTGGGTTCGGCGGGCCTGCGACGGAGGAAGACTAGCGCACGTATCGAATGGCGAGACACCGGGTGGGGGGTAAATTTCTCGCACAACCGTGCGTCGGGGTGGTCTCGGGCGACATAAACAGCCGGAGATCTCCCGCTGAACGCGAAAAAAACCCGCGCGCGTCAACCGGGGGCGACCCCGTCGACACGCGCGGTAAGGGTCGGATCCGGGTGTGACCACACACACATTGGCGCGTGGGCACAACCGGCCCGAAACCGGTCGAACCAGGTCAGATCAGGTGGCGCTCCACAGCTCGTGATCGGCGCGCAGCAGCAGAAGTGAACGCGGAGCGAGCGCGAGGGTGGTGCCGCCGGCGAGCATCACGTCGTCGCGCGCACCCGGGTCGCCGTCGAGGCTGGTGTCCACCGCGACCTGGTACCAGCGCGCCCACGGATCGCCCGGGAGGGTGAACTCCAGGTCCTCCCAGCCGGCGTACATGATCAGCAGGAAGCTGTCGTCGGTGATCCGCTCCCCGTGCGGGCCGCGGCCGCGGATGTCCTGGCCGGAGAGGTAGACCCCGAGCGCGGTGGACGGCTCGAACCAGTCGCCCTCGTTCATCTCGATGCCGTCCGGCCGGAACCAGGCGATGTCCTGCAGGCCGCCGGGGTAGGCCGGCTGACCGCTGAAGAACAGCCGCTGGCGCAGCACCGGGTGGCGTCGGCGCAGGTGGATGACCCGCCGGGTGGTGTCCAGCAGGCTGCGCCACTGCGGCTTCTCCAGCAGCGACCAGTCCACCCAGCTGGTCTCGTCGTCCACGCAGTAGGCGTTGTTGTCGCCGTGCTGGGTGCGGCCCATCTCGTCGCCGGAGAGCAGCATCGGCACGCCGGTGGCCAGCAGCATCATCGACAGCAGGTTCCTGATCTGCCGGCGTCGCAGCAGGTTGAGCTCTTCGTCGTCGGTCTCGCCCTCGACGCCGTAGTTGCAGGACCGGTTGTCGTTGTTGCCGTCCCGGTTCTCCTCGCCGTGCGCCTCGTTGTGCTTCTGCTCGTAGGTCACCAGGTCGCGCATGGTGAACCCGTCGTGCGCGGTGATGAAGTTGATCGAGGCGTAGGGGCGGCGGCCGTCGTCCTGGTAGAGGTCCGAGGAGCCGGAGAGCCGGTAGGCCAGCTCGCGCACGTCCGGGCGGGCGCCGCGCCAGTAGTCCCGCGCGGTGTCGCGGAACTTGTCGTTCCACTCCGCCCAAAGCGGCGGGAACTCGCCGACCTGGTAGCCGCCCTCGCCCACGTCCCACGGCTCGGCGATCAGCTTCACGCCCTGGAGCACCGGGTCCTGCGAGATCGTGGTGAGGAACGCGGAGAGCTTGTCCACGTCGTGCAGCGACCGGGCCAGCGCGGAGGCGAGGTCGAAGCGGAAGCCGTCGACCCCCATCTCGGTGGCCCAGTACCGCAGCGAGTCCGTGATCAGCTGGATGACGTGCGGCTGGGTGACGTTGAGGGTGTTGCCGCAGCCGGTGTAGTCGCGGTAGTACTGCGGGTCGTCCGACAGCCGGTAATAGCAGTCGTTGTCGATGCCGCGGAACGAGAGCGTCGGACCGTCCTGGTTGCCCTCGGCGGTGTGGTTGTAGACCACGTCGAGGATGACCTCGATGCCGGCCCGGTGCAGCGCCGCGACCATCTCCTGGAACTCGCGCACCTGCCCGCCGCGGACGCCGCGGCGCACCGCCGCGCTGTAGCCGGCGTGCGGAGCGAAATACCCGATGGAGTTGTAACCCCATGAGTTGACCCGGCCCTGTTCGATCAGGTGCGGCTCGGAGATGAAGTGGTGCACCGGGAGGAGTTCGACCGCGGTGATGCCCAGCTTGACCAGGTGGTCGATCACGGCCGGGTGGGCCAGGCCGGCGTAGGTGCCGCGCAGGTCCTCGGGCACGTCCGGGTGACGCATGGTCAGCCCGCGCACGTTCGCCTCGTAGATGACGCTCTCGGCGAACGGGATCATCGGCCGCGGACCGGTGTCCACCCGCACGCTCTCGTCCACCACCACGCCCTTGGGCATGAACGGCGCCGAGTCCCCGGGCAGATGCCCGAAGGTGGCCTCGTGCAGGGTGAAGTCGCCGTCGATCGCCCGGGTGTACGGGTCGAGCAGCAGCTTCTCCGGGTTCCAGCGCCGGCCGCTGCCGGGCTCCCAGGGCCCGTGCACGCGGAAGCCGTAGCGCTGACCCGGGCCGATGCCGGGCAGATAGCCGTGCCAGACGTGGAAGGTGGACTCGGTCAGAGCCACCCGTTCCTCCGCGCCGTCCTCCCCGAACAGGCACAGATCCACCCCGGCGGCACCGGCCGCCCACAGGGCCGCGTTGACGCCCTGTCCGTCGTAGCTCAGACCGAGCGGCCGCCAAGAACCGGGCCATGGGCGAGGCATGAGAATCAGCACTCCCTTTATTCGCCGAACACGCCCCATGCAATACCCTGGGCGACGGGAGATAACCTCCGTTCCACGAGCGAGGAGAGCCGGAGGGGCTATGGCGACAAGCTGGGAAGCCGAGCTTCCCGAAGCCGCACGGGACCGCATGCGGACGATCCAGGGCAGCTCAACCTGGGGTTCCGCCTTGAGCACACAGGAATTCAACGCGATTCTCGGCGTGGGTTTCGACCCCGTCGGACAGGTACTGGGCACCGCCGTGTTCCAAATCGGCTATCAGGGCGGATACGGCTGTTCGGGTGCCTGGAGCGGCTATCTGGGTCAGAACATGGCCACCGATGTCTCGTCCCGGGCCTGGGCTCCGTTCAGTGCTCTGGTCCAGGCGATGTACGCCGCCCGGCGCACCGCGCTCGGCCGGGCCGTGGCCGAGTGCAGGGCGCTGGGCGGCGACGGCATCGTCGGCGCGTCGCTCAAGGTGCGCCGGTTCGTCGCCGGCGGCCTCGAGTTCACCGCGCTCGGCACCGCCGTGCGGGCCCGGGGCAGGGTCCGGCCGCGCGAGCCGTTCACCTCGCACGTGACCGGCCAGGAGTTCGCGAAGCTGATCCACGCCGGGTACGTGCCGACCGGGCTGGCCATGGGCATCTCCATCGCCTCCCGGCACGACGACTACCGCACCCGCGCCGCGCTCAGCCGCTGGGCCGGCAACCAGGAGGTGCCGGGCTACACCCAGCTGATCAACAACGCCCGCCACGACGCGCGCAACCAGCTGCTCAAGGACGCCCGCCAGCACGGCGGCGACGGAGTGGTGGTGGACGAGGTCGATCTGCGCATCGGCGAGCGCGAGTGCCCCGGCTACGAGGGACAGCGCGACCACATCGCCGAGGCGTTCCTGCTCGGCACCAGCGTCGCCCGATTCGACCGGACCCACCGGGAGCCGGCCCCCCAGGCATTGACCATCATGCGCCTCGACTATCAGAAGACGGGTTTGTGAGATGTCCGATCAGAGCACCGAGAAGGCCCTGCATGATGAGGGTGTGCCCGAGGACGCGATGCGCCGGCTGGCGCAGCTGCAACCGGGCAAGGGCGGGATCTTCACCTCAGACCTGACCGTGAACGAGTTCCTGCTGGTGCGCGAGGCCGGGTTCCGCCCGCTCGGGCTGGTGCTGGGCTCGTCCATCTACCACGTGGGCATCCAGCTCGGCCGGTGGTCGAAGAACCAGGAGCTCGACACCCTGTCCCAGGCCATGTACCACGCCCGCGAACTGGCCATGAGCCGGATGGAGGCCGAGGCCAGCGCGCTCGGCGCGGACGGCATCGTGGGCGTGCGGCTCGAGGTGGAGTTCAAGGAGTTCGGCGCGGACATCGCCGAGTTCATCGCCATCGGCACGGCGGTGAAGGCGGACGGCGCCGACCACGGCGACCACGCGCACGGCTGGCGCAACAACAAGGGCAAGCCGTTCACCTCGGACCTGAGCGGCCAGGACTTCTGGACCCTGATCCGGGCCGGCTACGCCCCGCTGGACATGGTGATGGGCTCGTGCGTCTATCACATCGCGCACCAGCGGATGGGCCAGGTCTTCGGCAACATGGGCCGCAACGTGGAGATCCCGCAGTTCACCCAGGCGCTGTACGACGCGCGCGAGCTGGCCATGAGCCGGATGCAGGCGGAGGCCGAGGCCCTGCACGCCGAGGGCATCGTGGGCGTGCAGCTGCGCCAGCACTCGCACACCTGGGGCGGGCACACCACGGAGTTCTTCGCGATCGGCACGGCCGTGCGCCCGCTGCGCGGTGACCACGTGATCGACCGGCCCACCATGGTGCTGTCCCTCGACAACTGAGAGCATGGTCGGCATGGGTGCAGATCTGGAGCCGACGAGCGGCTCCGCCGGAATGGACGTCGAGCTGCTGGCCGCCGCGCTGCGGCAGGACAGCGCCGACCTCGACGTGTACGCGAAGGTGCTCTCGGTCAACCTGGTCGAGTCGCTGCCTCCGGGTGCGGTGCAGGTCGAGCGCAAGCGCAGCATGGCCGACCGGGTGGCGGGCCGCGAGGGCACCGTCACCTCGCTCGACGTCGCTCTCGGCGAGACGCGGCTCGGCCTGCGGATGGACCGGGGGCGTCCGGTCGGCGAGGTCTGCAAGGAGGTGCGCGGCGTGGTGCTCTCCCGGCAGCAGGTGGGCCTGGACGAGTGGATCACCGCGTTGGCCAAGGGCCTGGCCGACGCCGCGGCGTCGAGCGCGCGGGCCCGGGAGGCGCTGCAGCGCTACCTGGGCGGCTGAGCCCGCATATTCGACTATTGCCGCCATCCCCGCCCCGGATATAGTGCGCTCGCTGCACGATGAGCGTGATCCGTCTGGAGGGGATTCGGTAATGAGTGCTGGGCCGACGAAGGAGCCAGTGGGGACCTCGGAGGCGGCGAAGGCGGCGCCCGGGGATCCCTGGGCGGTGCCGACGCAGCGGGGCGGGGTACCGAAGGCCGGCGTGCCGCGGAAACGCACACCGCAGCAGGCCGCGCGGCTCGAGCGGCAGCAGCAGACCCAGGCGCGAGCGGCGGCGAAGATCACCTGGCCGATCGCCTTCCGGCTGATCCTGGCCCAGGTGGCCTGCCGGCTCGTCCTGGCCGGCGTCCTGATCTTCTTCGGTTTCGAGAACATGCACCTGCACGCCCTGCTCGTCTCCCCGACGACGACCCGGGACCAGTGGAACGCCGCGATCCACACCTCGAACAGCTTCGCCGCCCTGGGTTTCTTGTCCGTCATCGCGCTCTGCGCACCGGGCCTGATCTGGAACCGCGTGCGCCTCTACGTGGCCAAGCTGCCCGGCGTGGCGCCACACCCGATGCAGAGCACGAACGCGTCGTTCCGCACCATGGGGATTCCGGCGTACTGGCCGCCCGTGCCCAAGGGCACGCCGTCCTGGACTCGTCGCATCCATTGGCGTGTACCGCCGAGCGTCACGGCAACTCTGTCTCTTCTCCTGGCCGTCACCAACCGGCTCGATCACGGGGTGATCAAGGAGGCCGTCAGCCGGTACCAGCTCAGCTCCGTGGTGGACCTCATCGGCGCGGTGCTCGCGCTGGTCATCGCGTTCTTCGACGTGACCCGGCTGCGGGAGTACAGCCGCTGGCCTGGGCGGCCCTGACCTCGCGGGCTCATGACGGAGGGCGGCTCGTTCGAGCCGCCCTCCGTGCCGTTCCGACGCCGCGTCAGAAGCGCGCAGGCTCCGTATACGTGCCGAACACGTCCTTGAGCACGCCGCAGATCTCGCCCAGCGTGGCCTCGGCCCGCACCGCCTCCAGCATCGGCTGGATCAGGTTCTCGCCCTCGGTCTCCGCGCCGCGCTTGAGCTCGGCCAGCGTGGCCTGCACCTTCGCGTTGTCCCGAGCCGCCCGCCGGGCGCCGAGCTCCCGGTTCTGCGCGAGCTCGACCTCGTGCGAGACCCGCAGGATCTCCAGCGGCTCCTCGATCGACTCGGTGTGCGCGTTGACCCCGACGACGCGCTTCTCGCCCTTCTCCACCGCCCGCTGGTAGCGGAAGGAGGCCTCGGCGATCTCCCCGGTGAAGTAGCCCTCGTCGATGCCGCGCAGCAGGCCCGCGGTGATGCTGCCGTCGCCGCCGAGGTCCTTGATCCGCTGGAAGATCTCCTCGGCCTGCGCCTCGATCCGGTCGGTGAGCGCCTCGATGTACCAGGACCCGCCGAGCGGGTCGGCCACGTTGGCCGCGCCGGTCTCCTCGAGGATCACCTGCTGGGTGCGCAGCGCGATCTCGGCCGCCTTGGCCGAGGGCAGCGCCAGCACCTCGTCGAGCGCGTTGGTGTGCAGCGAGTTGGTGCCGCCCAGCACGGCGGCCAGCGCCTCGATCGCCGTGCGCACGATGTTGTTCTCCGGCTGCTGCGCGGTGAGCGAGACGCCCGCCGTCTGGGTGTGGAAGCGCAGCCACTGCGCCTTGGCCGTCTTGGCGCCGTAGACGTCGCGCAGCCAGCGCGCCCAGATCCGGCGGGCCGCGCGGAACTTGGCGATCTCCTCGAAGAAGTCGATGTGCGCGTCGAAGAAGAAGGAGAGCCCCGGCGCGAACACGTCGATGTCGAGCCCGCGGTCGAGGCCCAGCTCGACGTAGCCGAATCCGTCCGCCAGCGTGTAGGCCAGCTCCTGCGCGGCCGTCGAGCCGGCCTCGCGGATGTGGTAGCCGGAGACCGAGAGCGGCTTGTAGGCCGGGATCTCGCGGGCGCAGTGCTCCATCAGGTCGCCGATCAGGCGCAGGTGCGGCTCGGGCGGGAAGAGCCACTCCTTCTGCGCGATGTACTCCTTGAAGATGTCGGTCTGCAGGGTGCCGTTGAGCACGGACGGCGCGACCCCCTGCCGCTCCGCGGCCACCACGTACATGCAGAACACCGGCACGGCCGGTCCGCTGATGGTCATCGAGGTGGTCACCTCCCCCAGCGGGATCCCGCGGAAGAGCACGTCCATGTCGGCGGCCGAGTCGATGGCCACGCCGCAGTGCCCGACCTCGCCGAGCGACCGCGACTCGTCCGAGTCGCGCCCCATCAGCGTCGGCATGTCGAAGGCCACCGAGAGCCCGCCGCCGCCGGCGGCCAGGATCGCCCGGAACCGCTCGTTCGTGTCCGCCGCGCTGCCGAAGCCCGCGAACTGCCTTATCGTCCACGGCCGCCCGCGGTACCCGGTCGGGTGCAGCCCGCGGGTGTAGGGGAACTGCCCCGGCCAGCCGATCCGGTCGAAGGCCGGGGTCGCCGCGGCCTGCTCGTCGTCCGCCGGCCCGTACACCGGTTCGGTCGGCTCGCCGCTGATGGTCGTGGTGTCCCGGTCGGTCTTCGGAGCGGCGTCGTACGCCGCCTGCCACCGCTCTCTGCTCATACGTACAAAGTACTAGGACGTCCTAGTAACTGTCGACGGCGCCACGCTACGCCGGCGAGAGTTCCTGGTCGGGCCCTTGATCACTCGATAGAGTGGAAATGCGAGATCGGGTTGATCACGAGATGTGACTACTTCCACACTCAGAGGTATGACAGTGACACTTTCGGGGCGACCGGCGGATGCACTCGACGGCGACCTGGCCGCGAAGCGCGCCGCCATCGAGGACGTACTCGGCGACCACAGCAAAGTGGAGATCCTCGGGGGGGAAATCATCGTGTCGCCGATGGCGCGCAACATCCATCTCGTGCTCGTGCAATCGGTTCTGAGGCAGTTGCTGCCGCACATCCCGGAGGACTGGGCGGTCGTGGAGAAGCTGGAGCTCTCCGTTGACGCGTCGAACTGCCCCCAGCCGGACCTTACGGTCCTGCCTTTGTCGGTCCCCCGGTCCGATCTGATGGCGACGCAGAATCCGTCCGGGCAGGCCCTGCTCGTGGTCGAGGTCACCTCACCGAGCAACGGCAACGACGACCGCAAATGGGGGCGCAAGTACAAGGCCTATGCCAAAGGTCTCGTCCCGGTGTACCTGCTCATCGATCCGTATGCCGAGTCCGGTCCCACCGTGACGGTCTTCACCGGTCCCAACGGAAAACGCTACACCGCCGAGAGCGCCGTCGAGTTCGGCACTCCGCTCCGGCTGCCAGAGCCCTTCGACGCGGTCGTGATCGACTCCGCCCGTTTTCCAGCCCGCCCGGCCGAGGACTGACGCCGGGACCGCTCCCCGCAGGGTTTTGATAGCCTCCGGTCGTGACTGCTCAGGACCCTGATGCCCTACCGTTCGGCCAGGTCGGCGCACAGCCGCTGGCGCCCGAGGACCCGCGCAAGATCGGGGCGTTCCCGCTGCGCGCCGTGCTCGGATCCGGCGGCATGGGGCGGGTCTACCTGGGCCTCGCGCCCACCGGGTACACGGCGGTCAAGCGGGTACTGCCGTACCTCGCGGCGGACCAGAACTTCCTGCGGCACTTCAGCCAGGAGCTCGACAACCAGGCCCGGCTGCCCGCCGGGGTGAGCGCCCGGCTGCTCGCCGCGGACCGGACGGCGCGGCCGCCGTGGTTCGCCACGGAATACATCCCGGGCGTCACGCTGCACGAAGCCGTGTACCTCGAGGGCGGCTCACTGCCCGGGCCGTCGCTGTGGCTGCTGCTGCGCGAGCTCGCCGACCGCCTCCGCGTCGTGCACAGCCTGTCGATGATGCACCGCGATCTCAAGCCCTCCAACGTCATGCTCACCCACTCCGGCGTGACGCTGATCGACTTCGGCGTCGCACGCGCTGCGGATCAGAGCGCGGTCACGGCGACGGGCGTGGCCGTGGGCACTCCAGCCTTCATGGCGCCCGAGCAGGCCAAGGCTCAGCGCACGCTGACGCCCGCGGTGGACGTCTTCTCCCTCGGCGGCGTCCTGTCCTTCGCCGCCGCCGGCCTGCCGCCCTTCGGCGAGGGGTCCGGCCACGACGTGTTCTACCGGATCGTGCATCAGGACCCCGACCTCTCCGCGCTTCAGGCTGCCGACCCGGCGCTCGCCGCGCTCGTGGAGTCCTGCCTGGCCAAAGACCCGGCTGACCGCCCGAGCGCCGCGGAACTGGTCTCCTTCGCTTCCGCCAACACCCTGCCCGGCCCGGTCGCCTGGCCGCGGGTCACGGCGGGGCGGATAGCCGAGCGCCGCGCCTTCGCCGCGGCGGCCCCGGTCGCGGAGTTCGACGGGACGGAGCTGGAGTCGTCGTGGATCGGCGAGCTGGGGCAGCTGCCGACGCCGGTGCCGCCCGAGCCGCAGCCCGCCGCCGAGAACGCGAACGCCGAGGCAGATGTCGAGGCGGACGTCGATGCCAGCGCACAAGCCGAGACCGAGCCGATCCCGCCCAAGAACCCGGCCCCGCTCGAGGTCATACCCGGGCCGAGCCCGATCGGCCCACGTCGGCCCCGCCGCTCGCGTAAAACCCTGACGCTCCTGCTGCCCCTGCTGCTCGTGCTCGGCGGCACGACGGGAACCCTCTTCGCGATAGCCCCCTGGACCAATAACAGCGCGTCAGGCGGCAACGACGGCTCCAAGATCGTCACCACCGGCGCAGCGTCCGCCTCCGGCGTGTCAGACACCGCCACTGCCAGGAGCTCGGGCTCACCCGAAGCCTCGACGAAGCCGTCGCCGTCGGCCAAGAGCTCGTCCGCCGCGCCGAAGAAGAGCACGACCACGGGCACCGGCGGCTCGACCGGAGGCGGTTCCGGTAGCGGCGGCTCGGGCAGTGGCGGCTCCGGCGGAGGCGGGACGACGAAGACGACCGCGCCGAGCTCCGGCGGCGGAACGAAGACCACCGGCCCCTCCGGCCCCGGCGGCGATTCGGGCTACGTGAGCGGATCCACCGTCACCGTGGACAACTGCGAAGGCTGGCTCGAGTACGGCAGTTCGTTCTTCAAGGCCACCGTCTCGGCTGGGAACCCGGCGGGCTGCGAAGAATCGGTGACGCAGACCTCGTCCGTCACGAGCGGTCCGACCACTCAGACCTTCACGGCGTCGAACGGCAACACGAACTCGGATTATCCGTGCGGCAGCTGCTTCTTCTGGGGCGCCTGGACGCTCAGCGAGAAGATCTGTGTCTGGAACACCGCCGAGGCGGAGGACAAGAAGTGCTCGGCCACCTACACCTACGACTCGACCACCGGCAAGGTCACCTGAGGGCTCCGCCTCAGTCCTCGAAGTCGCCGGCCGAGTGCCGCAGCACCCTGAACGTGTCGAACAGGCTGTCGTGCTGCGTCGAGCTGAGCGCGGCCAGGCCGAAATCGGCCCGCATCAGGTCGGTGGTGGCCTGCTCGACCATCTCGCGACCCTCGTCGGTGATCTCGGCCAGGACGCCGCGGCCGTCGAGCGGATTGGGGCGGCGGGTGACCAGCCCCGACTTCTCCAGCCGGTCGACGATGTTCGTCACCGACGTCGGGTGTACCTGCAGCCGCTCCCCGATCTTGGACAGCGGCAGCGCGCCCTGGCGGCTGAACACGAGCAGCACCAGCGCCTCGTAGCGGGCGAAGGTCAGGCCGTACGGCTTGACTATCGCGTCCACCTCGGCGAGGACCAACTGGTGCGCCCGCATCAGCGAGGTCACCGCTCGCATGGAGCTCGACTCGCCCCAGCGTTCCTGCCAGAGCTCGAAGGCCCGCTGCACCGGGTCGAAGGAGAGCACGTGCGAATCCCGTCCAGCCGTTTGCTTGCTCTGCGGCGGGCCTAGCCCTCGAGCAGGGCCCGGTCGCGCACCGCTCCGGTGGCCGCCGAGGTGGCCAGCAGCGCGTACGCCTTGAGCGCGAGCGAGACCGGCCGGTCGCGCTCCTTCGGCCGGAAGCCGCCCGCGGCCTCGATCGCGGCCCGGCGCTCGGCCAGCACCTCGGCCGGGACCTCGAGCTCGAGCGCGCGGGTGCGGATGTCGATGGCCACCGTGTCGCCCTCCTCGACCAGCGCGATCGTGCCGCCGGCCGCGGCCTCGGGCGAGATGTGGCCGATGGACAGGCCCGAGGTGCCGCCGGAGAACCGGCCGTCGGTGATCAGCGCGCACTTGGCGCCGAGGCCCTTGCCCTTGAGGAACGCGGTCGGGTAGAGCATCTCCTGCATGCCCGGGCCGCCCTTGGGTCCCTCGTAGCGGATGACCACCACGTCGCCAGCGACGATCCGGTTGTTCATGATCGCCTCGACGGCCTGCTCCTGCGACTCGAACACGCGGGCCGGGCCGCGGAAGTTCCAGATCTCCTCGGCCACGCCCGCGGTCTTGACCACCGCGCCGTCCGCGGCCAGGTTGCCCCAGAGCACGGCCAGGCCGCCGTCCTTGGTGTAGGCGTGCTCGAGGTCGCGCACGCAGCCGCCCGCGGCGTCGACGTCCAGCTTGTCCCAGCGGTTCTCGGTGGAGAACGGCTCGGTGGTGCGCACCCCGCCGGGCGCGGCGTGGAAGAGCTCCACCGCGGCCTCGGACGGCTGCCCGCCGCGCACGTCCCACTCGTCCAGCCAGGCGGTCAGGCTCGGCGCGTGCACCGCGTGCACGGCCTCGTCCAGGAGGCCGGCTCGGCTGAGCTCGCCGAGGATGGCCGGGATGCCGCCGGCCCGGTGCACGTCCTCCATGTAATACGTCTTGTCGGCCGAGGCCTTGTTCGGCGCGACCTTCACGATGCACGGGACGCGGCGCGAGGTCTCGTCGATCTCCTTCAGCCCGAAGCCGACGCCGGCCTCCTGCGCGGCCGCGAGCAGGTGCAGCACCGTGTTGGTGGACCCGCCCATGGCCACGTCCATGGCCATGGCGTTGCTGAACGCGGCCGGGGTGGCGATGGAGCGCGGGAGCACCGATTCGTCGTCCTGGCCGTAGTAGCGCCCGGCCAGTTCCACGGCCAGCGAGCCGGCCCGCTCGAACAGCGCGCGGCGCTTGGCGTGCGTGGCCAGCACCGAGCCGTTGCCGGGCAGGCCCAGGCCGAGCGCCTCGACCAGGCAGTTCATCGAGTTGGCGGTGAACATCCCGGAGCAGGAGCCGCAGGTCGGACAGGCCGAGCGCTCGATGGTACCCAGGGTGTCGTCGGAGACCTTCTCGTCGGCGGCCGCGGACATCGCGTCGATCAGGTCGAGCTTGTCGTAGGCCACGCCCTCGCGGATGTGCGCCTTGCCGGCCTCCATCGGGCCGCCGGAGACGAACACGGTCGGGATGTTCAGCCGCAGCGCGGCCATGAGCATGCCCGGGGTGATCTTGTCGCAGTTGGAGATGCACACCAGCACGTCCGCGCAGTGCGCGTTGACCATGTACTCGACCGCGTCGGCGATCAGCTCGCGCGAGGGCAACGAGTAGAGCATGCCGCCGTGGCCCATGGCGATGCCGTCGTCCACGGCGATGGTGTTGAACTCCTTGGCGACGCCGCCCGCCTCGTGCACCGACTCGGCCACGATCTCGCCGACGTTTCTGAGGTGCACGTGGCCGGGTACGAACTGGGTGAAGGAGTTGGCGATCGCCACGATCGGCTTGCCGAAGTCGGCGTCGGTCATCCCGGTGGCGCGCCATAGCGCGCGAGCACCGGCCATGTTGCGCCCGTGGGTCGAAGTCCGGGACCGCAGAGCAGGCATCGCGGATCACTCCGTTCTCGCAAGTTCGTCTCGCTTCACGCGCCCCGACGTCGTCTCGGCGGCATCGGCGCGGCGCTACCGAGTCTCCCACCTTGTCCGGGGCGCGGAACAGCCGTCCCGGTATGCAAGATGCGAAACGCCGTCGCTACGCGGCGACCGGTTGCGCCGCATCGGCCGGCGCCTCGTTCTTGACCGCGCGCTCGGCGAAGAAAGCGCCGGTCGGGAGCACTGCCATGACCAGAACCCAGACCAGGTGCTTGGGGGTCCACTTGCGCTGCAGGTAGCCGTAGGCGGCGAGCATCACATAGGCGACGAACAGCAGGCCGTGCAGCATGCCGAAGATCTGCACGGGCTTCTGGTGGTGACCGAAGACCTGCAGCGGCACGGCGACGAACAGCAGCACCAGGAAGGAGACGCCCTCGGCCAGGGACACCGGGACGAACAGGCGGGAGAACAGATCGCGAGTACGCATGGACGCAAGCTTACCGACGGCAGGTCGGCAAGATTTCCACGCGTCGGGGTACGGGCGGGGTTAGACGCGTCACATTGTCGGCCGAGCCGTTTAGGCTAAGGCGTATGGACTGGAACCGGAGGGGCTGTTCACGCAGCGGTCATGTGCTCTACGAGCCTGTGGAACCCGATATTCGGGCTCTCGTGCGGGCCGACACGGCACTGGGGACGGCATGGCGCTGCCTGCGCTGCGGGGATTTCGTCCTGGATGTGCCCACCTCGACCGGCCCGGCGGACGAGGCGCCGCGCCCGCCGCGCGGCAAGGCCCTGCGCTCCCGGCTGATCATGCGGCTGCTCGCGGTGGAGCGGGTCTTCCGGTTCTTCCTGGTCGCGCTCGGCGCGTTCGCGGTGTGGAAGTTCTCCAACTCCCAGCACGCGCTGCAGGACCTGTTCGAGCGGAACCTGACCATATTCAAGCCCGCCGCCCAGCACTACGGCTACGACCTGGACAACTCGTCCGTGGTCACGACGATACGCAAGCTGTTCACCTATAAGGCCTCCACCCTGGACGCCGCGGCCGCGGCGCTGGGCGTGTACGCGCTGATCGAGGCGATCGAGGCGGTCGGCCTGTGGCTGGCCAAGCGCTGGGGCGAGTACTTCGCGGCGGTGGCCACGGCGCTGTTCCTGCCGGTCGAGATCTACGAGCTGTCCGAGCACGCGACCAAGTTCAAGATCGCCACCTTCGCCCTGAACGTGCTCGCGGTGCTCTACCTGCTGCTGACCAAGCGCCTTTTCGGGCTGCGCGGCGGCGGCCTGGCCTACGAGGCGCAGCTCAACAGCGAGTCGCTGCTCGCGGAGATGCTGCCCGAGCGCGAGCTCGGCGTGCCCGAGCCGGCCGGCTTGAAGCCGGACACGATCACCGTGCCGACCGCGCTGCCGGAGCCGACCACCGTGCTCAGCGGCCCGGCGCGCGGCTCCTCGGCCCAGGCCCTCGCGCCCGACCCGGTGGAGCCCGCCCCCGGCATTGTTGAAGCTTAAACTACCGACGAGTACCATGGAGCTATGAGTACTACCCCCCGCTGGCTGGACGAGACCGAGCAGGCGGTGTGGCGCAGCTGGCTGAAGGTGATGCGGCTGCTGCCCGCCCACCTCGAGGACCGTCTGCACGAACGCTACGGCCTGAGCATGACGGACTATCAGGTCATGGTCGAGGTCTCGGAATCCGCCGAACGCCGCCTGCGCATGACCGAGCTCGCGCAGCGCACCCAGCTGTCCAAGAGCCGGCTCTCGCACCAGATCGGCCGCATGGAGCAGGCCGGGCTGGTCATGCGGACGCAGTGCCCTGACGACCGCCGCGGCCAGTGGGCGGAACTGACCGAGGCGGGCTGGGCGCTGCTGCGCGAAGCCGCTCCCGAGCACGTCGAGGACGTGCGCGAGTTGTTCTTCGACCTGCTCACGCCGGAGCAGGTGCAGATGCTGCTCGACGTCCAGCGCAAGGTGGCCGACCGGCTCGACGAGTCGCCGGCGACCGGATGCGCCAACGCCCGGGCAGAGGTCGAGTGCGCCGAGGCCGAGGCCGAACAGGCCCGCTGACGCTCCGGCGCTCCGGCGCTGCGGCCGAGCGGCCGAGCGGCCTGCAGCTGAACGTCCCGGCGCGTCAGGCCAGCAGTTCGTCGGCCGCCGTGAACGGATCGAGTTCCCCGGCCGCAACCCGCTCGGCGAGGCGGCGCAGCGGGGAGTCGTTCTCGCTGTGCACCGAGCCGTAGCGCGTGCGCAGCACTCCCAGCGCGATGGCCTCGACCTCCGCGGCGGCCCGGGCCACCCGGCGCGCCTGCAGCCCGCCGGTCTCGGCCAGGTAGGCGCGGTGCTTCTCCAGCGCCTCGACCACCTCGACCACGCCCTCGTTGCGCGCGGCGACCGTCTTGACGATCGGCTGGCGCCAGTCGCCCGGATTGCGCCGCTCGCCGAGCGCGAGCATGTGGTTGAGCTCGCGCGCGGTGGCATCCGCGCCGTCCCGGTCGGCCTTGTTCACCACGTAGACGTCGCCGATCTCCAGGATCCCGGCCTTCGCCGCCTGGATGCCGTCGCCCATGCCGGGCGCGAGCAGCACCACCGAGGTGTCCGCCGCCGAGGCGATCTCCACCTCGGACTGGCCCACCCCGACCGTCTCGATCAGGATCACCTCGCAGCCCGCCGCCTCGAGCACCCGCGCCGCCTGCGGGGTGGCCGCGGCCAGCCCGCCGAGGTGGCCGCGCGAGGCCATCGAGCGGATGAAGACCTCCGGGTCGGTGGCGTGGTCCTGCATCCGCACCCGGTCGCCGAGCAGCGCGCCGCCGGAGAACGGCGAGGACGGGTCCACCGCCAGCACGCCGACCCGCTTGCCCCGGGCCCGGTACTCGGCCACCAGCGCGTTCGTGGTGGTGGACTTGCCCACGCCGGGCGAGCCGGTCAGGCCGACCAGATACGCCGAACCCGCGTACGCACTGAGCGCCGCCAGGATCTCGCGCAGCTGCGGCGCGCCGTTCTCGACCTGGGAGATCAACCGCGCGACCGCGCGCGGGTCGCCTTCCCGCGCGCGGCCGAGCAGCGTGGCTACATCGATGGTCACGAGGCCGACGGTACCCGAACGATCAGCGCGTCGCCCTGCCCGCCGCCGCCGCACAGCGCCGCCGCGCCCACGCCGCCGCCGCGCCGGCCGAGCTCGAGCGCGAGGTGCAGCACGATCCGGGCGCCGGACATGCCGATCGGGTGGCCGAGCGCGATCGCCCCGCCGTTGACGTTGATCTTGTCGAAGTCCACGCCGAGGTCCTTGGCCGACTGCGCGGCCACCGCGGCGAAGGCCTCGTTGATCTCGATCAGGTCGAGATCGCCGACGTCCAGGCCCTCCTTGGCCAGGGCGTGCCGGATCGCGTTCGAGGGCTGCGACTGCAGCGAGTTGTCCGGCCCGGCCACGTTGCCGTGCGCACCGATCTCGGCGATCCAGGCCAGGCCCAGCTCCTCGGCCTTGGCCTTGCTCATCACGACCACCGCGGCGGCGCCGTCGGAGATCTGCGAGGCGGAGCCGGCCGTGATCGTGCCGTCCTTGGTGAAGGCCGGGCGCAGCTTCGCCAGGCTCTCCACCGAGGTCTCGGGCCGGATGCCCTCGTCCTTGCCGAAGACCACCGGCTCGCCCTTGCGCTGCGGGATGGCCACCGGCACGATCTCGGCGTCGAACACGCCGTTCTTCTGCGCCGCGGCCGCGCGCTGGTGCGAGTTGGCGGCGATCAGGTCCTGCTCCTCGCGGGTCAGGCCGAGCCGGGTGTTGTGGTGCTCGGTGGACTCGCCCATGGCGATGTGCTCGAAGGCGTCGGTCAGGCCGTCGTGGGCCATCGCGTCGAGCATCTCGACCGCGCCGTACTTGTAGCCCTCGCGGGACTTCGGCAGCAGGTGCGGCGCGTTGGTCATCGACTCCTGGCCGCCGGCCACCACGATCTCGAACTCGCCGGCCCGGATCAGCTGATCGGCCAGCGCGATGGCGTCCAGTCCGGACAGGCACACCTTGTTGATGGTCAGCGAAGGCACGCTCATCGGGATCCCGGCCTTGACCGCGGCCTGGCGGGCCGGCATCTGCCCGGCGCCGGCCTGCAGCACCTGGCCCATGATCACATACTGGACCTGCCCGCCGGAGATCCCGGCGCGCTCCAGCGCCGCCTTGATGGCGATCCCGCCGAGGTCGGCCCCGGAGAACGGGGTGAGCGAGCCGAGCAGCCGGCCCATCGGGGTGCGCGCTCCGGCGACGATGACGGAGGTGGTCATGGCGAGGACTCCCATCGAATGGACTGTATGGGGACGTGGATTCACACTATCGCCGAATCAGCTACTCGCCAGTAGTGTCTAGAGCTGTCATCTCCGCCACACCATGGTGGCGGGGACCCTATCCCCACGTCACCAGACGAGGCGAAGTCCGGAAGGGCACCTGAAGATGATCACACGCGTAGACCACATCGGCATCGCCTGCCGCGACATAGCGGCGAGTATCGAGTTCTACCGCCGCACCTACGGCTTCGAGGTATTCCACGAAGAGGTCAACGAGCAACAGGGCGTGCGCGAGGCGATGCTGCGGATCAACGGCACTGACGACGGCGGCGCGACCTACCTGCAGCTGCTCGAACCGACCCGGCCGGAGTCGCCGATCGCGAAGTACCTCGAGACGCACGGCGAGGGCGTGCACCACGTGGCCTTCGGCACCGCGGACGTCGCGGCCGAGACCGCCGCCGTCACCGGCACCGGCGTGCGCGCTCTCTACCCGGAGCCGCGGCACGGCACCTTCGGCTCGCAGATCAACTTCCTGCACCCCAAGGACTGCCAGGGCATCCTGACCGAGCTGGTACAGTCCCCGGTCCATGAGTGACGAACTCGCCGGCCTCGGCGGACCTCGCGGCCTCGCGCCCGGCGAGAAGGTGCCCAACCAGCTGCGCATCCTGGCCATGCAGGAGAACCTGGGCAACCTCCTCTCGGTGCACCGCCCCGCCACCCGGCTCGGCCGCCTCGCGCTCAAGGAGTCCCGCGTCTACCTCTACGACAAGGGCCTCGTGGCGGACAACGGGCGCGGCGGGATGGGCCTGTTCCGCTGGGAGCACTGCGCGGTCGCGGCGAAGTCGGGCGGTTGGCTGGTCACCCGCGCGGACGGCCCGAAGTTCGCGGTGACCAAGCACTGGACGGAGCATCAGGCGCTCGGCCTGGCCGCCGAGCGGGCCGTGGCACAGGCGCGTTCGGCCGAATCCTCGGGCTGAGCCGGGCTGCCGCGGCGGCGGTCGGCACGTACGGTGAGGTGCGCCGAGGCGCGTCCCGGTAGACTCTTCGGTCGGGCATTTTCCGTCACGCCCCCGTTTCCCGGAGGATCTCCTTGCCGCAGCCGCAGCCGCACCTGGACCCCGCCGATCCCGCAGCCGCGGAGATCGGCCGCGAACAGGCGCACGTCGACCGGGTGTACGAGCGGCTCGAAGCGACGCGTGCGCGGGCGCGCGCCTACGAGGCCGAAGGTCACCGCCGGGCCCAGTTCGGCCACGAGGGCGGACTGGTGGAGCGGGACTCGATCGTCTACCAGGCCGCCGTCTGGCTGCAGCGGCTCGAGGCCGAGGAGGAGGGACTGGTCTTCGGCCGGCTCGACTTCGCCGATCGCGAGGTGCAGTACATCGGCCGGCTCGGCGTGCGCGACGAGGAGTACGAGCCGCTGACGGTGGACTGGCGGGCCCCGGCCGCGGCCGTCTTCTACCAGGCCACCCCGGTGGACCGGCGCGGCGTGGTCCGCCGCCGCACCATCAAGTCGGCCGGCCGCCGCGTGACCCGCCTGGACGACGACCTGCTGGCACCGGAGGACCCGCTGGCCGCCGAGCTGACCGTGATCGGGGACGGCGCGCTGATGGCGGCGCTGACCCGCAAGCGCGGCACGGTGATGCACGACATCGTCGCCACCATCCAGCGCGAGCAGGACCTCGCGGTGCGCTCCCCCGGCGACGGGGCGACCCTGATCACCGGCGGCCCCGGCACCGGCAAGACCGCCGTGGCCCTGCACCGCGCGGCCTACCTGCTGTTCAACGAGCGACGCCGCTTCGAGTCCGGCGGCGTGCTGATCGTCGGTCCGTCGCGCGTGTTCACCGCGTACGTGGAGCAGGTGCTGCCCTCGCTGGGCGAGCACACCGCGGCGCTGCGTTCCCTCGGCGAGCTGCTCGACGGCGTGTACGCGACGCGGCACGACCGGGCGTCGCTGGCCGCGGCCAAGGGCGGTCTGGACATCCTGCCGGTGATCGAGCGGGCCGCGCGCTGTGCGCCGCCCGGCGTGCCGGAGCAGATCCGCATGAGCTACCAGGGCCACATCATCCAGCTCGACCGGCGCGCGCTGGACCGCGTGCGTTCGATCGTGCTCGGCCGTGGCCAGCAGGGCCCGCAGCCGAACGTGCAGCGCGCGCACGCGGCCACGGCGCTGCTGGAGGCGCTGTGGGAGCGGCTGCCGCGCGACCTGCGGGACCGGCGGCGCACGGAGCGCGCGCACTTCGACCGCGAACTGCGCGACCGGACTGAGTTCGAGGCCTTCGTCGAGCGGTGGTGGCCGTTGCGCACGCCCGCGGAAGTGCTGCGCGGGCTTGCCGATCCGGCCGTGCTCGGTTCGCTGGCCGGCTCGGACCTGACGAGAGATCAGGTCACTGATCTGGCCGCCTCCTGGGCCGACGGGGACTGGTCGGTGGAGGACGTGCCGCTGCTGGCCGAGCTCGACCAGCTGCTCGGCCCGCTCCCGGTGGACGAGCGCGAGCCGGAGGATCCGTTCGCGGACAGCGCTGTGCTCGAGGTCTCATCCTGGGTGGACCGCAACCCCGCGGCCAAGCGGGACGCCGGCCGGGAGACGTACGCGCACATCATCGTGGACGAGGCGCAGGACCTCTCGCCGATGCAGTGGCGCGCCCTCGGCCGGCTCGGCCGCCGCGCGTCCTGGACCGTGGTGGGAGACCCGGTGCAGTCCTCGTGGCCGGACCCGGAGGAATCGCGGCAGGCGATGGAGCTCGCCCTCGGCGACCAGCGGCGGCACCGTCACGAACTGCGCACGAACTACCGCAACTCGGCCGAGATCTACGAGTACGCGGCCCGCTTCGCCCGCCGTGCGATGCCGGACGTGCAGCTGCCCGAGGCGGTGCGCAAGACCGGCTTCCCGCCGGAGGAGTTCACCGACCTCGGCCGGGCCGTGGACGCGGCGCTGGAGAGCGTGGAGGGCACCGTCGGCGTCATCACCACGTTGGCCGGATTCGACGAGGTCGCCGCGGCCCTCGCCGAGCGCACCGAGGCTCATCCGCGCTTGGTGGTGCTGACCGACCTCGACGCGAAGGGCCTCGAGTACGACGCCGCCGTCGTCCTCGACCCGGACGCCATCGCGGAGGAGTCCCCGGCCGGCCTGCGCACCCTCTACGTCGCGCTGACCCGGGCCACCCAGCGGCTGTACGTGGTGGCGGCCGAGCGGTAGCGCGACTGGTAGCGGGCGCCCGGGCGGGCGCAAGAGTGCAGGTTGTCACGGGGCGAACGCAGAAATGTGGGCGGCGCCCCTAGCCAAGCACGCCTTCGGTCGGCATAGTTACCGGCAAGTAGCTAAGCGGCGGACGGCCCCGACGCCTCCCCCGCCGCGCTCGACGCGACCATCCGTTCGGAGGCCGACCCCCATGAGTATCAACGAGATCCGCGACGCCGTGCTCAGCGGCGAAGCGACACCCGAGGACTACGCCCACATCCCGCTGCCCGCCTCGTACCGCGCCGTCACCGTGCACGCGGACGAGACCGGAATGTTCGAGGGGCTCGAGACCCGGGAGAAGGACCCGCGCAAGGCGCTGCACCTCGACGAGGTCGCGCTGCCCGAGCTCGGCCCCGGCGAGGCGCTGGTGGCCGTGATGGCCAGCGCCATCAACTACAACACGGTGTGGAGCTCGATCTTCGAACCCGTGCCCACCTTCGCCTTCCTGCGCAAGTACGGCCGGCTCTCCGAGCTCACCAAACGGCACGACCTGCCGTACCACATCCTCGGCTCCGACCTGTCCGGCGTGGTGCTGCGCGTGGGCGCCGGCGTGAACAAGTGGAAGCCAGGCGACCAGGTCGTCGCGCACTGCCAGTCGGTCGAGCTCGAGGACGCGGCCGGCCACGGCGACACCATGCTCGACCCGGAGCAGCGGATCTGGGGCTTCGAGACCAACTTCGGCGGCCTCGCCGAGATCGCCCTGGTCAAGGCGAACCAGCTGATGCCCAAGGCGGAGCACCTGACCTGGGAGGAGGCCGCGAGCCCGGGCCTGGTCAACTCCACCGCGTACCGGCAGCTGGTCTCGCGCAACGGCGCCGGGATGAAGCAGGGCGACGTCGTGCTTATCTGGGGCGCCTCCGGCGGGCTCGGCTCGTACGCGACCCAGTACGCCCTCAACGGCGGCGCGATACCGGTGTGCGTGGTCTCCTCGCCGCAGAAGGCTGAGATCTGCCGGGCCATGGGCGCCGAGATCGTGATCGACCGGCAGGCCGAGGGCTTCCGGTTCTGGTCCGACCCGGTCACCCAGGATCCCAAGGAGTGGCAGCGTTTCGGCGCGCGCATCCGGGAGCTGACCGGCGGCGAGGACCCGGACATCGTGTTCGAACACCCCGGCCGGGAGACCTTCGGCGCCTCGGTCTACGTCGCCCGCCGCGGCGGCTCCATCGTCACCTGCGCCTCCACCAGCGGGTTCATGCACGAGTACGACAACCGGTATCTGTGGATGAATCTCAAGAGGGTGATCGGCTCGCACTTCGCCAACTACCGCGAGGCCTGGGAGGCCAACCGGCTGGTGTGCAAGGCCATGGTCCACCCCACCCTCTCCCGCTCCTACGGACTCGAACAAGCCGGTCAGGCGGCCTACGACGTCCACCGGAATCTGCACCAGGGCAAAGTCGGGGTACTGTGTCTAGCACCGGGAGAAGGCCTGGGCGTCGGCAACGGTGCGTTGCGAGATCGTCACCGGAGTGAAATCGAACGCTTCCGCGACGTCTAGAGCTCTACCCCGGTCATCTGACACCATAGGCACTCATGGGATACGGGCGCGTGGACGAACGGACCGGGTACGGTTCACGCCCCCACCATGCCCAGTCCGGTAACGGCGGGTACCCGAGCCAGTACCCAGGGCAGCAGGGGGCGCCGGCCCAGGCGCCGCCGCCGCAGCAGGAGCTGCTGAGCTACAACCGGTACGAGGTCGACGCGCACCTCGACGAGATGGAAGCCGAGCTCAACCGGCTGCGCGAGGAGCGGGACGAGGCGGTCAACCACGCCGAGGACCTCGCCTACCAGATCGAGGTGCTGCGCTCCAAGCTGCACGAGTTCCGCCGCGGCCTGCACCCGCAGTTCAACAACATCTCCGGCCGGGTCGACCAGATGCTGCGCAACGCGCAGCAGCAGGCCGACCAGGTCCGCGCGGCCGCGCAGCAGGAGGCGCAGCGGCTGCAGAGCGAGGTCAACGAGCGGCGGATGCTGCTCGAGACCGAGCTCGCCGAGCGCCGCCAGCGCGGCGAGGCCGAGGTCAACGAGTCGGTGGCCTGGGCCGAGCGGGTGCGCTCGGAGGCCGAGGTGCTGCGCCGTCAGGCCATTGACGAGGCCCGGGCGCAGGCCGCCACCGAGATGCACCAGCTGCGCGAGCAGGCGCAGGCCGAGCTGCGGCAGGCGCAGGAGTACGCCGCCCATGTCAGGGCTCAGGCACAGGCCGAGGCGGAGGCCGGGCTGGCCCAGGCCCGGGCCCGCGTGGTCGAGGGCGAGAGCCGGGTCGCCGCGCTGCGCGAGGCCGCGGAGAAGCAGAACGCCTCCGCGTCCACCAGCGCGCAGAAACTGCTCACCATGGCCCAGACCGAGGCCACCCGGGTGCAGACCGAGGCCGAGCAGGCCGCCGCCGCGATGCACGCCGCGACCCAGCAGGCCGTCGCCAAGCACGAGGCGCAGGCCGCGGCCGAGATCGCCCGGCTGCGTGCCGAGGCCGAGGCGGAGACCTCCCAGCTGCGCGAGTCCACCAAGACCGCCGCGGTGATGCTGCGCGAGCAGACCGAGGCGGACACCACCCGGCTGCGGCAGAGCACTGAGGCCGAAGTGGCCCGGATGCGCGCCGAGGCCGAGGCGCGCGCCGCCGAGGTCATCGCCGAAGCGAGGGCGACCGCGCAGGCGACCCGCGACAAGGCCCTGGCTCAGGCGGAGAAGGCCACCCAGGAGGCCACCGCGGCCGGCGCCCGGCTGCGCACCGAGGCGGAGCAGGCCGCTGCGAAGGCCCGCGAGACGGCCGAGCTCGCCGCCCAGCGGATCGGCGCGGAGGCGGCGGAGCAGTCCGCGAAGAGCAAGAAGGAAGCCGACCTCGCCGCCGCGCGCACGGCCCAGGAGGCCGCCCAGGCCCTGGCCGACGCGGCCAACGGCGCCGAGCGGCTCGTGGCCGAGGCGCGCGCCGCGGCCGACACCCTCACCGCCGAGGCCGCCGCCGACCTCGAGCGCCGCGAGGCCGAGACCCAGCGGCTGCGGGCCGAGGCCGAGCACTTCCAGGCCGAGTCCGAGCGGCTGCACGGCGAAGCCGGCCGGCTGCACGAGGAGGCCTCCGGCGCGCACGGCGTGGCCACCGCCGCGGCGAAGAAGATCACTGATACCGCCGCCGCGGACGCCTCCGCCGTCCGCGGGACGGCCGGCGCCGAGGCCACCCGGCTCGTGGCCGAGGCCACCGCCCAGGCCGAGAAGCTGCGCGCGGATGCCGACTCGGCCGCCGTCAAGCTGCGCGAGCAGGCCACCGCGCAGGCCGAGAAGACCAGCGAGGACGCCCGCGCCGCGGCCAACACGCTGCGTTCGGAGGCGGAGGCCGACGCGGCCAAGATCCGCCAGGACGCGGCCGACCTGGCCGAGAAGTTCCGGCTGGACACCGAGGCCGGCGTCGAGGCGCTGCGCGAGGCCGCCCGCAAGGAGCTGGCCGCGCTGCGGGCCAAGACGGACGAGCAGATCGCGGCCAAGCAGGCCGAGGCCGAGGCGGCCGCCGCGGCCGTGCGCGCCGAGGCGAAGGCCGACGCGCAGAGGATGAGGACCGAGGCGGCCGGCCTGATCGAGTCGGCGCAGCAGGAGGCTGCGACGGTCCGGGCGGAGGCGGGCAACGCCGCGCTCGCGCTCCAGCAGCAGGCTGACAAGGCGCTCGCGGACGCCCGCGCCGACGGCGAGCGCGCGCTCGGCGAGGCCCGGGCCGAGGCGGCCAAGCTGCGCGACGACGCGATGGTGGAGACCACCGCGTTGCGCAAGAAGTCCTCCGCCGAAGCCGCGCAGATGCGCGAGGAGGCCAAGGCCGAGACCGACGCGTTGCGCGGCAAGACGCTCGCCGAGACCACGCGCCAGCGCGAGGAGGCCGACGCGTTCGCCGCGAAGGCCAAGGCCGAGGCCGAGAAGCTGACCAAGGACACCATCCGTTCCAACGCCGCCTCCATCCAGGCCGCCCGGGACGAGGTCACTGCGATCCGGGCGAGCGCCGACGGCGTGCTCGAGGCCGCCCAGACCAAGGCGAGCCAGACGGTCGACCAGGCCCGCAACCGGGCCGAGCAGACCACCCGCGAGGCCGGCACGAAGGCCGACGAGACCCGCAAGCAGGCCGAGCAGGTCCTCGCCGACGCCCGCCGCCAGGCGATGGAGGCCCTCGCCAAGGCCGGCGGCGAGGCGGACGAGCTCGTCACCACCGCGCGTCAGGAAGCTGCGAAGATCGGCCAGGCGTCCGCCGCCAACGCCGAGAACACCAAGGCGGAGGCCCGGTCCGAGGCGGACAAGCTCACCGCCGCCGCCCGGGACGAGGTGGACCGGATCCGGGCGAGCGCCGAGGGCATCACCGACAAGGCCCAGGCCGAGGCCACCAAGCTGCTCACCGACACGCGGGCGCAAGCGGACCGGCTGACCTCGGACGCCCAGTCGCTGGCCGACCGGACCACCGGCGAGGCGCGCAGGAAGGCCGCGGACGGCCTGCAGAACTCGGCCCGGCAGGCCGACGAGCTCGTCGCCCAGGCCCGCAAGGAGCTCGAAGACGCCCGGCGGGAGGCCGCCAAGACCCTCGCGGACGCCCACGACGGCGCGGACCGGCTGCGCAACACCGTGGCCGAGCAGGTCGCCACCTCGCAGCGGGAGGCGCAGCGGCTGCGCCAGGAGGCGGCGACCGAGACCTCCGCGCTCAAGACCGCGGCCGAGAAGGCGGCGGACGCGCTGGTCTCCAAGGCCCGCTCGGACGCGGACAAGGCCAAGGCCGAGGCGCAGCGCGAGGTGGACGCGATGATCCGCCGCCGGGACGCGATCACCGACGAGATGGCGCGGGTCCAGGGCGTGCTCGACGCGCTCACCGGCCCGCTGCCCGGGCTCAACGACAGCAAGCCGAGTGCCGACGGCACCGGCAAATCGTGACGAACGCGCGTCCGCGCGGGCATCGAGGAGGCGATGCGCGCGGTCCGGCGGACCGGACCGATGCCGAAAAACCTATCTGCCGATAGTGTGAGCACGCCCGAGCGCCGCCGCGCGAGGCCGGATGCCGGGCGCAATCGCCAAGAGGCGTACGCGCGAGACACGGAAATCTGACAGGATTGCCCGAGACTTCGCACGACGTACGTCGCAAGCAAGCCACAGTGCCGACAGCCGTACCGCCGGGTCAGCCGAAAGATTCGACATCCCTCGACGGTCAAGTCAGAGACGGAAAGTAGATGAGCGAGACCACCTCTCCCCTCGGCCTCGAAGTCGTGCGTAAGGGCTATGACATCGCCCAGACGAACGAGCGTGTGACGAAGCTGACCGCGGAGCGAGACACCGCGCACACCCGGGTCACGGCGCTGGAGAAGCGGATCGAGGAGCTCCACCTGGAGAACCAGTCCGTGCAGGCCCAGCTGTCCGACTCCGAGCCCTCCTACGCCGGCCTCGGCGCCCGGGTCGAGAAGATCCTGCGCCTGGCCGAGGAGGAGGCCAAGGACCTGCGCGAGGAGGCCCGCCGCGCCGCCGACCAGCACCGCGAGCTCGCCGAGCAGGCGGCCGGGCAGGTGCGCGCCGACGCCGAGACCTACGCCAAGGAGTGCAAGGCCAAGGCCGAGGCCGAGGGCGTGCGGCTCAAGGAGCGCGCCAACGAGGAGGCCAACCAGGCGCGCGCCGAGGCCGGCAAGGACGCCGCGGCCAAGCGGGCCGAGGCCGAGGCGCACTACGAGGAGATCCGGGCGTCGGCCGCGGCCGCCGCGACCGACTTCGAGACCAAGCTGGCCAAGCGGCGCGAGCAGTCCGAGCGCGACCTCGCGGCCCGTCAGGCCAAGGCCGAGAAGCACCTGGCCGAGGTCGAGACCCGGTCCGAGCAGATCCGGCTCGAGGCCGAGAAGATGCGCACCGACGCCGAGCGCCGCGCCCGCCAGACCATCGAGACCGCGCAGCGCCAGGCCGACGACATCATCGCCGACGCCCGGGCCAAGACGGACCGCATCCGGTCCGAGGCCGAGCGCGAGCTCGCCGCCCTGACCCACCGCCGCGACTCCATCAACGCGCAGCTGCACAACGTGCGCGAGATGCTCGCGACCCTCACCGGCGGCGCCGCCGGCGGCGCCCTGGCCGGCCTGATGGGCGGCGGCCAGGAGGACTCCGTCGAGGACTCGGTCGGCGCCCAGCGCTAAGCACGCGGCGGGTCACGGCACGACACGGCGTGTGCGCGACGGCGGGAATCCCCCGGAAGGTCGGCGGGGGGCTCGAGGCTCCGGCCTCGGCCCCGATGCCGGTCCTGGGGGATCCCGCCGTCGCGCGTTTGCGATAACCGCGCCGTGCGTCCCACGACGCCGTTTATGCTCAAGACCATGGATCTCGAGACGGAGCCGGCCCCGGTACCCGACGCGGGCGGCGAACAGCAGCCCTCGCCGAGGCGCCGCGGACTGCCGTTCCGCCGCTCGCACCCGTACTACATAGGCTTCGTCGGCGGCCTCGGTGTGATCATCTGCTACTACCTGGCCGAGGCGCTGGTCTCGGTCACCACCGAGCTGATCCTGATCCTCATAGCGCTGCTGATCGCCGTGGGCCTCAACCCGCTGGTGGAGAAGCTCACCCGGCGCGGCATGCGCCGCGGCCTGGCGGTGCTCGTCGTCGCGGGCGGCGGCATGCTGCTGCTGGCCGCGTTCGTCACCGCCATCGCGCAGCCCCTGGCCAGCCAGACCAGCGGCCTGATCGCGGCGATGCCGCACCGGCTCGAGCACCTGAGCCACAACGCCGAGATCGCGCGGTTCGACCAGAAGTACAACGTGGTCGGCCGGCTGCAGAAGATGTTCTCGGACGCGGACACGGCGCAGGTGATCGCGGGCAGCATCCTCGGCTTCGGCGAGTTCGTCATCACCTCGGTCTTCGAGACCTTCACCGTCATCGTCATGACGATCTACTTCCTCGGCTCCCTGCCCACGATCCGGGTGGCCCTGCTCGGCCTGGTCCCGCGCAGCCGCCGCCCGCGCGTCGCCCTGCTCAGCGACGGCGTACTGGAGCGCATGGGCGGCTACGTCTACGGCGCCATGATCGTGGCGGCGCTGGCGGGCCTCGCCGCGTTCCTCATGCTGACGGTGCTCCAGGTGGAGTTCCTGCTGCCGCTCGCGCTGCTCATAGCGCTCACCGACCTGATCCCCTTGGTGGGAGCGACGATCGGCGCCGTCCTGGTGACCCTGGTCGTCTTCCTCGAATCGCCCACCAAAGCCCTGATCGCCGGTCTGTTCTTCATCGCGTACCAGCAATTCGAGAACTTCGTCATCTACCCGCGCGTGATGTCCCGCTCCGTCGACGTCCCCCCGATGGTCGCCGTGATAGCCGCCCTGATCGGCGTCGCCCTCCTCGGCGTCGTCGGCGCCCTGCTCGCCATCCCCCTCGCCGCCGGCGCGATCTATCTCTTCCGCGAGGTCGTACAACCGCGTCAAGACGCCATGTGAGTCCGCCCGAAAAGTTGACGGATAAACAAAATAGGGTAAAGTCCGGTAAAAGTCAGGTTCAGGCACACATAAAGCGCCGCTCCGCCTCGTCTCCGTCGGCGGCGTGTGGTTGGCTGGACTCCAGGCGGTTCCGAGTAGAGCGGGTGACGGAGCGTCGGCACAGTGGGCAACCAGGGCCGACGCACCGGAGAGAAGCAGGACACGCGGTCCGGCGGCTTGGGGATGCCGCAGGACCGCGTGACTCGTGACCAGGCAGAGACCACCGGAAAAGGGCGCGGCCCGATCGGTCGGACCAGGGGGAGCAACGGGCCCCGCCGGGTACGGCCGGCCGACTGACGCGCACGCAGGGGGCGCTTCAGCAGGCGCGGTCGCCCCGGCGGGGGCCCCGGGGGATTTCACAGCACCCGCCGATGCGTACGCAGGGCACGAAGACGTACCTGAAGCAAGAACCGTTGGCGCGATCTCGCACGTACGGCGCCGTCTCGGCCGCGCACGGAGCACCGAAGCTCCAGCGCACGGCTCGGCCCGCGCATGCGTGCTGACGGGAGCCGCCCGGTACGGCATAGTAGATACCGGGCAACGACTCTCAGCGGCGTCGCGGGGCGACGAACGGGGCGCAGAGTGCTGCGACTCGCCGGGTTCCCGCAACCGCCGCGTTCGCTAGAGTACGGATGAGTGCCTTGTGAAGATCGGCTGAGGGGAAGGCTGGCGGGAAGATGCTAGATGCGGCCGCGGGGGCGGCGTACGCCGTCGAGATCTCGGCGCTGCAGACGTACCAGAGCAAGCTGCTCGGCATCATGGACTCCATGGTCGCGCAGTCCGTCGCGCTCGGCCTGAGCGCCACGGTCGCCGGCTCGGGCAACGCCGGCCTCGGGAACTTCCCCGAAGCCCAGTCGCTCGGCAGCGCGTACCAGACGTCGATGCAGTCGCTGATGACGAACTTCGAGGAGATCACTCAGCTCGTCAACACCATGACCAACGTCCTCGGCACCGCCGGCAAGAACTACGCGGAGACCGAGCAGCAGCTGACCGACCAGTTCAACCAGATCGCGGCGCAATACGAGGGCAAGTCCGGCGGATTCGCTGCGAACCCCACGCAAGCGGTACCTGATACAACTCCCGGCAGTACAACAAGCTCGAACAGTTCGACGACCACCACTGATTCGTCGAGCGCGTCTTCAGGCGACTCCGGCCAGACGTACACGTCTGCCACGGATTCGTCGTCTGGCAACGACAGTCCCACCACCTGAGTCGGCGAAGGAGTGAGCCAACATGACCGACTATGGATCCATGTCGCACCAGGACCTGTACAACTACGTCCAGTCCGGCAGCCCATCGACGATTCAGTCCGAGGCCGACACCAACACGCAGCACAGCCAGTCGGTCACCGATGCGACACAGGAACTGCAGTCCACGCTGTCCGGCATTCAGTCCTCGTGGTCAGGCGCAGCAGCCGATCAGTTCAGCCAACAGGCCAATAAGTTGGTTCAGCAGATGAACCAACATGCCACTGACGCGGACACCATCGGCCAGGTGATGAACTACGCGGGCAGCTCCCTGACGTGGGCTCAGCAGTACATGCCAAGCCCGCCGAGCGAAGCAGAGCAGTTGCTCGCTGACGTCGACAGCAACGCGGTCACCGGGGTCATCGCCGGATTCTTCAGCGGCGGCACGGCGAACATCGCGTCCGAGGTCGCCAAGAAGGACATCGAGAACAAGAAGCAAGCCGCAACACAGGTGATGACGCAACTGGCCTCGGCTTACACGCAGGCCCAGTCGCAGCTAAAATCTGCGGAGTTTGGTCACCAATCTGATGACCCTTCGGACCCCGGCTCCGGAAAAGATGGCAACGGCAACGGGAACGGCTCCGGCGGCGGAACCGCCAGCGGAGCACCCATTGCAGCACCCATCATGTATCCGGTGTCCATGGGCCCCACGGGCGAGGGCGGCGGCAGCAGCAGCGGTGGCGGCAGCGGCTCCGGAGGCGGCGGCAGTTACGGCGGCTACGGGGGCGGAAGCGGCAGCGGTTCGGGATCTGCCGGCGGCGGAAGCGGTAGTGGCGGCATATACCAGCCAGGGCCGATCCCTGGCCCCACTTCGCCGACCACTGTGACATCCGGAATCGGCGACGGCGGCAACGGAACCGGAACCGGCTCGGGATACGGCGGCACGAGCGGAGGCGGCGGGATCAGCGGACTCGGGGGTTCCGGCTACGGTGGCACCACTGGGACCGGAGGCGGCAGTCTTTCCGGTGTCGGAGGTACCGGTAGCAGCTTCGGAAGCGGCGCCGCTGGATTCGGGGCCGGCGGCATCGGCGGAGCTGGCGGTCTCGGCGGCGTAGACAGCTTCGAAGGCTCGGGTGGCGTCGGAGGCGGCGGAATCGGCTCCGGAGGCAAGGGCCTGGCTGGTGCCGGCGCCGGGGAGATCGGCGAAGAGGCCGGCGGCACCGGATACGGATCGCAGGCGTCGTCTCTGCGTAGCGGTGCGGGGAGTGGTTCCGGGGCTAGCGGCAAGTCGGCTGCCGCGGCAGCAGCCGCTGGCGAAGGTGAGGGCACCAATCCTGAGCAGCAGATGGGCAGCGCGATGGGCGGCATGGGCCGCGGTGCCGGTGGTGCCGGTGGCAAGGACGAACGCGGCAACCGCGCGTCCTGGCTCAAGGAAGACCAAGACTACTGGTACGGCGATAAGTACAAGAATGCGGCGCCTCCTGGCGGTGTCATCGAATAGCAGGGCACGCTAGCCTGGACCAAGCACCGCATCGACCACGACGACGAGCTTGGGTACAGAGGAGCGGCAGATGCAGCGGGAACATCGTCAGGCTTCGAGGACGGGAAGGCGAGCGCTCGCACTCGTGGGAGCGCTCGCCTTGACTGTTGCTGGGGCTGGAACTGCCGTGGCATCAGGCACCGACAACCCGATCGCCGACAAGGAGTGGGCGCTTCAGACGCTCAAGAGCAATACGATCCACAGCCAGTATGGTGCTCGAGGCTCCGGCGTCGTCGTGGCCGTGATTGATAGCGGCGTCGACCCGCAGCAGCCGGATCTCCAAGGTTCGTTGGTGGACGGCGTGAATCTCGTAAATCCATTGACTCCGACAAACAATTTCTCCGACGATGATACCGTAGAGTCCCACGGCACCTCGATTGCCACAGTCATCGCAGGCCACGCGCATAGTGACGGCAACGGTGGCCAGACGGGCATGATCGGACTCGCCGACCAGGCGAAGATCATGCCAATCAAGGTCGAGGCGGTTGACTCGAGTACCGCTCCGGCACTCGATGCTGGCTTTAAGTACGCGGCCGATCACGGTGCAAAAGTGATCAGTATTTCGATCACCCAGGCTGGGGCATGCCCAGCCGATTTGACGGATGCGGTGGACTACGCTCTTAGCCACGGTGTCGTCGTTGTGGCTGCGACTGGAAATACTGCCACCTCAACTAACGCCTCGTCGTGTCCGGGAAATGTGCCGGGCGTAATCGATGTGGCTGCCTTCGACCAAGGCAACCGCATGGACAAGAACTCACATTACGGCTCCGACGTGACAGTTGCAGCGCCGGGCGTCGACATCGAAGGCGGCCTAATCGGCGGTAAGTACGGCGAGAACAGTGGGTCCTCTCAGGCCGCCCCCTGGGTTTCGGCTGAGGCCGCACTAATTATTGGAATGCACCCCACATGGACCGCGGGGCAGGTTGTTTCAACGATCATCGATAACACGGCTCAGGTCGTCGCCAAGCAGTCGAAGGCTGGCAGCCGTTACGACGACCACATCGGGTACGGCATCATCGACCCGCTTGCCGCGCTTGGTGCGGCCGCGCCCAGCAACACGGCTAATCCGCTTGGCGGGCCGGCGGTAACCGCGTCGGGTGGGGCTTCGACGGGGGCTTCGACGGGAGCTTCGGGCGGCGCGACTGCGCCGGGGGGGTCGGGGAATCAGCCTCCTACGGCTAGTGGGGGCGGGAAGTCTTCTTCGAGCGGGCCCATCATCGGCATCGTCGTCGCGATCGTTGTGATTGGCGGGCTGGTGCTGTTCTTCGTGACGCGGCGGAATCGGCGTGGCGGGCCGGGCGGGCCTGGTGGCGGGGGCGGGGGTGGCGGGAACGGGTATTACCCGCCGACGCCTCCGGGTGGGCAGTATGCGCCGCCTCCGCAGGGGTACCAGCAGCCGAATCCCTACCAGCAGCAGCTTCCGCAGCAGGGTGCTTACCAGCCGCAGCAGGGCGGGGGCGGGTACGGGCAACAGCAGCAGCCTGGTGGGTACGGGCAGCAGCAACAGCAACAACAGCCGGGTGCTTATGGGCAGCAGCCGCAGCAGCAGCCCCCGCAGCCTCCGGCCGGCGGGTACGGGCAGCAGCCGGGGAATCCGTACCAGGGCCGGTAGGAGCCGAGGAGAAACAGCATCCTGTCGCCGTCGTAAAGGGCACGACACGCTAGCCTGTACGAAGCACCGCCACGATGACGGCTTCGTACAGGGGACGGGACAGATGCAACGGGATCATCGTCAGGCTTCGCAGATACGAAGGCGGGCGCTCGCACTCATGGGAGCGCTCGCCTTGACTGTTACCGGGGCAGGGACCGCTGTCGCATCTGACAACCCGATCGCCGACAAGGAGTGGGCGCTCAATTCGTTTCAGAGCGGCACGATCCACAGCAAGTTCAATGCACGGGGAACCGGCGTCGTCATCGCGGATGTCGACTCCGGCGTCGATGCGAGTCAGCCTGATCTGCAGGGCACGCTTGTGCCCGGGGTGAATCTGGTCAATCCCGATAGCCCGACTTCTGACACCGGTGACACGACGAGCGAATCGCATGGAACGGCGATTGCGACGGCCATGGCGGGCCACGGTCACGACAGCAATGGGGCTCAGGTCGGAGTGATCGGTCTTGCCGATCAGGCAAAGGTCATGCCGGTCAAGATCTCTGACACGACTGACAGCCTGAAACTGCCGTCGCTTGAGGCGGGCATAAAGTATGCGGCCGATCATGGCGTGCGTGTCATCAGTACGTCGTTCGGCCAGGATGGCACCTGCAATCAGCAGATGGTCGACGCGGTCGACTACGCGTTGCAGCGAAACGCCGTTGTCGTGGTCGCTGCCGGCAACACGGCCGAGTCGGGCGATGCGGACGACTGTCCTGGATCGGTCGCGGGAGTACTGGATGTGGCCTCCATCGACCAGAGCGGTCATATGGATCCGTATTCCTACCACGGCGACGATGTCTCCGTGGCTGCGCCGGGCGTCGACATAGAGGTGGGCCTGACGGGCGGTAAGTACGGGGAGAACAGCGGAACGTCGCTCGCGGCGCCGTGGGTTGCCGCTGAGGCCGCGCTCATCATCGGGCTGCATCCCACCTGGACCGAGGGACAGGTCGTCGCGGTGATCATCGACAACACCTTTCAGGTTGCGAGTGGCCAAACGCAGGCCGGCAAGCGCGTGGATTCCCACGTCGGCTACGGGGTCATCGACCCGCTTGCCGCGCTTGGCGCCAAAGAGCCCGCCAGTACGGCGAACCCGCTCGGGGGCCCGGCTGTCTCGACCTCGGCTGCCGCGTCATCCGGTGCTTCGAGTGGCCCGACCACGCCTGCCGCGTTCCAGAATCAGGATCCTTCCGCGAGTAGCGGAGGGAAGTCGAGTTCTTCGGTCGGGCTCATTGCCGGGATCATCGTCGCGATCGTCGTCGTCGGTGGGCTGGTGCTGTTCCTCGTAACGCGGAAGAACCGGGCCGGGGGACCTGGCGGACCTGGCGGGCCCGGGGGGCCAGGCGGCAACGGCGGTGGTGGCGGGTACGGGTATTACCCGCCGACACCTCCGGGCGGGCAGTATGCGCCGCCGCCACAGGGGTACCAGCAGCCGAATCCTCACCAGCAACCACTCCCCCCACCGCCACAGGGCTCCTACCAGCCACAGCCCGGTGGCCGCGGATACGGCCAGCAGCCTGGGAATCCGTATCAGGGCCGGTAAAGAGCCGGAGCAAAACAGCATCCTGACGATGCCTTGAAATGCGTGGCACGCTAGCCTGTACCGAGCACCGCACGATGACGGACTTCGGTACAGGGGACGCGACAGATGCCACGGGATGATCGTCAGGCTTCAGCGATAGCAGGGCGGGCGCTCGCACTCGTGGGAGCGCTCGCCCTGACGTTTGCCGGGGCTGGAATCGCCTTCGCGTCGGACAATCCGGTCGCGGACAAGGAATGGGCGCTGACGACGCTCCAGAACGGCAAGGTTCACAGCGAGTTCAGCGCCCGGGGTGCCGGGGTCGTCGTCGCGGTGGTCGACTCGGGGGTCGATCCCAAGCAGCCTGACCTTCAGGGTTCGTTCGTCGTCGGCGCCAACGTCACGAATCCGGAAAACCCGTCGATGGACTCCAGCGATGTCGACTACGTCGAATCACACGGGACATCGATCGCGACGATTATCGCCGGCCACGCACACAGCGACGGCAACGGCGGCCAGTACGGCATGGTCGGGCTGGCGGACCAGGCGAAGATCATGCCGGTGGTGATCGGGGAGAACGGCGGGACGGACATGTCTCTCCAGGCGGGGATTCGCTACGCGGTCGACCACGGGGCTCAGGTCATCAATATCTCCAATGGTTCGCCGGGGACCTGTCCGAGCGCGACTACTGCTGCCATCGACTACGCGCTGAGCCACAACGTGGTCGTTGCTGCCGCAACCGGCAATGACGCGCTGACCACGAATGTCTCGTCCTGTCCCGCGAACGTCCCCGGTGTGCTCGATGTCGCGGCCATCGACCAGACCGACCACATGGACAAGTACTCCCACTACGGCTCCGACGTGACGCTCGCGGCGCCAGGCGTGGACATGGAGGTCGGCCTGATAGGCGGTAAGTACGGCGAGAACAGCGGATCCTCGCTCGCCGCGCCATGCGTCGCGGCGGAAGCCGCGCTGATCCGTGGGTTGCACCCCACCTGGACGCAGGGCCAGGTCGTCTCAACCATCATCGACAACACCGCCCAAGCCGTCGCGAAGGAATCGCAGCCCGGCAAGCGCTACGACTCTCACGTCGGCTACGGCGTCATCGACCCCCTTGCGGCCCTTGGCGCTGCCGAGCCCGCCAGCACCGCCAACCCGCTCGGAGGGCCGGCGGTCTCGGCGCCTGCCGGTACCGGGGCCACTGCGTCGAGCGACGCGACGACACCTGTCGGCTCGGGGAATCCGAGTGCCACGGCGAGTGACGGCGGGAAGTCGAGTTCTTCGATCGGGCTCATTGCAGGGATCATCGTCGCGATCGTCGTCGTCGGCGGGCTGGTGGTGTTCCTCGCCACGCGGGCAAGTCGCCGCGCCGGGCAAGGGCAGCCTGGGGGCAGCGGCGGCGGCGGGAATGGGTACTATCCGCCGATGCCTCAGGGTGGGCAGTATGCGCCGCCACCGCAGGGGTACCAGCAGCCGAATCCCTACCAGCAACCGGGTCCGTATCAGCAGCCGATCTCTTACCGGCAGCCGGGTCCTTACCAGGCACCGGGTCCCTACCCGCAGCAGTCTCCGCAAGGCAACGGTGCCTACCAGCCGCAGCCCGGCGCCAATGGATACGTCCAGCCGCCCGGGAACCCCTATCAGGGGCAGTGATCCGCGGCAGAGCGGCTTTTTTTCCAGGACAGAGCACTGCATCGACCATGACGACGGACTTGAGGCGCAGGGGAGCGGCAATGTACAGGGGGAACGCCGTCAGGCTTTCGAGTCTGACAAGGCAAGCGCTCACGCTCACAGGAGCGCTCGCGTTGACGGTGGCCGGGGCCGGAACTGCCATGGCGGGCTCAGGCAACGCGATCGCCGACAAGGAGTGGGCGCTCGTCACACTCCAGGCCACCAAGATTCGCAGCGAGTTCAACGCCCAAGGAGCGGGCGTCGTCGTCGCGGTCTTGGACACGGGTGTCGATCCGAGCCAGCCGGACCTGCAGGGTTCGTTCGTTCCGGGCGTCAACCTCATAGATTCGAACTCCCCCACCACCGACACGCGTGATGACAACTACAGCGAATCGCACGGGACTTCGATCGCCACGGTGATCGCCGGCCACGGACACACGGGTTCTGGCGGCACGACCGGCGTCATCGGGCTCGCGCCCCAGGCCAAGATCATGCCCATCAAGGTCATGCCGAGTAGCGGTGAGGGAGGATCTGAAGCCTCACTCGACGCTGGGATCAAGTACGCCACGGACCACGGCGCGCGAGTTCTCAACATCTCGAACGGCTCACCCGGTGGGTGCTCCGAGCTCGCCACGGACGCCATCGACTACGCGCTGAGCCATAACGTCGTCGTGGTGGCCGCAACCGGCAACACCGCGCTGAGCGGAAACCAGCCGGGATGCCCGGCGAACGTTCCGGGCGTGCTCGACGTCGCCGCTCTCGACCAGACCTCCCACATGGACAAGTATTCGCACTACGGCTCCGACGTGACGCTCGCCGCCCCGGGCGTGTCCATCGAGGGCGGCATGATCGGCGGCTCGTATAACGAGAACAGCGGATCCTCGCAGGCCTCGCCGATGGTCGCCGCTGAGGCCGCGCTGATCATCAGTCTGCACCCCACCTGGACGCAGGGCCAGGTCGTGGCAGCGATCATCGACAACACCGCCCAGGTCGTCACCAAGGAGACGAAGCCTGGCAAGCGGTACGACGACCACGTCGGCTACGGCGTCATCGACCCCCTCGCGGCACTCGGTGCCGCCGAGCCGGCGAGCACGGCCAATCCGCTCGGCGGGCCGGCAGTCTCGGCTTCGGCTTCCCCCAACGCGACTGCTCCTACCGGTAGCGGACAGCAGAATCCTGGGACCGCCGGCGGGACGTCGAGCTCGTCGGCCGGGCTGATCGGCGGGGTCGTCGTCGCGATCGTGGTCATCGGCGGACTCGTGCTTTTCCTCGCTATGCGGGGCAGCCGGCGCAGTCGCGGGCCCGTCGGCGGTGGCAGCGACAACGGGTACTATCCGCCGATGCCTCCGGGCGGGCAGTACGCGCCGCCCGCGCAGGGGAATCAGCAGCCGATCCCCCACCAGCCGCAGTACCCACAGCAAGGCCAATATCAGCCGCAGTACCCACAACAGGGCCAGTACGCGCCGCAGTATCCCCAGCAAGGTCAATACCAGCCGCAGTACCCCCAGCAAGGCAGCCAATACCAGCCGCAGTATCCGCAACAGGGCCAGTACCAGCCGCAACAGCCGCAGAACGCCTATCCGCAGGTTCCGCAGCAGGGCGCGTACCCGCAGCAGCAGCCCGGCGACTATGCGCAGCGGCAGCCGCGCCCGGAGAATCCCTACCAGGGGCAGTAGCTGTATCAGGCCTGGTGAGAGCCGTACTTCTCGGCGGGCCCGAAGCGGCCGTCATACTCCGCCGGCAGAGGGGCGGCGGCCGGGTTGGTGGTACGGACGATCTCGTCGAGGACGATCCGGACGTACTTCTCGCCCACCCACAGGTGCTTCGCACCTTGGACGGGGATCAGTTCCGTGCCGGCCGCTACGGACGCTTCGTTCGTCAGCAGCGTGGCGAAGCGCTCTTTCGCTTCTTCGGGGCGCAGGTAGTCGTCGAACTCGGGCACCAGCACCTTCACCGGCTTGCCGGAGTCGGCCCACGTGCGGATGTCCGCTTCGCCGGCCCGGTGCAGGGGCGGGGAGAGCAGGATCGCGCCCTTCACCTGGGGCTCGCAACCGTACTTGAGCGTCAGTTCCGTGCCGAAGGACCAGCCGACCAGCCAGGGGTTCGGCAGGTCTCGGTGGTCGGCGAAGTCGATGGCGGCGGCCACGTCGTGCTGCTCGCCGACGCCCTCTTCGAACGCTCCCTCGCTCGTGCCGCGGGCGGAGGTGGTGCCTCGGGTGTTGAAGCGCAGGACGGCGAGGTCGGCGAGGGCGGGGAGGCGCCAGGCGGCCTTGCGGTAGACGTGGCTGTCCATCATGCCGGCGTGGGTGGGCAGCGGGTGGAGGGTGACGAGGGTGGCCACCGGGGTGCGGCCTTCGGGCGGCAGGGCCAGTTCACCGACCAGGGTCAGGCCGTCGGCGGTCTTGAGTTCGATGTCCTCGCGGTGGGCGGGGAGGATCGTGTGGGCGGTGATCTCGGTGCTCGTCGTCACCTGACCAGGTTAGGTCATGGGGAGCAGGACGAACGTAGCGAGCGTGGCGACGGTACGGCCGGGCCGGGGCGTTCGGCTGCCTACTGCTTGTCGGCTTCGGCGAGGGCTTGGCGGGAGAGCTGGTCGGAGCGGCGGGTGGTCTCGGGGAGGCGGAAGCCCGGGGACGAGGGGGCCAGGCGGAGGGTCAGGCCGGTGGCTTCGTCGAGGCCGATGCGGTGGCCGACGGAGATGAACACGGGCTTGATGCCGGACTGGGTGCGCAGGACGCGGCCGATGATCTCGTCAGGCTCGCCGGGGGCGGCCGGCGGGGCGAGGAGGTCGCTGACGGCGCCGCGTTCGCGGCCGGGCTCTTGGAAGCTGCCGATGAAGGGGGTCTTGGCCACGCCGAAGGTGGGGATGCCGGTGAGCACGCCGAGGTGGCAGGCCAGGCCGAAGCGGCGCGGGTGGGCGAGGCCGTAGCCGTCGCAGACGAGGATCTCGGGGACGACGGTGAGGCGGGCGAGCGCGTCGAGCAGGGCCGGGATCTCGCGGTAGGCCAGCAGGCCGGGGATGTAGGGGAACTCGACCGGGCGCTTGGCGGTCGCGGAGTCGACGACTTCGAGGGTGCGCAAGTCCAGCACGACCACGGCGCCGGCGACGCGGGACTCGTCGGTGGCGTAGGCGACGTCGAGGCCTGCGACGTAGCGGAGGGGCCGGGGCAGGGGGCCGTGCGCCTCGACGGCGCTGCGCAGGCGGTCCTGTTCCTGAAACGCCGCCGCTTCGTCGGCGGGGACGTGGAACCCGGCGTGGCTTTCGTACACGCGCCTACTCCTCTTTCATCCGCGCAGGTGACTGGTCCCCGGGCTTTCTCTCGCAGCACACCCAGAAGTAGCGGACCCCCATGAAACCCTCGTGAAGGCCGAAGCGATGTCCCACAGTAACTCACAACCCACGAAGCGGCACGCCGGTTCGTGCCCTGATGTCATGGGCAGTCGGACCGCACGGCGGATCATGCCCCGGATCAGGCCTCTACCCCTCCCCCGGCGGCACGGACGGGACGGGTGATGGCATAGTCATACGGAACTCGACCCACACCGACACCTGTGGAGGCTTCCCTTGGGGTTCTTGCGGAATCGTGTCACCGCGGTCAGCTGCGTCGTCGCGGCCGGGTTCACGGTGAGTAGCTGCTCTGGTTCCGGCCACGCCGCCGTCGCGTCCCTAGCCACGGCCCAGAGCACGCCGGGGGTGGCGGCCTGCACCGCGACCTTCGTCGCGATGAGCACAGGGCAGCGCTCGGGGACGGCGACGGTGACGCAGCCGATCAACCTGACGAACAACGGCACGAACGCCTGCGTGCTCGACGGGTACCCGGGGGTGAACGTCATCGGGCGGGCCCACGGGAAGAGCCAGTACGTGTGGACGCTGCGGTGGGCGACGACGCCGCACTCGCGGATCACCCTCCAGCCGGGCGCCACGGCGCACTTCGACGTGATCTACCGGGCGGCGGGGGACTCCGACGGGATGACGCCGGCCACAGGCACCGCCACCGCCACCGCCACCGCCACCGCCACGGCGACCGGATCGGCGAAGGCGACCGCGAAGGCATCGGCATCGGCGAAGCCGAAGGCCACGACCGCGGCGAAGCCCAAGGCGAGCGGGAAGAGCTCGGCGACTCCGAGCAAGAGCGCGACTCCGGTGAGTACGCCTGCCGACCTCGATGTGCTGGACCTCACGATCACCCTGCCGAACACCTTCTCCCAGGACCAGATGGCCTGGTACGCCGACATGGTGCTCGAGGACAAGGACGCGAACGCGCTGACGCACGTGACGCCGATCGTCGCAGGATCCGCCTGAATGGTACAAAAGGGCGGCCATTGATCACGCCGCGTTGCCTTGTCGCTGCTTCAGGTGAAGAAACCTGAAAAGGCGCCAGGAAGATCCTGAATGTTTCTGCGAGCGCACCGAATCTTAAGAAAGATCGAAGGTCGCTTTGCGGGACTGGGATCATGACCACGATGTTGCAGCCCGCGGTGGCTACCGGCACCACCACGGCACCACCAGTCAAGAAGAAGCGCACCCGCCTCGTCACGCTCGACCTGATGCGTGGCTACTACGTCGGGGTGCTGGCGGCGATCCATCTGAACTACGTGCCGTCGCTGCTCGGGCTGGTCGACGGTCGCGGAGAGCTGCTCGTGTCCGAGGCCGAGGGCTTCTTCATGATCTCGGGTCTGCTCGTGGGCATGCTGCGCCGCCGCGACCTCGAGCGCTACGGCATCGTCAAGATGACCTTGAGCTCGTGGAAGCGCGCGGCGCAGCTCTATATCGTCGCGGTGCCGCTGACGCTGCTGTTCACCTTCATCGCCCGCACGGCGCTCGGGCACGGGCACACGCAGGTGAAGGGCAGCCTCGACCAACGTTCGGACTGGCCCCACCTGCTGGAGAACTCGCTCAACCTGAGCTACACCTACGGCTGGGCCGACTTCCTGACCTACTACGTGCCGATGTTCCTGGTCGCGCCCGCGATCGTGTGGCTGCTTTCGCGCAAGCTGTGGCCGGTGGTCCTCGTGCTGGCCTACTTCGGCTATTGGGAGACCACGCACATCAACACCGGGTACTACCGGCCGTTCCTGCAGTGGGGCGTGTACTTCTTCATCGGCGCGGCGGCCGGCTACCACTGGGACGACCTGCGGGGGCTGATGGCGCGGCTCTCGCCATCGTGGCGCCGCCGGCTACGCGGCGGGCTGATGTGCGCCGCGATCGTGCTCTACGCGATCGGGCTGCTGTTCCTGTTCAAGCGCGGGCTGATCGCGCACTCGGCCACCTACACCGACCTGTTCGGCGACAACCGCCTCGGCGTGCTGCGTCCGCTGGCCGCGCCGATCAGCGTCGCCGGCACCTACTTTCTCGTGCGCAAGTTCGAGAAGCCGCTGGCTCGGACGATCGGCAAGGTGATCATCCCGTTCGGACGCAGCTCGCTGTACGTCTACGTGGCGCAGAGTTTCGTGGTGTTTCTGACGCCGCTGGTCTTCGGGCGCCAGGGCTTCCTTCTCAACACGCTCTACGACTTCGCGATCATGGCGCTGATCTGGGTGGGGGTCCGGGTGAGGTTCCTGGCCTTCCTCATTCCACGGGCATGAACGCGTGCGAGAGCTCCGGCAGGCCGGGGCCGCTGAAGGCGAGCCGGATCGAGGGGCGGGGCTGGTCCGGGGCGAGCTCGGCGGTGAGGGTCAGCCGGTGGTAGCCGGCCGACCCGGCCGGGCCGAGCGAGCCGGGATAGCGCGGACCCAGCGCGAATTCGTGGTCGAACACAACGCGGCCGGACACCCGGATCCGCAGCCGGGACCGGATGGAGCCGCTCTCCTCGTCTTCCCGGCCGAGCACGACGTCCTGGCGCCAGAAGAGCTCGGCGCCCTCGGCCAGGTCGAGCTCGGCGTGGGCGGAGTGGTTGGCCCCGCGGACCGCGATCACCGGTTCGGGGCGCCAGTCCAGGCTGCCGCCTGAGGCGACCTGCACGTCGCAGGCGAGGGTGGACTGGGCGCCGCCGGGGCCGGGCAGGGCGAGGCTCGCGGCGACGCTGCGCACCTGCACGCGGGCACCGGGGCCGATGTCGACGCGGTAGGCCAGGTCGTCTCCGCCGATCGGGCCGGAGGCGCCGCCGAGCAGGTGCACCCGGGCGGTGTCGAGGCCGTCCGGATGGGGGGCGCGGCGCAGCAGCAGCGGGGTCTCCCCGGCGAGCGTGACGAGGCGGGTGGTGCCGTCCGGCTGCGCGCGGGCGACGATCCGGGCGCGCGCCTTCATCCGCGCCCCAGCGCGGTCCGCCGCTCCTCGATCAGGCCTCTGATCCAGTCGGCGACGGCCGGCGCGTCCGGGTGCTCGGCGAGCGAGGTGAACAGGGTCGGGCGCGACTCGCGGCGTTCGCCGGCGTCTCGGCGCAGGACCTCCAGATCGGTGCCGGCGGACGCCGCGAGGTCGGTCTTGTTGACCACGAGCAGGTCCGCCCGGGTCACGCCGGGGCCGCCCTTGCGGGCCGAGCGGGTGCCCGCGGCGGCGTCGAGCAGGAAGATCTGCCGGTCTATCAGGCCACTGCTGAAGGTGGCGGTCAGGTCGCCGCCGCCGGCCTCGAGCAGCAGCAGATCGAGCGGGTGCAGGGCCGCCTCCAGGGCTTCGACGGCGTCGAGATTGGCCGCGATGTCCTCGCGGATCGCCGTTTGCGGGCTGCATCCGGTCTGCACGGCGACGACGCGTTCGGGTTCGAGCACGCCTTCGCCGAGCAGGTAGTCGGCGTCCTCGCGGGTCTGCGGCTCGTTGGTGACGACGGCGAGTGCGTATTCGGCCCGCAGCACCCGGCAGACGGCTGCGACGAGCGTCGTCTTGCCGGCTCCGACCGGTCCGCCGATGCCGACGCGCACGCAGATCCGGTTGGGCGTGACGGCGGACGCAGCGGCGAGGGCACTGGATGAGACGGCACTGCGAGCTGCGGTGATGGGCGTGACGACCGTGGTGGCGGCGGACGGCTTGCTCCGCGCAGGTTTGCCGGTCGTGGTCGACTTAGGAGGCAAACAGACGCACCTCCCAGCCGGCGTGGTCTTCCGCGGTCAGGTCGAGCAACGGCGAGCCGAGCGCGGGCAGCATGCCGGGATCGGACCGCAGCCGGGCCATCCGGGCCAGGGCGACGGCTTTGACGGCGATCCGGTCCGCGGTCGGGGCGAGCCGGGCCAGGACGGCGCTGACCTCGTTCGGATCGAGGCCGAGCAGCTTGACCGCGGCACTCGCGGGCGTCGTGAGGATGCCGTGGACGGCGCAGGCCGCGGCGTCGTCCACCGTGAGTTCGGCGGCGGCGCAGGCCGCGCCGAGCACGAGCGGGTGGTGCGCGCCGGCCAGGTCGAGGCCGCGGACGAGGTCGAGGCGCGGGCTCGGCCAGGTCGCCGCGACCGCGCGGAGCAGGTGGCGGCCGAGGCGGCGGGAGCCTTGGCGCAGGGTGGGCGAGAGCAGGCGCACGTCGTATTCGTAGTCGAGCTCGGCCAGCGGCTCGGGGTCGGTGCTGAACCAGGACGCGGCCGCGAAGGACGCGCCGACCAAGGCCGCGGTGTGCACGCGGCCGAGAAGGAACTCGTGCAGGGTGGCGGCGTCGTGCACCCGGCCGGCCGCGACGGCCGACTCGAGGCCGCCGGAGTATGCGTGCGCGCCCGCGGGAAACCGGGAGTCGGCCAGCAGGAGCAACGCGGATCTGGTCATCAGGTCAACAGTGTCGTCGGGCCGGCGGGACGGGACGTGGCGCAGGGCACGGCGAAGTGCCGCATCTCTTCATATCAGGCTTGCCCGGTCGGCGCACCGCTTATGGGACAACGATTTCCCACCAGTTCACCGGCCGGCCGGCGCCGCGGGCACTACGCGGAGGCGACCGGGACCGGCGCGCTACCGGCGCCTGATCTTGTAACGCTTGCCGGCCCATTCCCTGAGTGCTCCGGCGAACTCCTCGCCCTCCCCCTCGGCCACGGCCGACTTGGGTATGACGTAGCCGGTGTCCTTGCGGTTGGTCACCACCAGCCAGGAGCCGGGCTGCTCGAGCACCGCCCGGACGTTGGGCCAGCTGAAGCCCTTGGTGGTGTGCTCGCCGCCGTAACGGACGCCGTCGTCGGCGAACTTCACCCGCGCCGTCCCGGCCAGCCGCCGCACCTCCGCCTTGCCCTTGCGGGGCAGGAAGACCAGCGCATAGAAGAGCGTGCCGAGGGCGTAGGCGAGCAGCAGCAGGGCGGGCAGGTACATCCGCGGCCGGCTGTCCCACTGGTAGAGCGCGAAGCAGGCGAACGCGCCGACCAGCATCACCACTGTGATCAGCAGGCTGTTGGACCGTTCGCGGCGCAGGCCGAGCTCGCGGACGATCTCGTCGTCGGTCAGCTCGAACTCGAGGGTGACGGGCGTGGCCATGGCTCGATCAACGCTCCCTGGTCTTGTAGGCCCGGCCGGCCCCGGCTTTGAGCCAGGCGGCGAAGGCCTCCCGCTGCTCGTCGGGCACGGCGGACTTGGGTATGAAATAGGTGGTCACCGGGTTCTTGGTCATCACGACCCAGCAGCGCGGCCGGTCGAGCAGGCGCCAGATCCGGGACCATTCGAGCCGCTCGGCGATGGTGGTCCCGCTGTATTCGAAGCCGTACTCGCTCAGCTGGATCCTGGTCGGACCGGCCAGTCGGGCGATCGTGCGCTCCCTCGCCTGCGGCATCCGGAAGGATCCGAGCAGGAGGAACGCGGCGATCACGGCGACGAAGACACCGAGCCCGGAGGCGAGACGGTCGCCCGTGGAGTCGCCGAGGACGATCAGCCCCACACCGGCGAGGAAGTAGATCCCGCCGAACGCCGCGGCCCGCGACCGCTGGTTCGCCGACGTGAGGAAATCCTCAAGTCGCTCCCGCGTCAGATCGAACTCCAACACGCTGGGCTCAGCCACGCCCTTGTTCCCTCCCGGTGCCCGGCCCGCACGGCGGCCCGGGTAGCCGACCCTACGTCGGCGTACGAGGAGAAATCCTAGAGCCCGGTGTCAACACTTGGGTTCCCCGGCGGCGCTGCGGCGGCGAAACGGCGGCCACGGGCGGGCGGGCGGCGCCGGGCGCGGGGAGGAGGTCGGCGAGCCCGGGGGTGGTTAGGCACCCACTACCGTCCACCACCCGGGCTCCTTCGTGCCGGACGGTCGGGGCAGCTCCGCTACCGACCTGCACGATTCTGCCGTCGGAGACCACCACGTAACCGACGGCATACTCGACAACCGCGCCATGCGCGGCTCTCGACGACGTGGCCGCGCGCTTCCGCTGCCCCCACACACCGTCATGACGACGGCACAGGTTCCCGGCCAGCGCTTAGCGGAGCTCAGCGTCTTCGAGGTCTCGATTGTACGGCCTCCCGGCCGATTTAAAAGGACTTTGCGCAAGTTCGAGCGCCGTTTCGGCGGCATTTCGGCGCCGGACGGACTTTCCCGCCGCACGTACGGCTTTCCCCGGTGCTGATCGCCACGTCCGTCTGAGGTAGCAGCGGACGGCCGCCGGGACCATCCCGGAGTCGGACGACGCCGAGGCACGGCCCTGTCTAAGGTGGCACAGTCCGCAAGAGCGACCAGGCGAGCACCGGGAGAGAACCCACCATGATCGAGGCGGTAGGCCTCACCAAGAGATACGGGGACCGGCTGGCGGTGGACCAGCTGAGCTTCACCGTGAAGCCGGGACAGGTGACCGGCTTCCTCGGCCCGAACGGCGCCGGCAAGTCGACCACGATGCGGATGATCCTGGGCCTCGACGCCCCGACGTCCGGCACGGTGACCGTCGGCGGCAAGCCGTTCGGGCGGACCGCGCACCCGATGCGCGAGGTCGGCGCGCTGCTCGACGCCAAGGCCGTGCACGGCGGCCGCAGCGCTTACAACCACCTGCTGTGCCTGGCCCAGACGAACAACCTGCCCAAGCGCCGGGTGGAGGAGGTGCTCGCCCTGGTGGGCCTGTCCGCGGTGGGGCGCAAGCGGTCCAAGGGCTTCTCCCTCGGCATGGGCCAGCGCCTGGGCATCGCCTCCGCGCTGCTCGGCGACCCGCAGGTGCTGATGTTCGACGAGCCGGTCAACGGCCTGGACCCGGAGGGCATCCTCTGGATCAGGAACCTGATGCGGGCGCTGGCGTCCGAGGGCCGGACCGTGTTCGTCTCCTCGCACCTGATGAGCGAGATGGAGAACACCGCCGACCACCTGATCGTGATCGGCCGCGGCCGGCTGGTGGCCGACTGCTCGGTGCAGGAGTTCATCGACAACAACTCCGAGCTCTCCATCCGGGTCAGGACCCCGGAGACGGCGAAGCTCAACACGCTGCTGACCGACAAGGGCGCCACGGTGCGCGCGGACGGCGACGAGGCGCTGCTGGTGACCAGGATGGGCATGGTCGACATCGGCGATCTGGCCTTCGACAACGGGATCCGGGTGCACGAGCTCAGCCCGATCCAGGCCTCGCTGGAGCAGGCGTTCATGGAGCTGACGAAGGACGCGGTGGAGTACCACGCGGCGGTCCCGGCCGGAAAGGGCGCCTGAGCATGAGCACGGTCACCGACACCCCCTCGGCGTTCGCCGGGCTCACCCCCCTGCCGCCGGCCCGCGGCCGGGCCGGCTTCGGCGGCGCGCTGGCGTCGGAGTGGACGAAGATCCGCTCGGTCCGCTCGACGGTCTGGACGCTGGCCGCGGCCATCATCGTGGCCGTGGGCATCAGCACCCTGGGCAACTGGGGGCAGGCCAGCCACACCAACCTGTCCGCTGCGCAGCTCGAGCGGCGGGACCTGGTGGCCCGCAGCATGTTCGGCATCATGCTCGGCCAGTTGGTCATGGTGGTCTTCGGCGCGCTCGCGGTCACCAGCGAGTACGCCACCGGCATGATCCGCACCAGCCTGTCCGCACAGCCGCGCCGGCTGCACGTGTTCTTCGCGAAGCTCGTCGTGGTGGCCGTGATCGCGTTCGTGGTCGGAGAGGTCATCTCCTTCGCCTCGTTCCTGATCGGCACGCACTTCTGGGCGGAGAAGGGCGTGCACCTGTCGCTGAGCTCGCACGGCGCGCTGCAGGCGGTCATCGGCGGCGGCCTGTACCTGGACGGCGCGGCGCTGCTGGCCTTCGGCATCGGCGCGGCGCTGCGGCACACGGCCGGCACGATCACCCTCGGGGTGGCGCTGTTGTTCGTGGTCACGGTCATCGTGAACTTCATGCCGGACAGCTGGCAGGCCGACGTCGACAAGTACCTGCCCGCCAACGCGGGCAGCCAGGTCTGGGCGACCCAGCACACGGCCGACGTGGGCACCGCGTTCGGGGCCTGGGCCGGGTTCGGCATCTACATGCTCTACGCGGCGGTCGCGCTGCTGGCCGGTCTGTGGGTGTTCAAGAAGAAGGACGCCTGAGCCTGAACCGGCCGGACGGGAGCGGACCGCGCGGCGGTCCGCTCCCGTCTCGTTTTCCTCACGAGTACCGAGGAGTATGGCTTGGCCGAATCGGGCCGGGGTACCTTGGGAGCCGAGAGGGGGTAAACATGATCGAAGTCAGAGATCTCGTCAAGAAGTACGGTGAAACCACCGCGGTCGATCATCTGAGCTTCACCGTTCAGCCGGGGCGGATCACCGGATTCCTCGGGCCGAACGGGGCGGGCAAGAGCACGACGATGCGCCTGATCCTCGGGTTGGACCGGCCGACCAGCGGCACCGCCCTGATCGACGGCAAGCCCTACCGGGACCTTCCGGACCCGTTGCGCTACGTCGGCGCGCTGCTCGAGGCCAAGGCCGTGCACGGCGGGCGGACCGCGTTCCATCACCTGTTGTACCTGGCCCAGACCCAGGGTGTGCCCAAGCAGCGGGTGAGCCAGGTGCTCGAGCTGGTCGGGCTGGGGCCGGTGGCGCGCAAGCGGACCAAGGGCTTCTCGCTGGGCATGGGCCAGCGGCTGGGGATCGCGGCGGCACTGCTGGCGGATCCCAAGATCCTGATCCTGGACGAGCCGGTCAACGGGCTCGACCCGGAGGGCATCGTGTGGATCCGGAGCCTGATGAAGGCACTGGCCGCCGAGGGCCGCACCATCCTGGTCTCCTCGCACCTGATGAACGAGATGGCGGTCACCGCCGACCACCTCGTGGTGGTCGGGCGCGGGCGGCTGCAGGCGGACATGCCGGTGGCCCAGTTCATCGCGCAGTTCTCCGACAACTCGGTGCTGGTGCGCACGCCGCAGCCGGACGGGCTGCGTACGGCGGCGTCCGAGCAGGGGTGGAAGAGCACGCCGGGCAGCGAGGACGGGGTCCTGCTGCTCAACGGCGCCACCGCGGCCGAGATCGGCGAACTCGCCGCGGCCAAGGGCCTGGTGCTGCACGAGCTCACGCCGCAGCGCGCGTCGCTGGAGGAGGCGTTCATGGAGCTCACCCGCGGTGCGGGCGAGTTCGCGCACGCGGGGCCGGGAGTCCCGGGGCAGCCGGCCCCGGCGGTGCCCAGCCAATACGCGCCGGGACAGCCGCAGGGAGGCAACCATGGCAGCTAGCAGTCCCCTCACGACGGGTGCGCTGCAGGCCAACAGCGCGGGTTCCGGCCACGCGAACTTCGGCCGGCTGCTGCTGGCCGAGTGGACCAAGCTGCGCTCGGTCCGCTCGACCTACTGGTCGCTGATCAGCCTCGTCGTCGTGTTCCTGTTCTTCAGTTGGCTGATCCCGTTCCTGGTGGTGCACAACTGGGACCAGGCCAGTCCGTCGGACAAGGCCTCGCTCATGGAGGACCCGCTCGCGACGATCATGAACTTCGGCATTCTGCTCGGCCAGCTGGGCGTGGCCGTGCTCGGCGTGCTGGTCACCGCGAGCGAGTACTCCACCGGCATGATCCGCAGCACCCTGCTGGCCAGCCCGCACCGGATGCGCATGCTCGCGGCCAAGTCCGTGGTCTTCACGGTGCTGGTGCTGATCGTCGGCGAGATCGTCGCGTTCGCCGCGTTCGGCATCGGGCAGCAGACGTTCAAGAGCCTCTTCTCCCTGCATCTGAACGACGACGCGCACATGCGCCAGGTCGTCGGGGTGGGGCTGTACCTCGGCGTGCTGGCGCTCTTCTCCCTGCTGGTGGGCTCGCTCATCCGGCACGTGGCCGGGGCGATCTGCACGGTGATCGCGCTGGTGCTGGTGGTCGGCCCGCTCTTGCAGGCGATTCCGGGCAAGGCCGGCCAGTACCTCTACACCTATGAGCCCACGAACGCGGGATACGCGGTCTTCCAGAAGGACCTGCCCGACAAGTTCCTGATCACGGCTTGGGAGGGCTTCGCCGTCTTCGCGGCGTGGACCGCGGTGCTGTGGGTCCTGGCGGCGTGGCTCCTGAGCAGACGCGACGCCTGATCAGACGCGACGCCCCGATCAGACGAATGCGCGGGCCCGGCTCCGGCCGGGCCCGCGCATTCGTCTGATCAGCATGCCGATTCCTCCCAACAGGTGCCCCGAATGGTTGATCCGTCCCGTTTAGGGCAGGCTTGGGGTCATGATCCAAGCCACCGCGCTGACCAAGCGGTACGGGACGAAGCTGGCGGTGGACCGCGCCGACTTCGCCGTCGCGCCGGGCAAGGTCACCGGATTCCTCGGGCCGAACGGCGCCGGCAAGTCCACCACGATGCGGATGATCCTGGGGCTGGACCGGCCCAGCTCCGGCGGGGTGACCGTCAACGGCGTGCGGTACGACAAGCTGGCCGCGCCGCTGCGCGAGGTCGGCGCGCTGCTCGACGCCAAGGCCGTGCACGGCGGCCGCAACGCGTACAACCACCTGTTGGTGCTGGCGAAGGCGAACGGGCTGCCGCGCTCCCGCGTCGATACCGTGATCGACCTGGTCGGGCTGCGCTCGGTGGCCCGCCAGCGCGCGGGCGGCTTCTCCCTGGGCATGGGCCAGCGGCTCGGCATCGCCGCGGCTCTGCTGGGGGACCCGGGCGTGCTCATGTTCGACGAACCGGTCAACGGGCTGGATCCGGAGGGCATCCTCTGGATCAGGAACCTGATGAAATCGCTGGCGGCCGAGGGCCGCACCGTGTTCGTCTCCTCCCATCTGATGAGCGAGATGGCGCTGACGGCCGATCACCTCGTGGTCATCGGCCTCGGCCAGATCCTCGCCGACGAGCCGATGGACGAGTTCATCACGAAGAACTCGGTCAGCTACGTGCGCGTGCGCTCGCCGCAGCTCGGTGAGCTCACCCCGAAGCTCGGCCTGCGCGGCTGGCGGGTGGAGCCGCAGTCTGACGGCTCGGCGCACGTCTACGGCGGCGAGCCCTCGCAGATCGGCGACGTCGCGGGCAGCGAAGGGCTGTGGCTGCACGAGCTGACGCTGGTCCAATCCTCGCTGGAAGAGGCGTTCATGCGACTTACCGCGAACGCGGTCGAGTACCACGCGGGCGGCATGCAGGACGCGCAGGTCCCGGACTCGGAGCGTGGCGAATGAGCGAGATCGTCGAAACCGTGCCGGCCGCGCCGGACGGAGCGAACGCCGACACGAACTTCCGGACGAGCGGCCCGGCGCCTCGGGCGACCTTCCCCGAGGCGATGGACAGCGAGTTCGCCAAGCTCCGCACCGTGCGCTCGACCTGGTGGACGCTGGTGGCCAGCCTCATCGCGTCGGCGGGCATCTCCTTCCTGATCGCCGTGGTGCGCTCGGTGAACTGGAACTCGCTCCCGGCCTCGCAGCGGGCCTCGCTGGACATGTACTCGGTGGTCTCCGGCGTCTACTTCGGCGTGCTGGTCACCGGCGTGCTCGGGGTGCTGGTCGTGGCCACGGAGTACACCACCGGGATGATGCGCACCGCGCTCACCGCGTTCCCCCGGCGCGGCACGCTGTTCGCGGCCAAGGCCCTCGTGCTCGCGGGCGTCGTCCTGGTGCTCGGCCTGATCATCGCTTTCGCGTCGTACGGGCTGGCCGAGCCCTTCTACGCGCGGCACGGCCTCCAGCTCTCGCTCACCCACGAGGCGAACCTGCGCGCCGTGCTCGCCGTGCCGGTCTACCTGGTGCTGGTGGCGCTGATGGGGCTGGCGTTCGGGTTCCTGCTGCGGCACACCGCGGGCGCGATCTCCTCGCTGATGGGGCTGATGTTCGTCATCCCGATCATCACGAACTTCCTGCCGGGCACGATCGGCAAGAACATCAACAAGGTGATGCCGTCGAACGCCGGCGGCGCGATGATCACGACGACGAGGCTGTCGATCGACGGCAACCCGCATTTGACCCCGCTGGGCGGGTTGATCACCCTGCTGATCTGGGTCGCGGCCCTGACGGTGCCCGCGCTGCTGCTCTTCCGCAGGCGCGACGCGTAGCCGCCGGCTCCGGGCGGCCGAGGCGGCCGAGGCTCAGTACTGGATGACCACCCGGGCCGGCACCCGGCCGCTGAGGATCTCCTCGAAGACCGAGTTGACGTCGGCCAGCTCGCGGCCCTCGGCGATCACCCGGGTGCGCCCGGCGGCGTGCAGGTCGAAGACCTCGACGAGGTCCTGCCGGGTGCCGACGATCGAGCCGATCACGGATTTGCCGCCGAGCACGGTGTCGTAAATGGGCACGTGCAGGTCACCCTCGGCCGGGAGCCCGACGCAGACCATCCGGCCGCCGCGGCGCAAGCTCGCGAAGGCCTGCCGGAAGGAGTCGTTCGACGCGGCGAGGGCGAGCGCGACATCGAGGCCGCCGCGGCGCTGGATCTCCTCGACCGGGTCGGTCTTGAGCGCGTTGACCATGTGGTCCGCGCCGAGCTGGTGGGCGAGCTCGAGCTTGTCGTCCTCGATGTCGACGGCGGTGACGAAGCCGCCCGCCAGCCGCGCGTACTGGACCGCGAGGTGGCCGAGCCCGCCTACGCCGAAGACGCCCACTTTCGTGTCCAGGCCCGCGCCGGCCACCTTCACGGCCTTGTACGTCGTCACGCCGGCGCAGGTCAGCGGCGCCGCGTCGAGCGAGGTGATCGTATCGGGCACGGGCACGACGTAGTGCCCGTCGGCGACCGCGTACTGCGCGTATCCGCCGTCGACCGTGTAGCCGGTGTTGGCCTGCTGCTCGCAGAGCGCCTCCTGGCCGGAGACGCAGTAGCCGCAGTGGCCGCAGGCCGAGCCGAGCCAGGGCAGCGCCACCCGCTCGCCGACCCGGCGTGTCCGCACGCCTTCGCCGAGGGTCTCGATGACCCCGACGCCCTCGTGGCCGGGGATGAACGGCGGGTTCGGCTTGACCGGCCACTCGCCGCGGGCCGCGTGGATGTCGGTGTGGCACACGCCGCAGGCCTCGAGCCGGACCAGCACCTGGCCCGCCCCGGGCTCCGGGATCGGCAGCCTCTGCAGTTCCAGCGGCCTGGTGAAATCCGTGACGACGGCGGCCTGCATGGTGGTCATCGTGGGCACCCGTTCCCTCGATCGTCCGGCGACGTTGGCCGTTCCATCCTCGGGCTGCCCGGGCACCGTCGGCGCGCGAACGGGGCCGTACGGGTTGTCAGCGCCGGCGTCGCCGGGACCGGGCGTTCCAGCACGGGGTGTGCCAGTGCCGACGATCGGCCACGCCGCCGCCGGAGCCGTACTCGGGCACGGCGGGCCACACCACCAGGTGCGGCGTGCCCGGGGTGACCTCGTGGTCGCAGCCCGGGCAGCGGTAGATCTTGCCCGCGGCCGCGCCGGTCACCGCGCGCACCACCCAGTCGCCGTCGGCGCCGGACTCGGTGTGCTGGTGGCCGAAGGCGCGCGCGAGGTCGTCCGGGTCTCGGGCGGGTCGGCTGGTGTTCCTGCGCGGGCTCACCCGACCATTCTCGCAGCCCGTTCGTCCGTTTCAGTCCCTAGCACAGCCTATTTGCCGTACCAGCGGGAGCACTCGTCGCTCCGTCGCCCGACGGCGCGCCGCAGCGACTCCGCGCTCTGCTCGTCCACGGGCAGGAAGGCCTCGAGTTTGAGCTCCGAGACGGTCACGTCCACGGCGGTGGCGAACGTGCTGATCGTGGTCATCAGGCGCAGATCGCCGTGCGCGGAGGCGATATCCAAGGGCACGGCGAAGCCCAGGGGCGAGCTTCCGGCGCTTTCCGGAATGTACGCAGACAACTCCGCACTCAACGCGGCGAGTCGCTCGTCCGGATCGCGCAGGTGCGCCTGGTGCAGGTTCTCCACCACGTGCCGCGACCACTGCGGGAAGTTCCGGATGCGGGGCGCCAGGCCGCACGGATGAAGGGCGAGCCGGTAGAGGTTCGCCGGGTGCGCGAGCAGTTGTTCGTCCGCTCCCTCGACGAAGGCGTCGAAGGCCGAGTTGGCGGCGAGCAGCGTGCCGGCGCGGTCGAGGATGGCGGCGGGATACGGCGTGTAGCCGCGCAGGATGTGCATGAGGGCCGCTCGGGTCGGAGCCAGGTCGGCCGCCTCGATCGAGGTCTCGGAGTAGACCGGCGCGAACCCCGCGGACACCAGCAGGCTATTGCGATCGCGCAGCGGGAGCCTGAGCGACTCGGCCAGACGCACCACCATCTCCCGTCCCGGGACCGATCGGCCGCTTTCCAGAAAGCTGACATGGCGCTGGGATGTACCGGCGCGGGAGGCCAATTCGAGTTGGCTCAGCCGCACGCGGACTCGGCGCTCCCGTAACGCCGCGGCGAATTCCACGGTTCCCGTTATAGCGGGCGTCGGCGAGGCCGGTCGATTACCCGCAGGGAATTGTGGCGATACTGCGCACGACGGAGCATCGAAGGTGTGAACACGACAGCATCCGCGAGTACGAGCGCCGCCCGGACCGCGCCACAGGAGAACGGCGAGCCGGTTCGCGTCGGCGTGTTGGTACCGATCAGCCGCTTTCTCTGGGACGGCGAGGATCCCCGCGACCTGATCGCCTTCGGCCGGCGTGCCGAAGCCCTCGGGCTGGATTCGCTCTGGGTCAACGACTCCCTGGCCAGCCCGCGGATCGAGGCGTTGACCATGCTCTCCGCGCTGGCCGCGGCCACCGAGCGGGTCACCCTGGGCACAGCGGCGCTGTTGCCGGTGCTGCGCCGGCCGGTGCAGGCGGCGAACGCGCTCGCCTCGATCGACCTGCTCAGCGCCGGTCGGCTGGTGGCTGCGGTGGGCGCCGGCTTCCCCGGTCGGCTCGGCCAGCCCATGCACGAGGTCTCCGAGGTCCCTTGGCCGCGGCGCTTCACCCGGCTCGACGAGACCGTCGCGTTGTGGCGGCAGTTGTGGACGCCCGGCAGCCCACGGTCCTTCCACGGCGAGCTCCTGCGCTTCGACGAACTGCCCGAGCCCACCCTCCCGCATCGGCCCGGCGGCCCGCGGATCTGGCTGGGCGGCGCGACGCCGAGGGCCCTCGAGCGCACCGGCCGGCTGTACGACGGCTGGTTGCCCTACCCGCCTGAGGCACGCGACTACGCGTCAGGGATCGAGCACGCGCGCCAGGCCGCTGCGGACGCGGGCCGCGATCCGGGCGAGCTCACCCCGGCGCTGTTCGCCACGGTCCGTCTCGCTGACGACAAAGCCGCTGGTGAAGATGTCCTCAGGCGCTTCACCTCGGCCAGCTACGGCATGGCGCTGGAGCAGGTCTCGACGATCCAGGCCATCAACACGGGCACGGCAGAACAGATCGCGGCCTGGCTGCGGCGGTACGTCGACGCGGGCGCCCGGCACATCGTGATCCGTATCGCCGCCCTCGGACTCGACGACCACCGGGATCAGCTCGCCCGCATCGCCCGCGCCGACTTCGCGGCCGCCGTGCGTCAGGCCGTGGTGTAGTCGCGGAAGCCGCGGCCCGCCTTGCGGCCCAGATAGCCGGCCGTCACCAGGTGCTCGAGCAGCGGCGCAGGGGCGAAGCCCGGCTCGCGGAACTCCAGGTACAGCACCCGCTCTATGGCCAGGGCGACGTCGAGCCCGACCACGTCCAGCAGCTCGAACGGGCCCATCGGGTAGCCGCAGCCGAGCTTCATCGCGGTGTCGATGCCGTCGGCGGTGGCGTAGTGCGCCTGGAGCATCTTGACCGCGTCGTTGAGGTACGGGAACAGCAGGGCATTGACGATGAAACCGGCCCGGTCGCCGCAGTCCACGGCGTGCTTGCCCAGCTTGTCGCAAAGCTCGTGCACGGTGGCGAGCACGTCCGGGGCAGTGGCCACCGTGCGCACCACCTCGACCAGCTTCATGACCGGGGCCGGGTTGAAGAAGTGGACGCCCACGACGTCCTGCGGCCGCTTCGTCATCACGGCGCAGTCGATCACCGGCAGGCTCGAGGTGGTGGTGGCGAGTACGGCACCGGGCTTGCAGACGTCGTCGAGCTCGCGGAACAGCGCGGCCTTGACCTCGAGGTCCTCGACCACCGCCTCGATCACCACGTCGCAATCCCCTGCGTCGCTCAGCGCGGCGCTGGAGGTCAGCCGGGCCAGGGCGGCCTGCCGAGACTCGTCGTCGAGCTTGCCGCGCTCCACCGCCTTCGCCAGCGAGCGCTCGATGGCCGCGCGGGCCGCCTGCGCCTTCTCGGTGCCGCGCGCGATCTGGACCGTGGCGAGGCCGGCCTTGACGCAGACCTCGGCGATGCCGTTGGCCATGGTGCCCGAGCCGACGACGGCGATCCGCTCGATCGCGCGGCCGGGCACCGGATGCTTGACGCTCTCGGGCGTCGCCTCGTCCGGCACGACCGTGGGCACGCCGGGCTGCTCGTAGGTGTAGAAGCCGCGGCCGCTCTTGCGGCCGAGCAGGCCGGCCGTCTTCATCTGCTTGAAGATCGGGGCCGGCGCGTGCAGGCGGTCGCGCGACTGCTTGTACATCGTGTCGAGGATCTCGTAGGCCGTGTCCAGCCCGATCAGGTCGAGCAGCGCCAGCGGGCCCATCGGCAGGCCGCAGCCGAGGCGCATGGCCGCGTCGATGTCCTCGCGACTGGCGTATCTGGCCTCGTACATGGTGGCGGCGTGGTTGAGGTAGCCGAACAGCAGGGCGTTGGCGATGAACCCGGCCTTGTCGCCGATGACCACCGGGGACTTGCCCAGCCGCCGCGCCAGCGCCTCCACGTCCGCGAGCACGTCCGGCTCGGTCACCACCGTGCGCACGATCTCGACCAGCTTCATCACCGGCGCCGGGTTGAAGAAGTGGATGCCCACGACCCGGCCGGGCCGGGAGGTGGCGACCGAGATTTCGGTGACCGAGAGCGAGGAGGTGTTGGTGGCGAAGACGGCCTCGGGCCGGCAGATCTCGTCGAGCCGCTGGAAGAGCCGGCGCTTGAGCTCGAGCCGCTCCGGGATGGCCTCGATCACGAGGTCGGCCTCGGCCAGGTCGGTCAGCTCGGCGGTGAAGGTGATCCGGTCCAGCAGCGCGGCGGCGTCCTCGGGGCTGAGCTTGCCCTTGGCCACCGCCCGCCGGGTGGAGTGGGCCACGTGCGCGCGGCCCCGGTTGAGCGAGGCGGCGTCCATCTCGACGCCGAAGACGTGCAGCCCGTTGCGGGCCAGGACCTCCGCGATCCCGGCGCCCATCGTGCCAAGGCCCACCACGCCCACTGTTCTGAAGTCCCGCGACACTGCCGGCTCCCTCACGCTCGTACCGTCCCTGGTCCAGGGTACGGCCATTGGTTACTCGTCAGTATCTACGACGGGCGCGGGCTCGGACAGTGTGAGCGGCGACACAGATCGACGACGGCACGCGCACGCGGCCGCTGCAGCAAGCAACGGCGGGGGCGGCGGGAGAAAACCACAGAGACCGGTCGTGGCCTTCTGCCGCACGACGCCCTCCACTGCGCGTGCCGCGGCCACGACCGGTCTCTCCCCACCGGGGTGTCGATCCCTCCAGTGCAGTCCAACACAAGCCTCTGACAGTTGCGCCGATCACTCCCTTCGGTACCGCGTCGTGCCTCCCCCTCCCCCGTCTCGGATTCGCCCCGCCCGGGGCCGGTCACTCAGCAGTCGCGCAACTCCGGCGACTGGTTGAGCAACTGGGCCCGGGGCGAGACGAAACGGCGATAGGCGCCGGACTCCATGCCCGGCTGGCCGTCGGCCGCCGGGAAGACGGCGACCCGGTGGCAGTTCTGGAAGGCGAGCCGCACCCCGAAGTAGCGCTCGAGGCAGCCGCGGATCGAGTCCGAGGCGAGCGCGCGCAGCAGCTGGCCGCGCTCTTCCTGGGTGTTCGGCGGGACGGTGTTGTCGACGAAGGGGCCGCCCTCGACGTGCAGCCGCGTGGCCAGGCCGCTGATCATGTGCCAGGCGTACGGCAGCGAGGCACGCACGCAGGCGGCGAACTCCTGGTCGGCGACCTCTCCGCGCTCCGCGGCGGCCAACAGGTCGGGGGAGACGTCCAGGGACATCGGTAAGCACTCTCCTTCAAAACGGCCGTGGTGGCGGACGGTCGCGTGGACACGGAAGGCGGTCCGGGGCACGGCGGTGCCGACCGCCGGGTGCAGGCCCTGTTCCGTCATTCCGTGAGGTGGCGCCACCGTCATCGTGCGCTCACAGGGAATGAATGACCCCGGCGCCCGGGACTCAACCCTGCCCGGGGGGCGGTGGTGGAATCGCGTGTCACCGGATGTCCGATCTCACGATGAACGCGGAGTCCGCCGCGCCGGGGCGTACGCCAGCGCAGGTAACTGCGCCTTACCGGATCACATCGCGCCGGGTTCCCGGCCCGGATCCGGAGCAGCTCCGCGCCGGTCCGGCACCGGTTCCGGAGCATTCTCCCGGCTCCCCCGGCGGCCGCCGGAGCGAGCGGGCTAAGGTAGTCGGATGCGCCTCGTCATCGCCACCTGTAGCGTCGACTACGCCGGGAAACTGGCCGCTCACCTGCCCAGTGCCAAGCGGCTGCTGATCCAGAAGTCCGACGGCTCGGTGCTCGTGCACTCCGACGGCGGCTCCTACAAGCCGCTGAACTGGATGAGCCCGCCGTGCTCGGTCCGCGAGGAGCCGGGCGTGTGGACGGTGACGAACAAGGCCGGCGAGAAGCTCGTGATCGCGATAGAAGAGGTCTTCCACGACTCCCAGCACGAGCTCGGGGTGGATCCGGGCCTGCGCAAGGACGGCGTGGAGTCGCACCTGCAGGAGCTGCTCGCGGTCCAGATCGAGATGCTGGGCCAGGGCTACCGGCTGATCCGCCGCGAATACCCCACGGCCATCGGCCCGGTCGACATCCTGTGCAAGGACGCGACCGGGATGACGGTGGCCGTGGAGATCAAGCGACGCGGCGAGATCGACGGCGTGGAGCAGCTCACCCGCTACCTCGAGCTGCTCAACCGGGACCCGCTGCTGGCCCCGGTGCGCGGGATCTTCGCGGCGCAGGAGATCAAGCCGCAGGCACGGGTGCTGGCCACGGACCGCGGCATCAACTGCCAGGTGCTGGACTACGACGTGCTGCGCGGTTTCGACGACGCCGACGCCCGGCTGTTCTAGTTCCTCGGTTCCTCGGTCCTCAGTCCCTCAGTTCCACTGCTCCCGGGTTCCTCAGCCGCGCGCGAGCGCCGAGGCGGCGGTGAGCGCGGTGCGCGAACGCCGGCCGGGTCGCCGCAAGTGCCCGCGGATATGGGCCGCCAGAGCGCCGTCGCCCGCCGCGGCCGCGGCGGCGGCGATCGTCAGCGCCGTCAGCCCGGCCGCCTCCCGCTCCGCCGGATCGAGCGACCCGAGCCGGCCGGCGTACCAGCGCGCGAACTCCAGCGCGGCCGGCGCCGCCTCGATGCGGCTGGGCAGACTGGTCCAGGCCGCGTCCGGATGCCGATATCCGATATGAGTTCCCTGGGTGATCCGTTCCAGCTGCCCGGCCCGCACCGGCCCGTTGCGCAGCCCGATATCAAGACTCGAAATCGGCGCACCGGCATAGTCCCAATGCCGCTCAGCGTAGTGGGATCATGCTTGTGACCTGTGTGTTCGTGCGGTGATTGGTGGGGCGTTACGGTCGGGGGGTGTCGCATAGTGCTGTGGAGGGCCTGTCGGGCCGTTTGACGGATCATGTGTCGGTCGGGTTGTTGGCGGCGGCGGTGCCGCGTGTGGTGATCGATGACGCGGTGGCGGAGTTCGGCAGGGGTGCGAAGCGGGCGGATGCGAAGCTTCCGGCGCATGTCATGGTGTATTTCGCGATGGCGATGGCGTTGTTCGCGGACGAGGACTATCAGGAGGTCCTGACCCGGTTGACCGAGGTCCTGAAGGATTGGGGGCGTTGGGACGCCGGGTGGGAGTGTCCCGGGTCGGGCGGGATCACCCAGGCGCGCAAGCGTCTGGGTTCTGACGTGGTCCGGGAGGTGTTCGAGCAGGTTGCGCAGCCGGTGGCGGGGATGCTGACGCGGGGGGCGTGGCTGGCGGGCAGGCGGATGGTCTCGATCGACGGGTTCGAGTGGGATGTGCCGGACAGTGCGGCGAACGCGGGGTACTTCGGGTACGCCGGTTCGGGCGGCAACCGGTCGGCGTTCCCGAAGATGCGGGTGGTGACGTTGGTCGAGTGCGGCTCGCGGGCTCCGATCGGCGCGGACGCGGGGCCGTGCGGCGGCAAGGGCAGCGGGGAGCAGTCCGCGGCGCGTCGGCTCTACCGGTTCCTCGACCAGGACATGCTGTTGTTGGCCGATCGCAACTTCTACTCGTTCGCCGACTGGTGTCAGGCGTCGCAGACGGGTGCTGAGCTGCTGTGGCGCCTGGGTGACACGATTGCGCTGCCGCTGGTCGCCAAGCTCGGGGACGGCTCGTACACCTCGGTGGTGTTCGCGTCGCGTACCTCGGCGAAGGTCCGTGAGCAGGTCCTGGCGGCGGCTCGGGCGGGGGCGGATCTGGAGGAGTTCGAGGATCGCGCGCGGCTGGTTCGGGTGGTGGAGTACGAGGTGGCGGACCGGGGCACCGCTGGGGAGCGGGAGCTGTTTTGCCTGCTGACGACGCTGCTGGATGCGCGCAGTGCCCCGGCCGCGCTGCTGGCGGCGGGATATCACGAGCGGTGGGAGCACGAGCAGGCGAACGCGCAGGCCAAGACGGTTCTACGGGGACCGGGGAAGGTCATGCGGTCCCAGAGCCCTGACATGGTGATCCAGGAGCTCTACGGCTACCTGCTCACCCACTATGCGATCAACTCCCTGATCTGTCGGGCCGCGACCGAGGCGGACATCGACCCGGACCGGGTGAAGTTCACCAACGCGGTCCGCATCATCCGCCGCCGGATCGATGATCCGGCGGCCTTTTCCCCCTGAGGGCCTGGCGGCCCTGCTCGAGCGGTTCAACACGGAGATCACCGCACCGCGCGAGCTGCATCGCGAGCGGCGCCACCGTTCCTACCCGCGCGTGGTCAAACGGGCACGTCACAACCAGTACGCCGTGAAGAAGGCCACTGATGTCGGGGTACGCCACGCCGGGCCGCCGACCCTACGCATCGCCAACCTCCCGCCGGCACGCCAAGTGCTGCATCCGGGACGGATCAGCACGGGAAACCTCGAACTCACCGCATGATCAATCTACCGTGAGCGGCATTGGGCATAGTCCGCCAACTGATCGACCGTCATCACCACGCGCAGACCGCCGAGCACGGTGACCGCCCGGACCGCCGCCAATGCCCGCCCCACCGCGGGATTCGTTTGCCCCATAAGGCAGATGACAGCCCATCGGGAGTCGACGGGAAACGGCGTACGGAATCGCGTGACCGTTCGCCGCACTCCCCGGCGCTCGACCCTACGCCCCGTCACCTTTTGTGGAGTAAAGTGCGCTGGCAAGCACATGTTCATGCAAAGAGGGGGAGCGCCAACCGCCCTCCACGGATTGTGAGGACCGCGATGAGCTTTATAGCCAAGGCGCTGGAAGTCTCCGAGAAGGCTCTCGACGAGACCCAGCACACCATCGAGGAATGGAACACCCACCGGCACGGCGCCAAGCTCTTCCTGAAGCTGGGCGTCGCCGTGTACGCCGAGCAGCGCCTCGGCGGCACGCACGGGCCCGTCGACCGCATCCTCGGCGCCCTCGACGGGCACGCCGCGGAGCACGGCGAGGTCGACCTCGACCACCTCAAGGCCGCCCACGAGGTGCTCGGCGACGACTTCATCAAGGCACACGACATCCCGGACGCCGCCGACGCCGAGAAGGCCGACGCCTGATCCGAAGGCCGTCGCCGCGGTAGCGCAGCACGAAAGCCGGATGCCCGGCGACCTGGTGGGGTCGCCGGGCATCCGGCTTTCTCCTCACCGCACTTGAGGCCTCGGGCAAGTCAGTCGAGGGCGGGCCGGCCGAGCACGTCCAGCACTCGCCCCAGAATCGTGGTCAAGTCGTAGTCGCGCGGGGTGAACACGGCTTTGACACCCTGGGCGAGCAAGGCTTCCGCGTCGGCCTCGGGGATGATCCCGCCGACCACGACCGGCACGTCGCCCGCGCCGGATTCCGCGAGCAGCCGCAGCACGTTCGGCACCAGGCGCAGGTGCGAGCCGGAGAGCACGGACAGGCCCACCACGTCCACGTCCTCCGCCACGGCGGCCGCGGCTATCTGCGCCGGGGTGAGCCGGATGCCCTGGTAGACCACTTCGAAGCCGGCGTCCCTGGCCCGCACCGCGATCTGCTCGGCGCCGTTGGAATGCCCGTCCAGGCCCGGTTTCCCGACCAGCATCCGGGGTCTGCGACCGCGCCGCTCGCCCTCCGCGCGCACCCGCGCGCGCAGCTCGGCGAGTTCGGCCGAGACCTGGGTGCCCACAGCCGCCGCGGCGACGCCGGTCGGGGCACGGAACTCGCCGAAGACCTCGCGCAGCGCTCCGGCCCACTCCCCCGTGGTCACCCCGGCCCGGGCGCACTGCAGGGTCGCGGGCATCAGGTTCGTGCCCTGATCGACAGCGTCCTTACGCAGCCGGGCGAGCGCCGCGTCGACGGCGGCGGCCTCCCGGGACGCGCGCCAGCGGATCAGGGCGTCGGCGGCTTCCTGCTCGACGGCCGCGTCCACGGTCTGGATGGCGGCGTCGAGGTCGGCGGTGAGCGGATTGGGCTCGGTCTCCCGGAAGGCGTTGACCCCGACCACGATCTGCTCGCCGGACTCGATCCGGGCCCGGCGCTCGGCGTGCGCGGAGACGAGCTGGGCCTTGAGATAACCGGACTCGACCGCGGCGACGATCCCGCCCATGTCCTCGATCTTGCCCATCTCCTCGCGCGCCGCGTCGATGAGCGCCGTGGTCTCGGCCTCGATCACGTGGGAGCCGTCGAACAGGTCGCCGTGCTCGAGCAGATCCGACTCGAACGCGAGGACCTGCTGCAGACGCAGGGACCACTGCTGGTCCCAAGGCCGCGGCAGGCCGAGCGCCTCGTTCCAGGCGGGCAGCTGCACGGCACGGGCCCGGGCGCCCTTGGAGAGCGTCACGGCCAGCATCTCCAGCACGATGCGCGCGACGTTGTTCTCCGGCTGGGCCTCCGTCAGGCCCAGTGAATTGACCTGTACTCCGTAGCGGAAGCGGCGTGCGGCGGCATCGGTGACGCCGTAGCGCTCACGCGTGATCTCGTCCCACAGCCGGGTGAAGGCACGCATCTTGCAGAGTTCTTCGACGAAACGCACTCCGGCGTTCACGAAGAAGGAGATGCGCTCCACCACCCGGTCGAAGCGGTCGGCCGGGACCTGCCCGGAGTCGCGCACGGCGTCGAGCACGGTGATGGCGGTGGAGAGCGCGTAGGCGATCTCCTGCACCGGCCGGGCGCCGGCCTCCTGCAGGTGGTAGCTGCAGATGTTGATGGGGTTCCACTTCGGCAGGGCGCTGACGGTGTAGCAGATCATGTCCGTGGTCAGCCGCAGCGACGGAGCCGGCGGGAACGCGTAGGTGCCGCGGGAGAGGTACTCCTTGACGATGTCGTTCTGTGTGGTGCCGGCCAGCAGCGCCGGATCAGCACCCTGTTCCTCGGCCACGACCTGGTAGAGCGCGAGCAGCCACATGGCGGTGGCGTTGATCGTCATCGAGGTGTTCATCTCGGCCAGCGGGATGCCCTCGAACAGCCGGGCCAGGTCGCCGCGGTGCGCGATCGGCACGCCGACCTTGCCGACCTCGCCCGAGGCGAGCTCCGCGTCGGCGTCGTAGCCGGTCTGGGTGGGCAGGTCGAAGGCCACGGACAGGCCGGTCTGCCCCTTGGCCAGGTTGCGCCGGTAGAGGGCGTTGGACTCGGCCGGGGTGGAGTGGCCCGCGTAGGTGCGCATCACCCAGGGCCGGTCGCGCTTCCCGCTGCTCGCAGACATGACGCAGGGCACCTTCCGCTGTTCGGTCGCCGCTGGGAGGGTCAGTCGGCGCTCTCGACCGGGATCCTACTGGCCGGTAACAAGCTTGGGAAGGCGCGGCCGCCGGATCGGTGCGATCCGGGGCGCAGAACAGCGGGCGGGAACAGCGGGCGAAAAACTACGGCCCCGCGCGTCCGGTGTGGCGGACGGGCGAGGCCGGAAGGGGCCGGAGCGGGCTTCAGCCGCGGCGCACGTGCTCGACCAGCGCGAGGATGCCTCGGGCGATGCCGCCGTCGAGGTCGCGGACCGCGAAGGTGCCCGCCATCGACGCGGCGGCCAGCGCGCAGGACCGGTCGTCCAGCCGCTTGCGGGCCCGGGCGCCGGTCACGATCTCCAGCTTGCGGTGCGCCGGGTCCACCGCGACCAGCACCGACTCGGCCGCGGCCGGCCCGAGGGCGCCGTGCCGGGTCAGCGCCTCGGTCCGCGGCTCGGTGCCGAGGTCGCCGACGAACACCGACCAGTTCAGGCCGGTGCGCCGCTCCGCGAGCTTGATCGCCCGCTGGATCTGCCCGGATTCGATCGTCATCGCCGCCTCACCAGGAGCCACTTGCCCCGCCGGTCCCGCTCGAGCTGCCGGCCTTGGCCTTGTCTTCCCCGGTCTGCGGCAGGCTGCCGGTGCGCAGTTCCTCGCGGGCCTTGGCCGCGCTCTGCTCGTCCCAGCCGACCTCGGACCGGTTGCGGTCGCCGCGCACCCAGCCCGGGAGCATCACCAGGAACGCGATGATCAGGAACAGGGCGATCGGGATGCCGAGGAAGATCCCGAGGGTCTGCAGGACGGACAGGCGCGGACCGGGGTCCTCGCCTTGGAAGTTGGCTGCGAACGCCGAAGTGGCGGCCAGCAGCGGCGCACTGGTGAGCGCGACCACGGTTCCGGCCCGCACCGCTCGGCGCGATGGCGTTGTGATAGTCACAGCCCAACGTTACTCGACTCCGGATCCGGTCTCGCAGGCAGGTAGGCCGTTCGCAGGGGGCAGCGGATGCTAGCCGAGCGCCCGCAGCGCCCGCGCGAGCGAGCGCACCCGCGCGTTGGTCGCCAGGTCCTCCAGGAGCACCGGCGCGCCGGTGCCGTCGGCGAGCGGATAGCGCCAGTTGGGGTACGCGTCGCCGTCGGTGCCCGGCAGGTTGTGCGGGCGCCGGTCGCCGACCGCGTCGGGCAGGTAGACGCCGACCAGCCGGGCCGGAGTCCAGGCCAGGTACCGGTGCAGCGCGTCCACCGTCTCCGGCTCGCCCGCGCCGCGGCGCAGCAGGCCCTCCCGGCGCAGCGACTCGAGCCAGTCCTCGGCGTCGAAGGCCTCGCCGGCCAGCACCTGCGCGGTCGGCGGCAGGTCGTGCGTGGTGACCGTGGCCAGGCAGGCCGAGCGCCACTCGGCCGCGTGCAGCGGCCGGCCGGTGTCCTCGTCGCGCTCGAACCAGAGCACGCTGGTGCCCAGGATCCCGCGGCCGGCCAGCTCCGCGCGCACCCAGGGCTCGACCGTGCCGAGGTCCTCGCCGATCAGCAGCGCCTCGCCGCGGTACGCCTCGAGCGTGAGCACGCCGAGCATCGCCTCGTGGTCGTAACTGACGTACGTGCCCTGATCCGGGCTGAAGCCCTCCGGGATCCACCACAGCCGGAACAGGCCCATCACGTGGTCGATCCGCAGGCCGTGGGCGTGGCGCAGCGCGTTGGTGAGGATCTGGCGGTAGGGCAGGTAGCCGGTCTCGGCCAGCTTGTCCGGCCGCCAGGGGCGCGAGGCCCAGTTCTGGCCGGACTGGTTGAACTCGTCCGGCGGCGCGCCCACGGTCACCCCGTGCGCGTAGACCTCGGGGTCGGACCAGACGTCGGCGCCGTCGGCCTGGGCGCCGATGGGCAGGTCGTGGATGACGCCGTAGGGCATGCCGGCGCGCTCGCAGGCGGCGCGGGCGGCGGCGAACTGCTCGTCGAGCAGCCACTGCATCCAGCAGTGCAGCTCGATCTCGGCCGCCTCGGCGCGCTGCCAGGCCCGGGTCTGCGGGCTGTGCGGGTCGGCGAGAGCGTCCGGCCAGTCCTCGGTGTGCGTGCCGTGCACGGCCACGATGGTCATCCAGGTGGCGTGGGTGCGCAGCGCGGCGCCCTCCCGCCGCAGGAACGCGCGGTAGTCGGCGTCCCGGCCCGGGCCGCGGAAGGCCGGCGGCAGGTCCCGCAGCAGCCGCAGCGCCTGGATCTTCGCCTCCCACACCAGGTCCCGGTCGAGCAGGTCGCCGGACGGGTTCGCCTTGCGCAGGTCCTGGCCGAGCTCGTCGATGCGCGAGCGCACCTCGGCCGGCGCGTACGCGTACTCGAAGGTGGACTCGACCCGCAGGTGCGCGGGGTCCGGGTAGCGGCGCGAGGCCGGCAGGTACGGCGAGGGGTCGATCGGCTCGACGCCGCTGGAGGCCAGCAGCGGATTGACCACCAGGAAGCCGGCGCCGAGGTCCTGCCCGGCCACCAGGGCGAGCTGGGCGAGGTCTTCGAGGTCTCCCATGCCCCAGGACTGGCGCGAGCGCACCGCGTGCAGCTGCAGCGAGAGCCCCCAGGCCCGGCCGCGCTCGGCGCCGGTGTCCAGCCGGTGCGGCGCGACCGCGAGCGGGCAGGAGAGCGTGCGCCCGGCCCAGGTGCCGGTGAGCCGGTGCCAGCCGAGCGGGAGGCCGGCCGGCAGGGCGAAGTCGTACTCGACCTGGTCGTGCGCCGGGCCCGGGCGCGAACGCACGTTGGCCAGGTCGTACCGGCGGCTGCCGTCCTCGAGTTCGATCCACAGCCGCGGGGACGAGTCGGCCGGGCCGATCGCGGTCACCTCGGTGCCGCGTCCGTTGGCGGCGCCGGCCTCCGCGCGCAGCACCACCGAGGCCGGCAGCGCCCGTCGCGCTCGGCGCGTATGCAGGGCACTGCGACAGCTCTCGGGACTGGAGGCGTCCACCCCGAAGGCGGCGAGGACGGCGATCAGGGTGGCCGAGGCCACCTCGATCCGGCGGCCGCGCCAGTCGTGGTATTCGGTCGAAATGCCGTAGGCGCGAGCGAGCGCCATCAGATCGGGCCCTGGGCTCATGCTTCATTCTGTCGCGTTCCGGCCCCGGGCGAAAGTGGCGCCCCGCCGCCGGACCCCGGGCGCACCGGCTCCGAGCAGCGTGTTCCCGGCCGAAGAGGCGAGAGTCACAAGCGGAGTATCCACACCATGATGAAGCGGGGGCGCGCCGGACACGCCGCGCCCCGGACCGCGGCTGGCGCGGTCCGGGGCGGGTGGCTGCGATCTCGGGTCGGGTCAGGCGGCCAACGGAGTGACGGGGCCGGCGGTCGGAGCCGGGGCGGGGGCCGCGACGATCGCCACCGCGGTCGCGATCGGTCCGCCCTGGACAGCCGGGACGCCTATCGGAATGGAAACGCCGTCCGGCCCTTGCGGCTCGAACGGCAGCAGTTCCAGGTCGACGCCGTACCCGCGCAGGTACGGCAGCCACCGTTGGTCGGTGCGGCCGGAGGACAGGATCCGCCAGGCCGAACCGTTGGGCTGCACCGGTGTCCGCTTCATCCGCCAGCCGAGCTCCGGCAGCGGCCGGTCGGCCTTGACGTGGTTGCAGCGGCGGCAGGAGGAGACGACGTTGTCCCAGGCGTGCTGGCCCCCGCGGGAACGCGGGATCACGTGGTCCACGCTCGTGGCGGGCGCGTCGCAGTACACGCAGCGGCCGCCGTCGCGGGCGAAGATCGCCCGGCGGGTGAGCGGCACGCCGCGCCGCAGCGGCACGCGCACGTAACGGGTGAGCTTGACCACCGAGGGCGCCGGCAGCTCCCAGCCGACGCCGCGGGCTCCGGCGGCGTGCAGCGAGGCTCCGGTGCCCTCGAGGGTGACGGCCTTGCGATTGAGGACGAGGACCACCGCGCGGCGCTGCGGCACGACGCACAGAGGTTCATAGGACGCGTTCAGGACCAGCGTATGAGGCAACTGGGGCTCCTTGGTCAGTGCCCGGCACGTGGCTCGCACCGGACTCCGGGTACCCCTCGACTGACGACGCTGTGTCCGTCGGCTTCGAACCCGCGGGCGGTACGGCCATGACGGAACCATGGCCCCTCCGCCGCGCGCCGGGTTCGCCGGAACGTCCGTACTGATACGTACGTTCCCACGATCACACACCCGACCGCGTCGCCCTTCTCAGGGCATCATGCTTAGCCGCATCTAGTGTGGCTTTCGGTGTTGTTCCCGCGCCACTGTGTTTTCACGCAGTGTGGAAAGATTATTGCCGCAGGCCGCGGTCGGGCCGATGGACACCCGGCCACCGGTAGGAGTCGATCCGCTAACGTGTCGGGGGTCGGGTCGAGCCGGAGAGAGGGTGAGCGGACCTGTGACCACGCTGTTCGCGGCCGCCTCGCTGTCGCCGTCCCCGTCGCCCAGCAGCACGGGCGTGAACCCGATCGAGGTCGATCCGGGCAAGGCGGCGAACTGGCTCTCCGCTCACGGTTCGGTACTGCTCGGTGACGGAGTGCAGATCCTCTGCGTCATCGTCGGCTGCGTCCTGCTGCGCGCCTTCGTCACCCGCTCGATCAACCGGATCGTGCGGCACACCACGCAGGTGGCCGAGTCGCGGGCCGGCCGGCTGCTCGAGGGCTCCGGGCTGGTGGCCTACGAGCGGGCCCGACAGCGCACCCAGGCGATGGGCTCGGTACTGCGGTCGGTGGCCTCCTCGGTCATCTTCGGCGTGGGCCTGCTCATGGTGATCTCGGTGCTGCACATCCCGATCACCCCGATCCTGGCCTCGGTCTCCGCCGTGGGCGTCGCGATCGGCCTCGGCGCCCGGGACCTGATCACGGACTTCCTGGCCGGCGTCTCGATGATCCTCGAGGACCAGTACGGCGTCGGCGACGTGGTGGACACGGGCCTGGCCAAGGGCACGGTGCTCGAGGTGGGACTGCGGGTGACCAAGCTGCGCGACGCCGACGGCGAGATCTGGTATGTGCGCAACGGCTCGATCACCCGGGTGGGCAACCAGTCCCAGGGCTGGAGCCGGGCGGTGGTGGACGTCCCGGTGCACTACGGCGAGGATGTCGGGCGCGTGCACGAGGTGCTCACGGTCATGGTCGAGGACATGTACGAGGACGAGCACTGGCGCCCGCGCTTCCTCGACGACCAGCCGCCGCAGGTGATGGGCATCGAGAACCTCAACGGCGGCGCCGTGGTCATCAGGGTCCAGGCGCGCACCGCCCCGCAGAAGAACTACGAGGTGGCGCGGGAGCTGCGGGCCCGGATCAAGCTCGCGCTGGACGCCGCCGGGATAGAGCTCGTCGCCGTCCCCTGAGCCGCCGTCAGCCGCGCGGCCGCTTGAGCCGCTGCGTCCACCTCCGCATCCGCATGAGAGCGGCGGCCTGATAGGCGGTCACGTCGTCTTCCGGGGTCTCGCCCGGCACCGCGTCCGCGAGGTCGGCGAGATCGACCTGCTGCGCGGTGGCGCGACGGAAATCCAGCGGAACCGAGTCGTGCGGATTCGGACCGCGCGTGGCGTAGCTTCTACGCCAGGCCTTGAGGATCTCGGCGGACTCCGCCGGCGCGGGCAAGTCGAGAATGCGGCCGTCGTGCAGATGAACGCGCAGCACCTTCCTCCGCGGATCGCCGCCTGTCTCCTCACGGAGCAACCCGATCGCGGCCCACGGCACCGACACCGGTGCGCGCCTGGCCCGGCGCAGCTCGATGCCCTGTTCGCCGACCAGCACGAGATCCCGGCCGACCCGATGGGCACGCTGCTCCCCCTCCACGCCCGGAACGTACTACGCCGCGTACTCCGACGCGCTCCCGGCCCGTCGGTGAGCCCTACGCGCGACGCCCGGACAAGCGCGCCAGGGTGTTGGCAGACATCGAGTTGCGCACGCTGATGATCACCGCGTCGGCCCGGTAGCTGTCCTCCGACCAGGCCAGCGGCTGGCCGGTGGGCGAGGAGGCGAGCCAGCGCTGGCGCAGCAGCGGGCTGCCCCGGCGCACGCCGAGCAGCCTGGCGTCGAGCGTGCCGGCCGAGACCGCGTCGATCAGGTGGTCGCCGTGGGCGTGCACGAAGCCGAGCCCGGTCAGCTGCTCGGTGATCGAGCCCGCGGTCAGGTCCATCGCCAGGATGTGGTCGGCCACCGACTCCGGGAAGAAGGACCGCTCGACCATCACCGGATCCCCGTCCAGGGTGCGCACCCGGTTGAGCCGCAGCACCGGATCGCCCAGCGGCACCCGCATCCGGGCCGCCTCGTCCTCGGTCGAGGGCCCCTTCGCCGCGCTCAGCACCACCGCGCCCGGGTGGTGGCCGCGGCTGACCGCCCACATGGAGAAGCTCTGCATCTCGGCGAAACTGTTGGTGGGCACCTCCCCGAGCACCACCCGGCGCGCGCCCTGACGCACCGCCACCGAGCCGTCCTGTTCGAGCGCTGCGACGGCCTGACGGACCGTCCCGCGCGAGACCCGGTACCGCGCCGCGAGCTCGCCCTCCGAGGGCAGCAGCGTGCCGATCGCGTAGGTGCCCTGCCGGATCGCCTCCCGCAGCTCCTGCGCGATCTGCTGGTAACGCGCCGCCATCTCACCCTTCTCTCCGCCTCGCGCCGACGCCCGGTCCCTCCTCGGAACCGGCCGCGCCGGCGCACCGTGTAGCGCACGACCGTACCGCGAGAACCGGCCCGTTGATGAGTGTGGCCTACGACCGTCGCACTGGTCCAACCGGCCCCGGAGCAGTTATTGCGCCAGCCTCCACCGGAAGATCGGTCCTCGTTCACCACCCGGCCACCTCCGCCCGGCTAAATCCACTTGTCCAGACAGGTTCGTGTCCTGTCGCCGCACGGCAGATGTGGGTGGAGTGAACGTAACGTGGCGTCAGCCCGGATGATCGTGGTCGGAGGCGGAGTCCTCGGCACCATGCACGCGTACGAGGCCTGCCTGCGCGGGTACGAAGTGGTGCACCTGGAGCGCGAGGCGGGCCCCCGCGGCGCCTCGGTGCGCAACTTCGGACTCGTCTGGGTCTCCGGCCGGGCCGACGGCGCCGAACTCGCGCTCGCCCGCCGCGCCCGCAAGCGCTGGGCCGAGATCGCCCAGGACGTGCCCGGCGTCGGCTTCCGTCCGCGCGGCTCGATCACCGTGGTGCGCGACGAGGCCGAGGCCGCCGTGGCCAAGTCCGCCGCGGCCGGCCCGCACGCCGCCGAGCACGGGTTCACCTACCTCGACGCCGAGGAGGTGCGCAAGGCCAACCCGGCCCTGCGCGGAGAACTCCTCGGCGGCCTGCTCGCCACCGAGGACGGCTCGGTCGAACCGGGCCAGGTGCTCGGCGCGGTGCGCGAGCGGCTGTCCGCGTTCCCGGGCTACACCTGGCTGCCGGGCCGGCAGGCGGTCGACCTCGAGGACCACGCGGTGCTCGACCACACCGGTGAGACGCACCGGGGCGACGTGGTGGTGCTCGCCACCGGCGCGGCGCTGACCGGCGTCGCCGGGGCGCACCTGAGCGCCGCGCCGATCCGCCGCTGCCGGCTGCAGATGATGCAGACCGAGCCGCTCGGCGAGGAGCTGACCACCTCGGTCGCCGACGGCGACTCCTTCCGCTACTACCCCGCCTACCGGGACGCCGGCCTCGACCGGCTCGGCCCGCAGGCGCCGATCGCCGCCGCGCACCGGATGCAGCTGCTCATGGTCCAGCGCGCGGACGGCGGCCTGACCATCGGCGACACGCACGCCTACGACGAGCCCTTCGACTTCGCCGTCGAGGAGGCCCCTTACACCCACCTGCGCGAGGTCGCCGAGGCCCTGCTCGGCCGGCCGCTGCCGCCGGTGCGCCGGCGCTGGGCCGGGGTCTACAGCGAGACCACCGACGGCGCGCTCTACCACCGCTCGCGGGTCCGGCCCGGCGTGATCGCCGTGACCGCGCCCGGCGGCCGCGGCATGACCTGCTCCCCCGGGATCGCCGGGGAGACCTTCGACGAGTTGGAATCCGCATGAGTACCGCCGCCATCCGCTTGGCCTGCCTGGACATGGCCGGCACCACCGTGGCCGACGACGGCCTCGTTCTGGCCGCCTTCTCGGCCGCCCTCGACACCCTCCGGGTGACCGAGACGGCCGAGCGGGAGCGGATGACCGAGTACGTCGTGGACACCATGGGCGAATCGAAGATCACTGTCTTCCGCGCCCTGTTCCCGGGCGACGAGCAGGCCGCGCAGGAGGGGAATGCGGCCTTCGAGCTCGCCTACGGCGCGCGGGTGGAGCTCACCCGCGCGCTGCCGGGAGCCGAGGAGGCCTTCGCCGCGCTGCGGTCCGAGGGCGTGGCCGTCGCGCTGACCACGGGCTTCTCCCGGGCCACCGCCGACGCGCTGCTCGAGCACCTCGGCTGGCGCGGCCTGGTCGACCTCTCGCTCACCCCCGGGGAGGTCGGCGGCCGCGGCCGCCCGCACCCGGACATGATCCTCGCCGCCGCGGCCCGCCTGGCCGACGACGAGCCCCGGGCCGTGGCCGTCCTCGGCGACACGGCCTCCGACATCCGCTCCGGCCTCGCCGCCGGAGCCCCCATCGTCGCGGGCGTGCTCACCGGCGCGCACGACCGCGCGGCGCTCCTCGCAGCCGGCGCTACCCGAGTGCTGGGCCAGGTGGCCGAGTTCCCGGACCTGCTGCGCGAGCACGCCCGACAGCTCCACCCGTGACACCCCGAACTCCCGCTACCGATTCCCGCTCCACGCTCCACCGACCACGCACCGTTTCCTCCCTCTTCTCACAGAAGGCTGATCATTCGATGCACCGCATAGCCAAGCTCGCCTGCGCGGCCGCCGCCGTGACGCTGGCCGCCTCCGCCTGCAGCTCTAGCAAGTCCTCCGGCTCCGACGCCTCCGGCGGATCCGGTTCCGTCAACTGGAACACCGTCGCCTCGGCCTCCGCCGCCGGCGGCATGAACGCCCTGGTCGCCGAGGCGAAGAAGGAGGGGACGCTCAACGTCATCACCCTCCCGCGCACCTGGGCCAACTACGGCAAGCTCATGGACGACTTCACCGCGAAGTACGGCATCAAGATCAACGACGCCAACCCCAACGGCTCCTCCGGTGACGAGATCACCGCCGTCACCTCCGACAAGGGCCTGTCCACCGCGCCGGACGTGCTCGACGTCGGCAACTCGCACGCGGTGCCGAACACCAAGCTGTTCGCGCCGTACGAGGTCTCCTCGTGGTCCTCCATCCCGGCCGACCTCAAGGACGCGAACGGCACCTGGTACGGCGACTACGGCGGCTACATCTCCATCGCCTGCGACGCCTCCAAGGTCGCCCCGGCTCCGTGCCCGACGACCTTCGCCGACCTGATCAACCCGGCGAACGTGGCCTCCTACAAGGGCAAGGTCGCCATCTCCGGCGACCCGACCAGCGCCAACGCCGCGTTCTCGGCCGTGTGGGCGGCCTCGCTGGCCCAGGGCGGCTCGCTGAGCAACATCCAGCCGGGCATCGACTTCTTCAAGAAGCTCAAGCAGAACGGCGAGTACAACGCCACCACGGACACCGAGTCCACCATCGAGTCCGGCGCCACCCCGATCACCATCGACTGGGAGTTCAACAACTCGCAGTTCGCCGCCGACCTCAAGGCCAAGGGCATCGACCTGACCGTCTCGATCCCGAGTGACGGCCTCTACTCGGCCTACTACGACCAGGCCATCAACAAGTACGCCCCGCACCCGGCCGCCGCGCGGCTGTGGGAGGAGTACCTCTACAGCGCGACCGGCCAGAACGACTTCATGGGCGGCTTCGCCCGTCCGGCCGAGTTCGAGGCGATGCAGACGGCCGGCACCTTGGACGCCACCGACGAGAAGAACCTGCCCTCGGTGACCGGCACAGCCAACCTGCCCACCACCGACCAGCAGAACACGGCGCAGGCCGCGCTGACCTCCGCCTGGGCCGCGGCTCTCGGCTAATGGCTCGATCCGGTAAGAAGCTCGGTGCCTGGGGAGCGGTCCTGCCGCTCCTCGGGTACTGCGCTGTCGCGCTGGGGCTGCCGGTGTGGGCGCTGATCTGGGAGGGCATCCAGAGCCCCGACCCGATCACCGGCGTCAACCACTTCACGGCCTCGAACTTCACCACCTCCTGGCACGGGATCTACCTCACCGGGATGCTCAGCTCGCTGCGCCTGTCCCTGCTGACCGCCGTGATCTCCGCGGTGGTCGGCCTGTTCGCGGCGTACGCGATCGCGCAGTCCCGCGGCCGGTACCTCAAGCAGGCGGTGCTCACCGCCTCCGGCGTGCTGGCCAACTTCGGCGGCATCCCGCTGGCCTTCTGCTTCATCGCCACCATCGGCACCGGCGGGGTGTTCCTGTCCTGGCTCAACGCCGTGTGGCCGAGCTTCCAGCTCGGCACCTTCGCCGGCCTGCTCGTGGTCTACCCGTACTTCATGGTGCCGCTCATGGTGCTCACCACCCTCCCGGCCCTGGACGGCCTGCGCCGGCAGTGGCGGGAGGCAGCGGCCAATCTCGGCGGCTCGGCCTGGCAGTACTGGCGCTACATCGGCGGTCCGCTGCTGCTGCCGTCCGCACTCGGCGGATTCGTGCTCTGCTTCGGCTCCGCGTTCGCCGCCTACGCCACCGCGCGCGCTTTGAGCAGCGGCACGGTCCCGCTGGTCACCACCCAGATCGCATCGGTGCTCTCCGGCAACGTGATCGCGAACCAGGCGAACCTGGGCATGGCGCTGGCACTGAACACGATCATCGTCTGCGGCCTGATGATGGCCGTCTACCTGCCGCTGCGGCGACGCAGCGCGAAGTGGCTGGAATCATGACGACGCTCACCGAGACCGAGCCCGCCGCCGCGGCGGCGCCCGGGCCCGCGGCAAGCTCCGGGCGGATCGACCTGCGCCGGGTGCGGTGGTGGCGCGGCGCGGTGCTCGGCCTGCTCGCGATCTACTTCGTGGTGCCGCTCGCCGCGTGCTTCTGGTTCACCGTGTACAACTCGCGCACACACCACTTCAGCCTCTCCCCCTACGGCCAGATGTTCGGCGCGCAGGGCTTCGCGAGCAGCGTCTGGTTCACCTTCAAGGTCGCGCTGCTGACCATCGTGCTCGAATACGTCCTGCTGATCCCGGCGATGATCGCGGTACAGCTGCGGCTGCCGAAGCTGCGGCCGGTGCTCGAATCGCTGGCCATGGTGCCTCTGGTGCTCTCCCCGGTGGCCCTGGTCGTCGGCGTGAACACGGTGCTCGGCTGGGGCACCGACCACGACCCCGGCACGCCGCTGTTCCAGCTCTCGGTGGACCTGCGCGACCCGAACACGCCGTGGATCCTGCCGATCGTCTACGTCCTGATCGCGATGCCGTTCGCCTACCGCTCACTCGACGCGAGCCTGCGCACGGTGGACCTGCGCACGCTGGTGGAGGCGGCGCGCGGACTCGGCGCGTCCTGGCCGGTGACGATCTGGCGGGCGGTGATCCCGAACCTGCGCGTCGGCCTGCTCTCCGGGGCGATCCTGACCCTGGCGCTGGTCTTCGGCGAGTACACGATCTCCTCGATCCTGCAGTTCCAGCCGTTCTCGGTGTGGATCGTCGAGGACAGCCAGGGCGCCCAGAGCGGCCAGCTGGCCCCGGCCGTCTCGCTGCTCAGCCTGCTGCTGTCCTGGGCAGTGCTGTTCCTCGTCTCCTTCCTCGGCGGCCGCCGCGCCGTCGTCGGCACCGACCGGAGTTCCGCATGACCGCGACCGTCCCCGCCCCCGACCAGTCCGCCCCCCGCCGGTCCGAGGCCGCCGCCGCGCCGGCCCGCGGCGTGGGCCTGGAGCTGTCCGGGCTGCACCGCTCCTTCGGCGCCACCCGCGCCCTGGCCGGGTTCGACCTGGCGCTGGCCCCGGGCGAGCTGGTGGCGCTGCTCGGCCCATCCGGCTGCGGCAAGACCACCGCGCTGCGGATCGTGGCCGGCTTCGACAGCCCGGACCAGGGCACGGTGCGGCTCGACGGCAAGGAGCTGACCAAGCTGTCCGCGGCCAAGCGGGACATGGGCATGGTCTTCCAGTCCTACAGCCTCTTCCCGCATCTGACGGCGGCCCAGAACGTCGGCTTCGGCCCGCGGCTGCGCAAGATCGGCGCGGGCGAGCGGGGCGGGCAGGCGGCCGAGCTGCTCGAGCTCGTGGGCATGGCCGGGATGGGCGACCGCTACCCGCACCAGCTCTCCGGCGGCCAGCAGCAGCGGGTCGCGCTGGCCCGCGCGCTGGCGGTGCGGCCGAAGGTGCTGCTGCTCGACGAGCCGCTCTCCGCCCTCGACGCGAAGGTGCGGCTGCAGCTGCGCGAGGAGATCCGCCGGATCCAGCAGGAGTTCGGCATCACCACCCTGTTCGTCACGCACGACCAGGAGGAGGCGCTGTCGATGGCGGACCGGGTCGCGGTCATGCGCTCCGGCTCGCTGGAGCAGTGCGCGGCCCCGGCCGAGCTCTACGACCGTCCGGCCACCGCGTTCGTGGCCCAGTTCGTCGGCACCATGAACCACCTGCCGGGCCAGATCCTGGAGCCCGGCCGGGTGCGGGTGGCCGGTCGGGAGCTGCCGGTGGACGGCGTCTGCCCGGCCGCCGGCACGAAGGTCAAGGTGCTGATCCGCCCGGAGGGCCTGGACCTGGAGCCGGCGCCGACGGCCGAGCCCGGCTCGGCCGACGCGGCGGAAGCGGGCGTGGGCCAGGTGCTGATGGCGACGTTCCTGGGCGCGATCACCCGGCTGACCGTGCGGCTCGGCGACGGCACGGAGGCGAAGGCGGACCTCGCCTCGCACCGCGCCGCCGAGTTCCCGGTGGGCTCGTGCGTGCGGCTGCTCCCGGCGCCGCGTCCGGTGCTCGCGGTCGAGGACGGCGGCGAGCAGGTCGCGCAGGGCTGATCGGGACGAGCCCGATCGGGACGGGCCGATCGTCGCCGCGAAGGGCTGAGGCTGTGTCAGCTTCAGCCCTTCGGGTTTTCCAGCGCCGCCTTAAGACGCAGTTAGGAGCGGTTCAACCGAGCCTGGTCTCGACCACCGCGTCCAAGATTGGTCTAGTCCATTCCCTTGACTCGGCCATCCGGCGGCAGTACACGGATAAAGAGGCCAACGCGAGGCGCGCGCACGCTGGGCCGCGGAGATCACCCACCTCTTGCACCCAGGAGCACCATGCGATTCCGATCATCCATGCTCAGCCGCGGCCGGAGCGCCGCGGCGGCGATGGCGTGCGCCGCCCTCGTCGCCACCGGCCTGGTCGCCGCGGGCGCCGCCGGGGCCGGCTCGGCCGCCGCGGCCACCGCCGGCACCGGAGCGGTCCCGGCCGCGGCCACCACCGGCGGACTCAAGGTCGCCTACTACGACCAGTGGTCCGTCTACCAGAACGCCTTCTACCTCAAGGACCTCGACACCGAGGGCATCGCGGGCAAGCTGAACTACCTGATCTACGACTTCGAGAACATCAGCAACACCGCGCCCTACACCTGCTTCGAGAACACGAAGGCCACCGACCCCGACCCGGCCGGCGAGAACGACCCGAACGCCGGCGACGGAGCCGAGGACGCGGTCGCCGACTACGGCATGAGCTACAGCGCGGCCAACTCCGTCTCGGGCACCGCCGACGTCTACAACCAGGCGATCGAGGGCAACTTCAACCAGCTCAAGGAACTCAAGGCGAAGTACCCGAACCTCAAGATCCTGCTCTCCATCGGCGGCTGGACCTACTCGAAGTACTTCTCCCCGATGGCGGCCAGCGCGAGCTCCCGGCAGGCCTTCGTCTCCTCCTGCATCAACATGTTCATCAACGGCAACCTCCCGGTGGAGAACGGCTACGGCGGCACCGGCTCGGCGGCCGGGATCTTCGACGGCTTCGACATCGACTGGGAGTACCCCGATTCGACCGGCGGCCACCTCGGCAACATCACCTCCCCCAACGACACCGCCGACTACACCGCCCTGCTGGCCGAGTTCCGCAGCGAGCTCAACACGGCCGGCACCGCCAACGGCAAGACCTACGCCCTCGCCGCCGCGCTGCCGGGCGGCCAGGACAAGATCGACAAGATCCAGACCAGCCAGATCGGCCAGTACCTGACCTTCGGCGACGTCATGACCTACGACATGTACGGCGCCTGGAACGCGACCGGCCCGACCGACGAGCAGAACCCGCTGTTCGCCAACCCGAACTCGCCCGAGACCCCGGCGGCCGGCGGGAGCGAGACCTACAGCATCGACAACGCGATGAGAGCCTGGAGCAGCGGGGACTCCCAATACGGGATCACCGGCGGCTTCCCGGCGAGCAAACTCTTAGTGGGCATCCCGTTCTACTACCGCGGCTGGACCGGGGTGGCGGCTGGCTCGAACCACGGGCTCTATCAGACGGCATCCGGACCATCGGCCGGGCAGACCTTGTCCGGGGCCGTCCCAGGCGTGGCGATGTACAAGGAGATCGAGAACGTCGTCGCCAACTCCGCGGACACGTACTGGGATCCCGTCACCGATTCGGCCTACTTCTATGACGGGACGAACTTCTACGGAGGCGAATCCGCCCAGTCCATCCAGACGCAGGCGAACTACGTGCACTGCAACGGATACGGCGGCTTCATGATGTTCTCGCTCTACGACCTCGACCCGGGCACGACGCTGTTCAACGACGCCGTGACCGACATGAACGGCTCCGCGAGCAGCTGCCCGACCGCGCCGCCGACCTCCAGCGCCTCCGCGAGCGCGAGCAAGTCCGCGTCCGCGAGCGCCTCCGCGTCGGCCAGCGCCTCGGCCAGCGCGTCGGCGTCGGCCAGTGCTTCCCCCTCGAAGAGCGCTTCGGCCAGCCCCAGCGCGAGCTCCACCGGCACGGGCTCCGGCGGCAACCTGCTGACCAACCCGGGCTTCGAGGCCGGCAGCCTGACCGGCTGGACCTGCTCGAGCGTGGACTCGGTGGTCGGCTCGCCGGTGCACTCCGGCAGCCACGCGCTCTCCGGCGCCGCGTCCAACTCGGACGACGCCCAGTGCACGCAGACCGTCACCGTCTCGCCCAACCACACCTACACACTCAGCGGGTACGTCGAGGGCGCCTACGTCTTCATCGGAGACACCGGCGGCGGCGACAACTGGACCCCGAGCGCCGGCGGCTACCAGCCCCTCTCGCTGAGCATCACCACCGGCGCGTCCCAGACCTCACTGACCGTGTACGTGCACGGCTGGTACGGCGAGGGCACCTACTACGCGGACGACTTCTCCCTGACCGGGTGAGCCGCCGGCGCCGGTAGCCGCACCACGACAGCCACATCGCCCCAGGTGACGCGGGCGGTCCGTCAGTCCGGCGGACCGCCCGCGTTGCCCCGCGCGCCCCCTGATGATCTCCTTGAAGGGGACGTCAACGGGCAGACGGTGGTCGACGCATGGCACGGACAGGCGGCGGTGAGGCGCTGGACGTCGAGCGCATCGCCACGCCCGCGACCGACGACGGCCCCGATCCCGATCCCGACCGCGCCCGCGACGCCGTGCGCCCGGTGATGGAGTACGCCACCATCTGGTTCGCCGCGGCGATGGCGCTGGTGGTGATCATCTACTACGCCAAGCCGCAGTGGCAGCTGCCGGTCTGGGCGACCCTGGGGCTGTGCTGCTCCGCCGCCACGCTGGTCGGCACCCGGCTCAACCATCCCGACAAGCGCCTGCCCTGGTACCTGCTCGCCCTGGCGATGTTCACGCTGATCAACGGCGACACGATCTACAACGTCCTGACCGACGTCTTCCACCAGAACGAGCCCTTCCCCTCCGTCGCGGACGCGTCCTACCTGTTCACCTATCCGCTGGCGGCCGGCGGGATCATCATGATGGTCCGGCTGCGCAATCCGGACCGCGACGTCACCGCGCTGGTCGACGCGCTATTGCTGGCCGCGGGCCTGACCCTGATCATCTGGGTGTTCATCATCACCCCGACGGTCAACCAGAGGTCGGTGCCGTGGTTCAACAGCGCCGTCTCGGTCGGCTACCCCATCGGCGACGTCCTGCTGCTCGTGGTCATCCTGCGGCTGCTCACCGGCGGCGGCGTGCGCGGGCCCTCGGCCATCCTGCTCGTGGTCGGCTCGCTCGGCCTGATGACCTCGGACATCGCGTACCTGACCGTGCGGCTCTACGGCACCTGGCACGTCGGCTCGCCCGCCGACCTCGGCTGGGTGGTGTTCTACATCAGCTGGGCCTGCGCCGCGCTGCACCCCTCGATGATCGACCTGACCCGCCCCAACCTGCGCGGCGGCCCGCTCGCCACCGGCCGCGTCTTCCCGCTCGCGGTCACCGCCCTGATCGCCCCCGCGCTGCTGCTGTTCGAAGCGCTCAAACGCAGCCTGCACGACGCGCCGGTCATCGCCGTGTTCTCGGCGGTCATGTTCATCCTCGTCATCATCCGGCTCTCCCTGCAGGGCCGCCAGCTGCGCCAGCAGGAGAGCCTCGCGCAGAGCCGGGCCATGCTGCGCGAGCTGCGCAACCGGGCGTACCACGACGCGCTCACCGGCCTGGCCAACCGGGCCAAGTTCCAGGAGCGCGCCGAACGGGCGTTCGGCCGGGTGCGGGAGTCCGGCGGCGAAGTGTGCATGCTGCTGATCGACCTGGACAACTTCAAAGAGGTCAACGACACCCTCGGCCACCGCGCCGGGGACGAACTGCTCAAGGCCGCCGCCGGACGGCTCAAGGCCGCCGTGCGCCCCGGCGACCTCGCCGCCCGCTTCGGCGGCGACGAGTTCGCCGTGCTGCTCGCCGACGGTTCCCCGCCCGACGGCGCCGAGGCCCTGGCCGCACGGCTGATCCGCACCTTCAGCGCGCCGTTCCTGATCTGGGACGCCCAATCCGACGTACGGGCCAGCATCGGCGTCGCCACCAGCGCGGACGCCACGCCGCTGGTCGAGGACGAGGGCGAGGACGCCGCCGACATCCTGCTGCGCAACGCGGACCTCGCCCTGTACGAGGCCAAGGCCGACGGCAAAGCCATCTGGCGCCGCTACCAGCCGCAGCTCTACGAGGCGGCGATGGAGCGGATGCGGCTGCGCACCAGCCTGGACCTGGCGATCGAGCGGGAAGAGGTCTTCCTCGCCTACCAGCCGATCGTGCGGCTGTCCGGCCCCCTGCGCGTCGCCGGATTCGAGGCCCTGGTGCGCTGGCAGCATCCCGAACTCGGCCTGCTCCCGCCGGACCAGTTCATCCCGCTGGCCGAGGAGACCGGCCAGATCATCCAGCTCGGCGCCTGGGTGCTCGGCCGCGCCATCGCCGACGCGGCCGCCTGGAACGCCGGCCGCGCGCAAGACCAGACCCGGCACGTCACCGTGAACGTCTCGGCCCACCAGTTCCTCGAGGACGGCATGGTCGACGAGATCCACCGCAAGCTGCTGAGCGAGGGCCTGCCCGCGAAGCTGCTGATCCTGGAGATCACCGAGACCGCGTTCCTGCACCATCACGGCCCCGAGGTCTCCCGCAACCTCAACGCGCTCTCCGCACTCGGCGTGCGCATCGCCGTGGACGACTTCGGCACCGGCTACTCGTCCATCGCCTATCTGCGCGATCTGAGCATCCACATCCTGAAGGCCGACAAGTCCTTCGTGGACCGGATCGGCGAGGACCAGGGCCATCTGGCGCTGTTGCAGGGCATTGTGACGGTCGCCTCCGCCCTCGGCATCGACGTGGTGGCCGAGGGTGTGGAGACCGAGCAGCAGCAACAGCTGCTGCGCGAAATGGGCTGTTCCTTCGGCCAGGGGTACCTCTATTCCTCCGCGGTCCCGATCGACCGGGTCGCGGCCATCACCGCTCAGGTGGAAGGACGGGAAAGATGAACAGCGCAAGCGGCGCACCCAAGGCGAACGACACCAGGGCCCCGGCCCCGCGCTGGCAGGAGCTGGCCCGACTCAAGCAGGACACGCACTTCTTCGACGCGGTCATCGACGAGATCGACGGCCGGATGATCCGGATCGGCGACCACTGGCTGGCCGACTTCGCCTCCTGCAACTACCTCGGCTTCGACCTCGACCCGGAGATCATGGCGGCGCCGCAGGAGCAGATCGCGCGCTGGGGCACCCACCCCAGCTGGTCGCGCCTGCTCGGAAACCCGCGGCTGTACCCCGAGATCGAGGAACGCCTGACCGAGCTGCTGGCCGCCCCCGACACGCTCGTGCTCCCCACGATCACCACCATCCACCTGACCGCGATCCCGGTGCTGGCCGAACACGGCACGGTCCTGTGCGAGGCGCAGGCGCACCGCACCATCTTCGACGGCTGCTCGGTGGCCAAGGGCCAGGGCGCCCAGCTGCACCGCTGGCACGCCGGCGAGCTCGACCAGCTCGGCGACCTGCTGCGCCAGGCCCCGAGGGACAAGCCGCGCCTGGTGTGCATGGACGGCATCAACAGCATGACGGGAAATCCGCCGGACCTGCCGCGCATCGCCAAGATCTGCCGTGCCACCGGCGCGACGCTGTACGTGGACGACGCCCACGGCTTCGGCGTGATCGGCGAGCGGCGGGAGGACGAGACCTCCCCCTACGGCGCCCGCGGCAACAGCGTCGTGCGCCACCTCGGCGAGAGCTACGACGGCATGATCCTCGTCGGCGGATTCTCGAAGGCGTACTCGTCGCTGCTGGCGTTCATGGCTCTGCCGACGGAGACGAAGGAGCTGCTGAAGTTCGCCGCAGCGCCGTACCTGTACTCCGGCCCCGTCCCCACCGCGTCGCTGGCCACGGTGCTGGCCGGCTTCGACGTGAACGAGGCCCGCGGCGAGCAGATCAGGGCGGACCTGTACCGCAAGACGAAGCGCGTGCTCGACCAAATCAGTGCACTGGGACTGGACAGTCCGAACACCAGCGGCTTCCCGGTGATCGAGCTGCCGCTGCGCGAGGCATCAGACATCGACGAAGTCGCCCGGATCCTGTGGGACCGGGGCATCTACGTCACCATCGCCGCGTACCCCCTGGTGCCGAAGAACCAGGCCGGATTCCGCGTCCAGGTGACCGCGACGAACACGGACACCGAGATCGACCGCCTCAACGAGACGCTCGCCGAGCTGGCGCCGTTGCTGCGCAGCCGGGAGGAGTAGCGGGTCGCTGCCTCCGCCTCCGCTGTCGCGGTCGCGGTCGCGGTCGCTTCAGCAGAAGAGGAAGCAGAAGTGCGACGACGAAGCACTGGGCGACGGGCTGCTCTTCTTATGTGTCTTCGTCGCGGAGGGCGTGGCCGCCGAGGTTGAAGCCGTGGCCGTACGCGTCGGCGTGGTGTGCGAAGGAGAGGGTGAAGCAGAAGGCGAAACAGAGGCCGATGATCCGCTCGGCGAAGCGTCGGCGACAGAGGTCTGAGGTATGTCGACCACGCCTGCCGCCGTCGACCGCACGGCCGAGTGAGAGGAGACCGAACCCGAAGGTGCAGAACCGCCGGATCCGCCGGAATTGTTCCCTATCAAGAGGAATGCGCACACGACGACCCCCGCGCACCCACCCGTCACCGCGAACCCGAGCCCTCGCCGACCCGACTTGCGCTGCCGCTGCGCCCGTCGCCCGTCGTCGGACCGTGGGCCGCCGTCACTTCGCGGACCGCTTTCAGGCCTCTGCGTTTCGAAGGGAACGTCGGGCACGGCCATCGGCATAGTCGCCGTGACGGTCAGAGCCCTCGCCCCGCCGACCCTCGTCAGCTCCGGCGCCGCGGACGAACCGCTCGCCTTCTCCTGCTCCTCCTCGTCAGCCGACTCCTCGCCGGCGCCCTGAGGCAGCCGCTCAGCAGGAAGTTCATCCTCCACGAGCGCTGCCGCATCGGCCTCCGCCGAGTCTTCGAGCTCTGCGTCAACCGCCGGGATCGCCGCCTCCGGCGCCCCCGCGTCCTCCCGTATCCGCGGCATCCGCACCGTCGAGCGCACGTCCTGAACGCGCTCGACCTCGACTCCGGTGGTGGCCCCGCAGCCGGGGCAGGAGACGGCACCGTTCAGGTGTCTGCGACAGGTCTTGCAGTAGTTCACGTCGAGCCCCGAGCCATTTCCGTGCCAGTGCGAGCAATGCGGCTGTGTGGTCAGCTTTCTGCATCCTGCCAAGCGGGCTGAGCCAGATCCAGCACCGTACGGTCACCGGGCGGTAAAGCCGAGGGAAATTCGGGTCAAGGCACGGCGTGCGCACTCAGCGGTAGTCCCCCTACCGCGCGCTATGCTGCGCGCAGGTTCGGAGCCGGCGTCGGGGTGAGGGAGCGCGCATGCCCACCGAAATCAGGATCCTCATAGCTGATCCCCTTGCGCTCTTCTCCCTCTACCGCTGGCTCGACGCCGACGCGCACGCGCACCTCGACCCCGGCACGCGGATCGCTCTGATCCCCGCCCAAGCCGTCACCGCCACCATCACCGGCGTCGCCGGCCTACGCGGCCTCGCCCAGTCCTACGCCGCCTGGCGCAGCTCCCGCCGCAGCACGGAGGTGTGCCCCGTCACCTTCGAAGCCGAAGCGGGCCGCGCAGGCAGGGCGGCCGTGACCGTGACCGAGTCCTCGATCAACGCCATAGAGGCCATCGCCGCCCTCGTCCCCGAGTAGCCGCCCTACTCCCCACTCCCGGCTCTACCCCACTGCTCCCCAAGGCCCCGCCTCCAGCCGCGCCAAACAGTTCCGCCGGTCCTCGTCGCCCACAACGGCCGAAGCGAGCCGCACGGCAGCCGAGCGGAGCGATTCGGCATCCGCAGCCCCCGACCGAGCCGCCACCCGAGCCAGCAGCTCCGCGAGGAAGGCCCGGTCCCAATCCGCGAACGCGTCAGCATGCGAAGAAACGAGCTCCGCGTACCGCGCCGCATGAGCAGCCGCCACGTCCAGACGCCCGACCGTCACCCCGACCGTCGCGATCAGGTACTCCCCTCGCCCGTGGTTGGCCACGGTGCCGACCTGAAGCCAGTGGTAGGTGGAGGCGTAGGCCCCATAGAGCGCCCGCTCCTGCTCCGCCAGCGCGCTCCGCTCCGACAACCCGCCATCGAGCAAGTCCCACGTCGCGTTGTTCAGCTCCACCGCCAACCGCCGGTGCGCCCGCCCCGCTTCGTCCTCGCCCGCCGCACCCGTGCCGCCCATGCCGCACCCCCTCGCGCCACCACGGCGCCTCGTGCCCCAGAGCCGAACCAACCGCGAACAGCCGCAGTCAACCGGCGCAATTAATCCTCGAAGATTACTGTCCCACCGCTGCACCCCGACTCCCCGCAAGACGTCGTCCGCGCGCCGCCGAGCCAGCACCCCACCCCGTTGCGTACCATCGCCCAAAAGCCCCGTTCCCGGAGGCCGATCGAGCATGTGGGCCCGACGACGCAGCTGGAAGCGCAGCTGGACACAGAGCCGTTGGCCCGACCACCCAGCCGTCATCCACACCGTCCGGGTGAACCGCCGCTCATCCGAGCTCGAGCTGATGCACCGAGCGCTGGGCTTCGCCGCCCTCGGCTTCGTCGCCATGATGCCCCTGCTCATCGTCATCGCGGACGTCTCGCCCGTGGACTACGGCGGCTTCGGCCAGTGGGTCGTCGACGGCATGGGCCTGTCCGGCCAGTCCGAGAGCATCGTCAAGGGGCTGTTCGAGCGCACCCGCGGCGCGCTGAGCAGCACCGACGCCCTCGGCCTTGCGGTCATCTGCGTCTTCGGCCAGAGCTTCGCCTCCAGCTTCCAGTCCGGCTACGAGAAGGTCTGGAACCTGCGCCCGCAGATGCGCCACCGCCTGTGGCAGCAGACCCTCTGGCTCGCGACGCTCACCGGCCAGCTGTACGTGGTGGCCCTGAGCTCCCACAGCGTCCACGCCTGGGTCGGCCTCATCCGCGGCATCTGCTGGGTCATGCTGTTCTGGTGGGGCCAGTGGGTCCTGCTCGGCAGAAGAGTCCCCTGGCGCGCCCTCCTCCCCGGCGCCGTCCTCACCACGGTCGGCCTCTTCGGCCTGCGCCTCTTCTCCAAGCTCGTCTTCGCCCCCATGGTCGTCGACTCCGCCAACACCTACGGCTCCGTAGGCATCGTCCTCATCGTCGTCACGTGGTTGGTCGCCGTCGGCTTCGTCGTCTTCGGCGGAGCCCTCCTGGGCGAGCAGTGCCGCCACGACAGCCTCGGCAGCTAGCCCGGCCCCGCTGTCAGCTCTCGGTCAGCTCTTGGGAAGGGTGTCGATGTAGTTCGTGCCGCTGGCGTAGTATCCCGCGACAGCCTGCTGCACGTCCTGGTAGGGCACCGCCTGTCCGGCCTTGTAGTAGAACCAGTTGACGTCCATGTCCCAGCTGCGCTGGCCGGTGAAGGGCAAGTCGATGAACCAGTCGCTGAAGTGGATTCCCATGCCTTCGCGCGGGTAGTACTTGCCGCTACTGGTGAACAGGGTCTTGCCGTCAACGGAGTAGGTGACCTTGCCGTCCACAGCGGTGATCATCATGGTGTGCCAGCCGTGCAGGCTGCGGTAGGTCCGGTGGGTGGCGCGGTCATTGTTTTCCGCGCTGTACCAGCTGGTGTTGTCGAACGCGGGTCCGGGAGCGCCCCAGCCGCCGTTGGGCATGTACTCGTTATCGAGTTCGCTGTACTTCGGCGAGTTCGGGTCGGCCGAGATCGGATAGAAGGACTCGTTGACGTGGTCGCCGTCGGGGCCGACTGCCGGGCCATCGCTGAAGTAGATCCTCGCCGCGTAGGTCCCGGTGAAGTACGGCGTGCCGGCGCTCTGCAGCTCGGCCTGGGCCGTGCCGGCCTTGGCCCCGTCGGTCGAGGCCTTCAGCTGCAGCGCTTGGCCGCCCTGGGCGGAGGCGACAGACGGGAAGCTGACACCTGAGGCAGCCCAGGTGCCCTCGATACCCGGGCCACCGGCTCCGGTGCGCGCCTGCCAGCCGTGGGCAGCCAACGCCGGGTCGCTCGCGCCGGTGTAATGGAAATCGTCGAACACCGTCGCGGCCGGCACATCCGGCGCGGCAGATGCCTGGATCGTCGGCGCAGCCGTTGCGGAGGAGGCGGGGTTCGCGGTGCTGCTGCTTGCACCCGTGGGGCTGTCGCCGTCCGGCGCCTCGCCCCATACGAGGGCTCCGCGAAGGTAGCCCGTGACTCGGCTGAAGGGCTTGTAAGTCGTGATCGAGGGGTCGAACGACCAGTCGCCGGTCTGGGTGAGGCTCTCATGGTCGACGCGGTAGAGCTGGAGCTCGACGCCCTGACTGTCCTGGCCCGGCTTGATCGTGCCGGCGCTCGCGCTGAAGCCGATCTGCAGATAGTGGTCGGCGCCCGAGGTGGCGAGGTCGAGCTTGCCGATGGTGCCCGTCACGTTGGAGCAGCCGACCCCTGCCTGCAGGCAGTTGAAGGCGAAGGCGGCGGCGTCGTGTCCGGCGAAGTAGTAGCGGAGGGTGACGTCGGCGAGCGATATCGACTCGGTCGAGGTGTTGACCACCACGAGCTGTGGTGCGGCCGCCGCGGCGTCGGCAGTGCCGGCCGGGGTCCGGTACTCGACAGTGAGCATGGGAGGCTTCACCGCCGCGGCCGGGTGCGCGTCTGCAGAGCGCCAGACCGAGCGCCACACCGGATAGAGCGCGGCGACACCGGCGATCAGGGCGACGGCTAGCAGAGGAATCAGCACTTTGCTCGCGCGGCGGCGCGACTTGCGGCGGCGGGGCGAGCCCACGGATCGCTCCTCAGAGGACGGCAAAAATTTCGATGCCCAAGACGGATTATCGCATGGGGCGAACAGATCGTAGCGGAGTTTGATATAGCCGTCAGCAGTGGTCCACCCGCATAAACTCGTCAATCAGATGGTTGCCATAACTTAACGTACGATTCGCTTTGCCGCCGATTTACCCTCGGCCGCGCATGCGATCATCTGAACGCGCGAATCCGAGAGCCCTGACAGTTCTCAGATCCCGCTCCAACTGCTGACGCCTAGGCCCGGGTGTCACTTCATGCTGCACGGAATCGGGAGGGCGCGGGGAGATGTCCTCGACGGCCGACGCGCTGCGCGTCTCGGGAGCCAGCCGCCACCGGCGCGGGCGCGTCGGCGCCGACGCGTACGGCAACGCGAAGGCGCTATGCGACACAGTGGCGATAGTGCCGGCCCGCAACGAGGAAGCCGGCGTCTTCACGGCACTTCGTTCCCTGGCCGCTCAGACCCGGCGCCCCGACCTGATCCTCGTGGTGGTCAACAACTCGACCGACCGCACCGAGCACTTCGCCCAGACCTTCGCGGCCGAGCCGGGCAGTCCGGAGACGGTCGTACTCAACGTGCCGCACAACCCGCACAAGAAGGCGGGCGCGCTCAACTACGGCATCCGCTGGCTCGCCGAAGGCACCGGCGGCCCGCTCGCCGGACGCGTGCGCCACATCCTCGTCATGGACGCCGACACCGAACTGCACCCGTCGTTCATCGAGCGGGCCCGCAACGTACTCGCCTCGGACCCGGGACTCGGCGGCGTCAGCGCCGCCTGCCTCGGCCGCACCGGCTTGTGGCGCAGCACCTGGCAGCGATACCTGCTCGGCATGCAGATCATCGAGTACGGCCGCGCCGCCAACGCCCGCTACCGCCGGGACGTGCACACGATGTCCGGCGCCGGCTCGTTCTACCGCGGCGAAGCGCTGCAGAGCCTGCTCGACTGGCGCGGCGAGGTGTTCTGGGAGGACCACAGCAACCTGGTCGAGGACTACGAGACCACGCTGGCCCTGAAGGAGTCGGGCTGGAAGGTGACGGCCAACCAGTTCTGCATCGCCTACACCGACCTCATGCCGACCCTGCGTGAACTGCTGCACCAGCGCGAGCGCTGGAGCCGAGGCACCATCGACACACTGCGCGCCCGCGGCGTGACCAGGTTCACCTGGCACTCCATCGCCGCAATCATCATGGGCCTCATCGGCGCCGCCTACATCTTCGGATTCGGCTCCGTCGAACTCACCCTCGCCGCCCAGCACGGATTCACGCTCAATCCGTTCTTCTGGGCGCTGTTCATGTTCTGGATCGTCTATCCGGCGCTGCGGGTGACCAACCTCGGCTGGAAGGCGATGCTCATCGAAGCGTCACTCGTACCAGAGCTCTGCTACACCGTGATCCGCACCTACTGGCTGGTGTCATCGATCGCAAAGTCCTACCTGACCCGCGTCTCGGCCTGGAAATAGCGAAGGTAAGGCAGTGAACCCATTCAAGGGCGCCGGCGTCATCCTGCTCGCGCTGGCCGCCGTGCTGGCGCTGACCCGAGTCAAGGACGTCGCGCACCTGATCCTGCTCGCCAGCGTCACGATCGTGGCCCTCTGCATGACCACCCTGACCATCTCAAGCCTGCGCCGACACCACGACCGCCTCGCCGCCTTCGGCCGCATCGTCCCAGCCCCCGACCTCTCCGCCCCCGCCACCCGGCCGCAGCCGCAGCCACATCCGACCCCCGCGCCCGTCGACGTGCCCGGGGCTGTGGAAATGGCAGTGGCTGGGCCGGTGCCTGCGCCTGGGCCTGCGCTTTCGCAGGACGACGCAGCCCTCTGGCGGCCATACACGTCGTAGGCGGCAGCGCCCGATTCCTAGCCGTTGGTGTAGAACTCGGGTGTATAGACGCCATCAGGGCCGGTAACCACCAAGTGGTTACCGGCCCTGATTTCTGTGGAGCCAAGGGGATTCGAACCCCTGACCTTTTGTCTGCCAGGTACCAGGCCACGAATATCTTTGGTCCGCAAGCTTTACCTTCGATCGCCGATCATTCCGTGACATGCGCCGACGACAATCGTACCCGTCCATCCGATACCGAACAGTTGCCACGGTTCGCACCTTATCCACTCGTTACCCGCTCGTGCCCCGCGGCCGATTAGCGCGCCCGCGGCACGGTCCGTAGCCGCCCGGCGCTCCGGGGTTTGTAGTCCGGGAACAGTCGGCGACCTGGCGACGACGACGTACCGACTCTGATCGCTTCGCGATCAGGCAACTTTGACCGAGTGGGGTCCGACGCGGACGGTGATATCCAGCACGCCACCGAGAGCTTGCGCATAGGCTCGGAGCGTGTCGAGTTCGATGGTCGCCGCACGCCCGCGCTCGATGTCCGAGACCCTGGCCTGCGAGACGCCGAGGAACGCGGCGACCTCAGCTTGCGACATCCCGATCGTCTTACGCAACTCGGCGAGATGATGGCCGGCGACGAAGGTGTCGACGGCCAAAGCGGCAGCCGCCCGGCGCCCCGGATCATCGGCCCCCGGATCGATCTCGCGACGGCGACGCTTGACCTCATCCCACGACGACGTCCTCATTCTCCCATCCCTCCGCTCTCCTGACGCCTGCGCTTCTCCTGCTCCAGATACTCCGCGTACCGCTGCTCAGCCAACGGCACCGCACTCCGATACCAGGCCGCCCACTGCCCCGACTTGTCACCCGCCACCAGGAACACCGCCTGCCGGAACGGATCGAACGCGAAAACGATCCTGATCTCGCCCGAACCAGCCGAACCAGGACGCAACTCCTTGAGGTTATGCAGCCGGGCATGAGCGAGACTGTCCACCAACGGACGACCCAGCGTCGGCCCATGCTCCGCGAGCAGATCAATCGCATGTTCGACCTGGTCTGCCGAGCCGGGGTCCGACTTCGCCAGTTCGAGGAACCACTCCTCGACCGACTCAAGCAGCACGATCTCCCACACCCCACCAATATAACACCGGAGCGATATCGGCGCAGGGAGCGGCGGGCACCGACTGGCCCGCCCCCGACCTCACGCCCTTCCCCTGGAACGCCCCCCGGACAGGAAGGTCAAGTCGGCGAAGGGCCCGCGAGCCGGGAGTGTGTGATCGGTGACGATGCGGCGCGCGGGCTGGAGTCGACACGGTTGAGGGCTCTGGCGCTGATCACGTGATCCGGCTGGTCGGCGTGTCGTGCGCGGCATGCCGCGCGTTCTCGGCCAGGATGGCTTGCGTGCATATCACAGGATATTGACGGACTGTTTCCGCAGTTCGCGGGCGTGACGGTTGACGATGTCGCGATCGACGGGAGCATCGTGTGGTTTCGCGTGCGGGCGAAAGCGCCTGACGCTGCCTGCTCGTGCTGTGGGCAGCGCTCGCGTCGCGTCCACGCCCGTTACCGGTGTCAACTGTCCGATCTGCCCTGCGGTGGTCGGCGGGTCCGGATCACGGCGACGGTGCGCCGGTTCAAGTGTGTCGACTCCACATCGAAGGCACCAACGCCTACCGGATCACCCCCGACGGCCAGCGCTTCGCCGTGTTCTACACCAAACTCCACAACCGCCGGCTACGCCCGCTCATGGCCGCCGACCGGCCACCCGCCCCACCCGAGATACGCCAACCCCCCGACACCCTCGACCGACACGTCACCCACACCATCAACCTGGCCAGACTCACAGCAGCCTGACCAGGCACGACGCGAAACTTGCCTCTAACGGCAAGAACCTGGGAGCAAAAGCGACCTAGATGACGGGCCATCATTTACGCCTCCCACGCATCGCGCGGATCACCTCTGCAACGGCTTTTAGGACCGCCGCGCGGGAGAAATAGTCAATAGTTGTGGATCTGTTTGTTCATAGGTCCCCGGGTGTGCCCGTCTGGACGAAGCGGATGACGGCGCGGCGAAGCTGGTCGAGGAAGTCCTGGAGGTCGGCGGTAACGGGGTGGAAGTCGCTGTCGCGGCTGGCGGCGGTAGAGCGGTGGACGGTGCCGTCGGTGGCGATGGCGAAGTGGATGCCGCCGCCGTCGGTGGCGAAGAGTGTTCCCGCGCCGGCGTCGCCGAGCGGGATCGGGCCGTCCTCGGCCAGGTCGCGCAGGACGTGCGTGGCCGGGTGGATGACGTAGGCGTTGCCGATGTCTGCGAGCATCACCTCGCCGACGTGTCGATAGAAGTGCGGCAGTACTGCGGTAACGCCCGGGTGCGCGGCCAGGTGCTGCGCCGCGGTGAGGCCGTCCGGGTCTGGATCCTGGATCGTGTTTTCGCCGGGCGGATAGCCGAAGTGGTCTTCGAAGCCGGGCAGCAGCCTTCCGAGTGCGGCCTCGACGTCCTTGCGCCATGCGGCCAGCCAGCCGGCATCGGGCCGGATCGGGGTCGCCGGTCGCCCATGGGGAGCACTCATGCCGCAGCCTCCTGACGTTCGAGCAGGATCCCGCGTTCGAACCGGGCTCCGGCACGCACGAGTGCGACCAGGTGGGGCGCGTTCACGGCGCGCCACCGCGATTGGGCGGACTCGATCAGCTTGAATGTCATGGCCAGTCCGGCGGCGCGGGAGCCGGCGCCCCGGGTTACCTTGGTGCGCAGCCGGACGGTGGCGAACGTGGACTCGATGGGATTCGTGGTCCGTAAGTGGATCCAGTGCTCCGCGGGGTAGTCGTAGTACGCCAGCAGCACGTCCTCGTCGTCGGTGACTTTCTTGACGGCCTTGGGGAACTTCGCGCCGTACGCCTTGTCGAACGCGTGGATCGCGGCCTGGGCGTGGTCCTTGTCTTCGGCGCCCCAGATCTCTGCCAGGGCCTTTTCCGCCGCCGGCTGCGCGGACTTGGGGAGTGCGTCCAGTATGTTCGCTGTTTTATGTACCCAGCAGCGCTGCTCCCGGGTGTCGGGGAACACCTCGCGTAGCCCGTTCCAGAACCCGAGCGCCCCGTCGCCCACCGCCAGGACCGGGGCCCGCATCCCGCGGCGGCCACAGTCACGCAAGAGGGCGGCCCAGGACTCGCCGGACTCGCGGTAGCCCTCGTCCATCGCGATCAGTTCCTTGGTCCCGTCGGCGCGCACCCCGATCAGCACCAGCACGCAGGCTTTGCTCTCGCCCAGGCGAATGCGCAGGTGAACGCCGTCCGCCCAGATATAGACGTAGTCGACCTTGGACAGGTCGCGCTCCAGGAAGGCGGCGCGGTCCGCCTGCCACTGCACGGTCAGCCGGGTCACACTGGCCGGGGAGAGGCCCGCGGCCGAGCCGAGGAACTGCTCGAGCGCCGGAACGAAGTCCCCGGTCGACAGACCGTGCAGGTACAGCAGCGGCAGCACCTCCGCGATCCTCGGGGACTTGCGCGCCCACGGCGGCAGAATCGCCGAGGAGAAGCGCCTGCGCTCCCCGGTTTCCGGGAACACCACCAGCGTGACCTACGACTTCGGCGACGGCTCACCCACCAAAACCGAGACCAGCCCTACTGCGTACGCCACCCACACCTACAACAAGCCCGGCACGTACACGATCACTGAGACCGTGACCGACGCGGGCGGCCACACCGCGACGACGTCAACGAAGTTCACCACCGCCGCGCCGATTCCCGGCACCCTGGTCACAGTGGACGGCGGCACTACCCCGGCCGGATCCGCCGGGCTCATCCAGTCGGCTGTCACCTCGCTGCCCAACAACAGCGACCAGCTCCTGGCGGCCACGACCAGCGGCAAGGTGGAGCTCGCCACCGGCAGCGGTGAGGGCTACACGTGGCAGAACTGGCAGACGCTGAGCCTGCCGGCCGGCGTGAAAGCCAAATGGGTCGGCATCGCGGGCATGCCCAACGGCGCGTCCCAGCTGATCACGATCTCCTCGACCGGCCAGCTCTGGCACACCGTGCGCAACGCCAACGGCAGCTGGCAGACCAGCGGCTGGGGCAGCCCGGCCGGATCCACCGGCTTCGTGCGCGCATCGATCACCGCCATGCCCAACGGCTCGAGCCAGCTCGTCGCCATCACCACCAGCGGCGTACTGATGCACAACATCCGCAACGCCAACGGCTCCTGGCAGGGATGGCGCCCGCTGCCCCAGCCCGGCGTCAAGATCGTGGATGCGAGCATCGCCGGCATGCCCGACGGCTCCTCGCAGATCCTGGAGGTCACCTCCACCGGCGTCATGAAGCACAACCTCCGCAACGCCAACGGCTCCTGGCAGAAGCAGGGCTGGGGCGTTCCCTCGGGAATCGGGGCCGTCAGCGCGGTCTCCATCACCTCTTCGTCCGTTTTCGGCAGCGCGGCCGGCACCGGCGAAAGCGTCATGAGGATCGTCAACGCCGCAGGCGCGGTCGTCTACGCGGTGCGCTACCCCGACGGCCACTGGGAGCTGGAGTACGGCGGAACGCCCATGGTCGAAAGCTGGGGGACCCCGGCGAACATCACCATGACGACCCAGCGCGCCGATGGCAAGCCTGTGACGTTCGCGGTGGCCGAGGACTGAGCGACCTCGAATACAGCGGACTCTCCGTGTCGAGCCCCCGGTCGCCTCGAAACACCGGGGGCTCACGTGTGCCCCTGCCCTTGAGCCTCGGCGAGCCTCATACCGGCACAACTGAAGCCGGAACACGGGGAATAGTGCGACCGGGACCTGCACGGGAGCCTTCTCCGGCACGCCGCTCAGACCTTATGAGGAGACACCCGAGAAGCGCACCGACATCCGACCCGAGCCTCGACCTACACCTTCAACGAGCCCCACCACCACTGAGGCCTCGCCCGCAGTGTTAGCAGGTCATAGGCCACGGTGCCCTACGCCGGCTGCGCTATGTGACCGACCCGGGCCGGTTCGGCGTGGTGTGCGAGCTGCGGACGAAGACCTCGGCTACGTTGCGTCGCTGTGTTCAGGTTTTTGGCGTACGGGTTCGAGATGGCTGGGTTCGCGGTGTTCCTGGTCGGGACGGCGGTGCTCGCGATGATCGACGCGCGCACGATACGGCTGCCCAACCGCCTGCTGCACCCCGTCGCCTGGACTGGCCTGGCGCTATTGGCCTGCGCTGCTGCGTGCTCTGGCTCCTGGTACCGCCTAACCTTCGCGCTGGCCTCGGCGGGGGCACTGCTCGGGGCATTCTTTCTGTTGCACAAGATGAGCGGGCTCGGGCGCGGCGATGTGCGACTGGTCGGGCTGCTCGGGCTCTTTCTCGGCTGGGTCGGACCGGCGACCGTGTTCGCGGGCGTGGCCCTGGGAACGGTGGCCGGCGGCGTGTTCGGCGCGGTACTGCTACTGGCGCACAAGGCCGACCGGCGCAGGATGCTGCCTTACGGCCCGTTCCTGGTTCTCGGGGCGTGGCTGGCACTACTGCTGGCCGCGTTGCCGTAACCGTTCAGCGTTCAGCGGCCGCTTTGATCGTGAAGGTAGCTGTGACGGTCTTCCCGCATTCGGGATGCTGAGTGACCATGAGGGTCTCGGCCAGGTACGAGGCGATCAATGCCAGGCCGAAGCCGTGCGGCTGGTCCTCGTCATCGTCGGGGCCGGTCTCGAAATCGGGCAGGGACAGGCTGGTGTCGGCGACGTCCAGGATGAGCTGGTCGGCGTGGCCGCGCAGGCGGACGCGAGTGGGGCCGTCGGTGTGGCGCAGCGCGTTGGTCACCAGTTCGGATAGGACCACGACCACATCCTCGGCTTGTTCAGCGGTGACTCCCCACGCGGTGAGCGCGGAGTGTGCGAGGTGGCGCAGCGCGCTGACGGCGGCGCGGTCGTCCGCCGCGAGAGGTGCGGTCAGCTCGCGCCAGGAACGATCCGAGGCGAGGCAGGCGGCGGGGCAGGCTCCGGGCTCGTTCGTGGTCTGCGTTGCTGGGAGGGCGGGGCGCTCGGGCATGGTCGGCCCTTTCCGTGCGGTGCGGCGGCGGCGCGGCCGGGGCGGCCGCACGACGTCGTGGTGCCGTCCGCACGGGGATGGGCAACCAAGGTTCTTCGCCGCCGTTCACCGGATCGGGTGATGCCGCGCGCGGGGGTGTGACGAAGGGTCTTGACGCCGTATGCGGGCCGAGCGTGCATGTGGTCGCGGGGCCGGTCGGCCCCGGATCACGCGGCACGGGAAGGCGGATTACGCGATGTTCGATCACGCGGAGGGACGGGGCGGCACGGGCGCGGCGGCGGGGGCCGTACGCGCCGCTGTGGGGCGTGGCGGCCCCGCGCCGAACGGGTGGCCCGGGGGTGTGTCGGGCGGCCCGGTGTCGCGGGGTGTGTGGGCCGTGTTGTGCGCGGCGGAATCCGCGGTCACCGCGCGGCAGCTCGCTAACGCCGTCGGGACCGGACGGGAATCGGCGAACCGGGTGCTCGGTCAACTCGAGCGGGCGGGCTGGGCCCGACGCGAGCGCGGTGATGTGAAGACGAGCACGCCGGATCTCTGGTCGCCGGTGCCCGAGGCGTACGAGACATCGCTGGCAACGCTCGAACCGAGAAGGGAGCCAGGCGCCGCTGCGAAGCTGCAGACAGCGGAGCCGTCGATGCCGACGCCTCCGCCATCCCGACAGTCGGCACGGATGCACGCCGCGAGCTCAACGCCTCCGGCCTCGCCGGGACCGCGCCGGGACGCTGCCCCGCCGCGGCTGGCGGCTGGCGGGCTTCAGGAGCTGGTGCTCGAGCTGCTGCGGTCACGACCCGAAGAGGAGCTCAGCCCGCTGCAGTTGGCGCGGATGCTTGGCGGTCGATCGCAGGGCGCGGTGGTCAACGCGTGCAAGCGGCTGGCTGCGAAGGGCGAAGCGTTGTGCTCGTGTCAGGCGCCGCTGAGGTTCACGGCGGCGCACGACCCGGAGTAGTCGATGCGCATAACGGCACCGCGTACGCCCTGGAACGGGGCGTACGCGCGGTGTCTGTGACGTGTGGATGACCGGCGGCAGGGCCGTGGCTTACCGGCCCCCGAGGTGGCGGCGCACGGTGCGGGGGGCGAGGTTCAGCCGCTCGGCGATCTGTGCGCTGCTCAGTTCCGGTTGGCGGTGGGCGAGGTCGAGGACGGCGGGGCGGCCGGTCAGCCCGCGGCCCTTGCCGACGCGCGAGGGCTGATCCGCAGGTAAGGGAGCAGAGAGGGTCGATGCCGGCGAGCCGTCCAAGACTGGTGGCGCAGCGGTCTGGGCGGTCTGCTGATCCGGTGAGGGGAAAATGTCCGCACTATCGCGCACGGCACGTACGTGCAGGTCGGGGCGCGGACGAAAATGTCCGCACCCAGCGGACATTTTCGGCACGCGCGGCCGCGACGGCGCGGCCGGGGCGAGGATGCCGCGCCTCCAGTCGGCCAGGACCGGCTTGGGTGCGAGCAGGAGGGCGAGGACGGGGTGCTCGGCGTCGTGTCGTTCGCGGCGGGTGAGGGCGGCGGCTCCGCTGCGCAGGAGCTCGATGTACAGCGCCCAGACACAGGGCATCGCGGCGTGCGCGATCAGCTGGGCGCGGTCGCCTCCAGCAGTAATGTCCCGGGTGTTGAGGTAGACGGTGGCGGCCGTGGCGGCGTAGACCGCGATCCTCGCCAGGATGTGGGGCAACGCCAGCCTGAGCAGCACGAGCTCGAGGATGCTGAAGGAGGCGATACTCGCATCGAGGGTGACCGGCACGGTCCAGGCCCAGCCCTTGAAACTCGGCCGAATCCGTGTGCTGACCGTGTGGAAGGAGGCGAGCATGCCGATGCCGGCGATGGCGCCGGCCAGGAGCGTGGCGACGGCCAGCGCGACGAGATGTGTCCTGCTGACCCACGGGCTGTGGACCGGGTGTGCCGACTGCAATCTGTTCTCCTGCCTGGTCGGGTTTGTGTTTGTGCGGCCGATCCGAGCGAGGAGCCCGGCTCGGGCGGTCACCGCTCCGGGCCGGGCTGTGTATCTGCAGGCTGATTAGTTATCGGGTGCCTCGAGGATCAGGGCGAGCACGAGGGCGGGCAGAGCGTAGGGTTCCGCAGCGGTGACCGCGACGCCGATCGAGGTCTCGGGCCGGGTGATGGTCCATAGCGCGGGCGCGCCGCGCGCCGAGTAGTGATAGGTCAGGCTCCGGTTGGTGGACAGGCAGGTGTACTCCTCCACGACCCGCCCGTCCCGGCGTGTCTTGCTGTACACCCAGCCCAGTCGCACGAGCACCTCCCCGGGGTAGAGGGCGGGTCGGTGTGTCCCGTCCTGCGCGTGGAGAGCGGCGCGCGCCGCCGCCCGCCACAACGCGGAGGACGGCGCGGGATCACAGGCGCGCCAGTGCGCCGGTTCGCCGCTGCCGCCGGGCAGAATGCCCATGCGGATGTGGGCGGATCCGTCGAGGATGTTCTGGTCGATGGTCATGTGCAGCAGGTCGTCCGGGCTGACGAGCCGTGCGGTCTGTACCTGCGGGCGCGGAGCCGTGTACCACACTTCCCAGCCGTCACCGACGAGCGCGGTGATCAGGGCTCGGCTTTCCTGGCTGGGGGGTGGAACGTTGTTGGAGCAGTGGTTCATGGTGAAGCGGTCCTTCTCCTTGTGTCGTTCGACGGACGAAGAAGGCGGAACCGGTAGCGTGGGCGGGCGCGGCCCGGACTCACTTAGCCTGAGTCCGGTCCGCGCTTTTGCGCCTCGACAGGCCGGTCGCCCCGATGGGCCCAGGATCAGCTGCGCTGGTGGGGGATCTGCAGGCGCGGGCCGGGGCCGTCAGGATCATCGGGCCGGTCCGTATCGGAATCGGCTCGCAAGCGTGGCCCGGGCCCCGGCAGGAGAGGGCCGTCGGCGAGTTCGTAACGCACCTCGGGCGACGCGGTCGTCTCGGCCCACTCGAGGGCCTGGTTCGCGGCGATGTACGCCTGCTGGAGCCAGACGATCGCGGCCTTGTGCGCGCCCCAGGCGTGGTGCTGCTCGGCCTCGGCCAGGAACCTGTCTGCCTCGGCCACCGCTTGGCCCGCAGTGCCGGGCCGGGCTTCCGGCTCGGGCTCGAGCAGCCAGCGCAACTCCACCGATCCGAGGTCGCGGTGCAGGTCCTCGAGGTCGCTGCGGTGCCGGTCGCGGCGGCCCCGGGCCTTCGCGGCGGCCTCGCGCACGCGATGCGCGACGCTGTCATACCAGCGCTCGAACAGTTCCTCGGCTTCCCGGGCGGTCACGTGCGGGCGGTTCACCGGCCCTCCTCCGCTTCGCCGCTACCGGCGGCGTCGGCGCACTCGCCGACGTGCAGGTAGATGGCGACCACTTCTCGGGGGACCTGACGCAGAGCGAGGTCGAGGACGTCGAGGCCTTCGGGCACCTGCCTGGGCGACTCGGTACCGCAGGCCTCTGATGCGGCCGCGACGTCGTCGAGCGCATCGCGCAGTGCGTCCAGGACCGAGGGCGCCGGTTCCTCCGCCATGGCCAGCACCCACGACCCGAGGCCGGAGGCGGGGCGCAGGCTGTAGATGTAGCGGCCGGTCTCGTACGGGTCCGCGGCGTCCAGGACCAAGCGTCCGCACGGCGACGCCGCGCGGAACGGCGGCGTGGTGGACGCGGGAGTGCACGGGCAGGGCTGCTCGATCGTCCAACCCTCCCGTTCGAGCCAGCCCCGCAGATCGGGAGCGGCAGCGTGTGGGGTAGAGGTCGTGTTCAAGGTCGGGGTTCTCCTTTTCCAGTTCGAGTCATTCGCAGATCAGGTTGTGCTGTGCGGACGGCGGGGCCGTGGCGGGGCCCGCTCGCGCGCTCCGGAGCGGTTCATGCGTCGGCCAGAGACCGGTGAGCGACGGCGAGAAGCTCCAGCTGCTGCGCGGTCGTGACCGACTCCAGGTAGAAGCCGAGTTCCGCGGGACGCACAGCCGCGGCGTCCTGCAGGGCGGCGAGCACGAGCCGCAGCACGCACCGTTGCGAGGCCGGGCCGAGGTGCAGGCCGGCGAGCGTGAAAGCCGGGGCGATGTGGGCGCGCAGCAGCCAGTGCAGGTCCGGTTGCACGAGCGGCAGGCTGCTCTCAGCCAGCCTTGCGCGGTGCTGGTGGGCCAGCGTCGTGACCCATGCGGCCGCGGCACGCAGCTGCGTGCGAGTCGGTGGTACGGGCCCTGAGCGGGGAGGCTGGGGCGGTGTCTGCGTGTACTGCGACCCGGCGTCGCGGTCGGTCATGGCATGGCTCCAGGAAGGTTCGGCGTGAACAGGGGAGATAGGGCAGGAGCGGGAAGGCGCACCGTGCCTGGATTCGCGGCCCTCTGATATGCGGCGGGAGGTGACCGGCTCAGCTGCCCGCAGCGGCTGCGGTGAGCCGGTAGGGCGGGGCCGTGGCGGGCCCGCCGTCCGGCCCGTCAACATAGGGCCGGGCGGCGGGTGCGGCGTGGCCGCTACCGGTCGGCGGGAGCGGTGGCCTGGGCGGGCTCCGGCTGCGTGTCCGGTTGCGCCTGCTCTTCCGCCGCCGCCTCAGCGATACCGGTGCTGATCTCGACGGTGATCCGGGCCTCGGCCTGGTCCGTATCGGCGCGGTCGGGGTCCAGGCCGCCGGGGATCGCCAGGGCCTTGACGAACGCCGCGATCGCCTCGGCGGGGCAGTTGTCCCCGAACTGCGCGCGCCACCCGCCCCGCGGCGCCTCGGGATCGGTGTAGGTGACCAGCCACAGCCCGCCCATCGGGTTGCCCGCGTAGCGGCTGGACTCGGGCGCGAACTCGACGCGCAGGTGACCGTCCGGGCTGACGGCCCAGCCGGTCTCGTTCTCATCCTGCCCGCGACGGAACTCGGCACCGGCGTTAAGGGCCGTCTCGGGCAGGCCGCAACCGGCCGCATACGCGGGCACCATGCGCACAGCGGCAGGGGCGGTGGTGTGGTCCGGGGCCGATTCGGCGACGAGGGCGTCAGGGCCGCCGGTGCGACGGCCGGTGCGGGCAGGGGTACGGGTAGAAGTCATAACAGAGCATTCCTTTACTGAAGGGTGATGTGTTTCAGGGCACCCGCCACCACGCGACGCCGGGAAGCAGGGTCGGGGCAAGGCGGCAGGAGATCAGGGGACCGCGACGGGTCGAGATGGCACGCGCCGGATTTCGGCTGGACGGCTCGAGAATCGGCTCGGCCTGCGTGGAACGGCTAAGCGGCGGCGGGCACGCCGAGGGCGGAACCTGCGGGTGGGGCGTGAGTTGGGCCGGTAGGGTACGACCGGACCGGGCGCGCCTATTAAGGGTAGGCGCGGCCGGTTCCGTTGTCGTGCGTCGCTACGCGGCGGCGGGCGCGTCCTCCTCGCCGTCGGCCGGGGAAGCGGCCGCCGTGGCGGGCGTGGCTGCGGGTGCCGTGTAGCGGCGGGGGTGCTCGCCCGCCATGACGATCTCGCCCCGGTTGATCAGACCCGAGATGGCCGCGCCCGTGGCGCCGGTGCCGTTACCCAGCTCGTGGGCCAGTTCGGTCACCGTGAACTGCGCGCCGGGGCTCGCGGCGAACACCTCCAGGATCCGTGCGCCGATCGACCCCGGGCGAGCACCGCCGCCCGTACCGGTCGAGGCCGGGCGGGAAGCCGCAGCCCCGGTACGCACGGCCCGGGCCGGTACCGGGGCGGTGCCCAGACCCAGTGCCGCGCCCATGGCCCGGTGCATGATCGAGAGAGTCTCGGCGTCCGGCTCGGCCGCAGTGAGCAGCTGGCACAGCATGCCGATCAACTCCGCGGTCGGTTCGGCGGCGGTCACCGCCTCCATCAGGATGCCGGTCAGTCCGGCCGGGGCGGTGGCCTCCGCGTTGGTGTACGGGCTCATAGCGGCGGTGAACGCCGCGCGGATGGGCGCGGCCATGGCCGTATAGGGGTTGGCCGGTGCGGCGGTGGTCGTGTCGCTCATGTCAGTACTCGCTTTCCATTGATTCGCGGGCCGGTCGGGTCAACCGGTGCCATGGACGCTATTCCCGCGCAATTAACGAAGTCAACTGATACGGGTACGTCCTTCGGATGATTCTCGGAAACGCCGGGAAATAGGAATTCCGGGCTCCGAGTATCAGCGTTCGGTGTCGCCCGGCTCGTCGCTGGATCCGGCCAGACTCGGGCTCGTCGCGGCGCCGGCCGCGCCGGCGGGCTGGAGGGGGCGGGGATGAGGACAGAGGGGATGCGAGCGGCTTGCGTGCGCCGGAGGCTGTATGCGCGGGGCGGGCTGTATCGCGCAGATAGGTCGACTACGACCTATCAGTCCCGGCCGGGCGCGCCCTGCACATGGCCGCCGAACTGTGCGTATGCAGATGCCTACCCCTCCTTCAGGAGCGAGGAGCCCAGGGCGGGGCTCAGCGCCGGGCTCAGGGTGGAGGTCAGGGCGAGCGGGTTCTGGGTAGCTGTACATTGATTCGCTTCCTCGTCTCTTCCCTCTCTCGGTCGGCTGCCGCCAGAGGCTACGGCCCTGGGGCTCGGCAGCGTCGGAAGGCCGGGGGCGGTAGACGCGACGGCCGAATTGATGGTCGGACCCGTTTTGCCGGGGCCGCATTATGCTTTCAACGATAGCGGTTCGTCGAATATCGTGGGCGTATGAATACCCCTGGGCGGCGAAGGTTCTTCACGGCGGATTTCGCGGCCGGATGCGCGTAACGCGTCGCCTGCGGTCATTCTTTAGCGGGTCCGCAGATGTCGGGGTCGGCTGCGAGGAATTGTTGGAGGACCTCGGCTTTCCGCTGCCATTTCTGGTATGCCGTCGGCAGGCCGGAGCGCTGTACGGCCTGGGCGGCCTGCCACAGCGGGATGCTCCACCAGGACCGGACGCGCTGAAGATGAATGTAGAACTGCTCGGCCGCGTAGGCGGGGTTCATGATTTGCGTGGGGGTGCCCCAGCCCTGGGACGGGCGTTGCTGGAACAGCCCCAGGCTGTCGCGGTCGCCGTGGTCGAGGTTGTAGAGGCTCGATTCCTGCATCGCCGTGGCCAGCGCGATGACGACGGCGCGGCCGGACGGCGCGATGCCGTCGTCGAGAGCGACCTGGTTGATGACGGCGGCATTGGCGGCCTGCTGCGCACTCAGGTTCAGCCCGCCGCCGTGGATGCCGCCGTCGAGGCGGCAGGTGATCGGCCCGTAGTCGTCACTGAGCTGCGGGGTGCCGCCGAGGTCGCCGGAGCCGAGCAATCCGCCGCTGAGCAGGCTGAAGACTGCGGCCGCTACGGCTGCAATCAGCAGCAGGAAGCAGAGGACGAGTGCACCGGCGGCGATCCCGGCTCTGGCAAGCACGCACATCTCCCTTTGAGAGCTACCGCTGGCTGGTGAGTTTCGGCGCGATGGGGACCGGGGCGCGCACTGCGCGGTCATCCATGAGCGGGGCGAGGAGCTTGATCCCTCGGTCCGTGAAGTGGCCGGGAATCTGCGCGAGCGTCAGGCGCGTGTCCTCGCCGAGCGGCCTCCAGGCCGGTCCGGCCAGCTGGGCGCCGAGTTCGTGGAGCTGCGCGGTGGAGCGTTCGGCGGGGGCGGTGACGGTGGTGGCGATCGGCAGCCCGGCCGCGTTCGGGGTCTTCGCGAGTCTGCCGTGCAGCCGGTGTTCGCGTTCGGTGTCGGGCAGCTGGATCAGGATCGGGCGGTACCCGCCGTAGGCCGCCGCGTAGCGCGCGTATCCCGCGCTCTTCTCGGCCAGCTGCGGCAGGTGTTCACTGCCGGTGTCATGCTCGAAGAAGAACCCGAACTCCTTCTCCGTCATCGGGTCTCGGTGCACCGCGTAGGCGTCGGGGCGGATCAGATCCCCCCACAGCCTCATGCACGTGTACTGGTTCCACCACGCCGCGAGCTGCGCGCGTGCGGCTAGGGAGACGAGTGCGTCGGTCAGCCCGATGGTGTGCGCGAGATCCGGGCGCGCGCCTTGCCGCAGCAGTTTCGCGTGGTTGTATCCGTATTCCTTCGGGGTCATGTCGTGCGCGGCCGCGGCCAGCAGCGCACCGCGCGGGCCGAGGATGTAGCGGTAGCACTGCGCCCCGCACCAGGAGGCACTGAGCGTCCGGAACCGGTCGAGCAATCCGAGCTCGCGCAACTGGGCCAGACGGTAGTTCATGGTGCGGGCACGGGTGAAGGCCAGGGCGTGGATCTGCATCGCGGTCAGCAGCCGGTGCTCGCCGAGCATCGCGAGCAGCCACCGGTCCCGAGGTGTCGTGCGAAACAGGATGTAGGCGAGGCCGTCGACGGGCGCCGGGTAGTTGCTCGAGCCACCGCGTCTCTTTGCGGGCGGCTCGAGGGGGACGGCGGTGTCATTGCCGGCGTGGGTGCGGGTCATGAGGGTACCTCCTGCTCGGTGGTGCCGGTGCTGCTGGTGGTCTCGGAAGGGCCGCCGTTGCCGGCCAGTCGCGTACGTAGCTCGGTTGCGCGGCCGGGGATGGCCGGCGGCATGGGTCTGGTCGCCAGGGTGCACGCGGGCTGTTCGTCTCCGCCGACCACGAGGCGGACGGCGGCCTGGTACGCGCCGAGTCGGGACAGGTCGTGTTCGCCGAGGTTCGGGTAGGTGTGCTTGGCGAGCTTCGCGGCGTCCTCGGGCGAGGTATTGAAGTAGATCTTGCTGCGGGCGTTCGCGGAGATCGCCTCCCGCATAGCGGCCGGCAGCTGCCCGAGGTCCTGGTGCGCGAGCATGAGCGAGAGGCGGTAGCCGCGCGCCTCGGCGAGCATGTCCTCCACCCGCAGCGGCAGGTTGAGATAGGTGTGCGCCTCATCGACGATCAGCGTCGCGTCCGGCCGGTGCGTATCCGGGCTCAGGGCCGCGCGGGCGGTGGCGCCCTGCCAGGTCTTGGCGATCAGGAAGCTGCCGAGCAGCCGCGAGGTCTCCTCCCCCAGCACGCCCTTGGGCAGCCGCGCGAGCAGCAGCCCGCCGGAGAGCACGGCCTGCATGTCGATGTCGGTGGGCCCGGACGCGATGACCCTGGCCGGGTAGTCGCGCATCAGGAACCCGCGCAGCTTGTTGAGCAGAGGCGCCGTGAGCTGGGCGCGGGCTGCCTCGGAGTGCTGCTCGTAGCCGGCCCAGAAGTTCAGCAGAACCCGGTGTCGGTCGTAACGGAGCGCGTCGGTGTAGCGGCGTCGGATCCGCGCGTCTGTCAGGAGTTCCGGTACCTCGGCCAGCGTGGGGAACGGCAGGTCCGCCCGCGCCCGGTCCGCCTGCATCAGCGTCAGGCAGGCTGCGCGCAGCAGATCGTCGGTGCGCGGCCCCCAGAACCCGCTGTAGATCTTCGAGAAGATCCCGACCAGGTGGTCCGTGGCCAGGTAGGGTTCGGCGCCGTCGAGCATGTTCACCCGCGGCACCGGCACCGTCTCGTCGCAGGGGTCGAACAGCACGACCGGGCGGTTGAGTGCCGCACCGGGTAGCCGGTCGATGACATTGCTGACGAGGTCGCCCATCGGGTCGATCACGACCTGGCCGCGCCCGGCTTCGGCGTCTTGCAGGATCAGGTTCACCAGCAGCGTGGACTTGCCCGACCCGGTCTTGCCCAGCATGTGCACGTGCTGGCGTGCGTCGGCCACCGGAAGCGCGACCGCTCGCGCCGGACCCGCATCCGCGTCCCCGAGCACTTTCGCGCCGCCGTCACCGCCCGTGGGCAGCGCCGGGGCGGGCGCGGTCGCCCGGGCACCGGCCCTGGTTAGTCCCGGGGCGTTGACGTCCCACGGCAGATGCGCCAGCGCGGCGAGTTCGGCGACCGAGAAGAGCTGACTACGGTCCATGTCACGCAGTTGGACACGGCGGGCCGGGTCCGGCAGTCGGCGACGGCGCAGGAAGTTGCGCTCGGCGTACACGCAGGTGGCCGACGCCAGCGCGTGCGCGGTACCGCGGGCCTGGGCCATCGGGGCGCCGTCGCAGGTGCGGCGGCACACGCGCTGATTCCGGTGGATGCTGTTGCGGTCGGTGCCCGGGGCGAGAGCGGCGTAGCGGATCTCCGCCTCGTACAGGGGGCCGGCGAGCTTGCCGGCTGCGGCTCGGGCGTCGGCGACCAGGCGCGCGTCCATGAACGCGCTCGGCCTGGCGCCGTCGGCGCGGCCGGGAGTAAGGGTGTCGAAGAGCATGGATGTGGCCGTGGCGTACTGCTTGCCTTCCAGGCGGCGTAGCCGGTGGCGTGCACGCGCGACCCGCCGGCTGGAGGCGGGTCGGGCCAGTACCTGCACGCACGCACCCTGACCCGCACCCAGCGCAGTTCCCGCGCCGATCAAGGCGCGCAGGGGATCGGCGTCGTGCTTGACGTTCAACGGGAGCGCCTCGGTACGCGCGAGCACGAGCCGCCCGCCGGTCACCGCGTCGCCGGGGCCGGCCGGGGGCAGCGGGGAGAGGGGCAGGTCGAGTGCTTTCGCGCGGGCGCCGGGCCAGGCCGCCTCGATCGCGCGCTCGACCATCCGCGGCGGGACCCGGCCGGGCACCCACATCCGGATCGAGAGCTCACGGCCGGTGAAGACGTATTCGAACGCGACGTGCGGCTGGCCGTGGATGAGCCGGGCGGAGCGGGGCCGGTGCAGCCCGAGCAGGTTGCTCCACAGCGTGACCGCACCTGACGGGGAGGATTCGGGCGGGCAGGCGATCTCCAGCACGCGTGCCCCGGTCAGCAGCTGGTTCCTTCTGTGGCGGCGTGTCCGGCTCACGGTCGCGGTCGCGCTGTAGGCCGAGAATGCGGCGGTGATCGAGACTTGCGGCCAGTCCCGGATGGCCAGAGCCCTCGCTTCGCGCAGTGCGGACGTCAGCCAGCCGGCCGGGGCGAGCACAGCGAAGGGGTCAGTGTGCAGGTTCATCATGGGTGCGGCCTTCTCTGGTTAGGCGGCGGGTTCAGATGCCGGTGTGCAGGAACGGTTCTTCGTCGGGGGTGGCGATCACGGCGAGGGCCGTGCGTCCGGCGCGGGTGCGCTGCAGGGCGTAGCCGCGCGGCGCGGTGGCCACGAAGTCGCGCTCACCCGCCGTGAGGTCGAAAGCGTCGGTGACGCGCGCGAGGGCTTGGGGCGCCTGGCCGAGCAGGATCTGGATCGCCGCGTTGCACGCCACCGCCGTGCCGAGGTCCGAAGCGAGAAGGTCGCCGACGTCCTGGGTGGCGAGGGAGAGCCCAAGCCGATACTTGCGCGCGGATTTCGCTAACCGCAGCACGAACCGTGCGGCGTCCGGCTCCTGAAGCAGCTGCCAGACCTCGTCGATCAGCAGCATCCGCCGGCGCTCACCGCGACGCGCTTCGCTCCAGATCCGCGAGAGCACCAGCATTATTCCCGCCGGTCGCAGCGCGTCGGGCAGGTGCCGCAGCGTGTACACCGTCAGCGGCGCCTCGCCCTCGCGCTCAGGCTCTGCGCGGTTGAACGGCGCGGCGTACGACCCGGCCGCATACGGCTCAAGGAGCCCGGCCAGTTCCATCGAAGCGGGGTCGAACCCTGCGGCCGCCTGCTGCGCGACGGCGGCGAGGTCCGGTGCCGGGCGTACCCAGGTCGAGGTGTCCTCGCTGATCCCGGCTGTGCGGTAGGCGTTCATCGCGGCCCGGTCCAAGGCCGGGCGCAGCCGCTCTGCGCGCTCGGTACCGATGAGTACCGCGCACAGGGCGTGCAGGTCCAGCACCCGGCTCGCCAGCTCGCAGGGCCCTGCCGCATCCGGGTGCGGGAGCTCGAGCACGTTCAGCGCGCCGCCGGGCAGGCCGAGCTCGATGATCCGGCCGCCGACGGCCTCGGCCAGCGCGACGTACTCGCCCTCCGGGTCGATCACCGTCCCGACCGTTCCCGTACACAGCTCCCTGATTAGGTCTGTCTTGGCCAGGTACGACTTCCCGGCCCCGGACGCGCCGAGAATCAGGCTATTGTGGTTCACCTCGGCCCAGCGGTCGCGGAACACCGGAGCGCCGGTGACCGCCGAGAGCCCCGCGAACACGGCCGTAACCGAGAGCGATTCTTCGTCGCCGATCTCGGGGCTGGTCAGCGGCGCGCATGCCGCGAGCGCGGCGGTATCGAGGATCCTGACCTGCCCGATGCGGTCCGGTCCGCCCGGCAGCGTGGCCTGCCAGGCCGCGAGGATGCGGAACGTCGGTGATTGCACGGTCGTGAGCGAGGCCGAGAGCAGCGCCTTCACGTCGCCGACGAGGTGCGCGAGATCCTCGGCCGACTCCGCGTAGCAGGTCAGGTAGAGGCCGGCGGTGAACAGTTTCGTCTCAGACCGGGCGATGCGCCCGGCGAGCTCGGCCGCGTCCTGGGCGGCGGATTCGACCTGTGGGTCATCGATCCGGCCTCGGCCCGCACCCTCGCGGCGCCCGGCTTCTAGCCGGGTGCGGCGCCTGCGCAGTCTGTCCGCGGCGATCTGTGGGGGGACCGATTCGGCGTGCAGGGCGACGTCGAGGCGCGCGGGATACGCGGTGAGCGCTTCGAGCCAGCCGGGCAGCACCTCGGCCGGATAGCCGGTCACCGCCAACGTGGTCGCGTGGACGCCGTCGATTTCCACAGAACGTGGATGGATGTGGATACCGGCCGGGGACGCCACGGCACTCATTCCTGCTCCAAGATCAAGAGGCGTGCCGTGACCGGACGGCCGGGCGGCGCGAGGCGTTTTGGAAGGAAAGAACGCTCGGGTGCGCAGGCTGCGATGAGCAGCGCGGTCAACTCGGCCGGATCCAGGACACGGGACTTGATTCCGCAGGATTCCAGTAACTGCGTCGTGGCTCGGGCGCGATGTGCGGCACGAGTCGGCGCCCCGGCACCCGCCTCTCGGATCGTAATCAGGTGTCTGCGGTGCCACAGCTCGCGGCCGCCGGCCAGGTCGCGCACGTGTTCGGCCTGCCGTCTGGCGAGATCAGCGAGCTGGGGTGTGGTGAGGAGTTCGGCGGTCTCGGCTGCGATCTGGGCACGCTCGTCCAGGCTGACGCGCTCGGTGAGCGTGGAGAGGCAAAAGGACCCGGACTGCGCGGCCAGCACGGTTCCAATCGCCACCAGCACCGCGCGGGCCTCGTCGGCGTCGGCGAGCTGCAGGCAGCGCGGCCGCGCTTCGATCACTACGGCGGCCTCCTGGCCGTCGAGCTCGACGACACCGGCCCCGTCCTGTTCGTCGATGTGCTGATAGAGCGGCACGAGGCGGGCGACCCCGTCGGGTAGCGCGACACGCGGCGCAGCGCTGGCCCGCGTGCGAGCGGTCCGCAGATACCTGATCGCGGCGCACAGCAGCCGGTCGGCCGACACGCCGCCGGGCTTGACCAGCGCCAGCAGGCATCCCGCGAACACCACCGGCGCCACAGCGGCGATCACGACCACGGGCGAGAGACACGAGATGGCGCGCAGAGCCTCGCCCTCGGCGAGCGCGAACGCCGCGGTGACCGCGAGGATCGCGCACTGCCGGGCGGTAAACGGCCCGGCGAGGCGCGCGTCGACCTCGATGTTCGCAGGCACCGGCACCGGACGCGGGGTAGCGGGATTCATCAGGAGTCTCCGTCGGCGGGAAAGTCGGGGGCGAGGAAGCGCACGGCGAGGTTCGGGCGCGTGCGCTTGGGCGGGCGCTGGCTGCTCTGCGCCTTCGCCGCGCGAACGGTGATCAGCGGCGCTTGGCCGGGGAAGTCCTGCGGGCGCGGCGCGAGCAACGGCTTGGGCTCCGGGAGCTTCGGCGGCGGCGCGACGCGATGCTCACGCGGGATCGTGTAAGCCGGGACGTTGCGCCACCGGGTCGGGAACGGACCCGAGGGGTGCGGCGGCGTCCTGGGGAACCCGGGAAGCTGGAGTTGACCCGGCCATGATGCAGCCGGGGGCGGGGAGGTCGATTCGGCCGGCTGCGGCACGCTCCACGGCTGCGGCACGACCTGTCCTTTCGGCACCGGCCACAGGGCCAGCTGCCCCGAGGCGTGCGATCCGCGGGAGGATCCGAACCCGCGCCCACCGGTCGGCTTGAGCCTGCTGCTCGATGTCGGCGAGGTACTCGGGCCCGCTCCCCCTGTGGGCGGCAACTTCGCCGCACCGATCGCATTAACCTGCCGGGCCGCTGCCGCCAGGTTCCCGCCGTTGTTTCGCGCGGCCGCACGGATCAGCGCGCTGCTGTCCGCCCCCGGCATCCGGCGGTACCCGCCGACAGGCGCCGGTCCGGGGCCGCGTGGGCTTCGCGGGCGCAGCTGCAGCGAGTCGGCCGGCCCGGAACCGCCGCCACGCATCCGGCTCACGACCATGCGACTGGCCAGCCTACGGGTGCTGTAGGCACCGGGCACCCCGAGCCGATAGCCGACCGCGGCAACAGCCGCCGTACGCAGCACCTGGCCGATGAACGTGCGCGGGGAGTGCCCGAGCGCCGTGCGGTTCATCCAGCCCGGGATCTTGAGCATGATGAGCAGCAGGGCCGTCCCGACCAGGAAGTCGGTGATCCCGCTGGTGGTGGGGAACACCAGGATCGCGGCGTGCCGGTCGCAAAAGACCTGCAGCATCAGCATGAACGTCAGGGTCTGGAGGATCTGTGTGCCCAGGACCGCGGCCATGCACCGCCACCACAGGCGCGCGCACCCGTCGATCCCCGGCAGTGCGTGCGTGGCCAGCATCAGCGGTGCCAGGCTCGTGAGCAGTATCAGCGCGGCGATCCGCGCGGCGCACGTGACCAGAACGGCGAGCGCGAGAACACAGATCACGAGCGCGAAGAGCGCTATCACGATCTGGGTGAGCCCGTCCGGCATCAGGATCAGAGCGACGATCACCTGGACGACCTGATCCCCCACCCCGGCCGGATCCAGCGGCTGGTCCCACAGCGCACCCGCCAGCGCGCCGGTGAACTCGACGACCAGCCCAATCACCGGGAGCGAGAGGTTCGAAGCAATGATGCCGAGCACGAGTCGCGGCAGGATCTGCCCGGCGGTGTACCGGTTCTGCACCGTGCCGTAGCCCATGACCAGCAGGCCGCCGAAGAGCACGTAGAGGACATAGAAGGAGTCCGCGAGCACCACGTTTGCCTGCCAGAGCTGCGCGATCCGGCCGCTGGTGAGGGCCGGCTCGGTCAGCAGCGCCACCGTGAACAGGCCCAAGACCGGAGCGAGGGCGGCCTGCGCGAGATCCCCGATCCACGTGTTGATGGCCTGCTCGATCTGGCCCGGGATATCCCACCACGACGGCCCCGACCCGAGCGGGTTCGCGTTCGGGATCTGCTGCGGCCTGCTCAGGTTCGGTGCAACAGGACGGCAGTTGCCCGGAGTCCCGGCCTTCGGGTATTCCGGAGACGGCGACGCACCGGTCTGGGGATTTGGCAGCGGCTTGCCGTCGCGCATCGGGCCGGCCGGAGGGATCGGACAGCCGTGCGCATCCGTCGAGGGCTTCACTGTCGGAGCCGGCGGAGTGACTACAGGCGCCGACGTGGACGTAGGCGGGGGCGGTGCTGGCAGGGGGTCGGCGCGCGCGAGGGTGGGAGCAAGCGCCGTGAGCACGATGGCGCCGAGCACGGCCACGCGTGCCGGCAGGCGACGGGGTAATAGCCTGATACCGGCTCGAATGTCGCGGGGCGCGCCCATCAGCTCGCCCCCACGACCGTCTTGAGCAGGGCGACCAGAGCCGGAGCGAGCACCGCGATCAGGTAGCCGAACGCGGCCTCCTTATAGGCGCGTTTGGCGGCTGAGACCTCCCCCGGGTCCCCGGCCGACAGCAGATGCCGCAGTCCCCCGACGGTCAGAGACAGCGTGGCCGCGCCGGCCAGCAACCCGGCGACCACGTTGGTGATGTTCGTGATGACCTGCGGAATCGAAGCGACCGCCAGCACGGTCGGGTGCGCGGTGGCCGCGGTGGACAGCAGCACGCGACAGGCTCCTTCCACGATCAAAGGGAATTCAAGAGGAGGGAGGGTGCCTGTCCGGCCGCCGCCGCGAGGGCTGACTCTCGAGGTGGCGGGCGGGTCCGCTGTTCGCTGGTAGCGGATGGCTGGGTCGTGCCGGTCGCAGGCCCCAGAGAGGGATCCTCGCCGGCGGCGGCCGGACAGATACCGTGGGGCGATAAAAAGCGCCTCCGTAGTAGAAGAAGAACGACGCCCCGGCGCCGTAACAGCGCCGGACGCTGACCCGGCAAAAGAATGATCAGCAGACCCCTGTGTCGCCCATCTCTGCACCCCGGCCCGCTTCGCGCTGGACGTGCCCGAGCGCGCAGGCGACCTTGTGTTCGGCCGCGCGCAGCGCCCTGGTGGTCTGCATCGGATACCAGCCGCGCTCGGCCCCGAGCCGGCGCAGCGTCGCCCCCTCGATGCGGTGACGCCCGATCAGTTCCGCCTCATCCTTGGTGATCACGCCACGTCCGACCAGCCGTGCGAGCGCGAGATCGGGGTGGTTCGCGGCCCGGCCGACCGAGCCCGGGGCCGGCAGGTGATCCTCGCGCTCGGTCTCGGTGGGCTGGCGCCTGTACGCGGCCTGACGCTGGTCGACCACCTTCTGTCCGGCCGCCTGAGCCCGACGCAGCAGCTGATGTACGATCAGGCCGCGCCGCGAGTCCGGAGTCACGGTCAACAGCGCCTCCGTGAACGCGCCCTGTACTGCGGCTGCGATCTCCTCACGCAGCTCGACGTACACGCGCCCCGCTGTGCGCGCGGCGATCTGGGCTAGGCGCGGCGCGACGATCCCGAGCGCGACAAGCTGCCAGTCGCCCTCGTGCCGGGCCCGATCGATCAGCACCTCCCACGCCGCATCCACCTCGGCCCCCGTGCGCTCGGGCGCGATTAGGAACCTGTGCAGCTCGGCCACCGACACGCTCACGTGTGCACTGACGGGAACAGCGCGCAGGTCTCCGCGCTCGATCACCGAGAGCGCCGCGGCGTGGGCGGCCGCGATCTGCGGATACGCCGACCCGGCAGCCAGGCGACGCACCCGCGCCGCCGACGCCGGAGCGGTGCGCGCCTGGGTGCAGTCGCCGGACTTACGCGTGGTCCGGCCGGGGCGGGCGGGGCGGTCGCAGGAGATGGCAGGGAAGTTCGGGTTCACGGGCGTGGTCTTCCTGTCCGAAGAGGCGAGGCCGGGAGCGGTGTGCCTCCAGCGAGGACTGTTCTCGGCCACCGCATGTGCAGACCGTGTGCAAAACCGTGCGACTTCGAGTCCTGAGACCGATGTGCGGCCATGTGCGGACCCGGGCGCACGGGCCGACCGGGCGACATGTCAGAGGTTGGACGACGGCGTGGTCCGTGTGCGAACCGCGTGCACACCGGATCTGCACACCGAGTTTCCGGAGCTTCACCCGCGCGAGTGAACCCGGGCCTTGAGCGGTTCGAGACTGGTTACCGGCCGAGGCTCCGGTCTTCTTCTTCTATGGGTCGTGCCGATCCCTCAGGACGGCGCAAGCAGGTCCACGAAGGACCGACGATGTACCACGAGAACCACAACGATGACCGGGTCCCCGGCCTCGGCCGCACCCTGGTCAAGGTCCGGGTCCCCGCGACCGTGAACCCGGGCCACTTCGTCCCCGAGGGAGGCAGTCCCGGCATCAGCCACAGCGTCTGGCTGCCCCCGGCCGGAGGCCCCGGCGCCTCGGTGGTCGACGAATCCGAACTGCCCACCTGGGCACTCGTACGGATCGCCGCGCAGTTTCTGCCGAACGGCGGGAACCTCGGCATCAGCCACGGGCCCGGCCCGAGCCGCGTCGACCTCGACGTCATCCCCACCGACTGGGCGCCGGAGTGGATGAACAACGGGCAGATCCACCACGGCGCCGAACCGATCCCCGGCCTGGACGCCGCCCTCGTGATCGCGGACCCGCTCGAGTACGAGCCGACCGCCGTGACCGAGGCGGCCGCAGCGTACTTCCGGGTGCTACGCGAGGCCGTGCGGCCGGGAGGCGTCGTGCTCGTGCACACCCACCAGGCGATCAACCAGGCCGGAATGCTCGACCCCGCCGGACCCTACGTCCAGCAGGCCCGGCACGCCGGACTCGGCTACCTCCAGCACTTCGTCATCGTCCACACCCGGCTGCTGACCGAACCCCTCTCCGCCCGCGACGGCGCCGAACGCAACCCGCCACGCCACGCGAAGATCCAGCCCCGCCACCGCCGCGTGCACTCCGACCTGCTCGCCTTCCTCGCCTAACCGCGCCGACACTGGAGATGCAGATGCACTTCGACGACCACGACCGACCGTACGAGTCTCGGTCCTGCGACAGGCAGCAGCCGCTGCCCGGGATGGAACACTGGTGCGAGGCCGAGCGCCGCACCGTCCGCCCGGCCTCGGTGCTGTGCACCGGACAGCAGGTCTCCAAGACCCAACGCCAAGGCCGCTACCTGCCCGAGAGCGTCAAACACCCCGCCCGCATGCTCCCGGCCATCGCGCGCCACGTCATCGAGACCTACACCGCTCCCGGGGACCTCGTCCTGGACCCCATGTGCGGGATCGGCACCACCCTGATCGAAGCGATGCACGCCGGGCGCAACGCCGTCGGCGTCGAGTACGAGAAGCAGTGGACCGCCTTGGCGCAGCGCGGCATCAATCACGCCCGCACCGAGGGCGCGACCGGCGCCGGATTCGTCTGGAACGCCGATGCTCGCCACCTCCCCGACCAGCTGATCGAAGCAGCGCGGGGCCGGGTCAAGCTGCTGCTGACCTCACCGCCCTACGGCCCGTCCTGCCACGGACAAGTCCACGTCGACGGCCGCGCCGGGCACGCCGGGCCGGTCGAGAAGTACGACCAGCGCTACTCGCGCGACCGACGCAACCTCGCCCACCGGCCCCCGCGGGAACTGCTCGCCGGCTTCACCCGCATCCTCCAGGCCGCCGAGCCCCTGCTCGCCCCCGGGGCGTACGTCGCGGTCACCGCCCGCCCCTGGCGACGCGAAGGCGTCCTGATCGACCTGCCCTCAGCTGTGATCACCGCCGGCAAAGCAGCCGGGCTCGTCCCGGTCGAACGCTGTGCGGCTTTGCTGGCGCGCTGCGAGGCATCCGACCTCGAGGACCCCGCCTCCTGCGGCTGCGGCTGCACCGGCGGCGCCACCCGCTACCGCAGCCAGGAGCGCCTCGTCGCGCACCTCTCCTTCATGCAGATCAAAGGCGTACGCGACGCAATCGCCGCAGGCATCCCCCGCGCAGGCATCCAGCATGAAGATCTGATCATCCTCAGCCGGGAGCAGTCGGCATGAACGCGACCCAGCCCCCCACGATCAGCGGCGCGCAGGATCTGCCACCGATGATCGACCTGATTACCGCCGCCAGGTACCTCGGTATCGGCCGCACCACCGCCTACGCGCTCGCCGCCAAGAACGCCCTGCCGGTACCGGTGGTGCGCATCGGCACGGCGCTGCGAGTCCCGACGGTACCGCTGCTCAAGATCCTCAGGATCGACTGCTGATCACCAGCGTGCCAGCGACACTCCCGCCAAGGAGGTGGTTGTCGATGGCAGGGCCGGCCACATCGGGCCGATAGTCAGACCGACCATCGGCACTCGAAGCACCGCAGAACCTCGCCCACCGCAACAGCGGCCGCCTGCTACTCACACCGGGCGAGATAACTCCGGTCACGGCTCGACCGTGGCGCAGCAGCGCAGTGCTCACCGAGCTGCCCGTGCCCCTTGAGCGTGTACGAAGACGTCCAGATCCTCAAGCAGATCCTCTAGAAAGAAGACTGAACTATATGCACTCGCCGGCGAACACCCCGAAGCTGGCCGACGCCGCATCACTCCCGCCCGTCCTCGGGCTGCGGGCGAGCGCCGCGTGGCTCGGCATCAGCCCGAGCACCGCCTACCGGCTCGTCGAGGCCGACCAGTTCCCCGTGCCGGTTCACCGGATCGGCACCAGCCTGCGCGTTCCGACCACGGCGCTGCTGGCCTACCTCGGCATCACCGCGCCCGCCTCCGCACCCGCCATGCACGCAGCGGCGGCCGGAGCCGCAGCGGGCGATGCGGCGGCGGCCGGGGCCGGGGCGGTGACCGGCCGCACGCGCACGGCCGGAGAACCTCCGCGCCCGGGGTTGCGCCCCGTCGGCCGAGCGAGCGTCGATGGACCACGCGCCCTTTGATCACCTTAAGCCCCTAAGCCCATCCCGGGCCGGAAACCCGCAGGCCACTGCGGGTTCCCGGCCCGGGCGGCCAACGAGCGGGCCGAAGACAACAGGGCGCACAACCGACCGACCCCCCGCACGGACAGGTGCCAGACGATGAACAGCGGAGCGCTCTACAAGCGCTGTTTCTGCAAGAACAGCGACGGAAAGCTGGTGGGCGCCAGTTGCCCGAAACTCAAAAGGACTCCAGGCCACGGATCCTGGACCCTGCAGTTGGAGGTGAACACCGACGCCGCCGGCGAACGCGTCCACCTGCGCCGCGCCGGATTCGAGACGAAGGACAAGGCCGCCGCGACCCTCAAGAAGATCAAGGACCTGCTGGAGGTCGCCGCCGACGCCGACGAACCCGGCCGAGCCCGCCACCAGATCGCCCAGCTGATCAAGCCGCTCCTGCGCGAAGGCGCCGTGCTGCCCAGCACCGACGAGCTCCGCGCCAAGATCAAGCTCGCTACCCCGCTGGACGAAGACCCCCTCCTGGCCGACTTCCTGCGCACCTGGCTGCAAGAACGCCGCAGCATCTGGGCCGAGGCGACGCTGCGCAACTACAGCCTCTACGTCGAGACCTACCTCGTCCCCACCCTCGGCCACATCCGCCTCTCCCGCCTGCGCGTCGGACAGGTACAGGAAGCCTTCACCCAGTACGCGCAGGCCGCGACGGAAGCCGAGGAACGTAACACGCTCCGCAAAGAGTTGACGCAAGTCGCCAAGGACCTGCGGGCAGCGGGCGATCACGCCGGAGCCCGGCTCGCCCGCGCACAGCGCACACAGCTTGGCAACTTCGAACCCGTCCCAGGCCCGGTCACCTTCAACCGGATCCGCGCCGCCCTGCGCGCCGCCCTGAACTGCGCCCGCAAGCGCTACCCGACCCTGATCAACGTCGCATCCCTGATCGAACTGCCCCACGCCCGCAAAGCCATCGCCATGCTCTGGACCGAACCGCGGGTACGCGAATGGCAGCGCACCGGCGCCACCCCCAGCACCGTCATGGTCTGGACCGCCGCCCAGGGCCGCCAGTTCATCAAACGGACCCGCGCGCACCCGGTCGGACACATGGCCACACTCGTGATGTGCGTCGGCACTCGCCGCGGCGAGAGCATCGCGGTGTGCTGGGTCGACCTCGACTTCGCCACCGGCGGCCTGACCATCTGCAAACAGGTCGTCCAATACGGCAGACAGATCACCGTCGCGCCCGTCAAGACCGAGGCCGGCGAACGCACCGTGTTCCTCCCGCGAGCCGTACTGGTCGACCTCGCCAGGCTGCGCAAGCAGCAGCAGGCGTTCTACGCCGAGATGGGCTGGCAATGGCACGACGCCCTGCCGATCTTCCAGGACCCCGACGGCGGCCACCTCAAACCCGAATGGGTCCTCGACCAGTTCCGCCTCCTGACCAAGGAAGCAGACCTTCCCCCCATCCGCTTCCACGACCTGCGCCACATGGCTGCGACCCTCGCCCGATCCGCAGGCGCCGCCATGAAAGACGTCTCCGCCATGCTCGGACACGCCAGCGAATCCATCACCAGCGACCTCTACACCACCGTCACCGACGAAGTCCTCCGCTCCGTCTCCGACGGCATCGCCGACCAACTCGCCCTCAACAACACCGACGACACCACGGACTCGAACCACTGGTAACAGGCGAGGACCACACAGGCACGCAACAGCTACGGACGACCGAGCAAACCGCACCGGCCCCGGGCCGCCCGCACGCCGTCCACCCGCGCAACCGCCTCCATGCGGCCGCGCACGGCGGCTGGCCCGGATCAGTAGGACAAGGGCCTACGAAGGGTTCCCGGCTCAGAACCTGAGCCGGGGACCCATTCTTGCGGAGCCAAGGAAACTTACCCCTGGCCTCTCGCCTGCCAGATCTCACGAATCCGGACATTGGCCGTTTTTGCGGTCACCACGGGTTCTCGTCGAGCCAGGCCCGGATATGACCTGTTGGCGGCGCTGCTGTACGAGCCCGGCGATACTCGCTTGAGCCAGCTGGCTGGGTGATGAAACATGCTCTTCTGGCTCGTCGGCCTGCCGATCCATAATTAGCCCGACTTCCCCGTGGGCGCCTACACCAGGTCCCAGGGGTGGTAGCGGTAGCCGTCGATGATCCTCCGCCTCCCGTTCGACCGCGTCCGCACGGCGCGGGCGGACCCGGCCCGGCCCGGCCGCACCGCCCGCGGCTGAGGATATTTCCGGCCGAGGCTGCGCGGTGCGCTTGGGACTTCTTCCAGTCGGCTTGCCGTTCGCGCCGATGCGCCCTGCTCGAGGGGCCACCAGCTATCGCCTCGCACCCCCGGCCGAAGCGGGCTATCGGGGCGTGCGAGGCGGGAGTTGGAGCTGCTTGCGGTATCAGCAGGCTTGCGGGGAGAGGCCCGATACGCTGTTGGCGTTCTCCCAGCCCGTCACCCCGTTCGCGGCATCGTAGAGGTAGTACCACTTCTGTCCGCCGCTGTACGTGTAGCAGTGGACCACCACGTAGTCCCCCCACAGGGCCTGAGTGCCCCTGCAGCCGGAGCCGTAGATGAGATCGGTGCCGCTGAAGTCGGGGTCGTGCGAGTCGTTGCCGGGGTGCCAGTTACAGACGGATAGGGCGGGGCTGCTGGCGGGGTGGATGACGGCAGCCTGGGCGCCCGGCGCCGCGATCGTGAGCGCGGCGGCGGCCGTGAACACGCCAAGGACCCGGAGCCGCTTTCGGGACCCAGCAGTTCTCAGGACATGCATGTGGGAATTCCTCCAAGGGTAGATGTGAGCACTTATCGGTCCAGGCGCCACTTACTCGCGGAGTGAAGCGCCCATCCGGATGCTGAACCTGCGCACTCGTGGCAGGTGTCCTCGCTCAGCCGTAGAGCTCGGGACTGTTCGCGGCGGGCGGCCTCGGCCGCCCGCCCGCAGCCTGCGCGCGGTGTGTAGTGGAGCGGGTCGCCTGGTCGGCCGCGACCGCGAGTCGACGGCGCAGTTAACCGACTGGAGACCAGGGACGCTGCTGCCTGGGTTATGCGGCATACGCCCTGCTATTGCGGATCGGACACCGAGGCGATCGTCTTTCCCGCAGAGCTGAAGACCTTGAGCGTTGCGTAGCTCTTGTTCGTTCCGTCGACCATGTCGGTCCACATCGGCCAGCCTGTGGCGCCACCGTAGGTGCCTCGACAGACCTCGATGATGTTCGCCGAGCCAGGGTCGGTTTCCAGGATCGGGCTGGGTCCACACATGGACTCGGATGCGCCGGAGGAGTCGGTGGTGGAGATGGAGAGTGAGAGGGTCCAGCCGGCGTTCTGGGCTGAAGTGTTCTCGTACGCGAAGACCCAGTTCGCTTTGCAGACGGAGGAGTACTCGTTGACCACCGTGGCCACCGCGGCACCGGACGTGTAGGTCTTCGTGATGGACGAGGCAGCTGTGCAACTCTCGGCGTAGGGGTCGTAGCTGGCGCATCCACGGGTGGAGCAGCCGGCCGCCGCCGAAGCGGACGGCGCGCCGAACGTGACGAGCGGGATGCCGCCGAGCGCGGCGGCGAGGGCAAGGGATGCGGCGGTGCGCAAACTGTTCAAGACCACTCCGGTTGGACGATCCGATTCATAAAATGTAAACCTCATGTCATGCGCGTGCGGACGGCGTCGTCTTTCAGCCGTAGAGCTCCGGGCTGTTCGGGATGTTGATTTGAGGTGCGCAATTCGCTACGGGACCGAACTCGCAACTCCAAGGGTCTGAGTAGCTGACGTACCCGTAGACGTGGTAGTGGTGGCCCGCGGTGGGACGCCAGGTCTTCGTTACGGTCGAGACGCAGCTGTTGTCCACGACTTCGACGAACGTGCCGGTCGTGTCATCGCGGATCTTGAGGTCCGTCGTGCACGAGTCCCCCGCGCCGCTCGGGACCGGCGACCAGTAGACCGCACCGTAGAGCGTGCTACCGGATACCCAGATGCGACTTCGCACCTGCGAGAAGCTGGCTCCGAACTCGCCGCTCCAGCCCGAGTAGCCACCCCCGGTGGAGGCTTGGGCGGGTGCCGCGGCGATCACACTTGCGCCTAAGACGGCCACTGCGGTGGCCGCGCCAAGCATTGAAATGTTCCTCAGCTTCATGTGGATGCCTTTCGTTGTCGGTCTGTGCCAGAGTCGCTCGACCGCGCCCCGATGCGACCTATTGAAGGGGTCTGATTGTCCAGTGCATAGTGTTCTGGACAATTCGGTACGTGTGATTGTCCAGATCGAACAGTAGGAGGACTTCGTGGGGCGCAGGATGAGGCCGTTGGACCCGGCCGGCGGGGTGGTCGAACGTTTCGCGTGTGAGCTGCGGGCCCTGCGGGCCGCAGCCGGTGAGCTGCCGTTCTGGAAGATGGCGCTGCGATGTGATGCGTCGAAAAGTGCCTTGGCGGCCGCTGTGGCTGGTCATGAGCTGCCGTCCGAACATGTGATGGCAGCCTTCGTGCGGGCGTGCGGTGGTGAGGCGCAGTGGTGGAGCAAGCGGCTGGCGCAGGCGCGCAGCGAGCTTGATGCCGAGCTTTTCGAAGCCGCGCCAGAGGAGCGGCCGCAGCATGCGACCGGCGCAGAGCTGGTGCTAGCGAGCCCTTTGCCGCCGGTCCGAGCGTTGGAGCAGGCTTATCCCGTTCCGCGCGCCGCGTTCGTGCTCAGCCGGTCCGATCCCGCCGCGCGGCCGCGCCCTAGAGCTCAGCGGCGGATGGCGGGCCTTCCGCTGCTGGGAGTGAGTCTTGCGCTGGGTGCCGCGGCCGCAATTTCTCTGAGCCTGTATGGCCACCGGGCCCCCACCCCCGTGGTCCAAACAGAGACCAGTCCCACCGAATCCGAGGCCGCCGCAGGAGGCGGGCCGTTCGTCTACGACCAGACGACCGGGCCAGGCTGCATCATGGTCTTTGCCGCCGGGCAGCACGAACAAGTTGCCCAAGTCGAGCCGGAGAACAGCGTGGACCTCGAGCACGCCTGGGTGGCGACCACGTCACACGAGCCCCACTGGTCGATCCCCGACTGCACCAACGCGGTGCTGTATTCCCAGCCCAGTACCGAGGCCAACCGCTACCAGTGGCAGAACGACTACGTATGGAAGTTCTTCGACGTCCCCTCCGGCGTCCCCTGCACGTTCCACATTTACATCGCCGACAGCCCTCTGTCGAAGTACAACGCCACCTACGACTGGACGAACGGCGTCGTCGTCGGGGACTGGGTCGACGCGAACGCCTTCACCATCGATCAGGCCACTTACACCGACTCCTGGTACACCGACGCGCCGCACGGTTACACCACCGGCATGGCGTACCTCATGCTGACCGATCAACGCGGCGACAACCTACCATCCGCCAACGCACCACTCACCGCGTCAGAAGTCCGACTCACCTGCACCCCCTAACACATGCTTTGGAGACCACACGTGCGTCTGCCTCCTGTTGGGGACAAACCGCCGCTGATCAACATCTGACCCATGGTAAGGTCGCATATCAAAGGCCAGAATCATGATCCAAAATCGATCGGGGAAGGCGGCTCCGGATGGAGGTGTCAGTTTCCGAAGCCGTCTGCACGAATGTCCGAAGTGATGTGCACTCGTAGGGTGCTGGGCGCGCGGGGTTGCAGGTCGCTGGCCAGGCCGTGAGCGCCGGAGTCTTCATCGGGCCTGGCTGCTGATCGGGCGCCGACCGGGGCGGACAGGCCGGAATCCTTCTTGACGTGCCACAGCTGGGCCGCATCTCGCTGGCATCTCCCGGCGGGCCGACGCAGTCGCTACTCTCTGATGCATAGTCACTATGGCGGGGGGCGGGAGATGACAGGTATCGAGGTCGCGGTCGGGTACATGTTTGCTTGGCTTGTACGCAAGGCCAAGTACGTGGCGGGCCGGGCAGACGCCGAAGTCGATCGGAGCCTGGACGCGGGCATGGACCACCTCCATGAGCTGGTCAGCAAAAAGCTCGGACAGGATTCCGCATTGGAGCGGGCCCGGGAAGAGGCCGAGGCCGGGCAGACCGAGCCCTCGGAGCGCACACGGCGCCGCCTGACCGATTCCCTCGAGGACGCCGTCGAGCACGACCAGGACTTCGCCCATGCCCTGAACAACCTGGTGACAGAACTGCAGGCCGCCGCAGCTTCTGCCGGCGATGGGGCGTCGGCTTCGGGCGAGGGGCAGGCCATCAAGGGCAGCGTGCACATCCACGCCGAAGGCGGGTCCGCAGCCGCGCTGAGGATGCGTGACGTGACGATCGGCTCCGCTCCGGACCCTCACCGGCCGGGTCCGGAGCAGGGCTGACCGCTCCCGGCATTATTTCCACCAGCCCGCCCGCCCACGCGCAATCCACCGCAGGCATGGCTATCACCGCTACCGGCGGTAGCGTCGCAGCCGAGCTCATCGACCAGTTCCACCTGCACCAGCACAAGCACGCCGCGCCGCGCGCCCCCGCTCCCTGGCCGCACATGGTCGGCAGCCCGCCCGAGCGGGCGCTCGGTTTTCAGGAGCGGGTGGAGGCCTCCCGGCTGCGTGCTGTGCTGGAGGCCGAGGGCACGGCAGTGGCCGGCCAGGTGTTGTCCGGGCTCGGCGGAGTGGGAAAGACCCAGCTCGCCGCAGATTATGCCCGTACTGCGTTCGAGTCGGGCCAGCTTGATGTGCTGGTGTGGGTCACCGCTGCGTCCCGCCAGGCCATCATCGACGGCTACGTGCGCGCCGCACTGGAGCTGCTCGGTGCCGATCTGGACGAGCACGCCGCGGAGCGCTTCCTGGCCTGGCTGCAGCCCGCAAGCTCCCGGCCGGTGTGCCGGTGGTTAGTGGTCCTCGACGACGTCTCAGACCCCCGAGATCTGATCAATCTATTGCCACCGGCCAGCCCGCACGGGCGGTGCTTGATCACCACCCGGCGCCGCGATGCCGCCCTGACCGGACCGGGCCGCCGCCGGGTGGAGGTCGGCGCGTTCACCCCGGCCGAAGCCGCCGCTGCGCTGCACCAGGCCCTGGCTGAGCGCGACCGTCCCGGTCAGCCCGAGCAGCAGATCCGGGCCCTGGCCACGGAGTTGGGGTTCTTGCCGCTGGCGCTCTCGCAGGCCGCCGCGTATATCGCCGACGCAGGACTCAGCGTGGCTGCCTACCTCACGCTGGTGGCCGATCGTGCCCGCACCCTCGCTGACCTGCTCCCCCACCCCGGGCAACCCGGTGAAGCCGGCGACGCGCTGCCCGACGGACAGGCCGCCACTGTCGCCGCGACCTGGTCACTGTCCCTCGAACGCGCCAGCCAGCTCCATCCCCAGGGACTGGCCCGCCCCATGCTGGCGCTCACCGCGGTGCTCGATCCCAACGGCATCCCCCAGGCCGTCCTAACCGCCGCGCCCGCGCTCGAGTACCTCGCCGCCCACCGGACCGAGCCAGCCGTCGCGACGCCGCTCGCACCCCCGGCACCGGAGGAATCCAGCGGCGACGCTGCGTCCGGTCGGGGGCAAGTTGATGCGCGGGAGGCTGTGGCGGCGCTACGCGCCCTGCACCGGCTCAGCCTCATCCAGCACGCCTCCGAGCAGCATGCCACCGCGGTGCGCGTCCACCAACTTGTCCAACGCACCACCCGCGAAAGCCTCACCTCCACCGACCAGGAATACCTAGCCCACACCGCCGCCGACGCCCTCCGGGCGGCCTGGCCCGCGCTCGAAAGCAACACCAATCTGGCCCAAGTACTGCGTGCCAACACCACCGTCCTCGACCAGGTCACCGGCAACAGCTTGTACACCCCTGACGTCCACGAGGTACTGTTCCGCTCTGGCCGCAGCCTCGGCGAGGCCGGCCAGGTCGCCGCTGCGCGCGATCATTTTCACCATCTACACGCCCGTGCCATTCGCCTGCTCGGCCCGGACCGCCATGGGACGCTGGCCACCGGCGCCCATCACGCGCGATGGCTTGGGGAGGCGGGGGATGCCGTCGGCGCCGCCGCGGCGTTCGCCGACTTGCTCACCGACCGGCTGCGAGTGTCCGGCCCGGACCACCCCTCCACCCTGACCACCCGACACGAGCTCGCGCGATGGCTGGGTGAGGCGGGGGATGCGGCCGGCGCCGCCGCTACACTCGCCGAACTGCTCACTGATCAACTGCGGGTACTCGGCCCGGACCACCCCGACACCCTGGCCACCCGCGGCCACCTTGCGCGATGGCTGGGTGAGGCGGGGGATGCGGCCGGCGCCGCCGCTACACTCGCCGAACTGCTCACTGATCAACTGCGGGTACTCGGCCCGGGCCACCCCGGCACCCTGGCCACCCGCCACAACCTCGCCTACTTTCGGGGGCGGGCGGGGGATGCGCCCGGCGCCGCGGCCGCCTACGCCGAACTATTCGAAGACTATCTGCGGGTGCTCGGCCCGGACCATCCCGGCACCCTGACCACCCATCAAAACCTCACCTATTGGCGAGGGCAGGCACTCGGCCCGGACCATCCCGACACCCTGGACGCTCGCGGCAACCTCGCCGACTTTCGTGGGCGGACGGGGGATACGGCAGGCGCCGCGGCCGCACTCGCCAATCTGCTGCCGGATCTGCGGCGGGTGCTCGGCTCCGACCACCCAGAGACCCTGACCATCCGCGGCAACCTCGCCCACTGGCAGGGGGAGCGGGGGATGCGGCTGGCGCCGCGGCCGCACTCGCCGATCTGCTGCCGGATCTGCGGCGGGTGCTCGGCTCCGACCACCCAGAGACCCTGACCATCCGCGGCAACCTCGCCCACTGGCAGGGGGAGGCGGGGGATGCGGCTGGCGCCGCGGCCGCACTCGCCGATCTGCTGCCGGATCTGCTGCGGGTGCACGGTCCGGATCACCCCGACACCCTGACCATCCGCGGCAACCTCGCCCATCGGCAGGGGGAGGCGGGGGATGCGGCTGGCGCCGCGGCCACGCTCGCCGATCTGCTGCCGGATCTGCTGCGGGTGCACGGTCCGGATCACCCAGAGACCCTGACCACCCGCGGCAACCTCGCCCATCGGCAGGGGGAGGCGGGGGATGCGGCTGGCGCCGCGGCCGCCTATGCCGAACTGCTGCCGGATCTGCTGCGGGTGCACGGCCCGGACCACCCCAACACTTTGACCGTCCGTCACGAACTCGCCCGCTTTCGGGGGGAGGCGGGGGATGCGGCCGGCGCTGCGGCCGCCTATGCCGACTTGCTGCCGGATCTGCGGCGGGTACTCGGTCCGGACCACCCCTCCACCCTGACCACCTGCAGCAATCTCGCGGGCTTTCGGGGGCGGGCGGGGGATGCGGCCGGCGCCGCGGCCGCCTACGCCGGACTGCTCGAAACCCGCGAACGGGTGCTCGGCCCGGACCACCCCGACACCCTTAAGACCCGCAGCAACCTCGCCTACTGGCAGGGGCAGGCGGGGGATGCGGCTGGCGCCGCCGCGGCCTATGCCGACCTGCTCGACGACCGGCTGCGAGTACTCGGCCCGGACCACCTCGACACCCTGACCACCCGCAACAACTTCGCCCTCTGGCGGGGAGACGCGGGCGATGCGGCCGGCGCCGCAGCAGCGTTCGCCGACCTGCTGCCGGATCTGCTGCGGGTACTCGGTCCCGACCACCCCGTCACCCTGACCACCCGTCAAAACCTCGCGGGCTTTCGGGGCCTCGCGGGGGATGCGGCCGGCGCCGCGACCGCCCACGCCGAACTGCTGCCACAGCTGCTGCGGGTACTCGGTCCGGATCACCCCGCGACCCTGACCGCTCGCGGCAACCTCGCCGACTTTCGTACGCGGGCCGGGGATGCGGCCGGGGCCGCAGTCGCCTATGCCGACCTGCTCGACGAGCAGCTGCGGGTGCTCGGCCCGGACCACCCCGACACCCTGACCACCCTCCACAACCTCGCCCGCTTTCGGCGGGAGGCAGGGGATGCGGCCGGCGCCGCGGCCGCCCAAGCCGGACTGCTCGAAGACCCCGAACGGATGCCCAGCCCGGACCACCCCGACACCCTGACCACCCGGCTCGACGCATCCGCGGAGGCCCCTGACAGTCCAGATGGCGCAATCGACGACGCTACCGTCCGTGAGTACTTTAACGAGGCGATGGCCTCGATGCACGACGAGAGTAACTGGACCACCGCTGAAGTGGAGTTTCGGAGAATCTCGGGATCCGGAAACGCCTCGTACGCGCCGCCCGCCGCTTTCTGGCTTGGCGTACTGCTCGAACGCCGGGGGCGTGTAGCGGATGCGCTCAACGCCTACGCTTCCGCGAGCACGTCCACGGACCATGCCGTGGCGAAAGCCGCCGCAACGACGGCGAAGTTCGCGGGTGGATATCGACCAGTGTTACCCGACCACATAACCGGTCGCCTGCTAGTTGCGCGGCCGGCGCTCACAGATCCAAACTTCCGCGAAACCGCGCTTCTCGTCCTCGACCACGACGATGACGGCGCACTCGCCCTCGTGCTTAATCGGCCCTCCCTAGTGCCAGTCGCAGACGTGCTCCCGCAGTGGGCGATGCATGTCGACTCGCCGCCCGTAGCGTTTGTGGGCGGCCCCGCATCCCTGGACTCCGCACTGGGACTCGTCATGCTGAAGTCGCCGTCACCCGAATCAACCCCACCATGGTTTAGAAGAATCAACGGGGCGCTCGGGCTAGTCGATCTAGACGCCGACCCTGCGGAGGTCGCGTCAATGACGGGCCACATGCGGATCTTCGCGGGCTACGCCGGTTGGGGAGCCGGGCAAATCGCGGCAGAGGTCGAGCGGGGCGCTTGGGTAGTCACCGAAGCTACCACGTCAGAGATCTTCACGGCTGAGCCGGACATGATGTGGTACCACGCCCTCGGCCTTCCGGTCGTGGAATGAGCGGGTGTGCCCGCCGGATCTCGGCCAGCAGCTGCTGGCCGCGCAACTCGCGGGTGCTGGCGATAGCGGTTGCGCATTGAGCCTTTCCGTGCAACATGTCGACTACGCCTGATAGTCGTCCCCGTGGATCGCGTTGCTGCGCCATCGATCTGACCCCGCGTCACAGATGACGCGAAGCCCCTGGTAAGAAGTCTGTCGACCAAGACAGGCTCCAGAACCAGGGGTTTCGCATGTCCAGTGTCGCAGACGATCCGATCAGCTTCACCTGTGCCCTGGAGGCGCGGCGCGAGACGGTCTACTTCCTGGCCCGCCTCATCCAGGGGCGCTGCGCGAGCCTTCCCGCCGAAGTGCGCAAGACCCTTCGGCCGGTAGTCCAGCACGATCCCGTGCTGCTCGCAGCCGCGGCGCAGCGCCTCGCTCTTGAACTCGGCGGCGTTGTCCAGGTACAGCGCGAACGGCTTCCCGCTCATCGGCCACGGCGCCGGCACTCCCAGCCGCTCCAGCCATACCCGCTTGTCGATCGCCGCGTGGGCCAGGCACAACCCGACCGAGGTGGCCGACGGCGCCTCCAGCGTCATGGAGTCAGCCCCGTCTTCCACCCCCCTGTTTATGCCGCTATTGCTATGCGCCGCTGCCAGGCGGTACGCGACTCGACCGGAGTGGTGTAGCCGAGCGAGGAGTGCAGGCGGCGACCGTTGTACAGCTCGATCCAGTTCTTGATGTCTCGGCGTGCGGTGGCACGGTCGGGCCAGGAGTCGGTAGCGATCTCGGCCTTGAGCGTGGCGAAGAAGGATTCGGCGGCCGCGCCGTCGAGACACGATCCGGTCCGGCCGGTGCTCTGGCGAATGTCGAGACGCTGCAGCACGTTGCGGTAGAGCTTCGCATGATACTGACTGCCGCGATCGGTATGCATGATCGCGTTGCCGGCGACCAGCCCGGTGGAGTGGGCCACACCGATCGCCTCGACCACGAGATTCACTCGCATATGCGGCGCGAGCGCATACCCGATCAACCCCTTGCTGCACAGATCCAGGACGGTATAGGTAGAGCCAGCCTTCCCCGGTGCGGAAGCAGCTGATGTCGCCGATCAACTTCAGGCCGGCCATCGGCGCGGCGAACTGACGTCGTATCAGGTCAGGGACCACAGCCGCACCGGGATCTGGCTTCGTCAGGCTCCGTCGCCAGCGTCGGGTGATCCCGATGATGCCGTTCTCGCGCACCAACCGCGCCACCCGACGTCGTCCCACCTCAACGCCCTGGCGCTTGAGCTCGCAGGTGACACGTTCGGCGCCGTAGGCAGAGAACGCAGTGTGGACCTCGGTGATCAACTCAATGAGTCGCTCGTCGTCGTATGCACGGTCTCGGCGTTTGCGCTCCGCACGGACCCAAGCGCGGTAGTTCGCGCCGTCGGTCACCAGGACGCGGCACAGCAACTTGGCGCTGAACCGGTTGCGCAGTCCATGGACGAAAGCGAAGCGCTCCCGCGCCGACGCGCGGTGGATCAATGGCTCCGCCGCTTCACACAGGATCTCGTTTTCCCGACGCAGGCCTTGGACCTCACGCGGGCAAGGGCGCAGCTCCTCGCGCAATTCGGCGACAGCAGCAGCGAAGTCATGACGGCTTGCTCAGCGGGACATGATCGAACTCTGCCGCATGCGGCCAACCTCGAGAGAGCGTGTTACTGAACCGGGCCAGAACCCCAACACTGTCGTAGCAGCCACCCGATCATCTCAACCAGCTCAGAAATCAACAGGAGGTGCATAAGCGTGTCGAGTCATCACAAGATCAGCCCACGGACCAGTTCAAGCCGCCGAGCCACGAAGCGGAGCACGTGACCACGGCGCTGGCGTGATCCGTGAGTGGAGTCCCGCCCATCAGTGGGACTCCACCCAACGACAGCCGACGCCCCGCAGGATCGCAGAAGTCAGGGTGCCCACCCGGTCGGCGGGCGGAACGCACCGAGTCGCATCAGTGTGCTGAATCGTTATCGGGGACATCCGGCGATCCCCTTCACGCGAGGGCGGTTTCCTGAAAGTTTGTCAGTAGTCACATACGCCATCCGCCCAGGCTGGCGGTGTGATGGACAACTCAACGTAGCGCGGACATCGTCGCGGCCCACACCGCGACAGCGCCGTCCGCGTTTGCCGAGATGGAGGGGAGATCAGGTGGCAGAGCGACCCGGCAGCGGCGAGGTCGAGCTTTCCGCGGGGGACCTCGACGACTTCGACGCACTCTACGCCGAGCTGCGCGGGATCCCGGGAATCGCGCTCGAGGCGGTCCCGGCGCCAGTGGAGCCGGGCGAGCAGGGCTCGGTGCTCGACCTGCTGACCGTGGCCTGCTCCGGCGGCGCAATCACCGTGTTCCTGGAGATCATCAAGACGCTGGTCGAGTCGCGCGGACCGAGCTTCACCCTGAAGCTCCGCCGCGGCCGGAACCGGCTGGAGATCAGCGCGGACAATCTCGACGAGGTGCTACCCCTGGTCAAGGAGCTGCTCGATGGATCGTGACCTCTCACGATCCCGCGCGATCCTGATCGGCAACGCCCTCTACAGCGGGCATTCCCGGATCCCGGACCTGCCCGCAGCCCACGGCAGCGTCACGGCGATGGCCGACCTGCTCACAAGCGAGCTGTGCGGCTGGCCCGCCGACCGGGTCACCACCCTGGTAGACGTGGCCGCGCCGCACGAGCTGGCCCGCCGGGTCCTCGCGGAGGTGCGCGAGGCGCAGGATGTCCTGTTGGTCTACTACGTCGGACACGGGATGCGCACCCCGGACGGGCAGCTCGCACTGGCCTTGGGCGATACCGACCCACATCCCGAGGCCCTGGCGCACACCGCCATGCTCTACGACAACCTCACGAAAATCATGCGGGGCTGCCGGGCGGCCACCAAACTGGTCATCCTCGACTGCTGCCACGCGGAACTGGGCAACAAGGCCAACTACGCGTTCCAGTCCGCCGACATCGCCGAGGTCTACCCGGTCGACGGCCTCTACTACATCGGCGCCAGCGCCCGGGACAAGAAGGCCAAAGCCCCGCTGACCGGAGAACCGACCTACTTCACCCAGGCCCTGCTCGACGTCGTGCACGCCGGTATCCCCCACCTGCCCGCGACCCTACGCCTGGACCAGATCTTCCTGGAGATGCGCGCCCGCCTGCTGCGCGCCAACCTGCCCGAACCCGTCGAAGCCGGCACCCGCGGCGCCCGCCAATATCCCTTCGCACGCAACACGGCCAGTCCGGACGAACAGCCATCCCCCGGGCCGAACCCTAGGGAAACCGCCGGAGGGCTGCTTTCGACCCTCACGCGGGCCAAAATCGCCGTACCGTCGCTGGTCGCGCTCCTCGCCCTCGCCGCCGTGCTCGCGACCCACCCGTGGACCGGCGGCTCGACGCACCTATCCACGCCGCCCACCACTCCCACCACCGCCCGCATCACCTCCGGCGCTCCGTTCTCGGCCACGGCCGCGCCCCCCGAACTCGCCTACGACCAGACCGTGGGCCCCGGCTGCCCCTCTACGAACCACGCCCAGTTCAACCCGCAGCTGGCTAAGACGGCGCACCCGTGGACCACCGTGCCCGCGACCGGGACCGTGCCAACGACCACCTGCCCGAACAGCCTGATGTACACCGAGCCCACCACAAATGCCGCCGCCGACAACTGGATGAACTACGCCCAGTGGATCTTCAACAACGTCCCGACTCACGCCGCGTGCACCTTCCACATCTACGTCGCTCGCTCCAGCTACTCGCAGTACAACGCCCATTACTTCTGGACCACCAAAAAGAACGACTTTACCGACGACCCGCACCCCAACTTCGACCTGTCACAGGTCAGGCTTCAAGGCACCTGGCAGACCCACCCTGCCGGCCCCTTCCCCACCGGTCAGGCGGTACTCGACTTCACCGACTCACGCACCAGCGGCGTCCCGGGACCCATGACCGTCTCCGCCGTCACCCTCACCTGCCCCTGAGCGGCTCCTCGGATACAACAGCAGACATGCTGACCCGGCCGGTTCGACTCCCCGATCGCTAGCCTGGGCGCCGGCGACGACGTGGTAATGCGTCGTTGAACCTGTACCGCTACAAGTTCTACGAGTTCACATCGAAGAGCGGTGACTATCTCTGTACTCGCCGCGCCGCGACACAGCACATGGTTTCAGCCATCAGCGCTGCCGACATGCCCTCTCGATGACACCGGCCCGGCAGCGATCAACGCCAGGGCACCGATGCCCTGTGCTTGCCGAATTCCTCGTCCGCGCAGGTCAGCCTGCGGGCGAGTTGTCGTCTCCACGGTTGCTCCGCGATGATCGTCTGCTATGTGCCTGCGGTTCGTCTTCCTCCTGGCCGTGCGTCTGCCCGTGTGGCTGAGACTGTCACGCCGTTCCACAGCCTGGAAAGACGCGAAAATCTTGCTCCTGCGCCACCAGATCGCGCTCCTTGAACGCCGCAGCACCGCCTGGAGTGGACGCGGTTTCTGCCACCACCTGGGCCCACCAGAGCTTTAACATGCGGCCGGGTGGGTTCTGGCGTTGTGTCCGCTGCGCCACAGAACAGCAACGGGACGACGGTAGCGCGTCTGTTGGTGCCAGCGTCTCGTTCATGTCGCGCTGTGCCAGGTGATCTCGAAGCCGCCCTTGCCGACACCCGCGGACAACCGCGCCGCCGAGAACGCGAGCTGTAGACGCTGCGCGAGGAAGCCGACGTCCTGCGGGACGCGGCCGAAGCGTTGATCCATCACGCGCCGACGAGAGAACGCTTCGCGTTCGTCCACGAACTGCACGACCAGACCCGACAAAGCCGCCACCGCGATCCCGGACCTACCCCAACGGCAGCTCGCAGCCCCATGCCCGGAATGAAACTCACGGGCGACATCTCCTGTTTCCGCACATCCGAAGGCTGGATCCACCCGCTACGGTGCAGTCTCTGGCAAGAAGGTGATCGGCTGGGCGATCGCGCCACACATGCGCACCAGCCTCGTTACCGGCGCGCTCGCGATGGCGTGCGAATGCGGCCTGACCGCCGACAACGCGATCATGCATACCGACAGGGGTCCGACCGGGCCTAGACACCCCGCACCGATCTGAGCGCAACGCCGAACCAAACCCGGGCAGAGCTTCTGGTAACCGGCGAGAACTACGGGAGGGCCTAACGAATACGGGTACGTACAAACCGCCTCAGACCCCGGATCGCGCATCCACTCGTTGTTTGCTCGCAAGACCGGCTTTATGCGGTCCCGTACGGCAAGTGGACTAGACCAGTAAGTCAATGCCGATACAAAAGATCCCCAGCTCAGAGCACTGAACTGGGGATCTTTCCCTGTGGAGCCAAGGGGATTCGAACCCCTGACCTTTTGTCTGCCAGACAAATGCTCTACCAGCTGAGCTATGGCCCCTTGTATGAACTTGTCGTTCACTCGCTTCGGCGTCGATCTTACTACACCGATTCGGGTGGTCCCCCCGGTCACAGTCTTCGGTTCCGCGTGGATCCTTGCTGCTCCCGGGCGGGCTCGCCCATATTAGCCAACGTGAGGGTCGGAAGGGAAATCGGTTATCCGTCGCAGCTCAGAGCGGCGGGCGGGCCGGCGGCGGCGGGGGGTCAGGGCTCGGTGTCGGACTGGTCGAGGTGGTCGTCGCCGATGACGGGCTCGGGGAGGGAGCCGGCGTTGTGCTCGAGCAGGCGCCAGCCGCGGTGGCCTTCGCCGAGGACGGACCAGCAGCAGTTGGAGAGGCCGCCGAGGACGCCGGCGGCTTGCTCGGGGAGGCCGAGGAGGCGGGCGATGGCGACGCGGGCGGTGCCGCCGTGGGTGACCACGACGATGGTGCCGCGGGCGGGGACGCGGGCCAGGGCGCGCTCGATCGCGGCGACGGCGCGCTCGGCGACTTCCGCCTCCAGCTCGCCGCCGCCGCGGCGCTGGTGGTAGTGGTCCTTGCGCCAGGCCGCGTACTCCTCCGGGAACTTGGCCTTGATCTCCTCGTCCGTCAGGCCCTGCCAGGTGCCGACGTACGTCTCCCGCAGGCCCTCGTCCAGCTCCACCTCGAGCTTCACGAGGCGGGCGAGGGCGCTCGCGGTGTCCTCGGCCCGGGAGAGGTCCGAGGAGATGACGACGTCGGGCTCGAGGGCGGCGAGGAGGCGCGCGGCGGCCTGGGCCTGGGCGCGGCCTATCTCGTCCAGGGGGACGTCCGTCTGGCCCTGGAGCCTGCCCTCGAGGTTCCACTCCGTCTGGCCGTGCCGCCACAGCACGATCCTGCGGCCGGTGACGTAGTACGCGTGGCGATCGGTGGGGCGGGGGGCGCCGGCGGCGGCCGGGGGCTGCTCGGGCGCCTCCCCGGGGACGTCGCCGGCGTTGAGGTCGACCGTGTTCACGGCCTGCTCCCGGTCACCGTTTCCGGCAGCTCGATCCGCGGGCAGTCCTTCCACAGCTTCTCGAGCAGGTAGTACTCGCGCTCCTCGCTGTGCTGCACGTGCACCACGATGTCGAGGTAGTCGAGCAGCACCCACCTGCCCTCCTGCTGGCCTTCGCGCCTGGCGGGCTTCGCGCCGAGCTCGATCAGCCGCTCCTCGATCCCGTCCACGATCGCGCGCACCTGGCGGTCCGTGGGGGCCGAGGCCAGCACGAACGCGTCGGTGATCACGAAGACCTCGCTCACGTCGTACGCCACGATGTCGTGCGCGAGCTTGTCGGATGCCGCCTCGGCGGCGGCGATCGCCAGGTCTTTGGCGCGGTCGGTCGCTGTCACTCGGATACCCCTCGTCGGTCGGTCGGTGCTAAGGCCAGGATCTCACGGGGCGTGGCCGGGTAGCCCGTCCGCCTCAGGTCGGCCACGCTGACCTGGCCGTTCCGCGTCGGCAGCCTACGAGCCTGCGGTGGCCACGCTCGCCCAGTCGGCGCCGAGTACGACGGTCACATCGTCTACCTGGGCGAGACCGGGCACGACCTTCACCGTGCTCCCGCTCAGGCCCAGACCGCTCGCGACCTGCTGGGCGAGGCCCTGCTGGGACGAGGAGGCCACTTCCACCACCGTCTTCGCCTGTTCGGGGACGGCGTCGCCGCCGTTGAACGTGTAGCCGCCGTTCTGCAGGTCGGCTTCGGCGGCGGAGATCAGCTGCTGCGCCTTCGGGCCGGTGGCGCCGGTGGCGTCCTCGACCAGCACGCGCGCGGCCTGGCCGGCTGACGCACCGGCCTTCATGGTGCCGCCGAGGAGCTTGGAGACGATCGGGGCTGCGGCCGTGTAGTTGAGCGTGTCGTTGCCGTCCTGGCTCAGCGGCAGCACGACCTCGGTGACCTTGCCGGCGGCCTGCTGCGCGGCGAGCGCCGCGAGAATCGGGCTGAGCTTGGTCAGCGGCATCGACGGCTTGGTGATCAGGCCGAGCTGGTTGAGCTGGGCGCTGACGGCGTTGCCGAAGGACGGCATCTTCGTCATCAGCGCGCTGACGACCTGGCCGAAGCGGACCGACTGGGCGCTGTCGGATTCTCCCTTGGCCTGGTACGTGGCGTAGGCGACGGCTTGGGCGCCGCTGAGGGTGACCGTGCCCTGCTTCACGCCCGACGGGTCGGCGGTGGTGGCGGGGATGTCGGTGTTGGTCGTCACGGTCAGGCCGCCGAGTTCGTCCACGAAGATGCCGAACGTGGTCTCGTTCATGGTCATGTCGCCGTCGGGGGTGACCCCCAGGGTGGCGGCGACCTCGGTGTCGTCGGCGGGCGGCTGGAGCGGGCTGCCGGTCATGTCGCCGCCGAACGGCTGGGTGCCGAAGTCGGACTGGATCTGCATCTTGGCCGGGATGACCACGATGGCGCCGGTGCCGCCCACGGCCGAGCCGTCCTGGGCTCCGCCGCGCTTGGTCACCATGAGCGCGTCGCCGATCGAGTTGCCGTCGGCGTCGTCGAGCTGGAACAGCAGCAGGGACTTGGTGGCGGCCGCGGCTGCGGGAGTGCTGCTCGAGCCGCCGAAGACGCTGTACGCGCCGAAGCCGGCACCGGCCAGCACGAGCACGGCCGCGAGCGCGGTCAGCCGGGTGCGCAGGCGGCGGGTGCGTTCGGCCCTGGAGTCGGCGCGGCTCTCGCTGAACTCCAGCCAGCCCTTGACCTCGGGGTCGTTGCCCTCGTCCACGAACGCGAAGTCGCCGGGACGGTAGCCGTCCTTGTCGGCGGGACGGCCGGCGGCGGGGCGGGGGCCGGTGGCGGACGCGGCGGAGGCGTCGTCCTCGTCGAGGTCGAAGTCGAAATTGAAGGCGTCGCCGGCGGGCTCGGGGCGCGGCTGCGGCCGGGTGCGCGGGGCCGGGGCGGCGGACGCGGCGGGGGCCGGCTCGGGCTGAGCGGCGGGCGGCGGTGCGGGTATCGGGTCCGGCTCGACGTACGCGGCGGGGGCGGGCTGCTCCCAGCGCGGCTGAGGGATCTGGTACTCCTGGTAAGGCTGCTGATACTGCGGCGGCCACTGCTCGGCGGCCGCGGGCGGCGGGGCAGCGGGGGCTGCGGGCGCGGCCGGCGGCTGGGCGGCCGATTCGGCGCCGCGCCAGTCGTAGTCGTACTGCGGCTCGGGCGCGGGGGCGTACGTCTGCCACTGCTGGCCGCCCTGCGGCTCCTGAGCCTCGAAGGCGCCGCGCTCGTACTGCGGCTCGCCTCCGCCTTCGCCTTCGACCGGCGGCTTGCGGCGTCGTCCCGTTCCGCTCATCTCGCCTCCTCGGCCGGCTGGTACAGCGAGCGCTTGTTGATGTACTGGACGATGCCGTCTGGAACCAGATACCACACCGGTTCGCCTCGGCGCACCCGCTCCCGGCACGCGGTCGAGGAGATGGCCAGCGCCGGGATCTCCACCAGCGAGGCCTTGCCGAGGGGCAGCCCGGGGTCGGTGAGCGTGTGGCCCGGCCGCGTACAGCCGACGAAGTGGGCCATCTCCACCAGTTCATCGGCGTCGCGCCAGGAGAAGATCTGGCCTAGCGCGTCGGCGCCGGTGATGAAGAAGAAGTCGACGTCGGGGCCGCGTTCGCTGCGCAGATCGCGCAGGGTGTCCACGGTGTACGTGGGTCCGCCGCGGTCGATGTCCACGCGGCTGACCGAGAAGCGGGGGTTGGAGGCCGTGGCGATGACCGTCATCAGATAGCGGTCCTCGGGCGAGCTGACCGAGCGGTCGGACTTCTGCCAGGGCTCGTTGGTGGGGACGAACACCACCTCGTCGAGCGAGAAGAGCGAGCCGACCTCGCTGGCGGCCACGAGGTGGCCGTGGTGGATCGGGTCGAAGGTGCCGCCCATCACGCCGAGGCGGACGCGGCGCCGATCACCTCGCGGCGTGCCCGCGGGATCGGGGGCGCCGACGGTGTGGCGCCTCTCGGTGCTCGGGGCAACGTTGGGGCCGTCCATGCGTCCCGACCCTACCGTCTCTCACCGGCCGGGCGCCCCACCGTGCGGCGGCGGGCGCCCGATCGGCCGGGACAGGCCGCGATCGTCCGGTCTACTTGTCCCGGTTGAGGCGGGTGACCAGGAAGAGCAGGATGAGGAACCCGGCCATCACGCAGGCAGCGTTGAGAGCAGGGTTGATGCCGGAATACCGGTTGGGGGCGGTCCCCTCGGCTACCACGGACAGCACATGTGCGTTCATCGAACCGCTCGATTCCTTCGTCGCGAGTCTTCGGCGCAGCTCGCGCTGCGCACTCGAATATAGGGCCAGGGCCCCGCGGAGTACGCGAGGGGGTGGCCCGGCGGCCTACTTGTGCTCGTCCTTGTCACCCGACTTGACGTATCCGCGCAGCACGAACCACGCGCACAGGCCGACGAAGGCCAGTCCGCCCAGGATGAACACGCGCAGGAAGATCCCGGGCGGGGCGCTGTCCGATGCGATGTCGGCGAGAATGCTCACGGTCGACCGTCCTTAGAAAAAGCGTTACTCGAAGAAAAAGAGTAGGCCTACCCCGCAGCGCACAACGCGCCGGGTCGGTATGTTCGACGTGGGTTTCCAACCAGCGACTCACCCGAGGGGGCTCGAAGCCATGCCCGTCGATACGCAAGACGCCGCGCCGGCTCGTGTACGCAAGACTTTTCCCGGCATCAGCTCACGTGCCTACGAGCACCCGGCGGACCGTGCGGCGCTGGTGGCGCTGCGCAAGCTGGCAGGCTTCGACGCGCTGCTCAAGCTGTTCAACTCGATCATGAACGAGCGCGAAGTGCGGCTGATGCTGCTGGGCAACGCGGTGCAGGTCTCGCGCCAGCAGTTCCCGCGGCTCGACATCCTGCTCGACGACGCCTGCCGGGTGCTCGACGTGCCGGAGAAGCCTGAGATGTTCGTCTCGCAGACCCCGACGGTGAACGCGATGACGATCGGCATGAACAAGCCGGTCATCGTCCTGAACACCGGACTGGTGGAGCTGCTGGACGAGGAGGAGCTGCGCTTCGTCATCGCGCACGAGCTCGGGCACGCCTTCTCCGGGCACGCGGTCTACCGCACGATGCTGCAGTGGCTGCTGGACCTGAGCCAGATCGCCTCGGTCCTGCCCGGCGGCCTGCTCGGCGTCATGGCCCTGATCAGGGCTCTGAAGGAGTGGTACCGGAAGGCGGAGATATCCTGCGACCGGGCCGGGCTGCTGGTCAGCCAGGACATCGAGGCCGGGATACGCACGCAGATGAAGCTCGCCGGCGGCGCGCACCTGCACGAGATGAACCCGATGGTCTTCATCGACCAGGGCCGCGAGTACGAGAGCACCGGGGACCTGCGCGACTCGCTGCTGCGCCTCTCGCTCGGGTCGAGGGGCACCCACCCGTTCCCCGCGGTGCGCGCCCTGGACCTCACCCGCTGGGTCGACTCCGGCGCCTACGCCCGGATCCTGACCGGCGACTACCCGCGCCGCGAGGACGACAACAGCGCCTCGGCGCGGCAGGCTTTCAAGGAAGCGGTGGATTCCTACTCCGAGGGAATCAAGAACAGCACCGATCCGCTCATGTCTAAAGTCCGGGACTTCATGCGTGAGGCGGGCGCGGTCGGCGACCGGCTCGGCGAGAAGATGTACCGGAAGTGGGGCCCGCAGTCCGACCAGGAGTCGGAGCAGGCCGAGCCGGAAGATTCGGAGGATTGATCATGAGCGTGAGCGGGATTCCGATCAAGTCGCTGCAGGGCGAGGACACCACGATCGGCGCGCATCTGGGCAAGGGCGCGCTAGTGGTGAACGTGGCGTCGAAGTGCGGGCTGACCCCGCAGTACACGGCGCTGGAGCAGCTGCAGAAGACCTACGGCGAGCGCGGGTTCACCGTGCTCGGCTTCCCGTGCAACCAGTTCGGCGGCCAGGAGCCGGGCTCGGCCGAGGAGATCGAGACCTTCTGCTCGACCACCTTCGGCGTGACCTTCCCGATGTTCGAGAAGGTCGAGGTCAACGGCCCGGGCCGGCACGCGGTGTTCACCGAGCTGACCGGGGTGCAGGAGCAGGAGAGCGGCGAGGCCGGCGACGTGGCGTGGAACTTCGCCAAGTGGCTGATCGACGCCGACGGCAAGCCGGTGGCGCGGTTCAGCCCGCGCACCACGCCGGATTCGCCGGAGGTCGTCGAGGCGATCGAGCGCCTGCTGGGTTAGCAGCGCCGTCTCCGGCGTCCGTGGGCGGGCGTCGGAGGGCGCGTCGGGGCGGCTGTCGCGGGCCGCTCCGACGGGCCGGGCACGGGAACGAACGGCACGACGCACTCAAGGACGCAGCAGCGCGGCTGCCCGGTGGCTCGGATGAGGGGACGCGATCCGTTCCCGGTCCGGACGGTCCGGCGCCGCCGACCTCGGTGGGGGCGAAGGTGGTGGACAACCTGTCCGGGCGCACGGTGCTGGTCACCGGCGCTTCGAGCGGGATAGGGCTGGCGGTGGCGCGGCAGCTGGCGGCGTCCGGCGCGCGGACCCTGTTGGCCTGCCGCAGCGACGAGCGGGCGCGGGCCGCGGTGGCGGCGATCCGGGCGGCGGTCCCGGCGGCGCGGGTCGAGTACGTCCGGGTGGACCTGGCGAGCCTGGAGTCGGTCGAGGAGGCCGCGGCCGAGATAGCGGACCGGGCCGGCGAGCTCGACGTCCTGGTCAACAACGCGGGCGTGATGACGCCGACGCCCGGGCACACGACGGACGGCTTCGAGCTGCAGATCGGCACGAACCATCTGGGGCACTTCGCCCTGACCGGCCATCTGCTGCCGTTGCTGCTCACCGCGGAGCAGCCGCGGGTGGTGACGGTCTCCTCGCTGGCGCATCGGGCCGCGATGCGCGCGGAGCTGACGGACTTCAAGATTCTCCCGAAGGGCTCGAGCTGGCTGGGCTACGCCCGGTCCAAGCTGGCCAATCTCCTGTTCGCCTTCGAGCTCGACCGTCGCGGGGGCGGGCGGCTCTTCTCGCTGGCGGCCCATCCCGGGGTCACCCGTTCGCAGCTGGCCACCCGCGCGCACGGCGGAAACCGGCGGCTGGTCGGGCCGGTGTTCCGGCGCGGAGCGTGGCTGATCTCACAGCCGACGGAGCACGGAGCCGGGCCGATCGTGTTCGCCGCGACGGCGCGGGCCGCGCTGGCCGCGGACCCGGCGCGACGCGGGCCGGAGCGCGACATGGTCGGGCGGCGGTATTTCGGGCCGCGTGGTCTCGGCGGGGTGCGCGGGGCTCCGGCGGAGGCCGAGCCGAGCGGATCGGCGTTGAGCCGCGAGCTGGCGCTTCGCCTGTGGGAGGCGTCCGTCGCGGCCACCGGCGTGCAGTTCGCGGAGCTCGGATAGACAGCGGCCGGCCGCCCCGGGCCCGGGCGACGAAACCGTTCCACGATGTTCCACGTGGAACATCATGCATCCGCACGCATAATGTTCCACGTGGAACATCGTCGATTCACCGTGGAACGAGCGTGGAACCCTGCCGCTGACCACGGCGCGGCCGGACGTTTTCGCCGGGCGGGGTCCTTCGTGAAAACCTAGGGGCGGGTGGGTCTTCGATAGAACCCGACAGACGGAAACAGGTGAGTTCGCTGGTCGCCAAGACACCCGACGGTCCCGCGCCCCCGCCGGTCGTGCAGCGCGTACGCGTCTGCTACGCCAAGCGCGGCAGGCTCAGGTTCACCAGCCATCGCGATATCCAGCGGGCCTTCGAGCGGGCGCTGCGGCGCGCCGAGGTCCCGATGGCGTACTCGGCCGGGTTCAGCCCGCATCCGAAGATCTCCTGGGCCGGAGCGGCGCCGACCGGCACCGCGAGCGAGGCCGAGTTCGTCGAGCTGGGGCTGGCCGAGAAGGTCGACCCGGAGCGGCTGCGGCGCGATCTGGACCTGGCGCTGCCGCCCGACCTGGACGTGCTCGAGGTGGTCGAGGCCGCCGGCGGCGCCCTGACGGACCAGCTCGAAGCCTCCGTTTGGCGGATCGAGCTGCCGGAAGTCGCGGACGCCGACGCGCGCGCCGCGGTCGACGCCTTCACCGCGGCCGAGCGGGTGGAGGTACGGCGGCTGACCAAGAACGGCGTACGTGTCTTCGACGCGCGCGAAGCCGTCCTCGACTTCTCGACTCTCGACGGGTCGACGTCCGCGTGTGCGATACTTCGAGTGGTTGTCCGGCATACCACCCCCGCGGTGCGTCCCGACGACGTACTGACCGGCCTCGGCGAGGTCGCGGGCCTGGTGCCTCCGGTTCCCCCCAGGGTGACCCGGCTGGCGCAGGGGCCGCTGGCCCAGCTGGCGGCGGACGTGCCGACAGCCCCGGAACGCGGCGCTTCGCCGGAGTCCGGGCCGACGGAGGTCGCGATCCCAGGTGTGGAGAACTCGACGCCCGGGGATTGACTATCCGACCGGCCCGGTGAGCGGACCACGCGTTCCGAGCCGCCACGACTTTTTGCGTACGACGAGCCCCTGCGCGGCGCCGACGCCCTCCCGATGACCGGGTAGGCGCCCCGAGCGCCCGGGGGCCATGACGGGAGAACCGCCCGAATGCTCGACCGTGAGCCTGAAGAGAACAACGAGAACGCCCCCGAAACCCGGGACGCGTCCACCGGGGCCGAGGCCCCGGCCACCCGACCCGCCGCCAAGCGGGTGCGCCGCCGTGCGGCCAGCCGACCGGCCGGATCGCCGGACGCGGCCGCGCCGGCGCCCGACGAGAGCTCCGCGCCGCCGGCCGTAGCCGAGAGCGCGGCCGAGGCGCCCGCCGCCGAAGCCGAGGCTCCTGCCCCGGCCAAGCGCGCCGCGCGCAAGCGGACGACGAAGAAGACCGCCGCCAAGGCGCAGACCCCGCCGTCCGACACCCCCGAAGCCGAGCCCGCCCCGGCCGAGCAGCCCGCCGCCCCCGCGGACGAGCAGCCGGCCGAGCAGCCCGCGAGTGCCGAGGCCGAGGAAGCCGCCAAGCCGGTGGCCAACGCCAAGCGCACCCGCAAGACCGGGGTCAAGCCGGCCAAGCGCGTCTCACGCGCCACCGCGGCTGCCGCCGCCCCGGCCGACGAGCCGCAGCAGCCCCACGCCGACGAGCCGGTCGACGAGGACGGGGCCGAGCGGCTGGTCGAAGCGCTCGCTCAGGCCGAGCCGGAGCCGGCCGAGGAGACCGAGGAGGAGGCCGCCCAGCCGGCCGCCACCACCTCGCCGTTCACCTCCGCCTGGTCCGGCAACCTGTTCCAGGCGCCGGTCGTCCCGATCGCGCCGTTCCGGCAGCCGGCCGCGCCGGCCCCCCGCCCGGAGGAGCCGGCCGAGGAGGAGACGGAGGAGGCCGAGGAGTCCTCGACCGCCGGCTCGCGCCGCCGTCGCCGTTCCCGCAGCCGCCGCCCCGAGTCCGCGGCGAACGCCGCGCCCGCCGAGGAGCAGTCCGAGGAGTCCGAGGAGTCCGGCGAGTCCGGCTCCGAGGAGGCCGAGCAGCCCAAGGAGCGCGCCGCGGCGCAGCACCCGGAGGCGCTCGACCTGCCCGAGGAGTCCAGCCGCCGCCGGCGTCGGCGCCGTCGCCGGCAGACCGCCGAGGACCTCGCCGCCGGTGGGGCGGAGAGCTCGGACGATCCCCCGAACACCGTGGTGAAGGTGCGCGAGCCGCGCCAGCGCCGCTCCTCCGGCGGCCCGGACACGGTCACCACCGAGGACGACGTGATGGGCCTGCGCGGCTCGGTGCGCCTGGTCGCCAAGCAGCAGCGCCGCCGCGAGGGCCGGGCCACCCGCTCCCGCCGCGCCCCGATCGTCACCGAGGCCGAGTTCCTGGCCCGGCGCGAGTCGGTCGAGCGGGTCATGGTGGTGCGCCAGTCCGCCGGCCGCACCCAGATCGGCGTGCTCGAGGACGGCGTGCTGGTGGAGCACTACGTCAACCGCGAGTCCTCGGTCTCGTACGTGGGCAACGTCTACCTCGGCAAGGTGCAGAACGTGCTGCCCTCGATGGAGGCGGCCTTCGTCGACATCAACAAGGGCCGCAACGCCGTGCTCTACGCCGGCGAGGTCAACTTCGACGCGGCGGGCCTGAGCGGCCAGCCGCGCCGGATCGAGGCCGCGCTCAAGAGCGGGCAGTCGGTGCTGGTGCAGGTCACCAAGGACCCGATCGGCCACAAGGGCGCCCGGCTGACCAGCCAGATCTCGCTGCCCGGCCGCTTCCTGGTCTACATCCCGGGCGGCTCGATGATGGGCATCAGCCGCAAGCTGCCGGACACCGAGCGGGCCCGGCTCAAGCAGATTCTGAAGAAGGTCGTGCCCGAGGACGGCGGCGTGATCGTGCGCACGGCCGCGGAGGGCGCGAGCGAGCAGGAGCTCTCGCAGGACGTCGCCCGGCTGGTGGCGCAGTGGGAGGAGATCGAGCGCAAGGCGAAGACCGCCTCGGCGCCGTCCCTGCTCTCCGGCGAGCCGGACCTGACCGTGCGGGTCGTGCGGGACATCTTCAACGAGGACTTCAGCAAGCTGATCGTCTCCGGCGACACGGCCTACAAGACGGTGCACGAGTACCTCACCGGGGTGGCGCCGGAGCTGGCCGAGCGGGTCGAGCACTGGACCGCCGAGACCGACGTGTTCTCGACCTACCGGATCGAGGAGCAGCTGGCCAAGGCGCTGGACCGGAAGGTCTGGCTGCCCAGCGGCGGCTCGCTGGTGATCGACCGCACCGAGGCGATGGTCGTCATCGACGTCAACACCGGGAAGTTCACCGGGCAGGGCTCCTCCTCACTGGAGGAGACCGTCACCCGCAACAACCTGGAGGCGGCCGAGGAGATCGTCCGGCAGCTGCGGCTGCGCGACCTCGGCGGCATCGTGGTGATCGACTTCATCGACATGGTGCTCGAGTCCAACCGGGACCTGGTGCTGCGGCGCCTGCTCGAGTGCCTGGGCCGGGACCGTACCAAGCACCAGGTGGCCGAGGTCACCTCGCTCGGTCTGGTGCAGATGACCCGCAAGCGGGTGGGCCAGGGCCTGCTCGAGGCCTTCTCCGAGCCCTGCGAGCACTGCAACGGCCGCGGCGTGATCGTGCACACCGATCCGGTGGAGCACCCGGGCAAGCGGCCGGAGCAGCAGTCCGGCAAGCAGGGCAAGGGGAGCCAGGGCGGCAACGCCGCCGCGGCCGACCACGACCACGAGCACACCGAGACCTCGGCCGAGGACTCGGGCGCGCGGACGCAGGACGGCGGCGGGGAGCGGCACGAGGAGACGGCGGGCGAGGGTCGGCGCAGCCGGCGCCGCCGCAAGGCCGCCCGGGCCGCCGGCGCGGCCGAGCACGCCGCCGACCAGACCTCGGACGAGCAGACCGAGACCGAGACCGAGACCGCGGAAGCGGTCGAGGCGACCGAGGTCGAGGCCGACGTCGAGGTCGAGCAGCCCGCGGACGAGGCCGCCGAGGCCGAGGCCGAGCCGGAAGACGAGCCCGAGCCGCTCAACCTGCGCGCGCACGCGGAGGACCCGGACTCGCTGGAGAACGCGCTGGCCGACTCGGGCCGCCCGCGGCGCCGGGCGCGCCGCGCGGCCTCCCGCCCGGCCGGCGCCCCGTCCGCCTGAGCCCCGCGCTCCGCCCGCACTGCGTGACCAGCGCGTGAGCGCACCCGCGACCCGGCTTCGGCCGGGTCGCGGCGCGCCGGGCCCGGTTTGCTCCGCGGTGGACCCGGCAGGTAATCTGGAGCGTCGGCGTGTCCTGGCCCTTCGCGGCCGAAGACCCGCCCTTTGTTGACCAGCCTCGCGTTGGCAGACTCCGTGCCCGGAATCCCGGCGGCGCCCCGTGCCCGCCCGCTCCGCGGCAGCCAGGAGATAGTTGCGCGCTGGCCAGATGAGACCCGTGCATCGACGCGGGCAGGAAGTGGTAAATCGTGTACGCGATCGTCCGCAGTGGCGGCAGGCAGCACAAGGTCGCCGTCGGCGACATCGTCGAGGTCGACCGGATCGTCGGCAAGCCCGGCACGGCCGTCGACTTCAAGACGCTGCTCGTGGTGGACGGTGACCAGGTCACCTCCGACCCGTGGGTGCTCGAGGGCGTGAAGGTCTCCGGCGAGATCGTCGCCGAGGTCAAGGCCGCCAAGATCGACATCATCAAGTACAAGAACAAGACCGGCTACCGGGTGCGGCAGGGTCACCGCCAGAAGTACACCCAGGTCAAGGTCACGTCCATCGAGACCGGGAAGAAGTAACCGACATGGCACACAAGAAGGGCGCCTCGTCCACCCGGAACGGGCGCGACTCCAACGCTCAGCGACTCGGCGTCAAGCGCTTCGGTGGCCAGGTCGTCAACGCCGGCGAGATCATCCTGCGCCAGCGCGGCACCCACTTCCACCCGGGCGTGAACGTCGGCCGCGGCAAGGACGACACCCTGTTCGCGCTGGCCGGCGGCGCCGTCCAGTTCGGCACCCACCGTGGCCGCAAGGTCATCAACGTGGTGTCCGCCTGAGCAAGGCGCACGTGAGCGCGTGACCACGGGTCGCGCGACGCGAGATCTTCGGTGAGCCGGGTCCGTCGGACCCGGCTTATCGTTTTTTCGAGAGCAACACCTCTTCATCGTCAGGAGAAGTACCGATGGCCAGCTTCGTAGACCGCGTGGTGCTCAGTGTCGCCGCCGGCAAGGGCGGCCACGGCTGCACCTCGGTGCACCGGGAGAAGTTCAAGCCGCTCGGCGGCCCGGACGGGGGCAACGGCGGCCGGGGCGGCGACGTGACGCTCGTGGTGGACGCCGGGGTCACCTCGCTGCTGGACTACCACTTCTCCCCGCACCGCAGCGCCGGCAACGGCCGCCCCGGCGCGGGCGGGCACCGGCAGGGCGCGAACGGCGCGGACGTCGTGCTGCCGGTCCCGAGCGGCACGGTGGTCAAGACTCGCGCCGGCGAGCTGGTGGCCGACCTGGTCGGCGCGGGTACGAAGCTGGTGCTGGCGCAGGGCGGCGTGGGCGGCCTGGGGAACGCGGCGCTGGCCTCGACCAAGCGCAAGGCGCCCGGCTTCAGCCTGCTCGGCGAGGAGGGCGAGGACGGCGAGTACGTGCTCGAACTCAAGTCGGTCGCGGACGTCGCGCTGATCGGCTACCCGAGCGCGGGCAAGAGCTCGCTGATCGCGGCGATGAGCGCGGCGAAGCCGAAGATCGCCGACTACCCGTTCACCACCCTGGTGCCGAACCTCGGCGTGGTGCAGTCCGCCGGGCACGTGTTCACCATGGCGGACGTGCCGGGCCTGATCCCGGGGGCGAGCCAGGGCAAGGGCCTTGGCCACGAGTTCCTGCGGCACATCGAGCGGTGCGCGGTGCTCGTGCACGTGCTCGACTGCGCCACGCTCGAGTCGGACCGCGACCCGGTCAGCGACCTCGACACGATCGAGGCCGAGCTGGCCGCGTACGAGGCGACCATCCCGGACGACCAGCACGGCGACTACGGCCGGCTCACCGAGCGGCCGCGGCTGGTGGTGCTCAACAAGACCGACATCCCGGACGGCAAGGATCTCGCGGACCTGGTCCGCGCCGAGCTCGAGGGCCGCGGCCTGCGCGTGTTCGAGGTCTCGGCGGTGAGCCACACCGGCCTGAAGGAGCTCGGCTACGCGCTGGCCGAGATCGTCGAGCAGGCGCGCGCCGCACGGCCCGAGGTGGTCGAGGAGCGGATCATCCTGCGGCCCCGGGCCGTCGACGAGGTGCCGTTCACACTGCGCTTCGAGGACGAGCACTATGTCGTGCTCAGCCACAAGGCAGAGCGCTGGATCAAGCAGACCGACTTCCAGAACGACGAGGCGGTCGGCTACCTGGCCGAGCGCCTGTACAAGCTGGGCATCGAGCAGGCGCTGCTGGAGATGGGCGCGCGCGAGGGCGACGAGGTCGTCATCGGCGGCGGCCCGGACGCGGTGGTCTTCGACTGGCGCCCGACCCTCTCCGGCGGCGCCGAGCACCTCGGCCCGCGCGGCTCGGACGATCGGCTTTACGGCTGACCACTCTGTGAAATCGGTTTTGGACCCCTCCCGCCCCGCGGGCACAATGGCCGGGTGAGCACGTTGCAGCAGGTCGTCGCCGCGCGGCGGATCGTGATCAAGGTGGGCTCGTCCTCGTTGACCACGACGGCGGGCGGGCTCGACGGCAGCCGCGTGGACGCGCTGGTGGACGCGCTGGCCGAGACGGTGCCGGGCGCCGAGATCGTGCTGGTCTCCTCGGGCGCCATCGCGGCCGGCCTGGCGCCGCTGGGGCTGACCAGGCGTCCGAAGGACCTGGCCACCCAGCAGGCGGCGGCGAGCGTCGGGCAGGGCCTGCTGATCGCGCGCTACACCCAGTCCTTCGCCCGGCACGGGCGGCGGGTCGGGCAGGTGCTGCTGACCGCGGACGACGTGACCCGCCGCTCGCACTACCGCAACGCGGTCAGCACCTTCAACAAGCTGCTCGAGCTGGGCGTGGTCCCGATCGTCAACGAGAACGACACGGTGGCCACCCAGGAGATCCGCTTCGGCGACAACGACCGGCTGGCCGCGCTGGTGGCGCATCTGGTCGACGCCGATCTGCTGCTGCTGCTCTCCGACGTGGACGCGCTCTACGACGGCGATCCGAGCCTGCCGGGCACCAGCCCGATCCGTGAGGTGCGCGGCCCGCAGGACCTGGCCGGGGTGGCGATCGGGTCGGTCGGGAAGGCCGGCGTGGGCACGGGCGGCATGGTCACGAAGGTGGACGCCGCGCGGATCGCCACCGGCGCCGGGATCCCGGTCATACTCACCACCGCCGCCTACGCCGCGCGAGCGCTGCGCGGGGAGGCGGTGGGCACGGTCTTCCACCGCACCGGAGAGCGCGGCGGCGCGCGGCGGCTGTGGCTGGCCCATGCGACGACCGCGCGGGGCGTGCTGACGCTCGATCAGGGCGCGGTGGCGGCGGTCACCGAGCGCGGGTCCTCGTTGCTGCCGGCCGGGATCACCGAGGTCTCCGGCAATTTCACGGCCGGCGAGCCGGTGGACCTGCGCGGGCCGGACGGCCGGCTGATCGGGCGCGGCCTGGTGAACTTCGACGCGGCCGAGCTGCCCGCGCTGCTCGGCCGCTCCACCCGCGAGCTGGCCGCCGAGCTCGGCCCGCACTACGAACGCGAGGTGGTCCACCGGGACGACCTCGTGGCCTTCCACTGAGGCCCGAAGACCGAAGACCGAAGACGATCGAGCACCGACCACTCCAAGCCAGCTGACTCAGGGATCGATGATGACGTACACGGTGACCGAGGCGGCCGAGGCCGCTCGCGAGGCGGCCGCTGACCTGGCCGTGCGTACCAGGGCGGAAAAGGACCGGGCGCTGCGGACGATGGCCGACGCGCTGGTCGAGCACGCGCCGCGGCTGCTGGAGGCGAACGCGGCCGACGTGGCCCGGGCCGAGGAGGCGGGCACCGATCCGGGGATCGTGGACCGGCTCCGGCTGACCCAGGCCAGGATCGCGGCCATCGCGGAGGCGCTGCGCGCGGTCACCGCGCTGCCCGACCCGGTCGGCGAGGTGGTGCGCGGCTCGACTCTGCCCAACGGGCTCGAGCTGCGGCAGCTGCGGGTGCCGTTCGGCGTGGTCGGGATCATCTACGAGGCGCGGCCGAACGTGACGGTGGACGCGGCCGGCCTGTGCCTGAAGTCCGGAAACGCGGTGCTGCTGCGGGGTTCCTCCTCGGCTAAGGACTCGAACACGGCGCTGGTCGCGGTGCTGCGCGAGGCTTTGACGGCCAGCGGTCTCCCCGCCGACGCGGTGCAGCTGGTGCCCGGCGACACGCACGACTCGGTGACCGAACTGCTGCGGGCGCGCGGCCTGGTGGACGTGGTGATCCCGCGCGGCGGCGCCGCACTGATCCGCAACGTGGTGCAGAACGCGATCGTGCCGGTGATCGAGACGGGCATCGGCAACTGCCACGTCTACATCGACGCCGACGCCGACCCCGACCTCGCGGTGGAACTGCTGGTGGACTCGAAGGCGCAGCGCACCAGCGTGTGCAACGCGGCCGAGACCTTCCTGGTGCACAAGGACATCGCCGACGTCTTCGTGCCGCGGGCCTTGGCCGCGCTCAAGGACGCGGGCGTGACAGTGCACGGAGACGAGCAGATCGCGGCGTACTCGGCCGACGTGGTGCCGGCGGGCGAATCCGACTTCGAGGACGAGTACCTCTCGCTCGACATCGCGGCGAAGGTGGTCGGATCGCTGGAGGAGGCGGTCGCGCACATCCGCAAGTACTCCAGCGGCCACACCGAGGCGATCGTGACCCGTTCCCAGGCCGCCGCAAGGGCTTTCACCGCGCGGGTGGACGCGGCGGCGGTGATGGTCAACGCCTCCACCAGGTTCACCGACGGCGGCGAGTTCGGCTTCGGCGCGGAGATCGGGATCTCCACGCAGAAGCTGCACGCGCGCGGCCCGATGGGCCTGCCTGAGCTCACTTCCACGAAGTACGTCGTGGTCGGCGACGGCCAGACCCGGGCCCGGCACGCCAACACCTGAGCCGACGGTCCGGTCAGCCGAGGTCCGATGAGTCGGCCGGGGCGTGGCGGGACGCGTGGGACGGTTGTATAGCGCAGGAAACACGCCATAACTTCACTGAACCCTACTGATCATGCAACAATTCGGTTACAGTGCGGCAATGGCCGATAGTGAGCTTTCAGGCAACGGTGCCTCGGAGCACGGCCGCATTCCCGGGCAGCGCAGCCGTCACTGCGGAGCCCCCGAAAGCGACGTGGAATGGGTGCCGGCGAACGCCAAGACCAAGGCGGACGCCTGTGTCGAAGAGATCGACTACGTGGAGTTGAACGAGGCTTTCGTGCGCGCGGCAAGGGTGCACGAGGCCTCCGCCGAGGCACGCTGGCTGGAGAGCTTCTTCCAGCGCGACGCCGCGCGACCACGCACCCCGGCCCCCGGGGTGACCTGGACCGTGCGTCCGTCCCGCCGTCTCAGAGCCCTGCGCCCCAGTTCGGTGTGGCTGCTGGTGGGCCTGTTCACCGCCACCGCCTCGCTGCTCGTCGGCCTCGGCACGGTGCGCTGAGCCCGGCCGCGGCCGAGATCACAGGGTCCTGAGCGCAGGACCCTGATCGAGCCGTCGGCCCGGACGGCCCGGCCGCCCGCACGACGCGGACGGCGCGTGCGCCGCGCCGTCAGCCGAGCGTGGCGACCGCCATCGCGGACTCGTCGTCCGGCTGGTCCTGCGCGGCCCGCTCGCCCGCGATCCGGGCCTCGTACGAGGCGACCTCGGCCTCGAGTCTGACCCCGTCCCAGCCGAGCGCCGCGGCCAGCAGCTCCGCCGCCGGACGGGCGGCCCGGACGCCGCGGTCGAAGGTCTCGAAGCAGATCCGGGTGCGGCGGGTGAGCACGTCCTCCACGTCCAGCGCACCCTCGTGCGTGGCCGCGTAGACCACTTCCGCGCGCAGGTAGTCGGCGGCGCCCTCGAGCGGCCGGCCGAGTTCGGGCTCCCGCCGCACCGACTCCAGCACCTCGGCCGCCGCCGTGCCGTAACGGCGCAGCAGGTGCTCGATCCACGCGACATGCAATCCGGCCGAGGCGGCGAGCTTGCCACGGGCGTTCCAGAGGGCTGGGAAGCCGTCTGCGCCGAGCAACGGGACGTTCTGGGTCACCGATGCAGGCACCCGCCGATCGAGGCCGTGTACGGCCGCGTCCACGGCGTCCTGGGCCATCACCCGGTACGTGGTGTACTTGCCGCCCGCGACGACCACGAGGCCCGGCACCGCGTGCGCCACCAGGTGCTCCCGGGAGAGCTTCGAGGTCTCGTCCGACTCGCCCGCCAGCAGAGGCCTGAGACCGGCGTAGACGCCTTCCACATCCGCGCGGCCGAGCGGCGTCTTGAGCACCCGGTTGACGTGCGCGAGCACGTAGTCGATGTCCGCCGCGGTGGCGGCCGGATTCTCTTTGTCCAGCTGCCAGGCGGTGTCGGTGGTGCCGATGATCCAGTGCCGGCCCCAGGGAATGATGAAGAGCACGGACTTCTCCGTACGCAGGATGATCCCGGAGTCGGACTGGATCCGGTCCCGCGGCACGACCAGGTGCACGCCCTTGGACGCGCGCACGTGGAACTTGCCGCGCTCCCCCACCATCTCCTGCACGTCGTCGGTCCACACGCCGGTCGCGTTGATGACCTGCTTGGCCCGGATGTGGTGCTCGGCCTTGGTCAATTCGTCGCGCACGATCGCGCCGGTGACCCGCTCGCCCTCGCGCAGGAACCCGACCACCCGGGCCCGGTTGGCGGCGTACGCGCCGTAGCCGGCGGCCGAACGCACCAGTGTGGCCACGAAACGGGCGTCGTCGACCTGCGCGTCGTAGTACTGGATCGCCCCGACCAGAGACTCCTTGCGCAGCGAGGGCGCGATCCGCAGCGCGTGGCGGCGGGTGAGGTGGCGATGCGCGGGCAGGCCGCGGCCCTGGCCGGAGGAGACGCTCATGCCGTCGTACAGGGCCACGCCGGAGCCCGCGTAGGCCCGCTCCCAGACGTGGCCGGTGAGCGGGTAGAGGAACGGCACCGGGCGCACCAGGTGCGGGGCGAGCCGGTCGAGCAGCAGGCCGCGCTCCTTCAGCGCCTCGCGTACCAGGCGGAAGTCGAGCATCTCCAGGTAGCGCAGGCCGCCGTGGATGAGTTTGGAGGACCGGCTCGAGGTGCCGCTGGCCCAGTCCCGGGCCTCGACCAGTCCGACGGACAGGCCCCGGGTGGCCGCGTCCAAGGCGCAGCCGGCGCCGACCACGCCGCCGCCGATCACCAGTACATCGAGTTCCGCTGCGCTCATCGCGGTCAACGCCGCGTTGCGCTCGTCCGGACCCAGCTTCGCGCTCTGCTGCATGGCGGCAGTTTATTACCCATCAGTAGGCAGTGCCGCCCACCGGCCCCGCGCTCAGCGCGGACCCCGGTGGGCGGCACTCCACTCAGGCGATCTCCGGCCGCGGCCGGACCGGCGCCTCAGCGCACGGTCAGCTCGCAGCGCTGGAACTCCTTGAGGTCCGAGTAGCCGGTGGTGGCCATGGCCCGGCGCAGCGAGCCGAACAGGTTCATCGTGCCGTCGGCCGTGTTCGAGGGGCCGATCAGGATCTGCTCGAGCGTGCCGACCGTGCCCAGGTGGGTGCGCATCCCGCGCGGGACCTCGCCGTGCCAGGCCTCCGCGCCCCAGTGGTAGCCCAGGCCCGGCGCGTCGATCGCGCGGGCCAGCGGGGAGCCGATCATCACGCCGTCGGCGCCGCACGCTATGGCCTTGGCGATCTCGCCGCTGCCGCCCATCGCGCCGTCCGCGATGACGTGCACGTACCGGCCGCCGGACTCGTCCATGTAGTCGCGGCGGGCCGCGGCCACGTCCGAGATCGCGCTGGCCATCGGGACCGCGATGCCCAGGACGTTCTTGGTGGTGTGCGAGGAGCCGCCGCCGAAGCCGACCAGCACGCCGGCCGCGCCCGAGCGCATCAGGTGCAGCGCGGCCTTGTAGGTGGCCACGCCGCCGGCCACCACCGGGACTTCGAGCTCATAGATGAACTGCTTGAGGTTGAGCGGCTCGCTGCGGCCGGAGACGTGCTCGGCCGAGACCGTGGTGCCGCGGATGACGAACAGGTCCACCCCGGCCGCCACCACGGCCTTCGCGTACTGGGCGGTGTGCTGCGGAGAGAGCGAGCCCGCGGTCACCACGCCGGCGGCGCGGATCTCCTTGATCCGCTGGACGATCAGCTCCTCCTGGATCGGCTGCGCGTAGAGCTCGCGCATCCGCCGCACCACCTGCTCGGCCGGCAGCTGGGCGATCTCGCCCAGCAGCGGGGCCGGGTCGGCGTACCGGGTCCACAGGCCCTCGAGGTCGAGCACGCCCACCCCGCCGAGCCGGCCGATGGCCACCGCGGTGGCCGGGGAGACCACCGAGTCCATCGGCGCCGCGAGGAACGGCAGGTCGAGCTCGTACGCGTCGATCTGCCAGGAGATCGAGACCTCCTCGGGGTCGCGGGTCCGGCGGGCCGGTACCAGTGCCACATCGTCCAGGCCGTACGCCTGCCGGGCCCGCTTGGCCCGCCCGATCTCCACCTCAGTCAACGCGGTTCCTCTTTCACGCTTCTGCTCATCGGCACTGTGCGGCTGATTCCCGAGGAAGTTTCTATCACCGGGAGTGGTAGTTGGGCGCTTCGACCGTCATCTGGATGTCGTGCGGGTGGCTCTCGGTCAGGCCGGCCGAGGTGATCCGCACGAACTGGGCCCGCTGCAGGTCCGCGATGGTGCGCGAGCCGGTGTAGTGCATGGCCTGGCCGACGCCGCCGATCAGCTGGTGCGCCACCGCGGCGACCGGGCCGCGGAAGGGCACCTGGCCCTCGACGCCCTCGGGGATCAGCTTGTCGTCCGAGCTCACCTCGTGCTGGGCGTAGCGGTCACGCGAGTAGGACTTGCCCTCGGGCTTGCCGCGCGAGGACATCGCCGCGAGCGAGCCCATGCCGCGGTACTGCTTGTACTGCTTGCCGTTGATGAAGATCAGCTCGCCGGGCGACTCCTCGCAGCCGGCCAGCAGCGAGCCGAGCATCACGGTGTCCGCGCCGGCCGCGATGGCCTTGGCGATGTCGCCGGAGTACTGCAGGCCGCCGTCGCCGATCACCGGCACGCCGGCCGGCCGGGCCGCCTTGGCCACCTCGTAGATCGCGGTGATCTGCGGCATGCCGACGCCCGCGACCACGCGCGTGGTGCAGATCGAGCCGGGGCCGACGCCCACCTTGACCGCGTCCGCGCCCGCGTCGATCAGCATCTGCGCGCCGGACGCCGTCACCACGTTGCCCGCGATCACGTCCACGTGCGCGTTCGCCTTGATCTTGGCGACGGTCTCGGCCAGCGAGCCGGTGTGGCCGTGCGCGACGTCCGAGACGATGAAGTCCACGCCGGCCTCGACCAGGGCCATCGCCCGGCGGAACGCGTCCTCGCCCACGCCGACCGCCGCGCCCACGACGAGGCGGCCCTCGGCGTCCTTGGTGGCGTTGGGGTACTGGTCGGACTTGGTGAAGTCCTTGACCGTGATCAGGCCGTGCAGCCGGCCCTCGGCGTCGACCAGCGGCAGCTTCTCGATCTTGTGCGCGCCCATGAGCTGCATGGCCTCGTCGCCGGTGGTGCCGACCTTGCCGGTCACCAGCGGGGCCTTCGTCATGACCTCGTGCACGCGCCGGCCGTGGTCGGTCTCGAAGCGCAGGTCGCGGTTGGTCACTATGCCGATCAGCAGGCCGGCCTCGTCGACCACCGGAAGGCCGCTGATGCGGTACTTGGCGCACAGCGCGTCCACCTCGGCGAGCGTGGCCTGCGGGCCGACCGTGACCGGCTGGGTGATCATGCCGGACTCGGAGCGCTTGACCATGTCGACGTGCGCGGCCTGGTCGGCCACGGAGAGGTTGCGGTGCAGCACGCCCGCGCCGCCCTGCCGGGCCATGGCGATGGCCATCCGCGCCTCGGTCACCGTGTCCATCGCCGCCGAGATGAGCGGGATGTTCACGGTGATGTTGCGGCTGAGCCGGGTGCGGGTGTGCGCCTCGCCCGGGGCAAGGTCCGAATACCCCGGCACCAACAGGACGTCGTCGAAGGTGAGCCCTTCGAGCGCGAACTTCTCGCTGAAGATGTCGGACGCGGACACGGATGCCTCCCAGGCGGCGAAAGAGTGGGATGCACTCCAGTCTAACCTGGGCGAGCAGTGCCCCAGGACGCTTTCGCCGTACCGGGAGATCGGGCCGGGCGCAACCCGCGCCCGCGGCGGGCGCGGGTCCTCGAACCCGTGCCGCCGCCGATTCGAGCGGTTCTCAGCGGACCAGGCCCCAGCGGAAGCCCCGGCCGCGGAGCGTCGCCCCGATGGCACAGAGGTCGCGCTCTACCTGACCAAGCCCCAACGGAAGCCCAGCGCGACCGCGTGAGCCCGATCGGACGCTCCGAGCTTCTTGAACAGCCGGCGCGCATGGGTCTTCACGGTGTCCTCGGACAGGAACAGGTCCCGGCCGATCTCCGCGTTCGACCGGCCGTGGCTCATGCCCTCGAGCACCTGGATCTCCCGGGCGGTCAGGGTGGGCGCGGAGCCCACCTCGGCCGGCCGCAGCCGGCGCGGGGCCAGCCGCCAGGTCGGGTCGGCCAGAGCCTGGGAGACGGTGGCGCGCAGCTCGGCGCGCGAGGCGTCCTTGTGCAGATACCCGCGGGCGCCCGAGGCGACGGCCAGAGCGACCCCGTCGAGGTCCTCGGCCATGGTCAACATGACCACGCGGGCGGTCGGATCGCTCGAGACGAGCCGTCGTACCGTCTCGACCCCGCCGAGGCCGGGCATCCGCACGTCCATGAGCACCAGATCGGCTCGGTCGGCGGTCCAGCGGCGCAACACCTCCTCCCCGCTGCTCGCGGTCGTGACCCGGTCGACGCCGGGCACGGTAGCCACCGCGCGGCGCAGGGTTTCACGGGCCAGGGGTGAGTCGTCGCAGACCAGAATGGATGTCATGGGGTGCCTCCACGCACTGCGGACCAGGATCCGTCAGACTCAACGAGCGTCACCCGAAAGCGTTACGCCCCGGCCGCGTTCTTCTCCGGTCCGCCCCTGCTCATGATCGATTTCGGCCCGTTCCGGTGATCACCTGATCGAGCGACGGCCGACCGTGCGCCCCAGCACGCCGCGCGACCGCGCGATCACCGCGAGCTGTACTCAATCTAGCCCGCGACAGGCGGCTTCGGACAGGTGACGGGGTTTTTCGCCACCTCGGGCCGGGGTCACCCGGCCACGCGCCCCCCGGCCGCCGCGAGTGCGTCCAGGCGTCGCGCGGCGTCCTCGGCGGACTGCCCGGCGCGCACCAGCCGGGCGAGCGCCTCCAGCCGGACGATGTCGTAGGGGGTGTAGCCGATGGCGCCGCTCGGCCCGGCCAGCCGCCGCCGCTCCCAACCGCGCAGGGTGCTCGGCGCCACCCCGGCCCGCCGGGCCGCCTCCGCCCTGCGGCAACCCCCGGCGGCTGCTAGCGGGCGCCTCGGCGCGGGCAGGACCTGGTCAGGACGCCGGGGGGCGGGTAGGACGATCGCGTGCGCCCCGGACCGGGCTGCGCCATTCGGAGGGTGCGGGCTCGGCCGTTCGAACTGCGTCGACATACCGGGTTCATACCGAAGCAAGCGATGGGTATAGAGCCCATACCGACAAATCCACTCGAACCGGGGAATAGCCGGTCACTGGACGTCCAATCACTGGAACACTCGAGATCATCCAAGGAGTGCTCATGGCGGACTACTCCCGACTGCCGGGTCCGAACGCGGATCTCTGGGACTGGCAGTTGCGCGGTCTGTGCCGCGGCAAGGACAGTTCGCTGTTCTTCCACCCCGAGGGCGAGCGGGGCGCGGCGCGCGCGGCCCGCGAGCAGTCGGCCAAGGAGATCTGCCTCAACTGCCCGGTGCAGAAACAGTGCTGCGAGCACGCGCTCCGGGTGCGCGAGCCCTACGGGGTGTGGGGCGGCATGACCGAAGAGGAGCGCGAGTCCCACTACCAGCGGCAGAAGGCGCTGGTCCGGGCGCGCGCGGTGCGGGAGAAGGCGGCGCTGGCCGAGAAGGCGAAGCTCAAGGAGAAGCTGCTGCGCGACCACGAGCGCGAGCTCGCGCGGCGCACCGGGCCGAGTACGGCCCTGCCCGAGCCGGTGGCCGAGCCGGTGCTCGAACCGGCGCCGGCCGTGGCCGGCGTGGTCGCCGCCGAGCCGACGGCGCCGACCATCCCGGCGCTGCCGGTCGCGCCGCCGAAGATGCTGCCGACCGTGGCCAAGCCGGTCGGGCCGCGCAAGCGCGCGGGTTCGGCCAAGCCGGGCGGCCCCAACCCCGCCCCCACGAAGAAGCGCACGCCGGCGAACGTCTGACGCCGAACGGGCGAACGCCCCCGGACCCGTCTCGTCGACGGATCCGGGGGCGTTCGAGCACTGACGACCGCCGCCTGGCGGCTCGCGGCCGTCGGCCGTCACCTAGTGGCTGTGGCCGTGTCCGTGGCCGTGGCCGGCGGCCTCCTCGGCCGGCTCGGGCTTCTCCACCACGAGGGCCTCGGTGGTCAGCAGCATCGAGGCGATCGACGCGGCGTTGGCCAGGGCCGAGCGGGTCACCTTGACCGGGTCGATGACGCCGGCCGCGACCAGGTCGACGTACTCGCCGGTGGCGGCGTTCAGGCCGTGGCCGTCCTCGAGCCGGGAGACCTTGTCGGTCACCACGTAGCCCTCGAGGCCGGCGTTCTCGGCGATCCAGCGCAGCGGCTCGACCATGGCCTTGCGGACGATCGAGACACCGGTGGCCTCGTCGCCGAGCAGGCCGAGGTTGTCGGACAGGGCCGCGGCGGCGTGCACCAGGGCCGAGCCGCCGCCGGAGACGATGCCCTCCTCGACCGCGGCGCGGGTGGCCGAGATCGCGTCCTCGAGACGGTGCTTCTTCTCCTTCAGCTCGACCTCGGTGGCCGCGCCGACACGGATGACGCACACGCCGCCGGCCAGCTTGGCCAGCCGCTCCTGCAGCTTCTCGCGGTCCCAGTCCGAGTCCGAGTTCTCGATCTCGGCCTTGATCTGCTTGATCCGGTCGGCCACGGCGCCGGCGTCGCCGGCGCCGTCCACGATCGTGGTGTCGTCCTTGGTGATGGTCACCCGGCGGGCGGTGCCGAGCACCTCGGTGCCGACCTGGTCCAGCTTCAGGCCGACCTCGGGCGAGACCACCTGGGCGCCGGTGAGGATCGCCATGTCCTGCAGCATCGCCTTGCGGCGGTCGCCGAAGCCGGGGGCCTTGACCGCGACCGAGTTGAAGGTGCCGCGGATCTTGTTGACCACCAGGGTGGACAGGGCCTCGCCGTCGACGTCCTCGGCGATGATCAGCAGCGGCTTGCGGGCCTGGGCGACCTTCTCCAGGATCGGCAGCAGGTCGGTGATCGCGGAGACCTTGCCCTGGTTGATCAGCACGTAGGCGTCCTCCAGGACGGCCTCCATGCGCTCCTGGTCGGTGACCATGTACGGGGACAGGTAGCCCTTGTCGAACTGCATGCCCTCGGTGAACTCCAGGTCGAGGCCCATGGTGTTGGACTCCTCGACGGTGATCACGCCGTCCTTGCCGACCTTGTCCATGGCCTCGGCGATCAGCTCGCCGATCGCCTTGTCCTGCGCGGAGAGCGAGCCGACCTGCGCGATGGCCTCCTTCGTCTCCACCGGCTTGGCGGAGGCGAGCAGGGCCTCGGAGACGGACTTGACCGCCGCGTCGATGCCGCGCTTGAGTGCGATCGGCTGGGCGCCGGCCGCCACGTTGCGCAGACCCTCGCGCACCATGGCCTGGGCCAGCACGGTCGCGGTGGTGGTGCCGTCGCCGGCGATGTCGTTGGTCTTGGTCGCCACTTCCTTGGCGAGCTGGGCGCCGAGGTTCTCGTACGGGTCCTCGAGCTCGACCTCGCGGGCGATGGTGACGCCGTCGTTGGTGATGGTCGGCGCGCCGAACTTCTTGTCGATCACGACGTTGCGGCCCTTGGGGCCGATGGTCACCTTGACCGCGTCGGCGAGGGCGTTGACGCCGCGCTCGAGCTTACGGCGGGCGTCCTCGTCGAACTGCAGCTGCTTGGCCATGCCTGCCAAGTCCCTTCTTGTCCTGGGGGTGCGATGCGTGGGGTCTGGCCGGCCAGCGGCGCGCGAAAGGCCGCGCCCCGCCGCTCTCTCAGCCGAGGCGGGACGGAACGCGGCCTACGCGGGCGCTAGCTCACTTCGAGACGACGGCGAGCAGGTCGCGCGCCGACAGGACGAGGTACTCCTCGCCGTTGTACTTGACCTCGGTGCCGCCGTACTTCGAGTACAGGACGACGTCGCCTTCCTTGACGTCCAGGGGCAGCCGGTTGCCGTTCTCGAAGCGGCCGGGGCCGACCGCCAGGACGGTGCCCTCCTGGGGCTTCTCCTTGGCGGTGTCCGGGATCACCAGGCCGGAGGCGGTGGTCTGCTCGGCGTCCAGCGGCTTGACGACCACACGGTCCTCGAGCGGCTTGATGGCAACGTTAGCCACAGTCGTGACCTCTCCTTCGGAGACGTTCGCATGTCTGGGAGCGAGTAGTCCGGGTCCTGTCGTCGCGGGTGCCAGGAACGGGTTCGCGTTTGGCACTCTCGGGCTGAGGGTGCCAGTCGGCAGATTATGCCGAGCGCTGGCACTCGGTCAACCCGAGTGCCAACCCCGGTGCGGGCGCGCAAGCCCAGCTCGCGGCGGACGCGGCCGACGTGCGCCGGCGGGGCGGCCCGGAGACGAGCGGGCAGTGGCCCAGACCGGCCGGAACCGGTCATGATAGGCGTCGATATGCTCGCTGCCAGGGCGACACGCCACACGACGAAACGAACCACTCGAAGGGAGTGACGTGCTCGGCATACTCGGCCTCGACGAGCTGACCGAGCGCGTCTACCGCGAGCTGATCCACCTGGGTCCGAGCAGCGTCGAGGCGCTCGCGCTGCGCCTGAGCCTGGACCGCGACCGGGTCCACCGGTCGGTCCAGATGCTCGAGGCCAAGGCCCTGGCCAGCCGCAACGCGGTCGGGCAGGTGCAGACGGCGCCGCCGCAGCTGGCCCTCGGCGCGCTGCTGACCGCGCAGCGGCACGCGCTCGGCCAGGCCGAGCTGACCGCGGCCGCGCTGGCCGAGGCCTACCACTCGGCCTCGACCCGCAGCATGCACGACCTGGTGGAGGTGGCCGTCGGCGCGGACCAGGTGCGCCAGCGCTTCGAGCACATCCAGCTGAGCGCCGAAACCGAGCTGCTCGCGCTGGTCCAGTCCACGCCCGAGGTGGTGGAGCCGGGCCAGAGCTTCGCCGAGGAGGAGGCGGTGCGCCGCGGCGTGCACTACCGGGTGGTGATCGAGCGGCCGATGCTCGAGGAGCCGGGTGCGATGGAGTCGGTCCTCGGCGAGGTCCTCGGGCCCGAGCGCATCCGCGTGGTCGAGTCGGTCTCCACCCGCGTGCTGATCGCGGACCGCGGGACGGTGATGCTGCCGCTGACCGAGAGCCCGCAGGTGGCGGAACGCGAGGGCCGCCGACTGGACGAGGTGGGCGAGCCGATGGCGCTGGTCTCCCGGGCTCCGGGCCTGGTCACGGCGATGCTGGGGCTGTTCGAGTACGTCTGGCAGCGGGCCGTGCCGGTACGCCTGGCCGATGACGGCCTGGACGCGGCCTCGGCCGACAGCGCGCCGACCACGCTGGACCTGCGGATCCTGTCGCTGCTGCTGGTGGGCTCGACCGACGCGGCGATCGCCAAGCAGCTCGGCCTCGGCCTGCGCACGGTGCAGCGGCGGGTGGCGCACATGATGGAGCTGGCCGGGGTGACGACGCGGCTGCAGCTGGGCTGGCAGGCGCACGAACGCGGCTGGCTCTCCTAGGCCCGCTCCCGGTCGGCGTCGGCACAGTGAGACAATGGGCGGGCAGGGTGAAGAACTTCGCAGTGGTGGAGGGCACGTGAGCGCGATCCCGAGTCCGGGCGAGGCGACGACCGAGTCGCTGTACGACCGGATCGGCGAGGAGCCGTTCCGGCGCATCGTGCACGGCTTCTACCAGGGCGTGGCCGAGGACCCTGAGCTGCGGGCGATGTACCCGGAGCAGGATCTGGAGCCGGCCGAGGAGCGGCTGCGGATGTTCCTGATCCAGTACTGGGGCGGCCCGCGCACCTACTCCGAGCAGCGCGGACACCCGCGGCTGCGGATGCGGCACGCCTCGTTCCACATCGACGTCGCGGCCAGGGACCGCTGGCTGCGGCACATGCGCGCGGCCGTGGACGCGCAGGACCTGGCGCCGGCGGACCGCGACGAACTGTGGGCGTACCTCGAGCACGCCGCCACCTTCATGCTCAACGCCTGAGCCGTTCGCGCCCCGGTACGGCCCGCCGGGGCCCGAGTATCAGCAGGCTGAAACCGGAGCGCGCGCCGGATTCCGCGCGCCCTCGGAAAGATCCGCGCCCGTTGCCGGGCACGGAGAAGCCTGATACCAATGAACCATGACGACGGACAGCGCCATAGCCATCGCGCTGGTCACCCGTGAGCACATCGATCTGTGCCGGGTGTGGTCCTCGTCGTGTCGCTGCTCCCTCTGACAGCCGCACGATTCCGCCGTCCCCCTTCTCAGAGGTGAGTCATCCATGCGCACCCTGCTCGCGCCCTCCCCTGCCCTGATCGATCCGCCCGACGTCCTGCTGCTCGAGTCCGCCGACGCGCTCGCGGTGGAGCTCGCGGCGTCCTTCCTGGCCGAGGAGTCGGCCCGCGGCGGCGCGGCCGCCGCCCGCTATCTGGAGTCTGATCCGCGTGAATACGAGACCTGGCTCGGCGGCGCCCTGATCGGCGTGCGCGGCGCGGACGGCTCGCCCGCGGCGGGCGGCGGATTCCGCCGCTACGACAACACCACCGCCGAGCTCGCCCAGCTCTGGACCCGGCCGGAACTGCGCCGCAACGGGCTGGCTCGGCGGGTGCTGCGCCACCTCGAACCGCTGGCCAGGCGGGCCGGATACTCGCGCCTGTACGCCGTGGCCGAGCCCGGCCACGAGACGCTGCGGCTCGCCCTCCGCGCCTGCGGCTACGAGCCGCTCGGGCAGCCGGGGCTGGAGTACCTGGGCTTCGTCAAGGCCCTGTGAGGTGGTGACGGTAAATCAGGCTCGGCCCGGCCTCAGTCGGCTGGGGGCTTCGCGTAGTCGGCGTAGCCCTGCCAGTCGATGACGACGCACGCCTCGTCACCCTCGACCCAGGCGTCGTGCCCGGGCGGGACGATCATGAAGTCGCCCGGCTCGTAGGTGTCCTTCTCGCCGCTGTCCATGGCGATCGTGATCCGGCCGGAGACGACGTATCCGGTGTGCGCCATCTCGCAGCTGTCGGTCTTGGCGATCGGCTTGACGTGCTCGGACCAGCGCCAGCCCGGCTCGAACACCGCGCGGCCCACCGGCGCGGCGCCGAGGTTGACCATGTCGAGGTGGCCCATGTCGTCTTCGAAGGGCCTCACCTCTTCCGGGCTGTCGAGGCTCTTGTGGATCATGACGGACATGGCCGCCTCCAGGGGTTTCGATGAGCACCGTCCGGTTGCTCGTCTCTCCAGCCAAGTCCCGCCTAGGGGCAGTGTCCACACAGCGTTGGGCCATGCGGGTGACGCCGCGCGGCAATCCAGGGCTGCGTCAGTCTCGCTGCAGGACGGTGCCGTACGGCGCGTCCAGACGCAGCCAGCGCCCGATCCGGGCCAGCGGCGCGAACTCCTCCGAGGCCTCCGGACCCGGCCCCAGGAAGCCCAGCGCGTGCGCGGCGTGGGCGGTCCGGAGCGTCAGCGTGCTCGCACCGTCCGCTCCGTCCACACTCTGCACGGCGCGCGACCAGATCTCCTCGCCCAACGCGTCCAGACCGGAGCGGTCCAGACCCAGCGCGCGGAAGCGGAAGTCGGAGTTGCCCTCGTTCGCGGCCTGCGCCAACGCGCGCACCGAGACCAGGCCCAGCCTGGTCCAGCCGGTGCGCGGCGGCAGCAGGCCCGCCCAGGACGGGCCGCCGGTCAGCGGCCGCGGCAGGGTCAGCGTCTGATCGTCCTCGGCCAAGCCCTCGAGCAGCGCGCCGGCCGCCACCGTGACGTCGAACGGCGGCGTGTCCGGCTTGAGCGCGGCCAGCCGCAGCGCCAGCACCGGCTGCCCGCCGAAGGGCGGTCCGGCGTAGGCCGCGAGCGCGTGGCCGACTCCGACCACGCGCACCGCCGCCGACTTGTCGAAGTGCAGCAGGCGCTGCAGGTACGCCCCGAGCGCCGCGCCGTCCCGGCCGCTGCCGAACTCGACCGCTGTCATGCCCGCCGTCCCGCCTCGGGCGCGGCCGGCTCCTGCAGATACTGGCGCAGGTAGAAGTTCTCCTCCGGCAGGATCCGGCGCGGCCGCTGCGCGGCCAGGTCGAACGGCACCAGCGTGGTCTGCGCCACCGCGTACAGCACGTCCTCGTCGCGCACCTCGTAGGCGCAGGTGAACGACGCCGCGTTGATCTTGGTCACCCAGATCTCCACCCGGACCGGAGCGGCCCGGTACACCAGCGGCCGCTTGTACTCGATCTCGTGGCGCGCGACCACCGTGCCGAGGCTGAACTGCTCCACCCCGGCCTCGCGCGCCGTCTCGAACATCCAGTCCACGCGGGCCTGCTCCAGGTAGCGCAGGTACTCCACGTTGTTCACGTGCCCGTACGAGTCCATGTCCGCCCACCGCAGCGGGCACAGGTAGACGTGCCTGCGGCCGGCCGAAGCGGCCGCGGGCTCTTCCTCGTCCCGGCGGATCGCGGTTATGGGCGCGGTATCAGTCACGGGTGAGCTTCCGGTAGGTGACCCGGTGCGGGCGGGCCGCCTCAGGGCCGAGCCGCTCGACCTTGTTCTTCTCGTAGGACTCGAAGTTGCCCTCGAACCAGAACCACTTCGAGTCGCCCTCGTAGGCCAGGATGTGCGTGGCCACCCGGTCCAGGAACCAGCGGTCGTGCGAGACGACCACCGCGCAGCCCGGGAAGTCGAGCAGCGCGTTCTCCAGCGAGGAGAGCGTCTCGACGTCGAGGTCGTTGGTCGGCTCGTCGAGCAGCAGCAGGTTGCCGCCCTGCTTGAGGGTCAGCGCCAGGTTCAGCCGGTTGCGCTCGCCGCCGGAGAGGATCCCGGCCGGCTTCTGCTGGTCCGGGCCCTTGAATCCGAACGCCGAGACGTAGGCGCGCGAGGGCATCTCGACCTGGCCGACGTGGATGTAGTCGAGCCCGTCGGAGACGACCTCCCACAGCGTCTTCTTCGGGTCGATGCCGCCGCGGCCCTGGTCCACGTACGAGATCTTGACCGTCTCGCCGATCTTGACCTTGCCCGCGTCCGCCTCCTCGAGGCCCACGATCGTCTTGAACAGCGTGGTCTTGCCCGCGCCGTTCGGCCCGACCACGCCGACGATGCCGTTGCGCGGCAGGGTGAAGCTGAGGCCGTCGATCAGCACCCGCTCGCCGAAGCCCTTGTTGAGCTCCTCCACCTCGACCACGACGCTGCCCAGGCGCGGGCCCGGCGGGATCTGGATCTCCTCGAAGTCCAGCTTCCGGGTCTTCTCCGCCTCGGCCGCCATCTCCTCGTACCGGGACAGGCGCGCCTTGGACTTGGCCTGGCGGCCCTTGGCGTTCGAGCGCACCCATTCGAGCTCTTCCTTGAGCCGCTTGGCGCGCTTGGCGTCCTTCTGCCCCTCCACCTTCAGCCGCGCGGCCTTGCTCTCGAGGTAGGTCGAGTAGTTGCCCTCGTAGGGGTAGGCGCGGCCACGGTCGAGCTCGAGGATCCACTGCGCGACGTTGTCCAGGAAGTACCGGTCGTGGGTGATCGCGACGACGGTGCCGGGGTACTTCGCGAGGTGCTGCTCGAGCCAGAGCACGGACTCGGCGTCCAGGTGGTTGGTGGGCTCGTCCAGCAGCAGCAGGTCGGGCGCCTCGAGCAGCAGCTTGCACAGCGCCACCCGGCGCTTCTCGCCACCGGACAGGACCTTGACATCGGCGTCGGGCGGCGGGCAGCGCAGCGCGTCCATGGCCTGCTCGAGCTGGGCGTCGAGGTCCCAGGCATCGCGGTGGTCGAGCTGCTCCTGCAGCGTGCCCATCTCGGCCAGCAGCTCGTCCGAGTAGTCGGTGGCCATCAGCTCGGCGACCTCGTTGAACCGGTCGAGCATCGCCTTGGTCTCGGCGACGCCCTCCTGGATGTTGCCGAGGACGTCCTTCTCCTCGTTGAGCACCGGCTCCTGCATCAGAATGCCGACCGAGTAGCCGGGGCTGAGCGTCGCGTCGCCGTTCGAGGGCTGCTCGAGCCCTGCCATGATCTTCAGCACGGTGGACTTGCCGGCGCCGTTCGGACCGACCACGCCGATCTTCGCACCCGGCAGGAAACTCAGCGTCACGTCGTCGAGGATGACCTTGTCGCCGTGGGCCTTACGGGCCTTGCGCAGGGTGTAGATGAACTCAGCCATGCAGGTAAGTCTATCGGCCCCTACGCCCGCTCCTCGCCGCCTTCACGGCTGTGGACGGCTCCGGGCCCGACCGGTCAGCGCGCGACCGTGCCGAAGGCCTCCAGCGCGCGCCGGTAGCGGTCCAGCTCCTCGGCGGCCGGGGCGAACATCGCGTCCTGGGCCACGGCGGCGAGCTCCACCGAGAGCGACCCGGCGGCCACCTGCCCCGACTTCGTCGCCCGGGCCCGGGCCGAGGCCCGCGCCCGCAGGTCGAGCAGGATCGAACCCGCCGCGCCGAGCGCCGCCACCGCGAAGCCCAAGCCGCCGAGCCCGCCGGGCAACGCGCCGGCCACGCCGCCGAGTCCGCTCACCAAGCCGAGGGCCCCGAGCACGAGCAGGATCACGTGTCCGGACCGCGCGGCGCCGGTGCCCGCGCTCGCGCCGTCCACCGCGGACAGCTCGCACTGGCTCAACGCGAGGTCGAGCTGCTCGGCCACCTCGCGCCGGGAGCCGGTGATCCGGGCGCGCACGGAGCGGCCCCACTCCTCCGGCAGCTGGTGCGTGGCCGAACGCGCGAACTGGCCGAGCACCTGGTCCAGGCCGCCGCGGTCCACCGGCACGGCCGCGGGTGCGTCCGGACCGACCACCGGCAGGCTGCGGGCCTGCCCGCCGCGCCAGATCCGGCCGAGGCCGCGCAACGGGCTCGAGACGGCGGTCAGCGTGCGGGCCACCGCCCGCGCGGCGACCGCGTCGGCCAGGCTGGCCACGCCGGCGGCCGCGCGCAGGCCGGACAGCGCCCGCTCCCGGTCACCGTCAGAGACCTGATCGACCGGCCGCGGCCCGGGCACGATCGTGCCGGTGTCGGTCGGGGCGGGCGCGGGTCCTCCCGCGGCGGGCGCGCCGAGCAGCGGAGAGAGGTCCGTCGCGACCCGGTCCACGTCCGCGCCCAGCCGATCGGCGGCGGCCCGGCGGCCGGTGACCACGTCGGCCAGCCGCGCACGCAGCTGCGCCAGGCCCTCGCCGGTGCGGGCGGAGACCGGAAGCACCTCGGCCTCGTGCAGGCCGTCGAGGTCGAGCAGCCGGCGCAGGTCGGCCACGCACTCGGGGCCCGAGCCGGCCGGCAGCTTGTCCATCTGGTTGAGCAGAACGAGGGTGACCCCGCTGTGCGAGGACAGCGGCTTGAGATAGTCGTCGTGCCAGGAGGCGTCGGCGTACTTCTGCGGATCGGTCACCCAGATCAACAGGTCGGCGAACTCGACCGCACGGTCCACCACGGCCCGGTGCTCGAGCCGGGTCGAGTCGTGGTCCGGCAGGTCCACCAGCACCAGCCCGGCCAGCGGATCGCGCGGCGGCGGGGCCTGGCCGGGCGAGCGCCGGCCCAGGTCGAGCGGCGACTCCCGGCACAGCTGCTTGCGCTGGTCCACCCCGAGCCGGTCGAGCAGCGGCCGCGCCTCCTCCAGCCGCTCGGCCTCCCAGACGCAGGCCAGCGGCTCCGAGGTGGTCGGGCGGCGCACCGCGACCGGCGAGAGGCCGATCCCGACCAGCGCGTTGAACAGCGAGGACTTGCCCACGCCGGTGGACCCGCCGAGCACCACCAGGGTGTGCTCGGCCGAGAGCGCGTACCGCTCGGCCGCGCGGGCCAGCAGCTCGCGGGCCGGGGCCAGCTCGGGGGCGGCCAGCCGGTCCTCGGCGAGCTCGACGACCCGGCCGAGCGCGTCCAGCCGGGCGCCGGTGCCGGCTCCCGGCGAAGTGGCCTGCGCCTGTGTCATCGCCTGTTTCTCCCGTCCGTGCCGCCCTCGACCGCCGTGCCCGTCCCCGCCGCGTGCCTCATCGCGCCCGCTGCACCGCGTAACCGGCCTCGAGCAGCGACTTGGCCGCGTCCGGATCCACGCCGAGCTCCGAGAGCACCCGCTGGTGCCGGTAGGCGTACCGGTCGAACAGCGCGCCGAGCGAGGCGTCGAGCGCGGCCGCGGCCTGCTCGGCCAGCCGCTCGGCCAGCCCGCCGGGGAAGACCTGGTCGGCCAGCCGCCGGGTGGCGGCCACGGCCGGGATCGGCGGCTCGGCCCGGCGCCGACGGCGCTGCCGGGGCAGCTCGCGGCCGCACAGCACCAGCGCGATCAGCACCGCGATCCGGAAGTCCGGCTCGGGCCGTCCCTCCTCGCTCTGCATCCGGGTGCGCGCGATCAGCTCGCCGAGCCGGTTCGCCCACTCCTCGAGCTCCGGCGCGACCGCGCCGGCCCGGGATCCGGCGGTGACCGCGAGCCGGTCCTCCTCCTCCACCGGCACCACGCCCCGCCAGGCCTGCGCCACCTGGTCGGAGGAGCGCGCGACCGCGGCGGCGACCTGGTCGGCCACCGCGGCCAGCAGCAGCCGGCGGGCCGTCCCGCCCGCGCCGGAGGAGGCGTCGAGCAGCCCCTCGACCCGGCCGGGTCCGATCATCGTCTGCCATTCCACCAGCGCGGCGCCGCCGATCAGCTCGCCCGCGGCCACCGCGTCGTGCAGGGCGGCGCGCTCGCCCGAGTAGGCCAGGTCGGCCTGCACCCGCAGCCGGTTGGCCTGCTCGACCTGCGCGGCCAGGGCCTCGTAGAGCGCGGCTATCTGCTGCGGCAGGTCGTCGAGCAGGCCGAGCACGGTGCGGCGCACCGCCGCCAGCCGCACCTGCGGATCCTGGCTGACCGCGTGCAGCCAGGTGGCCAGCTGGTCGAGCAGGTACTCCGGGATCAGCCCGGCGGTCAGCGTGGTCTCCGGCACTGTGAACACCGGGATCTCGGCCGCGGCCTGCGGCAGGTGTGCGTCGAGCATCTCCGCGAACGCCCCGGTGACGTCGGCGGCGGACTCGGCCGGCACCCGGTTGAGCACCACCGCGACGTTCATCCGGCGCCGCCAGGCCTCGTGCAGCAGCTGCCAGGGCACCGCGTCCGCGTAGCGCTCGGCCGAGCTCACCAGCAGCCAGCTGTCCGCGGCGCCCAGCAGCCGCCGCCCGGTCTCCCGGTTGCCCTGGGCGACCGAGTTGACGTCGGGCGCGTCGATCAGCGCGAGCCCGTACGGAATCGCCGGGTGCGCGGCCAGGGTGAACCCCTCCGGCCGGCCGCCGGTCAGCGGCGTGCCCGCGGCGACCCGGACCGCGCCGTCCCGGGAGAAGGCCGGCAGCAGCCGGTGCGGGCCGGTGGCGGCGGCCACGTCCGCCGGATTGACGCACAGCACCGCCCCGCGCGTGGTCGGCCGCAGCACTCCGGCCCTGGTCAGGTCGTACCGGACCAGGGAGTTGACCAGCGTGGACTTGCCGACGCCGGTGGAGCCGCCGATGACGAGGTGCAGCGGGCCGCCCGGCTCGCGCAGCCGCGGGATGAGGTAGTCGTCGATGCGGTTGAGCAGCTCGATCCTGGTTTCACGCACGTCCGCGACGCCTTCCGCGGCGAGCGGAAAGCGTGGAGCCGCGATGTGGTCGCGCAGTGCGCCTACGGCGCTGAGCAGGTCCGCGTCCGGGCCTGTGATCGTCACAGCGGTATCCTGGCCGCAGCCGTGGGGGCAAGGGAACCCCGGGCCGGGTTAGAACGGTAACTTCTGCGTTGCGAATTCGATGCGGAACGGCGCCAGAGCGCCCGGGCCCGGGCGGGGTGTCCCGGTCTGTCCGGTTGCGCACCTTCCGCTCCGCCGCGGCCCGGGGCGGGTCCGGTACCCTAAGCGGCGACGAACGAGAAGCCCCCGTAGCTCAGCGGATAGAGCAGGTGCCTTCTAAGCACTTGGCCGCAGGTTCGAGTCCTGCCGGGGGCGCAGCGGCTGCGGACGGCAAGACCCGCGGGATCGCCTGACGGCGGCCGCGGTGGAACGGAGATCAGGAGGCACGGTGGCGCGCGGACGTCGGGTGCGCACGGCGGCGACGGCCTTCGGCCGCGGGCCGCGCGCGGCGTTGGCCGCGGCGGCGGTGGCGGCCGGCCTGGTCCTGGCTGCGGCGGCCTGCGGCACCACCGTGCCGATGGGCGCCCCCACCCAGAGCCCCACCGCCACCACCAGCGCCAGCGTCCCGGCGGCGACCAGGACCGCCGAACTCAACGCCTCGACGGAACTGGAGCAGTGGCTGCTCAATCCGCAGAGCGGGACCATAACCTACAACACGATCCAGGTCACGAGCGGCGGCAGCGTCAACGTCATGACGATGCTGACCGGCCCGTTCGCCCCGTCCGGCGCCGCGAACCTGACCGGCACGATCGAGACCCTCGGCTCCGGCACCACCACCACCGACGACGCCTCCGCCGTCGAGACCCAGACGCGGCTCTACAGCACGATCCCGACCGCGCAGCAGACCGGCGACCTCGCGGACAAGCAGTGGAACACCACCCAGGTGAACGCCACCTGGCAGAACGACGCGATGCATTCCGGCTGGTGGCAGGTGCTCTTCCAGGCCCAGGACCTGAAAATGGAGGGCGTCACCGGGCTAGGCGGCGCCAGCGTCGACGTGTTCTCCCAGGTGATCGACCTGGCCCAGCTGCCCAACGTGCCGAGTTCGCTGCTCGACTCCGAGGCGCTGCGCAAGGCGGGCACGACCAAGGTCGAGGTCGACGTGGAGACGCTGACCGGCAGCGGGAAACTGGCCAAGGTGATCTACAAGCTGGGTCTGCCCGCGGCCATCGACATCTCGGCCACCGCCACGAGCACGGCCGGATACGAGGTGGACCTCTCGAACCTGGGAGGGCCCTCGCCCACCCCGTCGGCCAGCCCGACGCCCTCGGCCACCGCCCCGGCGCCGGAGACGATCGCCGACGGCGAGGGGGACGTGGACCTCGCCGCCATGCTGCTGTTCTGACCTTCCCGCGCCGTGCCGCCACCCCTTGGCGCCCGGCGCGACCTCACGACGCCCGGCCAGAGCTCCCGGCAAGCCGCGGGAACCGGTGGCCAGGGGTGATCGTTGGACTGGATGTCGGGCGGCACGGGCAGGGCGAAGCGAACTCGCGGAGCCTTGAAGCGGCACGCCGTCCGCAGACGGCATAGGTTTTCTTCGTAAGCACGGCTTTCGGGCAGCACTGGACTCGAGCGGACAGCGGGACGTTGAGGATGCGCAGAACTGGACTGGTGGGTTCGGCACGGACGAAGACCGTCGTGCTGATCTCAGTGTTCAGTCTGCTCGCCCTCGGCACGGGCGAGCTCTCCGGCGGGCGCGAGGGCCTGGTGGTGGCCGTCGTGGTGCTGGTCGTCGTGCTGGGCTACGCGTATCACAACGCCGACACCCTCGCTCTGCGCACCATGCACGCCCAGCCGATCGGCGAAGCCGGCGCGCCGGTGCTCTACCGGATCGTGCGGGAGCTCTCCTACCAGGCGCGGCGCCCGATGCCGCGGATCTACGTCTCCCCGACCGAATCCCCCAACGCATTCGCGGCCGGCCGCGACCCGCGCAACGCCTCGGTGTGCTGTACGGTCGGCCTGCTGCGCACCCTGGACGAGCACGAGCTGCGCGCGGTCATCGCGCACGAGCTCGCGCACGTCTACAACCGCGACGTCCTGGTCTCCTCGGTGGCCGGCGCCCTGGCCGGCGCGCTGGTCTGGTCGGCCAGCCTGCTCTGGCTGCTGCCGGGCCTCGGCGGCAGCGAGGACGACGAGGGCTGGGCCGACCTGCTGGTCACCTTCCTGCTCGGCCCGCTGGCGGCGGTCCTGGTGCGCACCGCGGTCGGCCGCTCCCGCGAGTACCAGGCGGACGCCTGCGCCGCGCGGCTGACCGGAGACCCGCTCTCGCTCGCCACCGCCCTGCGCAAGCTCGAAGCCGGCGTGCGCGCGAACCCGCTGCGCGGCGGCCCCGGACCGCTCTCCGGCATCGGCCACCTGATGATCGTGCACCCCTTCGGCGAGGCCAAGAGCCGCGGCGGCTTCCGCGGCCTGTGCTCGACCCACCCGCCGGTGGCCGAGCGCATCGCCCGCCTCGAGCGCCTCGCCGGCATCCGCACCACCGTGGAGAAGTGAGCCGGCCGCTCCCCCGGCCCCGGTCACTCAGCTGCTCACGTCACGCGTCGTCAGCCGCGCCCACGCCGCGAGCGTGAACACCACGACGTATCCGGCCTGGATCACCAGGTTGTGCTCGATGTCCGCGAGGTAGACCGGATCGCGCAGCACGTCCGCGTAGGACGGCCACTGGGCCGTGTAGAGCCACGGCTGGATCGACGAGAGCTGCGGGATCGCCTGGACGATTCCGCACACGATCGTCACTCCGGTCGCCACCGCCATGGCCGCGATCGGCGTGTCGGTCAGCGTGCTGACGAACAGGCCGAGGGCCGCCAGGCCGAGCAGCGAAGCGGCCACCAGCAGCGTGATCCACGCCGCCTTCACCGTCGCCGCGCCCATGCCGATCGAGTCGCCGGAGAGCAACGTCACCGGGCCGCTCGGGAACAGCGCCAGCCCCGTCGCCAGCGCCGCGAGCGCGACCACGGTCGTGGACACCAGGCAGAACACCGCCAGCGAGACGCCCTTGACCGCGAGCAGGCGCACCCGCCCGACCGGCGCGACCAGCAGGTACCGCAGCGTGCCCTGTGCCGCCTCGCCCGAGATCGAGTCGCCGGAGACGACGCCGAGCGCCATGGGCAGGAAGATCGGCAACGTGAGCGAGAGCGCGGCGAAGACGAGGAAGAGCCCGTTGTTCGACACCTGCGTCAGGAAACCGCCCGCGTCCTGACCACGACTGTGCTCGGTGACCTTGATCGCGATGCCGATGGCGACCGGGATCGCGGCGAGCGCGGCGAGCAGGACGAGATTCCGGTTGCGCCGGAACATCGTGCGCAGCTCATTCACCAGCAGCCAGCCGCCGAGGCGGGCGGTGACGGAGCGTCGCTTGTTCGTGGGGACAGTGGTGGCGGATGCGTCCGCTTCCGGCCCGGCCAGCGCGGCCAGTGCGGCCGGCGCCTTTGCGGCTGTTCCAGGTGGCGACGGTGCTGCCGGTGCCGTCGGCGCCGACGCGGTTGCCGCAGGTTCCGCCGTCTCCGTAGCCACGCCCGCTCCACTCCCCTGCCAGATCTGCGCGTCACCCTGCGACATCGAAACCTTCTCCGGTCAAAGCCACGAACGCGTCCTCCAACGACGGCCGCTCCACCCCGAAGGACAGCACCCGTACACCCGCGGCCACCAGCGCCGCGCACACCACGTCGGGCGCCAGATCCTCGCGTGCCGCGCAGTCCACCCGCTGGTCGACGACCTGGATGTCATCTCCACCCTGCTCCGCCAGCACACGCGCGGCGTCGGCCGGGTCGGGCGTCGTCACCGCCAGCCTCGCCCGCAGGCCGGCCCGCAGCTGCGTCACCGAGCCCTGGCTCACCAGGCGGCCGCGGCTCATGATCGCCACGTCCGTACACACCTGCTCGATCTCGTCGAGCAGGTGCGAGGAGAGGAAGACCGTCGTGCCCTGCCCGGCCAGCAGGGCGATGAGCGAGCGGATCTCGCGCATGCCCTGCGGGTCGAGGCCGTTGGTCGGCTCGTCGAGGATCAGCAGGTCGCGCGGCTGCAGCAGCGCGCTGGCGAGCCCGAGCCGCTGCTTCATGCCGAGCGAGTAGTTCTTCGCCTTCTTCCCCGCCGCGCTGCCCAGGCCGACCTGGTCGAGCGCGCGGTCGATCCGGGCCGCGCGGGTGGCCGGGTCGGCGGTGCGGTCGGCCGCGTCGTAGCGGGCCAGGTTCGCCCGGCCGCTCAGGTACGGGTAGTGCGCCGGACCCTCGATCAACGCGCCGACCCGGGTGAGTGTGCGGACGTTGCTCGCGTCCACGCTCTCGCCGAACAGCCGGCAGCCGCCCGCGGTCGGCGTGATCAAGCCGAGCAGCATCCGGATCGTGGTCGTCTTGCCCGAGCCGTTGGGGCCGAGGAAGCCGAACACCGCGCCCTGAGGCACGCTCAGATCCAGCGTGTCCACCGCCAACTGGCCGCCTCGGAAGCGTTTGGACAGCCCGCTGGTGGCGATCGCCGGCGCCTCTGCGGACGCCGTCGTTTCGGCCACCTCGACCCCGACGCTCACTTCGTGCCCTGCTTCGCCGCGTCCGCCTCGAGCACACTGGCGGTCACCGGGCCGAGGAAGACCCGGTCGTCGTCGGTGATCAGGACCGTGAGCACGTTGGTCGAGTACAGCTTCCCGGTGCCGAAGGCGCCGGTCACGCTCTTGCCGGAGCCGAGCAGCGTGCTGAGGTAGCCGTTGACGCCACCGCTGATCAGCTGCTGGCTGCCGCCGTCGGCCTCGGGCGAGGTAGCCGCCGAACCCTTGCCGGACTCGACCGCGCGACCGGTGGAGGACAGCGCCGCGTTGAGCTGGTCGAGGCTGATCCCGTGCAGCTCCACGGCGGTGAGCCAGCCGGTGCCGAGAGCCTGCGGATCGAGGGTGTCCGGCGTGATCCCGTCCGGCGTCTTCGTGCCGCCGGACTGGTCGAGCGGAGTGACCTTCGCGTTCTTCGGCGGAGTGAAGTCGAAGCGGGAGGACGGCGGGGCGGTCAGGTCCACCTTCGTGAAGGCGACGTCGAGGAACGGCGTGGCCGACCCGGTCGGGTAGAGCGCGACGCCCAGCGGCGCACCGGTGGCCGAGTCCACGGTGATCTCGACCTCGCCGATGAGCGAGCCCTGCTGCTTGGGCTTGAGCACCAGCAGGTACGCCGAGCGGCCGGCGACCGTGCGCGGCGAGCCGACGCTTACCTGCGTGGTCGGCGTGATCGCGGCCAGCAGCTGCTGCGCCGCGGCTTGCGGGGTGAGCGACGCGAGCGCGAGCTCCCGCTGCTTCTCGGCCTTCTCCTCGGCGGCACTGCCCGCGGCCTTCCCCGTCGCGTCGAGCGTGCCCTTGCCGACCTCGTTCGTCTCGCTGTCGTAGGTCCAGATCTGGCTGCCGTTGTGGATGACGTCGTATTCCGACAACTGATCCATCAACGCGATCCGCTGCTGTGCCGGACCGTTCGCGGAGACCTGGAGCAGGTGCGTCCCGGTGATCAGGGACAGCGGATTGGCGCTGCCGACGAAGTTCGGCAGCTCGGGCAGCCCCAGGTTCGCGGTGACGCTCACGGTGCCGGAGAACCCGTCCACGTGCGAGTCGGCGACCCGGGTCAGCAGCTGCTGCGCGGAGATCGCGGGCAGTGAAGGCGCCGCGCTCGCGAGGGTCGGCGCGAGAGCCGCGTAACCGGCGACCACGGCGACGACGGACAGCGGCACGAGGGCACGGACGGACCCACGGCGGTACCAGGTCTTGCTCGTCTTGCTCGTCTCGTTCATACCCACCATCACAGCACTGATCGGCGCTCGCGGGATCCGACCACGGGTCCTACTTCAGGTCATCCTGACGAAGGACCCGGACCGCCTCGTGATCCTTCGTTAAGCCGAACGAGTAAGCCGACGCAGCACTACGCCACAGGTGCGAGCATACGAATGCTGAAGAAGGGGGACTATCGGCCCGGCTGCCCGGCTGTACCACTTCGCCCCGACGCTGAAGGCCCTGACGGTCAACCAGACTGCCCCGGTCTCCGCCGCCCGCTCCGGGTCGGCCGCGCCCGCCGCCTCGGCGGAGTCCTCGGGCCCGTCCCACTCGACGATGAACGACTCCTCGCCCCGCTCCGGATGCCCCAGCAGCGTCCCGTACGCGAACCCGCGTCGGCGCGGCTCGTCCGCCGTCCAGACGACCTCGCAAGGCGCTGCTATACAGAGCCACGACGGCCGGTTGGGCCCGAGATGCACGGTGACCCGCGCCCCCGCCTCAGCCCGCGGCCGATCCGCCCGCGGCCGCACGTGCATCCCGGCATGCAGGCGCCAATCGAGCACCGCGTCGCCGGCGGTCGCGAAGTCCCGCGCCCCGGTTCCCACCCGCATCCGATGCTCCAGATACCGGTAGCCGCTCGGCAGCCGCCCGGCATCCTCGGTCGCACCGACCTCCGGATAGGTGAATCCCCCCACGTCGCTCATGCAGCCGAGCATAAAAGCAGCCTGGTCGGGCCGGGACGTCGCCCCGGCCCGACCAGGCCTGCCCTGCTTTGCACGCGTTCGCGCGGTCGCTCAGCGGTAGTGCGTGATCAGCGGTAGTCCGCGCTCAGCGGTAGTTCGTGAACTGCACCGCGAAGTCGAAGTCCTGCCCCTTGAGCAGCGCGATGACCTCCTGCAGGTCGTCGCGCGACTTCGAGGTCACCCGCAGCTCGTCGCCCTGAATCTGCGCCTTGATGCCCTTCGGCCCCTCATCGCGGATCAGCTTGGCCACCTTCTTGGCGTTCTCCTGGCTGATGCCCTCGGTCACCTCGGCGCTGATCTTGTACTCCTTGCCGGACGCGGCCGGCTCGCCCGCCTCCAGCGTCTTGAGCGAGATGCCGCGCTTGATCAGCTTGTCCTTGAACACGTCGAGCACGGCCTTGACCCGCTCCTCCGTGCCCGCCCGCATCTCGATCTTCTCGCCGCTCCAGGAGATGGACGCGCCGGTGTTCTTGAAGTCGAAGCGCTGCGTGAGCTCACGGCCTGTCTGGCCGAGCGCGTTGTCCACTTCCTGCCGGTCCACCTTGCTGACCACGTCGAAACTCGACTCGCTCGCCATCTGGGCCTCCTTAAGCCTCGGGCACACCCCGCACGTCACCGGTCCGTTATCCCTCGAACTCTATCGAGTCCGGCAGGCGGATCGGGCCGCGCGGGGTGCGGCGAGAGGCGCGTCAGCCCGCGGCCAGCTCCTCGATGAACAAGGGGCCCGGCGTGCCGATGCCGGTGGCGTCGTCGTAGCCGTAACCGGCGTGCAGGCTCAGGTCGTCGCCGAGGCCGGCCATCGCGGCAGGCTGCCCCTGGTACGGCGGGAAGACCTCGGCGATCGGCGTGGCCACTCCCGACGGCTTGTCCAGCACGTCGTGCAGCGCGTCCACGCTGCCGTGGTGCTCCGGCCCGATCCAGTAGAGCGTCGGGTTGATGAAGCCGAGCGGCGCGCCGCCGCGCTCCGTGATCGCGTCCGCCTCCAACCCGGCGAGCAGCGGGCTGGCCAGGCTGGTCCCGCCGATGGCGGCCTCGGCGTACCCGGTGGCGCCCGTGGGCAGCTGCTGGGTCTGGCCGACGAGCATGCCGGTGAAGGGATCCGCGTCGAGCGAGAGATCGGGTACGACGCGCCGCGCGCTGGGCGCGGTGCCGCCGGTCAGCAGCGACTTGGCCAGAGACGACGGCACGTCAGCCCGCTGGTAGTGCGGCTGCGGGAAGTCGGCCGAGGCGCCTCCGCCGCCTCCGAAGATCCAGCCCAGCGACTGCCACGTGGCGTTGGCGCCGTTGCCGGTCAGAAGCCACGCGTCGGTTCCCCAAGACGTGCTCCAAGCGAGCTTCCCGTGCGCGTTGACGGCAGCGGAGGTCCCGCCCACCGCGGTCACCCACGGATCCGAGGCCGGGAACGTGGTCTGCGCGTAGCTGGAGCCCTCCCCGCTACCGCACGAGGTGGCAGGGTCGTTGGCCCCGCAGTCGCCGGAGGAGAAGTTCACCGTGATTCCCTCGACGGCCGCGAGCTGGAACAGGTGCTCGTACTCGGCGATCGTCGACGCCGACTCGTCGCCGGCGGTGGAGTGCAGCGGACCGCCCCAGGAGTCGGAGATGACGTCGGCGCGGTGATGCGTGATCAGATCGGTCAGTGCCGCCAGGAGGTCAGAGTCCTGGCAGGAGTTGGCGCCGTAGTACAGGACCTTGGCGCTAGGGGCCATGGCGTGCACGGCCTCGACATCCAGCGACTCCTCGGCCGCCCACCCGGCCGTGCCGCCGCACTCATTCACGTTGTTCCATGCGGACTGCGTGACGACCTGCGTGTACTGCCCCGGAGCGAAGGCCGGGAGCTTGTTGTGTGACGACCAAGTGTCGGCGTCGGAAAGCATGGTGCCCGAGGCGTACGCGTCGACGATCGCGACCGTCGCATCACGACCCGAGTGTCCGACCGCGCCATAGGCCGAGCGGAGCTGCGAAGCCGAGTACCCGCAGACGGTGTAGGGCTCCTTGACGCCGGAGAACGCTGGGTCGGTGGTGTCGGCGACCTGTCCGTAGTAGTCCGAACAGGGAGTCGGGATCAGCGGCCCGGTGGGTGTCTTGCCGCCGCCGCGCCCCGTCCGCAGGTCCTGCGAGGCCGCCGCAGCCGTGACGTGCTGCGCGTACATGGGGAGCGAAGCGCTCGTCAGTCCCGTGATCGTGGCCACCGACGGAGCGAGTGAAGCAGGAATCTGCGGGTCGCGGTCCGGCGCCACCGCCGACCCGCCGCCCGGCAGCGCGTAGCTGCGCAGCGTGATGCCGTAAGCATGGTCGACGGCCGAGACGCTGCCGGTAGCGGACACGTATTGCCCGGTCACAGAGGTGACAGTGAGCCCCTGCTTGCGCAGCCAAGCAGACACGTCCGAAGCTTCGGCTGCGCTCGGCCCGTAGCGCTTGGCGGCAGCCGAGGTGCTCAGGTAGTGCCGGTACGAACTGCCCCCCGGCGTCGAGACGGCAGTCGCGTAAGCGGCCAGCCCCTTCGCGTCCGGCGTCCCGAGGAACACCCGCGTCGTCAACGCCCCTGAAGGCGCCGCCCCCTGCGCCGAAGCCGCCGTGGCCCAGCCCGGCCGCACCCCGGCCACGCTCACCAGCGCGCTGGCGGCGGTGCCGGAGCCGGCGGCGGTGGCGGTGGACGCGGAAGCTGCGGCGGAGGCGGCGGCCAGCGCGGAAAGAGGCGCGGCGGACGCGTCCCCCGACCCGAGCGTCAGCGACCCGGCCAGGCACAGCCCGGTCGCGGTGACCGTGATCCCGCACAGCGCACGGCGCGCCTTCCGGCGCGCCGATCGGGGCGGGGGCGGGGAGAATGGGGAGCGCGAAGAGAAACGTCGACGGGGCATGGGCAGCTTGGCCTTCCGAAGGTCCGAGTCCGAGGTCCGAGGGCGTGGCGTCTAAGGCTTGAGTTGTGGGCACGAGGCAGCGCGTTGCAGCGGCCGAGCCCGCCCATTGTGTGAGCGGCGGCGCAGATGACCTGCCCGGCCTAACGCCCCCCGAACAGACGCGCCCACGAACGAGCTAAATGTCCAATGACCCGCTGACCCGAACACCGCATCCCACCACCCACCGCGCCCAAGCCCCCACCCTCCGCGCCCACACCGGGCCCCGCCCCCGCCCCGCCAAAGCCGGTTGCGAAGCACCCCCCGCCATGAGGTAATCTTTCCGAGGTCGCCCCGCGAGGGGCCGATCACCCAGGCAGGTTGCCCGAGCGGCCAATGGGAGCGGACTGTAAATCCGTCGCGTAAGCTACGAAGGTTCGAATCCTTCACCTGCCACACCAGCGAGAATGAGCCCCTGAGCTGCGGAAACGCAGACCGGGGGCTGTTTGCTTTTCTCTCACTGGCACTCACTGAATCGCGCTGGCGATCAGCGTCGGTGCAACAGGCGTGATACGGGCTGGAGGGCCATATGACGCGGTACATCGTGATTGGCGCCGGCAGCGTCGGCGGCACGATCGGTGGCGCGCTCGCTGCGGCGGGGCATGATGTGGTCCTGGTGGCCCGGGGAGCTCACCTGGAGTCGCTGCAGGCGTCCGGGCTGACGCTCGTGACGCCGTCCCAGACGCTCAGGCCGTCTGTGCGAAGCGTCAGCGGACCCGAGGCGCTGACGTTCACTACGGACGATGTTCTGATCCTCGCAGTGAAGAGCCAGGACAGCTTGCCGCTGCTCCGGCAGTGGAGCTCGCAACCCACGAGCGTGCGGCTTCCGCTGATTTGCGCTCAGAACGGCGTGGCTAACGAGTTCACAGCGCTGAGGTACTTCGAGTGCGTCTATGGCGTGTGCGCATGGCTGCCCGCCACGCTGGCCGAGCCCGGCGTCATCGTGGCCGAGGGCGCACCCGGCTTCGGCATTCTCGATATCGGGAGGGTCGGGAACCCAGTTGATTGCGATGGCTCCACGCCTGACGCGGGTGCCCTCGCGTTCGCCGAGGACTTCAACGACGCGGGATTCGCCGCGTACGCCACCTCCGACATCATGTCTTGGAAGTACGGCAAGCTACTGCGCAACCTCTCGAACGCGATTCAAGCCGCGTGCGGGCGCACGTCGTCGCCTGCGGCGGCAGAGCTCACCCGCCTCGCTGAGGCCGAGGGTGAAGCCGTCCATCGCGCCGCTGGAATCACGCCCATCAATCTCAAGGCCGCCTACGCCGAGCGCGGCGACAACTTCCACGTTGCCGACATTCCGGGACGTCCACGCGGCGGCGGGTCGACGTGGCAGAGCCTCAAGCGGGGGCTCACGACCGTCGAGGTCGACTATCTGAACGGCGAGATCGTGGCCATGGGACGTCTGCACGGCATCCCCTGCCCGGTCAACGAGTTCCTTCGAAATGTGGTCAACAGCCTCGCGGGCTCTAGGTCTCAGCCTGGGGGCTTCCCACCCGAGCTCGTACTCAAGCTGGCGACGAAGGCTCATGGAACTGACAGAGAATCAGATGAGCCGCCTCTGTCGGGCCAACCCGCTCTGAGTTCAGCTCAATATGAAATCTATAGCCGGAATGTTCGGCCACGTCAGCTTCCGTCTGATCCCACGCCGTAAGCCGCGCCACCACATCGGAATCGCCGCGCGCCTCGCTTCTCTTCATAGCTGTCTCCCAGCCGCAAAAAGGCTCACGGTCAGCCACGGCCCAATCACCTGCACCGCACGGATGCCGTCGATCTGGCCCAGATGGAGAATAGGGATACGAGCCATCGAATTCAGGCGCTCGATCTCTGCTCGATCCACGATGTAGCGATTCCCGTATCGCTCGTTCTCATAGAGAATCTGGCCTTGTGCGGCAAGAGAGTTCGCTTCCGCCACCGTCACGTTCCGGTAGCCGGACTTCGGCACCGCCGACACCCTCAGCCGCTCGAAAAGCGTGAACCGCTCATCGAGCCCACTGAGCACAGCCGTAACCGTGCTCTTGCCACTCGCCGGCGGTCCGTAGAGCAGAACGCCCGAGTAGGTCATGCCCCACCGAGCCATATTTACCGAGCAATCTCACCAGCTCGGTCCGCCAGCGCCACAGCAGCGTTCATCGAGCTCTCTGCCACGTAGTGGTCGTACGCAACCTGCTCAACGAGGGCACGGGTCAGGATGTCCTTGTCGAAAATCGGCCACCCGGTAATCGAGGACAGGAAGTTGGCGAACTCGCTCTTGCCCGAACCGGCGTAGCCACCGATCAGCGTAAGGGAGAGCGGGTCGCGTCCGTCGCGCTGCCTGTGGAACGCCGACAGCGCGCGCTGTTCCAGCGGCGTGACGTCGTTCTCCCCGGCCCAGCTACGTCGTCGCCAGTGCTGGCGAGCGGTTCGAAGGCTTGGTGGATCATGTGAGCAGCGACCTCCTCACTGGCACTCGCTGAATCGCGCCGCCGGCGGCACGCCTGTCCTGCAGCCGAGCCCTGAGTGAAGGCGTTGGCGATTGAAGAACAGCTCGGTGTACGCGGCCCTGTCACGCTCCGCATGCTTCCTGGCCTGATACGAGGTCGGGTATATCAGCTCGTTCCTGATGGTGGCACTGAAGGACTCGGCCGTCGCATTGGCCCAGCACATGCCCCGTTTTCTCATGGATGGCGAGATGCCGTGACTGCTCAGTACCTTGCGGTACTCGGCCGATGAGTATTGACTAGCTTCGAGGCATCAATGCAACACATTGTCCTAGTTGAGGGCCGACGCCACGGCGTGGATCGTCACTGGCGTGCTGGGCGAGCTCTTTGCCGCGGTCCCAAGCCAGCGACCGCTGCCCCAGTAGGCAAGTACGGCTTCTCGCTCATCTGCGCTCGGACTTGCCTAGCCGACGAACTGGCGGCCCTGCCGGGGCCGTCCTGTGACGTCCGCGGAGCGACGCGCGACGTACCGTGACCGGCGCGGATCGCGTAGAGTCCGGGGGGTCGCTGCAACCGGAGCCGTGCCCGACGCGTCTCTAGGGCAGCCGGTTTCCCGCTCGCGGGTGGTACCCGGGAGAGTTCCTCGAGAAGGGGGTTGCGCACTATGTCCATGATGATGGGAGAGTCCATACCGGAGGCCGCCGGGAGCGAGCGTCCGACCGTGCCTTACGAGGGCATCCTGATCACGGACGAGCAGCGCTCCGCGTTCGACCGTGACGGTTTCTTCATCATCCGCGACGCGATACCGGCCGAGCTGATGGAACGGCTGATCGAGGCGCAGGACCGGGTCTACGCGAAGCAGAAGGCCGAGGGCCGGCTGGACAAGCGCGACCAGAGCATGCACCTGATGGGCTTCCTGCACCGGGACAAGGTCTTCCTCGAGCTGCTGGAACTGCCCACGGTCTTCCCGCTGGTGTGGGGCATCCTCGGCTGGAACATCCACGCCTACCACCACCACATCGACATCCACCCGGGCGTCCCGGCCGAGACCCGCAAGACCTGGCGCTGGCACCAGGACGGCGGCCGGCAGAACCTGGAGATCGAGACCGGGCCGGAACGTCCGCTGCTCTCGATCCGCACCGCGTTCTACCTCTCCGACCTGTCCGAGCCGGGGCGCGGCAACTTCATGTGCATCCCGGGCTCGCACAAGACCAGCCGGCTGGCCCGGCCGGAGGACCTGTCGCTGGACTTCGAGCAGCCCGAGGGCGCGATCGAGGTGTGCGCGAACAAGGGCGATGTGGTGCTCTTCGACCGCCGGATCTACCACGGCCGTTCGGACAACTACTCCGACATCGACCGGCGCTGCCTGTTCATCGGCTGGACCTACCGCTGGATCGCGCCGCACGAGGACCGGGTCATCACGCCCGAGCACCCGTGGTGGAACGAGCTGACCCCGATCCAGCAGCAGCTGCTCGGCGCGGGCAAGGACGCGCTGTCCTACTGGGGCATCGGCGACAGCTACCCGCTGCGCGAGTACCTGCGCGAGCGCAACCTGCTCGACATGAAGGTGAACAACAACCGCTGACCCACGGTATCCGCGGCGGCGCGCAGCGCTGGTTCCGCGCCCACCGCGCACTGTCTGCGGACGGCGCGCGGTGCGTACGCCGCGTCCGGAGCGGGTAGGAGTGCCCCCGATTCGCCGCCTTGAGCCGGATTGGGGGCACATTCATGTCCGACCAGCCCGTAGCGCAGGTCGATGTCGCGATCATCGGGGGCGGGGCGGCCGGCTGTGTGCTGGCCGCGCGCCTGACCGAGCAGCCGGACCGGACGGTGGCGCTGATCGAGGCGGGTCCGGACTACCCGGATCCCGAGGCGCTGCCTGAGGATCTGCGTTCCGGCTGGCGTTCGGCGGGCAGCCACGACTGGGGGCTGACGGACGAGCGGACCGGCACGCCGGTGGCCCGGGCGAAGGTGGTCGGCGGCTGCAGCGCGACGAACGGCACGGTCGCGTTGCGCGGAGCGAGCGCGGACTTCGACGGCTGGGCCCGGCTGGGCAATCCGGGCTGGTCCTTCGAGCAGGTGCTGCCGGCCTTCCGGCGACTCGAGACAGACCTCGACTTCACCGACGTCTGGCACGGGCAGCACGGTCCGGTGCCGATACGCCGCTACGGGCCCAAGGAACTGACCGCGGTGAACGCTGCGGCGTTCGAGGCCTTGATCGAGGCCGGGTTCCCGGAGGTCGACGACCACAACCGGCCGGGCGTCCTCGGCGTGGGACCGGCGCCGGTCAACACCATCGCCGGGGTGCGGATGAGCGCGGCAGCGACCTATCTGCGGCCGGCCCGGGATCGCGCGAATCTCAGGATCCTGGCGAACGCGCAGGCGGACCGGGTGCTGCTGGAACGCGGCAGAGTGACCGGAGTGCGGCTGGCGAACGGCCGGACCGTGCGCGCGGACCGGGTGGTGCTGGCCGCCGGGACGTACGGCTCACCGACGGTGCTGCTGCGCACGGGCATCGGACCGGCCCATGATCTGGCGGTGCTCGGGCTGCCGTGCCGCTCGGATCTGCCCGGGGTCGGCGCGAATCTGCAGGAGCATCCGGGGATCTCGGTGATCTGGCCACTGGCCGAGGAGATGCCGGACGGGCCGCGCTTCCAGGTCGTGGCGACGCAGGGATCGCCGGGTCATGCCGCGGGCGATGGACCGTGGCTGCAGCACATGCCCGCCTCCACCCCCACGATGTTCTGGGTTTCGGCGACGGTGATGAACCCGCGCTCGCGCGGCCGGGTGCGGCTCGCGACGCTGGATCCCCTGCGCCCGCCCCGGATCACGCTGAATCTGCTGGCCGAGGTCGAGGATCTGGCGGCGATGATCGAGGGCGTGCGCTCGGCCCGGCACGTCGGTACGCGCGGGCCGCTCAAGGACCTGGCCGGCGGGCCGGAGCAGTGGCTCGGCGCCGGAGCGGACGAACCGGCCGAACTCGCCGACGCGTTGCGCCGCGCGGTGTGGACCTATCACCACGCATGCGGAACCTGCGCCATGGGCCCGGATCCGCAGGCGGGCGGGGTCGTCGATCCGCAGGGCCGGGTCTACGGCGTCGACGGGCTCTGGGTCGCGGACGCGTCGATCATGCCGGTGATCCCGAGCGCGAATGTGCATCTGCCGACCCTGATGATCGCGGAGCGGATGGCCGGCGAGATCGCCGCCGCAGACTGAGGATCCACGCGGTTCGGAGCGTGGTCAGCGATGTTCCACGTGGAATATCATGCAGAGTAATGCATAGTGTTCCACGTGGAACATCGTCGCAAGCCGTGAGACGGAGAAAAGGGAGTGCCGGACCCGGCCGGCCAGAGTGCGGTCTGGCGAAGGGCCGGGTCCGGCACTCCCTGTCGAGCGCGTACCCTCAGTCAGCGCTCGATCTCGGACTCGCCCACGGATCTGCGGCGAGAAGTCGGTGAGCAGTGCCGGCAGACAGCATTGCCGGCGCGGTGATCGCGAAGTCGCCCGCGGACACCCGAAACACCTCGTGCGCGGCGTTCGCGGCGTAGTCGGCAGCCGCGAACGCCGCTGTAGAGCCGGCCGCTCCGGTCCGGTCGACTTCCCCACGCGGCACCGAGATCGTGTGCGCGAGCCGTCCGGTCGGCGCAGCCACCTGATAGACGTCCCGAGATCGCCGATGCGGGGCGGCGCAGGGGAGGCCGCGACGTAGACGTGCTCGAGGCACGGACTTCCCCCTCCATGAAATAAGGTCTCGCGCGCCCGGATGGACTGAGCAGTGAGATGGTTCAGACCAGCCGGAGCCAGACGGCGGTGTCCGCGGGCAGCAGGCCGTCTTCGGTCAGCGGACCGGAACTCAGCAGGATCGCGGAGTGGGCGGGCAGCGGAGCCGGCTCGGCGCCGAAGTTGACGACGGCGGCGAACCCGTCGCCGCGGCGGAAGGCGAGGACCTCGGGGTCCGAGTTCAGCCAGCGCAGCGACTCACGCTCGCTGCGCAGTCCCGGCTCGGCGCGGCGCACGCGCAGGGCTTCGCGGTAGAGCTCGAGCATCGAGCCCGGTTCGCCGGTCTGCGCCTGCACGGTCATCCGGCTCCAGGCCTCGGGCTGCTCCGGCAGCCAGGGCTGCGCGGTGGCGCCCTCGGGGCTGAAGCCGAACGGCGGCTCCTTGCCGGACCAGGGCAGCGGCACCCGGCAGCCGTCGCGGCCGGGGTCCTTCCCGTTGGTACGCGACCACATCTGGTCCTGCTTGTTCTCGTCCGGGATGTCCTCGACCTCCCACAGGCCGAGCTCCTCACCCTGATAGATATATGCCGACCCGGGCAACGAAAGGCTCAGCAGCGCGGCGGCCCTGGCGCGGCGGGTGCCGAGCTCGAGGTCGAGCGGGGTGTCGAAGCGGCGGGTGGCGAAATCGAAGCTGGTGTCGGCCCGGCCGTAGCGGCTCACGTGCCGGGTGACGTCGTGGTTCGAGAGCACCCAGGTGGCCGGGGCACCGACCGGCAGGTGCGCGGCGAGGGTGTCGTCGATCACCCGGCGCAGTTCGTTCGAGTCCCAGGGGCAGGAGAGGAACGAGAAGTTGAACGCGGTGTGGATCTCGTTGGGGCGCAGGTACATCGCGAACCGCTGCGGGTCCGGCAGCCAGACCTCGCCGATCAGGGCCCTGGGCTCGTCGTACGAGTCGGCCACCGCCCGCCATTCCCGGTAGATCTCGTGGATCCCGTCCCGGTCGCTGTAGGGGTGCGGGGCGTCGGCGGGGGCGTTCGGGTCCATGTCGGCCAGGAACGGGTCCTTGACCAGGATCGCGGCCGAGTCGATGCGGATTCCGTCGGCGCCGCGGTCGAACCAGAACCGCAGGATGTCCAGGTGCTCCTCGCGCACGGCGGGGTGCTCCCAGTTCAGGTCCGGCTGCTCGGCGGCGAAAAGGTGCAGGTACCACTGGCCCGGGGTGCCGTCCGGCTCCACGGTCCGGCTCCAGGCGGGGCCGCCGAAGTGCGAGACCCAGTTGTTCGGCGGCTCGTTGCCGCCGGGGCCGCGGCCGGGCCGGAACCAGAACCGGGCCCGCTCGTCCGAACGGGGCGTGGCGGTGAGCGCGGCCCGGAACCACGGATGCTGATCCGAGACGTGGTTCGGCACGACGTCGATGATGGTCCGGATCCCGAGCGCGTGCGCCTCGGCGATCAGTGCGTCGGCCTCGGCCAGGGTGCCGAACACGGGGTCGATGTCCCGGTAGTCGGAGACGTCGTAGCCGCCGTCGGCGAGCGGCGAGGGGTACCACGGGTTGAGCCAGATCGCGTCCACGCCCAGGTCGGCCAGGTAGGGCAGCCGGTCCCGGATTCCCTGCAGATCGCCCACGCCGTCGCCGTTCCCGTCGGCGAAGCTGCGCACGTACACCTGATAGGTGACCGCATCGCGCCACCAGGGCCCGCTGGCGAGGCCGCGGGTCGCCGCTTCCTGCGTGGCTGGCGCCACGAGGGTCGGGCGCTGCGCAGCGGTCTGATGGAGAGTCACGTCGGTCGGCTCCTTCTCTGTCACGTGCCGGTTGCGCACAACATACATAGCCGCACACAGCTACGCAAGAGATCTACGTTTCTTCTGCAAAAACTAGATCACTCATTGCCGGGTACGTGAGAGAAACGCGCTGGTGCCTTCACCGGCGCTACCGCCCGGACGCCCGACGGGCCCACGCCGGGCGAGGTGTCGAGCGCGGCCCGAGCGGGGATGGCCGGTTGAGCGAGGACATCCGGCGCCGGCCGGGTCGATCGGACGTCGCCTTCCGGTCACGAAAAGGTTGCAGCGCCCCGGAGTGCCGCGCACCTCGGCCGGGCCGTCCGGATCGGCGCGGAGCGAGCCGGTTGCGCGCGGCCGGCCGCGGCCCGGCCGCGGCCCGGCCGAGGTCAAGCCGCGCCGGAGAGCGCTCCCGGGGTCGGTACCAGGGAGGGGACTGACGCATGCCCGGTCAGAAAGAGTTGATTTTTTGCACAAGTTAGATCGACCTCTTGCTAAGTTCAGCTCGCGTCTGTATGTTTTCGGCAGCCGAAGTACCGGAAGCCCGTCCGGGCGCTGCGGCCAGCCCAGAGATCCGCTCAGTGCAGAGATCCGCTTATTGACCAGCGCATCCAGAGCGAATGAGCCCTGGTTCGCGGCACATTCCGGAAGGGATCCGTCGTTATGAAACATCGCAAGGCCGCAGTGGCCGCCGCCGTTGGTATGGCGTTGGCTGCAACCGGATGCTCCAGCAGTCACTCCGGTACGCCGACTGCCGCCAGTACCGGGCCGGTCACCATCACGGTGGGATGTGAACCGCCCACGACCCAGAAGGCGCAGCGCCAGATGTTCCTGGACGACATCGCGGCCTTCGAGAAGCTCAACCCGAACATCACGGTCAAGGGCGACGACGCGAACCCTTGCGACGATCCCGCGAAGTTCACGGCGCAGGTGGCCGCGGGCACCGAGGACAACGTCTTCTACACGTACTTCACCGACGCGCAGAACGTGATCTCGGCGGGGCAGGCCGCGAACATCCAGTCGTACGTGAGCCAGATCGCGAACTACAGCAGCATCCTGCCGGGCCTGCAGGCCGTGTACAAGAACAACGGGTCCGGCGACCTGTACGGCATCCCGGTGAACAACTACGACGAGGGCCTGGTCTACAACAAAACCCTGTTCCAGAAGGCCGGGATCACCTCGCCGCCCGCCACCTGGGACGACGTCGAGGCCGACGCCAAGAAGATCAGCGCGCTGGGCCCGGGCTACATCGGCTACGTGGACCTGAGCGCCCAGAACACCGGCGGCTGGCACTTCGCCGCCGAGGTGTTCTCGCGCGGCGGCCAGATGGTCACCGGCACCGGCAACAGCGCCAAGGCCGCCTTCGACGACAGCAACGGCCTGGCCGTGCTCCAGATGCTGCACCAGATGCGCTTCGTGGACAACGACATGGGCACCAAGCAGGGCCTGGCCTGGTCGGACCCGCAGCAGCTGATGAGCACCGGCAAGCTCGGCATCTACATGGGCGCGCCGGACACGGTCACCAACCTGCACTCGACGTACAACACGCCGTACGACAACATAGCCATGGCGCCGCTGCCCGGCGCCAGCTCGCCGACCGCGACCCTGCTCGGCGGCAACGGCTACATGTTCAACAAGAAGGACACGCCGGCGCAGATCCAGGCCGGCATCAAGTTCCTGAACTACGAGTTCCTCACCCCCGGCAAGGGCCAGTTCGACTACACCCGCACCGCGCAGCAGGGCCAGCCGGTCGGCCTGCCGGAGCCGGACCTGTTCACCGCGGGATCCGCCGCCGACCAGCAGGCGGCCACGGACGAGAGCTCCTCGGCCAACCTGCCGGTGGCGAACTTCAGCGCCTACACCCAGGCTCTGGGCTCGATGAAGCTGGAGATCGAACCGCCGCAGGCGCAGGCGATCTACGCCCAGGGCGACAAGATGATGTACGCCGTGCTGACCAACCCGAACGCGAACCTGCAGCAGCTGCTGGACACGTTCCAGAACGCGGCGAACGAGATCCTGCAGAACCAGTAAGAGCACTACCCGCGGCGCCGTTCCCGCCGGCCGATCCGGCGGGGACGGCGCCGCCGCCACCCCATCCCCCCCGAGCCGCCCACCGACGGGCATTTCGAAAAGAGCGGAAGTGTAGATCCGATGGCGACCATCAACGTTTCCCACGCCAGGGCGCGGGGACTGCCGAGGGAGGGCGGGCCGGCCCCGTCCGCGCGCCGCCGCAAAGCCCCGCTGGGCCGACGGGTGCGGCGCAATCTGGTGAGCTACGCCTTCCTCATCGGCGCGATCCTGTGCTTCCTGGTGTTCTCCTGGTACCCGATCGTGCACGAGTTCGTGCTCAGCTTCCAGCACCTGAACAAGTTCGGGCAGACCGAGGGCTGGCGCGGCTGGCGCAACTACCAGAACATGATCCACGACCCGAGCTTCTGGACCTCGGTCCGGGTGACGCTCGTGTTCACCGGGCTCGCGCTGATCTTCGGCTACGCGGTGCCCTTCCTGCTCGCGGTCGGCCTCAACGAGTTCCGGCACGCGCAGGGCTTCTTCCGGCTCCTGGTCTACCTACCCGTGATGCTGCCGCCCGTGGCCGCGGCGTTCCTGTGGCGGTGGTTCTACGCGCCGGACGGCTCCGGGTTCTTCAACACGGTCCTGCACTTCCTGCACCTGCCTACTTCGCAATGGCTGCAATCGCCGAACAACACCTTCGTCGTGCTCTGCATGGTGATCTTCTCCACCTGGTCCAACATGGGCAGCGGCGTGCTGATCTACCTGGCCTCGCTGCAGGGGATCCCGGGCGAGCTCTACGAGGCGGCCGAGCTCGACGGAGCCGGCATCTTCAAGCGGATCTGGCACGTGACCGTCCCGCAGACCCGGCTGATCCTGTCGCTGATGCTGCTGACCCAGATCGTGGCCACGATGCAGACCTTCACCGAGTCGCTGGCGTTGACCCGCGGCGAGCCGGGGACCGCGACGCTGGTCTACCAGGTGTATCAGGACGCGACCAACTTCGGGAACTTCGGCGGCTCCGCGGCGATCAGCTCGGTCCTGCTGATCGTGCTCGCGATCTTCTCCGGGGCCTACCTCTACGTGAGCCGTCGAGTGGCGGAGGAATAGAAATGACTGCTTTCGACACCCATACCCGGACGCTGATCTCGCGGACGCAACTCAACCGCCCGCTGGCGCGCCGGCTGTACTGGACCGCGCTGGTCGTCTCGATCGTCGTGTTCGCGTTCCTGTTCCTCTTCCCGCTCTACTGGCTCTTCTCCAGCGGCCTGAAGTCGGCCTCCGAGGTGGAGCAGATCCCGCAGACGCTGATCCCGCACTCCTGGCAGTGGAGCAACTTCTCCACCGCCTGGTCCAGCTACGACCTCGGCCGCTTCATCTTCAACACCGCTTATTACGCCTTCGGCGCGGTGGTGCTGCAGCTGGTCTTCGACGTGGCGGCCGCCTACGCGCTCTCGAAGCTGCGGCCGGTGCTGGGCAACGTGGTGCTGGGCCTGATGCTGGCCACGCTGATGATCCCGGCCACGGTCCTGGTGATCCCGAACTACCTGACCGCGGTGAACGTGCCGGTGCTGCACTGGAACCTGATCAACAACCCGATGGCCATCTGGCTGCCGTCGGTGGCCAACGGCTTCAACATCTTCCTGCTCAAGCGGTTCTTCGACTCCATCCCGGAGGAGCTGATGGCCGCGGCGGCGATCGACGGGGCCGGTCCGCTGCGCGCGCTGCGCTCGATCGTGCTGCCGATGTCGCGGCCGATCCTGGCGGTGGTCTCCATCTTCGCCATGGTCGCGGTGTGGAAGGACGTGCTCTGGCCGCTGCTGGTGATCAACGACACCTCGAAGATGACCATCAACGTCGGCCTGCTGAACCTGACCGGGGACGGGATTCCGCTGAACATCGAGATGGCCTCGCTGGCGGTGGCCGCGGTGCCCACGATCGTGTTCTTCCTGATCTTCCAGCGCAACATCATGGCCGGGTTGACCGCCGGCAGCCTCAAGGGCTGAGCACCCGGCTGCGACCGAGGTCGGCCCCCGGCTGGATCGGTTAAGTCAGCGCGGACAACGAATCGCCGCCGTCCTGCCCCGCGAGGGGGAGGGCGGCGGCGATCTCCGCTTGCGGGCTTTCTCAGCCCACTGGCACGCTCAGCCCACTGTCATGCTCAGCCGGCCGGCGGCGACGGCGGGGCCGGGGCGGTGGAGCCGCGCACCACGAGCTCGGGCTCGAACAGCAGCTCCTCGGCGGTGACCGGGAAGCCGTCGATCTGCCCGACCAGCATGGCCACCGCGGCCCGGCCGATCGCCTCGAGCGGCTGGCGCACGGTGGTCAGCGGCGGGTCGGTGCAGTTCATGAAGGCCGAGTCGTCGTAGCCGACCACGGAGACGTCCTGCGGCACCCGCAGCCCGGCCCGGCGCACCGCGCGCACGGCGCCGAGGGCTATCGGGTCGCTCGCGCACACGATCCCGGTCACCCCGGCCTTGAGCAGCCGGGAGGCGGCCACCTGGCCCCCCTCGGTGGAGAACATGGTGTGTTCCACGAACTCGGGCGGGGAGGTCAGCTGGGCCCGGGCGGCGGCGTTGAGGAAGGCCTCGTGCTTGCGCCGCGAGGGCATGTGGTCGGGCGGGCCGAGGATCAGGCCGATCCGCTCGTGGCCGAGCGAGACGAGGTGCCCGAAGGCCTGCTCCACGGCCACCGCGTCGTCCGTGGAGACGCGCGGGAAGTCGAGGTTCTCGCTGGCCGCGTTGACCAGCACCACCGGCAGCCGCAGTTCGAGCAGCCGCAGGTAGTGCCCGTGCGGGGCGTCCGCCTCGGCGTACTGGCCGCCGCCGAAGACCATGCCGGACACCTGCCGTTCCAGCAGCATGTCCACGTAGTCGGCCTCTGACATCCCGCTGGTGGTGCGGGTGCACAGGACCGCGGTGAAGCCGCGTTGCGCGAGCGCGCCGCCGACCACCTCGGCCAGGGCCGGGAAGATCGGGTTCTGCAGTTCGGGCAGGACGAGGCCGATCAGCCGGGCGCGCTCGCCCCGCAGCTGGGTGGGCCGTTCGTAGCCCATCACGTCGAGCGCGGTGAGCACCGCCGCGCGGGTGGCCGCCGAGATTCCCGGCTTGTCGTTGAGGACCCGGCTGACCGTGGCCTCGCTGACGCCGGCCTTCTTGGCCACATCGGAGAGTTTGCCTGGCATGCCTGCAAGTATACGGCATCTCGGTGCAAGAATGTTGCGGGATTTTCGATCTCTTGCGTTCCGCCGCGCGCGGGTTTGTTCCGGCACCCGGCGAAGAATTCGTCCGGATTGCCCGAGTACCGGAACATGATGGTTTCGTAACAGGGCCATGAGCAGGCATGTTCGTTTCGTTATACGGGGTTCATTGACGAGAATCCGGCCCCAGGCTTTACTTTCTCGCACGGTACCGGTTACGGAACCGGTACCGGAGGCGAGGAGGCAGCGTTGCCGATCACCATCACCGACGTAGCGACGCGCGCCGGCGTGAGTAAGACCACGGTCTCGCGCGTGCTCAACGGCAAGGGCGAGCTCGACGCCGCCACCGCCGCCCGAGTGCGCCAGGTGATCGCCGAGCTCGGCTACGTTCCGAAGGCCGGGGCGGTGGGCCTGGCCCGCGGCCGCACCCGCGTCATCGGCATGCTGGTGCCCTCACTCACCTGGCCGTGGATCGGCGAGGTGCTCCAAGGCACCGTGGACGTGGTCGAATCCGCCGGATACGGGCTGATGCTCTTCACCTGCAACCAGGGCGACCAGTCGATGCGCCAGTTCGCCGGCCAGGTCTCCGCGAAGTCCTTCGACGGACTGCTGGTGATCGAGCCCGAAGGCACCCTCGACTACATCAACTCCCTGCACGAGCAGGGGCTGCCGGTCATCCTGATCGACGACCGGGAGCACCGCCCGCGCTTCCCCTCGGTGGCCACCACCAACCGGATCGGCGGCGCCAGCGCGGCCGAGCACCTGCTCGCGCTCGGCCGCAGCCGGCCGGCCGTGATCACCGGCGAGGTGCGCTGGGGGTGCACCCGGGAGCGCCTGGCCGGCTTCCGGACCCGGCTGGCCGAGGCCGGCCACCCGCTCGATCCGCGGCTGGTGCAGGGCGGGGACTTCACCTTCGAGGGCGGTCTGCGCGCGACGGTCCGGCTGCTGCAGGCCGGGTTCGAGTTCGACTCCGTCTTCGCGCACAACGACCTCTCGGCCGCCGGCGTGCTCCAGGCGCTGGCCGAGGCCAAACTGCGGGTGCCGCAGGACGTCGCCGTGGTCGGCTTCGACGACGTTCCGCTGGCCGCCTACACCAATCCGCCGCTGAGCACCGTGCGCCAACCGATGCGCTCGATGGGCGAGGCGGCGGCCCGGCTGCTGATGACGCACCTCGACTCCGGCGACCAACTGCCGGACGAGCCGTTCATCGTCCCGACGGAGCTGGTGGTGCGGGGATCCTCGCATCCCCAGGCCCGCAGCGCGGAGAGCTGACCGGCCGCACCACACGCCCCCGACAACAGTCCGGCCCACCGCACGAAGAGGTGGGCCGGGTGGAACAAGGACCGGCCCACGTTCCCGCGTGTGCCGATCCACCGCACGTCATCCGCGAGTACGAACACTCAAGTGAGGGATACATGCGTACATCGAGAACTATAGCGGCCATAGCCTCCGCTATCCTGGCGGCCGGCGGCCTGACCGCCTGCGGCGGCTCCTCCGGTTCGTCGGCCAAGTCCGGCGCGTCCGGCGGCTCCTCCTCCGGCGTGCTGAACATAGGCATGCCGAACGGTCCGCAGAGTGACAACAACAACCCGTTCCTGAGCTCCGCCGCCGCCAACTCCCTCGGCTACAAGAACGTCATCTACGAACCCCTCGTGATGACCAACGTGGTGCAGCCGGCCCAGGCCGGCAAGCCGTGGCTGGCCACCGCGTGGACCTGGTCGAACAACTACCAGAAGCTCGTGCTGACCATCCGCAACGGCGTGACCTGGTCCGACGGCCAGCCGCTGACCGCCGCGGACGTGGCCTACACGTTCAACCTGATCAAGGGCAACGCCGCGCTGAACTCGTTCGCGATCCACTTCGGCGACATCACCACCAGCGGGAACACCGTCACGCTGACCTTCCCGTCGTCGCAGTACGTGTACCAGACGCACATCATCAGCCAGTTCATCGTGCCGCAGCACATCTGGTCGAAGATGTCGAACCCGGCCACCGACGCGGACACCAACCCGATCGGTTCGGGCCCGTACACGCTGACCCACTTCACCTCGCAGACGGTCACCCTCACCCGGCGCGCCAGCTACTGGCAGACCCTGCCGGCGCCGAAGACGCTGAACTACACCTCGTACTCGTCGAACACCACGCAGCTGAGCGCGATGACCGACGGGGACTCGGACTGGACCTTCGAGTTCATCCCGAACCCCTCGGTGACCTACACCGCGAAGGACGCGAAGCACCTGCAGCTGTGGTTCCCGGCGGTGCTCGGCATCCACGGCCTGTGGATCAACACCACGATCAAGCCGTTCGACAACGCCAACCTGCGCAAGGCGATCAACGACGTGATCAACCGTCAGACGATCGTGAAGACCGGTGAGGACGGCTACTTCTACCCGACCGTCGCCAGCAACACCGGCATCCCGACCCCGGCCGGCACCTCGTTCATCCAGGGCGCGTACACCAGCGCCAACGCGAACGTGGACGTCAACGCGGCCAAGGCGCTGATCAGCGGCACGGCCGGGTTCACCTACAGCGGCTCGAACCTGATGTACAACGGCAAGGCCGTCACGCTGAACCTGTCCGACCCGGCCGGCTGGTCCGACTACGACACCGACCTGACGCTGATCCAGAACGACCTGGCCCAGATCGGCATCAAGGCCACCGTCTCGCAGCCGAACGCCAACACCTGGACCACGGACGTGGCCAACGGCAACTTCCAGGCCGTGCTGCACTGGACCAACAGCGGCTCGACCCCGTACGACATCTACGAGTCGATCCTGGACGGCGCGCAGTACGCGCCGATCGGCAAGACCGCCAACGAGAACTTCGAGCGGTACAACAACCCGGCCGCCACCGCCGCGCTCAACGCCTACGCCTCCGCGGCCACGGACTCGGCGCGCAACACGGCGCTGAGCACGCTCGAGGGCATCATGGTCAACGACATGCCGATCATCCCGATCATGGCGGCCAACGCCGGCGGCGAGTTCAGCACCAAGGACTGGACCGGCTGGCCCTCGGACTCCAACCCGTACGCCCCGGCCCAGCCGACCCTGATCAACTCGCTCGACATCATCGAGCACCTGCAGCCGGCCTCCGGCTCGTAAACCCTTCGCCCTGAAGAACTCCGGGAGCCGGCCGGCCACGCGCCGCGCCGGCTTCCGGGGCCCGCCCCTCCTTCCCGCGGCGGGCCCTAGACCAGAAACGGAACGCATGTGGACGTGATTGCCGAGGATACGGCCGTCCTCGAGGCGGAGGGTCTCACCAAGCACTTCCCCCTGTCGGCCTCCGGCCGCGAACTGCTCGGCGGGCACGCCCGGGTGGTGCACGCCGTGGACGAGGTCACCCTGACCCTGCGGCGCGGCCGGGTGACCGCGCTCGTCGGCGAGTCCGGCTCGGGCAAGTCGACCGTGGCCCGGCTGCTCGCCCAGCTGCAGCACCGCTCCGGCGGATCGGTGCGGCTGCACGGACAGGAAGTGAAGGTGCGCGGCGGACGCAAGCTGCGCGCGTACTGCCGCCGGGTGCAGCTGATCTTCCAGGACCCCTTCGCTTCGCTCAACCCGGTGCACACGGTGCGCTACACCCTCTCCCGTGCGCTGAAGGTGCACGGGCACGCCGGTAAGTCACGGGCCGATCTCGAGCAGGCCCTCGTGGACCTGCTCGGCCGGGTGAGGCTCACCCCGGCCGAGCAGTACCTGGCCAAATACCCGCACGAGCTCTCCGGCGGCCAGCGCCAGCGCGTGGCGATCGCCCGCGCCCTCGCCGCCCAGCCCGAGGTGCTGCTCGCGGACGAGCCGGTCTCGATGCTGGACGTCTCGATCCGGCTCGGCGTGCTCAACCTGCTGCGCGACCTCAAGGAGCAGCTGCACCTGGCCGTGCTCTACATCACCCACGACATCGCCTCGGCCCGCTACTTCGCGGACGAGACCCTGGTGATGTACGCGGGCCGGATGGTCGAGGGCGGCGACAGCGAGACGGTCACCCAGCACCCCGCGCACCCGTACACCAGGCTGCTGATCAACTCGGCACCGGACCCGGAGCGGCTCGGCACCGGCTTCGGCGAGTACGACGAGAACGGCGAGCTGACCGAGGAGGAGGACCTGGGCGAGCCGCCCAGCCTGATCACCCCGCCCGAGGGCTGCCGCTTCCATCCGCGCTGCCCGCACGTGATGGAGCGCTGCAAGACCGAGCTTCCGCCGCGCTTCGAGGTGCCCGCGCCGGAAGGCGTTGAAGGCGGCACCGCGCAGTGGGCCGCGTGCTGGCTCTACGCCGCCGAGGAGGCGACCGCCGCATGAAACGCCTGCTGACCCGCCTCGGCTTCTACGTCTTCACCGCCTGGGCCGCGATCACGATCAACTTCTTCATCGCGCACACCCTGCCGGGCGACCCCGTCAGCGCCCTGCTCTCGAAGTACCAGGGGCAGATCAACTCCAGCGCCATCGCGTCGCTGACCGCGCTGTTCGGCCTGAACAAGCACCAGACCCTGTGGCAGTCCTACATGTCCTACTGGGGCCAGCTCGCGCACGGGAACCTCGGCATCTCCTTCACCCAGTTCCCCACTCCCGTCAGTACCCTGATCGGCCAGTACCTGCCCTGGACGCTGTTCCTGGTGGGCACGGCCACGGTGCTCAGCTTCGTGATCGGCACCGGCCTCGGCGTCTTCGCCGGCTGGCGGCGCGGATCGTGGACGGACGCGCTGCTGCCGGCCACCTCGTTCCTCTCCTCGATCCCGTACTTCTGGCTCGGCCTGATCGCGATCACCCTGTTCACCGGGCCCGGCAGCTGGCTGCCCGGCGCGTTCAGCTTCGACCAGGGGATGACCCCGGTGTGGACGCCCTCATTCGTGGGCAACGCGCTGCAGCACGCGATCCTGCCCGCCGCGACCATCGTGGTCTCCACCATGAGCGGCTGGCTGCTGAGCATGCGCAACATGATGGTGACGGTCACCTCGGAGGACTACATCACCGTGGCGCACGCCAAGGGCCTGTCCGAGCGGCGGGTCATGCTCAACTACGCCGCCCGCAACGCGCTGCTGCCGAACATCTCCGGCTTCGCGCTCTCGCTCGGCTTCATCGTCAGCGGCACCTTCCTGGTCGAGATCGTGTTCAACTACCAGGGCGTCGGCCTGCTGCTGATCCAGGCCATCGGCGCGGACGACTACCCGGTGATGCAGGGGATCTTCCTGGTCATCACGCTGGCGGTGCTGGCCGCGAACTTCGTGGCCGACCTGGTGTACCTGCTCCTCGACCCGCGCACCCGCAAGGAGGGCTGACCGATGCGCCTGACCCGAATCCGGCCGCCCCGCTTCCTGCGCAACCGCAAGGCCGCCGTGGGCGCCCTGATCCTGCTGTTCTTCATCGTGTTCGCGGTGATCGGACCCTGGATCGCGCCGTACAGCCCGGACGCGACCGGCGAACTGCCGGTGGCCGCGCCCTCGTCGGCGCACTGGTTCGGCACCGACCAGCTCGGCCGCGACATCTACAGCCAGCTGCTGGTCGGCACCCGCGGCGTGGTCGTCGTCGGCTTCCTGGCCGGCGCGATCGCCACCGCGCTCTCGCTGCTGATCGGCATCGCCTCCGGCTACCTGCCCGGACGCGGCGGAGAGAGCCTGTCCGTGCTCTCCAACGTGTTCCTGGTACTCCCGGCCCTGCCGCTGCTGATCATCATCACCTCGACCCAGCAGAACAACAGCGCCATCGTGGTGCTGGTGATCGGCCTGACCTCGTGGGCGTGGAACGCGCGGCTGATGCGGGCGCAGACCCTCTCGCTGCGCCGCCGCGACTACATCGAGGCCGCCCGGGCCACCGGCGAGTCCACCTGGCGGATCATCGTGTTCGAGATCCTGCCGAACCTGACCGCGATCATCGCCTCCGGCTTCGTCGGCACGGTGGTGTTCACCATCCTGACCGAGATCACCCTGGCGTTCGTCGGCATCAGCGTCTCGGAATGGAACTGGGGCACCGTGCTTTACTGGGCCGAGAGCCAGGACGCGCTGGCCCAGAACGCCTGGTGGTGGTTCGTCCCGGCCGGTCTGGCCATCGCGCTGCTCGGCTCCGGGCTCGCGCTGCTGAACTTCGGCATCGACGAGTTCGTCAACCCGCGGCTGCGCTCCAGCGGCCCGGCCCGGATCAAGACCGCCTCCGGCCGCCGGCTGCGGATGCGGGTCGGCTTCACCCCGGTCATCGGCGAGGCGGTCGAACTCGTCCCCGCTCTGGCCCAGGACCCTGAGGGAGAGACGCTGTGAGCACGATTGACGCGCCGAACCCGGCGGCGGCCGAGCAGGCCAGGCCGAGGCGGGAGCGCCGGCCCGGGTTCGGCGAGCCGGTGCTGGAGATCAGGAACCTGAGCGTCGACTACGGCACCGGCGACAAGGCCGTGCGGGCCGTGCGCGAGGTGGACCTGACCCTGCACCGCGGCGAGGTGCTCGGCCTGGCCGGGGAGTCCGGCAGCGGCAAGTCCACCCTCGCCTACGGGATGACCCGGCTGCTGCCCCCGCCCGGGGTGGTGGCCGGCGGCCAGGTGCTCTACCAGGCCCCGGACGCCGCGCCGGTGGACGTGCTGCGGCTGACCGACGCGGAGCTGCGCCGGTTCCGCTGGGCGCAGACCGCGATCGTGTTCCAGGGCGCGATGAACTCGCTCAACCCGGTGCACCGGATCCGCACCCAGCTGAACGACGTGATCAAGGCGCACGAGCCGGAGACCACGCCGGCCGAGCGCAAGGACCGCATCAGGGAACTGCTGGCGCTGGTCGGCATCCCGGAGGACCGGGCCGAGGCCTATCCGCACCAGCTGTCCGGCGGTATGCGCCAGCGGGTGATGATCGGCATGGCCATGGCCCTGCGTCCGCAGGTGGTGGTGATGGACGAGCCGACCACCGCGCTGGACGTGGTGATGCAGCGGCAGATCCTGAGCCGGCTGGTGCGGCTGCGCCGGCAGTTCGACTTCGCCGTGCTCTTCATCACGCACGACCTGTCGCTGCTGGCCGAGTTCGCCGACCGGATCGCCATCATGTACGGCGGCCGGATCGTGGAGTCCGCCGCGTCCGCGCAGATGTACAAGGACCCGAAGCACCCCTACAGCCAGGGCCTGCTCGGCTCCTTCCCGGCGCTGCGCGGGCCACGCCGGGAGCTGACCGGTATTCCCGGCTCGCCGCCGGACCTGCGCGCGATGCCGACCGGCTGCTCGTTCCACCCGCGCTGCCCGCACGCCTTCGAACCCTGCTCCGCGCGCCGGCCCGAGCTCGCCGCGCCGAGGCCGGAGGAAGCCTCCTCCCCTACCCTGTCCCGAATCGCCGATACCGCGCCCGGCCGCAGCGTCGCCTGCTGGCTGCATGCCACCCCCCACACAGAGGACTGACATGAACTTTCCCACGGCGTCCGAAAGCGCTGCCGCCGCCGGAACCGCTTCCGGTATCCACAAGGGCTCGCCCGGCGAGTCGGAGCCGGAGCTCGGCGAGTACGCGGCGCTCGCCGGGGTCTCTCCCGCCTCCGCGCGGCGGATCGCCCTGCTGCCCGCCGACTTCCGCTGGGGCGCGGCGACCTCCGCCTACCAGATCGAGGGGGCGGTGGCCGAGGACGGACGCACCCCGTCGGTCTGGGACACCTTCTGCCGCGTGCCCGGGGCGATCGACAACGGCGACTTCGGCGACCGGGCCTGCGACCACTACCACCGGCTGGACGAGGACCTGGCCCTGATCAAGGAGCTGGACCTCGACGTCTACCGCTTCTCGATCGCCTGGCCGCGGGTGCAGCCGCACGGCAGCGGTCCGGCCAACGCGGCCGGCCTGGACTTCTACGAGCGGCTGGTGGACGGGCTGCTCGAGGCCGGCGTCGACCCGTGGCCGACGCTGTTCCACTGGGACACGCCGCAGGAGCTCGAGGACGCCGGCGGCTGGGCCAACCGGGATACCGCTTACCGCTTCGCCGACTACGCCGAGCTGGTCTACAACCGGCTCGGCGACCGCGTGCGCACCTGGACCACGCTCAACGAGCCCTCCGTGGTCACCACGCACGGCTACCTCGGCGGCGTGCACGCGCCGGGCCGCAAGTCGCTGGCCGACGCGGCCGCCGCGGCGCACCACCAGCTGCTCGGCCACGGCCTGGCCGGTCAGCGGATGCGCGAGCTCGCGGCTGGCGCGGGCAACGACTTCTCCCTCGCCATCGTGCTCAACCTGGGCCCGGCGACCCCGGAGAACGACACGCACGAGGACCACGAGGCGGTGCGCCGCGCCGACGCCATGAACAACCGGATGTACCTGGATCCGCTGTGGCACAAGCGCTATCCGGAGGACCTGGTGGCCGACCTGGCCGCCGAGGGCGTGGAGATCCCGGTGCAGGACGGGGACCTGGAGGCGATCGGGCAGCCGATCGACGCGCTCGGGGTGAACTTCTACTTCGGCCAGCAGCTCAGCGGCCGCACCGAGGACGGCGCCACCCGGGACGGGCAGGGCCGCCCGGTCTCCCGGCACGTGCTGCAGGGTCTGCCGCAGACGTACATGGGCTGGGAGATCATGCCGCACGACTTCACGTCGCTGCTGGTCCGGGTCAGCCGCGAGTACCCGGGCGTGCCGGTGTACATCACCGAGAACGGGGCCGCCTTCGGCGACAAGCCGGACGAGACCGGCTACGTCCACGACGCGGACCGGGTGGGCTACATCGCCGAGCACCTCGCCGCCGTCGCCGACGCGCGCGAGCAGGGGGCTGACATCCGCGGCTACTACGTCTGGTCGCTGCTGGACAACTTCGAGTGGGCCTTCGGCTTCGACAAGCGGTTCGGCATCGTCCGGGTGGACTTCGAGACCCTCAAGCGCACCCCGAAGCTCAGTGCCCGGTGGTTCACCGAGACCATCCGGCAGGTGCGCGGGGCCAAGGAGTCCTGACGCACCCGGCCCGCGGGCCGGTGATCGCGCCCCCGCCCACCGTACGCACGGGGATCTGATCCGCAGGCGGGCGGCTCCGCCGCCCGGGCGCCGCACTCGCCCGGGCGGCGGATGAAACGAGAAGGTCCCGGCCGACGCCTTCGCGTCGGCCGGGACCAGCGCCGGGTAGCGCTACCGCGCAGCGGTCGCAATCCGCTCGCGCCGATCGTCAAGCGGCAAGCGGCTAGCTCTTCTTGAACAGGCCCTTCACCTTGTTGACGGCGTCTCCGGCGGACTTCTTGGCCTCGTCGGAGTCCACCTTGCCGTCCTGGTCGGTGTCCATTCTCTTCTTGGCCTGGTCCATCATCTTGTCCTTCGAGGACGGGGACTGACCGGCCTGGCCCTGGTCCTGCTGGTCGGAATCCATGGCCTGGTTCTTCGACTCGTCGAGATCGGGCATGGGGTTCACTTCCTTCCGGTGACGGGCGTGCGCGACGGCCGCGCGGCTGCACGGCCTGAGACCGGCCACGCTAATTCACCCCTGAACCCTATGCACCTTTTGTTCTGGTTTTCGGCGAACGGCCTGGTCAGTCGCCTCACCCGATCGGCCGAGAGCCGCGCGCGTGCGCCGCGCGGCGCACGCTCAGCCGGCTCCGCCCCAGTCCTCCCAGTTCCGGTGCCGGTCCAGGCCCAGCACCAGGAACTCGTCGCGCTCCGGGGCCGTCCCGACGACCCCGAGCCCGGCCAGCGCCTGCGAGATCGCGGTCTGGCCCGGGCCGTGCCCGCTGGCCGAGAGCCGGCCCGTGGTCACCGGTCCGAACGCGATCGCGCCGCCCTTCCAGAGCACTGCCTTCTGGTCTCCGGCACCGCCGAAATACTCCGCCTCCACGTACACCAGAGGCGAGTCCCGAGAAGCCGCCGCGCACAGTTCGGCGAGAGATTCGCCCAACCACCAGAACGGCTTCATCCGTTCCGACGCCCGCCCCGCCGCGACGAACGCGTCGTACACGGCAGTGGTGTACGGAACCAATGCGAACCCCTGCTCGAGCGGCACCACCGAGGCCACGGACCCGAGCTCAGCCGCCACGCCTTGCGCGGCCGATATACGGCCGATCACCCCGCGCAACTGGTAAGCCATGGCTGAATGATGCCAGGGCCGGGTGTCCTTATGGAATAACGGAATCCGCCGAATGGCGAAGTGCCGCGAAGAATCAGTCGGCAGGCCCCTGCGGGGAAGCGGCGGCGGCGATCAACTTGTGATGGCGCACCACTTCTTCGACGATGAAGTTCAGGAACTTCTCGGCGAACTGCGGCTCGAGCTGCGACTCCTCGGCCAGCCGGCGCAGTCTCCTGATCTGCTGCGCCTCCCGCTCCGGGTCGGCCGGCGGCAGCTCGTGCCGGGCCTTGAGCTGCCCGACCTTCTGGGTGCACTTGAACCGCTCGGCGAGCACGAAGACCAGCGCGGCGTCGAGGTTGTCGATGCTGTCGCGCAGCAGCCGCAGCTCCCCGGCGACCCCCTCCGGCGCCTGGCGCTCGTGCCCGACCCCGGCCCGCGGCTGTCCGGAACGATCGTCCTCGGTCGGCTCGCTCTGCTCGCTCATCGTCTCTCCTGCCCCTCGGCGGCGGTAGGCGGCGGGTGCCACGGGTGACGAAAACCCTAGCGGTTCCCCTCCTCGCGGCCCCGTCCGTCTCACTGGGCGAGCGGCGCCCGCGCGCGTCGCCGACCGGCGCGCCGGGTGTGTAATGGCCCCTGTCAGCACTCATGCGGAGGTCGTCGGTGGTCGGATTGCAGGGGCGGGTGACCGGGCGGATCGCACCCGGTCTGGTCGGCGAGGTGATGGTGCGGGTGCGCGGCGGGGCCGAGGCGTTCATGGCCTACGCGGCCGATCCCGGGGAGGAGATAGCGGTGGGCACGATCGTGGTGGTGATGGACTACCACGCCCCGCGCACCGTCTACGTTTCAGCGTTCTGACGGTGTGACGCAGGACACTTCCCCGGCTCTCGCGTCCGGTTCGCGCCGGGTGTACACCAGTGGATGGGCTCGCGGCATCGGGCCACGAGTTCCATCACATGCAGGGGGAAGTGACCTCAAGTGCCTCTGGCACTGATGACCGCGGTCATCGCGGTGGGCGGGGTGTTGATCCTCGTCGCCGTCTTCAAAGCGATGTGGCGGGTGGCGGAGCCGAACCAGGCTCTGCTGATCTCCGGAGCGAAGCACCGCGCCGACGGGGTGGAGGAGGGGATGGGGTTCCGGATCGTGACCGGTCGCGGCACCTTCGTCATCCCGGGCGTGCAGGCGGTGCGCAAGCTCTCGCTGGACCTGAACGAAGCCGACCTGGCGGTGGACTGCGTGACCGCGCAGGGCATCCCGGTGCACGTCAAGGGTGTGGTGATCTTCAAGGTGGGCGACGACCGGGTGTCGATCGCCAACGCGGCCCGGCGGTTCCTGGACCAGCAGCAGCACATGAACACCCGGGTGGACAACATCCTGGCCGGCCACCTGCGCTCGATCGTGGGCAGCCTGACCGTGGAGGAGATGATCCGCGACCGGGAACGGCTGACCGAGCAGACCCGGGCCACCAGCGGACACGAGATGGAGAAGCTGGGGTTGACCATCGACTCCCTGCAGATCCAGGAGATCGACGACCCCACGGGGTACATCAAGGCCCTGGCCGCGCCGCACACCGCGGCCGTGCAGCGGGACGCGCGCATCGCCCAGGCCGAGGCCGAGCGGGTGGCGACCGAGGCGGAGGCCGAGGCCAACGCGCGCAAGGCCGAGGCGATCCGCAACGCCAACATCCAGCAGGCCGGTTACCAGGCCGAGGTGGACAACGCCCAGGCCCGCTCCAAGATGGCCGGTCCGCTGGCCGAGGCGAACGCGCGGCAGGAAGTCGTCGTGCAGGAGACCAAGGTCGCCGAACTCGAGGCGTACAAGCGCGAGCAGCAGCTCCAGGTCGACGTGCGCAAGCCCGCCGACGCCGAGGCGTACAAGACCGTCACCATCGCTCAGGCGCAGCGCGAGTCGAAGGTGCACGAGGCCGAGGCCGCTGCGAAGGAGACGGAGCTGCGGGCCGTCGCCGACGCGATGCGGGTGAAGGCCGCGGCCGAAGCCGAGGCCGCCGCCACCCGCGCCCGCGGTCTGGCCCAGGCCGAGGCCACCCGGGCGACCGGTGAAGCCGAGGCGGCCGCGGCGCAGGCCAGGGGTCTGGCCGAGGCCGAGGCCGCCCGCGCGCTCGGTCTGGCCGAGGCCGAGTCGATCAAGGCCAGGGCCGCGGCGCTGGCCGAGAACCAGGAAGCGGTCATCGCCCAGCAGCTCGCGGAGAACTGGCCGGCGATCGTCAAGGCGGGGGCCGAGGCCTTCGCCGGCGTGGACCACATGGTCGTGCTCAACGGCGCCGAGGGCGTCAACGACATGCTGGCCAAGGCCCTGACGATGGGCGGCACCGGGCTGGGCCTGGCCCGCAACCTGCTCGCCTCGATGAAGCAGGACGGCACCGCCGTCGAAGCCGGAGCCGAGGCGACGGACAACCACCGGGCGCACCAGGTCCCGATCGGCTGACGGGTGACGCAGTACACGAAGTAGCGCAGGACGAGCGCGCGTGCGGTAACAAGCACTGACGCGGTAACGAGCACAGCGACGTCGCCGGTTCCGGTACGGCATCGGGGCACCCGGTCCCGGCGACGCCTGCTCGCTACGTCCTCTTTCTTTCTTTTGGCTAGACGGCAAGCGGGTCCGGCGATGCGGCCGCCCGCCCCGCCGTCGTGCCCTCACGCCCTCTCGATTTCACTCATTCCTGGAGCATCGACATGCCGTCTTCCGGCGATTCCAAACGAAGAACACTGCGCGACGACTACCGCACCGCCGGCCGCGGGGTCGCGCTGACCACGCCGCTGCTGTTCATCGGCCTGTTCCTGATCGCCGCGCTGATCGCGGTCGCGGCCTGGCTGTGGACCGCCACTTCCGGACCCCGCGGCGACGCCTCGGTGACCCGGCAGCACAATTCCGGCCAGAACCAGGTGGCGCAGAACACGAAGCTGCTCGGCGACCAGGCCACGGTGGTCTCCGACCAGCAGAAGATCCAGGTGCTCGCGGCGGACCAGAGCACCCAGCAGGACAAGCTCGACCTGCAGGGCCTGGAGCTCAACTGCGCGTCCGACGTCGCCGCGTACAACGCGGACGTGCGCACCATCATGGCCTCCGGATACCTCCCGAGCGGCCTGCCCTCCTCCTACCCGACCACCGTCTGCGAGGTCTCCAAGTCATGACGCCCAAACAGCCCCGGGCGCACCGGCGCCGCATCCGCGTCTTCGCCCTGAGCATCGTCGCGGGCGCGATCTGCCTGGTCACGCTGGCCGCCTGCACCGGAGGTTCGGGCAACCAGGTCTCCGGCGGCAACACCCAGTCGGAGAACACGTACAAGGAGTTCAACCTCGCGGTCCCCTACCCGTACACCGCCGCCGCGCCGTCCGACCCGCTGGAGCGGCAGAACCTGGCCGCGCGGCTGAAGATGTACAACTCGGCCGGCGACACCAACTACGTCTACATCTTCGCCTGGGGCTCCCCGACGCCGATCGGCTACTACGTCATCAAGGGCAAGGTCTCCTCGACCGGCTCCCAGATGACCGCCACCCAGATCACCTCCGACTGCGGCAACCAGGGCGGATGCGTGCTCGACGCGATCGGCGACGACGGCTCCTACGGCCCGGAGGAGGGCGGCGAGAACGGCGTGTTCTTCTTCACCGCCTCCGGCACGCTGGTGGAGACAGACCAGCCGTTCGTGGTCTCCTCGCAGCCGATCAAGCTCTACGTCCACGTCCCCCAACTCGACGCGTCGGCGAGTTAGCACACCGCTGGATAGAAACCGTTGACGTGCGCGGGCGCGATCACTACGGTCCTGCCATGTCGAATCCGAACAGCCTCGTCGAGGGCTGGGCCCGGCGCTACGGTCGCCTTGAGGCCCGGCCCTCGAACGTCAACCCGCTGGACGAGTTCTCCGGTCTGTCCCGGCGGCTGCGCGGGCTCAGGCTCAAGGAGTGGATCGGCTTCACCCTGCTGCACCCGGACTGGTACTCCTCGCTGATCATCCAGGACGCGCACTACCTGGCCAGCTCGGAGATCTACGCCTACGATCGCGCCGCCGCGGCGCTGCACCAGCACGCGGTCACCATGCGCAGCGGCTCCATGCCCATGCCCTCCGCGCTGTTCGGCCACCGCTACACCGCCCACCGCGGCGACTACTCGATCGAGTACGAGTTCGACGACACCGACGGCCGGCACGTGCTGGCCATCGACATCGCCGAGACCGCGACGGCGCCCGCGATCAGCGGCGAGCTGCACCTCGACGCCGCGCACGCCGGGCGGCCGCTCTCGGTCAGCTCCCGCCTGCCCGGCCGCCGCAGCCGGATGTACACGCACAAGGCGATCTTCCCGGCCGGCGGGGTGCTGCGCGTCGGCGACCGGGAGATCGTCTACCGGCCGGAGCGGGACCTGGCCATCCTGGACGAGCACCGCTCTCTGCTGCCCTATCGCACCACCTGGCTGTGGGGCACCTTCGCGATGCGCGCCGAGGGCGGAGTGGTCGGCGCGAACTTCGTGGACCGCCCCGAGATCACCGGGGAGGCCGAGGAATCCTGCGTGTGGACGCCGACGGCGTGCGAGCCGCTCGACGACGTCGTCTTCGAGCCGGCGGAGCCGGCCGACCCGGACGCGCCCTGGCGCATGCATTCGGCGGACGGCCGCCTCGAGGTCGAGTTCACGCCCGAGGGGCGCAAGGAGGTCAAGCGCCAGCTCGGCCTGTTCGCGATCGACTACTTCCAGATGTTCGGCACCTACCGCGGCGTCGTGCGCGGAGCCGAGGGCAGCTACGAGGTGCAGGGCGTGCACGGCGTCTGCGAGAGCATGCGGGCGCGCCTGTGACTCAGGCGTCCTGGTCGAGGCCCTGCTCGATCGCGTACCGGGTCAGTTCGACCCGGTTGTGCAGCTGCAGCTTGCCGAGCGTGTTCTGGACGTGGTTCTGCACGGTCCGGTGCGAGACGACCAGCCGCTCGGCGATCTGCCGGTAGGTCAGCCCCTTGGCCACGAGCCGCAGCACCTCGGTCTCCCGGCCGGTCAGGCTCGGGGTGTCGGCGGGCGCCGCCGGCACCGCGGCCAGCCGGCGGTACTCGCTGAGCACCAGCCCGGCCAGGCCCGGCGTGAAGACCGCGTCCCCCGCGTGGGTGCGGGCCACCGCGTCGAGCAGTTCCGCGCGGCCGGCCGACTTCAGCAGGTAGCCCAGGGCGCCGGCCTTCACCGCGTCGAGCACGTCCTGCTGCTCGCCGCTGGCCGAAAGCATCAGAACCCTGATCGACGGGTCGATCGCGATCAGCCGGCGCACGACCTCCACCCCGGACAGGTCGGGCAGCTGCAGGTCGAGCACCACGACCTCGGGCCGCGCGGCCGGCGCCACCCGTACCGCCTGACCGCCCTCCCCGACCGCCGCCGTGACCTCGTAGCCCGCGTCGTTCAGGTCCCGGGCCACCGCGTCACGCCAGATCGGGTGGTCGTCCACCACCATGACGCGCACCGACATGCCACCACCTTATCCCCAGGAGGGAATAAGGGTTATGGCACGGTCGGGTCTCGAGCCAGGCCTACCGCTTGCCGGAGCGTTCCCGCGGCACCCAGAACTCCACCTCGGTGCCCTCGCCGGGCCGGCTCTCGATCGTCGTGTCGCCGCCGAGATCGGCGATCCGGCCCCGCATCGACTGGGTGATCCCGAGCCGTCCGGCCTCGGCCGCCTCGGCCGGCCGCTGCGGCGGGAACCCGACCCCGTCGTCGCGCACCGTCACCCGCACCCCGTCCGGCTCTTCCTCCAGCAGGATCCACGTCCTGGCCTCGGCTCCGGCGTGCTGGCGGACGTTGTCCAGCGCGGCCCGCACCGCGGCCAGCAGCTCTGCCGCAGCGTCGGCCGGCCACGCCACGGCCTGCACCGGCGTGACCACGTCGACGACCGAGGTGGCCAGCGCCTGCAGCGGCGTGCGCAGATCCACGGCACCCGCACGGACGTTGCTCTTCCCCCCGGCCAGCAGGCTGCGCAGCGCCACTTCCTGCTCCCCGGCGAGCGCCGCCAGCTCGCTGCCCTGGCCGCCGAGCTCGGAGCCGTGCCGTTGCACCAGCGCCAGCACCTGCAGCACCCCGTCGTGGATCGGCCGGGCCAGCCGGTCCCGCTCGGCGGCTGCCGCCTCGAGCCGGATCTGCTCGGCATGCTTGCGCTCCGCCCGCCGCGTGGCCAGCAGCTGCGCGAAGCCCAGCCCGCTGACGGCCGCGCCGGAGAGCAGCAGCAGGACGACCGCGATGATCATCTTCTCCGTCGTGACGTAAGAACCCGACACGCCGTTGGCCGCCGCCGTCGTGTCCAGCGCGCCCACGGCCATGAACTCGGCCAGCGGCCCGAGCACGATCGGCAGCGTGCCGCGCGAACCGAGCACCGGAGCTATCGCACCCGTGATCGCACCGGCGGACGCGACGCAGAGCACCAGGATCAGTACCGCCGGGATCACCGTGTGCTGCTGTGCCAGCTTCTCCGGATCGCCAGTGGTCGCGCCGTACGCGATGAACAGCGTGACCACCGCCAGCAGGGTCAGCGACGCGGCCAGGTGGAAGCGCCACCGGCTGGCCGCGGCCAGTGCACCGAGCGCGGCTCCCCCGAGGGCCGCGGCCCACCGCACCGGGTTGTCGGACACCAGCGCCGAGGCGGCGAGCAGCATCGGCGCCGCGATCGCGACCTGGATCACCGCGGCGGTCAGCGCCCCGCCGAGCGACCAGAGGCCTGCGATACCGGCGAGCACGGCCACTGTCAGCAGGATGAAAAGGCCGATGATCGCCGTCTGAGCGTCGCTGTGCCGGAAGACCGCCGACTCGGAGACCCCGAGCAGCGCGGCCACCCGGTCGGTCGTCAGGAACGCCACGGGAATGGGCATGCATGCGGCCAACACGCCCGCGACCAGAACGCGCCCCCGCCGCCACGACCATCCGCCCACGACCGAGGCGACGGCGGGATCACCCCGTCGGTATCGCCACACCGCCGGAATCAACGCGGCGGCGGCCAGTCCCACCAGCACGACGTGCCAGACGAGCGTCGATCTCGAGGAGTAGAGCCAATTGCCGTACTGATCGGTCAGGCTGCCGGCCATGCGGGAACCCAGCGCCAGCGCCGCGATGACGGCTCCCCAAGCCCGCATCGTGCCGACCAGACCCTGCGCGCAGCCGAGCAGCGCGACGATCGCGAGGTAGTAACCCCCGTACTGGAGCACGACTACGGCATAGGGGTCGTGGAGGATCGAGATCTGGAAGTCTTCCAGCATGGTCGGGACGAGCATGACCACGGCGGCCATGAGCAGGTAGGGCCACCAGCGCAGGAGGCAGAGCCCCAGCGCGATCGCCACCGCCGGCGCGATGAGCAGCGGCCAGTGCAGATTCCCGGGATCGGAGACGCTGCCGAACCCGGGCAGGTCGAGATAGCCCGAGGGCGATCCATAGGACGCGAACGACGTGGCCACCATGAGGAACACGGCACCGGCCAGCCCGCCCAGGATCGCCGGTGAGAGCCGCCGCGCGCCGGATCCGGTTTCGGGCACGGGTGCGGGCGACGGCTCGGGCCCGGCGGGTATCGGGCCGCTGAACATGTTCATGCCCGGAATCATGGCTGATCCTCGGGCATCCCGCAGGCGCTCGACGGGAGGGAGGCGCCGGGATGGGAGAAGCGGGGCGGCCGGCCGTCCGGCCGGTACTCGAAATGCCACCATTCGTTCTCGTAGACCCGATAGAGGTGGTAGCGCGCTCCGTGCCGCTCGAGCCAGCGGGCGCCTTCGGCCGGCCGCACGTCGAAAGCGGTTCCCGTGACGTGACGCGACTCGTGCGGCGGCAGGATCCACTCGAGCGCGAGCCGCGCGGAACCGGTCCGGCGCACCGCCTCGGCGAAGAGCCGGGCCTGCACGTGTGCGTCGCGGTGCCCGTCGGTCAGCCCGATCAGCTCGCCGTGGTGCCACAGCGCTTCCGTCCGCGCCGCCTCGAACGAGGCTTTGGCGGCCGGACTCAACCCGTCGAAATTCTCCGCCGGGAATCGGGCCGAGAGCGCCCAGTGGCACGCCAGGTGCCGTGCTCGACGTGGCGCCGCCGCGAAGGCCACCGGCAGCAGTGCGACCGAGAGCAGCCGCGTGGCCGCACGGTACACGCCGTCGCGCCGACGCGTCGCGGGAGTGAGGGACACGCTCTCACGCGATATCGCCGGCGCGGTCAGCGTCAGAACAGGAAGCATGAGAACAAGATCGCGCAGTCGCGACGCCCCGGGCCTGAGTATGTGTACTCATCTTGAGTGGGTGGGTGCACAGGGCCCGAGTCCGATGGCGGACTCGGGGCCCCGCGTAGTGGCGCTCGCAACAGCGCGTTCGTCATCCGGCAGCGGAGAAGTCGTACCGTTCGAGGCCCGGATGCTCCGCATCGGGATGGCCGCTCGGCCGGTAGGCGTCTCCATCGCCGTTGTAGTGCTCGATGTGGAGGAAGGCCGGACGCCGCTCTCGCACGACCACCGCGTCAAGCGGCCCGCCACGCAGCACGTAGCCCTTCGCCGGCCGTGCGGTCGGCTCCTGCGGTGAAGTCGTCATGGAACTCCATCAGCACGCTTCGGAAGGCTTGGCGAGCGCGGTGAAGCCGGCTCCGAGGATCAGATCGACACTCGGATCCGTCCGGTTGTCGGTCATGATCTGGGCTCCGGGCACCTCGGCGGCGACCGTGCGCAGCTCGCTCATGTCCTCCTTCGCGCCCCAGACCTGCGCCGGGATGGTGAGATTGGACTTGAGCGGGTCGTTGGACACCATGTCGATGACGAAGCCGCGCGACTGCAGCTGCGCCGCCGTCCGGGCCGCCAACGAGGACCTGTCCGTCGAGTTGAAGACGTTGAGGTTGAAGTTGGTGGGCCCGTGCGCGATCGCCATGGTCCCCGAGGCGTCGCCGTCCGCGCTCGCGTCGCACACCGAGGCGACCGTGTCGCGGTCCGGCGAGCTGGTCGTGAGGCTGTAGACGCTCACCGAGAGCGCCACCGTCCACCCGGCCACCATCGCGATCAACATGTTCTTATGTCTCTTGCGATGACTGGGCCGGATGAACGCATTGTCGAAGCGCACCCGGAACCTCTTGCCCCCGATCTCCCCGCCGCCGTTTCGCACGGTGTCCTGAGCGGGTCCGGCAGGCCGGCCGTCTGCTATCTGACTGGGCTTCTGGAACCTTGAGATCATGGTCCAGTGGTACCCAGGGGATTGCCGGACATATTCGTACTAAGATCGCAAGTAGCACATATGGAGCACGGCGGCCCTCACTCGAACTGACGCAGCATCAGAAACGCGCAGCACATCGCCTCCGTATGCTGACTCTCCGTCGCCTCGCCTTCGCTCGATCGGCGGAGCGGTCACTCGATCGGCTCACCCGGCTTGCCGTTGCAACCATATTGATAACGCCGCACCGTTGTCGTAGCGGCCTCGGCTCACCTTCAATCTAGATGTGTCCATATCCGTGCCTGCCGGCATGCCCGACCCGCGCATGACCCGCGGACAATTGCTGCGCCTGCGCCTACGCGCATGGAATCGGCTCACGTGCGTGGCCTGGCTGGTCATCTTCGCGATCGGAGAAGCACGCGGCGCCGCACAAGCCGCGGCCGACCACTCGTGGGTTCCCGCCCTGATCGCACCGGCCGCTTTCATCGTCGTCGCCATCCTGGCGGCTCTGGTACCGGCGATCAAAGAAAACAGGGCTCTGCGGCTGGAGAGCGTCAGTCCCGAGGCGGTACGCGCGATCCGGGACGGGCTGGCGGCGGCGGGGCTGCCGATCCCGGACCAGATCCGACTCGCCGGGCGAGGAGTCACCGCCTCGCGCTTCTCCTCGTTTCCCCGGCGTCGCGTGCGGCTCTACGTCGCGCTGCCGCAACTACTCGCCGTCCCCAGCGGCCACCTGCCCGTCCTCGCCGCCAACGCCCTGGCCGTCGGTCAGGTCACCGCGTATCCGGTGTCGGCGCAGAAACTGTGGAAAAAGCGAGGCGCGCTCGAAGACCGCGACGCGACCCTCCGGGCCCGCGGCAGGTCCTCGTCCCGCGAGGCCCGGCGGATCCGCGCCTTCCTGGCCGCGACCGAGCCTTTCGCCGAGAACGTGCGCCGGCACTCGGACCAGGCAGCGATGACGGCGGCCGGTTCAGCCGACGCGGCGGCCCGCGCGCTCTACGACGAACTGACCGTCAGCCTCGACTTCTTCCGGTACATCGCGCGATTCCACGACCTCATCGCGCGTAAGAGGCGGGTACCCGGCTCCATCCACGCAGGCTGGCTCACTCAGTGGACGGCCGACCCGGAATGGGTGCAGTACCTCACCCGTTACCCGGTCGAAGCCTTCCGCTACGAGCACGGTGCGCTCGGAGCGTTCGATACAGACGGACTCCCGGCGCATATCAGCCGCCTGCGGAGAGGGCAGGAGGGCATGGCGGCCGCCGCCGTCGTCAGCCCCGACCTGGCCAAGCGCCTCGCGAAGGAGGTCGCCAAGCGGATGTCCCCGTCCACCAAGGTCATCCGCGCCGTCGAGGGCAGCGCCATCGACGTCACGTGCGTCTACGAGCAAGCCGTCAGCGACGAAACGGCCGTCATCCGCGCCGCGTCCACGCTCCTTGAGCGTCCGGCGGACCGCGTCGAGGTGGTCGACCTGTTCCAGCAGGGCCGCGGTTGGGAGTTGGCCGAATTCATGCTCGATGAGAGCGAGATGGACGATGAGACTCCGGACGGCGGCCTCATCCGCGGCGCGATATTCGCTGCGCTCCTCATCGCCGCCATCGAGGGGCGGGACATGCACCAGCTGGACCCCTATCGCGAGTGGATCTTCACCGGACCCGACGGCGAGCTGCTCGATGTCGCCGAGGTCGTGGCGCAGGCTGTCTCCGCACAGGGCGACACCGAGCGTCTTCGTTCCCTGCTACGGGGATAGCTCCGGCAAGCCCGTCAGAGCCCGGCGTATTTCGCCCGCGCCAACTCCGAGACCAACTCCGCGTCCGGATCGGGCTCGGCCGGCACGCGGACGGCGAGGAGAGCCACGTCGTCCTCGTTGCGGACCGGGCGCGCACGCTCCAGCAGCAGATCGGCGAACGGCTCGAGCGGGCGCCGGGCCAGGGAAGCCGCGTGCCGGCGCAGGTTCTCCAAGCCCTCGTCGATCGACTGGCCGGGGGCCTCGACCAGGCCGTCGGTGTACAGCACGAGCGTCGAGCCACGCGGCAGCGTCGCCGTCGCGTCGTAGCGCACCCGGCCCGTGCCGAGCCCCAGCAGAATGCCGTGGCCCTCGGTCAGGTAGCGGGCCACGCCGTCGTGCGTGACGAGCAGCGGCGGCGGGTGGCCGGCGTTGGTCCAGCACAGCTCCCACTCGTCTTCCCGGGCGGTGAGCTGGCCGAAGATCAGCGTGGCCATGGAGGCCTCTGCGATCGCGCGGGAAGCCCGGTCGAGCCGGTCGACGACCTCGCTGGGCGCCGACTCCTCCTGCACCCAGGCGTAAGCCCGCAGCATGTTGCGCAGCTGCGCCATACCTGCCGCGGCCTCCAGATCGTGGCCGACCACGTCCCCGATGACGAGGGCCGTGCCGCCGTCTCTCAGCATGAACACGTCGTACCAGTCGCCGCCGACCTGCGAGGCGTCCGGGGCGGGCAGATAGCGCGAGGTCATCGCCAAGCCCTTGATCCGGGGCAGGCGGGGCAGCAGGTGCCGCTGCATCGTCTCGGCGACCTTGCGCTGGCGGTCGTAGAGCAGCGCGTTGTCGACGGCCAGCCCCGCACGCCGCGTGATGTCCTCCAGCAGCGCGAGGTCGGCCGCGGTGAACCGTTCCGGCTGTTCGGAGCGGCCCAGAGTCAGCGCTCCCAGGGTTCTGCGATGACTGCGGATCGGGGCGATGATGGCCGAGTGCATGCCGGTCGCGTTGAACAACCGGCGTTGCTCGACGGCGATCCCCGCGTCCGGCGGCCCCTGATACGTCTCGGGCCCCGCCAACGTCGCCGCCGCACCGCGCAGCGCCCGCGAAAGCGGCATGGGCGACTCCTCCGTCACCGGCGGCATCGGCCCCTCCAGGTCGTCCCGATGCACCAGCTTGCCGCCCTCGGCGTGCGCGACGGCGAAACGCCAGACCTCGTCGCGCTCGGTGATCAGGTCGACCACCGCCCAGTCCGCGAGCCGCGGCACCACCAGTTTCACCAGGCTGTGCAGCGCCTCCTCCATGTCCAGCGTGGAGCTGAGCCGGGTGGTCGTCTCGGCCAGCAGTGCCAGGCGCTCGAGTTCGGTGAGCGAGGACATGAGCTGTCTCGGCCACGCCCCCGGCAGCTCCGGTGCGTGATGAGACCAGAAGATCACCAACGTCCCCAGGTGCGGCGCACCGTAGTCGAACGGCGTGGACAGCCACGACACCGGCTGCAGCGCGCCGTCGCCGCGCTCCAGCCACTGGTCCGTCCCCTGCGCCGTACGCCGGCTCAGGATGGCCTCGCGGAACGGGCAGACGGTTCGCGGCAGCGGCGCGCCGTACCGGTTGCGGTGCAACATCTCGTGCGCGTCCTGACCGAGCAGCTCCGCCGTCGGCCAGCCCAGCAGTTCCTCGGCCGGCGCGTTGACGGTCACGATGCAACCCCGGTCGTCCACCAGGTACGCGGCGGCCTGAAGCGCAGCCACCACGGCCCGTCCTGTGTCCGGCGTCTCCTCGCCCATCATGCGCCCGCCTTCCATGACAACCGGACGCACACTGCCGACCGACGTCTCGCGATGCCCATTCGGGTCTGGTAACCGCTGAACGCGAACTGATGCCCTGGACTTCACCGACAGCCCTGCCACCTGCGGCGCAGCCGAGTGTGACGATGCACACGCCCCTCATCTCGGATGTCGCGAGCCGCCGTCCCGGCCGACGCCGCCGCGTGCGAGACTGAGGCTGTGACGGGGAGTCTCCACACCGAGGTTCACGGCGATCCGGGCCGTCCCGCTTTGATTCTGCTGCACGGGGGCGGCGCTGCGTCGCGCACCTGGAAGCAGCAGTTCTCCGGCCTCGCCGACCGGTACCACCTGCTCGCCCCGGACCTGCCCGGCTTCGGGCGATCGCCGGGCCCGGTCAGCCTCGACGCCGCGACGGAAGCCGTCGCGGCGCTCGTGGAACGCGTCGGTCCAGCCCACTTGTGCGGCTATTCGATGGGCGCGTTCGTCGCCGCGAGGGTCGCCGCTGACCGCCCCGAGAGCATCAGGCGCCTGATCCTCTGCGCGGGGAACGTCAAGCCGGCCGAGTCCGGACGCCGCCAGATGGCCTTCTACCGCTCCCGGCGCGGATGGTGGCTGATGAAGGTGTTCTCCGACCTGCCGAACAGGTCCGCGCTGCTGCGGATGGTCGACGAGGTCGAGCGGACGGACCTGACCGACGTCCTCCCCCGCATCCAGGCGCCCACGCTCGTGCTCTGCGGCCGACGCGACCGCGGCTGCCTCGCCGACACCCAGCCGATCGCCGACGCGATCGCGAACTCCACGCCGCTGATCGTGCCGCACGTGGGCCACTCGTTCCCGGTCACCCAGCCCAAGGTGTTCAACACGATCGTGCACGGCTTCCTCGCCGGCGTGCCAGAACCGTGACAGGCCCCTCAGGCCAATATCAGCAAGCCGTCGACGCCGGCCTCGACCTCCCCCTGGCCGGCGGCGCGGCCTTCCGACCGGGGATCTCGGCCTCCGGCATCTGGCGCGTGCGACCCAGGGTGAACGAGTAGAGCGAAGCGAACAGCGCGATCGCGAAGAGGACGAGGAACGCGTCATGGTAGGCGGATGCCGGCGGCAGCGCGCCGGCGGTCGTGTTGCGTCGGTGGCTGGAGCCGAGGACCAGAGCCGCGCCCACCACGGTCGGCGCGAGCGCGTTGCCGGTCTGCCGGACGACCGAGCCGAGCGTCGCGGCCTGGGCCGAGTCGGCGCGGTCGATCGTGGTGATCGAGGCGGCGCCGACCGGCATGAAGAACGCCCCCATCATCACGCCGAGCAGGAACATGTAGAGCCGTATCGTCCACAGCCCGGTGTGCGCGTCGCAGGTCGCGAACAGCAGCTCGACGAAGGCCACGCCGAGCAGCCCGGTCCCGACGATCGGTCCGGGGCCGACCCGGTGGTAGAGGACGCCGACCAGCTGCATCGTCAGCAGCACGCCGAAGGCCTCGGTGAAGGTCGTACTGCCGGAGACGAAGGCGTCGCGCCCCTGCAACTGCTGCAGGAACAGCGGAACCAGGAACATCGTGCCCATCGTCGGGGTCAGCCCGACGAGGTTGGCCAGGCAGGCCTTACGGAAAAGCCGGTCGGTGAAGAGCCGGAGCCGGAGAGCGGGCTGGTCCGTGCGCAACTGGTGCAGGATGGCGAAGGCGAGCAGCACGACGCCGGACAGCAAAGAGACGAGAACGAGCGGCGTCGCCCACCCTCGATCCGGTCCGGCGCAGACCCCGTACATCAGTGAACCCATCCCGGCGGCGCTGAGTACCAGCCCGACGACGTCCAGCCGGGTGTCGCGATGCTCGCGGTGCTCGCCGAGGAAGACCAGTCCGAACGCGACGGCAGCGAGACCGACGGGCACGTTCACGTAGAAGACCCAGCGCCAGTCGAACGCCACGACGAGCGAACCGCCGACGAGCGGCGCGACGGCCGGGGCGAGCTGCTGGGGGATGATCATGATCCGGGACAGCCGTATCTGCTCGCGCTGCGTGAAGGTCCGGAGCATGAGCCCCTGCGAGACCGGGGTCAGCGCCCCGGCCGCCAGGCCTTGCAGCGCGCGGAAGGCGACCAGCTGCGGGAGGTTCTCGGCGGCACCGCACAACCCGGAAGCGAGGGTGAACACGGCCAGGCCGAGCAGGAGCACGCGTCGCCCGTCATGGCGTTCGAGCAGCCAGGCCGAAGCCGGGATGACCATGCCCAGGCAGACGGGGTAGACCACGACGACGCTGTCCAGGGCGGCGGCGGACAGGTGGAACTGGCGGCCGAGCGACGGCAGCGCCACGGTGGTGATCGCACCGTCCACGATCACCATGAAGACGGTGAAGACCGCCATGATCGGGACGACGACGCGTTGGTTGCGGAGCGGACTGGGCGCGCGGGATGACAAAGTGTCACGGACGGACATGGTTACTGAGTATACTCACTATGAGCGAGCTCAGAAAATGGATTAAGGAGCGACCTGATGTCACGGCAGCGTCACGGGAGCAGCGACGCCCTGGTGGACGAACTCTTCGACACGACGATCGTGTTGCGTTCCTTCGCGGAGAGCAGGCTGCGCCCGATCAGCGCCTCGGTGGCCCGCCTGCGCGCCCTGCGCATGCTCGCCCGCGAGGGCGTCCCCCTGCGCATGCGCGACCTGAGCGAGCTGCTCGGCGTCGCCGCCCGGACCACCACGACGGTCGTCGACAGCCTCGAACAGGACGGCCTGGTGGAGCGCGTCCGCCACACCGACGACCGCCGGGCGTTCCTGCTGACCCTCACCGACGCCGGCCGCGCGCACTACGAACAGGCCGAGGCGATCGACACCCGGGCTCTCGCCGAGGCCACCGGCACTCTCAGCACCGAAGAGCGCCGGCAGCTGCGCGAACTGCTGGGGAAGGTCCGCAAGGCGGTCGAGCAGGCAGAGGCCTGATTCAGCCGGACTCAGCCGGACACGCGGCTCACTTCCGCCCCGGCTCGGAGACCATGGTGACCTGCGTCCACGCCAGCGACTCGCGCACCGTGGCCTCGTCCGGCCCGTTGGCGTCCCCCTTCGGGACCTGACTCAGTACCCGCATGCCGACCACCTGGTACGTCGTCGGGTCGAGCAGAAGCTCGTCGGTCCCGCCGTTGTTCGACACGCCCACCGAAGGCCGCCCCACGACGTCCTTCACCCCCTGCTCGACGGTGATCCCGGGGATGGCGGCCATCGTCTTGAACACCGCGGCCAGCGCACTGCCGGGCGCGGCCGCGTACGCGTTCCAGATCAGCTGGGAGAGGTAGTCGAACTCCTCGATGTGTTCCTTGGCCGTCGCGGAGCCGGAGCCGTCCAGCTCTGCCGTGTCCGGACCGAGCTTCGTCAGCCACGGACGGATGTCGGCGAGTATCGCTTCAGGATCCGAAGGCAGTGACGCCAGCGCGTTGTAGGCGGTCTCCAGGGTGGTGTTTTGCTCGTACAGGCCCAGTGGTGAGGTGTCGCTGCCCGGAGGCAGTGCAGGGGACGTGTGCAGCGTCAACTTGCCGTCGACCAGGTATGCGCTCTGGCTGCCGTCGAAGGTGATCCACTCGTCGTCCGTCACGGTCGGCTGCCCCTGCTCCGCGTCGACGGACCGGCTGTAGATCCACTGGTGATTCCCCGGCTCCCTGCCCGTATGCGCGGCCACGGTCACCGAGGCGGCCTCCAGCAGCTGCACCGCGGCGGCCTCTTGCATCGGCGGAGTGTCCGGGCCCTTCGACGCTTCGTGCACCGGCGGAGCGGGCGGAGCCTTCGCCGGCTCCGCCAGCACGGCCGCCACCGCCGCGGTCGCGAGCAGCCCCACGCCGACCTTCAGGAACAGCCGCTGCCTGCCGGCCGTCCGCCGGACACTGCGGCCCGCCTCCTCGGCGATGGCCGCCGACAGCCGGGCACGCCCGGCGGCCAGTCGTTCCGGACCGGACAGCCCGGACTCGGCGCGCAGTTCGCGCACCACATCGATCTCACTCATCGGGAGAGCTCCTCACGCAGGGAAGTGGGGTCTTGGCCGCCGAGTTCGGCACGCACCTTGCGCCGGGCGCGGTTGAGTCGGGATCGCACCGTCCCCACCGGTATCCGCAGCGCCGTCGCGGTCTCCTCGTAGGAGAGGTCGGCCCAGGCGATCAGCAGAAGCACGTCGCGGTCGCCCGCGGACAGCCGGGCGAGGGCCGCCGCCAGCTCCCGGCGGACCGCGCCCGCGGCCACCCGGCTATCGGCCCGCTCGGCGTGGCCCTCGGTGACCGGATCCACCCCGGTCCGGGCCAGGGCCCGGAGCATCCGGACCTCGGCCCGGCGGTGCTTGCCGACGAGGTTGGCGGCGATCCCGTAGAGCCAGGGGCGCGCGTCGCTCCGGCTCGGGTCGTAGCTGCGGCGTCGGCGGAAGGCGGCCAGGAAGGTCTCGGCGACGAGGTCGTCCGCCGGTTCCATCCCGAGCCTTCGGGCGATGTAGCGGTGGATGTGCGCGGCATGCCGGTCGTAGAGCCCTGCGAACGCCTCGGCGTCCCGCCAGGACCGCTCGATCAGAGCCGCGTCATCCACCTCGTGTTCCGCGTCCACACTGCCCCGTGGTGGTGCTGTCATTCCGGCTCCATTCGAACAGGGGGGTTGACGACCTGGTCATCCGGTATCACCCGCATCGCGGATCCGGGTTCACGGCCGAAGTTCCGCAGGGTGCTGCGAGCGGCCCGGCGGACCGCTGCATGAATGCCCTGCGAACCTTCTGCGGGACTTCGGGTGATGAGGAGCGGAAGGTCCACCGTACTGAACGGAAGGAATCACCCGTGTTCACCAGGCGAATCTTCACCCTACGCAGGTCCGTCGCGGCGAGCGTGCTCTCCTGCCTGGCCCTCGCGGCCGGACCGCTGGCCGCCACGGCCGCCACGGCCGCCACCACGTCGGATCCGGCCGCCGGCTCCTCGGCATGGAAGCTCTACGACGCCGGCGTCTCCGGGCCGGCCGTCCTCGACGCCGTCGTGGCCCCCGCCCGCGACGACGCGTGGGCCGCCGGTTTCACCATCGACTTCGGCAACTCCCCCAGCGCATCGAGCGACTGCATCAACGTCGGGACGCTCGACGCCCTGATGCTGCACTGGGACGGCAACGCCTGGCATCAGGTGACCGTGCCCGACCTCGGCCGCATCAACGCGATGTCCGCTTCGAGCCCGGCGGACGTCTGGGCCTCCGCCGACTGCGGGCTGATCCACTGGGACGGCACGCGCTGGACGATCGTGTCCTACGCCGTCCCGGCGAACTCCCAGCAGCCGCAGAACGGCGCCGTCGTGGCCGACCGGCCGAACGACGCCTGGATGGCCGGCTCCACCTACGACGCGGCCACCGGGGACATGCGCGCGTTCATCGACCACTGGAACGGCCGGCGGTGGACCAGGGTGCCCACTCCCGACCTCGGCGCCCAGTACTCACTCGACGCCGTGGACGCGCAGGGCCCGGACGACGTCTGGGTGGCCGGCACGGACTACACCGGCGACCTCGCGGACTCCCCGCAGCCCGAGCAGCTCATCCTGCTGCACTGGGACGGGACGTCCTGGACCCGCACCACCCAGCCCGCGACCGGAGACGCCACCAACCGCGTCACCGGTCTGCAGATCCAAGGCCAGGACAGCGTCTGGGTGGTCGGCTGGGGCAAGGCGAGTGACGACCCCGACCAGAACCGGCTTCCCCTGGCCCTGCACTGGAACGGCCACACGTGGACGAGCACCGCCGTGCCCGCCGGCCCGGGCGAACTCATGGGGCTGACGACCACGGCCGACCAAGACCAGTGGGCCGTCGGCGACACCTACTCCCCGGCCCAGCCCACCTACACGATGGACCTGCTGCGCCGTACTCCCACGGGCTGGGTGAACGCCCCGGTCCCGGTAAGCGCCGAAGGCAGCAGCCTCGACGCCGCAGCAGCGATCCCCGGCGGCGGGTTCTGGGTCGTCGGCAACACCGCGGGCACGCCCGCTCCGTCAGGCGCGTCCACCTTCCTCCCCCTGATCGCTCGGCACGGGCTTTAAGCCGGCAGCCTCGGCAGATCAAGACAGAGCAAGCCCATCGGCCCGCCGACGATGATCGCCCCGTCCCCGGTGACGAGTACGCAGGTGGGTGCCCAGCCGAGTGGGATGGCGGCGAGCTGTCGGCGAGTGGTGAGCGAGTGAAGCAGGATCATGCCATCGGCCCAGGCCGAGGCGACGACCGGTCCGTAAGCGGACTCCGACGCACTGACAGCAGTCACCGGTGTGCCCCGCTGCGCGACCGTGCCACCACCCGGCCCGGCGCCGAACGTGCTCAGCTCCAAGCGGCCGTCCCGCGCGCCGGAGATGATGGCGAGGTCGCCGGTGTCCGCCATACGGATCGCGCTCACCGTGGTGACCGGTCCGACGTGCCGCTGCAGCAGCTGTGACGTGAATCGGCGGCTGGCGAGGTCGAACACGTGAATGCCTCCGGCGGCATCCCCCACGACCAGGGTGTTGCCGTCGGAGGTTGCGGCCAGAGAGGTGGCCGATGTGGTGATCTGCTCCCTCGGCGCCGTCACCGCAGTGCGGATGTGGGCGGCCGGCGAGCGGTCGGGGGCGAGGATGTCGGCGATCCGGCCCTCGTCCTCGGCTGCTGCGGTCTGCTCGTGAAGGATCACGGCCCCGTCCGGACTCACCGCGAGCAGGGCTCCCGTGTCCATGCAGACGAGCGCGCCACTCGACTGGGACGGAGCCTCGTGGACACCGTTTTCGCTGCCGGTCGCCGAATCCAGAGCATGCATGCGGCCGAGAGCGTCGGCGGCAAGGACTTGGCCGTCATCGGAACGGCGGGGTGCCGCGAGTGCGAGGACCGGTCCGATCCAACCTGATCCGGCATCGAGTTCGGCTGGGGCCTCGGTGGGCCGCCAGCGTGCCCACCGAGCGGTGAACGTCGCACCCGTCAGGTACGGGGAAAGGGCGGTGGCGAGCGCGTCGTCGCCGGTGGCGACCGCTGCGGCGTGCCAGAGAGCGGCGCGCTCGGGCTGGGTGAGGCTAGCCACCGTGACGGCTTGGCCGAAACTCGTCCACTGCATCCGGCTTGCCGGCGCCAGATCCGGCCAGGCGAGCTCCGCCGCGACGGCGAGATCGACCGGCGGCGCGGTCAGTAGCATCCGCGGATCCGACGCGACTCCGTCGAGCGCCCGACGTCGCTCCGGCTGAGATTGCTCAGCGGCGCTGGCGTTGGGGTCGGGGTCCGGCTCCGGCTCGACGGCCAGGATGGTCGCCGGTACGTCTTCGGGCGCGACGTCTGCCACGTTGCCGGTGGCCAGAATGAGCCGCACGTGCTCGAGGCTGAGCAGTGGGCGAAGAACCTCGTCGAGGAGCGCGTCCCGGCCGAAACCGTCGTGGCCGGGGACGGCGGCGTCGAGTTCGGCTATCAGCAGCGTGACCGGCCGACGGTCGGCCGCCAGTTGCCGTGCGAGGTCACCTGGTTCGGCAACGCACCGGCCGAGCTGCGCTGCCAGCACCCAGGCCAGAACACGCGGGGTCAGGCCGCGCGCGGAGGCCTGGGCATGGATCCGGGCGTCGGCGGGCAGTTCGGCGGCGGCCGTTACCAGTACCGCGGCCAAGAGCGTCGGGGCGCTCTGTTCAGGCCCGGTCAACAGCAGGAGCCGGGAGCTGCGGCGGTCGCGAAGCCACGCGATCGCGTGTCCGCCTGCCGTATCCACGTCAACTGTTTCGGTGCCGGTCATCAACATGTTCCCTCCCCTCTGTGCGACAACGGGCCGTCCGGCGAGGCTACCGATCGCCGGCTTCCGCGGCGGTGGCGGCAGTGGCAGCTGTGGCGGCGGCCAGGGCTGCGGCGTTCACTGATTCCTGACGCTCCTGGGCGTCCTCCCCGTAAGGGAAGGCGTAGGTGTATTGCGCGCGCGGGAACGCCACGGCCGCCCGCAGCCCGCAGTAGTGCCCGGGCATCCGACAGGCCTGGAGTTCCGTGTAGAGCTCAGTGACGGAGGACCGGTCCACCCCGAGCTCTGCGAGGCGTCGGGCGAGCTGCAGCTCGGGATGCGGCAGTCCGAGAACGGCGCTCGCCGTCAACACCTGGGGTTCCTGCCCGTCTCGCACGAACTTCGCGGCGGCGCTGAAGGGGAAGCTGACGACGTGCCGGATGTCCTCGAGCACCAGCGCCCACCAGCATTCCGGATCAGCCTGCGCGTCCGGATCGATGTAGGCCAGGGCACTGCGAAGCTTGTTCCACAGCGGGCCGATCTGCTCGCTCTGCGCCGCGGCGGCGAGCAGGGGCAGGTAGCGGTCGAGCATCGCCAGGCTTGCCGCCAGCTGCTCGATGCTCCGGTTCACCGGCCGTGACCGCCCCCAGGACGGCCGGAGCAGAGCATGGACGGCACCGTCGAGATCCGCCGCCAGGCTCGCGCCCTGATCGCCCCCGAGCAGAAGCCACGCCGGCTGTCCGTCCTCCGCGACAATCCTCAGAGGGCCACCCGGGCCGGCAGCCGTGAAGTACGTTCCGACCCTGGCGGGGAGCCCGGTGACGGACAGAAGCTCGGCCGCGCTCGCGGAAACGGTGAGGCCGTCCAGTCGCCCGGCATCGAATGTACGCAGCCCGGCCGCCCCGAACTGCGCGGCGAGGGCTTCGGCGAGCGAGGTCACGCCTCGGCCCCGCCGTCTGCCGCGGGCCAGCCGTTCATCCGCCGCGGCAATGGCCGGCTCGGTTCACGCACGGTCGGGTCGATTCCGCGGCTGAGGAAGTACTCGACCGCGTAGTGGTCCCAAGCCCAATCCTGGAACAGGCCGATAGCGAAGCCGTCGTCCATCCAGACCGGCCAGATGTTCTCATCCGCATCCGCGAACGCGGCGGGATCGACGCCCATCAGATGCGCGGCGACGACCGCGGCTGCCTCATAACCCTCCTCCGTCTCCAGATCGTCGAGCAGGACACCGTTCGCTCGGCGGTGCGTCTCGACGTAGGCGAGGAAGTAGGCGAACTCGGCGATTCCGCCGTTGACCACGAACGGAGGGTCCGACCAGCTGACGAAGCTGAGCACCCGACCGGTCGCCGGATCGAGGAAGGCGCCCAGATCCGGCAGGCTGCCCAGGTAGATCAGCTGGCCGTACGCGTCCAGGATCGTCGTGCTGACACCGGCGGACGGAGGTAGGTCGGAAAGGCGGTCCGCCAAGGTGACCGGAGCCTCGCCGAACGCCGGATCAAGGCTGAACAGGTTCAGAGCCTGCACAGGCAGACCGACGTCCGTGAGGAAGCCGCGCGCATCCGCATCGGCGACCGCGCGCGTCGCCCAGGCCGGCTCGGAGCGTCGGATCGTCCACTCCCCGAAAGCCCGGAACAGCAGATCGCGAACCTCGTCATGACTCGGCATTTGCGCTCCAGCCCTGGTCGTCGACGGCGGCAGACACCATCATACGATCGGTCACTCCTTGCTCCCGGCAAGCAAACCCCTGGCCCGCTCGGTGATCGACTTCGTCGCCGGATAGTTGTCCTTCGTCGTCTCGTACGGCTCGCTGTACGTCACATTCGGCGCTTGGCCGTTGTTGGAGGTCCCGAAGTACTTCTGCAGCCAGGTCGCGCAGAAGCTCGAGTTGCGATCGCAGGGCTGGCGCTCGGAGTAGATGTCCGTGACGTTGACGTCGCTGCCGATCAGCGGGATGCCGACCACCCTCTCCGAGTGCATGCCCGCACTCGGACCCGCCAGCACGAAGGTGTTCCCCTGGGCGTCGACGCACTTGAACGCCGCGTAGTTCACGCCACTGGTGTCGCCGTTCGCCGCGCGCGCCTTGGCCACGGCTCGACCGAGCTCCGTGTCGGTCGGATCGCCCTCGAGCTTGGTTCCGAACAGACCCGGATTGTCGTCGCTCGACTTGCCCGCCCCGGGGTACTTGTCGGAGAGCGCAGTCTGCAGATCGGCCTGCTTGCCGACCACCACGACCGGATAGTCGTTGGGAAACTCGTCGTGCAGCTTCTGCATCTCGGTCGCGAGCGTGGTGTCGGTCTCGATCACGCGCGCCGCATGATTGCCGATGTTGACGGCCGTGCCGGCCAGCGCCTGGCCGGCCGCGCTGCCCGCCTTCACGGTCGTGTCGTTGACGGGGTCGTACACCGCCTTGAACACCTGCCCGTACTGATCATTGGACAGGAAGTCGCCGAGGCTCTGGAGACGCGACATGTGCTGGCTCACCGCCTCGCCCGCGTCCGCCGAAGCGCCGCCGATCGTCGAGGCGTTCTGGATCATGTTCTCGGTGTCGGTGGCCGAGACCTCGCCGCTCACTCGCCCTCACCCGCACTCGCGCTCGCGGTCGCACTCGGCGTCTCCTCGGATCCGCCGCCGCCGACCTTGCTGCGGACTCCGCCGACGGCCGAGGAGGCGAGCATCCCCGCGGCATCCTCGGCCAGGAACGTCGGATCCGTGTAAGCCGCCGCGAGACCCTTCGCGTTGTCGACGCCCGCCTGCCAACCCGCGCTCGCGGCCGCCCCGACGCTGAAGCCGTGGCTCACCCCGAGCGCGTCGCCGAGCCCCTGGTCGATGATGTTCGAGGCGACGGCCTCGAGGACCGAGAGGACCTCCTGCTCCGCCACCATCTTCGCCTGCTGGATGAGCGCGTGCTCCAGATCCTTGAGCGCGACGCGAATGAGCTCCTTGATGCCCTGCGTCACCGCGAGATCGGCGAGCCCCGAAAGCCCCAGCGTGAAGATCGCCGTCGCCGCCGCCTCAGCGAAAGCCGCGGCCGCGATCAGCACCTGGGCGAGGATGATCCCCTTGGCCACCTCCACGGCGACCGCGACCCCCTCGAGCACGTCGACGAACACGTCGCAGGCCGTGATCAGATCCTTGACGTGCGAGTTCGAAAGCTTCTCCCACGCCGCGCCGAAGGCGTCGACCGCCTCCCCCTTGTTGACCTCGATGAGCGACTGCGCCCCCGAGTCCCCGCGCGCCTTGGCCGCGGAGAGGTCCGAACTCAGCGTCCGATACGACTGCGCCGCCGAACGGACCTTGTCCTCGTCGATGTTCACCCACTGGAACCCGAGGACGCCGAGGACCCATACGACATCGCCCGGAAGTTCTATACTCACCCGTTTCTCCCCCTCGGCTGCGCCCTGACCCCTGTCCGACGTAGCGAATCAGAAGTTTTTCACGCATGCGAGAGCACGGCAAGAGGGGCCCGTGGCGTCGTCGCTTTCGTGGCAGTGCCGCTCGCCGACGGCAACCGCGTGTCGTGCTTCCGACGTCTGGCAAACGACTGGCACGAGTAGCGGCGGTCGGGCCGGCCTGAAGCCACGGCAGATCGACCGCGGCAGTGTCATCGCCATCGTCTGTACGACGATTGACTTCGGGAGGGACTCATGCGGCGGTCGCTGCGAACAGTCGTCGCCGGTGCGGCAGCCTCGGCAGCCTTGGCCTGCACCGTACCCGCAGGCGCCGCCGCCGCGGCCACACCCACGGCCGGTTCGAGCACGAGCACGACCTGCGGCCCCGACGGTCAGATCTCGATGACCCAGAACACCAACCTGTTCTACAGCCAGACCCCCACGCCCGGCCACACGGTGTACTCGACGACCGTGATCACGAACAAAGTCGGCGTCATACCCCGCGCCGAGATCCGCACGCAGATCATCCCGGAGATGCAGGGAGCGACGAAACAGCCGCCGCTGCCGAACATCGAATGGAGCCTCGACGGCGGCGCTTGGCACAATCCCCAGGTGTCATGGACCACTCCCGCAAGCGGCGATCCGTATTGGCTGGGACCCGACCTGGCCGCCGGGACGCTGACGACCGGCACCCACAAGATCGAGGTCAGCTTCACCTTCGCCAAGGGTGACCTCTACGGCGCTTACGGCGCCGATGTCTATGTCGATGCCGACAGGTGCTCGCTGGGCGGCGAACTCAGCTCGTACGGCGACGGCTACGTAGACGCAGCCTTTGACGGCCCATCCTCGGTAGCCGGCTCCAGCGGCAGCGGCGGTTCGTCGAGCAGCAGCTCGAGCGGCAAGTCGGGCAGCACGTCGGGCAGCAGCTCGAGCTCGGTCAAGGGAGCCACGACACACAGCAGCACGTCGGCCAAGTCGACCCCGAGCAGCAGCACGCCCAAGCCGACCCCCAGCGCAGCCGCGTCGGCATCCGAGCCGAGCACGGCCGTCGTGGCAGCCGGCCCAAGCCCCAGCAGCGCGGTCGGGGCTCAGGACGTCGCCGTGCGGAACACGGCCGCAGCCTCCGGGTTCAGCACGTCCGCCACGCTGGGCCTGATCCTGCTCGCCGTGCTCGCACTGGGCGGCTTCATCGCGCTCGGCCGACGCCACCGCGTCAGCGCTGCCACCGCCGACAGCACCGGCTCCGGCTCGGACGAAAGCGTCGACAGCGAGGGTTGATAAGGGTCGTTCCCGCCGGCGCCGGGCACCCCGCGTCTCGCTACTCGGCGCGGAAGTATCGCTCGTGCAGGCGGGAGACCGTCTTTCCGACGACTGCCTCGGCCAACCGCGGATCGACACCCTCCGCCACGGCCATGGCCACCACTTCCCGGTGCAACGCCGAGAGGTCGACGGCCTCGTGTGCGGTTGCCACGGGTGCGCCGTCAAGCTCCGCGATGGCAGCGTCGATGTCCCGGCGGGTGCGAAGTTCGCGGTACTTCGCACCGGCCGCCTTGCCCATCAGTCCGGTGAACACCGGGAGGATGAGCTTGCTCGCGACCAGAATCAGGATCGTCTCGGCACCCGGAATACCAAGATCTTGACCATCATCGTCCAGGTCGTCGTCCTCGCTCAATGCGGCGGCGACGGTGGCGATTTCATCCTCGATCGCGGCGCGGTCAAGCAGTTGAGACATGGTGACCCTCTTCTCTCTCAGACGCCCGGCGTGGCAGGGTCCGTGGTCGCGATGCGGAACTCGTTCGCTTCGAGCATGCCGCGCACGTGGCAGCCGGGGAGCGGCGGCAGTTGCCGCAGGTCGGTGATCTTCCGGCAGCGGTCCTGGGCGGAGCGGCAGAATCCAGTCAGGCCGAGCGGGCAACGAAAGCGACCGGTCTCCACCATGGCGCCGACGAGCTCTGCCAGAGTGGAGTCGTAGAGGCTGTCGGCGAGGACGGCGCTCTGCCGCTCCGAGTCCGCGAGCATCTCGCCGTGCCACGTCTGATGCGGGCCCTGCCGGTCGAACATCATCAGCGGCAGCTGGGCGGTGATCATGCGCATCGGCGTCTTCGTCGGCAGGATCGGATTCCCGTCGGCGCGACGGCGGGCGCTGTCTCGGCGCACGGTGAGTACGGGCTCGCCGACCGACTCGGTACGGATCTTCCGGTCGAACCAATCCGCCCAGCCGGCATAGACCTTCCGCGCCGTTGGGTACCGGAACGGCATCGCGTCCAGCAGGATCCGCTCCACTGCCTCCGCATCATCCACGACGCGCTCGATCGCTCGGGCGTTTCCAGTGATCGCACGGGTCAGGCGGAGGAACTTCACCCCGGGCTCGAAGTGTGTGCGCTCCACCCGGGGGTGTCGCGCGAGCCAGTCCGGGTCCGGGTACGCACAGGCGAGGTCGATGAGCGTGGTGAACCAGTCGAATGCGGTCTCCGCCCGCCACTCGGGGTCTTCAGGCAGGGCGTCGAAGGCGGAGAGGAACAGCCGGAAGGAAGCCTGGTAGGACTCGGGCTGCCGGTAGAAGTCCCACAGGTTCGCGACGTCGTCGAGGGCGCCCCTGCGACTGGTGTCGATCTTCCCTTTGAGCATCAGGCTCTGGACCGTGGCGGCCGCCTCGCCCTCGAACAACGCCTCCGGCCGGAGGCTGAGCGTCTGATCCGGAGTGTGGTCGGTGCCGAGATCCCGGTTGACCATGTCGGCGATGGCTTGGGCGCGTGCGGCCGGAAACGATTTGTCTCTCCGGAAGATCTGTTGGTCGCCGATGAATGCTTCATGGATCGTCCGGGTGTACGACACGTCCCCCGTCAGCTGCTCGTCATCGTCGTAGTCTTCGGCGAACGGCAGGGCCGGTCTCGGGTGGGAGCCGGGCCCGCGCAGGTTGACCAGGCATTCGGGCAACCAGCGCCGCCTCAGCTGGTCGTCCCAGTGCCCGACACCTGTGGTCAGGTCCTGCGCATAGTGGACGAGCTCATGGAGAAAGGCGACGACCTCCGCGGCTTCGGTGGTGTTCTCGACGGTGTAGTCGAGATCCTGCTCACGCCCTGCCGCGTCGACGAGGGCCCGGTTGCGGATGCGCGTGCGGTCGAAAGATACGGCCAGCGAGCCCCAACGGTAGTGGGCGACGGTACTCAGAGCGAGATCGAAGTCTGCGGTCACGGGCATCCTCGTGTTCTCGAAGGCGATAACCGTTGAGTACGGGGCTCGGCCCCGGATCGCCTCCCCCCACTGCTCGGGTTGAAAGCGACTTCATCGGCCTAGTACGTCGAGTGCTCGCGTCAGCGCCGGGTCCTCTCTGACAAGCCAATCGAGCCGGCGGAAGTGGTCGATCAGGCGACGGCGGACCTGCGGGTTCCGGAACTCGCCGAATCGCTCGAGGAGCGTTCCCCGGGCGAGATTTCGCACGGCCGCCTCCGCCAGATCGAGCCGCCCGAGATCGATGTACGCCGCCGCCGCGTCGGCCCATTCGGATGGCGAGCGCCCCGAGCCGCCCTGCGAGCGCCGGTCCAGATCGCTGAGGCGTCTCCACGCGGAGAGCGTCGCCTGCTCGATCAACGGCCACACCGCCGCCGTGTCCATCACACTCTTCTGGACTTCGTTTTCTCCCAGCCGCCAGCGCACCCGCGTCTTCAAGGGGACGTACCCGGAAGCCCGACAGCTCGGCAGCGCCGGCACGGCGTAATAACCGGTGAGGAGTTCCTGGTCGCCTGTGTCCGCCACGACCCGTCCGAACAGCAGCGGCGGGTCGAGATACACCGTGCCGGACCAGTGGCGTTCACGAGCGGTCAGCCTGACCTCGGCCGAGCCAAGGCTGGTCAGGCCCGACGTACCCACCAGATAATCAACAGCAGCACTATCAGGCCACAGAGCGCCAAGCCCAGGATCCCGACTCGACTGATCGGGGCCGGCTTCTCGATGTCCGCCGACCCCTCCGCTTTTCCCAGGGGCTTGATTCCTTCGAACGGCGCGTCCGCGACCAGCAGGACGAGGTCCGGCCCGAACTGCTGTGCCACCTGCCGGGCACGGTCGAGGCTCTGTACCGCGTGGGAGGTGAAGGCCAGACCCTTTCCGCCATGCGCCACTTCGGCGACGTAGCCGAGGAAGGCGTCGACGCTGGTCTCATCCTCCGCCGAGCCCGCCCATGGAGACCCGGGAACACCACCGCGTGCCGTGTTCGACTCCGCCGCCGCCGCTCTGTTCACGATCTCGGCGACCGCCTCGCCCGCGCGGTCGAGCAGAACCTCATCCCCGGCGGTTTGCGCGCTCAGGATCCGGTCGACCGTCTCTGCGTCGAACAACTCGTCCAGGCCGGCTCCCAGATCCGCACGACTCGCGTCGCCGAGCGCACACCGGACCAAGGGCGCCGCGAGGGAGCTGTCGGCGATGCCCAATTCCAGCAACAGCGTGTAGCGGATCGCGGTGCCCACGGCGTCCCGCCGTTTCGACGGCACACCGCAAATCATCACCTCGCAGCCGTCGCCTGCGCCCTTCACCGCCACTTCGAGGCCGTCGGTGAAGATCACGCTGGCGTCGGCCAGCCGGTCCCACCACTGATCCTTCGGTCGACGCACCAGGAAGGCATAGTCCATGCGCCGGGCGGTGCCTCGCGTCTGTACGTAAGCCCTCATCGCCCCGTCCAATCCTGGGTGCGTGCGTCGTCGGCCAACTGCGCGAGCCGGGCGATGTCCGAGTGCATCCGATAACGTCGCCGCTGGGCCGTGCCGATGGCAGAACGCGCGCCCTGCATCCCGGCCGCGTTCTCGCCCGCCTCGCCGCTGATATAGAACGTGATCGTTCCCCAGAACCCCTTCGCCTCGGCGCGGCGGGCCGCCAACCGGTCGTGATCCTCCTGATGCGCGGCCTGAGCCAGCCGCTCCAGGTTCTCCTGGCCGGCCAGGACGCAACGGCACAGCTCCTGCATCACGACGCCCGCCGCACGGACCTGGACCGTCGGCGGGTTGCCCCGGAAGTGGTAGTACCCGGTGAAATCGAGTTGCCCCGCCGCCGCGTCACCGGCCTGCTTCCAGAGCCCCTCGTACAGCTCCACGCAGCCGTAAGTATCCACTGGGTTATATACGACTCGCACGGACCGTTGAGTGGCTTCCTTCCGCACGATCTCGGTGACGGTGCCGTAGGCCTCCTTCACGCGCGCGGTCAGCGCGGCCGCGTCGGAGTCCGCCGGGCGGTGCGGGTCGAAGTACTTCTCGCACTTGAGCGGAACGAACATGAGCACTGCGGGCTCGTCGCAGTTCTCTTCCAGATTGCGGGACCTCACCCACATCCGCACGACCTTCTCGACGTCGACGATGCCGAGCAGGTTCAGCGCGGCGGCGCGCTGTGACGGGGTCCGGGCCTCCATCAGAACGGCGGCGTCGATCGGGATCAGCAGCATGATGCTGCCGCGGATGTGGCTCTCACACTGGCGCCAGCGCTCCGGGGCGACGTTGTTCGCCGCCCGGTTCTGCGGGTCCAGCCAGCCGCCGGGGTAGTCCTGCAGGTCGAACGGCACGACCAGGTCCGGATCGTCCACGGAGCGCAGCGCGATCTGGTAGTTCTCAATGGTGTTCGTCCCGGCGAGGGCCGCCGCGCTGAACTCCTTCGCCTCGATCGCCGAACGCAGCTCCTTGTTGTGCTTGTTCACCCGTCGTTCCGTCACTTCGTCGAGCACGACCTCGAGCGAGGTGCCGGCGAGTTTGAGCTCGGTGTCGGCGAACACGGCGGTCAACAGGCTGGTCTTGCCCACCCGGGAGGGGCCGACGACCGAGACTTTGAACGCGGGCGTCATCACGCGCCCCCTTCCCAGCCCGCTCGGGGCGTCGATGCGGCGGATACGGCGGGTATGGCGGATACGGCGGCGGACGATGTCGGAGCGGAGGCGAGGGCGGCCTTGACGTCGGCCAACGACTTGCGCACGCGTTGAATGCGCATGTTGGCCAGGCCGCCGCCGGGCGTGCTGTCCTGCCGGCTCCACAGCTGATCGCGGAAGGCCTCCGCGACCCGGCGGAACTCCGCCTCGGCCGCCTTCGAGCGGATGAAGGAGTCCTCGAACTGCTCGCCGTAGGCGAAGAGGACCTGAGCGATGATGGCGGGTTCGTCGACCAGGATGCCGCTGGCATCGTGGACCGTCTGCCGGGCCAACTGCGCCATCCTCCGGTGCAGCTCCTCGGCCCCCGCCTGAGTGCGGGCGACCGGCAGCAGCCGGGCCAGCGCGCCTTCGTCACCCGATGCGGACTCGGCCTGCAGGGGGTAGAGCGACTGCCGCAACCGGGGAAGCGTGCGGGTCCGGTAGTCCAGCCGCACGTCCAGGATGAACTCGAGCGCCCGGCGCAGCGTCGGGCACGGGTCCTCGGCGTCGCCGAGCAGGTCGGCGAGCCGCTGCAGCGCCTCCCCGGGCGTGCCACCTTCGGGCAGCAGCGGGGCCAGCCGGCTTGCCAGCGCGTCCGCCAGCCCCTGCCAGAACTCGTCCCGCCGGGCCATGAGCACGGTGTCGATGCCGGCGAACTGCTCGGCGATCTCGACGCGCACGGAGTTGAGCGACTGCACGGCGAACGGAGCGGCGCTCGCGTCGATGTTCATCCTGTCCAGAGCGCGATTCGCCCAGCTCTCGACTCCCTCGCCGAAGCCCGCGATGACCCAATCGCGGATACCGTCGCGGATCTCTTCGGCTCGGGCGAGGAACTCGTGGTCTTCGTACGTGCTGTCGGCTGCGGCACGAGCGGCCAAGCCGTCAACCCACCGCCGCAGCGCCCCGGCCAGATCCGTGCGCAGCCCGTCGGCGCGCGCGACCAGGAGTTCGGTGGGGGTAGCCGTGATCACCGAGCGCAGCACGGACAGCGCCGTGCCGACCTCGACCCGCACCAGGTCGGCGTTCGCGGCGCACACCGCGCGAGCCTGCTCCAGCGCGGCGGCATCCATCCGCGGCAGGGCCTCGGCGAGGTGGGCGAGCAGCACTTCGAGTACGTCGACCCGCACCTGCTCCCGGTCGGCCGCGTCCGCCCGGATCACCCGGTAGACCGAGTCCGCCTGGCCGTCGTTGAGCCGGTGCAGGACATCGTCCTCGACCGCCTTGAGATTCTCCGACGTGCACAAGCCGGTGTTGATCAGGATCGCGGCGAAGTCCCGCACTCCGGCGGCTCCCCGAGCCTGCCCGATCAACTCCAGCGAACGAGCGTCCGCCTGCGACCACAGGGTGTTGGTCTCGCGGGGCCACTTGACCACGAGCACGAAGTCGACGTCGTTCTGCAGGCCGGACAGATGCCGCTGCTCCGCGCTGGGCAGCAGCTCACCGAGCCCCGGCAGATCGATCAGGCCCAAGTGCACCACCTCCTCGAGCGGGAAGAGGCAGGAGATCACCGCGTCGCGCACGGCGAGGTAGCGGCGGTCCGCGTCGGGGGTGCTCTCCGGCGGATAGGCGACCCAGGGGTAGAGCTCGTCCAGGTCTATCCGCCGGGTCTCGCCGGTCAACAGCGGGCGGAAGCCGCTGACCGCGGACGCCATCTCCTGGACCCGCTTGAGCATCGGGCCGAGCACCGGGAAGTCCTCCCGCTGCCGGATCACCGCGAGATGGTCGGCGTACCGGAACCCCGCCAAGCTGTCGAGCGTGTCCAGCCGGCCCTCCAGCCCGAGCGCCGCGGCATACGGCGCCAAGACCTCGGTGCAGAAGGACGCCTCGGTGTGCATCGTCAACAGCGCCTCGCGCTGCGTCGCCGAATGCAGAATCCGGCTGCGCACCGCCGTCACCGCGCCACCGCCGCGCGCCGGAATCTGCTCGTTGCCCAGCCCGGACAAGGCCTGCAAGAGCGTGCTCTTGCCGTTGCGGGCTTGCCCGCTGACGCCGATGTTGACGGTGCGCCGGCTCACCCGCGCCCGCACCGACGCCAGCGCGGCGATCGAGTCCGCGGCGAGTCGGGCGAGACGGTCCACATCGAAGTCGGCCAGCCCGGCCAGCTCCACCTCGGAGGACTGCGCCGCCGCGAGCGCGGTGCGCACGGCGCCCAGACTGTCTTGAATGCGCTCCCACATGGCCAGTTCGGCGTCGATGAGCGGCTGTACGATGCGCCGGTTTGCCAAGACCGCGTTGATGCGGTCTGAGATGCCCTCCACGGGCGCCCCTCCCCAGGACGTGCGCAGATGCGAATACCGTGGGACTGTTTCCACGGATGCTGATTCCCGCGGCGAGTATGACACACCGTAGCCGCTTACGCACCCGATTCGTAGATATCGGTCAGCAACGGCCAACGAAGACCCGCGGCGAAGCCTGCGGTGGCTGTCAGGTGACTGTCAGGAGGCTGCAGGCAACCGCTTCCACCAGGTGATCGGCCCGACCACGGCGTCGCGCCCGCCCGAGCAGCCCAGCGACGAAAGAAGCGTGCGCAACTCAAGCGGGGCGGGGCGGTTCTGTACGCGCCCGCTCTCGGTGTGCACCTCGATCGCATAAGCATCCGGCTGATCTTGCGGGTCCACGACAGCCATCCCCGAGGGCGGGAGTCCGTGGGGCTTCCGGGGGCTGTGCCGCGAAGGCGATGGTCCGGGCGCCGGCGCGCTGAGCAAATTTCCGAGAATCGCCCCAGTATCGTCATGGTTACGCAACGATGGCCTCAGGGGCCGTGGCGGGCTTACCGCTCTGCCGCTTCTCTCATATCCTCTTCTCGCATCTCATAAGAAAACTGAGACGACTCCGCCAAGATCCGGGCCACTAGCATCCTTGGCGTCAAGACCGGGGGGCTCATCCCATGGTGCCTGCTCAGACTGCCGTCGCCCCGGACACGTCCGAGCGGCCCGAGAGCCTGTCCCCGTCACGCCGGACCGTGCTCGACCGGGTGCTGCGCAACTGGCCGGAGAAGGCCGCGGTACTGGCCGGCACGGCGGCCGTGGCGCTTCAGGCATCCCGGCTCGGCCGTTGGATCGTCGACGACGCCGGGGTCACATTCGCCTACGCCCGCAGTGTCGCGACAGGGCACGGGCCCGTGCAGCAGCCCGGCGCGACGCCGGTGGAGGGTTATTCCGACCCGAGCTGGCTGGCGCTGCTGGTGATCGGGCGCTGGCTCGGGGTATTCGACCACGGGTCCTGGTTCGGCATCGCCGACGTCGTGCTTTATCCGAAGCTGCTGGCGCTCGCGTGCGTCTTCGGGATGCTCGTCGCGGTCAACCTCGCGGCACGGGCCGTGCTGCCCCGGCGGGCCTGGGCCGTGACCGCGCTCGTCGGCGGCCTCTTCGCGGTCAACATGTCCCTGGTCGCCTGGTGCTTCTCGGGGCTGGAGAACCCGCTCTACGGGCTCACGCTCGCCGCGCTGGCCAGCCTCATGGTCTGCGCCACGGCCTCCGGCACGCTGACCACGCGCCGCACCGCGAGCTGCGCGGGACTGCTGGCCCTGCTCGCCGCTCTCACCCGACCGGACGGGCTGATCTATCTCGCCGTCTTCCCGGTAACCGTGGTCTTCCTCACCGAGCGGACGCGATGGCGGGAGTCGGTCAAAGCCGTCGCCATTTCGTGTCTCACGTTCGCCGTGCCGTTCGGTGCGTTCCTGCTCTGGCGGCACGCCGAGTTCGGCGGATGGGTCTCGAACACCGCCGTCGCCAAGAGCCAGAGCACTCCCACGGTGCTCGACCTCAATCACGGGCAGGACCTGCTGCACTTCATCGGCTGGCCGGCCGCACTGGTGTGCACCGCGTGCATCGGCATGGCCTGCGGTCTCGGCGAGCGCCAACGGCGGGCCCTGGTTCCGGTGCTCGTCCCACTCGGGCTGGCCATCGTCGCCTTCGCGGTGCTCATCCCGGACTGGATGCCGCTCTACCGCTTCGCCACGCCCGTATGGGTCCTCGGTTCCTTCGCCCTGGCGCTCTCGGTCGTCTCGCTCTGGGAGTGCTCGCGTATCCGCATGCGCGGAGTCATCGCCTGCGCGCTGGCGCTGTCGCTCGCCTTCGGGTATCTCGCCGATCGCAAGCAGTTCCACCGGTTCCTGAGGTATCCGACCGTACCGCTGTGCGAGGTCGTCGCCATCGACGGCCCCCCGTTCAACCAGTATGCCCGGATACTGCGGGTCACCGACGGCAGCCTGCTGACTCCCGATCTCGGCGGCACGCTGCTCACCAGCGACCTGCGCGTGTACGATCTGGCCGGCCTGACCGACCCCGCGATCGCCGACGACTACGAGCACGGCAAACCCGCCGCCCTGCGCACCTACGTATTCACCGTGGCCCGCCCGACGTTCATCCACGTCGCCGGCTCGTGGATCGATACCAGTGGCCTGCGATCATCAGTGCTGCTCGCCAACGGCTACCTCCCGCTCGACAACGACGGCGGTGCCAGCGGCAACTGGGTCCGCGCAGCCGACGTGACCGACCCCGGGCTACTCGCCCAAGCGCGGGCCTTGACGGCCTCGACGATCCTGCCGGCCGAGACCTGGCAACAGGACCACGGCCGCAGCGGCTGCGGCGCGACGCTCTCACCCGGCCTGACGCTTCCGTAGCGCGGGGGAAGGTACGTTCAGGGCCGGCCTGTGGCGCTGGAGAAGTGAATCGAGCTTGATCCGCTCGGCTGCGAGTCGTGGACACACCCGTGCTGGTCGAATCCCGCCCCGTTCCACAGCGCCTCGGCGCCGATCTGCGGAATACGGCATGCCAGGCGCGTCGATACGGAAGAATGTGACAATATGAGCCGCGCCTCATCCCGTCTTTCGTCGGCCGCAACAGCTGAGCCACAGCCGTTCGCCTACCTCAGCACCCCGAATGCCGCTCTCTACAGCCAGGTGCTGCGTGTCTTCGCCCAGGCGAGGGCGCGGTTCACCGTGCATCTGCGGCCGGAGGACGTGCTCGCCGAGCTGCGCCGGGACGCGGGCATCGCGGCAGTCGCGATCGAGCCGGTTTCAGGCGCTCTCGAGCAGTTGGAGGCGTGGGGCAATCTGCGCGCTGACGCGGACACGGGGCGGGTCACGACGGTCGAGGATTTCCATCGCGCCCGCTATCTCTACCAGCTCACCCGGCACGGGCAGGCCGCGGTGGCGGCGATCGTGGCGTACGAGCAGGCACTGGGCCATCGCGGCCAGTTGCAGGCGGTGGCGTTGGAGGACATCGTCGAGCAGCTCGCCGCTCTGCTCGTGCTTTCGCTGAACCCGGACCCGGACCCGGCGAAAGCGCACCTCGCGTTGCTCGGGCTCGTCGACAGGTTCACCTCGCTGGCCGACAATGCGGAGGCGTTCATGGCCTCGCTGCGGCGGACCATCGACTTCCAGGACGGGGATGAGGACGGGTTCATCGCGTACAAGGACCGGCTGATCGGCTACATCGAGCGGTTCATCGCCGATCTCGCCAACCGCGGGGCGCAGATCGCGGAGCTGCTCGGTCAGTTGAATTCATCCGGTGTATCGCGCTTGCTCGCCCTCGCCGCGCAGCGCGAAGCCGCCGACGCGGTCCCGGATGGTGAAGGGTCCGGCGCGCAGGACGCAGAAGCAGCCTCCGGCGCGGGAGCTGCTCCGGCCACGGCCGCGCCCGCTGCCGTACTCGCGGGATGGGAGAACCGTTGGCGGGGCCTGACGGACTGGTTCGTCTCCCGCGACGCGCACCATCCTTCACAGGCCAAGCTGTTGCGTGCGAGCGCGGTGAGCGCGATCACGAATCTGGTGAACACGGTCTCGGCGCTCAACGAGCGTCGCGGCGGGCGGGTGGACCGGTCCGCGGATTTCCGCGCATTGGCGCGATTCTTCGCCGAGGCCCCCTCCGACGAGGACGCCCATCGGCTGTGGCGGGCCGCGTTCGCGCTCACCCCGGCGCGGCATCTGAGCGTGGACGCGGAGACGGAGGAACTGTGGTCGCAGCAGCCGCCTTCGCCGGGCACGCCGTGGGAGCAGGCGCCGCCGTTGCTGATCAGCCCTCGGTTGCGGGAGACCGGCTCGTATGAGCGGCGCGGCTCCCCGAACAAGGTCGCGGACCGGTCCGCGGCGCGGGTCTTGCTGGCCGAGCAGGCCGAGGCCGAGGCGGCGCAGACGGCCTCGGCCAGGTCGCGGCTGGCCACCGACGGGCCGACGCTGTTGTCCGAGCTCGGCGGGCCGGAAGGGCTGGATCGGCAGGCGTTTCGGCTGTTCCTGGCCGTGCTCGGGGACGCTCTGGCGGCGCGGATACCCGGTGAGGCGGAGTGCTCGGCCACCACCGGAGACGGCACCATGGAGGTGCGCCTGAAGCTCGTGGACGCCTCGACGATCGTCGAGATCCCGACGCAGGACGGGGTTCTGTCGGGGCCAGAGCACATCATCGAGATCGTGGACCTGGCCCGCGCCGGAGGTGTCCGGTGACGATCGACGATCTGACGGGCGACGGCCTCCTCGAAGCCGATACCGATGTCGATCCGAGGGCTGCCTCGCTCCTCGCCGATGCCCAGGCCGAGCGCGCTACGGCGGCACGCGCGCTGCTGGCTCGGCCTCTGCTCAGGCCCGGGGGCGAGGAGTTCCGCCTGGCACGCAAGTATGCTGCGGAACTGACGGCGTGGTTCGCCGCGGAGACGGGCTGGCGGCTGGTCGTGGACGTGCAGAGCGCGCGCCTGCTCAAGACCCCGGCGCGGCTGGACGACGCGACCAGGCCCGCGGTAGCCCCGAAGACGAAGGCTCCGTTCACCCGCCGTCGCTACGTTCTGCTGTGCCTGGCGCTCGCGGTGCTGGAACGGGCGGACAGCCAGATCACCTTGGGCCGGCTCGCCGACGGGGTGATCACGGGCGTGGCGGATCCGGCACTGGCCGACGCGGGTGTCGAGTTCCGGTTGGAGCGCCGGGAGGAGCGCTCCGACCTTGTCGCCGTCGTGCGGTTGCTGCTGGAGTTCGGTGTGCTCGATCGGGTTCACGGCGACGAGGAGGGGTTCGTCGCGCAGGCCGAGAACGACGTGCTCTACGACGTCAAGCGCAAGCTGCTCTCCGGCCTGCTGGCTACGACGCGAAGCCCGTCGAGCGTCTCGGCCGCCGGCTTCGAGCGACGCCTGGCCGAGCTCACGTTCGAGCCGCGTCCGGACACCGACGAGTCTCGGTTGCGCGGATTGCGGCATCGGCTCACGCGGCGCCTGCTCGATGATCCCGTCGTCTACTACGCCGAACTGGACGAGGACGAACGCGACTATCTGGTTCGCCAGCGCCAAGCCATCGCGGCTCGTATCCATGCCCTGACCGGGCTGGTGCCCGAACTGCGGGCCGAGGGCGTGGCGATGGTCGATCCGCAGGACGAGCTGACCGATGTGCGGATGCCGGAACAGGGCACCGAGGGGCATGTCACGCTGCTGATCGCCGCGCACCTGGCCGGGAGCGCGCGACCGCTCGCGCGCCTCGAGGCGGCACGCCTGGTGCGCTCGCTGGCCGGCGAACACGGGAAGTACTGGCGCAAGTCCGCCACGGACCCGGCCGCCTCGGGCGATCTGGCGGATGCCGCATTGCGGCGGCTGGTCGCACTGGACCTCGTCGAGGTATCAGGTGAGGGTGAAAGCGAGCTGTTCGCCGCGAAGCCCGCAATCCACCGCTACGCCCTGGCCGCACCGCGCGTCGTGAGATCCGGTTCCAAGACCATGCGCAAGGACGCTTCCCGATGATCGCTTCGCACTCTGATCTGCCCCGTCCGATCCGTCCGCGCTGGCAACCGCTTCGCACCGGACTGGTGGACATCTTCTACTACGACGACGAGGAGTTCCGCTTCCACGACGGACGGTTGTTGCTGCGGGGCAACAACGGCACCGGGAAGTCGAAGGTGCTCGCGCTGACCCTGCCGTTCCTGCTCGACGGCGAGCTCACGCCGAGCCGGGTCGAGCCGGACGGGGACCGGGCGAAGCGGATGGAGTGGAACCTGCTGCTCGGCGGCAGGCACCCGCACGACGAGCGGACCGGATACGCCTGGCTGGAATTCGGCCGCATCGACGAGGACGGCCGGGAGCTGTACTGCACCGTTGGCTGCGGTCTCAAGGCGGTCAAGGGCAAAGGCATCGCGCGGCACTGGTTCTTCGTCACCGACCGCCGCGTCGGCCCGGAGTTGGCGCTGATGTCCGCCACCCGTATCCCGTCCACTCGCGAGCGCCTCAAGGACGCGCTCGGCGACCGCGGCCTGGTCTACGACACCGCGACCGAGTACCGGCGTGCTGTGGACGAGGCGATGTTCGGCCTCGGCCGAGAACGCTATGAAGCCCTGGTGGGGCTGCTGATCCAGCTGCGCCAGCCGCAGCTGTCCAAGAGGCCTGACGAGAAGCTGCTTTCCAAGGCGCTCACCGAGGCCCTGCCGCCGCTCGACCAGGGGCTGATCACCGAGGTCGCCGAGGCTTTCCGCGGTCTGGACGAGGAGCGCGAGGCGCTGCTCGGGCTGCAGGAGACGGCCCGCGCGGCAGAACTCTTCCTTCGCCACTACCGCCGCTACGCGCGTACCGCCGCGAAGCGGCAGGCGGCCGTGCTGCGCCTGGCGCACAGCAAGTACGAGCACCTCGGCCGTGATCTCGGTGACGAGGACACCGCCTTCGAGGCGGCGACCGAACGGCTGGCAGTGGCGAAGTCCCGGCTCGGCGAACTGGCCTCCGAGCGAGAACGGCTGTCCGCCGCCCACGACGCCCTCAACCGCAGCCCCGAGATGGACGCGGCGCGCGGCCTCGAGGAGGCGGGCGGAATCGCGCGTACTCTCGCCGAGGTCGCCGCCGACCGCACAGCGGCGCGGGATCGTGCTCGTATCCAAGGGGAGAACTGGAATCGCCGGGTCGCGGCCGCGCACATCCGGCGGGAGCGTGACGCCACGGCTCTCGAGGACGCCGACGCGAGGGCGCAGGATTCCGCCGGGCGCTCAGGGATCGACCACGACGCCGTTCGGATCGAAGCCGACCGGGAGGCCGCGCCCTACCCGCAGGCTCAGCGTGCCGGGGAGCGCGCTGTGGCACGCCGCACCCAGGCGATCTCCGGCCTCGAAGCCCTGCTCGACGAGGCCGATCGGGCGCACGAGCGCGCCAGGGCCGCCAAAGGTGAGGCTTCCCGCGCGGCCGAGGAACGCGTCGCCGGCCAAGAACGGGCCGCCGCCGCTCAAGCCCTGATCCTCGAAGCCGGCGCGGAGCTGGTCGAGGACTACCGCGTGTGGTTCGATGCCCATCCGGCGACGCGCCGGCCCGAGCCGGAAGCTCTCCTCGCCCGCCTGGAACTGTGGACTGAGACGCTCGACGGCGCCGACCCGGCCGCGACCACGGCCCGCGAGGCCTGTCAGCGGGCTGCGGCCGAGCTGACCAGGCGGGAGAGCGGTCTCGAGCGTCGGCGCGCCGCCGCTTCCGAGCAGCTCGCACAGATCACCGCTGACATCGCGCGGCTCGAGGCGGGCGGCCACCAGGCTCCCGCACCGTCCCATACCCGCGATCCGCTGGCCCGTGTGGACCGACCGGGCGCGGCGTTCTGGCACGCGGTCGACTTCGCCGCCGATGTGAGTGAGGCGGACCGCGCCGGGCTGGAAGCGGCGCTCGAGGCCGCAGGCATCCTCGATGCCTGGCTCAGCCCCGACGGCACGCTGTACGGCCTCGGAACCGGTGACACTCTGGTGACCGCCACTGCCGCTCCCGCGCCGAACGGAGGTCTGACCGGGCTGCTGCGCCCCGTGATCGATCGTGACGACCAGGCGGCCGCAGCGCTGACCGACGAAGCGGTGACGTACCTGCTCGCCTGTATCGGCGTGGACGAGTCGGATCACCCCGCCTGGGTCGGCGTCGACGGGCACTACCGCCTCGGTGTGCTGCGGGGCCGATGGAGCAAGGAAGCCGCATGCCACATCGGAGAGGGCGCGCGCGAGGCGGCCCGCCGCGCCAAACTGGCCGAACTCGCAGGCCTGCGCTGGGAGATCCAAGCCGAGCTCGACGAGTCGGCGCGCGACATCGAGCACGTACAATCGCTCGTCAGGGCTCTCACCGAGCATCTGCATGCCCAGCCTTCCGACCTGGCCCTGCGCGACGCGCACTCACGCCTGACGGTGCGCAACGAACTGCTGCGCACCTTGATCGAGCGCGCGGGGGAGACGCAATGCGCCGCGGCCGAACGCCAGCGGACCGCCGAAGCCGCCGAGGCCGAGGCGGAGCAGTTCGCACGGGACACGGCACTGCCGACGCAGCGCGGCGTCCTCGCCGACGTGCGGGAAGCGGTACACGACTACCGCACGGCGCTCGCAGCGTTCTGGCCTGCCTCGCGGGCCGCGGCCGAGGCAGCCGGTGAGCTCCACGACGCGCAGACGGAGGCGCAGGCGGCAGCCGAAGTCCTCGTCACCGCGACGGATGAGGCCGATCGCGCCGCACGTGAGGCGGCGGGAGCCGAAGAACGCCGCCGAGTGCTCCAAGAAACCATCGGTGCCAGTGTGGAGGAACTCTTCCGCCGCCTGCGCGAGGCCGAGGTGGCGGGAGCGGAGCGAGACCGAGCTGAGGAGGAGACCCGCGACACGTATGACCAGGCGATGCGCGAGCGCGAGCGCGCCGACGGACGCCGCGAACTGCTGCGCGGGCAGATCGGGGCCGCGGTCGACGAGCGCGATGCGGCGGTGCGCGCCCTGCGCGATTTCACCCGTACCGGGTTGCTCGCCACCGCGCTGCCCGATCTCGAACATCCCGCCGCGGATGCGGAGTGGCTGCCCACGCCGGCGGTCGCCCTGGCCCGTTCCATCAACCAGGAACTCGACGAGACCGACGAAGGCGAGCGCGCCTGGGAACTGATCCAGCAGCGCGTCGCCCAGGAGATCAAGACCCTGACCGACGCGCTCGGACGCCATGGACACAGCGTCGGGATGACCCCGCATGCCGGGCTCATGCACGTCGACGTGGTCTACCAAGGCCGCTCACGGGACGTACCCGCTCTCGCGGCCTCGCTCACCGAAGACGTCGAGCAGCGCGGCCGGCTGCTGACGGCCAGAGAGCGCGAGCTGCTCGAGAACCATCTCGTCGGCGAAGTGGCCGGGGCGCTGCAAGAGCTGATCGCGGCCGCGGAAGAGCAGGTGCTCGAGATGAACAAGGATCTCGAACAGCGCCCCACCTCGACCGGAATGCTTCTGCGGTTCCAGTGGAACCCCGCCAAGGCCGCGCCCGAAGGGCTCGAAGCGGTGCGCGGCAGGCTGCTGCGCACATCCGCAGACGTCTGGAGTCCGGCCGACCGCGCCCTGGTCGGGCAGTTCCTTCAGGCGCGCATCGCCGCCGACCGCGAGGAGCACCCCGGCGACTCGTGGGCGGACCAGCTCTCCCGGGCCTTGGACTACCGGGCCTGGCACGAGTTCGCCATCCAGCGCCGCCAGGACGGCCAGTGGCGCCCAGCCACCGGACCGGCCTCCGGCGGCGAGAGAGTCCTCGCGGTATCCATCCCGCTGTTCGCCGCGGCGTCCTCGCACTACTCCTCCGGGCGCGCCAGCGCGCCGCGCCTGATCGCACTCGACGAGGCGTTCGCAGGAGTCGATGACGACTCGCGGGCCAAGTGCCTGGGCCTGCTCGCCTCCTTCGACCTCGACGTCGTGATGACCAGCGAGCGCGAATGGGCCTGCTACCCGACCGTGCCCGGCATCGCCATCGCCCAGCTCTCGCGCCGCGAAGGCATCGACGCCGTTCTCGTGACCCCGTGGATCTGGGACGGGCGCGAACGCCGCCGCGCACCGCGTGGTGGCGCGTTCGCCAGTGCGGCCGAGCCTGACTCAGCCGGCGGCGCACCGAACCACACGCAGGAGACCCTTGTCTCATGACCTCCGACCATACGGACGCAACACGCCTCACCCGCGTTCTGGGTACCCCGGAGACAGCGTGGTTCATCGAGCGAGTGCGCAAGCGCGCGGCCGAAGGACGACCGCTCATCGGCAGTCTCACGCTGGCTTCCGCCACGCCCGCGCAGCGCCGCGCCATCGACGCACTGCTCGGCCGGGCCCCCAGCCGGGGCACCTCGCTCAGCGTGCGCATGGAGGAACTCGACGCCCTCCTGCGCACCGCGGGCATCCACCCCGACGGCCTACGCGCCGCAGTGGAGGAACTCACCGGCCCCGTACCGGACAACAGGGCGAAGGCGCTCGCCGACGCGCAGGCGTGGCAGTACGCGAATGAGCCGTTGGAGGCAGCTACCTGCGCCAACGCCTACCTCGAGAGCTGGTGGAGGCGGCCCCACGCGCGTGCCACGCTCAAACGGCTGGCCGGCGGCGACCCGTCCGCCGCGCGGTCGCTCGCCGAGCAGACCGCCGCAGTCCTCGCCTACCTCCCGTCCGACGGCCTATCACTGCCCATCCTCGCCGCCCGCGCCACCGGAGACGCTCACGCGCTGGACACCGACCAGCCACTGGGCAGACTCGTCCTCGCCGCCACCGAGCACTGGGCCCGCTCACTCTCACCCAACCCCGAGGCGCTCGTTCTGCCCAAGGCCGAACAGCGCCGCGCACAATGGGCGGAGCTCGGCGTCAGCCTCGACGAACTCTCCTCGCGGGTCCTCACTCTCGGCCTACCCGGCAACGGAAGCAGCCCGGGTAGCCTCGGACCGCTCCTCGCGATCGCCCATGAACACGGCGAACCCCTCGCTCTCACCCTGCGCCAGATCCGCCAAGGTGCCGCAGACGCAGACTCGGACGTGTACGGTGTCGGCGCGGGAGAGGTGTTCGTCTGCGAGAACCCCGCCGTCCTCGAGGCAGCCGCCCAGCGGATGGGGCCGGACTGCCCGGCGCTGGTCTGCGTCGAAGGCCACCTCTCCGTCGCCGCGCGAGCCCTCCTGCGCGCCCTGTGCGAGCACGGCGCGTGCCTGCGTTACCACGGGGACTTCGACTGGGGCGGCCTGCGCATCGCGAATTCCGTCTTCGCCCTCATCGACGCCGCACCCTGGCGCTTCTCGCACCACGACTACCTCAAGGCGATCGGGCGCGGCCACGGCAGCCGGCTGGACACCGGCGCGCCATGCGACGCCTCATGGGATTCGCAGTTGCGCGAAGCGATCTCCACCCACGCCGTCCGGGTCGAGGAAGAGCACGTCATCGAGGACCTGCTCGCAGACCTCGACGGCTCCACATACCGGCCGTCGAGAGCGAGTGCCTAAGCCGGCGCCATGCGGAGCGCCGGGACCACTGCGGCCGAACTAGAATCCGCCTCCAACCTGCGATTGCCGATAATGGCATCCATGCAGGTCAGCTACATGGGAGGTGGCGACCCAGGTATCGACTCCGCGAAGATCATCGGCTCTGTGCCTGCGCCTTCTGTTCCTTCTGGCCCTGCGTGTGCCGACGTGGTTGAGGCTGTCGCGGCGGTCCATGGCGTGCAAGGACGCCGAGATCCTTCTGCTGCGCCACCATGTCGCGCTGCTCGAACGCCGCAGCACCACCCGTCCGAAGCTGGACTGGGCTGACCGCGCCTTGATCGCGGCGCTGCTGGCGGTGATACCACGAGCACAGCATGCCGGGCTGAGTCTTCCGGTGATGCCCGCGACGTTCGCGGCGCTCGCCCGAAGCAGGGCGGCGGCCCGCACCCGCTCTCCGGCACAGGTCATGCCCGGATCAGCCTGATCAGCACGTCACGGGAGCACGGCATGGCGAGCTTTCTCGTCAGACGCGATCCGGGACGACAGGCCGGAGACAGAGCGATCTCGACCAGCGCATCAGTCAGCGCCGGGGTCCGGCGGGCCACCTGTAGGCGGACACGAGTTTCGGTTCCGGCGCTGATCTTGTTGCGGGTCCCCCCGGCGTCAGAGCTCGTCGGTGTTCTCGATGATTGCTGCGATGAGGTTGTCGATGTGGTCGGGGGCGAGTTCGGCGTTGCGGCGGGCGCGTAGGCGGTCGGCGGCCATGATCTGGCCGTCCGGGTCGTCTTCGAGGTCGTCTACGGTGATCTCGGCGAGGTCGCCGTAGTAGCGGACCAGGCCGGTGGTCAGCCAGCGGGCGGCCTGCTCGTGGTGGCCGTGCTCGTCGAGGGTCTCGCCGATGATGACGAACACGTCTGGGTCATCGGGGCGCGCTTTGCGCGCGGTCTCGATCAGGGCGAGCGCCTCGTCGGGCCGATCGCGGGTGAAGAGGAAGTCGGCGTAGTAGCCATGGAGGCTGCCTGCGACGCGGCCGCCGTCGGCCAGGGCTGCGCGGAACAGGTTCTCGGCCGTCTCGTGGTCTCCCGCGAAAGCGTAGTATTCGGCGGCCTCGGCAAAGTCCTGGGCGCGATGGTCCGGGTGATCTTGGCCGTGTCGGCGCAGAGCGTCGGCGTGCGCGACCTGCTCGGCGGCGCTGGTGGGGACGTATTCGATATCGCCGGGGGCGATCCGGGATGCGCGGCGGGCCATGAGGGTGAGCCTACCGGCGGCGCGGGGCCGGGCCGGGGTCATTCACCACGACGCGGCGAGCAGCCCGAGGGCCGCTCCACAGGGCAACGAACCGAACCCGGCGTACGCCACTGTTGTCTGCACGACGAGCGCGAACAGGCCCTGTCGACGTCACCTCGTCCGGCACCGCCGCCGCACCCATCGTGTTCCAGGTCACGGGCGCAGGTCCCGTGGACATCACGTCCCCGAGAGGCCAGACCGGCTCGGCTCTCGGCCTCACCGGGGCCTCGTACGTCCAGATCGAAGTGCTTCTGGGCAGCGGGCCCACCCGGCGCTTCAATTCCCGCCGCTAGAGACACAACGCACCCGCAACCTGACCGGTCGCTCACTCAAACCGAACCAGCCCCGTCGGCGAAGGCCTCCGATATCCCTGGGTCTCCCGCGAGCATCGCGGCCGCCTGGGCACGGTTGGCCGCGCCGAGTTTGCGACGAGCGTTCGTGATCAGCGTCTCCACCGTGCGCGCGGACACCCCCAGCTGCGCGCCGATCGCCGCGTCGGACAAACCGCGGCCGGCGCAGCGCAGCGCTTCCCGCTCACGCGAGGTGAGCGTGGAGGCCGCAGCGGAATCAGATGATCGTGTGCCCGGAGCCGCGTCGACGAAGGGCGGCTGCTGCTCGCGCGGAACGCGCGGTGCGCTGCGGCGGACGCCCGCGGAGCGCAGCGACCGGGCGATGTGGCCGCACAGCGGAATCATGCTGCGTTCGCGGGCCCGGTCCTCGACCGAGAGCAGGCGCTCCTTCGCCTCTGCGGTATCGCCCGCCCTCAGCAGGGCGTCTGCGGCGGCCCAAAGGCAGCGGAGCTCGCCTCGGCGGTGGTAGGGGGCCCAGCACTTGGCGGCGGCATCGAAGCAGGCCGCGGCGGCACGGTAAGCAGAGACGACGTCGGTGGCAGCGGGCGCGGCCGTGGCGGCACGGTCGGAATCGGAGCCAAACCCGGACCCGGAGTCGGACGTCCCGCCGGAGCCGGCGGCGACGTCGAGCCCCGCTGCTTGGCGTAACGCACTGATCCCGGCCAATTCGTGCGGGACTGCCTGCAACATCGTGGCCCCGGTGTCCAGCAGTCCGAGCTCGGGCAACGGCCGCCGAGCGCGTAAAGCGGCCCACGCGATCAGCGGAGCGGTGAAGGCGAGACGGGCGCCGTCACCTTGCACGCTGTCCAGGAAGATGCGCGTCTCCGCCAACACCGCGGCGGGCAGTCCGGCTTCGCCGAGCACTGCGATCCGGGCCAGGCTGACGAGCCCGACGCCGAAGCGGTCGCGCGCGATCCCCGCCGGGACGGTGTCGAGCAGGTGCAGTGCCTCGTCCGCGCGGCCCACGTCGGCCAGGGAGACGGTGATCGTGGTGAGGATCTGCTCGCGGTTGCGCAGCTGGTCGAACGGGTCCGCCAGCAGCCTCGGAGCGGCGTCGAGTACGGCCTCGTAGTCTCCGGCGTGCATGGCGAGGTTCAGCACCAACGCCTCGAACTGCCGAGACCACTCGAACATGCGCAGCCGCTGGGTGCGCATCATCATCTGCTCGCCGATCCGGCGTGCGACGGCCGGGTCTCCGCAGCTCTCGTGTGCCGAGACGAGATTGTTGGCAGCCCTGCACTCGGTGTCCACATCGGCGCCGGCGCGTGCCTTGCGCATCGCCTCGGTCAGGTGCGGCTCCCACTGCGGGTCGTTCAGGATCCACTCGACCGAGCCGAGGACGTACAGCGCTCTGGCCTCATACATCTCGGCACCCCGGGTGAGGGCGAGCGCGGCTCGGGCCAGCGGCAGCGCGGCTTGCGCGTCGCCGTGGACGAAGAGCCGGTTGCGTGCGTGCTCGACGCGGAGCGCGACCTCGACGGGCGAAGGGGCGAAGTCGGGATCGTCGTCGAAGTCGGTGATCGCTCCTGAGCGATCGGCTGCGATCGTGCCGGGCCTGAGCCACTCCAACCCATCGAGTACCGCGCGGTCGCATGCCTCGGGGTCGTTGGTCTCCCACAGCGCCCGGGACAGCACCAGTGCCGCCCGGGCTTGGAGCTGTGGCTGCGCGGGCATGTCCGTGAGCAGCTCGGCCACCGCGGCGTGCCGGCCCGCGGCGGCCAGCTGTTCTGCCGCGTGCAACCGCAGGTCCGCCTCGCCCGGCCCGTCGGCGCAGCGCGCGGCGAGCAACAAGTGGTCAGCCCGTTCTCCAGGGGTGGTCGCTTGTGCCGCTGCGGCGCTGGCGGCGCGGAACGCCGCGGCCCGGTCTCCGGCGGCCAGCCGGTGACGGGCGGCCTCGGCGGGCCCGGCGGCGCGGTCGGCCAGCCGCCCGTGCAGCGCCCGCCGGTCCGCCGGATCGAGCAGCTCGGCGGCGACCTCGCCGAGCAGAGCGTGCCGGACCGACATGCCGTCGGCTCCGGCCACGACCAATCCGGCTGCGGCCAGCTCCACGTCGGCGCCGCCGAGTTCGGCTGCCGGCAGCGCGTGACCGGCCAGAGCGAGCAGCGCCATGGCTTCGCGTGCCGACGCGCTCAGCGTCCGCAGGCGCGCGGTGACGGCGCGCCGGAGACTGCCGCCCAAGGGAGGCGTATCCCCCGGGTGGGCCAGGGGGGCCGGATGAGTCGAGCCGTCGCCGATGCGACGGTCGTCGCCGCTCGATCGGACGGAGCCGGCCACGTGAGCGTCCGGATATATCGCGCCGGTCGAGTCCGCCGAGCCTGTCGATTCGCCCGTCCCCGGTACGCCGCCGTGGCCGACACTCGCCACCAATTCCTCGATCAGCAGAGGGTTGCCGCCGCTGCGCACGACGATGCTGCGGGCCGAATGCCGCGTCAGGTCCGCACGCAGACGCAGCGCCAGCGCCTCGGCGTCACCGGCCGAAAGCGGCGCCAGATCGAGCTGGTCGAACCCGGCGCCGGCCAACCGCTCGAGCACCGGCGCGCCCGCGCCACCGCGCCGCACCGCCGTCAGCATCCGTATCCGCCCGACCAGGGAAGGCAGGACCTCGAGCGTCGCGGGATCGGCCCAGTGGACATCGTCGAGGACCAGCAGCCCCGCGCCGACCATGTCGCAGACCCGGTGCGCCACGAAGACCGCGTCGCCGTCGAAGTCGTCTGCCTCTGACACCGCGGTGCCCGCCATGCCTGGTGTGCCTGCCACGCCCCGTTTCACTCCCGCGCCCCGGCTGAGCGCACGGCGCAACGGCAGCAGCGGCATCCACGCCAGCGTCGAGAAGGCGCCCCCGACGAACACCGGTTCCGTCACCGTTCGCGCGGCCTGCGCCAGCAGCGCGGTCTTGCCGACACCCGGTTCGCCGTAGAGCACGACGGCGCACGGCAGCCTGCCGCTCAACGCCTGATCCAACCGGGCGAGCTCGGCATGCCGGCCGACGAGTGTCATCGATCGCTCACCGGGGCTGCTGTGCGGGCTGCCGCGGCCGGCCGTGGCCGACATGGCGCAAATCCCGGATGTCGCGCCACGGACGCCGCCCTATTTTCGTCATCGGGGGAGGGAACTCGTTCTCCCGCCGGGGGCCGGAACACCGGGCCCCGAAGCCTTCGAGAGGAGTCCGATATGACACAGGGCACTACCATACGCCCGGCGGTGTTCGCCGCCCAGCCCGCCGAGTACCAGGCCGGGGAGGCCGCCGACCTCGTCGCGTGGGAGCGCGAGCTGGTCGCCTCGCTCAACCTCGACCTCGAGCCGACCGCCGAGGCCAAGCAGTGGGTCCGCGGCGAGACGATCAGCGGCAGCGGCAACGGCTGGGACGACAGCGACTTCATCGGCTGATTATGCCGCCGTGCCTCGCGCGCAACAAGACGCGAGCCGGCGAGGAACGGCCGTCACCGACCCCTGCGATGGACGAACGGCATCGCAGGGGTCGGTGATCGGCGAAAGACAGGTCACTGAGATGAAGGAGGTCGCGTTCATGAGCAGCACGTCCAGGGCGACCCAGGTCGCGGTCATCACCCACGAGCACGATCTCCACGCGTACGCGGTACGCCGCGATCTGGCCCGGCGGCACGGCATCGCCTGCCGTATCGTCGAGGCGGACCGGCTCAACCGGGGTACCGGGATGATCTGGGCCGGCGGCGGGTCACCCGAGCTCGACGGACCGGCCGGCTTCGCGCCGGCCGCGTCGGTCCCGGACTGTGACGGTGAGTCGGTCCCGGTGGCCGACCTGGCCGCGGTCTGGTTCCGGCGGCTCAACTGCCCGAAGAAGGCCGACTATCCGGGCGTCACCGAGGCGGCCCACCTCGACCTGATCCGCAACGACAGTCGCGACGCCCTGCTCGGCACGATGCAGGCGCGTTTCACCGGCACGTGGGTGGACCGGCCCGAGGCGTCGCGGACAGCGGAGAACAAGGTCAGGCAACTGCAGGCCGCCGCGGGCGCTGGACTCGCCGTACCGCGCACACTGGTGTCCAACGATCCATCGACGATCCGCGCGTTCTGCGCCGGGCTGGACGGCCGAGTGATCATCAAACCGGTGCGCGGCACCGGGATGGCGCCGATGATCACCGCGAAGGTGACGCCCGAGCTGTTGGCGAACGACGCGTCGCTGCGGCTCTCGCCCGCGATCTATCAGGAACTCATCCCGGGCAGCCGCCACATCCGGGCGCACGTGTTCGGCGAGCACGACGCTGCAGCCCTGCTGGAGTCCGGCGACCTGGACTGGCGGCCGAACCTGGGCATCCCGGCGACCGCGCACACGCTACCCGCGGAGACGCTCGCCGCGATGCGCCGGCTGCTGGACGCTCTCGAACTGAGCATGGGCGTGTTCGACCTCAAGCTGACCGCCACAGGCTACGTCTTCCTGGAGGTCAACCCGCAGGGCCAGTTCCTGTTCATCGAGGGCATGTGCGGACTGCCACTCACCGCGATGATGGCCGACTTCCTTGCCGAGGCGGCTCTCGTCCGGGGCCCGGCAGCGGGGGCGCCCCGGCCGTAGCGGGGACGCGAGAAGACGGGGCGACATGCACGAACCGGAACCGATACAGCTGAGGGGGTGCCGTGATGCCTTCGACCCGTGCGTCACGGATGGCGAACACGACCAGTGCGACGACGACCACTGTGACAACGACGACCGGCCCGGCGGCAGGCGCCGCGGCACAAGCCTGCGATGTGCAGCCTTCCGGCGCGCCTGCGGACCGTTCCGCCCGCCGCGCGCTGCGTCTGCTGCGCCCGCATCGCCGGGCCATCCTGGGCACCGCGGCGGTGATCGTCGTCTCAGGCGGTCTCGGCACGCTCGTCCCGCTCCTGGTGCGAGACCTGTTCGACCACGGCCTGTTCGGCGCCGGCGGCGTGCACCAAGCCCGGATGCTGGCCGACGCGGCGCTGATCACCCTGGTCACGCTGGCCTCCGGTGCGTTGAGTGTCAGCGAGAGCGTGCTGGCCAATCGCACCGGACTCCAGGTGGCGCAGCGGCTGCGGTCCGATCTCTACGCGCACCTGCAGGCTCAAGCGGTCTCCTTCTTCGCCGACCGGCGCAACGGGGACATCCAGACCCGTCTGGCCTCCGATGTCGACGCGGTGCGCGACGTGATCGGCCGCAGCGCCGCGGACGCGCTCGGCAACCTCGCCCTCGTCGCGTCCACGCTGGCCGGACTGCTGCTGCTGTGCTGGCCCTTGGCGCTGGTCAGCATCGTGACCGTGCCCGGCTGCGTGGCCGTCAGCCGGCTGGTCGGACGCCGGCGGCGGATGCTGACCGAGGAGATCGCGCAAGCGCAGTCCGATCTGTCCTCGCACGCCCAGGACACCCTTTCGCTCTCCGGCGCGCAACTGGCGAAGCTGTTCGGCCGGCAGGACGCCGAACTGGCCCGCTACCGGGAACGCAGCCTCGCGCTCGGACTGCTGCAGGCGCGCCAGGCCGTCGGCGCGCAGAGCTTCGCCGGGATCGTGCAGACCTGTCTGTCGATTCTGCCGGTTGCGGTGTACCTGGTCGCCGGGGTGCTGCTGGCGCACGGCGACGGAGCCGTGCTCACCGCAGGCACCCTGATCGCCGCGACCAGCCTTCAGGCGCGCGTCTTCTTCCCGCTCAGCCAACTGATGGCCACCGGCGCCGCGGCGCAGTCCGCCATGGTCGCCTTTCGCCGGATCTTCGATTACCTGGACCTGGTTCCGCAGGTGCAGGACCGCCCCGACGCCGCGGCCCTGGCCCCGCAACAGGTGCGCGGCGGGCTGAGCTTCCACGAGGTCTGCTTCCGGTACACGGCCGGGGCCGGCTCCGAATCGGCCCGGCATCTGAGCGAGCTCTCGCTGGAGGTGGAGCCGGGATCGTTCACCGCCATCGTCGGGCCGAGCGGCGCGGGCAAGAGCACCCTGGCCGCCCTCGCGGCACGCCTCTACGACCCGAACTCCGGGGCGGTCCGGCTCGACGGCAAAGATCTGCGTACATTGCGACAGCTCGACCTGCGCCGTGCGGTCTGCCTCGTGAGTCAGGAGACGTACCTGCTGCACGCGACGATCGAGGAGAACCTGCGCTACGCCCGGCCTGGCGCCTCGGATGCCGAACTGGTCGCCGCGACCCGCGCCGTCGGCCTGCACGACCGGATCGCCGCGCTTCCGGACGGCTACGCCACCGTGGTCGGCGCCCGCGGGCACCGCATGTCCGGCGGCGAACGCCAGCGGCTGGCGATCGCCCGCGCACTGGTCCGGCGGCCGCGGGTGCTCATATTGGACGAAGCCACCTCGTCGCTCGACTCCATCTCGGAGGAGCTGGTGCAACGCACGCTCGCCGAGGGCGCCGGCGCGCGCACGACGCTCGCCATCGCGCATCGGCTCTCCACCATCCGGCACGCGGACAGGATCTTCGTGCTCGACGGCGGCGCACTCGCCGAGTCCGGAACACACGCGCAACTGCTGGCGCGCGGCGGCCTGTACGCACGGCTGCACGCTCGGCAGAATGCGGAGGGGAAGCCGGGACAAGAGCAGGCTCCGGACGCGCGACGCGACGAGGAACACGCTGGACAGCAAGGTGGGCCACCCGGCAGACAACCGGTCGAGGCGCACAGAGCCGCAAACGACGGCTGGAGGTGAAGGGGTGACAGATGCGAGGGGGGCCCTACGTCTGTTGGACGGCGGACGTTCGTCCACAGCTCCGGCTACGGTGCCACTGATAGTGGTCGAAGGCCCGCGAGCCGACTTCACCGCCGCGGTCACGCAAGTCGTCGCGGCCGGCTGGCCGATCCAGCAGGGCTGGCGCGGCGCGGCGGCCGGTCGAGTATCGACCGGCGTACTGACCGACCGAGACGACGCCGTCGCCGCGATGCTCGCCGCGGTCGCGGGCGCCGGCTTGGTCGTGCACGGTGTCGCCCCGCCGGCGCTGCTCGATGAGTTCTGCGACGATCTTCGCCGACTGGGCCGGATCGACCACCGGCTGCCCGACACTCCCACCACACCAGGCCTCAGCCCGGATGAGCAGCGTCTGGTGGACCTGCTCGCCGCGGGCATCGGCCTCGGCCTTGCGGCGGCGGCACTCCACATGAGCCGCCGTACCGCAGACCGCCGGCTGGCCGCACTGCGTTGCCGGCTCGGCGCCCGCACCACCGCGCAAACCCTGGTCCTCGCCCGCCGACTGCCACCACCGGTGCCGCCGGCCCCCAGACTCTAAGGACCCGGTGTCCGCGCGGACGCTCCGCACCGCTCGCAAACGTTCTACGAAGCTCCCGAAGCCGTGGCCCACCACCTGATCCACGGTGCTCGCGCAGGCCGGTGCCGACGCCGTCCGCCCGGACGCTTCACGGCATCGAAGCGAAAGGATGTGCCGCGCTCGGACCATCAGGCCTCGCATGACGTCGTGACCACTGGGCTCGTGGACCGATCCGCACTTCTACGCAGCGACCGGGCGAATCTCCGGGCTGCTGATGCGGACCGCGTTTACGGACGCTGGCGCCAGTCCGGCATTCTCTGCGACGCGGGCGGCTGCCCTTGACCAGTGCTTTGGCCCCACCCCTGCTGCTGAGACGTATGCGGGCCGGGGGTCTGCCCCTCGAATTGTCGGGCGAAGTCGAATCCGCAGTGGAGGCACCGGGTCACTCCGCGTTTGACGCCGTTTCCGCATACCGGGCATGTACGGGTACGACGACGCGTGATGAGCCAGAGCACGCCGAGGATGACGTCTCCGAGAGCCCAGAACACGAACAACAGCGTCGCCGCGACACCCAGACCTCGCGCTGCTCGAACGCCGCAGCGCAGCCGGTCCGGGCATGATCTGGGCTCATCGAGCGTTGCTCGCGACGCTCTCCTGGCCGAGATGCCGTGAGCGCAGCACACCGGGTCGGTTACGTGCCCTCGACCAGACGAAGAGCCCTGTACTCAACTCATCCGCGCACCCGACCGCTTCCCCTGCCTGGCGCGCGGTCGGCCTCGGGTTTGGCGGCAGGCACCACCCGGCGTCCCTACAGAGGGGCCAGCCGTTTCGAGTTCTGGTCGGCTTTGCAGGCGGCTGTTTGGTATTCGAGGTAGTAGGCGATCTCCGCGGCATGGACCGGCAGGCCGTAGTCGGAAGCGAGTGCGACGGCCTGATCCGCACAGAGCGGAATGGGCGTGCCATGCACTGGTTGCGCATCACCGGACCAGCGTCGCGCCTGCGCGTCATCGAACGATGCGGGAAGTTGGTGGATCTGACCAAGGTATCGAGCGGTGGCATGGAAGCCGAGCAGGACCCAGCCGTCCTCGAAGGGAGGGTGCATGCGGTGCGGCCCGAACAGCTTAAAGATCTTCAACGGGTGCATGCCGGTGGTATCCACCGAGGCCGGGTCGATCGGGGCGCGCGAGGGGTCGGGTTCGTGGATGTGCTCTGAGTCCACGATGACCCAGACATCGTATTCCTCGGTGGTCACACCGCACAGCACGCTTCCGTCCTGCGCAAGCGTGACGAACTCCGCCTCGCCGGGGTGCGGGTTCGCCTCGGAGGTGAGGTTCGCCGCGAGTCTGGTGTGCTCGCTCCGGCGGACTTCGAGCCAGGGCTTCTCGTAGCCGGTGGCGATCAGGAAGGTGCCGTCGGCTCCGATGACGCCGTGGGCGCGCGCCTGCTCCAGCCAGGCCGCGTCCACCCGTTGTGCCAGGTCTCCGCCTCGGATGGGTACGCGTACCGTGGCCTCCAGGCCGGCGACCAGCCGCCATGCGCGGCCGCTGTCGACGAGGCGGCCGAGTCGGCCTCGCCGAGAACCTCCAATCCAGACCGTTCGAGGCGTGCGCGTGCCGAATTCCGGTCGGGGGGACTATTCACCGCCATATCCCTCGCTGCGCACCGGCATCTTTCCTCCCTCGTAGAACAGATGGTGGTCGTCGGTGCCCGGTCGGTAGATCTTCCCATGCCGCTCGAAGCCGGCGTCGGTCGATCGGGCGCTGCCCCATCCGAAGTCGACCCCGATACGGCTGGGGTCGCTCTTGGGCTGTCCGGCGTGGAAGTGCGAGCCGGCGGGGTCGTCGGTGTGTTCGACGACGACTCTCGATCCGACTCCGGGTATCTCGTATTACTCGAAGTTGCCCCAATGCGTTTGATCGGGCGACCAGAAGTATCCGTTCGATCCACGCTTCGTCACGTCTCCACCGACCTGCCAGGTGAGGTCGGGAGCCTTCCCCTCGGGCACGCCGGCGAGCTGCCGGGCCGCCGGATAGGCGGACTCACGGTCGGGATACGGGTTCGTGCTTCCGCCGAGCGAAGCACTTTCGGCAAGACCGAGCGGGTCGCTGCCGATGAGCGGGTTGCCGACGTACGCGTAGGGATTCGGCGCGGGTTCGAGGCCGAGCGGGTCGGGGCCGGTGTACTGCGCGGTCTGCGGGTCATAGTGCCGGAAGTAGTTGTAGTGCCAGCCTGTCTCAGTATCGTGATATTGACCCGGGAAGCGCAGCGGACACGCGTCGGGCTCCGGGGCCCGCTCGCGCTGCTCGCCCCAGAGCGTGAGGCTCGCCCGCCAGACGATCGTCCCGTCGGACGCGAGCAGTTCGGTGGGCGTGCCGAGGAGGTCGGCGACAATGGGCGAGAAACGTCGTCTCGCCCGCGCTGCCGGTCCCGGCCTCGGTCTCCGCGGGCTGCAAGCGGCGCTGCAGTTGGGTCGCCGCGCGATGCGTGCCCGGCTCGTAATCCCATGTCAGGATGGTGCGGGTGCCGTCGGCCTCGACGCGGGCCTGCTCGGCCAGCCGGGTTCCGTCCCAGGTGAAGCGGGTGGTCTGAGCGGCCTGGCCGGTTGCGGCCAGTTGCCGCTTAGTGATCCGCCGACCGAGCGGATCGTAGTCGTAGCTCCAGATCGCGCCGCCTGGTTCGGTAAGCCGGGTGAGCCGGTCGTCGGGGTCCTACCGGTAGGTCCATTCGCGCACCTGGCCGGATAGCGTTCGGCGTCGGACCTTGGTACGACGTCCTTGCCCGTCGTACTCGTACGTCGTGCGCCCGGCCTGGCGGATACGGCCGCCGGCATATTCGTAGTCTGGCACTACCGCGTCGCTCTCCTGCGAGGCGCGCGAGGCTGTGTGCGCCGCGGATGCCAGGTCGCCGAGCCCGTTGTAGGCGTAGCGCTCGCTCCAGGTCGAGGCGTGCACGGCGATGACCCGGCGGGCGGTGTCGAGCTCGTAGCGCTGCCGGCCGAACTGTTGATCGTCGATGCCTTCCAGCGCGCCGTCGACGGCGTAGTGGTAGGTGCGCGACGTGGAGAGCTGATAGTCGGTGCTGGCCCTCGGCTATGTGCCAGAGGGCTTGTGCGGTGAGGCGACCCGCCTCGTTCCAGGACTGCGAGATCGCGGTGGCACCGATGACCCGCCCGGTTTCGCGTCCGAGCGCGTCGTAGTGAAAGCTGATCGGCCGCTGGGCGTTTCGAGCGCCGTGGCCCTTCCAGCCTGGTCGTATGCCCATTCGCTGAGCGCACCGGAGGCGGTGGTCCGGCGCAGTCGCCGACCGGCGGCGTCGAATTGGAAGGTGGTCGCACCCTCGTCCGTGTGCCGCGCGATGACGCGACCTACCGGGTCGCGATCGAAGGCGACGACCTGGCCCGCCCCATTGGTTCGTCTGCTGAGCCGGCCGGCCTGATCCAGCTCATAGCGGATCTGGCGACCGGAGAAATCGATCGCGCCTCGATGAACCTCAGCCCCGCGGTCCTCGGTGAGGGCGACGCCCAAGCTGCGGTCTCGAACCTGACCGCCTACGTCGACAGTCTCCGCGTCGTCAATCCCCACATCGGCACCTCACCCTGCTCGGCCACAGCTACGGGTCTCTCGTAGTTGGGCTCACCGCCGAGCACTCGCACCTGCCGGTCAACAACATCGTGCTCGTGGGCAGCCCGGGAGTCGAAGCGAGCAACGCGAGCCAGCTCGGTATACCCGCCTCACACGTCTGGACCGGACGCGCGCCTGCCAACCCCGTCGCCGGCAGTGGATGGTTCGGCACGGCCCCCACGGACCCTTCGTTCGGCGCGAACCAGTTCACCGTGGACTCCACCGGGGGAGGCCCTCCCATGTGGCAGCACGGCGACTACTTCGACGACAAGGACGACAACGTAAACGGCACCGACGGCGGCTCATCGCTGACGAACATCGCGTACATCATTTCGGGGCAGCAGAACAAGGTGACACTCGTCCACCCAGCCCTGCCGCCCCAGCCCCGCACGAACCCATTGCCGAGCGCGCCGTCGCAGATCCCGTCGACCTCGCCGCGCACCCCCGACCCGCAGCCCTGAGCATGCCCGGAATCAAGGCCCCGACCCCGCGAGCGGACGACACGATGCGCTCAACAACTCGCCGCACGAGGCGGCATCGGCTCATGGCAGGCTGTGTGGCCACGGTGATGGCCAGCTTGGGGACCGTCGCAGGCTGCGCCAGCGCGAACCCTCCCGGCTCGGGAGGGACTGGATCGCTGCCCACGCGGGAACAGGCATTTCAACTGAGCGAGATCTACATCAACCAGATCCTCCTCGCCATAAATCAGAAGCCGACCACGCAGTTCATCTACGCGGAGGGGTCCTGCGACGAGACAGACGCAATGCATGGCGCCATCTCGCTCGACTACGTTGCCCCCGGTTCCATCAGCGCGAAGGATGCGCTGGCCGAACTGCGGACGGTCGGCGCGGCCGTCGCGCATCTGGGCTACGGGACACCCGTGTACCAAGACCAGGAAGACGGCGCGTATGTGAATGTCGGGCCGTTCAGTATTCTGTTCGACACTGACGGAGGGACGCTGGGCTTCTCGGTGAAGACCTGTTACGCCTCTCCCGCGCCGAGCATGTCACCGGGCCTCGCCGGCGTCATGCAGCCGCTGATCGCCTCACCTGCGCCGACGAGCACAGCGGGATCGCCGGTGGGAATCCCGACGCCTGCGGGCTCGGGATCTCCGAGCGCAGACGGTTGATGCAGACATTCCGACGAAGAGCCAGCACGGCTGCGCCCATGGCACCCCTCGGTCCGAGTCCCGTCACTACTTGCCCGGTTGCGGCTCCCCTGCATCGGATACCAGCCCCGCTCGGAGCACAGCTGGCGTAGCGTCACCTGCTCGATCCGGTGCCGTCCGATCAGTTCGGCCTCGTCCCGGTCGATTACCCTGGCGGCCACGAGCCACGCCCCCATCTCGTCGGTCTCGGCATGCTGGGCGTGGTTGCGGTCGCAGGCGCGCAGCGCGATGTGGATCAGTCGGGGCAACACGATCCCGAGTGCGTGAGGGGGCTCACTCTAGGCAGCTGGAGAAAGTCTTGGGTGAATGCGCCTTGGGCCGTGTCGCACCGGCTCGGCTGTCAGCCTCGACGCTTCATTAGCGTCGTCCGGATCGTGGTCCTGATATGCAAAAGTGCCCCCTGAACTGGGAAGATGTGACTTGTCTAGGGTCACATGTTCCAATGCAAGGAGCACCTTCGAAGTGAAGGCTGCTACGTCGCGTCCGCGTCTTGTCGTCTCGTCCGATGGGCGGGGTGTGGTCGGGCATGCCGGGTCTCGGCTGTTGGCGGACGTGGCCGAGGTCACGGGCCTGGAGGCCGGGTTCCTCGACGCGCTCGCCCCGCTGCGGCGGCGGGCCGGGGGGCACGCGCCGGGGCGGGTGGCGGTGGATCTCGCGGTGATGCCGGCGGACGGCGGCGAGGCGATCAGCGACCTCGCCGTGCTGCGCGAACAGGCGGAACTGTTCGGCCCGGTGGCATCCGACCCGACGGCCTGGCGGGTCCTGAAATCGATCGACGCCGCGGTGATCGCCCGGCTGCGCGGCGCCCGGGCGGCGGCGCGCGAGCTCGCGTGGGCGCAGCGCGCCGAGACGCGCGGCGACCTGCCGCCGGCCGAAGCCGCCGGACGGGTCATACCCGGGCTGGTGCTCGATATCGACGCCTCGATCGTCATCTGCCACTCCGAGAAGCAGAACGCGACCCCGACCTGGAAGAGGAGCTTCGGCTACCACCCGCTGCTGTGCTTTCTGGACAACAGCGGCGCGGCCCTCGCGGGCATCCTGCGTCCCGGGCGTGCCGGGTCGAACACGGCGGCCGATCACATCGAAGTGCTCGATCTCGCCCTCGCGCAGATCCCGGATACACATCGGCATGGCACCCCGATCCTGGTGCGGACGGACACCGCCGGATGCGCACAGGCGTTCCTCACCCACATCAGGTCTCTGCGCGCCGGCGGCGTGGACGTGCGCTTCTCGGTCGGCGCGCCGATCGACGAGCCGGTCCGCCGGGCGATCGCGAAGCTGCCGGCCACCGCGTGGTACCCGGCACTCGAGGCCGACGGGCAGGTGCGCGACGGCGCCGAGGTCGCCGAACTGACCGGGCTGCTCTACGGCCACGGCACGAACCTGCCCGAAGGCACCCGGTTCCTCGTGCGGCGCGAGCGCCCGCACCCCGGCGCGCAGTTGAGCCTGTTCGACGCCATCGAGGGACTGCGCCACCAGGTGATCGCCACCGACACCCCGCTCGGCGACGGGCCTTTGACCTGGATCGAGGCACGCCACCGGGCACACGCCCGAGTCGAAGACCGTATCCGCACGGCCAAGGACAGCGGGTTCGGCCGCTTCCCGTCCCGCGAATACGCGATCAACCAGGCCTGGCTCGAACTCGCCCTGACCGGGATCGACCTGACCTGCTGGATGAGGATGCTGCTGCTCGAGGGCGATCTCGCGCTCGCCGAGCCGAAGAAGATCCGCTACCGGCTGCTGCACGTCGCAGCGCGCATCACCAGATCCGCCAGACGCACCCGGCTACGGATCGCCGAGCACTGGCCCTGGGCGAAACAACTGGCGCAGGCCTTCGAACGCCTCGCCGCCCTGCCCCGGCCCCACACCTGCTGAGCCCGCCACAACGACCTCGCAGACCGCGACCCGAAGGAACCAGGAAGAACCCGGCCGCCGCGTCGGCACCCCGGCACACCCTCCGGCCGGGCCCACCAGTCGGCCAGCGCCCAGCAGAATCAGACCACGAACTCACGCCTCTCGTGAAAGACCGGGGTTAGTCGAACTTCAGGCGTGCAGCCCAAGCGCTGCTCCAGCCGCTTCGCCAGACGGCTAGCCCGGTGTAGGTGAAGGTGCAGCTGACACCGACGAACATGTCGTCGCTATCGCCCTCGTGGCGGATAGCGGGGTCGGTCATCGAGGCGCTCAGGTTTTCCAGCGGGATCACAGTTAAGGCGTCACTGTCTGCGTCAGGGTAGTGGTAGACCTCGATCCATCCCTTGCGCACGAAGGGGATCAGCGCAGCGAGTTGCCGGTCGACCCATGTCAGGCGCTCGGCTGGGTCGAGGCCGGCCGGCGGATCGTCCCAGATGCCAAACGCTCCGGTGAGCATGCCACTTGCCTCGGCCGCGCAGACAAGGACTTTGCGTTGGGCGATGGTCAGTTCAGTCCACGTGGGCAAGTCGCTGGTGTCCGCGGTGGGATGGGCGTCGTCGAACCAATGCTCGCGCACGGACTGTGGGGCGGTGAGTTTGAAGCGCCGGGTCGGGCTGGACGTCCAGAGCCAGTTGGCTGGTTCGGCCAGGACCTCTTGAAGCTCCTGGCCGGTCAGAAGCCGGTCGGAGCCCGTAGGCCTGGGGCCGTGGACTTCGTGGATGCCGAGCAGGCCGTGTGTGGCAAGATCCAGCGCTACGGCGGCGAGTTGCGGCACCAGCGAGCGCTGCTCGTCCTGGGTAAAGCTGCGCAGCAGGGGGGCGTGTTCGGCGCCGGACCAGCGCAGCGCGGCGCCGTAGTTCTGGACCATTCCGGCGAGCTGGTAACCGGATATGGCACGACGCATCAACGTCTGTTCGGCGGTGGTCAGGTCATCCCAGGAGCGCATGAAGTGAATACTGCCATCTTGCGTGTTCGACCTGCGGCTAACCGGCCAGGCCAGGCCAGGAGATGACGCACCACTCGGCCCCGATTGAGGGCACGGGCTACCACGCGTCGCCAAGAGGTCCGGACAGCCGATTTCAGTTCGTGATCATCTGTAATGAAGCGGCACACATAGGGGCGCCCGGGCACGGACCGGCGGATCCCGGCACCTCAGGGTTCGATGGTGCGATTTAGGGCACGAAGATCGGCATCCACTGCACTCCGCTCGCACCGGGTCGCCCGGGAGGGTGAGGGCGGGTCATTGGACGGCGCGGCGGGGTCGACGGGTGGATGCGAAACGGCCAGGTCGTGGGTCACGACCTGGCCGTACGGTTACTGTGCGCCGTCAGGGACTTGAACCCCGAACCCGCTGATTAAGAGTCCTGAGATACACCCGTTTAACCCGCCACCTACTGCTAGGCTATCCGTTTGGTAGCCGTATGTCCAAGTCTCACGCCGCCAATCATCCCCGCCATTCCATTTCATTCCGCCCTGTTCCGCGGCGCACGCTCGAACGCCGCTCGCACGGATTCCGAACGTCACCGTTGCGGCTTGAACCATGCTGGAGCTGATCCAGGATTGATCCGCTGACGGCGCATCAGCGGTCCGGAATGCTTTCACCAGCACATCACTCAGCTAGAGCGGCACAGCAGGCGCTCACCGCCTGATCGGTCAAGGCGGATGCGTATGGCAGCCGCCGGTAAAGCGTCACATGCATCGTGCCGGTGGTCCGGAAGGCATCCCGACATGTCATCCACGTGGAGCAGGGCAGGGCTCATGCCAGCCGGGGAGAGACGGCCCGGCTTGTTCGCCCCGCCGGGAGCCGAGAGGGCCGCCGACGGCGCCATCTTCAATTGCCGCCTCGCGTGGCCCTCCACCGCTCGCCGGCACCGCCCGAATGAGCCCACCCCGCCGCATCCGGCCCGTCCACGCCGTCGTCCACCAAGCAACCATGCCCGACACGCTGCCATGTAGAACCCAATGTTGGCGTGCCCCTCATCCCCATATCGGAGAGTGTCGGGAGGCACACCTAGGGTGTCGACGTGGACTCGACGGTGGGCCGGGAAATACTGGTGGCGGTGAACCCGAACACCAGCTCGAGCCTGCCGTTCCTGCTTCTGGTTCCCGTGAACGGAGGGTTGCTCTTCGCCACGTCCGGACTCTGGCCCAGGACCCGCAGCCTTTACTGCAGTGCGCTACCGCGGCGGTGCTGGCCGAAGTCTCCAGAGCTGGTGGACCGTTGTGGGGTGCTCTCGTGCGAGAGGCGTGGAGCAAGTATCGACTTGGTGCTGGACCGGGCCACGAAGAATCGCTCCCAACTCGTGTTCACCACCTGCCGCGGCCGCGAGATGGTCTTCTGGCAGAGCCCGCGGGCCCGCGGCCACTACCCGGAGCGTACGGTCGTGCCCGCCAGCAGCGCGGCCGGGATGACGGACCTCGAGATCATCGTGGACACCCGTGAGAAGGACGGATACGACTTCGCCTACCAGCCGGTGCGCCCGGTTCGGCACAAGCTGGCCTGCGGTGACTACGGCGTCGTGCACGACGGCCGACTGGTGGCGGCGGTGGAGCGCAAGTCGATGCCGGACCTGGCCGGCTCTCTCGCCGACCGGCGGCTGGAGTACGCGCTTGCCGAGCTCGCCGTGCTACCTCGCGCTGCCGTGGTCGTCGAGGAGGACTACAGCCGGCTGTTCGCCCTCGAATATCTACGCGAAGCGCGGATCGCGGACCAGCTCGCGCGGTTGCAGATCCGCTACCCGAGTATGCCGATCCTCTTCCTCGCCACCCGCGGCCTCGCACAGGAGTGGGTCTACCGATTCCTATCCGCCGCTCGCCAGTGGGCGGTGAACGAGCCGTCCGCCATCGCTCGCGTAGAAGGCGAAGGCCGCGCTGGGAACCGTGCGCTTCGTCGCGCCCCTGTTGCCTATTCGGCTCAAGAAGCCAAGGTGCGCAGATGGGCGTACACGGTCGGCCTGCCTCAGCCCGAGAACGGCCCGATCCGTCCAGAGCTCTGGGGCGCCTGGCGCAGAGCCCATCCGCAAGGCTGACCGTGGCCGTCGGCCCGCTGCCGTCCGCCGACCTTCTCCGGTCGGCGGGCAGCCGGCGTTGCTTGGAATCACCCTGTCACGTCGTGACGGCCCTGATACCGTTACAGAGTGCGACGCGACCGAACCCGGCAGCTTCTTGACCGCTTCGAGGTCTGGCTTTCGGACAAGGGACTCAGCGAACTGGCCGAGCCCGCGCAGTTCCTGCTGACGGGGCGAAGAAACTACAGCACCTCGCGAGAGCCGACCTACTGGCGCAGCGGCGACGTCCACGCGCTGCTGCTCGTCATAGCGCCGGAACGGTTGACTGACCCCGGTACTCTGGCCGAGCACGGCGCCGAGGCGCTCGAGGCGTTCCTGCGCTTCCTGGACGAGACCGGCAGGCTGCACCCGGCCAGCACGAAGATCCCGGCACTGCTCAAGGAACTCGCGCGGGCCGCGGACAAGATGGCGCCCGCGATGGCCGACCGCTCCCGGTGGGGCATGGCCAAAACCCTGTACACGGCGATGCTGGCCGACGGTGTCGCCCTCGGCGACGAATCCGGCGCCCAGAACTGGTTCGCCGCGTTCAACGAGACCGACGAGCAGCACCGCCACACCGTGCTCGCGGCCCTTCTCACCAGGCAACCGGAACTGCGTGACGCTTATTTCGTCGTCCGCGACGGCATTGTTGCCGCGCTACGCCGTGACCAGCGAGACACGCTCGCCCCGGCACAGTTGCCTACGCAACTGCAGGTTCCGCAGCCCCAGACCTATCGGGCTGTGCGTCTGCGCCCTGAGACCGAACTCGCCGTGCACGCCGCCCGCAGCCTCACCCTGCATCGCATGGCGGCGCTGGCCGAGTGGGCGCGACCGGGGCGCGCGGTGACCAAGAAGGGCGAACTGCTCGACCGGGACCTGACCACCGCAGCCGAGTTCATCACAGAGCATTGCGTAACTCCCAGCTCGGAGCTGGTGCTGGGAACCGAGGTACTGCCGGTCGCGTACGCCATGGAGTGCGTCGAGATCCGATACGGCAAGCTCACGGCAGGCGAGCGGCTCGGCGAGTTGACCGCCGTGCTCTCCGGCGGAGCCTCCCCGGCCGACATCCTGTCGTACTGGCTCGAGGCCTTCGACTGCGCCATGCGGCCCGACCGCACTCCCGTCCGGGACCGCCACCTGGCGAAGCTCGACCCGATCATCGAAGAGCTCGAACCGATCAGCGCATGGACACTCGAAGCGCTCTACATCGCCGCCCGTCCACTGGCCTGGGACGATCTGATCTCCGAGACGCTCGCCGACTCGCAGTTCGAAGGAGCCGACGACGACAAGCTGCTCGGGCTGCTCATCAGTACCAGTGTCCGGGCCAGGTTGCACGCGGCGATGCGCCACGGCGCGGTCAGCGCCACTTGGGACACCTCGATGCCGGCCGCGCTGGATGAACAGACCCGCGCCACGGCCCAGCGGCTGGTCGAACAGGGCACCGAACCTTGGCAGATGCTCGAGCTACCGGGTCTGACCATCGAACTCACCCCACTCGGTACGTGGGGCATGCGCGAGAACCTTCACGCCGAAGGCAACATCGCCCCTGTCAAGAAATAGGACGACCGGCCAGCCCGACGCGCCCGGGGGTCGGCTGATCCTGTGCGGATCGGCGATGAGTGTGATGAGCGAGCTGCTCTCCGGTACCAAGCCGCTGCGTGGCCGCGCGGTCCTCGACCTGCGCCTGGCCGCGTTCGACTACCGCGACGCCCGCCGGATGTGGCAGATCGAGGACCCGCACACAGCGCTGCTCGTCCACAGCGTTCTGGGCGGAGCCCCCGGCTACCGCGCCCTCGCCGACGCCCCGGTTCCCCAGAGCGAGGCGGAATTCCCCGGCTGGGTCCAGCGCACCGTGCTCGATCCCACCCTCGCGCTCTACAGCCGCGCGGAGGCCGAGTATCTGCTGCGCGAAGACCCGAGGATCACCCATCGCTCGCTCTACTACGACATCCTCGGCGCCATGGCCTCCGGCGCCAGCACCGCCAGCAGCATCGGCAGCTTGATCGGGCGCGAGCGCGGCGCGATGACCCACCCCCTCGACGTCCTCGAATCCACCGGCTACGTCACCCGCTCCGAGGACATACTCCGGCCCCGCAAACCCACCCTCACCCTGACCGACCCCATCGTGCGGTTCAACCAGCTGATCACCCTGCCCTACGCCCCGCTCATCGAGGACGGGCGCGCGGCCGACGCCTGGTCCGCCGGCCGCCCCACCTTCCACGCGAAGATCCTCGGCCCCCACTTCGAGGAACTCACCCGGGTCTGGACCCGCCGCTACGCCCGCGACGAAACCGACGGCCTCGAGATCGGCCCGGTCGGCTCCGCCGAGATCTCCGACGCCAAGACGCGCACCAAGCACGAGGTAGACGTCCTCGCGCTCGCGCCGGGCGAACGACCACGCAGCCCCCACGCCCGCATCACTCTGCTCGGCGAGGCCAAGGCCACCCTCAGCCCGAGAGGACCCGCCGACCTCGACCGACTGGACCGCATCCGGACCCTGATCGGCGAGCAAGGACACGACGTGCGCGACACGAAACTCGCACTCTTCTCCCTCCACGGCTTCGACCGCAACCTCCACGCGGCCGCGGCGGCACGCGATGACGTGCTCCTGATCGGGCTGAACCACTTGTACGGTGGCTGACACCGCGAGGAGACGGCAGCCGGCCGCTGATCGTTCGAGCCGCCCGATGGGCTTATGCGCTGCCGTGCGTACGAACTTATGCGTGGCAAACTGCAGCTACCGCGCAGCTCGTGCGGCACAGCAAGAAAGATCCGCAGTGGCTGCGCACCTACGGCTCCCGCGCCGAGTCGAGGGCGCCATGAGCGAGATCGTCAACGGCCAAGCCGCCTCTCACTGCCGCTACCGCGGGTATGCCAAGACCTACGGTAAGTGCACTGAACCGTACTTCAGTGCACTATACTTCAGTGATACATGCTCAAGCCATGCTGCTGGAGGCGCCGTGCTCAAGCCGACCCACATCTTCGATCGAGACCAGGAATGGCAGGGGCTATCCTCGTTCATCGAGCGCACCGGGCCGAACGCCACGCTGGGAGTGATCAGCGGACGCCGCCGTCAGGGCAAGAGCTTTCTGCTTCAAGCCGCGGCGGAGGCCGCCGGTGGACTGTACTTCGCCGCCACCGAGGCCACCGAAGCCGAGTCCTTGAGGATGTTCGCCGACGCGCTGGTTCGACACGCCCGGGCGCCCGTCGAGTATCCGTTCCGAGACTGGAACGACGCGATAGCGTTCCTGTTCCGTCAGTTCACCGGGAAGCCGACCCCCGTCGTCATCGACGAGTTCCCCTTCCTCGCTCGCGCCTCGCCGTCACTGCCCTCGATCATTCAACGCGAACTCGGCCCCGGCGGCAGCGGGCGGGGCAGCTCCGCGCGGCTACTGCTGTGCGGTTCGGCGATGTCGGTGATGGGCGGGCTACTGGCCGGCCAGGCGCCGCTGCGCGGCCGGGCCGGACTCGAACTGGTTGTCCAGCCCTTCTCCTACCGGGACGCCGCCGAGTTCTGGGGACTGACCGATCCGAGACTCGCGCTGCTCGTGCACATGGTCGTCGGGGGCACCCCCGCGTACCGGGAGGAGTTCACCGGCTCGGACGCCCCGGACGGCCTCGCCGATTTCGACGCATGGGTCGTGCGCACCGTACTGAACCGGCAGAGCCCGCTGTTTCGCGAAGCGAGGTATCTGCTGGCGGAAGAGCCCGATATCCGGGACCCCGCGCTCTACCACTCGGTACTGGCCGCGATCGCCTCGGGCAATACCACCAACGGCGGCATCGCGAGTTTCATCGGCCGCAGATCCGACCAGATCGCACACCCGCTCAACGTGTTGGAGGACTGTGCGCTGATCTCCAAGCAGCCTGACCTGTTCCGCTCGGGCAAAGCCCACTACCGCATCGCCGAACCGTTGATCACCTTCTACGAGGCGATCATGCGGCGACGCTGGGCGGAACTGGAGCGCAACCGGGCACCGGCCGTCTGGGAGGCGACCAGACCGACCTTCCTCAAGCAGGTAGCCGGGCCGCACTTCGAATCCGTCTGCCGCGACTTCGCCGCCGAAGCCGACGCCGAACTGTTCGGCGGCCTGCCCGCCGAAGTGGGATCCGCCACCGTGAACGATCCGGCCGCACGCACCCAAATCGAGATAGATGTCGCCGTCCTGGCAGCCCAGGATTCCGATGCGCCACGGCGGATCCTGTCCCTGGGCGAAGCCAAGTGGGGCGAGACCATCGGACACGGCCATCTCCACCGCCTCGAGCGCGCCCGCGACCTGCTCACCGCCAAAGGCTACGACACCCGCGAGACCGTCCTGACCTGCTATAGCGCTGCCGGATTCACCCCCGAACTCCAACAAGACAAGCGCGACCACGTGCTGCTGATCGGACCGCCCCAGCTCTACGCCCGCTGAATCTTCCGCCCACACCCGGTGCGCAGCTCGAAGGGCGCTTCTCCCCCACCTGACCCATCCCGAATCACCGCTTGTGCACAGCGTCCTGGGCGGAGCGCCCGGCTACCGCGCCCTCGCCGACGCCCCCCAGAACGAGGCGGAGTTCCCCACCTGGGTCCAGCGCACCGTGCTCGATCCCGCGCTCACGCTCCACAGTCGCGCCGAGACCGAGGGCACCGCCAGCAGTATCGGCAGCCTGCTCGGCCGCGAGCGCGGAGCGATGACCCACCAGCTCGACGTCCTCGAGTCCACCAGCTACGTCACCCGCTCAGAGGATATGCTCCAGCCGCGCACGCCGACCCCCACTCTGACCGATCCGATCGTGCGGTTCAGCCAGCTGATCACGCTGCCCTTTGTTCCGCTCATCGAAGACGGGCGCGCAGCGGTCGCCTGGGCCGCCGGCCGCCCCACCTTCCATGCGAGATCCTCGGCCCGCACTTCGAAGAGCCCGCCCGATTCTGGACCGGCCGCCACGCCCGCGACGAAGCCGACGGCCTCGGGAGATCGGGCCGCAGTGCTCTGCGATCCTGCCGTTGCTTCTGGGACTGAAGGAGAGAGGCTGCGGCTTGTCCAAGGATACGACGTTGCTGTTCGGGCTTGAGGGGTGGAGGTGGCTGAAGTGGCCCCTGGATTCCCGACGCGGTTGATCGATAGCGCGAGGGCGACCGCTAAACGGGAGCGGGCCGTCAGCCCCGTCGGCGATCTCCTATTTGTGCCGGTTCGTTTCGCCTATACCGTCCACCACGCGGTCGGGCCGTCCCTCGGCAGCGATGAGGCTGTCATTCCAGACGGGCACCTCGACATCACAGAACCCTTGGGATATGTCGGATCCCGACTGCCGCAGTCGATGTCCCCGCCGCCAGCGCCCACCGAACCCGAGGCCGCGCTCAACGGGGAGTTGGCCACCGCGCGGCCGTGCGTAACCGAACTTATGCAGCACGACTGTGTGAGCCTCCCCCGTCGAAGGGCCGATGTTCGATGCCGTGAATCTGCTTACACGGATCCCCTCACGGCCTCGAAAGGGTCCGCGAAGACCCCGACCTCGCCTGGAGGACCGCGTGACCCCGAACTCCGACACCCCTGTCCTCGGCACCCTCGCCGCCATGACGGTCAACTCGATCGAGCGCTGCGGCCTGCCCCCGGACATGCTCATCCTCACCCGCATCGCCGCGCTCGCCGCCATGGACGCGCCCCGGTCTCCTGCCTCGCCCACATCGAGCCCGGCCTCAAAGCCCAGCTGACTGCGAGCCGGCTGCAGGACGTCCTGGTCGCCATCGCCCCCATCGTCGGCACCGCGCGCGTCATGTCGGCTGGCGGCAAAATCGCCGAAGCGCTCGGCATCGCCATCGAAGTGACCGAGGCGAAAGGCCGAGACGGGGGCATAGGGCACCTCCGATCCGCCGACGCACCGGCGTTGGCGGATCGGGGTGTCGAGCGGGATCCTGCGAGCGAACACGGGCGAACTCAATCCGACTGCATCGCCAGTGGCTCGCCGGCGTGCTCCGAGTTGTAAATATGCGTGCACTCGTCGTGCCGGGGGAAGGTGCCCTCGGATCCCCAGCTCGCGCCCTGCTTCTCGAGCTCGACTGGGAAGCCGCACAAAGCCCGGCGCGCGCCGCCTTCCGCCTCCATCTCCACCACGTGCCATTCGTCGTCGTTGAGCGGCACAGAGCCGTATGACCAGCGGTAACGCTGCGTGATCTCCATACGGCAATTATCACCAGGGTGCTCACACGCCGCGACCGGGCCGCGGGGAGCCACCGAGGTAGTCGCCGCTCCCTTCGGTGCGGTTGTACCCGTCTCCCTCACCCTCCCCATGGGGTTTGCTACGCCCGGCCGACGAAGCAGAGGAGCAGGTCGCAGCTCACGAGCGACCGGGAAGCCGTGAGTGGCATGCCTGACATATTTCCTCGGTATGCGGTGTCGTGTCGGACATGCCGGTGATCACTGCCCATTGCTTGAGGAAGCTTGCCAGCAGCGCTTCGCCTGGGTCGTTGGTGACCGCCCGCGCCGCCAGTGCTCTCCAGCCTCCCCCCTCGCCGTACAAGGCCTCGACCGTGCGGCAGACCTGCGCGAACCGACAGCAGGCTGGTACGGTCGGCCCAGTTCTGGGCGTGTCGACCTCCTGCCTGCAGCGTGTCTTCGTCGGGCCGGTCACTGGGACGCGACGAGCCATCCGGGTGTGTTCGACCGTCGCGTGCACGATGAAGTCGGCATGGAGCCGGGTGATGACCAAGAGCCTGATCAACTTGAGTGAGGGCATGACCAGTCTCAGCTGGCCGCCGTTCTCGGCCGCGAGCAGCCGGATCCGGCATAGGGCTCGGAGGCCGGACGCATCACAGAAGGTGAGAGCGCTGAGATCGAGCGCGATCGAGTTTCGGCCGCCGTAGATCAGAGTTTCGAAAAAGCGGATGACGTGTTCGCACTGCGCGATGTCGAGTTCGCCTTGCAGTGCCACCACCGCGCAGTCCGCACCCGCTGAGAGCAGCCGGATGGCCAGGATGTCTTCGGTGCCCGTGCTGGTATCCATGATCGCCTCGGGATGGCCGGGAAGGGTGGGGCCATCACCGGGGTCCGGGGCGATATACCTGATGCTAGGTCAGGCGGGGTGCGATGTATATACGCTTTGCGCGACTCGAAGCCCCGACTGGTTGTACATGTCTTGTATATGTCGGTCAGCGGCTCGCGGGCTTGTGCGAGCCGATCGTCGCGCCGCCGTTGCTCTCCTTCGGCTGCGGCTGCGGCGGGCCGGGCCGCAGCCCGGTTCGACTTCGACGTCGTCGAGGGACTCCGCGCGCTTTTCTTCGCGGACGGTGCAGCGCCGCTGACGCGTCGCCGGGCGGGCACGAGCACGGGCAAAGCCGGCGACTCATTCCCGCGGCTGACCTTCAGGGCTGCGGACCGGCTGCTCCCGTGGCGGGTTCGTCCGACTTCGGTCGTGGCCTTTTCCGCAGAAGGAGCTCTTGCCGAGGTGCCCATCAGCGCTGCCCCCGGCGGCTCCGAGCCGCCCGCGCGCCCGCCGGCGCGGCAACCGGGCTGACCGGGCTCGAGATCACGGCTGACGTCAGGGAGAAGGACGGGTACGGCTTCCCCTGCCGACCCGTGCACCCGGTGCGGCACGGCCTGGTGTGCGCACGCACGCGTCCATAGGGGAACTGTCGCGTCGAGTGGTTCCGGCGACGAGGTTCGCGGCGATGGCGCCGCCCCGAGCTTTGATGTGTGGAGTGGACACGGTTTATGCCACCACTTCGCCGCGTCGTGGCTTTGACATGCGGCGGGATGGGGTTCCGGCGTTGTATCCGTCGCGCTGCAGGACAGCAACAGAGCGTAGGTAGCGGGGCTGCAGCTGCCAGGGTTCTGGTTCATGCCCTCTCGCCGCGATCTCGAAGCCGCTCTCGCCGACGCCCGCAGGCAGCTGCGGCGACAAGAACACGAACTACGGGATCTGCGCGAGGAAGCCGACGTTCTGCGGGAAGCGGCCGAGGCATTGATCCATCACGCGCCGGCCCGGGAACGGTTCACGTTCATCCACGCGCTCCGTGGCCGGCTCGCAGTCCGGCGGATCTGCCGGATCATCGCCACCGACCACGCCGGCTACTTCGCCTGGGTGCGTGCAGAACACAAGCGCACGGTCCGCAGCCTTGAGGACCGGGAGCTGCTGCAGCTCATCACAGAGATCCACACGGCTCATCCCGCATACGGGGCGGAACGGATAACCAGGGAGTTGAAAAATCAGGGAACACAGGTCGGCCGACGCAGGGTCGCCCGGCTCATGCGGGAGAACGGCATCGCCGGAATCACCCGGCGCCAGCGCCGCAATCTGACTAAACCCGACAAAGGCGCCGCCGCGATCCCCGACCTGCTCCAGCGGAACTTCACCGCTCCCATGCCCGGCCTGAAGCTGACCGGTGACATCTCCTGTTTCCGCACGTCCGAAGGATGGGTTTACCTCGCGACCGTGATCGACCTATGTAGTAAGGAGTTGATCGGCTGGGCCATCGCCACGCACATGCGCGCCAGCCTCGTAGCCGATGCGATGACCATGGCGCACGACCGCGGCCTGACCGCCGGCAACGCAATCATGCACACGGACCGCGGAGGTCAGTATTTTGCGAAGACATACCAGCGGCTCCTACACCGCCTCGAAATACGACAATCCACAAGCCGCACCGGCTCCTGCCTCGACGGCGCCGCAGCAGAATCTTTCTTCGCCACCATCAAATCCGAGATCGGAACCGACTTCTGGCCCGACAGAGCCAGCGCCCGACGCGATATCGAACACTACATCAGCGACTACAACACCCGACGGCTACACTCCGCAATCGACTACCAGCCGCCCGCCACCATGCGCCTGGCCTGGCAAACCCGCATGTCAATAGCTGCACAAGACTAGGTGGTGGCATAAACCGTGTCGACTCCACGCGTACGGCGCCTCCACCGTCGCCACCACGCCGCCCGAACCATCCGTCAACTGCCAGCTGCCGTCCGCGCCCTGCCCGATCGAAAGACCCTTGAGCGACAGCGGAAACTGCCACACGTTCCCAGCCGACGCGGACGCCAGCGTCAACGACTCCTTCACCCCGTAGGTCTCACTGGTCAGCGACAGGTTCGTCTCCGGAAGAATCCCCGGATAGGTCAGAGTCATTCCGTCAGCCGACTCCACACCCCCGACGTCCCCAGCCCCAGCCAGCGACCAGCCGAACTCCTCCGACGAGGGCAACGTCAACGACGCAAGCAGACCGGTCGAGGAGGACCCCAGCGATGCGGAACCACCCGCCGGCGCGGAAGATGACGCAGCGGACGGCGAGGCCGAGGCTGACGTCGACGGCGAAGCCGACCCGCTCGGGCTCGGGCTCGCTAAGACATCCTGGGCCCGCAATACCCCTGTCGACTGGCCCGTGACCCCCGAGCCCGCTCCCGAGGCCACCGCGAGACTCAACCCGAACGAGTTCGCCTTGACCGTGTAGCTCCTCCCCGACCCGCCCAGCGCGAGCGAGTTGTCGATCAAGCGCCAATGGCCACTCGAGTCCTTGAAATTGACCGGCGCCTGAGACACATGCTCGGTCAGCGAGCCATCAGAGTTCTTGTACCACGTCTGGTACGGACTCGTGCGCGACTGATCCAGCACACTCGTACGCGCATCGAACCCCCGCGTGATCGACCCCGACAGTCCCGCCTTGCCAGCCTGCGGTGCACCGTCGCCAGCTGCAGCCAACTGAGCCTTGCCCACACCCGGAGCGTGACCTGAACCACGCCCGGCCTTCGTCCCATGCGCGCCTGCGTCCCGGCCGTCCGTCTCGCCTGGCAAACTCGCCGACACGTCGTCGAACAGGCCCTCCACAAAGTGCAGGAACGAGGCGAAAGGCAAGCGTCCCGGCGTCAACTGCTCCGCCGTCGCCGACTGCGTCGCCACACCCAGCGCGAGAAGCAGGGACACGGACATCGCCACCGCACGCGACCTGCGCCGCGTCCAGACAGGCCGACGTACCCAACGAGCGCGCACCAGACCCCCCCCCCAGGGCTCTCACTGTGAATGATCGCGAACATGGAACTCCGCATGACTACCAGGAGTGCCGTCTCGCGCACAAGACTGTTTCAAAATCAAGACATAGAACATTGACCCCAGAGCCGGACATCCCCGGCGCCGCGTGGCCGAACCGTTACCTTTCCGCGTGCGCGCCTGCCCCAGCACACGGACTCGTGGGTTATAGTGCTCCCCCCAAACCCCACAAGCCGAAGGGCCGCGATGGCGGGCGCACGCAGCCGCAACAACATCACCACGCGCAGTCAGGTGCCCGACACGCGCAGGCTCCCCATCCCGGGCCTGGAACGGCTACTCAAATTGGCCCAGGTGCGACCGTACGCCACTGCTGCTGCTTGCAGCGGCCTCGCACTCGCGGCACTCTCGTTGGCAGCAGCCGCCTTTTGGCCCCACGAGTCACATCGGTATGAGGCCCCCACCACCGCCCGACAGTACAGTTCCTACACAACCTGCCTGCTCGCCGACAGCCAGGGAGTCACCAGCGCCGCAGCGGCACCCGTCTGGTCCGCGATGCAGACTGCTTCACGTGCAACCACGGAGCAGGCCCACTACCTGGCCGTCAATGGCACCGACACACTCGCAAACACTGAGGCATATCTCAATTCTCTTGCACAACAGGCGTGCAATGTCATTGTGGCCACCGGAACGCAGCCAGCCGCCGCAGCCCGCGCACGCGCAGCCGCATACCCCGGCATCCATTTCATCATCGTCGGCTCCGACGCATCCCACACCGCGAACCTCGAGACCGTGCAGGCCAACCAACTCGCCAACAACCTTGAGTCCTCTTATCCGAGGCCGAGTTCCTGATTGAAATTCCTCAATATCCGGCCGAATTCGTCTACCCCACGGGATTCTGATATTGGACAGCCAGACTGAGGTCTTCCGCGCAACATCGTGAGTGCTCGTTGTGACGGCAGCGTAGAGCCCCATCGTCCGTCCATGATCTGACGCGCTGTCACGACAGGATGAAACCCCTGGTAGGGGCAGTCTTGTCGAGGGGCCGTTCATGAACACCTGGTGGCTCGTGTTGCTGAGTCTGTCCAGAAGCGACTCTGCGACCACGAGGTTGGGGAAGAGCGGGTACCAGCCTTGGGGCGTGGGGCGTCGAGCTTCGGATGGGCGGCAGCAGCCGAGCAAGGGCTTGAACGGCTGACGGTGGACGCAAACCCGCATTAGGGGGACAGCAGCAGTCCCCGGAACAGGGCCGGCACGGCTGCCAGTGACCACGTGGCGCTTGGCGGCTTCGGGCGACGAGAGCTCTACCCGTTGTGGCCGACAGGCGGCCCTGGGGCGACGTCGGGTGAAGTATTGGAACGCCACCATCAGGACAAACACCGAAGCCAGGTCCCGCCATCGTGATGTCATCCTGTGGGCCTCACAACCGACGCTCTGCCATGCAGAACCCGACTTATGCATGGCAAGTAAAGTCTTGTATCACTGATATTGCCGGGAACTGATGGCCGATCTGGTGCACGGTTCGCATTCGCCCAGTCGAGAAACTGGCCGAGGAGTGCTCGGGTTCGGGCGACTGGGAGTGTGGCAGAAATTTTTAACGAGCTGAACGCCTGCAGTTCACTGAGATCAAGCCTAGAACCAGTGATGGATGAAGGGTCCCCCAGATTGCCAACGGCATCCCATATCGAGATTTAATTCTCTATAAGTATTTCTCGGGCACCCTCTGCGTATTGCGCGCTTCCAGCATCGAGTAGAAAACATCCACATGCCAGCCACTCAGCCGCTGACCTACCTGATCTAAATAGATAATCATGCGGTTATCGCCCGACAGGACTGCGGCTGCCTGAAGTATCGACTTTTCCGTGACGGACCACGTGCCTTCGCCGAGGATTGCCTTCCAATCGATCCTCGGCGTGGTAGCGTCGCAGTGGGTCAGAAACCACTTCAGATCCCGGCTAATTTTCTGCTCGCTGATGAGGAACACGACGCTGACCGCCCACCGAGCATTCGGATCGATAGCTGCCTTTTCGCGCATCGCTTTGAGCAGCGCGTCGTATGTGCAGCCGGGCATTTTATGCCTCCACTGATTTGTTAAGTTGGCATATCCGACTGTGAAAAGAACCATGGAGTCCGGCGACCGTAGGTCAATGATCCCGTCTGGGCGTCTACCGGAAACAAGGTCGACTTATGCATGACAGGGGCGCCTCGCCGGCCAGCGGTGCGTCGTGGCCATCGAGACTCTCGGTGGTGGCGGTTTTGTGGTGCCCTTTCATTCGAATATGGTCGAGTACGACACCTACGCGGCCGTTGACAGCGGGCCTCCACTACGCGGCGAATTGGCGACCGCAGCGAAGGCAATAGATTTGGGTTAGGCGATCTTCGGGAACCTTGACCGGTTCCCATGGGTGGCATGGCGGTGCAACAATTATCATGTCATTTGGCTCGTGCAGTGCGTCTGGCTCATTTGGATTAGAGAAGGCGCTCGTCGAGATAGTAATGCCCTTAATTCGGCGAAAGGCTTCCTGGGCACTGCCATATGCCTCACGCAGCAGCGGGCCGACGGCTAGTTGTCGCGCATACTCGAGCTGCTCAGCCGTCCACCACTGATTGGCTGCTGCGGAGGCGCCACACAGTGGACAGAAGTAGACTGCTGGGTCAGTCTCACCGTCCGGCTGCTCAGCGGTTGGCCCGCGATGCCACTTGAACTGCAGTAGGCAGTGAGGACACTCGCGTCGCAGGAAACCATCATCATCCACCGGCATCGACACTGAGAAGCTGCTCATCTCAGCCCACCAAGCTAATGAAGCATTCTTTGCGGATGGGCTTGCCCTCGGCCGTGTGGCCCGTGATAGTTACGTCGAAATGGCTGGCATTGCTCGGCATTGTACGCGAACATACTAGATGCGCGCTCTTCCCTGCGGGAAGTCTCGTGAGAGGTAGATCTTGGCTGATGATTCGGAAACCTAGAATCTCTTCTGGCAGGGACACGTCCAGGTTATAGATATCTTCGAGTCCTTGATTAATGATTTCTAGTCGTCCACCGTTGGCTCGATCGTGATACCTCGCGTCAACCTGAACCTTCGCCACGGCGGTACCACTCGGAACTCGCTTGCCCAGCGCGATGCCGCCTCCTGGCGGGTCAGGCGGCGTGAAGTCGCCTGCGGTGAACCAGTCCGTGCCGCCAGTGTTGACCGAGCAGCCCGCGGTCTTAAGCCTCTGAGCAAGCGCTTGGCGTCTATCTGCACCATTTGACATGCGCACCGCGTGCCGACCGGCAACGTCGCTGAAGGGACGAAGCTCGCCGAGTTCCACAAGCACTGTCCGATTCGGGGCTTGACCCATCGCCATACCGGCTTCGAACAGGACATTCGGCCGGGCCTGCGCCTGCGGTGTTCCTTCGGGATCATTCGGTCCGTGCGCGTATTCTGTCCGCAAGTACGCGATGTCATCGGGTGTCAGGAGCACGACGATGGCCTGGGCAGCTTCCAGAGCCACTTCTAGGACTTTACCGATGTACGGTGACCCCTCGCCAGTCATCGTGATCGCCTCCGACCATTCGATGGGCGACAGGTCAAGTGCCCGCAAGAACGTGAACATGGCCAACCGCGCGTCGTCGTTCCGTCCATGGACCACGAATACTTTGCGTGCCCGATCCTCTCGGGCTGGTGCGGCTTCTGTCACAGCCATCCTTCCGGCCTTGTCCCGCGGGCGATGAGGGCTTGACTCTCAACGCACATCTGCGCTGACAGTCAGGCTACACGGGTCGTTCGACTGAGGAGGGCGGGATCAAACGGCCGCGGGGCAGCATGCGTGAGCCACCGAAAGAAAGCCGCGCCACGTCGCGAGTTCGGAGTCATGAGTGGCGTGCTCATTTTCTAGGCCATCACGGAGCCATACGCGGGCTGACGCTGATCACTTCGACCTCGACGCCGATCTCGTTGAGGCTGTCGGTGGCCGTGGCCAGCGCGAGCAGCGCGAACGGTGGGAGTGACTCGGGGGTGACCGGCAAGCCCCTCTCGTGCAGGATGGCGAAGACCAGCTTCTTGGGGACGAAGTCCGGCGGGATGGTGCGGCCCGAGCCGTGGGTCGCCACCAGTTCGGCGAAGTCGGCCCGTGCGCTGGCGTGGCCGAGGAGTGTCTGGACGGCGTTGATGGCCTGCCAGAACAGGTGGCTCAGCGGCTTGGCGCTGGCCGCGCGTTTGATCAGCACGAGGGTGTCGTCGTCGGCGAGGCCGTCGCAGATCTCGAGGGTGCCGGTCGACGGGCGCAGCGGGTTCGGGATGGTCTTCTGGTCCAGGTTGACGTACCCGTCGACCGCTCCCGGCACCGCACGGCAGTAGTCCTCTTCGCGGGGGTGCGTCGTGCGGTGCCAACCGGGCAGTTTCAGGCAGGGCTGTGCGGGGAACAGACTCCGGATCCGATCGCGTCGGCTCCCGAGGTAGGCGCGGTCGAGCTCGTACCAGTGCCCTTCCATCAGGACGAATCGGCGTGAGTTGATCGAGGCTTCGACCTCGATGCACTTGTACGGCGCGACGCTGAAGAGCCTGTCGGTGTGCCGCCGGTCGCGGAACGCCTCGATGGTTCCGCGCTTGAGCGCTGTGATCCGTCTGCCTGGTCGCTGCTGTAGATGTGCGCGGCGCACGACATCTTGCAGCGTCGGCTCTGGCGTCGTGGTGGCGGATTCCGCTGAGCCGATGCGCAGCTGGAACGACTTGGCGTCTTCCCAGTCCTCGGCGTACTCGCCCGGAGCGACGAGCGTGATTCCGGACGCATCGCGGCGGCCGAGTCGCTCGTCGAGGGCATCGTCCAACTGGGAGATTATGGCCGGGTCCGCGACGGGTTCGAGGTGGTCGATAATCTCGAGGCCGGGGGCTGGAGGCTGTTCTCGGAGCACGCGGGCGATCTCGCGGATGTCGGCGATCAGGGCGGCACCGTCGAGGCCGAAGCGGGCGCGCAGGCCGACGCCGCCGTGCAGCGTGACTGGTCGGGTACGGTTTTCGGCGCAGGTGAGCTTCAGGTCGCCGGCGGCTTTGCCGCCGAGGTTCCGGATGACCTGGAGCTCGGAGTGCACGCTGAGCATCCACCATGGCGCGCCAGCGGCGACGTGGGTGATCGCGGTCCGGCCGCCCATGCCGAGGCTGCGCCGGGCGACGGAGTTGATCTTCTCGGCGTCGATCGTGCGGGCGACGTAGGCGATCCCGAAGCGCCGGTCCTTCAACCCGTCGGGCACGAGCCGGTGCCCTTCGCCGTATACGAGCACGTACAGCTCGCCGTCGACGGACAGGATCAGCAGCGCCCCGGCGTCCTGCTGGGTTCCGGCCACGGGGACACCCGCGGTCGCCTCGGCCTGCTCGCACCAGCTGGCTTGCAGGACTGGCCACTGGGCCATGATGAAGACGGCGGTGACGTCGGGGCCGTAGTCCGGGAAGTCGATCTGGGCCTTGAGGCGGTCGAGCAGCTCGGCGTCGAGGAGTCCAAGGACATCGTTGGCGTCGCCGGCGGTGTGCTGCAGCTTGTAGAGGGTGCGGATGTCACTGACGGTGCGGAGGTTGCGCATGGTCACCTCTTCGGCTCGGGGAAGGAAAGCGAATTCGGCCTCTTTCAGGCCCGGCGTCCGGCTCGTGCCGTGGTGGCGGCACGGCCGGACGCGACGGCGGTTGATTACGGGAGAGGGGTGGCGGGTCGGCCTGGATCAAGCGCTCAACAGCTTGGAGCCGGGGTCGGCCCTACGAGGCCTGCCATTGCGCGGTGGCGCCGAGGCCGCCGTCGAGCGAGAACTGGACGTCGGCGGGTTCGTCCTTGGTGGGCATCTGCACGATGATGAAGCCGAGCTGGGAATCTCCGGGCGCGATGTTGACGGTGGAGGCGAACCCGTGGCCGGCCGTGGAGTCGGTCATCATGATTTCGGGCTGGAAGGACTGGCCCGCATCGTCGAGGATCTGGACGTCGAGGTAGGGGTCGTCGCTGAACGCGTTGGTGCCGCTGTTGGTCAGACGGAACTGGACGGCGACGTAGCGCTTGCCGTTGTCCGGGGTCGAGAAGCCGTCGGTGGCGTGCACGCCACTGGTGACGATTTTGATGAGCTTGACGGTCACCTTGTCGTTGTCGATCTCGCTTGCGAGCGTAATCGAGTCGCCGACCTTCGCCTTCTGTGAACCGGTCTTGTGGGCTGAGGATCCGGCCGTGGCGGCTGAAGCCGCGCTGTGCGTGGTGTGGTCGGCCGAGGTGTTGACGCCGCCGTCGGAGCCCAGATCGCAGGCGCTGGCCGTTGCGATGAGGCTGGCGGCGAGGGCTGCTGCGGAAAGGAACCGGGCGGTACGGGCGTTCGCGGACCTGGTCATCGTTGCTACTCCCTTAGCGTTCGACAGTCGCCGACGATGCCGTCGGCGTGCCGCAACTGTGCGCGCTGCCTGGGTTGCCAAGCCAGTGGATTCAGCGTTAAGGGGGTTTAACAATGATCGAGAGTGCAGACGTCTGGCGGCCCGGCTAGAGTGCTGACGTCGCGCAAGAAAAGAGCGCGCACCCAGGATGGCACACGCTCGGGGAGGACGGACGTGCCCGACACGGATGGTTCCAGTGTGACCACGGGCTTGATGACGCTCGCGGAGATCGCGCAGTTGGCCGGCGTCAGCCGACCCGCGGCGACGAACTGGCGCCGACGCTTCGCGGACTTCCCTGCACATGCCGGGCCGGATCCGGCACGCCCGCAGTTCTCCGTGAACGAGGTCATCGCGTGGCTGTTGGCGCACGGCAATCTCGGGCATGCGCAGCCGTCCGAGCTCCAGTTCGAGGCTGCACTGCATTCACTCTCGGGGTACGCGGCGGAATTCGGCGCGGGTCGGTTGTTGCAGATCACCAGTTCTCTGCTGTGTCTGCGGGCGCTCGACGACGCCGACGGGCCGCTCACCGCGGGCGAGCACGATTCCGCTGATGCCGTGGCGTCGCGCGAGCGTGCTTGGGCCCGGATCGTCAAGCGCGCCCGGGACGAAGACGAGGAGGACGAGTTCCTCCTCAGCGAGATCGAGGGTGCCGACGCAAAGTCGGTGGCGCTGGCACGGCTGGCGGACTCGCTGGCTGAAGCCGCGTACGGCGCGGACAACGCGTTGGAGCGGGTGCTGGCGGCGCGTCACCGGCTTGGGATGACCACATTGACTGTGCACACTCTCGTCCCGCAGCTAGCCGTGCTGATTGCGAGGTTGTCCGGCGCCGCGGCGCATGCGCGTCGCGAAGGATCGGTGGCGATCGCCGACTTCCGGGCCGGTGCCGGAGATGTGCTGCAGGCGCTGGCCGAAGAAGCAGGCCCGGACGTGGACGTCACCGTGCTCGCTGCCGAATCCGATCCGGCGCTCGCACGCCTGGCCCGTCGCCGGATGCTGACCCAAGGGGTCGACTATCTAAACCTCGATCTTCAGGTCGGCGCCGACCTCCGGCTGGACCTGGCTGATCCGGACATTGCCGTGGCCTGTCTGCCGTATGAGGCAGCGGAAGATCGCGACGGCGTGCGGGTGTTTACGCAAATCCAGCGCATCCTGGCGGACAGCGGCGACCAGTGCTCGACGATCCTGGCATTCGGTCCCGCCGACGCGCTCGTCGGATCACTGCCGCTGACATCGCAGGCAGAGCGCGAGCGACGGCGCCTGCTCGATTCCGGCGCCGTGGAGACGGTTATCCGGCTGCCCGGCGGCATGCTCCCATTCCGTGCCGGCTATCAGAGCGCGCTGTGGATTCTGCGGCGCAGGCCGGTGGCGCAGGCGCGAGGCAGGATCCTACTGTGCGACGTCTCCGCTCAGCCGTTGATTGACGAGGTCGTAGGTGACCTGGCGCAGGACGTCCACCACTGGCGCGCGGCAGGATACGACCCGGCCGGCTACCGGCTGCGGTACGGCGTTCCGGTCGGGATCCGGGAACTCGCGCAGCAGCCGGGCGCAGCGCTCGATCCCCCGCGCAGGCCGTCGCTCTACGAGGTGCGCCACGGTGCGGACGAGCGAGTGCACGCCATCCGGCAGGCCGAAGCAGAACTTTCCGACATCCGGGAGAAGGCAGCGAAGCTGCCCCGGTTGCTGCCCGCTGTGCCGCAGCGTCGCACCGACGGCCCGCCGACACGTACGACGCTGGGCGCCCTGATCGCGGCGAAGCGGATTGAGGTCGTTCCGGGCCTGCGCCTAGACCAGGCGCATCTTGGCGCGGAAGGCGAACACAGTGTGATCGGCGCGGCAGAGGTGGCTGAGCGAGCAAGCGTAGGCAAGCGGCGCATCGATCTGCTTGCGCTGGTCGCGAACTACGGGCAGTCGCAGCTGACCGAACCCGGAGATGTCGTGATCTGCATCGGCGACGAGGTGACCGTGTACGTGGATGAGCGGGGCGCGAACGTCGTTGAGTTCCCCGCTCGAGCACTGCGCATCCGCCCCGGCAGCCGGGCAGAGACCGAAACGCTGCCCACGCCGCGGGTACTGGCGGCCCTGCTCAGCGCGGGACGCGGCGCCGGACGCGCGAAGACCGCAGTACGCCCGGCCCGCAAGCTCGACGACCTCGAGCTGCCTGTGCTCAACGCCCGAGAGATCACGCACTACGACGTATTGCTGAGAGACCTGCACAAACGCAGGGACCTGATAGCGGAGCAGCTGGGCGCGGTGGACCGGATCCGCGCACTGACGGCACGAGGCGTCACCGACGGAACCCTCACCGTAAGCTCGGCTCCGGCACCAGACCTTGTTTGATCCCGCAGAACCTGACTGCAACGAACCTGACCCCCGAGAACCCATCGACCGCAGGAGTGAGAAAAGCCAGTGCCACCGCGTAAGCGAGCCTCGACCGCCGGACAGGGCGAACTGTTCGGCGCGACCAGCACCAAGGACATCCAGGACATTCTCTGGCAGGCGGCGGACAAGCTGCGCGGCTCGATGGATGCCTCGCAGTACAAGGAGTTCGTGCTCGGGCTGGTGTTCCTCAAATACGTCTCGGACGCGTTCGCCGACCGGCGCGCCACGATCCGCACGGAGCTGCACGATGCGGGCGAGTCCGAGGATTTCATCCGCGACACACTCGAGGACGAGGACGAGTACACCGGCGAGAACGTCTTCTGGGTCCCAGTCGAATCGCGCTGGGACTTCCTTGCCGAGAGCGCGGCGAGCGGACGCATCGGCGAACTGCTCGACGCCGCGATGCTCGCGATCATGAACAGCAACGCCCGGCTCAAGGGCGTACTGCCGATGATCTTCAACCGGGACAACGTCGACCAGACGCGGCTGGCCGGCCTGGTCAACCTGATGAACGACGCCAGGTTCACCGGACACGCGGGCAAGAGCGCGCAGGACGTGCTGGGCGAGGTGTACGAGTACTTCCTCGCGAAGTTCGCCGCGGCCGAAGGCAAGCGCGCGGGCGAGTTCTACACTCCGGCGAGCGTGGTGCGGCTGCTGGTCGAGGTACTCGAGCCGTACACGGGACGCGTGTACGACCCGTGCTGCGGATCGGGCGGAATGTTCGTGCAGGCCGGGAAGTTCATCGAGGCGCACCGCGGCAAGACGCACAAGGCGGATATCTCGGTCTACGGACAGGAGTTCACCGAGCGGACGTGGCGACTGGCGAAGATGAACCTGGCCATCCACGGCATCGAGGGCAACCTCGGACCGCGCTGGGCGGACACGTTCGCCGACGACAAGCACCCGGACATGCGCGCCGACTTCATCCTGGCGAACCCGCCGTTCAACATGAGCGACTGGGCGCGCAAGACGGACGACAAGCGGTGGAAGTATGGGGTTCCGCCGCAGGGCAACGCGAACTACGCGTGGCTGCAGCACATGCTGTACAAGCTCGCGGACCAGGGCAGCGCCGGCGTGGTGCTCGCCAACGGGTCGATGAGCTCGAAGCAGTCCGGCGAAGGCGAGATCCGGCAGGCCATGGTGGAGGCGGACCTGGTCGCGTGCATGGTCGCACTGCCGCCGCAGCTGTTCCGGTCCACGCAGATCCCGGCGTGCCTGTGGTTCTTGACGAAGGACAAGACGTCGAGAGGCGGCAAGCTCGCGGACCGCAGCGGGCAGATGCTGTTCATCGACGCGCGCAACATGGGCACGATGGTGGACCGGACCGAGCGGGTGCTCACGGCCGAGGACCTCGCGCGGATTGCGGGGACGTACCACGCGTGGCGGGGGACGCCGTCGGCGAAGGCTGAGGGGACGGCGTACGAGGATGTCGCAGGGTTCTGTAAGTCGGCGGAGCTGGCGGACGTGCGGAAGCACGAGTATGTGCTGACACCGGGGAGGTATGTCGGCGCGGCCGAAGTCGAGGACGCGGACGACGAGCCGATCGGCGAGAAGATCGAGCGGCTGACGCAGGAGTTGTTCGGGCTGTTCGAGAAGTCGGCCGAGCTGGAGCAGGTCGTGCGCGAGCAGCTGGGGAGGATCGATGTCTGAGTGGCGCGAGACCACGATCGGCGACGTGATGCTGCTTCAGCGTGGAGTTGATATCACGAAGTCAGAGCAGCGACCCGGCACTGTGCCCGTCGTTTCCTCCGGAGGTATTTCTAGCTACCACGACACGGCTGTCTCTGATGGCCCGGGCGTCGTGATCGGACGCAAGGGAACACTGGGCAAGACATTTTACCTATACGGGCCATATTGGCCCCACGACACAACGCTCTGGGTGAAGGACTTCAAGGGAAATTGCCCACGGTTCGTCTATTACTTCATGGCGACCATGAACTTTCTGAGCATGGATGTTGGATCATCGAATCCGACGCTTAACCGCAACCACGTCCACCCAATCCCAATCCGATGGCCGACGCTTAGCATCCAGAATGCTATCGCGGCGGTGCTCGGTGCGCTGGACGACAAGATCGCGGTCAACGAGCGCATCGCGGCGACAGCACTTGACCTAGCCGATGCGAACTTCGGTCGGGTCGAGATCTCCACCAGAGCCACCTTGGCCGAACTCGTTCAGCGCGGCGAGCTCGCCTTTGGCGACGGCTACCGCACCAAGAAGGTGGAGCACGGTCATCCCGGCATCCCGATTCTGCGGGTAAGCGACATCCAACACGGACAGATCTGTCCGACGCCCACCGATTTTGTCTCCGTCGAGTTCCGTCCGCAGATGGGCGCTAAGGTGTCGCAAGCCGGCGATGTCGTGCTCACGACTAAGGGCACGGTCGGCCGAGTTGCTTTGGTGCCGGACGGTCTGAGCGAGTATGTGTACAGTCCCCAGGTCTGCTTCTTCAGGCCGTCATCCATCGGAGCGATTGGCAGCCATTTCATTTTCCTGTGGATGCGTAGTCGAGAATTTGCCGCACAGGTCGAGCCGCTGAAAGGCCAGACGGACATGGCTGATTACATCAGTCTCAGCGATATCCGTGGGTTGCGGATCGGCGTCCCAGAAGATGCACAGCTTCGCCAACTCACCGAGACCGTACGGCCGCTGTTGGAACGCATCGAGGCGGCACAGCGAGAATCCCTCACGCTCGCCGCTCTCCGCGACACGCTTCTCCCCAAGCTCATGTCCGGCCAGATCACCATCCGCGAAGCCGAATCCCTCGTCGAGGAGGCGACATGACGCCGACATCCCCCTCCCCCCGCGGCATGTCCGAGGACTCCCTTGAACTCCTCGTCCTCGACGAACTCGGCGAACTCGGCTGGCCGTCGCTCGCCGGCAAGCTCATCGGCCCGCGCTCCGGTGAGCGCCAGTCCTGGGACGAACTCCACATCCCCCACCGTGTCCGCGAAGCCATCGCCCGCCTCAACCCGCAGCTCCCTGCGTCCGCCGTCGCCGACGCGTACACCGCGCTGGTCACCCCGGCGTCCCAAGACGCCTTCGCCGAGAATAAGCGCGTCCACGACTACCTCACGCACGGCATCCGCCTCACCTATACCGACGAGTACGGCGCCGAGCAGTCTCCGACCGTCCGCGTCATCGACTTCGCCAACCCGTCCGCCAACGACTTCCTCGCCGTCAACCAGGTCACCGTCAAGTCCGGCGACAAAGAGCTCCGCTTCGACGTCGTCCTCTACGTCAATGGCCTGCCGCTCGTCTTTATCGAGCTGAAGAAGCCCGGCGCGGAGCATGCCAACGTCGAGACCGCGTTCACCCAGCTCATGAACTACCGGTCCGACTTCCCCCTGTCCTACCGCTTCAATGTTCTCTGCCTGGCGTCTGATGGCGTCTCCGCGCGGTACGGCACCGCGTTCACCCCGTTCGAGCACTACGCGCGCTGGAATGTCGACGAGCATGGCCTACCCATCGGTGGCTCCGGCCTCGACTTCCACGAGACCGCCCTCGGCGTCGCCCTGTACGGACTGTTCCCGCATCCCCGGCTGCTCTCCCTCCTCGCCGACTTCATCAACTTCGCCGACACCGGCGACAAGAAGCTGAAGCGGATCGCCAAGCCTCATCAGTACTTCGCCGTCACCAAGGCCGCCCGCGCCATCGTCCGCGCGACCCGGGAGGACGGGCGGGCCGGCGTGGTCTGGCACACCCAGGGTTCTGGCAAGAGCGAGGAGATGGTGCTGACCGCCGCGATGGCGATGAAGGACCCTGCGCTCGGCAACCCGACCATCGTCGTCGTCACCGACCGGCTTGACCTCGACGACCAGCTCTACAACGTCTTCAAGGAGAGCTCGATCCTGCCGTGCGCGCCCAAGCAACTCACCTCACGTGAGGAGTTGCGGGCGGAGCTGTCCAACGTGCGCACGGGGGGCATCAACTTCGTCGTGCTGCAGAAGTTCGGGCGTACCAAGGCAGAGACGGAGGCCAACCTCGACCATCCGCTGCTCTCCGAGCGCCGCAACATCGTGCTGATGGTCGACGAGGCCCACCGCAGCCACTACGACACCCTCGACGGCTACGCCAAGCACATCCGCGACGCGCTGCCCAACGCCACGCTGCTCGCGTTTACCGGCACGCCACTCTCGAAGGCTGACAAGAACACGCGCGACATATTCGGCGGGTACGTCGATATCTACGATCTGCGCCGCGCGGTCGACGACGAGGCGACCGTCCGCGTCCTGCACGAGAGTCGGCTGATCGAGCTCCAGCCTGTGGGCGACCTTGCCGCGCTTGACGACGCCGCCGATCGGGCCACCACCGGGCTGACCGAACAAGAACGCATCGAGGCCGAACGTGCCGCCATCAGGCTTGAGGACCTGTTCGGGGCCGACGCTCGCATCGCTACTCTTGCCGACGACCTGATCGCGCACTGGGAGGAGCGGAGGGAACGGATGCGTCCGTTCCTCGATGGCCGCACCGGCAAGGCGATGATCGTATGCGTCAACCGGAACGTCTGCGTCAAGCTTTACGACGCGCTGCGCGAGCGTCGACCCCACTGGCACGACGACGCCCCCGACAAGGGCGTGATGAAGATCGTATTCTCCGCTGAAAACAGCGACCTTCCGCACATCAAGAAGCACCGGCTCCGGCCCGCGCTGAACAAGGCCGTCCAGGCCCGGGCCAAGGATCCGACCGACCCGCTTGAGCTCCTCATCGTCTGCGACATGCTGCTGACCGGGTACGACGCGCCGCCGCTACACACGATGTACATGGACAAGCCTCTCCATGGTGCGAACCTCATGCAGGCACTCGCGCGCGTCAATCGGCGATACCTGGATAAGAAGGACGGCCTGCTCGTCGGATACGCAGCGTTGACCGACAAACTGCACCAGGCACTGGCCGAATACAGCACCAGCGACCACGACGAGCAGAGCGACCCGACGCACGGCCGCGACATTGCCGACGCGATCCGGGAAACCCGGCAGGCCCACGAAAACCTCTGCCGGATGCTTACCGACATTCCCTGGCGCAACGAACTCGACCGGGCGGCGCGCCGCGGCAAGTACCTCCGGGGCGTGCTCTATCTCGTCGACCAGCTGCGTAACCCGCAGCGTCCGGAGAACATCGTCGAGCCCGGAGACGACGATCTAGGTAGCCGTTTCCGGCACGAGTCCTCCCGGCTCGAACGGCTCTACGCCCTGTGCTCCGCTCGCCGCGAAGAACTGCGCGACCTGGTCGACGACATCCGGTACTTCCACGACGTGCGCGTGTGGATGCTCAAGTTCGACGCCGACGAGGCCGAGGCCCGCGGACTGCCGACCCCGCGCGGCGTCGAGTTCCTGCTGCGAGAGCTGGCTGCGCGAGCCATAGAGGCCGGCGGCGTCACCGACTTGTACGCCCAAGCCGGCCTGGATCTGCCCGATTTAAGCCACCTGGACGCCGCGTACATCAAGAAGCTGCAGGAGTCCGCGACGCCGCATCTGGAGATCGAGGCGCTGCGGCGCCTCGTCGAGAGCCGGATGCGCAAGGTCAACAAGCACAACCTCGTACGTCAGCAGGCGTTTTCCGAGCGTCTGCAGAACCTGATGAACCGCTACCGAAACCAGCAGCTGACCAGCGCGCAGATCATCGCGGAACTCGTCGAGATGGCCAAGCAGATCCACGCCGACGAGTCGCGCGGCCAGCAGTTCACGCCGCCGCTCAACGAAGATCAGCTCGCTTTCTACGACGCCGTCGCGGAGAATCCCTCCGCAGTGGACGTCATGGGCAAAGACGTCCTCGCGGAGATCGCCCGCGACCTCGTTGCCACAGTGCGCCGGGACCTGAAGACCGACTGGCTGCAACGTGAAGCCGTACAGGCGAAATTACGCACCACGATCAAGCGGCTGCTGCGTAAGCACGGCTACCCGCCGGACAAGCAGGCCAGCGCTGTCGAGCTCGTCATCCGCCAGGTCGAGACCTTCGCTGAGGAGTGGAGCGACCCGGCGCAGTGAGCTGACGCCCCGCCGGGTTAGTCGTCGTCGATCGTCCATCACTATCGAGGGGGAAGTGTGACTACTGCATCCCGCGTCACCTCGCTGCCCACGCGCAGCCTTATCAGGATCGTCATGGATATGGACCTGATCGGATACGACTGGGAGTCGACTGACAAGCGGGCCGCAGCGTTCGCGGAGCTGACGAGCCGGGCCGGTAGCGCCGAGTTCGCGCTCGCCTGGCTGGTCGAGCACGCGAGTCGACACTATGAGCTCGTCGATCTGATCATGACGGGCTCCCAGAGCGTGCCGAGTATGGGCGTCGAACCGCCTCATCCGGTTGCGCTGGACGGGCTCTACCTTGTGGCCACGACCCGTACCATCGCAGACGACCTGAGGTTCGGCGCGGCTTGCACCCTTGCGCTTGCGTCACCCGAGGACGGCTACCTCCGCGTACGTCATCTCTTGAGCCACAGCGGCATTTATTGGGTCAACCATGCCGTTTTGAACGATTACGACCTGGACGTTGTCCGAATTGCCGAACTGCTCGTCCGCGACGGCGCCGTCGCTTACGCGATCCGAGCCGATCTCGCCGAAAGCCTCTTGCTGGGCAGCAGGTCGCCGGACAAGCTTTCCGCTGCCGTCAAGGAGTTCGTAACGGATCCGTCCGTTCCCGAACGCTACCGTTTTCCGCTCGCCATGAGCCTGTGCGGACCGCTGGACCGCCGGCATGCGGACTCATTCGAGACGGGCGTACGTCTGATCCGTGGCGTGGCGAACGACCCGACTGTGAGCGGGCTGCACCGCGTCCAGTTGGCTGAGAAACTGCTCGAGGTGGACAGCTGGGAGGGGGAGGAACTTCTTTCCGGCCTGGCTGAGAGCAGGAACCTGGATTCGTCCGCGCGCGAACTCGCCCGGCGCTCGCGTATTGCTGCGGGGGTGAATATCGAGGGTTAGATGATAAGGGCGCTGTGGTCTCTTGCTGGTTCCATCTCAGTGAGCTCGGATGCGAGTGCGGCGGCCTGCCGGTCGTACGCAATGCGGGCGGTGGTGAGCCAGTCGCGATCCCAGTCGTCGAGGGCTTCGGCCAGCTCGCCACGGCACAGGCCCGCGGCTTCCTGGAGGAGTTCGAAGCAGAGGGCGGGGTCACGGGTGTGTCGTACCGCGCGCTCGATGCTTTCAAGAGCGGCGAAATCAGTCGTGATCCAGCGCGGGTTGAGCCGGAATCCGAGCGGCCCTGCGGTGATCAGTTCGGCGCCGGGCGGGTTCTCGTGGCAGGCCCCGCGCAGGAGCGTTCGTGCGCGGGCGATGGCGGAGCGGATCGGGGTGGCGTCCGTCCCGGTAACGTCCAGGCCGTCCCAGGCTTGGTCGGCGACCTGGGCGATGGTGCGGCCGCGCGGGTAGACCGCGAGTAGGGCCAGCAGGGCGGCGGTCTTGTCGCCGGTGACGGGGACGGTGCCTGCGGGTCCTTGGATCTCGATGGGTCCGAGGATGCGGAGCATCAGTGGAGGGGCTTCCGGCTGCTCATTGCGAGGACGCTCCGGTTCTCGCTCCTTGGTCGCCTGCACGGGTACGCGGATCGTCTGCGCTGCGACGTCGTCTTCCTCGCTCGCCGTGCTGCCGATGCCGCCGGTTTCGGAGGCATGCCGCGCTTGATGGTGCGGAGTGCGTGCGTTGCGCAGGACGTGGTAGATCTCGCCTGCCAGGTCTCGGTGGAGCGTCTGGAGGCGTAGGCCGGCGAACTGGGCGGCTGCCGGGCCGCGTGATTCGGTAACCTGTCCGTCGGCGGCGACGCGTGCCTGGGTGATTGTCTGCAGGTCCGCGGTACCGATCGCTGTCTGACTGAGCACGACGACAGCGAGAGGGGCTGGTGCCGTGCCTATGGCCTTGATGGTTCGTGCCAGGTCAAGGCCTGCGGCCGGAGTGAAGAGGACTGTGGCCATGGATGTCGCTGTGGCCGTGTGCCCAGGCGCGGCCGCGTTTGGATTGGGCAGGACGGCGGCGAGCGCGGCCTCGTCGGTCGTGGGGGTGAGGAGCAGCCATCCTGGGACGTCGACGTGCTCGATCGGCCCGAGAAGCTCTCGTGCAAGCCCGTCGTCTGTGACGACGCGGAAGGAGCGCGCCTTGTCTTTTCCGATGGCCTCAAGGCCCGGGAACAGTGGCATCTCAGTGTCCGCGGCGAGGATGCTGAGCATGAGGGCCGATGCTGCCTCGAGCGCACCGGGGCCGGTGAGAGCGAGGAGCTTGAGGTTCTCCGGGTCGTACGCCGATTCGCGGCTCTGATCAGGGCCGAGGCCGAGGATGGGTGCGCCGGGCTTTGGTGTGAAGAGTGGTGGCGGGGTGGCGCCGGGAGCCTGCTCTTCGGGCAGATAGCCGTAGCTGGCGGAGGCGTGGGCGCTGCGGGCGGCCGACGCCAGTGCTCTGACGGACGCGGGAATTGTTGCGTCGTCGCTGTTCTTCGTCCTCTTGCGCACGAGTACAGTGCACGCGGCGGCGATGGCGGACAGGAGGGTGATTCCGAGGTAGCCACCGGGCAAAGTCCATCCGGCGGTGTGGGGTACAGCGGGGGTCGCGGCCCGTGGCGCGGGCGTCGTGGGGGCGGGCGCGTGCCACGGCCGGGTCGGGGACGGGTTTGTGGGGGCGGCGTCGTGGGCCGTCGCGGGCGCTGTGGCCGTATTGCCGGGTGCCGCGTGCTTCGCATGCGTGCCGGGCGTTCGGGGGGCGACGTGGGGCGTGTGCGGCGAAATGGCGGGCGCGGCGCCGTGGGGCCGGGTAGGCGCGCGTGTGGACGGCACGGCGTCCGTTGGCGCGGGGGCGATTTCCGTCCCGGCCGTGCCCGCTGCTGTCGGTAGGACCAGCGTCCAGCCGGGGTCGATCGCGCCGGGGTCGGCCAGTTCTCCGCCAGCAGACTGAGGGATGTGCTCGTTCTCCTTGAAGACCCTCGTCCAGTCCCGGCCGTCGCCGAGTTGCTGCTCGGCGATGCTCCACAGCGTGTCGCCGGGCTGCACGGTGTACGTCACGGGCGCGGCCTGCTGCTCATGATGCCGGTGCTGACTGGGAAGGCGCTGCGTCGATTCGAGCTCGGCGTGGACATGGGTGATGCTGGCTGCCAGATCCGTGGCCGCAGCTGCGTGGGCAGTTTGGGTCGTGAGCATGGAGCCGAGCGCGAGGGCTTGGACTGCGGCGGCCGGAGTGAGTCGCTGGAGCGCGGCTGGCAGGGCGACGGCGGGGAGCCGGAGCGTGATCCAGATCAGGGCGGTGGCGGTCCACAGGGCGTGCCAGATCCATGCGATCCACACCAGGTACACGAATGCGGTGAGGAGCGGGTGGATGGCCTCGGTGGGATCAGCCTGGAGCGTGTTCCACCAGACGACGAGCATGTCGGTGCTCGGCAGGCGTAGCGGGAGCGGGCTGCCGACGAAGAGATAGAGCGCTGTGGGCACGGCGATCGCGACGGCGGTGTCGCGCAGCAGTGGGCGCATGATGCTTGCCCGGGTGGGTTGGGTCACTGGGTTGCTCCTACTTCGCTCCGGATCCTGTCTGCGGTGTGGCGAGGTCGAATGGGCGCGAGATGCCGGGTTCGAGCTGGGCTGTCGCGGTGCCGGTCTCGGTGAGTGAGCCGACGCCGACCAGGCGCAGGATCTGGGTGCGTACGGTGCGTCTGGCGACGACGTGGACTTCGGTGCCGTGGATCTGGACGGTTCCGGCGTCGCCTGCTGCTGCGAGGTATCTGTATGCGGCGGTGGCGGCGTCTGCGGGGTTCAGCTTCAGGGCGCCGTGGCGCAGGTCTGAGGCGCTCACTGCGGTTTCTGCGGCACGTGCGGCGTCTTGCGCGTCGGTGATGGCTGCGGTTTTGCCGGCGAGGGCGAGTCCTCCGTCGACGAGGAGGCCCGCCACTATGACGAACACGGCGGTCATCAGCACTGCGAAGACGGTGATCGAGCCCTGCTCTGCGTCTTCGCGCGTCGGCCGCAGCGTCCGCCTTCGTCCGATCGATGGCATGGTCATCCCTCACTCGAGAACGGGTCGCGTGGGGAGGTGGCGGTGCCGACGAGGGTGATGTGGCCGGGCATGCCGGGTAGTGCGAGGTCGGCGAGTGGGACGTGGCAGGTGATCTGCACGGTCTCGCTTCCGCCGAGCGCTGCGGCGTTGTTGTGGACGGCGATTCCTGGGTCGGGGCAGGTGGACGAGCCTCTCAGCGTCGTCTCGGCGCTCCTCAGCGCTCGTGCTTGGGCGGATGATGCTGGGCCGAGGGTTGCTGCGCGGGCCGCCTGGCCTGCGGCTTCGCTGACCAGAGAGCGGGCGTCTGTGCCGCGGTGCAGTGCGGCGAACAGGAGAAGGAACATGATCAGCAGCGGCATGATGAGGACTGCTTCGACGCTGGCTGAGCCTCGGTCGTCGCGGCTTCGCGGGCCGCTTCGGTGAGCAGCGTGCGGCCGTCTCATTGCTGCTCCGCTTGGAAGCGTTCGACCGGTCCTGATTCGGTGACGCTCACCCGCTGCGTAAGTCCGAACAGGCTGGGAGCTGTACCAGTGATGGTCACGCTGGCCTCGGCCGAGGTGCGCTTGACCGTGACGGTGGGAGCGCGGAGGTCTCCGCTGAGCTGAGAGAGCATGTCCTGCCCACGCCCTCGCGCATCGTTGGCGCTTCCGCCCTGGGCTTCGGCAGCCGCGAGCGCTTCGGCGGTGGCGGCGCGTGCGGCTTGCTTGGCGAAGGCGTCGAGTGCGTACTGAACGGCGCCGAACGATACGGCTAGGACAAGGCCGATGACGAGGGCGAACTCGGCGGCGGCGCTTCCGCGTTCGCGGTCGTCGTCCTCCGGCTGCTGAGGTCTGATACGTGGGTTCATGTCAGAAGCTGATCGAGTTCGCCTTGTCGACGACCTTTTTGCCGATGATGGTGATCACGGAGACGGCGATGACTACGATCGCTGCGATAATCACTGCGGTCTCGACGGTGGTCGAGCCTCGCTCGCGGTCCTGTGCCTCCAGCCGTTCGGCAGCCCGGGTTCGCATGTTCTGGACGTACAGGTAGACCGCGATGGGCAACGTGCTGATCTTATTCATGGTCGATCCGTGTTCCGTGTGTTCGGCGGGCGCGGTTGTTCACAGGCTGTGGACGGCTTGCATGACTGCGGGGAAGGTGACCAGCAGCATGTAGCCGGCCATCAGCAGAGTCGTGGGGATGGCGGCTCGTTCGGTAGCCGCGACCGCATTCGCCTCTTGCTCGGCGAGGAGGCGGTCCCTGAGTACCTTCGCCCTGGTTGTGAGCGTGGCGCGGATGCGTGCGCCTTCGCTTCCGGCGACCGCCGCGCACGCGGCGAGTTCACTCAGTTCGGGGACGCCCGCATGCTCACCGAGTTGGCCGAGGGTTTCCCATAGCGGCTTCCGGCTGGTCTGCGCCACGGCGAGTGCCGTGCGCAGGTGGTCGTGGCCTGGTCCGAATCCGGGTTCGGCCGCGCTGATCAGCGCCTCCTCCAGTCCTGCGCCCGCGGCGAGCATGAGGGCCGCGAGGCCGAGGAATGCGCTGGTGGCGTGTCGGAGGTGCTCGCGGACTTTCTCGGCGTCGGAGTGGACCTTGTGCTCGGGATACATGAACCCGCCGAGTCCGCACAGCACGAGCGCGCCGATGGTGATCTGGACCGGGAGATCGATGCCGGCGAGGTGCAAGACCATCGGGTATGTGAAGCCGAGCAGGAGGAATGCGCCTGCGCACGCCGCCTGTGTCGCCAGGTGCTCTTCGGGACTGCGGTCGAGCAGGCGCAGGTCGCGCAGCCGTGACGGACGTGGCAGGCCGCACGCGCTCAGCAGCGGCACCGCGCGGCGCCCGGCACGAGCGAGCGGACTGGCGTCGACCGGTTGCTCCAGAGCGGTCTGCGGGCTGCGGTATGGGGCGGCGAGGGCGTCGCGGAGCGCGGGGCGGCGGGGGAAAGCGGTGGACAGAATCACCATGACGCCGACGCCGATCGCGATCCCGGGGATGAATTGAAGCATGTCAGCGGCCTCCTGACGCTGCTGCCGACTTCGCAGAGGGTTCGATGGTGCTGTGGTCGGCGGAGTCGCGGCGCTGTGCAGGCACTGAGGGGTTGGGCGCGAGGAGCCGCGGTGGGTCGGGAAGCTGCGAGAGTCGGCTGAGCCAGGCGAATCCGGCGGCGAACAGGCCCCCGATGATCAGGAGCGCCAACTGTCCGACTCCGCTCCCATAGGGCGCGAGGAATCTTCGGTCCAGGAGTGCGAGCGCGGCGCCTAGACCGAGCGTCACGCCGGTGATGACCCGCACGGCGGTGCGGGTGCGGGCTCGAGCGATCTGGATGCGTGTGTTCATCGCTGCTTGCTCCCGCGCGGTGGCGGCCAATGCGCCGAGGAGTCCGGCCAGGTCGCGGGCTGGGTTGGCCACCGCGAACCCGAGGGCGATCACGACGCGGTCAGCGATGGGGTCGGCGACTTCGTCGGCGAATACACGCAGGGCCATCTGCGGATCGCGGGCGAGGCGTTCGACGAGGCGGGAGGCGGCCGGAAGGATGGCGTCGGGTGCGAAGGGCGCGGTGGCGCGGATGGCCTCGAGCAGACCGGCCGAGGCGCTGAGGGTGTCCCGCATCATCTCGGCCCAGGAGGCGACCGCATCGATCCTGGCCATGTGAGCTTCGTGTGTGCGATCGCCGCCCATCATCAAGCTGGGCAGAAAGTACGCGGCACAGCCTGCCAGCAGCGCGGGCACCGGCCATCCGGTCAGCGCCCACGTCGCGACTCCCGCAGCTGTGGGCAAGGCGAGACGGCGTGGGCTGAACGCAGGTCGCTGCGAAACCGCGGCAGCTGCAGCGTCAGCGTTCGCCAACTGTCGCGCCGCGCGGGTGCCGCGGAGGAGCATCGTGTCAGCAGTCAGGGCGATTCCCACGCCGAAGCTTGCCCCGAGCAGGGTCAGGACTAGATACCGGCCTGTCATGGCGCGCCCTCTTCCCAGGTGCGCGGGTCGTATCCGGCACTCATCAGCCGCGCCATGCTCTGCGGACGCAGCGGCGCGAACGGCGCGGCGCGCCCGTCAGCGCCTGGCCGGTAGATCTCGTTCGTGTTCAGCATCGCGCCGTCAGAGCCGCACACTTCCCTCACAGAGGTGATCACCCGAGCACCATCTGAGGCACGTCCGAGCTGGACCATGAAATTGACCGCGGACGCGACGAGGCGGATGGTGGCCTCGGGCGAGAGCTTCTCGGGGGCCTGGAGCCCCAGGTTGATCAGGCGGTCGGCGACCTGTCCGGATGACGAGGCATGCACGGTCGCCAGCGATCCGTCCAGGCCGAGGTTCATGGCGTTGCACATCGGGATGAACTCGTCGTTGCGCAGCTCGCCGATGATGACCCTGTCCGGGGTCATGCGCAGCGCCCACCGGACGAGCTCAGCCTGGGTGATCCGGCCGTGGCCCTCGAGGTTCGCCTCGCGCGCCTGGAAGGCGACGACGTCGCGGTGACGATGCGGCAGAAGATCGAGGTTGAGCTCGTAGGTGTCCTCGATGGTCACCAGTCGCTCTTCGGGCGGGAGAGTGGAGGCGAGGGCGCGAAGCAACGTCGTCTTGCCGGCCGACGTGCCGCCAGAGATCAGGACATTGAACTTCGCGCCGACGAGCGCATGCAGTAGCTCGCCCAGCTGCTTGCTGCAGATACCGCCATCGACGAGGTCGGCCAGTGCCGTGTCGCGCAGCAGGTTCTTACGGATCGACAGGCACGGGCGGCGCGAGATTCCCATCGACGCGAACAGACGAGAACCGTCAGGCAGCTGGACGTTCAGGTTCGCAGTGCCGCGATCAAACCGCCGTTCCTGGCCACCGGAGTTCGCCAGTGACCTGATCAGGTCGACCATCGCTTCGTCGGAGGCCGCGATCGGCGACGCCTCAGTCACGCGTCCGTCCGCGCGGACGACGAAGACGTGGTCGCAGCCGTTCGCGTTGATCGTCTCGATATCCGGCGCATCGAGCAGTGCTTGAAGCGCACCATGCCCCAGGACCTCGGCGGCGACGGCGGCACGCACGCGCGCCTCGTCCTCCGGGGTGATCCCCCTCCGGCCTGCGCGCAGCTCGGCAGCATTGAAGCTGTCGAGTTCGCTCCCGAGGAATTCCTCAACGAGCTCGGCCTTACGCGCCGCGGGAAGCACAGCGCCTGTCGCGCGGACGCGCGCGGCGAGCTCGCTCTCAATCCGCTCGACGAGCCCGGAAGTCAGCGTCTGCTCAGTCTGCGGCGCCAGCATGTAGGCCGGTGCCTCGGCGGGAAACGGGACGGATGCCGGATCGGTGGTGGCCGCTGCCCACGGGTTCGGGTTCACGCCGACACCTCTGTCCGTGTGAGCCAAGCCACCAGCGGGTTCTGATGCGGCGCTGAGGCGCGGCCGTGAATGTCCGCCAGGGCGTCGGCTGCGCTGACGATCGCAGCGGCGGCGTGGACGAGCCGATTGCTCCGCGGCGTCTGAACGCTGGCCGAGCTGGCCAACCGCTCTGCGTGCTGTGGATGCCACGGGATCACGCCGAGCAGCGGAACCCCGAGCTCGCGCGCTACCTCTCTTGCGCCGAACTCCCCACGATCGATCAGTGCCAGCCCGATCCGCTGCCGGGTGTGCTCGTCGCCAAGGCCGCGGAGCAGGGCCTGCGTCTGCCCGAGGGACGCGGCGTCACGGCGCGTCACGACGATCCGCACCGCCTCATGGGACTCGAATGATGCGAAGTGAGGGCCGAACCGGCCAGCATCAATCAGGACCCGCGTTGCACTCGTGAGCAGCGCCTCCGCGATCGGCAGGATCAGCTCGCCGCCTGAAAGTACTGCCGAGACGCCGGCGGCACCGACCGGCGCGGGCAGGACGATGGCATTGGAACGAAGCCGCTGCGTGAAGCCTTCCAGCGCAACATCGGTGCCGCGTTCTCGGCGCACCCGGACGGCCAGCTCACTCAGGCCGGGAGACTGCGGAACGCCGGCACGAAGCGCGAGGTCCCCGCCAGCCGGGTCCATCTCCACCAGCACGCGGCCCGAGGCACACGCCATTGCCAGGCAGAGCGTTGTCACCCCGGGCGAACCCTTCGCGCTCGTCAATGTGATCACGAGGCGTCGCCGTTCGCGTCCAGGCCGACCAGGCTGCCACCCTGAGCTGCCGTGACCGCCGCGGCCGATGCGATCGGGACGAGCAGAACGACCACGCTCCCACCATCGTTCGCATTCGGCTCAGGTGCGATCGAGAGAACCTGACCTACCACCGGCGAGTTCGGCGTCGCGGGCGCTGCGGGCTGCGCCACGCTCTGCGCCGGGTCAGGAGGCATCACCGCGACGCGCTGCCCCGCGGCCAACTGAGGGGGATACGTCCCGGGCGTGACCTTGAACGCAACCTCGGCCATACCGGCCGGCGGGTACGTTCCGAAATCGCCGGCGGCGAGCAGCGTGTTCTTCGGGACCTCGACGTGGAGCGTCTTGCCGATCACCTGCGTCATCTCGACGGCCGGGATCACGTAAGAAGACGAGGCATCGGCATCGACGAGCGTGAAGTCCGAGCGCGTCAGGACGTGCCCAGCTGGAAGGTCCGCTGCGGCGACCATCACCTTCTGCGTAGAAGAAAGCATGCCGCTGACCGCCGGAACGCTCACCGCGCTGATCGCCACGATTGCTCCCGCCGAGAGATACCGCGCCCTCGGCGAGTCCCGCAGACGTGTCGACAGACTGCCTGTCTTGGTTGTCAAAGACATGAATTCATCTCCTGTCAGCCCACGACGACGCTTTGGATCTGCTCAACCGGCCAGGCCTGCGCGGTCGTCCTCGTGAGGTCCGGCAGCGTTCCCGACTGGCCGGCGCCCGACCACGTCACGCGCCACTCGATCGACGCCGACACGCTGAACCGCTGGCCCGGCGCCTCCGCCGACGTCGACCGGTAGACGTGGCCGCAATCCGGTGAGGGACCCGTTGGGTTGCTGGTAGCTGAGGCGTAGGGAGCTCCCGGGCCCATGCAGTGCGAGCGAGCACCGTCACCCCACGCCCAGTCCACGGCGTAGGGCGTGGCCGTAACGGTCGCTGAGACTCCCGGCAACGTCGCCGTCGCGGACATGGGCGCGAACCTCGGCGCGGAGATCCACGCCCACGTCGGCAGGTTCACCACCTTCGGCACATCGGAGCCAGGGCCGGGAGAAGAGGACAGTACGGGGGCGGGAAGACGAAGTAAGGCCTCCGCCCGCAAAGCCGCCTGGAGCGCTGTCGCTGTCTTGGCGGCGTCCGGGACCCACATGAAAGGCGTCCCATTGGGAATCTGGCCGCTGAGGCCGGCGAGCGTGGCGCACGGGGCCAGATACCAAGCGCCCGAACCGGTTTGATGGAAGGAGGCGCCTGCGGCAGCCGGTTGATAGTCCTGCCGACAGGATGCGAGTAGGTGTTGTCCGTCCGTCGCGGGCCCACTGGGTCGGCGAAGGCCGTGGGGCGCAACTGAGCCCTCAATCTGTGGGTCGATAATCTTCGACACGCTGACCGAGCACACGGCCGAGGACGCTGAGCACGTCGTCTCGGCGCCTGCGCCGCCGCCCGCCCAAGCAGTCGCGGTCGCGGAAGCTGTACAGAGGAGGGCACCGATGGTCACCCTCATGGAGCGATGTACTACTCGGGCGTACACGTGCCCTCCGCGCCCACGTTCAATGAGGTCGCCTTCCACGCCCCATTCAGGTCGGTCATGACCGTCGAATCTGTGCGGAATCCGCCGGGATCGTCGTCGATCGGCTTCCCGGTGGCGGAGTAATACACCAGGTCGTGGCGGTCGTCGACGCAGTCGGCAATGGTCACGGTCGGCGGCTTGGCAGCGAGATCTTCGCTGACGATGTGAGGGTGGAGAACGACGGCTCCTCTCGAAACCATTCCGTTCTTCTGGTAGAGGAAGATGTTCTGCGAGACGAGCAGGTAGGCCTGGCCATGGAAGTACTCGGCAAGGGCGGGTAGACGGTAGTTCGCGGTACTACCAGCCTGATTCACTGCGTTCCATGACGCCTGGTAGCTGGTAAGCGCCGCCTGGGCTGAGGGGTCCAACGTGCTACCAGCCGACGTCTTCATTGCCGTCGGAGAGGCGACGTGCGCGGCTGGCGCCTGGGGGTGGCTGCTGCAGCCGGCTGCCGAGCCGACGAGGACAGCGCCGCTCAGCCCAGCCAGCACACGTAGTACGACCTGCCCCACCTTCGGCTCCTGCCTACGCCAGTCCGCCCGATTAGACACGTACGGTAGCGAGACAAAGAGCCTATGAAACGGGCAAGGTGGGCTATTGAGAGGAGAAACACTCAAAATGGTGATTTCGAGAGATCGGCTGACCCGCTCTTTCTAAGCGTGCGCGCCCTTGGCACGCCATCGTCTGCCCTGATTCCATCACGCTCCGGCAGTCACACGTTGCCGGCAGCGCGGGCGCCAGCGTGACGCTCAGCAGGTTGCGCAGCGCCAGCCCTCGTGGTCTGGTGAACGAGGTGTGCGTTGAGCTCGACCAGCTTGTTGTACGTCTCGGCGAATACCGGCAGGACTGCAGCGAGCTGCTGCATCGTGTCGTCAACGACCTCAGGGAGCACCCGCTGATAGATCGCTTCCACTCCAGTCCCAATAACGTGGGCTAGGGCGAGGCGGTAGCCGATGGACGGCATCTTATGCTCACCGCGTTCCCACCTCTGAATCAAGCGCTTCGTGCATCGGTTTGGCATGCCGAGCGCCTGTCCGGCTTCGCGAAGCTCGGCGGCGAACTGCCCCTGGCTGAGGCGAAGTCGTCCAGTGCGGATCCTGCGCAGGCGATGTCCGTCAAGTTGGACCTCGGTGATGTGTTCGTCCGAGGTCTCGGCGATGCCAACGGTCTTGCAGCGCACTTTGGGCGGGTCGGTGATGTATTGGAAAGTCACGCCCTCGATCGCGTCTCGCAATGCTTCGAGATCGAAGCCGAAGTCGCGCGCAATCCGCGCAGGATCCATACCTTGGGACGCCAGAATGCGGGCGTTCCTGACCGCGTTATTGGTGAGATCAGCAGGCATGGAGATCCATTTCTTGAATATCGCGTGATGGGCTGGGGCTCTTTGCGGCACTGGTGGTCAGTCGTGCTGTCGCCCGGTCGGAGTGGAGCTACTCGGGCGGTGGGTGAAAAGGCCCGCCATGCTGGTCTCGGGCCGGCCACCAGTGCTGGAGGCTGGGGGTGAATCTCTCTTGCGACGGTCGAGCGATGCGCCCGGAATGTGCTCATCCTTTCGGGTGATGCACGATGAAACAGCCCACGTCGTACACGTAGCGCCTGGCCATTCCGCTCCCGCCCTCACGCCGGATGATTACCTGACTAGTAAACTGATCATGCCAATCTGAAAGAAGTGCTTGTTAGGGAGCAGTTCGTAGGGCAGATTGCATGACGGATCGTCAGATACAACTCGGAGAGCCCGGTGAATGAACGGCTTCGCACGCTGCGGCTCGATCGCGGCTGGACCCAGCAGCAGCTTGCCGACGCTGTTCGCACTGAGGTGCTCCGGGCCACGGGCCAGCACTGTGCAGTCGATTCCGCGTGGGTGGGGAGACTGGAGCGCGGCGCGATCAAGTGGCCCGGCGCACAGTACCGCGCGGCGCTGAGGACAGTCTTGGGAGGGGCCACAGACGCCGTCCTTGGCCTGGCCGGCTCCCGCACCGTGATCGGCTCGGCGAAGGCGGCCATCGAGCCCGCCGCCGGGCACTTCGAGCAGCTCAGGCGATCGTTGGTGGGATCCGTCAGCGACGGCGCGCTCTCGAACATGGTCATCGATGATTTCGAGCAGATGGTTGTTCGCTACGGTCTGCTCTCCAGAGACCATCCGGCCGGACTATTGCTGGAGGATCTGACGGCGGATCTGGCCCAGGTCCAGTCGCTGATAGAGCGGCCACGCGCCTTGTCGACCGCGTTCGCGCTGACCCGTTTGGCCGCCAACATGTGTGGCTTGATTTGCCTGACGCTGGTCAAACTGGACCGCCGGCCCGAATTCCGCCGCTGGGCGCGGGTGGCCAGAGTAGCTGCCCGTGAGACCGGCGATTCCGCCACAGTCTCGTGGGTGCTGGCCCAGGAGGCCTACGGGCACTACTACGCCGACGACCTTGAAGAAGCGTTGGCCGCGGCGCGGGATGCCCAGTCCGCGACCACTGGCGGTCGCGGCGTAGGCGCAGTCCTGGCCGCTGCCCTTGAGGCTCGGATTCTCGGTACCCAAGGCAACCGGCAGGGATGCGTGCGCGCTATCGGACTGGCGGAGGAACGTCTCGGCATGCTGCCTGCGGACCAGGTCAATGATTCGGCATTCGGATATGACGAAGGACAGCTGAGATTTCACGAGGGCAATGCGTACACGCGCCTGGGTGATACGGCCGCAGCGTGGTTGGCTCAGCAGCGGGCGCTGGAGTTGACCGGCGCCGCAGACTACATGGATCAGGCGCTCACCAGGCTGGATCGGGCCACCTGCCTCGTTGCCGATGGTGACACAGCCACAGGGCTCGCATACGCTGCGGATACCATGAGCGCTCTCGAGGATCAGCAACGCGCAGGGATCATCTCGCTGCGTGGCAAGCAACTGCTGGCCACGCTGGAATCATCGCAGGGCCGCAAGCTTCCGGCAGCTGCTCTGTTGCGCGACCGATTGATGACTTTCGACAGCACCGCAGGCCGACCGTGATTACACTCGCGCCCGCCCGGCCGGAAGATGCCGCCGACCTGGTCGGCCTGATGAACGAGCTCGAGCGTTTCTATGGCGGCGAACCTGGCGAGCTGTTCGAGGAACAGGTGGGCCAGATCGGCGACGCCCTGTTCAGCAACAGCCCAGCCGGCCACGTCGTGCTGGCCCGGGACGGGAACAATGCCGCCGGGTTCGCCTCGTACTCCTTCTTGTGGCCAGCGGCCGGTTTCACACGCTCGCTATACCTCAAGGAGCTGTACGTGGCCGAGAAGTATCGTCGGCGGGGCGTTGGCAGGCTGCTGATGGACGAGCTGCACGAGCTCGCTCGAGAGCACCAGTGCAGTCGAGTCGAGTGGACGACCGATACACCTAACGATGGTGCCCGCCGCTTCTACGAGCACCTCGGGTACGCCGAGGGTGCTGCTTCGAAGATCCTTTACCGGTCGACGCTTTAAGGTCTGCGGCCGGAGAGATTCAGCCAGGCAAACCCCCGGCCGCAGCCTCTCGCCGATCAACCTGTCGATGACGGTGGGAAGACGGGCACCCGCTGAGGATGCGGGTGCCGCGTCCGTTGCTGTAGTGATAACTGCTGTCTGCGCCGGCCCCGGAGTCGTTTGCCATGATCTGCCGGTAGCCGGCTGCGGACGTTCACATGGCGGCGTTGCCGATACCGAGGCTGTGTCCGCCTATGGGGCTAGGCAGCGCAGTCGATAGTCGATCACCATCAGCGCTCCCCCAATCAATCCCATTGCCATCATGATGCTGATAAGTCGAACTGTCCGGCGCTCCTCCTTAATGGCGTATTGGACGGTCTGCCACCACTCCCTGTTCAGATCCATGTCCCTCGTCTCTCTGTGTCGCGTGCAGTTGAGCATGCAACGCGGTAAGCACGGTCGGTCGGTGGCGTAGGCTATTGCGCACAAACAAAGCTGGTGCATCGCGGTGAATGATGATCTTGAGGCGTTGGTGCGCCGTGAAGTTCGGTGTTCTATCGCTTGGGGGACGAGTTGGCTGGGTCGGCGAGCAGAGCGATCCCGATTCGTAGCGAGGTTCCGGACGGGCCTCGTCGCGACTTGCTGGTATGGCTGGCCGAGTTGCGGGACGTGGCGAACCTGCCGACGTTGGCCAAGATCCACACCAAGTCGATCGAACAGGGTTCGCCGGTCAGCGAGAGCGCTATCCGCCGGCTCCTGTCCGGTGAGAGCCCCAACTTAGGATCGGCTGGGTCTCTCGCCTATGCCTTGGCTGGGCTCGATACGCGCCCTGTGTCCAGCAGGCCATCTCTGGACTGGGATGCGTTCGATGCGCTGCTCCGTTCAAAGCTTAAGGCTATTGCCGACGCTGATAGCGGCCGAGAGCCTGCGGAGGAACATGGCGGTACCAGTGCCGACGCTGGGGAAGGTCGCGGGGAGGTCCCCGTGGGAGGGCGCGGCGATATCGCCAAGACTGCGATCCTGGGGAGGCTCAGGGGTGTCCTGTGTGCCGTGGTCGCTGCCACACTCTGCTGTGTTTTTGTAAGCCTTCATGCTGCTCCTCGGCGGCGATGGGCAGAATGATGCAGGAAGCGCCGGTTCCGGGAGTACGTGGAGATCGAATCGCGTGCTGCTGCCATCCAGTCGTGGGATCCGCAGAACGTACCGGGCCTTTTCCAGACCGAGGCCTACGCCCATGAACTGATCGCTGCGTACCGCGGGAATGACACGGACGCGCTCGTCGCCGCGCGTATGGCACGCCAAGACACCGTACTCGTTCCCAGCGGTCCTCAAGTCTGGACCGTGATCGACGAAGCCGTCCTGCATCAGCCTGTCGGCTCGCGTGAGGTTTGGGCGGAGCAACTCGCACGCCTGGTGAAGCTGGGGCGTTCGCCTGGCCGCGTCGTGCAGGTTCTGCCGTTCGCGGCCGGCGCTCACGCATGCTCGGACGGGGCGGTGATTCTGCTCAGCTTCAACGATGGGCCGGACATCGCCTTCGCTGACGGACCTGGGCAGGGAAGAGTGGAGGAGCGCCACAAGGTAGTCCGCGGCTTCCGGCTTCGATACGATCTCGTCAGGGCGCAAGCTCTGTCCCCGCAGGCCTCCTTGGGGCTGATCGCGAGCATGATCAAGGAGCATACGTGATGGATCGTCCCGACGTGTCGAGCCTCGAGTTCCGCAAGTCCACTTTCAGCGGTGGCAACGGTGGCGGCTGCGTTGAAGTGGCCGAACTGCCGGACGGCGGGCGGGCCGTGCGCGATTCCAAGCAGGGCGGTGCCGGTCCGGTTCTCTGGTTCAACACCGTCGAATGGGAGGCGTTCCTCAACGGCGCCAAGAGCGGTGAATTCGACGATCGGCACTGAGCCAGCCGCCGCTGGTCTGGTTCACTTATGAGAGCCAGTAGGCCCGCTAGCTGCGCTTTCGCCGCATCGAGGCGTTTACGGCATCGGCGAGCACGACGAGGGCGGCTGCAGCCTTTGCGAAATGGCCGTCCGGGCGGCTGGCGATATCGCGGAGCAGGTCGAGTTCGGCGCGGTCGGCGGGCTCGCCCGTGCAGAGCCGGAGTTCGGTCATCTCCAACCGGCGATTGAGATCGAAGGCGATGCTCTGCCACTCCAGCGCCAGCTCGAGCACCCGCCGGTCGCGGCCGTGATTAAGCGCGCTGAACAGGATTGCCGGGCTCATCGCACTGTGCGCCAAGCGCGGGTATATCTGGCCGTATGTCGGCGCCAGCGCCAGTTGCCTGGCCTCTGCGAGCAGACCGGTGTTGCGGACAATCTCGTGGCGCAGCGCCATCAATGTCTGCTTGCGCTGGTCTGCCGCCGCGGCGAGCCGATCCGCTGGGATCGCGAAGATCGCCGCGGCTACGGCCAGAACGGCGTTTACGGGCTGCAGGAGTGCCGAATTCGGTACGAAACACCACCACACCGCTTCCGCGAACAATGCAAACAGCAGTCCGAAGGTAATCAGCCGGACAGCGAGGCGCACCGGGACCATCCCCGCTTTCGTCCCGTCTCTGCTTTACTCGCCGACACGCGTCGTCTGTCCCCACACACGGGCCAGTGGGACTATGGGAACGGTCGAGGTGGTCTCGGTCCGCTGCAACAGCATCAGCGTGCTCGCGAATCCCTGCACATCCGGCGACTGCCAAACCGGCACCGCGCCGCGGTGCCGGTCCGCTGCCACGTCGATGAGGCCGGCCGATCCCAGCAGCGTCTGCAGCCCCTGCGGTGAGTACCTCCGCCCGAGAAGCACGCGGATGCCCTCGCCCGCTCGGTATGGCACGATCTCCCGGTTCGGCAGCATCAGCGGAATGTCCGCGCCGCTGCGGTTGATGTAGTAGCCCTCAACCCGGATGGCGAAGTCCTCGTCGATGCTCGCCTGGTAGCTCAGCCAGTTCGTGTCTATGGTCAAGTCGGTGTACATCGCCAGCGCTGCGGTGGCGAACTCGTTGTAGAGCCGGCTGCCGCTGCGCTCGGCCGCGACGGTGCGCACTGCTTCCTTGTCCAGCGTCGTCGCGGTCGCGACCTCTAGCGCCAGCCGGTCCTGCGGGCGCAGCACGGCGGCCAGCGTCTGCAGGAACCCGCGGTCATCTTCGATGTTGCCGAGGCTGTTGCCGAGCAGGCTGAACAGGATCGGCTCGTCCTCGACGAAGCGGTCGAGGAACTCACTGAGAGCGCTGAGGCTGGAGCGCTCCTCGAAGTCGAGTTCGATGAGCAAGGTGCGCCCGGGGATGCGCAGCCGCGTTTCCTGGGTCCCGAGGTTCAGCATGGCCGAGCTGATGTCGAGGCCGACGTAGAGCATTTGCGGGTTGCGCGCCTGAAGTCGGTCTATCACGTGCCGGTCCTTGTCGCCGGTGCCGACGCCGAGGCTGACGTAGTGGTACGGCACGTTGCCGAGTGCGTCCTGGCAGTCGTCCCAGATCCGGCCGAAGGACGCGATGCTGTCGTACGCGACTGGGTACGACGGATCCTTCGAGGTCAGCAGCCAGGCAATGGTCGGGCCAAGGCCGATGTAACGGTGCTTGTTCTCGATCTTCTTGCCAGTGCCGTCTTCCGGATCGCCCTTGAGCGCGCGGACCATCTCCATCAGGAAGGCACGCGGATCTTCCCGCTCGAGGCTGAGCATCCAGCGGTCCCAACCGCCTTGCAATGCCCGGTCCAGCCTGACGAACACACCGTCATTCATGCTCTCGCCCCCTCATCGGATCACTCGACGTTGTAAGAGGGCTGTGCCCAGTGCGCTCCGCGCGCACACCTGCAAGAGCAGCGCGTCAAGGCTTGCCGGTTGTCCCGTCGAGCATGTGGCGACAGGCACCTGACGCGCATCCAAGCCCACTTCAGCGGCGAGCCAGCCCCGCGACGAGCGTGGACGCCTGTTCGGCACTGGACCTCCGTTTCGCGAAGTGCGCGGTGACCGTCTTTCCTGCGAGCTGCTGGACGCAGTCGAGCTCGTCCGCGAGTGCTGCTGCGATGAGGGCGAGGCCGTATCCGTGCTCGCCGTCAGTCGGCCCGGTCTCCTGATCGGGCTCCCTGGTGCTCGTGTCGGACACCTCGAGCTGGATGCCGGCGAGGAGGTTGGTGAGGCGGATCTCGGCAGGGCCGCTGGTGTGGACGAGCGCGTTGGTGGCGAGTTCGGACAGGACGACGAGGATGTCGTCGGCCTGCTCGTCATCGACATGCCAGGACGCGAGCGTGTGCCTGGCGAGGGCGCGGACGTGGGTGAGGACGGCGGTGTCTCCCGCAGCGACAGGGACGGTGAGCGTGACCCAGGGGTTCGGCGCCGGGTGCGGGAGCGGTTCGCCGGGGTTGGTTGCGGGCGTCGGGCAGTTCGGCATGTGCGGTTCCATTCGCGGCGTTGGCGATCGGCGGCCGGTCGGCGCGCTGTGGTGGGTGGTGCCGCGTGTTGGACCGTGGGTAATCAAGGTTCTTCATGTACGGGGGCGGTCGTCATCCGTTCGGGTGTCGATCGGCGGGGAATTCGTTGGAAGACCCTTGATTTCATAGCCCGGTCGAGCGTGCATGGGGTGACGGGGCGTTGGCCCCGGATTTCATGGCACGGATGGATGGGGTTCGGTATGTGCGGAGACGTGGCGGCCACGGCGGCCGGAGACGGCCGTAGGGCGGCGGTCGGCGGGGCGGTGGCCGGGGCGGACGTGCGGGCCGCGTTGGGCGCGGCGTCGGCGCCGCTGACGGTGCGGGAAATCGCGGCACTGACCGGGATGCGGCGCGACGCGGTCGGCCGCGTCTTGCGTCTCGGCGAACGGTCGGGTTGGGCTTGCCGCGAGCGCGGTGATGGGCGACAAGGCATCGGCGACGAGTGGAGCGTGGTCATGGGCCACGAGGAGACTTTGCGCGGACCGGCCGCCGATGGTCGGCCCGGGCTGGCTGCAGGGGGCACTCGCGCGAGGATGAAAGCGGCTGCACCGCCGGTCCGTGGGACCGAGGAGGAGGCCCCGCGCCGCAGCGACGCTCAGCCGCCGCGGAGGCTGGCACGAGGAGAACTGCAGGCGTTGGTTCTGCGCACCCTCCGAGATCAGGCTCCTCAGCCCCTCGGCGTCGTCGCGCTCGCGCGGCTGGCGGGGGGACGCTCGCAGGGTGCCGTCGCAGACGCGTGCGAACGCCTGGTCAAGCAAGACCTGATTCAGATGACGTTCGACGGTGGGCGACGGTACGCGGCTCGCGAGTAGCGGCGCGCAGCGGATGCGGCGTCAGGGCCAGACCCTGGTAATCCGGTCCGCATACACGCGATAGAGGGCTGGCCCCACTCGGCGTGCCGCGGCGAAGATCGCGTCGCGGTGAGTTGAGAGGCGCTCGACCTTCTCCGCGATCATCAGGTTGCCGTCAGCGAGCTGCAGCATGACGCCGGCAGTCTCTTCGACCGCGGCAAGTTCATCAGTCCGATAGCGGATGCGCTTGTCCTGCGTGATGAGGGTCCAGCCATGCTCCGCGCCGAATCTGATCCAGTCGGGGTCTGAGACGTGCTGGGCATCGTCGGGGAAGTGCTCGCCGATTTGGTGCACGATCCAGCCGAGGGCGCTCAGGCGGGCGGCGACCGTGTGCCCGAGGCAACGGTCGAGAAAGAACTCGGGCTCAGGCGACGGCGGCGCGGCAGAGGTCTTCGACGGCGTCGACATCCAGCTCGTATTCCTCGGCTACGGCCTCCATCGGCTCCCCGGCCTTCCACAGGTCGACGATCGCTTCGATGGGGATTTTCTTGCTGGCGAGCACCGGCTGCCCGAACGCGAAGTTAGGATCGATGATCACAGGGCTCGAGCGGAACTGGGGCAGGCGCAGTGCTCCTGCGTACTGGTCTTCCGAGTCCCACTCGATGTAGCGCAGGTAGTCGGTCACTACGTCTCGGATTGGGCGCTGCCCGTCACGAGCGCGGGCGAGGTCGCCGGGATCTGCGTACTCAATGAAGATGTCGATGCCGTCGGTGGCGATCTTTTTGGTCGCCAACGCGTATGGCGTGCCGAACTCCCTACGTACGGCATTCGCGGCTTCGCGGACGGAAAGGGTGCTCAGCCCCAGTTCCCGCAGGTGGCGTAGCACATAGGCTTCGATGAGACCCACGAAGGGGATCGATGGCCACCCGTGCCGCTCGGGGCTCACGGAGTGGACCAGCACATTGGCGTGCGATCTTCCGCCCAGCCAGTCGCGCATCGTGGACTCGGGCATCCGAAGGTAGTGCGCCGCCTCGCGCGGTTTGAATATCGGAGTCTCGAACTTGTCGACCATCGCAGGGGTGCCTCCTCCCCGGTTGCGTAGGTTCTTACCCAGCGCACCTTACCTGAGAACCGGACTTTTCAGGACCCATACACGCCAGTCCGGTAGGCATGAGCGCGGCCCGAACTGGACGGATGCCGGTTCGAGCCGCGGGTGAAGGTGCAGGCTCACTACATGAGCGGCTGCGTGGCTTGCTGCGCTGCGCAGCAGCCTTCGCTGCCGCGCGTGGGGGTGAGCGCGAGAGCGAGGATGAGGGCGGGAAGGGCGCGGGGTTCGGCCGCGTTCACGAGCAGGCCGACGCTCGCATCCTGGCGCGTGATCGACCACAACGCAGGCATCGCGCGCTGCGAGGCCTGGTAGGAGATGCGGCTCGTGCCGTGCGGGCAGGAGTAGACGGTTCGCAGGCTCGAGGTAGCGATCTGGCCGTGCAGCTGCTTCCAGCCGATCCGGGTGAGGACATCACCGGGGAAGAGGTTGGCGCGCCGGGGTGCGAATACGGCCTGGTGGGCGGAGCGGGCGCAGGCGAGCCAGTACGGCGCCGGGGGTACGGCGGCGCTGGCCCGCCAGCGGGCGGGTTCGCCGGTGCCGTCGGGCACGATGCCCAGGCGGCAGTGCACGGCGGCGTCGCTGCTCATCTCGAGTGTGAGGCGGAGGTAGTTGGCCGGGCAGGTCAGGTGGGTGCGGGTGGCTGCGGCGTAGCGGTCGGCGAACGGGTCAGCGAGGGCGTTCCAGCCGTCGCTGAGCAGATCCATGATCATGTTGTGGTACGGGGCGAGGCCCGCGGTGTAGTTCACGTCGCGAAGTCCTTTGCTGGGCGTGGTGTTCGGGGGAAGGTGGGCGAAGGGGCGATAGGCTGCCGGGGCGCGGTCCGGACCCAATTGACCTGGGTCCGGGCCGCGCATTTCCGCAGATCGCCGTCGCTGCGAGTGGCTACTGGCCGTCGCGCTGTCGGGGAATGCCGGGCTGCTGGCACCAGGGCTCATCGACGGAGTTGTGCGGCGCCGTGTCCGGCGTCGCCGTGCGCGCCGAGCCGCCCTTGTCGAGTTCGGCCGAGATCTTCGCTTCCGTGAAGGCTCCTTGGAGCCAGAGGAGCGCCGTGAGGTGTTCGGCTCGGGCGTGGTCCTCCTCGGCGTAGGCGAGGAATCGCCTGGCGCTTTGGGCCGACTCGAGTGCGGTTCCGGATGCTGCGTCGGGCTCGGGAAGCCCGACGGTGTGGAGGTTGATGGCCAGCAGATCGGTGCGCAGGCTGGCGAGGTCGGTGTCGTGCGTGTCGCGGCGGCCGTTGGCTTTGGCGTGCGCGCGACGGACGCTGCAGGCAACCTGCTCATGCCACAGGTCGTAGAGCTCTTCGGCTTCGTCGTCGGAGAGGTAGAGCACTGTATTCGGCCCTTTCGATGTAGTGGATGGGGTGCTGGCTGCTGGTGAGGTCCAGACGCGCGGTGGTGCGCGTGCCGCTTCGGTATCCATGTGGGGCTTCTCCCTCCGGGGTAACGCTTCGCTGGTCATCTGGTCAGGAGCGCGCGGGCCCGGTACAGCAGGTCGTCCAGTTCAACGGGTGCGAGGGTGTCGAGGTGGTGCGCGAGTTCGAGTGGGCGCACGTTGGCGGACTGGACCAGAGCGTCGATTGCGAGTGCCAGAGCGGGAATGACGTTGTCGTCGCAGGCGGTGAGGCCTACGTCGGTGCAGGCCTTCGGAGCGAGATCGGTGAGCAGACGCGTGACGCGATGCCGAACGGGGCTGCTCGGAGTCTCGGGCGCCTCGCCGGCGAGGGCGAGCAGAGTAGCGGCGGCGCCGCGTACGTCCGCCTCGGTGTGTGGCATGACAGGCCCTTTCGGATTGCGGGGCGGCGGGCCGGGTCGGGCGTGGCGCGGGGGCCACGCCCGACCCTGCGGAGCAGCTACCTATGCGCCCTTGCCGCGCCGGGCGGGTCGGGCCTTCGCGTCGGCGGGCTCGGCGGCGGCTTCGGCTTCCGTGGCCTCGGCGGGTTCGACGGCCGCGTCCTGGGGCTCGGCATCCGTCTCGGCCGGTACGTCGGCGCCAGCGGGCTCGTGCTGCAGCGGCTCGGTGGCGGTGTCGGCCAACTCCGGCGCAGTGGCCTGCTCGGCCGTGTCGCGCGCGCTGAGGTAGAGCTTCGGGCCGGTGGAGACGAGTACGGCCTCGCCTCGCGTCACCATGCCGTTGAGCGCCGCGCCGACCGCGCCGCCGCCGCTGACGGCGTCACCGAGTGCCTTGACGAGGTCGCCGACGCGGAACGGGGTGCCGGGGTTGGCTGCGAACAGCTTGCTGATCCTCTCTGCGATGCTTCCGGGCCGGGTGGCGGCGGCGCTCGCACTGATACGGGTGGTGGACTGGGTGGAACGCGTTGCCTGGTACGGGGTGGGGTGCGGCAGGCTCAGGGCTGCGCCGACCGCGTGGTGCATCGGTCCCATCAGCTCCGGGGTGGGAACCAGGCCGGTGACGGCGTGGTGCAGGGTGCTGATCAGCCCGGGGGTGGGTTCGGCGGCGGCGAGGACGTCCAGGAGGGCTTCGACCAGGTCGGTGGTGGGGTCGAGGTCGCCCTCGAGGTAGGGGGTGAGCGCCGCCTGGAGCGCGGCGTGCATCGGCGCGGCCATCGGGTCGGCGGTGGTCTCGGGCGCGGCGGTGGCGATAGCGGTGTCGGTCATTTTCGTTCCTATTCTGCGTGTGTCGTTTCAATGCGCGGGGCCGTTTGGCGCGAGGTGTGAATTGCGTGGTCGGCGGCGCTTTCGGTGTTCCCGGTGTTTCCCGGGTATAGGACCAAGTTAGCTCGATCTAGAATGCAAGACAATTGATACATAGGCTGGTTTCTGACGGATTTTCGGCCGTTTTCCCTTGAATGCTGAGCCGTGCGTCCGGTGGCGTTTCGAATACGTCGCCGCGTGGGCGTTCGGGTTGGGGATCGCAGGCGGGCGTCGCGGATCCCGGTGCGCGTCAACCGATCGGGTGATGGCGGGCGGAGCGTGGCGCGTCCGCTCTCGCGCGGCCGGGCCGAGCGGACCGGGCCGAGCGGACCGGGCCGAGCTCGGGTGTCTGCTCGCTGACCTGCACCTTATCGCTCGCGGCCGCCGCTCGGAGCTGGAGGCCGGCCGGCGTCTGGCGGCCGGCTGGATGCGAATCGGCTGGGAGCAGTGAAGGGCATTTGCACGAAGGCGACTGTGGGCGGGGGCCGCGGGCGGCGGGATACGCGCGGATAGGTCGGATTCGACCTATTGGCCCGGGCCGGGCGTGGCGTCTGCGTGGGCGCTGAGCTGGTCGGTTGCGTGACGGGGGTCGTCGTTCGGGGCGCCGGGGCGAACGCCGCCCCTATCGACGAGGCTGTCGACGGGCCGGTCGCAGCCCATATCGAGCAGTGTCCGGGCAGGGCTGTGTCACCGAGGGCCGACCGACGCCGGTTGCGGCGCGCCCGGCGGACTGGTTCGAGCACGGTGCCGTCTTTGCGCGCGTTCATAGACTCGATAGTAGGGCTTTGATTTGTATTGTCCGGTACCGGCTTCGGTGCGTATGAAGGTTCTTCACGGTCGCGCGCGGAAGCCGATTATTCGGGCGTAACAGATCCTCGTCTTCGATTATGGAAGCGAGCACAGCTGGCGATGTGACGCGAGGAATTGCTGGACTGCGGACGCTTCAGGCTGCCATTTCTCGTACGCGGTGGGGTACGCGGAACGCTGTACAGCCTGGGCCGCCTTCCAGAGCGGCATCTGCCACCAGTCGGGAACGCGAGCGAGGTGCGAGTAGAACTGCTGCGCGGCGTATGAAGGGTTGAGGATCTCGCTCGGGCTGCCCCATCCCTGGCTGGGGCGCTGCTGGAACAGCCCGAGCGAGTCGCGGTCGCCGTACGGCAGATTGCGCAGCCCCGACTCCTGCAGCGCCGTGGCCAGGGCGATGACCACGGCCTGTGCTGAAAGCCCGTCGGCGTCGGCGACGCGCGCGATTACGGCGGCGTTGCTGGCCTGCTCGGAATCGAGATCGAAGCCGGTGCCGCGAATGCCTCCGGCCGAGGAGCATTGCACTGTTCCTGGGTTGGAGTAGAGCACGGGGCTCTGTGCGGTGTCGGGTCCCAGTAGGCCGCCGGTCAGGACGCTGACGAGGGCGGATGCGCTGGCGGCGACGAGCAGGAGCAAGCCGAGCAGGGCGCACGCCGCACCCGTGGCGGCCTTGGCAAGGACAGGCACCGTCAGGACGAGGGCAGGGGCGGGTTCGGCGCGGGAGCGGTGACCGCCCGGTCCGTGTAGATCGGCGGCAGAAGTCTGATGTCGCGTGCCCGGAAGTGCGCGGGAAGGTCGGTGAGCGCGGTGCGCGCGTCGACGCCGAGGGGTCGCCAGGCGGGGCCGTAGACGCGTGCTCCGAGGTGACGGATGAGCCTGGCGTCCGTGTCCTCGACCGGGCCGTGTGCGGTCGCGATCGGCAGGTGCGCGGCGCGTGGGTCTTGGCTCAACCGGGCGTGGAGTGCCAGTTCGCGGGCGGGATCGGGAACGTGGATGAGGATGAGGTGGCTTGCGTTGTACGTCTCGGCGAACCGCGCATAGCCGTCGATCTTCGCCGTCAACTGGGGCAGGTGCTCGCTGCCGGTGTCGTACTCCAGGAAGAGCCCTGTGCCGGCCTCAACGCCGGCCGTGTTGTGTCCGAGTGTCGCGTAGGCGTCCGGGCGGATGAGATCTCCCCACATGGGAAGACAGGAGTTTTGCTCCCACCACGCCTGGATCGGTGTGCCGGCGGCCGCGGCGGCGAGGGCGAGCCCGATCATCACGCTGTTGCAGGCGAGGGTGTGGGGTAGGTCTGCGCGGGCGGCCTGACGCAGCAGCTTCGCGTGGTCGTACCGGAACTGCTTCGGCGTCATGTCGTGGGACGCGGCCACCAGCAGTGCTCCCGCAGGCCCGAGGACGTAGCGAAGGGCACTCGACCCGGTGCCTGGCAGCGGATTGGTGCGGAAGCGGTCGGTGAGTGCGAGTTGGTAGAGCTCGCGGAGCCGGGCGGTGGCACGGCGCTCGCTCGCGAAGCACAGCGCGTGGGCCTGGGCGATGGTCAGGACGCGGTGTTCGGCCAGCATCGCCAGCAGCCACCGATCGCGTGGCGTGGTGCGAAACAGCAGGTACGCAAGCCCTTGGCCGGGCGCCGGGAATCGGGTTGTGTGCCTGGCGGCCGGTCGCGCGGCTGATTCAGCAGATTCGGGACGACGCGGCATCATCGGGCCTTTCGCATCAGAGATTCGGCAGCGTGCTCGCGGGCTTGGAGTGCCCGGCCCGGAATCACAGGGGGCAGGGGCCGGGTGGCGAGCGTGCAGGCGGGCTGCACCGCAGCGTCGACGACGAGACGTGCCGCGGCCTGATACGCGCCGAGCCGCGAGAGGTCGAGCTCGCTGATCGCCGGTGCGGTGTGGCGGGCGAGGTGTCGGGCGTCTTCGGGCGAGGCGTTGAAGTAGATCTTGCTGCGGGCGTTGGCGGAGACGGCGTGGTTCATCTCGGCCGGCAGTTGGCCGAGGTTCTGGTGCGCGAGGGTGAGTCCGACGCGCAGGGCACGGGCCTGGGCGAGCATGGTCTCCACTCCCACGGCCAGGTTCAGGAACTCGTGGGCTTCATCGACGTAGACGGCTGCGTCCCGGCGGTGGGCGCTGACTGACCGGGTAGTCGCTGCCTGCCACGTTGTCGCGAGTAGGAGCGAGCCGAGCAGTCGCGTGGTCTCTTCGCCGAGTACGCCTTTCGGCAGACGCGCGAGCAGGAGGCCGCCGTCGAGTACCGCGTTCAGGTCGATGTTCGTCGCGCCGGACGCGACGATCCCCGCCGGGTAGTCGCGCATGAGGAACGCGCGGAGCTTGTTCATCAACGGCGCGGTGATCTGGGCTCGCGCCGGTTCCGACAGCCCGGTGTACCAGTCCCAGAATCCGCGCAGCACGGGCTTGGCGGCGCGGTCGAGCGCGTCGGTGTAGCGGCGCCGCTCCTGGTCGGAGGAGAGGATCGCGGGGATGGATCCGAGTGTGGGCACGGGCAGCGACGGCTTGGACGCCTTGGCGGTCAGCAGCGTCAGGGCGCTTGCGCGCACGAGATCGTCGCTGCGTGGGCCCCAGTATGCGGAGTAGACCCTCTTGAAGATGGAGACGAGGTGATCGACCGCGAGGTCGGCGCCGGGTCCGTCGAGAATGTTCAGCCGAGGTACCGGTGTCGCGCTGTCGCAGGGATCGAAAAGGTAGAGCGGCCTGGTCAGGGCGCTGGCGGGGAGCCGGTCGAGGATATCGGCGATCATGTCGCCCTGCGGGTCGATGACCACTGCGCCGAGACCTGCGGCGATGTCTTGGAGCAACAGGTCCACAAGCAGGGTGGACTTGCCCGAGCCGGTTGCGCCGAGTACGTGCAGGTGGTGGCGGGCATCGGCGACGTTCAGCGCTACCGGGCGTACGAGCCCGGTGTCGGCGTCGCCGAGCACCTTGGCAGCCTTCAGTCCGGCCCCGTCGGGGATCGTGGGCGCGGGCGGCACGGGCTTGGCCTGGGCGCGGCTGAGGCCCAGTGCGTTCGGATCCCAGGGCAGGTGAGCGAGCGCGGCGAGCTCCGGAATCGAGTAGAGCGCCCCGCGGGTGAAGATGCGCTGCGAGATGTAGTGCTCGGGCTCGTGGAGGCGCCGGCGTCGCAGGTAGTTGCGTTCGGCGTGCACGGCCAACGTCGAGGCGATCTCGTGGCAGACCCCACGGGCGAGGGCGCGTGTAGCCGGGTGCACCTTGTGGCCGGCGCTGTCGCTATTCTCGGGCGCGGGGACGGCGGCTGCGTAGCGGATCTCCACCTCGTACAAGGGCCCGGCGAGCTTCGCGGCGGCGGCACGGGCGTCGGCCTCGAGGCGGTGGTCCATCATCATGCTGGTAGTGACTCGGCGGACCCCAGGTCGGGTCATCGAATCGAAGATGACCGACTTGAGCGTGGCGGTGTTCTTGCCCTGCAACGCCCGCAGTGACCTGCGGGCCTGCGCACATCGCCGTGCGCCCGCCGGTTTGGCGAGGATCTGGACGCACGCCCCGTGGCCGTGGCGCAGGTGCGCAGCCGCGCCGAGCAATGGACGAAGCGGATCGGTCTCGTGTTTAGTCCGCAGCGGGAGCGCGTGCGTGCGCCCGGGGACGAGGCGCCCGCCGTCCACTGCGCCGCGCGGACCGGCGGGAGGTAGCGGGCTGATTGGCAGCGGAAGCGCCGCTGCGTGAGCGCCAGGCCATGCGGCTTCGACGGCATGCTCGACCAAACCCGGCGGCACCGTGCCGGGCACCCACAGCCGGACGGCGACCTGGCGAGCGGTCAAGACGTACTCCATCGCGACGTGCGGCTGCCCGGCGAACAGGCGAGCGAGCCGTGGGCGGTGCAGACCGAGCATGTTCGCCCAGAACGCCGCAGCTCCGTTCTGCTCCACCTGCGCGGGAAGGGCGATCTCGATGACGCGCGCCCCGTCAGCGGCCGCCCGCCGACGCGAAGCCCTGATACGCCGCAGCAGCGGTGAGATCCCGGCGGATGCAAGTGTGACCACTGTCGTCATCAGCGCCGGATTCATCGGTCGCCTGACCAGTACCGTCATCAAGATCGCGCTCATCGGCCGCTCTTTCCATTGATGCCGGTGTGGAGGAATGGGTCTTCGGTCGGTGTGGAGATTGCGGCGAGTGCTGCGCGACTGCTGCCTGTGCGCGCAAGGGCGTAGCCGCGCGGTGCCGCGGCCAGGAAGTCGCGTTCGCCGGCTGAGAGCCGGAAGCGTTCGGTGACCAGTGCGAGCGCTTGTGGGGCCTGGTGCAGCAGGATCTGAGTGGCGGCGTTGCTGGCCACGGCGGTTCCGAGATCCGAGTGCAGCAGGTCCTCGGCGTCCTGGGTGACCAGGGAGAGCGCGAGCTGCCGCTTTCGGGCGGACTTAGCGATCCGGTAGACGAACCGTGAGGCGGCCTCGTCGCGCAGCAACTGCCACGCCTCATCGATCAGCACCATCCGTCGTCGGTCCGCGCTCTGCGCCCGACGCCAGCATTCTGAGAGCACCAGAAGTGCAGCCGGCGTACGCAGCACGTCCGGCAGGTTCTCGAGCGTGTAGACCGTCAACGGCGCTTCGCCCTCCTGTTCGGAGGACTCAACATCCGACTTGTGATCCCGGGTGAACAGCGCGCGGAAGGAGCCGCGCGTGTACGGCTCCAGGTACGCCGCGAGCTCGCATGATGTCGGGTCGAACGCCGCTTCAGCGCACGCGGCGACGTCGCCGAGGTCCGGCGCTCGCCGATGCCAGGACGCAGGATCGGTTGTGATGCCCGCAGCGGAGTACGCGTTCATCGCGGCCCGATCGAGTGCGGGACGGTACTGCTCGGCGCGCTCGTTGCCGAGCAGTACTTCGACGAGCGCATGCAGGTCGAGCACGCGGACCGCGAGCTCACAGGGACCAGCGGCCGACGGGTCCGGGAGATCCAGGACGTTGAGGAACTGCCCGGGTAGGCCGAGGCGGACCACGCGGCCACCGACCGCCTCGGCGATCGCGGCGTACTCGCCTTCCGGGTCGATGACGCTCGCGACGGTGCCCGCGCACAGTTCGCGGATCAGGTCGGTCTTGGCCAGGAAGGACTTGCCGCTGCCGGAAGCGCCGAGGATGAGGGAGTTGTGGTTGACCTCACTCCACCGGTCGCGGAAAACAGGGGTGCCGGTCATGGCGTTGAGGCCGGCGAGTACCGAGGTGGAGGAGGCGGAATCCGCGGCGTCAGTCTCGGGGCTGGTGAGCGGCGAGCACGCGGCGAGCGCGGCGGTATCAAGCACTCGGTTGTGGCCCAGGAGATCGGGTCCGGCGGGCAGCGTCGAGCGCCAGGCGTCGAGCATGCGGAACGTGGGCGTCTGCGCAGTGGTCAATGACGCCGAGAGCAGCGCTTTGACGTCCGTGGTGAGCTCGTTCAGCTCGCTCCGGCCGTCGGCGTAAACGGTGATGTAGAGAGCGGCAGTGAACAGGCGGGTCTGGGCGCGTGCGACGCGATGGGCGAGCGTTTCGGCGTCCTGCGCAGCTGATTCCACCAGCGGATCGGCCAGTTTGCCGCGCTGCGCGTCTGACCGGCGTCCGGCCTCCAGACGTGCGCGACGCCTGCGCAACCGGTCCGCGGCGACACCTGCCGGCACGGGAGCGGCGTGCAGCGCGATGTCGAGGCGGGCCGGATAGGAGCTGAGCGTCTCGAGCCAACCGGGCAGGACTTCGCTGGGATAGCCGGTGATCAGCAGCGTTGTCGCGTATGTACCGTCGATCAGCAGGCTGCGTGGCAGTACCTCGATGCCGAGCGGCGTGATGCCCGTCGTTGCCTCAACACTCGCGGACGGCTGATCGGCAGGGGCATGCGGGGCGGTGATGACGTCGTTCGGCGCGGCCAACTGTGCGGGCGCGTGCAGGCGTTCCGGATCGCATGCGGCGGTGAGTGCCGCCGTGGCCTCGCCTCGTCCGAGCACGCACGCGGGCATGCCGCACGTGGAGAGCAGCACGGCGGCTTCCTTCGCGCGGTGCGCTGCCTTCGCACCGGCGTCCGAGCCGGTCTCGCGCACGGCCAGCACGACTCGGCGCGACCACACCGTGCGCTGGGTGGCCAGCTGCCGCAGGTATTCGGCCTGCTGGGTAGCGAGCGTGGACAGCTTGGCGTTCTCGAGGTCTTCAGCAGCGCGGGCTCCGCGGTCCGCGTGTTCGTCGAGGCTGACGCGCTCGGTCGTAGTCGTGAGGGAGAACGCACCAGTCTGGCTGGCAAGGACATGTCCGATCGCGGCCAGCCGCGCCTCCACTTCAGCTGTGTCGGCGAGTTGCAGGCAGGCCGGGATGATCTCGACCATCACCGCGCAGCCGTGCCGCCCGAGGTCGATCACGCCGGGCTCGCCGTCTGCGCCGGTGACGGCGCGGTAAAGCGGTGCCAGGGCCCTGATCGTCTTGGGCAGTTCCGCCGTGTCGGCTGCTGCCGCGCGGCGGCGAGCACCGAGGACGTACTTGATCGCGGCCATCGCCAGCCGGTCCGCGGGGATTCCGCCCGGTCGTGCCATGACGAGCCCGACCGTCGCCAGGGCGATCGGCATCCCGCCGACGAGCAGAGCGTGGTTCGGCACATGGCCACGCAGCACACGGGCGGCAAGCCACAGAATCGTGCCGGCCGCGGCCAGGATCGCGCACTGCCGCGCGGTAAGCGGGCCGATCAGCCGGTCCTCCAGGCTGAGATCGGCGGGAACGGCCACAGGGGCGGGCGGCCGCGGCTCGTGAACGGCGTGGGTGGTCATTCGGCTTCGTCTTCCTGGGACGGCGGCGTGGGCGGAAGGAATTTCACGTGGAGGCTGTCGCCGACGCGGCGAGGAGCTGGCCGGACCTTCATCTCGTCAGCGAGCGTGTTCGGCCGCCCCTGCTCTCGCGGGAACAGGCCGCGCTGGGTTGGCCGTACCTGAGGAACTGCTGCAGGTGGTAGCTGTGCGGGAGCGGTTGCTGGCTGGGGCGCGTCACGCGTGACGGCGGCACCGGTTTGGGGCGGAGTCGGGATAGTGAAGAGCGGCTGCTGATTTCCAGCGGTCAAGAGCTGTGCTGAAGCGGTCGAGAACAGCGTCGGCTGGCGCCATCCAGGACCGCTGGTGGGCGCGGGCGGAGCGGCGGGCTCGGTCGTCGTGATGGCTGGCTGCGCAGCGGCCGCCGGGGCGGGGGCTTTGGTGCCGCGCGGCATCGGGAACAGCGCCATCTGTCCGCTGCGGTGACTTCCACGGGCGGATCCGTGGGCCTGCGGGCCGCCGAGTGGCCGGACGGCCCTTTTCGCTGGGGCTGCAACGGTCTCGACCGCAGTGGACGGGCGCGCGGGCCGCGGCCCGAGCGCGGCGGTCGACTGTCCACGTCGGGCTTGGAGAAAACCGCCGACGGCCTGGCCCGTGGTCCGTCCGATCATGTAGCGGGCACTCCCGGCGCCGGGAACACCGATAGCGACGCCGACCGCCGCCGCAGCGGCAGTGCGCAGAACGGACCCCGCGAAGGTGCGTGGGGTGTGGCCGAGTGCGGCGCGCATCGCCCAGCTCGGGATCTTCAACAGGATCAGCATCAGCGCCGTGCAGACGAGCAGATCGGTCAGCCCCGAAGAGGTGGGGAACAACCCGAGTGTGGCGCCGTCGGGATCGAAGATGACCTGAAGCATGAGCACAAACGTCAGCGACTGAAGCAGCTGGATCGCGAAGACGGCGCCGAGGCAGCGCCACCACAGCCGCGCAGCCCCGTCGAGCCCCGGCACGGCATGGGTCGTGAGCGGCAACGGCGCGAGCGCGGCGAGCACCATCAGCCCGGCGGTGCGCAGCACGCACGAGAGCAGTACGGCCACGGCCAGAACGCAGATCACGAGCGCGAGGATGACTAGGAAAATCTGGGTGGCACCGTCCGGCAGAATGGCCGCGGCGAGGATCGTTTGCAGCAGTCTGTTGCCGATCCCCGCCGGGTTCAGCTGCTGTCCCCAGATCGCCGTGGCCAGGGCGGTCACCGCGCTATTGAGCTGCCCGATGACTTGAAGGCTCAGGTTCGCGGCGAGGAATCCGAGGACAATGCGTGGCGCGATCTGCTTGATCCCGTAGCGGGTCTGGACGGTCTCGTGCCCCATGACGAAGATGCCGCCGACGATGACGAGCAGGACGTAGAAGGCGTCGGCGAGCACGAGGTTCGCCTGCCAGAGCTCGGCGACACGGCCGTGAGTGACGTCCGGGCTGGCGAGCAATGCCGCGCCGAAGAGGCTGAGGATCGGGGTGAGCGCGGCTTGGGCGAGATTGCCGAGCCACGTGTCGATGGCCTGCTCGATCTGGCCAGGGATGTCCCACCAGGACGGCCCAGAGCCGGGAGGGTTGGCGGCAGGGATCTGCTGCGGGGCGGGCAGGCGGGTATCGACGTGCGGGCCACCGTTTCCGGGCGTACCCGGGGGCGGAAGGTGCGGATTCGGCGACGGCGCGGGCGTAGGACTCGGTACCGGATGGTCCGGGCTGCTACTGGCAGGGGCTGGTGGCGTGTTGGGCTGCGCGTTCGGCGCGGGCGCTGAGACTGCAGTGGCCGCCACGGCCGGAGTCAGCGGTGCGGGCATGGAGTCTGCGGAGGCAACCGGAACCGAAGCGAGCACCAGCACGCTGATCGCCAGGACAGTTACCGCTGCTTGCCGGACGAGTCTGACCGGGTTGGCTGCCATTTGATCGGCCATGGTCAGGAGCCGGTCAGCGAACGAAGGACGGAGACGATGTCTGGCGCGAGCACCGCCAGCGCGTATCCGATCATCGCGGACCTAAGGGCGACCTTGGCCTTCTCAACCTCCGCAGGATCGCCGCCGGCCATCAGATAGCGGGCACCGCCGATGGTCAGATAGAGGGTGGCGAGACTGACGAGAATCGCTGTGATCCACGTCGTCAGGTTTCCGACGACTTGGTCGATGCTCGCGACGGCGATGACAGCGAAATGTGCGGCGGGCACGTGGGTCGACCTCCTTCCGAAAGGCGGCCCGGCCGCAGTGGTCCGGTGCCGATCCGTGCCCTGATCAGGCCGCTGCCGGTCGCGGGCGGGCGTAGCAGTGCTGCGCATCCGCGGCGCTTCGGCGGGTCCGCTTCCTTCCGTGTCGGCTGGTTGCGGTCGGGGTCGTGCCGGACGGGGCGGGGGCGCTGCAGTGCTTCGCCACCCGGACCGGCAGCGGCCCGATCAGGAGGAGGGGAGTAAACCGCTCCGTGAAAGATGCAGATCGATACGCGACGCTGTAACAGACAGCTGCGTATTCGGGCGGAGAAATGTGATTGATGCGATCAGTTGAACCGTAGCGTGGCGAGGCTGAATGCTGCCTCGCATGTTCCGTCACTTCCATGGCGGCTTTCAGGCCCCACAGCGGGTTTCCGCCAGGCAAGTGCGACCTGAGCTGGGATGATGTCGGTACAAGACGGTCTCGTATAGCAGAGCTCTTGTATGCCTAAACATGTCGGGTTACTCTGGCAGCGCAGGGTAGCGGTTCGATCGTGTCGAGTGATCCCGCTACCGGGGAGTGGCAGGCTAAAAAGGGGACGGATATGGCTCCGCGTCCAACGGACGGCGGCGGGTTCACCGTGGATGCACAATCGTTGCGCGGCTTCGCGCATACGGCCGACGGCGTCGGCCAGGGGGTCGAGTCGCTGGTGGCCAAGGCGCAGGCCGCTCTCGCACTGGGCGTGCCAGGCGGTCTCGATACCGGAGCGGCGATCGCACGCGCACGTCAGTCATGGGGCAATCGACTCCAGCAGTTGGCGAGTGAAGCGAGCCGGATCTCAGCGAACCTCACCTCGAACGCCGCGTCCTACGACGAGAACGAGTCGGCCACGCACGATTCGTTCGTCCGCGTGCTTCGTGGCGGAGCGTCCGCACTGTGACGACCCAGATCACCTACAGCCTGCTGAGGGCTGCCCAAGCCGAGGCGTACGCCGACGCAGCGGACGCGATGAAGACGGTGGTCGACGGGTTCGAACAGTCCGCGGTCGACCTCAACCATCAGATCTATCAGCGGCTCGAGGACTCCTGGTCGGGGCCGGCCGCGACCGCAGCGCTGTCCACCATCGGGACGGCGGTCGGCGACTATCAGGCCACGCTCGACTACCTCGGCAGGTTCGTGGGTCTGCTGCGCTCTGCGTACGAAGGCATCGCCGATGCCCAGGCGTACTTGAACGCGGCAGCTGGGATAGCGGCGCGCAACGACTGGCAGATCGACGACTTCGGACAGACCTACCCCACTCTCACGCCCGCGCCCCATAACCAAGCCATCGTCCAACAGCTGTATGAGGAGATGAACAACAGCCCTGATTACGCCGAGATGCAGGACCTGATCCGCCGAGCGCTCTCGACCGCGCAGGCCGTCAACGACCAGGTCGCAAGCGCGATGGACGACACCGAGCAGTACGGCCAGGGCAAGAACTGGCAGACGGACGCCGCATCCTCTCAGGCGAGTGCCAGCGCGATGGAAGCGAAGCTGGAGAAGTCGCTGATCCCGACGGGCGCCGACTCGTCCGAGACCGCCGCATGGTGGAGCGCGTTCGGCAAGAACGGCGCCGCGGCGCAGGTACAGCTCATCAAGGACCAGCCTGCGGCGATCGGGGCGCTCAACGGCCTGCCCGCGACGGTCCGCGATAAGGCCAACCGCATCCTGCTGACCGGCGATATCAACCACGACACCCAGTTGCAGTCGACGCTGACAGCGCAGCAGAAGCAGGTCGAAGCCGAGATCAACCAGCTCTACGCCAGTGGGAAGGCAGTCAACCCGCTCGCGCCTAACGTGCCGTCCCTGCAGTTGAAAGCGCTGACGGACCAGCTCAACTCGATCGAGACCCGGCTCGCCTCGGTCAACGGCCAGTTACCGGCACTCCAGATGCTCCAGCAGAACATCAACATGAGCGGACAGCCCTACTCCTTCGAAGGCCGCCAGGTCACCATGCCGCCGATGTACCTGCTCGGCTTCGACACCAACGACGCCGGGCATGCCATAGTCGCGTGCGGAGACCCTGACACCGCCAAGAACGTGTGCGTCTACGTGCCTGGGCTCAACACGAGCTCGAACAACACCCACTTCCAGTACGACATCCAGCACACCCAGAACATGACGCTCGCGGCCGATAAGGACAGCGGCGCGAATGACACCGCGACCATCATCTGGCTCGGTTACAACGCCCCCCAGTTCGACGTCGCAAGCGCCAACTTCAGTCCGGACGTGGTCTCTACAGACGACGCGACAGCCGCCGTCGCGAACCTGACCAGTTTCATCAACAGCCTCCGCGTCACCAACCCCCATATCAACAACTACACCCTGCTCGGACACAGCTACGGCTCGCTCGTGGTGGGGGAGACGGCCAAGGCGTCACACCTGCCGGTCGACAACATCGTCCTCGTCGGCAGCCCGGGAACCAGCGCCAACTCTGCCGATCAGCTCAACATCGATCCATCCCACGTATGGGCCGGCACGGCGTCCGACGACCCCGTAGCTCGACTCCAATGGTTCGGACCGGCGCCGACCAGTGCCGGCTTCGGCGCGAACCAGTTCACCGTGAACGCCACCGGCGGAGGTTTCCCGATGGGCCAGCACGGTGAGTACTTCGATGTGACGGGCAACAACGCGAACAACGATTACGGCGACTCGTCACTCACCAACATCGGCTACATCATCTCAGGACACACCGACAAGGTGCAGCTCGTCCACTCGGCGGGGCCGATCTGGCAACCACCGCAGAGCATTCCCAGCCCGTCGACCCAGGTGCCCTCGACACCCTCGCACCAGACGCCCAGCCCTCAACCCTGACCATCCAGGTTCGGGTCCACCTCAAAGCGGACGATCTGACTGAACGGACGACGCACCATGAAGTTGCCCCTCTTCCGCGCAAGGCCGAGACCTCTTCAGGCCGGCTCCGCGGTCGCGCTTCTCGTCGTGGGCCTGTGCTCCGGCTGCGGGGGCTCAAGCGCGCCCAGCACCGGAGCCAGCAGTCAGTTGCCGACCCGGGAGCAAGCCTTCCAACTCGGTGAAGTGCACATCAACCAAATCCTGATCGCCCTACACAAACCGCCCACGGCCCAGTTCTCGTACAACGAAGGCCTATGCAACGAGTCAGATGACCAGCACGGCCACGTCAATCTGGATTACACCCTTCCAGGAACCTACTCCTCGACGCAGGCGACAGCCTTGATGAATACGGTCGGATCGGCCATGAAATCGTTGGGAATCGGCACACCCGTCTACGACACACAGCCTGACGGCGTATATGTGCAGGGCACCTCGTCCGGCCTACTCGTCGACGTCGACAGCGGAGTCCTCAACTTCTCGTACCAGAGCTGCTACTCCACGCCAGCACCGGCCAACTGGTGGCAGTCGGAAGGGCTGCAACCTCTCACGGCCTCACCCGCACTGACAAGCACGGCAGGTCCGCCAGCGGCAGTCCCCACGGGGGTTGGTTCTGACCTACCGACTTCCGAATCGTCGGCTTCAGGCGGCTGACGCACCGCGAGATGATCACGCGGTAGACCGTCGCGAGCCCCACTGACCTGCCTTCGGGCGCTCGTCGGTCTGATGGATGCGGCCAACGCCCACCGCCCCGAGCGCACAAGCCACCTTCTCCTCCGCTGCCCGCAGCGCTCGGGTGCCCTGCATCGGATACCAGCCGCGCTCGAGACACAGTTGACGTAGAGTCACCCGCTCGATCCGGTGTCGGCCGATCAATTCAGCCTCCGCGATGTCGATCACTCCCGCGGCCACAAGCCGCGCCAGAGCGATGTCCGGGTGCGTCGGGTGGGTACGCGTGCCCGCAGCGGGTTCGGGCAGATGCGCTTCGGCGTTGTCGGCGGTCCGTCGACAGTGCGCGGTACGGCGGTCGGCGACTCGCTGAGCTCCTGCCGCAGCCGCTCTGGCGAGGCGCCAGTTGATCAGGTCGGCGTGATCGGCATGGTCGGGTCCCAGGTCGATCATGGCGAGCGCTTGCGCGAACGCGGCGAGCATTTCCGCGACCATCTCGTCGGTCTCGGCAGGGTGGACGTGGTTGCGATCACGGGCACGCAGCGCGATGTGGATCAGCCGAGGCAATGCGAGCCCAAGTGCGACGAGGCGCCACGACTCCGCCTGTGTATCGGGACGGCGGCCGAGCTCGATGACGCGGCGCCAAAGGGCGTCGCGCTCGACGTCATCGGTCAGCGGGCAGGTCAGGTAGGCGCTGACGTCCGTCAGAGGCACCAGTCCCATGACACTCGGCATTTCGCCGAGCCCGCCTCGCTCGCACAGCTCTGCGAAATCGCGGCCGATCGCGGCGAGCACTGGGAAGAGGTGGGCGGTGTCCATCGAGCGGTAGCGGCTGCACGTGGCGGGCTGGTCGGTGGCGTGCCGTGCGCAGTGGCAGCGGGCGGACGGGCGGGGACGGTTGGGGTCGGTCACGATGAGGCCTTCCTGTCGCAGAACCGCCGGGCAGGGTTGCGCCGGCAGGACAGGTCTCGCCGTCGGATTGATCGCCGGTTGTTCGGCGCTGGCCGTGATCAGCCCTCGGAGGTTGTCTGCGGGTTGCTCGCCGGTTGGTCACGGGTTGGTCGGGAGGACCCTGGCCTCTTCGCCGGATGCCACTTGGCCTGCATCGACGTCATGAGGGGTTGGTCTCGTCGTGCCATTCGGGGGATTCACGTGGGGTGTGCTCCGAACAGGTGAATGCCGGAGCTGACGGCAGGCGCGCGGTTATTCCGCCAGCGGTTGGTCTGCATCTTCTGCGGGTCGTGCCGGTCGTCAGATCGGCGCAGGACGGGTCCGCGAGGGACACGGATGTTCCACGCAACGCAACAATATGGCCGGGATCACGACGAGCACCGGATTCCGGGCCTTGGCCGGATCCTGCTCAAGGTCCCTGTCCCTTCGACTGCTCATCAGCGCCACCTCGTCCCCGATGGGGGCAGCCCCGGGATCGGCCACAGCGTCTGGCTGCCCCCGGCAGGAGGGCTGGCTGCAGCGGTGGTCAACGAGTCCGAGCTCCCTGTCTGGGCACTGACGCGGATCACCGCCCAGTTCCTCCCAGACGGCGGCGAGCTCGGCCTCTGCCACGGCCCGGGGCCGGGCCGTACTGGTCTGGATGTCACCCCCACGGACTGGGCGCCGGAATGGATGAACGCCGCGCAGCTCTATCACGGCGCCGAACGCATCTTCGGCCTGGACGCCGCACTGGTGATTGCCGACCCGCTTGACTACGAGCCGACCGCCGCGCTGGATGTCGCGGTGCCCTTCTTCCGGGTGCTACGCGAGGCGGTGCGCCCGGGCGGCGTCGTTCTCGTGCACACCCATCAGGCGACCGACCTGGACGGGCTGCCCGACCCGACCGGATCGTACGTGCGGCACGCCAGGCACGCCGGACTCGGCTACCTCCAGCACCACGTGATCGTGCACACCAGGCTCCTGGCTGAACCGCTCTCTGCTCGAGACCACGCGCCGCGAAACCCGCCCCGTCATGCGAAGGCCCAGCCGCGTCATCGGCGGGTGCACTCCGACCTGCTCGTCTTCACCGCTTAGCCTCCACCTGACCATATCAGGCCATGGCCGAGCCACCGGAAAGGACACCCAACCGTTGACAAACGATGATCAGCACTCTGGTGAGTGCGCGGGACAGCTGCCGCTGCCCGGCCTCGAGCACCTTCCCCGGGCCATCACGCCCGAACCCGTGCGGACGCGTCGGGCGATCGGGGTGTGGTGCACCGCGCAGTCGCCCTCACGTTCCCAGCGCACCGGCCGCTACCTGCCCGAGACCATCGCGCACCCCGGCCGGATGCTCCCGGCGATCGCCCGCCACGTCATCGAGACCTACACCGAGCCGCACGACCTGGTGCTCGACCCGATGTGCGGCATCGGCACAACGTTGATCGAAGCGATGCACCTCGGGCGCAACGCGGTCGGCGTCGAGTACGAACGCCAGTGGGCCGGCCTTGCGCAGCGCGGCATCAACCACGCCCGCGCTGGCGGTGCCCAGGGAGCAGGGTTCGTCTGGAACGCCGACGCCCGCAGCATCCCGGACGAGCTCGTCGAAGCGGCGCGCGGCCGGGTCAAGCTCCTGCTGACCTCGCCACCGTACGGACCCACCTGCCACGGTCAGGTCAAAGTCCACGGCCGCGCCGGGCACGCCGGGGCGATCGCCAAAACCGACCAACGCTACTCAAAGGACCGGCACAACCTCGCCCATCGTCCCGCACGCGAAATGCTCGCCGGTTTCACCGACGTCCTGGCAGCAGCCCACCCGCTGCTCGCACCAGGCGGCATCGTCGCGGTCACCGCCAGGCCCTGGCGACGCGACGGCAACCTGATCGACCTGCCCGCCGCAGTCCTGCGTGCCGGACGCGCAGCCGGCTACGTCCCGCTCGAACGCTGCGTCGCCCTGCTCGCGCGCTGTGAGCAGATCGAGTGCGATGAGCACGAACTCGGTGGCTGCAGCTGTGTTCCCGCCGCCCCGCGAGAACGGCTGGTCGCGCATGGCTCGTTCTTCCAGCTCGACGCCGTCCGCCGCGCCAACGCCCGCGGCGTACCCCAATCCCTGATCACCCATGAAGACGTCCTTTGCATGATCAAGGAGGAAAGTTCCAGAAGTTCACGTCAACTGAAGGGTTCTCAGGTCGAACTTCAGGATACTTCCGGGGCTGCGGCGGGGTCGAGTGCTGAGGTTCGCGGGGATGAACCGGGGAGGGACTCGTGATCGGATGCCAGCAGGAGTCGGGCGTTGGTCGCGTAGCGCACTGCGGTGCTCTCGGATCCGCCGAACACGGCGAGCAGGTGGGTGGGGTCGGCGCCGGAGGCGAGGGCTTCTTCCAGGCGCCGGTCTATCCGCAGTCGTTCGAGGTTCGTGTCGGTCGCGCGCAGGTCGATGACGTAGGTCTGGCTGACGGGCCCGAGCCCGAGCGCGCTTTGCTTGCTCACCAGCAGGTGCGGGTTGGCGGTGCCGGGGTGGCGTCGGTGGCGGTGCTCGAGGTAGTCGAGCAGCACCTGGTGGGTCAGCGCGTCGAGGGGGCGCTCGATGCCGCCGATCGTGATGCGCCGGGCGGGAAGGTCGAGGTCGTTAAGGCGCAGCGCCCGGGTCTGTCCGGGGCGTGCGCCGTGGATCGCGGCGAGTGCGAGAAAGAGGCGGGCCTGTGGGCTCGTGCAGGCGGCGATCGCCTGGTCGAGTGTGGCTTGGTCCAGGGGTTGCCAGATGGGGCGGTTCTCGCTCGGGCCGCGCAGGGCGCGGGTGGGGTTCGCGAAGATGCTGCGGGTGGCCTTCGCCCAGCGAAACAGCGCGCGGAGGCTGGAAAGGAGCATGCTGCGCTGCTGCCCGGTGGCCCGGTTGTAGACGGCGGTGACATCGGCGGGGGTCACCTCGCGCAGGTGGTGGTAGCGGGCGGACCATGCGGTCAGGGCGGGCAGGATCGCGGTGAGGTAGGTGTAGGCGGTGTGGGGGTGGCGTGCGGGGCTGCGCGGTGTGCCGTAGCGCAGGGTGCGTGCCCAGGCGGTGATGTCCGCGCCGATCGCGGGGGCGAGGGTGGCGGCCTTGGCCGCGAGCCACATGTCGAAGGTGGTGGGCAGATCGTCGTCGAGTACGTCCATCTGCTCGAGCAGTTCGAGCACGTGCTCGAGGCCGATGCAGTGCGCTCGTGCAACGGGGCGTGCGGCGCTGGCGCGTACCGTCTCCCCGGCCTGGTGGGTGGCGAGCAGCTCGGTCAGGGTGCGCTGCATCGCGCGCTGGGAGGCCGGGTTCCATCCCCGGGCTTGGGCGGTGGTGTGGGCCAGGTGCAGGGCCCAGGCGAGGAACGGGTTCTCCGGTGCCGGGGCGCTGCGCAGGTCGAGGCGCTGGGCGCGGTAGTTGCGCCGGTCGAGCTCGAAGAGTGCGGTCTGGATCCAGCGGGCGGCGGGGCGCGCGGCCACGGGTGGCGGCGGTTTGCGCGGTCGGCCTTTCTCGCCTCGGCGGCGCGGCGCGGTGCGCGGGCGGGCTGTGCGTTTGGTCATTCCGGCGAGGAAGAGCTGTTGGTGGCGCACGAGGGGAAGGTGCGGGGCGATCATGACTTTGGCGCGCGCGTCCAGGTGCTGCGCGCCGTCGCGTTCGTGCCGGGCCTGGCACCAGCACAAGCGGCAGTAGCCGTTCTTGAGCGGCTGCTCGCGCCGGCAGGCACCGCAGCGGCCGATGGGGTGTCGTCGGGCGGGTGCGGTGAAGTTGTAGCAGCCCAGGCATACCCCGGTGCTGTGGATCAGCCCCCAGGCGTAGCAGGAGACGCAGCTGTCCAAGGTGCCCGAGGGCGGGCCCGGGGTCCCGGGAAGGCCGCGTGGCATCCGGGTCAGGCGATCGGTGGGGGCAGCGAGCGCCCGCCGGTGCGGCGCGGGACGATCGCGAGCGGGGTCGTGCCAGGGCCGCCCATCCCGGCGGCTGGTGCGAGGTTCGCGGCCTCGGGCCCGGGGGCGACCTTCTCGGGCTCGGGGATGAGCAGTTCGCCGATCTCGCAGCCGAGTACGGCGCAGATCACGTCGAGTTCCTCGAGTTTGAGGGAGGCGGGCTGGCCGGACCACAGGCCCGACATCTTCCCGGCCGACAGGACCAGGCCGCGCTCGGCGAGGGCGCGCTGGAGGACCGAGGCCTTCCAGATCTCGCGTTTGGCCGCGGCCATCCGCAGGTTCCACTTCATCTACGCCAGCCCCTTGAGTCTCTCGGCCGCGCGTGACTGGCCGGCCAGCCACGCGTCCTCGATCCGGGTGCGGTGCACGTGAACGTACCGCATGGTCGTGGCCACCCACGAATGCCCGAGAAGTTCCTGTATGGATATCAGATCCATGTTGTTGAGGTAGAGCTGGGAGGCGCAGTAGTGCCGCAGCACGTGCGGGGTCAGCCGGCCGCCCACCCCGGCAGGTACGACGCCGCGGCCTCGGCCAGGCCCGCGCGCAGCGTCTCGTAGCCCACCCGGCGCGCACTGCCGTCGATATCCCGGCGCTCGGCGGCGAACAACGGCGCACCGGGCCGGGCGTGGTCACGGTCCAACTGGCCCCACACGTCCTGGATGTACCAGCGCAGCAGCTCGGCGGCACCGCCGAGCAGCGGGACCATCCGCTCGCGCGGACCGGAGCCGTAGGAGCCCTTGCCGTAGCGCACGTGCAGCTTGCCGAACCGGCCCAGCTCCCAGCGCACATCGGCGAGATCGAGCCGACAAGTCTCGTTCGCGCGCAGCCCGGTATCGGCCATCAGCCTCGCCGCGGCATAGGTACGGGCCGCCGGGGCGAACTTGCGGGCCGAGCCGAGCGCCTGGCCCCACCCGGTGAACAACCCCGTCATCTCCGCCTCGCTCGGCGGGATGCGCAACCGGGCGTCCTTGCGCCCGCGCGGCCGGTTGAGCTCATCGAGCGGACAGACGGCGACGATGCCGGTCAGCGCGTGCAACTCGGCCTGATGGCGTAGCTCGAGGAACTCGAAGTACACCGAGAGCGCGGCGGCACGAGCCAGTCGCGTGCCCCCCGCCGCACCGCGCAGCACCTTCCCGAAGTACACGTCGGCATCCGCCGGCGCCATCTCCCACAACGGCCGGCCGAACCACTCACGCATCAGATCCAGGTGACTGACATCGCCACGGATCGTCGAGTCGCTCAGGCCCGCCGACGCCCGCGCGAGCACGAACCCGGCCATCAGGTCGACCTCGAACTCCGCCACGGCTTCCGCGGTCGCCACCGGCCGAACGTCGCGCAGGTCGCGCACGAGCGCAAGCGCCAACTCCGGCTCCCAACCTTCACGCCGAGCACGGAAAGTTCATGAAACATGAGAACTGTGCATCAGTCCCGAGATTCTGTCAATGCTCTGCAAAGGGAAGGCCCGACCCCCGAAGCCCAGGCCAGCGGCACCAATCCGCACCACACCCAGGAGGAACACCAGTGTTGTCGGACTCGCGTCAGGAGTCACGCAATGACCTCCCGTACCACTCCCCCGTCCCCTAACAGCCCGTCAGAGCTGCCTCCAGTCGTCAACGTGGTCACGGCCGCGGCGTGGCTCGGGGTCGGACGTACCACTGCGTATCGGCTCGCGGCCAACGGGACCTTCCCCGTTCCGGTGCTGCGGATCGGCACGAGCCTGCGCGTGCCGACCGCGCCGCTGCTGCGCCTGCTCGACATCGAGCCCAGCACCGCCGCACCTCGCGAAGAGCGGCTCGATGGGCCTGACTACTCCGCCGACCATCCCCCTGCCGATGACGGCGCGCACGGCGAAACGGCCACCGCGGCCGAACCGCCGGATCCGGATGAAGAACCTCGACGCCGACCGTTGCGCCGCGTACCGCGGTGGAGCGTCGATAGGGCCCGCACCCGCTGATTCCCCACCCGCAAACCGCGCACCGGCCGCCCGTCACCGCAGGCCACAGCCGCCCCCGGCGGCCGGTGCGCGGCGCCGGGACGGAATCAGCGGGGCAACCGAATAGCCCGTTAGCAACAAGATCGGCGGCACGAACCATGAAGAACGGTGCACTGTTCAAGCGCTGCTCCTGCCGGGACGAGAACCGCGCGCTCCTCGGCGCCGACTGCCCGAAACTACGGCGCAAGGCAGGCACGTGGAGCTCGGACCACGGCAGCTGGCACATCCAGCTCGAGGTCGAGACCGCGGAAGGGGCCGACCGCGTCCACCTGCGCCGCTCCGGCTTCGACACACGCGAAGCCGCAGAGGCGACCCTCAAAGAGATCAGGAACCTGCTCGATCTCGCCGAACGCGCCGAGTTCCCCGACCGCGCCCGCGCCCAGATCGCCGCCCTGATCCGCTCCGCACTGCGCAGGCGCACGCCGCTGCCGAACGTCGACGGCATCCGACGCATCATCGACCTCGGCCAACCCGTCAACAGCGCCCTGACCGTCGCCGAGTTCCTCACCGGCTGGGTCGAGGGCAAGAAGAAGACCCGCGCCGCCAACACCTACCGCTCCTACAAAGGCCACATCGACCAGCACCTGATCCCCAGGCTCGGCCACATCCCCCTCACCCGCCTCAACGTCGCCCACGGCAACAAGGCCTTCACCGAGATCGCCAACGACGCACGCGACGCCGCCGAACGCAACGAACTGCGCCACGCCGCACGCCACCGCGCCCAAGAGGCCGCCCACGCAAACGACACCGCCGGACGCGACCTCGCCCGCCTCGAGCTCGCCGCCCTCGGACCCTACGAGGACTCCCCTGGGGCTGCCTCCATTCAGCGCATCCGCGCCACCCTCCGCTCCGCGCTCACCGACGCCGCCAAGCAAGGCCTAGTCGTCCTCAACATCGCGAAGTTCATCGACATCGCCCCGGCACGCAAGCCGAAGGCGAAGCTGTGGACCCCCGCCCGCGAAGCCGAATGGCGCCGCACCGGCCAGAAACCCAGCCCCGTCATGGTCTGGACCCCCGAACACACCAAGGCATTCCTCGGCCGCGCCCGGGACCACCGGTACTACGCGCTCTACAGCCTCATCGCGCATCTCGGCCTACGCCGGGGCGAAGCACTGGCGCTGCACTGGGAGAACATCGACTTCGCCTCGGGCGAGATCTCCATCGAGGCGCAACTCGTCCAGCTCGGCTGGGAAGTCGCCGAGACCACCCCGAAGACCGACGCGAGCACCCGCACTCTCGTCGCCCCGCAACCCGTACTCGTCACCCTCGCCAAGCACCGCCGCCGCCAGCGCCGCTGGGCCGAGCGCTCCGGCGACCAGTGGGCACCCGGCCCCGGCAACCCCAGCGTCTACGTGTTCACCGACCTCGACGGTTACGCGATCCACCCCGACGACGCGCTCGAACAGTTCCAGCGCCTCACCCGCGAAGCCGACCTCCCCCCGATCCGCCTCCACGACCTGCGCCACGGCGCCGCCACCATGGCCCGAGCCGCCGGCGTCGACCCGAAGATCCTCTCCGCTATGCTCGGCCACTCCTCCACCACCATCACCAACGACCTCTATGGCGACGTCGCCACCGAAGCCAAACGCGAAGCCGCCAACACCATCGCCGACCAACTCGCCGGGTTGGATGACGACTGCGACTTCCCCACGTCGGATACCTTCTGAATCCCGTGCAGCTCTTGGTGAGGCTCACGCGCCCGTCGGCGTCGCAGGTCAGATAGGGCCCGGGCAACTGCGGGCCCGGTACTTCCACGTAAATTGTCCAGGCGCGTCGAAGGTCGCCTCCGTACGGCGCCGACAGTAGTCTTCTAAGTACCCTGCATCACGTGTATCGACAATGGCGGCGAGGAACCGGACGCGTATGAGTGACGTTGGCGCACCTACGACTACTGCCGACGAGTTGTGGACGTACCTGAATGCCCAGCTCGTACCTGCCTTCTCGCGTTACCGGGAGCGCATCAATGAACTACCGGTCGAGGTCAAAGCTGACAAGACGCTGCTGACAGAGGCGGACATCGCTGTACAGAAGTCGATCATCGAGGCGATTAGGGCGATGGAGCCTTCCGCCGTCGTGATCGCGGAAGAGGACGAGCGCACACACATCCGGACGGAGGTCTTGGAAGCATCCGGCCGGGTGTGGGTGGTCGACCCGATCGACGGCACAGCGGAGTTCGTGCGGGGAGATCGAGTCGAGTTCTGCAGCGTTGTGTGCCTATTGGAAGACTGGCAGCCGTCAGCCGCTTTCATCCTGGCCCCCGAACTCGGCGAAGGACGGACGTCGATCGTGGTCACTGCCGACGTCGCGAGCAAGCGTGTGATGGTCAACGGCGTTCCTTTGTCACCGCAGGAGTCGTTCGATGATTCGAAGTGGCTCTCGATCACTAGGAGCGAGGGCCTTCCGGCGCGTGCCGTGGATCCGATCGCCGAAGCGGCCGGGTACCGACTCAAGACGCGAACGACATCCCAGACGCTCGACATGGTCCGCACCGCCATCGACATCTCAGGCCTAACCGACCCGACTCTGCCCAGGTTCTCGTTGTTCTGCCGGCGGGAGCAGAAGCTGTGGGACGGGGTAGCCGGCCTCGCGCTCGGCCGAGCCTCAGGATTGCGCGACTGCGACGAGGCCGGTGCACCGCTGCCCCTGAATGCACAGTTCCTCTCCACCGCCACGCCAGTGTTCTCCTCCACAGTGATGGGCAGTCCGGAGACCGTTGCGTGGTTTCTGGAGGCAGCCGGTCGATGACTGAGGGCCACGGCACCGATGTATTGATTGACGTGACCTCGCTGATCAGCGCCGAGGACTACCTGGTATCCCAGAACCGGCACGCGCGGCCGGGCGACCCGTTCGCCCGCCAGTGCTTTGTCGAAATCATCCAGTCGCTGATCTTCATGTCGCATGTGTATGTCTCTCACCCGCTGCTGTTCACTCCTGCGGCAGGAGACTTCGGAGAGCGTCCCCTCCTGTTGCGCTCGCTCATGGCAGCAGGTCTGCTCGCACCGCTGCAGCTCGATGACGACCAACGGACCAGAGCACAGTTGCTTGAGCGTAGGGAGATCGCAGAGCTCAAGGGCGCGAACGGGATCAAGAGCATGGCGCGGTTCGTAGACCAGGCTCTGGCCATCGATCGGTCCGCGGCCGGGCGTCAGGACGGGCTATCCGAACGACTACGCGCATGGGGAACGTTTCAACACCGCGAGGTGAAGATCGCGACAGGGCACCACCGAGAACGAATACCCACCCGGGACGGCGTCGAGGACGACGAGTTCGGCCGGTGGTCTCGGGCCGCCGCCCTGCTGTTGGCCGGGGCGCTCGACACGATTGCCGAGCCAGGCGATGGGCCATACATGATGGCGACTCTCGCCAGAGGCATGAAGTACAGGGCACGGGCCGAAGCGTGCCGGATGGCGTACCAGTCCCACCCGCTGCGCCGGGACTTTTCACTGACGTTCGACCTCACGCGCCGCGGTGCAACCGATACCGCGGTACTCGATCTGATACGCGCCGTCCGCGGTATTCACGAGAGTCTTGCCGACGCGGCCGGGACAGATGAGTCCCACCGGCTCCGCCTGCTCCAACTTGAGCTCCCGCTCCTCGGTGGAAGGCTCTGGTCCGCCCAGGAGACCGGCACTCTCTCGGACACGGAGTGGATCGACCTCGTGGTCTCCCGTATCCAGGACTACCGGGAGCGCGCGGCTGAGCTGCGGCAGGTGATCGTTGCGTGCGTGACCGACGAGGACCAAATTCGCTTCGCCCGCGACATCGAGGGTGTCACACGTCACCTGCTGGAGCGTCTCGGGCTACGTCGGGTCGAACTCTCCCCGCTCGAGCAGGAACTGGTCTCCTCCGTGGCGTCGGTGGCGCAGGCCGCACCCGGGGTACCAAAAGTCAGCGGCCTGTGGGTCTCCGCCCGCACTATAGGCAAGCAGCGCTCGTTCGCAGGCGCCCAGCCGTACCAGCGATTCCTCTACCGGGAGTTTCTCGACGCCTGGAAGCGCGCCGGACGCTAGACGCGGGGTGATGGCAAAAATTCATGCAGGACTTGTGAGGCGGGGGGGGTGATCTGCGGTTCGAGGTGCTTGTTCGATGTTCACAATGGGCTGAGGAGCGGTGCTCGACGACGCGGCAGGCCAGCCCTTTCGAGCTGGCACGCCGGGTTTCTCGCGGACGAACTCTTTTATCTAGCGGCTGATGCCTGTTCAGGCTTCTTCTTCGCGTTCCTCGTCGCTCCCACGCAGACGGCGCGCTCGCTCGGCGATCCCGGTGGAAAGCTTGCTTCTTACCGAGCCGGCCCGATCGAGACCCTCGGCTCCGAGGCTTTTGGCAGCACCGACGCCCTTCGTGCCCGTCTCGATCGCCTTGTCTCTCACCTCCACGGCCGCCTCCACCCATCGCCTCGTCTCCGATGACTTGTCTCCGGATTCAATCCCGAGCCGCTCGTGGAGGGCATAGACACCGGTCGCGACCTGGTTGCTCGCCTGGACGACGGCCGGAGACTTGGTCGGATGCAACAGCACCTTCGCGTTGGCCGTGCCGGCAGCCGCATTCATCCTGGCCACCAGATGTTCGGTGCACCGCGCGATGAGTTCCAGCCGGTCCTGCCGGGCGGCCTTCAGGCCGAGGCGATGCCCGTTCAGCTCCTCTGGAGAGGCGTCGAGCACCCGGTCGAGCTCGAGCACGGCGATCGCATCCTGGAGTTGGAAGCAGCGAGCCAGAACAGCGAGCCAATCCCGAACCGCTACCTCCGCGTCCTTAGCGGCCTTGGCGAGATCGCCGATGTTGGCCTTGTTCTCGAGCTTCTCAGCGATGGCGTCAAGCTGGCGCAGCGAGTACGCCTGGGTTTCCGCGATCGTGGCCGGTGCGGACTGCACCTTGGACCACGTCACCTCGTCGACCCTGCCGCGGCTGTTCCGGAGGGTCATGGACTCCTCGATGACGAAGCCCACGCCGATCATGCGCGCCAACACGGCGTCCTTCTGGGCGCGCAGCACGTCGTCGACTTTCTCGTCGATCGCGGCCAGATAGTCGGTGATCTCATCCATGCTCTGTTGCATTGCAGCCTGGGCCATGATCCCCGCAGCACCGGCAAGTACCGACGGGTTCGTCAGAAGGGTTCGGGGATCCTTCGCGAACTCGACGAATCCACCGATCTGGCCCTTGCCCTTGGGCCCCTTCACCACGCCGGTACTCAGGCCAGTCTTCGAGCTTTCCCGCAGCCCATGCTTCTTGATAGCCCGCGCCGACTCCTCCGTCAGCTTCACCCAGCGACCCGAGTCGGCGGCGATCTGGGAACCCGTCTGCGCGGCCACGGCACCGGTCTCGACGATCGACTTGAGCCGCTTCAAGCCGAGCTCTCTCGACGGCAATCCCTCCGAGATGAGGAAGAGCTCGACATCCCTCGCACTCCCGATGACCGCCAGCCCATCGCCGTCACTGATCAGCTGTATCTCGCCGTCCATCGCCCGCTCCCCTGAAGTGACTATGCGTACTCGATGATAGCCGCGGTGCACGCGATAACAAGCGCGGAAAACTCCTGCCGAGCCGACCCTCATGAGGCCGTAGCCCCTAGGCTGCCCTGCGCGACGGCAAGCAGATCGGGGAGAAACATATGGAGCGCGTGGTCGACCCAGCAACCATCGACTTCCACGACTTCCTCGTGCGCTGGCGAGGAAGCCCCGACACCGCGCCGCGACGCGTGGAAGCGGAGTTCAAGTGGCTCCCTCGACCGCTCCTCGACTGGTTCGAGTTCGAATCCCAGTGGACGCGCCGCTATCAGTTTGGAAACAACCTCTACCGGCCAGAGCAGATCGTTGCGACCGGCAAGGCGGTCATCTTCATGACCGACCCGACCGCGGACTGGCTCTGGGCCTTCGATCTCGATGACCCAGACATCGTGTACGAGCGCGAGCTCTACGACGGCTGGACCGAGGTCGCGGAGAGGATGCCAGAGTTCCTCGTCCACAACGCACTGAGCGAGGCGGTATATGGCGGAGCCGTCCAGTTGTGGGCCGACAGGTTTCCGGATGAGCATCTTGACGAGCTGCTCGCGCCACTGAGTCGAGTGGGCTTCGGCGGGTGGGGCTGGCCCGGTGCTTACACCTCCGACATCCACCTCGGCGACCGGATACTCGCGGAAGTTACCTACCGGACCAGCGCAGAGGCGGGCCCGCGAAAGGATCCCGCCGTAGTCCATATCTGCGTCGCGGCCACCGACACAGAACGTCTCGACTACCTCGACGGCCTCGCTGAAGTGAGATGGCGCAAGCGCGGCCGGGTCTGGCCGGACTGAAGAACGGCACGTTGCTTGTTCGCGACGTCCAGCGTCGTGCCGTCGAACCCGGACGACACACTCCGCCCGGGTATCAGCGGACACTAGGGGAAGATGCGACACCCACGGCGTACGGCAGAGCATCCGGTGACACCGCCCGATATGTAATGGCCAATACTCGAATCGCCACTATACAAATCAGGGTTCGATGGCACGCTTTGGGGCCCGAAAATCCGCATCCACTCGCAATCCGCTCGCAACGGGTCGCCCGGGAGGGTGACGGCGGGTCATTGGACGACGCGGCGGGGTCAAGGGGTGGATGCGAAACGGCCAGGTCGTGGGTCACGACCTGGCCGTACGGTTACTGTGCGCCGTCAGGGACTTGAACCCCGAACCCGCTGATTAAGAGTCAGCTGCTCTGCCTATTGAGCTAACGGCGCTGGTGTTGAGTTGTTGAGCGCCGACGGACGTTTTCACCGGCCGGGGGGCTCGCTGCTGCGGATCCGACAGTACCGCAGATCGGCCGGGAGCAGAAATCGATTAGGGGCGGGGGCGGCGGGAGGGGGTGGGCGGGGGCGGCGGGGCGGGGTGGAAGGCGCGCAGGCGCAGGGAATTGGAGACGACGAAGAGGGAGGAGGCTGCCATGGCGGCGCCGGCGATGAGGGGGTTGAGCAGGCCGGCGGCGGCGAGGGGGATGGCGGCCAGGTTGTAGGCGAAGGCCCAGAACAGGTTGCCCTTGATGGTCGCCAGAGTGCGGCGGGCGAGGCGGATCGCGTCCACGGCGGCGGTGAGGTCGACGCCGGAGCCGTCGGCGGCGGTGCGCACGAGGGTGAGGTCGGCGGCCTCGATGGCGGCGTCGGTGCCGGTGCCCATGGACAGGCCCAGGTCGGCCGTGGCTAGAGCAGCGGCGTCGTTGACGCCGTCGCCGGCCATGGCGACTACGCGGCCGCGGGCTTGGAGGGCGCGGACGGCTTCGGCCTTGGCCTCCGGCATGACCTCGGCGATCACAGACTCCTGCGGGATGCCCACCTGGTCGGCCACCGCCTTGGCTACGGCGGCGTTGTCTCCGGTGAGCAGCATCGGCTCGAGCCCGAGTGCGCGCAGACCCGCGACGGCTGCCCGCGCGCCGGGCTTCACCGCGTCGGCGACGACGAGCAGTCCGTGGACCTTGCCATCCCATGCGACCGCGACGGCGGTGCGGCCGAGTTCGGTGGCGGCGGTGGCGGCGGACGCGAGGTCGGCAGGGAGGGGCAGCGACCACTCGCGTTCGATGTAGGCGGGGCTGCCGACGACGACGGCGCGGTCCTCGACCATGCCGGTGACGCCGAGGCCAGGCGTGGCACGGAAGTCGGAGACGGCGGGGCGGGGGGCGGTAGCTGTGGCCGTAGCTGCGGCGAGGGCGATCGCGCGGGCGATGGGGTGCTCGGCGTGATGCTCGACGGCGCCGGCGAGGCGGAGCACTTCGGCGGCTGGTGCGTCCAGGGATGACAGAGCGGAGGACGACGAGTCGACGGGTGAGCCGAGGGCGAGCTGGTGTGGGGCGGCTGCGGGGGCGGCTTGCACGGAGCCGGCCGCATCGACGGCGGCGGGCATTGCCTCGGCGGCGAAGCTGGCGCTGGCGGGGCCGGTGGCGTGGACCTCGAGCAGGGTCATCTGACCGGTCGTCACGGTGCCGGTCTTGTCGAGGACGATCGTGTCCACCTTGCGGGTCGACTCGAGCACCTCTGGGCCCTTGATCAGCAGGCCGAGTTGCGCGCCGCGGCCGGTTCCGACGAGCAGGGCGGTCGGGGTGGCCAGACCGAGGGCGCAGGGGCACGCGATGATCAGCACGGCGACAGCAGCTGTGAAGGCGTGCGCCGTGTTGCCGCCGGCGATCAGCCAGAGTGCCAGCGTGGCGAGGGCGAGGACGATGACCACGGGCACGAAGATCCCGGCGACGCGGTCCGCGAGGCGCTGCACTGCCGCCTTGCCCGTCTGCGCCTGCACGACGAGGCGAGCGATCTGAGCGAGGCGCGTGTCAGCGCCGACCCGGGTGGCGCGCACGACCAGCCGGCCTCCGCTGTTCACGGTGCCGCCGCTGACCTGCGTGCCGGGGCCGACCTCGATCGGCACGGATTCGCCGGTGAGCATCGACGCGTCGACGGCGGACTGACCGTCGACGACCTCGCCGTCGGTGGCGATCTTCTCCCCCGGCCGCACGACGAACAGCTCGCCGACCTGCAGCTGCTCGATCGCCACCGGACGTTCGACCCCATCCGCGCCCAGCACTACGGCCTGCTTGGCGCCGAGCTCGAGCAGCGCGCGCATCGCAGCGCCCGAACTGCGCTTGGCACGTTCTTCGAGGTAGCGGCCGAGCAGGATGAAGACGGTGACGGCGCTGGCTACCTCGAGATAGACGTCCTGGTTGCCATCGCCCGACGCGGTCAGCGAGAAGCTCATCCGCATGCCGAGCTCGCCGGCGCTACCGAAGATCAGGGCGTAGAGGGACCAGCCGTAGGCGGCGATGGTGCCGAGCGAGACGAGGGTGTCCATCGTCGCGGCGCCGTGCTTGAGGTTGCGCCAGGCGGCGCGGTGCAGCGGCCAGCCGCCCCATGCGACGACGGGCGTGGCGAGAGCGAGGGAAAGCCACTGCCAGCCGCGGAATTGGAGCACGGGGACCATGGCGAGGAGAAGGACGGGGACCGCTAACGAGGCGGAGATGGTGACGCGACGCCGCAGGGTGGAGGCGGCGGAAGATGCCGCAGCAGACGTCGGCGCGGGGGAAGGAGCCACGGCAGAGGCCTGCGCGGAGGGCGCGGAAGCGTCGGCGGAGGGTGCGGACGCGGCGGTAGCGGGGGGCGCCGACGGAGTGGGCGCGATCGACGCAGCGGACGTCGGCGAGGGCGAAGCGGGGGCGTCGGCGAGGGGAATGGAGTCGGCGGCGGCAGTTGCGGGGGGCGTAGGGAAGACCGCGGCGAGGGTGCTGGCGCCGTAGCCGACTACTTCGACCGCTGCGATCAGCTGGCCCGGCGACACCTCCGGGGGGTATGCGACGGCGGCGCGCTCGGTGGCGTAGTTCACCGAGGCGGTCACGCCCTCGATCCGGTTCAGCCGCTTCTCGATCCGGGCCGCGCACGAGGCGCACGTCATGCCGGTGATCTCGAGTTCTATCCGCTCGTCTACGCGGCTCATGCGGGCACCTTTCGCTCTCGCTGCGTCCATCCGGACCCACCCGAATTCCACCCGGCTCAGCCCAGCTCGTATCCGGCCTCGTCGACGGCGGCGCGGACTTCGTCCTCGGACAGCGGCCGGGTCGAGCCGACGGTCACCTTCTTGGCGCCGAGGTCCACCTTCACGCCGGTGACGCCGTGGATCGCGGTGAGCTCGCGGGTCACGGCGCCGGCGCAGTGGCCGCAGTTCATGCCGAAGACCGAGTAGACGGTGACGACGGGGCTGTCGGCGGGGACGTCGGCGTTGGCGGCGGGGGCCGGCTCGGGGGCGTCGGTGATCTCGATGTCAGTCATATTCGCGCTCTCGTTCGTGGAGGGTGGAGAAAACGGGGGTGAGAGAAACGGGGATGGAGCGGCGATGGGGGCGGCGCGACGTGGAGGGGAGAAAGTCGTGGGTGGGGCTAAGTGGCGGTGGCGTCAATGAGTCGCGCGGGGGCGGCGCGGGTCATGAGCGGACCAGACGGGCGATGGCCGCCGAGGCCTCGCGGACCTTGGCGTCGGCCACCTCGCCGCCTTCGGCCATGGCCTCGGACACGCAGTGGGCGAGGTGCTCCTGCAGCAGGCCCAGCGCCACGGACTCCAGGGCGCTCTTGGCCGCGGAGACCTGAGTCAGGATGTCGATGCAGTACTTGTCCTCCTCGATCATCCGCTGCAGGCCCCGGACCTGCCCCTCTATCCGCCGCAAACGCTTGAGGTAGTCGTCCTTCGCGTCGCTGTACCCGTGCGCGTGGCTGTGGCCGGCTGCGCTTTCGTGCGTCCCCTGCATCTTCCGCCTCCTTCCGCGGTCGGCGTCTTCGGCTCACCGAGACGATCATTCCAACCATACCCCAGTAGGGTATATTCCCGCGGCGGCGGGCGCATCTCGGAAGGAACCTCAGGGGGACTCCGGCGGAACCGGACGGGAAACGCATCAGGCCCCGGATTCGCGTTTCCGCAGATCCGGGGCCTGACAGATGGGGTGAGCGACGGGACTCGAACCCGCGACCCTTTGGACCACAACCAAATGCTCTACCAACTGAGCTACGCCCACCATCATGACTCCGGCGCCTGACGACGCCTGAGCACTCGCACTAGTGTAGCGGTTCCGACAGGGTGGTCGGACACCCTTTTTCCGGCTGAGATGCGCGAGCGGCCAGGCGGGGACGGACGGGGAGGCCGACTGCGGCGGGCGCGGATGTGGAGACGGCGAAGGACGGAAGCGGTAGGGGGCGGCGTCGCGGCGGGGGCGGACCGTCGGGGCGCACCGAAGCCGGGAGGCGGCAACGGAAGTCTTGCGACGGCCGGGGGGCCGGGAAGCGCACCCCGGCCCAACCGACCAAACGATCAGCCGAAAGCAGCCACGGCAGACGGCCGAGGTGGCTCAGTCGCTTGAGCTGAGCCCACCCAACCGGAGCCCGCCGCCTCAGGCGCTCGCGCCGCTCCCGTTCGTCCCGGTCCCGGCGCCGCTCCCGGCCGACCCGAAGCGGGTCGCGGTGGCGCGGGCGTCCTCGGAGGTAGGGCCGGGCTGGGCGACGAACACCGTGGCCCGGTAGTACTTCAGCTCCTCGATCGAGTCCTTGATGTCCCCGAGGGCGCGGTGGTTGCCGGTCTTCGCGGGGGCCTGGAAGTAGACCCGGGGGTACCAGCGGCGCACCAGCTCCTTGATCGAGGAGACGTCCACCACGCGGTAGTGCAGGTGCGACTCGAGCTCGGGCATGTCGCGGGCGAGGAAGCCGCGGTCGGTGCCGATCGTGTTGCCGGCCAGCGGCGCCTTGTTCGGCTCGGGGGCGTGCGCGCGGACGTACTCGAGCACCAGGCGCTGGGCCTCCTCGAGGCTCACGCCGCCCTCCAGCTCGGCGAGCAGGCCGGAGTGGACGTGCATGTCCCGGACGAACTCCTTCATCTGGGCGAGCGCTTCGGCCGGGGGCTTGATCACCACGTCCACGCCGTCGCCGAGGATGTTCAGATCCGAGTCGGTCACCAGCGCGGCCACCTCGATCAGCGCGTCGTGCGCCAGGTCGAGGCCCGTCATCTCGCAGTCGATCCACACCAGCCGGTCATTCATGCCACCGAGGCTACCGGTCCGCACGCTCAGCCCTCCACCGCGGGCTGGTCGAGACGATCTCGGCGGTGCTCGCCGGGAGCGGGGATCCGGCCGGTCACGCGGCCGCCGGCGGCGGAGCCGAGGACGGCGCCGTACTCCTCGCGGTCCTGGTCGGAGCCGGGCGCCGGCTGCTCCGGAAGGAGGACCTCCGGTTCGTCCTGGGCGACGGACTGCAACCCGTCCGGCCTATCGCCGCCGTCCAGCGCCTCCGGCATGTCCTGGCCCTGTCCGCGGGTGCGGACGGCGGGGGTGGTGCGGAAGCCGCTGCGATAGGCGGTCGGCGAGGTGGAGAGCATGCGGCGGAAGTGGCCGCGCATGGCCACCAGGGAGCCGAAGCCGCTGCGGATGGCGATCTGATCCATCGCCAGGTCGGTGGACTCGAGCATGCGCTGGGCGTACATCACCCGCTGCGCGTTGAGCCACTGCAGCGGCGCGACGCCGATGGTGAGGCGGAACTTGCGGTCGAAGGAGCGACGGGACATCGCGGCCCGGGCGGCCATGGCGTCCACGTCGAGCGGTTCGGTCAGGTGGTCCAGGGCCCAGGTCATGGCGTCGGCCAGCGGGTCCCCGCGCAGCTCGTCGGGGACGTCGTTGTCGAAGTAGGGGGTCTGGCCGCCGCGCCGGCCGGCCGGGAAGACCAGCCTGCGGGCGAGCCGGGCGGCAGCTTGGGCGCCGTGGTCGCGGCGGACCACCTGCAGGCAGGCGTCGATGCCGGCCGCGGCGCCGGCTCCGGTGACGACCTCGCCGTCGTCCACGCACAGTTCGCGCGGGAGCACCTGGGCCCGCGGGAAGCGGCGGGCCAGGGTGGGCGCGTAGAGCCAGTGCGTGGTGCACGGGCGGCCGTCCAGCAGCCCGGCCGCGGCCAGCACGAACACACCGCTGTCCAGGCCGAGGACGCGCGCGCCCTCCTTCGCGGCGCGGCGCAGCGTGGCCAGGGCGGGCTCGGGCGGGCGGTCGGTGGGCGAGCGCCAGGCGGGCACGATCACCGTGCCGGCGGCCTCGGCGGCGGCTAGGCCGTACGGGGTAGCCAGCAGGATGCCGCCGGTGGTGGGCAACGGGCCGGCTTCACCCATGCAGGCCAGCAGCCGGTAATAGGGCAGCCCGTGTCCGCGGCGGTCCACGCCGAAGACGGTCAGCGGGATCGAGTTCTCGAACAGCGGGCCGTGCTGGAAGAGGATCACCGCCACCGTGCCCCGGTCCCGATGCGGCGCGAGCGCCGGTGCGGGGGTGGCCGGGACGGCCGGCACGGCACCTGCGCCCGTGCGAGGTCTGGGTATGGCGCGCTCTGGCGTCACGGCGGCTTCGGCTCCGATCTTCGAACTCGAGATCGGCCGGCCGAGCCCGCCCGACCTTGCGATCAGTATTCGTATATATTCCAAGATCGGCCTTGTTGTCGACTCCGGCTTGGGGTGATGCCCCTTGAAACACCGTCAGATGTGATAAGCATCACAGGAAAGCGCGCCGGCGCCGGTTACGCACGGCGACCGGGATCCGGTCGCCGAGAACGTACGCGGCCGCGCCGAGACCGAGGGCGACGAGGTGCTCACGGCCGGCCAGGTTCGGGGCGAGCAGCGTCTCGAGCGCCATCGCCAGCGCCGTGACCGCGAGCAGCCGCCAGGCGCGGGCTCTGAGCAGCACGTAGACCGAGAGGGCCACCACGACGGTGGACGGGCCGGTGTCCAACTCGTACGCGTCGATCTGCGGCGTGCCCACGCCCAGTGTCTGGCCGGCCACCCACATCAGGCGCGCGGAGAGCGTTGTCAGCGCATTGGCGCACACCGCGAGCAGCAAAGTGCGCCAACGCCCCAACTGGGCCTCGGCCACCGCGAACACGACCAGCACCTGGGCCACCGCGCCCCAGGCGGGCAGGTCTGGCGCCGGGGCCAGCATGGACAGCGGCAGCCGCAGCACGATCAGCCAGACCGGCAGCGCCTGGTAGACCGCTGCGACGTGCTCGACCAGCCACCAGCCGGGGCCGGTGTGCTGCAGCACCGCGAACGCGGCGATCAGGCCGGCGCAGGCCGGAGCCAGCGGGACGGCCCGCAGGCCGCGGAACCGGATCGCCCGGACGGGTGGGACGAAGACGCGGGCGCACTCCTCCGCGAGCCCACGCCAGACCCGGGTCGTCCACGCGGACTCGGTCTCACACGCCGCCCGCGCCGACATGCGGCCACCTTAGCCACGGCCGGGGCCCGGAACAGGCAGGACGGCGCGTCCCGGCGTGTCAGGGCACGGCCGACGCCGCCCGGAGACCGCCGCCCCCGTATGCGACCGCCACGGGCCACGTCCGCCGCCGCAGACCGCCGCCCCCTTCCATGACACGACCGCCGCGCGCAGACGGTTCACCGCGGACGCCCGGCGCGCTCAGAGGTTCTCGCGCAGAGCGGTCAGCCCGCCCTCGATCAGCGGGCCGACCCAGCTGCCGGCCCGCTCCAGCCCGGGCGGCACGGGCAGGCCGTGGTTGACCCGGTAGTGCAGCACCTCGAGCAGTCCGGCCACCCGGTAGTGGTTGAGCGCTATATACCAGCCGATCCGGGACAAGTCGTAGCCGGTGCGGGTGGCGTAGCGGTCGGCGAGCTGACGGCGGGTCGGGAAGCCGCGGGTGCGGGTGTGCGCCGAGGAGATCGGGTTGAGCGGCTGGTCCGGTCCCTCCCAGAAGGTCAGCAACAGGCCGAGGTCCACCAGCGGGTCGCCCAGGGTGGCCGCCTCCCAGTCGAGCACGGCGTTGACCCGGCCGATGGAGGCGAGGTCGAACACGACGTTCTCCAGCCGGTAGTCCCCGTGCAGCACCGAGATCCGGCCGCCGGCCGGGACGCCGGCGCGCAGCGCGGCGGCCAGCCGGGCCAGCCGCGGCACCTCCCGGCTGGCGCTGGCCGCGTGCAGCCGGTCCCACCGGTCCACCTGGCGGATGAGGAACTGGTCGGTGCGGGCGAAGTCGGCGAGGCCGGCGGCGCGCACGTCGACCTGGTGCAGCGCGACGAGCACGTCGAGCAGGCCGTGCGAGACGGCCCGGGCCTGGCTGGGGCTGAGCGCGGCGCACTGCTTCTCCGAGCGGTAGACGGTGCCGGCCGCCTTCGCGGTGACGAAGAAGGGCGCGCCGATCACGGACGCGTCCTGGCACAGCAGGTAGGGCTCGGCCACCGGGACCCGGCCGGCCCGGCCGTGCGCTTGATGCAGGGCCCTGATGACCTGGTACTCGCGCCGGATGTCCGAGCGGCTGGTCTCCGGGGCCGGGGTGGCCAGGGTGGCCGGGACCGGCACCGGGCCGCCGGGGCCGAGCGGCAGCGGGGGGCGGCGCAGCACCAGCACCCGGCCGTCGCCGTCGCAGAGCTCGTAGCTGAGGTTGGAACGGCCGCCGGGCAGCGGCATGGCGCGCAGCGGTGGTCGGATCGAGCCGGGCAGCCGCACCGTCAGGTACCTGGTCAGCCGTGGCAGGTCCAGTCCCATCACCACGTCCGACCAGTTCTCGGCCGGGCTCAGCCCGGCCGGTGATCGGTCCGCCGACGGACCGCCCATGGCGCCGACACTCACCGGCTGCTCCCGCCTCTATGGAGGAATCTGCGTCCCGGCGCGGCCCTGCCCGCGTCTCGTGCACCGTCCGGGGTGGTCGGGGGCGCGTCACAGCGCGCGCCACGATCGCAACGTAGTGCGACGCGCGCCGGTTGGCTAGTGGCGTGTCTTCGGACGGTATTTCCCGAGTGTTACCGATCTACCGGTCCCATCCCGGTGCCGCGGTTGCTAGGTTGGGGGGCGGCAAGATCTGCCCGCCCGCAACGCTTCTTGGAGGAGCCGTGACCGAAGCGTCGAATCAGGGCTCATCGAGCCGTATATCAGGGGTCGGACGCGGCCGCCGGGCCGCGGCCGCGGTCGCGGTGTCGGTCGGCGTGAGCTCGCTGGTCTACGGCACCTCGCTCGTGCTTCCGGTCTCGGCGCTGGCCGATTCCTCTTCCCCGGCCTGCTCGAGCACGCCTACGGCCGGGACTTCGGAAACGCCCTCCGATACCGCGTCCGCCTCGGCCGGCGCGACGGATTCGAGCTCCGCCGAGAGTTCTCCGTCCGGCGATGACGGGGCGAGCGCGCCGAACGACCCGAGCACGCCGGCGACGGCCTCGGTGAGCGCGAGTCCGTGCCCCACGGTGTCGGCCACGGTCTCGCCCTCCGGGGTCAGCACGGCGCCCACGCCGAGCGCGACGCGGTCCGGGTCCGCCACGCCGAGCGCTACGCAGTCGGCCACGCCGAGTGCGACACGGTCCGCCACGCCCACGAACACGGGCAAGGGCGGCGCGCCGGCGAAGACCCCCGCGAGTTCGACGCCGACGATACCGGTGTACACCGTCTCGCCGACCGGCTCGAGCTACTACTACACCTCGGTGCCGCCGGGCGACGCCGGCTACCAGCTGCCGACCGGCACCATCACCCGGGCGCAGATCATCACCCGGGCCGAGCTGTGGGTGACCCAGCAGGTGCCCTACAGCCAGACCTCGTGGTGGACGAACGCCAACGGCACCTACCGGCAGGACTGCTCGGGCTACGTCTCGATGGCCTGGGACCTGGATCAGTACACCGATTTCTGGACCGGGAACCTCAACCTGGTCTCGCGCACCATCCCGGCGGCCACGATGCTGCCCGGCGACATACTGCTCTCGGACAAGCACACCATCCTGTTCGCGGGCTGGGCGGACACCCAGCACACCGAGTTCGACTACTTCGAAGAGGCGCACCCGGGCACGGACGCGCGCTACGTGGTGGACGCGCCGCTCTCGGCCTTCCTGGACAACGGGTTCGCGCCGTTCCGCTACGACGGCGTGGTCAACTCCTCGGCGCTGCCGACCCTGCCGACCGGCCAGAGCTACTCACTGCTGGCGAGCGAGGGCTCGGAGGTGGACCCGCCCGGCGTCTCCACGCTCCAGCCGGCCGGCCTGGCCGCCTCGGGGTCGCTCTCCGCGTCGGCGAGCGCGAGCGCATCGAGCTCCGCGAAGCCAGCCGTCCAGGCACTGACGGCCGCGGATCTGGCGGCGGCGGAGATCAGCCGCCGGGACGAGGGAGTGGCGCTGGCGGTCGGCGGGTTCTTCCTGCTGGGCGCCGGACTGGTGATGCGCCGTCCGATCCGTTCACTGCCGCGCCGTCGCGGGAAGCACTGAAGCACTGAAGCACTGAAGAACTGACGCGCTGAGGCGGCACGCAAGAAGCACCGAACCGGACAGACCTGCTCCGGACGCGCACATGCACGAAGAGGAGGGCCTGGTGAAAGCCAGGCTCTTGTCCTGGCGCAGAAATTGGACTATACCTTTCGGCTACAGACGCATGGTCTAGTCCACTCTGGCCGCTCCTGGCCCGGCTCGCTCCGTCACAAGGAGAGCAATGCGCACCCTGAGAATGAGAACACTGCTCGTCGCCGCGGCCACGGTCGCCGCGACGGCGCTGCCGAGCGCCGCCGCCCAGGCCTCGTCGGGTCCAGCCCACAGCACGGGCAATGGCAAGGTGGCCATCGGCTTCTTCACCCAGTGGAGCATCTACAGCGGCTTCCTGGAGAAGAACCTGATCTCGGACGGAGCTGCGAGCAAGCTCACCGAGATCAACTACGCCTTCTCCTCGGTCTCCGCCGACGGCCTGTGCACCTCGGGCGACTCGTGGGCCGACTACCAGCGGCCGTTCTCCGCCGATGAGGCGGTCAACGGGGTGGCCGACACCTCCACGCAGGCGCTGGCGGGCAACTTCAACCAGCTCAAGGAGCTGAAGGCGAAGTACCCGAACCTCAAGATCGTGATGTCCATCGGCGGCTGGTCCTGGTCGAACCAGTTCTCCGCGCTGGCCTCCACCGCCGCCGGGCGGCAGGCCTTCGTCGACTCCTGCGTCGACCAGTACCTCAACGGCAACATCCCGGGCCTGGCCCCGGGCGCGGCCAAGGGCATCTTCGACGGTATCGACCTGGACTGGGAGTACCCGAACGAGGTCGGCAACAACAACCCGTACGGCCCGCAGGACACCCCCGACTTCACCGCGCTGATGCAGACCTTCCGCACCTCGATGGACCAGGCCGGCAAGGCCAACGGCGAGCACTACGTGCTGACCGCCGACGTCTCGCCGAATCAGTACACGAACGCCCAGCAGCTGCAGCTGGCCCCGGTCGCGAAGACGGCCGACTGGCTCAACGTCATGACGGTGGACTTCCACGGCGGCTGGGAGAACCAGACCGACTTCACCCAGAACCTGCTGCCGGACCCCAAGGACCCGCAGGCCTCGAACGACAAGTTCTCCATCGTGCAGACGGTGCAGTACTACGAGAGCCACGGCGTGCCGGCTGACAAGATCGCGCTGGAGATCCCGTACTACGCGCACGCGTGGGCGGGTGTGAGTGCCACGAACAACGGCCTCTACCAGCCGGCCACCGGTGCCGCGGCGTCGGACCAGGAAGGCTACAAGGCCGTCGTCGACGCGCCCGGCACCGTGCACTACGACCCGGTGACGGCGTCCGTCTGGAAGTACGACCCGGCGTCGCAGACCTTCTACTCCTACGACAACCCCACCACGATCGCAGAGAAGGGCCTGTACATCGACCTGGCCGGCCTGCGCGGCGCCTCGGTGTGGTCGCTGGACGGGGACACCAGCAACGGCGCGCTGACCCAGGCGCTGTCGGCCTCCCTGCTCTGATCTGATCTGCTCTGATCTGAGACAAAGTACCGACCTGGCAACACAGCCGGCGCCCCGGACCGTCGTGACGGTCCGGGGCGCCGGTGCGTTTCCGGGGTCTGCTCAGGAGTTCGACAGCGCGGACTTGCCCTGCCAGTCGGCCCAGGACAGCTGCCAGTCGTTGAATCCGTTGCCCAGGGCCGCGGTCCGCGGGGATCCGACGACCTTGATGATGTCGCCCGGCAGCGTGTTCTCGTAGAACCACTGCGCGTCGGCCGGGTTGGTGTTCACGCAGCCGTGGGAGACGTTCTCATGGCCTTGCGCGCCCACCGACCAGGGGGCCGAGTGCACGTATGTGCCGGACGAGGTGAAGTGCACGTCCCACTTCACGTCGGGTTCGTAGTAGGCGTCGCCGAGGCCCGCAGTACGCGAGTCCATCACGATGTCGGTGGCCTTGTCGATCACCGCGTAGGTGCCGTCCCAGGTGTCCAGGCCGGGCATCCCGCCGCTAACGGTGAAGCTGTGGATCTGGCTGCCGGACCGGTCCACCACGGCCACGTCGGAGGAGACGTTGATGGTGGTCTCCTGATCCCGGCCGACGGTGAAGGCCACCTGGTGGTCCTTGGCGCCGAACTTGCCGCCGCCGAGGTCCACGCCGTCGAAGGCCATGTTCACGTAGACCTTCGTGCCGGTCTTCCAGTAGGACTGCGGGCGGTAGTCCACCCGGGTGTCCGAGAGCCAGCCCCAGGAGCCGGTCTGCTGCGGGCTGGAGGTGACGGTCAGGGCCCGCTCGATCGCGGCTTTGTCCTTGACCGGTTGGGTGAAGGTGATGACCACCGGTTGGCCTACACCGACCGTCGAACCGGCGGTCGGGAACACGGAGTCGAATTTGAGCGAGTCCGGCTCGGTGGTGGTCTGGAAGGAGGCGTGTTCGATGCCCACGCCGTTGTCGGCGGCCTTCGTGGTGACGGCCGTGACTTGATACGCGTCGGATACGCGCAGGTCGTTCTGAGAGGTCCAGGTACGTCGGTCGGGGCTGTAGGTGCCCGCCACGGAATGCGCGGTGGCATCGGCGACGGTCACCGAGCCTATCGTCTCGCCGGGCGGAGCTGTCAGCACGAGCGGGGTGTTGGGGGCCACGCCCGTGGATCCGTTGCTGATGGATATCTGGGCCAGAGTCGCGTTGGTTATCGGTGCGGCGGTGTACTCGTCGTTGTCATTGCGGAAGACTCCGGCCTTCATCAGGCCGAAGCCTCCCGCGGCGATCACCGCGGCCCCGGCGACGCCCAGCGCCACGGGGGCCTTCCACCTCGTCGTCAGGTTCACGGTGTTCATTTTGCTCCGGTATCGACCGGAATATGTGATTGGACGAGCGAATGGAGTACTCCCGGGCGCGACGCGCGCCCGGGTGCTTGACACCGCCGATCAGGGGCTGATCTTGATCGGAACCGTCACCGTGGTCTCGTCGAAGTCGTCGCTGCGGATCGTCACCGACAAGGTCCATTCGCCGGGGAACGTCAGCGCGATCGGGGTGTCGATGTAGTGGCCGGGGCCGTCGTGGATGACGGTGGCGTTCATCGGCCCGAGCTTGGCCGAGGCGAGCGAGAACTGCATGGTCAGCTGGGCCGCGTCGTACGGCAGGCCCTTGCTGTTGTCGAGGTAGAGGTGCGCCTGGTTCAGACCCACTTTGCCGGGGCTGAAGAAGACGCTGAGCGTGCCCTTGGCCGTGCCGGTGTCGAAGGTCAGGTTGGCGCTCGTCGGGCCGGAGGCGGCCGCCTGGGCCGCGCGCCCGGGCTCGCTGGCCACCAGGATCGAGCTGAACACGAGCACGACCATCGCGACGACCGCCTCGAGCACCACCGAACGGCGCAGTCGGAGCAGCAGCCCGTCCGCGTCGATCCGCTGCGCCTCGGGGACGGCGCTGCTGCCGGTGTGCTCGACGGCACGCCGGATCCAGTCGCGGGCCATCCAGCCGAGCCCGATCAGGACGCAGATCCCGCCGATCTTGAGCACGACGAGCCGGCCGTACGCCGTGTCGCCGAGCGCCGCCCAGGATCCGACGCCGCGCCAGGCCTGGTAGACGCCGCTGACCACGAGTGAGCCGACGCAGCACAGCGCGAGCCGGGAGAAGGTGCGCACGGCGGGCACGGCGTCCTCCGCGGCGGCCTCGGCGGCCGGGCGGCAGACCACCAGCGCCAGCATGGCCAGACCGCCCAGCCACAGGCCCATGGCGCTGATGTGCACCAGGTCGGAGAAGACCGCCAACGGCACCTGGATGCCGGTGGACGCGTGGTCCGCGGCGGCCCAGGTCGCCGCTCCGGCCACGCCGAGCACACCGGCCGAGCCGAGGAACAGCGCGCGGCCGCGGGCGGTGGCCGCGGGCAGGCGCCCGAGCGTGGCGGCGAGCAGCGGCGCGACGGCGGCCAGCAGGATCAGCCGCGCGAGCACAGCCTGCCCGAAGCGGGTGTCGAGCGTGCCGCGCAGCACGCTGCCGTCCAGGGCGTCGCCGAGCGGCAGTTCCCCGGCGTAGGCGCCCTGCACCACCAGCACCCCGAGCGCGGCCGCCAGCGAGGCCGTCCAGCCGATCGCGAGCAGCCGGAAGGCCCGGGGGTCGGAGCCGCCGGTCGGCCGGCACAGGGCGAGGAAGACGAAGCCGCCGAAGAGCAGGGCGTAGCCGAGATATCCGAGCCAGCGCAGCGAACCGTAGAAGACGCCCACGGCCCGGCTGGAGGAGACGTTGATCGTGGCCTGATCCACCTTGGTGGAGCTCGCCGCGCCGACGGAGAACACGTAGGCGCCCTCGACCGGGTGCGAGTCGGCCGAGATGACGTGCCAGGCGACGGTGTAGGTGCCGTTACCCAGACCCGCACGCAGGTTGATCTGGATCGTGTCAGGGTTCGAGGTGGCGGTGGTCTGGCCGTCGTCGACGCGCTTGCCGGCCGGGTCGAACACCCGGATGCTGTCCGCGCTGATCCCGACGGATTCGTCGAAGGTCAGGCTGACGTCGGCGGGCCCGGAGGAGACCACGGCGCTCTGTGCCGGGCTGGTGTTCTCCAGCGTGGCGTGGGCGGAGGCGGGGCCGGCCGCGGCGAAGACCACGACCACGGCCGCACCGGCCGCCGCGAGCAGGGCGCGCAGGCCCTTGCGGCGACCGATGCGGGGACCCGCGAGGGTCGGTCGGTTCACTGAGAGCTGCCCTGCCGGTTCTTGCGGGCCGTCAGGAGCGCGCCCACGCCGGCGATCGCGCCGATCGCGCCGAGCACGAGGCCGGCCACGCCCAGGCCGTCACCGGAGGACGACGAGGATCCGGACGAGGCGGAGGCGGAGGTGCCGCTCCGGGCGGCCGGCGCGGCGGAGGTGGACGGGCCGGCCGCGGCGTCCGAGTCCGAGTCCGACGCGGGCGTCAGGGTGAGCACCGGAGCGGGGTGCTCCGGGTCGGTGTCGGTGCTCGAGCTCAGGTCGATCCAGCGCACGACGTTGCCGTCGGAGTAGGTCTGCACGGCCTTGAAGACGAGCTGGTCGGCATCGCTCGGCAGCGGGTCGACCGAGATCTGGAAGTCCTGGTACTGGCCGGGGGCGATGCTGCCGCCGGTCCAGTCGACCTCGTCGACGGCGGTGGTGAAGGTGCCGTCGTCGGTGGTGAGCGGCTTGGCCAGCTTGACCGTGTGCAGCGTGACGGTCCAGCCGGGCACCGGCTTGGCGAGCACCTGCGCGATCGGGTGGTCGGTGGGGATCTGCAGCTGGAGCTCGACCGTGTTCGCGTTCGCCTCCTCGTCGGGCACCTTGAAGGTGAGCTCCGCGGTCGAGCCCTGCGGCAGCGAGCCGGGGCTGACGGTCACGTGCGCGGAAGCGGTCGAGGCGATGGCGAGGCCGGTGAGGGTCAGGGCGGCCACGGCGGCGACGCGGCGGCCACGGCGCGTGGGCACGCCGAAGGAAGAAAGCATGGAATGGCGTCCTTGTGTAGGGGTTCGGGTTCCTCCTTGCTCAGCTCGGTACGACGCACGGCGGGGGGCCGCGCAGCACCCGCGGGCTCGGCGTGGGACGTCCGGAAAGGCGGGCGGTTTTCCGCGCGGTGGCGTGAAAATTACTCGGGCGGGCGCCTGCGGGGGCGGCCCGGAAGGCTCGGCCGACGGCCAGCGCCACGGCGGCGCGGTCGGCCGCGCGGCGGGCGATCGCGGGCAGGGCGCGGCAGAGTTCGAAGAAGCTGCGCTCGCCGAGACCGAGCCAGACGCCGCAGATCAGCACGGCCAGCGTGTGCGCGACCAGCATCGCGACGGTGGTGTGGGCCGGGGCGCTGCCGCCGAAGCCGGGCGGCATGCCCGGCATCGCCGAGGGGGTGGGCGGACAGAACCACCCGAGCTCGACGTGCAGGCAGAGCTGGCCGACGCCGAGGGCGAGGGTGACCACGGCCGGCCGGCGTTCGCACCGGGCCAGGCCGTAGGCGGCCAGCCAGACCACCGGCGCGGCCAGCGCGGGGCCGACCCAGCCGGGGTCGCAACCGTCGGCGACCCGGTGCAGCACCGTGCCCACGCCGACGCAGACCAGCGCGAAGAGCGCGGCGCGCGCCGTTCGTGCCGATCCATCCGAATTCACGCCGTCAATACTGTCGCACCACTGCCCTAACGTGAATACCGGGGGTGGCGCGGGGGCAGCCTCCTAGGTGGAGACGCCTACTATCTGGAGGGATGGGGGGAATGCTGAGTGATTCCGCACTCTTGTCCTGGTTCTTCACGCTCGTCTTGCTGGCTCTCGCGGCCCGCGCCACGGCACGGCTGGCGCTGGCCCGAGGCTCGGGCGGCGCGCTGACGGGCGCGGCGCGCAACGCGGAGGTCGCGCACGCCGCGATGGGCTTCGGCATGGCGATCCTGCTCGTGCCCGGACTGCCGCGGCCGCCGACGTCGGTGAGCCTGGCCTTCTTCGCCGTCCTGACCGGCTTCGCCGCCTTCACCTCGGTGCGCGGCGTGACGGCGCGGCTACGCGGCCGGCAGGTGAACTGCGGCTGCGCGCCGAAGGATTCGACGCACCTGCTCGATCCGCATCACGCGATCGTCGGTGCGGCGATGATCGTGATGCTGCTGCGGCCGGCCGCGGACATGGGCATGAGCTCGATGCCGGGCATGACGACGATGCTGCCCACCGGAGCTCCCGGGGTGGCCGTGCTGGGGTTCCTGGCGTACGTCTGGGTCGCCGCGCTCGTGCTCGGCTACGGCATGACGAAGCTGTTGCCGGCCACGGTAGGGACGAGCGGCACTGGCGCGCTGCTCGGCTCTCCGGCGACGGTCTACGGCTGCGAACTGGCCATGACCGTACTTACGGGGCTGATGCTACTGAGCTAGCGTGCTATTGAGCTAATACCAAATCAGATCCGCTTCCGGCGGGCACCGTGCTGACACCTGGGGAGGGGTGGGGGCGGGGGCATGACCGAACAGTTCCTCACCGTGACGCGTGACCGAGGCCGCGTCGCGCGCTGGCTGGCGATCGGATTCCTGGTCGCCGACGCGGCGCTGAACACCGTGCTGATCTTCCAGCCGTACAACACGTCCGTGCCATCCGACCAGCACCTTTACGACGCGCTGACCTCGATGCCGGACGTGCTCAACTTCCTCCTCGGCGCCTTGGTCTGCGCGGCGCTGCTGGTGGCGCCCCGGACCAGGAACTTCGCCGTCGGCTACGGCCTGGGCTTGTGCGGACTCTGGTTCGCGAACGTCGTGTGCGACCTCCGCTGGCCGAAGTACGGCATGGGCACGCAGACGACCATCGACCGGTGCATCACGGGGTGTCAGGTGCTGGCGTTGCCGGCCGCGATCTGCGTCATACTCCTCGGCTTGCGCGGGAGCGGCGGCCAGGCGCCGCCGGCCTTCGAGCGGCGGCCGAAGCCACGTCCGGCCGTGCTGATCACCGGTCTCGTGACACTCGCCCTCTCGCTGGCGTCCGACTTCGTCACGACGCTCCACATCGCCGTACCGGAGCAGAACGGCTCGACCCGATCGATCACCTGCTGCACGTTCGGCTCGCTGAACGCCGGCGCCAAGGCGGACTTGTTCCTGTCACTGGCCCTGACCATCGCGCTGATCCTGCTGGCCGCGAACGTCGGCTCCGCGGCGACGGCCAGTGGGATCTTCGCGGGCTTGTTCACCACGGTCGTCGGCGGACTGGCGGTATACGTCGCGGCGATCTGCTTCCCGATCGAATTCCACATCGGCATACTCAACCGCGCTATACCCGCGGGGACGGTTTTGCACGCGAGCGCTTACCCGGAGTACTCGCCGCGCGTCGGCTTCTGGCTGGCCACGACGGCCGTGCTCGCGCTCGGCGCACTCGCCTTCATCAGTGGATTGATGTACAGGTCGGCTCGGGACATTCACCACACCCGGGCATACCATGTGCCGGACACCGGACTACAGCGTATGGAGTGACAGGAGCACCGTGTCCGTCACGCTCGATTCCTTCGCGGTTCCCGCGACCACCGCCGCCCCCGCGCTGACCCTGCGCACCTGGCGCGAGCGCGACGTCCCGGTGATCGTCGCGGCGCACGCGGACCCGCTCGTCCGCGGCCGCTCGCCGCAGCCGCTGACCGACGAGACGGCCGTGCACGCCTGGTTCGAGCGGCTCGACGACGGCTGGGCGGCCGGCACCTTGTACGTGCTCGCCATCGTCGAGGGCGAGGAGGCGGACGCGGACGCGCTCGGGCTGATCGCGGTCAGCCGGCCGGACCGGGAGAGCGAGACAGCCGACGTGACCTACTGGACCGTGGCCGAGCGCCGCGGCCGGGCGTTCGCGCCGCGCGCGCTGGACGCCGTCATCGACTGGCTCGACTCCGAGGCCTGGACCGACGACCCGCTGCGCACCCTGCGGCTGACCCACAGCGGCGACAACGACGCCGCCTGCCGGGTGGCCGAGAAGTCCGGCTTCGAACTCGAGCGCGAGCTGGCGCCGAAGACGCCGAAGTACCCGCTGCCCGGGCACCTGCACACCCGCAAGCTGTGACGGTCCGGCCCGCGAGCCGCCCGGACCGGCTGCGGAATCAGGACTCGACGGACGAGGTGTCGCCGGAACGCTGGGCCAGCCCGGCCAGGAAGGCGTTGTAGTCGTTGAGCTCCTGGTCGCCGTCGCGGTCGGCCTTGCGGTCCGTGCGCTTGGCCTCGCGCTGGTCCGAACGGGCCCACTGCACGAACAGCACCAGCAGCACCACGATCGTCGGCGCCTCGCCGAAGGCCCAGGCGATCGAGCCGGCCGTGTTCTGGTCGGACAGGGCGGTCAGGTGCCAGGCCGCCGGCGGGTTGGCGAACGCGGTCTCGAACACGCTGTCGGACATCATGATCGCGATGCCGAAGAACGCGTGGAACGGCATGACCGCGAACAGTTCGAGGATCCGGATGACGAAGGGCGAGCGGTGCGGCGCCGGGTCCACGCCCATGACCGGCCAGAAGAAGAGCAGGCCGACCATGAGGAAGTGCACCAGCATGAAGTCGTGCCCGACCCGGCTGCGCATCAGCGAGTCGAACAGCGAGCTGAAGTAGAGCCCGTACAGGCTCACGATGAACAGCGGCAGCGTGAACAGCGGCGAGGAGACGACCTTCGCGAACCGGCTGTGCAGCAGCGCCAGCAGCAGCTCGCGCGCGCCCGTGCGGCCCTGCCCGGCCGGCCGCAGCACCCGCAGGGCGAGCGTGATCGGCGCGCCGAGGAGCAGGAAGAGCGGGTCGACCATGGAGAGCATCATGTGCTGGATCATGTGCACGCTGAACAGGTACATGCCGTACTCGTTGAAGCCGGTGCACGTGATGGCGACGAAGACGAGCATGCCGACGAGGAAGCTGAGCGTGCGCCCGATCGGCCAGCGGTCCCCGCGGCGCACCAGCCGGGCCACGCCGAACAGGTACAGCGCGACGGCCAGGATGCTCGCGGCCAGGAAGAAGGCGTCCGGGTGCCACGTCAGGTACGCGGAGAACCCGGGTGGGGGCAGGGTGTCCGCCCCAGGCATCCCCGGCATTCCCGACATGCTGCTGGCCATGCCCGCCACTCTAACCCCAGCCGTGGAGACGTCCACGGCTGGGGTTGCTTATCGCGACTTGATGATCAGCTGGGTGTTGGAGGGAGTGGCTCGTCGGGTCGGGTGGTCGTCGCGGATGGGCGGCCGCTTCGCGTCGCCTGTTCTTCTGTCCACCCACCCATCCGTTGCGTAGCGGGGCGGGCTGGGGTTTCAAGATCTCGCCTCCGGCGCGGGCGCTTCCCTCGGAGAGAGTGCCGGGTTCTGTGGGGTGCTGGCGTGGCGGGGCGGGCTGACGTCGGGGGTGGTCGGGTGCCGGGGGTGTGCTCTCTCCTCCGCCGGGCACCAGAGGCAATCAGGAACCTGCCGGGAACTCAAGCGGCGGCGGCTTCCGTTGATGCTCGATCTTGCATCGCGCCGCTTGACCTCCCGGCAGAACCCTGATCGGGCTTCGCCTGCCCGACCGAGGAGAGAGCACACCCCCTGAGGGACGAGTCCGAGCTGCGCTCGGGCCGAGTCCCATCCCGTGGCCCGGTCGCGCTTGATGCACGATCTTGCATCGCCGTTCTGGGCCACTGTCTTCTTCTCTACTCGTTCAACGCCGGGGAGCACGCCCGAGTTACCCGGAAATATCCTGGATTTTCCTTAATCGGCAAAGGCCGGATACGCGGCTTTTGTCGGTAGCGGCGTCTAGCATGGAAGAGTACAGGGATCGGGACTCGTGGCGGGAGGGGCGGTGAACGGAGTGACTTGGCAGACGGCGTCAGGGGTGTGGCCGAAAACGGTGCAGGATTTCCCCTCGGCGCGCGACCGGACCACGCGATCCCACGCATCGCGGCGAACACCGGGTGGATCGGACCAGGGCGATGCAGGAATTCACATCAGGCACGATCGGAGCGCCGAAGCCTTCGCGCGGATCGAGAACCTGGATGCTCGGATCAGGCCGATGCAGAATCCTTCCGCATCGAGCGCGGCCGGATCACGGGACAGGACTCGGCCCGAGCGCAGCGCACACCACTCCCCCAGGGGGTGGGCTCTCTCCTCGGTCGGGCAGGCGAAGCCCGATCAGGGTTCTGCCGGGAGGTCAAGCGGCGCGATGCACGATTCAGCATCAACCCAGGCCACCGCCGCTTGACCTCCCGGCAGGTTCCTGATTGCCTCCGGGGACCGACCGAGGAGAGAGCACACACCCGCAACCCCACCACCCCGAACCCCAACCCGCCCCACCAACAACAGCACCCACACGAACCCGGCACTCTCTCCGAGGGAAGGCCCCCGCCGGAGGCGAAAGCTTGAAACCCCAGCCCACCCCGCCAACGCAACGGGTGGGCGGGTGGTCAGACGAACCGGGCGGCGCGAAGCGGCCGCCCACACCAAGACAACCACCCCGACCCGACCGGCCACCACCTCCCACCAACACTCAGCCGATTATCAAATCGCGCTAGTGTCCCGATCCGCCGGGCTACCGGAAGGCCGGAGCCGGATAGAACGAGAAGACGATCGAGACCGCCAGCGCCAGGCCGATCGCCAGGCGCGGGCCGAGCGGCACCGGGCGGGTCGGCGCGGGCGCGAGGCCCTCGCCGGCCGGGGCGAACAGCGCTGCGGCCCAGCGCAGGTAGTAGAACAGCCCGATCACCACGTTCACCGCCATCACCACGGCCAGCCAGGTCAGGCCGCCGGAGGTGGCCGCGCGGAAGACGGCGACCTTGGCGAACAGGCCCATCAGACCCGGCGGCAGCCCGGCCAGGCAGAGCAGGAAGAAGCCGAGCGGCCAGGCCGCGCGCGGCTGACGGGCGCCCAGGCCGCGGTAGCCGGCCAGTTCCCCGCCGCCGGGCAGCGTGCCGGCGACCGCGCTGACCACACCGAACGCGCCCAGGTTCATGGCCGCGTAGAACACCAGGTAGGCGACGGACGCGGTCACGGCCGGTCCGAGGCCGCCCGCGGAGAGCACCGGCACCCGGCTCACGTCGGCGCCGTTCCACATGGTCACGGCCAGCGGCACCAGCACGTAGCCGGCCTGCGCGACCGTCGACCAGGCCAGCAGGCGCACGGCCGAGCGCTGCCGCAGCGCCACCACGTTGCCCACGGTCATGGTGACCGCGGCCAGGATCGCGATCAGCACCGAGAGGTCGTGCATCTCGGTGCGGAAGGCCAGTTCCAGCGTCACGATCAGGCCCGCGAAGCCGGCGGTCTTCGAGACCACCGACAGGTACGCGGCGACCGGGACGGGCGCGCCGGAGTAGACCTCGGGCGTCCAGAAGTGGAAGGGCACGGCCGAGATCTTGAACGCGAACCCGGCCAGGGTGAGCACCATGCCCGCCGTCAGGATCGAGGCGTGGTAGCCGGTGAGTGTCAGCGCGGCCTGGATGTCGGCGAAGTACACCGTGCCGGTCACGCCGTAGACCAGCGAGATCCCGAAGAGCATCACCGCGGTGGAGGCCACCGACATGAGGAAGAACTTCAGCGCCGCCTCCGCCCCCGTGGTGGCGTCCCCGCGCCTGCGGCCGAAGCCGACCAGCGCGTAGGCCGGCAGCGAGAGCGTCTCGAGCGCGACGGTCATGGTGATGAAATCGCGGGCCCCGGCCATCAGCAGCGCGCCGGTGAGCGAGCACAGCAGCAGGAAGTGGTACTCGCCGAAGGGCACCTTGAACCGGCGCGGTGCCATCAGCACCGTCAGCAGCGTGCCCGCGATCAGCACGGTCTGGATGGTCAGGGTGAACGAGTCGACCGAGTAGGAACAGCTGAGCGCGCCGGTGTGGTGCGTGTTCAGACAGAACGTCAGCCGCGGCTCGTCGTTCGCGCCGGAGAGCCACAGGCCGAGCTCGGCGCCGAGCCCCAGCACGAGGACGCCCGCGGTCGCCCACGGCAGCGCGGCCTTGCCCTTGGGCCCGGCGAACAGGTCCGCGATCAGCACGCCCAGCGCGCCGACGGCGACCAGCAGCAGCGGCGTGATCGCGGCGTAGTCGATGGACTGGTTCAACGCCGGGCTCCGATCGCGGTGGCGGCACCGATCACGTGGTTGACGGCCGGATCGGCGGCCGCGAGCACCACGGCCGGCCACAGTCCGGTGAGCAGGGTCAGGCCGGCCAGCGGCAGCCAGGAGACGAACTCGTAGGGCTTCAGGTCGTAGTCGCCGACGCGCGGCTCGGACAGTTCGCCCATGCAGACCCGGCGCACCACCATCAGCAGGTACGCGGCGGTCAGCACCATACCGACGCCGGCGATGCCCATGTAGATGTGGAACGCGGTCTCGCTCAGCCCCGCGCCCGGCCGCGCCGCGCCGATCAGGGCGAACAGCTCGCCCCAGAACCCGGCCAGGCCGGGCAGGCCCAGCGAGGCGATCGCGGCGAAGACCAGCAGCGCGCCGAAGCGGCGGGCCCGGCCGTAGAGGCCGCGGCCGAGCGCGTACAGGTCGGTCGTGCCGTAGCGCAGCTTCAGCCCGCCGACCTGGAAGAAGAGCAGGCCGGTGATCAGGCCGTGCGCGATCGAGGCGAACAGCGCGCCGTCCAGGCCCACCTGGGTCATGGTGGCGATGCCGAGCAGGGTGAAGCCCATGTGGCCGACCGAGGAGTAGGCGATCAGCCGTTTGAGGTCCCCGCCTTCGCGGATCTGCGCGATACAGGCGAGCGAGCCGTACACGATGCCGACCACGCCGAGCGCGCCGAGGGCGACGGCGTACTGCGCCAGACCCTGCGGCAGCATGCCGGCGCCGACCCGGATGAAGCCGTACGTGCCCATCTTCAGCAGCACGCCGGCCAGCAGCACCGAACCGACCGTGGGCGCCGAGGTGTGCGCGTCCGGGAGCCAGGTGTGCAGCGGCCACATCGGCGTCTTGATGCCGAAGCCGATGCCGACCAGGACGAACGCCAGCCCCTGGGCCGCGCGCGTCATGCCGGAACCGTGCGCGGCCTGCAGCACGACCATGTCGAAGGTGCCGGTCTTGGCGTGGATCACCAGGAAGCCGAGCAGCATCAGGGCCGAGCCGAGCAGCGTGTAGAGGATGAACTTCGTCGCCGACTGCTGCTTGGTCGCGCCGCCGTTCGGCGCGTCGCTGCCCCAGTGCGAGATCAGGCCGTACATCGGGATCAGCACGACTTCGAAGAAGACGAAGAACAGCAGCAGGTCCAGCGCCTCGAAGGTGCCGATCATGCCGATCTCGAGGGCCAGCAGCAGCGCGGTGAACGACCGGGCCCGGTCCGCGCCGGCCGAGGTGCGCTGCGCGTAGAACAGGCACAGCGCGGAGAGCAGCGTGGTCAGCAGCAGCAGCGGCAGCGAGACGCCGTCGATGCCGAGGTGGAAGTGCAGGTCCAGCGCGGAGATCCAGCTGACGTCGATCTGGCCCTGGAAGCCGGCGCCGCGCGCGTAGTCGAACAGCGGCAACAGGATCAGCGACAGCACGAAGGTGACGGCGCCGGTGAGGGTGCCGATGCGCGCCGCGAGCCCGGCCGGGGCGGCGTAGAGCGCGAGCAGTCCGGCGGCCGGGATCAGCAGAAGCAGCAACAGGATCGCGGACATCAGCTCACCGTCCCGACGTACGCGTACACGGCGGCCATGATCAGGACTCCGAGGAACAGACAGGTGAGATAGAGCTGGACGCTGCCGGTCTGCAGCCGGCGCAGCAGCGTGCCGAGGCCGCGCGCGCCCACACCGGAGCCGCGCACGTACGCGTCGACGACGTTCTCGTCCAGGAACGCGATGAGCTTCGCGGCCGCGCGCACCGGGCGGACCACGGCCATGGCGATCAGCGCGTCGAAGCGGAAGCCGTCGAGCAGCAGGCCGCGGGCCGGACCGAGCAGCACCACCGCCGGGTCCGTCTTCGGATCCCGCCGCCAGACGAGGTAGACCAGGCCGCCGAACACCACCACGATCAGCAGCGACAGCAGCGTGGTCAGACCGCCGGGCCACAGATCCGACGGGGAGCCGAGCAGCGAGCCGGCCTCGCCGGACCAGCCGCCGATCACCCGGGAGAACCCCGTCCCGGCCAAAACCACCAGGCCCAGGCACGCGGACGGGATCGCCAGCAGGATCAACGGGATCAGCTCGGTCTGCGGCGCCTCGATCCGCTCGTCGTGCTCGTGCGGGGCCTCCGGGAAGGGTCCGTGGAACATCCCGAGCCACAGCCGCACCGCGTACGCCGCGGTCAGCCCGGCCGTGATCAGTCCCGCCACCAGCACGATCCGGCCGGGGGCGGCGAACTCGCCGGGCGCGTTGTAGGCCGCGCCGAGCACGCCCTCCTTGCCGAAGAAGCCGGACAGCGGCGGGATCCCGGCCAGCGCGAGCAGGCCGACGGTCATCGAGGTGTAGGCCACCGGCATCCGGTAACGCAGCCCGCCCATCCGGCTCAGCTCGTTCGAACCGACCCGGTGGATGACCACGCCGGCCGCGAGGAAGAGCAGCGCCTTGAACGCACCGTGCACCAGCAGCAGGTAGATCGCCTGGGTGCGTCCGCCCACCGCGAGGCCGCCGAGCATGTAGGCGAGCTGGCTGACGGTCGAATAGGCCAGGATCTTCTTCACGTCGGTCTGCGCCAGCGCGCACAGCGCCGAGCCGAACATGGTGATCGCGGCGATCACGGCCATCGCGATCAGCACGTCGGGCGCGAGCGCGAACACCGGGTAGAGCAGCGCGATCAGGTAGATGCCGGCCGCGACCATGGTCGCCGCGTGGATCAGGGCACTGATCGGGGTCGGGCCGGCCATCGCGTCCGGCAGCCAGGAGTGCAGCGGGAACTGGGCGCTCTTGCCGAGCACGCCGCACAGCAGCAGCGCGGCGATCCAGCCCGGCTGGCGCAGCGCGCCGCCGTCGACGTAGGCGAGCACGTCGTGGATCTGGAAGGACCCGGCCTGCACGCCCAGCGCGATCAGGCCGAACAGGAACGGCACGTCGCCGGCGACCGTCATCAGGAACGCCTTGATCGAGGCCGCCCGGCCGACCTGCCGCTCCCAGTAGTGGCCGATCAGGAAGTACGAGCAGGCGCCCATGACCTCCCAGCCGACGAGCAGCACGATCAGGTTCGCCGCGAACACGACCGTGAGCATCGCGGCCGTGAACAAGGAGATCAGCGCGGCGTACGAGGCGTAGCGCGGCTCCCCGCCGAGGTAGGTGGTCGAGAAGACCTGCACGCACAGGGCGACCGCGGTCACGAGCACCGCGGTGAGCGCGGCCAGGCCGCTCACCCGGGTGCCGATCTCGATCTGGAACGCCCCGGCGGTGCCGATGTCGTAAGTCCGCGTGGACGTGCCGCCGGTGCCCTGGTCCAGCGCCACGATGATGCTGAGCACCAGCGAGACGGCGATCGGCGCGGTGGACCAGAACTTCACGTGCCGCAGGTCGCGGCCGCCGGCGAAGGTGACGGCCGAGCCGAAGGCAGGCAGCAGCAACATCAGGAAAGCGAGCGTGTTCACCGCAGCACCCCGGGCTCGTCGGTGGCGGCCAGTTCGTCGGCGCCGAAACTCTCCACCGGCTCGGCCAGCACGCGCTGCTCGCCGAGGTCGGCGGTGGCGCGCTGCCGGTAGAGCAGGAGCACGATCGCGAGGCCGAGGCCCGTCTCGGCGGCCGCGATGGTGATGATGAACAGGGTGAAGACCTGGCCCATGCCGTAGCGGTCGCGCAGGATCGCGCTGAAGGCGACCAGGTTCAGCGTCACGGCGTTGAGCAGCAGCTCGAGGGCCATCAGCACGGCGATCGCGTTGCGCCGGGCCAGCACCCCGTAGAGCCCGAGGCTGAAGAGCAGCGCGCCGAGGACGAGCGGGTAGACGGCGTGCATCAGGCTTGGACCCCTTCGACCGGCTCGCTCGCGTCGTCGTCGGCGTCGTCGTGCCGCCGGGACAACGCGATCGCGCCCACCAGGGCCGCGAGCAGCAGCACGGACAGCGCCTCGAACGGCAGCACCCAGTAGCGGAACAGCTGCGTGCCCAGCCCGGCGCTGGAGCCCAGCGCGATCGAGTCGCGCGGCTCGAACCACGTGTGCCGATAGGCCTGGATGATCACCGTGACCAGCGTGCCGGCGGCGGCCAGGCCGACCAGCACGGCCGGCCAGCGGTGGGCCACGTCGAGCTCCTCGGTCGGGCCGATCGGCGCCTTCGTCAGCATCAGGCCGAACAGGAACAGCACGATCACCGCGCCGCCGTAGATCAGCACCTGGATCCAGGCCACCATCTCCGCGCCGAGCAGCAGGTACTCGATGCCGATCGCGCCCATGCAGACGATCAGCCAGAGCGCCGCGTGCACCAGGTTCTTGATCGTGACCACGAGCAGCCCCGAGCCGAGGACGACCAGGCCGACCAGCACGAAGACGATCTCGACGCCGGTGGGCGAGAGGTAGCTATGCGTCATCCGCAGGCCCCTCCTGCTGCTCGGCGTCAGGCCCGGTCTCCTGCTCGGCCTGATCCCGGGCCTCCTGCTCGGCCTGGCGCACCGCGTCGAGCTCCGCCTGGATGACCGCCTGCTTCTTGGCCGCGGCCTTCTGCGCCAGCGCGATCTCCTTCGGCTCCTCGGCCGCGTCGTCGAGAGCGACCGGCGGCGGGACGGACTCCACCCACTGGCCCAGCCGCGGCTTCTCGTGCAGCATCTCCCTGATGTCGTACTCGGCGTACTCGAACTCCGGCGACCACTCGAGCGCGTCGAACGGGCACACCTCGATGCAGATGCCGCAGTACATGCACAGCGAGAAGTCGATGGCGAAGCGGTCGAGCACGTTGCGGCTGCGCTCGCGCCCGCCCGGCGTCGGGGCCGGGATCGTCTCCTTGTGCGAGTCGATGTAGATGCACCAGTCCGGGCACTCGCGCGCGCAGAGCATGCAGGAGGTGCAGTTCTCCTCGATCAGCGCGATCACGCCGCGGGTGCGCGGCGGCAGCTCCGGCGCGACGTCCGGGTACTGCCGCGTGTGCGACTTGCCGACCATCGTCTTGAACGTGGTCGCCAGGCCCTGGGCCAGGCCGATGCCCGGCAGCTTCCGGCGTCCGGCGCCCTCGGGAATCTCGGTCACAGCACCCTCACCACCCCGGTGATCGCAAGCTGGGCCAGGGACAGCGGGATCAGCACCGTCCAGGCGAGTTTCTGCAGCTGGTCCGCGCGCAGCCGGGGATAGCTGACCCGCAGCCAGATCACCACGAACGCCAGCAGGAAGGTCTTGATCAGGGTCCAGAGCCAGCCCAGCTGCTGGTCGGCGAACGGACCGTGCCAGCCGCCGAGGAAGAGCACCGCGGTCAGCAGGCACAGCACCACGATCCCGGCGTACTCGGCCAGCAGGAACAGCGCGAAGCGCAGGCCGGTGTACTCGGTGAGGGCGCCGAAGATGAGCTCGGAGTCGGCCACCGGCATGTCGAACGGCGGACGCTGGAGCTCGGCGAGCCCCGCGGTGAAGAAGACGAAGCCGCCGATCAGCTGCCAGGGCAGCCAGTACCAGTGCCAGGCACCGAGGATGCCCGGGAGCGAGAGCGTGCCGGCCGCCATGGCCACCGACGCGGCCGCGAGCAGCATCGGCAGCTCGTAGGCCAGCAGCTGCGCGGCCGAGCGCAGGCCGCCGAGCAGCGAGTACTTGTTGCCGCTGGACCAGCCGGCCATCAGCGGGCCGATCACCGAGAGCCCCATCACGGCGAGCGCGAAGAAGAGCCCGAGGTCGAGTGCGACGCCCACCTGGGTGCCGGGACCGATCGGGATGACTATCAGCGCCAGCAGATAAGGGATCAGCGCGACGGCCGGGGCAAGCTGGAAGACGGTGCGGTCGGCCGCGTCCGGGACCACCGCCTCCTTCTGGGCGAACTTCACGCCGTCGGCGATCAGCTGCGCCCAGCCGTGGAAGCCGCCGGCCTCCATCGGCCCGAGCCGGCCCTGCATGTGGGCCATGGCCTTGTGCTCGGTCTGCCCGATCACCAGCGGCACGACCAGGAAGGCGGCGAAGACCACGACGATGCGCAGTACGACCTCGAGCCACCAGGTCAGAGAACTCATGACACCACCTCGCTAGCGCTCGGTAGGCGCATTCGCGGACGCACTGTGCCCTTTGAATCGCTCGCAAGCTCGCTCATGCGCCGGCCTCGGCTTCCGGATCCCCGGCCGGGGAGGCGTGCTCGGCGGGCGCGGGGGCGTCCGGCCGGTACGGCTTGAGCCATTCCTCGCCGGGCACGCCGGGCGGCAGCATACGGCGACGTCCGGGCGAGGCGGCGTGGTGCTCCGACTCTCCCGGCTCCTTGGCCCCGGGCCAGGCCTTGGCCACCCGGGAGGCGAGCACGAAGTCCTTGCGCAGCGGGTGGCCCTCGAAACCGTCCGGCAGCAGCAGCGGCTTGAGGTCCGGGTGGCCCTCGAAGTCGATCCCGAACATCTCGAAGGTCTCCCGCTCGTGCCACGCGGCGCCGCGGTAGACGCCCGTGGCCGTGGCCAGCCGGGCCCGGCCGTCGGCACTCTTGGGCACGCGGGTACGCAGGATCAGACCGCGGGCTCGGCCCAACCCGGCCGCGCGGTCCTCGGTCGCGCAGACGAACGCGGCGACCAGGTAGCCGACGTCGAGCTCGTCGACGGCGGTGAGCCAGTCCAGGAAGTCGGCGCCGAGCCCGTCGCGCGCGGCCGTGAGCGCCGCGACCCAGCCCTCGGCCGGGACGGTGGCCAGCACTCGGCCGTACTGCTCGGCCACCTCGGCGCTCTCGCCCAGCACCTGGCTGATCCGCGCCGGCAGCTCGGGATTCTCAGCGCTCACGGTCACGGTCCTGCTCCCAGGCCTGGTCCTCGACCGCCCGGTCGAACAGTTCCATCCCGTGGTCCCGGGCCTTGCGCAGCTCGCGGAAGTAGCGGCGGCGCGGCGGCCGCTTGCGCACGGCGGGCAGTTCGGCGGTGGTCTCGGTGATGATCGGCAGCTGCTCGGTCGGCTGGTCGGTGGCCGGCCGCAGCGGCGCGGGCTCGGGCGACGCGGGCGGCTCAGGCGACGCGGTCAGCTCCGTCGGCTCCGTCGGCTCGGCCGTCGCCTCCGTCGGCGGTTCGGGCGCGGCCGCGGGCGCGGGCTCGGCCGTCGGCGCGGGCGCGGCGGCGACCGACGGCGCGGGGACCGGCTTCGGCCCCTCCCCCGCCGGCACGGCCGGCGTCGCCGGCTTGGCCCGTCCCGGCCCGATCTGCTCCCGGGCGATCCGCTCCTGCAGCTTCACGATCCCCTGCAGCAGCGCCTCCGGCCGCGGCGGGCAGCCGGGCACGTACACGTCCACCGGGATGATCTGGTCCACGCCCTTGGTCACGCAGTACGAGTCCCAGTACGGGCCGCCGCAGTTGGCGCAGGAGCCGAACGAGATGACGTACTTGGGCTCGGGCATCTGCTCGTAGAGCCGCTTGACCGCCGGCGCCATCTTGTCGCTGACCGTGCCGGAGACCACCATCAGGTCGGCCTGGCGCGGACCCGGAGCGAGCGGGATCACGCCGAGCCGGATGAAGTCGTGCCGGGCCATCGAGGCCGCGATGAACTCGATCGCGCAACACGCCAGGCCGAAGTTGAACACCCACAGCGAGTAGCGCCGGCCCCAGTTGAGCACCAGCTTGATCGGCTTGGGCGCGAGCTCGAAGGCCGAGCCGAAGCGCCGGTCGGCCCCCTCGTCGGCGGGAACCGTCCCCGGCATCCCGAGCGGCACCGGCGAGCCGGTCCCGGTCACTGCTGCAGCCACGTCAGCACGCCCTTCTTATAGGCGTAGAGGATTCCCACCGCGAGGAATCCGAGGAATACGAACATCTCCACCAGCGTGGTGCCGCGGAATCCGGGCGCGGCGAACACCGTCGCCCACGGGAACAGATACACCGAGTCGACCGCGAAGATGACGTAGAGGTAGCCATAGACGTAATAACGCACATGGGTGTGCGCCCAGCCGGAACCGACCGGATCCACCCCGCATTCATAGCTCAGCTGTTTCTCCGGGGTCGGCCGCAGCGGCGCGAGCAGCCGGTTCGCCAGGAACGCGGCCGCCACGAAGAACACCCCGAGCAACAGCAGGATACCGATGATCGAGTACGCGGAGTAGTACGTCGTGTCTTTCATCTCGCGACTCCCACCACTCCGACCGGCCGACCTCGTCGCACAAGCGTACCGGCCGTCCGCGGGCAGCCTACGCAAGCGTGCGGAGCCGCACGGCCGCCGCCCCCTTCCGGTCCCCTCCACCCCGTCGGCGGACGGGATGATCTGTGATCTGAAGGGCGCTCAGGCGTACGATGACTTTCACGCGATGTGTACGTGGCTTCACAAATCCGCAGGACGGAAGACGGTGATGGGCGATGGCGTTGCAGACGGCTGAGGCGGGCACGGGCCCGGCTGACGCGGAGCGGGGCTCTCCCGGCGACAAGCCGGTCGAGTCCCTCCACCGGGTGGTGATCAGGATCGCGGGCGACTCCGGTGACGGAATGCAGTTGACCGGTGACCGCTTCACCCAGGAGACCGCCGCCTACGGCAACGACCTGTCCACGCTGCCGGACTTCCCGGCCGAGATCCGCGCCCCCGCCGGCACCCTGCCCGGGGTCTCCGCCTTCCAGCTGCACTTCGCCGACCACGACATCCTCACCCCGGGCGACGCCCCGGACGTGCTGGTGGCGATGAACCCGGCGGCGCTCAAGACCAACCTCAAGGCCGTGCCGCGCGGCGGGACGGTGATCGTCAACACCGACGAGTTCACCTCCCGGGCCCTGAAGAAGGTCGGCTACGAGCAGGACCCGCTGCAGGACGGCACGCTCGATGCCTACCGGGTGCACCGGGTGGCGCTGACCTCGCAGACCGTCAAGGCGCTGGACGGGCACCCGCTCTCGCGCAAAGAGGCCGAGCGGGCCAAGAACATGTACGCCCTCGGCCTGCTCTCCTGGCTCTACCACCGGCCGGTGGACCAGACGCTGCGCTTCCTGGAGCAGAAGTTCGCCAAGCGGCCGGAGATCATCGCGGCCAACCGGGCCGCCTTCCAGGCCGGCTGGAACTTCGGCGAGACCACCGAGGAGTTCGAGGTCTCCTACGAGGTGGCCCCGGCCTCGCACCCGGCCGGGCGCTACCGCAACATCTCCGGCAACCCGGCGCTGGCCTACGGGCTGGTCGCGGCCGCCCAGCGCAGCGGGCTGACGCTGTTCCTCGGCTCCTACCCGATCACCCCGGCCTCGGACATCCTGCACGAGCTGGCCAAGCACAAGGCCTTCGGCGTGCGCACCTTCCAGGCCGAGGACGAGATCGCGGCCATCGGCGCGGCGCTCGGCGCCTCGTACGGCGGCGCCCTGGGCGTGACCACCACCTCCGGCCCGGGCGTGGCGCTGAAGTCCGAGGCGATCGGCCTGGCCGTCTCGCTCGAGCTGCCGCTGGTCATCTGCGACATCCAGCGCGGCGGGCCGTCCACCGGCCTGCCCACCAAGACCGAGCAGGCCGACCTGCTGCAGGCGATGTTCGGGCGCAACGGCGAGTCGCCGGTCCCGATCGTGGCCCCGCGCTCGCCGGCCGACTGCTTCGACGCCGCGCTCGAGGCCGCCCGGATCGCGCTGACCTACCGCACCCCGGTGTTCCTGCTCTCCGACGGCTACCTGGCCAACGGCTCCGAGCCCTGGCGCATCCCGCGGGTCGAGGACCTGCCCGACCTGACCGTGCGCTTCGCCCGGCCGGAGGAGTACCAGGGCGCGCCGTTCATGCCCTACCAGCGCGACCCGGAGACGCTCGCCCGGGCCTGGGCGCTGCCCGGCACCGCGGGGCTCGAGCACCGGATCGGCGGCCTGGAGAAGGCGGACGTCACCGGCGAGATCTCCTACGACCCGGCCAACCACGACCACATGGTGCGCACCCGCGCGGCCAAGGTGGCCGGGATCGCCAAGACCATCGCGCCGCTGGAGGCGGACGACCCCTCCGGCGAGGCACGGCTGCTGGTGCTCGGCTGGGGCTCGACCTATGGCCCGGCCCAGGCCGCCTGCCGGCTGGTGCGCGAGCAGGGCGGCCAGGTCGCGCACGCGCACCTGCGCCACCTCAACCCGTTCCCGCCGAACCTGGGCGAGCTGCTCGCCCGGTACGACCGGGTGCTGATCCCGGAGATGAACCTGGGTCAGCTCGCACTGCTGGTGCGGGCGCAGTTCCTGGTGGACGCGACCGGCTACAACAAGGTGCGCGGGCTTCCGTTCACCTCCACCGAGCTGGCCGAGGAGATCGGGCGGATCCTGCTCGAGGTCGCGAGCCGTTCCGTCGAAGGGGCGAAGAACTTCCATGCTTGATGTGACCGTCAAGAACGGCGCGCCGGTCGCCCGGGACTTCAAGTCCGACCAGGAGGTGCGCTGGTGCCCCGGCTGCGGGGACTACGCGGTGCTGGCGGCGGTGCAGAGCTTCCTGCCGAGCCTCGGCCTGGAGCGCGAGAAGATCGTGTTCGTCTCCGGCATCGGCTGCTCCTCGCGCTTCCCGTACTACCTGAGCACCTACGGCATGCACTCGATCCACGGCCGCGCCCCGGCGATCGCCACCGGCCTGGCCGCGAGCCGCACCGACCTGTCGGTGTGGGTGGTCACCGGCGACGGCGACGCCCTGTCCATCGGCGGCAACCACCTGATCCACGCCCTGCGGCGCAACGTGAACCTGAAGATCCTGCTGTTCAACAACCGGATCTACGGGCTGACCAAGGGCCAGTACTCGCCCACCTCCGAGCCCGGCAAGGTCACCAAGTCGACTCCGTACGGCTCGCTGGACGCCCCGTTCAACCCGATCTCGCTGGCGCTCGGCGCGGAGGCCACCTTCGTCGCCCGGACCATCGACTCGGACCGCAAGCACCTGACCGGGGTGCTGACCGCGGCCGCGCAGCACAAGGGCACGGCGCTGGTGGAGATCTACCAGAACTGCAACATCTTCAACGACAACGCGTTCGAGCACCTCAAGGCGCCGGGCGAGCGGGACCAGCACCTGCTGCGGCTCGAGGCCGGCGCCCCGCTGGTCTACGGCGACCGCAAGGTGGTCTGGGACGGCGAGCGCGGCGCGCTGACCGCCGTCGAGGAGTCGGACGAGCGTCCGGCGGTGCTGCACGATCCGACCGATGACGACCCGACCTACGCGTTCGCCGTCGCCCGGCTGCAGGACCCGGCCAGCCTCTCGCCCACCCCGATCGGCGTCTTCCGGAGTGTGATCCGGCCCACGTACGACGATCTGATGGAGCAGCAGCTGGCGGACGCCGGCCACGGATCGAACACGCCCGACCTCGCCGCGTTGCTGGCCGGCGCGGACACCTGGACCGTCGGCGAGTAACAGTCCGGCGGCGCCGTCATTCTGCTCGGCTTGCGGAGCCCCACCACGCCCGACCTCACACCAGGTCAGGCGGGTGGGGCTCTCGGCGTCACCGGGCCCGCACACGTGGCCGCCGCGCCGCCCAGGCCACAGTTCGGTAACTCATTCGGCCTAACTCAATTCTTCTTGCAGAGTTCTCACTCCGCACTTGGCCCGACAAGTGGATGAACGGACCGGCGGGGTGGTAGGAACGATCATTGGTATGGGCATGAGAAAGTCGCCAAAGGCGTCAGAAGGCGGCAAAAGCCTCTTGTGCACCGATACCACAGCGGGCTAAGGGCCCGAGGGCAGGACCAAGCGAGCAGAGGCTACGGGACACATGACCACCTCGACCACGAGGACGGCCGGCACCGAGACGGCGCAGCCGCCCGCGTTGTCCGCCACGGCGGTGAACATCCCGGAGAGCCTCGGCTACCGGATCAAGCGCAAGGCGCTGGGCAAGCCGCTGGTCAACGACCAGCTCTACGGCGAGAAGCTCTCCCGCCCGATCGCCCTCGGCGTGCTCGCGCCGGACTGCATCTCCTCCTCCGCGTACGGCACGGAGCAGATGCTCACCCAGCTGATCCCGGTGTTCGGCCTGACCGGATTCGTGCTGGTGATGCCGATCACCGGCGTCATCCTGGTCCTGCTGTTCGTCCTGACGCTCTGTTACCGCGACGTCGTGTCCGTGTACACCCGCGCCGGCGGCTCCTACGTGGTCGCGCGCGAGCAGTTCGGCGTGAAGGTGGCCCAGGTCGCCGCCGTCGCGCTGCTGATCGACTACGTCGTGACCGTCGCCGTGCAGATCTCGGCCGGCACCATCGCCGTCTCCTCCTATCTGTCGCTGACGTTCAACATCGACATCACCGGGTGGAGCCTGTGGATCTCCATCTTCATGATCTGCCTGCTGTGCTACGGCAACCTGCGGGGCATCCGTGAAGCCGGCCGCGCCTTCGCCTTCCCGATGTACTTCTACGTGGCGATGATCGGCCTGACCGTCATCGCCGGCCTCGTCCGCCTGGTGGTCGGCGACCTGCCGCAGGCGAACAACTTCACCGACCCGCGCTACGGCGGCGCGCTCGGCCTGCACCTCGACACGGGCGCCGGCACCCAGGCCATCCTGACCTTCGCCGCGATCTCCGGACTGCTGCGCGCCTTCGCCAACGGCGGCTCCTCGCTGACCGGGCTCGAGGCCATCTCCAACGGCGTGTCCGTCTTCCGCAAGCCCAACGGCCGCAACGCGCGCAAGTCCATGTTCTGGATGTCGCTGATGCTGGGCACCCTGGTGCTCGCGATCTCGATCCTGGCCTGGAAGACGCAGGCGACCCCCTACTCCAGCGGCAGCCCGTCCGTGATCGGCCAGCTCGCCAGCCTGATCTGGGGACACGGCGCGTTCGGCAACGTGATGCTCACGATCGTGCAGCTGGCCACGGCGCTGATCCTCTACGCCGGCGGCAACACCTCGTTCAACGGCTTCCCCTTCCTCGCCTCGTTCGTGGCCGAGGACTCCTTCCTGCCGCGCCAGTTCCTGCACCGCGGCCACCGGCTCTCCTTCTCCAACGGCATCATCGTGCTCGCGGGCCTGTCGCTGCTGCTGCTGATCGGCACCGACGGCAACCTGACCCGGCTCGTCTCGCTCTACGCGATCGGCGTGTTCACCGGTTTCACCATGGCCGCGGCCGGCCTGTTCCGCTACCACTCCCGCCGCAACGAGAAGAACCGCACGATCAAGCTGGTGATCAACGGCACGGCCTGCGTGCTCAGCGCCGCGGTCGTGCTGATCTTCGCTGTGTTCAAGTTCACCGAGGGCGCCTGGCTGGTCGTTGTGGTCTTCCCGATCGGCGTGTTCGCGCTGATCAAGCTGAACGAGCGATACCGCCGGGAGGCGGCCGCGCTGGCCGGCGCCCCGGCGAGCGCCAGCGTGCCGACACTGACCCGCAACACCGTGCTGGTCCTGGTGGACTCGGTGGACCTGGCCGTGGTCAAGGCCCTGCGCTACGCCCGGTCGCTGCGCCCGGTGGAGCTGCGCGCGGTGCACCTGATGATCGACTCCAAGCACGCCGAGCATCTTCGCAAGCGCTGGGACGCCTCGGTCGCCGCCGACGTCCCGCTCGAGGTGATCGAGGTGCCGGACCGCCGGCTGCGCCGGGCCGCGGCCGAACTCGCGGCGCGCACGGCCGACGAGTCGAGCAGCGAGGTGACCATCATGCTGCCGCGGCGCGCGTTCGCCCCGACCAGCCGACTGCTGCACGACCGCACCGCGGACAAGATCGCCTCGGCGGTCTCCCGGCTGCCGCACGTCGCGGCCATGATCGTACCCTTCGACGTGGTCGAGGCGATCGAGGAGATGGACACCGGCGAGACCCCGACCGGCAACGGGCCGGAGCACCACGGCCCCCGTCCGCCGCGTCCGGCCCGGCGCACCAAGAAGATGCTGCTCAACACCGAGTGCCCGACCCCGGACGAGGAGGCTCAGGCTCCGGCGAACCCGCACGACCCGATCGCCGTGCGCGAGGTGCGCTGGCGCAACCGGGCCACGCTCGAGGGCCGGATCCGCTCGGTCTACGTCGGCCCGGTCTCCGGCTCCCCCGCGCTCGAGGCCGAGCTCTACGACGAGACCGGCGGCATCACCCTGGTCTTCCTCGGCCGCCGCTCCATCCCGGGCATCGAGCCGGGCGCGAAGATAAGGGTCGAGGGCATGGTCGGCGAGACCGAGGGCTACCTGGCCATGACGAACCCGTCCTACCGCCTGCTGCCCCGCGAGGGCAACGGCGACGAGGAGGAAGAGGGCTGAGCCGCAACGCGCCCCGTCGGCTCGGCCGGGGCCGTCGCGGCGCGCCGGCGCCACTCCCCCGCGGCATAACTGACCAGCAGGAACGGCAGTATCGTGGCGAGCAGCTGCTGATGCCGGAAGCCCCAGACCCCCGCGGCCGCGGCGGAGGTGGCCGCCGCGGCCAGCGCCCAGTCCAGGTTCGTGCGCCGCGGCACCCGCGGCCCGGCGTAGACCCCGGCCACCGCGACGAGGGCGCCGACGGCGGCGGAACTGAATACGCTGATATGTCTCACAATCCGGACACTCTAGGCCATCAGAGCGCAAACGTGTGTACCCCCGTCATCCGACGGGGGTACACACGTTCGGGTGGTGACGCCGGGTCAGGCGGCGGCCGGGACCAGGCTCGGGGTGCGGGCCGCGCGGGCGGCCAGGCCGAGGGTGCGCGCCACCAGCATCGCGATCGCCATGAACACCAGCGCGTCGGTCAGGGCCGCGACGGTGAGCTGGTGGGCTATGCCGAAGCGCACCAGCTGGCCCGGGAACCAGTTCACGCTGCCGTAGGAGAAGGCCATCCGCGCGCCGATCACGGCCGTCCACAGCGCCGCGTAGCCCCACCCGGCCCGGGAGACCGGCTTGCCCGTCTCCGGCACCCGGCGCACCCGCATCAGCGCGGCGGCGGCCAGGCCGCAGACCGTGCCGAGCAGGATGCCGGCGAGTTCGAGGACCAGGCCGGTGCCGGAGGCGGCCGGGCTCTTGATGAACAGCGGGACGATCACGGCGGCCACGATCAGCGGTCGCAGGATGCGGGCCTTGCCGATCTTGCGGGCCGGACCCAGGTCGGTGGCGAGCACCGAGCCCAGCACGAGCACGTTGACCAGCAGGGCCTGGGACACGGAAGACGACATCTCAACGCTCCGGAACTCGTGGCCGCCTCGTGCGGCCGGTGGCTTGTCGTGCTGACAAGGAACACTCTCGTCTTCGAGGCGGTACCACCGGATCGGAGCGCACGGGTAAACGCGGTACCAGGCGGCGCCGGCGCCGCTACAACCGTGGTACCAGTACGGTAATAATCTAACTACACTCATGCCTATGACAGCGCAGGCGGCCGCGACCGAGCAGCGACGCGGCCTCATATACGGGATAGCGGCCTACGCCCTGTGGGGCCTGTTCCCCTTGTACTGGCCGCTGCTCAAGCCCGCCGGGGCGCTGGAGATCCTGGCCAGCCGGATGATCTGGTCCCTGGTCGCGGTGGCCGTCCTGCTCGCCGCCCGCAAGCACTGGTCCTGGTTCGCCGAACTGCGCCGCACCCCGCGCAAGATCGCGCTGCTCGGCGCCGCCGCGGCCCTGGTGAGCGTGAACTGGGGCACCTACATCTGGGCGGTCAACGCCGGGCGGGTGCTCGAGACCTCGCTCGGCTACTTCCTCAACCCGCTGGTCACGATCGTCTTCGGCGTGCTGATCCTGCACGAGACGCTGCGCCCGGTCCAGTGGCTGGCAGTCGGGATCGGCGCCGCGGCCGTGGTCGAACTCGGTGTCGCCTACGGCCAGCTGCCCTGGATCGCGCTCGTGCTCGCCGCGTCCTTCGGCTGCTACGGCCTGTGCAAGAAGCTCGCCAAGGTGCCCGCGCAGGAGTCGATGGCGGTCGAGTCCGCGTTCCAATTCCTGCCCGCACTCGGCTATATGACCTTCCTTCAGGTCGACGGCACCGCCGCGTACGGCCACGTCGCCTGGTACATCACGGCGCTGCTGACCTTCGCCGGCGTGGTCACGCTGGTGCCGCTGCTGCTGTTCGCCGGGGCCACGAACCGGCTTCCGCTCTCCACCGTGGGCCTGCTGCAGTTCCTCGCGCCGATCCTGCAGCTGGCCTGCGGCGTGTTCGTGGTGCACGAGAAGGCGGCGGGCAGCGAGTGGGTCGGCTTCGGCATCGTGTGGCTCGCGCTGGTCGTGCTGACCTGGGACGGCCTGCGCCAGGCGGCCCGGGCCGGGCAAGGCCGGCCGGACGCACCGGACGGGCCTCAGCCCCGGATCCCCCGGCCCGACCAGCCGGAGGGCACGGCGTCCTCGATCACGTCCTCGAACACGGCGGCCCCCGCGGCCCCCGCGGCGGGCAGCTGACCGGCCGCCAGCTGCGGCTCGGCCAGGATCAGGTCCGCTCGCGCGCTCTCGAAGCACTCCCGGTTCACCCGCCGGAAGACGAAAACCGTGAGGGCGGCATAAACCAGGCTCAGGCTGGCCGCGGCGTAGTTCTCGATCTGCGCGCGGATGACGCTGTGCGGCGGCGGATCGTAGAGGATGTGCGTCACCGGGAGGATCGCGAGGAAAGCGACCAGGAACAGCGACGACGGCCAGGAGGTGTACCGGCGCCAGCGGCGGATCGACGGCTGCCGCGCCACCCACAGCCGGCCGACAGGCCCGTGCGTCCGCGCCCGCAACAACAACGCGCCCACCCAGTTGATGCCGTAGGAGAACCCTGCCGTGGCCAGCATCGCCACCAGCATGGGGCCCACATTGAGTATGCCGCCGAATGGCGGTCTGCCGTGGTTTCGAGTCCGCAGCCAGGCGCTGACCAGCTCACCGGCGCCGAAGAGCACCCAACAGCCTGCCTCGACCCACAGTAACCGGGCCGTCGAACGAAACGCGGCGTCGATACTGACGTGGGGCTTCCTCTTGGCCCCCTTCTCCGCCGCCTTTTCGACCTGCCACAGCCAACGCGGAATGCGGGTGGAGGTCGTCGATTTCGCAGCCATGGGCGGGATTATCCGGTAAGGCAGGGCCTTTACGCCAGGGGCTGCGGGAGCACGCCCTCCAGCACCAGGAGCGCCTCCTTGTTCTCCAGGCCGCCGGCGTAGCCGGTCAACGCGCCCTTCGCACCGAGCACGCGGTGGCAAGGGACGACGATGCCGAGCGGGTTGGAGCCGATCGCGCTGCCCACCGCGCGCGCCTGCACCCGCTCGTACCCGAGATCGGCCGTGATGGTGCCGTAGGTCGTCGTGGTGCCGTACGGGATCTCTCGCAGCGCTGCCCAGACCCGCTCCTGGAACGGCGTGCCGTGGGTGGCGAATTCGAGGTCGAACGACTTGAGGGTGCCGGCGAAGTAGGCCTCGAGTTGGCCGACGGCGTGTTCGAAGGCGTCCGGGGCGTACTCCCAGTCCGCTTCGACGCGCACGTCGCCCTTCCACTTCTCCATCTTCACGCTGCACAGCGCCACACCGCCGGGCGCCGAAGGCGAACGCACGCCCGCAAGGACGAGGTCGCCGACCGGGCTGTCCATCCGCGTGTAGATGACGGTGCCGAAGGTGTCAGGGGTGCTCATGAGTTGCTCCAAAGGTAGTGGATCGCATACGAAGACCAGGGGTGCCAGCGCTCTGTCTCCTCGCGGCCTAATCCGGCACGCTTCAGCGCCCCCTTGATGACCACGTCGCCGGGCAGCAGCACGTCCGGGTCGCTCAGTGCCCGCATCCGCAGGTAGCCCGCCGTCCACGGCCCGATCCCGCGCAGCGCCAGCAGTTCCCGCTGGGCCTGTTCCCGGTCGGCCCCGGCGTCGAGCCGCAGGCTGCCGTCGGCCAGCGCCCGGCTCACCGTGCGCAGCGTCTCCTTGCGCGAGGCCGGCATGCCGAGCTCGGCGAAGTCCGCCTCGGCCAGGTCGGCCGCGAGCGGGAACAGGTGCGTCAGCCCGCCGCTCGGATTCTCCAGCGGCTCGCCGCGGGCGGCGACCAGCTTGCCCGCGAGCGCGCGGGCCGAGCCGACGGTGATCTGCTGGCCGAGCACCGCGCGGATCGCCATCTCCTGCGGCTCGGCCGCGCCGACCGAGCGGATGCCCGGGTTCTTCAGCGTCAGCGGGCCGAGGATCTGGTCCGGGGCGAAGGTCTCGGCCACCGCCACCGGATCCGCGTCGAGGTCGAACAGCCGCCGCACCCGGCCGATCGCGGCGGTGAAGCCGCGCAGGTCGGCCAGATCGAGCCGGCACTCCAGCCAGGCGCCGCCGGTGACCCGCTCGTGCACCTCGATGATGCCGGGCCCGTGCTCGAACCGCAGGGTTCGCCGATAGACCCGGTCTCCCGGCGGTCCCAGGATCTCCTCGATTCCGGGGATGGCACGAGCGCCGAGGAAGTCGAAGACGTGCCCGCGCGCATACGGCTCGCGGTACGCCAAGCGCAGCGGGATCCCGGTGCCGGCCGACGTCCCGCGCTTCGCTGTCGCCGTGGCGACGGCGTCGCGTAACGAGGTGGGCGTGGCCGCGTATACCTCGCGGATCGTGTCGTTGAACTGCCGGATGCTGGAGAACCCGGCGGCGAACGCGACGTCCGCGGCCGCCAGCGGCGTGGTCTGCAGCAGCACCCGCGCCGTGTGCGCGCGCTGCGCGCGAGCCAGCGCGAGCGGCCCGGCACCCAGCGAGGCGACCAAGTGCCGCTGCACCTGCCGTTCGCTGTAACCCAACTGCCCGGCCAGCCCGCCCACGCCCTCGCGGTCGATCACCCCGTCGTTGATCAGCCGCATCGCCCGCCCGACGACGTCCGCACGCACGTTCCACTCGGCCGACCCCGGCACCGCGTCCGGCCGGCAGCGCCGGCAGGCTCGGAACCCGGCCGCCTGCGCCCCCGCCGCCGAAGCGTAGAACCGCACGTTCTCGCGCTTCGGCGTGGTCGCCGGGCAACTCGGCCGGCAGTAGATCCCGGTGCTGGTCACAGCCGTGAAGAACACCCCGTCGAACCGGGGGTCGCGCCCGCGCACCGCCTGGTAGCGGTGCTCGTCCGTCAGCGGAGTCGTAGAAGCCATGCCTCCATCATGCGCCTGCCCACCGACACGATCTGGCGGGTTTCGGACACCAAGCATGTCCCACTACGTCGCCGTACCCTCGTACGAGCGACCCCGCTCGTCACTCGAAACGGTGGTCGCGCGGGATTCGGGCGATAATCCTCTGTACAGAGCTTAGGGTGACCGCATGGTCACCAATCACCATGAGGTCAGCCACACCCTTTTCGACGATGATCCGGATCTCATTGTCCGAGCACTCGAACGCTGCGGTGTGCATTTCTCGAAATTCGAGGAGATCGAGCGCCTCGGCACTGATCTCAGCACCGTCGAACCGGTCGAGCGCCGCGTCGACCGCGTGTTCAAATTCCGCACAGCAGATGGGAGGGAAGGCATCTTCGCCTTCGAAACCCAACTGCAGACGGATCACGACAAGCCGAGGGCCTGGGGCTACTACGGGATGACCCTGGCCAACCGCTACAGCCTCCCGGTCACGCTCGTTGTCGTCACCAGCAGCAAGCGGTGCGAAGAATGGGCGCGCAAGGGCTTCGATTTCGGCCACGGACTGGGCGACTCGTTGTACGTTCGCCCGATCGTGCTCGGCCCCAGCAATGTCGAGATGATCATCGACGACCACGCCGCCGCTATGGACCTCTACTACACCGCGCTTTCCGTGACGGTCCACCTCGGTTCACGCCACATCAATGCCATACTCAAAGCGGCGGCGAAGGCCGTCGGGACCGCACCCGAACCCACGGCTGTCGCCGTCGCGAACAACATCGACCTCACGCTGGGCAGGACCGACGTCGGAGACTTCTGGAGGCAACTGATGGCAGCGAACAGTCACGTCGTCTACGGCCCCATGATCCAGGGCATGCTCGACGAAGCCAAGGCGAAGGCCGAGGCCAAGGGCATGGCCAAGCTCTTGCTGAAGAGCCTGGACCTGCGGGGCATCGTCATCAGCGACGAGCAGCGCGAGCGCATCGCGACGTGCACGGACGAGCAGCTCATCGAGGAGTGGTTCGCCCGCGCGGTCACCGCCACCACCGCCGAGGACGTCTTCAACGACCGCTCCGGAGACCTCTGATGCCGCAGGGCCCGGGCGCCTACCCCGACGACAGTGCGGTGCCGTGGTTCTACCGGGGCATCTTCAACTCGATCATCGAGGCTAATCTAGCCACCGCAAGAGCCAAGGGCTTGGCCGATCTCCTGCTGGAAAAGCTGGAAATGCGGCGTATCTCCCTCGACTCCGCGCAGTTCGAGCGCATCCGGAACTGCACCAACGAAACGAGCCTCGAGATCTGGTACATCCGTGCCGTCCATGCCACGAAAGCCGAGCACGTATTCAGGGACTGATCTCGATCTCCCGGCCCCGCGCCCGTCACACCGTGCGGGAGTAGACCAGCTCGCAGAGGGCGTGCAGGGCGTCGCGGGCCGGGATGTCAGGGAGGCCCTCGAGCATGGTGCGGGCTTCTTCGGCGTACCGGCGGGCGGTAACGCGGGCCTGGTCCATCGCGGCATGGGCGCGGAGGCGGTCGAGGGCTTCGAGGACGAGTTCGTCCTCTTCGATCGGGGCGGACAGCAGCTCGCGCAGGCGGGCCGACTCCGGGTCGGTGGAGGCCAGGGCGTAGAGCGTGGGGAGGGTGGGGACGCCCTCGCGCAGGTCGGTGCCGGGGAGCTTGCCGGACTGCTCGGCTTCGCCGGCGATGTCGATGATGTCGTCGACGAGCTGGAACGCCACGCCGAAGGTCTCGCCGAAGCGGGTCAGCTGCTCGACCACGGTCGGGGACGCGCCGGAGAGCAGCGCGCCGAAGCGCAGGGAGGTCGCGATCAGCGAGCCGGTCTTGTCCTCGAGCACCTTCAGGTAGTGGTCGATCGCGCTCTCGTCCGGGCCCGGCTCGATGCACTCGTTGATCTGGCCGGTCACCAGCCGCTCGAAGGTGGCGGCCTGCAGCCGCACCGCCTCCGGGCCCAGATCGGCCAGCAGCATCGAGGCCTTGGCGAACAGGTAGTCGCCGGTGAGGATCGCGATCGTATTGTCCCAGCGGGCGTTCGCGGTCGGCACGCCCCGGCGCATGGTGGCCTCGTCCATCACGTCGTCGTGGTAGAGCGTGGCCAGGTGGGTCAGCTCCACCACGCAGCCGGCCACGGCCACCTGCGGCACCGAGGGCTCGCCGAACTCGGCGGCCACGACCGTCAGCAGCGGACGGAACCGCTTGCCGCCGGCCTCGACCAGGTGGACGGCGGACTCCCGGATCAGCGCGTGGTCGCTGTGCGCGCAGCGCAGCAGCAGTTCCTCCACCTCGGCGAGGCCCGTGCGCGCCCGGGCCACCAGGCCGGGGTCACTGGTGACGAGGCCCCAGGGCAGGCTGCCCGCGCGTTCGGTCGCCACCTGCACGCTCACGCCATTCGCCTCTCACCCGATCGGGTCACCCGTCGTCTACTCTTACCGATTCCCAACCTAGTGCATCGACATCGGGCTATGGCACGCGGCCGGGCCGTGACTTCATCCTCGTCGCGGCCCGGTCGATGTTCCCGATTTCCCTCTGCCCTAGGCGGCTTCGCCGCTACTTGGCCAGAATGCCCGCCGAGTTGTTCGCCAGGTGCAGCAACAGGCTCGGCGCGATGCCCAGGGCCACCGTGGCGAGGGCCGCCACGGCCAGCGCCGTCTTCACCGCGATCGACGGGTGGGCGATGGTCGGCCCGTCCGGCAGCGGCTCGGAGAAGAACATCACCACGACCACGCGCAGGTAGAAGAACGCGGCCAGGGCGCTGGCGAGTACGGCCACGATGACCAGCGCGGGGGCGCCGGCGTTCAGGGCCGCCTGGAAGATGGCGAACTTGCCGATGAAGATCGAGGTGAACGGGATGCCGGCGAAGGCCAGCAGGAACACCGCGAGCAGCGCGGCCGGGATCGGGGCGCGCTTGCCCAGGCCGGCCCAGCGGCTCAGGTCGGTGGCCTCGCCGCCGGCGTCGCGCACCAGGGTCACCACGGCAAACGCGCCGATGATGGCGACGCCGTACACCGGCAGGTAGAACAGCACCGCCGCCCGGGCCTGCGCGGTGGTGGAGGTCACGCCGATCAGCAGGTAGCCGGCGTTGAGGATGGCCGAGTAGGCCAGCATCCGCTTGATGTCGCGCTGGGTCAGCGCCAGGATGCCGCCGACCAGCATGGTGATCACGGCCACGGCCTGGAGCACCGGGCGCCACACCGTGACCGCGTTCGGGCCGCCGAGGCCCACGTCGAGCACCCGCACCAGCGCGCCGAAGGCGGCGATCTTGGTGGCCGCGGCCATGAAGCCGGTCACCGGGGTCGGCGCGCCCTGATACACGTCCGGGGTCCACATGTGGAACGGCGCGGCGCCGACCTTGAACAGCAGGCCCATGCCGAGCATGGCCAGGCCGGCGTAGAGCAGGGCCGAGCCGGCGTCCGGGTGCGCCACGTGCTGTGCGATCACGTCGAGGTTCACCGAGCCGGCGTAGCCGTAGAGCATGGCCGCGCCGTACAGGAAGAACGCCGAGGAGAACGCGCCGAGCAGGAAGTACTTGAGCGCGGCCTCCTGCGAGAGCAGCCGGCGGTGCCGGGCCAGGCCGCAGACGATGTACAGCGGCAGCGAGAGCACCTCGAGCGCGACGAACATGGTCAGCAGGTCGTTGGCCGCCGGGAAGAGCAGCATGCCGCCGACCGAGAACATCAGCAGCGGGTAGATCTCCGTGCTCTGCCAGCCCATCCGGGTGGTGTCCCGCTCGGACTGGGAGCCGGGCACCGAGGCGCCCTGCGCGGCGAAGGCGTCCTGGTTCTGGTCGGTCTTGCGCTCGGCGATCACCAGGAAGCCGACGAAGGCGATCACCAGGATCGTGCCCTGCAGGAAGAGCGTCGTGCCGTCTATGGCGACCGACCCCTGCGCGACGAGCTGCACGCCGGTCTTGGACAGCGCGAGCACGGCGCCGAACGCGGCGGCGATGCCCACGAGGGCGAGGCCGACCTGCACCCGGTAGCGGGAGGCCCGCGGCACCAGGCCCTCGACCAGGATGCCCAGGGTCGCCGCGCCGAAGGCGATCAGCATCGGCGAGAGCTTGCCGAATTCGACCGGCGGCGCATGGAAGGTGGTGGCTGCGGCGAGAGTGCTCACTGCTGGCTCCCCTGGGCTTGGGTCGCGGTGGACGGATGCTGCGTCACCGACAGGGACGTCGACTGGGTGACGGCCGGGTTGATGTACTTCGTCAGGATGCCGGGCGCGAAGCCGAGCACCAGGATCAGCGCGAGCAGCGGGGCCACCGCGGCGATCTCCCGCCGGCTCAGGTCCTTGAAGCCGCTGACCGCCGCCGTCACCGGCCCGGTCATGGTGCGCTGGTAGAGCCACAGGATGTAGACCGCGGCGAGCACGATCGAGGTGACCGCGAAGATCGCCGCGACCGGGTACTTCTCGAAGGTGCCGACCAGCACCAGGAACTCGCTGACGAACGAGCTCAGGCCCGGCAGCGCCAGCGAGGACAGGCCGGCCACCAGGAAGGTCCCGGCGAGCAGCGGCGCCACCTTCTGCACACCGCCGTAGGCGTCGATCTCGGTCGAGCCGCGGCGGGTGATCAGGAATCCGGCGAGCAGGAACAGCGCGCCGGTGGACAGGCCGTGGTTGACCATGTAGAGCGTCGCGCCGACCTGGCCGCGGGCGGTCCAGGCGAACACGCCGAGGGTGATCAGGCCGAAGTGCGAGATCGAGGTGTAGGCGATCAGGCGCTTCATGTCCTTCTGCCCGATCGCCAGCAGCGCGCCGTACAGGGTGCTGATGACCGCGAGCACCAGGATCGCCGGGGTGAAGTAGTGCGAGGCGTTCGGGAACAGCTCGAGGCAGAACCGGAGCATGCCGAAGGTGCCGATCTTGTCGAGCACGCCGACGAGCAGGACGGCGGTGCCCGGCGTGGCCTCGGCGGCGGCGTCCGGCAGCCAGGTGTGGAACGGCCACAGCGGCGCCTTGACCGCGAACGCGATGAAGAAGCCGAGGAAGAGCCAGCGCTCGACGCCGGTGCTGAAGTGCAGCTGCCCGGTGGACACCGCGTGCGCGAGGGCCGGGAAGTTGAACGGATCGGCCACGGTGCGGTTGGCGACCACGTACAGGCCGATCACCGCCGCCAGCATCAGCAGGCCGCCGAGCAGGTTGTAGAGCAGGAACTTCACCGCGGCGTAGGACCGGTGCTTCTCCCCGCTCTGCCCGTACGAGCCGATCAGGAAGTAGCTCGGGATCAGCAGCGCTTCGAAGAGCACGTAGAACATGAAGACGTCGGTGGCCGCGAAGACACCGATCATCATGACTTCCAGGACCAGCATCAGGCTGAAGAAGGCCCGCGGGGTGTTCTTCCCGTCATGCCAGGAGGCGAGCAGCACCACCGGCACCAGCACAGCCGTCATCAGGATCAGGACGAGCGCGATCCCGTCGACGCCGATGCTGTAGTTGATGTGGAACTGGGAGATCCAGGAGTGATTCTCGGTCAGCTGGTACTGGGCTCCACCGACGTTGAACTTCACCGCGTCGATGATCGCCAGCACCAGGGTGAGCACGGAGGTCGCCACGGCGATCTCCTTGGCCCGCTTCTGCTGCCCGCGTGGCAGCAGCGCGATCCCGGCGACGCCGACGAGCGGCGAGGCGATCGTGACGGTCAGATAGGGGAAGCTGGACATCGAGTTAACCCCTTACCAGCAGGAGGGCGACGATCAGCAGCGTGGCGCCGCCGAACATCGACAGGGCGTAGGAGCGGACGAAGCCGGTCTGCAGCCGGCGCAGTCGGCCGGAGCTGCCGCCGAGGCCCGCGGCGATGCCGTTGACCGCGCCGTCCACGCCCTTGAGGTCGAAGTAGACCAGGACTCTGGTCAGGTACTGGCCGGTGCGCATGAACACCAGCTCGTTGAACGCGTCGCCGTACAGGTCGCGGCGCGCGGCCCGGGTGACGAAGGCGCCGGCCGGGGCCGTCGCCGGGACCTCCTGGCGGAAGTAGAGGTTCATGGCGTAGAGGAAACCGAGCGCGACCGCGCCGAGGATGATCGCCTGCATCTCGAGCTGGCTGAACGGCAGCTTGCCCTCGCTGTGGCCGGTGACCGGGGCGAGCCAGTTCACGAACGAGCTGTGGTACGAGAACAGGGCGCCCGCGGCGACCGAACCCACGGCCAGCAGGGCCATCGGGAACACCATGGTCCGCGGCGACTCGTGCGGGTGCGGCTCGTGGCCGTGCTCGTCCTCGACCCAGCGCTTCGTGCCGAAGAAGGTCATCAGCATGACCCGGGTCATGTAGAACGCGGTGACCAGCGCGCCGAGCAGAGCCGTGAAGCCGAGGATCCAGCCGGAGGTGCCGCCCTGGCTGAACGCGGCCTCGATGATCTTGTCCTTGGACCAGTACCCGGAGAACGGCGGGCAGCCGATGATCGCCAGGTAGCCGAGGCCGAAGGTGACGTAGGTCCAGAGCATGTACTTGCGCAGGGCGCCGTAGTGGCGCATGTTCACGTCGTCGTTCATGCCGTGCATCACCGAGCCGGCGCCGAGGAACAGCCCCGCCTTGAAGAAGCCGTGCGTGACCAGGTGCATGATCGCGAACGCGTAGCCGATCGGGCCGAGCCCGGCGGCCAGGATCATGTAGCCGATCTGCGACATGGTCGAGCCGGCCAGCGCCTTCTTGATGTCGTCCTTCGCGCAACCGACGATCGCGCCGAACATCAGCGTGATCGCGCCCACGATGGTCACCACCAGGCGCGCGTTCGGGGCGGCGTCGAAGATCGCGTTGGAGCGCACGATCAGGTACACCCCCGCGGTCACCATCGTCGCCGCGTGGATCAGAGCACTGACCGGGGTCGGGCCCTCCATCGCGTCGCCGAGCCAGGACTGCAGCGGGAACTGCGCGCTCTTGCCGCAGGCGCCGAGCAGCAGCAGCAGGCCGATCGCGGTGAGCGTGCCGGTCTTGGCGGCGGGCACGCCGTTGAACACCGGCCCGAAGGCGAAGCTGCCGAAGGTGGTGTACATGAGCATCACCGCCACCGACAGGCCGATGTCGCCGACCCGGTTGACGATGAACGCCTTCTTGGCCGCCACCGCCGCCGAGGGCTTGTGCTGCCAGAACCCGATCAGCAGGTACGAGGCCAGGCCCACGCCCTCCCAGCCGGCGTAGAGCAGCAGGTAGTTGTCGGCGAGCACGAGCACGAGCATCGCGGCCAGGAACAGGTTCAGGTACGCGAAGAACTTGCGCTTGTTCTCGTCGTGCTGCATGTAGCCGACCGAGTAGATGTGGATCAGCGAGCCCACGCCGGTGATCAGCAGCACGAAGACGATCGAGAGCTGATCCAGGTGGAACCCGGCGTCGGCGGTGAAGCCGGGCACCGGGATCCAGGTGTAGACGTGCTGGTCGTAGGAGCGCTGGTCGCCCGGCTTGGCCAGCAGGGCGAAGAAGAGCACCGCGCCGAGGACGAACGAGCCGAGCGCGGCCGCGCAGCCGAGCAGGTGGCCGAAGCGGTTCGACTTGCGCCCGCCGAGCAGCAGGATCGCGGCCCCGGCCAGCGGCAGGGCGATCACCCAGGCGGTCAGGGCGAAGGTACCGGTCGCCGCGAGCGGCGCGTAGGACGAGGGCATCGTCGAGGCCACCTATTCCTAGTACTTCAGCAGGTTGGCGTCGTCGACCGAGGCCGAACGGCGGGTACGGAAGACCATGATGATGATCGCGAGGCCCACCACGACCTCGGCCGCGGCCACCACCATCGTGAAGAACGCGATGATCTGCCCGTCCAGGGCGCCGCGCATCCGGGCGAAGGTGACGAAGGCCAGGTTCGCCGCGTTCAGCATCAGCTCGATGCACATGAACACGACGATGGCGTTGCGCCGGATCAGCACCCCGAGCGCGCCGAGGGTGAACAGGATCGCGGACAGGTAGAGGTAGTTGTCCGGGTTCACTTCGACACCTCCTTGCTCTGCTTGCCGTTCGCCTGGCCGGGCAGCGGCAGCGGTCGGAAGCCGCGGACCGTGTCGCGGCCGCGCAGCGTGGCGTTGACGCTCGCCTCGCTCGGCGTGCCGTCGGGCAGCAGCGCCGGGGTGTCCACCGCGTTGTGCTGCGCGTAGACGCCCGGGTTGGGCAGGCCGGTGAGCGAGACCTTCTCGCCGCGGCCCCAGCGCTCGAAGCGCTCGATCGAGATCTCGCGCTGCGACTTGCGCGGGGCGATGCGCTCCTTGTGGGTGAGCACCATCGCGCCCACGGCCGAGACGATCAGCACCGCCGAGGAGACCTCGAAGGCCCAGTAGTAGCGGGAGAAGAGCAGCTGGGCCAGCGCCGGGACGTTGCCGCCGCCCTTGGCGTTCGCCGCGTCGGTGCCGACGAAGGCGGGCAGGTTCGCGTGCGCGTACACGCCGAGCAGCACCGCGCCGAAGCCGATCACGAGCGGCACGGCCAGCCAGCGCTGGCCGCGGATCGTCTCGGTCAGCGAGTCCTGCGACTCGATGCCGATCAGCATCAGCACGAACAGGAACAGCATCATGACCGCGCCGGTGTAGACGACGATCTGCACGACGCCGAGGAAGACGGCGCCCTGGGCCATGTAGAAGAAGGCCAGGCAGAGCATCACCGAGCACAGGCACAGCGCCGCGTGCACGATCTTCTTGGAGAAGATCAGGCCCAGCGCGCCGAGCACGGAGACGGCCGAACCGATCCAGAACAGGAAGGTCTCGCCGTGGCCGGTGTTCCCCATCAGGACTCCTCTCCCGAGCCCGAGCCCGCGGCCGAGCCCGCGGCCGCCGCGTCGGCGGCGCGGGCCGCGGCGAGCAGCGGCCGCAGCAGGTCGTCGTCGGCGCGCGGGACCTCGCCGCGGTAGTACTCCTTCTCGGTCACCTCGTGGCCGGCGCCGTCCTGGTACATCCGGTGCGGCGGCGGGACCATGCCCTCGCCCATCGGCGCGAGCAGCCGGTCCTTGGTGTAGATCAGCGATTCGCGGCTGGTGTCGGCGAGCTCGTACTCGTTCGTCATGGTCAGCGCGCGGGTCGGGCAGGCCTCGATGCACAGGCCGCACAGGATGCACCGCAGATAGTTGATCTGGTAGACCCGGCCGTAGCGCTCGCCCGGGGAGAAGCGCTCCTCCTCGGTGTTGTCCGCGCCCTCGACGTAGATGGCGTCGGCCGGACAGGCCCAGGCGCACAGCTCGCAGCCGATGCACTTCTCCAGCCCGTCCGGGTGCCGGTTGAGCTGGTGGCGGCCGTGGAAGCGCAGCTGGGTGGGGACCTTCTGCTCCGGGTAGCGCTCGGTGTTCGGCTTCTTGAACTGGGTCAGGAAGGTCACTCCGAAGCCGGCCACCCCGGCCAGCGGTCCCGCCTTGGCGGTCTCCGCCCCCGACGCGCCCTTCGGGGGCTGCTTCTTACTCGCCATCAGACGACTCCTCCGTGGAATGGCCGTTGGCGGCCAGGGCGAGGCTCGGGGTGCGCGGGGCGCGCCGGGCGACGACCGGCCGCACCTGGCCGGGCAGCGGCGGCACCGGGAAGCCGCCGGCGAAGCCGGAGGCGTCCTGCTCGCGCAGTGCCTCCTCGGCGTTGCGCCGGCGCAGATCGCGCGCGTCCTGGTTGCGCTCGCGCACCTCCAGGCCGACCAGCAGGGCCACGAAGAGCGCGGCCGCGGCCAGGCAGATCGGCACCAGGTGGCCGGAGTCCATGTCCCCGGCGTTGCGCAGCTGGCGGATCACCGCGACCAGCAGCAGCCAGACCAGCGAGACCGGGATGAGCACCTTCCAGCCCAGCCGCATGAACTGGTCGTAGCGCAGCCGGGGCAGCGTGCCGCGCAGCCAGATGAAGACGAACACGAAGATCAGCAGCTTGGCCAGGAACCAGATCATCGGGAACCAGCCCGCGTTCGCGCCGTGCCACCAGTGCGCGATCGGGGCCGGAGCCCGCCATCCGCCGAAGAACATCGTGATCGCCAGGCAGGAGACGACGACCAGGTTGATGTACTCGGCCAGGAAGAAGAGGGCGAACTTCAGCGAGGTGTACTCGGTGTGGAAGCCGCCGACCAGTTCGCCCTCGGCCTCGGGCAGGTCGAAGGGGGCGCGGTTGGTCTCGCCCACCATCGAGATCATGTAGATCAGCCCGGAGACGCACAGCGGGATGATGTACCAGATGTGCGCCTGCGCGGCCACGATCCCGCTGGTGGACATCGTCCCGGCGTACAGGAACACCCCGGCGAAGCTCAGGCCCATGGCGATCTCGTAGGAGATCATCTGGGCGGAGGAGCGGATGCCGCCGAGCAGCGGATAGGTCGAGCCCGAGCTCCAGCCGGCCAGCACGATCCCGTAGATGCCGATCGAGGAGACCGCGAGGATGTAGAGCACGCCGATCGGCAGGTCCACCAGCTGCAGCGTGGTCCAGTGGTGGAAGATCGAGACCGCGCCGCCCCAGGGGATCACCGCGAAGGCGAGGAACGCCGGGATGGTGGAGATCACCGGGGCCGCCCAGAACACCGGCTTGTCGGCGTTCGTCGGGACGATGTCCTCCTTGAGCGCGAGCTTCACGCCGTCGGCCAGCGACTGCAGCAGACCCTGCGGGCCGACCCGGTTCGGGCCCACCCGCATCTGCATCCGGGACACCACGCGGCGCTCGAACCAGATGTTGAACAGGGTGAGCACGACCAGCATCGCGAAGGCGGCCACCGCCTTGATCGCGGCCAGCAGGAACCACCACGGGATGTGGGTGTCGAACCCGTTGATCACCCAGTGGTCCATGTTCGCCATCAGCGCTCCTCCTCCTCGGCGCCCGCCTCGCCGGCGGTGGCGGCGGACGCGGGCGCCTCGGCGGCCAGCGTCACGATGGCCCCGGTGTCCGCGCACAGGGCGGCGCGCACGTGCGAGCCCGGGGAGTTCGTCGGCAGCCAGACCACCCGGTCGGGCAGGTCGGCGATCTCCAGCGGCAGCACCACCGCGCCGGCGTCGGTGCGCACCGAGACGGGCGCGCCGGCGAAGGCGCCGATCTCCTTGGCCGTGGCCGGAGACAGGTGCACCACCGCGCGGTGCGCGGTGCCGGCCAGGAACTTCTCGCCGTCCTGCAGCCGCCCGTCGTCGAGCAGCTGGTGCCAGGTGGCGAGCACGGCCTGGCCGACGCCGGGCGCGGGCAGGGTCAGCACCTCGGCGCGCGGGGGCAGCGCCCGCGGGCCGTCCCAGACGCCGAGCTCGTCGAGCTCGCGCCGGGCCGCGGCCACGTCGGGCAGGCCCAGGTGCACGTCCATCGCGTCGGCGAGCCGGTCGAGCACGCGCAGGTCGGTGACGTGGCCGCCGTGGGTCTGCACCACCTCGGGGCTCAGCGCCTGCTCGAACCGGCGCACCCGGCCCTCCCAGTCCAGGAAGGTGCCGGACTTCTCCGCCACGGCCGCGACCGGCAGCACCACGTCGGCGCGCTCGGTCACCGCGCTGCGGCGCAGTTCGAGGCTGACCACGAAGCCGGCCGCGTCCAGGGCGGAGCGCACGCCGGCCGGGTCGGGCAGGTCGTCCGGGTCCACCGCGCCGACGAGCAGGGCGCCGATCTCGCCGGAGCGGGCGGCGGTCAGGATCGCGTCGCCGTCCCGGCCCTCCAGGGTCGGCAGGGCCCTGACGCCCCAGGCCGTGGCGACCTGGCCGCGGGCGAGCGGGTCGCCGATCGGCCGGCCGCCGGGCAGCAGGTTGGCCAGCGCGCCGGCCTCGACCGCGCCGCGCTCGCCGGCCCGCCGCGGCACCCAGGCGAGCCGGGCTCCGGTGGCCTTGGCCAGGCGCACCGCGGCGCTGAGGCCGCCGGGCACTCCGGCCAGCCGCTCGCCGACGAGGATGACCGAGCCCTCCTCGCGCAGCGTCTTGGCCGCGGCCAGGCCCGCGTGGTCGAGCCCTGCGTCGTAGCTGCCGGCGCCGAGCGCGCCCAGGAACTCCGGCTCGGTGTGCGGCGCGGCCTTGAGCAGCGTGCCGCCGCACTTGCGCAGTCCGCGCGTGGCGAACGGCGCTATGGCCACGACCTGGGTCTTGTTGACCCGGAAGGCCTTGCGCAGCCGCAGGAAGACGATCGGGGACTCGTCCTCGGGTTCGAACCCGACCAGCAGCACCGCCGGGGCCTTCTCCAGGTCGGCGTACGTGACGGCGGCCCGGTTCGCCTCCTCGGCGCCGTCCGGCGAGAGGCCGGCCACGTGCGAGGCGAGGAACTCGGCCTCCTCGTGGCTGTGCGGCCGGGCCCGGAAGTCGATGTCGTTGGTGTCCAGGGCGAGCCGGGCGAACTTCGCGTAGGCGTACGCGTCCTCGAGGCTCACCCGCCCGCCGACCAGCACGCCGGCCTGGCCGCGGGCGGTGCGCAGTCCGGCCGCGGCCGTGCGCAGCGCTTCGGGCCAGGAGGCCGGCACCAGCTCGCCGTCCCTGCGCACCAGCGGACCGGTGATCCGGTCGCCGAGGGTCGGGTACTGGAAGGCCCAGCGGCCCTTGTCGCAGTTCCACTCCTCGTTGACCTCCGGGTCCTCCCCGGCCAGGCGTCGCAGCACCTTGCCGCGCCGGTGGTCGGTGCGCAGCGCGCAGCCGGAGGCGCAGTGCTCGCACGCGGTCGGCGTGGAGACCAGGTCGAACGGGCGGGAGCGGAAGCGGTAGGCCGCGCCGGTGAGCGCGCCGACCGGGCAGATCTGCACCGTGTTACCGGAGAAGTAGGACTCGAAGTCCTGGTCCCCGGCGGTGGAGATGCCCACCTGCTGCTGCGCGCCGCGCTCGATCAGGGCGATGAACGGGTCGCCGGCGATCTGCTCGGAGAAGCGGGTGCAGCGGGCGCAGTTGACGCAGCGTTCGCGGTCGAGCAGCACCTGGGTCGAGACGTTGATCGGCTTGGCGAAGGTGCGCTTGAGGCCCTCGAACCGGGTCTCGCCGCGGCCGTTGCTCAGCGCCTGGTTCTGCAGCGGGCACTCGCCGCCCTTGTCGCACACCGGGCAGTCCAGCGGGTGGTTGATCAGCAGCAGCTCCATCACACCCTGCTGTGCCTTGTCCGCTATCGGCGAGGTGCGCTGGGTCTTGACCACCATGCCGTCGGCCACGGTGGTGGTGCACGAGGCCAGCGGCTTGCGCTGACCCTCCACCTCCACCAGGCACTGCCGGCAGGCGCCGACCGGGTCGAGCAGCGGGTGGTCGCAGAAGCGCGGGATGGCGATGCCGAGCCGCTCGGCGACCCGGATGACCAGCTCGCCCTTCTTGGCCACGACCGCGATCCCGTCCACGGTCAGCTGCACGTGCCCGGGCGGGACCTCGAGTTCGCCGCCGTTGGGCTGGGCGGGGATGTCCGCTGTGGTGACGCTCATGCTCAGTACGCTCCCGTCAGCGCCGGGGCCCACACCGTGGTTCGCGCCGGATCGAAGGGGCAGCCGCCGTGGCGCAGGTGGTCGAGGTACTCGTCCCGGAAGTACTTGATGGACGAGACGATCGGCGCCACCGCGCCGTCGCCCAGCGCGCAGAAGGCACGGCCGTTGATGTTGTCGCAGATGTCGAGCAGCTTCTCCAGCTCGGCCTCGCCGCCCTGGCCGGCCTCCAGCCTGCGGTAGGCCTGGACCAGCCAGTAGGTGCCCTCGCGGCACGGGGTGCACTTGCCGCAGGATTCGTGCGCGTAGAACTCGGTCCAGCGCAGCGCCGCGCGCACCACGCAGGTGGTCTCGTCGAACACCTGCAGCGCGCGGGTGCCCAGGATCGAGCCGGCCGCGGCGACGTTCTCGAAGTCCAGCGGCACGTCGAGGTGGTCCTCGGTGAACAGCGGGGTCGAGGAGCCGCCGGGGGTCCAGAACTTCAGCCGGTGCCCGTGCCGGATCCCGCCGGCCAGCTCCAGCAGCTCGCGCAGCGTCACCCCGAGCCCGGCCTCGTACTGGCCCGGCCGCACCACGTGCCCGGAGAGCGAGAAGAAGCCGAAGCCGGCGCTCTTCTCGGTGCCGAAGGTGCGGAACCAGTCCTTGCCGTTGCGGATGATCGAGGGCACCGAGGCGACCGACTCGACGTTGTTGACCACGGTCGGGCTGGCGTAGAGCCCTTCGACCGCCGGGAACGGCGGCCGGTTGCGCGGCTGGCCGCGGCGCCCCTCGAGCGAGTCGAGCAGCGCGGTCTCCTCGCCGCAGATGTACGCGCCGGCCCCGACGTGCACGGTGAGTTCGAGGTCGAACCCGGAGCCGAGGATGTCCTTGCCGAGGAATCCGGCCGCGTAGGCCTCGCGCACCGCCGCGAGCAGCCGCCGGGCCACGTGGGTGACCTCGCCGCGCACGTAGATGAAGGCGTGCCCGGAGCGGATCGCGTAGGCGCCGATGACGATGCCCTCGATCAGCTCGTGCGGGTTGGCCAGCATGAACGGGATGTCCTTGCAGGTGCCCGGCTCGGACTCGTCCGCGTTGACCACGAAGTAGTGCGGCTTGCCGTCGCCCTGCGGGATGAAGGACCACTTGACCCCGGTGGGGAAGCCGCCGCCGCCGCGCCCGCGCAGGCCGGAGTCCTTGACCTCGGTGATCACCTCGTCCGGGGTCATCTCGGTCAGGGCCTTGCGCAGTGCGGTGTAGCCCTGGTGCCGCCGGTAGCCCTCGAGCGTGTACGAGTCGTGCTCGTCCCACGCGCGGGAGAGGACCGGGGCCAGCTTGAGCGTCATGCCGTCTCTCCCCGCTGCTGCGCGATGCGCAGGCCCGCCAGCGACTCGGCGCCGGCCGAGCCGCCGCCGTCCACCGCGTCCTCGCGCCGGTCCTCGAATCCGGCCAGGATCCGCTCGGTCTCCCGGAAGGAGCACACCGCCGGACCGCGGCTGGCCACCGCAGGACGGCCCGCGAGCAGGTCGTCGACCAGCGCCTTGGCCTTGTCCGGGGTCATGTTGTCGAAGAACTCCCAGTTGACCGTCATCACCGGGGCGAAGTCGCAGGCGGCGTTGCACTCGATGTGCTCGAGCGTCAGGCTCCTGCCTTCCGGGCTGACGGCGGTGCGCTCGTCGTTGCCCACGCCGAGGTGGGCCTTGAGCGCGGCGAAGATCTCGTCGCCGCCGAGCACCGCGCACAGGGTGTTGGTGCACACCCCGACGTGGTAGTCGCCGACCTGGCGCCGCTTGTACATGGTGTAGAACGTGGCGACGCCGGTGACGTCGGCCGTGGAGAGCTCGAGCTTCTCGGCGCAGTACCGGATGCCGTCGCCGGAGACGTAGCCCTCCTCGGCCTGCACCAGGTGCAGCAGCGGCAGCAGGGCCGAGCGCTTGACCGGGTAACGCGCGATGACCGCGTCGGCGTCCTGGTCCAGCCGGTCCTTCACGTCCTCGGGATAGCCCTTGGCCGGCACGGACGGAAGCCCGAGTTCGGCGGTGCTCATCGGTCTACACCTCCCATCACTGGGTCGATGGACGCGACGGCCACGATCAGGTCGGCCAGCATGCCGCCCTCCGACATCGCCGCCACGGCCTGCAGGTTGTTGAACGAGGGGTCGCGGAAGTGCACCCGGTAGGGCCGGGTCCCGCCGTCGGAGACCGCGTGGCAGCCGATCTCGCCCTTGGGCGACTCGAGGCCGACGTACACCTGGCCGGGCGGCACCCGGAAGCCCTCGGTCACCAGCTTGAAGTGGTGGATCAGGGCCTCCATGGACTCGCCCATGATGTGCCGGATGTGGTCGAGCGAGTTGCCCATGCCGTCCCCGCCCAGGGCCAGCTGCGCGGGCCAGGCGATCTTCCGGTCCTCGATCATCACCGGGCCCGGCTCGAGCTTGTCCAGGCACTGGGCCACGATCCGCAGCGACTGGCGCACCTCGTCCATCCGGATCCGGTAGCGCCCGTAGGCGTCCGCGGTGTCCCAGGTGACGACGTCGAACTCGTAGTCCTCGTAGCCGCAGTACGGCTGGGACTTGCGCAGGTCGTGCGGCAGGCCGGTGGCGCGCAGGCAGGGCCCGGTGATGCCCAGGGCCATGCAGCCGGTCAGGTCCAGGTAGCCGACGTTCTCGGTGCGGCCCTTGAAGATCGCGTTCTCATTGCACAGCGCCTCGATGTCCTTGATCCGCGTGGGCATCAGGGCGAGGAACTCGCGGATCTTGTCCACCGCGCCGGGCGGCAGGTCCTGGGCCACTCCGCCGGGCCGGACGAACGCGTGGTTCATCCGCAGGCCGGTGATCATCTCGAAGATGTCCAGCACCAGCTCGCGCTCGCGGAAGCCGAAGATCATCGCGCTCAGCGCGCCCATCTCCATGCCGCCGGTGGCGATGCACACCAGGTGCGAGGCGATCCGGTTGAGCTCCATCAGCAGGACCCGGATCACGTTGGCCCGCTTGGGGATCTGGTCCTCCACCCCGAGCAGCTTCTCCACCGCGAGGCAGTAGGCCACCTCCTGGTAGAACGGCGTCGTGTAGTCCATCCGGGTGACGAAGGTGACGCCCTGGGTCCAGTTGCGGAACTCCAGGTTCTTCTCGATCCCGGTGTGCAGGAAGCCGATGCCGCAGCGCACCTCGGTGACGGTCTCGCCCTCGGTCTCCACCACCAGGCGCAGCACGCCGTGCGTGGAAGGGTGCTGCGGTCCCATGTTGACCACGATGCGCTCTTCGGGCGCGCTGCCCTCGTTGCGGGAGAGCTCGCGGGCGATCTCGTCCCAGTCGCCGCCGGCGAGCGTGAAGACCTGCTCCCCGGCCGCCTCGGCGCCCGGCGCGTACGGGTCGCCCACGTACACGTTCGTGTTCTGCTTCGGGTCGGGCTGCTCGGCGCCCTCGTCGACAGCAGCTGCTACGTCAACGCTCATGACGCGACCTCGCTAGCGCTCGGTCGGCGCATGCGCGCGCACACTGTGCCCGTTGATTCGCTCGCAAGCTCGCTCATCGGTAGCTCCTTCGCTGGTCCGGCGACGGAATCTGGGCGCCCTTGAACTCGACCGGGATGCCGCCGAGCGGGTAGTCCTTGCGCTGCGGGTGGCCGGGCCAGTCGTCCGGCATCAGGATCCTGGTGAGCGCCGGGTGGCCGTCGAAGACGATCCCGAACATGTCCCAGGTCTCCCGCTCGTGCCAGTCCGTGGCGGGGTAGACGCCGGTCAGCGAGGGCACGTGCGGGTCCTCGTCCGGGCAGCCGGTCGCCAGGTGCACCCGGCGGTTGTGCGAGATCGAGAGCAGCGGCACCAGGATCTGCAACTCCCGGCCGGCCTCCTCGGGGAAGTGCACCCCGGACACGCCGAGGCAGAGCTCGAACCGGAGCGCCGCGTCGTCGCGCAGGGTCCTGGCCACCTGCACCAGGTGCTCGCGGCGGACGTGGAAGGTGAGCTGGTCGCGGTAGACCACCACCTTCTCGATCGCGGTCTCCGGTGCCAGGCCCTGCTCCTCGAGCGCGCCGAACAGCTCGTTCTCGACCTCGTCGAAGTAGCCGCCGTAGGGCCGCGGGGACTGGCCGGGGAACTCGATCACCCGCACCAGCCGGGAGTAGCCGGAGGTGTCGCCGCCGTTTCCGTTGCCGCCGAACATGCCCCGGCGCACCGCGACGACTTCGGCCGCCTGCATCGCGAGCGGCTGCGGGACCTCGGCGCCGGCGTTCTCAGGAAGGTTCTGATTCTCACTCATGACGCGACCTCGCTAGCGCTCGGTCGGCGCATTCGCGCGCACACTGTGTTCATCGATTCGCTCGCAAGCTCGCTCATCATCCGCGCAGCAGCCCCTTCATCTCGATCGTGGGGACGGCCTTGAGCGCGGCTTCCTCGGCCGCCCGGGCGGCCGCGACCCGGTCGACGCCGAGCGGCATCTTCTGGATCTCCTCGTGCAGCTTGATGATCGCGTCCATCAGCATCTCCGGCCGCGGCGGACAGCCGGGCAGGTAGATGTCCACCGGGACCACGTGGTCCACGCCCTGGACGATCGCGTAGTTGTTGAACATGCCGCCGGACGAGGCGCACACGCCCATCGACAGCACCCACTTGGGGTTCGGCATCTGGTCGTAGATCTGCCGCAGCACCGGCGCCATCTTCTGGCTCACCCGGCCCGCGACGATCATCAGGTCGGCCTGCCGCGGCGACGCGCGGAAGACCTCCATGCCGAAGCGGGCGAGGTCGTAGCGTCCCGCGCCGGTGGCCATCATCTCGATGGCGCAGCAGGCCAGGCCGAAGGTCGCGGGCCACAGCGAGCCCTTGCGCATGTAGCCGGCCAGGCCCTCCACCGTGCTGAGCAGGAAGCCGCTCGGCACCTTCTCCTCAATACCCATGGGGATCTCCTAGTCCCACTCGAGTCCGCCCCGCCGCCACACGTACGTGTAGGCGACGAAGACCGTGACGATGAACAGGACCATCTCCGTCAGGCCGAACCAGCCCAGTGAGTCGAAGGCCACGGCCCAGGGGTAGAGGAAGACGATCTCGATGTCGAAGACGATGAAGAGCATCGCCGTCAGGTAGTACTTCACCGGGAAGCGCCCGCCGCCGGCCGGCTGCGGGGTCGGCTCGATGCCGCATTCGTAGGCGTCGTATTTGGCCCGGTTGTACCGCTTGGGTCCGGTCATCGCCCCCATGATCACGGAGAACACCGCGAATCCGCCCGCGATCAGGCCCAGGAGGAGCACCGGTACGTACGTATCCATCCCGCGCTGCCATCTCCCTACTCGTGAAGAAATTCACAAGCACAACGCGTCAGGTGCCCTTCGCGTCACGCTTCTGCGCTCCCGGACGCGACCTCGCACCCGGGCCGGGGCTTGCCGAACCACCGCACACTGCCTAGCTGGCCGACATCCTACGCCGCGGTGGCTGTGATGTCCGCCACGGCCCTGGAGTGCGGGCTCTTGCTGATCTGTAACGTAGTCCTTACACCGCGCGCCGCGCTTCGTGATCTGCATCACGCCCAGGTCAGGGCTAATCGGATAGATCCGAATTGATCGTCGATCATGAACCGGACATTTAGTGATGATCACGGCTTGTGAGGGCCGTCACAATCCCGAGGGTGAAAGCCGCATGGATGATCCGATTCCTGAGATCGTTTTGACGCGGCGACTCTACTTAATGTAGAAGCCGATCTCTGTTGCCACGCCGAAACCCGCAGGTCGCGCGTCCGGCCGCGTGGTGACGGCGCGGAGACGGCGCGATGACATGTTCGTGATCCCGTCATGACACGACGGTGACAGTCGTGACAGAGAGCTTGTGATCTCGTGCACGAGCGCGGGCAACGAAAAGCCGCCGGGGGCGCGCTGCCCCCGGCGGCTTTCTCGGCTACGCCGCGGCCTGATCCGACGCTAGTTCGAAGACACGGCCTAGGCCCGCGGCGTCACCTTGGCCAGACCGTTGATGATCCGGTCCATCGCGTCGCCGCCGCGCGGATCGGTCAGGTTCGCCAGCAGCTTCAGGGTGAACTTCATCAGCATCGGGTGGGAGAGGCCGCGCTGGGTGGCCAGCTTCATCACCTTCGGGTTGCCGATCAGCTTCACGAACACCCGGCCGAGGGTGTAGTACCCGCCGTAGGTCTCGCCGAGGATGCGCGGGTAGTCGGACAGGGCGAGTTCGCGCTCGTAGGTGCCGGTGCGCGCCTTCGCCTGCGCGATGACGCGGGCGGCGAGCTCGCCGGACTCCATGGCGTAGGCGATGCCCTCGCCGTTGAACGGGTTCACCATGCCGCCGGCGTCGCCGACGAGCAGCAGGCCCCTGGTGTAGTGCGGCTTGCGGTTGAAGCCCATCGGCAGCGCGGCACCGCGGATCGGGCAGGTGCGGTTGTCCTCGGTCAGCTCCCACTCCTCCGGGGTGCCGGCCAGCCAACGGCGCATCATGTCGCGGTAGTCGACCTTGCCGAAGGCCTTGGAGGTGTCCAGGATGCCCAGGCCGATGTTCGAGGTGCCGTCGCCCATGCCGAAGATCCAGCCGTACCCGGGCAGCAGCCGGTCCGGCTGCTTCGAGTCGGTCAGCTCGAGCCAGGATTCGAGGTAGTCGTCGTTGTGCCGCGGATTCTTGTAGTACGCGCGGTAGGCCACGCCCATCGGGCGGTCCTCGCGCTTGTGCAGGCCCATCGCGATGGACAGCCGGGTCGAGTTGCCGTCGGCCGCCACCACCAATGGGGCGCGGAACTCCACCTCGCGGGCCGCGCCCGCGTCACCCGCGGCGTCGTCGCCCGCGCCGGCGCCGAGCTTCGCGCTCACCCCGACGATGCGGGAGGTACGCGGGTCCAGGATCGGGCCGGAGACGTTGCAGTTCTCCAGTAGCCGCACCCCGGCGCCCTTGGCCTGCCGGGCGAGCAGCTCGTCGAAGTCCGAGCGCGGACGCACCAGGCCGTAGTTGGGATGGGCGGCCAGCTCCGGCCAGTCCAGCTCGAGCTGCACGCCGCCGGCCATGATGCGCAGACCCCTGTTGTGCAGCCAGCCGTTGTCCACCGAGGTGTCGATGCCCATCCGGACCAGCTGGGTGACCGCGCGCGGGGTCAGGCCGTCACCGCAGATCTTCTCGCGCGGAAACGAGGTCTTCTCCAGCAGCAGTACGTCCAGCCCGGCCTTGGCCAGGTGGTACGCCGTGGACGAACCGGCCGGACCGGCGCCGACGACGATGACGTCGGCCTGATTCTCACTCAAGCTCTGCACATGGGAAGTCTATCCGGAACGGATTTCCGGAACGATTGTCGGCCCGGATGGCGGCCACGGCCGTGACCGCTACGGCTCAGTCGACGCCCATTCCCTCGCCCTGCGGCGCGTGGTCGGCCGCGGAGTTGTCGACGGCGGGGTGGGCGCGCCCGGCCGGTCCCCGCGCGAACGCGGTGAGCAGGGTGAGCGTGGCCCGGCGGACGAAGGCGCGCGCGGCCTGGCCGAAGTGCGAGGAGCACTGGCTGCCGAGCGCGCACTCCCAGCGCATCGTGCCCGCGTCGAAGACGGCCGCGCCGGATGCCACCGTGTAATAGGCCGACTCCTGGTAGCTGGCCGAGCCCTGGCAGGTCAACGGCGAATGGCTCAGCACCTCGATCGGGTGCGGCGTGGTCGCGATGTCGACGACGCGGTCGAACTCCGGCCCGACCAGGCCCGGGAACGCAGTGCTCTTGGTCGCTCCGGTGCCGGCGAAGATCCAGTTGGCCGGGTCGTAGACGACGTACGGCGCGTCGACCGGATTGCACTGGTAGAGCGAGCCGGTGAGCACGTTCTCCGGCCGCGGATCCGGGGCGTAGCGCCAGTCCTGCGTGGTCTGGGTCGGGTCGCTCGCGGCGAGCGGATCCTCGGTCGCGTCCTTGTAGCAGACGACCAGCCGGTCCGCGCCGAGCCGGGTCGAGCCCCAACGGATGTGCCGGAAGACCGCGTTCGCGCCGAGGAACGCGAGATTGGTGGACTGCTGGTCGCGGGCATCCTGCAGGGTGGCGCGCATGGCCTGCGAGTAGTACTCGTCGTGGCCGTCGGAGACGATCGCGCGGGCGCCCTGGAACAGCTGCGGACTCGTCTCGAGCTCGAGGTCGGTCTCGTAGGCCACCGGCAGGTCGTGCTGTTCGGCGAAGGACACGAGCGCTTGGTCGAAGGGGAAGAACAGGCCGTCGCCCTCGGCCTCGTCAGGGTCGAGATACGGCCGATCGAAGGACACCGCCCTGGCCCGGGTGGCGTATGAGCCATCTGACCCCCGATAGAGCGAATAGCCGCCCCAAGTGTTGTAGGCCTGCCAGGTGGTGATGCCGGCCAGCAGGACGATGTGCCCGGCGGTGGCCGTGGAGTGCACGATCAGCGGCACCAGCCGCTGGTTCCCGGCCGAGGAGACGAGCTTGAGCAGGTACTCGCCGGGCACCCAGCCCGCCGTGGCGACGGTGAGCGAGGGCTGCCATTCGCATTCGACCGTATGAGTGGCCGGATCGACCGATTGAGCCGTCTGACGGACGCCCTTGGTCCGCGGGGACTGCCACACCAGGTGTCCGTCGGCGCCGCCGTAGTACCCGATCCGGTAGGCGGCCACGGTGAACGCGGGCGCCGTCGTGGAGACGTACAGGTGGAACGACTGGCCGGGGGCGACGGAAGCGTGGTCGGTGTAGCCCTCGATGGCGTTCTGCGCCCCGAGCGCCCCGCCCGCGACGGCCCAAGCGCGCGTGCCCGCCTTGCCGTTCTCGGCCGCCACGTCGATCCCGGCGGAGGATTCGTTCGGCCCGTTCGCAGAGAACTGCGGCCCGGAGCTTGTCGAGGACGAGCCGCAGGAGGCGCTCACCAGCGCCGTGACGGCCGCGATCACACAGATCAACACGGCCGACAGAACGCGGGTGTAAGGGGCGACGCGAGCCTGGTCAGAGCGCCGCGTCATGTTTTGGAGCCCCTTCGCTCACCCGCATTCCGATAGATGCCAGGATAGGGGCATGAGCAGAGCGTCGTTGGCCAAGGAACCGCATGAAGTCGCCGCCATGTTCGACGGAGTCGCCGAGCGCTACGACCTGACGAACGACCTGTTGTCGCTCGGTCAGACCCGCCTGTGGCGCAAGGCCGTGGCCCATGCGGTCGACGCCCGACCGGGTGAGCGCGTGTTGGATCTGGCCGCCGGCACCGGAACCTCCTCGGTGCCGTTCCAGCAGGCCGGCGCCAGCGTGGTGGCGTGCGACTTCTCGCTGGGCATGCTCGAGGTCGGCCGCGAGCGCAACCCGTTCCTGGACTTCTGCGCCGGCGACGCGATGCGCCTGCCCTTCGCCGACGGCGTGTTCGACGTGGTGACGATCTCCTTCGGGCTGCGCAACATCTCCGACACCACCGCCGCGCTGCGCGAGATGCGCCGGGTGACCAAGCCGGGCGGCCGCCTGGTGGTGTGCGAGTTCTCGCACCCGACCTTCGCCCCGTTCCGCACGGTCTACCTCGAGTACCTGATGCGCGCCCTGCCCGCGATCGCCAGCCGCGCCTCATCGAACCCTGAGGCCTACGTCTACCTGGCCGAGTCCATCCGCGCCTGGCCCGACCAGCGCGGCCTGGCCACGCTGCTGCAGGCCTCCGGCTGGCGCAACGTCGCCTGGCGCGACCTCACCGGCGGCATCGTCACCCTCCACCGCGGCCGCGCCTGAGCCGGCGGCGACCGCCGCGCCGCCCTCAGGCCGCGCGGTGCACGAGCGTGCCGCCGAGCACGGTGACGAGGCAGCGGTGGGCGCCCTCGGCGGCGGCGTCGAGGAGGGCGGAGTAGGCGTCGGCGGGGTCCAGGCCGGCGAGGCCGGGGATGGCGAAGGCGGCGAGGTCGGCCGGGCCGCCCGGCTCGATCCGGCCCGCGTCCGCGAGGGCCATCGCGCCGGCGCCGCCGAGGGTGGCGGCCTCGAAGATCCGGCGGTCGAGGTCGGCTTCGTGGTAGCCCTGGGCCCGCGCCAGTTCGCGCAGCGCCGCGGCCTCCTCCAGCAGGTCCAGCGACGGGGATGAAGCCAGCGAGTCGGTGCCGATGCCGAACGGCGAGCCTTCGCGCAGGTAATCGGCCACCGGCGGCTGGCCGGACTGCAAGATCTTGTTCGACCGCGCGCACAGCGCCGGGTAGACGCCGCGTTCGCGCAGCACGGCGCGGTCGGCCGCGTCGCAGTGCACGCAGTGGGCCGCGTGCACGTCCGGGCCGAGGACGCCGAGCTTGTCCAGGTAGCCGGTCGGGGTCAGGCCGCTGCCGCCGTCGCGGATGAGCTCCATCGCCTTGCCTGCCTTGGCCATCGTCTCCGCGAACGGACCGGTCCCCTCGGCCACGTACCGCGACTCGGCGGGCGACTCGGCCACGTGCGGGTGGATCCGCAGGCCCTTGTCCCGGGCGATGGCCACCGCGTCGGCGAAGACGGCGCCGGCGACCGTGAACGGCGTGTGCGGGGAGACGCCGACGCGTCGGCCGGCCGGGGCGGCGGCGAGCTGGTCGAGCAGCCGGGTGCGGCCGGACTCGGACCAGCTGCGGGCGTCCTGGAAGACGACCTCGAGGTAGGAGATGCCGCCGATGCCGCTGCGCGCGGTCGGCGCCAGCACGCAGGCGTCGGTGACGATGTCGGCGACGGCGGTGGTGCCCGAGTCGAGCATCAGGTTCACGCCGCGGCGCGCGGACTCGCACCACATCGCCTCGGTGAAGCTCGGCCGGCGCGCGGTCAGCTGGCTGATCCAGACGGGGAACGGCTGGCCCAGCGCGTTGAGGTCCTCGAAGTCGGTGTACTGCAGATGGGCGTGCGCGTTGACCAGGCCCGGGGTCAGCACGCCGGCCCAGCGGCGCTCCCGCACGCCCGGGTGGGCCGCGGCCAGCTCGGCCCGCGGTCCGACGGCCGCCACCCGGTCCCCGTCGACGAGCACCGCGCCGTCGCCGATCGGCTCCGCGGACACGGGCAGGACTATCGGCGCGCTGTGGAGGGTCTGCATGCGCATGACCTTACCGAACCGCCCTCTTCGCGCCGACGGCGCACAGGTCTGATTCACGCGCGCTGCCGGGGGCGCGGCGGTGGGCTCTAATCGACCAGGGTCAGCGCGGTCGAGGCGATGTGCGAGCGCACGCGGTCGTCGACCGGGTCCTGGCTCGGGTCCTCGTGCACGGCGAGCAGCTCGTAGGTGGTCGAACGCTGCGCCGGGATCCGGCCGGCCGAGCGGATCAGGTGGATCAGCTCGCTGCGCTTGGAGCGGTGCCGGGCGCCGGCCGAGGAGACCACGTTCTCCTCCAGCATCACCGAGCCGAGGTCGTCCGCGCCGTAGTGCAGGCTCAGCTGGCCGGCCTCCTTGCCGGTGGTCAGCCAGGAGCCCTGGATGTGGTTGACGTTGTGCAGGAACAGCCGCGCCACCGCGATCAGCCGCAGGTACTCCAGCGTGGTGGTCTGGGTACGGCCCTTGAGATGGTTGTTGTGCGGCTGGTAGGTGTACGGGATGAAGGCGCGGAAGCCGCCGGTGCGCTCCTGCACCTCCCGGATCATGGCCAGGTGCCGGATCCGCTCGGCGTTGGTCTCACCGGTGCCCATCAGCATGGTGGAGGTGGACTCCAGGCCGAGCGTGTGCGCGGTCTCCATGATCTCCAGCCAGCGCTCGCCGGACTCCTTGAGCGGGGCGATCACGGTGCGCGGACGGGCGGGCAGCAGCTCGGCGCCGGCGCCGGCCAGCGAGTCGAGGCCGGCCGCCTTGATCCGGGTGACCGCCTCCTCGATGCCCACGCCGGAGACCTTGGCCATGTGCTGGATCTCGGAGGCGCCGAGGGAGTGGATCACCAGCTCCGGGTAGCTCTCCTTGATCGCGGAGAACGCCCGCTCGTAGTATTCGACCCCGTATTCGGGGTGGTGCCCGCCCTGGAACATCACCTGGGTGCCGCCGAGCTCGACCGTCTCGCCGCAGCGGCGCAGGATCTCCTCGAGGTCGCGCGACCAGCCGTCCGGGGACTTGGGCGGGACGTAGAACGCGCAGAACTTGCACGCCGTCACGCAGACGTTCGTGTAGTTGATGTTGCGTTCGATGATGTACGTCGCGGTGTCGGCGAGGTAGGGCAGCTTGAGCCGGCGCGCGGTGTCCGCGGCCTTGCCGAGCTCGTGCAGGGGCGCGTGGCGGTAGAGCTCCAGCGCCTCGTCCTCGGTGATCCGTCCGCCCTCGGCGGCCCGCTCCAGCACGTCAGTCATGGCCTACACCCTACTTCTCGCGTCGCGCTCCGCCCGGACCTTGCATCTTCTTGCCGCTAGTGCGCTTCGTGCGCCCCGAGCACCTCGATGTGCACGTCGGGGTCGACCTCGATCAGGCCGCCGACCTGGCGGGCGAACTCCCGGGCGCCGGCCAGCTGGCGCGGGCCGAAGGAGAAGTCGAGGGTGGTGAAGTAGCGTTCGAGCACGTCGGCGTCGAACTCCTCCCAGCGCGCGGCCTGGGCGGCCACCTTGTCCACCGAATCGATGGCCAGGTCGCGGGAGTAGAGGAAGGAGCGGTGCACCTCGCCGACCAGCTGCGGGTGGGCGGCCAGATAGTCCTTGCGCACGGCCCAGACCGCGAAGACCATCGGCAGGCCGGACCATTCCTTCCAGGCCGCGCCGAGGTCGAGCACGCGCAGGCCGCGGCGCGGGGCCTCGTACAGCGCGGCGCGCAGCGCGACGTCGCCGATGACGACGGCGGCCGGGGCCTCCTGCATCATGATCGCCAGGTCCGGCGGGCAGCTGTAGTAGTTCGGTGACACCTGGAACTTGTCCCGCAGCAGCAGCTGCGCCAGCTGGATCGTGGTGCGGGAGGTGGAGCCGAGGGCGACGCGCTGCCCGTCGAGGTCCTCGAAGGGCACCTGGGAGACGAGGTTGCAGGACATCACCGGGCCGTCCGAGCCCACCGCGACGTCGGCGAGCACGACGAGCTCGTCGCTGTGCCGCAGGAACTCGACGAAGGAGATCGGCGAGATGTCCAGCTGCCCGGCGACGAGGCGCTCGCCGAGCCGCTCCGGGCTGTCCTTGACGAGTTCGAGGTCGAGCAGAGCGCCGGAGTGCATCAGCCCCCAGTAGATCGGCACGCAGTTGAGGAACTGGATGTGGCCGACCCGGGGCCGGCGCTCCAGGCTCACGCGCCGGCTTCTTCGTCTTCGAAGGAGGCCGAGTCGCTCACCTTCCGGCTCAGCTTCTCGGAGAAGTTCTCCGACCGCCTGCCCGCGCGCGCGACGAGCCCGGCGGACATGGCGCCGCGGTACTTGCCGAGCGCGAAGAACGAGGCCACCGACGAGACCACCAGCGCGATGGCCAGCAGGAACAGCCGGTTGAACTGGTCGTCCAGGTGCATGCCGGCGAGCTCCGCGATACCCCAGATCAGCACCAGGGTGACGAGGAAGAGCCCGAGCCGCAACGTGGTGTAGCGCAGCGTCGCGTGCGGGATGCGCGGGGTGGTCGCAGTGACCGGCTCATTGTTCGCACTCACGGATTCACGGTACCTCACAGCTCCAGCGCCATGAGGATGAGGTCCCGGTACGGGGTCGCCCCCGGCTCGTCGCCCGGCCGCTCCGGCAGCTTCAGCCCCTTGTGGATGCGCCCGATCTCGTTGTATCCGCACTTCTTGTAGAACAGCTCGTTGCCGGTGCCGCCCCGGCAGTCGAGGTGCAGCTGCTCGACCCCGCCCTCCCGGGCGACCGCGGCGAGCTCGGCCATCAGCCGGTAGCCGTAGCCCTTGCCCTGGTGGTCCGGGTGCACCATCACGCGTTTGACGCTCTGCCAGTGCGCGGTGAAGGCGAAGGCGTTGCCGACCAGGAAGGCGAGCGCGGCCAGGGTGCCGGCCCGCTCCCCCTGCGTCTCGCGCCCGATCACCAGCCGGTCGCGCCCGCCGAGCACGCCGGCGAACTGCTCACGCGCCGTCAGCTCCACGTCGTCCATGCTGACCGGCGGCACGAAGCCGACGGCTCCGCCCGCGTTGGTCACATCCGTCCAACAGGCCACGATCTCCGCCTGGAGCAGGTCGGTCAGCTCCGGGTCGGACACGAATTCCACCGTCATGCGCCCATTGTTGCATGGATTCACACTCGGCCGCATGAAGTTTCACGCGAAACGCCGCGCGACTTCGCCGGCGCCGGAGACGGCGGCCGCCGCCCCCGCCGCTCCCCTATGCGAACGCCATCGACTGCGGGTTCTCCCGGCGCAGCGGGTCCGGCCCGGGGAACTCGCGCACGACCTCGTACCTGGTGTTGCGCTCGACCGGGGTGAACCCGGCGTCGCGGATCAGGTCGAGCAGGCTGTCGCGGGTCATCTTGTTCGGCGTGCCGAACTCGTCCGCGTCATGAGTGATCTTGTATTCGACCACGGAGCCGTCGAGGTCGTCGACGCCGTAGTTGAGCGAGAGCCCGGCGGTGCCGAGTCCGTGCATCACCCAGAAGCACTTGACGTGGTCGAAGTTGTCGAGCAGCAGCCGGGAGACGGCGAAGGTCTTGAGCGCCTCGGCTCCGGTGGCCATCGGCTGGTCCATCAGCCGGTTGCGCTGCTTGCCGTCCTTGGAGTCGTGGTAGTCGTGCTGGAAGCGCAGCGGGATGAACACGGCGAAGCCGCCGGTCTCGTCCTGCAGCTCACGCAGCCGCAGCACGTGGTCGACGCGGTGACGCGGCTCCTCGATGTGGCCGTAGAGCATGGTCGAGGGGGTGCGCAGGCCCTTGCCGTGGGCGAGCCGGTGGATGCGCGACCAGTCCTCCCAGTGCGTCTCGTGGTCCACGATCCGGCGGCGCACCTCCTCGTCGAAGATCTCCGCGCCGCCCCCGGTGAGCGATTCCAGGCCGGCCTCGATCAGCTCGTCCAGGATCTCGTCCGCGCTGAGGCCCGAGATCCGCTCGAACCAGTGGATCTCGGTCGCGGTGAACGCCTTGATCGAGACGTTCGGCAGCACGGCCTTGAGCTCGCTGATCGACTTGGGGTAGTAGCGCCACGGCAGGGTCGGGTGCAGGCCGTTGACGATGTGCAGCTCGGTGATGCCGTCCGGCTCCATCTCCTTGGCCAGCCGCACGGCCTCCTCGATGCGCATCGTGTACGCGTCCTTCTCGCCCGGCTTGCGCTGGAAGGAGCAGTAGGCGCAGGAGGCCGAACAGACGTTGGTCATGTTCAGGTGCCGGTTGACGTTGAAGTAGACCCGGTCGCCGTTCTTGCGGGTGCGCACCTCGTGCGCGAGCGAGCCGAGCCAGGCGAGGTCGTCGCAGGCGTAGAGGGCTTCGCCGTCGGCGCGCTCGAGCCGTTCGCCGGCGAGCACCTTGGCTTCCAGTTCCCGCTTGAGACCGACGTCCACGGCCCGCTCCTTCACACCTTCGGCAGTAGATAGCGGGCCCAGCCTACGCCGGGATCAGTCCTCGGCCGGGATGGGGATCTGCCGGCCCTCCCACTTGGTGGACAGGGCGATGGTGGTGCGGGTGCGGGCGACGCCGCGGATGCGGCCGAGCCGGCCGATGATCTTCTCCAGGCCCAGCGGGTCGGCGGCGCGCACCTTGAGCAGGTAGGACTCCTCGCCGGCCACGAACCAGCAGTCCTCGATCTCGGGCACGTCCTTGAGCCGGCGGGCGACGTCGTCGTGGTCGGCGGCGTCCGAGAGCAGCACGCCGATCAGCGCGGTCACCCCGAGCCCGAGCGAGCCCGGGTTCACCGCCGCGCGGTAGCCGGTGATCACCCCGGCCTGTTCCAGCCGGTTGATCCGGTCGGTCACGCTCGGGCCGGACAGGCCCACCAGCCGGGCCAGTTCGGCGTAGGTGGCCCGCCCGTTGGCTCGCAGCGCCTCCACCAGGGTGCGGTCGACCGCGTCCACCGTGCTCTCCGCCTTCCGCCCGTCCGGGTCGCGCCCGGATCCCGCCAGAACCGGCGCGAAGGGGGCGCGCGGGTCGGGTCCCAGGGTACCGCCGCGCGCGAAGGCCCGAACCACGCCTGTGATCAATTAGACATTCCCGCCTTGGAGCCTTAGAATCTAAGGCATACAGACGACAACATCTTCAATTTTAAAGAGGCTGCGGAGAAGATGATCTACAACACCGAGTTCCTGAAAGCCCTTCACGCCGAGCGGCTCGCCGAGGCGCGCCAGGCCCGCCTGGTCAAGATCGCCCGCAAGCGCCCGCGTACGAAGACCGCGCGCTGACCAGCGCGCCGAAGACCATCTGACCGCTCTCCCCCCGAGGCGCCGCACCCGAGCCGTCCCCCTCCCTCCGGCCGGGTCCGGCGCCTCGCGCTTTCCGAGCCGTCCCCCACCCAGATCTCCCCGACCGGGTCCGGCGCCTCGCGCTTTCCGAGCCGTCCCCCACCCAGATCTCCCCGACCGGGTCCGGCGCCTCGCGCTATTCCGCCCCGTCTTCGAGCCGGGCCTCGCCGAGCGTGCCCGACCAGCGGCGCAGCAGATCGTGCTGGACGCCAAGCGCGTCCAGGGCCTTGCCGGCCACGAAGTCCACCAGCCGCTGCACGCTCTGGCCGCCCGCGTAGAAGCCCGGGGACGCGGGCAGCACCACCGCGCCGGCTCGGCTGAGCGCGAGCAACTGCTCGAGTGTGCTCGAGCTCAGCGGTGCCTCGCGCAGCACGATCACCAGCGGCCGGCGCTCCTTCAGATTCACCGAAGCCGCGCGCTGCAGCAGATCCTTCGACAGTCCGATGCTGATGCCGGCCACTGCCGCCGCCGTCGCGGGGATGACCACCATGCCCTTGGCCGGATAGCTGCCGGAGGACGGGCCCGCGGCGAAGTCCCCCGCGTGCCAGTAGCGCACCGCGTCCAACCGCGGGTCAGTGCTCTTCCAGTCCAGCAGTGCGGCCAGGTCCTCGCGCCAGTGCGCGTCGCGGAACGAGATCCCGGTCTCGTCCAGGATGGTCAGCCGCGCCGCCCGGCTGACCACCAGGTCGACCTGCTCCCCCGCCCCCAGCAGCCCGCCGATCGCGGAGAGCGCGTACGGGGTCCCGGACGCGCCGGAGATCCCGACCACCCAGGGTCGGCGCGGCGCATACCGGGACGAATCAGGCTCGCTCATGGCTTTGACGCTACGTCACCCGCGCAGACCGCGCACCAGCAGGTCGATCAGCGCGAAGCAGAACAGCGCGATGCCGACGAAGCCGTTCACGGTGAAGAACGCGCGGTTGAGGCGGGTCAGGTCGGTCGGGCTGAGCAGCGCGTGCTCGTAGACGAAGGCCGCGGCCACCACGACGATGCCGAACCACCAGAACGCCCCGGCGTGGGTGAGCCCGCCGAACAGGATGAACAGCGCCATGGTCACCACGTGCGAGCCGCGCGCGGCGTTCAGCGCCACGGCCACGCCCCACTTGGCCGGCACCGAGCCGAGACCCTGCTCGCGGTCGGTCTCGATGTCCTGCAGCGCGAAGATCAGGTCGAACCCGCCGATCCAGATGCCCACGGCCAGGCCGAGCACCACCGCGTCCCAGCTCCACGTGCCGGTCACCGCGACCCACGCGCCGATCGGGCCGATCGCCTGGGCCAGGCCCAGCAGCGCGTGCGGGACGTTGGTGAACCGCTTGCCGTAGGGGTAGAGCACCAGCGGCAGCACCGCGAGCGGCGCCAGCCAGAAGGCCAGCCAGTTGAGCGACGCGGCCGCGGCCAGGAACACCGCGAGAGCGGTGATCGCGCCGACCCAGGCGGTCTTGACCGAGAGCACACCGGTCACCAGCTCGCGCCGGGCAGTGCGCGGATTGCGCGCGTCGAACTCGCGGTCGATGATCCGGTTGACCGCCATGGCGAAGCTGCGCGCGCCCACCATCGCGATCGTCACCAGCACCAGCTGGCGCCAGTGCACCGTCTTCGAATCGGAGAACATGGCCGTCAGGGCGGCGATGTAGGCGAAGGGCAGCGCGAACACCGAGTGCTCGAGCAGCACCAGGTTCTTGAACGCCTTCGCCTTGCCGCCGAGGCCGCGGGCCGGTACCGCCCCGGTCGCGTCGTTGACCGTGGTCACAGGCCGTACTCCTTCCAACGCCGATCCACCTTGGCCGCGGTGGCCGGATCGGAGACGATCATCTCGGGCCAGCCGCCGTTGCGCGTGTACCCCTCCTCGGGCAGTTTCCGCGTGGCGTCCAGGCCGATCTTGCCACCCCAGAACTGCTGGTAGGAGGCGTGGTCCAGGTGGTCCACGGCGCCCTCGGTGAGCATCAGGTCGCGCGCGTAGTCCACGTTCCCGAAGGCGCGCCAGGACACTTCGGCGTAGTCGTGCACGTCGCAGTCCGCGTCGACGACCACGATCAGCTTGGTCAGCGACATCAGGCCGGCGCCCCAGATCGCGTGCATCACCTTCTGCGCGTGCTTGGGGAAGCGCTTGTCGATCGAGACGATGGCGCAGTTGTGGAAGCCGCCGGTCTCCGGCAGGTCGTAGTCGACGATGTCCGGGATGATCATCTTGAGCAGCGGCAGGAAGAAACGCTCCGTGGCCTTGCCCAGCGGGCCGTCCTCGGTGGGCGGCCGGCCGACCACGATGGACTGGAACATCGCGTTCTTGCGCATCGTCATGGTGGTGACGGTCAGCGCGGGGAACGGCTCGACCGGGGTGTAGAAGCCGGTGTGGTCGCCGAACGGGCCCTCGGGCCGGGTGACGCCGGGCTCGAGCCAGCCCTCGAGCACCACCTCGCAGTGCGCGGGCACCTGCAGCGGCACCGTCTTGCAGTCCACCAGCTCGACCCGCTCGCGCTGGATGAATCCGGCGAACAAGTACTCGTCGATGTCCGCCGGCAGCGGCGCGGTGGCCGCGTAGCTGACCACCGGCGGGCAGCCGAACGCGATCGCGACCGGCAGCCGCTCGCCGCGGCGCTGCGCGACGGCGTAGTGGTTGGTGGAGTCCTTGTGGATCTGCCAGTGCATGCCGACCGTGCGCGCGTCGTGGCGCTGCAGGCGGTACAGGCCCAGGTTGCGCTGGCCGGTCTCCGGGTGCTTGGTGTGGGTCAGGCCCAGGTTGAAGAACGCGCCGCCGTCCTGCGGCCAGGTGTGCAGCGCGGGCAGCAGGTCCAGGTCGACCTCGTCGCCGCTGAGCACGATCTCCTGGCACGGCGCGGTGCGCACCTTCTTCGGCGGCACGGTGCGCAGCTGCGCCGCCTTGCCCAGCGCGTCCTTGAAGCCGGAGACGCCGTGCGGCATCTCCGGCTTGAGCAGACCGGCGATCCGGTCGCCGATCTCGTCCAGGCTCTGCAGCCCGAGGGCGAGGCACAGCCGCCGCTCGCTCCCGAAGACGTTCATGGCGAGCGGCAGCTTCGAGCCCTTGACGTTCTCGAACAGCAGCGCCGGTCCGAGCTGCCCGGCCGGCCGGTGCTTCTGCACCCGGTCGGTGATCTCGCCGATCTCGAGGTAGGGGTCGACCTCCGCCTTCACCCGGCGCAGCTCGCCCTCCTTCTCGAGGGCCTTGAGAAACGAGCGGAGATCTTCATAGGCCATGTCGACAAGTATCCACCGCCCCGGTCGACTGTCAGGACCGGACTTCCACCTTGTCCCCGAGGTGCAGGAACTTGTAGAAGTACTCGGCGTGCGTCAGCGACAGGTGGACGCAGCCGTGGGAACGCACGGTGACCGGGTCCTCGTGGAAGGCGTCGCCCTTGTAGAAGAAGACGCTGTAGGGCATCGGGGCGCTGTAGGTGGTCGACCAGCCGTCCACCACCTTGTAGTAGACCTTGAAGTCCCCGGCCGGCGTGGGCAGGCTGGCGCGGCCGGTGGCGACCTTGACCGGGCCGTAGACGACCTTGCCGTCCTTGAGCAGCCAGGCCTCCTGCTTGGACAGCGAGACGCAGGCTATAGCGGTCGCGTCGCAGGGCACTCCTTCGCGCTTGAGCGCGGCGTTCTTCGCGGCGAGGACGTCGGCCGCGGACTCGGTCGACGGCTTGCTCTTCGGGGTGGTCGAGGGCGTGGCGGCGGCGCTGGACTTAGAGGCCGACGGGGAGTCGGACGGCGACGGGCTCGCCGAGGTCGCGGCCGGCGAGGCGGACGGCGACGCGGACGGCGACGCGGACGGCGACGCGGACGGCGACGCGGACGGCGACGCGGCGGACGTGGTGGTGGTGGCCGCGGCGGTGGCCCCCGCGGCGTGCGCGACGGGTTCGGCTTCGGCCGTGGCCGAGCATCCGGAGGCGGCGAACGCGGAGGCGGCGAGCAGGACGCCTCCGGCGATGAACGGGATGGAACGGCGGAATGCGGACACTGCGCTCTCCCTGCGCTGACGGCGGCCCTGCCCCTCAAGCAGGTCTCACCGGGGTTGTAGCCCGATGACATGACGCCTAGCCAGGGCCTCAGGTTGATGTGTGTCCGAGTTGTTATTCAGTATGTTCAATCCTGAGACAGAACGACCCTGTTTACCTCGCCGACGGCGGCGGCGAAGCCTTCCGGCTCGACCACCTCCACCCCGGCGGCCCGCAGCCTTTCTGCGCCGTCGCACACGGCGAGCAGGGCCGGTTCGCGCCAGGCCAGCACGACCCTGGGGATGCCGGCCGCGAGGATGTGGTCGCTGCAGCTGACGGGGCGTGAGGCGCGCGGGGAACAGGGTTCGAGCGAACTGTAGATCGTCGCGGTGCGCAGCCGCGGATCGTCGTGCCCCAGCTTGGCGATGGCCACTTCTTCGGCGTGGTTGGCTGACGGATCGCCGAGCCCGTAGAGCGGTTCGCGCGAGTATCCGGTACTGAGCACGGTGCCGTCCGGCGCCGCGATGATCGCGCCGACCGAATAAGCCCTGAGCACCGGCGGGCAGGAACGGGAGAGCTCGACGGTCAGCCGCAGCAGTTCCTCGTCGGAATGGCCGCGGCGCACCAGATAACGCGAGTACTGCACGTCGCCGAGGGCGCGCGACTCGGCCAGGATCATCCGGCGGGACGGGCTCTGCGGGAACACGGCGGCGCCGGGCAGCCCGAACGCGCGCGGCGCGACGGCGTCGCCGATCAGGAAGGGCGCCGAGGCGAGCTGGATCTCGTCGACGAGGTCCGCGGCCAGAAACGCGGCGAGCACGGCGGATCCGCCCTCGACCATCAGACGTCGTACACCGCGCCGCTCGAGCTCGGCCAGCACCGCGCGCGGCTCCGGACGGCCCTCGATCACCACGGTCTCGGCGCCCGGAACCGTCAGCACCGCGGCGCCGGGATCGATCCCGCCGGCTCCGCCGAGCACCACCCGCAGCGGGCTCGGCGGCAGGCCCCTGGCCACCCGCGCGGCCCGCCGCTCGGCCGAGCGCACCAGCAGCCGCGGGTCGTCTGCGCGGACGGTGCCCGCCCCGACGAGGATCGCGTCGCATTCGGCCCGGACGGCGTCCACCCGGTCGAAGTCCGCCGGGTTGGACAGGAGCAGCCGGTTCGGCGAGGCGTCGTCGAGGAAGCCGTCCAGGGAGGCGGCGAAACTCAGCAGGACGTGCATGGGGCCGATCGTAGCGTCCCGGTCGGCCGCCGACGCCCGGCCCCTACCGGGTCAGTGCACGATGTCGTTGGAGGCGACCTGCACGCACTGGCCGGTGGTGGCGGCGTTCAGGGCCGAGGACTCGGACGGCGCGCTGGCCGCGGACGTCGCCGACGCGCCGCCGCCGCTCGCCGGGTAGCTCGTGCCGGTGCTCCAGTCCGTGCCGACGACGACCGTCACCTCGGAGTACGAGCTCGACTTCACCAGGTCCGTGCTGGGGATGCCCAGCGCGTCGGCCACCGCCGCGGCGGAGTCGGCCCGGTTGGACGGGTAGTAGACCACGGTCTTCGCGGTCGAGGCGATGTTGCCGGTGGACAGGTCGGCCGAGCTGAAGCCGGCCGAGGTCAGCGCCTCGGTCAGGTCGGCGGCGCGGCCGGAGACGCCGGTGCTGTTCAGGATCCGCGCGTGCACCTGCGAGGTGACCACGTCCGAGGCGCTGCCGGAATCGGGCGTGGCGCTGTCGGTCCCGGGGCTCGAGGTGGCGGAGTCGGCGCTCTTGGTGCCGGAGTAGGCGACGTCGTTCTTGATGTTGCTGAACATCTTCTCGGCCTGGGCCTGCTCCGGGATCACCCGCTCGGTGTTGGCCGGGTCGAGCTCCCAGGGCATGGTGACGAAGGTGACCCGGTCGGTCGGGACCTTGTTCATGGTGTTGAACAGGCTGATCAGGTTGGTCACCCCGGCCAGTCCGTTGTCCACCTGCAGCGACTTGGTCGCCGCGTTGGCTATGGAGTAGAGGTTGCCCAGGTTGGTGAGCGAGGCCTCGGAGCGCAGCTGCCGGATCATGTCGGACAGGAAGATGTGCTGCGCCTTCTCGCGGCCGAGGTCGGAGCCGTCGTAGAAGCCGTGCCGGGTGCGCACGAACTCCAGCGCCTGCTTGCCCTTGACCACCGTGGTGCCGGCGTTCAGCCGCAGGCCCGAGTCCTTGTCGTACATCGAGTCGCTCACGCACACCGGGACGCCGCCGAGCGCGTCGGACATGTTCACGACGCCCTCGAAGTCGACCTCCATGTAGTGGTCGATGGTCAGGCCGGTGAGCTTGTTCACGGTGGCGACGGTGCAGGAGGCGCCGTACTGCATCGAGGAGTTGATCATCCCGTAGTACGACTTGTTCGAGCCGCAGTCGGGGACCTGGGTCATGGTGTCCCGGGGTATGGACATGATGGTCGAGTTGGACCGGTCGGCCGCGAGGTGCACGACCATCATCACGTCCGAGTTCCCGCTGCCGCTGCTCGAGCAGTCCCCGCCGAGCGAGCAGTCCGCCGCGCTCACCCGCGCGTCCGTGCCGATGACCAGGATGTTCATGGCGGTGTCGCCGAACTTGTCCGGGGCCTCGGAGGACTGGGTGATCCCGGTCGGCAGCAGCGCGGTGTGCTTGATGTTCCCGTCGAGGTGCAGCACCAGGTAGGTGCCGAGGCCGGCCACCACGGCCACGACCGCGGCGGTGCCGATCGCGGTCCACTTCAGGATCTTGCGCCGGCGCGAGGGTGAGCCGCCGGTCCGCCCGCGCCCGCGGCGGCGCCCGCCGCCGCCCAGCTCGTCCAGGTCCAGTTCCCTGTTGACCTGGCCCTCAGGCGGCGGGTTCCACAACTCCTCGGTCTCCGAACCGCCGTCGTGCATGATCCTCGTCCTTCCCGACACGGCGGCGGCGGCCGTACCTCAGCCGCCGCGCCTGATGTCCGAAGAGAGAGACGAGGGGCGATTAGCCCCGGTTTCCCGATTTGGGGTTCGTCGCCCGGTTGTTACAGAACGGTCTACAGACCTTTACAGTCCCGCGTAGGAGTGCTTGCCGGTGAGCATCGTGTTCACACCGAAGTAGTTGAACAGCACGCAGGCGAACGCCAGCAGCGCGACGTAGGCCGCGGCCTTGCCCTTCCAGCCGTGCGTGGCCCGCGCGTGCAGGTAGGCGGCGTAGACCACCCAGACGATGAACGACCAGGTCTCCTTGGGGTCCCAGCCCCAGTACCGGCCCCAGGCCTTCTCCGCCCAGACCGCGCCGGCCATGATGGCGAAGGTCCACAGCGGGAAGATGAAGGCGATCACCCGGTACGCGGTGCGGTCCAGCGCCACCGAGGACGGCAGCCGGTCCAGGGCGTCGGTCAGCCGGGACAGCCCGCCCTCCTCGTTCGCCGCCTTGACCAGGTAGAGCAGCGTCGCCACGGTGGCCACGCCGAAGGCGCCGGTGCTGATCACAGCCGCGGTGACGTGGATGTAGAGCCAGTACGAGTGCAGCGCCGGGACCAGTTCCTCGGCGTCGGTGTAGAGCAGCGTCCAGGCGATGCCCAGGGTGATCAGCACGATGAAGGTGACCGGCAGACCGAGCCAGCGCACCTTCTTGCGCAGGCCGAGCAGGACCACGTAGGCCAGGCTCATGGCCAGCGAGGCGGCGCAGGAGAACTCGTACATGTTCGCCCACGGCACCCGGTGCGCGGCCAGGCCGCGGCAGAGCACGCCGGCGAAGTGGAAGGCGAACGCGAGCACGCTGACGATCACGGCGAAGCGGCCGACCAGTTCGGCCCGCAGGTTGCCGTTGGAGATCGTCGGCTCCTCGTCCTCGGCCACCGCGCGGGTCAGCACGGTCACGCCGTTGCCGCCGTCGGCCGCGTTCACCGACTCCACCGCCGGGGCCGCCGCCTGGCGCACCAGCCGGGCCTCCTGCTTCGAGCCGACCTGCTCGACCTTGCGGCCGAACCGGGACCGCGTGCCGAAGGCCCACTCCGCGGTGTAGGCCACGAACGCGATCGCGTACATGGTCAGCGCCAGGATGATGAACAGATTGCTGTAGTGCGCGAATGTCTCGTTGATGCTCACGCGGAGGCTCCATCGGGAACGGGACGCCGGACGGCGGCGGCCAGGGCTTGCGCGGTTTGGGTCACTTCGGCGGTGGGCGTCGCGCCCTCGGTCCGGGCCAGGCCGGCCACCTCGACCAGGCGGGTGCCGTCTTCCTGCTCGGTCACCCGCACCCAGATCCGGCGGCGGCGGATGCCGAGCGAGCCGACCAGGCCGAGCACGGCGAGCACCGCCGAGGGCAGCACCACCTTCTGGCCCGGGTCGTCGGCGATGTTGAACTGCGCCCACTGCTTGTACCCGACGAAGGTGATCGAGCCGAGCCCGCCGGGCAGGGTGGCGGTGTCGCCCACCTTCAGTTCCAGGGCGTTGCCGGAGTCGGCGCTCGAGCTCTTGGACTTCACGTCGAGCTGCTTCATCTTCGAGGTGTCCAGGCTGTAGACGCTCTGGTCCTCGCCGCCGTCCATGTTCAGGTCGCCGGAGTAGGCGGACAGGATCAGCATCGGGTTCTCCGCCGCCGGGAAGATCGACGTCGGCATGGCGCCGGTCTGCACGAACGCGTCCGGCAGGAACCAGCCGGAGAAGCCGAGGTCGGCGCCGCTGCTCGAGCCGTAGCCCGGGGCCTTGATCGCGCCGCTGGAGTTGAAGTACTCGTCGCCGTCACTCAGGAAGATCTGCGGCCCGTCGAACAGGACGTGACCCTGGCCGTCCTTGACCTCGACCACCGGGGAGTAGCCGTGGCTCTCCAGGAACACGTTCGTCCCGTTGACGTTGATCGGCTTGTTGACCTGGACGTCGACCTTGTTCGGCTTGCTGGCGGGCGTGTCGTAGAGGGTGACGTAGGCGTCGAAGGTGCGCGGCTGGGCGAACTGGTCGCCGCTCTCCTGGTAGGTGGCGGAGAACTTGTTCAGCGTGAAGCGGAAGTTCGGCAGGTCCTGCGGGCCCACGGCCGGGCCGAGGGTGAGGCTGTCGTAGTTGGCGACCGTGTCGCTGAAGCCGCCGCCCTCGGTGACCAGCACCGCGCCCTTGAAGCCGAAGAAGTGGCCCATCGCCACGCCGACCAGGATGCCGATCAGGGAGAGGTGGAAGAGCAGGTTGCCGGTCTCGCGCAGGTAGCCCTTCTCCGCCGAGATCCAGCCGTTGCCGGTGCGGTCGGTGCCGCGCACGGCCTTGAACCGGCGGGTCTTGAGCCGCTTCGCCGCCAGGGCGAGCACCTCGTCCGGCGCGGAGGTGGTGGTGAACGAGGCGTGCACCGGCAGCCGCTTGAGGTTGCGCGGCGCGGCCGGCGGGCTGGTGCGCATCGCCTTGTAGTGCGCCCACGAGCGCGGCACGATGCAGCCGATCAGCGAGATGAACAGCAGCAGGTAGATCGCGCCGAACCAGGTCGACTCGAACACGTTGAACAGCTGCAGGTCGTTGAGGATCGGCGCCCAGGTCTTGTGCGTCTGGTAGAACGTGGTGACCTTGGACGGGTCGATGCTCAGCTGGGGCAGGATCGAGCCGGGGATCGCGGCCAGCGACAGCATGAACAGCAGCACCAGCGCGATGCGCATGGAGGTCAGCTGCCGCCAGAACCAGCGCGCCATGCCGAGGGCGCCGAGGCGCGGCACCGCTATGGCGGCGTCGTCGGCCTTCGGCGCGGTGGAGAGCTTCTCCGCCCGCTCGGTCGCCAGGGCCTCGGCCGCGTCCTCGGCGGAGCCGGGCGCGACGAAGCCGCCCTCGGCGGCCTGGTCGGCCGGCGCGGTCGCGGCCGCCCCCTCGTCGGGCGCGGGTTCGGGCCCGGCCGCCTCGGCGGCCTCCTGCGCTGTCTCACTCACTTGGGCTGTCCTTCTCGTCATCCCCGCGTCCAACGGTCCTTCTACGCTCTCGCGGGAGTCACAGGGGCAGGTTGAATCCGTGCACCAGGCTCTGCATATGCGCGATCAGCTGTTGCCAGACCCCGCTGACCAGGGCCAGTCCGACCAGGGCGAGCATGCCGCCGCCGAGCCGGGTGATCGCGGTGTAGTGCCGCTTGAGCCAGCCGATCGCCTGCATCGCCCGGCCGAAGAGCAGCGCGGTGAGCAGGAACGGCAGGCCGAGACCGAGGCAGTAGAACGCGGCCAGCACCGCGCCGCGAACGGCCGTGCCCTGATCCACCGCCAGTTCCTGGACCACCGCCAGGGTCGGCCCGAGGCAGGGGGTCCAGCCGAGGCCGAAGACCACCCCGAGCAGCGGCGCGCCGACCAGTCCCATCGCCGGGCGGTAGTGCACCCGCGCGTCGCGCATCAGCAGGGAGCTCCAGCGGTCCGGCACCAGGCCGGCGAAGAAGACCCCCATCAGGATCATGACCAGGCCGAAGGCTATGTCCAGCCCGCGCTGATGGGCCAGCAGATGCGCGCCCGCGTAGCCGAAGGCGGCCCCGGCGGAGACGAACACGGCGGAGAAGCCCAGCACGAACAGCAGCGCGCCGAGCAGCGTCCGGTGCCGGGCGCCGAAGCGCGACCACCGCCCGGCCGCGGCCTCGCCGTCGGCCGCGGTCCGCTCGGCCGACTGCCGGTCCTGCGCGTCCACCGCGGACATGCCGGTGACGTAGGAGAGGTAGCCGGGCACCAGCGGCAGCACGCACGGCGAGGCGAAGGAGACCGCCCCGGCGGCGACGGCCACCGGGACCGCGAGCAGCAGCGAGCCGCTGTAGATCAGGGGCTGGACAGACGACACCGGTCAGCTCCCGAGGACGTAGTCGAGCTCTTTGGCGAGCTCGGGCTCGGTGATGCTGCCGAGGCAGCGCACCGCGACCTTGCCGTTCGCGTCCACGATCACGGTGGCCGGAACGCTGGTGGCCGGGATGATCTGCTTGAGGTCGAGCACCAGCGTCTCGTTCGGGTCCTGCAGCGAGGGGTAGCCGATGTCGAAGTGCGCCTGGTAGGTCAGCGCCGCGGCGTTGTCGTCCCGGGTGTTGATGCCGAGGAACTGCACGCCCTTGCCCTCGTACTTCTGGTACGTCTCGGCCAGGCTCGCGGCCTCCTCCCGGCACGGCGTGCACCAGGAGCCCCAGACGTTGATCACGGTCACGTGCCCCGAGTACGACGTCGTGTACGCGGCGCCGTCCAGCGTGCTGCCGGCCAGCTTGGGGGCGGCCTGCCGGTCCGCCGCCTTGATCTGGGTGATACCGGTGGCGACGTTGACGTACCCGATGTTGCCCCCGTCGGAGCTGCCCGAGCCGGAACAGCCGGCCAGCAGCGCTGCGGCGGCGGACAGCGAGAGCGCGAGCGCTCCGGCCCGACGGCCTGGGTTCGATGCGACCATGCGAAGAGTCTCGCACGGCCGATTTCGGACGAAGCCGTCGGGTCAGCCGTTCTCAGGCTGACTCAGGTGAGGGCCCCTGCGGCCGCCGTCAGGCCCCCGCGACGAACTTCTTGGTGGCCTTGATCGGCAGCAGGTCCCCGGAGGGCTCGTGGTACTCGAGCCCGACGAGCTGCTCGCCCACGAACACGAACGAGGTGACCGAGGCCAGCGAGCACTGCCGCTTGCGCGGGTCGTGCCACAGCGGCCGGTGCTCCGCGGCGAGCCGGGAGACCCAGATCGGCAGCTGGTGGCTGACGCACACCGCCTCGTGTCCGAGCGCGTTGTCCCGGGCCGTCTCGATCGCGGCGCGCATCCGGGCCACCTGCTCCTTGTACGGCTCGCCCCAGGACGGGCGCAGCGGGTTGTAGAGCTTGGGCCACGTCTGCGGCTTCTTGAGCACCCCGTCACCGACGCTGAAGCGCTTGCCCTCGAAGAAGTTCGCCGCCTCGATCAGCCGGCCGTCGGTGGCCACCTCGAGGTCGCGCCGGGCCGCGATCGGCGCCGCGGTCTCCTGCGCCCGGTCCAGCGGCGAGGCGACCACGTGCACCACGTCGCGCTCGGCGAAGAACTCGGCACCGCGCTCGGCCATCTTGCGGCCGAGCTCGGACAGGTGGAAGTCGGGCAGGCGTCCGTAGAGGATGCCCTGGGGGTTGTGCACCTCGCCGTGGCGCATCACGTGCACGACGGTCTTGACCCCGGGATCGATCTGCGTCATGTCGCTCATCCTACGAGTGCGCGGCGGCTGCTCGGGCCGCCGCGGGCAGCGCGTCCGCGATCCGGGCCACCGCGGCGTCGTCGTGCGCGGCCGAGACGAACCAGGCCTCGAACGCGCTCGGCGGCAGGTAGACGCCGTGGGCGAGCATGGCGTGGAAGAAGGCCTTGAACCGGTCGGTGTCCTGGGTCTTCGCGGTGGCGTAGTCCACCACCTCGGCGTCGGTGAAGAAGATCGAGAACATGGTGCCGGCGAACTGCACCCGGTGCGCCACGCCCTCGCGGGCGAGGGCCTCGGAGGCCAGGGACGCGATCGTCTTCGCGGTCGCCTCCAGATGGGTGTAGACCTCCGGGGTGCAGTGCCGCAGCGTGGCCAGGCCCGCCGCGGTGGCCACCGGGTTCCCGGAGAGCGTGCCGGCCTGGTAGACCGGGCCGTTCGGGGCGAGCTGGGCCATCACCTCGGCCCGGCCGCCGAACGCGGCGGTCGGGAAGCCGCCGCCCATGACCTTGCCGAAGGTCATCAGGTCCGGCACCACCCCGTCGATGCCGAACCAGCCCTCGCGCGAGGTGCGGAAGCCGGTCATCACCTCGTCGGAGATGTAGAGCGCGCCGTGGGTGTGGCACAACTCACGCAGACCCGCGTTGAAGCCCGGCAGCGGCGGGACCACGCCCATGTTCCCGGCGGCCGCCTCGGTGATCACGCACGCGATCTCGCCACCGTGCTCGGCGAACGCGGCCCGTACCGCGTCGAGGTCGTTGTACGGCAGCACGATGGTGTCGCCGGTCTGCGTGCCGGTCACCCCGGGGGTGTCCGGCAGGGCGAGCGTCGCGAGGCCGGAGCCGGCCGCCGCGAGCAGCGCGTCGACGTGGCCGTGGTAGCAGCCGGCGAACTTCACCACCTTGGAGCGGCCCGTGTAGCCGCGGGCGAGCCGGATCGCGGACATGGTGGCCTCGGTGCCGGAGGAGACCAGCCGCACCTGCTCGACCGGCGCGATCCGGGCCGTGATCTCCTCGGCCAGCGCCACCTCGCCCTCGCTCGGCGTGCCGAAGGACGTGCCGTGGGCCAGCGCGGCGCCCGCCGCCTCGAGCACGGCCGGGTGCGCGTGCCCGAGGATCATCGGCCCCCAGGAGCAGACCAGGTCGACGTACTCGCGCCCGTCCGCGTCGGTGAGGTAGGCGCCCTTGCCGGACACCATGAACCGGGGCGTGCCGCCCACGCCGCGGAACGCGCGCACCGGCGAGTTGACCCCGCCGGGGGTGACCAGCTGGGCGCGGTCGAAGAGTCTGGCCGAGGCGGGGGCGTCGTAGTCGTAGCTCACCGTCCCAGTCTCTCATCGGCTCCCTGCAACCCGGGCACGCCGGGGGCGCTCAGAGTGGGTATGGATGAGGATTTCGCGGCCTTCGCCCGCGAGCGACAACAACAGCTCTACCGGACCGCGTACCTGCTGTGCGGCAACCGGGACCGGGCCCAGGACCTGGTCCAGTCCACCCTGGTGGCGTTGCTGAAGTCCTGGAACCGGGTGCGGGACGCGGACAATCCCGACGGCTACGTGCACACGGCGCTGGTGCGCACGTTCCTGTCCGAGCGGCGCCGGCTGCGGCGCGAGGCGGAGATCCACACGCTGGCGAGCAGCCGGTCCGCGGCGCACCACGCCCCCGCGCACGACGCGACGACGGATCTGCGGCTGACGATCCTTCAGGCCCTCCGGCAGCTGCCGCCCAAGCCGCGGGCGATGGTGATCCTGCGCTACTGGGAGGACCTGACGATCGAGCAGACCGCGGCGGCGCTCGGCTGCAGCGAGGGCAACGTGAAAAGCCAGTGCTCCAGATCCCTGGAGAAACTCAGGAACCTGCTCGGCGATCAGTTCACCGAACTCGTCGCGCACTGAAACGAAGAAGGAGAGCACCATGGACCTGCACGAACTGATGGGCACGGCCGTCGCCGACCTGCCCGAACTGCCCGACCAGCTCGACGACGTGGAGCGCGTCCACCGTCGGCGCACCGCCGCCAAGCGCGCCACCCTCGTCAGCGTGAGCACGGCGCTGGTGCTCGGCGTCGGCACGCTCACCATCGCCTCGCCCTGGGCGCATCCGGGCTCCGACCACGCTGCCGTAGGGTCCGAGGACTCGGGCGGACCAGGGCAGGTGACACGACCTCAGCCGACCGGCTCGGGCCCCCGGACACCGACGGTCTCGGCCTCGCAGCTCTCCCGGTTCGAGGAGAGCGCGACCTCGACGCTGCAGTCGATCTGGCCCTATCCGGACCAGAAGGTCACCTGGAATCCGGACCCGAACGGCGGCCCGTACCCGGACCTGGACTACCAGATCGACACACCGCACGGGAAGATCACGTTCTGGGTCTACTACTCCGTCGGCTTCGGCAGCCACCCCCCGGACGCACCCACCGGAAACGCCGTCTACGCCGTCGTCACCATCGGCGAGAACAGCTCCGGCAACCCCTCGGTGATGGTCGAGTCCTGGCAGGGCCCGAACGAGTTCCTCACCTTTCAGATCGACGGCGCGGTCAGCGAGATGACCAAGACGCAGTGGACCGCGTTCGGGTCCTCGCCGAAACTGCTCGGCCTCTACCAGGACGCCAAGCAACTGGGCCTGGAAGGCTCCTGACGCCGCGTCGGCTCAGACGCCCGCGTGGTACCGGTTCTGCGCGGTCTCCAGCGGGCCGGTGAGCAGCGCCTCGACGGCGTCGGCGGCCCGGTCGACGTTCAGCGCGAGTTCCTTGGCCTCGGTGGAGGAGAAGGGCTTGAGCACGAAGTCGGCCGGGTCCTGGCGGCCCGGCGGGCGGCCGATGCCGACCCGCACCCGCAGGTACTCGCGGGAGCCGAGGGACTTGGTGAGCGACTTCAGCCCGTTGTGCCCGCCGTCGCCGCCGCCGCGCTTGAGCCGCAGGGCGCCGAAGTCGATGTCGAGCTCGTCGTGCACGACGACGATCTGCTCGAGCGGGACCTTGTAGAAGTTCTGGGCGGCGGCGGCCGGGCCGCCGGAGAGGTTCATGTAGGACTGCGGCTTGACCAGCACCACCCGCTGGCCGGCGATCCGGCCCTCGAGCACGTGCGCGCCGCCCTTGCCGGCCTTGAACCGGCCGGACATCCGCTCGGCGAGCAGGTCGACGACCATGAAGCCGGCGTTGTGCCGGGTGGCGGCGTAGCCGGGCCCGGGGTTTCCGAGCCCGACCACCAACCAGGGTTCGTTCATGCGTGCAGAATACGCAGACTACTCGGCGTCCGCTTCGCCCTCTTCGCCCTCGGCCTCGGCGCCCTCTTCGGCCTCGCCCTCGGCGGGCTCCTCCTCGACCAGGTTCGCGGCCGGGGTGAGCACGTGCACGACGACGGCCTCGGCGTCGGTGACCAGCGAGACGCCGTTGGGCAGCGAGACCTGGCCGGCGAGGACCTGCTGGCCCTCCTCCAGGCCCTGGACCGAGACCTCGAAGGAGGCCGGGATGTGGGTGGCCTCGGCCTCGACCGAGAGCGAGGTCGCCACCAGCTCGAGCAGGCCGCCCGGGGCGATGTCGCCGGTGGTGATCACCGGCACGTCCACGGTGACCTTCTCGCCGCGGCGCACGAGCAGCAGGTCGACGTGCTCGAGGGTGCGCCGGACCGGGTCCTTCTGCACGGCCTTCGGGATGGCCAGCTGGCTCTTGCCGCCGAAGTCCAGGTTCAGCAGGACGTTCGGGGTCTTGAGCGCGAGGAAGAGCTCGTGCTCCGGCAGGGAGAGGTGCACGACCTCTTCCTTGTGCCCGTAGAGCACGGCCGGGATGCGGCCGTCGCGGCGCAGCTGGCGAGCCGCGCCCTTGCCGAAGTTCTCGCGCGCCTCGGCGCTTATCTTGATCTCGGACATGGTGATGCCTCCTTGGTGGGGTCGGTTTCAGCCTGGACGATCTGGCGAATCGACCCCGCGCGCGGCGGGTGGCCCCGTCCGCGCCTGGAGCGCGATCAGCACGTCGATCACGGAGCCCGTCGGCAGCGCGGATGCGCCGCCGGCCACTCCCTCGCCGGGCGTTGCGGAAAGTCTAGCGGGTCGGGCGCGGCCTCCCGGCCACGCCCTCGAACGTGCGGGGTCTAGGCGACGCCCTCGAACATCGAGGTCACCGAGCCGTTGTCGAAGACCTCCGAGATGGCCTGGGCCACGATCGGGGCGACCGAGAGCACGGTGAGCTTGTCGAAGCGGCGCTCGTCCGGCAGCGGCAGGGTGTCGGTGACGATGACCTTGCTCACCCGGGAGTTCTTGAGCCGGTCCACCGCCGGGCCGGAGAAGACCGCGTGGGTGGCGACTATGACGACCTCGGCCGCGCCGTTCTCGTAGAGCGCGTCGGCGGCGGCGCAGATGGTGCCGGCGGTGTCGATCATGTCGTCGACCAGGACGCAGACCCGGTCCTTGATGTCGCCGACGATCTCGTGCACGGAGACCTGGTTGGCCACGTTGACGTCGCGGCGCTTGTGCACGATGGCCAGCGGCGCGGCGAGCTTGTCGCACCACTTGTCCGCCACCTTCACCCGGCCCGCGTCCGGGGAGACGATGGTCAGCCGCTCCCGGTCGATGTTCTCCCGGATGTAGTCGACCAGCAGCGGCATCGCCCACAGGTGGTCGACCGGGCCGTCGAAGTAGCCCTGGATCTGGTCGGTGTGCAGGTCGATGGCCATCAGCCGGTTCGCGCCCGCCTGCTTGAACAGGTCCGCCATCAGCCGGGCCGAGATCGGCTCGCGGCCGCGGTGCTTCTTGTCCTGCCGGGCGTAGCCGTAGAACGGCATGATCACGGTGATGGTCTTGGCCGAGGCGCGCTTGAGCGCGTCGACCATGATCAGCTGCTCCATGATCCACTGGTTGATCGGAGCGGCGTGGCTCTGCAGCACGAACGCGTCGCTGCCGCGCACCGACTCCTCGAAGCGGACGTAGATCTCGCCGTTGGCGAAGTCTCTGGCCTGGGTCGGCGCGAGCTCTATGCCGAGCTGGTCGGCCACGGCCTCGGCCAGATCCGGATGCGCCCGGCCGGAGAACAGCATCAGTTTCTTCTGGCCGGTGGCCTCGATCCCGGTCACTGCGAGATGCTCCCTTAACGGCTTCGACGGGTTGTGCCCGATCCTGTGGCGTATTCGGTGGAACCGGGGGCTGCCACCCGTTCCGTCGCCAGACGGAGGGATCTGCCCCGCCCTATTGTCGCAGAAATTGTCCGGCCCTCACCCCGCCGGACACCGTACGGCGGTGTGGGGTTCATCCCGATTGCCGGGATCGGACCCCGCACCCGCCGTTCGGCGTCGGTGCGGACGGCTCAGTCGCCCGGCGCTTCCTCGGCCGAGCCGGTCCGGCCGGCCTCGCGGGCGAGCGCGGCGGCCTGCGCGGCCTTGCTGCCGGGCCGCTTGCGCTCGATGTAGCCGGCGATGTTGCGCTGCCGGCCGCGGGCCACGGCCAGCTCGCCGGGGCCGACCGCGCTGTTGACCGCGGATCCGGCCGCGACGAACGCGCCGTCCTCGAGCTTGACCGGCGCGATCAGCACGCTGTTCGAACCGACGAAGACGTAGTCGCCGATCTCGGTGCGGTGCTTGGCCACGCCGTCGTAGTTCGCCGTGATGGTGCCGGCGCCGAGGTTGCAGCCGACGCCGATGCGGGTGTCGCCGACGTACGACAGGTGCGGCACCTTCGAGCCCTCGCCGAGCTCCGCGTTCTTCATCTCCACGAAGCCGCCGGCCTTGGCGCGGAGGCCGAGCCGGGTGCCGGGGCGCAGGTAGGTGTACGGGCCGACGGTCGCCTCCGGGCCGATCTCGGCGCCCTCGCTGGTGGTGTTGACGACCACCGCGCCGGTGCCCACGATCGTGTCGGTGAGCGTGCAGTTCGGCCCGACCTCGGCGCCCTCGCCGATCACGGTGGTGCCGTGCAGCTGGGTGTTGGGGTGCAGCACGGCGTCGCGCTCGAGGGTGACCTGCACGTCGATGAAGGTGGTGGCCGGGTCGATGACGGACACGCCCTCGCGCATCCAGTGCTCGTTGATCCGGCGGTTGAGCAGCCGGCGCATCTCGGCCAGCTGCACCCGGTCGTTCACGCCCAGGGTCTCGTGCCAGTCCTCGACCACGTGCGCGCCGACGGCCAGGCCGTCCTGCACGGCGATGCCGAGCACGTCGGTCAGGTACTCCTCGCCCTGCGAGTTGTCCCGCCGGACCCGGCCGAGGGCCTCGCGCAGCACCTTGGCGTCGAAGGCGAACAGCCCGGAGTTGATCTCGGTGATCTCGGCCTGCGCGGCGTCGGCGTCCCGCTGCTCGACGATCGCGACCACGGCCCCGTCCTCACGCACGATCCGGCCGTAGCCGGCCGGGTCCGGCACGATCGCGCTGAGCACGGTGACCGCGCGTCCGGCGCCCTCGTGCGCGGCCAGCAGCGCGCGCAGGGTGGCCGGGGTGAGCAGCGGAGCGTCGCCGGTGACGACCAGGACCGTGCCGTCGAGCTCCTGCTCGGCGCCCAGCGCCTCCATCGCGATGCGGGTGGCGTGCCCGGTGCCGTGCTGCTCCTCCTGGACCACGGCCCGCACCGCCGGCTCCGCCTCGGCCAGGTACGCGGCCACCTGCTCGCGCCCGTGGCCCACCACCACCGCGAGCTCCCGCGGCTCGAGCGCCCGGGCCGCCGCCACGACGTGGCCCACCAGGGGCCGTCCGCACAGTTCGTGCAGCACCTTGGGGGTGGCCGATTTCATCCGGGTACCGCCGCCGGCGGCGAGGACGATGACCGCGGCGGGTCGATTCTCAGTGGGCACGTTGACTGCCTCCACGTCGACGAGGGTTTCGCCGCCGAGCCTACCGGCTGGCCGTGAACGCAGGGTGCCGCCGTGATCTTGCAGGTAGGCCGTCCAGGCCACGGCTTCGCACCGCCGCCGGGTCCGACGCCGGTGTGCGGGCACGGCCTCGGTGCTCCCGGGGGAGGATTCGAACCTCCGTACTCAGAACCAAAATCTGATGTCCTGCCGCTAGACGACCCGGGATCGCCGCGTTCCTCCGCCCTGGGCGAGGGATCGCGATCCATGATGCCGTATGCGCGCACCCGGCCGCCAACGCGTTGCCGCGCGGGCCGGACGGCGCGCCTGACGGAGGGTCAGGGCAGGTCGAGGATCTTCTCGCGGACGGCGTACATGACCGCTTCCATCCGCGAGTGCAGCTGGAGCTTCTCCAGGATGTTGCGCACGTGGTTCTTGACCGTGTTCTCGCTGATGAACAGGGTCTTGGCGATCTTGCTGTTGTTCGCGCCGGTGGCGATCAGCTTGAGCACCTCGAGCTCGCGGTCGGTCAGCCGCGGCGCCGGCGGGCCCGGGTTCTTGCGGTCCTCGCCGTGGCGCACCATGGTGGCGAACTCGGTCAGCAGCTTCGCCGCCATGGGCGGGGAGATCAGCGACTGGCCGCCGACCACGGCGCGGATCGAGTCGGCGATCTCGTGTGGGGCGATGCCCTTGAGCAGGTAGCCCGACGCCCCGGCCTTGATCGCCTGGTAGAGGTCGTCCTCTTCCTCGCTCATGGTGAGCATGACGATCCGGGTGGACGGGGCGACCTCCTTGATCGCCGCGGCGGCCTGGATCCCGCCGCCGATCCCGTCGCGCGAGGGCATCTTGACGTCGAGCAGCACCAGGTCCGGCAGCAGCTCGGCCGCCTTGGCCACCGCCTCGCTGCCGTCCGCCGCCTCGCCGACCACGGCGATGTCCGGCTCGGTCTGCAGCACGATGTCCAGCCCCCGGCGCAACAGCGCGTGGTCGTCCACCAGCAGAACCCTGATCGGTTCGTCGTCTCCGCGCTGCGCCGGCACCGCGGGCCCTGGCCGAGTCCCGGTCATCCAAGCCCCTCCCTCGGACTCCACCGCTCGCCGTGTGTCCGGCCGGAACTCGACCGGACACACCGCGTAGTCGGACCATCATCGTCTGGGGTCGATGACTCCTGATAATAGCCCTCCGCGCGACGTGCATACGCACACTTGCACGCGCGGGGCCGCGAGCGGGCGGATCACTCTACCGGATCGGCGGGGTCAGGCCGCGGCCCGGCCGAGTTCCGCCTCGTACTGGCTGTAGTGGGACGCGTCCTCGTCGAGACGGATCACGCCGTAGTCGTAGCCGCGCCTGCGGTAGACCACCGAGGGCAGTTTGCTCTCCGAGTCCACGAACAGGAAGAAGTCGTGGCCGACCAGCTCCATCTCGTAGAGCGCCTGGTCCAGGGCCATCGGCCGGGCCGCGTGGGTCTTCTCCCGCACCACCAGCGGCCCCTCGCCCTCGACCTCGATCGAGCCGACCATGTGCCGCTCGTGCCCGCCCACCCGGGTCTCGCTCGGCGGCAGGAAGTCGCCGGCCTCGGGCCCGGCCAGATCCGCGGTGGCCACCGCCACCGAGACCGGGCTGCGCCGGCCGTGGTGCACCCGGCGCCGGTCGGCGGCCCGGCGCATCCGCGCCTCGAGCTTGCCGACGGCCATGTCCAGCGCGGCGTAGGCGTCCTGGGCGCAGGCCTCCGCACGGATCACCGGCCCGCGGGTGCGCATGGTGAGCTCGACCCGCTCCGAGCGGCCGTTCTGACGGGGGTTGCGCTCCTTCGAGAGTTCGACGTCGAGGCTGATCACCTTGTGGTCGTAGCGCTCGACCCGGCTGAGCTTCTCCTCGACGTGCTTGCGGAACCTGTCGGTCACCTCAGCCTTGCGACCCTTCACGACGATCTCCACGGGTGCATCCCTCTCGCTCGTTCCGTCAGGCTTGATCGACCATACGCCCGAACCATCCGCGGATGAATGGAAATGCGGGGATAGAAGCCTCTCGTTTAGAGCGGATCGGTTCGGGTAGCGCGGCCCCGCGGGCCGCCCCTGGCTGATCGTGTTTCCTCGTATTCAGGAAACTAATCCCCTGGGCCCGCATACGGTAGAGCCAAGCGGCTCCCGCTCATCCACGCGGGTGAAAGATGAGATACACCCAGCGTTCACCGCGACGGGCTCTGGCGCAACCGGGACGCGGCCAGCACCGCGGCGCCCACCGGCGTGCTCCCGGCCGCGCTCAGCGCCCGGGCCGCCTCGGCCAGCGTCGCCCCGCTGGTGACCACGTCGTCCAGGAGCACCACGGCCCGCTCCCCGAGCAGCCGCGCGCTGCCCCCGCGCACGGCGAGCGCGCCGGCCAGGTTCTCGGCCCGCGCCCGGCGGCCGAGCCCGGCCTGGTCGGCCACCTTGCGCCGGTGGGTGAGCGCGGGCAGCACCGCGGCGCTGCGGCCGGACTCGCGCAGCCGCCGGGCGGCCACCCGGGCCATCCGCAGCATCGGGTCCTGGCCGCGCCGCAGCGTGGCCGCGCGGGTCGAGGGCACCGGCACCAGCCAGAGCGGGTCGGCCCCGGCCGCGGCCGCCTCCGCCGCCCGGGCCAGCTCCTCGCCGAGCGGGCGGGCGAGGTCGAGCCGGCCGTGCTCCTTCTGCGCGATGATGATCTCCGGCACCGGGTCCAGGTACGCCGCGAGCGCGTGCACCGGCGGCACCGGGCCCAGCCCGGCCTCCGGCCGCGGCAGCCGGGCGGGCAGCGGCGGACCGGACAGGCTCAGCGCGCACAGGGTGCACAGCCCGGCCAGCCCGGATCGGGACCTCGACTCGCCGCAACCCGCGCATTCCAGCGGCAGCAGCAGGTCAGCCAGCAGCAGTCCCCAGCTCTTGAGCCTCATCTGACTGATGATAGGGCGGCCGCTGAGCAGACGTCAGTACCCACGAGCGCGCCGATCCGCAAGCGCACGCACGGATGCGCCGACGTGCGCCGCGCGCCGCGGATCCACGCGCCCCGCCTGGTCGCGGTACCGCGGACGCAGGAGTCTGCCGGCCGCTCGGCCTGGGTCAGTAGCTCGGCGAGGAGACCGGGCCGTCCGTCAACGGCTGCGCGTCCTGTCCCTCCACGGACAGCTCGTAGAGCTTGCCCTCCTTGGTCGAGACGATCGGCTGCCCGTCGGCGTTCCAGCACATGGCCGTGGTGTCGGTGACCGGGCTCGGTTCGACCTGCTGCTGGGTCAGCGCGTCGTAGACCGGCGACCCGTCGGCGTAGAGCCGGTAGAGCCGCAGCGAGGCCGCGGTGGCCGGGGTGCCCAGCACCGCGAGCGAATCCTCGTTGTACCAGCCGAAGTCGGAGATGTCGTTCCAGGAGTCGACCACGGTCTCCGCGTCGGTGAGGTCGAGCGTCCCGGTGCCGTCGGGCTGGACGGCCGCCGCGCCGATCACGATCGACTCGGGGGAATCGGACGAGCCGCCGGCGCTGTAGGCGACCGCCACCCGGTCCGAGTCGGGCGCGGCGGCGACCGACTTCACCTCACCGGTGAGCCCCTCGAGCTGGACCTGGTAGTAGTTCCCGTCGCTGTAGCGGTAGACCTGGGTGACGCCGTTGCTCACCGCGGTGAACCACAGGTGGCCGGACTCGTCCCAGCTGAGCGAGGAGATGTCCTGGCCGGTGAACACCGCGTGCAGACCGCCGGTGTAGGGCACCTGGTTGACCAGATACAGGTTCTTGCCGTCCTGGCTGGTCAGCGCGAGATTGAGCCGGGTCTGCCCGGGCTGCACCGCGACGTGGCCGAACTTGGTCTTGCCCGGCCCGATCGCCACCACCTTGGGCGCGTTCGTGCCCCCGGTCGAGCTCGGGTTGAGGCTGATCAGCTCCACCTGGCCGTCCGCGGAGACCATGTAGACGTTGGGGACCTTCTCGGCCCGGCCGCCGACGCCGTAGTCGTAGCTCGCGCTGGGGGCGTTCGCCTGGCCCGACGCCGAGTCCCCGGCGTCGAGGACCCGCACCATGTTCACCTTCGTGCTGCTCAGGCCGTTGCTGAAGGTCGCCGCCAGCTGCATGGCGAACTGGTCGCAGTCCGCGTGCGGCTTGGAGCAGGGCGTCCCGGCCAGGGTCACCTGGATCGTGTCGTCGGCCTCGAACTGCACGGAGCCCTTGCGCACCGCCTTGCCCACGCCGCTGCTCGCCGCCGACCCGAGGCGGGCCGGCACGCCGAGCAGCTCCAGATCGGTGAGCTTGTTCGCGGCGACCAGATCGGTGTCGCTCGCGGGCAGGTACACCTGAGTCGGGATCAGCTTGGTGTTGTTGAGCGCCGCGTTGCCGAAGTAGATGTCCTGCAGGGCGTATTCGGAGACGAAATCGTTCTGCTGGACCACCACGCCGAAATCGTCGGGCAGATGGGATATCCGGAAGCCCTGCTTCGTCTTCGTCAGCTCGAAGGTGTACTGCATGGCGACCGCCTGCGCCTGGTACTGCTGGTTCTCGTCCAGCGTGCCGACGAGGTCCCCGGTGAAGGTCTCGGTCGCGAACGTCACGTCGTCGGAGACCGAGCCGCCCGGGTTCGCCGAACCCTGGCTGCCGTCGGCGAGCACGAGGACGTTGTCCTGGTCCTGCTTCCACTCCTGCACGGCGGAGCCGGTCAGATAGGCGTCGGTGGTGGCGAGGTTCTCCGACCCGCTGGCCGCCGACTGCAGGAAGGCGGCGACGATCGCGCTCGGCTGCTCCCCCGGGAACGGCGGCGAGGGCAGCGTGCGCACGTCCGAGCCGCCGAGGTCCGCCTGCGTCACCGGAGTGACCGGCCCGCTCGTCTGCAGGCCCACACAGCCGGCCGTGCACGCCGCCAGCGCGCCGAGCGCGGCCACCCGCAGCGGCCGTCCGAGGCCGCGCCCGGTCATCACCCGTGTTCCCCCTCGTCGTGCGCCCGCCCGGCCTCGTCGCCGGCGGTGCTGTCCTGATCCGCGGCCGGCGGGGCCGGCGGCCGCGCCTCGTCCGGCTCCGGGTCCAGGCCGGGCAGCACGAAGGTGCTCGTGGTCAGCTCCAGCCGGGAGGCCGAGCTCGCGAGCGCCGAGGGCTGCGCCGCGGTCGTGCGCACCAGCCCGCGGGTCTGCGACGAGGCCGGCGGCAGCCGGCGGTGCCGCTGATGGTGCTGCGAGTCCTCCGGCTCCAGCCGGATCGGCGAGTGCAGCAGCTCGGTGCCCACCGTGCGCGGCACGGTCAGCCGGAACTGGGTGCCCCCGCCCGGCTCGCCCCAGGCCTGCAGCCAGCCGCGGTGCAGCTTGGCGTCCTCGAGCGCGATGGACAGGCCGAGGCCCGTCCCGCCGGTGGTCCGGGCCCGGGCCGGGTCGGCCCGCCAGAACCGGTTGAACACCAGCGAGGACTCGCCGGGGCGCAGCCCCACACCGTAGTCGCGCACGCTCACCGCGACCGCGTCCTCGTCCCCCGCGACGGTGACGACCACGTCCTTGCCCTCGCCGTGCTCGATCGCGTTGACCACCAGGTTGCGCAGGATCCGGTCGATCCGGCGGGTGTCCACCTCGGCCACCGCCGGGTCCTCCGGGAAGCGGGTGACCACCCGGCTGCCCTTGCGCTCGGCCAGCGGCGCGGCCGTGTCCACCACCTTCTGGCACAGCAGCCGCAGGTCCACCGGTTCGGCGTCGAGCACCGCGGCGCCGGCGTCGAAGCGGCTGATCTCCAGCAGGTCCGCCAGCAGCTCCTCGAACCGGTCGAGCTGGGTCTGGAGCAGCTCGGCCGAGCGGGCCACGGTCGGGTCGAAGCTCTCGCGCTCGTCGTGGATCACGTCGGCGGCCATCCGCACCGTGGTCAGCGGGGTGCGCAGCTCGTGCGAGACGTCCGAGACGAACCGGCGCTGCATCCGGGAGAGCTCCTCGAGCCGCCGGATCTGGCTCTGCAGGTTCATCGCCATCTTGTTGAAGGACGTGGCCAGCGAGGCCAGGTCGTCCTCCCCGCGCACCCGCATCTGCTCGTCCAGGCGCCCGGCGGCCAGCCGCTCGGCGATGGTCGCGGCCATCCGCACCGGCACCACCACCTGCCGGGTGACGAACCAGGCGATCCCGGCCACCGCGAGCACCAGGATCAGCCCGGCCAGCGCGAGCGACTCCTCGACCAGGTTCAGCGTCTGCTGGTCCTGGGCCAGCGGGAAGGCGTAGTAGATGTCCGCGGTGGCCCCGGAGTTGACCGACACCCGCTTGGCGAAGACGACCGACGGCACGTCCTGGCCGTTCTCCTGCAGGACCGCGTACTCCTGGAAGGTCTGGTTGGCGTTGCCGGGCGCCTTGAGCTGGTTGCGCAGCGTGGTCGGCAGCGTGGACGCGTCGAAGGGGGGCAGCCCCTTCTGGAACTCGGGCGCGTTCTTGTCGGTGACCAGTTCCACCGCGACCTGGTAGAGCTGACCGCCGGCCGACCCCCGGTTGAGCTGGTTGGTCAGCGCGCGCACCTCGGAGTCGACGTTCCCGCTGCTGGTCGCGGTGCTCATGTTCGTCAGCTGGGCCTGCGCCTGGGAGAAGCCGGACTCGGCCACCCCGGCGGCCACGGTCAGCCGGGTCGACTCCAGCCCGCGGGCGACCCGGTCGGCCACGTACTCGCCGAGCCCGACGGCGACGATGACGGAGAGCACCATCGTCACCGCCACCACCCGGAACTGCAGGGAGCGGCGCCAGTGGAAGCGCACCCGGCCGGGGAAGCGCAGCGCGGCCGCGCCCCACCGGCGCAACCTCAGCGCCATGATCAGCAGTCACCCATCGCGTCGTTCCCCATCACGCATCGCGTCCGCGCTGCGCCGCTCAGGCCGGACCGGCCTTGTACCCGACACCGCGGACCGTGATGACGATCTCCGGCTTCTCCGGGTCGTGCTCGATCTTCGAGCGCAGCCGCTGGACGTGCACGTTCACCAGCCGGGTGTCGGCCGCGTGCCGGTAGCCCCAGACCTGCTCGAGCAGCACCTCGCGGGTGAAGACCTGCCACGGCTTGCGGGCGAGGGCGACCAGCAGGTCGAACTCCAGCGGGGTCAGCGCGATCGGCTCGCCGCCGCGCTTGACCGAGTGCCCGGCCACGTCGATGGTCAGGTCGCCGATAGCCAGGGTCTCCGGCTTCGGCTCGTCCGCCCGGCGCAGCCGCGCGCGCACCCGCGCCACCAGCTCCTTCGGCTTGAACGGCTTGATCACGTAGTCGTCCGCGCCGGACTCGAGCCCGACCACCACGTCCACCGTGTCGCTCTTCGCGGTCAGCATGACGATGGGCACCCCGGACTCGGCCCGGATCTGCCGGGCCACGTCGATCCCGTCCCGGCCGGGCAGCATCAGGTCCAGCAGCACGAGGTCCGGCTTGAACTCCCGGAAGGCGCTGAACGCGCGGTCCCCGTCGGCGACCGCGGCGGTCTCGAAGCCCTCGCCACGCAGGACGATGCCCAACATCTCCGCCAACGCCGTGTCGTCGTCGACGATCAGCACGCGACCCTTCATGCGGGGTTCGCTCCTTCCACACGGTTACTCGGACATCCTCGCATACAGCGACAACTTCACACCTAGTTCGCGTAGTCGACAAGGTCCCCGGGGACTCGGATCGGTCGCGATCGGCGGTCTCACTCAGTGGATTTGTCTCCACCTGGCATGACAGAATCTGCACCCTACGCGGTTGCGGGAGACACCGCGTGGAGTTCGACGAATCGCGTGCTGAGGGTGGGGAATTGCCCGAGACTCCGGGAACCGAGGCGGCCAGGCCGTGGGCCTCGCCGTCCGCCTCCGCGACGGCCGGGATCCGGGCCTCCGCCGACCCCTCGGGGCTCGCGGCGCCGGCCGCCGGCGCCGCCGCCTCGACGGACCGGGCTTCGCTGCGGCCGGCCCGGCGCCGGGAGTTCCGGCAGCGGCCCATCCCGCTTCGCCCGATGACCGTGCTGGAGCTGATCGACGGCGCGGTGGCCGCGGTGCCGAGCGTGCCCCGGTTCCTGCTGGTGCGCGCGGGCCTGGTCGTCTCCGGGTTCGGCGCCCTCGCCTTCGCGCTGACCTGGTGGGTCAACCGGGTCGTGGCCTCGGCCGTGCGGGCCCACCCGATGTGGAGCACGGTGGACTTCGACGGCCAGAACGAGTTCCACCTCGCCCCCAGCGGGAGTGAGAAATTCTGCCTGACCACCACCGAGATCCTCATCGCAGTGGTCTGCTCCGGCTTCGCCGCCACCATCGTGGCCGGCTTGTTCGCCCCGTCGGTCAAGGCGTACGTCGACGCCGAGCCGGCCGACGCGTCGGCACTGCGCGCCTTGCTGCGCGGCCGGGTCGCCCGGCTGTGGACGCTCGCGCTGATCACCTCGCTGCCGCGGATCGCCCTCGTCGCCGCGCTCGCCCTGCTCAGCCGGGCCACCGCGGTGCATCCGGGCATGGCGGCGGGGGGCTGGCTCGCGATGATCGCCATCTTCCTCGGCGTGCCCTGCTTCCTGGTCACCGCCACGACCGCGGTCGCGGCGCCGGCCTCGACGCTGGAGGGCGTCGGCGTGCGGGCGGCGCTGCGCCGGTCGCGCCGGCTGGCCCGGCAGGGCGTGGTCCGGGCGGGCTGGACCTGCCTGCTCGCGCTGTTCATCGTCGCGCTCGCGACCGCGGCGCTGGACTTCTGCGGCAGGGAGCTGCGCGAGACCTACGGTGTCGGCGGGCAGTTCGCCGGCCTGCCCGGCAGCCCCGGCTTCAGCTGGTGGCTGCTGCTCTACGCCTTGATATACCTGGTGACCCTGTTGCTGACCACGCCGTACCGGTCCGCGACGGCCGTGCTGCTGTACGTGGACCGCCGTTTCCGCCGGGAGGGACTCGACATCCGCATCGCCTGGGCGCGACTCGCGCAGAACGCACCGCGGCGGACGGGCGGAGGCCCGAACACGTGAACGCGCTGCGCGCCGACGCGCCGATGACACCCAGCCGGCAGCAGGCCCAGAAGATGGCCCAGCAGGAGCTGGCGCAGGGCAAGTACCACCTCTCGCCGTCCCCTTCGCCGTCGCCGAGCCAGGCCTCCACTCCGCCGCATCCGACGCCGACGCCCACGCCGACCCAGGCCGCGGCGCACCACGCCTCCTCCGGCACGACCACGGTGCTGGTGATCGTGCTCATCATCGTCTTCGGGGTGGCACTGCTGCTGATTCTGCGCAAGGTCGGCATGCCGCGATGGGGCCGGGACAAGGACGAGAAGAAGACCGGCGAGGAGAAGACCCCGGACAAGGCGAAGCAGAAGTCGAAGCATCCTGCGGCGCCGATCGTGATCCCGTTGACCGGGGCCGCCTTGCACCGGCACCAAGCCGAGCAGGCCGCCGGCGAAGCAGACTGGCAGGAGGCCATCCGCGAGCGCTTCCGCGCGGTCATCGCGGTGCTCGACGAACGGGGCCTGCTGCCGGAGCGCCGCGACCGCACCGCCGACGAGGCCGCCCGAGACGCCGGCCTGCTGCTGCCCGAGCACGCCGACGCGCTGCGCGAAGCCGCGCGCGCTTTCGACGAGGTCGAATACGGCGAGTACTCCGGCACGCCTGAGGGCTACGCCGTGATCAGCGGCGTCGACCAGGCCGTGAGCACCGGCGCCGCCCAGGCGGTGAGCCGATGAGCCTGCGGGGCAAGGGTTCCCGGGCCGCGCTGGTGCTGGCCGCGGCCGCGCTCGCGCTCGGCCCGAGCGCGGTGGCCCGCGCGGATTCCAGCACGCTGATCGACCCGACCAGCAACGACGCGATGCTCAATATCCTGATTCGCAACGGCGTCGAGTACGACACCGCCGAGGATGTGGACGAGGTCATCTCCTACGGGAATCCGGACGCCACCCTCGTCATCGACGGCGACGAGGTCGCGCTGGAACCGTTCGAGATCGCGGAGTTGGCCACGGGCGACTGGGGCCGGGTCGTCATCCTGACCGACGATCCGGCGGTGCTCGCGGCCTTCGCGCCCGGGGTGAGGCCGGCCGGCACGACGCACGACGCCGAGCAGAACGCGGGGCAGCTCGATCCGTCCTGCGACCAGACCGACGCGGCCACGGCCGGATCGGTCCGCGCGCCCGGCACCACCGAGTACTTCTCCATCGGCGGTGCCGACGGGACGACGGCGTCGGCGAGCCCGTCCGCCAGTCCGCCCGCCGACGACACGCCGGCGGGTTCGGACTTCGCGACCGACGTGACCGGCTGCTACGACGTCGAGGCTGATGGCGGCGGGCGCGGGGCCATGATGGTCACGGCGAACGACAGCGATACCGGTGGCGACGTCGTCGTGCTCGGCAGCACCACATTCACGGAGGACCAGTACCTGGCCGACGACGGCGACGCGGCCCTGGCGCTGTCGCTGTTCGGCGCGCACAGCGAACTGGTCTGGCTGGCCACCTCGTTCACCGAGGATCCGAACCTCGGCTGCAGCACGGCCTGCGGCGGCGACGGCCAGCCGAGCACGCAGAACCCTTACGGCAACGGCAACCCGACCGCAACCCCGGTTCCCCCTCCAGGGAGCGCGAATGCGCGCCAGGTGAACTCCCTGCTGCCGCACTGGATCTGGTGGGCGGTGCTGCAGTTGGCGATCGCGGCCGCGGCCCTGGCCTATTGGCGGGCCCGGCGGATGGGCCGGCTGGTGGGCGAGGCCCTGCCGGTGCGGGTCCGCGCGGCCGAGACGGTCGAGGGCCACGCGAATCTCTACCGCAGGGCGGCCGCGCACGGCCGCGCGGCCGCACTGCTGCGAGCAGCCACCGCCCGCCGGATCGCGCCGCTGCTCGGCCTGCCGGCCGGGCCGGCGGGCCGAGCTCCGCAGACCCTGGTGGCGCCGCTGGCGGCACGGCTGGGGCGCACACCCGAGGAGGTGCACGCCGTCCTCGCGGGCGCCGTGCCGCAGACCGAAGCAGAACTGGTGCGGCTGACCGACCAGCTCGACCGATTGGAACAGGAGGTCCGGTCGCGGTGAGCGAGTCCGGAGCCACACATGTCACGCCGGTGAGCGACGGCGTCCCCGGGATACCCCAGCAGCAGCCGGCCGCACCGCCGCAGCCGATGACGGCGCAGGCGGTCCCGCAGCAGGCGCAGCCCTACGACGCCACGCTGCCGGCCACGCCGGTCGCCCCGGCCCCTTCCGCCGAGTCGGCCGCGGCGCTCCAAGCGCTGCGCGCCGTCCGGGCGGAGGTGGCCAAGGCCGTCGTGGGCCAGGACGCCGCCGTCACCGGCATGGTGATCGCGCTGCTCTCGCAGGGGCACGTGCTGCTCGAGGGCGTGCCCGGGGTCGCCAAGACCCTCCTGGTGCGCGCGCTGTCCGCCTCGATCTCCCTGGACACCAAGCGAGTCCAGTTCACGCCGGACCTGATGCCGGGCGACATCACCGGCTCGCTGGTCTACGACGCGCGGACCGCGGAGTTCTCCTTCCGCGAGGGCCCGGTGTTCACCAACCTCCTGCTCGCGGACGAGATCAACCGCACGCCGCCGAAGACGCAGGCGGCGCTGCTCGAGGCGATGGAGGAGCGGCAGGTCTCGGCGGACGGCGAGTCCCGTCCGCTGCCCACCCCGTTCCTCGTCGCCGCTACGCAGAACCCGCTCGAGTTCGAGGGCACCTATCCGCTGCCGGAGGCGCAGCTCGACCGGTTCCTGCTCAAGCTCGTGCTCCCGCTCCCGACCCGGGACGAGGAGATCGCGGTGCTCCAGCGGCACGCCCAGGGCTTCGACCCGCGCGACCTCGCGGCGGCGGGCGTGCGCGCGGTGGCCGGCCCCGAGGAACTGGCCGTGGCCAGGGCGGCCGTGCGCAAGGTGACGGCGGCGCAGGAGGTCCTGGGCTACATCGCCGACCTGGTCCGCGCCACCCGCAGCTCGGCCGCGTTCGAGGTCGGCGTCTCGCCCCGTGGCGCGACCGCGCTGCTGCAGGCCTCGCGGGCCTGGGCGTGGCTCTCCGGCCGCGACTACGTGACCCCCGATGACGTGAAGTCGCTGGCGAAGCCGGTGATGCGGCACCGCGTCCGGCTGCGCCCGGAGATGGAGCTCGAGGGCGTCTCGGCCGACTCGGTGCTCGATTCGATCCTCGGCGCCGTGGTCGTCCCGCGGTGATCATGGGCAGCAGGCGCGGTACGGGCAAGCCGGTCCAGGCTCCGGCCACACAGGTGCCGGGGCCGGTGCTCGCGCCTACCCTCCAGCTCCAAGGCGGCGCGTGGCCGTCCACCGCCGCGCCTGTCGCCCCGACCGCGCTCCTCCCGTTGGCACCGTCGCCGGCGCTCACTCCGGCTTCCGGCACCACTGCCGAGTCCGCCCGGCACGCCGTGCGCAGCATCGTGCTCACCGGCCGGGCCGGCCTCGCAGCCGGTTGCGGCAGCGTCCTCATCGGCGCGGGCTCAGGCCTGATGCACGTGCCCGGTCTGCTGTGCATCGCGGCGTTCGAAGCGGTGCTGGGCTTCGGAATCACGCTGGACCTGATCCAGTGCGGCCGGCCGCAGGACCTCGAGTTCGAACGCACCGGCGATGTGACGGTCCGTCTGGGCGCGCAGGCGCGCACCACGCTGCTGGTGCGCAACACCGGCCGGCGCCCGCTCCAGGGCGTGCTGCGCGACGCCTGGACGCCGAGCGCCGGCAGCACCGCCGCCGCCAACGCGGGCAGCTCTGCCGCCTCGCCCCCGCCCGGGCGACTGCCGATCGAGCCGCGCCACACGCTGGACCTGGCCCCGGGAGCCGAGCAGCGGGTCGAAACCCTGCTCACCCCGACGCGACGTGGCGACCGCCACCCGGACCTGGTGACGGTCCGCACCTTCGGCCCCTTCGGCCTGGCGGGACGTCAGGTCTCGCACGAGGTCCCGTGGCGGCTGCGGGTGCTGCCGCCGTTCCACAGCCGCAGGCATCTGCCGTCGCGGCTCAGGCACCTGCGGGAGACCGACGGCGCCACATCGGTGCTGGTGCGCGGCCAGGGCAGCGAGTTCGACTCCCTGCGCGAGTACGTGATCGGCGACGACGTGCGCTCGATCGACTGGCGAGCCACCGCCCGCCGCAACGACGTCGTCGTGCGCACGTGGCGCCCGGAACGCGACCGCCATGTGGTCATCGCGCTGGACACCGGTCGCACCTCCGCCGGCCGCGTCGGCGACGAGCCGAAGCTGGACTCGGCGATCGACGCCGCACTCCTGCTCACGGCCCTCGCCACCCGGGCCGGCGACCGCGTGGATCTGCTGGCCTACGACCAGGATCTGCGCGCCTCCGTCACCGGCGCCCTCCCCGGCCGCACGCTCGCGCTCTTCAGCGACGCCATGTCCGGACTCGAACCGGCCCTCGTCGAGCTCGACGGCAGCGGCCTGACCCGCCAGCTCCTCGCGCAGGTGCGTCATCGCTCCCTGATCGTGCTGCTGACGAGTCTGGACGCCGCCGCCATCCACGAAGGCCTGCTGCCGGAGCTCAAGCAGCTGGCCCGCCGGCACACGGTGATCGTGGCCTCAGTGGCCGACCCCCGCATCGCGGAGATGGCCGCAGGCCGCGGAACGGCCAACGCGGTCTTCGCCGCGGCCTCCTCGGAGCTGGCCCTCAGCGTCCGCCGCGGCACCGCGGCCGAGCTCGACCGCATCGGCGTCGAGGTCGTCGACGCGGTGCCGGCCGAATTCGCCCCCGCGCTCGCGGACAAGTACCTGTCGCTCAAGGCGCAGGGCAAGCTCTAAGCACTGCTTCCTCTGAGCACTGCTTCGGGACAAGTCGACCGACGTGGTGCTGAGACTGACCCCGTCGTCGCTCGAGCTGGATGTGGATTGCCCTGGGAGGCCACGCTCTCGGGCCTCGATCAGACGATGTTCCCGCTCCTTGGTGCGCTGGATCCGTGCGGGGATGCGGTCTTCAATCACCGGCATGGATTGACGCTAGAACCGCGGCCACGCACCAGCGAGCCGGCTCTGTCCCGTGACAGAAAGGCTGTCAGCTGGCCGGTGACAGAAAGGTCGTCAAATGGCTGTAGGCCCCTGGACCGTTTCGGGTCCGGGAGCCTACAGCTCTACGGGTTGCGCGGCGGCGTCCTACTCTCCCACCAGGTCTCCCTGGCAGTACCATCGGCGCTGGCGGGCTTAGCTTCCGGGTTCGGGATGGGACCGGGCGTTTCCCCGCCGCCATGACCGCCGCACGTCATTCAGGTTTCCTAGCAACTACTCCCGGGCGGGAGCGGCCGGGTACCTGTGAACCGGCTAGTGGATGCGAGCAAGCAGAAGATCAAGAAAGTCTATGTTGGGGTGTGTAAGCCCTCGGCCTATTAGTACCGGTCCACTCCACACCTCACGGCGCTTCCATGTCCGGCCTATCAACCCCATGGTCTCTAGGGGGCCTTACCCACTCAAGGTGGTGGGAGGACTCATCTCGAAGCAGGCTTCCCGCTTAGATGCTTTCAGCGGTTATCCCTTCCGAACGTAGCCAACCAGCCATGCCCCTGGCGGGACAACTGGCACACCAGAGGTCCGTCCATCCCGGTCCTCTCGTACTAGGGACAGCCCTTCTCAATCCTCCAACGCGCGCAGCGGATAGGGACCGAACTGTCTCACGACGTTCTAAACCCAGCTCGCGTACCGCTTTAATGGGCGAACAGCCCAACCCTTGGGACCTACTCCAGCCCCAGGATGCGACGAGCCGACATCGAGGTGCCAAACCATGCCGTCGATATGGACTCTTGGGCAAGATCAGCCTGTTATCCCCAGGGTACCTTTTATCCGTTGAGCGACGGCGCTTCCACCAGCCACCGCCGGATCACTAGTCCCAGCTTTCGCTCCTGCTCGACCCGTCAGTCTCACAGTCAAGCCCCCTTGTGCACTTACACTCGCCACCTGATTGCCAACCAGGCTGAGGGAACCTTTGGGCGCCTCCGTTACTCTTTAGGAGGCAACCGCCCCAGTTAAACTACCCACCAGACACTGTCCCCGATCCGGATCACGGACCCGGGTTAGACACCCGAGACGGCCAGAGTGGTATTTCAACAACGACTCCACCATGGCTGGCGCCACGACTTCACAGTCTCCCACCTATCCTACACAAGCCGCCCCGGACACCAATATCAAGCTATAGTAAAGGTCCTGGGGTCTTTCCGTCCTGCTGCGCGAAACGAGCATCTTTACTCGTAGTGCAATTTCACCGGGCCTGTGGTTGAGACAGTCGGGAAGTCGTTACGCCATTCGTGCAGGTCGGAACTTACCCGACAAGGAATTTCGCTACCTTAGGATGGTTATAGTTACCACCGCCGTTTACTGGCGCTTCAGTTCACCGCTTCGCCGTGAGGCTGACGGGTCCCCTTAACGTTCCAGCACCGGGCAGGCGTCAGTCCGTATACATCGCCTTGCGGCTTCGCACGGACCTGTGTTTTTAGTAAACAGTCGCTTCCCGCTGGTCTCTGCGACCCACACCAGCTCGGAGCGCGAAGCTCGTCACCAGCACGGGTCCCCCTTCTCCCGAAGTTACGGGGGTATTTTGCCGAGTTCCTTAACCACAGTTCACCCGAACACCTCGGTATTCTCTACCTGACCACCTGTGTCGGTTTGGGGTACGGGCCGCCGTGTCCCTCGCTAGAAGCTTTTCTCGACAGCATAGGATCATCCACTTCGCCCCTACGGGCTCCCCATCACATCTCAGCCTTGATGACTGGCGGATTTGCCTACCAGCCGGCCTACCTGCTTGGCCCGGGACGACCACCGCCCGGGATGAACTACCTTCCTGCGTCACTCCATCGCTCGCCTACTACCCGATCAGGTCACCGGCCTCCACTCCCATGGCCCGAAGGCTTCCGGAAGATTCAGCGGGCTTAGTATCACGGGGCTCGGCCCTTGCGGTCCACAGCGGGTACGGGAATATCAACCCGTTGTCCATCGACTACGCCTGTCGGCCTCGCCTTAGGTCCCGACTCACCCTGGGCGGAACAGCCTGGCCCAGGAACCCTTGGTCATTCGGTGCCACCGATTCTCACGGTGGATTCGCTACTCATGCCTGCATTCTCACTCGCATGCCCTCCACGACTCCCTCACAGGGCCGCTTCACCGGACATGCGACGCTCCCCTACCCAACACCACACCTGGCCCCGGAACGACCCGGGGCGGGCTCATGGCATTGACACGACTTCGGCGGCGTACTTGAGCCCCGCTACATTGTCGGCGCGGAACCACTTGACCAGTGAGCTATTACGCACTCTTTCAAGGGTGGCTGCTTCTAAGCCAACCTCCTGGTTGTCACCGCGGTCCCACATCCTTTCCCACTTAGCACGCGCTTAGGGGCCTTAGTCGATGTTCTGGGCTGTTTCCCTCTCGACCATGGAGCTTATCCCCCACAGTCTCACTGCCACGCTCAACGTACCGGCATTCGAAGTTTGGCTGACGTCAGTAACCTGGTCGGGCCCATCGGCCATCCAGCGCCCTACCTCCGGCACGCACACGCAACGCTGCACCTAAATGCATTTCGGGGAGAACCAGCTATCACGGAGTTTGATTGGCCTTTCACCCCTAACCACAGGTCATCCCCCAGGTTTTCAACCCTGGTGGGTTCGGGCCTCCACACCGTCTTACCGGCGCTTCACCCTGCCCATGGCTAGATCACTCCGCTTCGGGTCTAGAACGCGCGACTATAAACGCCCTTATCGGACTCGCTTTCGCTACGGCTACCCCACCCGGGTTAACCTCGCCACGCGCCACTAACTCGCAGGCTCATTCTTCAAAAGGCACGCCGTCACGGCCCCACCGCTACCGGTGAGACGACGCTCCGACGGATTGTAGGCACACGGTTTCAGGAACTCTTTCACTCCCCTCCCGGGGTACTTTTCACCCTTCCCTCACGGTACTCGTGCACTATCGGTCACCAGGAAGTATTCAGCCTTACCAGGTGGTCCTGGCAGATTCACACGGGATTTCACGGGCCCCGCGCTACTCGGGAACAGCGCCACGAGCCTGCAGCATGTCGTCTACGGGACTCTCACCCACTACGGTCGGCCACTCGCATGCCGTTCGACTACACCACAGGTTTCTTACTCGTCGGATCGCCGGCAGACGATCCAGGCACGTCCCACAACCCCTCACACGCAACCCCTGCCGGGTATCACACGCACAAGGTTTAGGCTAGATCCGCTTTCGCTCGCCACTACTCACGGAATCACATGTTGTTTTCTCTTCCACCGGGTACTGAGATGTTTCACTTCCCCGGGTTCCCTCCACTCGCCCTATACATTCAGGCGAGGGTGACACCCCATGACGGGTGCCGGGTTCCCCCATTCGGACACCCCCGGATCAAAGCCCTCTCGGCGGCTCCCCGGGGCCTATCGCGGCCAGACACGTCCTTCATCGGCTCCTGGTACCAAGGCATCCACCGTGCGCCCTTAAACACTTACACACACAGAGAACAGACTTGATTCGCCGCTCAAACGCGGCGATATTCAGATGCTCGCATCCACTATCCAGTTCACAAACACCCCACCGAACCCCAGACCACCAAGGAACCCACCAGACCACAACCCCGGAAGGCTGCGCGGTATACGTCCCAGGCCTGAACCCGGACGAAGAAGACCCACCACACGCGAGGAACCCGGACCACACGATCCGGGCTCCACTGTGGCTGTCCCTTCAGGACCCAACAGTGTGCCCGCCAGGACCCCGAAGGGACCCGGCTGTCTACGATGTTTCCACCCATGAGCACCGCCACCGGACACTCGCCGGTGAAGCGGGTCTAGCCCGGCCGGCCCACTACAGGCCTACCTGGGCGAGAAGCTCCTTAGAAAGGAGGTGATCCAGCCGCACCTTCCGGTACGGCTACCTTGTTACGACTTCGTCCCAATCGCCAGTCCCACCTTCGACCACTCCCTCCCTAAAAGGGTTGGGCCATGGGCTTCGGGTGTTACCGACTTTCGTGACGTGACGGGCGGTGTGTACAAGGCCCGGGAACGTATTCACCGCAGCGTTGCTGATCTGCGATTACTAGCGACTCCGACTTCACGGGGTCGAGTTGCAGACCCCGATCCGAACTGAGACCGGCTTTACGGGATTCGCTCCACCTCACGGTATCGCAGCCCTCTGTACCGGCCATTGTAGCATGCGTGCAGCCCAGGACATAAGGGGCATGATGATTTGACGTCGTCCCCACCTTCCTCCGAGTTGACCCCGGCAGTCTCCCGCAAGTCCCCAGCCATCCGAAGATGCTGCTGGCAATACAGGACGAGGGTTGCGCTCGTTGCGGGACTTAACCCAACATCTCACGACACGAGCTGACGACAACCATGCACCACCTGTGCACGACCCCAAAGGACCCTCTATCTCTAGAGGTGCACCGTGCATGTCAAGCCCTGGTAAGGTTCTTCGCGTTGCATCGAATTAAGCCGCATGCTCCGCCGCTTGTGCGGGCCCCCGTCAATTCCTTTGAGTTTTAGCCTTGCGGCCGTACTCCCCAGGCGGGGCGCTTAATGCGTTAGCTCCGGCACGGAGACCGTGGAAACAGTCCCCACACCTAGCGCCCAACGTTTACGGCGTGGACTACCAGGGTATCTAATCCTGTTCGCTCCCCACGCTTTCGCTCCTCAGCGTCAGTAATGGCCCAGAGACCCGCCTTCGCCACCGGTGTTCCTCCTGATATCTGCGCATTCCACCGCTACACCAGGAATTCCAGTCTCCCCTGCCATACTCTAGCCCGCCCGTACCGGAAGCAGACCCACCGTTAAGCAGTGGGCTTTCACTCCCGACGCGACAGGCCGCCTACGAGCCCTTTACGCCCAATAAATCCGGACAACGCTCGCACCCTACGTATTACCGCGGCTGCTGGCACGTAGTTAGCCGGTGCTTCTTCTGCAGGTACACTCAGTCACCCTTGGTCCCTGCTGAAAGAGGTTTACAACCCGAAGGCCGTCATCCCTCACGCGGCGTCGCTGCGTCAGGCTTCCGCCCATTGCGCAATATTCCCCACTGCTGCCTCCCGCAGGAGTCTGGGCCGTGTCTCAGTCCCAGTGTGGCCGGTCGCCCTCTCAGGCCGGCTACCCGTCACCGCCTTGGTAGGCCATCACCCCACCAACAAGCTGATAGGCCGCGGGCCCATCCTCCACCGAAAAACTTTCCACCCAAGGCCATGCGACCCCAGGTCATATCCGGTATTAGCCCCGGTTTCCCGGAGTTATCCCAGAGTGGAGGGCAGGTTGCCCACGTGTTACTCACCCGTTCGCCACTAATCCCCGGCCGAAACCGGATCATCGTTCGACTTGCATGTGTTAAGCACGCCGCCAGCGTTCGTCCTGAGCCAGGATCAAACTCTCCAAAAAAGAATTCAATGACCTGGCTAAACATCCCGACGGGGGTCGGGATATACTAGCCAATTCAAAACTATTGGCATCGTAAACAAATGACACACTGTTGAGTTCTCAAGAAACAGACACACTCGCCGTTCGCTGACTTGCGTCAGTATCGCCGACCGGTGTTTCCGCTTTCCGCGTTGTTTTCGCTGCGGTAACTCTACCACAACTTGATCTTGGCTCTTGCGCTCCGCTCGCTTCGGCCCTAAGCTGTTGCTTTTGGACCTCGGCGCCGCGTCCCGCTTGACCGCAACCCTTCCACCTTAGCCATCCGACTCTCTCGAGTCAAGCGGCCCGAGCTTCAGACCTTCCGGCCTGTCGTTCGCGGCGATGTTTGAAAGTATGCACCACGGGGGACCGATCTGGCTAATCGGCAGGTGATGCGGCGTCAGTTCGACTGCGGCGCGGGCGTACCCGGATCGGGTCAGGCGACCGCCGGGACCTCGGCGACCTGGTCGATCACGCTGACGTCCCCGATCTCGCCGTTGCGAAAGGCCCGCCGGCCGGCGATGAAAACATACGAAAGGAAGCCGAGCTCGGCCAGCGCGCCCACCCCGATGCGGGCCGCGGTCGGCAGCCCGGAGGGCGTCACGAACGCCTCGATCAGGCCCGAGCAGCCGAGCGTCAGCACCAGGCCGATCGCGATGACGCCGGCGATCCGGCCCTCCTGCTGCAGCGCGGCCACCCGGGATCGCGCGCCCGGCGCGATGATGGTCCAGCCGAGCTTGAGCCCCACCCCCGCGGCCACGAACACGGACGTCAGCTCCAGCATGCCGTGCGGCAGGATCAGCGAGAAGAAAACGTCACCGCGTCCGGCGTCGACCATGAACGCGCCGTCGACCGAGACGCTCGCGCAGTTGGCCAGCAGCACCGGCAGTACCGGCAGCCCGAGCAGGATGCCGGAGAACAGGCACTCCCAGCTGATGAAGAAGTTGTTCGTCCACACGTGGAAGGCGAAGTCCTTGGCCGGCGCGGACCGGTAGTAGGTCTCGAACGCTCCGCCCGGCTCGGTCAGCTGACGCACGTCGTCGGGCATCGCCAGCTGGTTGCGCGCGCTCGGGTCGTGGGCCAGCCAGACGCCGATCGCCAGGATGACGACCAGTGAGATCAACGTGGTCAGACCCCACCACCAGCGGGCCCGGTAGAGCGCGGCCGGGAGCTTCGTGGTGAAGAAGTCCCCTACGACCGCCCAGCGCGCCACCCGCGGCGCGGTCAACGCGGCGCGGGACGCGGCGAGCGTGCCGGACAGGCGCCCGACCATCTCCGCGTCCGGCAGCTGCGAGCGGACCAGGGACAGGTCGCGCGCGGTGGCCTGATGCAACGCCAGCAGCTCGTCGGCTTCGCCCACGGTCAGCCGGCGCTGCCGGGTCAGCCGGCTGAGCCGGTTCCATTTCGGAGCGTTGCGCGCCACGAACGCGTCGATGTCCACGCGCACACGCTATCGGCGCAGCGCTGTTCCGAGCCAGGGTGTCGGTGCCGTAGTTTGGTCCCCACCTGAATCGAGTGGCAAGGGTGGGGATCCGCGTGTCCGAACTGGTGGTTGCCGAAGGCGTCGCCCTCGAGCTGCGCCCCGCCCGGCTGGCGGGCCGGGCCATGGCGCTGCTGCTCGACGCGGTGCTGATGCTGGTCGTCTACGTGGTCTGCGTCATCGTCTGCTCGGCCGTGCTGGCCGGCGCGTCGGCGGACACCACGTCGGCGATGCGGATCGTCGTCTTCATCGTGGTCGTCGTCGGCTACCCGCTCTTCAACGAGACGGTGAGCTCCGGCCGCTCGGTCGGCAAGCTCGCCGCCGGGCTGCGCGTGGTCCGGCTGGACGGCGGCCCTGAGCGCTTCCGGCACGCCCTGGTGCGCGCGCTGACCCTGCTGTTCGCGGACATCGGCCTGCCGCTCAGCCTGGGCAACGCACTGGTCAGCGGCCTTCCCGACATCGTGCTCTTCGGCCTGCCCGGTGCGGCCGCGGTGGCCTGCTCCCGGCAGGGGCGGCGGATCGGCGATCTGCTGGCCGGCACCATCGTCGTGCGCGAACGCACCGAGGGCGGCGCCGGCACGCTGCCGATGCCGCCCAATCCGGCGCTGAGCATGTGGGCCGCCGGGGCCCGGGTGCAGGACGTGCCGCCGGGCCTGATCCTCGCGGCCCGGCAGCTGATCTCCCGCGTGTTCGAACTCGACCGCGCCGCGGCCGCGGAGCTGACCGACCAGCTCTCCCGCCAGGTGGCCGGCTACGTCACGCCCGCTCCGCCGCCGGGGGTCGCGCCGTACCAGTACCTGGTCGCGGTGACGGCGGAGCGGTATCGCAGGGAGCTGCTCAGTAACGGTAAGAGTCCGGCTTATACGGACCGTCGGCCGGGATTCCGAGGTAGGCGGCCTGGCGCTCGGTCAGCTTGGTCAGCCTGACCCCGAGCGCGTCCAGGTGCAGCCGGGCGACGTGCTCGTCGAGCTGCTTGGGCAGGGTGTAGACCCCGACCGGGTAGTTGTCCGGCTTCGTGAACAGCTCGATCTGCGCCAGCACCTGGTTGGCGAACGAGTTCGACATCACGAACGAGGGGTGCCCGGTCGCGTTGCCCAGGTTCAGCAGCCGCCCCTCGGACAGGATGATCACGTTGTGGCCGTCCGTGAACTCCCACGTGTGCACCTGCGGCTTGACCTCGGTGCGCACGATCCCGGGGATGCGGCCGAGCCCGGCCATGTCGATCTCGTTGTCGAAGTGCCCGATGTTGCCCACGATCGCCTGGTGCTTCATCCGGGCCATGTGCTCGGCCATGATGATGTCCCGGTTGCCGGTGCAGGTGACGAAGATGTCGCCGATCTCGACGACGTCCTCGAGCGTGGCCACCTGGTAGCCGTCCATCGCCGCCTGCAGCGCGCAGATCGGGTCGATCTCGGTGACGATCACCCGGGCGCCCTGGCCGCGCAGCGACTCGGCGCAGCCCTTGCCGACGTCGCCGTACCCGCACACGACCGCGACCTTGCCGCCGATCAGCACGTCGGTGGCGCGGTTGATCCCGTCGATCAGGGAGTGGCGGCAGCCGTACTTGTTGTCGAACTTGGACTTGGTCACCGCGTCGTTCACGTTGATCGCCGGGAAGCGCAGGCTGCCGGCCCGGGCCATCTCGTAGAGCCGGTGCACGCCGGTGGTGGTCTCCTCGGTGACGCCGCGGATGGACTCGGCCACCCGCGTCCACTTGCGCGGGTCGGCGGCGAAGGAGGCGCGCAGCGTCTCGAGGATCACCCGCCACTCGTCCGAGTCCTCTTCGCGCGGCGCCGGGATCAGGCCGGCCGCCTCGTACTCGGCGCCCTTGTGCACGAACAGCGTCGCGTCCCCGCCGTCGTCCAGGATCATGTTCGGGCCCTCGCCGTCCGGCCAGGTCAGCGCCTGCTCGGTGCACCACCAGTACTCTTCCAGGCTCTCGCCCTTCCAGGCGAAGACCGGCACGCCGGACGGGTTCTCGGCGGTACCCTCGGGGCCGACCGCGATCGCCGCGGCGGCGTGGTCCTGGGTGGAGAAGATGTTGCACGAGGCCCAGCGGACCTGGGCGCCGAGGGCGACCAGCGTCTCGATCAGCACCGCGGTCTGCACGGTCATGTGCAGCGAACCGGTGACCCGGGCCCCGGCCAGCGGCCGCTCCTGGGCATACTCCCGGCGCACCGCCATCAGGCCCGGCATCTCATGCTCGGCCAGGGTGATCTCCTTGCGGCCGAACTCGGCCAGCGAGAGATCCCGCACCTTGAAATCGGACAACACGCCAAGCTGGGTCATCGCGACCGTTCCTCCACGGAAGTAGGCAGGGCACTACGCAGAGCGAGTCTAATCTCCCTGGTGACGCCGCGTCAGCCGGAAGGGGGGAGCTGGGAAATCATTCACTCCACAGCGCGGCGGTGTCCGCCTCCGCCTGGGTGTAGGCGGCGTGGGAGTCCTGCAGCAGCACGGCGATGTGCGAGAGCACGGAGTTGAGGTCGTCGGCGGCCTTCACCCAGACCTGGTGCTGGTACTGGAAGCTCTCGGACGCGTCACCGCTCCAGTTGGCGACGATCGGGGCCAGCATCCGGTAGAGGTCGTCGAGTTCGACTTGGACAGCCCGGTTCGCCGCGCCGACCGCGGCCGCCGCGTCCTGCATGTCGCCGAAGCCGACGTGCACCGTTCCGCTCGCCATGTCCTGGCCCCCAGGATCCGCGGGCGCCCCCGATGGCGTCCCGCCTAGAATTCTAACGCAATCGTGTCCTGATTCGACCACGTGTTACCGCATCGTTGGGGCCGCGCGCGACCCGGTCCCGGCCGGCTCACTGGGCGGTGCGCACGCGGTATTCCTCGATGGATCGCCCCTGGTCCGGGCCCGCCTGCACGGCCGCGGCGAGGTAGCAGCCGGCGAAGTCGGCCAACGCGATCAGGTACGCCGCCCGCTCGAGCGGACGCGGCTGTTGCGCCGTCACCGTGGTCAGCGGAAGGCCGTGGTCGGTCAGCATCGCCTCCACCACCGAGGTGCGCGGATCCACGCCCTCCTCGGCCAGCAGCACGAACGCGGGGTTCGCGCCCCCGCCGCGGGGACCGTCGACGTCCGGGTCGTAGAAGAGGTCTGCCGTGTCCGCCGCGGCCGGGCCGTCGAGCAGGCCGAGCTGGCCGCGCCCGAGGTCGGGCAGCGCGGCGTGCAGCACCGGTCGCCCGGCCCGCAGCGCGGCGAGGTCGGCCAGCCGGTTGGCCGCGACCATGGCCACCAGGCCGCCGGCCCAGACCGCCACCGGATGCTCGGCGCAGCGCAGCGCGATCTCCTTGGCGGGGTTGACGAAGGTCTCCTGGCTCGGCCGGAAGCGCACCGCGGCGTCGTCCGCGGCGGCCGCGGCGGCCTCGTACGACTGCGCGGGCAGCACCCCGGCGGCCTCGAGCACCAGCAGCACCGGGACCGCCACCGACCAGAGCCGGGCCCAGACCGGCGCCGCCTCGTCCGCCATCGGCAGCAGCGCGGCGCGGCTGTCCGCGGCGAGCCGGCCGATCGGCGAGGCGGGCGGGGCCACCACGACGCAGCGGCAGCCCCGGCGCACGGCCTCGGTCAGCGCGGCGGCGATCTCCGGGGAGCGGCCGGTGGTGGAGGCCACCACGACCAGGTCGAGCGACCCTATCCAGCCGGGCAGCGAGGGCCCGGGCACGGACTGGATCGGCACGTTCGCGCCGGGGCCGGCGACCGCGGCCACCAGCCCGGCCACGGTCGCCCCGGTGCCGTAGCCGAGCAGCACCAGGGCCCGCGGACGGCCCTCCGCGGCGAGCGCGCGCAGCGCCTCGTCGGCGGCCGGGTCCAGCTCGCGCAGCGCCGCCGCGCGCCGGATCCGGGCCCCGCCCATCGCGACCAGGCGCAGCGTGCCGCCGTGGTCGGCCTGCTCCACCAGCCGCGGGTCGCCCAGCAGCTCCTCGGGGTCGGCGCTCACCGTGCTTACGCGGCCTTCCTGGCCTCGTCGATCAGCAGCACCGGGATGTGGTCGCGGACCGGGTAGGCCAGCGCGCAGGCCGGGTCGGTGCACACCAGCTCGCTCGCCTCCGCGTCCTCGCGCAGCGGGCAGTGGCAGGCCGGGCAGGCCAGGATCTCCAGCAGGGCGGGCTCGATCAGGGTGCTCATGGTGTTCAGGCCTCCGGGAGACGGACGATGGCGAGGACCTCGTCGCGCACGGCGGCGACCTCGTCGGTGGAGCGCGCCTCGATGTTCAGGCGCAGCAGCGGTTCGGTGTTGGACGGCCGCAGATTGAACCACCAGCCGTCGCCGGCCACGGTCATCCCGTCGAGGTCGTCGATGCTCACGCCGGGCCGGTCGGCGAACGCGGAACGCACCGCGGCGGTGCGCCCGGCCTGGTCGGCCACCTGGCTGTTGATCTCGCCGGAGGCGTGGTAGCGCTCGAACACGGCGGTGAGCTCGGACAGCGGCTGCTCCTGGCCGCCGAGGGCCGCGAGCACGTGCATCGCGGCCAGCATCCCGGTGTCGGCCTTCCAGAAGTCGGCGAAGTAGTAGTGCGCGGAGTGCTCGCCGCCGAAGACGGCGCCGGTGACGGCCATCTCCTGCTTGATGAACGAGTGCCCGACCCGGGTGCGCACCGGGACGCCGCCGTGCTCGCGCACGATCTCCGGCACCGCCTGAGAGGTGATCAGGTTGTGGATGACGGTGGCGCCCGGGTGCTTGGCCAGTTCGCGGGTGGCCACCAGCGCGGTGATCGCGGACGGGGAGACCGGCTCGCCGCGCTCGTCCACGATGAAGCAGCGGTCCGCGTCGCCGTCGAAGGCCAGGCCGAGGTCGGCTCCGGTCTCGGTCACCTTGGCCTGCAGGTCGACCAGGTTCTTCGGGTCCAGCGGGTTGGCCTCGTGGTTCGGGAAGGTGCCGTCGAGCTCGAAGTACATCGGGACCAGGTCGAGCGGCAGGCCGTGGAAGACGGTCGGCACGGTGTGCCCGCCCATGCCGTTGGCCGCGTCCACCACGACCTTGAGCGGGCGGATCTCGGTCAGGTCGACCAGCGAGCGCAGGTGCGCCGCGTACGCCGTGAGCAGGTCGCGCTCGGTGATCGAGCCCTGCTTCTCCGCCGGGACCAGCACGGTGCCGGGGGCGGCGAGCTCGCGGGCGGCGAGGGCGCGGATGTCCTCGAGGCCGGTGTCCTGGCCGACCGGCGCGGCGCCGGCCCGGCACATCTTGATCCCGTTGTACTTGGCCGGGTTGTGGCTCGCGGTGAACATCGCGCCGGGCAGGTCGAGGTGGCCGGAGGCGAAGTAGAGCTCGTCGGTCGAGGCCAGGCCGATCTTGACCACGTCGGCGCCCTGGGCCGCGGCTCCGCGGGCGAACGCGTCAGCCAGGGTCGGGGAGGACGGGCGCATGTCCCAGCCGATGGTGATCGCCTCGGCGCCGACCACGCGGACGAACGCGGCGCCGAGTGCGGTGGCGATGGTCTCGTCGAGCTGCTCGGGAACGAGGGCGCGGATGTCGTACGCCTTCACGACGTGGGTCAGGTCGCCGGCGGTCGGGTGCGGGGCTGTCACGTGGGTGGGCTCCGTTTCGTTCTGCGCTGGTCCGTCCCGGCAGAGCCTACCGGTTGGCCGAGTACGCCGGGCCGTCCGAGTCGTCCACCGGGCGCAGATGTCCACGGCGCGGCGGCTTGTCGCCCTGGCGCACCACCCGCACGCCCGGTTCCGGGGCGGGGGGCGCGGGTTCGGGGGCGCGCGCCGCCTCGCGCACGGCGATGGCGAGCGCCTCGAGGTCGTCGGTGGACGGGGCGCGCCGTCCGGTCTCGGGCGGGGAGAGTCTGACGATCTGCCAGCCGCGCGGCGCGGTGAGGCGCTCGGAGTGCTCGGCGCACAGGTCGTAGCAGTGCGGCTCGGCGAAGGTGGCCAGTGGTCCGAGGACCGCGGTCGAGTCCGCATAGACGTAGGTCAGCGTGGCCACCGCCTGGCGACCACAGGCGGTGCGCGAACAGCGACGGACAAGACTCACGTGCGCGAGTGTATTGCGATACGGGGCCGGGCGGCCATACGCCGCGCCCGTCGTTCTCGCGCCCGGGCCCTGGGCGGGCCCCGCCGGCGGGCCCCCGCGGCCCCGCTCACGCAGGATCCGGGGTAATGGCGGGAGCCCAGCCGCGTCCGGTGTATTACTGTCGGTGGCGTGCACAGTAAGTCGGGATCAGCCACGCCGCCGCCGAGCCAGCCGCGCCGGCGCAAGACGCGTGACCGGCGTGGACGCGGCCTGCGCGGGCCGCTGGCGCCGGCCGAGCTCCCGCTCAGCCTGACCCGGGCGGAGAAGTTCGACGACCTGGTCCTGGACGCGGTGGAGCGGCTGGAGCAGCGCTGGCCGCAGCTGGCCGCGGTGGAGTTCGCGGTGGAGCAGGTGCCGCCGCCAGGGGCGGAGTACTGGTCGGCCGACCCGGTGCCGCTGGGCCGGGCGATCCGGGCCGCGCGCGGGGAGCCGGACCGGATCGTGGTCTACCGCCGGCCGACGGAGGTGCGGGCGGCGACGCAGGCGGAGCTGGTCCCGCTGGTGTACGAAGTCGTGGTGGAGCAGGTGGCCGAGCTGCTCGGGCTGGACCCTGAGGTCATCGACCCGGAGTCGGACGTGGACTGAGACGCGCCGACGGCCCGTCAGCGGGAGCTGGACGGGCCGTCAGGCGGGCGCAGACCTCGGAGGCCTGCGCGGCGCGGGGCTTCAGTTCTGCGGCACCAGTCCGGACACGTCCTGGTCGACCGTGGGGATGGTCACCGTCTCCGCGGCCGTGCTCAGCGACTGGATGGTCAGCTGGTGGCCGCTGCCGCCGATCCGGGCCGCGTACACGGTGCCGCTGACGGGGGTGACGGTCAGCGCGTAGTCGGTGGCGCCCTTCGGCATGGTCAGGCTCTGGCCCAGGGTCGCGCCCGGCTTGACCGTGTAGGTGTTGGTGACCGGCGCCGGCGACTTGCTGTTCGGAGTCTGGGTGACCTTCACCGTCGCGGCGCTCGAGCCGGTGTTGGTGAGCGTGAGCACCGAGCTGGTCAGGTTGTGCGCGACCACACCGTCGCCGCTGAGCGCGGAGACCGGGGTGATGTACGCGACGTCCTTGCCCGAGCTGTCGGACTGGGCGATCTTGACCTCGCCGACGATGTCGATCGGCCCGTTGCTGCCGGTGACCGGCAGGCACTGGTTCGTGGCGCTGGCGGAGCCGCACACCGCCAGCGCCGCGTACTCCCCGGCATTGGCGACCGAGCTCAGATCCACCGACGCCACCTTGCCCTGCTCCAGCACGCCGGAGAAGGTGCCGGTGGCCGGGACGATGGTGGACTGGCCCACCCAGCGCAGCACGATCGTGGCGGGGGCGTTCGGGGAGAGCAGGCTCAGCTCGATCTTCTCGTTGTCCTCGGCCTGCGGGATGCCCGGCATGACGAGCGAGGTGGCGGCCTTCTGCGAGCCGATGAAGTCGCGGCCGGCGCCGTCGCTGTCGTAGTCGACCACGGCCGCGGCCACCCGGCCGACGGTGGCCACCACGTGCACCACGTACGGCGCGGTCTGGTTCTGTGCGATGTTCGAGATCAGCTCCTGGACCTGCGAGCCGGCGGTGATCGTCAGGCCCTGCAGGGCGGTGGCGCCGTTGCCGGCCAGCTGGCCGTTCCCGGAGTAGACGGTGACGTTCACGCTCGCCGGGATCGAGTCCGCGTCGACCATGTTGAGCAGGGAGAACTCGCTCTTGCTGCCGCCCAGGCCGGTGAACCAGAAGTCGGTGTCCGGGCTGCCGCAGTTCTCCGAGGCCGCCCCGCTCTCGACCTGCGGCCCGGGGACGGTCGACTCGGTGACGGTGAATCCCGGCGCGTTCGGCCCGGTGACCCTGGCCACGACCGGGTCGGAGAGCTCGTCCACACTGCCGGTGACCCCGCCGTTGAGGCTCTGCGCGGTGCCGACCAGCGCGCCCGGCTTGCCGACGGTGAGGATGGTCTTGGGCTTGCCGGTGCCGCCGAGCTGGGAGAGCTGGCTGACGGTGGCGGAGCCGGTGCCGGAGGCGGTGACCGTGGTGGGCGTGAAGACGCCCACGTTGGTGTCGGCGCTGTCCTTGACCACCGGGCAGATCACCTCGGCGGTGTTGACCGGGCTGGTGGTCGCGCCGTGCGACGTGTGCGCCACCGGTGCGGAGGCGGCCGGCTTGGCGTAGCCGTAGCCGAGGCCCGCCACCAGGGCGACGATCACGAAGCCGGCCACCTGGATCCGGCGGCCGACACCGGCCACCGGGCCGAGCCGGCTCTGCTTGGGTTGGTTCTCGCTCACCGGCCCCACCCTTCCTGACCGTACTGCTGCTCGGACTGGCCGTATCCGGCCGGATACTGGTCGAACTCCGGATACTGCTCGGCCTGCTGGGCCGGCTGCTCGCCGTACTGTTCCGGATAGCCCTGCTGGTTCTGCTGCGGATACGGCTCGGCGTAGGGGTCGTAGGCCGACTGGTCGCCGTAGTCCTGCTGCGGCAACGCCGCGGGCTGGTACGGCGCCGCGGAGTCGTAGCCGTAGCCCTCGCCGCCGTAGCCGGGCTGCTGCGCGTAGGGCTCGTAGGCCTCGTACTGCTGCTGCGGCTGCTCGTAGGCGCCCGGCTGCTCATAAGTCCCAGGCTGCTCGTAAGTCCCAGGCTGTTCGTACGAACCGGACTGGTCATACGAGCCCGACTGCTCATAAGAGCCGGACTGGTCATACGAACCCGACTGCTCGTAGGAACCGGACTGCTCGTAGGAACCGGACTGCTCGTACTGGCCCTGCTGGTACTGCTGCTGCTCGTAGCCGTATCCGGCGCCCGGCTGCTCGTAGCCGCCGTGCTCGCCGGTCGCGTACCCGCCGCTGCCGTACTGCTCGGGCTCGATGAAGGCCTGCGCGGTCTCGTAGACCGGCGCCTGGTAGGAGCCGCTCTCCGAGTACTGCTGCTCTTCTTCGTAGCCGTACTCGTCCTGATAACCCGTCGGCTGGTAGCTCTCCGCCGCCGGGGCCTGCGCCTGGGCCGGCATCGGGACACTCGGCTCCGGCTCGCGCCGGCGCTCGCGCGTCGGCAGCGGCTCGGCGAACTCCGGCTCGGGCTCCGGCTGCGCGGCCGGCTCCGGCTCCTCGGCGGCGCGGGTCCGGGAGCGCCGGCCCGCCAGCGCGTCGGCCGCGGCCTCCTCGGCGGCCTCGGCGTATTCGTCCTCCTCGTCCGGCTGGTCCTCCGGACGACGGCCGAACGGCAGCGCCATGATCATCGCGGCGGCGAAGGCCAGGGCCTCGATGAGCAGGTAGATCGAGTGCGTGTAGGACTGGTAGCCGATCACGATCGTGCCCGCGTCGGCCGGGACCGACCAGGCCTCGAGGCCGTCCGCCTGCGAGACCCGGGTCAGGCTCTGGCCGTTCTCCTTGGCGGTCCAGCCGCCGTCCGCCTGCTCGGCCAGCACCAGCACCCGGCCGGTCGCGCCCCCGGCGACCTGCACCGAAGCGGTCACGTCCTGGGCGCAGGCGGTGTTCGAGCCGGTGGGCTTGGTGCCGGCGCACTGGTAGGCCAGCGTGATCGCGCCGCCCTTGGCGTCCTGCAGCATGACCCGGCCGACTGTGCCGTTGACCTGCCAGTACTCCGAGCCCGCCGAGGTGCCGCCGGCGCCCAGCGCCTGCTCGGTCAGCCCGGAGGTGGAGCTGAGCGCGTGCTCGACGCCGGTCGGCACCGAGGACGAGGCCCAGACGTAGGCGATGCCCAGTTCGGTCAGCTGCTGCGCCGTGTCTCCGCCGCTGCCGGAGAGCAGCTGTCCGACCAGGGTGTCGAGCCTAGCCGCGTCGGCCGCGTCCGGGTGGATGTCGGCGAGGCCGAGGTAAGGGCCGGAGCCGCGCGCGATGGAGTAGGCGACGGTGCCGTCGGCGCCGCCGGTGAGCGTCAGGGTGCGCACCTGGCTCGGGCCGAGGTCCTCGGCCGCGAGGTACTGCGGCAGGCCGGCGTTGATCCGGCTGATCGGGTTCTGCGCGCCGTGGATGAGCCACCAGACCCCGGCCGCGGCCGGGGCGAGCACCGCGGCGCCGGTGACCAGCACGGTCAGCGGCTGGCGCCAGCCGAACTCGGCGCCGGCGATCCGCTCGCGCGCGCCCTCCGCGCCGACCACGGTCGCGGTGATCAGGCCGAAGCCGAGCAGTGCGGTGGACACGCCCGGCCACGGCACCACGCCGACGCCGGCGCCGATCGGGGCGACCGTGGTGCGGGTGAGCATGAGGGCGGAGACGAAGCCGAGCAGCGTGAGCATCCAGGCCGCGATCACCACCCGGCGGCGGGTGCCGCGCAGCAGCGCGGCCAGCGCCGTGAGCAGCAGGCCCGCGCCGAACCAGTACGGGTAGGTGCCGGGGCCGCCCGGGTCGCCGAGCAGCAGGCCGATCGGCTTGGACACCGGCGAGTTCAGGTTGAAGCCGGACGCGCCGACCTCGACCAGGAAGCCGCTGGGCTTGCGCAGCAGGGTCAGCGACCAGGGCGCGAGCACCACCATCGGGGTGGCCAGGATGATCGCCATCCGGATCGCCACCACGATCACGTTCGCCCGGGCCCGCCAGCCGACCGAGACCAGCGAGATCGCGCCCACCACGGCCGCGAGCAGCCACACCACCGGCGCGAACGCGGTGGCCAGGGTGAGCAGGAAGGCGCAGGTCCAGGCCGAGCGGGTGGAGCCGGCCCGGCCCGGGCCGCCGATCGCGTTGGCGGCGCTGGTGACGATGAGCGGGAGCAGGGCGACGGCGACCGCGGAACCGAGCCGGCCGCCGGACACCGCGCCGAGCGAGACGGCCAGCAGGCCGTAGGCGTAGCCGCCCCACAGGCGCAGCACGTGCGAGCCGGTGACCCGGCGGAAGGCGTAGGAGGCACTCAGGCCGGCCAGCGGGACCGAGCCGAGCAGCAGCACCAGCACGGCCAGGCTGGCCTTGCCGAGCAGGATCGTGGCCAGCAGCGCGACCAGGCCGATGTAGGCCGGGGCGGACGAGTTGGTGCCCAGGCCCACGCCGTGCCAGCCGGCGAGGTACTCGTGCCACAGGTCCGAGGCGCCGGCGGGGGTGGGCAGCAGCGCGCCGCCGGCCAGGGTGCCGCCGAACAGCAGGCTGCGTCCGGCGATCAGCGCGATCGCGGCCAGGCCGAGGCCGACCGCGATGATCGGCTGGCGCAGCAGCTTCTTGATGACGGCGAGGGAGTCGGTCTCGAGCGACTCGGACTCCTCGGAGACCGGTCCGGACTCCACCGAGCCGTGCCGGGAGGCGGTGACCCCGCCGTCGAGGGCGGCGTCGCCGCGGACCTGGGTCCAGATGGAGTCGATCGCGGCCCGGGTCAGGGCCCAGCGCGGCGGCAGCAGCTGCGCCACCTCGAGCGGGTCAGCCTCGCGATGCCTGCGCCGGGCCGCGCGGCCCCGCAGTATCCGGTCCGGCCGGGTGGCGAAGCCGAGCATGGCCAGGAACTCGTCCGAGGCCTTGCCCGGGCTCTTCGCGATCAGGTGGCCGAGCACCCGGAAGAAGGTGCCGGCCAGCAGCCGCAGGTACAGGAACGGCCAGAACAGGCTGGGCCGGTTGACCGAGACGGTGTAGAGCGCGTGCGCCCGGTCGAGCAGGTGCGGGCGGTTCGGGCCGGCGTCCACCCGGCGCCGTTCCCGGGCCGCGGCCTCGGCGTGCCGGATCACCGCCTCGGGGGCGACCAGCACCTTGTACCCGGCGTTGTTGGCCCGCCAGCAGAAGTCGAGGTCGTCGCGGAAGAGCGAGACCGCCCGGTCGAAGCCCTTGAGCTCGTCCCACACGTCCCGGCGCACCAGCATGCCGGCCGAGCCGACCGAGAGCACCGGACGTACTTCGTCGTACTGGCCCTGGTCGTGCTCGCCGCGCTCCAGGCCGGTCCAGCGCCGGCCGTTGCTGGCCACGCTGACGCCGACCTCGAGCAGCTGGCGCTTGTCGTACCAGCCGTGCACCTTGGGCCCGACGACGGCGACCTGCTCCTGCGGGTGCGCCTGGGCGTACTCCTCGGCCGTGAGCAGCAGCTGGCCGAGGCAGTCGGCCGAGGGCGCGGAGTCGTCGTGCAGCAGCCAGACCCACTCCACCGGCGGCTCGGCGTCGTAGCCGAACTCGTCGTAGGCGACCGGCGCGGAGTTCTTCAGCCCGAAGGCGACGGCCGAGCCGTAGCCGGAGGAGCGCTTGCGCTCGAGCACCGCGTCCGGACCGAGCGCCTGGCGCAGCAGGTCGGTGGAGCGGTCTCGGGAGGAGGTGTCCACGGCGACGATGCGCTGGACCGGGCGCTGCTGCCCGAGCAGCGCCTCGAGCACGGTGGGCAGCCACCGTTCCCCGTCGTGGCTGACCAGGACGGCCGTGACGACGTGCCGGCGCAGCGCCTCGTGCGGGTTGGCGGCGTACGCGAGGGAGGGTGGTGGCGGTGCGAACTGTGACATGCGAGGCCCGGGTCTCGACGGCGGTTGACACCCCGCCGCGCGCGATCCGCGCGGAGCGGCGGTTGCCCCACCCTAGTAGAAGAACCCGGAAACCGGGGCCGGGCCGAGAATATTGTCCCGGTTCAGCGCGATATCCGACGTGTGCCCGTGACCAAACCCGGACATCGACGTCGGCACCCGCGGATGGACGGGCCGGCCGCCGCGCCGGGCCCGTCTCTCGTCCGCCGTGCTACGCGGCCTTCTTCTTCAGCCGCCGGCGTTCGCGTTCCGACAGGCCGCCCCAGATGCCGAACCGCTCGTCGTGCGCGAGCGCGTACTCCAGGCACTCGGCCTTGACCTCGCAGGCCAGGCAGACCCGCTTGGCCTCGCGGGTGGAGCCGCCCTTCTCCGGGAAGAAGGACTCCGGATCGGTCTGCGCGCACAGGGCGCGCTCCTGCCAGCTGATCTCCTCGTCGAAACCGCCGAACAGCGGGAAGACCTCGGTCATCGTCCTCGCCTCCCGTCCTCGTCCGTGCTCGTCGCGCTCCGGGCCGGTGCCCGCCCGGCGCCGCCGCGCGGCACCCGCCCTGAAGGAACCACGCTTGGTGACGGGTCGTCACAATCCGGTGGTCTGAGGGAAATTACACGCGCGTCGTTCCCAGGGCGTCAAGCCGCGATCTGATAGCGGAGGCCTTATTCACTCGGAGGGAGCAGCCGGGGACCGCCCGCCCGGCCTGGCGAAGGTCCGGCGCCACCTGCGGCGCCGTGACGGGCGCGGAAGGCCGGGTCGAAAGGCCTTGCCGGGATCAATTGCACCCATACGAGTGAACAACCATTTGTCTGTTCCCCGTTCGGCGCGGAGCGCTCAGTCCGCGACGCGCCCGGACCGGCTACGCCGCGTGCTAGTCTCGACGCATCATGAGCGAGCGGTATGCCCTTTTCGCCGGACGCGCGGCCAGTCGGCCGACGCGCCACGCGAGCATGCCCGCCGTGACCCTGCACAGCTGTTGTCGCCGCTGTAGCTGACCCGTCCGGCCACTGGCGCGGACGGGATCGTCCGCAGACACCGGCCACTCCAGACGGGACCACGAGCGCATGTCCGCGCAGACCTTCGCCGCAGCCGCACCCACCATCACCCCCGACCTCGCCGCCGTGCTGCACGACGCCAGGCCGCATCCGCAGCTCGGTCCGGGGCGGGCCCCCGCCCCGAGCTCGGCGCAGCTCGGCCGGGCGGCCGCGGCGCTCGCCGCCGGACTGGCCGCGCAGATGGCCGCCGTCGGCTACGCCGTGGCCGAGGACGACGAGCTGATCGCGCTCGCCACCTCGTACCTGCTGCCCCCCGGCACCCGCGCGCGGGTGCACCGGGCCGGCGCGGAGGGCGTGCTCGTGCTCGCCCCCTCGGACCGTCCGCGCGCCGTGGCCGCCGCCGGGCCGGGCCTCTACGTGGTGGTGGAGACCGCCCCGGAAAGCTGAAGCTCTAAGCTCGAACCGTGAACACCAGCGGAATGAAGATCACGGTGCTGGCCGGCGGCGTCGGCGGGGCGCGCTTCCTCGAGGGTCTGCTCGTGGCGGCGCCGGACGCCGAGGTGACGGTGATCGGCAACGTCGGCGACGACATCACCCTGCACGGCCTGCGCGTCTGCGCGGACCTGGACACGGTGATGTACACGCTCGGCGGCGGCATCCACCCGGAGCAGCGCTGGGGGCGCGACGAGGAGAGCTTCGGGGTGGCCCGGGAGCTGGCCGAGTACGGCGTGGGCCCGGACTGGTTCACCCTCGGGGACAAGGACATCGCCACCCACCTGGTGCGCACGCAGATGCTCGAGGCCGGATACCCGCTCTCCGCCGTCACCGAGGCGCTGTGCGCGCGGTGGAAGCCGGGGGTGCGGCTGCTGCCGGCCACCGACGACCGCGCCGAGACCCACGTGGTGCTCGAGGACGAGGACGGCCGCCGCGCCGTGCACTTCCAGGAGTACTGGGTGCGGCTGCACGCGCCGGCCGCGCGGGAGATCGTGTTCGTCGGCGCCGACGAGGCGAAGCCGGGGCCGGGCGTGCTCGAGGCCATCGCGGCGGCCGACGTGGTGCTGCTGCCGCCGTCGAACCCGGTGGTCTCCATCGGCGCGATCCTGGCGGTGGGCGCGGGCTCGCCGGACGGCGGCATCCGGGGCGCGCTGACGCGGGTTCAGGCGCCGGTGGTCGGGCTCTCCCCCATCATCGGCGACGCCCCGGTGCGCGGCATGGCGGACAAGGTGCTGGCCGCGGTCGGCGTACAGACCAGTCCGTCCGCGGTGGCCGAGTACCTCGGCGCCGACCTGCTCGACGGCTGGCTGGTGCACGACGCCGACGCCGCGCACGTGGCCAAGGTGGAGCAGGAGGGCATCCGTTGTCAGGCGATCCCGTTGCTGATGACGGATCAGGAGGCGACCGCGGCGATGGCCCGCACCGCGCTGGCGTTCGCGGCGGAGCTGGCCGCATGACCGACACCGACAGCACCGCCGCGGTTATCAGCGTCCTGCCCGTGCCGGGCCTGCCCGAGGTGCGCCCCGGCGACGACCTGGCCGCGTTGATCGGCGCCGCGCTCACGGCCGGGCCCGGACCCGGCCTGATCGACGGCGACATCCTGGTGGTCACCTCGAAGATCGTCTCCAAGGCGGAGAACCGGGTGCGCCACGCCGCGGACCGCGAGGCCGCGATCGACGAGGAGAGCGTGCGCCTGGTCGCCCGGCGGGACAAGCTGCGGATCGTGGAGAACCGGCTCGGCCTGGTCATGGCCGCGGCCGGGGTGGACGCCTCGAACACCGAGCCGGGCACGGTGCTGCTGCTGCCCGAGGACCCGGACCGAAGCGCCCGCGAGCTGTCCGACGCCCTCGCCCGACGCCACGGCGCGCGGGTCGGGGTGATCGTGTCGGACACCTTCGGCCGGGTCTGGCGGGCCGGGCTGGTCGACCAGGCCATCGGCGCGGCGTATCTGACGCCGGTTCACGACCTGCGCGGCGTCCGGGACTCGCACGGCAACGAGCTCGCGGTGACGGTCACGGCGCTGGCCGACGAGCTGGCCTCGGCCGGCGAACTGGTCAAGGGCAAGCTCGGCGGCGTGCCGGTGGCGGTGGTGCGCGGCCTGTCCACGCTGGTGTCCGAGGACCCGGGCCCGGGTGCCAAGGTGCTGCTGCGTCCGAGCGAGCAGGACCTGTTCTCACTCGGCACAGCCGAGGCGCGCGCGGCCGGCCGGGCCGAGGCGGTCTCCGGCCGACGCACCATCAGGTCGTTCACCGACGAGCCGGTGGCCGAGGAGGCGGTGGCCCGCGCGGTGGCCGCCGCGATCACCGCTCCGGCGCCGCACCACACCACGCCGTGGAGCTTCGTCGAGGTGCGCACCCTGGATACGCAGAAGCGGCTGCTCGACGCGATGCTCGAGGACTGGGTCGCCGACCTGCGCGCGGACGGGTTCAGCGAGGCCGCGATCGTCCGGCGCACCCGCCGCGGCGACGTGCTGCGCGGCGCGCCGGTGCTGCTCGTGCCCTGTCTGACGATGGAGGGCTCGCACACCTATCCGGATGCCCGGCGCAACGGCTTCGAACGCGAGATGTTCCTCGTCTCCACCGGCGCCGCGATCGAGAACCTGCTGGTCACCCTGGCCGTCGAAGGCCTCGGCTCGGCCTGGATCTCCTCGTCGATCTTCTGCCGGCAGACCGTGCGCAGGGTGCTGGACCTGCCGGAGCACTGGGACCCGATGGGCTGCGTCGCGGTCGGCCATCCGGCGGCGCCGGCGAGCGAGCGTCCGCCGCGGCCGGTGGAGGGGTTCCTGATCAGGCGTTAGGGGCTCTACCGACGCTGCAGCAGCAGTCTGACGGCGCGTTGCCGGTGCGGGGCGAAGGGCTCGAGCAGCGCCATCATCTTCGCGTCGTCGTACCGCCGGTCCCCCGGCGTGCCGAGGATCCCGCAGATCAGCCGGGGCAGATGCAGGTCGCCGACGCTGACCAGGTCGGCCGCGCCGTGGCTGCGCTGGAGCGTCTCGGCGGCGGTCCACGGCCCGATGCCCTGGATCGTCTGGAGCCTGGCCGCCGCCTCCTCCACCGGCAAGGCGGCCAGCCGCTCGATCGCGGCCGAGCGCTGGCAGGCCCGGATGACGGTCTCGGCGCGCTTGCCGTCCACTTCGGCGCGCCGCCACTCCCAGGACGGGATCAGCATCCAGGCCCGCGGCGTCGGCGGTATCCGCAGGCCGCGCGGCATCGACTCCGGTCCGGGCGCCGGGGTGCCGTAGCGGTGGACCAGCCGGCGCCACGCGTCGTGCGCGGAGGTGGTGGTGACCTTCTGCTCGAGGATCGAGGGGATCAGCGACTGCAGCACCTGCCCGCAGCGGGAGAGCCGGAACTCCGGCCGGCGCCGATGCGCCTCGGCCAGCAGCGGGTGCGAGGCCGCCAGCTCGGCGAACCCGGCGAGGTCGTCATGCGCCCCGAGCAGGGCAGGACCCTGCTCGAGCAGCCAGGCCGCCCCCGGCCCCCAGGCCGTCAGCTCCACCTCGCCGCCCGCCGGAACGCGCACCCGCAAGGTGCCCGGGCCGCGCGGGGTCAGCGCCGTGCGCCAGACCGCGCGGACCGGACCGTCATCGGGCCCGTACTCGACCCGGTGGGTCGGGTCGGCCGCGCCGTGCCGCTGCATCCGCAGCGTCCGGGCGATCTGCGCGGGCACGCCGGAGACGGTGACCGAGGCGCCGTCCGCGCCGGTCCCCGTCTCGACGAGGGCCTCCGGCGCCGCGGCGGCGCGCTGAACCGGAAGCAGAGTCTTGTGGTGGATGCCCTGGCCCGTCCGCTCAGCTCGGGTCGTGGCTGAAGCGCACGGCCGAATCCGGGATGACGGCGTCGCAGGACACGCGCACGCCCGCGAGCAGTTCGTTGCCGGCGCCGACACTCGCGCCGTCGCCCACGACCGCGCCCTCGAGCACCGTGCCCGCGCCGACCCGGGCACCGCGCCCCACGATCGAGTCGCGCAGCACCGCCCCCTCGCCGATCGACGAGCCCGCGCCGAGCACCGTGCCGTACACCGCCGCCTGCTCGGCGACCCGCGCGCCGCGGCCGACCGTGGTCCCGCCGCCCAGCTTCGCCGACTCGGCCACCTCGGCCGCCTCGAGCACGAGCGCCTCCGGGTGGCTCGGGCAGGTGGAGGCGGGCACGGCCGGGGAGCTGATCGCGCCGAGCACCAGGTCCGCCGAGCCGCGCACGAACGCGGCCGGAGTGCCGAGGTCGAGCCAGTAGCTCTGCTCCACCACGCCGAGCACCTTCGCGCCCGCCGCCAGCAGGCCGGGGAAGGTCTCGCGCTCCACCGAGACCCGGCGCCCGGCCGGGATCCCGTCGATGATCTCGCGGCGGAAGACGTAGCAGCCGGCGTTGATCTGGTCGGTCACGATGTCCTCGGGGCGCTGCGGCTTCTCCCGGAACGCGGTGACCCAGCCGTCCTGGTCGGTGGGCACCAGGCCGAACGCGCGCGGGTCGGACACCTTGGTCAGGTGCAGGGTGACGTCGGCGGCGCGGGCCGCGTGCTGGGCCAGCAGCGCGCCGAGGTCCATGCCGGACAGGATGTCGGAGTTGAAGATCATCACCGGCTCGTCCGGGCCGCTGCGCAGGCGGTCGGCCACGTTGCGGATGGCGCCGCCGGTGTCGAGCGGCTCGACCTCCTGGACGTACTCCATCTCCAAGCCGAAGCGCGAGCCGTCCCCGTAGTACTCCTCGAACACCTCGGGCTTGTACGCCGTGGCGAACACGATCCGGGTGATCCCGGCCGCCTTCGCCCGGCTGAGCATGTGGCTGAGGAAGGGGACGCCGGCGACCTCGAGCATCGGCTTCGGCGTGTTGACGGTGAGCGGGCGCAGCCGGGTTCCCTTGCCCCCGACCAGCATGATCGCTTCAGACACGGTACGAAGTTCTTCCTAGTCGGGGCGTCGTTCCGGCCCATGATTACGGCTGACGGTGAACAAAGACCTGGTTGGAACTGAACACTAGCTGATGGCTGCGACCCCGCCGCGCCGGATCGTGCCGCGGACCCTCGGTAGGCTGGGCGCATGGCAATGGCTTCGGCACCAGACGGCGATCTGTCCGCGCTCTGGCGTTCCCGGGTGGCCGGCAGCGGCCCGCGTCCGTTCCTGACCTACCACGACTTCGGCACCGGGGAACGGGTCGAGCTGTCGTACGCGACGATGGACAACTGGGTCTCGAAGACCGGCAACCTGATCCAGGACGAGCTGATGGCCGATCCGGGCAGCAGGTTCCTGCTGGCCGCGCGGCCGCACTGGATGACGGCGGTCTGGGCGCTGGCGCCGCTGCTGTGCTCTGCGGTCGTCTCCCCCTGGGGCGACGCCGCCCGCGCCCGGTTCGCGGTGTCCGGCCCGGACGAGGCGGAGCTCGACTACGCCCGGGCCTGCCAGGGCGAGCGTTACGCGCTGTCCCTGCTGCCGCTCGGCCGTCCGTTCGCCGAGGTGCCTAAGGGCTTCCTCGACTACGTGGCCGAGGTCCGCATGCACGGCGACCGGTTCGCGCCGCTGGACCCGCCCGACGCCGACGCCCCCGCACTGACGACGGCCGACGGCGAGAGCCTGACGCATCGGCAACTGCTCGAGCAGGCCGCGCCGAAGTACTCGGCCGGTGCTCGTGTGCTGATCGCCACCGAGCGCACCTCCGCCGACGCGGCCGGCCTGATCGACTGGCTGTACGCGCCCTTGGCCGCCGGCGGCTCGGTCGTGCTCACCCGCGGGGGCGAGGACGCGGAGCTGGACCGGCTGGCCGAGATCGAGCGGGCCGAGCGGGTCTAGGCCCCTCAGAGCGTCGAGCGGTAGAGCGACTTCGGCGAGGTCAGAAAGCCCCAGCCCCAGGAGAAGTGCATCGTCGCCAACACAAGCGGCAGACGCGCCCTGACCCCGACGTCCTGCCCGCGCGTCTCCTGCAGCGAGCCGACGACGGTCCCGAGCACGTAGCCGATCAGCGGCGCGAACCCGGCCGCCAGCCACGGCACGGTGGCGAAGGAGATCAGCCCCAGCACCGTCCCGAGCAGGATCGCGAGCACGGCGATCGGCGGGGCGAGGTAGCGCAGACTGGCCGTGCCCGCGTGCGTGCGCATCACGACGCGCCGCCAGCGGCCGTAGTCGAAGTACTGCCTGGCGAGGGTCCGCACACTCGGCCGCGGCCGGTAGGTCACGTGCAGCTCGGGTGAGAAGTAGACCAGGCCGCCTTCCTCGCGGATGCGGTGGTTCAGCTCCCAGTCCTGGGCCCGGATGAAGGCCTCGTTGTAGCCGTGCCGCTTCTCCAGCACCTCGCGGCGGAAGACGCCCAGGTACACCGTCTCGGCCGGGCCGGCCGCGCCGCCGGTGTGGAACTTCGCGTTGCCCACACCCAGTTTCGAGGTCATCGCGACCGCGACGGCGCGTTCGAACACGCTCTGCCCCTCGGCGTGCATCACGCCGCCGACGTTCGCCGCGCCGGTCTCGGCCAGCAGCCGCACCGCCGTGCGCAGATAGCCCGGGGCCAGCAGGCCGTGCCCGTCCACCCGGACGACCACCTCGTGCCGGCTCGCCGCGATCGCGGCGTTGAGCCCGGCGGGCGTCCTGCCGGTCGGATTGGGCACCGTGCGCACCCGGGGATCCGCGGCGCACAGCCCGGCCGCGATCTCGTCGGTGCGGTCCTTCGACGGTCCGAGCGCGATGACGAGTTCGACCTCGCCGGGATAGTCCTGGCTCAGGATGTGCGCGACCGCCTCGGCCAGGTGGCGTTCCTCGTTGAGCACCGGCATGATCACGGAGATCGAGGGGGGCGGGATCAGATGTGCGTTCTCTTCCATGGCGCCTCGGACCCTACCGGGCCGAGGCGCCCGCGGGCCATCCCCCGCCTGCTTCTACCGCTCCGGCTCCGCCTCGCCCCTGCGCGACTGGGCGATCGCGGTGCGCCGGGCCAGCCGGTGCTCGCGCCGGATGGTGGCCTCGTGGAAGCGGCGTTCGTCCTCGGCGGACTCCAGCAGCAGCGGCGGCACCGAGCGCGGCTTGCCGTCGGTGTCGATGGCGACGAAGGCCAGGAACGCGGTGGCCACGTGCAGCGGCGTGCGCTCAGGCACGTCCCACGGCTCGGATTCGACCCGCACGCCGACCTCCATCGAGGTGCGCCCGGTCCAGTTCACCTGCGCGTAGGTGTGCACCAGATCGCCCACGTGCACCGGGAAGCGGAAGAGCATCTCGTCCATCGCCGCCGTCACCGCCGGTCCGGCGCTGTGCCGGGTCGCGACCAGTCCGGCGACGTCGTCGACGAGCTTCATCATCACCCCGCCGTGCACGGTGCCGAGCAGGTTCACATCGGCCTGCGTCATGATGCGGCTGAGCGCGATGCGCGAGACCGCGGGAGAAACCGGCTTGAGGGTCATGCCAGCCATGATCGCATCCGGATCTCCCCAGTACTCTCCGGGCGCTCTATGCTGCCCGGAAGTGTCCGCCGCGCGACCGGCGCAGGCGTGACGGAGGGGACGGGACATGCCGGCGACAGTGCTCCTGGCCATCGGTACCGCCGCGGTGTGGGTCGCCGGCCTCGGCGCGGTCTTCCTCCGTGGCCGGGGCCGGCGCGAGCACGGCCTGCCGGGCCCGACCCCGGCCGCGGTGCGGACGCTGCTGGTGGCGCCCGGCCGCGACGACGACCCGCGCGTGCTCAACTCGGCGGTCATGGAACTCGCCGCGCGCAACGTGATCGAGATCATCCCCGCCGACTCCCAGGGCCCTGCGATGATCCGCCCGGCCGCGCTCCCGGACGAGAGGCTGCTGCCGGAGTATCTCAATCTGCTGCTCGCGCGGGTGTGCCACCGTTCCGGGCCGCGCGGCGCGCCGATCCCGCTCACCTCGCTGCGGGCCGACGAAGACCGGGCGGCGCTCGGCTGGAGCTACCTCTTCGACGAGGCGGTGCGCGAGGAAGCGGTGGCCCGCGGCCTGTTGCAGCCGGCCGCGCGCCCGGTGGCGCGGCGGGCGCTGCTGATGACGAGCCTGCTGCCGAGCGTCCTGATCGCGGTAGCGCTCGGGGACTACGTGAAGCAGCCGTTCCCTCAAGCGATCGCGTTCATCACCGTGCAGACGCTGGCCCTGGTCCTCGGCGCGTCGGCGTCGCGCGTGCGCGTGACGAAGGCCGGTGTGGCCGAGCTCGCGGCGGCGTACCCGCGTGAACCGGTCGCCGTGCCGTCGCCCGCCCAGCCCGCGCAGAGCCCTGATCGCAGAGTTCTGCCGGAACAGCTCAGCCCGCTGCCCGAGCATCAGATCTGGTCCAGCTACGGGGGCTCCTGGCATCCGCTGGATCTGCGCTCACGCGAGGTCTACCGAGACTCCGGCGCCCGCCCGGCGCAAGCCGGCGGGATATTCGCGGGCACCTTCTGCGTCGGCTCCGCGATCGTCCAGAGCCACCGGAGCGGCCATATCTCGCCGGCGGTCGCGGTGGCGTTCGTCGGCCTGCCCCTCGCCTACTTCGCCGCGATCGGGATCCGGACCGCGCTGCGCCGGAAGCTGCCGAAGCGCCTCGTGCTGCAGGGCAAGATCGCGCGGCTGTGGGCGGTCGAGGACGCCGACGCGCGCACCAACCGGACCGCGGGCCGCAATCTGTCGAGGTACTACTGCGTCCTCGACGTCGGGCGCGCGCCGGAGAGCGTGCGCCTGAACCTCGGTCCGCGCACCTACGAGAGCCTGCGGGTCGGCGACGTCGTCGAGGTCTCCGTCCGCCCGCGCCGCGGCCGGATCGCCGGCCTGCGCAACCTCGGCGAGGACTTCGCCTGAGCGGCCAGAACGGCCTGAACGCGGTCACGGGGCAGGGACAGCGGAAACACCGCGTCCCCGCCCCCAGGTGAGGGGGCGGGGACGGGGACGCGGGTTGCGCCTGATCAGCCCTGAGCTCTGATCAGCCCTTGAGCAGCTGGCGTGCCATGACCACGCGCTGCACCTGGTTGGTGCCCTCGTAGATCTGGGTGATCTTCGCGTCGCGCATCATCCGCTCGAGCGGGTAATCCTGCGTATACCCGTATCCGCCCAGCAATTGCACCGCGTCGGTGGTGATCTCCATCGCGGCGTCGGACGCGAAGCACTTGGCCGCGGCGCCGAAGTAGGTCAGGTCCGGGTCGTTGCGCTCGGACTTGGCCGCGGCGGCGTACGTGAGCTGACGCGCCGCGGTGAGCTTCATGCCCATGTCCGCGAGCATGAACTGCACGCCCTGAAGCTCCGCGATCGCCTTGCCGAACTGCTTGCGCTCCTTGACGTAGTTCGTCGCGTAGTCGAGCGCGCCCTGGGCCACACCGACCGCCTGCGCGGCGATGGTCACCCGGGTGTGGTCGAGCGTGCGCATGGCGGTCTTGAAGCCGGTGCCCGGCTCGCCGATGATGCGGTCGCCCGGGATCCAGACGTTGTCGAAGTAGACCTCGCGGGTGGGCGAGCCCTTGATGCCGAGCTTGCGCTCCGGCGCGCCGAAGGAGACGCCCTCATCCGCCTTCTCCACCACGAAGGCCGAGATGCCGCGCGTGCCGATGCCCGGCTCGGTCACGACCATCACGGTGTAGTAGTCGGACACGCCCGCGTTGGTGATCCACCGCTTCACGCCGTTGAGCCGCCAGCCGTCGCCGTCGCGCACGGCCCGGGTGGTCATCCCGCCCGCGTCGGAGCCGGCGTCCGGCTCGCTCAGCGCGTAGGAGAACATCGCCTCGCCGCGCGCCACCGGCGGCAGGTAGCGCTGCTTGAGCTCCTCCGAGCCGGCCAGGATCACCGGCATGGTGCCGAGCTTGTTCACCGCCGGGATGAGCGAGGAGGACACGCAGGCGCGGGCCACCTCCTCGATCACGATGCACGTGGCCAGGGCGTCCGCCCCGGCGCCGCCGTACTCCTCCGGAATGTGGATGGCCGCCATGTCCGCCGCGTGCAAGGCGTCGTGCGCCTCCTGCGGATAGCGGGCGTCGTGGTCGACTTGGGCGGCGTAGGGCGCGATTTTGCTCTCCACAAGCGCGCGCACGGATTCGCGCAGCAGCTCGTGCTCTTCGCGCACGGCGTAGAGATCGAATTCCTGGGTCACGAAGCCCATGTTACCCATCAGTAGGGAAATTGCCAGGTCTTGGGCCGACGACTCCGCCCGAAGCGCCGCAGACAATGCTCCGGCGGGCTCGTTACCCTGGGGTGGCTGACAGACCACGGCCGCGGCGACGGCAGCGGTGACCACGGTGCGAGAAGGAGCGAACACGTGAAGCGGATCACCGTCATCGGGACCGGCTATCTCGGCGCGGTCCACGCCGCGAGCATGGCGTCGCTGGGCTACGACGTGCTCGGCATGGACGTCGACGCCGAGAAGATCGCCGCCCTGGCGGCCGGGCGCACTCCGTTCTTCGAGCCCGGCCTCGACGAGCTGCTGGCCGAGCAGGTGGCCTCCGGCCGGCTGCGCTTCACCACCTCGTACGCGGACGTCGCCAAGTTCGGCGGCGACGAGCGCGGCGAGACGGTCCACTTCGTGTGCGTCAACACCCCGCAGCGCAAGGGCGAGTACGCCGCGGACACCGCGTACATCGAGTCGGTCTTCGACAATCTGGCCCCGCTGCTCGACGTCGCCGCCCTCGTCGTCGGCAAGTCGACCGTCCCGGCCGGCACCGCCGGCCGGCTGACCGAGCGGCTGCGCTCGCTCTCTCCCGCCGCCGACGAGATGCGGCTGGCCTGGAATCCCGAGTTCCTGCGCGAGGGCTTCGCGATCGAGGACACGCTGCGTCCCGACCGCCTGGTCATCGGCGTGGCCGACGAGGTGGCCGAGCAGGCGCTACGCGAGCTGTACGCACCGCTGACCGAGGCCGGCGTCCCGCTGCTGGTGACCGATCTGGCCACCTCGGAGCTGGTCAAGACCGCCGCGAACGCGTTCCTGTCCACCAAGATCTCCTTCATCAACGCCATGGCCGAGGTCTGCGAAGCGGCCGGCGCCGACGTGATGCAGCTCTCCCAGGCGCTCTCCCTCGACCCGCGCATCGGCGGCCGATTCCTGGTCCCCGGCCTCGGCTTCGGCGGCGGCTGCCTGCCCAAGGACATCCGCGCGTTCATGGCCCGGGCCGGCGAGCTCGGCGTGGACCAGGCGCTGGCCTTCCTCAAGGAGGTCGACGCGATCAACATGCGCCGCCGGGCCAGGACCGTCGAGCTCGCCCGGCAGGAGTGCGACGGCTCGTTCCTCGGCAAGCACGTCGCCGTCTGGGGCGCCGCGTTCAAGCCGAACACCGACGACGTGCGCGACTCGCCCGCGCTCAACGTCGCGGCCTCCATCCTGCTCCAGGGCGCCCAGGTCTCGGTCTACGACCCGAAGGCCAACGAGACCGCCGCCAAGGACTTCCCGACGCTGCACTACGTCGACTCCGCCCTCGAGGCCGCCCGCGGCGCCGACCTGATCCTGCACCTGACCGAGTGGGCCGAGTTCCGCGAGCTCAACCCGGCCGCCGTCGGCGAGGTCGTCGCCGAGCGCCGCGTGCTCGACGGCCGCAACGCCCTCGACCAGGAGCGCTGGCGCGCCGCCGGGTTCAGCTACCGCGCGCTCGGCCGGCCGTAGCGGTCTGCGACTTGCGACTTCCGCGGAAAGCAGATCCCCCGGACGCGAACTGCGCGTCCGGGGGATCCGTGGTTTCTAGGCGCGGCCGACCGAGGCGCGCAGCGCCGCGCCCTTGGCCTTCGCCTGTGCGCTCAGCTGCGCCTGGAACTCGCGCATCGCGCCCATCAGGTCCGCATCCTGCGTGGCGAGGATCCGGGCGGCGAGCAGTCCCGCGTTGCGCGCGCCGCCGATCGAGACCGTGGCGACCGGCACGCCCGCCGGCATCTGCACGATGGAGAGCAGCGAGTCCATCCCGTCCAGGTACTTGAGCGGCACGGGCACGCCGATGACCGGCAGCGGGGTGACCGAGGCCAGCATCCCCGGCAGGTGCGCCGCGCCGCCGGCACCGGCGATCAGCACCTTGAGGCCGCGCTCGGCCGCCTGCTCGCCGTACTCGATCATCTCCTTCGGCATCCGGTGCGCGGAAACCACGTCCGCCTCGTAGGGCACGCCGAAGTCGTCGAGCGCCTCCGCGGCGGCGCGCATGGTCGGCCAGTCCGAGTCCGAACCCATGACGATCCCCACCACGGGCCGGCCGCCCGTCAACTCACTCATCGATCTCGCCTCTCAGATAGGCCGCCGCGTGGCGGGCGCGCTCGAGGCAGTCGTCGAGGTCGGCGCCGAGCACGGTCACGTGCCCGATCTTCCGCCCCGCCTTGACCGCCTTGCCGTACGTGTGGATCTTCAGGCCCGGGTCGCGGGCCAGGCAGTGCAGGTACGCCGGATACAGATCGGGCAGATCCAGCCCGATCACGTTCGCCATCACGGCCAGCGGCGCGTGCGGGTCGGGCGCGCCGAGCGGGAGGTCCAGCACCGCCCGCAGGTGATTCTCGAACTGGCTGGTCAGCGAGCCGTCGATACTCCAGTGCCCGGAGTTGTGCGGCCGCATGGCGAGCTCGTTGATCCACAGCGCGCCGTCCGCGGTCTGGAACAGCTCGACCGCGAGCATGCCGGTGACCTCGAGCTCCTTCGCGATGGTCAGCGCGATCCGCTGCGCCTCGAGCGCGGCGTCCTCGTCCACCCCGGGCGCCGGCGCGTAGACCTCGCGGCAGATGCCCTCGCGCTGCACCGTCTGCACGACGGGGTACGCCACCGCCTGGCCGTGCGGCGAGCGGGCCACCTGCGCGGACAGCTCCCGTACGAACGGCACGGCGGCCTCCGCGAGCAGCTTGACCCCGCGCTCGGCGGCCTCGGCGGCGACACGCCCGGCCGCGGCCTCGTCCTGCACCACCCAGACGCCGCGCCCGTCGTATCCGCCGCGGGTCGCCTTGAGCACGATCGGCCAGCCCGTCTCGGCGGCGAACTGCGCCGCCTCGGCCCCGGTCGCCACCAGCCGCCACGCCGGGCAGGGCAGCCCGAGCGCGCTCAGGCGGGCCCGCATCTCGCCCTTGTCCTGGGCGTAGAGCAGCGCCTGCGGCCCCGGCCGGACCGGGATACCCGTCTGCACCAGCCGCTCGAGCACCTCGGCCGGCACGTGCTCATGCTCGAAGGTGATCACGTCGCAGCCGCGGGCGAAGCCGAGCACGGCCTCGACGTCATCCACCTGGCCTAGCACGACGTCCGGAATCACCTGGTTCGCGCAATCCTGCGGGCTCGCGCTGAACACGCGCAGATGCAGGCCCAGCGCGACGGCGGCCGGCTGCATCATCCGGGCGAGCTGGCCGCCGCCGATGACACCGACGGTCGGACCTGTGGGAGGGGTGGGGCTGACGAGCTCGTTCACGCGCCCCAGCCTAGTCGAACCGCGCCGGGCGCCCGGGCGCCCGATATGATTTAGTTTGTCCTTGGGTGTCCCCGGCCGGCGGCCGGAGACCCACGAGGACGGACGGCTCTCCAACCGCCATCAGATCCGTCACAGCTCTGCTACGACCGGCTGAGCGGCGGCATGCCTTCAGGAGAAGCGGCTACTCTCGTACACGTACTGCTCCCGGAAATGTCAGGCAGGTACCCACGGTGGCATTGGCTAGTGCTGCGTACAGCCGCGTTCAGCACCTCGTCCACGAGGTCGTGAAATTCGGCGCCGTCGGAGGCATCGCCTATCTCGTCACCGTCGCGATCAACTACGCCTACCTGGTCGTGCAGAAGAACGACGAGCTCACGGCGTACATCGTCGCGAACGTGGTGGCCACCGGCGTCGCCTACATCGGCAACCGCTACTGGACCTACAAGGAGCGCGAGTCCGGCGGTTCCCGCGAGGTGGTTCTGTTCCTCGCGATCAACGGCATCGCCATCGCGATCCAGACCGGCATCACGGCTCTGACTTACTACGTGATGGACCTGGACAGTCACTTCGAGATCTTCTTCAGCAAGTTCATTCTCGGTATCGGCATCGGTATGGCTTTCCGGTTCTGGTGCTACCGCACCTTCATCTTCCCGGAGGCCGAGCCCGCGCTGGCCGGCGACCAGTTCCCGTACAGCGAGCCGCTGCCCACCTCGCAGCTGAAGACCGAAGCCCCGCGCTCCGGCTCCGGCGCGCTGCTGTCGAAGACCTCCCGCTGACCCGAGAACCTCAGCCCCCCGTCGCACTGCGGCGGGGGGCTTTCTTCTGCCCGTTTCCCGCCTGGGCGGCACGCCTGCGCGGCGCGGGCCTCATCCCGGTCGTCTTGCGCCCGAGTGCCCTCCACGGCTCTAGACGCGGCTTGACGCGGCTCAGCGGGCCTTCCCGCACGTCCCCGTCACCCGTCCAGCCGAACTTCAGCCGAACCTCGGCAGGAAGAGCGCGAACACCGGCGGCCGCTGCTGCAGCAGCTCCAGCCGTCCGCCGTCCGCCTCCGCGAGTTCGCGTGCCACGAACAGTCCGAGGCCGGTCGAGGCCCGCCCGGAGACGGCCCGCTCGAAGACGCGCGCGCCGAGTTCCGGCGGCACGCCCGGGCCCTCGTCTGAGACTTCCACTACCACCGAGCCACCGGCGGTGCGCGTTCGTATCGTCACCGGGCCGGCTCCGTGCATCAGCGAGTTCTCCAGCAACGTCGCCAGCACCTGCGCGAACGAGCCCGGCGTGGCCGCGGCGAGCAGCCCGCGGCCGCCGTCGACGCGGATCGGGCGCCGGGCGCTGCGGAAGGCCGGGCGCCACTCGAAGATCTGCTGCCGGATGATCAGGTCGATGTCCGTGGGGGTGCCCACGGTGTCCGCGCGGCGGGTGTCGCCGGAGTCGGTCAGCAGCCGCTGGACCACGTCCGTCAGCCGCTCCACCTGGGTCAGCGCGATCGCGGCCTCTTCCTTGACCGTCTCCATGTCGGCCGCCTCGCTGATCTCCTCCAGCCGCATCGACAACGCGGTCAGCGGCGTGCGCAGCTGGTGTGAGGCGTCCGCGGCGAGCCTGCGTTCCTTCGCCATCACCCGCGACACGCGGTCCGCGGAACGGTCGATCACCTCGGCGATCCGATCCAGCTCGGCGATGCCGTAGCGCCGGTGCCTCGGCCGCTGGTCCCCCGCGCCCAGCCGCTCGGCCGTGCCCGCGAGCTCGTGGAACGGCCGCGAGATACGCCGCGCCTGCAAGTAGGCGACGCCGGCCGCCGCGGCGAAGGCCGCCAGCGCGGCCGCGACCAGAAGCGAGAGCTGCAGCCGGATGCGCTGGACGATCGGCTGCCAGGACTCGCTGACCACCACCGTCTCGCCCTCGCGCCCCTGGTAGACCTCGCTCCGGTGCGGCTGGTCGGCGATCGCCGGTCCCAGGCTCACCGAGGATTCGTCCGAACCCACCGGGAACTCGATCCGCGCATTGCGGCCGGGCGAGAGGTCAGAGGTGAGCGCACCGGTGTCGAACTGCCCCGCGGTCAGCTGCACGTCGGTGAGTATCCCGATGCGCTGGACTTCCTGATTGAGCGAGTCCTGCTCCGAACGAGTGACGAATTTGTCGTCCAGGATGGCGAAGGGCACGCCGAGCAGGATGGTCACCAGGAACACGGCCGTGACCATCGACCGGATGAGCCTGCCCCGCATCTCCGCCTACCCGCGCCCTTTCCCCGCCCGGCCCGGACTCAGCTTCGTTCGAAACGGAAGCCGACACCGCGCACGGTGGAGATGAACCGCGGATTGCCCGCGTCGTCGCCGAGCTTCTTGCGCAGCCAGGAGATGTGCATGTCCAAAGTCTTCGTGGACGACCACCAGGTGGTGTCCCACACCTCGCGCATGAGCTGCTCGCGGGTTATCACCCGGCCGGCGTCGCGCACCAGCACACGCAGCAGGTCGAATTCCTTCGCGGTGAGGTTCAGCTCCTCCTCGCCCAGGTAGGCGCGGTGCGACTCGACGTCGATGCGCACGCCGCGGGCCGTGCTCGCGGTCTCCGGCGCGCCGCGCCGCAACAGGGCCCGGACCCGGGCGAGCAGCTCGGCCAGCCGGAACGGCTTGGTCACGTAGTCGTCCGCGCCGGCGTCGAGTCCGACGACCGTGTCCACCTCGTCCGCGCGCGCCGTGAGCACCAGCACCGGGAAGCCCAGGCCCTCCGAGCGCAGCCGGCGGCACACCTCGAGCCCGTCCATCCCCGGCAGACCGAGGTCGAGCACGAGCAGATCCACCGCCCCGGACATGGCGTGCTCCAGGGCCGTCGGCCCGTCGCCGCGCACCTGGACCTCGTACCCCTCCCGCCGAAGTGCCCGCGCCAGCGGATCGGCGATCGCGGTGTCGTCCTCTGCCAGCAAAACCCGGGTCATGGGCAGATCGTAGGACTTCGCAGGGGAATCCGACATCTCCCGCCCGAATTCTGCCCATTTGGCTGCCTTATTGAGACCAATTGTCACTGTTCCCCGCGCTTGCCACTCTTTCGGTCCAACAAATGGGGCCTTATCACCAGTGCGTCGGCCGACCATTGCCGCGTATCCACCGAACAATCGAGCCGGGCCCGGACGATTCCGGGCCCGGCCTTACCTCCGTCGTCTGACCGGCGAGCGCCGGCCTCACACCAGCGACTCGCGCCAAGCCTCGTGCAGCGCGGCGAATCGGGACGGCGCATCGCCGACGTCCACGGCCTTCGAGGCGATCAGCACGTCCGGCTCGCCGTCCTCGACGATCCGGCCGGCCTCCATCACCAGCACCCGGTCCGCGATCTCCACCGTGGACAGGCGGTGCGCGATGATCAGGGCCGTGCGATCCGCCAGGATCGTGCGCAGCGCCCGCTGCACCAGCCGCTCGCTCGGCACGTCCAGCGAGGAGGTGGCCTCGTCGAGGATCAGCACCGCCGGATCCGCCAGGAACGCCCGGGCGAACGCCACCAGCTGCCGCTGCCCGGCCGAGAGCCGCCCGCCGCGCTTCTTCACATCGGTCTGATAGCCCTCGGGCAGGCGCGAGATGAACTCGTGCGCGCCGATCGCCCGCGCCGCCTCCTGCACCTGCGCGTCCGTGGCATCCGGCCGCCCGAACCGGATGTTGTCCGCGACCGACCCGCTGAACAGGAAGTTCTCCTGCGTCACCATGATCACGCCGCGGCGCAGATCGCGATCGCGCAGGTCCCGCAGGTCGATCCCGTCCAGCTCCACCGTGCCCGCGATCGGGTCGTAGAAGCGGCACATCAGCCGGGCCAGGGTGGACTTGCCCGCACCGGTCGCCCCGACCAGCGCGACCGTCTGCCCGGCCGGGATGTCGAGATCCAGGCTCGGCAGGATGATCCGCTCGGCCTCGTCCTTGTCCCGCTTCGGGTAGGAGAAGCGCACGTCGGCGAACCGGACGTGCCCGCCCACCGCCTCCGGCAGGTCCCGCGGCTCGGTCGGTTCCGGCACCTCCGGCCGCTCCTCGAGCACGCCGGAGAGCTTCTCCAGCGCGGCCGTCGCGGACTGGTAGGAGGTGTAGAAGACCGCGAGATCCTGCATCGGGTCGAAGAACTTGCGCATGTAGAGGATGTACGCCGTCAGCAGGCCGACCTGGAGATCGCCGTCCATCACCTGGAAGCCGCCGAAGACCAGCACCGCCGCGGTGGCGGTGGCGCCCACCGCCACGATGCCCGGCATGAACCAGCCGAACATCATCATGCTCTTGGCGTTGGCGTCCACGTAGTCCTGGTTGAGCTTGCCGAAGATCTCGCGGTTGCGCTCCTCCCGCCGGAACGACTGCACGGCGCGGATGCCGTTGAGCGTCTCGACGAACTGCACGATGCACGCCGCCACCGCGGCCCGCTGCCGCCGGTAGGCCACCCGGGAACCCTTGGTGTACCAGACCAGCAGCCCGCCCAGGGCGGGCAGGCAGACCAGCACGATCAGCGAGAGCAGCGGGTCGATGACGACCAGCAGCGCGCCGATGACCACGATGTTCAGCAGAGCGCTGATCAGCCCGTCCAGGCTGGAGTTGATCAGATCGTTGAGCGCGTCGAGGTCGTTGGTCAGCCGCGAGATCACCCGGCCGGAGGTGTAGCGCTCGTGGAAGGCGATCGGCAGCGCCTGGAACTGGTTGAACACCCGCCGCCGCAGCTCGAGCAGCATGTCCTGGCCGATCCGTCCGGCCAGGGTGAGGAACTTGAGCCGGAGGGTGGACCCGAACAGCGCCGAGCCGCCGATGCCCACGGCGGCCAGCGCGATCGGGGTCCAGTCCCCGTGCTTGACGGCGGGCATGCCGTCGTCGATCCCCACCGACACCAGGTAGGGCGCGCACATCTCGAACGCGGTCACCACGATGATCAGCACCGTGGCCAGAAGCAGGCCCCTGCGATGCGGCCGGATCAGCGAGCCGAGCAGGCGGCGGGACCGGGCGCGCAGGAACACCCCGCCCTTCGCCGAGACCTCGTCGCTGTCCTCGGCCGCGACTCCGCGCCAGTCGTCCACGGGCACGGGATCGATCGACGCGTCCTCGGACGCGTCAGTGTTCTGTGTGTCGACGGCGGTGGTCAACGGACAACCTCCTCAGCCAGCTCGGACAGGTCGGCGAGCTCGGTCAGATCGGAACTCTGCGAGAGCAGGTCGCGGTAGACCGCGTTGTGCTCGAGCAGCTCGTGGTGGGTGCCCTCGGCCACCACCGTCGTGCCGCCGCCGGGCGCCGGCCCGAGCACGGCCACCCGGTCGGCCAACAGCACGGTCGAGGGCCGGTGCGCCACGACCAGGCCGGTGGTCTCCGCCAGCACCGAGCGCAGTGCCTGCTCGACCAGGCCTTCGGTGTGGATGTCGAGTGCGGAGAGCGGATCGTCGAGCACGAGGATCGACGGGCGTCCGAGCACCGCGCGCGCCAGAGCGAGCCGCTGGCGCTGCCCGCCGGAGAGCGACATGCCCTGTTCGCCCACTCGCGTGTCCAGCGCCCACGGAAGATCGTGGACGTACTGCGCCTGCGCCACCCGGAGCGCTTCCTCGACCTGTTCCTCGTCCGCATCGGGACGGCCGAGCGCCAGGTTCTCGCGCACACTGGCGGAGAAGAGCGTCGGGTCCTCGAAGGCGCAGGCCACTCGCGTGCGCAGGTCGGACAGCGAGAGCTCGCGCACGTCCACTCCGTCGAGCAGCACCCGCCCCTCGGTCACGTCGTAAAGCCGCGGCACCAGCGCGGTCAGCGTCGTCTTGCCGCAACCGGTCGGCCCCACGACGGCGAGCGTCTCACCTGGCTCGATGACCAGGTTGATCCCGGTCAGGAGCAACTCGTCGGACCCCGGATAGGAGAAGCCGACGTTCTCGAACTCCAGCCGTCCCGTTCCGTGCGAGGAACGCGCCTCGGCCGGCTCGACGATGGTCGGCTGCGCGTCGAGCACCTCGAAGATGCGCTCCGCCGCGGTGTTCGCCTCCTGGGAGGCGGCCAGCAGCCAGCCGGAGGACTCGATCGGCCAGATCAGCATCTGGTAGAGCGCGACGAAGGCGACCAGGGTGCCGAGGCTGAGCTTGCCGGCCGCCGTCGCGGCCACACCGAAGAGCGTGAGCAGAGCGAGCACGGTCTGCGGCTGCGCGATGATCATGGCCCAGATGTGCGCCAGCGTCCGGATCTGGGCGAGCTGGAGCTTACGCAGGTGCACGGCCTTGGCGTCGTACCGCTGGAAGAAGAGGTCGCGCCGCCCGAAGGACTTGATCGCCCGGATCCCGAGCGCCGACTCCTCGACGTCGGTGGCGACCTCGCCCTGCTGGTCCTGCACGGCACGGATGTTGCGGCGGTAGACCTTCTCGTAGCGGAACACCACGATGCTCAGCGGCACGCCGAACAGCACCACGATCCCGCCGAGCAGCGGGTCGATGACGATCAACAGGATGCCGACGGAGACGAAGGTGATCGAGTTGACCACGAGGAAGATCAGCGCGAACCCGAAGAACCGCCGGATCGAGGAGATGTCGCTCGTCATCCGGCTCACCAGCTGCCCGGACTGCCAGCTGTCGTGGAAACCGACGTCGAGGTGCTGCAGGTGCTCGTAGAGGTCGTCACGCAGATCGCGCTCGATCCCGAGCACGCTGCTGGCGAGCGTGAGGCGCCGGGTGAGGATCAGCGCCGCCTCGGCCAGCCCGAACAGCAGGGCGTAGAGCCCGAGCAGCCAGAGCGCATCCCGGTCGCCGGTGCGCAGCGGCCCGTTGATGACGGTGCTGGTCAGCAGGGGAACCGCGACCCCGATCAGGGTCGAGGCCAGCGCGACCACGAGCATCACCGCCATCTTGGCCCGGTAGGGCCGAACGTAGCGGCGAAGCCTCCACAGCGAGGCGAGTTGTCCGGTCGTATGGGGTGGAGAGGGGACGGGTGAACTGCCTGGCGGCAAGGAGGGGGGCATGATAACGACCGTAAGCCGTCTGCGCCCCTGATTTCCACCGGTTTTCCCTGCCCGGAAGCCCCGGCGGAATCACTCGCACGAGGGACCCTGCGAACGGGCCCGAGCGTGCTAGGGTGGGCCTTGGTTGCAGCTGCAGTTCCCTGAATGCTTCGTTGAATGCCCGCGGGAGTACGGCCGCGGGCCTTTGTGTTTGCGGCGCCACCCTCCGCGGTAGCCAGCGGGCGGGACGGTCACGAAACGGCAACCCGGGACGCACACGGTGTGCGTTTCGTTCGACGTCCCCCTGTTTTCACCAAGGAGAAAAATGGCTTCCGGTACGGTCAAGTGGTTCAACTCGGAGAAGGGCTACGGCTTCATCTCCCAGGACGATGGCGGCGCCGACGTGTTCGTGCACTTCTCGGCGATTGACTCCGCGGGCTACCGCACCCTGGAGGAGAACCAGCGCGTCGAGTTCACCGTCACGCAGGGCCCGAAGGGCCCGCAGGCCGAGCACGTCCGCGCGCTGTAAGAAGACGGCTCAAGCGGGGAAGACCGCCGCAGGCAAAGGCAGGCAACCAGAGCGCCGCGCGCAAGCAGCGGCCGCTCCAGCCTTGCTCTGCGGCCACGCGCGTTCGCGCAAGCACCCCACGGACCCGCACAGGTCTGCGCAGGTCCGCACGGAGCCCGTACGGAGTCCGCACGATTCGTCGAGCGGCCCGGATGCGCCCGGGAATGCCTCGCCGCAACGCGCCCGCAGCCCGCGAAGGCTTGAATTCACGAAGCGTCAAGAGCACGACCTAAGCTCTCGCCGTCCCAACCGCCCGCCCAGCGTGTAGTGCGGGACGACAGCGCTTGAGCTCGAGGCCCCTGAGTCCCCACTTGGGACCGGGGGCCTTGTGCATGCCGCGTGTTGTAGGCCGGCGGCTCGTCCTCGCGCTCACCCTCGCCACGACGAATGAAGTGCCACGCATCGTCAATCCGCCACGAATAATGAGTGTCGCACACCATGGGCCGCGCGGACCGCTTCTGGAGACGGCGCGCCGCCGCTTCCACACCGCGATAGTGCGCCGCGCTTCGCAGTGGTGCGCGCGTCGAGCGGGATGGGCTGTCGCGCGCCGCCCGGCCCGCAACCCGCGTCCTCCGGCGAGCGAAGGACACCCACCCGCAGGCCACCGCCCCGAGCACGCTTTAGTCTGGAAGCTATGGCCAAGGTGAACACGCGCACGACAGTGCTGCGGCTGGACGGCACGGGCGCGGTCGGCGCACGCGACAGTCTGGCCGCGGAAGAGCCCCTCGAGATACGAGTGGGCGGTCGGCAGGTCGCGGTCACCATGCGCACGCCGGGCGACGATTTCGACCTCGTCGCCGGATTCCTTCTGAGCGAGGGCGCAGTGCGCGGCCGCGAGCAGTTGGCGCGCATGCGTTATTGCACGGACAACCGCCACGGCGACGACGGGCATGAGCACGACCCGTACAACATCGTCGAGGTCGATCTCTCGCCCGACGCGCCAGAGCCCTCGTGGTCGTTGCACCGCAACACTTTCACCAGCAGCGCGTGCGGCATATGCGGAAAGAGTTCGATCGAATCAGTGCGGGCGACCGCGTGCTGGTCTGTAGCGGACGACCCGGTGACCATCACCCCGGAAGTCCTTTACTCCCTTCCCGATCGTCTGCGCGAGCGGCAGAAGATGTTCGATTCGACGGGCGGACTTCACGGTGCCGGACTCTTCGAAGCCGACGGCACGATACTCATCGCCCGCGAGGACGTAGGCCGGCACAACGCGGTCGACAAGGTCGTCGGCTGGGCGCTGCGCGAAGGCAGGCTCCCGCTGCGCGGGGCGCTGCTCGCGGTCAGCGGTCGCGCATCATTCGAGCTCGTCCAGAAGGCCGCAGCGGCCGGAATCCCGGTGCTGGCCGCGGTCTCCGCACCCTCGTCCCTCGCCGTGGACCTGGCCGAGACCGCCGGCGTCACGCTAGCGGGATTCGTCCGCGGCCAGCGGGCCAACGTCTACACCCGCCCGGACCGCATCGCGCTCCCCTGAGGATCTCTGCGGCACCGTCCTCGTATCTCGCCTCCTCCCGCCGTCGCGTCAGCGCTCAAGCAATCACGTTGCCGGCGCCAGGCCGACATCGCGTGCGACCGCCATCGCCCCGAGAGCGGAGTGCACTCCGAGCTTCGCCAACACCCGCTGGATGTGGGTGCGTGCCGTGTGCGGAGAAACGTAGAGCCTCTCAGCGATCTCGGACCGTCCAAGCCCTGCTGCGAGGCAGCGGAGCACCTGCACCTCCCGGCTGGTGAGGCGAGTGACAGTGGACGACGTTGCTCCGCTGCTGCGGACGCTCCGCCTCGTCGACGTGCCGTGCTGCACCGGCGCGGCGGCCGCGAGGCGAATCTGTTGCGGACGCGAGGGATCCGCTTCGAGCTCCACCTGAGGTCGCGGCGGGACGGGCACGCGACGCGCGGCACGAAGTCGGGCTTTGGCCGGGGGCGGCAATCGGCCGGTGAGGAGCGCGGCGGCCTGCCGACGATTGCAGACGCCGAGTCTGGTGAGGATGTTCTGGACGTGGCTTCGGACGGTCGCAGAGGTTATCCCCAGCCTGTGGGCAATCTCTGCGGTCGCCAGGCCGTCCGCCACCAGGACGAGGACTTGGTGTTCGCGCTCGGTCAGCTTGCGTAGAGCCGCGCGCTGGCCGACGTCGCGCGCGGGCACGGACGCGGAACCGGCAGCGGGAGCACGAGCGGCGGCGGGAGCAGCGTCACCGGCGGGGGCGGAAGCGGGAATTGAAGCGACGCCGGCGCTGAAGGTGGCGGATGCTCCCGGAGCGGAGCCGGTCAGGCTGGATGCGCTCTCTGCCAAGGCTCTTTGAACCAAGGCGTGAAGCACTGCCGCTTGGTTGCCGACGCGCTCGAGCAGGGCGCGCAGACCCTCGGACTGATGCGGGTGGCTGGCGACGACCACTTCGATGAGGCTCGATAAGGCCTCCAGAGGTCGGTCGAGGGCCCGGCACACGGCGAGCGCGTCGTCCCCGGTATCGCAGGGTTCGAGGATCTGGGCCGGGCGCGTGCGACCCGGCTCGATATCGATGGGCGACGCTCGAGCAGCCCGAGCAGGCTGCTGCGCGGCGGGCGCAGGTTCCGCGGGCGCAGGTTCCGCGGGCACAGGATCCGCGGCCGCAGGCCCGGCGGACGCGGCCACGGGCGCGGCGATGCGGCGCGTCCCGGATGCCCCACACAGCTGCGCGGTCGCCTGGAGGACGGCGGGGGCGGGCACGGGCGTGGCCCTGCCGTACAACGCTCCGGTGGACGCGATGCCGCCTGCCGTCGCGCTGTATTCCGGCTCGGTGATGTCGGACATGATGTGCCGGCCCCCTTGGGTTCCCCGTGTCCGGCCACGCGCCCTATTCGCTGTGGCCTCAACTGTTTCCACGGTACGTCGCACTACCGACAGAAGCAGTCTTTTCCGCGGAATCCACCCATCCCGACTCTTCGGGTTCTTATCCGACTAATCACTCCGCCAGCTCAAGCCACTCCTCTTCCAGGCGCATCCGCTCGTCGGCGAGCTCGCGCAGCTGGACATCGAGTTCTGCGATCTTGGCGTAGTCGGTCGCGGCTTCGGCCATGCGGTCGTGCAGGACCTTCTCCTGCGTACCGATCTTGTCCAGGCGTCGCTCGATGCGCGCGAGCTCCTTCTGGGCCGCGCGCTGGTCTTTCGCGGACAACCCCGACGCACCCGCGGTCGCCGATCCGGCGGCGGCAGCCTGCGCGGAGGTGCCGGCGGCTCCCGCTCCGGCCCCTGCTCCGGACCCGGCACCCGACCCGGCCGACCCCGCCGACCCGGCCAGCGCGGCGCGGCGGACGAGGTACTCCTCGACGCCGCCGGGCAGCATGCGGACCGTTCCGTCGCCCAGGAGGGCGTAGATCCGGTCCGTCACGCGCTCGAGGAAGTACCGGTCGTGGGAGATCACCAGCAGCGAGCCGGGCCAGCCGTCGAGCAGGTCTTCGAGGGCCTGCAGGGTGTCGATGTCCAGGTCGTTCGTGGGCTCGTCCAGCAGCAGCACGTTCGGCTCGGCCATCAGCAGCCTGAGCAGCTGCAGCCTGCGCCGCTCACCGCCCGACAGGTCGCCCACCGGCGTCCACTGCTTCTCACCGGCGAAACCGAACCGCTCGAGCAGCTGCGACGCCGTCATCTCACGGCCCTTGCCGAGGTCGATGCTGCCCTTGATCTCCTCGACCGCCTTGAGCACCTTCAAGCTCGGGTCGATCTCGGTGATCTCCTGCGACAGCGTCGCCTGACGCACGGTCACGCCGGTGACCACCCGGCCGCTCTCCGGCTGCACCACTCCGGTCAGCAAACGCATCAGGCTCGTCTTGCCGGCCCCGTTCACGCCGACGATGCCGAAACGCTCGCCGGGGCCCAGCTGCCAGGTGACGTGCTGGAGCAGGGGCCGCCGCTGCTCGCCCTCGCCGACGGCGTACGTCACGTCTTCGAGCTCGTACACGGTGCGGCCGAGGCGCGCCGAGGCGAAGCGCGTCAGCTCGGCGCTGTCGCGGGCCGGAGGCTCGGTGGCGATCAGCGCGTTCGCGGCGTCGATGCGGAACTTCGGCTTCGAGGTGCGCGCGGGAGCTCCTCGGCGCAGCCACGCCAGCTCCTTGCGCAGCAGGTTCTGCTTTCTGTCCCAGTCCGCCGAGGCGACCCTGGCCCGTTCGGCGCGGGCCAGCACGAACGCCGAGTAGCCGCCCTCGTACGCGTGCACGCGGCCGCCCGCCACCTCCCAGGTGTATTCGCACACCTCGTCGAGGAACCAGCGGTCGTGGGTGACGACGAACAGCGCGCTGCGGCGGCCGCGCAGGTGCTTGGCCAGCCAGGCGATGCCCTCGACGTCGAGGTGGTTGGTGGGCTCGTCGAGCAGGATCAGCAGGTCGCTCGCGTCCGGCTCGATCAGCGCCTTCGCCAGCGCGATCCGGCGGCGCTCGCCACCGGAGAGCGGGCCGACGATCGTGTCGAGGCCGTCCGGGAAGCCGGGTGCGTCGATGCCGCCGAACAGGCCGGTGAGCACGTCGCGCACCTGCGACTGGCCCGCCCACTCGTGTTCGGGACGGCCGCCGAGCAGCTGATCGCGGATGGTGCGCTCGGCGTCGAGCTCGTCGTGCTGGCCCACCACGACGACGTGGACGTTGCCGCTGTGCACGACCCGGCCCGAGTCGGGCTGCTCGATCTTCGCCAGCAGCTTCAGCAGCGTCGACTTGCCTCCGCCGTTACGTCCCACCACGCCGATGCGCTCTCCCTCGGCCAGGCCGAGGGAGACGCCGTCGAGCAGGGTCCGGGTGCCGTACGCCTTGCCGACCGACTCGATGTTGACCAGATTCGCCACCCGCTCAGCCTACGCGGGAGACGATCAGATCCAGGAATCGCCGGCGGGAGCCGGCCGGAGCCGGCTCCGAGCCAGACCGACGCCAGGCCGGAGCCGGACGCCGGGCTAGATCCAGGATTGGAACCACATGTGCGAGGACCAGTCGCTGTAGGAGATCGTCTGGTCGGTGTAGATCGGGTAGAAGTAGATGAAGATCCCCACGATCGCCACCACCATCGCCCCGCCGACGGCCGCGCCCCAGGCGCGCCGGACCGGTGGCGCGTCCGCTCGGCCCAGGATCGCGCCGACGCTCATCGTGGCCGCGAGGCACATGAACGGGACGAACGCGACGGCGTAGAACGAGAAGATCGTGCGCTCGGCGTAGTGCATCCACGGCAGGATCCCGGCGCCGATGCCCAGCAGGATGGCGCCGGCGCGCCAGTCGCGACGGCCGATCCAGAGCCACAGCATGTACAGGATCGACGCGGTGGCCAGCCACCACAGGAACGGGTTGCCGAGGGCCAGGACCTCCTGCGAGCAGCTGCCCATGGCCGGGGTGCAGCCGGACTGGCCGATCTTCGGCGAGTTGTAGTCGAACGCCACCGGGCGGCCCATCACCAGCCAGGACCACGGGTTCGACATGTACGGGTGCGGCGACTGCAGGTTCGCGTCGAACTGGTACTGAGCGTGGACGTAGTTCCACAGCGAGCGCACCCAGGCGGGCAACAGCTCGGTCAGCTGCCGGTGGAAGGGCACGTCGGGGAAGCCGTAGGCGGGGTTCGAGTTGGCCCAGAAACGGTTGTAGCCGCCGCCGTTGGAGGTGTTGAAGATCCAGCCGGCGTAGGTGGAGACGAACACCACGACCATCGTCACCGGCATGCTCAAGAACGCCCAGCCGACGTCCCGGCGCAGGGTCGAGAGCGAGGGGTAGCGCAGGCCGAGCGCGCGACGGGTGCCGCGGTCCCACAGCACGGTCAAGACGGCGAAGGAGGCGACGAAGAAGATCGCGTTCCACTTCGTGGCGGTCGCCAGGCCGAGGCTGATGCCGGCGGCCAGGCGCCAGACCCGGAATCCGAACTTCGGGCCGTGCTCACCGGCCAGCCAGGGGGTCTCGCGCGGGTGTTCGGCCGCCCATCTGGCCGCCTTCTCGCGCACCTTGTCGCGGTCGACCACGAGGCAGGAGAAGCCGGCCAGGATGAAGAACATCTGGATGCCGTCGAGCAGCGCGGTGCGGGCCATCACGAAGGCCAGGCCGTCGAAGCTCAGGAACAGCCCGGCGATCACGCCCATCAGGGTGGAGCGGAACATGCGGCGGGCGGTGCGGGCCAGGATGTAGATGGCGAGCGTGCCGAGGACGGCTTCCATCAGCCGCCAGCCGACCGGGTTCAGGCCCCAGATCTTCTCGCCGAAGCCGATGATCCACTTGCCGAACGGCGGGTGCGCGACGAACTCGGGGCCCGGGTTCCACTGGGTCGTGGCCTGGCAGCCGTACTTGCCGCAGATCTCGAACGAGTTGTTCGCGTTGCCGCCCCAGTTGTGCTCCCAGCCGTAGACCCACATCGACCAGCCGTCTTTGGCGTAGTAGGTCTCGTCGAAGATGATCTTGTTGGGCTGGGCCAGGTTCCACAACCGCATGAAGCCGCCGACGATGGTGACCAGCAGCGGCATGATCCAGCCGGCGCCGCGGAAGAACTCCGGGTAGAACGGCGGCACGAGGCGCTCGGTCAGCGACCCGCGTCCGTCCGGGCGGGGCGCGCCCTCGGGGCGCCACCACACCAGGCCGCGCTCGACCCGGCGCCACCGAGGCCGCCGCGGCGCCGCGTAGGCGCTCTCCTCCTCCGGCTCCTCGAGGTCCTCGTCCGGCTCGTCGAGGTCTTCGGCCACCTCGCCCTGGTCCGGGCGACGCGTCGCGAGGACTTCGGTGGCCACGGACGAGTCCGCCTCGGCCGACTCGTTCGGGCCGGCGGAGTCGTACGCGGGCCCTTGGGCGTTCTGCACGTCGCTGTCCACGCGGGCCATCGTATTGAGTACGCCTGAGAACCAGTAGTAAGCGATGATTGTTGGCGTGAAACTTGCACGCCCCGAGTCCGGAGTTGTCCGGGAATCCGCCCCTTCATCCGGACTGCTGGTGCTGGCCGGGACCCCGATCGGAGACGTGGCGGACGCTCCGCCGCGCCTGGCGCAACAGTTGCGCACCGCGGATGTGATCGCGGCCGAGGACACCCGGCGGCTGCGCCGGCTGACCCAGGAGCTCGGCGTCGAGCCGGTCGGCCGGATCCTGTCGTACTTCGAGGGCAACGAGGCCGCTCGCACCCCGGAACTGGTGGCGCGGCTGGTCGAGGGCGCGCACGTGCTGCTCGTCACGGACGCGGGGATGCCCTCGGTCTCCGATCCCGGATACCGCCTGGTGGCAGCGGCGGTGGAGGCCGGGATCCGGGTCACCGCGGTGCCCGGGCCGTCGGCCGTGCTGACCGCGCTGGCACTCTCGGCGCTGCCGGTGGACCGCTTCTGCTTCGAGGGGTTCCCGCCGCGCAAGGCCGGTGAGCGGGCCCGGACCTTCGCCGCGCTGGCCGATGAAAGCCGCACCATGGTTTTCTTCGAGGCCACGCACCGGATCACCGAGACCCTGCGGGCGATGGCCGAGGCGTTCGGCGCGGACCGGCCGGCGGCCGTGTGCCGGGAGCTCACGAAGACTTACGAAGAGGTCCGGCGCGGACCGCTGGGCGAGCTGGCCGAGTGGTCGCGGGACGGCGTGCGCGGCGAGATCACCGTCGTCGTGGCGGGCGCGGCGCCGCCGTCACCGAAGGACTACAGTGCGCGGTCGCTGGCCGATCTGGTCGCGGTGCGCGAGGCGGCCGGAGAGCACCGCAAGACCGCGATCGCGGCGGTGGCGGCGGAACTCGGGGTGCCCAAGCGGACCGTGTTCGACGCCGTGGTGGCCGCCCGGGACGCGGAGCCGGACGCCGCGGAGGACGACGGGGACGGCGGGATTTCTGGGTGATCTACGCCGCACTTTAGAATGCGGCCATGGCCTCCAGCGATAAGTCCTACTACGTCACCACGCCGATCTACTACGTGAACGACGCCCCGCACATCGGCAGCGCGTACACCACGACCGCGGGTGACGTGCTGACCCGCTGGCACCGTCAGCGCGGCGAGAGCGTCTGGTACCTGACCGGCACCGACGAGCACGGTGAGAAGCTGCTGCGCACGGCGCGGGCGAACAACCTCTCGCCGCAGGAATGGACCGACAAGCTGGTGCGCGAGGCGTGGCTGCCGGTGCTCGAGACCATCGACGCGGCCAACGACGACTTCATCCGCACCACCGAGAAGCGGCACACCGAGCGGGTGCAGGAGTTCTGGCAGCGGCTCTACGACGCCGGCGAGGTCTACAAGGGCGAGTACGAGGGCCTGTACTGCGTGGCCTGCGAGGAGCACAAGCTTCCGGGCGACCTGAAGGACGGGACCGGCGAGTACGAGGGCCAGAAGGTCTGCGCGGTGCACGGGCGCCCGGTGGAGACGATCGCGGAGGAGAACTACTTCTTCAAGCTGTCGCAGTACACCGAGAAGCTGCTGGCCTACTACGACGAGCACTCCGACTTCGTGCAGCCGGCCACCGCGCGCAACGAGGTGGTCTCCTTCGTCCGGCAGGGGCTGCAGGACCTGTCGATCTCGCGGACCAGCTTCGACTGGGGCATCCCGATCCCGTGGGACCAGAAGCACGTGCTGTACGTGTGGATCGACGCGCTGCTCAACTACGCCACGGCCGTGGGCTACGGCGTGGACGAGGAGAAGTTCGCCCGCACCTGGCCGGCCGACGTGCACCTGGTCGGCAAGGACATCCTGCGCTTCCACGCGGTGATCTGGCCGGCCATGCTGATGGCGGCGGGCCTGCCGCTGCCGCACAAGGTCTTCGGCCACGGCTGGCTGCTGGTGGGCGGCGAGAAGATGTCCAAGACCAAGCTGACCGGCATCGCCCCGGCGCAGATCACCGACCACTTCGGCTCGGACGCCTACCGCTACTACTTCATGCGCGCGATCCCGTTCGGGCAGGACGGCTCGTTCTCCTGGGAGGACCTGAGCGCGCGCTACACCTCGGAACTGGCCAACGACTACGGCAACCTGGCCTCCCGGGTGGCGGCGATGGTGGGCCGCTACTTCGAGGGCGTGCTGCCCGCCTCGACCGACCACGGGCCGGCCGAGCAGGTCATCGCGGACGCGCTGGCCGCGGCGGTGGCGACGGCGGACGAGCGGATCGGCGAGTCGCTGGACTTCCAGGGCGGGATCAACGCGATCTTCGACTTCGTGAAGCTGGTCAACGGCTATCTGACCGAGCAGGAGCCGTGGAAGGTGGCGAAGGACACGTCGCCGGCCGGGCAGGCGCGGCTGGCCACGATCCTGTACACGGCCGCGGAGTCGCTGCGGGCGGTCGCGGTGCTGCTGAACCCGGTGATGCCGAAGTCCTCGGCGGCGCTGTGGGAGTCGCTCGGCGCCGAGGCGTCGCTGGGCGCGCTGGCCGAGCAGAAGGTGCAGGACACCGGGCGCTGGGGACAGCTGCCGGCGGGTTCGACCGTGACCAAGGGCGCGGTGCTCTTCCCGCGCCTCGAGGAGCGGACCGAGGGCTGATGCCGGGTTCTGCCGGGACTGTGCGCGGATAAACTTGTCCCATGGGCAAGTCCAAGACGCAGCAGTCCCAGCAGGACGTTCCGCCGCCGGTGCCCGAGCCGCTGCCGCTTCCGGTGGCGGACTCGCACACCCACATGGACATGCAAGGCCGCACGCCGGCCGAATCGGTGGAGCTGGCCGCCTCGGTCAATGTGACGACGCTGGTCCAGGTGGGCTGCGACGTCTCGTCCTCGGAGTGGGCCGTGCTGCAGGCCAAGACCTTCGACTCGGTGCACGCCACGGTCGCGCTGCATCCGAACGAGGCGCCCCGGCTGGTGCTCGGGGACATGGACGCGTGGGCCGGGCGGGACAAGCACCGCGGCCCGGGCGGGATACCCGCCCTCGAGACGGCCCTGGCGCGGATCGAGGAGCTCGCCGTGCATCCCGAGGTGGTCGGGATCGGCGAGACCGGGCTGGACTACTTCCGCACCGGCCCGGAGGGGGTGGCCGCCCAGCAGGAGTCGTTCCGGCGGCACATCGCGCTGGCCAAGCGGGTGGGCAAGGCGCTGGTGATCCACGACCGTGACGCGCACGCGGACGTGCTGCGGATCCTGCGCGAGGAGGGCGCGCCCGACCGGGTGGTCTTCCACTGCTACTCCGGCGACGCGGCGATGGCTCGGGACTGCGCGCAGGCGGGCTACTACCTTTCGTTCGCAGGTCCGGTCACCTTCAAGGCGAACGACGAACTGCGCGCCGCGCTGCGGGCGACTCCGATGGAGCGCGTACTGGTCGAGACGGATGCGCCCTTCCTCACCCCCGTGCCCTATCGGGGACGCCCGAACGCACCGTATCTGATCCCGCTGACGGTCCGTTCGATGGCCGAGACGCTGGCCGTGGACGTGGCGGAGCTCTGCGGCGCCCTCGACGCCAACACCCGGCGCGTATTCGAACTCGTGTAACCATTTCTCGACAGTCTCTTCGAGCTAACCCAAATAGGTCATACATGGGAGAAAGCTCACACTGACGGACGTAGCGCATTATCGCAATGCACCCATTTGTCCCACATGGCAGTGTACTTATCGGACTATTCGACTATGCCTGGCGCCGGGGCGGGGTATAGCGACCTTGGCCCGGAGTCGGTTACAGTCCGGTGCTCGGTAGCCGGATCGGCGGAGCCGGAGTGGACCAGGCGGTCCGCGAAACGCGCCGCGGTCGCCAGCCACGCTGGCCCGCAGCGCTCCGAAACCGCGGTGCCCGGGATCAACGAGGTCTGGAGACTTGTGAGCGGTACGCGCTCGAACCCCCCTCATGGTTCCGCTTACGGACCAGGGGCCGACGGGAACGGCGGCTACGCCGCGCCCGACGGCCGGACCGGTTCGTACCCGGGGCACGAAGGGACGTCCGAAGCCGCCGAGTACTACTACGAGGACCAGTACAACCAGCAGCAGTACCCGTACGACCCGTACGCCGAGTCCTCGGCGGAGTACTTCGAACAGGCGCCCTATGGGGCCGGTCCCGGCTACCAGCCGGACTACCCCGCCGCGTCCTACGAGGCGACGTCCTTCGAGCCGGGGGTCTACCCCGAGACCGGCTACGCGCCGGATTACCCGCCCGAGTACGGCCCGGAGAGCCCCTACGGCGCTCCCGAGGCCCCCGGGCGCTTCGACGGCCACCCGGGCGGCTACCCCGCCGAGTCCGGCGACGGCTACGGCCACGGCGGCCTGGGCGCGCCGATGTTCGGCGCGGCCGCGTCCTTCACCCGGGCGGGCACCGCGACGGCCACCGCCACCGATCTGCTCACCGCGCCGGCCGAGGCACCCTCGCGGCGGCCCGGGATGCCCGGGCTCGACCCGTCGCCCGACGAGTTCGACCCGACCTCCTCGCCCGCGCGCCGCGGCAGAGCCCGCGACCCCGAGACCGCGCCCGCGGGTTCCGGCCGCAAGCCCCCCGTGCTGCGCACCCGGCCCCGCACCGGCCCGCTGGGCCGGATCGTGCAGGGCACCGTGCTCGCGGCCCTGGTCGCCGGCGCGATCACCTACGTGGCCCTCGACAAGTCGATCACCCTGACCGTCGACGGCCAGACGCAGACCGTGCACACCTTCGCCGGCACTGTCGGCGCGGTGCTCACCGCGGACGGCATCAGCACCGGCAGCCGCGACATCGTCACCCCGGCCGTGGGCACCTCCGCATCCGACGGCGCGACCATCACGGTGCGCTACGGGCGACAGCTGTCGCTGAGCGTCAACGGCGTGCAGCACACGACGTGGGTGCACTACCCCACCGTCGGCGCGGCGCTGGGCGAGCTCGGTGTGCGCACCGACGGCGCGCGCAGCAACGACGCGCTGACCATGCAGATCCCGCGCAGCGGCCTGAGCGGCCTGTCGGTCTACACCATGCGGCACGTGACGTTCCTGGTGGACGGCAAGACCGTGCCGCTGAACACGACCGCCGCCACCGTGAGCGCGGCCATCAGCCAGGCCGGGATCGCGCTGCACAACCAGGACGCGCCCTCGGTGCCGGCCGGGTCGGTGCCGCAGGACGGCCAGACGATCTCGGTCAACCGGATACAGGGGACGACCGAGACCAAGCAGGTCTCGATCCCCTACAACGTCAGCAAGGTCTCCAACGCGAGCGCCTACGCGGGCACCAGCACGGTGAAGACCGCGGGCGTGGACGGCGAGGAGACGGTCACCTACGCCCTCCTGATCGTCAACGGCAAGTCGCAGGCGCCGAAGGCGATCAAGAAGGTCGTCACCAAGGAGCCGGTCGACGAGGTCCTCGCGGTGGGCACCAAGGCGCTCCCGACCGACGCGGCCGACCTGAACTGGGCGGCAGTGGCCAAATGCGAGTCGGGCGGCAACCCGGCCGAGAACACCGGCAACGGCTTCTACGGCATGTACCAGTTCTCGGAGGGCACCTGGCTCTCGCTGGGCGGCACCGGCTACCCCTACCAGGCGAGCGCGGCCGAGCAGACCGATCTGGCCGAGCTCCTCTACGAGCGCAGCGGCTCAGGTCAGTGGCCGGTGTGCGGGCACTTGCTGTTCACGTAGGCAGACCGGTCCCCGCCTTAGAATTGCCGGTATGCGCTCGGAACCTTCACAGCTGGAGAACGCGGCGGGATCGAGTGGGCGAGTGAGCCTGCTCGGTCCCGCCGATGTCCGTCACCTCGCGACGGAGCTGGGGGTACGCCCCACCAAGGCGCTGGGCCAGAACTTCGTGATCGACCCCAACACGATCCGCCGCATCGTCGCGACAGCGCGGCTGCGGCCCGAGGACGTGGTGGTGGAGGTCGGGCCGGGCCTCGGCTCGCTCACCCTCGGCCTGCTCGACGTGGCGAGCCGGGTGGTGGCGGTGGAGGTGGATCCGGTGCTGGCCGCGGCGCTTCCGGCCACCATCGCGGCCCGGGCGCCGGAGCGGGCCGCGGCCTTCGAGCTCGTGCACGCCGACGCCATGCGCATCAAGGAGCTGCCCGGACCCGCGCCGACCGCGCTGGTGGCGAACCTGCCGTACAACGTCGCCGTGCCGGTCCTGCTGCACATGCTCGAGCGGTTCCCCAGCCTGCGCAGCGCTCTGATCATGGTCCAGGCGGAGGTGGCCGACCGCCTGGCGGCCGACCCGGGCAGCCGGGTCTACGGGGTGCCGAGCGTCAAGGCCCGCTGGTACGCCGAGGTGCGGCGCGCTGGAGCCGTGGGCCGCAACGTGTTCTGGCCGGCGCCGCACGTAGAATCCGGCCTGGTGGCGCTGGAGCGCCGGGAGCCGCCGAGCACGGGCGTCGACCGCCGCGCGGTGTTCGCGGTGGTGGACGCGGCGTTCGCGCAGCGGCGCAAGACGCTGCGGGCCGCGCTGGCCGGCTGGGCCGGTTCGCCGGCGCGGGCGGAGGAGCTGCTGCGCCGCGCCGGGGTCGACCCGGGCGCGCGCGGGGAGTCCCTGGGCGTGGCAGAGTATGCGGCGATCGCGGCGGCGCGCGCTGCCGAGGAATCGAAGGAGTCAGGCTCGTGACCGCGGTAGAGGACTGGGACGAGGGCCCCTTTCAGCCGGAGGCGATCACGGTCAGGGTCCCGGCGAAGATCAACCTCTCGCTCTCGGTCGGGCCGCTGCGCCCGGACGGCTACCACGAGCTGGTCACCGTCTTCCACGCCGTCTCGCTCTACGACGAGGTCGTGGCGCGCTCGGCCCGCGGCATCTCGCTGAGCGTGGAGCCGCTGCGGCGGGACTCGGACGTGGACGCGGTGCCGGCCGACGAGCGCAACCTGGCCTGGCAGGCCGCGGCGCTGCTGGCCGAGCGCTGCGGCCTGGAGCCGAACGTGCGCCTGACCATCCGCAAGGACATCCCGGTGGCCGGCGGCATGGCCGGCGGCAGCGCGGACGCCGCGGCCACGCTCGTGGCCTGCGACGCGCTCTGGGGCACCGGCCTGCGCCGGGACGAACTGCACGACCTCGCCGCGCAGCTCGGCAGCGACGTGCCGTTCGCGCTGCACGGCGGTACGGCGATCGGCACCGGCCGCGGCGAGCACATCTCGCCGGTGCTGGCCTCGACCGGCCTCGAATGGGTGATCGCAGTGCTGGACGCGGGCCTTTCCACGCCGAAGATCTTCGAAGCCTGCGACCTTCAGCGGCGCCGGGCCGGCGTGCAGGCGCCGGCGCCCGGCGTGCATCCCGACCTGATGGCGGCACTGCGCTCGCGCGACATCGGTGCCATCGGCGGCTCCCTCTACAACGACCTGCAGTCGGCCGCGATCGAGGTGCTGCCGGAGATCGGCCAGCTGCTCGCGCTGGGCATGGCGGCAGGGGCCTGCGGCAGCCTGGTCTCGGGCTCGGGGCCGACGACGGTGTTCCTGGTGGACAGCCCGCTGGCCGCGGCGAGCGTAGAGGCGGAACTGCGTGCCTCGGGCCGTTGCCGCGCCGTCCGCCGGGCCCGCGGGCCGGTGCCCGGGGCCAACGTCGTCAACGTGCGCTGAGTCGGCGGCGCGGTCTCGAACTCCCCGCCCCGCGGCCGGCCCGCTCGGGGTCGGTCTCCCTCGGCTCAGAACTCTGTGGTCTCGATCACCTCCGGCGTCGTCAGCGATCGACGATGAGATGGATCGGCGGTGAGGCGGATCGGCACTCCGGCGTGCGCGTATCCCTCGGTCTTGTCGTCATCGTGCGACCCGCTGCCCGACGAGGTGACCTCGACGGCGAGCGCATCCCGGGGCGTGTGCCTGGCGCGCGAGCATCGAAACCAATCTGTGATGTAACCGCGTTGGCTTGGGCTGCGTGTTCTTTCCGAAGTCGCGAGGAAGCGCGGCACCGTACCGGAGAGGGGGAGGCATGACGGTCGCGAACGAGCAGGATTTCGACGCGTTCTATGGTTCGGCACGCCGAAATCTGATCATGCACGTCTGAACCGTACCGGAGTTGATCCAGGCTTGATCTTTTGGAAGGATCAAGTCCGTCATGAGCAAGCCATACCCACAAGATCTCCGTGACCGGGCCGTGCGCCTGGTGCTGGAGACGAAGGACCAGTACCCCTCCGAGCACGCGGCGATCAAGTCGATCGCGGCGAAGCTCGGGATCGGCACCGCCCAGACGCTGACGAACTGGGTGCGCCGGGCCGAGGTCGACGCCGGTGCCCGCCCGGGCGTCACGACGGCGGAGGCCGAGGAGATCAAGCGGCTCAAGCGGGAGAACGCGGAGCTCAAGCGAGCAAACGAGATCCTCAAGGCGGCGGCGAGTTTCTTCGCGGCCGAGCTCGACCGGCCACACACACGCTCGTAGCGTTCATCGACGAGCACCGGGACCGCTTCGGCGGAGTCGAGCCGATCTGCACCGCGCTGACCGCGCACGGCTGCAGTATCGATCCCAGCACGTACTACCACTTCAAGAAGCGCCCGGCCTCGGCGCGCGCCGTGCGCGACGGCGAGCTCAAGGCGCTGATCGCCCGCGTCCACAGCGAGAACTTCGGCGTCTACGGCGCCCGCAAGGTCTGGCGGGAGATCAACCGCCGCGGCCAGGAGGTGGCCCGGTGCACCGTCGAGCGCCTCATGCGCGAGCTGGGCCTGTCTGGCGCGGTGCGCGGGAAGAAGGTGCGCACCACCGTGCCCGACCCGTCCGCCGAGCGAGCCCCGGACCTGGTCCAGCGCAACTTCGTCGCCCCCGCGCCGAACCGCTGCTGGGTAGCCGACTTCACGTATGTACAAGCCTACGGTGGGACCGTCTACGTCGCCTTCGTCGTCGACACCTTCTCCCGCCGCATCGTCGGGTGGTCCGCCGCGACCTCGAAGGCGACACCGCTCGTGCTCGGCGCCCTGGAGATGGGGCTGTGGCAGCGCGACCGCGCCGGCCAGGACCGGGAAGGTTTGATCCATCACAGCGACGCGGGTTCTCAATATACGAGTTTCCGTCTCGCGGCCCATCTGGCCGGCGAGAACATCGCCGCCTCGATCGGCACGGTGGGCGACGCCCTCGACAACGCCCTGATGGAGTCGACCATCGGCCTGTACAAGACCGAGCTGATCAACCGGCGCGGCCCCTGGCGCACCCTGACCGACGTCGAACTGGGCACCGCCGAGTGGATCGACTGGTACAACAACACCCGGCTGCACGGTGAGATAGGTCACGTCCCACCCGTAGAGTACGAGACAGAGTTCTACCTCACACAGTCAAAACCGCAGTTGGAACCCCAGCCATAGAGTCTGGACCGATCCCGGAGCGGTTCACAGCCGGCGGCCTCACCAGCGGCCACACTGCGCACCAGTGGATCTTCTTCTTCGCCGACGCCGCGTCCGCCCAGCAGACGTTCACCTGGTTGCAGAGCCAGTACAGCTCCTCCTGCCGTCCCGGGGCGACGGTCACCAAGACCGCCGGTGACGGGACGACCAGCGCTTCCTGGCTGACTGTGCCGGACAGCCCCCACTACGTGGATATCGCGGCCTACAACCGCGAGTACCTCGTCCTGCGGGGCAGCACCATCGCCTACGTCGAAATCCAGAATGGGACCAAGCTCTCGACGACATACGACGATGCCGGCCAGCTCTCCACGATCGCCTCGCACCTGTGCGTCTACGGTGGCGCCTGCAGCTGACCTGACGAGCCCCGCAGGAAGAACCACAGGATAAGAAGATGCAGGCCCGGGCCATTCGGCCCGGGCCTCGCGACGCGGCGGCCTGAAAACCGAGCGTGTTCAGCTGAATCGGTCGCGCAGTTCCCGCTTGAGCACTTTCATCGACGGGCCCAACGGGAACTCCGTCAGGAACTCGACCCGACGCGGGTACTTGTATTTGGCGAGGTACTCCTTGGACCAGCTGATCAGTTCCTCGGCGGTCAGCTCGTGCCCGTCCTGCAGGATGACGCAGGCGCAGATCTCCTCGCCGTGTACCTCGTCGGCCAGGCCGATCACGGCTACGTCCCTGACGGCGGGGTGGCGCAGCAACGTCTCCTCCACCTCGCGCGGATAGACGTTGAAGCCGCCGCGCAGCACCATGTCCTTCTTGCGGTCCACGATGCTCACGAAGCCGTCGGCGGACTTGGTGCCGAGGTCGCCGGTGCGGAACCAACCGTCACATATGGCGGCGGCGGTCGCCTCGTCGTTGCCCAGGTAGCCCGCGAACACGTTGTGGCCGCGGATCACCACCTCGCCGAGCTCGCCGCGCTCGACCAGCTCGATCCGGCCTTCGACCTCGGCCTTGGCGATCTCCACCTCCACGCCCCAGACCGCGTGGCCGACCGTGCCGGCCCGCGTGCCGAGCGCGGGCTGGTTGACGGTGGCCGTCGGCGAGGTCTCGGACAGGCCGTAGCCCTCCAGGACGTCGGCGTCGAAGATCTCGTTGAAAGCCTCCAGTACCGCGGCCGGCAGCGAAGCGCCGCCGGAGACCGCGATCTTCAGCTGCGGCAGCCGCTCCCGGCCGGCCGCCTTGCGCTGCTTCGCCGCCTGGACCAGGGCCAGATACATCTGCGGCACGCCGTGGAAGGTGTTCACGCCGTGCTCGAGCATGAGCTCTATCGCCTCGTCGGGCTCGAAGCGGGGCTGGAAGACCACCGTCGCGCCGACGCGGAAGATCGTGTTCATGGAGACGGTCTGGCCGAAGATGTGGAACAACGGCAGGCAGCCGAGCGAGATGTCCGACTTCAGGGTGTTGAGGCAGTCGAAGCCGTTGATCGTCGCGTTCATCACCATGTTGAGGTTGGTGAGGACCGCGCCCTTGGGCTTGCCGGTGGTGCCCGAGGTGTAGATGACCACGCACGGGTCCTCGGGCATCCGCGAGATGTAGGTCTGCAGCGGCTTCACACCGGCGACGTCGTCGGCCAGCTTCGGCACCGGTGCCTCGGCCGGGACGGGGCCCACGATGCGCACCGGGATCTCGGCCAGCGCGGCTGCCTTGATCGCGTCCTCGGCCCGGATCGCGTGTGCGATCAGGACCTTCGCGCCGCTGTCGCGGAGTATGTAAGAGATCTCCTCCGGCGTCAGCAGCATGTGCACCGGCACCACGACGCCGCCCGCGGCCAGCACCGCGTAGTACGTGCGCGGGAAATCGAGCACGTTCGGCGCCATCAGCGCCACCCGGTCGCCCGGCTGCACGCCGAGTCCGATCAGCGCGGCGGCCTGGGCGCGGGCTTGCTCCCACAGCTCGGCGTAGGACAGGGCCTCGGCCCCCTGGATCACGGCGGTCTTGTCCGGCGTCCGCCAAGCCGGTTCCGCGAGCACCGCGGCGAGGGAGAGCGTCATTGCCCCGTCCTACTCCGTCCTTCAGGTCCTTCTACGAATTGCCGTGAACGGCGCTAAAGATAAATCCGCGAGAGCGTTTCGGCTACTGCCGCGGGCTTTTCCGCGCCCTCGAGCTCTATGGTCACCGTCGTGGCCACCTGCAGCGCGTCGCCGGGCACGTCCTCGACGCCGGTGAGGGCGAGGTGCGCACGGACCCGCGAGCCGACCTTGACCGGGCTGATGAAGCGCAGCTTGTTCAGGCCGTAGTTGATCGACAGGCGTGCGCCCTCGATCGTGTAGACCTCCCAGGCCAGCGCCGGGATCAGCGACAGGGTGAGGAATCCGTGCGCGATGGTGGAACCGAACGGGCCGTCCGCGGCGCGCGCGGGGTCGACGTGGATCCACTGGTGGTCGCCGGTGGCCTCGGCGAACTTGTCGATCCGATCCTGCTCGATGGTCACCCACTCGCTGGTGCCGATCTGCTCGCCGACCATGCCCTTGAGCGAAGTCGCCTGCAGTGCAACAGGACTCATCGGTTCGCGCCCCCGTTCACCTGGATCGTCTGGCCCGAGATGAACGAGGACTCGTCCGCGGCGAGGAACGCGACGGTGGCGGCGATGTCCTCGGGCTCGCCGACGCGGCGCACCGGGGTCTGATCCGCGGCCAGCTTCTTGAGCTCCTCCGGGTCCAGGCCGACGCGGCGCGCGGTGGCGTCGGTCATGGCCGTGGCGATGTAGCCGGGGGCGACCGCGTTGACGTTGACGCCGTAGGGGCCGAGCTCGATCGCCAGCGTCGCGGTCAGGCCCATGACACCGGCCTTGGACGCGGCGTAGTTGGCCTGGCCGCGGTTGCCCAGCGCGGAACGGGAGGAGAGCGAGACGATCTTGCCGTACTTCTGCTTCACGAAGTGCTTCTGGCACTCGCGGCTCATCAGGAACGCGCTGCGCAGGTTGACGTTGATGACCGCGTCCCAGTCCTCGTCGGTCATCTTGAACAGCAGGTTGTCCTTGGTGATGCCGGCGTTGTTGACCAGCACGTCGACCCGGCCGAACTCGGCGACCACGGCCGCGACCAGGCCCTGGACCTCAGGGGTCTGCGAGACGTCGGCGCCGAAGGCCACGGCCCGGCCGCCGTCCTTGACGATCGCCTCGACCGTCTCCGCGCCGCGCTCGGCGGTCAGGTCGGCCACGGCCACGGCCGCGCCCTCCGAGGCCAGGCGGCGGGCGATCGCGGCGCCGATGCCCTGCGCGGCGCCGGTGACGATGGCCACCTTGCCCTCGAACCGGTGTCCCATGGGTCAGATCCCTTCGATGAGTACGGCGGTGCCCTGGCCCACGCCCACGCACATGGCGGCGAGGCCGCGGCGCAGCCCCTCCCGGCGCATCCGGTGGACCAGGGTGGTGACGATCCGGGCGCCGGAGCAGCCCAGCGGGTGTCCGAGGGCGATGGCGCCGCCGGACGGGTTGACCAGCTCGGGATCGATGCCGATCCCGTCCGTCACGGCCAGCGCCTGCGCGGCGAAGGCCTCGTTGAGCTCGGCGGTCTCGACGTCCGCGATCTTCCAGCCGGTGCGCGTGAGCACCCGGCCGACGGCGGGGATCGGGCCGATGCCCATCACGTCGGGGTGCACGCCCGCGGAAGCGCCGGCCACGTACCGCGCCAGCGGCTCGACGCCGAGCTTGGCCAGGCCGGCCTCGGAGGCCAGCACAAGGCCCGCGGCACCGTCGTTCATCGGCGAGGAGTTCCCGGCCGTGACGCTGCCGCCCTTGCGGAACACCGGCTTGAGCCCGGCGAGCTTCTCCAGCGAGGTGTCCGGGCGGATGCACTCGTCCCGGCCGACCGAGTCTCCGGCCGGACTCGTCACCGCCAGCACCTCGGCGTCGAAGTGCCCTGCGTCCCAGGCGGCCGCGGCCAGCCGGTGCGAGCGCAGCGCGAAGGCGTCCTGCCGCTCCCGGCCCACGTCGTACCGGTTCGCCACCTCCTCGGCCGTCTCGCCCATGGCCAGCAGGCCGTGCAGTTCCTTCATCTTCGGGTTCACCAGGCGCCAGCCGAGCCGCGTGTCAGCCATCTCCATCTTGTGCGGGAGCGCTTCGTCCGGCCGTGGTACCACGAATGGCGCACGGGACATCGACTCGACTCCGCCGGCGAGCACCACGTCCGCCTCGCCGGCACCGATCGTGCGGGCGGCGACGGTGAAGGCCTCCATACCCGAGGCGCACAGCCGGTTGGTCGAGGCGCCGGGCACGCTGTCGGGCAGACCGGCCAGCAGCACCGCCATCCGGGCCACATTGCGGTTCTCCTCGCCCGCGCCGTTGGCGTTGCCCCAGTAGACGTCGTCGATCTCGGCCGGGTCGAAGCCGGGCAGGCCGGCCACCAGGTCGCGGATCACGTCGGCGGCGAGGTCGTCCGGACGTATCCCGGACAGAGCGCCACGGAGCTTGCCGATGGGGGTGCGTCGGGCGGCGGCGATGTAGACGGGCTGCATGCGGATCAGGGCTCTTTCCGTACTCGGGTTCCGTACTCGGGGCTCGTGCTCGAAGACTCGCGCCGATGGCGGTGCCGACGCCGGCGCTCAGGCGATGGCGTTGATACCGGTGTGGGCGCGGGCGATCAGCAGCTTCTGCAGCTCGCTCGTGCCCTCGTAGAGGGTCATCACCCGGGCGTCGCGCACGAGCTTGCCCACCGGGTATTCGTCGATGTACCCGTAGCCGCCGAAGACCTGGAGCGCGTTGTTGGCGGCGCGCACGGCTGCCTCGGAGGCGAAGTACTTGGCCATGGACGACTCGCGGGCGAACTCCTCGCCCCGGTCGATCAGGTCGGCCGCGCGCCAGGTGAGCAGCCGGGCGGCGTCGACGTCGGTGGCGATGCCGGCGATCAGCTCGGCCACCAGCTGCCGGTGCGCGATCACCTTGCCGTCGAACTGGACCCGGGTGGTGGAGTGGGCGACCGCGGCGCGCAGGGCGGCCTCGGCTATCCCGACGCAGCCGGCCGCGACCGAGACCCGGCCCTTGGCCAGGGCGGACATGGCCACCGAGAAGCCCTTGCCCGCCGGCCCGAGCATGGCCGAGGCGGGCACCCGGACCTGGTCGAAGGACAGTTCGGCGGTGGCCTGGCCGCGCAGGCCGAGCTTGCCGTGGATCTCGGTGCGGGTGAAGCCGGCCGCGTCGGTCGGCACCAGGAAGGCGCTGATGCCGCGGTGGCCCGGCTCGCCGGTGCGGGCGAAGACCAGCGCGACCTCGGCCCAGGTGCCATTGGTGATGAACATCTTCGAGCCCGAGATCACCCAGTCGTCGCCGTCGCGCACGGCCTTGGTGCGCAGGTTCGCGGCGTCGGAGCCGTTGTCCGGCTCGGTCAGGGCGAAGCAGGCGAGCGAGCGTCCGGAGCACAGCTTCGGCAGCCAGTGCTGTTTCTGCTCCTCACTGCCCCATTTGTGGATGGACTTGCCGACCAGGCCGAGGGAGACCGAGACGATGCCGCGTACGGAGGAGTCGCCACGGCCCAGTTCCTCGAGCACGAGGACGTAGCCGAAGTGGTCGCCACCGGAGCCGCCGTACTCCTCCGGGATCGTCAGACCGAGGAAGCCGAGGTCGCCGAGTTCGTTCACGATCTTCCGGTCGACCAGCTCGGCCCGATCCCAGGCGGTGGCGTGCGGGGCGATCTCCCGATCGGTGAACTCGGCCGCGAGCCGTCGCAGCGCCTCGTGCTCTTCGCTGAGCGTGAGATCCATCGATCCTTCGTCCCTCGAACGTCCCGAAAACGTCTCCGCGTTCTCCGGCGCCACAAAACTTGCAGTGCTAGTTTTAGACTCTAACCCCCGAAGGGGCGGCGAGGGAAGGAAGGAGGGCTCGGCACGTCATGGCACGTCCGCGTTCTCCGCTGCTGAGCCGGGAGAAGATCGTCGAGGCGGCGCTCGCGCTGATCGACGAGGAAGGCCTCGGCGCGCTGAGCACCCGCAGACTCGCCGCGCGCCTCGGCGTGAGCGGCCCGTCGCTCTACAACCACTTCGCCACCATGGACGACCTGCTCGACGCGGTGGCCGACCAGGTCACCGCGAAAGTAGACCTGTCCGCGCTGCGCGATCTGCCCTGGGCGCAGGCGCTGCCGGAGTGGGCCCGCTCGTACCGCGAGGTACTCGCCGAGCATCCGAACCTGGTGCCGGTGATCGTGCACGGTCCCGGCCGCCGGCCCGCCGCGCTCCGGCTGGCCGACGAGGTCTACGGCGCGCTCGTCGACGCCGGCTGGCCGCCGCGTGAGGCCACTGAGATCGGCGCGCTGATGCGCTTCCTCGTCGCCGGCGCCGCGATGAGCTCCTTCGCCGGCGGCTTCTCACCCGACCCGGCGACGTACGGCACCGACTACCCGCATCTGAGCCGAGCTCACCTGCTCCAGGCGCGCTCGCGCGACATCGACAAAGGCGCGTTCGAACTCGGGCTCGAGACCGTGCTGGCCGGACTGGTCGCGCGGCGGGCCGCCGCCGATGAGCACGGGCCCGGGGACGCGCGGAGTATGTAGTGCGCCGCCGCGCCTCTCAGAGGTTCTCCCGCGCCAGCTTCTCCGACGCCATGACGGTGTCCGGGGCGCGGGCGCTGGAGATCTGCAGCGAACCGTCCTGAGAGATGTCCAGCGTGTAGCGCAGCGACGGCCAGCCGACCACGGTCACGTCGGAGCCGGCCACCAGCGGGATGTCGGCATGGCCGCGCTGATGGAACACCGCGATCGTCTTGCCCGAGTGCGCCACTGTCGTCGTCACCAGGGAGCGCTGCGCCGCCTCGATCAGACCGCGGGCCACCGTCTGCGCCCGGTCCATGATCGACCACAGCGGGCCGGGCTGGCCGAGCACCGCGCCGACCATCGTCACCGGCACACCGTTGACGACGCTCTTGGTGGCGAACAGCAGGCAGCCACCCGCTTCCGAGGTCGAACCCGTCTTGATGCCGATGTCGCCGTCGATGCCGAGCAGGTGGTTGGTGTTGCTGACGAGGCCGGCCACCGGCACCTGCGCCGACTTGAGCGCGACGATGCCCGCGAAGGTCGGGTCGTTGAGCACCTGCTCGCCGAGCATGACCTGGTCGTGCGCGGTGCTGCGGCTGTTCGAGTCGATCCCGGCCGGGTCCGCATATGTGGTGTGGCTCATCCCGAGCGCGTGAGCCTCGGCGTTCATCCGGTCGACGAACGCGGGCACCGAGCCGGCGTCCCAGGCGGCCAGCATCCGGGCCATGTTCCCCGCCGACGGCAGCAGCATGCCCTCGAGCGCCTGACGCTCGGTCAGCTCCTCGCCGGACTGGATCGCGATCCCGGATTCGCTGGCGTCGGCGCTGCGCGCGGCCGCGAACAACGCCGGGGAGACCTCGATGGTCGGCCCGTCCTGCCCGGCGGCGAGCGGATGGTCCTTGAGGACCTGGAACGCCGTCATGGTCTTGGTCACGCTGGCGATGGGCACCTGGGTCTCGGCCGGGCCGGACGAACCGATCGGGCCCATGCCGACGACGTCGAGGTAGGCCTCACCCCGCGCGGGCCAGGGCAGCGCGGGGGCGCGGCCGGCCACGGTGTATTCGGCGCCGATGACCTGGTTGAGCCGGACCGGGGCCCAGTACGCGCCCTTGGCCCAGAGCACGCCGCCGACCGCGAAGGCGAGCAGGAGCACGGTCACGGTGACGAGCATCCGGCGCGAGCGCTTCGTGCCCGTGTCCGGCTGGCTCCACTGCGGTGGGGAGGCTTCTTCGAGTTCGGTGTCGGCCACGAAGGCGACCTTGCCCTGATTATCCGTATGTGAACCAGTTCACTGATCCAAACGAGGGATGAGCCAAAGATCACCTAAGTCACCGGTACGAGAATTTAATCCCGTCGGCCCATTGCCTGTACTCGCCCTGTGCGCAAGAATAACTACTCCATGTGATCAGCGGCGGGGGTCGTCGATATCAGCACAGGATGAAGGAGGTGGCGTCGGCATGCGCGGGGGGTTCGTGTGGGATCCGGCGGGAGCCGACCACACGCTGGCTCAGGCCAGGACGGAACTGCGGGCCGGACGACGGGGACTGGCCCGGGACTCGCTGGCGCAGTGCCGCGGTGACGCGGCGGTGCGGTCGCAGCGCTCGCTGTTGCTCGGTTCCGTGGTGGCCGGCACCGACCAGGCCGAGACCTGGGTGAGCGAGGATCCGCAGGACCCGGATGCCCGGCTGCTCTACGCCCGGGTGGCGATGGTGCGCACGTTGCGCGCGGCCCGGGCCGGAGATCCGCGGGAGGGCGCGCTCGGCGCCTTGGCCTGGCAGGCGGCCCGGACGGCGAGCCGGTACGCGCCGGCCGATCCGACGCCGTGGGCCACCCTGCTCGCGGTGGCCCGACATCGTCCGACGCAGCCGCCGGACGAGCGTGATCCGAGTTCCACCGCCGCACCCCCGGGCCTCGACGTCGAGGGCCCGTGGGACCTGCTGGCCGAAGCCCAGGCCAGACGGCCCTGGCACCGCGAGGCGTTCCTGCGCCTGCTCGCGTATTTCCTCCCCCGCCACGGAGTCCGTGCGGACACGCTGTGGCAGGTGGTCTCGTGGGCCGCGGACGCGAGCCCGGCCGACGCCGACCCGCAGCTGCTGCCGCTGGCCGCCCGCGCGGAGCTGGCCCGGGCCCCCACCGGCACGACCGGCTCCGAACCGACCGAACAGTACGCCGCGTACGTCGCCGCCACCGTCTACGCGGACTGGTTCCCCGGCATCAGCCAACTGCGCTTCCCGCCCGTCGCGGATCTCTCCCTGCTGGCCCACGCGCTCGACCGCGGCGGCCTGCACACCGAGGCCGGCGAGGTCCTGGCCGTCATGCGGCCCTACGCCACGGCGTTCCCGTGGTCCCTGGACGGCGATCCCACCAAGGCCCTGCGCGCCGCCTACGCGCGCAGCCGCGTCCGGCCACCCTGAACCGCGCACCGCGCACGACTGCAGAAAACGGAAACCCCCACCCATGACACCCACCGAGACCACCCCCCTCGAAGAAGACGACAGCGCGCTGCACCGCCTCGGCATCCGCCGACGGCACGAGCGGCGGCTGAGCGCATCGGCCAATCTCTGCACCGGATTCACCTGCGTCGGCGTGCTCGGCGGCACACTGACCCTCTACGGGTACGGCATGGCCGCGGGCGGCCCGGCCCTGATCGTCTGGGCCTGGATGCTCGGCGGCGGGCTCACCCTGCTGGTCGGCCTGGCCCTGGCCGAGGTGTGCTCGGCGCTGCCCGACGCGGGCTCGCTGCACGTGTACGCCGGCAAACTGGCACGGCGCCATCCGCGCGCCGCCGCGTGGTGCGTCGGCTGGCTCAACGCCTGCGGCCAGATCGCGCTGACGGCGGTCGTCGACCTCGGCGCGGCGATGTTCATCGGCGCCTTCGCCGCGCTGGAATGGGGATTCTCGATATCCCGAGGCGCGTTGTTCCTCGTCTTCGCGGCCGTGCTCGTCGGCCACGCGCTGCTCGTCGTCTTCGGCGGACGCGAGTCGATCGCGGCCCTGGCCAGGTTCTCCGCCGGCTGGCAGCTTCTCGCCGCCGCGGTTCTCGTGGCAGTGCTCGCGATCAAGCCCGCCCGCTTGCAGTCGCCCGGCTTCGTCTTCAGCCACTTCGCGAATCAGACCGGCTTCGGAGCCGGCTGGTCCGGCAGTGCTCGAATATATGTATGCCTGGTCGGCCTGCTCGTCGTCGCCTTCTCGCTCTCCGGATTCGACGCCTCGGCCCGCGTTTCGGAGGAGACACAAGGAGCCAGCCGGTCGGCGCCTCGTGGCATCGTCGCGTCGATCGCGGCATCCTGGCTGGTCGGCTTCGCCGTGCTGACGGCGCTGACGTTCGCGATACAGGACTATCCGCGGGAGTCCGGCTCAAGTGCGCCGGCCGCGCAGATCCTTCTGGACGCAGCCGGACGGACCGCCGCCGCGACGGTGCTCGTCGCCGTCCTCATCGCCCAGCTGCTGTGCGGCCTGGCTTGTACCGAATCGAGCGCCCGGGTGCTGTTCGCGGTCTCCCGGGAGCGGATGCTGCCCGGATCAGGATTCTGGTATCGAGTGAACCGGCGCACCAGGACGCCCACGAACGCCGTCTGGCTGACGGCAGGAGCCGCGGCGCTGTCGGCGGTTCCCGCGCTCTGGGACGCGGACGCTTTCGCCGCACTGGCCGCGTTCGCAGCGTTCGCCTCCGGCCTGGCCGTCATCGTCCCGGTCTACCTGCGGTTGCGGCGGCGGGATTTCCCGCGCGGGCCTTGGCATCTCGGCCGCTGGTCGCCCCTCGTCGGCTGGATCGCAGTCGCGTGGACGCTGCTCGTCTCCGCGGCACTGCTCGCGCCGCAGGTCGCCCCGATCACGGTGCACAGCTTCGATTACGCGCCGGCACTGGCGATCATCGTGCTCGTCGTGGCCCGGACGCGTTGGTCCACCACGGCCCGAGGAACCGACATCCGCCCTTTGCGGCGCGGATATCCCGACGAACCGGGCGCCCTCGACGCTGAATTGTCGTAGCCGGTCTCGCGTGGAGGGCGCACGCGTGCGAGCCTGGAGAGGTGACGACTACCAGCATTCAGCGTGCCGAAGACCGATTCAAGACGAAGACGGGCTGGCTCGACTCGAAGCACTCGTTCTCCTTCGGCCGGCACTACGACGTGGACAACACCCACTTCGGCCTGCTGCTGGTGAACAACGACGACATCGTCACGCCGGGCACCGGTTTCGAGACCCACCCGCACCGCGACATGGAGATCGTGACCTGGGTCATGCGCGGCCAGCTCGTGCACCAGGACTCCGAAGGCCACAGCGGCGTGATCTACCCGGGCCTGGCCCAGCGGATGAGCGCCGGCCGCGGCATCATGCACTCGGAGAAGAACGACTCCTGGCGGCTGACCGGCGGTCCCGAGCACGCCGAGCCGGTACATTTCGTACAGATGTGGGTAATTCCCGACGAGGCCGGGAGCTCGCCCGGTTACGAGCAGCTGGAGATCGCCGACGAGCTGCTGCGCGGCGGCCTGGTCCCGGTGGCCTCTGGCCGTCCCGAGCACGCCGACGAGGCGGCCATCCGGATCCGCCAGAAGGACGCCACGCTGCACGTCGCACGGATGGAGCCGGGCCGCACCGTCACCCTGCCGAACGCCCCCTACGTGCACCTTTTCGTGCCCAGCGGCACCGTCGAGCTCGAGGGCGCGGGCACTCTGGGCGAGGGCGACGCGGCCAGGATCGAGGACTCGGCCGGCCAGCGCGTGACCGCGGGCCCAAGCGGAGCCGAGATCCTCGCCTGGGAGATGCACGGCAAGATCGGCTGAGCCGGCCGCGGCAGCGGATCATGCGGGCGAGTGACGGGCAACGGAGCAGCTACGCCGCACTAAGGCGAAGGCCGAAGCCTGCTTGCGATTCCCGGAAAATTCCCGACCACCGGCTGCGCCGGCCCGTCGTCCGCCCGGCTACTGAACGTTGCTACTCAACTCCAGCTCAGCCAGGTCGACGCCGTGTTCCTCGGCGATCTCGACGAGATAGCGCATCCGCTGGCTATAGGCCTTGATCGCGCCCGGCTCGTCCTCGGCCTGGGCCTCCTGCAGGGCTCGGTACGCGTCGGCCACCTGCTGGCGCAGCTCCGTTTCGAACTCGCTCACCTTCGGCTCCCTTTTCTCGTCCACCTCCCACGATTCCCCTCCTGGCTGACGCCAAGCTGAGGAAAGAGGCAAAATTTCCGACAAGAGATGGCGATCAGATGGCAGGCCGGCGGTCTGGTACGGCACGCCCCGGAGGGCGAAACGCCGCGAAGGTCTTGTGACCCACCCCGTCTGAGCCAACACTCTGGGCATGAGAACACGAATATCGCCCCGTCCGGCCCGGCTCGCCGGTGTCGTGGCGGCAGGCGTGCTCACCGCGTTCGCCGCCATACCCACAGCCCAAGCAGCCACCGCAGACTCCGCCGTCCCCGCCGGCACCACCGTGCACTTCCCCGGCCGCCCCGAGGTCGGTGCCCTCTTCGACGCTCCCGACTACACCGGCCCCGACGCCGCCCACTTCTGTACCGCCAGCGTCATCGCCAGCCCGCGCGGCGATCTCGTCCTCACCGCGGCGCACTGCGTGTACAACGCGTCGAAGAAGACGTACACACACGCCGCCATCACCTTCGCCCCCGGTTACGACGAGGCCCCGCGCGCGGACCTCGGCGGAGTGTGGAACGTCGAGCGGATCGACGTCTCCCCCGGCTATCTCGCCGACGGCGACACCGAAAGCGACTACGCGATCCTCGTCATCGCCCCGCAGAACGGCCACGAGATCCAGCGCTACACCGGCGCTCTGCTGCCGACCATCGCCACGCTGCCCGAGCCGGTCCAGGTCGTCGGCTACAACAACCTGGAGTGGGACGCCCAGGGCAACGAGGCGATCGAATGTCGCGCTCTGGCCTTCGAAGAGACCGACGACAGCGAGCCCTACGCCCGATTCAACTGCCCCAACTTCCAGGACGGCAGCAGCGGCGGCCCGTGGATCGTGGGCGGCACGAACCTGGTCATGGGCGTGATCGGCGGCTACGAGCAGGGCGGCGACACGCCGGACTGGTCCTACTCGGCGCTGTTCGGCCCGAGCATGCTGAAGTTCTACCTCGCGACCGCCTTCGGCAGCTGATCAGCGAGGCTCGACCACGGAACGCAGAGCCTCATCGCTGCGGCCGACGACGGCGTGCCCGTCGTCGGCCGTGATGATGGGCCGCTGAATCAGCGTCGGATGCCCAGCCAGCGCCTCGATCCAGCGCTCCCGGTCCGCCCCGGTCTTCCCCCAGCCGCTGATCCCGAGCTCCTTGGCCACCGCCTCCCCGGTCCGCGTGATGTCCCAGGGCTCGAGCCCGAGCCGCTCCAGCACCTCCCGCAGTTCCTCGGCCGTCGGCGGCTCCTCCAGGTAGCGGCGCACGGTGTATTCGGCGCCGGCCTCGTCCAAGAACTCGATCGCGGTGCGGCACTTCGAGCAACGGGGGTTGATCCAGATCTCCACCGCGCCAGTCTAGAGATGCACTGCCGTCGCTACTTCTCCCCGTGCAGCGGATCGCGCTTCCGCTCGGCCAGCACACCGAAGAACACGGCCGAGACGACTCCGACGGCGGTCAGCAGCTCGGCCCAGAAGAACGCGGCGTAGTCCAGCAGGCAGCCGATGGGCGGCGTCCCAGGAGCCACATTGCGCAACGCCGCGAGGGCGAAGAGCGTCGCCGCCATCCACCCCAGCGCCGGCCACACCAGCCCCCGCCGCCGCGACACCAGGATCCAGGCGCCGGCCACGACCGAGAGCCCCAGCGCCCACATCACGATCATCATGAAGATCGCCATGATCTTGGTCCCCTGCGCCCGAGAGACATGCTGGACCTGGTCGACGATGTGATTGCTCGTGCGCGAACTGACCGTGGCGAAATGAAAGAAGGGGTCGATGTCGCTGAACGTCATCGCGATCGGCACCTGCTCACCGTCGACCACCGCGGCGAAGGCGATCTCGGTGTCGTAGCCGTCGAACGGATAGTCGGAAATCGTCCCGTCGTACAAACCCATGTCCAGGTCCTGAGCCGCCGCCGACCGCCCCGCGGGAAACTGCACCTCGGACTGCGTCGGCGAGGTCGAGTACAGGGTGATCTGCTTCGAAGGCGCGTTGACGCCGCCCGGCGAAGCCAAATCGCCCAGCGGGACCACTTGGACCCGCAACTGCACCCGCCGCTGCACCGCGCTGACCTGCTGAGCCGTCACGAGCAGCTCCACCCGGTTCGGAGCCGAAGCATCGCCGATCACATCCGCCTGGTGCTCCACCGCCCGCCCGTTCACATACAGCAAGATCCCGCCAGCACACAGCGCCGGCACAACCAGCACCGCCGCCACCCGCCTGACCAGCGCGAACCCGCCTTGCACCCGTCCAGTCTCTCCCCGCCCCCGCCCGCGCCGCACCCGACCAGCGACGAACGGGCGAGCATGGCCGCCCGCGGATCGCCTCGCGGCTTCATTTTCGGCGGGAGGAGACCGGCTCCGGCGGATGTGGACGTGGCCGTGCCCGCGCCGGACGAAGCGCCGAAGGCTCGGACTCGTCCGGGTCCCGCGCGGAATTGAGCCCGACCGCACAGCCGACGATCACCGCCCCGCCGGCGAGTTCCCACAGCGAGGGGACCTGGCCGAAGAAGGCCAGCCCGAACACCAGGCCCCACACGCTCTCCAAGGTGAGCAGGTTGCCCGCGCGAACCGGGTCTACATGCTCGAACGCGTAGTTGATCAGAAACAGATTCAGGACGTTGAGCGCGCCGCCCACGATCACCGCGATCCACGGCAGCATGCTGCCGTCGGTCTCCAGCCGCGGCAGGCCTTCACCGTGGGCCAGGGAGAGCAGCGCGACACACACCGCACCCGCGCCGACGGTCAACTCCGTGATCTCGGCGTTGTTGAGGGTGCCGTCGTGCCACGGCCGTCCGATGTAGCCGACCGCGAGGGCGAACATCGCGATGAGGGCGAGCAGGTCACCCTGCCCGACCGAAGAGAGCGAGGTCAGCCCACCACCGGAAAGCGAGAGGAGCGCGGCCCCCGCGGCCGAACCCAGCACATAGAGCATTCGGGTGCCGGTGACGCGCACGCGGCGCAGCATGAGGCCGAAGGCCGAGACGAACGGCAGCGCGGCGATGAAGGAGACATCGCCGACCGGAGCGAGCGTCGCCGCCTTGGAATAGAGGACCGTGCCGATCATGTACATCAGTGCCATGCGCACGGCGATGACGCCCCACTCGCGCAGACTGACCCGCAGCACGACCCGCCAGCGGATCGACCGGCTGAGCGCGCATGCGCCGATGGCGAAGGCGACCGCCGAGCGCAGGTACACCTGCTGCGCGACCGTGAAGCCGGTACCGAGGTACCGGGCGAGCACGGTGAGCAGCGCGAAGGAGAGCGCCAGAAGGACGAGCACTGCCACGCCCCGCGCCTGTTCGGCGCGGTAGCGAATCTTGGGAACCGGAAAGATGTCGATAGAAGGCAGCCTACCCACGCCCCACATGGGACGGAGCGTTTCCATGAAGTGGCTGTGCAATTGGCTCATGAGAAAACCCGAGTCTGTCCGCTCGGCGGGTGTTCGACGCCGAGACACGAAATCGTCGTACCATCAGGTGAGTGATCTGACTTCAGTGTTCGGAGTCAAGGTCGATCACTGGCATTGATCGTGCACGCGGCCATCAGGTGCGGCTACGTCGTCGCCGCACCGCCCGCCGCCTTCCCGGGCGTTCGGCTGGACGTCCATCAGCGCGTCCGCCGGGACGCCCGTCGTGACTCCCACCGGCCCGGATGGCGGTCCGGCCGGCCGCTCCCGGCGCGAGAGCGACTCCGCCAACAGCCAGGACGCCGCCAGCACCGGCACCGGCACGACGTACTCGACCCACGTCCCGCGGATGAGCGTGCCGAACGCCGTGAGAATGATCGGAATCAGCTGAATCATCTGCATCACGAATGAGACGTGATCATATCCATTGGCCCGGCGCGTGCCCTCCGTCGGACTCTCAGGACGCGGATGTGCGGCCGAAAGCCGCAGCTCCTCGGCGCGGTCACCGGAAGAGCCCGGCTCGGGTCGGTCATATCGATCCTGCATGGGGCCAGAATGCGGCCGTCGCCATGCGGCGGACCACTGTCCGCCGGCAACTCTCGCCCAGCGTGAGTTCTCTGCACGCGGCACGTGCAAAGCGTGGTCACCGCATCGACACTCGCCTCGAGACGGGCCTAACATCCAATCGAACCCGACGAAGCTCTCCTCTCCGTCCCTTCTCGCCTGGCGGACGGAGGCCATCCCGAGGGAGCAATAGCCATGGCGAACGACAACCAGGAGATAAGGCGCGCACGTAAGATCGCCGCCGAGACCGAGGCGGCCGGCGGCTCACCCTGGAACGCGGTCGAGGCGATAGTCCGGGACTGCGATCTGTCCATGCTGAGGGCACAGCGCATCGTCCATCGGCTCACGCTGGCGGAAGTGGTCGACCGGCTGAAGGAGATTCTCCGCGAGAACGGCGTGTCGTGCGGCGGACCGACACATCAGAGTGTCTCGCGCTGGGAAATGAGCCCGGATCCGCCCACGCACCAATACCTCGACGCACTGTGCCGTCTCTACCGCACGCGGCCCGACCGGCTCGGATTCGGCCACGACTACTCGCCGGTCGAGGAGACCGGGAAGACGGCGGAACCATCGGTATTCCAGCTCCGGCCCGCGCTCGCGCGACCCGTGCTCCAAGTCTTCAAGGAGATCGGCTCGGCCGTCGCCGTGCCGGGCCGGTCAGTGGCGAGCGCGGCGGAAGTGGCCGAACTGGAGGACAGCACGGAACGAGGCGGCTACCTCCTCTACTCGCTGACGCCGGGTGAGTTCATCGACGATCGGATGCAGGACTTCAAACAGGCGAACAGCATTCTGCTGGCCGACGGACTGACGGCCGGACTGCGGCGTCGCCTGAACCGTGTGGTAGCCAAGAACGCCGGCTTCATCGCGTTCACGTTCAACGACATCTCCGACTTCACCCACACGGTCAGCTGGCACCAGATGTCGCTCCAAGCGGCACGCCGGGCGGAGGACCAGGGGATCGAAGCGTGGATCATCGGCCATTCGGCGTACATGCACGCCTGCCACCGCGTCAGCCTGTCGCAGGGGCTTGGGGCGGCCCGCTACGCCCAGGCCGCCAGCGGCGGCAAGCCGACCTCGGCGAAGGTCTTCGGCCTGCTGGCCGAAGCAAACCTGCAGGCCCGGCTCGGCCAGCAGGTGGAGGCGATGCGCCTGCTGCGCGAAGCCGACCGGCTGTTCGCCGCCCTGCCCTCGAGCGCCACCGCCGACGACGGCATCGGCACCTCCGAGTACCGCCTGCGCTGGCAGCAAGCCGAGACGCTCAGCACACTCGGCCGCCGAGACCTGGCCGAGGCGGCACGCGACCGTGCCCTGGAACTGCCCAAGGCCAGCCAGGACCTGACCGGCTGGGCCCTGCTCGAAATCGACCGCGCCATCCTCCTGCTCCGCGAAGAAGCGGTCGCCGACGCGGCCGCCCTCCTCGGCGCGGTATGGCGGGAACTGCCCGACGGCCTCCGGAAAGGCCAGGTCCCGATGCGGATCATGCGCATCGTCAACGGCGCCAAGCCCTCGGTGCGCGAGGCGCTCCTGCGCGAAGAACCCACCCTCCCGGGCGGCCGCGTAGCCGGTCGCGCACGACAGAACGGCGACATCGGCTGACACGCAGAGCAGTGTGACGATGGCAGCCACGTTGCCATTCGGTGCCGTAGCAAATGTTCGAGGGCCGGTAACCATCAACTGGCTACCGGCCCCCCGGCCCCGTCGCCGCGTTTGCCCGACGCGGTCTGACAGTGTTTCCTCGGGCATCCAGTGCTAATCGAACTGAATGGTGATGCTCGCGCTGGAAGCGGTCAAGTGCGCGTCACCGACGTAGGACACCTGGTAGGTGACGTCGTGGGCGCCGGTGGGCGTGTCGGTGAAGCTGAACGCGCCGTCGGCGGCCGTGATGACATCGGGCAGGGCGACCGTCTTGCCTTGCGATGAGATGCGAGTGACGTGGAGGACTTGGCCCGCGGTGTATGGGGATGCGCCACCAAGGGTGCCACTCGCGGTGATCGGCCGGTGTTCGTGGACCCGAGTCGGCCCGGACAGCACCAGGGTCGACGCGGTCTGCTCGGGCTGGGCGATGATGTTCAGGACCGGATTGTTGCCATAGGAGTCGGCAGTGATGGCGAACAGCTGGTTTCCGTCGGGCGTCACGGCCAGACCGCCGGGTGCCAGATCCGTGTAGGCGGCCACGGGGTAGGACGTGATCGCAACCGGATTGCCCGGAGCGAAGACATAGATCGAGTCGCCGTAGTAGTCATCGGACCCTGCGATCACGGTCCCGTCCGCGGCGATGACGACGGAGTCGGGATAAGCCGCCGAGTCGTACTGGCCTACGGGACTGAGGTCGGAGACTTTGAGAACCTCGTGGTAGTAAGGCGCGCCGCTCGCCGTCACCACGTCCGAGCCGTCAGGGCTGATCTGGAGATCACCCAGGTTGCCCGCCGTCATGTCGAAGGACTGGGGAGCGAGGACCACGGGCACCCCGCTGGACACGTCGTAGCTGGCCAGTTCGTTCGGGCTCTGGCTCGGCTCGGCAGCGACCAACTCGCCGTCGGGATTCGCGGCAAGCATCGGCGCGATCCCCCAGGTGTCCGGGCTGGCGGCCAAGGTGACCTCGGCCGGGCTGGTGGCGGCGTCGATCGATCCGATCATGCCCTGGTAGTCGGACTCGTAGCTGAACCAGATCTTGCCGGCCGTGTAGGCGACGTACGTCGGGCCCGTGCCGTCCCCGGTCGCGTAGCGAGACGTTTCGGTCAAGGTGCTCGTGCTGATGGCGGAGACGGCGTCGGCGTCCGCGAGTGCCACGTAGACGGTGTCGCCGTCCGGAGACATCGCCAAGCCAGTGGCACCTGGCTCATTGTCGATGGTCGCGACCACGGCCCCGGCGAAGTCGGTGACCAGGACGGTGCTGTAACCGGTGCCTCCAGTGATGAACAAATGGTGGTGGACCGGGTCAATGAGCATACGCGAGTAGTGCGCGAGCGGCAGAGCCACCGACGCGGTCGTGGCGGCTGCCTCGGCCGAGGGAACATACAGGGTGCCGGCGAGCAGGGCCGTGCCCACGACAGCGGACGCGGTCCCGGGCAAAAGGCGCTTGACGTTCATCAGTGTTGAAACGCTCCTGTCGGCGAGTCGGGTCCGGAAAATCCCGAGCAACCCGCAGCGTAATGGACAACTTCGTGCTCTGATACTCCTTATTCGCAGCGGCTGGACATGGTGATGCCGCCGAAGCCGTGCCGTGGCTGGAGGACGATCTCGTGTTCATCACGTTGAACGGCACTGAGCTGGACGCGCACAACGTGTTGCGCTCCGACGCCGACGTGCTGGTCGAGGACACGTGATGGACCGGCTGCTCCCACGGGAACCCGAGCGATAGTGGCTCATCGAGCTTGACCGTGCTGTCAGGCTTTTGAGCGGCGTCTGGGTTGGGCGTGGGGTCCGCTGGTGTGGGTGGTGAGGTGTCCACGGGCGCGGCGGGTGGTGGCGGCGCGTGCGCGTAGGCGCTGGTTGGCGGGGTTGCGGTAGCCGTAGGCGGTGCGGGCGTCGGTTTTGATCACGCGGTTGGTGCCCTCGGAGCCCGCGTTCGTCACGCCGGTGGTGATCGCGGCGAGGATCTGCGGCCACCAGGTCGAGACGGTGCCGGCCAGCCGCGTGATCTCCGGCAGGCCGCAGGCGGCGGCGTTCTCGTAGAACCTGATCAGCAGAGCGCTGATCTGTGCCCGGTCCGGGTGTGTGCCGTGGAGTGCGAGCAGGTCCATCAGGTCTTCCTTGACGTTCCATGCCTTGAGGATCGGTATACCGATCTTCGCGGGCAGTGCCCGGAGGTCGTCGATCATCGGGTCCAGGTGCTTCGCGTGCATCCGTGTGCCGGCGCGGGTGAGCCTGTTTCTCAGCTCCCACTCCCGGTTGCCCTTGCGTCCTCGGCGTCCGCGCGCCTGGACGGTGACGCGGCGGCGTACCTCGGTCAGCGCTGTGTTCGCCAGTTGCGCGACGTGGAAGCGGTCGACCACCAGCGCCGCGTGCGGCAGGCTGGTGCGGATCGCGGCCTTGAACACGGTGCACATGTCGATCGCCACGACCTGGACTCCGGCTCGCCATTGCGGGCTCTGCGCCTCGATCCACGCCGAGAGCGTCTCGGCGGTGCGGCCCTCGACCTGCCCGAGCAGTCCGGCGCCGCCGCCGAGATCGACCATCCCGACGTGCCATTTATCGGCCACGACCTCCCACTTCTCGTCGCCGCCTTCGCCGGGCACGAGCCGGAAGCGCGCCTTGCCGCGCCGGATCTCGTCGATGCCCAGGCGTGCGACCTGCGGTGTCTCGGCCGGTAGCGCGAGGCGGGTGTGGGCGGCGAACGCCGTCTGCGCGATCGGCCAGGACACCTCGTGGTCGCGGGCGGCCTGGATCACGGTGCGCCCGCGGTCGGCCACCGCCGCTCCGATCGAGGCGCGAAGCCGACCGGTCAGCCGGGCACGCGGCGGGATCTGCGGGACCGACTCGGTGAAGGTCGCCCGCTCACAGGCGGCGTTGCGGCAGCGCCAACGCCGCTTGGTCCACGTCAGCGCCGTCCGGCGCCCTGCCACCGGCAGATCCCGTGGCCGGGTGCGCACCCACGAATGCGCGTGCTGTGAACGCATCCCGCAGCCGGGACAGCATCTGGCCTGCTCAGACGCGGTCACCAGTGCCAGTATCGGATTCTCGTCGTCATCGAGCATGACGCGCACGACCTGCACCCCGTCGAGTCCGAACAGCAATGTCGTATCGTTGACCAAGCCCGTGGCTCCCTCGCGATCACTCTTGTCTCAGCAACTCGAATGATCACAGAGCGCCACGGGCGCCTCTACTTCAGCAAGACCCTGATCTACGGGCCACCGAACGCCCTACACCTCAAGCACGGTCAAGCTCGATGAGCCGCGATAGTCACCCGGTTAGTCACCCAAAGCGATAGGGCCGGCCCAGGTATTCATACCTGGACCGGCCCCATCTGCATTTCTGCGGTGGACCTGAGGGGACTTCACCCGTTCCCAGTCGGCTGCTCCACTGACCTGCGCTTTCGCCAGCCGGAAGGCAGACTCCACTGGCGTGTTGTCGCGCCCTTGTCGCGATAGCCTCGGATCCGGGCGACGAATCGTCGCGAAGCCGCGAGGCGGCTCACAACCGGGTGCACCGACGAAAGTTGGTTCAGCTGTGCCGTCCAGATGATCCTTGGCAGATTTTCCCGCGCTCAAGGTGGGCATTTCCCGCCCCCGGTCCCGAAATGGTGAAGGTAGCGGAATCCGACCAGCTTGGTGTACGGGGCGTTGACCGCGCTGTGCCGATGGCGATGACCACGGGCACAGCGCGGGTGAAGCAGATACGGCTAGCCGACGGCGGCGACGAGCCTGGCGAGGACGGACTGGTCATCTACATCGCTGAGGTAGAGCTGGCTGGGTGCGCCGGAGGCACTGCCGGTCGTCACGTCGAGAATGGCGATCGCGGATCCGTGCTGAGCGATGTATTCATGGTTCTCCTGCACGTCGCCTTCGAAAGTCTTGCTCGTGACCGGGGTGGGGTAAACAGCGAAGGCTACGGCCTGGGGTCCTGTGGCAGTCACGTGAACGCCGGGAGAGGTCTGGTCCGCCGACCCGCCGGTTTCGCAGGCACGCGCACCGTTCGTGATCGTCTGGAGGGCCTGGGTGGCATCCTGGTCGCTCGGGAAGGTATAGAGCTCCTCCCGTGCAATGAATGTGTTGTAGTACGGGTTGCTGGCATCTATTCCCTGTTCGGCACTGCGTGCCTGCACGCCGGTGGCGCCGAGCTGAGCGAATGTTCCATTGGTGCTGCAGACATAGCCCAAATACTGCGCCGTGGGCACGGCGGACCAGGTCCAGTGGTAGATGTTGTCAAGCGGAACGGCCGTCGTGGGCAGCCACGGAGAGGCCGCACCCGTTTGCACGGCGGTCGTCCCGGCGCCAGGGCTTGCGTGCACTGACTGCGTACCGCTCCCGGTGACTTTCCGGCTTGCCGAAGTGCTGGCGGACGCGGATGCGCTGGCCGACGCGGACATGCTCGGCGAGGCCGGCGCACTCGGGGCCGAGGTTGCCGTGCTGGTCGAGTGCGCTGTCGGGATGCCGTTCGTGCTGCCGGGCAGGGTGGTCGCCGCGACGCCGCCGATCACGCCGAATACGACCAGCGAGAGGGTGGAGGCGGCTACACGGCGACGGGTGCGGCGCTGGTGGCCGCGCTTGCGGGCCGCGCCGGCGCCGGGCTCGCGGGCCGCGCCGGCCGCGGTCTCGACCACTCCGGAAAGCAGGTCGTCGAAGTTCTCAGACATTGTGGGTTCCCTCCTTCGGGGCCGTCGCAACGGAATCGATACGCTCTGTACTGTTCGCCGTGGTCCGCCGGGCCGCACGGGCACGCCCGGTCTTCTTTCGCCCGTCATCCCGGCCCTCCCCGGCGAACTCGGACAGGTGCGGAGCCAGCCCCTTGCGGCCGCGCACGAGTCGGGCCTTGACCGTGCCGGTGGGCACGCCCGTCTCCCGGCTGATCTCCTCGACCGAGCGGTCGAGCAGGTGGTGCAGCACGATGACCTGTCGCAGGTCCGGCTCTATCCGGCGCAGCGCCGTGATCACGGCGAGGCGGTCCGGGCTCATCCCGGGCAGGTCGTCCTCCTCGGCCGCATGCCGCTTGTGCGCGGTCAGCCGGTTGACCGTCTTGCGCCAGGAGGAGACTGAGATCTTGAACGCGACCGAGCGCACCCAGGTCTCCGCGTCACCGTATGCGCTGATCCTGTCCCAGTTCTGCCAGGCGCGGGCGAACGCCTCCTGTACCGAGTCCTCCGCCTCGGACAGGCTGCCCACCATCGCGTACACCTGGCCGACCACGCGTCGAAACGACGCTTGGTAGAACTCATCGAATTCGAGTTCCGCCGCCACAATCCCACCCCTCACGTGCTTCAGAGCCTCGGCACCTGTACGGTGTGCCGTCATGAGAGTCACGCGTGGCCCGCGGGTCCGGTTGTCCGGCGAGCGAACAAAAATCTGACGGCCAGTCAGTCGGCTGCGGCAGCCGCTGCGCCCGGGCGCGGCTACCTGGCCGGATGGCTCGCGGGAGACCGGCTGTTCGACAACTCCGAACCAGCCGGCTTCCAACCACCGCTCCGAGCCTTGGGCTACCGGCCGGTGTTCGACTGCGCCAAGGACGACCTCGGGATCAAAGAGGGAGTCGGCGGAGCGATCCAGGTCGAGGGCGCCTGGTACCGCCCGAACATGCCCGAGCCCCTGATCGAGGCCACCGCCGACCTTCACAAAGAACGCATCGACGAGGCCACCTGGCAGCAACGGATCGCAGCCCGCGCACCCTATGGACCCCCGCCGGCCACCTCGACCGTGAGCTCCAGGCAGCCTGACCAGCAGCACCCCCGGGGCCAGATCAAACGCTCATCTCGAAGAGATCACCAGACCAGGTGGAGCCAGAACAGACGCCCTAACGGGGCCATTTCAGAGTCTCAAACTCACCTGACATGCGACGCGGGTCCCCAGTCCGATTCGGACTGGGGACCCGCGTTTTTGCGTTGTGGACCTGAGGGGATTTGAACCCCTGACCCCCTCGATGCGAACGAGGTGCGCTACCGGGCTGCGCTACAGGCCCTTCTCCACTGCGTCACACAGCGAGCCGCGCGACGTGGTCGAGATTATCACAGCCGTGCCGGTGCGCCGAAACGGATATCCGCACCGGGACCGCGCCGCGGTTCCGGGCCGGAGCCCGGGCCGGGCGAGGCCCCGGCTGCGGCCCGTCTCAGACTCCGGCCCGCCGGTCAGCCGTTGGCGGCGCGGGGGAGGTCGCGGGGGTCGGTGGCGGGGTTGGCGGGGGCGGCGCCGGGGCCGGAGACGCGGCGCTCGGCGCGGGAGCGGGCGGCGGCGGCACGGCGGCGGGCGGTCGTCTCGCGGCGGGCCTGCTCCTCCCGCTCGAACGCCTCGCGCTCCTCCTCCGCACGCACGAACTCCTCCCGGTCACGGCGCTGGGCCTCACGCGCTTCGCGGGCCGCGCGGGCGGCCGCGGCGCGGTGGCGGGCCCGGTCGGCGGCGCGGGCGCGCTCGTCCTTGCGCACCCACACGATGTACGCGGAGAGCACGGCGGCCGGGAGCAGCATCGCCCAGACGAAGCGCAGGCCGAGGTCCATCGAGACGATCGCGCCCAGGCTCGTCACCGCGAACAGCACGCCGACCACGCGGCGACGGCGGGCACGGAGCATCGGCGACGTGGCGTTCATCGCACCGATCGGCATACCCGGGGCGCCGGACGCGGCGGACATCGAGCCACCGGAGGCGACGACGCCGGCGACGCTCGCGTGCACGACGGAGCGGCGGACGGACGAGGAGGCCGCGGGTACTGCGGCGGACGCGGGCTTCCGGCTCCGGCCGGGCTTCGCGGCGCCGGCGGCCGGAGCGCCGCGGCGGTCCGCGGACGCGTCCCGCGCCGAGCCTCGGACCCCGTCGCGCGCCGAGCCGGCGGTCCGGCGCGTCTGCTCGCGTTCCTTCGCGCGCACGCGCTCGAGCGTGTCCCGGCCGGCCTCCGGCGCGGCGCCCTGGCCGACGGCGGCCGGCAGCCGGGCCTCGTCCGTGCCCTCGCCGGTCCGCCCGTATCGGCGCTCGAAAGAATCCTTATGCGACAATACCTTGATGGCCGTCGTATAGCGCCGGGTCTGCCTCGCCTCGTTCAGCTCATCCTCACGCCGCAGCCACATGGGGACAAGGTATACCGCCCAGGCGCCGACGATGAAGGCATAGATAAGCCCGCTGCTGCTCATAACACAACCGTAGAGTGGTACGACGTCCTAAGGCGACAGATTTGCGCGTGTCGCGATAGGAAAATTCGAGTGATCCGATAACCCGGATTGGCGCCCATCCTCTTTTACCCCGCCGGGTCGGGCTCACTCGCCCGGTCACCCGATCGGGGAGGCCTGCGCGGCGCGCCACCGCGCCAGCATCCCCTCCGGGACCTCGTCCTGGGTCACCGCGTAAGAACAATGATCCCGCCAGTTGCCGTCGATGTGCAGGTACCTGACCCGCAGGCCTTCGTCGCGCAGGCCGAGTTTCTGCGCCACCCGCCGGCTCGGGGCGTTCTCCGGGCGGATGTTCACCTCGATCCGGTGCAGTCCGACGGTTTGGAAGCAGAAATCGATGGCCATCGCCAGCGCCGTGGGGATCACGCCGCGGCCGGCCACGCGCTCGTCCACCCAGTAGCCGATATGCGCGGAGCACAGCGAGCCCCAGGCGATTCCGGCCACGTTCAGCTGACCGACCATCCGCTCCGGGGCTTCGCCCTCGAATCGCGGGTCGGCGGATTCGTCATACCAGACGTTGAACGGCAGCATCCGGCCCTGCGCGGCTTCCTGCCGTCCCCGGCGCACCAGCTGACGGTAATTCAACCGACGGGTGTACGGGGTGTTGGGCGGGACCGTGGGATCCCAGCGGGAGAGCCAGCCGCTGTTGCGCGTCTGCAGCTCCCGCCAGGCCTCGGCGTCGCGTACTCGGGGCGGGCGCAGGCTCACCGCTCCCTCGGTCAGAACCCGGGGGTAGCCGCGCACACCAGACACCGTCAATCGTCTCCTCGCGGATGGTCGCCACCGGCCAGCTGCTCGAGCGCGTGCCCGAGCAACGGCAGCAGTACGGCCAGTCCGTCTTTCACTCCGCCGGGCGATCCGGGCAGATTGACAATCAGAGTACTCCCGGCCACGCCGCTCACCCCACGGGCCAGCACGGCCGTGGGCACCTTGCGGTAGCCCTGGGACCGGATCGCCTCCGCGATGCCCGGCACCTCGTAGTCCAGCACTGCTCTGGTGGCTTCGGGAGTCCGGTCGGTCGGGGAGATCCCGGTGCCCCCGGTGGTGATCACGAGCGAGCTCCCGGCCTGCACCGCTTCGCGCAACGCCCGCTCCACCGGCTCTCCGTCCGCCACGACGCTGACCATGATGTCGGCGAACCCCTGGGCCTTGAGCGCCGCGAGGATCAACGGCCCGGTGGTGTCCTGATACACCCCGGCCGAGGCCCGGTTCGACGCGACGACGACGCGGGCTCCACCTCGCTGGGAGTGCGCCGACACGCCGTGGCCCGGCCCGTGCTCGCCGCTGTACTCGATGCCTCCGCCGACGCCGTCGGCGTCACGACCGTGCCGCGCGACGTGGCTCTGCTTCGCGTCATAGCCGTGGTTCGCCTCGTCGCCGTGGTACGCCCCGTGGCTGTGCTGCGGGTTCATCGGTGCCAGTCTCCGCTCATCCCCCCGGTTTTGGACTCCACCTGGATCTCGCCGAGCACGGCGGCCGGATCGACTGCCTTGACCATGTCGATCAAGGCGAGTCCGGCGACGGCGACGGCCGCCAACGCCTCCATCTCGACTCCGGTGCGGTCGGTGGTGCGCACCTTGGCCCGGATGCTCACCGCCTCGTCCTCCACCGTGAGCTCGACGCTGACGCCGGCCAGGCCGATGGGGTGGCACAGCGGAATCAGCTCGCTGGTGCGCTTGGCGCCTTGGATGCCGGCGATCCGGGCCACCGCCAACGCGTCGCCCTTCGGCAGGGCTCCGCCGCGCAGCAGCTCGATCACGCGTCCGTCGACCTTCACCCGGCCGCTGGCCTCCGCCGCGCGGGCGGTGACCGGCTTGTCCCCCACGTCCACCATGTGGGCCGAGCCCTGGGCGTCGAGGTGGGTGAACTGGTCCGAACGGGTCACACCGACTCCAATTTGAGGATGCTGATCTGCTCGCCCTGCTCGACCCGGGTGACCTGCTCGGGTACCACTATCAGGCAGTCGGCGTGGGCGAGGCCGCCCATCAGGTGCGATCCCGAGCCGGAGGCGAGCCCGACGCGGGTGACGGCGTGCTCCCCGTTGTCGGTGGAACGCACCAGGCGGCCGCGGAGGAACTGCCGGCGCCCCTCGGGAGAGTCGAAGGATTCGGCGGCCACCGCCGTCTGCGTCTCATCCTCGTGCGGACCGAGGCCCTGCAGGGCGCGCAGGGCCGGCTTGACGAAGATCTCGAAGGAGACGAAGGCGGAGACCGGGTTTCCGGGAAGCGTGAAGATCGGCGTCTCGTCCGGGCCGATCACTCCGAAGCCCTGGGGCATGCCCGGCTGCATGGCCACCTTGACGAACTCGACCGTGCCGAGTCGGCTGAGCGTCTCCTTGACCACCTCGTAGGCGCCCATGCTCACGCCACCGCTGGTGATCACGAGGTCGGCCCGGATGAGCTGGTCCTCGATCGCGTCGAGCAGAGCCTTGCCGTCATCCGGGACCATGCCGACGCGGTAGACCTCGGCGCCGGTCTCCTTGGCCGCAGTGGCCAAGGTATAGCTGTTGGAGTCGTGGATCTGCCCGGGGGCCGCTTCGGCGCCGGGCTCCACCAGTTCGGCTCCGGTGGAGAGCACCACTACCCGGGGAGCCGGGCGCACCGCGACCAGGTCGCGGCCGATCGCGGCGAGCAAGCCGATCTGACGCGACCCCAGATACGTGCCCGCGGTGAGCACGACCTGGTCCGCCCGCACGTCCTCGCCGACGGTACGGATGTGCTGGCCGATGCCGGGGGCCCGGCTCACGCGCACGCTGCCGTCGCCCACCGCGCCGGCGTCGGTCCACTCCACCGGCACGATCGCGTCGGCGCCGGGCGGCACCGGCGCCCCGGTCATGATCCGGGCGCAGGTGCCGGGCTCGACTTCGGTCTCGCTGGGCGCGATGCCGGCCGGCAGTTCCTGCTCGACCGAGAGGATCACCGGGTTCTGCTCGCTCGCGCCCAGCACGTCCACCAGCCGCACGGCATAGCCGTCCATGGCGGAGTTGTCGAAGGCGGGCAGGTCCCGCTCGGCCGTGATGTCCTCGGCCAGGAAGTGCCCGTGCGCGTCGAGCAGGTGCTGCTCGAACGGCGGCAGGGGCCTGAGCCGGGCCAGGATCACGGACAGATGCTCTTCGACGCTCCTCATAGGAGCAGCGTAACCGCGCGGGCCAGGATCAATCGGAGAAACCCTTGGACACGTAGCCCTCCAGCCAGTCCCGGAAGCCGGGGCCGAGGTCGTCCCGCTCGCAGGCCAGCTTGACGATGGTGCGCAGGTAGTCCGAGCGGTCGCCGGTGTCGTAGCGGCGGCCGGTGAACAGCACGCCGTGCACCGGCCCGCCGATCCCGGGGTCGGCGGCCATCACCCGCAGCGCGTCGGTGAGCTGGATCTCACCGCCGCGGCCTGGCGGGGTCTCGCGCAGGATGTCGAAGACGGCGGGGTCGAGCACGTACCGGCCGATCACGGCCAGGTTGGACGGCGCGGCGGCGGTCTCGGGCTTCTCGACCAGGTCGCTGATGACCAAGAGGTCGGATTCCCCTTCGACCGGGGTCACCGCGGCGCAGCCGTAGAGGTGGATCTGATCCGGATCGACCGCTATCAGCGCGACCACCGAGCCGCCGTGCTGCTCGCGCACCTCGATCATGCGGGTGAGCAGCGGGTCACGCGGGTCGATCAGGTCGTCGCCGAGCAGGACGGCGAAGGCCTCGCCGCCGACGTGCGGCGCGGCGCACAGGATCGCGTGGCCGAGGCCCTTCGGGTCGCCCTGGCGCACGTAGTGGACCTTGGCCAGCTCGGCCGACGCGCGCACGGAGTCGAGCCTGGCCTGGTCGCCCTTGGCCTCGAGGGCGCTCTCGAGCTCGTAGGCGCGGTCGAAGTGGTCCTCGACCGGCCGCTTGTTGCGTCCGGTGATCATCAGCACGTCGTCGAGGCCCGCGCCGGCGGCCTCCTCGACCACGTACTGGATCGCCGGCTTGTCGATGACCGGCAGCATTTCCTTTGGCGTCGCCTTGGTGGCGGGCAGAAACCGCGTACCCAGACCTGCGGCGGGAATCACGGCTTTACGGATCGGCATGAGGGCACGATACCGGGTCGGCTCCTGCGCGTGCGGGTCACCCGATCATCCGACCGGATAAAAACCCGCAACCGGATATCCCGGGAATAGGCAGGAGTCAATCGGACAGTACAACGTCGATCTCGGCCAGACGCCAGCCGTCGCCGCCGCCGGACTTGGCTTCGGCGAGGGCCTTGTCGGCCGCCGCGACCAGAGACGCGGCGTGTTCGCCGGAATCCGGGAAGCAGGCGATGCCGATGGACAAGGTGAGTCTCGGTTCGACCGATCCGCCCGGATCGCCCCACGACTGCCCGTTCGCCGTCAGCCCTCGGCGTACCGCGTAACACAGCCGCTCGGCCACGCTCGCGGCACCCTCTCCGCGAGCGTCGGGCAGCAGAGCGACGAACTCGTCCCCGCCGTAACGCGCGAAGGTGTCCCCGGAGCGGATCTCGACGCTCAGGCGCTGGGCGAGATCGCGGAGGGTGCCGAGGGCCCGCTGATGGCCGTGCACGGCGGTGTAGTCTCCGAAGCCGTCGATATCACAGAGCAGCAGCGCGAACGGGCGGCCGTCCTGCACCGCCCAGGCCAGCTCCTTGGCCAGGGCCTGCTGGAGATAGCGGTAGTTCCACACGCCCGTAACCGGGTCGGTGGCACTGAGCCGCTCGAGATCGCTGCGTCCTTGTTCCAACCCGGTCAGTTCGCGGCGCAGGGCGGCGAGCTGCGCGTCATTGCGCCGGTCGCGCTCGCGGAGCAGGAGGGCGAGCCGGGCCAGGGCGAAGGCCAAGGACACGGTTGCCAGACTGAGCACCAATACAGCCCAGCCGCCGGAGGAGAGCCAGTCGGTTGCGCCCATAGCCGTCGCCGTGCCGATCCCTTCTCACGCGCCCTATAGATAAGGCTTGGTCGTGCAGGATGCCCCATCCCCAGAGCGCCATGAAGGCCCAGCATCGTACAGGAACCAGAATGCCCGATCCGGCTGACGACAAGGCCACGGCACGATCACGTTTCGTCAACAATCGGCGAGATCTCGATTACGCAGAGCGAACTCGCCAATCTCGCGCGGCCTGCGCGCGGCTGCTCGATACACCGCGCCTGAGCAGTGCGGATACCGTCGCGGCCTACTGGCCCTTGGGTACTGAGCCAGACACCCGGCCCTTACTCGACGCACTGTTGGCACGTGGGACGCGGTTGTTGCTGCCCGTGTTGCTCGACGACCGAGATCTCGACTGGGCGCTCTATGTGGGCGCCGACACGGAATTCGTGGCGGGTGGCGCCGGCACGAGCCACCCGGCGAGTCTGGTGCTCGGGGTCACGGCGGTGCTCCAGGCCGATGTCCTGATCGTGCCGGCGTTGGCGGTGACGGACCAGGGCGTGCGGTTGGGTCGCGGAGGCGGGAGCTACGACCGCGTACTGGAGCGGATCGGACACGCCCGGACCGTCCAGCCGTGGGCCTGTGCCCTGCTGTACGAGCACGAACTCGGCACTCTTCCGCCCAGTGCGGTGGAGGCGCACGACGAGCCCGTCGACGCGGCGTGCACGGCCACTCATCTGGCCGAGTTCGGCCCTGCTAGCCGTCCACAGGACGCAACACGAGGTCGTCGAGGGTAGAGGCGCGTACGGCTGAAGGAGTGAACGGCCACGGACGAGTCTCGCCGGCCGCCCACATCGGTGCCTGGTCGAGGTAGTGAGTGTCGTCCACGTGCCCGGACTCACCGGTTTGGCCGATCCAGCGGGAGTTATCGGGGTCTGACAAATCGACCACCATGCGTAACGCGGGTGCGGCGCCCACGGTGAACGCGTCGGAGCCCACATTCCAGTCAGCCGCGGCCACATCCGAGCCGCCGCCGGACAGTTGCAGGCTCTGACCGTCGAGCAGCCACTTGATCACGGCGGGGCGCGCGCCGACGCCGAGAGTCTGGCTCTCCGGCGTCAGCGTGTGCACGCGGCCCCAGGTCCAGGTGGTCACGTCCTTGCCCATCAGGGCCGTAAGGTCGAGCCGGGCCTTGGCCATCGCCTTCGCGAGCATCGCGTCGCGGGCGCTCTGGTGGTCTGGTCCGGGTGCTCCCCACCAGGGATTGTTCGGCTGGGTCAGCAGCGTATTGACGACCGAGTCCCAGCTCACCGAGCCGTCAAGGCCGAGCTGCGCGGCCGAGGCGTCCTGCGGCAGCTGACGGCCGATCACCAGCCTGAGCAGTTCCGCCCAGACGGCGTTGTAGTAGGCGGCCGCACTGGATCCGGCCGGTTCGGTGTAGTCCCAGGTGCGCAGTAGGGCTACCGCCGAGTCGGTGAAGTCATCGACGTTCACCCGCAAGAGGTACGGCACCAGGACCGCGGCCTCCGGGTCGTACGCATCGTCCTGAACAGCGGCAAGCCCCGCCGCATCGAGCTTGGCGTGCTCGATCCTGCCGCCGACGAGATCCGCGACAGTGCGTTGGGCTCGAACCCCGCCGGTCGCCCCTGGCGAAGTGGCGATGTAACCGTCCTCCGGATCGAACTGCTGCGCGGGCAGCGCCGAACCGGGAGCGCCGGTCCAGTCGTGCGCGGAAGTCCATCCAGGCAGCGGCCAGGTCCCGCCATCCCCGGCGGCACGCGCGGGCGCGCCCCCGGCCGCCTGATATCCGATGTCCCCTGAGGTATCGGCGTAGACCATGTTCTCGGCGGGCGCGGTCAGGCCGCGGGCAGCCGAGGTGAACTGGTCCCAGCTGGTCGCCTGATCCAGCGCGAGCAGGGCGTCGGCGGTCGTGTTGGGGGCCAGGGCGGTGGAGTCGACGGCCACGCCGTACGCGATGCCAGGCGGAGCTCCTTGACCCGGCTCTCCCGCGCGTGCGGCCGGGGCGGTCGTCCCTGCGCGGCGGAAGACCGCGGATAAGTCCGACAGCAGCGGTCCGTGGCGAGTGGAGCGGACAGTCACCGTGACGGGAGCCGCACCCGCCACCTGGATCTTCTCGCGGCGCTCCGACACCGGGTATTCGTGACCGTTGTAGAGGTACTGGTTGCCGTCCACCTTCTCGAGGTAGAGGTCGGAGTTGTGGACGGTGCCGCCGCTCCAGCTCCACGCGATCGACTGGTTGTGCCCGATCAGCACCGCGGGCACGCCCGGCTCGGTGTAACCGGAATCGTCGTAGGGGCAGGTCGTGTCGCGGTGCTCGCAGTGCAGCCCGATCTGGTACCACGTCGATGGAAGCGATGGAGGGGCGATCGGCGCAGCCGCAAGCATCGGCGCGCCGGTCGAAGTCAGCTTGCCGGACACCGCCCACGCGTCGAGAGCGGAGCCCGCGCCGTCACTGGGATAGAGCGCGTCGATCTGAGTTCGCGTCAGGGTCTGGGTGAGCAGCGAGCGGGTGGCCTCCTGAGCGACGGCACTGTCCTGGTCCCAGGAGACGGCCTCGAGCCAGCTCAGCGTGTCGATCGGCGTCCACGCGGCCGGCCGCGGGCCCTGAGCGGTACCGGTGTAGGGCAGCCCGAGCACGGAGTACTCCACGGACAGCGAGCCTGCCCCGGGGTGGGCGTGGAGGTAGTCGTTCACACCCTGTGCATAAGCCTGGAGGTCGGCCTTCGTCTCGGGCTGGAGCAGGCTGTAGGAGTGGAGGGCGACGGAGCGCAAGTCAAGAGCGCGCGCGAGCTCGTCGTGCGCCACCCAGCTCGCTCCCAGCACCGCCGCCAGCGTCCCGTCGGCGTAGCGGCGCGAGACGTCCATCTGCCAGAACCGGTCCTGTGCCTGCACGTATCCCTGCGCGAGGAAGAGATCGTGCGGGGTGGAGGCGTAGATCTGCGGCACGCCGGCCGCGTCGCGTTCGACGTCCGCCAACCCGCCGAGCCCGTCCGCGTCGAGCGAGCCGGAAACCTGCGGGTAAGAGGCGCGCAGCACCGTCGCCAGCCGCCAGCCGGCCACCCCGGCCGCGGCCAGCAGCGCGAGCACCAGCAGGACGGCCACCGCGGCCAGCGCGCGCCAGAGCAACCGGCGACGGCGGCGCACGGCCGGACCGGCCGACGCCCCGGGATCCGTGCTCGTCGCCACCGCCGGCTCCTCACACCACGTCGCTGCTGATCTGACACATCGTCACCTCGACCGGCCGGGAGCACGGCAAGGGCCGTACGCGCCCCCCGCGGCCGGTCGGCGGCTCTGGCCGGTCTGTCAGCGGACTGTTATTCTGGCGCGACCCGACTCGTCCGCTCACTCCAACACTCCCGCAAGCTCCGGGCAAAGCCTCGGCTTTGCTGTTTTCGACGCGCCGGAAGTGCCACACTGGATCAGCCGGACGGCGGGTCGCGCGGCACCGGCGTCGCCTCCGGCGCGGTCGCACGAAAGGTGGGCTGATGGCAGGTCAGTTGACGGGTCGCCAGGACTCAAGCCTGGTCGGAGCCACCGGCACGGTGGTCCCCGGCCGCAGACGGGCCGAACACGCCGAGCCGGGCTCCGCCCGCGCCACGCTGCTCTCCCGGGCCGGTCGCCTGCTCGGCACCTCCCTCGACACCGGCCGCACCCTCGCCGCGATCGCGGAGCTGGTGGTGCCCTCCTTCGCCGACCAGTGCGTAGTGGACCTGCTCGAGGACACCGGCGTCCTGCGCCGCGCCGTAACGGTGCGCATGGACCCGGAACGCTCCCGTCGGGCCTCGCTGCCCGGTCCGGCCGACCGCCGGGTGGTCTACCCGCCGGAGCACCCCTGCGCCATCGCGCTGCGCACCGGATCGCCGGTGCTGGCCGAGTTCGACCAGGTGGAGCCGGCGGCCGGCGAGCCGGCCGGGCCCTCGCGCGCGGCGCACAGCCTGATGACGGACGCCGCGATGGTGATCGCCGTCCCGCTGCTCGGCCCCCGCGGTATCAAGGGCGTGCTGGCCGTCGGCGCGGACGGCCTGAACAGGAAGTTCAGCTCGGCGGACGTCGAACTCGTCGAAGAGGTCGCGGCGCGCGCCGGATTCGCGCTGGAGAACGCCTCGCTCTACGAGAGCATGCGCTCGCTGGCCCTGGCGCTGCAGCACTCCCTGCTGCCCGCGCACCTGCCCACGATCGACGGCGTCGAGGTACAGGTCGGCTACAGCGCGGGCGACGAGTCGGACGTCGGCGGCGACCTGTACGACGTCATGGAACTTTCAGCCGGCCGCGTCGGCATCGTGATCGGAGACGTGCAGGGCCGCGGCGCCCACGCGGCAGCCGTGATGGGCCAGCTCAGGGCGGCGCTGCGGGCGTACGCGGTGCTCGACGAGGAGCCGGCCGAGGTGCTGCGGCACCTCGACAACCTGGTGCAGGGCCTGAACGAGGCACTGCTGGTGACGTGCGTGTACGCGGTGTTCGACCCGTTCACCCGCGAGTGTGTGCTGGCCAACGCCGGCCATCCGCCGCCCCTGCTCGCCGGTGCTCACGGCTGCCACCCGATGGAGGTCCCCCCGGACGTCCCGCTGGGCGTAGGCGGCGTGACGTTCACCGACCACGTGTTCAAGGTGGCGCCGGGCGACACGATCTTCCTCTACACCGACGGCGTGGTGGAGCAGCGCGACAGGTCAGTGGACGAAGGCGTGCGCGACCTGTGCGCCGCCCTGGAGGAGGTTCTCGACGGCATCGGCGCCGGCGGCACGGATGCGACCCCGGCCGCCCTCTGCCGCGCCGCCCTGCGGTCTGCGACAGGGCCCGCCGACGACGACCGCGCCGTCCTGGCGATGCGCACGAGCGTGGGCCCGCTCCCGCTGTGGCGCCTGAGCCTGCCGGCCACCCCGTCCTCCCCGTCCGCGGCCAGAGCGGCCATCCGCCCCGTGCTGGAGCGATGGGGTCTGCAGGCCCAAGTCGAGACGGTGGAGCTACTGCTGTCGGAGCTGGTCACGAACGCGGTGAGACACGCAGCCGGCCCAGCCCCCGCCCCCCGCTTCGACCCGGAGAAAGTCGACGAGCTGGACCTCGACTCGCTGGAACTCGCCCTGCTCGACAACGCCCTCGAACCCGGCGGCGCGACCGCGGCACGCGCGGACCGCGAGGTGGAGATCGTCGCTCGCCGAGGCAGCGGCTCGCTCTGGGTGGAGGTCTACGACCAAGACGTCCGCATGCCCCGCGTCCGCAACGCCACCGCCAACGACGAAGGCGGCCGCGGCCTGTTCCTGGTCGACCAGCTCTCACGCCGTTGGGGCGCACGGGACACGCTCTCGGGCAAGGCCGTCTGGTTCCAGATTTAGGACAGCCGGATCAAGCCCCTCGGTGTGCCGACTGAGCGCCGCCGCGGAGGCTTGATTCGCTGCGGAAACCTACGCCGCAGCGGACGACGTGCTGCTGCCCGAGCTCGACGAGGACGAGGACGAGGACGAAGAGCTCGAAGACGAGGACGAGCTCGGCGTGGTCGAGGAAGACGAGGAGGCGGAAGATCCGCCATCCGAGCTCTTGCCCGACGAAGAAGACGAAGAAGACGCCGACGAGGAGCTGTTCGACCCGCGGCTGTCGGTCCGGTAGAAGCCCGACCCCTTGAAGACGATGCCGACCGCCGAGTAGACCTTGCGCAGGCGGCCTTCGCAGTTGGGGCAGACGGTCAGGGCGTCGTCGGTGAACTTCTGGACGACTTCGAGCGCCTCGCCGCACTCGGTGCACTGGTACTGGTACGTCGGCACGTTCACGCTCCCGTTTGGCACTCTGATGCTTCGAGTGCCAATTCTGCGTCATCGCCCGCCGAGCTGTCCACTCTGCACCCCACTTCGCACCCGCGACCGTCGGGGTGACATGGGGAAGTTCCGGTACGACTGTCGCACGATTCCTCCCAATTAGTGAAATCTGCGCTTCTACTGACCAATCGTCCCGAAACGGGTGGCATAGAAGCGCGGATGCCCTCAAGCTGACAGAGGGACCAGCAAAAGCGCTGGTCAGGAGTCCAGGCGGGGAGCGGCCAGCACTGGCCGACGCAGGACGACGCAGGACGACGCAGGACGGAAGAAGTCGGCGGCGAGCCGTCGGCGGGGAAGGGGCGGGAAGCATGCGCGAGACGGAGTACGAGAGCCAGCACACGAGCGGATACGACCAGCTCCCGTATGAGCCCGAGTACGGGGCCGACTACCTGGCTGTGGGCGAATGGCAGCCCGACCCCGGGCTCGAATCGGGCTACCCGACGCGCTACGCGACGTCGCAAGCGCACCAGCCGGGCAGCGCCGCCGAGACGTGCCGCGCGCCGGAGGAAGCAGAGCCGGAGCGCTACTTCACGCCAGATGCGGAGTACTTCTGCGAGGAAGCGCCTCGCACCGCCGTGTACGGCATCAGCATCCCGTCCCCCGCCGCCCAAACCGCGCCGCCTCACTACGACGCACCGACGCTCCCCATCTCGCCCGGACCCGCCACCCGACCTACGGCCGCGTCACAGCCCGAAGCCCAACCCCAGCCCCAACCGTTGGCGGTGCCCCGACACGACACCCCACCCCAGTCCTACGTCTCGCCTCAACACCCCATGCCGCTCCAACACCACAGCTCACCCGAGATCTATGCGTCACCCCAGCTCGTCGTATCGACCCAGGCTTCTGCCGCGCCTCAGCAAGACGCGTCGTTTCAGCTCTCCGCATCGCCCCAGCACTATGCGTCTCCGCAGCTCTGCGCCTCAACCCCGCACCACACTCCGCCGCGGCACTACGCCTCGTCCGCGCCGTGCGCATTCCCCTCGGCGTCGCAACAGCTCCACCCAGCGCCTCGCTCGTGGGCGCCCCCAGAGCCCCACCCCTCGCCGCAGCACTTCGTGTCTCAAGACGGCGGCGATCCCCCACCACCAGAGCGAGGCGTCCCGCCCGCCGCACCCCCAGCAGCCGGGTGCCAGCCATCCTTCGCCGTCAGCGCGCCGTCTCTATCAAGGAGGTTCCCAGAACTCGAGCTCTATCCCGCTGACCTGCGCCCCATGCTGACGCGACATCGCCTTCGGCGCCGCCGGCACCGGACAGCCGCGTCCATGCTCACGGGAGCCGCGCTCGCGTTCGGCGTCTCCGCGCTGCGGCCGTGGACGGCGCTGACCTCGGACTCCGCCACGTTGGCGCGAGGCCCCACCCTGCCGTCAGCTGATGCACGAGTCCGAGGAATGCCGAACTCAATAGGTCTCTCAGATACTCGCGCCCGAAACTTCGGAGAAAACGCCGGCCCGCCACCCAAAGTCCGTCGTCTCGAAAGCGATGTGGCGATGCCTGGAGTCCGCCGTCACCGGAAAGGAGAGTGATTCATAGAACGCGAGTTTTCTGCTGCGAGTGGCTTCGCTCGAGCTCGACCTGCGCTCATTTTAGTCTGGCGCTGCAGCCTGCGCTGCTTTCACCAAGCAATCTCGAACAACGACAGCCGCTGCTCTCCGGGCGCTCTCGACAAACCAGCACAGTTCAGCGGAGTGGCACGCCGGCGGGTCCGTCCACTCGACTGACGCAGCGCGCTGTGCAGCGCGTTGGCGTGGGCCGCAGGCGTGGCCGTTAGCGTGAACCGTCGGCGTCCGGCCGGCCCGACGGTTAAGGGCAGCTCTGGCCGGCAGGCAGGCCTACCCGCCGCTCCGGTGAGTGCGCGGGCTGGCAGGATCCGGCAGGTCCAGGCCAGGCCGACCACACTGGGCCAGCCGGGCACCTGCTTGGTCGGGTCGGGCGGCGGGAGTTGCCCACGATGGAGGGGGAGGCGGTGGCGGTGGCGGTGGCCGTCGCCAGTGTCAGTCGCCGTGGTGCGGCGGGCGCTCGGCGAGGAAGCGTTCGATGTCCTCGTCGGCACCGCTCGGGCTGTCGGACCAGGTGCGCTCGCCCCAGCCGATGTCCGTGTCGTCGCGTGTCTGCTCGTAGCCGGAAGGGGCGACCAGGGCCCGCTCGTCGCGGCCCCAGTCCTCGTCGTACTCGTCATCCAGATAACTCATAGCACTCCGATCGTAGCTAAGCCGCGTGACCATCCGGCAAAGACTGGTCGGACGCGCCGTGCCAGCTGTCCCACAGGCGGGCGTATGCCCCGCCTGCGGCGATCAGCTCGGTATGGGAGCCGAGCTCGGCAATCCGGCCTTCCTCGATCACGGCCACCCGGTCGGCGTCGTGGGCGGTGTGGAGGCGATGTGCGATGGAGATCACAGTGCGGCCCTCGAGGACGGCGTTGAGGGAGCGCTCCAGGTGGCGGGCGGCGCGCGGGTCGAGCAGGGCGGTCGCTTCGTCCAGGACGAGGACCCGCGGGTCGGCGAGGACGAGGCGGGCGAGGGCGAGCTGCTGGGCCTGCGGGGCGCTCAGCTCGAAGCCGCCGGCGCCGAGGGCGGTGTCGAGGCCGTGCTCAAGCGTCTCGGTCCAGGCGTCGGCGTCGACGGCGGCGAGTGCGGCCCGGACGTCCTCGTCCGAAGCGTCCGGGCGGGCCAGCACGACGTTCTCGCGCAGCGTGCCCGAGAACACGTGGTGCTCCTGGGTGACCAAGGCCACCTCGCCGCGCAGGCGGGCGAGCGGGAGCTCGACCAGCGGGGCGCCACCGACCGCGACCGTGCCGCGGCTGGGCGCGCTGATGCCGGCGAGCAGACGGCCGAGGGTGGACTTGCCTGCGCCGGACGGGCCGACCATGGCCAGTCGCTCGCCAGGTCGAAGCGTCAGATCGACGTCGCGCAGGACGTCGCGACCCGGCACGTACGCGTAGCCGACGGCCTGCGCTTCGAGTCGCGGGTCGCTCGGGTCCGGGGTGACACCCGTCTCCGTGCGGTCGGCGGGGATGTGCGAAACGCCGACCAGTCGGGCCAGCGAGGCCGAGCCGGTCTGGATCGTGTCCAACCAGTCAAGGAGGGTGCTTACCGGATTCGCGAGTTGTTGCACGTAGAGCGTTGCCGCGGTGACCTGGGCGATGCTGACCCAGCCACGCGTATAGCCGTAGCCACCGAACAGCAGCATCAGCCCGGCGGGCAGCAGCTGAGAGGCCTCGGCGGTGGGGTAGAGCACGTTGCGCAGACCGAGGGTGAACCTCTCGGCCTTCCACGACGCGCTGATGTCCGCGTCGGTCTGCCGGACGTGACCCGGCCCGAGCCGCAGCGACTCGACGGCCCGCGCGCCCTCGATCGTGCCCGCCATGTTCTCGATCAGCGCGGAGTAGGTGGCGTTGGTGGCGAGGTAGCCGTCACGCGCGTACCGCAGGTACCACCGGGTGACGAGCACCAGCGGAGGGAGCGTGACGAGACCGACGACGGCGAGCTGAGGCGCCGTCACCGCGAGCGCGCCGAAAGTCAGCACGCTGGCAGTACCGGCGGCCAGGATGGTCGGGATGCCCTGCTGCGCGGCCTGGCGCAGAGCACTGACGTCGCGCGACGCCCGGTTGATCAGGTCGCCGCTGCCGGCCTGCTCGACCTTCGACAACGGCAGGTCGAGCACGCTGTCGACGAAGCTCTCGCGCAGCTCGGCCAGCACGGTCTCGCCGAAGATCTTGCCGGCCATGTAGGCGGAGCGGTTCAGCGTGGCCTGAATCAGCACAGCCAGGACGAGGAACCCGGCGAGGACGTCGATGTGTCCGGACGTCGTGCCGGACTGCACGTCTTGGACTATGTCGCCCAGCAGTCGAGGGGCGAAGAGCCCGGCGACGGTGGTGAGTGAGGAGAGAGCGATCAGCAGGGTCAGCCGCCGCTTATGCCTGCGGCCGACCTCGCGGGCGTACACGCGCACGGCGGAGCGATCAGCCACGGGCAACATGGTCGTGCTGCTCATGAGGGAGCTCCTTCGGTCACGTACGCGAGCGACTCCTGCTGCGCCGAGGGCATATCGGGGTCCAGACGCTCATCCGGCGACGACGGCGAGTCGGGCGAGGACTGCGAGTCCGGCGGCGTGGGAGCGCTGGAGGCTGCAGCAGGAGCCTGCGCTTGGTCGTCTGCCTCGGCCCGGGTGACGAGGCTGCGGTAGCGAACGTCCCGAGCGAGCAAGTCGGCATGGGTGCCGATGGCAGCGACGCGGCCGTTCTCGACATAGGCGACCTCGTCGGCCCGGTCGAGGACGAGCGGGCTCGTGGTGAAGAGCACGGTCGTCCGGACAGGAGGGACGGTGCCCGGTGCCGGAGCCGGAGCCACAGTCGGAGCAGCCACTGCCGACGCCGACGCCGAGAAGGAATGCGAGTCCCCGGCCGAGTGGCGGTAGGGGCCGAGTCGCTCGGCGATCCGGGCTTCAGTGTGGGCGTCGACGGCGCTCGTGGCTTCGATCGCGACCAGAATCTCCGGGTCGGCGATCAGGGCTCGGGCGAGGCGGAGGCGCTGGAGCTGGCCGCCGGAGAAGTTCCGGCCCTTTTCCTCGACCGCCGTGTCCAGCCCTTCGTCGAGGCTCGCGAGCACGTCCTCGGCCGACGCGGCGTAAAGAGCTTCGCGCAGCTGCTCGTCCGTCGTACCGGTCGCGATGCCGCACAGGCTTTCCCGGAGCGTTCCGGCGAAGACGCGGTCGGCGTTGTCCGACAGAAGGATCCGCTCGCGTACTTCGCCGACCCTGAGTTCTCTCAGCGGCACGTCCGCGAGCCGCGCGTCACCCGAGTCCACGTATCTCGCCAGTCGCTCGGCGAGCGTCGTCGCGTCGGCGGGCTCGGCGCAGGCCACAGCGAGCAACCTGCCGGACCCGACGCGGAGGCCGGACTCTCGCTCCTCGAGCACGACGCCGGCGGCCGGCATCGGCTGCGGGTGCTCGGGCTCGGTGATGGGCGACTTCAGGCGGAGGACCTTGATGATGTGATCGGCCGCCACATGGCCTCTGGTGAACGCGTCGGCCGCTTCGCCGAACGTGGAGAGCGGGAGGACGAGGAACGACGCGTAACCGTAGAACGCCACGAGCTGGCCGATCGAGATCTCGCCCTTGAGCGCGAAGTGCGCGGCGAGCCACGTCACGAACGCCGTCAGCAGCCCCGGCAGCAGCACCTCCTGCCCGGCGAGCAATGCCTCGATCCGCCCGACGCCGACGCCCAGGCCGCGCAGCCGTTGGGAGGTCGCCGCGTACCGCGCGGAGAACGTCTCCTCGCCACCGATGCCGCGCAGGATCCTGATGCCCTGGGCGATGTCGATCGTCTGGTCCGTCAGCCGACCCTGCAGATTGCGGTACTCGTCCTGGCGGCGACGCAGCGGGCGCAGCAGCAACACCGTGCAGATCATCATCACCGGCACGCCGATCAGCACGACGAGGCCGAGCGGCACCGAGGACGTCAGCAGGATCGTCGCTACAGCGACGACGGCGACGCAACCCCCGGTAAGCCTGGCCCAGATGTCGTACGTGCTGCCGATCGCCTCGACGTCGGTGGTGCCGATCGCGAGGACGTCGCCGCTGGCGATGAGCCGCGGAAGGTCCGCGCCCACCTTCACCGAGTGGCGGGAGGTGATCTGGATCGACAGGTAAGCGGCCGAGAGCCAGTTCGTCATCGCGCTGCGATGTCGCATGCCGCCCATGACCGCGGTGAACAGCGCGAGCCCGAGCGCGATCGATGCCCACTCCCAGAGGCCGCTCGCCGAGCGGTGTACAAGCCCGCGGTCGATGGCACGGCCGATGACGGCGGGCATCAGGGCGAGGGAGAGCATCCAGCAGATGCCGTAGAACATGCCCAGCAGCTGTGACCGCCACTGATCCCGCCAGATCCACATCAGCAGCCGGGTGGCCGACCGGCTGTCAGGTTCCCTGGGTTCTGGAACTGGAAGGCGGCGCATGAGATGGACAGTACGTGGCTCGGACGACGAGCCGCATCCCATTTTCGGAGGGATGACGGGCGGCACAGTCGACGCGAACGCGCAGGCGGGCGGAGGCGAGCCAGTGAGAGTGGGCATGGATGGACGTAGGCGTCGGTAAGAGGCGCAGTGGCGGAGAGGGTCTGAGCGTGGAAAACGGAGTCGATTGGGCGCTGACGAAAGCGGAGTAGCGGACCCACGGACGTCTCGAACTCGGTAGCCTGCACGGCGTCTGAAGCATCGACGAGACCGGACGGCAGACGAAGGGCGGGGCGGCACCATGGGCGACGGCGGTAGGGAGGAGACCCCGGAGCATTCGAAGAACGGGGAGCGCCCGGGGAGCCTTGAACGCGAGGAGAGCTGGGACAGGCGGCGCGATGGGGAGGTCGACGGCGCGTTCCGTCGAGCGCAGCGGGGCGATGGAAGCGAGCCGCGCGCGGACGCCCCGGCAGACGCGCGTGCGGACGCCCTGGCGGAAGAAGGCCAAGGCCAGCGGGCCGGCAGCAACCCTGCCAACCAGGACGACGACGGGGGCCGGTGGACCGTCGGTAGCGTCAGCCAAGGGCAGGACGAAGACCAAGGCCCGGATCAGGACCAAGCCCCGGCCCCCCATGACGAGCACACCCACCACCCCGGCCACCGCCACACACCCGCCTGCGACACCGGCTGCTGCGAGCGGCTTGAGGCGGAGGGGGAGGCGGCGATGGCGCGGCTTCTGCTCGACTCCGGGGATCTGGCGCACGCCGCTACCCACGTGGGCGGCGCGGTCGGGAGCGATCCGGGGCTGCCGGAGGCCTACGAGGCGCTGGCGGCACTTACCTCACTTGCCGGCGGAGCTTCGGAGGCTCTCGCCTACTTCCCCGCCACACTCCGCTACACCGGCTCGCTCGCTTGCCGTGCGGCGCTGCTCGCCGCCACAGGGGCGGCTTCGGAGGCCGTCATGCTTCTCGCGGCCGTCATGGGGGCCGCTCCGACGCAGCCTTGGGCCTCGGTGGCTTGGCTTTCCCGGCCGGAGCTGGCCGATCTGGTTTCCGCGGACGCCGTCGCTTCGTCGCTGGCTCACGTCACGCAGGCGCTTGACGATCCGGCCGCGCCGGCGGTTCGGGCTGTCGTGGAGCCCTATTACGCGCTCGTGCGGGCGGTTGCGGCCCGGCATCCTTCGCATCTGCAGCTTCTGGCCATGGCTTCGAGCTTGGCGCGTCGGCTGGATGACCTCGATGCCGCCATCGCCTGGGCCAAAACGGCCTTCTCCTTCCGCATGCCCGACAATGGCGCTGCGCTCGGCGTCGTCATGCTCGGCAGTGCGCTGCGACGTGCCGGACGGCCGTCGGAGACCATCGATCTCTGGTACGCGACTATCCGCGCCGAGCCTTCGCAGACCTACCTCGCCGTCGACCTGGCTGAGACTCTCGCCGCTCACGGGCGGGTCGAGGAGGGTATTGCCGTGCTCGAAGAGGTCTTGGTGCGCGAGCCCGACCATGAGAAGGCTGGGCCATCCGTCCATGCGCTGCGCTACCAGGCCTCGCCGGACGCTCGGCATCTGCTTGCGCTCTACGAGCACCTTCAGCGCCATCCCGATCACGACTTCGCCGAGTACCTGCTTCAGTCTCACTGCGGCGGTAGGCCCTGGCTCGGACACGTGGACTGGGCTACCGAGGCCTTGACCAACGGCGTGCGGCAGCTCATCGAGCGTTACGGGCCTGCTTATCCGTCGAAGGTGGAGACGCGGCTCTCCGGCATCGAGCCGCCGAGTGCCGGGCTGGCAGGGCGCTTCGCCGCGCCTGGGCTTTCGATCATCGCCGATCAGGTGCCGGTGCCCGACCCGCGCTTGGCGACGCGGGTGGTCACCACGCAGGTGTGGCGGTACGAGGGGACCACGCCCCTTCCCGCTGTACCCGCGCCGTCGGAGCGGGCGTTGGCGCTTGCGCGGGAGCTGGCTGCGCCTCGCTGGCCCTATCCGCCCGCGCTCTACGACAGCGCCCTGCCACTCGGCGAACTTCCCCTCTCCGATCTACTCGGACTTCTCGTGCACCCGCCGGAGCCTTCGACGGCGCCGTGGCAGAACGGGTATGCCGCACAGGCTCCGGACGTGTGGGTACGAGCGATTCAGGCGCTCGCGTGCTTGGGCATTGCCCATCACCAGCCGTCGCAGCCGTGGGTTGACTCGGTGCGGCGGGAGGTCCTGCTGGACCTGCTCGACGGGCCGGAGGACTGGGTCTGCGAGGCGGCCGCGTTCGCGCTCGTCGCCGTGGGCTGGGCGTTCCCGCCGGCGCGGGACGAGGTGGCGTCCCGGGTGATCGCTCGCCTGCGGGCGGGCACCGAGGCGGCGGCCACGCGCCCGGTGTCGATACTCGCGTCGCTGTGCCGGCTCGCGCTGGCTTGCGCCTGGCTGGAGCCGGGCGTGGTCGCCTCGCTCCGGCGGCTGCTCGAGCAGATCATGGCGGACGAAGAGGACGGCGACGGCTGAGCGATCGGGGGCGGGTGAAGAACTTGGTTCGAGGGCAAGAGCGTCAACCTGTAAGCTATCGCCGCGCCCTCGTAGCTCAGGGGATAGAGCAACCGCCTCCTAAGCGGTAGGTCGCGCGTTCGAATCGCGCCGAGGGCACCCACTCACCAGCGGGCGGAGTCCGTCTCGACTCCATCGAGCCCGCCACCACCCACCCCCTACACCTACGCCTACACCTCCGGCGCCGGAGTGGGCGAGGCCAGGGTGTTGGTCAGCCACTGGAGCGCGGGGGCTATCTCGGCGTTCCAGGTGGCGAAGTTGTGGCCGCCTTCGTTGCGCAGCAGCGTGGAGGTGTGCAGGGGGGTGCCGCGGGTGAGGCGTTCGAACTCGAGGACTGAGGGCAGGTCGTTCTCGCCGCTGAGGCTGGTGGCCAGCAGGACGGCGATGGGGGGCTTGGGGAGGTTGCGCACGCGCCACATCGGGTCGTTCTCGTCGCGGAACTGGCGGGTCTGGTACAGGTTGCCGGTGGTGATGTCCTCAGGAGCGTTGTAGTCGCCGGACAGGGACACGGCGGCGCTGAAGCGATCGGAGTTCATCATCGAGACCTTCAACGCGCAGTCGCCGCCGGTGCTGTCGCCCATCAGGCCCCAGGCTCTCGGGCCGTCGGCTACGCGGGGGTAGGCCTGCTCGACGGCGGCGGGGATGTCCTGGGCCCAGAAGGTGTCGACTTGCGGGCCGCCGGGGACGTTCGTGCACTCGGTGTCGGTGCCGCCGACGCTGGTGGGCGAGGGCTGCGTCATCACCAGCACTATCGGCTTGTCGGTGTGGCCTTTGATGCCGGTCAGCAGGCGGTAGGGGTACTTCAGCCGGTCCTCCAGCGCGCTGAGGGTGCCGGGGTAGCCGGTGGAGACGATCGCGACCGGGAAGCGGTAGCGCGCGTACGCGGGCTGGAAGTACTGGGGCGGGAGGTAGACGATCGCCTGCGTGCTCAGGCCGGTGATCCTGCCTTGGATCGTCACGTCCTGGGTCTGGCCGGTCACCTCGGGGGCGCTGCCGCCGGGGACGTTCAGGCCGTTGACGGCTTGGACGGTGAGGAGGCGCTGCCGGCCTTGGGAGGCGCGGGCGACGAGGGGCCGGGCGTCGCCGGTGGAGGCGGGCGTCGCCATGCCGAAGAGCTCGTGCCAGGAGCCGTAGAAGCCGAAGTAGTCGTTGGCCAGTACGGCCACGAGGAGCACCACCATCAGCTGGGCGCCGCCCAACACGCCGATGCGGCCGAGTACGGCGCGCCAGTTCCGCTTCGCGAGCCTGCGCCACAGCAGGATCACGCCGGCGAACGCGGCGACGGTCGCGGCGGCCAGGAGCGCCGCGAGCAGGGTGCCCGTCAGGTTCATGCGCGGGCGTCCGCGTTCGCGTCGATGGTCTGGCCGAGCCAGTCGAGTTCGCCGAGAAGTGTCAGGCCTCGTTGTCGGGTGACCTTGAGCGCGCCGCTGGTCGCCCTCAGCCGCTGCGGGATGGCCCCTGCGCTCGGGTCATACAGCAGGCTGATGTTCGGAGTGGGGACGGACGCGAGGTACTTCCCGATGCCGGGCCAGCTCTGCTGCGGGTCGGTGTGGGTCCAGTCCCCTGCCGCGGCGGCGAGGCCGTAGTGGGACGGGTCCTGCACGGCCAGGTTCACCGCGGCCGTGCCGTCAGGGCCGACGCCGGCGATGCCCCAGTCGGGTGCGTACGGGTCGAGGCGGTAGTGCGCGGTCAGGGCGGCCTGCAGGTCCTGCGCCCAGAACAGCCGGCCCTGCCGGCCGTCGGGGACGTCCACGCCCGGGATGTCCTGCACGCTGCTCGTGACGACCGCCACCATGACCTGGTACGTGTTCGCGACCTGCTGATACGTCGCCGCGCTCAGGCCCGCCGCGCCGCCGGTCAGGTCGACGATCTCGACCGGGAAGCGGCGGTGCTCGTCGCGCCGGGTCGCGTAGTCGGCGGGCGGATAGATCTGGAGGCCGGCGTCCAGGCCGCTGCGCAGGCCACTGAGACGCGCTCCGGACAGGCCGGCGCGCGAGGCCCTTGGCCACCTGGCCACGCCGTCGAGTGCCTTCGCGTCGTATTGGCCCGCGTCCGCAGCGCCCCTGTCGGTGACGCTGTACTTCGCCGACGCCGTGCCGAACAGCTGACCCCAGGACGTGTAGAACCCGCCCCAGGCGTTCACCGCGAACAGGAACGTCGCCGCCAGCGCCAGCTGGGTGCCGAGCAGGAGGCTGCTACGGCCGATCAGCGCCTTGGCGCCGGAGCCGGCCAGCCTCGGCCAGAGCCACACCGTGGCCGCGGCCAGGGCGAGCGTGCCCACGCCTAACAGAAGCAGGAAGGCCTTGCCGTCGATCCGCATGCCTGCGACCCGCCTCTATCCTCCGGCCCGGATTCCGGGCACTCCCCAGCGGGCCGCGCGCGCGGCCCGTCATGCGTTCGCGCATCTCAGCTCTGCTTCGACCACTGCTCGTAGGCGTTCGCGACCTCGTCCACGTCGCCGTCCATCAGGACCCTGCCCGCCTCGATCCAGATCGCCCGATCGCAGGTGTCGCGGATCGCGCTCATGGAGTGGCTGACCACGAACACGGTGCCCGCGCTGGCGCGCAGCTCCCGGATCCGCTGCTCGCTCTGCTTCTGGAACTTCGCGTCGCCGGTGGCCAGCGCCTCGTCGATCATCAGCACGTCCTGCTCGCGCGACGCGGCGATGGCGAAGCGCAGCCGGGCGGCCATGCCGGAGGAGTAGGCCTTCATCGGCAGGCTCATCGCGTGCGGGTTGGTCTCCTCGATCCGGGAGAAGTCCACGATCCCGCGGTAGCGCGCGTTCGCCTCGGCCTTGGACATGCCCATGGCGAGGCAGCCCACGATGACGTTGCGCTCGCCGGTCAGGTCCGGCATCAGCGCGGCGTTGATGCCGAGCAGCGAGGGCTGGCCGTCGGTGTAGACGGCGCCGCCCTTCTCGGGCGGCAGCAGGCCGGCCACCGCGGCCAGGGTGGTGGACTTGCCCGAGCCGTTGCGCCCGATCAGGCCGATGCTCTCGCCGCGGCGGGCCACGAAGGAGATCCCGCGCACCGCGTGCACCTCCTTGACCGTGGGCGCGGCGCGGCGCACGACGATCCGGGAGAGCGCGCCGCTGGCCGAGCCGCGGCCGGTGCCGGCGCCGTGGATCCGGTAGATGATGTTGAGGTTGTCCACGATCACGGTCGGCTGATTGTTGGCCGCCTCGGCTCGCCGCTTGGCCCGCTCCTCGAGGATCTGCGTGCGCATCCGCTGCAGATCCTCTTCGGACAGGGTGTGCTCGGTCCCCACGCCCTGGATCGCGCGCAGGATCTGGCTGGGCAGGATGTTCGGGTTCTCAGCCACGGCCGTACTGCTCCTCCGCCTTCCAGAAGTACACGAACCCGCCGACGCCGGCGATCAGCGCCCACAGCACCAGGGCCGGCCAGGCGTGGCCGGGCTGGTGCATGGACTGGACCGCGGAGTGGTAGTCCGCCGGGCTCGGGTACGAGCTGGCCGGGGGAATGTGGATCATGCAGTTGCGCACGACCGTGATGAACAGGGCCGGCGGGTTGTAGTAGAGCACGAGCTCGACCCAGTGCGGCACGTTGCCCTTGGCCACCGAGGAGATGCTGTACATCACGCCGGAGAGGTACATCCAGGTACGGGTGAGGAACGGCAGCAGCTGCGCGGTGTCGGTGAGCACCGAGCCCATCCGCGCCACGACCATGGCCATGCCGGCCGAGAACAGCGTCAGCAGCGCCAGCGCCGGGATGATCAGCAGCCAGCGCCAGTTCACGCCCTCGCCCTGTATCAGCGCGACCACGCAGACGATCACCATCGAGAAGCCCAGCTGCTGGAGCTGGATCAGGGTCGAGGAGATCGGCAGGCTGGCCCGGGGGAAGTGCAGCGCCCGGATCAGCACGAGCTGGTCGCTGATCGAGCGCGAGCCGTTGATCATCGCGGTCGAGAGGAAGTTGAACAGGAAGACGCCGATGACCAGGAACAGCAGGAAGTCCGGCACACCGCGGCTGATGCTCAGCAGGATGCCGAAGACGAAGTAGTAGACCCCGACGTTGAGCACCGGGGTGAGCAGCTGCCAGAGCTGGCCGAGCCGTGCGTTCGAGTAGAGCGAGCGGTTCTTCGCGGTGGCGTAGCCGGTGATGAAGTGGCGCCGCTGCCACAGCACGCTGCCGTACTGGGACAGCGGCGGACGCTTGCCGCTCTGCCTGAGGCCGTACTTGCCCGCCATTCCGATGCCGCCGAGCTGGGCGTACTCGGCGTCGACCGGAGGAGCCGGGAGCTCCTCGATGACAATCTCGGCGGACTCGCTCACTGCCTTCGCCTGACTTTCGATCCATCCGTCGTGGCCCGCTCGGCTCCGCGGGCTCCGACGGCTAGATCACCGGCGGCCGGCCCAGTCGGGTCATCCGCCACACGGTGGTCCAGCTCATCGGCCGCCTCGGGCCGCACGGGGTGCGCCAGCCGGCCGCGAAGCCACGGAGCCAGACCCGGAGGATATCCCGGTTCCGCGTGCGGGCGAGGGTCAATGCCGCCCAAACTCCGAGATAAGCCGGAATGAGCACCCCTGGAAGATTACGCCGGGCGAGCCACACTCGGTTGCGCGCCACGTTGTACGCGTAGGTGGCGTGGCGGCTCGGCAGGGACTTGGGGTGCAGCAGCGTCAGATCGGCGCGGTATTCGATGGACCAGCCCGCGTCCAGCGCCCGCCAGGCCTGGTCGGTCTCCTCGTGGCAGTAGAACCAGTCGTCCGGCAGGCCGCCGACCTGGTCGATCACGGCGGTGCGGATGGCGCTGGCGCCGCCGAGGAAGGTGGTGACCTTGCTGGAGCGGTTGGGGTCGCCGACGCGCACCCGCGGCACGTGCCGGCGCTGCACCTCGCCGCTGACCGGGTCGCAGATGCGGAACGAGACGATGCCCAGGTGCGGGTCGGCCTCGAAGGCGGCGCGGATGCGCTCGGCGGCTTCGGGGCCGTCGAGCTTGCCGTCGTCGTCGAGGACGAGCACGGCCTCGGGGCGCTGTTCGGCCGGGAGCGCGAGCAGCAGGTCGAAGCCGCGGTTGCGGCCGCCCGGGATGCCGAGGTTCTCCGGCAGGTCGAGGGTGCGCGCCAGCTCGAGGCCGGGCAGCTGCGAGGCCTTGATGCCGTTGCCGACGACGACCACGTCGATCGGGTCGCCCTTCTGCTCGGCCACCGACCGGAGCAGGTCCTGCAGTTCTTCGGGGCGGTTTCCCATGGTCAGGATGACCGCGCCCAGTCGCATCGTGCCCACGCGCGCTCCTAGGACTTCAGCCGGCTCGAAAGCACGATGGAGACGAAGTGCAGCACGACCATGACGGCTGCGATGACGAAGAGCACGACCACGGCGGCCCGGGTGAACGGCTGGTTGTGCGCGAACAGGTCGGCGATCCCGGCCAGGAGCACCAGCAGCGAGGACTCGATGCCGACGATCAGCCGGTGCACCTTGAAGATCTGGGCGACCGAGCGCAGCTTGGCGGCGCCGGCGGCGCGCGGGGTGACCGAGCCCTCGGTGGCGGCGGTCAGGCCGGCCCGGGCGCGGGCGACGTCGACCAGGTCGCTCTCGGACTTGATCAGCAGCACGCACACCGCGGTGGCCAGGCCCAGCACGGCCCAGACGTCGGCGTGCAGGTGCGAGGCCCGGAAGCCGAGCCCGACCAGGAACGCGGCCTCGGCCATGTAGGCGCCGATCCGGTCGAGGTAGACCCCGACGATCGAGGTCTGCTGCCGCCAGCGGGCCAGCTCGCCGTCCACGCAGTCGAGCAGCAGGTAGAGCTGGACGAACACGGCGCCGAGCACGGCGCCGGCGATGCCGGGGATCAGCAGCGCGGGGCCGGCCAGCACGCCGGCCACGATCATCAGGTAGGTGTAGCCGTTCGCGGTGATCGGCGAGTTGACCAGCAGGCGGGTGGTGCGCAGGGAGATCTTGCGCATGTACATCCGGCCGGCCCAGTGCTCGCCGTTGCGGCGCTGCATCTTCTCCTGCGGCTGGACGACCGCGCGGAGTTCATCGAGCGTAGGTAGCGACATAGTCCTTCACCGCGTCGTGGATCTCGTCCGGGCTGAGATCCAGGTGCTCCAGAATGGTGTACCTACCTGGTCTAGTCCGCGGCGCGTAGGCTACCGCTTCGACGAACTGATCGATACCAAGTCCTAGATCCCCGGGGGTAACCGGGAGTTCATGGTGCGTCAGTACCCGGGCCATGTCGGCCGCGCGCTCGGCGTCGCCGCGCAGGTGCGTGGCGAAGGTCGCGCCGACGCCGCACTGCTCGCCGTGCTGGGTGGACAGCCGCGGGTAGAGCTGGTCTATCGCGTGGCTGATCTCGTGGCAGGCGCCGGAGCTGGGCCGGCTGGTGCCGCAGACGGTCATGGCCTGGCCGGAGAGCACGAGCGCGTCCGCGAGCACGGCCAGGAAGCCCTCGTCCGCGATGGTGCCGGGCTGGCGCAGCACGGCCTCGGCGGCGGTGCGGGCCATCGCCGCGGCCAAGCCGTCGACCTGCTCGCCGGTCTCGCGGTGGGACAGCTCCCAGTCGGCCAGGGCGGAGAGGTTGGACAGGGCCTCGCCGATGCCGGAGCGCACGAACCGGGCCGGCGCCTCGCGGACCAGGTCGAGGTCGACGAGCACGCCGATCGGGCTGGGCACGCCGTAGGAGCCGGTGCCCGCGTCGTTCTGCAGGGTCGCGACCGGGGAGCAGATGCCGTCGTGGGCGAGGTTGGTGGCGACGGCGACCAGCGGCAGGCCGAGCCGGGCCGCGGCGTACTTGGCGGCGTCGATGACCTTGCCGCCGCCGACGGCGACGAGCGTGTCGTACCCGGCCCCGGCTCCGCGGATCTGGTCGGCCAGGTCGACCGCGGCGTCCAGGCTGGCCCGGCTGACGGTGAACCAGCCGACGTCTCCGGGCAGGTCGGCGCTCAGCCGCTGGCGCAGCCGCACCCCGGAGCCCTCGCTGACCGCCAGGGCGAGCTTGCCGGAGACGGAGATGCGCTGATCGGCCAGGACGGTCGGCAGCTCGGAGGCGACTCCGGAGCCGATCCGCACCGCAGCCGGAGCCTGGATCAGCCGGCTGAGGACGGCCATCAGGCGCCCGGGGCCGACGCGGCCTCGGCCGCGGCGCGGGCGGCGAGGATGGCGCGCGCCTTGGCCAGGTCGTCGTGGTTGTCCACCTCGACCCAGTCGATCTTGCCGATGGGGGCGAGGTCGACCCGGAAGCCGCGGTCCACCAGCTCCTGGTAGCCGTCCTCGTAGTAGAGCTGCGGGTCGCGCTCGAAGGTGGCGCGCAACGCGTCGGCCAGCGGCTCGGCGGCCTCCGGCGTGATGAGCGTGACGCCGATGTACTCGCCGGCCGCGGCGGCCGGGTCCATCAGCTTCGTGATACGCCGAACGCCCTCGGCGGCCGAGCCGATCACCTTCATCTCCTCGTCCGCCAGCGACTTGACGTCGTCGAGGGCGAGCAGGACGCGGGCCTGCGGGTCGCGCTCGTGGGCGGCGAGCAGGGTGCGCTCGACCGAGACCGGGTGCACGGTGTCGCCGTTGGCCAGGATCACGCCCTGCTTGAACAGGTCGCGCGCGCACCACAGCGAGTACGCGTTGTTCCACTCCTCGGCCTTGTCGTTGAAGACCAGCTCGATCCGCAGTCCGTAGCGCTCTTCGAGCTCGGCGTGGCGGGCCTGCACGGCCTCGGCCCGGTAGCCGACCACGATCGCGGCCTCGGTCAGGCCCACCTCGGCGAAGTTCGCCAGGGTCAGGTCGAGCACGGTCAGGCCGCGCTCCTCATCCACCGGCACCAGGGCCTTGGGCAGCGTTTCGGTGTAGGGGAGCAGGCGGCGGCCGGCGCCGGCGGCGAGGATCAGTCCGATCATGGCCGACAGCTTATCGGCTTAACCGCCCGGTAGATACACGGCCGAGCCCCGTTCCCCCCTCGTTACCTCAGGTGTCGTGCCGGTGACGCCAGCCGGTCCAGGCGGAGGAGATCATCTCGGCCAGGTCGCGGGTGGCGCTCCAGCCGAGCTCCTCGCGGGCGCGTTCGGCCGAGGCGACCAGGCGGTCCGGGTCGCCGGGACGGCGCGGGACGATGACCGGGGGCAGGTCGATGCCGGTGTGGTCGAGGATGGTGGTGATGACCTCCTTGACCGAGGCGCCGGTGCCGGTGCCGAGGTTGAGCGTGAGCGCCGTCTTCGGGTCGCGGCCGAGCCGCAGCGCGGCGGCCACGTGCGCCTCGGCCAGGTCGGCGACGTGGATGTAGTCGCGGATGCAGGTGCCGTCCGGCGTGCCGTAGTCGTCGCCGAAGATCAGCGGGGCCTGGCCGGCTTCGAGCTTCTCGAAGACCATCGGGATGAGGTTGAGCGCGACCGGGTCGCCGAGCTCGGGGGCACCGGCGCCGGCGACGTTGAAGTAGCGCAGGTTGGCGTAGCCGAAGTCGCGGCCGGCCAGCTGCTGGGCGCGGGCGACGCCCTTGATCATCCACTCGCCGACGAGCTTGGTCTCACCGTAGGGGGACGCCGGCGTGCACGGGGTCTGCTCGGTGACCAGGTCCACGTCCACCTCGCCGTAGACGGCGGCGGAGGAGGAGAAGACGAACTTGTCGATCCCGGCGGCCACGGCCACGTCGAGCAGGGTGCGCAGGCCCTCCAGGTTCTCCTCGTAGTACCAGGTGGGGCGGTCGACCGACTCGCCGACGCGCTTCTTGGCGGCGATGTGGATCACGCCGCCGACCCGGTGGGTCTGGACCAGCTGCTCGAGAGCGGCGCGGTCGTGCACCTTCGCGATCTCGGCCGCCACCCCGTCCGGCAGCCGGTCCTTGCCGCCGGTGGACAGGTCGTCCACCACGACGACCCCCTCGCCGGCGGCGAGCAGCGCACGGGTCACGTGCGATCCGATATATCCGGCCCCGCCGGTAACAAGCCATGTCGTCATGTCGATGACCTTACTGGGAAGGTGGCGCCCGTTCGCGCCCGCGCTGTCACGCTTGCGCTACACACTCTAACAAAAATCAACATGAACGCCCATTGCTACACAGAAGCCGGCGGCCGGGCAGGCCGGACGAGCGGCTCGGGGGCAGACGGCTCAGTCCGGCAGCACCGGGGCGGCCGGACGGGTCCAGAACCGCACCGACTCGGCCACCGCGACCACGGCCAGATAGGCGGTGAGCAGCCAGATCGCCAGGCTCAGCGGGTTGCCGTGGGTCAGCCCGGTGCCGAGCACGACCACGAGCACCGAGCGGCCGAGGTTGCCGCCGAGCGCGACGGCGACCCAGCGGGGCATCTGGCCGGCCCCGGCGCGCAGCCGGTAGACGATGTCGTAGTGGTGGTAGATCACCGCGGCCAGCAGCGCGAACGCGGCCGGGCCGAGTTTCCGGTCGCCGAAGATCAGGCCGATCATCACGACGTAGGACACCAGCTGGATCAGCGGCGGGGCCAGCCAGCCCAGCCGGGCGGTGAACGGCTCGCGCGCGGTGGCCCGGATCGCCAGCGGCAGGTCGCACATCGCGCGCAGGGCGTCGATCGCCGCCGCGGAGCGCGGCCGGTCCGACCGCTGCGATCGCAGGACCCTGCCGAAGGTGGTGTAGAGGGCTGCCAGCAGGCCCCAGATCAGCAGCGTGGCGAAGACGATCCGCGGCCGGGTGAAGGCGGTCAGCAGCGCGATCAGGGCCCAGCGCTCGCCGATCGGCAGGATCACGACCTTGCGGGCCCAGTACCCGGGGCCGCGCCCCTCGGCCGGCTTGGCCGGGGCGTCGGCCGAGGCTATGCCCGGGTCCGGGCGTAGCGACTCGTGGTAGGCGAAGTCGATGTGGTGGCGCAGGGTCTGGAGCACCATGGCCGCCGAGGCCAGCAGCCAGATGCCGTGGTCGCCGCCGCGGGCCGCGCCGAAGGCGAGGCCGGCGTAGACGGCGTACTCCTTGGCCCGGTCGAAGGTCGCGTCCAGCCAGGAGCCGATCCGGGAGAAGCGCAGAGCGTAGCGGGCCAGCTGCCCGTCGGTGCAGTCGAGCGCGAAGGAGAGGTAGAGCGCGACCGCGGTGCCGATGTACCCGGCCCGGGTACCGGTCATCGCCGCGCCCGCGCCGGCCAGCGCGACCAGCAGGGAGAGCGTGGTGACCAGGTTCGGGCTCCAGCCGTGCCGGGCGCACCAGCGGGCCAGGTACCGGGTCCACGGGGAGACGCAGTACGTGGTGAACAGACCGTCGTCGCTCTTGACCGCGCGACGCAGCCGGATCGCCTCGTCGTCCACCGACTCGATCTGCGCGTAGACGTCCTTGCGCGCCGAGAGCGGCGCGTCGACCAGGCGCATGACCAGGCCATCCGGCAGCGCGGTCTCGTGCACCTGGACGCCGCCGGAGCCGAGCCGCTCGGCGAAATCGTCGGCCAGCAGCGGCCGGGGCGCGGTGAGCCGGGCGGCCGGGGAGGCGCCCTCGACCCGATGCCCCGTCAGATCCGGCATCCCGCGCAGCTCCGCGGCCAGGCGCTCGCGGGCCTCGCCGGACACGCTGAGCACCCCGGGCGCGTGCGCGGCCTCCCAACGCGAGTCGAGCAGGGCCAGGCGCAGCGCGTGCGTGTGGGCGGCCAGCCGCGGATCCACCAGGGCGACCCGCCCACCGGCCGAGGCGCTGGCCACGGCGCGGGCGGTGGCGGCCGGTCCGTCCGCGGTGACCACGGTTATGCCGAGCCGGGCGAGAGCGGAGCGCAGTACGCCGTCGCCGTCCACGGGTTGCGGGCCGGTGAGCACGGCCGTGGGTGCTGCGGTGCGCAATGCACTTCTCCTAGCGCGTCGTTCCGTCGTTCAACTAAGGTTCACCCAACCAGCGTGCCCGCTCGGATCCCCGGGTATCGCCAGCAACCGTAGTGCGCGGGCCGATCGGATACCATCCCTGCGTAGGCCGGATGGGGGCCGGGCACGGTGGGCGGCAGACGATGTCGCCCGACAGCGCAAGTGAGGAAGTCTTGCCGGAGCACAACGAGGTACAGGCGCCGGACCTCTCCGTCGTCATCATCGGGTACAACGACGCGGCCCGGCTTCCGACGGCGGTGCGCTCGGTGCTCGAGCAGACGCTGCACAACGTCGAAGTGGTCATCGTCGACGACCACTCCGGCGATGACACCCCGAAGGTGGCCGAACGGCTGGCGGCGCAGGATCCGCGGGTGAGCTACCACCGGCTGCCGGAGAACAGCGGCGGCTGCTCCAAGCCGCGCAACACGGGCATCGATCACGCGCGAGGGCGCTACGTGATGTTCCTCGACTCCGACGACGTGCTCGACCGGCACGCGTGCCTGAACATGCTTCAGGCCGCCGAGGAGAACGACGCGGACCTCGTCTCCGGGCTCTGCATCCGACGGCACGTCAACCGCTCCGGACTCGTCGAGGACGTGCCGTGGTGGCCGGACCTCTACACCCGGCGCCAGGTGCTCGACTCCGTCGCCGACATGCCCGGCCTGCTTCGCGACACGCTCTCGACCAACAAGTGCTACCGGCGCGAGTTCCTCAACGAGCACGCGATCCGCTTTCCCGAGGGCTTCCACTGGGAGGACCTGCTCTTCTCCGCGACCGCGTATCTCAATGCGCGCAGGATCGTGCTGATCCCCAACCCGGTGTACTACTGGGAGGTCATGGTCCGGGCGGCGGCCAAGTCCATCTCCAACCAGCGCTCGAACATCGGCAACGTGCGCGACCGGATCGGCATCCACCGCCGGGTGGACGCGGTGCTCGACGGCTTCCCGGACGAGGCGGGGCGGGCCGAGATCAGGCTGGCCAAGGCGGTCAAGTTCATCGAGCACGACCTGGTGCTCTATCTGCGCGAGCTTCCGTATCAGACGCCTGAGTACATCGAGGAGTGCCGGGCGCTGTTCCGGGACTATCTGCTCACCCTGCCGCTGGAGCAGGCCTTCGCGCAGTGCGCGCACCGGGTCGCCGTGGCCGGCGCGTACCTGCTGGTGCGGGAAGACTGGCCGAACCTCGTCACCGTCAGCGAGAACCTGCTCGACCGCACCCGGATCACCACCGACCTGGTCGAGCGGGACGGGCGCGTCTACTGGTGCGACGACGGACACCTGGACGACGCGCTCGGCCGGATCGCTCTGGACGTGACCGAGGCCGGCTACCACCAGCTCTCGCTGGCCGAGTCGAACCTGGCCAGCCGGCTGACCGGGCTCGAGGTCGTCGCCTCGGGCCGGCGGACCGGGCGGATCAGGCTGACCGGCGAGACGGTCAACTCGCTCGGCCGCGTGCCCGCGGACGTTCCGCTGAGCGCGCACTTCGAGTTCGGTCCCGGCCAACGCGCGGTGCGCAAGTACCGGGTGAAGCTGACCGAGGTGCGGCAGGAGGGCAGCCGCATCCGCTGGTCCGGCGAGGTGGACGTCAGCCGCACGGTCCGGCCGCTGGGTGTGGTGGACCCGATGTTCGAGCTCCGGTTGCGGCTCAAGGCCGGAGACCTGGGCACGATGGCCACCCGGATCACCGCGATCGACCTGCCGCCGGGCGCGGCGCAGCTCGAGCTGCCGGCCCGCCCGCTGCTGACCAGGCTGGTCGGGGACCGGTGGACGGTGCGGATCAACCACCGCGGCGTGGTCACCCTGCAGCTGTCCGCGCGCAACTTCGTGGCGCGCAGGGTCAACGCGTCCTTCGAGACCAACGCCACCGGCACCGGCGGCGGCCGGCTGCTGCGGCTGGTGCGCCGGGGCATGCGCCTGGCGCAGAAGGCGAACCAGACCCGGGTCAAGCGGCGCGCGTTCCAGCTGTTCGCCCGGCTGCCGGTCAAGCGCGGCTCGGTGGTGTTCGAGTCGCACCTCGGCCTGTCCTACAGCGACAGCCCGAAGTACCTCTACCAGGCGCTGCGCCGGCACGAGTACACGGGCAAGATGTACTGGTCGTATGCCGAGAACGGCAACGGCTTCCCCAAGGAAGCGGCCCTGCTCCGACGGATGTCCTGGGGATACGTCTGGGCGCTGGCCCGGGCGGAGTTCTGGGTGGACAACCAGGGCTTCCCGCAGTGGATGGGCAAGCGCAAGCAGACCACGTACATCCAGACCTGGCACGGCACGGCCCTGAAGACCATGGGGGTCAACACCCCGCAGGTGCGCGCGATGCTGACCGAGCAGCGCGAGGCCCTGGTGCACGGCGTGGGCCGGTTCGACGCCTTCCTGGTGCGCTCCGAGTACGACATCAGGACCCTGGTGGACGCGTTCGAGATGCGGGCCGAGCCGCTGCGCACCGGCTACCCGCGCAACGACGTCCTGCTCGGCCCGGAGGTGGCCGAGCGCTCGGCCGCGCTGCGGGCCCGGTTCAACCTGCCGGCCGATCGCACGGTGCTGTTGTACGCGCCGACCTTCCGGCAGCGCAGCGGCCGGTTCGAGCCGGGTTTCTCCTTCGAGGACTTCGCCCGCGAGTTCGGCCGCACCCACGTACTGCTGGTGCGCGCGCACTACCTCAACACGGTCGCGGTCCCGCCCGCGGCGCGCGGCGCGGTCCAGGACGTCTCGCACCACCCGGATGTCAGCGAGCTCTTCCTCGCCTCGGACGCCCTGGTCACGGACTTCTCCTCGGTCATGTTCGACTACGCGCTGCTGGACCGCCCGATGCTCTTCTTCGCGGCGGACAAGGCGGACTACACCCGGGACCGGGGCACCTACTTCGATCTCGCGGCCGAGGCGCCGGGTCCCTACTCCACCGACCCGGAGGCCTTCTTCAAGTCTATCAAGGCCCTGACGGTGGAGGACTCCCACGCCGAGACCCGGCGCGCCTTCGCCCGGCGCTACGGCGAATACGACCAAGGCGACGCGGCGGAGCAGGTCTACCGGCGCTTCTTCGCGAAGGGCGGGAAGTGATGATGACCGTGGACGAGGCCGCCGGGCTGTGCCCGAGCACCCGGGCCGCCACCCCGCGCGACGTGGTGATCGTGGCGAACAACATCGACGAGGCGGGCGGCGCCCAGCGCTGGACCCGGTCGATAGGGGACATCCTCGCCGCGCGCGGCCACCGGGTGCGGCTGGTCGGCCTGGGCGCGGTGGCCAAGCCGCACGACTACGCCGCCGAGCACGACGGCCCGCTGCCGTACGAGACCAGCGTGCTGCATCCGCGGCCGCTGCGGGCTGTCGCCCCGCCTTCCCCGTACCAGCGGGTGGTACAGCCGGCCGTGTCGCTGCGTCGGGCCCGCTGGAGCGCCCTGCAGCACCGCGGCGCGGCCGCTCTGAGCGGGATACTGGCCCCGCTGGACCCGCGCAACGCGGTGGTGGTGTGCGTGCAGGTGCTCGCGATGGAGTGGGTCGCTCTGGCGGACACCCGCGGCATCCCGGTGATCGGGATGAGCCACGAGTCCTACTCCGCGTCGATGAACTCCACCCGTGGCAAGCGGGTGCAGACCCTCTACCGAGACCTGCCCCGGTTCGTCGCGCTGACCGAGCAGGACGCGATCGACTGGACCGTCTCGGGCGGGATGAACAACGCCACGACCATAGCGAATCCACTGCCGCTGCCCGCTTCCGGCGGCGCCGACCCCGCTGCGCACACCTGCGTCGCACTCGGCCGGCTGAGCCAGGAGAAGGGCTACGACCTGCTGCTCGAGGCGTGGGCCCAGGCCGTGCTCGCCCGGCCGGAGACGGACTGGCGGCTGCGGCTGTACGGCGACGGGCCGGACCGGGCCGGGCTCGAGGCTCAAGCGGCCCGGCTGGGCGTGGCCGACTCGGTGGTCTTCGAAGGCGCGACCGATCAGGTCCGCGAGTCCCTGCTCGGCGGCTCGCTCTTCCTGAGCGCCTCACGCGCGGAGGGCTTCCCGATGACGCTGCTGGAGGCGCTCTCGTGCGGCCTGCCGTGCATCGCCTTCGACTGCGCCCCGGGCGTGCGTGAGATCCTGCGCGGCGACGAGCCCGACGGCGACGGCACGACCACGGTCAACGGCGTACTGGTCACACCCGGAAACACCGAGACCTTCGGCTACCAGCTCGGCCGGCTGATGGACGACGCCGAACTGCGCGCGAAGCTGGCCGCGGCCGCGCCCGGATCGGTGGCCCGGTACTCCCCCGAGGTCATCGGCGAGCGCTGGGACCGGCTCTTCGATCTCGTCCAGCGCTGACGGACCGGGCCGCAGCGCCCGATGAACGTCAGTGGTCCGCCGTCGGCAGCGCCAGCGTGAAGACGGCGCCGGGCCCGGGCACCGCGTTGCCCGCGGTCACGGTGCCGCCGTGCGCCTCGGCGACCTGGGCCACGATGGCCAGGCCGAGCCCGGAGCCGGGCCGGTCGCGCATCGCGGCGGAACGGTAGAAGCGGTCGAAGACGTGCGCCAGGTCGTCCGGCGGAATGCCCGGGCCGTGGTCGCGCACGGTGAGCCGGCCGTCGGTGGCCAGGGCCAGTTCGATCAGGCCCTCGCCGCCGGAGAACTTGGCCGCGTTGTTCAGGATGTTGCCCACGGCCCGCTCGAGCCGGTCGGACGCGGCGACGACGGTGCACGGCCGCAGGTCGAGGCGGAACTCTATCTTCGGCCAGTGGCCCTCGGCGCGCTCGACCACGCGCCGGGTCAGCTCGTCCCAGCGCAGGTAGGCCAGCACCGGCTCGCGCTCCTCGCCCCGGGCCAGCTCCATCGTGTCGGCGACCAGGCCGGTCAGCTCGTCGATGCCGCCCAGCAGCGAGGCGATGACCCGCTTGCGGTCCACCGGGTCGAGCCGGTCGAACTTGTCGAGCACCTCGGCGTTCATCCGCAGCGAGGTCAGCGGCGTGCGCAGCTCGTGCGAGGCGTCCGCGACCAGCTGCCGCTGCCGGTTCGTGGCGTCCTGGACCGCGGCCAGCATCGCGTTGAAGCTGGTGGCCAGCCGGCCGAGCTCGTCCCGGTCCGCCCGGCCGCCCAGCTCGATGCCGCGGGCGAGGTCCCGGGGCTCGGCGGCGATGCGCTCGGCCGCCTCGGTCAGCCGGGCCACCGGGCGCAGCGCGGTCCGGGTCACCCACCAGCCCAGCGCGGCCGACAGGACGATGCCGCCGAGGCCGGCCAGGCCCAGTTCGAGCCCTATCTGGTCGAGCTCGGCGTTCAGGCCGGTCGTCGGCAGCGCGACCTGCAGCGCCTCGCCCTTGCCGAGCTGCACGGTGTAGAGCATCAGATCCGTGCCCTGCACGTTGACGTCGCGGTAGCCGGCCGGCGCGGTGCCCGCCGCGATCAGCCGGTCCTCGGCGGTGACCGGCAGCTGCAGCTGGCCCGTGGTCGAGGCCTGCACCAGCTGGCCGGTGTCGCCATTCTGGTAGACCATCTGCGTGTCGGTGACGGAGTCGCCGAAGCCGCGCTGGTAGCCGGGCCACCGGGGCAGCGGCTTCACGGCGGGCAGGGGTTGGCTGGACCGGCGCACGTAGGTGGAGATGCTGGTGGCCTGCTTGGCCAGCTGCGCCTGCATGTTGTGCACCAGCTCGGACCGCAGCGCCAGGTAGGCGAAGCTCACCCCGGCGCCGATGCCCACGGACACCGCGAGGGTGGCCGCGAGCGTCATCCGGGTGCGCAGCTTGCCCTTCTGCCGCCCGAGCGAGGAGCCCCAGCCCCGGCGCGGTCCGAGCCGCAGTCTCACGACGGCGTCCGCAAGGTGTACCCCACCCCGCGCACGGTGTGGATCACCCGCGGCGCGCCGCCCGGCTCGGTCTTGCGCCGCAGCACGGAGATGAACACTTCCATGGAGTTCGAGCCCGGCACGCCGTCGTAGCCCCAGACCCGGTCCCGGATCAGCTCCCGGGTGACCACCCGGCCGGCGTTGCGCAGCAGCAGCTCGAGCAGGTCGAACTCGATCTTCGTCAGGTCCTCGGTGTGGCCGGACCGGCGCAGCTGGCGGGCGCCGAGGTCGAGCACCAGGTCGCCGCAGCTGAGCAGGCCCGGGTCGACCAGGGGCTCGGAGGTGGCGCGGCGCAGCAGGGCATTGATCCGGGCCACCAGCTCGGCCAGCGCGAACGGCTTGACCAGGTAGTCGTCGGCGCCGGCGTTCAGGCCCATCACCCGGTCCTGCACCGCGTCGCGCGCGGTGAGCATGAGCACCGGGGTGCGGTCGTTGGCCGCGCGCAGGGCCCGGGCGACGCCGAGGCCGTCGAGGCCGGGCATGGCCACGTCGAGCACGATCAGGTCCGGCGGCGAGACGCTGACGGCGTTGAGGGCCTGCGCTCCGTCCGCCGCGAGCGCGACGCCGTAGCCCTCGAGCTTGAGCGCACGCCCCAGGGCCTCGCGCACCTCGCTGTCGTCCTCGACGATCAGCAGTTCCGCAGCATCAGTCGTCGCCATCACGGCACCAGTCTGGACGAACCGCCCAAAAGACTGCTGAGAACAATGTCACGGAATGGAATCGGGCCCCGGCGTTCGGCATGCGGCCGAATGCCGGGGCCCGAGCCCGGGATCAGCGCTCAGCCCGAGGTCGGCGCGCCGGTGGGGGCGCCGGTGGGGATCAGCGGCTTGCAGACCGAAAGCGCCTGGGCCACCTTGGGATCGGCCGTGCTCAGGCCGCCGAGGTAGCGCGCGTCACCCGTGGCCGGAGCGGTGGGCCGGGCGGTCGGTATCGCCTCGCCCTGCTGGCTCATGCAGTTGCGGAACGCGGTCAGCCGGCTGTTGTCCGCACCGCCGCCGAAGCCCCCGCCGAACCCGCCGCCGCCGAAGGCGCCGGTCGGCCGGTCCGAGGCGCACGCCGCCGCGGCCGCCGCCATGCTCGGGTCGGCCGAGGCGAAGCCGCGGCCGCCGCCGAAGCCGCCCGTGGGGCGCGCGGTGAAGCCGCCGGCCGGCCGGGAGAATCCGGCGCCGGGCCTGCGCCGGCCGCCGAAACCGCCGAAACCGCCGCTCGGCAGGGTCACCCCGTGCGCCGAGAGGCACTGCGTGTACGCGGAGTAGGCCGAGTTGCCGCCGCTGCTGCTCGCGGAGGTGGCGGCCGCCGTGCTCGAGCCGGAATTCGAGGCGCAGCCGGCGATCAGACCGACCGCGGCGACGCCCGCCGCTGCCGATACCAGGGTGCTGACGTAGATCCGCTTCATGGGTACCCCGCCTACTAGGACGAATCAGTTCGTTGCTGCCGTGATGGAGGTGGCGGCCACGGTTCCGCCCGAGTCCGCGGTGCCGGCGATGGTGACCGTCTGGCCCGGCTTGATCTGGCTGAGCGAACCGCTGGAGGAGACCTTCACCGTGGTCGAGCCCGTGGTGGTCACGGTGTAGACGGTGCCGTCGGCCGCGGTCACGTACAGGGTGCCGCCGCTGACCACGGTGACGGTGCCGCTGATCGAGTTGCCGGCGCTCGCGGTGCCGCCACCGCCGTACCCGCCGCCACCGAAGCCTCCGCCGCCGAAGCCGCCCCGGCCGGTGCCGCCGGTGGGCGCGCCGGTCGCGCCCGCGCCGCCGCCGCGGCCGAACGCGGCGGCGAAGGAGCCGGCCCGGCTGGAGGCGGAGGAGGACCCGAGGTGCTTCTGCGCCAGCGCCCCGCCGATGAACCCGGCGGCGACCAGGACCGCGCCGGTCAGGGCCAGGGTGACCCGGGGCAGCTTGGCCTTCGGCGGCCGGGCCGCGAGCTCCTCGGCCAGGTCGTCCGCACGCGGCGGGATGGCCAGCAGTTCCTCGGCCGACATCTCCTGCGTGCCGGTCTTGCTGTGCGGCTCGGCCGCCGGAGCCTGGGACACGGTGCCCTCCTTGGCAGTCGCGGTCTTCTGGGACGCGGTCTTACTCATGGCGCAGCGCCTCGATCGGGTGCAGCTTGGCCGCCCGGTTGGCCGGCAGGGAGCCGAAGACCAGTCCGATCACCGCGGACACGCCGAACGCCAGCGCGATCGAGGTGGGGACCAGCACGGGTTTGATGCCGTCGATGGTGAAGCGGGATCCGATGATGCCCACGAGCACGCCCAAGGCGCCGCCGAACACGGACAGGAACACGGCTTCGATCAGGAACTGGCCGAGGATCGCGCCCTTGGGCGCGCCCAGGGCCTTGCGGATGCCGATCTCCCGGGTCCGCTCGGTCACCGTGACCAGCATGATGTTGGTCACCCCGATTCCGCCGACCAGCAGGGAGATCGCGGCCACCGCGGCCAGCAGCACGGTGAAGGTCTGCGTGGTGGACTGCGCGGTCGAGAGCAGCGAGGACTCGTTGGTCACCGTGAACTGCTCGGTGGAGGTGCTCTCGTGCAGGTAGTCCAGTAGCAGGTTGGTGACCTCGGCCTGGGCCGCGCTGGTGGAGTCGGCGGTGGTCGCCTGCACCGCGATCTCGCTGAGCGAGCCGAAGCCGGTGAGGCTGTCCTGCACCGTGCTCAGCGGCGCGAGCGCCACGTCGTCCGGGTCGTCGAAGGTGCTGCCGCCGCCCTTGGCCGCCAGCACGCCGACCACGGTGTAGGGCACGTTGTTCATGTCGATCGTCTTGCCGATCGGGTCGATCGAGGCGAACAGGTCGGTCACCACGGTCTGGCCGATCACCACGTCCTTGCGCGCGTGGTTGACGTCGTCGGTGCTGAACGAGCTGCCCTGGCTGACGGTGTAGTTCGACATGGACAGGTAGGCCGGGTAGGTGCCGACCACCTGGGAGATGGTGGTCGAGGCGCCCTGGAAGGTGGCGGTGACCGAGGTGGTCGCCACCGGCGCGACCACGGCGACGTCAGGGTCCTGATCGGAAGTGGCCAGGTCCTGGGCGATCGCCGGGGTGAGGTCGCCGGTCGAGCCGACGTTGCCGCCGCGGGTGGAGGCGGCCCGGCCGACCGTGCCGCTCTGGTGCGTGACCAGCAGCAGGTTCGAACCCAGGCTGTTGATCCGGGCTTGGACCGCCGCGCCGGAGCCCTGGCCCACCGCGATCAGCAGGATGACCGCGCCGACGCCGATCAGGATGCCCAGGGTGGTCAGGCCCGAGCGCAGCTTGTTGGCCCGCAGTCCGCGCACGGCGAACCGGAAGACTTCGCGGATCCGCATGTCAGATCGCGCCTCCCGGCAGCGGCGCGGTCGGGAGGTCCGCGCCCTTCGGGGTGTGGTCGGCCTCGGCCGAGCCCAGCTTCGGCGGCAGGCCGCCGACCGGGCTCAGCCGCCGGTCCTCCACGATCCGGCCGTCCACCAGGCGCACGAAGCGCTTGGCGTGCTCGGCGATGTCCTCTTCGTGGGTGATCACCACGATGGTGCGCCCGAGCGCGTTGAGCCGGTCGAACAGGCCCATCACCTCGTAGCTCGAGTGCGTGTCGAGGTTGCCGGTGGGCTCGTCGGCCAGGATCAGCGAGGGCGCGTTGACCAGTGCCCGGGCCACCGCGACCCGCTGCTGCTGGCCGCCGGAGAGCTGGTTGGGCAGGTGCTCGACCCGGTCGGAGAGCCCGACGAGCTCGAGCGCGGCCAGCGCCCGGCGGCGCCGCTCCGGACCGCGCACCCCGCCGTAGACCAGCGGCAGTTCCACGTTCTCGAACGCCGAGGTGCGCGGCAGCAGGTTGAAGGACTGGAAGACGAAGCCGATCTTGCGGTTGCGCACCAGGGACAGCTGCGCCTCGTCCAGGCTGCCGATGTCGATCCCGTCGAGCCGGTAGCTGCCGGCGGTGGGGATGTCGAGGCAGCCGATGATGTTCATCATGGTGGACTTGCCGGAGCCGGAGGAGCCCATGATGGCCACGTAGTCGCCGTGCGGGATGTCGAGGTCGACTCCGCGCAGCGCGTGCACGGCCGCGTCGCCGTCGCCGTAGACCTTGGTCAGGGCGCTGATGTGGACGGCGCTGGCCCGCGCGGCCGGCAGCGGCTGTGTCCGCGTCGCCGGGCCGGTCTCGCCGCGCCGGCGCGCCGCCGGGACGGAGACCCGCCGGGTCACCTCCCGCCGCCGAACCCAGCGCCGCCGAAGCCGCCGCCTCCGCCGAACCCGCCGCCCGTGCCGATGCCGCCGAAGCCGCGCCCTGTGGTGGACGAGCCGGTGCCCGCGCTGATGGTGAGCAGCACGGTCTGGCCCTGGGTCAGGCCGCTGGTGATCTCGGTGTCGGTGGTGCCCACGACGCCGGTGGTGACCTTCGTCGGCACGTCCCGGCCGCTCTCCACCACGGTCACGAAAGAGGTGGAGCTGGTGGTGGTGACGGCCGAGGTCGGCACGTACAGCACGTTGGTCGCCGAGCCGGTGGTGATCAGGATCGACGCGGACTGGCCGGGCCGCACTCCGCTGGGCGCGGCGCTGCTCAGGCTCAGGGTGACCGCGTACTCGACCACGTTCGAGACGGTGGTGGAGGTGGGCGAGATGGTCTGGACCTTGGCGTCGAGGGGCCCGGCGGTGCCGGCGTTGAGCGTCACCGTGGCGGCCTGGCCGACCTTGATCGAGTTGATGTCGGTCTCGGAGACGTCCGCGGTGATCTGCAGCGCGGAAACGTCCGCCATGGTGATGAAGGCGGAGGAACTCGAGCTGCTCGAGCCGGTCGAGGACGAGGTGGAGCCGGTGCCGGTGGAGCTCGAGCCGCCGGAGCCGGACGAGGCGGACGCGCCGGTGGTGGAGGAGCCCGCGCTGACCTGGCTGCCGACCTGGCCGGCGATGGACAGGATGGTGCCGGCCGAGGGGGCGGTGATGGTGGTGCCGTCCACCTCGGTCTGCGCGTTGTTCACGGCGGCCTTGGCCTGGGTGACAGCCTCCTGATCCTGTGCCAGCGCACTGGGATCGACGTAGGCGCTCAGCGCCTGCTGGTCCCTGGCGCTCTGCAGCGCGTTCTCGGCGTTGCTCAGGGCGCTTTCGTCCTTGGACAACTGCTCCGCCGCGACCTTGCCCGACTTGTCGTCATCGACGGTCTGCTGGTCCGCGGTGACGGCGGCCTCGTCCGACCTCAACTGATCGTTGTTCACAGCCTGCTGCTGTGCGGACGGACCGTCCTGGGCCTTGGCCAGGTTGTCCTGGGCCACCGTCAGCTGCTCCTGGGCCTCGGTCAGAGCCAGATTCGCCGCGGTGGCGTCGACGGTGGCGAGCTTCTGCCCGGCCGTGACGGTCTGGCCGACGGTCACATCGACCGCGGTGACCTTGCCGGCGGCGCCGAACGCGAGCGAGGACTGGGAGGCCAGGGCCAGGTTGCCGGAGGCGGAGACCGAGGCGGTCACCGGGCCGCGCAACACCGTGGCGGTGCGGGTGAAGGAGCTCGCGGAGGCCGAAGAGTCCGCGCCCACTTCGAGGTACGCGGCGACCCCGGCGCCGACCAGGACGACGGCCAGGCCCGAGTTCAGCGCCACACGGCGGCGCGAGGACCGAAACGACTTCATGGCCCGGAGTCTCAAAGTTCAGGCTGAAACAAAGGTGAAGCCAAGCCCGTTCTTAGACTACGTTCAGTGAACTGTTACCGCGTCCCGACAATCGCGCCTTTCGATCACCGCGCGCATTCGCCCGGCGATCAACGGTATTCGCGCAGCCGCGGCGCGAAACCGGACAGGACCAGGAGCGCGATGACCGGCGCCCAGACCGCCGGCAGCCACTGCCAGGGGCCCAGCGCGGTCCGGCCCGAAGCCATCGCGGCGTTGAATGCGGACTCGTTGTCGGCCAAAGCCCCGCGGAGCGCGGTGATGTACTTTTCAAAGTCCGCCTGCGCGTCGCCGAGCTCGAAAGACACCGGGATGGCGAGCTTGTCGGCCTTGCTCTCCCCGGCTTCGGTGCGCAGGGTGCTGTCATCTCCGACGAAGTCCTGGTAGGCCTGGTCGATCGACGTCGGGGTGCCGCTGGAGAAGATGAGCTCGTCCAGGCCGAAGATCGTCTGCTCCTGCTGCTCCAAGTCCTGCGCGTCGTCCGAGGCCGCGCCGACGGTCTGCCCGGATCCGTAGTGCCCCGCGCCGACGTCGAGCAGGAAGCGCCCGTCCGCGGCGCGCATCTGCGCGGCGTCCGCCTGCACCTGCCAGAGTTCGACCATGGCACCGGAGGAGGCCGCGTTCTGGGCCGTGTAGTCGCCGCGCGCGGACTGGACCTGCACGATGAGGCCCACGCCGAACCCGATGGTGAGCAGGGTGGCCAGGAGCAGGCTCGGGTTGAACCGCCGCATGAAGCGGCGGCCGAGCTCGCGCTGGACGAAGACGAGCATGAGCAGCACCAGGGCCAGCAGCACGGCCGCCACGGTGATCAGTTGCGTGGACAGACCGAGCTTGCTCACCGACGCGGCCTCGATCGTGCCCTGTTCGGCGCCGATCAGCTGCGTCGCGAGGGCGAGCACACCGCTGTTCTGCTCGGACAGCAGGTCGACCGCGTGCTGATACGTGCCCAGCGCCTCGGCGGAGGGCTGTGCCGGATTGCGGCCGTGGGCCAGGGAGTCGACGTACATCGCGTCGTCCACGGCGTGCTCGTACGCGGACAGGCCGTTCTCGATCTGGATGAGGAGCTTCGATCCGTCCGGCACCGCGTCGATGCCGGAGCCGATCAGGGCCAGGTTCGTGTTCGCGTCCTCGATGTCGTGCTGATACGCGCCGTACGCGGTCGCCCGATTCTCGCCGAGCCCGCTCTGGTCGCCGACCAGCAGCATGGTCACGACCTCGTTGTCGAGGTCGGACAGGTCGTAGGAGAGCCGGGCCGAGGCCTCCACCCCGGGCGCCGTGCCCGCCCCGATCGTCGTGAAGCCCGCCCGCAGTCCGCCGAGCTCGCCCGCCAGGACCAGCCAGGCGACCAGTACCAGCGCGATCGGCACCGCGATGCCGGTCCACAGCCGTACCGGAGTGCTTATCCGCGTGTCGAATACCCGTTTCTTCCCCGCCACATCGCCACGATAGCGCTCGCGCGCCCCCGGTGCCCCAGCCGCCCGTCTCAGCCTTGGAACACTCCGGTCGCGAGGAACGCGTCGATCGCCGCCCGGTACGGCCGCGGGTCGATCCCCTGCCCGGCCAACCAGCCGTCGTCGTAGTAAGTGTGCGCGTAACGCTCGCCGCCGTCGCACAGCAGGCTCACCACGGAGCCGCGCTGCCCGGCCGCGCGCAGTTCGGAGATGACCTGGAAGGCGCCCCACAGGTTCGTGCCGGTGGAACCGCCCGCGCGCCGCCCGGTGTGCCCGGCCAGCCAGCGCGCGGCCGCGATGGACGCGGCGTCGGGCACCCGGATCATCCGGTCCACCACCTCGGGCATGAACGATGGCTCCACCCGCGGCCGGCCGATGCCCTCGATCCGGGAGCCGAGGCCGGTGGCGAACTCGGGGTCGCGCCGGACCCAGCCCTCGAAGAACGCGGAGTTCTCCGGGTCCACCACGCACAGCCGGGTGGCGTGGCGCTGGTAGCGGACGTAGCGGCCGATGGTGGCGCTGGTGCCGCCGGTGCCCGCGCCGACCACGATCCAGCACGGCACCGGGTGCCGCTCCCGGTCCATCTGATGGAAGATCGATTCGGCGATGTTGTTGTTGCCGCGCCAGTCGGTGGCCTGCGCGGCATAGGTGAACTGGTCCATGAAGTGCCCGCCGGTCTCGGCCGCGAGCCGGCGCGACTCGGCCACCACCGCGGTCGGATCGTCCACGAGGTGGCAGCGCCCGCCGTAGAACTCGATCAGCGCGCACTTCTCCTTGCTGGTGCTCGCCGGCATGACCGCGATGAAGGGCAGGTCGAGCATCCGGGCGAAGTAGGCCTCGGAGACGGCGGTGGAGCCGGAGGAGGCCTCGATCACCGGCCGGCCCTCGCGGATCCAGCCGTTGCACAGCGCGTAGAGGAACAGTGAGCGGGCCAGCCGGTGCTTGAGCGAGCCGGTCGGGTGGGTGGACTCGTCCTTGAGGTAGAGGTCCACGCCCCATTCCCGGGGCAGCGGGATCGGGAAGAGGTGGGTGTCCGCGGACCGGTTGCGATCCGCCTCGACCCGCTCGATCGCCTCGTGGATCCAGCCGCGGCCGGCCTCGCAGGCGGCGTCGGTACGGTCGGCCTCGGTCGGGTGCATGCTCGCGCGCCTTCCACGTCAGCGTGGCTTTCCTGTGCTCCATGGCTTTATGCCATGTCATTCGCCTCGACGGTACCGCGCCAGCCAAGCCGCCGACGAGGCGGTGTAGCCCAGCAGCGCCGCGACCGCGACGGCCGTGATCGCCGCGCCGGCGCTCACGTCGACGCGGGTGGCCGCGGTCCAGGCCGCGCCGCGGCGTTGGTCGCCGGCCGCGTGGTAGCCGAGCAGGAACGGCGCGGCGGTGAGCCAGGCGCCGACCAGCGCGAGCAGGCCGAGGCCGAGCAGGGCCGCGACCGGTGCGGGGTGGCGGGTGGGGGGTTGCGCTCGCATGTCAGTCCTTCTCGCTCGGGCCGCCGGGTCGCTTCTCGCCCTCGTCCCGGGCCCGCAGGTCGGCGGCCAGCGCGGCGACGAGCGGGGTGAGCAGGTCGCGCAGGGCGCCGGCCGCGTCGATCGCGGGCGCGGCGGCGGGGGCGGCCGGGGGCGCCACGGGTTGCGGCTCGGGCGCCCTGACCGGCTCCGGCGCGGGCTCGAGTTCGGGCTCGAGGAACAGTTCGGGCGGCTCGACCGGCTCCGGCTCCGGCTCGGCGAAGCGGCGGCGGACCGGTTCGGGCGCGCGCAGCCGGCGCACGAGCGTCGCGCCGAACAGGCCGGCCGTCACGAAGCCGAGCACCAGCACGGCCGCGCCGGTGGCGAGGTCGACGACGCTGCTGCGGGGCACGCTCGCGGCGCCGTGTCGATAGTCGAAGGCGTACGGCGCGAGCAGCAGGAACGCGCCGACCAGCGCGCACAGCACGCCGGAGACCAAGCCGATATAAGGGCCGAGGAACGGCGCCGACTCGGGCTCGCCGACCGGGTCGGCCGGCTCGGCCCAGGGCCTCGCGCCCTCGCCCGGGAAGGACGGGTCGCCCTCGGCGTCCGCACGTCTCGCTTCGCTCACGGTCGCGGTCATCCCAGCGCCCCCAGGTAGTCGTAGGTGAGCGCGCGCACCAGGCTGCTGAGCGCGGCGGGCCGCAGCACCTGCACCGCGGCCCGGCCGGCCCGCTCGGTCATCCCGGTCCACACCAGCGGCCCGGCGCCGGCGCGCTGCGTCGGCGGCACCAGCCGCGAGGCGGCGCCGGCCAGCGCGGGGAAGGCCGCCGGGTCGTGCTCGAGTTGATCGGCCATCACCGCGAGCAGCACGCCGATCAGCGCGTACTCCACATCCTGGGGAAGCGGCGGACCCGGCGCGAGGTCGGCGGAGGCGGCCGGGGCCGACTCGCTCGACGCGCCCGCGGGCGCCGCACCGCGGTCCCGCAGGGAGAAGCCGGCCAGCGCTCCGACCGCGATCAGCGGGACGGCGGCGAGGAAGGCCGCGTAGTCGCGGTGGATGAGCGACTCCATGCCGTTGCTCATGACCGACCATGCTGCCAGCCGGACCGAGGCATATCAGTGATCATCATCCCATCGGGCGACCTGGACCACCCGATCCGGTGAACACGCCGCGGAACCGAGCCCGCGGCGGCTCGGCCTACAGGCCGCCGAGCAGAGGCACCGCGCCGAGCAGAGCGGTCGAGTCGCCGGAGCCGAGCAGTCCCGACAACGGGTTCGAACCGGCGCCGAGCAGGCCGGAGAGCGGATCGGGGAGCGAGTCCGAGCCGAGCAGGTCGGTGAGCTGGCCGTCGTCCGTCGGCGTCGGGGCGGACCTGGCCTGCCGGTGCTTGCCGGTGTAGCCGGAAGTCAGCGCGCCGGAGCCCTGCTGGATCGGGCGGATCGCGCTCTGCCCGGAGCCGGCGGCGGCCGGGGTGGAGCTTTGCTCCGGCGTGGAGAGTACGGGCCGGCTGGTCGAGGTCGCGGCGTCCGGCACCGAGCCACCCGAGCGGGCGGCGATCGCGGAGGTGACCTGGTGCACCGTGCCGCGGACTGCCTTGCCGGTCGAACCGGCCGAAGAGGCCGCCGAGCCGACGGTGCTGGTCGCGGGGGCGGCGGTGAGCGCGGTGAGCGTGCTCGTCTGCGGGCTGATCGCGACCGGGTCGGCGAGGCCGGAGAGCTGGATCGCCGCGCCGGCGCCGGGGGCCGAGCCCGCGGAGAGCACGGCGGTGGCCGGGTCGAGCGCGGCGGCGGTCAGTCCCACGCCGGTGAGCGTCGCGCCGACGGCGAGGGCACCCAGGGCGGTCTTGCGTCCGGTGGTGCGGGTTTTGGCATGCGAGCCCATGACGCTTCCCCTTACTAGAGACGAGCGGCCTTCGACGGCTGGACGGAATGAGCACCGCCTCCATTGCAGGGGAGCGACACGCCGGGCGAAGGCTTAACCTTCTCGAATCACCCGAACGTATGAATATGGCGTAATCGCGCTACGGCATTAGAGTCATGGGCATGTCGAAGCCACCCGCCACCGACCCGGACGAGTCCGAACTCAGCGTCACCGAGCCCAAGACCTGGGCCGTCGGCGCACCCGCGGTCACCCACGCCCTGCAGATCGCGCAGCGGCAGATGGGTGCCCGGCGCACCGCGCTGACCTTGCTGAAGGTCAACCAGAAGGACGGCTTCGACTGCCCGGGCTGCGCCTGGCCGGAAGGCGGCGAGCGCAGCCATTTCGAATTCTGCGAGAACGGCGCGAAGGCGGTGGCCGAGGAGGCGACGCTGCGCCGGGTCACCCCGGAGTTCTTCGCCGAGCACTCCGTGGCCGAGCTGGCCGAGCGCACCGACTACTGGCTGGGCCAGCAGGGCCGGCTGACCGAGCCGATGTATAAGGAGCCCGGCGCGACCCACTACCGGCCGATCGACTGGGACGAGGCGTTTCGCCTGGTGGCGGGGGAGCTTGAGGCGGGCACGCCGGACGAGGCGGTGTTCTACACCTCCGGCCGCACCTCCAACGAGGCCGCGTTCGCCTACCAGCTGCTGGTGCGCCGCCTGGGCACCAACAACCTGCCGGACTGCTCCAACATGTGCCACGAGTCGAGCGGTTCGGCGCTCGGCGAGACCCTCGGCGTCGGCAAGGGCTCAGTCTCCCTCGACGACCTCTACAAGGCCGATCTGATCATCATCGCCGGCCAGAACCCGGGCACCAACCACCCGCGCATGCTCACCGCGCTGGAGAAGGCGAAGAAGGCCGGGGCGTCCATAGTCGCGGTCAACCCGCTGCCCGAGGCCGGCCTGATGCGGTTCAAGAACCCGCAGAAGGCGGCCGGCGTGCTCGGCTCCGGCACACCGCTCTCGGACGAGTTCCTGCAGATACGGCTGAACGGCGACCTCGCCCTGTTCCGCGCGCTGAACCGGCTGCTGCTCGAGGCGGAGGACGAGGCACCGGGCACGGTGCTCGACCACGGGTTCATCGCCGCGCACTCGCACGGGTTCGAGGAGTTCGCCAAGGACGTCCGCGGGACGTCCTGGGACGACGTGCTCACCGCCACCGGCCTGACCCGGGAACAGATCGAGTCCGTGGCCGCGCGGGTGCGCCGGTCGGAGCGGATCATCGTCTGCTGGGCGATGGGCCTGACCCAGCACAAGAACTCGGTGCCCACGATCCGCGAGGTGGTCAACTTCCTGCTGCTGCGCGGGAACGTGGGCCGGCCGGGCGCGGGCGTGTGCCCGGTGCGCGGGCACTCGAACGTGCAGGGCGACCGGACCATGGGCATCTACGAGAAGCCGACCGCGGCTTTCCTGGACGCGCTGGGCCGGGAGTTCTCCTTCGCGCCGCCGCGCGAGCACGGCTACGACACGGTCGAGTCGATCCGGGCGATGCGCGACGGCAAGGTACGGGTGTTCATGGCGTTGGGCGGCAATTTCGTCTCGGCCACGCCGGACACGGCCGTGACCGAGGCGGGCCTGCGCCGGTGCAAGCTCACCGTGCAGGTATCCACCAAGCTCAACCGCTCGCACGCGGTGACCGGCGATGCCGCGCTGATCTTGCCTTGCCTCGGCCGCACCGAGCGGGACGAGCAGGCCGGCGGCGAACAGTTCGTCAGCGTCGAGGACTCGATGTCGATGGTGCACAAGTCGCGGGGCCGGCTCAGCCCGGCCTCCCCGCACCTGCGCAGTGAGGTCTCGGTGGTGGCCGGTCTCGGCCGGGTGCTGTTCGGCGACGACGACCAGGTCGACTGGGCCGGCCTGGCCGGGGACTACGACCTGATCCGCAACCACATCGAGCGCGTCGTACCGGGTTTCGCCGACTTCAACCGGCGGGTGCGCGAACCTGACGGCTTCCAGCTGCCGCACGGTCCGCGCGACTCGCGCACGTTCCCCACCGCGACCGGCAAGGCGAACTTCACCGTCAACGACCTCACGGTGCTGCGGGTCCCGGCCGGCGCCCTGCTGCTGCAGACGGTCCGTTCGCACGACCAGTACAACACCACCATCTACGGCCTCGACGACCGCTATCGCGGTGTGCACCAAGGCCGGCGGGTGGTGTTCGTGCACCCCGATGACATCAGGGAGCTGGATCTCCAGGACGCACAGCTGGTGGATCTGACCTCGGAGTGGTCCGACGGCGTGGTCCGCCGCGCCGACGCCTTCCGGGTCGTCAGCTACCCGACCGCGCGCGGCTGCGCGGCCGCGTACTTCCCGGAGACGAACGTGCTGGTCCCGCTGGACTCCACGGCCGAGACCTCGAACACGCCCACCTCGAAGTCGATCGTGGTGCGACTCGAGCCGACCCGAACGGCGTAGGTGGACGGTCCATCACATTATCTAACTGATCATAGGTAGATAAGCTGACGGTATGACACAAGTACGTACCGTCGATGGACGGATAGCCGGCCGGCGTGGCCAGGAGACCCGGGCCCGCCTCCTCGAGTGCCTCGCCGAACTGCTGGCGGCCCGGTCCTACCGGGACGTCACCGTCATCGACGTGGCACGTGACGCCGGGACCTCGCCGGCGACCTTCTACCAGTACTTCCCGGACATCGAGGCGGCCATCCTGGAGCTGGCCGCCGACGTGGTCAAGGAGGCGGCCGAGCTCAAGGAGCTGGCCAGCGAGCGCAGCTGGGCCGGCCGGGCCGGCACCGTCTCGGCCACCGAGCTGGTCAACGGCCTGATGGACTTCTGGCAGGAGCACGACTCGATCCTGCGCGTGGTCGACCTGGCCGCGGCGGAGGGCGACAAGCGCTTCACCAAGCACCGGATGCGCGTGCTCGACGCCGTGCACAAGGCGCTGAGCTCGGCCATCACCGAGCTGCAGAAGACCGGCAAGGTGGAGGCGGACGTCCCGGCCAACGCCACCGCCGGCGCCCTGGTGACCATGCTCGCCGCCTCGGCCGCGCACCCCAAGACCTTCGAGTCCTGGTCGGTGAAGGACAAGGACCTGCGCGGCGCGCTCATCCGCCTGGTGAGCTGGGGCGTGACCGGCAAGAAGCCGACCCCGTAGCCGCGCCCGGATCCGCCGCCCCGAAGCTCATCCCCCGTACCGGCCCGGTACGGGGGATGAGCTTTGGGCGCGATCTGCGGGCCGACCGCCGCTCAGCCGGCGGACCGAGCCGGCGGTCTCAGCCGGCGGCGAAGTCCGGGTTGCCGGCCAGGCGCTGCCCCTGGACGAACTGGTCGTAGCGGCGCCGGGCCATCCGGTCCGAGTTCTCGATGCTCAGGATCACCACGAGCATGACCAGCGTGCCGAGCCCGAGGCCCAGGATCATCAGGCCGCCGGCCGCCTGCGGCACGACGCTGCCCACGTACTCGAAGAAGTCGTAGGTCGCGTGCGCCAGGATGATCGGCCACAGCAGACGCCAGCGCCGGTAGACGTAGATGTTGACGCAGGTGAAGATGATCACGCCGAGCGAGGCCCAGCCGTAGTACAGGTGGAACGGGATGCGAAGGCAGATCGCGACCAGGTAGATCACCCAGGCGCGGTTGCCGGTCATGCCGGCCTTCTCCAGCGCGTTCGTGACCAGCCCGGTGATCAGCATCTCCTCGCCGAACCCGGCCGAGAGCGCGACGACGAGGCCGACCAGCACCAGCCACGGGCTGTTGCCCTGGTCCGGCGCGCCGGTCTGCTGGCGGGTCAGGCTCGTGTAGATGACGACCGAGATCAGGAAGCCGAGCACGCCCGCCATCGAGATGAAGTAGGCGCGGGCGAACTGCCAGCCGCGGCCGCGGTCCGCCGGCGGCTGCGGGAAGCCGGGGAAGAACATCGGCGCCTGGCCGTCGAAGCCGTACCCGTTCCCGGGCGGCGGCGCCTGCTGCTGGGTCGGCTCCGAGCCCCAGGCGCCCCACCCGGGCACGGGGGTGGTGGGCGGTTCGGCGATCATGGGCTGGGTCGGCTCCGGCCGGGCGTCCGCCGGGGCGTGCTGGACGTCCTGAGGCGCGTGGCCCCACTGCGGGTGCTGCGTCGGCCGGGTCGGCTCCGGCCCCGGCGGCGCCCCCCACTGGGGCTGCGGCTGGGTCGGCTGGGCCACGCCGTCGTAGGCCGGCCAACCGGCCGGCAGCCTCGGCTCCGGCTGCCGGCTCGGCTTGCCGAAGAGCATCGGCAGGGTCACCCCGCGCTGCACGCAGAAGAACGCCACGCCGAAGATGGTCACGCTCGCCTGCATGACGTACTGCAGTATCTCCTCGAGCGCTGGAAGCCACCCGCTGACCTGGTCGTTGTTGCCGAGGCTGGGGTTGTGCAGCAGCACCAGCGCGGTGAACACGCCGAGGCCGAAGGAGGGCACGTAGACCGCCAGGATCTCCCCGAGCGCCCGGGGCACTCCGATTCGCCGCGGCTCCGGCCGCACCGGGGCGGCGGGAGCGGGGTTCTCGGCGCTCTCCGGTATCCGCTCTTCGATCTCCACGCGCCCCGTCCCTCGTCTCGACAACAGGCTGTCCCTTGAGTTTGCTTTGTATCACGACTCAACGACTCCCGCCCTCGCGCGAAAGGCCCGGCCCGATGTCCGTGCAGCTGGAAACACGCGAGGTCACGGCGGGTTACCCGGGCGTGCCCGTGCTGACCGGAATAAGCCTGCGAGTATCGGCGGGAGGGCTGACCGGCCTAATCGGATCCAACGGCGCGGGCAAGTCCACCCTGCTCGACGTGGTGTGCGGACGGCTGCGCCCCAGCGGCGGCCGGGTGCTGCTCGGCGGACGCGACGTCACCCGCTATCCGACGCACCGGCGGGCGAGGCTCGGATTAGGCCGGACGTACCAGCGGCTGGAGGTGTTCGGCTCGCTCAGCGTCGCGGACAACCTGCTGGTCGCCGCGCGGGCCACGGGCGCCGCAGACCCATCGGCCGCGGTGGCCGCCGCATTGCGCCGCCTCGGCCTGGCCGACTTCGCCGGGTATCCGGCCGGGAAGCTGCCGACCGGGCTGGCCCGGCTGGTGGAGATCGCCCGGGCGCTGGCCGGCGGGGCGCGGGTGCTGCTGCTGGACGAGCCGTCCTCCGGGATGGGCGCGGACGAGCTCGCCCGGTTCGCCCGGACGCTGCGCGACCTGCGCGCCGACGGGCTCGCGCTGCTGCTGATCGAGCACGACCTCGAGCTGGTGCACGAGGTCTGCGACGAGGTCTACCGGCTGCGCGGCGGCCGGGCGGATCAGGCCTGAAGCAACCTGATCGCGTCCAGGGCCCAGTACGTCAGGATCGAGCTCGCGCCGGCCCGGCGGATCGAGGTGAGCGTCTCCATGATGGCCCGGTCCCGCTCGATCCAGCCGTTCGCCGCGGCCGCCTCGACCATCGCGTACTCGCCGGAGACCTGGTAGGCGGCCACCGGCACGTCCACCTCGGCCGCGACCCGGGCGATGATGTCGAGGTAGGCCAGGGCCGGCTTGACCATGACCAGGTCGGCGCCCTCCTCGATGTCCAGGCGCACCTCGCGCAGCGACTCGAGCGCGTTCGCCGGGTCCTGCTGGTAGGTCTTGCGGTCGCCCTCGAGCTGGGACTCGATCGCGTCGCGGAACGGGCCGTAGAAGACCGAGGCGTACTTGGCGGAGTAGGCCAGCAGACCGGTGTCCTGGTAGCCGCCCTCGTCGAGCACGCGGCGGACGTAGCCGACCTGGCCGTCCATCATGCCGCTCGGGCCGAGCAGGTGCGCGCCCGCCTCGGCCTGGGCCAGGGCCATCTCGCCGTAGCGCTCGAGGGTCGCGTCGTTGTCCACCGAGCCGTCCGCCCGCAGCACGCCGCAGTGGCCGTGGTCGGTGAACTCGTCCAGGCACAGGTCGCTCATCAGCACGGTCTCGTCGCCGACCTCGTCGGCCACCTCGCGCAGGGTGCGCTGCAGGATGCCGTCCCGGTCGGTGCCGGCGCTGCCGGTCGCGTCCCGGTGCTCGGGCACCGCGAAGAGCATCAGTCCGCCGACGCCGAGTTCGACCGCCTCGCGGGCCGCCTTGCGCACGCCGGCCAGCGAGTGCTGGAAGACGCCGGGCAGCGAGGCGATCGGGGCGGACTCCTCCAGCCCTTCTTTGACGAACAGCGGCAGGATCAGGTTCGCCGGATGCACCCGGGTCTCCGCCACCAGCCTGCGCATCGCGGGCGTCGTACGAAGCCGTCGCGGACGGTACGTCAGATCCATCGGTGCCACCAAGCCTTTCCCACCACCGCCCGGGTCTTACCGGGCGCTGCTCGCGCGCGACCCGACCGTCCGGGCGCGCCGCTCCACTCTACGCCCGGCGCCGACGCGCCCGGGTACGTTCCGACGGACGCGTGACCGGATCGCCCGCGGCGATCTGCGCCTCGCGCCGGGCGGCGCCGAACGCCGCCAGCGCCTCGGCCAGCGCGGCCGCGCTCGGCGTCGGGGCGAGCACGTCCACGCGCAGGCCGTGCTCCCGCGCGGTGGCCGCGGTGGCCGGGCCGATGCAGGTGATCACGGTCGCCGCGTGCGGCTTGCCGGCGATGCCGACCAGGTTGCGCACGGTGGAGCTGGAGGTGAACAGGACCGCGTCGAAGCCGCCGCCCTTGATCGCCTCGCGGATCGCCTCGGCCGGCGGCGCCGCCCGCACGGTCCGGTAGGCGGTGACGTCGTCCACTTCCCAGCCGAGCTCGACCAGGCCGGCCGAGAGCACCTCGGTGGCGATGTCGGCGCGCGGCAGGAACACCCGCTCGATCGGGTCGAAGGCGGGGTCGAAGGCGGGGAACTCGGCCAGCAGGCCGGCCGCGGACTGCTCGCCGGCCGGGACCAGGTCCGGCACCACACCGAAGGCCTTGAGCGCCTTCGCGGTCGCCTCGCCCACCGCGGCCACCTTGATGCCGGCGAAGGCGCGGGCGTCGAGGCCGTAGTCCTCGAACTTCTCGCGCACCGCCTTGACCGCGTTCACCGAGGTGAAGGCGACCCACTCGTAGCGGCCGGTGACCAGGCCCTTGACCGCGCGCTCCATCTGCTGCGGGGTGCGCGGGGGCTCGACCGAGATGGTCGGGACCTCTGTGGGCACCGCGCCGTACCGGCGCAGCTGCTCGGACAGCGCCCCGGCCTGCTCCTTCGTGCGCGGCACCAGGACCCGCCAGCCGAACAGCGGCTTGCTCTCGTACCAGGACAGCTCGGCCCGCTGATTGACCACGGCACCCACCACTACCACGGTGCCGGCGCCGACGCAGGAGACGCGCTCGGCCTTGAGGGCCGCGGTGATCTTGTCCAGCGTGCCGGTGACGGTGCGCTGCGAGGTGAGCGAGCCGTCCACGGTCACCGCGACCGGGGTAGAGCCGGGCCGGCCGGCCGCGAGCAGCTCGGCCGCGACCTCGTCGATCCGGTCGCCGATGCCCTGGAGCACCAGGGTGGAGGCGCTCGCCCCGGCCTCGCCGAGCTGGCGGTGCCAGTCCGACCAGGCGGTGAAGTCCTCGCCCGCGGCCGGGTGCGGGGCCGAGAGCAGCCGCACGTCGCCGATGGAGCCGTGGCTGAGCGGGATGCCGGCGAACATCGGCACCGCGGTGGCGCGGGCCAGGCCCGGCACGACCTCGAACGGGACCGCCGTGCGGGCGCACTGCGCGGCCTCCGCCTCGAGCGGGCTGAACAGGCCCGGGTCGCCGTCGAGCAGGCGCACCACGTGCCGGCCGGCCGCGACCGCCTCGGCCATGGCCAGCAGCACCGCCTCCGGGCAGGAGGCCGGGTGGCTGAAGACGGACGAGGGCAGCGGCGCGTTCTTGCCGCCCGGCGCCGCCAGGGCCGGCTCCGGGCCGAGCTCGACCAGGTGCACGTCCGGGCGGGCCAGCGGGCGGAAGCGCTCGATCAGGTGCCGGTCGAGCACCAGCATGTCGGCCTCGGCCAGGGCGGCCGCGCCGCGCAGAGTGAGCAGGTCCGGGTCGCCCGGGCCGGCCCCGACGAAGCTGACCCTGGCCCGGTGCGCGGGACGCTCGGACTCGGCGTGCGCGCCCTCGCCCTCGGCTCCCTCGCCCGGCTCCGCGGCGCCGGGCGCGTCGGTGCCGCGCTGCGTGCGCGGGCCCGGCAGGCTCACGGCCTCCAGCGCGCTCTCGATCTTCTCCAGCGGCGTCAGCGCGGGCCCTGCGAGGGTCGCGGTCGCGGAGTCGGCGATCGTTCGTACGGCGGTCACAGCGAAGCTCCCATCAATGCCATACCTGATCCGGCACGCGCTGCGCGCGGTCGGGCTGTGGCGGTCGTGCAAGAGGTGGTGCGGGTGGTACGGGTGGTACGGGTGGTGCGGGTCTCGGCCGGGGCGGCGGGGCGGTCCCGGCTCGTGGCGGGCGTCATGACGAGGCCCGCGGCACGGCGGCCATGAGCGCGTCGGCGCCCTGCTCGAGCATCCGGGCGGCCAGGTCGGCGCCGATCCGGGCGGCCTGCGCGACCGGTCCGGTCAGGCTGCCGCGCACGGCCTCGGGCGCGCCCTCGTGCTCGGGCCCGGTGACCGCGGCGACCAGGCCGCTCAGGGTCAGCTCCCCGTCGCCCGGGCCGATCAGCGCGTAGCCGCCGACCGGGGCGGAGCAGCCGGCCTCCAGGGTGGCCAGCAGCGCCCGCTCGGCGACGACCGCGGCCCGGGTGGGCGCGTGGTCGAGCCGGGCCAGGATCTCGAGCAGCTCGGCGTCGTCCGCCCGGCACTCGATCGCCAGCGCGCCCTGGCCCGGGGCGGGCAGGAACTCGGCCGGGTCGAAGAAGTCGGTGGCCTCGCCGATCCGGCCGAGCCGGTTCAGGCCGGCGTAGGCCAGCACCACCCCGTCGAGCCGGCCGTCGGAGACGAAGCCCACGCGGGTGTCCACGTTGCCGCGGACCGGCACGACCTCCAGGTCGGGCCGGACCAGCCGCAGCTGGGCCGCGCGGCGGGCGGAGCCGGTGCCGACGCGGGCGCCGGCGGGCAGATCGGCCAGCTTGCGCCCGCCGTGGGCCACGAGCACGTCGCGCACGTCCTCGCGTTCGGGCACCGCGGCCAGGGCCAGCCCGGCCGGCGGGGCCGTGGGCAGGTCCTTGAGCGAGTGCACCGCGAAGTCCGCCTCGCCCGCCAGCAGCGCCTCGCGCAGCGCGTTGACGAACACACCGGTGCCGCCGATCTGCGTCATCGGCACCTGCGTGGCCTGCGAGGTGTCCCCGGAGGTGGTGATCTCCACCAGATCGACCGGCCGGCCGGTGACCGCGCGCACGGCGTCGGCCACCATCCCGGACTGCACCGTAGCCAGCGCCGAGCGCCGGGTGGCGAGCCTGAGCGTGCTCGTCATCGCTTCTCCTGCCTGGGTTCGGCCGGACGGCCCGCGGTGGGGTCCTCGCCCGGCGCCGCCTCGGCCCGGCTGACCGCCACCGCGGTCCTCGGGTCGAGGTTGAACAGTTCGCGCAGCGCCTGCGCGTACGTCACGCCCCCGTCGCCGACCGTCAACTGCTTGACGCGAACGGTCGGCTCGTGCAACAGCTTGTCCACCACCCGGCGCACGGTCTGCTCGACCTCGGCCCGGGTGCGTTCGTCCAGGCCGGCGGTGCGGCCGTGGAACCGGTCCAGCTCGGCCGAGACGACCTCGGCGGCCATGCAGCGCAGCGCGGTGACGGTCGGCGTCACGGCGCTGGCGGTGCGCAGCCTGCGGTAGGCCTCGACCTCGGCCTCCACGATCCGGGCCACCTCGTCCAGGCTGCCCTGGCCCGGCTGCGGCTCGGCCTCGCGCTGGTCCTCGGCGATCCGCTCCAGGTCCACCACGCGCACGTGCGGCAGCTCGGCCAGGCGCGGATCCAGGTCGCGCGGCATGGCCAGGTCGACCAAGGTGATCGGCGTCGCTATGCCGGCCCGGGCCGCGGCGAACCGGTCCGCCGTCAGCACCAGCTCGGTGGCGCCGGTGCAGGAGAGCAGCAGGTCGGCGTCGGCCAGGTGCGCGGGCAGCTCGGACAGCGGGGCGGCCGTCGCGTCCACCGCGTCGGCCAGCCGGCGGGCCCGCTCCGGGGTGCGGTTGAGCACGGCGAGGGCGCACGCCGGGTACCGGCGCCGGATCGTGGTGGCGGCCAGCGCCGACATGGAGCCGGCCCCGACCACGACCACCCGGCCCGGGTCCGGCGACCCGGCCGGCACCGCGAGGTCGAGCGCGGCGGTGACCAGCGACTGGCCGGCCTTGTCCAGCGCGGTCTCGCTGTGCGCCCGCTTGCCCACCCGCAGGGCCTGCTGGACCAGCTCGTTCAGGACCGGACCGGCCGTGCCCACCTGCTGCCCCAGCGCCAGCGCGGAGCGCAGCTGGCCCAGGATCTGCGGCTCGCCGACCACCATCGAGTCCAGTCCGCAGGCCACGGTGAACAGGTGCCAGGCGGCGCGGTCGTCGTAGTGCACGTAGAAGTGGCCGGTGAGCACCTCCCGCGGCACTGCGGTGTACTGGGCGAGCAGTTCGGAGATCTCGGCCAGGGCGCCGTGGAACTTGGAGACCTCGGCGTACACCTCGAGCCGGTTGCAGGTGGCCACGGCCACCGCCTCGGCGACGTGTTCGGACCCTGCGACGTCACCGAGCAGCTTGACCGCGAGCTCCTCGGTCAGCGAGGTCTGCTCGAGCAGGCGAACGGGTGCGGTGCGATGCGAGAGACCGACGACCAGCAAGCTCATGCGGCCACCGCCTCACTGACGTGCGGCCGACGCATTCGCCAAGGCACAGTGCTCATCGATTCACTCGCAAGCTCGCTCATGCGGCCACCGCCTCACTGACGTGCGGCCGACGCATTCGCCAAGGCACAGTGCTCATCGATTCGCTCGCAAGCTCGCTCATGCCGGCAACACCTCATTCAGATCAGGCGCGGAGCGGTGCTGCCGGATCGGGGGTTCGGCCGGGCGCTCGGGCGCCGAGGCTTGATCCGGATCCGGGTTCACTGGATCCTCCCGCATGGCCCGACGCACCGTACGCCCGCCCCTGGTGCGTTTGCCCTCCGCGGCCTTGCGCTGCTCGTGGAAGGCCAGGATCTGCAGCTCGACGGACAGGTCCACCTTGCGCAGGTCCACCCCCTCGGGCACGGTCACCACGGTAGGGGCGAAGTTGAGGATGGAGGTGACCCCGGCCGCCACCAGCCGGTCGGCCACCGCCTGCGCGGCGGTGGGCGGGACCGAGATGACCGCGATGGAGATGCCGAGCTCGGCGATCACCTCGTCCAGCTCGTCCACGTGCCGGATCACCAGCCCGGCCACCCGGTTCCCGGACAGCCGCGGGTCCGCGTCGAACAGTGCGGCTATCCGGAAGCCCCGGCTGACGAAGCCGCCGTAGTTGGCCAGCGCGTGGCCCAGGTTTCCGATGCCGATGATGGCCACCGGCCAGTCCAGGCTCAGACCCAGCTCGCGCGAGATCTGGTAGATCAGGTACTCGACGTCGTAGCCGACGCCGCGGGTGCCGTAGGAGCCGAGGAAGGAGAGGTCCTTGCGCAGCTTGGCCGAGTTGACCCCGGCCACGGTGGCGAGTTCCTCGGAGGAGACGGTGGCGGTACCGCGGTCCTGCAGGGTCCGCAGCGCACGCAGGTAGACGGGCAACCGTGCGACGGTCGCCTCGGGGATGGCGGCCATACCAGGACTGCTCATGCTGGCCATGCTGCTCCCGGTCGCGCTCGCTGGAGGTACGTTGAGGGTTGCCGCGCCGAGGCGGTGATGCGGAGGCGACCGACGCGGGACGGCCCCGGACGAAGGGGGCGCCTCGGGTGATCTGTTGGTATCACTGCCTCAACACTCACTGGGCAGCGTAGGACTTTGTGAAGGCGCGCACAAAGTTCACGACCGAATCGTGACATATTTGCGATTTATCGCCTCATGTCCGTTTTACCCGACCTCACCTGCGACGATACCCGCCGCGCAGGCCCCGTGCGCCCCGCGTGCGACCGAAGTCACAGGTTGCTGCCAGCTTCCGGGGTGGTCAGCGCCGCGCGCAGCCGGTTCTCGTCCACCCGCCAGAAGTCGTGCGGCCGGCCGTCGACGAGGGTGACCGGGATGGTGTCCCAGTAGTCCTCCTTGAGCCGGGGGTCGTCGTTGATGTCGTACTCGACCCAGCCGACCCCGAGCTCCGCCGCGACCTTCGCCACCGTCTCCCGCGCCGCGTCGCACAGGTGGCAGCCGGCCTTGCCGATCAGAGTGATACGCGTCTGCATGCCCTTTAGCCTCTCATCCGCCGGCCCCGCCCGGCACCGGGCACCGCCGCGTCCGGCCCGCTCCCGGCCCGCGTCCGCCCGAGTTCGCCCGAGTTCGCCGCAAGGACTCCGGCCGGTCGGTTGACGTAGACGTAGCCGATGCGCGCAGCCGGTAGGGTCTCAAGAGTGACAGTGCGCCCTGCCCTCAGCGCGGCCGCCGACAAGCGAGCCGTCGACGCGGCCGCTGCGCCCCGGCCCACCGCCGCGGCGTTCTTCGACCTCGACAACACCCTGATCCGCGGTGCTTCGCTGTTCCACCTCGCTCGCGGCGCGGCCGCCCACCGGTTCCTCAGCTCCGGCGAGATCGCCCGGTTCGCCTGCTCGCAGCTCACCTTCCGGATCCGCGGCGAGCGCAGCGGCCAGGTCGCCAGCACCCGGGAGCGGGCGCTCTCCTTCGCCCGCGGCCACACCGTCGAGGAGATGGTGGAGCTGTGCCGGCACATATACGACGACTACCTCGCGGAGAAGATCTGGCCGGGCACCCGCGCCCTGGCCGAGCTGCACCGGCGCCGGGCCGAGCCGGTCTGGCTGGTGACCGCGGCGCCCAGCGAGCTGGCCGAGATCATCGCCGGGCGGCTCGGCCTGGACGGCGCGCTGGGCACCGTGGCCGAGGCGGTGGACGGCCGCTACACCGGCCGCCTGGTCGGGGAGATACTGCACGGACCGGCCAAGGGCACCGCGGTGCGGGAGCTGGCCGAGCGCCTCGGCTACGACCTGACGGCCTGCCACGCCTACTCGGACTCGGCCAACGACCTGCCGATGCTCACGCTCGTCGGGCACCCGCACGCGGTGAACCCGGACCACCGGCTGCGCGCCCGGGCCGAGCACGAGGGCTGGCCCATCACCGACTACCGCACCGGGGTGCGGATCCTGCGTGCCGGGCTGCCCGGGGCGGCACTGACCGGAGCGGCCAGTGGGGCGGTGGCGGCGGGGGTGGCGTGGGCGCGCCGCGCGAAGGCGAAGTCGTAGCGACGTGCCGTAGCGACGTCGTCACTAAGGGGTATCCTCGTGTCTCGTCCTGACGGCTCGTCAAGCAGAGTCGTCAAAGCCGCACACAGCGGGGTCCGAGCCGCCTACTATGGGTGATCGGGCCGTCGCGACGGGCGGCGGTCCACGTGAAGAACGACGCGAGACCACGAGCGGAACGACCCGCCCGTCGCCCGCAGCCCACGCGGCGCGGCGGAGCGGACACGAGGGCAGTGCGCACCGGAACCGCGCGGCTGAACGGATGCCGTGCCCGAACCACGGCGCACCCGAGCACCTGGAGCCTTGTGCACCGAGACGTCAGCGCCGATCGCACCGGCCTGAGCGGCCTGCGTGCGGCAGTGCTCGCGATGACGGCCGGAGCGGTCCCCACCCCGCCCCGCCCCGCCGGCGCGGGCCCGGCCGTCAGCTCCGCGCGGCCAGTCGCGCCCGGCGGCGCCACCACGCCGCCGGAGCCGCCGCGCCCGGACGCCGAGTCGGCCCGGATGCTGGCCCTGGTCGAGCGCGCGCAGTCGGGCGACGGCGAGGCGTTCGGGATGCTCTACGACGCGTACGTGGACACGGTCTACCGCTACGTCTACTACCGGGTGACCAACAAGGCGCTGGCCGAGGACCTGACCAGCGAGACCTTTCTGCGGGCCCTGCGACGCATCTCCACCTTCACCTGGCAGGGCCGCGACTTCGGGGCGTGGCTGGTGACCATCGCGCGCAACCTGGTGGCCGATCACTTCAAGTCCTCCCGGCACCGGCTGGAGGTGCCCACCGGCGAGATGCTCGACTCGGACCAGACCGAGCCGAGCCCGGAGGACTCGGTGCTGGCCTACCTCTCCAACCGGGCCCTGCTGGACGCGGTCAAACAGCTCAACAGCCAGCAGCAGGAATGCGTCACGCTGCGCTTCCTGCACGGCCTGTCGGTGGCCGAGACGGCGCAGATCATGGGCAAGAACGACGGCGCGATCAAGACCCTGCAGTACCGGGCGATCCGCACCCTGGCCCGGTTGCTCCCGGCGGATCTGCGGTGAGCGGCAGACCCGGCCGGATACCGGGCCGTCTCCCGCGGCCGACGCCGCCGAGCGGGCCGGACGCACTGGTACGGCACGCCCGTGCGGGGGTGGCCTCCGTAACTCGCGACCCGCTCCCGTCGTTGCTCACGACGATGCGCGCCCGCACCCCGGCCGAGCGTCCGAGATCCACTCGAACGAGTGAAAAGGACGTCCCTGGGACTGCTCTCGGGCGAGCCGGGCACAACCAAAGCCGCCCGGCACGCGTCGAACGCGGTGACGGCCGGGCGGGGCCGGCGCCCCGGACCGACGAGCAGTGGAGGAGGTGGCAGGCGCGATGAACGAACGACAGGCGGCGGAGGAGTTCGCGGCTTTGCTCGCCGACCCGGCGGGCGGGCGGGCGGCACGCACCCGCCACGGGCAGCACGCCGAGCGGGGCGAGGGCACGCTGATGCTGGCGCTGGCGGACCGGCTCGGCCAGGCCGGCCGGGCGCTGCCGGCGCATGCGCCCGCGCAGTTCCGCTCGAATCTGCGGGCGGAGCTGGTGGCGCTCACGCCCAAGGTGGCCGGGCCGAACGCCGAGGGCGAGGCCGGGCGGAGCAGCACGGCGGTGCCCGCGCAGCGCGGGCGCGGCGGACGCTCCGGAGCCCGGCACGGCTCCGGCGAGACGCGCACCCGCCCGAGCTTCGCCACCCTGTCCACGGCCTGGCGGCGCAGGCTGCTCGCGGCCGGGGTCGGGGTGGCGGTGGCCACCGGCTCGGTCGGCGGGATCGCGATCGCCTCGGCCGGCGCCGAGCCCGGCGACCCGCTCTACAACGCCAAGAAGATCTTCGAGTCCCTGCAGCTCTCGCTCTCCGGCTCGACCACCGACCAGGGCCGCGACTACCTGCACTTCGCCGACATCCGGCTGAGCGAGATCGACTCGCTGCTGCAGCGCCCGGACGTGGATCTGGCCGGCTCGCCCACGCAGGCCTACCTGCGCCAGACACTGGACGAGCTGCGCACGATGATCGCCCAGGGCGGCAACATGCTGGTGGCCCAGGTGCGCCTGACCGGCGATCAGACGGCGCTGCACGCGCTGTCCGACTTCCTGCTGACCGAGCGTCAGCGGGTGGCCGACCTGAGCTGGCGGCTGCCGCCGTCCCTGCAGTCGGAGCCTCCGCAGATCGTGGCCCTGATGGACCAGCTCAACCGGCAGCTGCAGCAGGCCGAGGCGGCGCAGGCGGCGCAGTCCTCGCACATCGACCAGGGACCGGGCAGCGCGGGCAGCGCGGACGGCGGGCCGGGCGGCGGCACCGGGACCCAGGGCTCCTCGTCGGTGGGCGCGGGCAAGAGCGGAGCGCCCAGCACGCGGCCGTCCGGTTCCGCCGGGCCCGAGCCCTCCGGCAGCTCCGCGTCCGGCACTACCTCGCCGAGTTCGGCCGCGTCGATAGGAGTCGACGTCCCGCTGCCGCTGCCGACGATAGGAGTCACCGTCCCCGGGCTGCTCGGCCTGCCGGCGATCGACCTCGGCATAGGCGATGACGGAGCGAGCTCCACCCCCTAGGCGCAGCACCGACCAGGAGCACTGAGCGCCGAACCCGCGGGCCCGGACGAGGAATCGTCCGGGCCCGTCGCTCTGCCTCAGTGCTGCAGCCGCCCGGCCGCCGTGCCCCAGAACGGGTTGGTGAGCACGGCCTCGACCTGACTCGTGGTCAGCGGAAAGTCGGCCACCGCCTGGCTGGTGAACAGCACTTCCGTGGTGAACCCGCTGGGACTGAGCCAGACGAAGATCTCGGTGGGGCTGTAGGGGTCGTTCCTGATGACGCGGAACAGCGTGCCGCCGTCGAGCGACCGGCTGGTGCAGCCGCCGATCCCGGTCCGATCGCCCACGTCGGCGCACGAGCGGGCCCACGCCCCGTCGTAGAGGCTGAAAACAAGCAAGCTGTCACCCTTTGCGCCGGAGGCCTGCACGGTCATGTCCGCCCACATCATCCACAGCCCGGTGTCGTAATCCTTGACCGGGCCCACGATGCCCGGGCCGCCCTCGGGGCCGCTCAGCGTAGTCGTGGCCGCCGGCAGCATCTCCTCCAAGGTCGAGAGCACCAGCGCGGTGCCCGTCGGAGTGGCGGACGCGGAGGACGTGGCAGCCGACGCGGTCGGATCGGCGCTCGCGCTGACGGAGGCGGTACCGATCGGACTCGCCACGGCGCGGCCCGACCCGGATCCGGGCAGCGTGACGGCGAGCACCGCAGCGACGCACGCCGCGAGGCCGGCGCCCAATCCGGCGGTGACGCGGCGTCGGCGGCGGATGGCGTGGCCGCGGCGCAGCGAGCCCTGATACAGCTCGTGCGGGCTCGGCGCGGGTAGCAGCGTGGCGGTCTGGAGCAGCGCGGCCGCGAAGCGGTCTTCCTCGGAACCAGTGGACATCTTGACTCAGCTCTCTGCGAATGTGAGGAAGTCGGCGCCGAGCTGCTCGCGCAGCCGGGCCAGCGCCCGCGACGAGCGGGACTTCACCGCGGAGACGGACAGGCCCAGCATCCGGGCGGTCTCCTCCACGCTGTGGTCCTCCCAGTACCGGAGCACGAGCACCGCGCGGTCGCGCGCCTCGAGCCGCCCGAGCTCGGCCAGCAGGGTCAGCCGCAGCTCCTCGTCCCGGCCCCGGGCCGGATCGTCCTCGAAGCGCGGGGTCGGGAGCTCGGCGCTCGACTTCCTGCGGCGGGTGGCGATGAACGCGTTCACCAGCACGCTCTGGGCGTACGCGGCCGGATTCTCGATCCGCCCGCGCCGGCCCCACTTGGCGAACATGCGGCCCAGGGTCTCTTGCACGAGATCCTCGGCCAGGTGCGAATCACCGCCCGTGAGCAGGCAGGCGGTGCGATAGAGATGCGTACCCCGCGAGAGCACGAAGGCCTGGAAATCCTCGGCGTCCAGGGCAGACGGCTGCGCAGTCGGGCTCGACAGTGACCTCACACCCTGAAGATGCGGTGGCGGCCCGGTTCGGTCGCAGTCGGCTGCGACGGGGAGCTCAGAAGAAGACCGAGCGCCGCTGCAGCAGCACCCGGTAGAGGGTGTCCTGGATGGTCTCGCGCACCTGGTCGGTGAGGTTGAACACCAGCATCGGGTCCTCGGCGGCGGCCGGGTCGTAGCCGGAGGTGTCGATCGGCTCGCCGAACACGATGTACCACTTCGACGGCAGCGGGACCAGGCCGAGCGGCCCGAACCAGGGAAAGGTCGGGGTGAGCGGGAAGTAGGGCAGGTTCAGCAGCCGGGCCAGCGGCTTGAGGTCGCCGAGCTTGGGATAGATCTCCTCGGCGCCCACGATCGCGGTCGGGATGATCGGGGTGCCGGTGCGCAGCGCGGCCGAGACGAAGCCGCCGCGGCCGAAGCGCTGGAGCCGGTAGCGCTCGGCGAACGGCTTGCCGATCCCCTTGAAGCCCTCCGGCCAGACCCCGACCACCTCCCCGCCGGCCAGCAGCCGCTGCGCGTCCGGGTTGCAGGCCAGGGTGTGCCCGGCCTTGCGGGCGAACTCGCCGACGTACGGCGTGGTGAAGACGACGTCGGCCGCGAGCATGCGCAGGTGCCGCTCGGCCGGGTGGTGGTCCCACAGCGCGACCTGGGTCATCAGCGCGTCCAGCGGCAGGGTGCCGGAGTGGTTGGCCACGATCAGCGCGCCGCCCTCGGCCGGCACCCGCTCCAGGCCCCGGGCCTCGACCCGGAAGTAGCGTTCGTAGAGCGGTCGCAGCAGGTTGAGCAGCACGTGCTGGGTCAGGTCCTCGTCGAAGCCGAACTCGTCGACCTCGTACTCGCCGGTGATCCGGCGGCGCAGGAAGGCCAGGCCGCGGGCGGCGCGGCGCTCCCACTCGGGTGTGTCAGACACCGTCGACCCCGGCGCGGCGCGGCTGCGGACGGTGCGCCGCGGCGCGGCGGATCCCGGCGCGCTGGATCTCAGTCACGGCCGCCTCCCGCTTCCCGCGCGTGCGCCGCGTACCGGTCGAGCAGCTCTATCAGGGCGCGCTCCGCCGAGCGTACCCGGTCCGGGTCGATCAAGGGGCTGATCTCGGCCGACCTGGCGTGGTCGGCCACCGCCTCGGCCGAGGTGCGGGCCGGGCGGAAGCGCAGCTTCTCGGTCATCCTGGTCAGGTCGAGGACCCGGCCGAAGGTGAGCAGCTCGACCTGCTCGGGGCCGAGGTCGGCCACGCCGAGCCGGCTCAGCCCGCGGCCGAGCCAGGGCGCGGCGAAGCGCGGCACGGGCACGGTGGGCCGGCCGAGTCGGCGGGCGAGCTGGGAGAGCGTGAGCGATCCCGCGCCCGCCACGTTGTAGACGCCCGGATGGGAGCCGTCCGCGGCCAGCCGCAGCGCCCGCACCGCGTCGTCGATGTGCACGAACTGCAGGCGCGGGTCGAAGCCGGCCACGGTGGGCAGCACCGGCAGCGCCAGATAGTCCGGCACCGGCCCGGTGACGCCCGGGCCGAGCAGTCCGGCGAAGCGCAGCACCGTCACGGACACGTCCGGGCGCCGCCGCGCGAAGCCGCGCACGTACTCCTCGACCTCGACGCAGTCCTTGCCGAAGCCCGCGCGGGGCGGGCGGTGCGGCTGGGTGTCCTCGCTGAAGTGGGCCGGGTCCCGGGGGGCGCAGCCGTAGACCGCGGCCGAGGACCTGACCACCAGCCGGCGCACCGACGGCGCCCGCTGGCAGGCCGCGAGCAGCTGCATGGTGCCGATGACGTTGCGTTCCTTCATCGCCGTGCGCCCGCCGGCCAGGCCGGGGGCGGCGAGCACGTCGAGGTGCAGCACGGTGTCCGGCCGGGCCTTGGCGATCAGGGTGGCGATGGCCGGGGCGCGCAGATCCACGTGGACGTGCTCGACCCCCTCCACCCGGAGTTCGGAGGGAGGGTCGAGAAGGTCCACCGCGAGGATGCGCCGCGCGCCGTCGCGGGCGGCGAGGTCGCGCAGCACCGCGGTGCCGAGCCGCCGGGCGGCTCCGGTCACCAGCAGGGTGCGTGCGGCCGTCATCGTGCGCCGTGAGCGCCGGGCTACTTCTTGTTGCGACGCTGGATGCGCGTCTTCTTCAGCAGCTTGCGGTGCTTCTTCTTGGCCATACGCTTGCGGCGCTTCTTGATGACAGAGCCCACGGGGGTCCCTCGCTCACTTCTTCACTTCGAGCAGCAGGTGCTGCGGACATGGAACAGGGAACCCAGCGTACCCGCCCGCAGCCGCTGCTGGGAAAGCGAGAGCTCAGAAAGAGGTCAGAAAGAGGGGAGAGAGCTCGAGGGAGCTTCCTTCCGAACCGCTCAGGAGGTCTCGACGTAGGCGGCCGAGAGGTACTCGCGCACCGCCTTGGCCGGCACCCGGAAGGATCGGCCCACTCGCACCGCGGGGAGTTCGCCGGAGTGGACCATCCGGTAGACCGTCATCTTCGAGACCCGCATCACCCCGGCGACCTCGGCCACCGTGAGGAAGGCCATGTCGCTCAGGTCGATGTCGCCGCCGAGGATCGGCCGGTTGGTGCGTGCTGTGTCTGAATCGGTCATAGGGGCTCCACATTCGTGGCTGTCGTCGTAGGCATCACAACTCGCGCTTACGCGCGCACCGGGGGGTGACCCGCATGTGTGCGCGTCGTTCCTAAGCGTAGTTGGGTCAGGTGTGGAAGGGGAGGCCTTAGGCAGAAAAAGGGAGTTTTTCGGCAAGCCAGGAATCAGGTGAAACCGTTGCACTGCCGACTAATCGGCAGTGCGGCGGAGGATGTCAGGACCCTTCGTAAGCGTCCGGGGGCGTCAGGACCCTGCTACAGCCTCGGCGGTCCGGCCCACCCGGCCGAGCACGTAGTCGGCGATCGGGTCGTAGAGTTCCGGCGCGAGGCCGTCGTCGAGCGGCACGGCCACCCGCACCACCCCCTCGGACTCCCCCACGAACAGCGCCGGGTCGTTGCAGTCGGCGAAGCCGATCGCGTCCGCGCCCGCCTGGGCGGCCCCGCCGCACCAGCCGTGGTCGGCCACCACGAGGTCCGGCAGCGACCGGCCGGCCTCGGCCAGGGCGGCGAAGGTGGCCCGGATCGGGCGCGGAGAGTGGGTGTGCACCGCCTCGTCGCCGTCCTCGAGCACGGCCACGTCCCCGCCGCGGTAGCCGATGGTCAGCCATCGGGTCCCGTACCGGGTCGGCGCGTCGTACCCCCAGCCCGCGCCGGCGTGCAGGATCCGGCAGCCGTACCCGCGCAGCGCGTCGGCGAAGCGCTGGTAGATCCGGGCCAGGCTGCCCGGGTGGCCGGTGGCCAGCAGCACCGTCTCGCGCCGCAGCGCCGCCTCGGCGAGCCGGTCGGCGTAGCGCTCGAGCGCGTCGAGCACCCGCTCCGGATCGATGGTGTCGACGCCTGAGCGGTAGGCCGGATCCGGCTCGACCCCGACCCGCTCGGCCATCAGCTCCAGCACCGACCGGGCGCTCCACCCGGGCGACGGGTCGAGCCCGAGCAGGTAGTGCGGGTCGCGGTCGGCCATCAGCCGGTAGTGCAGCAGGTTGTTCTCCCGCGGCGTGGCCACCAGGCCCGCGATCCGGCCCTCCGTCAGATGCCGGACCAGGTCGGCGCGGTCCAAGGGGTCCATGCTCACGAGGGTAACCGCCGGGCCCGGGCCAGGGCGGGATCGGCGGGCGGGCGCGGGAGGCGGGCCGCGCGCGTCACACCGCGCCGGTGCGCCGCTCGTCGAAGCCGTAGGCGAACACGAACATCAGGGCCGCGAGGGTGGCCGGGATCAGCCAGCCCGGGCGGTAGGGCATCCTGGCCTGCCACAGGCTGGTCAGCAGCGGCGCGCCGAGCAGGAAGCCGAGGTAGTTGAAGACGTTGAGCCGGGCCACCGCGATCCCGGTCTCGTGCGGGTCGAGCCGTCCGGCCGCGGCGAAGGTGAGCGGGGCCATGACCGAGATCCCCAGGCCCACGACGGCGAATCCGGCCAGCGCGGCCCACGCGTCCGGCGCGACGCACACCAGCAGGAAGCCGAGCACCGCGCACACCGCCGCGACCCGGGCGATCAGCACCCCGCCGAACCGGTCGGTGAGCCTGTCGCCGGAGAAGCGCCCGATCATCAGCGGCACGGAGTAGACGGCGTAGACGGCGGTGTACTGCCAGCCGTGCGCCATCAGCTCCTTCTCCATGTACACCCCGCCCGCGCTCGAGACGGTGGAGTCGCCGAGGTAGGCCAGTGTGATCACGACGCAGATGGCCGCCATCGGCTTCCACGGGATCTTGATCGTCTTGGCCTCGGCGGTCAGCGTCTCGTCGCCGATCCCGCGCAGCAGCCGCGGTCCGAAGGCCAGCAGCAGCGGCACCACCAGGATCGTCGAGGTCAGATACAGGTTGCTGTAGACCTTGCCGTCGAAGCGCGAGGTGAGCGAGGCGGCGGCCGACCCGGCGAACGCGCCGAGCGCCCAGCAGCCGTGGAAGGAGAGGATGATCGAGCGGCCGTAGCGCCGCTGCAGCGCCACCGCCTGCATGTTGGTGGTCGCGTCCACCGCGCCCACGGCCAGGCCGAAAAGTGCCAGCACCGGCAGCATGACGGCGAACGAGGGGGCGTAGCCGGCCAGCAGGATGGAGACCGGCACCAGGATCTGGGCCACCCGCAGCACCCCGGAGGAGCTGTAGCGCCCGACCAGGAACCCGGCCGCGACCGAGCCGACGCCGGCGATCACCGGCACCACGGCCAGCAGGATCGAGAGCGTGCCGTCGTCGATCCCGAGCTTGTCCTGGATGTTGGCGACTTCGCTGGTCAGCAGGGAGAAGGCGAAGCCCTGCGCGCCGAAGGAGACGTAGCCGGCCACCCGGGCCCGGCGCAGCACCGGCGTGACCGCACCGGCCGGCCTCGACGTATCCGTCTTCGCCACCTTCGACCCTCCTCGCTCGCTGGTCGCGTCAGCGTACGCACGATGGGCTACCAGGCGGAAGAGCCTTCATCCAAATGTGATCCCTGGTTCATGTTGACCTTCGTGCGGCACGCGGCGCCGGGCGGGGCTCAGTCGCCGGCGGCCAACTGCTTGGACCGGTCCCGCGCCGCCTCCAGCGCCTCGAGCAGCGCCGCGCGCACGCCGTGCCGCTCCAGCTCGCGGATGGCGGCGATGGTGGTGCCCGCGGGCGAGGTGACCGCCTCGCGCAGCTTCACCGGGTGCTCGCCGGAGTCGCGCAGCATCACGCCCGCGCCCACCGCCGACTGCACGATCAGCTCGTGCGCGGTGGCCCGGGGCAGCCCGAGCAGGATCCCGGCGTCGATCATCGCCTCGACCAGGAAGTAGAAGTACGCCGGGCCCGAGCCGGAGAGCGCGGTGACCGCGTCCTGCTGCGACTCCGGCACCCGGATCGTCTTGCCGACCGGCCGGAAGATCTCCTCGGTCCGGCGCAGGTGCTCCTCGGTGGCGTGCGGGCCCGCGGAGATCGCCGACATCGCCTCGTCCACCAGCACCGGCGTGTTCGTCATCACCCGCACCACCGGCAGGCCCTCGGCGCCGAGGCGCTGGGCGACGAAGGCGGTGGTGATGCCGGCCGCGCCGGAGACCACAAGCCGGTCGGCCGGCACGTACCCGGCCAGCTCCGCCAGCAGCGCGCCCATGTCCTGCGGCTTGGCGGTCAGGATCAGCGTGTCGGCTTGCTCGGCCGCCTCCCGGTTGGAGACCGCGGCCACGCCGTAGCGGGCGGCGAGCTCCTCGGCCCGCTCGGCCCGGCGCGTGGTCACCAGCACCTCGTGCGCCGGCTTGCCCGCCCGCAGCATGCCGGACAGGAGGGCCTCACCCATCTTGCCGGTGCCCAGCACGGCGATCCGCTGACCCATCGAAGCTCCCGTTCGTCCTGATCGACCCGACCGGGGGAGATGCTACCGACCGCCGCCGCGCGGCACCCGGCCGTCTCGGCCCGCGGCTACACCGTGATCTGCCGCGTCTCGCGCCCGTCGCCGACCCCGCCAAGCACCAGGTGCCGGCGCGCGTAGACCAGCGCCTCGAGCAGGTCGGCGTCCCTGGTCTGCTGATCCGGCGCGCGGCGGGTGTTGACCTCGAGCACGACGTTGCCCTCGAAACCGTTGCGCCCCAACAGGCCCAGCACCGCCGAGCACGGCTGCCGGCCGCGGCCCGGTACCAGGTGCTCGTCCGAGTTCGAGCCGGAGCCGTCGGCCAGGTGCAGGTGCGCCAGGCGCGAGCCCATCCGGCCGAGCATCGCCATGGTGTCCACCCGCGAGGTGGCCGAGTGCGACAGGTCCAGGGTGAAGTGCGGGTACTCCTCCTCGGTCGGGTCCCAGCCCGGCGAGTACGCCTCCACCCGCCGCTCGCCCACCAGCGGGGCGCTGGCCCGCCACGGGTACATGTTCTCCACCGCGAACCTGATGTCGGTCTCGGCCTGCATCCGCTTGAGCCCGGCCACGAACTCGTTCGCGTACTTGCCCTGCCAGACGAACGGCGGGTGCACCACGACGGTGGAGGCGCCGAGCTCCTCGGCCACCATCCGGGCCTTGACCAGCTTGCCCCACGGGTCGGTGCCCCAGACCCGCTGCAGGTTCAGCCAGAACAGGCAGGGCGCGTGCACCGCCAGGATCGGCACGCCGAGCCCGTCGCGCAGCCGCCGCAGCGAGTCGATGGACTGGCTGACCGGGTCGTTGGTCACCATCACCTCGACCCCGTCGTAGCCCAGCCGCTGCGCTGTGGCGAAGCCGGTCGCGGTGTTCTCCGGGTAGACCGAGATCGTGGAGAGCGCGACCTTGGGCACGGCGATCCGCTCCACCGCGCCGGCTCCGCTCACTGCCCATGTCACGTGTCTGAGCGTAGCTCAGGTGCGCGTCGGCGTCCGAGCCCCGGCCCGCCGCCGTCCGGCACCGTCGGGCGTCACCCGCCGCCGCCGTGGGTCAGAGCCACTCCTCCGGCAGCCCGTCCAGCCGGCGCAGGATGATCCCCTCCCGCAGCGCCCACGGCGAGATGTCCGCCACCTCGGACTCGAACAGGTCGATCGCCGCCTCGGCCACGATCGCCCCGGCCAGCAGCTGCTTGGCCCGGCCGATCGAGACCCCGGGCAGCTGGGCCCGCTCCGCGCTCGACATCCGGGCGAGCTTGCCGATCCACTCCGACAGGTCGGCCCGGAAGAGCCGGCGCGGCACGTACAGGCCCTCCGTGCTCGGCGCCGCCCCGGCTATCCTGGCCAGCTGCTTGAAGGTCTTCGAGGACGCGCACACCCGGTCCGGCCGGCCGTAGCGCACCAGGTCGCCGACCACCTTGCCGATCTCGGCCCGCACGTGCCGGCGCAGCGCCCGCACCGCGGTCTCGTCCGGCGGGTCGGTGACGAACCACTCCTTGGTCAGCCGGGCCGCGCCGAACGGCAGCGAGCGGGCGACCTCGGGCATCTCGTCGAAGCCGGAGGCCATCTCCAGCGAGCCGCCGCCGATGTCGAGCACCAGCAGCCGTCCGGCCGACCAGCCGAACCAGCGGCGCACGGCCAGGAACGTCAGCTGGGCCTCGGCCTGCCCGGGCAGCACCTTGAGCTCCACCCCGGTGCGCTCCCGGATGCCGGAGAGCACCTCCTCGCCGTTGTCCGCGTCCCGCAGGGCCGAGGTGGCGAAGGCGATCAGCTCCTGCACGCCCTTGTCCTCGGCGATCCGCAGCGCCTCGTGCACGAAGGCCTCGAGCCGCTCGCGCCCCTCGTCCACGATCCGGTTGTCCCGGTCGATCAGGTCGACCAGGTGCAGTTCCGTCTTGTGCGACGACGCGGACAGCGGGCGGGCGCCCTGGTGGGCGTCCACGACGAGCAGATGCACCGTGTTCGAGCCGACGTCCAGCACTCCCAATCGCATGCTCACGAAACTAGTGCACGAGGCCGCGAGCCGCTGGACATACCCTTGCGGATCCAGGCCGCACCCCGGCGCGCGCGTGGGTTTGGGACTCTTTGGCCGAAAGTCGCCCTATGCTCTAGGGCTGTGCCTGAAGTAGCCCTCGATTTCCCTCGCGCCTGGGTGGAGTTCGCCGACCCGGACAATTCCGAGCAGACCTTCCGTTGCGACCTGACCTGGCTGTGCTCCCGCTGGCAGTGCGTCTGGGGGTCGGGCTGCCAGGGCATCCGGCCGGGGCGGGCCGACGACGGCTGCTGCACGCTGGGCGCGCACTTCTCCGACGCGGACGACGAGAAGCGGACAAAGGAGGCGGCCAAGCGGTTGACGCCGGAGTTCTGGCAGTTCCACGCCCAGGGGAACAAGCGTGGCGGGCGCTTGACGGTGGTGGAGGCGGACGAGGACGGCGACCGCCAGACCCGGGTGGTGGAGGGCGCCTGCATCTTCCTGAACCGGCCGGGCTTCTCCGGCGGCGCGGGCTGCGCGCTGCACGCCCTGGCCCTGCGGGAGGGTCGCCACCCGCTGGAGACCAAGCCGGACGTGTGCTGGCAGCTGCCGATCCGGCGCACCTACGACTGGATCGACCGGACCGACGAGACCCGCGTGCTGCAGGTGACCATCGGCGAGTACGACCGCCGCGGCTGGGGTCCCGGCGGCCACGACCTGAACTGGTGGTGCACCGGCAACACCGAGGCACACACCGCCTTCGACCCGGTCTACGTCTCCTACCGGCCGGAGCTGACCGAGCTGATCGGCGCGACCGCCTACGACATGCTGGCCGAGTTCTGCCAGGCACACCTGGCGGCCAAGCCGCGTCCGCTGGCGATGCACCCGGCCGATCCCGAGTCCTGATCGGCGGAAGGAGCGGCATGCGGGAGGCGGGCGCCCTCGGCGACGAGGCGGAGACCGAGGCGGACGCGGCAGGCGCCGGCGCCGGTAGTACGCTGCCGAGATCCAGGACGCTCCCGGAACCCGCGCCGCACCGCGCCGCTTCCGCGCCCGGCGGCGTCCGCACCCGACGCTCCGATGGGATCGCCGCCGTGACCACCACGCTCCAGCCGCCCTCGGCCGAAGCCGCCGGCCGGGGCGGCGGGTCCGACGACGGCGGGGTACCTCGCAGGCCGCGAATAGCAGCTCGGGTCGCCGGTTTCTTCGCGCGGGAGCGGCCGTACGTCGTCGCCTGCGCGGTGCTGGTCGCCCTGCTGCTGGCCGTGATGCGGCCGATGCCGTGGGGCGACGACCTGACGCTGCACATCTCCGTGCTGCGGCGGCTGCTCGCGAACCCGCTGCACCCGGGCAATCCAGTGGTCGACGTGGGCGGCGGCAGTGCGTACTACAGCCCTTACACGGTCACACTGGCGTTGCTGGGCAAGCCTTTCGGCCTCAGCGCGATCTCGCTCTACCGCTTCGCCATGCTCGCCAACGGCCTGCTGCTGCTGTCGGGCCTCTACCGCTTCGTCCGTACCCTGACTCCGGCCGTGTGGGCGCCGCCGCTGGCGCTGATCGGTCTGCTGCTGTGGTGGGGCACGACGGCTTTCTGCTTCAGCGGCTTCCTGTCGCTGGACTCGCTGTGCGACTGCGTGGCGTATCCGTGCACGATCGGCACGGCGCTGGCGCTGCACCTGTGGGCCTGGCTCAACGGTTCCGAGCTGCGCTGGCGGCTGATGGCGGGCCTCGGCGCCCTTCTCGGCGCGCTTCTGTTGGTGCATCAGTTCACCGGACTGAGCGCATGCGTCGGCTGCGTGGCGATCCTTGCCGCGCGCCACCGCGACGTGCGCGACCGACGCGTTATCCGCGCACTGTTACTCGGCCTCGCCGTGTGCACGATCGTGATCCTGATCTGGCCGTACTACCACCTGTGGTCTGTCGGTCAGGGCCAGCTGCACCTGCTCGACCCGATCCATCATGTGCTCTACCAGCACATCGACACGTGGTATCTGCTGGCGTTGCCCGGCCTGCTGGCGCTCGCGCTGCGTTTGCGCCGGTCGCAGACGGACGTGCTGGTGCTGATGTTCGCCGGCATCGGCGCGGTGGTCGTGCTCGGCTGGCTGGGCGGCCACTGGTCCTTCGGCCGCAGCTGGCCGATGCTGATGTTCACCGTACAGGTGGCCCTCGCCGTGCACGTCGCGGAGCTGCCGCGCGGCGGCCGGCTGCGGTTCGCGTGGGGCGTGCCGGTGGCCCTGGCGACCGCTCTGGGCCTGTGGGCGCAGTCCGGGACGCTGCTGCTCGTGCTGCCGGCTCCGCTGAACACGGACGTCGCCGACGTGATAGGCGCGCATCCCGGCGTCGAGGCGATCCCGCACGAGGACTGGCTCGAGCACTACCTCAAGCCGACCGACGTGGCGCTAGCGGACGTGCAGCTGTCGCAGATGGAGATCGCGGCGCACGGCGCGTACAACGTGTCGAGCCCGTGGTACCTGCCGGAGCTCAGCGAGGCCGAGGACGACGTCCGTGCCGACGCCATGAAGACGATGCTCAGCGCGAACACCGCCCCGGCCGAGCGCGCGGCGTTGCTGACCCGCTATCACGTCGGCTGGGTGCTGCTGATCGCCGACGAAACTCTGCCGGCCGGGTTCCCGGCCGAGCAGGTGGCCAAGGGCGGCATCTTCGTGCTCTACCGGGTGGCCGCGTGACGTGAGGCCGTCCGCGACGGCGCCGGCCTGCGGATCCTCGTGGACGAGGCCGATGCGCTCGCCGTCGCACCGCCGCCGGTCTGACTCGGTGTCGCGGAATCGCCGGCTGCCGCCGTGGTGGACGAAGCCGGCGGCGCGCTGGGCGTCGACGGTGTCGTGCTCGCAGTGGAGGACGGCGACGTGGGGGCGGAGGACGGAGAGCTGCTGCTGGGGGCGACCGTCGGCGTGCTCGATGCGGACGCGGATGCGGGCGCGGATGCAGACGCCGCTGCGGACGACGCTGCGGACGACGGCGGGGCCGCGACCCCTCCGTGCACCGTGACGAGGATTCCGCCGGGCTGGAAGGTGATGTGCGCGACCCACTGCCCGCTCGGCGCGGCCGAGGTGGCCGTGGCCGTGACGGCGAGGCTCGCTCCCGGCGCGAGCGTGCCCGAGCGCTGACTGAGCGTCAGCCAGGACACGTCCGGCGAGGCCGACCACTTCAGCGGCGTGGTCCCGGCGTTGCGCAGCAGGATCTGCACGCTATACGGGTCGCCGTCGCGCTGGTTCACCGAGACGAAGAACCCGCCCGAGGCCGCGACGGTCGGCGAGCTCACGGCGGCCGAGGAACCCGTGCCGAGCGGCGAGCCGAGCCCGGTGGCTTGCGCCGCGGCGCCCCCGCCGGCCGTGGTGACGGTCACCGACAGCCGGTCCTGGGTCGGCTGCCGGCCCGCCGGGGTCTGCGCGCCGCCGACGACCTCGTTGGGCTGCGTGTTCTCGAGGGCGATGGTCTTCGCCTGCGGGTCCCCGCCGCTGCCGAGCAGCGCCGCGGCGGTGGCCGCGACGGCGCCGATCGCCCCGAGCGCCATGGCCGAGACGACGGCCTGGCGCATGGGCCTGGCCTTGTGCCGCGCCCGCGCACCGGCGGGCCGGCTGTTGCCGCGCGCGTAGCGCGGCAGCCGGCTCACCTCGGCCGCGGACGCGGCGTCACCGGGCACGGGTTGCGCGGGCCTCGAGGCGGACGAGGCCGGCGCGGACGACGCGGTCTGCGGCCGGGGCGGGCGCGGCGGCAGCGGCGTGCGCGTGGCGAAGCGCCCGGACGGGGTCTGGATGAACTCGGCCGCCGGCTCGGGCCGCCACAGCGAATCCTCCGCGGCCGCCGCTGCCGCGGCGATCTGCGGGGGCAGGACGCGCTCGGCCCAGCTGCCGCGGGCACGAAAGAGGTCTTCCGCCTCGGGCACGCGCGGAGGCACCCGCAGGACCGGGCGCTCGGTGCGCGCCGTCGGCCGGACGGCACTCGTCGGGCTCGGGGAGTTCGCGGCGGCCGGCCCGCTCGACGCGGTCGCGGCGCTGCGCGCGGCTTCCGGCTTGGCCTGCTGCTCGCTCCGGGCCGCCTCCGGCGCGGCGGCGGGACGAGCGGCGCCGGTCGGCACGCCCGCACCGCCCGCACGCGGGGTCCGGTGCAGGCGTGCCGACGCCTGCCGCCGTCGAGGCGGGCGCGCCGACCCGCCGCCCGTCCCCGCGGCGGCCGTCGTGGAGTTCTGCGAAAGGTCTACGCGGGCCGGGAAGCCCTCGGACCCGAACGACCCGCAGCGTCGGCCGAGCGCGATCAGATCCACGCCCGCCGTCTGCGCCGCGTCCGCGTCGGCGAGCTCGCCGAGCAGCAGATCCCGCAGCGCGCGCGGTGCGGCGACGAATGGCAGGATCGTCGGCGCGGACGGCGTGCCGATGACCGTGTGCAGGTAGTGCTGGCAGCGCGAGCAGCGGTCCACGTGCTCGGTCAGCGGGGCACGCAGCGTCGCGTTGAGCTTGCCGCTCCAGCCGAAGGTGAGCTCGGCGAGCTGGGCGCAGTTGTCCCGCCCGGACCCGGCCACGGCTGCCGCGGCCAGCGACCGCTCGAGCTCCCGCCAGGCGTCCGCCAGCAACCCGAACCCGCGGGTGGAGGCCAGGCCGGCCGCCCCCTCGCGCAGGCCGAGGACGAGCGCGAGCCCGCGGCTGTCGAGCCCGTGCCGGATGGTCAGCTCGAGCACCTCGCGGTGCGCCGGCGCCAGCCCTTCGGCTTCGGACCAGGCCAGGGAGTGGAACTCGGCCCGGCGCAGATTGCCCTCGAGCTGCAGCAGCGAAGCGCCCACGCCCGAGTCGCCGAGTCCGTCCGCCTTCGGCCGCAGCCGCCCGGAGACCGGCGTCGGCGCGTCGCCCTCCCCGGCGCGCAGCCGGCACTCCCGGCGCAGCAGCGCGTAGAGCCACGGCTGGATCTGCTCGGGCTGCTGGAGGGTGGTGTGGTTGCGGTCCGCCGCGGCGAAGGCGCAGTAGAGGGCGTCGGCAGCGGCGTCGTGGTCGCGCAGGTACCAGAGCGCGTAGGTGTGCAGTCCGTCGGCGTAGGCGTCGTAGGCGGCGGCGCGCCCCCACCCGTCGCCCGCCGTCCCGCCGAGCACGCCGCCGCGGAGGGCACGCCCCCCACCAGTAGTGTCAGCGTTCACCCGACCGACGCTAGGCGGAGGCGTGTGCATACGGGTACGTATTAACCGGCTATCACCCGCATGAGTGACCGGGGCCGCGGTGACGCCTCATCAGTTCGGGTGAAAGACCCGATGGAGGCGTCACCTCCGGCTTTTCCCCTATGTTCGGCAAATACGACTCACGGAGGTGACGCGGATGCGCTCCCTGAGGTACTCGGCGAAGCACTCGCCGAAGCCGAAGCGCTGCTCGATGACGGCGGCGCAGCAGGCGTACTCGTAGAGTGGGATGGCTTCGGAGTGGTCGGTTTCTGGCTCGGCGAAGTCTGCTTGACCGGCGGAGGCGAGCTCTGCTGCGTGCCCGGGTTCTGGTTCTGGTTCCCGGTCCCCGCCGCCGAGGTGGACGCGCTCGCGGACGGCGAGAGAGACGCGCTGGCACTGGCGCTGGCGCTGTCACTCGCGCCCGCCGACGCCGAGGCATCCGTGCTCTGCACACCCGCCGTCGCGCTGCTGGTCGTCGTGACCGTGTCCGCCGTAGCGGCCGGAGCGCTTCCGTGGGTCATCCACATGAAGACGCCCACACCGCAGACCACCGCTCCCACGATGACCGCGGGCATGATCCACTTGCGGCCGTTCGAGACCTTCGCGCTGCCGCCGGTCGGGAAGCCGGCCTCGTCGAAGCGGCCGGCGCGATCGGCGATCTGCTCGGCGAAGGCCGAGCCGGCCGGGTCGCGCAGCGCCTCGAGCACCCGGGAGCGCACGCCGGGCGGCATGAACGAGTGCGGCAGCTCCTCGAACAGGCGCAGCGGACGGCGGTTGCGCACCGCGTCGCCGCAGATGGCGCACCGCTCGACGTGGCGGCTCGCGGCCTGCAGCCAGTGCGTCACGCCCTTGCCGTCGATCTCGTCGAAGCGGCGGCCGAAGTCCGAGGCGTCGGGGCACTTCGGGTCGCCGGTGCGCGCGGCCAGCACCACCAGCAGCGCGGTCTCGAGATCGCCCTGGGCCTGCGTCACCCGGCTGGAGATCTGCGCCTCGCTCTGGCCGAGCACCAGCGCCAGGTCGGCGTCCACCAGGCGGTGCCGGAAGGCCAGGTCGAGCAGCTCGCGGTTCTCCGGCTCGAGCATCGAGTAGCAGTCCAGCGCGAGCCGGGCCAGCCGGTCGCCGCGGGCCGCGCCGGCGGCGTCGGCCGGGGCGTCGTCGCTCACCCCGACCCGGACGCACTCGTTGCGGGCGAGCGCGTAGAGCCAGGCGCCGAACTCCTCCGGGTCGGCCAGTCCGCGGACCCGGTTGACCGCCACGATGAAAGTGTCCCGAAGCGCGTCCGCGGACAGCTTCGGGTCGGCGAGCAGCTCATGGCAGTACGCGTATAGCCTCGTGCCGTATATGTCGTAGACCTGCCCGGCGGCAAGCCGGTCCCCCGCCCGCAGGGCGGCTACCAAATCCCGGTCGCTCACGGCACAGGACGCTAGGCCATCGGGAGTTTGGAAATCCACTGAGCGGTACGAACTGTTACGACCCTTCGCCGCGAAGATCCGCAAATGCCGGAAAAATTCGGCCTCGCCCCGCCACGTGCCGGGCCGTCCGGCGCCGTGTCGGCGGCTGCCGCTACCGTGTCGGCCATGGCCAACTCGACCAAATCCGCCCGTCCCGGCTACCGCTGCGCGGAATGCGGGGCCACCACGGTCAAATGGCTCGGCCGCTGCCCGGAGTGCCAGGCCTGGGGCACCTTGGAGGAGCTCGGCGTGCCCAAGCCGCGCACCGTCAAGGCCGGCCCGGTCAGCGCCCCCGCGCGTCCGATCGCGCAGGTGGACGCGACCATGGCCAAGGCCCGGCCGACCGGCGTGGACGAGCTCGACCGGGTGCTCGGCGGCGGCCTGGTGCCGGGCGCGGTGGTGCTGCTGGCCGGGGAGCCCGGCGTCGGCAAGTCCACGCTACTGCTCGAGGTGGCCGCCGCGTACGCCGCGCGCGGGCGGCCCGGCTCGGCCCGCCCGGCCCTCGTGATCACCGGCGAGGAGTCGACGGCCCAGGTGCGGGTGCGCGCGGACCGGATCGGCGCGCTGCACGAGGAGCTGTACCTGGCCGCGGAGACGGATCTGGCCGCCGTCCTCGGCCAGATCGAGACGGTCGACCCGGGCCTGCTGATCCTGGACTCGGTCCAGACGGTCGCCTCGGCCGAGGTGGACGGCGTGGCCGGCGGCATCACCCAGGTACGCGAGGTGTGCGCCGCGCTGATCCGGGTGGCCAAGGAGCGGGACCTGGCCACCATCCTGGTCGGGCACGTCACCAAGGACGGCAACATCGCCGGCCCGCGCGTGCTCGAGCACCTGGTGGACGTGGTGCTGCAGTTCGAGGGCGACCGCCACTCCACCCTGCGGATCGTGCGGGCGGTCAAGAACCGCTACGGCCCGACCGACGAGATCGGCTGCTTCGAGATGCGCGAGTCCGGCATCAAGGGCCTGCCCGACCCGTCAGGGCTCTTCCTCTCCCAGCGCAGCGAGGCGGTGCCGGGCACCTGCGTCACCGTCACGCTCGAGGGCCGCCGGCCGCTGGTGTGCGAGGTGCAGGCGCTGGTGGCGCCCTCGCCGCTGCCGCAGCCGCGCCGGGCCAATTCCGGCCTCGACGGCTCGCGGGTCTCGATGGTGATGGCCGTGCTGGAACGCCGCGGCCGGGTGCCGCTGGCCAAGAACGACGTGTTCGCCGCGACCGTGGGCGGGGTGCGGCTGGTGGATCCGGCGGCGGATTTGGCCGTGGCACTGGCCATGACCACGGCCGCGATCGACGCGCCGCTGCCGCCGACGGTGGCCGCGTTCGGCGAGCTGGGCCTGGCCGGCGAGGTGCGGCCGGTCTCCGGTCTCGGCCGCCGACTGTCCGAGGCGGCCCGGCTCGGCTTCCGCATCGGCCTGGTGCCGCGGCCGGCGCCGGGCGGCGAGGCGCCCAAGGCCCCGGAGGGGATGCGGGTGATCGAGGTCTCCGACATCGCCGACGCGCTCGTGGCCCTGCACGACCTGACCGCTCCGGCGGACGGGGCGCCGAGGGGGCGCGCAGCGGACTCCGGCCCGCGGAATCAGATGATCAGCCGGTAGAATCCACACAGGATCACCGATTCTCGCGGCACCTATCCGCACAAAAGCCCGAAAGCGACGGAGCGTCGAGCATGGCAGCCAACGACCCCGCGGGCCAGGACTCGCAGCGCATGACGCTGGCGGCACTGGCCCCCGGCACCGCGCTGCGCGAGGGCCTTGAGCGCATTCTGCGCGGGCGCACCGGAGCGCTGATCGTGCTCGGCTTCGACAAGATGGTGGAGTCGATCTGCACCGGCGGGTTCGTGCTGGACGTGGAGTTCTCGGCCACCCGGGTGCGCGAGCTGTCGAAGATGGACGGCGCGGTCGTGCTCACCAAGGACGGCTCCCGGATCCTGCGCGCCGGGGTGCAGCTGGTGCCGGACCCGGCGATCGCCACGGTGGAGACCGGAACCCGGCACCGTACGGCCGAACGGGTGAATAAGCAGACCGGGTACCCGGTGGTCTCGGTCAGCCAGTCGATGCAGCTGATCGCGCTCTACCACCAGGGCCGGCGCACCGTGCTGGAGGACTCCGGCACCATCCTGTCCAAGGCCAATCAGGCCCTGGCCACGCTCGAGCGCTACAAACTGCGCCTCGACGAGGTGGCCGGCACGCTCTCCGCGCTGGAGATCGAGGACCTGGTCACCGTCCGCGACGTCGCTCAGGTGGCGCAGCGGCTGGAGATGGTGCGGCGGATCGCGGTCGAGATCGAGGGCTACGTGGTCCAGCTCGGCGTGGACGGCCGGCTGCTCGAGCTGCAGCTCGACGAGCTGGTCGCGGGCGTGGACACGGACCGCGAGCTCGTCGCCCGGGACTACCTGATCGAGCGCAGCGGCCGCAAGTCGCGCACCGTGCCGGAGACCCTCGCCGACCTCGACGCGCTCGACCGCACCGAACTGCTGGAGCTCACCGCCGTGGCCCGCGCGCTGGGCTTCTCCGGCAGCGCCGAGTCCCTGGACTCCGCCGCCTCGCCGCGCGGCTTCCGGCTGCTGGCCAAGGTGCCGCGGCTGCCCAACACCGTCATCGACCGGCTGGTCGAGCACTTCGGCGGGCTGCAGAAGCTGCTGGCCGCCTCCGTGGCCGATCTGCAGGCGGTCGAAGGCGTCGGCGAGACCCGCGCCCGCACCGTGCGCGAGGGCCTGTCCCGGCTGGCCGAGTCCTCGATCCTCGAGCGCTACGTCTGATTCCGGTCGGCTGGTTCCGCCTGCTGATTCCGGTCGGCTGATCCAGGCCGGCTGGTTCCGGTCGGCCGATTCCGCTCTGCTCGCCGGGATCAGGCGAGCACGAACGAGACGGGCGTGGCCGAGACGCCGTCCACCGACACGCTCACCGTGTAACTGCCCGGCGGGACCGTCGGCAGCTTCGAGACCGGGCACGTCTGCCCCTGCGACTCCCAGCGCTTCCACTGCACCGGGAACGTCTGCGAGTCGGACGGGCCGAGCACGCGCAGATCGCCGGCGCCGGAACAGGTCGCCGAACTCCACTTCGGCGTACTCGAACCCTGAGCCGCGACCGTGATCACGAGCGAGCGCCCGGAGACGTCGACGGTGCAGTTGGCCGAGCCGGAGTCGGTGCCGGTGATCTTGAAGGTCGGGAACGTACCCGCCGGGTAGGTGACCGGCCCCGAGGCCGAGGTGCGGTCCAGCGCGAGGGTCAGCGTCAGTGCGCAGCCGCTGCCTCCGCCGCCGCCCGTGCCACCCGCGGCGCCGCCGACCGAACCGGCCGCGGCCGAGCCCGTCGCGCCGGCGGTTCCGGTCGCGCCGCCGGCCGCACCGTTGGACCCGCCATTGCCTCCGCCGGGGCCGCCGCCCGGATAAGAACCCTCGGGCGGGCCGGACTGCGTCTCGCCCGGGGCCGGGGTGATCACGGCGCCGCCGCTCGGGGTCGCGCTGGACTGTGCCCCTATGGCGCCGGACGTGCTCTGCGGGTTGCCGGAGGTTCCGCTGCAGGCATAGGCGATCAACAGGATGATGAAGAGCGGGACTCCGAGCACCACGAGACGCCGCCGCCAGTAAACAGAAGAAGGCAGCGGACCCACCGGGTTGCGGAAGGTACCCACGGGACGTCACCTTAAGGCATCGAGGACACACTACGAAGGATTGTTCAGCCAGCGTGTTCGACAATGGGACAATGTGGTCATGTCCGTGATCGAACTCACTGTCGGATGGTACCGGCAGAACCAGCGGGACCTGCCGTGGCGTCGGCCCGAAGCAGGTGCCTGGGGCGTGTTGGTCAGTGAATTCATGCTGCAGCAGACCCCGGTCTCGCGCGTCCTGCCGGTATACGAGGTCTGGCTCACCCGCTGGCCCGAGCCGGGCGACCTGGCCGCGGAGGCGAGCGGTGAGGCCGTGCGCGCCTGGGGGCGGCTCGGCTACCCGCGCCGCGCGCTGAGGCTGCACGGGGCCGCGACCGCGATCGCGCAGCGGCACGGCGGCGTCGTTCCGTCGGACTACGACGAACTACGGGCTCTGCCGGGCATCGGCGACTACACCGCGGCGGCGGTCGCCTCCTTCGCCTACGGCCGCAGGCACGCCGTCCTCGACACGAACGTGCGCCGGGTGCTGGCCCGCGCGTACTCCGGCGCCCAGTACCCGGCCACCGCGGTCAGCGCCGCCGAGCGCGAACTGGCCCGGCGGATACTGCCCGAGCAGGCCTCCGACGCCGCGGCCTGGGCGGCGGCCTCGATGGAGCTCGGCGCGCTGGTCTGCACCGCGAAGACCCCGCGATGCGAGCAGTGCCCGGTCGCCGAGCTGTGCAAATGGCGCGACTCCGGCTACCCCGAGCACGTCGGCCCGGCCCGTCGCGGCCAGACGTACACCGGCACCGACCGCCAGTGCCGCGGCGCGCTGCTCGCCGTACTCCGCGCGGCGCACGCCCCGGTGGAGGCGGACGCGCTGTTCACGGCCTGGCCCGACGAAGCCCAGCGCGGGCGCGCTCTGCAGGGCCTGATCGCCGACGGTCTGGCCGTGCGCACCGCGGACAACCAGTACCGGCTGCCTTAGCCATTTCGAGCGAGAGCAGCCGTGATCTCCCGGTAGCCTTGTCACTGTGACTCTCCGCCTTTATGACACCGCCACGCGCAGCGTTCGCGACTTCGTGCCCCTCACCCCGGGCAAGGTCTCGATCTACGGCTGCGGGCTGACTGTCCAGGGCGCGCCCCACATCGGGCACATCCGTTTCGGTGTCGCATTCGACGTGCTCGCGCGCTGGCTCACCTACCGCGGGTTCGAAGTCACCTACTGCCGCAACGTCACCGACATCGACGACAAGATCCTCAGGAAGGCCGCGGAGCAGGAGGTCGAGTACTGGCGGGTGGCCAGCAGGTACGAGCGGGAGGCCACCAAGGCCTACACCCTGCTCGGCTGCCTCCCGCCGAGCGTCGAGCCGCGCGCCACCGGCCACATCCCCGAGATGATCGCGATGACCGCGGACCTGATCGAACGCGGTCACGCCTACGCCGCCGGCGGCGACGTCTACTACGACGTGCGCTCGTTCCCCGAGTACGGCGCCCTGTCCAACCAGCGCCTCGGCGACATGCTCAGCGCCGACGACGCCGACCCGAAGAACGCCAAGCGGGACCCGCGCGACTTCACCCTGTGGAAGGGCGCGAAGCCGGGCGAGCCGTTCTGGGACAGCCCCTGGGGCCCGGGCCGGCCCGGCTGGCACCTCGAGTGCTCGGCGATGACGCACAAGTACCTCGGCACCGCCTTCGACATCCACGGCGGCGGCCTCGACCTGATCTTCCCGCACCACGAGAACGAGATCGCCCAGTCCAAGGGCGTCGGCGACGCGTTCGCCCAGTACTGGCTGCACAACGCCTGGGTGACGGTCAAGAACCTGAAGATGGGCAAGTCGCTCGGCAACGCGCTGCTCGTCGAAGAGGTGGCCAAGCGGCACCGGCCGGTCGTGCTGCGCTACTACCTGGTCAATCCGCACTACCGCTCCATGATCGAATACTCTGAGGAGGCGATCGAGGAGGCGGGCACGGCGTACGCTCGGATCGAGCAGTTCCTCACCCGCGCGGTGGAGCTGGCCGGCCCGGTCGCGGCGAACGACCAGGTGCTGGACGCGTTCGCCGAGGCCATGGACGACGACCTCGGCGTCCCGCAGGCGATAGCGGTGCTGCACCAGACCGTGCGAGCCGGGAATGTCGCGCTCGCCGACGGGGACAAGGAGACCGTCGCCGCGCGGCTGGCCGAGACGCTGGCGATGCTGCGCGTGCTCGGCCTCGACCCGTTCAGCGAGCCGTGGGCCGGCGAGGCCGACCAGGACGACGCGGCCGAGCTGCGCGAGACGATCGGCAAGCTGGTCGCCGTCGCGCTCGAGCAGCGGCAGGCGGCGCGCGCCCGCAAGGACTTCACGGCGGCCGACGAGATCCGGGCCTCGCTCGGCGCGGCCGGCGTGCAGATCGAGGACACCCCGGCCGGGCCGCGGTGGACCCTCACCTGATCAGACCATCCGAAAACGGAACACGAATAACAGAAAGGCCGCTGACATGGCAGGCGGTAAGGGCGGCGGCCTCGGTGGACGCGGCAACAAGGCAGGATCCTCGCGCAAGGGCGCGATGAAGGGCTCGGGCGGGCAGCGCAAGCAGGGCCTCGAGGGCAAGGGCCCGACGCCGAAGGCGGTGGACCGGGCCAAGCACCCCGCGGCCAAGCGGGCCGCCTCGGCGACCCGCCGCGCCCAGGGCACCGGCAGCGGTGGCCGCGGCCCCGCCCGCCCGAAGGTCCCGTACAAGGCGAACCGGCAGATCAGCGAGCTGATCGCGGGCCGCAACTCGGTGGTCGAGGCGCTGCGCGCGCAGATCCCGGCGACCACGCTGTACGTCGCCGCGATGATCGACATCGACGACCGGGTGCGCGAGTCGATCACCCTGGCCACCCAGCGCGGCCTGCCCGTGCTCGAGGTCTCCCGCCAGGAGGTGGACCGGCTCACCGACGGCGCCATCCACCAGGGCGTCGCGCTGCAGATCCCGCAGTACTCCTACGCGCACCCGGACGACCTGCTGCGGCAGGCCGAGGACGCCGCCGAGACCCCGCTGATCGTCGCCCTCGACGGCGTCACCGACCCGCGCAACCTCGGCGCCGTGATCCGTTCCGCCGCCGCGTTCGGCGCGCAGGGCGTCGTCATCCCGGAGCGTCGCAGCGCCGGAATGACCGCCGGTGCGTGGAAGACCTCCGCCGGTGCCGCCGCGCGCGTCCCGGTGGCCCAGGCCGGAAACCTGACCCGGACGCTCGAGTCGTACCAGAAGCAGGGCCTGGTCGTGGTCGGCCTGGCCGCGAACGGCACGGTGGACCTGGCCGACCTGGAGGCCGGCTCGGACCCGCTGGCGCTCGTGATCGGCTCGGAGGGCAAGGGCCTGTCCCGGCTGGTGCAGCAGACCTGCGACCTGACGGTGCGTATCCCGATCGCCGCGGCGACCGAGTCGCTCAACGCGGGCGTGGCCGCAGCCATCGCGCTCTACGAGGTGGCCCAGCGCCGCCGGCGGGCCGGCCGGCTCTAGCCGCGCGGCCGCGCAGGCCCGCCGGCGATCCGCTGACGAAGCAAAGAGCGGCGCCTCCCGATCGATGACCGATCGGGAGGCGCCGCTCTTACGTCTGGCTGCGCTTAGTCGGAGATGCGCTGCCCGGTCGTGGTCGAGAAGACGTGCGTCTCGCCCGCCTTCGGCACCACGTACAGGTCCTCGCCCTTGGCCGGAGTGTTGCGCGCGTCCACGCGGACGATGACGTCGACGTCCTTGCCGTTGGCCTTGGCGGTGCCGTAGGCGAACGCGTCGGCGCCGAGCTCTTCCACGACGTTGACCTGGACCTTGACGCCGCGGGAACCGTCGGCGACGAGGTCGAAGGACTCCGGCCGCACACCCACGGTGACCGTGCCGCCCTCGGCCCGGCCCAGGACCGCGCGGTCCACCGGGACGATGGCGCCGTCGAAGTCCACGCCGCCGTCGACGATCGGGGCCTCGATCAGGTTCATCGCCGGGGAGCCGATGAATCCGGCCACGAAGACGTTGGCCGGCCGCTCGTACATGTGGCGCGGGGTGTCGCACTGCTGCAGCAGGCCGTCCTTGAGCACCGCGACGCGGTCGCCCATGGTCATGGCCTCGACCTGGTCGTGCGTGACGTAGACGGTGGTGATGCCCAGACGGCGCTGGAGCGAGGCGATCTGCGTACGGGTCTGCACACGCAGCTTCGCGTCGAGGTTCGACAGCGGCTCGTCCATGAGGAAGACCTTGGGCTCACGCACGATGGCGCGGCCCATCGCGACGCGCTGGCGCTGACCGCCGGACAGGGCCTTCGGCTTGCGGCCGAGGTACTCGCTCAGCTCGAGGAGCTTCGCGGCCTCTTCGACCTTGGTGCGGATCTCCGCCTTCGGCACGCCCGCGATCTTGAGCGCGAAGCCCATGTTGTCGGCCACGGTCATGTGCGGGTAGAGCGCGTAGTTCTGGAAGACCATCGCGATGTCGCGGTCCTTCGGCGGCAGGTTCGTCACGTCCCGCTCGCCGATGCGGATCTCGCCGGAGGTGACCTCCTCGAGGCCCGCGAGCATGCGCAGGGAGGTGGACTTGCCGCATCCGGACGGGCCGACGAGCACGAGGAACTCGCCGTCCTGGATGTCGAGGTTGAGCTGATCGACAGCCGGGCGCTCGGCGCCCGGGTAGATGCACGATGCAGCTTCGTAGATAACACCAGCCATGGTGGGATACACCCTTTCAACCGGCAGGAACGTGCCGGACGATCCGAGTTGGAAGGCCATGGCCCCGCCCGAGCAGTCGCACACAGCGGTTGAGCAGACAGGACCTCGTCCGACCGTATAGTCTTACGATCCTTTTGCCAAGAGCCCCAGCCCTCCCAACTCCCCAATCCGCTGTCCCCCACCCGCCCCGCCCGGTACCATGGCAGCGTCCGGCAGCGGCGCCCCACGTCGCCCGGCACCGGCCGGCGTGGCGCAATTGGCAGCGCACCTGTCTTGTAAACAGGTGGTTGGGGGTTCGAGTCCCCCCGTCGGCTCCCAACGAGAATCACCGGAGATCTCAGGTCAGTCGGCGGAGTACACCGCCGAGGACGAGTCGAGCAGCGCATGTATCGGCAGAGGGAAGGCCGAGGTGGCCCGAAGATGACCGCTACCCGGCTCACCGCGGACACCCGCACGGAGTTCTTCGCACGATTCGGCGGGTTCGAGGACGGTGTCATCACCGGAGTCCGGCTGCACCTGCCACGCAGGCCTGCCGCCGACCGGACCGCGACCTTCGAGTACTCCAAGCAGTACGTCATCGGGGACTGGTGCGAATACGAGGTTCTCGACGGCCCCTTCATCTGAACGCCGGTGGGTATGGCCTGTTCTGTTCGATTTTGCGCCGAGCTCGCATCGGAGTGGTTGCGCATACCGCTGGCGTGGCAGTGACAGGGTTGCCATCATGCTGACATGACCAGATGGATGCGGGCGCAGTCGCTGCCGATTTTCTTTGCCGTCAACGTGGTCGTTGTATACGTGGCAGGTCTCGTGGGGATCTTTCTCTCAGTGCTGACGTTTCACGACCACGTGATGAAGTCCCTTCTCCTGCACATGTGCGTATATGTTCCGTTGATGGCGGCAGCGGTCACCCTCGGCGAGAGGTCCCGGCGTCGTCGCGTGACTCACCACGCTGACGCCGTAACGGCAAGGCAGCGCGGGTAGGCGCTGCGGTCGGTGAACCCGGTTGCTCCGGCCGGGATGGTGAACGTGGCCACCCACCCATCAGCCTTCTTCGTCGCGGACGACCACGAGTTCTACCTCGAAGCCGTCCTCGTCCTCTAGATAGCCCGCCTCGTGTTGTTCGCCGCCCGCGTAGGGGTGGCTGTCTTGGAACATCAGCGACCAGCCGTGCTCGGGGGCTATTGCGACGAGGGCGTCGAGGGTGGCGCGGTCGCGGATGTGGAACGCGAGGTGGTTCAGGCCGGGGCGGCGGCGGTCGTGGGTTTCGGCCGTGCGGGCGGGGGATGCTTCGACGACGATGTAGGTCGCGCCTTTGCGCCAGCTTCTTCCATCCGGCCAGTCCTGGTACTGCTCGTAGCCGAGTTCGGCGAGGAGCCAGCCGAAGCCGCGGACGGCTCGGCTCAGGTCGGGGACCCAGAGCTCGACGTGATGGAGGGTGCCGTGGGCTGATGATCGATCAGTTGCTGCTGCCATGCAGCCGAGTGTCGCCCATCGCGCTGCTGCCGCACTGCGTGCTGTCGGCGACCGGGTCGCTGGTGCTGGTCGATCGCATTCCGTCGGAGCCGACGCGGCTGCGGGCGGCGGTGTGGCGGCGGCTGAAGGGGCTGGGGGCGGCGGTGCCGGCGGCGAGCACGATCGTCACCGCTTCGGCGCCTCGCGTTGAGAGACGAAGTGGGCCGATTCGGCGACGCGACGACCGGGTCAAACGCGTTCATCGCGGCGTGCCGGGGCATATAACTTCAGGTAAGGCCTCGATCCACCCCGGAACCGACCGTATGCTGATGTTCCGGCCGGGGTTTTGGCTGGGCCGGGTACCGTTCGACGGGAGAGCACATGGCCGAAACCGCGACCGGGCGGTATCGCGCGCCGGCCCAGACCGACGTCGTAGTGCTCGGCGCAGGCCACAACGGCCTCGTGACCGCGGCCTATCTGGCCAAGTTCGGACTGCGGGTGACCGTGCTCGAGCGGCTCGACCGGGTCGGCGGGGCGGCGGTGAGCGACCAGCTCTTCCCGGGGATCGAGGCGCGCCTCTCCTGCTACTCGTACCTGGTCTCGCTGATGCCGTACGCAGTCGTACGCGACCTGGAGCTCGACCTCGAGCTGCGGTCCCGGCCGGTGGCGTCCTACACCCCGGTGCTGCGCGACGGTCGGGCCGACGGCCTGCTGGTCGAGCGGCGTCCCGGCTCCGCCACGGTCGACTCGTTCCGCCGCATCACCGGCTCCGACCGGGACTGGCAGGCCTGGCAACGCTTCTACGAGCGGATCGGCAAGGCCGGACGGGTGATCGCGCCGACACTGCTCGAGCCGCTGCCGGGACGCGGAGTGCTGATGAAGGCGCTGCGCGAGGCCTGCGGCTCGGCCTTCTGGGGCGACTTCATGGAGCGGCCGCTCGGCGAGATCGTCGAGAGCACCTTCGAGCACGACGAGGTGCGCGGCGTCGTCCTGACCGACGCGCTGATCGGCACGCAGAGCTGGGCGCACGACCCGAGCCTGCGGCAGAACCGGTGCTTCCTCTACCACGTGATGGCGAGTCACTCCGGCGAGTGGCGCGTGCCGATCGGCGGCATGGGCGCGGTGACCGGCTCGCTCGAGCGGGCCGTGCTGAAGGCGGGCGCGCGGATCCGGACCGGCGCGACGGTGACCCGGGTGGAGACGGACGGCCGGATCGCGAGCGTCACCTACCGAACCGCTGAGGGCGAGCAGCAGATCGAGGCACGGTACGTCGCGGCCAACCTGGCGCCGCAGATCCTGGCCGAGCTGCTCGGCCAGCCGGCGCCGGAGTGGCCAGAGGGCAACCAGCTGAAGGTCAATCTGGTCCTCTCCCGGCTGCCCGCGCTCAAGTCCGGCATGGCGCCGGAGCAGGCGTTCGCCGGGACCTTCCACGTGGACGAGTCGGCCGACACGCTGGCGAAGGCCTATCAGGATTCGGAAGCCGGACGTCTGCCGGACCCGCTGCCGTTCGAGGCTTACTGCCACACGCTGACGGATCGCACGATCCTGAGCCCGGACGCCGCGCGCGCCGGACTGCACACGATCACCCTGTTCGGGCTGCACACCCCGGCCCGGCTGTTCCGGCAGGAAGGTGCGAAGGAGCGGGCCGTGCAGCTCGCGCTGGCCGGACTCAACCGGCATCTCGCCGAGCCGATCGAGGAGTGCCTGGCCCTCGACGCCAACGGCGAGCCGTGCATCGAGGCGCTCAGCCCGCTGGACGTGGAGGCGCAGCTGGCGATGCCCGGCGGGCACATCTTCCACGGCGATCTGGACTGGCCGTGGGCGGGCGGGCACCATCCGGCGGGCAGCTGGGGCGTGGAGACGCAGTACCCGAACATCGTGGTCTGCGGCTCGGGAGCGGTGCGCGGCGGTGCGGTGAGCGGCATCCCCGGACGCGCGGCGGCGCTGTGCCTGGCCGGGCGGATCCAGCGCAGCCAGGGCCGGGAGCTCGGGCGCTGAGCCGGCGGCGGCGCCGCGACTGACGCGGCGTCAGTCGGTCGGGAAGACGATCGCGGTGGCGATGGCGGTGAGCCCTTCGCCGCGGCCGGTGAAGCCCAGCCCGTCGGTGGTGGCCGCGCTCACCCGGACCGGCGCGCCGGCCGCCTCGCCGAGCACGGCCTCCGCCTCGGCGCGGCGCGGGCCGAGCTTGGGGCGCTGGCCGATCAGCTGCACCGCGATGTTGCCGATGTGCAGGCCGGACTCGCGCACCCGCCGGGCCGCCTCGGCCAGCAGCACGATGCCGGCGGCGCCCTTCCACTCGGGCTGGTCGGTGCCGAAGTTGGAGCCGAGGTCGCCCAGGCCCGCCGCCGAGAACAGCGCGTTGCAGGCCGCGTGGGCGACCACGTCGGCGTCGGAGTGGCCGAGCAGGCCGGTCTGGCCCGGCCAGTCGAGCCCGGCCAGGCGCAGCGGGCGCGGCTCGGTCTCGAGGTCGGCTTCGGTGGCGAACGCGTGCACATCCACGCCGATACCGACCATGGGCAGGTTGATCGCGGGCATCGGGGGCTCCTTGATCCGCGCGGCCAGCACAGCCTCGGCCAGCACGAGGTCGAACGGGGTGGTGACCTTGAACGCCTCGACGTGCCCGGGGATCATCGCCACCGGCAGGCCCAGTGCCTCGACGAGGCCCGCGTCGTCGGTCGCGTCGTGGCCGGCCGCGGCGTGGGCGCGTTCGAGCAGATCGCGGCGGAAGCCCTGCGGGGTCTGGACGGCACGCAGGGAACTGCGGTCGACCGTCTGACCGACCGTGTCGTACGCCGCCGCGGCCTCGGGTGTCTCAGAGCGCGGACGTACGGATTTGATCGTGTCGGCGACGGGCAGGACCGGGATGACCGCGTCGGCTCCGGCCCGCACGGCGTCCACTACGCCGGCGATGGTGGCCGGCGGGGTGAGCGCACGTGCGGCGTCGTGCACGAGTACGACGTCGAAGTCCGCGGGTACGGCCGCGAGCGCGAGGGCGACCGACTGCTGCCGGGTGGCTCCCCCCGGCACGATCAGCACCTCGCCGACGGAGACGCCCGCCTCGGAGCGGAGGGTGGAGAGGATGCGGGCCACTTCGGCCAGGCCCTCACCGGAGGGCGGGGCCGCGACCACGACCAGGTCGATCCGGTCGGAGGCCAGCAGCCCGCGTACGGCGTGTCGCAGGAGCGGCTCGCCGCCGATCGAGCGCAGAGCCTTCGGGGCGCCCGGACCGAGCCGTTCACCGCGGCCGGCCGCGGGAACGAGCGCGGCCGTGCGCGGCGTCGGGAGTGGGGTCACGGTGCCAACGGATGGTCTCGTGGTGCGGGAGGTCCGGGGGTCAGGCGGTGGCGGCGGGGCCGACCTGGGAGGCGAGCACCTCGTCCAGGATGGACTCGGCCTTGTCCTCGTTGGTGCACTCGGCCAGGGCCAGTTCGCTCACCAGGATCTGCCGGGCCTTGCCCAGCATCCGCTTCTCGCCGGCCGACAGGCCGCGCTCGCGGTCGCGCCGCCACAGGTCGCGCACGACCTCGGCGACCCGGATCACGTTGCCGGACGCCAGCTTCTCCAGGTTGGCCTTGTAGCGCCGGGACCAGTTCGTGGGCTCCTCGGTGTACTCCGCACGGAGCACCTCGAAGACCTGGTCGAGCCCGTTCTGGTCGACGACGTCGCGGACGCCGACATCCTCGAGTTTGTCGGTGGGTACCATGAGGGTCAGATCACCCTGGGCGACGCGGAGCCTGAGGTAGGCCTTCTCCTCACCCTTGATCATCCGGGTCTCGATCGCTTCGATGAGGGCGGCCCCATGGTGGGGATAGACGACGGTCTCGCCAACCTTGAACGTCATGTGATGCGTACCCCTTCCGTGGGTAACCAGGATAACACGCTCACAGCGGTTTCTGAAGGGCGTTTGCCCAGGTCAGATAGGTGATGCCCACTTGACAACCGTGCGGATGGCGTACTCGCCCCTGGTCAGCGCGGCGTGGCGGGCCCGCCACGCTGCCCAAGAATCTTCGTTTCACACCTTCCGAACGGGGCGTGCGGAGGGGTTTCGCCGCATCTGGAGCGGCAACACTCTGGGCAGGCGCGACGTACGGGCGCACAATGCTCGTACAGCGCGTGCTTGGACTTGTGCCCTCGTTAGGTGGGGTGATTGTTCGTGGATTCGAGCAGCGAGTATTCCTCGTCGTGGGACGGCGCCCGCGACGAGCCCGACGCGGCGGTCGTGGCGCACTGGCCGGATGGAACGGCCATCACCGAGGGGCAGTGGCGCGCCCCGTTAGACCCCCGAGAGCTGATGCCGGACCAGCGGCGCTACTTCCGCGAGCTGCGATGGGTACGACGGCGCTGCCGGCTGGCCAGGACGTTCCGGGTCCTGGGCACCCCGCGCGGCGTGGTGGCCATCCTGCTGGCGGCGGCGTTGCTCTCCGCGTCCGTGGTCACGGCGCTCGGGGCGATCAGGTAAGGCGAGACAGGTAAGGCGATCACAGTGAGATCAGATCGGTGGCGCGCCCGCGGTCGCCGCGGGACCGGCCCGGCCGGTTCGGCGACGTCCGCGGGCGCTCGACCCTTCGGTCGAGCCCAATCGGACGAATCAGTACCATACGTCCACGCACGCACCCGATCCGGGGCGCGAAACGCCGCACCGGCTATGTAAACGTGCATCCCGGTGAGTCGCCGTCAAACGCGGTCAGTACGCTGTGGCTAAATACGTTCTTAAAGCGACCACAGCAGCCACCGCGAGGAGCCTGACCCACCGTGAGCAGCAACCCCCACTCCAGCGCGCCTAGCCCGCGAGCCTCGCACTCGAACATCCTGCGCAGCCGCCGCAACCGCACCGCCTTGGGCGGAGCGCTGCTGGTGGTCGCCCTGCCCGTGCTGGCGGCCTGCTCCGCGGGAACCGACCCCCAGGTCTACCAGATCAAGCCGGACTCCGGCATGGCGACCGCCGGCTACATGTGGATCAGCAACGTGTGGGTCGTGACCGATTCGAACACCGGCAACGCCGAGGTGATCGGGCAGCTCGCCAACACCAACCCGGACCAGGGCAGCTCGCTCCAGCTGACCTCGGTCACGGTCAACGGCAACCCGATGAACGTGCAGGCCGCGGCCGCCTCGAACGTGGCCCCGGGCGTCCAGGTGGCCGGCGACGACGTGACCATCCCCGGCATGCGCTCGGTGCAGTTCGGCCAGCAGGGCCAGCCGATGCTGCTGGCCACCGGCCCCGGCGTGGTGGCCGGGCAGAACGCCCAGGTCGTCTACTCCTTCTCGGACGGCAGCAAGGCCACCGTGACCGCGCAGGTGCAGCCGAACGCCGGCCTGTGGGCCGCCTACAACCCGAACGGCCCGGCCACCGCCACCGCGCTGCCCACGATCGAGCCGGGCAGCGCCACGCCGCTGGTCTCCCCGGGCATCCCGACCGCGAGCACCCCGGCCACGGCCACCGGCAGCGCCTCGGCCAACGTGACCGTCTCCGGCACGCCGAACCCCAGCTCGAGCCTCTGAGCCCGGGCCGGCCCCGGCCGGCTCACGGCACGAGACGAAACGACGACGGCCTCCCCGCGGGGAGGCCGTCCGGCTTTCTCAGGTGCGGCGCGCCGCGGCGCCGCGCGGGCTCACGGCTCGAACTTGTAGCCCAGGCCGCGGACCGTGACCAGGTAGCGCGGCAGCGCCGGGTCCGGCTCGATCTTCGCGCGCAGCCGCTTGACGTGCACGTCGAGGGTCTTGGTGTCGCCCACGTAGTCGGCGCCCCAGACCCGGTCGATCAGCTGCATCCGGGTGAGCACCCGGCCGGCGTTGCGCAGCAGCATCTCCAGCAGTTCGAACTCCTTGAGCGGCAGCTGCACGCCGTTGCCGGCCACGCTCACGGTGTGCCGCTCCACATCCATCCGGACCGGCCCGGCCTCGAGCGCCGAGTCCTCCAGCTCCTCGGGCTGGCCGCCGTGGCGGCGCAGCACCGCGCGGATCCGGGCGACCAGCTCGCGCGAGGAGAACGGCTTGGTCACATAGTCGTCGGCGCCGAGCTCGAGGCCGACGACCTTGTCTATCTCGGAGTCCTTGGCGGTCAGCATGATCACCGGGACACTGGAGCGGGTCCTCAGTTGCCGGCAGACCTCGGTGCCGGGCAGGCCGGGCAGCATCAGGTCGAGCAGCACCAGGTCCGCCCCGTGCCGGTCGAACTCGTCGAGTGCCTCGGGTCCGGTGGCCGCCACGGCCACCTCGAAGCCCTCATTGCGCAGCATGTAGGAAAGCGGGTCGCTGAACGACTCCTCATCCTCGACTACCAGCACCCTGGTCACGTCGTTCGACTCCCTGTCGTGATTCTGATCGGTTGGCTGTGGGTTGGTTCGAGCTCGGACACCGGGGCGCCTTGGGCCACCGGCAGCCGCAGGGTGAAGGTGGAGCCGGCGCCCTCCACGCTCCAGACCGACACGTCGCCGCCGTGCGTGGCGGCGATGTGCTTGACGATCGCGAGCCCGAGGCCGGTGCCGCCGGTCACGCGCGAGCGCGCCGGGTCCACCCGGTAGAAGCGCTCGAAGATGCGGTTGAGGTCCTGGTCCGGGATGCCCACGCCCTGGTCGGTGACGGACACCTCGGCCAGGTCGCCCTCGATCCGGACCGAGACCACCACTTTGGTCCGATCAGGTGAGTAGTTCACGGCGTTCTCCACCAGATTGCCGATCGCCGTGGTCAGCTGGCCCAGGTCGCCCAGGACGCGCACGTCCTCGGCGCCGCTGGCCACCAGCTCTATCTGCCGGGCCTCGGCCACCTCGGCCACCCGTTCCCGGGCCGCCGCGACCACCTCGGCCAGATCCACCGCGACCGCCTTGGCCAACGGGTCGTCTCCCTGCACCCGGGACAGGTCGATCAGGTCCTGCACCAGGTTGGTCAGCCGGTGCGCCTCCTTCTGCATCCGTCCGGCGAAGCGGCGCACCGCGTCCGGGTCGTCGCTGGCGCTGAGCACCGCCTCGGCCAGCAGCGAGAGCGCGCCGACCGGGGTCTTGAGCTCGTGGCTGACGTTGGCCACGAAGTCGCGGCGCACCGCGTCCACCCGGCGGGCCTCGGTGCGGTCCTCGACCAGCACCAGGACCAGCTGGGCACCGAGCGGGGCGACCCGCACGGACACCGCGAGCGTGTCCTGGCCCAGCGGGCCGCGCTGCAGCTCCAGTTCGACCTGGCGTATCTCGCCGTCCCGGCGGACCTGCCGGGCGATCCCGGTCAGCTCCTCGGGCACCAGCCGCTGGCCGCGCACCAGGCCCATCGCGTGCGCGGCCGGCGAGGCCTTGACCACGGCGTCGCTCGGGTCGAGCAGCACCGCCGAGGAGCGCAGCACCTGGAGCACCGCCGCGACGCCGGGCGGCACGAGCGGCTCCGGCTGCGACTCGAGCCGCGACCGGTCACGCTCGCTCCAGCGGAACGCCAGGCCCGCCGCGAGCCCCACCACCAGCGCTATCAGCGCGGAGGCCGAGGCCGCCGCGACGTGAAAGGCGGAGGCGACGAATATGTGCACACGATCAGAGTAAGCGGCCAAACCAGGCGTTTCGAAGGCTCGAGGGCCACCAACGCCTTCCGTCGCCGAGAATTCACGTGTGGGTTGCGTTTGATTCATCCATCGGCGTGGCCTGGCGAACAACTGACCCCGTACCGTATCGGCTAGTCCCCGTTCCATCCCTTCAGGAGTGATCCATGCGCGACGTCTACCACGAAGAGCTCGACTCGATCGGCGCCACGCTGATCGAGATGACCGGCCTGGTGGCCCTCGCGCTGAACGAGGCCACCGAGGCTCTGATGAACGCCGACCTGCAGTTGGCCGAGAAGGTCATCGCTGCCGACGACGCGGTGGACGGCCTACAGAAGGCGCTCGACGCACGCGCCCTTGACCTGCTGGCCCGGCAGCAGCCCGTGGCCGGCGACCTGCGCACCATCATCACCTCGCTGCGGATGAGCGCCGACCTCGAGCGCATGGGCGACCTGGCCCGGCACGTGGCCAAGGTGGCCCGGCTGCGCTACCCGGAGATCGCCATCCCGGAGGAGCTGCGCGAGACCGTGGCCGAGATGGGCCGGATCGGCGAGGAGCTGGCCCGCAAGACCGGCGACATCATCGACGGCCGCGACGTCGAGGCGGCCCGCCTGCTCGAGAGCGAGGACGACGCGATGGACCGGCTGCACCGGGCCCTGTTCAGCGCGCTCCTGCACGAGGGCACCCCGTACCCGGTGGAGACCGCGATCGACGTGACCCTGGTCGGGCGCTACTACGAGCGCTTCGCCGACCACGCCGTCTCCGTCGCGCGCCGCATGGTCTTCCTGGTCACCGGCGAATACTAGGCCGTCCGGGGCGGCCCGGACGGTGGCAGCACAGCACAGGGAGAACGGGAGACGCCCCGCCGGATTCGTCCGGCGGGGCGTCGCGCGTGGTGCGGGTCTGCGAGCTACTTCTTGCCCTGGTTCTTGACCGCCTCGATGGCCTCGGCCGCGGCGGCCGGGTCGAGGTACTCGCCGCCGGGGACGACCGGGCGCAGGTCGGCGTCGAGCTCGTAGTAGAGCGGGATGCCGGTGGGGATGTTCAGGCCGGCAATGTCCGCGTCGGAGATGCCGTCGAGGTGCTTGACCAGGGCGCGCAGCGAGTTGCCGTGGGCGGCGACCAGGACGGTGCGGTGGGCCCGCAGGTCGGGCACCAGCGCGTCGTACCAGTAGGGCAGCATCCGGTCGACCACGTCGGCGAGGCACTCGGTGCGCGGGCGCACCTCGCCCGGGAGCACGGCGTAGCGCGGGTCGTGGAACTGCGAGTACTCGTCGTCCTCGGGCAGCGGGGGCGGGGGCACGTCGTAGGAACGGCGCCAGAGCATGAACTGCTCCTCGCCGAACTCCGCCAGGGTCTGCGCCTTGTCCTTGCCCTGCAGCGCGCCGTAGTGGCGCTCGTTGAGCCGCCAGCTGCGCGAGGTGGGGATCCAGTGGCGGTCGATCTCGTTCAGCGCCAGCTGGGAGGTGCGGATGGCCCGGCGCAGCACCGAGGTGTGCAGCACGTCGGGCAGCAGGCCGCGCTCCGCGAGCAGCCGGCCGCCGCGGATCGCCTCCTCCTCGCCCTGGGCGGTGAGGTCCACGTCCACCCAGCCGGTGAACAGGTTCTTCGCGTTCCACGCGCTCTCGCCGTGGCGCAGCAGCACGAGGCGGTAGTTGTCAGCCATGGTCAGAGACTATCCGAGCGGCTCACGGCGTCCGCGGGCGCGTCAGTCCTTGGACGGCGGCTGCTCGGGGCGCAGCCGCTCGAACGCGGCGAGGTTGAAGGTGGGCTCGCCGCGCTTGAGCCGCCAAGCCCACTCGCGCCGGATGGAGGTGGCGAAGCCCAGCTCGAGCAGGGTGTTGAAGCTGCCGTCGGCGGCTTCGAGCACGGTGCCGAGCAGCCGGTCGACCTCGGCCGCGGTCACCGAGGCCAGCGGCACCCGGCCGACCAGGTAGACGTCGCCGAGCCGGTCGAGCGCGAAGGCGACCCCGGCCAGGCGGGCGTTGTGCTCCAGCAGCCAGCGGTAGACGGCCTCTTGGTTCTCGTCGGCGCTGCGCACCACGAACGCGTTCACCGAGAGGGTGTGGTCGCCGAGCAGCAGCGAGCAGGCCGTGGAGAGCTTGCGGGTGCCCGGCAGCGTGACGACGTAGTGGCCCTCGGCGGGCTGCTCGTACTCGGCCTCGGCCTCCCGCAGCGCCCGCTCGATCTCGTCGGCCGCTTGCCGCCGTGCGGATCCCGCGTCCTTGGTCACGCCAAAGAGCTTACGCGGCGGTGCGTCAGCCAGCGCTCGGAGATGGCCTCGGAGTAGACCTCGAGGGTGCGCCGGGCGGTGTGCGCCCAGCCGAAGTCGGCCGCGTGCTCGCGGGCCCGTTCGCCCATGCCGGCCAGCCGGGCCGGGTTCTCCAGCAGGGCGGCGCAGGCCGCGGCGTAGTCCACCGGGTCGTGCCCGGTCACGAGCACGCCGGAGCTGCCGTCGAGCACCGCTGTGCTCAGGCCGCCCACCGCGGCCGCGACCACGGGGGTGCCGCAGGCCTGGGCCTCGATGGCGACCAGGCCGAAGGACTCGTTGTAGGAGGGCACCACGACCAGGTCGGCGGCGCGGAAGTACTCGGCCAGCCGGTCCTGGTCCACCGGCGGGATGAAGCGCACGTGCTTGGCGATGCCGAGGCGCCGGGCGAGCCGGGTCAGGTGGTGCGGGGTGGACTTGCCGCTGCCGCTGGGTCCGCCGACGACCGCCACGATCAGGTCGCGGTAGCGCTCGGGATCGCGCCGCAGCAGTTCGGCCGCGGTGTGCAGCAGCACGTCGGGGGCCTTGAGCGGCTGGATCCGGCCGGCGAACATCAGCAGCGGCGCGTCCGGCGGCAGGCCGAGGTTGGCCCGGGCGGCGAGCTGGTCGCCCGGCGCGAAGCGGTCCAGGCTGACGCCGGGGTGGACCACCGGCACGCGGTCGACCGGGGCGCCGTAGAGCCCGACGAGCTGCTCGGCCTCCTGCGCGGTGTTGGCGATCAGCCGGTCCGCCGCGGCCACGACCTGGTCCTCGCCGATCAGCCGGGCCGCGGGCTCGGGCGAGTCGCCGCCGGCCAGCGCGCCGTTCTTGACCTTCCCCAGGGTGTGCATGGAGTGCACGAGCGGCACGCCCCAGCGCTCCTTGGCCAGCCAGCCGACCTGGCCGGAGAGCCAGTAGTGCGAGTGGATCAGCTCGTAGTGCCCGGGGTCGTGGAAGGCCTCGGTGCGCAGCACGCCGGAGGTGAACGCGCACAACTGGCCGGGCAGGTCCTCCTTGGAAAGGCCCTCGTACGGCCCGGCCGTGACGTGCCGCACCAGTACGCCGGGGGCGAGCTCCACGGTCGGCGGCAGATCCCCGCTGGTAGCCCGGGTGAAGATCTCCACCTCGGTGCCCTGAGCGGCGAGCTGCTTGGACAGCTCGACGATGTAGACGTTCATGCCGCCGGCGTCCCCCGTCCCCGGCCGCGCGAGTGGGGACGTGTGCACGGAGAGCATGGCTATCCGGCGGGGCTTCACGATCACTCACTCCTCTTGACTGGGCACTTTCCAAGCAAAGCGTGGAACCTCCCGTTCCCGCGGTCCTATTCCCTCCCGGAGTGCGACGGAGCGAGCCCGGCGCTCGGGGCGCGCGCGGTTTGGGACAATGGCGCCATGACGCAACCTGTAGCGGTGGTGACCGGGGCGAGCAGCGGGATCGGGGAGGCGACGGCCCGCCGGCTGGCGGCCGAGGGCTTCGCGGTGGTGGCCGCGGCCCGGCGGCTGGACCGGCTGGAGAAGCTGGCCGCGGAGACCGGCGTGCGCGCGGTGGAACTCGACGTGACCGACGAGGCCTCGGTCGCGGCACTCGCCGAGAGCGTGCCCGAATGCGCCGTGCTGGTCAACAACGCGGGCGGGGCGCGCGGACTCGCGCCGGCGGCGCAGACCGCGATCGAGGACTGGCGCTGGATGTACGAGGTGAACGTGCTCGGCTCGGTGCGCATGGTCCAGGCGTTGCTGCCGGCGATGCTGCGGCACGGACGGGGTCACGTGGTGAACATCACCTCGGTGGCCGGTCTCGGCGTGTACGAGGGCGGCTCCGGCTACACCGCGGCCAAGCACGCCCAGCACGCGCTGAACGACACGCTGCGGCTCGAGCTCAACGGTCAGCCCGTCCGGGTGACCGAGATCGCCCCCGGCATGGTCAAGACCGAGGAGTTCTCGCTCAACCGCTTCTCCGGAGACCAGGGTCGGGCCGATTCGGTGTACGCCGGGGTGGCCGAGCCGCTGCAGGCCGAGGACATCGCGGACTGCGTGGCCTTCGCCGTGACCCGGCCCGCGCACGTGGACGTGGACCTGCTGGTCGTGCGGCCGATCGCGCAGGCGGCCTCGTACAAGGTGCACCGGGTCCAGGGGAACTGACCGCTTCGTGACCGCCAGGACCCGACCGGTGGGCGCCATCACCCGCGGCACGACGGCGCCGAACCGGTTGCGCAGGGTCGACCGCTGGCTGCTCGGCACGCATGAGCAGCTGCTGTGGCGGGCTCCGACCGGCGCCCTGGCCGTGGACCTGGGTTACGGCGCGTACCCGGTGACGACGGTGGAATGGGCCGAGCGGCTGTGGACGCGCCGACCGGACCTGGCCGTGCTGGGGCTGGAGATCGACCCGGCCCGGGTGGCCGCGGGCGAGGCCTACCGGCGGCCGGGGCTGGAGTTCCGGCTGGGCGGCTTCGAGCTGCCGGTGCCGCGCGACCCGATCCTGCTGCGCGCGTTCAATGTGCTGCGCCAGTACGGCGAAGACGCGGTGGCCGAGGTGTGGGCCGGGCTGTGCGGACGGCTGGCGCCGGGCGGGCTGCTGTTGGAGGGCACGTGCTCGGAGAACGGGCGGATCGCGGTCTGGGCAGGGCTGGATCGGGAGGGCCCGCGGACGCTGAGCTTCGCGGCGCGGCTCGGATCACTGGAGAGTCCGGCGATCTTCGCGCAGCGGCTGCCTAAAGCGCTGATCCACCGCAACGTGCCGGGCGAGCCGGTGCACGCGTTCCTGCGGGACTGGGAGCGGGTCTGGGCCGCTTGCGCGCCGCTCGGCGCCTTCGGAGCCCGGCAGCGCTGGATCGGCGCGGCCCGGATGCTCGCGGCCGACTGGCCGGTACTGGACCGGGAGAACCGTTGGCGGCTGGGCGAGCTGACGGTGCGTTGGGAGGCGCTGCGGCCCGGCGGCTGACCGTGGCCGAGAGCGGCCGGCCGCGGCAAGAAGGCGCGACGGCGGGGAAATGGTCTGCGGCCTCGGCCGGAGCTCGCGGGGGGTAGCTCGGCCGAGACCGCAGAAATGGTGCGTGAGCACCTCCGAGGGTCGGGCACCCTCGGATCACGGGGCTCTCCGGCGAACCGGTTCGCCCCGACCTTGGGGGGTGATGCCCACGATGCCAGCTGAGGCTTAGCCGGTTGTGAAGAGCCGTTGAGAATCATGTGAAAACCCGAACTGCGCAGAGCCTTGATTCGGCCTTGCTCCCGCCGCGGCTCTTCGGGCCGGCTTACCAGGGCCCGTACGGCCCGTCGCTGCTGCTCCGGTCCTTCTGGCGGTTCTTGCCCCGCGATGATCCGGCGTACTGCCGCACCGCCGGGCGCACGTCGACCGTGTAGATGATCGCGGCCGCGGCGCCGACGATGGTCAGGATCGAGGTGACGCTGCCCCACTTGACGTCGTAGACCACGGCGATGCCCAGGATCAGCAGCCAGGCCACCTTGGTCAGCTTGTTCGCCGCCAGGTAGGCGCTGGAGGGGCGGATCGCGGCGTCCACGAACGCGAAGAGCTGGAAGCAGGTCAGCGCGAGCAGCAGCAGCTTGAGCACGCTGAAGAAGGTCGAGGTGATCAGTCCGCTGCCCATGGGCTTCCTTTGCCGTCGCGGTCGGGGCGGCGGCACGGCCCGCGCCGTGCCCCGCCGTCCAAGCTACCTTCCCGGCGCGCGACGGTGAAGCTCATGGCACGCGGCGTGACCGCGCACCCGCTCCACCGTGCCCGCACGGCCCCCGTCCGCCGTCTTCGCGCCGGGGCTACTCGTCGCTCTGCGAGCGCGGCTTCTTCGGGGCGGACGCGCGCTTGCGGGCCGCCTTCTTCGGCGCGGCCGGCTCCTCGGCGGCGGGGTCCTCCTCCTCGAGGAAGACCTCGGCCGCCTCGGCCGCGCTCTCCGGCCGATCGAACGGCTCGTCCTCGGGCAGGGTCGCCCAGCCTTCGTCGTCCGCGCCGAGGAGCTCTTCCTCGTCGCTCAGCTGCTCGACCACGACCGTCACGGCCGGCTCGACCGTGTCGCCCGGGACGGTCTCGGCGGCGCCGGTGTAGCGCCCGACCACGATCCGGCCGCGCTCGGCGAGCTCGTCATAGGTCTCCACGGCCCGGCCGGCCGCCTCGAGCAGCCGCCCGACCTGCTGCAGCGCCACCGTCTGTGCCTTGTCGCGCAGCGCGGCGGTGTCCGGACGAGCCGCCTTGCCGACGGTGTCCTGGACCGTGGAGCCGACCTTGGCCAGGTGCTCCGGGGCGTCCGCGGCGATCCGGTTGGCGAAGCTGCTCAGCGCCGCCCCCGCCTCGGCCAGCCTGGACGGGGCGTCCTTGAGCCGGTCCGGCGCGTCCTTGAGCTTCTCCGCCGCCAGGTCGCCCGCGCCGGCCAGGGCGTAGAGCGGCTTGGGGTCGGTCAGCGTCTTGCGGATGTCGTCACTCATGTTCATCGGTGGTGCCGCCTTCCTGCCCGCGGAAGGAGAGATAGATCTCCCGCAGGGCGCTTTTCTGACGAGTGGTCAGGTGCGGGTCGGCCGTGATCGCCGCGAGCACCCCGCCCGCCGCGGCCCGGTCGGCCTCCTCGCCCCGCTCCGCCCGCGTGTCCTGCTCCCCGTCGAGCAGCCCGGCCCGTATGTACATCGTCTCCGCGGAGATCTGCAGGGCCCTGGCGAGCTGTTGGAGCACGTCGGCGCTGGGCTTGCGCAGCCCGCGCTCGATCTGGCTGAGGTAGGGGTTCGACACCCCGGCCGCCGAGGCCAGCTGGCGCAGCGAGTACTGGGCGCTCTCCCGCTGTTCGCGGATGTAGGCGCCCAGCTGCGCGAGCCGGACCGGGCCGAGGTGCAGGTCTGTCACGTCCCTCAGTGTGCCCCGGAGTGCTTGCAAAAGCAAGCAGGCGCTAGCTGGGGGTGCGCACGGCGCGGCGCGGGCTTCTATGATCGACCGATACGTTCGACGCCGAGACGACCACCACGACTGCACGGGGAGACGATGTGGCCCTGGTCACCGGGATCCGGGACCTGCGGCGGCTGCCGAAGGCGGAGCTGCACCTGCACCTGGCCGGCGCCATGCGCGCGCGGACGCCGGGGGATCTGGACCGGCTGGTGCGCGGGGCGGTCGCGGACGCCGCGGCCGACGGCGTGGTCTGGTTCCAGCCGCATTTCTCGCCGCACGTCCAAGGCGGGCCGGAGACCTGGGACGCAGTGCTCGAACTCGTACTCGCGGCCGGGCTGGACGAGGCGGGGCGCCGGGGCATCGGCTTCGGGCTGACCATGGCGCTGCCTCGGCATGAGGGCCCTGAGCTGGCGGGCGAGCTGACCCGACTGGCCGTCAGGCATGTGGCGCAGGGCGTGTTCGCGCTCGGCCTCGAGGGCGACGAAGCGGCGTTCCCGAACGGGCCATTCGCCCCCGCATTCACCGCCGCGCGGGAGGCCGGACTGACCCTCGCACCGCATGCCGGGGAGCTGAGCGGCCCGGAGAGCGTGCGTGACGCGATCGACCTTCTCGGCGCGACCCGGCTGGCTCACGGGGTACGAGCGGTCGAGGACCCGACGGTGGTGGGACTGCTGGTGTCGCGCGGGGTGTCTCTGGATATCGCGATCAGCTCGAACCTGAGCCGGGGCGTCTACCGCGAGCTCGCAGAGCACCCGCTGCCCGCCCTGCTCGATGCCGGCGTGCGCTGCTCGCTCGGCGCGGACGACGCGACGCTGTTCGGCCCGCTGCTCGGCGAGTACGAGCTGGCCCGCAGCGGCCTGGGCTTCACCGACGAGCGGCTGGCCGGCCTGGCCCGCACCTCGCTGGAGACGAGCGACGCACCGGCCGAGCTGGTGGCCGACGCGGTGGCCGGGATCGAGTCCTGGCTCACCGCGCCGTAGCCGCCGTAGCGGCCGTAGCGCCGAAACAGCAGACTCAGCCGAAGACGGTCCGCAGCATCCCTACCGGGCGCCCGCCGCCGAGCAGCGGCGCGGCGCCGAAGCCGGCCACGTCGGCGTCCGGGACGTCGAGCCGGCGCAGCGCCTCGGCCAGCACCGGGGCGATAGCGCGCTGGCTGCCGTCGTCGATCTTGAAGGCCAGGGCCCGGCCGTTGGCCAGCGCGGCGACGTAGACGGCCTCGGCTCCGGTCTTGGCCAGCAGTCCGGGCACCGCCCGCATGGCGTGGGTGTCGAGCTTGTGCTCGCCGGCGACGTACTCGGGGTGCGCCCGCATGGCGTCGGCCACCCGACGCTCGTGTGTATCCGGCTCGGCGAGCACGCACGCCCGCACGGCCCGGGCGAGGCCTAGCAGTGAGACGCCGAGCAGCGGCGCGCCGCAGCCGTCCACGGCCTCGGCCCCGATCCGGTCGCCGGTCAGCCGCTCGATCGCGGCCCGGCAGGCCAGCTGCAGCGGGTGCGCCGGGTCCAGGTACGTGTCGGTCGGCCAGCCGTTGACCACGCAGGTGGCCAGCATCGCGGCGTGCTTGCCGGAGCAGTTGAAGTAGATCGGCGCCGGTTCCTCGCCGCGCTGGTGGAACTCGGCCAGCGCCTCCTCGTCGCCGGGCGCGGCCGCCGGGGTCTGCAGGTCCTGCTCGCCGAGCCCGGCGCCGGCCAGGATCTTGCGCACGGCCTCGATGTGGATCGGCGCGCCGGCGTGGCTGCCCGCGGCGATGGCGAGCAGTTCGCCGTGCAAGTCCAGCCCGGCCTCGAGCATTCCGGTGGCCTGCATCAGCTTGCTGCACGAGCGCGGCAGCAGCACGGCGTGCGGATCGCCGATGCTCAGCGCGACCGTGCCGTCCGACTCCAGCAGGACCAGGCGGCCGCGGTGGACGCCCTCGACGAAGCCCGACCTGACGATCTCCACCAGGACCGGCTGGGCCTCATCCGGAACGACGCTGTCCCCGGGTATCACTGCCATCTTGCGGATGCTCCTTGCTCGCGGTTCACTCGGCGAGCAGTTCGTCGACCGTCGCCTCACCTTCACGGTACCGGCGGGCGAGCTCTGCGGCATAAGCGTCGACGACCTGCTGCACCGTGCGGCGCAGCGCGGAGATCTCCCGCTCGTGCCGGCTGAGCCGGTCGGCCACCTCGTGCAGCCGGGCGGCGGGGCAGGAGGCCAGATCGGGCAGGTCGAGGTCGCCCAGCGAGGCCTCCATGGCCTGGCGGTACTCGCCCGCCCGGGCCCGGTCGATCGGCTGGTAGCGGGCGGAGACCTGGCGGGGGGTGCTGTGGTCGGCCAGGATCTCGATCAGCCGCCCGATCAGCGGGCTCGAGTCGCCGTCCGCCCGAGCCGTCAGCTCCGCCGCGATTATGTCGATCCGGCCGTGCAACAGGCGGCGCAGGTAGGACAGGTCCGCCTCCTCGGCGATCGCCTCGGCCCGGCAGGCGCGCAGCCTGGCCGTGGTCAGACGCCGCAGGTCGAGATCCGCGGACAGCACGCGGTCCAGCCTGCGCTCGGTGTGAGCCGTCATCGCGGCCGGCCGCCTTCCCGCTGGATTTCCCAGACTCCTGACATGGCTGCATCGTGCCACGTCGCGCGGGCAGGCGGCCCCATGACAGACGACTGTCACCCGATAAGACGAGCGCACTGTGCAATTTGCACGCCTCTCGTCCTACCTGCCACCCGTGCAGGTCAGCCGTGGCGTCGCAGCCGGTCCCGGGCGCTGCCGCCGGCGTCCGGCGGGACCACGACCTCCTGGCCGGCGGGCACGCCGTCGGCCTCGAGCACGGCGTCTACCGGCACGTTCCGCTTGACGACGGCCAGCGCGATCGGGCCGAGCTCGTAGTGGCGGGCCGCGCTCGTCACCGCGCCCACCTCACGGCCGTCGTGCAGGACGGCCGCTCCATGCGCCGGCAGACGCTCCTCGGTGCCGTCGAGGTGCAACATCACCAGGCGGCGCGGCGGGTGGCCCAGGTTCTCCACGCGCGCGACCGTCTCCTGCCCCCGGTAGCAGCCCTTGTTCAGGTGCACCGCGGTGTCCAGCCAGCCGAGCTCGTGCGGAATCGTGCGCTGGTCGACCTCGAGCCCGAGCCGCGGCCGGTGTGCGGCGATCCGCAGCGCCTCGTCGGCCCAGACGCCCGCCGGATGCCCATGGGTACGGCCGTACTCGGCGAGTTCGGCTCGCGGCAGGAACAGCTCGCGTCCGGTGCCGTCGGGCAGCTCGCGCACGAGCACCCGCGCGGCCTCGGCCGACGCCGTCGGCCCGGCCTCGAACACCACCGCGTACTCGTCGGTGACGTCGACCGGGTCGACGTCGAGCATGAACCGCATCTTGGTCAGGAAGGCCGCGGCCTGCTCGGCGGTGCCCGGCTCGACGTGCGCCCAGAGCGCTTCGCCGTCGTCGACGAGGTAGAGCGCGTGCTCGATCCGCCCGTTGGGGTCGAGCACCAGCGTCTCGGTGGCCGTATGCGGCGCCAGCGCGCTCAGGTGCTGCGTGGTCAGCGAGTGCAGCAGATTGAGCCGATCGGCTCCGCCGATGCGCAGCACGCCGCGGTGCGACAGGTCGACGAAGCCGCGCCCGGCGACCAGCTCGCGTTGCTCCACATGGGGGTTGCCGTAGTGCGCGGCCACGCCTTCGTCAGGGGCCTCGGCCGCCACGGCGCCGGGCAGATCAAGCAGGGGGGAACGCATGTCCGGTTAACCCTCCATGCCGAGGTCGTTGTTCCCGGCCCGGTGCGCCGCGTCGGCCGACGCGCGGCACTCGGAGCAGCGGCCGTAGAGCGCGAAGTGCGCGATGTCGGTCTCGAAGCCGAAATCCGCGCGCAGCTGGGCGATCATGGTCGAGGCGCACTCCGACGGGGACTCGATCACCCGGCCGCAGGACCCGCAGACCAGGTGCAGGTGCTCGCGCTCGTGCGCGGCGTGGTAGATCGGGGCGCCGTGGCCGAGGTGGGTGTGCGAGACCAGCTCGAGCTCCTCGAGCAGCTCGAGCGTGCGGTACACGGTGGAGAGGTTGACCGAGCTGGCGGTGCGCTGCACCTCGGCGCAGATCGCGTCCGGAGTGGCGTGTTCGAGCGCGACGACCGCCCCGAGGACGAGCTGGCGCGCGGGCGTGAGCCGATAACCCTTGGCCCGCAGCTGGTCACTCAGGTCGGGGGGCACAGGAGCGGCCGAGCCGCCAGTGGTCGCCACAGAGCAACTGTACGCCGTGCCCCGGACCGCTCCGGTCGGCTTCCGCCGCCCGCCGCCGGCCCCGGCGAGCCGGGCCGGGGACCTACGCGACCCGCTTGAGCTGCGCGGCGAGGTGGTTCTGCATGCCGTGACCCATCGCGGCCATGTCGAACGTCCAGTACAGATCACCCTTGACCAGCCCGTAGAGCCGGTTGCCGGCCGAGTACTCCTTGGCCGAGGCGGTGCGCGCGACGGCGTCGGTGTTCAGCTCGATCTTGCCGCTGTCCACCTGGCCGACCCAGATCTCGACGACGCCGGTCGGGTGCGCGAGCACGACCTCGAGCTGCTTGTCCTCCTGCGGCCGCCAGTAGCCGTGCTCGCGGGCGAGCGGGCGGATCTTCTCGCCGTCCTCGTCGATGAGCCAGGACTTCGACTCGTAGTCGAGGAAGGCCTTGCCCGGGATGTAGCTGAAACTGACTTCCTGTCCGAACCGGAAGTCCTCGATGGTCGGGTACTGCCCGAGGCCCACTCCGGCCCATTCGCCGATCAGGAACGAGAGCGGGTAGAGCGCCGGGTCGAGGTCCTGCGGGATCTCGAACGGCATGTCAGCTCTGGCCCTTGAAGAGCTTCACCACGACGTAGCCCGCGAACCACAGGACCGCTAGGAACATCACCACGAGCAGGGCGGTGAAGAAGTTGTCCATCGTTGCTGCGCTCCTCGGCGTCTCGGCCATCCGGGCGGGCGGGTCGGCCCGGTCTGTTTCGGCGGGTCAAGTCTAATACCGTGGACGCTCATGACGACCAAGAATCTCGTTATCAAGGTCACGTCGGGAGCCGATGCGCCGGAGCGCTGCGCTCAGGCGTTCACCGTGGCGGCGGTTGGCGCGGCATCCGGGGCGCGGGTTTCGCTGTGGCTCACCGGCGAGTCCTCGTGGTTCGCGCTGCCCGGCAAGGCCGAGGAGTTCGACCTGCCGCACTCCGCCCCGCTGCCGGACCTGATGGAGGCCATCGCTGCCAACGGCACGATCACCCTGTGCACGCAGTGCGCGGCGCGGCGGGAGATCACCGAGGAGATGCTGCGCCCGGGCGTGCGCATCGCCGGCGCGCAGGCCTTCGTGGCCGAGGTGCTCGAGGACGGGACGCAGGCGCTGGTCTACTGACCCGCCGGCAAAGCCGATCTTCTTCGAAGCGGCACGCCGAAGGCCCCCGGCGGGCGATCGCCGGGGGCCTTCGAAGGATCGGGTCGGATCAGACCGCGATCGCGACCTCGTGCACCTGGCCCTGGCTGGCCACCACGGCGCGGTCGGCGCTGCCGCCGGGCACCAGCGCGCGCAGCGTCCAGCTGCCGGGCGCCGCGAAGAAGCGGAACGCGCCGGTGGCGGAGGTGGGCACCTCGGCGGTGAACTCGCCGTCGGCGTTGAGCAGGCGGACGTAGCCGGTCACGGGCACGCCGTCCTTGCTCACCGTCCCCTCGATCACGGTTTCCTTGGACACGTCGATACCCTCTCGGGACAGGCCGCCGGTGGTGGCTCCGCACATATCAGTACTCTCCTTCTGCTGATCGACCGGGCGGGGCTCAGGCGCCGAGCTCGATCGGGACGCCGACCAGGGAGCCGTACTCGGTCCACGAGCCGTCGTAGTTCTTCACGTTCGCCTGGCCGAGCAGCTCGTGCAGCACGAACCAGGTGTGCGCGGAGCGCTCACCGATGCGGCAGTAGGCGATGGTGTCCTTGGCCAGGTCCACGCCCTCGGCCTCGTAGAGCGCCTTGAGGTCGTCGTCCGACTTGAAGGTGCCGTCGTCGTTCGCGGCCTTGGACCACGGGATGTTCTTGGCGCTCGGCACGTGGCCGGGACGCTGCGACTGCTCCTGCGGCAGGTGCGCCGGGGCGAGCAGCTTGCCGGAGAACTCGTCGGGGCTGCGCACGTCGACCAGGTTCTTGGCGTTGATCGCCTCGACCACCTCGTCGCGGAACGCGCGGATGGTGGCGTCCTGCTCCTGGGCGACGTAGCTGGTGGCGGCGCGGCTCGGCACCTCGGCGACGAGGTCGCGCGAGTCGAGCTCCCACTTCTTGCGGCCGCCGTCGAGCAGCTTCACGTCCTGGTGGCCGTAGAGCTTGAAGTACCAGTAGGCGTAGGACGCGAACCAGTTGTTGTTGCCGCCGTAGAGCACGACGGTGGTGTCGTTGCCGATGCCGCGCTCGGACAGGAGCGCCTCGAACTGCTCCTTGTTGACGAAGTCGCGGCGGACCGCGTCCTGCAGGTCGCGCTTCCAGTCGATCCGGATGGCGTTGCGGATGTGGTTCTTCTCGTACGCGCTGGTGTCCTCGTCCACCTCCACGACGGCCACCTTCGGGTCGTCGAGGTGCGCCTCGACCCAATCGGCGTCGACCAGGACGTCGTTGCGGCTCATATGAGTCTCCTGTTGATCACGAAGAGTGAATGGTGCGGGCACGGCCACAGGCCGCGGCTTTGCTTGCGCTTGCCGGATACTCGGAGTGTGGGGCCCGATCTGCCTCGAGCGGCCGTCTGCCCGATATCCGGGCGCGGCGAAGCGGCCTAGATCAGGCCGTGGGACACAGGCAGGTGGCGACGCGGCACAGGTCGACTGCGCGCCGCTTGGTGAGCTCTGCCTGAGGCCTCATGGCCTCGATACTAGGGACGGATCAGCCGGGCTGTCACGAACATCTCGTTCTATGAGACGGTAGTCTCACATCTGAAACATAACGCGGCCGTTCCGGCTCAGCCACCCGAGCTGGTGGACAGGCCGGCCTGGCTGAGGTTGACGTTCTTGCCCTCGGCCTGCACCTGCACGGCGGTCGAGGTGTAGGTCAGCGAGGTCAGCTTCACCCCGAACGGCAGCGTGGACAGGTCGAACTTGACGTCCAGCGGCTGGAACCCGAGATCGGCGAGCAGCCCGGGGAACTGGCCGGAGCGCAGCTCGAGGATGTTCGGGCTCTCCAGCGAGACGTGCACGGTCAGCTTGATCAGGTCGTTTCCGCCGATCAGCGAGGTGATCCCGGCGGGCGGCGAGAAGGCGAAGGTGAGCTCGTCGCCGCTGGCCGGGGTGATGGTCGCGGTGCCGAGTTGCACGCCGTCGAGGGTCATGTACTTGGACAGCGCCTGGCCGATGGCGCTGTAGCCGATCACGGCGTTCGCCTTGAGCGAGTCCACCTCGGCCCCGTTGAAGGCGCCGTTCACGTGCACGCCGTAGAGGTCGGTGTGCAGGTCGGAGATGGTCAGCCCGTTCGCGTCCAGGTCGTGGATGTCCACCGTGGCGTGGTCGAAGTGGCGCTGGGCCACCTGGGTCAGGAAGGGGAAGCCGGCGATGCTCACGCTCGGCTTCTGGCTCAGATGCTGAGACGTCTGGATCCGGCCGGCGAGCTCGTTCTCCGCCACGGCCAGCCCGATCCGGTCCACCCCGACCAGCACCGCGAGCAGCACGACGAGCGCGATCAGCCAGCGTCGCCAGCGTCTGCGCCGGCGTACCGGCAGCACGGCGGTTCGCTCGTTCGGGCCGGGCCGCTCCCCGCCCGGATAACCCATGGGCACCGTAGGCTCAGTCACCCGATCAGCGTAAACCGTACCTGCGCTCGAGGGGACAAATCGCGTGGGACTGAGCCGGAACCGTGCTCATCGGGCCGCGCTCCCGGGACCGTGCTCAGCGGAACACGGCGGTGGCGAAGACCGCCCCCACCGCGGCGAGGCCGAGCGGCAGCGTCTGGGCCACGATCCGGGTCGAGCCGCGCAGCTCGCCCTCCGCCGTCATCCGGTCGAGCGCGCCGGAACCGGCCCCGGCCGCCAGCGCGGCCACCGCACCGCCGAAGGCGCCCGCCTTCAGGCCGCCGGTCGCCGAGAACGAGGTGGCCGCCAGGGCGCCGACCGCCGCTCCCGGGACGACCGCCGCCAAGATGCCGCGCAACGGGTCGCGGCCGAGCAGCGCGCAACAGAGCACGCCGACCGCGGCCGCCGACGCGCACGCCGCCGTCAGACCCTTGTCCGTGCGGTCGGCCAGCACGAAGGCGGCCGGAAGCGCGGCGAATACGGCCCCGGCGACCGAGACCGCGAGCGCCGTGATCCGCTCGCCGTCGCCGATCGCGGTACGCTGACGCAGCGTCTGATCGGCTGCCAGCAGCAGGAATCCGACGCCGAGCGCGACCGGCACACTGATGTCTCGCTGACTGCCGGTCAGCTTGAAGGCCGCGGCGCTCGCGGCCCAGCCGATCAGCGCGGTCAGCACGATCGAGCGGCGGTCCCCCCGGCCGTTACGGCCGAGACCGGCCGCGAGCTGCCAGCCGTAGGCCACACCCAGCTGCACCAACGCGATCACCACCAGCGCCGCGGACGCCGAGGCGAGCGCGGCAAGCGCCAATATCGCGCCTAGCCCGGCTGCACCGAACGCGCCACGACCTGGTGCGGGGACTGCTCCCGGAGCGGACGCGGCGGCGGGCGACGGAGCCTGACGCACCGTCGGCTGGCCGAACTCGGCCGGCTCGGTCAGACCTGAACGCGGTTGCGGGACCTCGGACGCGCCCGGCTCCTCGGCGTACCCGCCGTATTCGTTGTAACCGCCGTGCTCGTCGTAATTGCCGTACTCGTCGTACCCGTCGTACTCGCGCTCGTGCTCGGGCGCGGCAGCCCGTCGGCGCGAGCCCCGGCCGGGAGCGTTCGACTCGTAGTCCGTCTGGCGCCCGCCCTGATCCTGGCCGTATTCCTGCAGCGGAGAGACACCCAGCCGCGCCTCGTCCCAGGCGCGCTGCTCCCAGCCCATGCCGGACATCGCCCACTGCGGGTCCGCCGCGACGGCCGGGTCGGCGGGATACGCCTCCTGATACGCGGGATCCTGGTACGGCTGCTCGGCGTACGGCTGCTCCTGATACGCCTGCTCCGGGTACGGCTGGTACTCGGGCTGGGGGTAGCCGGGCTGCGGGTACTCCGGATAGCCCTCGCCGCCTCCCTCGTACGGGTTGGGCTGGTACTGGCCGTACTCGTACGGCTCGTATGGCTCCTGCGGTCCGTAGCCCACGGCTCAGCCTCCGGCGAAAGGCGGCAGGATCTCCACCACCGAGTCCTCGTGCAGCGCGACCGTGCCCGGGTCCGCCCGCCCCACCTGTATTCCGTCCACCAGCAGCGAGCAGCGCGCCAGCACGCGCAGCAGCGGCGCTCCGCCGCCGTCGGCACCGCCCCGGCGCTCGACCGCCTCGGCCAGCGCCGCGCCGAGCGTGGCCGCGTCGGCCGGCTCCTCGGCCGTGCCCGCGGCCTCGCGCGCGGCGGCCCAGAAGCGCAGTGTCGCGCTCATCGACGGCACCGCCTCTCTCGCTCGCGTGGATCGGCCGGGCCCCAAGGATGGTCCGGCGTCCCTCAAGTATCGGCCACGCATGAGGCCGGACGTACGCACTCCCGCCGTTATCGTGTGCTCTTCGTTACAGACACCCGGCGGACATGTCGGCTATCCTGCCCGGTAAAGGACTCGGGCAGTGAAGCCCCCGGGTCCTTGTTTGCTTTTTACGCGCAGGTTACGAAACCCGCATGCCGCCCGGCGGAAGGAGCCCCACCCTCATGGCCACGCTGCTCCTGTTGACCAACGCCCTCGCGCCCTCCACCGAAGTGCTGCCCTCGCTCGGCCTGCTCCTGCACACCGTCCGCGTCGCCCCCGCCGAGGCGTCCGCGCTGATGGACGCCCCGCCGGCGGACGTCCTGCTGGTCGACGGGCGCCGGGAGCTGCCGGCCACCCGCTCGCTGTGCCGGCTGCTGCGCACCACCGGCCTGGACTGCCCGATGCTGCTGATCACCACTGAGGGTGGCCTGGCCGCGGTCACCGCGGAGTGGGGTGTGGACGACGTCCTGCTCGACACCGCCGGGCCGGCCGAGCTCGAGGCCCGGATCCGGCTCTCGCTGGGCCGGCTGGCCGCCGCCTCGGGCGCCGAGGACCTGCCGCTGGAGATCCGCAACGGCGACCTGGTGATCGACGAGGCCACCTACACCGCCCGCCTGCGCAACCGGGTGCTCGACCTGACCTTCAAGGAGTTCGAACTGCTCAAGTACCTCGCCCAGCACCCCGGCCGGGTCTTCACCCGGGCGCAGCTGCTGCAGGAGGTCTGGGGCTACGACTACTTCGGCGGCACCCGCACCGTGGACGTGCACGTGCGGCGGCTGCGGGCCAAGCTCGGCACCGACAACGAGCAGCTGATCGGCACCGTGCGCAACGTCGGCTACCGCTTCGTCAACCCGGACAAGCGCAGCGAGCGCGAGGCCGTCGCCGCGGTCTGAAGATCCGCTCGTCCGCCGGTAGGACATCTAGTCTAAGTGTCATGCGCGAACAGACTGCGGGATCCCTGACCCAGGCCGATCGGGAGCGGGTGGCCGCGCTGGTCGCCGCCGCGGCGAGTGCGGACGGACACGTGCCGCTGTCCGAGGAGGCCCGGCTGGCCGTGGCGCACGGACGCGCGGGCACCATGCACCTGATCGAGCACGGGGCGAAGGGCGCGGTGCTCGGCTACGCCTACCTGGGCGCGCCGGACGAGGCCGGGGACGACGGCTCCACCGCCGGGCGCGGCTGCGAGCTCGTCATCGCCCCGCAGGCGCGCGGAGCCGGCCTCGGCACGCTGCTGGCCCGGGACGCGCTGACCGCCGGAGCGGTGCGGTTCTGGGCGCACGGCGCGCACCCCGCCGCCCGCCGGGTGGCCGCCAAGCTGGGCCTGCGCGAGTCGCGCGAGCTGCGGCTGCTGGAACTGACCGGCTGGGCCCCGACCACCCTCTCGCCCAAGGCGCCGGACGGCATCTCGCTGCGCTCCTTCCGCCCCGGCGAGGACGACGAGGCCTGGCTGGCCCTGAACGCCGCGGCCTTCGCGCACCACCCGGAGCAGGGCCAGTGGACCGCCGAGGACCTGGCCGAACGCAAGGCCGAGCCGTGGTTCGACCCGGCCGGGTTCTTCCTCGCCGAGCGGATCGGGGCGAACGGCCGGGGCGAGCTGGTCGGCTTCCACTGGACCAAGACCCACCCGGCCGGCGCCTACGGCCCGGACGCGGTCGGCGAGGTCTACGTGCTCGGCGTCTCCCCGGCCGCCCAGGGCCTCGGCCTCGGCAGGGTTCTGCTGCACTCCGGGATGGCCTACCTGACCGCCCGCGGCTACCGCACGGTCGTGCTCTACGTGGACGGCGACAACACCGGCGCGGTCCGGCTCTACGAACAGGCCGGGTTCCGCACCCGCTCGGTCGATCTCGAATACCGGGTGCGCTGAGGCCGGTCGGCGGGTAGGCGGGGATCAGCACCAAGAATCCGTGCGGAGGCAACCTTCCGTTCACCCGGCTATGCGAGAGTTGGATCATGGATCAGCCTGTGGACCCGTCACCTGCGTCCGCGTCCCGATTCCTCGACCGGGAGGCGTCCTGGCTGCAGTTCAACAGCCGGGTGCTCGACCTCGCCGAGGACCGCGGCGTGCCGCTGCTGGAACGGGCCAAGTACAGCGCGATCTTCGCCAACAACCTGGACGAGTTCTTCATGGTCCGGGTGGCCAGCCTCAAACGGCGGATAGCCACCGGGGCGGCCGGCGTCACCGCGTCCGGCCTGAGCCACCGTGAGGTGATGCAGCGGATCTGGGCCTCGACCCAGGAGCTGATGCACCGGCACGCCGCCGGCTTCCAGGAGCACCTGCGCCCGGAGCTGGCCGAGCACGGGATAGAGATCGTCGACTGGACCAGGCTGACCAAGGCCGAGCAGGACGAGCTCTACGTGCTCTTCAGGGAGCGGATCTTCCCGGTGCTCACCCCGCTCGCGGTGGACCCGGCGCACCCGTTCCCCTACATCTCCGGGCTCTCGCTCAACCTGGCCGTGCAGGTGCGCAACCCGGTCAGCCAGCACGAGCACTTCGCCCGGGTGAAGGTGCCGCCGCTGCTGCCGCGCTTCATCGAGGTGGCCGAACAGCGCTACGTCCCGCTCGAGCAGGTCATCGCGGCGCACCTGCCGCACCTGTTCAACGGGATGGAGGTGCTCGGCTGCCACGCCTTCCGGGTGACCCGGAACGAGGACGTGGAGATAGACGGGGAGGACTCGCAGAACCTGCTCGAGACGCTCGAGCGGGAGCTGATGCGTCGCCGGTTCGGCCCGGCCGTGCGGCTCGAGGTCGAGGAGAGCATCGACCCGGGCGTGCTGGAGCTGCTGGTGCGCGAGCTCGCGGTCGGCGAGGCCGAGATCCTGCGGCTGCCCGCCCCGCTCGATCTGACCGGGCTGTTCGCGGTGGCCGGCGAGGACCGGCCGGAGCTGAAGTACCCGCCGTTCGCCGCCGCGGTGCACCAGGACCTGGCCGAGTTCGAGTCCGGCGCCGGGATCGACGTGTTCGCCGCGATGCGCCAGCACGACATCCTGCTGCACCACCCGTACGACTCCTTCTCCACGTCGGTGCAGGCCTTCCTGGAGCAGGCCGCGGCCGATCCGGACGTGCGCGCGATCAAGCAGACGCTCTACCGCACCAGCGGCGACTCCCCGATCGTGGACGCCCTGGTGGACGCGGCCGAGGCGGGCAAGGAGGTGCTCGTCCTGGTCGAGATCAAGGCCAGGTTCGACGAGCACGCCAACATCGCCTGGGCGCGCACCCTGGAGCAGGCCGGCTGCCACGTCGTCTACGGCCTGATGGGCCTCAAGACGCACTGCAAGCTCTCCCTGGTGGTGCGTCAGGAGGGCAACCGGCTGCGCCGGTACGCGCACATCGGCACCGGCAACTACAACCCGAAGACCGCGCGGCAGTACGAGGACCTCGGCCTGCTCACCTGCGACCCGCAGGTCGGCGAGGACCTGACCCACCTGTTCAACCGGCTCTCCGGCTACTCGCGCACCACCAGCTACCGGCGGCTGATGACCGCCCCGCACGGGATGCGCGAGTCGCTGATCGAGAAGATCGAGAACGAGCACAAGAAGGCGCTGAGCGGACGGCGGGCGCTGGCCCGCACCGCCCGGATCCGGATGAAGATGAACTCCCTGGTGGACGAGACCGTCATCGACGCGCTCTACGCCGCCTCGCAGGCCGGGGTGAAGATCGACCTGGTGGTGCGCGGGATGTGCGCGCTGCGTCCGGGCGTGCCGGGCCTGTCCGAGAACATCAGGGTGCGCAGTGTGCTCGGCCGGTTCCTGGAGCACTCCCGGGTGTACGTGTTCGGCGACGACGTCTCGGTCCCGGCCGGGGCGCGCAGCACGCCGGAGCCGGCCCAGGTCTGGATCGGCTCGGCCGACATGATGCACCGCAACCTGGACCGCCGGGTGGAGGCGCTGGTGCGCATCGGCGACCCCGCCCACCGCAGTACCCTGATTGAACTGATCGACTCCGTGTTCGCCGAGGACGCGGTGTGCTGGGCCCTGGGCCCGGACGGCGAGTGGACCCGGCGCACGCCGCCGGAGGGCGTGGCGGCCCGGGACGTGCAGAAGGCGCTGATCGAGGCGCGCAACCAACAGTCCGCCGCACGGCGGGCCCGGATGGGATGAGTGCCCCGCGCGCGCGAGCGTCTGCGGCGGGCACCGGACACGTGAGGACTGCCATGTGGACGCGGTGGGGTGGAGGCCGGTGAGAACGGGCATGGATCCGACTGCCGGCGAGGTTCTGCGCGCCTATCTGGCCGAGCAGAGCAACGCCTTCCTGGCCCAGCTTCCCCGGCTGCGCCAGGACAAGCCGGAGGCCGCGCACAAGGTGCGGGTGGCCTGCCGGCGCACCCGCTCGGTGCTGCGCACCTTCCGGCCGGTGCTGGACAAGGCCTGGGCGGACGGGCTGAGCGCGCAGATCGCCGCGCTCACCGACGTGATCGCGCCGGAGCGGGACATCGAGGTGGTGCGCGAGCGGCTGCTCGGCGCGCTCGAACGCTTCGGCACCCAGGACCCCGGCGTGCTGCGCGCGCACACCCTGCTGGACCGGATGCTCGGCCGCGACTACGCGACAGCGCACGACGCGACCCTGGCGACGCTGGCCGGGCCCGGCTTCCACGCCCTGGCCGACCGGATCGCGCTGGCTCCGCAGACGGTGCTCTCGGCCGAGGGCGCGCTGGGCCGGCCGGCCGAGCAGGTGCTGCCGCCGCTGGTGCGGGCCGAGTTCGCGCACGTGGTGCGGCGGGCCGCGGCCGTCGACCCGGCGGGCGAGGACGAGCCCTGGCACCGGCTGCGGATCTCGGCCAAGCGGGCCAGGTACGCCGCGGAGGTGTGCGTCCCGGTGATCGGCATCCCGGCCGAGGCCTTCGCCGCGCAGCTGACCAGGCTGACCGAGGAGCTCGGCATGCAGCAGGACGCCGCGGTGGCCGGCGAGGTGGTGCTGCGGGCCGCGCAGTCCCCGCGGATCGCGACCAGCACCGGCTTCGTGCTCGGCCGGCTGCTCGGCGAGTGCCGGGCCGAGATCGCCCGGTCCCGGCGCACCTTCCCGGAACTGTGGTCCGGAGCCACGGCACCGTCGTACCGCGCCTGGTTCGCCGAGGAAGTACGCTGATCCACCGTGGCGGTGAACATGATCGACTCCGGGCGGATCAAGGCGGCGGGGGCCCTGCTGTGGCGGGACGGCCCGGACGGGCCCGAGATCGCCGTGATCCACCGTGAGCGCTACGACGACTGGTCGCTGCCCAAGGGCAAGTTCGAGCCGGGCGAGCACGCGCTGGTCACCGCGCTGCGCGAGGTGCAGGAGGAGACCGGGCACCGGGTCGTGCTGGGCCGGCGGCTGCCGAACATCGAGTATCCGGTGCTCGGCCGGCCCAAGCGGGTGCGCTTCTGGGCCGGGCACAGCGCGGACGCGGTCGAGTTCACGGCGAACGACGAGGTGGACGCGCTGGACTGGCTCGCCCCGGCGGCGGCGCTGGACCGGCTGACCAGGCCGCTGGACCGCGGCGTGCTCGAGGCGTTCCTGCGCGGTCCGGCGCACACCTTCCCGGTGATCCTGCAGCGGCACGGGAAGGCCGAGCACCGCGGCCCCGACTATCCCGACGACCTGCTCCGGCCGCTCGCCTCGCATGGGCAGGAGCAGGCCGTGACGCTCGCGGAGCTGCTCTCGGCCTACGGCCGGCTGCGGGTGATCAGCTCCCCGGCCGTGCGCTGTGTGGCGACGATCCGGCCGTACGCCGAGTTCCGGGCGTTGGAGATCGAGATCGACGCCGCGCTCACCGAGCAGGCGTACGTACACGCGCCGCGCGCCGTGGTCAGCTGGCTGCGGGATCTGACGGCGCATCAGGAGGGCGTGGTCGTGTGCACCCACGGCCCGGTGCTCGACGAGCTGATCGCGGCCGTGCTGCACGGCCCGGGCTTCGGCGGCAGCACCCGTCTCGAGGACGGCCCGACGCTCAACGGCAAGCCCTGGGACCCGGCCACGGCGGATCAGTGGGCGAACGAGTCCATCCCGACCGGCGGGGCCTGGGTGCTGCACTTCGCGCTGGACCCCGAGGCTCCCGGCCTGGTGGCCGTGGACAAGCTCAAGCCCTGACAGGTCCCTGAGGTATCGGAGGCGCCCCGGCCTCCGATCCGCTTTTCCGATGATCAGCACATATCACCGTGACTGGAACAGTGGACTCTCGTTGCACTGAGTGAGAACGGTCGGCCTCGCAGTGAGGAGATCACGGTGAACAGCACCATCGCGCGGAGCACCAGGAAGCTCGCGCCGGCCCAGACGGCGCACCCCGTCCACGGCCTCGTCGCCATCGCCAACGGCCCGGACTACTGCCTGTGCGGCAATGTGTGGCCCTGCCGCCCGATCGAGAGCCCGCTGGCCATGACGCGGTGAACGACTCGCGCCCCGGCCCGGGGAACGGGCCGGGGCGATGCGCGGAGTCCGGCGGTCAGCTCTCCGGCCGCCGCGGCGTCCTGGGGTGGCTGGGCGTGTGCGCGCGCGGCCCGAACACCGCGGCGGCCAAGGCGGTCAGGTCCGGGTCCTCCGTGGGCGGCTTCGGCGCCGCGACGGCCTGACGGAGCGTCGGCGGCAGCGGAGCGGGCTCGGGCCGGGCCGGCGCGGGCACCGGGGGCAGGCCTACCGGGCCCAGCGGGCCGGTGGGCTGCACGGGTGTCACGGGCGGCCGTGGCGGGACCGCAGCCGGCCCCGAGCCTCCGCCTGGCACGGCCCGCGTCGGCGGCAGGGCTCTGGCCGAGGGCACCAGCGGCTCGATCGCGGGCGCCGGCGCGGCGGCGGCCAGCGGCGGCGCGTACTGCGGACCGAGCGGGCTCGACGCGTCCGCGCCGGCCTCCTCGTGCTCGAACCGCCCCAGCCCCTCATTGTGCTCGGCCGAGCTCTCCGTCATCGCGCGGTCGGTGAACACCAGCGGCTTCTCGAGCTCGGTGATGATGTGCTTGACCACCTGCACGTCGCCGTTCACGTCCCAGACCGCGATGCCGGGCGAGAGCGTCGGGATGATCTCCACCGCCCACCGCGGCAGGCCGAGCACCTTCCCGGTGGCCCTGGCCTCGTCCGACTTCTGCATGTAGATCGTGCGGGTGGAGGCCATCTTGAGGATCGCCGAGGCCTCCTTCGCCGCCGCGCCGTCCACCACGTCGGACAGGTGGTGGACCACCGCGACGAAGGACAGGCCGAGCCGCCGGCCGAACTTCAGCAGCCGCTGGAACAGCTGCGCCACCGACGGCTCGTTGATGATGTGCCAGGCCTCTTCCACCAGGAAGATCCGCTTGCGCCGGTCCGGCCGCAGCCAGGAGTGCTCGAGCCAGACCCCGACGATGGCCATCAGGATCGGCATGGCGATCGAGTTGCGGTCGATCGTGGACAGGTCGAAGACGATCAGCGGCGAGTCCAGGTCGATGCCGTCGGTGGTCGGCCCGTCGAACATCCCGGCCAGGTCGCCGTCGACCAGCCGGTCGAGCACCAGGGCCACGTCCAGGCCCCACTCGCGCAGGTCGTCGAGCTCGATGTTCATCTCCTCAGCAGCCGAGACCACCGGCTCGCGCAGCGCGTCGACCACGTCGTGCAGGATCGGCTGGACCGCCGCCCGCAGCGCGTCCGCGCGGATCGTGGCGTGCGCGGCCTTGAGCGCGTAGCCGGAGCGCTCGTCCAGCGGACGGGCGAGGGCGACCTCGACGATGGTGCGCAGCAGCGCGAGCTGGCCGGTGCTGGTGATCGCCGGGTCCAGCGGGTTGAGCCGCACGCCCTGGCCGCCGCGCGCGTGCGGGTCGAGGCGCACCGGCCGGACGCCGAGCGCCTGGGCGATCAGGTTCCACTCGCCCACGCCGTCCTCGCCCTGCGCGTCGAGCACCACCACCTGGCGGTCCCGGAAGCGCAGCTGCCGCAGCACGTAGGTCTTCTCCAGCGCCGACTTGCCGTTGCCGGACTCGCCGAGCACCAGCCAGTGCGGGGCCGGCAGCTGCTGGCCGTAGAGCTGGAAGGGGTCGTAGACGTAGCCCTTGCCGCTGTAGACCTCGCGCCCGATGATCACCCCGGAGTCGCCCAGGCCCGGCGCCGCGGTCGGCAGGTAGATGGCCTCGGCCTGGTTGGTCGAGGTGCGCACCGGGATGCGCTGCGTCTCGCGCCGGCCGAACAGCGCCGTCGCGAAGGTGTCGGTGATCAGATCGCCGATGTTCCCGCGGGTGGCCACAGCTAGCTCCTTCTCAGCGCCTGACTCCGGTCGCGAACGGCAGGGTGTTGACGAACGCGCGGTGCTGCTCGCGGTCGCACCACTCCAGCTTGAGGAAGCTCTTGCCGGCCGAGGCGCGGATGGTGCGCTTGTCCCGCGACAGCGCCTCCGGCGAGCGCGCGGAGACGGTCAGGTAGCCGACCAGGTTCACCCCGGCCGCGCCGCCGGCGAGGTCCTCGCCGCGCAGGTCCACCCGGCTGGAGTGGGCCCGCTCCCGCGGGTCGTCCACCCGGCCCAGCTTGGCCTGCCGGTGCGCCTCGGCGTCCACGTTGACCCGCTCGGTCAGCATCCGCTCGATGGCCACCTCGGTCGGCTCCAGGTCCATCGTCACCGCGACCGTGCGGATCACGTCCGGGGTGTGCACCAGCAGCGGCGCCAGGAAGTTGACCGCGACCGGGGTCAGCGGCCACTCCCGGATCCAGGCGGTGGCGTGGCACCAGGGCTCGAGGCTGATCGACTCGCGGGTCTTGGCGCGCAGGAACAGCGGGGCCGAGGCGTCGAACTCGGCCGGCCAGGCGTCCCGCTCGGCCATGCCCTCGGTGTGGTCGATCGGGTGCTCCGGATCGAACATGGAGTGGATCAGCGAGGAGAGCGCGGGCACGTCGAGCGGACGGCGCACCTTTATGTCGGCGTCGGCGAGCCGGGCGCAGATGTCGGTCAGCTCACGCACCATCACCACGCAGATGCCGTGGTCGAGGTCGTGGCCGCCGGACATCACCCGGGCCTCGGCGGCCAGCTCCCGGGTGTAGGACATGCAGGCGGTCAGGTAGGTGCGGTGCTGCTCGCTGGAGGTGGAGACCATCGAGAGCAGCTGCGCGTAGGACTCGCGGATCCACGGCAGGGCCTCCGGATCGCCGCGCCGGGCCACGTCCTTGGCGTGCGCGTCCGGGTCGGCGGGCAGGGTGCGCGCGAGCATCTGAACCCGCGTCACGAAGCCGTCGCCGTTGGCCACGTGGCGCAGCAGCGTGCCGTACCGGTCGACCAGCGCCTCCTGGTCCTCGGCGTCGCGCGAGCCCACGCCCGGGCCCTCGATCTCGATGGTGCAGGTGATCGTGCCCCGGTCCAGGTGCATCAGCACGGCCAGCGGGTCCGGGCCGAAGCGCGCGGTGAGCCAGCGCACCTGGCCCACCCCGGGCGGAGTGGGCACCGGCAGCTCGAGCCCGGCCAGCGTGGTGCCGGCGACGTCCGCGGGCGAGGCGTAGGAGCCGCCGCCGCGCAGCAGCCGGCGATAGGAGCGTTCGATCTCGAACCAGCGGTAGAAGGTGCGCTTGCGGTACGGCGCGAACACGGCCGCGCCGGCCAGCACCGGGCAGCCGAGGATGGCCAGTATCTTCAGCGGCAGCGTCGGCACCGCGAAGCCGCTGACCATGGCCAGCACCAGGCCGGTCGCCAGCACGGCGAGCTCGCCGGTCTCCCGGTTGCGCCCGACGATGGCGTTCGGCTTGGCCTTCCCGATCAGGAAGGAGCGCCGACGCTCATAGCCCTCGGTACTCACGCGTTCGACTCCTTACGCACCCGCGCCGCCCGCGTCCGCGCCGGCGCCGGGGGCGGTGCGGGCCGGGTCGGCCACGCCGCGGCCGCCGCCGGCCGGGGGCAGGTTCGGGCCCTGCGGCGGCAGGGCGCCGGGACCGCCGGCTCCGCCGATCAGGCCGGCCGGGTTCTGCGGTTCCGGGCGCTGCAGGGCGAGCCGGGCCGAGGCGCGCAGGCCCTGGGCGGCCAGGCCCGCACCGGCGCCGAGCGCGGCCATCGCGGGGGCGGCCACCGGGTTGCCGGAGCGGGCGCCGTGCGCGGCGATGCCCTGCTGCATCCGCGTGGCCGGGCCGTCGAGGGCGCCCTGGGCCACCTGGGCCGGGGCGTCGCCGCCGCGGGAGCCGGCCAGCTTGAGCATGTCGTCGCCGAAGTTGGGCACGAAGCGGTAGATCAGGCCGGAGGCGAAGATCGACAGGGCCATGATGGCGAGGCCGGACAGGACGGAGGCGAACGCCGAGCCCGGCGCGGCGCCCGAGGAGATCGCCGCGGCGAGTCCGAGCACGATCACGATGACCGGTTTGACCAGGTCCACCGCGATCATCATGCCCGCCCAGCGGCGCACGTGCGGCCACAGGTCCTTGTCCACCAGCCCCGCGTAGACCGCGCCGGCCAGGGCCGCGCCGACGTAGAGCATCGCGGCCCGGATGAGCAGCTCCAGCCACAGCACGGCGGCCGCGATCATCGAGAGCAGCGAGATGAACACCAGCAGGATCGGGCCGCCGCCGATGTTCGAGGCGGAGCCGTTGCTCGGGCTCAGGGTGTTGGCGAAGGAACTCAGGAAGCTGTTCGTACCGCTGCTGGTGGTCGAGCCGATGGCGTCGGTGACCGAGTCGGTCAGCCGGACCATGCCGTAGAGCACCACCGGGGTGAACGCCGAGGCGCCCACGGCCAGCCAGAGGAAGCCGGTGGCCTCGGTCACCGCGGTCACGATGGAGTCCCCGCGCACGGCGCGCTTGATCACGGCGAGGATCCAGAGCACCACGGTCAGGATCGTGGAGGCGGCGAAGACGATCGCGTACTGCTTGAGGAACCCGGAGTTGGTGAAGTCCACTCCGCTGGTCCCGCTCACCGCGCCGGAGACCTGGTTGATCACCCAGGCCGCCGCCTGGGCGCAGGACTTCCCGATCGACCCGAGCGGGTCGGTGAGCATCGAGCCGGTGCTCGTGCCCCCGCCGGCGCCGCCGCCGTTCGGGTCCACCAGTTTGCTGGTGTTCTCGCACGCCTGTTTCATGCTGCCGAACAACGCGGCGCACGGGTCGCCACTCGCCATGAAGCTAACGCCCATACCGCAGCTCCCCATACTTGGTGACAGCTGCTTGCAGCGTCGTGCCGGGAGCGGGCGTCTGCAAGCCCCCGAGCGGAGCCGGCCCCTCGGCCGACTGGAAGGAGAACCACTTCCAGTCGCCGTGGGTCCAGTTGAGCGTGACGGTCACGGTGACCCAGTCCTCGGAGACGGCGTGCTGCGAGTTCGTGCCGGCGAGCCCGGCCAGGGTCACCGTCCAGACCGAGACGGTGGCGGTGTTGCCGCTGGTGCTGACCACGCTCACGCCCACCGGCGCGGCCCGCTCCACGAAGGTCTGCCCGGCCGGGGCGGCACCCGTGCCGGTCAGCCCGTAGGTGGTGTCGATCTGCGCGTAGGCGGCGTCGAACTGGCCCTGCAGGCTGGAGGCTATGGCCGGATCGGCGATCGCGTTGACGAGCCGGTCCCGGGCCGAGGGGGAGACCATGGCGGCCGAGTTGAAGGCGACCACGTAGTTCGCCGCGGCGGCTTCGGCGCCGGCGGTGCTGTGCGGGTAGCCGACCGGCACGCCGCTCGCGGTGGAGGTGGCCAGGCCGGCCGAGTACGGGGAGGTGACCGAGGCCGAGGGGGCGCCGGTGGCCCCGGCGGTGGGACTCGCGGCGGCGGCCGGCTTGGCGCCGGAGCCGTGGCCGCGGTTGACGATCGCGATCACCGCGAGCAGGACGAGCACGAAGCCGACCGCGATGAACGGGGCGCGCCGGCGCGGACGGCGCGGGGTGGCCTCGGCGTAGGGGTCGGTCGGCAGCTTGATCCGGGTTCGCACGGCGGGTCCGGTGCCGGCGCCGGGCTCGGCCGCCTCGGGCCGCCGTCCCGGAGTCCTCGGCTCGCCTGACACCTGTGAACCCCGATCGATGCGGCGCGGTCGGCTCACCGGGGGCCGCCGCGGGGAATGAATATGTGCTGCGTGGATGGAGTAACCAGTGTCACTCCGGCGAACGGCGGTCTACCCGCCGTACACGCCAGCGAATCAGGGCCCACAATGATCAGATCGCCATACCATAGACGATGGTGAAAAGCGTACTGAGGCTGCCGATGATGAACACGCCGGTGAGACCCGCGATGATCAGGCCTTTTCCCTGCTCGGCGCTGAAGGAGTCGCGCAGCGCGGTGGCGCCGATGCGCTGTTTGGCCGCCCCCCAGATGGCGATGCCCAGGCAGATCAGGATGGCCGCGGCCATGATCACCTCGATCAGCACCTTGGCCTGCTGACCCACCGATCCGAACGGCCCCCAGTTGGGCGCGATGCCGTTGATGATGTTGTTGATGTCACCGCTGCCCGCGGCCAGGACCGTCATGACCATCATCTGGCCCCCAATCTGCATTCGCCGAACCTGGACGTCCCGCCGCCGGCCCCTCGGGCGGGGACCTCGCACGACGGGCCCCGCCGGCCTGGCGCCGGAGCGGATTTCCGCAGTGCAGGCGGCAGCTGACGCCGCGTCATCCTGCCCTTATCATAGGGCGCAGAGCCACTCGGGTGCTGTGCCCGCGCCGACTTGTTTTCCCGGTCGAGGCCGCGCCCAACCACGCGCCAGGCAGGAGGGGGGAGCGGATGCTGCGCCCAGCGCCGCCGCGGGCCCTGCGCCTGGGCAACAAGTGGATCTGGCTGGGCGCCGGAGCCCTGCTCACGCCCTTCGTGATCGTGGCCGGCGTCACCGCCGTGGCCCTCGGCATGAGCAGCTCGGTGACCGCGCAAGTCCAGCAGTCGCTGCAGCCCGGCACCGTGCCCACCGCGTACGTCGGCCTGATCGAGCAGGCCGCCACCACCTGCTCCACCCTGAGCGCGCCGCTGCTGGCCGCGCAGTTCTACCAGGAGAGCGGGTTCAACCCGAAGGCCGTCTCCTCCACCGGAGCCATGGGCATCACCCAGTTCGAGCCGGGCACCTGGACCACCTGGGCCTCGCCGAACGACGGCGACGGCAAGGAGAACCCGTACAACCCCGCCGACGAGATCCCCGCGGCCGGCCGCTACGACTGCGCGCTGGCCCGGCAGCTGACGAAGATCCCCGGGGATCCGGTCTCGAACATGCTCGCGGCCTACAACGCCGGCCCCGGCGCGGTGATCGACGCCGACGGGATCCCGCACATCGAGCAGACCGAGAACTACGTCAAGAACATCAAAGCTCTGGAGAAGGCCTTCGCCGCACCCACCGGCACGGTCGCGGTCAGCGCGGTCGCGGTGGAGGCGATCAAGTTCGCCTACGACCGGCTCGGCACGCCGTACCTCTACGGCGGCACCGGCACGGCCGCGGAGAACGGCGAGTTCGACTGCTCCGGGCTGACCCAGGCCGCGTACGCGAGCGCCGGGGTGACCCTGCCGCGCGTCGCCGCCGAGCAGTGGTACGCCGGCCCGCACGTGCCCAGGGACCAGCTGCAGCCGGGCGACCTGGTCTTCTTCGCCACGAACACCAGCGATCCGAGCACCATCGAGCACGTCGGGATCTACGTGGGCGGCGGCGCGATGATCGACTCGCCGCACACCGGCTCGGTGATCCGGTTCGACCCGATCGAGGGGTTCAACCCCAGCTACATCGGCGCCGTCCGGCCCTACGCGACCGTGCCGCAGTGGCCGGTGGCCACCGGCCTGGCCACGCCCTCGGCGTCGGCCGGCGGCTGAGGACCGACGGCTGAGCCGCCGTCAGTCCCCTTGCCGGCTCAGCCCGAGACGGCCGCGAGCCCGTCGGCCACCGAGGTCTTCGCCCGCCAGCCGGTGGCGTTGTAGAACGCGTCCGAGCAGATGCGCTGGGACCGGGTGAACGGCTCCACCCGGCGGCCGAGCAGCTTCATGGCGAGCGGGGAGTAGAAGCGGGCGTCGCCGGCGCCGGCGGCCCGGCCCAGTTCCGCGGCCCACTCGGCCCTGGTGAGCGGAGCCCCGGAGACGTTGTAGACCCCTGACGGCGCGGCCAACGCGGCCACCACGGCCGCTCCGGCGTCCGGCACCGCGATCGGGGAGATGTACCCGTCCGGCGAGCCGAGCAGCACCGGCTTGCCCTTGCGCACGCGCTCGAGGGTCCAGCGGGTGACCGGATCCTCGCCGTAGAACAGGCCGAAGCGCAGCGCCACGGCGAACCGGTAGGCGTCGGCGAAGCCCATGGCGTTGTCCGTGGCCGTGATCGAGGAGGCGGAGAAGGCGTTGGGCCGCACCGCCCGCCCCTCGGTGATCCACTCCGCGCCGCCGTCCTCGTAGACGAACGACACCGCCTCCTGGACCAGGCGCAGCACGCCCTCCGCGGCCGCGGCCTCGGCCAGGTTCCGGCTGGCGAGCTCGCGCACCCGGTCGTTCTCCCGCCACGCGCCGGCCCGGGCCGCCTTGGTCGGCGGCGGGATCCGGGTCGCCAGGTTGACCACGACGTCGTGCCCGGCGACGGCCTGGCGCAGCGAGGCCGGGTCGAACAGGTCCGCCTGCACCGGACCGGCCCCGGCCGCCGCGAGGGCCTCGCTCTTCGGACCGCCGCGGGCGATCCCGCTGACCTTGTGACCGCTCGCGACCAGAGCCCGCACGGCCGAGGTGCCGAGCACGCCGGTTGCGCCGGCGACGAAGACCCGCATCGAAGACCTCACTCCTTCCAGCGAACGCCCGTGCCGAGCGCCCCGTCCGGATCCGTACCCGCGTAACCCTCACCCATTCGGCTCGTTGGGGTCACCGGGCGCGATCCGCTGAGGCCATTGTGCCGGGTTCGCGATCCCGTTGCTCCCGGTTTCGGCAGATTCCTCCGCCCGGCCGGGCGGCATCGATCGACGACCGGACAGAACGGCGCCGTAGCGGCGCCAATGGAGGTGTCAGGGTGAAGCGGGGAGTGCAGGGCGCTCGCGCGGGCCGGACTCGCACACGGACGACGATGCGCGCCCGGTGCGCCACCCTGGCCGCCGGGTGCGCGCTCGCCGCGTCCGCCTGCTCGGGCCCGGGCTCCGCCGTCACCGTCGCGGCCGACCCGGCCGCCGCGGTGCGCCAGGCCGGCACCGCCTCGATGCGGATCGGCACCTCCGCCGTGGCCACCTCGGTCACCATGACCTCGAACGGCAAGAGCGAGCAGTTCTCCGGCACCGGCTCGTTCGACTTCGTCCAGCAGATCGGCTCGATCACCCTGGTGGTGCCGCCGGAGGTCAACGCGCACGGCACCCTGGACGAGATCGTCACCCCGACCACGCTCTACATGCGGCCGACCGGTTCCACCGCCAAATGGGTGCGGGTGGACGCGAGCAAGCTCGCCGACGGCGACCTGATCAGCGCCGGCTACACCAGCCCGGTGCTGGCCTTCGCCATGCTCTCCGGCGCGGGCGCGGCCGGCGGCTCGGTCAAGTACGTCGGCCAGGACAAGGTCTACGACACCCCGGTCGCGCACTACACCGGCACGCTCGACCTCGCCGCCGCCGCGGCGGCGTCCTCGGCGCCGCTCAACTCGGCGCTGGCCGCCGCCAGCCGCTCGTTCACCAAGCAGTCGGTGCCCTTCGACGTCTACCTCGACGCCGAGGGCCGGGTGCTGCGGTTCATCGCCCACTTCGCCTTCCCCGCGCCCGCCCCGCAGAAGGGCGAGGTCAGCATCGTCTCGAGCACCGACATCTACGACCTCGGCAAGCCGGTGAAGGTCTCCGCCCCGCCCGCCGCCGACGTGCTGCAGGCCGGCTGACGGGCCGTCGGCGCTCGGACCGAGACCGGCTGACGCCCCGGCGGATCGGGGCCAGGTGCCGGATGGCCCAACCGGGCCATAGCGGGTCGCTTAAGGCGCGCCTAACCTGGAGCAGTGGGCAGGCGGGTTTTCAGCCGAGGGGTTACAGGCGCGAGGAGGTGGTCCGGGTGCGTTCCGACACGACCGCGACGGGCGCGGATCGCGCACCCCGCGGCGCGCGCCAGGCATCCGCTCCCGCGGGCCCGCGCTACCGTGCGGTCCACGACCGGGTGGCGCTGGACGAGATCGGGCTGTTCGCCGAACTGATCATCGCGGCCGAGCGCAGCGACGAGCCGCTCTCCCGCGAGGACATCGACCGCATCCTCGGCTTGACAGTCCAGGCTTGAGAACGACCGGCCGGCGCCGTCCGCGCCCGGTCGGCTGAGCCGCTTCACGGACCTGCCCGGTCCGTGCGCATCGACGCTGATCAGCGTCACGGCTCGAGCGGGCCTGAGCAGGCGCGCCCGCCCCGGGGCGGCTACCATCCTTGTGGTCATGGAACACTGGACTTCCGCGGCCGTGATCGACTCGACCGACCCCGGCCGTCGTCCGCACCACACCGAAGCCCGGAGAGCCCTGTGCGCCTGCGTCTGACTCCGAAGGAGACGAGCTTCTACGACCTGTTCGCCAAGGCGGCGGACAACCTCGTCGTAGGAGCGGGTCTGCTGACCGAACTGCTGGGCGCCGACAAGGCGGAGAGAACCGCCATCGCCGAGCGGATGCGCGATGCCGAGCACGCCTCGGACGAGATCACCCACACCATCTACCGGCAGCTGAACTCCAGCTTCATCACCCCGTTCGACCGCGAGGACATCTACATGCTCGCGAGCCTGCTCGACGACGTGATGGACGAGATGGACGCGGCCGCCGACCTGGTCTCGCTCTACCAGATCGACGTCCTGCCGCAGGGGGTCTCCGACCAGGTCGACGTGCTGGTGCGGGCGGCGGACCTGACCGCCGAGGCGATGCCGCGGCTGCGCACCATGAAGGACCTGCGGGACTACTGGATCGAGGTCAACCGGCTGGAGAACCAGGCCGACCAGGTCTACCGCAAGCTGCTGGCCCACCTCTTCTCCGGCGAGTACGACGCGATCACCGTGCTCAAGCTCAAGGAGGTCGTCGACACCCTCGAGCAGGCCGCCGACGGCTTCGAGCACGTGGCCAACACGGTCGAGACCATCACGGTCAAGGAGTCCTGAGCTCCCGTGCAGAACTTCGGCCTCATCCTGGTCGTCTTGGTCGCGCTGGGCTTCGCCTACACGAACGGCTTCCACGACTCGGCCAACGCGATCGCCACCTCGGTCTCCACCCGCGCGCTCACTCCGCGGGTGGCGCTGTTGATGGCCGCGGTGATGAACCTGTTCGGCGCCTGGCTCGGACTGCAGCTCGGCGGCGGCGTGGCCAAGGCGGTGACCAGCGGCATCATCAGCCCGCCGCCGAACGGCCCGCAAGGCATGGTGATCGTCTTCTCGCTGCTGGCCGGGGCCATCTCCTGGAACCTGGTCACCTGGTACTTCGGCCTGCCCTCCTCCAGCACGCATTCGCTGATCGGCGGCATGGTGGGCGCGGGCCTGGCCTCGGGCCTGACCGTGCACTGGGGCGGGCTGTGGGACAAGGTCATCCTGCCGATGCTGATCTCCCCGGTGGTCGGCTTCCTGCTGGCCTTCGCGCTGATGGTCGGGATCCTCTGGGCCTTCCGCCACGCGCACCCGCGCAAGGTCACCCGCGGCTTCCGGATGGCGCAGACCGTCTCGGCGGCCGGCATGGCGCTCGGCCACGGCATCCAGGACGCGCAGAAGTCCATGGGCGTGGTCATGCTGGCGCTGATCGCCGGCGGTCACGCCACCAGTTCCTCGCCGGTGCCGGCCTGGGTGCTGTGGGTGGCCGGCCTGTCCATCTCCGCGGGTACCGCGTCCGGCGGCTGGCGGGTCATGCGCACGCTGGGCCGCCGGGTGATCGAGCTCGACCCGCCGCGCGGCTTCGCCGCCGAGACGGTCGCCTCGCTGGTGCTCTACTTCACCGCGTTCGTCTACCCGGCCCCGGTCTCCACGACCCACATCATCACCGGCTCGATCATGGGCGTCGGCGCGACCAAGCGGAAGACCGCGGTGCGCTGGGGCGTGGCCCGCAGCATCGTGTTCGCCTGGATCCTGACCATCCCGGCCGCGGCGATCTGCGCCGCGATCTTCTACTGGCCGACCAACGCGATCTTCAGCTGACCTCGAAACGCCTGATCCCCGCCTGCCCGGCTGCGTGCCGGGGGCGGGGATCAGTTCGTTCGGGCCGGTCTGCCCGGTCGCCTAACCGAAGCGGCCGGTGATGTAGTCCTCGGTGGCGCGCTGCGACGGGTTGGCGAAGATCCGCGGCGTCTCGTCGATCTCGATCAGCTTGCCCGGCTCGCCGGTCCCGGCGATGTTGAAGAACGCGGTGCGGTCCGAGACGCGCGCCGCCTGCTGCATGTTGTGCGTCACGATGACGATCGTGTACTCGTTCTTCAGCTGCGCGATCAGGTCCTCGATGGCGAGGGTGGAGATGGGGTCGAGCGCCGAGCAGGGCTCGTCCATCAGCAGCACGTCCGGCGAGACGGCGATGGCCCGGGCGATGCACAGCCGCTGCTGCTGTCCGCCGGACAGGCCCATCCCCGGCTTGTTCAGCCGGTCCTTGACCTCGTTCCACAGGTTCGCGCCGCGCAGCGAGTGCTCCACCACGCCGTCGAGGTCGCCCTTGCCGCGCATCCCGTTGAGCCGCAGGCCGGCCGCCACGTTCTCGTAGATGGACATGGTCGGGAACGGGTTGGGCCGCTGGAAGACCATGCCGATGGTGCGCCGCACCGCGACCGGGTCGATGTTCGAGCCGTAGAGGTCCACGTCGTCGAGCATCACCTTGCCCTCGACCCGGGTGCCCGGTATGACCTCGTGCATCCGGTTGAGGGTGCGCAGCACGGTGGACTTGCCGCAGCCGGACGGCCCGATGAAGGCGGTCACCGTACGCGGCTCCACGGTCAGGCTGATGTCCTCGATCGCCCGCACCGAGCCGTAGTACGCCGACAGTCCGGAGACGTCGATTCGCTTGGCCATGGTTCTCAATCTTCTTTCTCGGTGGATCTTGCGGACGTCAGCGGGAGGCCGCGGGGGCCTTCCACCAGGCGATCAGACGGGCGATCAGGTTCAGCAGCATGACCAGGATGATCAGGGTGAGCGCGGCGGCCCAGCCCCGGTTGATCGCGGTCGCCAGGCTGTTCTGGGATTCGCTGAAGACGAACAGCGGCAGCGAGCCCTGCGGCTCGGAGAACGGGTTCGGGTTGATCGACTGGGTGACCCCGACGAGCAGCAGCACCGGGGCGGTCTCGCCCATGATGCGCGCGACGCCGAGCATCATGCCGGTCACGATCCCGGGCAGCGCGGTGGGCAGCACCACCTTGGTGATGGTGCGCCACTTGGAGACGCCGAGCGCGTACGAGGCCTCGCGCAGCGCCGGGGAGACGAGCTTGAGCATCTCCTCGGTGGAGCGGACGGCCACCGGCAGCATCAGGATGGTCAGGGCCAGCGAGGCGGCGAAGCCGGAGGCCTGGAAGCCCGCGCCGAGGATCCACACCGACAGGATGAACAGGCCGGCCACGATCGAGGGCAGGCCCATCATGACGTCGACGAAGAAGGTCACCGCCTGGCTCAGCCGGCCGTGGCCGTACTCCACCAGGTAGATGCCCACGAGCAGGGAGAGCGGGATGGTGATCAGCGCCGCGATGCCCACCTGCTCGAGCGTGCCGAGGATGGCGTGGTACGCGCCGCCGTAGCTGTCGGACTCGGAGACGTTGCGCATCGAGTGGGACAGGAAGTAGACGTCGAAGTCCTTGCCGCCCTTGACGATCACGGTCCACAGGATCGAGATCAGCGGGATGACGGCCACCACGAAGGCCAGCCCGACGATGACGTAGGCGGCCTTGTCCTTGAGCCTGCGGGTGGGGCTGGTGTGCGTCAGCGAGGAGGAGGACATCAGGAACCGGCCTTTCCGGCGCGTCGGACCACCACGCGGGCGGCGTAGTTCACGATCAGCGTCATCAGGAACAGCACCAGGCCGGAGGCGATCAGCGCCTGGCGCCCGGTGGTGAAGGCGTCGCCGAACTGCACCGCGATGTTCGCCGCGATGGTGTTGCCGCCGGGCTGCAGGATCCGGGTGACCAGGCCGGGCACCTGGGTGAGCACCATCGCCACCGCGATGGTCTCGCCGAGGGCGCGGCCGAAGCCGAGGATGACCGCGGAGGTGACGCCGGAGCGGCCGTAGGGCAGCACCGCCAGCCGGATCATCTCCCACCGGGTGGCGCCGAGCGCGTACGCGGCCTCGACCTGCTCGCGCGGGGTCTGCTTGTAGATCTCGCGGGCGATCGCGGCGATGATCGGCAGGATCATGATGGCCAGCACCACGCCGGCGGTGAAGACCGAGCTGCCGTAGGTCCCGTCGCTCTTGAACATCGGGATCCAGCCGAGCACGTCCTGGATGATCTTCGAGACCCCGGCCATGTGCGTGTCGAGCACCAGCAGGCCCCACAGGCCGTAGACCACGCTGGGCACCGCGGCCAGCAGGTCGACGATGTAACCGAAGACCGCGCCGAGCCGGCGCGGGGCGTACTGGGTGATGAACAGGGCCACGCCGATCGCCACCGGCGCTCCGAGGAGCACGCCGATCACCGAGGTGACCAGCGTGCCCCACGCGATGGCGGCGATACCGAACTGCGCCACCCCGTTCGGAGTGCTGTTGCCGTCCGGGTCCCAGGTGAAGGAGGTGACGAAGTCGACCTTGTCCTTGCCGATGGCCTCGACCGCCTGGAAGATCAGGAATCCGGCGATCGCGGCCATCAGGATCAGGATGAACACGGCGGCGCCGCGCGCGCTGCCGCCGAACAGCCGGTCGCCGATGCCGGCCTTGGCGGCCAATCCGGCCCGGGGGTCGCGGACCGCCACCTCGTCGGTGTCGGCCACCGCGCTGCGCCGCTCGTTGCTCATGGGCTTATCCAGCTCCTACCTGGGGGCGGGGACTACTGCAGGCCGGCGATGGCGGTCGTGTCGGTCGCGGCGATGCTCGACGGCAGCGGCACGTAGCCCTCCGCGGTCAGCTCGCCCTGGGCCGCGCTCGAGACGATGTAGTTCAGGAAGCCCTTGATCAGCGGCAGCTGGGTCGCGTCGTTGCCGGTGCCGCAGGCGATCTCGTAGGTCACCAGGGTGGCCGGGTAGGCGTCCGCGGCGGCGTAGGTGTAGTCGAAGGCCAGAGTGGTGTCCGCGCCGTTCTGGGTGACCTTCGCCTTGGCGATGAAGTTCGCCGCGTTGTCCTGGGTCAGCTGCACGAACGCGCCGTTGGCGTTGGAGACCTCGGCGTAGCTCAGCTTGTCCTGGGTCGCGTAGGAGTACTCGACGTAGCCGATGCCGCCGGAGGTCGACTGGACCTTGGCCGCCACCGCGGAGGAGCCCTTGACGCCCTGGGCCGTCTTCGACGGGAACTGCTTGTTCGCCGGGCCGAAGCCGCCGAGCGCGTTGAGGTAGTTCGAGAAGTTGTACGAGGTGCCGGACGTGTCCGAGCGCATGAACGCCTGGATCTTCAGGTTCGGCAGGTTGCTGACCGACGGGTTGTCGGTCTTGATCGCCGCGTCGTTCCAGTTGGTGATGGTGCCGTTGTAGATCCCGGCCAGGGTCTTGGCCGAGAGGTTCAGGCTGGTGACACCCGGGACGTTGAAGACCACGGCGATGGCGCCGGGCACGGCCGGGATGTCGATCGCGGTGCCGGAGCCGCAGCGGCCGGCCGAGGTGACCTGGCCGGACTGGTCCGAGCTGAGCGAGTAGTCCGAGCCGGCGAAGTCGGCCTGCTTCTGGATGAACGAGGTCACACCCGCGCCGGAGCCGTTGCCGTTGTAGTCGACGGTGACGCCGGTGCACTGGCCCTGGTAGTCCTTGGTCCACTGCGACATCGCGTTCTGCTGAGCGGTCGAGCCGGCCAGCTTCAGCGTGCCCGAGGGGCAGGTCGCGGCGGTCGACGAGGAGCCGCCGGCGGCGGCCGCGGTCGTGGAGCTGGAGCCGGAGGGCGCGCCGTTGTCCGAACCACACGCGCTGAGCGCAAGAGCCGCAGCCACCGCTACACCGGCCACGGAGCCATAACGCTGAAACTTCACGTCGGAAGTCCCTTTCGTCCTGGGACCGGCGGGGTCTACCGCCGGAGGTCTATCTGGAAGTGCTGACCTGCAGAACGTAGGCAGACGGGGTGAATCACTGGACCTCACTGGGTGAACTGAGGGTGAACGGCCCCGGGACATTCGCGCCAGGAAGATTAAGAATCGGTCACGGAAGCGCTGGCCAGGCGGGTCGAGGCAAGGGCCGGGCGCCCCCACGGCCCCGGCGAAGATGAACGAACCCGCCCCTGCGCGCGCCCGCACGGCGCGCCTCACCTGGGCCCCGGCTCTTTGCCGCCGAGCGAGGCCCGCTTTATCTGGTTTTTGCCTTATCCGGACTCACGCCGGGTCCCCTCGCCCGGCCCCGCCCCTCGTCAGCGCGTCCGGCCCAGCCCGAATTCGCACCAGACGGACTTGCCCTCGGGCAGCTGGCGCGAGCCCCAGGAGGCGGCCAGCGAGGCGACGATGCCGATGCCGCGCCCATCCTCGTCGGTCTCCTCGGCCAGCCGTCGCCGGGGCAGGTGGTCGTCTCCGTCGCCGACGTCCACGATCAGCCGGCGGTCGGTCCGGCGCAGCCGCAGCCGCACCGGCGGCCGGCCGTGGATGGCCGCGTTGGCCACCAGCTCGCTGACCGCGAGCACCCCGGTGTCGCAGAGGTCTTCGTCCAGGTGCCAGCTGCGCAGCACGCCGGAGGCGAAGGCCCGGGCGTGCGCGGCGATCTCGGTGCCGCCGACCAGGTCCACCTCGGCGGAGCGGAACAGCTCGGCCCGCTCGCCGCGCCACTCCGGCACGTGCACCACCAGCAGCGCCACGTCGTCCGCGTGGTCCAGCGGCAGCCGCATCCCGGTCAGCAGCGCGTCCCGGACATGGTCGACCGGCCCGACGCGGCGGGCCGCGGCTCCGGCGGCGGTGACGGCGCTGCCGCTGAGGGTCGCCTCGAGCTCGGCCAGCCGCCAGGAGAGGTCGCCGGCGCCGCCGGCGGGCTCCTCCGGGTCGACCAGCGGCGCGTAGCCGAAGACCTCGCGCAGCCGGGCGAACTGCTCGTCGATGTCGAGGCCGCGCCGCTCGACCAGGCCGTCGGTGTAGAAGGCGAGGTAGGAGTCCGGCGGCACGGCGACGCTGGCCTCCTGCCAGGTCCACTCGCCGGTGCCCAGCGGCGGCCCTACCGCCGCGTCGAGGTCGACCACCAGCCCGTCCGGCCGCCGCAGCAGCGGCGCCGGGTGCCCGGCCGACGCGTACGTCAGGGCCCTGTCGTCCGGGTCGTAGACCGCGTAGACGCAGGAGGCGAGCGCGCCGAGGTCGCACAGCCCGGCCCGGGCGGAACCCGCGGTGTAGGCGACGCCTTCGAGCTCCGCCGCGTGCCGGTCGAGGTGCAGCAGCAGCTCGCCGGGCGGCAGATTGGCTGCCGCGTACGCCCGGACCGCCGCACGCAGCTGGCCCATGATGGCCGCCGCGTGCACCCCGCGCCCCATCACGTCGCCCATCACGAAGGCGGTGCGCCCGGCGCCGAGCGGGATCACGTCGTACCAGTCCCCGCCGACCTGCAGCTCGCCGCCCGTAGGCCTGGTCACGCCCGGCCGCAGCGTCTCGCCGAGGTCGTTCTCGCCGGCCGCGGGCAGGTAGCAGCCGGCGATGCGCAGGTCGTCCGGCTGGGTCAGCCGCTGCGGCAGCAGAGCCCGCTGCAGGGCCACCGCCGCGTTCCGGTGCCGGCGCTCGGCGCCCTGCAGCCGGCGCAGCTCGGCGGCCTGGTCGGTGGTGTCGGTCAGGTGCAGCAGCACGCCCTCGATCGGGTCCGCGGCCGAGGTGCGCACCGGCGAGCAGGTCACCCGGAGCACGGCCGGACGCCCGGCCGGGCCGAACTCCGGCACCCGCACCTCGGGCGCGGTGAACACCGTGCCGCTCGCGTGCACCAGGGCCAGGGCGTCGAGCAGGCCGAGCCGGGCCAACGCCGGCACGGCCTCGGCCAGCGGCACCCCGGTCAGCAGCCGCGGCGCCGGACCGTACTCGCCGGCGGCGCCGCCCTCCACGCCCGCGAACCCGGTGCGGAAGGCCGGATTCGCGTAGTCGAGCACGTAATCAGGGCCCTCCACCACGGCCACCGCCCCCGGCGCCTCGTCGAACACCGCGTGCAGCGCGGCCGAGGCACGTTGCGGGGCGGACGGGAACCTGGGCCCGCGCGGCCCCGGCACGTGCCACTCGGAGGCGCGCGGGTCGGAGTCGGCCTCGCGGGCGGGCGTGGACGTGTCGGACTTCCAAGACACGGGTGGTGGCGTCCTTCCCAGACTGCTTCATTCGGGACCGCCGCGCCGAACGGCCGGGCGGATTCCAGATTTTCCAGTCTGCCAAAGGCGCCGAGCCGGGCGCTTCGAGTCCGGCGCCCGCATGTGCGAAATCAAGGTGCGCACATCCGGAGGTCAAGGCCGTGAGCCGCACCGACGCGAAAACGGCGGAAAGCGTTCGGCCACCTGAACGGATGACAGGGCGTCAGTCGGCACAACCCGGGATCGCCCCCGCACTGCCGCCCATGGACTGCGCGAGCTCCAGCAGACCGCACAACGTCACGTCGGAAACCAGCCACTTCCCGTCCTGGTACACCGCGACTCCCGCCATCGAGCTCTCCGCCACGCGCCCGTTGAGCGAGATCGAGTAGGTGACGTCGGCCTTGTCGGGCGTGGGGAAGGCGACCATCTGCACAGCCGCGGTGGTCTGCCCCACCAAGGGATTCGAAGCGAAGGCCTGCACCGCTCCGGACATCGTGCTGCCGTTCTCCAGCAGAGTCTCCTTCTGCGCGATCGGCGTGTTCTTCGAGAAGAAGCTCGTCCACACCGCCGTCACGAGGGCCGTGGCCGACGGGGTGTCGAACGGGCTCGCGTCGGGGAGCGCGGCCGGGCTCGAGCCGCCCGAGCCGTTGCTCTCCGTGCTGCTGCTTGTGTTGCCGTTCGCGGTGGACGGTGCGCCGCCGCCGCAGGCGGAGACGCTGAGCGCCGTCAGGGCGGCGAGGGTGGCGAGGACTGTGCCGAGGCGAACCGGTCGTGCCGAGAATGTCCCGTTCATGATGTGCCTCTCCCGCGTGAGACGTGTCCCGAGACCACGGCCCGCTCGGCCGCGAGCGCGCAGGTACGAAACCGTGTCCCGCGGGGCCTCGCTGCGCCGCGATGTCTGAAATATCATCATGTCGCTGACTGGAGCGATTGGGGAGGTTTGACCATGATTGGTCCGCCGAGACGCCTCGCTGCCGCGCTGACCGGCGTCGGCGTGCTGTTGTGCGTGCTCGGCTGGTATCAGGCCTCCGGCCAGCCGACCGTGGCGCAGCAGATCCCTTATCTCGCCTCGGCCACGATCCCCGGCGCCGCGCTGCTGGCCGCGGGAGCCGCGGCGCTGCTACGGCCGTCCGCGGCCGCGTCGGCGACGTCCAAGCGGTCGCGTGCCATCGCCGCAGCCGCGGACGGACGATCGGCCGTAGGCGGGCGTTCTACGGGTGCTGAGGCCGTGCTGTTCCGCGTCCCCGACGGCCGCTACGTGCACGCGACCGAATGCCCCTTGCTGGACGGCCGAACCGACGCGGTGGAACTCGGCGGCGAGGAAGCCGCGACGGCCGAGCTTCGTCCCTGCCCGCTGTGCCAGGCCTCCCTCGATTCCGCCGCCGGACCCGGCTGATGAGCGGCGGGGCCGCCGACCTGGCCGTGGCCGGACTCGGCACCGGAGCGGTCGCAGCCCTGTCGGGTCTCGGCGTGATCGCGACCTACCGCGTCACCGGCGTGCTCAACGTGGCCTTCGGCGCGATCGGCATGCTCGGCGCCTATCTGAACCGGGCGCTGGCGGTAGACCTGCACGCGCCCAAGCTCATAGCCTGCCTGCTCGTGGTCGGCGTCTTCGCACCGTTGCTGGGTCTGCTGCTCGAAGCCGCCGTCTTCGGCCCTCTGCTCATCAGGTCGACGGACGCCGGCAGAACACTGATCGCAGGATTCGGCGTCACGGTGCTCTTGGTCGGCGTGGCCACCGCGATCTGGGGCGAACAAGCCCGCACCGACGCGCCGGACCTGCTGCCGAACGGCACGCTGCACCCGGCCGGAGTCGACGTATCCACGGCCGTACCGATCGAACTGGCGCTTGTGCTTGTGGTCGGTATCGGACTGGCCTGGTTCTCCCGCGGCGGCCCGCGGATCCGCGCCGTGATCGACGACCGGAGGCTGGCGGAACTGGCCGGACTGCCCGCCCGCCGGCTCGCCCGGACCGGCTGGGTCATCGGCACCGTCCTGGCGACGCTCACCGGCGTGCTGCTAGCCCCGCAACTCCGCTTCGCCCCCGAGACGCTCACGCTCGTCATCTTCGAGACCCTCGGCGTCGCCATCGCGGCCCGGCTCTTGAGCGCACCGCTCGCGATTCTCGCCGCATTCGGCACCGCGATCGTCCAGTCTGAGCTCATCGGCGTACATCTGGCGGGCGCTGCGGGTTCGGTGCTCGACGCGGTCCGGTCGAACCTCTTCGTGGTGCTGCTGCTCGTCGCGGCCTGGCTCACCCCGTCGTTCGGGCGGACGCAGGAAGGCCCGAGGCCGGGAAGTCGGCCGACACAGGGCTGGTCGCCGTATGCGTTGGTGGTGTTGATCGGCCTGGCCGGCTGGGTGCTCAGGCCGGCCGACCTGCGGACGGCGCTGGCCGTCCCGGCCTTGGCGATGGTGCTGCTGTCGTTCCGCGTGCTCTACGCGGCAGGCCTGCTGTCGCTCGGACAGGCCGGGTCGGCCGGAATCGGCGCGCTGACGGCCGGCTGGTTGCCCGGCTGGGGCCTGCTCGCCGCGCCGTTCGCCGGGGCCGCAGTCGCCGTCGTGCTCATCCTGCCGGTGCTGCGCAAAAGCGGCCTGCACTGGGCTGTGGCGACGCTCGCAGCCGCGACCGCGCTGAGCAGCTTCCTCTTCGACCAGCCGTTGTTCACGCCGACGTCGGTGCCACGGCCCGGCTTCGCCACCGGCGACCGGGCATATCTGTACCTTGAGCTGGCGCTGGTTGCCGTGCTGCTGGTGATCTTGATCTCCTTGGTCCGCGGACCCGGAGCGTTGCGCTTGGCCGCTTTGCGCGACAGCGAGGCGGCCGCGCGGACGGCAGGCGTGGCCGTCGACCGAGAACGTCTAGCCGTCTTCGCGAGCGCCGGCGCCGTCGCGGCGTTGGGTGGTGCCCTGTGGGCAGCAGGCAGTCAGGTCTTCGACCCTACGACCTTCGAGCCGGCCCAAGGCCTGCTGTGGTTCGCCGCGGCCGCGGCAGTCGGATTCGGCGACAGCGCCGGGCTGATCGCCGCAGCGGTCGTGCTCACCGTCGCAGACAGCTACGTGGCCGGCGCGTCCGCGATCATCGTCGGCGTCGCTACGCTGCTCGGCCCCACCCTGCGCGTGCAGTTTCGGCACGACGCCGTGGCAGTGCCCTCATGAGCGTTGCGAGCGCGCTGCTCTGCGAGGGAGTCCGCGTGCGCTACGGCGGCATCCAGGTGCTGCACGACGTCGGGCTCGCGATCGCGTACGGAACGCTCTCCGCGCTCGTAGGCCCGAACGGCGCAGGCAAGACGACGCTGCTGGACTGGTGCGCAGGCGCGGCCATAGAGGCGTCGGGCAGCAGCGGCCGCCTACGTATCGAGGGAGCAGACGCGTCAGCCTGGCACGCGGCGCGCAGAGCCCGCGCCGGGCTGCGCTACGTCCCGTTCGACCGCAACGTCTTCCCCGGTTTGTCGGTACGGGACAACCTCCGCGCGACTGGCCCCGTTCGCGACGCGGGGGGTTGGGCCGCGAGGGCTCGTGCGGCAACGGCCAACGTTCTCGAACGTTTCCCCGAACTGAGCCGCCTCCTCGACCGCCCCGCCGGCGTCCTGTCCGGCGGCGAACGGCAACTCTTAGCCGTGGCGTGCGCACTGCAAGGCCCGGCCCGGATCCTGCTCATCGACGAGCCCACCCACGCCCTGGCCCCCGGACTCGCCGACCGAGTCATCGAAGCCCTCGCCGACACCGCGCGTCAGCACGGCCGCGCGATCCTGGTGGCCGAACCTTCGATGAGCCCAGCCCTCCGCGCGCACACGGACTTCAGCTGGCCGCTCGACCGCGGCCGCCGTCTCCCCGCCGACGGCGGCTGAGCGCTCGTATCCCTCCGTGTCTGTTCCATCCCGCCGTCTGTTCCATCCCCCTTCTATCCGGCCGAATACGAGATCACCGGCGTCGTGAAGCAGTTCGTGTCCATGTCCGGCACCTGTGTCACCCAGCCGCCCTGCCCGCCGTCCGCAGAATCCTGCCAGCGCGCGACGTTGAGGCACGCCCGCTCCGCCGGCCCAGGCGGACGAGTCGCGAAGCTGGTCGGAGTGAGCAGCCCATGCCCGGTATAGGGCGTCGGGCTGTTCATGAAGGCTTCGACGCAAGCGCGCGTCACGTCCGTCCCGCAGGAGCGCACGGCGTCTGTAAGCCATTGTGCCGAAGCCCAGCCGTCAAGCTCCCACATCGACAGCTCAGGCGCGCGTGAAGGGAAGTATTCGGCCATCGCGGCTCGGAACGCGGCGATCTGCGGATACTGAGTGTCCTCGTAGCTGAGCTCACCAGACGTCGCATACAGGACGTTGCGGCACTTGGGCGCGCCGGAGTACGTGCTCTTGACGGTCTGGTCCCAGCTCTGCGGCGTGGTGACCTTGGCGACCAGCGACACCCCCGCGTGATCGAGCGCCGTGCACAGAGCCCCGTTGCCGGAAGTGTCGATCGAGTCGAACACGATCTGCACGCCGTGCGCCTTCATGTCCGCGGCCGCCGCAGCGTAGTTGGGCAGCGCGAAGTCGAGCTGCTCGGTGACGACGGTGTACCCCTCGGCCCGCAGCCCAGCCGCCTGAAGCTGCCCGTAGCGCAGCGAATCGGGCTGGTTGTACTCGACGACGGCGGCCACGTGGGCGTTGAGCTTCTGCTTGAAGTAGGCGTAGATCTCCGTGGAGCTGTAGAGGGCGCCGTTCCACCCGACCGTCCCGTCGCGAGGCGAGGACGAGCCGTAGATCGAGAACAGGTGCTGATACTGGTCGTAAGCCTGATCGACCGGCTCGCCGCCGATGTCCGGCACGTCCTTGGAGCTGACGTAGGAAGCGCCGGAGTAGGAGAAGATCGAGTTCCCGGCGAAGGCGAAGACCTGGTCAGAGTCGATGAGCTGGTGCACACACTGCATGTTTCCCAGCCCACTGCCAGAGTCGTCGCACTGGTAGACGTGGATCTTCCGCCCGCCCACCCCGCCGGCGGCGTTCAGCGCGTCGAAGTACGCCTGAGCCCCGTAACCCGGCCCCGAGAAGGCGTCAGCACCGACCGGGCTGGTGATCGAGTCGATCATGCCGACCTTGATCTCGGTCGAGGAGACCCCGGCGATGAACGCGCTCCCGCTGACGCCCGCGCCCGCCGGACCGCCGCCGACCCCGTCCCCTGCCGCGCCCGTGAAGGCGCTCGCAGGCAACCGCGTGCCGCACCCGCCCGTCAGCCCAGCCGCCAGTGCGAGCACCGCAGCCACCCCCGCGCGACAGACTCGCCGCCGCCCCGCCCACGTGCGCGCCCGCACCTCCACGCTCAGCCCGTTCCCCGCCCGGCCGCCGCCAAGCGCCACCCCCGCCGAGCTCCCCGCCCACCGGCCGAACCAGTCGCCGACCGGCCCTCGCGCCGCGCCGCGCTGGCCTTCGCGCTCGCGCTAGGACCCCGTCCGTCCGCCCGGGCGGCTAGAACGTCGGGTCGCCACCCGTGTGCGACAAGACGATCAGCAGTACGAACCCGATGATCCAGACCGCGCCCGCCACGATGCCCGTGATCGCCATGCCCCGGCCGCTCTGCCCCGACCGCTTGATCTGCGGCAAGCTCACCGCGCCCAGGATCACGCCCACGATCCCCGGTATCAGGCAGAGGAACCCGCAGAGCCCGCACACCATCGCCGCGACCGCCAGCCCGTTGGTGCCCGGCGTCTGGGGAAATCCGTACCCGTAGTAAGGCTGCTGGTAGCCCGTCTGCGTCCCGTACTGCCACTGCCCCGTGCCGTACGGCGGCTGCTGCGGCGGCGGCGGAGGCGGCGGGAACTCCCCCGGCTGCGCGTCCGCCACCGGCTGCCCGAACTCACCGCCATAGCCGCCGTTGCTGTTGCCGCTGCCGCTGCCGTAAGGCCCGTAATTCGGCTGCCCAGGCTCGGACATGGTGCCCCTCCGTGTGTAGCGCGCCGCCAACGTGGCAGCCCCGCCCGAACACTACCGAGCCCCGACCTCGGCAGCTACCCCGGAGTGTGGCAGCCGCGCATCCACACCACCCGATTCAGGTCTTTACCGGCGTGAACTGCAACGAGAACTCAACGTGGCCGCAACTAATCCGGGCCCCGGCCGGAGACAGAAGCGATCTCAGCATGCAGCTTGCTCTCGCCGCCCCACAGGTAGTAGGACGCAACACCACGTTGCAGCCCAGACCGGTAGATACCAAGGCCGCGCGTCGGCATGGCCGAGCCGAGACAGGAAGCCTGCACTGCCGCCGCCTTCCAAAGAAGCTCGCCAGCGCTGAAAGCAACCCCGTCGTCAGCCGCCACCCGCACGCCCGCCTTCCGTCCGCCCTGCGGACCAAACGGAAGCAAGACGATTTTCGCCACGGAAACCGTGGCAGCCAGGTCGACATCCGCGCAGCCCGCAGCCTCCAGCGACGAAAACAGCTGGTCCTGCGTCTCCGGAGCCGACGACGGCCAATCCACGGCGGCGCACCGGACCGGGCAGAACGGCAAGTCAGGCCGATGAAGCGCGACCTCAGCGTCCGTCAGCGGCTCCGAGCGCAGAAACGTCGCCTTCTCCAGCAGCGCCGCGACAGTGCTGACGTAGTAGCCGACGCGCTGCCGCCGCACCTCCTGAAGCCCCGCCAGCCCCCAAGCGTCGAGGTGCGGCCACCAGGCGTCGTACATGAACACGCCGTCGTCCGACACCAGCACGCGGATCGGCCTGTCATCGTGCGGCCAGCGGAAGACGTCCCCGACGCTAACGCGCGTAACCCCCATGCCGCGGATCCTACGCACCCGCGCCGACAGCGGGCGATCAGTGAGAAGTCGTCTCGCGACTCCCGGCGCTCCGTCGCTCGGTTCCTGCACGCCCACAGCTTCCGCATCCGGGCGCTCGGCATCCGGGCGCTGGGCATCCGGGGGCTCGGCACGTGAACGAGCTCGTGCCACGCAAGCCGCCACGACGGCCCCGGCCGGCCTAATGGTCGCCGAGCCTGGCCAGGTGGCCGAACGGGTCCTACTCCGGATGGCGCACAAGCAGCTCGATGCACGGCGGAGACCCGGCGCGGCCGAGGGACCCACCACCTAGCCCCTGACCTGCACGAAAAAGCCCCCACTCAGAGGAGTGAGGGCTCTGTATGCTGTGGCCAGGGGCGGGGTCGAACCGCCGACCTTCCGCTTTTCAGGCGGACGCTCGTACCAACTGAGCTACCTGGCCTCAGGACGAAAACGGGCGCTACGTTGACGTCAACGCAACGCCCGGTCCGTACCGAGCGGTCCTGACGGGACTTGAACCCGCGACCTCCACCTTGACAGGGTGGCGAGCACTCCAACTGCTCTACAGGACCTTGAGGTACTGCTTCTGCCTTGCCCCGGCGTTTCCGCCGGTTTCCGACCAGGAGATCGTAGCACGTCGCCGTGCTGGTCAATCTCCCTGCCGTAGCCCCTACGGGATTCGAACCCGCGCCGCCGCCTTGAAAGGGCGGTGTCCTAGGCCGCTAGACGAAGGGGCCGAGTCCTCGGGGTTCGAGGCCCGGTCTCCTCTGGACGTCTGTCCGTCGGGGACGCCTGAAGCATACGGGACCGGGCGCCGCGGCGCCAAAACGATTTCATCGCCGCAGCTCACAGCGGGGCCACCCGGGTAACGCGAGCCCGCCGGAAAGCGTCGTTGAGTCTCGACCCGGAAGTTGGCTACCCTTGGCGCGGAACAGTCCGCCGCAACCGCGGGACTGTCCCGGGCCGCTAGCTCAATTGGCAGAGTAGAGGACTTTTAATCCTTGGGTTGTGGGTTCGAGTCCCACGCGGCCCACCCAAGCAACACCCGCTGACCTGCGGAGAAGACGCCACCGGATGTAAGAACCATGTGGATACGGTGGCGTAGGCGCGAGGGAAGTGAGAGGGAACGGGACGGCGCCTCATGTCCTGGGGTTGATTTTTCACTCCAGGTGACCTGCGGGAACGCAACGCAGCGAATGTCGACCATGGGACTCTTACGTTCGATAGGCAGGATGCCTGGCCAAGGCTGACTGGCCGGCGACTGAGCGCCGTGGCTCATCAGCGTGAGGCCGAAGCTCCGAGGGTCGGTAAGCGTCTCGCTCCACTTGGCATCACTCCGAGTGGCGCACGACGGGCAGGTCATGTGTCGAGGCTGTCGCGTCCACCACTGTGATCGGTTGGTGTCACACGGCCTGCGGCTTGAAGCCAGGCGTCGGGATCCCGTGGAGCCAAAGCGTCCGAAGTTCGCGGGCGCGGTCGACCTGCTTGAGCCTCGGCTGCTCGCGTGGATCATTGCGATGGCGAGTAGGAAGCTGTTCCATCCCATGCTCGGTGCTGCTGACTGGCGAGGCGCACGGGATGCTCAGGTGCGTAGGTGGCATCTGATGCCGTATAGGAATCTGATACCACATGTGATGTGTTTATCGGCGCGGTATGGGCGAGAGTGCTCGGCGCAGAAATTGCGCCTCATCGCTGTATCAGTGCACATATTCATTGATCCGTACCTAGACGCACGGTACTGTGGGCGAGCAAGCGACTACAGGCAAGGGGAGAGCCTGCGATGACATGTCTTACCCTCAGCACCTGCGGTAGCCACCAGTGAGCGGGGCCGGCTTCAAGATCGAAGTGGACGACCTCCTCGCGATCGCGCCGCAGATCGGCGAAAGCGGACAAGTGCTCGTCGACTCCATGAACTCGGCCGTCGCAACGCTTCAGAGCCTCGGATCTTTCTGGGGCGACGACAAACCTGGCACCCAGTTCGCCGCGAGCTACCAGAAGATCTCCGCTGAAGTCCTGCTCATGCTCACCAAGATCGCCGAAGACCTCGAAGGCGTGTCGCAAGGGCTGACGAAGATGGCCGCCAGCTACGGCCAGACCGAAGCCGACATCACCGAGGGCTTCCGCCACGGCGGAACCTACGCCCTCTAATACACGCCCTTCGCTCACGGCACAGATACGGAGGCGATCATGCCCGACGGCCCAGGCGGCTGGGGGATAACCACACCCGACACCACTCCTATCAGCGGAGGCTCCGGCGTCGGGGGCATCCTCCGCGAGTTCCATGTCCCGTGGCCCGCATGCAACCAGGACGCCGCCCGCCAGGCCGCCGACGCCTGGACCGCCCTGGCCGACGAACTGGACGACATCAGTACCGATTGCAACAATCTCGTGGCCTCCATCACAACTAACAACTCCGGCACAGCCATCGACGCCTTCGCCGCGAAGTGGCAGCAATACGGCGGCAAGACCGGCTCCATCCCCCTCACCAGCCAGGCCTGCCGGGCACTGGCCAAAGCCTGCGACGAGTTCGCTGATCAAGTGTCCGAGGTAAAGACCGAGATCGAACACAAGGCCGAAGAGCTCGCTGGCGCCATCGCCATGGCCGGCATAGCGCTGATCTTCAGCTTCGGCTTTTCCGCCGTGATCGCCGAGAATGCAGCAGAGGTCGTCATCGGGTGGGTCACAGATCTGATGGCCACGCTTGCAGACCAGGCCGCAAACGTATCCATCGAGCTGTCCGACGCCATCGGCTTCACAGGTGAGGTCGCCGCCTCGGTGGCCGGGTCAGCCACCGAAGGCTTCGTGGCGGGGTCGATCCGTGGTGGATTCGCCGCGATGTTCGGCGAGGCCTTCGCAACCACGCTGAACGCGGCTAACGGCGAGCCACAACCGTCCGCCGCCGACGACGCCGCAGGCGTCCTCAAGGATATCGAAGCAGGTGGACTTCTCGGTGTCCTCGCGGAAGCCGCTCCGGCGGCCGTCGATGCTCTTCTCCCGCGGGGAGCAATGAACGAAGCCTACGCGCAGGCTCTAGACTTCAGCCCGCAGCTCGCGAACTCAATCATGTCGAGCGCCAAGATCGCAGACCTACTCGACACGCCAGCGGGCAAGGCGTTCATCGCTGGTGGCGGCATCACGGCGTTGAACGCGAAGGGCATCCTCGACGAAACGGAGACCACCGCCAAGACAGTCGAGGACGCACTGGAAGCAGCTCTCAGCCAGGCTGCTGAGTCCGGTGAGTAAGGACTGATGACCACCGAATCCACTCTCACTCTCTAGAGTCAGGGAGGTCTCAGCAGTGATGTTTGGGCATTTCGAAGGCGATGCAGCCAATATCGGTTCGGTCGTGGGCATCATCCTGGGCGCGATCATCCTCGGCCCGGCCGTTCACGAGATAAGAATTCTCCGCGTCGCGCTGCGCGGGGCGACGGCGACAGGTCGGGTCGAAGCTGTCAGGGAGGGTCGTCGCGATCGGTACGGCGACACGGTCCGATGGATCTCCGTCGTCTCGTACTGGGCCGAAGCGGGAGGTAAGCGTCGTGAAGTGCGGTTCGATGAACGGCTGGGATACTCCCACGACAAGAAGAAGGAGATCGTCGTACGGTACAGCCCCAAAAAGCCCGACCGACTTGTGACCATTCGGCCTCCGAGAGAGGTCCTGGCGAAGGCAGGCGGCCTGACCGTCCTGGCCGTCTTCTTCATAGCCGCAGGGTTGTGGTGGCTCCTCGGCCCACACTGAGGTCATCTCATCACCAGGGCGCCGGTGAAAGGCTGGCTGGTTCTCGATGCGGGAGTGAGCTGCGTTCCATGTCCGGGTCGATTGCTCCCGCGTGTCGCGTCCGTGAACTCCGATCAGCACGTCGGGCGCTCTTGACTGCTGGGTGCACGCGTGAAGATTGACGTGAGCGTCTTGGCGGCTTCACGACGGGCCTGGTCAGCGACACCGGTGTAGACGTCGCGGGTGAAGGTCGAGGTCGCGTGCCCGAGCAGGTCCTGGACGAGCTTCACGTCGATGCCGGCGGTCAACGCGTGGGTCGCCGTACCGTGGCGAAGGTCGTGCAGACGCACCGGGGGCAGCTCGTAAAGGGCGACCAACCTGTAGAACTCTGCCGTGAGCTGGGCGGGGTGGATGGCGGTGCCGTCATCGCGGGTGAAGACCAGCCCCGTGTCGGTCCAGCCGTCGCTCGCGTTGATCCGGCGGCGCTCCTGCTCGGCCTTGTGAGCCCGTAACAGGTCGACGAGGGCGGGTTCGAGGGCGATGGTGCGCACCGAGTGCCCGGTCTTCGGATAGGTAATTTCGGTTCGCCACCCGATCTGGGCGAGCTGGCAGGTCACCGCGAGTTCTCCGCCGTCGAGGTCCACATCCCTCCAGTGCAGGCCGGCGGCCTCGCCGCGGCGCATCCCGGTGATCGCCATCAGGTGGTAGACCACCGCGAATCGATGCTCGCGGCAGGCCTGGAGGAACGCGATGGTCTGCTCGACCGTCCAGATCATCACGCGCGACGGCTTCATCCCGGTCTTGCGCCACTCCTCCACACGCGGCGCGGTCCAGATCAGGTTGGTCGCGTGCCGGTTGCCGGGCAGGCGGATGAGCTTGGCCGGGTTGACGGTGATCAACTGCTGGAGGATCGCGTCGGCCAGCGCCGAGGAGAGCGTGGCGCGGATGCGCTTGATGGTCATCGGGCCGGTGGTGCGCTGGGGCCGTCCGAGCTCGGCCAGTTTCGTCTTCAACGCACGGGCAGCTGCCTTGTCTCCCGACGCCTTGGCTTCGGCGTAGAGGGCGCGGTAGTCGGCGCGGCGCTGGTTGTCGATCTCGATCTGTCGGTTGCGCTCCTCGATCCCCGCGCGCATCGCCTGGATGTGACTGACCTTCAGCCGGTCAAGCCGGATGTGTCCGAGGTGGGGGATGAGGTGGACACGAATATGCATCTCATAGGCCATCAGCGTGCCGCCGGCCAGGTCGGTGCGTCCGGCGAGCCAGTCGATCAGGTACTGCTCCACGGTGATCGGCACGTCCAAGTCCTGGCCCATGCGAAGGCGCTTGCGGACTTCGTCCTCATCCGGCAGCCGCTGCCCCGCCGCAAGGCGTTTCTTGATCAGCGCGGTGATCTCGCGGCGGTGCATGTCGGGGGTTTCGCTTCCGTCCGCGATGCGCAGGAGCTCGGCGACGGTGGTGAGCAGGCTTTTCGCCTCGGCCTCGGTGGCGGCTCCGGCACGGATGTGGGCGCGCGGTCCGCGGTCACTGAACGGAACCTCGAGCTGGATGCGCCAGGATCCGTGATCGCGAGAGTAACGGCCGTCCTTGTAGGTCAGTTTCGGGCACGCTGTGCCGAGCATCTTGCGCACCCGGGTGCCGTCGTCCTGCTCGACCAGGCCGGTACAGGTGCAGCGCTTGAACACAGTGCCGCTCAGCTTCGCCGCCATCAGTGTTTCTCCCTGTCTGTGCTGCCCGCGACCCGCGAGGGGGCCGGGCAGGGTGTCCGTTGGTCGCGGGCTGCGAATCCTTTGGTCGCCCGCGGTGCTCGACATCCACGCCCCGCCCCGCCCGGCCATCAACCCCCGGCGTCAAGGTTCTTCAGCGCCCGCGTTTGGCCCGTGGCCGCACGGGCCCAACGCGGCGCCTCGGTCATCCAGCCAGATCGGCTTCGGGCCCTGCCTCAGGTCGGATGCCGAGCAGCGCGATCAACGGGGCGGTCGGGACGCGGTAGCACCGACCGACGCGCAGGACGGGGGTCGGGAACTCGTCGCGCTCGGCCAGGCGGTAGGCGGTGGTGCGGCCGATCCCGAGCCATTTGGCGGCGGTGAGGATGTCGAGGGTGGGGGGCAGGCTGCCGGCGTCGGCCACCAGCGGGCCCGGAACGGTGGCGGGGGTCCTGGTGTTGTGGTTCATTGCGTTAGAGTCCGACAACACTGGTGTTCCTCCTGGGTGTGGTGCGGATTGGTGCCGCTGGCCTGGGCTTCGGGGGTCGGGCCTTCCCTTTGCAGAGCATTGACAGAATCTCGGGACTGATGCACAGTTCTCATGTTTCATGAACTTTCCGTGCTCGGCGTGAAGGTTGGGAGCCGGAGTTGGCGCTTGCGCTCGTGCGCGACCTGCGCGACGTTCGGCCGGTGGCGACCGCGGAAGCCGTGGCGGAGTTCGAGGTCGACCTGATGGCCGGGTTCGTGCTCGCGCGGGCGTCGGCGGGCCTGAGCGACTCGACGATCCGTGGCGATGTCAGTCACCTGGATCTGATGCGTGAGTGGTTCGGCCGGCCGTTGTGGGAGATGGCGCCGGCGGATGCCGACGTGTACTTCGGGAAGGTGCTGCGCGGTGCGGCGGGGGGCACGCGACTGGCTCGTGCCGCCGCGCTCTCGGTGTACTTCGAGTTCCTCGAGCTACGCCATCAGGCCGAGTTGCACGCGCTGACCGGCATCGTCGCCGTCTGTCCGCTCGATGAGCTCAACCGGCCGCGCGGGCGCAAGGACGCCCGGTTGCGCATCCCGCCGAGCGAGGCGGAGATGACGGGGTTGTTCACCGGGTGGGGCCAGGCGCTCGGCTCGGCCCGCAAGTTCGCCCCGGCGGCCCGTACCTATGCCGCGGCGAGGCTGATGGCCGATACCGGGCTGCGCGCGAACGAGACTTGTCGGCTCGATCTCGCCGATGTGCGCTGGGAGCTGGGCCGGTTCGGCAAGCTGCACGTGCGCTACGGCAAGGGCTCCTACGGCTCCGGTCCGCGCGAGCGGATGGTCCCGCTGCTCGGCGGTGCCGCCGAGCTGCTGCGCTGGTACATCCAGGACGTGTGGGGCCAGTTGGACCGTGACCACGCCCGGCCCGGTGCGCCGTTGTTCGCCGCCGAGCGCCGGGATATCGACGGCAGTGCGCGCCGGGTGGGCTACGAGACGCTGCGCGCGGGCCTGGCCGAGGCCGCGGCGTCGTACCTGCCGGGGTGGGCGGGCCGGCTGACCCCGCACGTGCTGCGGCACTACTGCGCCTCCCAGCTCTACCTCAACAACATGGATCTGATATCCATACAGGAACTTCTCGGGCATTCGTGGGTGGCCACGACCATGCGGTACGTTCACGTGCACCGCACCCGGATCGAGGACGCGTGGCTGGCCGGCCAGTCACGCGCGGCCGAGAGACTCAAGGGGCTGGCGTAGATGAAGTGGAACCTGCGGATGGCCGCGGCCAAACGCGAGATCTGGAAGGCCTCGGTCCTCCAGCGCGCCCTCGCCGAGCGCGGCCTGGTCCTGTCGGCCGGGAAGATGTCGGGCCTGTGGTCCGGCCAGCCCGCCTCCCTCAAACTCGAGGAACTCGACGTGATCTGCGCCGTACTCGGCTGCGAGATCGGCGAACTGCTCATCCCCGAGCCCGAGAAGGTCGCCCCCGGGCCCGAGGCCGCGAACCTCGCACCAGCCGCCGGGATGGGCGGCCCTGGCACGACCCCGCTCGCGATCGTCCCGCGCCGCACCGGCGGGCGCTCGCTGCCCCCACCGATCGCCTGACCCGGATGCCACGCGGCCTTCCCGGGACCCCGGGCCCGCCCTCGGGCACCTTGGACAGCTGCGTCTCCTGCTACGCCTGGGGGCTGATCCACAGCACCGGGGTATGCCTGGGCTGCTACAACTTCACCGCACCCGCCCGACGACACCCCATCGGCCGCTGCGGTGCCTGCCGGCGCGAGCAGCCGCTCAAGAACGGCTACTGCCGCTTGTGCTGGTGCCAGGCCCGGCACGAACGCGACGGCGCGCAGCACCTGGACGCGCGCGCCAAAGTCATGATCGCCCCGCACCTTCCCCTCGTGCGCCACCAACAGCTCTTCCTCGCCGGAATGACCAAACGCACAGCCCGCCCGCGCACCGCGCCGCGCCGCCGAGGCGAGAAAGGCCGACCGCGCAAACCGCCGCCACCCGTGGCCGCGCGCCCCGCCGCCCGCTGGATCCAGACCGCACTCTTCGAGCTCGACCGGCGCAACTACCGCGCCCAGCGCCTCGACCTGCGCAGCGCCCCGGCACCGGAGAACCCGTTCCTCGCCTGGGCCCTGCACCTGGCCCACACCACCGCCCAAGCCCGGGGATGGAACCCGGCCTCCCAGCGCGCGATGCAGCGCACCCTGACCGAGCTGCTCGCCACCCACCAGGCCGGGGAGACGGTACGCGCCAGCGCCGCACGCCCCGTTGCACGAGCGCACTGCATCGGCCTCGAGCACGTGCTCGAACTGCTCGAGCAGATGGACGTACTCGACGACGATCTGCCCACCACCTTCGACATGTGGCTCGCGGCCAAGGCCGCCACCCTCGCCCCCGCGATCGGCGCGGACATCACCGCCTGGGCACGCACCCTGCGCTACGGCACACCGCGCAGCCCCGCACGCCACCCCCACACCGCCTACACCTACCTCACCGCGATCCTGCCCGCCCTGACCGCATGGTCCGCCCGCTACCACCACCTGCGCGAGGTGACCCCCGCGATGTCACCGCCGTCTACAACCGGGCCACCGGGCAGCAGCGCAGCATGCTCCTTTCCAGCCTCCGCGCGCTGTTTCGCTGGGCGAAGGCCACCCGCAGCATCTTCGCGAACCCCACCCGCGCCCTGCGCGGCCCGAGCGAGAACCGCCCCATCTGGCAACCCCTGGACCAAGCCACACTCGACCAGGCGATCGCCGCCTGCACGAGCCCACAGGCCCGCCTCTTTCTCGCACTCGCCGCGATCCACGGCGCACGCCCCGGACAGACCCGGGCGCTGCGCCTTAACGACCTCGACCTTCCCGCCCGGCGCATCACGATCGGCGGCATCGAGCGCCCCCTCGACGCGCTGACCCACCAGGTGCTGCTCGACTACCTCGAGCACCGCCACCGACGCCACCCCGGCACCGCCAACCCGCACCTGCTGGTGAGCAAGCAAAGCGCGCTCGGGCTCGGGCCCGTCAGCCAGACCTACGTCATCGACCTGCGCGCGACCGACACGAACCTCGAACGACTGCGGATAGACCGGCGCCTGGAAGAAGCCCTCGCCTCCGGCGCCGACCCCACCCACCTGCTCGCCGTGTTCGGCGGATCCGAGAGCACCGCAGTGCGCTACGCGACCAACGCCCGACTCCTGCTGGCATCCGATCACGAGTCCCTCCCCGGTTCATCCCCGCGAACCTCAGCACTCGACCCCGCCGCAGCCCCGGAAGTATCCTGAAGTTCGACCTGAGAACCCTTCAGTTGACGTGAACTTCTGGAACTTGCCTCCTTGACCATGCACAGGATGTCTTCGTGAGTGATGAGGGACTGGGGTACACCGCGGGCATTGGCGCGGCGTGCGGCGTCGAGTTGGAAGAACGAGCCGTGTGCGATCAGGCGCTCATGGGCAGTGACGGGAATGCATCCGCAGCCGCCCGAGTCGCGGGCGCCAGGATTGACTTCTTCACACCGGCCGAGCAGCGCGACGCAGCGTTCGAGCGGGGTGAAGCCTGCTGCTTGGCCGGCGCGCAGGACGGCGCTCGGCAGGTCGATGAGGTGTCCGTTTCGACGCCAGGGTCTGGCGGTGACCGCGACGATGCCGCCGGGCTTGAGTAGCGGATGTGCGGCGGCGAGCACGTCGGTGAACCCGGCGAGCATTTCGCGTGCGGGACGGTGGGCGAGGTTGCGCCGATCTCTCGAGTAGCGCTCGTCGGTCTTGGCGATCGCCCCCGTGTGCCCGGCCCGGCCGTGGACTTTGACCTGCCCGTGGCAGGTCGGGCCGTAGGGAGGTGAGGTCAGCAGAAGTCTGACCCGGCCGCGTACGGCCTCAAGGAGCCCGTCCGGGATCTGGCGAGCGTCGGCGTTCCAGACGTACCCGGCGCCGTGGGCACCTCGGTTGCGAGCGTGGTGGATCCCGCGCTCGGCGAGGCCGACCCACTGCTTCTCGTATTCGATGCCGACCGCGTTGCGCCCGAGGTGCATCGCCTCGATCAACGTGGTGCCGATCCCGCACATCGGGTCGAACACCAACTCGTGCGGCTCGGTATACGCCTCGATGATGTGCCGGGCGATGGCCGGGAGCATCCGGCCTGGATGGGCGATCGTCTCGGGCAGGTAGCGGCCGACGCGCTGGGATCGCGAGGGCGATTGGGCGGTGCACAGCACGGAGGCCGGACGTACGCGGTGGCGTGCTGCGTTCAGATGCTCGAGGCCCGGAATCGTCTGTTGTCCGATGCACTCGATGGCGGGTTCGGTATGCGCGTCATTCCTGGTCATGGTCGTGCTCGCTTTCGTGCGTATGCGAGGGCGTCAGGCGAGGAAGGCAAGGAGATCCGAGTGCACCTGCCGGTGCGCGGGCTCGGTACCGGCGCAACGCGGCGGGTGGCGCTCGGCGGGGTCGGCGGCGGACAGCGGCTCACGCAGTAGCCGCGTATGGACGAGCACGTGGTGCTGGATGTACGAGAGGCCGGCATGGGCCTGGGTGACGAGGTGGCCGCAGGGGTCGTGCATGCCGTCGAGATTGTGGATCTGACGGGTGTGGGCGAGTACGAGCCCGCCGGGCCCGACACTTTGGCGCAGAGCCCTCCAGAACTTGCTGACGGTCCCCCTCTCAATGGGCGGCTCGTGTTCGATCGCATCCGCGAGGACGAGCGCGACGTCAACGCTCGGCGGTGCTTCGTCGGGTCCGAAGCGTTCGAACCATGCGAACCAGTCCGGGGCGTAGGCGGTGGGGGCCGGTTCGAGACCGGTGCGCGCGGGACCGGGGCCGTGGCATACGCCGAGGCGCACGCCCTGGGTAAGGAACTGTGCCCCAATCCGGGCCAGCGTCCAGGCAGGGAGTGTGGTCTCGCTGAAGGCGGGTGCGCTCGGGCCGCTCGCCGGGGGCAGCCAGACGCTGTGGCTGACGCCGGGGCTTCCTCCGTCCGGCACCAACGCCTCGCGGTGCGCGGTGGGTGGGACCTGGACTCGGATCATCGTGCGTCCGCAGCCACTGTCCGCCTGCGGTTGGCGGACGAGGTGGTCGCCGCTGTCAGGTTCCTGCGTGGTGTCGTGCATCGTGCTCTTCTTCCGCCGATTCGGTGCCGAACGTCGTGTTCGGCGTGAGTCGCGAAGGAAGAAGATCAACGGGTGGCGGGGTAACAGCGCGGGTCTGATTTCCGCGTCGGTTCACTCGTAGGGGTGATGCCGAGATAAGTCACTTTGCAGTGACCGGTTGCACACGATCTGCACATCCAGCGTGCTCCGGTGCGACATCAGACAACTGCCCCGTTCAGGCTCATGCGCAGCATGTGCACGTGGCCGTGAGGGGCGTTTGCGGCCATGTGCGGCGCGCTGGTGCACGCGATCTGCACATGGCGAAGGCGATACCTGTCCAGGCCGGACGAAAGATCCGGTTCCCGAACTGGACAGGAAGGCCTGAACCGATGAGCAACTGCCGTACTCCGAAGACGTCCGCTGCCTGCCGGAGGCGCACGTACGCCGGCGTGGAGTCCTCGTTCCCTGAGATCGCCGCCGTACGCCGAGCCGCGCAGGCGGTGATCGAGCGCGGAGAACTGCCCGGCGTCCCGGTTACCCCGTCTCACTGCATGCCGGTCTCTGGCCTGCTCGAATTCCTGGTCGATCCGGCGCGCACGCCGGCCGAGCTCGACGCCGTGTGGGAGGTGTTGATCGAGCGGGCGCGTCGCGATGAGGACTGGCAGGTGGTCGCGCTCGGCCTGGCTGCGCCTCGTCTGGCGCAGATCGCCGCCAAGGCCGCGGGCCGCACCGTCGCCGCCTCGCGGCAGGAGATCGCCGTGGCCGTGCTGACGGACTTCACCGAGGCGCTGCTTACCTCCACTCCGGACCCGGCACGCGGCTTGATCGTGCACCAGGTGCTGCGCCCGGCGCAGGCCGCGGCGCAGCGGGTGTGCGACCGGTATGCGGCTGCTTGTCGCCGTTCCTCGGCGGTCATCACGGACGACGCCGAGCGGCCTGGCACCGACGAGGGCGGAGCGTCTCGGCCGAACCACCCGGATCTCGCGCTGGCTCGACTTGTCGCGGAGCACGTGATCACCCCGGATGAGGCCGATCTGATCGGCCGTCATCGGATCGAGCGGGTGACGCTGCGCGATCTAGGCGCGGAGCGCGGCTGGTATCCGATGCAGACCTCCCGGGCTCTGCGCACCGCGGAGGCCAAAGTCGCGCGAGCGCTCGGCCGTGCGTTTCCCGCTGCCGCCCGCCGTCACGGGCACGTCGGCTGATCACACTTTCGCGCTCGGCCGCGGCAGGTGTTATTCCGCGCGGCCTCGATCTTCTTCTTCTTTGTCAGGAATCTCCAGGCCATGGCCTTCATCGGAAGGGAGCCACTCCGTGCCCGGTTCCGCGCCCGCTGCCAGCGCTGCGCTCGCAGTCGCCTCGATCTCCCAGGTCATCACCAATGTCACGAACCTGGTCTCCGGGTTTCTCGCCGCTCTGGCGACGCTTTCGCTCACCATTGGCGGACTGCGGCACCTGATGGCCGCGGGCGACCCGAGCGAGGTGAGCGCGGCTCGCCGGCACTACAAGGAGGCGGCGTTCGGGTACGCGATCGCCGTCCTCGCGCCGGTGATCGTAGGGCTGCTCAAGCAGGTACTGGGCGAATGACGACGATCATTCGCAACATCGGTCGAGGCCCAGCTCGCACAGACGGGAAGCGCGGCCTCATTACCACCGTCGCGCTCACGCTCGTCCTGGCCGCCTCCGCCGGAACAGCCGCGGCATCCACGCCAGCCCCGATCCCGACTCCCGCATCCGTAGGCGGCGCATCTTCGCGCCCCAGCCCTACAGAATGCCAGGCCCCCGAAATCGACAACAGCCCAGCTCCGCAACCTGCCCCGAGCCCGCAACCGGGTGCGTCGCCGAACCCTCATCCGCCCAAGCCGGGCACGCCTGGCAACTGCACACCGCATGCGCCGAACAGTCCCGCACCTCAGCCTCTGCCCGAGGCCAATCCACCTGGCAGCGGCCCTTCCTGGTGGGATATCCCCGGCCAGATCGAGCAGGCCATCGACACATGGATCGGCAATCTCGCCCAGGCCGCCCTCACACCGATCCTCGGACTGTTCACCGCTGCGCTGCTGACCGAACCAGACGTCACCGACGGCCGGATCGCGCAGCTCTGGCAGGCCAACGCCGTACTCGCGGACAGCTTCTATGTCCTCTACGTGCTGTTCGGCGGACTGCTCGTCCTCGGCTACGGCATGGTCCAGTCGCGGTACACCGCAAGCCAGATCGTGCCGCGCCTGATCGTGGGCATGCTCGCCTCGAACCTGTCGCTTCCCGTGATCGGGTTGATGCTGCAGTTCGCCGCCGCACTCGCTCAGGCGCTCTGGGACCAGCCGATCAACCCCGCCGGCCTGGGCAACGAGCTCGTCTCGGTCATCATCGCCGCGATCTTTCTACCCGACGGGCTCACGCAGATCGTCATGGCGATCTTCGCCCTGGTGATCTGCGTTCTAGCGATCGCAGTACTCGTCTCATGCGTCATGCGTATCGCGGGATTGATGATCCTGACGGCGCTCGCTCCGCTAATGCTCACGACCCACGCTTTGCCGGGGATCGACTCCGTCGCCCGCTTGTGGTGGCGCTGCACCGCCGCGCTGCTGGCGATCCAGATCCTTCAGACGCTCACGTTCATGCTGCTGATTCAGGTCTTCTGCGACCCGCACGGCGCACTCGTGATCCTGCCGACACGCAGCGGAGCGACCGACTTCCTGGTCGGTACCGCACTGCTCCTGATCATGCTCAAGATTCCATCATGGGTTATGCGCGCGGTGCTCGGGCATTCGCCTCGCACGGTCGTCGGCTCGCTGCTGCGTACCGCCGCGGTCGCGGGCATCGGCTGCACGATCGGTACGCCGGGTGCCTCCTCCACGCGCGCGATCACGGGACGGCTCGTCGCCGACAGGTTCCGCAGGCACGGTCGCGGCCATGGCGGCGGCCCGGGCGGTGGCGGACAAGCAGGCAAGTTCGGAACGGCCCCCTATCGGCCGCGCGGTCCCCGCACGCCCGGCGGCGCATCCGCTCAGCGGCGCCATGCTCAGTCAGCCGCGCGCACACCGCGGCCCGGCTCCAGCGCCAACTCACCGAAGCGGCAAGGTGCTGCGTTACCGACGCTTGGCGGGCGCGGCTACGGCGCGTCACGCGGGTCGCATCCTTCGGGCCAGATGGCGCTGTGGCCCACACCGAGAGGCCACAGCGTGCCGCAGCCGTGGTGGGGGCCATCTCACCCTGCAACAACGGCCTCATCAGCTCCACCAGCGCCGCAATCGGGCCCGGGCTGGGAGCAGAGCCGCTTGCCGATGCCGTTCCTGCCGCCCGAGCACGCCCCTGGCCGGATGCCGAAGGGTCGCGCAGTTCCGCTGTTCACCGTGCCACGGGACCGTCGCACCCCGAATCTGCCCCCGCCCGCGATGGGCGAACGGCCGCTCGCGAGACCGCCTCGCCCGGAGCAGCACCGTCAACTCGAGATTGTCAGCCGTCGCGCCGTACGAGCGCTCCAACCCGCCCCACCCAAGCGCGCGCCGCGCCAGAACCATTCCGTGCTCTTCATCCCTCCTGTGTTTCCGGAAGAAGGTGCTCAGTGAGCGCCCTGCCTGCCGAGTCCGCAGCGCCCTTGCCTCCGGTGCCGGTGCCCGCGGACCTGAAGATCGACGACAAGATCCTCGGTCCCTTCACCGCCCGGCAATGCGCGATCATCGGCATCGGACTGGCCGCTGCCTGGGCTGTAGTGCAGGCCCTGGCCGGCTTTACGCGACCGTCCCTCCTCGCGGTGGTTCTCGCCGCGGCGCCGCCGGTCGTCGTCGCCCTGGTCCTGGCGCTTGCGCGGCCTGGAGGAGTCCCAGCCGACCGCCTGGCTGCGGCAGCGTTCTCCCACGTACGATCACCGCGCCGACGAGCTGCAGCATCGCCCGGAGCGGCATTGCCGCCCGGCGTCAGCCGCCTCGCGGCTATCTACAAGGGCATCCACAGCACCGAAGGAGGCGCCGGCGTCGTCGAACTCGCCCACGGCCACGGCCAGAGCGCGGTTCTCATCGAGACCGAGCCGGTGTGCCTGCACTTGACCGATTCGCACGAGGCGCGAGCCAAGCTCGCCGCGATCGGCCAGGTACTCGCCGCCCAGACTGGCCCCTTCGCTCTCTACGCGCTCGCGGAGCGCGTCAGCCTTGATGCGTTCGCCGAACGCGCCGCAGCGAGAGCGGCAACCCTGGGCTCGCCGCAACTCGCCACGTTCGCCACTGCCCAGGCCGACCAATTTCGCCAGCTCGCTGACGATCGGCTGAACTGGCGCCGCCGGTTCCTCATCGCGGTCAGCGAATCCGGTACAGACGCCCAGGCGACCGCCGTGCACCGGGCGGAGACGACCGCCGTGTTGCTCGACGCCTGCGGTCTCGCCGCCCGCGTCCTCGACGACGAAGAGGCGACCGCGGCGATCACCGCAGCTTGCGATCCCGCCCGGATCGTCGCACCGACTCGTCTGGCAGCCCCGGCACGGATCGTCCTCGGACCCGTCAAAGCCGAGACGGTGACGGAATGCTGACCCGTCGGAGGGCGTCACGACAGGACGATCTCTGGGGCCGGATTCCGACCGGCGTCGGTCCGGCCGGTGTGGAAGTGTTCCCGCGCGCCCTGGTCATCGATGGCTCACACGCGGCGACCCTCATGGTCACCGGCTACCCCGCGGAGGTACTTCCGGGATGGATCGATGCCCTGACCGGGTACCCGGCACAGCTGGACGTCGCCCTGCACGCCGATCCCGTCCCCGCTCGCATCGCGGCCGAGAAGCTGCGCCGCCGCCGCACCCGCCTGGAGGCCGGACGGCGCGAGTCCGCGGGACGCGGCAGGCTCGTGGACCCGGCCCTCGAGTCGGCGGCCGACACGGCCGCGCAACTGGCCCACAGCCTCGCCCGCGCCGAAACGAAGCTGTTCACCGCCGCCCTGTACGTCACGGCCTACGCCGGTACCCGCGACGAACTCGACGCGCTTCTGGCGGACGTCACGGCGCTACTCGCCTCGTTCCTCGCCACAACACAGATCCCGACATTCCGCATGCTCCACGCCCTGCAGTCGACGATGCCCGGCGCGGACGACCGGATCAAGCAGATCCGCATTCTCGACGCTTCCGCGCTCACGGCGTGCGCGCCGCTCCTTAGCCCCGATCCCCCGCAGGACACGAATGCCGCGGCATCGCCGACCGCAGTCCTCGCCGGCATGTCCGCCGCCACCGGCACGCCCGTCTTCCGCGACCGCTGGAGGGAGACCAACCACAACAGCCTGATCCTCGGATCATCAGGCGCCGGAAAGTCATTCCTCGCCAAAACGGACCTGCTCCGGGAACTGTGCAACGGCACGGTGTGCAGCGTCATCGACCCGGAAGGCGAGTACGCCCTGATCGCGGAGGCTGTCGGCGGCCAAGTCGTACAGCTGGGTCTCCCCGGGGCGCGTCTCAACATCCTCGACTTGCCGACGCCGCAGTCCGCCGGACCCTGCGAGCTCGCGGCGCGGGTCCTCGACCTGCATGCGTTGGCCGCCGTACTCCTCGGCGCCGAACGAGCCGAACGGCTTCGTCCCCAACTCGACCGGGCGGCGCTCGGCGCATACCGGCAGGCCGGCATCACCCCGGACGTCGCCACGTGGAGCCGCGCAGCACCCGACCTTGGCGACGTCGCCGCCGAAGCACGCGAAGCACTCGACCCGTCCTCCGCTGAACTCGCCGATCTCCTCCAGCCGTATACGCACGGATCGTTCAGCTCGCTGTTCGTCAGGGCCGCCGACGGAAACGCGCAGCCGCCTCGGCATCGTCCGCAGCCGCTGACCGTCTATACGCTCGAGCACCTGCCGGAAGTCATGCGCACCCCGGCGATGCTGCTCGTGCTCTCCACGATCTGGCGCACAGCGCAGACTGCGGACTCACGCAGGATGCTGCTGATCGATGAGGCCTGGCAGCTGCTGCAAGATCCTGCCGCGGCCCAGTTCGTCTACCGGATCGCGAAGTCCGCCCGTAAACACCGGCTCGGTCTCTCGCTGGTCACCCAGGACGCCAGCGACCTGCTGCGGACCGAACTCGGAACGGCTGTGGCCTGCAATGCGGCCACGCAGATCCTGCTACGCCAGGCTCCGCAGGCGCTGGGCGCCGTGACGGAGGCGTTCCGGTGCTCGGCCGGTGAGCGCGACTTCCTCCAGGCAGCGCCACGCGGCTACGCCCTCGTGCGCACGGGAGCGTCGCGTACCGCCATCACTGCGATCGCCACCCCGGCCGAGGCGCCCCTTCTCCACACCGGCCTATAGCCCAGGCCAGCCCCACCCATCGTCACGAAAAGGCAGAGCACATGGGATACCTTCCTCCGTTCCTGGCGTCCGCGTTCTTGTTCGCCGAGTGGAACTGGCCGCAGCTGATCAGCCTCCTGGGTCTCGCCGCCGCGTACGGCGCGATCGGTGCCAGGAAGCTGCGGCGCCGCAGGCAACGCGCGTTCGCCGAGGGCGCACGGGTACTGGAGATCGCCTGCCCGCCGGAGTCCGGACCCGCAGGGGCGACGACGCTCTGGGGGAACCTGCTCGGTCTTCACCGGCCACGATGGCGGCGGCTCATCAGCGGCCAGCCACATGTCAGCTTCGAGTACGCGTTCACCGGGCGCGATCTGGCCGTGCGCATGTGGGTCCCGGGCACCGTCCCGCCGGACTTCGTCGAGCGCGCAGTCGAGGCCGCGTGGCCCGGAGCCCGCGCGACCGGGCTCGATCTACCTGTATCCCCACTTCTTCCAGCCGGACCGCGCGGCGCCGTCTCCGGCGGCAGACTCGTTCTCGCACGAGGTGAGGCTCTTCCCCTCGCGGTCAAACACGAGGCCGATCCGCTGCGGCCGCTCATCGGCGCAGGCACCGCCCTCAACACCAGTCAAGGCGCGTGCCTGCAAATCCTCGCCAGACCCGCGAGCGCGAGCAGGTGCGCACGGACGCGACGTCGTCTGCGGACACTCGAAGGAAAGCGCGCAACCACCGGTCCAGGCCTGGTCTTCGATGTATACCGGCGCCCGGGCGACTTCATGGACTCCCGGCTACACGCCGACGCGCGCGCGGCTGCGGGCAAGCTCGCCGGCTCGCTCTACGAGGTGGAGATCCGCTACGCGGCCGCCTGCCCAGCGAAGACAGAGACCGCGGCACACGGTCGACGGCGCATGCACCGCGATACCGATCCGGTTGCGGCCGCGGCGGCACGCGGGATCTGCCATGCGATCGCCTCGGCGTCCGGCGTCTTTGCCGACCGCAACCATCTGCGTCGCAGGCGTCTGCGCGACCCGGCGCGCATTATCGCCGCGCGGCAGATGATCCGCGGACAGCTCTGCTCCATCCCCGAGCTCGCCGCGCTTGCGCACTTGCCGTGGGACGCGAACACTCCGGGCCTCACCCGTGCCGGAGCACGCCCGGTACCGCCCGCAACCAGGATCCTCACCGGCAGCGGCTCAGGATCTACTCCTGCGAAGATCCTCGGCGACGCCGACGCGGGACCAGCCCGGCCCATCGCGCTCGGCATCGCAGACGCGCGGGCGCACCTGCACGTCATGGGCAAGACCGGGTCCGGCAAGTCCACGCTGCTCGCGCAGATGATCCTCCAGGACGCGGCGGCCGGGCGCGGCACGGTGGTGATCGACCCGAAGGGCGATCTCATCACGGACCTACTCGATCGGCTTCCGCAATCCGCCCTCTACCGGCCGATCGTGCTGTTCGATCCCACCGATTCAAGGCTGCGCCCACCGCGGGTGAACATGCTCGACGGCGCCGAACCAGACCTCGCCGTCGACCACCTCGTGGGCATCTTCTCCAAGCTCTACGCCAGCTACTGGGGACCCCGCACCGACGACCTCCTACGGGCCGCGTGCCTGACGCTGATCCACGCGAGCGCGCACGGGCACGATCTGCCGACACCCACGCTCGCGGCCGTGCCGGACCTGCTCTCGGTCGCCCCTCTGCGCCGACGCTACGTCAAGCAGTTACCCAGCGAATATGGCGTGCTGCACGGGTTCTGGACTTGGTACGGCCAGCTCTCGGATCCTGCCCGTGCAAGCATCACGGCGCCGTTGCTCAACAAGCTCCGCAGCTTCCTGCTGCGCGACTACCCGGCCCGTGTCGTCGGCTCCGGGCCGACCGACCTCGATCTCGGATCGATCCTCGACGGCGGGATCCTCCTCGCCCGCCTACCGAAAGGGGTGCTGGGCGAGGACGGCGCCCGGTTGCTCGGCTCGTTCCTTGTAGCGAAGACGTGGCAGGCCGCCGCGGCCCGCGCCGGCAGCCTCGGCGCGCAGCGCAAGGACGCGTCGATGGTGATCGACGAGGCGCACAACTTCCTCACCCTCCCGATCGGCGTCGAGGACATGCTCGCCGAAGCACGCGGCTACCGGCTCTCGCTCACCCTCGCCCACCAAGACCTCGCTCAACTGCCGGCCGGAATGCGCGAGGCGATCAGCGCGAACGCCCGCAACAAGATCTACTTCAACGCCTCGCCCGAAGACGCGGCCCGACTGGCCCGGCACACGTCGCCGCACCTGACTGAACACGATCTCGCGCACCTCGGCGCCTTCCAAGCCGCGACCCGGCTGGCAGTCGACGCGTCCGAACAGCCCGCCTGTACCCTCGTCACCCGCCCGCTCGGCCCCTCGATCCCTGGCCGAGCCGACCAGGCGCGCGTACGCGCCGCCGCCACTCAGGACACAGGTTCGGCGACACCGGGCGGCATGTCGTCCGAGGTGCAGGGATGAGCGCGGCCAAGACTACGGCGTCCGCCAGCCGCTACCCCGGCCCCTCCGACGGCATCGCCTACTTGTACTTCCGCACCACGCCGCGCGATCGGTGGCTGCTGGCGATGCTCGCAGAGCATCGGCTGCTCACCGCCGCGCAGATCCAAGCCCTCTGCTTCACCGGCACCCGCACCATGAACATGCGCCTTGCCCAGCTCCGTCAGCTCGGCCTCGTCGACCGGTTTCGTTCCTTGGCCGGCGCGCTGCAGGACGGCCAGTGCTATCGCTATGTCCTCGGCCCACGCGGTGCCGTGCTGGTCGCGGCCGCACAGGACCTGGCACCGAAGGAATTCGGCTATGACCACGCGAAGCTCATGCGGCAAGGCGCCCGCGCCGATCTCCGACACACCATCGGCGCGCGAGACGCGCTCGTCGCCCTAGCCGCTCGGGGCAGGCTGGCCGCGTGGTGGGATGAGTACAGGTGCCTCCCTGTGTGGGGCGACCTGGTCCGGCCCGACGCGTACGGCGTCTACGAAGCGGACGTTACCGAGCCGTTCGGGTTCTTCTACGAGTACGACACCGGCAGCGAACGCCTTCCGCAGCTCACTGCGAAAACCAGAGGCTACGCCCGCTACGCCGCCGCATACGGCGGACATCGGCCGATCCTCTTCCACCTCCCGGATCCAGAACGTGAGCAGGCACTCCACAGGCAGCTCGTCGCCGATCCAGACACGCGCAGGCTGCCGATCGTCACAGTAACTGCCACCCTCGCCGAGCGAAGCCCGGCACAGATCGTCGAACTCGGCAGCCACCTGGACGGCCACGTCTGGCAGATCGTCGGCACTTCTGTGAGGTGCAGACTTACCGATCTGCCTGCCCACTTTCAGAAATCCGGTATCGCACTGCTGGACCCGGCGACCGCCGATCTCGGCGCGCGCTCGCCCGTTCCCCGCGCTCCGCGCATGACCACGGTCAAGACGTGAGCCAGGGAGGAAAGATCGCAGTCGCAGCCGGCATCGGCGCGCTCGTGTTCCTCATGGTTGTCGCGGCGGCTGCCGCGGCACTCGTCACGCTGCTTACCGGTGGCCTGTTCACCCCGGCCGAGGGCGAGCCCGTCAAACAGAGCGCTACCGTCAGCGAGGTTACTTGCGAAGTCGCCGGCGGTATCCACGGCGGCAGCCTGGACCTCGATGCGGCCCAAGCCGGCAATGCGGCCGTCATCCACCAGGTCGCCGTCGACTCCGCACTCCCCGCCCAGGCCAGCGTGATCGCACTCGCGGCCGCGATGCAGGAGTCGGGCCTGCGCGATCTCAACTACGGCGACCGCGATTCACTGGGGCTTTTCCAGCAGCGCCCCAGCCAGGGATGGGGAACCCCGGCGCAGATCATGAACCCTGCCTACGCCGCCACCCAGTTCTACCGCCACCTCCAGCGCGTGCCCGGCTGGTGGCAGATGCCTTTGTGGAAGGCCGCCAACGCCGTCCAACGCTCCGCCTATCCGACCGCCTACGAGAAATGGCAGTCGAAGGCCACCTCGCTCGCGCGTTTCCTTGATGCGCACCCCCACGCGTGCAGCCGAACACAGCTCGGCTGACATTCGGCGTTACCACCGTAAGCGCACGGTTCAACGCGGCCGTTAAGAATCTCTCCGAAGCACGCGGGCACGATGGTATATTCGAATGGATCGGCCGTTATCTATAAAGCGTCATTTGGCGCAGCCTTTGACGGCGGCCAATACCGATGCTCTGTATCCACCAGTCGGCCAGCATCGACACTGAAGGTCCTCATCTCCCCCGCAGGTCTTGTGCCACCGGGATTGAGGAGCGGCCCCCCGTCGCCGCCTCCCTGAGCCCCTCCGTGGCCTCCTCCAACGCCCCCTCCAGGCAATGGGCCCAGCCTTCTGCAAACGAGCACGTCAGCCGGCGATAGCCAGGTGCACATGCCCGGGGCTGATAGGTCGAATCCGCCCTATCTCCGCGGGATCGCCCCGCCCGCACGACGCCCCCTCGGGCGGCCCTGCGCTGTCTGCTGGCCACACCCCTCCCCTTCGCCGCGGCGCAAGGCGAACGCCGGCCTCGCGCCGAGCCGAGGCTTTCGAACCGCGAATTCGAACTGGGATAGCGATTTCTCTGGCCCTAAACGAGGTCGAGCATATATCGCCGAGCAGCCGGAACTTCACCCGAACGACGTACGGGAATTCCGTTGCAATATGCAAAAGAGGCGAGATACGGTCCACGTCGCCGGAAACGACCGGCTCCGGAAACCGGCAATTCAAATCAGAAAGACCGCGCCGGAACCGAACGCCTCTACGCGAAGGAACGTGAAACACCATGACCGAAACCACCGCCCCCGCCGCCTCGCACGCCGCCGACCCCATGGCCGCGCTGGCCGGGCCGCTGCGCGCGGCGTTCACCGCCGCGATGGTCCCGTACGTCACCGGCGACGCCGTCGCCTCCGCGGACCTGAGCGGCATCCTGACCGAAGCGGTCCTCGCCGCCGACCCGTCGCCCGAGCTCATCGGCGCGCTGTGCGACCTGATCACGGGCGCGACCCCCACCACGACGCTGCTCGCGCTCATGCACGAGGCCGTTGGCGTCGCCCTCGGCCTCACTCCGGCAGCGCCGACTGCGCGGACCGCGCGCCCGCCCCAGACCCGGCAGGCCGCGCCCGCCGTCACCCGTTCGGGCGGCCTGCGCGAGCGCATCGCAGAGCTCTTTACCCACGACCCTGCCATGCAGTGGACCGTGACCGAGCTCGCGCACCGGCTCGGCAACAGCTCCGGTGCCGTGGGCGCAGCCCTCGAGCGGATGCTGGGCAACGGCGAAGCGATCCTCGCCGCCACCACACCCAAGCGCTACGCCGCACCCGGTCAGGTCGAGCAGGCCGCCTCCGAGCAGGCTGCCTCCGAGGAGGCGGCGCCCGAAGACGGCGTCGACAGTCAGCCCCGAGACCGTGACGCGGAGGGGGCGCCGGAGACCACGACGGACGAGGCGCCCGACACCTCGAAGGCGGACAGCCCGGAGGCCGAGGCGCCCACCGGCGCGGACACCCCGGCCCCGGCACACGCAGCCCGGCGCAAGGGTGCCAAGTCCGCCGACGCCTGAACCTGCCAGCGCACCGTGCCGCCCCAAACAGGGGCGGCACGGCCTCCGCACCCAAAAGCGCAGTCGCGCAAACGCCACTCCGGAATCAGGAGAGTCTGCCTTGCACCCTTCCCGCCTCACGACAGATGGCGCGCCTCCGGGCCACGCCGACGCAACTGGCCCACGTTCGGATGCCCTGCGTGCCGCAGCCGCACATCTCGTCGTCGCGGCCTACCAGCGCATTCAACCGACATCGCGTGCCGACAGCGGCGAACACGCCTCGCTGACCGAGCTTCTGCGCAGGTACCGGTCTGAAGCCTGCGTCCGCGCCGGGCTCTCGCCCGACCCCCATACCGCAGTCCGCGCCGAGCGCTACGCGTATGCGGCGCTGCTCATCGCCACCGCCGTGCGGCCCGAGGACCTCGTTACTTACCTCGATGCCGTCACGGTCGACCAGCAACGGGCCCTGCTCAACCACGCCCGCAGCCTGCTGACTCACTGACCATCCGAAACCGCAATCCGGCAAGCAGCACACCGAAAGGAACGCCCATGTCCATCCCGCAGCTGTCCGCCCGCGAGGCACACGAGCTCTACACGCTCTGGCTCGAACGCGTCGAGGAGCGCGTCCGCACGGCCTATGCCAAGGTCCACGGGCGCCGCGACCGCCACGCCAGCGACCTCGCCGATCTGAAGCGCGACCTCGTCTCCGTCAACCTCCGCCCGCTCCTCGAACCGGAGTACGTGCCGATGCCCGGCACGCCCCTGCACGCGGCAGTCAACGCCCGGATGTTCCTCGAAGACGCCGAGCAGTACTTCACCTGCGACTCGCCCAAGCTCGCGATCGTCAAGCTGCAGCTCGCGTACGAGAGCGCCCGCATCGCCATCAAGCTCCTCGACGAGGCGGTCACCGGACTTGTTGCCGTACTCCCGCCCTCGTCTCCCGCGCCGGGGATGCCCACGTTCGACTCCGGAGAGCCGGACGGTGGCTGGTTCGTGTCCATCCCAGGCCAACGCCACTAAGCGTGGCCTGCCAGACCTACATCCAAGCCAGACAGCAAGCGCGGACCGAACCCACCTCTAATGGGTTCGGGCCGCGCGCTGTCAGGCTACCTCCCCCTCCACACCTCACGTGGCATCCCACGCGAGGAGAAGGAACACGCCTCAATGAGCGAACAACCGATCTGTCCTGTCCAGCCACCCGACTACGCCCCGCTTATGCGCGACCTCGTCGCTGACGGCTGGAGCATCACCTCGACCATCAACCCGCGCACTCCGCACCTCGTCGCTGCCGTCCTCCGCTGCCCCAGCTCGTTCCTCCGCATGAAGATCGAGCAAAACACCGAGACCGGCACAGCGCGCAGCACCATCGCGACCGTCACAGGGGGCACGAGCGAACCCGCCCGCTGGTACGCCTCGGCAGAAGCACCGCCAGCACGACTCTGGCGGGATGCCGCGCGAGCGGCCTTTCACGCGCAGGCCAACCGGCACGAGCCCCCGCCGTTCCACCCCGGAGCCACGCTCAAAGCGCTCGGCTGGTCCTACGCCCATTCGTGCCAAGACGGCCGCATCGTCGAGCGCTACGCCGACGCGGACGGTACCCGACTTCTCGCGCACCACCACCCGTTGCCCGCAGCCCCCGGCATGTGGACGATCACCCGGCCGGGCACCAGCATCGGGATCGCGGCCATCGCCGCAGAACCCTACGCGCTGCCCGCACTCATCCTTACCCTCGTCCTGAGCGAGGACGCCTAGCCTTCCGCGGTAGGCATCAGGCGGACAACTTCCACTTCGAGTGCGGCTCCGGCCCCGACCCAGTCACCTGGTCGGGGCCGGGCCTTCATCCTCTACGCGATATCGCAGGCGCTTGCGCTCGATCCGGCCGCGTAGCGAAGCGGCGCCTCGCACGTGCACACGGCAAGGCCGAGATCCACCAAGCGCCTGCACGCGTTCGCCACGGCGCCCTGCGAGCGACCACCGAGCAGCCTGGCCAGCTCAACCGGTCCGAGAGATGCCGGAGCCTTCTCCTCCAGCAGCCCTCGAACCTGTTCCTGCAACTGCCCGCCGGCCAGGCGCACCGGACCCGATTCCTCGGGCTGCCTCGCGCCAGAACCCTGGGACCCGCGCTGACAGATATACGGCGCCTCGATCGGCGGGGGAGCCGATGGCGCAGCCGCCATTCGGGCCGTTCTCTTACTTCTCAGGTCCAGGCTCGATGAGTCGTCCAGTGTCGCCTTCCACGCTGCTCGCGCCTCAACGGTGGCGAACCACGCGTCCGGGACCCCGGCCCGCACATCGCCGCGTACCCGCGCCGCCCAACCAGCGCGCTCCAGCCGTCCAAGCACCCGGCCCACCGAGTCCCGACGCGCCCCCGCGCGTACCGCGACGTCCCGGACCGTCACCGGCTCCACGGCCCCGCACAACGCGTCCAAGACCGCCCGCCCGACCGGACCGGCCGGAACAGCCGCCGGGGGCCGCACCGGCCCCCGTGCGCCCCACTCGGCCCCCGTCGGCGTCCCGGCCGTGCCCATCGTTGCTGTCCCGTCTCTGTGCATTGCGGTTCTCTGCTTCCCGTGTCGCTGAGTCCCGGGCCGGAACGGCCCGCAACCGCATGCACGCTCGCACCCGCGGATACGTCAAGACCCTTGCAATGGCATCACGCGGCGGATGCCACCCGATCGGGTGACCGGCGGTAAAGAACCTTGATTGCCCACGGGGGCCGCCGCGGGACGACCACCGAGCGGCCGTCCGGCCGCGACCGGCGACCCGATCGGAAATCCCCCAATGCCCGACCACAATGCTGCCCTCGCACAAGGACCGACGCCCCGGGAGCCTCAGATTTCGACCGGGGAGCTGAGCGTTCACCTCGCGGCCGGCGACCTCGCCGCCGTCTCCAACCTGCGCCGCACCGCGCGCACCAAACTGGCGGCCTGGGCCATCGCCCCAGGACGGACCGACGACATCCTCGTCGTCTTGTCCGAACTGGTTACCAACGCCCTCGTGCACACCGAAGGTCCTGCGCGGGTGCGGCTCGAATGCCGATCTGGTCAAGTCCTCCTGCACGTCAGCGATATCAATCCGGCCGTTCCTGATCTCGAGACCATGCCGGAGATGGAGGCCGAGGGCGGCTACGGTTTGGCGTGCATCGCAGCCGCACTCGCCGACGAGATCACCACATCACCGGAGCCGAGCGGCAAGGGCAACGGCAACGGCAACGGCAAGACAGTCACCGCCGCTTTCAGTATTGCCACGCTGAGCTAAGTGGCCTGCAATAGCAGGGCCAGCCAGGCGCCACCGATCAGAAAGGGCCCATAAGCGAGCATCTCCCCGCGGCCCATCCGTCGCGTCACCAGCAGACACGTCGCGACCACTGCTGCGAGGAGCACGCCGAGCAGCAGACCGGTGACGACGACGCCCGGCCCGACCCAGCCAAGAACCAAGCCGAGAAGCCCAACGAGTCGGACGTCACCGCACCCCAGGCTCGTAAGTCTGTGTAGTAGCCCGAACACGAGAACCAGGACCGTTGCCGCGCCGAGGGCGATACCGAGCCGAGCCCATCCCCCTCCGATAGCAGCAGCTGCCGCAAGCAACCCGAAGCTGGTGGCGGTGACCGGATAGAGGACGCGGTTCGGCAGACGCATCGTCCGCGCGTCGATCACTGCCAGCGAGGCGGTGCCCGCCAGGAAGACTCCGAAAGCCAGAATCTGGAAGACCGTGGAGATCAGCGACGCCATGCCAGCTGATCGTAAACAAGGACGGACGCGAAGCCATCCGCCACGCTGGCAGCTGGATAGGTCTCACCCGTTCTGGCGGAGCTCTCGGGCCGGGACGGCCTACCCAGCCGCGTGATCGAATTCGTATGGTGCGCGGTCACACCGCCGGCAACAGCGCTCCACGGGGCCACTCGCCGAGCCAGAAGGCGATGGTGGACGGCGAATCGACTCCGCACGTTGAACCGTCGTGAGGAATCAATTCCGTCGGTGCGATGTACCCTTCGCCCGGCTCCAGCCGGAATCTCACGCAGGCGAGCCGCCCACCGCCGGCTACGTAACTGCGCACCTGATGCGTATGAGGCTCACGCTCGATGAGGGGCGAGAGCCTAGCAATGTCCTTGATGTCCTGCGTCGTGAGCAGGAGATACCGAGGGCCGGGCCCTAAGTTGATGCCTATGCGGCGGCGGCTCTGGTGGCGGCGATCGAGGGGCATGCGGTCGAAGTTGTCGAGGTGGATGCCGAGTCGCCGCCTGGTGCGGTGGTCCGTCGTGGTGGTCCGCTGGTTCGCGGCGCACTCGGTGTAGCCGAGGAACTGGGCCGGATGGCGGTCGCCGAGCGGCTCGAATCGGTGGACGGCGTCGAGCAGGGGCATCTCCGGCACGCGGACCAGTTCGACGACGGTGCTCGCTTCTGCGCCGGGGAAAGCGTGCAGTCGGGATGCAATCTGGCTGGGCAGAGCGGTCCAATCGTCGGCAGGCAAGAGGGCGACTGCGTCGTAGTCCGGATCGTCGGTCCCGTAGACGACGGTCGTGACGGAGGAGCGATCTTGGAATCGCCGAGAATCCGTGTAGGCGATGCCTATGCTCACACCGATCTCTGCCGTAGGAGTGCGACTCTCATTCATCGCCGAAGGTGACGTCGAGGTCGGCGGTCAACGCTTCGGCGAGCTGCAGTATCTGGGGGCGGTCGATGACAACACTGCGGAGGTTGGCGACGCCTCGTGCCGACGACAGGTCGTTCCCGCGGAGATCGCACCTGTGGTAGATGCCGTGCGCAAACTCCGTGAGGTGCATCGAGCAGCCATCGAACAGCGTGTTCGTCAGGTCGCAGGTGTCGAACTGGGCTTCGGCGAGGGAGCAGCCGGAGAAGACGACGGGGCCGGTGGCCTTGACCCTCTCCATGATGGCGTAGTCGAGCTTGCAGTTGGCGAAGGTCACGTGCTCGAGCGTCAGATCGGACAGGTGAGCGCCGAGCAGTTTGCAGTTGGTGAACCGGACACGGGTGAGCTTGCTCGCCGTCCAGGTGAGCGAGGACAAGTCGCACCCGCTGAACTCGACCGAGTCGCCGCGGACCTCCGTGAAGCTTGCTCGTGAGGTGCGCAGCTCTTGGATCCGGCCGGTCAGGAGCCGGACGTGGTCGAGGTCGAGGCTGCGCAGGCTTGCGCCGTCGAGCAGAAAGTCTGACGTCACCTCCTGCTCGTCGAGCGACGCGACGGGCGTCAGCTTCACGTCGGCGTCGAAGGCCGGCAGTTCGACGGTCGTATCGCGGATGGCGAGTCGGTCCATATCGTCACCTTAGTCGTTAGTTCGTAGCGGTTTGTGGTGATCCGCGACGGCAGTCCAGGCGGCAGCCGCCCCGGGTACTTCCGTGCTCCGGCTACTTCTTGGACCAGTTATCCCAGCTGGGTCGGTTGTCGAATGAGCCGCCCTTGTTGTCCCAGGTCGGTCGGTTGTCGAATCCGGCCATGATTGGTGCTGGTGCGTCCGTCGCGCCGTCGGCGATGAGCTGGAGAAGTTGCGGCGCGTCGGATGCGGCCAGTTCTTGCAGGATGGTCATGTCGTGGCTCCCTTGATCTGGTCGTTCACGGCGTGAACGAGTGCTTGACGGGTGTTGCGGCAGTAGGCGGTTTCCGTGGCCGTGAAGGTCGAGTGCTCGAAGTAGCGGTTCCCTGCCTGCGCGCCGCGGCAGAAGTCGTAGAACTCGCACCCGGTGGCGCAAGCACCGAGCGCCTGGGTGAACTCGTCCACGTAGCGGGCACGGTGGGCGCGGGCGAGCATCGCGAGAAGCCCTTCGGTCAGCGCGTTCCCAAGCACGAAATTCGCGTATTGCGGCGCGTGAACTCCCGCCAGTTCGGGGGAGAGCAGCACGGTGTCGCCGTTCCATGCCACGGTCGGTATCGGCTCGTACAGATGCTCTGACCAGGGAGAAGCCAGAGTCCGAGACTGGCGAAGGAACGAGAAGAGCCGGTCCAACTCACGCACCCGCAGCGATGAGCCCGCCGCCCGGCGGCGCAGCAGCGTGCTCCAGAACTCCTGGGCGTCGCTCGCTGCGATTCCCGGACGCGCGTGGTTGGCGCCTTCGTATTCCTCGATGTTGAAGCCGACGTGCGTACAGCCCAGGTTCTCGAAGAAGTCCGCGAGATCGTCCGCGCGATGAATCGTCTCGGGTGTGACGACCGCGATGGCGCTGAAGGCGATGCCGTGCGATCGCAGCACCTCGATCCCGTGCATAGCGCGGCCGTACACGCTGCGTCCGGACCGATCGCGCCGCTGGCTGTTCGCCCACTCCGGCCCGTCGATGCTGACGCCAACGGTGACCTCGAAGTCGGCGAACATCTCGCACCACCCTGCGGTGATGAGGCCGGCCCCGGTCTGGACAGCGTGGCGGACACGGCCTTCGCGGCGAAGCGACTCGAACGGTTCGAACAGCCTGACGAAGTGCTCAAGCCCGACTGCCAAGGGCTCGCCGCCGTGCCAGACCACTTCGACGCATCCGGCGGAGTCCTGCTCGCGGACACTCGCAGCGACCACTGACGCAACCTCGAGGGGCATCGTGAACCGCTGGTCCTTGGTCGGCAGGTAGCAGTAATCGCACGCCCACGGGCAGAAGGTGGTTGGTTGGAGAACAACGGTGCCGAACGTTCGGCTGATAAATCGGTCGTAGCGTTCCTCAGGCGCGGTGATCTCCATTTCGGCTGTCACGGTCGGTTCCTCCACGCTGAAGTCCGTGTCATCGGATGGAAGCCCTGCAAGCCGGTATGCATCGGCATCAGGCTCCTGAAGCACTTGCCATTCGAGCGGTCCGCGCGTCACGCGACACCACGCGACGCCGGCAAGGGAGATGTCCCCGCTGGCGGCGAGGCAGAACCCGTCGCTACCAGCTCTGATGGCCTGCGCCTCGGACGGCACGCCGTCGAGGAACGTGTGCGGCGGATGCTGGATTCCGCCTCGCATCGTCCAGTCGTAGCGGACCGCGTACGGTCCTTGAAGTCTGCGCATGTGATCAGTAGATCAAACCCGATACGAGTGCGGGAGTAGCCAAAGTAGGAGCCAATCTTCCGCCATACTCGAAGGATGGCATTCGGCGAGCAGATCCGTGATCTCCGCGTGGCCCGGGGCATGAGCCAGGCCGATCTTGCCGCTGAGCTGAACAGACTCAGCGGATGGGACACGATCACCCGCCAGTACGTCAGCCGCTGGGAATCCGACAAGCGCCGCCCTCGGACCGAGCTTCGCCGACATCTGGCACAAGCCCTCGGTGTGTCGGTGTCAGACTTGACCGACATGAACCGTCGGACGCTCCTTGCCGCCGCGCTCCCGCTGTTTGACGCCGCGCACGTCGCACCGATCAGGGAAGCGCTGCATGCGATCGAAGCAGTCACCGGCATCTACGAGCAGACCATGCCCAGTCCCGCCTCCATCTCGCAGATTGAGCGCGATACCGCCGCGATCTGCGCCTGCTTCCAGCAGTCCCGGTACGCCGAACTCGTCAGCCGGCTGCCGAAGCTTCTCGCGGACGCCCAACTCGCCGCTCGCACAACCGAAGCGTCGGACAGGGATCGGGCACGCGCCGCAATGTCGACGGCTTACCAGGTGGCCGCCTCCACCCTGTGGAAGTTCGGAGAGTCGGACCTGGCCTGGCTCGCCGCAGAGCGCGGATTCCGCATTGCAGAAGCGCTCGACGATCCGCTGCTGCTCTCCAACGGTGCTCGCCGCCTGGCTCGCGGACTCATGGCCACGGGACATCATCGGGAAGCGATGCGGCTCATCCGAGCCGACATGGATCGGCTCGACGGCGGGCTCGGTCGCGGGAACGCGGCCTACCTGAGCATCTACGGCATGCTGCCGCTCACCGGCTCCGTCATCGCAGCGAAGCTCGGTGATCTGCAGGAAGCGCGGGCATTTCTTACTGACGGCGAACGTGTCGCGCAGCGCCTCGGTCACGACCGCAACGAGCACTGGACGGCGTTCGGCCCGACCAATGCCGTAATCCACACCGTCTCGGTGCTCGTCGATTTCGGGGAGCATGGGGAGGCGGTCGCCGTTTCGAGGAAGCTTGATCCCGTCGCACTGGCGAAGCTGCCGACCGAGCGTCAGACGAGCCTGTACATCGACCTGGCAAAAGCCGAGTACGGCCGTGGCCGGCACCAGACAGCACTACCGCTGCTCCTGCGCGCTGAGCAGGCAGCACCGCAGGAGATCAAAGCTCGGCCGGCATGCTGCGAGCTCATTGGTGAGATGAGGCGGCACTGGCCGGGGAAGCCGCCCGAGACGCTGGTGGGCCTCGCGGATAGGGCAGGATTACCGACGTGAGCACACACGATGTCGAAAGCCCTCGGCCGCTGCTCTACCTCATCGTCTGCGGTACGCCCCGAACCGGGCAGACCCCGCAGCTGGTGTCGCTGCTTCAGGCGGCGGGCTGGCGTGTCGCGGTGGTCGCCACGCCAGCAGGTCTCGGCTTCCTCGATGTTCCGACGGTCGAGGAGCTGACCGGTTTCCCCGTCCGCTCGGAATACAAGAGGCCCGGCGAGCCCGACGTGCTGCCACCCGCTAACGCCATGGCTGTCTGCCCTGCGACCTTCAACACGATCAACGCCTGGGCCGCCGGGATCGCGAACACGCTCGCCCTCGGCCTGATCACCGAGGCTCCCGGTATGGGCGTCCCCGTGGTGGCGGCGCCCGCGCTCAACCAAGCCCAGGAATCGCACCCGGCCTTCCGGCGAAGTGTCGACGTCCTGCGGTCGTACGGGGTCGAAGTGCTCTACGGGGAGGGCATCTACGTGCCGGCGCCACCCAGGACGGGGGGCCGACCGTTCCCGCTGGAGATTCTGGTCGGTGCCCTCGCGAAGCATCTCGGTGGGTGACGGCACCAAGCCCGGCATCGTTTGCTGAGTCACGCTCACGCATGTAAGTGACCTTGTTCGCGCAGTGAATGCGTCACGCGCTCACCGACTTTGTGGCGCGCGAGACTCGATGCTTCGCTTGATCGAGTGAAATGGCGCACCAGGAGCGATTTTTCCGGGTTCATCCAGTGTCAGCCGGGTTAGGGTACGGAACCGAGCCTGGGCGGGCTGTCGTGGCGAGCGCACGGAGGGAACGTGGCATCGGATGCGTAAAAGACGAACTCGCGTGCTCGCCACGATGACGGTGGCGGTGCTCGGCGCCGTATCCGCGTGTTCTGGTCCGGCAACGAGCATGACGTCGAGTCACCATGTAACGCCCTCCATCCCGGCGCCGACCTCAGTGTCGCCGAGCGGCACGCTCGATCCTCAGGCGCAGGCCGCGCTGGCCGCATACCGCGAGGCTTGGCAGGATCTTGCAATCGTCAGCGACGAGGGCAACTACCAGGATCCGCGGCTGTCGGCACATCTCAGCGGACAACTACTGCTCACCACTTCGCAAGACCTCTATCTCGAGGAGAGCCATGGCATCGCCTCGAAGGGCGCGCCGATTCTTCATCCTCGCGTCGTCGGCGAGAACCTGTCCGCCAGGCCGCCGACTGTGGCGATCGCGGACTGTATCGACTTCCGCCAGTTCGTGCAGTACTACAAGACAACAGGTCAACCTTTTGGCACGGCCCAGAAGGGTATGAGCGCCGACCTTACGACGATGAGCACCGTAACGGGCGTATGGTCCGTCACGACACAGAAGATGCAGGCGGACGGCTCGTGCACCGCATGATTGCCGGTGCCACGGCACTCGCTTGGGCACTGGGCGCACCTGCTGGCGCGCTGGCCGATTCATCGGGCCCGAGCGGCTCTGCGACCTGCTTTAGCGGGCAATCGCGCTGCCTTGTCGATGCGGTGGGATTGAGCCAGACACCCTCACCTCACGCGGCGCCGGCGGCACATCCGGCCTCTCCTGATGCGCAGAGCACTGACCAAAAGTCCATGCAGGCGATGATCGCAGCGTGCCGAGCGACGTACTCCTCCCCGTCAGCGCTGGACACGCCGAAGTCCAAGGGTGGCTGGTACTACACGCCATGCGCGCACATGCTGGGTGTCGCGGCCGCAGGGGCAGGGCCGCTGACGTTCGTTCCCGACAGAACGATGGATCCGCCGGTGCTCCTTCTGGCGTTCAGGGCTGAACGGGAACTGCGGCTTCCGGCGCCCGCGATGCTCTCCTCACCCGGGCCCTCGGCTGGAGTCCCCAAAGTGGTCAACCTCCCGACGTGGGCGTGGGTTGACCACAGGGCCTGGGCGCCCGTCTCGGCCTCCGCATCGGTGCCCGGCGTAACGGTGACTGCGGTAGCGACTCCGTACGAGACAAACTGGTCCTGGGGCGATGGATCGCGGTCTACCTGCTCCGGCCCGGGAACGCCCTACGCGGCCGACGTTTCCGATCCGGGCCGACCATCCCCCGACTGTGGCCATACCTACACAGCGACATCGAAATCGGGCGCCGGAAGCTGCGACACGGTGACCGCTGACATCTTGTGGCGGATCTCGTGGTCGGCGTCAACGGGACGATCGGGAGTCTTCCCCAGCATGACGTCCAGCGCATCCCAGGACTGGCCAGTCGAGGAGATCGACGCGCTGGCGGTCCCCGGCCAGTCGGCGTAGCAGCCTCCCGCCGCACTTCGCATTCAGTCGATCGATCCCTGCAAGGAGTCTTTCTCGTGCTGTCCTTCACTCGCGCGACCGAGCTTCTGCGCACTTCGTCTGCCGTCAGGTATTCGGCTGCCGGTGTCGCGGTGGTCGGTGGGGCCATGGGCGCAGCAGTGCTGGGTTCGCCAGCCCACACGCACGTCCTGGTCGCCTCCACCGATCTTCCGGCGGGCAGCGTGCTGACCGCGGCGGACTTCAAGGAGGTCGATGTAACGCAACCTGGCACGCAATCGCTCTCAGCAACACAGGAGGACGCGGTCGTCGGTCGCCAACTGAAGATCGAGCTTCCGGCCGGCGCCCTCCTGCTCCCCGCCGACCTCGGGACGTTCCCGCCAGCGGGGTACGCGCAGGTTTCTCTGCTGCTCCACCCCGGCCAGTTCCCGCAGGATCTGCAGAACGGACAACGCGTCGGCATCTACCCGATGAGCAACACCGAGGACGCAACCGAGGCTGGAGCATCGTCCGCAGCCGGGAGTCTCGCCTCGTCGGCCGCTGCGCCGCTGACCGGCGAAGTCCTGTCAATGTCTCCGACGTCAGACTCCCAGGGCGGGACGGTCGTGGAACTGCTGGTCCCTGCCGCCCAGGCGCAGTCCGTAGCGACTGCCGCAAGCGCCGCACTCGTCGGCTTGGGCGCGGGTGGGATGTGAGCGTGGACAACGTGCTCGTCTCCCCGACGGCGATTCCCGAGCCGGACGGAGCGCTGGCCTACCGGCTGCCGAGCGCGCTGGAGGAAGATCTCGCGCAGCAGCTGAGTACGCACATCATCTCGATCATCGCGGCGCAGGCCCGTGAGTCCGGTGTCATCCTTCCGTCGCAGCGCCGGGCGGAAGTGGTCGAATCGCTCCTCAGCGAAGAGCTCGATTCGTTCGCGGCCGCGTGCCTGCGAACAGGATCTGCTGGTCTATCGCCTGGCGGGCAGCAGCGGGTGGCCTCGCGCGTGCGTGCGGATGTGCTGGGCTTCGGCCCGCTCCAACACCTGCTCGACGACCCGGATATCGAGACGATCAACGCGCAAGGCTGCGATCGCGTCTTCACGATCCGCGCGAACGGCGTCCGCCAGCGCGAGCTGGCTCTAGCCGCGGACGACGACGCATTCGTGGAGCTGATCCGGTCCCTAGCGAATTCGGGCGGACAGGAACGGCGGTTCGACAAGGCCGTCGCCCAGCTGAACGCGCAACTGCCGGACGGGTCGCGGCTGTTCGCCTCGATCGGAGTGTGCAAACGCCCCGTCTTGTCCATCCGCCGGCACCGCCTGGCGGACACGACGCTCAAGGAGCTGGTAGCGAAGGGCTTGTCTGGTGAGGAACTCGCCGCATTCCTCGCCGCCCTCGTCGGAGCACGCTTCAACCTGCTGATCTCCGGCGGAACGGGAGCAGGCAAGACGACGCTGCTTCGTGCGCTGGCCGCCGAACTGCCGGCCACCGAGCGACTCGTCATCATCGAGGACACCTACGAACTCGGGTTGGACGAGCTCGAACATCGCCACGCGGACGTCGTCTCCTTCCAAGCCCGCGAGGCGAACACCGAAGGCGAGGGCCGGGTCACCCAGGCTGAACTGGTGCGCTGCGCGCTTCGCCTGAGCCCCGACCGCGTGCTCGTCGGCGAGGTCCGGGGCGATGAGCTGGTACCGATGTGCAACGCGATGAACCTTGGGCTGGACGGCTCGATGACGACCGTGCACGCCTCGTCCTCAGGACAGGTCTCACAGCGGCTGATCAATATCGGGCTGCAGGCTCCCGAACGGCTCTCACCCGAGGCCACGGTGGCGCTGGTGGCGTCCGCGGTGGACTTCATCATTCAGCTCGATCGCGCCGACGACGGCGTTCGCGTAATCGGCTCGATCCGCGAAGTCTGCGGTTCGGAAGGCGCGCAGCTGACGACGAACGAGGTCTACCGTCCCGGGCCAAACGGGCGTGCACGCTACGCGACCCGCTGCGAGCAGCGCACGCTCAACCGGCTCGAGGCTGCAGGCTACGACCTCGCGACCTGGCGGAAGGTGACGGTATGAGCCTCCTGACGATTGCCGTGTGCGGCGCGGCGTGTGGAGGCGGTTTGGCTCTCGTGGCGCTCACGATGGTCCGACCGAAGACAGTCGTCCGTGCGAACGCGCCGACCCGGCGTGAGCCAAGCGCAGGCCGCGCGCCTCGGCCGTTCTCGTCGCGGCGTGCACTGCTCGCCGTCATCTCCGGCTTCGTGCTGGCAGCGGCGACCAGTTGGGTTGCCCTGCTGCCCATCGGTGCCGCGGCAGCGTTCTTTTTGCCGCCGATGCTCAAGAGCGACGGAGGGTCGGCCGCGTTGATCGCACGGATCGATGCGATCGCGACGTTCACCGAGCTGCTGCGCGACACACTGGTCGCGGCGTCCGGGATCGGCCAGGCAATCACCGCTGCTGCCGCCAGCGCCCCCGAGGAGATCGCCCCGGAAGCCAGGCGACTGGCCGCAAGCATCGGCGACCGGCGGGTGCCGATGGTTCAGGCATTGCGCGCCTTCGGCGAGGAGCTGGCCGACCCGACTGGAGACCTGGTGGTGCTCTCGTTGATGTTCGCGGCGCGCCACTCCGCTCGCGATCTCGCCTCGCTCCTCTCCAGCCTCGCCGGCGCTGCCCGAGAAGAGGCGGCAATGCGAACCCGGATCGAGGTCGCCAGGGCCCGAAGCCGCACCGCGGTCCGCATGATCATCGCGGTGACGCTCGGCCTCGGCGCGGTTCTGTACGCCCTCGACGGATCGTTCCTCGCGCCTTACGGAAGCGCCATGGGCCAACTCGTTCTCCTAGCGATCGGCGGTTTGTTCGCGACCGGCTTCGCCTGGCTCGCCAAGCTCACCCGGCCGCACCAAGCTCCGAGACTGCTGCGTGCCGCGCCCCCCGGCGACGCAAACGTGTCGATCCCAGCGCCACGAGCAACTCCTGCGACCAGCCCGGCCCTGGGAGGCTGACGTGCTCGCTCTCGCCGTTTGCGGCGCGTCGATCGGCGCTGGTCTGGCCTTCGCGGTCGGCAGCATCCTGCCCCGTCGCACGGAGCAGCTTTCGGACGCGACCCCCGAACCGTATGCGCCGGCAAAGCGGACCACCGCCGCGTCAGTGACGATCGACTCAGGTCCGCTCACCCGAGCCGCCGTACCGCTCGTACCGCTCGCCCAGCGGCTCGGCCTGCCTCGCCCGGCCCGCCGCAAAGACCTGGACCTGCTGGAACGAGACGTGGCGACACACCTCGCAACGCAGATCGCCACCTCCGCGGCGCTCGGGGTGCTCGGCATGCTGTTCGCATCCGCCCTCACCCTCGGCGGGCTCCATATCCCGACCACCTACATGCCGCTCGCAATCGTGATCCCGGCGCTCTACGGGTTCACCGCACCAAACCAGCGTCTCAAAGCCGAGGCAGCAGAGCACCGCGAGGCACTTCGCCAAGCGACCGGCAGTTTCCTGTCACTAACCTCCATCTGTCTGGCCGCAGGCTCATCGCTCGAAGAAGCGCTCACCGCGGCCGCCGACGCCGGCGACGGACCTTCCCCAAGGCAACTGCGTGGCGCGCTCGCCTACGCGAACGCCGCGCACACCCCGGTCTGGAACGCCTTCGCCGACCTCGGCCACCGAGCCGACGTCGCAGAGCTCAAGGAACTCGCCGCCGCCGTCAACCTGGCTGGCGTCGAGGGCGCACGCCTTCGCGCCACACTCGCCGCGAAGGCAGCCACCCTCCGCTTCCGCCTTCTGTCCGCGCGGGAAGCAACCGAAGCCGCCACCACCGAAAAGACCGCTCTGCCCGTCGCGCTGCTGATGACCGGCTACCTACTCTTCGTCGTCTTCCCCGCAGCCTCGACCGCTCTGCAATCCCTCTAGAACAGCGAGAAAACCACCATGAACCGCTACAACCCGGCCGACGCCGCTCTGAGCCTTCTCCTCCGCGTCCGGCGCATCGTCGACACGATCACCGAATGGTCAGCAGAGCAAGCAGAACACGCCGACACTGAAGCCGAACGCGGCAGCTACTCCACCGAGTTCATCGTGGTCGTCGCGGCCGTCGTCCTGTTCGCCGTTGCGGTCATCGCGATCATCGCAAAGAAGGTCACCGACAAGGCCAACGGGCTCAATTTCTGAGCCCGACGCCTCCGGAACAGCACGTCGACATGCCCTTCCTGCACGCGACCAGACGCCGCGAACGCCGTCCACAGGCTGGGGACGAGCGCGGCTCAGTCACGCTTGAGTTCACGCTCGTCGCCGCCACCTTGGTTGCGCTGACCCTTGGTGCGATCCAACTCGCGCTGGCCGGCTACGCCCGCGAAGCCGCGTCCTTCGCCGCCGACGATGCGCTCACTGAAGCCCAGGCGTACAACGGAAACCCGACATCAGCACGCGCTCTCGCAGTGGAGATGCTCGGCCAGTTCACCCAAGCACTCACCGATCCTGCGGTCACAGTCCGCCGCAGCGCGAACCAGGCCAGCGTCACCGTCACCGGCAGCGCCGTCAGCCTGCTCGGCTACACGCAGACCATCACCGTGACCGACTCCGGCCCGGTCGAGCGATTCGGAGCGGGCGGATGACGACCCATCGGGGTTCTCCCCCAGAGCCTGGCAGCACGACCGCCCACCATCGGCACCGCGACGAGCGCGGCTCCGTCACCCTCGAGATGGTCATCGCGGTCGTCCCGCTCGCCGTCATGCTCCTTCTGCTCACGACCGGCTTCATCCGCCAAGCTCACGTCCGTGACCTAGTCGACCAGGCGGCACAACAGGCCGCCCGGGCCGCGAGCCTCGGCCCCGGCTACGGCGACACGGCCCGAGCAAGCCAGGCCGCCAGCCTCATCCTCGCCGGCACACACGGATGCTCCACCCCACGCGTCAGCCTCACTCGCGACCCAGTCGCAGACGCCGTCACCGCCGACGTGTCATGCACCGTGGGACTCGGCGACCTCTTCGTCGCCGGGTTCCCGGGCCACCAGACGATCAGCGCGTCAGCCACCTCGCCCCGCGACGTCTACGCCCCGGGCGGCACCCCATGAGCAAACACGCCGACCACAGTGCGCCGGACGACGCAGAACGCGGCTCGGCCACCATCTTCTTCCTCATCGCCTCCACCGCCGTCCTGCTCGCCATCGGCCTGCTCGTCGATGTCGGCGAGACCCTCGCCGCGAAAGCCGCCGCCGTCGAACAAGCCCAGCAAGCCGCCCGAACCGGCGCACAGCAACTGAACACCGACAGCCTCCGCGCCGGAACTCTCGTCATCGACCCGGCCCGCGCAGCTGCGGCAGCAGTGGCCTACCTACACGACCAAGGCGACACCGGCAGCACCACCGTGCGCGGTCACGACGTCGTCGTCCAGGCACGGCACGTCTATCACAACCGCATCCTCAGCTTCTTCGGGCTCCACCAATTCACGGCCACAGCGACCGGCACCGCCGCCCTGGTCTCCGGCATCGCCAACCCCGGCGATATCAACGTGCCACACCTGCGCGGCACGGGAGGAGCACACCCATGACTCCAGCCCAGCCATCCAGCTCGCCACAGCGGGCCGCAACCGCAGTGGTCTACCTCGTCGTCCTGGCCGCGCCCGTAGGGTTCGCGGACGCAATGGGCAATCCGATTTTGCACACGCTCGTCTATGCACAACAGGCGCAGCTGTGGTCGAACACTCTTCTCACTGACCCGTCCTCCGCTGTCGATCTGTTCGTGCAGCTGGTGGTCGATATCGGGTGGCTCTTGTGGGCGCCTTTGGCGCTCATCGTCCTCTTCCACACACTGTGCACGCTGCTGCGGATTCCCACGACCGTCCTTCCCAGGCTTCTGCTACGCCTCACTCCGGCAGCCGCCGTCAACGGCGTCGCCCTCGCCGCCGCATCGGTCGCCCAGGCCCACTCCGGCACCGCACATGCAGCAATCAGCCAGCAGGCGCACGCCGTCGAGTTCCAGGGCCGTGGCCAACGCGCGAACCACGTTGCTGGCGCTGACTTCCACACCATCACGCCCGGAAAAGGACACGTCGTCGAACGCGGCGACACGCTCTGGGCTATCGCCGAGAGTGCTTACGGCCGCGGCCAGGACTGGCCCGAGATCTATGCGGCGAACCAACAGCGCTCGCAGCCAGACGGGCACCAACTCAACAACCCGGACTTGATCCAACCCGGCTGGAAGCTGACCATCCCCGACAATCCGGCGGACGATCCCGCCGCAGGCACCGTCCGGTCGGCGCCCAACGGCGCCGCCGTTTCGCCGAACGCGGCTGTCACCACACCGGCCACCACCGGTGGGGTCACAGCGGGCACAGTGGGCCGCCCCGGCCCGCAAACCGCTGCCCCCACCGTGCCGGGCCCCGGACGGGCCGTAACGGCCGGAACCGGCGCGACAGCACCCGGCGCGTCCGACCCGGACATCCCGGCGCCCGCCGCCACGAACCGCCCCACCCATGCCGTGCCGTTCACGACCGGATGGCATCTCAGCGGTGGCGGATACGTCGGGATCACCCTCCTGTCCGCCGTCGCCACCGCCTGCGTCGTCCTCCGCCGTCGGGCGCTGCGAGCCGGTCGCACGGCGGAAATTCCGGACGTCGCCCGAGCCATGGCCACGATCGCCGGCCAGGCTGAGAACGCCGCGGAAGCAGGTTGGGACCCCGAGCTCGAACTCCCTGGCGCCAGCCCTCCGCCGCTCTACACCCCACGCCCCAGCGAGATCATCCACGGCACCACCCGCGACGGCGTCGACGAAGCAGTCCTCGACCCAGGCCAACTGCCGCTGACCGTCTACCACGGACCCGGTGCATGCGAAGCTGCGGCCGCGCTCGCCATCAGCACGCTTGCCCCCGAGGGTTCACACCGACTGATCACCACCGCCAGCCTTGCCCACGAGCTCATCGGCGCAACGGAGGACGACAAGACTGATCCCGGATGGCTGAGCCTCGCGCCCGACGCGGCATCAGCTCTCCAGCAGGCCGCCGATGCGCCGCCGACCGCGGCACACGGCACAACCCTCCTCATCGCAGAAGCGGGCGACGTCACCACACCACAGATCACCAAAGTGCTCGGTGGCCGCAACGATCGGCTCGCTCTGCTGCTCCTCGGAACAGCAAGCCACGTGCAAGCACTCTCGCCTACCGTCGTCGAGATCGACCACAACGGCCTGCCGCACAAAGCCAGCGGACCACGGGCCGCCGCATTCACCGGCACCCGCCTGCACACGCTCCCCCGCGCCAGCGCGGCAGACATCTACCAAGTGCTGCACAACGCCAGGTCCGGCCAACAGGTCGAGCCGCGCATCCCAAGCCAAGCCTTGGGAGAAGGCCGCGAACCCGGCGGCGCCGGCGGAGCCCAGCACGACTTTGAACCCGCCGACGAAGACCACCTCGCCGGCGCCAGCGTCACGCCGCCTGCTCCCCGTTCGCATACGACCGCGCGCCCACTCGAACTGCGCATTCTCGGTCCCTTGCAAATCGCCAACACCGACGGCGACACCCTCGCGTGCCCCGGATACCGCCAAGCGCAACTGCTAGTCTACCTCGCCCTTCACCCGCGCGGCCGAACACTCGAACAGATCACGGCGGAGATCTGGGACTCGCACAACACCAGCGGTGCCAACACCGCCATCCACCGCGTCCGCGAGTTCCTCACTCGTTCCATCGCGCAGCTCGCACCGGACCTCGTGGCAGCCAGTGGCCGCGAAGCCCAGCCGATCATCCGCACCGAGCACGGCCTCTACCGCTTCAACCCGAAGCTCGTCACCATGGACCACGCCGCCTTCAGCCAGCTCGAAGCCGTTGCGCGCCGCGAGCATTTCCACGCCCGTAAGGCCGAACTCGCCGCTCAGGCCCTCGCGCTACTTCGAGGAAGCCTGGCCGAGGGCCTGCCCGAGAAGGACCTGGAGTGGCTCACCTCCGCGCGTAATGACCTCGATGGCCGAGCAGCCGCTCTCCATGTTGCCACCCAGTTGCCTACTCCTTGAGCTGGCCTGTTCCGAATCTCGATAGAGCTTGATCTGCTAAGATTATGTTGTCGCCAGTAGCTTAAGAGCCGGACGAGCTATTGAACCGGAAGGGCTCGCGCAGAACCCTCTGAGCCCCCTCGAAATCTGCGAGACGTGCCGCGAGAGTGGAAGTAGCGAGTCGTTCAGGAAGGGCCTCGTTGAACTTGAGGCCTCGCACAGCGCGCGGATCAACATCTGGAAGCACTAGCATCCCGGCAGTCTCTTGCAGCCCTGCGCGGAGTTGATCCGGAACCAAGTCAGCACGCAGCCTCACCGCCATGTCGTCGCAGCGCTGATTGGGGTCGGCCAGCCCTCCGAGCGTGGCAACAAGCGTCAAATTGGCCTTCATCCCTGCCCAAGTCCACCAGACAAGATCGCCCGAATCACGGCGCACGATGACGGTACTGTCGGCATGAACGACATCGGCTGCGTCCGCGCGTACGGCATCGAGGCGCGTGACGGCACGTTGTGAGAGCTTGACCGGTGGATCCGCACCGAGAAGTACCTCCCGCATTGCGCGCATGAGGTCGAATGATCGCGCGCTCAAACCTGGACTAATCCACCGGGCACGGCCACCGGAATCGACAGGGTCAACGAAACAGCGCTTGCGGACCCAATCAATATACGTGACCTGCCAACTGCGGCCAGCTAACAGGAGCCGTCTGGGCCCTGCGACCTTGTCCGTGAGCAACGAAGGATCCGTGCGGCCGATCTCGCGCCGACCACTGAGAACGGTGAACTGGGGCGCGGCGGTAAAGACGGCCGTGAGATTCATGAAGTGCCGGTGCCCGAAGCGCTTCTCGGCCTCGGGACCGATGAACAGCATGCCATCGTCGGAGTCGACGTAGCCACCAGCCACGAGGTGGCTCACGATCGGCCCGTTCCCCGATCCAAAGCCTGCAAGCCCGTTCCAAGCCTCGGGCCACAGCTTTCCGCCCACCTGGTGTTCCTGCAGGCAGAGGGCGAGCAACTGCTGCGCGGCGATGTGCCGGGGCTCCGGCGGCGCGACGACGGGCTCCACCCAGTGGCGGGCCCAGAGGGTGAGCAGCCCGGCCGCCTGGACGAGGTCTTCCTCCGTAAGGGCGAGAAAGAGACAGTTACGGATAGTCTCGGCGCGCCGACCGGTGCGTCCGAGGCGCTGGAGGAACGCGGCCACTGTGGCGGACGCGCCGACTTGGATGACACGGTCGAGGTCTCCGACGTCGATGCCGAGCTCCAGGGTGGAGGTCGATACGATCACGCAGTCGCGGGCTTCGGCGAATGCTGTCTCTGAGCGCCGCCGTTCGTCCAACGAAAGAGAAGCGTGAGACAAAAACACCGTCAGACCACGTTCGCGCAAGGCCGCGCCGAGTTGCTCGACGAGTGTGCGCGAGTCGCAGAAGACGAGCCTCTTTTCGCCGCGGTGCAGCTTCTCGATCACGGTCGCGGCGTTGGAGATCGTGCCGACGAAATCGAGGGCGATGTCGCCGGGCGGCGGTTCAGACGGTTGCCCGGCCGGTCGAGCCGACGCGTTGGGGACGACGACGCGGGCCGGCCTCGAATTCGCTCCGGCACCTTGAAGCCAGGTCAGCAGGTCACCCGGGTTGCCGACCGTGGCGGAAAGACCGACGCGCTGGATCGGGCGGCCGACGACACGAGTGACGCGTTCGAGGACAGCCAGAAGATGCCAGCCGCGGTCGTCGCCGGCGAAGGCGTGTACTTCGTCTACGACGATGGATCGCACTCCACCGAAGAACGCATGGTGATCTACGTTCGCGCTCACCAGCATCGCTTCGAGCGACTCCGGGGTGGTCAGGAGGACGTCGGGACGCTCCCGCAGGATTCTGCGGCGCGCGCCCGCCGTGGTGTCGCCATGCCAGAGCGCGGCGGTACGGCCGACCCAGTCGCTGTACGTCTCCAGGCGTGGTAGCAGATTGTTCAGCAGTGCTTTGAGCGGGCACACATATAGGACCGAGGTCCCCGTCCACTGCTCGGCAACCATGCGGCTGAGCATCGGGAACATCGCGGCCTCGGTCTTGCCGCCCGCAGTCGGGGCGAGCAGTAACGCGTCGTCGCCGTTCATGACCGGGTCGATCGCTTGCTGTTGCAGAGGCCGGAGGGACGGCCAGCCGAGAGAGTTCACGATGTGGTGGACGAGGGAGGGCTGCAAACGGTCCCACGCGGTCGGCTCGTCTGTCGCGACGTTCACGGCAAGTCGAGTTCGACGTCGTCCATGCCGGGGGTCGCACCACCGGTCGCACCACCGGCTGCGGCATTGCGTTCCACTGCGGTCAGCTCCTGGCTACCGAGAGTCAGAGCGTAATGTTCGCGAGGACGGAAGTCTTCGAACTGATCGACGCGGTCGAGCACGTCCCCGACGAGCTTCTTCAGATAGAGGCGCGGTGCGATTCCGACTTGGCCGCCGAGCCCGCCCGTCACAGCTTTGGCCAGATCATCGAGGTAGGCGGCATCGACGAGCTCGGTGATGCGGTCAGGCGTCGAGGCTCCGCCGAGATAGAGGTCGCGGACCCGGCTGCCGAGCTCGACAAGGCTGCCCTCGTCGAAACCGGGAAGCCGGATTTGGACGGCGCGCGGGTTGTCGAACCGGGGGTCGGTGTTGAAGTCGGTGGCCAAGCGCTGGGCCAGGGGAGCCAGGCGCGCGGCGCCTTGTCGGCCGTCGTAGAACGCGGGAGTGCCGGTGATGACCAGGTACAGTCCGGGGAATCGGCCCGAATGTACTTCGTCGATCAGCTGACGCAGGGCATTGAGCGCTTTGTCTCGTGCGTCCGCGCGCACCCGCTGCAGCGTCTCGACCTCGTCGAGAACCAGCAGGAGGCCGGCATGGCCGGAGTCACGCAGGACGGTGAGCAGTCCTTGCAAGAAGCCGAGTGCGCCGAAGTGGTCGAGGTTGCCACGCACGCCGGCCGCTTTGCGCGCGGAGGCGGCGACGTGCGGCTGCCCGCCGAGCCATGCGAGCACCGCATCGGCGGAAGCATCGTCTCCCGCCGCGCGTGTGGTGCGGTAGCCGCGCAATGCTGCAGCGAACATCGGGGCGGTACGCGACACCTCGGCCAGCCGCGTAGCGAGCAGTTCGTCGACTGCCGCTACCAGATTGCTTTCCGAAGCACCTGCAGCCAGCGAGTCCTCTTCGAGAGCGTAGAACCAGGCGTCGATGACGGCGCGCAAGGCGCTGGGCGGGAAGCTGGAAGTGGCCAAGCGTTCGCACAACCGCCGATAGACGGTTTCCAGCTTGTGCAGCGGAGTCTCGTTCTCAGAGACCTGTACTTCCGCAACGGCGAAGCCACGGCGTTTGGCGCGTTCGCCGAGCCAGCGGGTGAAGAAGGTCTTGCCCGAGCCGTATTCGCCGCGCACGGCCTTGAAGACGGCGCCCCCGGCCGCAGCCGTGTCGAGTTCGACATCGACAGCGGCTTCGAAACGGGATAAACCGACGGCGAGAGCGCCGAGACCGACCTCGGGGACAGCGCCGCGCCGCAGTGCGTCGACAATCTCGCGGCGCCGTGCCGGGGTGAGCGCGGCGTCGGGCTTGGTGGATGCGGTCATCAGCCGGCGCCGGGTAGGTCGAACTGGCGGCGTAGCAACTCGGTGTTCAAGCGCAGCATCCGATTGCCGTCGATGATTTCAAGGACTTCGACCTGATCGTAATTGAACAGCCGTTGCAGTGTCACAGCGAACCCGGCGGCACGGGCGGCCGGCTTGTTCGCCCGCTGAGCGACGAAGCTCAGCGGAGCCACCCCGCCTGATTCCAGCAGTGCGAGCAGCGCGGCTTCGATCGCATCTGCGGATTCGGGCCGCGGCAGCGCGCCGAGCTGGGCATCGAAGAGCTCGGAATCGCGGAGGGCCGCGAGCAGCGCGCTGTGCCGGGATGGGCGCGATCCAGACGTGGATCCGACGACTTTCGCGGTGCGGTCGGCGCTCGATTCGGACACCGGATCGGTCCGGCCAGCTCTCGAGTCGACTGGCTGTTCCAGGAACAGGTCCATCGCCTGCTGGCCCTCGACCTGCTTGCTCCGACCCCGGGGGCGGCGGCTAACGGGCGCCAGTTGCTGCAAGGGCGAGCCCTCGCCGGCGTCCTCGTCGGTTTGGTACAGGTCACTCAGGCGTGTTCCAGACTCGGCATCCATCCACCACGCCGGCTCCTGCGGCCCAAGCTCACGCCAGCCCTTGGGCACGTTCGCTCCGTGTGGGAGGAAGGCCAGCACCGGGATGGCGACTTCGGCGAGAGATGCACCCCCGTGGTACCCGGCCTTCTGATCGGTGTAGCGCAGCTCGGTGTCCCAGAGCGCGGTGATCTCGCCGGATCCGGTGACCACCCGCGTTCCTGCCAACAGGACCTCGCCGTCAGCCACCGTTCCATCGATGGTGCGGTGCCGTGCGGAGAGCGGGTCGCTCGCACCTGTCTTGCGGGCGCCGCGGTCCAGCATGTGTCCGTGGTCGGAGGCGATGACGACGGCGCGGCCGGTATCGCGCGCCATCGTGAGCAGCGATTCCACACCCAACAGCTCGCTTATGGTCCAGGCGGAGACCGGGCGTTCCTCCTTGAGCCGGTCGTCGATGGTGTTGACGACGACGGCAACGTGTACCTCGGGCCTGCTCAGGGCATCGGTGAGCTCGTCTCCCAGCACGGAGCCAGCCAGGCCGCGCAAGTCGGCCTTGTGAAACAGGCGCACCGCCGCACGATTCCAGAAGTCGTGCTTCTCGAATCTGCGGCGCTCCTCATCTTGCCTGATGTCGGCGAGGGATCCGGAGAAAAGAGAACCGCGCGAGACGCTGGTGAGGGTCGGCAGCGCCGCGAACATGGCGTGACGACGCGGGTGAGAGCCGGAGGCCTGACCAGTCGGAACGGGCACGGGATCGTACTCGATCCACTGCCGGCGCAGGTGACGCGCCAGGCCCGTGGCGACCGCGCCGCTCATGCCGTCAAGGAGGAGGAACAGCAACGGCGTAGCAGACTCGGGCTGGTCGGCTTTCGCACTCTTGACCACGGGAGCCAGGACACGCCGCGCGAAGGACTCCACAGTGAGTTCTTCGCCGGACATGGACCCGTCCGCCGTGTATTCGGCGAGTCTGGTGGCGAATTCCCGGTCGATGGCGCGGCGTCGGTCGCGGACAGCGCCGTAGAGCTTGCGGAAAACCGCCTGTAGCTGCGCGTCGGTGTCATCGCCGTCGAAGACGTATCCAAGGGCGTGATCGACCCATGCGTGATCTGCCGCAAAGCGGTCGAGAGCCTGAGGCGCCGTGGCGAAGTCTGGACGCGGGTCGCAGGCGAGCCAACTGGTCAGCCGCACCGCCATGCGTACCGTCTCGACCCGCTGCGGAGTCGTGTCGAAGCGGGCGAGAGCGTGTGAAGAAAGGTCATCGAGCGCATGCCTGAGCGCTGAGAACGCGAGCTCGTGCTCGGCCCTGGTCGAGCCGATCGTCGACAGGCAGGTCTCCAACGCGCTGGCGACAGCCGTGAAGCGCGCATCGAGTCCGGAGGGAAGCAACGTGCTCAAAGCAGCTGCATCCTCGGCGCCGAACTGGCGTACCAGGCTTTCCGCGCGGTCCAGAAGATACCTCGTCGCGGGATCCAGCTCGCCGACGACTCGGGCAAGCCGCGTGCGCACGTACTCGGCCACTGCTTGGCCATACGTGCTCAACTCGCCGTCGGACGGCGTGCCATCCCGGAAGAATTGTTCGGCGCGGCCCTTGGCCCGATCGCTCGACGCGGGCGCGTGCGGGAGCCACAAGGCGCTGTACAGCAGGCCGATCGGGACGGACTGCTCACCGGACCCGCTCTCGCACAAGGCAAGTAGGACCTTACCTGCCTGGCCGGTTCGTTCGGCCAACCAGCGAGTCAGGCCCCGGCGCTCGGCGGGGCGCAGCGCGTCAAGACGTGACACGCCGTCGGGGGCGCAGGTCCAGTTGAGCAGAACCCGGAAATCAAGGCCCGCCGGGTCGAGCGGATACGCGGCGGTGGACAGACGGCGCGCCGCGAGGTGAGCAAGTGCGGTGTCTTTGGACAAAATCGTGCCGACGAGTTTCTGATCACGGCCGACGCCGGAGTCGAGGAGTGCCTCGGCAGCCCAGCCCTCGTCGGCAAGCCGAGGGTCGAGGCCGGTCGCGCCGGACGCCTGGCGCACGGCCTCCCAGAGGTCGGTGATCAGCACCCGGTACCGGAAAACGTGCGCGAGCACGTTCGGACCGAGGTCGTGCTCCTCGGCGTCGGTGATGATCGCGAGGAGCGACTCGTCCCGCGTCTCGGCGTGTCGGACGATGAGCTCCCAGACCTCGAGCGGAGACACCGCCGTGGCAATGCGGACATCATGACCGTCCGGTCCGGGTAGCGTGGCGGGTCCGTTCCACGACGGGGCGCCGCGCACCAGGTAGACGCGCGGCTCATCGTCCTGGGGCAGCCGCCTGTTCAGCAGGAGCTGGCGCAGAGCTGCCAGGTGGAGCGGACGTGCGGCAGCACGCGGCGCCGACGTGTCGGAGGCGATGCTCATTCGACCACCTCCCACGTGACCTTGATCTGTGCGTTCGGGTGCGCCTTCGCGAAAGCGAGGAGTTCGGCGAGTTCGGACTCGGCCTGAGAGACCAACTTTCGAGCCGCGTAGCTTCGGCTCCCGCTGCGTCCGGATGCGCCGGATGATTCGGGCCCGCGGCCGGCCGGCTTGCCGGTGTCCGGAAAATCGTGCCCCGAAGTACCGATATCGATGGTCGGCTTCGACTGCCCTCCGCCTTGGCCGTCGGTGCCATGGGTCGGCGGCTTGGGCTGGGGCTGCCGCTTGGCGTTGTTCACCCGCTCCAGCAGGGCACGGACATCGCGCCGAGTCCGGTCCAGGACCGGCGCGATCGGGTTGGTCATCTCGTCCGCATTGGCCGCACTGCCCAGCGTGCTGAAGATCTCAGCAGCCTCGAGGTCGAAGGGCTCGTCGAGGTCGCGCGCGAACTTGAGGAAGTCCCACGCAGTGCCCTGGATCGCGGACGCCACCTCGTGCGCGCTGCGAATCGACTTGCCCAGACGCTCCGCGGGGCCGCCGAGGTCGGCGTTCGCCAGAGCTTCGACGAGGGTGACCGGACCGATCGCGTCCTGGCTCAGGGACTTGAGCATCTCGACGGCGCGCCTGGCCGTGTTCAGCCGGCCGCTACTCGCCGTGGTGTCGAGGCCGAGGTCCCGGGCGTGCAGCTCCAGGGATTGCGCCAACGCGATCGCCGGGCCCTGGTACTTGGCCACCTCGGCAGTCAGAACCTTGGCGAACTGGGCAACGATACGGGCGCGGCGCAGCTTCGGAGTGGGCCGCATCCCGAAGATCGTCTCGGATCGCACCCGGGCCTCATCCCAGTCCTCCGGCGAGGGCAGCGGCTGCGCGCGAAGAGTCCAGTCGGCGTTCAGCTTCGTGACGTCGGTCAGCTCGGCCAGGCCGCCATGGTGGTACCAGACGCGGTCGGTCCGCTCCGCGTAGGCCGCGAGGATCAGGTTCGCCACCTTCGGGTCCAGGCCATAGTCCCCGTCCGCGTCGATCCACGAGCGCATCGCTGCGACTTGGAGCGCGCCACCGGCTTGCTTGGCCTTGGGCTCGAACTCGTCGACCCAGTGCGTGCCGAGGGTGAAGTAGGACTCGTTCACCGTGCCGATACCCAGCCGATCAGCGATGCGGCGCATCAGGTCCCGCTCGGCACGGGTGGGGACCTCGGCGAGGTTCGGGGTCTCCTGGTTTTCCGCGGCCTTGCGGATGAATCCCGCGACAGCGCGGATATCGGCGTCACGGACGAGGTCCGGACCGAGATCCGGGTGCTTGCTGAACTGCCGGGCGAGCAACTGGCCGGCCAGCGCCCGCAGAGCCTCGTCCAGGTTCAGACCCATGGGGCGCTTGAGAGCGACGGTCGTGAGCGGAACGAGATGGTCGTCGTAGTCGTCGACGTCGCTGGTGGTCCGATCGGCCTGCCCGTAGGCCTGCTTGAGTACCTTGCGCACCCGGTCGAGCAGAGCTGACTTCTGGTTCTCCAACTCCGTGCGTGCGCGCACGCGGTCGTCCGGGGACAGATGGCTCGCGTTGGACTCGAACCGCTGCCCAGCGAGGACGTAGTCGATGACGGTGAGCTCTTCGAACTCCCGGAAGCGCTCCCTGGTCATGTGTGCCGGGATCCAGCAGACCGTGCGGGTATCGCTGCCGAGGAGTTCCTTCATCCCGTATGCGCGGGATCGATCGTCGGCCGGGCCGTTGCCCTTCTCGTCGTACGGCAGGTCGATGACGAAGCGCCAGCGGTCCGGCTCCATCGGAGCGAACTGGCCGTCAGCGAGGGAGGCCGGGTCGAAGATGTTGCCGAAGACGACCTCGACGCTTCGTGCCGAACCACGCCAGACCAGGTCGAGGGTATCGACGATGGCCCGGTCCCCCTTGGCCTCCTTGAGGCCCAACTCCTCGCGGACGAGACGCTCCATGAGGGAACGGCGATTCTGGGCGTTGTTGGCGCCCGCAGCCTTGGTCAGGACCGACTTGTAGTCGACGGTGACGAGCTTGAGGGAAACTACCTTGTCGCTCTCGCCGTCGCTGACTCGGATCCCAGGCAAGGCCACAGCCCAGCGCGCCAGCTTCTCCTGGACGATCCCGGATTCCAAGCCGGGCAGCGGCGAAGCGACCACTCCGTGGTTGAGCGCGGTGAGGCGGCGAACAGTCAGGTTCTGGAACGCGGGGACCGCCGGAGCGAGGCTGGAGAGCAGCAGGGTTCCGATGAGCCGATTGTCGGTGCGGTACTGCTCGGCGCGCCGCGCTAGTTCCGGGACGACGTCCTGCGGGCTGCGCAGGTACCGCTCGACGTCCTCCTGGGTGAGCTGGTGCTCCCCAAGCAGATAGGGAGTGACTTCCTGTCGGTAGAACGCCTGAGCCTTGTGGAACTCAGCCTTGAGATCCTCCATGAACGGCTCGTCGCCGCTACGGCTGATCACGTCGTACAGATCGCCGAGCGGGATGATGTTGCCGAGCTTCGCAGTCTCGCGCTGCTCGACGAGAATCTGCTGGATCAGCTTCAGAGCGGTCCGCGAGCGCATCAGCGAGTCGGAGATGCGGACCAGGGTGTCCATGAAGGCGGGAGTGAACGGGTAGGACTGCTGAAACGATTTCTCGTCCGCGCCGGTCGTACTGCTGCCGTTGTCGCCGAGCAGCGCGTCCCACACGGCAGGCTGGATGCGCTTGATGCTCTGGAACGCCGCCGCCATCTCGGCCTCGTGACCGCCCTTGGGCTTGAGCAGCCGTTTGCTTGCGATCTCGGGGAGGTTCGTGTCGGCGAGCGTGATCTGCGTGAACCTACCGGCGGCGAGCTTGAGCGTGTCCTGGATGGAGACTTCAGCGGCACCTGCACTCAGCTCATCGCCGACCAGCTCGCGCAGGTCGCGCTGCCGAGCCAGCAGCGAAATCACCGGAATCGGCCGGACGGCACCGCTGCCCTCGACGAAGTTCGTGATCTTGCCGGCCTCCCGGCCGACGAACTTCTCGTCCTGGATCGACTGGGCGAGCCAGAGCACGATCTCGTCGACGAACAGCACGAGCGCGTCGAAGCCAAGCTCCTTGGCGTGTGCCGAGATGACGGACAGGCCGCGGTCCAGCGGGATGAAGCCGGTCTCGTCCTCCCTGGCGTTGCTGAAGAAACCAGGCGCGTACGTCAGCTGCATGTCGGTGACTAGCTTCGCGCGCAGTTCCTCGGGCGACGTCGGGTTGACGAGGTCGAGTGTGTCCAGGCTGTCTGATTGGGAGGCGGACAGGGCGATGTCGAGCCGTTCCGGCGTCCACGCCCAGGCGTCGTCGCCCCACTCGTCGTCGAAGGCCTCCGCCGCGCCCTCATCAGACAGGCCCTTGATGAAGTCGACGTCACCGAGGCGTGCCCGCATCTGCCGCACGTTGTCGAACAGCGCGTCGGTCCGGTACACCTGCGGGATCGGCGCGTCCGGGCGGATCTTTCGGACATGCTCGACGTAGCCGCCTAGCACCCGCTGCTCTATCGACTTGGCACCGAGCATGTGCAGCGGAACGACGAGGAATTCTTTCGTCCCGAGCCAGTCGTCGTGCCGACGCAGCAGCGGCGCGAACGCGTCTATGGCGCGTGCGTCGGGCAAGTTGCGCAGCAGGGCGTAGAGAACGGCCATGTAGTGCGACTTGCCGGAGCCGAAGGAACCGTGGAGGTACGCGGCCTTGGACTTACCCGAGTCCAGCGCCGACTTGATCAGGTCCAGACCCTCGCCGAAGTTGTCGACGAGCTTATCCGTGACGACGTAGTCGCCGAGTGCTTCGCGCAAGGACTCTTCATCGCGAAGCGCCTCGGTCAGCTTGAGGACGAGATTCCCTGCATCGACCCGTTCCGGGATGTCGATGACCTCGCGCAGCAGCGGCTGGCGGACAGGCATTACGACGCGTCTCCTTCGAGGGTCTCGTCCGCGGGGGCGGTCTTCTTCGCGACGGTCTTCTTGGCAGCACGAGCTCGGGACTTGGCGGCGGGAACCCAGGATTTCAGGTCCTCGTCGGTCAGACCCAGCTGTTCCTGGAACTGGTCCAGCACGCTGGAAAAGTAGGTGGCCGGCGTGCCCGGGTACGGGTCAAGTGGCTCGTTGTGCCACTGCTTGACCCAGGGTTCGAGCTCGAGGAGACCGGCCAGGTAGGGCGTCAGTTCGACAGCGGACCAACCGGCGTTCTGCATTCGGTCGACCACCAGCATGGCCAGGGCCTGCGCCTGCTCCCGGTGATCCCACCCGGCCCAGCCGAGCACCTCGATGTCGCCGAGGGTACGGGTGTAGGAGATGAAGCGTTCCTTGGGCACGTCGAGCCCACCGCGGTAGGCCGCATACCAGGGCTGGAGAAAGTCGGTGGTGACGTACTTGGGCGGGACGGGGATGGCGTCGCGGATCTTGCGCTTCTTCAGCTCGTCCGGCTCAGCGTCTTCGAGGCGCTGTTGCTCCCAGACGGACTCCCAGACGGCGCGCTTCGCGAGGCCGGACGGCTTGTATCGCAGGGCAGCGAGGAAGGGGACCTGCTCCTGCTTGATCAGCTCGGGGACGAGGGCCGAGAGATGCTCGCCGGGGGCGTAGAGTTCAGCGACATCAACGAAAGATTTGTCGTTGGCGAGTTCGTCGGCGAGTTCGGACGGGGTCCACGTGCGGGGCTGCTCGGTGCCCGTGGCATCCACGGCGTACCAGAGATGACGCTGCTCGATCCGGTCGAGAAGCCAGTCACGGAGCGCAGCATGCTTCTGGTCTTCCCAGTACCAGGGCTGGCTGCTAGTCGCCAACAACCAGCGACGCTTGTGCTCGGGACGTTCGAGCAGGCCGAAGCTCTTCGGCTGGGCGTTGATGAGCTCGATGCGGCGCTCGACGATGGCGCGATACTCCTCGGGCCACTCGGCGGGAATATCAGTGGTCTTAGTGGAACGGTGCCGCCGGATCCACTCGTCGGTGTCGATCCCAGCATCAACGCGACGCGCGAGGATGATCTCGAAGGCACGCTGGCCGTGGAGGAGACCGGATTCGGGAAGCGAGCCTTCGGGAGCGAGGTAGTCGGAAGCGTTGTGGCCCTCGGGGAACAGGTTGTAGAGCCCGTAAACCTGCCAGTCGAGCTCCTCCTGCAATAGGATCATACGAGCGCGAAGACTGTCCCACTCGGTCTTCGCAGCTTTGATGCGGACAGCAGTAAGGGGAGTGCCCGAGTCATTGGCGATAGCACGAGGGCTCACGGCGGCAAGCTGTCGCGCTAAGGAGTCAAGTTCAGCAGCTAGGACGCCCGGAAGCACCTTGGGCAGCGGAAGGTCTTGAACATTTGTTGCGTTGAACTGAAATCGAGCCGTCCACTTCTCAGATTCGACACTGCGGCCGATGCCATTGCTCGGCTTGTCCTGGCACATTTGCTTCAGCCAGAAACATGCAGTCGACGAATTAAGCACGCCGAGCACGTCGAGATGATCCTGTTCGCTTGAGCCGGCCCGCAGTTTGATGACGGGCGCGGTCCGATTGAATACACTCCCGCCCCGATCGAGCGCGAAGTGATTGTGTGTCGCCACTTCACCGAAAGTGATCGTCAACGGCGTCTTAAGCTTGCTCGACGTCAGACGGCCGTATTCATACCATCGCAGACCGCCCTGAATCTTCGTCTTACCACCGAATAGGATGTTGTTGGCCAGGTTTGTCCGACCAGGCCACATATAACGCAGGAGGCCGGGTTCATGGTCGATCACAATAGGCTTGAAGTCAGACCCATAGGGGAAAAGAGCAGCACTATCATGTTCCCCAGCCCAGTCCCTAATCCCATCGCCTAAGACCATCGTCCGGACCAGATCTTGCGGCACACGGTTACGGCCTGCGCTGCGTGGCGGTAACACATAAAGGTCGTCCTCGAGCGTAAAGCTGACGATCCCGACCGAGTCGGCAATAGCGCCCAGCGGCCCTGTGGCACTCCTTTCAATCTCGTTTACCAACTCCAGGCCGCCTGCGGCCAGAATCCAAGGATGCTTCCCGAAGTAGCGCTTACGATCCAAATCCTCGATCGAGACGAATCCACCCACGAAACCCGGCTCGTCGATATGATCGCGGATCTCCGACCACACTCGTCCTTGCGCCGGATCTGCGGGGGCCGAGGGCTCGCCTTGGATGCCACGGACGGTCCGGACCTTCTCCTGGCGCCCTTGCCCAGAGCGTCGCTTGCCGATCATGATGACTGTCGGGGTCCCGTGTCCAGGGATATACGCGCCCGAGGTATCGATAACCTCGGTGAGCTCCACCGAGTGCGCGAGGAACACCTGGATCAGTCCCTTGCCAAACTCGCGCTTCATGAAGTTGTTGCCGGTGATCTGACCCACGTAGCCCGGCTTGTTGTCCGTCCCCGCAGGCTTCGCCAGCTGGAAGAATCGCTCCGCAAAGGGCACTGTCAGCACGTACTTGCCGGTGCAGCTCTTGTACAGCTCCCGGTACAGCTCGCGCAGTTTGGCATCCTTGATCGCGATGTAGGGCGGGTTTCCCACGACCGCGTGGTACCGGCCCTCCTCGAGGATCCCCGGGTGGTCATCCACATCCTCGAATGCGTACTTGAAGAGAGCGAGCTCGTCTGCGCTCTCTTGCCCCCCGAACAGCGTGTCAGCTCGCCAACGCTCCTTGATCAGCGAATCGCCGACCGCCAGGTGCATTGGCCACTCGCCATTGACGGCCTCAGCTAGAGTCTTGAGGTTTGCCGCCTTCATCGCCGCGATCAGCAGCCGGAACCGCGCGATCGAGACCGCGAACGGGTTGATGTCCACACCGTGCACTGCGCCAAGCGCTTTGCGGACTCGGGCCCAGCGGTCCAGGTTCGGGGACTTCTGCTCCCATTCCTTCAGTATCCGCTGAAACGCACCTAGCACGAAGTGGCCCGACCCGCACGTCGGGTCGATCACCTTCACCACGTCGTACCCGAAGTCCCGGATCGCAGGCTTCAGGGTCCGGTCGAGAATGAACTCTTCGATGAACTCAGGGGTCTGTTTGAGTGCGTACTTGTCCTGAGCCTCCTGCGATAGATCCTGGTACAGATCACCCAGGAACCGCGTGCTCCACTCCTCGTCGCAAAAGTCGTGCACGACCGCCGTGTCCGAGCCCGGCGCCGCCGGCGTCCGCCAGGAGTCGATCAGTGCCTTTGCCGCGAAGTGCGACAGCGGGATCTCGTACAGCGGGTTGTGCTGCGGGTCGAACATCAGCCGTCCGGCATCGCCCGCCCCCAGGTCCGCGAACGCCGTCAGCAGCCAGTCGCGCGGGTTCACCTTTCCCTCGCCCTGGGCCAGGAACTCCGTCTGCGACTCCTGCGCCAAGGTCAGCTGGTCGGCCGTGTGCCCCGCGATGTAGGCCGTCTCCTCCCCCAGCAGTCCATTGTCCTCGCAGAACCGGACGAAGACCGTTCCCAGCACCCACGCCACCGCAGCCTGCGTGACGCGCTCCTTGCGCCACATCGTCCAGCTGTCGTTGGTCCGCTTGATACGGAACGCGACGGCGTGTTCGGTCTTGAGCTTGGCCTCGAGACCCTCGACCTCCGAGATCTGCGCGGTCAGGTCCTTTTCGGCCAGCTTGACCTGGTTCTTCAGGTCTACCAGCAGCTTCGCCCGGTCAATCACTTGTCCCGCCCACCTACCGTCTCGTTCTCCACACCGACAGCGCCGTCCGCACCGCGGTGCTTGTTGGTCGCCCACTCGTCCATCAGCTTGATCCAGCCCGAACCTGCCTGCACCCTGACGATCTCCGTATGCAGACGGGGCGGATTGCCCGCGTCTTCGGCCGGGCACAGCAGCCACAGCGCGCCGCCGCCGGACTCGCTTCGCTCGATCAGCCGCCCGAGCAGACCGAATCCACCGAAACGCGCCAGCACCTCGGCGTCCGCGAGCAGCACAGGACGTCCCAGATTACCGTCTGCCACGCTGGCCAATACCGGTTCGACGTCACTCCACGCACTCGCGGCGTACTCCGCGAACTTAACCGCGGCACGGCTGCCCAGCTCCGCGCTCGCCGCAGTCAGGATCGTCTCCCAGGTCGGCTTCGGCCTGCTATCGACGCGCGCGTGCAGTGCTTGCAGAAACAGCGCTGCGACATTCACCTCGTGCGCGTCGTACCGTGTCGCCAGTGCCTGACGGGCCAGGTTGTAGCTCGCCACCTTCACCGTGAGCGCGCGGAAGCCGCCGCTCTGCTTCGCCTCCGTCAACTGTGCGTCCGTTCGATGCGCGGCTGCGCGTGCCGGGTCGTTCGCTGTCCACTGGTCCTCACGAGGCCTACTCGGGCTGCGCAGCGCGGTGGCGTAGTGGCCGCTGCGGAACGTATCGGTGCCGTTGACGTCCCCCGCGCGGGCGACGAACACGACGTCGCCGTTTTTGAGCGTCTTCTGTTCGACGTCGAACCCGGCCTGATTGAGCAGGTTCGCCAGATCGGTCGACTTCTCAGGAAGGCGGGTCGTCAGGCCGGGGAAGCGGGCAGCCACCCGATCCTGGACCGTCTTGGCGGTCAGCCCGGGCTCGTTGCTCTTCGAGTTCTTTGCGCCGCGAACGACCAGGCCGGCCTGTGAAAGGCGCAGGGCGCGCACAGGCTCCAGGTCGCGCGGATAGATTTCGTAGCGGGCATTCGACGCGGCGTCGCGTGAGGCCGCCGTCGACAGTGTGACCAGGCGTGACTCCGTCAGAACGACCGGGCATCCCCGCGCCGATTCCACGAACCCGGTCATTGCGGCGGCAAGTTCTTCCAGGACCGTGGTCGGGGCCGCGAGGGCGTCACGCGCGGCCAGGCCGTCGGCCGCCTTGCCGAGGCGGTCGGCGAGGTCGAGCAGAGCCGGTCCAGGCGGAGTGTCTGCCGGATCGTTGTCCTCGTCCACTTCGAGGGCGATGAGCGTGATCTGTGCTCCCGCCTCTCCATGCTGACGCAGGCCGAATCGCCGCGTGTCCCCCTGCCAGTCGGCCTCGTAGGCCGCCCGAACCGCTGCCAGCGCCATCGCCTGCCTGACGCCTTCAGCGTTCTGCATCGTGCCGCGGCGCCTGATCAGCAGGCCGGCGAGCTCCGTCGCCGAGGCGACACGTCCGAGATCGGACAGCAGCTCGACGAGTTCGGCCCGCAACTCCCGGATGGCCTTGTCCTTCGCCCAGAGTTTGCGTTGCTTGCCGAGGATCTGTGCGACCCGGCCGCCGCTCACGCCGACGGCTACGGCGACCTCGACGTTCCTCGGCCACGCCGACAACCCGCGCGGCCGCGTACCGCGCTCGTCGGGAAGCCCCAGCAACAGTCGAGTCGCCTCAACCTCCGTTGCGTTCCCGCCCTTGTCGTCGAGGAGCGGAACGAGCCTGCCGACGAGAACGTCCAGACTCAAGATGCGCAGGGCGTCCGGCGACTGGTCGCGAAGGGCCTGCTTGAACTCGGCCTCTGCGACACTTCGATTCTCCGGCGACAGTGGCGCAGGCTCGGGTGTGTCCCTCGGTTCGGTGGCGTTGAGCAGCAGCCGCCAGTGCTTCATCCTGGCGTTGATCTCGTCGCGGGTGCGCGCGCCCAGGCCGGGCTTGTTGACTAGACGGCCGGGCGAAGCGTAGCCGAGCAACTCACCGACCGTCGTCAGACCGAGGCCGGCCAAGAATGAGGAGGCCCGCTGCGATAGTCCGGAGGTGAGCAACGCGGTCTCGGCTGTCACCTCCTCGGCTTGCGCCGAGTGCGGCAACTCGCCCAACTCCGCCGCTGCCACCTTTTCCGAAGTGGTCGCAGTCTGCGGATGCAACGTGTGACCGCCGCTGCCGCGCCGGGCAACCGGCTGATCCGCGAGAAGGAAGACGCGCTTCCAGTCGTCGCTCATCGCCTTGAAGTCCGGATACCGCTCAGCGGTGTCGCGATGCAGAGCCCTGCGGAAGAACCGGGTGAGGCCATCGCGGATCGAGGCGTCGAAAGCCTCGGAAGCGATCTTCGGGTACGGCTCCTGTTCCGGGTCGGTCTGCTTCGGATCGACCTTGCCCGAGCCCCATTCGGGCAGTTCGCCCGAGGCCATTTCGTGCAGGGTCACGGCCACGGCGTAGCGTTCGGCGTGGGGATCGTAGTGCGGCCGCTTGAGCGAGCCCAGGAAGGGATCGAGATAGCCCTCCGTGCCCGCCTTGATCTGCTCGACCGGGTAGCCGGCGAGCGAGAAGTCGAACAGGACCAGCCGCTTGGTCTCGTTGGACATCACCCGGATCGCGATGTTGTCCGGCTTCACGTCGCGGTGCCAGACGCCCTCGCTTTCGAGGAAGTCAACGGCTGAAAAGAGGTAGTCGCCGTAGAGCTCCAACTGGTCCGTGAGGAGCCGGCCGTCCTCGCGCAACTGCCGGGCAACGGTCTTCTCACCCGCATGCTCGAGCACCAAGGTCGTGCGCCGGCCCAGCTCGATCGGGTTCGGCACAGCCAATCTGATGATGCGCGAGTCATTGCGCAGCTTGCCGAGCACATCCGCTTCCCGCCGCAGCGCCGCCTCGTACTTACTGGAGCGGGCGACCTTCAGCACCACGAGCGCGCCGTCTCGTGAGGTGTCCTTCGCCAGCAGCGCTTTGCTGGTAGAGCCCATGCCCAGCTGACGCTCGACGAGGAATCGGTCGGCGAGGAGGGTTCCCTTCACCGCTTCGAGGGGGTCCGGGTCCTCCTGCGCCGGCTCGGCCACCGCCTCAGGAGCAGTCAGCCGGTCGTCGATGTCGTCGAGCAGTTCAAGGATTTCATCGACGGTACGCACCCGCCGCAGCGGGTCGTAGGCTGTGGCGCACTGTACGAGAAGGTCGACGTCATCCGGAAGGCCGTCGACTGCCGAGGACGGTGACAGCCCGCTCTCCCCGGCCAGGCGCCCGATCAGCTCGGCCTGGCTGGCAGCCGGCGGTTTTCCGGTGAATAGCAGGTATGCGAGGGTTCCGAGACCGAACACATCCAAGGCGATCGGATCGGGGTCGCGCGCTGTCAGCTCAGGCGCGAGATACGCCTCAGCGGCCGTGTCGATCGACAGCTCCTGATGTGACGGAACGGCCTCCAGGTCCTTGGTGATGCCGCGCCGACCTGTCGCGACTGCGGTCGAGCCCGCGGTGAACCGACGAACCGCGGTCTGCCACTCGGAGATCTGGATTCGCGGAGCAAGCCACGACTCCTCGTCGCTGCCCTCAGACCGGGAACCTTTGCCGCGTGGTCCTGGGATCACATGGATGGCGCGCGCACACAGCGTGCGGTGGAAGGCACGGCGGCCATGCGCGAACCTGATCGTCTCGGCGATCTGGCGGAGCAGGTGGGACCGCGTGAGCATGTCGAGGCGCTCGCCGTAGCGGGCCATGTACTCATCGAGACGCAGCGTCTCGGGGTGGTAACCGTAGATCAGGGCGGGGCCGGCCGGATGCCCGTTCTCGGAGTAGTCCTCCAGCTGCACCAGTCCCGGGTGCAGAATCCCCTGCAGAACCTTGGCCTCGCGCTCCGCTACTCGGTTCACCGACTCGCGCAGCGATTTATCAGCATTTCGCTCACGCAGATAGATGCGTACCCTACGGAGCTTGCGCAACGATTTGTGGGAGGCCAGGTAGTCGGCCCAGTTCTCACCGGTATCGAATGGCCTGGGCTTGAGCTGGTAGGAGCCGACCTCGTACTCGGCGGCGGACCTCCCGATCCCGATCTGATTGAGGAGATCCGGCAGCTTGTTCGACATGGCGACGTCGATGGCACCGCGTCCCCCACCCGGCCCGGTCAAGAGATCCAGGATGCCCTGGAGTGGCGTCCCGGCCTGCGTGCTGCCGTCCTTGCCGTAGAGCTTGAGCACATCATTCGTGCTCAAGCGCACGTTCAGTGAAGGGCTTGTCAGGAAGACCGCTTCAGAGACGTACGGTGCCCGTGCACGGCCGCCCGACCGGTTCAGCGCGTCCTGCAGAAGCCCTCTGAGCTCCTTGGCCTTCTGGTTAGCCAGGTGCACGGCATTCGTGTGCGAGCGCTCGTGCCCGCTCGGGGTGTGCTGCACCCACCCGGAGCCGGCCGTCTCCAGTCTTCCGTGCCAATCCTTGAGCTCGATGAGATACAGACCCGAAGGGCACGCCACCAGCAGGTCCACCTCGCGTACGTGCCCGGTGTTCGCAGTGAACGTGAAGTTCGACCACGCTCGGTACGGCGCGGCGTCCGGTAGCCCGTTCTTGACGAACTCCAGGCCCTCCCGCTCATGCTGGAACGCCGACTCGGTGACGGTCACCCACCGGCCGTCCCGCATAGCCGCACCCCTCTGCTCCATCGCCGGTCACCTGCCAAATCACTAGCCTATCGCGCAGGAAAAGGCTAGTTGCGGACCTCACCGGCTGCGCACGCCCCGCCACCGGGCCGTCGTCCTCGCCTTCAGTGGCGCGACTTCCCCAAATAGTGCGCATAAACCAGTGCCCTGATGCCATGATGTCCTATCAGTCGATGAGAGGAACCGTGAGTCGATGGCACTGGACAGCGTGCGGCTGGGCGAGCTGCTCGCGAGGATCGGGGACGGGAAGATCCAGCTTCCCGTCTTCCAGCGCGACTGGAAGTGGGACGATGACCGCATCCGCGCGATCCTCGCCACCGTCGCACTCGACTTCCCCCTCGGGGTCGTCATGACGCTCGAGTGTGGTGGCGAAGTCCAGTTCAAGGCCAGACCGCTGGCCGGAACGCCCGCGCAGCCGAGTGCCGAGCCGGAGCAGTTGCTGCTCGACGGCCAGCAACGGCTCACCTCGCTTTACCGAGCCCTGTACTCCGACACCCCTGTCGACACAATGGACAGCCGGAACAAGCCGCTCCGACGGTGGTACTACATCGATATCCAGGCAGCCGCAGAGGACGGCGCGGACCTGGAGGAGTCGATCTGGTCGGTCCCCGAGGACAAGGCGGTGCGTGACGACTTCGGCCGGCGCGTGGCCCTGGACCTGACGACACGCGAGAGCGAGTGCGCGGCGGGGATGTTTCCGCTGAACCTCGCTTTCGACGTCACCAAGACGAACGGGTGGATGTTCCAGTACACCGGCGGCAGTGAGCAGCGGCAGGCGCTGTGGACCCGGTTCCAAGAGCAGGTCCTCAACCGGATTACGCAGTTCCAGGTACCGATGATCAAGCTCCCGAAGGAAACCTCGAAGGTCGCGGTGTGCACCGTCTTCGAGAAGGTGAACACCGGGGGCGTCATCCTCAACGTCTTCGAGCTGCTGACGGCGACTTACGCCGGCGACAGGGAGTACTCGGCCGCGCACGAGGGGAACGACTTCAACCTGCGTGACGACTGGGACGCCATCCGGGGCAAGCTCTCTGCGGCGTATCCGGTGTTGGAGGGCTTGGAGAGCACCGACTTCCTGCAGGCCATCGCCCTGGCATCCTCGTGGGAGCGGAGGAACGCGGTCCTCGAGTCCCGCGCCATCGGCCCTGTCCCCGCGGTCGGCTGCAAGCGTAAGGATCTGCTGAATCTGCCGCTCGCCTCCTACGAGGCCTGGAGCCCGCGCATCGCCGCCGCGCTGGAGTGGGTGGGCGGCTTCTTGGGCCGGCAGCGGATCTTCCAGAAGATGGACCTGCCGTATCGGACTCAGCTGGTGCCGCTGGCGGCCATCCGCGCGGCACTCGGCGCCGAGACGGACCAGCCCGAGGTGGAGGCCAAGCTGCAGCGCTGGTACTGGTGCGGGGTACTGGGCGAGATGTACAGCGGCAGCATCGAGACGCGATTCACCCGAGACGTCGAGGAAGTACTCGACTGGGTGCACGGCAGGCTCACCGACCGAACGTTGCCCGACACGGTCGACCGAGCCGACTTCGGCGAGCAGCGCCTCACCTCGATGGTCAGCCGCAACAGCGCCGCGTACAAGGGGATCTACGCCCTCTTGATCAAGCAAGGGGCCGTGGACTGGTATTTCAGCTCCGCGCCCATCGATCAGGAACTCGTCGAGGGTCAGAACATCGACATCAGAACAATCTTCCCGAAGGGCTGGAAGTCACCGGTGCCCGTCGAAAACCTCGATTCCAAGCTCTCGAGCATCGTGAACAAGACGGCCCTGTCGCATCGGGCAAGCACGTCTCAAGGCAAGCGTGCTCCCGGTGCCTACCTGGAGCTGATGGCGCGAGAGTACGGCCAGCCTGACGATTGGTTCGACGACATCGTCGGGACACACCTGGTGAGTCCGAAACTACTGCGCGCCAACGACTTCGATGCCTTCTACGCGGACCGGGTCGATCGGCTGCTGAAGTTGGTCGGCGAAGCGATGGGCAGGCCCGTCACCCGCACCTCTCACGGCGATGATCTGGAGGGCTGATTTACATGGGCCCTTCTCCAAATGCCGCCGTCATCGCGGCTCTCATCGGCCGAAAGCTCAGCATCCTCGAACTCCTGGCCGTGTGGGACGCGCGGGTTCGCGGACACGAAACGAACCAGCGCATCGCGATCGACCTCGACCGCCACGGCTTGACGACGGTGCCCGCATTCGACGTCGGCCCGAGTGACACCCTGGTCGAGGTCGTGTCGCTGGAATCCCTCAGCGCCTCCCCGACGGCGGAAGAGTCGGTCCTGACGGATGAGCAGGAGGACCCGCTCAGCACACCGCCGCAGACGAGGCTGAAGGTCAGTTTCCTGCCCAGCGCACGCGCAGGCATGAGCAGCCTCTCCTCACAGAGCACTCTCGAGGAGGCACTCGTGCACATGTTGATCGGCCAGAAGTCCGAGATCGCCGTCATCGATGAGCCCAGCACGCTGCACGGAGTCGTGAGCTACCGGGGCATGGGCCAAGCACACGCGGCGAATAAGCAGCAGACCCTCATGAACGCCATGGATTGCGAACCTGAAGTCATAGGCGTCAACGACGATCTGCTAGAGGTCACACCTCGCATCCTGGAACATGGGTACGCCCTCGTCCGCGACGTGGACGGCAGTTACTGCGGCATCGTCACGGCAGACGACCTGGCTAGGCAATTCGCGGTCATAGCCGGTCCTTTCTTCCTTGTGGGCGAGATCGAGCGGAGGTTGCGTCGTCTTCTCAACAAGACGTATACCAAAGCCGATTTCCTGGCCCTGACCAACCAGAAGCACAGCAGCGCGGACGAGCTCATGTTCGATCAATACAAGCAGCTGATCAGCCCGGCGCACCGGTGGCAGATGCTCGGCTGGAACCTCGACAAGAAGCTATTCTTGGATCATCTGGACGCTGTCCGCAAAGTCCGTAATCAGATCATGCACTTCCGCCCAACCCCAATGACGGATACCGAGCACAATCACCTGAAGGCTCTTCGCCATATGCTCCTGGTTCTTGACCCGGACTGATGTGAAGCCTCCTCCTCGGTGCGAGCAACGATGCGCGTTCCGGGCTGCGTCAGCAGGCCGCTCAGCTTGCGGCATCGCGTTGCCGCCGAGGCAGAGGGCCGCTTGGCTGAACTCCGTGAAGTACCCGAATGTCCCAAATTGTGATGGCTAACCTCCAATAGCTCGCTTGGGAGAGTGCAATGGATGGAGTCGAGCAGGTTGTCGGAGAGCTGGCGCCGATGGTCGCCGTGGCGGTGAGACAGTACGGGGCCGACCTACTCACGCGAGGAGAAAATCAAGCCGCCGACCTCACAGTCGGTGTAGCTCGACGGGCGCTCCGGAAGCTGCTGAAAAGCACAGCCAAGCCGGAGGCCCTGGCCGAAGCTGTCAACGACCTGGAGTCCGCTCCGCAAAATTCTGATGCAATGGCGACGCTGCGCCAGCAGTTACGGAAGATACTCACACAGGACTCCGAACTGCTCGGGCAGATTGCTGCCATGCTTCCACATACCGGTGCCGAAGCTTCCGCCGGCGGCCAGCGAGCCGTGGCCATTGGCGGAAATAACACCGGCGCCGTGAGTACTGGTGACCACTCAGAAATACACGTCCACTCGTCAACGGACTCCTAGTTGTGAACGTCGACGCCCACGAGGGCCGCGGCGATGCCCGGACCCAGCCCACCGCCGGCTCGGCCCACCGAAACCCGCGGTCAGTGACCGTGTCCGGCGACAACCACGGCCCCATCACCACAGGTGACTTCTCTCCCATCACCCAGGTTTCTCTCGACCCACTGCCACCGATTGCGCAGGCGGGACCGGCTGCGGGACCGATCGGCGTGCCCGGGGCCTCTAGGGACTTCGCCGGACGGCACGCAGAGCTCACTGAGCTGCACCGATTGCTCATGACCGGTCCTGGGAAGGCGCACGTGATATCCGGCTTGGGCGGGATAGGTAAGAGTGCCCTCGCAGCGCGCTACACGCAGGTCTACGCCGGCTCCTATCAGCAAATCATCTGGGTCGCTGCAGACAGCCCGGCCTCGATCAACGCCGGGCTCGCCCGATTGGCAGTCGCGCTCGAGCCACATCTGGCCGCCTTCCTCACCGACCTTGCACTTGTCGATCGTGCCGCCGCGTGGCTCGTCGAGAAGAGTAAGTGGCTGTTGGTACTCGACAACGTCGAGCGCCCCGCCGACCTGAGCGAGCTTTTCGGACGGATCGCGCCTAGCTCGGGAAGCATTCTGGTAACGAGCCGACGCCAGCACGACTGGGAACGCATCGGTGCGACACAGTCCAGGCTCGATGTTCTCCCACGCCTCGATGCTCTGGCACTGCTCGCAGGGCTTGTTGGGGAATTTGCGCCGACAGAGTTGCCGACCGCCTACCGCCTCTGCGAACTACTCGGGTTCCTGCCATTGGCTCTGGAACAGGCCGGGGCCTATATAAGGCAATGCCAGTCCGACGTCCGAGGGTACCTGGAGTTGTTCCAGTCTCAGCCTGCCGCCTTTCTTGGAGCAGCGGATCTCGATACCCCGGCCGCGGCCACCATTGCACGCGTCTGGAACGTGACTCTGGAGCAGATAGCCGAGGTCCCCTCGGCCCTTGAGCTGCTTCTGATTATCGCTTGGTTGGGGCCGCACGGGATACCCGAGTCCCTATTCGACTTCCTTCCGCCGGACCGTCGCGGCGAGGTGCCATACGCGCTCGGTGCGCTGGCCGACTACAGCATGATATCGAGGGCACCAGCGCCTCCTGGAGATTCTGATACGTCACAGCGCATCTCGGTGCACCGCCTCGTCCAAGCCGTAGCACGCACGGCCGACCCAGACGACCGGTATCGCGAACCGCTCCTCGTGCGGATATCTCGCGGAATAGCGTGTTTAATGCTGCGTGCCGCACTATCCGGCCATCCGGAGCACCCCTCTGCGTGGCCGGCTTACCGCAGACTGGGCGAACACGCAGAAGCCTATATAAATCACGCGACTCCCGACACCGATGACGGCGAGTCTGCCGCTGTCCTTGTCAACTACGCGACCTACCTGCAGAACCAAGGACACACGGCGCGATCGATCGAACTGTTCAGCCGCGCCTACGAGTGCTGCCTGCGTGTGTACGGCCCCGACCACGAGCAGACAATCGCCACGCTGACGAACATGGTTCGCCCCCACGAATCTGCCGGAAATCTCAAGTCCGCCGTGAGCGTGGGTGAAGCTGCCTTGCAAAGCGCACAGAACGCATTCTCAGACGACAACCGCGTCACGCTCATCGCAAGCCGAAACCTCGCCTACGCTCTGCAGAGGTCGGGATCCGTAGACAGAGCCATCGAGCTCTTTGAACGCACCCTTGTAATGTGCACCCGGTCGCTCGGCGCGGACGACGAGCTGACCCTTGGCACCCGAGCCATGCTCGCGGGCGCTTATGCCACGTCGGGAGACATTACTCAAGCAATCGGGATTTTCCAGCACGTGGTCGCAGATTCAGATCGTGAACTCGGGGCCAGCCATCCTGATACGATTGCCGCCCGCTGCAATATGGCTGATGCGTATCTGAAAGCAGGAGACGCGCTGCGTGCGGTTGTTACGCTCGAGCAGACTCTCGGGATCGCCGAGAAAACCCTCGGAACGCGCCATCCTGGGATGCTCACCATACGAAGCAATCTTGCCAATGCCTATGTGCAGGCTGGTCGCACAGCGGCAGCGCTCAAGCTGAACATCGCATTGCTCAAGGATTGCCTCGATGCCTTAGGCGAGAATCATCATGAAACCCTACTGTCCCGGATAAATCTGGCGATGTCCTACGCATCGGTTCGGGATATGAGCCAGGCCATCGCCTCCGGCACGATCGCGTTGTCGGAATGCCACAGAGTACTCGGGGACGATCATCCGACAACACTTTCCGCCAAAATCAATCTAGCGAACCTGCATCTCTTGGCAGGAGAACCAGAATTGACAGTACGCCTGCTGGAGGAAGCACTCAGCGTCGTCAGGCGTATTCTTACCCCCAACGATCCGCAGATCGTTACTACCCTCAGCTCACTTTCCCTGGCCCATGCAGTGTTGGGCGACATACGTCAAGCTCTCGACGTGGCCGCCGAGTGCCAAGCACTCGCTGAGCGCTCGCTCAGTGACCAAGACAAGCGTATGGCGCAGGTCCGCTTCAATCTCGCCATCGTGAGCGCGAAGGCTGGTCGGAGGCCTAATGCTGCATAAGTCGGCTTCTGCATGGCAAGCCCGCCAACTTAACCTTCGAGTGGGCTTCACGCAATCAGCGACCGACCGAGAATCAGCTACCGTACAGGTGACTCAGTCCGACCAGCAGGACGTCCCGACGCGCCGCTGCGGCCGCTTGGAGGTTGCGGTCGAACCCGTGGAGGGAGAAGAGGGCGAGTTTCGCGTCACGCACGTCGTGTCCTTGCTCGCCGATCAGGGTCCGGATGCGGTCTAGACGGTCGAGATCGGCGGGCCCCCTCGGGCTGAGGGTGGCCTTGGCTTTGCCGAGCAGGGCGATTCGGGCACGGGGACTTTGCGGTCGTGCGCGCTGGGCGAGCGCCAGGATGTCCACCTCGTGCTTGGTCCGCGTCTTGGCGTCGGAGATCTCGGCTGCCCCGACCGGCCCGATCTCCACGTCGTCGGCCTCGTCGCGGGCGTAGCGGCGGGTCCAGATCCTGGTTAGCTCTTCGAAGTGCGGGCCGGGGAACCTCGCGTGGAAGGTGGGGCGGCCGGCGGTCCGGGCATCTGCTGCGCGCCCGTCTTCGATGAGCGGGGCGTACGGCAGTGTGATCAGCTGGTTGAATCGGGATGGGGTCGGTCAGGGTGAGCGTCGGTTTGCGGGACCGGAGTATGTCCTCGGAGCGGGTGACGTAGCCGGTGGCGCACAGCAGGCTGCCGACCTCCGCGGTGGACCCGGCCACCGGGGAGATCGAGCTCGATCGGCGTGACGTGTCCCTCGCGAGTAGCTCGACCTATTTTGGTCACGTCGCTTCTGACCATGCCCAGACGCTACCCAACGTGTGATCGGCCGGACGCTTTAGCTCGGACTGTGTACATGCTCGAGGATCTGCCCGTCTGCGGCATAGCTCGTCATGGTCTCCAGACCGTTGCCGGCGGGAAGGACATCTGCGAACAGCACCGCGTCGCTGAGCCGTTTGACCGGTAGCGTCACGCTCTGACCGTCTGCAAGAACGGCTACGACGCGCGCTGTGTCGGGTGTGAGCACTCCGGCGAGTACGAGCGGAAGGCTGTTGTTGGAACTGCGGATGCCGTAGGTGAGGCCTTCGGCCAGGCTCTTGCCCGGGGCGACGCAATCGGAGGTGCTGCTGCTCGCGAGCATGCTGCCCGGCATGGCGTAGCTAACGCAGGAGCCGAACGCACCCTCGTGGAGGGCGACAGTCCACTTCTGAGAGCCGAGGGAGCCCCTGATCGAGACTGAAGCCGACCGCGTCGAAGGTGACTCATTGGGCCGGTACCAGGATACGAAAGCGGGCGTGATGCCGCCGTTGAACGGGATCGAGTAGCCGAGATCTATCCCCGCGTTGTCGTATGCGGTAGCTCTGGTGATGGCTAGGGACGGAGTTCCGGCGAAGGCGATGAAGCTCCTGCCGGACAACGTGACCACAGGCACGTTCGCAGATTCGCCGTTCGCGAACGCGATCACGAAGTGCCCGATGTTGTCGGGGACCACGCCGAACGTGGTGTAGAGCCCTTCGCCGGTATTCCCGTATCGGTTCTGGCCCTCGCTCACAACGGACAGGAGCGGGTTCGAGGGCGTCGGATCCTGCCCGGACTCCACCAGCCCCATCTCGTTGGCGGGCGATCCACCGATCGACTCGCTGTAGGTTCCCCCGCCATCGGAAGACACCTTCACCGACCATGCGATCCCGTCCACCGCGCCTGCGCCGATCAGCCCGTGGGACATGTCGTAGGCGAACGGCCGTACCGTGGCTGTATGCGTGGTCGGAGACTTGGGGACCGAAGCGGAAGGGGTGCGCAACGTCCCGGAGCCGAGCAGACCCAGTGGCACGGCCGCCGCCAAGATCACGGCCGTCCCGGCACTCACCGCTCGTCGCCGTTGGCGCTTGATCCGCCGACCGTGTGCCGCGATCGACACGTGCGGAGCGGGACTGGGCTGGGCCCGGCCGAGCTCCGACTCCAGACGGTCGCGCAACAACTCTTCCTCGGGGCTGTACTCGTAGACGCTCATCGCGAGCCTCCATCCGTCAAGTGCGAGCTTGTGCGCAGCCGGCGCAAGGCATCCGAGGTCTGGCTCTTGACGGTGCCGATCGACACACCGAGAACGGCGGCGGTCTGCGCCTCGCTGAGATCCTCGAAGTAGCGCAGCAGTACCGCTGCGCGCTGTTTGGGCGCGAGCTCGGCCAGCGCCGCCCACAAGGCAGCACGCTCTTCCACGGTCGCGGTCTCGTCCGGTTCCCCAGGCTCGGACATCAGCACACGGTAGTCCTCGACCACCCGGCGTTTGCGGAACCGGTCGTTGTTGGCGTTGCAAAGAACCCGATAGACGTAGCCGTCGAGATCCTCGGCTTGCCGCACCCGCCTCCACGAGGCGTACACCTTAGCCAGTGCCGTCTGTACCAGGTCCTCGGCCAGATGAAGATCCCCTGTGAGCCCGAGGGCTAGACGCACCAGCCTCGGCCAGCGGCTGGCCACGAACTCATGGAATCCCTCCTCGTCCGCTTCTCGCACGAGCGTCCCCTCCCTTCACGGCCTACAACCACCGGATGCCGCTGAAAGGTTGGGCGGCGGACACAACTTCTCATTTCCGCAGATCGGGACTCACATGGCCGCCCACCACGTCCGCCGTCAGAGCAATGATCGAGACTTGTGGACCGGTCTGACGGAAGGGCGTACGAAGGCGTACCTTCCCGGGGGATCGATGAGTCTCGAGACTGGCCGGCGTTGGCGCGCCGGTCGGGAAGGTACGCCCGGTGTTGACGGTAGTGGCTGAGAACGGTTCGATGCGAACGGGGCCTCGCTGCTCGACGATGTGGTGCGGGAGGGGGCGCGGCGGATGCTGGCTGCCGCGTTGGAGGCGGAGGTCGATGCGTATCTGGCGGACCTGGCCGATCAGCGCGGCGAGGATGGTCGGCGCCTGGCGGTGCGCAACGGCTACCACCGGCCGCGGCGGGTGACGACCAGTGCCGGGGCGATCGAGGTGAAGGCGCCGCGGGTCAACGACAAGCGGGATCGACCCGGAAACCGGTGAGCGTAAGCGGTTCTCTTCGGCGATCCTGCCGCCGTGGGCGCGTAAGACCCCGCGGGTCGCCGAGGTGCTGCCGTTGTTGTATCTGCATGGCCTGTCCACCGGTGACTTCGTCCCGGCGCTCGAGCAGTTCCTCGGCTCGGCCGCCGGCCTGTCCCCGGCCACCGTCAGCCGGCTGACCGAGCAGTGGCAGGCGGATCACGCCGTGTTTGTCCGGCGGGACTTGTCCAAGCTCGACTACGTATATGTCTGGGCGGACGGTGTGCACCTGCGCATACGCTTGGGTGAGAGCAAGGCGTGCGTGCTGGTGCTGATCGGGGTGCGTGCCGACGGTACCAAGGAGCTGATCGCGATGGACGAGGGCTACCGGGAGTCCGGCGAGTCCTGGGCGAGCCTGCTGCGCGACTGCGCCCGGCGCGGGATGCGCGCCCCGGTTCTTGCGGTTGCGCGGCTCCTCGCTGGGCGACGCGTTCGGGATCTGCTGGTTCCTCAAGCACGTCGGCGGGGTGACGACGGTCGGGCACGGCGGATCCGCGAACGGCCAGTTCGCCGATCTGTTGCTCGTGCCCGAGCGCGACTTCGCAGTTGCGGTGATGTCGAACGCGGGCCCGGACAGCGGGATGGCGTTCAACCAGGCGATCCTCACCTGGGCGTTGGAGGAGTATCTCGGCGTCGTCGAGCAAGCCCCCGAGCCCCTGCCCTACGACGCGACGCGCGCGAGCGAGGTGGCGGGCAGGTTCGGTAACGAGGTGATGGTGCTTACCATCACCGACGACGGCGAGAAGCTCGCAATCGCCTGCGATGTCAGGCCCGAGATCCGCGCGTCGAGCGAGATCGAACTTCCGGCGGACCTGCCACCAGCACTCATGGGCCTGCTGCCTGGGGAGACGGGCGAGTTCATCATCACCGAGGGCGGACTCGCGAACCAGCGAGGCATCTTCACCCGCGACCAGTCCGGCGCCATCATCGCCGCTGACCTCGCCGGGCGCACCTTCGCTCGCGAGTAGTCGAGCGAGCCCGTCCGTCGAGATCAGGATCCAGTCTCGACGGACGGGTACATTCGACGCTCGATCTACGCTAGCCAGGCCACCTGACACTCCAGACGGAAACCCGCTCACCCCCGACTCGCGCCCAGAATGGGCGCGGCTCCCCCTCCGGGGAGCCGCGCCCATTCTGATTCCAGTCCTAAGAGCAATGATTTCAACACCGCAAGGTCGATGGCTGATTCGCGGCGTGCGCCAGCCGCCCGCTCGGTCTCCTTCCGCGAGGGCAAGATCGCTCATTACCACGGGAGCGAGGACACCGCCCGGACCGAGGCCTCGCTCAGACCGTAGCCGGATCTAATCCCCGTCGATCACGCCCGAACCCGGGCTCGTGAATGCCGTCGCTGGACCCGAGCACAAGGATCGAGCCGGGCTCCCCGACCGATCGGCAGCAGGACTCGGTTGATCATCTGGTCAGAGAAGACGAGCCACAGGAGCTACGCGATGTATCTGCATACTGACGGGTGAAGGAGCTGAGCAAGCTCGACGACAACCTCCGTACTCCGTAACGCCAGCCATCCACCGCTCCGCCCTGTACTGGTCACCCCGACCGCTGCCAGAACGCAGAGGATCAGGACGCACGCGTTCAGCGCGATGAGCGCAGCCCATGCGTTCGACCCGCCACGCCACAGCCTCCGCCGCGGAACCCGGCCTCGCGGTGCATCGCGCGCACTCGTTCATCGGTACCGCGAACACCATCCGCGATGGCGTTCGGGCGGTTCGTTGGCTCCGCTCGCGCCACCGACGAACCGCCCGACCCGGCTGTCCTGACAGTGGCTGCCCCTACGCCCCACTACCCCGCATGCTGGTACCGTAAGTTGTACCAATCGAGAGGAGAGGTGATGTCCGTCACCGCGAGCGAGGCGCGCCGCCGGCTGTTCCCCCTGATCGAGGAAGTCAACGACAACGCCGAAGCTGTCGAGATCGTCTCCCGCTCCGGGAGCGCCTACCTCGTCCCGGCCGCCGAATACGAGGCATGGCGCACCACAGCGCACTTGTTCGCCGCACCCGCCAACGCACGCCACCTGCTCGAGTCGTATAACCAGGCGACCAGCGGAGACACACAGGTCCACGAGCTGATCGACCCGGAGGCCGGGAACGCTCGGTGAAACTCACGTTCACCGAGCGCGCCTGGGAAGACTACCTCTGGTGGCTAGCCCAGGACCGCGCAACCCTCAAACGGATCAATCGACTGATCGAGGATGCGAAACGCGACCCGTTCGACGGCATCGGCAAGCCCGAGCCGCTCAAGCACACCCTCGCGGGCGCTTGGTCACGGCGAATCACCGAGGAACACCGACTCGTCTACCTCCCGCAAGACGACCAGATCACCATCATCGCGGCCCGCTACCACTACGAGTAGCCCGAGCGCACTGCCAGGCGGAGCAATTCCCCACCGGAGGCTCTGCCCAACGGGCTTTACGGCGCAAACTCTTTGGCTGGCGTAGCCTGCGGGCTCGCTACCGTCCTGGACGGTCTCCTCCGCGTGGACGGCGAGGCCTTTCCGATTCCGCGCACTACACCGCCTCACTCGGGGGCGCTGCCCTGGGGCGCAAGCACAGAACTCGCGCTCGACAACGTGCTCCCGTTCCTGCGAACCCTTGACCCCGGCTCAGCCGATCCCAGCCAGCAACCAGCCGAAGTCGTACTTCGAGGCGCTGACGAACCGAGACCTGCGGCCGGCCCCTGCGCGCGGTGACCCCATCGCGAGACCGGCCTCCATGGTCATGGCGTCCCGGCTTAGTGTCTGCAGGTTCGTCCACTGCCGTGCGAGCGTCTTGTGCAGGCCGCTCCGGGCATCCGCACAGGCGACTCCGGAACCTGACAGCCCGGTGGACCGGTGGGCCGAGGACGAGAACGCCCTGAGCGGCACCGGCTTGTGCAGCGCGGAGGCCGTCCGCCCGGGCCAGCCCCGACAGCGCCCGCGGGACGCGACTGCTCCGCACGAGTGAGCCAAGAAAATCTTGCGTCTCCGATGTAGATATTCCCGGCTGTCTTGGGTATGGTTCCCCGTGTCGAGAGAAGAAGTCTCAGGGACGTGGCAGAGACGAACTGCCCGTGGATGTGACAGCAGGAAGCCAGACGCGAAGGCCCAGCATCCGGGCGCGCGCGGCTGGCGAAGACAGTCCGACGCGCTGGGACCGTGCAGGTGAACGGGGTTCCGGTAGGGGACTGGTTGTGAGAGATATCCGAGGAGAAGGGAAGGGCTCACCGTCAGATCGCCCGCCGCGCCCGGTTGTTCCGGTCCGGCGGCTTACCGCAGGTCCTCGCTAGGAAAGGTGGTCTCCGGTCACGCTTACGCGATCCCCGCACCCGGTCGTTCCGGCCGGAGCGTGCGGATGACCGTCACCGGCTCTCTCCCCCCGGCCGGTAGACGGTAGATGGTGTCAACCCGAATAACCCCGGGCCCCGGTGCTTGCGCACCGGGGCCCTCTTACCGTGTGGAGAGGCATTTGGAACCCGAGTCGCAGACCGCGGCCGAGAAGCTCGATGACGAGACCTACCCCGCCTACAGCATGGGACGGGCCGCGGAGATCCTGGGAGTGACCCCGGACTTCCTGCGCAGCCTGGACGAGGCGAAGCTCATCACCCCCCAACGCTCACCCGGCGGACACCGCCGCTACTCGCGCTACCAGCTGCGCATCGCCGCCCGCGCCCGCGAGATGCTCGATGCGGGAACCGCTCTGGAAGCCGCCTGCCGCATCATCATCCTCGAAGACCAACTCGAAGAAGCCCGGCACATCAACGCCAGACTTCAAAAGCCCTGAGCGCTCCCATCACCGCCGGCGCCACCACCGGACGCACTCCGGACTCTCCGATCCCGCCGGTGATCAACTGCTCGCCCTGCCGCTGTCGGCTGCCCGGACGCCGCGCGTGCTCGGCGTTGACGACTTCGCGCCGGCCTTGCTTATCTAGAGCTGATCGCTTGGGTGACGCTGTGACCTGGGCTGCCTCGTTGTGGACAGTGTCGTTGATGAAGCGGCGCATGTGGTGGCGACCACGGTCGGCAGGGTTCGATCGAGATGGAACCGCGTCGTGGCTGTAGTCATTGGCGGGTGTGGCAGCTGCCCGACGCATTGCCGAACGGCTCTGGCCGGGTGTGGAGTCCGGCTCCGGCGTGTCGTGTGCTGTGGCACTATGTTCTGCATGCTGACCCGAAGGGACGATGCCGCGTAGGCGGCCGAAGGGGCTGCGCGCTGAGCGCTGGCGGCCCAGACGAGGTGTTCCGGTCCGTCGCATTCGTGGCGTCTCCGCGCTGACGCGTCTAGCGATTCGGAAGCTGGAGGACGATCGGTTGTGGGCTGGTGCCGTTGCCGCGGCGCTGGCGGAGTGCCGGTGGTATCTGGCCCAGCCGGGATCGGTTTTGCCGGACCCTGAGACCGGATGCGACTGCTGTAACCCCGTATTGGCACGTGACCTGCTCGAAGCCGTGCTTCTGTGGCTTCCCCGAGGTGCGCGTATTGACCTTGGGCGTGTTGTCGCCGTTCTTGATGCTGACTTCGATCGCAGGACGGAGCCGCGCCCATGGCTCCTTCTTCCCCGAGGGGTGTGGGGCGCCGATGGGCGGTGGCGTCGACGCTTTCTAGATCAGTGACCCGGTTCTATGGTTCCGCGGCGATGCCTGCGGCGCGCAGGTGTCCGATGGCGGTGGCGAGCTGGCGGCGCAGGCGTTGGTTATCGGCGGTCAGTTCACGGTTGCGGGCCAGTGCGATCTCGAGGCGGCGGGCCAGGGAGGCGTCGCTGCCGCGCTGGCCGGTGGTTGCCGGCTTGGGCAGCGGGCGGCGGTCGAGATCGCGCAGGCGCTGGATCTCGGCTCGGATGTCGGGCTGGGTGTAGAGCCAGGACCGTGAGACGCCGGCGGCGCGGGCCAGTGCCTCGAAGGTGACCGGGTGCTCGGCGGTGTCGAGCTTACGCAGGGCCCGTATCGCCTTCGCCCTGGTCAGTTCGTGACGTGTGCGGGCCGAGGTGATCAGGTGGGCGGTGTTGTCAGCTCGCATCGGCTATCTGTCCTCGTGCGTCGTTCTCGTCGGCGTCCTCGTCAAGCGAGGTGATGATGTTCTCGAGGTTGGTCAAAACCTGGCGGTTCATCTCCACCAGACGCTGTTGTCCGCGGGCTTCAGCGGCGGCGATGATCTGGAGGACTTCGGTGCGTTGTCGGCGGTGCTGGGGTAGGAATTCGGCGGTGGTGACGAACATCGGGCAGGTCAGACAGGAGTTGGCGTGCGGACAGGTCTTGACCACGGGCAGGGAGCAGTAGCCGTTGGGCAGCGCCTGGGAGGCGCGTCCGACGCGCTGTTTCGCCCAAGCCGCCTCGGCCAGAGGTCCGTCGGGGTCCAGGACGACCTGCTCGCCGCCGATGTTGACTTTGCGTGCGGCCTCCCAGTGGCGGCGGATGGTGGTGTCGTGCAGCCGGGCGTAGTGGGCCGTCATCTCATGGGAGTCGTGGTCGAGGATTCGGCGGACCACCTCCTGTGGGACGTCGCGGTTGATCAGCCGGGTACCGAGAGTGTGGCGCCATTGGTGCGGAGTGAGGTGGACCGCGGCTCCGTTGGCGTCGCGGACCTGGCAGCGTTCTAGCCAGAGGTCGAGGACCTGGCGGTAGGTGTCGCCTCTCATCGGCTGACGCCCGTGGATGTTCTTCAGCTTGCGTGGGAAGAGCACCGGCACACCGCCGGGCCAGCGTTCCAGCACACGGCGCTGCTGGTCGCGGATGTCGTGTTCGAGTTCCTCATCGATGGGGACCAGGGCCTCGCGCTTCATCTTGTGGTTGGTGTAGCGCAGGTAGGGGGCGCCATCGGCGTCGTGGACGATGCACTCGAACATGACGCGGGTGGCGTCGTTGATCCGCAGGCCGCAGCGCATCAGGATCAGCGTGATCAGCCGGTAGGCGGGCTCGGTCCAACGGTCGAGGTTGGCGGGGTCTTCCAACTGCGCCATCACGTACTCAGCCAGCGCGCGAGGCAACTGCTTGGCCCGGCGCGGGATGTCCTCGCGGTAGAAGACGACATCGGCCGGCAGCGTCTCGTCCCAGCGGTGGCGGCGAACATCGGTAAGGAAAATGCCCAGCTGTCCGATCGCGCGCTGGCGCCGGTACTCGCTTTGCGAGGCGATGTCGGCGAGGTAGCGTTCCAGCACGGCCCGGCTGAGCTGGCCGAGGCGTTCGATTCCGGGTTCGGCGCGGGCAAGGAACTCGGTGAACCGGATCAGGGCCCGCAGACCGATGTCCGCGTTGCTCAGGCTACTTCCGGCCGACAGCCGCCAGCGGACCCAGCGCTTGGCGAGCGTCTTGAACTGGTCCTGTCCGATCGCGCCGAACCGCAGGGTGGCCCGGCCGCAGTCCTCGATTCCCAGATTCTTCAGCCGCCACACGTCCCGGTCGAACTCGACCTCCCAGCCGGTGCCGTAGAGCAGGTTCTCCACCTGCCGCCGGGCGTAGGACAGGAACGGTCCGGAGGCCTTGCGCCGCATGCCGGGCAGAGAGTTCACGCGCTCGCGCCACCGCTCCTCGGGGTACTCCAGCAGCGAGACCATCCCCGAGGCGGCCAGCACGTTGATCGCGTGCCGGGCGTGCTTCGGGATCAGCGGCGCCTTCTGCTCGTCATGACGCTGCTGGAGCGCGTACTGGACCTCCAGGCGGAGCCGGGGCGGCAGGATTAGCAGGTCTATCGTCTCGCAGTGCGCCGGGGTCGCGGCGTGGGCAGCGACGAACGCCTCGACGTCCGGGCGGCCGGCCTGGCGCCACCGCTGGGCGTGCGAAACGCACAGCCCTGTCTTCGCCGCCCACAGTTCGCAGCCGGCCAGGCGGCAGATCCCGTAGCGTGCGCTCGATACGGCAACGACACCCGAGCCGATCCACGACTCGGTCTCCGGGCCGCCGGCGCGGCGCCATGCCTTGATGTGCATGACACAGAGCCCTGTGCTGTTGCGTCCGAAACCGCATCCCGGCACCGCGCAGGACTTCACCCGGCCGTCGCCGCGGACCGCGGCATCGGCCGCCTGGACCCAGGCCGACTTCTCCGGCCGCCCGAGCGCGGCCCAGCGCTGGAAATGAGCGCTGCACAACTCGTGCACCCGCGCGGCCCGCCGACACGTACCGACCAGGCACGGCACGCCCCCGAACACCGGATCGGCCGGGTCGATGACCAACACCGCAGCGCGGAACTCGATGCGCACCGCCGCCACCAGCATCTCGCTGAGCCCCGGCGGATAGCGCCAGCCCGGCTCGTCCGGCGCGGGTCCGGGCATCGCCTCGCCGCTCACAGCCGTACCTCACGGCCGGCGAACCAGCCCGCAGCCTCCAGGGCCCGCCGGGCATCCTCGGCTGTGAGATGGCCGTAGACGTCCAGGGTCGTACTCAGGTCCGCATGGCCGAGGATCGTCGAGACCACCTCGATCGGCACACCGTCGCGCAGCATGCGGGTGGCCGCCCCGTGCCGGAACCAGTGCGGGTCGAAATCGATCCCGAGCGACCGGCGCAGCCTTCGGACCAGGTCGTAGACCGCCCCGTAGGCCAGCGGCCGCCCGACCGGTTCACCCCACAGATTCACGAACACGTAGTCGCTGTCCAGATCCCCGTACTCGCCGTGCAGGTAGTCGGCGTAGAGCCGGACCAACTGCGCGCTGACCGGAACGGTGCGCGACTGCCGGGACTTGGTGCGGGCGCCGTTGTCGTTGTGCCTGGGAACCACCACCAGCTCCCGCTCGGCGGCGGCGACGTCCTCATGCCGCAGCCCGAGCGCCTCGCCGATCCGAACCCCGGTCTCGTGCAGCACCGCGAACAAGAACCGGTCCCGCAGCCGGGTGCAGCCATCCAGCACCGCCTGCGCCTCCGCCACGGTCAGCACACGCGGCAGCTTCTTCGGCGCCTTCATCGCGATCGTGCGCCGCGCCACCGGAGCACCAGGATTGACATGGTGCAGGAACGGCTTCCACGAACCCCGCCGGGCCCGGGCCGGCTGCCAGGTGACCAGCAACTCACCCAGGTCCACGCCCTGACGGGCCGCATGCTGGTAGAACGCAGACAACGCCGCCAGCTTCCGGTTCACCGTCGACTCTGAGCAGTGCGCGGTCACCGACGGAAGCACCGCTATGTTCCGGCCGCGCATCCGCGGCGGCCTGCGCAGCCAGGCTACGAACTCGCCGATGTCCTCCAGCCGCACCTCCCGCCAATCCAGCCCGTGCTGTCCGAGGAAGACGAAATAGTCCTTCAGATCGTGCGCGTACGCCTTGACGGTGTTCGGCGACCGCTCGATATCAGTCAGGTAGGCCAGATACCGCTCGACCGGCCCGACCGGAAGCCCGTCGCCCCCGAGCACCGTCCAGGACTCCAGCCGCGTAGCCGGCGACACGACACGTTGAACAAGCATGAACACACTCCAGAAGCTGCGTGATGGACAGCGGTAGATAACCACCGCCACCACGCAGCCCCGGACCGTCCCTCCGCTCGTCTTCTACGTCACAGACACTCTCCGAATGACTCTTGATAACCAAGCGCCGCCGCTACGCCACCATCCTGATCGACCCCGGGACGCGCGAGCGCATCGACGTGCTACCCGACCCGGGTGCCGACACCCTCGAAGCCTGGTTGCGCGAGCACCCCGGGGTGCAGATCGTGCGCCGCGACGGCTCGGGCGCCTACGCCGAGGCCAGGAGCCAGCCGAGGGGTGGGACGCGGGATCGCCTTGGCGCTCGGCCGCGCCGACTGGAGTGAGTACGTCACCGCCCGCTCCGGCGCCGCCGGACGCACCTGGCACCTGCAGGCACGATCGAGGCCGCCGCGCACGCCCGGGAGCGGACGCCGAGCCGCACCAGGCAGGCCGGGTGGCGTGGGTGTCCTTTACTTGCGGGGGCGAACCGGCTGCGCTCTCCGCCACCTTCGCCACCGGGGCGGCCCCGGCCGAGCCGGCCGGCCTAGGCACATCGCCCGCGTACGGTTTGGACCGATCACCGCATCACCCTCGGCGCCGACCAGCACTGGGACGGGCACGAACATCCCCGGTCAGCCTTGTCCCGATATGGCCTTGTCACTTGCGAAACGTGATGACTGCGCGGCCCGCGTTGTAGAGCGATCGCGCGACGGTTCGCGGGTCGCCGAGGTAGCCGGCGACCATGGCGCCGTCGCGCAGCATGAGCAGTTGGTCGGCGACGTTTGAAGTGTCGGCGACGCCGACCTGCCGGAGCATTGAAGTTCCCCCGCAGAGCTGGACACGTTCTGCTTGCGCTGCCCACGTGTGTTCGCCCCGGAGCCGCTTTCGCGTCTCTGCTGGGGTGAGGTAGCCGAACTCGGGGTGTCGGCGTAGCCGCTTGCCGGGATCCGGGCCGGCATGGGAACGGTCGGAGATTCATACGACAACGCGCTGGCGGAGAATTTCTGGAGCGTGCTGAAGACCGAGTGCGTGCGCCGGGCCGAGTTCGCCACCCGGCGCCGCCACCGCCGCCTCCCCGGCCAGCGCCCCGGAACCCACCCTCGAACCCGCACCGATACAACCAATCGAGTACGCCCAACCGGGCGAACCCTGAGCTTGAGCATGGGTAAGGGAAATATCGCGCACTGCACCAAGTCGGTACTCGCTCCACGCCTGTCGCAGGAGAACACCCCACAACGGTCCACCAGCTCTGGGGACTTCGGCCAACACCGCGACGGCGGCGTATATCGGCACCCAAAGTGTGACTCCTGACACTTTGCGATACGGCGGTGAGGGGCAAACCAACGCCAGGTGATGCAGGATTTTTCACACGTCGCCGGCACATCCGTCCGCTGTTTCGCGCCGTGGGCCGACCGTCGTGCGAGAGAAGTGCGAGGGGCGTGTAAGGAAGTCGGCGGTAGGGTATCCCGTCGGAAGCGCCGCGAAGGACCCCCCGTGGGTGCCTGGAGTTCGCGGGCGGCCTTGCCGACCGGTTCGATGGGGCCATGAGCAAAGAGCAGTTCGTCCACCACCGCCAGCCGAACGCGGTGCTGCGCGGCGGTCCGCTCGCTGGCGGCCGGATCCGGGTCGAGCGCATCGCGCCGTACGTCGACCTGGTCGAAGCCCAACGCGTCTTCTACCGCCCGACCGCGGAGGTGGACGAGGAGTTTCCGAACCTCGTCGTGTACGCGTTCGACCGCGCCGAAGCCGCCTGACCTCAGTCGACGTGCGCACGAACGTCGACCGCACCGCCCAGATGGCCGGAGCGCTCGCCGCCGACCGCGCTGGGCGGTTCGATGGGCCTATGAGCGATCGGCGGGTCACGCCGTAGTCGTGCCGAACGCGGTGCTGCGCGGCGGGCCACTCGACGGCGAACAGCGGCACGCCGAGACCAGGGCACCGATCGGTATCGGGGTCGCGGACATCGTCCTGGCGCACGTGCTACCGGAGGCTCGGAACGTCACCAGGCACGGAATCCGCCCCTCGGGAGCTGCTGAAGGCGTCACCGACGCCCATCTAAAAATCCAGACCTGAGCAAAAAATGTGCTCAAAGGCAAACATCTCACGTCTGTCGCGGGTGGTGGCGTCGTCCGTCGGCGCAGAGAAGCGCTTCCACCTCCCCGGCGTCCAGCCCGCACTCGGCCGCGATGGCATCGCGCGCGACGCCCGCCCGCGCAGCGGCCAGCACGGCCTCAAGCAGATCCTCGCGGCGGGCGGCGAGGCCGGCCTCGCGCACCTGGTCCGGGGCGGCGGTGACCAGCTGTACGGCATCGGCCCTTAGCCGCGCCACCGTTTGGCGCAGCCGGTCCAGCCCGGCCTGGCACGCGTCCCGGACCGAGTCGCCCGGCGGGTGCGCGCCCGCAGCCGGGGCAACATCCGCAGGGCGCGCTCCATCCGTGCGCGCGGGTTCGGGCACAGCGGGTTCGTCCAGCGGCTGGCGATCCGCCTCAGCGTTGAAAGTCACCTCCACCGTCTGCTCGGGGCGGCGCTCCTCCATCTTCGCCAGCAGCACGAACGCGGTCTTGTCCGGCGCGCTGAACGGCGGCTGCGTCATCGAGCGAGGCCACAACCGGTAGCGCAGCACCACGTTGATCTCGGCCGCCAGCAGGGTGAGGCGCGCGCCCATGTACAGCCAGGACAGCAGGCCGATCACGATCGCGAAGAACCCCGACACATCCGTCGCATGACTGATCACGTAACGGACGTAGATTCCGCCCGCTGCCTGCAGTACCTCCCAGAAAACCGTCGCGAACACCGCTCCGACCAACACGTCCCGTACTCGCACTGCGGCCGCGGTCAGCATCGTGAACGCCGCGAGGAACACGCCGAAGTTGACCAGCGCCGAGACCGCCCAGGTTAAGGCCGATCCCAGCGGCGCGCGCGGCGCGAACCCGATCAGCGTGGTCGACACGAGGATCCCGATCCCGAGCACCACCAAGATCGCGAAGCCGCGAACGCGCCGGCCCACGAACCCCGGCCACTGCTTGAACGGCACATTCCACACCGTGTTCATCGCGTTCTGCGCCGCCTGGCCCACCCCCTGCGCCCCGTAGATGGCGCCGGCGACGCCCACCACCAGGGCGAGCGCGTTGCCGCGTAGCGGGTGCGCCGAACTGCGCAGCTGGGTGCCGATGATCGGGAAATTGGCCAGGGCCGAGTTCACCAGTCGGTGCTCAAGCCCCGGGTTTCCACCCACGACGAAGCCGAGAACCGTGGAGAAGAGCAGGAGCAGGGGGAACAAGGCGAACAGGCCGTAGTAGGCGATGATGGTGGCCTTGCCGCCGGCCTGGTCATTGCCGAACTTCTGGACGATCGCGAACGGCAGCCCGACCGGGCCGTGGTTCTGTTGAAACCGGTCGAACCGGCGCACAACGATCTCCGCGCGATTCATGGGGCTCTCCCTCCGAGCCGCGGTCGGCATCCCTGCTTCCATACTGCGCTCGCACGGCCTGCTGGTCACCGTTACGGGAACCCGACCACATTGCTCCAGCTCAACCGCCGGTCCGCCACCCCATGGCGGCGTGCACAAGCCCCTTCGGGGCCGATCGGGCGCGTCGCGCTTGTGCGTTGACTGCCGATAGTGGGCTGACAAGCCCAAAAAGGGTCCGCCGGCGCGGGCGAATGGACTACTGAGACGCGTCGAGTCGCGCCGGAGTGGACAACACACAGTCACGGACCTGCGCATAGAGGCAGCGGACACGGGATACACGGAGGTAGCAGTGAAGGCGATCGTCGCGACCGATCCGGCGGCGGAAGCGGCCGGTATCAAGCTGGTGGAGCGACCTGAGCCGACGCCGGCGATCAACGACGTCGTCGTCGAAGTCCATGCGTCGGGCTTCGTCCCCGCGGAGTGGGAGTGGCCCTCGACGTGGGTCGACCGCTCCGGTCACGAGCGGGCCCAGGCGATCATCGGCCACGAGTTCGCCGGAGTGGTCACCTCCCTCGGCTACGGCACGACGGGACTCTCGCTAGGGCAGCGGGTGTTCGGGATCACGGACTGGCACCGCGATGGAACCCTGGCCGAGTACGCGGCCGTGGAGGCACGCAACCTCGCGCCGCTGCCAGGCAACGTCGAGTTCACGGTCGGTGCGAGCCTGCCGATCTCCGGCTTGACCGCATGGCAGGGCCTGCTCCAGCACGGTCGCCTACGGGCGGGGCAGGCCGTCCTCGCGCACGGCGCCGCCGGGGCGGTCGGGTCCGTGGTGACGCAGCTCGCCCGGGAGTTCGGCGCCTATGTCATCGGTACCGGGCGGGCGGCGGACCGCCAGGCGGCGCTCGACTTCGGCGCGAACGAGTTCCTCGCCCTCGACGACGAAGACCTCGAAGACATCGGCGGGGTCGACCTGGTCTTCGACGTGATCGGCGGTGACGTCCAGAGGCGCTCGGCAAGCATCATCCGGCCCGGCGGGACCCTGGTGTCAGTAGTCGGGCCCGCCGAGACACGCCCCGTCGACGGTCTCGCGGTCGACTTCGTCGTCGAGTCCGTTCCGAGTCAGCTGGCGGAGATCACCGATCGGGTGCGCGACGGGCGCCTTCGCACCCACATCGGAACCGTCGCGAACCTCGACGACGCCATCCCCGCGTTCAACCCGACCGAGCGACGCAAAGGCAAGACCGTCATCCGCGTGCGCCCCTGAGCCTCCCGAAAGGCCCGCAGCGGCAGAAGCCAACAAGGCAGAAGTCCAGCCGGGTCGACGCCCGGCCTCGCTCGTTGCACCCGCCCTACGACCGATGGCGGGCCGGTTGCGGTGCGTGCCCGGCGCCTTCGGGGGCGGTCAGGCCGACGGGGTTCACCATGCCGTCGCGGAGGGCTTCGGGAAGGACGCCGGCGAACCGGAGGCGATGCCGCCAGAACCAAGTCGGGCTCCTACCTCGCCAAGCGGAGCACAGCGAACACGGGAACTGTCCGGTACCGGTTCCCGCCGCCGCGCAGCCGGTGCGGCGGCGGGATAGACGCATCGACCGTCGAACGGAGGATGCCGCAACGCCACGAGACGCGCCGTCGAATCGCGGTGCCGGCGCCCACGTGGTGCAGTAACGGAGATGCAGGCCAAGCTTCGGCTGGGAACCAGGGGGCGAATACCCCGGGGATCGACGGCGTGAAGGCCGGGATCCTCACGCCGCTACTGGACAACATCGTGCTGTCCGCGCTCGATGAGCACTTCACCCGCGATGTTGGAGGACTGCGGAAGCATGTCCACGCAAAGGCAGCACAGGGAGCTGCCGACATGACCGAGCCAGCCCGACGGTTCGAGGCCACCCAATTCCCGGAAACACGATACGCAAGGTGCCTTGGCACGAGGCGATGAAGCTGCGGAGTGCGCCGCCCCCGCCCGGCATGGACGCGGCTGCAGCCTGCTCGGACGGTCGCGCCGACGGCTTCCTGCCGCCGCGCATCCACGGGGCATCGACTTCGCGCCGGGTCCGGCCCGTGTCTCGTTCATGTCCGCGGTCACGTTGCACTGAGAGTGGCATACACCTGGTCCACGAAGGTCAGCATGGCCCCGCTCTTGAGCCGGGACGTGTTGTCGAAGCCTGGTATCACCCTGACGAGGCCGAACACCGGTTGCCGGCCGGCTGGCCCCGGTCCGGCCCACGCGCAGATGTCCGTCACCATCAGGACCTGGCCGCACTCGAGCACGACGTGCGCCGCGGACAGGTGCGGGCCGGGATCCACGGTGCTGATATCGCCGACGTCTCCCCGTCCGGCCGCGATCGCGAGGGTGTCGTAGGCGAGCAGCTCCCAGCACTGGCCGGGCTTCGGCGTACCGATGGTGACGTACATGTACGGCTCACCACCGTTATCGGTCTGCCTCGGGTCGATGTACCCGGCGCCGGTGACATCCACGAGGCTGCCCGCCACTGCGGCGACCGCCGGAGGGCCGGCCAGCTGCGACCCGAAGCTCGCCGGCAGCAGGGGCCCACCAGCCAGCGACCCCGGGCCGAACTCGCCCGGCAGGTGCTGGACGTCGCCGGGCAGCGAGGCGGGGAGCGTCGAACCCTCAGGCCGAGGCGTTCCGCTCGAGCCGCAGGAGGATTCCGCGCCCAGGACGGCGCCCGTGGCCGCGGTGCTGACCGGGATCGTGCTCACGGTCACTCGCGCCGGGAGGCCGTATGAGGAGGCGGTCGAGGAGACCGGGCGCGGGCGAAGGGCACCGGCGAGCCGGAATCCGCCCACGCACACCAGGAGCACGACCGCACCCGCGATCACGGAGGCGATCAAGGCCCGCATCCCGCGGCGCGGGCCGGAATCCGCGCCGTCCACGGGCGAGAACACCCCGAGCCGAGCACGGTCGAGCGACAGTCCCACCGGCTTGCCCTCGTACGTCGGGAGGCGGTCGTTGACCAGCTCGGCAAACTGCTCCGCCACCTGATGCCAGCGGGCCCGCCATGCCTCGGAATCCCCGCCGCACGCCTGCGCGTAGGCGAGCGTCACGTCCAAAGAGGGCAGCATCGTTCCCGAAGCAGCGATGGACAGCGTGCTGGCGGAATAGCCGGCGCGCTTGGCGAGCGCCCGGTACGTCATGTTTCCCGCCTCGGCGCGCAGCGCGCGCAGATCACGCGCGAACTCGGCAAGCGGACCACCGCCGGGATCCACCGGCTTCTCTTTGCGCGCCATACTCTGTCTCCCTCCCGGGCGGCCTACTTTGCGCCCTATGGTCGGGCGAGGTGAGCGTGCCTGAGCGGCGAGCGGATGTCGAGAGCGTGACGTTCGGAATTGATTGATCGGTGACCGGATGACAGCCGCCCCGAGTCTCCGGCCTTCGCGCGTGGCACACCCGGTGCCACGCGCACGGCTGCAACGCCCGAATGCCCGACCACGCAACAGGTGCGCACGCCGTTCACAGGGTTCCGGATGGGCCCGATTCACCATGCCGGCAGGACCGACTGCGGCTCCGAGAAGCCGGCCGACCGCCAGGTCACAGGGAACTCATTTCGACCGGATTCACCGAGCCCGGACAGCTCTGATCCCGGGTCGGATCGGGCCATGCCTCCGCCGACTCCGTACACGACCCTGCGCGATCCGGTCGGTACTCCGGTCGGTGTACGCGCGAGAGGGGAAGCGGATCAATTTCACTCAGCGGCGCCATGGGCGGCAGGCGCGACGCGCAGTCTGATTGATCGTTCGTCAGGTGGAAGGACTTTTCCATCGATGAGCGCAGCGGTGCGGCCGGGCACGGCCGAGGCGGCTCGGAACCCTGCTAGAACTTCGAGGCACATACGGAAAATCACTGATTTCACCGTATTGTCCCCTGACGCTCCCGACCGTTCTGGAGATCCTGTGGTCTCATTCCGCCTTCCCGCACTCGCCGCGGCAGTCGCCACGCTCGGCTTCATCGCCGCCGCCCCCGCGACTGCCGACGCCGCTTACGGCAACAGCAACGTCAGCTGCTCGGACGCCTTCTACCAGCACGACCCGCGACTCGGCCCGCTCGACCTTCCCAGCAGCGGACCGGTCGGCAACGAGCTCGCCGGCTACCACCGCACCGGATACCTGACCACCACCCAGTTCCTGGACGACTACTACAACCCGGCCACGGGCGGATACATCTTTCCGCCCGAAAACGGCTACGCGCTCGACCTCAACGGGAAACCGATCAAGTCCACCATCCAACTGGTGCCCGGGCAGGACATCGATCGTTACGGCAGCGAGGCCGGCGGATTCCTCGCGCCCGAAGGCACTCCCTACGCGCAGCGCGCGCTCCCGCCGCAGAGCCTCGACAACACCGCCAGCGCGTCGTGCAACTACCACGACTACCGTGTGCTGAGGGCCTTCAACGTGACCGCCGGGCCGATTGCTCCCTGGTTCGCGCAGTCCGGCGGAGGCCTGCAGTTCCAGCTCGACTCGACACAGGTGCCGGGCGCCCCCACCCCGCTGAACGTCCTCTGGCTCGTGCAGCACGGCTACCTGCAGCCGATGGACGGAACCTCCCAGTACGAGTCCGACCAACACGCGCCCGGTTCCGAGGCCGACCAGCAGCAGACCCCGCTGGCGGGCGCGGAGCAGAACTGAGGGCTGTCGGTCCCTTCCCCGCTCCGCGCCTTCACCACCACAGCTTCGCTCCCTAGCCCACCGCCATTCCTCGGGAGCGAAGCCACACACCTCACGGCGCGGGCGGCGCCATCGCCGCGAACCTCATCGCCGGAACCGCGACCCTCAGTAGCCTGCAACGGTCCGTCACCCTCGACGCGACGGTTCCCCTGGGGACACGTGTGCGCACACCAGGCTGTGCCACACGGGTGCACGGGTCGGCAGGGGAAGTCGTACCCGACCTTCTCCCTGACGTCAGCCGTGATCTCGAGCCCGGTCAGCCCGGCCGCCGCGCCGACGGGCGCGCGGGCGCCTCGGAGCCACCGGGGGTAGCGCTGATGGGCACCTCGGCAAGAGCTCCTTCTGCGGAAGAAGTTACGCCCGAAGTCGGACGAACCCGCCACGGAAGCAGCCGGTCCGAAGCCCTGAACGTCGGCCGCGGGAATGAGTCGCCGGCTTTGCCCGTGCCCGTGCTCGTGCCCGCCCGGCGACGCGTCAGCGGCGCTGCACCCTCCGCGAAGAAAAGCGCGCGGAGTCCCTCGACGACGTCGAAGTCGAACCGGGCTGCGGCCCGGCCCATCCCCGCCGCAGCCGAAGGAGAGAAACGGCGGCGCGACGATCGGCTCGCACAAGCCCGCGAGCCGCTGACCGACATATACAAGACATGTACAACCAGTCGGGGCCGCGAGTCGCGCAAAGCGTATATACATCGCACCCCGCCTGACCTAGCATCAGGTATATCGCCCCGGACCCCGGTGATGGCCCCACCCTTCCCGGCCATCCCGAGGCGATCATGGAAACCAGCACGGGCACCGAAGACATCCTGGCCATCCAGCTGCTCTCAGCGGGTGCGGACTGCGCGGTAGTGGCACTGCACGGCGAACTCGACATCGCGCAGTGCGAACACGTCATCCGCTTCTTCGAAACTCTGATCTACGGCGGCCGAAACTCGATCGCGCTCGATCTCAGCGCTCTCACCTTCTGTGATGCGTCCGGCCTCCGGACCCTATGCCGGATCCGGCTGCTCGCGGCCGAGAACGGCGGCCAGCTGAGACTAATCACGCCCTCACCCAAGTTGATCAGGCTCTTGGTCATCACCCGGCTCCATGCCGACTTCATCGTGGACGCGACGGTCGAACACACCCGGAGGGCTCGTCGCGTCCCAGTGACCGGCCCGACGAAGACACGCTGCAGGCAGGAGGCCGACACGCCCAGAACTGGGCCGACCGTACCAGCCTGCTGTCGGTTCGCGCAGGTCTGCCGCACGGTCGAGGCCTTGTACGGCGAGGGGGGAGGCTGGAGAGCACTGGCAGTGCGGGCGGTTTCCAACGACCCGGGCGATGCGCTGCTGGCAAGCTTCCTCGAGCAATGGGCAGTGATCACCGGCATGTCCGGCACGACACCGCATACCGAGGAAATATGTCAGGCATGCCGCTCACGGCTTCCCGGTCGCTCGTGAGCTGCGACCTGCTCCTCTGCTTCGTCGGCCGGGCGTAGCAAACCCCATGGGGAGGGTGAGGGAGACGGGTACCGCCGCACCGAAGGGAGGGGGCGAGGACCTCCGGTGGCTCCCCGCGGCCCGGTCGCGGCGTGTGAGCACCCTGGTGATAATTGCGGTATGGAGATCGCGCAGCGTTACCGCTGGTCATACGGCTCTGTGCCGCTCAACGACGACGAATGGCACGTGGTGGAGATGGAGGCGGAGGGCGGCGCGCGCCGGGCTTTGTGCGGCTTCCCAGTCGAGCTCGAGAAGCAGGGCGCGAGCTGGGGATCCGAGGGCACCTTCCCCCGGCACGACGAGTGTACACATATTTACAACGTGGAGCACCCCGGCGAGCCGCTGGCGATGCAGTCGGATTGAGTCTGCCCGTGGTGCGTGAAGGGCTGTCGGTATCCGGACGTCGCTGTGGTGACCGGCAAGCGCAGGGCGTCGCAGGCAGGTTCGCAGGTTCCCGCTCGACACCGCGATCCGCCGACGCCGGTGCGTCGGCGGATCGGAGGTGCTCTATGCCCCCGTCTCGGCCGCCTCGGTCACTTCGATGGCGATGCCGAGCGCTTCGGCGATGTTGCCGGCAGCCGACATGACGCGCGCGGTGCCGACGATGGGGGCGATGGCGACCAGGACGTCCTGCAGCCGGCTCGAAGTCAGCTGGGCTTTGAGGCCGGGATCGATGTGGGCGAGGTAGGAGACCGGGGGCGCGTCCATGGCGGCGAGCGCGGCGATGCGGGTGAGGATGAGCATGTCCGGGGGCAGGCCGCAGCGCTCGATCGAGTCGACCGTCATGGCGGCGAGGGTGCCGAGGACAGGGGTCTCGGAGTTCGGGGTCACGCGGTCCTCCAGGTGAGGTCGGGGTCTTCGCGGACACCTTTCGAGGCCGTGAGGGGATCCGTGTAAGCAGATTCACAGCGTCGAACATCGGCCCTTCGACCGTAGGGAGCTGTGAGACCGGGCGCACTAAGGGTGGGCTGTCCACGTGGAAAGGCCCACGCCACCGACACCGTCTGATCGCCCAGCGCGCGCACCCGGTCAGGTGAAGGGGATGGATGGAGGGCCTCCCCGCGTAGTTCGGCATCGCCGCCTGGCCGGTGGCCGCGGCAACGGGGGATGGGCAACGGGGACGCTCACACAGTTATGCTGCATAAGCTCGATTACGCACAGCAGCACATCAGCCCGTCGAACCGGCTCATGGGCAGCTCAACGCAATCTGCGGCCGACTGCGGTAGATCCCGGCTGCCCCGACCGGGCCGATCTCGAGGCCCTCGGCTTCGTCGCGGGTGTAGCGGCGGGTCCAGACCCGGGTGAGCTCTTCGAAGTGCGGGCCGAGGATCTTCGCGTGGAAGGTCGGGCGGCCGGCGGGCCAGGCGTCGGCTGCGTGTCCGTCTTCGATGAGCGGGGCGTAGGGCAGCGCGATGAGCTGGTTGAAGCGCACGATGGGGTCGGTCAGGGTGAGTGTCGGTTTGCGGGGCCGGAGTACGTCCTCGGAGCGGGTGACGTAGCCGGTGGATTCGAGGACGTCGAGAGGGTCGGTCATCGCGCCGCGCTCGCGGCCGAGGAGGCTGCCGATGCTGCTGGCGGTGCTCGCGCCGGAAGCCACGGCACCGAGGATGTCGTAGTAGAGCGAGCGGTGGGTGATCCTCGGATCTTCAGTCAAGCCCGGCGACGGCGCGATGACAGGGCCGGGCGTCCTATTTCTTGACAGGGACGATGTTGCCTTCGGCGCGCAGGTTCTCGCGCATGCCCCAGGTACCGAGCGGGGTGAGTTCGATGGTCAGACCCGGTAGCTCGAGCATCTGCCACGGTTCGGTGCCGTGTTCGACCAGCCGCTGGGCCGTGGCGCGCGTCTGTTCATCCAACGCAGCCAGCGCCGAGGTGTCCCAGGTGGCGCTGACCGCACCGTGGCGCATCGCGGCGTGCAGCCTGGCCCGGACGCTGGTACTGATGAGCAGCCCGAGCAGCTGGTCGTCCTCGGCTCCTTCGAACTGCGAGTCTGCGAGCGTCTCGGCGATCAGCTCGTCCCAGGCCAGCGGACGGCCGGCGATGTAGAGCGCTTCGAGCGCCCATGCGCTGATCGGTTCGAGCTCTTCGATGATCGGGTCGAGCTTCGCCAGGCGGCGGTCCCGGACAGGAGTCCGGTCCGGCCGCATGACGCAGTCGAAGGCCTCGAGCCAGTACGACAGGATGTCGGCGGCGCAGGCTCCGCCGGATAGCACGACGGTCAACTCGCCGAGCCGCTCGCCGGCCGCGAGACGGCCGTATCGGATCTCGACGCACTCCATGGCGTACGCGACCGGCAGTACCTCGGATCCCAGCACCAGCGCCGAGCTAGGAGCATCGCAGTACTCTGTGACGAACTCGGCTGCGGTGGTCAAGTCCCGGTCGAGCAGTTCGCCCTTCTTGGTCACCGCGCGCCCCGGTCGCGCCCACTCGGCGAGCGCTGCCACGCGATGCAGGGTGAGGCTGCGGGCGGCGTGCACGGCGAGTTCGGTCTCAGGGCGCAGACGCACAGCCCGATAGGTCTGCGGCTGCGGAACATGCAGTTGCGCAGGCAAGTGTGCCGGAGCGAGCGTGTCCCGCTGGTCACGGCGTACCGCCGCAACGGTGCCGTCACGGGCGACGAAATAAGCGTCGTGCAGTTCCGGTTGGCTGGTGAGAAGGGCTGTGAGCACGGTGTGGCGGCGCTGCTCGTCGGCCTCGTTGAACGCGGCGAACCAGTTCTGTGCGCCGGATTCGTCGCCGAGGGCGACACCGTCGGCCAGCATCGCCGTGTACAAGGTCTTGGCCATGCCCCACCGGGAGCGGTCGGCCATCGCGGGCGCCATCTTGTCCGCGGCCCGTGCGAGTTCCTTGAGTAGCGCCGGGATCTTCGTGCTGGCCGGGTGCAGTCTGCCGCTCTCGTCCAGGAAGCGTAGGAACGCCTCGAGCGCGGCGGCGCCGCGCTCGGCCAGAGCGCCGGGGTCAGTCAACCGTTCCGGCGCTATGACGAGGAGCAGCGCGTGGATATCGCCGCTGCGCCAGTAGGTCGGCTCTTGAGAAGCGCTGTAGTCTCGTCGCCCCGTCAGCAGGAACTGCGCGGGCTCGGCCAGTTCGCTGAGTCCTTTGTCCGACAGCCAGACCTCGAAGCGGTCAAGGAGCTGCCGGGTTAGGTCGCGTCGCACCCGGTAACGGTATCAGGGCCGCGCACGTGACAGGTCGCCTCCAAGCGCCGCCGGCCGGCCGGAGAAGGTCCGGCATGCGGCAGCGGGCCGGCGGCCACGGTCAGCCCCGTGGATGGGCTCTGCGCCAGGCGGCCCAGAGCTCTGGACGGATCGGGCCGTTCTCGGGCTGAGGCAGGCCGACCGTGTACGCCCACCTGCGCACCTCGGCTTCTTGAGCCGAATAGGCAACAGGGGCGCGACGAAGCGCACGATTCCCAGCGCGGCCTTCGCCTTCTACGCGCTCGATGGCGGACGGCTCGTTCACCGCCCACTGGCGTGCGGCGGCTAGGAATCGGTAGATCCACTCCTGCGCGAGGCCGCGGGTGGCGAGGAAGAGGATCGGCACACCCGGGTAGCGGATCTGCAACCGCGCGAGCCGCTCCGCGATCCGCGCCTCACGCAGGTACTCGAGGGCGAACAGCCGGCCGTAGTCCTCCTCGACGACCACGGCGGCGCGCGGCAGGACGGCGAGCTCGGCAAGCGCGTACTCCAGCCGCCGGTCGGTGAGAGAGCCGGCCAGGTCCGGCAGCGACTTGCGCTCCACCGCCGCCACCAGCCGGCCGTCGTGTACGACGCCGTAGTCACCGCAGGCCAGCTTGTGCCGAACCGGGCGCACCGGCTGGTAGGCGAAGTCGTATCCGTCCTTCTCACGGGTGTCCACGATGATCTCAAGGCCGCTCAACCCGGCCGCCGTGCTCGCGGGCACGACCGAACGCTCCGGATAGTGCCCGCGCGCCCGCGGATTCTGCCAGAAGACCATCTCGCGGCCGCGGCAGGTCGTGAACACGAGCTGGGAGCGGTTCCTCGTAGGCCGGTCGAGAACCACGTCGATGCTCGCGCCGCGCCGCTCGCATGAGAGCACTCTGGACCGATCCACCAGGTCAGGAGATCGGGGCCAACACCGCGATGGCAGCTCGATGCAGAAGAGGCTCCGCTCTCGAGGCCACGTGCCGGCCGAAGCGAGGAGCAGCCCATCGCCATAGGGGACCAGCAGGAGGAACGGCAGGCTCGAGCTGGTGTTCGGATTCACCGCCACCAGCAGCTCCCGTGCCGCCACCTTCTCCATGTGATGACGATACGTGTTGACCCTGACACTATCGGCCGATGTCCGTTCCGTCTTAGCCGCTGAGTCGCGCGAGAGAAGCGCGAGGGGAGTGCACGGAAGGCGGCGGCAAGAGCGAGCGAAAGGTGTACCCGGTTCCGCCGGTCGGGCGGTGCGTTCCTTCGCCGCCACGTGCCTTTTCGCGCCCGGAGCGCCCATCCGAAACCATCGCATGCGCTCTGGCCCCGCGACCTTTATCAGACCTTTTAATCCTTGGGTTGTGGGTTCGAGTCCCACGCGGCCCACCCAAGTACCATCCCGCTGGCCTGCGGAGAAGACGCCGCCGGATGCAAGACTCAGGCGCATACGGTGGCGTAGGGCCCGGGGGACGCGCAAGGAAAGCCCGCCGAGACCAGAGCTCTGGCATTGATTCGCTACCCACCGTGACGTACGTCGGTAGACTCCCGTGCTGAACTGGGTACTCAAACCGGGGAAGGGACGCCGGGTCGTAGCCCGCTCTCAGACCCCTGTGCAACCGCAGCTGACTCTCGCCTGACCCTGAGCGCACAGCATGCGTATTCATCGCAATTCACACGTTTATGCGGTCGTTTTCTACCGCGGCGCGGACCATCTGACGACGCCTTCCAAGCCGGAGAGTCGGATGGCACCAGGTCGAGCAGGCGACGCTACGCCGGCGCAGCTGGAGCGATGGGCCGATCAGGCTCAAGCGGCAGATACTCGGCGGAAGAACTCGGGGTGTCGCTGTGGGTAGCCGTATGGCGGCGCCTTCTACTATTCTGGCAGGGTACTGATTCATCCCGCGATGGCGGGACGACGCGGTGCGGGCGGCGCCTTGGGTGAAGTCTTACCGAGGGCGCGGGGGGATGAGGAGGAGATGAGTTCTAGCTTCGAGGTCCGCTTGGAGGAACTGGAGCAGGCGCGCGCCAATTTGGCGAACCTGCTGACCGACGTCTTCGAGGAGACCACCAGCCCGGCCAACGCTACGAAGCTTCGGGGCCGAACCGCGTCCTGTGACGGGCAGGCGGGCCTGGCCGGGTACAGCCGGCTGGCTGCGGCGAACCCCGAGGTCACCGGGAACTCCACTTTCGGCCCGGTGGATCACGGGATCACCGAGGTCTCCGCGCTCAACACCGCGCACGGCCAGGCGCAGGAGACGCTGCTAGCCCTCGTGGGCCAGCTCAACGATCAGATCGCAACGCTTCATGAGCGGGTCGACAAGACGCATCAGGCGTACGCGGGCACGGAGGCTGACCTGCATCTGAGCATCAAGCAGCAGGGGACGGACACGTGAACGCGCTCTTCATGGGGGTGGCGGACAACTACAGTGCCGACTGGCTTCAGCGCAACGGAGGCGTCGCCTGGGCGAAGCAGTTCGCCGCCAGTCTGGATCCGGGCGCGGTCGCAGACCAGGTTGTGGCATATCAGCAGGCGGCTGGCCGAATCGCGGATGCGCAGAGGTCGCTGAAGAGCACGCAGGGAAACCTCGCGTCGTCCTGGACCGGAAGTGCTGCCACCGCGGCCCACCAGGTGTTCCAGAGCTCGGTCGACCACGCGCAGCTGGTTCAGGACACGATCAATCAGAACATCGTGCCGCACCTGCAGACGGCCCAGGCGGCGCAGCAGGAATTCCGCGAGACGATGCAGAACGTCCCGGACGAGAAGCCGCTGACACCGGAAGCGCTGCTGTATCTGGGGACCAAGAGCTTCATCAACTACCCCAGCAACTTCCCCGGACGGGTTCTGGTGGAGCAGAACAACGCCGCACGGTTCAAGGCTGCCGCAGCGATCAATGTGCTGGCAGCCAAGTACAGCGGCGCGGCGGCGCAGTTGGGTGAGCTGAACGAAGGTGGCCAGAACGACGAGGTGGCGCAGCCCGACACCAGCACCTTCAATCTCGGCTCGACCTCCTCGTCGAGCGGCAACGGCGCCGCAGCAAACTATCGACAGAATGCCCGCTCCAACAGCGGCTCGTCCCGCTCGTCCGGTTCCGGTTCAGGCATTCCGAGCACTCGGACGCCCAGCCCCGTGGTGGCGTCCGGTGGAGGCACGCAACTTGCTTCAGGCCCAGTCGGCGGCAGCATTCCGCCGTCCGGGACTCCGATCTCGAGTCCAACGCAGAACCCGACGCCGGTGGGAGGCCAGCCGGTTGATCCGGCGCCGGTGGGGGTTGCGCCGGTGTCGTATCCGGTGAACTCTGTCGGCAGCGAGCCGCCTGCCGCTGGTAGGTACGGCCGCTCAGGCGGGGGTTCTACCAACTTCGGCGAGGGCTCGAGTGACGGGCAGGTGACCGGCGGAACGGGCACTGGTACGCAGCGCGGCAGGACGCTCGGCAAGGACAGCGAGCTGCTCGAGGAGAATCGAAGCCCCGTAGTCGGCGAGAAGGCCGGAGCCGGTGGTGCCGAAGGCGAATCCACTGGCGGCCTCATGGGCGAAGGCATGGGCGGGCTCGGCGGTGGTCTGAGCTCGGGCAGCGGCGGCCGTTCCTCAAGCCGTACCCGCGGCCGCTACTTTGACGAACCCGAAGAGGAAGAACCGCTCACGCCACGCGTTCGCTCCGTCTACGAGGACGCCACGGACGAGCAAGGCAATAGTCTGAATTTGCTGGCCGGGCGGCGTGCCGCCGGCGGCGAGGACGAGGACGAGCGTGGCAAGCGCCCGTCGTATTCGAAGGAAGACGGGTTTTGGGACAGCGCGCAACGCATCGTGCCCCCGGTCATCGAGTAGGCGGGCACGTCAGGCTGGTGGGCAGCGCGATCGTCGCGGCCGCGCTACTCGTCATGCCACTAGGCGTTGCTGCTCCTGCATCCGCGGACTCGTCGAGTCAGTGGCCGCTGCAGTACTTGAAAGCCAATCAGGATTGGGCGATCAGCAAGGGCGCGGGCGTGACGGTCGCAGTTCTGGACAGCGGCGTCGCTCAGATCCCCGATACACAAGGCAGTCTGCTCTCCGGCGCTGATTTCTCCGGCGGCACAACGAGTTCCGGCAACGGGCAAGAGGACCTACACGGGCACGGCACTGAGATGGCGGTCATGATCGCCGGGGCCGGTAGCCCGTCTCACGGCCTCGCGCCGGGATCCAAGATCCTCCCCGTCCGGATCACGTCAGGGGAGACGGACGGCCAAGTAGACGAGATGGCAGCCGGCATCGAGTTCGCCATCAGCCACCACGCTTCGGTGATCAACATCTCGCAGCGTCTCACCTCCACTGATGACACCCTGATTAAGGCAGTTCGAGATGCCGACGCTGCCGGCGCCGTCATCGTTGCTTCGTCTGGCAACGAGTCCCAGTCCATCGTCGACATCCCAGCCTCAATCCCCGGGGTGGTTGCGATCGGGGCGACCGACCACAACGGCACGATCTGGCCACAGTCCAACACCGGCTCGCGGGTCACGCTGTCCGCGCCTGGCGTAAACGTGCAGTCTGACGACAACTCCGGCGGTGTATCCGTAAGCGACGGCACCTCTGACGCCACTGCCTACGTCTCCGCGACCGTCGCCCTCATCCGTTCCGCCCACCCCTCTTGGACTGCGGGACAGGTCATCCGGGACCTGATCGCCACCGCCGATCCGGGACCGGGCCAGAGCGCCGGCGCGCACAGCGACCAGTATGGCTACGGCATCGTCGACCCGCTCAAGGCACTGCAGGCAAGCGCGCCGACCGACACGTCCAATCCCCTGCTCGGATCGGCGTCGGCCGCGCCGACCGGCGGTGCGAACTCCGGCGTCAGCCCGACTGACACCGCGGCCTCCACACCCGGGGGGAATTCGACACCGAAGTCCTCCGGCAACGCGCTGGTGGGCGGGATCATCGTCCTCGTCGTGCTGGCCGGCGCCGTGCTGCTTATCGTGTGGCTGGTACGCCGCAATCGGAACCGCCGGGGTCCTGGTGCTCCTGGCGGTCAGCCGCCGTACCAAGGCGGCGGCCCAGGCGGGCCCGGCTACGGCTATGGCGTTCCGCCCCAGCAGCAGCAGGGTTCCTACCAACCGCCGCAGTACGCTCAGCCGCCCTATTCGCAGCCTCCATCCATCCAGCCGCCCTACCCGCAGCCGCCAGCGCAATATCCCGCGCCGCAGCAGTACCCGACCCCGCCTGCCCCCGCCCCTGCCCAGTACCCGGTCCAACCCCCGCCACAACAACAGCAGCCCCCGGAGCAGCAGCAGAACCCCTACGGCTACCGCTGAACGCCCGCCCTGCACCTACCGGCGACGGCTGGCGCCGCCGTCACCGATTCAGTAGTTGCGAGGTCGCGGCCGCTCGGATCTCCGCGGGAACCTCTGGCGCCGCGTAGTTCCGGGCGCGGATGTGGTTGAGCAGGTCGGGCTCGGGAGGCATGCCGTACTTCTGAACGTAGTAGGTCAGCGCTCCGGACCAGATCCACGTGCCGTCGGTCGAGAAGGTCCGTGGAACGGCCGGTGCGTCCGCGAGTGCCCGCGCGTGGGGTCGAGGCCGCGGCCGAACAGGGCGGTCGGCGCGGCCTTGAGGTAGCCGACGATGCGCATGATCGCGTCTGACGGGCGGTCAGTCGCCCAGACCAGCCAGATTCTCCAGCCGCTTGCTGCACTCCTCGGCGACCGCGGCGAGCGCGCGTCCCGATTCAGCCGTGCCCATGGCGGGTCCCGGGTTGAGCCGTTTCGTCAGTTCTTTGAGTAGCGAGGCCATACACATCGCCCGCGCGTCGGTCAGCTGGACATCGCGTACCGGGTGGTCTGGCACGTGCTCGCCTCGGATGCGGTCAGCGTCGAGTTCCGCGCGGATCTCCGCCCCGAGTCGTTCCAGGTCGTATGGTTCGGACGTGCCGTCTTCTCGGTAGTGCGTGAAGGCGAGGCTATGCCGCCTCGGATCCACTGCGCCGGGCACGTGCATGGATCCGTGCTCCGTCGAGGTGGGTCGCTCGGGCGTGTAGGGCGCGGGGTACTCGCTCAGGAGCGCGGAGTGCACCACCTCGGCCGCCGCCGCTCTTAGGACCGCGTACCGCGTAGCGAGATCCTCGTCAGTCATCGCCGTTCCCCTCCCCACGTGCTGCCACGATCGCCTTCACCAGGTCTGCGGCCGAAGCCCCGGCGCTCTGCAACGTCACAAGGGCCTGCCTCAGGCCTTCACGCAACCGTGCGGCGCGCACCTTGGCGGTCTCCGGGTCCGCCAGAACATCCGCGAGCCTGGCTGTCCACCGCTCGAGCGGCGCATACCGCTCACCGGGCTCCCGCCCGATCACCGCGTGCTCCGCCACCCGTGGATCGACCCGACCGCTCCTGAGCAGAAAAGCGCCCAGGCCACTGGTGTCGGCTACCAGGATCAGCACTCCGGCGGCGATCGCGTCCAACGCGGTCAACCCGACATGCTCGTCCCCGGAGGGCACGATCACCACGTCCGCCGTACTGATCGCCTGCCGCTGTGCCTGCTTTTCCCCCGTCAGCGCGCGCACCTCGACATATCGCCCCGCCGCGTTCGACAGCAGACGTCGCGCGGCTCCCACGGTCTCGGCGGGCGCGCCGTTCACGATCAGACGTACCGGCCGGTCGCCGGCGGCCGCGCGCACCATGAGCGCGGCCTCAAGTGCCCCGTGCTGCATCTCATCGCAGCGCCCTGAATACACGACCGTCGGCCGTGGCTCCCCGGTCACCGCGCCACCCCCGGTCGCTGCGCACCGGCGAACGTCGGGGCAATGATCTCCTCGGCGAGAGCGAGTGCGATCTCGGCCAACTCCATCGCGCCCATGTCACCGGTGACCTCAAGCCGGGCCGCCAACTCCTGGAGCAATGTCCCGATGGTCATCGCCTTCAGCTCCGTCAGCGTCGGATACTCCTCCGGCCAGTCCCGCTCCGGGTGCTCGGCCACGTCGTCGAGAGCCATGCTCTCGCGCAGTTCCCGCGCCTCGACGGCGAAGGACGACGGAGCGCCGTCGCGCAAGCCCTGGTCGTAGTCCCGCGTGCTCAGCATATGCACATCCTGGTCCTGGAGCTCACGGATCACCGTGCTCTGAGGACCGCCGCCGTCCAGCACCGATGCCAGCGCGTCCAGTTCCGCTGATGGGCGACGTAGGCGGGAGTCGGGTCTGCCGCGGCCGCTTCGAGCACGGCCGCCGCGGCCTGCCGGAGGGCTTCATAGCGCAGCGCCAGGTCCTCGTCGGTCATTGCAGCCTTCTCAGAGCTTCGTCGAAGGATTTTACGGCTGGGGCCCAGGTCGCCGGTTGATCCTTGAACGCCTGTTGCAGGTCCAGGGCCCTTTGCTGCGCGGCCGGATAGTCCTGCAGGACGTTCCAGTCGATCCTCGGCAGTGGGGAGGTACCACTGGAGCCCGGTACGCACGGTGAGTAGATCGGCGATGTAGGCGCTGATGTCCACCTCATCAAGCTCAATCCGGCTGCCGTCGGGCGCATGGATGAGTCTGGGTTCGCCGATGTTCGACATCAGCTTCGCGACTTGCTTGCCGCCGATGCCGGACCTGCCCACCAGCGACAGCTTGAGACCGAACACGAATGCGACCTGCGCGTACCAGCGCTGGTGCTCGCCCTCGGCGAAGGTGCAGTTCAGTGCCTGCCCGACGAGTGCGGCGACGTGCTCTAGCTTCTGCGTGCTGTCTGCGCGCACATCGAGCTCGATGATCTGTCGTGCCATCTTGCCCCCTCTTCTCGTGACCAGAACCTCGCTTCCGGCACGTAGACCTACCGTAGAGCGTGGCGCCCGAGCGTGGACGGGCGGCGGCGAGGCGACGGGGTTACGGTCGGGGTATGGACGAGACCAGACCGCTGGATGGACAGGACCCGGGTCGCGCGGCGGCTGAGGAGTTCCTCGACGAGGTCCGGGAGGCGTTGCATTCGACCCAGGGGGTCTCCGCCCTCGATCTCGACACGGACGTGACGCAGACCGACCACTGGTGGGTGAAACTGGCCATTCCGGCGCCGAAGCCGGGGTTCGCCGACGTGGTCATGAGCGCGCTCGAGGAGCACGGCCTGTCTGCTGTGCCGATGGACACCGGGTCGGGGACCGTGGTGGAACGGCTCGCGCGCGGGGAGCGCGTGAAGATCATCGAGTACGCGTAGCTGCGTAACCCACATGGCGCAACGCCCGCAGCTCGCCTCACCCCAGCGTGAGCCAGTGGATGCCGAGTCGGTCGAGTTCGGCCCGCTCCGCGTCGCTGACGGGTGCGCGGCCGGTGGCCTTGGCGACGAACGCGGCCGGCTCCCATCCGAGCTGTTGACGCACCTGTTCGGCGCCCTCGTCTCCGGCGAGGAGCACCATGAGCAGGTCCGCGGCAGACGCGGTCAGCCACGGTTCGCTGTGGACGGCGGCGGCGAGGTCCATACCGTGCACGGCCACTTCCACGACGCGTGTGACGAGGAAGTCGTTGAGCAGCATTGCGTCGCCATGGCGGGTACGCACGACGCGGCCTTCCGGCTCGGCCGCGCACATCGCTGCGGCTCGGCGCCATTCGTGCTCGAACATGGCCAGCGCCGTTGCTCCGTTTCCGCCTGAGCGCGCCGCGTATTCTCGGCCCAGCTCGATCCGTCGGCTGTTCGTCTCCAGCGAGAAGCGGGGGTCGGGGCGGTAGTAGTCGCGCGCGCTCACCAGCGGGTCTGCTGGGTCCGTCGGAACGGGCGCGGGCGAGTGCAGCATGCCGGGCAGCCAGCTGATGGTGACGGCGATATGGCCGAGCAGCTCCCTGACCGTCCACGGCTCGCATGCCGTCGGGAGCGACCACGCGTCTTCGTCGAGGTCACGCAGTTTCGCCGACAGCCGCTCGGCTTCGGCGATGAGTACTTCGAGCGGGTCGCGGCGCATGTTCGGACGATACCGGCCGCTACTTCTTCGGCGGCGTGAAGCTCACGGCGAAGTGCGCGAGCAGCCGTGCGCCGAAGCCGGTGCAGCCGCGGGGGCGCCAGCCGGCGGCGCGCTCGTTCTGGGCCGGGCCGGCGATGTCGACGTGCGCCCACGGGACATCGCCGGTGAAGTGGCGTAGGAACAGTGCGGCGTGGATCGCGGCACCGTTCACACCGCCGATGTTCTTGATGTCGGCGATGTCTGAGTCGAGTTCGTCCCGGTAGATCTCGGCCAGGGGCAGCTGCCAGGTCGGCTCGTCGGTATGCTCGGAGGCGCCCTTGATCTGGTCGATCAGGCCCTGATCGTCGCCGAAGACACCGGCGATGCGGGGGCCGAGGGCACGCAGGCAGGCGCCGGTGAGGGTGGCGATGTCGACGAGTGCGTCGATGGGCTCGTCTCTGGCCAGCACCAGTGCGTCGGCCATGACCAGCCGGCCTTCGGCGTCGGTGTTGAGGACTTCGACCGTCGCACCGCCGTAGATCGTCAGCACGTCGCCGAGCCGCGTCGCCGTGCCGGAAGGCATGTTGTCCGTGCACATCAGATAGCCCGTCACCTCGTTCGGGCAGCCGAGGTCGCGCAGCACGGCCATCGCGGCGAGGATCGCGGCCGCACCGGACATGTCGTTCTTCATCGTCGCGTGGACGGCGTCGCTGGGCTTGAGGCTGATGCCGCCGGAGTCGTACATGACGCCCTTGCCGACCAACGCGAGCTTGCCCGGCCGCGAGGGCGCGGCGGGTCGGCCGGTACCGCCGGGTCCGCCCGGGCCGCCGACGCCGGACTGCGCCCCGGATTGGGCGTCGGCCTGCGCCTGGGCTTGGGCCGCCGGGTTGTCCTCGGGGCGGTAGCGGAGCCTGATCATCCGGGCCGGTTCGGCGCTGCCCGCGTTGACGCCGAGCAGGCCGCCGCAGCCGAGTTCCTTGAGTTGGTCCTGGTCGAAGACCTCTGCTTCGAGTCCCGCGCTCGCGGCCAGCCGGGTGGCGCAGGCCGCCATGGCCGACGCGGTCAGCCTGTTGGCGGGGCAGTTGGCCAGGTCCCGGGCGAGCATGGTGCAGCGGGCGAGCAGCAGACCTCGGGCGGCGCCACGCACGGCGGCCGCTTCGTCGCCGTCGTGGACGAGCAGGGTCAGGAATCCGACCGGCACGTGGCTGGAGCCGGTCTTGAGCGGCTCGTAGCTGTAACGGGCCAGCAGCACGCCTTCGACGAGCGCCTGCGCGACCGTCTCCAGGCCGAGTTCGGAGCGCGGGACGGCGAGGGTGATGGCCGAGTCGTCCTTGACGGCGAGCGCGAAGGCGGCGGCCGCGTCGCGCAGGCCGTGCGGGCTCTTCGCGTCGCCGACGCCGACGTAGACCGCCCGCGCGAGGCCGGATCCGGGCAGTGCGGCCGACAACGTCTGGCCGATCGCGCCGCTCAGTCCGGCTGCGGCGAGCACGTCGCGGCCTAGCCCGGGTGCGCCGGGGACGGGACCGTCCGAGGCGATGGGCACGCCGAGGGGCTCGCCCTCTGCGACGGCTTCCCAAGCATCGGGCGAGGAGGCCCGGACGTTGACGGTGGGTTCCCGGGTCCAGGAGGGGACCGGGTCGAAGGCGGTGTGCGCGGCGACCACGTTGTCAGAATGAGGGCGCTCGCCCGGCGCCGCCTCCGGACACGCGGGCAACACAGCTGGCTTAGGCCGCTCGGGCTACCGCGATCAGTGCTACGAGCAGGCCGAACGTGGCTATGCCGGCTCCGGTCAACGCGGTGTCCTGGATGCCGGCGTGGGCGACGGTGGCGGCGCCGAGGGCGGATCCGAGCCCGATGCCGACGTTGAAGGAGGTGGCGTTCCCGGCGCCGCCGAGCTCGATGCTGCCGGGAGCGATACGCATGACCCGGTTGCTCAGGACGGGTATGGCGGCGCCGATGGTGAAGCCGGTCAGGGTGAGCAGGATGACGGTCGCCGCCCCCTGATGCCCGAAGAAGTAGAGCCCGAGCAGGCTGGTCGGGAACAGCGCGGAGGTCACGATGACCCCGAGCCGCTCGTTGCGGTCGCTGAGGTAGCCGCCCACCACCGTGCCGCCCAGGTCGCCGATGCCGCGCACGATCAGGACCGGTCCGATCGCGGCGGCCGGGAACGCGGTCACGGCGGTGAGGAACGAGGCGGTGTAAGTGAAGAACGAGTAGAGGCCCGCGACCGTCAGAGCCGTGATCAACAGAACCTGGACGTACTTCACGACGCTGGGTTCGTCACCCCGCTGCGTCTTTTCCCGGTGCGCGGGCGAGGAGGGCACCGCGAAGAGCGCGGCGACCAGCGCGAGCAGTTCGAGGCCTGCGATCGTGCCGAAGGCGAGGCGCCAGCCGTCGAGCTGGCCCAGCCAGGTCCCGAGCGGCACGCCGAGCATGGGGCCGAGCGAGCCGCCGGTGAAGACGACGGAGGTGGCCCGGCCACGTTGTTCGAGCGGGAAGAGCAGTGCTGCGAGCGGCGCGGCGAGCGGCCAGAACATCGCCTGAGCCAGGGCCGTGACCACGCGGGCGGCGAACAGCGCGCCATAACCGGGGGCCAGCGCCGAGGCGAGGGTGGAGACGACCAGGATGCTGAGCAAGATGAGGATCAGCGGCCGCCGGGGGATGCGGGCGGCTATGAAGGTCAGCGGCAGCGTGGCCAGCACGACGGTGGTGCCGTACGCCGTGACCAGCAGTCCGGCCCGCTCGGGGGAGATCCGCAGGCCGCTTTCGAGCAGCGGCAGCACGCCGACCGGCAGCGTCTCGACCGAGGTGAAGCTGAACGCGACCATGGCCAGGGACGCCAGCGCGACGGCCGCCCTGGCCCGGTCTCCGTGCGGAAGGCGGATCCGACCCGGGCCGGAGGCGGCCCGGGTCGGAGACGTCGCTTCGATGTCGATCCTGTGATCCTTAGCGGCCGCCGTTGCGGCGCGGCGCGCCGAATGCGGCGAGCTGCAGGTTCCGCTGGAGGTCGGTGTAGGCGGGCTTGGGGTTGAGGTTGACGTCGTAGAGGCAGGCATAGCCTTCCCCCGCGAACGTGCCGGGAACCCAGGAGTCTGCGTCGCCGAAGCCCCAGACTGTGAAGGAGATGCAGTCCGGCGACGACAGCGCGGCCTGGAGCATACCCGCGTACCAGTTCGCGTGCGCCCACTCGGCGAGGCGGTCGGTGGGCACCTGGGTCGTGGGACCGTCCACGAAGGTGCGCACGTCGGCCTCGGTGATGGCGGTCTTCAGGCCCAGATCGGCGTACGCCTTGAGGTCGTCGGCCATCGAGGTCGGGAAGCCGTACTGGGTGTCGAGGTGCGCCTGGCTTCCGATGACGTGCAGCGGAACGCCCTTGGAGAGCTGCTTCTTCGCCCAGGCGTGGACCGCGTCGAACTTGGCGTTCGTGCCGTCTTCGCCGGTGATGTTGTAGTCGTTGACGACCAGCAGCGCGTGCGGGTCGGCGTCGTGGGCCCAGCGGAGGGCGTCTGCGACGATGTCCTCGCCGAGGTTCTGGATCCAGAAGTCGGTGCTGACCAGGCCGTCGGCCGTGGGGGTGTCCCAGGAGTTGGCGAACACCTCGTTGGCCACGTCCCACTGCCAGATCTTGCCCTTGTAGCGGCCGACCTCGGTGTAGATGTGCTTCTTGAGCAGGGCGGCCAGTTCGGTGGCGCTGATGGAGCCGTTGGCCACGCCGTCGGTGAGCCAGTTCGGCAACTGGTTGTGCCACATCAGCGTGTGGCCGCGCACGAGCTGGCCGTTCTTCTGCGCGAAGGCGACCAGGTTGTCGGCACCGGACCAGTCGTAGACCCCTTGCTCGGGTTCGACGACCTGCCATTTCATCTCGTTGCCCGGGGTGACCACGGAGAACTGCTGCGCGGCGATCTGGGCGTAGGCGGGGGTGACGAGTTCGGAGGGGATCAGCGCGGTCCCGAAGCGCAGCCCCACCTTCGCGGCGAGGGCGCGCAGCGAGTCGGCCGGGATCGAGCCGGCCGATGCGGCGTTGCTCGCGGCGTTCGCCTTCGCGCCGCCGGTGGCGGCCTGGGCGACGGCCGGGGCGAGCATCGGGCTGGCGATGGCGCCGGCGCCCAACGCGAGGAAACCACGTCGCTTCATTGCGTATTGCCTCCTCTTCCACAGCCGGCCGAGCGCCGGGTGTGGGAATTCGAAAGTTTCGACAAGTCTGTCGGAACGAGCGAGGCCAAACTAGGCGTGAAACTGCGGAGTGTCAACGGTTACCACCGCAGGTCCTCGGGAAACATCGCAGGTGACTGAAGAAATTCAGATCGAACTTGAGTCAGGCTTCATCCGAAACTTTCGGCATACCTGTGGTGCAGAACGGACCATATCGAGTGGACTTTCCGCGCTCGGCCCCGAACACTGACATCCATGGACGTGCTGCTCTCCGGGATCGTCGGCTCCACCGCGTACGGACTGGCCGGACCGGACTCCGACGTGGACCACCTCGGCATGTTCGCGCTGCCCACGATCGAGTTGGTGGGCCTGGGCAAGCCGCAGCTGAGCCGGGTCGCCAAGAACCCTGATTCCACCTGGCACGAGGCGGGCAAAGCCGTGGGCCTGTTCCTCGCGGGCAATCCGACCGCGATGGAGCTGCTCTGGCTGCCGGACGACCTGTACGAGGCGCGCACTCCCTTGGGGGACGAGGCGATCGCACTGAGGTCCCGGTTCCTCTCCGCGCACCGGGTCAAGGACGCGTATCTGGGCTATGCGACGCATCAGTTCAGGAAGCTGCAGACCCGCTACGAGAACGACGAACAGCAGCGTGCGCGCGACGCCAAGCACGCGCGCCACCTGATGCGCCTGGTCGAGCAGGGCTACGAGCTCTACACGACCGGCAACGTGCGCATCCGCCTGGAGGACCCGCAGCGCTTCCTGGACTTCGGCGCCACCGTGGCCGAGGACGCGCGCCGCGCGATGCCGATCATGGCCAAGGCACAGGACCGCTTCAGCCGGGCCCGGACGGTACTGCCGCAGGAGCCTGACTTCGCTGCCGCGGAGGACTGGCTGCTGCGCGTGCGCCGGGAGTTCTGGGAATAGAGGCCGTCAGAAGGCGAGGGCCAGGCCGAGACCGGCCGCGGCGGCGAGCAGGCCAGCGGCAAGGCTGCCGACGACGTTGCCGGCGGCGGCGAGCCGGGAGCCGTCCTCGGCGAGGCGCTCGGTTTCATAGGAGAAGGTGGAGAACGTCGTGTAACCGCCGCAGATCCCGGTGCCGAGCACAGTCAGCACGTGCGTCGGCAGGCCCTGATGCGCGGCCAGACCGGTGAGTAGGCCCAGGGCGAAAGAGCCTGAGACGTTGATGACGAAGGTGCCCCAGGGCAGCGCGGACTCCCAGCGCCGGGAGACCGCCTGGTCCAGCAGGTAGCGGGCGAGCGCGCCGACGGAGGCGGCCAGGCCCACCAGGAGCGCCAGACCCACCGTCAGCCGACCTTGCGACCGACGTACCGGATCACCTCGACGTCGTCGAGGATCACCAGTCCCTCCTCGACCAGTTCGTCGAGCTGCGGCAGGAAGGCGTCGATGCGCTCGGCCGCGTCCACGATGACGATCGCGATCGGCAGGTCCTCGGAGAGGCTTAGCAGGCGCGTGGTGTGGATGTGGCTGCTCGCGCCGTAGCCCTCGATCCCGCGCAGCACGGTGGCGCCGGCCAGGCCGGCCCGGTGCGCGCGGTGCACGATCTCGGTGTAGAGCGGGTGGTGCCGATATTGGTCGCTCTCGCCGATGAAGATCGTCAATCGGCGAGCCGGACCTCTGAGTCTCATCGCAGCGTCCTCCATCGTCCGAGGCTCACCCCCAGCATCGTCGCCAGCAGTCCGGCCGCCAAGGCCCCGAACAGGTTGGCCGCGGCCAGCCCGTAGCGTCCGGCGGAAACCAGCCGGTCGGTGTCCACCATCCAGGTGGAGAAGGTCGTGTAGGCGCCGCAGAAGCCGGTGCACCAAAGCGGCCGCACATACTTCGTCGGCCGCCAGACCTCCAGGATCAGCACCAGCAGCAGGGCCAGCACGAAGGCGCCGGAGATGTTGACCGCGAAGGTGGTGGCCGGGAAGCCGCCGCGGCTGGTCGGGAAGGCCAGGCCGAGCAGATAGCGCGCCTCGCCGCCGGCGAATCCGCCCACGGCCACGGCGAGCAGCACCCGGGGGCTCGGCCCACGACGAGGCGCGGGCGCTTCGAAAGGGCGCACGTCAGCTTCGGGGGCCACGCGATCAGCGTATAGGCTCGGTGCCCGTGAAGATTCTGGTCATCGGCGGCGGCGGCCGCGAGCACGCCATCTGTGTCGCGCTCAGCAAGGACGATTCGGTCACCGCGCTCTGCTGCGCCCCGGGCAACCCGGGCGTCGCGGAGGTGGCCGAGCTGCGCGAGGTGGACGCGCTCGACCCGGCGGCGGTGGCCGCGCTCGCCCGCGACTTCGGCGCCGACCTGGTCGTGGTCGGTCCGGAGGCGCCGCTGGTGGCCGGGGTGGCCGACGCGGTGCGCGCGGCCGGGATCGCCTGCTTCGGGCCGTCCGGCGAGGCGGCCCAGCTGGAGGGGTCCAAGGCCTTCTCGAAGGAGATCATGGCCGCGGCCGGCGTGCCGACGGCCGAGTCCTTCGTGTGCGCCACGGTGGCCGAGGCGGAGCGCGCGCTCGACGCGTTCGGCGCTCCGTACGTGGTCAAGGACGACGCGCTGGCCGCGGGCAAGGGCGTGGTGGTGACCGAGGACCGCGCCGAGGCGCTGGCGCACGCCCGCGCCTGCGTGGAGCGGGCGGACGGCCGGGTGGTGATCGAGGCCTACCTCGACGGGCCCGAGGTCTCGCTGTTCGCGATCACCGACGGCACGACGGTGCTGCCGCTCCAGCCCGCCCAGGACTTCAAGCGGATCGGCGACGACGACCAGGGCCCGAACACCGGCGGCATGGGCGCCTACTCGCCGCTGCCGTGGGCACCGGCCGGGCTGGTGGCGGAGGTGCTCGAGCGGGTGCTCCAGCCCACCGTCGACGAGCTGCGCCGTCGGGGCACCCCGTTCGCCGGGCTGCTCTACGCCGGCCTCGCGCTCACCAGCCGGGGCACCCGGGTGGTGGAGTTCAACGCCCGCTTCGGCGACCCGGAGACGCAGGTGGTGCTGCCGCTGCTGCGCACGCCGCTGGCCGAGGTGCTGATGGCCGCGGCCACCGGCACGCTGGACCGGATCGAGCCGTTGCGCTGGCATGACGGCGCCGCGGTCACCATCGTGCTCGCCTCGGCGGGCTATCCGGCGAGCTCGCGCAACGGCGACGTGATCCGCGGCGTGCGGGCGGCCGAGATGCTCTCGTCCGCGGCCGGCGGCTCGGTGCGCGTCTACCAGGCCGGGACCGCGCTCGACGCGGACGGAGAGCTGGTGACGGCGGGCGGCCGGGTGCTCGCGGTGACCGGGCGCGGCCGGGATCTGGCCAGCGCGCGCAAGATGGCCTACTCCGGGCTGACCGAGATCGACTTCGCCGGCGCGCAGCACCGCGGCGACATCGCGAGCGCGGCGGTGGCCGGCAAGGTGCGGGCGGCGTCCGAAGGCTGATACCGGCCGGGCGGGCGCCTGGTCAGCCGGGCCGGCCGTGCAAGTGCAGCCCAATAGTCGTACAGGTAGTCAGTCACTCATACGAGCGCATCCGGGTCAATCCCGGGTGCCGGTCTGCCCCCACCGGCGCTACAGTCCGGAACTGGAGGGACTCATTCCGTCCCCGCCCGCGCTGTACGACGCACTCGGGAGCAGGTGAACGCCGGTGGCCGCCCCTTTGGACCAACCGGTGCGACTGGCCAGGGCGATCCTGCGGATCGGCGCCCTGGCCATGGCCGGTTGGACGGTGCTGGCCCTCGGCTGCCTGCTGGCCGCCCTGGTGCTGCTGCCGCTGACCGCGGCGGTGCCGGTGTGCGTGGTGCTGGCGGCCGCGGCGGCGGCTCCGGTGTGGCGCTTCCACCGGATAGTGCCGCCGGGTTCGAGCACGATCCCGGTGGAGGGCGGGACGCAGAGCGAGCTGCACCTGATCGTGCGCCAGATCTCCTCCGCCCTCGGCGTGCCCACCCCCAGCGCGGTGGAGCTCTCGCCGGACTGCGACGCCTGGCTCGAGCCGCGGGCCGGCGGCCCGGTGCTGGTGATCGGCACGCCGTTCCTGTGGTGGCTGCGGGTGAGCGAGCTGCGCGGACTGCTCGCTCCGGTGATCGCCGGGCTCGAGGCCGCGCACGATCCGGCCGTGGTCCGGGCCCGCCGAATGGTGCGCCGACTGGACGTGGCCGAGCACCGCGGCTGCCCGCCGTGGCCGCGCGGAGTCTTGGCGCAGGTGGCGCAGCTGTGCCGCAACCGGGCCGAGGGCATGGAGCGCCTGATCGCGGCGCAGGCCTCACAGCGCGCCCGGATCGTCGAGCCGGCCGGCCGGGTCTACGCGCACGAGCAAGTGGGACTGGTCGCGGCCGGCTGGGATCGACTGCTCAGCCGACTGGCCCGCCCCGCCTGGGAGGCCGGGTACGCGCCGAACACCCTCAACGCCGGCCTGGTCGCGGCCCTGGTGGAGCTCGGCGAGCGGGACCGGGTCGGCGTGGGGCTGGCGGACCGGCTCAGCGAACGGCCGGCCTGCGACCTGCTGGACGAGCCGGGTCTGGTGGACCGGGCCGTCTCCGAGACGGTGCCCGAGGTCTTCGCCGACCGAGCCGACCGGCGGCCGCTGGAGTGGGGCCGGTATACCGCGCTGGTGGCCGAACCCGGCCTGCGCCGGGCCGCGGCCGCGGCACCGGACCATCCGCTGATCGCCAAGACCCGGGCGCTGCTGCATCTGCCGACCCCGTCCGGGGTGGGCGATCCCGGCCACGACGCCGGTGACGGGGAACTGCCGGCCGGGCTGCGCGCGGTGCTGCAGTGCGGGCTGGTCGACCTCGGCCACGCCGAGTTCGCACTGGACTGGCTGGACGGCGTGGTGCTGCGGGACCGCGCAGGACTGACCGTGCCGGTGGACGAACTGGTGCACGCGCTCGTCGACTCGGCCGACTTCGCCCCGCTGCGGGACTGGCTCTCGTACGCCTCCCGGCTCTGAGCGGCCGTCGGCGCGCCACCGACATTAGGATCGATCCCGGCGGGCCAGGTCTGTCTCGCCGAGCCTTGAGAAAAAGGAGCGATCCGCCGTGATCGGACGGTACACCCTCCCGGAGATGGGCCGCGTGTGGAGCGAGGCCCGCAAATACGAGCTGTGGTGCCAGGTCGAGACCCTGGTGATGGAGGCGCACGCGCAGGCCGGCGTGGTGCCCGAGGACGCGCTCGAGGCGGTGCGCAAAGCGCCCGCCCCCACGCCCGAGGCGGTGGCGGAGATCGAGGCCGTCACCCAGCACGACGTCATCGCGTTCCTGAGCGCCTGGGCGGACAACACCGAGCCGCGCGAGGCCGCCGCCTACGTGCACTTCGGCATGACCTCCTCCGACCTGCTCGACTCCGCGCTGGCGCTGCAGCTGGTGGAGTCGAGCGACCTGCTGCTGGAGAAGGCCGACCGGCTGGTGGCGGTGCTGCGCGACCACGCGCTGGCGCACCGGGGCACGCTCCGGGTCGGGCGCACCCACGGCATCCACGGCGAGCCGGACGTGTGGGGCCACCGGGTGGCCGACCTGGCCTACGGCGTGGCCCGTTCGCGGGACCGGATCCGCCGGGCCCGCGAGGCGGTCGGGGTGATGGCGATCTCCGGCGCGGTCGGCACCTATTCGAACATCGACCCTGCGGTGGAGCAGTACGTCGCCGAGAAGCTGAACCTGCGGGCCGCGGACGTGTCCACGCAGGTGGTGCTGCGGGACGGGATCTCCGAGTGGGTCGGCGCGCTGGCGATCATGGCCACGGTGCTCGAGGCCATCGCGCTCGAGGTGCGGCACGGGCAGCGGACCGAGGTGCGGGAGCTGTCCGAGGCCTTCGGCAAGGGCCAGAAGGGCTCCTCGGCGATGCCGCACAAGAAGAACCCGATCGTCTCCGAGCGCATCGCCGGCATGGCCCGGGTGGTGCGGGCGCAGGTGGTGCCGGTGATGGAGGGCATCCCGCTGTGGCACGAGCGGGACATCTCGCACTCCTCGACCGAGCGGATCGCGCTGCCGGACGCCGCCATCGCGCTGGACTATCTACTTAATCTGACTATTCGTCTGGTCGAGGGACTGGTGGTGGACAAGGAGCGGATGAAGGCCAACCTCGAGTCCACCGGCGGCCTGATCTACACCTCCACCGTGCTGCTCGAGCTGATCGAGATGGGCCTGGAGCGCGACAACGAGGCCTACCCGCTCACCCAGCGCGCGGCCATGAAGACCTGGGAGACCGGCCGGCCGTTCCGCGAGACCCTGCGCGAGGAGGCCGCGGCCGCGAACCTGGAGATCGACGAGGCCCGGCTCGACCTGGTCTGCCGCCCGGAGCGCTTCGTCGAGCGCCTGGACGGGATGTTCGAGAAGCTGGCGGAACTCCGGTGAGCGCCGGCGACGGCCTCTCCGGCGTCCCCGGCGTGCGGCACCTCGGCTCCGGCAAGGTGCGCGAGCTGTTCGAGGTGGACGGCAAGCTCCTGCTGGTCGCCTCCGACCGGATCTCCGCCTACGACTACGTGCTGCAGACCCCGATCCCGGACAAGGGCCGGATCCTCACCCAGCTGAGCCTGTGGTGGTTCGAGCAGCTGGCCGACCTGGTTCCCAACCACCTGGTGACCACCGATCCGGCGATGTTCCCCGTGGAACTTCGCGATCACCAGGACGCGCTCTCCGGGCGGAGCATGCTCTGCGAGCGACTGGCGATGATCGAGATCGAGTGCGTCGCGCGCGGCTACCTGACCGGTTCGGGCCTGGCCGAGTACCGCGAGCACGGCACCGCCTGCGGGATCGCGCTGCCGCCGGGCCTGGTGGACGGCTCCCGGCTCGATCATCCGATCTTCACTCCGGCGGCCAAGGCCGCGGTGGGCGAGCACGACGAGAACATCGACTTCACCCAGACGGCCGAACGCGTCGGCGCCGAACTGGCCGCCGAGATCCGCGACCTGACCATGGCCGTCTACCGCCGGGCCGACGAGATCGCGACCGCGCGCGGCCTGATCCTGGCCGACACCAAGTTCGAGTTCGGCCGCCGCGCCGACGGCACCGTGGTGCTCGCCGACGAGGTGCTCACGCCGGACTCCTCCCGGTTCTGGCCGGCCGACGAGTGGGAGCCCGGCCACGCGCAGCCCTCGTTCGACAAGCAGTACGTGCGCGACTGGCTCACCTCGCCCGCCTCCGGCTGGGACCGGCACTCCGGTGAGGCCCCGCCGCCGCTGCCGGACGAGGTGGTCGAGCGGACCCGGGCCCGCTACGCGGAGGCCTACCAGAAGCTCACCGGAGAGGTCTTCCGGTAGCCACGGCGCCTCGCGCTACCTGTCTGACCTGGCGTGATCGGCGACCGGGCGGGGGCACCGCTCCCGCCCGGGTACCCTAGAGGAACCGCCAACTGCGATCACACGCGGACGTGTGTGATCACGACACCGGGAGCGTTCATGGCACGCGTCGTGGTAGACGTCATGCTGAAGCCGGAAATCCTCGACCCGCAGGGTCAGGCCGTCCATCGCGCCTTGCCGCGCCTGGGCTTCGACGGGGTCGTCGACGTCCGCCAGGGCAAGCGCTTCGAGGTGGAACTGGAGGGCGAGGCCGACGAGGCCGCGCTCGCCCGGGTCCGCGAAATGGCCGAGAAGCTGCTGGCCAACACCGTGATCGAAGAGTACCGAGTGCGGGTGGAGGACTGATGCCGGCCCGCATCGGCGTCGTCACCTTCCCCGGCACGCAGGACGACGCGGACGCGCTGCGCGCGGTGCGGATCGCCGGAGCCGAGCCCGTCTCGCTCTGGCACCGCGACGCCGACCTGCACGGGGTGGACGCGATCGTCCTGCCCGGCGGCTTCTCCTACGGCGACTACCTGCGCTGCGGCGCCATCGCCCGGTTCTCCCCGGTGATGGAGTCGGTGATCGCGGCCGCGCACGAGGGCATGCCCGTGCTCGGCATCTGCAACGGCTTCCAGGTGCTGTGCGAGTCGCACCTGCTGCCCGGCGCCCTGATCCGCAACGACGGCATGCTCTTCGTCAACCGCGACGTGCGGCTGTCGGTGGAGTCCGCCGACACGGCCTGGACGAGCGGTTACAAGGTCGGCCAGGAGATCCTGATCCCGATCAAGAACGGCGAGGGCAAGTTCACCGCCGACGAGCGGACCCTGGACGAGCTCGAGGCCACCGGCCGCATCGTGGCCCGCTACCTGGACAACCCGAACGGCTCGGCCCGCGCCATCGCCGGCGTCGCCAACGCGGCCGGCAACGTGGTGGGCCTGATGCCGCACCCGGAGCACGCCGTGGACGAGCTGACCGGCCCCTACCCGGGCCCGGCCACCGACGGCCTGGCCTTCTTCACCTCCGTCCTGCAGCGGCTGATCGACTCCGAGCTGGTGACCGCCTGATGTCCGAGCACTCCTACCAGGCCGACACCGTCGAGCGCGCGAGCGCGACCCCCGAGACCGAGCAGCCCTACGCCGCGCTCGGGGTCAAGGACGACGAGTACGCGCGCATCCGGGAGATCCTCGGCCGCCGGCCGACCTCCTCGGAGCTGGCCATGTACTCGGTGATGTGGTCCGAGCACTGCTCCTACAAGTCCTCCAAGGTGCACCTGCGCCAGTTCAGCGAGCGCGCCCCCGACGTCGACTTCCTGCTCGTCGGCCCGGGCGAGAACGCCGGCGTCGTGGACGTGGGCGAGGACCTCGCCGTCACCTTCAAGATCGAGTCGCACAACCACCCGTCCTACGTCGAGCCCTACCAGGGCGCGGCCACCGGCGTCGGCGGCATCGTGCGCGACATCCTGACCATGGGCGCCCGCCCGATCGCGGTGCTCGACCCGCTGCGCTTCGGCCCGGCGGACGCCGCCGACACCCACCGGGTGCTGCCCGGCGTGGTGCGCGGCGTCGGCGGCTACGGCAACTCGCTCGGCCTGCCGAACATCGGCGGCGAGGTCGTGTTCGACGCCTGCTACTCCGGCAACCCGCTCGTGAACGCGCTGTCCGTGGGCGTGCTGCGCAAGAGCGAGATCAAGCTGGCCAAGGCCGACGGGCCGGGCAACCAGGTGGTGCTCTTCGGCGCGCGCACCGGCGGCGACGGCATCGGCGGCGCCTCGGTGCTCGCCAGCGCGACCTTCGACCAGGACAAGCCCTCCAAGCGGCCCAGCGTCCAGGTGGGCGACCCGTTCATGGAGAAGGTCCTGATCGAGTGCTGCCTGGAGATCTACGCCGAGGACCTCGTCACCGGCATCCAGGACCTCGGCGCGGCCGGACTGTCCTGCGCCACCACGGAGCTGGCCGCGGCCGGCACCGGGGGCATGGACGTGCGGCTCGACCTCGCACCGCTGCGCGACGCGACGCTGGTGCCGGAAGAGATCCTGATGAGCGAGTCGCAGGAACGGATGATGGCGGTCGTCACGCCGGAGAACCTGCCGCGCTTCTTCGAGATCTGCGAGAAGTGGGACGTGACCGCCACCGTGATCGGCACGGTCACCGACACCGGCCGGCTCCGGATGACCTGGCACGGCGAGACGATCGTGGACGTGGACCCGCGCACCCTCGCGCATCAGGGCCCTGTCTACGAGCGGCCGTACCACCGCCCGGACTGGCAGGACGCGCTGCAGGCCGACGCCCCGGACGCGGCCCGGCTGGAGCGGCCCGCCACCGGCGAGCAGCTGCGCGAGACGCTGCTGCGCATGGTCGCCAGCCCCAACCTGGCCGACAAGACCTGGGTGCTCGAGCAGTACGACCACCGCGTGCGCGGCAACACGGTGCTGGCCCACGGCGAGGACTCCGGCATGATCCGGCTCTCCGAGGACTCGGGCCTGGGCATCGCGCTGTCCACCGACGGCAACGGCCGCTACGCCAAGCTCGACCCGTACACCGGCGCGCAGCTGGCCCTGGCCGAGTCCTACCGGAACGTGGCCGCGACCGGCGCGACGCCGCTCGCGGTGACCAACTGCCTCAACTTCGGCTCGCCCGAGGACCCCGAGGTGATGTGGCAGTTCGCCGAGGCCTGCCGCGGTCTGACCGACGCCTGCCAGGTGCTCGGCACCCCGGTCACCGGCGGCAACGTCTCGTTCTACAACCAGACCGGCGCCGAGGCGATCCACCCGACCCCCGTCGTGGGCGTGCTCGGCGTGATCGACGACGTGGCCCGGCGCACCCGCTCCGCCTTCGAGACCGACGGCGAGGTGCTGCTGCTGGTCGGTGAGACCCGCGACGAGTTCGGCGGCTCCGAATGGGCGCACGTGGTGCACGACCACCTCGGCGGACTGCCGCCGCGGGTGGACCTGGAGCGCGAGCGTCAGCTGGCCGAGATCCTGGTGGCCGGCTCGCGCGACGGCATGCTCTCGGCCGCGCACGACCTGTCCGACGGCGGCCTGGTGCAGGCCCTGGCCGAGTCCTGCATCCGCGGCGGCAAGGGCGCCCGGGTGGTGCTGCCGGGCGAGCTCGACCCGTTCGTGGAGCTGTTCGCCGAGTCGGCCGGCCGAGCCGTGGTGGCCGTGCCGCGCAGCGAGGAGAAGCGGTTCACCGACATGTGCGTCTTCCGCAACGTGCCGGTGGCCCGGATCGGCGTGGTGGACGGCGACGCCCTCGAGGTGCAGGACCAGTTCTCCGTTCCGCTCGCCGAGCTGCGCGAGGCCTGGACCGGGACCTTCCCGAAGCTGTTCGGCTGAGGCCGGCCGGGTAGGTCCGAGGGGATGGACAAGGAGCTCGCCGCCGCGGTCCGGGAATCAGTGCGCGCATTCGCCGCCAAGGTCCCGGGCCGCAGCGTCGAGCTGCGCGTGCCGCCGTACGTGGCGGTGCAGTGCGTCGAAGGGCCCCGGCACACCCGGGGCACCCCGCCCAACATCGTCGAGACGGACGCGCCGACCTGGCTGGGCCTGGCCGACGGCACGATCAGCTGGGCGGACGCGGTCGCCGACGGCCGGATCTCGGCGTCCGGCCCGCGTAGCGACCTGAGCGAACATCTGCCGTTGTAACCGCACGTGTAACAACTGCCGTAGGGGCGGCTTTCCTCGTTGTACGGCGAGATGCCCGGGGTTAATCTGGGCTCTGGTTTCCCGTGCGGGATGCCAGGCTGCACAACAGAATAAGAGGTGGGGGGACATGCGTTCTCGAAGCATCGCCGCGTCCGCGGCGGCGCTCATCGCTACAGCCTCGTTGGCGCCCGTCGCGGCGACTGCCGACGGCCAGAACACGCTGTACGTCAACAACACGAACTCCAGCTGCACCGACGCGGGCAGCGGCACCAGCGCGGCGCCCTTCTGCACGATCCAGGCCGCCGCGGACATCGCCGACCCGGGCGACGTCGTCAACATCGTCGCAGGCACGTACGCCGCGACGACGATCACCCGCTCCGGTACCGCGTCCGAGCCGATCGTGTTCGACGGCAACGCCGTGGCGGGAGTGAACGAGACCTTCCTCAAGGGTGCGGTGGCGACCGGGCTCGACCCAATGCCGCTCACGGTAGATTGATCATGCGGTGAGTTCGAGGTTTCCCGTGCTGATCCGTCCCGGATGCAGCACTTGGCGTGCCGGCGGGAGGTTGGCGATGCGTAGGGTCGGCGGCCCGGCGTGGCGTACCCCGACATCAGTGGCCTTCTTCACGGCGTACTGGTTGTGACGTGCCCGTTTGACCACGCGCGGGTAGGAACGGTGGCGCCGCTCGCGATGCAGCTCGCGCGGTGCGGTGATCTCCGTGTTGAACCGCTCGAGCAGGGCCGCCAGGCCCTCAGGGGGAAAAGGCCGCCGGATCATCGATCCGGCGGCGGATGATGCGGACCGCGTTGGTGAACTTCACCCGGTCCGGGTCGATGTCCGCCTCGGTCGCGGCCCGACAGATCAGGGAGTTGATCGCATAGTGGGTGAGCAGGTAGCCGTAGAGCTCCTGGATCACCATGTCAGGGCTCTGGGACCGCATGACCTTCCCCGGTCCCCGTAGAACCGTCTTGGCCTGCGCGTTCGCCTGCTCGTGCTCCCACCGCTCGTGATATCCCGCCGCCAGCAGCGCGGCCGGGGCACTGCGCGCATCCAGCAGCGTCGTCAGCAGGCAAAACAGCTCCCGCTCCCCAGCGGTGCCCCGGTCCGCCACCTCGTACTCCACCACCCGAACCAGCCGCGCGCGATCCTCGAACTCCTCCAGATCCGCCCCCGCCCGAGCCGCCGCCAGGACCTGCTCACGGACCTTCGCCGAGGTACGCGACGCGAACACCACCGAGGTGTACGAGCCGTCCCCGAGCTTGGCGACCAGCGGCAGCGCAATCGTGTCACCCAGGCGCCACAGCAGCTCAGCACCCGTCTGCGACGCCTGACACCAGTCGGCGAACGAGTAGAAGTTGCGATCGGCCAACAACAGCATGTCCTGGTCGAGGAACCGGTAGAGCCGACGCGCCGCGGACTGCTCCCCGCTGCCCTTGCCGCCGCACGGCCCCGCGTCCGCGCCGATCGGAGCCCGCGAGCCGCACTCGACCAACGTCACCACCCGCATCTTCGGGAACGCCGACCGGTTGCCGCCCGAACCGGCGTACCCGAAGTACCCCGCGTTCGCCGCACTGTCCGGCACATCCCACTCGAACCCGTCGATCGAGACCATCCGCCTGCCCGCCAGCCACGCCCCCCGCGTCAGCATCCCCGCCACCGGCTGCGCAACCTGCTCGAACACCTCCCGGACCACGTCAGAACCCAGACGCTTGCGCGCCTGGGTGATCCCGCCCGACCCGGGACACTCCCACCCGGCGTCCCAACGCCCCCAATCCTTCAGGACCTCGGTCAACCGGGTCAGGACCTCCTGATAGTCCTCGTCCGCGAACAACGCCATCGCCATCGCGAAATACACCATGACATGCGCCGGAAGCTTCGCATCCGCCCGCTTCGCACCCCTGCCGAACTCCGCCACCGCGTCATCGATCACCACACGCGGCACCGCCGCCGCCAACAACCCGACCGACACATGATCCGTCAAACGGCCCGACAGGCCCTCCACAGCACTATGCGACACCCCCCGACCGTAACGCCCCACCAATCACCGCACGAACACACAGGTCACAAGCATGATCCCACTACGCTGAGCGGCATTGGGGCTCGACCTGTCCGGCGCCAGCGACATCCGAGTCGAGAATATCAGGATGCTGTCGGGCGCCGGCGGCGACGCCGTCGTCGCCGGCGGGTCGAATGTCACGTTCACCCACGACGCGTTCAACCTGTCGACGGGCGCGACCGGGCCTGCGCTGCACGTCACCGACTCCGCGGCGGAAGTGACGGTGCTCGACTCGAGACTCATGTCATCCGTTGTGGTCGACGGCGGCGCCGACGGCACGGTCCTGACCAACGACGTGCTCGTCGCAACCGGCCCGAACAACGTCTCGATCGTCGGCGCGAGCAACACCGCAGTGACCGGCAACACGATCGGCGGCTGCGGTCAGTCTGTATCGGTCACGGGCTCGGCCGTCGGCACGAGCCTCGAGAACAACATCATCGACAGCACCTACAACACTTGCGTGGCTCCCCCGCAGTCATACGGCCTCCTCGTCGACGCGAGCTCCGCGCCTGGCACGACGTCGGACTACAACGACGTCTACGCCGGCGGATCCGCTGCCTACGACTGGGCCGGTGCGGCCTACCCGACGGCCAGTGCGCTCTACGCCGTGACCGGGCAGGGGCAGCACGACGACAACAGCCTCGCGGGCACGGTCGCGAACGAGGGATCGCCGGCCGTCAACTCGGCGGACTCCGCCGCCGTGGACGAGCAGCCGGTCGACTTCAACGGAGACCCGCGCGTCCTCGACCCGCTGGTGAAGCCCACCGGCGTCGGCCCCTACGACTACTACGACCGCGGCGCCGTGGAATTGCAGGACCCGCTGATGCCGGCGACCACAAAGCTCATCGCCTCGGCGACGCAGGCCCCGGTGGGCGGCGCGGTCACACTGCAACCCGCCGAGACTGACACCTGGTCATACCCGCTCACGTACGAGTTCGAGGACAACAACGAACCGTTGGCCACCACCCTGGGCGCGAACGGGACTTACACCGCGTCGCTCAGCACGCTGGGGGACCACACGATCTGGGCTATCGTCGTGGCGCCCAACGGCGTAGCTTTGAACGCCTCATACGTCCGCACAATCATCAACGTGGTTCCGGCGGCGCCGCTGGTGGCGAAGCAGAAGCTGAGCACAAGCGGCGACGCGCACGGCGTGCCCCTCACCGAAACCTCCGTGATCGCCTCGTCTGTCGGCTCCACAGACTCCTGGAACCTCACCGGTGCCAGCTTCAGCTTCGGTGACGGCACTCCGGCAGTGCCCGGCATCGACAATCACGACGGCACCTGGTCGACCGCGCACACCTACGCCAAGGCCGGCACCTACAAGATCACCGAGACGGTGACGGACGCGGGCGGGCACACCGCGAGCACCACGAGCTCGTTCACCACCACCGCTCCCCCCGCCGGAACCCTGGAGATCGGCACCCGCTCGACCGGCGGCACCTCGCAGACCCCGCCGTGGCCGACCCCGGCCGGCCTCACCGGCATCGCCCAAGCGGCGATCACCGCCCTGCCCAACGGCACCGCCCAACTCGTCGCCGTCACCACCTCGGGCGTCGTCGAGCTCGACATCCGCAACGCCGCCGGCACCTGGCAGGGCTGGCACGCCCTCGCGCAACCGGGCACCACGGTGAAATGGGTGAGCATCGCCGGCATGCGGGACGACTCCACCCAGATCATCGAGGTCACCTCGACCCACAAGATCCTCCAGAACATCCGCAAGGCGAGCGGCACCTGGCAGGCCGGATGGACCAACCCCACCAGCTCCAGCGGCGTGGCCCAGGCAGTCATCACCGCCATGCCCGACGGCACCAGCCAGATCGCCGCCGTCACCACCGCGGGCAAGCTGCTGTACGACATCCGCTACACCAACGGCACCTGGCGAGGCTGGCAGACGCTCGCCCAATCGGGCATCACCGTCAAGGCCGCCGGCATCGCCGGCATGCCCGACGGTTCCACCCAGTTCACCGAAGTCACCTCCACCGGCCTGGCGAAGCTCCTGATACGCAAGGCCAACGGATCCTGGGCGACCACCACGTGGACGCAGATCGGATCCGGGGCGGCCCAGATCTCCAGCGCGGCCCTGCCCAACGGCACGGCCCTGTGCGAGATCGTCACCACCAGCGGCGCCTACGAGTCCGATGTGCGCAACACCAACGGCACGTGGCAGGGCTGGCGGGCCTTCGCCCTCCCCGGCACGGTCGGCACCGGCTCCGTCGCCGGACAGCACAACGGCACCGCCCTGATCGTGGCCGTGGCCGCCGGCTGACCTGATCGGCCCTGCACCGACCCGGCACCGTTCGGCCCCGGTACGCGCTCCCCGCGCGGACCGGGGCCGCACGCGTCCCAGGCGGCTCCGGAGCCCTCCGGGCCTTCTCAACGACTGATCGGACACCCGCGGCCATGACGTAGACTGAAGCAGTGAAGCGGCCAGATGGACGACTGACCCACGACATACTCCCCGGCGAAGACAAGCACCCTAACGACGCCTGCGGCGTGTTCGGTGTCTGGGCACCGGGCGAGGAGGTCGCGAAGCTGGCCTACTACGGCCTCTACGCCCTGCAGCACCGCGGACAGGAGTCGGCCGGCATCGCCGCGTCGAACGGCAGCCAGATCCTCGTCTACAAGGACATGGGCCTGGTCTCCCAGGTCTTCGACGAGGAGACGCTAGGCTCGCTGCGCGGCTACCTGGCCGTCGGCCACACCCGCTACTCCACCACCGGCTCCTCGGTCTGGGAGAACGCCCAGCCGACCTTCCGGGGCACCCCGCACGGGGCGATAGCCCTCGGGCACAACGGCAACCTGACCAACACCGCCGAGCTCGGCGAGCTGGTCGACGCGGCCCGCGCGAACGGGGAGGTGCTCGGCAAGGACCGCGGCGCCACCTCGGACAGCGACCTGATGACCGACCTGCTGGCCAGCCGCTCCGAGCTCAGCCTCGAGGACGCGGCACTGCAGGTGCTGCCGCAGCTGCGCGGCGCCTTCTCGCTGGTCTTCATGGACGAGACCACGCTCTACGCCACCCGCGACCCGCAGGGCATCCGGCCGCTCGTGCTCGGCCGGCTCGAGCGCGGCTGGGCGGTGGCCAGCGAGACCGCGGCCCTGGACATCGTCGGCGCCACCTTCATCCGCGAGGTCGAGCCGGGTGAGCTGCTGGTCATCGACGAGGACGGGCTGCGCTCGCAGCGCTGGGCCGAGCCCGAGCCGAAGGGCTGCGTCTTCGAGTACGTCTACCTGGCCCGGCCGGACACCTCCATCGCCGGCCGTTCGGTCAACGCCTCCCGCCTGGCCATGGGCCGCCGCCTCGCGGTCGAGCACCCGGTCGAGGCCGACCTGGTCATCCCCACCCCGGAGTCCGGCACCCCGGCCGCGATCGGCTACGCCGAGCAGTCCGGCATCCCGTTCGGACACGGCCTGGTCAAGAACGCCTACGTGGGACGCACCTTCATCCAGCCGAGCCAGACCATCCGCCAGCTCGGCATCCGGCTCAAGCTCAACCCGCTGCGCGAGGTGATCGAGGGCAAGCGGCTGGTCGTGGTCGACGACACGATCGTGCGCGGCAACACCCAGCGCGCCGTGATCAAGATGCTGCGCGAGGCCGGGGCGGCCGAGATCCACCTGCGCATCTCCGCGCCCCCGGTCAAGTGGCCGTGCTTCTACGGAATCGACTTCGCCACCCGGGCCGAGCTGATCGCCAACGGGCTCTCGGTGGACGAGATCGCGCACTCGATGGGCGCGGACTCGCTCGGCTACATCTCCCTCGACGGGATGATCGAGGCCACCACCATCCCGGCCGACCGGCTGTGCCGCGCCTGCTTCGACGGCGTCTACCCGGTGGAGCTGCCCGATCCGGAGCGTCTCGGCAAGCACCTGCTCGAGGTGCCGGCCTCCGCCGCCTCCCCGCTCGCCCGCCCCTGACGGACCCCGCGTCCGCCCCCGGCCCCGAAAGGCCCGATCCGTGAACGACAACGCGCGCGCCGGCGCGACCTATGCCGCCGCCGGAGTGGACATCGAGGCCGGAGACCGGGCCGTGGAGCTGATGAAGGAGTGGGTGGCCAAGACCGCCCGCCCCGAGGTGCTGGGCGGGCTCGGCGGCTTCGCCGGCCTGTTCGACGCCTCCGCGCTCACCCGGTACCGGCGGCCGCTGCTGGCCACCTCCACCGACGGCGTGGGCACCAAGGTGGCCCTGGCGCAGCAGCTCGACGTGCACCACACGATCGGCTTCGACCTGGTCGGCATGGTCGTGGACGACCTGGTCGTGTGCGGGGCCGAGCCGCTGTTCATGACGGACTACATCTGCGTCGGCAAGGTGGTGCCGGAGCGGGTCGCCGCGATCGTGCGCGGCATCGCCGAGGCGTGCGTGCAGGCCGGCTGCGCCCTGATCGGCGGAGAGACGGCCGAGCACCCCGGGCTGCTCGACCCGGACGAGTACGACGTGGCCGGGGCGGCCACCGGTGTGGTCGAGGCGGACGAGCTGCTCGGTCCGGACCGGGTGCGCGCCGGCGACGCGGTGCTGGCGATCGGCTCCTCGGGCCTGCACTCGAACGGCTACTCGCTGGTGCGGCACGTGCTGCTGAACCAGGCCGGCTGGGCGCTGGACCGCCAGGTTCCGGATTTCGGACGCTCGCTCGGCGAGGAGCTGCTGGAGCCGACGAAGATCTACGCGAAGGCCTGCCTGGAGCTGGCCCGCCGGTTCGAGATCCACACCTTCGCGCACGTGACCGGCGGCGGCCTGGCCGCCAACCTGGCCCGGGTGATCCCGGCCGGGCTGCACGCCCGGCTGGAGCGCTCGTCCTGGACGCCGGCTGCGGTGTTCCAGACGGTCGGCGAGGTCGGCGGGATCGATCGGCTGGAGCTGGAGAAGACGCTGAACATGGGCGTCGGCATGGTGGCCGTGCTGCCGGCCGGGCAGGCCGACGCCGCGCTGCGCGAGCTCGAGGCGCTGGGCCAGCGGGCCTGGGTGCTCGGCGAGATCGTGCCGGGCGAGCACGCCCACGCCGCCGGCTCGGCGCTGCTGACCGGCGACTACGCCGCCTGAGCGAGGCGCGCGGAAGCATGAGGGGGCGACGGCGTCCGCGATGGCGGGCGCCGGGCCCGGTTCCGAGTCGGCCAGGTTCGGTGCCCTGTCCGCCATTCGGGTGAGGACAGGGCCGGGAGACCGACGGTTTGTCGTAACGACGGATGGTCTGCTCACCCGCTCGGATGCCCGAAGAGCCACGAAAAGGTGCGCCGGACGGTTCAACCGTCCGGCGCACCCTTCACGCAGGTCCCACCGACCTCAGAAATGGTGCGGGCTGCGGTCTGCTTCGAGGCTCACCTCGTCGGCGCAGACCGCAGGATCAACGATGAGGATACGAGTCGCCCTCGTCATCCTCGTCGTCGTCCTCATCCTCATCTTCGGCGTCTTCGTCATAATCCGCGTAGGCCGCGTAGCGGTCGTCGGGCTCGTGGTCGCGAGAACCATTGCTCCTCGACGGCGGATCATTTACGCCCAGCTCTGACCGCAAACGGTCCAGGTCACCGGCCGGCTGGTACTTCAGCTGGCGAGCGACCTTGGTCTGCTTGGCCTTGGCCCGGCCGCGCCCCATGGCTCGACCCCCTCAACGACGGGGCGTTTCGCACGGCCCCGGGTCTCGACAACGATCAACGACACAGTCACTGGCGTGACCGATGCCTCACGTGGGGATCGCTAGACCGGTCACACAGCTAAAGGTACCTGGTTCCGCGACGAATCGGTACGGCAGGGGGCCGAAACTTCTCCTGCGCGGGGACTCGATACCTCGGTTGAGGATACATGGCTTCCGTGCTGATGGTCGATTCCACCACGCGCCGCCGGGCGCCGCGGCGCGGCCGCTAGCCCGGAAGCAGGATCCCGCGCAGGCGTCCCACCGCGCGCATGCGTTCCTCGGCGAGGCGGTCGGCGGTGGCGGCCGGGGGGACCCCGTCGGCCTTGGACCGGCGCAGGATCTCCCGGGTGGTCTCGAAGATCCCGGCGGCCCTGGCCCGGGCCCGGTCGAAGCTGAACCCGCCCTCGTGCAGGTGGGCGGCCTCGTCGCCGACCTGGATCACGCCGCCGGCGTTGACCAGGTAGTCCGGCGCGTAGAGCACGCCGCGCTCGGCCAGGGTCTTGTCGATCCCGGCGTGGGCGAGCTGGTTGTTCGCCGCGCCGCAGACTATCGAGGCGGCGAGCCGCGGCACGGTCTCGTCGTTGAGCGCCCCGCCGAGCGCGCACGGCGCGTAGACGTCGAGCTCGTCGGCCAGCAGGTCGTCCGTGCTGTCCGCTATCCGTACATCGGGGTGGCTGCGGCGCACCCAGTCGAGGGCGGCCGCGGCCGTGTCGGTGACCACGATCTCGGCGCCGTCGCCGTTCAGATGCTCGATCAAGTGCCGGCCGACCTTGCCCACGCCGGCTATGCCCACCCGCCGGCCGCGCAGGGTGGCCTCGCCCCAGCGGTCCTCGGCGCAGGCGCGCATCGCCTGGTAGACGCCGAAGGCGGTCAGGATCGAGGAGTCGCCGGCTCCGCCGTTCTCCGGGGAGCGGCCGGTGACGAAGGAGCACTCGCGGGCGACCATGTCCATGTCGGCCACGTACGTGCCGACGTCGCAGGCGGTGAAGTAGCGGCCGCCGAGGGACTGGACGAAGCGGCCGTAGGCGCGCAGCAGCGCCTCGGTCTTGTCAGTGGACGGATCTCCGAGGATCACCGCCTTGCCGCCGCCGAGGTCGAGCCCGGCCAACGCGTTCTTATACGCCATGCCGCGCGCCAGGTTCAGCACGTCGGCGAGAGCCTCGTCCTCGTCGGCGTACGGGTAGAAGCGGGTGCCGCCAAGCGCGGGGCCGAGGGCGGTGGAGTGCACTGCGATGATGGCACGCAGCCCGGACGGCTCGTCGTGGCAGTACATGACCTGCTCGGGTCCGCCGGACTGGAAGGGGGAGAAGGTGCTCATGTCGAAGGGGTCTCCTCGTCGAGACTTGGGCGCTTTCGCCTGATACGGCGGACATCAGGGGTCTCCTGGGCCGCCGGTGGGACCAGACTAGATCCTCGGGTCCGCCGAGGGGCCGCCGCAAGGGTCTTGTCGCGCCCAGCCATGATCCAATATCGTTCGGTTTCAAGTCGGTACAGTGGACACGTCTGCTATGGCCGCCCCGCCCTCTGTGGCGACGTTCCGGCGGGTGCATGACGAAAAGTCACCATGTCGCCACTGTCCGCAAATGGGCGCCTCGCCACTTCTGCCTGCTTCCAGTGATTTGCCTCTTCTATGTATCGATTTCATAGAGTTCGCGGCCAAGCGGGCCCGGATGGTGTAGTTCTAGTTCTTGAACGACAAGCCGTTCGTCCGATTACCGGCACGCCCGACCTTGCACCAGACGGCATGACGGACCATCGGGGAGGATCCTGCCGAATCGGCCCTGGCGGGCCGTTCACCATGGAGATGGAGGAAGCCGCTCATGACCGCGCGCACGCCCGACGCTGAGCCGCTGCTGACCCCGGCCGAGGTTGCCACGATGTTCCGTGTGGACCCCAAGACGGTCACCCGGTGGGCCAAGGCCGGCAAGCTCACGTCGATCCGCACGCTGGGCGGGCATCGGCGCTACCGCGAGGCCGAGGTGCGGGCCCTGCTGGCCGGTATCCCGGCCCAGCGCGAAGGCTGAAGAGCCCCGCACAAGACGTACCGGCGGCGCCTGGCGCCGACCGGTTTCCGCCGCGAACGGCAGTCCGTCCCGCTACCCAGGCGGACTGCCGTACCGGGTGCCCACCCCGGTCCCCGGCGTGTCCGGCACCGTATGGAGCCCGTCACGCCAGCAGCTTGCGGATCCGCTTCTCCGAGACCGTGGTCGCCGTGCCCATCTGCTGGGCGAACAAGGACACCCGGTACTCCTCGATCAGCCATCGCGCCTGACGCAGCTCCGCGCTCGGCCGCCGGCCCTTCGGCACCCGGGCGAGCGCGTCCTCGTACTCCCGCTCGAGCTGCCCGACCTTGGCCATGTTCGACTGGTCGCGGTACGGATCGTCCGCCATCTTCTCCAGCCGGTAGCCGATCGCGCGCAGGTAGCGCGGCAGGTGCCTGAGCTGCTCGTAGCCGGTGGCGGAGATGAACCCCTTGCCCAGCAGGCGGCCCAGCTGCGTCCGCACGTCCGTGAGCGAGGGCAGCAGCCCCAGCGTCACGGTGCCCTTGAGCCGGCGCTCCAGCTCGTGCGCGGCGGCGAGTGTGTCGGCGACGGTGACGAGCGCGTTCTCGGCCGTCTCGGCCAGATCCGCGCGCACCTTCTCCCGCAGCACGGCGAAGCCCGCCGCGTCCCAGACCGGCCCGCCGGCCTGATCCATCAGGTAGTCGGCCGCACACGCGACGCAGTCCTCGAACAGCAGCGGAACCGGGCCGTACGGGTTCGTGCCGAGAGCCAGCTTCTGCTTGTTGTCCAGGGCCGCGAGCATCGCCTTGACCGGTGACGGGATCGTGAGCAGCAGCAGCCGGCGCACGCCGAGGTGCATCGCGTCGGCCTGCTCCTGCGGGGTGTCGAGCAGCTTGAGGCCGACCGTCTGGCCCTCGTCCACCAGCGCCGGATAGGCCTTCAGCGCCACGCCGCGTTGATGTTGTTCGTAGACCTGCGGAACGTCGCCGACCTCCCAGCCGCGCATCCCGGTGCGCTCCAGGTCGTCCGCCGCCGAAGACAGCTCCTCGCGCAGCTTCGGCTTGAGCTGTTCCTTGAGCGCCGCCAGGTCCTTGCTCTCGGCCAGCTTGCGGCCGCGCTCGTCGACGATGCGGAAGGTCATGGTCAGGTGCTCGGGCAGCCGGTCCAGATCCCAGTCCCGGCGCTCGAGATCGCGCGCGCCCATCCGGCGCATCTCCCGCTCGAGGCCGTCGAGCAGCGAGCCGCGTCCGTCGGCGTGCGCCGGCAGCTTCTCCAGCAGGGCCTTGGCGTAGTTGGGCGCGGGCACGAAGCTGCGCCGGATCGGCTTGGGCAGCGAGCGGATCAGCTCGGTCACCAGCTCCTCGCGCAACCCGGGGATCTGCCAGTCGAAGCCCTCCGGCTCGACCTGGTTGAGCACGGCCAGCGGGATGTGCACGGTCACGCCGTCGGCGTCGGCCCCGGGCTCGAACTGGTAGGTGAGCTTGAACCGCAGCCGGCCCTGGCGCCACGTGTTCGGGTACTGCTCCTCGGTGACCGCCGCGGCGCCCTCGTTGACCAGCATGGAGCGCTCGAACGAGAGCAGGTCCGGCTGCTCGCCGCGGGTCTTCTTCCACCAGGTGTCGAAGTGCTTGGCCGAGACGCAGTCGGGACCCACGCGCTGGTCGTAGAAGTCGAACAAGGTCTCGTCGTCCACGACGATGCCGCGCCGCCGGGCGCGGTTCTCCAGCTCCTCGACCTCTTTCAGGAGCTTGCGGTTGTCGTGGAAGAACTGATGGCGCGTGGTCCACTCGCCGTAGACCAGCGCGTGCCGGATGAACAGCTCGCGGCTGAGCTCCGGGTCGATCCGGCCGTAGTTGATCCGGCGCTGGGCGACGATCGGGATGCCGTAGAGGGTGACCTTCTCGTAGGCCAGCACCGATTCCTCGGACTTCGACCAGTGCGGTTCGCTGTAGCTGCGCTTGACGAGGTGCTCGGCGAGCTCCTCGATCCACTCGGGTTCGATCCGCGCGGCGACCCGCCCCCACAGCCGGGACGTCTCCACCAGTTCGGCGGCCATGACCCAGCGCGGTGACTTCTTGAACAGCGACGAGCCGGGGAAGATGGCGAACCGGGCGTTGCGGGCTCCGATGAACTCGCGCTTCTCCGGCTCGTACATGCCGATGTGCGAGAGCAGTCCCGCGAGCAGGGCCCGGTGCACGACCTGCGGCTGGGCCACGGCCGAGTTCGGCACGACGTCGAGGTCGCGCACGGACTGGCGCAGCTGCGCGTGCAGGTCCTGCCACTCGCGGATGCGCAGGTAGTGCAGGTACTCGCCCTTGCACAGCTTCCGGAACTGGTTCGAGGACAGCTCGCGCTGCTTCTCCTTGATGTAGTCCCAGAGTTTGAGGTACGTCAGGAAGTCCGACTGCGCCTCTTTGTCCACGAAACGCGCGTGCGACTGCGAGGCCTGCGTCTGCTTGTCCACCGGCCGCTCGCGCGGGTCCTGGATGGAGAGCGCCGAGGCGATGACGAGCATCTCGTTCAGGCAGCCGGAGCGGTCCGCCTCGATGACCATGCGGGCCAGGCGCGGGTCCACCGGGATGCGCGCGAGCTTGCGGCCGACGGGCGTGAGTCGCGGCTGGTGGTCGCTCTGCACGGCCTCGATCGCGCCGAGCTCGTGCAGCAGGTCCAGGCCGTCCTTGATGTTGCGGCGGTCCGGCGGCTCGACGAACGGGAAGCCGGCGATGTCGCCGAGCCCGATGTTGGTCATCTGCAGGATGACCGAGGCCAGGTTCGTGCGCAGGATCTCCGGCTCGGTGAACTCGGGCCGGGCCAGGAAGTCGGCCTCCGAGTAGAGCCGCACGCAGATGCCGTCCGAGGTGCGCCCGCAGCGTCCCTTGCGCTGGTTCGCCGAGGCCTGCGACACCGCTTCGATCGGCAGCCGCTGCACCTTGAGCCGGTGGCTGTAGCGGGAGATGCGCGCGGTGCCCGGGTCGATGACGTACTTGATCCCCGGGACGGTGAGCGAGGTCTCGGCCACGTTCGTGGCCAGCACGACCCGCCGCTCGGCGTGCGGCTGGAAGACGCGGTGCTGCTCGGCGCTGGACAGGCGCGCGTAGAGCGGGATGACCTCGGTGCGCCTGAGCTGGAGCTTGCCGAGCGCGTCGGCGGTGTCGCGGATCTCCCGCTCTCCGCTCAGGAACACCAGGATGTCGCCCTCGCCCTCGGCCTGCAGTTCGCCGACCGCGTCGCAGATGGCCTGCACCTGGTCCCGGTCCGGGTCGCCGTCGGGGTCTTCGAGGTCGACGATGGGCCGGTAGCGCACCTCGACCGGGTACGTGCGGCCGGAGACCTCGACGATCGGGGCGGGCGTGCCGTCCGCGGCGGCGAAGTGCTCGGCGAAGCGCTCCGGGTCGATGGTGGCCGAGGTGATGATGATCTTGAGGTCGGGGCGGCGCGGAAGCAGCTGTTTGAGATACCCGAGGATGAAGTCGATGTTGAGGCTGCGCTCGTGCGCCTCGTCGATGATGAGCGTGTCGTACTGGAGCAGGTCCCGGTCGTGCTGGAGCTCGGCCAGCAGGATGCCGTCGGTCATCAGCTTGACCAGGGTGCCGGCGCCGCCCTTGTCGGTGAACCGGACCTTGTAGCCGACGACCTGCCCGATCTCGGTGCGCAGCTCCTGGGCGATGCGCTCGGCGACGGTGCGGGCGGCCAGCCGGCGCGGCTGGGTGTGCCCGATCACGCCGCGCACCCCGCGCCCGAGCTCCAGGCAGATCTTGGGGATCTGGGTGGTCTTGCCGGAGCCGGTCTCGCCCGCGACGATCACCACTTGGTGATCCCGGATCGCGGCCAGGATCTCCGCGCGCTTGGCGCTGACCGGCAGGTTCTCCGGATAGTGGAGTTCCGGCACGGCGGCGCCGCGGGAGGCGAGCCCGGCTATGGCGGCGTCGATCTGCGCCGAGATCTCGGCGGCGATGGCCTCGAGCGCCTCCGGTTTGCGCACCTTGCGGGCGCCCTCTATCCGGCGCCGGAGCCGGGCCGCGTCGCGCGGCGGGAGCTCGGCGAGGCGGGGGCGGAGAGCGGCGAGGGCGGCGGCCGCGGGTCCCGCGGGGGCCGTGCTGGAAGAGCCTGCGGCAGGCCGGCGTTGTGCGCACATGACGCCCACCAGCATAGGCGGGCGGCGGCCCGGGCCGCCTCAGGTTATCGCCCGGGCCGGCCGGATCCGCCGCCTGAGCACGATCCTTTGCATATGAAAACCATTGTCGATATCGTGGGGACTGCTACTAGGGTTAAAATGATGTTCATTACCACCAGATGGGGGCTCCGCCATGACCGCACGTCGCGCCCACGGGCCGCGCCGGGGTCCGGGGCGCACCCGCACGTTCGCGGCGCTGGTGGTGGCCGGGGGACTGGCGACGACGGCCTGCGCGACCACCGCGCCGGGCTCGGCCTCCGCGGCCGGGCGCGGCCGGATCGACGTCGTCGCGGCCGAGAACTCCTGGGGCTCGATCGCCGCGCAGCTCGGCGGCGACAAGGTCGACGCGGTCTCGCTCATCTCGAACCCGCAGACCGACCCGCACTCCTACGAGCCGACCGCCGCGGACGCGCTGCGCATCTCGAGCGCGCGGCTGTTCATCCAGAACGGCATCGGGTACGACAGTTCCTGGGCGCCGAGCCTGGTCGCGGCGAACCCCAGCTCCGCCCGCACGGTGCTCACCGTGGGCGACGTGCTCGGGCTGCCTGACGACGCCAACCCGCACCAGTGGTACTCGCACGCGAGCGTGTACGCCGTCATCGACGCCATCACCGCCTCCTACCAGCGCATCGACCCGGCTGACGCGTCCTACTTCGCCGAGCGCAAGACCTGGTTCGAGACCACCGCGCTGGCCGAGTACAACCAGCTCGAAGCCGCCATCAAAGCCGACTACGCGGGCACGCCGATCGGCGCGTCCGAGTCCATCGTCTCGCCCCTCGCCGAGAGCCTCGGGCTGGACCTGCTCACGCCGGCCTCCTTCCTCAAGGACATCAGCGAGGGCGCCGACCCGACCGCCGCCGACAAGAACGCGATCGACCAGCAGATCACCGACCGCCGGATCAAGGTCTACGTCTACAACTCGCAGAACTCCACGCCGGACATCCAGGCGCAGATCGCATCGGCCCGGCAGCAGGGCATTCCGGTGACGACCGTCACCGAGACCCTCTCCCCCGCCGGCGACACCTTCCAGCAGTGGATGGCCGGGCAGTTGCGCAGCCTGCAGGCGGCGCTGGCCGAGGCGACCGGGCATGAGTGAGCGACAGGCGCGAGGAGAGATCAGCCGATGAGGAACACCGATACGCAGCGATCGGACACCGAGGTGTCGCCGGTCACCGGCGCCGTGGTCGAACTGCGCGACGCCGCCGTCGCGGTGGGCGGCCGGCGGCTGTGGAGCGGCGTGGACCTCACCGTGCGGCCGGGCGAGTTCGTCGCCGTCCTCGGACCCAACGGCGTAGGCAAGTCGACCATGATAAAGGTGCTGCTCGGCACCCTGCCGACCGCGGCCGGCCAGGTCAGCGTGCTCGGGCAGCGTCCGGGCGCCGCGGGCGACCGGATCGGCTACCTGCCGCAGCGGCGCAACTTCGACAGCTCACTGCGCATCCGCGGCGTCGACCTGGTGCGGCTCGGCCTCGACGGGGACCGCTGGGGCGTACCGATGCCCTTCGCTTCGCGTCTGAGCGCCCGCCATCGGGCCGCGGAGGCGCGGGTGCGCGAGGTGATCGAGCTGGTAGGCGCGACCTCGTACGCGGACCGGCCGATCGGCGAGTGCTCGGGCGGCGAGCAGCAGCGGCTGCTGATCGCGCAGGCGCTGGTGCGCCGACCCCGGCTGCTGCTGCTCGACGAGCCGCTCGACTCGCTGGACCTGCCGAACCAGGCCGGCGTGGCCGCGCTGATCCACCGCATCTGCCGGCACGAGGACGTGGCGGTGGTGATGGTGGCGCACGACGTCAACCCGATCCTGAGCTACCTGGACCGGGTCGTCTACATCGTCAGCGGCGGCGCCGCCTCCGGCCCGGCCGAGGAGGTCATCACCGGCGACACGCTCACCCGGCTCTACGGCACGCCGGTCGAGGTGCTCAAGACCGCCGACGGCCGGCTGGTCGTGGTCGGCGGCCCGGAAGCGCCCGCGCTGCACAGCGATCGGCACCACGCCGGCCACACGCACGCCGTCGCGCCGACGGCGCCGCGCGGACTGGGGCGGCAGGTCCGCCGTCGATGAACCCGCAGTTCAGCTGGAACCCGATCACCGACGTCGAATGGCTCTGGTCGCTGCCGTCGGTGCTCAACGCCTACCGGGCCGGCCTGGTCGTCGCAGTGCTGGCCGGGATCGTCGGCTGGTTCATGGTGCTGCGACGCCAGTCCTTCGCCGGCCACTCGATCGCGGTCACCGGCTTCCCGGGCGCGGCGGCCGCCGTCTACGCCGGCCTCAGCGCGACGCTGGGCTACTTCGGGTTCTGCGTCGGCGCGGCCCTGGTGATCGCGTTTTACACGCGGGGCAGCGGATCCGGTGACACGGTCGGCGAGCGCGCCCACTCGTCCGCACTGATCGCGGTGGTGCAAGCCTTCGCGCTGGCCCTCGGCGCGCTCTTCCTGCAGCTCTACGGCGGATTCCTGAACAGCACGGCCAACTTCCTGTTCGGCAACTTCCTCGGGATCACCTCGACCGACGTGCTGGTGCTGGTGGCCGTCGCGGCCGTGGTGCTCGCGGTGATGGCCGCGATCGGCCGGCGGTTGCTGTTCGTCTCGATCGACCCCGCGGTCGCCGCCGCGCGCGGCGTCCCGGTGCGGGCCATGAACGCGCTGTTCCTGGTGCTGCTCGGGGCGACGGTGGCGGAGGTCTCGCAGTTCACCGGCTCACTGCTGGTGTTCGCGCTGCTGGTCATGCCGGCCGCGACGGCGCAGGTACTGACCGCGAAACCCGCGCTGGGCCTGGCGATCAGCGTCGTCATCGGCGCGCTGGCCACCTGGTTCGGACTGGCCTGGGCGTTCTTCGCCAAGCAGGGCACCGGGTTCACCATCACCACCATCGCGTTCGGCTGCTACCTGCTCGCGCTGCTCGTCCGAGCGCTCCGAACCCGGCGGCAGCCCGCGCCGATGGTGCCGCACGGCGTGCTGGAAGGGGCGTCGTAACGGTGTTCCAGGACTCTTACATGCTCACCGCGTTCGTGGCGGGCACCGGAATCGCGCTGGCCTGCGGGCTGGTGGGCTACTTCCTGGTGCTGCGGGCGCAGGTGTTCACCGGTGACGCGCTCTCGCACGTGGCGTTCACCGGCGCTCTGGCCGCCCTCGCGTTGGGCATCGACCTGCGGGTCGGCCTGTTCGCGGGCTGCGTCCTGGTCGCGGTGCTGTTCGGCGCGTTGGGCCGCAGAGGCCGCGCGGACGACGTCGTCATCGGCAACGTGTTCGCGTGGATCCTGGGGCTGGGCGTGTTCTTCATGACGCTCTACATCACCAACCAGTCCGGATCGGGCGGCCAGGGAGGGACGACCACCGTGCAGGTGCTGTTCGGTTCGATCCTCGGCTTGTCCTCGGGCATGGCGCTGACGGCGCTGGCCATCGGGCTGGCGGTCAGCCTGGCCATGCTGCTGATCGCGCGCCCGCTGCTGTTCGCCACGCTCGACGAGGCAGTCGCCATGGCGCGCGGCGTCCCGGTCCGGCTCCTGAGCTATGGATTCCTGGTACTCATCGGCGTCACGGCCGGAGAAGCGAGCCAGGCCGTCGGCTCGATGCTGCTACTGGGGCTGCTCGCGGCACCGGCCGGCACCGCGCTCCTGCTGACGGACCGGCCGTACGCCGGCCTGGCCCTCTCGGCCGGGCTCGCCGTGGCCGACATCTGGATCGGCCTTGTGCTGACCCAGTTCGTCCCGGGTGCGCCGACTAGCTTCTGGATCATGACTGTGGCGACGGTGGCTTACGCCGGTGCCATCGCCTACTCCCGCATCCGGCGGCCGAAGCAGATCGCAGGTCCGGCAGAGGCGACGACCGTATGACGAGCACGACACCAGCCGACGAGAGCCGGCCCGCGCCCGATGCCGCGGACGACTACGTTCTCCGGCACCTGGCCGAAACAGCGGTAGACCTCACGGGCACGGTTGTCGTACTCGGTGACCGGACCGGTGAACTCGTGCGCGGGCTCGTCACGCTCGACGAGTCGTGCCACCCGCTGCTGATCACGGACTCCTACCTCGCCAGCCGTACGTCCGGCGCGCAGCTGGCGCAGGTGCTTACGACGCAGGACGAGCCGCCTGAGCGGATCGATGTGCTCGTCGTGCGGATCCCGAAGAGCCTTGCGCTGCTTGAGGACCAGCTACACCGCTTGGCACCTCGGCTGCGTCCGGACTCGATGGTCGTCGGCACCGGCAAGGCCACCGAGATCCACACGTCGACGCTCACGTTGTTCGAGCAGCTGGTCGGGCCGACGCGCACCTCGCTCGCCGTCCGCAAGGCCCGCTTGATCTTCAGCGCACCCGCCGGACGGCCGGCTGAGGCCCTCGAGCCCGGCGCACCCGAGAACCCCTGGCCGCTGCGTTATCAACTGCCTGTGGATAAATATCTCGGCGCCGCCGCCGGGCGCACGGTGGTCAACTACGCGGGCGTCTTCTGCGCCGATCGGCTCGACATCGGCACGCGCTTCATGCTGGAGAACCTGCCGGTCAGACGCGGAGCAGAGCGCGTCGTCGACCTCGGTTGCGGCAACGGCGTCCTCGGACTCGCAGCGGCGGTGGCGAATCCGGCCGCGAGACTGACCTTCCTCGACGAGTCGTTCCCTGCCGTCGCCTCAGCACGCGCCACCTTTGCCGAGAACGTCCCGGTCGAGCGGTACGAGCAGGCCGAGTTCGTCGCCGGAGACGCGCTCACGCCGCTGTCGACCGCGAGCGTCGACCTGGTCCTGAACAACCCGCCCTTCCACGCCCACCGGGCCACCTCGGACGAGACCGCCTGGCGGATGTTCACCGGCGCGCGGCGGGTGCTGCGGCCCGGCGGAGAGCTGTGGGTCGTGGCCAATCGGCACCTCGGCTACCATGGAAAGCTCCGCCGGGTATTCGGGAACTGCGAAACCGTGGCGGGCAACGCGAAGTTCGTGATCCTGCGTGCTGTGAGGAAGTGAAGGTCGCTGAGCTCCTCGGTACCGCCGTCGGCTCCCGTCGTGCGCTTCAGCCTGGACACGCCGCTGCCCTCGGGCCGGATCCGGGTGGCCGCGAGCGAACAGGGCGTGCTGTGGGCGGCCTTCCACGAGGATGACACGATCCTGCGGCCCGAAGGCCTGGACCTCGAGGACATATCCACGGACCGCCGTGCCGCGATGGTGGCCGAACGGTACGCCGACTACTTCGCCGGCCGACGCCGCGGCCTCGACCTGCCCATCGACTGGAGCCTGACCAGCGGCCTACAGCGCAGAGTCCTGCAATGCCTCTACGGCACCGTCGGCTACGGCGAGACGGTGACCTACGGCGAACTGGCCGAACGCTGCGGCGCCTTCGACACCGAGGATGCCCGCGGCCCGGCCGCACGCCTCGTCGGCACACTGATGGGCACGACCCCGATCGCGATCCTGATCCCGGCGCACCGCGTCGTCGCCGCCGACGGCATCGGCGGCTTCGGCAGCGGCCCGGACGCCATTGCGACCAAGCGCTGGCTGCTCACCCTGGAAGGCAGCCTGGCCCCCACCCTGGACTGGGACGGGCCCGACCCGGCGTGATGCTCCGCCGGTCCGCCGCGTCTACCGGCTCACCTCGCCGGCCGGCGCTTCTCCCGCGCCTGCCGCACAGCCTGCGCGTGCTCGTCGAAGCCGTCGCGCGAAAGCCCCGCCACCACACCGTCCACGTCGGCGGCGGATCGGTTCTGGCTGAACTTCGCCTTCGCCTCGATCCGCTTGATCAGCAGCTCGATCCCGACGATCGCCCGCAACTGTCCGGCAATGTAGTCGGCCGGTGCATCCGAGACAGCCCACGGGTGCTCGCGCTCCGACTCGTGCTTCTCGGTCAGCCGCTCCACCAGCGAGCGCACCCAGTCCGGATCGTCGTGCACCACTAAAGTGCCGTAGACGTGCAGAGTGAGGTAGTTCCACGTCGGCACGACGCGCCCGTGCTCAGCCTTCTCCGCGTAGTACGACGGCGAGACGTAGCCGTTCGCCCCGTGCGCGATCACCAGCGCGTCGCCGATGGCCGGCCGCTTCCACTGCTCGTTGTTCCGGGCCACGTGCCCGAGCAGAGCGCCATGCTCCCCGCGCGACGCGTCGAACAGCAACGGCAGGAACGTGGCGTCCATCCCGTTGTCCGTGACGGTGATCAGATCCGCCGCACCGAGGTTCGTCAGCAGCTCGACGACAGTGTCCTGGTCGGCGGCGAAATGCGCGGGTATATACATGATCACAGCCTACTCGGAGCCGCGATCCCGGGTGCCTGGCGCTCGGACTCAGGCGCGGGCGCGGGCGCGGCGGCCGGCTTCAGCAGCAACGTCGCCGCGCAGACGGCCATGACCACGACGATCGCGAGAAGCAACACTCGGTAGTCCACGACCGCGATGAGCCACGCGCCCGCGGCTATGGAGCAGGTCTGCGGGGTGAGGACGACCATCGACCAGGCCGCGTTGACCCGCCCCTGCAAGAAGGACGGCGTGTGTACCTGGGCCGCCGTGCTCAGACCGACGACGAGCCACACCAGTCCGAGCCCGTCCCCGACCGACCCGATCAGGCAGAGCACCACGGAGTGGGACGTGTAAAGCAGTGACGCGACGCTGAAGCCGGCCAGCGCCAATCCGACCACCCGCGCTTCCCCGAGCCGCTTGAGCATGAACGAGACCGCGATGCCGCCGAGTACCGACGCAGCACCCTGCGTGCTGTTGAGGACGCCGAAGAAGGCGGGCGACCGGTGCAGTCCCTGATCCACCACGGCGAAGATCGCCGTCTCGGTCAGACCGATCACCGTGAAGCCGCACGCGGTCACGACGGTGATCTGGAAGAGCAGCCGCACGGAACGGATGTGCCGAAAGCCCGCTGTCACGTCCGCGAAGAAGGATCCCGAGGAGCCCGGCGAACCGGCGGGAACGGCGTGGCCACGCGGCTCGTCCAGGCGGATCGTCAGCAGCGCGACGATCGCCGCGGCGAAGGTGACGCTGTCGAGGATGGCCACCGACCCGCCGCCGAACGCGACGAACATGCCCGTCCCGACCAGCGGCGCGACGATACGCAAGCCCTGCGAGACGGTCTGCAGCATGGCGTTGGCCGAAGCGGTCTGCTCGGGCCCCAGCAACGACTTGCGCAGCCCCGCGCCCGCGCTGCTCAGGATGCCGGACGCCAGTCCGTAAGCGAAGGCGACCGCGTAGATGATCCACAGCTGCCCACGCCCGTGCACGGCGAGCAGCGACAAGACGACGACCCCGGCGGCCGCGTTCGTCCCGATCAGCAGCGGACGCCGCCGCACCCGGTCGGCCAGGTGCCCGGTGAGCGGCCCGAAAAGAGCCGGCAGTCCCAACGCCAGAAAGACCCCGCCGGCGGCCGAGTTGCTGTTCGTCAGTTCCTTGGCCCAGATGCCGAGCATGAGGTAGAGCGCGGTGTCCCCGAAGCTGGAGAGCGACTGTCCGGCCAGCAGCCTGCGGAACCGCGGATCCGCCAGCGGCCCGGTCACGGCGCGTCCGCCTGCTCGCGAGGCAACCGAGGCGCCACGGTGTTGGTGGCGAACATCCGCACCTGCCGCGCACCCTCCGGCCGCAGCGAGGGATCGCCGTCACGCGCGGAGTAGCGGCGCGCGATCTCCATGAGCTGCGTCTTGATCTCCGTCATCTCCGAGACGGTCACCCACATCGAGGATCCGACGATGCACGAAGCGTCCCGCCACTCCGGCTCCTCCCGATCCCGCTGCCGCACCCGCTGGCGCAGCCGCCCGAACTCGTGCTCCAAGAAGGCCTCGACCGCGGCCTGCGCCGCGAGCTCCCCGTCGATGTCCTCCCGGTCGTCGTTCCCGATCCGCTGCTCCTGCCCCGTCAGCCGCCACGGCTTCTCCCGCCCGGTCCGCCCCGGCGAAGCCTCGACGTAGCCGTACTTGGCCAGGATCCCGAGGTGGTAGGCGCAGCTCGCGACGCTCTCCCCGGTCAACTCCGCACAGCGGGTGGCGGTCGCGTCGCCCTCCCGCTCCAAGACGTCGATCAGCTTCCAGCGCAGCGGGTGCGCGAGGGCGCGAAGCGCCTGGGGATCTGTGCTCATGCGGCCAGCGTAGATGCTCAAGGTTTCTTAATCAAGACTCCTTGAACAAGACTTCTTGAACGAGCTCGAGAGCCCGGCGTCAGTCGCTCTCCTCCGCAAGCGGCTCTGAACCGACGCCGTAATAGCGACGCTGAGCAGGCCATAGGGCCCCGGTTGCCGCGGTCCCGAGGGCTAGAGCAATGCTCAAGCTCCCCCATGCGGGCAGCTTTGCGGGCGGGCCGCCGAACTGGATGACGACGAAGGTCACGAAGCAGAGCAGCACCGCCGAGAAGGACATGAGATTGAGTGCGAACGCCAACGCCAGATGACGCCTCGGCCAGGTGGCGCCGCGCATGGCGTAGAGCTGATAGATCGTGAGGTACAGCCACAAACCGTAGGGTGCTGCCCACCGGATTCCGTAGGCAGCGCCCACTACCGCTGCGAGAAGCAGCGGGCCAAGCGCGACGTAGAACCCCAATGCGATCCTGGCGCGTCTCGGAGTCTTCCTCATAGCCGCACAGTGACTTCGGCGCCTTCTTCAGCGCTGCTCAGTATGTCCACGTCACCACACCCCCGGGACTCAGGCTACTCGCAGAGGCGCCGAACAGGGTGTGCGAGTAAGCGTCCTTCGAAAGGAACCGCGGCGCAGGCAATCACGTCGCCTGAAGGCAGACGGCGGCTGGAATCTGTCATGAGGGGGCGACACGACGTGGACTTGGTCACGGGCACCACGTTCATCCTGCCGGCGGTGCTATTCGCCGTGTGGCTCGTGTCCTGGCGGTGGGAGCGGTGGACCCGTTGGGTCCTGGTGTGCCTCGGGATCAGCGCTTCGGTGCTCTTGGCCGTCATCCCGACCGTGATCATCGGAAGGCAGCCGGCAGCGCCGTTCGTCCCCCCCATGTGTGACTCGCCCATGTGCTGGGAATCGGGTCGTTCGGACCCGCTTGCCTGGTGGGTGGCCGGCTTCGTCGGTGTCGCATTCTGCGTGGCATTGGCCTTGCTGACGGGCTTGATCGAAATCGCCCTCGACGTCAGGCGCAGAGCCTCGGCCTAGGCGCCATTCCCGGACGGCATCTGGTCGTGCGGCGGGATCTGGTCGCGTGGGACGACCAAAGCCCACGTCGCCGCCACCCGCTCCAACTGCTTGCCGGGCGCTACGTGTCTCTCCAGATAGCCGCACGTCACGCAGATGTAGTCCATGGTCTGCGCACCATTGAAGCTGCCGCTGAACGACAAGCGGCCCTGCTCCACGGCGCTCCTGGCGCAGTGGACGGTAGTGGCTCCGCAGCTTGGGCATCGCCCGTTCAACATGGTCACAGGCTAGACCTCATTTTTCGGGTGTGCGGAGTGCGACCGGCGCCGGCTTGGGCGAGTTGGTCGGCAATACGTCGAAAGGCCCGGACCGGAATCCATCTCCGGTCTGGGCCTTCTCGTGGAGCGGGTGACGGGAATCGAACCCGCGCTGTCAGCTTGGGAAGCTGATGTTCTACCATTGAACTACACCCGCGTGAGCACCGTCCGTCACCGTTCGCTGATGGTGACGCCCTGTGCAGCTCGCCCAGGCTACCAGATGCGTGCGGCGGAGTGGAGTGCGATACCTTCGGTCTCGTGTTGCTCTCAGACAAGGACTTGCGTGCGGAGATCGCCTCGGGGCGGGTGCGGATCGAGCCGTATGACGACACGATGGTGCAGCCGTCGTCGATCGACGTGCGGCTGGACCGGTTCTTCCGGGTGTTCGAGAACCACCGCTACCCGCACATCGATCCCGCGCGGGAGCAGCCGGAGCTGACCCGGCTGGTGGAGCCGGAGTCTGACGAGCCGTTCATCCTGCACCCCGGCGAGTTCGTGCTCGGATCGACCTACGAGCAGGTCACGCTGCCGGACGACGTGGCTTCGCGGCTGGAGGGCAAGTCCAGCCTGGGGCGGCTCGGGCTGCTGACGCACTCGACGGCGGGGTTCATCGACCCGGGGTTCTCCGGGCACGTGACGCTCGAGCTCTCGAACGTGGCGACCCTGCCGATCAAGCTCTGGCCGGGTATGAAGATCGGACAGCTGTGCATGTTCCGGCTGTCCTCCCCGGCCGAGAACCCCTACGGGTCGTCCGCGGCGGGGTCGCGGTACCAGGGGCAGCGGGGGCCGACGCCGTCGCGGTCGCACGTGAACTTCCACCGTACGAAGATCTGATCGGACGATCCGACTTCTCCGATCGGTCCACGGGCATTCAGGGGGGCTTGAATCATGCCGATGTTTCCGTCCGATCCGCGCGCGGTGACGGTGCTGGCGCCGGAGCTGGTGGACGCGGTTGCGCTGCTCGACGCGCTGGCGCCGTTGGGGACGGGGGACGTGTTCTGCGCGGCGGCGCCTGACGACGGGCTCGACGACGCGTACGACGACGAGGAGCCGTTCGCCTACTACAGCGCGACCTTCTCCGACACCGTCGCCACGTTCGTCGTCGAGGTCGAGCGGTCGACATCCAGCGCGCAGGCGCGGTACGAGGTGCACGTCGCGGATTCCGGGCCGGGCGCGGAGCGGCTGCGCTACCGGCTGGCGAAGGCGGTCGTAGCGGCGACGGGCGGGTTCGCCGCCGACGCGGAGGGCGGGCCGGTGGTGCTGGCCGCTCCGCCGGAGGACCCGTTCGGCGCACTCTGGTAGGCCTCTGCTTGCGCGATTCGAGTGAATTCGGGGCCTAATCCCTCTCAATTCGGCCAGAACCCTGCGACAGTGGCGGCGTGAAGTCGAGGCCTTGGACACTGCCGGGCCGGTCCCGCGCGGGGTCGGCCGAACCGGGATCGCTGCTGCGGCGGCACCCGGTGCTGCTGCTTGCCGGCACGCCTGTGGACGCCGACGTCAGACGGCTGGTGCGGCTGTGGAATCCGTCCTCGGACAACGGGATCACCGGTCCGGGAACGACGGAGGCGGCAACAGGCGATGCCGGCGGCGACATCGGCATCGACGTCGCCGACGGAGTCCGCTTCGCGGGGCCGTTCCGGCTGGACCCGGAGACGCTCGCGCTGGCGGGCCTCGGCTCACCGTGGACCACGGCGTACGCCGCGTTGTGCACCCAGGAACGAGTTCGGGTGGTGCACGGCATCGACGCCGACCTGCTCCGATTGCGTTACCCACATGGGCTTCCGGTCGGCGCCGAGGGCTTGGCCTGGTCGCTGATCATCGGGCTGGCGCGGCGGCTGGGCGGCGCGGCGCGGCTGCCTGCGGACTCGCCGCGCGCCACTCGGGCCGTCGCCGTGCGTCGGATCCGTGGGCACGACACGGTCTACTGCGTCTACGGACATGAAGCGCTGCCGTGGTCGGTGCTGCGTTCCGTCCTGTCTCTGACGCTGCCGGAACTCGACCGCAACGGCGCACTGGCCGCGAACGATTACTGCCTCGACCGGCCCGGAAGCTTCGAGGTGCGGGTACGCCCGTTCGGCGGCGAGGGGTTCATGCCCTACGCGCTGAGACCGCGCGCCGCCGCCGACTGGCCGTGCACGGTCTACCGCTTCCGCTGTCTGCCGCAGGCCACTGACATCGACGCGGACCGCATCGACACCCGGTTGCGCGCCGCGGCCTGCCAACTCGCCGACGTCGTCGGCGGCGTGGTGCTCGACGGCGAGGGCTTTCCGCTCTCCGCCGCCGTGCCTGCCGTGGCCATACGCTGACGACGGGCACAGCGGGCGGTCGGCGGCGGACAGCGGGCGGCGCGCCCGGGGTCCGCCGGCTCAGGACTTGGCAGTGGCGATGTCGGCGCAGTCGGCGGGGACGTCGCAGGAGAGGGTTCCGAGCACCGCGCCCGTGGCCGTCGTGTCCGTGATGAAGACCTTCGCCGGCGCCGCCATGATCGTGGCTCCGCCGCCGACACCGTCGAGGTCGATGACGGCCGAGTTCATCCGCAGCGCGTTCCCGGCGACGACACTCACGCTCGCGTCCGGGCGCACGGTCAGGCTCAGCTGCGCCGAGCACCGGGAGTCGGGGCAACGCTCCGTCAGGTACAGCGTCGCGCCGATGACGTCCGTGCTGCGCACCGGGTCGTCGAACGGCGTCGAGGTGTCGATGGCGGTGAGGGTCGCGGTCTGGCCGCTCGCCTTGCCCACCACGGTGAGCGAGACGTCGCCGTCGAGGACGACCACCACCGAGGTCACGCCCGAGTACGAGCTCGTACTCGTGTTGGTGTGCCGCACCTCGTGCAGCACCACGTCGGTGACGGTGCCGAGCACGGCCAGCACTGCCAGGGTGATGACGAGCGCGGTCAGGGCGCGGCCGAGCCCGGCGAACCAGGCGCGTATTCGGTCCGATCTGGTCTCGGCGGCCGAGCCGGCTTCGGTGTCCGGTTCCTGTGCTTGCGCACCGATCGGTTCCTCGCCGCTCATGAAGCCGCTGCCCTCCACGTAGCCGGACCTGCGCGCGCCGTCCGTACGGCCGCTTGTGCACGGCAGCCTACTCCTGGCGGCTGCGCCGCCCTAGCTCACTTCACGGAGCGCAACAGCAACTGCGAGACATCGACCACTTCCATCGATTCCGGCACTTCGCCGCTCTGCTTGCGCGCGGTGATGGAGTCGCCGAGCATCACGAGGCAGTACGGGCACGCGGTGGAGATGACGTCAGGGTTCGTCGAGAGCGCCTCGTCCACCCGCTCGTTGTTGATGCGCTTGCCGATCCGCTCCTCCATCCACATCCGCGCGCCGCCGGCGCCGCAGCAGAACCCCTTCTCCTTGCAGCGGTGCATCTCGGTGTTGCGCAGGCCGGGCACCTTGGCGATGATCTCGCGCGGCGGGGTGTAGACCTTGTTGTGCCGGCCGAGGTAGCACGGGTCGTGGTAGGTGATGTTCTGGTCGATCGGCGTGATCGGGGTCAGCCGGCCCTCGGCGACGAGGGTGTCGAGCAGCTGGGTGTGGTGGATGACCTCGTACTGACCGCCGACTTGCGGGTACTCGTTCGCCAGCGAGTTGAAGCAGTGCGGGCAGGTGGCCACGATCTTCTTCGACGGCTTGTCTCCGAAGACCTCGTTGAGCATCGCCACGTTCTGCTGGGCCTGCATCTGGAACAGGAACTCGTTGCCGAGCCGCCGCGCCGGGTCTCCGGTGCAGCTCTCCTCGCCGCCGAGGATGGCGAACTTCACCCCGGCGATGTGCAGCAGTTCGGCGAAGGCCTTGGTGGTCTTCTTCGCGCGGTCCTCGAGCGAGCCGGCGCAGCCGACCCAGTACAGGTACTCGATCTCGGAGACGTCCTCGACGTCCTCGCCCACGATCGGGACCTGGAAGTCGACCTCGGAGACCCAGTCCAGCCGCCGCTTGGCCGGCATGCCCCAGGGGTTGCCCTTGTTCTCGATGTTCTTGAGCATCGTGCCGGCCTCGGACGGGAACGCGGACTCGATCATGACCTGGTAGCGGCGCATGTCGACGATGTGGTCGACGTGCTCGATGTCCACCGGGCACTGCTCCACGCACGCGCCGCAGGTGGTGCAGGACCACAGCGCCTCGGCCGCGAACACGGCGTTGTCCTCGGGGGAGCCGACCAGCGGGCGGGCCGCCTCGGCCAGGACGTCGTGCGGCACGCCCTTGAGCATCTCCTCGGTGGCCTTCTCCTCGCCGGCCAGGTCCAGCCCGCCGCCGGCCAGGATGTAGGGCGCCTTGGCGTGGGCGTGGTCGCGCAGGGCGAGCACCATGAGCTTGGGCGAGAGCGGCTTCTCGGTGTTCCAGGCCGGGCACTGGTCCTGGCAGCGGCCGCACTCGGTGCAGGTGCTGAAGTCCAGCAGGCCCTTCCAGCCGAAGTCCTCGACCTTGCCGACGCCGAAGACCGCGTCCTCGTCCGGGTCCTCGAAGTCGATCGGCTTGCCGCCCGAGAGCATCGGGTTGAGCGCGCCGAGCGCGGTGCCGCCGTCGTCCTTCTTCTTGAACCAGATGTTGACGAAGGCCAGGAAGCGGTGCCAGGCCACGCCCATGGTCGAGTTGAGCGAGATGGTGATCATCCAGGCGAAGGAGATCACGATCTTGAGGGTGGCCACGGCCCAGATGACGTTCTGCAGGGTGCCCACCGAGGCGCCCTGGAACAGGCCCTTGGCGATCGGCGCGGAGAAGAAGTACTCCATGGAGAAGCGCGAGCCGTTCTCCAGCGCGCACTCGGCCCCGCGCAGCACCAGGATGCACAGCAGCACGCCGAGGATGGTGTATTCGACGTAGTACGCCTGCCACATGACCGAGCCGAAGAACCGGGACTTGCGGCCCTTGGTCCGGGGCAGGTTGGCCAGCCGCACCGCCATCAGGAAGACGATGGCGAACAGGCCGACCACGCTGAACAGCTCGGTGACGAACTGGTAGGGCCACCAGTGGCCGATCAGCGGGATCTGGAAGGTCGCCGAGAACAGCTGCCCGAACGCGGTCACCAGGGTGAGGAAGAGCAGCCCGAAGGAGACCATGACGAACCAGTGCGCGATGCCGATCCAGCGCTTGCCGCGGCGGGCGAGCCGGGTGTGCGCGCCGAACTCGACCACCAGGTTCTTGGTGCGGGCCCACGGGTTGGAGGTGCGGCCGGGCACCGGCTGGCCCATGGCGATCGTCTGGTACATGCGCACGAGGACCTGCGCGAAGAGCGCGAGGCCCACCACGGCGATACCCAGCGAGATGATGATCGCGGCGATCTGCATGATCCGGACGTCACTCCTTCGGTGCCGGTCCGCCCGGGGGCGGGGCGGGCGCTGCGTCGAACGGCCGCAGTCTACTCGCCAGTAACTTATTTGGCGACCTTGGACTGAACGCTCATTCAGTCTGACTTATCGGGCTTATCGTCGCATTTACCCACGCGCACGCGCCGTCCGGGGCCCGGCCGCATTCATCCGGTCGGCGGGTGTGTGATCAACGCCACTCAGTGCAGGTAGTACGCGTGATTCTCGTGAAGAGCCTCGTGCTCTTCGAGGCGCAGCTGGGTGCGCGCGGGCTCGGCGTCGGCTATGGCCTGGACGAGCAGGCCCGCCAGGACCATGGGCGCGGCATGCGAGTCGAAGACGAGGCGGGAGCCGACCGGGGCCGGGAAGACGACGTCCGCGCGATCGGCCCAGGGGGCGAGCCGAGAGTCGGTGACGAGCGCGACCTTGAAGCCCTGGCGGTGGGCTTCATCGAGCACTGTGATCGTTTCCACGGCGTAGCGCGGAAGCATGAACGCGAGCAGCCAAGTGCCGCCCGCCTGCCTCGCCTGCAGCAGCAGGTCGAAGGCGGCGGATCCGGCACTGTCCACGAAGCGCACGTCCGGATGGATCCGGGCAGCGCCGTAACAGAAGTAATAGGCCACAGGGTCGGACATGCGCAGGCCGAGCACCGGGAGGCAGGCACTGGCCGCGAGTTCGCGGCCGAGGGCGGCGAACCGCTCCGGGTCCGCGGTCAGCTCGTGCAGGGTGGCGAGGTTGGCCTCCTCGGCCGCGATCGCCGCTTGCAGCTCATTGCGACGCACCTGCTGCGGGGTCTCCGCGACGGCCCCGAGCACTATCGGACGCAGCGCGTCGCGCAGCGCCGGGTAGCCGGAGAAGCCGAGCGCGGCGGCGAACCGGCTCACCGCCGGCTGGCTGACCCCGGCCCGCTCGGCCAGGTCGACGCTGTTGAGGAACGCGGCCTCGGCCAGGTTGTCGATCAGGTACTGCGCGATCCGGCGCTGGGCGGGCGAGAGCCGCCGCCCGTCCAGCAGGGCGAGCAGCTGCTCCGACGCGGGCTTGCGCTGGTCCACGTGCTTGTGCTGGTCCATGAGCCTCGCAGCCTATCGGCTCGGCTAGCGCAGCGGACCGGTCACGGCCTCGACCGCGGCCAGCACCGAACCGTCGAGCACGGCCTGCTCGGCGGCGCGCAGCTCGATGGACAGGTAGCGGTCCGGGCCGGGGCCGCCGACGCCGCCCGCGCGCAGGGCCGCGACCGCCGCGGCGGTGGCCGGAGCGGGGGCCAGCGGGGCGCGCAGGTCGAGCGCGCGAGCCGCGGTGAGCAGCTCGATCGCCAGCACCCGGGCCAGGTTCTGCAGCGAGCGGCGCAGCTTGCGCGCGGCGGACCAGCCCATGGAGACGTGGTCCTCCTGCATGGCCGAGGACGGGATCGAGTCCACGCTCGCCGGCGCGGCCAGCCGCTTGTTCTCGGACACCAGCGCGGCCTGGGTGTACTGGGCGATCATCAGGCCGCTGTCGACGCCGGGGTCGTCGGCGAGGAACGGGGGCAGGCCGTGCGAGCGCGCCACGTCGAGCATCCGGTCGGTGCGGCGCTCGGCGATGGAGGCGAGGTCGGCGACGGCGATGGCCAGGAAGTCGAGCACGTAGGCGACCGGGGCGCCGTGGAAGTTGCCGTTGGACTCGACCCGGCCGTCCGCGAGCAGCACCACCGGGTTGTCCACGATCGCGGCGAGTTCGCGTTCGGCGACGGTGGCGGCGTGGGCCAGGGTGTCCCGGGCGGCGCCGGCCACCTGCGGGGCGCAGCGCAGCGAGTAGGCGTCCTGCACCCGGGTGCAGGTGTTCTCGCCGCGGTGGGAGGCCATCACGCCGGAGTCGGCCAGGATGTCGATGAGGTTCGCGGCCGAGGCGGCCTGGCCCGGGTGCGGCCTTATCGCGTGCAGTTCGGGGCGGAAGACGCGGTCGGTGCCGAGCTGCGCCTCCACGCTCATCGCGGCGCTGACGTCGGCGATCTTCAGCAGCCGGCCGAAGTCGCGGATGGCCAGGATCAGCATGCCGAGCATGCCGTCGGTGCCGTTGATCAGGGCCAGGCCCTCCTTGGGGGCCAGCTCGACCGGGGTGATCCCGTGCGCGGCCAGGACCGGGCCGGCCGCGGTCTCGGTGCCGTCCGGGCCGATCACCTCGCCTTCGCCCATGAGCACCAGCGCGACGTGGGAGAGCGGCGCGAGGTCGCCGGAGCAGCCGAGCGAGCCGTACTCGCGCACGGCCGGGGTGATGCCGGCGTTGAGCAGCGCGGCCATGGTCTCGGCGACCACCGGGCGCACGCCGGTGTGCCCGGTGGCCAGGGTCTTGAGCCGCATCAGGATCAGTGCCCTGATCACCTCCGGCTCGACCAGGTCGCCCATGCCGGCCGCGTGCGAGCGGATCAGCGAGCGCTGCAGCGCGGCCCGCAGCTCGGGGTCGATGTGCCGGGTGGCCAGGGCGCCGAAGCCGGTGGAGATGCCGTAGGCCGGAGTGGGCGCGGCGGCGAGCTCGTCGACCACCGCGCGGCCGCGGGCGAGGGCGTCGAGCGCCGCGGGGCCGAGCTCGACCTTCGCGCCGTCGCGGGCCACGGCCAGCACGTCGTCGAAGCCGAGGTCGCCCTTGCCGAGAGTCACTACGGTCACGGATCCTCCAGAGCCTTCCGGGTCGCCAACCCAAAATGAATATAGCCATGCGGTTGACCGCACCACTGAATGATTGCATAACATGTCTGGTGGCTCCATCGGCCCCCGTCCGTTACCGCCGTCCACCAGAAGGTGAGCTCCCGCATGACCGGTCCCCGGCTCGTCACCGCCCCGCGCGGCACCGACCTCAACACCCTCGGCTGGCAGCAGGAGGCCGCCTACCGGATGCTGCAGAACAACCTCGACCCCGAGGTGGCCGAGCATCCCGAGGAGCTCGTGGTCTACGGCGGCACCGGCAAGGCGGCGCGCGACTGGAACTCGTTCGACGCGATGCTGCGCACCCTGCGCACGCTCAAGGGCGACGAGACGATGCTGGTGCAGTCCGGCAAGCCGGTCGGCGTGATGCGCACGCACGAGTGGGCGCCGCGGGTGATCCTGGCCAACTCCAACCTGGTCGGGGACTGGGCGAACTGGGAGGAGTTCCGCCGGCTCGACGCGCTCGGGCTGATGATGTACGGCCAGATGACCGCCGGGTCCTGGATCTACATCGGCACCCAGGGCATCCTGCAGGGCACCTATGAGACCTTCGCGGCGGTCGCGGCCAAGCGCTTCGGCGGCACGCTCGCCGGCACCATCACGCTGACCGCGGGCCTGGGCGGGATGGGCGGCGCCCAGCCGCTCGCGGTGACCATGAACGACGGCGTGGCCCTGTGCATCGACTGCGACCCGCGCGCGATCACCCGCCGGATCGAGCACCGCTACCTGGACGTGCAGGCCGACTCGCTCGAGCACGCCCTGCAGCTCGCGATCGAGGCGCGCGACGCGCGCCGGCCGCTCTCGATCGGCGTGCTGGGCAACTCCGCCGAGCTGGTGCCCCAGCTGCTGGCGATGAACGCGCCGATCGACATCGTCACCGACCAGACCTCGGCCCACGACCCGCTCTCCTACCTGCCGCTGGGCATGGCGTTCGAGGACATGAAGTCCTTCGCGGCGGCCAAGCCGGCCGAGTTCACCACGCGGTCCCGGGAGGCGATGGCCAAGCACGTGGAGGCGATGGTGGGCTTCCAGGACGCGGGCGCGGAGGTGTTCGACTACGGCAACTCGATCCGCGGCGAGGCCAAACTGGCCGGCTACGAGCGCGCCTTCGACTTCGCCGGCTTCGTGCCGAAGTACATCAGGCCCCTGTTCAGCGAGGGCAAGGGCCCGTTCCGCTGGGCGGCGCTCTCCGGTGACCCGAAGGACATCGCCGTCACCGACCGCGCCGTGCTGGATCTGTTCCCGGAGAACGAACCGTTGGCGCGGTGGATCCGCCTGGCCGGCGAGCGCGTGCACTACCAGGGCCTGCCGGCCCGGATCTGCTGGCTCGGCTACGGCGAACGGCACCAGGCCGGCCTGCGGTTCAACGACCTCGTGGCCTCCGGCGAGGTGCAGGCGCCGATCGTGATCGGCCGCGACCACCTCGACTGCGGCTCGGTCGCCTCGCCGTACCGGGAGACCGAGGCGATGCTGGACGGCTCGGACGCGATCGCCGACTGGCCGCTGCTGAACGCGATGATCAACGTGGCCTCCGGCGCCTCCTGGGTCTCGATCCACCACGGCGGCGGGGTCGGCATGGGCCGGTCCATCCACGCCGGGCAGGTCTCGGTCGCGGACGGCACGCCGCTGGCGGCGCAGAAGCTCGAGCGGGTGCTGACCAACGACCCGGGCATGGGCGTGATCCGGCACGTGGACGCGGGTTACGAGCGCGCGCAGGAAGTCGCGGCGGAGCGCGGTGTGCGCATCCCCATGAACGAGGGCTGATCCGTGGAGAGCTTCCACGAGCTGTGGACGTCGCTGCTGCCGCTGGGCTACTCCCGTTCCAGCGGCGGCTACCGCCGCTTCGCCTGGTCCAAGGCGGACTTCGCCTGCCGGGCCTGGTTCACCGCGCAGGCCGCCGACCGCGGACTGAGCGTGCGCACCGACCGCAACGGCAACCAGTGGGCCTGGTGGGGCGAGCAGCTGCCGGGCAAGGCGCTGGCCATCGGCTCGCACCTGGATTCGGTGCCGGACGGCGGCGCGTTCGACGGCCCGCTCGGGGTGATCAGCTCCCTCGCCGCGGTGGACGAGCTGCGCGCGCAGGGCTGGCAGCCCGGCCGCCCGGTCGCGATCGCGAACTTCGCCGACGAGGAGGGCGCCCGCTTCGGCGTGGCCTGCGCCGGATCCCGGCTGCTGACCGGGCAGTTGGATCCGGACCGGGCCAGGGCGCTGACCGACGCCGACGGGATCCGGCTGGCCGACGCGATGGCCGCGGCCGGTCAGGACCCTGACGCTCTCGGCCGGGACGAGGAGCTGCTCGACCGGATCGGCGAGTACGTGGAGCTGCACATCGAGCAGGGCCGCGGGCTGGTCGAGCTGGACCGCGCGGTCGGCGTGGCCGCTTCCATCTGGCCGCACGGCCGCTGGCGCTTCGACTTCGGCGGCGAGGCCAACCACGCCGGCACCACCCGGCTCGAGGACCGGCGCGACCCGATGCTCGCCTACGCCTTCACCGTGCTGGCCGCGCGCAAGAAGGCGGCGGCGCACGGCGCGCTGGCCACCTTCGGCCGGATCCAGGTGGAGCCCAACGGCACCAACGCGATCCCGTCGCGGGTCAGCGCCTGGCTCGACTCGCGCGCCCCGTCCGAGGAGGCGCTGGCCGCGTTGCTGGCCGAACTGGAGACGGCCGCGCGGGAACGGGCCGAGCGCGACGGCGCGTCACTGTCTGTCGTGAACGAATCGCTGACCCCCATCGTCGAATTCGACCATGCCCTGCGCGACCGTCTGATCAGGACGCTGCACGACGCGCCGGTGCTGCCGACCGGGGCCGGGCATGACGCCGGCATTCTCGCCGCGCGCATTCCGACCGCGATGCTGTTCGTGCGCAACCCTTCCGGGGTCTCGCACTCACCCGCCGAGCAGGCGGAGACGGCCGACTGCGAGGCCGGCGTGCACGCGCTGGCCGGCGTGGTGCGCGAGCTGGCCGGGGGTGGACGGTGACGGCTTACCTGGCCGAATACGCGTTCGTCGACGGCGTGGTGCGCCGGGACGTGCTGATGCAGGTGCAGCAGGACCGGATCGTGCGCGTCACCCCGGACGCGGCGCAGACGCCGATGGCGGCGCAGGCCACGCGGCTGACCGGGTTCACCCTGCCCGGTATGGCGAACGCGCACTCGCACGCCTTTCATCGAGCACTGCGAGGCCGCACCCAGATCGGCGAGGGTACGTTCTGGACCTGGCGAGAGCAGATGTACGCGGCGGTGGCCGGCCTCGATCCGGATACCTACCGGGAGCTGGCCACCGGCGTGTTCGCGGAGATGGCCTTGGCCGGCATCACGAACGTCGGCGAGTTCCACTACGTGCACCACGCCCCCGGCGGCGATGCGTACGCCGACCCGAACGCGATGGGCCACGCACTCATCGAAGCCGCGCGCGCGGCCGGCATCCGGATCACGTTGCTGGACACGTGTTATGTGGCCGGCGGCATCCGCAAGCCGGTGAACGAGACACAGCAACGCTTCTCGGACGGCGACGCGGAGAAATGGGCGACGCGGGTGGAAGACCTGCGCAGCCGTTACGCCACGGCGACGGATGTCGTGGTGGGTACGGCGATCCACTCCGTCCGGGCCGTGCCGGTGGAGCAGTTGGCGACCGTCGCCAAGGCCGCCGAGCAGTGGACGGCGCCGTTGCACGTGCACCTGTCCGAGCAGCGCGCGGAGAACGACGCGTGCCTCGATGAGTACCACCGCACCCCTGCGCAGTTGCTGGAGCAGCACGGCGCGCTCGGTCCGCGCACCAGCGCGGTGCACGCCACCCACCTGTCGCAGATGGACGTCGAGATCCTCGGCGACTCCCGGACCAGCGTCTGCATGTGCCCGACCACCGAACGCGACCTGGCGGACGGCATCGGCGGAGCGCGCTGCGCGTTCCAGGCCGGCTCCCCGATCACCCTGGGTTCGGACAGCCACGCCGTGATCGACCTGTTCGAGGAGGCCCGCGCGGTCGAGCTGAACGAGCGGCTCGCGACGGAGCGGCGCGGACACTGGCCCGCCGCGGACCTGCTCGACGCCGCCACGTCGGCCGGTCACGCGAGCCTGGGCCGGTCGGATGTGGGCCGGCTGGCGGTGGGCCAGGGCGCCGACTTCGTCACCGTGGATCTGGACTCGGTCCGGCTGGCCGGGACCGACCCGGACGCCGCGGTGGAGTCCGTGGTCTACGCGGCGACGGCCGCTGACGTGCGGCATGTCGTGATCGCCGGACGAGTGGTCGTCTGGGATGGTGTCCATCAGTTGGTGGACGGAGTCTCGAGGCGGCTGGGCGCGGCCATCCACGCTCTCTACCTCTGAGTCCGCGCCAGGCAAGCCCGTACCCGGACGCCGCCGTGCGTCCGGGTCCCGACGCAGGAAGGACGCCCGCATGCCCTCCACCCTGCTGGTCACCGGAATCGGCGAGCTGACGGCCAACGATCCACAGGCTGTGGACGACGCGGCGCGGCCCGACCCGCGGGAGCAGGCCGCGCTGATCGTGGCGGACGGCCGGATCGCCTGGACCGGCCCCGCCCTCGGCGCCCCGGCCGCGGACGAGCAGATCGACCTCGGCGGCCGCGCCGTGATCCCCGGCTTCGTCGACAGCCACGCGCACCTGGTCTTCGCGGGCGACCGGGCGAAGGAGTTCAGCGCCCGGATGACCGGGTCGAGGTACTCGGCCGGCGGAATCCGGACCACCGTCGCCGCCACCCGGGCCTCGGACGACGAGACGCTGCGGGCGAACACGCGCCGGCTGGTCGCCGAGATGAGGAGTCAGGGCACGACGACGGTCGAGTGCAAGACCGGCTACGGCCTGACCGTCCAGGACGAAGTACGGGCGCTGCGGATCGCCGCGCAGGAGTGCGACGTCGCCACCTTCCTCGGCGCGCACGTGATCCCGGCCGAGTACACCGATCGCCGCGAGCAGTATGTGGATCTGGTGCGCGGCCCGATGCTCGAGGCCTGCGCCGCGCACGCCGACTTCGTGGACGTCTTCTGCGAACGCGGCGCCTTCGACGAGGTGGAGACGCGAGAGATCCTGGATGCTGCGAAGGCGCGCGGGCTGGCGGTCCGGCTGCACTCGAACCAACTCGGGTACGGCCCCGGCGTGCAGCTAGCAGTGGAGTACGACGCGGCCAGCGCGGACCACTGCACTTATCTGGACTCGGCCGACATCGAAGCCCTGGCCGCCTCGTCGACGGTGGCCACGCTGCTGCCCGGCGTCGAGTTCTCCACCCGCTCGCCGTATCCGGACGCGCGCGGCCTGCTCAACGCGGGGGCGCGGGTGGCGATCGCAACGGACTGCAACCCGGGATCCTGCTATACGTCCTCGATGGCGTTCTGCCTCGCGCTGGCGGTCCGGGAGATGCACATGACCCCGGCCGAGGCACTGCGCGCCGCCACCCTCGGCGGGGCCCAGGCGCTCCGGCTCGAGGACGTCGGCCATCTCACGGTCGGCGCCCGGGCCGACTTCGCCGTCCTGGACGCGCCGACCTATCTGCACCTGATGTACCGGCCCGGCGTCCCGCTCGTCCACAGCGTGTGGAAGAACGGCGCGCGCGTGGCGTGACCGCGGCGGGCGGAAACGGGGCCTCGGCCGGGCCGGCCGACACACGTGAGCGGCGGGAACGGACGCGACTTGAGTCGAAAGCGCTCAAGGCTTACTGTTGAGTCTGCTGGACTCAACTAGAACAGGGTCCGCCCCGCGCAGCGACACCCCAACAGCTACACCGTCCTATCCAAGGAGTCCCACGATGGCACGTCCGGTCGGCATCGACCTCGGAACGACGAACTCCGTCGTCTCCGTCCTGGAGGGTGGCGAGCCCACCGTCATCACCAACGCCGAAGGTTCCCGGACCACTCCGTCCGTGGTGGCCTTCGCCAAGAACGGCGAGGTGCTGGTCGGCGAGGTCGCCAAGCGCCAGGCCGTGACCAACGTCGACCGCACGATCCGCTCGGTCAAGCGCCACATGGGCACCGACTGGAAGATCCGGATCGACGAGAAGTCCTTCACCGCCCAGCAGATCAGCGCCTTCGTGCTGCAGAAGCTCAAGCGCGACGCCGAGGCCTACCTGGGCGAGAAGGTCACCGACGCGGTCATCACCGTCCCGGCCTACTTCTCCGACTCCGAGCGCCAGGCGACCAAGGAGGCCGGCGAGATCGCCGGCTTCAACGTGCTGCGCATCATCAACGAGCCGACCTCCGCCGCGCTGGCCTACGGGCTGGACAAGGGCGAGGGCGAGCAGATGATCCTGGTCTTCGACCTCGGCGGCGGCACCTTCGACGTCTCCCTGCTCGAGGTGAGCAAGGACGAGGACGGCTTCTCCACCATCGAGGTCAAGGCCACCAACGGCGACAACCACCTCGGCGGCGACGACTGGGACCAGGCCGTGGTGGACCACCTGGTCAGCCAGTTCCGCAACGCGCACGGCGTGGACCTGTCCAAGGACAAGATGGCCATGCAGCGCCTGCGCGAGGCCGGCGAGAAGGCGAAGATCGAGCTGTCCGCCTCGAGCGAGACCACGATCAACCTGCCCTACATCACCGCCTCCGCCGAGGGCCCGCTGCACCTCGACGAGAAGCTCACCCGGGCCCAGTTCCAGCAGCTGACCTCCAGCCTGCTCGAGCGCTGCAAGGCGCCGTTCCACTCGGTGATCAAGGACGCGGGCATCTCGGTGCGCGACATCGACCACGTGGTCCTGGTCGGCGGCTCGACCCGCATGCCGGCCGTGGCCGACCTGGTGCGCGAGCTGACCGGCGGCAAGGAGCCGAACAAGGGCGTGAACCCGGACGAGGTCGTCGCCATCGGCGCCTCGCTGCAGGCCGGCGTGCTCAAGGGCGAGGTCAAGGACGTCCTGCTGCTCGACGTGACCCCGCTCTCCCTCGGCATCGAGACCAAGGGCGGCATCATGACGAAGCTGATCGAGCGCAACACCACCATCCCGACCAAGCGCTCGGAGATCTTCACCACCGCCGAGGACAACCAGCCCTCCGTGCAGATCCAGGTCTACCAGGGCGAGCGCGAGATCGCGGCGTACAACAAGCGCCTGGGCATGTTCGAGCTGACCGGCCTGCCGCCGGCCCCGCGCGGCGTGCCGCAGATCGAGGTCACCTTCGACATCGACGCCAACGGCATCGTGAACGTCTCGGCCAAGGACCTGGGCACCCAGAAGGTCCAGTCGATGGTCATCACCGGCGGTTCGGCGCTGTCCAAGGACGAGATCGACCGGATGCAGCGCGAGGCCGAGCAGTACGCGGAGGAGGACCACCGCCGCCGCGAGGAGGCCGAGGCGCGCAACCAGGGCGAGGGCCTGGTCTACCAGACCGAGAAGTTCCTGCGGGACAACGAGGACAAGGTCCCGAGCGAGATCAAGACCGAGGTCGAGGCGGCCATCGCGGACGCCAAGCAGGCCCTGGCCGGCAACGACGTCGAGGAGATCAAGTCCTCCTGCGAGAAGCTCGCGACCACCAGCCAGAAGCTGGGCACCGCGATCTACGAGCAGGCGCAGGCCGCGCAGAGCGCCGGCGCCGCCCCGTCCGACGGCCCGCAGGACGCGGCGCCGAACGACGACGTGGTCGACGCCGAGATCGTGGACGACGGCAAGAACTGACCCACCGCCGCGGGCCGGGGGTGGGCTTCGGCCGCACTCCCGGCTCGCGGCGCACCGCCGCACCCGCCCCCGGCTCGGGCCGAACAACGCGCTTATTGATCGCAGGAGAGCAGAAGTGACTGAGCAGCCCTACCGCTCTGACGAGGAATACGAGCCGGAGGACACCGGGCTCGAGTCCGGGCAGGAGCGCCCGGAGGACGCGTACGACGAGGACGACTTCGCCGGCCGCGTCAACGAGGCGATCGGCGAGGGCGTGGCCGACCTCGCCGTGGCCGACCTGATCCAGAAGGTGGCCGAGCGCACCAACGAGCTGCAGACCGCGCAGCACGAGCTGAGCGAACGCACCGCGGACCTGCAGCGGCTGCAGGCCGAGTTCGTCAACTACAAGCGGCGGGTGGAGCGCGACCGGCAGGCCGTGGTGGAGCTGGCCCAGGGCAAGGTGATCGGCGAGCTGCTCGGCGTGCTCGACGACATCGGCCGGGCCCGCGACCACGGCGAGCTCGAGGGCGGATTCCGCCGGGTGGCCGAGTCGCTCGAGGCGGCGCTGACGAAGATGGGCCTGGAGCAGTTCGGCGCCGAGGGCGAGGTCTTCGACCCGAACATGCACGAGGCGCTGATGCACCAGATCTCCCCGGATGTGGAGGAGGACACCGTCGCGGCGATCCTGCAGCCCGGCTACCGCTTCGGCGAGCGGATCCTGCGGGTGGCCAGGGTGACCGTCGCCCAACCCGGCGACGCGGAGTGATCCGAGCTGCTGCGAAAGGCTGAGCGATGAGCACCAAAGACTATGTGGAGAAGGACTACTACAAGGTGCTCGGCGTGGCCAAGGACGCGACGACCGCCGACATCAAGAAGGCCTACCGGAAGCTGGCCCGCCAGTACCACCCGGACGCGAACAAGGGCGACGCCCAGGCCGAGGAGAAGTTCAAGGAGATCTCCGAGGCCTACGACGTGCTCTCCGACGACAAGCGGCGCAAGGAGTACGACGAGGCGCGCTCGCTCTTCGGCGGCGGCCTGCGCGGCGCCGGGGCCGGCGGCTTCCCGTTCGACCTCGGCGACCTGCTCGGCAACCAGGGCGGGGGCGGCGGGGGGATCGGGGACATCCTCGGCGGGATCTTCAACCGGGGCCGCACCCAGGCTCCGCCCACGCCCGGCACCGGCCGGCGCGGCCAGGACATCGAGACCGAGGCCGCGATCACGTTCATGCAGTCGATAGAGGGCGTGACCATCCCGCTGCGGATGACCAGCGAGCAGCCCTGCCGCTCCTGCTCGGGCACCGGCGCGAAGGCCGGGACCACCCCGCGGGTGTGCCCGGAGTGCTCCGGCACCGGGCAGATCAGCCGCAACCAGGGCGGCTTCGCCTTCTCCGAGCCCTGCCGCGCGTGCAAGGGCCGCGGCCTGGTGGTGGACGACCCGTGCCCGACCTGCCACGGCTCCGGACGCGCCGCGTCCACCCACACGCTGCAGGCGCGCATCCCGTCCGGGGTGCGCGACGGGATGCGGATCCGGCTCAAGGGCAAGGGCGCGCCGGGCGAGCGCGGCGGCCCGCCCGGTGACCTCTACGTGGTGGTGCATGTGAAGCCGCATCCGATCTTCGGGCGCGACGGCGACAACCTGACCGTGACCGTGCCGGTGACCTTCCCCGAGGCGGTGCTGGGCGCGGAGATCAAGGTCCCGGTGCTCGGCGGGATGCCGGTGACGGTGAAGCTGCCGGCCGGCAGCGCCAACGGCCGCACCCTGCGGGTGCGCGGCAAGGGCGCGCCGGTCCGGGACGGCGGGCGGGGCGACCTGCTGGTCACCTTCGAGGTGGCCGTGCCGGTGAACCTGAGCGACGATGCCAAGGCCGCGCTGGAGAGCTTCCGGGCGGCCACGGACGACCACGACGTGCGGGCCGAACTGCTCGCGCAGGCCAAGGACGGAGGTGCGGGAGTATGACGGCACACGGCGGGCACACGGCGCACGAGGCGGTCTCGGCGGACAGCCCGGTCTACGTGATCTCGATGGCGGCGGAGCTCTCCGGCCTGCACCCGCAGACCCTGCGCCAGTACGACCGGCTCGGCCTGGTCAGCCCGGACCGGGCGGCCGGACGCGGCCGGCGCTACTCGGCCAACGACATCGACCGGCTGCGCGAGGTGCAGCGGCTGTCCCAGGACGAGGGCGTGAACCTGGCCGGGATCAAGCACATCCGCGGGCTGCAGGACGAGGTCGCCGTGCTGCGTGCGCGGGTGGCCGAGCTCGAGTCGACGCTGGCCGCGGTGGCCGCCACCACCATCCCGGTGGCGCTGCCGGTGAGCGCGCCGAGCGTCGCGCCGCAGCCCGAGCCGAACCCGCTCTACCGGGGCGACCTGCTGCCGGCCATCCCGGCCTTCGGCTCCTCCACCGCGCTGGTGGTGTGGCGCCCGCAGCACGAGCGGTGAGCTCGCGATCGGACCCGTCCCGCAACTGACCGGGCCGCGTTGACCTTGCGGTCGGCGCGGCCTTCGTCGTCGCACGGGGATTCAAGGCAGTGACCTGATGGCAGTGACCTGAACGTGTAAGGAGCGCTGATGGAAATCGACCAGCTGACGACCAAGGCCCAGCAGGCCCTGTCCGCGGCGGTCCAGGAGACCCAGACAGGCGGCAATCCGGAGGTCGAGCCGGTACACCTGCTCAAGGCTCTGCTCGCTCTGCCCGAGGGCACCGCCGTACCGCTGCTCGAGGCGGTGGGCGTGGATCCGGCGACGGTGGCCGCGGGTGCCCGGGATCTGGCGGCGAGACTGCCCGCGGTCTCCGGTCCGACCGTGTCGGACGCGCCGATCAGCCGGGAGATGCGGGCTGTGCTCAGCACGGCCGAGGGCGAGGCCAGGCGCCTGGACGACGCGTACATCTCGACCGAGCACCTGCTGGTGGGCATCGCCGGCGGCTCGGACGACGCGGCGAAGCTGCTGGTGCGCCTCGGCGCCTCGGCCAAGGCCCTGCGCGACGCGTTCGGCCAGGTGCGCGGCTCGGCCCGGATCACGTCGCAGGACCCGGAGGCGACGTATCAGGCCTTGTCGAAGTACGGCATCGACCTGACCGAGCAGGCGCGCGAGGGCCGGCTCGACCCGGTGATCGGCCGCGACTCGGAGATCCGGCGCGTGGTCCAGGTGCTCTCCCGCCGCACCAAGAACAACCCGGTGCTGATCGGCGAGCCCGGCGTGGGCAAGACCGCGGTGGTCGAGGGGCTCGCCCAGCGCATCGTGGCCGGCGACGTGCCGGAGTCGCTGCGCGGAAAGCGCCTGGTGTCGCTCGATCTCGGCGCGATGGTCGCCGGCGCGAAGTACCGCGGCGAGTTCGAGGAGCGGCTCAAGGCGGTGCTAGCCGAGATCAAGGACAGCAACGGACAGGTCGTCACCTTCATCGACGAGCTGCACACAGTCGTCGGCGCCGGCGCCACCGGGGATTCCTCGATGGACGCGGGCAACATGCTCAAGCCGATGCTCGCCCGCGGCGAGCTGCGCATGGTGGGCGCGACCACGCTGGACGAGTACCGGGAGCGGATCGAGAAGGACCCGGCGCTGGAGCGCCGCTTCCAGCAGGTGCTGGTGGGCGAGCCGAGCGTCGAGGACACGGTCGCGATCCTGCGCGGCCTCAAGGGCCGGTACGAGGCGCACCACCAGGTGCAGATCTCGGACGGCGCGCTCGTGGCCGCCGCCGCCCTGTCAGACCGCTACATCACCTCGAGGTTCCTGCCGGACAAGGCGATCGACCTGGTCGACGAGGCGGCCTCGCGGCTGCGCATGGAGATCGACTCGCGTCCGGTGGAGATCGACGAGCTGCAGCGCACGGTGGACCGGCTGCGGATGGAGGAGATGGCGCTGGGCAAGGCGCAGGACCCGGCCTCGCGCGAGCGCCTCGCCCGGATCCGGCGCGAGCTCGCGGACAAGCAGGAGCAGCTCTCCGCCCTCACCGCCCGCTGGGAACAGGAGAAGTCGGGGCTGAACCGGGTCGGCGAGCTCAAGAAGCGGCTCGACAACCTGCGCGGCCAGACCGAGCGGGCCCAGCGCGACGGCGACTTCGCGGCGGCCTCGCGGCTGATGTACGCAGAGATCCCGGCGGCCGAGCAGGAGCTGGAAGCTGCGTCCAAGGCCGCCAACGACCGGGACGCGATGGTCAAGGAGGAGGTCGGCGCGGACGACATCGCCGAGGTGGTGGCGGCCTGGACCGGGATCCCGGCCGGCCGGCTGCTCGAGGGCGAGGCGGCGAAGCTGCTGCGGATGGAGCAGGAGCTCGGCAAGCGGCTGATCGGCCAGCAGACGGCGGTGCGCGCGGTCTCCGACGCGGTGCGCCGCGCCCGGGCCGGGATCTCCGACCCGGACCGGCCGACCGGCTCGTTCCTCTTCCTCGGCCCGACCGGCGTGGGCAAGACCGAGCTGGCCAAGTCGCTCGCGGACTTCCTGTTCGACGACGAGCACGCCATGGTCCGGATCGACATGTCGGAGTACGGCGAGAAGCACTCGGTCGCCCGGCTCGTCGGCGCGCCGCCCGGATACGTCGGCTACGAGGAGGGCGGCCAGCTGACCGAGGCCGTACGCCGTCGTCCGTACACGGTGGTGCTGCTGGACGAGGTGGAGAAGGCCCACCCGGAGGTCTTCGACGTGCTGCTGCAGGTGCTCGACGACGGCCGGCTGACGGACGGTCAGGGCCGCACGGTGGACTTCCGTAACACGATCCTGATCCTCACCTCGAACCTGGGATCCCAGTACCTGGTGGACGAATCGCTGGCGGTCGAGGCCAAGCGGGACCGGGTGATGCAGGCCGTGCGCGCGGCGTTCAAGCCGGAGTTCCTCAACCGGCTCGACGACATCGTGCTCTTCGACGCTCTCGGCACCGAGGAGCTGGGCCGGATCGTGCTGCAGCAGGTCGCCTCGCTGCAGCGGCGCCTGTCCGACCGCCGGCTGACCCTCGAGGTGAGCGACGCCGCGCAGGAATGGCTGGTACTGACCGGCTTCAACCCGGCCTACGGCGCGCGCCCGCTGCGCCGTCTGGTGCAGACCTCGATCGGCGATCAGCTGGCCAGGGAGATCCTCTCCGGCCACATCCCGGACGGCTCCACCGTGCGCGTGGACGTGGACGGTGCCGAGCCGACCACCGAGCGCCTGGTGGTCACCGCGGTCTAGCCGGGCCGCTCGTGCGCACCGGGCACCTCTCGACCAGGTCTGACCAGGTCTGGGAGGCCCGGTGCGCAGCGCGAGCGTCGCAGCCTCCTGCGTCATGGCGGAAAGATCGAGTCCTGTTGTCACTCACTCGGCCCAGTAGTCACTCTTTAGGGTGATCAGCTTCCGGCGTGGCGTCAGCGCCCTCCCCGATCCGCGTCTTCGACCGTGACAGAACGGATTGGGAGCCGTGGAGGTGTACACGCCATGCCGGAATCGCCGCCTCTCGCCGGGCACGCGGTCGTGGAGCTCGTCGCCCCGTACCGGGACACCCGGGCCGAGGAACTGTGCTGGAGCCTGACTTTGCCGGTCCAGCCGGCGCTGGCCGTCCGCACGGTCCGGCTGGGCCCGTTCGTGCTCGAACTGCGTCTGCTCGGCGCTTCGCATCAGGTGCTGCTGTGGTCCGAGCCGCACGGCACGCTGCGTTGCGTGGAGACCGTCGCCTGTGTGCCCGAGCTGGCCGGGCCGATGCCCGAGCACGCCGCCATGCCGATGGCCGAGGGCTGCTACCGGTTCGCCTCGCGCGTCTCGGTGCTCGACCGGGCCCGATTCGCCGCCGCGGCCGGGCGCGTGCGCCGCGACTGCGCGCGCAACGCGGCGAGTCTGGTCGGGGCCTATCCCGGTTCGCCGGACGCGCTCACCGCGATCCTGCCCGAACTCGAGGGCGCGGGCGTACGCTGGACCACCTGGCACAGCTATCCGCAGAACGGCCGGCTCGTGCGCACTAGTGGCGCGTTCCGGCGTACGCTGGCCCCCAAGCAGGGCGGTTCGGCGTTCGGTGACCAAGGGGAAGGTTTAGATGGCGTACGAAGCTACGGTGCCGGTCCACCGCCGGTTGCTGTGGTCAGCTGTCACCGACCCTGAGCGTCTGCTCGGCGCCGTGCCCAACCTCCTCGTCGAGGCCAGCAGCGACCACGGCGTGGCCGCCCGGTTGCGCCTGCGCGCGGGGGAGAAGTCCATCACCTTCCGCGGTATCGCCCGGCTGGTCGACCTCGCGCCGGACGAGCTGCACGCGGTGCTCGAGATCGAGGCGGTGCACGGCCGCTCCGACGGTGCGCTGGACGGACGCGTGAAGATCACGCTGCGACCGGACGGCGACGGCACCCGGGTCGAGCTCGAACCCGAGTTCGTGCTCTCCGGACACGCCCCCACGGTGTCCGCGGAGCAGCTGACCGCCGCCGGAGCGCGGCTGATACCGCGTTGGTTCGCCCAGCTGGCCGGATCCGGCCCGGCGGCGCCCCCGGCCCCGGTTGCGCTGACGGTGGTGCCGGACGAGCCGGAACCGTCGCGCGTCCCGACCCCCGAGCCGCCCGCCGCGGACGTGGACGTCGACGAGGACGAGGACGAGGACGAGGACGAGAACCTGAACGACCGCGGCCTGGAGCCCGCCGCGGCGGAACCGGAGTTCGAGCCCGAGGCCGAGCCCGCGTTCCCGGCCGAGGCGCGGCCCGGCCCCACCTTCACCCTGATCCCCGGCGCCGGCGACGCGCAGGACGGCGCGAGCGCGCCGGCCGCCGCCAAGGCTCCGTTGCGCCTGGTCGCGCCGCGTGAGCCGGACTCCGAGGACGAGCTCCCGGAGGAGCGCGACCTGTGGAGCGAGCGGCCCGGGCAGCTGATCGCACCGGTGTGGGTGATCGGCGCCGCGCTGCTCGCCGCCCTCGGTCTGCTCGTCGCTGCGCTGCGCCGGATCGCCCGGCACCGCCGCGACGTCGGCTGATCCGAACTGATCACCCTGGTCGGGTACTAGCGCCGTGGCGTTTTTCTCACTAACGAGTGAGTCTTGTCATCGGATCGAGTGGTTGTCGGCTGAATCTCCGTCAAATGGCCGATTCTTCAGCTTAAGGTGAGCGGCACCCGGATCCCCGTGATCCCTCCGTGCACAAACCAGGAGCCGAACGTCATGTACGTCGAAGGGTGGAACGCCCACCGAGTCGTCCGTCCCAGCCGCCTGGCCAACGCCGTGATCGAGCGGCTGCTGCTGCGCATACTGGACGGCGAGTTCCAGCCCGGCGGGGACCTGCCGCCGGAGGCCGCCCTGGCACAGGAGTTCGCGGTCAGCCGCACGATCCTGCGCGAGGCGCTCAAGGCGTTGGAGGAGAAGCGGGTGCTGCGCATCCGCCACGGCCGCGGCACCACGGTGCGGCCCAAGAACGAGTGGAACATCCTCGACCCCATGGTGCTCACGGTGCTGCTCGAGTACGGGGGTTCCTCGACCCTCGCCACCGAGCTGGACGAGGTGCGCACCGCGCTGCAGGGCCTGATGGCCGACCTCGCCGCGCAGCGGATCACCCCGGAGCAGCGCCGGGACCTCGACCTGTGCCTGAACCGGATGCGCGCGGCGCTCCCGGTCGAACCCGGCATCGGCGACCCGCTGGCCTACCGGGAGGCGGCGCACCTGTTCGCCCGGGTGCTCTCCGAGGCGGCCGGCAACGAGGTGGCCCGCTGTGTGGTCGAGACCATCGACGTGCCGCTGCGCGACGAGGACCCGGAACACATGCAGGGCGTCATCCCGCGCACCCAGGAGTTCGCCGAGCGCCTCTACGCCCGTGTGGTGGGCCTGCCCGCCCCGGACGAGCAGGTGGTCGACCTGGCCGATCCCCCGGGCGGGGCCGGCTCGGCCCCGGTCTCACTGCCCAGCCAGCCCCCCGTGCTCACCACCCCGCTGCGGCGGCGGCCCATGGTGAGCGTCTCCCGCTAGCCGTCGCGTCGCGGCGCTGGTGGAACCGAGCAGCCCGACGATCCTTCCTGACGGCCCGGCCGGCCCGGGCCGTTAGGATCAGGGGCATGACGGTCAACTACCCCCAGCCCAGCCCGGAGCGCTCCGCCCTGCTCGAGCAGATCAAGGACAAGGCCCTGTTCCGGGGCGAGTTCACGCTCAGCTCGGGGCTCAAGGCCGACTACTACGTGGACCTGCGCCTGATCAACCTGGCCGGCGCCACCGCGCCGATGGTCGGCCGGGTCATGCTCGAGACCGTCAAGGACGTGGACTTCGACGCGGTCGGCGGACTGACCATGGGCGCCGACCCGGTGGCCGCCGCGATCATGCACGCCGCGGTCGCGCAGGGCCGGCCGATGGACGCGTTCGTCGTGCGCAAGGCCGGCAAGGCACACGGCCTGCAGCGCCGGATCGAGGGCCCGGACCTCGCCGGCCGCCGGGTGCTGGTCGTCGAGGACGCCTCCACCACCGGCAACTCCCCGCTGGCCGCCGTCGAGGCGGTGCGCGAGGCCGGGGCCGAAGTGGCGGCAGTGGCCTGCATCATCGAGCGCGGCGCGGCGAAGACGATCGAGGCGGCCGGCCTGCCGTACTACGCGGCCTACAACGAGGCGGATCTCGGCGTGCGCTGAGCCGCGTGGGACCGGGCGGGCCGCTGGAAGTTTCGCGGCCCGCAGGTCACCGGGCCACTCGTGCGGCCGCACGGGGCCGCGGATTCTCAAGTAGTCCTACAGGAGGACGCGATCCACCTGGTCTCCACATGTACGCTGCTGCGGTGACCAACCTCGCGCTCAACATCCTCAGCCCGGCGTCGCTGATCAGCACCTTCGGTGTGGCCGGGGTACTCCTGATCATCTTCGTCGAACTGGCGGTGATCGTCGGGTTCTTCCTGCCCGGCGACTCGCTGCTGTTCGTGGCTGGAATCGCGTCCTCCAGCGCGGCGAACACGCTGGTCCACGCGCACATGAGCCTCGCGGCCCTGCTGATCGCCACCCCGATCGTGGCCATCGTCGGATCGCAGATCGGCCACTACATCGGTGCCAGATTCGGCCGCCGACTGTTCGACCGCCCGGATTCGCGCTTCTTCAAGCGCAAGTACGCCGTGCGCGCCGAGTTCTACTTCAACAAGTACGGCGGCGCCAAGGCCGTGCTGGTGAGCCGGTTCATCGTGGGTGTGCGCACGTTCGTCAACCCGCTGGCGGGCATGCTGGACATGCCGGCCCGCACGTTCTTCCTGTGGAGCGCGCTCGGCAACATCGTCTGGGTGGAGCTGATGCTGGTGCTCGGCTACGAGCTCGGCGACAAGATCAAGGGCAACATCGACACCACGATCCTGCCGATCGCCCTGGTGGTGGCCGTGATCACGCTGATCCCGCTGGCGCTGGAGATGAACAAGGAGCGCAAGGCGGCCAAGCGCGGCGAGGAGACCGAGCTGCAGCGGTTCGAGCGCGAGCACGAGCGCGCCTACGCCGAGCGGGTGGGCTACCAGGACGCGGTGCCCGCCGTCTCGACGGCCGGAGCCCGGCACAGGAAGTAAGTTGTTTCTGCGAGGATTACGCCGCAGGCACCATCGTTGGATCAGTTTGGAGTCCCCATGCCCATCGCAAGCCCAGAAGTCTACGCCGAGATGCTCGACCGGGCGAAGGCCGGCCGCTTCGCGTACCCGGCGATCAACGTCACCTCGTCGCAGACGCTGAACGCGGCGATCCGCGGCTTCGCCGAAGCCGAGAGCGACGGTATCGTCCAGGTCTCCACCGGTGGCGCCGAGTACCTCAGCGGCGGCCTGAAGGACATGGTCACCGGCTCGGTCGCGCTGGCCGAGTACGCGCACGTGATCGCGGCGAAGTACGACGTCAACATCGCGCTGCACACCGACCACTGCCCCAAGGACAAGCTGGACGGCTTCATGCGTCCGCTGGTCGCCATCTCCCAGGAGCGCGTGGCCAAGGGCCTCGAGCCGCTGTTCCAGTCGCACATGTGGGACGGCTCGGCCGTGCCGCTGGACGAGAACCTGCGCATCGCGCAGGAGCTGATCGTCGAGTGCGCCAAGGCCCGCACGGTCATGGAGCTGGAGATCGGCGTCGTCGGCGGCGAGGAGGACGGCGTCGCGAACGAGATCAACGAGAAGCTCTACACCACCGCCGAGGACGTGCTCAAGACCGTCGAGGCGATCGGCCTGGGCGAGAAGGGCCGCTACCTGCTGGCCGCCACCTTCGGCAACGTGCACGGCGTCTACAAGCCGGGCAACGTGAAGCTGCGTCCGTCCATCCTCAAGGACATCCAGGACGCGGTCGGCGCCAAGTTCAACCAGGACAAGCCGTTCGACCTGGTCTTCCACGGCGGCTCCGGCTCGCTGCTCGAGGAGATCCGCGAGGCGCTGGACTACGGCGTGGTGAAGATGAACGTCGACACCGACACCCAGTACGCCTTCACCCGGCCGGTGGCCGACCACATGCTGCGCAACTACGAGGGCGTGCTCAAGGTGGACGGCGAGGTCGGCAACAAGAAGCAGTACGACCCGCGCGCCTACGGCAAGGCGGCCGAGGGCGGCATGGCCGCGCGCGTCGTCGTGGCCTGCCAGGACCTGCGGTCGGCTGGCACCAAGCTCAAGTAACCAGTAAGCTCTTGTTGCAAGAGGCCCGGTGCGCTTGCGCTCCGGGCCTTAAACTTTTTTGTAGTACCCGGAGGTGTACCCGGAATGCCGGCACTCGTGCTCGTCGGCGCCCAGTGGGGCGATGAGGGCAAGGGCAAGGCCACCGACCTGCTCGGTGGATCTGTCGACTACGTGGTCCGTTACCAGGGCGGTAACAACGCAGGGCACACGGTGGTCATCGGAGACCAGAAGTACGCGCTGCACCTGCTCCCCTCCGGCATCCTCACCCCCGGGTGTGTGCCGGTGATCGGCAACGGCGTGGTGATCGACCCGGCGGTGCTCTTCCAGGAGCTCGACGCCCTGACCGACCGCGGCGTGGACGTCTCCCGGCTGGTGATCTCGGCCAACGCGCACCTGATCACGCCCTACCACCGGACCATCGACAAGGTCACCGAGCGCTTCCTGGGCAAGAACCAGATCGGCACCACCGGCCGCGGCATCGGGCCCACCTACGCGGACAAGATCAACCGGATCGGCATCCGTGTGCAGGACCTGTTCGACCCGGGCATCCTGGCCAAGAAGGTCGAGGGCGCGCTGCGCGACCGCAACCAGATGCTGGTGAAGATCTACAACCGGCGGGCGATCGCGGCCGAGGCCATCGTCGAGGAGTACCTGGGCTACGCGGAGAAGCTGCGCCCGTACGTGGCCGACACCTCGCTGCTGCTCAACCAGGCGCTGGACCAGGACAAGGTGGTGCTGCTCGAGGGCGGCCAGGGCACCCTGCTGGACGTGGACCACGGCACCTATCCGTTCGTCACCTCCTCGAACCCGACCGCCGGCGGCGCGTGCTCCGGCTCGGGTATCGGCCCGACCCGGATCACCCGCAGCATCGGGATCCTCAAGGCCTACACCACGCGCGTGGGCGCGGGCCCGTTCCCGACCGAGCTGTTCGACGAGGACGGTGCCGCGCTGCGCCGGATCGGCGGCGAGCGCGGTGTGACCACCGGCCGGGACCGGCGCTGCGGCTGGTTCGACGCGGTGATCGCGCGCTACGCCACCCGAGTGAACGGGCTGACCGACTTCTTCCTGACCAAGCTGGACGTGCTCACCGGCTGGAAGCAGATCCCGGTGTGCGTGGCCTACGAGGTGGACGGCGTGCGGCACGAGGAGCTGCCGATGACGCAGACCGACTTCCACCACGCCAAGCCGGTCTACGAGTACCTGCCCGGCTGGGACGAGGACATCAGCAAGGCGCAGGAGTTCAGCGACCTGCCGCCGAACGCGCAGGCCTACGTCAAGCGGCTGGAGGAGCTCTCCGGCGCCCCGATCTCGGCGATCGGCGTGGGCCCGGACCGCAACGCCACCATCGAGATCCGCTCGTTCCTGTAGCCGACGGCGCCGCGCGCCGCGTGGACCGGCGCCGGCGAGCAGGTTGATGCAAGAGGGCCGCCCCACCGTACACAGTGACGGTTGGGCGGCCCTTGTCCCGTTATCTACGCTGGTCGCATGACCGACTCCGCCGCCGCCAGCCACGCCGCGTTCACCCCCGACCCCGAGCAGGGGAAGGCGGTGGTCGCGCTCGACCGGGCCCACGTCTTCCACTCCTGGTCCGCGCAGGACCAGATCGCCCCGCTGCCGATCGCGGGGGCGGCCGGCTCCCGGTTCTGGGACTACGAGGGCAACAGCTACCTCGACTTCGCCAGCCAGCTCGTCTACACCAACATCGGGCACCAGCACCCCAAGGTGGTGGCCGCGATCCAGGAGCAGGCGGCGCGACTGTGCACGGTCGCCCCGGCCTTCGCCAACGACAAGCGGGCCGAGGCGGCCGAGCTGATCACCCGGCACGCGCCGGAGGGCCTCAACCGGGTCTTCTTCACCAACGGCGGCGCCGACGCGATCGAGAACGCGGTGCGGATGGCCCGGGTGCACACCGGCCGGCCGAAGGTGATGACGGCGTACCGCTCGTACCACGGCAACACGGCCACCGCGATCACCATGACCGGCGACCCGCGCCGCTGGGCCAACGAGAACGCCGGCCACCGCGACGGCAACGTGCTCAAGTTCTTCGGGCCCTACCTGTACCGCTCCGCCTTCTACGCCACCACCGAGGAGCAGGAGAGCGAGCGCGCCCTGGCCCACCTCGAGCAGCAGATCCAGTTCGAGGGCCCGGGCACCGTCGCCGCGATCGTGCTCGAGACGGTGGTGGGCACCAACGGCATCCTGATCCCGCCGCCCGGCTACCTGGCCGGGGTCCGGGCGCTGTGCGACAAGTACGGCATCCTCTACATCGCCGACGAGGTCATGGCCGGCTTCGGCCGCACCGGCACCTGGTTCGCGGTGGACAACTGGTCGGTCACCCCGGACCTGATCGCCTTCGCCAAGGGTGTGAACTCCGGCTACGTCCCGCTCGGCGGCGTGATCATCTCCGACCACGTCCACGAGACCTTCCGCAACCGGGTCTTCCCCGGCGGCCTGACCTACTCCGGCCACCCGCTGGCCTGCGCCGCGGCCGTGGCCACCATCAAGACGATGGAGGAGGAGGGCATCGTGGAGCACGCCGCCTGGCTCGGCGAGAACGTGCTCGGCCCGGGCCTGCGCGAGCTGGCCGAGAAGCACCCGAGCGTCGGCGAGGTGCGCGGGCTCGGCGCGTTCTGGGCGCTGGATCTGGTCAAGGACCGCGAGACCCGGGAGATGTTCGTGCCCTACGCGGCGGCCGGCCCGGACGCTGCCCCGATGAACGCGGTGATGGCCGAGGCCAAGAAGCACGGCGTGTGGCCCATGCCGCACTTCAACCGACTGCAGGTGACCCCGCCGCTGAACCTCACCGAGAACGAGGCGCGCGAAGGGCTCGCCGGCATCGACGCGGCGCTCGCGGTGGCCGACAGCTACCTCTGAGCTCACCGGCCCCCGCTCCCCCGGCGATCCCGGCGGCAGCGGGGGCCTTCGCGTCATTCGAACCGGGGCCGCCGCTTCTCGGCGAAGGCCTGGATCCCCTCGACCCGATCCGCCGAGAACGCGGCCTGGCGCCAAGCGGCGTCCTCGATGTCGAGACCCGCGGCCAGCGGCAGGTCGTATCCGGTGCGCAGGGCGTGCTTCGCGCTGCGCAGGGCGACGGGGGAGTTCGCGGCGATCGTCCCGGCCAGCTCCAGCGCGGCGTCGAGCGCGCTCGCTCCGGTCTTGGCCACCTGATCGACCAGACCCAGCTCACAGGCCTCGGCATAGGCGATCTGGCGTCCGGTGTAGAGCAGGTCCGCGGCGCGGGCCAGGCCGATCCGGCGGGAGAGCAGCTGCGTCCCGCCGCCCCCGGGCACCAGCCCGACGCTCGTCTCCGGCAGCCCGAACACCGCGTTCGCGTCGGCGGCGATCAGGTCGCAGCACAGCGCCAGCTCGAAGCCTCCGCCCAACGCGTACCCGCCGACCGCCGCGACGGCCGGCATCGGCAGCTCGCGCGCCGCGTCGAACAGCTCACGGAAGACCGGCCGCTGGGCATAGAGCTCGGCGTCGCTGAAACCCTTGCGCTCCTTGAGATCCGCGCCCACGCAGAAGGCCCGGCCGCCGTTGGAGGCCAGGACCAGCGCACGCAGCCGCGGCTCCGCACCGAGCTCGCGCAACCGCTCGGCCAGCTCGGCGGCGAAGGCCGTGCTGATCGCGTTGAGAGCCTCGGTCCGGTTGAGCAGCACGAGCGCCAACGCTCCGTCACGGCGCACTTCGATCATTGCCATCCGACCAGTCTGCCAGCCGGGACCCTCCCGGAGGCCGATGCGCCGCGGCGCGGAAAAATCTAGGCTGACCTCTGTGAAGAGCCTCCGCCCATTGAGCAGTGTCGTTTTCGGTCCCGGTCTGCGCCGGTTCCGGCTGCTGCTCACCGTCCGCCTGGTCGGACAGTTCGGCGACGGCGCCTTCCAGGCCGCGCTGGCCACCTACGTCGTCTTCTCCCCGCAGAACGCGGCCACCCCGGCCAAGGTCGCCGAGGCCTTCGCCGTGCTGCTGCTCCCGTTCACCGTGATCGGGCCGTTCGCGGGCGTGTTCCTGGACCGTTGGCGCCGACGCCAGATGCTGCTGTGGGCGAACCTCGCCCGGGCCGCCCTGGTGCTCGGGGTCGCCGCGTGCGCCGCCGCCGGATCGGCCGGGCCGCTGTTCTACCTGCTCGCGCTGGGCGGGTTCTCGGCCAACCGCTTCATCCTGGCCGGGCTCTCGGCCGGTCTGCCGCACACGGTCACCGGCAAGCAGCTGATCGTCGCCAACGCCGTCTCCCCCACCCTCGGCACGCTGGCCACGACGATCGGCGCGGGCGTGAGCGTGGTCGTGCACGCGGTGGCCGGCCACGGCTCCGGCTCGGTCGCCGGCGTGCTGGTGTGCACGGCCGGCCTCTACGCGCTGGCCGGGTTGTTCGCGCTGATGATCCCGGCCGGCGCGCTCGGTCCGGACAACCCGGCCCTGACGGCGCTGCGTTCCGACCTCGGCGCGGTCGTGCGCGGAGTGGCCGCCGGTGCCCGGCACGTGGTGGAGCGTCCGGCCGCGGGTCGGCCGTTGGCGGCGGTCGCGGTCAGCCGGTTCTGCTACGGCGCGGTGACCATCATGACGCTGCTGCTGTTCCGCAACGCCTTCGACGACCCGCACGACACCAACGCGGGCCTGGCCGGCTTCGCCTTCGCGGTCGGCGTCTCCGGCGTCGGCTTCGGCCTCGGCGCGGTGACCACCCCGTTCGTCGCCCGGCGCACCAGCCTGCACCGCTGGATCCCGCTGTGCCTGGCCGCCTCCGGCATCATCGAGCTCGTCTTCGGCTCGCCGTTCCGCGAGCTGCCGCTGCTGATCGGCGCGTTCCTGCTCGGATTCTTCGCGCAGGGCCAGAAGATCAGCACCGACACCCTGGTCCAGCGCAACGTCGACGACGAGTTCCGCGGCCGGGTGTTCGTGTTCTACGACATGCTCTACAACGGCGCGTTCGTGCTCGCGGCCGCGTTCGCCGCGGCCGCGCTGCCGCTGAACGGCAGGTCGTACCTGGTGCTCGGCGTGGTCTCCGGCGCCTACCTGCTGGCCGCCCTCTGGTACACGCTGCGCCGGCCGGACAAGCCGATCAGCCGGCGTCCTGAGCCGATTCCGGCTGACCAGCCCACCACGCCCGCAGTTCCGTGACCGCGCGGTCGTGGCCCAGCGGGCCCTCGTCCAGCCGCAGCTCGAGCAGGAACTTGTAGGCGCGCCCGACCACCGGCCCCGGCCTGACCCCGAGCAGCTCCATGACCTGGTTGCCGTCGAGGTCGGGGCGGATCGCGTCGAGCTCCTCCTGCGCCTTGAGCCGCTCGATCCGCAGCTCGAGGTCGTCGTACGCGGAAGCCAGCGCAGCCGCTCGGCGCCGGTTGCGGGTGGTGCAGTCCGAGCGGGTCAGCTTGTGCAGCCGGTCCAGCAGCGGCCCGGCGTCGCGCACGTAACGGCGCACCGCCGAGTCGGTCCACTCGCCGTCGCCGTAGCCGTGGAACCGCAGGTGCAGCTCGACCAGCTCCGAGACGTCGTCGACGAACTCCTTGGAGTACTTCAGGTCCCGCAGCCGCTTGCGGGTCATCTTCGCGCCGACGAGCTCGTGGTGGTGGAACGAGACCCCGCCGCCCGGTTCGAACTTGCGGGTGCGCGGCTTGCCGATGTCGTGCAGCAGCGCGGCCATCCGCAGCACCAGGTCGGGGCCGTTCTGCTCGAGCGCCATGGCCTGCTCGACCACGATCAGCGTGTGCTCGTAGACGTCCTTGTGCCGGTGGTGCTCGTCGATCTCGAGGCGCAGCTTGGGCAGCTCGGGCAGGAACTGGTCCGCGAGCCCGGTGTCGACCAGCAGGCCGAGGCCGATCCGCGGGTGCGCGCCGAGCAGCAGCTTGGAGAACTCCGCCTGGATCCGCTCGGCCGAGACGATGGAGAGCCGGTCGGCCATGTCCCGCATCGCCGCGGAGACCTCGGGCGCGACCGCGAAGTCGAGCTGCGAGGCGAACCGCGCGGCGCGCAGCATCCGCAGCGGGTCGTCGGTGAACGAGTCCTGCGGCGTCCCGGGGGTCCGCAGCACCTTGCGGGCGAGATCCTCGAGACCGTTGTGCGGGTCCGCGAAGACGAGCTGCGGCAGCTTCACCGCCATCGCGTTGACGGTGAAGTCGCGGCGCACCAGGTCGCCCTCGAGCGAGTCGCCGTAGTCCACCGCGGGCTTGCGCGACTCTCGGTCGTACGCCTCGCTGCGGTAGGTGGTGATCTCCAGCTTCAGCCCGTCGCGCTGGCAGCCGACCGTGCCGAAGGCGATCCCGACGTCCCAGACCGCCTCGGCCCACGGCTTGACCAGGGCCAGGATCTGCTCCGGCCGGGCGTCGGTGGTGAAGTCGAGGTCGTCGCCGAGTCGGCCGAGCAGCGCGTCTCGGACCGAGCCGCCGACGAGTGCGAGCTCGTGCCCGGCCGCGGCGAAGCGCTCACCGAGCTCGCGGGCGACGGGATTCAACTGCAGCAGCGCGAGGGCGGTGGCGTGCTTGGGATCCGGATCAGAGCTAGACACGTCAACCTAGGGTAGTTGGCCCGGCCCCGTGCCTTGGCACGGCCGCCTCGCCCGTGCTCTTCTCGACCTCTCCAGCGCCCCTAGGATGCTCCCTGTGATCCGGCTCTCCCTGACTCACCGTATGGCCCGCGTGTGGCTCGCCATCGCGCTGGTGGCGGGCGTATCCGCGTACGGGTTCACTGGATCCGCGCCGAGCGCCGAGGCAGCGCAGTCCGGGACTTCGCTGAGCCTGACCACGATGTCGCCGACGGAGGCGAACTCCTCGTCGCAGACGGTGAACCTGGGCGGCCAGCTGAAGGTGGCGTCGGGGCAGACCTACGGCGACGTGATAGTCCAGCTGGACATCATCGCGATTCAGAACCGCTCGGAGATGAGCCAGGGCCCGGAGAGCAGCGCCGACGAAACCCAGCTCTCCTCGGTCCAGGACCACCTCGGCGACGTGTCCGGCACGACGGCCTGGTCGCTCAACCCCACCGTGGCCCAGATGGGGCTGACCCCGGGCACGGTCTACGCCCTGGACGTGCAGGCGTGGTCGGGCGGCCTGGTGCTGCTGGGCTCGGTGCGCACCTACCTCCCCTACAAGATCACCAGCGGATCGTCCTTCACCGCGACCCAGCTGGCCGTGCTGGTCCCGGTCACCGCGGCGTCGCCGCTGGACGGCTACCAGTACCAGCCCAAGGACAACGGCTCGCCGTGGGACGAGGCCACCTCCAACGAGCTGGTCTCGCAGATGGGCGCGACCGGCAGCCTCAGCACGCTGCTCACGCAGGGCGAGGCGCTCAAGGGCGTGGACCTGTCCTGGGCGGTGGACCCCGACCTGCTGGACACGGCCTCGGCGATCCAGAGCGGATACTTCGTCGCGGCCGGCGAGGGGGCCGACGACCAGGCCGGTTCCGGCGCGGCCAACGCCTCCGCCTGGCTCAAGCTGGCCGACTCCGTGCTCGGAAAGAACGGCGAGCTGTGGCAGCTGCCGTCCACCGACCCCGACCTCGGGTCCCTCTCGAACCTGTCGAGCGCGCAGGGGGAGCAGTTCGTCAACGTCTCCGCCGCGCAGACCGCGAAGAGCACCACGCTGGCCGCCTCGACTCAGCGCAAGCCCCTCGGACTGCTCGCCTGGCCCGCCGACGGACAAGTCGACACGAGCGCGCTCGCCCTGTCCCAGTCGCTCAACCCGACCGCGGTGGTGACCGCCTCGAACTCGGTGAACCTCACGGCTGACGGCGGCCGCTACACCCCCACCGGCCGCGCCTCCATCAACGGCAAGAACAACATCACCGTCGCCGACTCGGATCTCGACGCGATCATGTCCGGCGACGCGGCCGACGCCGGCTACGTGACCGCCGGCTCCGACTCCACCCTGCTCGCCAAGCAGCGGCTGATGGCCCAGACCGCGCTGATCGCGCGCGAGGAGCCCGACCTGAGCGGCTCGCGCACCGTCCTGATCACCCTGCCGCGCTCTTCGGCCGAGTCGTCCGCGGACATGTCGGTGCTCTCCGCCCTCGGCCAGGCGGACTGGGTCCGGGCGTCCGGCTTCTCCACCCTGGTCGGCGCCCGCCCCGACCCGAAGTCCTCGACCGGGCACCTGACCCGCTCCGCCGCGGTGGTCAAGACGGATCTGACCACCGCTCAGCTCGACCAGGCGGTCAGCCTCTCCTCGCAGTTCTCGCTCTTCCAGTCGATCCTGGTCGGAGGAGACTCCAGCGACGGCCTGTCCCTCGCCGTCGAGCGCACCGTCTCCACCGACTGGCGCGGCCAGCCCGGCGCCTGGGGCACCTTCGCCGCCGCCGTGCAGCGCCGGCTGACCGGCCAGATGGGCCAGGTCTACCTGATCCAGAAATCCGACATCACCCTGTCCGGCACCAGCGGCTCGATCCCGTTCACCGTGCACAACGGTCTCAACCAGCGGGTCCGCCTCGGCTTGAACTTCAGCATGAAGCCCACCGGCCGGCTCGACATCAGCTCGGTCGCCGCGGCCGAGATCCCGGCCCACAGCAGCCGCACGATCCAGGTCCGGGTGACTTCCCGGTCGCCCAGCGCCACCATCCAAGTCACCGCGTACCTGGTCAATCCGGCCGGGGCGCACTACGGTGGCGCGGAGGGCGACGGCTCGCAGACTCTGCAGGTCAGCGTGACCTCGATCGGGTTCGTGGCCCTGCTGCTGTTCGCCGGTTCAGCCGCTCTTCTGGTGATCGCTGTAGGGTTGCGTATCTATCGGGGTAGGAGAGGCTCGCGGAAGAAGCCGGGGACCCGAGAGGGTGACTGACCGACCCGGTTACACCGCGGGCGCACAGAACCCTGGAGAATGAAGCACGAGCGCTCGGCGTGGGTCCGCGCGCACCGGCCGCGGTGGGCCGTGTGGCACAGGAGGAAACCGAGCGATGTCAGGGTGGCACGAGGGCGACCGGTACCGGGGACAGGAATACGTCTCCGAATACCGGTCCGACCAGCAGCCCGGCCCTCAGCAGCCGACGCAGTTCCACGCTCCGTATCAGCCTGCTCACTATCCGGAGCAGGAGCACGGCTACGAGCAGCACACCGACGAGTGGTACACCGCCACCCGGTACGCCGAGCAGGACCTGTGGTACCCGGAGATACCGCCGGACGAGGCCCCCGAAGCCCGGGCCCAGCGCCGCGCCGCGTACGCCGAGGCGGTCGACGCCACCCGGTTCAACCTGCCCGCGTTCGGTACCGCGTTCCTCGACCCGACCTCGCTCCAGCAGCTGATCCCGCCGCGCCGCGGCCAGGTCCAGGGCCCGGCCACCCGTCCGGGCGACCCGACCGCGGTCGGCACCGAGGTCGAGGCCCGGCCGCAGGAAGCGGCGAAGGTCAGCGTCTCCAAGGCCAGCCGGATCATGGCGATGGGCACCATCGTCTCCCGGGTGACCGGCATCGTGCGCACCTCGCTGATCGTCGCGGCGCTCGGCACCGGCGCGCTCTCGGACTCGTTCAACGTCGGCAACAACCTGCCGAACATGATCTACGCGATCGTGGCCGGCGGCGCGGTCAACGCGATCTTCGTGCCGCAGCTGGTGCGCGCGATGAAGGACGACCGGGACGGCGGCCAGGCCTTCATCGACCGGCTGCTGACCATGACCATCGTCTTCCTCGGCTCGCTCACGGCGCTGGCCGTGCTCGCGGCGCCGCTGCTGATCGACGTCTACGCGGGCGGCTACACCGGTGCCCAGCGCGAGGCCACGATCAACTTCGCCCGCTTCTGCCTGCCCCAGATCATCTTCTACGGCCTGTCCGTCATGCTCGGCCAGATCTTGAACGCCAAGGACAGCTTCGGGCCGATGATGTGGACCCCGGTGCTGGCCAACGTGGTGCAGATCGCCACGCTCGGCGCGTACCTGTGGATCGTCAACGGCGTGGCCAACACCCCGCAGACGATCACCGGCGGGGAACAGCTGCTCCTAGGCCTCGGCACCACCCTCGGCATCGTGCTCCAGGCCGTGACGCTCATCCCGTACCTGCGCGGCGCGGGCGTGTCCTATCGGCCCCGCTTCGACTGGCGCGGCACGGGTCTGGGCAAGTCGATGACCCTGGCCAAGTGGACGCTGGCGACCGTCGGCGTGAGCACCGTGGTGAACTGGGCCGTGACGTACATGGCCACGTCGATGGGCTCGCGCGCGCACAACGCGAACGCCGGCGTCGGCTACTCGGCGTACTCGAACGCGATCACGCTGTGGATCCTGCCGCAGTCCGTCATCACCGTCTCGATCGTCACCGCGCTGCTGCCGCGGATGAGCAGGTTCGCGCACACCGGGGACAAGAAGGCCGTGGGCGACGCGATCTCCTACAGCCTGCGCGCCTCCGGCGTGGCGATCGTCCCGTGCGGCTTCGCGTTCCTGGCCTTCGCCCAGCAGATCGTCTCGATCCTGCTCGGCCACGGCAACATGACGCCCGAGCAGTCGCACAACCTCGGCTACATGCTCATGGCCTTCAGCATCGGCCTGATCCCGTACTCGGCCCAGTTCGTCATGCTGCGCGGCTTCTACGCGTACGAGGACACGCGCACGCCGTTCTTCATCTCGCTCTGGATCGGCGTCGCCAACGCCGGGCTGGCCTGGCTCTCCTACGTGGTGCTCGGCGGTACCTCGTGGGCGGTGGCCGGAATGTGCGTGGCGTACTCGGTCTCCTACCTGGTCGGCATGGTCATCACCGCCGGGAAGCTCAAGGCCCTGGTCGGCGGGTTCGACGCCAGGCGGGTGCTGCGGGTGCACGTCAAGCTGTGCGTGGCGGCCGGAATCGCGACCGCGATCGGCGGGCCGGCCGGCATCTACGTGACCGACATGCGCGGCGCCGGCACCATCGGCGCGATGGCCGGACTCGCCAGCGGCGGCGCGCTGTTCCTGCTGATCTTCGTGCTGATCGCGCGGGCCATGCGGGTGCAGGAGCTGAATTCCTTGTTGGGTACGGTGAAAGCGCGCCTCGGCCGATAGCACTAGCATGGGGCGGGAAGCGAACGACCGAACCGCCGCAAGAAAACCGTGAGGGAGGGCCGTGGCTGCCCTGGCCGACACCCCCGACGAAAACCCCACCGACACGACCGTGTCCGCGGGACAGCTGTGGTCCCCCGGACGCCGTCTCGGCGGCCGCTACCGGCTCGAGCGCCTCGTTCGCGGCTTCGGCGGCACCCACACACCGGACCCGCAGCTCTGGGTCGGCGTCGACGAGCTGCTCAACCGCAAGGTCGGGGTGGACCTCATCGCCGCGGACCATCCGCTGCTCGAGGAGGTCGCCCGAGCCGCCCGGGACGCCGCGGCGGTGGCCGACGCCCGGTTCGTCCAGGTCCTCGACGCCGTGCGCGACGAGGACCTTCTCTACATCGTCACCGAGTGGGTCCCGGGCGCCGAGCAGCTGGGGGAGCGGCTGCAGGAGGGCCCGCTGAGCCCGGCCAAGGCCACGGCCATGATCCGCGAGGCGGCCGAGGCGATGGTGCGGGCGCACGAGGCGGAGGTGGCGCACGGCGCGCTCAACCCGGCCACCGTGCTGATCACCGCGGCCGGGCAGGTCAAGGTGCGCGGGCTGCTGGTGGAGGCGACGCTCGGCGGCGACGCGCCGGAGGTACACCCGGCGGAGGCCCGCTACGCCGCGGACGTGCTCGCCCTCGGCCGGATCTGGTACGCCGCGCTGACCGCGCTCTGGCCGGAGGCCCAAGGCGAGCTCCCGCTCCCCCCGGCCCCCCGGGACGCGGCCCTGGACCGCCCGTACAGCCCGGCCCAGGTCCGCGCCGCGGTGCCCAAGCAGGTGGACACGGCGGTGCGCCGGGCCCTGGGCATGGGCGACGAGTCGGCGCCGGCGATCACCACGGTCAAGGAACTCGCCGACGTGATCCGCTCGCTGCCGCGGCTGCACGACGAGCTGGCCGAGCCGACCTCCGTGCTGCCGCGCAGCCGTTCCCGCGAGTCCGCGCCGACCACCGTGATGTCCTCGGCCTCGGCCGGGCGCCCCACCGAGCTGCACGACTCCCCGCCGTCGTGGACCCCGACGTCCGCCGGCCGTGCCGGCGGGCCGTTCTGGCGCCGCCGCGGCGTGCTGGCCGTGGCCGGCTGCGCGGTGTTGGCGCTGGCCACGCTCGCCGCCTTCCAGTTCGCCGGCGGCGGAAACGGCGGCTCCTCGGCGATCACCAGCAGCGGCGGCACGCCGTCGGTCGGCACGGTCACCATCCCGCCCGGCACGGTGGGCTCCCAGCTGAGCATCCACACCGCCTCGGTCTGGGACGAGAACCCCTCGCAGAGCTCGATAAAGTCCGCGAAGTCGGCGTTCGACGGCAGCTCGACGACCGGCTGGAAGACCACCACCCAGCTCCAGGGCGTCAGCTTCAACGGCTCGTACACCGGCGGCAGCGGGATAGGGCTGATCTTCGACCTGGCCGCCCAGCACGAGCTGGACGAGGTGAAGTTCCAGGTGCCGTTCAGCGGCGGCACGGTGGAGGTGCTGACGGCCGGCGCTTCGGCGTCCGCCTCCCCGACCTGGTCCAAGACCGCCGGTCCGGCCGGCTACACGGTCCAGGGCACCGACTCCCAGCTGACGGCCGGCCAGGACATCGCGGTCAAGTTCTCCCCGGTGACCACGCAGTACGTGATGGTCCTGTTCACCACGCTGCCGTACGAGTCGGCCGTGACCTCGACCAGCACCCCCGAGGGCTATCGGGACGGTCTGATAGACGTCCGCGTCTATGGCGCCTGACGACAGCGCTGATCTCGACTGCCTGCGCAGGCATCTCGCGGGGGAGCGCGAGGCCTTCGGGGAATTACTCGCGCGCCACCGCGGCCGGATGTGGGCGGTGGCGCTGCGGACCACCGGGAACGCCGAGGACGCCGCCGACGCGCTGCAGGAGGCGGCGCTCTCCGCCTTCAAGGCGGCCGCGAGCTTCCGGCGCGACTCGGCGGTGGGCACCTGGCTCTACCGGATCACCGTGAACGCCAGCCTGGACCGCTTGCGCCGGGCCGCGGCGCGTCCCACGGTGCACTACCCCGATCCCGAGTCGCCGGTCTGGCGTGAGGCCACCGCGGACCCGACCGACATGGCCGAACAGCGTGCGCTGCGGCTGATACTCGAACAGGCTCTGACGCAGCTCCCCTCCGACCAGCGCGCCGCCGTGGTCCTGGTGGACGTGCAGGGGCTGCCGGTGGAGGAGGCGGCGCGAGTGCTCCAAGTGCCGTCCGGGACGGTCAAGAGCCGCTGTGCCCGCGGCCGGGCGAAGCTCGCCGGAATCCTGCGGGAGGCCGAAATCTTCCGCACGACCGGGAACGCGAGACCGGATCGTGACGTCCCAGTACAGAACGACCCGAAGGCCGCGCCGTTGACCGAGTCCTCAACCGCGCCGGAGAGCAAGGAACGGGGTGCCCGATGAGAAACCTGCAGGAGCCCCGTGACGCGGCGAGCGAGCACCTCGACGATGAAGGGGTGTCCGAGTGCGCGTTCAGCCCGGAGCAGGCCGCTCCGGGCGCGCTGGAGCACGCCTCGGGCTGTGCCGACTGCTCGGCTCGGATCGAAGAGCTCGGGCGGCTGCTCACCTCGCTCGCCGACCTGCCCGAACCCGAGATCCCCGAGTCGGTCCTCATCCGCCTCGAAGCGACCGTGGAGCGGGCCTGGCGGGAGGCCGACGCCGAAGCCGAGCAGAAGACGCGGACCGAGCAGCGTCGCCCGCGAGCCAAAGCGTGGAGACCACTGGTCGTACCGACGGCGGCACTCGCCGTCATCGTCGGCGTGGTCGTAGCGCTCTCGTCCCTGCTCCATGCCGGCGGCACTGCTTCCACTTCCAACTCGGCCGGCGCACCCGCGGGTGCTGCCGCGGGGTCGACGACGTCAAGGGCGGTGCGTCCGATGGGCCAGTCAGAGCTGACGACGATGGTGATCGCGGCCCTGGACGGCACTTCGGGCTCCGAGAGCACGGCCACCGTGTCCTCGCCGAAGTCCCCTGCGATGGCGACGTGTTTCCGCGCACCGGCCCGAGCCGGCTACACCGTCGCGGCGGTCGCGCCCGAGGCCTACTCCGGTGGCGACGCCAGCCTCGTCGTCTACCGGAACGACGAAGAGCCCGCATCCACCACCACGTTCTACGCGGTGCTGTACGCGGGCTCCTGCCCCGGCTCCACGAGCCAGGTGCTGGACGAGGGACTCGTCTCGGTCAGCCGATGAAGTCTTCGAGGTCCTTGAGCAGAACGCGCTTCGGCTTCGCCCCGACGATCGTCTTGACGACCTCGCCGTTGACGTAGACGTTGAGCATCGGAATGTTCAGCACGCCGTACTTGGTCGCGACTTCCGGATTCTCGTCGGTGTTGAGCTTGACGATCTCCAGCTTGTCACCGTGCTCCTGCGAGATCTGCTCGAGGATCGGCGCGACCATGCGGCACGGGCCGCACCACTCGGCCCAGAAGTCGACCAGGACGGGCTTGCCGCTCCTGAGGACTTCCTCGTCGAAAGTCGCATCCGTGACCTGCTTGAGCGCCGACATCGGCGGCCTCCTTCGTGAGAGAACTGCTCTGTGGGTGGAACGTCAGGACTGGCGGGTGGATTCCGCGTGCTCCTGGGCGGCCAGGAAACGCTCCGCGTCGAGCGCGGCCGAGCAGCCGGTACCGGCCGCGGTGATCGCCTGACGGTAGACGTGGTCGACGACGTCGCCGCACGCGAAGACGCCCTCGAGGTTGGTCCGGGTGCTGGGCGCGTCGACCTTCACGTAGCCCTCGTCGTCCAGGTCGATCTGGCCGGCGAACAGCGTGCTGCGCGGTTCGTGGCCGATCGCGATGAACAGGCCGTCGGCCTTGATGTCGCGCTCTTCGCCGTTGACGGTGTCGCGCAGGCGGAGGCCGGTGACCCGGTCCTCGCCCAGGATCTCGGCGACCTCGCTGTTCCAGGCGAACGAGATCTTCGGGTTGCCGAAGGCGCGCTCCTGCATGATCTTGCTGGCGCGCAGCTCGCTCCGGCGGTGCACGATGGTGACGCTCTGCCCGAAGCGGGTGAGGAAGGTCGCCTCCTCCATCGCGGTGTCGCCGCCGCCGACCACGACGATCTCCTTCTCCCGGAAGAAGAAGCCGTCACACGTGGCACACCACGAGACGCCGTGCCCGGACAGCCGCTTCTCGTCGCTCAGACCGAGTTCGCGGTAGCCGGAGCCGGTGGCGATGATGACGGTCTTGGCGAAGTGCGGATCGCCGTTGCCGTCCACCACGCGCTTGATCGGACCGTCGAGCTCCACCTCGATGACGTCGTCGGTGACGAGTTCGGCACCGAAGCGCTCGGCCTGCTTGCGCAGCCCGTCCATCAGATCGGGACCCATGATGCCGTCCGGGAAGCCGGGGAAGTTCTCGACTTCGGTGGTGTTCATCAGTGCGCCGCCGGCGGTCACCGAGCCCTCGAACAGGAGAGGCTGGAGCCCGGCCCGAGCGGTGTAGATCCCGGCGGTGTACCCCGCGGGTCCGGAACCGATGATGATGACGTTCCGGACTTCGCTTCCCTCTGGTACCTGCACGGCCTGCTGCCCTCTCTCCGATTTCAACTTCTCGTGGATGCAAACGGCGCCTCGGGGGCGCCTATTCCGCAGCCCGCGCCGCCGCGAAGCGGTTCGCGGCGGCGCGGGCTGCGGAGGTGGTGGTGCGGCTATGAGCTGGCGCGCACCCGTTCGCCGGGAGCGATCATCTCAAGGATGCGGTCGAGGTCCTCGATCGAGCCGAACTCGACGATGACCTTCCCGATCCGTCCGCCGACGTTCACGGTGACGCGGGTGTCGTAGCGATCCGAGAGCCGGTCGGCCAACTCGGTCACCTCCGGCGCGATCCGGCTGCCGGCCCGCGCCTTGCGCTGCTTGCGCGGCCGCTCGGCTCCGAAGGTCTGCACGATCTCCTCGACCGTGCGCACCGAGAGCCCCTCGGCGATGATGCGCTGCGCGATCTCGTCCTGGGCCGTGTGCGTCTCCAGACTGCACAGCGCCTTGGCGTGCCCGGCCGAGACCGTCCCGGCCGAGATCTTCACCTGCACCGAGGGGGAGAGCCGCAGCAGGCGCAGCGTATTGCTGATGTACGCGCGGGAGCGGCCGACCTTGCTGGCGAGCTCGTCGTGCGTGCAGCGGAAGTCCTTGAGCAACTGGTCGAAGGCCGCGGCTTCTTCCAGCGGATTCAGCTGGGCGCGCTGCATGTTCTCCAGCAACGCGTCGAGCAGCATCCGCTCGTCTTCGGTCTGCCGCACGATCGCCGGGATCTCGGCGAGCCCGATCGACTGGGAAGCGCGGAAACGCCGCTCCCCCATGATGAGTTCGTACTTGTCCTCGCCGGTCTTGCGCACCACGATCGGCTGCAGCAGACCGACCTCGCGGATGGACTGACCGAGCTCGGCGAGTTCGTCCTCATCGAAGTACTCACGCGGCTGACGCGCGTTCGGAACGATGGCGGAGAGCGGAAGTTCGGCGAAGTAGGCACCAGCGACGAGTCTCGGTTCCACGTGGAACATCTCGCTCGGCGCTTCCGCCTCCTCGGCCTCCGGCCGGTAGACCTCGCCCAGCGGAAGCCGGCGTGAGGGGACGGGAGCCGGCGCGGAGCTCGCGTCGGGCGCCTCGTCGCCCTCGGGACCGGTGGGGATCAGCGAGCCCAGGCCACGGCCGAGCCCTCGCCGACGGTCGTTCATCGTGCTACCTCACGGAAGGTGGAGCCATCGGCCGACGCCGATGTGGGCGAGTTCGAGGAATCGGTCGACCGTTGCCCGGGAACCTGGCCGAAGCGCTCGGCGATTTCCCGTGCGGCTTCCCGGTAGGCGAGCGCACCGGTGGAAGCCGGGTCGTACGTCATCACAGTCTGGCTGTAGCTGGGCGCCTCCGAGATCCGCACCGAACGCGGAATCGCGGTGCTGAGCACCTCGGCCGGGAAGTGCATCCGCACCTCGTCGGCCACCTGGGAGGCGAGGCGGGTACGGGCGTCATACATCGTGAGCAGGATCGTGGAGATGCGCAGGTCCTTGTTCAGATGCGCCCGCACAAGCTCTATGTTGCGGATCAGCTGGGTCAGACCTTCCAGCGCGTAGTACTCGCACTGGATCGGGATCAGCACTTCCTTGCCGGCCACCAGGGCATTGACCGTCAGCAGCCCCAGCGAGGGCGGGCAGTCGATGATGATGTAGTCCATGGTGTCGTGGTAGACCTGCAAAGACCGCTGCAGGCGGCTTTCGCGAGCCACCATGGACACCAGCTCGATCTCCGCACCAGCAAGGTCGATCGTGGCGGGAGCGCAGTAGAGCCCGGGGATGTCCTCCACCGGCTGCACGATCTCTTCCATGCTGTAGCGCTCGATCAGCACGTCATAGATCGAAGGCACATCGGCGTGGTGCTCGATGCCCAGGGCAGTGGACGCGTTGCCCTGCGGGTCGAGGTCGACCACCAGAACCTTGGCACCCAACTGCGCCAGCGACGCGGCGATGTTGACGGTCGTCGTGGTCTTACCCACGCCGCCCTTCTGGTTGGCCACCACCATGACGCGGGTGTGGGCCGGACGCGGTAGCGGCTGGACGTTGCGCGACATGGCGGCGATGGCCGCTTCCGCTTCTCGTGCGATGGGCGTATCGCCGGCGCTGTCGGCTGCAGGCGCCCGACGACCCCCGTGCAGCGTGTCGGTGTCCACCTCGGTCGGCGCCTGCTGGAGGTATGCACCCGACCCGATCGGCTGGTCGTACGGCATCGGCCAACTCTCTTCCTCCGTCGCCGGCGCGACGGCTCGTTCAGCTTCCCGCGGTTGACTGCCCGGAGCGTCCGAATGCCATGTCCAGCTGAAGCCGTCCGGTGGCACGCTTTCCGCTTCCAGAGATTCTTGCAGGCGCCACCCGCGAGGCAGTGGAACGCCGCTGCTTAATTGGTCACCGTTTCCGGGACCCCTAGTGGGATGGCCTTCGGATCGCGCGACCATCGTGTCCCCTCGTCGCATCCGTCGTCGATGCCTAGGTGCCCTTGCTTGCGCTCCCATGTTTCACGTGGAACATGCCGTTCCACGTGGAACCGGCGCTATCGAGATCTCATGTTCCACGTGGAACCGGCATCCTGTCGAGGTGTCATGTTCCACGTGGAACGGCAAAAGCGGGTCGTCCGCCGGCGGTTCCACGTGGAACACGCGCCTAGGAGCAAGAAGTACTGTATCCGTTCTTACTTTGCTGCGCGGCGAGATCGGGGCTTGCGGTATCCCTGTGCCCCCAAATCAATCCGCACCACCCGGGTCGCCGCGTCTCCGAGCTCTGCTCCGACCTCCACGACGCTCCATTTCACCGCGCCCAGGCTCTGCAGCTTCGGAGCCACGGCTTCGAGCTCGCTCGCCGCCGTCTCGCCCTTGAGCGCGAGCATGTGCCCCTTCGGTGCGAGCAGGGGGAGGCACCAGCCGACCAACTTCTCCAGCGACGCCACCGCGCGGGCGGTCACCACGTCTGCCGCCACCCGGCCGGCCCACTCCTCGGCCCGGCCGCGACGCACCTCCACGTTGCGCAGCTCAAGCCGCTCCACGCATTCGCTCAGGAAGACGGTCCGCCGCAGCAGCGGCTCGAGCAGGGTGATCCGGAGGTCCGGGCGGGCGATCGCCAGCACCAGACCCGGCAGTCCGCCGCCGGAGCCGACGTCCACCACGTCGAGGCCCGGGGCGATGAGTTCGGCCACCGCTCCGCAGTTGAGCAGGTGGCGCTCCCAGAGCCGATCCACCTCGCGCGGACCGATCAGCCCGCGCTCCACGCCCGGCCCGGCCAACAGCTCGGCGTAGCGCGCCATCGCGGGCAGGTGCTCGCCGAAGAGGCGCTCGGCCTCAGCCGGCGGCGGGGAGAGGGTGCAGCTGTGCTCGTCGGTCATTCACACACCTCGATTGTTTCACGTGGAACATGGTCCAGATTAACGATCCGCGCTCAGAGGCACCAAGAAGGGCCACCCTGCGGCGCGTCCTCGCCGTGGGTGGCCCTGTCATGGATTGCAGAGTGGTCGGATCCGATGCGTCAGACCGGGTAGACGATCACACAGCGATTGGGCTCCTCGCCCTCGGACTCGCTGCGCAGACCCGCGGCGGCGACGACGTCGTGCACGACCTTGCGCTCGAACGGCGACATCGGGCTCAGCCGGACACCCTGCTGGGTCTCCTTCGCCTGGGTCACCGCCTCGGCGCCGAGGCTCATCAGTTCGGCCTTGCGGGCGGCCCGGTGGCCGCCGATGTCCAGCATCAGCCGGGTGCGCTCGCCGGTCTCCCGGGTCACCGCGAGCCGGGTCAGCTCCTGCAGCGCCTCGAGCACCTCGCCCTTCGCACCCACCAGGTGGTCGAGCCCCTCGCCGACGATGGACACCGCGGCGCGGTCGCCCTCGACGTCCATGTCGATGTCGCCGTCGAGATCGGCGATATCCAGGAGGCCCTCCAGGTAGTCGGCGGCGATGTCGCCTTCCTCCTCGAGCCGGGCCAGGCGGCCTTCCGGCTCAGCCTCCGCTCCGTCTGCCGGCTGCGTCGACACGGCGCTCTCCGACTGCGTCGTCACCGTTCCGCTCCTCACTCTCGCGCTACCGCTTGGTCCGCTGGCTCTTCGTGGTACGGCTGGGCTGGTTGCGCTGCGGCTTGGCCCGGCCGGTCGAGGTGACCGCGATCGGGGTGTCGTCCTTCGACGGGGCCTTGTCCTCCACCGGAGCCGGCTGGCCCTTCTTGGACGCCTTCGCGGCCTTGCGCTCCAGGTGCTGCTGGTGTGCCACCGAGCCCGGCGTCGGACTGTTGCGCAGCACGTAGAACTGCTGGCCCATGGTCCAGAAGTTGGAGGTGAGCAGGTACATGAGCACACCGACCGGGGCGACGAAGCAGAAGAACGCCATGATGATCGGCATGAAGTACATCATGGTCTTCTGCTGCTTGACCATGGGGTTGTCCGGCGAGCTGTTCTTGACGATCATCTGCCGCTGCGTGATGAACTGCGTCGCCACGTAGATCACGGTCATCACGATGATGACGGTCTTGACGTCCGCCACGCTCGAGCCGTTGGCCCTGAGCACAGCCTCCGAGGTCCCGAAGTGGGCCGAGATCGGCGCTCCGAAGACGTGCGCCTGGTTCGCGCTCAGCACGAGCGCGGTGGTCATGAAGGCGAAGGTCTTCTCGTTCGAGACCTGGTAGAGCAGCCGGTAGAGCGAGGTGAAGAACGGCGACTGCACCAGCAGCGGGAGGCAGCTGGCGAAGGGGTTGGTGCCGTGCTCCTTGTACAGGGCCATCAGCTCTTTCTGCTGCTTGGCCTGGACCTCGCGCTTACGGACCGGATCGAACTTGACCCGCTCCGCCTCCTTCTTGTACTTCTCCTGCAGCGCCTTGACCTGGGGCTGGATGACCTGCATCGCCCGCATGGACTTGATCTGCTTGACGAACAGCGGGATCAGCGCGGCACGGATGACCAGGGTGAGGAAGACGATCGAGAGTCCCCAGGCCCAGCCGCTGTTCGAGATGAAGAACAAGCTGAAGAACTTGTGGAACTGCACAATCACCCAGCTGATGACCCACATGATCGGGGTCAACACTGAATAGATACCACTCACGATCAGGCTCCTCGCCTAAGGCCTGCCAAGTCCACTGCTTCCAGGTCCATTGTCTTCTTGCTCACTCGTTGGCCGTGCTGCTGACGCCTACCTTGGCACCCTCCGCGGCCGGTGTCTTCCACCGTCCGCGGGGCGGCACCTCGTCCACTCCGCCCGGGCTCCACGGGTTGCACCGCAGAACACGCCACGCAGTCAGTATTGTCCCCTTGAACGCCCCGTGGACCGACATCGCCTCGTACCCGTAGTGCGAGCAGCTCGGGTAGTACCGGCAGACCTCGCCGAGCATCGGTGAGATCGTCTTCTGGTAGATCCGGATGAGCCCCATGAAGAGGTACTTCATGCTCGTCACTCCGCCGTCGGGATCTTCGGCGGGGACGCCCCGCCGCCTGTCAGACGCTTGAGCGCGCCGTCGAGTTCCCGGCCGAGCAACACTGAGTCGGCCTCGGCCGCCGGCGGCAGCGCCCTGACCACCAGGATAGATCCAGTCGGCAGCGATCCGAGCCGCTCGGCGCACAGATGGCGCAGTCGACGACGGACCCGGTTACGCACCACGGCGTTGCCGACGGCCTTGCTGACGACGAAGCCCGCGCGGGCCGGGGGACCCGTGCGGGCTTCGTCGATCGCCTTATCGGGCCCCTCGGGGCCCATCGTCGCGGCCAGGTACGCCACCAGGTGGGTACGACCGGACCTACGTCCGAAGCGGATCGCCCGGGCGAACTCGTCACCGCGACGTACGCGGCTCTCGCTGGGCAGCACGCGCTACTCCGAGGTTCGGTCGGCCTGGGCCACCCGCCGGGCGGGCGGGGTGCTTACGCGGACAGGTCCTTGCGGCCCTTGTTCCGACGCGAGGCGAGGATGGCCCGGCCGGCCCGGGTGCGCATGCGCAGCCGGAAGCCGTGGGTCTTGGCGCGGCGCCGGTTGTTCGGCTGGAAGGTGCGCTTGCTCACTGGAGGCTCCAGACAGGTACTGACGTGACTCGGTCTACGGTGCGAGCGCCGCTGGGCGGCAACCCCGGGCAGCATTCACCGCTGGAGCATCGACTCGACCTGCTTACGGTACGCGGGCACCGGCCACCGGGTCAAACTCAGCCGCTGTCCACATCTATCCCCCAACTGTGGACAACAAGTTGAACAGCGGGCTCCGGGTGGCTACCGTCATGGGGTCGCCTGGTGGCTCGCACACTGATCCACAGCGGGATCCACAACTTGTCCACAGGACTTGTGGAAAACTAGGGCATGCGCCCCCGTAGTACCGATCACAATGAGTGGTAGCCGTGCCTGAAGACTTCCCCAGCCAGCCTTCCCCGGGCGGACTCCCGCCGTTGGGTGACTTCGCCACGGTCTGGAAGTACTTCACGGCCCGGATGGAGGCCGAAGACCATCCCGGCCCGCGTGACCGCGCCTTCCTCGCGCTCACCGTGCCGATGGCCCTGGTCGGCGACACCGCTGTGCTCGGCGTGCCGGACAACTACACCAAGGACAAGCTCGAGGGTAACCTGCGCGACTTCGTCGCGGGCAGCCTGGAGCAGCTGCTCGGCCATCCGGTGCGCCTCGCCGTGACGGTCACCGACCAGCCGCAGCCCGCCGCGCAGCCATTCGCCCCGGTACGGGAGCAGGCTCCGGTGCCGCGCCTGCCGTTCGCGCCGCCGTTCGCGCCGCCGGCCGTGGAGCCCGAGCCGCGCGTGCCCGGCCTCAGCGCCAGCCCGATCAGCCTGCCGCCGCAGGGCGTCCGGGCCGTCTCGCCGAACCTGCAGCCGTCCCCCGCCCCGCTGCCGTTCTCCCCGCGCGCGGCCGGCGGGCACACCGAGGACTCGGCCATGTCCGCGCCCGGCACGGCGGAGCCGCGCCCGACCGCGTTCGGCAAGCACTCCGGCGCCTCGGACGGACCGCCCAAGGAGGGCGAGGCCGGCCGGCTCAATCCGAAGTACCTGTTCGAGACCTTCGTCATCGGCTCGAGCAACCGGTTCGCGCACGCCGCCGCGGTGGCCGTCGCCGAGGCCCCGGCAAAGGCGTACAACCCGCTGTTCATCTACGGCGAGTCCGGACTCGGCAAGACCCACCTGCTGCACGCGATCGGGCACTACACCCGCTCGCTCTACCCGGGCACCCGGGTGCGGTACGTGAGTACCGAGGAGTTCACCAACGACTTCATCAACGCGATCCGCGACGGCAAGCAGGACCTGCTGCGGCGCCGGTACCGCGACATCGACATCCTGATGATCGACGACATCCAGTTCCTGGAGAACAAGGAAGGCACCCAGGAGGAGTTCTTCCACACCTTCAACGCGCTGCACAACTCGAACAAGCAGATCGTGATCTCCAGCGACCGGCCGCCCAAGCAGCTGACCACGCTGGAGGACCGGCTGCGCTCCCGGTTCGAGTGGGGCCTGATCACCGACGTGCAGCCGCCGGAGCTCGAGACCCGCATCGCGATCCTGCGCAAGAAGGCCGCGCAGGAGGGCCTCAACGCCCCGCCGGAGGTGCTGGAGTTCATCGCCAGCAAGATCTCCACGAACATCCGCGAGCTCGAGGGCGCGCTGATCCGGGTCACCGCCTTCGCCTCGCTCAACCGCTCCCCGGTGGACTTCCCGCTGGCCGAGACGGTGCTCAAGGACCTGTTCCCGGAGACCGGCGGCACCGAGATCACCGCGGCCACCATCATGGCGCAGACCGCCGCGTACTTCGGCCTGTCCATGGAAGACATCTGCGGCACCTCGCGCAGCCGGGTGCTGGTGACCGCGCGTCAGATCGCCATGTACCTGTGCCGGGAGCTGACGGACCTGTCCCTGCCCAAGATCGGGCAGCTGTTCGGCGGCCGCGACCACACCACGGTCATGCACGCGGACCGCAAGATCCGTTCCCTGATGGCCGAGCGCCGCTCGACCTACAACCAGGTCAACGAACTGACCAACCGCATCAAGTCGATGCGCGGCTGAGTCCGCCGAGTTTTCCACTTCTTTCCGGGTTTTCCACCGGGATTATCCACAGCCCTGCGCGGGTACACAGGCCGAAGAGCCTGGTCGCGCCCATCGCCTGTGCACAGATGTGGAAATCGACCGGGAATAGTGCACAGCCTGTGGATGCCTGGGGATAAACTCTGTGCAGAACGGGCGCACTCAGCGGACGAGTCACCGTTTCGGGTGAGAATCTTTTCCCCAGGCCTGCAGATCCTTTTGGGGAAAACATGTGCACAAACTTAGCGAGCCTGTGGACGCGGTGGGGAAAACTTTGCGTCATCCACAGCCGACCGCTGATAATCCCCAGGTTTCGCACAGCCCCCTGTGTACAGAAATTTCCGGGCTGAGCTGCGAAAAGACCGCTTTTCCACAGTATCCACAGCCCCTACTACTACTACTACAGAAATAACTCCACGGATCCAAAAAGCCCGTGGTCGGCGCGCATTTCTGTGGATAACCTTGATGGATCTTCAGAAGTCCAATCTCCATCTGTCCGACCGAAGCGCTATCCTTCTGCGAAGCATCGAGAGCATGCGGTCGACGAACAGTGGAGGCGGATCAGCGGTGAAGTTCCGGGTGGAACGAGACGTCCTGGCCGAGGCGGTCGCCTGGACCGCCAAGTCCCTCCCGGCACGGCCGCAGGCGCCGGTGCTGGCCGGGCTGATGCTCAGCGCGGCCGGCGAGGAGCTGGTCATCAGCGGGTTCGACTACGAGGTCTCCTCCCGCTCCCAGCTGCCGGCCCAGGTCGAGCAGGACGGCACGGTCCTGGTCTCCGGCAAGCTGCTGGCCGACATCGCCCGCGCGCTGCCCAACCGCCCGGTGGAGTTCAGCACCGACGGCCCGAAGGTCCAGCTGGTCTGCGGCAGCTCCCGGTTCACCCTGCAGACCATGCCGGTGGACGAGTACCCGGCCCTGCCGCAGATGCCCAAGGCCGCCGGCAGCATCGCCGCCAACACCTTCGCCGCCGCCGTGGCCCAGGTCGCCGTCGCCGCCGGCAAGGACGACACCCTGCCGTTCCTGACCGGCGTCCGGGTCGAGATCAGCGGGGACACCCTGCGCCTGGTCGCCACCGACCGGTACCGGCTGGCCGTGCGCGAGATCATGTGGAAGCCGGAGACCCCGGACCTGGACGCGGTGGCCCTGGTGCCCGCCCGCACGCTGCACGAGATCGCCCGCTCGCTCACCGGCGGCGAGTGGGTCACCCTCGCCCTGTCCGGCACCGACAAGGACGAGGCGGGCCAAGGCCTGATCGGCATCGAGGCGGCGGGCAAGCGCACCACCACGCGGCTGCTCGAGGGCGAGTTCATCAAGTACAACTCGATCTTCCCGAGCGAGTTCGCCGGCGACGCCGTGATCGAGACCGCGGCGCTGATCGAGGCGGTCAAGCGGGTGGCGCTGGTGGCCGAGCGCAACACCCCGGTCCGGCTGGCCTTCTCCACCGGCCAGGTCACCCTCGAGGCGGGCACCGGGGACGAGGCCCGCGCCAGCGAGACCATGGACGCGGTGTTCGAGGGCGAGGAGATCTCGCTCGCCTTCAACCCGGGCTACCTGCTCGAGGGCCTGAGCGCGCTCGACGCCCCGTTCACGCAGCTGTCCTACACCACCTCGACCAAGCCCGCGGTGCTCACCGGCCGCCCGGCAGTGGATGCCGAGCAGGATCCGGCCTACCGGTACCTGGTCATGCCGATCCGGCTGACCGGCTGACCGGCTGAGCGGGGCACGCGGGCGCGCCGCGAGCGCGATACCGTGGCGCGAGAGACACAGTGCGGACGTCTGACGTAGACGACAAGGAAGGTGGGCTCAAATGGAGCTCGGACTGATCGGCCTGGGCAAGATGGGCGGAAACATGCGCGAGCGCATCCGCCAGGCCGGCCACACCGTGGTGGGCTATGACCGCAACCCCGAGCTGGCCGACGTCGGCTCGCTCAAGGAGCTGGTCGAGTCGCTCAGCGCGCCGCGCGCGGTGTGGGTCATGGTTCCGGCCGGCGCGCCGACCCAGTCGACGGTGGACGAGCTGGGTGATCTCCTCTCGCCCGGCGACCTGGTGATCGACGGCGGCAACTCGCGCTGGACCGACGACAAGAAGCACGCCGAGCAGCTGGCCTTCAAGGGCATCGGCTTCATCGACGCGGGCGTGAGCGGCGGCGTGTGGGGCCTGCAGAACGGCTACGCGCTGATGGTCGGCGGCAAGGCCGAGGACGTCGCCAAGGCCCAGCCGATCTTCGACGCGCTCAAGCCCGAGGGCGACTACGGCTTCGTGCACGCCGGCTCGGCCGGTGCCGGCCACTTCGCCAAGATGGTCCACAACGGCATCGAGTACGCCATGATGCAGGCCTACGCCGAGGGCTGGGAGCTGCTTGAGGCCGTGCCCGAGGTGACCGACGTGCACGAGGTCTTCCGCAGCTGGAAGGAGGGCACGGTCATCCGTTCCTGGCTGCTCGACCTCGCGGTCAACGCCCTCGACGACGACGAGCACCTCGAGGCCCTGCGCGGCTACGCCGACGACTCCGGCGAGGGCCGGTGGACCGTGGAGGCCGCGATCGACCACGCGGTGCCGCTGCCCGCGATCACCGCCTCGCTCTTCGCCCGCTTCTCCTCCCGCCAGGAGGACTCGCCGGCCATGAAGATGATCGCCGCGCTGCGCAACCAGTTCGGCGGCCACGCGGTCACCGACGCCACCGGCCACACGGCCAAGGAACACAAGTCCCCCGGCGCCTGACGGCGCCGCCGCGTCCGCGGCATCCGAGAGACACACGGCGAGGATCGTCTTGCAGCTTCAGCAGTTGTCGTTGGTCGACTTCCGAAGCTACGCCGGGCTCGAGCTCGAGTTCGAGCCCGGCGTCTGTGTTCTGCTGGGCCCGAACGGGCGCGGCAAGACCAACATCGTCGAAGCGGTGGGCTACCTGGCCACCCACGGCAGCCACCGGGTCGCCCAGGATGCCCCGCTGGTGCGCATCGGCGCCGAGCGCGCGGTGCTGCGGGCGCTGGTGCGCAACGGGGATCGCAATGCCCTGCTGGAGCTCGAGATCAACCCGGGGCGGGCCAACCGGGCCCGGGTCAACCGCAATGCCGTCTCCCGCGCCCGGGACGCGCTCGGCTACCTGCGCACGGTGCTGTTCGCGCCGGAGGATCTGGCCCTGGTGAAGGGGGATCCGGCGCAGCGGCGGCAGCTCCTGGACGATCTGCTGGTCAACCGCGCGCCCCGGTACGCGGCGGTGCGGGCCGACTACGATCGCGCTCTCAAGCAACGCAATGCCCTGCTGCGCAGCGCGGCACAGCTGCGACGGGCCCGGCGCGGCGCACAGGTGGACCTGTCCACCCTGGACCTGTGGGACGAGCATCTGGCCCGGGCCGGCGCGCAGCTGCTGGCCGGCCGGCTCGAGCTGGTCGAGGCGCTCAATCCGTTGGTGGGCAAGGGATACGGCGCCATCGCCGGCCGGGACGAGGCCTCCTTGGACTACCGGCCGTCCTTCACTCCGTCCACAGCCTGGGGACAGGGATCGCCCTCCCCGGCCGAAGCGGAGCTCTACGGCGAACTGGCCGCGGCGCTGGCCGCCGGGCGGCAGGACGAGATCGACCGCGGCATGACGCTCGTCGGCCCGCACCGGGACGAACTGGCCCTGCTGCTCGACTACGGGCACAGCGGCCCGGTGCCGGCGAAGTCCTTCGCCAGCCACGGGGAATCCTGGTCCTTCGCGCTCAGCATCAAACTCGCCGCGTTCGAGCTGCTGCGCGCGGAATCCCTGGAACCGGTGCTGATCCTCGACGACGTCTTCGCCGAACTCGACTCCACCCGCCGTTCCCACCTCGCCTCCGTCGCCGCGTCCGCGGAGCAGGTGCTGATCACGGCCGCGGTGGAGCAGGACGTGCCGGAAAGCCTGACCGGCACGCGGTATCGGGTCGGCGAGGGAACCGCGGAGCGCGAGCGATGACGGGTAAGGAGCAAGGCGGCGAGGCCGCGGCCAGCGGGGTGGACCTGGCCCGCGCGGCCTTGGCGGCGGCCCGGGCCCGGGCCCGCGAACTCGAGCAGAACCGGCCCCAACGCGGCGCGGCCGCACGCCGCGCCGGGGCGCAGAAGCGCTCCGGATCCCGTGCGGACGACCGGGATCCGCAACTGCTGCAGGCGACCATCGGCCGGCTGATGGCCGAGCACGGCTGGGAGACTCCGGTCGCCGTGGGCGGCGTCGTGCACAACTGGGCCGAGGTGGTGGGGGAGCGGATCGCAGAACACTGCGTGCCCGTCTCCTTCGCCGAGGGCGTGCTGACCATCCAGGCCGATTCCCCGGCCTGGGCGGTGGAGATGCGCAACCTGTCCCCGCAGCTCGCACAGCGTTTGAACGAGACTCTGCCTGGCTCCCCGAGCGGCGGCGCGGTCAAGCGGATCAACGTGCTCGGCCCGGCCCGTCCGCGTATGGGCTTCGGCGGCTTCCGATGAGCTGAGCCGTCACGACCCCCCACAGGTGTAGGGATACCGACGCCAGGGGTGAAGGCTTGAGAACCGCCTTTCCGCCGCGTATCGCGCTTCCTGTCCCCCGGAACCGGTAGAATGGAACTCAGCTTTCGCGGCTGTCGTGTTCCGCTTCGGCGGGGCCCGGCGCCGCTGTGTCGTCCGCGTGGTCAGATCACGCCTGCTCGCGGCTTCCGTCTCGGCCCTCAAGGCCGGATCGGGGGCCGCTGCCGCCCAGAAAGGGTTCCGCCTCCGTGGAAAACAGCGAAAACCCGCAGTCCGAAGCAGAGAAGAACAGCGCCACCCCGGTCTCGGGTTCCGCCGCATCATCCAGGGTCGAGGCGGTGTACGACGCCAGTGCGATCAACGTACTCGAGGGCCTCGAGGCGGTGCGCAAGCGCCCGGGCATGTACATCGGATCCACCGGCGAGCGCGGTCTGCACCACCTGGTGCAGGAGATCGTGGACAACGCGGTGGACGAGGCCCTGGCCGGCTACTGCGACCACATCGTGGTGACCCTGCGCGGCGACGGCGGAGTCAGCGTCGAGGACAACGGCCGCGGCATCCCGGTCGGCATCGTCCCCGGCCAGGACAAGCCGGCCGTCGAGGTCGTGCTCACCGTCCTGCACGCGGGCGGAAAGTTCGGCGGCGGCGGCTACGCCGTCTCCGGCGGTCTGCACGGCGTCGGCTCCTCCGTGGTCAACGCCCTCTCCACCCGGCTGACCGTCGCGGTCAAGACCGACGGATTCCTGTGGACGCAGGCCTACCTGCGCGGCGTGCCGACGGCCCCGCTGCACAAGGGCGAAGCCGTCACCGACACCGGCACGACGGTCACGTTCTGGGCCGACGACGAGATCTTCGAGACCACGGTCTACAACTTCGAGACCATCTCCCGCCGCTTCCAGGAGATGGCCTTCCTCAACCGCGGCGTCTCGATCGAACTGGTCGACGAACGGCCGGAGTACAAGGACGACGAGGGCAACGCGCGGTCGGTGCGCTACAAGTACGACGGCGGCATCTCCGACTTCGTCAAGCACCTCAACGGCGCCAAGGGCGAACTCGTGCACCCGCAGGTGATCGAGTTCGGCTCGGAGGACAAGGAGCGCAAGATCTCGGCCGAGGTCGCGCTGCAGTGGAACAACCAGTACAGCGAGAGCGTGTACACCTTCGCCAACGTCATCCAGACCCCTGACGGCGGCACGCACGAGGAGGGCTTCCGCTCGGCGCTGACGAACGTGGTCAACCGGTACGCCAAGGAGAAGCAACTGCTCAAGGAGAAGGACGACAACCTCTCCGGCGAGGACATCCGCGAGGGCCTGGTCGCGATCGTCTCCGTCAAGCTCGGCGAGCCGCAGTTCGAGGGGCAGACGAAGGCCAAGCTGGGCAACACCGAGGCCCGCACCTTCGTGCAGAAGATCACCTACGAGTCGATGGCGGACTGGTTCGACCGCAACCCCAACGAGGCCAAGGACATCATCCGCAAGTCCATCCAGGCCGCCACCGCGCGCATCGCCGCCCGCAAGGCGCGCGAGCTGACCCGACGCAAGGGCCTGCTCGAGTCGATGTCGCTGCCGGGCAAGCTGGCCGACTGCCAGTCCACGAACCCGAAGGAGTGCGAGATCTTCGTGGTCGAGGGCGACTCCGCCGGCGGCTCGGCCAAGCAGGGACGGGACCCGCGCACCCAGGCGATCATGCCCATCCGCGGCAAGATCCTGAACGTGGAGAAGGCCCGGATCGACAAGGTCCTGCAGAACACCGAGGTGCAGGGGCTGATCTCGGCCCTGGGCACCGGAATCCACGACGACTTCGACATCAGCCGGCTGCGCTACCACAAGATCGTGCTGATGGCCGACGCCGACGTCGACGGCCAGCACATCAACACGCTGCTGCTGACCTTCCTGTTCCGGTTCATGAAGCCGCTGGTCGAGGCGGGCCACGTCTACCTGGCCGCGCCGCCGCTCTACAAGGTCAAGTGGAGCAACACCGACTTCTCCTACGCCTACTCCGACGCCGAGCGCACCGCGCTGGTCGCGCAGGGCGTCGCGGCCGGCCGCCGGGTCAAGGACGACAACATCCAGCGGTTCAAGGGACTCGGCGAGATGAACGCCGAGGAGCTGCGGGTGACCACCATGGACCGCGAACACCGGATCCTGCGCCAGGTGACCCTCGACGACGCGGCCCAGGCGGACGAACTGTTCTCGATCCTGATGGGCGAGGACGTCGAAGCCCGCCGCTCCTTCATCCAGCGCAACGCCAAGGACGTGCGCTTCCTCGACATCTGATCGACCCCGCCAGACCCGTGGTACCGCAAGGCGAAAGGACATAGCCCTCGTGGCTGACGAGATCAACACCGCGCAGGACGTGGCGGAGCCGGAGCACGACCGCATCGAGGTCGTCGATCTGCTCACCGAGATGCAGCGGTCCTACCTGGACTACTCGATGGCGGTCATCGTCGGGCGTGCGCTGCCCGAGGTGCGCGACGGCCTCAAGCCGGTGCACCGCCGCGTCCTGTACGCCATGTACGACGGCGGCTACCGGCCGGACCGCGGGTACTTCAAGTGCGCCCGCGTGGTCGGCGAGGTCATGGGCGTCTACCACCCGCACGGCGACACGGCGATCTACGACACCCTGGTCCGGCTGGCCCAGCCGTGGGCGCTGCGGATGCCGCTGGTGGACGGCAACGGCAACTTCGGCTCGCCGGGCAACGACCCGGCGGCGGCCATGCGCTACACCGAGTGCAAGCTCGCCCCGCTGGCCATGGAGATGCTGCGGGACATCGACGAGGAGACCGTCGACTTCCAGCCGAACTACGACGGTCGCTCGCAGGAGCCGACCATCCTGCCGGCCCGTTTCCCCAACCTGCTGGTGAACGGCTCCTCCGGCATCGCGGTCGGCATGGCCACGAACATCCCCATGCACAACCTGCGCGAGGTGGCCGAGGGCGCGCAGTGGTACCTGCGCAACTTCGAGGCGACCCCGGCCGAGCTGCTCGAGGCGCTGCTGGAGCGGATCAAGGGCCCCGACTTCCCGACCGGCGCCCGGATCATGGGCCGGCGCGGCATCGAGGAGGCCTACCGGACCGGCCGCGGCTCGATCATCATGCGGGCCGTGGTCAACGTCGAGGAGATCCAGAACCGCACCTGCCTGGTGGTGACCGAGCTGCCCTACCAGGTCAACCCGGACAACCTCGCCTCCAAGATCGCCGACCTGGTCAAGGACGGCAAGATCCAGGGCATCGCGGACGTGCGCGACGAGTCCTCCTCGCGCACCGGCCAGCGCCTGGTGATCGTGCTCAAGCGCGACGCCGTGGCCAAGGTCGTGCTCAACAACCTGTACAAGCACACCCAGCTGCAGGACAGCTTCGGCGCCAACATGCTGGCGATGGTCGACGGCGTGCCGCGCACCCTGAGCCTGGACGCCTTCATCCGGCACTGGGTCGAGCACCAGATCGAGGTCATCGTCCGGCGCACCCGGTTCCGGCTGCGCAAGGCCCAGGAGCGCGCGCACATCCTGCTCGCGCTGCTCAAGGCGCTGGACGCGATCGACGAGGTCATCGCGACCATCCGGCGCAGCGACACCACCGAGGCCGCCCGGATCGGCCTGATGAGCCTGCTCGAGATCGACGAGGTGCAGGCCAACGCGATCCTCGAGATGCAGCTGCGCCGCCTCGCCGCCCTCGAGCGGCAGCGGATCCAGGACGAGTACGACGAGCTGATGCTGCGCATCGCCGAGTACCAGGCGATCCTCGCCTCCCCCGAGCGGCAGCGGCAGATCGTCTCGGAGGAGCTCGCCGCCATCGTCGAGCGCTACGGCGACGACCGGCGCACCGAGATCGTGCCGTTCGAAGGCGACATGTCCATCGAGGACCTGATCGCCGAAGAGGACATCGTCGTCACCATCACCCGCGGCGGGTACGCCAAGCGCACCAAGACCGACCAGTACCGCTCGCAGAAGCGCGGCGGCAAGGGCGTGCGCGGCGCGGCGCTGAAGCAGGACGACATCGTCGACCACTTCTTCACCACCACCACCCACCACTGGATCCTGTTCTTCACCAACAAGGGCCGGGTCTACCGGGTCAAGGCCTACGAGCTGCCCGACTCCGCCCGCGACGCCCGCGGCCAGCACGTGGCCAACCTGCTCGCGTTCCAGCCGGACGAGCGCATCGCCCAGGTCCTGGACCTGCGCGACTACGAGGTCTCCCCGTTCCTCGTGCTCGCCACCAAGAAGGGCCTGGTCAAGAAGACCCCGCTGAAGGACTACGACTCGCCGCGCTCGGCCGGCGTCATCGCGATCAACCTGCGCGAGGACGACGAGCTGGTCTCGGCCGAGCTGTGCTCCGCCGAGGACGACCTGCTCCTGGTCAGCAAGGAGGCGCAGGCGATCAGGTTCACCGCCACCGACGAGTCGCTGCGCCCGATGGGCCGGGCCACCTCCGGCGTGATCGGCATGAAGTTCCGCGAAGAGGACGAGCTGCTCTCGATGAGCGTGGTCAAGGAGAACACCTTCGTGTTCACTGTGACCGACCGGGGCTACGGCAAGCGCACCGCGGTGGAGAAGTATCCGCTGCGCGGCCGGGCCGGCCTCGGCGTCATCGCCGCCAAGACGATCGAGGAGCGCGGCGACCTCGTCGGCGCGCTGATCGTGGAGGAGAACGACGAGGTCCTCGCGATCACCCAGGTCGGCGGGGTCATCCGCACCCGCGTCGCGGAGGTGCGCGAGACCGGACGCGACACCATGGGCGTCCAGCTGATCCACATCGGCAAGAAGGACGCCGTGGTGGCCATCGCCCGCAACGCCGACCCCGGCGACCTACCCGAGGACGAGGCGGCGGTCGCCGAGAGTGACGAGACCGGTACGGGGAATCACCCGGGTGAGGCAACGGTGACGGAATCGGGACCCGACACGGCACCCGAGTCCGAGTTGGACGGGTAGATTGCGTTATACCAGTTCGTGGATTGAGACCCCCGGCGCGGCCGGCCGCGCCGGGGCGCATCCAGCGTGAAAGGGCATTGAGGCGTGAGTGACAGCGTCAACCCGGCGGGCGGCCGTCCCGGCGGCGGCCGAGGCTACGGCGTTTCCGCCCGCCCCGGTGCCACCCCGATGGACAGCGTGCTCGGTGCGCCGACGGCGCCCCCCACCCTCGGACCGAGCGAGGAGGTCGCGCAGGTCTCCGGCTTCGGCCGGGCCCTCGGCCGCGTCGGCAACGCGATGGCCGCCGGCGTGCAGACGGCCTCGAGCGCCGCCGGCCGCGGCGCCGCGACCGCCCGCCCCGTCGGCGCCCAGGTGCGGGTGCGCAAGGCCAGGCTGCGAGTCGCCCGGGTCGACCCCTGGTCGGTGATGAAGGTCGCGTTCGTGCTCTCGATCGCCCTCGGCATCGTCACCCTGGTCGGCACCGCCGTCGTCTGGGAGGTGCTCAACGGTCTCGGCGTGTTCTCCTCGCTGAACAAGACCATCGGCGACCTGACCAGCAGCGGCAGCGGCACGTCGAGCTCCTTCAACATCTCCTCGGTGCTCTCCTTCGGCCGGGTCGAGGGGTACATGCTCATCGTGGCCCTCGTCGACGTCGTCCTGGTCACCGCGCTGGCGACGCTCGCGTCGTACCTCTACAACCTCTCCTCCGGCTTCGTCGGCGGACTCGAGGTCACCCTCGCCGAAGACCAGTGAGCCCGCCCCGCCCCACGGAACCGGTTTGGGAACACCCCGGCCGATGCGGTACTCTCATCTAGCGCCCGCGAGGGTGTGATGGACCTATAGCTCAGTCGGTTAGAGCGCTTCCCTGATAAGGAAGAGGTCGGTGGTTCAAGTCCACCTAGGTCCACGGAGTTGACGAAGTGCCTGGCTGGCTGACGCTGGCCAGGCACTTCTTTTTCGCTGGTCGGCCACGTCGCTGCGCTCCTCGGCCGGCCGGCTGTGCCGTGGTCCGCTGTTCGTCGCGGGGGCACGGCCCCCACACCCCCACGCCAAAGGGCTCCGCCCTCTGGACTCCCGGCCCGCGCCACGTCGCTGCGCTCCTCGGCGCGGGGACGCTGCGCTGGCTTGACCCCGCCCGCCCGCCCCTTTCAAGCTTGCCGCTCGCTTCGCTACGCGGTGGTGGTGGTGGGGCGGTGAACCGGAATCGGGGGGCGGGGGCGTGCTAAGCTGCGGGACGGTTGGAGAGTCGAGTTCGGGTGCGTGTACTCCGCCCGAGTCGGTGGCTTGTCAGCCCTGTCCCCCTATGTCGCGGGGAGGGCCGCTTCCCGAGTGAGAGGTTTGGGTCCGATGAAGAAGCTGCTTCTGCTGGGTGTGGTCGCCGCTGGTGGCTTCCTGGTCTACAAGCAGGTCAAGGCGGCGGACAAGTCCGAGCAGGACCTGTGGACCGAGGCAACCGACCCGGTTCCCGCCGCAAGCCGCGGTTGATTCTTTCCGCGCCGCGGACACGTTCGCGGCGCGATGCCCGGGGCCATAGCTCAATTGGCAGAGCACTGCCTTTGCAAGGCAGGGGTTAGGGGTTCAAGTCCCCTTGGCTCCACAGTGAAACAGCAGATCAGGGCCGTACGCGAGAAACAGGCGTACGGCCCTGGATCGTCTTGAGGCGCGTCGGCGGCCGCCGGTATGGACAAGCCGGGGGTGGGTTGGTACAACGGTTGCGACAAAGTGCGTGCAGAGTCCAGGGTGGAGTGGGCAATGAGTTCACGTTTGGTGTGGTCGCTGGTTCCTGCGGGCATCATTTTGGCGCTGTGGGTGGTGGCGCTCGTGGTCGGGCGGTTCGACCGGCCCAAGGCACAGGCCCGCGCCGTAGAGCATCTGGCGCAGCTGTTGCGCCTCGCCGTGCCTCCGGGCTACGAGGACCGGCTCATCGCCCGGATGCGGCGGCGGGGCACGGTCCTGGTGCTGATCCTCGGTCCGATCGCCGCGCTTTGGATGGGCTGGATGACCTATGCCGTCACCTTGGCTCCGGAGGGCGGGCCGCGCACGGAGTCGCCGATACTCTTCAGCCTGCCGTTCTGGGCTTTGGGCGCGCTGGCGCTCGCCGCGAGCCATGTCTACGACAGTCTGCGCAGTTCCAAGGAATCGGGCCCGCGGGTGGCGCGGATCGTGGAGCCGGCCCTGACTGATGCGGTTCCGCCAGTCCTCCTGTGGGCCGCCCGTGCCGTCGCGGTGCTTCCGCTGCTGGCAGCGCTGGTGTGGTTGATCGCTCCGGTCTCCGTCCAGTACGCGTCGTTCGCCGCCGCGCGGCCGCAACCGGTTCTCTACGCCGTGGCCGTGGTGCTCTGCCCCGCGCTCGTCGCCGGCACGGAGCTCGGCCAGAAGCGCATCCTGTCCGGCCGGCAGAACGCCGCGACCCCGCAGGAACTGGCCTTCGACGATGCGTTGCGGGTCCAGGCGGTTCTCGCGCTGCTGAACGTGCCGTTCGGCGTGTGTATCAGTGCCGCGCTGCTGATCGCTTCACCCCTGGGCGACACGGCTGGCTGGTCCGGAGACTCAGCCGTGTTCGCCGCCACGATGATCGTCGGATTGTCCATGTACCTCCTCCCTCTCGTCACTCGATCGCAGTGGGCCTCGCGCTACTACCTGCGGCGCTTTGCGGCCTTCTCACAGCCCGGTCCGGCTGCCGCATGCTGATCCGCGTCGATGCAGCCGCAGCCACGCCGCCGTATGAGCAGGTGCGCGCACAGCTCGCGGCGCTCGTCCGGTCTGGCTCGCTGCTTGTGGGCACGCGGCTTCCAACGGTGCGCAGACTTGCGGAGGACCTCGGCCTGGCCGTGAACACGGTCGCGCGGTCGTATAAGGAGCTCGAGGCTGACGGAGTGATCGAGACGCGTGGCCGGCACGGGACGTTCGTCGCTGCGCTCACCGACGCGCAGCGCGAAGCGGCCGAGGCCGCCGCAGCCTACGTCGAGCGCGTGCGGCGCCTCGGGATCAGCGACGAGGAGGCTGCTCGGCTCATCGCGACCGCGCTGAATGCCGGGTTGACCAGCACCTATGCAGATGCCAGTATCCGAGGGTGCTCAAGTGGATCGACCTGCACCCCCGGCAAGCTGTCGTACTGATTTCGGCTGTTGTGCTCGTGGCGGCGCTCGCTCTGGACAACGAGGTGCCGCTGACCCAAGGGTTCACGCCGCTGGCACTCTTCGCACCGACGGCCGTGAATGCGGTGATACGCCGTAGACAGCGGCGATAGGCCATGATGTCAGCATGATGTCTTGGATGCATTCGCGGCCGTTGGGGATGTTCTTCGCGCTCGCGTTCGTCTTCGGCGTGCTGCTGGTGGGGGTGGCGGTAACCGCGGCCTCGGCGCTGATGAACCACGGTGGGGTGCCCTGGTCTTACATCCTCAACTCGGCTGCGTGGATGTTCGTCCTCGCGGGCGTGGCGACCGGAGCCGAGAGGTCGCGGCGGGGCGCGCGGTAGGTTTCCACAGGGTGAAATCGCGCTCGGGTTCGTTCCCGGGCGCACTAGGATGGGGCACGTGGACGAGTTCAGCACACTTGGTTCCGAATCCCTCCTGGCCCTGCGTGAGCAGCTGCAGAAGGAGTACCTGCGACTCCAGGAGCGGGGGCTGAATCTCGATCTGACGCGCGGCAAGCCCTCGGCGGAGCAGCTGGACTTCTCCAACGGGCTGCTCGCACTCCCGGGGGTGGACGACTTCCGCGCCGCCGACGGGACCGACTGCCGCAACTACGGCGGACTGCTCGGGCTGACCGAGCTGCGCGAGATCTTCAGCCCGCTGCTGCAGGTGCCGGTGGCGCAGCTGCTCGCGAGCGACAACTCCAGCCTCTCGCTGATGCACGACACGGTCATCCACTCCATGCTCTTCCCGCTGCCCGGTGGGCAGACGCGGTGGGCGGACGTGGAGCGGCCGGCGTTCCTGTGCCCGGTGCCGGGGTACGACCGGCACTTCTCCATCTGCCAGAAGTTCGGCATCGAGATGATCCCGGTCGAGCCGACCGCGGACGGGCTGCTCGACATCGACGAGATCGAGCGCCTCGCGGCCTCGGACGCGCGGATCAAGGGCATGTGGTTCGTGCCGAAGTACAGCAACCCCACCGGGACCAGCATCTCCGACGAGCACGCGCGCCGGCTGGCGGCGATGCCCACGGCGGCGGACGACTTCCGGCTGCTGTGGGATGACGCCTACAGCGTGCACCACCTGACCGGGGATCACATCACCGTGGCACCGATCCTCGAGCTGTGCGCCGAGGCCGGGAACGCCGACCGGGTGTTCGTGTTCGGATCCACGTCGAAGGTCACCTTCGCCGGGGCGGGGGTCTCGTTCCTGGGCGCCTCCGCGGCGAACCTCGCCTGGTTCCAGGGGCACCTGTCCAAGCGGACCATCGGCCCGGACAAGGTCAACCAGCTGCGGCACGTGCGCTTCCTCAAGGACGCCGCCGGCGTGCAGAAGCTGATGGAGCGGCACCGCGAGAGCCTGGCGCCGAAGTTCGCCAAGGTGCGCGAGATCCTGACCGAGGGCCTCGGCGGCACGGGTGTGGCCACCTGGACCGAGGCGTACGGCGGCTACTTCATCAGCCTGGACGTGCTCGACGGCACCGCCTCCGAGGTGATCCGGCTGGCGAAGGAAGCGGGCATCGCGCTGACCCCGGCCGGGTCGACCTACCCGTACGGCAAGGACCCGCGCGACCGCAATATCCGGCTCGCTCCCTCGTTCCCGCCGGTCGCGGACCTGGACACGGCGATGCGCGCGGTGGTGGTCTGCGTCAAGCTGGCCGCGACGGAAAAGCTGCTCGACAACTGACGCACCGACACTTCGAGGCCCCGCCGGCAGGTTCCGGCGGGGCTTTCGTGTCGAAGGTCAGTTGTGCGCGTCGACGTGCGGGGCTTCCTCCGGCATCATCGTCTGCTCTTCCGCGCATTCCTCGCACCAGCATTCCTGGGCGCGCTTGCGCTGCCAGACGAAGGCGCCGGCGCCGAGGGCCGCCCCGGCCGCGCCGGCCATGGCGATCAGCCGCCACTTGTTGCTGCGTTCGCGCTGGGCCTCGACCTCCGCGCCGCGCAGCACCGCGGCGGCGAGCATCGCCCGTTTGGTGGCCTCCGGCAGGATCTCGTTGCGCATCTTCGTCGACATGTCCATCGCCCGGTGCGAGACGTCCACGGCCATCGGCACCGCGACCTCGCGGGTGTGGGCGAGCTTCGGAGCGAGCCCGTCGCGAGCGTTGGCGTACTGGTCCCGCAGGTAGGGCTGCGCGTTCTGCAGCAGGCTGGTGGTCTTGGTCACGACCGTACCTCCTCAGGTGACTTACCACCTACTGCCCCGGTATGACTGTCGTATTCGCATTTTGGGCCGTTCGGTTTCCCCGTCCCGCGCTGGTCAGGTGCCCGGCCGCCGGCGATGTACGCCTCTCTTCGCCGACAGGACACGGATCGGCAACCAAGCCAGGGCTCGGCGTACTTCGAAACCTGCCGCATGGGAGGATGGAGCCCGCAGCGCTTCGCGGGGGTACCACAGCTACGGAAGGAAGAGCCCGTCATGGCCGAAGAGACGTACGCCGTCCTGAAGACCAACCACGGCGACATCACGATTCAACTGTTCCCGAACCACGCGCCCAAGACCGTGCGCAACTTCGTGGAACTCGCCGAGGGCACGAAGGAGTACACCGACCCGAACACGAACAAGCCGGGCAGCGGTCCGTACTACGACGGGACGATCTTCCACCGCATCATCTCCGGCTTCATGATCCAGGGCGGCGACCCGCTGGGCCAGGGCTACGGCGGCCCCGGCTTCACCTTCGACGACGAGATCCACCCGGACCTGACCTTCAACCGCAAGTACCTGCTGGCCATGGCCAACGCCGGTGTGCGCGGCGGCCACGGCACCAACGGCTCGCAGTTCTTCATCACGGTCTCGACGCCGGAGTACCTCAACGGCAAGCACACCATCTTCGGCGAGGTCGCCGACGAGCAGAGCAAGAAGGTCGTGGACGAGATCGCGGGCGTGCGCACCGGCGCCAACGACCGCCCGGCGCAGGACGTGGTCATGCAGTCCGTCACGATCGAGCGCCGCTCCTCCTGATCCGCGTCGCGCGGGGGCGTCGCCTGAGCGCGCCCCCGTCGTCCCGGCCCCGCGCAGCCGCGCACAGCCTCGATCACGCCCATCCTCTGGGGAGGATTCCACGGTGACCACCTCACCCGACGGAACCGCGCCGATGGACGACGCGATCCGGGATCAGCGGCCCGCGGGAACGCCGAAGTGCTTCCGGCACCCGGACCGGGAGACCTACCTGCGCTGCCATCGGTGCGAGCGCTCGATCTGCACCGACTGCATGGTCAGCGCGGCGGTCGGCTTCCAGTGCCCCGAGTGCGTACGCGGCGGGGCGAAGACCACCCGGCAGCCGCGCACCGCGGTCGGCGGCCGGGTGCACGTGCGCCAGGGCGTGGTCACGATCTCCCTGATCGTGGTGAACGTCGTGATGTACGGGCTGCAGCACGTGGGCGGCGCCGGGTTCTCCGCCCGTTTGGATCTGACCGCGGTCTCCGGTGCGATCACGGCCGACCCGCACATAGGCGTCGCGAACGGTGCGTGGTACCGGCTCGTCACGGCGATGTTCCTGCACCTGAGCCCGGCCCACATCGTGATGAACATGCTCTCGCTGTGGTGGATCGGCCTGCCGGTGGAGAGCCGGATCGGGCGGCTGCGCTTCCTGATGACCTACCTGGTCTGCGGGATCGGCGCCTCGGCGGTGTCCTTCGCCTTCATGGGCCGCTACAGCTACACCTCGGAAGGCGCCTCGGGGGCGATCTTCGGACTGCTCGGGGTGCTCGCCGTGCTGGCCTACCGGGAGCGGCTGAACATGCAGCCGATCGTCGCGGTGATCGTGATCAATCTGGCGTTCAGCTTCGCCGTGCCCGGGATCGACTGGCACGACCATCTCGGCGGACTCGCCAGCGGCCTGGTCCTCGGTGCCGCGTTCGCCTTCGCCCCGCGGCCGCAGCAACGGGTGCCCTGGTACCGCGACACTCAGCTGCTCGTGCCGCTCGGCGCCGGCGTGGCCATCCTGGCGGCGTCCGCGTTGACCGTGGTGATCCACTCCGACTCGCTGCTGCACACCGGCGTGGCCGGCGCTCTGCTCGGCTGAGCGCCGGGGCGCCCCGAGCGGGGCGCCGCTCCCTCGCGATGTCGGCTATCCACAGCCGCGGAGTTATCCACAATCTCCGCGGCGCGTCCTCCACAGGTTTTCCACAGTGTGGAAAAAGCGTTCGAGTCTGTGGATAACCTGCTCGTCGAATCTCTGGTCCGACGCGCCCGGGCTAGCGCCAGCGGGTCGCCACGCCGAAGCCGGCGGCGATGAAGCCGAAGCCGATCACGACGTTCCAGGCACCCAGGGAATCGACCCAGGAGATGTTCGAGGCCAGGTAGTAGAGCACCATCCAGGCGAGGCCGATGACGAAGAAGGCCACCATGAACCGAGGCACCCAGGCCGAGGACTCGAGCTTGATCTTCTGCGGCGTCGGCTCGGTCGGCGGGGTGTAGGCCACCTTGTCCCGGGTCTTGGACTTCGGCACGGAACTCTCCACGTCATTAGGTCAGTCGGCGACTTGTGTCGCGGATACAGCGTAGCCGGGAGGGACGCTCAAGGACAGTCCGCTTGTGCTATGGGTACCGCTCCGCTTCCCGCCGAGTCCGGTCCGAACCGCCCTCACCGGCGTGTCGAGCCCGTTCGGAGCACCTTGTGTGGCACGGTTTCGATGGGCCCGCTGTGCGTTCAAGGTCCGGATCCGCAATCGCGGCGTGTCCCCAGGGTTATCCACAGCCGGGTCCGGATCATGGGGAAGGAGCACCCGTGTACGGCTGGATCTGGCGTCATCTGCCCGGGAGCCTGTGGATGAAGCTGCTCTGCACGTTCATCCTGGTTTCGCTTACGGTCGTCGCATTGTTCGGCTGGATTTTCCCCTGGGCGGAGCCGCACGTGCCGTTCTCCGGCAGCGGCTCGATGAACTGAGTGCCCGACCCGGGCGGGCGCCTCAGCCGCCCGCGCGCCCGGAGAGCGTCGAGGCGAGGCCGACCGCGGCCTCGAGCGCCTGTGGATAGCCGCAGACGGCCAGCCAGTTCGCCAGCATGCGGTGGCCGCCGTCGGTGAGCACCGACTCCGGGTGGAACTGCACCGCCTCGATCGGCAGCTCCCGGTGCCGCACCCCCATGATCACCTCGCCGGTGCGCGCGGTGACCTCCAGCGCGTCCGGCACGGTGGCCGGGTCGATGGCCAGCGAGTGGTACCGCGTCGCGGTGAAGGGATCGGGCAGACCGGCGAACACGCCGCGCCCGTCGTGCGTGACCAGGCTGGTCTTGCCGTGCATCAGCTCCGGCGCGCGCCCGACGGTGGCGCCGAACGCGACGCCGATCGACTGCAGGCCCAGGCAGACGCCGAACAACGGCTGTCCCGTGCCGGCGCAGTGGCGCACCATGTCGATGCACACCCCGGCCTGCTCGGGTGTGCCCGGCCCGGGCGAGAGCAGTACGCCGTCGAAGCCGTCCGCGTCCGCCACGGACACGGTGTCGTTGCGTCGAACCTCGCACTGTGCACCGAGCTGGTACAGATACTGCACCAGGTTGTACACAAACGAGTCGTAGTTATCCACAACCAGGATGCGCGCCATGGGGAAACCCTCGTGCTCCGTCGCTGCGTCGGCTTCGTCGTCGGTCCGGCCGGGCGGCCTAGTTGTTGCCGCCGCCCAGCCCGCCGATCAGATTGGGGGAGGGGCTCATGGACGGGCTGGCGCCGCCCGCGGGCCCGCCGTTGTCGCCGCCGTTCCCGTTGCCGCCGTTGCCGCCGTTACCGTTACCGCCGTTCTGGGCGCCCAGCGAGCAGATCAACGTGACCGGGCTGCCGATGTCGACGGTCTGGTTGGCGCTCGGGTTGGTGCCGATCGCGTAGCCCTGCTGGGTCCCGTCGGTGGCGAGCTGGTTGCTCTCGTTGACCACGAAGTTGTACGGCGAGCCCTTGAGCGTCTGCTGGGCCGCGTCGCAGGTCTGTCCGGCCACCGGCGGAACCGTGGTGGTGCTCGGGCCGCCGGAGATGATCACCACCAGCGGCTGGTTGACCGGCTCGGTCTTGCCGAGCAGCGAGTCGCCCTTCGGGTCCTGGATGTCGATGGTGTATCCGGCCGCGACCGAGTTGCTGCTCACCTGCTTCGAGGTGACGTCGGTGTAGTTGTACTTCTGCTCCAGCGTGGCCACCGTCTGCTGGCCGTTGAGGTCGTACTGGCCGTCGGGGTTCTTCACCGTGCTCATCAGCACGTGCGTCTCCGGGCCGAGGGACACGCAGTAGTCGACCGCGGTGCCGGTGTTCACGGTGGCGCCGCCCGCCGGGCTCTGCTTGACGATCAGGCCGGCCTTGACGTCGGTCGTGGCCAGACCGTCGCCGCAGTTCGACTTGCCCAGCACGTAGCCCGAGGTCTTCAGAGTGGCCTCGGCCTGGGTCGTGGTCAGGTTGGTGATCGGCGGAACCGTGCCGACGGTGCCGTTCTTGCCGGAGAAGACGGTGTTGAACACGATCACCGCCACCACGACGAGCACGAGCACCACGACGCCGATGATCACCCAGCCGGTCCGGTCCGCGCCGCCGCCCGACTTGCCGCGTCCGCCGCCGGTGGAGGACGGCGCGCGCCGCGAGCGCGGCACGGACTCCTCCGGGGCTTCCTGCGGGTATCCGGCGCCCTGGTAGCCGGTCTGCTGGTCGTAGCGGCCGCCCGAGCCGTAGCCCGCCGCCCCGCCCTGCCCGGAGCCGTAGCCCCGGCCGGACTGGGACATCACCTGGGTCGGCGCCGGCGTGGCGCCGAAGCCGGCCGCCACGGTCGGGGCCGCGGCCACCGGGCGTCCGTCGAGGGCGCGCTCGAGGTCGGCGCGCATCTCGTCGGCGGACTGGTAGCGCTCGTCCGGGTGCTTGGCGAGCGACTTCATCACGATCGAGTCGACCACCGCGGGAACCTCGGGGTCGTAGAACGACGGGGGCTGCGCCGCCTCCCGGACGTGCTGGTAGGCCACCGCGACCGGGGAGTCGCCGATGAACGGGGGCCGGCCGGTCAGCAGCTCGTAGAGCAGGCAGCCGGTGGAGTACAGGTCGGACCGCGCGTCCACCTGCTCGCCCTTGGCCTGCTCCGGGGAGAGGTACTGGGCGGTGCCGATGACCGCCGCGGTCTGGGTCATGGTCATGCCGGCGTCGCCCATGGCCCGGGCGATGCCGAAGTCCATCACCTTCACCGCGCCGCCGCGGGTGAGCATCACGTTCGCGGGCTTGATGTCCCGGTGCACGATGCCGTTGCGGTGGCTGTAGTCCAGCGCCTGGAGCACCCCGCTGGTGATCTCCAGGGTGCGCTCCGGCAGCAGCTTGCGCCCGGAGTGCAGCAGGTCGCGCAGGGTCGAGCCGTCCACGTACTCCATGACGATGAACGGGAGCGACACGCCGCCGATGAAGTCCTCGCCGGTGTCGTACACCGCGACGATGGCAGGATGGTTGAGCGACGCGGCGGACTGGGCCTCCCGCCGGAACCTGGCCTGGAAGGTGGCGTCCCTGGCCATGTCGGCGCGCAGCGTCTTGACCGCCACGGCCCTGCCCAGACGGATGTCCCTGGCCATGTAGACCTCGGCCATCCCGCCTCGGCCAAGGACCGCGCCGAGTTCGTACCTGTTACCCAGGCGACGCGGCTCTTCCATCATCCAGCCCTTCTCCGGCCGTAGCGCCATTCCTGCTTTCGGGCGAAGTGTATCGGCCCGCGGCGGACACTGCGGAAGTGTCCGGCCCGATCCGGCACGTCAGACGCCCGATTCTCGGATTCAGTTGGCGGCGGGGTTGGCGAGCACGGCCTTGATCACATTCGCCGCGATCGGACCCGCCAGGGTGTTGCCGAAGGCCTCGTTCGAGGTCACGCCGTTGTCCGCGACCATGACCGCGACCGCCACCTTCGGATCGTTCGCCGGAGCGTAGGCGACCATCCAGGCCACCGAGTTCTGTCCGGCCCCGCGCTGGGCGGTGCCGGTCTTCGCAGCGACAGAGACGCCGAGGTTCTGCAGGTTGGTTGCCGTCCCGTCGGTGACCACGCCCTGCATCATCGTGGACAGCTCGGATGCGACCGAGGAGGAGATCGGCTGGTACAGCTGCGTCGGCGACGCGCTGGCGATCACGTTGCCCTTGGTGTCGAGCTCCTTGGCGATCAGGTACGGCGCCTCGATCACGCCGCCGTCGGCCACCGCCGAGGCCATCATCGCGCCCTCGAGCGGGGTCATCCGCACGTCGAACTGGCCGATCGCCGACTGGGCCACCTGCGGCTGGCTCAGGCTGCCGGGGAAGACCGAGGAGGCCGCCTGCATCGGCACCGCCGGGCCGGTCTTGTTGAAGCCCCAGCCCTCGGCCTCAGTCTGCAGCTCGTTCGCGCCGAGGTGCAGGCCGATGTAGCCGTAGACGGTGTTGCAGGACTGGGCGAAGGCGGCTTCCAGGACCAGGCTGTTGCAGGTCTCGCCGCCGGAGTTGGAGATGGTGGCGGTCGAGCCGGGCAGGTTCAGCACGTCCGGCGGAGCGCCGGTGATCGTGCTGGTCGGGGTGATCTGGTTGCCGTCGAGCCCGTCGGTCAGGGCGGCCGCGGAGGTGATGATCTTGAACGTCGAACCGGGCGGATAGGTGGCCTGCAGCGCCTGGTCCAGCTTGGGCTGGAGCGGGTTGTCGTTGAGCTGCTTGGCGTAGTTGTTCTGCACCGTGCTGCTCGAGGAGGCCAGCTGGTTCGGGTCGTAGCTCGGCAGCGACACCAGCGCCAGGATCGCCCCGGTCTTCGGGTCGATCGCGGCCACCGCGCCCTGGCCGACGTTGGTCAGCGTGTTCGACAGGCCCTGGTAGGCGGCCTGCTGGGCGGCCGCGTTGATCGTGGTCACCACCGAGCCGCCGGACTGGTCCTTGCCCTGCACCTTGCGCAGGAAGTTCTGCGTGGCCAGCCGGGTGTCCTTGCCGGACAGCAGCGAGTTCTCGTAGTTCTCGAGGTTCGCGGTGCCGTAGTCGGAGGAGAAGTAGCCGGTCACCGCGGCGTACTCGGACCCGCTCGGGTAGACCCGCTGGTACTTCATGGTGGAGCTGCCGCTCGCCTTGGAGTAGGCGATCTGGGTGGAGCCGACCAGGATCGAGCCGCGCTGCACGTCGTAGTTGTAGATCGTGTTGCGGAAGTTGTCGGCGTGGTCCGAGTAGGAGCCCGCCTGCACCACCTGGATCCAGTTGCCCTCCAGGAACAGCGCGGCGAACAGGGCGAAGCAGAAGATCGCCACCTTCTTGATGGGCCTGTTCACCCGTGCACCGCCTTTTTCGCGCCGTCGTTTCCGCCACTGCGGGGGTCGAAGAATCCGGGTGGAGCGGACAACGGGAGCGCCGGCGGCAGCGGCCGGCGTGCCGCGTCGGAGATCCGCAGCAGCAGCGCCGCCAGGATCCAGTTGGCCAGCAGCGCCGAACCGCCGTAGGCCAGGAACGGCATCGGCAGGCCGGTCAGCGGGATCACCCGCATCACCCCGCCCGCGGTGATGAACACCTGCAGCGCGAAGGTGACCGCGAGTCCGGCGGCGAACAGCTTGCCGTACGGGTCGCGCACCAGCAGCGCGGTCTTCAGGCCGCGGGCCACGAACAGGCCGTAGCCGATCAGCAACGCGGCCAGGCCGACCAGGCCGAGCTCCTCGCCCACCGTGTCCATGATGTAGTCGGCGTTGTTGGCGAACCCGACCAGGTACGGGTAGCCCTGGCCCAGCCCGGTGCCGAACAGGCCGCCGTTGGCGAAGGCGTAGAGCGACTGGGCGGTCTGCCGGGAGTTGCCGGTCACGTCCCCGAACGGGTTGAGCCAGGACTCGAACCTGACCTGCACGTGCGAGAAGGTCAGCCCGACCAGCACGGCGCCGCCGATGAACATCAGCACGCCGAAGATCAGCCAGCTGGCCCGCTCGGTGGCCAGGTAGAGCATGATGACGAAGGCGCCGAAGAACATCAGCGAGACGCCGAGGTCGGTCTCCCGGATCAGCACCAGCATCGCGAAGGCCCAGCACACGATCAGCGGGCCCATGTCGCGTCCGCGCGGGATCCAGATGCCGAACACCTTGCGGCTGGCCAGCGCCAGGGTGTCCCGCTTGGCGTGCAGGTAGGCGGCGAAGAAGCTGACCATGAGCAGCTTGGCGAACTCGGCCGGCTGGACGGACAGGCCGGCGAACTTCACCCAGCTGCGGGCGCCGTTGACCTCGGACATCGAGGCGGGCAGCACGGCCGGCAGCGCGATCAGGATCAGGCCGACCAGCGCCGAGATGTAGGCGTAGCGCTGGAGCACCTTGTGGTCGCGCAGGAAGTAGAGCACGGCGATCAGCACGACGACGCCGATCACGGAGAAGATCGCCTGCTGCTTCGCCGCGCCGCCGGCCGGCGCGAGCTTGTTCGCGATGTTGTACGGGTCGAGCCGGGAGATGAGCACCAGCCCGAGTCCGTTGATCCCGGCGGCCAGCGGCAGGATCAGCGGGTCGGCGTAGGGGGCCAGCCAGCGCACCGCGAGGTGGGCGATCAGGAGCACGACGGCGAAGCCGAAGCCGACCGGCCAGAAGTTGGCGGGGAGCTTGTCGTGCATCGCCAGGCCCACGTTCGCGTAGGCGAACATGCCGAGAACCAGGGCGAGCCCGAGCAGCAACAGCTCGGCGTTGCGCCGCTTCGGGATCTCGGGCTCGGCCGGCGGCGGCGGGGCGTAGGCCTCGCTGGCCGACGGTTTGGCAGCCATCGACATCGTGCTTCCTGTCCGTATTCCGAGCCGGCAGGCCTGCGCAGACCTGCCGCCGCTCTCATCAGCTTGTGCCGGGACCTCCGCCGACCCCGGCATTCGACGGGCATTGGGCCGAAAGTTGCTTCAATCCAGTGGTACCGGAGCTTAGCGAGGCTGACGGGTCGGCGCTGGCGGAGGGGGTCGCGCTGGGGCTCGCCGGGGACGAGGCGTCACCGGTCGGGGTCGTGGTGTGACCGGCGGTCGCGCTGGCCGAGCCGGACGGCCGGCCGGCGCCGTCGACCGACGGGCTCGACGCGGACGGGGAGGAGCTGGCGCTCGGCGAGGCCGAGACCGGGGGCACGGCGGTCAGGGCGGAACAGTCGTTCTCGACGAGGGAGAGCATGTTGACGATGTTCTGCGCGTCGTCGAGGTTGTTCGCGGTTATCGAGGCCAGCACCCGGGACTTCTGGACGTCCGGCAGTCCGGAGACGGTGACCGGCTCGGTCGAATAGACGTGCGAGAGTTTGAGCCCGGCCACCGACATGTGCACGCCCTGATAGATCGCCACATGCCCGCTGCCGTCGGCGCCGACGTAGTACTGCTGCTGGCTCCAGTAGTACGCGCCGCCCGCGGCCGCGCCGAGGACGATGACGCAGGTGCCCACGATCGCGGTCGGTTTGACCCAGCGTCGCCGCTTTCGTCCGCCGTTGCCCGCCTCTGACGGCGCGTCGACCGCGTCGAGCTCGGCCGTGTCCGATTCGCCGGGTCCGGCCGGCGCCGGCGCCGGGATCACGGGGGGCTGGCCGGGGGCGGGGCTCGGGGCCGCGGCGCCCACGGTCTGGATCATGCCGGTGACGGACGGGTCCGCGCCGCCGGCGACCGGGCGCGGGGCGGTCGGTGAGTAGGACGGGAGCGAACCCTGATTCTCCGCCGCCGCGCCCACGATGACCGGCAGTTCCAGGTACTGGGTCTCGGCCTGGCTCGAGGAGCCGCCGGCCTGCTGCTCGTAGGCGTCCGCCACGATGCAGGTGATGTTGTCCGCGCCGCCGCCGCGCAGCGCGTGCTGGATCAGCGTCTCGGCCGCGTGGTGCGGATCGCCGTAGCCCGCCAGCGTGGAGGCGAGGGTGGAGAAGGGGACGAACCCGGACAGTCCGTCGCTGCACAGCAGGAACCGGTCGCCCGCCTGCAGATCGAGCACGGTCAGGTCCAGGTCGACCTCGCCGCTGGTGCCGAGCGCGCGCATGAGCAGCGAGCGCTGCGGGTGGCGCCCGGCCTCGTCCTCGGTGATCTGGCCCTCGTCGATCAGCCGCTGCACCCAGGTGTGGTCGGTGGAGATCTGCTCGAGCACGCCGGCGCGCAGGCGGTAGGCGCGCGAGTCGCCGATGTGGGCGAAGGCCACGTGGTTGCCGCCGGCCAGGAACAGCGCGGTGACCGTGGTGCCCATGCCCTCGAGCTCGGGCTGCTGCGCGATGATGGCGCGGATCTTGTTGTTGGCCAGCTTCACCCGGTCGTCGAGGTCGCGCACCGGGTCGCCGGTCAGACCGGTGGTGTGCGGCGAGTCGAGCTCGGCCAGCGTCTCCAGCGCGACCGCGGACGCGATCTCCCCGGCGGCCTGGCCCCCCATCCCGTCGGCGATCACGAGCAGGCGGGCGCTGGCGTACCCGGAGTCCTCGTTGCCGTCGCGGATCAAGCCCACGTGGGATCGTGCGGCGTAACGCAGGGACAGGCTCATCGAATCTTCTTCCGCTGCAACGTCGGGGGGAGAGGCCGACGCCGTCCCGCGGCCCGCCGAGCGGGTCGGCCGGGACGGTCCGGCGCCGTTTCCTGATGCGGCAACCGTAGTCGGGCCGACAGCCTAGTCACTTCTTGAGTTCGAGGGCGGTCTTGCCGATCCGGATGGGCACACCCAAAGGTACCGGTGTCGGCGCGTTGATCTTGGCTCGGTCGAGATATGTCCCGTTCGTGGAGCCGAGATCCTCCACCACCCACTGGCCGGTGGCGTCCGGGTAGATCCGGGCGTGGCGGCTGGAGGCGAAGTCGTCGTCGAGCACGATGGTCGAGTCGTGCGCCCGGCCGAGGGTGATCTGAACCCCCGTCAGCGCGACGCTGGTGCCCGCCAGCGAGCCCGAGGTGACCACCAGATGGGTCGGCACCGCGCCGCGGCGCGGCTTGGCGCTGGGGCGGTCGACCACGGCCGCCGGGGGCGTGGGGCGGGAAGAGGGGCGGGAGCGGCCGGACCGGCCGCCCGCCCCGAACAGATCCGTACGCACCACGCCGAGCGCGAGCAGCACGAAGATCCAGAGTATCGCCAGCAGGCCGAGCTTCATCACCGTGATCGTGAGGCCGGTCAAGTTTCAGCTCCCTGGGTTCCAGGCCGTGGCGCTCGCGGCCGGGGCGGACAAGTGTGCCGGGGATAAGTGTGCCCGCTTGCCCGCCTCGTGTGCGCTACCGGGGGTCCTGGCGGAAGATGATCGTGGTGTTGCCCAGGTGGATGACCGAGCCGTCGCGCAGCTGTGCCTGGCGTACGTGCTGGTCGTCGACCACAATGCCGTTGGTCGAGCCGAGGTCGGAGATGACCGAGGGCATGCCGACCCGGATCTCCGCGTGCCGGCGGGAGACCGAGGGGTCGTCGATCCGCAGGTCCACCTCGGTGCCGCGGCCGAGGCTGGTGACGGCGCGGGAGAGCGGGTGGCGCACGCCGTTGACCTCGATCCAGCAGGTGCCCGGGCCGGCCTGCGGCTGCGGGAAGCCGCCGCCCATCGGCGGTTGCTGCTGCTGCGGGGGCGCGCCGAAGCCGCCCTGGCCGGCGGGCGCGCCGAACGGCTGCTGCGGCGGCACCGGGGGCTGCTGCGGGTAGCCCTGGGGCTGTTGCTGCTGCGGCGGCGCGCCGAAGCCGGCGGCCTGCTGCGGCGGGTAGCCCGGCATCTGCACCACCCCGGCCAGCGCCTGGGAGCGGATCCGGAACATGCCGGTGCTCAGGTCGGCCACCCGCTCGAACTTCACCTCGACCGGGCCGACGAACATGTAGCGCTGCTCCCGGCCGTGGTCCTGGAGCAGCTCGCCGAGCTCGGCCGAGAGCGGCCCGGCGTAGGTCGCCAGCCGCTCGTAGTCGTGCGCCCCGAGCTCCACGGTGAAGTCGTTGGGCACCATCACCCGCCCCTGGCTGACCGGGGCGGCGCGGTCGTCGCACTCGCGCTGGAGCGCGCTGGCGATCTCGACCGGCTGCACCTCGGACTTGAATGCCTTGGCGAAGGCGCCGTTGACCAGGCCTTCGAGGCGTCGCTCAAAGCGCTGGAGAACACCCACGGCTACCTACTCCTTCAGTCAATCCCTCGGCGCGCGCTGGCGTGCCCCCACGGCGCGCCCGCTGATGCCATCCCCTCGATCGTATCGATGGTTAGCTCTGCTGCGCGCGTCCGTGGGCACCATCGTGGCCCGCATCCCGCGCCGGGCGCGAGCCGGACTCTGCCGAAAGGGGTTCCCGGCGGAGGGCCCCGGTAATCGATTTGGGGCTAGCCGGGGTTCCCGTGCTATCTTTTTCCTCGTTGCGCGAGTGGCGGAATGGCAGACGCGCTGGATTCAGGTTCCAGTGCCCGCAAGGGCGTGGGGGTTCAACTCCCCCCTCGCGCACTCAGGTGCTCCGATGGAAGTCGGGAGCACGAGTACGAAACGGCCCGGCCGAGGTGATCAAGATCACCCAGGCCGGGCTTCTTCGTGCTCGGGGGCTTCGGCAGGGTTTTCAGCCGCCGGCGGGCGCGTTGAATCAGCCTGTGTAACGGTCTGGCTATAGAACCCGTGCCGGGCTGGTGGTCAGGCGGGCCGGTCCGTCGGTCGAGAAGCTGCCCGAACCGGTCGTGATCGGCTCGGGCAGGCTCACCAGACGGCGTTGGCCGAGAGGCCGCGCTGGGTGGGAACCATGTTGTCCGTGCTGAACTGGCTGATCTCGCTGTCGGCATTGATCCGGAGTTCGCCGCGGTCTGCCGTCTCGTTGGCACGGCACCCGTGCTCAGGATGCTGACGTTCAGCCGGAAGGTCAGCTGGATGGACCATGCTCGTCGGCCCGGCCGCAGTGATCTGCAGGTACTCGGGCTCGGGGTCGGCCGAGGCCTGCGCGAGCACGCGGGCGCCGTCGAGGACCTCGGCGGTGATGTTGTCGTCGACGTTCGTGCCGAGCTGCACGTCGAGGTCGAAGGTGCTGGTTCCGGCGGGCAGCGTGGCGGGGGAGCTCACCACGTCCACCGCGCGCTCCGACCCACGGCGGGAAACGCTCGTGTTCCGGGGTCGAAGCGGGCGATCAGCCCTACGCTGTGGCCCCATGAAGATCAGTCAGATCTCGCCGGGCGCCGCCGTCAACGAGCACCCGTTCCCGTTCGATCCGTCCTACGGGATGGATCTGGACGCGCTGCTGCAGGTGAGCGCGCCGGACAACGCCCCGTCCGACTTCGCCGAGTTCTGGTCGCGACGTTATAACGAGGCGCGGGACACGACGGTCGAGCCGAAGCTCGGTCGCAAAGTCCGCAGCGCCCGGGGCGTCGAGTTCTACGAGATCGAGTTCACTTCGGTCGGCGGAGTGCGGCTCGGCGGCTGGCTGGCGCTGCCGGCGGACGGGGAGGTCGAGCGCGGCTTCGTCTTCGGCCACGGCTACAGCGGCCGCGACGCGCCCGACTCCGTACTGCCGGTGGCCCGGGCGGCGGCGATCTTCCCGGCGTCCCGGGGTCTGCCGACGAAGGGCCTGATCCCCGGTGTTCCCGCGGACCCGGGCGGCCACGTGCTGCACGGCGTCGAATCGCCGGCCACGTATATCGTCGGCGGCTGCGTCGCCGACCTGTGGTGCGCCGCGACGGCTCTGACCGAGCTTGTGCCCGCCGCTGGGCGGCGCCTGGACTACTCGGGCATCAGCTTCGGTGGCGGGACCGGCGCGCTCGCCCTGCCCTGGGACGACCGTTTCACCGCGGCCCAACTGATCGTGCCGACCTTCGGCAACCATCCGCTCCGGGTGACGCTCGAATGCAACGGCAGCGGCGCGGCCGTTCGCGAGCGTTTCCTCACCGACCCCGCGGTACTGGACGTCCTGGCCTACTTCGACGCCGCGACAGCCGCCCGCCACCTGCGGCTTCCGGTCCACGCGGTGCCGGCGCTGTTCGATCCCTCGGTGCCGCCGCCGAGCCAGTTCGCCATCGTCAATTCGCTCGCCGGGCCGGTCGAGGCGCTCGTCGCCACGGCCGGGCACTTCCACGAGTTCCCGCAGTACACCCAGGAGACGGTGCGCCTGGTCCGTGCGACCCGGGAGTTCTTCGCCGCATGACGCAAGGCGCCGCACCCGGGCTTCACGACCGGGGGCGGCGCCGACTGACGGGGTGTACGGACTATCGCCTACTGCTGCTGGCAGGAGCCGCCGTAGGCGCAGGCGTGGCCGGCGATGGTGTTCAGCTGCGTGACGTCGTCGTACGTGGTGGGCAGGGTCTGCGTGTAACTCAGCACCGAGACGTAGGTGATGGTGCTGCCCCGCAGCATGAAGTACTCACGCGAGTAGTCGGGCAGATCCGGGCTCCCCGAGGTGCCCTTGCGCATCAACCACGTCGCCTCGGTCGAACTGGCGGCGGTCTTGGTGAACTGCGCGCCCTTGAAGGTCGAGAAGCAGGTCGAGTTGTACTGGCCCAGCAGGTACGTGAAGGCCGATTGGGCCGTCTCGGCGTTGGTGAAGAAGAAGACGTACTGGACGGCCTGGTTGTTCGCCGTGGCGGTCTCCGGCGGCGTCGTGGGGGCGTACCCGGTGACCTGGCCACCGATGGTGCGGGCCAGGAACGGGGTCGGGTCCCCGCATGTGGTCAGCGACTGGCGGCTGTCGTTGCTCGGGAAGTAGCTCACGGTCTTGGAGAGCGTCTTCCAGCCCGGGACGCCCGACGGGGCCGGGTCGGACGTCCAGTTGAAGGTGCTGTCGAATGGCATCTGACTCGAGGTCAGCCACGCCGCGCTGACGAGCTTGAGGGGGTCGGCGGCGGTCGGCGTGCCCGTCACGGACGAGCCCGCCGTGCTCGGGTTCGTGCTCGGGCTCGAACTCGTCGAGCCGGAGGCCGCAGTCCTGGGGGCGGAGGTGGCGGAGTCGCTCGGGGTCAGCGTCGGCGCCACGCTCACGGCGGAGGTGGCGCTGGGAGTGGGCTTGGTCATCATCGGAGCCCCGTCGTGGCCGGGGGAGGCGACCTTGAAGGCCGCCGTCGCGCCGACGGCGATCAGGGCCAGGGACGCGGTGGACAGCGCGATTCGCTTACGCATGGTTCGTTGCCTTCCACGGATACGGGCGGCGTTGGGGCCGGCGGTCTGGGCGGAGTGCGCTGCGAGGTCGAGCGCGTCCGAGAGAGTGCTGTCGAAGTCCTTGGGCATGGTCAGATCCCCCTCCCACTGGACTGAGGTTGTTCGGATGAGTTCGTTGTGCGGGGTTTCTCGAGGCTCTCGGCGAACTCCGACAGGTGCGGAGCCAGCGCCTTGCGACCGCGCGACAGGCGTGCCTTGACCGTGCCCGAAGGCACTCCGGTCTCGATCGCGATCTCCTCGACCGAGAGCCCGGCGTAGTGGTAGAGCACGATCGCCATCCGCTGGTCGGCCGAGATCCGGCGCAGCGCCGCGACGACGGCGATGTGATCCGGGTTCATCCCGGACACCTCGTCCGCGCGGCTCTCCCGGCGGTGCGCCTTGAGCCGGTTGACCGCCTTGCGCCAGGAGGAGACCGCGAGCCTGGCGGCGACCGTGCGCACCCACGCCTCGGGGTTGCCCACCTCGGTGGTGAGCCTGTTCCATTGCTGCCAGGCCCGCGCGTAAGCCTCCTGGACGCAGTCCTCCGCCTCGTGCAGACTGCCGGTCATCGCATAGACGTGACTGACTATGCGCCGGTGCGTGGCCGTGTAGAACGCATCGAACTCGACGTCGTCTCCGACCGCCATACCGCCCCCCTCCCGCTTGTGCCGCGGTGCCGCCCGCGACTTCGGTGAGATTACGTGCGGGCGGCCGAGGCGGTTACATCACGGTTCGATATCACTCAGCGGTTCCAGGCGATGAAGCCGGCGACGGCCAGGTAGACGAGGTTCACGCCCACGAGCGGCAGTTCGCGGCGCCGCCCGTGCGTGGCCATCGCTCCGATCATCAGCACGATCCAGCAGACGGCGGTCACCCTGCTGAGCGCGGGCACGATGTGCAGCGCCACCGGCAGGATCAGCCCGGGCGCGGCGAGCAGTTCGAGTACGCCCAGGGCCTTGATGAGGCCGGGATCGACACTCGCGGTCCAGCCGCCGCCGTGCGCCGCGGCCAGCTTCGCCTTCGGCACGAAGGTCTTTGTGGTGCCGCCGAGGAGCGCGACGACGGCGAGCAGGCCGGACGTGATCCACAGTGCGAGGTTCATGGGTCTCTCCTTCATCGGGCTTTGTGTCCGTTCCCGAGACGAGATGGCGAGATCCGCTGTGACATCGCTTCGAAGCAGTGGGTTGTGATGTGTCTCACGGCATGGAGACACTGCCTAAGCTCGATGTATGACGGTGAATGGGGAGTCGCTGCGTGCCGCGCTGGTCGAGACCCTCGCGGACCACGGACCGGGGGTCTACGGGCTGGTGACGGAGTCCGGTCGGGCCGTCTTCGCCGAGTCGGTCGGCGTCGCGGATCTCAAGGATCCGCGCCCGCCGGCGGCGAACGACCAGTACCGGCTCGGCAGCGTCACCAAGATGTACACGGCCACGCTCGTGCTTCAGTTGGTCGCCGATGGCCTGCTGGCCTTCGATGACACGGTGGAGAAGCTGCTGCCCGGTCTCGTTCCGGACAGTGGCGGCATCACCGTGGAGATGCTGCTGCGGCTTCGATCCGGTCTTCCCGACTACAGCGAAGCATTGTTCGGCGATTCCCTCGACGATTTGTCGGCTCTCGAGAGCTACTGGTCTCCGCGCCGAGTGGTCGAGGCCGCGCTGAGCCGCGACGGCCGGGTCGCGCCCGATACCGAGTACCGGCACGGCAACACCGAGTTCATCCTGCTCGGCCTGATGATCGAGGCAGCCACCGGAGAGCGCTACGACGCCCAGTTGTGGCAGCGCATCATCAAACCTCTGGGTCTGGTTGACACGACTCTGCCCACCGTCGATCCGTATCTCCGGGGGCCGCACGCCACAGGCCACAACCGCATGTCGCCGGACGCCGGCTACACGCCCTTCACCACGATGACCCCCTCGGAGGGCTGGAGTGCGGGGGCGATGGTGGCCACGGCGGCCGACGTCGCGGCCTTCCTCGACGGGCTGTTCGGCGGTGCGTTGCTGCCGGAAGCGATGCTGGCCCGGATGGTCGAGCCGCTTCGGCGGATCGACGAGTGCCGGAGCACAGGGCTCGGGGTGATGCGGTTCGACTTCGGCAACGGTGCCGGCAACGTCGCGTACGGGTACACCGGGGGCTCGCCTGGTTTCTCGACGGTGTGCCTGCGCACGGTCTCCGGCCGGAGCGTGGTGCTGTGGCAGAACGGCATAGAGCTCTACAACCCGATGGGCTCGCGCGCGGCGTTCGTCCAAGCGGCATTGCGCCCCTGAAGTCTTGTTGACAGCAAATGTTGTTCTAGATAACCATTGTCTGTGTGAAGACCACCGCCACGTCGACTGAGACAGTCACGCAGAGCAAGCAGCGGCAGGCCGAGCCGATCCCGCGCACCGGCCCGCGCCCCGACGTCGCCGCCTTCGAGCGCCTGACCCAGGCGCTCGTGGGCGTCACCGCGCAAAGCCTCGACGCGCTCGACGGAGCCGTCACCGTCTCGCAGTTCCGGCTGCTGCGGACGCTCGACGGACTCGGCCGAGTGCCCTCGTCCACCCTGGCCGCGGCCCTGGGCACCGCCGCATCCTCGGTCACCCGGCTGGTCGACCGGCTCGAAGCGGCCGGCTATGTCAGTCGCGGCACGGACGCGCACAGCCGCAGCATCGTCACGGTCGACGTGACCCCGCACGGCCGCGACGTGGTCACGGCCGTACTGGCCCGCCGGCACGAGCTGCTCGAGGCCGTTCTGGACCGGATGTCCGCCGAAGACCGCGCGCACGCCGCGGCCGCGGCCGAAGGCTTCGTCCAGCTGGTCGGCGACGTCACCGTGGAAGCCGGGGCGATCGGGCCGGTGGCGCTGTGAGCCAGCACCGCGAACGGCCCGTGCACCTGGGCGACTTCAACCTCGATCCGCGGGTGGTGCCGATCGCCGGCCTCGCCCTGCTCGTCGGCGGGGCCGGCGCGCTCGCCTCCTTCCTGCTGCTGCGGCTGATCGGCCTGATCACCAACCTGGTCTTCTTCCAGCGCGTCTCGACCGCGCTGATCGCCCCCGGCGCGGACCGGCACGACCCGCTGCTGGTGCTCTGCGCCCCGCTCGCCGGCGGCCTCGTGGTCGGGCTGATGGCCCGCTTCGGCTCCGAGAAGATCCGCGGCCACGGCATGCCCGAGGCCATCGAGGCGATCCTGACCGGCGGCAGCCGGGTGGCGCCGCGGGTGGCCATCCTCAAGCCGATCTCGGCCGCGATCAGCATCGGCTCCGGCGGCCCGTTCGGCGCCGAGGGCCCGATCATCATGACCGGCGGCGCGGTCGGCTCGATCCTCGCCCAGGCGCTCAAGCTCACCGCGGACGAGCGCAAGACCCTGCTCGTCTCCGGCGCCGCCGCGGGCATGGCGGCCACCTTCAACGCGCCGCTCGCCTCGGTGCTGCTCGCGGTGGAGCTGCTGCTGTTCGAATGGCGTCCGCGCAGCCTCATACCCGTCGGCGCGGCCGTGACCATGTCGGTGATCTGCCGCGGCTGGCTGCTCGGCACCGCGCCCATCTTCCCGGTGACCACGCTCGTGCACCCCGGCCCCGGCGCCGTCACGCTGGCGCTGATCCCGGGCCTGACCGGCGGACTGCTCGCGATCGGCGCCACCGGCCTGGTCTACCTGGCCGAGGACGCCTTCACCCGGCTGCCGATCCACTGGATGTGGTGGCCCGCGATCGGCGGCCTGGGCATCGGCATCGGCGGCCTGTTCGAACCGCGCGCCCTCGGCGTCGGCTACGACGTGATCGACCAGCTGCTGACCGGCCGGGCCGGGCTGAGCCTGATCCTCGGCATCCTCATCGTCAAGACTCTGATCTGGTCGTTCTCGCTCGGGTCCGGCACCTCAGGCGGAGTGCTCGCCCCCGTGTTCATGATCGGCGGCGCCCTCGGTGCGCTCGAGGGACACGTGCTGCCGCAGGTCTTCCCCGGCTTCTGGGCGATGGCCGGCCTCGCCGCCGTGGTCGGCGGCGTGATGCGCTCCCCGCTCACCGGCATCGTCTTCACCCTCGAGCTGACCCACGCCTGGAACGACCTGATGCCGCTGCTGGTGGCCTCGGTCAGCGCGTACCTGCTCTCGGTGCTGCTGCTCAAGCGCTCGGTGCTGACCGAGAAGATCGCCCGCCGCGGCCTGCACCTGACCCGCGAGTACTCCACCGACCCGCTCGAGATCTTCTTCGCCCGTGAGGTGATGACCCAGGACCCGGTCACGCTGCGGGCGGACGAGTCGCTCGAGCAGGCGCTGAGCCGGCGGATCCCGGATGCGGCCGAGCCCAAGCGGGAGCCCGCGCTCTACCCGGTCGTCGACGGATCCGGCGCGCTCACCGGCATCCTCACCCTGCGCGAGCTGCTGGCCGCCGAGGCCGAGCAGTCGCCTGGGCGAACCGTCGGCGAATTGGCCAGACCTCCCCGTACAGTGATTCACGCGGACCAGACGCTGCGCGAGGTGGTCAACGCGTTCGCCGTGCACAGCACCACCAGGGCCCCCGTCGTGGACCGGTCCGACCCCACCCGGCTGCTCGGCGTGGTCACCCTCACCCAGCTGCTGCACGCGCGCCGCCAGGACCACCGTGAGGAACATCACCGGCAGCGTCACCTGCTCGCCCGGCCCCTCGTCGAGCGCGCGCAGGCGCCTGTGCTGACCACGACCGCGACGAGTGAGGGACCATGACCGAGCAATCCGCCGCACAGCCCCGCCTGCTGGCCGAGATCGACCGGCTGCTCGACTCGGCCGGCGCCACCGACGCGCCAGAGCGCTCCGGCGCCCTGTGGCGGCTGGAGGAGGACGAGCGCCAGCTGGACGCCAACGTGATCCGGCTGCCGGCCCGGCACCGGATCGAGGTGCACCGCGAGCCGGACGTGGACGTGCTGCCGGTCGTGCTGGCGGGCGAGGGCACGGTGCACACCGATGAGGGCGCGCTGACGCTGGCGCCGCACGCGCTGCTGTGGCTGCCGCACGGCTCGCAGCGCGCCATCGAGGCCGGATCGCGCGGCTTGTCCTACCTCACGGTGCACCGGAAGAGAACGGGTATGCGGATTCAGCTGCCACGTGACGCGGAGGCGCTGCGTCGGCTCGAAGCCCGCGAGGAGGAAGCCGAGGGCGGCGAGCCGGCGTGCCTGCTGCCCCGGCTGTGCCCCGAATGCGGCGCGCCGAACGAGCGGTCATCCGGGCAGGCCTGTTCGACCTGCGGAGCCGAACTGACGCGATGACACTGGTTGCGAGAGAAAGGCGGGACGCGCGATGACGACGATGGAGATCCGGGACGAACGCGAGGAGCACAACCGCTTCTCCGCCTACGTGCAGGGCAGTCGGATCGGCTACGCCAGCTGGATCCTGGTGGGCGAGACGGTCCTGCTGCCGCACGTCGAGGTGGATGCGGACCGCCACGACCTGGGCATCGGCTCGCTGCTGGTGCGGCGGGTGTTCGACGAGGCGCGCAGCCGCGGCTACACCGTGCTGGCGCTGTGCCCCTTCGCCCACCGCTGGGCCGACCTGCATCCGGCCTACCGGGACGTCGTGCGCAATCCGAAGGCGGGTGAGCTCGCGGCGGTCAACGCCCTGCTGGCCGCCGACCAGACCATGCGCACCCTGCACCGGGACGAGCCGAAGCTGCTCACGAAGATCATGGAGCCCGGGGTGGTCCCCGACCCGCTGAGCCCGACCGGCCCGGCGGATCAGGGCACCAACGCCTGGTGACGGATCCGCGTCCGGCCGCTCGTCACTCGGCGCCGGCCGCGGCGCCCGCGGCGGCCAGGACCGCTTCCTCCAGCAGCTCCTCCTCGGTCGTGCCGCGGCGCCAGTAGCCGGTGAAGGTGACGTGGCGGCGGTCCAGATTCGCGCGACCGACGAGATGCCGGCGCAGTCTTCTGACTTCGCCGGCCTCGCCCGCGATCCAGGCGTAGGCCTGTCCGGTGGCCGGAGCGGCCGCGCTGACGGCCTCGGTCAGCCGTACGCCCGCGCCGCGGATCAGCCAGCTGATTTCGGCGTCGGCCCGGGTCGGCAGCTCCTGGATGTCGTCCGGGTGGCCGACTTCGATCCACCCGCGCACCCGGGTGCCGGCACCGAGCCGGGCCAGGATGCCGGCGATGGCCGGCAGGGCGGACTCGTCGCCGGCCAGCAGCACCTCGGCGGTGCCCGGCGGAGGCCGGAAGTCCACGCCGCCGTTCTCCGAGTCGGTCGGCCCGAGCGCGATCAGCCGATCCCCGGCCAGGCAGCCGTTCGCCCAGCGGGTGGCCGGCCCTGATTCGTGGTGCAGCGCGAAATCTACGTCGATCTCGCCCGGCTCGCGGCGCTGCTCCCGCACCGTGTACGTGCGCATGATCGAGCGCCGGTCCGGGTCCTGCGCCCGCCATGCCGCGTACCAGAGCTCGCCGGCGTCCACCGGCGGCGGATCGGTCGGGCCGTCGTCCTCGGGCCGTGGCAGGAAGAGCTTGAAGCGCTGGTCCCGTCCCCCGGAGGCGAACTCGGCCAGCCCGCCCGGTCGCGCGGCCCGGAACGTCACGCGCTGCATACCGGTGCTGAGCCTGCGCGTCCGGGCGACTTCGAGCTCGAAGAAGCCGAACATCTCAGGCGACCTTCTGCGCGGAGGCGAGAGACGTGGCGAACCCGGAGACGATCGGAGCCAGCGCCTGGTAGGAGTAACGCAGCTCACTGCCCCAGCCGACGACCTGGCCGGCCTTGACGGCGGGCAGCCGGGTCCAGGTCGGCTTGCCGGTCAGGTCCTTGGGCTGCAGGGCGGAGCTGCGGTCGTCGAGCAGGATCACGTCCGCGTCGTACTTGTCGGCGTTCTCCCAGCTGAGGCTCTCGAAGAAGCCGCCGACGACCTTATTCGGGCGGACGAACTGCACGCCGAGCGACTCGAAGTAGGTCAGATCCGGGTAGACCGAGGGGTCGGATATGTAGAGCAGGTCGGCCGATGCCGAGGCGGCCATGACCTTGATCGTGCCCTTCGACTTGGCGGTGGTACGCAGCGTCTCAGCAGCCTGCTGGAACGCGGCCTTCGCTGAGGTGAGCGCGGTGGAGTTCAGGTCGGCGCCGAGCAGTCCGGCCAGCTTCTCGTAGCGGGCGAGCGGCTCGGTCATCGGCGTGCTGGTGACCGTGATTCCTATGCTGGGCGCCAACTTCAGGATCGTGGCCTTGCTCGTGTCCGGCACGTACCAGAGCGAGTCCTTCTCCCACATGTTGGTGATCAGCAGCTGCGGATCGAGCTTGGCGTACTTCTGCACGTCGAACTCGCCCCAGGCCTGGCCGAGGATGGTCACCTTGTCCACCGGCAGGTTTCCGGCCATCGGATCGGCCGAGCCGTCGGACTGCTTGGTCGGGCCGAAGACGCCGACCAGGCGGTTGGACACGCCGAAGTCGTAGAGCGCGGCGGCCGTGTCCACGTACGCGACGACGCGGGTCGGTGAAGAGGACAGCTCGACCGCCGTGCCCCGATCGTCGGTGAAGGAGAACGGGCCCGAGCTCGGGCCGGCGCTCGTGGACGCGTCGCTGCTCGAGTTCGCCAGACCGCAAGCGCCGAGCAGCCCGGCCGCTCCGACTCCGAGCCCTGCGCTCATACCGGTGCGCAGAAGGCGGCGGCGGGTGGGTGCCGCGTCGCGGAGCGAGGGGAGCTGGACGGACAGGGGCATGGCGGTACCTCGATTCTCGGGCGGGGGCCGGATGCGACCCTCGATTAAGGTTAGGCTAGCCTAACCTTAATCACATCGAGCCCAGGAGATTGCAGGAGATCCATGACGCACCGCCGCGCCATCGGCATACCGGCAGCGCTCTGCGTACTGCTCGCGATCTGCTTGCTGAGCCTGGCGATCGGCGCGCTGCCGCTGGCTCCCTCCGCCGTCTGGCACGGGCTGACCGACCCCGCCTCCACGGCGTATCCCGTGGTGCACCAGATGCGGCTGCCGCGCACCGTCCTCGGGCTGCTCGTCGGCGCGGCCCTCGGCGTGGCCGGCGCGCTCATGCAGGCCCTGACCCGCAATCCGATCGCCGACCCGGGCCTGCTCGGCGTCAACGCGGGGGCCTCCGCCGCGGTCGTCACCGCCACCGCGCTGTTCGGCATATCCGGGCTCGGCGGCGTGATCTGGTTCGCCCTGGCCGGATCCGCGCTCATCTCCGTGCTCATCTACTTCATCGGCGGCAGCGGCGTCGGCAGTCCGGCCCGGCTGGCCCTGGCCGGCACCGCGGTCAACGCCGCGCTGTATTCCTATGTCGGCGCAGTGGAACTGCTCGACACGGACGCCCTGGACCGCATGCGGTTCTGGACCGTCGGATCGCTCGCCGACGCGAATCTCCCCACCGTCAGCTGGATCGCGCCGTTCCTGCTCGTCGGCATCGTGCTCGCGGCCGGATGCGCCAGACCGCTTGACGCGCTCGCGTTGGGCGACGACGCGGCCACCTCGCTCGGCGGCCGCCCCACCCTCACCCGCGCCGTCGCGATCCTCGCCATCGTGCTGCTCTGCGGCGCCGCCACCGCAGCCTGCGGCCCGATCGTGTTCGTGGGCCTGATGATCCCGCGGCTGGTCTCGCGGTTCACCGGACCCAGCCTGCCCAGAATCCTGCCCTACAGCGCGATCCTGGCCCCGGTGCTGCTGCTCGGCGCGGACGTCCTCGGCCGGATCCTGGTGCGCCCGGCCGAATTGGAAGTGGGAATAGTCACAGCCGTGCTCGGCGGGCCCGTGTTCCTCCTCACCGTCGCCGGACGTCGCTCATGAGCCGCCGTCGCCCTGTTTTCGTCGGCGTGGGCTGCGCCGCGGTCGCGCTCGGCGTCGCGCTCGCCTCGCTCGAGCCCGGCAGCCTGTTCACGTCCATGACGTCGGCCGACGTCTTCGTGTTCGAACAGATCCTGCTCCCTCGGGTGCTCACCGCACTGATCGCCGGCGCCTCGCTCGCCCTGTCCGGCGCCGTCTTCCAGTCCCTGACGCGAAATCCGCTCGGCAGCCCCGACATCCTCGGCTTCACCCAAGGCGCCGCCACCGGCGCGCTCATCGGCGTCACCCTGCTCGGCGGCAGCACGCTGCTCGTCGCCGGATCAGCCTGGCTCGGCGCGGTCGTCAGCGCTGCGGCCGTCTACTTCGTCGCCCGACGCGGCGGAATCACCGGCGGCACGCGCCTGGTGCTCGTCGGCATCGGAGTCGCGGCCATGCTCACCGGCGTCAACGACTACCTGATGACGCGGGCGAACATCAGCGACGCGGCCCAGGCAGCGGTGTGGATAACCGGAAGCCTCGACGGCAGCACGTGGAACAGCGTCGTGCTCCTAGCCGTGGCAGCCGTGGTCCTCATGCCCTGCGTGATCCTCACCTCGCGCGCCCTGCGCATCCTCGAAATGGGCGACGACCTGGCCATCGGCCTCGGCATACCCGCGGAACGCCTGCGCCTGTTCGCTCTCGCCGGCGCAGTCGTCCTCGCCGCCACCGCCGCGTCGCAGGCCGGCCCGGTCGCGTTCGTCGCCCTGTGCGCCCCGCACGTCGCCCGCAAGCTCACCCGCGCCACCGGGCCGAACCTGGTGCCCTCACTCCTGGTCGGATCCGTGCTCCTGGTCGGCGCGGATTGGGTTGCGCGCTACGGCATCCCGAACCGGGAACTGCCCGTCGGCGCCGTCACCGGCCTCCTCGGGGGCGGCTACCTCGCCTACCTCCTCGCCCAGCAGCGCAGAACCGGACGGATATAGCGCCCATGCAGACGAATCAGGGCAGCAGGCTCGCCGCCCACCGGCTGAGCGTCTCGTACACCCATCGCACCGTCGTTCGCGAGCTCGACCTGGAGATCCCGGACGGGTCTTTCACGGTACTGATCGGCCCGAACGGCTGCGGCAAATCGACCGTCCTGCGCGCGATGGCCCGCATCCTCAAGCCGAGCGCGGGCGAGATCACCCTGGACGGCTCGCCCATCCACGACCTGCACAGCCGCCACGTCGCCCGCACGATCGGCCTGCTGCCGCAGGCGCCGATCACGCCGGACGGCATCACCGTCGGCGAACTCGTCGCCCGCGGCCGATATCCGCACCAGGGCCCGCTGCGGCGGGAGTCGGCCGAGAACCGCCGCGTCATCGAGCAATGCCTCGAACAGACCGGCATCCGCGAGTTCGCCGAGCGCCCGATGGCCGAGCTCTCCGGCGGCCAGCGCCAACGCGCCTGGATCGCCATGGCCCTGGCCCAGGACACCGAACTGCTGCTGCTGGACGAGCCGACCACCTACCTCGACCTGGCCCACCAGATCGACGTCCTCGAACTCTGCGCCCGCCTGCACCGCGAAGGCCGCACCGTCGTCGCTGTCCTGCACGACCTGAACCAGGCCGCCCGCTACGCCACCCACCTGATCGCCATGCGTGACGGCGCCATCCTCGCAGCCGGCCCGCCCGCCGAGATCCTCACCGCTCAGCTCGTCGAGCAGGCCTTCGACCTGCCTGCCCGCATCATCGAGGACCCCGAGAGCGGCACTCCGCTCGTCATCCCCCGGACCCGCCGCCCCGCCGACGGGTGATCCCAGGGCTGTCTACGCCGTCGCCCGTCGGACGTGGTAGTTCCAGCGTGCGAGCAACCGGACGACGGTTTCCGCGCCGATCGGATTGGCGCTATGCACGAATACCGTCCCGATCTGGAACGGTCGTCCGCTGAAGGCGGCTTCTTCCAGAAGAGTCACCACGGGCATGATGGTGTCGTCACCACCGAGATCGTGATCGAGCCAGAGTTCGTCGATGAGCTGGTCGCGGTGCTCCTGCAGGAGTTGGATGCCGTCGCGGCTGGTGCGGGCGATCCGGGTGGCTCTGGGGAGCGGTCGGAGATCGTCTATGCCGAGGATGACGGGCGTCCGCGCAGCTGGATCCTCAGTCACCCGGGCAGCCGCTAACTCTGCTGCATGTCCACGAAGCGCGAGTAGTGGCCCTGGAACGCGACGGTGATGGTGGCGGTCGGACCGTTACGGTGCTTGGCGATGATGAGGTCTGCTTCGCCGGCGCGGGGGGATTCGCGCTCGTAGGCGTCCTCGCGGTGCAGCAGGATGACGACGTCGGCGTCCTGCTCGAGGGAGCCGGACTCACGCAGGTCGGACATCATCGGCTTCTTGTCGGTGCGCTGCTCGGGACCTCGGTTGAGCTGGGCGATCGCGACGATCGGGACCTCGAGCTCCTTGGCCAGCAGCTTGAGGTTACGGGACATCTCGGAGACCTCCTGCTGGCGGTTCTCCGGGCGGCGCGAACCGCTGGCCCCGCTCATCAGCTGCAGGTAGTCGACGATGACGAGGCGCAGGTCGTGGCGCTGCTTGAGCCGGCGGCACTTGGCCCGGATCTCCATCATCGACATGTTCGGCGAGTCGTCGATGAACAGGGGGGCGGCGGAGACCTCGCCCATGCGGCGGGCGAGGCGGGCCCAGTCGTCGTCGGTCATGGTGCCGGAGCGCATGTGGTGCAGGGCGACCCGGGCCTCGGCCGAGAGCAGGCGCATGGTGATCTCGTTGCGGCCCATCTCCAGCGAGAAGATGGCCGAGGTCAGGCCGTTCTTGATGGAGCAGGAGCGGGCGAAGTCCAGGCCGATGGTGGACTTTCCCATGGCCGGGCGGGCCGCGACGATGACCATCTGGCCGGGGTGCAGGCCCTGGGTGAGGCTGTCGAGATCGGTGAAGCCGGTGGGGACGCCGGTCATCTGGCCGGAGCGGTTGGCGATGGACTCGATCTCGTCCAGCGCGCCTTCCATGATGTCGGCCAGCGGGGCGTAGTCCTCGCCGGCCCGCTGCTCGGTGACGCTGTAGATCTCGGACTGGGCCCGGTTGACGATCTCGTCGATGTCCGAGCCGTCGGTGGCGTAGCCCATCTGCGTGATCCGGGTGCCGGCCTCGACCAGCCGGCGCAGGATGGCCCGCTCGTGCACGATCTCGGCGTAGTAGCCGGCGTTGGCCGCGGTGGGCACCGACTCCATCAGAGTATGGAGATAGGCGGGGCCGCCGACCCGGGCCAGCTCGTTGCGCTTGGTCAGCTCGTTCGCGACGGTGACGGCGTCGGCGGGCTCGCCACGGCCGTAGAGGTCGAGGATCGCGTCGAAGATCTGCTCGTGCTTGGGCTGGTAGAAGTCCCGGCCCTTGACCACGTCGATGACGTCGGCGATGGCGTCCTTGGACAGCAGCATGCCGCCGAGCACGCCCTGCTCGGCCGCGACGTCCTGCGGCGGCGTGCGTTCGAAGGCCGACGGACCGCCGGCCCGGGGGCCGGGGTCGTGGTATCCGGGCCCGGGGCCGGGATCGAAGGCGGTCGGCGGCTCCGGCGGACCGTACACCTCGGTCCCGTCGTAACCGGGCACGGCGGGACCTCCTTCTCGGGTACGGGTGCGGGTGCGGAAGAACCACGGTAGGGCCGATGCGGCCCCAGAGCGAGTCAGTCATCCACATGGCTTGTGGATAACCTGGGGATAAGTTGATGCTTCTTGTGGAGAAACCGGGTCGCGCCTGTGGGCGGCGCGGTGGACGGCCGATCCGGACGTACGCGGGCGGCCACAGGTGCGGCCTGTGGCCTGGGCAACGCCGCGGGGGCGATGCCCACAGCCTGTGCACAAAAAATTCCGGGCGCCGCATTCCCCCGTTCGGGAGAAGACGGCGCCCGGAACCGACGTGACGTCGCGTCAGGTCCGCCGTCAGGCGGCGACGATGGTCACTCCGACGGTCGCGGAGACCTCCGGGTGCAGCCGGACCGAGACCTTGTGCGCGCCGACCGTCTTGATCGGCGAGGTGATCTCGATCTTGCGCTTGTCCACCGCCGGGCCGCCGGACTTCGTCACCGCGTCGGCGATGTCCGCCACGGTGACCGAGCCGAACAGCCGGCCGGACTCGCCGGCCCGGGTGGCCAGGCGCACGTTGAGCCGCTCGAGCTCCGACTTCAGCTCCTGGGCGTGGCCCAGGTCGCGCACCTCGCGGCTCTTGCGAGCCTTGCGGATGGTCTCGACCTGCTTCTCCGCGCCCTTGGTCCACGCGATCGCGTAGCCGCGGGGCAGCAGGTAGTTGCGGCCGTAGCCGTCCTTGACCGTGATGACGTCGCCGGGGGCGCCGAGGCCGGTGACCTCGTGAGTGAGGATGAGCTTCATGATCTAGTCCACCCTCCCTTAACGAACGGTGCTCGTGTACGGCAGCAGCGCCATCTCACGGCTGTTCTTCACAGCCGTGGCGATGTCGCGCTGGTGCTGGGTGCAGTTGCCGGTCACACGACGGGCACGGATCTTGCCGCGGTCGGAAATGAACTTCCGCAGCAGGTTCGTGTCCTTGTAGTCGATGTACTCGGTCTTGTCCTTGCAGAACGCGCAAACCTTCTTCTTAGGCTTGCGCACCGGGGCCTTGGCCATGGTGTCTTACTCTCCTGTGAAGATCAATTAGAACGGGGGCTCGTCCGAATAGCCGCCGCCCCAGCCGCCGCCCGAGCCACCGCCGGTGGCCCAGGGGTCGTCCTGCGGGGCGGGGCCGGACTGCTGGCCACCGCTACGCTGCACGGAACCGCCGTTGTTCGAACCCCAGTCGCCGCCGCCCGAGCTCGCGCCCGAGCCGCCGCCGTAACCGCCCCCGCCGCCGCCGCCGCCACCCGAGCCGCGCTGCGACTTGGTGACCTTGGCGGTGGCGAAGCGCAGGGTCGGGCCGACGTCGTCGACGTCGAGTTCGATCACGGTGCGGTTCTCGCCCTCGCGGGTCTGGTACGACCGCTGCTTGAGCCGGCCCTGCACCATCACCTGCATGCCCTTGGTCAGCGACTCGGCCACGTTCTCCGCGTACTGACGCCAGACCGAGCAGCGCAGGAACAGCGGATCGCCGTCCTTCCACTGGCTGGTCTCGCGGTCGAAGCTGCGCGGCGTGGAGGCCACGGTGAAGCTGGCCACCGCGGCGCCGCTGGGGGTGAACCGCAGTTCGGGGTCGCCGGTCAGGTTGCCGATGACGGTGATGACGGTCTCGCCTGCCATGGGGTCCTACTCGCCTTCCGCTGTTCGTAGCAGTGCCCGGCGCAGCGTGCTACCGCTGGTCGGGACGGATGACCTTGGTCCGCAGCACGCCCTCGTTGAGGTTGAGCTGGCGGTCGAACTCCTGGACCACCGCGGGGGTGGCGTTCAGGTTGATGACGGCGTAGATGCCCTCGGACACCTTCTTGCCGCCCTTCTTGATCTCGTAGGAGAGGCGACGGCGGCCCCAGATGTCGGTCTTCTCGACGGTGCCGCCGTTGGAACGGATGACACCGAGGAAGTTCTCGACGGAGGGAGCGATCTGGCGCTCCTCGAGGTCGGGGTCGAGGATGACCATCACTTCGTAGTGACGCATGTGCGTACCCACCTCCTATGGACTCGAACGGCCGCGGGCTTTCCGCGACAGGAGGGTCATGCATCGATCCGGGTCCGGGTCCCCAAGGCATGGGGACGAACCAGGATCGGTCAAGTGTACCGGCACCCGATCGGCCTCTTGAAATCGGGATGTTCCGGGTTGATGCTGACACGAGACGCGTACCGGACGAGTCGTGACGGTACGTAGTAGTGACAGGTAGGGAGGTCCTCCTTGTGAGCCAGACCGCTTCTTCCCGGCACGGCCACCTCACCCTCAACACCGACGGCCGACCCCATCCGCTGCAGAACGTCCTCGCGGTGTTCGCCGCGGCGTGCGGACTCGTCGCGGTCGTCAGCGCCTGGTACCCCTCGACCCACCTGGTGGGCTCCTGGGCCGGGCTGGTCGGTCTGCTCACCGCGTTCTGGTCGCAGATGATCTCGGCCACCACCGCGGAGCGGTGGATCAACGTCTGCGCCATGATCGCCTCCGGGATCGGGCTCCTGTTCGGTCTCGGTCACGGTGGACTCTACTGACGACCACCGACAGGAATAGTGACGCCGGTCACTCGGCGCTCGCCCCGCGAGGGCGGACGCCGAGTGACCGCGCGATTGTCGGCGGGCCTCGCTAGGCTCGACGCGTGACTCGCATCGGTGCCACCGTCGACCAGCACGACCCGATCTCCGCCGCGCGCGAACGCGGCGCGGACGCCGCCCAGATCCTGCTGGGCGACCCGCAGTCCTGGACCAAGCCGGCGCCCGCCTACCCGGGCGGCGCGGCCGCGCTGGCGGCGGCCGTGAAGGCGGCCGACCTGCGGCTCTACGTGCACGCGCCGTATGTGATCAACGTGGCCTCGACGAACAACCGGATCCGGATCCCGAGCCGCAAGCTGCTCCAGCAGGCCGTGACGGCCGCGGCCGAGGCGGGCGCGGCCGGCGTGGTGGTGCACGGCGGCCACGTGACCAAGGACGACGACCCGGCGGCCGGCTTCGACAACTGGCGCAAGGCGGTCGAGGGTCTGGAGCTGCCCGTCCCGCTGCTGATCGAGAACACCGCCGGCGGGAACTTCGCGATGGCCAGGCATCTCGAGGCGATCGGACGCCTGTGGGAGGCCGTCTCCGCCCACCCGCACAGTGATCGGATCGGCTTCTGCCTGGACACCTGCCACGCCTTCGCCGCGGGTCTCGAGCTCGAGACGGTGGTGGAGCGGGTGCTCGCGGTGACCGGCCGGGTGGACCTGGTGCACGCGAACGACTCGCAGGGCGGCTTCGACTCCGGCCGCGACCGGCACGCCAACTTCGGCAAGGGCCAGATCGACCCGGCGCAGCTCGCCGCGGTGGCGGTGGCGGCGGCCGCCGCGGGCGCCGACTTCGTCTGCGAGACGCCGGGCGAGGCGGCGGAGCAGGCCGCGGACGTGGCCTGGCTGCGCGAGCACATCAGCAGCTGACCCGTCCCGGCGTTTCGGCGCCGACGCAGCGCAACGCGGGTGCCGGCCCAGGCGTATGTAGCGGCTGTGACCGATCGCGCAGGGATTGTCGTACGAAAGATCGAGGGCGCCGCTCACCTCGCGTTCCTCAAGTACCGGGCCGACCCGGAGCAGTTGAGCTTCCTGCAGGCTCCGGCCTGGGGAGGCGTCAAAGCAGCGTGGCGCTCCGAATCGCTCGGCTGGTTCCAGCAGGACGAACTCGTCGGAACGGCCCTGGTGCTCTACCGGGACCTGCCCGCGTTGCCGCTCCTCGGCAGGCGATGCCTGGCCTATATACCGGAGGGGCCGACACTGAGTTGGTTCGCCGACGGGTGCACCCCGGCTGACTGGCTCGGCCCGCTGGTCGGGCATCTGCGTGCGGCGGGCGCATGCTCGGTCAAGCTCGGGCCGAAGGTCGTCACCCGCCGGTGGAGTGCCGAGAGCGTGAAGCGCGGCATGGCGCAGGAGGCGGTAACCGACTTCGCCGAACTCGCAGCGGACGCGGCCGAACCCGAGGCCGAGCGATTGATCGAGCACCTGCACGCTCTCGGCTGGCGACGTCGGGCGGCCCCCGGAGGCGGCATCGCCGATCAGCAGCCGCGGCACTTCGTGCGCATCCCGCTAGAGGGCCGGACCGAGGCCGACCTGTTCGCCTCGTTCAACTCGCAGTGGCGACGCAACGTGCGGACGGCTGAACGCGCCGGGGTGAAGGTCTGGCGAGCCGATCCGGAACAGCTGCCGGTCTTCCACAGGCTGTACTTCGACACCGCGCGGCGCGACGGCTTCACGCCCCGGCCGCTGCAGTACTTTCAACAGATGTTCCGAGTGCTCGGGGAGCGGGATCCGGACGGGATAAGGCTCTACTTAGCGGGTGCGGACGCAGTGCCCTCGGCCGGAGCGACGATGGTCCGGCTCGGTCGGCACGCCTGGTTCGGGTACGGCGCCAGCGCGGACTCCCAGCGGGAGCTGCGGGCCTCGAACGCCTTGCAGTGGCGGATGATCCGCAATTGTCTGGCTGAGGGCATGGCGGTCTACGACCTGCGCGGCGTCGGCTCGACCCTCGATCCCGCGCACCCGATGTTCGGCCTGCTGCGGTTCAAGATCGGCACCGGCGGCGAGGTGGTCGAGTACCCCGGAGAGTACGACTACCCGATCAGCCGCTGGCTCGACGCAGCTCTGAGGTACTACCTCAGACGGCGATAGAACGAGGGCGCCGTAGGCAGTACGCCGTGATCAGAGCACAGCGAACAAGACGTTGTGGCGTATTCGTCGCATTGCGCGTGCATCCGGCTGCCCCCGCCGGACGTATTGCCACCGAAGGTCCGGGCGAGGGAGAAGCGCGGACCGGTTCGGGCGCACGACCTGTTCCGGAAGGGCTGATTCTCATGCCGCTGACGCTCTATGTGGACCGCCGCGCTTGGCAGGCCCACCACCACAAGGTGGTGGCCGAACGACCCGGTCTGGTTCCGGTGGTGAAGGGGAACGGCTATGGCTTCACTCTCCCGGTGCTGGCCGAGGCGGCCGCCGCGCTCGGCCGGTCGGCCGGGGTGGACCAGCTCGCGGTGGGCACGGCCGACGAGGCCGTCCGCGTGCTCGGCTACTTCCCGCACGACCTAGTCCTGCTCGAGCCGTTCCTGCCCGCCGCGCCCTGGGTGGAGCTGCCGGACCGGGTGGTGCGCAATGCCGCCTCGGTCGAGGCGGTCCGTGCCTTGGCCGGGCGCCGCATGGTGATCGACTGCCGCAGTTCACTGCGCCGCCAGGGCGTGGCCAAGAGCGAGCTCGCCCAGGTGCGCGAGGCACTCGACGGTGCCCGGCCCGAGGGGTTCGCCCTGCACCTGCCGATAGACCGGCCCGGACGGGCCGAACCGGTGCGCGAAGTCTTCGAGTGGATCCGTGCACTGACGGAAGCCCAGCTCGACGTGCCGGTGATGTACACCAGCCATCTGACCGCCGCCGAGCTCGCGCAGTTGGGTTCGCTCTTCCCGCGGACCAGGTTCCGCGTACGCAGCGGCACCGACATCTGGCTCGGCGACCCGGCCGCGCTCGAGGCGCGGGCGACCGTGCTGGACGCGCTGCCGGTGGCCCGCGGCGACCGCGTCGGCTATCGCCAGGGGCGGCTGTGGCATGCGGGCTGGGTGGTCGTGGTCAGCGGCGGCACCGTTCAGGGCGTCGGTCTCGAGGCGCCACGGTTGCTGCGCGGGCTGCTGCCTCGGGCTAAAGAGCTCGCCCGCTGCGGGTTGCGCGCCTCGAACCGCACGCTCTCGCCGTTCAGCTGGCAGGGGCGCCGGCAGTGGTTCGCCGAGCCGCCGCACATGTCGGTGTCCATGATCTACGTGCCCGGTCCGATCGAACCGCCGGCGCCCGGCTCGGAGCTGGTGGCGCAGTTGCGGCACACGGCCACGCACTTCGACCGGGTCGCGATCGTTTAGCGATCGGCCGCCTTACTTGTGGTGTTGCTTGCGCTTGGCCACGAAGCTGCCCACTCCGACGAGGACGAGGCCGGTCACGGTCAGTCCGGTGTCGAGGGTGTGCTTGACCGAGGCCTTGCTCAGCGCGGTGGCGGCGGCGAGCACCTGGTCGTGGGCCATGGCGTCGCGCATCAAGGCAGCGTGGTTGATGAGACTGGCGGCGGCTTCCATGCCTTCCTACCTACGCCGCGGGCGGCGAGGTCACACCTCGCCGCCCGCGTGTCGTCGCCTAGTCTCACCCGGTCACGGTAGTCGAGTGATGATATGACCGAGCCGGGCCGGCCCGGCCTTCTGATCAGGTCAGCGCCGGTGCCGCGTCGTCCGGCAGGGCCTTGCCCGGGGTCTCGGCCTCCGCCTCCGAGCGCGCACTCGAGCCGAAGCCGAAGCCGTAGACGTCTTCCGCCTCGTCGAGCACGCCGCCGGCCGGGTCGTCCATCCCGCTCATCCGGATCGGGTCCCGGCGCGGGTCCATCGCGTCCCGGATGACCTGGACGCAGAAGAAGATCGTGCCGGCCAGGTGGATGGCGATGGACATGTCGTAGGCCACCTGCGGCAGGCCCCGGGTCGGGGCGCTCAGATCGGCCAGGTACAGCCAGATCGCGCCGTAGTAGACCACCTCGCACGCCTGCCAGATCAGGAAGTCGCGCCAGCGCGGGCGCGCTATCACGGCGAGCGGGATGAGCCAGAGCACGTACTGCGGCGAGTAGACCTTGTTGAAGATGATGAACGCGGCCGCGACCAGGAAGACGATCTGGCCCACCCGGGGCCGGAACCTGGCCAGCCAGGTCAGCAGGCCCACGCCGACGCAGGAGACCGCCAGCAGCAGCGCGAACAGCAGGGTGATCCGGGAGGGCGAGAAGACGATCGGGTGCACCGGGTTGTACTCGAGGAAGAGCCAGAACGAGCCCCAGTCCGCGCCGCGGTCCTCGTTGAACTTATAGAAGTAGACCCAGCCCTGGTAGTTCTGGATCATGAACGGCAGGTTCACCACCAGCCAGGAGCCCACGGCGCCGGCCAGGCACAGCGACCACTGCTTCATCTTCCCGGCCCGCCAGCACAGCAGCACCAGCGCCACCAGGATCAGCACCGGATAGAGCTTGGCCGCCGTGCCCAGGCCGATGAACACGCCCGCCAGCACCGGCTTCTTGCGCGCCCAGGCCAGCAGGCCGACCGCGGCCAGACCCACGGCCACCAGGTCCCAGTTGATGGTGGCGTTGAGCAGCAGGCCGGGTGCCAGCGCGAACATCGCCGCGTCCCAGGGTCTGCGCGTGCCGTTCAGGCCGGCCAGCGCGACCACCGTGATGCAGGCGAAGGCCAGCAAGAACCAGGTGGTGATCAGGTAGAACCAGCGGCCCTGGTTGTTCGTGTCGCCGGGCAGGTGCTGGGCGAGCAGCGCCGCCGTCTCCATCGCCGCCCCGGTCACCACCGGGTACTCGAGGTAGTCGCTCTGGTTGGTGGAGACGTAGGGGACCTGGTCGTTCGAGAAGCCCCGGCCCTGGTACATGAACGGGATGTCGGTGTAGCACATGTGGGTGTACTGCTGCTGGCCGCCGCCGGTCCACGCGGTCTGGAAGCACGGCTCGCGCATCCCGATCCCCACCGACATGGTCAGCAGGGTCAGCACGATCAGCATGAAGGCGACCGTCCCCCGGGCGACCACGTTCGCCCGCAGCCTCGCCCGCTTGCCCATGACGCCGCCCACGCCCTCGGCGCCCAGGTTGGGCAGCGGGTCGTCCAGGCTCGGAGCGATCAGGGTCGCGGGCTCGGGCCCGGGCTCCGGGGTCTCGTCCGTGTCGTCGAACGCGCTCGTGCTGACGGTCATGCGCAAACCCTAGCGTCGCTTCCTGATAAGCGGCACTGCCGCTGCCGATCCGGACCGGCCGTGACCGAAAACGGCGCGGGCGCGACGGTAGACCCGTCGCGCCCGCGCCGTACTTTCATTCATCCGGCCAGGTCGCTAGAAATTGCCGCCTAACCCGCCGGGGTTGCCGGTGGTACCGGAGGCCGAGGAGCTCGGGCTGGCACTGGCCGAAGAGCTGGCCCCGTTGCCGCCGTTCCCACCGTTCCCGCCGTTGCCGCCGTTCCCCCCGCCGTTGCCGATGCACCGGCCGAAGCCGTTCACCGAGCAGGTTGCGCTCGGCTCCTCGCCCGGCTCGGTGCTCGCCGGCGAGCTCGGGCTCGACGACATCGTGGGGGTCGAGCTGATCGACGGCTTCGGGCTGGCCGACGGGCTGTTGTACACCGTCGCGTCCGGGTTCGGCTGCGCCGCGGTGAACGTCTCGTCGCCGCCGAGCGGGGAGCCCTGCATCTGCTTCATGAAGTCGGCCCACACCGCGAACGGATAGGTGGCGCCGAAGTCCATGCCCGAGTTGGCGATGTTGTCCACCGGCAGCTGGGTCGATTTCGACTGGCCGTTCACGGTCAGATCATCCCACCGGCTGATGCCCACCGAGATGGACAGCTTGCTGCTGTACCCGTCGAACCAGATACCGGCCGTGGAGTACGAGCCGCCGTGGTTGTTGTACTTGTCCTGCGCCATCAGGGCCTTGGTGTTATCGGTGTAGTCCAGGGTGGACGTGCCCGTCTTGCCCGCGATGTTGGTCATGTGCAGGCTGCTCTGGTTGTACGCGGTGTTCGCGGTGCCGTCCGAGTTGTGGATGACGCCGGTCAGCAGCTTGGTCTCGGTGGCCGCGACGTTGCTGGAGATGGGCTGCGAGGTCGTGGTCTTCGGAGTCCAGATCGTGCCGTCCGGCCGCTTGATCTCCTTGATCTCGGTCAGCTCGTGCAGCGTGCCGTCGGCCGCGAACACGCCGTAGACCGAGGCCATACGGGCCGGGTCGGTCGGGCACACGCCCAGGGTGAACCGGGCGTTGTCACAACCGGCCTGGTTGCTGGTCCAGCCGGGGGTGGACTGCGGCATGCCGAAGGCGTCGGCAATCTCCTCGACCGAGTCGTACTGCTTGGGCTGGGCCATCTCCAGCCGGACGAACGCGGTGTTGACGGAGTCGTCGGTGGCGTGCTGCAGCGTCATCCAGCCGGGTTTGCTCGTCATGTCGCCGTCGTTGGTGATCGGCTTGGCTCCGGCGTCCTGCTGCACCTCGTCCGGGTTGACCGTGGCGTCCGGCCACACGTTGCCGTTGAGGAAACTGTTCGGCGACCAGTTGTTCGTCAGCGCCGTGGCCAGGGTGAACGCCTTGAAGGTCGATCCACCCTGGGATGTCCGCTGGGTCGCGTTGTTCTCGAAGGTCGTACCGCCGTAGAACGCCACCAGGTCGCCGGTGGACGGGTCGACCGCCGCGAGCCCGGGTTGGAGCGTCTTCTTGTCGAAGGCGGTCTCCTTCGACAGCAGCCCGCTCTGCATGGCGGTCGCGGCCATGTTCATGTACTTCTGGTTGAAGGTGGTGACGACCGTGTAGCCGCCGTTGTCCTCGATCTCGGCCTTGGTCGGTGCGGTCGGGTCCTTGTGAGCCGAGTTGTAATTGTCGAGCCAGTCCTCCGCGGCCTGCTGCATCTGGACGTCCGTCATGGTCCGGCCGGGCGTGGCGGTGCTGAGCGGGATCACGGTCGGCGGCTTCGCCACGGCCTGGGCGTAGACGTCAGGCGTGATGAGCTTGTACGCCTCCATGTTGGAGAGCGTGTCCTTCCACCGCGCCAGCGCCTTCGCCTGCGCCGCGTGCTGGGTGGCGGCGGACTGGGTCGGATCCCATCCGGCCGAGTAGGTCGAGGGCGAGTTGAGCATCATGGCGAGGAACGCGGATTGGGAGGCCTGGGTGGCCGCCGGTTCCTTGGCCATCTGAGCCATCGTCAGGTTGAACCACGCCTTCGCCCCCGCCGCTATGCCGTCGGTGTTGCGACCGAAGGGCGAGGTGTTGAGGTAGTCCGCCATGATCGTCTTTTTGTCCATCGAATGCGAGAGCTTCAACGCGATGAAGATCTCGTCGACCTTGCGGGACGTGGTCTGCGCCTGGGTCAGATAGGCGTTCTTGACGAACTGCTGCGTGATGGTCGAACCACCCTGCGTGCTGCCGCCCATCAGGTCGACCAGCAATGCCCGCGCGGTACCGGTGTAGGAGACGCCGGGGTTGGTCCAGAAGGTCTTGTCCTCCTGGGCCACGACGGCGTTCTGGATCATCATCGGAATCTGCGAGTAGTCGACCAGGGTCCGGTTCGCCGGGCCGACGTTCGCGAACGAGACGGAGTTGTCGTAGGTGAACGACGACCCCTGCGCGAACACGTTCGAGTGCACGTCCGGGATGCCCACGGCCTCGTACTCGAACACCACAAGGCCAAGCACCAGGAAGAAGCAGCCCAGGAAGCAGCCGGTGAGCTGCTTGACCGACGGCGTCCAGCGCTTCCAGCCGTACTTGCCGGTGCGCGGGTAGTCGAAGTAACGGTGGTAGCCGGTCTTCTTCACCGGGCCGGCCGGCGGCCGGCCCCCGGCGCCTCGGGCGCGCGCTCCGGCGCGGGCCGCGGCCCCGTTGCGGGTGGAGCGGCCGTTGAGCGCGCTCTCCGGGTACTGGTCCGACCTGGTCTGGCTGGCGTCGTTGGGCTCGCCGCCGCGCGCGGCGCGGCGCTCCTCGAGCCGGCTGCGGCGCGGGCCGGGGACCCCGGGCGGAGCGTCCGCCGGGTCCTGGATCCGGGTGGCGGCCGGCTCGTCGTAGGGCTGCGGTCCGGCCGTGCCCACCAGCTCGCCGGTGATCGGCTCGCCGGCTCCGCCGCGTCCGCGGCCGCCGGAAGCGCCGCCCTGGCCGCCGTAGCCGCGGCGTCCGCCGCCGCCCGCGCGCCCGCCCTGGCCCGCGGAGCCGCCGTAGGGGTCGCGCCCGCGGGAACCGCCGCCGGACCCGGAGCCGCTCTGCGCACCCCCGGACGGGTACTGCGGCTGCTGCGGCGCCTGGGGCGTCTGCGGCCCCGGAGACGGAGCCGAGGGGCGCTGGGAGTACGGGTCCGGCCCGGCGCCCGGATCGGGCGAGCCGTAGCCGCGCGAGCCGCCGCCCGCGCCGTATCCTCTGGACTGCCCGCGGTCGGCGGCGTCGCCGTCACCGGAGGAGCCGTAGCCGCGACGTCCGCCGCCACCCTGCCCCCGGGAGCGAGGATCGTCGCCGGTCGAGTCGCCTCGTCCGTACTGATATCCGCCCATCGTGGTCTGCTCCCTCGGCGTTGCTTCACCTGTGCGCCCCATGAAGACGGCTCTCCCGGGCTGCGCGGTTGCCAAGAGGGTACGCGGCTTGTCTGATCCAAGTGCGCCGGGGTGGGCTTCTGTCCGCATCACGGCCCTGAGGTCCGGATTGATCGGATAAATGGCTGAATCAGGCGACCCGGCGCCGTGCCCCCGGCGGGGGGACTTGTCAGTGACGTACGGTCCGATCTATCGTGAGGATGTATCGAAGCGATACATCGACGGAGAAGTCTCGAAGGGAGGGCCCGGTGGCCAAGCGCTCGGGAGTGCTCGAGTTCGCCGTGCTGGGCCTGTTGCACGAGTCGCCGATGCACGGCTATGAGCTGCGCAAGCGGCTCAATCTACTGCTCGGATCGTTCCGTGCCTTCTCGTACGGCACGCTCTATCCGTGTCTGAAGGGTCTGGTCGCCTGCGGCTGGATCGTAGAGGACCGGCCAGTGGTGGAGCCACGCGGGGTCGAGACCAACCGTCGTTCGAAGATCGTCTACAAGCTGACCCCGGCCGGTGAGAGCCGCTTTCGCAGCCTGCTCTCCGATGCCGGGCCTTCGGCCTGGGAGGACGAGAACTTCGGGGTCCACTTCGCCTTCTTCGGGCGCACCGACGCGGCGATCCGCTTGCGGATTCTCGAAGGCCGCAGAACGCGCCTGGAAGAGAGGCTGGATCTGATCCGCCAACAGGTCACCAAGACCAGGGAGCGGATCGACGGATACACGCTGGAACTCCAGCGCCATGGTCTGGAGTCGGTCGAACGCGAAGTCAGGTGGCTCAACGAGCTGATCCGGACCGAGCATGACCAGCAGCAGGTAGGACCACCTGCGTCCTGACCGACCGGACCGCACAGTCCGATCAATCCACCCCTGTCCCCTGACGATCGAGGGCGCGACCACTCCGCCCTGCGAAGATCGACTGATTGAAGGAGCATTCACCGCATGGGTTCGGTTCGCGTAGCCATTGTGGGCGTGGGCAACTGCGCCTCGTCCCTCGTGCAGGGAGTCGAGTACTACAAGGACGCCGACCCGGCCTCGCGGGTCCCCGGCCTGATGCACGTCCAGTTCGGCGACTACCACGTGAGCGACCTCGAGTTCGTCGCCGCGTTCGACGTGGACGCGAAGAAGGTGGGCCAGGACCTCGCGCACGCCATCCACGCGTCCGAGAACAACACCATCAAGATCGCCGACGTCCCGCCGACCGGCGTGACCGTGCAGCGCGGCCACACGCACGACGGCCTGGGCAAGTACTACATGCAGACCATCGAGGAGTCCACCGAGTCTCCGGTCGACGTGATCCAGGCGCTCAAGGACACCAAGGCCGACGTGCTGGTGTGCTACCTGCCGGTCGGTTCGGAGCAGGCCGCGAAGTTCTACGCGCAGTGCGCCATCGACGCCAAGGTCGCCTTCGTCAACGCCCTCCCGGTCTTCATCGCCGGCACCAAGGAGTGGGCCGACAAGTTCACCGAGGCCGGTGTCCCGATCGTCGGCGACGACATCAAGAGCCAGGTCGGCGCGACCATCACGCACCGCGTGCTGGCCAAGCTGTTCGAGGACCGCGGCGTCGTGCTCGACCGGACCATGCAGCTGAACGTCGGCGGCAACATGGACTTCATGAACATGCTCGAGCGCGAGCGCCTGGAGTCCAAGAAGATCTCCAAGACCCAGGCCGTGACCTCGCAGCTGCAGCACGACCTCGGCAAGGGCAACGTGCACATCGGCCCGTCCGACTACGTCGCGTGGCTCGACGACCGCAAGTGGGCCTACGTGCGCCTCGAGGGCCGCGCCTTCGGCGACGTGCCGCTGAACCTGGAGTACAAGCTCGAGGTCTGGGACTCCCCGAACTCGGCCGGCGTCATCATCGACGCGGTGCGCTGCGCCAAGATCGCGCTCGACCGCGGCATCGGCGGCCCGATCCTCTCGGCGTCCTCCTACTTCATGAAGAGCCCGCCGGTCCAGTACTTCGACGACCAGGCCCGCGACGCCGTCGAGCAGTTCATCAAGGGCGAGGTCGAGCGCTAAAGGTCCAGCGAGAGACCCGGTTCGGCAAAGGACCGGGCACGGACTAGGCCGTCCGCACGGGCCCCGGCTACGCTGCTTCCCATGTCACGCAAGGTGCTGTGGGGGATAGTGGCCGGGGCCCTGGTCGTAGCCGGCTACCTCTATTGGGTGGGCGACAACCGGCACACCGACCTGGCCGTCGGCGACTGCGTATCGACGGCCGACGGCGGACAGCTCGACGTCGTCGGCTGCGGCGCCGGATCCGGGGTCTACAAGATAATCGCCGAATACGACGGGTCCGACTCGAACCAGTGCGACGCCGTCGCCGGCACGATGAAGTCGTTCGTGATCAGCCAGTCCGGCACCGGCGGCCTCGTGCTCTGCGCCGGCAAGGCGTAGCGCGGCGATCCGGCGACGCGGCGACGCGGCGCGGATAAGCGGCTTGCCCGGCGGGTGGGTACCCGTGAGACACTGGCCGCTGCTTGGAGGGCTCGCCTAGTGGCCGATGGCGGCAGTCTTGAAAACTGCTAGGACGGGTGACCGTTCTCGTGGGTTCGAATCCCACGCCCTCCGCTTTGAGCATCAGTAAGGCCACCTCAGGGCCGGTTCCGAACCCTCGGAACCGGCCCTGAACTGTCTCATCCTTGGGCTTTCGTACGCTCACGTACGCATTGATCGCGGCACATGCGCGGCACGGTTTTAGTTCATGGAAGGCTATGGAGATGTGACCCAGAGCACCCCCACTGGTACGCCTGTGGAAGTCGGCGGCACGAGTGACGGAATTGATCGCTTCCCCTAGCCTGTGCTCTCATGACCTCCCGATTCGATGCTCGACTTGCTGAGATACGCGACGCCATGCGGCAGGGTAGTAACGACCGCTTCTTCGAAGAATTTCGCAGCCTGGCCGCGGAGGTCGAGCACTGCGGCGTCGACGAACTGAACACACTCGTTGAGAAGCTGGCGCCGATGTTGGGCGGAAAGGCCGGATACTACGCCAGTCTCGGGAGGATCGCCGGGGCCGCCATCGCCCGCGGCGCATCACCTTTGCCCCTGATCGAGGTTCTGCCTGAGCGCGCATTTGCGACGATGGCGCGTTACGTGGTGGTTGAGATGGTCTGGCCGCGGGCTGCACCGGACAGACAGCTGCCGAGGTCGCATGATATGTCCGATTCGGCGGCCGTACCAGAAGTGGTTGACGCGCTCGTTGCCCTAGCTCGGCGGGAGGGGCGCGACGAGCAGGAGTTTGCGATCATCGCATGCGCCTGGTTCACCCTGGATGACTGGATCGGCCCATTGAACACGGCGATGATGACCAGCCGCGAATTTCGAGCCCGGATGGCCCGGCGCGAAGACGTCACCGAAGCCGCCGAGACTCTGAAAGATCGATCAGAGGGCGCCCGCTGCCTCCACGGCTTGTGCCTCGTACTCGATGACGAGCCGCTCATCGTCCTCGACCCCTCCTCCAGGCGTGGTTTCCATCTCACGATGAGCGGGGTGGGCGACAACTACCAGTTGCACACACTGCTCGCCGACCGGTTGATGGGCCCAGGCCGCGGCGGCCTGCTCGACGCACAGCCACCCGAGCCCGCGTGGGTCGACGCAGCCACAACCGCCCCGCCGGGACCGTTCAACCTGACCACGCCGATCACGCGCCGCTTCCGCCTGTTCGACGGCCATGGCAGCTACATAGCCCCCGAGGGCTGGCCCGCCGACATCGAGCCGCTCGATGGCGTGCGCGTTCTCGTGGTCCGCCCAGCGAACGGGATCTATGGGTGGGACAACGGACGCGTTTACCCATCGATGGTGCCCACACTGACCCTCGACCGGGAGATCGAGCCAGCCGAAGCAGCCCATTGGCTATCCCGCATCGCGCCCGCCCGCGAAACCGACCTCATGGGCCGCAACGGCGGCTGATGCGCACAGCTGCCCCGGGAAATGATCACCTGTACGCCGGGATTCCGCCACGTGGACCAACTGACGGCAGCTCATCCGATTTACGTCGCCGCACCTCACTCGTCTGGGGCTTGCTCGGTCTCGTCTCTGCGAACGGTCTCGGTCGACTCGCTCGACGGCTCCGCCCCAGTCTCCGCAGCGCCAAGCGCGTGCTCGATGAGCTTGCGGCTCTGCGCGTCCTGGCCCTCGATGCACTTCGCGTAGACGCGCAGGAGCACCTGAACGCTGTGGCCCGCCCACTCGGCAACGAGGGTCGGCTGAACCCCGGCGTTGAGCCACGTCGAGACGGCCGCGTGGCGGAGGTCGTAGGGCCGCTTAGCCAGTGGGGAAGCAGCCTGGCGGGCGTCGAGTGTGGCGCTGCGTGCGGCGCGCCAGACTCGGCCGCAGGAGTCCTCTGATAGCCGCTCGCCACGTGTTCCCCTGAGAAGACGTCCGTCCGGCGCAGTGCCGTAGCTCTTGGCGTGCCGTCTGATCCAACTCACCAGCTCCGGGCACGCTGGCACCGGACGGACTTCCTCCTTTGCGCGGTGCTTGAGCGAGCGGCTCTCGTGTGGCTCACCGCTGTCGGTCCACTCGGCTCCGGTCATGGGGATTGACCGCGAGAGATAGAGCATGCCCCAGCCCTGTTCCGGGAGCTCGCAGTCTTCGAGCCTGAGCGCGACCGCTTCGGCCGGGCGCAGCGCCGCGAAGTACATCAGCGCGAAGAACAGCGCCATCCGACCGTTGATCTCCGAGACGGAGGTGATCAGCGCTCGCGCCTGGGTCGGGTTGACGACAGATCTCCGGTCCACGGAGTCTGACGTCTTCGGCGCCTTCCACTTGACCCTGTCAAGCGGGTTGGCTTCGAGATGGCAGCGCTCTACCGCGTACTCAAGCGCCTGGTGGAAGACCATCCGCTTCCGGTTGGCCGTGGTCGCGGCGGCCGGGCTGCCGTCGAGCTTAGACGAGATCGCTTCCAGGGCGCGGCGGACGGTCGCCGCATCCGTCAGCGCGCCCACCGACACGGAGTGCTCCTGAAGCCAGCCGACCGCCACGACGTGCGCCTCGGGCACTTCCCCTCCGTCGCGGGCAGCCTTGTTGAATGCCCACTTTTCGAGGGCATGCCGGCGCTCGACGACGTCCGGGCCGTGGTCACTGTCGACCAGAACAGCAGTGACGGTGGCGAGAGCTTCGGCGGCGGCAGCGCGGCTGCCTGGGGCCCAGCGCTTCCATTTGGTGTCGCAGAACGCGACGGCCAAGTCATACCAGGTGGTGTTGTTCGCGCTGCGGGCGAGCGAGACGGGCAGGCCAGAGGCGATATCGAACGCCTCGCCCCGCGCCATCGCAGAGGTGAGGGTGGCTCGATAGCTCTCGGCGAGAGCTTTGGTTGCGAACGTCTTGGTGTGGTTCTCGGGGCCGACGACCCACCTGACTTGGTAGGTGGTCTTGGTCGCACGCTTCAGAGGGCGGATGTTCCAGATGCGGACAGTGAACGAGATCGCCATGCGTTCTCCTCAGGCTGTGGACAGCAAAACGGGGCGCCCGCTGATAGGCGGGCGCCCCGGACGGGCATTCACGCAGGTTGTTAGACGAGCGCGGAGCACTCGGTGAGGAACCGGTCGAGAGCGGAGCGGCGGAAGCGGAGCGTTCCGCCCGGGAGCTTGAGCGGCTTGGGTCCCTTGCCGGTCTCCACCCAGCGGTAGAGAGTTGCGCGGGAGATCTGGAGTTCGCTGGCGACTTGGGGGACGGTCAGCAACTCGTCTCGTGCCATCGCGGATCCTTTCGGAGCGCGCACCCCTGGCAGCCCTGTCGGGACTGCACAGGGCCGCGCGAAGGGACGGACTGAGCTGTCCGACGCGGAGGCATCGGGGGTGCCGACAAGCTGACAGAACCGACACAACCGGCGGCCGTACTGGGTTGTGTCGGTTCTGTCAGCTCGTCAGCGGGGCGTCTTGCGCGTCAATGGCTCTGTCGGTGCCACGGGTTAGGCTCTGCACGTCGGTCGGACAGACTGCCCAGCGGGCGTGCGCGACCAAGGGGGGTGGGTATAGATGGGGACCCCGACGAACGGGGGTAGCGGTCCCCGGAGTGGATTCCATGACCCCACCCCCTCCTAATCGGCCGCGCTACTTGTGCAGAGCAGCACCGGTCGTGAGCGGGTTGGTTTCGAACTCGGGCGCGGCGGGCCGTCCGCCTCGCGCAGAAGACGGCGGAGCCGGGCGACGCCGGATGTAGCCGTGCTGTTCGAGCAGGGAAAGAGCGGGCTCGACGTCCGACATCTTCGCCGCCTTGGATCGGGGCATGGCCCGGAAGGCGTCGCGCGCGGTGAACCGTACCGGCTCGGTCCGCTGGATCCAGCGGAGTACGGCGGTGGCGCGGTCGGTGGCCGGGTCCGTCGTCATGCTGTCGAACGCCGCGAGGGTATGGGCGGTGTAGTACTCGATCAGAGTGTGAGCAGCGGCAAGGGTCTCGACGCTGATCGGTCGGCCGTATCCCTCGCTCAGGTGCTCGGCGAGGTGAAGCAGACCGGCGATGCGCATCATGGCGCCGGCGGACTTCGCTCCCCAGTCGCGGAGGTGCGCCAGAGAGCCGCCCTCGGCCATGGAGCGCTCGATCTCCTCGGCGACTGCGTCGAGAAGATCCGAGGCACCAGCCGCGAGACTGAGGCGAACGGGCTCGGCACGGTCTCGCATCGTCAGAACCAGCGTGGTGAGCGTGCGGTCATAAGCCTCATGCGCGGCACGGTCGGCCGGACGGGGCTTGGTGTCACGCATTCCGATGTTGACCTCAGGAATGCTGAACAGGAAGCGCGCGAGCAATCCGCGTCCGGCTGCGCCGGGAATCGCGGCGAGATCGGCGAGAGCAGCGGGCTGAGTGCATACCCCGAGCGTGAGCGCAGGGTGGTCAATGGACTCGGAGGGTCGCCCCTTGCGGTCTACGCGGATCGCGTCGCCCGCATGGCCCTTGAGAACGACATTGAGATTCGGGTTCCCGCTGTACCTTCCGGCGATCACGTCGAAGATCTCCGACTCGGCGGAAAGCACGGCCAAGCGGCCATCCTGGTCAGCGAGCATCGTCGAAATCTGTTCCGGCGTGGCGTCGTCAGTGAACAGCCGCGGTTCCTTCGGAACGACGATTGCGGCGGCATTCAGCGCGGCCTGGTGGGCTTCGTGCCGGGCCGAGTCCCGTTCATCGATCGGGGACTTCGCCAGTGCGTCAGCCATCCGTGCGGCGTATTCGTCAGCGGCCTTCCGATCCACCGCGAGTTCGGTGATGCGCGGCACCATCTCTTCCTGAAGCTGCCGTTCGGTGGAGAGGATCGGCGAGGTCATGGAGGAGAACACGGGAGACTTCCGCGAGCCGGGCGGGAGAGCCGCGACAAGGTAAAGATTGACCGGCTCGGACCAGCCGGATTCCGGCCGAACTTCGACGATTGCGAGCCCTCCGGCGGCCGTGGCGAGGCAGGCGAGGGCGAGCGTACCGGCGAGATCGAGAGGCGTTTGGGTGTCGTGCGCGACGGCTTCGACCTTCGCACGTACCCACCGAGGCAGGGCGTGGATGGGGAAGGGGACGACGGGCCTTTGCGTGGACAGGGGCACGGGTTCGCTCCATCCGCGTGATGAGCGTGTGGTGAGGGTGAGGATTTCGCGCTGTGCGGCGGCGAGTAGGTCCGGTTCGAACTCACTGCGACCCATCTGCGCCAGACGCATGCCGACTTCGACGAGCTTGCGCGCGTAGGCCTTATCCCTGACCAGCTCGGCGTAGTAGGGGCCGTTCGCTGCGGTCGGTACTACCTCCATCAGGCTGTGGAGGTAGCCGAGTCCACCGACGCGGTTGAGTTCGGAGCCCAACGCGTTCGCTACGGCGAGCGCGTCAAGCGGGCGGCCGGTGTCGGCGAGGTCGCACAGGATGTGGAAAACGGACTCATGGGCAGGCCGGTAGAAGGCTGCTGCGTCGAGCGTGTCCCGGATCTCGTCAAGGATCGCGGGGCCGCCGAGCATCGCGGCGCCGAGCACAGCGCGCTCAGCGTCTACGTCATGGGGAAGGCTGAATTCCGGGCCGTCGTCGGGCTGGTTGGGAACGAGATGGAGAGCGCGAGCGGACACAGGTGGCTCCAATCGCCATTGAGTGCGGGGTGGCCAGACGCAGACCGGCCCGGCCGGGCTCGCGGTGAGCTCGACCGGGCCGACGCCGGCATGCGGTGTGTCAGTCCTCCGCGTCGAGGAACGCGAGGGTCAGGTACCGAAGGCGAAGCTTCGAGGTGGAGTTCTTGCGCGGCGTCACGTCGCCGGAGTCTTCGAGAATCTCGAAGACCTTCCCGAGCTCGGCGACAGCGTCGGCGTTGTCCTGCGGCAGCGCGTGCAGGCGTATGCGGATCACGGCGGGCTCCGTCTTGGTGGGGTGAGGGGTCAGCGGTGCTGGAAGAGGTGGACGAGCGCGTTCGCAACGGATTCGGTGGCGTTGCGCAGGACCGGTCCGGCCGACGTGGAAGCCACGAACAACCCGGCGAGGAAAGCCGCCAGGGCGTGACCGAAGTTGTGACCGGCCCACCGGATCGTGGCGACAGTGACGAGGCAGAGCAGGACTGCGAGCGGGAGAACGACGTCCATAATCGAGGTCCTTTCAGGCGGCAAGGCCGAGGTCAACGCAGGTGAGGCAGACGTGCCGATCGGGGATGGCGGGATCGAACTCGAAGCAGCCTTTGCGGGCGCCGCACGTGGCGCAGTCGGCTTCGAGCCGGAACACGCCGTTAGCTGTGGTCTCGATCCAGTCGAGAACCGCGGGATTCTCGTGAGGCGTACGGGGCTTGACCCCGCAGAGCGGACAGCGGCGTGACGCTCCGCCTTGGTTCTTGAGCTTGCGTTCGTATGCGCGGGTGACGCCCGGCCAGGTGCGGGCGAGCGTCCAACCAATCCCCGCGTCGGCGACCACTTCCGTTAGCCGCGCGCCGCGTCCGGTGGTGTGCTCGGCGAGACGCAAGGTGAGGTTGGCGGACCAGCCGGTGTAGTGGCGGGCGTGCTTGAGCGGGGTGTCGAAGTGGAGCAGGTAGACGGTTCCTGTCGGGGACATCGGTTCGCTCCTGGGTCCGTGGGTCAGCGGCGGCGGGCAGCCTTGCGGCGCTCGCGCTTGAGAGCGCGGCGGGTCTCGCGTCGCGCGGCGCGCTTGGCATCGCGGACGGAAGGAACCGCGGTGCGGGAGCGGCGTCCGCGTCGGGCGAGGGCGGAGCCGCCGGCATAGACGAGTGGGTAGACCGCCATGCCGAGGGCGAGGGTGTGAGCGTCCGGGGTCAATCTGGTCTCCAATCGGTCGATGGGTTGGGCAAGCGCAATGGCCCCGGAATCGGGTTCCGGGGCCGCCGATGGGACTGAATTCGGTGTTCGGACATGGAGTTAGGTTGGGGCGAGCGGGTTAGGTTCGTAACTGGGGCACCTAACCCAGCGGAAAACGCCCTGATCAGCGGAAAGTTAGGAAGTTAGGTCGGTTTGGAGGGTGCGCGGACACCCCTCGGACCCCCCGGAATTGGGGGTCCGAGGGCTGTGGATGCGGCTAACTTCAATCGGCGTCGTCGACCGAGCGGAGTGCCAGGGCCTTGCGAATCTCGGCGGGGTCGACCGGCCACCGGTTGCCAGTGGAAGCGACCTTGACCCCGAGCGTGGCGAGCTGCTCGCGCAGCGCCTTGCCGGACAGACCGGCGTACGGCTTGTATCCGGGGGCGAGGTCGCGCAGCAGCGGGGGCACGTCGGCGACCGGAACGGGTTCGGCGCCGAGGATCTCGGCGAGGTCGGCGAGCAAGTCCCGGTTGGCTTCCGCCTCCGCCCTGCGGGCGTTGGTGACGATCGCCTTCCGCTTGGCCTTGGCCCGCTCCGCGAGGGTGACCGCGTCATCGCCACCGATGAAGTGCGTGCGCACCGTCACCGAGGACTGTCCCGGAGCGAGCTTGACCCCGTCGCCCGCGACCACGAGCGTGCCCTTGTCGAGGCCTTGGCGCAGTTCGTGCGGCGCGGCTCCGCCGTCGACGGCCTTGTCTCCCAACGCCATCCGCGACTGCGACTCGGTGCCGAGTGCGAGGGACGCCCGGGTGTGCGCACCCTCGCGCACCAGCTTGGGCAGGTTCTGGTCGGTCGGGTCCTGCGTGCCCTGCCAAAGGGTCTCGTTGAGCGCACGGCCCTGGTTGTGCAGCTTGCGGGCAGCCATGAAGTAGCGAGACGTGGCCTTGGATCCACCGTAGGGGCGCCCGTCATCTCCCTTGGCCGGGCACATGAACGCCACCTGAGCCTCATCGACGATGACGACCAGCGGGTGGAACCCGGAGCCGGGCGTACGCTCCATCTCGCGCGTAATGCCCTCCGTCGAGCCGGACTCGGCGAGCGCCATGATGCGCCGCTCCATCTCCTCGATCGCGTCTTCAAGCATGTGCGTGGTCTCGATCACGTGCTCATCGGTCGGGCCCTGGATCAACCGCGTGGCGAGGCCTTCGAACATGGCCCAGTCGCCCACGCCCTTGAGGTCCGCGATCCACAGTTCCACGGTCGGGTCTTGCGCCAGCCACAACGCCAGAGCTCGCAGACTCGCGGTCTTGCCCTGGTTGGACAGGCCGGTGACCAGCTGGTGGCGCTGGAATACGGACACGCCCACGGCGTCGCCGCGCAGGTCGACGCCCCACGGGGCCCGGCCGGTACGCCAGTCCGCGCCCATGGTGGAGTCCAGAACGAGCGGGGACGGGCCGATCGGTTCGTCCAGAGCGCCGGAATCAGCGATCCACAGCCGCACCGTGCGCGCAGCCTCCGGGATCGTGATGAACAGTTCGTGGCGGTGACGACCGAGGTTCTCGGCGAGCTTGCGCCGGCGGTTCTGGACTTCCTCGGTGGACACGCCGGACGGAAGGGTGACATCGACTTCCACGCCGCATCCGGCAATCCGGATCGGGGAGAGCATGGCGGCGCCGGCGTCGGCCATGTCCGTGATCGCTTTGCGCATCGCGGCAATGCCGAGGTCGCGCAGCGCGGTGACGACGATGGACGGGGTGATAGCAACCGTGTCCGGGGTCTGTCCGGCCGGGGCGAAGCGGGCGGGGATCTCGCCCCTGGTGTGCCCAGCCCAGGAACAGAAAGCGGCGGTCAGGAAGGGCGAGGCGGTCAGAGCCGGGCGCCACGTCGCAGAGACGAACCCGGTCACGGCGTCGATGACGTCGGCGACCCCGATGAACGGGGCGAGAACCTCGCCCGGGTGGCCGGACTTCCAGGTCATTGCGATGCCGAGGGCGAGCATGCCCCCGGCGACGTAGGCAGCGCCGCGCGCGATGTGGACCGGAGCGGCGAGCAGGGTCATGACCCACTCGCGGCGAGCCTGGGCGTGAGCGGCGGCGCGCGCCTCCCACTCCAGGGCCATCGCGTGATCGCCCACGGCCGCAGCGGACTTCATCATCCGGCGCTGCGGCGAGTTGGTCAGGGCGTCGCGGATCCACCCCGCAACGACCCTGCTCCCAACCAGCGTGTACACGATCTCGCGCGCCAGGAAGCGGGCGACGGCGCGGGTGGTTTCGTGCCGGACGAATGCGACGGCCCGAACACGCCCGGAGCGGGCGAGTCGCAGGGCGCGGCGGGATCGGCGAATTTGACGGGCCAGGCGAGCGCGCTGCGCGGTCGTAGCGACGCTGCGCGGCGTCGAGGTCGACGTGCCGTCCGCGAGTTCTCCGATGATGACTCGCACGTCGGCGTTCGGGTGGGCGTGGCCGTTTACGGGCTCGGTTTCGATGGACATAGCAGGGCCCTCCTTCCTATCGCTGCTTGTCTTCGTGAGCGGACTGGTCGGCCGTGTCGGCCATGGGCTGACTCCCTTGGAAGCAGTCCGGCCCGGATCGCGTGGTGGCGATCCGGGCCGGACAGTGACGAGTGCGGAGCTATTTGCCGGTCATGTAGCGGCGGGCCGTGCGCTCGCCGATTTCGAGCTTCTCGGCCACCTGCGCGGCCGACCAGTCGGGGTGAGTGGCCGTCAGCTTGGCCACCTTCTCGGCCGTCGACTGGCCGCGCGACGGCCGACGCTTCGGCCGGGGCTTGGCCGACTCTTGGCTGTCTCCCTGGCCGTCGTCGGCCGAGTCCATGGCCGTCTCCTGGCCGCTGTTGTGGCCGTCGCTCCGGTCCGTGATCTGGGCGTTGAGCTGTTCGGCGCCGAGTTCGCCCATGGCGATCTGCATGCGCAGCAGCGGCGAGACGCGCCAGCGCCACGCGCGTCCGTGCGTCTCGCGGACCACGGCGATAGCCGCCAGGCGTCGCCGCTCGGCGGCGAGTGCGGCGGTGTAGGAGTTGATGCGCCACAGCACCATCCGCCGCCAAAGTTTCGCGGTCGGCCACGGGGCGAGGAACCAGCGCGCGGCCGGGATCGGGTCACGGCGTCGGCCGGTCTCCAGGCTGACCCGGCGCCGCACGATGTGTCGCATCAGTTCGATGAACACAACCCAGATCGAGGGCATCAGCACGTGCGCGACGCGACCGGCGGCGTCTCCGCCAGCGGTGTAGTTCAGATACACCGTGCCGAAGGTCGCGCCGTACACGGTCCATCGGGCCAGCGGGTGGGGCATGTCGAGCTTCTCCAAGACCAGGTCGACCCCAGAGAACACCAGGACGGACAGGTCTGCGACCACCGGCACCAGCCATGCCCACGCCCCGAACGCCGGCCGCATCTCCGCGGAGACCGCACGGAACGAGAGCGTCATGCCGCCGAGTGCGAGGTAAACAGCCAACAGGCCGGTAATGGCGGTCAGTACCGTCCATCCGCCGGAGAGACGGGAAGCGGCACGGTCCGGCGGCGGGGTCGGGTCGAGCTCAGTGAAGGGTGGAGAGCGGTCGAACCGATGGCCGTTGATCGGCGCCGGAGCCGCTTCGTATGTGGTGGTGGACATGCGGGATCACATCCGATCTCAAGGATTTGGGCAGACGAGGGCGGGCCCTGGCGGAAAGCCAGGGCCCGGGCGGGTCGTGCTGGTGGTGGCGTTGGGTCGTGCCCCGATCGGGGCACGTGGAGGTGAGCGGCGATTTCGTCCCACCAGTTGACCGGTACCCGCGTACATGTCAACATGCGAGCGTGTTGAAGTGGGCGGATGAGCATCCGATTCGAATCCTGGTATTGCTGGAGCTGGTCGTAGCCGTCGCCGGAATCGTCGGGATATACGCGGCGCCCCTGTCCGATATGGGGGATGTGGTGGCCGTGGCGGCCATGCTGAATCTGGCGATGTCGTTGGCTTTCATCGCTCGCAGGCACCGGCGGAACGCGGGTTGACCGCCGCCCGCGCGCATGTCAACATCCGAGGGTGCTGAAGTGGATCGACCGTCACCCGCGCCGGGCCCTGGTGTTGATCTCGGCGGTAGTGATCCTTTTGGCACTCGCCCTGGACAATGAGGTGCCGCTGACCCGAGGGTTTACGCCGATGGGGCTCTTCGCGCCAGCAGCCGTGAATGCGGCGATACGCCGGAGACAGCGGCGTTAAGCCGTTTCTCGGAGCGAGCATCGTTTCGGCAGGGCGCAGATTGGGTCATGCTCCAAGGGACAGGGCGGCGCGGACGGCGGCGAAGCCGGTCACGAGCGGGCGACGACGGGCCGGTCGACGTGCAGGTGGGTCACGGTGACTTCGTGGCCCTCGGCGGTCAGTTCGTCGGCGATGAGCATCGCCAGGGCGGCGGAGCGGTGCCGCCCGCCCGCGCAGCCGATCGCGAGGGTGGTCGGGTGGCCGGTGACCTGCGCGAGCATGCTGAGCACGGCGCCGACCTCGCGCAGCCGGTCGGCCAGTTCGAGCGCGCCGAAGGTGCCGGCGACCTTCGCGAACACTTCGGCGTCGCGGGCGTCCTTGGCGCGCAGTGCCGGGTCGATGTGCGGGTCGCGCAGGATCTGACGCAGGTCCACAGTCATGGTCGCGTCCGGCACCTCGTGCAGGTAGCCGAACGAGAGGATCGTCAGGTTCGCCATAACAGGCATCTCCTTCACCTAGCGGAGCCGGGCTGATTGCCCATGTGCGACGGCAGCGCCCTTCACAGGCGCCTGCCGCCGGTCGTGGGCCGTCAGGGCCGAGAGTCGTGTCTGTGCAGCGCGGCGAGCGAGCCGCCGGCGCCGAAGAACGCGAGAACGAGCGCGGCGACGGCGTACGGGTTGCCTGAGGTCAACGCCACAGCAACGGCGGAGCCGCCACCGGCCCAGGTCGACAGCAGCAGCACCAGCGGCGCAACAGTGCGCGACTCGCCCACAGCGGGAAGCGGTGCCAGGTTCGTCGGCAGGGCCGCGTATCCGCCGCTGCCGTAGCAGGTCAGGTCGACGTCGATGCCGGGATGGCCGGCCGGGGCCGCGTAGGGCTGGGCGGCCGGTGTGGTGGCGACCACGGCGGGTGCGGCGTGGTGATGAGTGACGCTGGTAGGGGCGTAGACGACGGTGACCGCCGCGCCAGCACTGTGGGCGCGGGTGAGCACGTCGCGTAGCTCGGCGAGGTCGTCAGTGCTTTGCGCGTCGCGGATGACCAGCGACGCGGAGTTGGGAACAGGACGATTCACGGTGGCCTCCGAAACCGGTGATAGGGCCAGGGAACGCCTCGCCCCGGTCACGCGAGTCGTGACCGGGGCGAGGGCGTGAGAGAGCGGGTCAGGCGAGAGCGCGTTCGAGACGACCGATCGCGGCACGCGCTTCGATCTCCTTGCCCCGGCGGCGGGCCAGGTCGACGACCGATTCCGATGTCTGGGGCTGGGGCTTGCAGAACGAGCGGGAAGAGCGGATCTGTCCGGCATGGCGCGACGCGGCGGCGTATGCGCTCGTCCACTGGGCGTCCGTCAGGTTATTGATCAGCGCGCGGCGGGAGTTGACGCACCGGGTGCCGTTGCTGTCGTCGTGCGCGACCAGTCCATTGCGCTTGACCTGGGTGTAGCTACGGCACGCGGGGCAGATGACGAACTTTCGGGTGACTCCGCCGGCCGTTTCCACCATGGCGGTGACGGTGGAGGCTCGCAGCGGGCGAACCGGGCTGTTGCGTTGGGGCATGGTCTGGGCCATGGTCGACTCCAAGAGTGCGAGTAAGTCAGGGTCTTGGGGATCGCGTCCGCCAAAGTTGCCTCCGGGCTCTTTCGTCAACCGGTTCGACCAGGGCGTTCGACGCGTCGTGCCGCTCTTGAGTTGTATTTGGGTGGGCCGCCCCAAGCGGCCCGGATTAGCGGGCTACTGCGCGGACTCGGCGGCGGCCTGGTCCGCTTCGTTGACAGCGGCGAGGAGGGCTCGGGCGGCGGCGAGAACCTGGGCGCGGGTGCCGTGGAAGACGGTGCCCTTGGACACCGCCGCCTCCACACGGCACGACCGGGCCGGGAGGATCTCCACTCCGGTGAGGTTGGCGATCGGGACGTAGACGCCGGGGAACCAAGCGCGAGTGATCTGAACAGCCATCAGAATCTCCATCGGTCTCGTGTCGGGGCTTGCCTCACCTGGCTAGCCATCTGGTGATGAGATGAAGCTAGACCGGCTTGGCTAGCCATGTCAAGCGAATCGCGGAAAACTTCCCTGGCTTGGCTAGTCAGCTGTAGGCTGGGAGGTATGACAGACGTTCTGGACTTCCTCGGACAGCTCGATCCCGACGACCCCAAGCAGGCATCGCAGCAGATCACAGACCGGCTCAGGGCTGCGATCCTCACCGGCAAGCTTGCCCCCGGCGACAAGCTCCCCTCTCAGCCCGATCTCGCTGCCCGCTTCGGAGTGGCCCGCGAAACGGTCAAGCGAGCCCTCGACCCGCTGAGGTCGGAGCGTCTGATCATCAGTCGGCAAGGAAGCGGCGTGTTCGTTCGGGCCAAGACCCAACGAGCCGTCGAACTGCGCCCCCACATCGAAGCAGCGTTCTCGAAGCAGCACGTCAGCATCGACTTTGCGGGTTTCTCGGGCGAGACTCTCGCCGCCGCGATTTCTGAGGCACTCGATAAGATCCGGGTTGGAAAGCTCGCCCCCGAGACGATTGCGATCCGGGTGCTGCTCTCGGACATGACCAGGCCGATGGCGCTGCCGGCGCGGGCCGAGACTCAGTCGGATGACCCGATGGTTCGGGCGCGAGCAGAGCGCATCACGCGTCGTGCGGCCGACGGCATCTTGGACCAGGTCGGCGAGCTCGCGGAGCTGGGCCTGGTGCGCTCAGCCACGGCTGAAGTGCGCGTCCACGGTGCTGCGCCGCTGTTCAAGCTCTACTTTCTCAACAGCGAGGAAGCGTTCTTCGGCTTCTACCCGGTGACTGAGCGGAACGTCATGATCAAGGGCGAGCCCGTGGCCATCTATGACCTGATGGGGAAGGACGTCCCGCTGTTCCACTACGCGCTCAGCGATGATGAGACCTCGACTAGCGCCCAATTTGTCGAGGCGGCTCGTGCGTGGTTCGAATCGGTGTGGTCGACGATCGCAACGGAGTACGCGGAATGAGTGCTCGGGCCGATCTCGTAGAGCTGCTGTCTCGCAAGACCTCGATTCTGCTCGATTTCGACGGCCCGGTGTGCAGCATCTTCTCCAAGCGCCCGGCCCCAGGAGTCGCCGAGACCCTGCGTGGCGTGCTAACCGGTGCCGGCGTGGCGATCCCCGCAGGACTCGCCGCGGAACTGGACCCGCTCGAAGTCCTGAAGTGGACGGCCGAGCTCGGCCGCGCCAACCTACTTCGCGAAGTGGAAGCGAAGCTGTGCGCCGAGGAAGCTGAGGCCGCGCAGGTGGCCCAGCCGACGCCGTACGGCCGTGAGCTCATCATCGGTGGGTTCGAGGCTGGCAAGGCCCTTGCGGTCGTGAGCAACAACTCGGCGGGCGCGATCAACCGCTATCTGAACCGGCAGCGACTGATCAGGTACGGCATGCCCGTGAGCGGACGCGTCTTCGCGCGACCGGACCTCATGAAGCCGAACCCGGAGCCGATCCTGGCAGCCATAAAGACGCTCAGCGCCAGCCCTGCGGACTCCGTCCTGATCGGCGACTCTCTGGCAGACATTGACGGCGCCCACGCTGCCGGCGTCGCCGTCGTTGGGTACGCGAACCGGCCGGAGAAGATCGACCGGTTCGCCAACGCTGGTGCGGATCTCATCGTGACTTCTATGGCCGAGGTGGCAACCGCTGCTGTGGAGCTCCGCGTCTGACGGGCTGCTCTACCGCCCGGACGACACGAGTATGAGCAAGGTGGCTACCGTGTTCGCAGCTCGAATCTTGCCCTGGGAGATGAGCTCCGGGATATCGGCGAGCGGAACCCACTCGATCCGGTCGGACTCAATCGCGTCGGCCGGGTCGCCCACGTACTCGGCCGACTCCGCGTAGTAGGCGTGGTGGACCGCATCGGAGAACCCGGCCGACGGTTCCACTGTCAGTAGGTGCTTGAGCGGGCCAGGCTGCCAGCCAGTCTCTTCGAGGGTCTCGCGCGCTGCCGCGGCTTCGAGGTCTTCGCCCGGCTCCACGACGCCGGAAGGCAGCTCGTAGCCGTAGGTGTCTGGGATGAAGCGATGGCGCCAGAGCATGAGCACCCGCTCCTGAGCGTTGAGACAGGCCGTGAGAACGACGGGCCGTTGACGCAATAGATAGTGATCGAGGTGGCGACCGTCCGGAAGTTCGACATCGGCGAGGTTCAGCCGGAACCACGGGCTTTCGTAGACAGTGCGCTCGGCGCGGTTGATCCATGCAGCCACTGGGAGCCTCCTCGGGATGGTCTTCTGCTCCGTACAGCAGTGTCCCAGCCTACGGTTGCTGGGCTTGATGGCGATTATCCGATCCAGAATCGGGCTCGGCGAACCGAACTACCTGGTGGCAGCCCTCATGCAAGATGTCCGGTGAAAGTCCGGTCGGGTAGCAGTTCCGGCAGCCCAGTTCGAGGGGTGAGCCAGTACTGTTCATCACATCAGCCCTCCGGGCCCGCCCCCGCTGCGCATCAGGTGGCCACCGGCGAAGCCCACCCCGCGCGAACGGCGAGGGGTATGGCGGAACGGAGGTAGCTGATGGGTGGAGATCAGTTCGAGCAGAAAGCAGAGGTCAGCTTGGAGGGCCGGGCGTTGGACCCCCGGACCCTCCAGGAGCGGAAGGACCGTCGGTTGAGGTGGGCCCAGTTGGCCGCATCGTCGATCGATGCGGTGGCCAAGCTCGCGGACATCGCCGTGCGGCTCATTCGCTGACTGTGCCCTGTCGGGCTGACATGTGGGCGCCCCCTGCGGTTGGACCGCGCAGGGGGCGCCGGGCCATTCCATCATGGCGAGGCTGTTTCTATCCAGAACAGGGATGGATTGCCGCGGAGTAGTTCGGTCACCGGGCGGCGAGTCCCCTGGAGAAGTTGCTGACCGGCGGCGCTGAGCTCGCTGGTTCTAGAACGGCACAGACAGACTCGCGTCGATCCGCTCGACCACCTGCCGTGCGCACACCGCATCCTGGGGCCTGAGCGTGTCAGCGATCGTCCGAAAGCGGCTGCTGAGTCGGACGGACTCCATGCCCTCGGCGAGATCGAGCATGGCGTCAGCGGCGCTGGCAGCTCGATCGATGTCCCGCTGAGCGACTGCCACCCGGGTCAGGGTCACCAGGCGGTTTACTTGCCCGCGTGGATGGGTCGCCAGGTCTGCGGCGTGCTGGGCGAAGGTGACCGCGGCGGAGAGGTCGCCGAGACTCAGCAGGGTCTCTGCAAGCTGGGTGTCGACTAGACCGGGCTGGACGTAGCCGGTTTCTGGTGGCTCCTGTCGTTCGCCGATCCGGTCCGCCGCACGCTCAGCCGCCGCCATGGCCTGGTGGGCGTAAGGCTGCTCTCTGATCCTGCCGTACGCCTTGGCCTTCATCGCGTTGAGGTCAGCGGCGAGAGCCGGGCTGAGTTCCGCCCCGGCCGTTCGGAGGGCTGCCTCGGCGAACGCCAGGGCTCGGCGGTAGTCCCGAAGGAACATCGCCTGGTTGGTCATCAGACCGATCACATAGGCGCCGAACGCGCGGTCGCCACTCGCCTTGGCGAGGCGCAATGCCTGGTGGAAGTAGCTCTGCGCGAAGCCCTGCGAGTCCGCATCGTAGGCGCAGATGCCGGCGATGCTGACCAGCCCTCCAACGGCACGGTGCAGCTGCCTGCCGACGGCGTCCGTATAGCCTCCGCGCAGAACGGGCGCGGCGTACTCGTTGAGGAAGAACACGACCCGCCCGCGCGTCGCCACTCCGCCGGCGCGCTGGTACATCAGCTCGTACCGGTCGCGGGCTCGGCGGATGTACTCGACGTCTTCGATGCCGACGCGGCTCGAACCGCGGCGCGAGACGTCGCTGTCCTCTGGCGGGTTCTCCCATTCCCAGACGGGAGCAATCGCGTTCATGCCGGAGGAGACCGGAGCGGCAGCCTGGCCGGGTCTGTCAGAGCGCCACAGTGCCGGGGCGCGGTTGACGAACTGCTCGAGCTCTACGGTGCCCGGAGCGGGCGCTGTAGTTCGGCCTAGACCGATGTCGTCCAGGCTCAGAGGCCGGCCCACCGCCTCAGAGAGCACCTGCCGCAGGAACTCGGGCACGTCGCCGCGCGGACGCTGCCCAGCGAGCCACCGCCCGACCGACGTGTGGTCGTACGTAAGCGCCCGGCCACTGGTTCCGCCCTGGCGATTGACTCGGCTGGCCAGGCCGGCGCGGGACATCCCAGCCTCGTCGAGTAGTGCGTCAAGCAGCGTGTTCGGCTCGCGCATGGTGGAGCCTCCGAGACTTCGACGTCTTGTGTGGAAACCACTCCTGAGCGTAGCCGCGCGCGTTTCACACGGGGTGTGAACGGCACGAATGCCCTGGCTGCGCGCACATGGTGCCCACGGCGGGCGCACCGTAGTTCGCTGGTCTTATCACCGATTGGAGGCCACGATGGCGGCTGATGAGACCATTCCGACTGCGTACGTGCCGGGGCCGCTAACCCCGGCGGAACTGGTGGACGTGCTGAGTACGTCGGTGCAGGTGCTCCATAGCGACCGGGGCCACGACGTGTTCACGTACTTCGACATCCTGATCCAGGATCACCTGCGTGCACTCAGCCCGGAAGCCTGCTACCAGGTGGCGCGGGCGGTCCTGAAGCACCTTACGGGCATCGGGGCGCTGGAGACGCAGGAGCCCATTCGGGCACTGCACCGTTGGCACCATCGGAATCGGAGCACTTCCGGATCCGTCATGACTCTGGAGCGTGCATTCACCGAGACCCTGAAGGCCTTCCAGGGCGGCTTGCTCGATCGCGCGGCCGCGGTCAGCGAGTCACACGCCCCACAAAGCGTGTGACAGCTAGCGACTGGTCAGCTGAACGCGCCTTCCCGTCGGCTACTTGGAAGTGCGGGCTAGGCGGCGCCGTGTGGTGTACACCGTCATCACATCTTGGCTCAACTGCTCCCAGGGGGAGCGTGTGACCACACCTTCTGTGAGTTCGAATGCCCGCCGAGCCTCGGCCTGCATTCCTGCCAAGCTGAAGACCATCGCGAACAGGTTCGCGTCAGCGAACGGCATGTGCGGGACCGCGTATCCGGGCCGGAAGACGGAGACCTCGGCTGCTTGGACAAGCTCGGCATGGACATGCGGTTGGGCCAGGTACGCCCGGCGCTCCGGGCCCACCTCGAGCGCCATAGCGTGCTCGAGGTGGGCGAGTGCCGTGAGAAAGGCCAGGTTGGCTTCATACGGACCGCGCCGCGCCTGGTCGACGAACTCGTGCATCAGCTCGTGCGAGCCGAGCCACTTCTTGCACAGTGCCAGCGTCAATTGGCGATGTGCCACCCGGTCCCCTGGAGTCCGAGTGATAGCCGCTTCAAATCGACGTCTGATCACATCGAGTCCGACCTGAAGTCCGCGGCCTGCGGCGAGGAGTCCGGTCCACGGAGCGGAGGAGCCAGGGTCGAGTTCGGCTGCCGCATACAGGCGCGGCTCAGCCTCCCGCAGTAAAGCGTGGAAGCCTTCGAACTGAGCACGTGAGACGTGCCGTGCGAAGAGACCGGAGCGGACAGACCACGCGTAGCCCACGGTCACGACGCCCAGGAGCAACTGAGCTACCGCGTCGTTCTCTTCAAGTCTTGGCTCCTTCCGAAGCCACTGATACAGCTGAGGCTGCTCCCAGGCGAGCGACCATACGAGCTGGGAACGCTCTTGGTCTTCGAAGTGGCCGAGAGTCTCACGGACGGTGTCCCATTCCCGGCGGCCAGCTGCGCCGTGGAGCTCCTCAGCCACTGGATCTCCGTTGCCAAGCAGCATCCGCGCCTTGGCGTTCAGTGCAGTTTTCTTCCCCAGCCCGAACACCGGCACTTCGCTCCCTCTGCCCGTCCCTACCGGATGAACGCCTGATCATACTTTCGGCTTCGACGGACGACAACTAGCCGACCAGATCCACGCCATAGTCGTCACCACGTTGCCAGTACAACCTCGCACGCTGGAGGACTGCTCGGTCATGATCGCGACACATACGCGGTCGCGGACCGGCCGAATCGGCTAAAACTGCTGGTCAGCGCCACGTCGCGGGTACTCTTGAAAACTGCTAGGACGGGTGACCGTTCTCGTGGGTTCGAATCCCACGCCCTCCGCTTTGAGTACGTGAAAGACCAGCTCAGGGTCGGTTCCGCGAGATCGGGAACCGGCCCTGAGCTGTCTCATCCTCAGGCTGTCGTACTTATGCATACGCTGTGATCGCGACACATACGCGACGAAGTCTTGAGCAATGTGAACAGCAATACTTGCTGCATAGAGGTGGTGCGCTGCGCGGCGTCAGTGCCATCCCCATCCGGACGACCTTGGGCTGCACTCCCCTTCCAAGGCGGGAGCGTCGACGAGGCCCGGGTAGAAGTCATGACGGTCGGGATCGGTGACTGCGTCGGCGAGCCACTCCCAGATGGTCTTTCCGGCGGGGAAAAGGCTGTGTCGTGTGCAGCATGAGTGGGATCCCACGCCCAGATCTCCCCGTCCGAGGAGCTGAAGTCGCAATATGACCAGAGCGCACACCCCCACTCGACTACAGGGACGAGTCCAGAGAATGCGGGATCGCCTCCCCAGTACGCCTTGGTGATATCCGCGTAGTCGTCGCAGGTGAAGTGGTCGTGGCCGCGAACACCGAGGATGCCGAACCTTGGCCCGAAGCCGCCATTAGCGACTTCGACGTAGAGGCGGCGCAGGATTGCGGGCACTGGAAAGCCGATCACGGACTCTGCCTCGATGATGGCCGCCTCGGTGGCTGGTTCGGGTGCCGCCCGCTCGACCAGGCTCGCCCGTATGGCTGCAACCAGCTCATCATCAGTCACGGCAACAGGCTAGGCGTCGACGCTGACATGCGATGCCAAACCTTTGCCGACGGAGTGCAGCAGGAGGCGAGCGTCGGCATCGGGGCGTCCTGGGCTCGCAGGTAAGTGACTCTTGCGATGCGATGCAGTGCCGGCTGCGGTGTCGCCGGCGCCGGCGGCGCGTTGGACCGGTAGGGGACATCCAGGGGTGGGCGGGGGGACACGGGATGTTTACTAATGGGGATTAGCTTCGCCAACATGAACTCCGTTTCGCGTTTGAGTCGAGTGGCTTGTGTGGCGGCCGCGGCGACGTTGCTTGTTGGTGGGACTGGTACGGCGATGGCGGCGGCGGGAGGGCCGGCGAAGCAGCGGCAGACGCAGTCGTTCGCGCGCGTTCCGTTCACTTCCGCTGCGGTGACGGCGGGGGCGAAGCCCGGCACGCTGACCGTCGGCTGGGCGTCGTCCGCGCACCTGCGGGGGGTGACGGTGTACGCGGGGACGAGCGAGTCCTCGCAGAAGCACCGGGTGGGGGCCGGCTCGGGGAACGGCAAGATCACCGTGACCGCTGCGTACGGGTCCTGGATCCGGCTGGTGCCGTCGCAGGGCTCTCCGCTCGTTCTGAGCGTGCGGGACCTCGGGCTCGCCAGCGACCCGAACCTGCGCGACATCGGCGGCTACCGCACCGTCGACGGGCAGTGGGTGCGGATGGGCGTGGTCTACCGGTCGCAGGCGCTCTCGCTCTCCGCCGCGGACCTGGCCACCGTCGACGGGCTCGGCATCACCGCCGACTACGACCTGCGTACGACCGCTGAAATCGCCTCGGCGCCGGACGTGGTCCCGGCCGGGGCCACCTACACGAACCTGAACGTGATCGGCGACTCGACCTCGACCTCGATCTCCGGGGTGACCTCGGCGGCGTCGGCCGAGCAGTACATGCAGGAGGGCGAGCGCGAGTTCGTCACCGGCGCGACCGCGCAGGCCGCCTTCAAGTCGCTGCTGACCGGGATCGCCGACGGCGACGGCGCGGCGCTCTACCACTGCACCGCCGGCAAGGACCGCACCGGGTGGGCCACGGCCGTCATCCTGACGCTGCTCGGGGTTCCGCAGGCCACTGTCATGCAGGACTACCTGCTCAGCAACACCTACTACTTCGACTCCCCGGCCGTGCAGGGCATGCTCGCCGCCATGCCCGCGGCCGAGGCCGCGATCTACACGCCGTTCATGGAGGTCGAGCCCTCCTACCTGCAGGCCGGCTTCGACCAGGTCAAGACCAGCTACGGCAGCATGTACGACTACGCCGTGCACGGGCTCGGCCTCAGCCCGCAGACGATCCAGAAGCTGCGCGAGCGGCTGCTGACCCACTAGGGCCGAATGGACCCTTGCCGGCCAGGCCGCGGCCGACGTCCCCGCGTCGGCCGCGGTCGTGCTACATGTGCTGCTGGTCGACCGGACTGATCCGCACGGCCGTGCCGTACGCGCAGATCTCGGTCCACACCCCGCCCATCTCCGAGGTGTCGAAGCGCATCGCGACGATCGCGTTGGCGCCGCGGGACTGGGCTTCTCCTATCATCCGGCCCATCACTTCGTTGCGGCTGTCCACCAGAGCCTTCGTCATTCCGCGCAGTTCCCCGCCGAGCATCGACTTGAATCCGGCGCCCATCTGGCTGAAGGCGTTGCGCGAACGCACGGTCAGGCCGAAGACCTCGCCGAGAACCTGCTCGATCCGGAATCCCGGTACGTCGTTGGTGGTCACCACCAGGAACTGCGGGCCGGTCCAGCCTCAATGCCGCTCAGCGTAGTGGGATCATGCTTGTGACCTGTGTGTTCGTGCGGTGATTGGTGGGGCGTTACGGTCGGGGGGTGTCGCATAGTGCTGTGGAGGGCCTGTCGGGCCGTTTGACGGATCATGTGTCGGTCGGGTTGTTGGCGGCGGCGGTGCCGCGTGTGGTGATCGATGACGCGGTGGCGGAGTTCGGCAGGGGTGCGAAGCGGGCGGATGCGAAGCTTCCGGCGCATGTCATGGTGTATTTCGCGATGGCGATGGCGTTGTTCGCGGACGAGGACTATCAGGAGGTCCTGACCCGGTTGACCGAGGTCCTGAAGGATTGGGGGCGTTGGGACGCCGGGTGGGAGTGTCCCGGGTCGGGCGGGATCACCCAGGCGCGCAAGCGTCTGGGTTCTGACGTGGTCCGGGAGGTGTTCGAGCAGGTTGCGCAGCCGGTGGCGGGGATGCTGACGCGGGGGGCGTGGCTGGCGGGCAGGCGGATGGTCTCGATCGACGGGTTCGAGTGGGATGTGCCGGACAGTGCGGCGAACGCGGGGTACTTCGGGTACGCCGGTTCGGGCGGCAACCGGTCGGCGTTCCCGAAGATGCGGGTGGTGACGTTGGTCGAGTGCGGCTCGCGGGCTCCGATCGGCGCGGACGCGGGGCCGTGCGGCGGCAAGGGCAGCGGGGAGCAGTCCGCGGCGCGTCGGCTCTACCGGTTCCTCGACCAGGACATGCTGTTGTTGGCCGATCGCAACTTCTACTCGTTCGCCGACTGGTGTCAGGCGTCGCAGACGGGTGCTGAGCTGCTGTGGCGCCTGGGTGACACGATTGCGCTGCCGCTGGTCGCCAAGCTCGGGGACGGCTCGTACACCTCGGTGGTGTTCGCGTCGCGTACCTCGGCGAAGGTCCGTGAGCAGGTCCTGGCGGCGGCTCGGGCGGGGGCGGATCTGGAGGAGTTCGAGGATCGCGCGCGGCTGGTTCGGGTGGTGGAGTACGAGGTGGCGGACCGGGGCACCGCTGGGGAGCGGGAGCTGTTTTGCCTGCTGACGACGCTGCTGGATGCGCGCAGTGCCCCGGCCGCGCTGCTGGCGGCGGGATATCACGAGCGGTGGGAGCACGAGCAGGCGAACGCGCAGGCCAAGACGGTTCTACGGGGACCGGGGAAGGTCATGCGGTCCCAGAGCCCTGACATGGTGATCCAGGAGCTCTACGGCTACCTGCTCACCCACTATGCGATCAACTCCCTGATCTGTCGGGCCGCGACCGAGGCGGACATCGACCCGGACCGGGTGAAGTTCACCAACGCGGTCCGCATCATCCGCCGCCGGATCGATGATCCGGCGGCCTTTTCCCCCTGAGGGCCTGGCGGCCCTGCTCGAGCGGTTCAACACGGAGATCACCGCACCGCGCGAGCTGCATCGCGAGCGGCGCCACCGTTCCTACCCGCGCGTGGTCAAACGGGCACGTCACAACCAGTACGCCGTGAAGAAGGCCACTGATGTCGGGGTACGCCACGCCGGGCCGCCGACCCTACGCATCGCCAACCTCCCGCCGGCACGCCAAGTGCTGCATCCGGGACGGATCAGCACGGGAAACCTCGAACTCACCGCATGATCAATCTACCGTGAGCGGCATTGGGTCCAGCCTGATGCGTCGTGAGACATTCGATTCGCTCCCCTATTGCGGTCAACGGAAGTTCGCGAGCATTTTCTACCCCAGAGGGCTCTTGCGTACCAACACACTCCGATGGAATTGAGAGCATGGGGTCGTGGGCCACTCTCCTGTACGCATCGCGCCCGTCGTGCCGCAGATCGTCGCGCACCGCGGAGCCTCCACCGAGGCGCCTGAGCACACCTACGCGGCCTACGTCGCCGCGCTCGCGGCGGGGGCGGACGCGCTCGAGTGCGACGTCCGGCTGACCGCGGACGGGCACCTGGTGTGCGTGCACGACCGGCGGGTGGACCGGACCTCCGACGGGCACGGCCGGGTCTCCTCGCTCGAACTCGCCCGGCTCGAGGAACTGGACTTCGGCTCCTGGCACGTCTCCGCCTCCCCGGGCGGCGAGGCGCCGGACCGGGACGCGAGCACGGTGCTGACGCTGCGCAGGCTGCTGGATCTGGTGGCGGCGCACCCGAAGCCGGTGCAGATGGCGATCGAGGTCAAGCACCCGAGCCGGTACGCGGGGCAGGTGGAACGTCGGCTGATCCGGTTGCTGGATGAGTACGGCTGGGCCGGATCCGGTTCGCCGGTCCGGGTGATGAGCTTCTCCCGGGCCGCGCTGTGGCGCGCCCGTCGGCTCGCCCCGGCTCTGCCGACGGTGTTCCTGATGGAGCCGTTCGTCTACCGCGCGTTCGGCGGCTCCCTGCCGGCCGGGGTGCCGATCGCCGGGCCCTCGGTGGAGATCCTGCGCACCCGGCCCGACAGCGTCGAACGGTGGCATCGCGCCGGCCGGCAGGTGCACGTGTGGACCGTGGACGAGCCGAGCGACTTCGAGCTCTGCCTCTCTCTCGGCGTGGAAGCGGTGATCACCAACCGGCCGCGGCGGATGCGGGCGGAGCTCGAGGCGCGGGCCGCCGGGCACGTTGAGTAAGCGTCCTGCTACCGCCGCTCCGCGGCCATGGAGCTTTCGTCCTTAATTCGGCGCTAAATCAGCTCCGGCGCGGATCTTCGGCGCTGCGGGGCGGTCGGCGCCGACCTGGACCGATCGCTTTTACCAGAGGGTTATTTCCGGCGAAAGGGGCGCTCAAGGCTTCCCGTGCGCCCCGGATGCACCGTCCGCGCGGGCAAGCCCGCCGTTTCCACCCTCCGGAGGCCGGGCATCGATTCCCTTGTGAATGCAAGAGCGGTCGCATCGATGCGCCGCCCGGTGGATTGCCTCAACGAGGAAAAGTGGGGTCGATGGGGGTGATCATGCCCGCAGTCCGAGTAGCGCCTACCGCATACGAGGCTTACTTACCGCACTCATCCGTCAGTGTCCGCCAGGCGCGGGCGAGACTGGCCCAGGATCTGAGCGAACGCGACGTCCTGGGCACGGTGGTCGACGACGCCATCCTGATTCTGTCCGAGTTCGTCACCAACGCCTTGCGCCACGCCCGAGCCCTGACCAGCGACACCATCCGGGTGTCGTGGTCGCTGACCGGGGACGGGCTGCTGCGGATCGAGGTGACCGACGGGGGCGGCACCACCCGCCCCGTGACCAAGCCGTACTCCATGTCCGTCTCGGCGCAGGCCGGGCGCGGGCTCGAGATCGTGGACCGGCTCGCCGACCGCTGGGGCTCGCAGCGCGAGGAGAGCGGGGACGAGTACACCGTGTGGGCCGAACTGGCCGTCCGGGCCCGCCACGCCGGACGCCGGACCCGGGGCCGCGGTGTGCGGCCGAGTCAGGCGACCGCCGGCACCGGCACCCTCACCGCTCTGCCCACGCTGGCGGAGCAGAACCCGCAGACCACCACCACTCCCGCCTCGGCGCAGGTCATCCCGCTGCTGCCGACGTATCCCAACCGGGCCTGAGCACCACTCCGGCGGCACTATCCTTTTCCGGTCACAGCAACGCACCGGACAAAGGGTGAGTCATGGGCAGGAAGCACCATTCCGCAGCACGTCCGCGCCAGCTCGCGGAGGGAGAGACCATCCCCGTGGTCGGCGGGCGCGAGCCGTGCCCGTGCGGATCCGGACGTCGCTACAAGGCCTGCCACGGCCGGGATCAGGGCGAGACCGTCGCGCTCAACCCGCGGCCGTTCGCCGAGTTCGAGGGCGAACTCGACCTGATCGCCCTGCACACCTTCGTTCCGGCCGCGACGACGCGGCTGACCCTGCGGGACGCCTCGGCCGGTCCGGCCACGCTCGCCACCGTGCTTCCGCTCGCGGTCCCGGCGCTGCGGCGGGCCGACGGCGAGGTGCTCGTCGCCGCGCAGACGCTCAACAGCTCCGGCGATCCGGCCCGGGATCTGGCGCACTCGCTCACCCGGGCGCTGGCGGCCGAGCCCGGCGAGACCCTCGGCTACGAGGAGCCGCCGGCCGCCGGGCCCGCGCTGGCGGAGCTGGTCGACCCGAAGGCCGCGCTGGAGCTGGAGCTGCGCGACAGCTTCGACTACTGGTTCGAGCCGGACGACACCAGCGCCGACCGGGCGATCTCGCTGGAGCGGGCGAACGCCGCGATCGAGCCGACGGTGCGCCTCTCCTCGGTCGAATCGGCTTACTGGGTGCGCCGTTCCGCCGACCGCTGCCACCTGCGCTGGGTGATGCCGCAGGACGAGGAGCCGCTGCTGGACGCCCTGGCCCGGCTGCACGCGGCCGACGCGCTGCGGCTTGGCGAGGGCAGCAAGTACGCCGGCTCGCTGCGCGCCTGCGGCCGGCTGATCGTGGTCTGGGACCTGGCGCTGGACAAGCAGGCCACGGATTGGGAGGAGCCCGCGGCCTCGCTGGCCGAGCGTCTCGGCAACGCTCTGGTCGCGGACGCGCCGCTGAGTTCGGCCGAGCGCCGTTCCCGCTCGGGCCTGACCAACCGCCAGCTGACGCTGCGCTAGGCCGTAGGTAGCTCGCGGACGCGGACGGGGTCCGGGTCGGGTCAGGGCTCTCGCGGCTGGAGGTAGCCGTCCAGGATCAGCCTGAGCTCGGCGCGCAGGCGATCGGCCGGCACCGGGCCGCTGGCACTGGCGGAGACGATGAAGGACTGCACGGTGAGCACGATCGCGTGCGCCTGCACCGCCACCGAGCCGGCTCGGATCGAGCCGTCCCGGTGGCCCGCGTCGAGCCGGTGGGCGAGCAGGTCGATGGCGATCTGCTGGGTGGAGCCGAACTTGTTGAACAGGTACGGCGTGAGGATCTCCGGCTCGGCGTCGAGGACCTGCGACATCAGCGGGTCCTCCTGGAACGCCTCGACCACCGCGACCACCGTCTCCACCAGCCGCTGCCGGGCCGGGCGCGGATCGGGCGGCGCGTCCGGGGCGATCCGGGTGTGCTCGCGCAGGATCCGGGCGAACTCGCGCCCGAGCAGCTCGCTGATCAGCGAGCCGACGTCGCTGTAGCGCCGGTAGAGGGTCATCCTGCTCACCCCGGCCCGCCGCGCGATGTCGTTGAAGGTGGTCTCGTGCACGCCCGCGGCCAGGACGCAGGCGCGTGCCGCGTTCAGAATCTGCCGGTCGCCTACAGTGCTCACGACTCCAGCGTACGCGTGAAGCTACTCGTTGGTAACTACCTCGAACGAGTGGTTGCGGATGCCGTGGTGAAAGACGTGCGGCGGCCCGGGATCCGGGCCGCCGTCAGAGGAATGCGGGGTCTCAGGCCGCCGGCGAACCGGCGCCGGCCGACGCCGGGGCCACCTGGCCGGACTCCACGTGCAGCACGCCGTCCGCGACCGGGGCGCCCACCGGCACCGCCTCGGCGACGGCGTCGTAGGTGCCCTTGCCGGAGGCGTCGGTGAGCGCGCCGGTGACGCACTCGCCGTTCGCGTCGCCGGCGGCCACGGTGCAGGACATCTGCGTCTGCGTGCTGCCGGAGGTGGAGGAGATCAGGTTGATCACGACCGTCAGCGGCGAGGCGGTGGAGTTGTCCACGTAGACCGTGCCGGTGACCGCGCCGCCCGTCTCGTTCACGCACGCCTGCGCGGAGACCTGCTGCCCGAAGCCCTGGAGCTTGTCCCCGCAGTACTGCGGGAGCACGGCCACGGCCGTCCCGGGCGCGCCGGCGGCGGGGGTCCCGGTGACAGAGGGCTGCTTCGCGCCGTGCGACGGGTTGGCCTCGGCCGCGGCGATCGGAAGCACCACCACGCCGACCACGGCGGCCGCGAGCGCGATCGAGCGCACATGCCCGCGTCGCAGGGAGCTGACGGAGGAGGCGGGGGTCGGGGTGCGGTTCTCGTTCGTGCCCGGCATCAGCCTGGCCCTCCCACGGTGGTGACGGTGCTACGGCAGGGGGTACTCGGGCAGCGCCGACCGAGGATTCGATCAAGGCGCTGCGGCAGAGGTTTGCGTAAGGACGGCGACGTGCCGGGAGCCGGTCGGTGATGGGCTGGATCTCGGTCGGCCGTCGGGAGAATGCTAGTCCTATCGTGCGGTGAAGCGATACCCGGTTCATTCGTTTGGGCGTGTAGATTCACCGAATCGCGACAAGACCGTACCCGTACACTCGTCTGCCATGAGTGACACGGCAGTGGTGATCCCCGCCTACCTCGAGGCGGAGCGGATCGGGGCGACGGTGGACGGCGCCCGGTCGCTGTCCGGGGTGAACCTCGTCATCGTGGTCGACGACGGGTCGCGGGACGAGGGGGCCACCGCCAGGATCGCCCGGGAGCACGGGGCGGTCGTGGTGCGCCACAGCCGCAACCGGGGCAAGGGCGCGGCGCTGGAGACCGGCGCCGCCACGCTGGCCGCGATCGAGAGCCGGGACGGACGGGGCGCGCCGCGGCACCTGCTGCTGCTCGACGCAGACCTCGAAGACTCCGCGGCCGCGGCCGGCCCGCTGATCGATCCGATCCGCACCGGCGAGGCCGGGATGACGGTGGCGATCCTGCCGCCCGCCGCCACCCCGGGCGGCGGCCACGGATTCGTGCTCAAGCTGGCCCGGGACGGGATCCGGCGCGCGGTCGGCTTCGAGGCGCAGGCGCCGCTCTCCGGCCAGCGCTGCCTGACCCGGGAGGCGTTCGAGGCGGCGCTGCCGCTCGGCTACGGCTTCGGGGTGGAGGTGGGGCTGACCATCGACGTGCTGCGGGCCGGGATCAGGGTGCTGGAGGTCGAGGCCCCGCTTCGGCACCGGGTGACCGGCGGCGACTTCGCCGCGCAGCTGCACCGCGGGCGGCAGTACCGGGACGTGGCGATGGCGCTGGCCGCGCGGAGCATCCCGGCGAACCTGAGGCCGGAGACCTGGCGCGGCCGCTGAGCCGGCGTCAGCTCGACCGCCGCGACCGGCGCGGTCGCGGCAGGGCGAGGCGTCGGTAGGCGCGCAGGCTCAGGCGACGGTCGGCGTGCCGCCGGACGGGGCGACCATGGGCAGGCCCGCGGCCGCCCAGGCCATCATCCCGCCGGCCACGTTCACCGTCTCCCGGCCCTGTGCGTTGAGGAACTGCACGGCCTGGGCCGAACGCCCGCCCACCTTGCAGATCACGTGCACCTCGCGGTCGGCCGGCACCTCGTCGAGCCGGGCCATCAGCTCGCTCAGCGGCAGGTGCACCGCGTCGGGGGCATGACCGCAGTGCCACTCGTCGTCCTCGCGCACGTCCAAGAGGTAGGCGCCGGCCGGCAGGGCGCCGACCTCGACCGTGGGAACGGCGGGACCGTGCTGGAACATGACCGAGTTCTCCTCGCGGGTAGGCGCGGGCAATCGCATTACCGATCACCCCACCCTACCCGGTACCGTTTGCCCTGTGATCGACCTCCGTATCCTGCGCGAAGACCCGGACCGCGCCCGCGCTTCCCAGCGCGCCCGCGGCGAAGACCCCGCCCTGGTCGACCAGGTGCTGGCCGCCGACGAACTGCGTCGATCGTCCGCCTCGCACTTCGACGCCCTGCGCAACGAGCAGAAGGGCCTCGGCAAGCTCGTGGCCCAGGCGCCGAAGGAGGAGAAGGAGAGCCTGCTCGTCCGGACCCGCGAACTCGCCGCGGAGGTCAAGGCCGCCGACGCCGCGCAGAACGAAGCCGCCGCGGAGGCGCAGCGGCTGCTGCTCGGTCTGTCCAACCTCGTCGAGCCGGGCGTGCCCGAGGGCGGCGAGGAGGACTACGTCGTGCTCGAGGAGCACGGCAAGCCCCGCGACTTCGCCGCCGAGGGCTTCGAGCCGCGCGACCACGTGGAGATCGGCCGCATCCTCGGCGCGATCGACCTCGAGCGCGGCGCCAAGGTCGGCGGCGCCCGGCAGTACTACCTCACCGGCGCCGGCGCGCTGCTCGAGCTCGCGCTGTGCAACCTGGCCATGGCCCAGGCGGTCCGCTACGGCTTCACCCCGATGATCACCCCGTCGCTGGTCAAGCCCGAGGCGATGCAGGGCACCGGATTCCTGGCCCAGGCCGCGGAGAACGTCTACCACCTGCCCGACGACGACATGTACCTCGTCGGCACGTCCGAGGTGCCGCTGGCCGCGTACCACATGGACGAGATCCTCCCGGCCGACCGGCTGCCGCTGCGCTACGCCGGCTACTCCTCCTGCTACCGGCGCGAGGCCGGCTCGTACGGCAAGGACACCCGGGGCATCATCCGGGTGCACCAGTTCGAGAAGGTCGAGATGTTCTCCTTCTGCGCCCCCGAGGACGCGGCCGCCGAGCACAAGCGGCTGCTCGGCTGGGAGAAGGAGTTCCTCACCGCGATCGAGGTGCCGTTCCGGGTGATCGACGTGGCCGCCGGCGACCTCGGCAGCTCGGCCGCGCGCAAGTACGACTGCGAGGCCTGGATCCCGACCCAGGGCAAGTACCGCGAGGTGACCTCCACCTCGAACTGCACCGAGTTCCAGGCCCGCCGGCTCTCGGTGCGGATGCGCGACGGCGACGGCGTGCGCCCCCTGGCCACCCTCAACGGCACGCTGTGCGCCATGACCCGCAACATCGTGGCGATCCTGGAGAACCACCAGCAGTCCGACGGGTCGGTCCGGGTGCCCGAGGCGCTGCGCCCGTACCTGGGCGCCGACCTGCTCAAGCCGGTCTGAGACTGGACCTTTCACTCCACCGGGCCCCGGTAAACCCGAGGTCCGGTGGAAGTCCGCTTCGAGTCCTTGCGCGGGGGCGCGCGGCCGGGGTCCGCGGCGCACGCTGGCGCGTACTCTCAGCCCCATGGCGCGCCCCTTCGCAATGGCCGCGCTGCTTCAGCGCTACGGGGTCACTGAAGTACACGCGATCCGGCCTCTCACCGAAGGCCTGTTGAACCGGGCCTATACCGTCGATACCGACAGCGGGAAGTTCTTCCTGAAGGACTACCTCAATCAGACCCCGGAGATCATCCGGGCCCAACACCTCGTCACCCGCCGGCTGAGCCAAGCCGGCCTGCCCGTCTCCGCGCCGCTCGCCGATTTCGCGGGCGAGACCCTCCAGGCGGAGCAGGAGCATCTGCTCGCGCTCTATCCCTGGATCCAGGGCCACCACAAGCGCGGCGCCGGGCTCGATCTGGCGGACTGCAGGGAGCTCGGCGCCCTGCTCGGCCGCCTGCACGACGAGCTCGACCGGCTGCACGGGCCGATCGAGCAGCCGCTGTTCCTGCCCTGCGAAACCGCGGAGCGGGCCGGCGAGACCGCGTTCCGACTGCTGTCGGCCATAGACCGGCTCAGCGTGCGCGAGGGAGTGGACGAACTCGCGGAGTTCCGATTGCTCGAACGGATCGGACTGCTGCGCGAGCTCGCCGACCGCCGGCCCGGCCCCGAGGTGAACCTCACCGTCGGGTCCGTGCACGGCGACTTCCACGACCTGAACATCATGTACGGTCAGAGCGGCGGGGTGAACGCGGTCGTCGACTTCGACCGCCTGTGCCTCGCGCCCAGCCTGGAGGAGCTGATCCGCTCGGCGCTGATCATCTTCGTCGAGTTCGGCCGGCTCGATCTCGGCCTCGTGCGCGAGTACGTGCACGGGTACCTGGACCAGCGGCCGTGGCTGGCGCCGGAGATCCCGGCGGCGCTGCACCGGCTGTGGTGGGAGCGGCTGACCGACTTCTGGATGCTCACCTGGCGCTACGACCTGCACGACGAACGTCCCAGCGTGCAGTTCGCCGACCAGTCCGCGCTCATCGTCTGGTGGACCCACCACTACGACAAGGTCCTGCACGAACTGAGCTGACCCGCCGTCGGTGCCGCGCTCCCCGTGCCCGGCGCCGCCGTCCGCGTCCCTGATCCCGCGCAACCCGCTGTCCCTGCCCCCTATCCCCCCATCCGAACGCCGCGGGGACGGGCCCTGATTCAAGGGTCCCGTCCCCGCGCACCCGTCCCGAGGGACGCGGCGTTCAGCTGCCGGTCGCCCTAAAGGTAGGGTCCGGCGCCGGTCGACTTGCCCGGCTGGTACTCGGCCACGTCCGCGGCTCCCGGCGGCAGCGCCCGGCGGATCTGCTCGAGCTGCGCCCGCGCCGCCATCTGCTGCGCGAACAGCGCCGTCTGGATCCCGTGGAACAGGCCCTCGAGCCAGCCGACGAGCTGAGCCTGGGCGATCCGCAGCTCCGCCTCGCTCGGCACCTCGTCCTCGGCGAAGGGCAGCGAGAGCCGCTCGAGCTCGTTGATCAGCTCCGGGGCCAGGCCCTTCTCCAGCTCGGCGATCGAGGAGCGGTGGATCTCGGCCAGCCGGGCCCGGCTCGCCTCGTCCAGCGGCGCGGCCCGCACCTCCTCGAGCAGCTGCTTGATCATCGACCCGATCCGCATGACCTTGGCCGGCTGCTCGACCATCTCGGCCACACTGGTCGGGTCCTCCGCCTGCTCGGCGAGGTGCTCCTGGTCATCCGGACGTCCGTCCGGGCCCACCACGATGACATTGTTCTCGCCGCGGAAAGGCGAGGGGGGTTGAGTGTTCGCATCGATGTCCGCCATGACTCCATCCTTTCCCACTCCTCGGCCACTGCGCGACCAGGACCCGCTCACTCGGCGAGCAGAAGCACCTTGCCCACGTGGCCGGAGGACTCGATCACCCGGTGGGCCTCGGCCGCGTCGGGCAGCGGCAGCCTGCGGTCGATGATCGGGCGCAGGGTGCCGTCGGCCACCAGCGGCCAGGCGTGCTCGCGCACCGAGGCCACGATCGCGGCCTTCTCCGCGGCCGGGCGGGCCCGGAGTGTGGTGGAGATCACCGCGGCGCGCTTGGCCATCAGCTTGCCCAGGTCCAGTTCAGCCCGGTTCCCGCCCTGCAGCCCGATAATCGTCAGCCGGCCGTTGACCGCGAGTGTCTCGACGTTCCTGGCCAGGTACTTGGCGCCCATGTTGTCGAGGATCACATCGGCTCCGTGGCCGTCGGTCAGCTCGGCCACCCGGGCCACGAAGTCCTCGGTCTTGTAGTCGATCGCCGCGTGCGCGCCGAGCTCCAGGCAGCGCTTGGCCTTGGCCGCGGAACCGACCGTGACCAGCACGGTCGCGCCGAGCGCGCGGGCCAGCTGGATCGCGGTGGTGCCGATGCCGCCGGCTCCGCCGTGCACGAGCAGGAACTCGCCGGGCCGCAGGCCGGCCGCCATGAACACGTTGGACCACACGGTGCACACCGTCTCCGGCAGCCCGGCCGCGGCCTCCAGGTCCAGGCCGGCCGGCACCGGCAGCAGCTGCCCGGCCGGCACAACCACCCGTTCGGCGTAACCGCCGCCGGACAGCAGCGCGCACACCGGGTCGCCGACGGACCAGCCGGTCACGCCCTCGCCGAGCTCGGCCACCCGGCCGGAGCACTCCAGGCCCGGTACCTCGGTCGCCCCGGGCGGCGGCGCGTAGAAGCCCTGCCGCTGCAGGAGGTCGGCCCGGTTCACCGCGGTCGCGACCACCTTCACCACGACCTCGCCCGGACCGGCCACGGGATCGGGGACCTCGGTCCATTCCAGCACCTCGGGGCCGCCCGGTTTACTGCACACGATCGCCTTCATCCGGTCAGCCTATGCCCCCGGAAGACGCCGCGGAGCTGGCGGAGTCGCGTGCCCGCACGACGATCACCCGGTCCTCGGCGCGCACGGTGCCGATCGCCGGATCGTCGAACCGCAGCAGCCGGCCGTCGCGGACGACGCCGAGGACCGGGAGCGCGCAGGCGCGCGGCGTGGAGCCGATCTGCTCCGGCCCGGCCGGCTGCTCGACGATGTCCATGCCCTTGCCGTAGTCGAGCAGGTCGGTCACCACCGCGCCCACCTGCGGGCTGAGCATCGAGGTGCCGAGCAGGTTCCCGGTCATCTCCGAGGAGGTGACCACCGTGTCAGCGCCCGACTGGCGCACCAGCGGCGCGTTCTCGGCCTCGCGCACGGCGGCGGCGATGAAGGCCCGCGGCGCGAGCTGACGGGCCGTGAGAGTGCACAGCACGGCCGTGTCGTCCCGTTCGGTGGCGACCACGACCGTGCTCGCCCGGGAGGTCTGCGCCTTCTCCAGCACCCCGCTGCGGGTGCCGTCGCCGGAGACCGAGACCAGGCCCATCCCGTTGGCCCGGGCCAGCGCCGGGCGGCTGTGGTCGATCACGACGATCCGGTCCGCGGCGATGCCGTGCTTGAGCAGCGTCGCGACCGCCGCGCTGCCCTTGGTGCCGAAGCCGATGACGACGATGTGGTCCTGCATCCGGTTCCTCCAGCGGCGCTGGTCCCACAGTCTGCGGGTGCCTTCGGCCAGCACCTCGAGGGTGGTGCCGACCAACACGATCAGGAAGACCACCCGCAGCGGCGTGATCACCAGGGCGTTGACCAGCCGGGCGCCCTCGGTGGCCGGCACGATGTCGCCGTAGCCGGTGGTGGAAAGGGTGACGGTGGCGTAGTACAGGCAGTCGACGAAGGTCAGCGGCCCCGGGGAGGCCGAGTCCTTGTAGCCGGACCGGTCCACGTACACCAGCGCGACCGTCAGCACCAGAGCGCCCACCGAGAACGCCACCCGCACGCCGATCGACCGCAGCGGCCGGGTCGGCGAGCCGGGCAGGTGGACGTCCGGGTCCACCACGTCGGCGGCCCGGGGGGTGGGGACCTTCACGGCCGGTGGTTACCCCGGTGGCCCGGCGGAGATGTGCCGGCTACTCCGTCCGCGCCGCCTCGGCGGAGCGCGCCGCCTCGCTCAGCTGCGCCACCAGCGCCGACAGTCCGGCCAGCCCGGGTCCGGCGCCCAGCGCGTAGCCGGCCAGGAACGTGGTCAGCGGAGCGGCCGGCCGGGCCACGCCGTGGGCGGCCTCCCGGGCCAGGTCCAGCACCAGCGCCTGCTGATCAGGATTCAGATTCAGCTCGGGGCGGCCGCTGATCTCCGCCACCGTCCGCAACCAGTCTTCGAACATGGCGCACATCCTCCCAGGTGTCGCAATCGAAGCCGAGGCCCTGCGGGTCCGCCACGCGGCGCAGGGCGAGCGGCGAAGCCAGGGCCCTGAGGGAGGCCCCGGCCAGGGCGCCGCGTTCGGCGCGCAGCCGGTCCAGGCCGGCGGCGAGCGCGGCATGCTGATAGCAGCCGGCCAGCCACTGGTCCCGGCCCCCGGCGTCGACGAGCACCGCGCCGTCGGCCGCCTCGGCCGCCCGGACCAGGGCGCGCACGAGTCCGGCGGTCAGAAAGGGCAGATCCGCGGCGAGCGCGAGCACCCGCCCGGCCGAGACGTTCTCGAGGCCGACGGCGAGCGCCGCCACCGGGCCGCCGCCGACCGGGTCCTCCCGGGTCCAGCGCACCGGCCGGAGGGTGGGCCGCTCGGGCCCGACGCACACGGTCCGGCCCGCGTCGGCGCAGGCGCCGAGGACCCGGTCGAGCAGGCTGGTGCCGCCTATCCGCAGGGCGGGCTTGTCGGTGCCGTCGAGCCGCCGCGCGCCGCCGCCGGCGAGCACCACGGCGTCGAACGGGTCGGATCCGTCGATGGCCACGGATCGGATTGTCTCAGGCGGCGACCGGCTCGCGCGGCTTGAGGTCGCGCTCGAAGTGGATCATCGCGCCGCGGGCGGGGTGGTTGCGGATGTCGACCCGGTCGCAGAGGGCTTCGATGAGCATCAGGCCGCGGCCGGACTCGGCCATGTCCGGGGCGGTGGCCACGGCCGCGGTCGGCCGCCGGGCCCCGCGCACCTCGACCAGCCGGCGCGGGGCGAAGCCGACGCCGTTGTCGATCACGTCGACCCAGCACCGGTCCGCGCTGATCCCGGCGGCCACCCAGTAGCCCTCGGCCGGCCCGGAGTGCTCGATCACGTTGGCGCAGGCCTCGGTGAGCGCGACGCCGAGGTCGAAGGTGATATCGGGATCCATGCCGACCAGGTCGGCGGTGTCCCTCAGCATGCGCCGTGCCTTCCCCACGCTCTGCGCTTCGCGCGGAAGCAGCAGGGTCCAGTTCACGTCCACCACGAGCTCTACCTCCCGCGTCTTCGGGACACGCAGATAGGTATTACCGGCTTCCCGGATCAATACGCCATCATTGCGCGCTAAAACTCCCGCGCGAACACGGTAAATTCCCCCGAATGGCCCCGAAATAGCATTGATTGTCTGCTCGCGCCACCGGGCCGCGCGCGGGGCCGGCGCCGCGCCCCGGCCTAGTTTCTACAATTCGTAGAATAATGTGCCACCCCGGTGCCCGCGGCCCGAGGCGGGCGTGGCACCATCGTCGGTGTGAAACTCCTCCGCAACGGACGAATCGCCGCGTTCGCCGCGCTCGGCACCGCGCTGGCCGCCGCCGCGGCCGGCTGCTCGTCGAGCGGCTCGGACCAGCCCACCGCGCAGATCTCCCAGATCGGGCCGAGCTCGGCCTACGCGGGCCCGGTGCTGACCAAGCCCTTCGGCCTGCCGAGCGGGACCTTCCAGTCCACCGCGGGCGGCACCGAGTCGATCGAGGCGCCCGCCAAGGGCGACCTGACCCTGGTCTTCTACGGCTTCACCCACTGCGACGACGACTGCCCGACCACGATGGCCGACATCAGCGCGGCCTGGCGGGGCCTGCCGAAGGACGAGCAGGGCCGGATCACCATCGACGTGGTCACCACCGACCCCTGGCGCGACACCACGCCGGTGATGGCCTCCTGGCTGGCCGGCTTCAACCTGCCCAGCTCGACCGGGCTGACCGCCTCGTTCGCCACCATCCAGGCCTCCGGCGCCTCGGTCGGCGTGGACGTGGAGAAGCCCGCCGACATGTCCGGCGACTACCAGGTCACCCACGGGCTGCAGGTGCTCGGCTACACCTCGGACGGCAAGGCGCACATCGAGTGGCTGGTCGAGGACGTCACGGTGGCGCAGCTGCGCGCCGACTTCGCCCGGGTCCTGTCCGGCGCCCCGATCCAGTAGCCGCGCCGGCCGCGCTCCCGGCGTTCCGCCCGATCCCTGAGAGGCCTGGGATCAGACGGGACGGGAGCGATAGCTTGGGTCTCATGCCGCAATCGCCGCGTTACGCCTACCTCGGGCCGGCCGGGACGTTCACCGAAGCCGCGCTGCTCGCACTGCCCGAGGGCGGCGAGGTCGAGGCCGTGCCCCATCCCTCGGTGCCCGCCGCCTTCGACGCGGTGCGCTCGGGCGAGTGCGACGCCGCCGTGGCCGCCATGGAGAGCTCGGTGGAGGGCGCCGTCACCGCGACCATCGACGAGCTGGCCAACGGCGAGCCGCTGATGATCGAACGCGAGCTGCTGCTGCCGGTCTCCTTCGCCCTGCTGGTGCGCCCGGGTACGCCGCTCGAGCAGGTCAAGACGGTGGCCAGCCACCCGGTGGCCGAGCCGCAGTGCCGCCGCTGGCTCGGCCGGCACCTGCCGGAGGCACGCTGGGAGACGGCCGCGTCCAACGCCGAGGCGGCCAAGCAGGTGCGCGACGGGACCTTCGACGGCGCCCTGGCCGGCGCCTTCACCGCCGCCCGGTACGGGCTCGAGGTGCTGGCCGAGGGCATCCACGACAACGAGGGGGCGCAGACCCGTTTCGTCGTGGTGACCCGGCCCGGTCCGCCCGCCGCGCCCACCGGCCAGGACAAGACCTCGATCACGGTCGGGCTGCGCGACAACCACCCGGGCGAGCTGATGGAGATCCTCGAGGAGTTCGCCGGGCGCGGGGTGAACCTGTGCCGGATCGAGTCCCGGCCCACCGGCGAGGCCATGGGCAAGTACTACTTCTTCATCGACTGCGAGGGCCACATCGCCGACGAGCGGGTCGGCGAGGCCCTGCTCGGCCTGCGCCGCAACAGCGCCCGGCTGCGCTTCCTGGGCTCCTACCCGCGGGCGGACCGGCAGGCTCCGGTCATCCGCCCGGGCACCACCGACGCCGAGTTCGCCGAGGCGCGGGACTGGCTCGCGGCCGTCCGCGACGGTAACCGGTAGGTAACAACTTGTGCGTTTCGCCGCTCGGGTGCCGTCGTACCCTCACTTGCGGTCGTGCTTCGGTTACGCTGGAGCTATACGATGATCTGACGCACAGTCAGGATCGGCGCATGGCCGGTTCAAGCAGGTGAGACGGGGTCGGGTGACCCGCGGTGGCACGGGCACCGCGGCGCACGGCTCCGGCACGGCAACGCACAACCCCGAGGGGGCCACGGATGGCGGTCATAGTCGTGGTGCCGGACCCGGACACCGAGACCGGGCTGTCCCGTATCTCCGCCGCGCTGGTCTCGTCGCTGCGGGCGGTGCGCGGGCAGGTGCCGGCCGGCGACCGGATCAAGGTGGTCGAGTTCGCCGATCTGCGTGCCCGGCCCGAGGCCGCGCCGACGCCGGAGGGACTCGGCCTGGAACGTGCGGTGCTCGAAGGCTGGTGGAACGCGGCGGTGCGCACCGGGCAGGCCCGCGGCGAGGCCGCGGACACCTCCGCCGCGCTGCGCGCCACCCCCCACTTCGCCCGCCAGGCCAAGCCGCCGCACAGCGGCGCGGCCCAGGTGCGCCGCTACCTGACCGACCGCAAGTACCGGCACGAGCTGCGCGACCGGACCCAGGCCTGCATCAGCGCGGAGACCAGGGTCGTGGTCGGCCACGCCCTGGGCGGCCTGATCGCCTACGAGAGCCTCTGCGCGGTCAGCGACTCGGTCGCGGTCACCCTGGTCACCCTCGGGCCCGCGCTGTGCGGCCCGCGGGTGATCTTCGACCGGCTCGAGCCGCCGCCGCGCAACAACCAGGGCGAGTGGCCAGCCGCGGTGCGCCACTGGTTCAACATCGTGGCGCACACCGACGTCACCGCGCTCAGCCGGCCGCAGCTGACCGCGCGCTTCGGCCCGGGGATCGAGGATCTGACCATCGAGCCGCGGGCCGTGACCGACAGCCTCAGCACCTACCTGCTCGACCGCTCCACCGGCCTCGCCGTGGCCACCGGCCTGTCCGCGGAGCTCCGCTAGCGCGGCATCAGCAGCTGCTGGCGCAGCAGGTTCAGCTGCTGCTCCTTGCCGCTGATCTGCTCCCACAGCCGGGCCGAGAGCACCTCGAGCACGTGCGCGGCGCCGACCTCGACCAACACCTGCCCGATCGGGCTGGACAGGAGCGTCTCGCGCTCCACCCGCGCCTCGGCGGTGCGGGCCTTGAGCCAGATCAGCCGCTGGCGCAGCCACATCTGGCGCACCCCCGGGTCGGTCGGGCCGGTGTTGCTGACCACGGCCCACTCCTCGGCCAGCCGCTGCAGCTCGTACAGGTCGAGCTTCCGGTAGGCCTCGTTGACGCGGGCGATGAAGGCGCTGCGCCGTTCCTTCTCCACCGGATCCTGCACCAGGTCCGGGTGCGCCCGGCGGGCGAGGTCGCGGTAGATGCGCTGGGCCACCTTGGCCGGGCTCAGCTCCTCGGCCACCGCGCCGTCCGGCTGGGTGAAACGCAGGGTACTGGTGTACTCCGGGTCCACCGCGGGGGCGGGGGCCACGAGCGGATCGGTCAGCGGATCCGGCTCGGGCGTGGCGGCGCCGTAGAGCGCCTGGAGCCGGCGCAGGTCCTCCGGATCGCCGGTGAGGGTGGCCCGCATGGCGGCGATGTCGAGGTCGAGCTGGTCGAGCCGGTCGTAGAGCGGCCCGAGCTGGCTGTGCTGCTGCCGGGTCAGATGGTCGAGCTGGGCCCGGGTGTGCTCGAGTTCTATCTGAGCCTGGGCAAGGTCAGCCTCGGCGCCCGCGACGGTGTCTTCCAACGTCAGGGGCGTCGTCGGTGTCGAGACGCCAACGTTGGCGACGTCCATGACCCCTCCATTTCTGATGCGCACTGGTCACAGTAACGTGGCCTGCGCGGACCATGAGCGTATCGGGTGGTTCTGACATGCGATCGATACAAAGTGAGCGGAGTGCGGCCCGGGTATGACGGGACGTGACCCGCAAGGCCGATTCGGGTGGCCGTCGCGGCGATCGCGGGCGAAGGTGGAGGCACCGTCTAAGGAATGTTTTCTCCAGCACGCGTCAGCGCGGGATCGGGCAGAGGGTGAGTTTCGGTGGGAACTGTCATCCACGGACTGGCGATAGACCGGGCCGTCAACATCGGGCCGGTGCTCTCGGCGAGGCTGCGCGCGGCCGGGGTCGAGACGCTCGAGCAGCTCAAGCGGCAGGGCGCGCTCGAGGTCTGGCAGCTGATCGCCGCGCAGACACCGCCGGAGGAGTGCGTGCACACCCTGCTGGCGCTCGAGGGTGCGATCCGCGCGACCCGCTGGACCGCCATCGACCAGGCCGAGCGCGACCGTCTGGTCGCCGCGGCCGGGCTCGACGGCTGACATCCGCGGATCCCGCCGCGCCCGCCGCCCCGCTCCCTAAAGCGCCCCGCTCTGCAGCTTGGCCCAGGTCGCCGCGTCGACCTGGCCGGTCGGCGGCAGCCCGACCGCGGCCTGGTAGCGCATGACCTCCTGGGTCGTGTTGGCGTTGAAGCGGTTCGAGGCTTGGATGTGCGTGCCCAGCGCCTCGTTGAGCGCCTGGTCGAGCCGGCTCACGTCGGCGGACCGGCTGCCGGTGTGCAGATCCGGCGTCTTGCCGGCCGCGATCAGGGCGACCATCGTGTGCTGACCGACCGTGCTCGCCGGGTCGCCGGTGACGCCCGCGGCGCCCTGGAACTGCTGCACCGCCGCGGCGGTCGTCTGATCGAAGTTCCCTGACATCGGGCCGTGGTAGTAGCCGAGCTCCTGCAGCCGCCGCTGCACGTAGCTGACCAGCGATCCGTGCGAGCCGGGGCCGAGCGGCAGGTTGTCGCCGCTGAAGCTGCCGGCCGCGCTGGTGGTGGGCGCCGCCGGGGGCGCGGTGGTCGGCGTCGTGCCCGCACTCTCCGTCGGCACCACGACCTGCCCGGCGTTGCCGGTGGCGGACGGAGCGGGGCTCTGTCCGGTGCTGGAGGTCGAGGTGGCGCCGGCGTCCGCGGTCACGCCCGGATCCTTGTTGCCGCCGATGGCGAGCATGCCCAGAATGATCGCCGCGGCGAGCAGGACCGCGCCGAGCGTGCCGTACATGAGCAGGCGGCGGTGCCGGGCGTCCTCCTCGTCCTCGTCGGGGCCCTGGTCGTGGACCGGAGGCTGCGGCGGGACGCGGGAGCCCTCCGGCGGGTCCATCCGGTAGTCGCGCGGCACCGGCGGAAGCAACTGGGTGTACGAGTGCGGTGACGGTGTGCCGTCCTCGGACCGGAAGAAGCCGTCGAACTCGGCCGGGGTGCTCGGGATCGGCGCCGTGGCGGGCGCCTCGTAGAGCGAGCCGGCGGCGAAGTGCTGGGTCGATTCCGCCTCACCGGCCGGTGCGTAGGCCACAGGGGCGCCGTAGCCGTGCCCGTAGCCGTCCTGGTAGCCGGCTGCCGCGCCCGCGGTCGAAACCGCCGCCTGGGCGGTCGCCACGGCCGTCGCCGCGCCGCACATGCGGCAGAAGCGCCCCTCTACCAGTTCGCCGCACTGATTGCAGTACTCCATTGGGCAAGCTCCTCGTAATTCCGCCGGACCGCCTCGATCCGGCTCGAGCCCCACCGAGCCGCCACTCTAATCGGTGCTCGTCCGTTCGCTGTACCTGCCATGGCACAGCTTTTGCCCGTCCGCGTCCGAATCGTGTCCTGATCGAGGCATCGGCGGAGTACGGGCAGGTCAAAACGATGGCGCCGGGTGGCGGCGACGTCACACAGGGGCACTTCGCCGGCGCGGGCGCCGGGCCGGACCCGTCACAGGTACTGCCGCGCGGCCGCGACCGCCTGAGCCCCGTAGGAGCCGCCGAAGAGCGACGCGTGCACCAACAGCGGGTGCAGCTGGTGCAGGGCCACCCGTTCGCGCCAGTCGTCGTCCAGCGGGTGCACCTCGTCGTAGGCGGCGATGATGGTCTCGAGCAGCGGCGGCTCGAACAGCGCCATCATGGCCAGATCGGTCTCCCGGTGCCCGCCGTGCGCCGCCGGGTCGATCAGCCAGCCTCGACCCCTGACATCCCACTGCACGTTGCCGGCCCACAGATCCCCGTGCAGCCGGGCCGGCAGCTCGGGCGCTCCGGCGATCTCCTCGATCCGGCCGCACACGCGTTCCACCGCCGAGGCCTGCTCCGCGTCCATCGCGCCGCGGCGCACCGCGGCCCGCAGATACGGCAGGACCCGGCGTTCGGCGTAGAAGGTGGGCCAGTCGTCGGACTCTGTGTTGTCCATCGACAGAGCCCCGATATACCCGGGCCAGGAGGCGCCGAAGGACTGCGCCCCGCGGGCGTGCATGGTGGCGAGCTCGCGCCCGAACTCCTCGGCGCCCGCCGGAGTGGGACGTCCGGGGGTGATGAAGGTGGTGACCAGCAGGTCTTCGCACTCGCCGAGCACTTCGGGCACCGGTGCCCCGTCGGCCTCGCGCAGCCAGCGCAGGCCCGCGGCCTCCGCCGCCAGGAAGCCCGGCGCGTCCCCCTGGTAGGACTTGGCGAACACGGTCTCCCCGGACAGCAGGGAGACGCGGTAGACACCGCTGCCGCCGGCACCGGTGCCGAGCGCGGTCACGCCGGCCACCTTCGCGCCCAGGACGGCGGCGACCTGGTCGCCGATCATCGCGGGCCCGGCGCTCGGCGCGGGGCTGGCCGCGTGCGGGTGGGCCCTGCCGTGCACGCGGACGTCAGCGTCCTCGCTCCCGCGGTTGTCACCGTTGGTTCCCTCGCTTAAGCCGTGCGGTGTGGCCGCGACCGGGCACACTTCGAAGTCTGCCAGGCAACGGTAGTACGGATCCGCGCGGCGGCGATCAGCGGCCCGCCGCTCGGCCGCGGCCCGGGGCCGCTGTGGGCTTGCTCACTTCTTGTCCTCCGGCAGCACCGCGTGCAGCACCATCGAGACCACGGTGATGATGAGCGAACCGATGAGCGCGGAGACGAAGTTCTTCACGTGGAAGTGCACGGCGAAGTGCGAGCAGATGGCAGAGGTCAACAACAGCATCAGAGCATTGATCACGAAGGTGATCAGGCCCAGGGTGAGCACGATCAGGCCGAAGCCGAGAAGCTTCACCACCGGACGGATGAACGTGTTGACCAAGCCGAAGATGACGGCGACGAGGAGCACCGTCCCGACCAGCTGCGCCTTGGACCCCCCGTCTTGGTCGAAGGTGATGCCCGATTTGAGTATCAGCGAGGCCACCCACAGTGCCACCGCGTTCACGCCGATCTTGATGACGAATTTCTTCATGGGCGAATGTTGCCCCAATCCGCACCCTGCGGTCGAGAACCTGTGGCAAGCTGTTGCACACAACCCGGGTGGCGCTCGCAGGGCGCTGTGTATCACCCGTACGCGTCAGGGCCCGACGCAAAAACGGGCATTTTGTGCGACACAGGATATGATCGACGCTATGACAGCAATGGATGACCGGCTCGGCCACGTGGTCAAGAGCCTTGAGCAAGAGCTCTCCGGAGCTAAGGACGCGGTGCTGCGACCCATGGGTCTGACAGTCCCGCAGTACTCGGCGCTTTTGGTGATCGCTGAGACGCCGGGCATCAGCGGTGCGGAACTCGCCCGCCAATGCCTGGTCACGCCGCAGACGATGACCACGGTGCTGGGGAACCTCACGGTGAAGGGTCTGATCGAGCGCCGCACGGTGCCCGGTCAGGGCCGGGCGATGGAGACCACCATCACCCGCAGCGGCAAGAGCCTGCTGGCGCGCGCGGACAAGAAGGTCGAGGAGGTCGAGGGACTGCTGGCGGGCCAGCTGTCCAAGACCGACCAGGCCACGCTGCGCAAGCTGCTCGAGAAGTGCCGCGGCGCCTTCGCGGAAGGCAAGGCGTCCTTCGCGGAATCGGTCGAGGCCCCCGCGGCCCGTCCGGCCCGTAAGGCCCCTGCGAAGAAGGCGGTGACGCGTCCGGCGAAGAAGGCCGCGACGAAGAAGACCGCCTCTCGTGCCAAGAAGGCCTAGAGAACCCTTCACGCTCCTCCAGCCCGCCGGATCGTCGTTCGATGAGCCGGCGGGCTAAAGCGCATCCAGGGGAGCCGTGTGGTGGGCACGGCTCCCTTCGGTGCTTTCCCGCGGCCGCCCGCACGTCCCGGCGGCGCTGACGCCGCGCTGCGCGCCTTCGCGCATGTCCCGCAGCCCCGCGTCGCCCACGCGGCCGTCCGCCCCGCGCCTCCCCTCTGCGCCGTCCAGGTGGCCGCTCCCTGGCCTGCGTCAGGTTCGTCCTGCTCAGCGACGTGGGTATGTACCTGCTGGCGCGAACGGAGAACGCGATATATCGTGGATGTCAGAGGGAACGAAGGCGGCCTGCCGGTCGTTCTCCCATCAAGGACGCAGGAAAGATTCGAAGGGGTAGGGAAAGCGAGATGCCGTTCTGGTTGAAGGCGGTCCTAGTGGTCGCCGGAGTCTTCATCGTCGGATCGATCGTGGTATCGGTCATCAGCTGGGCGCTGCACTCCCTGCTGTTCATCGCCATCGGCGCGGTCGCGGTCGGGGCGCTGTACGTCGGCTACCACCGCTTCATGATGTCGATCCCGGCCTACCGTCGTCGGCAGCTGCAGAAGAAGCGCGACTTCTGATATCGCCGATGCGCGCCGACGAGCGACGGGACCCTCGTGTCCCCGGGAGGGTCGGCGCGCTACGCTGACGGAGACAATCGAACATCCGCGGGAGCTCGGGGCGGATCCGGGCTGAGAGGGCGATACGCCGACCGCATGAACCTGTCCGGGTAATGCCGGCGTAGGGAGTGTGAGCGCAGCCGTGGCTGCTTTGTCTCCGACGAACGTTCTTCGCAAGACCTACCTCACCGATGCGCACGGCACCCTCAGGGTGCCGATGCGCGAGGTCGTGCTCAGCACGGGTGGCAGCATCCTGCTGTACGACACCTCGGGCCCGTACACGGACGAGAATCTGCGCACCGACGTCCGGGCCGGCCTGCCCGCGCTCAGGGCCCCCTGGACGGCCGAACGGGCCGCCCGGGCCGGATCCGGGGCGCCCACCCAGCTCGGCTACGCCCGCCGCGGCGAGATCACGGCCGAGATGGAGTTCATCGCGCTGCGCGAGGGCGTGAGCCCGGACAAGGTGCGCGAGGAGGTCGCCGCCGGCCGTGCGGTGATCCCCGCCAACGTCAACCACCCGGAGATCGAGCCGATGATCATCGGCGAGGCCTTCCTGGTCAAGGTCAACGCCAACATCGGCAACTCGGCCGTCTCCTCCTCGATCGAGCACGAGGTGGAGAAGATGGTCTGGGCCACCCGGTGGGGTGCGGACACCATCATGGATCTGAGCACCGGCAAGGACATCCACCAGACCAGGGAGTGGATCCTGCGCAACAGCCCGGTCCCGGTCGGCACCGTGCCGATCTATCAGGCTCTGGAGAAGGTCGGCGGCAGGGCCGAGGAGCTCAGCTGGGAGGTCTACCGGGAGACCGTCGTCGAGCAGTGCGAGCAGGGCGTGGACTACATGACGGTGCACGCGGGCGTGCGCGCCGACTACGTTCCGCTCACCGCCCGGCGCAAGACCGGCATCGTCTCGCGCGGCGGCTCCATCCTGGCCGCCTGGTGCATGGCGCACCGCCGGGAGAACTTCCTCTACGAGCACTTCGAGGAGCTCACCGAGATCCTGCGCGAGTACGACGTGACGTACTCGCTCGGCGACGGCCTGCGCCCCGGCTCGATCTACGACGCCAACGACCGCGCCCAGCTGGCCGAACTCGAGACCCTCGGCGAACTCGGCCGGATCGCCCGCGCCCTGGACGTGCAGGTGATGATCGAAGGCCCCGGGCACGTCCCGATGCACAAGATCAAGGAGAACGTCGACCTGCAGAAGCAGCTGTGCGACGACGCCCCCTTCTACACGCTCGGCCCGCTCACCACCGACATCGCCCCCGGCTACGACCACATCACCTCGGCCATCGGCGCGGCCATGATCGGCTGGTACGGCACCGCGATGCTCTGCTACGTCACCCCGAAGGAGCATCTCGGCCTGCCCGACCTCGAAGACGTCAAGCAGGGCATGATCGCCTACAAGATCGCCGCCCACGCCGCCGACCTGGCCAAGGGCCACCCCGGCGCGCAGGCGTGGGACGACGCCCTGTCCGACGCCAGGTTCGAGTTCCGCTGGGAGGACCAGTTCAACCTGGCCCTCGACCCCGCCACCGCCCGCGCGTACCACGACGAGACCCTGCCGGCCGCCCCGGCCAAGCAGGCGCACTTCTGCTCCATGTGCGGCCCGCACTTCTGCTCGATGAAGATCACCCACGAGATCCGCACCCGGCACGGCGACGGGGCCGCGGAGGCCGCTGTGGTCGAGCAGGCCGCCACGGCACCGGTTTCTTAAAGCCGACTGGCACGAAGGTGCCGCTGACCGGCTTCAGGGCTCGCACCTGGCGGTGCGAGCCCTGATTCTTTTGCGCATGCAAGTGCGCCGACCTTCAGAATCCTGCGAAAGCGCAGGTCACGGAATCCGCTGGCAGCATGTTGCCGGGCAGGGTCATGCCAGCACCAACCCCTTCAGAAGCCCTGACCGGATAGGGCAGACTCGGTGTCACGAGCCGGATCCCCCACCAGATTCCCGGCCCTCGGCGCGGCCTCGCGAAGCCGCTGCCTGAACCCCTGTGGCGGGGCCACGGGCCCACACTGGCCCCGCCCAGGGCGGCAGGCTTCACTGCCTCCCGAACGAAGGCTTCCCCTCAGAGCCAACCCCGCTTGGTCGCTTTGTGCCCGGCCTCGAAGCGGCTCGTCGCTCCGAGTCGCTCCATCAGATCCGCCATGATTCTGCGGACGGACCGGACCGACATCCCCAGTTTCTTCGCGGCGGCCTCGTCGATGCTTCCGGAGGCGAGCAGTTGCAGGAGCGCGAGTTCCTGGCTGGTCGGCGGGGCTTCGGGACTCGCCTCCTTCACGTCGGGCTGCATCAGCGGTTCCGCAGCCGCCCAGCTCAGTTTGAAGTACTCATGGAGCGGGCTGAGAATTCCGGGCTCGCGGATCACGAACATCTCGTACGGCAGGCTTTTCTGGACATGGCCCACCACGGCGGCCGTGCGGTCGATCAAGATGATGCGCATCGGAATGACGGGGGCTACCCTGACTTCCGCGCCGAGCTCAGTGAGCCAGTGTATGTAGTCCATCGTGCGACGGTCCCCGCGTATGGAACTCTGATAGAGCGCGCGTACCCGCAGTCCACGCTCCAACGTCTCTTGATCGACCTGCCGCGCGGCGTCGAGGGTTTCTTTGCGCAGCGGGCCGCCGTCCAGCATGGAGTAGACGCTCTCCTGCGCGTGCACGAACGTGGCCTCGATCCTGGTCTGGATCATCTCGGCGCCGCTCACAGCCTCGACGTCGACCTCTCGCAGGACGTTGGAGCCCACCGATTGGGTCACCATCTCGTCCATCGCGGACTGGAGCGAGCGCAACGCATCCGCCTGCGCCGTCAGCTGATCCGACTGCTGGCGCAGCAGCGTGTGCATGGCTCGTTCGATGGACACGGGGCGGAGGCGGCCGTTGGGCGCGAGTCCGGGGCGGAGCAAGGTGAGATCGGCGAGGTCGTCGAGGGCATCGATCACTTCGGCGACCTGCAGCCTGAGCTTCTCCGCGAGTTGCTCGGCATCGGCGCCGGGGGTGGAATGCATGGCCAGATAGACTTGAATGCTCACAGGGTCGAGCCCGAGAGCTTGGAGGACCTGCTCCCCCATGTTGCCAGACACGTCGGCCATCGCTGTCTCGACTCCTTAGTCGGCTCTGCCATCGCGCAGCCCCGTCACCATCGATCTGACGGCATCGTATGCCCTGGCAGTTAGCTTCATGGCACCTACATGCCAGGCCGGAGTCTTCCGGCCCGGTGCAGGTGAAAGCATACTGACTATAGTTGGGCGGCCAGCTGGAAAGCATGCTCGGAGGTGGACGAGTACGCTCATCGCGGCCGGTAAGCGGCGATTGCACTCGAGCGACGCGATTTTGAGGGTGGAGATGTCCAGGTTTAACAACTTTCGTAGCGGGCTGACTGGTATAGCCCTGCTCGGCTTGCTGGCAGTCGGTGCCGTTCTGGCGCCCGGGCATGCGCCGGCGCCGAAGACCGTGACTGCCTGTCTGGCTTGCTTCAACCAGGCGGGCGTGCCTGACACCGAGACTGTCTCGGTCTCTGTCTGACCTGGCCGCTCCGCGAGCGGTCACGCACGACCCACGGCACACTTGAGCCGTGGCTGAAACTTCCGAGCACAGCGAGCACGAACGGCTCACGGGGGCCGACGAGGGTACGGCTCCGTGGCGCGACTGGGGGCCGTACCTGTCCGAGCGGGCGTGGGGAACCGTCCGTGAGGACTACAGCGCAGATGGGGACGCGTGGTCGTACTTCCCGTTCGACCACGCACGCTCGCGGGTCTACCGCTGGAGCGAAGACGGCATGGCCGGTCTGTGCAACCGGAACCAGGACTGGTGCTTCGCCCTTGCCTTTTGGAACGGACGCGACCCGATCCTCAAGGAGCGCGCCTTCGGACTCGTCAACGCCGAGGGCAATCACGGCGAGGACGCCAAGGACTACTGGTGGTATGAGGACGCGACTCCCACCGCTTCCTGGCTCTCCTGGCGCTACCACTACCCGCAGGCCGAATTCCCTTACGCTCGGCTGCGCGCGGAGAACGCGGGGCGGTCGAAGGACGAGGCTGAGTTCGAGCTCGTAGACACCGGCGTCTTCGACGAGGACCGGTACTTCGCGATCACGGCGGACTACGCCAAGGCCTCGCCGCATGCTTACGCCATCCGCGTGACGGTGACCAACTGCGGACCGGATCCGGCCACGCTGCACGTGCTCCCGCACCTCTGGCTGCGCAACATGTGGGCTTGGGGGCGTGCCGCGGACATCGAGGACGCGGTGGACTCGGGGTTGGTCGGCGTGGTCGGCTCGGAAGGCATGCTCACCGCTCGGCACCCGCACTTCGCGTCGATCACCCTCACCGACGTCTCCAGGCTCTCCCCCGAGCCGCTGGTGTGCGACAACGAGACCAACGCGGAGCTCCTCTACGGCGCGGGCGCCTCGAACGCCTCCGCGTATCCGAAGGACGGCATCGGCGACCACGTCCTCTCCGGAGCGGCCACGGTCAATCCGGAGGGCACCGGGACGAAGGGCGCGCTGCACTACGTCCTCTCGCTCGGTCCGGGGGAGACACAGACCCTTCACCTGGCCCTGACGGAGGCCGTGGACGAGCTGCCGGACCTCGCCGCGACTACCGAGTGCCTGGCTTCGCGCGAAGCCGAGGCGGACCAGTTCTACGCCTCCGTCGCGCCTTCGGGCGCGTCAGCGACGGACGCGCGGATCCTGCGGCAGGCGTACGCGGGGCTCGTCTGGGCGCAGCAGTTCTACCACTACGACGTCCACCGCTGGCTCGAGGGCGATCCAGCGCAGCCGCTGCCGCCCGAGCACCGGGCGCACGATCGCAACGCCGACTGGAGCCACCTGTGGGCCCGCGACGTGTTCATCATGCCGGACCCCTGGGAGTACCCCTGGTTCGCGGCGTGGGACCTCGCCTTCCACTGCGTGGCCGTCAGCGGGATCGACCCCGGCTTGGCGAAGGAGCAGCTCTACACCTTCCTGTCCCAGCGCTACCAGCACGCCAACGGCCTGCTGCCCGCCTACGAGTGGGACTTCAACGACATGAACCCGCCGGTGCTGGCCTGGGCCGCGCTGGCGGTCTACCGGGCGGCCGGCGAGGACGTCGACTTCCTGCGCGCCTGCTTCCACAAGCTGCTGCTCAACTTCACCTACTGGGTCAACCGGAAGGACGACGGGGAGAACAACATCTTCGAGGGCGGATTCCTCGGCCTCGACAACATCGGCGCCTTCGACCGCTCCAAGCTGCCGGTGGGCGGGGTGCTGGAGCAGTCCGACGGGACGGGGTGGATGGGTTTCTTCTGCCTGTCCATGCTGGAGATGTCGGTCGAGCTGGCTCTGCGCGACCCCATCTACGAGGAGATGGCCTGCAAGTTCGCCGAGCACTACGCGTACATCGCGGCGGCCATCAACGACGGCGGCCTGTGGGACGAGGACGACGGGTTCTTCTACGACCGGCTGCGCTGCCCGGACGGGACCGCCGTCACCATGCGGGTGCGCTCGATGGTCGGACTGGTGCCGCTGCTGGCGATGCTGCCGATCTCGCCGGAGACCATGCGCCGGCTGCCGCGCTTCGCCCGGCACCTGGTCGAGTTCACCACGCGCCGGCCGGAGTACATGCGCGCGGTCACCCGGTTCCGGGACGACGGCGGGCTCATCTTCTCGCTGGTCGACGTGGACCAGGCGGACCGGGTGCTCGCCCGCGTGGCCGACCCGGAGGAGTTCCGTTCGCCCTACGGGCTGCGCTCGCTCTCCCGCTACCACCGCGACCACCCGTTCGAGGTGGAGGTGGCCGGGGTGCACGCCGGGGTGGACTACGAGCCCGGGGAGTCCACCTCGGGGCTGTTCGGCGGCAACTCCAACTGGCGCGGGCCGATCTGGATGCCGATGAACTACCTGCTGATCGAGACGGTCGAGCGGGTGCTGCGGGCGCTGGACGGCCAGGTGGTGCTGCGCACGGATCGGCGCAAGCTGCCGGGGGAGCTGCGCGAGGGCCTGCTCGACATCTTCCGGCCGGACGAGCACGGGCGGCGACCGGTGCTGGGCGAGGCAGAGCTCTTCCAAGGCGACCCGCGCTGGGCCGAGCGGCCGTGGTTCCACGAGTACTTCCACGGGGAGACCGGACGCGGGCTGGGGGCCTCCCACCAGACCGGATGGACCGCGCTGGTTGCCCGACTCATCCGTGGATGACACGAAACCGTGGCTTTCCGTTGGGTTTTCCAGCTTCCTGATCAGGGCACATGCCCAATGGACAGCGCGGACAAGGGGCGCACTGGGGCAGGAAGCGGGTCAACTCAAGGCGCGTTGGGCGCGCGGCGGAGCCATCCGTACGCCACCGAAGCGCGCGACTCCTCGCGTGTCGGGGCCCGGCGCGCACGGTCCTTTTCGGGGGACGGTACATCGTGGCAAAGCAGGCTCAGGAGCGAATCGACGGACGCGGGCATTCGGTCCGGGAACTGTTCACCGGCCGCCGCTACGGGTTGGAACACTATCAGCGCGAGTACGACTGGAACCGCACGCACGTCACGGACCTGCTCGACGACCTGGCCGGACGCTTCCTCGAGCAGTGGCATCCGGACCACGAGCGGGCGGACGTGGCCGACTACCGGCCCTACTTCCTCGGCCCGTTCGTCACCTATCCGGTGCCGGGCATGTCCTTCCTGGTCGACGGGCAGCAGCGGTTCACCACCCTGCTGCTCCTGCTGATCCGGCTGCGGCATCTGCTCACCGAGGCGGACGAGCACGCCGGCGCGGCCGTGCTGGACCAGATGATCTGCACCGTGCAGTACGGCGTGCCCACGTTCACCGTGCACGTGGACGAACGCGAGCCGGCCCTGCGTCAGCTGCGGGCCGGGCGCGACTATCCGGTGACCGAGCAGACGCCGCTGGCCGTGCGCAACATGTGCCAGCGCTACCGGGACCTGGTCGAGGACCTGCCCGCGGGCCTGCGCGGCAGGGCCCTGCCGTACTTCGTGGACTGGCTGCTGGAGCGGGTGTTCCTGGTGGAGATCTCGGCCAGGGACCGGGACCACGGCTGGGAGATCTTCGAGTCGATGAACGACCGCGGGGCCCGGCTGACGCCGTTGGACCTGCTCAAGTCGTTCCTGCTCTCCCGGGCCGACAAGGATCACAGCGCCCTGAACGCGGTGTGGCGGCGCACCATGTCGGCGCTCGCGGTCACCGACGACCAGGCGCCCGGCGACTTCGTCAAGACCGTGCTGCGCGCCCGCTACGCGCCGACCGACCAGGCGACCGCGGAACGCATCGGAAAAGCTTTTCACGAGTGGGTGCGGCAGAACCCGGACGCGCTCGGGCTGCACCGGGCCCGCGACTACCGGGTGTTCATCCGGGACACCATCAGGCCGCTGGCCGACCGCTACCGCAGCCTGGTCGAGGCGAGCGCGGCACCGGTGCGCGGCTTCGAGCCGGTGTTCTACAACGCCGCCAACGGCTTCGGCGCGCAGCTGGTGCTGATCATGGCCGCGATCGGGCCGAACGACACCGACGCGGCGTTCCGGGAGAAGAGCCGGCTGGTCGCGGCGTTCTGCGATCTGCTGATAGCCCGGCGGATGGCGAACTACGCGTCACTGCACTCCGCGGATCTGGCGTCGTCGATAAGCGGTCTGATCATGCCGTTGCGCGAGGCGGGCACGGTGGACGAGGTGCGGGCGCTGCTGACCGTGGAGATCGGCAAGATCGAGCACGGATTCACCGGCCTGGAGACCTTCGGGCTGCGCTCGGACAACCGCCGGCAGGTGCGCTACCTGCTGGCCCGGATGACCGGGTTCCTCGAGTCCTGCTGCGGCCAGCCCGACCTGATCGCCGAGTACCTGGGCTTCGGTCCGACCGGCCGGCCGTACGAGATCGAGCACATCTGGGCGGACCACTTCGGCCCGTACGCCGAGGAGGTCGGCACGCCGGAGCGCTTCCGCTCGGTGCGCAACCGCTTCGGCGCGCTGCTGCTGCTGCCGAAGGAGATCAACGCGGCGTTCCGGGACGACCCGTTCTCGCTCAAGGCCGAGCACTACCGGGCGCAGAACCTGCTGGCCAAGTCGCTGCATCCGCTGTGCTACGAACGCAATCCGGGCTTTCGCCGGTTCATGGTGCGGCACGGGCTGACCGAGCTGTTCCGGCCGTATCCGCACACCTTCGGCATCACGTCCATCACCGAGCGCCAGCGGCTCTACCGGGCCCTGTGCGAGCTGATCTGGGATCCGGTCAGGCTCGGCTTCACCCTCCCGCAGACCGAGGCCGAGACCGGGCACCAGCAGGCGGCGTAAGCCCCGTCGGCTGAGGCCGGCGGCAGCCTCCAGGACCTAATCGCGCGGCACCGTCGGCAGCGGGGCGACGAAGCACGGTCCGCCGAGGAAGGTGCCGGTGTCGAAGTTCGCCGCGTAGCCGCCGGCGTACACGAGCGGGCCGGTCACCTCCTGCGGGTCCTTGCCCAGCAGCAGCGGCACCGGGGAGTGCCCGTGCACGATCTGCCGGCCGCCGTACTCGCCGAGGAACTCGCGCGCGGCCTCGCCGTCGTCCGAGGCGAAGGCGAAGCGCTTGGTCATCATGTGCGTCAGCTCGTCGATCTGGGCCAGCCGCACCGGTTCGGTCAGTATCTCGGCGACCCGGGCGTTGACCTCCTCCACGCTCGAGCCGTAGCCGCGGTAGCCAAGGGTGTCGGCGTGCATGAGCAGGTGCTCGCCGATCCGGGCCATGGCCGGCAGCCCGGAGACCCAGGCGAGGTGGCGCTGCGTCAGCCGGGCCGAGTCGCTCTCCTTGCCGCCGTTGCCGGTCCAGCGCTCCCAGAACAGCCGCCGGGCCGCGTCGGTCTCGCCCGGGCGCGCCGGCACGGCGGCCGGCAGGTGCGCGGCGAGCAGCATCAGCTCGTGGTTGCCGAGCAGGCAGCCGACCTCGCCGCCGCTCTCGCCGGCCTGTTCCTGCAGGCTCATCACCAGTTCGATCACGCCGACCCCGTCCGGGCCGCGGTCGGTCAGGTCGCCGAGGAACCAGAGCCGGGTGTTCCCGGCGATCCAGCGGTCGTCTCCGTCCACGAAGCCGCCCCGGGCCAGCGCCTCGCGCAAGGGCGCGAGACAGCCGTGGACGTCCCCGACCGCGTAAGCCGACTGGTCAATCATGAATGCGAGGGTAACGGCAGGAGGCCGCACAGCGGTATACCCGCCCCGAATCCGGGTACCGCGATAGCGTGTTCCCCCGCCGCCCGGTCGGCATCGCGCCACCGGTGTGCGAGCGGCCATGGGCTGAAGGAGGCGGGCGGCGTGCCGGGGCTAGGAGCGGGCGAGAGCGGCGCGAGGACGGCGGGGTCGTTCCTGCGCTCCGAGTACGAGGACGGACGCCGCCAGTGGGCGGCGCGGCGGCGACGCGCGGTGTTCCTCTCCGCGCTCTGGTGGGCTCCGGCGGCGGTGGCGTTCGGCCTGCTGGCCGGGATCGGCACCCATTTCGCGTTCTTCGGGGTGCTGGTGGCGGTGCTGGCGCTGGCCGCGGTGATGGACGTGGCGTTCCAGCGGCCGGAGTCGCTGGACCGGATCAAGGCCCGGGCGGCCGCTGAGTCGAGCACCGCGCGCACCCTGGAGATGCTCAAGGTGCGCGGCGGCGGACACACCATCAACGACCGCTACTTCGGCGCTAGCGCCGACCCCTTCGAGGTCGAGCATCTGGTCGTCACTCCCCGGGGTGTCTTCCTGGTGGACTCCAAGGAGTGGCGCGGCTTCGACGTGCGGCTGCTCGGCACCGAGCTCTACGTCAACCACGTCCACCAAGGGGCCGCGCTCACCGAGATGGTCGCGCACGCCCAGACCCTCGGCGAGGCGCTGAGCGTGGCCGCCGCCGCGGACGAGGAGGTCGGCGTGGTGACGATCTCGTGCGTGCTGGCCGTGCACGCCGACGGGCTTACCGGCACGCCGCGGGTGATGGGCGGGGCGATCGTGGTGCGTCCGGAGCAGCTGCTCGCGGTGCTGCGCTCGCCGGACCTGCGCTGGTCCGCCCGAGCGACCCGGCACCTGGCCGACGCGGCCGAATCGCTGCTCCGGCCGAGGTGACGCCGCGGGGGCGGCCCGCGTGTCGTACGCCCGTTCCATGATCCTCGATTTCCTCGTCGGCTTCGGGGCCGTACGCTGTGCCCCACAGGGCAGTGAAGGATTGAGGAGCGCGACGTGGCCGACGTCAGGATTCGCCAGGAGATCGCCGGGCTTCCGGCGTACAAGGCGGGCAAGCCGGCCGCCACGTTCGAGGGCACCGCGTTCAAGCTCTCCTCCAACGAGAACCCCTACCCTCCGCTGCCCGGCGTGCTCGAGACCGCGGTCGCGGCGGCCGGGCAGGTCAACCGGTACCCGGACTTCGGCTCGAGCGAGCTGATCGCCGAGATCGCCGCGTTCGTCGGCGTCGGCCCGGAGCGGGTGGCCGTGGGCACCGGGTCGGTCGGCGTGCTCCAGCAGCTGGTGCAGGCGACCTCCGGCCCCGGCGACGAGGTGGTCTTCGCCTGGCGCTCCTTCGAGGCCTACCCGATCGTGGTGCAGATCGTCGGGGCCACCTCCGTGGCGGTGCCGCTCAAGCCGGACGAGACGCACGACCTCGACGCGATGGCCGAGGCGATCACCGACCGGACCCGGCTGATCCTGGTGTGCAACCCGAACAACCCGACCGGCGAGACGATCGGCCGGGACGAGCTCGAGCGCTTCCTCGACCGGGTGCCCGCGGACGTGCTGGTGGTGCTGGACGAGGCGTACGTCGAGTTCGTCCGGGACGAGAGCTTCCCGGACAGCATCGAGCTCTCGCTCGGACGGAGCAACGTCTGCGTGCTGCGCACCTTCTCCAAGGCCTACGGCCTGGCCGGGCTGCGCATCGGCTACGCGGTGGCGGACGAGCCGGTGGCGGAGGCGCTGCGCGCGTGTGCCGTGCCGTTCGGGGTGAACCTGGTCGCGCAAGCCGCGGCGGTGGCCTCGCTGCGGGCCCAGGACGCGCTGCTGGAGCGGGTCGCCGCGCTGGTGGTCGAACGCGACCGGGTCTTCGCCGAGTTGCGCGCGATGGACCTGCCGGGCCGGCTCGGCGTCGAGGTGGTGCCCAGCCAGGCGAACTTCTTCTGGCTGCGCCTGGGCGAACGCTCCGGCGCCTTCGCCGACGCCTGCGAAGCCGTCGGCGTCTCGGTACGGCCGTACGGGCACGACGGGGTCCGTGTGACAATTGGCGAGCAAGAGGCCAACGACCGGGTCCTGCAGGTCCTGCGATCCGGCTTCTGAGGTACCCCGGGCGGTCCCGGCCCTTCATAGTCCGGTGACCGGTGGGTAACGTGACCTCGGAATGACCCCCGTGGTCCTCGCCAACGATGAGGGAGACCGCATGACTGGGCGCAGGGCAGTGGAAAAATCCACCACCCCCACCCCCGCATCCGGGAGTACGAAGCGCGCCCCACAGGGCCGCGGTACCCGCCGGACCCCCGGGCTCGACGACGAGCCCGAACTCATCCAGCTGCTCACCCCCGCCGGGGAACGGATCGATCATCCGGACTACCCGCTCGAGGTGACGCCGCAGGAGGCGCGCTCGCTCTACCGCGACCTGGTGCTGGTGCGCCGGGTGGACGCGGAGGGCACCGCGCTGCAACGGCAGGGCGAACTCGGCCTGTGGGCCTCGCTGCTCGGCCAGGAGGCCGCGCAGATCGGCTCGGGCCGGGCGCTGCGTCCGGACGATTTCGCCTTCCCCACCTACCGTGAGCACGGCGTCGCCTGGTGCAAGGGCGTGCCGCCGGTCAACCTGCTCGGGATGTTCCGCGGCGTCAACAACGGCGGCTGGGACCCGAACGAGAACAACTTCAACCTCTACACGATCGTCATCGGCTCGCAGGCCCTGCACGCGGTCGGCTACGCCATGGGCATCCAGCGCGACGGCGCGGACAGCGCGGTGATCGCCTACTTCGGCGACGGCGCCTCCTCCCAGGGCGACGTGCTCGAGTCCTTCGTCTTCGGCGCCTCGTACAACGCGCCGGTGGTCTTCTTCTGCCAGAACAACCAGTGGGCCATCTCCGAGCCGGTGGAGCGCCAGTTCCGGGTGCCGCTGTACAAGCGCGCGGCCGGATTCGGCTTCCCCGGCGTGCGGGTGGACGGCAACGACGTGCTCGCCTGCCTCGCCGTGACCAGGGCCGCGCTGGCGCACGCCCGCTCCGGCCAGGGCCCGATGCTGATCGAGGCGTACACCTACCGGATGGGCGCACACACCACCTCGGACGACCCGACCAAGTACCGGTCCGACGAGGAGGTCGAGTCCTGGCGCGAGAAGGACCCGATCCAGCGCCTGCGGGCCTACCTGGACAAGCAGGACCTGGCCGACGCGGAGTTCTACGCCGAGGTGGACCGGGAGGCGGACGAGCTCGCCGCGCAGATCCGCGCGGCCTGTCTGGCGCTGCCCGACCCTTCGCCGACTTCGATGTTCGACCACGTGTACGCCGACGCGCACGCGCAGATCACCGAGGAGCGCGCCTTCCTGGCCGACTACCTCGCCGGCTTCGACGGACAGGAGGGCTGAGATGGCTCAGGTGACTCTCGCCAAGGCGATCAACGCCGGCCTGCGCCGGGCGATGGAGCAGGACCCGAAGGTCCTGCTGATGGGTGAGGACATCGGCAAGCTCGGCGGCGTGTTCCGGGTGACCGAGGGCCTGCAGAAGGACTTCGGGCCGGACCGGGTGATCGACACCCCGCTGGCCGAGTCCGGCATCATCGGCACCGCGCTGGGCCTGGCCCTGCGCGGGTACCGGCCGGTCTGCGAGATCCAGTTCGACGGCTTCGTCTTCCCCGCGTTCGACCAGATCACCACGCAGGTGGCCAAGTTCCGGGCCCGCTCGCTGGGCACGGTGCGGATGCCGATGGTCATCCGGATCCCGTTCGGCGGCGGCATCGGCGCGGTCGAGCACCACTCGGAGTCCCCGGAGACGCTCTTCGCGCACACCGCGGGCCTGCGCGTGATGGCCTGCTCGAACCCGCTGGACGGCTACTGGATGATCCAGCAGGCGATCGCCAGCGACGACCCGGTGATCTTCTTCGAGCCCAAGCGGCGCTACTGGGAGAAGGCCGAGCTGGACCTGCCGGCCACCGAGCCGGCCGCGCCGTTCGACCGGGCCCGGATCGTGCGCCCGGGCACCGACCTGACCCTCGCCGCGCACGGCCCGATGGTGCGCACCTGCCTGGACGCGGCGAAGGCGGCCGAGGCCGAGGGGCGCAGCCTCGAGGTCGTCGACCTGCGCAGCATCTCCCCGCTGGACACGGACGCCGTGGCCGAGTCGGTGGGCCGCACCGGAAGGCTCGTGGTCGTGCACGAGGCCCCGGTCTTCCTCGGCCTCGGCGCCGAGCTCGCGGCCAAGATCACCGAGCGCTGCTTCTACCGGCTCGAGTCGCCGGTGCTGCGGGTGGGCGGTTTCCACACGCCCTACCCGCCGTCCCGGATCGAGGAGGTCTACCTTCCCGACCTCGACCGGGTGCTGGAAGCAGTCGACCGCGCGTTCGCGTTCTGAGGCGAGAGGAAAAAAGCAATGGCGCTCAAGCACTTCCGCCTCCCGGACGTCGGCGAGGGACTGACCGAGGCCGAGATCCTCGGCTGGTCGGTCGCCGTCGGGGAGAGCGTGACGGTCAATCAGATCCTGGTGGAGATCGAGACGGCCAAGGCGGCCGTGGAACTGCCCTCCCCGTTCGCGGGCGTGGTCAGGCAACTGCTGGTGGAACCGGGCAGCACGGTGGACGTGGGCACCCCGATCATCACCATAGAGACCGCCGACGCCGAGGGCGGCGCGGTCGAACCCGGCCCCGGGCAGGGCGAGCCCGCGGCCAAGCGCGAGCCGGTGCTGGTCGGCTACGGCGTGGCCGAGTCCGCCACCACCCGGCGGGCCCGGCGCACGCCCGGCGGCCCCGGCGCGGGTGTCGCGCCCGCTCCGGCTCTCGCGCCGGTCGCGCCGGTCGCGCCCGAGCCGGCCCCGGCGCCCGAGCCGGTCGCGGCCACGGCGACGGTCACCACTTCGGCGACGCACGTGCTGGCCAAGCCGCTGGTGCGCAAGCTGGCCAAGGACCTCGGCGTGGACCTGACCACGATCGTCCCGGCCCGGCCGGACGGCGTGATCACCCGCGAGGAGGTCGAGCGGGCCGCCGCCGCTCCGGCCGCTCCGGCCGTGTCGGCGACCGCTCCGGCTCCGGCGGCGCTCGCCGAGGACCGGCGGGTGCCGATCAAGGGCGTGCGCAAGGCGACCGCGGCCGCGATGGTGGCCTCGGCCTTCACCGCGCCGCACGTGACCGAGTTCCTCACCCTGGACGTGACCCGGACGGTGAAGCTGGTCGAACGCCTGCGGGCCCAGCCCGAGTTCACCGGCCTGAAGGTCTCCCCGCTGCTGATCACCGCGCGGGCGCTGGTGCGCGCGGTGGCCAAGCACCCGGAGATCAACGCGTCCTGGGACGACGCGGCGCAGGAGATCGTGCTGCGCGGCTCGGTGAACCTCGGCATCGCCGCGGCCACCCCGCGCGGCCTGGTGGTGCCGAATATCAAGGGCGCCGAGCGACTGGGCCTGCGCGAGCTGGCCGGGGCGCTGGCCGGCCTGACGGCCACCGCCCGCGAGGGCAAGACCCCGCTGGCGGACCTGACCGGCGGGACCGTCACGATCACCAACGTGGGCGTGTTCGGCGTGGACACCGGCACCCCGATCCTCAACCCGGGCGAGGCCGCGATCCTGGCCTTCGGCGCGATCAAGCAGCAGCCGTGGGTACACAAGGGCAAGGTCAAGCCGCGCTGGGTGACCACGCTCGCGCTCTCCTTCGACCACCGCCTGGTCGACGGCGAACTCGGCTCGCGCTTCCTGCGCGAAGTCGGGCGCGGGCTGGAGGATCCGGCGGCCGTGCTGCTGTAATGAGGGCATGAAGGTAGCCCTGGTACAGCTCGACGTGGACCTTGACCGCGACCTCGCCGCGACGCGGGAGTCGGCCGTGGCCAAGGTCCACGAAGCCGCCGAAGACGGGGCGGAGCTGGTCGTGCTGCCCGAACTGTGGCTCAACGGCGCGTTCGACCCCGAGCCCTGGCCGGCCACAGCCGAGCCGCTGCACGGCGAGACCGCCCGACTGCTGCGCGAGACGGCGATGGACTGCGGCATCGTGCTGCACGGCGGCTCGATCGCCGAGCGGACCCCGGACGGCAGGCTGTTCAACACCTCGCTGGTCTTCGACGCCGAGGGCGAGCTGCTGGCCGGCTACCGCAAGATCTACCGTTTCGGCTTCGACCAGGGCGAGGCCGCGGTCATGTCCGCGGGCGACCACCCGACCGTCTTCCCGCTGCGCGACATCGACGACAGCGTGCTGACCACGGTCGGCCTCGCCACCTGCTACGACCTGCGGTTCCCGGAACTCCACCGGGAGCTGGTCGATCTCGGCGCCGAGGTGCTGCTGCTGGTCGCCTCCTGGCCGGAGCGCCGGCTCGAGCACTGGCGGACGCTGCTGCGGGCGCGGGCTATCGAGAACCAGATGTACGTCGTCGCGTGCGCGGCCACAGGGACCCAGGCGGGCATGCGGATGTCCGGGCACTCAGCCGTGATCGACCCGTGGGGCGAGGTGCTGGCCGAGGCCGACGCCGAGCCGACGACGCTCTTCGCGGATCTGGACTTCGCCTACGTTCCCAAGACGCGCGAGCGCTTCCCCGTGCTGCGCGACCGTCGCCGCTGACTCGCACGCTCACTCGCGCCCGCCGCTCACTTTCGCGGCGGGCCGACGACGTCGTGGACGATGCCGCTGATCAGCCGTAGGTCGTCGGTGGCCGCTTCAGCCTCGTAGGCCGCCTCCAGCGCGGCCTTGCGCGGGTCCGGGCTCAGGGCGAAGGCCAGCGTGCTCGCGGCTCGGGCCCGGCGGTAGGCGACGTCGTAGTCGGCCACGCTCGCGGTGCCGTCGTCCACGCTGTCCTGGATGTCCCAGGCCACCTCGTCCAGCCGTTGCGCCACCGCCTCGGCGTCGCGCAGCGCGGGCGCGCCCCGGCGGCCCGAGCGCAGGTCGGCGAGCGGGACGGCGAGCTGGGGCTCGTCCAGCGGCGCGGCGGCCAGGGCGGCCTCGGCCACCCGGTCCGCGATGCGGCGCTGCTGGTCTGCGTTCGCCGCTTCGATCAGCTGGGACAGCTGCGCCGATCGGGTTTCGAGTCGAGTGGCCACGGCCGCCATTTTCGCAGAGTCCTGCCGGCGGCGACGGGATGGACGAGCCGGGGAATGGCTTCTCAGGCAGGTGGGGTTAGATAGACACATGGCTGCACATGCTCGCGTTCGCGCCCCCCAGCTCGTGGGACGGGGCGGTTGGATCAACACCGGAGGCTCCGCCCCCGACCTCACCGGCAAGATCGTCCTGCTCGACTTCTGGACCTTCTGCTGCGCCAACTGCCTGCACGTGCTCGACGAGCTGCGCGAGCTCGAGGCCGAGTTCGCGGACGTGCTGGTCACCGTCGGCGTGCACTCGCCGAAGTTCGCGCACGAGGCCGACCACGACGCGTTGATCGCCGCCTGCGAGCGCTACGGCGTGCACCACCCGGTGCTCGACGACCCGGATCTGACCACGTGGAAGGCCTTCGCGGTGCGCGCCTGGCCGACGCTGACCGTGATCGACCCGGCCGGGTACGTCGCGGCGCAGATGTCCGGCGAGGGCCACGTGCACGGCCTGCGCGCGCTGCTGACCGAGCTGGTCGCGCAGTTCGACGCCAAGGGGGCGCTGCGCCGTGGCGACTCCCCGTACGTCGCGCCGGAGCCGGAGCCGACCGAGCTGCGCTTCCCGGGCAAGGTGGCCGCGCTGCCCGCCGGCGGTTTCCTGGTCTCGGACACCAGCCACCACTCGATCGTCGAACTCGCCGCGGACGGCGCGACCGTCGTGCGGCGCTTCGGCTCGGGTGAGCGCGGCCTGTTCGACGGCGGCGCCGAGAAGGCCGAGTTCAACGAGCCGCAGGGCCTGCTGGTGCTCGACAAGCACACCGCGCTCGTCGCCGACACGGTCAACCACGCGCTGCGCGTGATCGACCTCGACGGCGGCGAAGTGCGCACCGTGGCCGACACCCGCGAGCGTGCCCAGGCCAGTCCCTGGGACCTGGCGTGGGACGGCGAGCGGGTCGTGGTGGCGATGGCCGGCATCCACCAGCTGTGGAGCTTCGACCCGGCCGACGGCACGCTCGAGCCTTGGGCCGGCACGACGAACGAAGGGCTCGTAGACGGCCCGGTGGCGCAGGCCTGGTTCTCCCAGCCGTCCGGTCTCGCCACGGACGAGAGCGGTCGGATCTGGATCGCCGACTCGGAGTCCTCGGCGCTGCGTTACATCGAGCGCGTGGACGGCGAGGCCGTGGTGAAAACCGTGGTGGGCCAAGGGCTTTTCGACTTCGGTCTGCGCGACGGAGCGGCCGAGCAGGCGCTGCTGCAGCACCCGCTCGGCGTGACCGTGCTGCCGGACGGCTCGATCGCCGTCAGCGACACGTACAACGGCGCCGTGCGGCGCTACAACCCCGCGGACGGCCTTGTCACGACCCTGATCACCGGCCTGAAGGAGCCTTCTGACGCGCTGGTGACCCCGGAGGGTGAGCTGCTCGTGGTCGAGTCGGCCGCGCACCGGCTGACCCGGGTCAAGCTGCCGGAGGAGGCGCTGAACGTCGCGGCGACGGCGTACCGCACGCAGCGTCCGGCGACGGAGGTGGCCCCGGGCGAGCTCGAGCTCGAGGTGGTCTTCGAGCCGCCGCCTGGCGAGAAGATGGACGACCGCTACGGTCCCTCCACCTACGTGAAGATCTCCTCCTCGCCGGCCGAGCTGCTGCTCGACGGCCCGGTCGCGAGCGTGGAGACGGCCCACCGGCTGCGGTTGAACCCGGAACTGACCGAGGGCGTGCTGCACGTCGCGGCCAAGGCGGCGTCCTGCGACGACGGCGAGTTCCCGGCCTGCCACCTGCACCAGCAGGACTGGGGCATCCCGCTGCGGATCGTGGCCGGCGCGCCGGACCGGCTGCCGCTGATCCTGCGCGGCTGAGCCCCGGGCTCAGCCGCCCGGCTCCTCGTTGGCCTGGGCGTTGAAGCGCTCCAGGTAGCCGGCGAAGCGCTCGAGGTCCTCGCCGCTCCAGCCGGCCAGCCGTGCGGTGACGGTGTCCCGCATGGAGTCGTTGGCGGCCGCGAGGGTCTGCTCGCCCTTCGCGGTCAGAATGATGTCCTGGCCTGCGCGCCCGCCGCCCTCTCGAGCGATCATCCCCAGCTCGTCCAGGGCGGCGAGCTGGCGGCTGACGGTGGACTTGTCCAGGTTGTAGTGCCGGGCCAGGTCGGTGGCGCGCACTCCCGGGCCGGTCGCGATGTGCGCGAGCAGCGTGTACGCGACCAGGGACAGGTCCGGGTGCACCCGGCTGCCCAGCGCCCGGGCCCGCCGGGAGAGGACGGCGAGCTCCCGGTAGACGTCGGCGGCCCGCTCCGGTCGGTCCACGCTCTGCTCCCTGCTCATGCCCAAGGATCTCGGTTCCACGGGGAACCAACTTGAGTTGCAGACTACAACTTCCTGGCGGAAGAGCTCGAAGCCGTCGCCGCCCTGATCAGACCTCGAGGAAGGCCTTGAGCGCCGCCGCGAGCCGCCACGGGTCGTCCGCGCCGCACAGCTCGCGGGTGGAGTGCATCGACAGGCTCGGCACGCCCACGTCGAAGGTCTCGATGCCCAGCCGGGTCGCGGTGATCGGGCCGATGGTGGTGCCGCAGGGCAGGTCGTTGCGGGAGACGAAGGACTGCGTCGGGATGCCCGCGGCCGCGCAGGCCCTGGCCCAGATCGCCTGGGTGCGGCCGTTGGTGGCATAACGCTGATTCGCGTTGACCTTCAGCGCCGGACCGCCGTTGACCCGCGGGCGGTGCCCCGGCTCGTGCTTCTCCGGGTAGTTCGGGTGCACCGCGTGCGCCATGTCCGCCGAGGCCACCACCGAGCCGGAGTACGCCCGTGCCCGCGCCTCGGCCCGGCCGCCGCGTGCCTCGAACAGCCGGTCGAGCACCGTCTCGAGGAACGGCCCGCCCGCGCCGTAGGCCGAATCAGAGCCGGTCTCCTCGTGATCCATGGCCGCCAGCACCGGGATCGGGCCCTGCGGATCGAGCCCGTCGGTCACGGCCGCGGCCAGCGCCGCGACGCTCGCGTGCACCGACATCAGATTGTCCAGCCGGCCGGCGGCCACCAGCTCCGCGTCACGCCCCAGGTAGGAGGGGGCGGTGACGTCGTAGGTCATCAGGTCCCAGCCGAGCACGTCCTCGGCCCGCAGGTTGTGCTCCGCGGCCAGGAACGCGATCAGGTCCCCGTCGTGCGACTCGCCGAGGCCCCAGATCGGGCGCAGGTGCTGCTGCGGGTTGAGCTTGACCCCCTCCGAGTTCACCCCGCGGTCCAGGTGGATCGCCAGCTGCGGCACCCGCAGCAGCGGACGGTCGATGTTCACCAGGTGCTCGGAGCCGTCGCGCAGCACCAGCCGCCCGGCCAGCCCGAGGTCCCGGTCCAGCCAGGAGTTGAACAGCGGCCCGCCGTAGACCTCCACGGCCACCTGCCGCCAGCCCTCGGTGGTCACGTCCGGCGAGGGCTTGACCCGCAGGTTCGGCGAATCGGTGTGCGAGCCGAGGATCCGCAGCGGCCGCTCCGGCGGGGTGTCCAGCGGCAGGTACCAGGCGACGAGGGCGCCCGAGCGGATCACGTACCGGGCGCCGTGCGCGGCCTCGGTCCAGGATTCGGCCTCGGACAGGGGGGCGAAACCGGCCTTCTCCAGCCGGGCCGCTGCCTCGGCCACCGCGTGGAACGGGGTCGGAGCGGCCTTGAGGAACGCCAGGAGATCGTCGGTGTGGGTGCGGTCGAAAGTCGTCGCCATGCGATCAGCTTAAACTCCCGGTACGGAGATCGCCGGGCCCGGACTACCTACCCGGCGATCTCGGGGACGGGGCCCGCTTTCGATCTAAGACACGACTAGAACGGCGCGGGCAGCAGCAGCTCCACGTTGCGGTCCGCGGGCGCCCCGCGCCGGCCGTCCGAACCGGGCTCGGGCCGTGCGCGCTGCTGCCAGTCGTTGATGCCGAGCACCCGCGAGAGCGAGGCCAGCTCGGTCGGCGTGGACAGATCCCAGGACGGCTGCTCCGGCCCCGCGTGGTCGATCACGGTGGCGAGGACCGAAAGCGTGCCGTCGCCGTTGCGGACCAGTTCGAGCAGCCGCGCCTGCTGCGGCCAGTCGATATGCGAGGCCGTGTTCACCTCCCAGAACCCGCCGGGCACCGGGGAATCCGGGTGGCGGGCGAACGGGGCGACGCCGTTGACGTGAGTGTGCCCGTTGACCCACAGCACCACGTTGGGGTAGCGCAGCAGCAGATCCCTGATCTTCGGCCCGAGTACCCGGTGCTTGTCCGGATCCGCGTCGGTGAGCCAGTTGTCCATGGTCGCCACGGTGTGGTGGCTGAAGAGCACGATCAGCCGGTCCACGCCGGGGCCGGTCACCAGCCGCCCGTTCTCGTCCAGGAACCGGGACGAGGCGTTGTAGAGCTCTGCTTCGAGCCAGTGGTACTGCCGCTCGTCCAGCGAGCCGTTCGCCCCACCCGCCGGGTTGACCGTGTCGAGCACCAGGCAGCGCACACTCGATCCGTCCGCGCAGGGCGCGTCGAAGCCGTAGTACGCGGTACCTTCGGTCTTGTTCTGCTCGGTGAACCCGTGCCCCACCGGAGCGCCGAGCGTGTGGAAGTGCTCCGCCACCAGCTCGGCACGCCGCAGTGGCCTGCGATCCGGATCCGGAGTGACCGTGCGGAAATCGCCGGCCACCAGTTCCCGGATGGCGTGCGGCGAGACGCGCAGCAGATCCAGCGCCAGCCGGACCAGGCTGATGCCGTTGGGCAGCTCCACGGCCTTGTGGTCCTCGGTCGCGTAGTCCGTGCTGCCCCAGATGTGCGGAAGATTGCCCTGCAGCAGCGCATCGTGGTTCCCGTACGCCGAGTACCACGGCATCCGCAGCCCCTCGGCGGTGAACTCGGCCAGCGCCTTCTCCAGCAGCCCGTGGATCACCGGGAATCCGTGCAGCGCGCGCGGGCGGTCCACCAGGGCGCCGTCCGGCGTGCCCTCGGGATGCCAGTAGTGCACGTCGTAGCGGGCCCAGTCCATCACGCCCTCGTACTGCCCGAGCTGCCCGGAGTCCGGGCGCAGCGGGCCGCCGTCGAGCACGTCGATGAACCAGCGGAACTCGTTGTACTGGCTGTTGTCGGCATTGTCCCCGGTGCTCACGGTGAACGCGAGCGGCGCGCCGTACGCGGGCCCGACCCCGATCTCGTTGATCCGGCGCACCATCGCGTCCACGACCTGCACCGAGAGCATCTCGTTCGGCCGGTACGAGCCGGTGACGTTGGCCAGTCCGGCGAAGCGCGAGCCCGGGTCGTTGTAGCGGTCCAGGAACTCCACCCGGGCCGGGGACTGGTGGTCGACGAGGTGCACGTCGGTGAGCTGGGCGAACGCGAGCAGCGGCCGCGGCTCGACCGGCCCGGCCGGCTGCGGGCGCGCGGTCAGCTCGGTGCGCAGCAGATACGGCTCGCCCGGTCCCGCGACGATCGGACGGAACCCCCCGGGGCCGGGCGGACCGGCCGTCAGCGTGCGTTCGATCGTCGTGCCCTGCGGTGCCACCGCCACCACGGTGCTGAAGATCGGCTGCCGCAGAGCCTCGGCAGCCGGCGTACTGAACTCTGATTCAGTCACGTCGGCAACATACCCCCCTCATCAACTTCCATACAGCCGGAATCGGCGTCCGCCAAGGCCTTCGCCAGGGAGGACGCCGATTCCTGCGTGCCGATGTCGGGGCTGAGTCAAACCACTTCGATCGGGTGGTTCAGGCCGAACGGCCCGGGCTGTGCGCCAGGGCGCGTTGGAGAAGTATCGCCGGGGCCGCTACTTCTCCAACGCGCCCTAGAAGGCCGCCTCGTCCAGGTCCATCAGCGACAGGTCGGTGCCCTCGATGACGGACCGGGTCGCGGACAGGTGCGGCAGCACGTTCGCGGCGAACCACCGGGCCGCGGCGATCTTGCCGGCGTAGAAGGCCGCGTCCTTGCCGGAAGCGCCCGCGGCCAGCTTCTCCTGGGCGATCGCGGCCTGGCGCAGCAGCAGCCAGGAGCAGATCAGGTCGCCCACGGCGTGGAGGAACGCGGTGGTGGACTGGGCAGCCACGTGGATCTGCCGGGCGTCCTCCATCGCCTTGGCCGCCTGGGTGAACAGCGTGTTGAGGATGCCCTCGACGTCCGCGACGCCCGAGGCCAGCTGCTCGCGCGCCGGGGCCAGGCTCTCGCCACCGGCGCCGGCCGCGAGGAACTCGTCGATCTGGGTCTTGACGTGGGTGAGTGCCTGGCCCTGGTCCTTGACGATCTTGCGGAAGAACAGGTCGAGACCCTGGATCGCGGTGGTGCCCTCGTACAGGGTGTCGATCTTGGCGTCGCGGATGTACTGCTCGATCGGGTAGTCCTGCAGGAAGCCGGAGCCGCCGAGGGTCTGGAGCGAGCGGGCCAGCTGCTCGTAGGACTTCTCCGAGCCGTAGCCCTTCACGATCGGCAGCAGGAAGTCGTTGACGCGCTCGGCGGTCTCGTCCTTCTCGTCCCGGTTGCGCGCGGCCCAGGCCCGGTCCTGCCAGGAGGCGGTGTAGAACACCAGCGCCCGCATGCCCTCGACGTAGGCCTTCTGCTGCATCAGCTCCCGGCGCACGTCCGCGTGGTGGGTGATGGTCACCCGGGGCGCGGCCTTGTTCGCGGACTCGGCCAGGTCGGCGCCCTGCACCCGGTTCTTGGCGTATTCCAGGGCGTTGAGGTAGCCGGTGGACAGCGTGGCGATGGCCTTGGTGCCGACCATCATCCGGGCCATCTCGATGACCTGGAACATCTGCGCGATGCCGTTGTGCACCTCGCCGACCAGCCAGCCCTTGGCCGGCTGCTTCTCGCCGAAGGTCACCTCGCAGGTGTTGGAGACCTTCAGGCCCATCTTGTGCTCGACGTTGGTCACGTACGCGCCGTTGCGCGCGCCGATCTCGCCGGTGTCCCAGTCGAACTCGTGCTTGGGCACGATGAAGAGCGAAAGCCCCTTGGTGCCGGGTCCGGCGCCCTCGGGACGGGCCAGCACCAGGTGGATGATGTTGTCGGACAGGTCGTGCTCGCCGGAGGTGATGAAGCGCTTGACGCCGGTGATGTGCCAGGTGCCGTCGTCCTGCCGCACCGCCCTGGTGCGCCCGGCGCCCACGTCCGAGCCGGCGTCGGGCTCGGTCAGCACCATGGTGGCGCCCCAGCCGTTCTCCACCATCCGCTGGGCGACCTTGCGCTGCTCCTCGGTGCCGACGTGCCAGATCACCCGGGCGAACGGGGCGGTGCAGCCGTACATCCAGATGGCCGGGTTGGCGCCGAGCACCAGCTCGCCGATGGCCCAGTTCAGCGAGGCCGGGGCGACCGTGCCGCCGAGGCCCTCGGGCAGGCCGAGACGCCAGAACTCGGTGTCCATGTAGGCCTTGTAGGAGCGCTTGAACGCCTCGGGCAGCGGCGCGGTGCCGCTCGCCGGGTCGAATATCGGCGGATTGCGGTCTGCCTCGGTGAAGGACTCGGCCAGGTCTGTCACGGCCAGCCGCTCGGTCTGAGCCAGCACGTCGCGTGCGGTCTCGACGTCGACGTCGGGAAAATCCGCGGAGCCGAACGTCTCCGTGCCGCCGAACACCTCGAACAGGTTGAACTCGATGTCCCGCAGATTCGCCTTGTAGTGGCCCATGGGCTGGTCCTTTGCGCTGTCGGCCGGTCCGGCCGGATAACTGACCCGTCAGTAACCAATCATGCTACCCGCTGGTAACTTCATGCAAGGCGTCCGCCTCCGCCCGGGTGCCGCGAACGGACGGCCGGAGCCGGTAGTCCGGCCGGGCCCCGGCCGGATACCCTCGAAGGTGTGTACGGCTATCCGGGAGAAGAGAACGGCGGGGCGCAGATCCTGCAGCCCTCCTTGGCCGACGCCATCCGCGCCTTCGCGACCGGCGCCATCGGCCCCGAGGACTTCCACGCGGTCTTCACCGTGTCGAAGATCTACTGCCCGCGCGGCGAGCGCCCCGGCTTCCTCGCGCTGCACGACACCCCGCAGCCGGTGATCCCGATGTTCTCCTCGATCGCCGAGCTCGAGCGCTACTCCGGGGAGAAGGCGCGGCACTTCACCGTCACCGGCGCCGAGGTGCTCGACCTGCTCACGGCCGGCTACGGGATGATCCTGGACATCGAGGGCGACCACCGGGTGGTGTTCGACTCGCAGACCGTCGAGCAGATGATCGACTACACCATGAAGCGGATGTACGGCTGATCCTCCGCCGGGCCGGTCGCCCGGCCTTGATGATCACCCGCGAACGGACGGTCGCGGAGTGTAGCCAACCGGGGGAATGTGCGGCTACCTTACTGTCACCGTGGATACGGGTCTGACGGATATTCAGCGGTCGATTCCGGCCGCAGGCAAGGGGGCTGAACTTGTCGACGCACGCCACCACGCCCGGCTTCGGCCTGATCGGCGAGCTGGTCAAGCACCAGCTGGGCCGCACGCCGCAGGCCACCGCGCTGCAGTACGGCCAGCACAAACTCACCTGGCGCAAGCTGGACTCCCGGATCCGGCGCGCCGCCACCGGGCTGCGCGCGGCCATGGTCCGGCCCGGTGAGCGGATCGGGGTGCTCTCGCCCAACCATCCGGTCTGCATCGAGGCCGTGTTCGCCGCGGCACTGACCGGGACCACCGTCATGCTCGTCAACTGGTGGCTGCCGGAGGAGGAGATCGCCCGGCTGCTGCGTGAGGGCGAGGTGAAGCTGATGTTCGTGGCCACCGAACTGGCCGAGATGTTCGAGCGGATAAGGCCCGGCCTCGAAGACCTCGACTCGGTGGTGATCATCGGCCGCCCGGCCGGCGACCCGTACGCCACCGACGACTACGAGCTCTGGCTCGAGACGCACGAGACCGGCGAGGGCATGTACGAGGCGGCCCAGTTCCACCCCAGCGCGGACGACCCGGTGGTGCAGGTGCACGAGGCGGACGGCGCGAACCTGGCACTGAGCCACCGCACCCTGCAGCTCGCGGTGGCGGCCGAGCCGCCGGCGCTCGGGGACAGCAAGGTCGTCTCCGAGCCCTTGTTCCGGGTGCAGGGGATAAGCGCCGCGCTGCACGGACTGCGGGAGGGCATGCGCACGATCCTGGAGCACTCGGAGCCGGCGCCGGAGGCCTGAGCCGTACGTCGCGGTAGGGCGCGGGCACGGCCCGGCGCGGCTGGTCCGGCCAAGGGATCAGTGGACGACACGCGAGGACAATGTCCGTATTCTGAACATTAGCACCTTATTGTGCTGACTGTGGATACTCCTCGCCCTTGCTCGGCTCGCCCGCACCTGAACCGATGCCTCGTGCTCTCGGCCTCCGTGCTGTGCGCGGTGGCGTTGGCTGTCCCGGCCCAAGCCGCGACGTCCCAACACCGGACCGCCGCCCATCACGCCCACCATGACCACCATGCCCGCAGCGCCCGAGCGGCCGGGCACGCGGGCCCGCTCTCGCTCAAGCCCCCGGTCGTGAGCGCCACGGGCTTCGACACCTGCGCCGCGCCGAGCGCCCAGGCCATAGCGAGCTGGCGCGCCTCGTCCTCCTACCGGGCGATCGGCGTCTACATCGGCGGATCCAACCGCGCCTGCGGCGCCGGGAACCTCAGCAAGAGCTGGGTGCACACGGTGAGCGGCCAGGGCTGGCGGCTCGTGCCGATCTACGTCGGGCTGCAGGCGCCCTGCGCGCAGGAGCGCAAGGGCGCGAGCGTGATGTCCGCGGCCAAGGCCGCCGAGCAGGGCACCGCGGCCGCGAATGACGCCGTGTCAGGGGCCAAGCACTTCGACATCGCGGCGGGCAGCCCGATCTACTACGACCTCGAAGCCTTCACCGAGACCGACCAGTCCTGCGTGCGCACGGTCACGGCCTTCTTGAACGCCTGGACCAGGCAGCTGCACGCGCACGGCTACTACGCCGGCGTCTACGCCTCGGCCGACGCGGGCATGTCCACGCTGGCCGGCGTGGTGCGCTCGAACCGGAGCTTCGCGCCGCCGGACGCCATCTGGATCGCGCGCTGGGACAAGAAGGCGAAGACCGCGGACGCATCAGTGCCCGACAGCATGTGGGTCCATCACCAGCGGATCAAGCAGTACCAGGGCGGCCACACGGAGACGCACGGCGGAGTCTCGCTCAACATCGACAGCGACTACCTGGACGGACCGGTGGCCCGGATCGCCGGCTGACCGGCCTGATCCGAGTGAGCCGAGTGAGTCGACTGATCTGACGATTTGCCCCGATCCGCGGGGCGAACGAACGGGGCCCGGGCAGATCGCCCGGGCCCCCTTTCCACGCTCGTCTTCGCGCCCTACCAGGCGCCGCCCTGGTCCGGGCGCGCCGAGGGACGCGTCGGCGGACGGCCTGCCATGTCCCCGCCCCGGTACGGCTCTTCCTCGTAGCGATCGGGCCGCGGCATCGGCCGGCCCTGCTGCGGGCGGCCGCCGCCGGCACCGGCGCCCGGCTGCGGGTAGCGCCCGCCCTGCTGCGGACGGATCGGCTGCCCGGACAGCGGCGCCGGACGCTGCGGATAGCCGCCGGAGTTGCCCATCGGAGGCGTACCCGGACCGCCGGGGCCGCCGCCCATGCCGCGCGGCGGGACCGCCGGACCGCGCGGAGCAGGGGGCATACCGTAGCCGTCGGACGGGACCGGCGGGAGAACCGTGGTCGCCGCGGCGGAGACGGGCATCGCAGGCATCGCAGGCGCGGCCGGGCTCGGGTACGGCGTGCCGTACGGATCGTTCGAGGCCTGGTACGCGGGCGCCGCGGCGTAGGCACCCGAGTCGTAGCCGGCGGAGGCGCCGAAGGACGCGCCGGTGGGCTGGTATCCGGTCTGCGGCAGGCCCAGCGCGCTGCCCGTGCCCAGCGAGGAGCTCGAGGAGCCGAGGCTGTCCAGGGACATCCCCAGCGGATCGTCCTCGATGGCCTTGCGCGCCAGCTCGCCCACCGTCAGCGCCAGCTCCGTGGCCAGGTCCAGGGCGCGCGAGGAACGCGCGTTCTCCCGCATCCACCAGCAGGCGATCTGCACGATCGAGCCCGCCGCGTGCGGGCACAGGATGATGGCGGACCGCAGCGGAACCGGACGCGGGGCACCGGAGTTCACCCGGAACCAGACCCCGTCACGGAATCCCAAGGCTGCCTGCCCCACCGAATCGGGCAGTACGACCTGGTACTGGCGCTCGAGTTCGCGGATCGACTGGTCGTACGGCGGCAGGCTCATCGCGCCGCCGAAACGAAAGGCTGTGGGTGCTTCATGACGCCGCCTCAGGCTAGCCGCTTGACTGGGTGTGACCGTCGTGGAAAGGCGCACGCACGGTATCTGGTCCGAAGGTACTCAACAAGTGCGGTTTCCAACAGTCCCCCCACTCGCGCAGTTGTCCCGTCGCTTGGTTCGCGACCGGACCAACGCGGTCGAAAGGGTCGAGTCGGACACCGCGTCCCGAACCGCGCCGTGAGCACGACGCGGGCCGGGGTCAGGGGGCTATCTTCGCCAGCAGGTCGCCGATGCGCCCGGCCGGCTCGGAATCGGTGGCGCGCTCGGTCAGATACAGCGACGCGAAGCCGCCGGAATCCGTGCCCTCGGCCGTGTAGACCACCAGCGGGGTGCGCGCGAGCAGGCCGCGGTCGCGCAGCCAGTCCACCACGCCCACCCGGCGCCGCCGGATCTGCATCAGGTCGAGTACGACCAGATCGGGCGGGCAGGCCACCGCGGACTCGCGGCTCTCCGCGTCCGTGGTCGCGTGCGCCACCTGCATGCCCTGACGTTCGAGCATGTCGGCGAACGCCTCGGCGAGATCCGCCCTGGCCTCCACCAGCAGCACCCGCGGCATCCGCACCCCGTCCGGGCACAGCGCGGTGAGCAGCAGTGAGGGGTCGGGCCCGAGGTCGCGCGCGTCCTCGGAACAGCCGATCCCGGCCGTCACCAGCAGCGGCAGCTCCGCCCGGGCCGCGGCCAGCCGCAGCTCGCGCAGCCCGCGCCGGGTGATCGGCGCCGAGATCGGGTCGACGAAGACCGCGAACGGATGTGCCAGCCCGTTGCCGTTGGCCGCGTAGGTCGGCAGCTTCTCCGGCTGCCCGAGGGCGACCGGCTGGTAGCCGCGGGACCGCAGCAGATCGTTGGTGCCCTTGTCCGGATCGGGCCACAGCAGCAGCCGCGGCGTGTCGTCGGGCTCCGGCTCGGGCTCGCTGACCGGCTCCTCGGGCACTGACACCGGCGCGTCCTGCGCGCCACCGCGGCGCCGGCCACGCGGCTCGACCTGCGGGCTCGGCGAAGCCGGCGAGCTCTGCGGCGGCGCGGGCGGCGCCGGGGGTTCGGGCTCTGCCTCGGGCTCGGCCCGCCACGGCCGGCTGAACTGGCGCGTCTCCTCCGCCGCCGACGCCGATCCGCCCGAAGGCTGCGGCTCGCCGGTGACCGAGCGATCCGGCTTCGACCAGACGTCCCCGGTGGGCATCGGCTTGGACGGACGCAGGTCGGCGATCGAGCCGATCGTGCCGGAGAGCGCGGAACGAGACTGCGCCGGGATGCGTGCCTGCACCTCGGGCGTCGTACGGCGGCGGCGGTCCGCTCCGTGCGTCGTGTGGTGCCCGTTGACCTTCGGCAGCTGTCCGGTCGACTCCGCCTCCGTCTGCGCCGAGCCGTTGGCCACCGAGCGGGCAGGACTCTGCTGCTCGTCGGACGCCGGCCCGGCGGTGACCTCGCGCGGCTTCGACCCGTAGGCGCGCCCCGAACTCCGCTCGGCCGGAGCGTTCGCAGCGCGCGAACTGCCGGCGGCGGGGCTGGGCGCGCCCGGAGTGCCCGGCTTGGCGGGGACGGGCTGGGTGACCGGCACCTCGACCACGTGCGTGTTGCCCTTGCCGGCGATCCGGTGCGTCGTGACCGTGCCGCCGTGGCGCGCCGCGATGGCCTGCGCGATCGGCAGGTGCAGCGGACCGCCGCCGGTGTGCGGCCCGCGGATCTCGATCCGGGCCAGCGCCCCGCGCCGGGCCGCGGTGACCACGATCTTCCCGCCCACCGGTGAGACCGAGACCATGTCGGCGAGCAGATGGACCAGCAGCTTCACGAACAGCGCGGGATCGAGCTCGACCTCCACGTCGGCGCAGTGCGCGGCGATCTCCACCCCGACCGCGCCGGCCGCCGGCTCGGCCGCCGCCACGGCGTCCTCGACCAGGTCGGCCAGCTCCACCGGCTCGGCCTCGAAGTCGAGCGTGCCCAGCACCGACTGCTGGAAGTCGACCAGGTCCGCCGAGAGCAGGGAGAGCCGGCCCAGGTCGGCTTCGAGCTCTTCCAACGCGGCGAAGGCCACGCCGTCGAAGGCCGAGGCCTGATACCCGGAGTTCGTGTACTCGACCACGCTGCGCTCGAGCAGGTCGTGCACCCGCACGCCGAGGTCGGCGATCCCACTGCGCAGCTCCTGGTCGAGCACTTCGGCCAGCTCCGCGGCCTGCCGGGCCGCCGCGCGCGAAGCGGTGTTGTCCACGAACGTCATCACCGCGCCGATGATGTTCTCGCCCTCGTAGACCGGAGCCGTGGTCAGATCCACGTACACCGGCCCGCCGTCGCTGCGCCACAGCACCGTGTCCAGAGCCCGGTGCTTGGCGCCGGTGCGCACGCTGTCGAGCAGCGCGCACTCCTCCTCCGGCAGCGGCGTGCCGTCCGCGCGGGAATGGGTCAGCAGCTCGTGCGCGTCCTGGCCGCCGAGCTCGGCCGCCCGGTACCGCAGGATCTTCGCGCCGGCCGGGTTGACCAACACGATCCGGCCCTCGTGGTCGACCCCGATGATGCCCTCGGAGGCCGCGCGCAGAATGAGCTCGATCTGGCGCTGCTGCCGGCGCAGCTCCGCCTCCACGTCCAGCACGCCGGTCAGGTCGCGCACGACCAGCAGCGTCAGACCCGCGTCGTCGTCCTCGCCGAGCTCGGCCGTGGTCACCTCGGCCGGGAACATCCCGCCGTCGGTGCGCCGCGCGGCCATCCGCTCGGGAGGCCGGCGCACCGGGCCGGTGACCGGCGTGGCCGTGGCGGCGGACGGACCGGCCGGCAGTGCCGTCGGGTCCGAGCCCGGGGTGGCCAGGGTCCGCCCGATACCCGGCAGGACCAGCACGATCTGCTTGCCCAGCAGCCGTTCCGCGCTCTCGCCCTCGAACAGGTTCAGCGCGGCGGCGTTGGCGTTGACGATCGCGCTCGAGCCGTCCACCAGCAGCAACGCGTCAGGCAGGGCGTCGAGTATCGCGGCGAGCCTGGCGGCGCCCCGGACCGGGGTTCGGTTTGTCGGGCCCACCGGGACGTCCCTCCACTCGCTGTTCGTGCGTGCCGCCGTGGGTCCGACTATCCCATATGTCGGCCGCTGGCGGGAGAATCTCCGTCGAGGTGCACCAGTCGTCTTGGCCGCACATAGCTCCTGAGCGGGCAGGCTACACGGTCAAGATCACCGTGTGAACCCCCGAATAGCGCCCGCCGACAGCCGACCGGCCACGTCACGGGCCCCGCCGTCGGCGGCCTGAGGGGCTTGCCATTCGGAGCCGGAGCCGTACTGTGTCGCATATGGGGACCGGGGAGGACCTTCTGCTGCTCGCCGTCGACGACCGGCACGCCCGCACTCGCGGCGGCGTACGGCTCGCGGCCGCGTTGGCGGCGGCGCACCTGGTGGATCTCGCGGCGGCCGAGCGGATCACGCTGGACGGAACGCGGCTGCGGGTGACGCGGATCGAGCCGGTCGGCGACGAGCTGCTCGATCCGGCCGTGGCCGCGATAGCGAAGAGCACGTCGCCGGTCACCGTTCATCGATGGCTGACGGGCCACGCGCATCCGGCCGTGATCGCCCGGTACGCGACGGCAGCGAGAGCCGCGGGGACGGTGAAGACTGACGAAACATTGAGCTACGACCGCGACAAGGCACGCGTGCGGAGAAGTGAGCCGCGGATCAACGTCGCCGACGAGTCTGCGCGCGACCAGATCGTCGCAAGAGTCTCAGCCGCCCTGGCCTTGCCCGGGACCGTCGCTACCGCGCCTGTGCCTGTCCAGGACGTCGCGCTGGCTGTACTCGTCGACGCCGTCGGGCTCACGAAGCTCTATCTCGGCTCGCGCTCGGACCGGCAGGCGCGCGCAAGACTGTCGGAGCTCGCCACTGGTAAGTCCGGCGGGCTGCCCGACCCGGACCGTACCGTGATGAGCATCGCCCGCTCCGCTCACCGCATGCTCAGCCAGTGGAAGGAAACCGACCCCGGCCCGGCCATCGAGATCGGCCCGATCCCGATGAGCGCTCAGTGGGTGATCAAGAACGCGGGCGCCGTCGGAGGCGTCTGACGCTCCCGAGAAAGCCGAAACGCCCGCCGAAGCGGGCGTTTACTGGCGGAGGCTGAGGGATTTGAACCCTCGATGGGCTTGAGACCCAAACCGCATTAGCAGTGCGGCGCCATAGACCGGACTAGGCGAAGCCTCCCTGCCGCACAGCATACCCGGCGCCATGGCCCCGGACCAAAATCTTTCCGCGCGAAGGTCCGTGGCCGCGCCGGGCGCCGGTCAGCGCACCGGCAGATCGTGGTCGGCGAAGTCGATCGCGGCAAGCTCGGCGTAGGGCAGCCAGCGCAGCTGAGTGGACTCGTCGTTGAGCGTCACCGCGAGCCCGGGCAGCGTGCGGTAGGCGAAGCGGAAGTCGAAGTGGTGGTGCAGCGGCTCCCGGCGCCCCTCGTGCGCCGGGATCGTGTGCACCGCGATGTGCAGCGGAAGCGCCTCCTCGCCGCCCACCGGCTCGAGGTCCTCGACCCCCACCCCGCACTCCTCCGCCAGCTCCCGCAGCGCCGCCCCCACCAGTGACTTGTCCTCCGGCTCGCAGTGGCCGCCCGGAGTGAGCCAGCGGCCCAGGACCGTGTGCTTGACCTGCAGCACCCGGTCCTGGTCGTCGAGCAGCACTATCCCCGCCGTCACGTGCGCCGGGAAGCGGCGGCGCGAGGTGAAATCGAACCCTTTGGCCAACGTGTCTAGCACCGGCACCAGAATCGTGCTCTCGGACGGGTAGCGGTCCAGGTAACCGCGGACCGTGTTTCCGATCTGCTCCAGGGCGATGGTCATCGTTGTCCGTCCCACGTGCTCGTGTGCCAGGGGGATGTGCTTGGTCTATGCCCGCCCAGCTTACGGTCTGACGGCGCATCACGGAGGTTTCCTCGGGAATCCGTCCGGTGAGGTGTCCCGCCTCCGCCGCTGAAACCTCGTCACACCAGGCGTGCCTGGTAGCGCAGCGTGGTGAGCAGATCCTCCCCGCACCGCTCCGCGTCGGGCAGCCCGCGCGCCGTGAACCAGTCGGCCACGTTGCGCACGTCCCGGTCGAGGTACTCGCCGCCGCGCGGGTTGACGGTGAGGTCCACGATCTGCGGCAGGTCGATCAGCACCAGCCGGCCCTCGTGCACCAGGATGTTCCACGGCGAGAGGTCTCCGTGCGTGTACCCCGCCCCCGCCACGATCTCCAGCGCCGAGCACAGCTGCCCCCACAGCTCGGCGAGCTCGTCCGGCGTGGGCCGGAGCGCCGCCAGCCGCGGCGCGGCCGAGCCGTCCGCGTCCCCGATGAACTCGATCAGCAGCTCGGTGCCGACCCGCTGCACCGGATAGGGCACCGGAGCCCCCGCCGCCCACAGCGTCCCGAGCGCCGCGAACTCGGCGATCGCCCACTGCTCCGCGATGATCTTGAGCCCGAACCGGGTCCGGTTCGCCACCGCCCGATCCATCCGCGACTCCCGCGTGCGCCGGCCGTCGACGTAGGCGGCGTCCCGGTGGAAGTTGCGGTGCTCGTTGTTGCGGTAGATCTTCTCCGCGAGCAGGCAGCTGGAGTCGACCGACGGGGTGCCCGGCCCCGCCACCGGCCTGGGCCCCGGCAGCCACCGTTCGACGAGGTGGACGTCCGCCTCCTTGCCGGTCTTGACCACCCCCAGCCGGCTGTCCACCGCCCCGTCCGCGACCACCAGCCAGCCCGGCCGCGGCTCCGGCCCGAGCTCCCCCTCCCCCCAAGTGGACCAGCGGTCAGCCCCCTCCGGCAGCGACGGCGCGTAGAACTGGTCCTCCCGCCGCTCCGCCAGCCGCTCCCGCTCCCGGTCGGTCAGCCGCCCCCGCCGCAGCAGCCGCTTCTCCGCCTTCTGCTCCTGCTCGCTGAGCAGGCTGCGGGCCCGAACCCGCTCCTCGGCGTGGAAGTCGTCGGAAAGATGCTCGTCGTACGAGTCGTAGATGTTCTCGGGGTTCTCGGGGTTCTCGGGGTCATCGGAGTCCTCGAGGCCCGCGAGGCTCTCGTCAGCCGGGAGCCCGGCCGGGTAGTCGTCCGGCCGGAGGGCCTCGAAGTCGTCCGGTCCGTCAGCCGAGGTCGACGGAGCGTGGCCGGCCGAAGCCGGCGAGTTGTGCGTGTGCGAAGGCACGATGAAGGTTCCTTTGGTTCGATCCGTGAAGGTGATGAAAGCGCTGGCCCATGGCCACGACCGTGTTCGTCATCGCGCACCTCCTGCAGATCGACCGGGCGCCGCGAGCGGCGCGGCGAGCAGCTCCTCGCCAAGCCGCGAGTATGCACGCCCCGTACTCGCCCCGCAACAGCTTTTACGGCCCGCCTATTCGGTTTGCGGACCTCCCCCCACAACCGTGTACACTCGAGCAGTCGGCAACCGCGGGTCGAAGATCCGCGGAACGGCACCTGCGCCCGTAGCTCAACGGATAGAGCATTTGACTACGGATCAAAAGGTTAGGGGTTCGAATCCCTTCGGGCGCACCGAAAAGTCCCCAGCTCGGTGGTTCTGAGCTGGGGATTCTTTGTTTGTCGGTTGATTCACTGGTCTAGTCCACTGATACCTTCGCAGGGGTATGGCGCCCTGTGGGCGAGTGAAGGGCGAGTGGATGAAAGAACCTTCGGCGGATGCGCGTGTCGTCCCGGGGTTGCGCCAGCATCGGCCCTATGATCCCGCGCGGTTCGTGTCGCATGGTGCTTATCCGTCTCCGCGCAGGGGGCGCGATGAGGCTGGACGGGGGCGGTCGCCGAACCGTTGTGCGGTTCGGCGACCGCTCCGGCTGGTCGACGTGGGCTGGTTGCCGTCTATGCGGTCTCGTCGGGATCAGGGTGCGTGTCTTCTTCGTCGTTGTGTTCTGCGGCGAGGAGGTCGGCGATGAGGTCGGCGGCCTCCCGTTTCGCCTCGTCGACGACGGAGGTGTAGATGTCGGCGGTGATGGTGACGGAGGAGTGGCCGAGCATCGCGGAGACGGTTTTGAGGTCGACTCCGGCGGCGCGGGCCAACGTTGCCGCGCCGTGCCGGAGGTCGTGGAGACGTACCGGGGGCAGGCCGGCCTGCTTGGTCAGGGCTTGGAAGCAGGTGAGGAACTGGTCGGGGGTGAGGTGGTCGCCGTAGTGGTCGGTGAAGACCCAGCCGGCGTCGTTCCATTCGTCCCCTGCTTTTGCGGCCCAGGTGCGCTGGCGTCGGCGGTGTCTGGCGAGGGCGGTCAGGACGGGTTTGGGGGCGATGACGGTGCGCTCGCCGGCGGCGGTTTTGGTGGGGGTGACCTGGGGGGTCCAGTTGACTTGGATGATCTGCCGGTCGATGCCGATCGTGCCGGTGCGGAAGTCGATGTCGGACCAGCGTAGGCCGGCTGCCTCGCCGCGGCGCAGGCCGAGGTGGGCGACCAGGACGTAGTAGGCGTGGAGCTCGTGGTTTTCGGCATGGGCGAGGAACGCGCGGGTGTGGGGCGCGGTCCAGACCATGACCGGGCTCGGGATCTCGCCGGTACGGCGCCACTGTCGGACTCTGGGCTCGGTCCAGAGCATGGGGCGGGCGCGGCGGTGGGCGGGCAGTTCCACGAGCTTGGCGACGTTGACGGTGACGAGTTCCTCCTTCATAGCGCTGGTCAGCGCGGAGCGGAGGGTCGCGCGGATGCGCTGGAGGGTGACGGGTCCGGGCACGTGCCGCAGCGGGGGCATCAGGGCGAGGCGGGCGCGCAGTTGCCGGGCGCGGGCGTGGTCTTTCACGTGGTAGGCGGCTTTCGCGGCGGCCTGGAGTTCGCGGCGTTCGGTGTTCTGCGCCTCGATGAGGGCTGCGTCGGCGGCGATGTCGTCGAGCAGCTGTTGGACGTGGTGCTTGCGCAGCTTGGTCAGCTGGAGGTGTCCGAGGGCGGGGATGAGATGGTGCTCGCAGTAGATCCGGTAGCTGGTGTAGGTGCTGGCGGTGCGCGAGCCGCGCTTGGTCTCGAGCCATTCGCGCAGGAACACCTCCACGGTCAGGTGCTGTTCGACGGGGCGGCCCAGGCGCAGCCGGGCGCGCAGTTCATCGGCGTCCGGGAGCGGTCGCCGCTCGCGCAGGGCTTCCTGGATGAGGCCTGCGATCTGGAGTCTGGCCTGGTCGGGCCGGTCGGCGGTCTCGGCGAGGGCGATCAGGGTTTTGATGTCGTTCAGGACGCTCTGGGCCTGGTCTCGGGTGTCGTAGCCGCCGGAGCGCAGGTGGGTGCGCTCGTGGCCGGCGGGGACTTTGACCTCGAGCTGGAGGGACCAGGCGCCGTGCTTGGAGTCGTAGGCGCCGGTGGGGCGCCGCAGCTTGGGGCACGAGCCGCCGAGCTTGCGTCCGTTCTCGTCGCGGCAGTGGCAGCGCTTGTAGAGTGCGCCCTCGTTCATGGTGGCAGCAGCCTTTCTCGTCGATCGGGTCGCCACGCCCTGCGTACAGAGGGTGTCTGTACGGCAGAGCGCGGCATGGGCCTTTTGATTTCGCGTCAACGGGTCCGGGGTTGATCGACGCTCCACTTGGCGGGGTAGCGCAACGGTGGTCGGGGAGGATCTTCTTGGCCGTGCGGCGCGGGCGCGGGGAATGCCGCGGATCCGCGTGCGGCGGCCGGGTCGGCGCCGCCGGGTTCCGGTGCGGTGTCCGCGATGTCGGGCGCGGTGATCCCGAGGACCTTGAGCAGCGGCGCGGTCGGAACGCGCAGTGCGGTGCCGATCCGCAGCACGGGTACGGGCAGGGTGCCCTTGGCGGCGAGGGTGTAGGCGGTGGTGCGTCCGATGCCGAGGTAGCGGGCTGCGGTGGGCAGGTCGATCATCGGCGGCAGGTTGGCTGCGTCGGCGAGCGACGGCGTGCCGGTGGGCGGCTTCATTGTCCGGCTCCGTCGCTTTCCTGGTCAGGGTGCTTGGATAGGACGACGAGGTCTTCGTGCACGATCCCGGAGCGGGGGATGCCCGCGGCGATCGCGTCGCGCACGCCCTTGGCCTGAAGGAACGACAGGTGTGCGATCAGGCGTTCCTGGCTGCGGTATCGGGTGGCGCCGCCGGTACAGCCGCACCCGCAGGAGACCGAGTCCTCGAGGTCGGATGCCTCGCAGCGGGCGAGCAGTGCGACGCACCGTTCGACCGGGACGAGTCCGGCGGCTTTGCCGGCGGCGATGACGGCGCCGGGCAGGTCGATCAGGGCGCCTTGGCGTCTCCAGGGCCGGGCGGTGACCGCGACGTACCCGCCCGGGGCGAGCAGGGGTTCTGTGGCCTGGAGGATCTGGGCGAACCCGGCGAGCAGTTCGCGTGGGGGTCGGTGGGCGAGGTTGCGCCGGTCGGTCGAGTAGCGGTTGTCGTGTTTGCGCACCGGCCCGGTATGTCCGGCGCGGCCTTGGACTTGGACCTGACCGTGGCAGGACGGGCCGTACGGGGGCGAGGTCAGCAACAGCCTGACCCGGCCGTGGGCCGCCTGCGCGAGTTCGTCGGGGATGTGGCGGGCGTCGGCGTTCCAGACGAACCCGGCTCCGGTCGCGCCCTGGGCGCGGGCGTGGTTGATCCCGCGCTGGGCGAGGGTGGTCCACTGCTTCTCGTATTCGACGCCGAGGGCGTTGCGCCCGAGATGCATGGCTTCGATCAGGGTGGTGCCGATGCCGCACATGGGGTCGAGGACGAGGTCGCCGGGGTCGGTGTAGGTCTCGATGGCGTGCCGGGCGATGGCCGGGAGCATCCGGCCGGGGTGTTTGACGGATTCGGGCAGGTAGCGGCCGCGCCGCTGGGTCTTGGAGACCTGCTGGCCGGTGCAGAGCACCGAGGCCGGGCGGAGGGTGTGCCGGGCGGTGGGGTACCAGCGTTCCATGCCGGGCAGCGGCTGCTGGCTGTCGCAGGGCCCGGATGCGGGCGCCCGGTCGTTTCCATGAAAAGACATGATGATCTTCCTTTGATCAGTTGGCCTGGAGGGCGATGAGGTCGGAGTGCACACGCCGGTGCCGGGGGCGGATCTTCGCGTGGCGGGGTGCGGGGCGGTCCGCGTGGTCGCGGGCGGAGAGGGGTTCGGTCAGCAGCCGGGTGTGGACGATCACGTGGTGCTGGAGGTAGCCGAGCCCTGCGTATCTGGCTGCGCGCACGTAGGGGCCGGTGGGGTCGAGCATCCCGTCCAGACCCGTGGCCTGATGGGTGTGCACCAGTACCACACCGCCGGGGCCGGCTGCCCTCCGCAGTTCCCGGAAGAACGGGACCGCGGTGTCGAGGTCGGGGGCCGGTTCGTGGTCGAGGGGGTCTGCGATCACGAGGGCGGCGTCCAGGCCGCGGATGGGCTCGGCGCCGTGGAAGACGGTCGCGTCGTTCATCCATTCCGGAGCCCATACGGTGGGGGTCACGTCGAGGCCGGTGCGGCCGGGGCCGGGTCCGTGGCTGATGCCGAGCGCGCCGCCGTTGGGCAGGAACTGTGCGGCGATGCGCATCAGGGCCCAGGCGGGCAGTTCGGACTCGTCGATGACCGGTGCGCCCGGGCCGCCGGCCGGGGGAAGCCAGACGCTGTGGCTGATGCCGGGGCTGCCTCCGTCGGGGACGAAGTGGCCGGGGTTCGTGGTCGCGGGTACCGGGACCTTGATCAGGGTCCGGCCGAGGCCCGGGCTCCGGTCGTGGTGGTTCCTGTCGTCATGCATCGTCGGTCCTTCACGGACCTGCTTGCGCCGTCCTGACGGATCGGCACGACCCGTAGAAGAAGAAGATCAGGAGCCTGTGCAGGTAACCGGCTTCGGGGTGCTGGGCGCCGGTATTCACTCGTGCGGGCGAAGCCGGGGAAACTCGGTGTGCAGGCCCGGGTTGCACATGGACCGCACACGGATCACGCCTTGGTTGGACGTCCGACATGTCGCCCGGTCGGCCCGTGCGCCCGGGTCCGCACATGGCCGCACATTGGCCTCAGGGCTCGAAGTCGCAGGGTTTTGCACACGGTCTGCACATGCGGTGGCCGAGAACTGTCCTCGCCGGAGGCACACCGCCCCTGGCCTCGTTCTTCGGACAGGAAGGCCACCCCTGTGGACACGAACTTTCCCACCGTCTCCTGCGACCGCCTCTCCCGCCCCGGTCGGACCGTGCAGGCCTCGAGCCTTTGCACCCGGCCGCGTACCGCGCCGGCACTGGCGGGCCGTGCGTATCGGCTGGCTGCCGGGTCGGCGTATCCGCAGATCGCCGCCGCCCACGCAGCCGCGCTGTCGGTGATCGAGCGCGGGCGTCTGTGCGATGTTCCCGTCGGTGCGCAGGTGAGTGTGCCGGTCGCGGAGCTCCACCGGTTTCTTGTCAGCTCCGAGCGCGCCGGGGCGGAGTTGGACGCGGTGTGGGAGGTGCTGATCGACCGGGCCCGGCGGGATGTGGACTGGCAGCTGGTGGCGCTCGGGGTTACTGCGCCGCGCTTGGCGCAGATCGCCGCGCGTACCGCGGGACGGGTGTACGTCGAGCTGCGCGAGGAGATCGCCACGGCGGTGCTCGGCGCGTTCGCGGAGGCGCTGCTGACGCTGGTCCCGGAGCCCGGGCGCGGGCTGGTCGTGCATCAGCTGTTGCGTCGGGCGCAGGCGGCCGGGCAGAAGGTGGTCGACCAGCGCACGGCCGCGTGCAAGCGCCGGCCCGCCGAGACCGAGCGCGAGGAGCATCTTCCGGAGCCGGGTTCGGTCGGGCGCGGGGTGAACCACCCGGATCTCGCGCTCGCGCGGCTGGTGGCTCGCGGCGTGATCACGGCGGACGAGGCGGATCTGATCGGGCGCCACCGCATCGAGGGCGTGACGCTGCGGCGGCTGGGGGCCGAGCGCGGGTGGTATCCGATGCAGACGACCAGGGCGCTGCGCGCGGCCGAGTGCAAGGTCGCCCGTGCGCTCGGGCACGCGCAGCCCGGACCTGCCCGGTTCACAGCAAGCCGCACCACAGAAGCGTGATGATCATTCTTTCCCGGGTCGGCGCCCGGCGCTGTTACAGCGTCCGGGCGCCGTTCTTCTTCTACTACGAAGGCGCGGAACAAAGCGCCTGAAGGTATCCGTCCGGCCGCGATCAGCGAGGCTCGCCTCCCGCAGGGGCCTGCGGTCGGCACGACCCAGCCATCCGCGACCCGCAAGCAAGCGGACCCGCCCGCCTCCCTCGAGGAGCGGCCCGCGATGGCGGCCGGACGGATACCCCCACGCAGCTTCTCTTCGATCGTGGAAGGAGCCTGTCCCGTGCTGCTGTCCGCCACTTCCACCCCGGAGCCGACCGTGCTCGCGGTCGCCTCGATTCCGCAGGTCATCACCAACATCACCAACGTGGTCGCCGGGCTCCTGGCCGGCGCCGCCACGCTGTCGCTGACAATCGGCGGACTGCGGCACCTGCTGTCGGCCGGCGACCCCGGAGAGGTCTCCGCCGCCAAACGCGCCTATAAAGAGGCCGCGTTCGGCTACCTGATCGCAGTCCTCGCTCCCGCGCTGGTGGCCCTGCTCAAGACGGTCGTGGGGGCAAGCTGATGGGCGCGCCCCCCAGCATCCGTGGCCCAATCAGGCGGTCGACTCGCGGTCTACTGGTCGGCGCCGTGGTGTGCGCGGTACTCGCTCCGAGCCTCGCGCGCGCCGACGCGCTGCCCGCCCCGCCCCCGCCCGCATCCACGTCCGCGCCCGCCGCGGGCACTCCGGCTCCGGCAGCGAAGCCCTCGAACTCGTCCGACGCGCACGGCTGTCCGATCCCTTCGGCCGGTCCGACGAAAGACGGCAAGCCGCTGCCGGACCCGGCGGCCGGTGCGTCTCCGTCGCCGGACTATCCGAAGGCCGGAACGCCGGGCAACTGCCGCCCGGTCGCACCCAACCTGGGCAAGCCCCAGCAGATCCCGAACGCGAACCCGCTGGGATCGGGGCCGTCCTGGTGGGACATCCCCGGGCAGATCGAGCAGGCCATCAACACGTGGATCGGCGACCTGGCGCAGGCCGCCCTCGCCCCGGTCATGGGCCTGTTCAGCGTGGCGCTGCTTACCGAGCCGACTCTCACCAGCGGGCGGATCGCGCAGCTGTGGCAGGCCAATGCGGTGCTCGCCGACTCCTTCTACGTCCTCTACGTGCTCTTCGGCGGCCTGCTGGTCCTCGGCTACGGCACGGTCCAGACCCGGTACACCGCCGGGCAGATCGTGCCCCGGCTCGTGGCCGGCATGATCGCGTCGAACCTCTCGCTGCCGGTGATCGGGCTGGCCGTGGAGTTCACCGGCGCACTGGCCGGTGCGCTGTGGAACCAGCCGCTGGACCCGGCCGGGATCGGCGACCAAGTCGTCCAGGTGATTATCGGTCTGATCCTGATGCCCGACGGACTCACCCAGATCGTCATGGCGATCTTCGCGCTCGTGATCTGTGTGCTCGCTCTCGCCGTGCTGGTGACGTGCGCCGCACGGATCGTCGGGCTGATGCTGTTGACGCTGCTCGCGCCGCTCATGCTGGCTACTCACGCACTGCCGGGGATCGACGGGTGCGCCCGGCTGTGGTGGCGGGCCATGGGCGCGGTGCTCAGTACGCAGATTCTCCAGACCCTGACGTTCATGCTGATGCTGCAGGTCTTCAGCAACCGCCATGCCGCGATCCTGGTCTTCCCCACCGCGAGCGGTATCACCGACTTCCTCGTCGGCACAGCCCTGCTGCTGATCATGCTGAAGATCCCGGGCTGGATGAACCGCATGACCCTGGGGCACTCCCCGCGCACGTTCATCGGCCAGGTGCTGCGCACCGCAGCCGTGGCCGCAGTCGGCTACCGGCTCGGGGTGCCCGGTGCCTCCAGCACCCGGACGCTGACGAGCCGCATGGTGACGGACCGGATGCGCGGCGGCGGACCGGGGCCGGCCGGAGCGCTGCCGCTTCGCCAGCCTGGTCCGCGCGGCCCTCGCCCTGCGCCGGTCGGCGGGTACCGCCGGATGCCCGGAGCGGACAGCAGCAGGCTGATCCGCGCGGTCGCCCGGGACAACGGCGGGGACCTGGTGGCGGCGGCGCAGCACGTCAACGCGATTTCGGCCGCGAACCCGTCGCCGTCGGCAATCGCGGCCCCGAGCACGTCATCGACGTCGGGCTCCACTACCGGGGAGCGGAAGCCGGATAGCGGGCTCGCTTCGATCGGCGGGCGGAGGTTCGGCTCGTCCCGGGGCTCGCATGCTTCGGGGCAGTTGGCTCTATGGCCCGTGCCGAAGGGGCAGGCCGTACCGCGGCCGTGGTCCGGGCCGCAGCAGGGTGCATCGCCAGCACCGCCCCCGGCGGCGACAGTGCCGGGCCAGCTCCAGCTTCCCGGGTTCACACGGATGCCGCCGCCTCATTCCCCGGGCCCGTTCCCGACCGGGTGGCGCAGCGTCCCGGCCTTCACGATCCCGCGCGAGCGGCGCGCCACCGCGCTACCGCACCTGCCCGAGCCGAAGCCGCCGGTCGCACCGCGCCCCCAGGACTTCCCCGGCCAGGCGCCGCTGATCACGGTCCGCGCGGCCAAAGCCCAGAGCAGCCCGCCTCCGCCCAAGCGTGTCCGAGCGAACCTCGCAGTGCTCTTCCTCGCCCCCGACTTCCCGAACGACGGAGACTCCTGATGAACACCGCGTCCCCGCGCCCCGTGCCGGTGCCCGCGAACATCGAGGTCGACGCGCGCCTGGCCGGTCCCTTCACCGCCCGTCAGTGCGCGATCCTCGCGACCACCGCGGCGATCACGCTGGGCGAGGGCGAGGTTCTGCACGTGGCCCTGCGGCTTCCGCCGCTCGTGGTGATCGGCGCCGTGGCTCCGGTGGTGTTTGCTGGATGTCTGCTGGCGCTGGTCAAGCCTGGCGGCGTACCGGCAGACCGCCTGCTGCGCGCGGCGCTAAAGTATGTCCGGACCGGGCGCAGGCGAGCCGACGTCCCGGAGCGCCTTCCGGTTCCTGCGGGGATCTCCCGGCTCGGGCTGCTCTACCGGCAGGTCCTCGAGCTGGACGGGGCCGGGGTCGTCGAACTCGACGGGCAGGAAGTCGCCGTCGTGATCGAGGCGCGGCCGCGATGCCTCCAGCTCGCCGACGCAGACGAGGCCAGAGCCGTGCTGGCCGCGATCGGTACCGTCCTGGCCGCGCAATCAGGGCCCTTCAGCATCTCCACCCTCACGCAGCGGGTCAGCCTCGACGAGCGAGCCCAGGCCACGGCCGCCGAACACCTCTCGACGGCGCAGCTGACCGATTTTGCCCTTCGGCAAGCCGAATACCTGCGGGACTTGGCCGACGGCCGCGAGGTATGGCAACGCAGGCACTTGATCACGATCCGCGAAGCGGGTGGTAGCGCTGTGGCGCGTGCCGCGCACCGCGCCCGGGCCACGGCCCAGTTGCTCGAGTCCTGCGGTCTCAAGGCCCACGTGCTCGATCCGGCCGAGGTGACCGCGCTGCTCACAGCGGCGTGCACGCCCGAGCGCCGTGTCATCCCGCGGCGTCTCGCACCGCCGGGCCGCCCGATCACGGCATGTCTCGACTTCACGGAGCAGCGATGAATGCCGTGGCGTCACCGGCGGGTATCCACATCCGTCCCCGCTCTGTGGAAATCGACGGCGTCCACGCGGCCACGCTGGCGGTGACCGGCTATCCGGCCGAGGTGCTGCCGGGCTGGCTCGAAGCACTCACCGCGTACCCCGCCCGTCTCGACGTCGCGCTACACGCCGAGCCGGTCCCGCCGCAGATCGCAGCGGACAAGCTGCGCAGGCGGCGGACGAGGCTGGAGGCCGGGCGCCGTGAGGGCGCGGGCCGGGGCCGGATCGATGATCCGCAGGTCGAATCGGCTGCGCACGACGCCGCGGAGCTTGCCGGGCGCATCGCCAGGTCCGAGACGAAGCTGTTCACCGCCGGCCTCTACCTGACCTGCTACGCCGACACTGCCGAGGACCTCGCGCAGCTCGTGGACGAGGTGAAGGCTCTGCTCTCGGCGTCGCTGACGAGCGCGCAGACCCCGACGTTCCGCATGCTCGAGGCCTGGCAGACAACGCTCCCGGCCGCCCCGGACCGCATCGGCCAGGTCAGAATCCTCGACACCGCAGCGGTTGCCGCGTGCGCGCCGATGACCAGCCCCGATGCTGATAGCGGTGAAGCGCTCTCCGTGACGGCCGTCTTGGCAGGGGTCTCTGCGGTTACCGGCGCTCCGGTGTTCCGCGACCGTTGGGCGCAGGCGAACCACAATAGCCTGATCCTCGGCACGTCCGGGGCCGGCAAGTCGTACCTGGCCAAGACGGACCTGATCAGAGAGTTGTGCACCGGGACGCTCGGAACGGTCATCGATCCGGAGGGCGAGTACGTCGCGCTCGCCGAGGCGGTCGGCGGCCGCGTCGTCGAGCTCGGGCTGCCCGGCGGCGCGGTCAATGTCCTGGAGCTTCCTCATCGGGAGGCGGCAGGGCCCTGTGAGCTGGCGAGCCGTGTCCTGGATCTGCACGCCCTGTGCGCGGTGCTCCTCGGTGCCGAGCGTGCAGAGCGGCTGCGCCCCGCGCTGGACCGTGCCGCGATGCACGCCTACCGCATGGCGGGGATCAGCGAGGACCCCTCGACGTGGGCCCTGCCGGCGCCGGAATTCGCTGCCGTCGCGCAGCAGGCGGCCGCCGGGTTCGATCCCGCTTCTGCCGAGCTGGCTGGACTTCTCGAGCCGTATGCGACCGGGTCGTACGCGGCGCTGTTCAACGGCGCCCGGCCTGCAAGTGCGGGCGAGGTGCCGCTGACGGTGTACACGCTGCGGCATCTGCCCGACGCGCTGCGGCCCGCCGGGATGCTGCTGGTGCTCTCAAAGATCTGGAACGAGGCGCGTCGCGGCGAGCGTCGTCGTCTGCTGCTGATCGACGAGGTCTGGCAGCTGCTGCAGGAGCCGGCCGCCGCCCGGTTCGTCCTGCGGTTCGCGAAGTCCGCTCGCAAATATCGGCTCGGGCTCTCCCTCGCCACCCAGGACGTCGGGGATCTGCTCGCATCGGATCTCGGTACGGCGGTGGCGTGCAACGCGGCGATCCAGATCCTGCTCGGCCAAGCTCCCCAAACCCTTACCCGCATCAGCGAGGCCTTCGACCTCACCGCAGGTGAGCGCGACTTCGTGGCCACCGCGCCGCGCGGCTACGCCCTGCAGCGCACCCGCACCGGCCGCACCGCCCTCGCCGTGGTCGCCACCCCCGACGAAGAACCGTTCCTGCACACCGGCATCTAAACCGAAGGCCCGAACAGACAAGGACGTATCGCGATGCACCTACACATCGAGACGTTTACCGCGACCGTGCCAGGCGGCTGGCTCACCTCCGCACTGTGCGCAGCCAACGCCCTGGCCGCACGCGACTGGCCGCAGATCTCGACCACGGCTGCAGTCGCGGCGTACGGCGCTACCGCAGCCGTGAGCCGGATGCGGCGCCACAAGAGAAACCGGTTGCTGACCGGCGCGCGTGTGCTGGAGATCGCCTGCCCGCCCGAGTCATCGCCGTCAGGCGCGGTCACGCTGTGGAGCAATCTGCTCGGGTTGCACCGTCCGCGCCTCGCGCGGCTGGTGCACGGCCAGCCGCACGTCGCGTTCGAGTACGTGTTCACCGGCCGGGAACTGGCGATCCGAATGTGGGTGCCGGGGTGTGTCCCGCCACGCATGGTCGAGCGCGCGATCGAGGCTGCGTGGCCCGGCGCCCGTGCCAAAGCGCTGCCGCTGCCCGTCTCCCCGTTGTCTCCGGCGGGCCCCGGCGACGCGGTCACCGGCGGGCGGCTGGTGCTCGCGCGCACCGAGGCGCTGCCGCTGAATGTCAAACACGACGCGGATCCGTTGCGTGCGCTGATCGGCGCGGGGACCGCGCTGGGAGCGGGCCAGGGCGCATGCGTGCAGGTGCTGGCGCGGCCCGCATCGTCCTGGCGGGTCGCGCGGGCGCGCCACCGGTTGCGCAGCCTGGAGGGCAAGCGGAACACGACGACCAGATCCATGCTCTTCGACACCATCAGCCCGGGCCGTATGGAGGTCGCGCCGGGAGCGTTCATGGACGCGCGCCTGGCCGCCGACGCCCGCGCGGCCGCCGGCAAGCTCGCCGGCCCGCTGTATGAGGCGGAGATCCGCTACGCGGCTGTTGTCCCGGGCACCGATCGGGCCGGCGCGAATCCGAGTCAGCGCGTGCGGCGCCGCACCTGCGACCCGGTTGCGATGGCCCAGGCGCGCGGTACCGCGCACGCCCTGGCGTCGGCCACCTGCGTGTATGCGGACCGCAACTTCCTGCGCCGCCGCACACTCGCGGGTCCCGCCCGCCGCATCCGGTCGCGTGACATGGGCCGTGGCCAGCTCTACTCGGTCGCCGAGCTCGCCGCGCTCGCGCATCTGCCCTGGGACGTCAATGCCCCCGGCCTGACCAGAGCCGGCGCCCGCTCGACCCCGCCCGCCCCGGCCCTTCCCACGGGCACCGGCGGCGGCGCGAAGGTGCTCGGCGACGCGGACGCCGGTCCGCCGCGTGCGGTCGCGTTGCCGGTGGCCGATGCGCGCCAGCACGTGCACATGCTGGGTAAGACCGGGTCGGGTAAATCCACGCTGCTGGTGAACCTGATCCTGCAGGATGCCGCGGCCGGGCGCGGCCAGGTCGTGATCGATCCGATGGGCGACCTGGTGACCAACGTCCTCGATCGGCTACCGTCCGCGGCGCTCGAGCGCCCGATCGTGCTGTTCGACCCATGCGACGAGAGCGTGCCGGTGCCGCGGGTGAACATGCTCGACGGCGCGGAGCCGTACCTGGCCACCGACCACCTCGTCGGGATCTTCTCGAAGATCTACGCCGGGTTCTGGGGGCCGCGCACAGACGACCTGCTGCGCGCCGCGTGCCTGACGCTGATGCAGGCGGACCGGGCCCGTGCGGACCTGCCGTTCCCGACCCTGGCCGAGGTGCCGGAGCTGCTGACGGACGCGCGGATCCGCCGGCGCTACACCGACGCGCTGCGCCACGACCGGCACCGGGTGCTGCTCAACTTCTGGGCGGGCTACGAGCAGCACTCCGAGGCCGCCCGCGCCCAGCTGACGGCGCCGCTGCTCAACAAGTTGCGCGGGTTCCTCATGCGCGACTACCCAGCCAAGGTCATCGCCTCGGGTCCCACCGATATCGACATCCAGGCGGTGCTCTCCGGCGGGCTGCTGCTCGCTCGGCTGCCCAAGGGCGTGCTCGGGGAGGAGACCTCGCGGCTGCTCGGCAGCTTCCTGATCGCCAAGACCTGGCAGGGAGCCACCGCCCGCGCGGGGATGCACCCGGACTCGGACCGGCCGGACGCGGCGCTGGTCGTCGATGAGGCGCACACCTACCTCAACCTTCCGCTGCGGGTCGAGGACATGCTCGCCGAGGCGCGCGGCTACCGGCTCTCGCTCATTCTCGCGCACCAGGACCTCGTGCAGCTGCCGGCCGCGATGCGCGAAGCGATCTCCGCCAACGCCCGCAACAAGATCTACTTCAACGCCTCGCCCGAGGACGCCGCGAAGCTCGCCAAACACACCTACCCCAACCTCGGCGAACACGACCTCGCGCGCCTCGGCGCCTACCAGGCCGCCGTCCGGCTCGTGGTCGCCGGAGCCGAACAGCCCGCGTGCACGCTGGCGACCAGGCCCATGCCACCGGCCATCCCCGGCCGCGCAGCCGAACTGCGCACGCGACTGACCGGCAACGACATCCCAGCCGAAACCCCCGGCACCACCGGCGCTAGCGGCACCACCGAGCAGGAGGTATCCGCATGACCCGCACCGATGCTGGCACCGAGGCGGCCATCCCTCTCAACCCGGCCACGAAAGGACGCGGTGGCTCGAGCAATTATCCGGCGCCCGTCGACGGTCTGGCCTATCTGCTGTTTCGCACGACACCGCGGGATCGGTGGCTGCTGGCGATGCTGGGTGAGCACCGGCTGCTGACTGCGATGCAGATCCACGCCCTGGCCTTCACCCGCGCCCGCACGATGAACTACCGCTTGTCCCAGCTGCGCGAGCTCGGCCTACTCGACCGGTTCCGGACGCTCAGCGCATCGTGGTGCGGGGCGCAGTGCTACCGCTACATCCTCGGCCCGCGCGGCGCGCTGCTGGCGGCGGCGGCACACGACATGACGCCGAAGGAATACGGCTACAACCACGCCAAGCTCCTGCGCCAGGGTGCGCGCCCGGATCTGGCGCACACCATCGGGCTGACCGACGCGCTCGTCTCCCTCGCCGCGCGCGGGCAGCTCGCCGCGTGGTGGAACCAGTACACGTGCACGGGCCTGTGGGGGGATCTGATCCGCCCCGACGCCTACGCCGTGCACCGCGACCCGGCGACGGAGAAGGGGTTCGGGTTCTTCTTCGAACACGACACCGGCAGCGAGCACCTGCCGCAGTTGGCCGAGAAGCACGTGGGATACGCGCGCTACGCGGCCGCCTACGGAGGGCACCGCCCGATCCTGATCCAGCTGCCCGACGCGGAACGCGAGCACCGGCTGCACGGGCGGCTCGCGAGGATCCCGGACGCGGCCGGGCTGCCGATCGTCACCACCGTCACCGCGCCCGCCGAACGCCTCACTGCGCAGATCCACGAACTCGGCGAGCAGCTGGCCGGGCCGGCCTGGAGGCCGATCGGAACCGACACGCGCCTGATGCTCCCGCAGATCCCGAGCCACTTCACGAACCGAGGGATCAAGCTTCTCCCCCCGCTGCTGGGTGACCGTGCGGTGCGCGCCCCGATCCCGATCGCGCCGAAACTCACCAGCCAGCGGTAGCCGCCCCAGGGAGATGTGCGTGCTCGCTAGAGCCGGGATCGCCGCCGGTACGCTCGTCTTTTGCTTCCTGGACCCTGGTGGTTTATTCGTCAGGCGATAAGTGAGAGTTCGAGGCGGCCGAGGTGACTTGTTCTGGTTCGGTCGAGAATCTGGCCGTTCCAGTAGGCGTCGAGGCGGATCAGGTTGATAGCGCATGCGGTCAGGACGTGGTGTAGTCGGGTCTTGTCGATGCCTCGGTAGCGTGTCCGGCGGATCCCGAGGTCGATGGCCTGGTTGATGGTGCCCTCGACTCCGGCGCGGAGGGCGTATCGGGCCTGCCAGGCCTTGGTCGACTGGTCGGCGCGGGCTTTGAGCTGGAGCTCGTGGACTTCTCGCTGGGGCACGGTGACTTGTCGGCCGCCTTTCTTGCGGCGGGTGCACAGGTCTCGGGCCGGGCATCGGATGCAGCCGGCCGCCGGGAACGTCACGACGATCTTCGCGGTGCCGTTCTGGACGCATGGGGTCCACGCTGAGCTGCTCTGGCCTTGCGGGCAGGTCGCACTCCGGGCGCCGAAGTCGAAGGTGAAGGCCGACCGGTCGTATCCGGCACCGGCTTTGGCCTGCGCCGAGGTGTCGGCCAGCAGAGGGGTGACCAGGTCGATCCCGTGCTCGGCCTTGGACGAGAGCACCAGAGCCGCAGACGGGTAGCCGGAATCGAGGTAGTGCTCGGCCGGGGTCAGGCCCCGATCGGCGAGCATGGTGTGGACCTGCGCGGTCATCGCCACATCCGGCACGGTCGCGTTCGTGGTGGCGACGTTGGTGATGATGTTCGGCGGATCCAGCCTGCGGGAGGCATCGCCGGGAGCAGGCTCATCCGGCCAGTCGCAGGTCTCGGTCAGATGGACCTTGTAGCCGCACCAGAACAGGTCATCGCCTTTGGCCGCCCACCGGGCCTCGGGATCATAGGGGGAGGCGATCCGCGATGGGGCCGGCGGGATGCCGTCCTTCTCCGCATCCCGCCGTCTGATCACCTGCTTCCCGGTCTCCTCCTCGTACACGTAGTAGTTCTGCAGCAGCACCCGCCGCAACACCCCCACCGCCGGAATTTCACGCAGCCACACCGGCGCCGAGGCCGCGTACACGGCGTTGACCAGGGCGAACCCGTCCTGGCCGTAGTCGGCCGTGAGCTGGTCGCGTTTGGTTTGCGAGGTCGGCAGACGCCAAGAATCGATCCGCCGCCCGTAGCGCGCCGACCAACCCGCGACATCGAACTCGGACGCGAACCACCCCGGAGCCGCCGCGACGAGGGCTTCGGCCGCGGCCCGCACCGACTCCCCGGCCAGCTCCAGCCGGTTCAAATCCCGCACCGCCGAGACCACATGCGTGGAATCCGTACGCTGCTTCCCACCCGCCTTGACCAGGCCCCGCTCCACCAACGCGACCAGCAGCACGTCCAACAGATGCTGCTCGAGCCCACCTTCGAGCACCCGGGAACGGAACTCCGGCAGCACGCTGTGATCGAATCCGGGATCATCCAGCCCCAGCCCGAGCGCGTACTTCCACGACAGATCCCGGCCCGCCGCCTCCGCAGCCTGCCGATCGGTCAGCTTCTGCGCCATCTGAAACACGCTCACCAGCGCAAGGCGCCCCGGCGAATAGCCCGGCCGACCCCGCACCCCGAACCCCGCCACGAACCCCTCATCCGGGAACACCTCCCCGAGCATGTCCCTGACCTGCACCGCCAACGGCAGCACCTTGCGCCGGTAGATCGCCTTGATCGCCGCAGCAACCTGCGGATCCGGCTCCGGCCACGGCGCGGGCTGCATCGACACGACCCTCATCCTCCCCGCAGGCGAAGATCGGAGACAAGCCGCCCGCCAGGCAACCCTACGAGATCAGAACCCTGCCGAATAAACCACCAGGGTCTTCCTGCTGCTGATCGCAGCCGCGGCGGCCGCGGTCCTCAGCTTGGTTACCGGTGGGCTGCTCGGCTCCGGCGACAGCAGCCTGCGCGCTCCGCAGCTGAGCGGCGACTACGGCTCGGTCGTCTGCCGCCTCGACGGCGGCATCCACGGCGGCGGGCTGAACCTGACCGCACAACAGGCTGCCAACGCCGCCGTCATCAGCCAGGTCGCCCTCGACGACGGCATCGAGCCGGCGGACCGCGCAGTCGTAATCGCGCTGGCCACGGCGATGCAGGAGTCGAGCCTTGAGAACCTCGACCACGGCGACCGCGACAGCCTGGGCCTGTTCCAGCAACGCCCGTCCCAGGGCTGGGGCACACCCCAACAGATCATGAACCCCGCCTACGCCGCGCAGCAGTTCTACCGCCACCTCCAGCGCGTCCCAGGCTGGTGGAGCATCCCACTGTGGAAGGCCGCCCAGGCCGTGCAGCACTCCGCCCTGCCCACCGCCTACCAGAAATGGGCTCGGACAGCGGAGTCCCTCCAGCATTTCCTCACCGCACATCCCCGTATCTGTAGACCCACCAAGGAATGACCGCGCGCGCCGTGTTACGCGCCGCCGCCCACGGAATTCGCCGTGAAGAACCTTCGCCGACCGGGGGTAATTGCGCACCCGGAATATCCGGCGGACCGCTATCGTCGAAAACATAAAGCGGGGCCCCGGTAAATCGGGGCGAACACTAAATAGGCTGCCGCTCCAAACGCCCCCGGGCTTGCGGCGCGCCCGAGTCGCAGGGCCGTAGCCGCTGGCAACAGGTGACTGAGACCGGGAAGGAACGCAGGAGCGAATCAATGTGCGGTTACCCGGACCCCGCCCTCCCTGACCTCCACCCTGAGCCCGGCGCTGAGCGCCACCCTGGCCTCCTCGATCCTGAAGGAGGGGCAGGTGTCTGCATACGTACAGCTCATTGGCTATGTGCACGGCGCGCCCGGCCGGGGCTGATAGGTCATAGACGACCTATCCACGCGATCCAGTCCGCCCCGCGCACACAGTCTCCAGCGCACTGAGGCCGCTCGCATCCCCTCTGTCCTGATCCCCGCCCCCTCCAGTCCGCCGGCGCGGCCGGCGCCGCGACGAGCCCGAGCCGAGCCGGATCCCGCGACGAGCCGGGCGAGGCCGAACACTGATACTCGGAGCCCGGAATTCCCTATTTCCCGGCGTTTCCGAGAATCACCCGAAGGACGTACCCGTATCAGTTGACTTCGTTAATTGCACGGGAATAGCGTCCATGGCACCGGTTAACCCGACCGGCCCGAAACAAGACGGAAAGCGAGTACTGACATGACCCAGACGACCGCCCCCACAGCTACCCCGGCCGACCCCTACGTGGCCATGGCCGCGCCCATCCGCGCCGCGTTCACTGCGGCGATGGCTCCCTACACCAACGGGGAGGCCGCCGCCCCCGCCGGGTTGACCGGCATCCTGATGGAGGCGGTCACGGCTGCCGAGCCGACGGCGGAACTGATCGGCATGCTCTGCCAGTTGCTGACTTCCGCCGCCCCGGACGCCGATACGCTCTCGATCATGCACCGGGCCATGGGCGCGGCCCTTGGCCTGGGCACCGGGCCGGGCCGCCCGCCGCGCACCGTGGCCACGGCTCCTCGCCCTGCGGCGACTGGCACGGGTGGCGGCACGCGCCCCGGCTCGATCGGCGCACGGATCCTGGAAGTGTTCGCCGCCAGCCCGGGCGCACAGTTCACCGTGACCGAACTGGCTCACGAGCTGGGCAACGGGACCGGTGCCACTGGCGCCGCCATCAGCGGCCTGATCAACCGGGGCGAGCTCGCCATGACGAGCGAGCACCCCCGCCGCTACGCGGCGCCCGCCGCCGCGCCCACCACAGCGGCCGACACCACACCGGCCGAGAGCACCGAGGACGCCCCCGAGGCCGCATAGCCAAGGACGACGTACACGGAACCGGCCGCGCCTAACCCAAATAGGCGCGCCCGGTCCGGTCGTACCCTACCTGCCTGGCTCTTATCTCCCCAGCACGTCTCTCCTCCTCGGCGCGCCCATCCATCCAGCCGATCTGGTGCGCCGCCCAGCCGCGTCGCGGCCCCCTGTCTCCCGTCACCGCGCCCGACCCTGCCCGCAGGACAAGGTCCGGCGACGGGTTCACCCCAGCACCCCATCAACCAGTAAAGGAATGTCCTGTCATGACTGCTACCCGTACCCCCGCCCGCACCGGCCGCCGCACCGGCACGCCCGACACCACCACGGAAGCCGCCCCGGCTGACACCGTCGAGGCCCCCGCGCGCACGGTGCCCGCCTACGCGGCCGGTTGCGGACTGCCCGAGTCCGCTCTGAACGCCGGTGCCGAGGCCGGCTTCCGACGCGGTGCGGACGAGAACGAGATGAGCTGGGTTGTGAGCCCGGATGAGCGGCTGCGCATCGAGTTCGGGCCCGAGTCCGCCCGCTACGCGGGCAACCCGATGGGCGGACTCTGGCTGGTCACCTACACCGACCCCGAGGCCCCGCGCGGCGGATGGCGCGCGCAGTTCGGGGACAACTGCCCGGCCGAGGCCATCGCCGCCTTCATCAAGGCCCTGGCCATCCCGGGCGGCCTGGACCCCGATCGCGCCGACGCCGACCCGGCCGAGACCCGGGTCAGTGTCCAGATCATCACCGGAACCACCCCGGCACAGGCGGAAGAGCAGGCGGAGCCGGACACACAGCCGGAATCAGCCCAGGCCACCGCTGCCGGGCAGTAACAAGCCCGGAGTTTTCCGCCCTCGCCGTGCGGCCCGCGACCTCACGTCGCCGCACGGCGGGGGCGGCCCGCCGGGGCCCCGCCCCGGCCCACCAGCACCACGCCGCAGGCAGCAGGACACCTCATGCGGCCGGATATCAGCTGCCCGCGACACCCGGGCTGGCCGCCCTTGTCGTCCTCGCCGCCCTTTTCCCTGTTCGCATCACACTTTCCTGGAGTCATGGCATGACCGATCCCAGCAGCGAGACACAGCACGCGCAGGAGCCGCCCCCGCCGCCGCGTCCCGGACCCGTGCCGCCTACTCGCACCCAGGTATACGACGCAGCCGCCTATGTCACGGCCCTGGCGTATCACCACCGCGCCCAGCTCTCCCAAAGCAGCCTTCCGCTGGTGCACCCCGACCTGCACTGGCTGCTACTCGCACACACCGCTCCCGCCTTCGAGCTCGCCGGCATCCGAAGCACTCCCGCCACCGAGATCGCCGTGCTGCGACTGGTGTTCGCCGCCCTGCGCAAAGCCACAGCAGTGCGCACGGCCGAGTTCGGCGGCTACCTGGAATCGATCACCCCGGGACAGCAGCAGCACATTCTCGCGCTCGCCCACCGGTATCTGTCCGACCAGTGAACGTCGTGCACGAGCCCCGGAGTCGAGTGCGCGCCCCGCCAGGCACAGCGCATGGAGCAGCACCATCCCTGCACGCACTACCCGAAAATGGAGAAGCAAGACCATGAATGCGCCACCATCACCGCACGCCGCCACAGACGTGTCCGACTGGCCCGAACGGGAGGGCTGGAGGACCGAACGGCCCTGCCCGTGCTGTCCCGCGTCCGCAACGCCGACGTTCCGCGCCTCCGCGCCGTGCGGCCGCCTGATCCTGCACGCGGCCGACCCGTACGAGACCGGCACCCTGCTCTACAGCCTCAGCCCCGCGAAAGGCCTGGGCTCCTGGACGCTGACCATGCCAGGAGAGCTCGCGGTATCGGTCCTCGCGGCTGTTCGCGACGCGCTCGGCCCCGCCACGGCCCCGCCCACCGGGCGGCCGATCCCCCCGCTGCAGGGCATCGACCTGCTCGATCACGCGCTCAGTCGGATCCGCCAAGAGGTGGTCACGATCTGCCTGCGCATCGACGACGACATCGAAACCCGTGAGGCGGTGATGTGCCGGTGAACCGCCCGCACCTGACCGCCCGGGAAGCCCAGGAGCTGTTCGAGCACTGGTACGACAGCGTCGCCGACCGCGTGCGCGAGGCGGCAGCCAAGGCGCGCGGTCGCGGGGACCGGCACCGCAGCGACCTCGAGGACCTGCACCGCGACCTCGGGTCGGTCGAACTGCGCCGACTGCTCGAGCCCGAACCTGAAGCCCGGCCGGGCACGGCCGCCCAAGCGGTGGCTGAGGCGGACATGCTCCTGGCGGAGGCAGAGCAACACCACGCGTGGGGCGCGCACAAGGCCGCGATCGTATGGCTCCAGCAGGCCCAGATCGCCGCGAATCTGGCCATTGAGCTGGCGGGCGGGACCGCGAAGCTCGAGGCAATCGTCGAAGGCCCCATCCCGCCCCGACCTGCCACTTCGGCACGACCGGAAGACGGCCCGGACCAGCCGCAGGGCCCAGATGATCCGGACTGGTTCCCGCAAATCCCGGCCCCGCGCCGCCCACTCTAAGCCGCGCGGGCGACCGGCGAGCAGCCAGGCGGAAAGCGCGGACCGGACTCACCACTAATGAGTCCGGGCCGCGCCCGCCCACGCTACCGGCTTCGCCTCCTTCGCCCGCCGCACGACACGAGGAGAAGGACCGCCCAACGATGAACTACTGCCCTGACAACGCTTCACCCCGCAGCAAGGAGTGCCGCAGCCTGATCTCCGCCCTCGCCGACGACGGCTGGGAGGTGAGGTACACGGCCGATAGCCCGGACGTGCAGACCGCCAGGCTCGTCAGCCCGAACTGCCTGCTGCACATGACGATCGACCAGAACACCCTCGACGGATCCGCCTACATCTGCCTGGGCATCCTGCCCGGCGGTATCGGTGAACCGGGCCACTGGCGTGCGTGTGACCCCGCACCATCCTGTGCCTTGTGGCTCGCGGCGGCGCGCGCCGCCATCCAGGCCCAGGAGCCCGCGCATCGGCCGACGCTGTATCCCGGCGAGGTGCTCGCGAGCCTGGGCTGGGTCTACAGCAGGACTCGCCATGACGGGAGGGTCGTGGAGGAATACACCTGTCTGTCCACTAACCGCCGCCTGGCCTACCACTACTCGACGCGCTGCGCCCCGGCTCTGTGGACCGTCACCCGGCCCGAGACCTCGATCGGAGTCGCGGTCACCGCCGCCGAGCCCTACGCCCTGCCCGCCCTCGTGCTCGCCCTGATCCTCGACACATCCGACACGTAACCTGCCCGCAGATATAGCCCGGCTCGGGACAGTCTCCCCGAGCCGGGCTCCGCGTCTCGCATCGACCCCGAAACCCGGACTCGACCAGTCAGGAGAGCAGATGCAGCCGGCAGCGCCGATCCGCAGGTCGCGGATGAGTAGAACGCATCTGGCTGCATTGGCCATCGCCACTGCCCTGGCCGGCGCTATCGCCGGCATCGGCATGCTCGCCTCGTTCCACACGGTCAGTACCCAGATGCGCCCGAGCTTCAGAGGCTGGGCCTGGACCGCGCCGGTCACCCTCGACGCAAGCATCGGCTCCTTCAGCATCCTGGAACTCGTGCTGCTCAGGATGGCCCTACCCCATCTGCTTGCACGGCTCGCGGTCTACGCCGCCACGGCCGCCACCGTCTACCTCAACACCCGAGGTACCGCAGCAGGCGACCACGCCCAATTGATCGCGCACGCCGCGATGCCCTGCGTCTGGGCCCTGTACATCGAACTGCTGCGCAGTGCCGCCGCCGCATTCACCCGCCGCGAACGACGCCACCCTGAGCATCCCGTGCTCGCGCTTCTGCTCGCACCGCGGCCCGTCCTGGCTGCGTGGAGACGCGGCATCCTCGCCTCGGCCGCACCGTCACGGCCCCACCAGCCGAAAATGTCCGCAGCGAGAGGACATTTTCGGCTGCCCCCTGACCTGCGCGATCACGGCGCGGTGAGAGACAGGGCGGACATTTTCCCTGCCACACTTCCGGGCCTGACCGGACCTGCCTCGACAGTCCCTATCACCCCCGCGACCGGGGACCTGCCTGATCGGATCGGCAAGGGCCGGGGCCTGACCAGCCGGCACGCCGTCCTCGACCTCGCCCGCCGAAACCCGGAACTGACCAGCGCGCAGATCGCCGAGCGCCTGAACCTCACCCCCCGCACCGTCCGCCGCCATCTCGGCCGCCGATAGGCACGTCCCCCCGCTGGTCATCCACCTATCGAGCAGCACGCGCACGCCCAGGAGCCAAGGGGGCGTGCGCGTCGGCGTCACCGAATATGGGCTACTCCAGCGGGTTTGCCGCCGTGAACCTCAACGGGGCTTGGCAGGTGCACACGGCCTCGCCCTTCGCGACCAGTCGTTTACAAGCGTTGACCACCGCGCCCTGCGAACGCCCGCCCAGGGCTCGGGACACATGCAGGGGGCTGAATTCCTCGCCGGGTCGTGACAGCAGCAGCTCGTGCACCTGCTCCTGCAGCTCCCCAGCCGCCAGCCGCCGCAGGGCGAGCTCACCGCGCGTCCCCGGCGCCGCCGGAGGGGTTGAGCTCGCAGCACGCATCCGGGCCTGCCGCGCGGAAACCAGGAAACCCGAGTGCGGCGCGTCGGGCGCCGGTGGGGCCGCGCGAATGGGTTCCGCCTGCGGCGCATGTTCGGTCAGGTCGGCCTCGCGCGACCCGGCTACCGGGGACCAGAGGTCCGGCGTGCTCGCTTGCACGTTCCCTCGTTCGCGCTGTGCCCAGCCTGCCCGCTCAAGCTGGCCCAGTGCCCGGTTCGCCGACTCCCGCCGGGTGCCGAGCGCATCCGCCACCTCCCGCGCGGTGACCGGGCGTTCGGCCGCGCATAACGCGGCCCACACGCCCCGGACCACCGCCCCGCCCGGCACGCCGCCCGCCCGACCGTCCGGCGCCGGGCCACGGCGCCCCACAGCGCCCCACACGGCCCCCACCGCCGCGCCCGTGCCGCCCGGTCCTTCTGTGTGATCCGGCATACCGCCGACCGCCTTCCCGTGCCGTGTGATCCCGGGGCCGACCGGCCCCGGGATCACATGCACGCTCGCACCCCCGGACGATGTCAAGACCCTTCGTCACCCCGGCACGCGCGGCATCACCCGATCCGGTGACCGGCGGTGAAGAACCTTGATTGCCCATCCCCGCCGCCGTGGCACCACGACGGTGCGCCGCCCGACCGGCCGCACCGCCACACTGCACGGAAAGGGTCGATCATGCCCCACCTGCCCGCCTTCTTCCCGGTAATCCAGGCCTCGAAGACGCCCGCGTCCCGTTCCTGGCACGAGCTGACCGTCCCCCTCGCCGCGGGCGACCGTGCTGCCGTCAGCGCGCTGCGCCACCTCGCGCACTCCACCCTCACTGCGTGGGAAATCACCTCGGAACAGGCTGAAGACGTGGTCGTGGTCCTCTCGGAGCTGGCGACGAACGCCCTATGCCACACCGACGGCCCCGCCCGCATCCGCCTGCGCGCCCACGCCGACCAGCTCATCCTGGACGTCGCCGACACCAGCCTCACCCTGCCGGACTTCATCACCGGCCCCGACGATCAGGACGAGCAGCCCCACGGCTTCGGCCTCGCGCTGATCGCCTCCGTCCTCGCCGGGACACTGACCGTCACCGTTCATCCCGGGCGCGGCAAGACCGTCACCGCCACCTTCACCATCGCCGTAGACGACGACCACTGAGCTGCTACGCCCGGGCCCGCAGCAGCAGCGCGAGCCAGGCGCCGAGAATCAAGAAAGGCCCGTACGGCACCATCCTGCGGTGTCCAGCACTGCCTACCAGCAGCAGCACACCGAACACGCCCCCGATCACCGTCCCTAGGATCAGGCCGGTAAACACGCTACCCAGGCCGACCCAGCCGAGGAACAACCCCAGCAGCCCGGCCAGCCGCACATCACCGCGCCCGAGCCCACTCGTCGCGTGCAAAAGCAGGAACACCGCCACAAGCACCGCCGCCGACACGAGCGCGACGGCCAAGCGATGCCACGAGCCGGACAGCGCGGCAGCGCAGGCCAGCAGTAGCAGCCCGGACCACGAGACCGGGTACAACACCCGGTTCGGAAGCCGCATCGTGCGCGCGTCGACGAAAGCCAGCACCGCAGTCCCGACCAGGAACACCGCGAACGCGGCCGCCTCGAACTGGCGCGCCAGGAACATGTGCATAGCGATGGAACATAGCCGCACCAATTGGCGCGTCCCAAACACCACGCCGTCAGGACCCTACGGTCTTCAGTGCAACGTATGAGCGGGTGACCGATCGGGCAATTCCCGCGATGGCGGGCGCGCCAAGGCGATAGTGACGGACGCGGCCCGGTCGAGCACGAGGTGCTGCGCAACATCTCATGTCAATGGCGCGTCAAGGCGTCACTGTGCGAGCGAGCCCTTGACGGTTGCTGATCGGCGGGTAGAGCTCAGGCTTCAGACAGCGCACGTCGTGGCTGGTCGTGGGAGAACGCGGGTGGCCGGATTGAGGCCTGATTCAGATCGATACTGTCTGGAGTGAGCGTGCCTCGAAGGCGTGACCCCACCTCATCAGGTATCGAGGCGGTCGAGGATTTCGTGGGCCAGTGACGTGCCGCCGGCTGCGATGAACTTTCGCCGCTTGTTCATCGCGGCGGCGATGTCATGGAGGCTGTCGAGACCGTAGTCGAGGGGCAGTTCTTTGCCCTGCAGGTCGATGACGGTTCCGCCTGCGGCGTGCAGGATGTAATGGCCGGGCGAGAGGTCCCAGATCGCGAAGCCTTTCGCGAACTCGATGGTGGCGTCACTCTGGCCGGAGGCGACGTGGCACAGGCTGATCGAGCCGAAGTCCACCCCGATGCGTCCTCGTGCGGCGCCGTCCTGGCTTGGTGTCGTGAGCGCGTCGATGAGCGCCTGCTGACGGGCGACGGGCTGAAGGCGCTCGGCGGGCCGCATCAGGTAGTTCGTGATCAGTGCTTGTGAGATACCGACGGGCGCGCGTGTAGACAGGTGATGCACGTCGTCGTCAGCAGTGACCAGGTAGGCGCGGTCCCGGCCGTCGTCGTGACGGCAGCCGATGAAGAGCTGCAGGTGGTGGTAGATGTCGCCTACGACGGCGGTGACGGGGCGGCGCAGGGACCTGGAGTAGAGCATCACGTGCGTGTACCCATGCAGCGCTCTGACGGCCAGTTCGCTCGTGTCGAGTGGATCGACGAGGACTACGAGGTCCGGGTCTGGATCGGCGCCGATGACGCGCGGGTCGTCTTCTTCCGACGCGTAGACGAATGAGCCGAGGGCATCCGCGAACAACTCTCGGTAGCGGTTATGCATCCGCAGATCGTGTTCGGAGAGGAAGTTGTCCTCGTGCCGCAGGTTCTCGCTCTCTCCGCGCTGACCGGTCAGTGCGGCTGCAAGAAGGGCGGGGCGCGACTCGGCCATCACGGTGCGGACGATGCGTGCGACCGCGTTGGCCACGCCGGTGGGCTCGAGGGCAGATGTGGTCATGGTCCTTCCTGTGTTCAGCGCAGTTCCAGCGGAGGTTCGATACCAGGCGGGCTCATGGTGGCGGCGATGAAGACCGCTTCGAAGTCCGCTGCGCGCATGATCTTTGCGCCTGTCAGATCGTCGAAGCTGTCCACTTTCAGGTCTGTGTCCTTGGTCATCGCCCCGAAGACCGCGAAGTACAGACTAGCCCTGGGGTAACGCGTGCGTAGGTCGCGGGCGATGAACCCTACGACATCGGCGTGTTTGACCTCGAAGTCGCAGACGACGATGGTCGGCATCTCGGGTGCGGCAGGGTACGAGGAGGCATCGTCGAGCGTGATTCCGTCTCGAGACTTCACGCACTTGAGGTAACCGATGGGGCATCTTCCAAACTGCGCGGAAGACAGGAAGGTGGCCATGACCAGCCCGGCCTCGTTGATACCGAAGCAGATGTCGGCTTCGAGCCGGCGCCCGAGGTTCTTGATCTGCCGACCCAGGCGCTCGATGCCGTGTCCGAACACCTCCCACGGCAGGTCGAGAAGCTGGCCGGGCTGAGGGTTCGGGAGAGTAAAAGGGTGGATCTGTGGATTTCCATACTCGACAGTCGGCACGATGAGGTCGAAGTCGGGGCCGATCAGCGCTGGCGTCTGCCCGGACGCGACCGTTTCCCCGGTCTGCTGCGACGGCGGCGCGGAGGCTAGAGGTGCCGCCTGCGACTCGCGTTGGTGGGCTGTGTAAAGCTTGAGCGCGATCTGGTCCTCTGGGGGCAGCCGTTCGTACACGTCCGCGATCAGGTCGGAAGGCGCCAGCCGCTCTTCGCCGATTCCGAGCGGACCACGGCCATATGCCAGCGCAAGGATGAGCAGACTCGAGAACGGCGGCGGCGAGCCGATGCCTCGGCTACGCGCCCACGACTCCCAGGCGTTGATCGTCGTACTACCAAGACTGGTTTGGTGATCCGTCACTTCGTTGTATCGGGTCGCGGCCTGCTCTTGCGATAAGCCGGCCGCATAGCGAAATGCCTGAATGGCGGGCAGGTCACGAAATCTACTCATCAGCTCAGCAGCCGCGCCCTGCACGGTTCCGATCTCCTGCCACAGGGAGCGGCCCTGCCGCGCAAGCTCACGCCCGCGGGCCTGGGGGCTGGTGATCTGGCGGTTTGATGCCTGCATTGCTCCTCCGGTCCACGTGATCCATCCAGTCCGCGGAATCCCAACGCTGGCTGCTTAGCACTCTACCCATTCGAATGGGTAAGTGAAGCTGGCCGTGCGCACGAGCCCGAGCGTTTTCGCCCACGAACTCGTATGGCGTCCCGCCCGCGTCGCAGGTGTCTGAGCTGCACTGTACTGGCACGGTAGACGACAGCAGTGAGCTACCAAGCGGCAGGAGGCCAGGCCATGTGCGCAAGCGCGGAATTCGAGACCGAAGCTCAACGGCAGAACCTCCCCCGTCCCGGCCGAGCGCGCCAGGCTGCCGCAACGAATACTCACGGTCGAGGGGCATCCAGAGCTCATGTCAGACACGAGACAAGCGGAGGCGCTGATGAGTGAGCGGATCTCGAACGCCGAAGCCGGCGATCCGCTGACCGCCGTTGAACTCGGCCAAGTTCTGCGTGCGGCAGCGACGGTGGCAGCAGGTGATCGGCACCACGATTTCGCGACGATCCTGTACGTCCTCAACACCGATGTGCTGTGCCCTGCTGGCCAGCGCCAGCTCTACACGCTGGAGGCCCGTCAGATCGCCCGTGCCCTGTGCGAGGTCATCCCCGGCGAGGGGCGCGCGAGTCTGCCGGTCGACCCGATTGCCGCCGTCAATCAGTGGACGATTTCCCGGCGCAACGGCGGCCAGCCCGCCGTTGCTTCTGGGAAGGCGCTGACGGAGCTGTTCCGTACTGCCGCCGCTCAGGTCGAAGGCGGCGCCCAAGCGGCGGATGGTTTCGGGGTGCAGGAGGCTGCCGGATGAGTGTGCATGCGCGCACGCTGAGGCCAGCGGACTACGCCGGTCGGCTGACGCAGGCAGAGCTGGCGGATCTGCTCCGCGTGGCGGTCCAGCAGTGCGGTCGGCCAGATGGGCCGCCCGCGAGCCTTTCCCATGTGATGGACCTGGCGGCGGCGAGGCTCGGGCGCACGTTGAGCGAGGTGGCGCTCTGGCAGGTCGCCGAGACGGTGGTGAACGCGAATGGGCTGCCTGCAGTCGTGCACGGGGGTGATCCGCTCACGGCCGTGACCGCAGCGATTGCGGCGGCACAGGAGCAGCCGTCTGACGCGCTACATGCTCTGCTGGTCGAGGCGTGGATGGCCTGTGAACCCGAGCCGCGCTCGGGCGCCGGGCAGCAGCGTGCCAATCTCGAGGACCTCGAGCGGGCGGATCTCGCGCGGTTGACGCTGGCGGGGCGGTATTTCCTACTTGCGCACGACGATGTCGGTGATCTGCTCGTGTCTGAGCGGGTGTGTGCGCTGGGTCTGGCTGGGGCTCTGCTTGCCGAGATGCTGCTGGCGCACAGCATCCGCTTCGTTCCGGCGAATGGGTCGCTTGTCGCCGATGGCGCCGTGGAAACGCCGACGCTGATCTCGCCGGTGGCGCAGGACATTGCTGGGCGGCTGCGCGAGCCGTGCCCCGCGCAGCGGGTTCTGGACTATCTCGCGTCGGATGCATACGAGCGTGTGCGTGGCGTATTGCTATACGCCGGCATCCTCACGCCCCGGGAGTCGCCTCGTCTTCTCCGCGCCCCCCGCACGCTGTTTCCGCCCACGCGCCCGCGGCTGACCGAGCGAGTGTTCAACGCCGTGACCGCGCTGCCGACCACGGACGCGGCTCGACTAGATCTGCAGGATGCTGCGCTCGTCGCGCTGGTACGCGCCTCAGGCCTTGCCTCCGCGGCCGGACGGCAATGGTGGATGGCCGATGCAGTCCCGGCGGAACACGCAATGGCCCGACATCCAGGCCTCGGCCACCTGATCGGGCAGGTCGGTGCGGCGGTGACCGTGACGGTGGCCGTCCGCCAACGCTGACTACTGATAACCCCTTATCCACCTTCGAACCAAGGAGTGATCACGATGGTGCAGACGACCGCCGCGGCGCCGCCCGGCGCGATACCGCAAGGTCTGGCCCGCGGGAAGCTCAATGCGCCGATGGTCTCGTTCTTTATGATCGCGTCGCTGGGGCCGCTGCTGGTGTGCGCGGGAACGCTGCCATCCTCGATCGGCGCGACGGGCTTAACGTCGTTCCCGGCCGCGTTCGTACTCACCGCGCTCATCCTTGGCATGTTCGCGCCCGGGTACCTCGCGATGAGTCGGCACGTGGTCAACGCCGGTGCGTTCTACGCCCTGATCACGCGCGGGCTCGGCCGACCGGCAGGCGTGGCCGGGGCACTGGTGGCGTTCGTGGGCTACTCGGGAATGCAGTGCTCGCTCTACGGGATCATCGGCGTGCAGGGCGCGGCGTTCGTCGCGGATAACTCGACCTGGCACCCGAGCTGGTGGGCGTGTGCGCTGGCGGCCTGGGTGCTGGTCGGGACGCTCGGGCTGGTGCAGGTGGAGTTATCCGGCAGGCTGCTCGGAGTGCTCTCGGTCACCGAGATCCTCGTGATTCTCGCGATCTCGATGGCGGGGCTGGCACACCCGGCCGACGGCCGTACGCACCCGGGCGCGCTGAACCCGTCGCACCTGACGGCCGGTTCGCTCGGCCCTTTGGCCGCGATCTGCGTGCTGTGCTTCCTTGGGTTCGAGCAGTCGGTCGTCTACGGCGAGGAGGCCCGCCGACCGCGGACCACGCTGCTACGCGCGAGCGTGGTCAGCCTGAGCGTCGCGGCGGTGATCTACGTCGGTGCTTCGCTCGCGGTGGACATGCACTACGGGAAAAGCGTGGTGGCCGAGGCACAGGCCAGGGGCCCGGAGCTGTTCCTGGCAATGAGCCCCGGGCTGCTCTCGGACTGCGCGGACGTGCTCTTCTTGACGTCGTTGTTCGCGGCTGCGCTGGCATACCACAACACTCTGATCCGTTACGGCTACTCGCTTGGGCGGGATGGCGTGCTGCCCCAGGCGCTCGCGACGGTGCGCCGATCCGGTATCCCGCGTACTGCCTCGCTGCTGCAATCCGCGATCGGTCTCGGGGCGATTTTGGCGACGTTGACGTTCCAGTGGGACCCGATGACGCAGTTGTTCTACCTCGCCTCGACGACCGGCGGCTATGCGATCATGGTGCTGCTGGCGGTGACGGCCGTGGCCGTCGTCGTGTTCTTCGCCCGTGACCACCGCGGTGAGCCCGGCGCGGTACGCCTGTGGCTTCCGGGGATCGCCGCCGCGGCGTTGATCGGCATGGTGTGGGCCTGCACGGCCAACCTGTCCGGGTTGCTCGGGATCTCCCCGTCCGATCCGACCATCGACCGCGTTTTCATCCTGCTCGGCGGGACCGCCGTGCTCGGCTTCGGGTGGGCTCTGGCGCTCAAGCTGACCCGCCCGAGCATCTACGCCGCGCTCGCCCCGATCCTGACGGAAGTAGCCGCCTGATGCCCAGTATCAGTTCGAAGGACGCGCCGGTGGAGATCGACTGCCCGCCGCGCCGTGATGCCCTGCTGCTCGGCAGAACGATCGCGAAGGCCTTTCACTCTCTGCCCGCTTCCCAGTACCTGATCCCGGACGTCGAGTGGCGTAAGCGCGTATACGCGGCTTACTTCAAGCTCGCCGTCGAGGACGCATTGGACCAAGGCACGGTGTACTCCGTGAACGGCGGCGAGGGGGTGGCGCTGTGGCTGCCGGTGCCGGCCGAAGGGCTGCCCGCCGTGGAACTCGATGAGCGCATCGCCGGTGATGACCTGGATCTGGCGGAGCGCGATCGCATGTTCCATCAGACCCTGCTTGAGCGTCATCCGTTCGAGCGCGGTGCCCATCACTGGCTGATGATCCTCGCGGTGCGACCCGACCGGCAGGGGCAGGGCCTCGGTTCGGCGCTCCTGGACGCGCACCACGCTTACCTCGACCAGCAGGGCCTGGGCGCGTACCTCGAGGCAGCGAGCATGCGCGCTCGAGACTTCTACCGCGACCGCCACGGCTACGCCGACGCCGGCGACCCGATCCAGTTGCCGAACCGGAGTCTGATGTACCCGCTCTGGCGCGAGCCTCAGCCCGCGCCCTGACCCAGGCCCCTGGCTGGCGTTTCCCGTGCGCGAGCGAGGACCGTGCCGGGCTGCCTGTCTCCCTGCGCTCATGTGGGCAGCCGACCCCGATCACCAGGTTCAGCGGGAGTGAAGACCCTACGGAGAGGAGGACTACAGCCGAATGGCGAGATCAACGCGTGCTTCAGCGCTTCGCGCAACGGTGGGGGCGTTGGAGCGGGTTCTTCCCGAACTGCCAGGCGAGGAGGAGTTGCTCCACCGCATCTTGGGACCCGACGCGGCGGTGCCAGAGCGAACCACCGCCAGCACAAGTGCGCGCAGGGATAGCGGTGGCGCCTGTCACCCGTCTGAGACGCCCTGCCACGGACCCGAACCGACTGGAGGTGAAACACGCAGTAGATGACCGCTTCTGATGTCCCCCGCTGAGCTCAGAGCCTTGGTCGACACGACAGCTTCGGCCCGGGCTGCGAGCCGCGAGATGACGCGGTTCAGCGGGACGTGAATCCAGATTTCTAATCGGCTCGGCTTGACAAGAAATGAGGACAGGATGAGCACGCAGACCCACGTGGGCAGCACCGATGTGCTGCTCGCCGACCCGGACGACGACACCGACAGCACCGCGGCCGGTGACCCGTTCGACTTCGACATCAACTTCATCGAGGGCGTCGACGCCTCCGAGACCGTGCTGATGTGCAGCACCAGCGATAACTGCGGCAGCTCCTGCGGCAGCGCCTGCACCACTTCCTAGGCAAACGCAGCAGGCCTCTGATGGACGCGCGGGCCGGCTGGCCCATCCGGTCGGCCCGCGCTTAGGCGTGACGTTGGCGGAAGGAGCAATGATGACGCGTTCGCGACACAACCTGTATCAGCGCGGCGACGGCGGGATCCTACGAGCAGCGCTTCACACCACGGGTCCGGTGCTGGAGCCGTGGCCCACTGCAGACAGTCCTTTCGAGGTGTGGCGTGTGTGGCTGCGTGGCGCGTGGGCTGATGAAGGCTTCGCCCGTGCGGTGGGGGTGGCGAGCCCGGATCTGGCTCGGCAGGTCGATCTGCTGCTGAGCGGACGGCTCAGCGATGCGCGCCGTGCCCGTCGCGCAGCTCTGGCGGTCGGACGGTACGCGATCAGGTTCACAAGCCGGTCGACGCCCTTCGGCCTGTTCGCCGGGGTAGCACCGATCTCATTCGGCCCGGGGGCGCGGGTGCGCTTCGGGGAGCGGCACGAGGAGTACGTTCGCCCCGAGCCTGTGGCGCTGGCTGGGACGATAGCCGCACTGGAGCAGGACGCCCTGTACATGTCTACCGTCGACGTGTGCGTCAACAACCTCGTGACCGTGCGCGGAGACCGTGTTCTCGTTCCGGCCGAAGGCGCCGACGAGATCTCCGTGGCGCTCACGCCCGTGATCGCGAACATTCTCGAAGCAGCGACCACGCCGATTGCCTACGGCGCACTGGTCGGCAAGCTCGTCGCCGACTTCCCGGGGGCGACGGAAGCCCGGTGTACGGAAGCGTTGAGCGAACTGCTGCGGATCGGTCTGCTCCGTTCAGCGCTTCGGGCACCGGCAACCGTCGTCGACCCCAGCGACGCCCTCCCCGCTACCTCGGCCGCCGAGTTCCGCGACGACGAGAAGATCGCCGTCGATGTCCGGTTGGAGGTGGACGTGCGGCTTCCCGAGCCGGTCGGGGTCGAGATGGAGACCGCGGCGACACTGCTTGCCCGGCTGGCGATGTACCCCTCGGGCATTGTGGAGTGGAGCAGGTATTCCGAACGGTTTGCTGAGCGCTACGGCGAACATGCGCTGGTCGCGGTTCCAGAACTGACAGATCCTGAGCGCGGTCTCGGCCTCCCGGACGGTTTCACGAGGCTGTCCGTGCCGCCGCGGGCGATGTCGCGCCGCGACCGCGTGCTCCTCGAGCTGGCACAGACCGCAGCCTTGGACGGTGCCCGGGCCGTGACCCTGACCGGCGCCATGATCGAAGAGATCCAGGCGGCCGCCGGCCCGTTGCCCGTGTTCCCGGCCCCGCACATGGAAGTGTGCGCGCAGGTGTGCTCGCCCTCGATCGCAGCGCTCGATCGCGGTGACTTCCGCGTCCTGGTGCACACGGCATCCCGCGGCGGCGGCTCGATGGCGGGCCGGTTCTGGCATCTGCTTCCCGGCCACATCGAGGGCAGCTACGCAAATCTGCCGACGGTGGAGCCCGGCGCCACGACGGCGCAGCTGTCCTTCCATCCCAGTCGGCTGCACGCCGACCTGCTCACCCGCGCGCCGCAGCTCCTGCCCACGGTGGTGAGCGTCGGGGAGTTCCGTCGCCGGGGCGAGGGCGTGCTGACGCCAGAGGATCTCGTCGTCGGACTGGCCGACGGAAGGCTCTTCCTCGCTGTGGCCGCCACCGGCAAGCACATCGAGTTGCTCACCCCGAACGCGCTGAACTTCATCTGGAACAACTACACGCCACCGCTCGCCCGGTTTCTGGCGGAGATCGCTCGTGCCGCCTGCCCGCAGGTGACGGGCTTCGCCTGGGCTGCGGCGCTGGTATTGCCGTTCACCCCGGCCCTACACCACCGCCGCACGATTCTGATTCCGGCCCGTTGGCGTCTGCGCGCCCGCGATTTACCTGGCCGCACAGCGCCGGCAGCCGAGTGGGTCGATGCGCTGGGTCGGTGGCGCGAGTGCCACCGGATGCCGACCCGGGTCCTGTTGACGGTTGACGATCAGCGTCTTCCGCTGGATCTGGACGACGCCATGCACCTGGACGTGCTGCGCACGTCGCTGGCAGCCAGCGGCACCGCGCTTCTCCAGGAGGCGCCGCCGCCGGGTAGCGACGGGTGGATCGGCGGGCGCGCCCACAGCATCCTCGTGACGATGCGAGCGCGTCCATGAACGCGCCGACGCATCAGGCCCTGGCCGAGAGCTCGCTCGGTGTGGCGCTGCTGCACATCGAGCGCGGCGAGATGGCCGAAGCGCGCGCCTTGTTGGTCGAGGCTGTCGCCGGCGGCGTGAGCGTCGGCGCCAACGCCAGCCTGTACCACGGTGCTCCGGCGTTGGAGTTCGTGCTGCGCTGCGGCGGCCACCGTGTCGGCGTGCACATCACCGATGCCGTCGACCGTGTCGTGGCGGCTCGCTTAGCCGCAGCGCGTGAGCGGGCGCGGACCGGGGAGCGCCCGTCTTCGGCGGAGTTCGATCTCATCAGCGGGCTGACCGGCCTCGGTGCGCTGCTGTTGGGGCGCGGTCCACGTGATCCCGCGCTCGCCGAGGTCTTGTCGTACCTCATCGACTTGGCACATCCGATACAGCGCGGGAGTCTCCAACTGCCTGGCTGGTGGTCCGACACCAACGTCGGCACGGGCGCCGCCGTACCCGGTGGGCATGCGAACAACGGGATGGCTCACGGAGCCGCAGGCCCTCTGGCGCTGTTGGCCATGGCAGCTCGACGCGGCGTAAGGGCCGCCGGCCAGCACGCGGCGATCGATATCTACGCACACTGGCTGGAGACCTACGGCCGCTTCTACTGGATCACCCTGGGCCAAGTGCCCAACCCGGGAACACCTCCGCGGTTGCGACCGTCCTGGTGCTATGGCGTCCTCGGAATCGCCCGAGCGCTCCAGCACGCGGGCATCGCGCTCAACGACCCCGAACGGAAAGCCGCCGCCGAAGAGGCCGCCCTTAATGCCCTGACGGACCCGGTCGTACGAGAGCTGACCTGCGATGCCAGTCTCTGCCACGGATGGGCCGGATTGCTTACGGTCATCCGGGCCATCGCCGGTGACAGCCCCGACCCCAGCCGCTTTCACGACCTCGTCACCGAGCTGCGCGAACGTACGGAAGCCAGCCTTGGCACGCTCACCAAGCCCGGCTTCCTCGAAGGCCGGGCAGGCGCTCTCCTGGCCCTAAGCAGCACCGACAGCGGGTGGACGCGCGCACTGCTGATCGACTGACTGACTGACTGACCCCACTGTCCCGACCGACCTGAGTGAGAGGCCCGAATGGATCTCGATGACGAATACCTGCCCGTCGCCAAAGACGGCGAATGGCACCACGCGACCGTCTCCTTTCCCACCGGCCGCGGCCCGACCCCCCAAGCCGCCACCGCGCTGCTCGCCGGGCTGGCCGGACGACGCTTCTGGTTCTTGCGCAAGAACGGCCAGCTCAGGCTGCGCACGACGGCTCCCATCGACGCCATCCTGGACCAGTTGGTCACCGACCGCCTTGCCTCCGGGTGGGTTGCCGGCATCTACGAGCCCGAGGCCGCGGCGTTCGGCGGCCCCGAGGGCATGGCCGTCTCGCACGAGCTGTTCTGCGCGGACAGTCCGGGTGCGCTCGCCGCGACCGGCCGGGCCGGATCACGTGAACGGTGCGTCCTGCTCCTGTCCGCACTGACCCGCGGCGCCGGCTTGGACAGGTTCGAGACCGGAGACGTGTGGGCGAGACTCGGCGCCGAGCGCCCGCAGTTGGAGCTCTCGCAGCTACCGAGCGGACAGCAACGCACCGCCGCCGTCACCGCGGTCCGGCGACTGATGAACGTCGACGCCGCCAAGGCCCCCGATGAGAATCCGACGTGGCCCGACCGTGTCGCAGCCTTCGAGGGCGCTGGTCGCCAACTCGCCCTGTTGGCCGCCGAGGGCCGACTGACCCGGGGGCTTCGCGCCGTGCTCGCGCACCACGCCATCTTCACGCTCAACCGCGGAGCGATCGATACCGCGGACCAAGCCGCACTCGCGTGGCTGGCCCAACAGGTCGTGTTCTCCGACGACCAAGCGGCCGTCGTGTCAACCAGAAGGCTGTCCGCCAGCACCCCTAAAGTCGGGCAAATGGAGACCACACTCAGCCCCACCGCCGATCCGGACGCACTGCGCACCGCCCTCGTCACCAAACTCACCGACTCGCAGTGGCTGCGCACACCTGCGATCATCGACGCCTTCCGGCAGGTACCCCGCCACCTGTTCGTCTCCGACGTGGACGTGGAGACCGCCTACCGAGACGACGCAGTCTCGGTGAAGACCGACGAGGCCGGGGAGATGATTTCCTGCATCTCCCAGCCGACGGTCATCGCCACCCAACTCGAACAGCTCGACGTGCGCCCGGGCCACAAGGTCTTCGAGGCAGGCGCGGCCACCGGATACAACGCTGCGCTGCTGGCCCACCTGGCCGGACCGGGCGGCCACGTCTGGACCGTCGACGTGGACGAAGACCTGGTGGACCAGGCGCGGCAAAACCTCGCCGCGGCTGAGGTGGCGAACGTGACGGTGGAGCTGGCCGACGGCGCCGCTGGGCTGCCCGAGCACGGACCCTTCGACCGCATCCAGTTCACCGTCGGCACCGCGGACATTCCAGCCCCGATCCTGAACCAACTGGCCCCGGGCGGACGCCTCGTCATCCCCATGCGGGTGCGCGGCAGTATCTCCCGCAGCTTCGCGTTCGAACGCGACGGCGAGACGTGGCGGGCCGTGTCTACCGAGATGGCCACTTTCGTGCCGCTGCGCAAGGGCAGCATGGACGATAACCGCGACATGCCGGCCTTCGACGGGCCCGGCGACGTGCGCATCGAGATCTACCCCGAGCAGGACGTCGACTTCGACGCGCTGCGGACTGTGCTGGAGACGCCCGCCACGAAGCTTTACAGCGGGGTCAAGTTCCGCGCCGGCGGAGCGTTCGAGTGGCTTTACCTCTGGCTGGCTTGCGCGCTGCCCAACGGGCTGTCCCGGATGCCCGGCAAGCGCCCCGGGTTCACGCCCCACTTCTCGTGGGGCTCGATGGCCGCGCTCAGCAAGGACAGCCTGGCGTATCTGACCATGCGCGAAGGCGCGGACGAGGACGGCGACTACTGGGAGATCGGCGTCATCGGCCACGGCCCGGTCGGTGACGTCCTCGCGGAGCAGGTCACCGAGGAAATCCGCGCGTGGGATCGGCACGGCGGCAACGGTTCGGCAAGCCCGACGTTCCGCATGGCCAGCGGCCCGGCCCGCAACACGCTTGCCACCGGCGCCTCACGATTCGTGATCGACAAGCCCACCAGCCGCCTCGCAGTCGACTGGCCGTAGGAGTAGCCCCCGATGAACTCTGCGATAGCCGGCCGCTTCCCGCTGATGAGCCGGCCGCGTCCACTCGGGCTTCCGCTGCCCGCGCGCATCGCGGCACTCGCCGAGCCGCTCCTCGGCGCCGAAGGCGTGGGCCACCACGAACAGGTGGCCCACGCCAGCTCCGTGATCAATCTCGCGTCCTTGATCGCCTCGGACGTCGGACTGGACGGCCTCGCCTGGGAGATGTGCTGGAAGCACTACGGACTCTTCGCCGGCGCCAGACGGCTGGAGAACCCAGCCACGGCGGTCATGGCGGTACAGCCGCTGATGAACATCGCCAGGCTCCTGACCCGGCACGGAGACGGCCGAGACGCCTACGAAGCCCTGGAACAGCTTTACCAGGCAGCCAAAACGCGCAGCGTCGCCGAGGTCTGCGGCCGGACAGTCGATGTATCCGCGATCATCCGTAGCCCGGAAGGCCACAGAAAGATCGCAGCCGAACTCTGGGCAGCGGTCGTCACCGACGGGATTCGTGCCCTGACCCGGGTCGGCGAATGGGCCGAGGCGGCAAGAGCGGCGGCCGAGCACAAAGGCGTCGGGAAGCTGCTGTGGGAGGGGCGGCAAGCGACGATCCTAGCGCTTCTCGAACGCGGCCTGACCGCCGACGCCGCCGCGATGGTCGAGTCCAGCGAGATCAGCAACGCCCCGCAGAAGGCGGTGGCCTCGGTACTACGTGCGTTCTGCGCCCTGGAAGCAGGAAGCGCCGACACTGCGTTGCTCGAAGGCGCCGTCGCCGAGGCATTGGCCATAGCCGAGCTGCACATGCCGCCGACCGCGGTCTTCCGCACTCACCTCGCCTTGGCGGCCCTGGCACTTGCCGACGTGGCCGACGCGAGGACGGACAAGGTAGCCCGGTTACGAGAAGCGGTGATTGCGACTGCGCACACGGACGCCTACGCAGCACGCGCCGTTGCGTCAGCGCTCGGAGATGAAACCGGCTCACTTCGGCTCGTCGTGGAGAGCTGCGGTCTCGGGCAAGGCTCCATTGCTTCCGAACTGCTGGAGCCCATGATGAATAGCGTGGCGGAAGCCGAGTCACGCCTTCACGATCTCCTGGGCACGAGGGCCTGTTCCGACGTCGCAAGGGCTGACTTTGCCAACAATGCGACATAGCGTGCAGTGAGTCGACGATTCACCAGATCGGGTGGAGACCGACCCGCGAACGGGCGGAATCTGCTGTCCCCCTGTCACACCCCGGCTACCTTACGAGGCTGATGGACGAGGCAAGCCGTCTCGTATGCAGAAGAGGCCTGGGGATGAGCGGATGCGGAGAATCCAGGGCAGAGCCCTGCTTGGCGTGGTTCTGACCGGTGCTCTGGCTGCGTGCAGCGGCACGCCGACAACTCCGGCAGCGGAGAAGAAGGCTGCTCCGACGCGCTCGACGCCAACACTGTCGCCATCCAAGGCGACAGACCCGGCTGCTCAGGCCGCGTTGACCGCGTATCGAGAGATGTGGGCGGACTTCGCCGCCGTGGCGGACAGCGGAAACTACCGGGAGGCGCGCCTCGGTGATCACATGACCGGCAAGCTGTATCTCGACTCGTCACAGAACCTCTTCGTGACCGAGCAAAGGGGGATGGTCGGGAAGGGCGAGCCGAGGCTGCTCCGGCCGACGGTGGTTTCGGAGAACCTGACCGCCCATCCGGCGGTTGTCACCGTCACGGATTGCGTGGATGGTCGTGGCTTCCTCTTCTACTACGCGGCAACAGGAAAGCTGGTGGACGATGTCCCCGGTGGCCTGCAAGGGGACACGACGCAGATGACGCTGGTGGGCACCACCTGGAAGGGCGCCGAAGAACAGCTTGGGCCGGAGGGTTCGTGCACCGCGTGAGCCGCCGTCGGCGTGGCCGCTGCTTCACCGTGCTCGTCTCGGCAGCATGCGTCTTCGGCGCGCCGGGCACGGCTTTGGCCGACAGCGTGACTGGGGCGACCACGAGCTGTCAGACCGACCAGGAGGCCTGCTCGCTGGACGTGCACGAGGCCACTCCTGCGGAAACAAAAACCTCAGTGCACAGGGCTTCGTCCCAACTCACTCCCGAGCAGCAGTTCTACCGCTATCTCGGCATGTGCCGCGTGGACTATCAGGCATCTGGGGCAGATCCGCAGCATCGCGCCGGGTCCGGAGGGTGGTACTCCGCGCCCTGCGTGGGGGCTCTCGGGATTGTGAATCCGTCCGGAAGCCCCTTGATGTGGATCCCGAATGGTTCGGCTGGCGTTGCCGTGACGGCTGTAGCGCAGACGGCCGAGCAGAATTTGAAGCTGCCGAGGCCGTCCATCACCTCCTCACCGGGGCCGGCCGCGGCCACGCCCAAGGTGGTCAACGTGCCGACCTGGGCGTGGATCGGCGATGCCGGCTGGGCGCCGGTGACGGCGACCGCCTCAGTGCCGGGCGTGTCGGTGACGGCGACGGCGTCGCCGCAGTATGTGGTTTGGTCGTGGGGTGATGGTGCGTCGAGTGTGTGCCGGGGGCCGGGCACTGCGTATTTGCCTGGTGTGTCGGATCCGGCCGCGTCGTCCCCAGACTGTGGACACACCTACACGCAGACCTCGAAGCGCGGTCCCGGTCTTCGCTTCCCAGTGTCGGCGACGGTTCACTGGCGGATCGCGTGGCGGGCTACGACGGGGCAGTCCGGTGTGTTTCCGGATATGACGAGCAGTTCGGCGCAGGCGTGGCCGGTGGAGGAGATCGACGCGCTGAACATCCCGGGGAACGAGTCTTCGTAAGCCGTCCGCCTGTGATCGAGGTGAGCGGGCCGCGTCACCAAATCGTGTATATCTCGCGTCGTTGCGCTATGTCTTTAGGCCCGACCTGCACGGCGTCACGCTAGGTTACGGGTCTGTCGGTCAGCCGGCAGTCGTCGTTGCTTTGTAGGCGCTGCTGGTCACGGGTGCTTGGAGTGAGGGGACGCGCTGGTGGCGCTGTCATTCGATCAGGCCAGGGTCAAGGAGCTGTTGTCGCGCAAGCCGGTGCAGTATTCGGTCGGCGGGTTCGCGGCTGTGGCCGGGGTGATGGGCACGTTCGTGCTCGCGCCGTCGCATTCCCACCCGCAGGTTCTGGCCGTGGCCCGACAGCTGCCGCCGGGGGCGGTGCTCACGCGGGCGGACTTGAATCAGGTCGACTCGGCGGAGCCGGGTCGCGGTGCGGTGCCTGCGGACCAGGAAGGCGCGTACATCGGCAGGACATTGAGTTTCGGGCTGCCGGTCGGGGCGTTGCTCGCCCCCGGTGATGTAGGCCGGTTCCCGCCGGCCGGGTTCATGACGGTCTCGTTGCTGCTCAAGCCGGGCCAGTACCCGCAGGATCTCACGCCCGGACAGAAGGTGGGCATCCTGCCGCTCGCCGCGGACGGCTCGGGCGCGCTGGCGGGGCAGCAGGCGCAGACGGCAACCGGTGCCGAGGGCTCGTCCGCGAGTTCGCCGGGTGCTGCGGCGTCCGACGTCGTCCCGGGTGAGCTGCTGTCGTTGTCTTCTGCCGGGAACACGGAGGACGGAGTGGTCGCTGAGTTGCTCGTGCGCGGTGACCAGGCCGCGCAGGTTGCGGCGGCGCCGAGCGCGGCGCTGCTGGGCACGGCCGGTGCGGGCCTGTGAGCGCCACCGATATCGGGTCGGCGCTCGCTCCGGTCCTCGATCGTGAGGGCACGCGGGTGTACCGGCTGGCCGACGCACAGGAGGAGCTGCTCGCCACGCAACTGGCCGAGCACCTGCACACGGTGCTGGGTGAGGAGGCGCGGCGTGCGGGTATGGCTATCCCGCCGCAGCGCCGTGCGGAGCTGGTCGAGGAGATCACGGACAAGGAGCTGCGTACCTACGCCGGCGCCGCCGAGCGCAGCGGTCACGCGGGTCTCTCTCCGGTCGGGGAGGAGCGGATCAGGACGCGGGTGCGCGCGGACGTGCTCGGCTGCGGGCCGCTGCAGCTGCTCCTGGAGGACCAGGACGTGGAGACGATCAACGCGCAGGGCTGCGACACCGTCTTCACGGTCCGCGTCGACGGCGAGCGTCGTCGGGAGCTGGCGATCGCGCCGGACAACGACACGCTGGTCGACCTGATCCGGTCGCTGGCGAACTCCGGCGGGCAGGAGCGCCGTTTCGACCGTGCCGCACCGATCCTCAACGCCCGCCTGCCGGACGGCTCCCGTCTCTCGGCGATCATGGCTCTGTGCGAGCAGCCCTCGTTCTCCATCCGCCGCCATCGGCTCTCGGATACGACGCTCGAGGAGCTGGTCGGCAAGGGGCTGTGCGACGAGGAGCTCGCACGATTCCTCGCGGCGCTGGTGGGTGCCAGGTTCAATCTGCTGATCTCCGGGGGGATGGGTGCGGGTAAGACGACGCTGCTGCGTGCGCTGGCCGCGCAGATTCCGCGGCTTGAGCGCCTGCTCGTGATCGAGGACACGTTCGAGTTGGGGTTGGACAAGCTTCCGCACCGGCACGCGGATGTGATCGCGCTGCAGGCGCGGGAGGCGAATACCGAGGGATACGGCGAGGTGTCGCAGGCCGAATTGCTCAAGGCGTCGTTGCGGATGACGCCGGACCGGGTGATCGTCGGGGAGGTGCGCGGGGAGGAGCTGATCCCGATGTTCAACGCGATGAACCTGGGGTTGGACGGTTCGCTCGCGACGCTGCACGCCTCCTCCTCCGCGGAGGTCTCCGACCGGTTGATCCAGATCGGGCTGCAGACCCGTGAGCGCCTGGAGCCGGCGACGACGATGCGCCTGGCGGCGTCCGCGATCGACTTCATCGTCCAGCTCGGCCGCGCGCTCGATGGCACCCGCATTATCACCTCGGTGCGGGAGGTGTGCGGCAGCAACGGCGATCAGCTGGTCACGGGCGAGGTCTACCGGCCGGGCCCGGACCGTCGCGCGGTCTTCCACATCCGCCCGGAGCATAGGTCGCTGGACCGGATCGCAGAGTGCGGGTACGACCCGCGCACCTGGCGGAAGGTCGTGGCCTGATGAGCCTGACATTCCTTCTGTGTGCCACGGCGGTCGGCGGCGGGCTGGCCGTGATCGTGGTGGCCATGCTGCCGAAACCTCCCGGCCCACAGGAGGTTGAGACCACGACGGCGGGATCGGCGGGCGGTCGATTCCGTACGACTCGGCATCCTGCCAGGGGTGTGAGGGCCGCTGGCGCGCTGGCGCGCCGCGTGCTGCTGTCCGCCGGCACCGGTATCGCGCTGGCCCTGGTCACGTCGTGGCCGGTGCTGCTGCCGATCGGGTTCGCCGGGGCGTTGTTCCTGCCGGAGGTGCTGCGTTCGGACGGCGGCGCATCCGCGAAGATCGACAAGGTGAGCGCGATCGCCGCGCTGACCGAGATGATGCGCGACACGCTCAACGCGGCGGCCGGACTCGGGCAGGCGATCACGGCAGCGGCCCGCAACGCCCCGGACCCGATCGCCGCCGAAGCGCGCGAGCTCGCGGCGGTGATCGAGGACCGCACCGTCCCGATCGACAAGGCGCTGCGCGCTTTCGGCCACAAGCTCGCCGACCCGACCGGCGACCTCGTGGTGATCGCCCTGTCGCACGCGGCGCGCAATAGCGCGCGCGACCTCGCGCCGCTGCTGGCGGACCTCGCGCGCGCGGCCCGCGCGGAAGCTGCGATGCGGGTGCGGATCGGTGTGGCCAGGGCCAGGACCCGCACCGCCGTGCGCGTGATCACCGGGGTGGTGCTCGGCCTCGGCGTGGTGCTCTACGTCTTCGACGCCTCCTTCCTCGCCTTCTTCGGCGCCCCGATCGGGCAGCTCGTCCTGTTGGGCATCAGTGGCCTGTTCGCGGCCGGGTTCGCCTGGCTGGCTCGGCTTTCACGTCCGACCGAGCAGCCCCGGCTGCTGTACTCGGATCCCGACGCCGAACACGACCCTTTCCGGGCGCTGGCGCCGGATCCCGCGGTGCATCTGCCCGGACCGCGCCGGAACACAGCGCACACCTACGCGGGCATGTGGGGCCGGGGATGATCGCCACGTTCGCCTGCGCACTGCTGGTCGGCCTCGGTGTGTTCGTCGTGGCCACCGCCGCGCTCCCGAAACCGGCCGCCGTGAAGCCGCAGGCCGCTCCCTACAGCCCGAGCCACCGGCCCGAGCAGCAGGTCGCCACCGGTCCACGCCCGGGCCCGCTCACCAGGGCCGCCGCCCCGCTCGTGCCCTGGTGCACCCGTCTGGGCCTGCCACGGGAGCCACGCCGACGCGATCTGGCGCTGCTGGAGCGTGAGGCCGCCACACATGTGGCCTCGCAGATCGCCACCGCTCTCGCGCTCGCCGCCATGGGCGCCGGCCTGTTCGCGTTCCTGTGCGCTGACGCCCTGCCCGTCCCGCCCGTCTTCGCCACGGCCATCGTCGGCGTTCCCGCGCTCTACGGGTTCACCGCCCCGAACCAACGCCTCAAGGCCGAGGCCGCTACGCACCGCGACGGCCTGCGCCAGGCCATCGGCAGCTTCCTGACGCTGGCAAGCCTCGCGCTGGCCGGGGGCGGCAACCTCAACGAAGCCCTGGCCACCGCGTCCGAAGCCGGCCAAGGCGCCGCCGCTGCGCAGCTGCGCGGAGCGCTCGCCTACGCGCAGTCCTCCGGGACCCCTGCGTGGGACGCCCTGGCCGAGCTCGGTCGGTGCGCCGAGGTGCCCGAGCTGACGGAGCTGGCCGCAGCCGTCAGCCTGGCCGGGCACGAGGGCGCCCGCCTACGCGCCACGCTCTCGACGAGGTCCGCGGCTATGCACGAGCGCCAGCTCGCCGCCCGCGAGGCCACCGAGATCGCCGCGACCGAGAAGACCGTGCTGCCGACCGCGCTCATGATGCTCGGCTACCTCCTGCTCGTGATCACCCCCGCCGCGGCGACAGCCATGCACGCGCTCTAGCCCACAGCCCGCACACACAAGGAGACCCATGTCCCCGATCCCCGGCGCCCAGGACCTTGTCCTGTCCGTCATCAGCCACGTCCACGGCCGGTACCTGAAGCTGGCTGACTGGGCCGCGCGGTACGCGCAGCCGAGCGAGAGCACGCAGGACGAGGCGGGAAACTACTCGACCGAGATGGTCGTGATCATCGCGGGTATCGTCCTGCTCGCCATCGGGGTGCTGGCCGTGATCACGAAGAAGGTCCTGGACAAAGCGAACTCGATCGACTTCTGATCCACGGAGACACGCACACCCATGCACGCCCGCCCTGGTTGTAGGGATCCATCGAACATGTCGACTCGACGGCCTACTTGTCCACCGGGTGGCCAGTCCACGCTCTGTGCTCGCTTGGTTGTCCACTAGGGCGCTGTGACCTGGCATCTGGCCACTCAGGCAGGGTCATGGCATGGGACCACGAAGAGTTGGATACGAACAGCGCTCGCAGGGCCCGACATGCCTCGACGCATGGACGACTTCGCCCGCGCGCGAGAGGACAAGTCCAGTGGAAACCTACAACGACGCCACCGCCGCGTCCCTCGGGGACGAGTCCGGCTCCGTCAGCGTCGAGCTCACGCTCCTGGCCGGGCTGCTCGCGGTCCTCGCGCTCGGCCTCGTGCAGCTCGCCTTCCTGGGCTACGCCCGCGAGGCCGCCGGGTACGCCGCCCACGACAGCCTGGATGCGGCCACCGCCTACGGCGGCAGCCTCGCCGTGGCCCACGACCTCGGCGAGCAGATGCTCGGACAGCTCACCGGAACCCTGCATCATCCCCAGGTCACCGTCCGCCGACAAGGGCACGAGGCCGTGGTGACCGTGACCGGCCAGAGCACCCCGCTGCTCGGCATCGCAGAGACGATCACCGTCACCGACACCGGGCCCATCCAGGAGTTCGGGGCCGCCGGATGATTCAGAACCCTGCGCCCGAGACGCGTTGCCCGCAGGACGGGTCGTTGAGCGTCGAGACCGTCATCGTGATCCCGCTCGTCGTGCTCCTGCTGCTGTTCGTCGTCGGCGCCGCCCGCGCCGTGCACGCCAGGGACCTGATCGACCAGGCCGCTGACCAAGCGGCCCTCGCCGCAGCCCTGGGCACCGACACCGGCAACGGGGCGCAGTCCCGCGCCCAGGACGCCGCCCGCGCGATCCTCGCCGGCTCCTACGACTGCACCGACCCGCACGTCACCCTCACCCAGAACCGCGCGGCCGACTCCGTCACCGCCGCCGTGAACTGCACCGTCCCCCTCCACGACCTGCTCACGGCCGGATTCCCCGGACACGAAACCGTGAGCGCCGCCGAAACCGCACCGCGCAACCTCTACGCACCCGGAGGCGCCCCGTGACTCAGAACCCAGACCCGGCCCTGGTGCACGAGGAGCACGAACGCGGCTCCGCGAGCGTCTACTTCCTGCTCGCCGCGACCGCCATCATCGCCGCCACCGGGCTGCTGGTCGACGGCGGCGAAACCCTCGCCGCCCGAGCCCAAGCCATCGACCAGGCCGAACAAGCCGCCCGCGCGGGAATCGAGCAACTCCAACTCGACCAGTTACGCGACGGCCGCCTCATCCCCGCCTCGGCCCGCGCGATCGACACCGCGGAAAACTTCCTGCGCGCACACGGCGACACCGGCACTGCCAGCCTCCACGGACACACGCTCACCGTCACCGCCAGACGCACCATCCCCGCCCGCATCCTGCAAGCCTTCGGGCTCCGCGGCTTCACCGCCACCGGCACGGGCGTGGCCACACTCGTCGCCGGCATCGCCACGCCGGGCGATACGGGCCGCAACCAGGGAACCCGTCCATGACGGCCCCACCGCGCGCACCGCAGCCCGTGCCGAAGCGCCCCGGCCCGCTGCGGCGGGCCGAACCGTTCATCGTGCTCTACATCGCCCTCGCCGCCATCCCCGTCGGCCTGTGGCGCGCCGCAGAAAACCCCCTCACAGCGACCCTCCCGTACCTCAACCTCAACCAGGCCGAACTGTTCTGGAACACGCTCCAGGCCGACCCGTCCGCCGACGCGCCCGAGTTCGCCCTCGCCGCCATCGACCTGGCGTGGATCATCTGGGCGCCCTTCGCCCTCGCCGCCGCCCTGCAACTGCTCGTCACCGTCTTCCACATCCCACGCACCGCCATCCCGCACATCCTGTTGCGCCTGACCCCGACCACGGTCGTGAGCGTCATGGTCACGGGCACGGCGGCCGCAGCCCAAGCCCCCGCCGGGGCGGTCCACGCCACGACCCTCCCACACCACCACCTGCGCCACGGGTATGAACGGGGCGATCGCGGGATGCGCGGGCACAGCGCCCTGGAGGCGCAGGTCCGAAAGGCGATCGCGCACTGCGAACACCAGCGGCACCACGGGGGCGCCGGCGCGCACACCGTCCAAGAAGGCGAGACCCTGTGGGCCATTGCTAAGGACGCATACGGCGAAGGCCAGGACTGGCCAGAGATTTACGACGCCAACCTCGGGCGCACCGAGCAAGGTGGCGACGTCCTGGCCAACCCCGAGCTCATCCAGCCCGGCTGGACGCTGACCGTTCCCCGCACGGGCGTCACGATGCCGCCGCCCCATACAACCCGTGCGACCCCCGCGCCGCCCCGCCCCACCACCGGCTCCGACGGTCCGGCCGCCACCGCCGCGACGTCGGCCACACCGCGCCCCGTCGCGCCCGAAACCCCCACCCCGGCCGCCACCGGCCACCGCCCCGTCCCGTCCGCCGGAGCCCGCCGCGTGCCGCCCGACACCGCGACAGCCGCAAACCGCGCGAACCGCCCCCCGAACCCGGCCCACGGCCCGCGCGCACACGCCCCGTGGACCACCGGCCTCGACCTCCCGGACGGCGGTTACATCGGCATCACCCTCCTGATGGCCGCAGCCGGCGCGACGCTCACCCTGCGCCGCCTCGCCCGCCGCACCGGCCACGACCCGCAGATGCCCAGGTCCGTCGAGCAGCTCACCGTCATCGCCACCCGGGCCGAGATGGCCGCGACAGGCGACTGGGACCCCGAACTCGAAACCGAACCCAACCCGCCCCCGCTGCTGCGGCCACGCCCCGAACACCTCGTCTTCGGCACGGCCCCCACCGGCTCCGACGAGGCGATCCTCGAGCCCGAACACCACCCCCTGACCGTCTACACCGGCCCCAGCGCACACGACGCAGCCGCCGCCCTCGCCCTCAGCGCCCTGGCCTCCCAGCCCCCGCACCGCCTCGTCACCACCGAAACCCTCGCCCACCAGCTCATCGGCGCCGCTATGGACCCGCACGACCCCGACTGGCTCGTCCTGCTTCCGGACACCGCCGCCGCCCTGAACGCCGCCGCCGACCGCGCCGGGAACGCCGAGGGCGCGCGAACCCTCGTCATCGCCGATGCCCAGTCAGCCACCACCTTCCAGATCAGCGCCGCACTCGCCGCCGACAGAGGACACAACGGTCTCGCCATCCTGCTCATCGGCGACCCGGGTCACCTCGCCGCCCACCCCTTGACCAGCATCATGATCGACGACGAAGGCCGTCCATCCAAGGTCACGGGCCCGCGGGCCGCCGCCTTCGCCGGCACACGCTTCCACACCGTGCCCCGCCCGATGGCCGCAGACCTCTACACCACCCTGCGCCACGACCGCGCTGCCAGGACCGCACAGCGCATCCCCGCCCAGACCCACGGGGAACACCACGCCCGACTCGCAGACCAGCACCCCGAGTCCGACCCCGCCGACGACGAACGCCACCAGGACGCCACCGCCCCGCCCGCAGCGCCCGAGGAAGCCGAGCCGGATCCGCCCGCGACTCCGCTGACAGGCACCTCCACCTCGGCGAGCGCCGTCCGCCGCACCCCGCCGACCGGCAGCCCGGCGACGCCGGCCCCGCTGCGTGCCCCGATTCTGCTGCGCATCCTCGGCCCGCTGGTCTTCGAGAACACCTCCGGCCAGACAAGGCCCGGCCCCGGCGGGCGCAACGCCCAACTGCTCACCTACCTCGCCCTCCACCCACGCGGCCGCACTCTCCAGCAGATCACCACCGCGATCTGGAACAACGGCGGCCCCGGCGGCCCCAACCGCACCCTCGTACGCCTCCGACAAGAGCTCCACACCGTCATCACCGAACTCGCCCCCGACCACATCCCAGAGGACGGCGAAGACGTCCAGTCGGTCATCCGCGAACCACACGGCACCTACCACCTCAACCACCGGCTGATCCGCACCGACCACGCCGACTTCACCCAACTCGAAACCGAAGCCCGCACCGAGCACAACCCCGCCCGCCGCACCGAGCTGGCCGCCCAAGCCCTCGCACACGTACGCGGCGACCTCGCCGAAGGCGTCTCCGACCTCGACCAGACATGGCTCCTCGATGAACGCACCGACCTCGACGACCGAACCGCCTCGCTCGCAACCATCAGCCAGTCATCCGACCTGACCGTGGAGGCGACGCCACGAACAACGCCGACTACCTCCACGGCGGCGACAACGGTCAGTCAGTAAACCGACGCATCAGACCACCCCCGCGTCCGCGGGGAGCACAGTGCCCGACCAGCCTCGTTTTCCTGGCGCGGAGAGGAAACGCTTCAGATCGCTAGGGTCGGGCATTAACGGCATCACTCGCTCATTCTGCTCGCTCATTCTGCTCTAGTGGCGAGTGGAATTCGACGACGATCTACGCGGAACCGGGCGTGGGAGTGAACCCGTGAAATGGGAGGACCAGATCCCGGACGTCGAGCGTGAGCGCTGGGCCGTCCTGTGGGCGTACAGCGTTGAAGCGTACAACGACTTCGAGGCGGATGCTCTGACGCCCCGCGAAATGGTGCGCACCCCGAACGATGAACCTGCCCGCACGAGAAACACGATGGGTGTGGCTCGGGCTGAGTGAGCGTCGCTTCGCCTACCAGGCGCATTCCGCAATCGCGTACCTGACCTGCGTCGAAATCATCGCTGCCCTCGCAGGTCAGGGGCAGTCACTCGATCCGATCTACACCCTTGTCCGTTTTTACCGGCGGGGTGCCGGGTGGCTTTGAGCGGTGCGGTATCGCTGGCATTATGCTGTGCCGGTTCGGCTCACGGCGTGAACGCGTGCGGGCTGATGCGCCATCCGTGTTCGGGGTCGCCGTCGCAGGTCAACACCCCTGCTTCAGCCAGCCGTGCGACCGCCGCGTTGATCACTTCGGGTGTGAGCCCGGTGACCTTGCCGATGCCGGTCACTGTGATGTACCTGTATGAGACTATTCCCGGCCGAGGCTGGTCCGGTTGGTCGGGTCCTGCCACAGGGACCACGGCCGCGAACACCCGCATTGCGCTCGCGTCGGACAGGGCTGAGACGATTGCCCGGTCCGCTTTGCATCGCGTGCTCGTACGCGGCATCGGCGGTGCGGACTCCGCGACGCGCGCCGAACGCGCGGCCCGCGCGCGGCCGGGCTGCGCCGCTACCGCCACGACCGGGGCGACCGGGGCGACCGCGGGCAGGACGAGGTCCTCTGCTGGGCGTGCCCGCAGGACGGCCGCACCAAGCGTGTTGACGCGCACCGCGACAAGGCCGTCATAGCGGGAGAGGTATCCGTAGTCCTCGGCGCCCCACAGGTGGCGGAAATCGTTGCGCGCGTCTTCGGGATCGCGGTAGGCGACATCGAGCAGCCCGAGCGTGGCGGCGTACTCGAACATCACGCATAACGCGTAGCGGCCTTCGAGCACCTCCCAGCTCCCGAATCCGTCATAGCCCATCGAGCCGTACTGCGCGTCCTCCAGGTACAGGTTCCACGCCGCCCGCTCGTTGCGGGCGATCTTGAGTTCCGGATGTCGTCGAAGCCCGCGGAACGCCGCGTCGGTCTCGATCCACTCGCCCATCGGAAGGTCGGCGAGCCCGAGCGCGACGCCGGTGCGCCGTTTCAGCGGGGCGGTGAGGGTGGCCGCCTTGCGCTGGCCTTTGATCGCCTCGACCCTGGAGAACTCGTCGATCAGTGCCTTGGCCTGCCACTTGCCCCACAGGCCCGCCAGGGCCGGGTACGTCGGGGCGGCCATAACGGCCCGGCCGCGGGTGGTCGGGTCCAGGCGGGTGCCGTTCATCTGAGCGAGACCGCCGGCCTGGATCAGCAGGGGCCACGCGAACGCGGCGATCGGCCCGAGGCTCTCATCGCGGTAAAAGTCGCCGCCTTGCAGCACTCGCGCGACCGCTTCCACGCTCGCCGCGGTCGGACGCCTGGTCTTCTCGCTGCACTTGATCTGGCCACGGCCTGCCAGGTCCAGCACGGCGACCAGGTTCGACAATGCCGCGTGCGAGGTCTCGCGAACCTCAGTGTCGTCGCTCCAGCCGGGGAGAAGGTGGTCGGTATCCGTCACGAGGAACGACTTTAGCGACGCCTGAGCCCGCGGCGCACGGGATCATCCGCGTGTGCGCATCCTCGGTTCAACTGGTGACGAGGCTTTTCTCCGACAGCCGACCGGCTGATCCTTCGCAGTGGCGGGCGATTGAGGCGAGTTGGGCGAGGATGGCGTCGGGGGGCTGTTGCAGGTCGAGAGCGTGTTGGTGGATGCGGATGCCGGCGCGGCGCACCACGTGGTCGGCGTGCGCGGCGTTGCCCTTCGCGTAGACGAGGTGGCCTTCGGGCAGACCGAGGACGGTGCAGTAGGCGAGCAGCTGGTAGAGGTCCGCGCCGGGGAACCCCTCGGGCTTTTCCGCCTTGTACTTCGCGTCGATGACCGCGAGGGGACGGTGTGCCGCGTCGTACCAGACCAGGTCCGGTTTCAGCAGCACGGTGTCGGCCTCGTCGAGGTGGTGGCGGGCCTGGAGCTTCACCGCGCCCGCGGAACCGGCCGCGTCGACGGTGAGCTGTTCCCGGATCGCGACGGTGACGAAGTCCTCGAAGATCTTGGCCATGTCGAACAGGAAGCCGTTCACGCGCACCGCGCCGAGATCGTGCTCGACCGATCCGCCGCGCAGGATGATCTCGGCGAGACGCAGCGCCGGAACGTATCGGGCGTTGAGCCTGTTCGGGGACCACGAGGGCGGTTGCGTGCCGCGCACCAGCGGCGAGGTGTCCAGGAGGCGGGCGCGCTGGTGAAGCAGCCGGCGTCGGACCGGGGCCGGGACACCGGGCAGGCGCAGCAGCCGGTTGGCGGCGGCGCGCAGGATCCGGTTCTCGGGGATGTCGGTGGTGAATTCGTCGTACTCGATCTCCACGGGCAGTGCGGCCCCGAAGCGTCGGCGTAGCTGCTCGGTCTCGCGCAGCCGGCCGCGCACGACCCACGCGCTCTCCTCGGTGCGTCGATACCCCTGGAGCAGCCCCTGTCGCAGGGCGCGGTCGGCCTGCCGTTCGAACGCGTGCGCGAGCGCGGGCAGCAGATCGGGGTGCTCTGCCAGTTCGATCTGGTCCTCGCGCCAGCCTCTCGGGTTCAATGCGTACCCGAGGAGGAAGAACAGGCGGCTGATCGAGACCTTCGGGACGATCCGTACCGTCACCGCGTGCGCCGTGTGTTCAGTGGCGCCTGGTGTGGCGGCGGTCGCCACCACGGTGGCCGAACCGACGAACCGGTCCGCGGACAGCCGCCAGATCCCTGGGAGAAATGGATCGGGGGACGCCTTGACGATCCCCGACGCGGCGAGAGCACGCCCAGTCGCGTCGTCGAGGCGCAGCTCGACCGGCTGGGCGTGCTCGCGCAGTTCGATGACCGTCAACGCGAGGCTTCCGGATCGTCGTCATCCGGTGCGGCCAGCAGCGCTGCCGCGTCCCGCTCAAGCGGGGAGGAGGATTCGGCGGCATCGACGGCCGCCGATGCCGTGGACGCGGATATCGCCCGGCGCAGCGCGGCGAGCCCGTACCGGCGGTCGATGCCGATGCCTTCGCCGTAGTGGTGTTCTTCCAGCAGCGGCAGGATCTTCGTGCGCCAGGTGCGTTCCAGGCCGCCGTCCCGGTATACGCCGGGCTTCATGAGGTAGGACGGTCCGATCTTGAAGTCGGGGTCGTCGATGCGCGCGTTGAGCGCGTCGAGGAGTAGGGCGGGCTCGGGCTCCCTACCTTTGCGGGCCAGCCACCGGTGAAGCAAACCCTTGGTGGGTTCTTCGGCCGGGGAGAGTTCGATGAAGGCGAAGCGGCGCCGCATCGCGGTGTCCACGAGCGCGATCGACCGGTCGGCGGTATTCATGGTTCCGATGATGAACAGGTTCGGGGGCAGGCCGAAGTCATCGCCGGAGTAGGTGAGGCGGACGGTGCGCTTGCGGTATTCGAGCAGGAAGTAAAGCTCGCCGAAGACCTTCGCGAGGTTCGCGCGGTTGAGCTCGTCGATGATCAGGAAGTGCGGGATGTGCCGGTTGCCTTCGCGCGCGGCGAGTTCGGCGAGCTCGCGCAGCGGGCCGGCGGTGATGCGGAAGGCGACGTTGCCGGTCTTCGGATCCTCGCGCGGCCGGAAGCCCTCGAAGAAGTCCTCGTAGGAGTAGGACGGGTGAAACTGCACGAGCTTGACCCGCTGCGGGTCGCGGCCGGAGAGGTACTCGGCCAGGTGCTGCGCAAGGTACGTCTTACCGGTGCCCGGCGGGCCGTACAGGACGATCTGCTTGTCGTCCCACAGGAGATCGCGCACTTCCTGGAGCCAGTCGCGCGGGATGAGCAGCTCGTCGGCGAGTTCGGCATCCGGCTCCGGCAGGCGCAGCTCGCGGCGCGCGATCTCGACGCTCTCAAGCGTCGGGTCGTCCTGCTTCTGCTCGTCGATCTCCTGGTCGGACACGCCGAGACCGCGTATCAGGGCCGCGACCTTGGCGAGGTTGACGACGTCTCGCTGCACGGAGAGCAGCTGCTGTAGTTCGTCCGGCAGTTCGGTGTAGTCGAAGGATTCGGTGGACCATTCGACCGTGCGGCGCAGGTTTGACAGCCCGTTGGACGACTCGACCTGCTCCGGCTCCCCGACAATGCTCCCGAGTCGCAGTTCGCCGCCGGAGAGCGTGACGATCTGGTCGTCCGGGTGCATCAGGGTGACGAAGGCGTGGAGGTCTTCGGCGAGCTGTTCGCGGACGCTGTAGGTCTCGGCGTCCGCGTAGTCCTCGTCGACGATGCGCCGGATCTGGTCGAGGCTGAGCGCCGGTGCGGGCTCGTCGGGGGCGAGCAGCTGTCGCAGCCGGGTCGCGGGCAGCGAAACGACGCCTTCTGGGAGCCAGAATCGCTGCACGAGATCGACGCCGTGCACGCTCGATCCACGTACCAACCAGGCCCCGGCGACTCCGGGCGCTCGCCGGCCGATGAACTCGCCGAGCGAACGGCCGTCCTGCGTCTTCCACTCCCGCAGCCCGTTCGCCGACGAGCCGGTCAGAATCTCGACGCCTTGGGACGGGGAGCTGCACTCCACGTCACGTGTCAGCTCCAGCCAGCCGGGCCAGTGATCGGACTGCTTGAACGCACCGTCCGCTATCAGCCGGTCCCGCAGACGGCTGGAACTGACCATGTGCACCTTGAAGGAGGGCACCTCCTCGGCGCGTGCGGGTGAGCCGGCGAACACGACGAAGCGCCCGGCTCGCCCGCCCACCGGACGATCCATGAGGCGACCGCGTCCGGTCGGCCCGTTGCCGGGCAGTTTGACGAAGAAGTCGGGCAGGGCGTCGAGGCTTGGTCCTTCGAACACTGAGTCTGGCGCGCCGTTCATGACTGTGCTCCCGAGTCGCGGGCCGGATGCCGAGGGCCGAAGCCGGGGGCGGGATCGAGGAGAGTGCGATAGGTGGAGCCGGAGCCGTTGGCGGCGGCCATCGCGTCGTAGATCGCGAGGATCTGGTCCTTGGTGCGGTAGGTGCCGTGCGCGGCGATGTCCTTGCGCTTGACGATCGGGAACGTCTCCATGATGTAGTCGACGTCATCGCGGTCGATGCCGTAGAGGTGGAAGAAGAGCGCGTCGAGCTCGGCCCGGAGCAGGAAGCGGCGGTCCTCGTCCCAGTGGAAGGGAGCACCGGAGTCGCCGAGGTCGCGGGCGAAGGGCTCCATGTCGCAGGCGGTGTAGGTGAGCTCGATGACGCGGGGGGTGATGAAGGCGGCGTGCGGGTCGAGCGCTTCGGGAATCAGCACCGGAAGCTGCGTCACATAGCCGTACGTCAGGTGTACTCCACTGATCTTCTGCCTGGACACGTAGTCGAGCACGAAGGATGCTAAGAGCGCGTTCAATGACCCGATTTTGCTGTAGTCCCTCATTAGCATAAGCGGGAACGGGTGCCCGATGGCGGCGATTGGCAGCACGGAGTTGACCATCGTGCGCTCGTCAGTGGCGCGGCAAATGTCGCGCCAGCCGAGGAGCCAGCCGCGGTCCCAGTGCTTATCCGCGAGCTGTTTCGTGACCTCCGCCTCGGCGACCCAGTAGCGCGGGATTGGCACCCGAGACGGATCGTTCTTCTCGTCCAAATCGAGGCGAGGAAGTTCTGTATCTTGGCTGCCCGGAGCTCGCTTATCGTACGAGCTGAGCCGATGGTCGAAATGGTGGATTAGCTTGGCTTCATAGAGCGGAAGCATCTGCGCTCCGGCGCGGAAGAAGCGGTTGCCACTCAGGTTCCAGCCATCGCGCTCCAGCTGCTCTTGGGTTCGGAACAGTCCGGAGTCGTTCGACATGTGGAACATAGTCATGAACGAGATGCCCCACGGGTTGCCGTTCTTCTCGGCCTCATTGATGAGGACGGGGACTCGGCGGTAGATGCCGAGTGTGATGTCCGCGTCGCGCCGGGTCTGGAACAGCGCCGTGGTGCCGGTATTTGGGTTGACGAGCAAGAGGTCTCTCAGCGAAATCTGAATCCGCTCGCCACGGGGTGGGAGCTCGTCCGGATGTTTCGCCAGGGTCCAGAACTCCGCCTGCTCGACGTGTTCTGCATCGCCAGTGACAACGACGAGCGAGAAGCGATAGCGGCGGTTTCCGATATCGGTCCACATTCGCGGATTTGTCACAAAGTCAAGCAAGGAGTCTAGCGTGGCTGCTTCAACGATGCTTCTGAAGAACGGCGCGGTTGTCGCGTCGGTTGCGATGCCCGTCGGGATGATGATGCCGAGGCGGCCGCGCGCCGATACCAGGGATCGTGCAGTCTCAGCGAAGACCGCGTACGTGTTGATGTCGCCGCGGCCAGTGAGCGGGTAGCGCTGGCTGACGCGCAGGAAGTGGCTTTCGCCTTCGGATCGGCGTTTGGCGGCGGCGAACTCGTCGGCGAGCTCGGGATGGTCTTGAGGCAGTTTGGCGATCAGCTTCTTGCGCGCGGCAGCATTCGGCGCCTTGGCGATCTCCTCGTCTCGTTGGGCGAAGAACTCCTGCTCCTGCAGCTTGATCCGCTCCCACGGCGGGTTTCCGAGCACGCAGCTGAAGCCGCCGGACCAGCCGGTCCGCTCGTCGATGTCGGCGGAGCCGCCTTCGCCCTCCGGAACGCGGAAGACCTCGGGGAACTCCAGGTGCCAGTGGAAGAACTCGTATTCCTTCGCGATCCGCGCGATCTCCTCGTGCGTCTCGAGCGCGATGCCCGCGCCGGTCGGAGTGTCGAGGGCCTTGAGGGCCGCTTCGGTCACGGCCTGCGGCGCGTCCTTCGTCTTCACCCACACGAACGCCGCGCACCACGCGTCCGCGACGTGCCTGCGCTTGCGGTAGTCCTCGGACTGCTCCCATGCGTGGAACGCGGCTTCCTGCCGGTGCACGTCGGCGAGTGCGTCCGCCTTCGTGCCGGTGATCTTCTCGACGTTGCGCGCGAACTCGAGGTTGCCGACCTTTATCCCCGGTGCGAGGTCGAACAGGGAGTCCTGTCCGCCGCGCTCCTTCTCGTTCTGCTTGCGCAGCGCTGCCGCCCACTTCTTGTCGTCGCCCTCGATCGGCTTGAACGCGTCGTCGGGGATGCCGTCCGCGAGCAGCTTCGGTGTCGTTCCGAGCAGCGCGTTGCCCTGCTTGACGTGCGCGTCGAGGAAGCCGAGGGGTTTGCCCGGTTCCAGCGCCTCGAGCCACAGCGAGACTTTCGCGAGCTCGACCGCCATGGGGTTGAGGTCGACTCCGTAGACGCACTTGGCCACCACGTCCCGCATCGCCGTGCGTACCGCGTCCAGCGTGGGCTCGGGGTTGCCTTCGCGCACGGCGGCGAGCCGTTTCGCGATCCTTCTGGCCGCCGCGACGAGGAAGTGCCCCGACCCGCACGCGGGGTCACAGACCTTGATGTTGAGCAGCATCGTCTCCAGCGTCTGCTCGGGTGTCATCCCCGACTTGTACGCGCCGATGCCGACCTGGCCGTTCAGCCTGTCCAGTACGGGATCGAGTGCGGAGTCGAGCAGGCAGTCGATGAGCGAGGTCGGTGTGTAGTACGAGCCGGTGGTCTTGCGCTCGTTGCCGGCCAGTTCGATCAGTTGGAAGCTGCGGTCGGCCGGGTCGTACTTGGGCACGAGTTCCAGCAGGGACTCGTAGATCGAGCCGAGCTCTTCCGCTCCGAGGTGCCGGTAGTCGATGACGCGGTTGCGCTTGGCCTTCGGGTCGTACACGACCGACAGCGCCCGTACCGCGCCGAGCAGCGCCTCGTTCGACAGTGTGGCGCCGTCGAGGACCGCGTCGGCGTCGTTGTGCTCGAAGATGCCGCCGAGTCCGGGCAGGCCGAGCGGCGGGAATCCCTGCTCGTCGCGCAGGTGGTCGAGGACCTGTCGGAGTGTCTCCCAGCGGTCGCCGTGGCTCGTTCCCACGCTGCGGCGTGCTGTCTCGCGCAAGCGTGATGTGGAGAAGTAGCGTTCGTAGCGTTCGCGCGCCTTCGCGTCCGCGTCCGCCGGGATGAGCACGTCGCGGTCCTCGGCCACGAACAGGAACAGCATCCGGTAGACGAGCCTGAGCAGCGCCTTCTTCAGCTGGTCCGGGTCGATGTCCTCGCGCAGCGGCGTGTTCCGCGCGTGCTGCGTGAACCCTGTGCCCAGGCTGGTGATCGCGCGCTGTACGCCGTCGCGTAGCTGCTCGAGTGCGCGGGTGCCGGAGTCGATGGCGTCGGTGCGCCATTTCTCCAGTCGGCAGGTCGTCGGCGCGGCGCCGGGTTCGACCTCGAACCGCGAGACGTGCAGCAGCCTGTACAGGAGCACGAACTCGGAGAAGAGTTCTCCGTCGAAGATGGCTTCGAGGTCGAATTCCACGTATGAGGCGCCGACCAGTGAGGCCGAGTCGCGCAGGAGTCTGAGCTGTCGTCCGTTGGAGAGCACGGCCCACAGGTGGGCGTCGGCGCGGTTGAGCAGTTCCTGCACGAGCGACTGCGGCGGGGTGCCGGCCGCGCGTGGCGTGTTCGGTTTGCGGTCCAGGTCCGCGTCCCAGGGGACGAGGTGGATCGGCACGTGTGCCCAGGTGTGGGTGATCGGGAAGGTCTTCGTCTCGTCGTCGCACGCGATGCCGGTCGCGGGCACCGGTTGCAGCCGCCCGAAGCCGAGTTCGGCGAACAGGGGCTCGAGCCAGTTACTGGCGGCCAGTCCGGTCGGGTCGGGGGGGACTGTGCCTGGCGTGGCATCGGCGGGGGCGGCTTGGGGCAGCTTCTCGCGCAGGACGCGCCAGGCGCCCTTGAGGTAGTCCCAGTGGCGTTCGGCCTCGTCGCGCACCGAGCCGCCGCCGACGATCCCGTAGTCGGTCGGGGTCGAGCCGGTGACGTCCTTGCCTTCGCTGATTCGCACGAGCATGTCGGCGGGCAGGAGCGAGCCGACGGTCTGGACGGCGGAGAAGACCTGGTTGCGTGCGGTCGATGACATCTCAGGCCCTCCCGTCGCTGTTCATCGCCGCCGCGGCGACCGGCAGGTACACGTATACGCCGAGCACGTCGGCGGGTTTCTGCACCTCGACCCGCAATCCTCTGAGCCGCTGCTCGCTCGCTCCGCGGACCCGGCGGTGGGCCTCGCTGAGTTCGGTGGCGCGCTGCGCGCCATGGGCGTCTAGGTACTCCGTGACCGCGTCCAGCGCGCCGAGGATGCGTTCCGCGGTGGCTTGTGCGAGTTCCGGAGCCGTGTTCTCGGTGGCCTGCGCGGCGGTCAGTGCGAGGGCCGTGTCTTCGTCGAGCCATGCCGCTTGGGCGGGTGCGCCTTCGAAGGCCAGCAGGCGAGCGTCCTCGGCGACCAGCTGCCGCTCTCCGGTCCGTGAGGGCAGGGTGAGGTGGAAGCGGTAGCGCACCAGCAGCAGTGTCGTGCGCTTGCTGACCGCGTTCGTGCGGATGACGCCGCAGCGTCGGGCCGGCCGGTGCTGCGCGGGTAGCTGGTCGTCGAGCGCGGCGTTCAGGACGAATTGCGCGATCGCGCCGACCGCGGGGTCGGTGCGCACGAGCGCTGCCTCGCCGCGCGGGACGGCGGGGTTGTGCCGGAACCACAGCTTTCCTGCGGAGCCGAGCTCCGGGCTTCCGACGGCGGCGGTCACCGATTCGCGCAGGCCGACCGGCAGGCCGTGCGTCGCGGCGGTGAAGTCTCCCTCCGTGGGCGTGCCGCCGACGAGTTGGGCGCCCAGTGCGCGCAGTGCGGTGCGGACGAAGCCACGGACCTCGCCTACCTGGCCCAGGGCCGCGCGTACGGCTGCCACCTCGGCCGCGACCTCGTCGGGATGGACGGCGCCTTGTGCGTAGCGTGATCGTGAAGCGCGCTCGACCTCGGCGAGCGAGTTCCAATCCACATCGAGCTGCTGGGATGTGGAGGACAGGTTCGACTCGAACAGGGACAGCTGCTCGCCGCGGTCCGCGCCGTCGGCTGATCCGCGCATCAGCAGCCACTCGATCAGTGCGTCGGTGACGCCGGCGGAGGTCTCGTCCGGCACGGGAACGCAGATGCCGGTGGCTTTGCGGATCTCCCGGTGCTTCTTGATCAGCACGTCGAGGACCTTGCCGTCGATGCCGTTGTCGCTGCCGTAGAGCGTGACGACGCGCACCTCGTCGCGCTTCTGGCCGAACCGGTCCACCCGGCCTTCGCGCTGTTCGTGGCGGGTCGGGTTCCAGGCGAGGTCGTAGTGGAGGACGGCGTCGAAGTGGTGTTGGAGGTTGACGCCCTCGGACAGGCAGTCCGTGGCGATCAGCACTCTGCGCGCGGCCGGGTCCTCGGTGGCTTCGGCCGCCAGCTCTTCGATCCGGGTCAGGCGCTGCTGCGGAGAGAGCGTGCCGGTGACGGCCCGCACGACGGTTTTGCGCCCGAGCTTGCCGTCGAGTTGCTCCGCGACGTACTCGGCCGTGGGGATGTAGCGGCAGAACACGATCGGGTGGTAGCCGTCGGCCAGCAGGGACTTGAGCTGCTTGATCAGCAGGGCGAGTTTCAGGTCGTGCTCGGGGCCCTCGAGTGCCGCGGCTCGTTCGGCCAGTTCCTTGAGACGTGCGGACGCGCCGCCCAGCTCCGTCTCGGCGCCGGGTGCGGCGTCGAGGCCTTCGAGGTTGTCGTCCTCGGCGAGGTCCGCGATGATCGGGCGGCCGAGCTCGTCGGCCTCCTGCTCGCTCCGGGCGAGCGCGGAGGTGGACCTCGTGGTGAGGGTTTGGGCGGCGGCGCGCGGGGAGGAGACGAGCGAGCGCAGCAGCGCGATCGCGGACCACCAGGCGATGCGCGCCTCGCGCCGGTTGCGTCCGGCCGCGTCGCTCACCCGCTCGCCGGCGTAGGCGATGGCGTCCTCCAGCAGCGCCTTGTACGCGGGGGTGAGCCGGTAGGTCTCGTCTTTGAACAGCCGGTCGGAGGGGAATTCCGTGTCCTCGCCGAGGTACCTGCGGATATCGGCCCGGCGGCGCTGGACGAAGTGGCGTGCGAGGTGGCGCCGTCCCGCATCCGAGCTCAGATCCGCATTCTCCAGGCGCGGGTCGAGCAGCCCTATCAAGGCGCGGAAGGACTCGTCCTTGCCCGAGTGCGGTGTGGCGGTCACCAACAGCAGGTGCCGGTCCGCATCGGCGGCGATGCGTTGGAGCAGCTCGTGGCGCAGCTGATTGTGCGCGCGGCGCCTACCGCCTGCCGCTGCCGCCGTGGCCGCGTCGGCGGTGACGCAGGTGTGCGCCTCGTCGACGATCACGAGATCCGGGCAGTGCTGGACGAAGTCGTCGCGGTGCCTCGGCGATTTGATGAAGTCGGTCGAGACGATCACATGGCGGTACTTGTCGAACAGGGATTGGCCGTAGTCCAGGCCGCGCTCGAGGCGCGGGACGGTGGAGGCGAGGATCAGTTCGGCGTCGATGCCGAACTTCGAGCGCAGTTCCGCCTGCCACTGCTCGGCCAGCGCCGGGGAGCACAGCACGGCCAGGCCGCGGGCGTCGCCCTGGGCGAGGAGTTCCGCGGCGATCAGCGCGGCCTCGACCGTCTTGCCGATACCGACGTCATCGCTGATCAGCAGCCTGACGGTGTCTTGGCGCAGCGCCATCAGCAGCGGAACGAGCTGGTAGGGCCGCGGCTCGACGGCGATCCCGGCCAGCGAGCGCAGAGGACCGGCGCCGTTGCGGAAGCCGATGCGCAGTGCGGAGCGCAGCAGGCCCGCCGCGGCGGCATCTCCCAGGTCGGCCGGGTCCGGCGGGGCGAACCGGGCGCCGGTGACGTCCTCGACCGCGGGGAACACGGCCGCGACGTCGTCGTCCGAGCCGCCGAGGGGCCGCAGCACCAGCAGGTCGTCCTCGGCCCCGGCGACCGCCGAGTCCGGCAGCACCACCCAGTCGCGCCCGCGCGCGGTCACCAGTGAGCCGACGGCGTAAGCAGTAGTCGGCGTCGTCATGGACGGTCCTCTTCCTGGGCTGATTCCCGGACAGTGCGGGTCGATGCGGGCGGTGACGGCGCGCGCTGGCTCACGTTACCGGGCCGGCGTTGGCACCCGCGCCGAAAACGGTGCGGTTCTTCGCCACGACGCCCGGCCAGGTCGAGCGGTCGTACCCGACGCGGATGACGTGCCAGCCGACGTCGAACAGGCGCTCTTCGGCCGCGACGTCGCGTCGTGCCACGTCGTCGTGCTCGTGCATCGGGCCGTCGACGAACACGGCGACGGACGCCCCCGGCAGCCGGTAGACGTAGTCCGGGCGCGCCTGCGCGTCCTCGACGAGGGTCTGCGCCTCGTCCGGGAGCCGGTAGCCGTTGTCTTTGAGCCAGGTCGCGAACTCCCCTTCCAGCGACGAGTCGGCTTGCTGCACGAGTGCTTCGAGGTGCTCGGTGCGGGTGCGTCCGGCGACGGTCGGCGAGGTGGACGAACCCGCGAACGCCATCAGCAGGTCCTTGATGCCGTGGCGGTCGATCTGCTGGTGGTGGAGCTGGTTGCCATACGTCAGCAGGCAGTCATAACAGCCCTTCGCGCACGGGCGCGACGCGTCGAAGCCGCCGGTGTCCGCGCCGGTGTCCGGGTCGAAGTGCGCGATGGCCAGGGCTTCGCGGGCCGCGCGCGCGAGCGCGTCGGGCTCGGCCTGCAGGCGCCGCAGTACCCCGGCGCCGCCCTCGGCCGACTCGGCGAACAGCATCCGGTCGCGCGGGCCCTCATCCGGTGGCAGCAGTTCCCCGGTCAGTTCGGCGTCCTCGAGTTGGAAGACCGCCTCGATGCCGCGCTCGAGCGCGAACATCAGCGAGAGCGCGATCTCCGGCGCCACGGCCTTGGCCAGCTTCAGCACGAGGATGTTGCGCCGGTCCTCGACGAACGGCAGTACCCGCATGCGGCGCGTCGCCTCGCCCGGGTCGAGCACGTCGAGCGTCGGCAGCTCACTCGAATCGCCCGCCGCCTCCGCGGCCTGCTTCTCGTTCATCCACTGGCCGGTGACCGGGTTGAGCCAGAACCCGTCGGACTCGTCCTTCGGGCGCCGGGTGCGCCCGGTATTGGTGATCCGCACGGTCGCGGAGTCGCCGTAGGACAACATCGCGATCGGGCCGACGTCCGAGCCGGTCGCCGCGGCCGGGTTGACGAAGGCGTCGAGGCGTCCGGCGCGCTCCCCGTGGTCCTGGAACCGGAACGAGGTGACCAGGCGGAACCCGGCGCGGCGCCGCTCCTCCTCGTCCGAGGAGATCCGTTCGCGCCGCTGGGTGAAGACGGTGTGCAGCTGGAGCAGACCGGGGGTCTCCTCCGTCAGCGGGGCTTTGCACAGTTCGCACTTGTCCGTGCCGGCGCGCACCTCGTGGTGGTACCCGCAGTGCGGGCAGCGCCGCGCGCTGTGCGTGACGATCTGCCCGGCGGCGTCCGGCGGCAGTTGGATGCGCGCGACCTGGTAGCGCGCGCCCTCGTGGTAAATCAGGGCTCCGGGCCCGAACTCGCGGATGGCCAGGAACCGCGGGCGCTGCACGTAGTCGCCTTCGGCGCCGAACCGGCCCGAGCCCGGGATGTAGGCGGCCAGGGGCAGGCGTGGGAAGGAGTAGCCGGGCAGGAAGCCCTCGGAGGCGAGGTAGCGGTACGGGTTGAAGTCCGAGAGCACCGACTTCGTCCCCTGGCCCTCGTTGAGCAGCAGCGAGATCTGAGTCTCGGCCTGACGTCGGCGGTTGACCGCCATGTTGCGCGCCGCCTGCGTGAGCGACCGGTCCAGGCGCCGGCGGTTCTGCTCGGCCTGATCCTGCAAAGCCGTGCGGTAGAGCGTGCGCCACCGTTCGCAGGCCTCATCGAATCTCGCCGCGGCGTGACGCACCGTCCGCTCGACCCACTGCGGATCCCACCACGCAGTGGCCTCCAGCTCCGATTCAAGAGGACCGAGCGCGGCGTGGGCCCGAGCTACCGCGCGCGTGCCGGCCGACTCGGAGGCGAGCTGCTGCGCGATGCTCGAAACCAGTTCGAGCTTCGGGTCGGGCTTGCGCACGCTCTCGTCCGGAACCGAGGCGTCGATCATGTCCGGGAGCGCACTGCCGAGCTTCGCCCCCGTCTCGGCCAGCCAGATCGCATGCACATGCGAGCGCAGCAGATCCTCGTTGCCCAGGTCCAGGCGCGGCGGCGCGACGGAACCGGCGACCATCTGCTCGGAGCGGCGGAAGTAGTACTGGTCGTGGCTGTTGCCCGTGGCGCAATAGGTGGTCACCAGTGCCGGCTGCCCGGATCGCCCGGCCCGGCCGGAGCGCTGCGCGTAGTTCGCCGGAGTCGGGGGGACGTTGCGCATGGACACGGCGTTGAGCGAGGCGATGTCGACGCCGAGCTCCATCGTCGGCGAGCAGTAGAGCAGCCGCAGCCGCCCGGCGCGGAACTCCTCCTCGCGCTGTTCGCGCTGATCCGGTGCGACCTGGGCGGTGTGTTCGCGCGCCGAGAGGCCCTGGAGGGTCCGCGCGGTGTCGCGGTACAGGTTGCGGAAGAACGGGTTGACGCGCGGAGTGGCGTCCGCCGCGAAGGTCTTCGCGAGCGGGTCCATGATGCCCGTCATCCCGTCGCCCGGCTGCCAGATGAGCGAGGACGCGCGCACCCGGTAGCCCGGCGCGCCGCCCTGCTTCGGGTCCACGGCCACCGCGAGCACCCCCGCGTCGGCGAGGACCCGCAGAAGATCACTGATGGCCCGCTGAGCGTCGTCGATGCCGAGCGGGTGGGGATGGTCCGGGAAGGTGCCGGTGCGGCGCAGGTACCGGCCGAACTTGGCCCGCCCGGACAGATTCACATCCCCGCGACGCCCGCCGGCGCGACCCGAGCGGGCGAAAGCCGTCGCCACCTGCGGCAGGTCCGCCTCCGCGAGCAGCCATGCCTCGTTCAAGTGCTGCCCGGCGCGCTGAACGAGCTTGTCGAACTCCTCGCGCACGAAGCAGTCCACATCGATCGCGAGCGCCCGGCGCAGCTCGTCGAGCAGAATCCTGATCAGCTCGGCGCGCAGCGCGGGCGCAGCGGTGGCGAGCGGATCGCTCGCGGCCGCCCACAGCGGTTCGTGCCCGGCGATCTCGTCGGCGTCCTGATAGCCGACCCGCAGCAGGCCGGTCTGCTCGAGGTTGGGCATCGTCACCCGCCAACCGCGCTGCAGGTCCACGTACAGGTGGAAGCCCACGACCTCGCGCAGCGTCGCATCGGTGCGCTCCAGAGCGCTGAACAGCTCGCCGGGATTGCGTGCGTATTCGGTCCGGTCGAGCTTGAGCTCGCGGGCGACGGCGGCACCGATCTCATCGTGGCGCAGCCCTGCACGCCCCTGGTCCACCGTTCTACGCGCGGCCTGGTACAGGGCCCCGCGCAGCTGGGTCACCTGCACGAAGTCGTTGAAATGCCCGGCCTGCAGCGAGGCATCCTGCCGGTTGTCGACGAACGTGAGCAGCTTGCGCGCCTCGTCGCCGAGAGCGGAAGCCGGCAGCGCCCGCAGCGAACTGACGATCGAAGCGGAGATCAGCGAGGTCGCCGACGAGCGCCCCTCCTGATCGAGGGTGGCCAGCTTCGCGAAGTCCCGCCCACGCGCCTGCTCATACGACACGCCGCAGCGCAGGCAGAACCGGAACGGCGCGGGAATGTACGCCGCCTCGATACCCGAGCCCTCATGCCCGTACACGTCGACGGCGACAGGCCGCGGCACGTACTTGCGATAGCTCGAGCGGATCGTGTCACGGTCCTTGCGCTCGTCGGTCTCGAGCCAGTTGTCCGGCAGACGGCGCTGCGCGAGCACCTGCTCGAGGTCGCGAGGCCATGGATGATCGGAACTGACATACAGGTATCCGTCGGTCTCATCGCCTCCTGTAGCCACCGCGTCGCGCCGGGAGCGGTAGATGATTTTGCCGCCGCGTTCCGTGCGCCACACAGTCAGATACTCCTGCCCGCACTCCCGGCAGAACGCCAGCGGAAGCAGGACCTTGCCACCCGATCCGGGCTGCTCGATCTGGTAGTCACGGGTCCGATGGCGCGTCAGCTCGTCCTCCAAGGTGACGTAGACCGTGTCACCCTTCGAGAGGAACTGGTGCAGGCGGAACGCGAACAAGGGGCGCCCGGTATGCGGCTCGCGCGCCTGAGCCCCAGCCTCAAGCGTGCGCCGAATCGCAGCGGCGCACTCGGCAACCGGTACACCACTTTGCCCGCCGAGCTCTTCGGCCGCCATCTCCACGCTCGACGGCGCACGCCGCACCAGCCGCCCCGAAGGGTCCGTGCCCAGCCCGAACGCCGACTCGACCCAGGACGCGAGCGGGTCCATCACCAGGTCCGCGTAATCGCGCGGCGCGGCCGGGGCGTTGATCCGGGCCGCCGGGACCGCGCCTGCATCCGACCGGGTGGCGCGTACCAGCGTCTCGCCGATGACGTGCTCAGGCACCACCGTGGTGCCGAACAGCGTGGAGGCCACGGCGGCGACCGTCTCACGCTGATCCTGCTCGCTGCCCTCGCTCGACATGGTCGCTGAGGTGCCCACGCACTGAAGCGACGGCGCGTCGCACGCGTCTCGGATCCGGCGCACCAGCATCGCCACGTCCGCGCCCTGTCGGCCGCGGTAGGTGTGCAACTCGTCCAGGACCAGGAACTCCAGGCCCTTCGCCATCCGGATCAAGGACCTGCGGTCATCCGGCCGGGTGAGCATCAACTCGAGCATCACGTAGTTCGTCAGCAGGATGTCCGGCGGGTTCTCCCGGATCCGATCGCGATCCGCCCGCGATTCCTGACCGGTGTACCGCTCGAACGTCACCGGCTCCCGGCCCTCGCCGTATCCGGCGCGCAGGAACTTGCCCAGCTCCTGCTGCTGACTGTTCACCAGGGCGTTCATCGGGTAGACGATGATCGCGCTCACCCGTCTGGCCGACGGTGTGCCGTTTCCGGCGTCCGCGGCACGGCGGCGCACGACCCGATCGACGATCGGGACGATATATGAGAGCGACTTGCCCGAGCCCGTGCCCGTGGTCAGCACGTACGAGGCACCTGAACGCGCGGCGTCGATCGCCTCACGCTGGTGGCAGTGAAGCGTCAGCGGGCGCCCGTTGCAGCTCGTCGCATCGTCGCGCTTGCCCGCCTGGAAGATCCGGCCGCACTCCTCGTGCAGAACGCCCTCGGCAACCAGATCGGTGACGCTTCCCCCGGAGGCGAAGAACGGGTTGAGCGAGAGCCACGGATCAGGCCACTGCGACTTCGCATCGAGATCATCCTGCACGAACTGCGCGATGCGGTCGTCGCGAATCACGGCCGCGCCCTCGGTGAAGGCACGGTAGTCGGAGATCAGTCGGCGATGGATCGCAAAGACGTCCATGCCGGAGGTAGCCGCTGTACCGGAATCGATGCCGGGGTTGACGATGCGCGCCGCATCTGTGGCAGCGCCGTGAGTGGCCGACTGGGCCGAGGCGCGCAGCGGGGCCGTCGGGTCGTGCCGCTGCGGGTCCGCAGTTGCCGACTCGCCTGCTTCCGCGTCGTCGAGGGCAAACGGCAGCAGCACCTCCCGAACCTCTTCGGGGCTCGGGCGCTCAGTCGGCGACTTGGCCAGCAGGCGCGCGACCAGTCCGTCGAACTCCGCCGGAACGGCGCTGCGAAGCGACCGCACTGCGGTCGGCTCCTGTTCAGCGTGCTTGCGCATGACTGCGAACGCGCTCTCACCGTCGAACGGTGCCGCACCTACAAGGGCCTCGTACAACACACAGCCGAGCGCGTACATGTCCGCGGCCGCGCCCACGGCCCGCCCCGACGCCTGCTCCGGCGCCATGTACTGCACCGTGCCCACAGTCGCGTCGGTGCAGGTGAGCCGGGTCGCATCGGGATCGTCGACGATCAGGCCGATACCGAAGTCCAGCACCTTGACCACCCCGCCGGGCGTGAGCATCACATTCGAGGGCTTCAGATCGCGATGCACGATCCCCGCCTGGTGCACCGCGGCCAGAGCGTCAGCGATCTGCACGCCAAGCGCGGCCGCCCAGCGCACCGGCAACCGATGACGCTCGTCGAGTTCGTGCCGCAGCGTGGCCCCGTCGATCAGCTCCATGGCCAGATACGGGACATCGCCGTAGAAGCCGCCGTCGACCGTTCGCGGAAGATTGGGGTGGTGCAGCCTCTCCATGATGCGGATCTCCCGCTCGAAGCGGGCCAGCAGCCGCCCGGCCTCCGACGCCGCTCCTGCGCGCACTCCGACCTGATCCCCGGCCCGGGTACGGCGGATGAGCTTGACGGCCACCTCCTCGCCGGTCAGCTCGTCATGGGCGCGATAGACCTCGCCCATATTCCCCCGTGCGATCGGCCCGGCCACGATGAATCGCTCGGCGACCCACTGCGATCCACTCACCCGCACACTCGTCCTTCCAACGGCCAGACGCGCCGGGACCCGGGAGTCGGCGCAGACAGTTCTCTGTTCTACACCTTGCGTCGTCTTCGCCGCTTACACGCCGAAGCCCGTCGATCGCTCACACGACGACTTCTCCCATCGTGCCGCTCCCATGCCCGCCTGCGCAGCGCCTTCGCACACGAGATTCACCAAGCCGGAGACTAGCTTGGCGACCCGGCGGTAATCCTCCGCGATGGGCGCCCGCAGGATAGGCGCTCGGCAAGTCCCGACCAAGTTCCAATCCTTCCCGTCGAGGTGGGTTCCGCTTCGCGCCGGAACGCAGGTGAACTGAAGTGTTAGCGGGCGGATCGACGCTGGCACGCTGAAGGCTGGCGAGAGGTTTTCCGCCAGCCGCCCGGAGGACACGTTCATCGCAACGCTGCGGTACGACGCGGGCTGGAGCTGCCCACGGGCGAGGTCTACGCCTCGCTATCGAAGGCAGAGCAGATGCGGGCGGCCGACCAGCACCGCGCAAGCGTGAGGCGGCCCCCGGTGGCGGGGCTGGCCACCCCCGCGCCGTCAACAAACTCGCCATTACCGCGTTCACCTCCCCCTTCGCCGAGAACAAGGCCATCGTCGGTCCGCGCCGCGTTCAGCAAGATGACGACAGACTGACGATCTCGACGACACCGTGACCGCGAAAAGCTCTGACGGACCCGCCCGTCAGGGCTTTCCCACATACCAAGCATCGTCACCGCGAGCGTCGGCAATAGCGTCATCTTCCGTGGCGCCTGACAACCGACCACTCGGCCTCGTCAGTCCGCCCCGAGCTATCCGGCGCAACGCGCAACGACTGTAGTCAGGTGCTCCGAAGTTGGATGCATCGCCGGCTGCGCGAGCTCGAACTCGGTGATCCAAAGGGGTCGGCCGTCACCGCAGACGATCTCGAGGCCTTCGGCCGGTTCCAGGCTCGTGCGGATAACGCGCAGGCGATCTTTGCCCACGGAGGCCAGAGGATCCGTGCGTGAGCGCATGTAGCGGTGGGTTCTGACTTGGTTGTGGATCTCGAACGCGCTCTTGGACCAATCGATGACGGAGAACTCGGGTTGGACGCCGCGCAGTTTCGTAGACAGGCAATATTATGCAGCTAATGAAAGCTTATTGTCAAATATTGACTCGTACTGAGCTGGGCTCAGGTATCCGAGCTGACGCTGGATCCGAGTGCGGTTGTAGTAGGTCTCGATGTACTCGAAGCTGGCGGCGCGTACCGCCTTGCAGTCGACCCAGACCGACAGATGTATCAGTTCTTTTTTATACAGAGCGTTGAACGATTCGGCGGCGGCGTTGTCGAAGCAGATCCCGGTCTTGCCGACGGAGGGCAGGATGCCCTGGTCGAGGCACAGGTCGCGGAATGCGCGTCCGGTGTAGACGCTGCCGCGGTCGGTGTGCATCACGGTCTGGCCCCGATGCGGCCGGCGCCGGGCGATCGCCATGCGCAGCGCGTCCAGGACGAGTTGTTCGCGCATGTGCTCGGCCACGGCCCATCCGATCACCTGGCGGGAGAACCCGTCGATCACCGTGGCGAGGTAGCACCAGCCGGTCATGGTCCATATGTAGGTCACGTCGCCGTACCAGATCTCGTTCGGCGTGTCGGGGAAGAAGTCGCGTTCGACCAGGTCGACGAGGCCGCGGCTGTTCGCAGGGTCCTGGGTTGTCGTGGTGGTGCGCTTGGCGGCGGGGTGGACGCAGCGCAGGCCCGCGGCTCGTGCCAGGCGCCGGACGCGGCGCTGGGAGGTGGCGTGGCCCTGCTTGGCGAGTTCCGCGTGGATGCGGTCGATCCCGTAGCGGCCCTCGTGCGCCCGGTCGATCGCGACGATAGCGGCGGTCAGTTCCGCGTCGCGCTGTGCGTGTGCGCAGGCCTGGCGATTGGACCAGGCGTAGTACCCGGATCGGGAGACCGCCAGGATGCGGCACATCAGCTCGATCGGGTAGCGGTATCGGCGCGGTATGCCCGATTCCTTCTGTTCCTCCACGGCGGAGGAGATGAAGGCGAACCTCACTGGTTCTGGCTGGCAAACCACGCGGCTGCTTTTTTTAGGAAATCTCTTTCCATGCGCAGCTTGCGGTTTTCGTCTTCGAGTTCCCGCAGGCGGGCGCGCTCGTCGGCGGTGACGGGCTTCTCGGCGACGGTGCCGTTCTTCTTGGCAAGGTTGACCCAGTTGCCGAGGGTCGCCTCGTGGATGCCGAGGTCGCGGGCGATCTCAGCGACCGGGCGCCCCGAGTTGACGACCAGGTCCACTGCCTCGGCCTTGTACTCGGCCGTGTACTTCTTCCGTGCTGCTCCCACTGCTCAACCTCCGTAGACCAGCCACCTTAGCGGCTCCGAATGTCTACGAGACTGACGGGGGTCCAGGTTCCATAAATCCGGCATATGTCGCGGCGCTGTGATCCTGCGGTGTTCCCGGAGTGCCTGCGGCCGCCAGGGCCAAGGATTTGTCCAGCAGGTCGTGGATGACGGGCAAGGCCTCGTCGCAGTATGCGGACCACGTGATGTCCTCGACGAGGGGGATGCCGTCCTGTTGGGCGAGGATGTTGCCGGTGTCGAAGTTCTCGTCCATCCAGTGCACCGTTGCTCCGCCTGTCCGGTCGCCGTTGCGGATTGCCCAGAGTAGTGGGGCTGGGCCGCGGTATTTCGGGAGCATGGAGACGTGGATGTTGAGTGCGCCGAGGCGCGGGATGGCGAGGACGTCGGGCGGTAGCTTCCACGCGAATCCGAACACGATCAGCAGGTCGATGTTGTAGCTCTCCAGCATTCTCGCGAGCCCGTCGATGCCGCCGGGTAGCAGGAGGTCCATGCCGGTGGGGACGGCGTCGAGGATCGCGGCCGTGGTTTCGCCGGCGTCGGACAGTGTCGGGCCGCCGGGGCGTAGTGAGCGGCCGTAGATGTAGGCGACGGGGGTGTGACCGGCCCGTGTGCAGGCCGTGTGGATCGTGGAGAACTCGTCGGGACCGGACGAGATCACGGCGATCCTCAGCCCGCCCGCCCCGTGGCTGTTCGGCACGGCGGTCTACCTCGCTTCGCGCAGCTCGAGAGCACAGCGGCGGGCGGGTGAAGCGTGGCGCGGCACGTGGCCCATTTTCAGATTAGCTGGTATGCGGCGTGGGGGATGGCGAGTTTCCACACCGCTTCGAAGGCTTCGGTGCACAGCGCGGCGATGGAGGGATCGGTGGTCAGTTCGTTTCCGATCCAGCCGCCGTCCCCGGTGAAGTGGTTGAAGAGCACGGTCGTGCCGTCGAAGACCCAGCAGTCGTTGCCGGGCAGGGCCAGGCCGGAGGCGCGGGTACGCGGGAGCCAGCGCACATCCTCGCCCGCGGCGATGTTCTGCGGCGTGCCCTCGTGCTCGAAGCGGATGTACTCGGTGACCGGTTCGGACACGATGCGCGCTCGGCGCAGCCGCACGCCGCGCGCGGCGGTCGCGCGCATGAGCTCGAGCCAGCCTGCCTTGCTCTCGGCATCCTGCTCGGGCCCCCACTGCCCCGCGCGCCATTTCTCGATGTCGGCTAATTCCTCCTGGACGGCGTACTGGTCGCGCATTTCCAGGTGGGAAGCTGAGTGCTGGCATGCGCGGAAAAGTCGGGCCCAGCCTTCCGCGTCAAGCGACTCCATCCGCATCGTCCTTCGGCAGATAATCGAACAGGGACCGGGGGACTCGCACGACACTCTCGCCGTCGGGAATCTTCATCTGTGCCAGGTCGGACGGATCGGTCACGAGGTAGCCCTGAACGATGAAGTCGCCGCTCAGCTCGTCCCGGTACAGCCGGGGCGAGCCACCCTGGCCAGTGCTGCCGCCGACGAAGACAATCTGCATGATTCCCCCTCCACCTGGAGTTGCCCAACCCTACCACCATGTAAGGGGACTACCAGCTAAGGGCCATGTCAACCGCAAATGCTCCTTCACCACCCCGCTCGTTGAAGCGCGAGTATAGATTCAGTGTTGCCTTCCGCGGCGGTGCATGCTCATATCACGGAGGGACCATAGTACGGATTGCTCGCGTGGCCCGCGCTTGTCGTGCATGCTCGGCAGCCTGGTCGGCCCGGGCAAGGTGGAGGGGGAGAATTCCATGGCGTCGCCTTTGCACGGTGGCCTGCCGGAGCCTGCATCCAGCCAGTCGATCCGCTCCGAGCTGTCCGGCTCGGCGGGCAACGTGGTTCAGGCTAGAGACGTCAGCGGGGGCGTGCACTTCCACGAGGCTACGCCCTCCCTCCAGGCGCGCCCCGCTCAACTGCCCGGCGATGTGAGCGGGTTTGTCAACCGCGCTCATCAGCTGCAGAGCCTCGACGGCATGGTCGCGGGCGACGACGCCGGCGAGCCCGGTGCGCTGCGGGTGGCGATGGTCGTGGGCACGGCCGGGGTGGGCAAGACATCCCTCGCCGTGCACTGGGCGCACCGGATCAGGAGCCGGTTTCCCGGCGGACAGCTGTATGTCAATCTGCACGGCTACGACCCTGTTCCCCCGGTGCCTCCAGCCGACGTGTTGGCGCGGTTCCTTCGCGCGCTCGGGATACCGTTGGAGCGCATTCCCCCGGGCGAGGACGAACGAGCGGCGCTGTTTCGCTCGGCCGTCGCCGACCGGAAGGTGCTCGTCATCCTGGACAACGCCGCAACGGCCGGCCAGATCTGGCCGCTGCTGCCGGGAGACGGGAGTTCGCTCGTTGTCATCACGAGTCGTACCCGCCTGTCGGGTCTAGCGGTTCGAATTGGGGCGCATCGCGTGAGTGTGGAGACGCTGTCGCAGGCCGAGTCGATCGAGCTACTGCGCGCGGTCTTATCCCGCTATCGCGTCGGAGACGACGAAACCGAGTTAGCCGAACTGGCCCGCCTGTGCGCATACCTGCCCCTCGCCCTGCGGATCGCGGCCGAGCGCGCCGCCGCCCGGCCACGGATGCCGCTGCGCGAATTGATCGCCGACCTGCGCGACGAACCCGGGCTGTGGGACGCCCTCTCAGCTGAAGACACGCACGGCCCGGCCGAGGCGGAAGCGGTGCGCACCGTGTTCCACTGGTCCTACCGCGCCCTGAGCCCCGAGGCGGCACGTCTCTTCCGGCTACTCGGACTCCAGCCAGGAAGCGATTTCGGCCTCCCGGCGGCAGCGGCCCTTGCCGAGCTGCCTGCGGTGCAGGCTCGCAGACTCCTTGACACCCTGGCCGGCGCACACCTGCTGGAGGAGTGCGGACACAACCGCTATCAGTTCCACGACCTGCTACGCGCCTACGCGCTCGACCAAGCGCAGCGCGAGGAGCCCGAAGAGAACCGGCAGGAAGCACTGCGAAGGGTCCTGGCCTGGTACCTACACGCCGCTGCCACAGCTGCGCACGCCAGCGTCGGCGTGTACCGTCTTCCCGTCGCGCTCGAGCCGCTGCCCGAAACGATCAACGTGCCGGTATTCGACGACGGGAAAGCGGCCATCACCTGGTACGAGGCCGAACGCGAGAATCTCACGACAGCCGTCCACGCGGCAGCGCACGCCCGGATGCACCGCATCGCCTGGCAGATCCCCGCCGTACTCACCCCGATCATCGTCGATCGAGAACCCGCCGACACGTGGCTGCCCGCCCAGCGCGAGGCTCTCGCCGCGGCACGACGCAGCGGCGAGCGCTACGGCGAAGCGATCACCCTGGAGAACCTCGGCATCGCACACCGGCACCTCTACCACCTCCCCGAAGCGGCCGAAGCCCTCAGCGCCGCCCTGGCCGCATACGACGATGTCCACGACACCCTCGGACAGATGCGTTGCGCCAACGGCCTGGGCGTCGTGCATCTGTTCGCGCGCCGACTCGATATGGCCGTAGCCGGCTTCGAGCACGCGGCCAGGCTCGCCACAGAGCACGGAGACCAGCAGGCGTACGCCGGCGCCTTCACCCGCAACATCGCCTGGGCGCTGCTCGAACGCGGCGACCTGCAGCACGCGGAGCCGCTGCTGCACCAGGCGCTCGGACTCCTGCGCGCAGCCGGTGAACCGCTCGAGGAAGCCGAGGCGCTGACCCTGATGGCCGCGCTCTACCGTCGTCAGGAGCGGCTCGCGCAGGCCCGCGCCGTAGCAGAGCAAGCCCTCGCCATGGCAGGAGAGGCTGAAGGAACGCTCTTCGAAGCGCTCGCGCTGCTGGAACTCGGCCGCATCGCCGTGGCACAGGGCGAGAACGGCGAAGCTCTCGGGCACCTGCACCAGGCCGCGGCCCTGTTCCAGCGGATCGGGCGGGCAGATCTACAGGCCGCCGTGTGGGATACGACAGGCGAGGCATACCGTGGGCTGGGACGGTGGCAGGAGGCTGCAGACTTCAGCCACCGCGCCGCCATTGAGCACCGAACCCGCGCAGACAGGTGGTCGCTCGCCCTCTCGCTCGCGGATCTCGCCGCCGCCCAAGCGCAACTGCAAGACGCGACCGGAGCCCTCACGAACCGCCGTGAAGCGATCGAACTGCTCACAGCGTTCACCGACCCAATCGCCACGGCGAAACGCGCCGAGTTGGAACGCGATACGTGAGTCCCTCATCTGCCGAAGCTGATCCCACCAGAGACGTCATCCGCCTGAACAGCGCCACCGTGCACGGTTCCGCTGATGGTCTTGGTCGTTGTCGCCGTGGTAAACGATGCCGTCGGCTGAGAGGTGAGCAGCGCCGGCAGTGCCTTCATCGCGTCCGACAGTTCCGGACGTGCCGCGAGCTGGCCGGCGAGGTAACCGGCCCAGAACAGCTCCATCCGGCCGGCGCGCTCGGACTCTGACCCCTGGCCGGCAATCGCGAGCGCCTGTTCTCTGGCGAGATCGAGTTCCGCGCCGGCCGCCTCAAGCGCTGCGGCGCTCGAGGCGGATGCGTGATCTTCAGGCCGACGGCGCGCCCACAGTCGGGACAGTGCCGCGCGAACCTGGCTCCACGAGTCGGTCAGAATCGCCGTGACCAGAGATTGCGCGCCGGGCATCACCACAGACGTCAGGTCCACGCTTCGATCGTACGCACTCGACGTGTGTTGCGCGCCTTCGGGCGCATTGAACGTGCGGTCAGCGGCGCACGCCCCGGCCCCGCGCGTGGTGGCGCGCCAAATGATCACGAAATATAAGCTGTCAGCTGGCTGGCTGCCCGTAGCTTCAACACCGCCCTTTCAAAGTCGGTGACGCTCGTTCCTCCACACGGGTACGAGGCTTCCGTTTCCATCGCGCGCTTCGCTGCGCGGGATTGCTCAGGCGTCGATGGTAAAGGCGGGTTCGTAGATATCGGCGGCGGCAACGTCCTCGTACACGGTCGTGGGGCAGACCCGGTTCCATCGGTGGCCCAGCAGGAGGGCCAGCCCCATCGGTCCGGCGAGGAACAGGTGGACGTGGGGAGCTGTGCGGGCGGCGCGTCGTACGGTGTCGCGGATGACGACAGCCAGTGCGTTGGCGGATGACGCGTCAGGTACCGCGTTGTCCTTGGCGCCGACGGGCGGAGCGATGACGAGCAGAGCGTCGACGGGCAGTCCATGGGCGCGCAGGTAGTCCAGCACGTCCGCGGTGGGGTCCGTGGCGACGGCGATCGCGACCGCGAGGTCCGGGCCCTGGCCGAGATTGTGCCTGGTGATCACCGGATCTGCCGCGGCCTCGTAGCTTGCGGAGGTACTCCATACTTGTCCGCGCTGAAGGACCGCCAGGTCGGCGCCGGTGACCATGCGAAATGCGCTTCCGGTGAGGAATGCGGTTGCTTGCCGCAGACTTCCGGTCACGGCGATGTTCGTTGCTCCCGGCAGGTGGCGGGGAGCATCTTCGATGTCACTCTGGAGTTGCTCCCAGGTGGCCGGCGCTTTGGGACGGCGTTTCGCGTAGGCGCTGGCGCCGTCGAAACGATCTGTCCACTCGAGGCTCCAGTCTGCCTCGGCGGCCATCGGGTCTGGTTTGAGGGTGGCGATCGACAGGACGGCGCGGGCTGGACCGGTTGCCAGCTCGAGGTCCTTGACCGCCTTTTCTATGAGGTCCAGGGTGAGCTTGCGGTGGCCGTCACGGACCATGCGCGCGACCCAGTCGGCGCCAGCGTCGATCGCCGGGTCCTCGTGTCGCAGCCCGGCGGCCACCATCAGGTGCTGGACTAGTTCGCGTAGGTGCGCCGGGTCTCGGCCGATGTCGAAGCGTAGGACTGCGAGCAATTCCATCAATTTCTCAATACTCAGGCCCGCGCCATCGGCCCAGCGCTGCCGGGCCTGGCCTCGGCCGCTGCGCGGGCCCGACTGGGCGGCCCTGGGCAGGAGTAATTGGGTGCGGGGGTCACGATCGCGCACAAGCAGGTCGGCGGCGTCGGGGACTCGATTGCTGATGAGGGCGAGGTCTACCACCGACCCGTCGGCGGTCAGATCCCGCCACGCGGTGGCTACCTTGGCGAGGATGGAAGGGCCTCCGGTAGGACCGGGGGCCAGCAGGTATGCCTCGTTGACGGGTGTAGAGCTTCCGACGGCGTATTTGACCTGCCCGTAGGTGTGAGGCGGCTTCTGATGGTAGAGGATGACGTCATCGAGGTTTCCGACGCCGTCAACCTCCACGCCAACGCCGATGACGGGCTTGGCCGGGCGAATGACGTGGTCGCGCAGCACGGTCACGCAACCGTGCCAGACGATGAGCCACTGGTACATGTCGCCGGCGATGCGTACCCCGCTGCGGCTGGGTGTCGGCAGTACGCCGGTCACGATGCCTGCTCGGTGAAAATGGGGCTGGGGGACATTTCCGCAGCGAGTGTGAGCAGTTCCGCGTCGCGAATGGGCTGGTCGGGGAAGGCCTGCAGGATGGCAGCCGGGATCAGACGTTGGGTGAGGTCGGAGTAGGTGTAGCCCGGGCGGTCCCGGGTGGGGCCGGTGAGTTCGACGAGCTTAGCCACCGTGTCTCCCTGGATCCCCAGGCCCAGAAGGGCGTGCTCCAAGACGGAGCGTCGCTGCTGGTCGTCGGGACGCCCGAAGGTGAACACGGCTGCGGCCCGGCGCATGATGGCCGGGTCGAGCGCTCCGACGCGGTTGGTGCACATCACTACGAGGACCGGGACCTTCGCTCCGGCCAAGCCGTCGATGCCCGCCAGGAACGCATCCACGCCGGCTCGGTCCTCGTGGTGCATCTGCCGCGCTTCACGTGACTGGGCCAGGGCATCGGCCTCGTCGACGACGAACACCAGGACCGATGACGCGCCGCGCGTTCCCAGGGCTCGCTTGCCTTCGTGCTGCAGGTGTGCGAAGGCCTCGCCGATAAGGGTGGTCATCTCGCCGACCAGGCCGCTGCCGCGTGTGGACAATTTGAGTCGGTAGAGCAGGACCGGCAGGTCCAGGTACTCGGCCAGATCACAGCCGAAGGACTCGGCCAGAGCGGATTTGCCGGACCCGACGTCGCCGGCGAACACGAACAGCGGCGCTCGGTCGGCGAACAGATCCAGCGCCGCCACGCGGCCGCCTCGATGGTGTGTCTCTGCCCAGTCCTGCAGCCGGCGCGGGTCGGCCAGCATCGCTGCCTCCTTGCGCAGCCGCAGTTTGACGTCGTCGAGCCCGACCAGCCTCCGGTAGCGGTTGTGGCGGACCGGCTCGGGCAGTTCGATCACCGGGTGGAACAGGTCGTCCTGGCTGGCCATGCGGCGCATCCGTTCTGCGAGGGGTGGGAGTTACAGAGCGAGATAGATATCTCGGGTGACACCGCTGCCGGCCCGGCTGTATCCGTTGCCGTTGGTAGTCGTGCCTGACGATGCAGTCGGTTCGGGCGCGCCCGTTCTCTGGAACGGAAGGCCATCCTCGAAGCTCGATCTCTCGGTCGCGTTCAGCGAGTGGAAGGACCGGCTGTAGGTCAGGTAGCTGTAGAAGCTCAGACCCGAGACTGCGACGCTGGTCGGCAGGCTGCCGGGGCGGGTGTCGAGCAGTTGGCCCCCTGTGGTGGCGCGGTAGCGCAGACGCAGCAGCCACGACTCGCCGTCCTGCTTGCGGAAGCCGTAGTCGACGGTGTCCAGGTAGCCGTTCTTGAGCAGTAGGGCGACTTCCTCGACGTAGTTGGGGATGTCGGCGAGTGCGGGCTTGCCGTACAGGTTGTTCAGCAGACGTAGGTCGGTCCCGACCTTGGCGCCGACGTAGCGGGCGTCGGTGATTGTGAAACTGGCGTTGCGGGTGATGGAGACGGTCACGGGTACTCACACTCCGGGAAAGGTGGGGCCGAAGAGCTCGCGCCACGCATCGGCGGCCTCGGCTTTCGTGGGAGCCATCGCGGCCCAGGACACGGAGTCCAGTGCAGAGGCGGCGGCGTCCACCAGGCGGCGCCGTTCCATGTCGTTGTAGCTGGAGGCGACGTTATTGCCAGGGTTAACGGGGTCCCACACCTGGATCGGGTCCGAGGACGTGATGACCTCATCGGCGCCGTAGTAGTCGTCGAAGAGGATCGGCGTCTTCAAGCCGGTCGTCGCGATATAGGACAGGACCTGCTCGAATGCCCTTGGATAGTCGTTGACCTGCAGCGCCTCGCTGTGCCAGCCGTTCTCCCACAGATGGGCTACCAGCAGTTCCAGCAAGAAGCTCTTGCAGCGCAGCGAGCTGTCCTGCGTCTTGGTCCACCGGATCCACGCCTTGAGGAGGCGGATCAGTTCGGCGTACCCGCGACCGGCCTCGCGCTTACGTGCCTCGATGAACCGCAGGTGCAACGTCACTGACGTCAGCACTCGCTGCCCCTGGCGGGTGACCAAGAAGCCCTTGTCGTCCGGCTCGCCTGTGTAGAGCACCGGCGCGACGTCGATCTTCAGGCCCGAGCCGCGCATCGTGATGCCTACGGCATGCTGTGAGATGGCGAAGTCCGCCTCGTCCTTCGTCTCTCCGTACACTTCGCGGCAGCGCTTCAACAGCCATTCCAGAAGCAGATGCTCATCGATCTCGATGTCTCCGGTACGCAGGTATGCCGCCACGTCGGCGTCCGAACCCTCTGACTTCCTGCGTCGGATCGCGGTGTGTTTCGCCGTACTCCCGGAGGCGCGCAGCTTCACCAGGTCGTACTCCGGGTGTTTGGCGATGTGCAGTTCCAGGCGCCGACGCAGATGGTTCACCTGCGCGCGCCGCTCCTCGGCCTCATCCACCGGCACGTTCACGTGGTCCTGCGCGAACTGTGCCAGCACCCGATGATCCACATAGGTCTTGCCCGCCATGCTCTTTTCCGCTCTCGTGCTCCAGTTCGTTCCCAGAACGTTCACCATCATCTCTATCAGTCGCCTCCGACAGTTTTCGGTCGTGAACGCTCGGCTGGACTCGAGTCGGGCTCCGCAGGCTCACGCGCGGCGGAATAGCGGCCACACCGTCAGGCTCTTCCGCGCGGGGCGCAGCATGCTGTCGTGACCACCCCGTACGTGTGTTCCTAGTGAGCAGCATTTCGACGCACTACACACCGTCAGACGCGATGACGGGCTGGACATGCAAAGGCGTGATGGTTGCTGCCGCGCCTTCGCAGCCGGGCTGCTCATCGTCCGCGGAGTTGTCCCGCTCATCGGTTTCGACACCGGGCTGGTTGCGCTCCAGTCGTTCCCACGGCCTGAGCGGCCGGCTGCCGCTCGCATATTCGGCCGCGAGACCCAGTGCCGCGGCCTCCTCGTTGGAGATCTCGGTGCCGTTAGCAACGGCGGTGATCACCTCGGCGAGCCGATGCAGGAACGTTTCCTCGCCGAACCACTCCAGCAACTGCTCCCAGGGCAGTACTGCTGTTGTCTCGACGGCCGCGGCGCCGATTGTCTGGCGGCGTGTCGAGCCGACGCAGTCGGCGAGCAGGGCGAAGATGACGCGGTCGTTCTCGGCAAAGGTATGAAGGGCGCTCTTTCCCTCGTCAGTCTCCGCCACGAAGGACGCGAGACGGGCGATGCGATCCTGGGAGGCGAAGTCCTCAGGTGATAGCGCCATGAGGTCGCCGCGGAGCTGATCCTCGAGCTCTGTGGCGACCGTGGCGTCAATCAGTGCGTTGCCGATGTTTTCGCGATGACCGGCGACCGCCAACAGGATCAGCCGGCCACTCATCGTCTTCACGTCTGCGATGGCCGCACAGAACGCCCCGGTTCGGGTTTGCTCCTCCGGCATCCGCCGCAGCAGTCGCACAGCGACCCGCATGAGCGTCATCGTTCCGCGACGTCCGTAGACGGCGTCTTCCTCAGGAAGCCGGGGAAGAAGATCCATCAGGACGGGGATCGCGGTTCGCGCCGGATCCGCCTCGATGTCGTCGGAATCGAACGGCAGGTCTTCAATCGGCCGGGTCAACCGCTCAAGCAGGTCCATGAGCTCGGAGGAAGAGCATTGATCGACAATTTGGCGAAGCCCGTCGCGATCGGCGAGGTGCTCGAAGGCGTTTGTCACCAGAGCTGCGGGCACGACCCCGGCTGGCAGTTGGCGCTCCAGATAGAACCGGAAGACCGCCGAGCTCGCGATCTTGCGCTGCCATCGCCAGGTGGTCTCCCACTCCGATCCATGATGCATGTTCTCAAAGTGGCGTCGCGCTGCCGGGAACAGCCAGCGACAGACCGCCTCGGCAAGCTCCGGCGAGGCGGCGTGCATCGCGGCGATGGGGCTCTCCGCCGCAGAGCGGTTCCGCTGGTACCCGCCCTCGGCGAATCCTCCCCGTGCGAACAGGTGGTCGGCGACGGAGACGGTGGCTTCGTACAGTGCCGGGTGCAGCACACGCACGGCCTCGATACCGACCAGGTCGGTGAGGGCAATTTCATCCCCAACCATCCGCAGGGTCATCGAGACGGATCCGAGTAGCCGCTGAACGTGGCGCGGCGTCACGAGCAACGGTCTGATGACGAGGCTGAAGATGTTCTGCCAGTCTTCGCGGACGAACGGGCCGGCGGGCAGGGTGTCGAGGACCGACAGTAAGCCGTCAGTGAACAAGGTGGCCACTTCTGGCTCGCGGGCGGCCGGTACGTCGTGGGTGACCTGCACGATCTTTTCCAGGTAGGCGCGCCCGCGCGCGAGGTCCCCATCACCCAGGCACTCCTCCACGCGCCCGCGGTCGAATGCGAGAAGATAGAGGGTGTTCGGGAAGTCGCCGACGAGTCGAACGAGGCGGACGATGTCGCGAACCTCGCTGGGGCGCAGCCGGTCGACATCGTCGACGATGACGACGAGCCTTTTCTCGAGTTCGCCGAGCATGGTGTGCAACTCCTGGCGCTGTTCGAACACCGAGGGTGCCCCAGCAAACTCCTTGAGAACGTTGGCAACGCCCTGCGTCGCGCCGCCGGCGCCGGCGAGAGCGGCGAAGGGCGAGAGCACTTGCCCGTAGGTTGCCAGCTTTCCCGCGATTCCCTTCAGCTTCGCCGTCTTCCTGCCCAGCTGCTTTCCGATCTCCGTGAAGAATGCGCTGACGAGAGCCTCGGTTCCGGAGAACATCCACGGGTTGAAGTGGACGACGATCGCATCGCTGCCGATGGCCTCCGCGACCATGTTCAGGACAGATGTCTTGCCGCTTCCCCATGGCCCGGTCAGGCCCATTACGCAGCCGCGTGCCGCGGGGGCGGTGAGGACCTCGGCGGCCAGAGCTCGGGCGAACCGCTCGCGCCCGAGCCGGTCTTCGTTCAACGACAGGATCGGCGCGTCCGCCCTGCCGGGCAACGACGTGGCATCCGACGTGTCGATGGACTCGTGCTTGCTCATGCTGTCCTCCGTACTCGAGCGGCCTTTTGTGCCCTATTGATCCGTGCGTCGAGTGTGTTGCGCTTGACACCCAACTCCTCGGCGATCTCCGCGCGACTCCAACCCCGCGACTCAAGGGCAAGTGCGACCAGATCGTCATCCTTGAGCGGCGCGGTCGCTCGGGCCAGCTCATCGCGGAGCTCGGCCCGGTAAGCGGGATCCACGGGCGGATAGGCGACCACGGTGAACACACCCGCCGGGCCCCCCTCGTCGAGGGCCTCCAGGTCCATCGCCTCGACACGGCGCTGGTGCAGGTGGAAGCGCCATCGGTTGACTAGGCGCCCGAGGCAGCACTGAGTGAAGAACACCTCGAGGCTGGCACCGCGCTCCGGATCCCACTCGCCGTCGGGGAGCACCTTGGTCTCAAAGTGCACGAGACACTCCTCAACGGCCTCTGCGGCGATGTCTTCGCACAGTGGCCGGCGCTGCAGTTCCTGACTGACTTCGATCTTGTAACCGGCGCGACGGCAGCGGCGATAGATCGAGCCAGTACGGATCGCGCGTTCAAGATCCGGCAGGGCCGTGGCCACGAGGCGGCACGTTAGTTCGGCCCACGTGTGCCCGGTGTAGCCGGACTCGATGACCGCGTCGAGCAGTTCGAGGGTCGTCAGGTCAGCGACCTCGTAAGGCCGCAGTGCTCGGGGTGGGCCATCCTCCGGGACGGCGCTCGGAATCGCGCTCACACTCCCTCTCTGTCGCAGGGCTCACGATTGCTGACAGCTCCGCGACAGGATTTTCTCGCAAGGTGCTCGCGCCGCGGGTCTTCTCGCATGATCACGTGGTGCTTGCTGCCGTCCTGCCCTGTCCGCTTCATAAGCGGCTGATGCGACGACAGAGGTCTCGCCCCAACGCTCTGGCGGTTGGGAATGCGGCTGCTGAGCCGGATACTGGCGAGGTGGAGTTCACGTGGGAAGCGCTGCATGAGAGCGGCTTCGTTGGCTTCGTCCGGCTGTCCGAGTCGAAGGCCGCCGAGGTACCGCAGGGGCCCGGAGTGTACGTCGTGTACCGCTCGTCCACCGTCCGGCCCGTGTTCTTGCCCGAGAACAAGGCCGGTCTGCGTGACCACACGGTGCCGGTGGAAGGGCTGACGGGCAAGTGGGTGGAAGGTGCGCAGGTGGTCTATATCGGGAAGGCCATCCGTTTGCGCAGGCGGATCGGCGAGTACCGCCGGTTTGGGGCCGGTACGGCGGACAACCACGTCGGCGGCTGCTGTGTCTTCCAGTTGGCCGACCATGCCGATGTATTGATCGCGTGGCGGGTGACAGCGGCAGGGGAGTCCCCCGAGGATACCGAGAAGGAGCTCATCGGGCAGTTCAAGGCTCAGTATAGGTCCCGGCCGTTCGCAAACCACCTCGGCTGACCTCCCTGAGCCTGGCCAGGGCGGGTTCGGACGCCTTGTTGTACCGCCCGCTTCGTCTCGGTCATAACCGTCATTATGCGTCAGATGGCGGAGCCGGAACTTCGGTTTCTGCTTGAAGACCGTGCACCTCTACTGTCCGGACTCGGTGAATCTGGTCTTGACTCAGGAGATCTGGTCCAGGCGTGGCTCATCTGGTTCAGGGCTCAAAACCTCTGGATTGGTGACGGTGGCACAATACCCTGCGTGGACCTACGCCAGGAGCTGCTGCCGCCGGTCGTCGACCAATGGCGCATAGACGAGATTGGCGCCGAGATCACACGGATCGCTGATCTGGTACACCAGGGGCTGCGGTCCGAAGCCGACACAGCGATGGCCGAGTTCAGCGCGGCAGCGGGCCGCGATTACGGAATCGATGCCTTCCTTGAATACGACGGCGCTCGGAGCCTTGAGGACTTTGCCCGCGAAGCCGCGCGGCCGCCATGGCCAAGGGTGCCCGATGTCACCAGATCCGAGCTGGTCGAGATCGTACGCAGGATCCAAGCCGTAGACCCGGACTCCGACTACTACCTTCTGCTCCTGCGGGCGAACACACCGCACCCGCACGTCAGCGACCTCATCTTCTACCCGCCGGACGAACTCGTCGACGGCAACGCCGCCGCGATCGTCGACGCCGCGCTCGCCCACCGTGCCATCGCCCTGTGATCGGACAGCCGCAACTACGAACCCGATGTTGAATACTTCGGGTCGGGCCAGGTCGACTGAGTCCATAGCCCCCGTTCCTGACTCGATCGATCTGGTTTGACGCTGGCCAACGCGTGGTCGGGGACCGGATGCATGGGCCCGGGCATCTACCGCCGCCATCTCGGTCGGCGGTAGAGCCCGATCAGTGCTCTGTGTTACTGGAGCGTGGTGGTGCCGAGGAGTGTTCCGTCGGAGGCGTAGGCCTTGAGGGTGTGGGTGGTTCCTGAGGTGCTCAGGCGCAGGGTGACGGATTCGCCGGGCCATGCGGTGACGGTGAGGTTGCCGGTGGTGTGCAGGGTGGCGGTGGTGCCGTCGGCCAGGGGTGCGGTGGCGACTGCGGTGCCGGCGGGGATGAGGGTGCGGGCGGTGACCTGGGATTCGGTGCTGGATATCGCTGTCTTCGCGGCGGCGAGTCCGACGCCGAGTTCCTGGCCGGTGGGTGCGTCCTGGCCGAGGACGGCGCCGGAGAGGGTGAGGGTGCGGCCGTTGACGGTGAAGTCGGCGTGGAAGAGGAGGCAGCCGCCGGCTTGGCCGGTGGAGCCGGTTTTGATGCCGTTGACGCCGTCGTAGCCGAGGAGGCTGTTGTAGTTGGAGATGGTGCCGGCCACGGGGATGCTGGCGCTGCCCTGGTCCACGAGTTGGGCGAAGTAGCCGAGGCCCATGGCGTGTTGGGCGAGGGTGATCTGGTCGGGTGCGGTTGAGACGGAGTCGGGGTCGTAGCCGGAGGCGTCGGCGTAGTGGGTGTGGCTCATGCCGAGGGCGGAGGCTTCGGAGTTCATTTTGCTGACGAAGGCGTCGTCGGTGGTGGTGCCGGTGTCCCAGTGGGCCAGGACGTCGGCGATGTTGTCGGCGGAGGCGAGCATGAGGGCCTGGAGCGCCTCGTTCTCGGTCAGCTGCTCGCCGGCTTTGACGGGCACCGAGGACATGTTCTCGCTGACGTCGTATTTGTAGGCGGCGACGTCGGCGGCGGTGATGGTGATGCTCGGGCCCTGCTGCCCCGGGCTGAGCGGGTGGTCGTGCAGGATGAGGTAGGCGGTCATGGTCTTGGTGACCGAGGCGATCGGCTGCGAGCTGTCGACGGGTCCGTAGCTTTTGATCGAGCCGCCGCCGTCGAGGTTTATCTCGGCCTGGCCCTGGTCGGGCCAGGCCGGCGCCAGGGTGCCGGCGACGGTCCGGCTGGAGCCGATCGAGAGCTTGGGCGGGCCGGAGAACGCAGCGCTCGAGGTCGGCGTCGCGGAACCGGAGGCTGACGCCGAGGCCGACGCGAACGCAGATGTGGACGCGGAGCTTGAAGCCGAGGCCGAGGCCGATGCGCCGGCCGATGCCGTGCCGGTCGTCGAGGCCGTGGGCGCGCCGGAGCCGTCACCGATCGCGGAGTTCGCGGCGCGTGTGTCGGCTGTCGTGTGGGTGTCGGGTCCTGGGATGAGCAGCACGGCGCAGCCGGCCACGAGTGCGGCGCCGACGGCGGCCGAGATGATGGTGGCGCGACGACCACGGGGAAGGCGGTGCACGGGAGACATCGGCGGCTGGTCCTACGTTCTTCGGGCACCTGTGTGCGAGATCAGTGCGTGTGGGTTCGGCGCAGTGTATACGCGGGCCCAGTGTAGATGGACCTGTACCGGGAACTGGGACTTGTTGCGCAGTGATGACACAATCATCAGTGTACTGTGACGTATCACTGCAGGGCTGGAGTGGGGTATTGCGGATGCGGGGTCCCGCGATCGGGGACCCCGCGTGTGGCATGGCTAGTCGCGCTCGTTAGTTGATCTGGTGGTAGAGCGCGGTGATCTGCGGTGCGCTCAGGGCGTAGTTGAAGGTCTGGATGTCGCTGATCTCTCCGGGGAAGAAGTCGCCGATGTTCGCGTCGTACTGGTCCGCGCCGATGAGCAGCGGACCGGTTGCGGACCAGTCGGTGATGGTGGCGCTACCGGCCTGTGTGCCGTTGACGTACAGCACGGCGGCATTCGTGGTGGCGTTGTAGGTCGCCACGACGTGATACCAGGTGTGCGCTGTGGGGGCCGTGGAGGCGCAGGGGATGGGGTAGGCGCCGGGCGGGTCGGCGGTGTCGGTGGACATGAAGTTCAGGCACCATGCCGCGTTGTCCGGGTCGTATTGGAGGTAGAAGCCGGAGGCCTGGGTGCCGGCTTGGGCGGCGATCGTGGCGTATCCGGTCGGGATCTGGCTGAGGTTCACCCAGGCGCTGATGGAGTAGCTGCCCGTGGTGTCGAGCACGGCCCCTGAGGTGGTGGCGTATCCGCTGGTGCCGTCGAGGCTCAGGACCGTCTGTCCGGTCAAGGTGCCCACGGTGGCGGTCGGCCATGTGTAGTTGGTGCCCTGCGTCCCGTTGAGGGTCAGGGGGTTTCCGCCGGGGTTGAGGGATGGGTCGGAGTAGGCGAGGTAGAGGCTTCCGGTGCTGGTGGTGTTGTTCAGGTTTCCGGTGGATCCGACGGTGTTGTCGGCCGCGGTGCTGGCGCCGGTGCCGTCGTTGAGTTCCCAGATGTCCTGGGGGGCGAGGATGGCGTTGGCGAGGGCGCCGGTGGCGGCGTTGGTCAGGTTGACCGGGTCGGAGGGGGCGTTGTTGCGGCTGGTGCCGACCATGGACAGGGGGCTGAGGGCGGCGGTGCAGTCGGTGTCGGCGGCGGGGCAGTAGGTTGCGGTGGCGGGTGTGCCGATGGTGGTGTCCGGCTCGACGTACGCGTAGTTGGCGATTTCGGGCCCGTCGGCTTCGAGCCAGTCGTTGACGCTGGTGCGTACCGCGTCGACGTCTGCGGTGCACGGGTCGTTGCCGCTGGCCGCTCCGTCGCCGGCGTAGCCGATACACGGGGTCATGCCGATGGCGGTGACGAGCGTGGCCTGGGCGTCGAGGTCCCCGAGGTAGCCGAACAGGGTGGTGAGCGCTCCGCTTTCGAACGCGCTGGTGTCGGTGGTGACGTCGTCGGCGGTTGTCGGCTGCTCGGCCAGGACGTCTTCGAGGCCTTCGTCCATGACGGTGTTGGTGACGCCGGGTTCGTCCAGGACGTCGCGGTCGATGCGGGCGAGCAGGGACGGGCCGCCGACGGGTGTTCCGCCAGTGGTGCCGTTGATGGTGTCGGCGTAGCCGGCGAGGATCTGGTTGGATTCGATGCCCGCGTTCACGACGCCGAAGCTGTAGCCGCTCGGCGTGGTTGCTCCTGCCGCGGCAAAGATGTCGGACAGGCGCTGGGCCGCGCCGTTGTTGGCGCTGAGCGGGGCGGTGTTCGGCTCCCAAGCGTCGATCAGGTTGTCGCCGATCACGACCTGGGTCTGCTCGCCCGCGGTCTGCACATCCAGGCCGGTAACGAGGTTGGTGTAGGTGCCGGAACTGAAGCCGCCGGCGGTGTACGCGGTCGCGGCGCTGCTCATGGTCGCGTCGGCCGAGTTGACCGGGGACATGTACTCGTAGGCGTCGGTGGCCCAGGAGTGCTGGACGAGTGCCGGGACGCTGGTGGAGGAGAGGTAGAAGGAGACGGCGACCCATTGGTCGTTGACCATGGAGTAGGAGAGCGGGTCGGAGTAGACCATGGCGCCTGCGGGAACGGTTGTGGACTGTGATCCGCCGAAGGTGAGGGCCACGGGGGCGGTGCTGGTGGCGGCAGTGGGGCTGGCCGCGGTTCCGGTGGTGCTGGCGATGGTGAGGTGGCCGATGGCCAGGGCAGTGGTGCCCAGGGAGTTGTCGAGCTTGATCCGCACGGTGCTGCCGGTGACGGTCGGCTGGAGCAGGATGCGCACGGACTGGGCGCCGTAGCTGCCGGAGGCCGGTGCGTAGTCGCCCTCGGTGTCGGAGGCCCACGCGCCGGTCCAGGTGTCGCCGGTGGCGGCGGAGACCGTGGTGCCGCCGGCTTCGACGGTGCCGGCGGTGGTGTCGCGGGTGCCGAGGGAGAAGACGTGCAGTGCCTCGCTGCCGCTGGCGTCGTTGGACACGTCCGGCAGGGTGATCGAGGAGATGGTCTGTCCGGGGATCAGCGGGACGGAGAAGGCGTAGACCTTCGGGTGTTTGGTGGTGTTCGCCGTTCCGCTCTGGGTGTTCTCGTCGGGGAAGGCCATGGTGGCGATGTCGCCGATGGCCGTGTTCGATGTGACCCAGTCGGGCACTGCCATGACGTAGGAGTAGCAGGTGCCTGCGAGCGCGCCGGTGTAGTAGACGCAGCCCGTCGGCACACCCAGCGTGCCGTTGAGGGTGGAGCCGGAGCCGTCGAGGTCGTCGTAGTAGGTGCCGGTGACCGGGGTGCCGGCGGGGATGTAGGGGGCTGTCTCGTTGCCGGAGACGGATGAGGGCATCGTCAGGCTGCTGCCTACGCGGGTAGCGGTGACCAGGAACACCAGAGAGCTCGAGCCGGTGCCGGAGACGGCGCAGGTGATTCCGGCGGTGGCGCAGGTGACGGACTGGCCGTAGGCGAGGGCGTTGTCGCTGTGCCCGGTGCCGTAGGTCGGCAGGCTCAGGCTCGCCCCGTCGACGGTGATGTGTCCGTTGCTGGTCCAGCCCGCATTGGTCCAGTCGGTCGCGGAGAAGCTGTTGCCTCCGTCCGCGGCGCCCTGGGTCATCGCGGTGTTCGAGCTGACCGCGATGTTGTTGTAGCAGGCCGAGAGGCTCGCGCAGGTGGCTGTGGCGTGCTGGGCGGCGATGAAGCTGTAGCTGGCGGTGGCCGAGATGTCGCCGGCGCCGTCGATGGCGTCGACGTAGAGGGTGTGCGGGCCGGGGGCGTAGGGGGTGATGGTGATGTCGGCCGTCGCGGTGTTGTACAGCGATGCGGCTTGCGTCGAGGTCAGAGCACTGCTGTAGGTCTGGACATCGCTGATGTCGCCGTGGAAGAAATCGGCGTTGCTTCCAGAGTAGAACGACCGACCGATCGCCAGATCGCCGGTCGCGGCGTACTCGCTCGGATTGGTCGCCGTACCGGCCAGGGCGCCGTCGACGTAGAGCTGCATGAGCCCGGTGGATTTGGTGTAGACACCGGTCAGCTGGTACCAGACGCCGGCGGCGGGTGTGGAGGCCCCGTGTGCGTGGTAGCTGGTGTGGGTGGTGGAGTTCGCCGAGAACTGGGTGAACGCCCAGGCTTTGTCGGTGGTTTCGTATTGGAGATAGAACCCTGAGTTGAGGGAGGTGTCCTGGGAGAGCGCGGTCTGATTGGCCGTGGGGATCGCAGTGAGCTTGACCCAGGCTGAGACGGAGAAGTCCGCGGCGGTGTTCACGGAGGTGGTGGTGGACTGGGCGTAGCTGGTGGAGGTCCCGGAGGTCGCGAGGACGTAGCCGCGGCCGGGATCGGCGGCGAACGAGGCTCCGGACTGCAGCGTGGCCGTGTTCGTGCCGCTGGAGTCGGCCGCGCTGGTGCCGGAGGAGGCGTTGAGTGGCCACGAGTCGGTCAGCCCGGTGGCCGAGGTGGTGATCGGCGCGATCTCACTGGCCGGCGTTCCGCTCGCGGCGGGGACGCTGTCGAGGTTGTAGTAGAACCCGGTGGTGTCGGCGCCGGTGCTCGACCCGCTCACGGCGAAGGTCGCGCTCGTTCCAGCGTCCGTAACGGCAATCCCGGCGGGGTAGGTGGAGTTCGGGGCGATCGTGGGTGCGTCGGGCGACGTGGGCTCGGCGGTGAACGCGCAGGTCGGTGACCAGCCGCTGGTGTAGGTGCCGTTGGTCGTCTGCACATCCCAGTACACCGTCTCACCCGAGGTCAGGGTCGAGGTGAAGGAGGAGGGCAGTGAGTATTTGGCGGTGGCGCCGGAGGCGAGGTTGTCGGCGGAGGCCCCGGTCTGGTGAGTGGAGCTGGCCGAGGTCCAGTAGTTGAAGTTGGCCCGGAGCTGGTCGCCGTCGGGGCTGGTGATGTTGCCGGCGACGAGGCTGACCGTGTTGGTGGCGATCGACTTGCCGATGAACGGGTACGGCGCGGCGCTCGCGCAGGCGACGGTGTTGCTCGCGCCGTTGGCCGTGGTCAGCTGGCTCGCGGCGGGGGTGTTCGGGTTGTGGTCGTACTTGATGACCAGGCTGGGGTTGTCGGTGAAGCGGGAGAAGTCGGTGGTGCTGCTGTCACCGGTGAGCTCCACGGTCAGCTGGCTGGAGTGGTTGTTCGCGCTCGTCTGGACCGGGGATTGGAAGTCGAACCCGGCCTTCGAGGATTCGGTGGTGGTGCAGCCTGAGGCGTTCCACGCCGCGCCGACGCTCTGTGCGTTGGAGTACGCGGACGAGCCGGTGAGCGGCCCGGGCTGGTTGTTGTAGTCCGTGCCCGAACCGATGCCACCGGCCAGGTGGGCGGTCACGGTGCGCGAGGTGGAGCAGGAGAACGAGGCCTGCCAGTTCTCGGTGACCTGGACTTGGGCGCTGCCGATGTGCGCGCCCCAGATCTGCGGGGGCAGTGACCACTGGTAATACGTGTTCTGCCAGCCGCCGCAGGATCCGGCCGCGTAGCCCACGCCCAGAGAGTTGTCGTCCATCCCGGTGTCCTTGTAGTAGGACTGGGAGTTGCACGGGGCGTCCTGCTTGACCTCGTCGTAGGCCGGCGCGCCGCCGGAAGCTTCTTGCCAGGACAGGGTCGGATCGATGTAAACCGGGTAGACCGCGTGCTGGTCCGCCAGCAGGGCCTTGCTGGGCGTGAGAACCAGAGCGTTGCCGGTCACGGCGACCCCGAGCGGCGCCTGGTTCGCGGCATAGCCAGGGGCGGCCGCGCTGGACGGGTCCGAGGCGCCGATCTGATCGAGCTGAGCCTGGGTCGGAGCCGACGAACTGGGCGTGCCCACGGCTCCGGACTCGCGGGCCGTTGAGGCCCTTGCCGCGGCCACGGCCGCATCGGCGGGCACGGCCGTGTTCGAGTCCCACATGGACGCACCCGAGATCGACAGCGCCAGACCGCCGGCCGCGGAACCCACGGTGCTGCCGGAACCCTTCGTCACGCCACTGCTGTGCACGGCAAGCTCGAGTTTCGATAGGGCCGGATTCGCGGCGGCGCGCGCGTCATGTACGACGAGGACCTCGGAGAACCCGCCCCCGACGGTGGCCGAGACCTTCAGATCGACCCCACTGAGCACATTGGTGTAGGTGGCACTTGACCCAGAGACGACGGGGGCGGGCAGTACGGTGGGCCAGGTCACCGCGTAGCTTGCGCCCGACTCTGTCGTAGTGACTGCGAGCGGGCCGCTTCCGCCGGCGGAGAGGGCGACGTTCGCGTAGGCGGTGGCAGCGGGAGAGTAGCTGCCGTTCGCGTTGCGGTGAAGAGTCGTGTCCACCGCAACCCACGCGTTGTCCTTCAGGGCGCGCACCGGCAGCGTGTTCTCCGTCAGCGCAAGCTTGCCGTCCGGCTCCGCGGTGACCTGCGACGTCTCGGTGGTCAGGGCGCTGATGGGCACCGCCTTGCCGGTCTTACGCGCGGTGAGCACGGCGGCGTCCACCGCCTGCTGCTGCGCGACAGTCAGGCCGTAGCCTTCACTCATGGCCTGGGCGGCCGCGCGGGCCTGGGCGGCGGAGTCGGTGTGCGCGGACGACGACGCGCCGAGATCACCCTGGACCGTGGCCGGGGGCTGAGCCGCCTGCGCGGCCGGCGCGGCGATGGTGAGCCCGGCGGCCACCGCGAGCGCGAGCGCCCCGACGCCGGCGTGGGACCGCCGTATTCGCGTATAAGTCTGCATGACGCCCTTCTATATGGGTACTGCGATAGGCGACCGCCCCGCACGCGGCGCGACAGGTAGCTTGCCCATGTTCGGTGCAGAGTACGCATGGTGGCGAAGCCGGACCCTGATGGTGCTGACCCAGCGCCGGACACCGGATTCCCCTGGTCCTGGGCGGACCGCGGCGGCTCGAAGCGAAGCCATTGACGCGGTGCATACTGATCGCTACTTTTCATGGTGCTGACTTCCTATCCTGATTTAGGGACAGGGACACCCATGTCAGGGAGGGACCCATCGTGTCGGGCATATTCGCTCGTCCGTATCACCATGCCGTCGCGCGCTGCCGACGCTTGCCGCGCTCTTCCCGCCGCCCGGCGGCGGCGATCAGCAGCCTCGTGCTGGTGGTGCAAGTCGCGTTGGCCGGCCCGGTCTACGCATCCGGACACGGTGGGAACGGCGCCGGATACCAGGACACCCCGTCTTTACCGGTGACGGCCGTTACCTCGCACTACGCCAAGCCGACGCCGATGGCCGCCTACCACGCTCCGAAGGTGGTCTGGCCCTCTGGCACCGGCAGCGTCGCAATGAGCGAAGGCAAGGCCGCGCGGGTCGGGTCGCTGCCGCTCGTACTCACCGCGGAGCCCTCCGGCGCGGGAGCCGCCGCGCGGACCCCCGCGGACAAGAGCACGCCGGTCGCCACCTCGATGCCGAAGCAGGCGCGGGTCAGCGTCGAGCCGCAGTCGGTCTCGGATGCGCTGGGCCTTAAGGGCGTGGTGGTCCAGGTCGGCCGTGCGGACGGTGTCGCCGCGTCAGGTCAGGTACAGGTCTCGCTCTCGTACGCATCCTTCAAGGACGCCTACGGTGGCGGCTGGGGGCAGCGTCTGGCGCTGGTCGCGTTGCCCGCCTGCGCATTGACCACGCCGCAACTTGCCAAGTGCCGCGTTGAGACACCGGTGAAGTTCACCAACAGCGGCAAAACACAGACCTTGACGGCCGCGGTCACGCTGCCTGCCGCGCAGAGCCCGACGCCGGACTCGACGTCCGCGCAGGCCCAGTCCGCGCAGGTGCAGCGCGCGGCGGCATCCTCGTCTGCCCTGGTGCTGGCAGCGACAGACACTTCCTCCTCCTCGAGCGGTTCCGGCGGGGGCAACTTTTCCGCCACCACCCTCAAGCCCTCCGGATCGTGGTCAGCGGGAGGTGCGACCGACGCGTTCACCTGGTCCTATCCGATCTCCGTTCCGGACGCGCCGGGCGGCCTTGAGCCCTCGCTCGCGCTGTCCTACAACTCGCAGTCCGTGGACGGACTGACCTCGAACACGAACAACCAGGCCGGGGACGTCGGCGACGGCTGGATGCTGACCGAGTCCTACATCGAGCGCTCTTACGCTTCCTGCCACCAGAACCCCGACGGCGATAGCAAGACCTACGACAACTGCTGGTCGAGCAACAACCAGTTGACGTTCGATCTCGACGGCCAGACCACGACGATCATCAAGGACGACGCGACCGGCGACTACATCGCCGCAGACGACTCGAACGAGCGGATCGCGTACGAGACCGGCGCGGTCAACGGCGCCCGGAACGGCGAGTACTGGGTCGTCACGACAACTGACGGCACCCAGTACTACTTCGGACTCAACCAGCTTCCCGGGTACGGCTCGGGTGATGCGACCACGAACTCGGTGGACACGGAGCCGGTCTACGCGACGGCCTCCGGGCAGCCCTGCTACAACGGCACCTTCTCATCCTCCTACTGCGAGCAGGCCTACCGGTGGAACCTCGACTACGTCGTGGACACGCACGGCGACGCGGTCACCTACTGGTACGACACGGCGACCAACTACTACGCCCAGGACCTCGCCACGACCGCCGCGTCCACCTCGGCCTACACGCGGGACTCGTACCTGTCGAAGATCGAGTACGGACAGCGCTCCAACTCGCTGTACACCGCGACTCCGGCCGCCGAGGTACAGCTCACCATGAACGGACGTTGCTCGACCTCCCCGACCGGCTGCGATACCAGCACCTTGTCATCCGCGACCGCGACCAACTGGCCGGACGTTCCCGATGACCTGCTGTGCACGTCAGGCGCCAACTGCTCGTCGCAGTCGCCCTCCTTCTTCTCCGAGGAGGAACTCACCGGCATCCAGACACAGGCGTTGGACGGAACCAGCCTGGATAACGTGGACTCGTGGGCCCTGACGTACTCGTTCCCCGCGATCACAGGCGCCGGCGACACCTCGACCCCCTCGCTGTGGCTCGCCTCGATCACCCATGCCGGTCAGGACACCACCGCGGAGCCGAAAGGCACGACCACGGCACCGCTGCCCTCGGTGACGTTCAACGGCACCCCTCTGCAGAACCGGGTCGACCTCACCAACGGCTACCCGTGGATCACCCGCGACCGGCTCACCAAGATCACCACCGAGACCGGTGAGCAGATCACCGTCAACTACTCGGCGCCGACCGCCGTCGCCGACGAACCCTCGAGCGACGACGCGAACACCACACTGGCATACCCGGTCTACTGGTACCCGACGATTACTGCAGATCCGACCAAGGACTACTTCAACGTCTACATCGTCAACTCGGTCACGGAGAACGACGCCACCGGCGGGAACCCCAACGAAGACAGCGACAACGACGCGATCACCACGAAATATACGCCGGTCGGCAAACCTGCCTGGCACTACGACGACAATCCGCTGACACCGTCGAACCAGGTGACCTGGGACCAGTTCCGCGGCTACCAAGGCATGACCGTCTCGACCGGTACCGCGCCCGACCCGGTGACGGAGACCCAGTACAGCTACTTCCAGGGCATGAACGGGGACTTCCTGACCTCCACGTCGAAGCGCAGCGTCACGGTGACCGATTCGCGCAACGACACCCCGGTCCCAGATGACGATCAGTACGCCGGTATGACGTACGAGACGCAGGTGCTCAATGGGTCCTCGCTCGTGACCGACACGATCGACACGCCGTGGACCTCCAGCGCCCAGGCGACCCACACCCTGGCCGGCGGCGTCCCTTCTCAACAGGCGTTCTTCGTCGGGCAGTCGGAAGCGCAGGTCTACACCCCGCTCGCCTCCGGTGCGACCCGGGAGACCGAGACCACGTACGGGCACGACGCCTACGGCAGGGTGACCCAGACCAACGCGCTAGGAGACGTCACCGATCCCTCGCAGAACAAGTGCACCACCGTCACCTACGACGACAACACCAGCCTGTGGATCCTCGACGCGACCTCCGAATCGAAGACCGTGTCGGTGAACTGCTCGACCACCCCGTCGTATCCGGCGGACGCGATCAGCGACTCCATCACCTACTACGACGGCGCATCGAACGCCACGACCGCTCCAACAGTTGGCGACGCCACCGAGACCCTGGCAGCGACCTCCTACGGCTCCAGCGGCACACCCACGTACACGATGCAGGCGAAGAAGACCGTAGACGAGTACGGACGCGTGCTCAGCAGTACCGACGCCGACAATCGGGTCACCGCGACGGCCTACAGTCCGGCCACCGGCGCCGAGCCGACCAGCACCGTGGTCACCGACCCGAAGAACATGGCCACCACCACGACGTACGACCCCCTGCGGGAACTCGCCACCCAGGTCACGACCGCCGCAAACGACACCACAGCCAGCCAGTACGACGCTCTCGGTCGCGTCATCGCCGTATGGAAGCCCGGCTTCAGCACCGCGGGCTCGCCGAACCTGAAGTACTCATACACGGTCGACGACATGCACCCGTCCGTGACCGACACCTACACGATCAACGACGACGGCACATACCGGCTCTCAGAGACCCTGTACGACAGCATGCTGCGGGCCAGAGAGGTGCAGACCGAGACGCCCGACGGCGGCCGCGACATCGTCGACACCTACTACAACACCGACGGCTGGGAATCCGAGACCACCGGCGCCTACTACAACCCCGACGCCGTCTCGAACGTCTATGTTCAAGCGCAGGCCGGAACAGTACCCTCAGCCACCGGCTACACCTACGACGGTGCCGGCCGCAAGACCGCAGAGATCGCCTACACAGACGCCAATCAGACCTGGGAAACCACCTACAACTACGGCGGCAACTTCGTCACCACCATCCCACCCGCGGGCTCAACAGCGCAGACAGTAGTCACCAATGCCCTCGGCGAACAGACCGACCTCATCCAATACCTCGCCGGCCAGCCGACAAACTACGCCACAGACCCGACAAGCGACTACACCGACACCAAATACACGTACTACCCCTCGGGTAAGAAGGCCACCGAGGTCGACGCGGCCGGCAACACCTGGTCCTGGACCTACGACCTGCTCGGAGACGAACTCACCGCTGTAGACCCGGACGCCGGCACCAGCGTCAACACCTACGACAACGCCGGACTGCTGATCACCACGAAGGATGCCCGCGGCAAGCAGACCACCTTCGTGTACGACCAGGATGCCCGCAAAACCGCCGAGTACGACACCACCTCCACCAGCACCCTGACCGCAGGCGCGTCGGGCAATGAGATCGCGTCGTGGACCTATGACACGATCAAGACGGGGTATCTGACTTCGTCCACGTCGTACTCCAACGGCGACATCATCACCTCGGCGACCACCGGATACACCACGCTCGGCGAACCCCAGGGCACCAAGGTCACCCTGACGGGAACCGATGCCGCGCTGGTTCCGGCCGCCGGATACACCACGAAGTACGGGTACACCTATACCGGGCTGCTCCAGGGTCAGACTGACCCAGTTATGGGGGGCCTTCCGCTGGAGACGATCAAGTACACGTACAACGAGTTCGGCCAACCCACCGAGCTGGCTGGCACGACCACAAGCACCCAGACATACGTTGCTGGCATCACGTACAACGAGGACAACCAGCCGCTCGAGTACCGGCTGCCGGCCGGAAGTGGCCAGGTGAGAGTCGACGAGGCCTACGACCCGCAGACGCTCGCACTCGACTCGGTGACCACGTCCGATTCAAACAGCTCAGCTGCCGTCGACACCCTCACGTACACCTACGGTAATGCGAGCCGTACAGTCTCCCCGGGTTCGGGTCTGGTCACCCAGATCCAGGACGTGCAGAACACTGCCGGGAACACGGGCACCTCCACAGCCCAGACTGACACCCAATGCTTCACCTACGACTACGCGCAGCGGCTGGCCGCAGCGTGGACGGCCACTGACGCGTGCGCCGCCACTCCCTCGCCCGGCAACTCCCCCACCGTCGGCGGACCGATCAGCCCCTACTGGCAGTCATGGACCTATGACGCCGCCGGAGACCGGGCCAGCGAGACCGATCACAACACCTCCGGCAGCACCGCTGACGATACCGTCATCACCTATGACTACCCTGCAGCCGGCTCCAGCACCGACCAGCCCACCACGCTCAGCAATACGACCGCGACCGGCCCCAACGCGAGCGCCGAAACCGCCACCTACGGATACAACTCCTCCGGAGAAGAAACCTCCGTTACCGGCGGATCACACGGCAACCAGACCTACACCTGGAACGATCAAGACCAACTCCAGTCCACCACCAGCACAGCCGGCACCACCAACTACGCCTATAACACCGATGGCACGCAGGTCCTCATGCGAGACCCGGCCTCGACCACACTCACCATCGGCGACGCCCAGCTCAACCGAGTCTCAGGCAGCGGCAACGTCACCGCCACCCGCTACTACACGATCGGCGGAGTCACGGTCGCCGAGCGCACCAACACCGGCGCCGTCAACTACCTCATCCCCGACCGCCAAAGCACCGACCAACTCGCCATCAGCGCGACCACGGCCCAGACCATCACCCGCCGCCAGTACCTCCCCTTCGGCGGCTCACGCGACGGCTCCACCACCACCGCAACATGGGTCGGCGGCAACAAAGGCTATATCGGAGGCCTGACAGACGACACTACAGGCATCGAAACCCTCGGCGCCCGCGAATACGACACGCAAACCGGTCGGTTCATCTCACTCGACCCCCTCTTCGAAGGCGCCGATCCGACCCAGATGGCAGGCTACGACTACGCCGGCAACGACCCCGTCACCGGCAGCGACCCCACAGGCAAATGGTGCGTCATGGTCGACGGCGAATTCTGCGCTGGCTCGCATCCCAGCGGTGGCGGTGGCGGTGGCGGTGGCGGTGGCGGTGGCGGTAACACGACCTTGCCTGACGGCAACTGCACCGACCAGTTCACCTGCGAAGCCGCAACCCATCCGGGGCAAGGGTTGATTCAGGACCCGAACACGGGCATCTGGCACGTGGAGGGCGAACCGCTGCCGAAGTGGGTTCCCAACCATGACGGCCAGGCCTGGGGCTCGGAAGCCGGCTGGGCGACAGGGTCGGACAACTCGGAACATAACATGCTGCTCGAGATCGCTTCCGTGATGTGCTGGAAGAAAGGCTGGTGCAACGCTTCGAAGTATCTCCTGGACTGGCTGGAAAACAGCGGACAAACTCAGTCTGTGGATCCCATGCAGATCCTCGAGGACGCGCCGACGTCCGACTACGCCGCGCAGGTGAACACGGCGATCGCTGCCGCCCAGAACAGCAAGAAGCCGTACGACAGCGGTTGGCACAACGCCGAGATCTCGGCCAAGTCGAGCCTGGACTGGTACTACGCGCTGCACGATGTCCAGTACCGTGTCTCGTCTACGATTCAAAACGGCGTGACCACGGTGAGGGTGCAGGTGTGGAAGCGTTACGCCTTCGGCAGTCCCGGAGACAACCGCTCGGACCTGCACTTCTTAGGGGTGAATATTCCCCAAACACAATTGTCTAAGCTGAACCTGCTAGGACTTGCACAGGACTACAACATCTATGGTGAGTATGACTACTCGTACTGAGAATCAATCCGCTGTGCGCCGCCTGCGGCGCACAGCGGTCGGCTGGCTCGGAGTCGTCTTTCTCCTCTCGGCTTGCGCCGCGTGCGGATCACGGCCGGTGACATACGTGTCGACGCTGCCAACGGATACCGATTCGCGGGCCTACGCTGGCAGCCGGTCGGGCGAAACGTTCGACGCTGTCTTGGCTGAGTTCGGGATCGCGCTGCCTAGTGGGAGTTCGTCGGTGCGGTACTTCGTCTCGACGAGTCAGGACACACGAGACCTCTACCTCACGTTCGTCCTCGCGCCGTCCGTTGCCGCTTCATTTTTGCGTGCCTATGGCAGTTCCACATCCAACGTGGAGCCCGGGTGCAGTTCGCTCTGCGGGGACGTGCTGGGGTCCGACATAGTGCCGTGGAATCTCAGTGACACGCAGTCGGGTCTTGAGGCGGTGTTCCCGAGCGTTTCGGCGAGCAGTGATGGGCCGGTCACGACTAAGGGCGACACCATGGACGTCGTGCTTGACGAGAGAGATCCGCAGAAGTACACGCTCTACCTGCACGTGATTGGAACCGACTGACAGGTGAGGTGCCGAGAAGTCCATCCATGCTGTGGCCATTGACAACACGGTCTTGCACCTCTTCTTGATGCCTGAACGAGTTGAGATGGTCGGGCGGTTGCTACAGAAGCATCCGTATTGCGGCTTGGTTCGGTAACTTGATCCCGTGCGGCTCGACCGGTGCGGCACGGTGAGGTGACCCCCGGGATGTAGACACCGGGTTTCATGCGGCTATGGATATGAGTGTAGCAGGGGCGTCAGGACGCTGACCAGTGAGGTGGTGGCGCTGCTCGTAGTCGGCGGGTGAGAGCATCCCGGCCCGGCGGTGCCTGCGCCTGTGGTTGTAGAACGCGATCCAGCGGAAGGTCTCGCGGCGGGCCTCGGCCTCGTCGGCGAACCGGCCGCGTTCGGTCATGGTGACGGTCTCTCTCTTGTAGGCCGCGAACAAGCTCTCCGCGGCGGCGTTGTCAAAACACGAGCCCACTCGACCCATGGACCTGCGTATGCCCTGACCTGCGCAGTAGTCGGCAACGAGGCGGGAAGTGTATTCACTGCCCCTGTCCGAGTGGAAAATCACTCCGGCCACCTGGCCGCCGCGGGCGGCCACCGCGGCGGCGAGGGCATCGCGCACGAGTTCGGCCCGGTGGTGCTCGGCGATCGACCAGCCGATCAGGCGCCCGGAGAAGAGGTCGATCACCGTGGCGAGGTACATGAACCCTGATTCACCGGTCGGGACTGTACCGTCTTCGGTGTAACTCCTGAACATGATGGAGTTGCATCAGATGAGCGTGATGGAAGTGGAACAGTCCGTGACCGAGCAGGTTGTCGATGGTGAGCCGGCGGGCCTTGATGCTCTTGACCAGCAGTTGCTTGACCAACTGGTCGGGCAGGCCAAGGAGCGAGGGGTCAGGCTCGCCGGCGAGGGCGGTCTGCTGCAGGAGCTGACCAAGCGGCTGCTGGAATCGGCCCTGGATGGTGAGATCACCGACCACCTCGGCTACGAGAAGCACGACGGCGCCGGGGACGGGTCGGGCAATTCCCGCAACGGCAAGCGCACCAAGACGGTGCTGACGGACATCGGCCCGGTCGAGATCGAGGTGCCGCGGGACCGGGCCGGGAGCTTCGAACCGCAGATCGTCAAGAAGCGCCAGCGGCGGATGTCCGGCGTGGACGAGATGGTGCTCTCGCTCTCGGCGCGGGGACTGACGCACGGGGAGATCTCCGCGCACCTGGCCGAGGTCTACGGGACGCAGGTGTCCAAGACCACGATCTCCACGATCACGGACAAGGTGATCGAGGGCATGGCGGAATGGCAGAACCGGCCGTTGGACGCGGTCCTGCCCGTGATCTTCATCGACTGTATTCACGTGAAGATCCGCGACGGGCAGGTCGCGAACCGGCCGATCTACGTCGCCGTCGCCGTGACCTGCGAGGGCACCCGCGAGATCCTGGGGCTGTGGGCCGGAGACGGCGGCGAGGGCGCGAAGTACTGGATGCACGTGCTCACCGAGATCAAGAACCGCGGGGTCGCGGACGTGTGCATGGTCGTGTGCGACGGGCTGAAGGGCCTGCCCGACGCGATCGAGGCGGTCTGGCCGCAGGCGGTGACGCAGACCTGCGTGGTGCACCTGCTGCGGGCCTCCTTCCGTTATGCGGCCCGGCAGCATTGGGACGCGATCGCCAAGGCGCTGCGGCCGGTGTACACCGCGGCGACCGAGGAGGCGGCGATGGAGCGGTTCATGGAGTTCGAGGCCGCCTGGGGCCGCAAGTACCCGGCGATCATCAAGCTGTGGAACTCCGCGTGGGCCGAGTTCGTCCCGTTCCTGAGCTTCGACGTCGAAATCCGCCGCGTGATCTGCACCACGAACGCGATCGAGTCCATCAATGCACGCATACGCCGCGCCGTGCGCGCGCGAGGTCACTTTCCGAACGAGCAAGCAGCCCTCAAGTGCGTGTACCTCGCCGTGATGAGCCTGGACCCGACCGGCACCGGGCAGAAACGCTGGATGGCCAGGTGGAAGGCGGCCCTGAACGCCTTCGACATCACCTTCGACGGCCGCCTGTCCGCCGGCCGCCTGTAGAACTACTCACAATTACACCGATAGCTTTACAGACTCCAGCAGCGACCCCACTGGCAAACTCCCCAGCAACAGCAACCCCGGTAGCTGCGGTTGGGGCGAGGGCGGTGAAGTGCTTCCGTGCGGTTCGTCGGGTGGCAGTAGCAGCGGCGGCAGCGGCGGTGGCGGGTGCTGGGGGCCTGGCGGAGAACAGCTCTGCGGCAGCCAGGGTACAGGCGGCACTAACAAGACCGGTGGAACCAACGATAGTTCTGGCAGCGGCAGCGGCAGCGGCCGAGGCTGCAGTTGGCGCCATCCGAGTAGCTATGGCCAATGCGCCTCCGACGTCGGGAATGCGGTGAGCACCGCCTGGAACGACTCCACCTCGTATATCTCCCACAACTTTGTGGGGGTTGCTATCGGTACAATCGTGACGATCGGTGCTGTGACGTGCATCGTGGTCTCCGAAGGCGCCTGCGCCATTGCACTGGCCGCCGGTTGGGAGGCAGGCGGACTCGGAGGTGCGGCCTTCGCGTGCGTGATCTCCACTGTCTGCGAGGGTACAGGCGCTGCCGCCTTTTGCACGTTGATGACCTGTGAAGGCACCTTAGGAGGTGGCGGAGGCGGCTGTGTCTCGGTTGGTGGGGAGAGTTTCACTTCCGGCACGCAGGTACTGCTAGCGGACGGGAAAGCCGAGCCGATCGCCTCCTTGAAGATCGGTGACAAGGTCAAATCCCATGACACGGCCACCGGAAAGAGCGAATCGCAAACCGTCGATGCCGTGCTGGTTCACCATGACTCCAATCTGTATGACCTCGCCGTCACGACAGCGTACGGCACCGCAACCATCCACACCACTCTCAACCACCCAATCTGGGATATCACCAAACACGCCTGGATCGACGCTGGCGACCTGCACATAGATGACCAACTCCTCGCCGCCGACGGCACTGCCGTAACAGCTCAAGGGGGCGGCGCCCCCAAGCAGGACGAGGGCTGGATGTGGGACCTCACCATCAGCAACGACCACGACTTCTACATTGTGGCGGGCAATGATGCTCTCCTAGTCCATAATGATTCCTGCACTCTAAGTCAGTACCAGGCCGGTCTCGATCGCGCGAATTCGATCGATCGCAGTCAATTCCCGGATCCATCTGATGGGAGAATGACCGGCCTTCTTGTAATGGATAATGGGCAAAGTAAGGAGCTCATGTCGGGCACGCCGAATGCGTACCCCGGCTATGTTCCGCCACCAGGGGCTGGGCCGGGAACATATGCCTATCATCTCGAGCCGCAGGCGGCAGCGCTGGTTCGCGGCGCTACTGGCGTACAAAAGGCGACTCTATATATATCAGGAACATATGTCTGCGACACATGCTCATCCACGCTCGGCAATATGCTGCCCAATGGCGTGCAACTTACGGTAGTATATAATGGGTCAAACGGAATGCCAGCATCCAAAATGTTCCAAGGCGGATGGCCCTGATGTCGGAATGCGCCTTGGTGGCAGCGCTGCGAATAGGCCAGGAGTTCCCGTGATTGATCCACGAAGCATTGATCTGCGAGCTTTATTCGCGCAGTGGTATGGCCCGGAGAGCAGGCCTGCCTTGCAATTGGAGGACTCCTTTGGGTGGCTGCCGCAAGCATTGAAGGATTGGTATGTGCTGGATTCACGGCGCATATCCACAATCAAGCTGGCGCGCACCTTGTTTGCCCCAGGGGAGATTGAATTTGACGGGCAGATGGCCGTCTTTATGGCTGATCCAAACGAAGGATGGCGATGGGCATTCGATGTGAGCAATGTGGACGTAGTGTATGCCAAGAGCTGGCAGTCGGTACACTGGATGCCGCTTGAGGGTGGAATTGCGGAATTTTTAACACATCATGCACTCAATAATTTAACCGTTTCGCCAAAGTCGTGGAGGCTCCATGCAAGAGGGGTGAGCGAAGACTGTGTATCCTCTATTACTGATCGCCTGCAAGAGGTGGCATTGCAAGATTGGCTTTACCCCTACTCCGGGGTGCGCCTGTTTCTTTGCAATGGACTAGTAGTAGAAAGAAGCAATTCAATCTCGAGCTTTCAACCCTTAATCTTCCGGGACGGCTATTTCGATGTGGCCATCGCGGCCAATAGTCTTGATCGGGTCCGGGCATATGACCATCTTACGACTCCCGAGTGGTTTCGGCAGAGGCCGGATATTCTCCCGCCGAGCGACTGGCCGCCGTTTGACACTATCTAACCTCGCCAAGGCTGGGTTGTGCTTGCCGAAAATAGCGTCATACATGGGATCCCGCCTTCAACGCCTCGTCTAACGGTACGACAGACAGCGGCGCGTGGCCAAGAGCCTCAAGTAGCTGGCCCGCCCTGCGCACGTTGCGCTGGCGTCGGGTGCGCCGAGGCCCGAGCAGTTGTCCACATTGGAGTCGACACGGTTTTGCCACCACCTCGCCTCATGCTGTGGTTGACATGCGGGTTTGCCATGCGAGGCGGATGGTGGCGGGTGGCTGGTAGTCGATTGCGGAGTGTAGCCGCCGGGCGTTGTAGTCGGTGATGTAGTGTTCGATGTCGCGTTGGGCGCTGGCTCTGTCGGGCCAGGAGTCGGTTCCGATTTCGGATTTGATGGTGGCGAAGAAGGATTCTGCGGCGGCGCCGTCGAGGCAGGAGCCGGTTCGGCTTGTGGATTGTCGTATCTCGAGGCGCTGCAGGAGTCGCTGGTATGTCTTCGCAAAATATTGACTGCCTCTGTCGGTGTGCATGATCGTGTTGCCGGCGGTCAGGCCGCGGCTGTGCGCCATGGTCATCGCTTCGGCCACGAGGCTGGTGCGCATGTGCGCCGCGATGGCCCGGCCGATCAACTCCTTGCTGCAGAGGTCGATCACGGTCGCGAGGTAGATCCAGCCTTCGGACGTGCGGAAGCAGGAGATGTCGCCGGTCAGTTTCAGTCCGGGCATGGGAGCGGTGAAGTTGCGTTGGAGCAGGTCCGGGATCTCAGCTGCGCCCTTGTCGGGCTTGGTCAGGTTGCGTCGCTTGCGCCGGGTGATCCCGGCGATGCCGTTCTCTCGCATGAGTCGGGCGATTCTGCGCCGGCCGACCTGTGTCCTCTGGTTCTTCAGCTCCCGGGTGATCCGCTCGGCACCGTACGCCGGATGGGTCGTGTGAATCTCGGTGATCAGCTGCAACAGCTCCCGATCGCCGAGCTTGCGGGCCGTGCGCTTCTGTTGCGCGCGGACCCGGGCGAAGTAGCCGGCGTGGTCGGTGGCGATGATCCTGCAGATCCGCCGGGCTGCGAACCGTTCGCGGAGTGTATGGACGAAAGCGAAGCGTTCCCGGGCCGGCGCGTGGTGGATCAGGGCTTCGGCTGCTTCCCGCAGAATGTCGGCTTCCTCGCGCAGCGCCTGCAGGTCGCGTTCTTGCGGGTGTGTCAACCAGATTGTGTAAGTGCGTGTTGAGTGTTCCTGCCGCTGGCTGTCAGCTCTCTGGTTTCTGATTACTGGGTGTTGGCGGGTCAGAGGGGAAGCCGGTCGCCGAATCGGATCTTGAACTGGTTCATGGCCCGGTTCCAGCCGAGGGTTCCGGTGCCGCGCAGCGTCGTGCCCTTGCCGGTGCCGTCGATGTGACGTCCTTCCAGGCGGCGGATGCCGAGGTAGATCAGCTTGACGGCGGCCTCGTCGGTCGGGAAGTGGCCGGAGGTCTTGAGCAGTTTGCGCAGCGACCGGTTCCAGGCCTCGATCGTGTTCGTCGTGTAGATCACCCGACGGATGTCCTGGTCGAAGTCCAGGAACGGGATGAACTGCTCCCAGGCGCGTTCGAAGGTGTCGATCAGGCCGGGGTAGCGCCTTCCCCAGTCCTCGCGGACCTTCTCAAGGGCTTCGAGGGCGGCGGTCTCGTTGGCCGCGGTGTAGACCGGTTTGAGCGCGGAGGCGACCTTGCGCTGGTCGGCGTAGGTCACGTAACGCATCGCGGCCCGCACGAGATGAACGACGCAGGTCTGGGTGATCGCCTGGGGCCAGACCGCGTCGATCGCCTCGGGAAGGCCCTTGAGTCCGTCGCAACACACGATCAGTGCGTCGCGCAGGCCCCGGTTCTTGAGCTGGGTGAGTACGTGCAGCCAGAACTTCGCGCCCTCGTTCTCCTGGAGCCAGAGCCCGAGCACGTTCTTGACCCCGTCGAGATCGACCCCGATCACCAGGTACGCGGACTTGTTGACCACGGCGCCCTCGTGGCGCACCTTCACCCGCAGCGCATCGATGTACAGGATCGGGTAGACCTCGTCGAGCGGGCGGTTCGCCCAGGTCTCGACCTCGGCCCCGATCACGTCGGTCACCTTCGAGACCAGGCCCGGGGAACACGAGGCGCCGTAGACCTCCTGCAGGTGGCTGCTGATATCGCGGGTGGACATGCCGCGGGCGTAGAGCGAGAGGATCATCTCGTCGATCTGCCCGATCCGGCGCGAGCCCTTGGGCACGATCACCGGTTCGAAGCTGCCGGCCCGGTCCCTGGGCACCGCGAGGTCCACCGGCCCGGCCACCGTGGAGACGGACTTCGGGTAGGACCCGTTGCGCGTGTTGCCCGACCGGCGCCCGGCGGCTTCGTTCCTCTCGTAGCCCAGGTGCTCGGTCAGCTCCGTCTGCAGCGCGCGTTCCAGCACGGCCTTGAACATCTGGTTGAGCAGCCCGCCACTGCCGTCCAGGCCCATTCCGGAGGCCTTCGCGTCCGCGACCAGCTGCCCGATCGCCTCCGAGGAGAGCGCCTCGGCCACCCGCGCCGCCGCCGCGTCCTCGCGGTAGTGCCCATCGCCTTCGGCCTCGTCACGCCGAGAGGCACGGTCCATCGAAATCGTCACTGTCGGTAACTTCCTAGTGAGGTAGAGAACCCGACAGCCAAGGTCAAGCCCATCAACTACTTACACAAGAGATTAAACACTCCCGTTCTTGCCGCCGTAGCAGTCCGCGGGCGTCGGCGAGGGCGGCTTCGAGATCACGGCGGCTGGCGCGGCGGGACGACATGAACCAGAACTCTGGCAGTCGTAGCCCCACCACCTACGCACTGTTGCTGTCCTGTAGCGCGACGAACGCAACGCAGGAACCCATCCCGCCGCATGTCAAAGCTACGATGCGGCGAGTGGTGGCACAAACCGTGTCGACTCCTGCGCTGCCCGGCGCACGGGGTGGTCACCGAGTGGGCGCCGTTCGCCCGGTACCGCTCCGGATTCACCGCCGAGTTCGAGGACGTGGCGGCGTTCCCGGCCACCCGCACCGATAAGAGCGCGATCGCCAGATTCCTGCGGATCGACTGGGACACCGTCGGACGGATCATCGAACGGGTCGTGGACACGGAGCTCGACACCGGCCGTCTGGACGATCTGGTGACCATCGGCGTGGACGAGATCTCCTGGCGCAAGCACCACGAGTACCTCACGCTCGTCTCGAACCACGCCACCGGGAAGATCGTGTGGGGGCGGGCGGGCAAGGACACCGCGGCCCTCGACGCGTTCTTCGACGAGCTCGGCACCGAGCGCGCGCAGCAGATCGAGGCGGCGAGCATGGACATGGGCGCGGCATTCCGCAAGTCCGTGGCCGCCCACGCGCCCGGCGCCGTGATCTGCATCGACCCGTTCCACGTGGTCAAGCTGGTCACCGACGCGTTCGACAAGGTCCGGCGCATCGAATGGCAGGCCATGCGGCAGATCGACCCGGTGAGCGCGAAACTGTTCAAGGGCGCCCGCTGGGCACTTTTGAAGAACCCTGAAAACCTCGACGAGGACCAGGCCGCACAGCTGCGCAGATTCCGCCGGCGCGGCGGCACGCTCTGGGCAGGCTACAAGCTCAAAGAGGCGCTGCGCGCTATCTTCCACGGCGACCTGGCACCCGGCGACGCACTGTGCCTGCTCGAAACCTGGTGCACCCAGGCCGAGAACAGCGGCATGGCCCCGTTCGCCAAGGCCGCGGGGACCCTGCGCAAACACCTGGCCGGGATCAACGCCGCCCTCGAACGGAAGATCAACAACGGGCGGCACGAAGGCATCAACAGCAACGTCCGCCTGATCATCCGCAGAGCACGCGGCTTCCACTCCGCCGACGCCGCCCTCGGCCTCGTCATGCTCACCTGCGGACCAATCACCCTCCACCTACCATGGGAACAGAGCCCTGCGTAACCCACACTCATACCGGGAGCGCCCAAAATCGGCTGATGCGGCGGCAGAGCCTTGTACACGTCGCCGGCCTCCTGCTCCGTTTCAGGTTCGCCGCGATGAGGTCCGTTGCCGCCTGGGACCTTGCTGCCAGAGCCGGTCGGTGGCGTATTGTGTGACCGTACGACTACGCATCGGGCTTGGCCGGTTGCTGTCCAAGGGCGCTGGCCCGAGGTGTAGGGCCGGGGGTGGGCAAGGGGGCGGGTAATGGCGGTTGATGATCTGCCGATGCCGGTGGTGACGTTTCTGAACGCCATCGGGATTAAGTGGCCTTACATAAACGAGGATTCGCTGGCTCATCTCGCGACGCTGACGCGGGAGTTCGGGCAGGCGGTCGAGCAGACGCACGAGGACGCCACGCAGGCGGTCGCCGGCATCGCGCAGGGCTACCAGGGTTCATCGACGCAGGCGATGTCCTCCGGATGGGCGCATCTGTCGTCCACGCACGTCAAGGAGCTGGTGGCGGCGTGTGACGTGATGGCGGCGGCGATCGACGCATGGGCTGCGTACGTGGTGGTGCAGAAGGGGCAGGCGCTGGTCCAGCTCGTGGAGTTGGCGATCTCCTATGCCACCGCCCTGGCGGCGGCTCCGGAGACCTTGGGGGCGAGTTTGGCCGCGTTGCCGGGTCTTGAGGAGATCGGTGAGGCGATCGGGAACTCGTTGATCCAGGACCTGGAGATGTACGTGCAGGGCAAGGTGATCGAGGCGGCGAGCAAGCCGCTGGTGGCGAAGGTGGAGCAGATGCTCCAGGGCCTGGACTGGTCGAACGCGCCGGGCGGGGTCGATCCGCTGGGCGGCGGCACCGTCACCTTGGAGAAGGGCGTGGTCGATCAGCATGTGGGCCTGCTGCGTTCGCACGCGGCGACCATGCGTTCGCACGCGGAGACTTTCCAGTCGCAGGCCGAGGGGATCGAGTTCTGATGGCCGACGGGGAGGAGCAGCGCAACCTCGCGGTGGGTCTGAAGGACACGATCACCGGGGTGGTGAAGGATTCCTCGGGCAAGATGGCCGAGTTTCACGAGGACACCGCGGCGATCGGCGAGCAGACCTCGCAGGCACTCGTCGACCAGGACGCGAACATAGCCGGGGACCTGGCGAAGGTCCATCCGGACGAACAGGCACCGCAGATCCCCGAGCAGGAGGCTCCGCCGGCAGCGTCGCCCGTCGACGACGCAGCGGCCAAGGAGACGGCTGACAAGGCTGCGCAGGAGGCCGCGGCCCGACGGGCGGAGAAGGCAGCGGTGCCGAAACAGATCGGTGAGCTTCGCACCCAGGGACACGCCCCGGCCCGGCACCTGGACCCGAGCGAGAAGCAGCTCAATGACCGGCTCGGCAAGCCGATCATGGAGGGTGATCCGCCGACCCCGAAGATGACCCCCGACGGGTACGTCATGACGACGCAGAAGGTCGACCCCGCGCGCCCCGGCGCTGGCGGACTGCCTGACACAGACCCGCTCAAATACAAGGACATGTACCGCACCAAGCCGAACGGCCAGCCCGCGAACCACAGCTGCGGGCCGTTCGCCACGGCCTTCGGCGACCCCGAGAGCATGGCGAAGGCCGACGCCGCGGCCCGCGCCGCGATTCCCGCAGGAGCAGGCACCCACGAATTGGTCACCATCGACGCGGCCGGCGCCATCGGGCCCGAGGGCATGGGCAATCTGCGCGGGAAGTACATCGACCCGTCGAACCCGCTCACCGGCACGAACATCAATTACAAGGACGTCGACTTCACCGGCACTAAGATCACAGCGGTGTACGACAAAGCCCCGGACGGATCATGGAATCTGACCACGATCTACCCCGAGCCTGACCGGAGCATTAACCAATGAGGTGGCAGGACCAGATCCCGAACATCGACAACGTCCGCTGGGCGTTGCTCTGGGTGCACAACGTCGAAGCGGAATTCCATCGTGACGCGGCGAACCTACGGGACGAGGTGCGCGCGCACGCGGAGCTTCGCGCCGCGTACCAGGCGGCCTACGACTACGTGCTCGCGTACGACCCGACACTGCGCGAGTGGGCCAGCGCTACCGACACGCCCTTCTGCACACGCGAGCAGCTTCGCGAGTACCTCCAGGCGTTCTACGATTACGTTTTCGGCGACCGGCCCGAGCCGATCTACCCGCCCCCGAACGACGAACCGTGCCCACACGAGAAGAACAAGCGCGGCCAGTGCGTACTGGCCGTTGCCGAGCGGGAAGCCCAGGAACGGAACGACGATGACTGATCCGACCGGCGACCCCGGAGCGACGAGCCGCACGGAACTCCCGCACCGGGTCGGGCCCTGGGCCACGCGCTTCGACTCCGAGGAGGCTCTGGTCACCGCGGACAATGTGGCACGCGCCCACGCGGTCGAGCACCACGACCTCGCACCGGTGCTCCCGTTCGCTGACGTCTACGGACCGGGCCTGCATGCCGACAAGGCCACCGCGATCGGCATCAGCACCCGAATGCCGATCAACGAGGACGGCTCCACCAACTACACGCGCGGCGACTTCCTCGGCGGCCTGGTCTACGGCGTCTATCGGCCTGCCGAGACCGCCGACGCCGCCACCGGGCCGGCCGAAGGCGACCAGTTGTGGAACACGACGCTCTACCCGTACCCGGCCGGCGATCTCGACCCGCTCTGCGTGCCGCTTTCGTCGCTGGGGCTCGAGGTGCCCGGTGTCGACCGCCGCTTCCTCAACTTCTGCGCCGGACTACTCGGCTGCGAGGCAGTGGACGACCTGGGCATGCTCCAGCCGACCTTCGCCCTCGCCTGGCCCGACTACCGCGACTGCGTCGCCATGGGCCTTCGGCATCTCATCCAGCAGCGGCCGATCACACCGCAGACATGGCACCAGCTGACGTACGTGCCATTCGAAACCGCCGACCAGCTTGCGCTCTACCTCGCCCAGGTCTACGCCTACCTGTTCGACGGGTTCGGCTCGATGCCGGTGGCACCGAGTTAGGCGCGCGTTCAGCGGACGACACGTGACGGCCCCTTGGACGTGTCGGAAGTACGCACCACGGAGCGGCCGGATTTCGAACGTTGGGCGAGCGGCGGGCGAGCGGATAGGCGCGGACGGCACGGCACCATCGGCTACCGGTAGGACGGGACGGCGGCGGGAAGCCGGATCGGCTCACGCGAGAATGGACATTACGGCACGAGCCGATATGTTCGGCACCTGATTTGCCTCAGCTACGGATCAAAAGGTTAGGGGTTCGAATCCCTTCGGGCGCACCGATGAAATCCCCGGCTCAGTGGTTCTGAGCTGGGGATTCTTTGTTTTGCCGTTGATTCACCGGTCTAGCTCACTGCTACGTTCGCATGGCGCATGGCGCATGGCGCTCCGTGGGCGAGCGAAGGGCGAGTCGACGAAAGAACCTTCGGCGGATGCGCGTGTCGGGCTTGATTTCGGGCGCATTCGCCCCTTAACCCCAAGCAGCCCCGTCGCATGGCGCTTATCCGACGGATGCGAAGCGGGATGCCGCTCGGCGAATCAGGCGGCTGCCGGAGCACGATGGCACGATGCGCGTCGTGCCGAGTCTCTCGCCGCCCGCTCCTCGCATGACAGTGTCGTGACACGCCGACCACCGCCCGGCAGAAACGCTCGAAGTCGGGGAACTCCGGCCGTGCCGCCGCCACCGACTCCCGCACGGGCCTGCGCTGGCCCGGCGGTGCTGATCGGCGATCTCTACTGATTCGGTCGGCTCGACGGCGCACCAGTCGTCCCGGCGCCACTCCGGCATTCCCGCTTCCACAGGCCCCGCCCCTAGCCCTGCGCCGGCAGCCAGAGCAGCCCGAAAATACGGAAGTGGTCGCTCGGCCGCTCCAAGACGAGCGCCATCTCGATCGCGAGCGCCTGGGGCAGTTCAAGGTCTTCACCCGCCTCCACGACGGGAAGCAATCGGGAGGCGGGGTGTGAGCGGTACGGCAGCGCACTACAGGAGAGGCGACGAGCACTTATGAATTCGGGTCCGGGCTCGCGACCCGGGGCGCTGGGACACGCGGGGCGCCCGGGTCGCCCGGGTCGCCCGCGTTTGCCAGCGTGCGCTTGAGGGCGGCGTTCATCCGGGTGGCGATGGGCTTCTCGACCCAGCGCTGAACGACGTAGGCCAGTGCGAGCATCGTCAGCGTGACGAGCGCGAACAGAACCCAACTGTTGACATGGCGCATGGCACCGTGGCTGAGAACGTAGATCAGCGGGAATCCCAGGCCGACGTGAAGCAGGTAGAGCGGGTAGGTCATCGCCCCGGCCGGCCGCAGCCAACGCCAGCGGATCCAGTCGGTCCAGTGCAGGGCGGCCACGGCGATGACCGCGTAGATCAAGGTCATCAGTGCGAGCATGGTCAGATGTGAGGGGTGCCAGGTGGTGTAGTCGAAGCGGCCGCCCTTCGCCTCGAGCAGCGTGTGCTGGACGAGCAGCCAGGAGCCGAAGACCAGGAGCCACAACTGGAGGTTCGGCCCGAACCGGTAGATCAGGTAGAAGGCGATTCCGCCGATGAAGTACGGCAGGTACACCGGATCGACGATCTCGAGCACCAGTCGCGAGTTCGCGACGACGCCCATGGTCGACGCGATCAGGCCGAGGACGCAGAAGACCACGACTCTGCGGTACGTCAGTCCACGCCAGACGAGGAACGCGAACAGCAGATAGAACTGCAGCTCGCAGCGCAGTGTCCAGTAGACGCCGTCGACGTTGGGGACGCCGAGCGGGCGCTGGAAGAGAGTCAGGTTCGTCACGATGTCGGTGAACCGGGTCGGGCCGAACACGTGCGGCTCGAGCTTCATCACGAGGCCGGTGACCAGCACGGCGATCCAGTAGATCGGGTAGAGCCGGACGAATCGCGCGACCGCGAACTCTCCCACCGTCCTGTTCCAGCCGCTCATGCAGATGACGAAGCCGCTGATGAGGAAGAAGAGGTCGACGCCGAAGCGTCCGTAGGTGGTGATGTTCGCGACCCCGACGAACACGCGCGTTCCAGGCCCCCACAGATGGGAGTTGACGTGGATGAAGTGGGCCGAGAGCACTGCCAGCGCCGCGAGGATGCGCAAGCCGTCGATGAAGGGAATCCGTCTGGAGAACCGTTTGCCGGCCTCGGCGGCCGGAGCCTCTGGCCGGGTCTGTGGGGAGCCCGTCGGCACCGACTCCAACATCGCGCCGACGTCGGTTGCATCCACGGTGGCCCTCTCATCTTTCGTGAACTGAAGTTTCGATCCTTCTTGACCAAGATCTCACGCGGGTATCATGATCTTCACATTTCCGCGACGGCGGGCCTGCGGCAGCCACGCGGCAGGCGTGTATTCCGCTTGTCGCAGAGGGGGGAGCTGGAACTCGCGGTGCAGGCGGCGGCGCAGTACCGCCGCGAACCGGCCGGTGTACGTCGCGATCGCTGCAGACCCTCACACGGACGAGCGATGCAACGCGCTAGTTCCAGGGGCCGATGGTGTAGTCCTCGCCGAGCGCTTCCGCGGCCGCCGCGCAAAGGTCCATGCCGTATAGCTGGTTGCTCCCGTACGGGGATCCCCAAAGCTCAGTCGCGGACTCCGCGACACCGCGGTAGCTGAACTCCTCATCGACGCGCCATTGACGAATCTGAGCGACCATCTCAGGGGTGAGATCGGCCGGATCGACGAGTCCACGGGACGGCATACGGGCGACTCTAGACGCCATCGGCAACTGACAGCACCCGGATACGAGCTGTCCGCCGAGGCGCGGCCGCGCCCGCCGTGTGCCTGCACGGGGCGGTACTGACGGTCAGCTGAGGACCCGGTAGAGTTGGAAGCCGTCGCCTTCTGCCGTCAATCGGATGTCCGCTCCTGCCGGTGGCGCTTCTGACGTGGTCAGCAGGAGCCAACCGACGTCGTACTTGCGCAGGAGCGAATCGCGCTCGGCTGCCGGCGTGGTCGGGGCGAAGATCGCTCTGGTCGCGGCGTTGCGGGCCGCCCATTGAGACGTCGAGATTTCGGGCAGATACCAGGGCGTAGTCACGTCGTACGCGCCGTGTGCCGCTACCTCGTACTGCGCGACGCGGACGTCCGCGGCGACCACGTCGTTCGGCCGGAGGTAGCGATCGAGCCAACTGAGCCGCGGACGGTTGTCGACGTACGCGCGGGTGGGCACCGGGGTGTGCCTGAGCAGGCTGGTCGCGCTCGGCTGCCAAGCCGATGGGAGCACGTATACGAGCGCGCCGGCCTGTGTCATCAGCCCGACCGTGGTCATCACCGCCACGACCGCAACCCATAGCCGCAGCAGACGCGCGCGGGACTCGGCTACTGTCACCGCCACTGCCAGCTGCGCGGCGAGCATCGTCGTAGGCCAACTGCGACCGTACGACCAGTGCCCGGTGAGCCAGCCGTAGGCCACCACGGCGCCCGCGAAGAGGAAGAGCAGCACCAGAACATCCGTCTTGGCCCGCCGCCAGCGCAGCGCCAGGGCAACCGCGCCGACGATGACGCCCATGGCATACCAGGTGGCCATGTGTGCGTACAAAGGCCTGTGGACGGGATCGAGGACATCGAGCTCCCCCTGGCTGATGCTCCACAGGTGGTAGTAAGGCCATATGACGACCACGGCGACGCATGCAGCGAGGGCGGCCCCGAGCGCGCGTGCCGTTGCTTTGGTGCGCAGCTCGCGGTGCCGGGAGATCAGGATCGCGGCGCAGCCGATCGCCGCGTTCATCGCGGTGAACTGGTGAATGAGCAGGATCACGCCGTACCACGCGCCGAGGCCGGCCATTCGTAACGGGCTGGAGAGCGTGCGCGCTTCGCGATCGTTCAGAGACGCCCACAGATGTAGGGCCAGAGCAGTGGCCAGAGTGCTCGGATACGCCTCGGTGCCGGCGAGAGAGAGCAGCGAGAGGAAGCCGCTCCACCCTATGGCCGACGTGCCCCACCAAGTGGCGAGTCCGATCCATGCGAGCGGAGGCGCCCACCCCGCCGGCGTCAGTGTTCGTACGAATCGGTACATGCCGGTCAGGAGGAGCAGCACATTGATGATCGCGGCGACTTTATAGAGCGTGATCGCGCTCAGCCCGAAGAGCTTGCCGGGCAGGGCGAGAGCGAGCATGTAAGGGCTGTAGTAAATGCTGCTTCCGCCCGTGTCGATCACGGGATTGCCCGGGTGTAGGGGGTCGGCGATTATGCGGCGCAGCACAGCGACGTGCAGCGTCAGGTCGTCGCCCAGGGGCAGCCGTATCGCGATCATGATCAGCAAGGCGCCGACGACGCTGCCCACGACGAGCGAGGGGCGTTGACCGGCCACGAAAGCCCGCAGCCGACCCGGCTCTTGTTCGACCGTCGGCGCGGTCGGCGGTATCAATGCAACAGACACGGCAGGGGGTTGTCCCCTCGACACGGAGATGACTTTCGGGTGATCCTACCAGCGCAGCATAAGGACCCTGTGGGGCGATCGTTCAACCCGTGTGTCTGCGGCAGTTGTGGTAACAGTTTGTTAGGTTGTTGTTGATATATGAGATTACTGTAGCGCGCCAGTTCATGGGTCACGGCGAGTCCGAGCAGGCGGTAGAAAAATGAGGCGGTCGACCTCCATCCGCCAGACCCCCCGGAACGTCGGGCAGTGCTCAGCGAGGTAGCTCGTTCTGGTTTGTTCCGCTTTGGCCGAGTGTTCTGGCGAGTTCGTGTCGAGGTGGTTGAGGCATGCCTGGGAACGCAGCCGGTTTTGGTGCATCCTTGGCGCATGAACACATGGATGCAAGGATGGATACGAACACTGTCGCTGTCGGCCGTCTTCCTCATCTCTGCGTGCGTGGTGCTCGTTTCCACCCTGGCAGTGGTCAGCGCGGTATCGCTCTTGATGCTGCACGACCACTGGACCGGGTTCTCCCTGGGCTTCATGGTCTACCTGGCGCTGCAGACGGCGACCGGAACGACGCTCGGCGAGCGCAGGCGGCGGCAGCGAGAGGCCGCTTCGGTGATCGCTGAGCGCGCTATCTAGCGCAGTATCTAGCGCAGTCCACGCGGGATCTCGTCCTGGGGCGGCTCGAGCCGGATCCGGGCGTACTGGCGCCACACTCGGAAGATCTCGTCTGAAGCCCGGTTGAAGGCCCTGCTCCGCCAGCGTCCTGCCACCGGTGCGGGCAGCGGCACCGTCCGTCCGTCAGTGATCCGTAGCCGGATGATGCGAGCTCGCTGCGTACGCCGACCGAGCCCGCTGAGGTACATATGGCCGATCGAATGCCACGGCAGGAACAGCCCATCGCCGCCGCCATAGCCGATCACTTCGATGCCGGTGTCGTCGACGGTGACCCTGCCGTGCCGCGATCGGTACTCCAGCGGGTTCATGCGTATGAATCTAGAGGAGGACGGTCCGCCACCACCGCGCTACACGACGGCGCAGTCGCCGGCGATCGCCCGCTCGTCGGACGTGGCATGAAGCTGTGCTCTGTACAGATCGGAGTCGGCCACAGGGAGGCCGACGACGTTGCCGAGCCCGCTGAGGTCGTTCTCCACAGTCGTCAGTTGGTCGCCGAGATCCGAGAGATCTCCCATGAAGTCGGTCACCGGCTTAGCGCTCATATAGTTTCCGACCTCTGCTTGAAGCAAACCGAGAGCAGCGATCTCAGCATTGAGACTGTCGGCGGTGGGGAACGGACTCTCGGCTGTCATGGTCGGCGCGAACGCTTTCCAGGCCGACTCGATCGCGGCACACGCGGATGCGGAGATCGGCGGCGGGGCCGTACTCGACGGCGCGGGCGACGCTGCTGTGCCGCCCGAGCAGCCCGCGAGTACGAGCGGCACGGCGACGGCGACGGCCACACATATCAAGACACGCCGAGGTATGGAGGCCCCCCTCATAGGCCGGATACACCAGTCAGAGTACTGAATGACCGCGTGCGCGACCACGCACGGACCGTGCGCCGAGGTTCACGAGCGGTCGCGCTGCTGGGTGAGGGCGGTCAGGCGTGGAAGCTGAAGCTGCATCGCTTCTTCGTCGTCGAAGTCCCAGCCGGGTTCCAGGTCGCGGTACCGGATCGTGTACGCATCGTCCGGCATCTGTACGCCGGTCGCCGTGATGTACGCGGTCCATGCGATGGACAGCGCCGTCTCGCACTCGACGTCCTCCTCATCGGCGATGATCCGCTGGATCTCCGGGACGTCGGCGAGGCTGTCGGGGTCGGACACGACGCGCTCGTATGTGGCACGGCCCTGCACGATCAGCCAGCCGCGGAAGTAGTCGAACAGGTCGTCCGAACGGCCGCCGTTGATCTCGTAGGCGGCGCCCCACAGCCTGGTCGTGTAGGACTCCGTCATGAGATCCCACAGCGACTGTTGAGCGGCGACGATCTCCTGCTCCGGACAGCCGGCGAGTATCGCAGCTGCCTGTGACGCGACGGCTTCGGTGCCGCGCGGTTCGCCGACTTCGCGGCGAGCATCGTCGATGAGTGCCCAGAACTTCGCGTGCTCCATGGAACAGAGCATGCCAGTCGGATCCGACACCAGGCCGGAAAATCAGGAAATTGACGCCGTCCGCCGGAACGTGGCCCGGTAGGTGCTCGGCGCCGTGCCGACGTGGCGGTTGAACAGGACCCTGAGGTTTGCCGGTGTGCCGAGTCCGGCGAGCCGGGCGACCGTCTCCATGGGGGCGTCGCTGGTCTCCAGCAGTTCCCGGGCCCTGGTCAGCCGGACGTCGAGCAGCCAGCCGGCGGGTGGACGGCCGGTCTCCTCCAGGAATCGTCGACTCAGGGTGCGGCGCGAGACCCCGGCCCGGCGCGCCATCTGGTCCAGGGACTGCGGCTCTTCGAGGTGCCCGAGGAGCCAGCCGCGGAGGTCCGCCAAGGTGTCGCCCGACGTCGCGGGCACGGCCCGATCGATGTACTGGGCCTGGCCTCCGGTCCGATGCGGTGCCGCTACCAGGCCGCGGGCCCGCTGGTTGGCTGCTGCGGCGCCGTGGTCGCTGCGGATGATGTGCAGGCACAGATCGAGCCCTGCGGCGACCCCGGCGGACGTCAGGACCTCCCCCTCGTCGACGTAGAGCACGTCCTCTTCGACGGTGACCGCAGGGTAGTACTCGGCCAGCTCGGCAGCCTTGGCCCAGTGCGTCGTAGCCCGGCGGCCGTCGAGAAGGCCGGCAGCGGCCAGGACGAAAGCGCCGCTGCAGATCGAGACCATCCGCGTGCCGCGTGCGGCCGCCGCGGCGAGAGCCTCGAGCACCTCCGGAGTGGGGCGCTCCTCGTGGGCGAGTCCGGGGATGATCACCGTGTCGGCGTCGGCGAGGGCTTCGAGGCCGTGCTCGACATAGAGCGCCGGGCCGGCGTCGCACGGCACCGGGCCGGGCTCCTGGCTACAGACGGTCAGTTCGTACGGGCCTCCGGCCCAGCTCCCGAAGACCTGTACCGGAATGCCGTAGTCGAGGGCGAGGACGCCAGGCAGGGCAAGGACCACGACGTGGTGGGGCCGGTGGCGCAAAGGCATGGCACGATCCTATCGATACGTGTCATCTGTGCCACTGTCGGTGCCAATCCGCAGCTCATAGCGTTGTGGCCATGACTTCCATCCCTGCCTTCCCCGACACCCCGGCTGCGCAGCATGCGAGCGACTACGTCCGGGCGTGCGTCACCGAATCCGTCGCGAACCACAGTTTCCGCTGCTACTTGTTCGCGATGCTCATCGCCGAACGGGACGGCATGCAGCCGGGATCCGAGTTCGACCCGGAACTGCTGTTCCTCGCATGCGTCCTGCACGACCTCGGTACCTCGCCCGAGGCACGAGGTGGCCAGCGCTTCGAACTCGACGGCGCGGACATGGCCGCGGAACTGTTGACCCGCCAGGGTTTCGGCGCCAAGGAGGTGGACGTCGTCTGGGAAGCGATCGCCCTGCACTCGACGCCGACCATTCCCGAGCGCCGGGGTCCGATTGCGGCCCTCACCCGACGCGGCGTCGGCATGGACTTCGGCGTCGCGGCGGAGATCGTGAAGGAGGACCAAGCCGTGGCGATCCACGCGCGGTTCCCTCGCCTGCGGATGGCTTCGTCGCTCGCGGACGTGATCGCACGGCATGCGGCGCGCGCTCCGGAGAACGCGCCGCCGCTGACGATCGCTGCAGAGATCGTGCAGGGGCGGGCGAAGGATCCGGACGGGCTGAGCGGCATGGAGCGGATGGCGCTGGCGTCGCGGTGGGGTAGCTGACGTAGCTGATGTCCTGCGGGCCGCCGGTTCCCTGAAAACGCGGACTCCCGGAAACGGTGCGGCGTGCGATCATCTCGTCATGCGTGCCAAACGGTTCGGCGTGCTCTCTCAAACTCTCCCGGGCTTCAGCGGCGCCGTACTGGTGACGCGCGAGAATCGGGTGGTCCTGCGTGAAGCCGTGGGCGTCGCCGACTCTGTGACCGGTGAACCGCTCGCGCCGGATTCGATCTTCCAGATCTGTTCCGTCAGCAAGCAGATCACCGCGGTTGCGGCCCTCGTCTTGTGCGAGGACGGCGTCCTCGACCTGCGCGCGCCGATAAGTCGCTGGATCGTCGAGGCGCCGCCGAGCTGGAGGCAGATCACGCTGCATCACCTGCTCAGCAACACTTCGGGGCTCGGGCACTGGGACGTCGTGCCCGGATTCGACGCGCTGCATTCCTTGGGCGTCGACGAGTACGTCAGCCGGCTTGCCGAGCAGCCGTTGCTGTTCGCCCCCGGCACCAAGTGGAGCTACAGCAGCCCCGGCTTCATGCTCGCCGCGCTCGCCATCGAGAGGGCGAGCGGCGAGGCGTACGGCGGCTTTCTGCAGCGGCGTATCTTCGAGCCGCTAGGCATGGCATCTACCAGTGCTGGCGTACCGCTTCGGACCCCGGCGCGCGGTCACGTAGGCGGTCAGCCGGGCGACGCGCTCGCTTTCGTGCGTCTTCCCGGTGCTGGCGACGTGTGGTCCACGGTCGATGACCTCGCTCGGTTCGCCGCCGCATTCGACGCCGGAGAGCTGTTCGGCAACGAGTCATGTCGGCTCGCTACGACCGCCCACTCTCGCTTGCCCAGCACGACTTCGGCCTGGCCCGATGCGCTGATGAGAGGCGGGTACGGATACGGATGCGTCGTCGGCTCGCTGCTCGGGCACAGCGTGCGCTACCACCCCGGCGACAACCCGGGGTTTCGTGCGCTCCAAGTCCGCGTTCCCGACCTCGACTTCTCGGTTGTCATCCTCAGCAATCAGGATGAGACCGACATCGACGCGGCGGGCCAACGCCTCATCACATGCCTGGCTGACGCATGACCGTTCCAGGTCCCGTGGCCGCTCACCCGCTGCTAACCTCTCCGCGAAAGGGCGGGGAGAATGAGCATAGGTTTACGCGCTGCTGCAGCCGTCATGCTGCTGATTGGTTTCTACGTCCTGGGTGTCGGGCTGCTCGTTGTGGTGGTGGGCCTGGATGCGCTCATGCTCTACGGCAACGCCCTTGTGCTCCTGCTGTTCGGGCTGCCTCTGAGCGGCGCGGCGTTCATCGTGGTGGTCCGGGCGTTCTACGCCTCGCTGCTGCTGGGCTCCGGTAAGGTCTCGGGCGTCTCAGTACTCGAGTCCGAGCATTCCGACCTGTGGGCGGCGGTCCGTGCTGCGGCCGACGCTGCCGGGACGGCGGCGCCGACGTTCCTGTGGATCGATTCTCGGTTCAATGCGGCCGTGTTCGAGCGGACGCGGTGGCTCGGTCTGCGTTCCGGCCAGCGGCATCTGATCATCGGCGCGCCGATGCTGGTCGCGTTGTCGCCGACCAAGCTCGATGCGGTCCTGGCGCACGAGTTCGGCCACTTCGCCGGTCGTGACACGCGGCTGCTGCCTGTGGTCATGCGCGGCCGGGCAGGCTTGGCCAGCGCTCTGGACACGGCTGCCGGCTTCGCGGCCGACGCGAAGAGCGGCGGGTGGATGCTGCGAGGGCAACCGCTGATCTACGCGTTAGTCCGGGCTTACGCAGTGCGCTTCCTCACCGCCACCCAGAAAGTCAGTCGCGCCCAGGAGTACGCGGCCGACCGGATCAGCGCCGAACTGTGCGGGCGCGATGTCGCAGCCGACACGTTGGCCGAGATGTCGGCGTACCGAGCTGCTTACCGACACTTCCGGACCTGGTTCGCCGACGCCGGTACCGGCTTCGGCCTCGTGCCGCACCCGAACACGCTGTTCGCCGGCTTCGGTTCGATGCTCGACGAGTCGAACTGGCGGGACGTCGTCGAATCGGAGCGCGACGCTCCTTCGCCGAAGAAGTCTTCGGCGTTCGACTCCCACCCGCCGATCGCAGAGCGCGTTGCCGCGCTTCGCGCTCTGCCGGACGACGGCCGTACCCAGGACACATCCCGCGGCCGAGCCGTCGATTCCTTCGCCGGTACCTACGACCTGCTCGAAGCAGTCGCCGGCCTCGAGCCGCAGCACCTTGAGAAGCGTCGAGTGGATTGGGACGTGCTGGCCGACACAGTCGCCAGGGCACATGCACGCAAAGCCGCACAGCCTCTTGTGGATGCTTTGCACCTGATCAAAGGCGCGCCACCTGTCCTGGCGGATTTCTTCGATCAGATCGAGGCCGGTCAGATGGAACTGGTGCACTACCGCCTGCTGACTCCGGCGCAGCTGCGCTACGCATCGACCGGGACGACGGTGGTCCATGAGATCGGCGCGAGAGCCTTGGCATCCACGCTGCCGGCCTGGGTGATGGTCGAACTCGCCGATGCCGGACTGGTGCGGTGGACGCATTCCTGGTCCAAGGTGGCGGTCTTGAAGGTGGACGGGGCGCCTGCGGATATTGATAAAGCGCTTGCCGCTCTTCTCGCCGCAGCGCCGTCCGCTGCCGCTCCCGCTGCCGGGCGGCTTCGCGAGATCTTGAGGGGCACGCGCATTGCCGTATGAACGCGGCGGATCGTCAGGCCTTCACCGAATGCCGGGCGTATGGGCAGCGTGGTTCGACTGTCGAGTCCGACGGTCCGGCCGCGCCGCCTGGCCCCGCCGCCTGGTCTGACGACCGTGGTCCTCGACCGGCCGGGTCGGTCGGACGACTCTCGGTCACCACGCTGTGGCGCAGTTGCTGAGCCTGCCTAAATAGTCTAAGACTGGTGGCCATGAGCGATGCCTTCCTCTCCCAGACCATCACCATGACCGCCGACGGCGACGAGATCGAGGCGTACGCCGCCTTGGTCCAGGACTCCGCGCCGCGCGGCGGGGTGGTCGTGATCCACCACCTGCCCGGCTACGACGATGAGACCAAGGAGATCGTCCGCCGCTTCGGCTCGATGGGCTACAACGCCGTCATGCCGAACCTCTACTGGCGCGACGCGCCGGGCGCCTCGCCCGACGACGCGGCTGCCGCGGGCCGGGCCAAGGGGGGCGTGCCGGACGAGCGTCTGATCGCGGACGTGGCCGGCGCGGCGGACTTCCTCCGCGCGCTGCCGAACGCCAACGGCAAGGTCGGCGTCATCGGCTACTGCTCGGGCGGCCGGCAGAGCGTGCTCTCGGCCTGCTCGCTGGAGCTGGACGCGGCGGTGGACAACTACGGCGCCTTCGTCGTGGGCACGCCGCCGGACGGCTTCCCGCTCAAGGTCAAGCCGCTCTACGACATCCTCGGCGACCTGTCCTGCCCGCTGCTCGGCCTGTTCGGCGCGGACGACCAGTACCCGTCCCAGGAGCATGTGGCCGAGCTCGAGGGCCTGCTGGCCGAGCACGGCAAGGAGTTCGAGTTCCACAACTACGAGGGCGCCGGGCACGCCTTCTTCGCCGTCAACCGGCCCGCGTTCCGGCCCGAGGCGGCCAAGGACGGCTGGGAGAAGATCAACGCCTTCTTCGGCAAGCACCTGGGGGCCTAGTCCCGTGTGCACCTACATCATCGAGAAGGCCGCGGCCGAGGGCAGCGCCAAGGGTCCGGACGGCTGGTTCACGGTGACCGACGCGACGGTCTCCTACGACCATCCGGTGCACGCCTCGGCCGAGCACACGCTGAACATCGATTTCCTCAACCCCGGCAAGGGCGCTTCGGCCCGGGTCGCGGTGGAGCTGACCGCCGAGAGCGCGCGCGAGCTGATCGCCGCGATCCAGCGCACGCTCGAGCAGGTTCCGCCGGGACTGTGATCTCCGCCGGGACCGAGATCCCGAGCCGGTAGCAGCGCAGCGGCAGCACCGCGCCGTCGCAGGCGAGACGCGGACGGGCTTTTCAGCCGTCCATCTCGCCGGCCACGGTGATGTTGCTCGGCGGGCCCGCGGGCGTCTCGCCGGCGCGCGGGGCCTGCGCTATCTGGCCGGAGAGGGCTATCTTCTTCGGCTTCGGCGGGCCGGAGGCGCCCCAGAGCAGGTGCGAGATCTGCAGGTAGGTGTTGTCCGGGCTGCCGACGTAGGGGATCTTGCCGAGGTTGACCGCCGCGCCGGGCACCTGCAGGTCGAAGGTGCCGTAGCCGAGGGCGCGGCCCAGCGCGGTGCGCTGGTAGATCATGTCCGTCAGCTTGGGCAGCGGCAGCGACTTCACCTGCTGGTTGACGATCCCCTCGGCCACCATCAGCCGCTTGTTCGTCAGGATCAGGTAGCGGTTCCAGTACCGGGCGAACTGCAGCAGCGCCCAGAAGCCGAAGGCGCCGAGCACGCACCACAGCAGCGTCGCCACGCCCTTGGTCTTGCCGACGTAGCCGCACAGGGCCAGCACTCCGGCCGTCAGCACCACCGCGAACAGCCGTCCGCTGGCAGAACCCTTATAGAAGCCTGTCAGGGTCTTGTAATCCCAGATGGTGGTCAGGGCCCAGGCGGCCCACAGGATCCACAGCCCGATCACCACTTCGCGGGCGTTGCCGCCGCCGCTGGAGTGCACCGCCACGGCGGCGAAGCTGGTGATGGCCAGTCCCACGGCCACCACCGCTCCGGGTTCGAGCAGCACCGCCCAGTGGAACCTGCGGTGGAAGACCACTTCCTCGGTCGGATCCAGATACTTGCGTATGGAGCCAGGAGCCTGGGTGGCCGGAACCCGGGAGAAGTCGGTCGACGCCATCGAGCCCCTCAGGCGTTCGAGTGGAAGGAGAACACTGAGAAGAGGCTGTGGATCGTGTCGGAGATGAAGTTGAAGGCGTTGCCGACCAGTCGGGTCGAGTCCGAGGGGTCGTGCACTATATAGAAGAGCAGGAAGATCACGATGCCCCACTGGATGGCGGGCTTTGCCTTCGGCATGGGCCTCTCCTCGTCCCCTCCGACTCCTGATGGTCCGGTACCAGCGTAGCCTGATTATCCGTCTGGTATCGGCGGCTCGGCGAGACGCGCCGACCGCCTCCCGCCAAGGGTTCCACTACGAGCACCTACCCGAGGCGCGGGTGGGTGGAAACCGGTACCGGGGTCACAATCGGACGTGCCGTCAGCCGCCGATCGCGCCCCCCGGCCCGGTGGCCGGGAGGCCTTCCGGCCAATCATCGAGGTCTGCGACGTGCGGGTGAGTCAAGGCTCTGGTTCGAACCCCCGCGCCCCCCGGAGGCGGGCGCCGACGGAATCGGCCCGTCGCGGCGGGCGGGGCGCGGCCGCGGCCGGCTCAGACGACGCCGTAGAGCCGGTCGCCCGCGTCGCCCAGGCCCGGCACGATGAAGCCCTGCTCGTTGAGCCGCTCGTCGATGGCCGCTGTGACGATGGTCACCGGCACGCGGCAGTCGCCCAGCGCCTTCTCCATCGTGGCGATGCCCTCCGGCGCGGCCAGCAGGCAGATCGCGGTGATGTCGTCCGCGCCGCGGTCGGCCAGCAGGTTCACCGCGGCGATCAGGGTGCCGCCGGTGGCCAGCATCGGGTCGAGCACGTAGCACTGGCGCCCGGCCAGGTCGTCCGGCATGCGGGTGGCGTAGGTGGACGGGGTCAGGGTGCCCTCGTCCCGCACCATGCCGAGGAAGCCGACCTCGGCCGTGGGCAGCAGCCGGACCATGCCGTCGAGCATGCCGAGGCCGGCTCGCAGGATCGGCACCACCAGCGGCTTGGGCGAGGTCAGCCGGACGCCCTGGGTGGCGGCCACCGGCGTCTCGAGCTCCACCGGGGAGACGCGCACGTCCCGGGTCGCCTCGTACGCCAGCAGCGTCACGAGTTCGTCCGCTAGCCGGCGGAAGGTCGGCGAGTCGGTCTGCCGATCGCGCAGCGTGGTGAGCTTGTGGGCGATCAGGGGGTGGTCGGCGACGTGGATGCGCATGCCGAAGAGTCTACGGCCCCGCAGGTGGCGCGCTTCGGGCTTGCCCTCTGGGCTGAGCGCGGTAGGGTCGAAGAGGGAAGATCACGAATCGATATCGCCAGTACCAGGCGAGGTGACGATGAGTACGACGGGACCGCGGAACAAGGGCGGGCAGACGGGCGGCACGGCGAAGACGAGGAACGTTCAGGGGGATGAGGCCGCCGCGCCACCGGAGCGGGGCATGCGCCGGGCCATATTCCTGGCCGAGCTGGCCGAGGCGCGCGAGCTGCGCAGGCGGGTCGCGCCGCGCCGGGCCAAGGCTCAGGAGATGCACGCCAGGCTGCTCCGTACGTTCCGGTACTGACCCGCCCGACTGATCTGCGTCCTGCGGCGCACTCCATGCGCCGCAACCAGTGCCGCCGCGCGCCTCTTTCTGCGACGATGCCAGTGAGCAGACCCCGTCGGCGACGGCGGGGCGCGGGCGGCGCGAGAGGCCGGAAGGACGCGGATGGCACTGGCCGGGCAGGCCTCGTTCGACGAGAGCCTCGTCGACTTCGCGGTGGTCGTCTTCCAGGAGGACGGCCGCTGGGCGGCGGCTCCGCTGCCCCCGCACGTCGGCGCCGACCTCGACCTGTTCGCGGCGGCCGTGCGCCAGCAACTGTCCGAGGGCCCGATCCTGGGCCTGCTCGGCCTCGGCGACGAGTACTTCATCGCGCTGCGGCTGGTCGGCGGCCGGGAGCTGCTGTTCATCTCCGAGCGCTCCGCGGCCGAGGACGACGCGGTGGCCCGGCAGGTGCTCGACCGGCTCGCGCCGGAACTCGCGGACGGCTCGGGGCCGGCCGGGGACGAGGAGCTGTTCGCAGACCTCGGTCTCGACTCCTTCGAGCTCGGACTGGCCTGCGAGCAGCTGTTGGATGAACGAGCGCTGCGATTGACCGACCTGGTGGCACACTTGGCTGGGCGCATCGGATTCGCACGCCAGTTCACTGATTGCGTGCGCCCGGGATACGACACGGTGGACGGATACTGAAGTGGGCCCGCGTCGTCGCGAGGTGCCGCGGGCAGTGAAGAAGAGTACGTCGGAGTGAGGGGAGAGTGGGCAGGTCGTGGCCTATTTCGCAGCTCTGCTAGCGCGCTACGCGGACGAATGGCAGGCGCGTGATGTCGACTTGGACGAGGTCGACGACGGCATGGGCCTCGTCGAGTTCATCCGCGAGGCGGCCGAGGACGAGGAACCGGACACCGCCGTGCTCCTGCTCGAGCAGGAGGACGTGTGGTTCGCCCTGGTCCGGCTTGATATCGACGAGGATCCCCGGGTGTTCGCCGGGGACCTGGCGGCGGTGCGCCGGTCCGGCTACGCGGACCTGCTCACCGCGGACTCCCTGCCTCCGCTCGCCCCGGACGGCACGCCGCTCGAGCCGGTCCCGCACGCCGAGGCGGAGGCGGACGACGAGGACGACGACGAGGACGCGGAGGTGGACCTCGACGGGGCCGAGGAGCTCGACGAGGTCGCCGTCGACGAGGAGGAGTACACCGGTCCGGCCGCGCCGAGCGGTCCCGCCGGAGACGCCAACCTGCTCGCCGACTTCGGGCTCAGCGCCAAGGACCTGATCGCGCTGTGCGGCGGTCGCCTCGTCCCGGCCGACGCGCTGGCCGAGATCGCCGGGGTGCTCGGCGCGGCCGAGGAGCTCGAGGCGGTCCGCTGACCGCTACCGGGCCGGCCGGGCCCGAGCCGGGCCCCGGCGGTCCGAGGGGCGCGGCGCGCCCCGGTGCCCTGCCGGCCTGGCTGGTCGAGCGGTACGCGGGCTGGATGGCCGGCGCCCTGGCGCAGGCGCGGCTCGCCCCGGCCGGCGGCGACGTGCCCATCGGCGCCGTGGTGGTGGACCGCGACGGCCGGGTGCTCGGCCGCGGCCACAACGTGCGCGAGGCCGAGGGCGACCCCGTCGGCCACGCGGAGGTGCTCGCGCTGCGCGAGGCCGGCCGGGCCGTGGGCTCCTGGCGGCTGGCCGGCGCCTCCCTCGTGGTCACCCTCGAGCCCTGCGCCATGTGCGCCGGCGCCGCCGTGCTGGCCCGGGTCGAGCGGATCGTCTACGGCGCGGCGGATCCGAAGGCCGGCGCGGTCGGCTCGCTCTGGGATCTGCCGCGTGATCAGCGCCTGAACCACCGCCCTGAGGTGGTCCCGGGCATCCTCGCGGAGGAGTCGGCGGCGCTGCTGGATAAGTTTTTCGCCTCCAGGCGCCCCATCGGGTAGTGTTCTCCCCGGTGACGTGTCCGAGCGGCCTAAGGAGAACGCCTCGAAAGCGTTTGTGGTGCAAGCCACCGGGGGTTCAAATCCCCCCGTCACCGCTGATGAGAGCCGGTAGCCCCTTGATGGGGATACCGGCTCTCATGCTTCCCGGCGAGCTCGGATCTGGCGGCTCGTCATCTCGAATGGCCGTAAGGCGCCTCCTACGGCCCTACTGCGCGCACCCGGAGTCCGGGGCCGCCTCGGCGTGCGCGCTCGCGTTGGCCATCGCGACCGCCGCGCGGAGCGCCGCGTCCGCCTGCTCGGTGCTGGCGAGGTCGGCGAAGCCGTTGCCCAGCACCAGGTCCACGCTCGGGTCCGTCCGGTTGTCGGTCCGGATCTGCGCTCCGGGCACCTCCGCCGCGACCTGGCGCAGCTCGTCGAGGTTCGACTTGGCGCCGCGGACCTGGGCCGAGACGGCCAGCTTCGACTTCAACGGGTCGTTGGTGACCTGGCCGATGACGAAGCCGCGCAGCTTGAGCTGGTTGGCCGTGTTGGCGGCCAGACCGCGGCGGTCGGTGGAGTTGTAGACGTTCAGGGTGAACTTGGGTGTGCCGTCGGAGGACAGCGCCGCACCGGACACCGGGGGCGTGGCGGCGGTGCTGGGCGGGTCGGCCGCGCGCACCGAGCCGGCCTTGCAGGCGTCGGTGCCCGAGGACGGCGCGGTGACCAGGTTGACCAGGCCGTACGCGCCTACGCCGGTGATCAGCAGTCCGGACAATACGAACCCGATGGTCCGGCGGCGGCGCCGGGTGCGGTTTCGGAAGGGCACGTAGGGCGCGTCCAGGCCCACCCGGAACCTCTTGCCGCCGATCTCGCCGGGCGGCCGTACGGCGTGTTCCGAGGCCGGCATCGCGACGGCGTAAGGGTCCTGATCCTCCGGCGGGGTGTTCGCGTCCATGTACGGAACGTACCCGAGCGGATACCTGAAGTATTCACAGATCGAGGTCAAGTACGCGCGCATGGAGTACTGTGCGCTGCTGCAGCGCCGCGCGCACGGCCCGGTGCAGGCCGTCCTCCAGGTAGAACTCGCCGTGCCACTTGACCACGTGGGCGAACAGGTCGCCGTAGAAGGTGGAGTCGTCGGCGAGCAGGGCGTCGAGGTCCAGCTGCCGCTTGGTGGTGACGAGCTGGTCGAGCCGGATCTGGCGCGGCGAGACCTCGGCCCAGCCGCGGTGGGTGCGGCCGTGCTCGGGGTAGGGACGGCCCTCACCGACTCGTTTGAAGATCACCGTTGCCCTTCCGACCCGCCGCACTGCCTTTGCCGAAGCCTTGAGTATGTCTGCCAGAATCCCGCGACCGCCGCCGCGCGCGCAACCGCGATGGTGCGCCATGCCACCTTCGGGGCCGGCCCCGGGCGGTTTTCGGCCCATTGACGAAACAGCCCCTGACCATTGCTTTCGCAGGTCAGGGGCTGTCCCTGGGGCGGAGGATACGAGATTTGAACTCGTGAGGGGTTGCCCCCAACACGCTTTCCAAGCGTGCGCCCTAGGCCACTAGGCGAATCCTCCGTGGGGTAGCTTACCCGACGATCGGGGGTGCTCCGCCACTCTGATTTCTGGGCTATCCTGTTCCCGGACCCCTCGTGTGGCGTCATCCCACCGAACCCCCCCAGGGCAGGAATGCAGCAAGGGTAGGCAGGCTCTGGCGGGTGCGCGAGGGGTCTTTCGCATTGTTGTCGGCGGAAGCGGCTAGGCTCACAAGCGTGTCGCTAGCGCTCTACCGCCGGTATCGCCCCGAGACCTTCGAAGAGGTCATCGGGCAGGAGCACGTGACCGGACCGCTGCAGCAGGCGCTGCGCAACCAGCGGGTCAATCACGCCTATCTCTTCAGCGGGCCGCGCGGGTGCGGCAAGACCACCAGCGCGCGCATCCTGGCGCGCTGCCTGAACTGCGAGCAGGGGCCGACGCCGACGCCGTGCGGCGTGTGCAGGTCCTGTGTGGGCCTGGCCCGCGGGGCGGCGGGGTCGCTCGACGTGATCGAGATCGACGCGGCCTCGCACGGCGGTGTGGACGACGCGCGGGATCTGCGCGAGCGGGCGTTCTTCGCGCCGGTCGAGTCGCGCTACAAGATCTACATCCTGGACGAGGCCCACATGGTGAGCTCGGCCGGGTTCAACGCGCTGCTCAAGGTGGTCGAGGAGCCTCCGCCGCACCTCAAGTTCATCTTCGCGACCACGGAGCCGGAAAAGGTCATCGGCACCATCCGCTCGCGTACGCATCACTACCCCTTCCGGCTGGTCCCGCCCGGCACGTTGCGCGACTACCTGGCGCACCTGTGCGAGCAGGAGCAGATCAAGGTCGAGCCCGAGGTGCTGCCGCTGGTCGTGCGGGCGGGGGCGGGGTCGGTGCGCGACTCCCTCTCGGTCATGGACCAGCTGCTGGCCGGCGCGGACGAGAACGGCGTGAGCTACCAGGCCGCCGCCGCGCTGCTCGGCTACACCGACTCGGCGCTGCTCGACGAGGCGGTCTCCGCGCTCGCGGCCCGCTCCGGCGCCGCCGCGTTCGAGATCGTCGACCGCGTGGTCGAGGGCGGGCACGACCCGCGCCGCTTCCTCGGCGACCTGCTCGAGCGGCTGCGCGACCTGCTCATCCTGCAGGCGGTGCCGGACGCCGCGGGCAAGGGCCTGATCTCGGTGCCGGCCGACCGGATGGCCCGGATGTCCGAGCAGGCCGCGGGCTTCGGCCAGGCCGAGCTCTCCCGGGCCGCGGACCTGGCCAACACCGGGCTCACCGAGATGCGCGGCGCCACCGCGCCCCGGCTGCTGCTCGAACTCGTCTTCGCGCGGATCCTGTTGCCCGGCGCCGAGGATTCCGCCCGGGCCATGGCGACGCGGCTGGAACGGCTCGAGCGCTTCGGCGCCACCGCGGCGGCGGCTCCGGCCGGGTACGTGCCCGCGCCGGGCGCCGCGGCCGAGCAACCCCCGGCGCAGCCCGCCGCGGCCGCCCCGGTGCCCGCCGCGATGGCCGCGCCGGCCCCGGCGCCGCCGGCTCCCGCCCCGCCCTCCTCGACGCTCGGCGCCGCACCGTGGCGCGAGCCCGCGGCCCCGGCCGCCCCCGCCGCGGCGGCGCCGTCCGCCGGCCCCGCGCCGAGTGCGTCGCCCGCGCCCGCGGGCGACGTGTCCGCCATACGCGCCCGCTGGCCCGAGATCCTCGAGCTGGTGAAGTCGCAGAGCCGGGTCGCCTGGACCATGATCTCGGCCAACGCCAACGTGGTCGGGGTCGAGGGGCGGGTGCTGCAGATCGGCTTCAACAGCGCCGGCCTGCGCGACAGCTTCGCCGGGTCCAACCGCGAGGAGACGCTGCGTCAGGTGCTGCGCCAGATCTTCGGCGGCGAGTGGCGGATCGACGCGCTCGTCGATCCGGGCGCCGGGTCGGGATCGGGGCAGAGCCAGGGATTCGGGCCGGGCGGCGGGCCGGGGCACGGCGGCCCGGGCTTCGGGTCCGGCGGCCCGGCGGCACCGGGTCCGGCGAGCCAGGGCTTCGGCTCGGGTCCGGCCGCCCAGAATCCGAGTGCGGGCCCGGCTTCCGGCGGTTTCGGCGCCCCGTCGCAGAACGCTGCGCCGCAGGCCGCCGCGCCCGCGTCGGCGATGCCCGCGGCCGGCCCCGAAGCGCGCATCGACGGGCCGGGTACGCCCCCGACCCATCCGCCGCCGGACCGGCCCGCTCCGGGCGCGCCGTACGCCGCCGGCTCCGCCGCGGCCCCGGCCATGCCCCCGGCTCCGAACGTCTCTTCGGCCGTGTCCGCCGCCACCGCGCCGCCGGCCCAGTCCAGGCCACCCCTCGCCACGGCGCCCGAGCCGGCCGAGGAGGAGGACCCGTTCGAGGCGGGTCTGGTGCGGATGGACGACCGGGCCGCGGTCAGCCTCGGCCCCGGTCCCTCGGCCCGCGACCTGCTGGTTCGGGAGCTCGGCGCCAACCTGCTCGAGGAGATGCAGGGCACTGATTGAGACGGGCCGCCCGCAGCCGCACAAGCTCCGGGCCCCGTAGGCTCGTCGAGACAGGGACCGGCCGCCTCCCGCGGCCGCCGCACGGAAGACAAGGGAGCGACGACGGTGTTTCCAGAAGGATTCGACATGGGAGCGCTGGTCCAGCAGGCCCAGCAGATGCAGGAGCAGATGCTGGCGGCGCAGCAGGAGCTGGGCGAGCAGACGGTGACCGGCAGCGCCGGCGGCGGCCTGGTCGAGGCCACGGTCAGCGGACTCGGCGAGATCAAGGGTCTGAAGATCTCGCCGGAGGCGGCCGACCCGCAGGACACCGAGACCCTTGCCGACCTGATCATCGCGGCCATCCACGACGCGAACCGGAAGTCCGACGCGCTGCAGCAGGACAAGCTCGGCCCGCTCTCGCAGCTGGGCCAGGGCGGCGGCCTCGGCGGCCCGGGCGGCGCCTCGTTCCCGCTGGGCTTCTAGGCCCTCGGGCGAATCGACAAGAAGGATCGGCATGTACGAGGGCGTGGTCCAGGACCTGATCGACGAGTTGGGCAGGCTGCCCGGCGTGGGGCCGAAAAGCGCCCAGCGGATAGCCTTCCACGTGCTCCAGACCGATCCGGTGGACGTCAAGCGGCTGGCCGAGGTGCTGGTGCGGGTTAAGGACACGGTGCGCTTCTGCGAGGTCTGCGGGAACGTGGCGGCCGGCGAACGCTGCCGGATCTGCCTGGACGAGCGCCGGGATCCGACCGTGCTGTGCGTGGTCGAGGAGTCCAAGGACGTGGTCGCGATCGAGAAGACCCGCGAGTTCCGCGGGCGCTACCACGTGCTGGGCGGCGCGCTCTCCCCGATCGAGGGGATCGGACCGGACGAATTGCGGGTACGCGAACTCATGGCCCGGCTCGCCGACGGCGTGGTGACCGAGCTGATCCTGGCCACCGACCCCAATATGGAAGGCGAGGCCACCGCCAGCTTCCTGGCCCGCATGGTCAGGCCGCTGACCGCGGACGGCACGCTGCGGGTGACCCGGCTCGCCTCCGGCCTGCCGGTGGGCGGGGACCTCGAATACGCCGATGAAGTCACCCTGGGCCGCGCGTTCGCCGGAAGAAGGAAGATCGATGGCTGATATCGCAACGCTGGACGACGATCTGGCCGAGTTCACCTCCGCCATCGCCGACCAGGTGGAGTCCTTCCTGGTGGCGGTCCGCGCGGTGGCCCGCGGCGAGGCCGCGGCCTCGGCCGTCTCCATGCTGCTGCTCGAGGTGTCCCAGCTGCTGCTGGCCGGCGGCCGCCTCGGCGCGATCGCGGACGTCATCCCGGAGGAGCGGTTCGAGGAGGACCCGGGTCCGGACCCGGACCTCGACGAGCTGCGCGACCAGCTCGCGCTGCTGCTCGACCCCTGCGACAGCTACCGGGAGGTGTTCGACCCGCTCGCGGTGCCCACCGAGGTGGAGACCAGGCGGATCTCGGACGATCTCGCCTCCACCGTGGCTGATCTGGCGCACGGCCTGACCCACTTCCGGGCCGGGCGCGAGACCGAAGCGCTGTGGTGGTGGCAGTTCTCGTACTTGTCCGGTTGGGGCCCGGCCGCCTCGGCCGCCCTGCGCGCGCTGCACTCGATCGTGGCCGGCTCCCGGCTGCAGGGGACCTGAGCCACTCAGCATTACGGAGTCGTCGCACTGGGTAACCCGGCGTCGCTCGCGAACGCCGCCCCCGCCGGCCCGGCCGAGGCGGCGGCGCCCACCAGGCGGAACGAACGGGACATCCCGACGCCAGGCCGGATACGATGGGCGCGCCTCTCGGTTCGTCGGAGCACGCCAGTAGACGTGCGCGGCCGGGAGAGGCGTCGCCGGGTCAGTAGGCCCGGGGCGCACGAGAGAGTTTGGAGCTCACGGTGAGCCTTGTCGTACAGAAGTACGGTGGCTCCTCGGTGGCCGATGCGGAGAGCATCAAGCGCGTAGCCAAGCGGATCGTCGCGGCCAAGCGCGCCGGAAACGAGGTCGTGGTCGTCGTCTCCGCCATGGGAGACACCACCGACGAGCTGATCGACCTCGCCCAGCAGGTGTCCCCGCTGCCGGAAGGCCGCGAACTGGACATGCTGCTCACCTCCGGCGAGCGGATCTCGATGGCGCTGCTGGCGATGGCGATCGGGTCGCTCGGGGTCGAAGCCCGTTCCTTCACCGGTTCCCAGGCCGGGGTCATCACCGACCGGGTGCACAACCGGGCCCGGATCATCCGGGTCACCCCGGGCCGCATCCACAAGGCGCTGGAAGAGGGCGCGATCGCGATCGTGGCCGGCTTCCAGGGCGTCTCGCACGACACCAAGGACATCACCACGCTCGGCCGGGGCGGCTCGGACACCACCGCGGTGGCGCTGGCCGCCGCCATGGGCGCGGAGGTCTGCGAGATCTACACCGACGTGGACGGGGTCTACACCGCCGATCCGCGCCTGGTCCCGACCGCGCGCAAGCTGCCGGCCGTCCGGTACGAGGAGATGCTCGAGCTCGCCGCGTCCGGCGCCAAGATCCTGCATCTGCGCTGCGTCGAATACGCCCGCCGGTTCGACGTCCCCATTCACGTAAGGTCCTCCTTCTCCACGCTGGAGGGCACCTGGATCCGCAACACCGCCGAAGGAGCCGAGATGGAGCAGGCGATCATCGCCGGGGTCGCCCACGACACCAGCGAGGCGAAGATCACCGTGGTCGGCGTCCCGGACAAGCCGGGCGAGGCCGCCCGCATCTTCCGGGCCGTGGCCGACGCCGAGATCAACATCGACATGGTGGTGCAGAACGTCTCCGCCGCCGCGACCGGCCTGACCGACATCTCCTTCACCCTGCCCAAGACCGACGGGGCCAAGGCGATGAGCCTGCTGGACAAGCTCAAGGAGCACATCGGCTTCGACTCGCTGGCCTACGACGACCAGATCGCCAAGGTCTCGCTGATCGGCGCCGGCATGAAGTCGCACCCCGGGGTGACCGCCTCCTTCTTCGAGGCCCTCGCCCAGGCCGGGGTGAACGCGGAGATGATCTCCACCAGCGAGATCCGCATCTCCGTGGTCTGCCGCGCGGACAGCGTCAAGCCGGCGGTCGCGGCCATCCACACCGCCTTCGACCTCGACACGGACGACGAGGCCGTGGTCTACGCCGGGACGGGCCGATAGCCATGAACGAGCTTGCGAGTGAATCGATGAGCACAGTGCCTGCGCGAATGCGCCGACCGAGCGCTAGCGAGGTAGCGTCATGAACCAGTACACGAAGAAGCTGCCGACCCTCGCCGTGGTCGGCGCCACCGGTGCCGTCGGCACCGTGATGCTCGAGATCCTCTCCACCCGGCAGAACGTCTGGGGCGAGATCCGGCTGATCGCCTCGGCCCGGTCGGCGGGCAAGCTGCTGACCGTGCGCGGCGAGCAGATCCCGGTGGTGGCCCTGAGCGAAGAGGCCTTCGACGGCGTGGACGTCGCGATGTTCGACGTGCCGGACGAGGTCTCGGCGCAGTGGGGCCCGGTCGCGGCGGCGCGCGGCGCGGTCGTGGTGGACAACTCCGGCGCGTTCCGGATGGACCCGGACGTCCCGCTGGTGGTGCCGGAGGTCAACCCGGCGGCGGCGCGGCAGCGTCCGCGCGGGATCATCTCGAACCCGAACTGCACCACGCTCTCGATGATCGTGGCGATGGGCGCGCTGCACGCCGAGTTCGGGCTGACCAAGCTCGTCGTCTCCTCCTACCAGGCGGCCTCGGGCGCCGGGCAGGCCGGCATCGACACGCTGCGCGACCAGCTGGCCAAGGTCTCCGCGACGCCGAACCTGGGCACCGCCCCGGGTGACCTGCGCCGCGCGGTCGGCGACCTCGGGCCGTTCCCGGCGCCGCTGGCGCTGAACGTGGTGCCGTGGGCCGGCTCGCTCAAGGACGACGGCTGGTCCTCCGAGGAGCTGAAGGTGCGCAACGAGTCGCGCAAGATCCTCGGCCTGCCGGAGCTGAAGGTCTCGGCCACCTGCGTGCGGGTGCCGGTGATCACCACCCACTCGCTGGCGGTGCACGCCTCCTTCGAGCGCGAGATCACCGCGGACCAGGCCCGCGCGGTGCTGCGGGACGCGCCGGGGATAGTGCTGTGCGACGACCCGGCCAACGGCGAGTTCCCCACGCCCAACGACGTGGTCGGCACCGACCCGACCTGGGTCGGGCGGATCCGGCAGTCGCTGGACGAGCCGAACGAGCTCGAGCTGTTCGTGTGCGGGGACAACCTGCGCAAGGGCGCCGCGCTGAACACCGCCCAGATCGCCGAGCTGATCGCCGCGGAGCTGACGGAGATCTAGCCGAGATCAGCGCCCTGCGTCCAACCCCCCGCCGGTTCACTCCTGCGGGGGGTTTTTCTCTTGTCCGGGCGCGCGCGGGCGGATGCCGGTGCCATCCTTGGCACTCGTGGAAGCCCCCGACAGTCCATCCCCAAGAGCACTCGAATGGGGTACAACGGTCGGTGGGTTCCATATGTCTAACTGTCGTGACTCTGTCCGCGTCCGAAGGGTTCTGTCCGTCGCCGCCCTTCGCCATACGGCCGCGCCCGGCTCCGACGGGAGGTGCGGTGGCGACTGACGTCGATGTGACGACCGATCTGTTGACCGAGACCTACCAGCGCCACTACACCTCGCTGCTGCGCCTCGCCGCGCTGCTGCTCGACGACATCGGGTCCTGCGAGGACGTGGTGCAGGAGGCGTTCATCCGGGTGCACGGCGCCCGGGCGCGGGTGCGCGAGGCGGACAAGCTGCTCGCCTATCTGCGCCAGACCGTGGTCAACCTCTCCCGCTCGACCCTGCGCCGGCGGCTGCTCGGGCTCAAGCTGCTGCCCAAGCCGATGCCGGACGCGGCGAGCGCGGAGGAGGGCGCGTACGCGGCCCTGGAGAAGGACGCGCTGATCAAGGCGCTGCGCGGCCTGCAGCGGCGGCAGCGCGAAGTACTGGTCCTGCGTTACTACTCGGACATGACGGAGGCTCAGGTGGCTTCGGCACTCGGGCTCTCCATCGGTTCGGTGAAGGCCTACGGCTCACGGGGCATCGAGGCCCTGCGCAGCCGGCTGGAGGAGCAGTGATGAACGAGGAGCGCGCGTCCCGGGAGGGGCCGCCGCGTCGCTCCGGGGGTGCGGGCGGCGGACGGCGCCGGGCGGCGGCGCCGCTGGATCCGGCGGACCTCGCCACGGCGCTCCAGCGCAGCGTGGCGGAGATCGGCACGGCGGGGCCGCCGAGGGCGGGCCTGGCCCGGATCCGTCGCAAGGCCAAGGCCAGACAGCGTCGCCGCACCGTGATGGCGGGCAGCGCCGGCGTGCTGTTCATGGCGATGGCGGTCAGCGTGGTCACCGGCAACAGCTTCGACATCGTGCCCGTACTCACCAGCGTGGTGGGCTTGGGCGGCGGCGATTCGACGCCCTCGAGCGGCGTCACAGCCACTCCGGACGGCCACGGCCAGGTGCGCACGGTGCGGCCGATGGCCGGGCGCAAGGGCCCGGCCATCGGCCCGGGCGACGTGACGGCCACGCCTTCGGCGCTGGCGGGTACCAAGGTCGCAGCGTGCACCGCGGCAGATCTGATCACGGTGGACTCCGTGGATTCGGTGATCGGCGGTGTCTCCTACGGCCATGTCGAGGCGGTGGCGCAACACCCGTGCGCGGTGGCCGGTCCGCCGGTGCTCCAGGTCGCCAATGCCACGGCGAACGCGGCGAGTTCGGTGGTGCTGCTGCGGCATAACGCCTCGGACGGCTCGCAGCTCCCGCAGGTGCCGACTTGGGGCACGGTGCTCGTGCTCCAGGCGGGTCAGGGCTATGACTTCCAGTTCGCCTGGGCGCCGGACGCTTGTCCGGCGCCGGGGACGAGCGGGGCTCCGGCCGGTTCGGGCACGGGCGGCGGGCCGAGCGGCGCGTCGGGCGAGCCCGGCGGGACGTCTCCCGGGAGCGCGTCGCCGGCCTCGGGCAAGTACCAGCTCAGCTACCTGGTGACGGCGACGAGCCTGACTTCGCCGGTGACGCTGGAAGCGGCTTGCGGGGCGACGGTGTACGTCACGGACGTCTACGCCCGCGGAGCCTACCCGCTGCCCAAGCCGGAAACGACGCCCACGCCGCAGCCCGCGACCACGAGCGCAGCGGCGCCGGACTCCCCGTCCACGCCGCCGTCCACGAGCAGCAGCGCGCCGCCGCCGCCACCACCACCGCCCTCGTCCGACGTCCCCACCAACGGTTCCGGGGTATCACCCGGGGCGCCGGCGGCCAGTCCGGTGGTCAGCACCCCGTCCAACGACGGCGCGACCGGCGGATCGGCCGAGCAGAGCTAGGAACTATGCGAGGGATCAGGCCGTCGACTCTTCGGAGTCGACGGCCCCGAAGCGGCCCGCGAGCTCCGGGTCCGTCTCCCACCAGGGCCGGAACCGCTCCTGGGCCGAGCCGTCGCCCGGCGCGTACTCGACGGCGACGACTTCGAGCTCGTCGTCGCGCACCTCGCCGCGTGCGTGCTCCTCGCGGCGCAGGCCGCGCCAGAGCGCGCCGAGCAGCGGGATGCTGGTGAGGTCGCCGACGATCCAGAACACCGCGCCGCCGATGGCCTGGTTCCAGGCCAGCCCGGAGTGCGCGCCAAGGCTCAGCGGGGCGTAGAGCTGGTCGTGCGGCAGGGTGCTGAGCGAGGCGTAGTAGGAGCCGGCGACGAGGCCGTTGCCCAGCCACAGGATCATGGCCACGCCCGCGTCGCCGATCCCCTCCACGAAGCTGATCCACACCGAGATCATGTGCGAGAAGCGGCGCGGCACCGGGTCGATCTGCACCCGGCTCCAGAAGTACAGGAAGCCGATCGCGATCAGTTCGAGGTGCAGCGTCTCGTCGACGAAACCGTTCGTCAGGGAGACCCGGTACCAGCTGCTGAAGTACAGCAGGTACGGCGTGACCAGCAGGATGATCGAGACGACGGCCGGAAAGGTGAGGACCTTCAGCGGCTTCGAGGCGATGATCCGGGAGACCAGCGCGGCTCCGCGGCCGTCGCCGGTGGTGGCCAGGGTGAGTGGCGCCGAGCAGGTCAGGAACAACGGCACCGTCATCAGCAGCAGCGCGTTCTGCAGCGCCCGGTCCCAGAACAGCACCAGCGCGTACGAGCCGATGAAGGACATGGTGGCCAGGGTGAACAGCAGCGCGGCCATGATGAAGCAGACCGTCCGGGCCAGCGGCCAGCGGCCGACTTCGCGCCGGTACTTGCGCACGCCGTAGATGTAGCCGGCCACGCCGAGCAGCAGCACGGCCAGCATCGCGGGATCGAACTTCCAGCCGGTGAAGACCTGGTTCAGGGTGAGCGGAGAGGCCGGACCGCACCCCGCGCTCAGGCACCGACCGGCCGCTTCGGGAAGCACCGCCATCCGACTCGACCTCCACTAGGACCCGGAACGTGCCTTAGCACGGTACCCCGGACCCGCAGCGGTCCGTGACGCCGGGGTCGCTCCGCCGTCCCGGTCAGCCGTCCCAGGAGCAGAATTCGATCAAGGTGCCCTCGGGCGCCCGGACATGCGCGACCCGCATGCCCCAGCCGGCCTGGTCGGCGGGCTCGGACACGCCGGGAGCGCCCCCGGCCACCGCCGACGCGTACGCGGTGTCCACATCGCCGACCCGGAAGGCGAGCACCAGGTGCTCGGCCGAACCGCGGGGCGGCAGGCTCCCGTCGTCGGCGGTCGTGCCGATGGCGGAGGTCATCGCGGCGCGGTCGAAGAGTGCGACATCGGTGCCGCCGTCGGCGAACTTGAAGCAGGCGTACGGACCGGCTGACTGCCCGTCCTGGGGGGTGAGGCCCAGCACCGACTCGTAGAAGCGGAAGCTCGCCGCGAAGTCGTCGACGAGGATCCTCAGCTGGCTTGGGCGTATCGCGTCGGCGGTGGTCGCCATGACGTGCTCCTTCGCTGGAGTTCGGGACCGGCTTAGATTTCGAGCAGCACGGTGAACGGCCCGTCGTTCGTCAGCGCCACCTGCATCTGGGCGCCGAAGACGCCGGTGGCGACGGTCGCGCCGAGCCCGCGCAGCGCGCTGACGACGGCGTCGAACAGCGGCTCGGCGACCGGACCGGGCGCCGCCGCGGTCCAGGACGGCCGGCGGCCCTTGCGCGCGTCACCGTAGAGAGTGAACTGGGAGACGAGCAGCAGCGGGGCGTCGAGGTCGGCGCAGGAGCGCTCGTCCTCGAGGATCCGCAGCGTCCACAGCTTCTCGGCGAGCCTGGCCGCGGTCGCCGGGGTGTCCTCGTGCGTCACGCCGACCAGGACGCACAAGCCGGGCTTGTCGATCGCGCCCACGGTCTCGTCGCCGACCTGCACGCTCGCCGAAGTGACGCGCTGAACCACTGCTCTCACGGGTATCGATCATGCCACGCGAGTGGATTGCGTGCGTTCAAACTGCTGCGGTTCGCCGGCCCGGCATCGTAGCCTTTCGCCATGGCGAAAGCGGTGATCAAACTCATGCAGGGGGACATCACGAATGTCCACGCGGACGCGCTCGTGAACGCCGCGAACTCGTCGCTGCTCGGCGGCGGCGGAGTCGACGGCGCGATCCACCGCAAGGGCGGGCCGGAGATCCTGGCGGAATGCCGGAAGCTGCGCGCCGGGCACTACGGCGGCGGCCTGCCGACCGGCCAGGCCGTGGCCACGACCGCCGGCCGGCTGCCCGCGCAGTGGGTCATCCACACGGTCGGACCGGTGTACGCGCGTTCCGAGGACCGCTCGGAGCTGCTCGCCGACTGCCATCGCAATGCCCTGCGGGTCGCGGACGAACTCGGCGCGCGGAGCGTGGCCTTCCCCGCGATCTCCACCGGCGTCTACGGCTGGCCGATCGACGACGCGGCCCGGATCGCGCTGGCCACCGTCGCCGCCACCGACACCGACGTGCAAGAGGTCAGCTTCGTGCTCTACGACCAGGGCGCGCTGGAGGCGTTCCGGGCCCACGCACCACGGATCGGCTGACCATCCGCTGGACGGCGGCTACCGGAAGCGTCCGACCGCCCACGCGCGATCCGCCGGACCCTCGATGTCGCTGACGATCCGCCCGTCCACGATGTACTCGAGCGCTTCGATCTTGCCGGCGTCGACGGCCTCGTGCCACGCCCGCGTGGGCCCGGCGCCCCACAGGTACCACGGCGTCAGGTCGTCCATCACGACCGTGGCCCGGTGCGCGGCGATCCGCCGGATGTTGTCGATGTCGTGAGCGGCGACCTCGTACACGTGACTGCCGTCTATGAAGACGAGGTCGAAGCCGATGCTCCCGCCCCGCTCGGCATCGGCGAACTCCGGCACGGTCACCTGCGAGTCGCCGATCACCAGCTCGTGCCGTCCTGGATAGCGCTGGTCGATGAACTCCTTGGCCAGCTTCACGCACGGCCTCATATCCAGCTCGAAGGAGACGACCTTGGTCTCCGGCGAGCTCTCCAGGAACCCGATGGTGGAGTAGCCCACGTTGAAGCCGATCTCGGCGATCCAGGTCGAGTCGCTGCGTCGGGCCACGTCCCGCAGATGCGAGATCTGGGCCAGGCTCGCGCCGCCCTCGTAGATGCCGGCCTCGGCCTGCATCACGTGGCGGAACGCCTGCTTGATCACGAGTTCGAGCCCGGCCGGCGCGAACGGTAAGGAGGAGATGAGCATGGCGGGACATCCTGTCGATCAATCGCCGAAGCGCCTTGACGCTCCGACGCACGGTTGTCGATGTCGATGGCGCTCGACGCCCGCCCACAGGCCCGGACTTCAGGCTGTACCGCCGCACCCGCGACACAGGCCACCCGCCGGCACCCGCCGGCCGGACGTCACCGGATAGCGAGTCACCTTTCTGTCTTCGATCGCTTTCGTGCCGGAATGTCCCCACGGCCCGAGAAAGCGAGAGCACCGGGGGCGACAAGTCTCCATCTTCGAAGAGCCCTGTGCCGCGACCGCACCACTGTGGCCCGATCGGCTCGGGACTGGAACCGTTTCTCGATAAGCGCGCGCTCGTGATCCGAAGTCCGGCCATGGGCCACCCCCTCTTCGGACGTCATCGTCGAAGCGCTTCGACGCGCACTCTATACAGACTCGACCGGCGCGGTCTAGCGTGCCGCGAAGATTTCTTCCCGCTGAGGCTGCGGCTTCCGGCCAAGGAGCACGCAGAATGTCGAAGCGCTTCACCAGGCCGAACTAGCGAGCCCCGCCGCGCAGGTGCGTTGACCTCGGCGCTTGCCGCCCGCGAGCATTCGTGTCCTGCGTTGCGAGAGGCGCCGGTGCTGAAATATCGCTATTCTGCTATACGACCACTGATGAACCCACGCAAGGGGCGTGCTGCAGCAGGGCGGACGGCGCGGAAACCGAGCGCGCACAACGAGATCGTCTAGCGGGCATGCACAAAACCTGTTCTTCGCATGTTTGGTGATTGAACCGCCATGGAAGATCAGGGGCGGGAGGGCTCGTTGAAGTGGCGAGAGCCCACGCCACTACGTGCAGGTAATGGACGTCAAGATGGTGTCGAGACCCATGCCTCGCCTCCCGTTCGGACTGCTGCGCACCCACGATGAAGGGTCTCTACATGAAGGTTTTGCTGCCAAGTCGACGCGTCGTCCGCGTCGGCGCGGCCGTCACGCTCGCCTCCGCCGCGGTGTCTGCCAGCGTGATGCCGGCCCAGGCCGCCACGTACCCGGTCGTGAACTTCAAAGTGTCTGCCGGCGCGACCTATACGAGCGGCACGGCCACCTTCTACAACCGATCCGTCATCCTGACCGGTGCGGACCGGGCCGAAGCGGGCGAATGCCGATGGACGGCCGTGTACACCTTTGACTCGGGCGGCAAGTTCCTCAACGAGGACATCTCGGGCCAGGGCTGGGTCTGCGGCAACGGCGGCCCCAACAACGCGACCTTCACCATCAACGTGGCCGCTGATCAGGCGGGCGGCGCGGCCTACATCGAAGTGCTGCTGATGGGCGGAGACAATCTCTCAGGTACCGGCCAGTGGGGGACGGTGCTCAAGACGAACGACTTCTCCCGTACGGCCAGCTGAGATTCACCTGGCGCTGACCACCACTGCTTCGAAATGGTCTGTGACATCGGCGAGAGACGTTGTTGCCACTCGTCTGCGGGCAGACCCTCGAATCCTGCGCGGCGACGTGGTTGCCTGATCAGGCAGCCGCCCTTGGAAACCCGCACTGAGCCCCGCGCATGGGGGTGCTGGAAAACTTCAGGGCCAGTGACCATAAGCAGGTCACTGGCCCTGAACAGCGTCGGGGTGGCGGGATTCGAACCCACGACCTCTTCGTCCCGAACGAAGCGCGCTACCAAGCTGCGCTACACCCCGGCTGTGCCCCGCTAGCTTAGCGGAGAGTCCGGCTGAACCGGAAATCCATTGTCGTCTTCCGCTGCGCCGCAGCTCACGACGGGCGTCGGCGGGTCCGGTGGGGTATGGCGACGCGGTGGCGGGCGGGCGGCGGGGGCGGCTAGTGGCGGGGGACGAGGGTGAGCAGAGAGGCTTCCGGCGGGCAGGCGAAGCGGACGGGAGCGAAGCGGGAGGTGCCGCAGCCGGCCGACACGTGGAGGTAGGACGTGCGCTCGTTGGGGGCGGTGTGGGTGTTCAGGCCCTTGACCCGGTCGGTGTCGAGGTCGCAGTTGGTCACCAGGGCGCCGTAGCCGGGGATGCACAGCTGGCCGCCGTGGGTGTGGCCGGCCAGGATCACCGGGATCCCGTCCGCGGCGAAGGCGTCCAGAGCCCTGAGGTAGGGGGCGTGGGTCACGCCGAGGGTGATCTCGGCGTCGATGTCCGGGCCGCCCGCCACCAGCTCGTAGCGGTCGCGCTTGACGTGCGGGTCGTCGAGGCCGACGAAGGCGAAGCGGCGGCCGCCCAGCTCGAGGGCGCCGCGGGCGTTGTTCAGCTGGAGCCAGCCGTGCTTGGCCAGGCCGGCCTCGAGCAGCTGCCAGTCGTTCTGCTCGCGCTTCTTGCGCGGGGCGTGCGAGAGGTCGCCCCTGCGCAGGTACTTCGCCGGGTTCAGCTTCGTGGCCTGGTAGTAGTCGTTCGAGCCGAACACGAACACGCCGGGGACGCGCAGCAGCGGCTCGAGCGCGTCGAGGACCGGGCCGACCGCGTCGGGGTGGGAGAGGTTGTCGCCGGTGTTCACGACCAGGTCGGGCTCGAGCTCCGCCAGGGACCTGAGCCACTTCTGCTTGCGCCGCTGACCCGGGACCATGTGGATGTCCGAGACCTGCAGGATCCGGATCGGATCGCTGCCCGGCTCGAGCACCGGCAGCTCGAATCGGCGCAGCCGGTAGAAGTTGACCTCCACGCCCGCCGCGTAGCCCAGGCCGGCCAGACCGACCGCCGCCACGCCCAGTGGTACCGCGATCTTCTTGCGCACCGGTCCATGCTAGCCCGGCTCGCCCGCGGGAAGCGGCGCTCGGGCCCGTCGCGCACAATTGCGTACGCTCCCGGAGCCGGTTCATGACACTCTTGTGTCATGACCACGACGACTCTCAAGGATCGGCTCCGGGCCGATCTGACCGCCGCGATGAAGGCGCGGGACGCTCTGCGTTCGGCCACCATCCGGATGGCGCTGACCGCGATCACCAACGAGGAGGTCGCCGGCGCCAGCGCGCGCGTGCTGACCGACGACGAGGTGCTCAAGGTCCTCGGCCGGGAGGCCAAGAAGCGCCGCGAGGCCGCCGAGGCGTTCGCCGGGGCGGGCCGGGCCGAGCAGGCCGCCCGTGAGGAGGCGGAGGGCGAGGTGATCGCCGAGTACCTGCCGACGCCGCTCTCCGACGAGGAGCTCGACTCGCTGGTCGCGGCCGCGGTGGCGGAAAGCGGAGCCGAGGGGCCGCGGGCGATGGGGGCCGTCATGAAGGTGCTCACGCCGCGGGTGGCGGGCCGGGCCGACGGTTCGCGGGTGGCGGCGGCGGTGAAGGCCGCGCTGAGCTGAGCCGGAGAACAGGCGTCTGACACGCCGTAGGGGCCGTACCGCCGAGCGGTACGGCCCCTACGTGTTGTCAGGAGCGGTGCAGGGCGCTAGAAGACGCCGCCGAACAGGCCGCCGTTCCCGTTCCCGCCGTTGCCCCCGTTTCCGCCGTTCGCGCCGTTTCCTCCATTGCCGCCGTTGGCCCCGCCGACTCCTCCGTTGGCCCCGCCGGGAGGGGGGCCGGCGTTCCCGCTGTTGTCGAAGCCGACTGGCGGGGTGAAGTCCTGGGGAGTGGTGCCGGCGAGGGCGGCCGTCATGGCCTTGTTGAAGATGGGCGCCGAGATCGAGGCGCCGGCGACCTGGCCCGAGTAGTACGTGGAGCCGATCTGCATGCGTGCCATCGTCGACTTGGAATTCCAGTCGATGAAGCCCGTCCACACCGCGGCGGCGAGTTGCGGGGTGTAGCCGTCGAACCAGGTGGCCACGCCGAGGTCGGTCGTGCCGGTCTTACCTGCAACCTCACGGCCGTCCAGCGGGACCCTCGTCTTCGCCGTACCGTGCTCGACCACGCCCTGGAGCAGGTACGTCAGTTCATTGACCGTGTTCGTGTCGAGCACCTTGGCGCAGTTCTCGGCCTGCGCCGGGTACTGCTTGCCGGAACTGTCGCTCACGGCTGTGATCACGTACGGCTGGCAGTAGGTGCCGCCCGAAGCGAGGGTGGCGTAGGCCTCGGCCATCTCGACCACGGTGATGTTGTTGGTGCCGAGGGTGAACGACGGGATCTGCAGCAGTGCCTTGCCGTCGCCCGAGTCGTTGTCCTGGGTCACGCCCATGGACTTGGCGATCGTGGCGGGCTGGCACAGTCCGGTCTTCTCCTCGAGTCGGATGAAGTACGTGTTCACCGAGTTGGCGAAGCCGTCGATCATGTTCGTCGGGCCGTTGGTGTCGTCGTCATTCGACGGCGAGTACGGCTTCGTCTCACCCGGCTCGGACCACGGCACCGAGGTCTGGCCGTTGGCGCACGCGGCGAACGTCGTGCCGGTGTCCTGGATCTGGTGCGGCGCGTCGATGGTCATGCTCGGGCTGATGTTCTGCTCGAGCGCGGCGAGGCCGACGAAGATCTTGAACGACGAACCGGCTTGGAAGCCGTTGGTCCCGGCGTGTTCGGGGTCGGACGTGAGGTTGATATAGGTCTGGCCTGCGCCGTTGCCCATCGGTTTGGACTGGGCCATGGCGACGATCGCGCCTGTCCCGGGCGTCGCCTCGACCATCGCCGAGGCCACCTTGTCTGTGGAGTAGACGTATTTCTTGATGGCGGCGTCGGCGGCGGTCTCGTTCTTGGGCACCATCGTGGTGGTGATGTTCAGGCCGCCCTTGCTCCACATCGCCTCGCGCGCGGCCTTCGTCGCGCCGTACGCGGCGTCGTTGATGAAGGTCTCGTAGACGTAGTTGCAGAAGAACGCCGCGGAGCCCTGCGCGGTGATGCAGCCGTTGTGCGGCGTGGTGGGCTTCAGGTTGAGCGGTTGCTTCGCGTACTTGGCGGCCTGCGCGGCGGTGATGTAGTGCAGCGACGGCAGGGCCATGTCCTGGAGCACGATGTTGCGCCGGGCCAGCGCCTCGGCCGGATGCTGCAGCGGGTCGTACATCGACGGGCTGTTCACGATCGCGGCCAGCAGCGCGGCCTGCGGGACGGTGAGCTTCGCGGCGGAGGTGGAGAAGTAGCGCTCGGCCGCGGTCTCCACGCCGTAGGAGTCGTTGCCGAAGTAGACGATGTTCAGATACCGCTCGAGCAGTTCCTGCTTGGACATCTGCTTCTCGACCGCGATCGCGTCCTTGAGCTCGACGATCTTGCGGTCCAGGGTGTCGGCGACGGCCGCCTGCTGCGCCGCCTTGTTCTCGCCGGCCTCGACCTCGAGCACGTTCTTGACGTACTGCTGGGCTATGGAGGAGCCGCCCTGGAGGGAGCCGCCGGAGGAGTCGTTGACCAGGGCGCGCAGGGTGCCCTTGAGGTCGATGCCGCCGTGCTGGTAGAAGCGCTGGTCCTCGATGGACACGAGGGCTTCCGGCATCGCCGAGCTGATCTTGGTCAGGGGCACCACGACCCGGTTGCCGCCCAGGTCGTCGTCCCACGTGGTGGCGATCACCGAGCCGTCCGCGGCGAATATCTGGGTGCGCTGCGGCAGCGTGGGGGTCTGGAAGTCGACCGGCAGGCTCTCGAACCCGTCCGAGGCGGACTTGGCGGTCAGCCCCGCGGCCGCGGCCCCGGGCAGCACCAGTCCCGCGATCAGCAGGCCCGCGGCACCGCTGATCGCGACGAATATGCCCAGATGGGACATAAGGCGGCCGAAACCGCCCAATCCGGAATAATCGCGCCCTGACTTGACCATGGCAAAAGGGTACTTTCCCATTCCCGCCCGTGGGCGGCCTGGGGGCCGCAGGCCGGAACTGTGGCCCACTTGCGACAGGCCGCATAGTCCGGACGGGCCATCAGAGATTGACCAGGATGGGGGCTGTCGCGCGATGTCGCCATTCCGTACTGTCGTGCTTACTGAGGGAAACCGAAACCGTAGGGTCTCGGGGACGCTCGGCACCGGGCAGGCCGTCCGAGCAGGACGGTCGAGGTCGAACGTGAGCAATGCGGCTAGTGCGGAAGCCGCTTCCTCACTCCGCGGGGGCGGTCACGCGGATGAGGAGGCGAAGGGGAGCCTCGAGTGCGGAGAGGACTGCACCGGAAATGGCGTGGGTTGAGGATTGGACCATAGTCGCGGGGTGCCGGGGGATGGACCCGGATGAGCTGTTCGTTCAGGGAGCGGCGCAGAACCGGGCGAAAGTCGTGTGCGCGACCTGTCCGGTGCGCACCGAGTGCCTGGCCGACGCTCTCGACAATCGTGTCGAGTACGGCGTGTGGGGCGGGATGACCGAGCGTGAGCGGCGCGCGCTGCTGCGCCGCCGGCCGGAGGTCCACTCCTGGCGGCAGGTGCTCGAGGAGAAGCGGGACGCGTACTTCGAGCGCACCGGCACGATGCTGATCGTGCCCGAGCCGGGCCAGATGCTGCCGGCCCAGCGCGAGGCGGCCGAGATCGAGGCGCTGACCGAGGACCTGGCACAGCCCGCGCCGGTGGGGTGAGCGGGCTGAGCCGGTCCGCGGCCGAGTTCTACGCGGCCGCGCCGTCCGACCCGGCCGTCACCAGCCGCAGGCCCGCGAGGTCGTGCACGTCCTCCGCCAGCGCGGGCAGCCGGAGCAGGTTGATGCCCGGGTGGCTCGCCACGAAGCGGTCGGCCAGCTTCGTCTCCCGACGGCTGAGCTCCACCCGCTCCGCGTGCAGCCGAAGCAGCCCTCCGGCCAGCGAGTGCTGCGGGCTCGAGTGCTGCGGATCCGCCGGGGCGTCCAGCTGCTCGGCCGCCGCGAGGGAACGCTCCGCGGTCAGGTCGGTCAGCCGAGGGTGCACCCGGTTGAGCACCAGGCCGGCCAGCGGCATGCGCTCCTCGGCCAGGCGCCGGGCGAAGTACGAGGCCTCGCGCAGCGCGTCCGGCTCCGGCGCGGCCACCACCACGAACGAGGTGCCCTTCGCCTGGAGCAGCCGGTACGTCGCCTCGGCCCGCTCGCGGAAGCCGCCGAACATGGTGTCGAGCGCGTTGACGAAGGCCTGCACGTCGGCCAGCAGGCCGGAGCCGAGCAGCTTGCCGAGCGCCCCGGTGACCAGGCTCACCCCGCCGGTCAGCAGCTTGAACGCGCCGCCGAGGCCGCCGACCTTGGCCGGCGCCGACAGGATCTTGATGAACTTGCCGTCGAGGAACGAGCCGAGCCGGTTCGGCGCGTCCAGGAAGTCGAGCGCGGAACGGCTCGGCGGCGTGTCGACGACGATCAGGTCCCATTCGCCCTTGTCGTAGAGCTGGCCGAGCTTCTCCATCGCCATGTACTCCTGCGTGCCGGCGAAGCTGGCGGAGAGCGACTGGTAGAACGGGTTGTCCAGGATCTGCTGCGCCCGGCCGGCGTCCGCGTGCTCGACCACGATGTCGTCGAACGTGCGCTTCATGTCCAGCATCATCGCGTGCAGACGTCCGCCGGCCGCGGTGTCGATCCCCTGCACCGGGCGCGGGGTGTTGTCCAGCTCGGTCAGCCCGAGCGACTGGGCGAGGCGCCGGGCCGGATCGATGGTGAGCACGACCACGTCCCGGCCGCGCTCGGCCGCGCGCAGCGCGAACGCCGCGGCGGTGGTGGTCTTGCCGACGCCGCCGGAGCCGCAGCACACGATGATCCGGTTGCCGCGGTCGTCGAGCAGGGCGTCGAGATCCAGGTTCGCGGCCACAGTCGGCACGGTCACGCTTCCACCTCACTGTCCGGGCCCGAGGGCGGGTTCACCGAGTCGCCCATGAGCTTCCTCACGCCGCCCCCTGGCTGCGCAGCGCCCGGGCCAGCCGGTCGAGGCCCACCCGGTCCACGCCCTCGTTCAGCAGCGGCAGCTCGTAGATCGGCGCCTCGTTCGCGCTCAGGGCCTCGCGCTGCTCCTGCTCGAGCAGCACCCGGCGGGCGTGCTCGGTGGCCAGGTCGGCGAGCGCGTCCACGATCGGCGGCTGGTCCAGCTTGACCGGGGCGAGGCCGGCGGCCAGTTCGGCCCGGTCCACGCCCTCGCCGGCGGCGCGCTTGAGCTGATCGTCCGTCAGCACCACGTCTCGGGCCTGGTTCACCACGATCCCCCCGACCGGCAGCCCGGCGTCGCGCAGGCCGGCGATCCCGTCCAACGTCTCCTGCACCGGCATCTCCTCCAGCAGGGTCACGAAGTGCACGGCGGTCTGCGCGCTGGTCAGCACCCGCATCACCGCGTCGGCCTGGTTGCGGATCGGCCCGACCCGGGCCAGTCCGGAGACCTCCGAGTTGACGTTGAGGAACCGGGTGATCCGACCGGTGGGCGGCGCGTCCATGATCACCGCGTCGTAGTGGAAGGTGCGCCCCTCCTCGGTCGAGCGCCGGCGCACCGCCTCGCAGGTCTTGCCGGTCAGCAGCACGTCCCTGATGCCGGGCGCGACGGTGGTGGCGAAGTCGATCGCGCCGAAGCGCTTGAGCGCGCGGGCGGCCGGACCGAGCTTGTAGAACATGTCCAGGTACTCGAGCAGCGCCTGCTCCGGGTCTATCACCAGCGCCCAGACCTCGCCGCCGCCGGGCACGGCCGCGATGCGCCGCTCCTCGTAGGGCAGCGGCGGCGCGTCGAAGAGCTGGGCCACGCCCTGTCTTCCCTCCACCTCCACCAGCAGCACGCGCGCGGCGGGCTGCCCGGTGCCGCCGGGCCGCTTGGGCGAGCGGCCGGCCAGGGCGAGCGCGAGGGCGCCGGCCACCGTGGTCTTGCCGGTGCCGCCCTTCCCGGTCACCACGTGCAGGCGGACGCCGGGCCAGTCCCTGGCTGAGTCGGAGCGGGCATTGGTCACCATCCGAGCGTAACCCTTGCCCCGTGCTCAGTGCCGCCAACGGGGACGAACCCGGGTGCGCGCTCGTTCCCGCCGACGCGTGATCTGCGTCCGTCCGAGTAGGGCTGCGAGAGACGATCGGGCGGGGTGAGGCGTTACGGTAGGCCCCATGGCGAAGAAGTTCGAATACGCGACGGTGCCCCTGCTGGTGCACGCCACCAAGCAGATCCTGGACAACTGGGGCCAGGACGGCTGGGAGCTGGTCCAGGTCGTGCCGGGCCCGAACCCGGAGAACCTGGTGGCCTACATGAAGCGCACGGTGTCGGACGGCGGGGGAGACTCCTGATGTCCGACGGCAAGCACCCGGAGGAGCGCCTGGCCGAGCTCGGCCTCAAGCTCCCCGAGCCGGCCAAGCCGGTCGGCGCGTACGTGCCGGCCCTGCGCAACGGCTCGCTGGTCTACACCTCCGGCCAGCTGCCCACGGTCGACGGCGCGCTGCCGGCCACCGGCAAGGTCGGCGGGGTGGTGAGCCCGGAGGAGGCCAAGGAGCTGGCCCAGCGCTGCGCTCTGAACGCGCTGGCCGCGATCAAGGCCGAGGTGGGCGATCTGGCCAAGGTGCGCCGGATCGTGAAGGTGGTAGGTTTCGTGGCCTCCGTCCCGGACTTCACCGCCCAGCCGGGTGTGGTCAACGGGGCGAGCGAGCTTCTCGGGCACGTCTTCGGCGAGGCCGGGGTGCATGTGCGCTCGGCCGTCGGCGTCGCGGTGCTCCCGCTCGACGCGCCGGTCGAGGTCGAGCTCGTCGTGGAAGTCGACTGAGCGTGACCGAGCGGGCCACGCTGGTCCTCGCGCCCAACCCGTCGCCCTACACCTTGGAGGGCACGAACACCTGGGTGCTGTGCGAGCCGGGGTCCTCCGCCGCGGTGGTGGTGGATCCCGGCCCGCTGGACGAAGGGCACCTGGCGGCGGTGGTCGCGGCGGCCGAAGGGCTCGGCGCGCGCGTCACCCAGATCCTGCTGACGCACGGTCACCCGGACCACGCCGAGTCGGCGCGGCGCTTCGCCGAACTGACCGGCGCTCCGGTGCGTGCGCTCGATCCCGCGCTGCGGCTGGGCTCGGAGGGCCTCGCGGACGGCGACGTGGTCGACGCGGGCGGGCTCGAGCTGCGCGTCGTCGGCACGCCCGGGCACACCGGCGACAGCCTTTCCTTTCTGCTCCCGGCCGATCGGGCGGTGCTGACCGGCGACACCGTGCTCGGCCGCGGGACGACACTGGTCGCCTATCCGGACGGGACGCTGGGGGACTATCTCGACTCGCTGCGCACGCTCCGCTCGTCCGCGGCCCGGCACGAGTTCGACACCGTGCTGCCCGGGCACGGGCCCGTGCTCGACGACGCGGTGGGCGTGCTCGACTTCTATCTACGGCATCGGGCCGAGCGGCTGGCCCAGGTCGAGGCGGCGCTCGCGGCGGGTGACTCCTCGGCCGCGGAGGTGGTGCGCCGGGTGTACGCGGAGGTCGATCGGGCTCTGTGGCCGGCGGCCGAACTCTCGGTCCGGGCTCAGCTGCACTATCTGGATCCGGCCCGGTTCGACTGACCGGGCCGTGGGCCCCGCCTGAATTTCGGCTTACAAACGTTCACCGAAGTGTTACGTCAGCGTACGCCGGTTTTCCGGATTCCGGGCTGCGCCGTCCGCGAACGCGCCCGCGAGCGGCCCCTGGTCCGGGGCCGCTCAGCGGGCCCGGCGGGCCAGGCGGACGGTGTCGAGCAGGACGACGGCGCGGGCCTCGAGCTTGATCCAGCCGCGCTGGGCGAAGTCGGCCAGCGCCTTGTTCACCGTCTCCCGGGAGGCTCCGACCAGCTGGGCGAGCTCCTCCTGGGTCAGGTCGTGCGAGACCTTGATGCCGTCCTGCTCCTCGCCGGCCGGCTGGCCGAAGCGGGTGGAGAGGTCCAGCAGCGCCTTGGCCACCCGGCCGGGCACGTCGGAGAAGACCAGGTCGGCCAGGGTCTCGTTGGTCCGCCGCAGCCGCCGGGCCATGGCCTTGAGCAGGGCGCGGGCGACCTCGGGCCGGGCCGAGAGCCAGGGCATGAGCTCGGCGTGGCCGAGCGCGAGCAGCTTGGTGGCGGTCAGCGCGGTGGCGGTGGAGGTGCGCGGCCCGGGGTCGAACAGGGAGAGCTCGCCGAACATCTCGCCGGGGCCCATCACCGCGGTGAGGTTCTCCCGGCCGTCGCCCGAGCTGCGGCCGAGCTTGATCTTGCCCTCGACCACCACGTACAGCTGGTCACCCGGGTCGCCCTCATGGAACAAGGCGTCGCCGCGGCTCAGCACGATCTCGGTCATCGACTTGAGCAGGGAGGCCGAGGCCTCCTCGTCGAGCGCGGCGAACAGCGGGCTCCGACGCAGCACGTCGTCCACTGGCCAACCCTCCAACAGTCCTCGCGGACACTAAGGTCTCCGTTGGCCGGTGGCTGTCCACTCGACCTCGAATTCCAATCTGTTATGTCGTTGCCCCTCCAGTGTGGCCTACGACACCGCCTAACACCTAGTCGGGAACCGGGCTCGCGAGCGGCCCGATCACGTCTCTTAAGAGTGCGTGAACGAGCACGGGAAGAGCCCGGGAACGGCAGGGGGGCTTCGGCGCGTTTTGTTCTCTAGGGTGCGGATGTTCGCATAGCCGAGACCGGCGCCCGTAGGCTTGGCTCCTGGGCCCGGGCACGAGACCCGAGCCGTTGCGGTAGTCGGTAGGTACAGCGGTGGTCGGCCGAAACGGCCGTGGTCGGTGGAAGGTCGGCGAGGCGAGCGTGACGGAGCGCAAGGCGGGCGGCAAGCCCGAGTCCCGCGTGGCGCTGGTGCGCCGGGCCCGGAAGATGAACCGCGTGCTGGCCGACCTGTATCCGGACGCCCACTGCGAGCTCGACTTCCGCAACCCCCTCGAGCTGATAGTGGCCACGATCCTGTCCGCGCAGTGCACGGACGTGCGGGTGAACCAGGTGACCCCGGGCCTGTTCGCGCGCTACACGACCGCGGAGGAGTACGCGCAGGCCGAGCGGATCGAGCTGGAGGAGCTGGTCAGGCCCACCGGCTTCTACCGCAACAAGGCCAGGTCGATCATCGGACTGGGCCAGGCGCTGTGCGACCGCTTCGGCGGCGAGGTGCCCGGTCGGCTCGAGGACCTGGTCACGCTGCCCGGCGTGGGGCGCAAGACCGCCAACGTCGTCCTCGGCAACGCCTTCGACGTGCCGGGCCTGACCGTCGACACCCACTTCGGCCGGCTGGTGCGGCGCTTCGGCTGGACCGCGCTGGAGGACCCGGTCAAGGTCGAGCACGCGATCGGCACGCTCTTCCCGCGCTCGGAGTGGACGCTGCTCTCGCACCGGCTGATCTTCCACGGCCGCCGCGTCTGCCACTCCCTCCGGCCCGCCTGCGGCGCCTGCCCGCTGGCCGCGATGTGCCCCTCGTACGGCGTCGGCGAACTCGACCCGGTCAAGGCCGAGGCGCTGCTCAAGCCCGCATCCGCGCGCGAGGCGGCGGCCTTGGCCGAGGTCCGCCGGCAGCAGGCCGCGGCCCAGGTCGCGGTGGTGGCCAAGCCCCGGCGAGCCTCGGCCTCGGCCGCGCCGGCCGGAAAGGCCCGGTGACCGGAGCGTGCCGATGCCGATGCCGTCGCCGGGCGATGTCCAGTTCGCCGACCCCGACGCGCTGCCCGGCTGGCTCAGCCCGCTGGCCCGCGCGACGCAGGAGGTCGCCACCGAGGCGGACTGGATGGACCGGCCGCAGCTGCGCCGCTCGGCCTCGAAGCCCGGCGAGCCGCGTCGCTCGGCCGTGCTGCTGCTGTTCGGCGAGGGACTTCCGCACGGCCCGGACATGCTCATCACCGAGCGCGCCGCCACGCTGCGCGCGCACGCGGGCCAGGCGGCGTTCCCGGGCGGCCGGCTCGACCCGGCCGACGGCGATCCGCACGGCGAGGGCCGGATCCGGGCCGCGCTGCGCGAGGCACAGGAGGAGACGGGGGTGGATCCGGCGGGCGTGAGCGTGTTCGGCGTGCTGCCCGAGCTCTACCTGCCGCCCAGTGACTTCCTGGTCACCCCGGTGCTGGCCTGGTGGCGCTCGCCGGCGCCGCTGCTGGCGGGCAGCCCGAGCGAGGTCGCCCGGGTGTGCCGGGTGCCCCTGGCGGACCTGGTCGATCCGGCCAACCGGATCCGGGTGCGCCATTCGTCAGGATTCAACGGCCCGGCCTTCGTCGTGGGCGAACTGCTGGTCTGGGGCTTCACCGCGGGCGTCCTGGACGCGGTGCTCCGGCTCGGCGGCTGGGCGAGGGACTGGGATGAGAAGGCCGCGGCCTTCGACCTGCCGCTCGACCTGAGGGAGTTCCGGAGCGCACATGGACCTGCTTGATCTCATCATCATCCTGATCTGTGTCGGCTTCGCGATCTCCGGCTACCGGCAGGGCTTCGTCGTCGGCGTGATGTCCTTCATCGGCTTCGTCGGCGGCCTGCTGGTGGGCGTCTGGCTGGTCCCGGACGTCATGCGCCGCTTCGAGTCCTCGCTCGTGGTCTCCACCATCTCGCTGTGCGCGGTGCTCGCCCTGGCCGTGCTCGGGCAGGTGCTCGCCACCTCGCTCGGCGGCCGGGTGCGCCGGGAGCTGACGTGGCGTCCGGTGCAGGCGGTGGACCAGGGCGCCGGCGCGGTCGTCTCCGTGGTCTCGGTGCTGCTGGTCTCCTGGTTCCTAGGCCTCGCCCTGGCCACCTCCTCCATGCCGGTGGTGGTCTCCCAGGTGCACCAGTCGCGGATACTGGCCGGCATCCAGCGGCTGCTGCCGGCCGACTCGACCACCTGGTTCCACTCGTTCTCGCTGGTGCTCGGGCGCAGCGGCTTTCCCCAGGTGTTCGGGCCCTTCACCCAGGAGACGATCGCCAACGTGCCGGCGCCGGATCCGGCCGTGCTCAACGAGCCCGGCGTGACCGCGGCGAAGAACTCGATCGTGAAGATCGTGGGCGACGCGCCGAGCTGCGGCAAGCAGATCGAGGGCTCCGGCTTCGTCTTCTCGCCGCACCACGTGATGACCAACGCGCACGTCGTCGGCGGCGTGAGCAACCCGACGGTGCAGATCGGCGGCGAGGGCACCCCCTACCCCGCGAAGGTCGTGCTCTACGACCCCGAGCGGGACATCGCCGTGCTCTACGTCAAGGACCTCGACGCACCCTCGCTGCAGTTCGACACGAGCGGTAAGGCCGATGACAACGCCGTGGTGGCCGGCTTCCCCGAGGACGGCTCGTTCACGGCCGTACCCGCGCGCATCCGGCAGGAGATGGACGCCCAGGGCCAGGACATCTACGACCAGAACACGGTCACCCGGGACATCTTCTCGCTGTATTCGACGGTGCTTCAGGGCAACTCCGGCGGCCCGCTGCTGACCGCGGACGGCGAGGTGTACGGGGTCGTATTCGCCAAGTCGCTTCAGGACTCTGCCACGGGGTACGCGCTCACTGCGAGCCTGGTGCAAGGCGATGCCCAGCGCGGCATCGACGCCACCGCGCCGGTCGACACGGAAGGTTGCGCCGTGTAGGTTCGCGGACTGATCGGATAATCGTAAGGGGGGGCCATGCTCGGCCATTCGCATTCGACCAGCGGTGTGCTCACCTGGGGGGCCGCCACCGCGGCCGCTCCGGTGGCCTGGTGGTCGGATCTGCTGAGCCATCAGAAGCTGACGCCGGCGGACATCGTGCTCGGCACGTTCGCCACCGCCGGTGCCGCGCTGCTGCCCGACCTCGACCACCCCGACGGCTCGATAGCCCACTTCCTCGGGCCGGTCTCGCACCAGTTCTGCAGGCTGGTGGAGAAGATATCCGGCGGCCACCGGCACGCCACCCACTCGTTCCTCTTCGTCGCCCTGGTGACCTTCGGCACCTGGGAGGGCGCGCACCACTGGGGCCGGCCGTTCGTGCTGGCGATGATGTACATCCTGCTCTCGCTGGCCGTGCGCGCGCTGCACCTGTGCCCGCCCGGAAAGGGCATCCACTCCTGGGGCGTGGTGGTGATCATCGCGGCCGTCGGCACCTTCGCGACCTATCAGTACCTACCGGCCAACCCGGCCTGGCTGCCCGCGGCGGTCGGCCTCGGCGCACTGACCCACCTGGGCGGGGACTGCATCACCAAGGAGGGCTGTCCGCTCTTCTGGCCGGTCAAGATGCGCTTCGAGATACCGCTGATCAAGCGCACCGGCAACAAGTTCGAGACGGCCTTCCTCACCCCGCTGTTCGCCGTCGCCGGTATCGCCCTGCTCGTCATGGCGGTCCGCAACCCGCGCTAGCCGGTCTCGCGCCGGCCGGCCTCGGCCGCGATCCGGCGGGACCCGCCCGCCGTCAGCGGTCCGGTTCCTCGTCCCGCAGCCAGCCGAGCACCTCGGCGGTGAACGTGTCGGGCGCCTCCTCCTGCGGGAAGTGCCCGATGCCGTCGAGCAGCCGCCACCGGTACGGGGCGTTCACGTGCACCCCCGAGCCGCGCGCGGTCGAGTCGAGCACCGCGCGGTCGAGCGCGCCGTGCAGGTGCAGGGTCGGCACCTCGGTCAGGGCCCGCATCCGCTGGTGGTAGCGCAGCCCGTCCGGACGCACCAGGGAGCGCACCTGCCAGCGGTAGTACTCCATCGCGTTGTGGGCGACGCCCGGGATCTGGATCGCCTGCCGGTAGCGGCTCTCCACCGTGGCGTCCGGCCAGCCCGGCCGGCTCCAGTTCTCCAGCATCCGCGCGACGTGCGCTCCGCCGTCCTTGACCAGCGAGCGCTCCGCCTGCATCGGACGCTGCGCCGCGAAGATGTGCCTGCTGGCCGCGATCTGGCCCGGGTGGGTCAGCAGGGCCGAGCGGAACACCCGCGGATGCGCGGCGCCGACGATCACCAGCCGGCGCACCGCCTTGGGGCGCATGGTGGCGGCGGTCCAGGCCAGCCCGGCCCCCCAGCCGTGCCCGATCAGCACCGCGTTGGACTCGCCGAGCGCCCGGATCACCCCGGTCACGTCCATGGTCAGGGTCAGCGGGTCGTAGCCGCGCGGCGGTTTGTCGCTGCCCCCGATCCCGCGCAGGTCCATGGCCACCGCGCGGTAGCCCGCCTCCGCGAAGGCCGGGAGCTGGTGCCGCCAGGTCCACCAGAACTGCGGGAAGCCGTGCAGGAACAGCGCGAGCGGCCCCTCACCGAGTTCGGCGACGTGGAAGCGCGCGCCGTTCGCCGGCACGTCCCGGTGTGTCCACGGTCCGTCCGCGTACACCGGGCTGAGATCTGAAGCCATGCTCGTCAGCATGGCACAACTGGATGGCGGAGCAGTGTCCCCGACACCACACGCGAGAGTGATAAGTACGATCAACACTCGCTTTCGCGAGCGTCAGCGCAGGCCGGAGCCGTCGCTCACTCCGCGCGCTTGAGCACCGCGACCGTCTGCGCGCTCGAGCGCTTGGTGGCCTCGACGCCCTTGATCTTCTTGAACCTGGCCATCCCTATGGCCCCCGCCGCCCCGCCGAGCACCAGCAGCGCGCCGCCGGCGATCAGGAAGCACCAGGCCAGCCCGAGGCCGGTGGCGTGCAGGCCGTACGCCGCGGCGAAGCACAGCATCATCATCGCGAACAGCGCCAGCAGCGCCGCCGCGCCGAACAGCCCGCCGCCGGTGGCCGCCTGCTTGACGTCCTCGCGTACCTCCGCCTTCGCCAGCGCGATCTCGCCGCGCACCAGCGCGGAGACATCCTGCGCCGCGCTCGAGACCAGGGTGCTCAGTTTCTGCTCGGTATCCACGGACATCGCATTCCTGCCCTTCTGTGCGTGCTCGGTCCACCAAGGTCGCTCCTCGCGTACCCGGCCCACGCGGTCGCTATCCGGGGGTTGCGCCACTCGGGGGGGAGCCGGATATCGGCAAATCGATTTGTCGATAAATCTCCTTGACGACATAGATCGTGCCCTCCCGCCCCGGAACACGACGAGGGCCCTGCCCGGCCGAAGCCGGACAGGGCCCTTCATCACCGTTGCGGCGCGCTTTACTCCTCCGCGGCGTGCGGCAGCTTCGCCGCGATCAGGTCCATCACCGTCGAGTCCGCGAGCGTGGTGGTGTCGCCGATCGCCCGGTCCTCCGCGACGTCCTTGAGCAGCCGTCGCATGATCTTGCCGGACCGGGTCTTGGGCAGCTCGGCCACGAACTGGATCTGCTTCGGCTTCGCGATCGGCCCGAGCGCCGTGCCGACGTGCGCCTTGAGCTCGGCGTCGAGCGACTCGTCCTCGGCGTGCCCGCCGCGCAGGATCACGAAGGCCACGATCCGCTGCCCGGTGATCTCGTCCTTGGCCCCGACCACCGCGGCCTCGGCCACCTTCGGGTGCGAGACCAGCGCGGACTCCACCTCGGTGGTGGAGATGTTGTGCCCGGACACCAGCATGATGTCGTCGACCCGGCCGAGCAGCCACAGGTCGCCGTCGTCGTCCTTCTTCGCGCCGTCGCCGGCGAAGTAGTAGCCCTGCTCGGCGAAGCGGGACCAGTACGTGTCCTTGTACCGCTGCGGGTCGCCCCAGACGCCGCGCAGCATCGAGGGCCACGGCTTGTCCAGCACCAGGAAGCCGCCGCCGCCGTTCGGTACGACGGTGCCGTCCTGCTCCACCACGTTCGCCGAGATGCCCGGCAGCGGGGTCATGGCCGAGCCCGGCTTGGTCTCGGTCACGCCCGGCAGCGGGGAGATCATGATGGCGCCGGTCTCGGTCTGCCACCAGGTGTCCACGATCGGGCAGCGGCTGCCGCCGATGTTCTCCCGGTACCAGATCCACGCCTCCGGGTTGATCGGCTCGCCGACCGAGCCGAGCAGCCGCAGCGAGCTCAGGTCGAACTTCGCCGGGATCGCGTCGCCCCACTTCATGAACGTGCGGATCGCGGTCGGCGCGGTGTAGAGCAGGGAGATCTTGTACTTCTGCACGTTCTCCCAGAACCGGCCCTGGTGCGGGGTGTCCGGGGTGCCTTCGTAGAGCACCTGGGTGACCCGGTTGGAGAGCGGTCCGTAGACGATGTACGAGTGCCCGGTCACCCAGCCGACGTCGGCGGTGCACCAGTAGACATCGGTGTCCGGCTTCAGGTCGAACACCGCGTTGTGGGTGTACGAGGTCTGGGTCAGGTAGCCGCCGGAGGTGTGCAGGATGCCCTTGGGCTTCCCGGTGGTGCCGGAGGTGTAGAGGATGAACAGCGGGTGCTCGGAGTCGAAGGCCTCCGGCGTGTGCTGGTCGGACTGCGCGTCCACCAGCTCGTGCCACCAGATGTCGCGCTCGGCGTTCCACGGCACGTCCTGGCCGGTGCGCCGCACCACGAGCACCTTCTCCAGCGACTCGGCGCCCTCCACGCCCGCGTCCGCGTTCGGCTTGAGGTTGGCCACGCCGCCGCGCCGGTTGTAGCCGTCCGCGGTGATCAGGACCTTGGCGCCGGCGTCGTCGATCCGGGAGCGCAGCGCGTCCGGGGCGAAGGCGGCGAAGACCACCGAGTGCGGCGCGCCGATCCGGGCGCAGGCCAGCATCGCCACGACGGTCTCCGGGATCATCGGCATGTAGATCGCCACCCGGTCGCCGGCCGCCACGCCCAGCGAGGTCAGCGCGTTCGCGGCCTTGCACACCTCGCGCTGCAGCTCGGCGTAGGTGATCGAGCGCGAGTCGCCCGGCTCGCCCTCGAAGTGGATGGCCACCTGCTCGCCGTGCCCGGCCTCGACGTGCCGGTCGACGCAGTTGTAGGCCACGTTCAGCTTGCCGCCCACGAACCACTTGGCGAACGGGGCGTCAGACCAGTCCAGGGTCTGGGTCCAAGGCTCGGCCCAGTCCAGCCGACGCGCCTGGGTCTCCCAGAAGGCGAGCCGGTCGGCCTCGGCCGCGGCGTAGGCTTCGGCGGTCACGTTGGCCGCCGCGGCGAACTCCGCCGGCGGTGCGAACCGTCGCTCCTCGTGCAAAAGGTTTGACAGCGCTTCGTTGGACACGCGCGAACTCCTTCACGGGCAATCTATGTTGCAGACCGGCTCGATCTCATGCGGAGGGTTTCGGAACCCTCCAGCGCCCAAGCACACCAGGCCGCAGAGGGATACGCAAGGTCTGCGCCGAATTTGGTCTAGACCACGATAGCGGGCCGCGGCCCCGGAAGGGGGCCGCGGCCTGGGTTTCGCCGACCGGATCAGCGCTTGAGGTTGGCCGGCAGCAATTCGCGCTTGTGCGTCGTGTTGACGATCGTGGAGGCCGCCGTGTACCAGGCCAGCAGCCCGGTCACGATGCCGAGCCAGCCGCCGACCTTGGTCAGTGCGGCCGGGTCGGTGCCGGTCGCGTTCTGCCAAGACCCGAAGGCCAGGAACAGGAACGTGAGGGTCAGGAAGAACAGCGTCGCGATCAGCGCGTGCGAGTTCTTCAGCGCGGCGAGGGTGAAGATCGCCGTGATGACGGCCCAGCCGAGGAAGAACCAGGCCACACCGTTGGCGGTGGCGCCCTGGCCACCTTCCTCCTTGGCCCAGTACCAGAAGATCAGCCAGAACGAGCCGTACGAGAAGAACGCCGTGGCCCCCAGCAGGTTGCCCCGCCGGAAGTCCCAGATGCCGGCGACCAGCTGCGCTCCGCCGCCGTAGAACACGGCCAGCGCGAGGACCAGCCCGACTCCGTCAGCGCCCTTGAACAGGTTGGCGTTGCTCAGCGAGAGCATGAGGGTGGTGAAGCCGAAGCCGAGCAGGCCGAGCGGGGCCGGATCGGCGATGGCCGGGGCGGACGCGGGAGATTCGTTGCTCATGCAGCCTTCAGATCCCTTCTCCATTGTAGGGTCCTGAGCGACCTCTTCCCGTTTCACCCGTTCGCGGTAATGATCCCCGGCGCACTTGCGCCCAAAGGCGGGCGGAGCGCGCCGAACGGAGCTGCCTCAGGAGCGCTGGCCCGGCAGGTTTACCAGCCGTTCACGCAACTCGCGCGCGTGCCGCCGGCTGACGGCGAGCACCTTCCCGCCGACGGTGACGGTGGTGTGCCCGGCATCCCAGCGCACCTCGGAGATGTGTCGCAGGGCGACCAGGTAGGAGCGGTGGATCCGGGCGAAGCCGTGCTCGGTCCAGCGCTCCTCCAGCGTCGCCAGCGAGATCCGGACCAGGTGCGAGCCGGCCGACGTGTGCAGCCGGGCGTAGTCGCCGTGCGCCTCCACGAACCGGATCTGAGAGCGCAACAGGAACCGGGTGACTCCCGCCAGCTCCACCGGCACCACCTCGTCCGGCGCCTGATCGCCCTTGGCCCGCGCGCTGCGCCGCTCCTCCACCCGCCGCACCGCCTCGGCCAGCCGGTCCTGGCGCACCGGCTTGAGCACGTAGTCGACGGCGTGCAGGTCGAAGGCGTTGACCGCGAAGTCCTCATGCGCGGTGACGAACACCACGTGCGGGCTGTCCTTGCGCCGCGCCAGCGTCCCGGCCAGATCCAGCCCGGTGACCCCGGGCATCCGGATGTCCAGGAAGACCGCGTCGATCCGCCCCGGCTCGCCGAGTGCGCGCAGCGCCTCCGCGGCGCCGTTGGCCGTGCGGATGTTCGAGATCCGGGAATCGGCGCCCAGCAGATAGGCCAACTCCTCGAGCGCCGGCTTCTCGTCGTCCACCGCCAGGACCGAAAGTCCGCTCTGCTGTTCCGTCACCGCGCCGCTCCTGTCGCGCCTGCTGGTCGTCGTCGGCCCGTCGCGGGCGGGTCCCTAGCGGGGAATGCGCACCGTGACGCTGGTACCGGCGTCCGGCGCGGAATCGAGCTCGAGCCCGTACTCCGGTCCGAACGCGGCGCGCAGCCGCTCATGGATGTTGGACAGCGCGTGCGCTTCGTTGGACCCGCGTCCGTCCAGAGCACTGCGGCCGGCCTCGGCGTCCATGCCCGCGCCGTCGTCCCTGATGACGATGGCGTAATGCTCGTCGGGCCCGTCGGCGTCCCGGCGCTCGGCCGTGATCGTCACGGTGCCTTGGCCGCCTCGCTCGCGCAGCCCGTGCCTGACCGCATTCTCCACCAGGGGCTGCAGACACAGGAACGGGATCTCCACCGCGAGTATGTCCGGCGCCACGCGCACGGCCAGTTGCAGCTGGTCGCCGAACCTGGCCTGTTCGAGCTCGAAATAGCAGTCGATGCAGCGTAACTCCTCGGCCACCGTCGTCATCGAGCCTCCCCGCCGGAACGAGTACCGGGTGAAGTCGGCGAACTCGAGCAGCAGATCCCTGGCCCGGCCGGGGTCGGTGCGCACGAAGGAGGCGATGGCGGTGAGCGAGTTGTAGATGAAGTGCGGTGAGATCTGCGCACGCAAGGCCCTGAGTTCGGCCTCGACCGCACGTGCCCGCGACTGGTCGAGCTGGGCGAGCTCGAGCTGCGAGGAGACCCAGCGGGCCACCTCGCACACGGCCCGGGTCAGCGCCACCGACGCCGCGGTGTTGTAGGCGGCCAGTGTGCCGACCGTCTCGCCTTCGACGACCAGCGGAGCGATCACCGCGTCCCGCACGGTGCAGTCCTCGCTGCCGCACTCGATCCAGTCCAGCAGTTTGACGCGCCCGGTCGAGATGACTTCTTTCGCGTGCGTATACGCGTCGGACTCGTGCCGGTGCCCGCTGCCCTCCCAGGCCAGCAGCTGCTCGGAGTCGGTGATGGCCACCGCGGTGGTGTCCAGCAGCCGGCGCAGATGCCGGGCGGCCTTGCGCGCGGAATCGGCCGACAGGCCCTCGCGCAGTGCCGGAGCGGCCAGGGAGACGGTGTGCATCGCTTCGTACGCGGCCCGTTCGGTCGCCGTCCCGTAGACATGGTGGCGCCGCGCCGCGCGCATGGCGGCGCCCACAGGGATCGCCAGTACTCCGGCTACCGCGATGGTCGTGGTGGCTGAATCCACACAGCGACGGTACGGCAGTCCGCAGCCGGGCGGAAGAAGACGGGGCGGACAAAGCGCCGGATCCGGCGAAGTAGTATCCAGATGTGCGACAACCAGTGACAGGAGTGCAGGTGCAGGCGGATCCTTTGGCGGCGGTGGCCGCCCTGCCCGGCGTGGAGGAAGCGGTCGAGCGGTCCCGCGTGGCCGTGGACCGGCTGCGTGGTCACAAGGTGTTGCGAAGCCGTAGCGCGCAGGTGACGGCCGAATCCGCCCTGCGCGGTGCCCGCGCGTCGGCCGCCCTGGCCGGAGCCGACTGGCCGTTGGAAGAGCTGCGACGGCGCACCGACCTGGGCGACGAGGTGGGCGCCGCGGCGGTCCGCGGCGCGCTGCGGATCTCCGGTGAACTCGGCGAGCTGCTCCCGATCCTCCGTCAGGCCCCGGCCCAAGCACTGACGCGGATGCACCTGCTCGCGGCCGCCGGCGAGGTGGACCCGACCAGGATCGGCCGCCCGCGCATCGAGGGCGAGCCCGTCGCGGCCGAGCCCGCGATGCCGCAGGAGCCCGTCGACGCGCAGGAAGCGGCAGCCCGCCTGACCGCCCTCGCGGGCGTGCTCGCCGCGCCGAGCAAGGCGCCGGCCCTCGTGGTCGCCGCCATCGCGCACGCGGAGCTGCTGTCCATCGCGGCGTTCGGCTGGGGCGACGGGCTCATCGCCCGCGCCGTCTTCCGCCTGCTTCTGGTCGACCGCGGCCTCGACCCCAACTCGCTGGCCGTCCCCGAGGTCGGCTGGGTCGAGCTGGGCCTGCCCGCCTACCGCGAGGCGCTCGCCGCGTACGCGCAGGGCACCGCGGTCGGGATCGCCGAGTGGATCACCGCGTGCGCCCAGGCTCTGGAGCTGGGAGCGCAGGAGTCGATGGCCGTCTGCGAAGCACTGATGCGCGGATAGGCAGGCTTCTGACCTGCGGCGATGGTGTGGCGGTGGGGCGACCTTGGGCCATCCGGGTGAAGATCCCGGCGTAGGCCCGGCGCCCCACTTTCCATCTCCCCGGGATGGGCCTAGAAAGGAAGTACGGCCCGCGAGACCGCTTCGAAGGATATGTGTATATCCGAGGAAGAAGGAGTTGGAGTCGACCGGCCCACGGACCGCACGCGGAGATTCGGGAACCCACGCGCGACCGACCCTCGTCAGGGCCCGCCGCCGGACCGCCGAGACCTGGGTGGAGAGAAACCAGGTGACGGCCCGGAACTGGGCGAAGAATGGTGCACGCTGCTACCCCGGATCCCGCTGCTTAGGCGGCGCCCCGGACCGTAGTCCGGAGCGCCGCCTTGCCACGGTCTTCGGCGGTGCCCCGCGGCCGCTCAGTCCCCCGACTTCGTCTTCCGCCGCGCGTACCAGACGATGCCCGCCGCGGCCGCCGTCCCCACACCCACCGCCGTCGCCGCCAGCACCGGCTTCGTCGGCAGCTGGATGTTGGCCATCTTGGCTCGGAGCGAGACTGGGTTCGTGAACACCAGCACCGGCCAGTCCCGCGACCCGGCCTCCTTGCGCAGCGCCCGGTCCGGGTTGACCGCGTAGGGGTGCCCGACCGCCTCGAGCATCGGCAGGTCGGTTGAGGAGTCGCTGTAGGCGTAGCTGTCGCCCAGGTCATAGCCCTCGGCTTCGGCCAGCTCCTTCATCGCGGCAGCCTTGTTTTCGGCGTACGCGTAGAACGCGATGTCGCCGGTGTAGCGCCCGCCCTCCTCGACCATGCGCGTGGCGATGACCCGGTCGGCCCCCACCATCCGCCCGATCGGTTCAACCACCTCGGCGCCCGAGGACGAAACGATGATCACGTCCCGTCCGGCCGCCTTGTGCTGGGCGATCAGGTCCGCGGCCTCTTGGTAGATGAGCGGGTCGATCAGGTCGTGCAGTGTCTCGGCCACGATCTCCCGGACCTGCCCGACGTCCCAGCCGGTGCACATGTCGGAGAGGTACTTGCGCATCCGCTCCATCTGGTCGTGGTCGGCGCCGCCGGCCAGATAGACGAACTGGGCGTATGCGGTTTTGAGCACCGCGCGCCGGTTGATCAGCCCACCCTGGTAGAAGGAACGACCGAAGGCCAAGGTGGAGGACTTCGCGATGATCGTCTTGTCTAGATCGAAGAACGCCGCCGTGCGCATGAGGGAAGCATACGTGCTTCAATGCCGCACGGGACCGGCGCCCGGAGACGAGGGCACAAGCGCCCCAGTCGTACGCACCTGACGCGCGGATCCGTGCCGCGCCCAGCGGGCCGGGGTCGTCCCGCCGACGCCTGAGACCGGGCTCCAGGCGCCGGAAAACGAGCGCCAGGACGAAGCTCACGGTGACAGACTCAGCCGTTTGGCGTAGTCAGCCGGGTGTCAGTTTGCCTTTAGGGCGGTTCGGGTACACCATGGAAGTCACGGATCGTTCGCGACCGTGCAGCCTTGGCCCGGCTCCTCCCCCCCGAGCCGCGCCAGGGTGACGACCCCCGCTCTCCCCCCCCGGCGGGGGTCGTCCTTTTTCTCCGGGCGACCCGTCCGGAGCTTTTTTGTTTCCGCGCTTTGTGCGCCGGTCTCCCCGTTCGCTCGCGCACGTCTCGCGCTTCTCGGCAGCTTTCTCGCGTCCGCGCCCTTCGCTTCGCTCTGGTCTTCGTTCTGGCGGGGCCCGTGCCTGGCGCTGCTGCGTCCGCTCCGGATGATGGGCGCTTCTGCCCGCTCAGATCGGGACTGAACATCCCTTCATGTTTCCCATCAGCCAACTTATCCACAGGCTCAAGGCCAACTTATCCACAGATTTCAATGATCAGTGGAATTGATGCTCCCTGATAGCCGATGGTGATAGTGCGGGCACGCAAAGTGTCCGCCCGGTGGTGAAACGCCGGTTGCCCAGGACCCAGGGGGTCGAAGACGATGCCGACCAGTGCGTCCCGCTACCACTCCGCGCCGTGCGTCGCCGTGTTCGGCGGTTGCGGCGGCGCGGGAGCGTCCACTCTCGCCGCCGGGCTCGCCCGGTCCGCTCTGCGCAGCGGCCGCGCCGTCGTCCTCGTCGACGGCGATCCGCTAGGCGGCGGGCTCGAGACCCTTCTGTCCGAAGAGCTCTCGCCCGGGGCTCCCGGCCTGCACGGCGCCGCCGGTCCGCGCGCGTCTGCCGGATCGGTGGGGCCGGCCATCGCCCTGTTTCCGCTACGTCCAAGGGAATCCGCGCTGACGGTGCTCAGCTGGGGTCGTCCAGACGGGGCGTCCATTCCGCCGGACGCCATGCGTCTGGCCCTGAGCGAGTTGGCCGGCACGGCCGAACTCCTCGTCGTCGACCTGCCGCGCACCCTGGGCGATGCGACCCGCGTCGCCGCCGCGTACGCCACCCACAGCCTGTTGATCGTCCCGGTTGCCGAGCGCGCGGCCATCTCCGCTCATCGACTGCTGACTCAGCTCGGGGTGCTCGGCCCGCGCCCGGGATTGGTCGCCCGATTGCCCTCCCGAGACCTGCTCGATCCGGCACATCTGGCCAAGGCTCTGCGCCTGCCGCTGGCCGGCGTCCTCAAGCACGGCCGCGACCGCTCGACGCTGCAGCGTGCCTCCCTCGACCGCTTCTGCCTGCGCTTCGTCGACTCGCTCTTCGGCTCGGTGACGACGTGAATCCGCAACCCCAGCCTCAGCCTCAGCCTCAATCTCAGCCGCAGTCCCAGTCCCCAGCCTTCGGATCCAGTGGAGGCGTCCTCAGCGCTCTGCATGCGCAGCTGGCGGCCGGCAAGCTCGCGCCCGAGCCCGCGGCGGTCCGGGCGGCCTTGATCGAGCAACGCTGCACGCTCGGCCCCGAAGGCCTCGACGCGCTCGCGCGGGCGGTTTGCGACCAATTCCTCGGCTCCGATCCGATCGCCGCGCTGCTGCGCGATCCGGAGGTCACCGACGTGCTGATCAACGGCCCGGGCACGTCCTGGGTCGAGCGCGCGGGCCGGCTCGAGCCGGTGGAGAACGGCTTCGTCGACGAGGCGGCTGTGCGGCGTTACGCCCAGCGCCTGGCGGTGCAGGCAGGACGCCGTCTCGACGACGCGAGTCCCTACGTCGACGTCCGCCTCCCGGACGGAAGCCGGATGCACGCCATCCTGCCGCCGCTCGCCGTCGAGGGCACGACGATCTCGCTGCGCACCTCACGCCGCCGAGCGTTCTCGTTGGCCGAGCTGCACGAGATGGGCACGGTGAACGAGCTCTGCGTCGCACTGCTCGCCGAGATCGTGGCCAAGCGAGTCTCGTTCCTCGTCACCGGTGGCGCGGGGACCGGGAAGACCACGTTGCTATCCGCCTTGCTGTCCCTGGTCGAGCCGACCGAACGTCTGGTGCTGGTCGAGGACTGCTCGGAGCTGACTCCCTCGCATCCGCACGTGATCCGTCTCGAGGCCAGGCCGGCCAATCAGGAAGGCCGGGGTGAGGTGGGCGTGCGTGATTTGGTCCGGCAGGCCCTGCGGATGCGCCCGAACCGGATCATCCTCGGTGAGGCACGCGGCGCGGAGATCATGGACCTGTTCACCGCCCTCAACACCGGCCACGAAGGCGGCTGCGGGACGCTCCACGCGAACCGTCCGCAGGACGTGCCCGCACGCATCGAGGCGCTCGCGCTCATGGCGGGCGTCTCGCGGGAGGCAGTGCACAGTCAGGCCGCGGCCGCCGTTCGACTTCTGCTGCACCTCGAACGTGACAGCTGCGGGCGTCGCCGCCTTCAGTCGATCGCGGTCTTGCGACGTCGGCCGGGCACCGGGCCGCTGCAAGCCGCGCTCGCATTGAGCTTCGACGAATCCGGCAAGGTTCGCGATTGGCCCGGGCTCGGCCAACTCGAAGAGGAACTCGGCCGGGTCGACGGGGCACAGCCCGCACCTCGCCAGACCCGTTCCGCACCGACCGACTTTCCGCGCGCCATCGCGCAGGAGTTCAGCGGGCGCGACCGTCCCTACATCCACCGCAGCGGAATGTATCAGCCGACCGCCGACCGTCATGGAGAAGCCTGATGAACATTGCCGAATTGCTGGGGCCGGGTCGGCGATTGCCCGCGGCCGCGACGGTGCTCGTCGCCGGATTGTTGAGCCTTATCTGCCATTCGCTGATGCCGCTGCTGGTTTTGCCGCCGACGGTGGCGGTCCTCGCGTACCGACGTGCCCGGCGTCGCCGATGGGCACACTACGACGCCCAACGCGAGGCGGTGGCTGCTCTGTGCACCGCCCTGCGCGCCGAACTCGAGGCGGGCCTTCAGCCGCGAGCAGCCTTCATGTCCGCGATTTGGAGCCGTCCGGAGTTGCGTGACATGGCGGAGAAGGCGAGTGTGCCGAGCCCGAACCTCGACCTCGTCCGCTTTCTCACCGCACACGCTGCACTCCCGGGCCGTCGCGCTTTGCGAGCCCTCGCAGCGTGCTGGCATGCCGCGGACCGCCACGGCGTGAGGCTGACTGAAGCGGTGGCCGGCATCGAGGAAGGGCTGAAAGCGGAAACGGCACGCGCGCGGGCCGTGGCGGTCGAACTCGCCGGCATCCGCGCGACCATCCTCCTACTCGCCGCGTTGCCTGCCTTCGGCATCGCTCTCGGGCTCGCGCTCGGCGCGGATCCGGGTGGCGTGCTCCTGCATCACATGGCAGGTCAACTGTGTCTGATCTTCGGCATCGGCCTCGATCTGTGCGGGCTGCTCTGGACGGACCAGCTCGTCGCCGGTCTCCGACTGGAGCCAGGTCCGTTCCGCACCGGACGTAAGAAGGAGGCGTGGGCATGAGTGGAACGCCGAACGAGGCAGGAATCACCATGGGCGGCTCTCAAGGTGAGACGTGGCCTACCCCCTGGCCGAAGCCCACCGGCATCACTGGTGCCACGGGTACTCCCACGATGTCGGGCGCTCGCACCATCCTTCTGATCCCCCAGCACGTCAACGCGCTCAGCCAGCCGGGCTCGCGAGCCTGGGAGGCGGCGGCCGCGATGATGCTCGGAATCTGTGCGCTCGCTCTGCGCCGAAGCCGCTTGCCGTCGCTGCCGAGCATGCCCGCTGTGGTTCGGGCGGATCCGTTCGCTGTCGCGTGGACCTCGATCCGGCTCCGACGTCCCACGATGCCGGACGCCGCGTGGGCGGTACTCGGCGGTGTGGCGGCGGCATGCCTCATCGGCGGGCCGATGGCTGTTCCAGCAGCACTCTTCGGCGCCGTCGGCACGCTGATCGCATTGGCGCGACGCAGAGCGAAGGTCGGCATGCGCCGAAAGACCCGCGCATGCGCCCAAGTGCCGCCGCTCGCCGACCTGTTCGCCGCAGCGTTGGCAGCCGGGTTGCAGCCTGCTGATGCCGCTCTGACAGTCGCCCAGGCATTCGGGAGCGACGTGGTACCCGCCCCGCCTGCTCGGGCCGAGCGAGAGTTCGAGTACGCGCAATCCGGTGGGCTCAGAACGGATCCGTCAACACAGGTCATCGAACTGCCCGCCATGCAGCGAGAAACGAACCGCGAAGCATTGACCGATACCGACTTACTGGCATGCCGATTCCATGACGCGGCCATGGCGCTTCTCGCAGGCACCGACGCTCAAGCAGCCTGGAGTGCATTCGCCGAAGACGAGGCGACCGCCCCGCTTGCTGCGGCGGTCATCCGCGCCGGTCGGACGGGAGCCCCAGCCGCGACCACGGTGGCCAGGGCTGCGCACGAATTGCGCGAGGCGGCATCGGCCGCGCTTCTCGCCGAGGTCCACGCGGTCGGTGTCAGGGCGACCGCGCCTCTCGCGGCCTGTTTCCTGCCGGCGTTCGTGCTTCTCGGCGTCCTACCGACTGCCCTCGGGTTGCTATCTCGCGTCCACGCTTAGCTTCCATCTTCCGCCCTTCCGCCTTCCGCCCTTCCGCCTTCCGACTTCCGCTGCGCCGCATCCCGCGTCCGCCATTTTCAGCCGCAATGCCGACTGCTCAACCTTGCGCATAACGCGCCCGACGAAAGGTCCATCATGGCCATGCTCGCGCCGCATCAGCGGCCCACGCCGCACCTGCCCGCGCTCGCCTTGGCGTTCGCTTCCGGCCCGGTCCCGAGCGCCTTCATCCACCTCGCCCCGAATCCGCGCGCGTATCCCGTTCCGCGTTTCCGCCCGCGCTACCGCATCGGGCTCAATGCCGACCCGGAAGCGGGCACCACCACGGCCGAATACGCCATCGGAACGCTCGCAGCATGCGCATTCGCGGCAGTGCTCTACAAGATTCTGACCGGCGGCTCGGTGGCCGCCGCGCTGGAAGGGCTCATCCACCGTGCGCTCGGAGTCGCCGGATGACGCGCGACTGGCTGACCCGGCACTTCGCCCGGTCCTGGCCCTGCGGCTCGGAGCTGGAGGCGGGATACGTCACGGCCGAGACGGCCCTGCTCCTGCCGGTGCTCCTCGGCTTCGGCTACGCCCTGACGATGCTCGTCGTGCTGGCGGGCGACCAGATCAGATGCACGGACGCTGCTTGGGAGACGGCGCGTGCGCTGGCGCGAGGTTCCCCGAGTTCAGCCCTGACGACTTTGGTCGGCCAATATGCGCCGGCCGGAGCAAGCGCCACGGTTCGTGAGGCCGACGGGTCACTGACCGTGCGGGTGGAGCACGACCGGGGAATCGTCAGCCGATTCCTGCCGGACGTCAGCGTCGTGGGAGTCGCGACAGTGCCCTGCGAACCAGCAGTCGAAGGATGTGATGCATGATCGCTTCAATTCACCCACCGTTGTCGGCAGCGTGGCACCGAGGGCGAGCGGGGCGCCGGCTGACTGGTCGCATCGTGTTCGGGCGCATTGCGACTCGGCAGCTGGGTCCCGTGGGCCTTGGAGGTCACCGGGCGGACCGGGAGCGCGGCTCGGCGACGATCTGGGCCATCTGTGCGCTGACGCTGGTCTCGTCCGCGGTCGCCTGGGCGCTGCTGTGGACCGCCGCAGAGAGCACGCGCCACTCGGCGGAGCGCGCCGCCGACACCGCGGCGCTCACCGCGGCACGAGCCGCCTTGCAACGGCTCTCGGCACAGGACGGCCCGGCCCCCTGCGCCGCCGCTGCCATCGCGGCCCGGCGAGCAGGGGCGAGCCTGGTGTCCTGCGCCTGCGAGCCCCTCGACTGCTCGATCTCGGTGGCGCGGAACATGCCCCTGCTCGGCTCATTCGCCGAAGGGCTTCCTGGCTCGTCGCGGATCGACTCCGTCCAGGCCGGCAGCCGGGCTGGTCCCGTCGGCGAGAGCGGGACCGACGGGTCCGCAGCGCGGCGGGACGGCGTCGCCGGGATCGGAGGCGGCATGACCTGAGCAGGGGTACTCGGCCGTGGCCTGAAGGGGATCGGAGGTGAACTGATCGAAGAAGGGCGGTGCGGCGGAGAACGCCGAAGGACGGAGCGGGTCGAAGCCGAGGAAGTTGCCGAACGCCGTGGGCTCGTCATCCAAGCCGGTCAGCGGACCGCTGGCCCAGTAGTCAGGCGCCGACGGCCTGCGGCGAGGTGCCTCCGCGTCGTCCGACGAGGGTGCGAGACGGCTTGCCCAGTCGTCGGGCTCTGCCCGCAGGCTGTGGGGTGCCGACCACTCCGGCGGGGCCTCCCGCGAGCCGAAGGCCATGAGCTCGTCAGACGGCCCGTCGTCGGATGAGGTCGGCGCGTCCTGGCCCTCGCCGTTGACGGCAGGGCCTTGGCCCGGCTGACCCGTCGGTGGAGCCGCGGCGTGGGCCGTCCAGCTCCCGGGTGCGTTCGCTCCCGGATAGCCATACGCATCTCCGCCCGGATAGCCGTGGGCTCCCGCTCCGGGGTAGGCGTTCGGGTACGAGGCCATGGACCCGGCCGCCGCCGCTGCGGCAGCCGCCGCGGCAGCCTGCTCCTCGGCCTCGAAGTCGACGCCGGACGCCGCGGCGCGCAGGGCCCTGAGCTCGATGCCGCGCTCGCGCGAACGCCTGATGCCCGCGGACAGCAGCCAGAGGGCGGCGAAGAGTGCCCAGGTACATATGGCGCCGGCGAGGAAGATCTGGGCGGCAGTGGTGCGGACCATGACGCCGAGGAAGGCGAGCGAGTCCGGATGATTCGAGTCGGCGACGATGCCGCAGGTCACGGCCACGACGCCGATGATCACGGCTACCGCCACGGCTATCATCCGGGTCGCCTGCCTTCGCTGTTCGTCGATGCTCGGTCGTCAGTGGTCGTCTGCGGTGGCCGTGGGCCGTCAGCCGGTGGCAGCCGCCGTCAGCTGTCAGCTGTTCAGCCGGAGGCGCCTCGCCGTCCGGGGCCAGCGCTAGGCCGGGGCGACTTGCCCGCGACCGGCTGATGCATGACGGTGAACGTGCGGGGCAGACCAGGAGTGCAGAACATCGCTGGTTCATACCGGCCTGTGCTGATTACTCAGCACTTGAGTATGTGGCGCACGCGGACCGCCCAGCTGATGCTCACTCAGCCCCGCTGAGAGCTCAGTCTCTGGTCCGTGAGCGTGACGTGCCCGCTGGTCTCGACTCGTCCGACCCGACTGGTCTCGACTCGTCCCGCGGTGCTCGCTCGCTCAGCGGTCGTTCCGCCTGCTCGCCTGCATTGCCGGCTCTGCCCGTTCCGCTCTTGCCCTGCCTGTTCAGCTCCGCTCGTTCCGTGCCGCTGACGAGCTCCATACCCTCTAGCTGGGCTTGAGCAAAACCTCCAGGAGCCGGATGGCACCCGTCTTGTCCAATGGTTCGTTGCCGTTGCCGCACTTCGGGGACTGCACGCAGGACGGGCAGCCGGTGCGGCACTCGCAGGCGGCGATGGCGTCGCGTGTCGCGGTGAGCCAGTCTCGGGCCTTGGCGAAGCCGCGCTCGGCGAAGCCGGCTCCGCCTTGCAGGCCGTCGTGCACGAACACGGTGGCGAGGCCCGTGTCGGGGTGCTCGGCGGCGGACAGGCCGCCGAGGTCCCATCTGTCGCAGTCGGCGAACAGGGGGAGGAGGCCGATCGAGGCGTGCTCCGCCGCGTGGGCGGCGCCGGGGACGTCGGGGGCGCCGAGGAGGGCTTCTTCGAGGCCGGCGGGGGTCACCGTCCACCACACTGCCTTCGTCGTCAGCGTGTGCTCGGGCAGGTCGAGCGGCTCTTCACCGAGCACCTGGCCGGTTCGGCTGTCGCGCTTGAGGTAGCCGACGACGCGGCTGGTCACCGCTACGGTGCCGTATGCGATTCGGCAGTGGCTGTTCCACTCCTCGACGCGTTCTTCCTTGAGGATCCTGACGTCGGCCTGCTCCCGCGCGTACGTCGCGTAGCCAGGGTCCTTTGCCTCGACCAGCGCTATGGACGCGTCCAGGTCGAGGTCGCGCACCAGGTAGCTCTCGCCTTGGTGCAGGTAGACCGCGCCCGGGTGTACCGCTCCGGCCGCGGCGGCGCCGTCCGCCATGCCGAGCAGCCTGCCGGTGTCCGCCTCGATGATGCGCACCGGCTCGGCGCCGGAGCCGCGCAGGTCGCTCAGGTCCGCCGCACGTTCGGGCCTGGTCCAGTACCAGCCGTCGGCTCGCTTGCGCAGCCAGCCGGTGCGGCCCAGCTCCTCGGCCAGGGCGTGGGCTCCGGGGCCGAACAGGTCGAGGTCGTCCTTGCGCAACGGCAGCTCGGCCGCGGCGGCGCAGAGGTGGCCCCAGAGCACGTACGGGTTGCCCGGGTCGAAGACCGTAGCCTCCACCGGCTTGCCGAACAGGGCTTCGGGGTGGTGCACCAGGTACGTGTCCAGCGGGTCGTCCCGGGCCACCAGAACCGCCAGGGCCTCTTGGCCGGTGCGTCCGGCTCGGCCAGCTTGCTGCCACAGCGACGCGCGGGTGCCCGGGTATCCGGCCATCACGACGGCGTCCAGGCCGGCGATGTCCACGCCCAGCTCGAGCGCGTTGGTCGCCGCGACCGCCGTGAGACGTCCGGACTGCAGCGCCGCCTCCAGCGCTCGGCGGTCTTCGCGCAGGTAGCCCGCGCGGTACGCGGCGACCTGCTCGCCTCGCACGCCGCTGCGCTCCAGCTGCTCGCGGGCCATGATGGACACCAGTTCGGCGCCGCGCCTCGACCGGATGAACGCCACCGTACGGACCTGCTCGCCGGCCAGGTCCGCCAGCAGCGTCGCGGTCTCCGCCACGGCCGTGCGCCGGGTCGGCGCGCCGCGCTCGCCGCGGGCGTCGGTCAGCGGCGGCTCCCACAGGGCGAACAGCATCCTGCCCCGGGGGGATCCGTCTTCTGTCACCGCCTCGACGTCGAGGCCTGTCAGCCTCGAGGCAGTGGCCTGAGGGTCGGCCGTGGTGGCCGAGGCCAGGGCGAAGATCGGATCAGCACCGTAGTACGCGCACAGCCGCCGCAGCCTTCTGAGGACCGCGGACACGTGCGCGCCGAACACGCCGCGGTAGCCGTGGCACTCGTCCACCACGACGTACGCCAGCCTCCTGAGGAAGCCGGCCCAGCGGCGGTGGTCGGGCAGCATCGAGTAGTGCAGCATGTCCGGATTGCTCAGGACGAACCGGCCGTACTCCCGGATCCACCGGCGTTCCTCGGCCGTCGTGTCGCCGTCCAGGCATACCGCCGGGGGCAGCGGCAGGTCGAGTTCGCGCAGGCGACGCGCTTGGTCAGCAGCCAGCGCCTTGGTCGGGGCGAGGTAGAGGACGGTCGCGGCGCGCTGCCGGGCGCTCGGCGCGGCGGGGGCGAGGGTCTCTTCGGACGGAGCCAGGAGGCTGGCGCGCACTGGCGCGGGCGTCCGCTTGCTACGCGCCTCAGCGTCGCCGAGCAGGCGGGAGAGGGCCGGCAGCAGGTAGCCCGCGGATTTCCCCGAGGCCGTGCCCGTCGACAAAACCGTGTGGCGGCCGGCGTGCAGCAGCTCGGCCGCCTCGACCTGGTGCGACCACGGGCGCTCGACGCCGTTCGCCATCAGCCGCTCGACCAGCAGCGGGTCAGCCCACTGCGGCCACTCCCCGTAGCGCGGCAGGCGGGCGTCGACCTGCTCGACATGGACGGCGCTCCCCTCGCGCGAGGGGCCGCCGAGAAAGACAAGTCGCCGAAGGATCTCCTCAGCGGTCCGCGAACGTGGCATGGTAGTAAGAGGTTAGGCGCTCCTGGCCGTCGTGGTACGCACCAAGCCACTCTTCGTGGTGAAGCAGGGGAAGGCTTTGCCGGAAAGGTGGGGCAATCCGTCACCGGCTGTCCCCGGAGAGTGATTGAATGCAGGGTACCGATGGAACCGGGCCCGGCTCGCGCGCTCGGCGAGACGGTTGCGGAATACGCATATGAAGCAGTGCTGGAGGACCCGTGGATCTGTACCTGTCGACCCGGCACGAAGGTGACCGCACGGTCATCGAAGTCGGCGGCGAAATCGACGTCTACACCGCCCCGAAGCTGCGCGAGCAGCTGGTGGACCTGGTGAACCAGGGACGTTACCACCTCGTGGTGGATATGGAGGCGGTGGACTTCCTCGATTCCACCGGCCTTGGCGTGCTGGTTGGCGGCCTCAAGCGGGTGCGCGCCCACGACGGCTCGCTGCGTCTGGTGTGCACCCAGGAGCGCATTCTGAAGATCTTCCGGATCACCGGTCTGACCAAGGTCTTCCCCATCCACCAGAGCGTCGAGGAAGCGACTTCGGCCACCGACTGACGGCCCGGCGCCGGTGCACCCAAAGCTCGAGATTGCGGAGGATCAGATGACGGGTGTTGAGGCTGCCGGGCCCGCCGCGGCCGAGGAAGGGCAGGCGGCGGACGGCGTGTCCCTCCGGTTCGCGCCGCTGCCGGAGCACGTGCGCACCGCGCGGTTGGTGGCGGTGGCGCTCGCCCGCCGGGCAGGCGTGGAGGACGGCCTGCTCGACGAGGTCCGGCTGGCGGTCGGTGAGGCGTGCTCGCGGGCCGTCGGGCTGCACCGCTCGGTGGCCCCCGGCGAGCCGGTGCTCGTCCGCTTCGCTCCGCCCGGGGAACGCTTCCGGGTGGAGGTGGCCGACCTGGTCACCGGCGGTCCCGTGCCCAAGCAGGAGGACGGCGGCGAGGGCGGGGAGTCCGGCGGATTCGACCCCAACGGCGTCGAGGTCGACATGGGCCTGGCCGTCTTGCGCGGCCTGGTGGACGACCTGGAGGTGGAGACCGTGCCGGCCGGCGGAGTGATCCGCATGGGCTGGCCGGTGCAGCATCCGGATTACAGCTGAAGGACGGCCGGACGAAGGCCGCGCAGCGATGCGCGGTGGTGCGCGGAAGTAGTGCCGCGCACAGTCCGGCGGGTTTGGGCAGAGCGCCCAGACGCATGAGGCACCCGAAGACTGTCGAATCGGGGGCCGTCGACGGCATGACGCCGTGGCGGCCCCCGATCGGCATATCGGGGGATAGACGCATAAGCGCTTAGCTATATGAGTTCGATTGGCGGGGTGGAGGGTGTGGGGGTCAATACAGAGTCAGTGCATAGCGGGATGAAGAAATAGGCGTTAGGGAAACGCGGGCGAATAAACGGGGCAGGGATGCGGAAGACCGCTGCGGCCGTCCACTCGCGGCGCGAACCGAGCGGAGTGTGGGCCTCCACGCCGCCGGCGCCCGGCCCGGCCGCGTGAAGCACGGACACGGACCCGACCGTGCGAACCACAGACCCGAGTGCGCGGCCCCGCCGCCCGGATTAACTGACGCCGTGTCGGAACCCTTGCTGTGCGGGCCGCCGCGCGCAGCACGATCCCCCGCCGTACGGCCCTCCGCCGCCGTATCCTCCGCGAAACAGACGTCTGGTCAGAGACCGGGGCACCCGCAGGGGTGAACTTCGCCCTGCCGGGATGCCGCGGGCCGCGTCATCCTCGCTCGTTGAGACGTGGATCACATGTCCTTACGTGATCAACTCTTCACTCGGCGCTGGTCTAAGCCAGTGCGCGTGCGTAAACTCCGGATCCACTGAACGCTCCGCACTGTCAGGAGTACCATCAGCTCTCCTTGACGGAACCTGGGGCGACTACGTCAAGGAGGACGCGATGCCCCGGCTCTCAGAGCCGACACTGGCCGCCGCGCCGAAGCTTTCCGGCGGCAACTTCACACTGGTCATCCTGGTCGCGATCGTCGCGTTGGCAGCCCTCGCCGTAGCGGGCTACCTCGTGCGCGAGGTCAACGCGGCCAGCGAGGGTACCGAGAAGATGAAGGAGATCGCCGGAGCGGTTCAGGAAGGCGCCACCGCCTATCTCGCGCGGCAGTTCCGCACCCTTTCCATTTTCGCCACAGTGGCGTTCTTCCTGCTGCTGGCGCTGCCCGCGGACAACTGGAACGTCCGGATCGGCCGTTCCGTCTTCTTCCTGCTCGGCGCCGGCTTCTCGGCGATCACCGGCACCGTGGGCATGCGCCTGGCCGTGCGGGCGAACGTGCGGGTGGCGGCGGCGGCCAAGGAGTCGGGGGCCAACCGGGCCACCCGGATCGCCTTCCGCACCGGCGGTGTGGTCGGCATGTTCACCGTCGGCCTCGGCCTGCTCGGCGCCGCCGTCGTGGTGATGGCCTATCAGGGCGAGGCGCCCAAGGTGCTCGAGGGCTTCGGCTTCGGCGCCGCGCTGCTGGCCATGTTCATGCGAGTCGGCGGCGGCATCTTCACCAAGGCCGCGGACGTCGGCGCCGACCTGGTCGGCAAGGTGGAGAACAACATCCCCGAGGACGACCCGCGCAACGCCGCCACCATCGCGGACAACGTGGGCGACAACGTCGGCGACTGCGCCGGCATGGCGGCCGACCTGTTCGAGTCCTACGCGGTCACCCTGGTGGCGGCGCTCATCCTGGGCTCGGCCGCGTTCGGCAACCAGGGGCTGGTCTTCCCGCTGCTGGTCCCGATGATCGGCGTCATCACGGCCGTGATCGGCATCTTCGCGGTCTCGCCGCGGCCGGGCGACCGCTCGGGCATGCAGTCGATCAACCGCGGCTTCTTCGTCTCGGCGGCGGCGTCGGTGGTCCTGGTGGTCATCGCGGCCTTCGCCTATCTGCCGAGCTCGATGTCGAAACTGACCAACACCACGATCGCGAACGCGACGGGCAACCCACGCGTGATCGCGATCATCTCGGTCATCATCGGCATCGTGGTCGCGGTGGCGATCCAGCAGCTGACCGGCTACTTCACCGACACGGCCTTCCGTCCGGTCAAGGACGTCGGCAAGACCTCGCTGACCGGTCCGGCCACGGTCATCCTCTCCGGCATCTCGCTCGGCCTGGAGTCCGCGGTCTACTCGGCCCTGCTGATCGGCGCGGGCGTGTTCGGCGCCTACCTGCTCGGCGGCGGCTCGATCATGCTCTCGCTCTTCTGCGTGGCGATGGCCGGCACCGGTCTGCTGACCACGGTCGGCGTCATCGTGGCGATGGACACCTTCGGCCCGGTCTCGGACAACGCGCAGGGCATCGCGGAGATGTCCGGCGACGTGCACGGCGAGGCGGCCCAGGTGCTCACCTCGCTCGACGCGGTGGGCAACACCACGAAGGCGATCACCAAGGGCATCGCGATCGCCACGGCCGTGCTCGCGGCCACGGCGTTGTTCGGCTCCTTCCAGGACGCGGTGGCCCAGGCCGTGGGCGACAAGCACTACGTGCCCAACAGCGGCGTCTCCGGGGACCTGCAGTACCTCGGCATCCTCAACGTCGCGGACCCGCGCAACCTGGTCGGCCTGCTGCTGGGCGCCGCGGTGGTCTTCCTGTTCTCCGGGCTGGCGATCAACGCGGTCTCCCGCGCGGCCGGCGCGGTGGTCTTCGAGGTGCGGCGGCAGTTCGCCGAGATCCCCGGGATCATGGAGGGCACCGGGCGGCCGGAGTACGGGCGGGTGGTGGACATCTGCACCCGCGACTCGCTGCGCGAGCTGGTCACCCCGGGTCTGCTCGCGGTGATGGCGCCGGTCGCGGTCGGCTTCTCGCTCGGTGTCGGCGCGCTCGGCTCGTACCTGGCCGGCGCGATCGGCACCGGCACGCTGATGGCGGTGTACCTGGCCAACTCCGGTGGCGCCTGGGACAACGCGAAGAAGCTGGTCGAGGACGGGCACCACGGTGGCAAGGGCTCGGACGCGCACGCTGCCACGATCATCGGTGACACCGTCGGCGACCCGTTCAAGGACACCGCGGGCCCGGCCATCAACCCGCTGATCAAGGTGATGAACCTGGTTTCGCTGCTGGTGGCGCCGGCGATCGTGGGCCTGTCGCTGGGCACCGGGAGCAACCCGGCGGTCCGCGGGCTGATCGCCGCGGCCGCGTTCCTGGTGATCGTGGTCGCGGTGTGGAACTCCAAGCGCAAGTCGATCGCGGTCAAGGCGGAGGTGCCGACTCAGGGCACGCCGACCCTGGACCACGACGGCGCGACCAGCGTCGCGTAGTTCGAACACTCGCGAGGCCCGGCACACATGTGCCGGGCCTCGTGCTTTGCCGGGGGCTCCAGGGCGGGGACAGTAGGCTGGCCGTGTGAACGAGCTGATGCGGGATCCCGCGGCGATCGAGCGGCTGCGTGCGGCGCTGGAGAAGGCCGACTACACCGTCGACGGCTGCCTGGAGGCGATGGGCGCGACGGCTTACTCGGCTCTCGCGCGCAACGAGTCTGTGGCCGCGTCATACGCGGTGGCCGAGGACGACTCTCCGGTGGCGACGCTCACCAAGCTCTTCGTGCTGCAAGAGGACGTGGACCGGGGCGCGGCCGGCGCGGCGCTGCCGCTCGAGGACGCGCTCGCCGGCGGGCTGGTCGCCGAGGACCGCACGGACGGTACCGTGCGGGCGCTCGTGGACATCAGGCCCTACGGGGAGTCGGATATCGACTGGTGGCTCGTGTCCGACCTCGGCGCGGGCCTGGTGACCGGACGCAACGCGCCGATGCGGCCGGACTACGTGCTGGGTGTCGGCGGGGCCTCGACCACGCTGGCTCAGCTGACGGTCCGCCAGGACGTGGACAGCGCGCTCGACGTGGGCACGGGGTGCGGGGTGCAGGCGCTGCATCTGTCCCGGCACGCGCGCCGGGTGACGGCGACGGACCTGAACCTTCGCGCGCTCGACTTCGCCCGGCTCACTGCGGCACTCTCGCTGGGGTCGGCCGAGGCCGAGCGGATCGACCTGCGCGGCGGGAGCCTGTTCGAGCCGGTCAAGGACGAGCGCTACGACCTGATCGTCTCCAATCCTCCGTTCGTCATCTCGCCCGAGTCCGCAGCGGGCAAGGGCCGGTTCACGTACCGCGACGCGGGCCTGCCGGGCGACGAGCTGTGCCGTCGCTTCCTGGAGCAGGCGCCGAGCCACCTGGCCGAGGGCGGCTACTGCCACGTGCTGGCCAACTGGCTGCACGTGGCGGGGCAGGACTGGCGGGAACGGCTGGCGCCCTGGATCCGCGGCACCGGCTGCGACGCGTGGGTGGTGCAGCGGGAGCTGCAGGATCCGGCCGAGTACGCCGAGCTGTGGCTCCGGGACTCCGGCGACCACAGCTCGTCCCAGTACATCCAGCGCTACCAGGCCTATCTCGACTATTTCGCAGCGAACCAGATCGAGGGCGTGGCCTTCGGCTGGATCATCCTGCACAACTCCGGGGCCGACCTGCCCACCGTCCGGCTCGAAGAGCTGACCCGGCAGATCGAGCAGCCGCTCGGCGCGCACGTGCCGGAGTGGTTCGCCCGGCACGAGTTCCTCACCGAGGTCGAGGACGAGGAGCTGCTGGGCACGGCGCTGAGCGTGGCTCCGGGCGTCGTGCTGGAGCAGAGCGCGGAGCTCGGGGACGACGGCTGGGCGCCGGCCGCCACCCGGCTGCGGCAGACCGGCGGCCTGCGGGCCAGCGGCGAGATCGACCCGGTCGGGATCGCGGTGGTGGGCGCGGCGGACGGCGAGCGGCTGCTCGGCGACCTGCTGGACGCGATCGCCGGGCAGTTCGGGATCGACCCGCCCACCTTGCGCTCCGGCTCCCTCGACGCGGTCCGGGCGCTGATCGAGGAAGGCTTCTTGACGGTCGGCTGAGCCGCCGCGGCGCCCGGCCCACCTGCGCGGATGCGCCGAACGGCGGACGTTTCGGCGCTGTACGGCGCCGGAAGGGGGCGCCGGGGCGCCCTGGCTTGGCCATACTGACGCTCAGGCGGGCGTAACCTGGTGGGCGTGTCGCGCCCCTCGGGGGCGCCCGGTCGGGTGCGCGCCGCCGCGGCGCGGGACTACGGGTGATTCCATCAGGAAGGTCCGGGGTATCTCCCGCGCGTGGCGGAGGCCGAATGACGCCGCCGCGAAGATGACCGAGAGAACCGGAAGGACGCCACGACCGTGCCGCCGAGCAGCAAGAGCGCGAGTGACCTGCGCCGCCTCGTGATCGTCGAGTCGCCGGCCAAGGCGAAGACGATCGCGGGTTACCTCGGCCCGGGGTACACCGTCGAGGCCAGCATCGGGCACATCCGCGACTTGCCGAACAAGGAGACCAGGGACAAGCTCACGGACGAGGAGAAGGCGTCCCCGTGGGCCAACCTGGGGGTGGACCTCGACCACGACTTCCGCCCGTTCTACGTGATCTCCGAGAACAAGGACGCGCACATCGCCAAGCTGCGCAAGCTGGTGCGCGAGTCCGACGAGCTCCTGCTCGCGACGGACGAGGACCGCGAGGGCGAGGCCATCGCGCAGCACCTGGTCAGCGCGCTCACGCCGAAGATCCCGTACCGCCGGATGGTCTTCCACGAGATCACCAAGGACGCCATCCAGGGCTCCCTGCACCAGCTGCGCGACATCAACGACCAGCTGGTGGAGGCGCAGGAGGCGCGCCGGGTACTGGACCGGATCTACGGCTTCGAGATCTCCCCGGTGCTCTGGCGCAAGATCGCCAGCGGGACCTCCGCGGGCCGGGTGCAGTCGGTGACCACGCGCCTCGTGGTCGAGCGTGAGCGGGAGCGGATGGCCTTCCGTTCGGCCGAGTACTGGGACCTGACCGCGGTCTTCGACACCGATCGCGCCGCGGACGACCCGCGCACCATGGGCGCGCGGCTGGTGGCGGTGGACGGCAAGCGGGTGGCCCAGGGCCGCGACTTCGGCGCCGACGGGCAGCTGAACAGGCAGGACGCGCTGCACCTGGACCAGGCCGGGGCGGCCGCGCTGGCCGCCGCGCTCGACGGGGCGGCGTTCTCGGTCAACTCGATCGACCGCAAGCCCTACCGCCGCTCGCCCTCCGCGCCGTTCCGCACCACCACGCTGCAGCAGGAGGCGAGCCGCAAGCTCGGCTTCGGGGCGCAGCGGACCATGTCGGTGGCGCAGAAGCTGTACGAGAACGGCTTCATCACCTATATGCGTACCGACTCGGTGACGCTCTCCGAGACGGCCATCACGGCAGCCCGGTCGCAGGTCAAGGAGCTGTACGGGGCGGACTACCTGCCGGACAAGGCGCGCACGTACACCTCCAAGGTGAAGAACGCGCAGGAGGCGCACGAGGCGATCCGCCCCTCCGGCACGACCTTCCGCACGCCGGCGAGCACCCGGCTGAGCGGGGACGAGTTCCGGCTCTACGAGCTGATCTGGAAGCGCACCGTCGCCTCCCAGATGAAGGACGCGATCGGCAACTCGGTCTCCATCCGGGTCGCCGGCACCGCTTCGGACGGGCGCGCGGTCGAGTTCTCCGCCTCCGGCAAGGTCATCACCTTCCACGGCTTCATGAAGGCCTACGTGGAGGGCTCCGACGACCCGGACGCGCAGCTCGACGACCAGGACCGGCGCCTGCCGGACGTCAGCGAGGGGCAGTCGCTGCGCGCGGCCGAGCTGGGCGCCGAGGACCACTCCACCAAGCCGCCGGCCCGCTACACCGAGGCGAGCCTGGTCGAGGAGCTGGAGAAGCGCGAGATCGGGCGCCCCTCGACGTACGCGACCTTCGTCGACACGATCCAGCAGCGCGGCTACGTGTTCAAGAAGGGCACCGCGCTGGTGCCCTCGTTCCTGGCCTTCTCCGTGGTCGGCCTGCTGGAGAAGCACTTCAGCGACCTGGTCGACTACGAGTTCACCGCGCACATGGAGGAGGACCTCGACCGGATCGCCCGGGGCGAGGCCGAGCGGGTGCCGTGGCTGAAGAACTTCTACTTCGGCGAGGGCGGCCTGAAGGACCTGATCTCGGACAAGCTCAACGAGATCGACGCCCGGGAGACCAACACCTTCCCGATCGCCGACGGCATCGTGCTGCGGGTGGGCAAGTTCGGTCCCTACATCGAGCAGTACGACGGCGAGGGCAACTCGATCGGGCGCAAGAACGTGCCCGAGGGCACGCTGCCGGACGAGCTGACCCCGGAGCTGGCCGAGGAGCTGCTGGCCCAGCCGAGCGGAGATCAGGAGCTGGGCACCGATCCGGACACCGGCTACTCGATCGTGGCGAAGGACGGACGCTACGGCCCGTACGTCACCGAGGTGCTGCCCGAGGACGCCCCGAAGACGGGCAAGAACGCGGTCAAGCCGCGCAACGCGTCGCTGTTCAAGTCGATGACGCTCGAGACGGTCGACCTGGCCACCGCGCTCAAGCTGCTGGCCCTGCCGCGGGTGGTGGGCAAGGACCCGGAGTCGGGCGAGGAGATCACCGCGCAGAACGGCCGCTTCGGCCCCTACCTGCGCAAGGGCAACGACTCGCGCTCGCTCACCGGTGAGGAGCAGATCTTCGAGATCACGCTGGACGAGGCGCTGGCGATCTACGCGCAGCCCAAGCAGTTCGGCCGGCGCGGGGCGGCCAAGCCGCCGCTGCGCGAGTTCGGTGAGGACCCGACCAACGGCAAGCCGGTGGTGGCCAAGGACGGCCGCTTCGGGGCGTACGTGACCGACGGCGAGACGAACGTGACCGTGCCGCGCGGCACCACGGTCGAGGAGCTGACGGTCGAGCAGGCGTTCCAGATGCTCGCGGACAAGCGCGCGAAGGGCCCGGCGAAGAAGACCGCCAAGAAGACGGCGGCGAAGAAGACCGCGGCCAAGACCACGACGGCCAAGAAGACCGCCGCCAAGAAGACCACGACGAAGAAGACGACGGCCAAGAAGAGCTCGGCCGACAAGTCCGAGTGACCTGATTGTCGCCGGACCGAAGTAGCCTTGTCGGCATGGTCGGGAAGATGCGCGGACGGCGGTGGCGGCTCGGCGGTCCGTCGCGGGCCGTCGGGGATCCGGGGCGCGGGTATCCGGGGTGGTTCGTCGCGGTCGAGGGCGGCGACGGCGTGGGCAAGTCCACCCAGATCACGGCGCTGGCCAAGTGGCTGCGCGGGCGGGGCTTCGAGGTGGTGACCACCCGCGAGCCGGGCGGGACGCCGCTCGGCGTCGAGGTGCGCGATCTCGTCCTGCACGCGCGCGAGCACCAGCTCGGGGCGCGGGCCGAGGCGCTGCTGTTCGCCGCGGACCGGGCCGATCATATGGAGAGCGTGGTGCGTCCGGCGCTTGAGCGCGGCGCGATCGTGCTGACGGACCGGCATGTGGACTCCTCGGTGGCCTACCAGAGCGGCGGCCGGGGGCTGGACGCGGCGGACGTGGTGGCGCTTTCCGCGTTCGCCACGGAGGGCGTGCGCCCGGACCTCGTGGTGCTGCTGGACCTGGACCCGGCCGTCGCGCGGGCCAGGCGGGAGGAGCGCACCGGCGTGCCGGACAAGCTCGAGGCCGAGGCCGGGGACTTCCACGCCCGGGTGCGCTCGACGTTCCTGGCCCGGGCCAAGCAGGACCCTGAGCGCTACCTCGTGCTCGACGCGGACCAGGGCCCGCAGATACTGACCGGCGCGATCCAGGACCGGCTCGACCAAGTGCTGCCGCCCTCCGCGGCGGAGGCCGAGGCGGCGGCACGGCGCGAGGCCGAGCTCGCGGCGGCGATCGCCAAGGAACGCGAGTTCCAGGCGGCCAAGGCGGCGGAAGAAGCCGAAGCGCGGGCCGGGGCGGAGGCCGAGGAGCGCAAGCGGCGGGAAGAGGAGCTGGCGGAGCGTCAGGCGGCCGAGCAGGAGCGGACGCGCAAGGCCGCCGAGGACCGGGCCGCGCGCGAGGCCGCGGAGCACGAGGCGCAGGCGCAGGCCCAGGCCGACGAGGCGGAGCGGACCGAGACGCAGAAGCGTGAAGCGGAACGGCGGGAGCAGGAGCGCCGGGTCCAGACCCAGCAGGACGCGTTGCGGCGGCGCGAGGCGGAGCTGACGGTACGCCAAGCCGAGGCCAGGGCCAAGGAACGGGCGCGGCTGGCGGCAGCGGCGGCCAAGGCGGCGCAGGAGCAGGCGCGTCGTCAGCCGAGCCTCGCAGACGATCTGATGCAGCTCGGCCACGCCGAGGCGGATGAAGAGGCGGCCGACGGGCCCGACGCCGAAGGCGAGCAGCCGTGAGCGACGACTTCGAGGACGAAGCCGACGAGTACGAGGTCGGCGACGAGTACGGCGAGAGTGACGGGTACGGCGGCGATGAGGACGGCGACGGGTCGGATCCGAGCTGGGGCGGCCAGTCCGCCGCGGCCGGCGGCGATGCCGGGGCGGCCGCGGCGTGGGGTGAGCTCGCCGACGAGCACGAAGGGCCGGCTCCGGACGGCTCTGCACCGCCGGTCGGCGCGGTCTGGGCGCAACTGATCGGCCAGCCCGAGGCGGTCGCGCGGCTGGGCCGGGCGGCGGTCGCGGCCCGCCGGGTGCTCGGCGGCGCCGGCGGCCCGAGCGTGAACGCGATGACGCACGCCTGGCTGCTGACCGGCCCGCCCGGGTCCGGCACCGGCCAGGCCGCCCGGGCGTTCGCCGCAGCGCTGGAGTGCACCGGGCCGCGTCCCGGGTGCGGCCGCTGCCCGCAATGCCACACCACGCTCGGCGGCACCCACCCGGACGTCAGCGTGGTGCGCAGCGATCAGCTCAGCATCGGCGTCGACATCGCCCGCAAGCTGGTGCGCGACTGCGCGATGGCGCCGGCCGGCGGGCGCTGGCAGATCATCGTGTTCGAGGACGCCGACCGGCTGACCGAGGGCGCGGCCAACGTGCTGCTCAAGGGCATCGAGGAGCCGGCCGCGCGCACGGTGTGGATCCTGTGCGCCCCGTCCAGCCGGGACCTGCTGCCCACCATCCTGTCCCGCTGCCGCCAGCTGGCCCTGCGCAGCCCGGCCGCCGCGGACGTGGCCGCCGCCCTGGTCGAGCGGGACGGCGCCGCCCCGGAGCAGGCCATGCACGCGGCCCGGGCGGCGCAGGGCGACTACGAGCGGGCCCGCAGCCTCGTGCTCGACCCGCAGGCCGCCGCCCGGCGTGCAGCCGTGTTGCGCCTTCCGGGTGACGCGCGCGACCTCGGCCGCGCGCTGAGCGGCGCGCAGGCGCTCGTGGACGCGGCGGAGGCCGAGGCCAAGGCGGCCACCGAGACCCTCGACGCGACCGAGACGGAGGAGCTCAAGCTCGCCCTCGGTTATGGCCAGGGCAAGGGCGCCGGATCCGCCCGCGGCGTGGCCGGCTCGGCCGGGCTGCTCAAGGAGCTCGAGACCAAGCAGAAGCGGCGGCTGACCCGGATGCAGCGCGACTGCCTGGACCGGGCTCTGACCGACCTGCTCGCGTTCTACCGCGACGTGCTTGCGCTGCAACTGACCGGCGGTGGCCACGGCGGCGCCGCCCCCGAGCCGGTGCACGCCGACCAGGCCGCGCAGGCGGCCGAGTCGGCGGCCGGGTCACGGCCGGAGGACACGCTGCGGCGGATCGACGCGATCCTCGGCGCGCGCGAGGCGATCGCGGCGAACGTGGCGCCGCTGCTGGCCGTCGAGGCGATGGCGGTTTCGCTGGGCTGAGCCGGGCGCCGGGTCGCATCGCCGGAGTCACGGCCGGTCCCCCCGGCCCGACGTCGCCCGGTCGGCCGCGCCACGTCCCCCGTTCCGCCCTCTCAACCACCGTCGGATCACCGGCTCGGAGTACGGTGTCAGAACCATGCGGCACTGCCGCCGATCGTCTGAGCAGCACTTGAAGCGGCCCGACAAGCCGTCAGCTCTCCGAAGGGACCGCCGATGACGCCTCGCGCCGCCATGCGCTACCTAGCCCTCAGCGCGGTCGTGGCCGCGCTGCCGTTGGCCGCCTGTACGTCCTCCTCGCAGGAGCACGCGGCCGGCTTCGCCGTCGGCAAGCCGGGGCTGACCGCCGGAACCGCGCCCGATCTGGCCAAGTTCTACGGCCAATCGCTCAGCTGGTCCGCGTGCGACAACGGCTACCAGTGCAGCACGCTCCAGGTCCCGCTCAATTACGCAGACCCCTCCGGCGCCACGATCGGCATCGCCGTGGTCCGCAAGCAGGCCACCGACCAGGCGCACCGCCTCGGCTCGCTGCTGGTCAACCCGGGCGGGCCGGGCGGTTCCGGGCTGCAGTACGCGACGTCGGGCAACGTGGTCGACGCCAAGGTGCTCGCCCGCTACGACCTCATCGGCTTCGACCCGCGCGGCGTGGGCAAGTCCGACCCGGTCCAGTGCCTGACCGACAGTCAGATGGACACCTTCATCGACGCGCCGCCGGTTCCGTCGGACCCGCAGCAGATCGCCAAGGTCCAGTCCCAGGCGAAGTTCTTCGCCCAGCAGTGTGAGGCCAAGTCAGGCAACCTGCTGCCGTACGTGGGCACGGTCTATGCCGCAAGGGACATGGACATCCTGCGCGCCGCGCTCGGCGACGAGAAGCTCACCTACCTCGGCAAGTCGTACGGCACCTACCTCGGCGCCGTCTACGCGCAGGAGTTCCCGCAGCGGATCGGCCACGTCGTCCTCGACGGCGCGCTCGATCCCGACCTGACCGCCGAGCAGGAGAACCTGACACAGGCCGTCGCTTTCGACAAGGAGCTGCGGCTGTTCCTGACCGACTGCGCGAAGCAGAGCAACTGCGTGCTCGGCAACGACCCGGACGCCGCGTTCACCAAGCTCAAGGACTGGGTCGCCGGCCTCGAGGCGAACCCGATCAGCGGCGACGCCACGCGCAAGGTGGACGAGGCCTACGCCCTGACCGGCATCTCCGTCGCCATGTACGACCAGGGCTGGTGGCCCGACCTGCGCATCGCGCTGACCCGGGCGTTCAAGGGCGACGGCACGGTCCTGCTGACCATGGCCGACGCGTACAACGACCGGCAGGCCGGCCACTTCGTGGACAACGAGGCCGCGGCCAACTACGCGGTGAACTGCGTGGACCACCCCGACGAGGCCACTTCGGTACAGCAGATCGAGGCCGAGCTGCCGGCCTTCGAGAAGGCCGCGCCGTTCTTCGGCCCCATGGTCGACTGGTCCAGCCTGCCCTGCGCCTACTGGGGCGCGAAGCCCACCGGCACCCCGCACAAGATCTCCGCTCAAGGTGCCGCGCCGATCCTCGTCGTCGGCACCACGAACGACCCGGCCACCCCGTACCCGTGGGCCCAGCAGCTGTCCGCCCAGCTCGCCAGCGGCCGGCTGCTGACCATGAACGGCGCCGGCCACACCGCCTACCGCCGCGGCTCGACCTGCATCGACTCGGCCGTGGACGCCTTCTACCTCTCGGGCACCGTGCCCGCCGCCGGAACCGTTTGCCAGCAGACCACATAGGTCCGCTACACTGGGGCAGCGGCCGGGATCTTCGTGTCCCGGTCACTGCCTCCTTAGCTCAGTCGGTCAGAGCGACGCACTCGTAATGCGTAGGTCATCGGTTCGATTCCGATAGGAGGCTCAGTAAAGGCCCTGGTCACCGCGAGGTGGGCTGGGCCTTTCTCGACTCCCTCCTTCAGTTCGCCGGGTAGAACACAGTGCGGCGGCCCTCGGCAGGACGCCGGGGCATCTGATGCACTTTCACTCATCCGGATTAGCGGCGGGCAGCCTGCGTCGTCGTGGGGCCGTCCCGACGTATACCGGGGGTATGAAGACCGGTCAGCGCACGACGCGAGACGCGCGCCGCGAGGCGCTTCTGCTGGATCTGCCGGCGGACCAGGCGGAGCTCTACGCACGGCTGCGGACGGTGCCGGCCAGCCGTTTCGCCGAGGGGGTGGAGGCCAGGTCGGCCGGGCAGCGGCTGCCTTTCGCGGTGCTCACCCATTGCTATCTGATGATCCTGATCGACGAGGCGGCCGCGGCCGAGCCCGACCCGGCCCGGGCTCCGCTGCTGCCCTACGCCCCGGCCGAGGCGGCCTCCCGGCTGGCGCTGGCGCTCTCGCGGACCTTCCGCGAGGAGTCGGACCCGCTGGCCGACTCGGTGCGCAACGCGCTGATCATCTCGGCCTGCCGGGAAGGGCGGCGGGTGGCCTCGGTGCGGGAGGAGGTCACCCGGGCGTACTGGGCGGCGGCCTCGTCGGTGCCGCGGCAAAGGTCTGCCACCGGCGTGTCCGATGGCCCGGATGCCGCCGTACGGAGCACGATTGTGAGCTGATCGCGCACGGCACGGGAGGTACGCGTGCGACTCCAGGGAAGAACCGGCTGGATGCCGCTCGTGGCTCCGGCCGCCTGCGTGGCGCTGGCCGCCGCGGTTCTCGTCGGCTACGTGGGCGACGCGACCGCGGACCCGCCGGGCACCTCGGCGCACCGCCAGGTCCTGGCGTCAGCCCGTGATGCGCTGACCCAGGCCGAGCTCGACCTCGGCCGGCTCGAGGCCACCGCGGCGCAGGCCGAGGCGGCCCATCAGCAGGCGGCGGCCCGGGTGACGGCGGCGAAGCAGGCCTCTGTGCAGGCCGCCGCGCACGCGCAGGTGGCCAAGGCGGCGGCCGCTCAGGCGGAGTCGAACCTGGGCAGGCTGGTCGCGGCGGTGTACCGCTACGGCGCGGCGCAGGATGCCGGGACGCTCTTCCTCATGCTCGACGTGAGCGATCCGATGCAGTACCTCGAGGGCGTGCACACCGTTCGGCGCGTCGTCGTCAGCAGTTCGTCGGTGCTGGCCCAGGCCAGAACGGCCAGCCACGACGCCGACGCGGCGAGCGCGCGGGCCAGCGCGCAGGAGACCGCGCTGACCGAGGCGGAGCAGAACGTCGGGCGCACCGCCAAGACCGCGAGCGACGCGGCGCAGGTGGCCGAAGCCAGGGTGACGGCGCTGGGCAACGCGCTTGACGCACTATTAGGCCGCCAGGGCGCCGGGCAGACGACCGCCTCGGAGCTCGCCCTGGAAGCCGCGGCCGAAGCCGAAGCGGCGGCGGAGCACCCGTCGCCGGTGTCCTACGACGCCGCGTTCGAGGCGAAGGCGGTCTCCTACGCGCTGGCCCAGCTCGGCAAGCCGTACCTGTGGGGCGGGACCGGGCCGGATTCGTTCGACTGCTCGGGGCTGGCGATGCGCGCGTACGAGTCGGCCGGAACCGAGCTGCCGCACTTCGCGGCGTTCCAGTACGCCGCTAGCCGTCCCCTGACGTACGGTCAGTTGCGGCCCGGTGACCTGCTCTTCTGGGCCTCCGACCCCGGGGAGTCGGGCACGATCTACCACGAGGCGATCTACCTCGGCGGCCAGCAGATGGTGCAGGCGCCGAAGACCGGGTGGGACGTGATGGTCTCGAACATGTGGATGTGGGGGCCGATCCAGTTCTACGCGCGGCCGGGGACCGCGGGCCGCTGACCGGGCGAATTCACTACTCGATAGGCGCAGTTTGCGGGCTGTGCCCAGGACGCGTGTACATGAGCACGTCATATGAATGGATGTGTGCCTCTATCAGATGTGGATCACACCGCGAGCCCCATTGATACGTACATCGCCGGCCCTCGACGGGTACGTGTCCTGACGCGCCTGCGCGGCCGGGCGATGAGAGCCACGCTCGCCGTGGTGATCGCCGCGTCCGCCGGCTTCGCCGGAAGCATCGAGGACTCGGCCGCGGCCGGGCGCGGCTCGGGCTCCTCGCACCATTCCGCCCACCACAGCGGCTCCCGCCACCACCGGTCGCGTCCGGCCCGCGGCTCGCGCACCGGGCGCGCCGTCCCGGCCCGCAAGCCGCCGGCCCGGGTCGCCGTCATCGCCGTGCAGCCACCGCCCTCCGCCGTCGGGACCAAGGGCGAGATCGCGCTCAGGTTCGCGCTGGCGCAGATCGGCAAGCCCTACGTGTACGGCGGGGCCGGGCCGGACGTCTACGACTGCTCCGGTCTGGTCCAGCGGGCCTGGCGGGCCGCCGGCGTGCACATCCCGCGCACCACCCGGCAGCAGGCCGGCTTCGGCAGGCCGGTGCCGGTCGGCCAGATGCGGCCGGGCGACCTGGTGATCTTCTACCCGGACGCCTCGCACGTGGGCCTGTACGCCGGCAACGGGAAGGTGGTGGTCGCGCCGCACCAGGGCGCCACCGTCACCATCCAGCCGGTGAAGTGGATGCCGATCTACAGCGTGCGCCGGCCGGGCTGACGGCGCGCCGCGGACAGAGCCGCGGACAAGCCACGGTCGCATCCGCGGGCAAAGCCGCGGAGGGGGGCGCCCTACTCGCCGGTCTCGCCGTCGATCGCCTCGCGCAGCAGGTCGGCGTGGCCGTTGTGCCGGGCGTACTCCTCGATCATGTGGCACAGGATCCAGCGCAGGCTGGGTTGCCCGCCGTCGTCGAACACGCGCACCGTCCGGCGGTCCAGGCCGCCGTCGGCGAGCGCCTCGGCCGTGCGGGCGCGGGCCTCGTCCACCTTCACCTGCCACAGCGTCCGCAGCTGCTCCGGTGTGTCGTCGGCGGCGGTCCGCCACTCCCAGTCCGGGTCGTTCTTCCAGTCCACCCCGACCCACGGCTCGGTCCACCCGCGGTCCCACAGCGAACGGGAGAACCAGATCTCCTCCACCAGCGCCATGTGCTTGAGCAGGCCGCCGAGCGTCATCGTGGACGCGGCTACGGTAGCGCGCAGCTGCGCGGCGTCCAGGCCGGCGCATTTCCAGGCGAGCGTGGCCCGCTGGTAGTCCAGGAAGCCGAGCAGGGTCGCCGTCTCGTCGCCCGCGCTCGGCGGCTCGGGGCGTCCTTGTGCGTCCGTTTGCGTCATAGCGGCGGAGCCTAGCCGCCGCCCCGATCGGGCGATGCGCACCGGACGCCGATACGCCGCACCCCGTCGGGCCAAGGACGACGCCCGACGGGGTGCTCACGGTGTTCGGCGCCGCCGCTCGGGCGCCGCGGGTCAGTGCCCCTGGCCCTCCGGCGACTCGGCGAAGCGCAGGCGGGAGCGGCGGATCTCCTCCTCGGCCTCGGTGCGCCCGACCCAGCTGGCGCCCTCGACCGACTTGCCCGGCTCCAGGTCCTTGTAGACCTCGAAGAAGTGCTGGATCTCCAGCCGGTCGAACTCGGAGACGTGGTGGATGTCCCGGATGTGCTCGACCCGCGGGTCGTTCGCCGGGACGCACAGGACCTTGTCGTCCCCGCCCTTCTCGTCCGTCATCCGGAACATGCCGATGGCGCGGCACATCACCAGGCAGCCGGGAAAGGTGGGCTCGTCCAGCAGCACCAGCGCGTCCAGGGGGTCCCCGTCCTCACCGAGGGTGTCCTCGATGTAGCCGTAGTCCGCCGGGTAGCGCGTGGAGGTGAACAGCATCCGGTCCAGCCTTATCCGGCCGGTCTTGTGATCCACCTCGTACTTGTTGCGCTGTCCCTTCGGGATCTCGATCAGGACGTCGAACTCCATCGATTCCTCCATGTGCGGCTGCCGTCGAACCGCCTCCGTCGCCGGGACGCGTGCCCGCGTTTCATCGAACAGTGTCCCGCACGCGGACGGCCGAGCGGCACGCCGTGCCGAAGGACGTGATCAACGCAACATTAGGGCGGCGCACACAGACATTGTTCGTGCCGGATCGGGATACCTTGACAGTGTGGTGAACGACGAGCTCATCGACTGGCAGGTGGCCGGAGCGACCGCGCGCGGGCTGGCCCGGCCCGGTCCCGCGATCTCCCGAGCGGGCGCCGAACAGGCGGTGGCCGAGCTGCGCGGCTGCGCGACGGCCGCCGAGGAGCATGTGCGCGCCTTCACCGGGTTGCGCGTGCCCTCCGCCGAGCGGCCCGTGCTGGTGGTCGACTCACCCGGATGGGTCACCGCGAACCTGGATGTCATGCGCACCCTGTCCAGCCCGCTGGTGGAGAAGGTGCGCCAGTACCGCGAGGGCGTGCCCTCCGGCCTGATGCGCTCGACCGCCAACACCCTCGGCGCCAAGTTCACCGGCGCGGAGGTCGGCTCGGTGCTCGCCTTCCTCTCCTCCCGGGTGCTCGGGCAGTTCGACCCGTTCGGCGACCCGGAGCGCGCCCCGGCCGGACGGCTGCTGCTGGTGGCGCCGAACATCGTCCGGGTCGAGCGCGAGCTCGGGCTGCGCCCGTCCGACTTCCGGCTCTGGGTCTGCCTGCACGAGGAGACCCACCGGGCGCAGTTCGGCGCCGTGCCGTGGCTGCGCGACCACCTGCTCGACGGCCTCGCCGCCCTGGTCGCCGAGCTCGACCTGGAGCCGGCCCAGCTCGCCGCCCGGGTGCGCGAGGCGCTGCGCCGGCCGCTCGGCTCCGGCCCGGCCGGCGGGGGACACGCCGGGCTGCCCGCCGAACGAGTGGAGACGGACCCGAACGCCGTCACCCCCGGTACGCGTCGCTCGTTGCTCGATGTGGTGCGGACCCCCGAGCAGCGCGCCGCGATGGACCGTCTGACCGCCGTGATGACGCTGCTCGAAGGCCACGCCACCTATGTGATGGACGGGGTCGGCCCGCTGGTCGTGCCGTCGGTCGCGGAGATCAGCCGGCAGTTCGCCCGCCGTCGGACCGCCTCGCGGGTCCGGCCGGACGCGCTGCTGCGCAAGGTGCTCGGCCTGGACGCCAAGCTGCGCCAGTACCGGGACGGGGAACGCTTCGTGCGCTCCGTCGTCGGCGAGGTCGGGATGGACGGGTTCAACCGCGTCTGGACCTCGCCCAACACCCTCCCGACCATGGCGGAGATCGCGCGGCCGCAGGCCTGGGTGCGGCGGGTCCCGCTGCGCCGCGGCTGACCCGTCTCCCAGCGCACCGGCAGCAAGTGAAGGAGCAACCCGAAGATGGGACCGGTACCCGCGGTAGCCGCGATACGACTCGCCGTCCGTACGGCGCTCGCCGACCACCAGCCCGGCGACCTCGTCCTGGTCGCCTGCTCGGGCGGCGCCGACTCGCTGGCCCTGGCCTGCGCCACCGCCTTCGTCGCACCCCGGCTCGGGCTGCGCTGCGGCGGGGTGAGCGTGGACCACGGGCTGCAGGACGGCTCCCCCGAGCGCGCCGCCGAGGTGGTCGCGCTGCTGCGCCAACGCGGCCTCGACCCGGTCGAGTCGGTCGCGGTCACCGTCGGCCGGGCCGGCGGACCGGAGGCGGCCGCCCGCACCGCCCGCTATGAGGCCCTGGACCATTTCGCCGAGCGTTTCGGCGCCCGCAGCGTCCTGCTCGGGCACACCCGGGACGACCAGGCTGAGACCGTGCTGCTCGGCCTCGCCCGAGGGTCCGGCGCCCGGTCCCTGGCCGGCATGCCCACCGTGTTCGGGCCGGCCGGCCGCTACCGCCGCCCGCTGCTCGACCAGCCCCGCGCCACCACCGTCGAGGCCTGCGACGCCGAGGGCGTGCGGCCGTGGCTCGACCCGCACAACGCAGACCCCGCCTACACCCGGTCCCGGGTGCGCCACCGGCTGATCCCCGAGCTCACCGCGGTGCTCGGACCCGGCATGCCCGAGGCCCTCGCCCGCACCGCCCGGATGCTGCGCGAGGACACCGAGGCGCTCGACGACTGGGCCGCGCGCGAATACCCCTCCTGCGAGCACGCCGAGGGCGGGCTCGACGCCCGCCGGCTGGCCGAGCTGCCCACGGCCGTGCGCCGCCGGGTGATAAGGCTCGCCGCGCTGCGCAGCGGCGCCCCGGCCGGCACCCTCGCCGCCAGCCACATCGAGGCCGTGGACGCTCTGGTCACCGGCTGGCGCGGCCAGGGGCCGTTGCAGCTGCCCGGGTCGGTCGAGGTCCGCCGGACGAATGGCAGACTGGCCTTCGGGGAGTCGACGCCGCCCGCGCGGCCGGCGCCGACCCGTCCCGAGCTGACCGGCGCGACGTCGCCCTAGGACGAGGAGAACGTGGACGTGGACGAGAAGGACATGGGCGACAAGCTCGAGAAGATCCTGCTCAGCGAGGCGGAGATAAGCGAGGGGATCTCCCGGCTGGCCGCCGAGGTCGACGCCGACTACGCCGGTCGAGAGCTGCTCCTGGTGGGCGTGCTCAACGGCGCCTTGATGGTGATGGCAGACCTGTCCCGGGCGCTGCACAACCCCATCACCATGGATTGGATGGCGATCTCGTCCTACGGCGCCGGCACCAAGTCCTCCGGTGTGGTGCGCATCCTGAAGGATCTCGACACCGACATCAAGGACAAGCACGTGCTCGTGGTCGAGGACATCATCGACTCCGGGCTGACCCTGTCCTGGCTGCTCTCGAACCTGACCCAGCGTCAGCCGGCCTCGCTCGAGGTGTGCACCCTGCTGCGCAAGCCGGACGCGGCGAAGGTCGAGATCGACGTGAAGTACGTCGGCTTCGACATCCCCAACGAGTTCGTCGTCGGCTACGGCCTGGACTACGCCCACCGGTTCCGCAACCTGCCCTTCATCGGGAAGCTCGCCCCGCACGTCTACTCCTGACCGGCCGCGCGCCGAGCGGCGTCGCGGCGCCGGAGGGGCGGTATCGCCCCTCCGGTTTCCAGCCCGGCGGCCGGCCCTGCGAAACTGGGTGCGTCAACCGGGAACGCGACGACACCGTAGGATCGTTGCCACCATGTAATGACCCGGTACTCCGTTAGGGCTGGGTCACCCGGTTGCCCGGGGCAGGTGCCGAGTAGCGGTGCCGTGGCCTGGGCATTGCCGGTTTAGGCAGAGCGAGTATTGGTTCCCGCCGCGAAAAGCGGCGGGTGAAGAGCCGGCAGGAGGGACGGGGCGCACTGCCCCGGAACGATGGACGTGAAGCGAATTTTCCGTGGCCCGGTGATCTGGGTCGTGCTCGTCGTGCTCGCTGTGCTCGCCGTGATGAACATCATGTCCTCGGGCAGCGGCTACAAGTCCGTGGACACCTCTCAGATCGTCTCGCAGATCAACAGCGGCCAGGTCACCTCGGCGACGGTGAACACCGGCTCCAGCCAGACCGTCCAGGTCGTCCTGAAGGACGGCACCAAGGAGCAGGCCACCTACCTCAACGACCAGCAGGGCGTGAACCTGACCAACGAGCTGGACAAGGCCAACGCGGCCAACCAGCTCTCCGGCGGTTACAACGTCAACGTCACCAAGACCTCCTGGGTCGTCTCCGCCCTGGTGACGCTGCTGCCCTTCCTGCTGCTGGTGGTCGTCTTCATCTTCCTGCTGAACCAGATGCAGGGCGGCGGCTCGCGGGTGATGAACTTCGGCAAGTCCCGGGCCAAGATGCTCACCAAGGACACGCCGAAGACCACCTTCGCCGACGTGGCCGGCGTGGACGAGGCGATCGAGGAGCTGCAGGAGATCAAGGACTTCCTGCAGGCCCCGGCCAAGTTCCAGGCCATCGGCGCGAAGATCCCCAAGGGCGTGCTGCTCTACGGCCAGCCCGGTACCGGCAAGACGCTGCTGGCCCGCGCGGTGGCCGGCGAGGCGGGCGTGCCGTTCTTCTCGATCTCAGGCTCCGACTTCGTCGAGATGTTCGTCGGCGTCGGCGCCTCCCGGGTGCGCGACCTGTTCGAGCAGGCCAAGGCGAACGCCCCGGCGATCGTGTTCGTGGACGAGATCGACGCGGTCGGCCGCCATCGCGGCGCCGGCCTCGGCGGCGGCCACGACGAGCGTGAGCAGACCCTCAACCAGCTGCTGGTCGAGATGGACGGCTTCGACGTCAAGGGCGGGGTCATCCTGATCGCCGCCACCAACCGCCCGGACATCCTGGACCCGGCGCTGCTGCGCCCGGGCCGGTTCGACCGGCAGATCGCGGTGGACGCCCCGGACCTCAACGGCCGCAAGCAGATCCTCGAGGTGCACGCCAAGGGCAAGCCGATCACCCCGGACGTGGACCTGATGGCGGTGGCCCGGCGCACCCCGGGCTTCACCGGCGCCGACCTGGCGAACGTGCTCAACGAGGCGGCGCTGCTCACCGCCCGCTCGGACAAGAAGCTCATCGACAACCACGCCCTGGACGAGGCGATCGACCGGGTGGTGGCCGGACCGCAGAAGAAGACCCGGCTGATGAGCGAGAAGGAAAAGAAGATCACCGCCTACCACGAGGGCGGGCACGCCCTGGTGGCACACGCGCTGCCGAACACCGACCCGGTGCACAAGGTGACGATCCTGCCGCGCGGCCGGGCCCTGGGCTACACCATGGTCCTGCCGGACGAGGACAAGTACTCGACCACCCGCAACGAGCTGCTCGACCAGCTCGCGTACGCGATGGGCGGCCGGGCGGCGGAGGAGATGGTCTTCCACGACCCGACCACCGGCGCCAGCAACGACATCGAGAAGGCCACCAAGGTGGCCCGGGCCATGGTCACCCAGTACGGCATGACCGAGCGGCTCGGCGCGATCAAGCTCGGCCAGGACAGCGGCGAGGTCTTCCTCGGCCGCGACATGGGCCACCAGCGCGACTACTCCGAGGACGTCGCGGCGCTGGTGGACGAAGAGGTCAAGAAGCTGATCGAGAACGCGCACGACGAGGCCTGGGAGATCCTGGTGGACAACCGGGCGATCCTGGACCGGCTGGTGCTCGAGCTGTTCGAGAAGGAGACGCTGGACAAGGCGCAGATCGCGGAGATCTTCCGGGACGTGCGCATGCGCACTCCGCGTCCGGCCTGGACCGGCTCCTCCCGCCGGGTGCCCTCGGACCTGCCGCCGGTGCGCACGCCGAAGGAGCTCGCGGCCGCCAACGGCAGCGCCGGCGAGTGAGCCGGCGCCGCGAGCGCGGCGCTCAGCAGGTGAGACGAGGGCCCGGGCCGATGCCCGGGCCCTCGCCCGTCGCCGCCGCACGGATGACGGCGTGGCGGCCGCGCGGAGCGGCGCGGGAAACGGTGATCGCCTACGGCGCGCTCGGCGCTAGACTGGCGAAGAAGGCTTTCAGGACACGCGAGCGGCTGGTGGGCAGGTAGTAGCGGTGATCGATCCGATCTCTCTGCACGGCGAGGAGTCGGTGGACGCCGGTCGCGCGGTCTCCTCCTTCGACGAGAAGCGCGCCGAGGACGCGATACGCGAGCTGCTGCTCGCGGTCGGCGAGGACCCCGACCGCGACGGCCTGCGGGACACCCCGGGACGGGTCGCCCGCGCGTATCGGGAGATGTTCGCCGGCCTGCACCAGGCGCCCGAGGACGTCCTGACCACCACCTTCGACCTCGGACACGACGAGATGGTCCTGGTCAAGGACATAGAGCTCTTCTCGTGCTGCGAACACCACCTCGTTCCGTTCCACGGAGTGGCCCACGTCGGCTACATTCCTTCCGTGGACGGGCGCATCACCGGTCTGTCGAAGCTGGCCAGACTGGTGGATGTTTACGCGAAACGGCCCCAGGTCCAGGAGCGTCTCACCACTCAGGTAGCGGACGCGCTAGTCCGTATCCTGCAACCGCGTGGGGTCATCGTCGTAGTGGAGTGCGAGCACCTGTGCATGTCGATGCGAGGGATCAGGAAGCCTGGGGCGAAGACGGTGACGTCGGCCGTCCGCGGAATGCTGCGCTCACCGGCGACCAGGGCCGAGGCGATGAGCCTGATCCTGGGCCGGTAGCGGCCGAGCCCGACCCCGGGTCTGATCCCGGGCCGGTCGATCCGGCGGCGTCGCCCGCGCGCAAGAAGCAGGGCAGGACGCAACCGGGCCCTAAGGTCGGCAAGCCGCGCGAAGCGCGCGAGACGCCGGCGCAGCCCACGGCGGGCGGGGAATCGGGCGAGCGGCCCGACGGTTCGTCAGGCGCGGGCGGCAAGGGGACTTCGGGTGCGGGGAGCAAGGGGAGTGCCGGTGTGCCGCGCGCGGGTGCGGTAGGGCCGGACGAGGACTCCGACCAGCTCGCCGCGATGCGGCGGGTCGCGCAGCCGCTGGTGCAGCAGTTCGTGGCGCCCCGGCGCAGGCCGTGGATCCCGCGTGCCGCGGGGCTGGCGTGCTACCTCATCGGGCTGCTCGACATTCTCTACGCGCTGGTCCCGGCCCTGCGCAACACCTCGCCCATAAGGCCTCTGCACCACTACTCGCGGCTCGTGCCCGGGCTGGAGATCAACCCGTCGCTGGTGGCCGGCAGCATGATCGACGGAGTGCTGCTCCTGCTGCTCGCGCACGGGCTGCGCCGGCGCAAGCACCGGGCCTGGATGGGCACCGTCGCGCTGCTGTGCCTGTCCGTCGCCGGGCACTTCTACGCGCTGGCCGGGCACTACGTCCCGCGCGGCACCGGGAACGGCGAGGTGCTGCCGCTGGTCCTGCTGGTGCTGCTGGTCGTCTACCGGCGCGAGTTCTACGCGCTGAGCGACCCGCGCTCGCGCTGGCGGGCGATCTGGACCTTCTGCTGCCTGATCATCATCGACCTCGGGCTCGGCCTGCTGCTCGTCTCGGTCCGGCCGCACGAGATCGTGTCCGGCGGCGGGGTGCTCGACCGGATCCAGCAGGTGCTGCTCGGACTGCTCGGGATCAGCGGGCCGATGCACTTCCGGATGGACCGGTACGGCGACACCGTCTACTACTCGCTGGTGGGCCTGAGCCTGGTGACGCTGCTGGTCACCATCTACCTGTTCCTGCGTCCCGCCCTGGCCGAGGCGCTGCTGACGCCGGCTCAGGAGACGCGGGTGCGCGAGCTGCTGGTCAAGCACGGACGGCGCGACTCGCTCGGCTACTTCGCGCTGCGCCGGGACAAGGCGGTGCTCTTCTCCGCCAGCGGCAAGGCCTGCATCGCCTACCGCGTGGTCGCCGGCGTGATGCTGGCCAGCGGCGACCCGGTCGGCGATCCGGAGGCGTGGCCCGGCGCGATCAAGGAGTTCTGCGAACGCGCCGACAAGTACGCCTGGATCCCGGCGGTGATGGGCTGCAGCGAGCTCGGCGGGGAGATCTGGTGCCGCGAGGCCGGAATGGACGCGCTCGAACTCGGGGATGAGGCAGTGGTCGAAGTCGCCGACTTCACCCTCGAGGGCCGGGCCATGCGCAACGTCCGGCAGATGGTCAACAAGATCGAGCGCAAGGGCTACGTGTGCGAGACTCGCCGGCTGCGGGAGATCCCGCAGACCGAGGTGGTCGCGATCCGGCGGCTGGCCAACGACGGGCGCTCGACCGAGACCGAGCGCGGCTTCTCGATGGCGCTGGGGCGCTTCGGCGACTCGGCCGACGGGGACTGCGTGGTGGTCACCGCCCGGCGGGAGGGGGAGATCCGGGCCGTGCTCAACTTCGTGCCCTGGGGCACCGACGGGCTCTCGCTGGACCTGATGCGCCGCGATCGCACCGCCGACCCGGGGTTGAACGAGCTGATGATCGTGGCGGCGCTGCGCGAGGCGGACCGGCTCGCGGTGGCCCGGATCTCGCTGAACTTCGCCGTCTTCCGCTCGGCCCTGGAGCGCGGCGAGCGGATCGGCGCCGGTCCGGTGCTGCGGCGCTGGCGGGCGCTGCTGGTGTTCCTCTCCCGCTGGTTCCAGATCGAGTCGCTCTACCGGTTCAACGTGAAGTTCCGCCCGATCTGGGAGCCGCGCTTCGTGGCCTTCCGGCAGACCCGCGACCTGCCCCGGATCGCGCTGGCCGCGCTGGAGGCGGAGGCGTTCCTGGTGCTGCCCTCGATGCTCCAGCGCGGGCACCGGCGGCCGGCCGCCGAGATCGACAGGACGGCATGACGAGCCGCTCGGTCCTCGGGCTGCCCGAGTACGGCCGCTGCGCGGTCTTCGGGATCCTGAACATCACCCCGGACTCCTTCTCCGACGGCGGGGCGAACTTCGCCGCCGAGGACGCGATCGGCCGGGGCCTGGCCGCGGCGGCGGCCGGCGTGGACGTGCTCGACGTCGGCGGCGAGTCCACGCGGCCGGGCGCGGCCCGGGTGAGCGTCGAGGAGGAGCTGCGCCGGGTGCTGCCCGTGGTCGAGGCGCTGGCCGCTGCGGGCGCGGTGGTCTCGGTGGACACCATGCGGGCCGAGGTGGCCCGGCGCTGCGCCGCGGCGGGCGCGCGGATCGTCAACGACGTGAGCGGGGGGCTGGCCGATCCGGAGATGTTCCGTACGGTTGCGGATCTCGCGCTCCCGTACATCCTTATGCACTGGCGTGGGCACAGTGTGGACATGAACGCACGCGCCGTCTACCGGGACGTGGTCGAGGACGTACGGCTGGAGCTCGCCGAGCGGCTCGACGCCGCCGTGGCGGCCGGGATGGCGCCGGAGCGGATCGTGCTGGACCCGGGGCTCGGCTTCGCCAAGAACGCCGGGCACGACTGGGCCCTGCTGCGCGGCCAGGAGCGGCTCGCCCGCGAGCTCGGCCGGCCGCTGCTGATCGGGCACTCCCGCAAGCGCTTCCTCGGCGCGCTGCTCGCCGACGCCGGCGGCACGCCCCGTCCGGCCGCCGAGCGGGACGCGGCGACGGTCGCGGTGGCCGCGGTGGCCGCCGCCCGCGGCGCCTGGGCGGTGCGGGTGCACGCGGGCGCCGAGGCGGCGGACGCGGTCCGCGCGGTGGCGGCGATGAGCCCGCCGGATCCGGCCGGCCGGCCGAGACCGGGCAGCGACGGCGACGGGGAGGTCGCACGGTGATCGAGCCCGACGAGTTGCCCCCGCCCACGCCCGCGGTGGCCGCCGTGCTCAAGGCGAACGAACGCTTCTACCAGGCCATCGAGACCGCCGACCTCGACCTGATGCGCGACGTGTGGGTGCCGCCGGAGGTCGGCGACGCGGCCGCGCACTGCGTGCACCCCGGCCAGGCCGCGGTGCACGGGGTCGGCAAGATCCTGCGCTCCTGGGCGCTGGTGCTCTCCCGGATGAGCTACCTGCAGTTCTTCCTCACCGACGTGCGGGTGGTGCTGATCGAGTCGGTGGCCGTGGTCACCTGCGTCGAGAACATCCTGTCCAACCTGCCCGGGGACGAGGCCGGGCAGGCGGGCTTCGCCGGCAGCCACTACGAGGCGGTCAACGTCTACCGCCGGGAGGCCGACGACTCCTGGCGGCTGCTCGCGCACAGCTCGGCCCCGGTCTTCCCGTCCTCGGCCGAGTCCGCCGACACAGAGTGACCCGGCCGCGCCCGGCCCCGGGCGCCGGCGCACCGGATGGGTGCCGGAGGTGATCAGCCGCGCTGGGATTGGGTAGGTTCTTCGCCGGCGGGAAACTAGACAGGTGAGCCGGGAGTCGCAGCAGCATGCAGGTGGGAATCGATCGCATCACCCTCAGCGGCCTGCGCGGCCGGGGGCTCCACGGCGTCTACCCGCGCGAACGCGTGGAGGGACAGACCTTCGTGGTGGACGCCGCGCTCGAGCTCGACACGCGGCCGGCGGCCGCGGACGACGAGCTCTCCCGCACGGCCGACTACGGCGCGATCGCGGAGAAGCTGGTCGCCGTGATCGAGGGCGAGCCGGTCAACCTGATCGAGACGCTCGCGGCCCGGCTGGCCGAGATCGCGCTGGCCGAGCCCGCGGTGCGGGCGGTGGAGATCACCGTGCACAAGCCCGACGCGCCGATCACCGTCCCGTTCGACGACGTGACGGTCTCGATCCGGCGCGAGAAGCCGGGAGGCACCCGATGACCACGACGCACTCCGTCCACCGGGCCGTGCTGGCCTTCGGCAGCAACGTCGGCGAACGGCTCGAGTCACTGCAGGCGGCGATGGACGCCCTGGTGGACGCGCCGGGCGTGCAGCCGCTGTCCATCTCGCCGGTGTACGAGACGAGGCCCTTCGGCGGCCCGGCCGGCTCGGCCGAATCGAAGGACCTGAGCGGGCAGGACGACTACCTCAACGCGGTGGCCGTCATCGGCACCGACCTGACCCCGCAGCAGCTGCTCATCCGCACCCAGGCGATCGAGCAGGCGTTGCACCGGGTGCGGGCGGAGCGGTGGGCCCCGCGCACGATCGACGTCGACATCATCGTCTACGACGACCTGCAGATGCACGACGAGGAGCTGACCGTGCCGCACATGCGCGCGCACGAGCGCCCCTTCGTGCTGCGCCCCTGGCACGACATCGAGCCGGAGGCGGTGCTGCCGGGCCGCGGGCCGATCGCCGAGCTGCTCGCGCGGCTGCCGGACGAGGGCATCGAGGAACGCTCCGACCTCGTCCTGCAGTGGTAGCCCCGGTGCCTCGTCCGGCCGCGACCGGGGCCGTGCGACGCCCAGGACGCTTTCCTGACACACTGGCTTCGTGAAACCGACCAGGCCCGCCGTCCTCGCCGGGATCACCGCCGCGTGCGGGGTCCTGGCGTATGCGGCGCTGCGCTTGTGGCAGCACTTCGGCGCCCCGCCGCCGGTCCCGCTGTCGGCGCCGATCACGCTGGCCGTGCTGGCGGTCGCGGTCTTCGGCGTCGCGCTCGGGCTGCGGGCGCGGCTGCACGCCTACCGGGAGGCCCGGCTGCGCGCGATGCGCGGCGAGCCGCGGGTGGACCGGCACGGCCGGGCGCCCAAGCCGATCGACCCGCTGCAGGCCGCCCGCGCGCTGGTGCTGGGCAAGGCGGCCGGGCTGGTCGGGGCGGTCTTCGGCGGGATGTACGGCGGGTACGGGCTGACCCTGGTCAACCACCTGGACGTCTCGACCTACCGGGCCGAGGCGCTGCGCTGCCTGCTCGCCTTCCTGGCCGGGGTCGCGCTGGCGGCCGCGGCGATCTTCCTGGAGCGGGTGCTGCGGGTGCCGCCGGACCAGCCCTCGCCCCCGTCCACCGGCGACAACAAGCACGCCGCCCGCGCCTGAGGCCGGGCCGCGCGCCCGTCGCCGGGCCGGCTACTTGTCGATGTCCCCGACGACGAAGAACATCGAGCCGAGTATCGCGACCATGTCGGCCACGAGGTGGCCGGGCAGCAGCTCTTCGAGCACCTGGATGTTGTTGAACGAGGCCGAGCGCAGCTTGAGCCGCCACGGGGTCTTGTCCCCGCGCGAGACCAGGTAGTAGCCGTTGATGCCCAGCGGGTTCTCGGTCCAGGCGTAGGTCTCGCCCTCGGGCACCTTGAGCACCTTGGGCAGGCGCAGGTTGATCGGGCCCTGCGGCAGCGTGGCCAGCCGGTCGGCGCAGGCCTGGGCCAGGTCGAGCGAGTTGTAGGTCTGCTCGAGCAGGCACTCGAACCGGTCGAAGCAGTCGCCGCCGGCCCGGGTGACCACCTTGAGCACGTCGCCGAGCTCGTCGTAGGCCAGGTACGGGTCGTCCCGGCGCAGGTCGAAGTCCACACCCGAGGCGCGGGCGATCGGACCGGAGATGCCGTAGGCGCCGACCAGGTCCGGCTTGAGTATGCCCACGCCGCGGGTGCGGGCGTGGAAGATCTCGTTGCCGTGGATCAGCTTCTCCACCGCCGACATCCGCCCGCGCACGGCGTCGATCGCGGCCCGGGCCCGGTCCAGCCAGCCGGCCGGCAGGTCCTCCTTGAGGCCGCCGACCCGGTTGAACATGAAGTGCATCCGGCCGCCGGAGATCTCCTCCATCACCTTCTGCAGCTCCTCGCGCTCGCGGAAGGTGTAGAAGATCGGGGTGATCGCGCCGAGCTCGAGCGGGTAGGAGCCGATGAACATCAGGTGGTTCAGCGCCCGGTTGAGCTCGGCCAGCATGGTGCGCGCCCAGACCGCGCGGACCGGGACCTCCATGCCCAGCATCCGCTCGGCGGCCAGCACCACGCCGAGCTCGTTGGCGAAGGCGGAGAGCCAGTCGTGCCGGTTGGCCAGCATGACGATCTGCCGGTAGTCGCGCACCTCGAACAGCTTCTCGGCGCCGCGGTGCATGTAGCCCACGATCGGCTCGGCCGAGACGATCTTCTCGCCGTCCAGCAGCAGCCGCAGCCGCAGCACCCCGTGCGTGGCCGGATGCTGCGGGCCGACGTTGAGCACCATGTCCTCGGTGGCCAGGCCGGTACCGATTCCGGCAGTGCGCTCGACCAGTCCCTGTCCCATGACCGATCAGTCTTCCAGATCGGTGAGCCTCGGCATATCCACACCCTGGAGCAGCCAGCCGAACCGGCCCAGACCGGCCGGGTCGGTCAGCTCCGCGGCCTCGCCCGCCCGGGAGAGCGCGCGGATGTAGCCGCGCGGATCGGCGCCGGCCATGGCCAGCTCAGGGCGCTTGCCGGACACGCCCAGCCGACGCAGCGCCGAGCGCTGGTCGAGCATGCGGGTCCAGTGCGCCGCCGAGGACGCGGCCGCCGCGCACGCGTCCAGCGCGACGTGCGCGGTCAGGTCGCACGAGCCGTCGGGCACGGGCGTGGCCTCCCGGCCCCGGGCGTACCCGGTCAGGCTGCCGTAGGGCGGGCGCGTCTCTGCGGTGTGCGCGTAGTCGACGGCGACGGCCAGGCCGGCGGCGAGCGAGCCGACCGCGCCGGCCCACGCGGCGTCGCGCATCAGCCCGAGTTCGGCCCGGGTGCCGGGCTCGCCGGTGTCCCAGCCGGGCCACCAGTACTCCAGCCAGGCCTGCTGGGACCGGTCCGGCTCGGGCCCGAGCCGTTCGGTGCCGTCTGGCGCGACCTCCACCAGCCGCGGGCCGAGCGGGCCGAGTTCGACCACGTCGCACGGCACGTTGTCGAGCCATTCGTTGGCGATCAGCAGCCCGGTCGAGCCCGCCGGCGGACGTGCGGCCCACTCGATCTCGTCCGGCAGCCCGGCCGGCCGGTCGGCCAGCTCCACGGCCGTCAGCCGCAGCCGCGCCCGCAGGCCGTCGTCCTCGGAGCCGTCGCCCAGCTCGGCCAGGATCGCGGTGAGCAGCTCCGCCCGACCGGCGCCGACGTCGACCAGATCCAGCTGCTCGGGCCGGCCCAGCGCCTCGTCGAGGAGGCGCAGCAGCCGCAACACGGAGCCCGCGAAGAGCGGAGAGGCGTGGACCGAGGTGCGGAAATGCCCGCCCGGGCCCTCCGGCCTGCGGAAGAAGCCGGCCGGCCCGTACAGCGCCCGGTCCATCGCGGCCGACCAGGGCAGGAAACCGCCGTCACCGTCGGTAGGGTCCATCACTCGTTCCACGGGATGAGACGCTACCGCCTTCCGGCGTATGGGCAGGCCGCGCCGCGTTACGTACCCTCGAAGGGTGACCCGGCTCTACATCTGGCTGCAACGCCATCCCACCCATGTGGACGGCGCGATGGCGGCCGTCCTCGTCGTGCTGGGGCTGATCGCCTTCCCGGTGATGCTGCGCGCCGAGCACCAGAACGCCGTGCTCGCCATCCCGGCCGCCGTGATCGGCGCCCCGATCGTGGCCCGGCGCAAGCACCCCGACTGGGTCTTCTGGAGCGTCATCGCGATCGGCGCGGTGCAGGTGCTCACCCCGCAGCCGCTCTGGCCCTCCGACTTCGCCGTGCCGGTCGCGCTCTACGGCCTGGCCGCCTACCGGCCGCGCCGGGACTCGCTGCTCGGGCTCGGCGTCTGCATCGTCGGGGTGCTCGTGCTCGTGCCCCGGCTGCACGCCAACGCGCCGTCGGACATGCCGACGGTGCGCCGCCTGGTCGTCTACACCTTCATCATCGGCTTCTTCAGCGCCCCGATGGTCGTCGCCTGGGTGATGGGCGACTCGATGCAGTACCGCCGCGCCTACTACCTGGACCTGGAGGCCAAGGCCCGCCGACTCGAGCTCGAGCGCGATCAGCAGGCGCAGATCGCGGCGGCCACCGAGCGGGCCCGGATCGCGCGCGAGCTGCATGACGTGGTCGCGCACAACGTCTCGGTCATGGTCGTCCAGGCCGAGGGCGCGGCCTACGCGATGGACTCGGCGCCGGAGAACACCCGCAAGGCGCTCGGCGCCATCGCCGAGACCGGCCGCTCGGCGCTGGTCGAGATGCGCCGGCTGCTCGGCGTGCTGCGCACCCAGGACGGAGCGGCCGAGCGCGCTCCGCAGCCGGGCGTCGGCCAGCTTGAGGACCTGCTCGAACAGGTGCGCTCGAGCGGCCTGCCGGTCGAGTTCACGGTGGACGGGGTGCCGGTGGAGCTGCCACAGGGCGTGGCGCTGGCCGCCTACCGGATAGTCCAGGAGTCGCTGACGAACGCGCGCAAGCACGGCGGCCCGGCCGTCCGCGCCTCCGTCGGCATGTACTACGGGGAACGGGAGCTGCGGCTAGTGGTGCAGGACGACGGCCGTGGCGCGATGGCGCTGACGGACGGTCAGGGCAACGGGCTGACCGGCATGCGCGAGCGGGTGGCGATGTTCGGCGGGGCGCTGCACGCCGGCCCGCTCGGCGCCGACCGCGACGGGTTCCAGGTCGAGGCCGTGCTGCCGTACGAGACGGTCGTGCTGCCCTACCCGTCCGTCAGGGTGCTGTCGCCGCGGGATAGGGTCGTCGGATGATCCGCATCGTTCTGGTCGACGACCAGGAGCTGCTGCGCACCGGGTTCCGGATGATCCTCGAGGCGCAGCAGGACATGACCGTGGTCGGCGAGGCGCCGGACGGCCTGGCCGCGCTCGACCTGCTCGGCCGCTGTCCGGCCGACGTGGTGCTGATGGACGTGCGGATGCCGAAGCTGGACGGGGTCGAGGCCACCCGCCGCCTGCTCGGCGCGGCCCGCGGCGGCGGGCTCGACGGCGCGCCGCGAGTGCTCATCCTGACCACCTTCGACCTCGACGAGTACGCCTTCGCCGCGATCAAGGCGGGCGCCTCCGGCTTCCTGCTCAAGGACGTCCCCCCGGCCGAGCTGCTGACCGCGATCCGGGCCGTGCACTCCGGCGACGCGGTGGTGGCCCCCTCCACCACCCGCCGCCTGCTCGACCGCTTCGCGCCGATGCTCCCGGCCGCCGAGGCGCCGCCCCCGCCGAGCCTGGCCGGCCTGACCGAGCGCGAGCGCGAGGTGCTGATCCTGATCGCGCAGGGCCTGTCCAACGCCGAGATCGCGGCCAAACTGGTGCTGTCCGAGGCGACGGTGAAGACGCACGTCGGCAGGATCCTGATGAAGCTGGAGCTGCGCGACCGGGTGCAGGCGGTGGTGCTCGCCTACGAGACCGGGCTGGTGCGCCCGTCCCGGTGACCGCGGCCCGTCAGCGCGAGGGGTGCACCGCGTAAGAACGCAGCTTCGCCGGGATGCCGTCGCGGTGCGGGCCGTTGTCCGGGTCGAGCTCGCGCAGCATCCGCCGGGCGTCGTCCAGCAGCGCGCCGTAGACGGACCAGACCATGGTCGGCGCGTTCTCATCCGGCTGCATCGCGTGGGCCGCCTCGCGGGTGTGCGGCTGGGCCTTCTTGATCCGCTCGCTCAGCTCGTCGTACACCTTCGGGCTGGCCTTGTCCGGGATCTGCAGCCGGCCGTACGCGGCCAGCGCCTTGGCCGTGTCGTCGAGCAGCAGCGCCATCTCCTGCGGCACCACGCGCATCTTCTCCGGCACCGGCGAGCTCTCGGCCCGCATGTCGCTCAGGCCGCGTACCAGGGAGTTGAGCTGGGTGGAGACGTGGTCGAGCGCGATCGCCGCCTCGTCCACCCGATGCACCTCGCCCATGTGCGCGCCGCGGCGCGGGTGGAAGCGCACCGCCTCCTCGGCCTGCTGCGCGATCTTGCGGGCGTCGCGGGCCTTGCCGGACAGCTCCCGGCTGCGCGAGAGCCACGCCCGGGCCTGGTCGTGCGTCCAGTCCCCGCGCAGCGCCTTGGCCACCCGCGCCGCGTGCGTGGACAGGTCGTCGGCGAGGTCGGCGAGCTCCTTGGAGGCGGTCCGGGAGAACGCGGGCGGCGCGATCACGGCGTTGACCCCCACGCCCACGGCCGCGCCGATGACGGAGTCGTAGACGCGGTCGAGGCCGTACGCGCTGCCGAAGCTGAGCACCAGCAGGCCGGTGATCGCCACCTGGTTGACCTGCGTGCCGAGCTTGAGCGTGCGGCCGAGCACCAGGCCGATGACCACGATCAGCGAGACGGTGCCCACGTTCAGGCCGAGGGTGGCGCCGATGCCGATGGCGCCGATCATCCCGGCCACGATGCCGGCCGAGTACTGCACCGCGCGCCAGATCGACTGGTACACCGTCACCTGCACGGTCACCAGCGCGGCCACCGAGGCGAGCACCGGCTTCTCCACGTGGAACAGGCCGACCGCGAGCACCCACGCGATGGCGGAGGCCGCGGCCGCCTTGGTGGTCTGGGTGAAGGCGTCCCGTTCGCGCACGAACCAGTGCCGGAAGCCGTGCAGCTGGACCGAGCGCAGAGCCTGCGCGAGGGCGCCCTCGCCCGCCGAGTCGCGGGAGCCGCGCCGGTCGGTCAGCGCACGCACCAAACGGCCGTCACCCGAACCCATGGGCTGATCCTAAGATCCCCTCGGCGAAAGTGACAGCCAACGCGTACGCTTGGGTCCGAGATCCGAACGGTACCCCCGCCGGGGGACTGGAACGGAAAGTCAAGCTGTGAAGGTGAGGTGACGCCCGGTGAGCGGCGCACCGCTGAGCGAGGCGCAGGGCGTACGGGAACGGCCCGGCCGCTTCGCCGTCGGCGTCATCGGCACCGGCCGGGTCGGCTCGGTGCTCGGGGCGGCGCTGGCCCGGGCCGGCCACCGCGTGGTCGCGGCCAGCGCGGTCTCCGACCGCTCCCGCCGCCGCGCGGCCGAGCTGCTGCCCGGCACCCCGCTGCTGCCTCCGCCCGAGGTGGCCTCGGCCGCGGAGCTGCTCGTCCTCGGCGTGCCGGACGACGTGCTGCCGGAGCTGGTGGCCGGGCTGGCCGAGACCGGCCTGCTCCGGCCGGGCCAGACGGTGCTCCACCCCTCCGGTCGGTACGGCATCGGCGTGCTCGACCCGGCCCGCGCGGCCGGCGCGCTGCCGCTGGCCCTGCATCCGGTGATGACCTTCACCGGCACCGACGTCGACCTGGCCCGGCTGACCGGGTGCAGCTTCGGCGTCACCGCGCCCGAGGCCTTCCGCCCGATCGCCGAGGCGCTGGTGGTGGAGATGGGCGGGGAGCCGGAGTGGATCGCCGAGGCCGACCGCGCGCTCTACCACGCCGCCCTCGCGTTCGGCGCGAACTACCTGACCACGCTGGTCGCGCAGTCCGCCGAGCTGCTGGCCGGGATCGGCGTGGGCGCGCCGGGGCGGATGCTCGGCCCGCTGCTCGGCGCCACCCTCGACAACACCCTGCGATCCGGCGACGCGGCGCTGACCGGCCCGGTGGCCCGCGGCGACGCCGGCACCGTGGCCGCGCACCTGAGCCAGCTCGCCCGGGTCGCCGGGACGGGGAGCGACCCGCTGGTCAACGCGTATCTGGCGCTGGCCCGGCTGACCGCCGACCGCGCCCTGGAGGCCGGGCTGCTCACCCCGGACGCCGCGGGCCGGCTGCTCGAGGTCCTCAACGACGACAGGGCGGAGTCATGACCCTCAACCCCAACGAGACAGTGCTCGTACACACCCGGGCGCAGCTCGAGGCTGCCCGGGCCGGGCGGATCGGCGACGTCGCGGTCGTGATGACCATGGGCGCTCTGCACGAGGGCCACCAGGCGCTGTTCCGGGCCGCCCGGCAGTCCGCGAAGACGGTGGTGGCCACCATCTTCGTCAACCCGCTCCAGTTCGGGCCGAACGAGGACTTCGACCGCTATCCGCGGGCGCTGGAGGCGGATCTGAAGCTGTGTCAGGAGTCCGAGGTGGACGTGGTCTTCGCGCCCACCGTGGACGAGGTCTACCCGGGCGGCGACCCGCTGGTGCGGATCGTGCCGGGGCCGATGGGCGAGGTCTACGAGGGCGCGCACCGGCCGGGGCACTTCTCCGGCATGCTCACCATCGTCAACAAGCTGATCAACCTGACCGCACCGGACTACGTGTTCTTCGGCCAGAAGGACGCCCAGCAGCTGGCGCTGGTGCGCCGGATGGTGCTCGACCTGAACCTCCCGGTGGAGGTGGTCGCCGTGCCCACCGAGCGCGAGCCGGACGGCATGGCCCGCTCCAGCCGCAACCGCTATCTCTCCGCGCAGGAGCGGGTCAGCGCCCTGGCTCTGAGCCGCGCGCTGTTCGCCGGCGCGACCCAGGCCGCGCCGGACGCGATCCGCGACGCCGTGCGCGAGGTGCTGGCCGAGGCCGGACGGGCACAGCCCCCGGTGGTGCTGGACTACCTGGCCCTGGTCGACCCGCGCGACTTCACCGAGATCGCAGACCCCGGATACGCAGGGCCGGCCGTGCTCGCGGTGGCCGCCAAGGTCGGCGCCACCCGGCTCATCGACAATCTTCCGCTCGAGATCGGAGGCTGACCCGTGGCGCTCCGCACGGCGATACCCGTAAGCCGCACCCGTCTGCTCGCCCCCGAACCCGGCTGGACCGCTTACGCGGACACGGTCGTGGTCGGCTCCGGCATAGCCGGCCTGACCGCCGCCCTCGCCGCCCGGCACGCCGGCTCGGTACTTCTGGTGACCAAGGCCCGGCTCTCCGACGGCTCCACCCGCTGGGCCCAGGGCGGCATCGCCGCCGCGCTCGGCCGCGGCGACACCCCCGAGGCGCACCTGGCCGACACCCTGACCGCCGGCGCCGGCCTGTGCGACGAGGCCGCGGTGCGCACCCTGGTGACCGAGGGCCCGGCCGCGGTGCGGCGGCTGATCAGCCGCGGCGTCCAGTTCGACACCGCCGAGGACGGCGCCATCGCGCTGACCCGGGAGGGCGGCCACCACACCGACCGGATCGTGCACGCGGGCGGCGACGCCACCGGCGCCGAGGTCTCCCGCGGCCTGCTGGCCCGGCTCGACCAGCTGCCGGACGAGATCGAGGTGATCGACCACGCGCTGGTGCTCGACCTGCTCACCGACGCGGACGGCCGTGCCGCCGGGCTGACCCTGCACGTGATGGGCGAGGGCGCCCGGGACGGGGTCGGCGCGATCCGCTCCCGGGCCGTGGTGCTCGCCACCGGCGGGCTAGGCCAGGTCTTCAGCGCCACCACCAACCCGGCCGTGGCCACCGGCGACGGCGTCGCCCTGGCGCTGCGGGCCGGCGCGGACGTGGCAGACCTCGAGTTCGTCCAGTTCCATCCGACCGTGCTCTGGCTCGGCGAGGGCGCCCGCGGCCAGCAGCCGCTGATCTCCGAGGCGGTGCGCGGCGAGGGCGCGTTCCTGGTGGACGCCAAGGGCGAGCGGTTCATGCCCGCGCTGCACCCGATGGGCGACCTGGCCCCGCGCGACATCGTGGCCAAGGGCATCCTGCGCCGGGCGATGGAATCCGGGCTCGAACACCTCTGGCTCGATGCCCGGCACTTCGGCGAGGACAAGTGGCGCGGCCGGTTCCCGACCATCTGGGAATCCCTGCACACGCACGGGATCGACCCCGTCAGGGACCTGATCCCGGTGGCTCCGGCCGCGCACTACTCCTCCGGCGGCATCCGCACCGACGAGTTCGGACACACCTCGATCCCGGGCCTCTACGCCTGCGGCGAGACCGCCTGCACCGGCGTGCACGGCGCAAACCGGCTGGCCTCCAACTCGCTGCTCGAGGGCCTGGTGTTCGCCGAGCGGATCGGGCGCGACCTGGCCCGGGCCTTCGGGCCGGAGGGCGACCCGGTGCCCGGCGAGCCCGCCCCGGACGAGCGTCCGGCCGTGCTGCTCGCCCCGACCGTGCGCTCGGCCACCCAGCAGGCGATGAGCGCCGGCGCCGGCGTGCTGCGCAGCGCCAACTCGCTCACCAGCACCGCGACCCTGCTCGAGGAGCTGCGCGAGCACACCGACGAACAGCCGCGGGCCGAGGCCTGGGAGGCGACGAACCTGCAGCAGGTGGCCGTCGCCATGGCCGCGCTGGCGGCCCGGCGCGAGGAGACGCGCGGATCGCACTGGCGTGAGGATTACCCGAAGACGGACGACACCCGGTGGCGGGTGCGGCAGGTGCTGTCGGCCCGCGCCGACGGCTGCACGGTGACAGAGGAGAGCGTGGCCTGATGAGCACGAGGACGATGACGGACAAGCTGCACGACGAGCGCGTCGCGGAGGGCCTGCGGGCCGGCGGCCTCGACCCGGAGCACGTCGCCCGGCTGGCCCGGGCCACGGTCGAGGAGGACCTCGGCGGCGGCGTGGACGTGACCAGCGAGGCGACCGTGGACGCCGAGGCCCGCGCCGTGGCCGACTACACCGCGCGCAAGCCCGGCGTGGCCGCGGGCGTCTTCGTGGCCGCCGCAGTGCTCGACCTGGTCTCCGGCGGCGAGGCGGAGTTCGAGTTCCCGCTCGAGGACGGCGCCCGGGTCGAGCCCGGCACGGTGCTGCTCACCGCCCGCGCCCGGACCCGCGACCTGCTCACGGCCGAGCGCTCGGCGCTGAACCTGATGTGCCACCTGTCCGGCATCGCCACCGTCACCCGGCAGTGGGTGGACGCGGTGGCCGGCACCGGCGCGCAGATCCGCGACACCCGCAAGACCACCCCGGGCCTGCGGGTGCTGGAGAAGTACGCGGTGCGCTGCGGCGGCGGTGTCAACCACCGGATGTACCTGTCGGACGCGGGGCTGGTCAAGGACAACCACGTCATCGCGGCCGGCGGCGTCGTCGAGGCCTTCGACGCGGTCCGGGCCGAGTACCCCGGCCTGCCGATCGAGGTCGAGGTCGACACCCTCGAGCAGCTGCTGCCGGTGGTCGAGGCCGGCGCCGAGCTGATCCTGCTGGACAACTTCACCCCGGAGCGGATGCGCGCCGCGGTGATGCTGGTGGGCCGCAACGAGCCGTACGGCCGCACCCGGCTCGAGGCCAGCGGCGGCCTGACCCTGGACCAGGCCCGTGCGGTGGCCGAGACCGGCGTCGACTACATCTCCGTCGGCGGGCTGACCCACTCCGCCGCGATCCTCGACATCGGCTGCGACTTCCGCTGACGCCCGCCCGGCGCCGGCCCGCCCGGCGCCGGCCCGTCCGCCTCCACCCGTCCGCCCGCTCGACGAAAGACACCCGAAGATGCTGCTCACCATCGACATCGGCAATACCCACACGGTGCTCGGCCTGTTCGAGGGGTCCGAGATCGTCGAGCACTGGCGCATCTCCACCGACCCCCGGCGCACCGCGGACGAGCACGCCGTGCTGTTCCAGGGCCTGATGAACAACCACCCGCTGATGGGCCAGGGCGGCGTGGACGGGATAGCCATCTGCTCCACCGTGCCCTCGGTGCTGCACGAGATGCGCGACATGGTCCGCCGCTACTACGGCGACATCCCGGCGCTGGTGGTCGAGCCCGGGGTCAAGACAGGCATGCCGGTGCTGGTGGACAACCCGAAGGAGGTGGGCACCGACCGGATCATCAACGCACTGGCCGCCGTGCACCTCTACGGCGCGCCGTGCATCGTGGTCGACCTCGGCACCGCCACCTCTTTCGACGCGGTCTCGCGCAAGGGCGAGTGGATCGGCGGCGCCATCGCCCCCGGCATCGAGATCTCGGTCGAGGCCCTCGGCGCCCGCGGCGCGCAGCTGCGCAAGATCGAGCTGGCCCGCCCCCGCAGCGTCATCGGCAAGAACACGGTCGAGTGCATGCAGGCCGGCATCCTCTACGGCTTCGCCGGCCAGATCGACGGTGTGGTCAACCGGATGGCCGAGGAGCTGGCCGACGACCCCAACGACGTCACCGTCGTGGCCACCGGCGGCCTCGCCCCGCTGGTGCTGGAGGAGGCGGAGGTCATCGACGAGCACGAGCCCTGGCTCACCCTGATCGGCCTGCGGCTGGTGTACGAGCGCAACATCGGGGTGTCCGGGTAACCGCACTTATACGGAGAGCAATCGTGCACGTAATCTTGCATGCATGGTTGCTTTGCAGATTCGAGACGTGCCCGCGGGCGGCCAGGAAGCGCAACATCGCCCTGATCGAGAAGATCCGCGCTTCCGGCGGAGGGACGAACATGACCCTCGAGGAAGCGAACGAGATGAAGGACCGGGTGTTGCTCGAGTTCGAGACCGTGCCCGTCTCGCAGTTGATTCGCCGTATCTGGGAGCTGCGCTCCAACATCACCGCTTACGACGCCGCATATGTCGCCATCGCGGAGCTGCACCGGTGCCCGCTGGTGACCACCGACCTCAAGCTGGTCGCCGCCACCGGCCCCGCTCGCGAGTTCCGACACCCGTGACCGCCTGGTAAAACCCGGCGAGGACGGTCTGGCGCTCCCTCTATCCTTGGACCATGACTTCCGAGCCGAATCCCAGCGCCCCAGCAGCCGCTTCCGACGAGCCCGAGCAGATCCGGGTGCGCAAGGAGAAGCTGGAGCGGCTCAAGTCGAAGGGCATCGAGCCCTACCCGGTCGGCTACCCGCGCACCGGCACGATCGCGCAGCTGCGGGAGAAGTTCGCCGGGCTCGAGGCGGACGTCGCCACCGGCGAGACCGTCGCGGTGGCGGGGCGGATCCTGCTCTCGCGCACCGGCGGCAAGCTGTGCTTCGCCACCATCCGCGAGGGCGAGGCCGAGATCCAGGTCATGGCCTCGCTGGACAAGCTGGGCGAGCAGTCGCTGGCCGACTGGAAGGCGGACCTCGACCTCGGCGACCACATCGGCGTCACCGGCGAGGTGATCACCTCGCGCCGCGGCGAGCTCTCGATCCTGGCCACCTCCTGGGCCATCACCTCGAAGTGCCTGCGGCCGCTGCCGGACAAGCACAAGGGGCTGTCCGACCCGGAGGCGCGGGTGCGCCAGCGCTACGTCGACCTGATCGTGAACCCGGACGCGCGCGAGATGATGCGCAAGCGCTCCGCGATGATCCGCTCGATCCGCGACACCATGCACGGCGAGGGCTACATCGAGGTCGAGACCCCGGTGCTGCAGAAGACGAACGGCGGCGCCACGGCCCGGCCGTTCGAGACGCACATCAACGCCTACAACATGCGCCTGCTCCTGCGCATCGCCACCGAACTGCCGCTCAAGAAGCTGATCGTGGGCGGCGGCGAGCGGGTCTTCGAGGTGGGCCGGCTCTTCCGCAACGAGGGCGCGGACGCGACGCACAACCCCGAGTTCACCACCATCGAGTGCTACGAGGCCTACGGCGACTACCGGACCCAGGCCGAGCTGACCCGCAAGCTGATCCTCAACGCCGCCCTCGCCGTCAACGGCCACACCCGGGTGACCGGCCTGGACGCGCACGGGGTCGAGCACGAGATCGACCTGGCCGAGCCGTGGGGCGAGGTGCACGTCTACCCGGGCATCTCGGAGAAGCTGGGCACCGAGATCACCCCGCAGACCTCGGTGGACGAGCTGCGCAAGCTCGCCGACGCCGCGGGCGTGCCCTACGAGAAGAAGTGGGGCCACGGCCAGATCGTGCTGGAGATGATCGAGCGGCTGCTCGAGGAGAGCATCGTCACGCCGACCTTCATCATGGACTACCCGACCGAGGTCTCCCCGCTCTCGCGCAAGCACCGCTCGATCGAGGGCGTGGCCGAGAAGTGGGACCTGGTGATCTTCGGCCGCGAGATCGGCACGGCCTTCTCCGAACTCGTCGATCCGGTCGACCAGCGCGAGCGGCTGACCGAGCAGTCCCGGCTGGCCGCGGGCGGCGACGACGAGGCGATGGAGCTGGACGAGGACTTCCTCGCCGCGCTCGAGTACGCGATGCCCCCGACCGGCGGCATGGGCATGGGCATGGACCGGCTGATCATGCTGCTCACGGGCAAGAACATCCGCGAGACGATTCTGTTTCCCCTGGTTAAGCCGTCATCCTGACGGATCCGGCCGCACGCACGTCACCGGCCCCGGTCCCGCGCCCCGGCGCGCCGGACCGGGGCCGGTGTCCGTGGCCGGCGCGGTGGCGCGTAGAGTTGCCGACGTGGTGGCGGACCTGGAATCCCTTATCCCGCCGGCCTGTCTCGCGGTCGGCTTCGTCCTGCTGATCCGGGCGATCCTGCGCAATCAGAACCCGCAGCGCCGGGCGGCCGCCCGGGCGCGCGAGGCCGCGGCCGAGGCCGCGGATCCGCGCATCCGGACCGACCAGACGCTGCCGAGCGAGCTGTCGGGCAGGAACAAGACGCGTGGCGCCAAGGTGCGCAAAGCAGACAGCTGAGTCAGCGGGCTACTGCACCAGCCGGCGCACCCGGGGCAGTACCGAGGCCGGAGCCGTGCCGTCCGACGGCAGCCGGTCCGAGCCGACCTGGGCCAGTGCCCGGGCGAGCGCGCGCGGGCTGGTGGCCAGGGCCGCGGCGTCGTCGGCCAGCATCTCCACGAGTTCGGCCACGGCCGCGGTGGCCCGGTGGGCCGGCGGCAGGAACGGCAGCGCGGATTCCCAGGCCACGAACGGCTGGATGATCAGCTCGTGCCGCCCGACGGCGTGGGCCCGCTCGTGCGCGAGGACCGCGGCGAGCTCTTCCGGTCCGAGGCTCGCGATCGCCCCGTGCGTCACCACGATCCGCGGGCGCGGGCCGGGCAGGCAGTAGGCGGCCGGCTCCGGATGATCGAGCACGAGGACGCCGTCGTCGTCGATCCAGGACAGCAGGTCCACCGCGTCGCGCTGGCGCCGCAGCTGCCGCTCGATCCGGATGGTGTTGGTCAGCAGCACGCCGAGCAGCCAGGTCAGCAGCACCGCGGCGCCGGCCAGTCCGACCAGGTTCAGCAGGGTCCAGTCCCGGCCGAGGGGGTCGAAGCCGAGCAGCAGCAGGCAGCCGACCGCGCTCAGGCCGCCGAGCAGGCCCACGGCCTGCCACAGCGCGATGGCCCGTTTCGGGTGCCGGCTCGGCCAGGCGGCCCGGGACAGGCGCTCGGGCACCGGCCAGGCCAGTACCACGGAGATGAACGCGGCCAGGGCCGCGAGGACGGAGACCATCCCCCGCTCAGCCGCTGGCGAGCAGTTCGCGCAGGACGGCCTTCTCCTCTTCGGAGACGGCTCCGGCGAAGTGCACCAGGGCCGAGCGCCGATCCGAGGTGGTGCCGAGGGCTTCGAGCATCGTGTTCGCGATCAGCTCGGCCTTGGTCGTGGTGGCCGAATAGCGGTAGGCGCGGCCCTGCCGGACCCGGGTGACGAAGCCCTTGGCGCCGAGACGATCCAGAACCGTGAGGATCGTGGTCACCGCCGGCGCGTGCTCGCGCGGCAGTACGTCGCAGATCAGTGTGGCGGGTACGGGCTCCGGTGTGTTCCAGAGCACGTCCATCACCGCGCGTTCGAGTTCCCCTAGCCGTGCCATGAGGTCTACTCTACCGATGAAAGAAAGTTCTACGGTACGTAGAAGATAGGTGGATCCGCATGTCCGGAGTGGACGCGGCACGCATCGAGACCGCTTTCTCGCTCTCCTTCCACATTCTCTTCGCCGTCTTCGGCGTCGGCATGCCCTGGCTCCTGCTCTACACCGAGGGGCGCTGGCTCAAGACCGGGGACGCCTCGTGGTACGCGCTGACCCGCAAGTGGGCCCGGGTCGGCGCCGTGCTCTTCGCCATCGGCGCCGTCTCCGGCACCGTGCTCTCGTTCGAGTTCGGCCTGCTGTGGCCCACTTTCATGGCCACCTACGGCGGCGCCATCGGGCTGCTGTTCACGCTCGAGGCCTTCGCCTTCTTCCTCGAGGCCATCTTCATGGGCCTCTACCTCTACGGCTGGAAGCGGCTGACCCCGCGGGCGCACTGGCTCACCCTCTGGCCGATCGCCATCTCCGGCACACTCTCCACGCTTTTCATCGTCTTCGCCAACTCGTGGATGAACGATCCGGTCGGGATCGGGGTGAGCCACGGGCGGATCACCGCCGACCCGCTCGCGATCTTCCGCAGCTCGGCCGGCTGGTCCGAGGTCACGCACATGTTCGTGGCGGCCATGATGTGCACCGGCGGCGCGGTGGCCGCGGTCTACGCCTGCGGCATGCTGCGCGGCCGGCGTGACCGATATCACCGGCTGGGCCTGAACGTGGGCCTGTGGACGGTACTCGGGCTCACCCCGGTGCAGATGTTCCTCGGCGACTGGTCGGCCCGGGTCGTGGCCACCACACAGCCGCTCAAGCTCGCCTCCATGGAGGGCGTCTACCAGACCGGCACGCACGTCCCGCTGACCATCGGCGGCTTCTACGATCAGCACACGCACAAGATGATCCTCGGGATCCCGGTGCCGGACGGGCTCTCGATGCTGCTCGGCTACAGCCCGAACACCAAGGTGACCGGTCTGGACACCACCACGGTGGCCGACACTCCGCCGGTGGCGGTGGTGCACCTGGCCTTCGACTCCATGGTCGGCTGCGGCATGCTGGTGTTCGCGATCGCCGGGCTGGCGGCGCTCACCTGGTGGCAGCGCCGTCGCAAGGGTCTGAGCCCGCGCATCCCGCACACGAAGTTCTGGCTGTGGGCCGCGATCCTGACCGGTCCGGCCTCCGCCGTGGCCATGCTCGGCGGCTGGGAGGTCACCGAGGGCGGGCGCCAGCCGTGGATCGTCTACGGCCGGATGCTGGTGGCGGACGCGGCTTCCAAGAGCGGCGGCCTGGGCTGGAGCGTGGTCGTCACGATCCTGATCTACGTCGGCCTGGCCGTGGCGCTGCTGCTGATCCTGCGCAAGCTCGCCACCGGCGCGCCGCCCGAGCTCGCCGCCGCGGACGGCGAGGACGAACCGAAACCCGTCGCACCCCAAGCAGAAGAGGTCCTGGCATGACCGCCGTCAACCTCATGCTCGTCGTGATCATCCTCGCCCTGCTCGCCTACGCCCTGCTGGCCGGCGCCGACTTCGGCGGCGGCGCGTGGGATCTGCTGGCGGGCACGGGAAAGGCCAAGGACGGCGCGGAGGATCAGCGGAAGCTGATCTCCGCCTCGCTCGGGCCGGTGTGGGAGGCCAACCACGTGTGGCTGATCTTCGTGATCGTCTGCACCTTCTCGGCCTTCCCCGCGGCTTTCGGCGACATCGCCACGTCTCTCGAACTGCCGCTCGCGCTCGCCCTGGTGGGCATCGTGCTGCGGGGTGCGGCGTACGTCTACCGCGCTTACGGCGAGGGCGCTTCACTGCCGGACCAGTGGTGGAGCCGGATCTTCGCCTGTGCCTCCGTGCTCACCCCGTTCATGCTGGGCGTGAGCGGCGCCGCCCTGGCCACCGGCAAGCTTCGGCCGGGCACTTCGCCGCTGGTGCCGTTCCAGAGCCCGTTCACGGTGCTGGCCGGCCTGCTCGCGGTGGTCGTCACGGCGTTCCTCGCGGCGGTCTACCTCTGCTACGACGCGGCGCAGCAGCCTGATACGCACCACCTGGTGGCGGTCTTCCGGCGCAAGGCCATCGGCGCGGCGGTGGCCTCCGGACTGGTCGTGCTGGTGATGCTGCCGTTCTTCTACCACGACGCCCCGGTGGTCGCGCACCGCTTCACCGACCGCTCCCTACCGCTCGCCGCATTCTCCGCGCTGTGCGGCTTCGGCAGCCTCGCGGTGCTGTGGCGGCAGCGGTTCCTGCTGGCCCGGGTGACGGCCGCGGCCGCGGTGGTCGGCGTCCTCGGCGGCTGGGCGGTGGCGCAGTACCCTGATCTGCTGGTCGGCCGGTACACCGCGCAGCAGGCCGCGGCCGCGCCGTCCAGCCTGGACGCCATGGTGGTGGCCATGGTCGCGGGCATGGCCGTGGTCATCCCGTCGTTCTTCTACCTGCTCAGAGTGTTCACCGCGCCGGTGCTGGAAGAGCACTGAATCGGGCCCGTTTCGGCCCGCGCCGAGGGCGGCGCGGGCCCGGTCGCGCTTGCGGCCTCCCCCGTCCGGAGCGCATGGGGTTACCGGTAAGCTCACCCGGGTGAGTGACGTGGTGGCGATGGATGCGGCAACGGCGGCGGACAACATGCTAAGCGGGGTCGAGGACTACGACTACGAGCTACTGGCCGAGATCCGGGAATCCTTCGCGCTGATCGAGCCGCACGCGCCGCAGGCCGCGGCCTGGTTCTACGAGCACTTCTTCGCCCACAATCCGCGCTACCGCAAGATCTTCTCCGGCGACCCGGCGCTCCAGCAGCGCCGGCTGTTCCAGGCCGTGTCCCGGATGATCGCGGACTTCGACGACCTCGACGCCTTCCTGCCCTACCTGCGCCGCCTCGCGCTGCGCCACCGCAAGTTCGCGCTGCGTCCGGCGCACTACATCGCGTTCGGCGACTCGATGATCGCCACCGTCGAGGCGTTCACCGGGCCCGCCTTCACCGACCGCACCCGGGTGGCCTGGGAGGCCGGGTTCGGCCTGGTCGCCAGCGTCATGCAGGAGTGCGCGGCCGAGGCCGAGGCGCTGGCCCCGCCGTACTGGGAGGCCGAGGTGATCGAGCACGAGCTGATCTCCCCGGACATCGCCCGGCTGCGCGTGCGGGTGCTGCAGGACCCGGACCGGCCGGGGCCCTACAACTACCGGGCCGGCCAGTACGCGGGCCTCGAGTCGGCCGACAATCCGCGGGTGTGGCGCGATTTCTCCTTCGCCTCGGTGGACTGCGACGATAACCTGGTCGACTTCCACATCCAGGCCGGCCGGACCGGGGGGCTGAGCCGGCTGCTGGTGCACGAGACCGCCATCGGAGACCGGATGCGCATCGCCGGCGCCGAGGGCGACCTCGGATTCGCGGACGGCGCCGAACGGCTCGTCGCGGTCGCCCACGGCACCGGCGCCGCGCCGGTGGCCGGACTGGTGCAGGAATTGGTGAACGCCGGCGACGAACGCGAACTGTGCGTCCTGCTCGTGGTCGAAGACCCCACGCCCGGATTCGAATCGCGCCATTATCTGGCCGAGCACTTCGAGGATCTGGCCCGGCGCCACGGCGCGATGACGGTGCTGACGACGGCGGAGAGCCGGCTGCCGCAAACCGCCCGGGAAGTGCTCGCCCCGGAACACCCGTGGTCCGCGGCGGTGTTGGTCGGACCCAGTGTGCTGATCGATTTCTGCCGGGCCGAGCTGGTTGACGCCGGCACTCCGCCGGAGGCCGTGGCCACCGACCAGTTCGACTGAGCCGCGCCGCGCGCCGAGGGCCGCAATTGCCATTTCCGCGGCGCGAGTTCGCCTTGACGGTCGGGCATTCCTGGTCGGTTCGAAGGATTTCCCGGCCCATCACCCGCGCGGCGGATGGGCACGGTGGCCGGAAACTGCCAGAGTGCGACGTGTGGTGCTGCGCGGTTTCTCGACCGAGGGCGGCCCGCGGCCGGACCGGACCGCGCTGCTGTCCCTCGGCCTGGTCGTGCTCTTCGCGCCGCTGGCCGCGCTCAGCCTGCTGCCCCTGCTCTGGCCGCTGAGGCTGGCCGGCGTTCCGCTGAGCCTCGGCTACACCGTCTGGGCCTGCTCGGCCGGACTCTACGGGCTGCGTCCGGTGCAGCTGGCGCTGGCCCGGCTGCTGTGGCCGGTGCGCCGGCCGACCGCGGCCGAGCGCGAGCGGCTGGACCTGGTCTGGTCCCGGGTGCTGCGCCGCGCCGCGGTGTCCGAGCGGCGCTTCCGGATCTGGGTGGTGGACCTGGCCGACGTCAACGCGCACTGCGTCGGACGCGACCTGATCTGCGTGACCACCGGCGCCCTGGCCGAGCTCGGCGACCGGGAGCTGGCCGGCGTGCTCGCCCACGAGCTCGGCCACCACCTGCGCATGCACACCGCCGCCGCGGCCTTCCTGGTCTGGGTGCTGCTGCCGCTCCAGGCCCTCGCGCTGCTCGGCTCGGGCCTGGCGCTGCCCTTCGCCCGGCTGGGCCGGCACCTGCGCCGGACCGAGCGCGGCTTCGGGGCCCGCCGCTGGGCCCTGATCGCGGCGGGCCGGCTCGAGGCCGGGCTGCGGCTGGCGTTCGCGGCGCCGGGCGTCGTCGCCTTCGCGGTCAAGAACGCGGCCGGCCGGGAGGCCGAGTACCAGGTCGACGCGTACGCGGTGGACCTCGGCTTCGGCGCCGAGCTGCTCAGCGCGCTGCGCTGGTTCGAGGCCTGCGCCGCCCCGGCGGCCGTCGCCCCGCTGGTCCCCGGCCCGCGCCGGGCCCGGCACGCCGCGGCGCGCGAGGCCCGCCCCACCCATCCGCCGCTGGAGCGCCGGATGGCCGCGATCATCGCCCGGCTCGATGCGGCGCCCGCCGCGGTGCCGCCGCAGGGCAGGGGTCGGGGCCGGAGCGAAAGCTCCCGTACCCTGCTGCCGTGAACGACGTGACGGTACGCCGGGCCCGCACCGGCGACGTGCCCGCCATCAGGCGACTGATCGACCACTACGCCGCCGATCGGATTCTTCTCGACAAACCCACAGTAACGCTCTTTGAGGACATTCAGGAGTTCTGGGTGGCCGAGCGGGATGCCGACGGGGCGGTGGCCGGGTGCGGCGCGCTGCATGTGATGTGGCGCGACCTCGCCGAAGTGCGCACGATCGCGGTCGGCCCCGAGTTTCGCGGCAGCGGGGTGGGCCACGCGATTCTGGAAAAGCTTTTGGCCACCGCGGGCTGGCTCGGGGTCCGCCGGGTGTTCTGTCTGACCTTTGAGACGCGCTTCTTCGCCGGCCACGGTTTCACCGAGCTCGACGAGTCCGGGGTCGATCCCGGGGTGGCGGTGGAGCTCCTTCGCTCGGCCGACGAGGGTATCGCGGAGTTCTTGGATCTCGAGCGCGTCAAGCCGAATACGCTCGGCAACACCCGCATGCTAAAGCTGCTTTGAGACTTGGCGGACCGTTGACCTAGAAAAGTCCGCCACAGAGTTGAAAGACTCGCTAAACTACGGTTTTCTTAGACTGTGCGGATGCCCGGGCCGTGGCCGGCGCCGCGAATAGGTCGTCATCGCCCTGTGCGAAAGGGAAAACAATGGCAAAGCAGACAGTGACCATCGATGACCTCGATCAGACCCCGGGGGCACGGGAGGTCCATTTCAGCCTGGACAACTACGAGTACGTCATCGACCTGAACGAGAAGAACTTCGAGGCCCTCAAGGGCGCGCTGGCCAAGTTCATCGACGCGGCCACTCCGCTCGGCAAGGTCTACCGGGCCACGCCGCAGCGGCCGACCGCCCGGCGCCGGGCCGCGGCCGAGGGCCCGAGCACCTCGGAGATGCGCGAGTGGGCGAAGAAGAACGGCCACGAGGTGAGCGACCGCGGTCGGCTCAACCAGGAGGTCATCGACGCCTACCTCTCCGCGCACTGATCTCTCGCGGAAGCAGGCTTCCGGCGCGCCTGGGCGCGCCGTAGGCGCACCTCGGCACCACGCAGGGTTCGACCTGATCGGACACGGGCGCGGGCGCGGCCCCTACTTCGGTCGCGCCCATGCCCTGACGCGGTGGCCACTCCCGCGTCCGGAAATCCCCACCGCACCGGCTCAGCCGGTCCTGGTCTCCTCACCCGCCGCCTCGGCCCGCTGGGCCGGCACCGCCCCGCGCAGCAGCCGCCGCGAGCAGCACTGCGCGATCGTCGCCAGCAGCGCGATCACCTCGGGCGCGGGGGCGTGCGGATCGTGCAGCCACACCCTCGGGCCGGGGATCGACTCGCCCGCGCCGTACGCGCGCAGCCCCAGGTCGATCCCGCCCCAGTCCAGCCAGTCGAGCAGCTCGGGCAGGTCGTCCCTGGCCCCCGGCGCGACGATGAACAGGCAGGCCGCGGCGTCCTCGGCCAGCGCCACCGGCCCCGGGGCCAGCGCGGGCTGGCGGTAGCCGATCAGCCGGCGCAGCGCCCACCGCCCGGCCGGTTCCGGCACCCACAGCACATCGAAGCCGTCCCCGCAGGTCAGCGGCGCGGTCTCGGCCTCCTGCGAGCCCTCGCGCAGCCAGGGCGCGGGCCGGGACGGGTGGGTCCGGTGCATGCGGCTCAATGTAGAGGACCGGGCCCGGCCAGGGCGGCAAGACGCCGAGGTATTGCCCCGGCCGGGTGGCACCGGGGCCCATCGCCGCGCTCGTTCGCTTCAGGCGTACACCCGTCGCGAGTACCGCCCTGATCTGCGGGAAAAGGTGTTCCAACAGGGTGTGGCGCCGACGCGAAGGCGGGATTGGCCAGCGCGTGGCCCGCACTGTCCCTTAGGGTCGATACCTGGCGACTAGCATTCGGTAGGACAGGCCGGGGTTGCGGTTCCGGGTCGGCCCGGTACTTCCCGACCGCTCCGGGGAGCGAGAAGAGATGTTCGAGAGGTTCACCGACCGCGCACGGCGTGTTGTCGTCCTGGCCCAAGAAGAGGCCCGGATGCTCAACCACAACTACATCGGCACCGAGCACATTCTGCTCGGCCTCATTCACGAGGGCGAAGGCGTTGCCGCCAAGGCCCTCGAATCGCTGAACATCTCCCTCGAGGCGGTTCGGCAGCAGGTCGAGGAGATCATCGGGCAGGGACAGCAGGCACCGTCCGGGCACATCCCGTTCACGCCGCGGGCCAAGAAGGTCCTCGAGCTCTCCCTGCGCGAGGCTTTGCAGCTCGGCCACAACTACATCGGCACCGAGCACATCCTGCTCGGTTTGATCCGCGAGGGCGAGGGCGTGGCCGCCCAGGTCCTGGTCAAGCTGGGCGCCGACCTCAACCGGGTGCGCCAGCAGGTCATCCAGCTGCTCTCCGGCTACTCCGGCGGCAAGGCCGAGGCCACCGCCGGGGCGCCGGCCGAGGGCACGCCGGCCACCTCGCTGGTGCTCGACCAGTTCGGCCGCAACCTCACCCAGGCCGCCCGCGAGGGCAAGCTCGACCCGGTCATCGGGCGCGAGAAGGAGATCGAGCGGGTGATGCAGGTCCTCTCCCGGCGCACCAAGAACAACCCGGTGCTGATCGGAGAGCCCGGCGTCGGCAAGACCGCCGTGGTCGAGGGCCTGGCCCAGGCGATCGTCAAGGGCGAGGTGCCCGAGACGCTCAAGGACAAGCACCTCTACACCCTCGACCTCGGCGCCCTGGTGGCCGGCTCCCGGTACCGCGGTGACTTCGAGGAGCGCCTGAAGAAGGTGCTCAAGGAGATCCGCACCCGCGGCGACATCATCCTGTTCATCGACGAGCTGCACACCCTGGTGGGTGCGGGCGCGGCCGAGGGCGCGATCGACGCGGCCTCCATCCTCAAGCCCATGCTGGCCCGCGGCGAGCTGCAGACCATCGGCGCGACCACGCTGGACGAGTACCGCAAGCACCTGGAGAAGGACGCCGCGCTCGAGCGCCGGTTCCAGCCGATCCAGGTGGCCGAGCCCTCGCTGGCGCACGCCATCGAGATCCTCAAGGGCCTGCGCGACCGGTACGAGGCGCACCACCGGGTCTCTATCACCGACGGCGCGCTGGTGGCCGCGGCCACCCTGGCCGACCGCTACATCTCCGACCGGTTCCTGCCGGACAAGGCCATCGACCTGATCGACGAGGCCGGCTCGCGCATGCGCATCCGCCGCATGACCGCGCCGCCGGACCTGCGCGAGTTCGACGAGAAGATCGCCACCGTCCGCCGGGACAAGGAGTCCGCGATCGACGCGCAGGACTTCGAGAAGGCCGCCGCGCTGCGCGACCAGGAGCGTCAGCTGCTGTCCGCGAAGGCCAAGCGGGAGAAGGAGTGGAAGGACGGCGACATGGACGTCGTCGCCGAGGTCGACGAGGAGCTGATCGCCGAGGTCCTGGCCACCGCCACGGGCATCCCGGTGTTCAAGCTGACCGAGGAGGAGACCTCGCGGCTGCTGCGCATGGAGGACGAGCTGCACAAGCGCGTCATCGGCCAGGAGCAGGCGATCAAGGCCCTGTCGCAGTCGATCCGGCGCACCCGGGCCGGCCTGAAGGACCCGAAGCGCCCCGGCGGCTCGTTCATCTTCGCCGGCCCGTCCGGCGTCGGTAAGACCGAGCTGGCCAAGACGCTGGCCGAGTTCCTGTTCGGGGACGAGGACGCGCTGATCCAGCTGGACATGTCCGAGTTCTCGGAGAAGCACACCGTCTCCCGGCTCTTCGGCTCCCCGCCCGGATACGTCGGGTACGAGGAGGGCGGCCAGCTCACCGAGAAGGTGCGCCGCAAGCCGTTCTCCGTCGTGCTCTTCGACGAGGTGGAGAAGGCCCACCCGGACATCTTCAACTCGCTGCTGCAGATCCTGGAGGACGGCCGGCTGACCGACTCCCAGGGCCGGCTGGTGGACTTCAAGAACACGGTGATCATCATGACCACCAACCTGGGCACCCGGGACATCTCGAAGGGCTTCAACCTCGGCTTCGCGGCCGTGGGCGACGTCTCCACCGGCTACGAGCGGATGAAGGCGAAGGTCAACGACGAGCTCAAGCAGCACTTCCGGCCGGAGTTCCTCAACCGCGTGGACGACACCATCGTCTTCCCGCAGCTGACCGAGGACAACATCATCCAGATCGTGGACCTGATGATGGCCAAGGTGGACGAGCGGCTCAAGGACCGGGACATGGGCATCGAGCTCACCCAGTCGGCCAAGCAGCTGCTGGCCAAGAAGGGCTACGACCCGCTGCTCGGCGCCCGTCCGCTGCGGCGCACCATCCAGCGGGAGATCGAGGACAACCTGTCCGAGAAGATCCTGTTCGGCGAGCTGCGCGCGGGCACCATCGTGGTGGTGGACGTGGAGGGCACCGGTGCGGAGGCGAAGTTCTCCTTCTCCTCCTCGCCGAAGTCCGCCCTGCCGCACGTGACCACGCCGGCCGACATAGTGCCGGGAGAGGCGGTCTCCGCCGAGGTCACCGACGCGATTCCGGAGAACTGACCGGGCACAGCGCGACCGCCCTCGTCGCCACGGCGACGGGGGCGGTGTGCGATGCGCGCACGGTCGGCCGGATCCGCTAGGCCGGGCCCGCGGATCAGCCGTATGCCAGGGCTCGGATGCGGTCGGCCGAGGTCGGCCGGACCGCGAGGCCGGGCAGCGTCAGAATCCGAACCAGCGTCGGACCGAGCGCAGCGGAGCCAGCAGCGAATACCGGCGCGTGCCGGCCGGCCGCGCGGCGGCTCCGGAGCGCGGCGCGATCTCCCGCAGCAGGGCGGTGGCCTGGGCCACGTCCTGGTGCGTCGGAGCCGGCCGGGTGGCCGTCGCGGTCGCGGAAGGAGCCAAGGCGGCCAGATGCCGCTCGAGGCGCTCGCTCGAACCGGGCGAAGCCTGCCGTGCCAACTCGGGCACATAGGCGGCACGGCGAGCGGCGGCGAAGTCCCGTCGCGACGGGGCCGGCCGCTCGGTCCCGATCAAGGGATGGTCCATGCCTGATACACCCACGATGCAACGGTACCCCACGTTCGCCCGGACGCGACAGGTTCCCTTCCGCTTGTTGCCGATCCGCGACGAAGGATGGGGGATTCTTTACCCGGGCCGACCGACGGATCATCAGAGCACGTATAAGATCTGGTGCTAAGCGCGGTTCATGATGTACATTCCGTGTCTGGCCCGGTGCAATCGGTGGAGGCGCGGGCGGCGGTACCGCTCACAACGGTAAGTGACGTGATCGGGGTTGAGACATGGTGGATCAGGGCTTGGAGGGACACATACCGCTGTCCGCCCTGCGCCCGATGTATCGAGCCCTGGCCGCGGTCAACGCGGCGATCGGCCTGGACGAGACCCTGCAGGCCATCGCGGACGGCGTGGCCGCCTGCACGCCGTTCCAGCACGTCGCGGTGAACGTGGTGCGCCCCGGCGGCGACCTCGAGGTCACCAACATCGCCGGTCCGGAGACCCTGCGCGAGATGATGGTGGGCAAGCTCATCCCGGGCGACGTGATGAAACGCGCCATGGAGGACGCCGAGGAATGGGGCCGGCTCCATTTCCTGCGCAGCTTCGACGTCTTCCTCGAGGAGAACGTCACCGTCCACACCACCGAGTCCCTGCCCGCCGGGAGTACCGACCCGGAGGAGTGGCTCGCCGACTACGGCCTGATGGCGCCCATGTTCGGCCCCGGCCAGGAGCTGGTCGGGGTCATCTCGGTGGACGTCCCCTCCGACGGCCGGATGCCGCGGGCCTGGGTGCTCGAGGTGCTCGAGGCATTCTCCGAGCAGGCCGCCATCGCGATCGTCAACGCCAACCGGCACGAGGCCGCCACCGCCCGGATGCAGCGGTTGGAGCGCGAGCGCGAGGCGCTGCGCAAGGACATAGCCCAACGTCAGGCGCATGAAGCCGATCTGCGCCACCAGGCCAGGCACGACCCGCTCACCGGGCTCGCCAACTCCACCGAACTGCGCGAGCGCCTCGCCGACCTGGTCGCCGACCAGGTTCCGCTGGCGGTGTACTTCTGCGACCTGGACCTGTTCAAGACCGTCAACGACAACTTCGGCCACGCGATCGGCGACATGGTGTTGCGGCACGTCGCGGACCGGCTGCGCAACGCCGTGCGTGGCGGCGACATCGTAGCCCGGCTCGGCGGGGACGAGTTCGTCGTGGTGGCGGTGGACGTGGGCCGGGCCGAGGCCTACGCCCTGCTCGACCGGTTGGACCAGGCCTTCGCCCATCCGGTCACCGTCGACGGTCATCCGCCGCAGCTGGTCGGCGCCTCGCTCGGCATCGCCTACGACCCCGGCGTGGAGCAGGCAGATCTGGTGGCCAACGAGCGGGCCGAGGAGCTGCTGAGCGCCGCGGACAGCAAGATGTACGCCAGGAAACGGTCCCGCGCGGCGATCAGCCGGCTCACCGCCCAGGCCTGGCCGCAGCAGTAGGCGTGTAACTTCCGGCCGCAGGGGGCGAGGGCGCGACTTTACGAAGAATTGCCGCTCGTGCACAGCCGGTGTCCGAAAGGACCTCGGCTCGGCCCCCTTCGACCCTGCCCGGCCCGCCTCGGGGCGCTCAGTCCGCGGCCGGCTCCGGGGTCGGCGCCTCGGCCGGCTCGGTACCCACCGTCGCCACCACCTCCACCGGTTTGGCGTGCGCGATCGAGCCCGGCGCCACGTAGGGCGACTGGAGCCGGATGACCGGGCCGGTGCCGCCGACCCGCACGTAGCCGCGCCCCGGCGGCAGCTGCTTGGAGCCGCCGAGCTCCAGCGTCCCGCCGAACAGCGCGGTCGAGACGGCCGAGTCCACCGACCCTATGGCCGCCCGCACGGTCAGCTGCGAGCGCAGCGCCGCACGCAGGCCCACCACGCGGTCGGTCCGGGCTGTGACCAGCAGCAGCACGTCGGCGTACCGGGCCTTGCGGGCCAGCGTGGCGAGCAGGTCCTCCACGTCGGTGCGGCCCAGCCGGGCGGCCGCGTCCAGCAGCTCCGGCAGTCCGTCGATGCACAGCCACAGCGCCTGGGCGTGCTCGATCACGTCCTGGTCGCCCGGCGCGCCGTCGCCCGGGGCGCGGATCACCGGGATGTCGGTGGTGTCGGCTTTCTCCACCGCGGCCACCGCCGCCGCCGCGGCGGACCGCTTGCGCTCGGCCCGGCGCTCGCACTCCAGGCCGACCCAGTCCAGCAGCTCCAGCGCCTGCGCCGGGTCCTCGACGACTCCGCGCACGCCCGGACGGTCGCGCAGGTCCTCGTAGCCCTCGGTCTGTTCGATGTCGATGACGGCGATCTGCTGCCGGCGTGCCAGCGCCTGGCCGATCAGGGCCCGCAGCACGTTGGTCTTGCCGGTGCCCGGCTCGCCGACCAGCAGCAGATGCGGGTTGGGGCAGGGCGAGCCGATCCGCCAGATCACCGGCGCCACCAGTGCGGTGTGCCAGCCTTCGGGCAGCACCCGACCCCGGGCCGAGACGGGGGCCGGGGCGGGCAGGGCCGGATCGTCCGGCAGCACGACCGGGATCAGCCGGCCGGCCGAGTCGGGGTCGGTGATGCCGAGCACGTATTCGATCTCGGCGACCGGCCACTGCTGGGCGCACAGTCCGGCGGACAGCGGCGGCAGGACCCGGACGTAGAGGTGGTTGCCCTCCTCGTCCCAGTCGTAGAGGAACTCGTTGGTCCGCCCGACCTTGCCCTCGATCGCCCGCTCCACCTTCGCCCGGTACTCGGCCTCGCCGTCCCGGACGTACTCGGAGTAGTCAATCTTGAAGCTGGTGAGCCGGTCGGACTCGTCGAAGCTCCATTCGGTGAAGGCGTCTCGGTAGCCGCCGCCCGGACGGAAGTGCTGGTCCGGGTCGTGCTCGTCGTGCAGGTAGGGCACCAGGCCGTTGTAGACCGCCTGGAGCCGGGCGATGTGGTCGGCCGACTCCGGATCGGCGCTCTTGTGCGAGGTGTCCCGGCCGAGCCAGCCGGCCCCGGCGAGGTAGCCGAGGGCGAGGACGACCGGCCCGAACGGCGCGACGGCCAGGCCCGCGATCAGCGCGAGGGCCACCAGGACCTCGATGCGCCGCCGCTCCTTGTTGCCGCCGGCGTACCACTTGCGCAGCCGGCCGGCGGCGCGGCGGGTGCCGCGCAGCACCATGACGACCGGGTAGCAGATCTCCTTGAGCCGGCCCCACAAGTCCCTGGTGAACTCCCTTGTCCAGACCAGGAACCGGTGGTGCAGCACGGTCTCATGGAACCGGGCGACGGGGGCGAGCTCGCGCAGGCTGCGGCCGAGTCTGGACCACAGCGAGTGCGTGCGGGCGGCGGGCGACACGGATCTTCGGCCTCGCTCCAGCTAGAAGTGCAGGCCGCTGATGAAGCCGGCGATCGAGTCCGTGCTGTTGCGGATCGACGAGGCGAGCGAGGTCGAAGCCAGGTAGAACCCGAACATCATGCACACGATCAGGTGCGACACCTTCAGCCCGTCCTTGCGGAACAGGATGAAGACGATGACCCCCAGCAGGAGGACCCCCGAAACCGACAGGATCATGATTTTGCTCCTCTACACAGACGCACGAACCTCGGTGGGTCGTAGGGCGTGCCGTCCGTTCACGAGAAGCCACGCCGAGCGCGGCGTTGAGAATGAAAACGGTTGGCACGTTCACCAGTGATTCTTTCAAGGTGGATCCCACCTTAAAACCGTCAATCGGGTGGCTTTGTCCCGGTTGTCACCCTTTTGGTAGATATCGAGGGTGCGGCCGGTCGTGGAGATTCACTGGAAAGAGAACGTGCCGTATCGCCTAGACGGGTGAGGCGGTGTCAACCCCTTCACCGTTTCGGAGTACCGCCTGCACGCGCAGGTCCTGGTCCAGGACCACGAGGTCGGCCTGCTTGCCCACCTCGATGCTGCCGATCCGGTCCGCGAGGCCCAGAGCCCGCGCCGGCGTCAGCGATGCGGAGATGACCGCGTCCGCGAGCGGGACGCCGGCCAGGTGCACGGTGTTGCGCAGCGCGGCGTCCATGGTGAGGGTGGACCCGGCGAGCGAGTCCCCTTCGGCCAGCCTCGCCTCCCCGTCGCGCACCCGCACCGTGAGCGGGCCGAGCGGGTACTCGCCGTCGGGCATGCCCGCGGCCGCCATCGCGTCGGTGATCAGCGCCACCCGGTGCGCCCCGGCCGCCGAGAACATCAGGCTGACCACCGAGGGGTGCACGTGTATGCCGTCGTTGACGACCTCGCCGATCACCTGCTCCTGCTCCAGCAGGGCGGTGACCGGGCCGGGCTCGCGGTGGTGCACCGGCCGCATGGCGTTGAACACGTGTGTGCCGACCGGCGCGCCGAGCTCGATCGCCTGCCGGGTCTGGTCGTAGGTCGCGTCGGTGTGCCCGACCGCCGCGATCACCCCGGCCTCGGTCAGCAGCCGGACCGCGTCCATGCCGTTGTCGAGCTCGGGCGCGAGTGTGACCATGCGCACACTCCCGCGGCCCGCCCGCAGCAGCCGCTCCAGGTCCTCCCGGGCCGGGGCCCGCAGCAGGTCCGGGTCGTGCGCGCCGCAGCGGTCCTTCGAGATGAACGGGCCCTCGAGGTGCAGACCGGCCAGCACCCCGTCCTGGACCAGGCCGGAGAGCTCGCCGATGTGGTGTTCGAGGACTGAGAGCTCGGAGGTGACGGTGGAGGCGACGATCGTGGTGGTGCCGTGCCCGAGGTGGAAGCGGGCCGCCACCAGCGCCTGATCCGCCTGCCCGGCCGAGAAGGCCGCCCCGCCGCCGCCGTGCACGTGCATGTCCACGAAGCCGGGAACCAGGTAGTGGCCGCCGAGGTCGCGCACCTCGGTCTCCGGGCCGACCGCGGGCTCCGGCTCGCCCGGGATAGCGCTTACGGCGGTGATCTGCCCGTCCTGCACGCAAACCCAGCCGCCCTCGACTATCGCACCGGGCAGGACCAGTCGAGCGTTGCGCAACAGAAGCGAGGGCATGGTTACCTTCTTCGGGACGGCTTAGTGGTATAGACCATAGCGGATCTCGACTCGTCCTGTCTCGGAGGCCCGGATCGCAGGCGGCGCGCACGCCTCGCGCGCCGGGCCCGTCGCGGCCCCGGCGGGGCCGCTCGCGGGACTAGGGTTCCGATATGGACAGCGAGGAGCCCGCCGCGGATCCGGCCGTCGCGCGACCGGGCGCCCGCGAACGCGCCGTGCTGGATTTCGAGCTGAGGCAATGGAAACACGCCGGCGCGAAGGAGGAGGCGATCCGCGCGAGGTTCGGGATCTCCGCGACGAGCTACTACCAGATACTCAATGCCCTGCTGGACGACCCGGACGCACTGGCCTACCGGCCCGCGGTGGTGACCAGGCTGCGCCGGATCCGCGACGCCCGCCGCGAGGCCCGGGGGTAGCGGGCGCTCGGCCACCCGTCAGCCCGCGAACCCGCCGATCCGCCGGCCCGCGGCCGCGGTGGAGTTCTGCGCCTGCTTCTGCCGGTGGTGCAGCCGGCAGAGCACCTCGTAGCTCACGGCCGCCTGCCGCCCCACGTCCCCCACGACCTTCTGCTCGCCCTCGACCACCATCGAGCCGTCGACCGTGCGCGCGTTGTGCGTGGCCCGCGCCCCGCACCAGCACAGCGTCTCGACCTGCAGTATCTCGATCCGGTCGGCGAGCTCGATCAGCCGCTGCGAGCCCGGGAAGAGCCGGGTGCGGAAGTCGGTCGTGATGCCGAACGCGAACACGTCCAGGTGCAGCTCGTCCACCACCAGCGCGAGCTGCTCGACCTGCGCCGGTTCGAGGAACTGCGCTTCGTCGCAGATCACGTAGTCGATCTCCGGGTCGGCCGCCAGGATCCCGTTGACGTACCCGTAGAGGTCGATCCCCGGCCGTACCTCCACCGCCGCGGTCGACAGGCCGAGCCGGCTGGAGAGCACACCTTCCCCGGCCCGGTCGTCCCGGGTGAACACCACCCCGCGCCGTCCGCGCGCGGACCGGTTGTGGTCCATCTGCAGGGCGAGGGTGGACTTGCCGCAGTCCATGGTCCCGGTGAAGAAGACTAGTTCGCTCATCGCGGAAGGGAACTCTCCTGCTGACGTGGGCTGACGGGGTGACGCGAGTCTAACCAACCTCCGGATCGGAACCGCGCTCCGCACGAAGGCGCCGATCCGGTGCGGAGTGAACGATTGCCATCGAAAAGTGGTGTTCTTGTGGATTTCGCCCGAATGACCCGGTCGGCCGGGATCACGCCGCGGTCGTGGCCCCGAGGCTATGGTCGATCGAAGTGAACTGATCGTCCCCCGAAAGAAGGTCTGTGATGGCGTGCCGCATCGGCGAGGTCGTACTCGGTTGCCGGGATCCGGAGGTGCTGGCGCGGTTCTGGTGCGAGGTCCTGGACTTCGTCGTGCTCGGCCGGGAGGAGGACGGCAGCATCGAGATCGGGTCGCCGGAGGGCTTCGGCGGCGCGCAGCCGACGCTCTTCCTGAGCAAGCGGGACGAGCCGGAGCCGGGCAAGTCCCGGCTGCACATCGACGTGAACCCCACCGACCGGGACCAGGCCGCCGAGCTCGAGCGGCTGCTCGCGCTCGGGGCGCGTCCGGCCGAGATCGGGCAGACCGGCGAGGAGCACTGGCACGTGCTCGCCGACCCGGAGGGCAACGAGTTCTGCCTGCTCAGGGCCCGCATCAAGCAGCTGTGAAAGCCTGCTCGGCTGCGCGGCGGACATCAGGCCGCGCAGCCCCTAGAGCTCCTCGAGCTGGTCGGCGAACCACTTCTGCGGCGGGAGGGCGCCGCCGAGCTCGGCCAGCCGGGCGCAGTCGGCCGCGCGACGGGCAGAGTCCTGCGACAGGGCCGTGTGCAGAGCGGCGGCGGTGGCCGAGACGTCGTACGGGTTGATCGTCAGCGCGGCCTCGCCGAGCTCCGCGCACGCGCCGGCCTCGTGCGAGAGCACCAGCGTGCAGGCGCCGCCGGCCGCCGCGGCCACGATCGGGATCTCCTTGGCCACCAGGTTCATCCCGTCCCGGATCGGGTTGACCACGGCCACATCCGCCATCCGGTACGCCGCGAGCGAGCGGGCGAAGTCGTCCTCCACGTGCACGATCAGCGGCCGCCAGTCCGGCAGGTCGGGCGTGCTGAACTCCTCCTCGATCTCCTTGGCCAGCCGCTGCACCGCCGCGGTGTAGTCGCGGTACTCGGCCAGGTCGGTGCGGCTCGGGTAGGCGAAGGCCACGTGCGTGACGCGGCCGCGCCACTCCGGGTGCTCCCGCAGCAGCAGCGCGTACGCCTCGAGTCCGCGCACGATGTTCTTCGACAGCTCGGTGCGGTCCACCCGCACGATCACCTGCCGGTCGGGGCCGACCGCGGCGCGCAGCTCCTTCTCCCGGGCGGCCACGTCGGCCGCGGCGGCGCGCTTGCGCAGGGCGGCCGCGTCGACGCCGAGGCCGTGTACGCGCAGGGTGCCCGACCCGGGGCGGCGGCCGAGCACGTGTTCGCAGCAGTCTGCGAACGCCTCGGCCCAGCGCCGGGTCAGGAAGCAGACCCGGTCCGCGCCGAGCATGCCCTCGAGCACCTCGGCGGCCACCTTGTCCGGCAGCAGCCGGAAGTAGTCCGGCGGAGCCCACGGGGTGTGCGAGAAGTGGCCGATCCGCAGGTCCGGCCGCAGGTCCCGGAGCAGCTTGGGGGCCAGGCACAGGTGGTAGTCCTGGATCAGGACCCTGGCTCCCTCCGCCGCCTCCCCGGCCAGCGCCTCGGCGAAGTCCCGGTTGTAGGCCTCGAACGAAGCCCACTGCCGGCGGAACTCCGGGCCGAAGGCCGGATTGGTCGGGGTGGCGTAGAGCAGATGCTGGATGAACCAGAGCGTGGAGTTGGCCACTCCGTTATAGGCGTCGTGGAAGACCTCGGGGTCGGGTGCGAGCATCCGCACCGCCGCGCCGCCCTGGTCGAACAGACCCGAACGGTCCAATCGTCCCCCGGGGGAGCGGCCGGCGGCCTCGCGGTCGCCGTCCGAGAGGGCCGAGCAGACCCAGACGATCTCGCCGGGACCGGCGGAGATGGACGAGAGGCCGGAGACCAGGCCGCCGCCGCCGCGTTTCGCGGCCAGGTGGCCGTCCTCGCCGCGCGCGAAGGAGACCGGCCCGCGGTTCGAGGCCAGCAGGACTCCGGCGCGGGCGGCGGAGGTGGAGACACTGGGTGATTGTGCCGAGACCGACATGATTACTGACTATCTCCCCATGCGGACAGGGGCAAACTCCCGACCACCGGTCGGGTACAGTGAGAGTCAGCCTCACCACAACTACATAAGTACAGCTCATCCAGAGGAGCAGAGGGTACGGCCCGACGAAGCTCCGGCAACCGCCCAGGACCCCCCGCATTCGCGAGGCCCGGCCTGGGAGCAGGTGCCAAATCCGGCCCGTCGACAGTCGGCGGGGAAGATGAGGGAAAGGCCTCGCCCGCATGTCCACGATCCAGCTCGACGCCCCCGCCACCTCTGCCGCGTTCGGTCCCGCCGTAGCCCTGTCCTGCCGGGAGTGCGGCGCCCGCGTCCCGCTCGGTCCGCAGTATGTCTGTGTGGAGTGTTTCGGCCCGCTCGAGGTCGCCTACGACTTCCACGCCGCCGGCCGCGCCCCGGTCACCCGGGAGCTGATCGAGTCGGGCCCGGCCTCCATCTGGCGCTACGCCCCGCTGCTGCCGGTGCCCGCCGACGTGGCGTCCAAGCCCAACCTGAACCCGGGCTGGACCCGGCTGGTGCGCGCCGAGAACCTGGCCCGCGAGCTGGGCCTGCGCTCCCTGCACATCAAGGACGACTCCGGCAACCCGACCCACTCCTTCAAGGACCGGGTCGTGGCGATCGCCCTGGAGGCGGCCCGCACCTTCGGCTTCACCACCCTGTCCTGCTCCTCCACCGGCAACCTGGCCGGCGCGGTGGGCGCCGCGGCGGCCCGGGCCGGACTGGACTCGTGCGTGTTCGTCCCGGCCGGCCTGGAGGCGGGCAAGATCGTGATGGCCGGGGTCTACGAGGGCGAGCTGATCGCCATCGACGGCACCTACGACGAGGTCAACCGGTTCTGCTCGGAGCTGATCGGGGACGAGGTCGGCGAGGGCTGGGGCTTCGTCAACGTGAATCTGCGTCCTTACTACGCTGAGGGCTCCAAGACCCTGGCCTACGAGATCGCCGAGCAGCTCGGCTGGCAGCTGCCGGAGCAGATCGTGATCCCGGTGGCCTCCGGATCGCAGCTGACGAAGATCGACAAGGGCTTCAAGGAGCTGATCGCGCTCGGCCTGGTGGAGGAGCGCCCCTACAAGATCTTCGGCGCGCAGGCGGACGGCTGCTCGCCGGTGGCCGCGGCCTACCGGGACGGGCACGAGGTGGTCCAGCCGGTGCGGCCGGACACCATCGCCAAGTCGCTGGCCATCGGGAACCCGGCGGACGGCCCGTACGTGCTGGACATCGCCCGGCGCACCGGCGGCGCGGTGGAGTCGGTCTCGGACGAGCAGGTGGTGGACGCGATCCGGCTGCTGGCCCGCACCGAGGGCGTGTTCGCCGAGCCCGCGGGCGGCGTCACCGTCGGCGTGCTGCGCAAGCTGCTCGAGGCTGGCACGCTGGACCCGTCGGCGCAGACCGTCGTGATCAACTCCGGCGACGGCCTCAAGACTCTGGACGCGGTGGCCGGCGCCGGCGTGACCGCGACCATCGCGCCGAGCCTGGCCGCGTTCCGCTCCGCGCGCTCCTGATCCCCCCGGCGGCGCGGTCCCCGACCGCGCCGCCGTTCCGCGCGCCGTCCGACGCCGCGCGGCTGTAGCATCCGCCGACATCCCGTCCGGCTCCGCTCGAGGAGAAGAGAGGCCCGTCCATGGCCGTGACCGTCCGCATCCCCACCATCCTGCGCACCTACACCGCCGGCTCCGCCGAGGTCACCGCGCAGGGCGCCACGCTGGCCGAGGTCATCGAGGACCTCGAGGTGAACCACCCAGGCCTGCGCGCCCGGCTGCTCGACGACGCCGGCAAGCTGCGCCGGTTCGTCAACGTGTACGTGGACGACGACGACGTGCGCTTCGCCGACGGTCTGGCCACCGCGACCGGCGAGGGCGCGAAGCTCTCCATCATCCCGGCCGTCGCCGGCGGCTGCTGAGCCCGAGGCCGGGGCGGTGCGCGCCGTGAAGCAGGGGGGCCGGTGCGCGATCCGGCGGACGGTCGGCGTAGAGTGTTCGGCCGTCCAACCGGTGAGATGATCAGTAACCGTCCGATTACAGTTTCACCAAGCGGACGAGATTATGTCCGATTGAGATGTTGTTCATCCCGGTTTGGCGGAGGTCCGTACCACGGGCGGATTTGCGCAATGACCTGTTGCTTGCCTGGTGGTTAAGGATAATCTCAGCGCCGGTCGCACAGTTCGGCGAGGCTCGGCCGAGCGGAACGAAGAAGCAGTCATCACCGACCCTGTTGTGTACATGGGGCGGGGGACGTACGACCCCGGTCTCGCGGTGTGCGGGACCGAGCAGGGTGAGCAGGGCGGCAACAGGGAGTAAGCATGGCTCAGGGCACCGTCAAGTGGTTCAACGCGGAGAAGGGCTACGGCTTCATCGCGGTCGACGGTGGCGCGGACGTCTTCGTCCACTACAGCGCGATCCAGATGGACGGTTACCGCAGCCTCGAAGAGGGGCAGCGGGTCGAGTTCGAGATCTCGCAGGGCCAGAAGGGCCCGCAGGCCGACATGGTTCGAGCGATCCAGTAGTCGGCGCGAGACACTCACGCACCTTGACGGGGGCGGGTTCCGGTGGGAACCCGCCTCCGTTCTCTTTGCCCTGCGGCTTGCACTCTCGGGGGGAGAGTGCTAATCATGGGAGCTGGCACTCCCGCCTGGAGAGTGCTACCGAAGAGCCGAATGTGGTGAGGGGTGCCGACCCCGGCCGTCGCGGGCGTCCACACGGCCTGCTCGTCCACACCTGTGGGAGGACTGTACCGATATGGCTAAGATCATCGCCTTCGACGAAGAGGCCCGTCGCGGCCTCGAGCGAGGCATGAACACGCTTGCGGACGCCGTGAAGGTGACCCTCGGCCCGCGCGGGCGCAACGTCGTGCTGGAGAAGAAGTGGGGCGCCCCCACCATCACCAACGACGGTGTCTCCATCGCCAAGGAGATCGAGCTCGAGGACCCGTACGAGAAGATCGGCGCCGAGCTGGTCAAGGAAGTCGCCAAGAAGACCGACGACGTCGCGGGCGACGGCACCACCACCGCGACCGTGCTGGCCCAGGCGATGGTCCGGGAGGGCCTGCGCAACGTGGCCGCCGGCGCCAACCCGATGGCCCTCAAGCGCGGCATCGAGTTCGCCGTGGAGAAGGTCGCCGCCGAGCTGCTCTCGATGGCCAAGGACGTCGAGACGCGCGAGCAGATCGCGAACACCGCCTCGATCTCCGCCGCCGACACCGCGATCGGCGAGCTCATCGCCGAGGCGATGGACAAGGCCGGCAAGGAAGGCGTCATCACCGTCGAGGAGTCCAACACCTTCGGCCTCGAGCTCGAGCTCACCGAGGGCATGCGCTTCGACAAGGGCTACATCAACTTCTACTTCGCCACCGACATGGAGCGGCAGGAGGCGGTCCTCGAGGACCCGTACATCCTGATCGCCAACTCCAAGATCGGCAACGTCAAGGACCTGCTGCCGATCCTGGAGAAGGTCATGCAGTCGGGCAAGCCGCTGCTGATCATCGCCGAGGACGTCGAGGGCGAGGCCCTGGCCACCCTGGTGGTCAACAAGATCCGCGGCACCTTCAAGTCCGTCGCCGTCAAGGCCCCGGGCTTCGGCGACCGTCGCAAGGCCATGCTCGGCGACATCGCCATCCTGGCCGGCGGCCAGGTCATCACCGAGGAGGTCGGCCTCAAGCTCGACTCCGTCGGCCTCGACCTGCTCGGCCGCGCCCGCAAGGTGGTCGTCACCAAGGACGAGACCACCATCGTGGACGGCGCCGGCGACGCGGACGCGATCGAGGGCCGCAAGGCCCAGATCCGCGCCGAGATCGAGAAGTCGGACTCGGACTACGACCGCGAGAAGCTGCAGGAGCGCCTGGCCAAGCTGGCCGGCGGCGTCGCCGTCATCAAGGCGGGCGCGGCCACCGAGGTCGAGCTCAAGGAGCGCAAGCACCGCATCGAGGACGCGGTGCGCAACGCCAAGGCCGCGGTCGAGGAGGGCATCGTCGCCGGCGGCGGCGTGGCCCTGCTGCAGGCCGCGACCAAGGCCTTCGAGAAGCTCGAGCTCGAGGGCGACGAGGCCACCGGTGCCGCGATCGTGAAGCTGGCCGTCGAGGCCCCGCTCAAGCAGATCGCCGTCAACGCCGGCCTCGAGGGCGGCGTCGTGGTCGAGAAGGTGCGCAACCTGGAGCCCGGCTTCGGCCTGAACGCCGCGACCGGCGAGTACGTGGACATGCTGGCGGCGGGCATCCCCGACCCGGCGAAGGTCACCCGCTCGGCGCTGCAGAACGCCGCGTCCATCGCCGCGCTGTTCCTGACCACCGAGGCCGTCATCGCCGACAAGCCGGAGAAGAACGCGGCTCCGGCCGGCGGCGGCATGCCCGGCGGGGACATGGACTTCTAGTTAGTCCCAGCGCCAGGCTGCGGTTGCGGGGGTTCGGGTCCACTGCGCTGTTCGCAGTGGGGGCCCGGCCCCCACACCCCCACGCCAGGGGGCTCCGCCCCTGGACCCCCGGCGCGTGGTGGCGCAACGTCGCATCGCTGAAGTCCCGTCCTGCTCGGCAGGGCGGGACTTCAGCGTTCTGTCATCGCGCGCGTTCCGTCATCTCGCCAGGGCGGCGCGCAGTTCCGGGATCGCGGCGGGGGCCATCGAGAGCGAGGTCACCCCGAGCCGCACCAGCTCGGCGGCCACGCGCGGGTCGGCGGCCGCCTCGCCGCAGACGCCGACCGGCTTGCCGAGCGCGGCGCCGGCCTCGGCGACCATCGCCACCAGGCGCAGCACGGCCGGGTGGCCGGCGTCCTGGAACGCGCCGAGGGAGCCGAGCATCCGGTCGGCCGCCATCGTGTACTGCGTCAGGTCGTTCGTACCGATCGAGGCGAAATCCACCTCGGCGAGCACCTCACGGGCCGTCAGCGCCGCGGCCGGCACCTCGATCATCACGCCGGCCTTGGCGATCCCGGCCGCGTGGGCCTTGGCCGCGAACCAGGCGGCCTCCTCGACCGTGGTGATCATCGGCGCCATCACCCACAGGTCGGCCGCGCAATCGGCCGCGGCCGCGGCGAGCGCGGCCAACTGAGTGTCCAACAGATGTTCATACGGCCCGCGGAACGCGCGCAGCCCGCGCACGCCGAGCGCCGGGTTGGGCTCCTCGCCGAGGGGCAGGAACGGCAGCTGCTTGTCCGCGCCGACGTCCAGGGTCCGGGCCGCCACGGTCCGGCCGGGGAATCCGCCGAGCACCGCGCGGTACGCCTCGACCTGCTCGTCGTACGTCGGCGGACGCAGCGTGCCCAGGTACAGCAGCTCGGTCCGGAACAGGCCCACGCCCTGTGCCCCGGCCGCGACGGCGGCCGGCACGTCCCCGCCGCCGCCGACGTTCGCCAGCAGCCGCACTTCACGGCCGTCCGGGCCCAGGACCGGCACGTTCGCCGCCTCCGGGTCGGCCGCGGCCTCGCGCCGGTCCCGCTCGCGCTGCCGGACGGCCGCCACCAACTCCCCGGCCGGGGACGGGATCACCTCGCCCGTGGCCGCGTCGACCACCACGTGCTCGCCGTCGAACAGGCCCAGCGCGCCGTCCACGCCGACCACGGCCGGGATGCCCCGGGAGCGGGCCAGGATCGCGGTGTGGCTGGTCGGGCCGCCTTGCTCGGTCACCAGCGCCAGCACCAGAGACAGGTCGAGCACGGCGGTGTCGGCCGGGGCCAGGTCCCGGGCGACCAGCACGAACGGCTCGTCGCGCACCGGCACCCCGGGCATCGGCCGGCCGCCGGCCGCGGCGACCGCGCGGGCGCTGAGGTCGTCCAGGTCGGCCACCCGGGCGGCGAGGTAGTCCCCGGCGCCGGCCAGGGCGGTGCGGAAACCGTCGAAGGCCTCGTACACGGCCCGCTCCGCGGCCGCGCCGGCGGCGGTGAACGCGCGCACCGCCTCGGCCAGGCTCGGATCCTCGGCCATCATCGCCTGCGCCTCGAGCACGTCCGCGGCCTCCCCGCCGGCCACTTCGGCCCGGCGGAGCAGATCCGCGGCCACCTCGGCCAGGGCGGCCTCGGCCCGGGCGTACTCCTGCGCCGGGTCGCCGGCCGGGACCAGGCCCGCGGGCGGCGGGGCCTCGGGCTCGGCCATCAGCGCCACCGGGCCGACCACGGCACCGGCGCCGATGCCGATCCCGGCCAGCCTGCGCGCCGTCACGCCCTCGACCCGGCCCGCGGCGCCCGTGGACGGCGCCGTACGGCCCGCGGCCGGCTCCTCGGTCCGCTCTGCGCCCACCGCGCCGCTCACCCCTCCAGATCCTCCGTCAGAAGCTGGGCCAGCTCGTCGAGGACGTCCTCGGCGGCGTCGCCCTCGGCCTCCAGCTCGACCTGCTCGCCACCGCGCACGTCCAGGCCGAGCACGGCCAGGATGGAACGCGCGCTGACCGGTTCCCGGCCCTCCTTGGCGATGGTCACCGGCAGGGCGGCCGCGCTGGCCGCCTTGACGAACACGGCGGCGGGCCGGGCGTGCAGCCCCACCCGTGAGGCCACCGTCACGATGCGCTTGGACATGGTCACTCCTTACGACTGAGCGCTACTCGACGTCGCCCACCAGTATCAGGCCCAGGTGAACAGACGGTCGTCCGCCGACACGGGCCCGAGCGCGACGGAGGCCGCGATGGCGGCGGCCGAGGCCGGGTCGGCGTCCAGCGCGATCACCGGGCACACCGGGCTGAGCCCGCAGGCCTCGATCGCGGCCGGGTTCCACCGCACCACCGGCGCGCCGGCGTCCACCGGCCCGCCCTCCTCGGCCAGCAGCACGAATCCGCCGCCGTCCAGGTTCACCGTGTCGATACCCAGGTGTACCAGGACGCCGCGGCCGTCGGTGGCGGTCACCACGAAGGCGTGCGGTTTGAGCTTGACCAGGATCCCGGAGATGGGGCTGAGCACCTCGCCGGGCTCGCGCACCGGATCGATCGCCGCCCCCGGGCCGACCATGGCCTGGGCGAAGACCGCGTCCGGCACCCGGTCCAGGCCGATCGCCCGGCCGGCCATCGGCGCGTGCACGCGCAGAGCCGGACGTACCGGGGGCGCGGCGGCCCGCTCGGGTTGTGTGTTCAGAGCAGATCCTCGATGTCCATGCACAGCGTGTCCGCCTCCGGGCCCACCACCACCTGGACCACGGTGCCGGACTTCATCACGCCGTGGGCGCCGGCCGCCTTGAGCGCCCTGTCGTCCACCTTGCCGCCGTCGCGCACCACCGTGCGCAGCCGGGTGATGCAGGGTTCGATCTCGACCACGTTGTCGGCTCCGCCGAGTCCGGCGAGGATCGCCTCCGCCTTGTCCATACACTGCTCCCGTCCTCAGCCGGCCGACCTCGTCGTCGGGCGCGGCGCGCCCGTGCGGTCACGGGCCGTGGTTGCGATTGGGTACCGACCGGACCGTATTGTCTTGACAACAGTAAACCGATAGTGGTCTAGTCCGGTCTATAACAGTATGGCGTGACCGACTTCACATCAAATCAGGGAACTCCCGGACACGCCAGCCCCTTCTCCCGGAGCGAGACGTCGCGCGCGGGATGAGAGACAGGCGAGTGAGGATCGATGGAGATCAATCCGCGTAGCCCGGTGCCCAAGCACCAGCAGCTGCGGGAGATCCTGCTGGAGCTGATCGCCACCGAGCTCGAGCCGGACACGCCCATCGCGTCGGAACGGGAGCTGGGGGAACGCTACAGCCTGTCCCGGATGACGGTGCGTCAGGCCGTCAACCAGCTGGTGGCCGACGGACGCCTCTACCGGGTGCGCGGCCGCGGCACCTTCGTGGCCAAGCCGAAGATGGACCTGCAGGTGCGGCTGGCCTCCTACACCGAGGACATGACCCGGCGCGGCATGGTGCCGGCCTCGCGCACGCTCGCGTTCGAGCGGATCGAGGCCTCGCCCTCGCTGGCCCGGCAGCTCGAGATCCAGCCCGGCGACGGCGTGGTGCGCCTGGTGCGGCTGCGTTACGCGGACTCGATCCCGATGGCGGTCGAGCGCACCCACCTGCCGGAGAAGCGGGTGCCCGGCCTGCTCGCCCTCGGCTCGCCCAAATCCCTTTACCACACGCTCGCCGAGCACTACGGCCTCACTCTCACCTGGGGTGAGCAGGTGATCGAGGCCAGCAACCCCGACACGGAGGACGCCGCGCTGCTGGAGATCCCGCTGATCGGCGTGGTGTTGCAGATGACCCGGCGCAGCTACAGTGACGACCTGCTCGTCGAATACGCGAGCTCCGCCTACCGAGCCGATCGGTACCAGCTCTGGGTGCCGTTGGAAAGGCCCGCACAGCCGATCACGAATCCCCGTGCCGCACCCAACCCGCTGGAGGCTCATCGATGACGGCGACGGCGCCGGCGAGCACCGCCGATGGACTACCGCCGGCCGCGCCCACCGCGAACCGCGTCCTCGCGGTGATGCAGCGCGTCGGCCGTTCGCTGATGCTCCCGATCGCCGTCATGCCCGCGGCGGGACTGCTGATCCGGCTCGGGTCCCCGGACATCCTCGGCGAACGTCCCACCGGCGCCGCGGCGGTGGGCACGCACGGGCTCTACCTGGCCACGGTCACCGGCTGGCACTGGCTGATCTACGTGCAGCAGGTGTTCTCGGCCGCGGGCAACGGGATCTTCAACTTCATCCCGCTGCTGTTCGCCATCGGCGTGGCAGTGGGCTTCGCCCGGCGCGCTGACGGCACCACGGCCCTGGCCGCGGCGGTGGGCTACCTGGTGTTCAACGAGGTCAGCACCACGATGTTCGCGATGCCGATCAACGCCTCGTTCGCCGCGCGCTGGTACAAGGGCGGCGTCGTCGACGACACCATCGTGAACAATCCCACCTATGCCTTCGGCGGCATCACGATCGGCATCATGACGGCGCTGTTGTTCCAGCGCTACTACCGGATCAAGCTGCCGGCCTATCTGGCGTTCTTCGGCGGCCGCCGGTTCGTGCCGATCGTGACGGCGTTCGCCTCGATCTTCGTCGGCGTCCTGTTCGGCCTGCTGTGGAAGTTCCCCGCGGCCTGGATCTTCGACGCGGGCAAGTGGCTGAGCGCGCACGGCACCATGGGCGCGGGGCTGTTCGGCGTGATCAACCGGGCCCTGCTGCCGTTCGGCCTGCACCACGTGGTCAACAACGTGGTCTGGTACTCCCCGGTGGGCCCGACCTGCCAGCTCAACGGCACCGTGTACTACGGCGACTTCGGCTGCTTCATCCACGGCGACCCGAGCGCGGGCACCTACATGACCGGCTTCTTCCCGATCATGATGTTCGCGCTGCCCGCCGCCGCCTTCGCGATGGTGCGCTGCGCCCACCCGGAGAAGCGCAAGCTGGTCGGCGGCATCATGCTCTCGGCGGCGCTGTGCTCGTTCCTGACCGGGGTGACCGAGCCGATCGAGTTCGCCTTCCTGTTCGTCGCGCCGGTGCTCTTCGGCATCCACGCCCTGCTCACCGGGGTCTCGCTGGCGCTGTGCAACGCGCTCGGGATCCACGACGGCTTCTCGTTCTCGGCCGGGTTGTTCGACTACATATTCAACTTCGACATCGCCACCCGGCCGCTGCTGCTGATCCCGATCGGCCTCGGCTTCGGGGCGGTCTACTACGCGCTGTTCACCTTCGCCATCAAGAAGTTCAACCTGCCCACGCCGGGCCGCGAGCCCGACGAGACGCCGGCCGCCGGCTCCGGCGGCTGATCCGCGGGGCTCAGTCCTTCGCCGCCGCGTCCGGGTCCGCGGGCTCGGGGTCGGGGTCGGTGATCAGGAACTCGCGCAGGATCGAGTCGGCTTCCCGGACCAGCGGCCGCACGACCTTGTACTTGCACAGCCGCACCGCCTTGGCCACCGTGCCCGAGGTGCGCACGGCCAGCCGGCGGGTGCGCTCCGCCTGCGGTGTGCGGTCGTGCGCCCAGTAGAGCACCAGCGCGAGGTGGTGGAGCCAGAGCAGCTCCGGCATGATGCGCGCGATCTCCGCGTCGTAGCGCAGGTTCGAGCCGGACAGCACGGTCCGGTGCAGGTCGATCACGGCTTCCCGGGCGTCGGCGGACTCGGCCGCGAACGGGCTGAGCGGGCTGGAGGGGTCGGCCGCGTTGCGGAAGAAGTGCTTGGCGAAGGCGTGGTAGGGCTCTGCCACGTCCAGCCAGGTGGTGAGCACCAGCCGGATCCGGTCCGCCAGGTCGGTCACGCCCCGCATCGCGGCCAGCGCGACCTCGGCGTGCTCGGCGGCGAGGCGGTCGTAGAAGCCTTGGACCAGCTCTTCCTTGCCAGAGAAGTAGTAGTAGGCGTTGCCGACCGAGACGCCCGCCTCCTGCGCGATGGCGCGCATGGTGGTCTGGTCGTAGCCGCGTTCCTCGAACAGGCGCATCGCCGTGTTCAGGATCAGCGTGCGGGTCTGCTCGCTTTTCGCGGTCTTGGTCGCGGCCATCGGTTCTTGCACCATCCCACCGTACGGGCTGACGCCCGCCTCCGGACGGATCGGCTCCCCTCCTCGTCGCCGATCCGTCCCGGGCGGGTCCTCCCTCGCGGTGCATCCGTGCCGGAAGCAAGGCTTCCGGCACACTGAGCACCGTACAGAAGTCCACTGACAAGACCGCACTCGGGCAGGTCAGTGCTTCTGCAGTCTCGTCATCCCGGCCATCCGAGCCGGCCCGGGCGGCCGGCGCGGCTGAAACCGGCCATCGCGCCCGCGATCAGACCCGGTACGGCGATCAGCGCCATGCCCACGACGTTCCCGTCGGCGACGACGTGCCGGGCCCCTCCCGAATCGACGCAGCCGACGCACGGGATCGCCACTGCGGCCACCGCATCCATCGTCCCTCCCCGGAGCAGTTGAACGCGTTCAAAAACTCGCGCCGGGACGAGCGTAGCGGAGTTTTTGAACGCGTTCAACAGGTTTTCCCTCCGGCCCGGCCGCGGACGCGAAACCGGCCGCCACCCTGGGAGAGGGCGGCGGCCGGAGTCGGCGGAACGAGACGGGCGCGGGGGCCTGCTACGGCACGGTCACGCCCTGGAGCACCACCGGGCCGAGCGTCGGGTCGAGCTCAGTGGCCTGCGACACGCCGGCCGGGGTGATGGTGTCCATCACCTTCGGCACGGAGTTCGGGTCCAGCGCGCAGATCGCCGCGTCGTCCCCGGCCGGGCAGACGCCGAAGCTGTAGCCGCCGGCCGTGGCGGTGAACGCGCGGGCCTGGTCCGAGCTGTAGCCGTCCTGTCCGGCCAGGGCGACGGTGAAGGTCCAGCCCGAGGTCGGCGTGCCGAACTCGGATTCGGGCAGCGCCACCGTGATCGTGTTCGCCACGGTCGAGGCGACCACCGCCGTCGGCGTGCCCACGGCTGCGCCGCTCGCGTTCTGCCACACCGGCGAGGCGAAGCCCTGCACCTCGATCCGCTGGTTCCACGCGTCCGCCGAGGCGATCGTGTAGTTGCGGCTCGGGTACGCGGCGGCGGTCGACGTGCTCGTCGCGTTCGGGTCGTGGATGTAGTAGTCGAGCAGCTGCGCGCCCATCGTGGCGCCGAAGGTCGGCGTCAGGTCGGCCAGCGTCAGACGCAGGTAGACCGTGCCGTCGGCCGTGATCACCTGGAAGCGGTCGATGTCGAAGGAGCCTGCGACGAAGTCCGCTGCGGTCGGGTACTGATACGTGCCCGGGCCGTCGTGGTTGCCGGCGTGCGTCACGTCCAGCACGGTGGTGCCGCCGGCCACGTCGCCGACCACGTCAGTCTGGGCGAAGCCGGTCGCACCGGAGGCGGTGGCCGCGACACTGATCACGTTGGTGCCGAAGCCGACCGGCACCGCGGCGGAGAACGCCCCGGTCGCGTCGGCGGTGGCGGTCACGCTCTGCGCGGCCGCGCTGGTGTCCGTGTCCTGCGACGAGACGGTCAGGCGCGCGCCCGGCGTCGTGGTGCCGGCCACCGTGGTGCTGCCGCCCTCGATCGTGCTGCCCCCGGTCGGGGAGGTCAGCGTCACCGGGGCGGTGCCCGGCGCCGCGTGCGCGACGTAGCGCTGGGTGGTCAGCTGCGGCGTGCTCGGGTCGTGGCCGGTGCCGAGGTCCACGATCAGCCGCAGTTCCTGGGACTGGGCCCAGGTCAGCGGCGAGGCGGAGCCGGCGGCCTGGCCGTCGACGAAGCCGATGCTGGCGGTGGTCGGGTCCGAGCCGTACGGCGAGGCCGCCAGGTTCGGGTCCTCCCAGACCTGCTCGGGCACCAGGCCCTCGCCGGAAGCCGAGCTGATCATGAACTTCAGCAGGCCGCTCGCGGTGCTCGGGTCCTTCTCGGCGACGGCGGATTCGGCCCGCTCGCCGGAGAGCACGGGCCACAGGTGGCCGGTGCCGGTGTCGGTGGTCGGCCACGGCTCGCCCGCGGTCGTGCACGAGGTCTGGCTGTTCGTCGTCGAGCAGTCGCCGTAGCCGTCGGTGCTGCCGAGGCTCGCGCCGTCGCCGTACCGGTAGTAGCCGGTGCCGGACGGCGTGGAGACGGAGATCGTGTCGTCGAGGACCGAGAGCGAGTTCTGGAAGGTGGTGTCGGACGGCGAGAGCTCGCCGAGCCGCACCAGCTCCTGGAAGCCGCCGTCGATCACGTCGCGCTGATCGACGCTGGGTGCGCCGTTCGAGAGCGAATAGGTGATCGCCGCGTTCGGGTCGCCGGTCTTGGACAGCCGCATGAAGTACGGGTTCGAGCTCTGCGAACCGGTGCTGGTGACGGTCCAGTTCTCGATGTTGCGCTGGAAGTCGTCCGCGGCCGCCTGGTAGAGCGCGGCGTCCGCGCCGTCACCGTGCATGGTCGCGATGGCCGACGCGGCGGTCAGGCCGGCGATCTCGGCCGCGATGGTCGAGGGCGAGTAGCCGGACTGCTCTTCCCAGCGCTCCACCCCGAAGGACGGGCCGTGCGCGACCAGGAAGTCGGCCGCGGGCTTGATGTGCTCGGTCCACAGCGACGCGTCGCCGCCGAGGCCGGCCTGGTAGGCCATCAGGATCGGGTACGCGGTCTCGTCGAGCTGGTCGCCGCCGGTGTCCGGCGCGGCCTTGCCGTTGACCAGCGAGTTGCGCGGGATCTCACCGGTGGGCAGCTGCTGCTTGGTCAGCAGGAACTTCGCGGTGTTCCGGGCGGTGCCGAGGTCTCCGTCGGCGAGCAGCCCGGTGAAGGCCTCGTACAGGTCGCGGGCGAAGACCTCGCGGTACGAGCCGAAGTAGACCGCCTTGCCGCCGACGTACGCCCCGGCGTTCACAGCCTGGCCCCAGGGCGAGGCGAGCGACGCGACGATGGCGCCCGGGAAGGTCTTGTCCTCGCTGGACTTGAGCACGTTCGCGTCGAGGTAGTACGTCTTGCGGATCGTCTGCTCGTCGACGCCGTCCACCCGGGCGGGCGGCTGCTTCAGGGTGCTGTCGTACAGGCGCCACGTGGTCAGGTAGAGCTGCTCCTGCGCAGCGAAGGGGAGCAGCAACGAGGCCTTCGCGGTGGCAGCGGCCTGCGTTTGGGTACGGCCGAAGCCGAGCGCCAGCGTGAAGTCCTCAGCCGCGTTGGACGCGCCGTGGGTGCGCGGCGTGACGTCCTCGGTCGCGACGATGTGCCCGTTCGCGGCGGAGTTGTACGCGGTGAGCGCATGGGCCGAGTCGAGCTGGGTCAGCCCGTCGCCGGCGGTGCCCGCGTAGCCGACCGAGGCCTCGCCGGCCGAGGTGGCGGTCAGTGCCATGGAGGTCGGCACGGCGTAGTCCCGGTTGACCGCTTCGGTGCTGGTCAGGGTGTTGCTGACGACCGGGGTGCCGCTCGCGTCGATGACGCCGGTGTTGCCGCCCGCGTTGTCCGTCCCACCGCCGCCGGTGCCGTTGACGTGCGCGTCGAGGCGCGCGTAGACGTGCAGGGCGGAGAGGTTGGTCTTGCTTCCCGGCACCGCCGAGAGCGTGGTGTGCATCAGCACCGTGTCGCGGACCGGGTCGGTGACGTACTCGGTGGTCAGCCGGAACCCGTGCGCCTTGTCGGTGGCGGTGACCGTGCACGCCATGCCGGTGGTGTCGGCGGCCACCGTGTAGGTCATGTCCCGGGTCTGCAGGTCGGTGAAGCTCGAGCCGTCGGTCACCACGTACTGCAGGGTGCTGACGTTCGTGTTGTCCACGGTCGGCTCGTACACGTCCGAGAGCACGCCGTCCGCGACCGTGTACCAGACCTTCGAGGTGGTGTCCCGGGCGGTGCCGAGGCAGTCCTTGCGGGCCAGGTCGTAGTACGAGGCGGCGCCGGGGCCGCCGGACGCGGCGGAGCCGGCGGCCGAGGAGGCGGCCGCGTGCGCCGGGCCGGTCGCGGCCACCAGCGCCAGCGCGCAGAGCACGCCGAGGCCGCCGCGGCGGGCGGGGGAGTGAAGGGGATTGCGTGGGGTCATCCGGACCTCATCGTCGACAGGCGGAGTCGCCCGGTCGTCGGCGACGACCGGGTGACGCCCGGCGGCCAGGTGACCGTCGGCCGCGCGCGGCCGGCCGTGATCCGCTGGACCCGCCGGCGCCGCACCGCCGACCAGGTCTCGAACCACGGCCCGCCTGTCGGACCGCGCGCGTCCGACGGAGTCTTCGGTGCCACCGGCGCCGCCGGAGGGCGGCGCGGTCGGCACGTGCCGGGCGCCTGTGCAGCCTGTCGCCGGTTTGCCCCCGTGTCAAGAGCCCTGGTAAAGTGCTTTCCTCCATTTCACACGGCAATACCCCGCCGTGCTCAGTGCACGTACGGGCCCACGCGGCCCGGACCTCTGCCTCCGGAAATACGCAACCTGATAGCGAAAGATCGACGTATTTTTTGGAGGCTTCGCCATGCCCGAAAACTCTGCCGCCGCACCGCTCTCCCCGCAGGTCGTCGCGGAACGCGAGCATCTGGAGCGCTCCCGCGCGGCGCTGCGCGCGATGCGCGCGGAGACCCTCGCGCTGCGCGCGCAGGGCGGCAACGCGGTCTCGACCGAGGTGATCAACTCCGCGATCCAGGCCCGGGCCGCCGCCCTGGCCGACCGTCCCGACGTGCCGCTCTTCTTCGGCCGGCTCGACTACGACCCCGAGGCCGGCTCCGAATACCGGGGCGAGCATTTCTACGTGGGCCGCCGCCACGTGCACGACGCGCACGGCGATCCGATGGTGGTGGACTGGCGCGCCCCGGTCTCGCTGGCCTTCTACCGGGCCAGCGTGAAGGAGCCGATGGGCCTCGGCCTGCGCCGCCGCTTCGGCTTCTCGGCCGGCCAGCTCACCGCGATCGAGGACGAGCCGCTCGGCCCCGGTGCCAAGCCGGCTCAACAGGGCGCTCACGGCACTGAGCCGGGCTCGCAGATCCTGCGCCAGGAGATCGAGCGCCCGCGCACCGGCCCGATGCGCGACATCGTCGCCACCATCCAGCCGGAGCAGGACGAGATCGTCCGCGCCGACCTGGGCACGAGCATCTGCGTCCAGGGAGCGCCCGGCACCGGGAAGACGGCCGTGGGCCTGCACCGGGTGGCGTTCCTGCTCTATGCGCACCGCGATCGGATCAAACGCGGCGGCGCGTTGGTGGTGGGGCCGAACCGGCAGTTCCTCAAGTACATCGAGCAGGTGCTGCCCGCGCTCGGCGAGATCGACGTGGCCCAGGCCACGGTCGCCGAGCTGGTGGCGCGCGCGCCCGTCCGCGCGGTCGACGGCGCGGCGGCGGCGCGGCTCAAGGGCGACGCGCGGATGGCCCGCGTGCTGCGGCGCGCGGTCTGGGCGAACGTGCAGACGCCGACCGAGTCGCTGACCGTGATCCGCGGCTCGCGGCACTGGCGCGTGCCCGCCCACGAGATCGCCGAACACATCGAGACGCTGCGCGGCCGCGAGGTGCGCTACGGCGCGGGCCGGGTGATGCTGGCGCAGCGGATCGCCCACAGCGTCCTGCGACGGATGGAGATGGCCGGCGAGTCCCCGGACGACCGGATCCAGGACGCGGTGGCGCGGATGCGCCCGGTCAAGCTGGTGGTCGACCATGCCTGGCCTGCCATGGAGCCGGCCAAGGTGCTGCACGCTCTCTTCAGCGACCCGGAACTGCTGGCGCTGGCGGCGAAGGACGAGCTGACCGAGCCTGAGCAGCAGCTGCTGCTCTGGGAGAGGGCGCCGCGCTCGGCTGGCGCGGCCAAGTGGACCATGGCCGACGTGGTCCTGCTCGACGAGCTTTCCGACCTGCTCGAGCGGACCGCCTCGCTCGCCCACGTCGTGGTCGACGAAGCGCAGGACCTCTCCGCGATGCAGCTGCGGGCGGTCGCGCGCCGGTGCACCACCGGGTCGGTGACCGTGCTCGGCGACATCGCCCAGGCGACGACGCCGTGGGCCACCGGCAGCTGGGAGGCGGCACTGGAGCACCTGGGCAAGAGCGAGGCGGTCATCGAGGAGCTGACCCAGGGCTTCCGCGTGCCGCGCCAGGTGATCGAGTACGCGGCCAGGCTGCTGCCCACGATCGCGCCCCATCTCGCTCCGCCCACCTCGGTCCGCCAGCAGGGCGGCGGCCTCGACGTCCTCGGGGTCGAGGGAGAGGCGGAGCTCGAGGAATGGCTGCTCGACTCCGTCCGCAGCGCTCTGGCCGACGAGGGCTCGGTCGGCGTCATCACGGCGGACGCGGCGCTCAACGCAGTGGCCGCGAGCCTCGATCGGGCCGGCATCGCCTACTCCCGGCTCGATCAGGAGGCTGAGGAAGAGGACGAAGTAGCGGATCCAGCTCCCGAGCAGGGCGCCGACGCAGAGACGGCACGGCTCGTCCTCGTCCCGGCCAGCCTGGCCAAGGGCCTCGAGTACGACCAGGTGATCGTGCTCGAACCCACCACCATCGCCGAGGCCGAACACGATGAGGTGCTCGGCCTGCGCCGGCTCTACGTCGTGCTCACCCGTGCCGTCACCAGGCTGGTCGTGCTGCACTCCCGGCCGCTTCCGGCGGAGCTGGCCTGAGCGGGTGCGGCCGCTCCGCGGAACCGCCGTGCACTGATCGACTATTGATATAGTCGCGGCGGTTCGGCGGACAGCACGGCGGCCGCCGAGCCTGACGACCGGGCCGTCGCCGTCTGCGTCCTGACGGCCCGGCACAACCGATTCCGGCTCAGCTCTCGACCGCTGCGTGCCAGTGCTCGACGATGCCCGGGTCGACCGGGTTCTCCCAGGAGCCGCCGACCCGCACGGCCGTGCCGACGTGGAAGTCGGTCAGGCCGCGGGCTCGGAGCACCGGGACATCGTCGAGCCGCAGTCCCCCGCCCACCAGCAGTTGCAGTCCGGCCTCGCCGAGACCGGCCTCCCGGGCCGCCTCCGCGGCGAGGACGTCCGCGCCTTGGCCGGCCGGGAGCGGACCGCCCGAACTGAGCACGGTGTCCAGGCCGGGCAGGCCGCGGATCGCCTCGAACAGCGCGGGCCGGTCCACCGATCCGTCGTCCACAGCCTTGTGGAAAGTCCACGGGAGGCCGTCCAGAGCCTCGAGCACGGCGCCGATCGCGGCCAGATCCGCCGCGCCGGCGCCGTCCAGCCACCCCAGGACGAACTCCCGTGCGCCGGCCTCGCGCAGCCGCCCGGCCGTTTCGACGAGCCGTGCGACACCCTCGGTGCCGCCCACGCCGAAACCCTCACGCAACCTCAGCATCACCCGCACCGGCACGTCCACGGCGGCTGACACCGACTCGACCGTCTCGGGCGCGGGGCAGAAACCCGCGTACTGCATCGAACTGACCAGTTCCAGCCGGTGCGCTCCGGCGGACACGGCGCGACGCGCGTCTTCGGCGTCCACCGCGATGACTTCCAACAGTCCCTTCGGCATGGCTCACAGCGTGCCACACCGCATGCCACCACCCCCAGCCCGGAGGTGAAACCGCGCACGCGCGTGCTCCTCGACACATTCACGCGCCGGGTCATCGCGCCCACCCGCCGGGCATATATAACAGGACTCGGTGATGTGGGATCCATGAGGGGTGGAGCAGTGCGCAGCGGATACGAGTTCGACGCCTACGGCAGGCGCTCGGCGCGACCGGACCGCGATCCGGAGCAGCAGCTCGCGGCATTCCTGAGCAAGGTGGCCGACGTCGCGGCCCCGCACCTCTCGCCCGCCTCGCGCAGCCGGCTGCTCGACACGCTGCGCCAGCGGATCGAGCAGGAGCGCGCGGCCAACGGCCGGGACATCCGTACCCTCGAGCGCATCCTGAGCTCCCTCGGCGACCCGATCACCCTGGTCGACGCCGAGGTGCAGCGCGACCCCGAGTCGCAGCAGGCGCTCGCCGCGCGGCTCAGCCGGACCGGGCCGAGTTCGAGCGCGGGCGCGGTGGACGCGGAGCTGGCCAAGCAGCTCGCGCCGGAGACGCACGGACACGGCCCGGTGCACCCGGTCGGGCCGCCCGGTTCGGGCCCTGAGATCTGTCTGGACCCCGACCCGTTCGCGGCGGCGATCGACTACCGGTCCGAGACCGTCGGCGCGCTCAACCAGGGCGTGCAGGTGCCCACCGGAGACGTCGGCCTGGCGCTGCCGCCGGCCGAGGAGGACGGCGGCGACGTCTCGGCCCGGCTGCGCAGCTTCTGGGTGGGCGGCCCGCGGGTGCACCCGGTGGAGACCGCCGCGATCGTGCTGCTGCTGGCCGGCGCGGTGATGGGGCAGTGGCTGTTCCTGGTGGCCGGCGGCCTGGTCGCGTTCGCCTCCCGGTTCTACAGCCCGGTGGAGAAGTGGCTGCTGGTGGTGGGTGTGCCCGCGGTCAGCTTCCTGCTCTTCAGCTTCGGGTTCTGGCTCACCCGGCACGGCAAGCCGGGCGGCACCGTGGACAAGCCGGTCGACCTGCTCAGCGGCATGGACTCGTTCTTCGGCGCCTTCCCGCGGATGATCGCGGTGCTCGGCGCGATGTTCCTGGCCTGGCGCCTGGCCCGCGGCGTCATCCGGCGGACGTGACCGGCACCTCGTAGTGCCTGCGCGCGCCGTCCGGTTGTATGTGGATGAAGCAGTGCACGTCGGGAGCGCACGGCGGCAGCGGGCGCAGCGTGGCGAGTGATCGCTCCCCGAGGGTGTGGCGCAGCTGCGACTCAGCAGCCTGCGCCCCGGCCGATCGGCCCGCCGTACCGCGGTACGCGTCGAGCTCGAGTTCCCCGGCCAGTGCGCGCTCGGCCACGATGACGGCCTGACGTGGGTCGAGCCGGCCGAAGTAGGCGCCTTCCGGCAGCAGTACGAGGTTGGCCGCGAACTCGTCGCCGCCGACGTGCGTGGTCTCCCAGACCAGCGGACCGAAACGGGCGGCCAAGGCCACTGCGACCGGCCGGCCGAAGCGGGCGCAGCTCACCTCGCGCCGGCCGTGCGTGCACACCAGAAGCAGCGGCCCGGCGGCTCGCCCGAGGCCCGGTGCCTGCGCGGTACGGAACGTCGCAGAGTTCAGTCGAGAGCCAGGGTGACGGTCCGTCAGCAGTGCCGGATCGACCCGCTCGATCCAGGTCGATCCCGCGGCGTCTCCGCCCGCCAGGAAGACGGCGCGCACGCCGTCTCCGCGCCGTCCGAGGCGGTCCGTGCGCCGGATCAGCTGCGGGCGCACGCCGTGACCCAGCAGCCGCTCGGCGGACCGCGCCAGGCCGGCCGGGAGGTCACTCGGATAGCCGAATGCGGGCCACGGTCCGGCGTGTTCGATCAGCAGCCAGCCGCGGGTGGCCGCCGGTGCGCTCGCGCCGAGCCCGACGCAGGCGCCGGCGCAGGTCGCGGCGGGGTCGGCACACGGCGGCAGCGTCATCAGGCCCTCCCGGGAAGTCCGCGGCACGGCGCCCGGGCAGCCGAGACGACGAGAAAAGTAAGGTTCGCCTAACCTTAGGTGTCCGGGCCCTGAAGCGCGCGTTGACTACGCCGTACGAGGGATGTCCGCAGGAAATGCTCACGCGTCCGGATCAGCTCGATAATGCAGCGTGACCAGGCGGCGCCGGGCAGCTAGCCTTAACTCGTCAGGGTGAACGCGGTCAGCGTGCGAAGCCCGGGAGTTACGACGAGAGTGATGAGGTAGTTCGGTGCCGACCGGCAAGGTGAAGTGGTACAACGCCGAAAAGGGCTTCGGTTTCATCGCCCGCGAGGACGGCGGCGACGTCCACGTCCACTCCTCCGCGCTCCCGCCCGGGGTCGATACGCTCAAGCCCGGCCAGCGGGTCGAGTTCGGCATCGCGGACGGGCGGCGCGGCGAGAGCGCGCTCAACGTCCAGCTGATCGACGCCAAGCCCTCCGTCGCGGTGGCCCAGCGCAAGCCGGCCGAGGACCTCGTCGTGATCGTCGAAGACGTGATCAAGGTGCTCGACCACGTCTCGACCACCCTGCGCCGCGGCAAGTACCCCGAGCGCGAGCAGGGCCGCAAGGTGGCCAAGCTGCTCCGGGCGGTGGCCGACCAGCTCGACCTGTGACCGCCGCCCCCGCCCGTCGCTCCCGGCCCTCGAACAGCTAAACGAACAAGCGTTCGAGGGCCTTCTCGCCGTCCGGGCCGAGGTCCCGGGAGAACTCGTTGACGTAGAGCTCGATGTGGCGGCGGGCCACATCCGGATCCATCTCCTCGGCGAGGGAGAGCACGTATTCGTGCGAGTCCTGCGGGTGGGCGAAGGCGTGTTCCACGGAAGCGCGCAGCGCCGCGGTGACCCCGCCGATCACCTCGGGCCCGAGAGCCGAGCGGGCCACGATCACGCCCAACGGGATCGGCGCGCCGGTCGTCGCCTCCCACCACTCGCCCAGATCGGCGAGGCACTCGAGGCCGAACTGCTGGTAGGTGAAGCGGGCCTCGTGGATGACCAGTCCGGCGTCCACCTCGCCGTCGCGCACCGCGGGCATGATGTCGCGGAACTGCATGACCCTGATCTCAGGCTGCTCACCCCGCGCCGCAGCCCACTGCTTGAACAGCAGGAACGCGGTCGAGCGCAGGCTCGGCACGGCCACCGTCCGGCCGGCCAGGCTGCCGCCGAACCCGGGCGCGGCCAGCACCAGCGGCCCGCAGCCCCGGCCCATCGCGCCGCCGCACGGCAGCAGCTCGTAGCCGTTCGCCAGCGCCTCCGGCAGCGCGGCCGCGGAGATCTTCATCACGTCCAGGCCGCGCTCGTCGGCCAGCCAGCCGTTGGTCTGGTCGATGTCGGCGTAACTGACCGTCAGCTCCGGTGCTCCGGCGATCAGGCCGTGCGTCCACGCGTGGAAGATGAAGGTGTCGTTGGGGCAGGGAGAGTAGGCGATGGTCAGCATGCCTGGAGTCCTTCCGCGATCGGCCGGGCCGCCGCGGTGAGCGCGGCCAGCGCGGGACCGATCCGCCAGGCCTCCCGCTCCCGCCGCCCGACGAAGTTCGACACGGCTCTGATCTCGGCGAAGGGCAGGTCGAACAGCGCCGCCGCGGCGGCCACGCCGTAGCCCTCCATCGCCTCGCCGACCGCCTCCGGGTAACGCCGCGTCAGTTCCTCGGCGCGCTCGTCGGTTCCGGTGGCGCAGGTGACGGTGAGGATGGTGCCGACGACGGCCTGCACGCCCGGCAGCCGCCCGGCCTCCGCCGTGGCCGAGCCGAAGCCGAGCTCGTCCACACTCAGGAAGCCGTCCGGATGCTCCTCGTCCCGCGGGGCCCCGGCGCCGAAGTCCGCGGCCACGACCTGGCGGGCCAGCAGCAGCCCGCCCAGCTCGGCCCGGCCCCGGAAGGCGCCGGCGATGCCCGCGCTGATGACCGCGCCGTAGCCGCCGCCGTCCGTGCCCAGCGCCCGGGCCGTCGACGCGGCCGCGTGGGCCGAGCCCACCCCGCCCACGAGCACGGTGACCCCCGGCGCGTCGGCTCCGCCGGGCAGGCCCCGGCGCAACGCCTCGGCCTCGGCCTCGACCGCGGTGACGATCAGAATCCGGTTCACCCGGCCAAGTTACACCGAGCGGGTGAGCGCACTCGGCCCCGGTCCGGTCAGGCTCGGCCGGGCCCGGCGGACACGGCCTAGGACGGGGAGGAGTGCCGCTGGTCGGTCAGCGCCTTGGCGGTGATCAGCGTCACCACGCTGAGCCAGACCGCGCAGGTGCTCACCGCGAGTACCGGGTGGCTGCTCGGCATGACCAGGCCGAGGCCGGCACCGAGCACCCAGCACAGCTGCATCAGCGTCTCCGACTTGGCGAACGCGGACGTGCGCACCTGCTCGACCGTGTCGCGCTGGATCATCGCGTCCAGCGAGAGCTTGGCCAGCGACGGTGCCAGCCCGGCCAGGCCGCAGGCGAGCAGCACCATCGGCAGGTTGTAGTAGAAGGCGGTGAGCACCGTCACGATCGCGCTGACCGTGATGCAGCCGGTGACGATGCCCTCGGGCGCCCGCGCCTTGAGCCAGCCGCCGACCAGCGAGCCGAGCCCGCCGCCGACCGCGATCGCCCCCGCGACCAGGCCGATGGCGGTCAGGTTGTGCAGGCCGCCGATGGAGTTGGTGCGCAGCATGAACGCGAAGTACAAGGCCGTGAACCCGGCGTACGCGCGCAACGCGCCGGTCGCCCGCAGCGCCAGCAGCACACTCGTGCCGACCGAGCGCAGCCGCTTGTCCGGCAGCGTCTGGGCCAGGGTGTGCTCGTTCTCGTCCAGGCCGTGGTCTTCCCGGCGCAGCTGGGCGCGCATCTCGCCCTCGTCCGAGTCCACGTGCTTGGGCAGACGCAGGGCCAGCCAGGTGCCTGCGAAGAAGACCAGAGCCGCGAGCAGCAGCGGCAGGGCGTGGCCCAGCTTGCCCAGGCCGTAGCCGATGGGCGTGGCCACCAGGGTCGCGAACAGCGTGAACAAGTTGATTCGGGAGTTGGCCCGAACCAGTGACGTGCCCGGCGGCAGCACCCGCGGGATGACCGCCGAGCGGCTCACCCCGTAGGCGCGCGAGGCGGCCAGGCAGCCGAAGGCCGCCGGGTAGACGGCCAGGCTGCCGCCGGCGATCGTCTTCGCCAGCACCAGCGCGAGCAGCGCCCGGATCAGCGCGGTCAGCGCCATGGCGAAGCGGCGTCCGCCGCGCAGCCGGTCCAGCACCGGGCCGATCACCGGCGCGAGGAGCACGAACGGCACCATCGTGACCAGCAGGTACAGCGCCACCTTCGGGCGGGCTTCGTTCGGCTGCAGGCTGAAGAAGAGCGAGGTGGCCAGGGCCACGGTGACCAGCAGGTCGCCGGTGGCTACCACCGCGTTGAGCTCGATGACGTGGGCCAGGCCGGACTGGCCCGCCCCTTCCGCCTGGGTGATCCGCTGGATCCGGCTGTAGACCGCGTCCGCGGCGTCCATCGCCTCGTCCGCCCCGTGTTTGACCTTGTTGCCGGTCTGCCGCACCCAGGCCGCGTTGCGGCCGTCGCGTCCGTCGCGGCCGCCCTTGCCGCCGTCGCCGTGCACGCTCATGGTCGCGACCGCCGGATCCGCCGGGCCCCCGGGCGGCGCCGCGCCGGGGCCGACCACGTCGGTGGCGTGCAGGTCAGCGGGCGAACCGAGCGCCGTCTCCTGAAGCGGCGGCATCCCCGCCGCTCCGCGCAGCTGCTCGGAAGCGTTGTCCCGACCACCCATGCCTTCGATCTCCCCCTCAGGTTCGTCGCGTCAAGTGTGTACCCCGCGGACGTCCCTTGTCACGGACGCCTGACGCTGGCGGCCCGCGGAACGACTACCATCTGGAGCGTGACCACCGCGACGCCCGCCAAGCCCCGAACCAGCCGTACCCCCGTCCTGGACTCCGCTTGCGCCGAAGCCGTTGAGCTCGCGCTGGCCGCCGCCGAAGACGTGGCCGGCATCGGCAACGTGGGCGCGCACCTCGGCATCCAGTCCGACGGCGAACGGGTGGCCACCCACTACTTCGAGGCCAGGGAGCGCGGCTACGTCGGCTGGCGCTGGGCGGTCACGGTCACCCGGGCCTCGCGCTCGAAGCTGGTGACCGTCGACGAGACGGTGTTGGTACCCGGTGACGGCGCGATCATGCCGCCGCAGTGGCTGCCGTGGAGCGAGCGGCTGCAGCCGGGTGACATCGGTGTGGGCGACCTGCTGCCCACCGCCCCCGACGACGTGCGGCTCGAGCCCGGCTACACCGGCGCGGACGAGCCGGAGATCGCCACCGGCAAGGCCGCGGAGGAAGAGAAGTGGGAGCGGCGCGACTCGCTGCCGCTGATCGCCTTCGAGATCGGCGCCGGCCGTCACCGGGTGCTCTCCCGCGAGGGCCGCGAGGCCGCGGCCGAGCGCTGGCTGCAGGGCCGCGGACCGGAGTCCGACATGGCCCAGGCCGCCCCGGGCACCTGTTCCACCTGCGGCTTCCTGGCCCTGATGGCGGGCTCGCTGCGCCAGGCCTTCGGCGTGTGCGCCAACGAGTACTCCCCGGCCGACGGCCAGGTCGTCTCGCTCAACTTCGGCTGCGGCGGGCACTCCGAGGCGGTCGCCTCGCCCGAGCCGCGCGAAGCGCCCGGGCCGGTGCTCGACGAGTTCGCGATGGACTCGGTCGACTCCGCCGAGCTGGGCCACTCTTAGCGCTTTTCCTTCGGCCCGGCCCTACGCTTCGCTACGGGTCGGGCCTGCGTCGAGCGCACGTGTCCCCTGTGTCTTGTGGGGCACGGCCCCACGCCCCACGCCGGGGACACCCCGGACCCCGCGCGCGGGTTCCGGATGAGGAGAGTGGCGGCGGCGGAGGTCAGTAAGGCCAGGGGCGGGAAGAGCTCTCACATGTGCGCGCGGGGCGGCTTTAAGGTTTTCCTTCGGCCCTGCCCGGCCCTACGTCCCGCTATCAGCCGGGCGGGAAGAGGTTTCACGCCTTTGCGCGGGCGTTCGCGCGGTCGCGGCGCTTGAGATAGTAGAGGCCGAGCAGGCCGAGGGCCGTCCCGCTCACCGCCACCCAGGGCCAGCGACCGTGGCCGTGGTGGGTCAGCGTGGTGTTCATCGCGAGCAGGACGACGGCGGCGATGGCGTAGAGCACGGTGCCGATCAGGACGATCCGGGTGATGTCCACCTCCATCGGCTTGAGGTCGCGCAACCCCCCGTTCGGCGGCTGCTCGGTCGTGTTCTCGGAATCCGCGGGAATGGCCACGGGGGCAAGCGTAGACAACACGCCCGCTCACCCGCACCACCGCCTCCGGAGCAGCCATGGCCGCCGATCCCGTCTCCCTCGCGTTCAAGCTGCCCGAGCGCAAGAGCACCGTGCTGCGGGAGCTGCGCGGGGGGTTCGCGACCTTCTTCGCCATGGCCTACATCGTGGTGCTCAACCCGCTGATCCTGGGCGGCGGCAAGGACCTCTACGGGCACACGCTGAACCCGGCGCAGCTGACGGTGGCCACGGCGGTGGTGGCCGGGGCGATGACCATCATCATGGGCGTGGGCGGGAACCTGCCGCTCGCCATCGCCGCGGGCCTGGGCCTGAACGGCGTGGTGGCCTTCACGATCGCGCCGACCATGTCCTGGCAGGACGCCATGGGCCTGGTGGTGCTCGAGGGCATCGGCATCTGCGTGCTGGTGGTCACCGGGCTGCGGCGGATGATCATGGACGCCATCCCGATGCCGCTCAAGCGGGCCATCGGCGTCGGCATCGGCCTGTTCGTCGCGCTGATCGGCCTGGTCGACGCGGGCTTCGTCACCCGGGTCCCGGACGCCGCGCAGACCACCGTGCCGGTGCAGCTCGGCTCCGACGGCCAGCTCAACGGCTGGCCGGTGCTCATCTTCTGCCTCGGCGTACTGGCCACCTTCCTGATGCTCGTGCGCCGGGTGCCGGGGGCGATCCTGATCTCCATCATCGTCTGCACCGTGGTCGCGGTCATCGTCAACCACGTCGCGCACCTGACCGTGACGGACTGGGGGCTGATCCAGCCGAAGCTGCCCAGCCACCCGTTCGCCAGCCCGGACTTCAGCCTGCTCGGCAGGTTCTCGCTGTTCGGCGGCTTCGTCCACGCCGGCGTCGTGACCTGCATCGTGTTCATCTTCACGCTGATCCTGTCCGACTTCTTCGACGCCATGGGCACGATCGTGGGCGTGACCGCCGAGGCGGGGCTGCTGACCGAGCGGGGCGAGGTGCCGGGGATCAACCGGGTGCTGTTCATCGACGGGCTGGCCGCGGCGGCCGGCGGCGCGGGCTCGTGCTCCTCGAACACGACCTTCGTCGAGTCCGCGGCGGGCGTCGGGGAGGGCGCGCGCAGCGGACTGGCCAGCGTCGTCACCGGCGTGCTGCTGCTGCTGACCACGTTCGCGACGCCGCTGACCGGGATCGTGCCGCAGCAGGCGGCGGCGCCGGCGCTGGTCGTGGTGGGCTTTCTGATGATGACCCAGATCAAGGACATCCCCTGGACCGAATGGGACATCGCGATCCCGGCGTACCTGGCGATCGCGCTGATGCCCTTCACCTACTCGATCACCAACGGTATCGGCGCCTCGGTGATCGCGTTCGTGGCGATCCGGCTGGTGCTCGGCCGGGCGCGCGAGGTGCACCCGTTGATGGCCGTGATCTCGCTGCTCTTCGTCGCCTACTTCGCGATCAGCCCGATCGAGCACTGGCTGAACGTGAAGTAACCCCGCCCCACCTGGCCTGTAAGTGGCTGAGTGGGGAATAGACGGTTTCCACTTAGCGCTGCTAATGATGTAAGCTTCTCAGTGTGATTTAAGCCATAGCAGTACCGCCGGAGGGGGCCGCCCGTGAGCGAGACCGACTCGATACGCAGCACATTCCGATCCCTGCGCAACCGCAACTACCGCCTGTTCGCGGCCGGGCAGGTCGTCTCCAACACCGGCACCTGGATGCAGCGCATCGCCCAGGACTGGCTGGTGCTCACCCTCACCCACAGCGGCACCGCCCTCGGCGTGGTCACGGCGCTGCAGTTCCTCCCGATCCTGCTCTTCTCGGTCTGGGGCGGCGTGCTCGCCGACCGGTTCCCGAAGCGCACCATGCTGATGATCACGCAGAGCGGCATGGGCGTGCTCGCCGGCATCCTCGGCCTGCTCACCGTCACCGGAAGCATCACCGCCTGGCAGATCTACGTCTTCGCCCTGCTCCTGGGCACCGTCACGGCCGCCGACACCCCGGCCCGGCAGTCCTTCGTGGTCGAGATGGTCGGCCCGGAGGACCTGCAGAACGCGGTCTCGCTCAACTCCGCCAACTTCAACCTCGGCCGCGTCCTCGGCCCCGCCGTGGCCGGCCTGCTGATCGGCCTGTTCACCTCGCAGATGACCGGCTCCGGCTGGGTCTTCCTGATCAACGCGGCCTCCTATGCGGCCGTGGTCACCGGACTGGCCCTGATCCGCAAGCGCGAACTGCACGCGGACACCCGGGCCAAGCGCGGACGAGGCGGCCAGCTCGAGGCCTTCCGCTACGTGCGCACTCGGCCCGACCTGCTCGCCGTGCTGGTCACGGTGGCCGTGTTCGGCAGCTTCGGCCTCAACTTCCCGGTGCTGCTGCCGCTCTACACCACCCAGGTCTTCCACTCCGGCGCCTCCACCTACGGCGTGATCTCCGCGATCATGGCGGTCGGCTCCCTGCTCGGCGCGCTGCTCGCGGCCCGGCGGCGGGTGGCCCGGATCCGGCTGGTGCTCGGCGGGGCCATGCTCTTCGGCCTGTTCGAACTGGCCGCCGCGGTGATGCCGGACCTCGGCTCGTACGCCGCGATGCTCGCGCTTACCGGCATGTGCGGCCTGACCACGGCCACCACCGCCAACGCGGTCATGCAGACCTCGGTGACGCCGGAGCTGCGCGGCCGGGTCACCGGCGTGTACGTGCTGGTCTTCATGGGCGGCACCCCGGTCGGCTCGCCGATCGTGGGCTGGCTGGCCGGAGCGATCGGCGTGCGCTGGACCCAGAGCCTGTGCGGGCTGCTGACCGTCGCGGCCGGTCTGGGCGCCGCGTACTGGCTGGCCCGGCGGACGGACCGGCAGATACAGACGAGGCTCTTGGCCCGTCCGCACATCGCAGTGGTGGCGCGCCCTGCATGATGATGAGCTGACACTCATCGCCGTGTGCCCGTGCCTCCCGGTACGGGGGAGGCCGGCGACGCCGGACCCCTCATCCGGAGGTGCGCGATGCGCTTGTTCGTGGCCGTGGTACCCCCTCGACCGGTGCTGCTCGAGCTGCGCGCTGCACTCTCCACGCTCCCGCACGGGGACGCCCACGTGCGCTGGACCCATCCGGAGAGCTGGCACATCACCCTCGCCTTCCTCGGCGAGGTGCCCGAGCCGACCTTGCCCGACCTGACCGAGCGCCTCGCCCGCGCGGCCGGGCGGGCCACCCCGATGGAGCTCGCGGTGGCCGGTGGCGGCCAGTTCGACTCGCACGTGCTGTGGGCCGGCATCCAGGGCGACCGGGACCGGCTCGGGCGGCTGTCCGAGTCCGTGGCCGCCGCGGCCCGCCGCTGCCGGGTGAAGGTGGACGAGCGCCCGTTCCGGCCGCACGTGACCCTCGCCCGGGTGCGCGGCGAGGGGTCGACCGACCTCAAGCCCTACGTCGAGCGGATGCAGGCCTTCCGCACGCCGCGCTGGCTGGTCAAGGAGATCACCCTGTTCGAGTCGCTGACGCCGGTCGGGGCCGGACGTCCCCCGATCTATGTGCCCCGCGGGCGCTGGGCGCTGACCGGGCGCTGAGCCGGCCTCCGCCGGCCGTCGGCCGGGCCCGGCGCGGAGCCGCCCGGACGGCCCGCCTAGACTGCTGAGGTGGATCCCCGCATTCGTACCCGCATCGTCACCGCGACGCTCCTGGGCCTGTTCGCCCTGGTGCTGGTCGGGACGCTGGTCAAGCACATGCACTGAGCGCCGGACAGCGCGCCGCGCCGAACGCCTCAGCCGAGCGCGTCGACCGCCTCCTTGGCGACCTTCTCGATCACGCTGATCCCCGAGTCCATCGACGTGTTCTCCGCCGAGAGCACGGCCACCAGGTACTCGTGGCCGTTGTGCTCGACTTCGCCGATGCTGTTGACCTCCCAAAGGTTCGTGGCGCTGCGCGGCAGCCAGCCGTTCTTGAGCAGGTAGTCGCTCGCGCCCTCGCCCGGGTCGTCGGCGCCCGCGCTCACGCCCCAGCGCTGGTCCGTCTCCACGTGCGCCATCAGACCCTGGATGTAGCTGCGGTCGGCCGAGGTCAGCTTCGAGTCCGAGGTGAAGACCTGGCGCAGCAGGAGTATCTGGTCACTGGTCGTGGTGGTGGTGTCGCCGAAAGCTGAATTGTCGATGTCGGTGTCGGTCAGGCCGAACGCCTTGTTGGCGGCCGTGATGCCGGCCGAGCCGCCCGCGTCGTCGTAGAGCGCCGAGGCCGCGTCGTTGTCGCTGTTCTCGATCATCGCAGTGGCCAGCGAGCGCTGCGAGGAGCTCATCGAGGTGCCCTCGCGCTGGTCGTTGTAGAGCACCGTCGAGAGTATGTCGACCTTGATTATGGAGGCCGTGACGTAGTCGTCGCTGACGTTGTAGCTCGCGGTGGTGCCGGTGGAGAGGTCCTCCACGGCCACGCTGACGTGCTTGCCGTCGGCCGAGACGGTGCTCGCGACCGCTTCGGCCAGGGCTGTGGCCGGGTCTTCGACCGGCGAGGCGGACGCGGAGGGCGAGGAGCTCGCGCTGGCCGAGGCGGAAGGCGACGGCGATGCGGACGCCGATGCCGATGCGGACGCCGATGCCGATGCCGATGCTGATGCGGAGGCCGATGCTGAAGCAGAACTCGAATCCGCCCCCGAGGACGAAGCGGCCGCGGCGGGTGCCGCGGCCGCTGAGCCGTCAGGTCCCACGATGGCCAGCGCTATCGCCACCGTGACGAGCACCGTGGCGCCGGCCGTCAGGATCGTGCCGGTGCGCACCGGTACGCCGCCGTTGACCCGGGGGCGCTTGAACTTCAGCTTGGCCTTACGCATGATGCGAGGTTATGCGCCGGGCCGCAAATAAAGCTGCGCTCAAGGTGAAGCGGAGCTAAGAGTTCGTCCGGACCCGTCGCGATCCGGACCGTCGCGCTCCGTCGTTCCGCCCCACCGGCAAGCGGATCGGTGACACTCAGCCGCGAAGCTGCTCCACCACGTAGTCGACGCAGTTGGTCAGCGCCTCCACGTCGGCCGGCTCGATCGCCGGGAACATGGCGATGCGCAGCTGGTTGCGCCCGAGCTTGCGGTACGAGTCGGTGTCCACGATGCCGTTGGCCCGCAGCACTTTCGAGACCTGCACCGCGTCGAGGTCGTCGGCCAGGTCGACGGTGCCCACGACCTGCGAGCGCTGCTGCGGGTCGGGCACGTACGGGGTCGTGTACTCGCTCTTCTCGGCCCAGGCGTAGAGCCGGCCGGCCGAGTCGGCGGTGCGGGCGGTGGCCCAGTCCAGGCCGCCGTTGCCGTTGAGCCAGTCCAGCTGATCGGCCATCAGGAACAGCGTCGCCACCGACGGGGTGTTGTACGTCTGGTCCTTGGTGGAGTTGTCGATCGCGGTCGGCAGGTCGAAGAAGGTCGGGATGTACCGGTCGGAGGCGGCGATCTCGGCCGCCCGGGCGAGCGCGGCCGGGGAGAACACGCCGATCCACAGGCCGCCGTCGGAGGCGAAGCACTTCTGCGGGGCGAAGTAGTAGACGTCGGTCTCGCGCACGTCCACCGGCAGGCCGCCGGCCCCGGAGGTGGCGTCCACCAGCACCAGCGCGTCCTCGTTCGCCCCTGCCGGGCGGCGGATCGGCATCGCCACGCCGGTGGAGGTCTCGTTGTGGGTGAGCGCGTAGACGTCCACGTCGGCGGCGGCCTCGGGCAGCGGGTGGGTGCCCGGCTCGGACTTGATCACCTGCGGGTCGGCCAGCCAGGGGGCGGCCTTGGCCGAGGCGGCGAACTTGCCGGAGAACTCGCCGAACTGCAGGTGCTGGGACTTGTTCCGGATCAGCCCGAACGCGGCGATGTCCCAGAACGCGGTGGAGCCGCCGTTGCCCAGGACCACTTCATAGCCCTCGGGCAGCGAGAAGAGCTCGGCTACGCCCTCGCGCACCCGCTTGACCAGGTTCTTCACCGGGGCCTGGCGGTGCGAGGTGCCGAGCAGCAGGGACGTGGCCGCGAGCGCCTCCACGGCCTCGGGTCGGATCTTCGACGGACCGCAGCCGAAGCGGCCGTCCGAGGGCAGGAGCTCGGTGGGGATCTTGATCTGGTTGGGGTCAGACACGGTGCGTGCCTCCGGCGTTCGAGAGGGAACCGCCGACACGGCCGCGCCGACGGGAATGACCCGGTCCGGGCGTCGTCGTCCGAGAACGTGAAGCAGAGGTTACCGGAAAGGCACAACGCCCCACAGCCCCCCTGAAGAGGGATTGTGGGGCGTTGTGCGCAGCCGCGGGTGCGGCTTAGTGCACGATCATGGTGTCGAAGCCGTCGACGTCCTGCAGCTTGCGGGTGCCCGGGCCGATGTAGCGGGCCGAGGGGCGCACCAGCCGGCCGGTGCGCTTCTGCTCCAGGATGTGCGCGGACCAGCCCGCGGTGCGGGCGCAGGTGAACATCGAGGTGAACATGTGCGAGGGCACCTCGGCGAAGTCGAGCACGATGGCCGCCCAGAACTCCACGTTCGTCTCGAGCACGCGGTCGGGGCGGCGGGCGCGCAGCTCGGCGAGCGCGGCGTCCTCGAGCGCCTTGGCGACCTCGTAGCGCGGAGCGTTGAGCTCCTTGGCGGTGCGGCGCAGCACGCGGGCACGCGGGTCCTCGGCGCGGTAGACGCGGTGGCCGAAGCCCATCAGCCGCTCGCCGCGGTCCAGGATGCCGGTGACGTACTTCTTCGCGTCCCCGGTGCGCTCGATCTCCTCGATCATGTGCAGCACGCGCGAGGGCGCGCCGCCGTGCAGCGGGCCGGACATGGCGCCGACCGCGCCGGACAGGGCCGCGGCCACGTCCGCGCCGGTGGAGGCGATGACCCGGCCGGTGAAGGTCGAGGCGTTCATGCCGTGCTCGGCGGCGCTGGTCCAGTAGGCGTCCACGGCCTTGATGTGGCGCGGGTCGGGCTCGCCGCGCCAGCGGATCATGAAGCGCTCGACGATGGTCTCGGCCTTGTCGATCTCGCGCTGCGGGACCATCGGGCGGTCTATACCGCGGGCCGACTGGGCCACGAAGCTCAGCGCCATCACGGCGGCGCGGGCGAGGTCGTCGCGCGCCTGCGCGTCGCTGATGTCGAGCAGCGGCTTGAGGCCCCAGATCGGGGAGAGCGTGGCGAGCGCCGCCTGCACGTCCACCCGGACGTCGCCGGAGTGGATGGCGAGCGGGAAGGGCTCGGCCGGGGGCAGGCCCGGGTTGAACTTTCCGTCGACGAGCAGGCCCCACACGTTGCCGTAGGTGACGTGCCCGACCAGGTCTTCGATGTCGACGCCGCGGTATCGGAGCGAGCCGCCATCCTTGTCGGGTTCGGCGATCTCCGTCTCGAAGGCGACGACGCCTTCGAGTCCGGGTACGAAGTCGGGCATCCTACGGCTCCCTTGCTGTGGCAAATGTCCTTCGTGAGGTTCTCCGGCGCCGCTCCGCCCCCAGCCCGTGCGGGGCGCGCGGGTGACGGTCGGCGCTGTGGAAACGTCGCGGGCCGCTTGGAGGTTCCCGCCAAGTGCGACCGGCTACCTATATTGGACCGCTACAACGGCCGGAAGGAAATCCGGGGCCGCGAACGGACGTGGAGGCGACCGTATGAGCGCTGAGCAGCCAGATCTCGCCGCCTTGCGGCGAGATTACTCCGAACGGGCCATTGAGGTGACCGAGCTCACAAGCGACCCGAGCGCGCAGTTCGGGCGTTGGTTCGCGGAAACCGACGCGGTTGCACGAAAATCGGACGCCTCCTGGTTCGAACCGAACGCCATGGTCTTGACCACCTGCGATCCGGCGGCTGGGCCGTCCAGTCGAACCGTCCTGCTCAAAGGGTACGGACCGGAAGGATTCACCTTCTACACCAACCTCCGTTCGCGCAAGGGGCGGCAGCTCGCGGCCGACCCGAGGGTGAGCCTGCTCTTCCCGTGGTACGTGCTCGAGCGCCAGGTGATCGTGCAGGGCACGGCCGAACGGGTGCCGGACTGGGAGTCCGATGCCTATTTCGCCAGCCGGCCGCGCGGCGCGCAACTCGGCGCCTGGGCCAGTCCGCAGTCCGAGCCGATCCCGGATCGGGCCTGGCTGGAGCAGGAGTTGGCGCAGTACGCGCAGCGTTACCCCGATCGGGTGCCTCGCCCGCCGCACTGGGGCGGGCTGCGGGTGCGGCCGGAGACGGTGGAGTTCTGGCAGGGCCGGCCGAACCGGCTGCACGACCGCGCGCTCTACCGGCGCGACGCGTCCGCGCCCGGGGGCTGGCGGATCGAGCGACTCAGCCCGTGAGCAAGCATTTCCGCTGTCGGCACGGTGCGTCACAATGGTCGGTGACCGTATCCTCCCGGCGTTGCCGGGCTTGCCGACACCCGTGGGAGCCGTGCCGATGAGCGACCTGATCGATACCACGGAGATGTATTTGCGTACGATCTTCGAACTGGAAGAAGAGGGCATCGTCCCGCTGCGCGCGCGCATCGCCGAGCGGCTCGGTCAGAGCGGTCCGACGGTCAGCCAGACGGTGGCCCGGATGTCCAGGGACGGCCTGCTGACGGTCGAGGGCGACCGGCACCTGCAGCTGTCCGACAAGGGCCGCGCGCTGGCCACCCGGGTGATGCGCAAGCACCGGCTGGCCGAGCGGCTGCTGGTGGACGTGATCGGGCTCGAGTGGGACGAGGTGCACGAAGAGGCCTGCCGCTGGGAGCACGTGATCAGCGAGCGGGTCGAGCGGCGGCTGCTGGAGCTGCTCGGCAGCCCCACGCACTCGCCCTACGGCAATCCGATCCCCGGGCTCGAGGAGCTCGACTCGGAGCTGCACTCGACCGCGTTCCGCGAGGAGGGCCTGATCTCGCTGCGCGAAGTGGCGCACGCCCTGCCCGAGGGCGAGCACGCGGTGGCGGTGATCCGGCGCATCGGCGAGCCGGTGCAGTCGGATCTCGACGTGATGCACCGGCTGCGCCGGGCCGGCGTGCGTCCCGGCAACGCGGTGCAGGTGAGCCTGACCGAGGGCGGCGTGCTCATCGGCGCGGCCCGCGAGGCCACCGAGCTCGACCTGGAGCTGGCCGCGCACGTGTTCGCGGACGAGGACTGAGCACGCGGAGGGCCGGCAACACAGAGGCCTGAAGGAGACCGGCGGGCGCTGCGGCAGGGTTCTGATCCCTGCGGCGGCGCCCGCCGGCGTTGGAGCGGCTCGGGGCCGCTCAGTCGTTCATCAGTTCTGACATCAGTGTCTCAGTGCTTGAAGTCCGGCACGGCTCAGCGGATCCGGTGCAGTCCACAGGCGTAGGCCAGCGGCGCCAGCACCTCCTCCGGATCCGGCAGCCAGCGCGCCGAGTCGGCGGGGGCGCGCACCCACTGCACCTGTCCGCGCGTGCCCATCCGCGACGGCGGCGCCACGATGTAGTCGCCGGTGCTGCGGCAGACCAGATCCAGCGTCGTGCGGCCCCAGCCGAGGCCGGTGAGCGTCCTGGCCACCTTCGTCCTCGCGTTCGGCAGTACGAAGAAGTACAGCCGTCGCGACGGCGTGGCCGCCACCGGCCCCGGGTGCGCCCCGGAGCGCTCGAGCCGGGCCAGCGCCAACAGCCCGGCCTGCTCCGAACATTCGAGCACGTCGAAGGTGCGCCCGGTGGGCAGGATGATCGAGCCCTGAGGCTGCTCGGTCCACCACTCGTACGCCCGGCTCGGCTGCCCGCTGATCTTCTTCTGCCAGTCCCGCATGGCCGGATGCGCCCCGATCGAGACGCACCGCCGGTCCCCGCAGGAACAGGACCACATCCCGTCCGCCCGCTGCACACTGGTCCCGAGCACCACATCCCAGTGCCGGTCTTCGATATAGCCGAGTGCGGCCTCGAGCAATCCGAGACCGTCCGTACTCTGCGTGCGGTCGGGTCGGGTGAGCGGGCGGGGCAGTTCGGCGATAGTTCTCTCCACGGCCCTAGAACCCCTTCGCGGCGTGCCGGGTTACGGCCGGGACCGGCTGTTTCGGGAATATTCCGGGCTCGTCCGGGCACGACGAATTCCTACCATCCGATTACGCTGGGCTACCGCTCGGAGCGATTCGCCGCTACTCTTCGCGACATATGCGCATGCAGTACTCACCGACGCACGGCGAGACGCACCGGTGGGCGCGCGTAGACCGTTCCCGTGCACACGCCTGTGGACCCGAAGGACAAGGGGAGGCCCGATGGCCGTACGCACCGCCGGACCGCGGCAGCCGAACCAACGGCTCGCCGCGCTGATCCAGGAGGCCGCGAGCTCCAACGCGGGGCTGGCCCGTCGAGTCAACATGGTCGGCGCGGAGCACGGCCTCGACCTGCGCTACGACAAGACCTCGGTCGCCCGCTGGCTGCGGGGCCAGCAGCCGCGGGGCATGGCGCCGACCCTCATCGCCGAGGCGCTCGGGCGCAAGCTCGGCCGGCCGGTGACGGTCGAGGAGATCGGCATGGCCGACGGGCGCAACGGCTCCTCCAGCGTGGGCCTGCACTTCGCGCCGTCCACCGCCGCCGCCATCGAGGAGGTGACGGAGCTGTGGCGGGCCGATGTGAGCCACCGTGAGTTCCTGCTCGGCTCCTCCTTCGCCGTGGCCGCGCTGATCGCGCCCAGCCGGGACTGGCTGATCACCCCGCCGGACGCGGAGGTGGCCCGGCCGCCCTCGCTGGCCGGGCGCGGCCCGCGGGTCGGCCCCTCCGATGTCTACGCGCTGCGGGCCGCGGCCAAGGTCTTCCGCGACCTCGACCACCAGTTCGGCTCCGGCTACGTGCGCTCGATCGTGGTGCACTACCTCGACGACGTGGTCGCCGAGATGCTCACCGGCACCTATCCCGAGCGCACCGGGCGGGCCCTGTTCTCTGCCGCCGCGCAGATCACCGAGCTGGCCGGCTACATGGCCGTGGACACCGGCCGGCACGGCCTGGCCCAGCGCTACTACATCCAGGCTCTGCGACTGTCCCAGGCGGCCGGGGACCGCGCCTACGGCGGATACGTGCTCGCGGCCGGGATGAGCCATCTGGCCGGGCAGCTCGGCTCCCCGCGCGAGATAACCCAGCTCGCCCGCGCGGCCAACGAGGGCGCCCGGGATCAGGCCACGCCGACGGTGCGCGCGATGTTCCACGCCGCCGAGGCCCGCGGGCACGCGGTGCTGGGGGACGTGCGCTCCTGCGAGGCAGCGCTCTCCCGCGCGGCCGCGGAGATGGAGAAGACGAATCCGGCCGAGGATCCGGACTGGATCAGGCATTTCACACCCGCTTATCTGTCCGACGAGTTCGCGCACTGCTATCGGGACCTGGACCGGCCCCGGCAGGCCAAGGACCACGCGCAGCGGGCGCTGGCCGAGCACGCGCCCGGCCACGTGCGCCGCCGGGTGGTCGACACGGTGCTGGTGGCCACCGCGTACGCGCAGGAGCGCGAGGTGGAGGCGGCCTGCGCCACCGGTTCTCAGGCGATCGAGATGCTCAGCCAACTGCGTTCGCACCGGGGTGTGGAGTACCTGCACGATCTCGACCGCAGGCTCGACCCGTACCAGGACAGCTCGGCGGTGCGCGGTTTTCGCGAGCGGCTGGGCCGGCTCGCGGTCAGGCAGAGCGCGTTGCCGCTGGTCCTGGCCCCGGCGCTGCCGCGCTAGCGGGTATCGAAGCGGCCCGGCGGGGCGATCCGCGCGGGCCGCGGCGGACGACGGCGCAGGCGGATGCGGAGCCGCGGCTATTTCGAAGCCTGGTAGAACCGAGTTGCAGTTCTGTGACAACCCCGGCCGTGATCGTGGCAGGGCTTGCCTGGGCGAGTAGCGTCTATTCGGTCGCCGTGGCGAGGGGTTCACCCTGCCCGCGGCGCCGGACGAACGCCTATCTGCGAGGAATTGCACTGTGTCCCAGATGCCCGAAGTGCCGGGGAGCTGGCCGGAAGAAGGCTCTCCGTACCAGCCCGGTGCGCCGATGGAACCGGTGCAGCAGTCCTACCAGCAGCAACAACAGTACCAACAGCCCTACCCGCAGCAGTCCTACGGCCAGAGCCCGCAGTACCCGGCGGGGCAGCAGCAGCCCTACGGCCAGCCCCAGCAGGCCTACCCGGAGCAGGCCGCGGCGCAGCAGGCGATGTTCGGGCAGGAGGAGCAGGCCTCGGTACCCAGCGAGTTCGACCACCTCTTCCGCGACTCGGTCCCGACCGACCGGCGCTCGATATCGCGCCAGGCCGTGGTCGGCGCGGCGCCCCCGGCGGCCGGGTTCGCCCAGGCGGCGCAGGCGCAGCCGCAGCCCGCGGCCACCGCGATGTTCACCCCGCAGCAGGAGCAGGCTCCCGGCTACCCGCAGGCCCAGCCCGCGTACGGCGGCCCCGGCCAGGGCTACGGCGGGGCCGGATACGACCCGCTGCCGCCGCGTCCCGGCCGCAGCCGCACGCCGCTCGTGATCGGCGGCGTGGTCGTCGTGGTCGCCGCGGTGGGCCTGTACCTCGGCCTGTCCGGCGGCGGCTCCGGCACGCCCTCGAGCCAGTCCAGCGGCAATCCGAGCGCCAGCAGCTCCGCCGGGTCCAAGCAGAGCGCGCAGCAGGAGGCTGACGCGCTCTACCAGCTGGTGACCGAGGCCAAGGACCTGCGCAGCGACGCCAACGGGGGTGTCAGCGCCCTGGTCGCCTGCAACATCCCGGTCGCGAAGGCGGAGATCAACAGCGCGGTGACCGGCCGTCAGGCCGCGCTGAACACGCTGGCGAAGCTGGACGTGAGCAAGATCGACGGCGGCACCGCTCTGGCCGCCGCGCTCAACAAGGCCTGGCACGACTCGTACACCTCGGACAACGACTACGCCAAGGCCGTCGCGGACTTCGACGGCGGCGCCACCTGTTCGGCGGCGGCGGTCAAGGCCGACCCGAACTACGCGGCGGCGAGCCAGGGCAGCAGCGAGTCCACCCAGGCGAAGCAGTCCGCGGCGAAGCTGTGGAACCAGGCCATGCCCACCTACGGCAAGCCCCAGATCACCAGCGCCCAGCTCTGACGCGGCTCTGACATCCGAGCGCTGATCGGGTGAGCGGAGCACCGGCGGGTTCACTCCCGCCGGTGACGTTGCGTCACCCACTCGGAGGAGCTCTAACCCGGGCACAACGACACGGCAACACCGCCGAAACCCGGGGCGTGGATCGTGGGCCCATGGCATCGGCAGAGACGCTCGACCAGCGACCGCCCACCTCCCTGCCCGCCCGGCCGCCCCACCCCGACGCGTCCACCACCGCGGCGGAGTTCGACGGCGGGCCGCTGACCGGCAGCGTCGTGGCGATCACGGCGGACCGCAGACGCGAGGAGCTCGCCGCCAGGCTGCACGGGCTCGGCGCGCGCACCGTGGAGACCCCCGTCGTCCGGCTCACGCCCGGGGACGAGGGCGCCTCCGCCCGCCGTGCCGGCGACCGCGCCGCCGCGGCCCGGTTCGTCGGGGCGCTGGTCCGCCGGGACGTGCACGCGGTCACCTTCACCACGGCGCCGGGCGTCACCGGCCTGCTCGAGGCCGCCGCCGTCACCGGCTCGCTCGACGTGCTGCTGGCCGCGCTGCGCTCGGACGTGCTCCCGGTCTGCCTCGCCCCGGCCTGCGCGCGGCCGCTTCAGGCCGTGGGGGTGGAGCCGCTGACGGCCGAGCGCCCGCGCTTCCCGGCCCTCGCCGACCTCCTCGCCGCGACGCTGCCGCAGCGCATCCGGCACGAGGTGCGGCTCGACGCGGAGCGCACGCTGGTGCTGCAGGGCTTCAGCGTGGCCGTGGGAGGGCACTGCGTCACGCTCCCCCCGCTCCCGGCGGCGGTGCTCGCCGAGCTCGCCCGACGGCCCGGCTGGGTGGTCTCGCGCTCCGAGCTGCTGCGCCGCGTCTGGGATATCCGGGACGGGAACGGCGCCCACCGCGACGAGCACGCGGTGGAGGCGACGGTGGCGCGGCTGCGCACGGCGCTCGGGCCGGCCGCGGGCTTGGTGAAGACCGTGACCAAGCGCGGTTACCGGCTCGACATCGAGCCCTGACTGTTCGACCCGCCGGCGTCGGCGCAACCCGCTAGCCGTCCACTCACAGGGAGGCCCGCATGCCCGTGTCCCGCCCCTCGTCCGCAGCCGTCGCGCCACGGCCCGCCCCGAGCGTCCTCCCGCCCGCGCGCGACGACGTGCCGGCGGTCGTGGTGGCTCACGGCACCACCCATCTGGAGGGCCTGCTCACCCTCGACGCGCTGCTGGAGCGGATCAGGTTCCTGCGGCCGGGCCTGCCGGTCCGGCTCAGCTTCGTGTCCAAGGCCGAGCCGCGCCCGGACACGGTGCTGCGCGAGCTGGCCGCCCAGGGCGCGCGGGAGGCCGTGGTGCTGCCGCTCTTCCTCGGGTCCGGCTACCACGTGCGCCACGACATCCCGGCCGCCGTGCGGGCCGTCACGAAGACCGTGGCGATGGCCGGTGCGCCCGGCCAGGATCGCGCCGCGCGGCTACTGGTCCACGTGGCCCGCGCGCTCGGCCCCGACCCGATGCTGGCGCAGGTGCTGGCCGAGCGCCTCGGCGCGGTCAGCGGGCGCGTCTTCGGCACCGAGGTGGTGCTGGCCGCGGCGGGCTCGCTGGACCAGCGGGCCACGGCCGACGCGGTGGCGATGGCGGGCCTGTTGGCCGAGCGGCTGGGAATGCCGGTGCGCACCGCCTTCCTGACGGCCGCGGAACCCTCTGTCAGCGCTCTGCTGGCCCGGCTGTGCCGCCGGGGGCGCCCGGTGGCCGTCGCCACCTACCTGCTCGCCGAAGGCGGCTATACGCGCCGTCTGGGGGACATCGCGGCCCTGTCCGGCCTCGAGCCCGGCTCAGTGCGTACTCCGCGCGTCGCCGCGCCGCTCGGCTCGCACGACCTCGTGGCGAAGCTGCTGCTGCGCCGCTACGACCAGACGCTGTCCGGGCCGGCGGCGCCCGCGTCCCGATGACCTGCTCATCTGACGGTCGATATGGGCGCGCCGGAGGGCACTGCCCTAGCCTGGCCCCATGACTGAGGACGCGTCCGCCGACTACATCCTGACCTTGTCGTGCCCCGACCAACGGGGCATCGTGCACGCCGTGGCCAGCTTCCTGCTCGTGACCGGATGCACGATCGTGGACAGCCAGCAGTACGGCGACCCGGACACCGGGGTCTTCTTCATGCGGGTGCACTTCCGGGCGCAGGAGCCGGGCGTGGACCTGACCACGCTGTCCAACGGGTTCGCGGCGACCGGCGCGTCGTTCCACATGCAGTGGCAGATCCACCAGGCGGCGACGCACATGCCGATGGTGATCATGGTCTCGAAGTTCGGCCACTGCCTCAACGACCTGCTGTTCCGGCACAGCATCGGCGCGCTGCCGGTCACCATCCCGTTCGTCGTCTCCAACCACACCGACTTCCGCACCCTGGTCGAGTCCTACGGGATCGAGTTCGTCCACCTGCCTGTGGACAAGGAGAACAAGGCGGCGCAGGAGGCGCGCCTGCTCGAGCTGGTGGCCGAGCACCGGATCGAGCTGGTGGTGCTGGCCCGCTACATGCAGGTGCTCTCCAACGACGTGTGCAAGGCGCTCGAGGGCCGGATCATCAACATCCACCACTCGTTCCTGCCGTCGTTCAAGGGCGCCAAGCCCTACCACCAGGCGCACGAGCGCGGCGTGAAGCTGATCGGCGCGACCGCGCATTATGTGACGGCGGATCTGGACGAGGGCCCGATCATCGAACAGGACGTGGCCCGGGTGGGCCACGGCATGACGCCGGATCAGCTGGTCGCGGCCGGCCGGGACGTGGAGTGCCGGGTGCTCTCCCGCGCCGTCGGCTGGCACGCCGAGCACCGGGTGCTGCTCAACTCGCGCCGTACGGTGGTCTTCTCCTAACGTAATCCGGCGTGATCCGGCGCCCTTAACACACCCGCCGCCGATCCACAGGCGGATCCGGGAACTGGTGCGCCTTGTCCGGAGTTGTCCCCAGGCGAGCCCCGGCGAACCCGGTGGAAAGTGGTTATCCACAGCCCGGTCCGCCGGAGTTTTCCCCAAGCGAGTCCATTTCGTTACGCCAGACCGGGGGCACGCGACCGGGTTATCCACAGGATTTATACACACCGTGGACAAGATCTGTGGATCCTGTGGATAACCGGCTGGCGCTGTGGATAACTCGGTGTAGCGCGCTGCATCCGCCCGGCTATCGGCGCTGCGCGGCCAGGCCCCGCGACGCCCCACCCCCAGCCGCCACGCATCCGGCCCCACACGCCCGTGTGCCCGGCACCCATACGGGGTGCCGGGCACACGATGGTTCGGGGCGCCGGACTCAGCCGGTGTTGCGCAGACCCGCCGCCACGCCGTTGACCGTCAGCAGCAGCGCCCGGCTCAGCTGCGAATCCGGCTCCTCGCCGGCCGCCACCGCCTCGCGGTGCCGCTTGAGCAGCGCCACCTGCAGGTAGGAGATCGGGTCGAGGTACCGGTCGCGCACCTGCAGCGTGCGGGCCAGCACCGGGTCGGTGCCCAGCAGCTCGCTCTGCCCGGTCACCTTGAGCACCTGCTGCACCGTCAGCTCGTGCTCCTCGACGATGCGGTCGAACACGTGCCGCAGGTGCTCCGGCACCAGCTGCTCCACGTACAGCCGGGCGATCCGCAGGTCCGTCTTCGCCAGCGTCATCGCGACGTTCGACAGGAAGTTGCGGAAGAAGTGCCAGTCCTCGTACATCTCCTGCAGCACGTCCGCGTGCCCGGCCTCGTACGCCCAGGCCAGGCCGGTGCCCACGCCGAACCAGCCCGGCACGATCTGGCGCGACTGGGTCCAGCCGAACACCCACGGGATCGCCCGCAGGCCCTCGAGCCCCGCGCCCGAGTCCGGCCGGCGCGACGGGCGCGAGCCCAGGTGCAGGTCGCCCAGCTGGTCCACCGGCGTCGAGGCCAGGAAGTAGCGGGGCAGGTCCGGGTCGTCGACCAGGTCCCGGTACGTGGCGAACGCCGCGTCCGAGATCCCGCTCATCGTCGCCGTCCAGCGGGCCAGCGCGTCCGTGCTCTGCCGCGGGCCCAGGTGCAGCACCGAGGCCTCCAGCGTGGCCGCGACGGTCAGCTCCAGGTTCTCCCGGGCCAGGCTCGGCAGCGCGTACTTGTCCGAGATCACCTCGCCCTGCTCGGTGACCTTGATCTCGCCCTCGAGCGTGCCCCACGGCTGCGCCATGATCGCCTCGTGGGTCGGACCGCCGCCGCGGCCCACCGTGCCGCCGCGGCCGTGGAAGAGCCGCAGCCGTACGCCGTGCCGGTGCGCCACGTCGCGCAGCTTGCGCTGGGCGAGGTGGATCTCCCACTGGCTGGTGGTGATGCCGGCCGACTTGTTCGAGTCGCTGTAGCCGAGCATGACCTCCTGCACGTCCCCGCGCAGCCGCACCAGCTTGCGGTAGGACGGGTCGTTGAGCAGGTCGTTGAGGATGGTGTCGGCCTGGCGCAGCTCCTCGACCATCTCCAGCAGCGGCACGAAGCCGATCGCGGCCCGGCCGCCGCGCAGGTCGATCAGGCCCGCCTCGCGGGCCAGCAGCACCGCCGCGTACACGTCGTCCACCCCGCGGCACATCGAGATGATGTAGCTCTCGATGACGTCCGGACCGAAGCGGTCGATCGTCTCCTTGATCGCGGTGAAGATGCCGAAGGTCTTCGCCCCGGCGTCGTCGAGCAGCGGGGTGGCCCCGCCCCAGGCGTCGAAGCCCTCGATGCCCTGCCGGTGCGCGCGCTCCGGCAGCTTCGCCAGCGGCCGGCGCGAGCGCAGCTCCTTGGCCAGCAGCCCGGCCCGGTAGTCGCGCGGCATGTCGTCGTAGCGCCAGGCCTCTCCGCCGAGCCGGTCGATCAGCTGGCCGACGGCGTGGTGGTGCGCGTCCGCGTGCTCGCGCACGTCCAGGGTGGCCAGCTGCAGGCCGAAGGCCGAAATGGTACGGATCACCTGGTCCAGGCTGCCGCGGGCGATCAGCTCGCCCCGGTCCGCCAGCAGCGACTCGCGCATCAGCAGCAGGTCGGCCACCAGCTCTTCGCCGTTGAGATAGTCCTGCCCGGGCACGTGCGGGCGCGCCTCCGCGATCCGCTTGCGGGTGTTGAGCAGCTTCTCCCGGATGCAGGTGGCCTTGAGCCGGTAGGGCTCCTCCAGGTTCTGCCGCCGGTACCGGGCCGGAATGTCCGGCAGGGCCTCGAGATCCCGGGCGAGCGACTCCTCGAGCTCCGGGGTGACCCGGGCGATCCGCTTCGAGGTGGACAGGGTCGAGCGCAGGCCCTCGACCAGCTTGAGCGCGTCGTCGATGGCCCGCTCGTGCTGCAGGCCGAGGATCTCCAGGGTCAGCGTCGGGGTGACGTTCGGGTTGCCGTCCCGGTCGCCGCCGATCCAGCTGCCGAAGCTCAGCGGCCGCGCGTCCACCGGCAGCCGCACGCCGATCCGCTCGAGCTCGGCGGCGAGCTCGTCGAGCACGTCCGGCACCGCGCCGGAGTGCAGCTCGTCCAGGTAGTACAGGGCGTTGCGGGCCTCGTCGGTCGGCTCCGGCCGGGTCACCCGCAGCTCGTCGGTCTGCCAGAGCGACTCGACCAGCTCCTCCAGCCGGCGCGAGGCGCGCCGCTGGGCCACCGGGTCCACCGGCGTGCCCGGCTGCGGGAACGGGTTGGCGTCGAGCAGCAGGGCGATCTGGCGCAGCTTGCCGAGTATGGTCCGGCGGGCCGCCTCGGTCGGGTGCGCGGTGAAGACCGGGCGCACCGAGAGCCGGGAGATGACCTCCTCGACCCAGTCCCTGGTCACCTTGGACTCGGGGTCCTCGATCGCCGCGCCGATCCGCTCGACCGCGCGGGAGAGCCAGGAGCCGGTGGTGGCCCGCTCGCCGTGCAGCTCGCGGGCGCGGTGCACCTGCTCGGTCACGTTCGCCAGGTAGAAGTAGCTGGAGAACGCGCGCACCAGCCGGATGGCCGTGCCCAGGTCGATCTCGGCCAGCCTGGCCTGCGCCTCGTCCGCCGCGCCGGCGTCCGCCGACCGGGTCAGTGCCCTGATCTGCTCGACCAGGTCGAACAGGTACTCGCCCTCCTGCCGCACCAGCGTGCGGCCGAGCAGCTCTCCCAGGGCTTTGATGTCTCCGCGCAGGGCGGCGTCGGGCGCGGGCGGCGGCGCCGAAGGCGGACTGGGGACGGCGGCGGTGTCGGCCACGGCGGCACACTCCTCGGTTCACGGGCGATGCGCCGGACGCCGTTGTCCGCGCGGAAGGGCTTTGGCCCCATCGTATGCGGCGTACGTCACAGTGTCTTCATCTCGCCCACCCGCTGAGACCGACAATGGGCCGGTGGGAGGCAGAAACGGCGAACGCCGCCCCCGCGCGGGGGGCGGCGTACGGAAGGCGTACGGAAGGGTTCGAAATCCGAGCGCGCCCCGATCCGGAACCGGCGGACCGCCGCCGCGAGACCCGCTCGGGGCCCCGCGCCGGCGGGCGTGTCAGCGTCGGTGGAACGCCAGGTGCGGCGGCAGCGCGGAGCCGAGGTAGGCCACGTCCGTCACCAGGTTCGCGAAGCCCTGCTGCACCGCCGCCTCGGAGATCTCCTGGATCTGCGGCGGCAGCGCCACCAGGTGCCGGGCGAAGTCGTCGAAGTCGTTGCCGACCCGGATCAGCAGCTCGGCGCAGACCGAGGCGGCGTCCCGGTTGTCCCGGTCCCGGTAGTCGTCGTCGTCGAAGAACCACACCGAGCCCAGGTCGTTGCCCCGGATCTTGAGCACCAGCATGCCGCCGCGCACGAAGCCGACGCCCAGGTACTCCTCGGTGAACCGGTCGAACAGCGCCTGGTTCGCGTACACCAGCTCCTGGTGCGGGTCCGAGCGGCGCACGCCGAAGAGCCAGCCGTCCGAGACGAAGCCCGCGGACAGGTTGACCGCGGGTCCGAGCGGCCGGCCGCCGTCGGTGCCGGCCAGGAACCGCCGGTAGGAGACCGGCAGCTGGAAGCCGAGCTGCGACTCGAGCTGGACCATCGCCTCCTCGGGCACCGAGCCGGAGCGCTCGAAGGCGACCGGCTCGAGCATGCCCTCGTGCCACAGGCCCGACTTGGCCCGGTCCGCCTTGAGCGTGGCGATCCCGCCGTGGTGCCGGAACGAGCCGTTGAGCTCGGCGGGCACCATGAACATCCGGCGGCTGCGCGCCTCGTGCGTCCAGGTCCAGCCCTCGGGCGTGGCCGTGGGCGGCCGGCCCTGCTGGTAGAGCGGATCGCCGGTGCGCGAGGCGAGCAGGTTCGCCGCCACCACGTCGGTCACCCGCACCTCGTCCACCGACAGCTCGGCCGGCGGGTCGGCGATCTGCACGGCGTGCCGCGCGTACACCGAGAAGTCCGGGTAGCCGTGGAAGTTGAGGTACACCCCGCGCGGGTACTTGCGGTCCAGCTCGACGTCGCTGAACTCGATGAGCCGACCGGCGAACTGACCGTTGGGTATCCCGGCCGTGTTCGTCGGAAGGCCCGTGCCCGTTCCTTGCGTCATCGCTCTCCCAGTCCCTACGTCACAACTCTTGCGCCCGCCGCGGCAGCGCACCCCGGCACACAGTGCTCCTGGACGACGGTACCCGGCGCACCCGGATTTGCGGTAGGCGGGAGTGCCGTCCAGGTAAACCGGAATCGTGTCGGTCGCCCGGTTCGTTCCGGTTTCGAGATCCGCTCGCGCCTGACGCGTGATCCTCCCAGACCTCGGTCGGGCCGTGTGTCGGATCCAGTGCGTACCCTAGATGCATACCAACCCCCGGCCCCCCTCCTGCGGGCCGCTCGGGGTTAGTCGGCGTTGCCACCACCATGGAGTAGCCCATGCCCATGCCCGGTTTGCTCGAACCTCTGCGCACCGATCCCGCGGTCAAAGCGGCGATCGAGGCCGGCCGCGACCGCACCCGGCCGCGGCTCGACCTGACCATGGTCGCAGGCCAGCGCGCCCCGCTGCTCGCCGCTGTGGCCGAGGGCGCCGGCGCGCCGGTGCTGGCCGTCACGGCCACCGGCCGGGAGACCGAGGACCTGGCCGCGGCGCTGCGCTCGCTGCTCGGCGAGGACGCGGTGGCCGAGTTCCCGGCCTGGGAGACGCTGCCGCACGAACGGCTCTCGCCGCGCTCCGACACGGTCGGCCGGCGCCTGGCCGTACTGCGCCGGCTGGCCCACCCGGAGGATTCCACACCTCTTCAGGTCGTCGTCGCGCCGATCCGCTCGGTGCTCCAGCCCCAGGTGGCCGGGCTCGGCGATCTCGAGCCGGTGCGGGTGACGGCGGGTCAGGAGATCGAGCTGGAGGAGGTCACCCGCCGCCTCGCCGACGCCGCGTACCTGCGCACCGACCTGGTCGAGCGGCGCGGCGACTTCGCCGTGCGCGGCGGCATCCTGGACGTCTTCCCGCCCACCGAGGAGCACCCGCTGCGGCTGGAGTTCTGGGGCGACACGGTCGAGGAGATCCGCTACTTCAAGGTGGCCGACCAGCGTTCCCTCGAGGTCGCCCAGCAGGGCCTGTGGGCACCGCCCTGCCGCGAGCTGCTGCTGACCGAGACCGTGCGCAAGCGGGCGCACGGCTACGCCTCCGAGTACCCGGAGCTCGCCGACGTCTTCGGCAGGGTGGCCGAGGGCATCGCGGTGGAGGGGATGGAGTCGCTGGCCCCGGTCCTCGTGGACAAGATGGAGCTGCTGGTCGACGTCCTGCCCGAGCACGCCCGGCTGGTGCTGTGCGACCCGGAGCGGGTGCGCGCCCGGGCCGCGGACCTGGTGCGCACCTCGCAGGAGTTCCTCGAGGCGTCCTGGGCCGCCGCCGCGATGGGCGGCAAGAGCCCGCTCGACCTCGGCTCCGCCTCGCTCTGGTCGCTGGCCGGCCTGCGCGACCACGCCCGCGCGCTGGGCCTGCCCTGGTGGTCCGTCACCCCCTTCGCCGCCGACGCCGAGCTGGCCGAGCTGATGCCCTCGGAGCCCGGCGCCGCCGGGGCGGAGGGCGGCGCGGCGCTGGAGTCGGACGACACGGTGCTCTCCCCGGCGCTCGAGGCCCCCGACTACCGCGGCGAGGGCCCCCGGCTGATCGCCGACGTGCGCGCCTGGCTGCGCGAGGGCTGGCGGGTCGTGCTCACCACCGAGGGCCCCGGCCCGGCCGAGCGCACCGCCGAGCTGCTGCGGGCGGCCGACCTCGGCGTGCGGCTGGTGCCCGAGCTCAAGGAGACGCCGGAGCCCGGCATCGCCTACGTCACCTGCGCCTCGTTCGGCCGCGGCTTCGTCAACGAAGCGGTGAAGCTGGCCGTGCTGACCGAGTCGGACATCTCCGGCCAGCGCTCGTCCACCAAGGACATGAGCCGGATGCCCTCGCGCCGGCGCAACATGGTGGATCCGCTGCAGCTGCGCACCGGCGACTTCGTCGTGCACGAGCAGCACGGCGTCGGCCGGTACGTGGAGATGGTCCAGCGCACCGTCGCCGGCGCCACCCGCGAATACCTCGTGATCGAATACGCGAGCTCCAAGCGCGGCCAGCCCGGCGACCGGCTCTACGTCCCCACCGACCAGCTCGAGCTGGTGACGAAGTACGTCGGCGGCGAGTCTCCCTCGCTGCACCGGCTCGGCGGCGCGGACTGGCAGAAGGCGAAGACGCGAGCCCGCAAGGCCGTGCGCGACATCGCCGCCGACCTGATCCGGCTCTACTCCGCCCGCCAGTCCGCGCCCGGCCACGCCTTCACCACCGACACGCCGTGGCAGCGCGAGCTGGAGGACGCGTTCCCCTACGTGGAGACCCCGGACCAGCTCGCCTGCATCGACGAGGTCAAGAGCGACATGGAGAAGACGGTCCCGATGGACCGGCTCATCTGCGGCGACGTCGGCTACGGCAAGACCGAGATCGCCGTGCGCGCGGCGTTCAAGGCGGTGCAGGACGGCAAGCAGGTGGCCGTGCTCGTGCCCACCACGCTGCTGGTGCAGCAGCACTTCTCCACCTTCGCCGAGCGCTACGCCCAGTTCCCGGTGACCATCAAGGCCCTGTCGCGATTCCAGACCGACAAGGAGTCCACCGAGGTGCTGCGCGGCCTGGCCGAGGGCACGGTGGACGTGGTCATCGGCACCCACCGGCTGTTCGCCAAGGACACCCGGTTCAAGGACCTCGGCCTGGTGATCGTGGACGAGGAGCAGCGCTTCGGCGTCGAGCACAAGGAGCACCTCAAGCAGATGCGCGCGAACGTGGACGTGCTGACCATGTCCGCGACCCCGATCCCGCGCACGCTGGAGATGGCGGTGACCGGCATCCGGGAGATGTCGACCATCCAGACCCCGCCGGAGGAGCGCCACCCGGTGCTCACCTTCGTCGGCGCGTACGAGGAGAAGCAGATCGGCGCGGCGATCCGGCGCGAGCTGCTGCGCGAGGGCCAGGTCTTCTACATCCACAACCGGGTCGAGTCGATCGACCGCGCGGCCGCCCGGATCCGCGAGCTGGTGCCCGAGGCCCGGGTGGCCATCGCGCACGGCCAGATGAACGAGCACGCGCTGGAGAAGCTGATCGTCGACTTCTGGAACCGCGAGTTCGACGTGCTGGTGTGCACCACGATCGTGGAGTCCGGCATCGACATCGCCAACGCCAACACCCTGATCGTCGAGCGCGCCGACAACTTCGGCCTGAGCCAGCTGCACCAGCTGCGCGGCCGGGTCGGCCGGGGCCGGGAGCGCGCCTACGCGTACTTCCTCTACCCGCCGGAGAAGCCGCTGACCGAGACCGCGCACGAGCGGCTGGCCACCATCGCCCAGCACACCGACCTGGGCGCGGGCATGTTCGTGGCGATGAAGGACCTGGAGATCCGCGGCGCCGGCAACCTGCTCGGCGGCGAGCAGTCCGGCCACATCGAGGGCGTCGGCTTCGACCTGTACGTGCGGATGGTGGGCGAGGCGGTCAAGGATTTCCGCGAGCAGGCGTCCGGCCTCGAGGTCCAGGAGGAGATGCCGGAGATGCGGGTGGACCTCCCGGTCGACGCGCACATCCCGCACGACTGGGTCCCCGACGAGCGCCTGCGCCTCGAGGCCTACCGCCGGATCGCCTCGATCGCCGCCGAGACGGACGTCGTCGCCGTGCATGACGAGCTGGTGGACCGCTACGGCAAGCTGCCCGAGCCGGTCGGCAACCTCCTCGCCGTCGCCCTCTTCCGCGCCCACGCCCGCACCGCGGGCCTGTCCGAGATCGTGCTGCAGGGCAACTATGTGAAATTCAGTCAGACCTTCCTGCGCGAGTCCCAGGAGCTGCGCCTCAAGCGCGTCTTCCCCGGCTCGATCGTCAAGAAGCAGACCGACCACATCCTCGTCCCGCGCCCCAAGACCAAGGGCTTCCCGGCCGAGCCGATCACCGGCCTGCCGCTGCTCGAGTGGTGCCGCTCGCTGATCGACGGCGTGCTGCTGATGGGCAACGGGTCCTGACGGGAAGCGGGGAGGCAGGGCCGGCCTGACGGTTGATTCCGTGGAAGCAGTTGGCGCAGACGGCTCCACCGGAGTTCGCGGGCGCACGCCGAGATGACCGTCACGCTCGGTCCCAAACAGCGCCCGCGACCGGCTGACCATGTCCTGGCCGTTCGAGGCCGACCTCGACTCGACTGGGATCGCGCTGCCGGAGAACTGAGACACGCCCAGTAGGCTGCTTTCATGACCGGTCGAATCGTGCTGATCCCGTTCTCGCCGAGAGTGGCGCCGGGGCTGATGTCGGGCGCGGCGTGGGCGGCGGTGACGGAGCCGGGGGCCCGGGTGCATGCGGGGGCCGAGGAGCACCCGATCCTGGAGTACCTCGACGACCTGGACGTGGCGATCGAGCTGATCGAGGGCGAGTCGGCGGAGGTGGCCGAGGAGCTGCTGGCCGAGGCGGCGGCGGGGGCGCGGGTGGTCTGGCTGGCCGATCCCTCCGGCGCGGACCAGCGGCTGGTGCAGGCGCTGGGCCAGCGGCTGGCGGCCGGGCTGCCGGGGGCGCCGGGCGCGGCGGTGTCCGCGGACATCGAGCTCGAGGTGCTTCCGGGCAGCTACGACCTGCCGGGCGCCAAGCTGCTCGACCTGGTCGCGGTGATGGACCGGCTGCGCTCCCCGGGCGGATGCCCCTGGGACGCCAAGCAGACCCACCAGAGCCTGGTGAAGTACCTGCTGGAGGAGGCATACGAGGCGGCCGAGACGATCGAGGACGGCGACTGCGAGGTTCCGGGCGACGGGCGCGACGCGCTGCGCGAGGAGCTGGGGGACGTGCTGCTGCAGGTCGCCTTCCACTCCCGGATCGCCCAGGAGCACGCGGAGGATCCGTTCGGTATCGACGACGTCGCGCAGGGTATCGTCACGAAGCTGATCGGGCGTCACCCGCACGTGTTCGGCGACGGGGCCGCGCGCGACGCGGCCGAGGTCGAGGCGACGTGGGAGCAGTTGAAAGCAGCTGAAAAGTCCCGGACTTCGGTGGTTGAGGGCGTTGTGCTGGCCCAACCGGCCCTTTCGCTCGCCGACAAGCTGCTCAAGCGGGCCGGGGGCGCCGGGCTGGAAATAACGGTTCCGCAACTGCCCGCTCAGCTGGAACAGGCTTCTGATATATCGGCCTCTACACCGAAGGAGCAGGTCGGAAGGCTGTTATTGGCCGTCGTGGGCCTGGCTCGGGAACTGGGAGTCGATCCGGAGGAGGCACTGCGGATTCAGGCTCGCGGGCTACGGGATCAGATTCTTCACCGTGAGGCCTCCCGATAGTCGGGTAAGTACGGTTAGTCTGGTCAGTGCACCGGCGCCAAAAACCCGCCATCGGTGCGGAGAACGGCTACGGCATCAAGATCACTAGGAGTGCGGAACCATGCTGCGTGGCGGACTTGAGCCCTGGCACATCATCGTCATCCTTGTACTGCTCGTGCTGCTCTTCGGCTCGCGCAAGCTGCCCGACGCCGCCCGGTCGGTCGGTCAGTCGCTGCGCATCTTCAAGTCGGAGATGAAGGCCGCGGCCAAGGACGACACCCCGGCTGCCCCCGCGCAGCCCGCCGGCCCGGTCACCCCGCCGGCCGCCGTCGAGGCCTCGGTGATCACCACGGCCGCCCAGCAGGACGCCGTGCCGACCCCGGCCGCCGAGCAGCGCTGAAACTTTCACACGGGCCTCGTCGCCGAAGCTGATCCCTCCGGGCCGTCGGCGACGAGGCCCTGTGGCGTTCCCGGAAACGGCGGCGATCCCCGGCCCGGGTGACGCGAAGCGGTGAAGCGGTAACCCGATCGGGCTACTCCCAGCGGGTGAACCTCGATCCGGAGGACGCCGCCGCCCGGCACGACGGTCCCGGCCGCGGCGGTCTTCCGGCCCCGTGTGACCATGGATCGGTGAACGCGCCCCCTCCCGCTCCCGAGCCCGGCTCCGCCGCGGCCCGCCCGGCGCCGTCCGAGCAGCCCGAGCCGCCCGCGCTCTTCGACCGCGCGTTCATCGACGATCCCTACCCGGCCTACGCCTGGCTGCGCGAGCACGCCCCGGTCCACCGGACCCGGCTGCCCAACGGGGTCGAGGCCTACCTCGTCACGCGGTACGACGACGTCAAAGCAGTGCTCGCGGATCCCCGGCTGTCCAAGAACGCGGCGGCCTCGTTCCCGGGCTGGAAGCCGGGGCGCACCGGCATCCCGGGCGAGCACCGCTCGGGCATCGCCGCGCATCTGCTCAACCTCGACCCGCCGGACCACACCCGGCTGCGGCGGCTGGTGGCCAAGGCCTTCACGCCGCGCCGTATCGCCGACTTCGAGCCGCGCATCCGGCGCATCGCCGACACGCTGCTGGACGAGTGTGCCGCGCGGGCCGCGGCCGATCCGGACGGCAGCGTCGACCTGATCCGGGGCTACGCCTGCCCGCTGCCGGTGGCCGTCATCCTGGAGATGCTCGGCGTGCCGGAGGAGGACCAGGCGATCTTCCACGAGTGGGCCTTCGGCGTGGTCGACCGCAGCGGGCCGCGCGGCGGCGTCGGACGCTCCGTCAAACGCATCCGCGGCTACCTGCGCGAGATCATCCACAAGAAGCGGCTCGCTCCCGGCGACGACCTGCTGACCGCGCTGGTGCGCGCCTCCGACCACGGGGAGCACCTGAGCGAGGACGAGGCGGCGGCGATGGCGTTCATCCTCCTGTTCGCCGGCTTCGAGACGACGATCAACCTGGTCGGCAACGGGTATTTCGCCCTGCTCACCCATCCGGAGCAGCGAGATCGACTGCTGACGAACCCGGGCCTGCTGCCGAACGCGGTCGAGGAGCTGCTGCGCTACGACGGTCCGGTGGAGTTCGGCACCTGGCGCTTCACCACGGAGCCGATCACCGTCGGCGGCGTCGCCATACCGGCCGGCGAGCCGGTGCTCGCCGTGCTCGCCGCGGCCGACCGCGACCCGTCCCGCTTCGCCGCGCCGGACGAGCTCGACCTGGGCCGCGCGGCCACCGGGCACGTCGCGCTCGGCCACGGCATCCACTTCTGCATCGGCGCTCCGCTGGCCCGGCTGGAGGGGCGCATCGCCTTCGAACGGCTGCTGGCGCGCTACCCCGCCGCGGGTCTGGCCCGGCCACCGGAAGCGCTGCGTCGGCACTCGGGGCTGATCATGCGCGGGCTCTACGAATTGCCGGTTCGTCTGGAAGTTCCCTCCACGGCGTCCGTCTGAGCGCCGGCATCTGGCCGGGCGTCAGGCCAGCCGTCAGGATGATGATCGGCGACGAAGGACGGACAGCTGCGCGGGTCGTTCACGCCGTGAACTAGGCTGGGCCCGAAAACGAGACCTGAAGACAGCTTGGCGAAGGAGTACGCACGTGGCGTCCATCGAAGCAGTCGGAGCGCGGGAGATCCTCGACTCCCGTGGGAACCCCACCGTCGAGGTCGAGGTCGCGCTCGACGACGGCGTGATCGCCCGCGCGGCGGTTCCCTCCGGCGCGTCCACCGGTGCCTTCGAGGCCGTGGAGCTGCGGGACGGGGACAAGGACCGGTACCAGGGCAAGGGCGTGACCAAGGCCGTGCTCGCGGTGCTCGACGAGATCGGCCCGGCGCTGATCGGCTTCGACGCGCACGAGCAGCGGCTGGTGGACCAGGAGCTCAAGGACCTGGACGGCACCCCGAACAAGGCCCGCCTGGGCGCGAACGCCATCCTCGGCGTCTCGCTCGCGGTGGCCAAGGCGGCGGCCGAGTCGGCCCAGCTCCCGCTCTACCGCTACCTCGGCGGCCCGAACGTGCACCTGCTGCCGGTGCCGATGATGAACATCCTCAACGGCGGCGCGCACGCGGACTCCAACGTCGACATCCAGGAGTTCATGGTCGCCCCGATCGGCGCGGAGACCTACGGCGAGGCGCTGCGCTGGGGCGCGGAGACCTACCACGCGCTCAAGTCGGTGCTCAAGAGCCGCGGGCTGTCCACCGGCCTCGGCGACGAGGGCGGGTTCGCGCCGAACCTGGACTCCAACCGGGCCGCGCTGGACCTGATCCTCGAGGCCATCGAGAAGGCCGGCTACACCCCGGGCGAGGACATCGCGCTGGCGCTCGACGTGGCGGCCACCGAGCTGTTCAAGGACGGCGTCTACGAGTTCGAGGGCTCCAAGCTCACCGGCGCCGACCTGTCCTCCTACTACGCCGAGCTGGTGGCGAACTACCCGCTGGTCTCGATCGAGGACTCGCACAGCGAGGAGGACTGGGACGGCTGGAAGGCCGTGACCGACGCCCTCGGCACCAAGGTGCAGCTCGTCGGCGACGACCTGTTCGTCACCAACCCGGAGCGGCTCGGCCGCGGCATCAAGGGCGGCCAGGCCAACGCGCTGCTGGTGAAGGTGAACCAGATCGGCTCGCTGTCCGAGACCTATGACGCCGTCACCCTGGCCCACCGCAGCGGCTACCGCACCATGATGTCCCACCGCTCCGGCGAGACCGAGGACACCACCATCGCCGACCTCGCCGTGGCGATGGAGTGCGGCCAGATCAAGTCCGGCGCCCCGGCCCGGACCGACCGCGTGGCCAAGTACAACCAGCTGCTGCGCATCGAGGAAGAGCTCGACGACGCGGCGCGGTACGCCGGCCGCTCGGCCTTCCCCCGCTTCCAGGCCTAGAAGCGGATCACGCAATAGCATGGGTGGCGCGCTCCGATCCGGAGCGCGCCACACTCGTCTCGGCTGCCGGGACGCCGGAAGGTGAGGGGGTGTCAGGCCGATGGCCGACCAACCGCGGCGCCCCGCGCGCGACGTGTCGCAGCGTTCGTCCTCCGCGCGCCGCACCCCGTCCCGGCTCGGCCTGGTGCCGCCGACGCGCGCGGCCGAACGGGAGCCGCGCGAGCGGGAGCGGCAGGCCGAGGCCGAGCAGCCCGAGGTCGAGCCGGCCAAGCCGCGCACGCTGCCGCGTCCGTCCGGCCGGCGTCCTTCGGTGCCCCGCCCGAAGTTCCGGCTGACCAGGCGTGCCACCATCCTCGCGCTCGCCGTGTGCGCGGTCGTGGTCACGGTCGCCTACCCGTTCCAGGAGTACCTGTCTCAGCGTTCGCAGCTGACGAGCGTGGAGCGGCAGAACGACGCGCTGTCCAAGAAGGTCACCGAGCTTCAGTCGCAGATCGCGCTGTGGTCCGACCCGGGGTACGTGGCGATCCAGGCCCGCTCGCAGCTGCACTACGTCAAGCCGGGTGAGGAGGGGTTCACCGTGGCCGGCCCGGCCAACGGTTCCGAGCAGCTCGGTCTGCCCACCCCGACACCCTCGCCCTGGTACGACAAGCTGTGGAACACGGTGAAGGACCCGGGCTCCACGGCGACGCGCTGAACCGCCGTCGCCGGGTAGTACCGTAGAGCGGGTGAACAGCGTGGAAGGCAAGGACGTCGCGGCCGTCGAGGCCCAGCTCGGGCGCACGCCCAGGGGCCTGCTGGCGGTGGCGCATCGGTGCCCGTGCGGCAACCCGGACGTGGTGGAGACCGCCCCCCGGATCAAGACCGAGCGCAACCCCGACGGCGAGCCCTTTCCCACCCTCTTCTACCTCACCTGCCCGAAGGCGGCCTCGGCCATCGGCACCCTCGAGGGCGGCGGCCTGATGGCCGAGATGACCGAGCGGCTGGGCACCGATCCCGAGCTCGCCGCCGCCTACCGCGCGGCGCACGAGGACTACCTGCGCCGACGTGACGCGATCGAGGTGCTGGAGGGCTTCCCGAGCGCCGGTGGCATGCCGGACCGGGTCAAGTGCCTGCACGTGCTGGTGGCGCACTCGCTCGCGGCCGGCCCGGGCGTGAACCCGCTGGGCGACGAGGCGCTGGCGCTGCTGCCGGAATGGTGGCGTTCCGGGCCGTGTGTGCACGCGGGTCAGACGGCGGACGCGGCGGAGCCGGCCGGCGAATCAGGGCACTCCGAGAAGGGCGAGCTGTGAGCACCGGCAAGCGCGTGGCGGCGGTCGACTGCGGCACCAACTCGATCCGCCTGCTGGTGGCGGACCTCGACCCGGAGACGGGCGCCGAGACCGAGATCGACCGGCAGATGGAGATCGTCCGGCTCGGCCAGGGCGTCGACGCCACCGGCCGGCTCGCCGACGAGGCGCTGGCCCGCACCTTCGCGGCCTGCGACCGCTATGCCGAGATCATCCGCGCCCATGGCGCCGAGCACATCCGCTTCGTCGCCACCAGCGCGACCCGGGACGCGAGCAACCGCGACGAGTTCTTCGCCGGGGTGCGCGAGCGGTTCGGGGTCGAGCCCGAGGTGATCACCGGGCACGAGGAGGCCACGCTCTCCTTCCGCGGCGCCACGTCCGCGCTGGCCACCGACGCGGCCGAATACGCCACGCCGTACCTGGTGGTGGACATCGGCGGGGGCTCGACCGAGTTCGTACTCGGCGGCGACAAGGTGCAGGCGGCCAAGTCGGTGGACGTGGGCTGCGTCCGGATGACGGAGCGTCACCTGACCCAGGATCCGCCGACTCAGGATCAGATCGACGCCGCCCGCCGGGACATCGACGCGGCCATCGACGTCGCGGCCGAGAGCGTGGACCTCTCCCGTGCCCGCACGCTGGTCGGCCTGGCCGGCTCGGTCACCACGATGGCCGCCCTCGCGCTCGGGCTGGAGCAGTACGACCGCGACCGGGTGCACCTGTCCCGGATCCCCGCCGCCGTGGTCCGGCAGACCGCGTCCGACCTGCTCGCGATGACGCACGAGCAGCGCGCCGCGATGTCGGTGATCCACCCCGGCCGGGTGGACGTGATCGCGGCCGGCGCGCTCATCCTCGAGCGGATCGTGGATCGGCTCGGAGTGTCCGAGGTGGTTGTCTCCGAGCACGACATCCTCGACGGAATAGCGCTGTCGCAGATCTGACCGGCCCGCTGGCGCCGGTCCGATCAGAGACACGGATGTAAATTGCGGGCGCCGGGGCGTTTCCTCGGCGCCTACTGCTCGACCTTCTCCTCCGCGTTCTCCTCCGCCTTCGGATCCGTGAGGAGCTCGGTCCTCGGATCCGAGAAGAGCTTGGCGTGCAGGTGCTCGTCGTGCCACGCGCCGTCGGCATAACGGAATGAGCCCCGCAGTGTGCCCTCGTGCGGGAACCCGGCCTTCTGCGCTACTCGGCAGGATGCGGTGTTGCCCACGGAGTGCACCAGCTCGACCCGCCGCACACCGAGGCCGCCGAGCTCGCTCGCGGCGAACGCCCACGTGCTCACGGCCGTCAGCGCGTTCGGCGCGATGTTGCGGCCGCGTGCCCGCGGGGCGATCCAGTAGCCGACCTCCGCCGTGTCCCCGCCCTCGCCGTCGGCGTCCCGCCCGAAATCACGTAGAGTGATCGATCCGGCGAGCGGCCCGCCCGCCGCCTCGATGGCGAACGCGGCCCGCTTGCCAGTGCGCCACTGCTCCCGATTCCAGGCCACCCAGTGTTCCATTCCCTCCACGCTCGGTAGTCTCTGCCCGTAGCGGGCCCACCGGCGGATCTCCGGATCTGCCCAGGCGGCGACCATCGCCTCGGCGTCCGAGCGACGCCAGGGGCGCAGCAGTAGCGGGCCGGCGGCGATTTCCGGCTGATTCATGGTGGAGACCTCTTCCGCGTGGTTCGGAAATGGAACGCGCACTGTCTTTGTGCCACCCCGGTCGCTTACGATGGCATAACGACCGGCCCGACGCCGGTCCCTCAGGCTGCGTCCACGGTGCTCTCGAACATGGGGCGCAGTGGCCGCGTCCGATTTCCAGCAAGGAGTCGTCCTCAAAGTGCCTGCCCTGTTCGACAAGGTCCTGCGCGCCGGCGAAGGGAAGATCCTTCGCAAGCTGGCCAAGACGGCCGACCTGATCAACTCGATCGAGGACGACTTCGTCGACCTCACCGATGAGGAACTGCGCGCCCTCACCGAGGAGTACAAGCAGCGGTACCAGGACGGCGAAACGCTGGACCAGCTGCTTCCGGAGGCGTTCGCCACCGTTCGCGAGGCCGCCAAGCGCAGCATCGGGCAGCGCCACTACGACGTGCAGCTGATGGGCGGCATGGCGCTGCACCTCGGCAACATCGCCGAGATGCGCACCGGCGAGGGCAAGACCCTGGTGGGCACCCTGCCGGCGTACCTCAACGCGCTGGCCGGCGAAGGCGTGCACATCGTCACCACCAACGACTACCTGGCCGAGCGCGACTCGGAGTGGATGGGCCGGATCCACCGGTTCCTCGGCCTGACGGTCGGCTGCATCCTGGCGAACATGTCGCCGGATCAGCGGCGCGAGGCCTACAACTGCGACATCACCTACGGCACCAACAACGAGTTCGGCTTCGACTACCTGCGCGACAACATGGCGTGGGACAAGGCCGACCTGGTGCAGCGCGGCCACTTCTACGCCTGCGTGGACGAGGTCGACTCCATCCTCATCGACGAGGCCCGTACCCCGCTGATCATCTCCGGCCCGGCGGACCAGGCCACCAAGTGGTACGTGGACTTCGCCCGGATCGCCGCGCGGCTGGTGCGCGACACCGACTACGAGGTGGACGAGAAGAAGAAGACCGTCGGCATCCTGGAGCGCGGCGTCGAGCGGGTCGAGGACCTGCTGGGCATCGACAACCTCTACGAGTCGGTCAACACCCCGCTGGTCGGCTACCTGAACAACGCCATCAAGGCGAAGGAGCTGTTCAAGCGGGACCGCGACTACGTGAACATGAACAACGAGGTGCTCATCGTCGACGAGCACACCGGCCGCATCCTGGCCGGGCGCCGGTACAACGAGGGCATGCACCAGGCGATCGAGGCCAAGGAGGGGGTGGAGATCCAGAACGAGAACCAGACGCTGGCCACCATCACCCTGCAGAACTACTTCCGCCTCTACGACAAGCTCGGCGGCATGACCGGTACCGCGCTGACCGAGGCGGCGGAGTTCCACCAGATCTACAAGCTGGGCGTCGTGCCGATCCCGACGAACAAGCCGATGATCCGGGCCGACCGCCAGGACCTGATCTACATGACCGAAGAGGCCAAGTTCAAGGCCGTGGTCACGGACATCGAGGGCCGGCACAACGAGGGCCAGCCGGTGCTGATCGGCACCGTCTCGGTGGAGAAGTCCGAGTACCTCTCGCAGCAGCTGCGCAAGCAGGGCATCCCGCACGAGGTGCTCAACGCGAAGTACCACGAGCGCGAGGCGCAGATCATCGCGCAGGCCGGGCGCAAGGGCGCGGTCACCGTGGCCACCAACATGGCCGGCCGCGGCACCGACATCATGCTCGGCGGCAACTCCGAGGCGCTGGCCACGGCCGAACTCGCGCAGCGCGGCCTGTCCCAGGCCGAGACGCCGGAGGAGTTCGCCGCGGCGTTCCCGGACGCGATGGAGAAGGCCAAGAAGGCGGTCGCGGCCGAGCAGGACGAGGTGCGCGAGCTCGGCGGCCTCTACGTGCTGGGCACCGAGCGGCACGAGTCCCGCCGGATCGACAACCAGCTGCGCGGCCGTGCCGGTCGCCAGGGCGACCCGGGCGAGTCCCGGTTCTACCTGTCCCTGGGCGACGACCTGATGCGGCTGTTCAAGGCGCAGATCGTGGAGCGGGTGCTGGCCGCGGCCAACGTCGCCGACGACGTGCCGATCGAGTCGAAGATGGTCACCCGGGCGATCCAGTCCGCGCAGAGCCAGCTCGAGCAGCAGAACTTCGAGATCCGCAAGAACGTCCTGAAGTACGACGACGTGATCAACAAGCAGCGCACGGTGATCTACGCCGAGCGGCTGCGCGTGCTCGAGGGCGAGGACCTGCGCGACCACGTCCGGCACATGATGGAGGACACGGTCGCCAGCTACGTCGGCGCCGCCACCTCCGACGGCTTCGCCGAGGACTGGGACCTGGAGAAGCTCTGGACCGCGCTGCGCACGCTCTACCCGATCTCGATCACGCTCGAGGAGGTCGAGGAGTCGGTCGGCAGCAAGTCCTCGATCACGGCCTCGGTGCTCTCCGAGGAGCTGACCGCGGACGTGCTGGCCGCCTACGACCGGCGCGAGGAGGCTCTGACCGCGGAGATCACCCGTGAGCTCGAGCGCCGGGTGGTCCTCTCGGTGCTCGACCGCAAGTGGCGCGAGCACCTCTACGAGATGGACTACCTGCAGGAGGGCATCGGCCTGCGGGCCATGGCGCAGCGCGACCCGCTGGTCGAGTACCAGCGCGAGGGCTTCGACATGTTCAACGCGATGATGGACGCCATCAAGGAGGAGTCCATCGGCTACCTGTTCAACCTGGAGGTCCAGGTCGAGGCGGCCAGCGACGACCCGGAGGCCCAGGCCCAGGCGCAGGCGGCCACGGCCCAGCTCAAGGCCAAGGGCCTGGAGACGCCGAAGGCGCCGGCCAAGCTGAACTACTCCGCCCCGACCGCCGAGGGCGCGGTGGAGGAGCGCACGGTGGCCAACGACGCCGCGACGCAGGACGCCAAGCCGGCCGCGAAGAAGCAGCAGGGGCGCCGTCGCAAGAAGTGACGCCCGCAGCGTGAACGAAGCCCCGTCAGGTCGCACCTGACGGGGCTTCGGCTTTCCGGCCCAGCGCGGCTCACCGGATCGGGTGATCTTGGCCTCCCGACGACAACGTTCCGGCGTCGTCACCAGTCTGACGGGTCATCAGCCTGGCGAAAGAACGGGGCGAGACGATGCTCGAGGACGACACCTACTTCATCACCGAGGTCCGCTTCCCGGACAGCCGGCTGCAGCGCGCCGCCGGACCGCTGGCCGAGTGGGGCGGCACCGGCGCGGTGCCCGGGCAGCGCGGCTGGCTGCGGTCCTGGGTGACCGGCTGGACCCACCGGCTCGAGGTCGACGCCCGCGGGCTGGCCGCGCCCGAGCCGACGGCCGGGGTGGGCCGGCTGGCCGAGGCCGTGGTGGACGTCCTGCTCGAGCGCCGTCCGGTGGAGCAGATGCGCCGCTGGCTCTCCCGGGACGTGGCCGGGCAGCTCGCCGCGCCCGGCGGCCGGCGCGGCGCCGCCCGGTTCGCGGCCCGTTCGATGATCCGTTCGGTCCGGCTGCACCAGCCGGCCGCCGGGATCGTGGAGTCCACCGTCGTGATCCAGGACGGCACCCGGGTGCGGGCGGTGGCGCTGCGGTTCGAGCAGTCAGCCCCGGTGGCCGCGCAGGGGCGCGGCGGCTTCGACTGGCTGTGCACCGCCCTGCAGTTCAATTGACTCCTCGCCGGCCGTCACGGCCCGGCCGGTGCGGCGCCGGTCGTAGGGCAGCGCGAACTCCAGGCCGAAGGCGGCCAGGGCGAACCGGGGCAGGTCCAGCCAGGAGCCGATCAGCACCGACCGGGCCACCCAGCCCGGCTGGAACTTGTCGTTGAACCGGTAGAGCGAGTCCACCTGGATCAGCGGGTCGAGCAGGCCGATGGCCTTGATGGTGGCCCGCTGGGTGCGGGTCAGCCGCTCCGGCTCGGTCCTGGCCTGGGAGAGCAGCGGGCGGAAGGCGGCGAAGTTGAGCGAGACCCGCGGGTAGCCGTGGCTGCGCGCGTAGGCGATCACGTCCACGATCAGGCGCTCGTTCACCCCGTTCGGCGAGAGCGGCGTGCGCGGCATCACGTCCAGCGAGAGCGCCGCGGCCGGGCCGTACTGCGCGGCCGGCAGGTACCGCTGGAAGGCCACGGCGTAGCCCTCGGGGGCGAGGGCGACCGCGATCAGCGCGTCCGGGTGGGCGCCGCGCGCCATCGAGTCCAGGTTCATCGCGAAGCCGTGCTCGCGGCCGGCCGGGCCCAGCCACTCCCGGTGGATCCGGCGCAGCTGCCCGGCCAGCCCGGGCTCGAGATCACGCTCCAGCAGCACCTCGGTCACCAGCCCGGCCCGCTCGGTGCGGCGCACGGCCTGGCGCACGTTGCGCATCGCGCGCCCGTCCAGGTTGAACGCCGCGGAGTCCACCACCACCTCGTCGCCGATGCCGATCCGGTGCATGCCGTGCTCACGCCACAGCTCGAGCGCCTGCGGGCCGGCGCCGAGCACGGCCGGACGCCAGCCGCTGCGCCGCACCAGCGAGTCGAACTCGGCCACCGCGTCCGGCCAGGACTCGACCGCGCCGACCGGGTCGCCGCCGGCCACCGCCATCCCGGCCAGCACCCGGTAGCCGATCGCGGCCCGGCCGTCCGGGGAGAAGACGTAGCTCTTGTCGTAGCGCAGCGCGAACGGCGCCAGGGTCTCGGACTCCGGGTGGGCCACCATCGCCCGCACGATCGCGCGCTGGGCCCGGCCGCCCGGGCTCGGTGCCGGGGCCGAGGCCATCAGCCAGGCCAGGGCCACCAGCAGCAGCACGCCGCTGAGCAGAGCCAGACCGCCCAGCTGCCATGACGGGCCGTCGAACTCGGTCGGCCCGGGGTTCGCGGCGGCCGCGGAGACCACCTCGCGGCCTATGTCCCCGGCCGCGACCGGGGTGGCGAAGCTGCCGCGCTCCATGAACAGGCCGCCGCCGCCCACCAGCAGCACCGCGACCATGGACACCGCGCTGAACTCGGCCGTCTGGCGCAGCCGGCCGGCGTTGAGCGGGACCTGGAAGTGGAAGCGGCCGTGCCAGAGCCCGATGATGGCGAAAGCCAGCGGGGCCAACCGCCACGGCTCGGCCGGGCTCGGCGCGATCAGCGCCTCGGTCTCGGCGCCCGCGCTCCACACCAGCACGCCCAGGGTCAGCGCCCAGGCCGTCTGCCGGCGCCGGGCGAGGCCCCAGGCGAGCACCAGCAGCACCGCGCCGAGCAGTCCGGCGTGCGCGGAGGTGGGGCCGGTGCCGCACACCGTCAGCGCGAGCGCGCTGAGCCAGCCCGGCGCGGCCGGAAGCGCATACGCCAGCATGGCGGCCCCGGCGGCGCCGATCAGCGCTGCGAAGGGCCACACCGACGGTTCCCGGCTGCGGTCCTGGCGGACGGTCTTCACATTCATGGCTACCTCCCCGCAATAGTGCAACTACCCGCCCGGGGGGCCGGATTCCCCACAACGGCCGGAGTTGTCGAGTCGTTATGCGCGTGCCCGTGCGCGCCGGTCCCGGTCACGACGCGGGCCGCGCGCCGCGGAGGCACCGCGCCGGACCGGTGCGCCGGGGCCGGTTTCAGCCCCGCGCCTGCGCCAAACGGCTGGAGTCCGGGGCATGGCCGCACCCGTCCGGTGGGAAGGAAAAGTACGTGTTCGAGAACGTGCGGGGCCGCGGTCCGGCGGCGACGGTCCGCCGCGGCTTCGTGCTGGGCGGCGGCGGGACGCTCGGTGCCGCCTGGATGATCGGCGCGCTGCGGGCGCTGGAGGAGGACGCGGGGGTCGACGCCCGCGAGGGGCTGCTGATCGTGGGCACCTCGGCCGGCTCCATCCTGGCCGCGCTGCTCGGCGCGGGCGCCAGCGCCGGGGATCTGTGGAGCCATCAGCGCGGCCGGCAGGTCGAGCAGGGGCCGCTGGCCGGCCAGCTGTTCGACTACGACGCGGCCGCCGGCGGCGCCTCGCCGCCCTGGCCGCAGGTGCGCCTCGGCTCGCCCCGGCTGATCGCCCGGTCGGTGCGCCATCCGCGCAGCTATCCGAGCACCACGGTGCTCTCGGCCATACTGCCGCCCGGCCGCGGCTCGCTCGGCGACATCGGCAAGATGGTCGAGGAGGTCATCCCCTCGGGCGCCTGGTCCCCGCATCCGGGCATCCGGGTGGTGGCGATGGACTACGACTCGGGCGAGCGCGTGGTCTTCGGCCACCCCGGCGCGCCTCCGGCGGGCCTGGCCGAGGCGGTGGTGGCCTCCTGCTCGATCCCCGGCTGGTTCCCGCCGGCCCGGATCGGCGGGCGCCGCTTCGTCGACGGCGGCGCCATCTCCAACACCAACGTGGACCTGCTCGGCGCGGCCGCCCTGCCCGGCGGGACGAAGCTGGACGAGGTCTACGTGCTCGCCCCGATGGCCGCCCGCGGCTACGACCGGCCGACCGGCTTCATCGGCAAGATCGAGCGCGGCTACCGGCACCGGGTCACCCGGCAGATGCTGCAGGAGGTGATCCGGGTGCGCGCGGACGGCACCACCGTGACAGTGCTCTGCCCCGGCCCGGAGGATCTGCAGGCGCTGGGCGCCAACCTGATGGACCCGGCCCGCCGGGTCGAGGTGCTCGACACCGCCCGGCGCACCGTCGGCGAGGTGCTGGCCGCGGCCCAGCCCGTGGTCTGACGCCGGGTCGGGCGAGCACGGCGCGAGGGTCTGCGTCCTGCGTTAGTCTCGTGCCATGCGCGTCTATCTGCCTGGCACGATCGCCCTTCTGGAGCAGCTCGAGAAGGAGCGCACGGTGCCCGCGGGCCGGGCGTACGCGGTCACCGAGGCCCTGCGCGCGTGGTACCTGGAGGGCGACGAGGAGGAGCTCGAGTACGCGGCCCTGACCGCCGCCGCACGGGCCTCGCTGCGCCTGCTGGCCGCCGATCCCGCGCTGCCGGACGCCCGCGCGCTGCGGGTGGTGCTGGCCGCCGACGTGCCGGAGGCGCGGATCCGCGCGGGGGCCGCGGAATCGGAGGACCCGGGCGTGATCGATATCACAGAGCCCGTACGGCTCAAGGACATCGCCTCGCTGCACGTGGACGAGGCCGCCGCTCGGGAGGCGGTGCGGGCGGCGCTGGCCGCGCTGGCGGCGGACCCCGCCGAGGGTGACCCCGAGGCCGAGCTCGCCGTCGACGCCGTCGAGGACTTCGACCTGCTCTGGTACGGCGTGCAGGAGCTCGGCCAGCTGACCTGACGCGGCGGAATTTCGCTTGCCTGTTCCCCCGTACGGTCCACACTGTAGGAATCCACAACCCAGACGTGACAACGTGATCGGACAGGTGCGTCCCGGCGTTGCACTTTGGCGGGTAGCCTTTCAGGCGTACCCGAGACCGGGGAAAGCCCCGGCCCGACACGCTGATGCCGTGCAAAGGCGCACGGCTGGTATGGAGCGAGCGCTCATGGTGACGCAGACGGACCCGGCGAAGACGCAGCTGCTCGGGGAGGCGGCCGAGCTGGCCAGATCCGGCGAGCCGACGCCGGCCGGGGCGGGCGAGGTCGGCGAGACGGTGATCAACCGCTACTACCGGCATGTGGCCCTGGACGATCTGGCCGACCGCTCGCCGGCCGATCTGGTCGGCGCCGCCGCCTCCAGCGCGCAGCTGGCCGCGCAGCGCCCGCAGGGCACCGCCAAGATCAGGGTGCTGACCCCGACGGTGGAGCAGGACGGCTGGCGGGCCCGGGGCGGGCGCAGCGTGGTCGAGATCGTCACCGACGACATGCCGTTCCTGGTCGACTCGGTCACCGCCGAGCTCTCCCGCCGCGGCCACGGCATCCACACCCTGTTCCACCCGGTCCTCGCGGTCGACCGGGACCTGGCCGGCAAGCTGCGCGAGATCTACGACGCCGACCCGGCCGGGGCGCCGGCCGGAGCCGTGGTCGAGTCCTGGATGCACATCGAGATCGGCCGGCTGGCCGACGAGGCGGGCGCGGCCTCCTCGCTCGAGGCCGACCTGCGCCGGGTGCTGCAGGACGTGCGCGAGGCGGTGGAGGACTGGCCGAAGATGCGCGCGGCCGCCCTCGGCGCCGCCGACGCGCTGGACGGGGCGCAGGGCGCCGGCGCGCAGGCCGCCGGGCTGGGCTTCGACGAGCTCTCGGCCGGCCAGGAGCTGCTGCGCTGGCTCGTGGACGGCCACTTCACCTTCCTCGGCTACCGCGAGTACGAGCTGCTGACCGAGAACGGCGAGGACCGGCTGCGCGCGGTCACCGGCACCGGCCTCGGCATCCTGCGCGCCGACCAGGCGCTGGCCGGCCCCGGTTCGTTCTCCAAGCTCCCGCCGGAGGTGCGCGCCCGCGCCCGCGAGCCGCGCCTGCTGGTGCTCACCAAGGCCAACTCCCGCTCCACCGTGCACCGTCCGGGCTACCTCGACTACATCGGCGTGAAGGTCTTCAACGAGGCCGGGCAGGTCGTCGGGGAGCGGCGCATCCTGGGTCTGTTCTCCGCCGCCGCGTACTCCGAGTCGGTGCTGCGCATCCCGGTGGTGCGCCAGAAGGTCCGGCAGGTGCTGGACGTGCACGGCTACTCGGTCAACTCGCACTCCGGCAAGGACCTGCTGCAGATCCTCGAGTCCTACCCGCGCGACGAGCTGTTCCAGATCCCGGTGCCCGAGCTCGCGGACATCTCCGGCTCGGTGCTGCACCTGCAGGAGCGCCGCCGGGTGCGGCTGTTCCTGCGCGAGGACGTCTACAGCCGCTTCTTCTCGGCCCTCGTCTACCTTCCGCGCGACCTGTACGACACCGCCAACCGGCTCAAGCTCCAGCGCATCCTGCTCGAGGAGCTGCACGGCGACGTCATCGACTACACCGTGCGCTCCACCGAGTCGGTGCTCACCCGGCTGCACTTCGTCATCCGGGTGGCCGGCGGCGAGCGGCTGCCCGAGGTGGACGCCGAGCAGATCGAGCGCCGGCTCGCCCGGGCCCTGCGCACCTGGAACGACGCGCTGACCGACGTGCTGGGCGAGCAGGTCGGCGGGCAGCGGGCGAACGCGCTGCTGGCCGACTACGCCGACGCGTTCCCGGAGGGCTACAAGGCCGACTTCCCGCCGGAGCGGGCCGCCCAGGACCTGGCCCGGATCGAGGCCATCCACGGCGACGACCGCACCGACTCCTCGCTCGCGGTCTACCGCCGGCCGGACGCCGCGCCGGACGAGTACCGGCTCAAGATCTTCCGGGTGGGCCGGATGATCACGCTGGCCGAGGTGCTCCCGATCCTGCAGCGCTTCGGCGTCGAGGTGCTCGAGGAGCAGCCCTACGAGCTCAACCGCCGGTGCGGGGACACGGCCTGGATCCTCGACTTCGGCCTGCGGGTGACGGACGCCGAGGTGCTCCAGGACCCCTCCGCCCGAGACCGGTTCACCGCCGCGTTCGCCGCGGTGTGGTCCGGCTCGGCCGAGAACGACGGCTTCAACGCGCTGGTGCTCTCCTCCGGCCTTGGCTGGCGCCAGGCCAGCATCCTGCGCGCGTACGTGAAGTACCTGCGCCAGGGCGGGGTCTCGTTCAGCCAGGACTACTTCGAGCAGGTGCTGGGCGCCAACACCCGGATCGTGCGGCTGCTGGTGCGCCTGTTCGAGGCGGCCTTCGACCCGGCCCACGTCAGTGCCGGGCACGAGCTGGTCGACGGCATGATCGAGGAGATCGAGGGGGCGCTCGACACCGTCGCCTCGCTCGACGAGGACCGCATCCTGCGCTCCCTGCTCGCGGTGATCCGGGCCACCCTGCGCACGAACTTCTACCAGCTCGACGCCGAGGGCGGGGTCAAACCGTACGTCTCGTTCAAGATCAACGCCCCGGCGGTGCCGGACCTGCCGATGCCCCGGCCGAAGTTCGAGATCTGGGTCTACTCGGCCCGGGTCGAGGGCGTGCACCTGCGCTTCGGCAAGGTCGCCCGCGGCGGCCTGCGCTGGTCCGACCGGCGCGAGGACTTCCGCACCGAGATCCTCGGCCTGGCCAAGGCGCAGATGGTCAAGAACGTGGTGATCGTGCCGGTCGGGGCCAAGGGCGGGTTCGTGGTGAAGAACCCGGTCGACCCCTCCGACCGGGAGGCGTTCCTGGCCGAGGGCGTGGCCTGCTACCAGATGTTCATCAGGGGCCTGCTGGACATCACGGACAACCTGGTGGACGGTCAGATCGTCGCGCCCAAGGACGTGGTGCGCTTCGACGGGGACGACCACTACCTGGTCGTCGCGGCCGACAAGGGCACCGCGACCTTCTCCGACATCGCCAACGCGGTCGCCGCCGAGTACGGCTTCTGGCTCGGCGACGCGTTCGCCTCCGGCGGCTCGGTCGGCTACGACCACAAGGTCATGGGCATCACCTCGCGCGGCGCCTGGGAGTCGGTCAAGCGGCACTTCCGCGAGCTCGGCGTGGACACCCAGAGCCAGCCGTTCACCGTCGTCGGCATCGGCGACATGTCCGGCGACGTGTTCGGCAACGGCCTGCTGCGCTCCCGGCACGCCAAGCTGATCGCGGCCTTCGACCACCGGCACATCTTCGTCGACCCGGATCCGGACCCGGAGCGCTCCTTCGTCGAGCGGCAGCGGCTGTTCGAGCTGCCCCGGTCCAGCTGGGCGGACTACGACCAGTCGCTGATCTCCGACGGCGGCGGCGTCTTCCCGCGCACGGCCAAGTCGATCCCGGTCACCCCGCAGCTGCGCCACGCGCTCGGCCTGCCGGAGAACGCGCTGCGCACCACCCCGGCCGAGCTGATGCGCGCGATCCTGCTCGCACCGGTGGACCTGCTGTGGAACGGCGGCATCGGCACCTACGTGAAGTCGGCCGGCGAGTCGCACGCGGACGTCGGCGACAAGGCCAACGACGCGATCCGGGTCAACGGCGGCGACCTGCGGGTCAAGGTGGTCGGCGAGGGCGGCAACCTCGGCTGCACCCAGCTCGGCCGGATCGAGTACGCGCTGCAGGGCGGCCCGGACTCCGCCGGCGGCCGGATGAACACCGACGCGCTGGACAACTCGGCCGGCGTGGACACCTCGGACCACGAGGTGAACATCAAGATCCTGGTGGACCAGGCGGTCAAGTCCGGCGCGCTGCCGACCGGGGAGCGCACCGCGCTGCTCTCCTCGATGACCGACGAGATCGCCGACCTCGTGCTCGCCGACAACTACGGCCAGAACGTGGCGCTGGCCTCGTCGGTGGCCCAGGCGCCGCAGCTGCTGCACGTGCACGCGCGGTACATGCGGGCCCTGGCCTCGGCCGGCCAGCTCAACCGGGAGCTCGAGTTCCTGCCGCGCGAGCGGGTGATCCAGGAGCGCCGCCAGGCCGGCGCCGGGCTGACCCAGCCGGAGCTCGCGGTGGTGCTGGCCTACACGAAGATCGTGCTCAACGAGGAGCTGCTGGCCAGCAACCTGCTCGAGGACCCGTACCTCGAGGCGGACCTGTTCGCCTACTTCCCCAGCGCCGTGCGCGAGCGGCTGCGCGACCTGATCTCCACCCACCCGCTGCGCCGCGAGATCATCGCCACCCAGGTGGTGAACAACCTGGTCAACAACGCCGGCACCACCTTCATCTTCCGGATGCGGGAGGAGACCGGCGCCGGCGCCGAGGAGATCGCCCGGGCGCACATCGTGGCCCGCGAGGTGTTCAACCTGGAGACCTTCTGGACCGCGGTCGACGAGCTCGACAACAAGGTCTCGGCCGAGGTGCAGACCCGGATGCGGCTGACCGGGCGGCGGCTGACCGAGCGCGGAGCCCGCTGGTTCCTGCTCAACCGCAAGCACCCGATCGACATCTCGGCCCAGGTCGAGGCGTTCGGCGCGGGCGTGGCCGAGGTGGTCGGGCAACTGCCGAAGCTGCTCAAGGGCAACGACGCGGCCCAGCTCGCCGCGGCCACCAACGAACTGGTGGCGGCGGGCGTCCCGCAGGCGCTGGCCGCCCGCTGCGCCGCCGCGTCGGCCGCCTACTCGGCACTGGACATCGTCGAGGTGGCCTGGGACAGCGGCCGGGCCCCGGTGGAAGTGGCCGAGTGCTACTTCGACCTCGTCGACCGCCTCGGCATCGGCGCGCTGCGGGACCGGATCACCGCCCTGCCGCGCACCGACCGGTGGGAGACGATGGCCCGCGCGGCGGTGCGCGAGGACCTCTACAGCGCCCAGGCCGCGCTCACCTTCGACGTGCTGGCCGCCGCCCCCGGCGAGGCCGACGCGGAGGCCCGGTACGCCGCGTGGGTGGAGAAGAACCAGGCGGCGGTGGAGCGCGCGAAGGTGATCCTGGACGAGATCTCCTCGGCCGACTCGTTCGACCTGGCGATCCTGTCGGTGGCGCTGCGGGTGATCAGGACCCTGCTGCGGGCCAACGCGATGTAGTGGTTTGACGCTGCCGCGGACGGCCGGGCCTCAGCGGGACCGAGGCTCGGCCGGCGTCGTCAGGACACCGCACCGGGAGATCCAGAGGAGCGCAAGGCCTTCGCGGATGGCCTCGAGCGCCTCGGTGGACTGGGCTCGGACGGTCAGCCAGGCGTCGTCGTACACGTGCGCGAGCACCCCCTCGGCAAGGAACCAGGCGGACTCGTGCTCTTCCGGCAAGACCGAGGGCAGTGGCTCGAAGGCGGCCGGCAGGGGCACCATCAGATCGGCCGCGTCCGACAACCCGTCGCGCTCGTACGACACCGTCTCCGACATGACCAGCTCGACCAATGCCGTGGACAGGCGCTCCGTCCACGGTTCCCAGCGCTCCTCTGTCTTGTCGAACAGATCAGGGCGACGGAAGGTCGCGGGGTCCTCGGCCCGAGGTCGTCCAGCAGGATGCCCCACTCCGCGGCGCCCTGGTTCTCAGTGTGGTAGATGAGCGCGCCTTCACGCAGGTACAGCTCATCCGGCCGCTGCAACCGGTCGTGATTGCGCGTCAGGTCGCCGCGGCGGCCGAGCAACTCGTACGCTTCGCGCAGGACTGCGGGCAGCCGGACTCCAAGGCGCGCCTCGGCCTGGTCCAGCTCGGCCGGCCGGTAGCCGTCCTCCGGGGCGAGCGGCGCCCGCCATTCCGCGGCGAAGTCAGTCAGGAACCGCCAGGCTTCGGCGCGCTTTTCGGCGGCAGCTCGTATACCGGCACTGAGATCCGCGGCGCTCGTCATGGCGCGACCGTACTGCCGACCACTGACACCCGCCGCCGACTCGATCGCGCCGTACCGGGCAATGCCGCCCTCAGGCCGAGACGGAGCGCTGCGCCGGCGCCTTGGCCGCGGCCGCCCGCTGCGCGCTCTCGACGAGCAGGGCCAGATCGGTCGGCGCGCCCGGGGATACGGACTGGTGGGCGCCGGTGCCGGCCAGGCCCGCGCCGCGCGGGGGCAGCGGGTCGCCGAGCTTGCGCCAGTCCTCCGCCGTGACGTTCGCGCGCGCGGTCGCGCTCGAGGCCATCCGGCCGCCGACCCGCGGCACCTGCACCGGCAGCACGCGGCCGTCGGGCAGGGCCAGCCAGGCGCGGCCGGGGAGGGACGGACGGATCGCCGCGGCGTCCGGCAGCGACACCAGCCGGCGCGACTCCTCCGGCCCGTACGTGCGCAGGGCGAGGCGCAGATCGAGCTCCTCGCACAGCTCGCCGTCGAGCAGGCGCCGGGCGGCGCCGTCGTCCAGGGTGATCCCGAGCAGCAGGTGCACGCCCGCCGCCCGGCCCTGGCGGGCCAGCTCCGTCAGCTCCTTGACGAACCACGGCTGCTGTGCGGCCAGCCGGTCGAACCCGTCCACGCCGAGCAGCACCCGCAGGCCCTTGTCGCTCAGCGCGACGGCGAGCGCGAGCAGGCGGCGCAGCTGCGGCTCGGTCGGGGGCTCGTCCAGGTGCTCGGCGACGTGCGGCAGCTTGGCGCTCTCGCCCCAGGACGGCCCGGCGCCGCCGGAGACCAGCAGCACCCGGAGATGCTCCGGCGGGGTGGGCAGCGCCGCCGAGCAGAGCACCGAGCGCAGTGCCTCGGAGATGCCGGAGCCTGACACGCCGCCGACGAGGATGTGGTGGCCCGTCAGCTCCGCGCGCACGGCGCCGTGGCTGTCCGCGCCGAGGACGACCGGCAGTCCCTGCGCGCCGCGCGCGTCCGCCTCCCGCTGGGCCGTCCAGCGCGCGGAGAGCTTCGTCGGCGTGAGCAGGTCGAGTTCGAGCAGCGGCAGCAGCCGGGCCTCTTCGGGCAGCTGACGCTGGTTGGTGCCGTGTATCCCCTGCACGCCGCCCTCGCGCGAGTCGCGCAGCGGCGCCAGCGCGTGCGCGAACCGCAGCGCCCACTGCGGCGAGGTCAGGTCGGCCAGTATCCCGTCTATGGCCAGCGCCTCGGGCTGGTCGAGCCGCAGCCGGGTGTGCACCTCGCCGCCCACCGTGGCCACCGCGCCGACGCCGGGCGGCAGGTCCTCGATCCGCGGCGCGAGGACGAGCGCGTGCATGCCCACCTGCGGCCCCTCGGCCAGCAGCCGCAGCAGCTCCGGCGGATACCCGGCCTGTCCGGCCAGGTCTCCCTGGTCGAGCACCAGCACCGTGCGCCGGCCGGGCCAGGGCTCGTTGCTGCCGCGCAGGGCGCCCTGGCGAGCCTCCAGACGGACCGTCAGCTCGGCCAGCCGGGCCGCCGCCTGGGTGGCGTCGAAGCCGACCAGCGCGCGGCAGTTCTGGCCGTCCTGCGGGACGCAGTGCGGCAGCCAGGTCGCCCAGCGCCACGGCTCGGGCTGATGGGGGCTGAGCACGACCAGGTCCACGTCGAGCGGCGAGCACAGCGCGGCCAGTTGCGCGACCAGGCTGCGGCCGAGGGCGCGCACCGAGTAGGCCGCCGAAGTGCCCGTCATAGTGCCGGCCTGGGCTTGAGCCTGGCCCGGCACGCCGCTCGACACGCCGATCGTGCCGACTCTGATGCCCCGCGAGCGGCTGGGCGAGAGCGTCTCCGCGTCTGACGCCGGGTGCGAATCCGCGCGCGGCCCCGGGTTCGCGACCGAGTTCGCGCTCGTCCGCGGCAGGCTCGAGGCGAGGGAGCCGTCGTCCACCCCGACCACGCCGAGCACGCCGACCCGGGCCAGATCGACCGTCACCGGGGCGGCCGGCACCCGCGGCCGGAAGCTGTGCGTGCCCTGCCGGACCGTCACCGCCGAGGGCAGCCGGGCCGTGCCGAGCCGCAGCTCGAGCAGCTCCGGCTGGTCCCGGCCGCGGCTCCACAGCGCTTCGCCCGGGCGCAGGGCCGTGGTCAGCAGCGCCGCCGGGTCCGGATACCGGCCGCGGCGCAGCGCGGACTCCTGCGCCAGCGCCGCCGAGATCTTCGCCTCGGTCGCCGCCTTCGCCTGCTCGTAGCCCGCCTCGGCCCGCCGCCGGGCCGCGGGCAGGCCGCGCGGGCTGGGCGGGGGCGGCAGCTCGAACCGGGGCGAGGGCACCAGCGGGGCCGTCCGCGGCCGCACCCGCACCAGCACCCGGCCGAGCCGGTCCGGCTCCGTCTCCAGCGGCTCCTCGCCGAGGCGCAGCAGCAACGTGGTCTCGCCCACCCGCACCGGCGTCTGCGGTGCGAGCAGCAGCGGCTCGGTGCCGATCCGGGCGCCGCCGAGCACCGTGCCGTTGGTCGAGCCGCAGTCGGCCACCCGGACGCAGTCCGCGCTCACCGTCAGCTCGGCGTGCCGGCGCGAGAGGTCCGGATCCTCGATCCGGATGTCCGCCTCGGCGCCGCGCCCGATGGTCAGGCGCAGTGGAGCGCGACCCGGCGCGGGGGGAGTGAGCAAATGCACGCCCCCGGCGTCCGGGCCGCCGATCACGTGCAATTCCAGGTTCCCCGGCGCCGGGAGGGTCGCGGCGGGCTGGTCGGCGGTCAGTACGGCGCCGTCCACCAGCGGCGGGACGCCGAGCGGGTGGTCGAGCGCGGGGCGCTCCGGCCCGACGTGGAAGACCGGCTCGGCCAGTCCGGCCAGATTCGCCAGCTGCCCAAGGGCTGCCCGCAGCGGAGTCCCGGCCGGCGCGCTGACCAGCACGTCCAGCAGGGAGCTCGGGTTCGCGCCGCCGGCCGTGGCCCGGCCCGCGGCACGGGCCGGCCCGGTCGGCACACTGACGGACAGTCGCAGCTGCATGGGAGTACGCGGTCCTTGTGCGGCGGGTCGGTGGGAGCTACCAAAGATAACGGTAGCCGAGAGTTCTGACACCGCTCGCCGGGCGCGCGCCGCCGGCATCGGACGCACGGGCGGCGCGTCAGCCTGCTTTCGCTCGGTTCGAGGTAGCGATTAGGGTACAAACCCCCATCCCCGACGCCGGGGGATCGCCGCCTCGCACTAGTCTGGCTGCGCACCATCGCAGGACCGCTTCATCTGCACCACCGACGTACCGCGTTCGGGGAGGAAAGGGTTTGACGTGGGTCAGCCGATCGGCAGCCGCTACGAGCTGCAGTCCCAACTGGGCCGAGGTGCCTTCGGTTCGGTATGGCGCGGCCGTGTGCGGGACACCGGGGAGGCCGTGGCGATCAAGGTCCTGCTCGAGGAGCTGGCCAACGACGCCGATGTGGTGACCCGTTTCCTGCGCGAGCGCACCGCCCTGGTCTCCATGCGGCACCGTTCGCTCGTCTCGGTGCGCGACCTGGTGGTCGAGGGCGACCTGCTCGCGCTGGTGATGCAGCTGGTCGAGGGCCCGGACCTGCGCGCCTACCTGCGCGGCCGGGGCACCCTGGGCGCCGCCGAGGCCGCCCTGCTGGTGGCCGACGTGGCCGAGGCCCTCGCCGTGGCCCACGCGGCGAAGATCATCCACCGCGACGTCAAGCCCGCGAACGTGCTGCTGCACCCCGAGGACGGCGGCTACCGGCCGCTGCTGACCGACTTCGGCATCGCTCGCCTCGCCGACGCCCCGTCCGTCACCCGCACCAGCCAGGTCGTGGGCACCCCGTACTACCTCGCCCCCGAGGTCATCTCCGGCCAGCAGCCGACCCCCGCGGTCGACGTCTACGCCTGCGGCATCATGTTCTTCGAGCTGCGCACCGGCCGCCCGCCGTTCCGCGGCAACGACGCCATGGAGGTCTTCCAGGCGCACCAGACCCAGCCGCCGCCGCGCCCCGAGGGCGTGCCCGACGCGCTGTGGTCGGTGATCGCCTCGGCCCTGGCCAAGGACCCCTCCCGCCGCCCCGACGCGGCCGCGCTGGCCAGCCGGCTGCGCGCCGCGGTCAAGGCCTCCGACCCGGGCGCGGCCGCGCTCGTGCCGGTCCACCCGCGCGAGGGCACCGTGGTGCTGCCGAAGCTGCCCGGCGAGCCCGCGCCGGTGGCCCCGTCGCCGGTCACCCCCGGCCGCACCCCCGCCGCGGTCGCGGCGGCGGCCGCCGCGCCGACCCGGCCGATCCCCGCGTCGTACGGCGCCGCGGCGGCGGCCGCAGCCGCGCCCGCCGCGCCCACCCACGTCACGCCGAAGCCCAAGCCGAGCGGATACCCGCCGCAGCCGGTCTTCCCCGGCCCGCAGTTGCCGCCCGCGCACAACAACGTGCCGCCGCGCGGCGCCTACGCCCCGCAGGGCGGCTCCGCGTACCGGCCGCCGCAGCAGGCGCCGCAGCAGCGGATCGTCCAGCCCCAGCCGCAGCGCCGGGTCGACGCCCCGCCGCCGCTGCGCCAGGCCCCGCGCCAGCCCCGCCCGGGCGCCGCGTACGACCCGCTGCCCAAGTCCGGCATCGGCTGCCTCGGCAAGCTGGCGATCCTGCTGATCGTGCTCGCGCTGGCCGCGCTGATCGGGGTGGAGATCGGCAACCGGATCGCGCGCAACCACAACAATCCGATGAACAACAGGTCCGGTGTCTCGATCATCGTGCCCTGGAACGGATTTGGTGGGTCGTCACACTGAACGCTTCCGCCGCCGTTAGGGTGAACTCGTTTCGCCGGTAGGCAGCCCCAGGGAGCAACTGAAGTGACGCGCAGGATCGGCAGCCGCTACACGGTGACCAGGGTCATCGGCCGGGGCACGTGCGGCACGGTCTGGGCCGGTCGGGGGCCAGAGGGGCCGGTCGCGATCAAGCTGCTGCACGATGATCTGACTGCGGATCAGACGCTGATCGCCCGGTTCGTCCAGGAACGCACGGTCCTGACGAGCCTGCGCCACCCGCGCATCGTCGGCGTACGCGACCTCGTCGTGGACGGCAACGATCTCGCGCTGGTGATGGACCTGGTCTCCGGATCGGACCTGCGCGAGCGGATCGAGCAGCGCGGCGCGCTGCCGCCGGCCGAGGCCGTGGCCGTCTGCCGGGACATCGCCGAGGCGCTCGCCGCCGCGCACGCCCGCGGCGTGGTGCACCGCGACGTGAAGCCGGAGAACGTGCTGCTCGACGAGAACGGCTTGGCCCGCCTCACCGACTTCGGCATCGCCCGCCTCGTCGACGGCCCGCGCCACACCCGCACCACCCGGATCGTGGGCACCCCCGACTACCTCGCCCCCGAGGTCATCGAGGGCTGCCCGCCGACCCCGGCCGTCGACGTCTACGCGCTGGCCACCGTGCTCTTCGAGCTGCTGACCGGCTGGAGCCCGTTCGGCGGCGGCCACCCCGGCGCGATCCTGCGCCGGCACGTGACCGAGCCCGCCCCGCGGGTGCCCGGCATGCCGCCCGGCCCGGCCGAGCTGCTCGAGCGCTGCCTCGCCAAGACCCCCGCCGCGCGGCTGTCCGCGGCCGAGTTCGCCTCGCTGCTGCGCGCCTGCGAACCCGCGCTGGCCGGCCTGCCCCCGCTCCGCGTCGCCTCTCCGCGTGGCGACCGCCCCTTCACCGACCCCAACCTGATGACGCATGCCGGCGCCGTGCCGCTCGTGCAGTCCGTCGCCGACGCGGTCGGCGACGAGTCGCGCGACACCCATGTCAACATGATCCGCGCCATCCGCGAGCCGCTCGGCCCGGACACCCCGGCCCGGGCCGAGCCGGTCGACTTCGGCCCGGCCGAGACGTTCGGCGGCGAGTCGTACGAGACCGGCGTCTTCGTCCCCGGGCAGCGGCACCCCAACGTGCGCAAGCTGCTCGCCTTCTTCGGCATCGGCTCGGCGATGGTGGGCGCGCTCGGCTACACACTCAGCCAGGACGGCAACTCGCCGGTCGGCGCCTCCGACGCGTCCGTCCCGGGCGTGGCCCAGGCCACCCTCGCCGACGGCTCGGCCGGCGGCCCGCAGGCCATCCCGGTCTCCGGCGACTTCGGCTTCAGCCCGCTGGCGACCCTGCCCGCCCCGGCCCCGCACGTCATGGGCGCGGTCCAGCTGGCCTACGCCAAGGGCACGCTGTACGCCGCGTCCACCGGCTCGGACGGCCTCGTGCGGGTGGCGGCGGCCACCACGGCCTCCGCCACCTGGGCTGTCGTCCCCGGACTGACCAGCTCGGTCCAGCCCGCGCTCGTCGGCCGCGCGGACGGCGGCCTTGAGCTCTACGCCACCTCGTCCTCCGGCCGGGTCGAACGCAACCTGCTCACCCCCGGCGTCGGCTGGGCCGGCTGGAAGGTCCTGGACGACGAGCAGGTGGCCGGGCCGCCGGCCGCCGCCGCGTACGCCGGCGAGACCGTCGTGATCGCCTCGTCCACCGACCAGGCCCTGCTCGAGGCCGTCCTCGACCACGACGGATCCGGTTCCGGCTGGCGCCGGCTCTCGCAGGCCGGCGCGATCCTGCCGCAGGTCGCCCTGGCCGCGCGCGGCGCGGACCTGGCCGCGTACGTCGTGCGGGCCTCCGACGGGGCCACCATGCGCGTCTACAACGAGGGCGGCGCCTGGCAGTACGCCTGGCCCACCGGCGCCGCCGGCCAGCCCGCCACGGCGTACGGCCCCGACGGGCACCCGGACCTGTTCGTGCTCTCGGCCTCGGCCGGGATCCAGGTCTTCCAGTTCTCCGGCCGCGATCTGCACGGCCCGATGACCTGGTTCCCGGCCGGCGTCCCGGCGGCCGGCCAGCCCGGCGTGACCGCGATCCCCGGCGGCGGCGTGGCCCTGGCCGCCCCCGCGGCCGACGGCGCCATCGGCGTTTACCGCACCCCGCGGTGAGCCCGCCGGCGAGCGGAGGCCGCCGAGTGGAAATCCGAGTGGCGCGCTTCGCATAAGCTTGGTTGCTGTGTCGGTAGACCTTGCTGAAGAGCTCAAGAACCTCAAGTCCACGATGGCCTCGATCGAGGCGGTGGTGGACCTCGACGCGCTGCGAGCCGAGATCGAGCGGCTCAACGAGGAGGCCGCCGCGCCGGACCTGTGGGACGACCAGGCCAAGGCGCAGCAGGTCACCAGCCGCCTCTCCTACCTGCAGGGGGAGCTCGGCCGGGTGGAAGGCCTGCGCCGGCGCCTCGACGACGTGGAGGTGCTCCACGAACTCGGCCTCGCCGAGGACGACGCGGACACCCTCGCCGAGGTCGAGACCGAGCTGCCGAAGGTGGCCAAGGCCGTCTCCGAGATGGAGGTGCGCACGCTGCTCAACGGCGAGTACGACTCCCGCGAGGCGCTGGTCACCATCCGCTCCGAGGCGGGCGGCGTGGACGCGGCCGACTTCGCCGAGATGCTGCTGCGGATGTACCTGCGCTACTGCGAGCGCCACAGCTTCCCGACCGAGGTGTACGACACCTCCTACGCCGAAGAAGCGGGCATCAAGTCCGCCACCTTCCAGATCAAGGCCCCCTACGCCTACGGCACGCTGTCCGTGGAGCAGGGCACCCACCGCCTGGTGCGCATCTCGCCCTTCGACAACCAGGGCCGGCGCCAGACCTCGTTCGCGGGCGTCGAGGTGCTCCCGGTGGTCGAGCAGACCGACCACATCGAGATCCCCGAGGACGAGCTGCGAGTCGACGTCTACCGCTCCTCCGGCCCCGGCGGCCAGGGCGTGAACACGACCGACTCCGCCGTGCGCCTGACCCACCTGCCCACCGGCATCGTCGTCTCCTGCCAGAACGAGCGCTCGCAGCTGCAGAACAAGGCGTCCGCCATGGCCGTCCTGCAGGCCAAGCTCCTCGACGTCAAGCGCCAGGAGGAGCAGGCCAAGATGGACGCGCTCAAGGGCGACTCCGGCGGCTCCTGGGGCAACCAGATGCGCTCTTACGTGCTGCACCCGTACCAGATGGTCAAGGACCTGCGCACCGAGTTCGAGACCGGCAACACCTCGGCCGTCCTCGACGGCGAGATCGATGGCTTCATCGAGGCCGCCATCCGCTGGCGTCGGCAGAAGTAGCCGGGACGCAGCACTTTTACCGAGGTAAGTCACGCGCGCATGACGAAGGTCGTCGGATCCACCCGGATCCGGCGACCTTTTCCCTGGATCAAACCACCGCGAGCATCCCGATTTGCCGACAGGGCGCCGGTTTCGGCGTCAGCTCACGGTAATGCCGTGGTCACGCGGTCCCAAAAGGCGCGAACGTGACCGGAGTCACATCCGGGTCAGGCGAAGCGGCCCTCCAGCGCCACCGCGGCTATCAGCGCGGCGAGCACGGCCAGCACCATCCACACCGTCGCGCTGGGCCCGGTGCGCCCATATCCGTACTGGTCACGGCTAGCGCGGCAGACCGGGCAGCGTCCCTCGGACACCCTCCCGGCGCAGTTCGCGCAGACCAGGTCGTCTCGTCGCATCGTCTCCTCCTCGTTACGTGGACTAACGCCCTGGCGCCCCCATCCGTTCCCTCCTACCCGGGCCGCGCGCCCTACACTCCAGGGAAGTTCGCGCAACTCCCTCCGGCGGGGGCGGCGTTCCTCACTACACTGCCGGATGTGATGCAACCGTGATTAGCTTCGAGAACGTCAGCAAGACGTACCCGGGCCAGGAGCGTCCCGCGCTGGGCAACGTCTCCTTGGAGATCGAGCGCGGCGAATTCGTGTTCGTCATCGGTTCCTCCGGCTCCGGGAAGTCCACCTTCATGCGGCTGATCCTGCGTGAGGAGCGGCCCACCACCGGCCGGGTGATCGTGGCCGGCAAGGACCTGTCCCGCCTGTCGAACTGGAAGCTTCCGCACCACCGCCGGCTGATCGGCACGGTGTTCCAGGACTTCCGGCTGCTGCCGAACAAGACCGTGTTCCAGAACGTCGCGTTCGCGCTCGAGGTCATCGGCAAGCCGAAGAGCCACCTGAACAAGGTGGTGCCCGAGGTGATCGACCTGGTCGGCCTGGCCGGCAAGGAGGACCGGCTGCCCAACGAGCTCTCCGGCGGCGAGCAGCAGCGTGTGGCCGTCGCCCGCGCGTTCGTCAACCGCCCGATGGTGCTCATCGCGGACGAGCCGACCGGAAACCTCGACCCCGAGACCAGCGTCGGCATCATGAAGCTGCTCGACCGGATCAACCGCACCGGCACCACCGTGGTCATGGTCACCCACGACCAGGCCATCGTGAACCAGATGCGCAAGCGCGTGCTCGAACTCGACCAGGGCACCCTCGTGCGCGACCAGGCCCGCGGCGTCTACGGATACGTCCGCTAGCACCCGCGCGCCCGACGAAGACGTAGCCACGACACCCTCGGCAGGATTAGAACCGACATGCGGATCCAGTACGTACTCCAGGAAATCGGCCACGGCCTGCGCCGGAACCTGACGATGGTGATCGCGGTCATCGTGTCCACCGCCGTCGCCCTGACCATGCTCGGCGCCGGCCTGCTCATGCTCGAGCAGACCAAGGCGATGCAGGGCTTCTGGTACGGCAAGGTCGAAGTCGCCGTCTACATGTGCAACAAGAACGACGTCGACCACTCGCCGAACTGCAGCAGCGTGGTCACGGCCGCGCAGCGGCAGGCGATAGACGACCAGCTGGCGCACAAGACGCCGTACGTGCAGAAGGTCGAAGAAGAGACCCAGGCACAGGCGTTCCAGCACTACGAGCAGGCGTACGGCAGCACCGCGCTCGGCCAGACCGCGACCGAGCAGGACATGGAGGACAACTACCGGGTCAAGCTCACCGACCCGAACAAGTACCAGGTCGTGCAGGACGCGGTCGGCAACATGCAGGGCGTGGCCTCCGTGGTGGACGAGCAGCAGCTGCTCCAGCCGCTGTTCACCTTCATCCACATCGCCGAGTACTCGGCCGGCGGCGTGGCCGCGGTCATGCTGGTGCTGGCGTTCCTGCTGATCTTCAACACGGTGCGGCTGTCCGCGTTCAGCCGACGGCGCGAGACGGGCATCATGCGGCTGGTCGGCGCCTCGAACTTCTACATCCAGATGCCGTTCCTGCTCGAGGGCGCGGTGGCCGGCCTGCTTGGCGGCGCGCTCGCGTCCGGCGTGCTGATCGCCATCAAGGCGTTCTTCATCGACGGCATCGTGGCCCCGCACCTGAGCTCGATCCAGTTCATCGGCTGGCGCCCGTTCGTCTTCATCATCCCGTTGCTGCTGGTGGTGGGCATACTGATGTCGGTAGCGGCATCGGTGTTCACGCTGCGTAAGTACTTGCGCGTCTAAGGGATACTTGTTCCATGGTCAAGGAGCGCGGGCAGAAGGTCATCGCCCGGAACAAGAAGGCGCGGCACGAGTACTTCATCGAGGACACCTACGAGGCCGGCGTGGTGCTCACCGGCACCGAGGTCAAGTCCCTGCGGGAGGGCCGCGCCTCCCTGGTCGACGGCTTCGCCCAGGTCCGCGACGGCGAGGTGTGGATGCACAACGTCCACATCCCCGAGTACAACCAGGGGACCTGGAACAACCACGCCCCGCGCCGGCTGCGCAAGCTCCTGCTGCACCGCTCCGAGATCCAGAAGCTGATCGGCAAGAGCAAGGAGTCCGGTCTGACGCTGATCCCGCTGGAGCTGTACTTCAAGGACGGCAAGGCGAAGGTCGAGCTGGGGCTGGCCCGAGGCAAGAAGGACTACGACAAGCGGCAGACGCTGCTGGAGCGCACCATGAAGCGCGAGGCCGAGCGGGACATCTCGGCCGCGCGCCGGCGCCAGCGGTAGCCGCCGGGCCGCGCGGCCCGGCGGCCCCCGCGGCCTGACGCTCCGTCCCGGGTGTGCCGCCGTCCCCATTCCGGCCTAGCCCGGCCAGCCCGGCTCGGCCGCAAGCGGTTGACTGTGAGCATGAGAGCGATCACGTATGCCGCGTACGGGGACGAATCAGCACTCGCCATGGACGCGCAGTACCCGGATCCCAAGCCGGGCCCGGGCGAACTGCTGATCCGGGTCAAGGCGGTCGGAGTGAACCCGGTGGACTGGCAGGTCGTACAGGGCGACCTGCACGGCAAGCTGGACGTGCGCCTGCCCGCGATCCCCGGCTGGGACGTCGCCGGCGTGGTCGAGGCCACCGGGAACGGCGTGGAGAACTTCATGCCGGGCGACGAGGTCTTCAGCTACGCGCGGCTCGCCATCGTCCAGCACGGCACGTACGCCGAGTTCGCCGTCGTCCCGGAGAAGTACGTGGCGCTGCGCCCGCAGGCAGGCAGCTGGGCCCAGGCGGGCGGCCTCCCGCTGGCCGGCCTCACCGCCCTCCAGTCGCTCGCCGCGGTCGGCGTGGGCGCGGAGAAGGGTCCGCGGGTCGGCGTCGGCGAGATCGTCCTGATCCACGCGGTAGCGGGCGGCGTCGGCTCGACCGCCGCCCAGATCGCCGGAGCGAAAGGCGCCCGCGTCATCGGCACGGCCTCCCCCCGCAACCACGAGTTCGTCACCGACCTCGGCGCCGAGCCGGTCGAATACGGCCCCGGCCTCGAAGCCCGGGTCCGCGAACTCGCCCCCGACGGCGTCGACGCCGTCGTCGACTACATCGGCGGCGACACGATCGAGCGCTCGGTGCCGCTGGTGAAGGACCCCAGCCGGATGGTCTCGGTGGTCAACCCCAAGGTCACCGAGTTCGGCGGCAAGTTCGTCTTCGTCGAGCCCGACGCGAAGGGCCTCAAGGAACTCGCGCGCCTGGTCGACGAGAAGGAGCTCGAGGTCCACGTGCAGCAGGAGCTGCCGCTGGAGAAGGCGGCCGAAGCCTTCCAGCTCTCGAAGCAGCGCCACACCCGCGGCAAGCTGGTCCTGGTGCCTGACCTGCGATGATCGCCGCAGCACAGACACGGGTGTTCGCTGATCGCAAACAAGTGGCTCCCCGGCCACGCCAACGGCTATCCTGGTAGAGGCCGCGTCGACCAGACGTCGGCTGCTGTTTGAGAACTGCACACATCGCTCTTCTGCCGGCGCGCCCCGAGCGCGCGGCCGACCCGTGTGTGGTTCCACCACCCCGGGGGTGAACGGTTTCGACATTGGACGTTGACGCAGGGGAAGCGGGCCGAGGAAGCCGTGATGATCTCGTTAACCAAAAACACGGCAAAAAAACAAATGCCAACTCTAAGCAGATGGCCAAGGCCGACCTCCGTCTCGCTGCCTGATCTAGTTCTCTAGAAACGCAGTGAGGCGCTGGCACAGCGCCTTTGTCGCCCCAGGATCGCCCCCGACCTGGACGCGGCATCGCTAGGGGGCTAAACCTCATGAGCAGGCTACGGGCGAATGAGGGAAACTCACGTGGCTGGGCTTGTCGGTGACCCGTCCCGGGGATCACCGGAGCCGAGAAACTCGCACGGGACTACGCCCGTAGAAGCCTTGCTGAGCCGCTGATGGACCCGGGTTCGATTCCCGGCACCTCCACGCTGACCTACCTGTAGCCCCGCCTACGCGCTTGCTTCGCTGCGCGCTACGGCGGGGCTTCGTCGTAGGCGCGGAGGTCCTGTTTTCGAAGTGGGGCACGGCCCCACACCCCACGCCAGGGGGCTCCGCCCCCTGGACCCCCGCGCGTGACTGCCGGCTGGTTCGGAAAGGGTCGGCGGCTGTCGGTTTGCGCGGTTGGCTGACACATCCATGTCTGCCCGCCGCTCGGCGGCGATTTCAGCGAGATCCGGGAATCCGTCTGTTCTCCTGAAGTCTGGCCTCATCGGCGGCAGCGCGGCCGGACATCCACCCCTCCATGTCGTACCGGGCGGCGACTCGGTGCTTCTTCGTTTTGCCGAACATCTCATCCACGGCTTCCTCGATCGCTCGGTCGCGGGCTGCGAGGACGGGTAGCAGGCCTGCGTGCCCGGGTTCGGCAGAGGCTTGATGCACCGCTTCGCCCGCCGCGGCGGACAACCGTTCGCCGATGCGCTGGGCATAGGACGTGAGGAACGCCGAGCGGAAGGCTCGGGTCCTCGACTGGCCGTCGCCGTGGGCGCGCGTGCCGGACTTCACCAGCGCGGTCGTGGCCTGGACGAGGAGAGAGGTGTGAAGAAGTTCTACTGCGTCGAGGTCGGCGGGGAAGCCGATGACCGTGGAGAAGCCCAGTTCCTTGTTCCACACCGCCTGGCAGCGGTTCGCTTGTGCGACCACGGTCACCAGCATCGCCTTCGCGGTCTCGTACGGGGCGTCGATGCCGAGGCGACGGCCTCGGGGGGCATCGGGGGCGTCGCCGGACTCTGCCCAGAGCATGGCGGCGTCGATGCTGTGGCGGGCCATCAGCGCCTGCGCGCCGGCGGTGAACGTCTCGGCCTCGGCGGGGTAGTCGGTGGACTCGGCTTTGGACAGGAGCGCGCGGACTCTGACGAGTATGCGCTGGTTGACAGCTGCCTTCGACGGTGACCCACGGCCATCGGCGCGGGCATCCGCGCCCGAGGGCGGCCGCCGGGCAGTGCCGGGAAGCGGGCCGAGCTGCTCGAGCCTCGGAAGGACGGCGAACATCGAGAGCACTTCCAGAACGCACGCGATGCCGGCCTCCCGATCGAGGCCCTCCCGATGGCGCCACTCCTGCAGGTGGTTTCCCCGGTCCTGCCACCAGACCTGCGCGTTCAACGCCGAGAGCTGCTCCAGCCACCGCTCGTCGACGGTCGTCGTGGCGTAGGTGCGCATCTCCGCCGCGATGGTGTCCGTGGCCAGCCGTGCGTGCACGGCCCCGAAACGTCGGTTCGCCATGCGGACCACGTCGGTGGGCTGCCATCCGCGCCGCCACAGTTCCGTGAGGTCGCGTTGCAGGCGGGCCGTGATGGTCCGGTCGACGAGGTGTTCCCAGCCCGACGCATTCGGCCGCACCGTCAGGAGTCGCAAGCAGCGCTCGTAGCCGGCTTCGTCGGACCCGCGCAGGGCGTAAACCGCTTCGGCGGCCAGTTGCTCGGCCGCGTCCTTGTCGGCGCCAATCGGGTTCGTGCCCATCGGAGGATTTTATCCCGGTGCGCGGGCGTCGCTCGCATCGCCGCGATCGACGCTGCGACTGACAAGTACGTGGCACTTGGGCGAGGAATCCTGCTGGCCAAGGGTGTTCGAGGCACTCATCACGGAGCTCGCGAGACGGGGTATCGGCATTCCGCTGTTCATTCCCGAGCCGCAGCAGCTTCCGCGCGGCTTGGGCGATCAATTCGAGGAGAAGCTCATACTGGACATGAACGGCTCCTCGACCTTTTGCGTGAGCGAACTGGGAGCAGCGAGGGCTCGCAGAACGCACCTGCCCCCGCGCCTGACTGCTTGGTCACGCCGCAGTGTGTCGGAGAGCAGCCGCTCGGACGGTGCGCGCCAGGAGCGAGATGCCCGCTATGTAATCCTCGCGCAGGATGGCCGTCGGCCCGCGCCCATCAGGTCGGCCACTCGGCGTCCTCGATCTCGTCCGCGTTGAGGCACTCCCGAAACTGCGCCGCGATGTCCTCTTCCGCGAGACTCGGCCAGAAGGAGATGCGGCCGGAGGACTTGTCGAGTACCGAGACCGACCGGCCCAGGTCGACGGACAGCAGAGTGTCGGGCTCGGACAGATCGGTGACCGGCTTGAACACCACGATCGTGAAGAACTCGCCGAAATCCTGGATCGAGACTTGTCTTGGCTCCTCGGCGGCCTCGGCGGCCTCGGCGAACAGCTCGTGGGCGACTCGATCGGCCTCGGCCCGGCTCACCGGAACCTGTGCGGACGTCGAAAAGGCCTGAGCCTTCATCGAGGGCTCCCATCACGTCGTGAGCCGTTCTTCATAGCTTTTCCCGTTCGCGTCGAGGACGATGGAAGCTACCGCGCCGGCATGGAGGTACAGCGGATTCTCGCTGACCTTGCCGCTTTGCATGTCTACCCAGAGAACCTTGCCCTGCTGGTTCACCGGGTTGAACGGCAACCGATCCTCAGGTCCGCGCTGAGGTATCTGTAGCCCCGCGTACGCGCTTGTTTTCTGCGCGCCAGGCGGGGGTTCGGCGTACGGCGGTGTTGTCTGCTCGCTTCCCCTGTTCAGCTGCTGCCATATGCGTTGAGGGCCTGGGCCAGTTCCGAGGCCAGGGTCGCGTCGGCGGCGCTGAGGTCGAGGCTTGAGAGCGTCGGCGGGCCCTCGAAGTCGAAAGCGACGCTACTGATGAGGGTGCCGTGCCGGACGAAGCAGGCATCGTTCATGAAGTCCGATACGCCCGCCTCCAGGGTGACCGCGTTGAGATTCGTCCAGCACTGGACGTTGGGCTCGCTGCGGATCCGGCTCACTGTGCCCGTCGACGGGTAGACCTTGTTCTCGGCTGAGACGGAGCCCGTCTCAAACTTGGCGCAGGCCGAGTAGCCGCTTCCGATGGCGTCCCAGGCGGCGGTGGCGGCGCTCGGGCTGGCGTAGAAGATCGTGCTCTGCGCGGCCGTGGCCGGGACGCCCGCGGTGCTGGGCAGGATCGAGCCGGTGATCTGGCCGTAGAACGATTCTCGCTGGCTGGCGACGGCGTTGTCGGCCAGGGCGGTTATTGCGCAATATGTACTGAACCCCCCTACGAGGTTTGCGAAGGAATCGGTGGACGCCGGGATCAGCTGCACTGCGCCGCCGATCTTGGTGCCGAGAACCTGCGGGTTGGGCTGCCAGGCGATGTTGGTCGCGTAGGGCAGGTGGCTCTCGCTCAGCCAGGCGGCGGCCACGTAGTGGTCCGGATTTGGCGACGAGGCCGTGGACACGCTCTCCGGCATCGAGGATGTAGACGTGGACGAAACTGCGGCCGAGGTCGAAGGCGAAGCCGACGGCGTGGTCGCGTTGCCAGCGGTGGCTGAGTTCGCGATGGCCACGGTGTTACGCGTGGCGCCGCCCTGGTGTTCGAGGCCGAAGGTCACGCCGCCGAGTGCGAGGACTGCGACGGCTGCCAAGGCGGCCGTGCCGGTCCTGGCTCGCCGGGCGCGGCGGTTGGAGTGCTCGCGGACGGCGGCGGCCGTGGGGGCGGTGAGTGAGCCGGCTACGCGCGCGCTGCCTTCGCGCAGCTGTGTGTCGAAGTAGTCAGACATGGCTCGTTGCCTCCCGCGCGAGGGCCTGTGAGTTTCCTTGGTACGCACCGGATTCGGCCAGCAGGGTGGCCAGTCGTGCCCGGCCGCGGGACAGGTGGGCCTTGACCGTGCCCGGGGCCACGCCCGTCTCTTGCGCCACCTCTTCGACGCTGAGGCCGAGCAGGTGGTGCAGGACTATCGCGCGCCGCTGTGAGGGCGCGATCTCGCGCAAGGCGGCGATGATCGCGACGTAGTCGACGCTCAGTTCGGGCACGTCCGGGGCGACGCCGTGGCGCTGGTGGGCCCTGAACCTGGCCGTGACGCGGCGCCATTGGCTGACCCGGATCCGGTAGGCGACCGTGCGCACCCAGGCCTCGGGGTCGCCGTGGGAGCTCAACTTGTCCCAGTGCTGCCATGCCCGGGCGTAGGCCTCCTGGACGACGTCCTCGGTCTCGGCCCGATCCCCCGACAGGGCGTAGACGTAGCCCGAGACGCGCAGGACCGACTCCGCATAGAAGTCGTCGAACTCGTCGCTGTCGCGCACCCTCACTCTCCCCACTTCTGCCCGAGCCGCCTGGTGCGCCCCCACATCGACTAGTCACGCGGCGCGCGGGTCAGAAGTTGCGAAGATCTTTTTCGACGATCTGGGCCACCGGGCAGGCCGGTGGCCCTCCCGCCCGCCTACGCCAGGTGGCGCCCCCACCATGCGAGGACTGCGTCGAAGCGCTGCACCCGGTGCCGCGGGCGGCCGGAGCGGCTCAGTTCGTGGCCTTCGCCGGGGAAGAGCAGGAACTCGGCGTCGACGCCGGCGCGGCGCAGGGCGACGAACATGCGTTGACCCTGCTCTAGGGGGCAACGCCAGTCGTTCTCCGAGTGGACCACGGCGAAGGGGATCGAGATCTTGTGCGCGTGGTAGAGCGGGCTGCGGTCGCGCATGACTTCGGGGTCGGTGCCGATGTAGGCGTCGACGAACGTGTAGCCGATGTCGGAGCTGCCGAGCATCGAGTCCCAGGCGTTCACCGCTCGCTCGCTCCAGGCCGCGCGGAAGCGCTCGCCGTGGTGGGATGCGAGCCAGCTGGTCATGAATCCGCCGTATGAGCCGCCCATCAGGCCGACGCGCGACGCGTCGATCTCGGGGCGTTCGAGTGCGGCGTCGAGCAGCGCGAGGGTGTCGTCGACGTCGACGGTGCCGAATCCGTGGGTGATCGCCCAGCCGTGGGTCTGGCCGTAGCCGGCGGATCCGCGCGGGTTGCCGAGCACCACGGCGTAGCCGGCGGAGGCGTAGACCTGCGCCTCGTCGAACACTCCCCATTCCTGCTGGGCGAACGGGCCGCCGTGCACGACGTGGAGCACCGGGTGCGGTCCTTCTCCCTCTGGAAGCACCAGCCATCCGTGCACCGGGTAGCCGTCCGGGGCGGTCGCGTTCAGCTCTTCGACCGGACGAAGACCCCTGCTTCGCAGCGGCTCGGAGTAGTCCGTCAGGGTACGGATGTCGTTTTCGCCGAGCACGATTACGTCGCCTGCGCTCTCCGGCGTGGCCACTACCGCAACGATCACCTGGCCGTCTGCGGCGAAGGCGCGAACGGCGGTCCGGTCCGCGTAGACCACGCGCAGCTCTTTCAGCTGTGCGAGGTCGGCATCGACGGGGACGGCGCGCAGCTCGATCGCACCACGGTTGCGGACCGCGACGAGGACTTCGTCGCCGCTGGGCACCGGCGGGCCGGACGCGTACTCGCAGTCTACGGTCTCGATCTCGGTCAGGCGGCGTGGCTCGACCGGCCCTTCGCCGAAGCGCGGGACGGCCGCGTAGAGCCCGGTGTGCGAGGCCTCGAAGTGCTCCTCGTGGGACGCGCAGTAGAAGTACAGAGTGCCGTCGTCGCCGAACACCGGGTACGCCGACGATCCGGGGCACGTGACGATCACCTCGGCCTCGCCGCCGTCGGCCGGGATCGCGCAGATGTGCTGGGTGGAGGATTCCGCCGCGCCCCACTCCGGCGGCGCGGTGAAGACGATCCGGGCGCCGTCAGGGGTCCACGCGGGGTCTTCGGCGTCGAAGCCGTCGTCGGTCAGGGGCTTGAGGTCGGTGGCGTCCGCGGTCTCGAACGCGTCGACGACGAACAGCCGCTTCATCCGATCGCGCAGGAAGCCGATGTTGTCGATCCGGTAGTCCATCCGAGTGATCCGCCGCGGCGCCTCCGCAGGGGTCTCCGCGGTCTCGCCGGCGCCGTCCGGGGTGCCGTAGCGGCCGGCTTCGGGCACGCGCGCGAGGAAGGCGATCCGCCGCGAGTCCGGCGCCCACACCGGGTTCTCGACACCGAGCGGGAGCGCCGTGATCCGCTTGGCGTCACCGCCGTCGGCCGGGATGACGTGCAGCTGCGGACGCCCGTCCGCGCCCTCCCCGTCTCCGCTGCGCAGGAACGCGACCCAGCGGCCGTCCGGCGAGATCGCCGGGGCCGAGTCGTGCGGCCCGTGCGTCCACGGACGCGCGCCGCCGTCGAGCGAGACGCGGTGGAGGGCGACGTGCGCCTTGTTCGTCTTCAGATCGGGGTTGCTGACGGCGGTCAGCAGCATGCTGCCGCGCAGAGTGGGTCGGCCGGGAACCAGCAGGACTTCGATATCGACTGGAAGCACGTTTCCGACCGTATCGGATCGACACAAGCTGTTGAAGAGGTCGCGGGCCGTGTTCGCGCGGTTCTCAGCCGGCGGCGCACTCCAGGTGGCCCCAGCCCTTCGGCCCCTTCGCGATCTTCTCGCCGGCGGCGTAGCGCCGGCCGCAACCGCAGGTGCCGGCGAACTTCGCCGAGATCGATCTGGGGGCCGAGCCCTGGCTCGGCTTGGCCGCGGACGTGCGGGTCGCGCCGGCCTTGGGTACGGCGGTGACCGCCGGCACGGCCAGCAGACGCGCCTTCTCGGCCGTCAGGGCCCCGGAGGCCGCGTTCTGGCTGACGGCGCAGTCGCTGGCCGCCTCGTCCGCGAAGGCGTTGAGCGGATCGCCTCCGGCCTGGTGCGCCGGCACGTAGACGAACTTCACGTCGCGCCCGGCGAGCAGCGCGTCGATGCGCACGACGAGATCGCGATTGGCCACCGGGGTCCCGGAGGCCGTCTTCCAGCCCCGCTTGCGCCACCCGGGCAGCCAGGCCGTGACGGCGTTCATCGCGTACTGGGAGTCCATGCGCACTTCCAGCGCCACATCGGGGTCGACCGAGTCGAGCAGCTGCTCCAGCGCGGTCAGTTCGGCGATGTTGTTCGTGGCGCTGCCGAGCGGCCCGGCAGCCCACCGGCCGGGGCCGCCGTCCGCTTCGCGGGCGATCACCCACGCCCAGGCGGCAGGTCCGGGATTGCGCTTGCAGGCGCCGTCACAGGCGGCGAGAACGCGGTCGGTCATCCGTTCATGATGCCAGCTCGCGGCGCGGACGACCGCGACGTCACGGCCGCTCGGAGAATTGGAGGATTCCGCCGATCGAGAAGCACAGCGCTCCGGCGAACGTGCCCCAGTCGGCGATGTCCGCGTTGACCAGGCTGCCGGTGTCCGGGCGGGTGAAGGCGGCCAGCGCCGAGACCATGAACAGCACCGAGCCGAGCTGGTTGACGCCGACGATCCACCAGCCGAGGCTGCGCGTGCACAGGCAGGGCCTCGCGCGATGGCAGACCTCTGTGACGGCGAGGTGGCCGGAGGCCAGGAACAGCACGCAGCCGACGATGTCGGGGGCCCAGATCAGTCGGTTGACCTGTCGGGCGGTGAGGCCCTGGAGGAACGAGTCGAGCAGGTTGACGCCGAACACGAGCGTGCCCAGGAACAGCACGAAGGCGCTGAGCCAGTCGATCCGTGACGGCTCGTATCGCCACCAGCGCCACCGGCCGGATCGAAGTGAAGCGCCGTCAGGTGCCGGTCGCGGCGCGTTGATCGTCTGCAGAAGCGACGCGTAGCCGCCGGTGTTGAAGAAGAGCCCGCCGGCGAAGTAGACGCAGGCGCCCGCGGTCGGGCCGACGACCGAGAGCTGAGTCAGCACCGCGCCGAGGGCGAACAGGCCGCCGCCGATGGTGAACGCGCTTGAGGCGATGGCGTTGAGGCGGCGCAAGCGGTCGAGCGTTGTCCCGTCCGCGTGGCGCTGGAGCGCCCGATGCCCCGCCGCGCGCACGGACAGAGTCCCGCGCTTGCGCGCCGTCCTCGACTCCCACGTGGCGACGGCGCCGTCGTCGAACCGCCGGCGGACCCGGGTGACGAACGGCCCCGCGCCTTCCGCGACCTGATCGGGATGCTCCACGAGCCAAGCCTGCGGGACCGGTGCTGCGCCCCAGGTCCGCGACTCGCCGAGCCCTGACCCGTTCGGCCCAACGGGCCGGGCCTCTCGGCGGCCGGGGAGGCCGAGCGTCATCGTGTACTGTCCCGCCGGGCCCGGTCGGATATTTCATTCCGCCATCGGATGTTCATGAACCCTTGCTTTTCCCTGGGGCGGCTCCATATAAATAGCCGATGCCTGTCCAAATGAGCACACGGATATGGCAACCAACCGGACATTAAGTGCATCTCGTCCTCAATGGAAGGGAATCGCGCCCCATGAGTTCAGCCGTACAACGGCGCCACCGGCGGATCGCCTCGACGACGGCCATCTCCGTCGTCCTGGCCGCCCTCACCACCGGGTTCGCGGCCGCGGGCCCGGCCAGCGCCGACCAGGCTGCTGCCACCACCTTGGCCGGCAGCAGCCCGAGCTACGCGACCGCTTCCGCGGACCAGGGACAGACCTCGTCTGCGACGCAGCTGTCTTTCCGGGTCTACCTGGCCGGGCAGAACGCCTCCGGGTTGGCCGCCTACGCCCAGGCGGTATCCGACCCGACCAGCTCCCTCTACCGCCACTTCCTCTCAGCCTCCCAGGCCGAGGCGCGGTACGGGGCGACGTCGAGTCAGATCTCGGCGGTCACCGCGTGGCTGAAGGGTGCCGGATTCACCGTCACCTCCACGAACGAGCACTGGATCGACGTCAAGGGCGCGGCGGCCGACGTGCCCAAGGCCTTCTCCACGTCGATGCACAACTACAAGACGTCGGATGGCACGCTGCACGCCCCGCAGCAGAACGTGCGGATCCCGTCCTCGGTCGCGAGCGCGGTCTCGGGCGTGTCCGGGCTGGCCCAGGCCACCACCCACGCGGTGACCATGTCGGAGTCCACGGGCAAGGCCCCGTCGAACAACGACCCGTCCTGCTCGGACTACTACGGCCAGAAGAAGGCGCCGTCCACGGCGCCCGCGGTCCCGGCCGGGTACTCGAACCCCTCCACGCTCGCGCAGTGCTCGATGGTTCCGTCCGAGCTGCGCCAGGCCTACGGGGTCACCCAGTCCAAGCTGACCGGCAAGGGCGCCACGATCGCGATCGTGAACTGGTACGGCTCCTCCACCATGGAGGCCGACGCGGACCAGTACTCGGTCAACCACGGCGACAAGCCGTTCGCGCCCGGCCAGTACTCCGAGGTGAGCACCCCGTCGCAGTGGACGAATGAAGACGTCTGCGGCTTCGGCGACAACTCCGAGGAGGCTCTGGACGTCGAGATGGCGCACGGCCTCGCGCCGGCCGCCAAGGTCGTCACGGTGGCCGCCAACTCGTGCTTCGACAGCGACCTGCTCGCCGCCGAGGCCGAGATCGTGGACAACCACCTGGCCGACATCGTCTCGAACTCGTGGGGCGAGTCGATCTACTCGACCGCCGGCAACCTGGACCCGTCGCTCGAGGCGGCCTACAACCAGGTGTTCGAGCAGGGTGCCGTCGAGGGTATCGCCTTCGACTTCTCCACCGGCGACTGCATGAACAACGACTCCTTCTCGGTCTCCACCGGCCTCAACTGCGACCCGACGGTCGTCGGGCCGTCGGTCGACTGGCCGACGTCCTCCCCGTGGGTGACCGCGGTCGGCGGCACCGCTCTGGGCCTGAACAAGCAGGGCGGCTACGGCTTCGAGACCGCGATGGGTGACGAGCGCAGCGGGCGTACCGCGCCGGGCTCGGCCTCCTGGGCGGTCGAGGGCACCACGTTCGGCGGCGGCGGCGGCATCAGCCAGACCGAGCCGCAGCCGTGGTACCAGACCTGGGTCGTGCCGAAGAAGCTGTCCACCACGCTCCCGGACGGCTCCAAGACCTCGCCCAAGCGCACCATCCCGGACATCTCGCTCAACGGTGACCTGTACTTCAGCAGCACGCAGGTCGGCCAGACGACCGACGGTGTCTACTCGGAGGCGGGCTACGGCGGCACCTCGGTCTCGGCCCCGTCCTGGGCCGGTGTCCTCGCCGACGCGCAGCAGGCGCAGGGCGGCCCGATCGGGTTCGCCAACCCGTCGATCTACCTGCGCGCCTCGCTGGCCACGGACGTGACCGGCAGCCCGCGTCAGATCGGCAACTCGAAGGTCGACTCGGTGATCTTCGAGTACCCGGCGGGCAACGCGTTCGCCGGAGCGTTCCGTCTGGTGCAGTACAACGCCGACGAGGGCCTGCCCGCGACGAAGGGCTACGACCTCGCCACCGGCGTCGGTTCGCCCAACCTCGCGTTCCTGGAGTCCTTCGGGTGGTTCAGGTTCTAGTCTTCGGCTAGAAGACGCGTTCCTCTCGGCTGCGGCGCCCTGCACTTGGGCGTCGCAGCCGAGCTGTCTCCCCCGGTCATCCATCGGCGACTTCGTGGCCTGCTTCGCGCAGCTTCGCGATCAGCCGGTCCACGAACGCCGCCTGTGCCGTGACCAGCTTCCGGCGGGCCTCCCGCGGCTCGAACCACTGGGCCCGATCGACCTCTGGGAACTCGCGCGGCGCCGTCCCCTTCGGCCACGCGAGCTCGAACGTGTTGCTGACCAGCGTCGTCACGTCGAAGTCCTGCTGCGCCGCCCATGCCGTGACGACCTTGCCGCCGCTCTGCCGGACCGTCTCGAGCGGGATGAGCTCGACGTCGGCGAGCACGAGACCCGTCTCCTCGCGAAGCTCCTGCAGGGCTGCGGCCTGCGGGTCGTGCCCCTCTTCGTACTCGCCCTTGGGGATCGACCACGCGCCGAGGTCCTTCTTGGCCCAGAACGGACCGCCCGGGTGCACGAGCAGCACCTGCAGCCGCGCGTCGGTCAGTTGGTAGAGGACGATGCCGGCGCTGAGCTTCTTCACTGCTACTCCCTCGTCTGAACACGAATGGCGCGCGGACCGGCCGGTCCGCGCGCCATTCGTGTTCAGACCGCTCAGCGGCGGCGCGAGTACCAGCCCGTACCGACGCCCAGCAGGTGCAGGGCCAGGCAGCACAGGCCCGCGAGCATCAGGCTAGTGGGACTGAACCAGACATCGGTGGAGGTCTTGGTGCCGTTGAGGAAGAACGCGATGCCGAAGAGCACGGCGGCGATGACTCCCATGTTCGAACTCCTCACATCGTTCGTCGCAGGGTGCGGACAATGCCGCATGCCCTCCGGCGGCTGAATCATGCGCCGCCGCCCTTCCCTCGCCGGTCGGCGGGCCGTGCCCGTCAAGGGCCCGGCGGCCCGGCGGGGGTGGTGTGCGGGGACTTGCGCAATACGCCGAAGCACCTTTCACTAGACGCCTGTGAGGGTTTGTCTGCGATGTGAGGGTTGCGAGCGATGATGGGACTGCTGCTGACTGCGTTCGGGCTGGTCACCACCGCGGCCGGATGGTGGGTGGTCTGGCGGGTCCGTTCCGTCGTCAAGCGGATCTCGCGCAGTTACAACGGTCCGCAGGTGCCGGCGTGGGCGCTCCGCACGACGCCGTGGCGGGCCGTCCCGGTCGTCGGCGAGGCCGTGATGGTCTGGAACCGCCGGGCCAAGCTGGCCAAACTCATGGCGGTGCCGCTGCTGGCGTTCGGGCCGATCATCACGACGCTCGGCATCCTGCTTCTCGTGCACGAGATCCGCGGCTACCACGGGTCGGAGGCGACCCCGCTCGCGGCCGGCGCGCTCCTGGCCGCGGCCGTGCTGGTGTGGCGGTACTGGCGACGTCCTCGCCGCGGCGTGAACGGCGCCGCTCCGTCCGGTGAGGATCGGACTTGGTAAGGGAGCATTACAATCCGTGGATACCAGCGTCGCGCCCTGTGTTATTCTCGGCGAGCCGATCTGCAGATGTCTGCTGAGCAGACTTCGCTGAAGGGCTTGAGGTCATGGTGGGCACCAGTGGGTCACAGTTGCCGGAGGGAATCGGGCCGGCCGCACGACGGTTGGCGCAGGAACTGCGCGCGCTCAAGGACGCCCGAGGCCTCACGCTCACCCAGCTCGGGGCGCAGACCCACTACAGCCGCGCGTCATGGGAACGCTGGCTCAACGGCAAGCGCCTGATCACGCCGGACGCCCTGGCGTCACTCGCCACGCGCTACGACGTCGATGTCAGTCCACTGATGACGCTGCTCGAGCTGGCCCACGCTGCTCAGGGCCTCGGCGGAGACGACGCCGCCGTCGCCGACGCGTCGGCAGAGGTCGAGGCCATGGCGCTCGACGGTGCCGCCACCCTCACCGCTACCGCTTCTGGCGCCGGGGACGACGACCGCGACGGAGACGCCGACCCTGCTCAGACGATCGCGCGCGGCGGTGCTCGTACCGGAATCCTCACAGGTTCTCTATCGTCGAAGGCTGTTCCGGCTTCGCCGAGCCCTGCCGCCGCTACCCGGTTCGGTCAGAATCCCTTTGCCGGCGCGGCCCCGATAGCCGCCCGCATAGCGCAACTGCCGCCCACCACGAGCGATTTCACCGGCCGGCTCGAACAGATCACTCGCATCCGCGCCGCCCTCACGCCGGGATCGGGCGACCCGGGCCAACTTCCGATCGCGGCCGTCACCGGAGGCGGCGGCCTCGGCAAGACCACGCTCGCCGTGCACGTCGCGCACCTCGTCGCGGCCGAGTTCCCGGACGGACAGCTCTACGTCGACCTCCTCGGCGCCTGCGATTCCCAAGCCCGCACGCCCGAAGACGTGCTCGAAGAGTGGCTGCGCGTGCTCGGCGCGGACTCGGCCACGATCCCGCCCCGCCTCGACGAGCGCGCGGCATTGTTTCGCAGCCTCCTGAGCCGCTCCCGCATGCTGCTGCTGTTGGACAACGCCCGCGACGTCGAGCAGATCCGCCCCCTGCTACCGGCCGCCAACACCTGCGCCGTGCTCGTCACCAGCCGCAATCGCATGGCCGAACTCCCGGGCGCGTACAAGCTGGGCCTCGAATCCCTGCCCGACGACGAGGCGTGGACGCTGCTGGCCCAACTCGCCGGCGCGTCAAGGCTCGCCGCCGAGCCCGAAGCGACCGGAGAGCTGCTGCGAGCCTGCGGCGGAATCCCGCTGGCACTGCGCATCGCCGGCGCACGCCTCGCCGCGCGGGCGAACTGGCGCGTCTCGACCCTCGCCCACCGCCTCCGCGACAAGCGCAGAAGGCTCGATGAGCTGGAGATCGGCGATCTGGCCGCGCGTGCCAGTTTCCAGGTCAGCTACGCCGCGTTGGCGAAGACCGAGAGCGACGCCGTCCCGTCGGCCGCCCGCGCGTTCCGCCTCCTCGGCCTGGCGACCGGCCCCGACATCTCGTTGCCGGCAGCAGCCGCACTGTTCGGCGTCTCGGCGAGGCGCGCGGAAAAGGTGCTGGAAACCCTCGTCGACGGCCACCTTCTCGAATCTCCCACCCCTGACCGCTACCGCATGCACGACCTGGTCCGCCTCTACGCCGCCGAGCAAGTCCGCCGCGACGAGGACGAGGCCGTCCGCAAAATCGCCGTAGCTCGGCTGACCGGCTGGTACGTGGCCACCGCCGCCAACGCGAACGCCTGGCTGGCGCCGCAAGCCAGGCCCGTCCCCGTCGACCCGCGGCCGTGGTCCTGCCCGCCGATCGAGTTCGGCGTGCACGAGCAGGCCCTGGCCTGGTGCGACGCGGAGCGCGCCAACCTCAGCGCCGCAGTCCAGTCGGCCGCCGACCACGGCTGCCGCGAGAACGCTTGGAAGCTCGCCGCCGCCCTGCTCGGCTTCTACAACCTGCGCCGCCACCTCGCCGACTGGACGGTCACCCACCAGACCGGCCTGGCCGCCGCAGCGGAAGCAGCCGACCGCGTCGGCGAAGCGTGGATGCACAACAACCTCGGCTTCGTGTACTTCTACTGGGAGGAATCCGACCGCAAGGCGCTGAACTGCTTCGAGCGCTCTCTCGAGATCCGCATCGAGCTCGACGACCTGACCGGCCAGGCGATCGCGCTGAACAACATGGGCGGCGCATACCACCGCCTCGGCGACCCGGAAGAGGGGATGCGCTGCCTCGAGCGCGCCACCCGCATCCGCGAGGAGCTGGGAGATCGTCTCGGCGTCGGCATGAGCTGCCTGAACATCGGCTGCATCTACGTAGGCTCCCGCCGCCCCGCCGAAGCCGAGCCGTACCTCCACCGAGCACTCTCGATCGTCGAGGAACTCGGAAACCGCCAGCTGACCGTGACGACGTTGAACAACCTGGGCGACGTGTACATCCAGCTGCAGGACCAGCAAGCAGCCATCGGTTACCTCAAGCGCTCGCTCACCCTCAGCCGCGAACTCGGCGACGTACCCGGCCAGGCCCTGGCGCTGCAAAGCCTCGCCAAAGCCCACTACAACGCCGGCGCGGTCGACATCGCGCTGCCCCTCTGGCAGCAATCGCTGGAACTGTACGAGTCCGTCTCCGACCCCGTAGCCGACGAAGTCCGCGCCGACCTCGCCCAAGCCGGCTCCGGCGGCCTCCGCTGACGCTGGGCGTTGAGAGCCGGCGGATCGCTGCCGGCGTTGTTCGCTGACAGCAGAGAGAGATCAAGCCGTGCGCCCTCCCCAAGAGCCGGTCGCGATCTACGCTGAGTTTCATGGCCGATGAGGCCGAAAGCGGAGTCGGTGCCAAGGAGGTCACGATGCCCAATCCCAACAGCGGGCCCCCCGAAGCATGCCCCAGCGCCGTCCCCCTTGCGGTAGTTGCAGCCGCCGCGCCACCTGCCGACCTTGCCGTCACCCCCGAGGGCGAGCGCCGCAGCCGCGGCGCTTCTCGTGAGCCGCTGTGGCGCGACGTCGTCGGCGAAGTGCTGCGCGAGGTCCGTCAGACCAGGCATCGCACCCTTCAGGATGTCGCGGACGTGGCTCGGATCTCGATGCCGTACCTCTCGGAAATCGAGCGCGGACGTAAAGAGGCGTCGTCCGAGATGCTCGCGGCGGCGACGCGGGCTCTCGGCATCAGCATGACGGAGTTGCTGGTGAGAGTGCAGGTGCGGCTGGTCGAGTACGAGCGTGCCGCGGCAGCTGCCGCAGCGCTTGTGGTCGGCGTCCCGCAGTACTCGCGGGCTGAGACAAGCACTGTCGCTGTGGCAAGTACGGTCGCTGTGGCAAGCACTGTCGCTTTGACAGGTACGGCCGCTTTGACAAGTACGGCCGCTGCGATGGCGCTCCAAGGCAGGGACTCACTCTGCTTGGCTGCCTAGCCGATCGCGCCCCGCACACCTAACCGCCTCTGGCGGGTGTGCACGCCATCCGGTCGCTTCGTCACAGGCCCACCCTTCGGGACGGCTCGGGCGACCGGATGTCCTTCAGCGCCGTCACGACGCGGTCGACTAAGCGGTACTCGCGCGCCTGTTCGGCTGTGAACCAGCGGTCGCGCTCGCTGTCGCGTTCGATTGCCGCTTCGGGCTGGCCGGTGTGCTCGACGATGATCCTGCGGACCGTCGATTTCGCGTGTTCGTGGCTCTTGGCGCGGGTCGCGATGTCGGCCGCGGTTCCGCCGACACCTGCTGCGGGCTGGTGCATCAGCACGCGAGCGTTGGTCAGGGCGGAGCGCTTGCCGGCCGTCCCCGCGGTGAGGAGCAGTTGGCCCATGCCCGCCGCGAGCCCGGTGACGATGGTGGCGAGGTCGTTGGGGATCAACTGCATGGTGTCGTAGACCGCCAGGCCGGCGGTGACCGAGCCGCCGACACTGTTGATGAACATGCTGATGTCCGCGCGCGGGTCCTGCGCCGAGAGGACGAGAAGTTGAGCGCAGACGCGCTCGGCCAGCCCGTCGTCGATCTCGCGGCCGAGGAAGACGATCCGCTGGTTGAACAGCTGATGCGCGAGTTCGTCGTCGAAAGTGAAGTGAGTCATGACTCAAGTCTGACTGCCGCGGAGTGGTATGCGCGGGCTTTTCTGCTGTGGGCAGATCTGCTGAGAGCAGAGAGGAAATATGCGGTTTTAGGGCACTGGTCCGAAACAAGGCTCGTTGATCGAATTGAAGGTGGTGGACAGTGGCGGGCCTACTCGGGCACTGCGTCGGTAGGGCCGTCGTCGGGTGTTGCGGTGTGCGCGCGATGAAGGAGGCCGGCGGCGACGTCGGTCGCAGGGCTCATCAGTACATGGAGATCGCGCTCGACTTCGGAGACGAGTCTGGCGGAGACGGCGGATAGGGGGAGGGGCGTGCGGTTCTTGTCGTCCGTGCGGTGGATCCAGGCCGCGCCGAGGCGGATGCGGTCGGGGAGGGCGTCGGCGAGTGCGAGCGGCCGCACGGGGGTGGTGAGGCGCGTGAACATGGCTGTGGCCGTGACCTTCTCCCCGGGGAACTCCCGGTGGACCAGGTCCTCTCGGTCGGAGGTCTTCCCGCCTGCCTTCGTCGCTGCAGCCCAAGGGAGCTCGGCCAACGCCGTCTCCCATGAGGACGTGTCCGTCACTTCGCCGACGAACTGGTCGAACTCCGTCTTCTCCGGGTCGCTCTCGCTCGCGACGAAGTCGCGCTCAATCTGCTGGAACGGCTGGTCGAAGGGCAGTCCGCGCAACGCGACTCGCCACGCGGCCAGGTCTTCGGGGGCTGCTTCGCGAGGGTGCCAGAGTTGGACGCTGACGACGCCGTCCGGCCAGGGGAAGGTGGCATCCGTGCTCTGCTGCTGCGCGTTTATGACACGCAGGAGACCGACGGGATTCCAGGCGGGAATGACGTCGACGGTTCGGCCGACGGGGGAGCCGGCGGCATGGCTGCGAGACCTGGCACCGGCGCCGAATGGGAAGCCGATCCTGGGGCGAGCTCCGGGCATGTGTGCGCCTGTATCGGCCGTCGCTTCCGCGTTGGCGTGGCCGCCTGCCATGGTCCGGGCGGAGGTGCCTGCGATGTTGCCGGCATCAGCGACGGCGTCGGGTCGGGCGTCGTTGATTGCGGCGGGCCCGGCGTGGGTCCAGCTCGGCTGCCCGGTCGCAGCGCCGCCGGCGGTCTCGTCCAGGGTGAGCCGCCAGATCAGGCGCGAGGCGACGGCGCGGGTGATCGGGTGGTCCAGGTACAGCTTCCGCCAGGTCGCCGACGACCACGAGTGCTCTGTCGCGAGCAGCGCTTCGACGCGCGCTATCTCCTTGCGGTACGTCGCGCTGATCGCCCGCGTTTCCGCACGCAGAACTCTGTCTGCCGCCGCGTTCTCCACGACCTCCGCGTCGTCCAGCGTTCTGCGGCTGACGCTTCCGTCCTCACGCAGCGCCAGTTCGAAGTTCCGGTGGTGTGCCGTCAGTTCCCGTCTGCCGGCTGCGTCTAGGCCGTGCGCCGGCACGACGAGCTCAGCCATGCTCGCGCCGGCGGCCCTCGCGTCTTTCGCCGACCACGGCATTCTGCTCAGACACAGCAGCAGCATCTCCCGCTGCGCCTTCGTCTGCGCTCTGGGCACCGCTGCTTTCAGTTCCTCGAAGGCTGCTTCCGTGCCTATCGCGGTCAGCGCTCCCGAGCACGCGTCGCGGATGCTGGTGGAGTCCGCCGTCCACGGCTCCTCCATCAGCCTGCACAGGACTTTGCCGAGGTCCGGGATCGCGTCCTCGCCCAGCACGTGCGCGGCGGCGGCGACCGTGTTCACGGCGACGATCGTGTTCTCGCGGCCGACCAGGATCGGGCGGGCGTCGGCGCCACGGGCTCCCGCGGCTGTGGGCGCCGTGCCGGGGGGCGCGGTCGCCAGGGCCGAGAGCAGCGCGCGCAGCTTCCGGGGCGCCGACTTCTCGGCCAGCGCCCGCATCCTCACTTCGGCCGCCCAGCTCTTGCTCGCTGACGGGCGCGGGTCGGCGGCGAGGGTGAGGAGTTCTTCGAACTTCGACTCGGCGGATCGAACCAGCAGACCCGACTTCGCCACGGCCAGCGACCACCCGTCGCCGGGTATGAGCGATATGAGGAGGCCCCCTCCGGGTGCGCCGGCCACGGTGCCGACCGCAAGGCCGGCCGCGTCGCCGGCGGCTCCCGCCGACGATTCACCCCCGGCCTCCCCCGTCGCCCCCGCCCGCTCCGCCCTGCCCCGCCTCAGCCAGTCCCCTGCGTGCACGTCGGCGAGACTACGCTCACATCCGCCGATTTGTCGCCCGCGGGCCGCCGTACGCGTGGGAACATGGGCTGGAACGCGAATCAGGAGAGCGACGCTCTTACCAGCAGCGGCGCAGGAAGAAGGCACGACCCCGATGACGACCCAGCCCAACGCCTCCTACTCCTACACGGTCCGCCTCGAGGCGCCGTCACGAGGCAACGCGGTCTCCAAGCTGACCCGTACCGTGGAGGACGCCGGGGGCGAGATCACCGCGCTCGACGTCTCGGGCTCGGGCAACGACCGGCTGCGCATCGACGTCACCATCGCCGCTTACTCGAGCGCGCACGCGGCGCAGATCACCGACGGCCTCAAGGTGATCGAGGGGGTCGAGGTCGGGCGTGTCTCGGACCGCACCTTCCTGCTGCACCTCGGCGGCAAGATCGAGATGGCCTCGAAGGTGCCGCTGCGCAACCGCGACGACCTGTCCATGGCCTACACCCCGGGCGTGGCGCGGGTGTGCAAGGCCATCGCGGAGAACCCGGAGGACGTGCGGCGGCTGACCATCAAGCGCAACTCGGTGGCCGTGGTCACCGACGGGTCGGCGGTGCTCGGGCTGGGCAACATCGGGCCGATGGCCGCGCTCCCGGTGATGGAGGGCAAGGCCGCGCTGTTCAAGCGCTTCGCCGGCATCGACGCCTGGCCGATCTGCCTCGACACGCAGGACACCGAGGAGATCATCCGGACGGTCAAGGCCATCGCGCCGGGGTTCGCCGGGATCAACCTGGAGGACATCTCCGCGCCGCGCTGCTTCGAGATCGAGCGCCGGCTGCGCGAGGACCTCGACATCCCGGTCTTCCACGACGACCAGCACGGCACCGCCATCGTCGTCCTGGCCGCGCTGACCAACGCGCTGCGGGTGGTGGGCAAGGACCTCGCCGCGGTGCGCATCGCCTGCTCGGGCGCGGGCGCCGCGGGCACGGCGGTGATCAAGCTGCTGCTCGACGCCGGGGCCAAGGACATCACCGTCGCCGACTACCGCGGCGTGGTGCACTCGGGGCGGGACGACCTCGGACCCGAGGGCTCGGACCTGCGCTGGGTGGCCGAGCACACCAACCCGGCCGGCTACGCGGGCAGCCTGCGCGAGGCGCTGGCGGGGGCGGACGTGTTCATCGGCGTGTCCGCGCCGAACATCCTCACCGGTGAGGACATCGCCACGATGGCGCCGCACTCGATCGTGTTCGCGCTGGCCAACCCGGACCCGGAGGTGGACCCGGGCGAGGCCCGCGAACACGCCGCGGTGGTGGCCACCGGGCGCAGCGACTACCCGAACCAGATCAACAACGTGCTGGCCTTCCCCGGCTTCTTCCGCGGTCTGCTGGACGCGCAGAGTCACGACATCCGGCCGGAGATGCTGGTCGCGGCGGCCCGGGCGCTGGCCGACGTCGTGCACGAGGACGAGCTCAACGCCAACTTCATCGTGCCGTCGGTGTTCGACCCCGAAGTCGCCTCCTCCGTCGCGGCCGCGGTGAAGAACGTGGCCGCGACGGCCAAGTAACGGGCCGTCAGCAGGACGCAGTGGCTTGCGACGGCGGCGTGCGGCGGCATCGGCAGCAGGACCCTGCCGGCGCCGCGCGCACCCGCAGCACGTCCGCCGTCCGCCGCTACGGCAGCAGCAGGACCTTGCCGGTGGTCGCCCGGCCGCTGAGCGCCGTGTGCGCGTCGGCGGCTTGGCTCAGCGGGAAGCGGGCGCCGATGTTCACGGCCAGGTCGCCCGCGGCCACCGCGGCCAGGATCTCGCTCGAGCGCCAGGCGAGATCCTCGCGGGTCTCGACGTAGTCGGTCAGGGTCGGGCGGGTCAGGAAGACCGAGCCGGCGCGGTTGAGCCGCTGCGGGTCGACCGGCGGGACCTGGCCGGAGGCGCCGCCGTAGAGGGCGAGCAGGCCGCGCTTGCGCAGCGAGGCGAGCGAGGCGTCGAAGGTGGAGGCGCCGACGCCGTCGTAGACCACGTCCACGCCCTTGCCGTCGGTCAGCCGGCGCACCTCGGCGGCGAGGTCGTCGACCTCGGTGTACCGGATGACCTCGTCGGCGCCGGCCGCTCGGGCGATCCGCTCCTTCTCCGCGCTGGACGTCGTACCGATCACTCGCGCGCCCTTGGCCTTGGCCAGCTGGGTCAGCGCCTGTCCCATACCGCCGGCCGCGGCGTGGATCAGCGCGGTCTCGCCGGCCTTGAGCGGCCAGGTCGAGTTGATCAGGTAGTGGGCGGTCATGCCCTGGAGCATCGCCGCCGCGGCGGTCTCGAGCTCGACCCGTTCGGGGACGGCCACCAGGCGGTCGGCCGCGACCACGTCGAACTCGGCGTACGCGCCGGTGTTGCCGTCGGCCCAGGCGACGCGGTCGCCCACGGCCACCTGCGACACGCCCTCGCCGAGCTCCTCGACCGTGCCCGCGCCCTCGCTGCCGAGGATGGTCGGGAACGAGCGCGGGTAGACGCCGGAGCGCAGGTAGGTGTCGATGAAGTTGACGCCCACAGCCGCCACCCGCACCAGCACCTGGCCGGGGCCCGGGCGGGGGACCGGGACCTCCCGGTACTCGAGGACCTCGGGTCCGCCCGCCTTCGCGGCCACCGTCGCACGCATCTGAGTCTGGGTCATATCAGCCGCAACGCCCGGCCGATTCCCGGGCATTCCGCTGTGCGGCAGACGAGTCAGCGCCGCACGGCAGACGAGTCAGCGCCGCACGGCGGTCAACCGAGGACCGCCGTACGGCGCTGAGGATCGAACAAGAGCCCTGCGGCGCTCAGGCCGGGAACTCCACCTGGGCGCCGAGGTCGGCCAGCTTGCGGCCGAAGTCCTCGTAGCCCCGGTTGATCAGCGAGATGCCGTGCACGCTCGAGGTGCCCTGGGCCGCCAGCGCCGCGATCAGGTAGGAGAAGCCGGCCCGCAGGTCCGGGATCTCCAGGTCGGTCGCGTGCAGCTTGGTCGGTCCGGAGATCACCGCGGAGTGCATGAAGTTGCGCTGGCCGAACCGGCACGGGGTGCCGCCCAGGCACTCCCGGTAGAGCTGGATCTGCGCGCCCATGTCGGTCAGCGCCTTGGTGAACCCGAGCCGCTTCTCGTACACCGTCTCGTGCACGATCGACAGGCCCTGCGCCTGGGTGAGCGCGACCACCATCGGCTGCTGCCAGTCGGTCTGGAAGCCGGGGTGCACGTCCGTCTCCAGCGCCAGGGCGCTGAGCGGGCCGCCGGGGTGCCAGAACCGGATGCCCCAGTTGCCCGGCTCGTCCTCGACCTCGAACGCGCCGCCGACCCGGCGGAAGACGTTGAGGAAGGTCATCATCGGGCCCTGCAGCGCGCCGCGGACCAGGATGTCGCCGCCGGTGGCCAGGGCCGCGCAGGCCCAGGAGGCGGCCTCGAGCCGGTCCGGCAGGGCACGGTGGCTGTAGCCCTCGAGCCGGTCCACGCCGGTGATGTGGATCACCCGGTTGTCCAGGGTGGAGATGATCGCGCCCATCTTCTGGAGCACCGCGATCAGGTCCTGGATCTCCGGCTCGGTGGCCGCGTTGCGCAGCTCGGTCACGCCCTCGGCCAGCACCGCGGTCAGCAGCACCTGCTCGGTGGAGCCCACGCTCGGGTACGGCAGGGTGATCTTCGTGCCGCGCAGCCGGTGCGGGGCCTCGATGTGCAGGCCCTCCGGGCGCTTGTCGACCACCGCGCCGAACGCGCGCAGCGCGTCGAGGTGGAAGTCGATCGGGCGGTCGCCGATGCGGCAGCCGCCGAGGTCGGGGATGAACGCGTGCCCGATCCGGTGCAGCAGCGGGCCGCACAGCAGGATCGGGATGCGGCTCTCTCCCGCGTGCGCGGCGATCTCCGCATGGTCGGCACGGTCCACCGAGGACGGGTCGAGGACGAGGTCGCCGGGCTGCTCGCCGGCCCGCACCTGGACGCCGTGCGCCTCGAGCAGACCGGTGACGATCCGCACGTCGCTGATCTGAGGCACGTTGCGCAGCAGGCTCGGGCCGCTGCCGAGCAGAGCCGCCACCATGGCCTTGGGGACCAGGTTCTTGGCCCCGCGCACGGTCACCTCGCCGGTGAGCGGCGTGCCCCCGGTAACCCGGATCAGGTCCGTGGAGTCGAAGGACTCGTTCGGTTCGGCGGGGCGGGGCAGGGTAGTTGCTGAACTAGTCATGGCTCCTGGTGCGTGTTCTCGTGAGCGGTCGCACAGGATGCCAGTCTGCCAGAGACGCACCGGCTGTGCCCAACGCCGCACACGTGTCGAATTGCCTGTCAGTATGTACTCCATGGGTGTAGCGAATGTCCGACACTGAGCTCACCGGCCGTCTGCTGGTGGCGACGCCGTTGCTGGTCGACCCCAATTTCGACCGCACCGTGGTGCTCGTGCTCGACCACGACACCGACGGCACCCTCGGCGTGGTGATCAACCGTCCGACCACGGTGCCCGTACACGAGGTGCTCCCCGCCTGGAGCGAGCTGGCCGGGCCGATGCCGATGGTCTTCCAGGGCGGCCCGGTGGCGTTGGACTCCGCGTTGGGCCTGGCCGAGCTGCGGGCGCTGCCGCGCGGCGAGGACCCGGATCCGCTCGGCTGGCGCCGGGTGCACGGGGATCTGGGGCTGGTGGACCTGGACCTGCCGCCGGAGCTGCTGGCCGCCGAGATATCGGCCTTCCGGGTCTATGCGGGTTACGCCGGATGGAGTGCCGGGCAGCTCGAGCGGGAGCTCGGCCAGGGCGCCTGGTACGTGGTGGACGCCGCGCCGGCCGACGCCTTCACGCTCTCGCCGGAGCTCAGCTGGCGGACCGTGCTGCGGCGCCAGCGGGGCGGTCTCGCCCTGCTCTCGACCTTCCCGGACGACCCGGAGCTCAACTAGCGCCTCCCCGGCCGGTCCGCGGGCCCCGCCCTGCTCCGCCGCGGCCCCGTCACACCCCAGCTGACCTGCGGCGGAGTGGGCGGGTGCGGTAACCACTCCACAGGAGTGGCCACAAGCTCCTACACTCGGATTCATGAGCACCGTAGATGAGATGACCGTTTCGGGCGGCACGTCCACGCTGATCGAGGAGCGGACCGACTACCGCACGGACGACGGCGACCACGAGCGCTTCTCCCACTACGCTCCCAAGGACAAGATCACCGAGGCGATGGTCTTCGGCACCCCGATCACCGCGCTGTGCGGCAAGACCTGGGTGCCCAGCCGGGATCCGAAGCGCTACCCGATCTGCCCGACCTGCAAGGAGATCTACGACGGTCCCGGCTGGGCGGACGACCCGGCGGGCGACAAGTCGGGTGCCACCGGCGGCGACGCGTAGTCCCGCCGGCTGCCCTCCCCCGGCCAGGCGCCCGACCCACCCGCACCCACCGGTTCACGAGACTTGATGCCGCCGTCAGCTGTGCCCGCACTGCGCCCGACCGAGCTTGAGCCCGCCGTCGAGGCGCTGGCCGCCGACCCCAGCCTGCGCGTGCTGGCGGGCGGCTCGGAGCTGATGGTGCTGGCCAACGCCGGCCGGCTGCGGCCGAGCGGATTCCTGCTGATCGACCGGATCCCCGAGTTGCGCGGGGTCTGGTTCACCGAGCAGGAGATCATCGTGGGCGGGGCGACGACCTGCGCCGACCTGACCCACGCGGACGTGCGGGCGGTGCTGCCGGCACTGGCCCAGGCGGCCCGCTCGATCGGGTCGGCGGCGCTGCGCACCCGGGCCACGGTCGGGGGCAACCTGGCCTCGGGCAAGCGGCCGGGCGGCGGTCCGGCGCCGCTGCCGGGGCGGGACCTGCTCACGGCGCTGATCGCGCTGGGCGCGGTGGCGGTGTGCCGGTCCGCGGCGAGCTGGCGGCAGATCCAGGTGGCCGAGCTCTACGCCCGGGACGGCGGGGTCAAGCTGGAGCCGGGCGAGCTGATCACCGCGGTGCGGCTGCCCACCGGCACCGGCCAGCAGGGCTTCATGAAGATCGGCACCCGCGGCGGCCCGGGTCGCCCGGTGCTCACGCTCGCGCTGGTGGTGGACCCCTCCACGCGGCAGGTGGCCTGCGCCCTCGGCGGGCACGGGCCGGTGGCGGCGCGGGTGGACCACGCCGGACAGTGGCTGGCGGACCACGTGGACTGGGACGCGGGGGCGATCCCGGACCCGACGACGTACCAGACCTTCGCCCGGCTGGTGGCCGAGGGGCTGCTGGCGCCGATGACGGCGGGCCCGGCCGGGGCCTCGACCTCGCGGGTTTCGGACGACTACCGCCGCCAGGCCGCCGAGGTGCTCGCGCGCCGGGCGCTGGTGCGGGCGCTGCCCCCGTCGGGCTGGCTCGAGCAGGTGAAGCAGATTCAGATCAAGGCCGAGATGATGCGCGCGCGCTCCGCGTTGGAGCGGGCCGAGCGGGGGCTGCCGTCGGTGCCGCCGATCCCGGCCGCAGGGAGGACGGCGTGACGCAGGGGTATGGGGACGCCGGGGACTACGACCCGCTCGGCACGAGCGGCTCGTACGCGGCGGCCGCGCCGGACGGCGGCGAGGCGGAGCCGGTGACGCTAGTCGGGGTGCCGATCCGCTGCGTGGTCAACGGCGACCCGGTCGAGGTGCCGCAGGTGTGGGTGGCCGACAACCTGCTGTTCATGCTGCGCGAGCGGCTCGGCCTGACCGGGGCGAAGGACGGCTGCGGCGAGGGCGAGTGCGGCGCCTGCGTGGTGCTGCTCGACGGTGAGCCGGTGCTCGGCTGCCTGACGCCCGCGCTGGCGGCCGAGGGTTCGTACGTCACCACGGTCGAGGCGTTCGGCGACGGTGACGAGGTCTCCGCCGCGCTGGCGGTGCACTGCGGCGCGGGCTGCGGCTACTGCCTGCCCGGGATCGGGCTGAGCGTGCGGACCCTGCTGGCGCGCCAGCCGGAGCCGAGCGAGTCGGCGATCCGGGAGTCGCTCTCCGGGCATCTGTGCCGCTGCCTGTCGCCGGGGCCGTTCATCGACGCGGTGCGCGAGGCCTCCGAGGCGCGGGCGAAGCAGGGGCTCGGCGGCAGCGGGGCGCACGACGTGCCGGCCGCGCAGCTGCCGCACCAGGCGGTGGCCCCGCGTGGATAAGCCCTCCGCCCTGCCCGGGTTCCTGATAGGCGAACAGCTGCCGTCGGAGTCCGCCGAGGCCACGCCGGTCGATCTGGTCCCGGCGCCGACGTACGCGGCGGTGGACCCGCCGGCGGACGGCATCGGCAAGCTCGTGCCCACGGCCAAGGCCGCCGGGCGCTACCCGTACGCGGCCGACCGGCCGGGCGGGCCCGGCATGCTCTACGCCGCGCTCGCGCGCAGCCCGTACCCGCACGCGGCGCTGCTGCGACTCGACGTGAAGCGCGCGCTGGAGATCCCCGGCGTGCACGCCGTGCTGGCCGGCCCCGAGCTCGGGGTGACCGCGGTGGAGTACCGCGGCCAGTGCGTGGCGGTGGCCGCGGCCGAACATCCGTCGCTGGCCCGAGCCGCCCTCGACGCGGTGGAGATCCAGTACGCACCGGGGGAGCCGCTGCTCGACGCCCGGCACGTGTTCGCGGCCGCCCGCCGCAGCGGGAACGACGCGCGGATCGCGGCGTACCGCCGCTACACGCTCGGCGGGGGCGGGGACCTGGCCGAGCCGGGGTCCGACGAGTCCACGGTCATGTACGGGTACGAGTTCGGCCGGGGCGCCGACCCCGCGGCCGCGCCGGGCGCGGTGCTCGCGGTGCCGGTGACCGGGCCGGACGGCAACGGCGGCACGCAGCTGCGCGGGCTCGACCTGCACACCGCGAGCAGCGACCCGGCCCGGGACCTGCGCGCGGTGTCCGAGGCGATCGGCCTGCCGCCTTCGGCCATCCGGCTGGTGCCCGCGCCGTTCACCGGCACGCGGGCGGGCGACGATCCGGACCTGCGGGTGGCCGCGGCCCTGCTGGCCGTGCGGACCTGGCGCCCGGTCCGGGCCGAGGGCGGCCCGGCCGACCGGCTGGCCGGGGACGCCGCCACGCCCGCGGTCCGGGTGCACGCCACCCACCGCGTGGACGCCGAGGGCACGCTGCTCGCGGTGCGGGTGGAGCTGGTGGTGGACGGCGGGGCCGATCCGGCCGGGGCCGAGCCGCTGCTGGACGAGCTGTGCCGGAGCGTGGTCGGGCCGTACCGCTGCCAGGATGTGGAGATCCAGGGCTGGGTGGTGCGTACGCACAACCCGCCGGTCGGCCCGTGGCCCGGCGGCGCGGCGATGATCGCGGCCGTGGTGGCCGAGGCGCAGATCGACGCGGCCGCGGCGGCCTGCGGGCGCGGACCGCTGGATCTGCGGGTGAAGAATTTGATCCGTTCGGGTGACCAGCTGCCGGACGGGCGCCGGCTGGCCGGCGCGGTCCCGCTGCCGGAGCTGCTCACCGCCGTGCTCGACACGCCGATGCCGCCGTTCCCGCCCGGCCCGGACATCCGCACCTTCCCGGGCACGGTCGGGCGCACCGGCGAGCTGACCCGGGTGCGCCGCGGCGCCGGGATCGCCCTGGCCATGGTGGACCTGGTGCCGCCGGATCTCGCCGAGGAGTTCGCCACCGCGCAGGTCGCGCTGACCTCGGACGTCAACGGCCCGATCGTGCACGTGGCCACCAGCATGGTGGACACCGGCAACGGCCAGCACGCGCTGCTGCGCCGGGTGGCCCGGGAGGCCCTCGGGGTGCGGCGGGTGATCGTGCGCCGCCCGGCCAACCCGGCCGACCTGCCGGCCACCGCGATCGGCCCCGGCCGAGGCGCCTGGCTACACTGCATGGCGGTGCAGCGCGCCGCGCGGGCCGCCCGGGCCCAGGCGCTGGCCAAGATCGCGGCGCAGTTCGCGGTCTCCCCGCAGCTGCTCGAGATCCGCGACGGCATGGTCGTGACCTACGACGGCACGCTCTCCAAGCCGGTCGAGGAGGTCTACCCGCAGGTGTTGCGCGGCGCCGCGGTGTACGTCGCGAACGGCGAGTTCCGGGTGCACGGCGGCGGCGAGCCCTCGCCCGGCGTGTTCGTGCCCGAGCCCGGCACCGCGCACGTGGCGGTGGCCGCGTACCGGGCGGTCGTGGACGCCGACACCGAGCTGCACACGCTGCGCCCGGTGCGGGTGACGGCGGCCCAGGACGCCGGCCGGGTGCTGCTGCCGGAGCGGGCCGAGGCGGCCGTCGGCTCGGGCGTGCTGACCGCGGTGGACTTCGTCTTCAACGCCCAGGCCGAGGAGATCGACCTGGCGGGCGCGCAGCTCGGCGGCTTCGGCGCGCTCGGGCCTGGTCAGTTCCCGACGATGCTGGAGCAGCCGGAGCTGGAGCTGCTGCCGTTCCTCGAGTCCTCGATCGGCGAGCTCGACTCGACCATGCTGCGCCGCCGCGGGTTCGCCGCGCCGCTCCCGCTCGGCTACGTGCCGCTGCGTCGGGCCGCGTACGCCGCCTGCGCCGCGGCCCTGGCCTGCGCGACGCGCGACGCGCTCGAGTCGCACCCCACCAGGATGCCGCTGCGTCCCTGGGGCTGAGCGGCGCGTCGGCGTATCGGCGCGGCGGGCGGCGGGTCAGAGGTCTGTCCGGCCGGCCACGTCGTACTGGAAGACGAGCTCGACGATCTCCTGCGCGATGCTCCGCTTCGTCTCGCGCAGCGCCCGGTTGGCTTCCTGCTGATAGCGCGTCAGCCAGTTCGAGCCGGTGAGCGAGTGCAGAGTGACGTCCTTGGCGACCTCGTCCAGTGCGGTGACGTGTTTCTGCCAGGCGCGGTCGTGCACGGCCATTCCGGCCCGGCGCTCCAGCCTTCGCATGCGTTCGGTGCCGACCTCGGCTTCGCGCCGTTCGTACGCGCGGGTGATGTCCTCGACGAGCAGTGTGCGCAGGCCGTTCCCGGATGCCGCGAGCTCTTCGGCCGGTCGGAGGATCGGATAACAGTCGGCGAGCTTCAGGCGCATCTGCTCGACACTTGCCGACCCGCGCTCCACCGCTCGCACATGTCGGCCTATCAGGGCTTCGCAATACCCGATCACGCGCTCTCGGGTGCGATCACCGTCGAAAAAGGACCAGCGGACGGCGAAGAGCTCGTCGAGGTGCCGCCACTCGACACCCTCGACTCCGAACAGGTACAGGTAGCGCTGCTCCCACTGTTCGTTGGCCCGGTCGAGCGACCGGCGGACGGCGAACTCGACGAGACGGCCCGAGACCGTCTCCTGCGTGCTCGCCGGGATCAGCTTGCGAAACGGCGAGCCGGCCTGCTGGTCCTCGAGTGACACGACGATGGCCGACTCGCCCGGATCTCCGCGCCGTCCGGCCCGGCCGCGCACGTGCAGCTCCAGCCGGCGGTTCTCGAACACGTCGAGGCCGAGCACGTACAGGCCGCCCGCCCGGGCGACGGCGGCGTGCTCGGCCGGGTCGCCGCCGCCGAGCTTGATGTCCACACCGCGTCCGGCCATCCGGGTGACGACGGTGACCGCCCCGGCCCGCCCGGTGCGGCCGATGATCTCGGCCTCCTGCTCGTGGTTCTTCGGATTGAGCACCTCGGGGGTGAACCCGTGCTCGCGCAGCCGGTCCGCGAACTGCTCCGACTGGGCGATGGAGCCGGCCACCACCAGGACCGGGCGCCCGGCCGCGAAGGCCTGCCGCACGGCCTTGACCGCCACGTCCGCGTGCACCTGCCCGGTGCCGCACAACTCGACGGGGTGGTCGATCCGCCCGATCGGCGAATGGGTGGGAACGCGTTCGACCTCGAGCCCGTAGACGTCCCGGTAGAGGCGCTCCTCCAAAGCCGTGCCGGTCGCGGCGGCCACCCGCGGATGGCGTTTGATGAAGTGCGGGTGGTTCATGCCGTAGAGGACGGTCTCGCGCGGGGAGACCGCGAGCCCCTCCTTGACCTCGATCGCCCGGGCGACCGCGTTGGGCAGATGAAGGAACCCGTCCAGTCGGCCCGTCAGCTTGTCCAGGGCGCCCACCTTGCCGTCCAGCACGATGTAGTCCTGATCGCGCTCCCAGGCGAAGACGGCGCAGAGCGCGTCGGCGAGCAGGCGCTGGAGGTCCGGGTCCGTGCCCTGATAGAGGTCCTCGACGCCGAGGACGTCCTGCACCGCACGTTCGCCATCCGCCGTGAGCGTGGCCAGGTGCCGGTGGCGGTCCACCGCAAGGTGTCGCTCCGGAACGAGGCGCTCCACAGCGCGGACCAGACTGCGCAGACGCTTCGTCTCGGCTGCGGACTCCTCCTTGGTCCAACGGGAGGTGCGGTTCATCATCGCGTCGATCAGGATCAGGTCCGCCTCGTCGACGATCACGGCGGGCAGACCGCGCCGGATCTGCCACTCCGCCCGCTCGAACTGTATCAGATCATTGATATAGTCCGGGCACATCGCAAGGCAGGTGCCGTAGACGATGTCGGCGTCGTACAGGGCCCTGTGGTCTTCCCCCGCCCGCGCGACCAGGGAGCACGAGGTGCCCAGGGCCTCGTACACCGGCCCCATCCACTCCGCGTCCCGGCGGGCCAGGTACGCGTTGGCGGTCAGCACGTGCACGCCTCGGCCTTCGAGCGACCACGCGTAGGCCGCCATGGCGATCGCCAGCGTCTTGCCCTCGCCGGTCTTCATCTCGGCCAGCCGGCCCCGGGCCATCGCGGTCGCGCCGAGCACCTGCTCGTCCACCGCGCGCTCGCCGAGCACCCGCCAGCCGGCCTCGCGCGCCGCGGCCAGGGCCTCCGGCAGCAGCGATTCCGCCGACGCGCCGTCGGCCAGGCGCCGCCGGAAGGCGGCGGTCAGCGCGCGCAGCCCGGCCTCGTCCAACGCCCGGTACTGCGCTTCGAACGCGGCTGTCTCCGCGATGATGTCCACGGTCTTGCGCCTGAACCGCATGAGCCCCACCCCTAGTCGCCACCTCGGTCAATGGCGTGACGATCGCCGGTCAGCCGAGCGTAGCGCGCACTCGGGCCGGCGGAAGGTGTAATAGGTGGAAAGCCCCATGAGCTATGACGTAGCATGCGGCGGTGACCACGCTGCTCGACACCGACTCCGACCTGCCCCCGATCCCTCCGGCCCTCATCGACACCGCCCTGCCCGCCGCCCCCGTCTCGGCGGAGTCCGCCGCGGCCGCCGGTCACGAGAGCATCTTCAGCCCGCGCTACCTGCCGATCACCATCGGCTTCATCTCCTCGGTGCTGCTGACCGCCTTCGAGGCGATGGCCGTGGGCGCGGCCATGCCGGTCGCGGTGGCCCGGCTGCACGGCCTGCCGTACTACTCGCTGGCCTTCTCCGCCTATCTGACGACCAGTCTGTTCGGCATGGTGCTGGCCGGGCAGCGGGCCGACCGGCGCGGGCCGCGGCTGCCGTTCCTCGGCGGAATAGCCGCGTTCGGCGTCGGGCTGGTGACCGCGGGCACCGCCACCACGATGGCGCAGCTGGTGGCCGGCCGGGCGATCCAGGGCTTCGGCGGCGGGCTGACCATCGTGGCGCTGTACGTGCTGGTCGGCCGGGCCTACCCGGAACACCTGCGGGGCAAGGCGTTCTCCGCCATGGCCGCCTGCTGGGTGCTGCCCGCCGCGATCGGCCCGGTCGTCGCGGGCGTGCTCACCGAGGATCTGAGCTGGCGCTGGATCTTCCTCGGCGTGGCCGTGCTGATCGTGGTGCCGCTGTGCCTGCTGGCCAAGCCGCTGCGCGACCTGCCGCGGCCGGACCAGGCCGAGCGCTCCGAGGCGGAGGCCGCCCGGGAGCGGCGTGTCCGGCTGGCCGCGGGCCTGACCGCGCTCGGCGTCGGGCTGCTGCAGCTCGGCAGCCAGGAGATCAACCTGCTCGGCCTGGCCATGGCCCCGGTCGCGCTCGCCCTGCTGATCCCGAGCGTGCCCAAGCTGCTGCCGCCCGGCACGCTGCGAGCCCGCCGCGGGCTGCCCAGCGTGATCCTGATGCGCGGGCTGATGGCCGGCTACTACTTCGGCATGGAGGCCTTCATCCCGCTGATGCTCGAGCAGCATCGCGGCATGAGCGTGACCATGGCCGGGCTCTCGCTGGCCACCGCCACGGTCGGCTGGGCGGCGGCGGCCTGGGCCATCAACAAGCCGTTCGTCACCACGCGGCTCTCCCGCCCCGCGATCGTCCGCCTGGGCATCACCGTCTGCGCGATCTCGCTGCTCGGCAACCTCCTGGCCATCGACACGCGCACGCCGCTGTGGACCGTGGCCGCGGCGATGCTCTTCGCCTCGGTCGGCGCCGGCATGGCCTTCCCGGTCATCGCGCTGCTGACGCTGGAGTACTCCGAGCCCGAGGAGCAGGGCGCGAACTCCGCCTCGCTCCAGGTCGCCGACGGCATCACCAGCACCGTTGCGATCGCCCTGGCCGGCGGCGTCTTCCACGCCCTGAGCAGCGGCGGCACCGCCTCCGGCCGGGTGTTCCTGCTCATCTTCGCGATGTTCATCTCGATCGCGTTGCTGGCCTGGGCGCTGGCGCCGCGGGTGCGCAAAGCCTGATGCCCGCATGGTGAATCAGGGCTAACATTTCCCCGGCGCCCGTAAGGCAGCGCACATCAGTGGGCTGTAACCGGGCAACGCACCGGGGAGGATCCACCGCCTTGCCAGTAGCCGACCTGACCCGCTATCGGGCCGTCCTCGTCTCCATCGCCGTCCTCGGCACCGCGCTGGCCGGCGCGATCGCGCCGGCCAGCGCGGCGGCCACCGGCGCCGAACGGCCCGATCACCTGGCCAACGGCCTGTTCACCTGCTCCACCGACCCGTCCGCACCCGCCTACGTGGCCTTCGGCGTGTCCGGCGCGGACAGCGGCATCGACCTCGAGGGCGTACCGCGGGACACGGACACGACCGACTACCCGACGCCCACCGCGCAGTACCAGCTCTGGCCCGTCAGCGATCCGACCCAGATCACCACCTACGCGGCCGCGGAGGCCCTGGCCGGCTTCGAAGCGCCGGTGAACGTCCCGATGTCCTCGCTGGTGGAGGGCCAGACCTACGCCTGGCAGGCGCGCACCGTCGCGGGCAGCGACACCTCGCCGTGGACGCACACCTGCTACTTCAGCCTCGACACCACGCCGCCGTCCGCGGCCCCGACCATCACCTCGGCGAACTACCCGAGCAACGGCGGATGGGACCAGGGCGGCGCGCCCATGCAGGTCACCTTCGGGGCCGACGAGGTCGGGGACGTCGCGGGCTACGGCTTCTCCTGGGAGGAGCCCATCCCGGTGCCCCGTCTCGGCGGCACCGGCGCCTACGGCATCCTGCAGAAGACCAACCCGTGGGCCGACACCGACTCGTTCGTGCAGGCGCCCACCGTCGGCGGCTCCGCCAGCCTCGACCTGCTCCCGCCGGCCGGCGCCTACGGCCCGCTGACGCTGTACGTGGAGAGCTTCGACCGGGCGTTCAACGCGTCGAGCGTGACCTCCTATCAGGTCTTCGTCTCGTCGACCGAGCCCACGATCACCCCGCCCGCCACCACGCCGGCCTTCGACAAGAAGGCCTCGTTCACCTTCACCCCGAACGCCACGGCCGAGGCGGCGAGCCCGATCGTGAGCTACACGGTGACCATCGGTGCCGGAGCCGCGCACACGTACAAGGCGGACCCCGACGGCTCGGCCACGGTCTCGCTCAAGCTCGATCAGCCCGCCAACGACGACGTGACGGTCACCAGCACCAGCGCCAACGGCTGGGTGAGCGACGCCGCCGAGCAGAACTACTACTACGACACCACCCCCACGGTCAGCTCCGACGTCTACCCGGAGAACGGCTTCGGCGGCGGCGTGGGCGTGCCCGGCACGTTCACGTTCGCGCCCAAGGTGGCCGGGGTCGTGAGCTACACCTACTCCTTCGACTACGGCAACACCGAGACCACAGTGCCCGCGGACGCGAACGGGGATGCCCAGATCACCTGGGCCCCGACGGGCGACAGCGGCTTGCCGTTCTACGACCTGACCGTGTACGCCACCACAAAGGACGGAGTGAACCTCACCTCGTACGACTACTCCTTCATGGTGAACTGACGGAGTTTCAGTAGCCCGAGCGCGACGGCCGGTGACGTGATCCACGCCACCGGCCGTGGTGTGTCCGATTCCGCCGATCCTGTCGCCGGGGCCCGGTACGGTAGAAGACCGCCGAGCTTGAACCGACGAGGGGGACGATCACGTGAGCGAGCTTGCGAGCGAGCCATCAGGCACAGTGCCTGCGCGAACGCGCCTACCGAGCGCCAGCGAGGTGGAGTCGTGAGTACGAACGCCGCCTCCCATCTGTCTCCGGCCTACCCGGATCGCGCACCCTGGGGCACCGCCGGCAAGCTGCGGGCCTGGCAGCAGGCCGCGCTCGACGAGTACCTCATGCGCGAGCCGCGGGACTTCCTCGCGGTGGCCACGCCGGGCGCCGGCAAGACCACGTTCGCGCTGCGGATCGCGACCGAGCTGTTGGACCGTCACCTCGTCCAGCAGATCACCGTCGTCGCGCCGACCGAGCACCTCAAGCACCAGTGGTCCGAGGCCGCGCGCAAGGTCGGGATAGCGATCGACCCGACCTACTCCGGCGCGGTCGGCGGCACCTCCCGCGACTACACCGGCATCGCCGTCACCTACGCGGGCGTGGCGGCGCACCCGATGCTGCACCGGGCCCGGGTGGAGAACCGCCGCACGCTGGTCATCCTGGACGAGATCCACCACGCCGGCGACGCGCTGGCCTGGGGCGACGCGATCTCCGAGGCCTTTGAGCCGGCCGCCCGGCGGCTCGCGCTGACCGGCACCCCGTTCCGCTCGGACGTGGCCCCGATTCCCTTCGTCACCTACGCCCCGGACGCCGAGGGCGCGCGCCGCTCCGTCGCCGACTTCACCTACGGGTACGGCGCGGCGCTGGGGGACGGCGTCGTGCGGCCGGTCATCTTCATGTCCTACGCGGGCCAGATGCGCTGGCGGACCAAGGCCGGCGACGAGATCGCCGCCTCGCTCGGCGAGCCGATGACCCAGGACGCGGTCAGCCAGGCCTGGCGCACCGCGCTCGACCCGGCCGGCAACTGGATGCCCTCGGTGCTGCGGGCGGCGGACAAGCGGCTGACGGAGGTGCGCCGCTCGGTTCCGGACGCCGGCGGCCTGGTCATCGCCACCGACCACAACGCCGCGCGCGCGTACGCCCGGATGCTGCGCGAGATCACCGACGAGTCGCCCACCGTCGTGCTCTCGGACGACCCGAAGGCCTCCTCGCACATCGAGAAGTACAGCGACGGCGACAAGCGCTGGATGGTCGCGGTGCGCATGGTGTCCGAGGGCGTGGACGTGCCGCGCCTGGCCGTGGGCGTGTACGCCACCTCGATCTCCACGCCGCTCTTCTTCGCCCAGGCGGTGGGCCGGTTCGTGCGGGCCCGGCGGCGCGGCGAGACCGCCTCGGTCTTCCTGCCCTCGGTGCCGCTGCTGGTCCAGTTCGCGCACGAGCTCGAGCTGGAGCGCGACCACGTGCTCGACCGGAAGAAGCGCGGCGAGGACGACCTGTGGGCCGAGGAGGAGGACCTGCTCGCCGACGCCAACGCGGAGAAGAACGAGGCCGACCTCGGCGAGTTCGCCTTCAAGGCGCTCGAGTCGGAGGCCACCTTCGACCGGGTGATGTTCGACGGCGACGACTACGGCCTGGCCGCGCAGGCCGGCAGCGCCGAGGAGGCCGACTACCTCGGCATCCCCGGACTGCTCGAGCCCGAGCACGTGCGGACGCTGCTGCAGCGCCGCCAGACCCGGCAGATCGCCCGGCAGAAGGGGCGGACGCGGGCCGACGAGGACGCCCCGGCGGCGATGCCCGCCGAGCAGCGGCCGGTGGTCTCGCACCAGCAGCTGCTGAGCCTGCGCAAGGAGCTGCACACGCTGGTCGGGGCCTGGCACCACCAGTCCGGCCTGCCGCACGGCGTGATCCACAACGAGCTGCGCCGCAGCTGCGGCGGTCCGCCGGCGGCCCAGGCCAGCGCGGCCGAGCTGCGCTCCCGGATCGACCGGGTGCGGGCCTGGGCGACGGAGCGGGCCCGGCAGTCCTAAGGGCTCGAGCCCGGTGGTCCGGCGCGTCGAGTCCGGCGGTTCCAGCGCGTCGGGCCCGATCCGGGCTCGCTCCGGGCGGTCCGCGAGCTTCCCGACGTGCTTACACTGCTGGGGTGACTTCAAGCACCCCGCACATCTCGAGCGCTCCGGTCGAGCACCATCCGGAGACCTCGCAGACCCTCGACCGGGGGCTGCGCGCGCTCGAAGAGCTGGCCGAGGTGCCGGCCGGACTTACCGTGACCGAACTGGCCGAGCGGCTGCACGTCAACCGCACGATCGTCTACCGGCTGCTGGCCACGCTGGAGCTGCACAATCTGGCCCGCCGGGACGCCTCCGGCCGGGCGCGCCTGAGCATCGGTGTGCTGGCGCTGGCCCGGCGGGTGCAGCCGCTGCTGCGCGAGGCCGCGGCGATTCCGCTGCGCCGGCTGGCCGAGGAGGTCGGCGCCACGGCGCACCTGACCGTGGTGGACGGTACCGAGGCGCTGGCCGTGGCCGTGGTCGAGCCCACCTGGACCGACTACCACGTCGCCTACCGGGTCGGCTCCCGCCACCCGCTGGACCGCGGCGCGGCCGGGCGGGTCATCCTGAACTACCGCCAGGACAAGAACACCGGCTACCTGCTCACCGACGGCGAGCTGCAGCCGGGCGCGTACGGGCTGGCCGCGCCGGTGGTCGACGTGCCGGGAGTCGAGGCCTCGGTCGGCGTCGTCTCCTTCGGCCAGCTCGATCCGCACCGGGCCGGGCCGCGCGTCGTGCGTGCGGCCGCCGAGGTGGCCGGCGCGCTGCGCTGACCGGCGGTCGGCTCAGCCCAGCTCGTCCGCGTGCGGTTCGCTCGCCGCCGGCTTTCTCGGGACGGCGCAGGCGGGGGTTCCGCCGGGCAGCCGGTGCCGGTTGACCGCGATCAGATGGTAGAGGCCTGCGCCGATCCAGGAGAACGGCGGCGTCAGCAGCAGCGCGCCGAACGGCCGCCAGGGCCAACGGCTGCGCAGCAGCAGCCGGCCGACGGCAGCCGCGCCGTGGGGGGCTCGGCCCGATCGGGGCGCACCCGGGGCGAGCCAGCGCACCGCCGAGGTGACCTGCTCGTATGTCAGCCCATTGGCGTCGAGGTCGATCTCCTGCCAGGGCACGAAGCGCACCGCCGGCCGGCACCAACGCTGCGCCCAGCGCACGCTGGAGCTGCAGAACGCGCAGTCGCCGTCGAAGACGAGCGTCGGAGTGGGAGCGGTGGCGATCACAGACTCAGCAACCAGTACTGACCCGTTCATGCTCTCAGCGTACGCCGGTCCCGCCACCGCCCTTTCGACGGCCCGCCATACTCGGTCGGACAGGAAGACCGCGTCTCCCACCAGCATGATCAGGGAGAAGAACGGCAGGCCGAGCAGGACGGCTATCGCCAGGTGCATCCCGGCCAGCACGACCAGCGACGGGTACTTCAGCTTGGCCGTGAAGACCGTGAACGGGAACGCCACCTGGACGAACACGGTCAGGTAGCCGGCCAGCGCGAGCAGCACCGCGTGGCCGAGCAGCCACGAGCTCAGGGCGGGCCAGGGCTCGAACCAGTGCAGGCGCAGGATGAACCCGAGCGCGGTGCCGTCCTGCCACATCGAACCCTGCACCTTGTACAGGCCCGCGGTCGCGTAGATGACGCACACCTGCGCGGCGATCACCAGTACCGCGCCGTTGTGCAGCACGTTGGCGATCTGCTCGCGTATCGCGGCGAGCTCGTCCCGCCAGGCCGGCCGCGCCGCCGGTTCCGGCTCCGGCTCGACCCGCAGCGCCGACGCCGTCCGCCGCGCGTCCAGCGACCAGTGCCGGCCGCACCGGGCGAAGCACAGGTACAGCGACATCAGCACCAGCACGTTGTCGCCGCCGTCGGTGATGAACGGGCTGCGATTCTCCAGCGCCACCACCACGAAGCAGAACAACAGGGAGCTGATGCGAGTGCGCCAGCCGAGTGCGAACAGCACGCCGGCGAGGATGGCCAGCAGGTAGAACAACTGGAAGCCGGTGCCGCCGAGGCCGGCCACCGCGGTGAGCCAGTCGCGCAGGATGCTCGGCATCAGCTTCTGCGCCTCGAACGAGCGCTCCATCGTGGGCGACCAGTAAGCGTTCGGGCCCCACGCCGCGTCCCGCTCGCCCCACTCGCGCAGCAGGAACAGCGTCCACAGCGTCCCGTAGCCGATGCGCAGCGCCGCGGCTCCCCGCAGGGCCAGAGCGGTCTCGGTGATCAGCTCGTAGCGCCGCGCCGCCCAGGACCCGAGCCTGGCGAGTCCGGGCCTCACGAGGCCGTCACCCACCACGGCAGCGTCTGCGTCTGCGGGGCCATCTGCTGCGCGGTCCGTCCGTCGCCCGGGGCCAGCGTGACGACGAAGCGCACCTGGACCGATCCGATCGTTCCGGTCACGTGTGGGCGCAGGTAGCCCAGGACCAGGCTCTGCAGGTACTGCTGCGCGGTGTCGGCCAGCGGCGCGGTCGCCCGGCCGTTCGCGTCATGCGTGCTCGTGTATTCCAGCCATGCGTTGCGCAGGCCGTTCATGGTCAGGTGGCTCGGCGCGAGGTTGTCGGTCGAGACGGCCTGGTCGAGCGTGGACAGGTCGATCCAGGACGTGACCGAGGCCGACGGTCCGACGCTCGCCCGCGCGTCGATCTCCAGGTTCTCCGAGATCGGGTTCGGCGCGAACAGCTGCCAGTTCTGGTTCAGCAGCGGGCTCGTCCACCAGGTGAGCTGGGCGCGGTACTTCTGGGAGACCACGTTGTCCGGCGCGTTGAAGAAGAACGTCGCGGTCAGGTGCACCGCCGCGGCTCCCGCGGTCAGCACCGCGGCGAGCGCCACCACGGCCCTGGACCAGCGCCGGCTCGGGCGCGGCGGGGTGCCCGGCGAACGGGGTGCGTCCGGGCGCGGCGGGGATATCGCGCCCGACGGCGTCGGGAGCTGCGCAGGCTCTTCCACCGCGCCGAGGTTACCCTTCCGCCCTGGCCCGCGCAGCAGCCTCGGCCAATTGCACCACCCGCAGCGGGATCGGGTTCTCCAGGGCGATCATGGTGGAGGTGCGCACGATGCCCTCGAAGTCCACGAGGCGGTCGATCACATGCTGCAGGTCCGCGTTCGACCTCGCCACGATCCGGCAGAGCATGTCGCCGGAGCCGGTGACGGTGTGCATCTCCAGCAGCTCCGGCACGCTGGCCAGGTGCGCCCGCACGTCCCGGCCGCGGCCCTGGCGGATCTCCAGGGTGGCGAACGCGGTGACCGGGTAGCCCAGCGCCGCCGGATCCAGCTCCGGGCCGAAGCCGCGCACCACCCCGTCCGCCTGCAGCCGGTCCAGCCGGGCCTGCACGGTGCCGCGGGCCACGCCGAGGCGGCGGGAGGCCTCCATCACCCCGATCCGCGGCTCGTCGGTGAACAGCCGGATCAGCCGGGCGTCCAACTCGTCCACGGCCATACGGGCGACCTCCTCGGCGATCTTCGGCAATCTGTGCGACTTGTCAGCCGGATGCCCCAAATGGCTGAGCGATATGTATAGCGCAATCGCGCACTGTTGACCACTCTGCCGGACGGATGCAGGATCGGCCCTACCGGAGATCCCGGAACCCCAGCTTCTTCGACGCCGCGGAGGCCGCCATGACCGACCTGCTCGCCGACACCGCATCCCAGGCCGCCCGCCAGGCCGATCCGTTCCCGGTCAGGGGGATGGACGCGATCGTGTTCGCCGTGGGCAACGCCAAACAGACGGCCCACTTCTACGCCGCCGGCTTCGGCATGCGCCTGGTGGCCTACTCCGGCCCGGAGACCGGCAGCCCGGACCGCGCCTCCTACGTGCTGACCTCGGGCTCGGCCCGGTTCGTGATCGACGGCCCGGTCAAGGCCGGCACCGAACTCGGCGAGCACATCGCCCGGCACGGCGACGGGGTGACCGACCTGGCCATCGAGGTCCCGGACGTGCACGCGGCCTACCGCTACGCGGTCGAGCACGGTGCCCGTGGCCTGGAGGAGCCGCACGAGCTGACCGACGAGCACGGCACATTGGTGCGCGCCGCCATCGCCACCTACGGCGAGACCCGGCACAGCCTGGTCGACCGCTCCCGCTACCGCGGCGTCTACGCCCCCGGCTACGTGGAGCACGCCCCGCTCGTGCAGCCGCCGGCCAAGCGCTACTTCCAGGCCGTGGACCACTGTGTGGGCAACGTGGAACTGGGCCGGATGGACGAATGGGTCGAGTTCTACCGGCGCGTCATGGGCTTCACCAACATGGCCGAATTCGTCGGCGACGACATCGCCACCGACTACTCGGCGCTGATGTCGAAGGTGGTCGCGGACGGCAGCCGCAAGGTCAAGTTCCCGCTGAACGAGCCGGCCGAGAGCAAGCGCAAGTCCCAGATCGACGAGTACCTGGAGTTCTACGGCGGCCCCGGCGTGCAGCACATCGCGCTGGCCACCAACGACATCGTCCGCACCGTCGACGAGATGCGCGCGGCCGGCGTCGAGTTCCTCGACACTCCCGACTCCTACTACCAGGACGCCGAGCTGCGCTCCCGGATCGGGTCGGTGCGGGTGCCGGTGGAGGAGCTGCAGGCGCGCAAGATCCTGGTCGACCGGGACGAGGACGGCTATCTGCTGCAGATTTTCACCAAGCCGGTGCAGGACCGTCCCACCGTCTTCTTCGAACTCATCGAGCGGCACGGCTCGCTCGGTTTCGGCAAGGGCAACTTCAAGGCCCTGTTCGAGGCGATCGAGCGGGAGCAGGAGCGTCGCGGGAATCTCTGATTTCGGCTAACCTCCCAGCAGTGTTCTTCGAAGGATCGGCCGCTGTCGGGGGAGGGCGTCATGTGCGAGCTTGCGAGCGCGTCAACGGGTGCAGTGCGTCCGCGAAGGCGCCTTCCGAGCGCTAGCGAGGGGGCGTCATGAGCGAGAATCCGTCTGCTGGTTACTACTCGGATCCGTCGATTCCGGGGTATATCCGTTATTGGGACGGTAACGCCTGGGTGGCCGGCACCAGCCGGCCCGCGCCCGACGAGCCGGGCGGGGACGCCCGGGCGAGCAGCTCGGGCGGCTCCTCCGGCGCCGGCGGCACGTCCTCCGCCGGCAGCGGCGCATCCTCGGCGGGCGGTGCCTGGCGACCGGAGCCGGCGCTCGATGCGTCACAGGGGTCTGCATCAGTCGGCGGGCAGCAGGTTCAACAGCAGCCTGTCGTCCAGCAGCCGGTCGCTCAGCAGCAGATCGCCCAGGCCGTCCCGGAGCAGTTCCAGCAGCAGTACGCGCCCCAGCAGCCGGCCCCGCAGCAGCCGTACGGGTACGGACAGCAGGCGGGCGCCCAGATCCCGCAGCAGTTCCAGCAGCAGCCGGCCCCCGCGCCGGCGCCGCGGCCGCAGATCCCGCAGCAGTACCCGTCCGCTCCGCAGGCCCCTTATCAGGCGCCCGCCGAGGAGGTCGAGTCGCAGCGGCCCGCCACGGTGGCCGGCATGGTAGTCCCGTCCGCGTTCGCGGCCCGGCAGACCGGCACCTTCCCGGTCTACAGCAGCGCGGCCAACCCCTTCGCCGGATTGCCCGGCTCGCCCTCCGCGTCCTCCGAGGACGCGGAGGACGCGGGCGAGGTCACCGTGCTGGAGCTGGCCACGCCCGGCTCCCGGTTCCTCGCCCGCATCATCGACCTCGGCATCGCCACCGTCTTCTCCGCGCCGATCACCGTCTCGCTGCTGCTGGTCGCGCACCGCCACGACCACCAGTACGTGCTCAACCTCGACGCGCAGGCCACCACGACCTACACCACCCTCGGCATGGACGCCGTCGGCATCGCGCTGTGGGCCGGCGCCGCCGTGGCCCTGGTGCTGGTCGCCGTCATGTACGAGGGCTACCGGCTGGGCCGGGGCGGGCAGACCGCGGGCAAGCGGCTGGCCGGGATCCGGGTGGTGCGACTGACCGACGCGCATCCGATCCGCGGCGGCGGCACCGGCATACGCAGGGCCCTGATCTTCTGGATCCTGGCCGTGCTGCCTGTGATCGACCTCGTCGCGCTCGGCGGCGTGCTGTGGGGCCGGCCCTACCGGCAGGGCCTGCACGAGCGGGTCACCTCCACCGCGACGGTAAAGGCCTGACAGTCCCGGCCGGCCCCCTGGCAGCGCGCTACTCCTGCGCGACGTAGACGAAGTCAGGGTCCACCGACGCGCTCAGCTCCAGCAGCACCCGTGTGCCGAACCCGGCCGTGCGCGCGTCCTTCGCCGTCGCCGCGACGCAGAAGTCGGTGGCCAGCCCGCACACGTCCACCTCGGTCACCCCGCGTCCGCGCAGCCACTCGGCCAGCCCGAGGCCGCTCCCGGCCGCGTCCACGCCTTCGAAGCCCGAGTAGGCCGCGGCCCGCTCGCCCTTGCGGAACTCCGCGTCGAACGGCAACCCGGCCACGGCCGGGTGGAACTCGGCGCCCTCCGTGCCGACCCTGCAGTGCACCGGCCATTCGCCGAAGTGCGCGCCGGGATCCACGTGGTAGTCCCGGGTGGCCACGACGAGGTCCGCCCCGCCCGAGCCCGCCCGCACGTACTCGCGCACCTTCTCGGCGACGGCGTTGCCGCCGGTCACCGGAAGGGACCCGCCCTCGCAGAAGTCCTTCTGGACGTCCACCACGATCAGTGCCTTGGCCATGAGTCAATCCACCTTGTAGACAGTGGGGATCACCGCGTCCCCACGGGACAACTGGGTCGCCGAGACCGGCAGCTGCGCCACGCTCTCCTGGTGCAGCCGGCGGCTCTCGGCCAGGTCGGTGCGCTCGACGATCTCGCCGTCGACGATCAGCGGGAAGGACAGCGGCCGGCCGAGCGCGGGGTCCGGCCGCAGCGCGACGACCTCCTCGGTGGCCACGCCGTCCTCCTCGATCCGCCGGTACGGGTGCTTGCGTCCGCCCAGGCTGGGCTTGCCGGCCGAGCGCTTGGCCACCGCCTCCAGCGGGGCGTCCGGCTCGGCCGTGCGGGCCCGGGCGACCAGCTTGTAGACCATGGACGAGGTCGGCGCGCCGCTGCCGGTCACCAGCTGGGTGCCCACACCGTACGCGTCCACCGGCGCCGCGGCCAGGGCCGCGATCGCGTACTCGTCGAGGTCGCTGGTCACCACGATCTTCGTGTCCACCGCGCCGAGCTCGTCGAGCTGGCGGCGCACGCGGTGCGCCATCCACAGCAGGTCGCCGGAGTCGAGCCGCACCGCGCCGAGGTCCGGGCCGGCCACCTCCACCGCGATCCGCACCGCCTCGGCCACGTCGTAGGTGTCCACCAGCAGGGTGGTGCCCTTGCCGAGGGTCGCGACCTGGGTCTGGAAGGTCTCGCGCTCGCTGTCGTGCACGAGGGTGAACGCGTGCGCGGCGGTGCCGACCGTCGGCACGCCGTAGCGGAAGCCGGCCTCCAGGTTGGAGGTCGAGGCGAACCCGGCGAGGTACGCCGCGCGGGCGCTGGCCACCGCGGCTTCCTCGTGCGTGCGCCGCGAGCCCATCTCGATGCACGGCCGGCCGGCCGCCGCGGCGACCATCCGGGAGGCCGCGGCCGCGATCGCCGAGTCGTGGTTGAGGACCGAGAGGATCAGCGTCTCGAGCACGACGCACTCGGCGAAGGTGCCGGACACCGTCATGATCGGGGAGCCCGGGAAGTAGCACTCGCCCTCGCGGTAGCCGCTGATCGAGCCGCGGAACCGGTAGGTCTCGAGCCAGTCCAGCGTGGGCCGGTCCACCACGCCGGCGCGCTCGAGGAAGGCGAGCTGCTCCGGGGTGAACCGGAAGGCCTCGACCGCGTCGAGCACCCGCCCCGTCCCCGCCGTGACGCCGTACCGCCGACCCTCCGGCAGCCTGCGCGTGAAGACCTCGAACACCGAACGGCGGTGTGCCGCGCCGCTGCGCAGGGCACCCTGGAGCATGGTCAGCTCATAGTGGTCCGTGAGCAGTGCCGGAGTACTTATCGTCACCATGACGATAAGGCTAGCACATCCCGCCGGATTCGGCATGCGCAGGCGTCCGGCGCCGCTCCCGGCGCGCCGCCGCCGACCAAGCGGGAGACGGCCAAAGAGTGCGAGGATAGGACCGTGAGCGCCGCACCCGCCGAAGTCGAACAACCCGAGGTCGCCGAACCGGACCCGCTCGAGGCCGCCGACCGGCCGTGGACCACCGTGGTGTGGAACGACCCGGTGAACCTGATGAGCTACGTCACCTACGTCTTCCAGACGTACTTCGGCTACCCCCGGAGCAAGGCCGAGAAGCTGATGATGGACGTGCACCAGCGCGGCAAGGCCTCCGTCTCCACCGGCAGCCGCGAGGAGATGGAGCGCGACGTCTCGGCCATGCACGGCTACGGCCTGTGGGCCACCCTCCAGCACGACTGAGCCCCGGGCCCCGGGGGAGCCCGCCGCCCGCACCCGCCAGCAGACCTGAGAGCCAGCCACGTGACCTACACCTTCCGCGCCGGTCCCGACCGCACGATCGAGGGCGACCTGCAGCCGCCGGTGGCGCAGCTGCTGGTGCAGCTGTTCGGCGAGATGATCGAGCTGCTCGGCCCGGACGAGCCGCCGGCCGCGCCGACCTCCACCGACCCGCTCGCGGTCGAACTCGGCCTCGACGACCTCGGGGTCGAGCAGCCCGGCGCCGAGATCCCGGCCGACCCCGCGCTGGCCCGGCTCTTCCCCAACGCCTACCCCGAGGACGAGCAGGCCTCCGCCGAGTTCCGCCGCTACACCGAGGGCGACCTGCGCACGGCCAAGCGGGACCGGGTCCGCAGCGCGCTCGAGACCCTCGGCACCGGCCAGGGCGGCAAGTTCGAGCTGACCGAGCAGCAGGCGCTGTGCTGGCTCGGCGCGCTCAACGACCTGCGCCTGGTGCTCGGCGCCCGGTTCGGGCTGAGCGACGACGGCCAGGAGCCCGGCTCCGACCTGCCCCCGGAGGACCCGATGCAGATCCTGGTGCCGGCCTACTACTACCTCGGCTACCTGCAGGAGAGCCTGCTCGAGGCGCTGCCCCGCTAGGCTCTCGGCTTCGGCGCGGGCCGGTGCCGTTACCCTGAACCCTGTGCTGACCATAGGACAGGCGATCCGCGACGCCATCATCGACCACGCCCGCGCCGACCACCCCGACGAGGCCTGCGGCGTCGTGGCCGGCCCCATCGGCTCGGACCGGCCCGCCCGGTTCGTCCCCATGGCCAACGCCGAGCGCTCCCCGACCTTCTACCGCTTCGACTCCGGCGAGCAGCTGCGGGTGTGGCGGGAGATGGACGACCGGGACGAAGAGCCGGTGATCATCTACCACTCGCACACCGCCACCGAGGCCTACCCCTCGCGCACCGACATCTCCTACGCCTCCGAGCCGAACGCGCACTACGTCCTGGTCTCCACCCGGGACGCCGACGGCCTCGGCGAGTTCCAGTTCCGCTCGTTCCGGGTGCTCGACGGCGTGGTCTCCGAGGAGGAGATCGCGGTGCTGCCCGAGGGCGCGGACGCGGACGGCGGCGCCGACGCGGCGTCCGGCGCGGGACCGGTGGCCTGACCATGCGCCGCCTCGCCCAGCCCGCCTACCGGCGCCCGCTCCTGTGGTGGAGCGGGACCCGGCTGCTCCTGGTGCTCTGGGCGACGACCGTGCTGCCCTGGTTCTCGCACGGCTCCGAGATCGGCGACGTCGCGCTCTACCGCGGCTGGGCCGAGCTCATGCAGACCGGCACCTACCCGGTGCACGACACCCAGTGGCAGTACCCGCCCGCGGCCGCGCTGGTCTTCCTGATCCCGCAGTGGCTCACCCACCTCGGCCTGAGCTACATCCTCGCGTTCTTCCTGTTCGCGCTGGTCGCCGACCTGGCGGTGTTCGCCCTGCTGGTCGCGCACGCCGACCGCAACGCCGCCAGCGACGGTGTGCCGGCGCACCTCGGCGGGGTGTGGGCGTGGATCTTCGGCGGGTTCGCGATAGGCCCGCTGCTGCTGATGCGCTACGACGTGATCGTCACCGCGCTCGCCGTGGGCGGCCTGCTCGCCCCGGCCCGCTCGGCCAAGGTCCGCTGTTCAGTGCGCGGCGCGCTGCTCGGCCTCGGCGCGATGGTCAAGGCCTGGCCCGCCGGGCTGATCCTGGGCCTGCCGCCCAAGGAGTACGGCCGGCGCGCGGTGATCTGGGCCGTGGGCACGGCCTTCGCGGTCACCGCCGGGCTCTCGTTCTCCATGAGCGGCGCCCTCTCGTTCCTCGGCGGCCAGTCCAGCCGGGGGATAGAGGTCGAGTCCGTGCTGGCCACCCCGTTCATGATCGCCCACTGGTTCGGCTACCCGGTCAAGGTCGTGCACCAGTACGGGTCCTTCCAGATCTCCGGCCCCGGCGTGGGCGCGGTCGCCTCCTTCGCCGAGCTGCTCACCGTGCTCGGCCTCGGCATAGTGCTGTGGTGGCGGCTGCTGCGGTTCAAGCCGCGCGCCTGGACCCCGGCCCTGATGTACGACGTCGCGCTCACGGTCGTCCTCGTGCTCGTGGTCACCAGCCGCGTGCTCAGCCCGCAGTACCTGATCTGGCTGCTCGGCCTGGTCGCGCTGGTGTTCACGGAGAACGCCCCGGCCCGCCGCGCCACCCTGCTCGCCCGGCCCGCGCAGCTCGTGCTGTGCTGCGTGCTGATCACCCAGTTCGAGTTCCCGCTGCTGTTCGGCGAGGTCATGGGCGGTCAGTTCTGGGGGACCATGCTCGTCGCGCTGCGCAACGCGGTCCTCGTGCTGGCCTGCGTGCTCGCCCTGCGCGCGCTGTGGAACTCCGGCCCGGCCGACCCGGCCGTGCCCGCCGAGGACGAGGCCGGGCTCGCCCGCCCGGCCGCCGTGGCCCAACCGACACACGGCCGTTGAAATGGCACTAGCATCACCCACGGACCCGATCGGCGCAATGCCTGGACGGGCACCGGGACCGACACGGGACGAGGGCGTTCGAAGCGCAGTGAGCGAACCGACGATAAGCAGGCCACGCGCCGCGGCCGCGGCCGCGCCCGACGGCGCCCGCGAGGCCGCGCCGGCCGGCCGGCGGCCGCCCCGGCGCGCCTCCGGTCCCGGCCGGTGGCTCGGCGACCTGTTCGAGTTCGTCTACCGGCTCGCCGACTCCACCCTGGCCACCCCGCGGGTGGCGGTGGCCGTCTCGCTCACCGGCATCGCGCTGGTGATGCTGGTGGGAATCTTCTCGCCGAACTACAACACGCTCCCGCGCGTCCCGATCAGCCAGTCCTACGTCGCCGTCGTGCTGCCGCTCTCGGACCACCTCGGCCGGCTGCCGGACTGGGCCTCGATCAGCCTGACCTTCCTGGCGATCATCCTGCAGTGCCTCGGCCTGGCCGGGCTGCTGTGGGCCAACAGCCGCGGCTGGAAGCCCAATCCGTGGCACCTGTTCTTCGCCGCCTGCGTGATCGTCGCGATCATGGTGAACATCAGCCCGGTCGGCTCCTCGGACACCACCAGCTACGCCGCGTACGGCCGGATGGCCAGCATCGGCATCGACCCGTACGGCAACGGGCCGACCCAGCTGGGGCTCGGCGACAACTACACGCTCGTGGTCGGGCCGATGTGGCAGAACACGCCCTCGGTCTACGGCCCGCTGGCCACCTGGGTCCAGCAGCTGGCCGCGCACTTCGGCGGGGCGGGCAACCCGGCCGCCGCGGTCTCCGCGCTGATGATCATGAACGGGATCGTCTTCCTCGGCGTCGGCCTGTTCCTCATGCGCACCGCGGACGACCCGGTCCGGGCCAGCCTGATGTGGGTGGCCAACCCGGTGCTGATCCAGCAGCTGGTGGCGGGCGGCCACCTGGACACGTACGTGGCCGCGGCCACCGTCGTCGGCATCCAGATCGCCCGCGGCCGCGGCAGCGGCTGGCGCTACCTGTGGGTCGGGGTGGCCATCGGGGCCGGCTGCTGCTTCAAGATCAACGCCGCTTTCGCCGGCATCGCGGTCGGCTGGATGCTGCTGGTGCGGCGCGAGTGGTGGAACCTGGCCCGGCTGGCCCTCGGCGGCCTGGGCACCGTCACCGTGCTCTACGCCTTCTACGGCTGGCACGCGCTCAAACAGCTCTCGGCCGCCTCCGGGCTGGTGGCCACCCCCTCGCCCTGGCGGCTGTTCCAGATCGTGGTCGAAGGCCTGTTCGACCTGTTCGGCGCGGACTCGCTGGGCCGGACCGTCTCGAGCGACCTGATCTCGGCGATCTGGCCGCTGATGATGATCGCGGTGGCCTACCTGATCTACAAGCAGTTCGGCCCGAACCAGTCCGCCATGGTCACGGTGCCGTTCGCGCTCAGCTTCGCCTGGGTGATCGTCGCGCCCTGGGGCCTGCCCTGGTACGCCGCCGTCTCCTGGGTCGTGCTGGCCCTGGTGCCGCGCAACCCGATGACGAGATGGCTCACCCTCGTCACCGTCTACCTGGCCCTGATGCACTGCTCCGGCGGCGGTCCGGCGCCCTGGGCGAACTAGGGCCGCGACCGGGCCCGTCCCGCCGCCCGAACAGGCGTCCAACCCGTGGTTGCGGCTGGGAGCGCTCAGACGGGAATCGGTAGACTGGCTCTATGCGTTCCCCCGATGTGATGACGACCGCCCAGGGCAAGAGCGTGCTGCTCGTGTCGCGTCGCCACGTCGATCTGGGCCGCCTCGCCAGCGCGCTGTGTAGCGCCGCCGCCTAGCCGCGCCGCTCCGCGTCCGCGTGCCCCCGCAGGCACGCCGGCCCGCCACGGCCGCGCCCGCAGCAAGCCGACCCCCACACGATCAGGAGCCCCGCTATGGCCGTCCAGGTCTCCATTCCGACCATTCTGCGCAGCTACACCGACGGCGCCAAGAGCGTCGAAGGCGCAGGCAGCACGCTCAAGGAACTCATCACCGACCTCGACTCGCGCCACCCGGGCCTCGGTGACCGCCTGCTCGACGAAGGCAAGCTGCGCCGCTTCGTCAACGTCTACCTCAACGACGAGGACGTGCGCTTCATCAGCGGCCTCGACACGACCCTCGCCGACGGCGACAAGGTCACCGTGCTGCCGGCGGTCGCCGGCGGTATGCGCTGAAGGCAGCCATGCGCTACGACTCGCTGCTCGACTCGCTAGGGCACACCCCGCTCGTCGGCCTGCCCCGGCTCTCCCCGTCCGCCGAGGTGCGGGTCTGGGCGAAGCTGGAGGACCGCAACCCGACCGGTTCGATCAAGGACCGCCCAGCGCTCGCCATGATCGAGGAGGCCGAGCGTTCCGGCCGGCTCACTCCGGGCTGCACCATCCTGGAGCCCACCAGCGGGAACACCGGCATCGCGCTGGCCATGGCGGCCAAGCTCAAGGGCTACCGGCTGATCTGCGTGATGCCGGAGAACACCTCCGAGGAGCGCCGGCAGCTGCTGCGGATGTGGGGCGCCGAGATCATCCCGTCCCAGGCCTCCGGCGGCTCCAACGAGGCGGTGCGGGTGGCCAAGCGGCTGTCCGCCGAGAACCCGGACTGGGTGCTGCTCTACCAGTACGGCAACCCGTCCAACGCGCTGGCGCACTACGCCGGGACCGGGCCGGAGCTGCTCGAGGACCTGCCGAGCATCACCCACTTCGTGGCCGGGCTCGGCACCACCGGCACCCTGATGGGAGTCGGGCGCTACCTGCGCGAGAAGGTCCCGGGCATCGAGATCGTCGCCGCCGAGCCGCGTTACGACGACCTCATCTACGGCCTGCGCAACCTCGACGAGGGCTTCGTGCCGGAGATCTACGACGAGTCGGTCCTGACCACCCGCTACTCCGTCGCCTCCGCCGACGCGCTGCGCCGCACCCGCGAGCTGCTAGCCACCGAGGGCATCTTCGCCGGAATCTCCACCGGCTGCGCGCTGCACGCGGCGCTCGGCATCGCGGCCAAGGCGCACAAGGCCGGCGAGCGCGCGGACATCGCGTTCGTGGTGGCGGACGGCGGTTGGAAGTATCTGTCCACCGGCGCCTACGAGGGGACTCTGAACGAAGCGGAAGACCGCCTTTCCGGTCAACTCTGGGCCTGATACTGCGTCATACGATCAGCTAAGCGCCTCGGTGCCTTATGGTGGGCGAGTGTCAGACGCACCGATCGGGATCTTCGACAGCGGCTACGGGGGACTGACCGTGGCCCGGGCCTTGCTGGACCAGTTGCCACACGAGCCCGTGTTCTACCTCGGCGACACGGCCCGGGCCCCCTACGGCCCGCGGCCCATCGCCGAGGTGCGCAAATACTCCCTCGAGTGTCTCGATCAGCTCGTCGAGCACGGCGTGAAGATGCTGGTCATCGCGTGCAACTCGGCCAGCTCCGCGATGCTGCGCGACGCCCGGGAGCGCTACGCCGTGCCCGTCGTCGAGGTCATCCACCCGGCCGCCCGGCGCGCCGTCGCGGCCACCCGCAACGGGCGGATCGGCGTCATCTCCACCCTGGCCACCAAGACCTCGCGCTCCTACGAGGACGCCACGGCCGCGGTGCCCAACGTCAAGCTCTTCACCCAGGCCTGCCCGCGCTTCGTCGAGTTCGTCGAGGACGGCGTCACCGGCGGCGACGAGCTGATCAAGGTCGCGCACGAGTACCTCGACCCGATCGCGGCCGAGAGCGTGGACACCCTGATCCTCGGCTGCACCCACTATCCGCTGCTCACCGGCATCATCTCGTACGTCATGGGCGCGGACGTGACGCTGATCTCCAGCGCCGAGGAGACGGCCAAGGACGTCTACCGCGAACTGGCCGAGCTCGGCCTGATGCGCGACGAGACGCTGGCCGCGCCGGTGCACGAGTTCCGCACCACCGGCGACCCGGAGCGCTTCCGCGAGATCGGGCGGCGTTTCCTCGGGCCGGAGCTCGCCGACGTCCGGCGGGCCGTTACGCTCGAGGTATGACTTCAGCCGCCGACCAGACCACGGCCACCGCCTCCGGCGCCCCCCGCCACGACGGACGCGTCCCCGACCAGCTGCGCCCCGTGACCATCACCCGCAACTGGCTCGACCACGCGGAGGGATCCGTGCTCGTCGAGTTCGGCCGCACCCGGGTGCTGTGCGCCGCCTCGGTCACCGAGGGCGTTCCGCGCTGGCGCAAGGGTTCCGGCCTCGGCTGGGTCACCGCCGAGTACGCGATGCTGCCGCGCGCCACCCACGACCGCTCCGACCGCGAGTCGGTCAAGGGCCGGATCGGCGGGCGCACGCACGAGATCTCCCGGCTGATCGGCCGGGCGGTGCGCGCGGTGGTGGACTACAAGGCCCTCGGCGAGAACACCATCGTGCTCGACTGCGACGTGCTCCAGGCCGACGGCGGCACCCGCACCGCCGCGATCACCGGCGCGTACGTAGCGCTCGAGGACGCGGTGACCTGGCTCAAGGAGAAGGGCGCGGTCAAGGCCGGCAAGGAGGTGCTGACCGGTTCGGTGTGCGCCGTGTCGGTCGGCATCATCGACGGCCGGCCGCTGCTCGACCTCTGCTACGAGGAGGACGTGCGCGCCGAGACGGACATGAACGTGGTGTGCACCGGCGACGGACGCTTCGTCGAGGTGCAGGGCACCGCCGAGGGAGCGCCCTTCGACCGCCGCGAGCTCGGCCACCTGCTCGACCTCGCCGAGCTCGGCTGCACCGAGCTGACGCTGCTTCAGCGCAAGGCGCTGGGTCGGTGACGGCAGGCATGCAGCGCATCGTTCTGGCCACCCGCAACGCGCACAAGGTCGGCGAGCTGCGCGCGATCCTGGCCGGCCTCGGCGTGCAGGTGGACCTGGTCGGCGTCACCGAGTACCCGGACGTTCCGGACGTGGCCGAGACCGAGCTCAGCTTCGCCGGCAACGCCCTGCTGAAGGCGACTGCCGTGGCCGAGGCCACCGGCCTGCCCGCCATCGCCGACGACTCAGGGATCTGCGTCGACGCGCTCAACGGCATGCCCGGCATCTTCTCCGCCCGCTGGGCCGGCCGGCACGGCGACGACGCGGCGAACCTGGATCTGCTGCTGGCCCAGGTCGGCGACGTCGCCGACGAGCACCGCGGCGCCCAGTTCGTCTGCGCCGCCGCGCTCGCCGTGCCGGGGCCCTCCGGCCGCCAGGTCGTGCGCGAAGGACGGATCGAGGGCACGCTGCTGCGCGCCCGCCGCGGTGAAGGAGGGTTCGGATACGACCCGGTCTTCCTGCCGGCCGGCTCCGAGCGCACGACCGCCGAGCTGAGCGCCGAGGAGAAGAACGCCGTCTCGCACCGCCGCCTCGCCTTCGAGGCCCTGGCCCCGCTTCTTCCGGTCTGAGGCCCGATCGGCCCGACCGCTCCCACGCGTCGAACGGCCCGTACCCCCGATAGTTTCGGGTGGTACGGGCCGCTCTGTTTGGGTCGAGGGACCCGACTAGACCAGTTCGGCCCGCCCGGCCGATCCGCCCGGCCCGATCACCGCGTTTTCCCGCCCGTCAGCGTCGAACGCTGACACCGATGATCCTCATCGCAGGTCACAGCGTCGTCGTGCGATCTTCCCTTGGCAACGCTCACATCACGCCGCGGTGGTGCAATCATTGCGGTTTCGTAACTGGTCTATACCTGGCCCCGTCCTGGTATAGACCAGCCCGGACCGCCGCACCTACAGTGACGGCACCCCCTCGCGGGTCCATCCTCAAAACAGCGCGCACGTGAAGTGTGAAAGGCCATAGCAATGAAGCGTCGCCTTGCTGCCGCGGCAGCCGTCGGTCTCTCGGCCTCCCTGGCCCTGACCGCGTGTAGTTCCTCGAAGAGCACTTCCGGCTCCGGCTCCGGTGACTCCGGCAGCCCGATCACTCTGAAGCTGTTCGGCGCCGACTACGGCACGGCCGGCACCTCCAACTCCACCCAGAAGTACTGGCAGGACATAGCCGACGCCTTCCACAAGGCGAACCCGAACATCACGGTGCAGGTCCAGACGATCGACTGGACCGACTTCCCGACCAAGCTCAAGACCCTGATGCAGTCGAAGGACTACCCGGACATCATCGAGGGCGACGCGCCGCAGGCCTACGCCCAGTCCGGCATCGCCTACAAGGCCTCGGACGTGCTCGGCGCCTCCACCCTGTCGAACCTCATCCCGACCTTCGCCAAGCAGGGCGACTACCAGGGCACCGAGTACGGCATCCCGTTCACCACCAGCACCCGCGCCCTGTACTACAACAAGAAGCTGTTCACCCAGGCCGGCATCACCGCCGCGCCGACCACCTGGGCCGAGCTGCAGACCGACGCGGGCAAGCTCGCCAAGATCGGCAACGGCACCATCGGCTACGGCATGCCGCTCGGCCCCGAGGAGGCGCAGGGCGAGTCCCTGATGTGGATGCTCGGCGCCAACGGCGGCTACCAGACCAACGGCGCCTACACCATCAACTCCGCGGCCAACATCAGCGCCTTCACCTTCATGAACGGCATGGTCAAGGCCGGCGACACCGAGGCCAACCCGGGCACCGTGGACCGCAAGGACATGTGGTCCGACTTCGCCGCCGGCACCGTCGGCATGGTCGGCGGCTCCCCGGCCGTGGTCCCGATCATCCAGGCCGCCGGCAAGCTGCAGTCCTCGGACTGGGCCACCGCGCCGTTCCCCGGCCAGGCCGGCCCGATCACCAACCCGCTCGGCGTGGACGACCAGATCGTGGCGCTGAACGTGCACAAGCAGCAGGACGCGATCCAGAAGTTCCTGAACTTCGCCTACCAGGACACCTACCAGGCGCAGTTCGACTCGCTCTACGACCTGCTGCCCGCCACCACCTCCGCGGCCAACGCCGAGGCCAGCGACCCGATCTTCGGCCCGTTCGTCAAGGCCATCCCGACCTCGTCGGCCTACCCGACCTCGGCCAACTGGACCGACGTCAGCACGAAGATCAAGAACAGCATCGGCGCCGCGGTGGACGGCACCAGTGCGACCTCCGTCCTCGGCCAGATCCAGCAGTTCGCCCTGAGCAGCGGCAGCTGATCTGTCACAGCGAGCAGCCACCCCTGACCCCGGCGCCCGCCGCCGGGGTCAGGGGCTCACGCCGCACTGGAGAAAGAGACCGAAACGGTGGACCAAGTAACTGAGACCGCGGCGGCGGCGCCCGGCGCGGGCGCCCCCGTACGCGCGGCCGTGCGGCGCACCCCCGCGCGCCGCCGCTTCGCCCGGGCCCTCGCCCCGCTGCCCTGGCTGGCCCCCGCGCTCGCGCTGATCGCCTTCGTCGTGCTCTGGCCGGTCTGGGAGATGTTCCAGACCTCCCGGCAGCACATCAACTCGTTCGGGTTCGACCTCGGCGACTACGGCTGGAAGAACTACACAGCCGTGTTCGACGACCCCAACCTGGCCTCGGTGATGACCCGCACGGCCGTCTGGGTGTTCGCCGTCGTGGCCCTGACCGTGGTGATCTCGCTGGCCTTCGCCCAGCTGTTCAACCAGAAGTTCCCCGGCCGCAAGGTGGTGCGCTGGGCGCTGATCGCGCCGTGGGCCGCGTCGGTGATGATGACCTCGATCGTCGTGCGCTGGATGCTCAACCCCAACAACGGCGTCATCAACGTCTTCCTGCACCAGATCGGCGTGGTCAAGCAGTTCAACCAGGGCACCGCCTCCTGGCTGGGCAACCCGACGGACGCGATGTACTGGATGGTCGCCGTCGCGGTGTTCGTCTCGGTCCCGTTCACCACCTACGCCCTGCTGGCCGGGCTCACCTCGATCCCGACCGAGGTCTACGAGGCGGCGCGGGTGGACGGCGCCGGCCGGGCGCGCACGTACTGGTCGATCACCTTCCCGCTGCTGCGCCCCGCGCTGACCGTGGCGATCCTGATCAACCTGATGAACGTGTTCAACTCGTTCCCGATCATCTGGGTGATGACCCAGGGCGGCCCGGACAACCAGACCAGCACCAGCACGGTCTACATGTACAACCTCAAGACACTGAACATCGGGCAGGCAGGTGCCCTGTCGGTGATCAACTTCGGGGTCGTGATCGCGATCGTGCTGATCTTCCTGCGGGCCAACAAGAACAGTCTGAAGGAGGGCTGAGATGGCGAGCATCACCGCGTCCGCCGCGCAGCACCCCGCGGCCAGGCCGGCGCCGGCCCGCAAGCTGCCCTCACTCAAGTCGGCCTGCATCGCGGCGGCCGCCTACCTGGTCGGCGTCATCTTCCTGCTGCCGTACCTGGAGATGGTGATCACCGCCCTGCGACCGCAGAGCGAGATCAACGACCGGGACTACTTCCCGCACCACGTCAGCTGGGCCAGCTTCACCAACATCTGGTCCACCGGGCTCGGCACCAATCTGACGATCAGTCTGGAGGTGGGCGTCGGGACCACGGTCCTGGTGCTGCTGGTGGCCATCCCGGCCGCCTACTACACCGCCCGGCGCCGGTTCCGCGGCCGCGCCGCGTTCCTGATCCTGGTGCTGATCACCCAGATGTTCCAGCCGACCAGCCTGATCGTGGGCATCTACCAGGAGTTCACCAACACGGTGCACGTGCCCAGCACGGTCGCGCTGATCCTGGTCAACTCCGGCTTCAACCTGGCCTTCGCGGTCTGGATCCTCAACGCCTACTTCGGCGCGATCCCGAAGGAGCTCGAGGAGGCCGCGATGGTGGACGGCGCCTCCCGGACGGGCGCGATGTTCCGCATCATCATCCCGCTGGCCCTGCCCGGCATCGTCACGGCGCTGATCTTCACCTTCATCGCGGCCTGGAACGAGCTGATCGTCGCCCTGGTGCTGACCAACGCCGACTCCAGCCAGCCGCTCACCGCGAAGCTCGACACCTACCTCGGCCAGTACTCGATCGACTGGCAGCACCTGTTCGCCGGCTCGGTGATCGCCACGATCCCGGTGATCATCCTGTTCGCGCTGATCGAGCGCAAGGTCGTCTCCGGCCTGACCGCGGGTTCGGTGAAGTAGCCGGCGCGGGGTGGCGAACGGCACGTGGCCAGGCTGAAAGCCTGGCCACGTCACGTGGGACCGATGGGATTCGAACCCACACTGGACAGGACCTAAACCTGTTGCCTCGACCAATTGGGCTACGGTCCCCGTCCGGACATCCTAGCCGAGGCCGCTGTTTCGGCAGAAGCCGTTTGCGCGCGCGTGGTGATCCGACCGCGCCTTGGGAACGCGTCAGGGCCGGTGCGAGAACCCGCACCGGCCCTGACGCCGTCTCACCCGCCGCGGCGGGCGCGGCCTCGCTCAGACGGTCTTGACGACCTGGCCGAGCTCGAGGCGCGGGCTGCGCGGGAACCAGGCGTCCTCGCCCGGCTTGCCGATGTTGACCACGACGAGGGTCTTGTAGCCGGTCTCGGCGAAGAACTCCTTGTCGATGGCCTCGGCGTCGAAGCCGGTCATCGGGCCGGCGGCGAGGCCGGCGGCGCGCACGCCGAGGATGAAGTAGCCGACCTGGAGGCTGGCGTTGAGGGTCGCCGCGCCGAAGCGGTGGTCCTGGCCCTTGAACACGTCCTGGGCGCCGGCGAAGTGCGGGAACTGGGTGGGCAGGTGCTCGTGGAACTCGGGGTCGTAGGCCAGCACGGCCACCAGCGGGGCGCTGAGGGTCTTGGCCTTGTTGCCGTCGGCCATGTGCCCGACCAGGCGCTCGCGGGCCTCGGCGGAGCGCACGATCAGCACCCGCAGCGGCTGCATGTTCATCGACGTGGGGGCGTACTTGACCAGGTCGTAGATCGCGGCGACCTGCTCCTCGCTGACCGGCTCGTCGGCGAAGGTGTTCGCGGTGCGGGCGTCGCGGAAGAGCAGATCCTGCGCGGTCTTCTCGAGGACCAGGGTCTCGTGCAGCTCGGTCATGGGTGTCCATCCGTAGTTCGGCGCGTTCCCGGGCGGGGCCCGGGGGTGGGCTCGGTGTATCGAGCGCAACCATGTTGAATCTTAAACTATTCCGCCGCCGCCCTTGGACAGGGCCCGGGAGGCCCCCGCCACGATCGCCACCCCCAGCGCCCAGCCGAGATACGGCAGGGCGAAGGCCACCCAGGCGGCGAAGCCGTGCGACTGGAACGCGTCGGACTGGCCGAAATGCACGATCGGGACGAACAGGTCCGCAGCGTAGAGCACCGGATCGTAGGTTATGCGATCTTCCGGATGGATCGCCGTGGGCATCTGGAACGCGTAGAACACGCTGGCCGCGATCTGGATCCCGGCCGCGAGGAACGCCGCACGTCGAGGCAGGTATCCGTAGCCGAGCACTGTGCCGGATATCACACTGCCGATCCGGGAGAGCCGGCGGAAGTCCCGGTGGCGCACCCGCTCCTTCTCGATCAGGATCTCCCGGGCGGCCACGTCGTGGCCGAGCGCGCGGTAGTACGCCGCCATGAACTCGTACGGCTGCGCCGCGTAGGTCGGCTGGCGCCGCAGCAGCTTGATCCGGTCCTGCGGAGGCAGGTACGGGTCGAACGCGTCGTAGGTGAAGCCGTCCAGCATGACCCAGTCCGGCCAGCTCGCCGAGCCGCCGGCGAGGGGTATGCCGCGGCGCGACGTACCGTCGCGCACGGTGGCGGCGTGGGCGTGGTAGAGCTGGATCCGGCCGGAGTTCGGCCGCATCTTGTAGATGTCCAGATGCCCGCCGATCTGAACTCCGGTCAGCCGGACCGTGCCGTCGGCGTGGAAGCCGTCGCCGATGTAGAGGCCCTGGCGCACCGTGGACCCGGAGAGGTTCAGCGCCGGGAAGTCGTCGAGCGCGGCCAGGCTCGCCGCCTTGAACTGGAGCTTGCCGCCGAACGTGCCGCCGCTCAGCTCGATCTGGGCGGGCGCCGTCAGCTCGTTGAACAACGCGTCTCCACCGATGTTCGACGACTCGCCGCTCAGTGACTGGTTCGCGAAGTGGCCGGACTCGGGCGGGTCGGTCAGCACCATGCCGACCAGGCTCAGCAGGCCGCCGACGCCGAGCCCCGGCATACGCAGCTGTCCGGCGACGCGCAGGCCGTTGCCGTACACGTCCCGGCCGATGACCGCGCCGCCCAGGTTCAGCCCGATCTGGCCGGCGTACTCCACGCGGGCGCGGTTGAGCACGAGCGCCGCGCCGATCTTCGCGCCGCTCAGGCTCAGGTGCCCGGCGCAGTGCAGGCCCTCGGCGTTGAAGTCGGTCTCGACGGTGAGCTTCTGCAGCAGCGCGGCCTCCCGCCCGCCGGTGATCCGGGCGTGGCGCAGGCTGAGGCTGCCGCGTACGTAGGCGCCGGTGGCCCGCACTCCGGCCAGCCGGCTGCCGCCGAGGTCGATCGAGCGGGTCTCCGCCTCCTCCATCCGCAGCGGTTCGGTGAAGGTGCACGCGAGCATCGTGAGCGGGACGGCGACCGCGCCGTGGCGCAGGTCCAACTCGCCGACGATGCGCGCGCCGCGGATGCGCACCCCGGCCGTGCGTCCGGGTACGGCGGCCACCGCGCCCAGCGCGAGCGCCGCGACCACCTCGGCCCGGAGCTCGTCGCCTGGCTGATAGTCCACCAGTTGCCCGTGTGGGAAGGCGTCCCAGAGTCGCTGCTCCGCCTCGGTCTTCTCGCCGAGCCAATCCTGGTCCGCTTCGCGCGCCATACGCCTATGGTGGTCGCTGCCCCGGATCTGTGGCGCGCCGTGCCGGGCAGGGCCTTTCGGGCCTGCGCTTGCGCAGCTCAGCGCCCTGCGGTGGGCGCTGCGGCGGCGTACGGCGGAAACCCGATTTCACTGTGGTCCGCTGGCCGTGTATGGTTTTCCACGCAGCGCCGGTCACCCGGATCCGCAAGGGTCCGAGTGGGTGGAGCGGTGCCCCTTTAGCTCAGTCGGCAGAGCGTCTCCATGGTAAGGAGAAGGTCTACGGTTCGATTCCGTAAAGGGGCTCTTGATCGGCAGCCCGCCCGTGACCTCTAACGAGCGTCGACCGGCGGGCTTTCGTCGATCATGGCGGTGTAGCTCAGTTGGCAGAGCAAGCGGCTCATAATCGCTGTGTCACCGGTTCAAGTCCGGTCACCGCTACCGAACCCTCGATCCCGCGCTTTCCCAGCGGTCAGAGGCCCCTGCTGGTATGGGGTAAGCTCGTGGGGTCCGTTTATCGGTCTGCGCCCAAAGCGGCGCGGACCCAGCAGCAGCCTTCCGATTGGCAGTAGGAGTCGTTCCCGTGGCAGCCACCGACGTCCGTCCCAAGATCACGCTGGCTTGCACCGAGTGCAAGGAGCGCAACTACATCACCAAGAAGAACCGGCGCAACGACCCGGACCGGCTGGAGCTGAAGAAGCACTGCCCGCGTTGCAACAAGCACACGGCGCACCGCGAGACGCGCTAGTCGCCAGGCTCGAGCCTCACTCTTCGTCAGGGCCGTCCGCCCCTTCCCTGGGGCCGGGCGGCCCTTGGCGTACCCCGGCGCCGCTAAGCTCAAGCCACCTGAGATGTGACAGATAGAGGGTTCCCATGGCGTTGGACCAGTCCTTCGTGGGGCGGACGTATCCGCCCACCCCCGCCTACGAGGTGGCCCGGGAGAAGATCCGCGAGTTCGCGGAGGCGATCGGCGATCCGCACCCGGCGTACCGGGATCCGGAGGCGGCCAAGGAGCTGGGCTACCCCGACGTGATCGCCCCGCCGACCTTCCCGATCGTGATCTCCATGCCGGCCGCGGACCAGGTGGTCTACGATCCGGCGCTCGGCCTGGACTGGACCCGGGTGGTGCACGGGGACCAGCGCTTCACCCACGAGCGGCCGATGCGCCCCGGCGACCGGGTGCGCGCGACGGTGGTGGTCGAGTCGATCAAGTCCTTCGCGGGCAACGACATGATCACCCTGGTGACCGAGATGAGCACCGAGGAGGGCGAGCTGATCAGCACGGCCCGGGCCCTGCTGGTCGCGCGCGCCGAGAACGCGGCGGAGGAGGGCTGATGGCCGGGACCGAGGACCGTTTCGCGGTGGGCACCGCGCTGCCGGCGGCGAGCTTCCCGATCACCCGCAAGGATCTGGTGCGCTACGCCGGGGCCTCCGGGGACTTCAACGACATCCACTGGAACGGCCGCTTCGCCCTCGAGGTCGGGCTGCCGGACGTGATCGCGCACGGCATGTGCACGATGGCGGTGGCCGGCCGGGTGGTGACCGACTGGGCCGGGGACCCGGGTGCGGTGGAGGAGTACTACGTGCGCTTCTCCAAGCCCGTGGTGGTCCCCGACGACGGGGTCGGCGCGCTGATCGAGGTGACCGGCAAGGTGGTCAAGGAGCTCGACGAGCGCCGGGTGCAGGTGGACCTGACCGTGCTCAGCGCCGGGCAGAAGGTCCTGGGCAAGGCGTCCGCGGTGGTGCGCCGCTCATGACCGAGACGATCGCGGCGGTGGCCGGCGGGGGTTGGCGGCACGGGGTGAGCCTGGCCGAGATGACCACGCTCCGGCTCGGCGGTCCGGCCGGGCACTATTTCGAGGCCGATTCCGAGCAGACGCTGATCGCCGCGATCCGGGACGCGCACGGGCACGGCGAGGACGTGCTGGTCCTGGGCGGCGGCTCGAACCTGGTGATCGGCGACGAGGGCTTCGCGGGCTCGGTGGTCAAGGTCGGGCTCAAGGGGATCTCGCTGCGCGAGGGCCTGCTCTCGGTCGCGGCCGGCGAGGAGTGGGACGCGGTGGTGGCCCGCTCGGTCGCCGAGGGCCTGGCCGGGATCGAGTGCCTCTCCGGCATTCCGGGGCTGGCCGGGGCGACGCCCATTCAGAACGTCGGCGCCTACGGCCAGAGCGTGCATCAGACCGTGGTGATGGTCGACGCGTACGACCGCGCCGCCGACACGATGGCCGTGCTCGACAGCGCCGACTGCGCCTTCTCCTACCGGCACAGCGTGTTCAAGGGCTCGGACCGGTACGTGGTGACCTCGGTGCACTTCCAGCTCGAGGACCTCGGCGGGCTCTCGAAGCCGGTGCAGTACAAGGACGTGGCCGAGGCGCTCGGGATCGAGATCGGCGGGCAGGCGCCGCTGGCCGAGGTGCGCGCCGCGGTGCTGGAGCAGCGCCGCCGCCGCGGGATGCTGCTGGACCCGGCGGACCACGACACCTGGAGCGCCGGATCCTTCTTCACCAACCCGGTTCTGACGCCGGATCAGTACGCCGAGTTCGAGCGGCGCTGCGCCGGCCGGCCGCCGGCTACCTGGCCGGACGAGGACGGCCGGGTGAAGATCTCGGCGGGCTGGCTGATCGAGCACGCCGGGTTCGGCCGGGGCTACGGCAGCGGTCCGGTGACCCTCTCGACCAAGCACACCCTGGCGCTGACCAACCGGGGCGGCGCGTCGAGCGCCGACCTGCTCAAGCTGGCCGGCGAGGTGCGCGACGGGGTGCTCGCACGGTTCGGGGTGACCCTGGTGCCGGAGCCGGTCTTCGTGGCTCCCTTGACTTGGTAGTTATCAGTCACTAACTTTGTCGGTGAAAGGAGTCGCGCCCATGAGTCCGCGGATGTCGGCTGAGGAACGCAAGGAGCAGGTGCTCCGCGAGGCGATCCCGGTCTTCGCCCGTTACGGGTTCGAGGGCGCGACGACCGCCGAGATCGCCAAGCGGGCGGGCGTGGCCCAACCGTACGTGATCAAGCTGTTCGAGACGAAGAAGGCGCTGTTCATCGCCGCCTGCGAGCTCAACATGCGCACCACCCTGGGCCAGATGCGGGACTCGGCCGGCGGCAAGACCGGCCATGACGCGATGGAGGCCATGGGCCACGCGTACGTCGAGCGGATGGAGACGGACCGGGACTCGCTGCTGCTGCAGATGCAGCAGTACGCGGCCTGCTGGGACGAGGACATCCAGCGCACCGTGCGCCAGTGCATGCAGGACATCTGGAACATGGTCGTGGACATCTCCAAGGAGCCGCTCGAGGAGGTCGCGGTGTTCTTCGCCAAGGGCATGATGTGCAACGTGATCGCGGCGGCGGGGCGTTCGGACGGTCGGGATCCGCAGTGGCGCCCGATCATCATGGCGCTGTGGCCGGACCGGTTCGACGAGGAGGCGGAGCCCGCGGAGGGCTCGGAGCCCCCGCCGTCCGCCGGGCCCGCGACCGCATAACTTCACAGCTTCGGCGTCTTCGGCGCCCGCGTCGTCGGGCGCCTTTCTTTTCGACCAGCGAAGTTAGTTATCGATAACTATGCAAGGGGAGTGCAGGAATCATGACCGAGACGACAGTGGCCGGGACGCGGGGAACGTCCGCGGCCGGCCCCGACCCCGCCCCCGATGCCACGGCCCCGGCCGCACCGCACGAGGCCGGCCAGGAGGCCGCCACCGTCGGCCACCCGTTGCGCACCTTCATCATCGTGGGCACCGCCATGTTCATGGCGCAGCTGGACAACCTCGTGGTCACCTCGGCCCTGCCGTCCATTCAGAAGTCCCTGCACGCGGGGCTTTCCGGGTTGCAGTGGACGATCTCGGCCTACACCCTCACCTTCGCCGTCTTCCTGCTCAGCGGCGCGACCCTGGGCGACCGGTACGGCCGCAAGCGGCTGTTCGGCATCGGGCTGACCGTCTTCACCCTCGGCTCGGTCGGCTCGGCTCTCGCGCCGGATATCGGAACCCTGATCGGCGCCCGCGCGATCCAGGGGCTCGGCGGCGCGATCATGGTGCCGCTCACCCTGACCATGCTCTCCGCCGCGGTCCGGCCGGAGCGGCGCGGCCTGGCCATCGGCGGCTGGGGCGCGCTGGCCGGCGTGGCGGTCGCGCTCGGGCCGGTGATCGGCGGCGGGGTGACCGAGGCCGCCTCCTGGCAGTGGATCTTCTGGATCAACGTGCCGCTCGGCCTGGTGCTGCTGCCGCTCTCAAGGCTCTGGCTCGCCGAGTCGCGCGGCCCGGCCCGCAAGCTCGACCTGCCCGGGATCGGCCTGGCCAGCCTCGGTTTGTTCGGCCTCGTCTATGCCCTGATCCGGGGCGGGCAGATCGGCTGGAGCCGGCCCGAGGTGGTCGCGGGCTTCGTCCTCGGCGCGGCGGTGACCGGCGGATTCCTCGCCCGGGAGGCGCGCATCCCGGAGCCGATGCTGCCGCTCCGGCTCTTCCGCGGCCGCTCCTTCAGCCTCGTGAACGTGGCCTCGATGCTGATGTTCTTCGGCATGTTCGGCTCGGTCTTCTTCCTCATCCAGCTCTTCCAGGACGTCGACGGGCTCTCTCCGCTGGCCTCCGGCGTGCGGGCGCTGCCGTGGACGGCCGTGCCGATGCTGGCCGCGCCCATCGCAGGCGCCCTGTCCGACCGGATCGGCGGCCGCACCCTCGTCGGCGTCGGCCTGCTCTGCCAGGCCGCCGGCCTGGCCTGGCTCGCCTCCGCCCTGGGCGTGGACACGCCGTACAGCCACCTCGTCCCCGGACTGGTGCTCGGCGGCATCGGCAACGGCCTGTTCTTCGCGCCGATCGCCAACCTGGTTCTCGGCTCGGTGCGGCGGGAGCAGGAGGGCATCGCCTCCGGCGTGAACAACGCCATCCGCGAGTTCGGCGGTGTGCTCGGCGTGGCCGTGATGGGCGCCGTCTTCGCCGCCCGGGGCGGCTACGGCCCCACCGCGACGCTCAGCGCGCAGCAGCATTTCGTCAACGGCGTGATCCCCGCGGTCTACATCGGAGCCGCCGTTCTGCTCGTCGCCTCGGCCACGATCTGGGCCCTGCCCCGGCGCGCTGCGGCCTCGGCCGGGTAAGGCATTCGACGGCGGACCATGGAACCCGTTAGACTGCTCGCCAGTGCAGAGCGATCTCACCTAGGGTCGTAGCTCAATTGGCAGAGCACCGGTCTCCAAAACCGGGGGTTGGGGGTTCAAGTCCCTCCGGCCCTGCACGCAAGCGGTCCCCGGGAGGGGTTCAAGTCACAGAACCTCTCCGGGGCCCTGCACAGCACGGCGTACGAAAGGTTCATATCAGTGGACCTCTCGCGGGCCCTGCGGACTTTCACAGCCGCGCCAGGTCTTCTCCGCTCGGAGGTAGCCCTGGCGCGGTTGTGCGTCGTACGCTGTGCGTTGCACCGCCAAGAGCGTGCCGAGACTGAGCAGTGAGGTAGACACGTGAGCCAGACGCGCAGCAACGCCGACGAGGAAGTGGACGGCGTTTCCGACGGCGAAGAGGAGATCGAGGACGCCGTCGTCAAGCAGACGCGCGCACAGCGCAAGGCGGCCAAGCGCCGGGCCAAGGCCCGTCGTGCCGCCGGCGGCTCGTCCTCCCCGCGGCGCAAGCGCACCAGCCCGGCCCTGTTCGTCCGGCAGATCATCGCTGAGCTGCGCAAGGTCGTGTGGCCGACCCGCAGCGAGCTGTTCACCTACACCAGCGTGGTGGTCGTCTTCGTCGCGGTGATCATCGGCCTGGTGGCCGCCTTCGACTTCGGTGTCACGCACGCCGTCAGCGCCGTCTTCGGCTGAACACCCCTGCCGATTCCGGCTACTCTGGAGACAGACAGAAGTGGGGCGGGACACCCCGGTGTGCCCGCCCCCCAGGTTTTTGTGTGAGCTTCAGGGAAGAAGAGGCCGTAGTGTCCGACATGAACGAATCGGATTCGGAGCTGCTCGAGGAGCCGCAGGAGCAGGTCGCGGCCGAGGACGTGGAGCAGGTCGCGGCCGAGGACGTGCCGGAGCCCGAGGAGCCGGGCACGACTGAGGACTACCGAGAGGCGCTGCGCCGCCTGCCGGGTGACTGGTACGTGGTGCACTCGTACGCCGGGTACGAGAACCGGGTCAAGCAGAACCTCGAGACCCGCCTGGTGTCGCTCAACGCCGAGGAGTCGATCTTCCAGATCGAGGTCCCGATGGAAGAGGCCATCGAGGTCAAGAACGGCCAGCGCAAGAAGGTCAAGCGCAACAAGTTCCCCGGCTACGTGCTCGTGCGCATGGAGATGACGAACGAGGCGTGGGGCGTCGTGCGCAACACGCCCGGTGTGACCGGCTTCGTCGGCGACGCGCACAACCCGTACCCGCTGACCCTGGACGAGGTCGTCAAGATGCTCGCCCCGGAGGAGGCCGAGGTGCAGCCGGGCGCGCCCAAGCCGGCGGTCGAGGTCAAGGTGCTCGACTTCGAGGTGGGCGACTCGGTCACCATCATCGACGGGCCGTTCGCCACGCTGCAGGCCACGATCAACGAGATCAACGCCGACTCGCAGAAGGTCAAGGGCCTGGTGGAGATCTTCGGCCGGGAGACGGCCGTGGAGCTCTCGTTCTCGCAGATCCAGAAGAACTAGCGCCGCCGTCTCGGCCCGCGTCCGCGTACCCGAGCCCGTCCCCGCACGTTTTGGTGTGCGGTGACGGGCTCGGGTACTCTTGGCGTTTGTGCCATGAATCCGCCCGCGCCCGTGGCGACGAGCGCGCCGGCCGGAGGCACGATTCCGCGGCCCAAGGCCGCGGCCCCTTTCACTGTTCAAGCAGTTAGGACCCCGGAGCATGCCTCCCAAGAAGAAGCTGTCAGCGATCATCAAGCTGCAGATCAAGGCCGGTATGGCGAACCCGGCCCCGCCGGTCGGCCCCGCGCTGGGCCAGCACGGCGTGAACATCATGGAGTTCTGCAAGCGCTACAACGCGGAGACCGAGTCGCAGCGCGGGCAGATCGTTCCGGTCGAGATCTCGGTCTACGAGGACCGTTCCTTCACCTTCGTCACCAAGACCCCGCCGGCCGCGCGGCTGATCCTCAAGGCCGCGGGTCTGGACAAGGGCAGCGGCGTCCCGCACAAGGACAAGGTGGGCTCGCTCACCCCGGCTCAGGTGCGCGAGATCGCCCAGCTGAAGATGGAAGACCTCAACGCCAACGACATCACGGCGGCCGAGAAGATCATCGCCGGCACCGCCCGGTCGATGGGCGTGACGATCTCCGAGTAACCCGCCGGATCCGACCGGATCCCGCGCCACGCAAGGGTGGTAGGGCCTGCGCAGGCCCGGACGACCACGAACTCCACGAATCAACGGAGCTGTTTACCTCATGAAGCGCAGCAAGGGTTACCTGGCGAACGCGGCGAAGATCGACCGCGACGCCCTCTACTCGCCGCTCGAAGCGGTGAAGCTGGCCAAGGACACCGCCTCGGCCAAGTTCGACGCGACCGTCGAGGTCGCCCTCCGCCTCGGGGTCGACCCCCGCAAGGCCGACCAGATGGTCCGCTCGACCGTCATCCTGCCGCACGGCACCGGTAAGACCGCCCGGGTCCTGGTCTTCGCCACCGGTGAGCGCGCGGAGGCGGCCCGTGCCGCCGGCGCCGACCACGTGGGCGGTGACGAGCTGATCGACGAGGTGGCCAAGGGCTTCCTCGACTTCGACGCCGTCGTCGCCGACCCGGCGCTGATGGGCAAGGTCGGCCGACTCGGCCGGGTGCTCGGCCCGCGCGGCCTGATGCCGAACCCGAAGACCGGCACGGTCACCCCGGACGTGGCCAAGGCCGTGTCCGACATCAAGGGCGGCAAGATCGAGTTCCGGGTGGACCGGCACTCGAACCTGCACCTGGTGATCGGCAAGGCCTCGTTCAGCACCGAGCAGCTGGTGGAGAACTACGCCGCCGCGCTCGACGAGATCCTCCGGGTCAAGCCGTCCGCGTCGAAGGGCCGGTACCTGCGGAAGGTCACCATCGCCACCACCACGGGCCCGGGCGTCCCGGTCGACCCGAACCGCACCCGCGGCCTGCTGAGCGACGACGAGGCCTGATCCGGCCCCGCTCGCCCGGTCTGATCGTCCCTCAGGGGCGTCCCGTTCGCGGGGCGCCCCTGAGGCGTTTCCCGGGGATGTGTCTCAGGTTCGTACAGTTTCGGTCCGAGGGCGCATGTCCGTCCGCCGCCCTGGTTACTGTGGAGAGCAGAACGCGACCGGCGGCTTGGAAGGCCGCCGGGACGGGAGGGTGAGACATGAGCGGGCAGCACAAGCGGATCGGGATCGGTGCGGGCGTCGTCGCGCTGGCGGCCCTGGCGATGGCGGGATGCTCGAGCCACGGGGGCTCGAGCGCGGCGCCCGCGCCGGGCACGGGTTCGCAGGGCGACGGCGCGGCGATCGCACTGGTGGCCGACGCCATGGACCAGGCCGGCAAGGCCGACACGGTGAAGATCACCGGCACGATGGTCACCACCGGGCAGAGCGCGATGACGGCGGATCTGAGCGCGCAGGAGCAGTACAGCCCCTCGCTGGAGATGTCGATGAGCATCGGCGCGGACGGGCAGAACATCAGTGACGTGCTCGTCGGCTCCACGATCTACCTGCAGTACCCGGGTCTGTCCACGCTGACGGAGGGCAAGCCCTGGGCGAAGATCGACCTGGACAAGGCGGGCGGCTCGGCGGGCTCGCTCTCCACGATCCTGAGTCAGGCCAAGAACTACGACCCGACCACGCAGCTGTCCGCGCTGCTGGCCACCGGCGACGTCAGCGAGGTGGGCCAGGAGACGGTGGACGGCCGGCAGGCCACGCACTACTCCGGCACGCTCACCTCGGCCCAGGTGCTGGCCCTCGGCAGCAGCCAGGCGCACCTGACGGCCGATCAGGTCGCCCAGCTGCAGAGCGAGTTCAAGGCGGCCGGCATCAAGTCCGAGGCCATCGACCTCTGGGTCGCCGCGGACAAGCTGCCGGTCGAGATCAAGATCGCGCAGCAGGCGAGCACCACCTCGGTGAAGATGGACATGCACCTGTCCGACTGGGGCGCGAAGGTGAACATCGGCGCGCCGCCGGCGGACCAGGTCTTCGACCTCACCGGCAAGCTCGGCTCGATCGGCATGGGCGGCTGATCCGATCCCGTCCGATGATCGCAGGATCCGGCCCGCGCCGCTCACGGCGCGGGCCGGATCGCGTTCGAGGCGCGTTCCGGGGCGGGGAGGGCGCCGGAGAGGAGACCGCGGGGCGGGCGATTTGCCCTGTGTGCGGGCCGCGGGTTAGCCTTGACCCGATCCGATGACCGCTGGTCGCTGCTCGCGTTCGCGTAGAGCAGTCGAAGGTCCTGCGACCGCAGGTGGCCCGCGCAGGTGTATGTAGGTGAGCTTACGACTCGATCGCCCGAGTCGGCCCTGACCCCGTGCGCCCGCGCATGGGGTTTTCTTGTTGCCGCAGCATCTCCGCCCGCCGTGATACGCGGGACCGACGGTCCTCACACACCACCGTCCCGGAAGGAGGGCCATGGCGAAGGCTGAGCGTCAGGCCGCCGTCGAGGAGCTCACGGCTCAGTTCCGTGAGTCCAACGCGGCCGTGCTGACCGAGTACCGCGGGCTCACCGTGAAGCAGCTCAAGGAGCTGCGTCGCGCCCTGGGTGCGGACACGCAGTACGCCGTCGTGAAGAACACCCTGACCCAGCGTGCGGCCAGCGAGGCCGGCATCGAGGGTCTCAACGACCTGCTGGCCGGGCCGTCCGCGATCGCCTTCATCAAGGGCGACGCGGTCGAGGCCGCCAAGGGTCTGCGTGACTTCGCGAAGGCCAACCCGCTGCTGGTGATCAAGGGTGGCGTGATGGACGGCAAGCCGCTGTCCGCCACCGAGGTCACCAAGCTCGCCGACCTCGAGTCCCGCGAGGTTCTGCTGGCCAAGGCCGCCGGCGCCATGAAGGCGTCCCTGGCCAACGCCGCTGCGCTGTTCCAGGCCCCGCTCACGCAGTTCGCCCGCACCGCGGACGCCCTGCGCGCGAAGGTCGAGCAGAACGGCTGAGCTGCCGTCCAACCCCCGGGCAGCGCGACACCTCACGGTGCACCGCCGCCCGACCCCGATTCGTAGTACCGAAAGGAAGTCATCATGGCGAAGCTGAGCAACGACGAGCTGCTTGAGTCGTTCAAGGAAATGACGCTGATCGAGCTCTCCGAGTTCGTCAAGCTGTTCGAAGAGGTCTTCGACGTCAAGGCCGCCGCCCCGGCCGCCGCCGTCGTGCAGGCCTCCGGTGGCGGCGAGGCCGCCGCCGAGGTCGAGGAGCAGGACGAGTTCGACGTCATCCTCGAGTCCGCCGGCGACAAGAAGATCCAGGTCATCAAGGTCGTGCGCGAGCTGACCTCGCTCGGCCTGAAGGAGGCCAAGGACCTCGTCGACAGCGCGCCGAAGGCGCTGCTGGAGAAGGTCAACAAGGAGGCCGCCGAGAAGGCCAAGGCCGACCTCGAGGCCGTCGGCGCGGGCGTCTCGGTCAAGTAGTTCCAAATAGCCGCCCTGCGCCCTCCACGGGGCGTAGGACAGCTTGCCGCAGGGCCGTATCGGGTGGATCGCCCCACCCGATACGGCCCTGTGCCGTTTCCCGGCAGTCGTCTCCCGGCGGCTGCCTTCCGCCGTCCCCGGTCCCGGCCGCCGCACCGCCCCCGAGGGCCCCTGGCGCCCCTGGCGCGCCGCCGCTCGACCGTGTGGACTTCCACGGCCCCGTACGCGGCCCCCGGGCCGAGGCGGCGCGCCCTACGGGCGTCTCCGGGCCAGTATCGCGACCCCTGTTCTCCATCCGCCTTGGAATTCGTCCCCGAAGCGGCGAGTGATCTCGTCGGGCCGCGGGTACACCCTCGTCTGGACGAGTCCGCGGGTTGCCGATTTGGGCCGGTAGAGACGTCAAGGGGCTTGTCACTCTTGACGAAACGGCTCCGGCGCGCAATTCTCTGGTCGTCTGCACGAGACGCGGCGGTCCCTCATGGGCAGCGCAAGCCGGGGCTGGCCGCCCGCGTCTCCGACACGGTTCACGCGTGTTGCGCCGTCTTCTGCCACGGCCGCGCGGGGAACGTGTCCAGCGCACTGCCGAGCGGCTCTGAACTGGGCTTTCATAAAGCCCGCGAGTCGGACTCGACAGCAGTTGGCCTTTCGGCTACACTGCTCGTTTGCGCTGCCTTCTACCGTATGAGCACGTTCCGGAGTCGGCCGGTCACCCCCTCCACGGGTGTCGGTCTTGTCGAGTTCTCCGGTTCCGTGCCCGATCGGGCACCGGTGGCGCGAAGTGAGTCCGAGCCCTCGGAAGGACCCCGTCACCTTGGCCACCGCCGCCCCGCACGCCGTGAACGGTAATAACACCAGCACCGCCCCCCGCCGTGTCTCTTTCGCCAAAATCCGCGAACCGCTCGAGGTTCCGAACCTGCTGGCGCTCCAGACCGAGAGCTTCGACTGGCTGGTGGGCAACCAGGCATGGAAGGACCGGGTCGCTGCCCAGCAGGCGGCCGGCCTGGAAGTACCGACCACCTCCGGTCTGGAGGAGATCTTCGAGGAGATCTCCCCGATCGAGGACTTCTCCGGGTCGATGTCCCTGACCTTCCGCGACCACAGGTTCGAGCCCGCCAAGTACTCGATCGACGAGTGCAAGGAGCGGGACTTCACCTTCGCCGCGCCGCTGTTCGTCACCGCCGAGTTCACCAACAACGAGACCGGCGAGATCAAGAGCCAGACGGTCTTCATGGGCGACTTCCCGCTCATGACCAACAAGGGCACCTTCATCATCAACGGCACCGAGCGTGTCGTGGTGTCCCAGCTGGTGCGTTCCCCGGGCGTGTACTTCGAGCGCTCGATCGACAAGACCAGCGACAAGGACATCTTCACCACCAAGGTGATCCCGTCCCGCGGCGCCTGGCTCGAGCTCGAGATCGACAAGCGCGACCTCGTCGGCGTCCGCATCGACCGCAAGCGCAAGCAGAACGTCACCGTCCTGCTCAAGGCGCTCGGCTGGGACGACGCGAAGATCCTGGAGGAGTTCGGCGAGTACGAGTCGATGCGCCTGACCCTGGAGAAGGACCACACCGCCACCCAGGACGACGCGCTGCTCGACATCTACCGCAAGCTGCGCCCGGGCGAGCCGCCCACGCGTGAGGCCGCGCAGAACCTGCTCGAGAACCTCTACTTCAACCCGAAGCGCTACGACCTGGCCAAGGTCGGCCGTTACAAGATCAACAAGAAGCTGGGCACCGGTCAGCCGATCAACCAGGGCGTGCTCACGGTGGACGACATCGTCGCCACCATCCGCTACATGGTGAAGCTGCACGCCGGCGAGGTCGAGATGGCCGCCACGGCCGAGGGCGCGCCCGAGATCGTGGTCGAGGTCGACGACATCGACCACTTCGGCAACCGCCGCCTGCGCACCGTCGGCGAGCTGATCCAGAACCAGGTCCGCACCGGCCTCGCCCGGATGGAGCGGGTCGTGCGCGAGCGCATGACCACTCAGGACGTCGAGGCGATCACCCCGCAGACGCTGATCAACATCCGGCCGGTCGTCGCCTCCATCAAGGAGTTCTTCGGCACCAGCCAGCTCTCCCAGTTCATGGACCAGACCAACCCGCTCTCCGGACTGACGCACAAGCGCCGCCTGTCCGCGCTGGGCCCCGGCGGTCTCTCCCGTGAGCGGGCCGGCTTCGAGGTCCGCGACGTGCACAACAGCCACTACGGCCGGATGTGCCCGATCGAGACGCCGGAAGGCCCGAACATCGGCCTGATCGGCTCGCTCGCCTCCTTCGGCCGGATCAACGCGTTCGGCTTCGTGGAGACCCCGTATCGCCGGGTGCGCGAGGGCCGGGTCACCGAGCAGGTGGACTACCTGACCGCCGACGAGGAGGACCGCTTCGTCATCGCGCAGGCCAACTCCCCGCTGAACGAGGACGGCTCCTTCACCGACGAGCGCGTGCTGGTCCGCCGCCGTGGCGGCGAGGTCGACCTGATCCCGCCGACCGACGTGGACTACATGGATGTCTCGCCGCGGCAGATGGTGTCCGTGGCCACCGCCATGATCCCGTTCCTCGAGCACGACGACGCCAACCGCGCCCTGATGGGCGCGAACATGATGCGCCAGGCCGTCCCGCTGCTGCGCAGCGAGGCCCCGCTCGTGGGCACCGGCATGGAGTACCGCTGCGCCGTGGACGCCGGAGACGTGATCCGGGCCGAGAAGCCCGGCACCGTCGCCGAGGTCTCGGCCGACTACATCACCGTCACCAACGACGACGGCACCCAGACCACCTACCGGGTGGCCAAGTTCCAGCGTTCGAACCAGGGCACCTCCTTCAACCAGAAGGTGTACGTGGACGAGGGCGTCCGGGTCGAGTTCGGCCAGGTGCTGGCCGACGGCCCGTGCACCCAGGCCGGCGAGATGGCGCTGGGCAAGAACCTCCTCGTGGCGTTCATGCCGTGGGAGGGCCACAACTACGAGGACGCGATCATCCTCTCCCAGCGCCTGGTGCAGGAGGACGTGCTCTCCTCGATCCACATCGAGGAGCACGAGGTCGACGCCCGGGACACCAAGCTCGGCCCCGAGGAGATCACCCGGGACATCCCGAACGTCTCCGAGGAGGTCCTGGCGGACCTCGACGACCGCGGCATCATCCGGATCGGCGCGGACGTCGTGCCGGGCGACATCCTGGTCGGCAAGGTCACCCCGAAGGGCGAGACCGAGCTGACCCCGGAGGAGCGGCTGCTGCGCGCCATCTTCGGCGAGAAGGCCCGCGAGGTGCGCGACACCTCGCTCAAGGTGCCGCACGGTGAAGAGGGCAAGGTCATCGGCGTGCGCATCTTCGACCGCGAGGAGGGCGACGAGCTGCCCCCGGGCGTGAACCAGCTGGTGCGCGTCTACGTGGCGCAGAAGCGCAAGATCACGCACGGCGACAAGCTGGCCGGACGCCACGGCAACAAGGGTGTCATCGCCAAGATCCTGCCGCCGGAGGACATGCCGTTCCTCGAGGACGGGACCCCGGTCGACATCATCCTCAACCCGCTCGGCGTGCCCTCCCGGATGAACCCGGGGCAGGTCATGGAGACCCACCTGGGGTGGGTGGCCAAGACCGGCTGGAAGGTCGAGGGCGAGGACGAGGACTGGAAGAACCGGCTGCACGCGATCGGCGCGAGCGAGTCCGAGCCCGGCACCAACGTCGGCACCCCGGTGTTCGACGGCGCCCGCGAGGACGAGATCAGCGGTCTGCTGGACTCCACCCTGGCCAACCGGGACGGCGTGCAGATCGTCAACCGCACCGGCAAGGCCAAGATGTTCGACGGCCGCTCCGGCGAGCCGTTCCCGTACCCGATCTCGATCGGCTACATGTACATCCTGAAGCTGCACCACCTGGTCGACGACAAGCTCCACGCCCGTTCGACCGGTCCGTACTCGATGATCACCCAGCAGCCGCTCGGTGGTAAGGCGCAGTTCGGCGGCCAGCGCTTCGGCGAGATGGAGGTGTGGGCCCTGGAGGCCTACGGCGCCGCCTACGCGCTGCAGGAGCTGCTGACCATCAAGTCCGACGACGTCACCGGCCGAGTGAAGGTCTACGAGGCCATCGTCAAGGGCGAGAACATCCCCGAGCCCGGCATCCCCGAGTCGTTCAAGGTGCTGATCAAGGAAATGCAGTCGCTCTGCCTCAATGTGGAGGTGCTGTCCTCGGACGGCAACAACATTGAGTTGCGCGACACGGACGAGGACGTCTTCCGTGCCGCTGAAGAGCTCGGTATCGACCTGTCCCGGCGCGAGCCGAGCAGCGTCGAGGAAGTCTGAGGGGACTGATAAACATGCTCGACGTCAACTTCTTCGATGAACTGCGGATCGGTCTGGCCAGCGCGGAGCACATCCGGGAGTGGTCCTACGGCGAGGTGAAGAAGCCGGAGACCATCAACTACCGGACTCTCAAGCCGGAGAAGGACGGCCTGTTCTGCGAGAAGATCTTCGGTCCCACCCGGGACTGGGAGTGCTACTGCGGCAAGTACAAGCGCGTCCGGTTCAAGGGCATCATCTGCGAGCGCTGCGGCGTGGAGGTCACCCGCGCCAAGGTGCGCCGTGAGCGGATGGGCCACATCGAGCTGGCCGCCCCGGTCACCCACATCTGGTACTTCAAGGGTGTGCCCAGCCGGCTCGGCTACCTGCTCGACCTCGCGCCGAAGGACCTCGAGAAGGTCATCTACTTCGCCGCGTACATGATCACCTGGGTCGACACCGAGCGCCGCACCCGCGACCTGCCCTCCCTCGAGGCGAAGATCTCGGTGGAGCGCCAGCAGATGGAGCAGCGCCGCGACTCCGAGCTCGAGACCCGCCAGCGCAAGCTGGAGGAGGACCTCGGCGTGCTCGAGGCCGAGGGCGCCAAGGCGGACGCGCGCCGCAAGGTGCGCGAGGGCGCCGAGCGCGAGATGAAGCAGATCCGCGACCGGGCCCAGCGCGATCTGGACCGGCTCGACGAGGTCTGGTCCCGGTTCAAGAACCTCAAGGTCCAGGACCTCGAGGGCGACGAGGTGCTCTACCGGGAGATGCGCGACCGCTTCGGCCTGTACTTCTCCGGCGGCATGGGCGCCGCGGCGCTGCAGAAGCGGCTGGAGAGCTTCGACCTCGACGCCGAGGCGGAGAACCTGCGCGAGATCATCCGCTCGGGCAAGGGCCAGAAGAAGACCCGCGCGCTCAAGCGGCTCAAGGTCGTCTCGGCGTTCCTGCAGACGAACAACAGCCCGATGGGCATGGTGCTCGACTGCGTCCCGGTGATCCCGCCGGACCTGCGCCCGATGGTCCAGCTCGACGGTGGCCGCTTCGCCACCTCGGACCTCAACGACCTCTACCGCCGGGTGATCAACCGGAACAACCGGCTCAAGCGGCTGCTCGACCTCGGCGCGCCCGAGATCATCGTGAACAACGAGAAGCGGATGCTGCAGGAGGCCGTGGACTCGCTGTTCGACAACGGCCGCCGCGGCCGTCCGGTCACCGGTCCGGGCAACCGGCCGCTGAAGTCCCTGAGCGACATGCTCAAGGGCAAGCAGGGCCGGTTCCGCCAGAACCTGCTGGGCAAGCGGGTGGACTACTCCGCCCGTTCCGTGATCGTCGTCGGCCCGCAGCTCAAGCTGCACCAGTGCGGTCTGCCCAAGGCGATGGCGCTGGAGCTGTTCAAGCCGTTCGTGATGAAGCGCCTGGTGGACCTGAACCACGCGCAGAACATCAAGTCGGCCAAGCGCATGGTCGAGCGGGCCCGCTCGGTCGTGTGGGACGTGCTGGAAGAGGTCATCACCGAGCACCCGGTGCTGCTCAACCGCGCCCCCACGCTGCACCGCCTGGGCATCCAGGCCTTCGAGCCGCAGCTGGTCGAGGGCAAGGCGATCCAGATCCACCCGCTGGTGTGCACCGCGTTCAACGCGGACTTCGACGGCGACCAGATGGCCGTGCACCTGCCGCTCTCGGCGGAGGCGCAGGCCGAGGCCCGCATCCTGATGCTGTCCTCGAACAACATCCTCTCGCCGGCCAACGGCCGTCCGATCACCGCGCCGACCCAGGACATGGTCCTCGGTCTGTTCTTCCTGACCATGCACAAGGAGGACGTGCGCGGCGAGGGCCGGGCGTTCGGCTCGACCTCGGAGGCCATCATGGCCTTCGACAACCGCGAGCTCGATCTGCAGACGCCGATCGACCTGCGGCTGATCGAGGCCGTGCCGCCGCGCGACTGGGAGGCCCCCGAGGGCTGGGAGTCGGGCCAGCCGTTCCGGATCCGGACCACCCTCGGCCGGGCCATCTTCAACGAGGCCCTGCCGCTGGACTACCCGTACGAGAACCGGCCGATCGCGAAGAAGCAGCTCAGCTCGATCGTCAACGACCTGGCCGAGCGCTACCCGAAGGTCCAGGTCGCGATGACCCTGGACAACCTGAAGGCGGCGGGCTTCCACTGGGCCACCCGCAGCGGCGTGACCATCGCCATCGAGGACATCGTGGTGCCCCCGTCCAAGGGCCAGATCCTCGAGGGCTACGAGGCCAAGGCCGACCGGGTGCAGAAGCAGTACGAGCGCGGTCTGATCACCAAGCAGGAGCGCACGGAAGAGCTCATCGGCATCTGGACCGAGGCCACCAACGAGGTGGCCAAGGCGATGGAGAAGAACTTCCCGCGGGAGAACCCCATCTTCATGATGGTCGACTCGGGCGCCCGAGGAAACATGATGCAGATGCGCCAGATCGCCGGTATGCGCGGCCTGGTGTCGAACGCGAAGAACGAGACCATCGCCCGTCCGATCAAGGCCTCGTTCCGTGAGGGCCTGACCGTGCTGGAGTACTTCATCTCCACCCACGGTGCCCGTAAGGGCCTCGCCGACACCGCGCTGCGCACCGCCGACTCGGGCTACCTGACCCGTCGTCTGGTGGACGTGTCGCAGGACGTGATCATCCGCGAGGAGGACTGCGGCACCGAGCGCGGCATCGTGATGAAGATCGGGGACCGCACCGAGGCCGGCGTGCTGGTCCAGGCCGAGGACGTCGAGTCCTCCGTGTACTCGCGCACTCTGGCCGAGGACGTGGTGCACGAGGGCAAGACCCTGATCAAGGCCGGCGCGGACCTCGGCGACGTGGTCATCGGCGAGCTGATCAAGAACGGCGTCGGCGAGGTCAAGGCCCGTTCCGTGCTCACCTGCGAGTCGAAGGTCGGCACCTGCGCCATGTGCTACGGGCGCTCGCTGGCCACCGGCAAGCTGGTGGACGTCGGCGAGGCGGTCGGCATCATCGCGGCCCAGTCCATCGGCGAGCCGGGTACGCAGCTGACGATGCGTACCTTCCACACCGGTGGCGCGGTCGGCGGTGACGACATCACCCAGGGTCTGCCGCGTGTCATCGAGCTCTTCGAGGCGCGCAACCCGCGCGGTGTGGCCCCGATCGCCGAGGCCAACGGTGTCGTCAAGATCGAGGACACCGACCGGACCCGCAAGATCGTGGTGGTGCCGGCGGACGGTTCCGAGGAGATCGCCTACCCGGTCTCGCGTCGGTCCAAGATGCTGGTCACCGAGGGCGAGTCGGTCACGGTCGGCCAGAAGCTGATCAACGGCGCGGCCAACCCGCACGACGTGCTGCGCGTGCTGGGCCAGCGGGCGGTGCAGATGCACCTGGTCGCCGAGGTCCAGGGCGTGTACCGGAGCCAGGGTGTCTCGATCCACGACAAGCACATCGAGATCATCGTCCGGCAGATGCTGCGCCGGGTGACGATCATCGAGACGGGCGACTCCGAGCTGCTCGCGGGCGACCTGGTCGAGCGCGGCAAGTTCGAGGGCGAGAACCGCCGCGTGGTGGAGGAGGGCGGCCAGCCCGCCTCCGGCCGTCCGCAGCTGATGGGTATCACGAAGGCCTCGCTGGCCACCGAGTCCTGGCTCTCGGCCGCCTCCTTCCAGGAGACGACCCGGGTGCTGACCGACGCCGCGATCCACGGCAAGTCGGACTCGCTGGTGGGCCTGAAGGAGAACGTGATCATCGGCAAGCTGATCCCGGCCGGTACCGGCATGCAGCGCTACCGCAACATCAAGGTCGACCCGACCGAGGAAGCCAAGGCTCAGATGTACACCTTGGCCGGCTACGACGACCTGGACTACAGCCCGTTCGCCATGGGCGGATCGGGCCAGGCGGTGCCGCTCGAGGAGTACGACTTCGGTGGCTATGCGGGGTAGGGCCCCCGCATGGGTTGAACACCGGGCGGCCTAGTCGCGCGTCCGAGGGTTGCGAGCGCCCCCGCTGTGCTTCGGCACGGCGGGGGCGTTCGCGTTTCGCGGGTCAGCCGGTGTGCACGGTGTACACACCCTGGCCGTACCAGTAGGACGTGCCCGAGCTCGTGTACGAGGGTCCCGCGTACTGGAACGACGCCTTGGCGGTGATGAACGCCGGAGCGTAGGTGTTGCCGCTCAGGCCTCCGCCCTGGTTGTTGCCGGGGATGACCTTGTTGTCGGTGTAGGCGAACCTGCTCGCCACCGCGACGATGCTCTCCCCGGAGGTGAGCTTGGTGCCTGACGCGATGTCGAGGGCCCAGGTCACCATGATCTCGCTGCCGGTCGGCAGGACGCGGAAGGCCACGTGGCCGGTGACGCCGGTGGGGAAGCCGGTGCCGTAGCTGACCCACGCGTCCTCGGGCAGCGTGGCGTCGCCGTTGACATGGCCGATGAAGTTGGCGACGTTGCCCGCGTTGTTGGACGCGGTGAAGGTGGTGCCGGCCAGCCCGAAGTTCAGCCCGCCGTGGCAGTTCTGGATCTGGTTCGCCGAGGTGCCGAAGACGACGGTCTGCGGAGTGTAGGTGCCGCCGGCGCACTCGACGCCGATGTCCAGCATGCTGTCGGCGATCACCGAGGCGTTGGAGTAGTTGTTCGTCGCCTGCGAACCGGTGAGCCGCAGCGCGGCCGAGCTGACCGCGGTCTTGCCGTACCCGAAGTTGCCGCGGATCTTCAGTGAGCTGTTTCCGGTGAAGGCGCCGTTGCGGAAGACGACTCCGTCGTTGGCCGCGCCGTCCTGGTTGATGTAGAGGTCGAGGTCGCAGCGCTCGAAGCTGCCGCTGCTCGTGCTCGTCACGCTGCCGGGGGTCCAGTCGAACACGACGTGGCTGGCGCAGGCTTGGGCGTAGACGCGGCCGAAGAGCTGCTCGGTCCAGTAGTACTGGTTGTCCAGGTGGATGCCGATGCTGCCGGGCTGGTCGAAGGCCTGCACGGTCAGGTCCAGCTCGTACTGCAGCAGGTCGCCGAGGTGGACGCCGGTGGAGCTCGCGCCGGTCGCCGCGTTCGACCCGTCGATCGTGAGCCCGAGGATGCCGCCGCCGAACCTGGCCCGGCCGGCGTAGGTCGTGCCGTCGTAGATGCGCAGGCAGTCGCCGGATCCGGTGAACGAGAGGATGCTGGCCCACGCGCCGTCGCCGACGAAGTAGATCGGCATGAAGGGCGTGGGCGCGCAGGTGACCGTTGTGGCGATGTTGTAGGTGCCGGCCGGTATGTAGACGACGCCGCCGGTCCCCGCCAGAGCCGCGATGGCGTCGTGGAAGGCGCCCGAAGCGTTCACCGCTCCGGTCCGGTCGGCGCCGTAGGCGGTCACGTCGGCCCAGGCGGGCGTCGTGGTGGCGGCCGCTGCTTCGGCGGACGTGGCGGAGCCGGCCTCGGCCGTGACGACGGCGCCGGTCAGCAGCCCGCTCGCGCCCAGCGCCAGCAGACTCCGGCGCGACGGCGCGACGCCCGGTGTGGCCCGCGTGGTGGTTGTCATGAAGCTCCCTGAGACGGTGGAGTGGCAACCGCCTGACGCGGTCGCCGATCCGAGTATCTCAGAGCTCGAATTTCTGGGATGGACGTCAGAGCTCGAGTGGTCCGGCCTCGCCGCGGCCGGCGGCGCGCGGGTGCAGCAGGTTGCTCGCGAACACGCCGACGGCGACCACGGCGAGCACCGCGGTGGCCGCGTGCGCGGCCCGGGCGGGGTCGGGCACCAGGTAGAGCGTCAACGTCACCAGCGCCACGCCGAGGGCCGTGCCGAGGCCGCGGGTCATGTTGACCAGGCCGCCGCCGGTGCCGGCCGCGCGGGCCGGGATGGCGCCCATCACGAGGGTGTTGTTGGCGGGGGTGAAGGTGCCGAGGCCGAGGCCGAGGATCGCGTACAGCGGGATCAGCGCGGCCGGGTCGAACGGCAGCGGGATCAGCGCGGCCAGCGCAGCGGCGGCCACGGCGGAGCCGATCAGCGCCCGGCGGCGGTCGGTCCAGCCGGCCGGCAGCACGCGGTTGGCGCCCAGGGCGCCGGCGGCGAAGCCGAGCGGCAGCGCGGTGAGCACCAGGCCGGCCCTGGCCGCGCCGTGGGCCGCGCCGAGGACGTCGGGGACGAGCACGAGCGGGCCGAAGAGCACCAGGTAGCCGCCGAGCGCGCCGACGAGGCCGGCCGAGATCTGCCGGGTGCGCAGCAGGATCGGATCGATGAGGGGGAGCCGCGCGCCGTTGATGCGCCGCCAGAAGCAGTATCCGGCCACGGCCGCGACGACGAACGCGCCCGCGGTGGCGATGCCGGGCAGGCCGAGCCCGGACGCCGCGGAGATGCCGAGCAGCAGGGCCGTGCTGGAGACTGCGAGCAGCGCCAGGCCGGGCCAGTCGAACCCGGCCGTGCTCGCCTTGGTCCGGGTGCGCGGCAGCAGGTAGTGGCCGGCCACGACCGCGAAGACGCCGACCGGGACGTTGACCAGGAACACCCAGCGCCAGCCGAGCGTGCTCACCAGCAGCCCGCCCAGCGCGGGGCCGAGCGCGAGCCCGAGGGCCTGGGCGCCGGCCTGCACGCCGAGCGCGGCGCGCATCCGCGTCCGCGGCGCGCTGGTGGTGACCAGGGCGACGCTGTTGGCCTGCAGCAGCGCCGCGCCGAAGGCCTGGACGAGGCGGAAGGCGATCAGCGCGGCCAGGGTGGGCGCGAGGCCGCAGGCCGCCGATGCCGCGGTGAACACGAGGAAGCCGTAGAGGTAGCAGAGCTTGCGCCCGTGCGCGTCGGAGAAGCGCCCGACCGGCACCAGCAGCGCGACCAGGACCAGCATGTAGCCGAGCGAGACCCAGGAGACGGCCGCGTCCGACGCGTGGAACCGCCCGCGCAGCGCCCCGTAGGTGAGCGTGGCGATGGAGGCGTCGAGCTGGCCCATGAAGGCGCCGAAGCACACGGTGGCGACGGCGAGCCACCAGCCGTTGGGCAGCTCGCGTATCTGCCGGGGCCGCGCCCGCTCGGTGCGCAGCGCGTGCGCCAGCGGGGTCTCGGCGAGGCGGGAGAGCACGTCGGAGGGGTTCGCGGTCACATGTCCAGTGTAGCCAAGTAGCTTGGGAGCCGAAATATTCGGAAGCCGACGCTGTGATGGACGGCAGGATACTTCCGGCTTGCGGGCCGCTAAAGTACCCCCATGACCAGCGCGGAGAGTGACGTCGCGGTACCGGGTCCGGCCGCCGGCGAAGGGCGCGAGGCGCCCGGCGACGCCCGGCGGCTGACCGACGTGGTCGCGCGGCTGCGCCGGGTGCTGCGGGCGAGCATCCGGGCCGACTACCCGTGGGAAGCCCTGCCGATGGCGCAGGTGGAGCTGCTCCAGTCGCTCGCCGAGACCGCGCCGGCCCGGGTCGGCGACCTGGCCGCCCGGCTGCGGCTGGCGCCGTCCACGGTGAGCGGGCTGATCTCCCAGATGATCAACGCCGGGCTGGTCGAGCGCGGCACCGACCCGCGCGACCGCCGGGTGGCCGTGGTCGCGCTCAGTGAAGCCGGCCGCGGACAGCTGGCCGAGTGGAACGCGGCGCACCAGCGGCGTATCGCGGCCGCCTTGGGCGAGCTCGAGCCGGCCGACCGCGAGGCCATCGACGGCGCACTGCCCGCGCTGGCTCGGCTGGTCGAGCGGCTCGCCCAGACCGAACGGCCGTAGTACGGCTCCGAACTGGCCTTTCGCTGACGCGGCATCACACTCGGGCCTGGACAAGGCTTCCCGGGCCGCCGCCTGTCGGACACCGGGATACGTACGGCGCCCCCGGCGCGCTATGGTGCGGGGCATGTCGGATCCGCACGGCCCCGAACTCGGTCGTCCGCGCTACCAGTCGCAGGCGCCCGGGGGTCCGGTGGCGCCCGGCTCGCGCCCCATGGCGTCCTCGTCCTCGGGCGGGGAAGGCCCGGAGGGCACCGCGAACGCGGCGGTCGGGGCCATCATCATCGCCTCGATCGGATGGGTGCTGCCCATCCTGGGCGGGGTGGCCGCCATTCGGCGCGGAAACGCGGCGCTTCGGTCGATAGCGGCTTCCGGCGGCGCGCTCGACGGATTAGGACTGGCCTTGTGGGCAAGACGACTCGGATGGGCATACGTGGTCGTCTGGAGCGCCCTGCTGTTCCTGTGGCTGGGCGGGCCCGGTATCTCCTTGCTCTTTGTACTGATCAAGCATCTCTTCTAAGGCCCCCGGGCGCCCGCATGGGCGACAATGAGGGGGCATTCCGAACGCGGCGCGTGACCAAGAGGCGGATTGATGACGACTTCCGGGCAGGCCGGAGCGCTGATCGCCGGGCGATACCGGCTCGAGCGGCCCACCGGCGGGGGCACCTGGCCCGAGGAGATCTGGCAGGGGTTCGACGAGACGCTCGGGCGCCCGGTCATGCTCCGGCTGCTGCCGGTGGACGAGCAGGTCGAGGCGGACGTCGAGGAGCAGGCGCACTCGGTGGTCGCGCAGGTGGCCCGGCTCGGCCACCCGAACATCGCGCAGGTCTACGACGTCGGGCAGGACGGCCGGCTGCGCTACGTGGTCTCGGAGTGGACCGGCGGGCGCACCCTGGGCCAGATCATGGACACCGGCCGGCAGCGCTGGCAGCGGGCGGTGGACTGGGGCCAGCAGATCGCCGACGCGCTGGCCGCGCTGCACTCGGTCGGGCTGGCCGACGGCGTGCTCGGCCCGGAGACCGTCTCGGTGCTCGACGACCGGCGGGTCAAGCTCACCGACGTCGGCCTGGGCATCGCGCAGGAGGAGGCCGGCTTCGTCGGCCCGGACGACGAGGCCACCCGGCTGCTGCCGCCGGAGGAGCCGGAGCGGCCGGAAAAGCCGGCCGGTCAGGCGGGCGAGCCCGGCGAGGCGGCCGAGGCCGACGAGGAGGCGACCCGGATCGTGCCGCCGGTCGGCGCGGGCGACCAGGGCGCCGAGACCGCCGTGATCGGCCAGGGCGGCGAAGCCGGCGGCGCCGACGAGCCGACCCGCCCCGCGGCCCGGCCGTTGCCCGAGGGCGCGGCCGCCGACGTCTACGCGCTCGCCGCCATCCTGTGGACCGCCATAGTCGGCGAGCCTCCGCTGGTCGAGCCGACCGACCTGCGGGGCCCGGACACCGCGCCGCTGCGGGCCATAGCGGCGCCGGAGGACCTCGCCGCGCTGCTCGGCTCGATGCTGGCCGCGTCCGAGCAGGTCCGGCCGACCGCCGCGGTGGCGGCCCGCCGCTTCGGCGCGCTCGCGATCGAGGGCCGGGAGCGGGTGGAGACGCGGCCGACCGCGGTCGTGGCCCCGGCGACCCAGGTGCTCGGCGGCCCGGCCGGCGTCCGCCCCGCGGGCGCCACGGCCGCACGCGAGCCGGAGGGCGCGGCCGGGCACGGGCGGGCCTGGGCCATGGCGATCGGCCTGGTGCTGCTGCTCGGCGCCCTCGCGGCCGCCCTGGCGCTGTGGCTCAACCACAACCGCAGCGGCAACTCGCCGGTGGTGCCGCCGCCCACGGTGACCACGTCCGCGGACCAGGTGAGCATCTCCGCGGCGCCCTCCGCCTCCACCGCCGCCCCGCACACCAGCACGCCGGTCACCCACTCGGCCAGCCCGTCGCCCTCGGCCAGCCCTTCGGCCAGCGCCTCGCCCAGCGCCTCGCCGTCCGCGAGCGCGTCGCCGAGCGCACCGGCACCGAGCGTCACCCCGTCCGAGTCCACCTCGTCCTCGAGCGCGGACGGCGGCGGCGATTCCTCGCCCACGCCCACGGCCGGGGCCAGCCAGGCCGCCCCACCCGCGTAATTCCGGTGCAAGCAGGTCGCGGCGCATGAGAGGATGGCGCAGGCGCGGTGTACCGACGCGGCGAAACGTAAACCGGTCGTTTTGACCGGAAGGCGGGTGCGTCGGTAGGCTCTCGCCTGATGCTGGGGTACCCCCGGCTTTGCCCGTGTGCGCGCGTATTCCCGGGGCTTGACCCCAGGACCCTGCGATGGCGGACGTCCGGTAATGGACCGCACGGGGCTTGGTTGACTCCTCACGCGCTGTCTCGGCAAAGCGTGAGCGGGGCGACACACCCGACCTCGTGGGCGGGAGCAAGCGCTGCGAAGCCGGACAAACCCCCAGCACGACCCAGAGGCACCCGCGAGGGTGCGACATTCGCCAGAGGACGCCTGGCGGCCCGTACGACGTCTCCGGACGCCGGCGCGGGTCGGCCGAAGGCTTGGCTGAACGAAAGACGGAGACGTAGTGCCTACGATCCAGCAGTTGGTCCGCAAGGGCCGGCAGGACAAGGTCTCGAAGACCAAGACTCCTGCGCTCAAGGGCAGCCCGCAGCGGCGCGGAGTGTGCACGCGCGTGTACACCACCACCCCCAAGAAGCCGAACTCCGCTCTGCGCAAGGTCGCCCGTGTGCGCCTTTCCAGCGGCATCGAGGTCACGGCCTACATTCCCGGTGTCGGCCACAACCTGCAGGAGCACTCGATCGTGCTCGTGCGTGGCGGCCGTGTGAAGGACCTTCCCGGCGTGCGGTACAAGATCATCCGCGGCTCGCTCGACACCCAGGGTGTCAAGAACCGCAAGCAGGCCCGCAGCCGCTACGGCGCCAAGAAGGAGAAGAAGTAATGCCTCGTAAGGGTCCTGCCCCGAAGCACCCGGTCGTCATCGACCCGGTTTACAACTCTCCGCTGGTGACCGCGCTGGTCAACAAGGTCCTGCTGGACGGCAAGCGTTCGACCGCCGAGCGCATCGTCTACGGCGCCCTCGAGGGCTGCCGCGAGAAGAGCGGCACCGACCCGGTCATCACGCTCAAGCGGGCTCTGGAGAACGTCAAGCCGTCCATCGAGGTCAAGTCCCGCCGCGTCGGCGGCGCGACCTACCAGGTGCCGGTCGACGTCAAGCCCGGCCGCTCGAACACGCTGGCGCTGCGCTGGCTGGTCAGCTACTCCCGCGCCCGGCGCGAGAAGACGATGACCGAGCGGCTGATGAACGAGCTTCTGGACGCTTCCAACGGTCTGGGCGCCTCCGTCAAGCGACGCGAGGACACCCACAAGATGGCGGACGCCAACCGCGCGTTCGCGCACTACCGCTGGTAGTAAGGGGTATCGGCCGCCGACGGGTACCACGCGGCGGCGGCCTCCCGCCCCCCTGAGCATCAACCCCTCGACTCGCGAAAGTAGACGAGCCACCATGGCCACGAACGCCGCCGTAGACCTCGCCAAGGTCCGCAACATCGGCATCATGGCGCACATCGACGCCGGTAAGACCACCACGACTGAGCGCATCCTGTACTACACGGGCATGAGCTACAAGATCGGTGAGGTCCACGACGGCGCCGCCACCACCGACTGGATGGAGCAGGAGCAGGAGCGCGGCATCACCATCACCTCCGCCGCGGTGACCTGCCACTGGAAGACGGAAGACGTCGACCACACCATCAACATCATCGACACCCCCGGTCACGTGGACTTCACCGTCGAGGTCGAGCGCTCGCTGCGCGTCCTCGACGGCGCGGTCACCGTGTTCGACGGTGTCGCCGGCGTGGAGCCGCAGTCGGAGACGGTATGGCGGCAGGCCGACCGGTACGGTGTGCCCCGAATCTGTTTCGTCAACAAGCTCGACCGCACCGGCGCCGAGTTCCACCGCTGCGTGGACATGATCGTCAGCCGCCTCAACGCCATCCCCCTGGTGATGCAGCTGCCGATCGGTGCCGAGGCCGACTTCAAGGGCGTCATCGACCTCGTGAAGATGAAGGCCCTGATCTGGAACATCGAGGCCAAGCTGGGCGAGATGTACGACGAGGTCGACATCCCCGCCACGCACGCCGAGATCGCCGACGAGTGGCGCAACAAGCTCGTCGAGACCATCGCGGAGAACGACGACGAGCTGATGGAGCTCTTCCTCGAGGGCACCGAGCCCACCGAGGAGCAGCTGTACGCGGGCATCCGCCGCGCCACCCTCGCCTCGAAGCTCACCCCGGTCTTCTGCGGCACCGCGTTCAAGAACAAGGGCGTCCAGCCCCTGCTCGACGCGGTCGTGCGCTACCTGCCCTCGCCGCTGGACGTCCCCTCGATCGACGGCCACGCCGTCGGCGACGAGGAGGAGATCCTGCACCGCAAGCCCTCCGACGATGAGCCGCTGGCGGCGCTCGCGTTCAAGATCATGAGCGACCCGCACCTGGGCAAGCTGACCTTCGTGCGGGTGTACTCGGGCCGTCTGGACGCCGGCTCGCAGGTGCTCAACTCGGTCAAGGGCCGCAAGGAGCGCATCGGCAAGATCTACCGCATGCACGCGAACAAGCGTGAGGAGATCCCGTCGGTGGGCGCGGGCGACATCGTCGCCGTCATGGGCCTGAAGGACACCACGACCGGCGAGACGCTGTGCGACTCGGCCAAGCCGGTGGTCCTCGAGTCGATGACCTTCCCGGCCCCGGTCATCCACGTGGCGATCGAGCCGAAGACCAAGAGCGACCAGGAGAAGCTGGGCACCGCGATCCAGCGGCTCGCCGAGGAGGACCCGTCCTTCTCCGTGCGGACCGACGAGGAGACCGGCCAGACGATCATCGGCGGCATGGGCGAGCTCCACCTGGAGATCCTGGTGGACCGCATGCGCCGCGAGTTCAAGGTCGAGGCGAACGTCGGCAAGCCGCAGGTGGCCTACCGCGAGACCATTCGCCGCGTGGTGGAGAAGGTCGAGTACACGCACAAGAAGCAGACCGGTGGTTCCGGTCAGTACGCGCGCGTGATCATCAAGCTCGAGCCCCTCGAGGGCGACGGCGAGGGTGACAACGGTTACGAGTTCGTCAACGCGGTCACCGGTGGCCGTATCCCGCGGGAGTACATCCCGTCGGTGGACGCCGGCGCCCAGGAGGCGATGGAGTTCGGCGTCATGGCCGGCTACCCGCTGACCGGTGTGAAGGTGACCCTCCTCGACGGTCAGTACCACGAGGTGGACTCCTCCGAGCTCGCGTTCAAGATCGCCGGTTCGATGGCCTTCAAGGAGGCGGCCCGCCAGGCCAGCCCCGCGATCCTCGAGCCGATGATGGCGGTCGAGGTCACCACGCCCGAGGACTACCTCGGCGATGTGATCGGCGACCTCAACTCCCGCCGTGGCCAGATCCAGGCCATGGAGGAGCGGTTCGGCGCCCGGGTCGTCAAGGCCCTGGTTCCGCTGTCCGAGATGTTCGGCTACGTCGGCGACCTGCGGTCGAAGACCTCCGGCCGGGCCTCGTACAGCATGCAGTTCGACTCCTACGCCGAGGTTCCCCGGAACATCGCGGAGGAGATCGTCAAGAAGGCGCGCGGCGAGTAGCCCAAGCCGACCCACCTGATCAATCCATGCCGCCGGGGCATCCAGCCGTCCGGCACCGCACCAGTCCACAGGAGGACAAAGTGGCGAAGGCGAAGTTCGAGCGGACTAAGCCGCACGTCAACATCGGCACCATCGGTCACATCGACCACGGTAAGACGACTCTTACCGCGGCGATCACCAAGGTGCTGCACGACAAGTACCCGACGCTGAACCAGGCGTCGGCGTTCGACCAGATCGACAAGGCTCCCGAGGAGCGTCAGCGCGGCATCACCATCTCGATCGCGCACGTCGAGTACCAGACCGAGAAGCGCCACTACGCGCACGTGGACTGCCCGGGTCACGCGGACTACATCAAGAACATGATCACCGGTGCCGCCCAGATGGACGGCGCGATCCTGGTCGTGGCCGCCACCGACGGCCCGATGCCGCAGACCAAGGAGCACGTGCTGCTCGCCCGCCAGGTCGGCGTCCCCTACATCGTCGTGGCTCTGAACAAGTCCGACATGGTGGACGACGAGGAGATCCTGGAGCTCGTCGAGCTCGAGGTCCGCGAGCTGCTCTCCGAGTACGAGTTCCCGGGCGACGACGTGCCGGTCGTGCGCGTCTCCGCGCTCAAGGCGCTCGAGGGCGACGCCGAGTGGGGCGAGAAGCTGCTCGGTCTGATGGACGCCGTCGACGAGTCGATCCCGCAGCCGGAGCGCGAGACCGACAAGCCGTTCCTCATGCCGATCGAGGACGTCTTCACGATCACCGGTCGTGGCACCGTCGTCACCGGTCGTATCGAGCGCGGCATCATCAAGGTCAACGAGACCGTCGACATCGTCGGTATCAAGACCGTGAAGCAGACGACCACCGTCACCGGTGTCGAGATGTTCCGCAAGCTGCTCGACGAGGGCCAGGCCGGCGAGAACGTCGGTCTGCTGCTGCGCGGCATCAAGCGCGAGGACGTCGAGCGCGGCCAGGTCGTCATCAAGCCGGGTACGGTCACGCCGCACACCGACTTCCTCGGCCAGGCTTACATCCTGTCGAAGGACGAGGGCGGTCGCCACACCCCGTTCTTCAACAACTACCGCCCGCAGTTCTACTTCCGCACCACGGACGTCACCGGCGTCGTCACCCTGCCCGAGGGCACGGAGATGGTCATGCCCGGCGACAACACCGAGATGTCGGTCAAGCTGATCCAGCCGATCGCCATGGAGGAGGGCCTGCGCTTCGCCATCCGCGAGGGCGGCCGCACCGTGGGCGCCGGCCGGGTCACCAAGATCGTCGCCTAGTTGCCGCGGGTGTAGATCGAGAGCGCGAGCGCCCTCGAGATCACCTTCCAAAGCCGATCCCCGGCTCCCCCCATGGGGGGAGCCGGGGATCGGCTTTTTTGCGCCGGGCAGACGGTGGCCGCACGCGGCCGTCGCTGGCTGGTGACGCCCGCGTTCACGAACAAGAGGTCGAAGACGCACCCGGCCGGCCGCTGTCGCAGAGCCGTGATCAGCGCCTGTCTGTTGCGGTGGCCGCGCATGAAGGACAACGCTGCGGGCGCGCGGCAAAGCCCACGAGGCGATCCGAGTGCTGTCCGATCAGGCTTCTGAGCTCCGGGAGGCATTGTGAGAATTGCGACGAAACGGGCCAAGCGTTATCGCGAGTCTCAGCGCGGTCCGGGGCCGCACACCAGCGACACGTACTGATTCCATCGCACGGCCGCTACAGTTCGGCGACGAATTGTTTCTTTCAGCCCCCGTTCAGAGATAATTCACGCGGGGTGAAGAGGTTGATGGTGGAGCGGGAGGCAACGACATCATCGCGCGGCGACGATGGACGTCCCGTGCCCACTCCTGGCCATGGCTGACCGGATGGACCGACTTCCCGGGCCGTCCGAACGCAGCCGCGGACTCGCCGGCGAGATGCCGCGCGGCCGCCGCCCTGCCCCTGGTTCAGTCTTGTCAGCGCCCGCACGTGGGCGGCTGGCTTAGTGGTTGAGGAGATCTAGTGGAACTCTCCGTGGTCATGCCGTGTCTCAATGAGGCGGAGACCGTCGAGACCTGCGTCCGCAAAACGCTGACGTTCTTCCGTGAGCAGGGCATCGACGGCGAGGTGGTCATCGCCGACAACGGCAGCACCGACGGAAGCCAGCAGCTCGCCGCGGACGCCGGCGCCCGGGTCGTGCCGGTCAGCGCCAAGGGCTACGGCAATGCCCTGATGGGCGGCATACGCGCGGCCCACGGCACCTACGTGGCCATGGGCGACGCCGACGACTCCTACGACTTCGCCACCCTCGGCCCCTTCCTCGAGGACCTGCGCGGCGGCGCCGACCTGGTCATGGGCAACCGCTTCAAGGGCGGCATAGCCCCCGGCGCGATGCCGCCGCTGCACCGCTACCTGGGCAACCCGGTGCTCAGCTTCGTCGGCCGGCTGCTGTTCCGCAGCGAGATCGGCGACTTCCACTGCGGGCTGCGTGCCTTCAACCGCGAGTCGATCCAGCGTCTCGGCCTGCAGACCACCGGCATGGAGTTCGCCAGCGAGATGGTCGTCAAGGCCACCCTGGCGAAGTACGACATCCGGGAGCGGCCCACCACCCTCTCCCCGGACGGCCGCTCGCGCGCCCCGCACCTGAGCACGTGGCGCGACGGCTGGCGCCACCTTCGCTTCCTGATGCTCTACAGCCCGCGCTGGCTGTTCCTGATCCCCGGCCTGCTGCTGATGGCCATCGGCCTCATCCTCGGTGTCGCCCTCGAGTTCGGGCAGTTCTCGGTCGGCGGCGCCCACCTCGACGTGGACACGCTCGTGGGTGCCTCCGCGATGCTCGTCATAGGCTTCCAGGCGGTGATATTCGCCTTGCTGACCAAGGTCTACGCGATGGAAGAAGGCTTCCTTCCACACGACGGCCGGGTAGCGCGCATCCACCGGTTCTGGAGCCTGGAAAAGGGCCTGGCCGTCGGCGGCCTGCTGGCGCTGCTCGGACTGGCCGGGCTGATCGCCTCGGTGAGCCACTGGCACGGCGCCGGCTTCGGAAACCTCGACCCGCGCAACGAGCTGCGCATCGTCGTCCCGTCCGCGGCCGCGTTGATGATGAGCCTGCAGGCGATGTTCGCCTCGATCTTCGCCAGCATCCTGGGCATCCGTCACCACGCCGCCCCGGCCGAGCAGGAGTCCGAGCCCGCCGCGCCCGCGCCCGAGCGCGTCGGCGTCTGATGCGATCCGGCCGCGTCCAAGCACTCGAGTCGATGACGGCGGCGCCCTCGGCGCACGCCGGCGTCGGCGTACCACCTCTACCGTCGAAGTTGGTCCGCTGTGCTATCTGAACTGATCTCCCAGACTCCGGCCCAGAGCTCGCACGCCGAGGAGAACGAGCAGGCCGCGCCCGTCGACCTCAGGAAGGTCGCTCTGGTCACCTGCGTCACGTGGCTGGTGCTCCTGCCGGTGGCCTGGTTCGCCCCGAGGGCATTGCACATCGACCCGTTCTCGCTGCGCGGCACCATGCTTCCGGTCGCCGCGGCCGCGATCCTGATCGCCGTGGGGCTCGGGATCGGCCGCTGGCGCCCGGCCCACGTGTGGTCGGCGAGCGCGGGCATGTTCGCGGCCTGGGTCGTGTTCGCCTTGCGGCAGGCGCTCAGCGGCACGCCGTTCGGGTTCTACGGCATGACCGACGACATGGTCCGGATGGCCGCCTCGGCCACGCGCTACTCCGTCACCGCCGTTCCGAGCGACGGCATCGTGGCCGGCGTGCCGACGGAGTACCCGCCGCTGTATCCCTGGCTGGTCGGCCGGGCCTCGGCGATCACCGGTGTCCCGGCGTGGCAGCTGTTGCCCATGGCGGAGATCGCGGTCACCGCGATCGCGGTGCTCGCCGCGTTCCTGATCTGGACGCGGCTGACGCGCTCGGTCCCGCTCGGCCTCGCGGCGGCCGTCGTCGGCTTCGCCGTCTACCACAGCCCGTGGAAGGCGTACGAGCTGCTCTCCCTCGGCATTACGGTCGCGTGGTCGCTGCTGGTGCTGTGGCGTCCGCCGAGCGGTCGGCTGCACTGGGTGTCCGCGGGCGTGATCGGCGGATTCCTCCTGCTCAACTACCAGGGCTACCTCATGTACGCGGCGCCCGGGTATCTGGTGCTGGCCTTCGTGACCTGGCGGGCCTCGGCCGAGCGGCGGGGGTATGCGATCTACCTCGTGAAGGTCGTCCTGCTGACCGTGATCGTCGCCTCGCCGTTCCTCATCCCGCTGGCCTGGCAGCGGCTGACCGGCGGCGGACAGTACGTCGCCGACCTCTTTCCCGCGACCACCATCGCCGACGACTGGCTGCCGTTCCTGTCGTTCTCGATCCTCGGCGCGTTGCAACTGGCCGGCCTCGCCGGGATGGTGTTCGCGCGCTCGCGGAGGTGGTGGGCGTACCCGCTGCTGGTGCTGACGCTCGGCACGTACGCATACCGGCTCATCTACTCGGTCTACTTCGTCATGAGCGGCCACACCGGCATGATCCATCACGCCGCGGTCATGACCGACTACCTGTTCGCGGTGGCCGGCGTCCTCACCGTCGTGGACGGCACGGCCTGGCTGCTGCCCCGGGTCAAGGTAGTCCGGCCGCGCCACCTCGGTGCGATCGCGCTGACGGTCGTGATGGCGTGGACGGCCAACATGTGCTGGCAGGTGTGGACGCCCAACCCGACCGGCAGCGCCCTCACCGCGACGAGCACGAGCGGTCTGCAGAACCCGCTCATCCTCGCCTACACGCAGCCCTCGCAGAGCGGCCACCGCGCCCGCGACCTGAGCATCGACCAGACTGTGTGGTTCCCGGTCACCCCGATCCGCGAGTTCGTGGACTCGGTGCTGGGCAACGGTGCCGAGCCGTCCACCCTCTCGTACTCCGAGCAGATGTTCGCGTTCCAGCCGTGGCACGGCTACATCACCGTCGACCGGACGGCGACGATGTCGACGGTCAACTGGGACAAGCGTTACGCGCAGCTCGAGGCTCTGTCGCAGATCCCTGATCCGCAGCAGTTCGCCCGGTCCTCCGCGAACACTGAGTTCGGTGGCATCGACGTGTTCATTCTGCGCAAGAAGTCGAACGGCTGGGTGTTCTCGCCTGAGGACTGGTCCCAGAGCATCGTCTTCCAGCCCGCGCAGTTCAGCTCCGCGCAGTTCGTCGTCGACGACACGCTGCCGAACAACACGGTCGTGGTGGTGCGCCGCCCCTGAGGCCGATGGGACGCGGTTGCCGAGCCGGCCCCGGTCGTACCGGAGATCGCACACGTGGACAGGCCCTGCCAGAGCAACGGTTCCCGCTTCTGCGGGGCCGTGCTCGAGCAGGGCCTCGCAGGGGTGGAACCACGACGCGGCCGTCACCTGCGCGCTTCACCGGCGCGCGGGTGACGCTGGAGAGTGACCATCCGGTTGGCGAGGGTGACGGCAAGGTTGCTTCGTTGACCCTAATGGGTGAATGAAGTATAAAGATTCGACTGGTTGTTGGGGCCCACTGGGGTGTTATGCCCGATTTGCACCAGTGTAGAGGGAAATTTTCGCGTGTGGGCGGACTTCTGTCTGCTCTGTGTCAACCTGTGGAGTTGCGTGTGACCAGGGAGTTCGATTCTCCGCGGCTGACCGTGGTGGTACCGATCTACAACGTCGAGCGGTATCTCGCGGAATGCCTCAGCTCAGTGGAGGCGCAGAGCTTCCCGGACTTCGAGTGTGTGATGGTGGACGACGGGGCCACCGACTCGAGCGCCGCGATCGCCCGCTCCTTCAGCCTCCGCGACCCGCGGTTCCGTCTGATCAGCCAGGCGAACGCGGGGCTCGGCGCGGCCCGCAACGCCGGCGTGCGGGCGGCGCATCCGGAATCGGAGTTCCTGGTCTTCCTCGACAGCGATGACACCGTCCCCAACTACGCCTACAAGCTGATGGTGGACACCGCGCTGGAGACCGGCTCCGAGATCGTGTCCGGCAACGTGCAGACCTTCACGGTCTCCGGCGGGGCACAGCAGTCGCCGATGCACCGCAACATCATGAAGTCCACGCGGCTGACCACGCACATCTCCCGCGACCGCAGCCTTTTCTACGACCGTCTGGCGCCCAACAAGCTCTTCCGCTTCGACTTCTGGCGCGAGCACGGCTTCCGCTTCCCCGAGGGCGTCCTCTACGAGGACAGCCCGCTGACCCTGCCGGCGCACTTCGAGGCCAAGCAGGTCTCCGTGCTGGCCACGTCGGTCTACAACTGGCGGCAGCGCGAGCCCGGCGAGCAGCTGTCCATCACCCAGCGGCGCTTCGAGCCCAAGGCGGTGCGCGACCGTGTGTCCGCGGTGGACTCGTTCAGCCGTTATCTCGCCAAGCGGACACTCGAGGACAAGAAGTTCCGCGAGCACAAGGCCTACTACGACAAGATCGGCCTGACCAGCGAGATCAACGTCTTCCTCAAGCTGCTGCCGGAGGGTGACGCGGAGTTCCGGACCGCGTTCCTCGAGTCCGCCCGGCACTTCGTCGGCCAGGTCGACAAGGAGACCCTGGAGCGGCTGCCCGCGCTCATGCGGCTCAAGTGGCACCTGATCGGCAGAGGGCTGATGCCCGAACTGCTGCAGGTGCTCGCCTATGAGGCGAAGAAGGAAGTCATGCCGGTGGTGCGCGGGCTGCGCCACCGGTACGCGAACTACCCCTTCTTCGAGGACAAGGCACTGGACGTGCCCAAGTCGGTCTATCAGGTTGACCGCGAACTCAAGCTCAAGTCCAGGGTGGATTCCGTCGTGTGGCGCGACGGCAAGATCGTGCTCGGCGGCTACTCGCTCCTGCAGTGCGTCAACGTGCACGAGAAGCGCATGTCGGTGAAGATGATCGCGCTGCGCTGGGGCAAGTCGCGCAAGCTCGTGCCGCTGATGACGCACACCGTGCACCGCCCGGACGTGACCGCGGAATCCGGTCAGCCGCGCTACTGCTATGACTGGGCCGGCTTCGAGACGGTCATCGACCCGGAGCGGCTCAAGGTCGACGGCCAGTGGCGGGAGGGCACCTGGCGCGCCGCGCTGGTGCTGCACACCCGCGGCCTGACCCGCAAGGGCCTGCTCAACGCGGAACTGCTCAAGGACGGCAAGCAGCCCAGGCCCCTGTACCTGGACGGCGACGTCTGCATCGTGCCCAACATCGGCACCGGGTCCTTCGAGGTGAGAGTCGAGAAGATCAAGGCCTGGTACGAGTCCATCCGCCTCGAGGGCGACCGGATCGTGTTCACCGGCCGGTTGCGCGCCGACCTCGGCGAGGGTGCCGCGCTGCGTCTGCGCCGGAGCCAGGGCGACGGCGTGCAAAGCGGCCCGATCGAGCTCGGGCCGCTGGGCGCGGACGGCTGGCGGCAGTTCACCGCCGCGGTCCCGATCCCCGGGCTGTTCGAGAACCTCGGCCTTTCCGCCGCCGACCCCGGCGACCACGGCCACGGCTGGTTCGTGCTGCTCGAGTCCGCCGACGCCAGCACGGTGGTGCGCGGCCGCCTCAAGCCCGGTGTCGCGGACGCCTGCCTGCCGCTGGATCCGCGGCTCGCGCCTACCACGAAGGCCTGGGAGATCGCCCCGTTCCGCACCAACTCCGACGAGCTGAACGTGCACGTGCGCACGGTTCGGCCCATCATCACCGCGGTCGAGGCCGGCGCGGACGGCGGCTTCCGGCTGCGCGGGCACTTCCCGGTCGAGGAGCCGGCCGCTCTCGAGATGGTGCTCGCGATCCGCGGCCACGTCGAGGAGCACGTGTTCCCGGCCCGCCGCGTCGGCGAGTACGGGTTTGAGGCCGAGGCCACCCCGACCGCGATCCGCTCGCTCGCCGGCGTGCTGCCGCTCCCCAGCGGCGTCTGGGACGTGCGGCTGCGGCCGGTCGGCAGCAACGAGCCGGGGCTGCCGGTCAAGCTCGGCGAGGCGGTGCGCGACTCCGGCCTGCCCGCTCCCGCGGAGGTGCTCGGCCGTGCCTACACGCTGCGCGTCGCCCTGAGCGACCATCTCGCCCTCGTCGTCCGCTCCGACCTGGCGCCCGACGAGATCGGCCCGTACAGCCAGTACCGGCTGCGCCAGCGCGTCTACGAGCCGGCCATGCAGCAGCCGCTGCGCGCGGCGGTGCTCTACGACAGCTACACCGGCAAGCAGTACTCGGATTCGCCCAGGGCGGTGCACGAGCGGCTGGTCGAGCTCGGCGCCGACGTCGAGCACCTGTGGGTGGTGCGCGACGCGCAGGTGGAGGTGCCGCCCACGGCCAAGCGGGTGCGGATGTGGAGCGCGGACTGGTTCGACGCCCTCGCGCGCAGCCGGTACATCGTGACCAACGCCCACCTGCCGCACTGGATCAAGTCCCGTGAGGGCCAGGTGGTGGTGCAGGCCTGGCACGGCACGCCGCTGAAGAAGATAGGCCACGACATCGAGAACGTCGCGTTCAGCGACGGCTATCTGGACCGGGTCGCGCAGGAGTCGAAGAGCTGGTCGTTCATCGTCTCCCCGAACAGCTTCAGCACCCCGATCCTCAAGCGGGCCTTCAACTACGACGGTGAGATGCTCGAGTCCGGCTACCCGCGCAACGACCTGCTCTACGGCGCGGACCGGGACGAGCGGGCGGCTGAGATCCGCCGCACGATCGGCATACCCGAGGGCCGCAAGGTCGCGCTCTACGCCCCCACTTGGCGCGACGACAAGTTCTACTCCCCGGGCCGGTTCAAGCTCGACATGCAGATCGATCTCGAGGACGCGCGCCGGCGGCTGGGCGGGGAGTACGTGCTGCTGGTCCGCCGCCACCCGAACATCGTCGACACGGTGCCGCACGCCGGCAACGGATTCGTCTTCGACGTCTCGAAGTACCCGGACGTCGGCGAGCTGTTCCTGGCCTCGGACGTGCTGATCACCGACTATTCCTCGCTCATGTTCGACTACGCCCACCTCGAGCGGCCGATGCTGTTCTTCACCTACGACCTCGAGCACTACCGGGACACGCTGCGCGGCTTCTACTTCGACTTCCAGGAGCAGTCCCCGGGGCCGCTGCTGAGCACCTCGGACGAACTGGTCGACGCGCTCGCCCGGATCGACGAGGTGGCGCACGCATACGCTCAGCGCGCGCGGGAGTTCCGCAAGATGTTCTGCGACCTCGACGACGGCCACGCGGCGCTGCGGGTGATCAAGCGCATGGGCGAACTGTCCGGTTCGCCCCTTGTTGCCGGCGTCGCTGAGCTGGTGGCCGTGTAGACGCAACCGGTAAGGCCTCCGCAGGCATCCTTAGCGCTAAACCGGACCATTATGGTCGGGTGGACTTCGGGTGACTGACTGGAGCGTGGGCAGTGTGACGAGAAGTTGGTGGGGCGGGCGGCGCAGTGCCGGAGTGACCGACGTTGCGAAGCCCGCCGAGCCGGGCGAGCGGTCTGTGTCCGCTGAGAACCGGCAGCCGGGCACCACGGCGTGGAAACTGACGAAGCCGGCCCCTCTCGGCGTCCTCGAAGGCTTCGCGAGCCGGACCGCGGTGGACTCGGGCGAGAGCTTCACGCTCCACGTGAACACGACGGCGGAGACGTTCTTCGCCACCGCGTTCCGGATGGGCTGGTACGGCGGTATGCGGGGCCGCCGGGTATGGCAGAGCACGAACGTACCGGGCGTCAGGCAGCCCGGGTCCATCCTGGACCCGGGGACCTACACGGTCCGCACCGAGTGGCCGGCCTCGATGACGGTGGACACCACCGGCTGGCCGGAGGGCTGCTACCTGCTGAAGCTGGTCTCCTCGGACGGCTACGACCAGTGGGTGCCGATCACCGTGCGCTCGCACTCGGCCGTAGGCAAGACGGTGTTCGTGAACGCGACCACCACCTGGCTCGCCTACAACCTGTGGGGTTCGCACAACATCTACGGCGGCCCGGGCAAGGAGTACGCCCGGCGTTCCAGGAAGGTCTCGCTGGACCGGCCGTACGACAAGAACGGCAACTACTTCGGCTGGTTCGAGCTGCCGATGCTCGGCCTGGCCGAGAAGATGGGCCTCGACCTCGCCTACGCCACGGACTTCGAGCTGCATGGCGACCGGGACCGCCTGGAGGGCGCGGCCGCGCTGATCTTCGCCGGTCACGACGAGTACTGGACCACAGGCATGATGGACAACGCCATGTGGCTGCGCGACCAGGGCACCAATCTGGCCTTCTTCGGCGCCAACACTGCCTATCGGCACGTGCGTTTCGAGGACAGCGCGCTCGGCGCGAACCGGATCATGGTCTGTTACAAGAGCGACCCGGATCCGATCGCGGAGACGGAGCCGAAGGAGGCCACCCGGCAGTGGCGCAGCGACCCGAACTACGAGCCCGAGAGCATGCTGCTCGGGGTCCTGTACGAGGGCAACGGCGTCAAGGCCGACTTCGTCGTCACGGAGCCCGACGCGTGGATGTTCAAGGGCACCAAGGCGCGCCGGGGCGATGCCTTCTCCAATGTCGTCGAGGTCGAATACGACAAGCTGATCGAGGGCATGCCGACCCCGAGGCCGCTGCAGGTGGTCGCCGAGTCCCCAGTGGTCAGCCGTGACATCGCGACCCACGCCCACGCGTGCTATTACACGGTGCCCTCGGGCGCCGGGGTGTTCAGCTCGGGCACGCTCGGCTGGTCGGTCAGCCTGCCCGAGGCGGCCAGGTCCAAGCAGAACGGCCCGAAGGCCGCCTCCTTCGTGGAGCGCACCACGATGAACATCCTGCAGGTCTTCAGCGAGGGCCCGGCCGGCAACAAGTACCCGGCCAAGGACAACTACGATCAGTACGTCCGTCCGCTGGCCACGGACATGCAGTACGACTACGACCTCTGAGGCCGTCAGGGTGACGGCGGCCGTCGGCAGCGCGACGACCGCCGCCGCTGGTGGGGGCGAGTGCGGTCACGGCGGCGAGCGGGACGGTGGCGCGCAGTCGCCGCCCGCTGACGCTGTGCGGCCGAGTGCTACAGGCTCGGAACTAGATGGTCCACGGTATATCCGCGCCGTGTTCAATCCAGGTACTCTCTCACGGTGTCTTCGGTTCGCGGACCCTTTCCCGGGTCGGGTGTCGCCCGCAGTGCCCGTTTCGTCACGCGCGGTGCCCTGACCTCGGTGTTCGCGGGACGGGGAACCCCGTGCGTCCTGCTAGCCTTACAGCGGGGTCCGGCAGGACAGGCACACCCCGCGCACGACAACGACGCGACCTTCGCGAGGCCTGCCATCAAGATGGACGATAACTATGAGCACTGATACATCCCCGGCGCAGGCCGGGGAGGGCATACTGTTCGTCGCCGAGACGGCCGCGCAGCGGGCGCAGCGGTTTGGCCTGGCGCAGAGCGGCGCGCGTCCGACTCTGCTGGAGTACGTCAGGGACGTCTGGGCGAAACGGCACTTCATCAGCTCCTTCGCCACCGCGAACACCCTCGCTGCCTACACCGGCGCGAAACTCGGCCAGATCTGGCAGATCCTGACCCCGCTGCTCAACGCGGCCGTCTACTTCCTGATCTTCGGCGAGCTGCTGCACACCAGCCGAGGCATCCACCACTTCCTGGGCTTCCTGGTCACCGGTGTGTTCGTGTTCAACTTCACGATGTCCTCGATCAACTACGGGACCAGGGCGATCAGCGCCCGGCTCGAGCTGATCCGGGCGCTGCACTTCCCTCGTGCCTGTCTGCCCATCGCGTACACCCTGACCCAGCTGCAGCAGCTCGCGGTCTCGGTGCTCGTCTTCATGGTCATCGACGTCGCCAACGGCGCCGGCATCTCCTGGCGCTGGATCCTGGTCGTGCCCGCGCTGGTCCTGCTGACCGTCTTCAACACCGGCTGCACCATGATCGTGGCCAGGCTCGGCGCGCGCACCCCGGACGTGAGTCAGCTCATGCCGTTCCTGCTGCGCACCTGGATGTACTGCTCGGGCCTGTTCTACAGCATCTCGTCGATCACCAAGAGCCACAGCCCGTGGATCAAGCAGGTACTCGACCTGAACCCGATGGTGATGTTCATCGACGTGATCCGCTCGGCGATGAACGTGTCCGGCGGGCCGCTGCCGCACCACGCGTGGATCGAGCTGGTGGTGTGGACCCTGGTGGTCGGCGTGGGCGGCTTCGTTTACTTCTGGCAGGCTGAGGAGCAGTATGGCCGCGGTTGAGATTCCCCAGCAGCAGATCAGGCAGGCGGCTCAGGCGGCGGAGCCGAGGCCCACCGTGATCGTGGACGAGTTGCACATCGTCTACCGCGTGCACGGCGCGGGGACCGGCAAGGGCAGCGCCAGTTCGGCGCTGAACCGGATCGTCAACCGCAAGATCGGCCCCACCATGCGGGAGATCCACGCGGTCAAGGGCGTCTCCTTCGAGGCGGCCGAGGGCGACTCCATCGGCGTGGTCGGCCGCAACGGCTCGGGCAAGTCCACCCTGCTGGCCGCGATCGCCGGGTTGCTGCCGCCGGAGACCGGCAAGGTCTACACCCACGGCCAGCCCACGCTGCTCGGCGTCAACGCCGCGCTGCTGCGGGACCTGACCGGTGAACGCAACATCCAGCTGGGCTGCCTGGCCATGGGGATGAGCAAGGAGCAGGCGCTCGCCGCCCGCGACGGCATCGTCGAGTTCTCCGGCCTCAAGGAGGACTTCATCTCACTGCCGATGCGCACCTACTCCTCGGGTATGAGCGCGCGGCTGCGCTTCTCCATCGCCGCCGCGAAGTCGCACGACGTGCTGCTCATCGACGAGGCTCTGGCGACCGGCGACGTGGAGTTCCAGCGGCGCAGCGAGAAGCGGATCAAGGAGCTGCGCAAGGACGCGGGCACGGTCTTCCTCGTCAGCCACAGCCACGGCGTGATCCGCGAGACCTGCAACCGCTCGATCTGGATGCACGACGGCGTGATCAAGATGGACGGCGCCACGGACGAGGTGCTCGACGCCTACGAGGGCAGTCTCAAGTAGAGCCGGCGGGCTCGCGCCCGCCGTGCCGGCGCGGCCGGGCCCGGCCGGTATCGCCCGTACGCGCGTGCCCCGTTCTCCCGGTGGGAGGCGGGGCACGCGGCGTTCTCGGCGCCCGACGCGTACCGGAGCGTCACCGTGGCCGCGCCCGAGCCCGCCGTTCTGGCTGGTGGGCCGGGCCGTATTCGAACCCTGAGGCTCGCACCCGGTGTCCGAATTTCCTTTGCCTGCGCTAGAATTGCGGACAGTCATCGGTAGGCCGGTTGGGAGCGGAGTCGACGGGTGAGCGACGAGGTGGGGGCCGGGCTGCGGCTCGGTAGCGTGTACCTGCTCGAGGAGCGCATCGGCAGCGGGGGCATGGGGACGGTATGGCGGGGGCGCAACATCGAATCCGGCGAGGCCATCGCGGTGAAGATGCTCGCGGACAACCTCAGCCAGGACCGCGAGCTGGTGGCGCGGTTCCTGCAGGAACGCGCGGTGCTGACCGGCGTGCACCACCCGCACCTGGTCGAGATCAGGGACCTGGTGGCGGAACGCGACCGGCTCGGCCTGGTGCTCGACCTGGTTCAGGGCACTGACGCGAACCGGCTGCTGCAGGACAGCGGCCCGCTCGGCCCGGCGCAGGTGTGCCGGATCGGATACGAGGTCTGCCAGGCGCTCGCCGCGATCCACGCGGCCGGGATCGTGCACCGCGATCTCAAGCCCGCCAACATCCTGCTCGACGCGCGCACCGGGGACGCCAGGCTGGCCGACTTCGGCATCGCCCTGCTGGCCGGCAGCACCCGGCTGACCGCGGTCAACTCCGTGGTCGGCACGCCGCACTACCTCGCGCCCGAGCTGCTGACCGGCAACGACGCGGGCGCGGCCGCGGACGTCTACGCGCTCGGCATCTGCGTGTACGAACTGCTCACCGGGACGGTCCCGTTCACCGGCGACCACTACGCGCAGATCCTGCAGCAGCACATCAACGCCGAGCCGCAGCCGCACCCGGCGATCCCCGCCGACATGTGGCCGCTGATCCAGCGTCTGCTGGCGAAGAATCCGGCGCATCGCCCGGACACGGTCACCCTCGGCGGCTGGTTCTTCACCCTGCTCTCCGAGTTCGGCGGAGCCGGGACGGTCGGGCCGGGCGTGTGGCCCCAGGGCGCCGTGGGCTCCGGCTCGATGCCGCCGGCCGCCCGGGTGCCGAGCAACACCATGATGCTGGGCTACACCGCGCGTGCCGCCGGAACGCCGGTGGACGCGGCGGCGTACGCGGCCGGCGGTCAGTCGCAGCCGGGGATCTCCGCTTGGAACAACCCGCAGCAGCTGCCGCCCGTCGCGCAGCCGGACCCCCGGGCGTTCGACGGGTCCGGTTCGATGCCGCCGCTGTCGATGTCGCAGGGTCCGTTCACCTCGCTGCCGACGGTCAAGCGGGGGCGCGGGAACAGGAAGCTGTGGATCACCGTGTCCTGCGTCGTGGCCGCGGCGGCGGTGGGCACGGCCTTGGTGTTCGCCACGCAGGGCGGATCCAACCCGGCCGCCGCGGGCGGCGGGGGCGCCTCGAAGTCTCCGTCCGCCTCCGCGAGCGCGAGCGCCACCGCGGTCGCGGCGGCGGGACCGCTGCTCGACACCTGGCTGATGACCGGGACCGCGCACGACACGGTGGGTCATCGAGACGGCGTGGCCACCGACGTCAAGTGGACGGTGCTGACGGACGGTACCGGCTCGGTCGGGCTGCACGGGGTGACCGGATCCGAAGTCCTCGTCGACGGGCCGATCGTCAACACCACGCAGAGCTTCAGCATCGGCGTCTGGGTGACCATGCAGGGCCCCACCTCCACCTCGAGCGGCTGGCAGACCGTGGTCGCGCAGCGCGGCACGAAGGTCGAAGGCGCCGCGATCGAGTACGACCCGACGGCCAACCGGTGGGCCTTCGACATGCCGCAGTCCGATTCCGACCTGGCCTCGGTCGACGCGGTCCTGTCGCATTCGGCCCCGGTCAAGACGACCTGGTACCACATCATCGCGACCTATGACGGCAGGTCGCACGTGATGTCGCTCTATGTCAACCGTCAGCTGCAGGGCACTTCGGTGCACGCGACCGACTGGCTGGCCGGCGGCAAGCTCAGCATCGGCAGCGGCCTCGCCGACGGCGGGGAGTCGAACTGGCTGGACGGGTCGCTCTCGGACGTTCAGGTCTGGAACAAGGCCCTGAGCTCCGACGAGGTCGGCGGGCTCGGATAGCCCTCCCGGCACAACGGGATCGGGCACCCCCCGGACGCCTCGCCGTTGCGGTTCCGCTACGTGTTAGACGCCTGGGATCAGGGTTCGATAGCGGCCGTCACTGGTAGTATTTGGCCTCCGGGGGGCTGGAACGCGGCTTCCGGCGTGTTCGGCGACTCGCGGACGCCCCCTGACGTACCGGCATATGCGGGGTCGAGCCCGAGATGTGCCGTGCGGGCCCGGTACCGGTTCAGCATTGGGGGTTGCCTTGAAGACGCTGTCGACACTGATTCCGGCCCACCGCGAGGTGGACGACATTCCGGCGGTCCGGGCAGTGGTCCCGACCCCGACGGAGGCAGCGCGGAATGTCCACTGGTGACGGCGTCGACGGCCATGCGAGCACGCGCTCGCGTTCGAGGCCGTCGAAGTCCGACCCCGACGATCCGCCGCACCCGGACGCACCCGCTGAGACGGATCCGGCCGCAGGCAGGGATTCTGACGCCGAGTCGGCGGCGCAAGCGCCCTCCGAGACGGAGGCGTCATCGAGCCCGGATGCACCGTCCGAGACGGACGTGCGCTCCGATCCTGATCCGGATCCGGGCGCGGTGAGATCGCGCGGTTCGAAGGCTCCGTCCCGGGCGCGCAGGGAACGCCGTCGCAGGCGGGTCTTCGGCGCCACGGCCGCGGCCCTCGTGGTCGCGCTCCTGTTCGGCATCGGCCGGATCCCGGCGGTGCGAACGGTTCTGCGACAGTCCTTCACGCGGATGTCGAGCCCTGCTCCGGCGATCTACTTCACCGCCGATCCCACCGTGGACGGCGCGGTGCTGCACGTGCCGCTGGCCCTCGATCCGCACGCGAGCGGCACGACGACCTTCACGGTCAAGGCGTGGCTGGTCACCGGCTCCGGGTCCACCGGCCCGACTCTCTCGGCCAAGGTGACCGCGCGGGGCACCGTGGTCAAGACAGTGCTCGACGTCCTCCTGCCGAAAGACCCCGAAGTAGTCTGGGTGAGCCTGGCCGGAGCCGACGGGCAGACCCTGCACTACCGCATCGCCGGGAACCCGATTCCCACCGCGACGGCGTACTGACCGCTCCATCTTCCGCCCGCGTCGAGCCGTCTCGGTGCGTACGGGACCGTAGAAAGTCGGGACATCCGATCCATGCAGCATCCTGAGGTATACGCGTGAGGCTTCCGCGGTCGGCCGGCCCCTTGGAGTTGCGGGCGCGGCAGTGGGTGCTGATCGCCACCACCCTGGCGTTCCTGGCCGAGGCGTTCGGGCCGGCCGAACTGTGGCTGCGCGATTCCGAGGGCCTGTGGCTGATCTTCGGCGCCCCGGTGGCGATCTGGTACGGCTGTGCCACGCGTGTCGTGACCACCCGGGAGTCGGCTGGTCTGATCGCGCTGGGCTTCGGTCTCATGACGGATCTGGCCGCGATGTTCGGCCTCAACGAGATCTCCCCGCTGCTGGGCGACGAACACCCGCTGACCAAGGTGCCGATCCTGGTGACCGCGGCGGCCACCGTACTGGTGCTGGGTGCGGCGCTGCCGGAGGCGCGGTCGGAGGACTTCGAGCCGTGGAGCCTCGGCGCCGGCGGCGTGAAGATCGTGACCGCGCTGGGGCTGCTCGCCCTGGTCTTGGCCGTGGCCGGGCCGGTCCGGCTGAACAACGGGTTCAGCGACCACGTCAGCATCGCCGCCTTCCTGTGTGTCACGGTCCTGCTGGTCCTGGTGTTCGTCAGAGAGCAGTTCTCGCTCGAGGCGACGGAGATCGGCGTCTACTGCGGCTCGCTCGCTCTGCTGTTGCTGACCTCGTTGCGCGGATGGCTGGTGACAGGGCACGACATCCAGAAGGAGTACGGGTACTTCTCTCTCGCGCTCAGCGGCGCGCACTGGGATGTCCGGTCCTTCTCGGACGCCTACAACGCCTGCCTGAGCATCACTCTGCTGCCGGTCGAGATGGTCAGGCTGACCGCGATCCCGGGCGAGTACTTCTTCAAGGCGCTCCTGCCGGTGCTGTTCGCCACCTGCCCGCTGATGATCTTCCGGGCCGCGCGCCACGTCGCCGGGCACCGGGTCGCCGTCCTCTCGGCCCTGTTCTTCGTGATGTTCCCGACCTACTTCACCGACATGCCGTACGAGGGCCGGCAGGAAGTCGCGTTCGTCATGTTGGGCGGCGCGATGCTGCTCGTGACGGACTCCGGGCCGAGCGTGCGCCGGCGCCGGATCGCCTTCCTGGCGCTCATGTCCGGCCTCGTGGTCGCCCACTATTCGACCACTTACGTGGTGGTCCTGGTCCTGGGCGCGGCCGTCGCCGCGGACCTGGTCTGGCGGCTCGGCACACGGCTACGCCGACGCCGGACGCCGTCGTCGGCAGGCTCCCGCTCGCGCGGGCCGCGTCGGCGGGAAGAAGGCAAGAGCTTCATCACCTGGTGGATGGTGATACCGGTGGCGGCGTTCGCGGTCTTCTGGGCCGGCCCGGTCACCGGTACCGCGGGCCAGTTGCTCTCCACCGTCTCGGTCGCGTTCCAGGAGATGACCGGCGCGATCTCCGGGAGCGCCTCGTCGGGCACCGCCTACAGCATCTTCGGCGCCGCGAACGAGTCGGACGCGCAACGGCTCGGCCAGTACCGGGACGCCTCGATCACCGAGTCGGCACCCTGGCGCGCGCAGGGCGGACTGCCGCTTTCGCTGGTGGACCAGTACGACATGTCCTATGTGAAGCCGTCGGTCCTCCCGCTCACCGGCATCGGCAAGCGGTTGCAGTCGGCCGGGGTCGACGTGCAGAGCACGAACGGGCTGGTGCGCGATTTCGCGGCCTACCTGCTGCAGGCGATGATCTTCATCGGCCTGCTCGCGGCCTGGCTGCGCTACCGGCCGGCGAGCGGCCTGACCCGGGACCAGGTGACGCTCACCTTCGGCGGGCTGCTGATGCTGGCGCTGGTCACGGTGATTCCGCAGCTGTCCGTGGACTACAGCATCCTGCGAGCCTTCCAGCAGGGCTTCTTCTTCTTCGCGCCCGTCATGGCCGTCGGGATGATGTGGCTGCTCAGCTGGCTCAAACGCGGCGCGGTACCGGTCTGCTGCGCCGTGATCGCGGCGCTGATGCTGGACCTGACCGGGGTCGTGCCCCGCGCCACCGGCGGATATCCGGCGCAGCTGTCGCTGAGCAACTCGGGTGAGTACTACGACATCTACGACCCCACGGTCGCCGAGGAGCAGGGCGCGACCTGGCTGGAGGACCACATCGCCAAGGGGACCGACCCGAGTGGAGTCTCCATCCAGACGGACGAGTTCACGTACAACCGGCTGCTGACCCTGCTCGCGGGCAACGGCATCATCTCGGACAACCTCTACCCCACGCTGCTCGAAAAACAGGCGTACACCTTCGTCGGCGCCCAGACGGTGGAGAAGCACCAGGCCACCATCTTCTACCAGGGCGACCTGGTGACCTACCGGTATCCGATCACCCTGCTCCACAGCGTCTACAACGAGATCTACTCGAGCGACGGAGTGGAGATATTCCAGTGAGAGCGCCGGAGAAGGCCCTACGGGTGCTCATGGTCTGTCACTACTACCCGCCGCACCTGGGCGGCATCGAGAACGTGGTCCACGACGAGGCCGTCCGCCTGGTCGAGCTGGGCCACGAAGTGGTGGTGCTGACCAGCGGCGAGAAGAGCGGCACCGTGGACGAGGACGGCGTGACCGTGGTACGGGTCGCGGCCTGGAACGGGCTGGAGCGGCGCGCCGGTGTGCCGTTCCCCGTGTTCTCGCCGAGCCTGCTCGCCCGGGCTCTGCGCCGGGTCGGCTGGGCGGACGTCGTCCACGTGCACGACTGCTTCTACCTCACCTCGTGGGCCGCGGGCTTCGCGTCGATCCTGCTGCGCACCCCGCTGGTGCTCACCCAGCACGTCGCCATGGTCGACCACCCGTCAGGTGCGGTCAGGCTGGTACAGAAACTCGTCTACGGCGTCGCGAAACGCGCGCTGGTGCGCTGGGCTCGCCGCGTGTTCACCATAAACGCGCACGTGGCGCACTTCGTCGCGCGGCTGGGCGCCGCGGAGGACAAGGTGACGGTGCTCGAGAACGGCGTGGACGGCCGGATGTTCCGGCCCGCCGCCGATCCGGCCGAGCGATCCGCGCTCCGGGAGAGATACGGGCTGACGCTCGATCGGACTCTGGTGCTGTTCGTGGGCAGGATCGTGCCCAAGAAGGGAATCGACCTGCTCCTCGCGGCGGCCGACAAGAGCTACGACCTCGTCGTCGTGGGCGGCGGTGACGCGCAGGTGCTGGGCGGACGCCCGGGCGTGCACTTTCTCGGGAGGCAGCCGAGCGCGTCGGTGGCGGAGATCTACCGCGCCTGCGACATCTTCGCGCTGCCGACGACGGGCGAGGTGTTCACCCTCGTGGTCAAGGAGGCGATGAGCGCGGGTTTGCCGGTGGTCACGACGGATGAGCCCGACTACCGGCGCTACGGCCTGGACGGCACCGAACTGACGCTGGTGCCGCGCGACGCCGACGAGTTCCGAGACGCGCTGGCGCGGATCGCCGGCGACGAGGCGGGGCGCGCCGCCACGGGCAGTGCGGCCAGAGCCTTCGCAGCCGACCGGTTCTCCTGGCCCGAGCACGTCGATACCCTGGTGCACCACTACCGCTCCCTCCTCGAGGAAGTGTCATGAAGCTGACGGTCCGCCCGGTGGCCGAGACGGCGATGGTCTACGGGCTCCTCGGCTGGCTGTACGTCGCGGCTTACGCCGCGTTCCGCCCGGCGGACTTGAGCGCGCCGATCACGGCGTTGGTGCCGATGCGCCGCGACACCTTCGGCTGCCTCTGTTTCGCGGTCTCCGCGCTGTGTGCGGCAGGGCTGCAAGTGGGCGGCGGACGGGTGCTGACGGCGGGGCGCGGCGGCGGTGGCGTCGCGAACGCGCTGGTGCGTACGGTGGCGGGGTACTGCCTGCTGGTCTGGCTCTACCTGTGCGTCAACTCGATCACCCATCCGTACACGATCTCGACGCGGCTGACCCATTTCGCCGCGGTACCGACCGAAGGCGCGACGGCGGTGGCCTGCTTCCTGCTCTCCCTCGCGGCCTTCCTGACCGTCCGGCTCCGCGTGCACCGGGCGCCCGAGGCGACGTAGGTGGCCAGGCACTCCCGTGGCACCATGAAGGTGCTGCAGAACTCCGTCTTCCTCATGGCCTCGACGGGATTGACCGCCGTCCTCGGCCTGCTGTTCTGGCGCCTGGTCGCGCACCTGTTCACCCCCACCCGGGTGGGTCTGGCGACCTCGCTGATCTCGGCGATCTCGCTGATCTCCTACATGAGCCTGTGCGGCCTCAACAGCACCCTGATCAGATTCCCGGCCCCGCAGCGGACGCGCAACAGCCAGATCACGCTCTCCCTGGTCGCCGTGGGCGGCGCGGCCTTCGTCATCGCCTCGGGCTATCTGCTCGGGCTGCCCTGGTACGGCCAGAAGCTCATGTTCATGCGCGACAATCCGGGGCTCTCGGCGCTCTTCGTCGGCTTCTGCGTCTGCGCGGCGCTCAACGTGATCACCGACACGGTGTTCATCAGTGCCCGGATCCCGCAGTACAACCTGCTCGCGGACGGCGTGATCCAGGGCGTGGCGAAGCTCGTCCTGCCGCTCTTCCTGGTCGGGTTCGGCGCCTTGGGCATCGTCGGGGCGACCGGCGGCGGGTACATGATCGCGGTCGTCGCCTCGCTCACGCTGATGTGGTGGCGGCTCGAGTACCGCCCGGACTTCAGGACCCGCGCGACCGGGCTGCGCAAGTACTACAAGTTCTCGTTCGCGAGCTACCTGTCCTCGCTGATCGGTCTGCTGCCGACGCTGGTCCTGCCGCTGATCGTGCTCCAGCGGCTCGGCGCGGACGCCGCGGCGTACTACTACATCGCGTTCCAGGTCTCGAGCATGCTGACCGGCGTCAGCTCCGGCGTGGGCGAGTCGATGTTCTCCGAGGCCGCGTTCGACCTGGCCAACACGGCCGAGGTGTTCCGCCGGTCCGCCAAGATCATGGCGATCGCCGTCGTCCCGGCGGGGATCGTGCTCGCGTTCGGCAGCCGCCTGCTGCTGACCTTCTTCGGCGCGGCCTACTCGGCGCACGCCTCGGGGCTGCTGAGCGTGATGTCCGTGGGTGCGGCGGCCGTGGCGCTCAACATCTGGGGGAGCAGCGCGCTGCGGGTGCACCGGCGGCTGCGGGCCATGCTGGTGAGCAACGCCGTCTTCCTGGTCGTGGCCGTCGGCCTCGCCCTGGTCATGGCCTCGCGGGGCCTGGTCTGGGTGGGCTGGGCCTGGGATGCCGGAAACCTGGCCGCGGGCCTGGTCGCGCTCGTGTGCGTGCCGTGGCCCCGGCGCGAGCCGGAGCCGGCGGCGGACGCCGCGCGGGCGGCGGTCGCGGAGGCGGCGGAGGCGGCGGAGGAAGCGGCCGCCGCCGCGGCGGACGCGACAGAGCCGGAGCCGGAGCCGGAGCCGGACGAGGCCGTAGCCGTCGACGCCACGTACCTGGACGACACGTTGGCGACCATGCCCATGGTCTTCCCGTGGAACCGGCCGGAATGGTCGGCCGTGGTCAGCGCGATGCGCTCCGAGGCCAAGCGGCCCGGCGGTGAGCTGCGCACCTCCACGGGCATGAGGGTGCGGCCTCGGCCGGAAGCGGACGAGAAGCTCGAGGAAGCTGGCCGGCAGTGGTAAAGGGTGAGGATCCGATGAAACGCGTCATAGCCTTCGTCTGCGCCTACTATCCGCCGAAGATCGGCGGGGTGGAGAACTACGTCGCGCGGATCGCGCGGGCGGTCGGCGAGGAGGCGGACCTGGAGCCGGTCGTGATCACCACCCGGGAGTCGGGGTGGCGCACGTCCGTCGGCACCGAGGACGGCGTGCTCGTCGTCCGGCTGGGCGTGCTCCTGCGGCTGTCGAACTCCCCGATCAGTCCGCTCTGGCCGATCCAGGTGCGCAGGTGGCTGCGCAGGACCGGCGCGCAGATCGTCAACGCGCACGCACCGGTGCCGGGCCTGGCGGACACGGCGATGGCCGTCGCCGGCAAGCGCCGTACGGTCCTGACCTACCACGCCGGCACCATGCACAAGGGCGAGCCGGGGTCCGGGCTCGCGGACTGGATCATCGCCCGGTACGAGCGGCACGTCCTGCCCCGGGTCCTGCGCTCGGCGGACGTCGCCGTGCCGGTGGGACCGTCCTCGCTGGCGGCGGAGCGGCCGGACGCCGTCCTGATCACGCCGGGCGTGGACCTCGAGCGCTTCGTGCCCGGCCCGGCGCCCTCGCAGCGCCCCCGCGACCTCGTGTACGTGGGGCGGATCGACCGGACCTCGGCCTGGAAGGGCATCGACGTCCTGCTGCGCGCGATGACCCTGCTGCGGGACCTGCCGGACGTGCGGCTGCGCCTCGTGGGCAGCGGCGACGCGCTGCCGGACCACCTCCGGCTGGCCGGCGAGCTGGGCGTCGCAGACCGGGTCGAGGCGACCGGGGCGCTGCACGGCGCCGAGCTGGTCGAGGCGATGCGGCACGCCGCGGTGCTGGTGCTCCCGTCCACCAGCCACGCCGAGTGCGCCGGGACGGTGCTGATGGAGGGGATGGCCTGCGCCACCCCGCTGGTGGCCTCCGACGTCGGCAGCCTGGCCTACGTGGTCCAGGACGGCGAGGCCGGGCTCATCGTGCCGCCCGGAGACGTCGAGGCCCTGGCCGCGGCCTGCCGCAGGCTGCTCGTGGACGACGAGCTGGCCGACCGGATGGGCAAGGCCGGGCGTGCCCGCGCTGAGGCCCGCTTCGCCTGGCCGCTGCTCGCCCGCACGTACATCGACCTGTTCCGTTCGCTCTAGCCGCGCTCGAACTGCCCGGAGGCTTCGCATGCGCATTCTGCAGATCGTCAACATCGCCTTCGAGGCCGGCGGGGCGGAGAAGAGCGTCCGGATCCTGCGCGACGGCCTGACCGCGCGCGGGCACGAGGTCCGGGTGGTGGCCACCGACAAGCTGCTCACCGGCGAGCAGGAGGTGTTCGCGGACCATCTGATTCCGGCGGTCGAAGGCCGGGGGGCAGCGAAGGCGCGCGGTTACCTGTGGCATCCGGCGGCGCGCCGCGGGCTCGAGCGGATCCTGGCCGATTTCCGGCCGGACTGCGTCCACCTGCACACCGTCGGCGAGTTCAGCCCGGCGGTGTTCACGGTCACCCGGGACTACCCGCGCGTGCTGACCGTCCACGGCCCGGAGAGCTGGACCAGGGACCTCCTGCGGTGGAACCTGCCCAGCGCGACCGCCGGCTCGCTCTCGGCGCCGGACCGGGCCCTGCTGGCGTATCTCCGCCTGGTCCAGCGGCCTGCCTTCCTGCCGCTGGTGCGGCGGGTGGACCGGGTGCTCGCGCCCAGCCGCTATTTCGCCGAGGCCGTGCGCCCGGACGTCCGGAGGGTGCCGGTGCACGTCCTGCCGAACGGGATCGAGCGCCTCGCCGAGGCGTCCCCGGTGAGCGGCGCCCGCCGCCTCGTGTACGTCGGCCGGCTGGAGCGGGTCAAGGGCGTCCACCACCTTCTGGACGCCCACCGCCGGGTGCGCCGCGAGCTGCCCGACGCCACGCTCGCGGTCGTCGGGGACGGCCGGGAGCGCGCCCGGCTGGAGGCGGACGCCGCCGACCTCGTCGCGGACGGCGCCGTCCGCTTCCTGGGCTGGCGGGACGAGGCCGGGGTGGCCGAGCAGCTGGCCTCGGCGAGCGTCGTCGTGCTGCCCTCGCTGTGGCCGGAGAACTTCCCGACCGTCGCCCTGGAGGCGCTGCAGCTCGGCCGGGCGCTGGTGGGCTCGCGGGTGGGCGGGATCCCGGAGCTGATCGGCCCGGACAACGGCGCCCTGGTCGAGCCGGGCGACCCGGCCGAGCTGGCCCGGGAGCTGACCCGGCTGCTCGGCGACCGGGAGCTGCTGCGGGAGATGGGCCGCGCTTCGGCGCGGCGCTCCGCCGCCTATGACGTGGACGCCTTCGTGGACGCCGTGGCCGCGCACTACCGCGAGGTGGCCGGCGCCCGCGCCGGGCGCCGGGCCTCGGCGTCAGTTTCCTGAGTCGCACCGGCATTGCGCGATGGCGGTCTTGAGCGCGTCGAACGAGGGCCGGGCGGTGCCGTTCGCCCGGCGCAGGCCGAAGAAGAGCTTGTCCTGCGGGGCGTCCTGGTCCGCGTACCAGAAGTCGGCGGCCACGTGCGGGTTGGCGGCGACGGTCTGGACCAGGTTGGTCGCGTACGCGGCCTGCTCCTGCTCGGCCTGCTGGGTGGCCGGCTTCGCGGCGGTCGGGTCGGTCGCGGCCTGCGCCACGTTGGCGCCCGACTCGGTGATCCAGATCGGGACGTCCGGCGTGCCGGACTGGGCCAGGGCCGCGACCAGGTTGTACGGGGTGCTGGAGATGTTCGCGAAGTTCGTGGCGGCGCTGGGCATGACCGGAGCCGAGTACGGGTGGAAGCCGACCGCGTCCACGTAGCGGGTGCCGCCCAGCCTGCCGACGGCGGCGAGGAAGTCGTAGGCCGAGACCTGCTTCAGGCTCGGGTCGGTCGCCACCGCGGCGAGGCCGCCGAAGATGATGTACGCGTGCGGCTGGACCGCGCGGATCGCCTTCGACGTGGCGACCAGCAGCTTGTCGTATCCGGCCGGGTCGGGCTCGGGGGCCCAGGCCTTCAGGTTCGGCTCGTTCCAGATCTCCCAGGTGTCCACGCCCATCGGGCCGAAGTGCTTGGCGGCCGCCGCGGCGAACGCGGCGAACGCGTTCGGGTCGGCCGGCGGGCACTCGTAGTCCGAGGCGCAGTCCGAGGCCCGGGCCCACTGCGGCACCTGGTCTAGAATCGGGTCCACGTGCAGGTGGCGCGTGCCCGCGGCGATGACCAGGGTGTCCAGGCCGCTCCAGTCGTACCCGGATTCGGCGGTCGGCTGGATCGCTATCCACGGCAGGTCCACCCGGACCCACTCGGCGCCGACGGCGACCGCGTCGTTCAGCGCCGCGTCCACGGTCGCGGTGGGCGCTCCGAGCAGGGTGTTGCCGTAGGCCACGCCGAAGTGCAGCTGATGGCCCGTCGAACCGGTAGCGGCGGAACCAGCGGCGATCGCCGGATTCGCCGAGTTCGCCTGGGTCGAACCGCTGTTGACGGCGAAGACGGTGGCGAGCGCGACCGCGACCAGGCAGACACCGGCGAGGACCCCGCGGGACCGCCGCTCTGAGCTTATGGACATGGTCGCAGACTATATGAACTCTGTATCAGAAGCCGTTGACGTGAGCGCGGACGGCGGGTACGGCGCCCGGCCGGCCTCGGCCTTCGGCCCCTCGCGCCGCGGCGCCGCCGGACCGCGGGGTGGATTTGGTATCGATCGCCGAAATACGGCACACTGTTGTAGTTGCTCGGAGCAGGCATGCCCTGTTCCGGGTACCCCCGGAGTCGCGCCGGCCCCCCGGCGCGCCCGTCCGCGCGGCCGCCCCCTGTTATCCGGAGGCGTGGGCCGCCGGATGCCTCTCCGGACCCGCATCACCGTCCTCATCGAGTGATAGTGACCGGCAGGTTGGCGCCTGCCTGCGGGAAGGCGTGCGGCCGCAATGCGACACGCCCGACCGCGTGGGTCGGAGAAATCCGGACAAGACCTACCGCCGGGTACGGTCCGTCGGGCGCCCGCCCGGTGGATGACGGCCTGAAGATCTCATGCGGCCCCCCGCGTGCGGTCGAAAGACAGCAGGGCTTCCCTGTCGGTCCGCTGGACCGCCGGAGAGGCCGCAGAGGTTAACGAGAAGAAGGAAACTACGCAGCCATGGCGGGACAGAAGATCCGCATCAGGCTCAAGGCCTACGACCACGAGGTCATCGACTCTTCGGCGCGCAAGATCGTCGAGACGGTGAGCCGGACTGGCGCCCAGGTCGCGGGCCCGGTGCCGCTGCCGACTGAGAAGAACGTGTACTGCGTCATCCGCTCGCCGCACAAGTACAAGGACTCGCGCGAGCACTTCGAGATGCGGACGCACAAGCGGCTCATCGACATCCTCGACCCCACGCCCAAGACGGTCGACTCGCTCATGCGGCTCGACCTGCCGGCCGGTGTCGACATCGAGATCAAGCTGTAAGGACGCTTAGGATCATGGACAAGCAGATCAAGGGCGTCCTGGGTGAGAAGCTCGGCATGACCCAGGTCTGGGACGCGGACAACCGGGTCGTCCCGGTGACCGTGGTCAAGGCCGGGCCGTGCGTCGTGACCCAGGTGCGCAGCATCGAGAAGGACGGCTACGCCGCGGTCCAGCTCGCCTTCGGCGAGATCGACCCGCGCAAGGTCAACAAGCCGGAGAAGGGCCACTTCGAGAAGCACGGCGTGACCCCGCGCCGGCACCTCGTGGAGATCCGCACCTCGGACGCCGGCGAGTACACCGCCGGCCAGGAGATCACCGCCGAGGTCTTCGCCTCGGGCCAGAAGATCGACGTGATGGGCACTTCCAAGGGCAAAGGCTTCGCCGGTGTCATGAAGCGCCACAACTTCAAGGGTCTGGGCGCCGGACACGGTGTGCAGCGCAAGCACCGTTCGCCCGGTTCCATCGGCGCCTGCGCGACCCCCGGTCGCGTCTTCAAGGGCGTGCGGATGGCCGGCCGGATGGGCAACGAGCGGGTCACCGTGCAGAACCTGACCGTCCACGCGATCGACGCCGAGAAGGGCCTGCTGCTGATCAAGGGTGCCGTTCCCGGCCCCAACGGCGGCCTCGTGCTCGTCAAGACGGCGGCGAAGGGCTGAGAGAGATGACTACCACTGTTACCGTCGACCTCCCCGCGGAGATCTTCGACGTCCAGGTGAACGTCCCGCTGGTGCACCAGGTCGTGGTCGCCCAGCTCGCGGCGGCTCGCCAGGGCACGCACAGCACCAAGCGCCGCGGCGAAGTCCGTGGTGGCGGCAAGAAGCCGTACCGGCAGAAGGGCACCGGCCGCGCCCGTCAGGGCTCGACCCGCGCGCCGCAGTTCGCCGGCGGTGGCGTCGTGCACGGCCCCAAGCCGCGTGACTACGCGCAGCGGACGCCGAAGAAGATGAAGGCCGCGGCCCTGCGCTGCGCCCTCTCGGACCGCGCCCGCAACGGCCGGCTGCACGTCGTCGACGCGTTCGCCGCGGACGTGCCTTCGACCAAGGCCGCCAAGACCGCGATCGCCGCCGTCACCGAGCGCCGCAACGTGCTCGTGGTGCTCGGCCGCGAAGAGACCAACGCGTGGCTCTCGCTGCGCAACCTCCCCGAGGTGCACCTGCTGCACGCCGACCAGCTGAACACGTACGACGTGCTGGTCAGCGACGACGTGATCTTCACTCAGGCCGGTTTCGACGCCTTCGTCGCCGGCCCGAAGAAGGCCTCGGCCGACACCGAAGGGAGCGAGGCCTGATGGCTGCCAAGGACCGTTACGTTCTCGCCCGCGACCTGCTGATCAAGCCGGTCGTCTCGGAGAAGAGCTACGCGCTGCTCGACGAGAACAAGTACACGTTCATCGTGCACCCGGACGCGAACAAGGAGCAGATCCGCGACGCGGTCGAGCTGCTCTTCGACGTCGAGGTGACGGCTGTGAACACGATCAACCGCAAGGGCAAGCGGAAGCGGACCCGGGTCGGCACCTACGGCCACCGGGCCTCCACCAAGCGCGCCATCGTGTCGGTCGACCCTCAGCCGAACGACGCCAGCAAGAAGAGCCGCATCGACATCTTCGGGGGTCCGGTCTCCTAAGGCCGGTCCGAGGAATTAGAGGAATCTCAAAGCCATGGGCATTCGCAAGTACAAGCCGACGACCCCCGGTCGCCGCGGCGCCAGCGTTGCCGACTTCGTCGAGATCACCCGGGACACCCCGGAGAAGTCTCTGGTCCGCCCGCTGCACTCCAAGGGCGGCCGTAACGCGCAGGGTCGCGTGACGGTCCGTCACCAGGGCGGTGGCCACAAGCGCGCCTACCGTGTCATCGACTTCCGTCGGGATGACAAGGACGGCGTGCCGGCGAAGGTCGCGCACATCGAGTACGACCCCAACCGCACCGCGCGCATCGCGCTGCTCCACTACGTGGACGGCACCAAGCGCTACATCATCGCTCCCGCGAAGCTCAAGCAGGGCGACCCGATCGAGTCCGGCCCCAACGCGGACATCAAGCCGGGCAACAACCTGCCGCTGCGCAACATCCCGACCGGTACGACCATCCACGCCATCGAGCTGCGGCCCGGCGGCGGCGCGAAGATCGCCCGTTCGGCCGGCGCCAGCGTGCAGCTCGTCGCCAAGGACGGCCCCTACGCCCAGCTGCGTATGCCCTCCGGCGAGATCCGCAACGTCGACGCGCGCTGCCGCGCCACCGTCGGCGAGGTCGGCAACGCCGAGCAGGCCAACATCAACTGGGGCAAGGCCGGCCGCATGCGCTGGAAGGGCAAGCGCCCGACCGTCCGCGGTGTCGCGATGAACCCGATCGACCACCCGCACGGTGGTGGTGAGGGCAAGACCTCCGGTGGTCGCCACCCGGTCTCGCCCTGGGGTCAGAAGGAAGGCCGCACCCGCCAGCCGGGCAAGGCCAGTGACAAGTACATCGTCCGTCGCCGCAAGTCGAACAAGAAGCGCTAGGAGGAGGTCTAGATGCCGCGCAGTCTCAAGAAGGGTCCCTTCGTGGACGACCACCTGATCAAGAAGGTGGACGCCCAGAACGAGAAGAACACCCACAACGTCATCAAGACGTGGTCTCGGCGCTCGATGATCGTCCCGGCGATGCTGGGCCACACGATCGCCGTGCACGACGGCCGCAAGCACATCCCGGTGTTCGTCACCGAGTCGATGGTCGGCCACAAGCTGGGCGAGTTCGCCCCGACCCGCACCTTCAAGGGTCACGTGAAGGACGATCGGAGGTCGCGCCGTGGCTGAGAACAAGGCCAAGGACCTGGCGGACAACCAGGCGCTCGCGCAGGCCCGCCACGTCCGGATGACCCCGATGAAGGTCCGTCGCGTGGTGGACCAGGTCCGCGGCGTCCCGGTGGAGCAGGCGCTGGACTACCTGCGCTTCGCCCCCTGGGCCGCAGCCGAGCCGGTCTACAAGTGCGTCGCCTCGGCGGCCGCCAACGCCCGCAACAACAAGCAGCTCCACGGCGATCTGGTCATCACGGCCGCCTACGTGGACGAGGGCCCGACGCTCAAGCGGTTCCGTCCGCGCGCCCAGGGCCGTGCGTACCGTATCCGCAAGCGTTCGAGCCACATCACCATCGTGGTCGAGCAGTCCGAGGTCGCCGCGAAGAAGGGCAGGACCCGGTAATGGGCCAGAAAGTCAACCCGCACGGGTTCCGCCTCGGTATCACCACCGACTTCAAGTCGCGCTGGTACGCCGACAAGATGTACAAGGCGTACGTCAAGGAAGACGTCGAGATCCGCAAGCTCATGACCAAGGGCATGGAGCGGGCCGGCATCTCCAAGGTCGAGATCGAGCGCACCCGCGACCGCGTCCGCGTGGACATCCACACGGCGCGTCCGGGCATCGTGATCGGCCGGCGCGGCGCCGAGGCCGAGCGCATCCGCGGTGAGCTGGAGAAGCTCACCGGCAAGCAGGTGCAGCTCAACATCCTCGAGGTGAAGAACCCCGAGATGGACGCCCAGCTCATCGCGCAGGGCGTGGCCGAGCAGCTCTCCTCGCGAGTCGCGTTCCGGCGCGCCATGCGCAAGGCGATCCAGACGACCATGAAGGCCGGCGCCAAGGGCGTGAAGGTCCAGGTCTCCGGACGTCTGGGCGGCGCGGAGATGTCGCGTTCCGAGCAGTACCGCGAGGGCCGCGTGCCCCTGCACACGCTGCGCGCGAACATCGACTACGGCTTCTACGAGGCCCGTACCACCTTCGGCCGGATCGGCGTGAAGGTCTGGGTCTACAAGGGCGACGTCACCTCGCTCAGCGCGGCGCGTGCCGCGGCCGCCGCCGAGCAGCGGCGCCCGTCCACCGGCGGTCGTGACGACCGTCGTGGCGGCGACCGTCCGCGCGGCGGGCGTCCGGCCCGCGGCGGCGAGCGCGGCGGACGCGGCGGCGAGCGCCGTACCGAGAACACCGCTCCGGCGGCGACCGAGGCCCCCGCGGCCGAGGCCGTCGCGGTTGCCGAAGCACCGAAGGAGGGCTAGGCCATGCTGATCCCCCGCAGGGTCAAGCACCGCAAGCAGCACCACCCGGACCGCCACGGTGCGTCGAAGGGCGGCAACGAGCTGAACTTCGGCGAGTACGGCATCCAGGCGCTGACCCCGGCGTACGTGACGAACCGGCAGATCGAGTCGGCGCGTATCGCGATCAACCGGCACATCCGCCGTGGCGGCAAGGTCTGGATCCAGATCTTCCCGGACCGTCCGCTGACCAAGAAGCCGGCCGAGACCCGGATGGGTTCCGGCAAGGGCTCGCCCGAGTGGTGGGTCGCGAACGTCAAGCCGGGTCGGGTGCTGTTCGAGCTCTCCTACCCCAACGAGAAGGTCGCTCGGGAGGCTCTGCTGCGCGCGTCGCACAAGCTGCCGCTCAAGTGCCGGATCATCAAGCGCGAGGCAGGTGAGATCTGATGGCAGCCGGAACCGCTACGCAGGAGCTGCGTGAGCTGTCGGACGAGGCTCTGGTGGACAAGCTCCGCGAGGCCAAGGAGGAGCTGTTCAACCTCCGTTTCCAGCAGGCCACCGGCCAGCTGGAGAACCACGGCCGGATGAAGGCCGTCAAGGCGGACATCGCCCGGGTCTACACGATCCAGCGCGAGCGCGAGTTGGGCATCACCACGTCGGACGGTGCCGCATGAGCAACGAGGTGACCAACGTGGCGGAGACCGCCGAGCAGCGTGGCGCGCGCAAGACCCGTGAGGGCCTTGTCGTGTCGGACAAGATGGACAAGACCGTCGTCGTGTCGGTCGAGGACCGGGTCAAGCACCGCGTGTACGGCAAGGTCATCCGCCGTACCAGCAAGCTCAAGGCCCATGACGAGCAGAACAGCTGTGGCATCGGCGACCGCGTGCTGCTCATGGAGACCCGGCCGCTCTCGGCGACCAAGCGCTGGCGCGTGGTCGAGATCCTGGAGAAGGCCAAGTAAGCAGCCTCATGCTCCCGGCGCCGCACGGCGCCGGGGGTGGAGCTTTCTGCGAAGAGACGGGTCGCACCGAGCGGTGCGGCCACCAGTCAGGAGTAGAACGTGATTCAGCAGGAATCGCGGCTGCGGGTCGCCGACAACACCGGTGCTAAGGAAATCCTGTGCATCCGGGTTCTCGGTGGCTCGAGCCGCCGCTACGCGGGCATCGGCGACGTCATCGTCGCCACCGTCAAGGACGCGCTTCCGGGCGCCGGCGTGAAGAAGGGCGACGTCGTCAAGGCCGTCGTCGTGCGCACGGTCAAGGAGCGTCGCCGTCCGGACGGCTCGTACATCCGCTTCGACGAGAACGCGGCCGTCCTGATCAAGGACGGCGGGGACCCGCGCGGTACCCGTATCTTCGGCCCGGTCGGCCGTGAGCTGCGTGACAAGCGCTACATGCGCATCATCTCGCTCGCGCCGGAGGTGCTCTAACCATGCCGAAGCAGAAGATCCGCAAGGGCGACCTGGTCCAGGTCATCGCCGGCAAGGACAAGGGCCTGCAGGGCAAGGTCATCGTGGCGCTGCCCAAGGACGGCAAGGTCATCGTCGAGGGCGTGAACCGGGTCAAGAAGCACACCAAGGTCGGCCAGACCGCGCGTGGCTCGCAGACCGGCGGCATCATCACGACCGAGGCTCCGATCCAGGTCAGCAACGTGATGCTGGTGGTGGAGCACGAGGGCAAGAAGGTCGTCACCCGCGTCGGTTTCCGGCGTGAGGAGCAGGAGCGCAGGCTCCCGGACGGCACGACCAAGACGGTCACGCGTTCCGTGCGGTTCGCGAAGAAGACCGGAGAGGCGATCTGATGACCGTGACCGACGAGCAGACCAAGGTCGCGCCGCGCCTGAAGGAGCGGTACCGCGCCGAGATCGCCCCGGCGATGCGCGAGCAGTTCAAGTACGAGAACGTCATGCAGATCCCGGGCGTGACGAAGGTCGTCGTGAACATGGGTGTCGGCGACGCCGCCCGTGACTCGAAGCTGATCGAGGGCGCCATCCGCGACCTGCAGGCCATCACCGGCCAGAAGCCGGCCGTGACCAAGGCCCGCAAGTCCATCGCGCAGTTCAAGCTGCGCGAGGGCCAGCCGATCGGCACCCACGTCACCCTGCGCGGGGACTACATGTGGGAGTTCCTGGACCGCCTGGTCTCGATCGCGCTCCCGCGCATCCGTGACTTCCGCGGCCTGTCGCCGAAGCAGTTCGACGGCAAGGGCAACTACACCTTCGGTCTCAACGAGCAGTCGATGTTCCACGAGATCGACCCCGACCGGATCGACCGGGTCCGCGGTATGGACATCACGGTCGTGACCACCGCTAAGAACGACGCCGAGGGCCGCGCGCTGCTCAAGCTGCTCGGCTTCCCCTTCAAGGAGGCCTGATCATGGCGAAGACAGCGCTGATCAACAAGGCGAACCGCAAGCCGAAGTTCAAGGTGCGCGGCTACACCCGGTGCCAGAAGTGCGGCCGTCCGCACTCGGTGTACCGCAAGTTCGGCCTGTGCCGGGTCTGCCTGCGCGAGATGGCGCACGCGGGCGAGCTGCCCGGCGTGACCAAGTCGAGCTGGTAGTCCGCCCCGCGCGTTGACGCGGAGCAGAACGACTCGTCAGGCCCCTCACACGTCAGTGTGAGGGGCCTGATCGTTTCGGCGTGGCATGATGGGTGCGGGGGAGGCGATGGCATGGCCGATATCAGCAGCAAGCCGGCGGCGTCCGCGCGGGTGACAGAGTTCGAAGAGCTGCGGCCGCTGCCGCGGTCGGCCGGTCGGAGGCGGCCTGCCGCCAGCTCGCGGTCCGCGCCCGCCGGCACATGGACCTCGGCCGGCCCAGGTTCGAGGCGGACCACCGCGAGCGCGAGAAGCTCGCGGCCCGCTTCTTCGACGCCCTGCGCGACGGGGACGTCGACGGTCTGCGCGAGCTGCTCGCCGCTGACGTGCAGCTGGTCGGCGACACCGGAGGCAAGGCGCCGGCGCTCGCCACCGACGCGGCCGGGATCGACGCGGTCGCCCGCGTGCTCGCGGCCCTCTACCCCGCGATGCTGCGGCTCGTCCGGCCCGAGCTGTGCGAGATCAACGGCCAGCCCGGCGCGGTCATGCGCGACCGGGACGGCAACGTGGGCGGCGCGGTGTCCCTCGACGTGGTCGACGGCCGGATCCGGGCGATCCGCTCGGTGATCAACCCGGACAAGCTCGGCCACCTCGGCCCGGTCGCGGACGCCTGGGCCGTCGCCCGCGAGTTCCAACAGTCCCGGCGCGAGGAGCGAAGCTGAGCCGAGTGGCGGCTACGGCCGCAGCTCCCTGTCCTCGGGCTTCTCGGCCTCGGGCGCTACGGGCTTGAGCTCGATGACCCTGGGCCTGTTCCTGGCGGGCTCGCTGGCGGGCTCGTCCTCCCGCCGCCTGCTCGAGCCGCCGAGATCGGCACCGCCGACGCCGTCGAATCCGTCGAAGCCGTTGTCGAGTATGACGATGAGCAAGGCGATGACGAGCGCGACCACTCCGAGGATGAACGCCCCGCCCATGGCGGCCAGCGGCACGACGACGACCAGCGTCACGATGTTCTTCGTGAACGGCCGGGCCAGCAGCACACTCCCGATCGCGAACAGCACGAGGCCCACGGCGAGCGTCACCGCGCCGGCCCTGGTGTGCAGCGAGTTGTGCCAGGCCAGCTTGAACGTGGCGAACGTCAGTGCGTCGCCGACCCCGAGATGCTTGGCCTTGCTGTACACGTAGTCGACCGGAGCGCCGACGCCGACGAGTTGCAGCGCGAGTCCGCCGGCGATCCAGCGGCCGCGGCGGGCGACCGGCCGCAGCCTGCCGGGTCGGTGCGAGAGCTGCTGCGCGCCGAAAGTAGGATTTCCCCCCGAAGTCATGCTCCGCAGGGTACGCGCACCGCGGTCCGCGCGGCGGGTTCGCGCCACTGTCCGATTTGGGCGGGCCGGGGATGCTCTGTTAGCCTGGTCCGACGCGTGTGCGCCCTCGGGCCTGCGCGCGTCTGGGCGCTCTAGCGAAAGCGAGTCCGTCACCCAGGTCCGCGGCTTCTGCCCTGCGCAGCAGTCTTCCGGATACCCGGTGACCGCTGGTTCGGTCGTAGGCCATTCCAGGTGCCCTAGCAATTGTCACTACGACGCCGTAGGTCCTCCCGGCGAATCAAGGGCACCGCACCTCAGGGTGGGTACTCCACGATGCGCGTGGGCCGGAAACCGCGGTGGGAAGGCCCAAGGCCCCCTTATGACCATGACTGACCCGATCGCAGACATGCTCACGCGTCTGCGCAACGCCAACTCGGCGTACCACGACCAGGTCACCATGCCGTCCTCCAAGCTGAAGGCTCGCATCGCCGAGATCCTCAAGCAGGAGGGCTACATCGCCGGCTACGCCGTCGAAGACCTCGAGGTCGGGAAGAACCTGATCATCGACCTCAAGTTCGGCCCGAACCGCGAGCGGTCGATCGCCGGCATCAAGCGCATCTCCAAGCCGGGTCTGCGCGTCTACGCCAAGTCCACCAACCTGCCGAAGGTGCTCGGCGGGCTCGGCGTCGCCATCATCTCCTCGTCGTCCGGTCTGCTGACCGACCGACAGGCCGCCAAGAAGGGCGTAGGCGGAGAAGTCCTCGCCTACGTCTGGTAAGTCCGGAAGGGAGTAAAGACAGCTATGTCTCGTATTGGACGGCTGCCGATCCCGGTCCCGGCCGGCGTCGAAGTCAGCATCGACGGAAGCGACGTGACGGTGAAGGGCCCGAAGGGCACCCTGAGCCACACCGTCGTCAACCCGATCTCGGTGGAGAAGGCCGAGGACGGCACCCTGCAGGTGACCCGTCCCAACGACGAGCGCGCCGCCAAGGAGCGCCACGGCCTGACCCGTACCCTGATCAACAACATGATCATCGGCGTGACCACCGGCTACTCGAAGGTCATGGAGATCTCCGGTGTCGGTTACCGCGTCACGGCGAAGGGCTCCAGCCTGGAGTTCGCGCTCGGCTACTCGCACCCGATCCTGGTGGACCCGGCCGAGGGCATCTCCTTCACCGTCGAGGCCCCGACCCGGTTCGTGGTCTCCGGCATCGACAAGCAGTTGGTCGGTGAGACGGCTGCGAACATCCGCAAGCTGCGCAAGCCCGACCCCTACAAGGCCAAGGGCGTGCGGTACCAGGGTGAAGTCATCCGCCGCAAGGTCGGAAAGGCTGGTAAGTAGCCATGGCGTACGGTTACAAGATCGCCAAGGGCAACGCCAAGAAGTCGGTCGCGCTCAAGCGCCGGCACATCCGGGTGCGCAAGCGCGTCAACGGCACCGAGGAGCGTCCGCGCCTCGTCGTGACCCGCTCCAACCGGCACATGGTGGCCCAGGTCGTCAACGACAAGCTCGGCCACACGCTGGCCTCCGCCTCCACCATGGAGGCCGGGCTGCGTTCGGCCGACGGCAAGAAGGTGGACCTGTCCCGCGAGGTCGGCAAGCTCGTCGCCGAGCGCGCGAAGGCCGCCGGCGTCTCCACGGTCGTGTTCGACCGGGCCGGCAACAAGTACCACGGCCGGGTGGCCGCGGTCGCCGAGGGCGCCCGCGAAGCCGGACTGGACTTCTGATGACGACCATGAACCAGAACACTGAAATGAGGGATTCCTGATGCCCGGACCCCAGCGCCGCGGTGGCGCCCCGGGTGGCCAGGGTCGTGGTGAGGGTGGAGAGCGTCGGGACCGTCGCGACCGCCGGAACCAGGACTCCACCCCGGCCGCCGAGAAGACCGCCTACGTCGAGCGCGTCGTGACCATCAACCGCGTGGCCAAGGTCGTGAAGGGCGGACGTCGGTTCTCCTTCACCGCCCTGGTCGTCGTGGGCGACGGCGACGGCACCGTCGGTGTCGGCTACGGCAAGGCCAAGGAGGTGCCGGCCGCCATCGCCAAGGGCGTGGAGGAGGCCAAGAAGCACTTCTTCAAGGTGCCGCGCATCCAGGGCACCATCCCGCATCCGATCGTCGGCGAGGCCGCGGCCGGCGTCGTGATGCTCAAGCCGGCCTCCGCCGGTACCGGTGTGATCGCCGGCGGCGCCGTGCGCGCCGTGCTCGAGTGCGCGGGCATCCACGACGTGCTGTCCAAGTCCATGGGCTCGGACAACGCGATCAACGTGGTGCACGCCACCGTCGCCGCGCTCAAGGGCCTCGTGCGTCCCGAGGAGATCGCGGCCCGCCGCGGCCTGCCGCTCGAGGACGTGGCCCCGGCCGCTCTGCTGCGCGCCCGCGCGGGAGTGGGTGCCTGACATGGCCAAGCTGAAGATCACGCAGGTCCGGTCGAAGATCGGCACGAAGCAGAACCACCGCGAGACGCTGCGGTCGCTCGGCCTCAAGCGGATCAACGACGTGGTGATCAAGGAGGACCGGCCGGAGTTCCGCGGCATGGTCCACACGGTCCGCCACCTCGTCGAAGTTGAGGAGGTCGACTGATGTCGGAGCAGGAGAAGCAGCACGTGCTCAAGGTGCACCACCTGCGGCCCGCCCCGGGTGCCAAGACGCCGAAGACCCGGGTGGGTCGCGGTGAGGGCTCCAAGGGTAAGACCGCCGGTCGCGGTACCAAGGGCACCAAGGCCCGTTACCAGGTGCCGGAGCGCTTCGAGGGCGGGCAGATGCCGCTGCACATGCGGCTGCCCAAGCTCGGCGGGTTCAAGAACCACTTCCGGGTCGAGTACCAGGTGGTCAACCTGGCCAAGCTGGCCGAGCTCTACCCGCAGGGCGGCGACGTCACCGTCGCCGACCTGGTGGCCAAGGGCGCGGTGCGCAAGAACGAGCTCGTCAAGGTGCTCGGCACCGGCGAGATCTCGGTCGCGCTGAACGTCAAGGTCGACGCGTACTCCGCGTCCGCCAAGACGAAGATCGCCGCCGCCGGCGGCAGCGCCGAGGAACTCGGCGCCAAGTAAGGCCCCGCAGACGGCGGCGGCTCCCCCCACGGGGGGAGCCGCCGCCCGACGCGCCCGGCGTCCGCGCCCTGGATCTTTCATGGATCCGGGGCGTTTTGCCGCCGGTATCACGGAGCTTTCCCCGGGCTCTCGCTTTGGGCGATGAGTATTGCGTAAGATGTCGCGAGCCGAGGTGTCCGCAGGTGACTCAAGCCTGCCCGCGGGAACCGAAAGCCAGTGGATCGCATCTTCACCTGAAGTGCCGGGTTGAGACAGCAATGTCCGACTCCGTCTGCGGGTCCACGCCCCCACCCAGTACCGCATCATCGTCAACCGCCGCCGCGGGCCTCGCACGGGCCGTCGGCAAGCGCGCAGGAGGAACAGTGCTCTCTGCCTTCGGCCGGGCCTTCCGGACCCCGGACCTGCGCAAGAAGCTGCTTTTCACGCTCGGGGTCATGGCCCTGTTCCGGGTCGGCTCCCACATCCCGGCCCCCGGTGTGGACTCGGCCGCGATCAAGGCCTGTCTCGGCGTCTCCGGTGCCTCCGGCAACGCCCTCGGCCTGATCAACCTGTTCTCCGGCAACGCGCTGCTGCAGCTGTCGGTCTTCGCGCTCGGCATCATGCCGTACATCACCGCGTCGATCATCCTGCAGCTGTTGACGGTGGTGATCCCGCGCCTGGACGCCCTCAAGAAGGAGGGCCAGGCGGGTCAGACGAAGATCACCCAGTACACCCGGTACCTGACGGTGGGTCTGGCGATCCTGCAGGCGACCGGCCTGGTGGCCACCGCGCGCGGCAACAGCGCCTACCTCTTCGGCGTGCAGTGCTCGACCCCGATCATCTACCCGAAGGTCGACACGTTCGGCATCGCGGTCATGGTCGCGGTCATGGTCGCGGCCACCTCGATCATCATGTGGCTGGGCGAGCTGATCACCGACCGCGGCGTCGGCAACGGCATGTCCCTGCTGATGTTCACCTCGATCGCCTCGCAGCTGCCGACCCAGCTGTGGTCCATCAAGTCCTCCTCCACCCTCGGCGGCGGCTGGGTGGTCTTCTTCGGAGTCATCCTGATCGGCATCGTGCTGGTCGGCCTGGTGGTCTTCATCGAGCAGGGCCAGCGCCGGGTGCCGGTGCAGTACGCCAAGCGCATGGTCGGCCGCCGGATGTACGGCGGCTCCTCGACCTATATCCCGATCAAGGTGAACCAACCGGGTGTCATCCCGATCATCTTCGCCTCCTCGCTGCTCCAGCTGCCGGTGCTCGTGGTCCAGTTCGCCGACCCGACCTTCTCGCACGGCTGGGCCCAGTGGATCCACAACGAGCTCGGCTACAACGTCCAGGGCTACTCGGGCCTGTACATGGCCGCGTACTTCCTGCTGATCCTGTTCTTCGCCTTCTTCTACGTGGCCATCACGTTCAACCCCGAAGAAGTCGCGGACAACATGAAGAAGTACGGTGGCTTCATCCCGGGCATCCGCGCGGGCAAGCCGACCGCCGATTACCTGAACTTCATCCTGACCCGGATCACCTGGCCCGGATCGATGTACCTGGCGCTGATCGCGATCATCCCGATGATCGCCCTCGCGGAATTCCACACCAGCAACAAGTTCCCGTTCGGCGGTACCTCGATCCTGATCCTCGTCGGCGTCGGCCTCGAGACGGTCAAGCAGATCGAGAGCCAGCTGCAGCAGCACAACTACGAAGGGTTCCTCCGGTAACCAGTATGCGCATCGTCCTCGTGGGCCCGCCGGGAGCGGGCAAGGGTACCCAGGCCACGGTCGTCGCCGGACGTCTGAGCATCCCGGCCATCTCCACCGGAGACATCTTCCGGGCGAACGTGACGGCGGGCACCACCCTCGGTGTGGAGGCCAAGAAGTACATGGACCAGGGCCTGCTGGTCCCGGACGAGGTCACCATCGGCCTGATCCGGGACCGGCTGACCGAGCCGGACGCGGCCGCGGGTTTCCTGCTCGACGGCTTCCCGCGCACCGTGCCGCAGGCCGAGGAGCTCGAGACCATGCTCGCCGGCATCGAGGTCAAGCTCGACCGGGTGGTCGAGCTGAAGGTGGACAACGACGAGGTCGTGCGGCGCATCTCCGGCCGCCGGCTGTGCCGCAACGACAACACGCACATCTTCCACGTGGAGTCCAAGCCGCCGGCCGAGCCGGGCGTGTGCGACGTCTGTGGCGGCGAGCTCTACCAGCGCGACGACGACCGCGCGGAGACCGTGCGCAAGCGCCTGCGCGAGTACGAGGAGAAGACCGCCCCGATCGTCGGCTTCTACGCCGAGCGCGGCCTGCTCGCCTCGGTCGAGGCCATGGGCACGCCGGACGAGGTCACCGAGCGGATCCTGACCGCGCTCGAAGCGCACTAGCACCCCCCCCACACCTGTCTGACGACGCGGGCGGACGCCGAAGGGCGTCCGCCCGCGTCGTCGGTGAGAGAATGTCTCCCATGATCGAGCTCAAGACCGAGGAACAGTTCGCGCTGATGCGCGAGGCCGGGCTGATCGTGCGCGGCGCCCTGGAGACGCTGCGCGGCGAGGTCAAGGACGGCGTGACCACCGGAGGGCTGGACGCGATCGCGGAGGAGTACATCCGCTCGCACGACGCCGTCCCCTCGTTCAAGGGCTACGGCGACCCGCCCTTCCCGGCCGTGATCTGCGCCTCGGTCAACCACGAGGTGGTACACGGCATCCCGGGCCAGACCGTGGTGCGCGACGGGGACATCCTGTCCATCGACTGCGGCGCGATCTACCAGGGCTGGCACGGGGACGCGGCGATCACGGTCGGCTGCGGCGAGATCGGCCCGGAACTCGCCGAGCTGCTGCGGGTGACCGAGCAGTCGATGTGGCACGGGATAGCGGCGATCCAGGACGGCAAGAAGCTCGGCGAGATCGGCTCGGCCATCCAGAGCTACGTCCGCTCGCAGGGCCCGTACGGCATCGTCGAGGGCTACGGCGGCCACGGCATCGGCACCGAGATGCACATGGACCCGTTCGTGCACAACCAGCGGATGCTGCGCGACCCCGGCTCCCGGCTGCGGATGCGCACCGGCATGGCCCTGGCGATCGAGCCCATGCTCGCCCTCGGCAGCAAGTTCACCCTCGTCACCGACGACCAGTGGACCGTGGTGAGCCGGGACGGCTCGCCCGCCGCGCACTTCGAGCAGACCGTGTGCCTGACCGAGCAGGGGCTGTGGGTGACCACGGCCGAGGACGGCGGCAAGGCCGGCCTCGCGCCCTTCGGCGTCGCGGTGCACCCCTGAAGTTCCCGCCGCCCGCTCCGGGATCCCGCGGCGCGGCCGCGGACGCGTCCCCTGACATCCGTCACTAACGCGGCCGCCCCGGCCCTGGCTAAGCTGGTCGTATGGGGAAGAACGATGGCGCCGGCGCCCTGAACCCGGCGATACGGGCGTCCGACGCGGATCGCGAACGGGTCGTGGAGATCCTGCGGCAGAACAACGTCGAAGGACGGCTGACCTCGGACGAGTTCGAGGAGCGGATGAGCGCCGCGTACGCCGCCAAGACGATGGGGGCGCTGGCCGAGCTGACCACGGACCTGCCGGTGGACCTCGCCGCGCACACCCGGCAGCAGGCGGAGCTCGCCCGCAGGCAGGCGGCGCAGGTGCCGATGACCAAGCAGATGCGCGCCGCCGTCTCGAGCTGGGCGAGCCTGGCCGTCGTGCTCACCGTGATCTGGGCGGTCACCGGAGCCGGCTACTACTGGCCGGGCTGGCCGCTCGGCGTGCTCGCCGCGCTGGGTCTCTCGCGCGGAATCAAGGAGTGGGGCCGGCGCTGAAGGCCGCGTGCGCAGGCGCCGGAGACCGCGGGAAAGGGCCCGCACTTCCAAGATCGTCCGATTGGCCTTTCCGCGGGAACGCAGCGTAGACTGCCTTGCTGTATGTGTCATGGGTGTTTTGCGCCCTCGACACGTGCGGTGCCGGCCTAGGCCGAAAGCCCACGTTTCCGACCGAAGAAGTGCGAGGATATGGCCAAGAAAGAAGGGGCCATCGAGATCGAGGGCACCGTCGTCGAATCTCTGCCCAACGCCATGTTCCGGGTGGAGTTGCAGAACGGGCACCAAGTTCTTGCGCACATCAGCGGAAAGATGCGGATGCACTACATCCGCATCCTGCCGGATGACCGGGTCGTCGTCGAGCTCAGCCCGTACGACCTGACCCGTGGGCGGATCGTCTACCGGTACAAGTAAACAATCGCGATCATGCGTCGCCCTCCGGCGGCGCCGCTCGAAAGGGACCTGCAGTGAAGGTCAAGCCGAGCGTCAAGAAGATCTGCGACAAGTGCAAGGTGATCCGCCGTAACGGCCGGGTCATGGTGATCTGCGAGAACCTCCGGCACAAGCAGCGCCAGGGCTAGTTCACAAAGCCCTGATCTGCGTGTGCGAGGCTTTTTCTGCTCTTGCCTGCGCTTGCTCGTCGTCTTCGCGTTGACGTCCAGCACCCGTAAGAGCGCGGTATCCCGCCCCCCGTCCCACCGGCTCGTCCGGCGGAACGGGACGCCACCCCCGGCACGGAGGCCGGGGACCTTCCATGTACGGCCGCCCGCGGCCGCGACCGGGAACGGTACCGCGCCAGACCTCCGGTAACGAACCTAGGAGACAGCCAGATGGCTCGCCTCGTCGGAGTCGACCTCCCCCGTGAGAAGCGGGTGGAGATCGCGCTGACCTACATCTACGGCATCGGCCGTACCCGGGCGCAGGCTACCTGCGCCGGGGCCGGGATCTCCCCGGACCTCCGCGTCAAGGACCTGTCCGAAGACGACCTGATCAAGCTGCGCGACTGGATCGACGCCAACTACAAGACCGAGGGTGACCTCCGTCGCGAGGTGGCCGCCGACATCCGTCGCAAGATGGAGATCGGGTGCTACCAGGGTCTGCGCCACCGCAAGGGCCTCCCGGTCCGCGGCCAGCGCACCCACACCAACGCGCGTACCCGCAAGGGCCCGCGTCGCGCCATCGCCGGCAAGAAGAAGCCGGGCAAGAAGTAGTCCCCTCCGGTTCCCTCTGGAATTCCGGAAATCAGGGACCGATCACCTCAACCTGGAGTACACCGAGAAATGCCTCCCAAGAGCCGTCAGGCTGCGGCAGCCGCCAAGACCAAGGTGCGCCGCAAGGAGAAGAAGAACGTCGCTCACGGGCACGCCCACATCAAGAGCACGTTCAACAACACGATCGTCTCGATCACCGACCCGCAGGGCAACGTGATCGCCTGGGCTTCGTCCGGCCAGGTCGGCTTCAAGGGTTCGCGCAAGTCGACCCCCTACGCCGCCCAGATGACCGCCGAAGCCGCCGCTCGCCGCGCCATGGAGCACGGCATGCGCAAGGTGGACGTGTTCGTCAAGGGTCCGGGCTCCGGCCGCGAGACCGCGATCCGTTCGCTGCAGCAGACCGGCCTCGAGGTCGGGTCCATCAACGATGTGACCCCGTCCCCGCACAACGGCTGCCGTCCGCCGAAGCGCCGCCGCGTCTGAGTCGCGTTCGAGTCCGAGGAGATTAGAGAACCATGGCCCGTTACACCGGAGCCGACTGCAAGCGGTGCCGCCGCGAGAAGACGAAGCTCTTCCTCAAGGGCGCCAAGTGCGAGTCGGCGAAGTGCCCCATCGAGATCCGTCCGTACCCCCCGGGCGAGCACGGCCGCGGCCGCTCGAAGGACAGCGAGTACCTGCTGCAGATGCGCGAGAAGCAGAAGTGCGCGCGTATCTACGGCGTGCTCGAGAAGCAGTTCCGCGGCTACTACGAGGAAGCCAGCCGCAAGCAGGGCAAGACCGGCGAGAACCTGCTGCGCATCCTCGAGACCCGGCTCGACAACGTGGTCTACCGCGCGGGCTTCGCCAAGTCCCGTGACCACGCCCGTCAGCTGGTGCGCCACGGCCACATCACGCTCAACGGCCACAAGGCCGACATCCCGTCGATGCGGGTGACCGAGAACGACATCGTCGAGGTGCGCAAGTCCTCGCTCGAGCTCACCCCGTTCGTGGTGGCCCGGGCCGAGGCCGGCGACCGGACGTCACCGGCGTGGCTCGAGGTCGTGCCGTCGAAGATGCGCGTCCTGGTGCACGCGCTCCCGCAGCGCGGCGCGATCGACACGCTCGTGCAGGAGCAGCTGATCGTCGAGTTCTACTCGAAGTAAGGCTGATCCCGCGGCGCGAGGCGCCGCGGTGCTTGACGCAGGGTGCCGGTTTCGGTATACGCCCCATGGGGTATACTGGATCGGCACCCTGTGTGCTTCTCGCCCGGGTGTACCAACGGACGTCATATATCGGGCGTCCATGAACATGGAGGTTTCCCTTGCTCATCGCTCAGCGCCCCACGCTGACCGAAGAGGTCGTCGACGAATTCCGCTCCCGGTTCACCATCGAGCCGCTGGAGCCGGGCTTCGGCTACACCCTCGGCAACTCGCTGCGCCGCACCCTGCTCTCCTCGATCCCGGGTGCCGCCGTCACCAGCCTGCGCATCGACGGCGTGCTGCACGAGTTCCAGACCATCCCGGGCGTCAAGGAAGACGTCACCGACATGATCCTGAACATCAAGGGTCTGGTCGTCTCCTCCGAGCACGACGAGCCGGTCGTGATGTACCTGCGCAAGCAGGGCCCCGGCATCGTCACCGCCGCCGACATCGCCCCGCCGGCCGGCGTCGAGGTGCACAACCCCGAGCTGATCCTGGCCACGCTCAACGCCAAGGGCAAGCTGGAGATGGAGCTCACGGTCGAGCGCGGCCGCGGCTACGTCTCCGCCGTGCAGAACAAGCAGCCCGGCCAGGAGATCGGTCGGATCCCGGTCGACTCGATCTACTCGCCGGTGCTCAAGGTCAAGTACGAGGTCCAGGCCACCCGAGTCGAGCAGCGCACCGACTTCGACAAGCTGGTCGTGGACGTCGAGACCAAGCAGTGCCTGCGTCCCCGCGACGCGGTGGCCTCGGCCGGCAAGACCCTGGTCGAGCTGTTCGGCCTGGCCCGCGAGCTCAACGTCGAGGCCGAGGGCATCGACATGGGCCCGTCCCCGACGGACGCCGCGCTGGCCGCCGATCTGGCCCTGCCGATCGAGGAGCTGGAGCTCACCGTCCGCTCCTACAACTGCCTCAAGCGCGAGGGCATCCACACCGTGGGCGAGCTCGTCGCGCGTTCCGAGGCGGACCTGCTCGACATCCGCAACTTCGGCGCGAAGTCGATCGACGAGGTCAAGGCCAAGCTGCACGGCATGGGCCTGGCGCTGAAGGACTCGCCCCCCGGGTTCGACCCGTCGGCCGCCCTCGCCGCCACCGACGAGGGCTACGAGGACGACGACCTGTCGTTCGCGGAGACCGAGCAGTACTAAACCGAGCAGTACTAAACCGAGCAGTACTAAGGAGGACGCCGACCACTGTGCTGGTTGGCGGAGACCGAGCAGTACTGATTTTCACCACCTCCTGACTTCACGTCAGGAGGGCACGCCAAACGTCCGGGGCTCCGACACCGAGGAGCCCCGGGACTGTGCGAGTACCTAGTCCGGCTCACACAGGATCAACAGGGAGAGAAACATGCCCGCCCCCAAGAAGGGTCCGCGTCTCGGCGGTTCCGGTGTGCACCAGAAGCACATCCTGGCGAACCTGGCCAAGTCGCTGATCGAGCACGAGCGGATCACCACCACCGAGGCCAAGGCCCGTCAGCTGCGCCCGTTCGTCGAGCCGCTGATCACCAAGGCCAAGAAGGGCGACCTGCACTCGCGTCGCCAGGTGGCCGCGACCCTGGAGCTGCGCAACACGCCGTTCTACAGCGGCCGTGACACGCTCTACAAGCTCTTCGAAGAGATCGCGCCGCGCTACGTGGCCCGTCCGGGTGGTTACACCCGCATCGTCAAGCTCGGCCCGCGTCGCGGCGACAACGCCCCGATGGCGATCATCGAGCTCGTCGAGCCGCTGACGGTCGCTCAGGAGGCCACGCGCGAGGCCGAGGCCGCGACCAAGCGTTCGGCCAAGGACAAGGCCGCCAAGGCCGAGGCTCCGGTCGTCGAGGACGAGGCGCCCGCCGCCGAGGCCGCCGAGGTCGAGGACGAGGCGGTCGAGGAGACCACCGAGTCCTGAGCCCGCGGCTCCTCGAGAGCTCACGGCGCAGTACGGTGAAGGGCGTTCCGCAGGGCAACCTGACGGGGCGCCCTTTCGGCATGGAGAGGCAGAGCATGACGCGGGTGACCCGGGTACGGCTGGACCTGGCCTACGACGGCACGGAGTTCGCCGGCTGGGCCAGGCAGCGCAGTGGCGTGCGGACGGTGCAGCAGGTGCTGGAGGAGGCGCTCACGGCGGTGCTGCGGGTGTCCGAGCCGGTGCAGTTGACCGTGGCCGGGCGCACCGACTCCGGCGTGCACGCGTCCGGGCAGGTCGCGCACTTCGACCTGCCGGACGGCGTCTGGGCCGCGCACCAGGAGAAGCTGCTGCGCCGCCTCGCCGGGAAGCTGCCGATGGACGTGCGCGTGGCGAAGGTGTCGGTAGCGCCTGAGGGCTTCGACGCTCGGTTCGCGGCCACCTCGCGCCGCTACATCTACCGGGTCTGCGACTCGAAGGTCGGCACGCTGCCCACTCGGCGCGGATTCGTGCTCTGGCACAACCGCGAGCTCGACCTCGACCGGCTGACCGAGGCGTCGAAACTGCTGCTCGGCGAGCACGACTTCGCCGCCTACTGCAAGAAGCGCGAAGGCGCGACCACCATCCGCCGGCTGCTCGACGTGCACTGGGAGCGCACCCGGCCGGACGAGGTCGCGGCCACCATCGAGGCCGACGCGTTCTGCCACTCCATGGTGCGCGCCCTCGTCGCCGCGCTGCTCATGGCCGGCGACGGCCGCTGCGCGCCGGAGTTCCCGGCCGAGGTGCTCGCCGGCAGGGAGCGGCACCCGTCGGTCAATGTCCTGCCACCGCACGGACTGACGTTGGAGGAGGTCAAGTACCCCGACGACGCCGAGCTCGCGGCCCGGGTGGAGGAGACCCGGAGGATAAGGGTGCTGGGTTGCTGAGCCAGTGGGCGTACCAGTAATATCCGACCGTTTCGATGGCGATCGCGGGCGGGGAGTCGGGTCATGGCGGGCAAGTGGCGCGCTTTCACGGTGGTGGTGCTGGCGGCGCTCGCCGGGACTCTGAGCACGGGCGCGAGCCATGCGGACAGCTCGGCGTACGGCCTCTTCTTTCCGGAGAGTCCCTACCAGTACGACAGCAACACCGGAACCCATACGGCGCAGATCCGCATCACCGCGGACTCTCCGCTGGTCGGTGCCGACGTACCCGTCGACTTCACCGTCAACGAGGCTTCCGGGATCGCGTGGTTCGGCGGCCTGTCGGCGTCGGGCGAATCCGGCGCGAGTTGCGGCAAGCAGTCGGCGTCGGGAACGAAGATCTCCTGGAAGTGCGTGCCGGGCTCGTCCGGCTGGAGCGTCGGTTCCCTGGCGGTGAGCGTCGACACCGCCACCACGAAGACGGCATGCACGCTGCTTCCGAGCGGTGAGATGTGGGAGTGCACCGCGGACTCGGTGGACTTCGGCGGCCCGGACGCGCCGGCGGCGGGTTCGACGGCGTCGGACGGGGGGACGTGGAGCGCCGGATTCGCCATCGAGATCGTTCCCGGCCCCGCACCGTGTGCCGCCGCCCCGCCTCCGTGCTCCGCCTCCGACACGGCAGCCGCGAAGACGACGGCGCCGCACGCGGCCTCGAGCTCCGCCCCGGCGGCCGGCCACACGTCCGCCGCCGCAGGCTCGACGACGACGAACGCAGAGGCGGCCGCTTCGACGAGCGGCTCGTCATTCGTGTCGGCCCCCGCCTCGGCCTCGGCCGCCGGGTCCGACGCCTCGGCGTCGCCGACCGACGTGCCCGTCGCCTCGAGCGCGCCCGCCGTGCTCGACGCCGTGCCGACCGCCTCGGCCTCCGGCTCCGGCTCGAACGGGATCGAGGTCGCGTTGCCGATCGTCCTCGTCGTCCTCGCCGTCGCGTTCTTCGGCTGGCGGTTCAGCACGCGTCGCCGTCGGCCGGGCGGGCCGGACGACCAGGGTGGCCAAGGCTCCACGGACGAGTGACCGTTTTGACCTGAGCCGTCCACGGCCTGTACCGTAAGCCCAGTTGTGTTCCGCGCGATCTGATGCGCGCCCGGACTTCTATCCTGACCGGCTCGCCGGGTGAGGGTACAAGAAACCGGGGGGCCCGGTGCCTGATGCCGTAGGTGTCGAGTGCACTCCGCCTGCGGTTCATCACGTCAACTTCCACGAACCCGTGGACTTCCGACATCGAGTGAAGGCATACGACCCGTGCGTACGTACAGCCCCAAGCCCGGCGAGGTCGAGCGCAAGTGGTACGTCATCGACGCCACTGACATCGTTCTCGGCCGGCTCGCCAGCCAGACGGCCATCCTGCTGCGCGGCAAGCACAAGCCGCAGTTCGCTCCGCACGTGGACACCGGTGACTTCGTCATCATCGTCAACGCGGAGAAGGTCCACCTGTCCGGCAACAAGCGCGAGGACAAGCTCGCCTACCGTCACTCGGGCTACCCGGGTGGTCTGCGTTCGGTCAAGTACGGCGACCTGATCGACAAGGACCCGCGCAAGGCCCTCGAGAAGGCCGTGCGCGGCATGCTCCCGCACAACAGCCTCGGGCGCGAGATGCTCAAGAAGCTGAAGGTCTACGGCGGACCGAACCACCCGCACGCCGCACAGCAGCCCGTTGCGTTCGAGCTGTCCCAAGTCGCCCAGTAATCGATCAAGGAGTTTGCGGCAGTGTCCGACCTGACCACCGACGTCGAGACCCTCGACGACGAAGAAGTTCCCGAGACCTACACGACGGAGACCGCCCCGGCCGCCGACGCCCCCGTGCGCCGCGCCGCCAACCTGGTCCCGGCGGGTGGCACCGGCCGTCGCAAGGAGGCGGTCGCGCGCGTGCGCATCGTCCCCGGCACCGGCAAGTGGAAGATCAACGGCCGTACCCTCGACCAGTACTTCCCGAACAAGGTCCACCAGCAGGAAGTCAACGAGCCGTTCCACGTGCTCGAGCTGGACGACCAGTACGACGTGATCGCCCGGATCAACGGCGGCGGCATCTCCGGCCAGGCCGGTGCGCTGCGCCTGGGCATCGCCCGCGCCCTGAACGAGGCCGACGTCGAGGCGAACCGCCCGACCCTGAAGAAGGCCGGCTTCCTGACCCGGGACGCGCGCGCGACCGAGCGCAAGAAGGCGGGTCTCAAGAAGGCGCGCAAGGCGCCTCAGTACTCGAAGCGTTAATCGCCGAACACACCGGAGGTCCTTTCGGCCTCTTATCGGCAAGTCAGACAGCCCCATCGTCCGCTCGACGGCGTACGGTGGGGTTGTCTGTTCCCTCCCTGACCGACCACACAGCTAAGGGGTCCGCATCCATGGCCCGACTTTTCGGCACCGACGGAGTACGCGGCACGGCGAACCGCGAGGTCACCGCGGAGCTCGCGCTCGACCTCTCGGTCGCCGCGGCCCACGTGCTGGCCGAACGCGGCGACTTCGCCGGGCACCGGCCCAAGGCGGTCATCGGCCGGGACCCGCGGGCTTCGGGGGAGTTCCTGGAGGCGGCGGTGGCCGCGGGCCTGGCCTCGGCCGGCGTGGACGTGGTGCGGCTCGGCGTGCTGCCGACGCCGGCGGTGGCCTACCTGGCCATCTCGCTCGGCGCGGACTTCGGCGTGATGCTCTCGGCCAGCCACAACCCGGCGCCGGACAACGGCATCAAGTTCTTCGCGCGCGGCGGGCTGAAGCTGGCCGACGAGGTGGAGGACGCGATCGAGGCCCGGCTCGGCGAGCCGTGGCAGCGGCCGGTCGGCGCGGGCATCGGGCGGATCACCGACCTGCCGGACGGGGTGGAGCGCTACGTCGACTACCTGGTGGCCACGGTGCCCAACCGGCTCGACGGGCTGCGGCTGGTGCTCGACACCGCGCACGGCGCCGCCGCCGCGGCGGCCCCGGCGGCGCTGCGCCGGCTCGGCGCCGAGGTGGTCACCATCGGCGACGCGCCGGACGGGAACAACATCAACCACGAGTGCGGCTCCACCCACCTCGAAGCGCTGCGGGCCGCGGTGCTCGAGCAGGGCGCCGACCTCGGCGTGGCGCACGACGGGGACGCGGACCGGATCCTGGCGGTGGACCACACCGGCGAGGTGGTGGACGGCGACCAGATCATGGCCATCCTGGCCCTCTCGCTGCGCGAGCGTGACGCGCTGGCCTCGGACACGGTCGTGGCCACGGTGATGGCGAACCTGGGCTTCAAGATCGCGATGGAGCGGGCCGGGCTCAAGGTGGTGCAGACGGCCGTGGGCGACCGCTACGTGCTCGAGGCGATGCGCGAGGGCGGCTTCGTGCTGGGCGGCGAGCAGTCCGGCCACATCATCATGCAGGAGTACGCGACCACCGGCGACGGCGTGCTGGCCGGGCTGCACCTGCTGGCCCGGGTGGCCGAGAGCGGCAAGCCGCTGGCCGAGCTCGCCGCGGTGATGCGCAAGCTGCCGCAGGTGATGGTGAACGTGAAGGACGTGGACAAGTCCCTGCTGGCCGCGAGCGTGGAGCTGGCCGCGGCGGTGACCGAGGCCGAGGCCGAGCTCGGCGCGAACGGCCGGGTGCTGCTGCGCCCCTCCGGCACCGAGCCGCTGGTGCGGGTGATGGTCGAGGCGCAGACGCAGGACCAGGCCGAGCAGATCGCGCACCGGCTGGCCGAGGCGGTGCGCTCGGCGCTGACGGTGGCCGAGGCGGCTTGAAGGTGAACGACCGAAGCGGGGGCTGACGTCTCGTCAGCCCCCGCTTCGCTGCGCGGATCGGGTTCGGTCCGCAGTGCCCGTACAGCAGCTGGTTCGAAGACGCGCCCTAGTCCGCCCGGACCGTGAAGGCGCTCAGCCGGCGTGTCCCGTAGCCCAGCAGCACGACCACCGCGATCGCGGCGAGCACCAGCGACGGGGTGATGGTCAGGTGCGCGTTCAAGTCGCCACTCTTCGAGACCGAGTGCGCGAGGCCGAGCGACCACTGCTCGATCGAGAGGTACTTCGCGCCGCTGACCAGGTTGCTGATCAGCTCCTCCCACAGCGCCACGTAGGCCAGCGCGTAGATCACCGGGTGGCGCAGCGCCGCCGAGATCATCACGAACAGGCACGAGTAGACCACCGAGCCGAGCGTGGCGCCGAGGAAGCAGCCCACGGACAGCGCGTGCACGCCGCTCTGCGCGATGACGCCGGCGATCAGCACCGGCAGCGCCGCGAACAGGAAGGTCACCGCGGCCGAGACGGCCGTCTTCGACAGGATCACCGCCCGCCGCGGCACCGGCGTGGCCAGCAGGTGCAGCACGCTGTTGTCGTCGATCTCCGAGCCCAGCACCGAAGTGCCCACCAGCAGCGCCGTCAACGGCACCACGGCGCCCGCGCCGACCCGGCCCAGCACGATCGCGGGCCAGTCCTGCACGGTGCCGTTGGCGCCCTTGAGCGCGAGCGTGATCAGCACCAGGATCGCCGCGGGCAGCGCGAACAGCAGGGCCCGGCGCCGTCCGAACAGCGCCCGGAAGGAGATCCAGGCCACAGTGGAGTTGAACATGGCTCAGGCTCCCACGAGGTAGGCGAACACGGATTCGAGCGACTCGTCCGACGGGATGAGCTCGCGCAGGCCGATCCCGGCGGCGCGGCAGGAGCCCGCCAGGCCGCGGGTGAAGGTGCCGTGGTCGCTCGCGCGCACCTCCAGCCCCTCCTTGGTCAGCGCCACCCCCTGCACCGCCGGGCTGGCCATCAGCACCCTGGCCAGCTCCCGGTCGTCGCTGCTGCGCAACAGGAACACGTGCGGCCGGTTGGTCATCAGGCGCCTGATGGTGCGGTAGTCGCCCGAGGCGGCCAGCCGCCCGGCCACCACCACCTGCACGGTGTCGGCGAGCCGCTCGACCTCCTCCAGGATGTGCGAGGAGAACAGGATGGTGCGGCCCGCGCCGCCGAGCGCGCGCAGCAGGTCCATCATGTGCAGCCGCTGGCGCGGGTCCATGCCGTTGAACGGCTCGTCCAGCAGCAGCACCTTCGGGTCGTGCACCAGCGCCGCGGCCACCTTGGCCCGCTGCCGCATGCCCTTGGAGTACGTCTGGATCGGCCGGTCCGCGGCCGCGGTCATCTCCACCTGCTCCAGCGCCCGCTCGGCCGCGGCCTTCGGGTCCGCCAGCTTGTGCAGCTTCGCCGAGGCGACGACGAATTCACGCGCCGTCAGGAACGCGTAGACCGAGTCGCGCTCGGGCACCAGGCCGACGGTCTCGAAGATCGCCGGGTTGCGCCACGGCGAGACGCCGCCGATGGTCACCGAGCCGCGCGAGGGCGAGAGGAAGCCGGAGAGCAGGTGCAGGATGGTGGACTTGCCCGCGCCGTTCGGGCCGAGCAGGCCGGTCACGCCCGGGCCGAGCTCGAGGGAGATGTCGTTGACGGCGACCACGTTGCCGTACCAGTGCGTGACGTGGTCGAAGCTGACGATCGCCGGAGCGGAGCCGGCATCGGCGGACATCCGCGCCGCGGGCACGGCGGAGGGTTCGACAGCGGTCACGAGACGCTCACCTTCCGGTATCGCAGGAACAGGCCGCCGGTGCCGGCGGCTACGAGCAGGACGAGTTCGAGGCCGTAGACCGGGCCGAGCGGGGAGGGGTCGGGCAGATCGCTGTCGGTCGCGTGGAACACCCAGATCCGGGTGCCCTCGACCAGGTTCTCCGGGTTGAGCAGCCCGCCGGCCTTGGCGATGTCCGAGTAGACCGGGACCTCGTAGGTCACGGTGATGTCGGCGTAGCCGGGCTTGTTCGGGTCCTCGGCGCCGGTGATGCCGTCGATGCCGTACTCCCGCGCGTTCACGCCCTGGCAGTACTGGTTGACCAGGAACTGCGGCGGGCCGTTCTCGCCGCCGCCGACCGGGAAGATGTCCCCGCTCAGGTTCGGCGAGTTCGGGTCGAGGGCGGGCACCACACAGCTTTCCCGGTGGCTGGCCCACGTCTTGCCCAGCGCGTTCGACATGACCTGCGAGATGGCGAGCGTCACCAGGAAGAAGATCGCGATCATGCCGGTGGCGATGACGCGGCGGCCGGTGGTGGAGGCGAGCAGCAGCGCCAGCACGCTGAAGACGGCGGCCTGCAGCAGTGCGACGACCACGCCGGGGAAGGCCTGGCGGGTGTCGAGCCAGATCTGGTGGCCGCCGTTGGACGAGGCCACCTGGCCGAGGTAGGTGATCAGCACCGGCAGAGCGGTCACGATCAGCACGCTGGTGGCCAGGGCGAGCAGTTTGGCCAGCGGGTAGTCGAGCCGGCGCAGCGGCCGGGAGAAGTAGAGCGGCAGCGTGTGGTGGCGCAGGTCCCGGGAGACCAGCTCGGGCGCGGCCACCGCGACGAACAGCACGGTGAACAGGGCCATGTCGATGCCGATGACGGAGTAGTTCAGCACCAGGTCCTTGCCGCTGGAGGCCATGTACACGTTCAGCGCGGCCGGGATCACCATGACGAGTACGACGAACCAGGGCACGATCTTCGCCTTCGGACCGCGTCCGAAGCCGAAACAGGCGCGCAGGCCGTGGACGTAGAGGGCACGCAGGATCTGCGCCCGGCCCAGCCGTGGACCGGTGTACGGCTTGTAGCCGATGTCGTGGATGACGCTCGTGGTCGGACTGCTCACTGGATCGTCGCCTCCATCGGTTCGCCGGTTTCGCGCTGCTCGAACAGTTCCTCGACGTGGTGCCGGCGGTGCTCGAGCCGGGTGAGCGGGAGGTCGAGGTCGGCGACGGCGTCGCGCACGGTGTCGAAGACCGGGTCGGCGTCGAGGCGGACCAGCAGGGCGCGGCCCTGGACGCTCACCACCAGGCCCTGGCCCTCCAGCTGCCGCCGGAGCGCCTCGAAGCCCTCGTCCACCTCGACGGCGAGCCAGGGCAGCGCCTGCGTCATCGAGTCCAGCGACGCGGCCCGCAGCAGCTTGCCGCCGTCGATGGCGACCAGGTGGTCGCAGATCCGCTCGATCTCGCTCAGCAGGTGCGAGGCCACCACGACGGCGATGCCGAACTCCGAGCCGATCCGGCGGATCAGCGCGAGCATGGCGTCGCGCCCGGCCGGGTCGAGGCCGTTGGTCGGCTCGTCCAGCAGCAGCAGGCCCGGGTTGCCCACCAGCGCCTGGGCCAGCTTGACCCGCTGCTTCATGCCGGTGGAGAAGGTGCCGATCTGCCGGTAGCGCTCCTCGTGCAGGCCCACGTGCCGCAGCGCCTCGGCGGCCTGCTCCTTGGCCGCGGTCGGCGGCAGGCCGGTCATCCGGCCGAGGTGGGTGACGAACTCGGTCGCGCTCACGTCGGCCGGCAGGCAGTCGTGCTCCGGCATGTACCCCACCCGCCCGCGGATCTCCGCGCCCTGCTCCCGGGCGTCGAGGCCGAGCACCCGGATCTGGCCCGCGCTCGGCGTGATCAGGCCGAGCAGGATCTTGATGAGGGTGGATTTGCCGGCGCCGTTGGCCCCGACCAGGCCGGTGATCCCCGGCTGCACGGACAGTTCGAGGTCGCTCAGGGCGGTCACGCCGCCCGGATAGCGCATCGTCAGCGCCTTCGCCTCGATGATCGGTTGCTCGTAGTCTGACACGCTCCGACGCTAGTGCCCCGCCCGCCGCTACGGCGTCCGGCCGTGGGCGGGTTTCCGCGTCATCCGGAAGGATGGCGGACCCTGGGCCGGAGTCAGGGACTTACCCCGACCCGCGACGGCCGGACACCCCCGTCCGATCACTGGTCTATACCTCTACCTGCGGTTTTCCCGGCTTGGCGGCGGCAGCGTACGCCTCGGGACGGCTAGAGTGGGGGCATCTACGGCGAGAGGAAAAGATCCAGGTGTGCGGAATCGTGGGTTATGTCGGAGCCAAGTCCGCCCTCGACGTGGTGCTCGAGGGACTGCGGCGGCTGGAGTACCGCGGCTATGACTCCGCCGGGGTGGCCGTGGTGGCCGACGGCGAGCTGACCGCGCGGAAGAAGGCCGGCAAGCTGGGCAACCTGGAGAAGGAGCTGGCCGCCAACCCGCTGCCGGCCTCCGGCCTCGGGCTCGGGCACACCCGCTGGGCCACCCACGGCGGGCCCACCGACGCCAACGCGCACCCGCACTTCGACTACGGCAGCCGGGTCGCGGTGGTGCACAACGGGATCATCGAGAACTTCGCGGTGCTGCGCGAGGAGCTGCGCGAGGCCGGGATCGAGCTGTCCAGCGAGACCGACACCGAGGTGGTCGCGCACCTGATCGGGCTGGAGTACCCGGGCTGCGTGGAGTCCTTCGGGGACGGCGCGCTGGCCGAGGCGATGCGCCGGGTCTGCCGCCGGCTCGACGGCGCCTTCACCCTGGTCGCGGTGCACTCCGACGTGCCGGACGTGGTGGTCGGCGCCCGGCTCAACTCCCCGCTGGTGGTCGGCGTGGGCGCGGGCGAGGCCTTCCTGTGCAGCGACGTGGCCGGCTTCATCGGCCACACCCGGGAGGCCATCGAGCTCGGCCAGGCGCAGGTCGTCGAGGTGCGCAGCAACGCCGTGGTGATCACCGACTTCCACGGCGAGCCCGCCGTCGGCAAGCCCTTCCACGTGGACTGGGACGTGGCCGCCGCGGAGAAGGGCGGCTACGACTACTTCATGGAGAAGGAGATCGAGGAGCAGCCGCAGGCGGTGGCCGACACCCTGCTCGGCCGGGTCAGCGGCGAGGGAAAGCTCGAGCTCGACGAGATGCGGATGAGCGAGGCCGAGCTGCGCAGCGTGGACAAGGTGATCGTGATCGCCGCGGGCACCTCGTACCACGCGGGCATGATCGCCAAGTACGCCATCGAGCACTGGACCCGGATCCCGGTCGAGGTCGAGCTCGCCTCCGAGTTCCGCTACCGCGACCCGATCCTGACCCGGGACACGCTGGTGCTGGTGATCTCGCAGAGCGGCGAGACGGCCGACACGCTGATGGCGCTGCGGCACGCCAAGGACCAGCACGCCCGGGTGCTGGCCATCTGCAACAGCAACGGCGCCACCATCCCGCGCGAGGCCGACGCGGTGGTCTACACCCACGGCGGCCCGGAGATCGCGGTCGCCTCCACCAAGGCCTTCCTCACCCAGCTGATCGCCTGCTACCTGGTCGGGCTCTACCTCGCCCAGGTGCGCGCGGCGAAGTTCCCGGACGAGATCAGGGAGATCCTCGACCAGCTCTCGCAGGCCCCGGCGAAGGTGCGCGAGACGCTGGACCGGATGGAGCCGGTGCGCGAGCTCGGCCGGGCGCTCAAGGACCACGGCCGGGTGCTGTTCCTCGGCCGGCACGTGGGCTTCCCGGTGGCGCTCGAGGGCGCGCTCAAGCTCAAGGAGCTGGCGTACGTGCACGCCGAGGGCTTCGCCGCCGGCGAGCTCAAGCACGGCCCGATCGCGCTGGTGGACCAGGACCTGCCGGTCGTCGTGGTGGTGCCGCCGGCGGACCGGCCGCTGCTGCACGACAAGATCGTCTCGAACATCCAGGAGATCCGGGCCCGCGGCGCCCGCACCATCGTGATCGCCGAGGACGGCGACGAGGCGGTGGTCCCGTTCGCGGACACGCTCATCTACGTGCCGGAGCTGCCGACGCTGCTGCAGCCGCTGGTGGCCACCGTGCCGCTGCAGATCTTCGCCTGCGCGCTCGCGGACGCGAAGGGACTGGACGTGGACCAGCCGCGTAACCTGGCGAAGTCCGTGACAGTCGAGTAGCAGCCGATCGGCTAACCTGGCGAAGTCCGTCGCAACGACGTCGGGGGAATAGCAGGGCCGGAGGCTGGGCGATGATCGTGGGTGTGGGGATCGACGTGGTCGATGTCGCCCGGTTCCAGGCCACGCTCGAGCGCACCCCGGCGCTGCTCGAGCGGGTCTTCACGCCCGGCGAGCGGGGCCTGCCGACGGCCTCGCTCGCGGCCAGGTTCGCCGCGAAGGAGGCGGTGGGCAAGGCGCTGGGCGTGCCCGGCGACCTGAGCTGGCAGGACGCCGAGGTGCGCAGCCAGCCGACCGGGCGGCCGTACCTGGTGGTCTCCGGCGGGGTGGCCCGGCGTGCGGCCGAGCTCGGCGTCACCCGCTGGCACCTGTCGCTGAGCCATGATGCCGGGATCGCCTCGGCGATGGTGGTGGCTGAGGCGAGCTGACCGGGCAGAATGGCGGGATGAGGTACGCATACGAGGTGGCGGCCGTCCGCGCGGCGGAACAGGAACTGATGGCCGCTCTGCCCGAGGGCGCGCTCATGCAGCGGGCCGCGACCGGGTTGGCGAACGTGGCCGCGGCCATTCTGGGTTCGGCCCGCGGCGGCGTGTACGGCTCGCGCGTGCTGCTGCTGGTGGGCGTGGGTGACAACGGCGGCGACGCCCTCTACGCGGGAGCGATGCTGGCCCGGCGCGGCGCCGCGGTCCACGCGGTGCTCGCCGACCCCTCCCGGGCGCACGCCGGCGGGCTCGACGCGCTGCGGACGGCCGGCGGCCGGGCCGCACCGGCGGGTGACGCCCGGGAGCTCGCTGATCGCGCGGACCTGATTCTGGACGGGCTGCTCGGCATCGGCGGACACGGCGGGTTGCGCGGCGTCTTCGCCGAGCTCGCCGAGGCCGCGCACGCCGCCGTCGCGCAGACGGGCGCGCCGATCGTCGCGGTGGATCTGCCCAGCGGCGTGGACGCGGACACCGGCGAGGTCGGCGGCGTCGCGATCCGGGCCGACGTCACCGTCACCTTCGGCACGCACAAGCCAGGGCTCTTCATCGATCCGGCGGCCGCGCACGTCGGCGTCGTCGAACTCGTCGACATCGGCCTGGAGTTCGGCTCCGCCGAGCCGGCCGTCGAGGTCTTACAGCAGGCGGATGTGCGTGCTCTGCTGCCCGAGCCGGGCCGGTTCGCGCACAAGTACAGCCGCGGCGTGCTCGGCCTCGCGGTCGGCTCCGAGCGTTACCCCGGCGCGGCCCTACTCGCGGCCGGAGCTGCGCTGCGCTCCGGCGTGGGAGCGGTGCGCTATGACGGGCCGGTCGACGTCGTCAGCGCCCATCCGGAGGTGCTGCAGGGCGACGGGCGGGTGCAGGCGTGGGTGGTCGGCTCCGGGCTCGGGGAGGGCGACGAGGCGCGGGGGCGGCTGACCAGGGTCCTGGCCGGGGACGTGCCGGTGCTCATCGACGCCGACGGTCTCAGGCTGCTGCCGAAGAGCCGCCTCGAGCGGACCGCGCCGACGCTGCTGACCCCGCACAGCGGCGAGGCCGGCGCGCTGCTCGGATGCAGCGCCGAGGAGGTCGACGCGCGGCGGCTGGACGCGGTTCGGGACCTGGCGCGCACCTACGATGCCACGGTGCTGCTGAAGGGGGCGTTCAGCCTCGTCGCGGACCCTGGCGGCGGCACTGTCCGGGTCAACACCCATGCCACCTCGTACCTGGCCACGGCCGGGAGCGGCGACGTGCTCGCGGCCCTGGCCGGCGGCCTGCTGGCGGGCGGGCTCTCGCCCATGGACGCGGCGTCGGCGGCGGCGTATCTGCACGGCGCGGCCGGGCTGGTCGCGGCACGCAGCGGGCCGGTCGCCGCAGGTGACCTGGTCGCGGCCCTGCCCGGGGCCTGGCAGAATGTCGCCGGATGAGCACCCGTACCGCCGCACCGCCCGCACGGCTCGAGGCCCGTGTGGATCTCGACGCGCTTCGCGCCAACGTGCGGCGCCTGCGCGAGATCGCCGGGCCGGCTCGGGTGATGGCCGTGGTGAAGGCCGACGCGTACGGGCACGGCATGGTCCCGTGCGCCCGGGCCGCGGTCGAGGCCGGCGCCGCCTGGCTGGGTACGGCCGTGCCGGAGGAGGCGCTGGCTCTGCGCGCCGCGGGCCTCGACGTGCCGATCCTGACCTGGCTGCACGCGCCCGGCGACGACTTCGAGGCGCTGGTGCGGGCGGAGGTGGACGTCTCCGTCTCCGGCCAGTGGGCGCTGGCGGAGGTGCTGGAGGCGGCCGAGCGCGCCGGCCGCCTGGCCCGGATCCAGCTCAAGGCGGACACCGGGCTGGGCCGCAACGGGATCCAGCCGCACGAGTGGCCGCTGGTGGTGGACGAGGCGGTCAAGGCCGAGCGGGCCGGGCTGCTCGAGGTGACCGGCCTGTGGTCGCACTTCGCCTGCGCGGACGAGCCCGGGCATCCCTCGATCCGAGCGCAGCTGACCCGCTTTCACGAGGCCTTGGAGTACGCGGAATCGGCCGGCCTGCGCGGCCGGCTGCGGCACATGGCGAACTCGCCGGCCACCCTCACCCTGCCGGAGAGCCACTTCGACCTCGTCCGCCCGGGCCTCGCCGTCTACGGGCTCAGCCCCGCGCCGGAGCTCGGCACCCCGGCGGAGCACGGGCTGCGGCCGGTGATGACCCTGCGCGGGCGCCTCGCCCTGGTCAAGTGGGTCCCGGCGGGCCACGGCGTGTCCTACGGGCACACCTACCGGACCGGGGGCGAGACCCGGCTCGGGCTGGTGCCGGCCGGGTACGCGGACGGCATCCCGCGCGCGGCCTCGGATCGCGGCCCGGTGCTGGTCGGCGGGCGGCGCTACCACGTCGCGGGCCGGGTGGCGATGGACCAGTTCGTGGTCGACTTCGGGCCGGGCGGCCCGGACGAGCACGGGCCGGCGGCCGGCGACGAGGTGGTGCTGTTCGGACCGGGCGAGCGGGGCGAGCCGACGGCGCAGGACTGGGCCGAGGCGATCGGCACCATCGGCTACGAGGTGGTCACCCGAATCGGTGGCCGGGTGCCTCGGGTGTACGTCGGCTGAGCGCACGTCAGGCGGCCTGCCTCGGCCGCCGCGATCTCGGCCGGTCGAACGCTTGAAGCGCGGCTGCCGGGCAACAATAGTGAACAGATCGCGGCGGCGTGGCCGCGGTGGCGGCGCGGAGCGAGCGCCGGGCGTGCGGCAGTGGCGGAAGGCGGCCGAGCGGTGGCAGAGGCGTCGGGCAAGGGCAGGCGGGCCGGGCTTCTCGGCGCCGCCGTCGGGGTGGTGGCGGCGGGAGTCGCGGTCGGCTTCACCGTGGAACGGCTCACCATCGGGCGGGCGGTGCGGCGGATGGCCGCGATACACGACCCCGGCGAGCCCTTCGGCTCGCTGCGAGGCGACGCGCGCACGGTGCGCGCGAACGACGGGGTCGAGCTGCACGTGGAGGTGGACGAGCCGCGCGGCCCGGCGACGGGGCGGGCGGCGGAGGCCGCCGATCCGGACGAGGCCGAGCGCCCCACTCTGCTCTTCACCCACGGCTTCTGCCTGGACCAGGACTGCTGGCACTACCAGCGGGCCGAGTTCTCCGCGACGCACCGGATGGTGTTCTGGGACCAGCGCGGCCACGGCCGCTCCGGCAAGCTGCCGCGCGAGCGCTCCGGCCGTTCGGCCTCGGTGACGGTGGATCAGCTCGCCGACGACCTCCACGCCGTGCTCGAGGCCGCCTGCCCGCAGGGCCCGGTGATCCTGATCGGGCACTCGATGGGCGGGATGACCATGATGGCGCTGGCCCAGCGGCATCCCGAGCTGTTCGGCGACCGGATCGTGGGCGCCGCGCTGATCAGCACCTCGGCCGGGCGCTTCGAGGACGTCGTGTTCGGGCTGCCGCGCCCCGGCGCGCAGCTGCTGCACCGGGCCACCCCCGGGCTGCTCGGCCTGCTGGCCCGTCAGGCCGCGCTGGTGGACCGCGGCCGCACGCTCGGCGGCGACCTCGGCCTGGTGCTCACCCGCCGCTACGCCTTCGGCTCCGAGGTGCCCGAGTCAGTGGTGCGCTTCACCCTGGACATGATCGAATCAGTGTCCATCGACGTCATCGCCGAGTACTACCCGGCGCTGAGCCACGTGGAGCTCGGCGACGCGGTGCCGCTGTTCGACCGCGTGCCCACGCTCGTGCTCGGCGCCTCCGGCGACATGGTGCTGCCGGTGGCGCACAGCGAGGCCCTGGCCGCCGCCATCCCCTCGGCCGCCTACACGGTGCTGCCGAACGCCGGACACGCGGTCATCCTGGAGCATCCGGACGAGGTGAACGAGGCGTTGCGTACTCTGGTGGACCGGGTCGAGGCTCAGCTCGATCCGGCTCCGTCCCCCCGGAGGGCGGCGCAGTAGGGACTCGCAGTGAGGGATGCGCAGTGAACGATTCCGAGTCCGGCCGCGGCCGGACCGCGCCCGAGGTGGTGCGGGCCGAGGACGCCGCGGCCACCCGCGCGGCCGGCCTGCGCTTCGCCGAGCGCCTCGGCCCCGGCGACCTGGTGATTCTTTCGGGTGGACTGGGGGCGGGCAAGACCACCTTCACCCAGGGCCTGGCCGAGGGACTCGGCGTGCGCGGCCCGATCACCTCGCCCACCTTCGTGCTGGCGCGGGTGCACCCCTCGCTCACCGGCGGCCCGGCGCTGGTGCACGTGGACGCCTACCGGCTCGGCGGCCTGGCCGAGCTCGACGACCTGGACCTCGACGCGTCGGTGGAGGACTCGGTCACCGTGGTGGAGTGGGGCGAGGGCAAGGCGGAGGTGCTGGCCGAGGGCCGAGGCGGGCACTACGTGGTCAGGTTCGACCGTTCCCGCGAGGACGACGTCCGGGAGATCGCCTTCGAAAGGTCCTGACGCGGCGCGCGGATCGCCGGGCGTGTCAGGACACGACGACGACGTCGGTGCCGACCGAGGCGAACTGGTAGAGCACCAGCGCGTCGGTCTGTTCCATCCGCACGCCGCCGGTGCTGCCGGTGGGCTTCGGCGGCATGCCGGCCAGGCCGGCCACGGCGTCGAAGCCGAAGACGGTGTCGGAGCTGGAATCGAAGCGCACCAGGTAGACCACGGCCTTGCCGTCGCCGCCGGTCGAGCCGGGGCTCTTGGCGTAGACCTGGAAGGTGCCCGCGGGCGGTGTGACGGTGCCGGGCACCACCTGCATGGTCCGGCTCACCGTCGATCCCTGCACCAGCCACACCCGGTGCTCGCTCGGCGAGTAGACGATCCGGGTGCCGCTGCCCGAGTGCGCCGGCAGCGTGGTGGGCAGGGGGGCGGTCTTCGAGGTCGAAGACGCCTTGGCGCTGTTGTTCGTCGACGCGTGCGGCGCGGTCGCCTCCGCCTGGGCGGCGAGGATTCCCACGCCGGCCAAGGCGGCCAGCGTCATCGTCAGCACCGAGAAGGTCGCGCCGCGGCCGGACTTGCGCGGTGCGCGGACCCCGCGCGGCGCGCCCGGATCCGGGGCGGCGGGGGCCGGGTCGGCGCCGTATCTGCGGGCGCCGGCGGCCCGGGTTCCTCTACCCATGGGGGCCATCATGCCCTACCGGTACGGCGCGGGTTAAGTGGCAGGGACAGGGCAATGCGCTCCGGCACGGTGCGTGCCCGCGCGGTAGCGGGCGCCGACGGATGGGAGCCGTGACGGGCTCCGGACGCGCGGTGATGAATAATGGCCGGGTGCTGCTCTTGGCTTTCGACACGGCGACCCCGGCGGTGACCGTCGCACTGCGGGGCGGACAGGGCGTGCTCGCGCAGCACACCGTCATCGACGCGCGCAGGCACGGGGAACTGCTGGCCCCCGGCATCGAGCGGGTGCTGGCCGAGGCCGGCGCCGCGCGCGCGGACCTGACCGCGGTGGCCGTCGGGGTCGGGCCGGGCCCGTTCACCGGGCTGCGGGTCGGGCTGATGACGGCCCGGGCGCTCGGGGACGCGCTGGAGATCCCGGTGCACGGCGTGTGCACCCTCGACATCCTGGCCGCCGAGGTGCTCGCGGACGGCGGGCCTGGCAAGGATTTCGCGGTCGCCACCGACGCGCGCCGGCGCGAGGTGTACTGGGCCGTGTACGACGCGGCCGGGCGGCGCGGCGGCGAGCCGGCCGTGGACCGTCCGGCCGAGATCGCCGATCAGTTGGCCGGACGCGCGGTGGCCGGGCAGGGCCCGGTGCTCTACCCGGACCGCTTCCCGGCGCCGCTCGCGCCCGAGCTGCCCAGCGCGGCCGTGCTGGCCGACCTGACGGCGCGCCTGCTGGCCGAGGACCCGAGTGCGCTGCTGCCGCCCTATCCGCTCTACCTGCGCCGCCCCGACGCGGTCGAACCGGGCGCGCCCAAATCCGTGCGCCAGCCGGACGCGCGCGAGCTCGGCGGCCGCGCGGCGACCGGGGCGGGCCCGGCGTGACCGGCTGGGGACCGCCCGCCGCGGCCGGCGAGACCGGGATCCGTCTGCGCCGGATGCGCTGGTGGGACATCCCGGGCGTGGTCCTGCTCGAGCACCTCGCCTTTCCCGAGGACGCCTGGTCGGTCGGGATGTTCTGGTCGGAGCTGGCCGAGTCCGCCAGCCGGCACTACGTGGTGGCCGAGGACACCGGCTCGCGCGGCGGGCGGCCGGGCGAGGCGGAGCCGCGCATCGTCGGATACGCGGGCCTGCTCGCCGGGGCGGGGGAGGCCGAGGTGCTCACGATCGCGGTGGATCCGGCCCGGTCCGGGCGGGGGCTCGGCGCGCGGCTGCTGACCGAGCTGATGCGGGAGGCGGCCCGGCGCCGCTGCGACGAGGTCGTGCTGGAAGTGCGGGTGGACAACGAGCGGGCGCAGAAGCTTTATCAGCGCTTCGGTTTCGCCGGGATCGGGGTGCGCAAGGGCTACTACCAGCCGGCCGGGGTGGACGCGCTGGTGATGCGCAGCAGCGGGGTGCTCGGCCGGTTCGGGCCGGGCCCCGGCGGCGGATTCGGCGGCGCGCACGCGCTGCCCGGGAACTCCGCGCTGCCCGAAACCGGGATGGACGCTGATTTCGAGAACAGGGTGAACCCATGACCGCCGACCAGCCGATCGTGCTCGGCTTCGAGACCTCCTGCGACGAGACCGGGGTCGGCATCGTGCGCGGCACGGAGCTGCTCGCCGACGCGGTGGCCACCAGCGTCGACGAGCACGCCCGCTACGGCGGCGTGGTGCCGGAGGTGGCCTCGCGGGCGCACCTGGAGGCGATGGTGCCCACCGTGCGCCGCGCCCTGGACCAGGCCGGCCTCAAGCTCTCCGACATCGACGCGGTGGCGGTCACCTCGGGCCCGGGCCTGGCCGGCGCGCTGCTGGTCGGGGTGGCCGCGGCCAAGGCGTACGCGCTGGCGCTGGGCAAGCCGATCTACGGGGTCAACCACCTGGCCGCGCACGTGTGCGTGGACCAGCTCGAGCACGGCCCGCTGCCGCAGCCGGCGATGGCGCTGCTGGTCTCCGGCGGCCACTCCTCGCTGCTGCTGGTGCCGGACGTGGCCACCGACATCCGCCCGCTGGGCAACACGATCGACGACGCGGCCGGCGAGGCCTTCGACAAGGTGGCCCGGGTGCTCGGCCTCGGCTTCCCGGGCGGTCCGCTGATCGACAAGGCGGCGCGCGAGGGCGGCGACCCGCAGGCCATCGCCTTCCCGCGCGGGCTGACCGGCCCGCGTGACGCGCCGTTCGACTTCTCCTTCTCCGGCTTGAAGACCGCGGTCGCGCGGTGGATCGAGGCGAGGGAGCGGGCCGGCGAGCCGGTGCCGGTGGCCGACGTGGCCGCCTCGTTCCAGGAGGCCGTGGTGGACGTGCTCACCCGCAAGGCACTGCGCGCCTGCAAGGAGCACGGCGTCGAGCATCTGCTGATCGGCGGCGGCGTCGCGGCCAACTCGCGGCTGCGCGCGCTGGCGGTGGAGCGGGCCGAGGCGGTGGGAATCAGGGTTCGGGTACCGCGGCCGGGCCTGTGCACCGACAACGGCGCCATGGTGGCCGCGCTGGGTGCGCAGCTGGTCGCCAGCGGCGTGGCACCGAGCGCGTTGGACCTGCCGGCCGACTCCTCGATGCCGGTGACCGAGGTCGTCGCGTAAAAGAGCGTAAAAGCCTTGTCTGTTTTCGTCTCCACTGTGTGTTTCCACCGTGTCACAGCCGGAACGCACAGGGCGCTTGACGTGGGCCGGAAACGGCCGGAACCTCATCGAACGCGCAGCCACGGGGTATCCCAGACCTGACACCCTTCCGGGCCGGGCACTATCCTCTTGAGGTGGTGGGCTCGTAAAGGTGTGGGGAGCATGCTCGGGAACGACGATCTCGTAGGCGGAGCCGTCCGGCAATGGCGGCCCTCGACGACCGTGCGCATCGTGGGCGGTTGGGTCGCGATCGTGGGCTGCTGCGTGCTCGGATCGACCGCGGGCGCCTGGCTGCGCGGGGATCTCGCCACGTTCCCGGCCGTGCTGTGCGTCGCCGCCGGGGCGCTGGCGATCTGGTTCGGCTACGGCTACCTGCACCGCTACCGGATCGCCCTGGGCAACGGGGTGCTGATGATCGTCGGGGTCTGGCGCACCTACCGCGTCCCGGTGCAGCTGGTGGACGGCGCGCGGGCGACCCGGACCGGCGTGGTGTTCGAGCTCGCCGACGGCTCGCGCTGCCTGGCCGGCGCGGTGGCCGCGCCCTCGCCGCGCGCGGACGCCGCGGTGGACGCGGTGCTGGCGGCCGCGGCCACCGAGCGCGCGCTGCAGGGCCTGGGCGAGTTCGGCCTGGACCTCAAGCCGATCGGCGCGTCCTGGCCCCGATCCCGTTCTGCCGCGCGGATCGCCGGGCCGACCCAGCCGATCGCAGCGACGCTCGGCCTGTGGGGCCGGCTCACCTCGCGCAGCCCGCGTGCCACGGTGCTGCGATACGCGCTGTGCTGGCTGATGCTGGCCACCGCCTACGGCGCGTTCTTCGTCGCGCAGGACAGCGACGCGGCGACCTCCTCGGCCGCGCCCACGACGCTGCCGCAGCTGAAGGTGGGCGACTGCCTCGCCGATTCGAACGATCCGAGCACGGTGACGCCTTGCACCTCGCCGCACACCGCCCAGGTGTTCATGGTCAGCGACTACACGCCGGGCATCAGCTGCGACAAGAGCGACATCGACCAGACCGTGCTGCCGGCGCAGACCTCGTACTCGGTGATCACGGTCTGGAACGGCACCAGCCGGACGTCCTGCCTGGTGATCACCAGCTCGATCAGCTGGTCCGTGGTCAAGTTCTGAGTCCGGGCCGGCCTCGGCCGGGCCTCGTGACGAGGCCCGGCCGAGTAGCCGTGTGGTGTTCCCAGCGCCCTTACTGGATCGCCGTCGCCGACATCTTGGGCGCCGGCGGTGCCGCCACGTCCAGCGCCGCCTGCAGCGACTGCAGGTAGGCCTCGCTGGTGTAGGTGGCTCCGCTGACCGCGTCGAGGTGGTAGCTCTGCTTGCGGAGCACCTCGCCGCGCAGCACGGCCGCCGCGTGCTGCGAGTCCTCCCAGGAGTGGTTGTTGTCGTGCGGCAGCTGCAACGCCTTGACGTCCACGATCCGGGAGCCGACACAGGTGACCTGCACCTGCACGATGCCGTGCGCCAACGCGATCTCGGGGCCGACCGCGGTGCGGGTGCTCGCCGAGGCGCTGACGTCGTCGAGCGCGGCCGAGGGCCGCGGCGACGTGTACGCCTTGTCCAGGATGACCGCGGCCATCACCGCGATCGAGGCCACGACGCAGAAGACGAATTTGCGCATCAGGTCCTCAGGGGTGTTTTCGTCGTACTCGAGGGCACTTGAGGGTATCCGAGGTCTTAGAAGTCGAAGAGTTCGCTGTGGATGTAGCGCCGCTTGACCCCCGCTTTGCGCAGATTGCGGATGGACGCGCCCACCATGCCGGGCGAGCCGCAGATGAACACCTCCCGCTCACGCAGGTCCGGGATCCGCCACAGCAGCTGCTGCGGGTGCATCGGATCCTCCTTCGGATCCTTGCCGCGCTTGCCGAGGATGGGCAGGAAGGTCAGCTTGCCCTGCCGCTGCATCCGCCACAGCTCGTCCGCCATCAGCAGCTCGTGCTCGGAGCTGGCCCGCTGCGCGAAGATCACGTCGCGCTCGTTGCCCTCCAGCGTCTCGGCGATGGCCCGCAGCGGGGTCACCCCGACGCCGCCGCCGAGCAGCAGCACCCGCTTGCGCCGCCGCAGCACGGCCGTGAAGGCGCCGTACGGGCCGTCGGCGAACACGCGCTGGCCGGGCCGCAGCCGGCGCTTGAGCCGGCGCGTGTAGGCCCCGACGCCCTTGATCGTCAGCCGCAGCGTGTCGTCGGTCGGGTGGGCGGAGAGGGAGAAGGGATGCGACTGGTACCACACGCCGCGGGCCATGAAGCGCCAGCGGAAGTACTGGCCGCCGACCGCGTTGAGGTCGTCGATCCGCTTGCCCTTGATGTAGATGCTGAAGGTGTCCGGCGCCTCGGCCACGATGTGCGAGATGTGCAGCCGGTGCTTGAGGTGGCGGCGGATCGGGATGTAGAGCCGGTGGTTGAGCACCGCGAGCGCCACCGCGACGCTCAGCGCCGTCCAGGTGTAGCGGGCGGCGGTGTTGCGGGTGAACTGCGCGCCCATGGCGATCTCGTGCCCGTAGGCGAGCACGCCGGCCGGGTAGGCGATCAGGTGGATCATGTGCCAGCGCTCATAGCCGAGCTTGCGCCGGATCTTGCGGGCAGAGCTCAGGCCCAGGCACAGCAGCAGCAGGTAGGCGATGGTCGCGAAGAGCACGTCGGGGTAGGTCTGGAGCACGCCCACGAGCACGGCGTTGACCGGGGCGCCGAGGCTCAGGCTGTAGCCGGCCAGCACCAGCACCACGTGCATGGTGAGCAGCAGGAACAGGTACCCGCCGAGGTACCGGTGCAGCGACGCGAGCCACGAGCCGATCCGGTGCTCGAGCCAGGGTATCCGCGCCATCAGCGTGACTTCGATCAGCAGCAGGTAGCCGCCGATCAGGCCGGTCAGCTGCGCGCCCATGATCAGTTCTTCGGACAGATTGGCCACCCGTGAGGGCGGGGTCTGCATCCACCACAGCGTCAGCAGCTCGACGGCGCCGCCGACGGCGAGGATCAGCAGCAGCGTGCTCAAGGCCAGCCGAGAGAGCATCGGCCGGGCGTCGCGCACGGACTTGGTATGCGGATTGGGGAAGGTGCGTACGAACGGGTAGATCGAGCCGGTGGTTTCCGCATCCGCCGGCTCGATCCGTCGTATCACTCCCGCTGGACCTGGACTTGGCTCCATGGCCGGAAGTAAACCTCGTCTGCTCGGTTGATCGTGAGGCTTTGGTCGAAGATTTCTTCGAGATTTGAAGAAAAATTGCTAAACGGCCCAGGCTCAGGCTACGAACTCGGTACTCAGCGTGATCGGCACGGCCTTGAGCGCCTGGGAGACCGGGCAGCCCTCCTTGGCCGCGACGGCGAAGTCCACGAACTGGTCCTCGGTCAGCCCGGGCACCGCGGCCCGCACCGACAGCCGGATCGCGGTGATCCCGGTGCCCGGCTGGAAGTCGACCTCGGCGGCGGTGTCGACCGTGGTGGGCGGGGTGCCGTTCTGCGCCAGCGCGTGCGAGAGCGCCATGGAGTAGCAGGTCGAGTGGGCCGCGCCGATCAGCTCCTCCGGCGAGGTGACGCCGTTGGGCTCGGCCGAGCGCGCGGCCCAGTTGACGTCGAATTCGCCGGCGTGGGACGAGTCGAAGGCGACCCGGCCCTTGCCCTCCATCAGGCTGCCTTCCCAGTGGGCCGAGGCCTTGCGTGTCGTGGCCATGAGGATCGCTCCTTGGTTGGTGAATGACCGTCAGGGCCGATCCTAGGGCCAGCCACCGTCAACTCATCTGCTTGAGCACGTAGATCCCGTACGGGTTGCTCCAGATGATCTCGTAGCTGCTGCCGGTGTGCCGGCCGTCCACCCACTGCACCGGATCCGAGATGGTGCCGGGGAAGCCGGAGACCACCGCGTCGAGCACCACGTACTGCGGCGCCGGGTTGGAGTTGCCGACCCAGTACGCGTCGTCCCGGGCGGCCAGCGGGGCCAGCACGTTGATCGTGGCCTCCACGGTGACGCCGCTCGGCACCATCGCCACGGCCTGGCGCAGCGCGTCGGTGCGGGCGTCGAAGGTGAAGGTGCCCGGGTTGAAGAACTGGTTGAACGCGAACTGCGGGACCATGGCCAGGCTCGCCGCGAGCATCGCCACCGCGCCGTGCCGGCCCATCGCGCCGCTCGCGCCCGCGCCCCAGCGCCGGATCGCACCCGGCGCGTATGGCTCGCCGCGCACCGGTTCACTCGTCGGAGTGAACGGCTCGGCCGATTCCTCCGGCGCTTCGGTGGCGACGACCTCCGGTTCGGCCTCCGCTTCGGCCGCGGCCGGGTCCGCTTCGAGCGGCACCGCGGCCTTGGCCCGCCGGGCCCGGTCCATCGCGTCGATCGCGGCCACGCACAGGACCGGCATCAGCACGGCGTTGTAGTGGTAGCCGGTGCCCCAGAAGCTCGAGTCGGTGGAGATGAAGCGCAGCGCCAGGTTCGGCACCGCGAGCAGCCCCAGCGGCGAACGCAGCGCGCAGAACGCCGTCACCGCGAGCAGCAGGAAAACCAGCTCCAGCTTGGTTCCGGCGTTCGACTGGGCGGAGCTGAGCAGGCAGGTGATCGGGTCGGAGCCGGGGGTGGCGGGTGCGGCGCCGGTCGCGGCGGCCCCGTGCGCGCCGAGGCAGCCGTTCTTGCTCCAGTACGTGTAGATGTGCTGCGGGTTGAACATCGGGATCAGCCAGTAGATCGCGATCAGCGATCCGGCCGTGCCCATCGCCGAGACCACCGCGCCGAGCACCAGCCGGCCGCGCAGCATCACCGCGATGCCGATCGGCAGCACGAAGGTCAGCCCGATGTCCTCCTTGCACAGCAGCGCCAGGAAGCAGCAGGAGATCAGCACCGCGTCGCGGTCCTCGAGCATCGCCCACAGCGCGAAGGCGAGCAGGGGTACGGCGAAGGCGATCTCGTGGAAGTCGAAGTCCACCGCCTGCGCGATCCCGAAGCTCAGCCCGTAGGCCACGCCCACGGCGTAGGCCCCGCCCTGGCCCAGCCGGGAACGGCCCAGCCACACCAGCGGCACCGCCGCGACGGAGAACAGCGCGGCCTGCGCGATCAGCAGCGTCAGCGGGCTCGGGAAGACCAGGAAGATCGGCCCGAGCACGGCCAGGATCGGATGGAAGTGGTCCCCGAGCAGATTGAAGTTCTGCCCCATGACGTCCACGATCGGCGCGTGGAAGTGCCCGTACTGCTTGACCGCCTCGACGAAGATGCCGAGGTCGTAGGATCCGGGCGCCATCCGGTAGTACCGGGCCAGCGAGTCGGTGCCGTAGACCAGGAAGAGCGCGAGAGCCAGCAGCCAGGGGCCGTAGACCGACCGATTCGGAGATTGCGACCGGTCTGAACCTATTCGTGGGAAACGCACAGGGGGCAGAGTACCGAACCGCGCAGTGAGCCAGAATATGTCGCGTGGATCTCACTGAATTCGACTGCTTGCTCACGGAGCGTGGCCGGGCGTTGCTCGCCGAACTCGCGGCCGGATCGGATTCGGCGGATCCGCTGGCCGCCGCGACGGCGCTGCGCGCCCGCTACCCCGCCGAACTGGTCTCCGCGGCGCTGACCCAGGACCGGCTGCGCCGCCGGGCCCGGGCGAAGTTCGGCGAGCAGGCCGCGGACCTGTACTTCACCGAGGCCGGCTACGAGCAGTCCACCCGTCGTCAGGTGGCCCGGCTGCGGGCTGAAAGATTCACGGCCGCCGGCGTACGCCGCGTCGCCGACCTGTGCTGCGGGATCGGCGGGGACGCGCTCGCCTTCGCCGCGGCCGGGATCGACGTGCTCGCCGTCGACCGCGATCCGCTCACCTGTGCCGTGGCGCGGGCCAACGCCGCGGCCCTCGGTCTGGCCGAGCGGGTGGAGGTGGTCTGCGCCGACGTCGCCGAGGTGTCGCTGGACGGCTGCGACGCGGTCTTCCTCGACCCGGCCCGCCGCGCCGAACGCGGCCGGGTGTTCGATCCGGCCGCCTACTCGCCGCCGTGGTCCTTCGCGGTCGGGCTGGCCGAGCGGGTGCCCGCGGCGGGCTTCAAGGTCGCGCCCGGCATCCCGCACGGCGCCCTGCCCGCGGAGGCCGAGGCGGAGTGGGTCTCGGACGGCGGCGACGTCAAGGAGGCGGGGATCTACTTCGGCCCGCTGCGCACCGCCTCCCGCCGGGCCACGCTGCTGCCCGGCCCGCACAGCCTCGCCGCGGGCTCGGCCGACCCCTCCGAATCCGCCATCCCCCACGACCCGGCCCCCGGCGAGATCGGGCCCTACCTGTACGAGCCGGACGGCGCCGTCATCCGTGCCCGCCTGCTCGGCGACCTCGCCGATCTGCTCGACGCCCGCACGCTCGACCCGACCATCGCGTATCTGACCTCGGATAAGCACACGGACACGCCCTACGCCGCCGGCTACGAGATCACCGATGTGCTGCCGTTCAACGTGAAGAAACTGCGCGCCTTCGTCGCCGAACGCGGTTACGGCACGCTGACCATTAAGAAGCGCGGTGCCGATATCGACCCCGAGGCGCTACGCCGTCAACTCAAGCTGGGCGGGCCCAAGACCAACGCCGCCACGCTGATCGTCACCCGTCACCTCGGCCGGCACGTCGCGCTCGTGGCACACGCGCTTTGAACGGCGCCTTGGGCTGCGGCTGACGCGACGCCAGGGTCGGCAGGCTCACGTGCACCTGCAGGCCGCCCAAGGGCGAGCGGCCGGTCGAGAGCGCGCCGCCGACCCGCTCGGCCAGCTTGCGCACGATGTCCAGGCCCAGCCCGGTCGAGCCGTCGCCGCCGGTGCCCGCGCCGCGCTGCAGGGCCAGGCCGTCCGGCACGGCCAGGCCGGGCCCGGAGTCGTCGATCAGCACTGCGACGCTGCCCTCGCCGGTGTGCACGGTCACCTGGAAGCCGGTGCCCTCCGGCGTGTGCCGGAAGATGTTGCCCAGCAAGGTGTCCAGCGCCGCGCTGAGCTCCTGCGCCGAGATCGCCACCACGTCGGTGCGCTGCTCCGTGCGGACCGTGCCGGAGCCGTCCGGCACGCCGGAGGTAGGACCGAAGAAGCGCCAGGGCCGGTCCTCGTCCTCGGCCAGCGCGGACCAGAACGCGATCCGTTCCCGGGCCACGGCCGTGACCTCGCACACCGCGCCGGCCAGCGGTGCGGCGCTGCCCTCCTTGCCGGCCCGCGCGGCCCGGATGATCCGGTCCACTTCCTGCTCGAGCCGGGCGACGGACTCCTGGGTCTGCCGGGCGGCCTGGCTGTCGCCGAGTCCGGCCGCGTTCAGCCGCAGCGCGGTCAGCGGCGTGCGCAGCCGGTGCGAGAGGTCGGCGACCATCTCGCGTTCCGCCGCTATCAGCTGCACGACCCGGTCGGCCATCGCGTTGAACGCTTCGCCGGCCTCCGCCAACTCGCGCGGGCCGCCGGCCACCACCCGCACGCCGGTCTCGCCTTCGCCCAGCCGCCGGGAAGCGTCGGCCAGGTGCCGCGAGGCGCCCACGACGCGGGTGGCCAGACGGTCGGCCACGACGGTCGAACCGAGCACCAGCAGCGCCGCCACCGCGCTCAGCGTCGCCCAGGCCCGGACCAGGCCGTGCTCGCTGGCCGAATCGGCGAGATAGACCTCGATCAAAGCCATGCCAGAGCTCAGCTGCTCGGGCTGTACGAGCTCCTGCCCGCCCGCGACGGCCAACGAGGTTGCGCGGCGTTGTGCGACGGCTTCGGTGAGCTGCGAGGCCGCGGCATGATTCGTGCCCAGCACGGCCCCGCCCGGCAGCACGATGCCGACGATCTGGCCGCCGCTGAGGGTGGCGAGCGCGTCGTCGAGCCGGGCCTGATCCGTCGTCACCGCGAGCAAGGGTTCGAGGGCGGTGATCTGGGCCTCGGCCTGGTGCCGGGCGTTCTCCTGCGCGATGTGCTCCATCGCGACGCCCAGCGGGATCAGGAAGGCCAGCGCGATCATGCTGGTGACGGCGAAGGCGACGCGGGCCAGGGACCAGCGCATCCCGGCTTCCGGGCGACCCCCTCGCACGGCCCCGGGCCCGCGCGGGGCCGTCACGGCGAGGACTCGGGAGGCACGGGATCGGCGGGCTCCATCAGCCGCACCCCGACGCCGCGCACCGTGTGCAGATAGCGCGGCCGGCTCGCCCGCTCGCCGAGCTTGCGGCGCAGCCAGGACAGGTGCACGTCGATGGTCTGGTCGTCGCCGTAGGGCAGCTGCCACACCTCGGAGAGCAGCTCGCGCCGGGTGACCACCTCGCCGGGCCGGGCCGCGAGGTAGGCCAGCAGGTCGAATTCACGCCGGCTCAGGTCCAGCCGGGCCCCGTCCAGGGTGGCCTGGCGCCGCCGCGGGTCGATCTCCAGCCCGCCCACCTTCAGCGCGGTCGGCTGCGCGCCGATCCCGGATCGCCGCAGCACGGCCGCGATCCGGGCCGCGAGGTGGGCCGAGGAGTACGGCTTGACCAGGTAGTCGTCCGCGCCCGCGTGCAGCAGCCGGATGATCTCGGCCTCGTCGTCCCGGGCGGTGGCGATGATCACCGGGGTGCGGGTGACCGCGCGCAGCATCTTGAGCGCCTCGGACCCGTCGAGGTCCGGCAGGCCGAGGTCGAGCACGATCACGTCGCCCGGGTCGCGAGTGGCCTCGCGCAGCGCGGTCAGCGCGGTGCCCGCGCTGCGCACGCTGTGTCCGAACTCGGACAATTGGCGTATCACGGTGGTGCGAATATCCGGATCGTCTTCGACAAGCAGTACGCGAGCCATAGTGTGGCAACCTAACGGATTGACCGCGGTCAGCCAATGGATGAACGCGGCCGGACCCGCGACGAGGCGGGGCCCGGACAGAAGCGGAGCGAGCGTGTCGAAGCGGGCGTTGTACGCGGTCCTGGCCTGGGCCGCGGCCACGGCCACCGCGATGGCGGTGGTCTGGGCGGGTCTGAACTCGGTGCTGTCCACCGCCACCGCCGGACCGCACGTGGCCGACATCGCGGCCTGGCCGGTGCAGGACGCGGCCACCACCCCGGTGCGCAGCCCGGCGCGCGGCTCCAGCGCTCCGGCGCCGGCCACCTCGGCCGCGCCCAGCCGGTCCCGCGGCGCGAGCAGCGCCCCGGCCACCCACGGCAAGCCGTCCACCTCGCCCTCCGCCCCGGCCGAGGCGCCGGACGAGATGCAGCGCCGGTACACGACCCCGGGCGGGACCGTCGTGCTGGACGTGGGCACCACGAAGGCGACGCTGGTCGCGGCCACGCCCAACTCCGGTTTCACCGTCCAGTCGTGGCAGACCGACGGTTTCGTCGAGGTCGAATTCTCGCCGGCCGACGCGGGGACGGCGTACGAAGTGATCGCCACCTGGGCTGGAACCTCTCCTACCGTGCAGACAGTGACGGCGGGCGCATAGAGCGTCATGTGCGCCACGGCTGAAATCCTCGCCGCTGCCAAGCCGTTCCGCCGCCGTCGGGCCGCCGCGGCGACGAGCCCTGAGCGAGGCTTAGGCCCTGGTTAAGGTTCCGGGACCGGCGCCGGACGCGGCGGCCGGTCCTGAGGGAGCCTTAGGGCGCGGTTAATGATTCGGGGCTGTGGCCTCGGATCCGGCTCGCTACGTTGGGGACCCGTCCCGGCCCGACCCACAGGTCTGGACCAATCACGGCACCCAGCCGTCCGAAGCGTTCTCACCGTAAGGACCTCCCCATGGGCCAGCACGCCTCGTCAGCCCCCGCAGACCCTTCGCGCGGCTCCCGCCCGCGCGCCCCGCGCTTCTCCCGTCGCGTGAAGCTCACCGCGATCGGCACCGGGGCCACCCTCGTCGCGGCCGGCGCCGGAGTGGCCCTGGCCACCGGCGCCAACGCGGCCGTGCCCGCCGCCGCGTTCGCCGAGACCAGCACCTGGGACGGCGGCTACACCGGCCAGTACACGATCACCAACACCACTTCGAGCGCGATCAGCAACTGGACCGTGGTCTTCGGCCTGCCCGCCGGCTCGAGTGTGGACAGCCTGTGGAACGGCACTGAGACGGCCAGTGGCCAGACCTACACCGTCGCCAACGCGAGCTGGAACGGCACCCTGGCCGCCGGCGCCAGCACCACCTTCGGCTTCACGGTCAACGGCACCGGCGAGCCGTCCAGCTGCACGATCAACGGCAGCGCCTGTTCGGGCTCGACCACGACCACGCCGTCGGTCCCGGCCTCGGTTCCGGCGAGCGCGTCGGCGAAGCCGTCCGCGTCCGCCAGCGCGTCGGCCTCGGCGAAGCCGTCCGCGAGCGCCTCGGCCACCGCGACCTCCACCGGCGGCTCCGGATCCGGCGGCTACGGCAGGTTCTCCCCGTACGCCGACCTCTCCCTCTACCCGCTCTACAACCTGAGCGGCGCGGCCGCGACCGAGGGCACGAAGTACTTCAACCTGGCCTTCATCACCAGCGGCACGACCGCGTGCACGCCGGAATGGGGCGGAGTCACCGCGCTCAACGACTCGTCCATCGCGTCCGACATCTCGGGCCTGCGTGCGGCCGGCGGTGACGTGCGCGTCTCCTTCGGCGGTGAAGCAGGCACCGAACTCGCCCAGAGCTGCACCTCGGCGAGCACGCTGGCCGCGGCGTACCAGTCCGTGATCAAGCAGTATTCGCTCACTGAGATCGACTTCGACGTCGAGGGCGCGGCCGTCACCGACACCGCCTCGATCAACCGGCGCAACCAGGCGATCGCCACCCTCGAGTCCGAGGACCCGGGCCTGCAGGTCTCCTACACCCTGCCGGTGCTGCCCTCCGGCCTCACCAGCGACGGCGTCGCCGTGCTTTCCAACGCCAAGGCCGACGGCGCGTCGATCGCCGCGGTGAACGTGATGGCGATGGATTACGGCAGCTCTTTCCCCGGCGACATGGCCACGCTGGCGGAGCAGGCCGCGACCGCGACCATGCAGCAGGTGCAGTCGGTCTGGACCGGCCTGACCACCGCTCAGGCCTACGCGAAGATCGCCGTCACCCCGATGATCGGCGTCAACGACGTGAGCACCGAGACCTTCACCGTGGCCGACGCGAGCGCGCTGGCCTCCTGGGCCAAGAGCAACGGCCTCGCCTGGCTCGCGATGTGGTCCGCCACCCGCGACAGCGAGTGCTCCGGCGGCGCGCAGACCTTCGCCGAGGCGACCTGTTCGTCCGTGGTCCAGTCCGCCGGCGCCTTCGGGCAGGGCCTGAGCGCTTACTAGAAGAAGCGCCTCTGAACGCCCCGGACCCCACAAGGGAGCGGCTTCGCCCACGAGCCGCGGGCAGCCCGGGGAAAGCTCAGGCCCGTGACGCCATGTCACGGGCCTGAGCGGCTCCTATGCCGTGGGCACTGCGACGAACCACGAGCCGTCGTCCGTCAGTATCCGATCGAGCCGCAGATCCGCCGCGGCGAGCACGTCCGGCAGATCCTCGTCGAGCAGGTCGCGGGCCGTGAATTCGTGTTTCCACAAGGAATCCCCGAGTTCATAGGTCATGCTTCCGTGCAGCAGGCCCGGCGCGGGACGGCCGAGCACGCGGAGGCTGCTGCGCAGGGTGCCGTCGTCGTGGGCGGAGTCGGCGGCCTCGGCGATCCAGCCGCGCCGATGGCGCTGAATCAGAACCATGCCGGAGCTCTCGACGTGCTCGCGGCAGGTGCGCAGGAACGCGTCGCGCAGTTCGACGTCCGAGGAGTTGACCAGATGCGAGGGCAACACGACGACCGGGAAGCGCTCGGGCAGCCGCAGCGACTGGATCCCGGAGCGCACGGTGGTGATTCCGACGCAGCGCGCGAGCATCTCGGCCGACTCGTCCACCCCCACGACCCGGTGCCCGAGCCGTGCGAGCGGGGTGCTGATCCGGCCTGTGCCGCAACCAAGCTCCAAGACCGCAGCGTGCGCCGGTACCGAGGCGTGGATGAGTTCTGGTTCACCGCGGGCCGGCACGGCGGCATAGAGGTCGACCGCGCAGCCGTCGGGCGTGATCGGGCCGGGCCCGGAGCCCGGTGCGCGGGTACGGGCGCCTTCGGGTGTCTGCATCCGGACAGTCTGCTCCCCGTTCACTGTGGCCGCGTCGCACGTTTCGGAACGGTTCCGATTCGGCGCGAACCGGGAGTGATCACGATCCCGGGGGGTAATGGCCATAAATCCAAAGCGCCTTACCGGCGGCGGCGAGCCGCGGGCGGCATGCGGAAGGAGAGGCTGCCAGAGTGGAACGCACGGTGTTCGCGCGGGACGGACGAAGACTCAGGATCCTGACACTCGGCCCACGCGGCGCGACCCCGGTCTTCTTCCTCCACGGCACCCCGGGCAGCCGCCTCGGCCCGCACCCGATGCCGATGCGGCTGCACCATCTGGGCATCCGTCTGATCGCCTACGACCGCCCCGGCTACGGCGGCTCCGACCGCCTGCCCGGCCGGTTCGTGCGCCACGCCGCCGAGGATGTGGAGGACATCGCCGACGCGCTCGGCCTCGGCCGCTTCGGCGTGGTCGGCCGCTCCGGCGGCGGCCCGCACGCGCTGGCCTGCGCCGCCCTGCTGGCGGACCGGGTCGTTCGCACCGCCGCGCTGGTCTGTCTCGCCCCGTTCCGCAGCGAGGGCTTGGACTGGTACGAGGGCATGACGGACTCGAACGTGCGCGAGTACCTGGTCGCCGAGAAGGGCGTGAGCCTGCTCGCCCCGATCATCGAGGCCACCGCGGAGGAGATCCGGGGCGATCCGAACCTGATGCTGCGCAACCTCGGCCCGGAACTCGAGCAGGCCGACTGGCGGGTGGTGGCGGACAACACGATCCGCTCCGGCTTCAAGCGCGCCATGGCCGAGGCCGTGCGCACCTCCGGCGGCGGCTGGGTGGACGACGCGCGCTCGTTCACCCAGGACTGGGGCTTCGACCCGGCCGACATCCCCGGCCAGGTCTACCTTTGGCACGGCGAACAGGACCACTTCTCCCCGGTCGGCCACACCCGCTGGCTCGCCGGACGCATCCCCGGTGCCACCCTCGAGATCGCCCGGCACGCCGCGCACTTCAGCGCCATGGAAGTGCTCGTCGACATCCTGCGCTGGATCGACGGCGACGGCGACCCGTCGAAGCCGGCCGAGCCGTCCGCCGCGTAGGGGCCAGTCCTCGTCGGCGGGTGCGAGCAGCGTGATCAGTGCACTAATGATGATCGGCTGGGTCCTCGTAGGGAGGGTTGCCTTGTCGGGTCGGGTCGGGGTGGTTGTCGTCGTGGTGTGGGCGGCCGCTTCGCGTCGCCTGGTTCTTCTGTCCACCCGCCCACCCGTTGCGTTGGTGGGGTGGGCTGGGGTTTCAAGCTTTCGCCTCCGGCGGGGGCCTTCCCTCGGAGAGATGCCGGGGTTGCGTGGTTGTTGTCGTTGGCGGGGCGGGTTGGGGTTCGGGGTGGTGGGGTTGCGGGGGTGTGCTCTCTCCTCGGCCGGTCCCCGGAGGCAATCAGGGACCTGCCGGGAGCTCAAGCGGCGGCGGCCTGGGTTGATGCTGGATCTTGCATGGCGCCGCTTGACCTCCCGGCAGAACCCTGATCGGGCTTCGCCTGCCCGACCGAGGAGAGAGCCCACCCCCTGAGGTACGAGTCTGAGCTGCGCTCGGGCCGAGTCCGAGTCCGAGCCCGTGGCCCGGTCGCGTTCGATGCGGAAGGATTCTGCATCACCCTGATCCGGCCATCCCGATCCTTGATCCGCGCGGAGGCGTCGATGCTCGGGTCGCGCCTGAGGTGAAATCCTGCGCCGCCCTCGTGCGATCCACCCCGATCCCAGACCTCGCTGCACAATCCCGCAGGCCGGCCGAGTTCGATGCGGAAGGATTCTGCATCGCCCCGGTCCGATCCACCCGGAGCTCACGCAACGCGCACGATCGCGCGGCTCGATCGCACCCCGAGGGGAGATCCTGCACCGTTTTCCGCCACACCCCGGCCACCCCGCCCACCACCCTCTTGCCACAAGTCCCGATCCCCGTACGCTTCCATGCTAGACGCCACCACCGACAAAAACCGCGTATCCGGCTTCCAGCGAATAAGCAAAAATTATGGAGATTTCCGGGCACTCGGTCGCGTTCCCCGGCGTTGAATCAGTAGAGAAGCGAAGAGCGGTCTCGAACGATGATGCAGGATTCTTCCGGATCGGGCGCGGCCGGGCCGCGGGACGGGATCCGGCCCGAGCGCAGCTCGCACTGCTCCCTCAGGGGGTGGGTTCTCTCCTCGGTCGGGCAGGCGAAGCCTGATCAGGGTTCTGCCGGGAGGTCAAGCGGCGCGATGCACGATTCAGCATCAACCCAGGCCACCGCCGCTTGACCTCCCGGCAGGTCCCTGATTGCCTCCGGGGACCGGCCGAGGAGAGAGCACACCCCCGCAACCCCACCACCCCCAACGTCAGCCCGCCCCGCCAACGACAGCACCCACACGACCCCGGCATTCTCTCCGAGGGAAGGTCCCCGCCGGAGGCGAGATCTTGAAACCGCAGCCCGCCCCGCCAACGCAACGGGTGGGCGGGTGGTCGGACAAAACGGGCGACGCGAAGCGGCCGCCCACACCCGACCCGACAAGCCACCACGCCCCATCAGCACCCAGCCGATCATCGACTCGCGTTAGATCGGCTGCGGCTCCAGATCCCAGTCCAGCCGCTGCGACTGCCGGGCCGCCCGGGTGTTGAAGTGCTGGTGGCCCAGGGTGACCTCCATGTCGGCCACCACGCGGCTGCGCAGGTGGGCCGACTCGGCGGTGTGGCCGAGGTTCTCCAGGGTGGCCGCGTGGTTGGACTCGATCGCCAGTACGTCCGGGTGCTTGGGCCGCAGCACGCCGGCCAGCTTCCGCGCCGACTCGTCCTCCAGCGTGGAGGCGGGGCGCAGGTCGCCGAGGTCGACGAGGCTGTTGGCCACGTTCGCGGCCGCGATCAGCGTGTACGGGTGGTGATCGCCGAGCAGCGTGTTCAGGCCCTCGAAGGCCCGGCGGGCCAGATCCAGCGCCTCCTCGAAGTCGTTCGACTTGCGCACGTAGGTGGACAGGTTGTTGAGGCAGCACAGCGTGTACGGGTGCTGCGCGCCGAGCTGCTCCTCATAACGGCCCAGCACGGTCAGGCACAGCTCCTTCGCGGTGCCGTGCTCGCCCACCGCGGACAGCGCCGCGGCGTAGACCAGGGCGCAGGACTGCAGGTCCGGGTTCGTGTCGCCGAACTCGCCGCGGTAGCGGTCGTAGGTCTCGCGGGCGAGCGTCGCCGACTCGGCCAGTTCGCCGGCCTTGCGCAGTGACACGGCCAGGCTCTTGGCCGTGCGCAGCGTCTCCGGGCTGGTGTCCCCGACCGCCTCGCGGTAGTCCGCCAAGGCCGCCCGCAGCACGTCCGTGGACTGCGTGTACTGGCCGGCGTCGCGCAGGTCGCGGGCCAGGTTCGAGCTCGAATACAGCGTGTACGGGTGCTTCGGGCCGAGGGTGGAGCGGCGCTGGATGTACGTGCTCTCATCCAGCTCCAGCGCCTTGTAGCAGTCGCCCAGCAGACGGAAGTTGACCGCCAGGTTGTTCGCCGCGCCGAGCAGCCGCGCGTCGCCCTCGGGGTAGACCCGGCGGTGGCGCTCGTAGGTCGCCAGGTCGCTGTCCAGCGCGTCCTGGAACCGGCCGAGGCCGCGCAGGTCGCCGGCGATGCACAGGTGGCTCAGCAGCGTGTGCGGGTGCTCCGGGCCGAACAGCCGCTCCTGCTCGGCCAGCACGTCCGAGTCGATCTGGTAGGCCCGGTTGAAGTCGCCCTGCAGCCGCATGATGCTCGCCAGCAGGTTCCGCAGCACCAGCAGCTGCTGGTAGAGCACGCCGCCCGGGTCCGTCTGCAGGCCGCCGAGCTCGTCGATCCGGTCCAGCCAGCGTTCCTCGAGCCGCTCGCCGGACTCCAGCGCGTTCTGGTACTCGCCGCGCTTCCACAGATACCTGATGCGGTCGATCAGCAGCTGGCGTACCGGGCCCTCGTCGCAGTCCATCGCCCTCGACGGGGTCATGTGCGGCCACAGCAGCGCGTACTGCGGCCAGTTCTCCGGGTCGTCGGTGTCCCCGGACTGCGGGCGCGCCGCGGCGAGGATGCCGTGCACGGCGTGCACCACCTCGTCCTGCTTCGACCCGGTCATCCGGGCCTTGATGACCTCCTGGACCAGCCGGTGGATGCGCAGCTCGCGGGCCGCCTGGTCGAGCTGGAGCAGGCTCAGGCGCACCGGCTCGGCCACCACGATGCCGATCATGCCGATGTCCACGAGCGAGCGGTCGAACTTGCGCAGGGTGTCGAGCATCGCGTTGGTGTAGATCATCGAGTGCGTCGAGATCCCGTCCGGGTTCATGAACGCGCACAGCTCGAGCAGCCGCGCCGCCGCCGGCCGCCGCTCCTCCAGGTCCTGCAGCGCGATGGTCCAGGTCGCCGCCACCGACACCGGGTAGTCCTCCGGCGGCGTCTCGAGCACCCGGGTGATCTGCTCGGACAGCTGCTGGATGTACTGCTCCACCGGCGTGCCGGTGGTGCTCAGCCAGGCGCTGGCGCTCTGCACCGCCAGCGGCAGGTGGCCGACCAGCTCGGCCAGCCGCAGCGCGTCGCGGTCGCTCAGGCCGTTGACGGTGTGGGTCAGGTGCTCGATGCTCTCCGCGGCGGTGAACACGTCCACCTCCAGCGGCACCGCCCGCTGCGCCCAGGCCTGGTTGCGCGAGGTGATCAGCACGTGCCCCGAGGTGCCGCTGGGCAGGAACGGCTGGAGCTTGGACGGGTCGGTGGCGTTGTCGTAGATCAGCAGCCAGCGTCCCGCCTCCCCGCGCCGCAGCACCTCGCGCACCAGCTGCGAGTCCTCGGTGATCGACTCGCCGGAGCCGGGCAGGTGCAGCCGCCGGGCCAGGCCGGCCAGGGCCTCGTCGATGAACTCGGTGGACTCGGCGCTGATCCACCACACCAGGTCGTAGTCGGCGCTGAAGCGCAGCGCGTATTCCTGGGCCAGCTGGGTCTTGCCGACGCCGCCGAGGCCGTGCAGCGCCACCGGCAGGATCACCGTCGCCGACCCGCCCACGATCTGCTGGCGCAGCCGCTCCATCGCCTCGTCGCGGCCGGTGAAGACGGTGTAGCGGGCGCTGACGTTCCAGATCCGCGGGTGCCCGGTCGGGTAGCGGTGGCCCTCGGGCAGCCGGGCCTGAACGGCCTCCGGCTCGGGCACGCCGACCAGCCGCAGCAGCTGCGCGGCCGCGGCGGCCGGATCGGTCACCCCGTAGAGCTCGCAGGTCGAGGCCGCGGCCAGCCGGGAGTCGGAGCGCAGCTCGGAGAGCGCGACCACGGACAGCTGCCCGGTGTTCGACCACGAACGCAGCTGGATCATGGCGCCGGGGTTGCGGGTGGTCTCGGCCGACATCAGCGCGACGATCCGGGTGTTCGGCTCGATCACCGGCCGGGTGGCCGGGTCGTCGAACAGCGGGACGATCCGGGCGTCGAAGCCCTCCTGCAGGTAGACCGCCTCGACCCACTCGGCCCACAGCCGGTCCTCCGCGACGTACGCGATGGCCAGCTGCTCCTGCCGGCTCGGCTGGAGCCGGGATACCTCGGCCAGCACCAGTTTCCGGGCCACGTCGTCCATCTCGGGCACCTCGCGCACCTCGCCTTCGGTCAGCACGGCGGTCAGCCTGAGGTAGGCGTCGAGCAGGGTGTGCCGGTCGTTGGGGCTGTCGGCGAAGGTGGCCAGGGTCTCTTCGTAGCTGTAGAAGGGCACGTACGGGATCTCGACCTGGCCCCAGTACCGGGGCGAGGCGAGCTCCTCTATCTTCAGGTCGGCGAAGCGCTCGCGGGCCGCCGCCCGGCCGGCGTCGGCCTTGTTCTTCTCCGCCTCGTCCACCCGCATCGGCACGGCCAGCAGCCGGATCGGGTGGTTGGTGAACTTCGCGACCCCGCCGGCCACGGTCAGCGCGCCCTCCAGGCCCTGGTTGTTCAGGGTGAAGCAGTCCACGATGACGTCGGGCAGGTGCAGGGTGCAGATGTCCGCGACGTCGCTCAGGCCGGTGCGGCTGTCGATCAGCGCGTAGTCGTAGTTCGCCCTCATGTCCGCGCGGAAGGCGTTGAACAGCTCTCCGCCGCCGAGGTGCTCGTAGAAGCGCTCCCAGTCCAGACTGGCCACCGCGCTGGAGTAGCTGCGGTTCTGCAGGCCGGCCGACATGTAGTGCAGCGCGCCGCCGTCGGGGAAGGGCCAGCGGATGGCGATCGCGTAGTCGCTGACCCGGGCCAGGTCGCGGTAGAAGTTCGAGCCGCGCTGCTCCTCCGGTGTCTCCGCGGCCGAGTCCTCGAACTCGCGCACCATGTTGACCACGCCCTTGGTCGCGGCCAGGGCGTCCGGGTCGAGCAGCGACTTGGCGAAGTACCGGTGCAGCCCGGGGGATTCCAGGTCCCAGTCCACCATCAGCACCCGCTTGCCGTTCGCGGCCAGGATCCAGGCGATGTTGGCCAGCGACATGGTGCGGCCGGTGCCGCCCTTGTACGAGTAGAAGGTGACGACCTGACCCGGCTTGCGTGCGCTCATGGTCCTAACCTCTTGCGTGCGGTCTCGGATGTCCTGGGGGCGGAGCGAAGGTGGGCGAACGGGTGCTTCCGCGGCCCCCGGGCTACGGCGGGGACTCCTCGTGCGGTGCCGGGGCCAGCCTCGGCCGGCTCGAGTAGCGGTTGAGCGGGGCGTTGCGCAGGGGCTCGCTCGTGCTCAGGAAGTAGCTGCGGGCCCGGTCGATCACCACGAGCAGGGCCTCGTCGAACTGCTCGGCCGTGGCCAGGTCCTGTAATCGCTCCGGCAGGGACCGGCGCCAGCACCGGAACATCCACGGCACCGTGGTCTGCACCCGGGCTTCGAGGTAGAGCCGCTGCCGGGCGGTCTCGCCGTCGCTGCCGCTCCACGGAACCATCAGCCGCACGGTCTCGCGCCGGCAGCGGTCCACCCGCTCCAGCGCGGTGCGGCTGGTGGGGAACCCGTCGAACACCCACGGGTCGGCCAGCACGATGCTCGGGCCCTGCTGCCGCTGCGATTCCAGCTGCGGGCCCGGCATCTTCGTCTCGGGCGAGGAGGTCGAGAGCACACTGATCCGGGCGGAGTAGCCGAGCGTCCCGGCGATCCGGGCCGCGCGCTCGGCCAGCGGCTCCGCGACCTGCGGCTGGTAGGGGCGCCACTCCTCCGGATTGCCGCCGTAGTACTCCGGATCGCGTTCCCGCGGCACGGTGCGCCGGACCGCGGCGGCCACGGCGATGTACAGCGGGCGCTGCGGACTGGCCCGGCCGGGGAAGGCGGGCTCGACCTCGCCGTGGGAGTCCGGGGAGATCGCCGGCGGCGCCTCGACCCGGGCGCGGTGCACGATCAGCTGGGCGAGGCGCAGCACCGCCTCGTGGTATTCGTGCTCGTAGAGCCGGATCAGCTGGTAGAGCCCGAGATCCAGGTACAGGTCGTTCTCGAGCAGCCGGGCCGGCGGCACCCGGCGGGCGCAGTCGGGCTGCTCGCGGGTGCTCGGGGTCCAGAGCACCGGGACGATCGAGCGTCCGTCGTCGCCGGTGCGGGCCTTGCGCAGCCGGCGCCGGCGCTCGAACACGGCCCATTCCCGGCCGCACTTCTCGCTCTCGAAGTAGTTGTCGCCGTAGAGCGGGACGAACACCCGGCATTCGGCCAGCCGGTGCGCGGCGTACTCGGCCGGGTCCAGGCCGGCCGGTATCCGGTGGTCCACGAAGCCGCCGTGCAGCCGGTGGTCGAGATGCCGGACCTCGGTCTCGAGTTCGTGGAAGAAGCGCTTGATCCAGTAGTCCGGATCGGAGCGGTCTCCGCGCAGCGGCGGGGTGTGCGCGTAGCTGAAGTAGAAGCCGGGTCCGAAACTGACGCCTTCGCCCTCAGCGGGGCCGACCGCGGAATCCCGAAGGCTCGACCCCATGGATCATTCCCTTCGCCTCGCCCCACCCAAGATCCCAGAGAGACAGTCCTCTTACTATAGGACGGATTCCAGCCGCGCTGAAGGGGCGCACGCGGCGCGCGTCCGGAGCGTATCAGCGCGCGAATCGCAGGTAGGGCAGCGTCACCGCGGCGTAGTCCACCGCCTCGGTCAGCGGGAACAGCCGGCAGCGGGCCGCGCCGACCTGCGCCTCGCGCACCCGGTGCGGCCGGGAGCTTTCGAACATCGTGCCCAGTTCGGCGAATTCCTCGTCGCGATGGGCCGGGGCCCGGAAACGCCGCCAGGAATCGCCGATCTTGCACCGGTAGTCCCGTTCCGGCGCGATCTCGGGATTCTCGCCGAGATGGAATGCAGTGCACTTGTCGTAGCCCACCCCGATCAACAGCACCAGGGCGTCGCATTCGTAAAGCCGGCCGAGCGGGGATTCCTTGCCCAGCAGAGAATGGAGCGGATGTGCCGACATCAATTCCGCGGCCAGCCGGCCGACCGCGGCGAACGAGGTGATCGGGTGCGGGCTGCGCCACGCGTCCGGGTGGGTGCGCACCGCCTCAGCCAGCGCGCCCATCTCCTCCGAGGGGGAGTGGTCCGCGTCGAAGCCGGGCAGCCGGTCGAGGTACGCCCGGTACTCGGCCTCGGACCGGCCGGCGGTGGCGGCCGCGAATCCGCTTGAGGTGACCGAGGTCGACCCGGTCTGAGTCGGCACCACCAGCGTGCCGTCCGCCGGATCGAGGATGTCGAGCAGCAGGTCGCGCAACGCCGCGGCGCCGCCAGGGATCCAGCCGACGCTGCGCAGCGAGCTGTGCACCAGGACCGTCTGTCCGGTGCTCAGCCCGAGGTGCGTCAACTGCGCGCGCAGCGGGATGCCGCGTGGCTCCATGGGTTCTATTCTCAACTTCCGCGCCGGGCTGGGGAGCCCTTTAGCTAAGACGGGCCGCCGCAGTGGCGGGCGCGCCTGATTCGAAAGCGGCGCGGTGGGCGGAGCTGGTGTGTACCGCGGCCTCGTGCGCCGCTTCGGAGACAGGCACCTCCAGCCACGGCGTCACGGTGGCGCGCAGCCCGGCGACGAACTGCGATCCGAGCGCGGTCAGCGAGCCGGAGTCCTCGAGTACGTCCAGAGCGGCCCAGGTCTGGGCGCGCCAGCGGGCGAAGTGGATCTGCGCGGCCTCGTCGCTCTCGATCCGCCGCAGCCAGTAGTCGATCACTGCGACGTGGGCGTACGTGCCCTGGAGCAGGCCTTCGAGCGGGCGCGGATCCTCGCGCCAGGGCGCATAGTAGAGCCGTGTGTCGGCCTCGTCGTAGAGGTCGTAGAGATCGAGCACGGCGCCCAGCTTCACGTGCTGGAACTCGTGGATGAGCAGGAGGGCGAGGACGCGCGGGTCCTCGGGCAGGGCGAGTCCGAGCGCGCCGAACGCCTGCCGCGCGGTGCCGCTGACGGCGTGCCCGTCCAGCGCGGGCGGCAGCGGCACCAGGGCGCGCAGCGCGCCGGCGAGGGCCGGGGCGTACTCCGGGTACTGCTGCTCGATCAACCGCCAGGCTTGGGCGAAGGCCTCGCGCCAGCGATCGAGCTCGTCCTCGGAGAGCCGTGGCACCAGCGGCGTGTGGAAGCAGTCGCGGCTCGGGTCGAGGTCTTCGAGCAGCACCCGCGGCACGGATACGCCGTCGCCCAGGTAGCGCGCCGCCTCGATCAAAGCGCGCGGCGCACCGCCGGATTCCAGCCCTGCGACTGCCTCCACCACGGCGATCCGGCCGATGCCCGGCAGATCGATGCCGGTGGAGTCGGGCGGCACCGGGAGCTCGGCCGGCTGCCCTGCCAGCGACGCGGCGGTCAGCGCGTACCCGATCAGCGGGGCGGGGTGCGCGGCCACCGGATCGTCGAGCACATCCAGCGCCCAGGGACGGAAGAAAGGGTGCGCGACGGCCTCGGCCACCGCCTCCGGATGCGCGGCGTCGAGGGCGAGGAGCAGTTCCCAGGCCCGGGCCGCTTCGGAGTGCTGGTCGGCGAGGGCGGCCCCGACCCCGGCCAGCAGGGCCCGGTTGACGCTGGCCTGGCCCGCGCCCAGCTGGCGCAGCGCTTCGGCTCCGCCGTACCCGGCGGCGAGCTGGTCGAGTTGATCGGAGTGCAGGCTGAGCCGTGGCATGGAGGTGGCGTCGCGGCTTTCTCGGTCGTGGAGGTCGGAGACGAGGTGGAGCAGGTCGGCGCAGTAGACCGTGGGATTGCGGAAGGCGGCGGCCGGATCGTCGGCGGAGGCGGCCGCGGACTTGTAGCGGTGGGCGTAGAGCCCGCCGCCACAGCTGGCCAGCGCCGGACAGGACCGGCACTGCGCGCTGAGCGCCGTCGGGCCGTCCTGCCGCGCGGCGATCTGCGCGTGCGCGGAGGCGGCACTGAGCGGATCGCGGTGGACGTTGAGGCCGGTGTCCACGGCCCCGTCGAAAGCGACCTTGAGCGAGTCCGCCTGCTCGATGGCGCCGTCCGTCTCGATGACCAGCACGTCGCTCGGGGCCAGGCCCAGGGCCTCGGTCAGCGGCGGGCCGCCGTGCAGCGTGGAGCGGATCGAGTCGAAGATCCGGATGCCGAAGGGCCGGCCGTCGGCGTCCCAGGCCTCGTACACGCTCAGCAGCCATCGCGCGTAGGCCGGGTCCGCGGCCGTGGACGGACGGGCGATGCCGTCCGGGCGCGGGGGCGGGACATCCCAGGTGGCGTGCGGCAGCAGCAGGTCGATCCGCGGCGGCTGCTCGGCGGCCAGGGCATGGTAGACCGAGACGGGGTCGTTGCGCAGGTCGATGGTGCACAGGATCCCGGCGTACAGGTGCCGGTAGCGCGGCGTACGCAGCAGGGCCAGGGCGTCGAGCACCTGGGCATGGCTCGAGCGTCCGTTGGCGTAGCGGCGGTGCAGGTCGTTGGCCACGCGGTCGCCGTCGAGGGAGATGCCCACCTTGACGTGGTGCTTGGCGAACAGGTCGCACAGCGTCTCGTCGAGGCGCACCCCGTTGCTGTGGATACGCAGGTCCAGCCGGGGCGGGGAGGGCAGCTGCCGGATCGGATCGCCGATCGCGTCGATGATCTCGCCGAGCCGCTCGGCCCCGGCCAGCAGCGGCTCGCCGCCGTGCAGCACCACCCGGACCAGCCCCAGCTCGGCGCCGGCCGCGTGCTCGGCGATCCGGTCCCCGATGGCCCCGGCCGTCGCGACGCTCATCACCATCGGCTGGCCGCGCCAGCCCTGGTCGGCCGCCTCGTACATATAACAGTGGTCGCACGCCAGGTCGCAGCGCGAATGCACCTTGATCACGAACTGGCGGAAGGGGGCGGAGCGGGCGGGCACGGGTGACCTACCTCGACGGGACGGGCCTCGACGGGACGGCAAAGCCGAGGCTCCACGCCGGCCGCTCGCCTGGCGAACCGGCCGACGTGGAGCTGTGGGGTGAAGTTAGGCCGAAAGGCCCCGAAATCCTATCGGCGATCGCGCGGATCGAGGGCGGCGTAGCGCCCCGTCCTCATCAGAGCGATGCGTTGAACGCGGCGACCGGAACCCGCTTGCTGTCAGCCGGCCGAACGCGGCGCAGGGTCTCGGCGCTCGGCAGCGCGCCGAGCGGGGCCTGACGAACGTCGTCCAGGTTCGAGGTGACAAGGGACTTCTCAGTGTTGTCCATGATGGTCCTGCTCCTTTCGTATCCAGTCTGCGCCGGCTGCGGTGCGGATGCCCGCTCTGACGTCGCTTCCTTGATCTGGTTTCGGGCATACCCAGCCCATTTCACAAGCTGGTGCTGCACATTATCACGTTCGTCAATAGGCAGATGTTCACTGCCACTGAATGTTCGGCCATGCAGGTCATGGCGAGAGCGGCGCTACCCCCGGACGAGCAGGTCAGCCCCGATACGCCATCCGGCTCACCCCTGGCGAAGGGCTGGCGGGAGCCGATATCAACCGCTCGATTCTCCACCGTCGGCCAGGTCAGCGAGCCAAACGTCTGATGCTCCGCGGAAGACGTCGCGCAGCGTTTACCGGACTTCTCCCTCCGCAGCCGTACTTTCGCCGTGGAGATCGTATTGCCCGGCACCGCTATCAGAGCCTTGGCACTCGGGCGGTCTCAATCATCCGGTGATTGGTCCGCGGCGTCCGCCCGCGGAACGCGGCTGCCGCCCGCGCGGGCGCCGCACCGCCGGAAGCCGCCGCGAGGGCGGGTGGAAGACTGAGGCGGACCAATCGAGCAGAAAGGGCCCCTTCGTGCTCACCGCGAACGCCTTCGCCGCCCCCGGCGCCAACGCCCCCCTGACCGCCACCACCGTCGAGCGCCGGGACGTCGGCCCGCGCGACGTGCTGATCGAGATCCACTACTGCGGGATCTGCCACTCCGACATACACACCGTGCGCGAGGAGTGGGGCGGTACGCGCTTCCCGCTCGCCCCCGGCCACGAGATAACCGGGCTGGTCACCGAGGTCGGGGCCGAGGTGTCCAAGCACGCCGTCGGCGACCGGGTCGGCGTCGGCTGCATGGTCGACTCCTGCCGCGAGTGCCCCGAGTGCCAGGCCGGGCAGGAGCAGTACTGCCGCAACGGCAACGTGCCGACCTACGGCGGCATCGACCGCGACGGGACGGTCACCCAGGGCGGATACACCACGCACGTGGTCGTCGACCAGGACTTCGTCCTGCGCATCCCCGACGGCATCGCGCTCGACGCGGCCGCGCCGCTGCTGTGCGCCGGCATCACCACTTACTCGCCGCTGCGGCACTGGGGCGCCGGGCCCGGCCGCAAGGTCGCGATCGTCGGCCTCGGCGGCCTCGGCCACATGGGCGTGAAGCTCGCTCACGCGATGGGTGCCGAGGTCACCGTGCTCTCGCAGTCCCTCCGCAAGGAGGACGACGGCCTGCGTCTGGGCGCGGACCACTATTACGCCACCGCCGACCCGGAGACCTTCACGAAGCTGGCCGGCAGCTTCGACCTGATCGTGAACACGGTCAGCGCCCAGCTCGACCTCGACGCCTACCTGCGCCTGCTCGCGGTCGACGGCACCCTGGTCAACGTCGGCGCCCCGCCGGAGCCGCTCGCGGTCAGGGTCTTCTCGCTCATCCCGCGCCGCCGCTCCTTTGCCGGCTCGATGATCGGCGGCATCGCGGAGACGCAGGAGATGCTCGACTTCTGCGCCGCCCACGGCCTGGGCGCGGACATCGAGGTCGTCGCCGCGGCGCAGATCAACGAGGCCTACGAGCGGGTGCTGGCCTCGGACGTGCGCTACCGCTTCGTCATCGACGTCGCCACCATGCGCTGAGCCGCGAGGGCCGGCCGTGCCCGGCGGGCCGGGACGGCGGTTCGTTCGCCGCGCGACCGGCGGGTATGGCAGGCTCTGCGGGTACCTCAGCACAGTGCGAGAGACGAGAGGGCGAGCGTGGCGGGCAGGCGAGAAGTCGAGGGCCGGGCGGTTCGGATCATGGTGACCGGCGGGGGCACGGGCGGGCACGTGTACCCCACGCTGACCACCGTGCGCACGCTCCAGGACGTGCTCGCCGAGCGCGGCGCCGCGCCGGCCGAGGTGCTGTGGATCGGTGCGGCCGGGAGCCTGGAGGAGCGGGTGGCCGGCGAGGCGGGCATCGCGTTCCGCTCCGTGGCCACCGGCAAGCTCCGCCGCGCCGGCAACCCGCTGCGGATGATCACCTGGGCGAACATCCGGGACGCCTTCCGGGTCCCGCTCGGCGCGGTCCAGGCCCTCGGCATCGTGCGCTCGGCGCGCCCGGACGTCGTCGTCGGCTTCGGCGGCTACGTCGCGGTGCCGGTGAGCGTCGCGGCCTGGCTGAGCCGTCGTCCCCTGATGGTGCACGAGCAGACGGTGCGGCTGGGCTTGGCCAACCGGATGCTCGTGCGGCTCGCCGCGCGCACCGCGCTGTCCTCGGAGTCCAGCCTCCAGCTGCTCCCGCCGCGGGTGGGCGGCCGAGCCGAGGTCACCGGCAATCCGGTGCGCCCGGAACTGTTCCAGGGCGAGGCGGACAAGGCGCGCAAGGCCTTGGACCTCGCCGGGTTCGACGCCGCGAAGCCGACGGTCTACGTGACCGGCGGGGCGCAGGGCGCGAAGCAGATCAACGCTCTGGTGACGCAGCTGCTGCCGTGGCTGCTCGAGCGAGCCAACGTGATCCACCAGTGTGGCGCGGCCGACTTGGAGCGGCAGCGGCAGGCGGCCGGCGAACTGTCAGCCGAACTCGCGCGCCGGTATCACGTCACGCCGTACGTCGGCGCGGAGATGCCGGACGTCTACGCCCTGGCCGACCTCGTGATCTCGCGCAGCGGCGCCGGCACGATCGCCGAGATCACCGGCCTCGGCAAGGCCGCGGTGCTGATCCCGCTGGCCTCCTCGGCCGGCGGCGAGCAGGCGCACAACGCGAGGTTCCTGGAAGAGCGCGGCGCAGCCCGGGCCCTGGTCGGCCCGCTGGCCGCCGACGACCTGCGCGAAGCGCTGGAGCCGCTGCTCGCCGACCCTGCCGCGCGCGGCGAGATGGCGGTGCAGGCGCGCCGCCAGGGCCGGCCGGAAGCCGCGCGCACCCTGGCCGCGCTCATCCTCGACGTCGCAGGGAACTGAAGCCAGGCGCGCCGGCCGAGCCGGCGCGCCTGCTTATATATCAGTGCCGTCGTGCTGACGGAGCGTGTGCTTTAGAAGAGGGCTTCGAGCAGGTCGGTGAGCTGGTCGGCGTCGTCGTCGTGGTGGCGGCGGTGGTGGTCGCCGTACCGGTCCCGGTCCATCTGGTTGTCGCGGCACGTGCAGTCGTGCTTGACGTCCTTGCCCTGGACGGACGGGTACGAAGAGTCGCCGTAGGCGTGGCTGCCCATGGCGACGCCTTCGTCGGCCCGGTGGCTGGTGACGCCGTCGGCGGTGGTCGAGTTCGACCCGGAGCTCGCGGCCGAGCTTGTGACGTTGTGGTTGGAGCCGCTGGGGGAGGCGTCCGCGGCGGCGGCGCTGATGCCGCCGACGGTCAGGCCCACGGTGAGCAGCGCCAGCGAGACGGCACGGGAAGCGCGCATGGTTCAAGTTCTCCTTCGTTGGGATGGACTGGCCGCTTCCCTCGTGCCCCGGTCCGCTCGGCACATACCGGAATCATCACTACCTCACCCATTTGGACATGATATGTCCATCTGATCGGAGCGTGGCGGCGCGACACGCTCGGCTGTACGGGCGATCTGGCGCCACCTCAGCTCCGCGGCCGCCGGCCGCGCGACGGTGCGAATAAGGGCCCATAGCGAACAGGACCCTGCGACAGTCGTCCAATCAAGAGACCTGGAGATCGTCGTCGCGTGTCTGTCTTCGGATGCGAGAGGCGGCGACTACATTCCAAGACGACATCCGAATCCCGTCACAGTGGAGGAGTTTTTTCATGGCAGGGATCGCACGGTTCGCGCTCATTCCGCTCGCCCTGGCCGGCGCGGCCGTCCCGGCAATCGCCCAGGCCGACGCGTCCGCGACGGGCACGGCGATGCTCGGCTCGGTCGGCGGCATGCGGCTCTACCCGTTCGCCGGCTCCCAGCTCGACCCGCTCTCCGGCGCGCTCAACGCCACCGTCGCGGGCGCGCCGGTGCGCTCCACGGGCGTGACCCAGGTCTTCGGCGACGGCCTGCCGGTCCACGATCTGCCCGGGGTCAGCCAGGTGCTCGACGCGAACGCGCAGGCCGCGGCGGCCGGCGGCGCGATGCTGGCCGACGAGGACGAGATGACGCCGGCCGCGGGCCACTGACCGCCGGCCAAAGCCGCGCGCCCGCAGCTTTCGCGGACCGGGGCTGCGGGCCGACCGGATTCCCAGCCCAGAGCCGGCTGGTCCGATATCCCCTGTTTGAATCTGTGTGAGATTTTTCCGGGTCCCTTTCATTGCGTTACGCGAGAGGGGGGTGAAAAGTCCGGCGGTCCACAGTTGCGATCGTCCTAAAATTTTCTCCGGCGTCCTCCGGCCGAGTGAATATCGCGTTGATCTAGCTCTGCCAGGCAATACTCTCGATGTGGGCGTCGCCCGCGCGATTTGCTTCGAAGCAGGCGTCGGCTGAACTGAAAATGCTGTGAGTAAGGGCACGCGGGTGATCACTCGTTAGTGTCGGTAACCACGAGACGCCGTGAGTCCGGTGTACGTTTTCAGTCTGAAGGCTGCTACGTTCAGAAATGCGCGACAGCGGGCTTCCGCTATCTGATCCATTAAAAATGTGATATGCATCCCACAGGAAGAACGATCAACATGGCATTGCTGAAGAAGGCCGCGACCATCGCCGTTCTCGCCAGCGCGGGCGTCATGTCCGCAGCCGGCATGGCGGCGGCTGACGAAGGCGCGTGGGGCCCGGCGGCCTCCCCGCAGGCGGGCGATGACCACCTGCAGCAGGACGGTCTGATCCCGGTGAACCTGCTCGACAACACCGACATCTCGCCGAACGCCGGCTGCCTGCTGGACCAGACCGCTCCGGACCTGACCGCGCAGAGCCTGATCGGCCTGATCCCGATCGGTGTCGGCCTGAACCACCTGCTCCAGCACGCCAGCCTCAACGTGCTCGCCAACGGCAACACCTCGACCGAGGTGGAGGACTACTCCTGCAACTCGGACGAGGGCTCGTCCGAGGCCGGCAACAACAGCCACGGCAGCGTGGGCGCGGGCAGCAGCTCGGACGTGCACAGCGCCGGGACCGACGCGGGCGCGAACAACTCCGAGAACGGCAAGGGTGCGGGCGGCCTGCTCGGCGGCACCGGCATCCTCGGCACCGGCCTGTAAACAGCCCGGTGGAGCCGCGCGCGCCAGGTCCTCGACCGGCCGCGTTCTGACGGAACGAGCAGTACACACCCCGGACCGCAATGGCGCGGTCCGGGGTTTTGCGCGTGCACTTTCGGCGTCGTCCCCGCGCTTCGCTACGAGATGACGCCTACATCGGGCGCACAACCCACTGTGTCCTTTCGGGGTACGGCCCCGAGCCCCAAGCCGGGGCTCCGCCCCGGACCCCGCGCCTGGCTTGGCGAGTGGTCGAGATGCCTTCAGCGGCAATGGGATTGCTCTCACTCGGTTCGACGGCTGTTGCTTCTGCGGTACGCGAAAAGACCGCAGCAGCTCCCAGATCGGAGCTGCTGCGGCCTTTGCGTGGTGCAGGTGCAGACAGTGGCTTACAGGCCGGTGCCGAGGATGCCGGTGCCGCCCAGCAGGCCGCCCGCGCCCTCGCCGTCCTTCGAGTTGTGCGAACCGGCGTCCTTGCCGGTCTCGTGCTCGCTGTAGCTGCTGCCCGCGCCGATGCTGCGGTGGCTGTCGTTGCCCGCCTGCGACGAACCCTCGTCGGAGGTGCAGGAGTAGTCCTCCACCTCGGTCGAGGTGTTGCCGTTGGCCAGCAGGTTCAGGCTGGTGTGCTCGAGCAGGTGGTCGGCGCCCACGCCGATCGGCACGATGCCGATCAGGCTCTGCAGCGTCAGGTCGCGCAGCGTGCCGTCGCCCAGGCAGCCGAGGTTCGGCGAGACGTCAACGTTGTTGAGCGCGTTCACGTCGACCAGGCCGGCCTGGTGCGTCGTGTTGTCGCCCGAGTCCGCGGCCGCGAGGCCGGCGGTGGCCATGACGCCCGCACCGGCCAGCACGGCGATTGTGGCGACCTTCTTCAGAAACGCCATAATACTGATCCTCTACCTTCGCTTGAATGATTATCTTATTTACTCACGGCATGATGCCGGAAACTGCCAAGCAACTCGGCTCGGGTGCAAACGTACACGAGTTCCCGACTTTTCGTGTCAAGGAACTCTAACGAGTGATCAGCGGTGAATCGCATGTAAGCGGTGTACGAGAGTATGGACAATCAGACCATCGGCTTAATGCCCTCACCTATTCGGAGTATTAGCCGACTACGGCGTCCTGGTCCTGGGTGACATTGCTCAGCTGGCCGTTGCCGCGCATGTCCGTGCACGTCGTCTTGGTGCTGAAGTGGTCGACGTCGCCCGCGCCCCAGCGGGTGCCCTTGGTCCGGTTCATGATGGTCAGCGGCGCCACGGTGCCCTGATCCGGGAGGACCTCGGTGGCGGAGCCGGCCGCGCCGTTCGGGTCGGTGACGGCCACGGTCATCCGGCAGGTGGGCGTGGCGGACGCGGAGTGGTCCGCGGCGTACTGGAGCACGCCGCCCAGCCAGGAGCCGGCGAAGGAGTCGGCCATCTGCTGCGCCGTCGCGACACCCGCGGCCTGGTCGGCCGAGACGCCGTCGAGCGGCACCGTCAGGCTTCTGCCGCCGTCCGTCACGCGCGGCGGGGTGCCGAAGCCGGCTGAGCCGATCGCGGCGCTCGCCTGCGGTGCCACGGCGAGCACGCCGGCCAGCGCGGCCGCGGCGGCCGCGGCGGCGGTGCGCAGGGGGGTGAGCGAATGCATGGAACTCCCGATTCTCAGACGTCGAAGGTGCTCGGTCGAGAGAGTATAGATCGGGCGTTACAGTGCTCTTCGGTATTACACGGTCCATTCGGACAAGTCGCGCGAGGCTGCTTCGCCCGCCGCGGCATTCGGGTGACGGCGTGTCGTGAAAAGCACAGCGGCCGGGTCGTGGATCACGACCCGGCCGCTGTGCTGTGGTGCGCCGTCAGGGACTTGAACCCCGAACCCGCTGATTAAGAGTCAGCTGCTCTGCCTATTGAGCTAACGGCGCGCTGCCGGTCCGCCTGCGCGGCCGGTGCGAGGATTACGATACCCGATCCGGAGGCGGATCGCCCAATCGAGCGGCATTCCGGGTGACCGGGAGTCGGCCGGAGCCTAGCCGGCGTGCAACTCCTCGGCGATGGCGGCGGCGAACGCGTCCACGTCCGCCTCGGTGGTGTCGAAGCAGGTCATCCAGCGCACCTCGCCGGTGTGCTCGTTCCAGGTGTAGAAGCGGAAGCGCTTCTGCAGCCGTTCGGTCACCGGCTTCGGCAGGATCGCGAAGACCTGGTTGGCCTGCACCGGACGCGGGATCTCCAGCCCCTGCACGTCCTTGACGCCCTGGTAGAGCCGCTGGGCCATCGCGTTGGCGTGCTGGGCGCTGCGCAGCCACAGGTCGCCGGCGAGCAGGGCGTCGAACTGGACGGAGAGGAAGCGCATCTTCGAGGCCAGCTGCATGCCCGCCTTGCGCAGGTACTTGACGCTGCGCACGGCCTCCGGGTTCAGCACGACCACGCACTCGCCGAGCAGCAGGCCGTTCTTGGTGCCGCCGAAGCTGAGCACGTCCACGTGCGCGTCGGTGGTGAACTCCCGCAGCGGGACGCCCAGCGTCGCGGCCGCGTTGGCCAGCCGCGCGCCGTCCATGTACAGCCGCATGCCGAGGCTGTGCGCGTGGTCGGCGAGCGCGCGCACCTCCTGCGGCGTGTAGCAGGTGCCGAGTTCGGTCGTCTGGGTGATGGCCACCACGCCCGGCTGCGCCCGGTGCTCGTCGTCGAAGCCGTAGGCCTGCCGGTCCACCAGCTCCGGGGTGAGCTTGCCGTCCGGGGTGGGGACGGTCAGCAGCTTGAGCCCGGCCACCTTCTCCGGGGCGCCGCACTCGTCGACATGGATGTGCGCGCTCTCGGCACAGATGACCGACTGCCAGCGGTCGGTCATCGCCTGGAGCGAGATGACGTTGGCGCCGGTGCCGTTGAACACCGGGAACACCTCGGCACTCGGGCCGAAGTGCTCCCGGAACAGCTCCTGCAGGTGCTCGGTGTAGGCGTCCTCACCATAGGAGATCTGGTGGCCGCCGTTGGCCACGGCGATCGCCTCGAGGATCTCCGGGTGCACGCCGGCGTAGTTGTCGCTGGCGAAGCCGCGGTAGTCCGGGTCGTGACGGCGCTGCACGGGCACGATGCGTGCTCCCTTTGTTCTCGATGGTGCTTGTTCGGTGGTGCGTTCGGCTCTCTGGCGGGCGCCGGTCAGCTGCGGGCGTCGGCGGTGATGCCGCGGGTGGCGGCGACCACCGGGCGCATCTTCTTCTCCAGTGCCTCGTAGAACATACTCAGCGGGAACTCGTCCGCCAGGACCAGGTCCACCAGGCCCTTGTTCGGCCCGTCCAGCGGGAGCACGTCGGCCCACGGCTGCGAGCCCGGGTGCCCGCCCAGCCCGCGCGCCCAGGTCGAGCCCGGGTGCGGGGTGACGTACCCGGCCACCAGCTCGTAGGCGGCGATCCAGTGCGCGGTCTTGGGCCGGTCGATGCCGTCCCGGTAGAGCTGCTCGACCTGCTCGCACAGCGCGATCACGGCCGGGGCCACGGCCGGCCAGTCGATCCGCAGCCGGTTGTCGGTCCACTGCAGCACGCCGTTCTTGTGCAGGTAGGCGAACAGCAGCTGGCCGCCGAGGCCGTCGTAGTTGCGCACCCGGTCGCCGCTGATCGGGAAGCGGAAGAGCCGGTCGAACAGGATCGCCTGCTGCACCGCCTTGGCCTGGGCCAGGCCCTCGCCCTCGAGCCGCACCGCCTCGCGGAAGGTGTTCAGGTCGCAGCGCAGCTCCTCGAGCGAGTAGAGCCAGTAGGGCATCCGCTGCTTGATCATGAACGGGTCGAAGGGCAGGTCGCCGTGGCTGTGCGTGCGGTCGTGGATCATGTCCCAGAGCGCGAACGCGTCCTGCGCCAGGGCCTGGTCGGCCACCAGCCGGGCCGCGTCGTCGGGCAGCTCCAGCCGGGTGACCTCGGCCGCGGCGGCGGTGACGGTGCGGAACCGGGCCGCCTCGCGGTCGCTGAAGATCGCGCCCCAGGTGAACTTGGGCACCTCGCGCACCGCCACGGTCTCCGGGAAGAGCACCGCGGAGTTGGTGTCGTAGCCGGCCGTGAAGGCCTCGAACGAGATGGACAGGAACTGCGGGTTGTCGTAGCGCTCGCCCTCGAGCCGGGCCAGCCAGTCCGGCCAGAACACCCGCAGCAGCACCGCCTCGAAGTTGCGGTTCGGGTTGCCGTTCTGGGTGTACATCGGGAAGACGACCAGGTGGCGCAGCCCGTCCTCGCGCCGGGCGTCCGGGCGGAAGGCCAGCAGCGAGTCGAGGAAGTCCGGCACGCCGAAGTCCGCGGCGGCCCACTTGCGCAGGTCCGTCAGCAGCGCGCGCAGGTAGTCGGCGTCGTGCGGGAAGGACGGGGCCAGCTCGCCGACCGCGTCGATCATGGCGTCGGCGCACTGCCGGGCGGTCTCCCGGGACTCCGCCTCCACCGAGCCGTCCTTGGCCTGGAACGGGCGCAGCCGCTCGATCGCCTCCACCAGCCGCGGCCAGGCCGGGAACTCGGCGTCCACGGTCGCGCTGCCGGCACTCGCCGTACGGTCAAGTACGGCTTGGTCCACGCTCGTCATCACCGGGCTCCTTCCACAGAAAAATTTGCGCTTGAATCGCGTAGCTACCGTAAGAATTATCGTAGATCATGCGTTTCACGGCAAGACGGGGGTCCGGCCGGGGTCATCCGCCGGGCCGGAGACGCCGCGAACCCCCGGCCCCGGGCGGGGCGCGAGGGTTCGCAGGTGTCAGGGTGAACGGGAGGGAGCCGCCCGCGCGGGAGCGGCGGGAGCGGCGGGGCCGGCGCCGGGGTCAGTGCCCGGGCAGCGCCACCGTGGTCCAGTGCGGCATCAGCCAGTGCGCGCCGAGCGCCGCGCTGCCGAGCGCGACCACTCCGAAGACGAGCACCCAGAGCAGTCCCGGCACGCCGGTCAGCTTGGCCAGCTGGTCCGCGTCCGAGTCCGGCGCCCGGCCTCGGCTGCGCTGCCACTGCAGCTCGAACACCGGCCTTATCCCGCCGAACAGCAGGAACCAGACCGCGAAGTCGGCGAACGCGCCCTGCACCTGCGAGGTCGCGTACCAGGTCACTGCGAACACGCCGGCGCCGGTGGCCACCAGCGTGAGCAGCCCGTAGAGGTTGCGGATCATCAGCAGCATCAAGGCCAGCAGCGCCACGCACGCCCAGAGCAGGGCCGTGATATGCCCGGTTCCGGCCAGCGCCGCGCCGCCGAGGCCGAGCAGCGCCGGGGAGACGTAGCCGGCCAGCGCGGTGAAGACCATGCCCGGCCCGCGCGGCTTGCCGTAGGAGACGGTCACCCCGGAGGTGTCCGCGTGCAGTCTGATCCCGCTCAGCCGGCGCCCGGTGCACAGCGCGATCAGCGCGTGCCCGCCCTCGTGCGCGATGGTGACGGCGTTTCGGGTCAGCCGCCAGACCGGCCGCGGCGCGACCGCGGCCAGGGCCGCGGCGCCCGCGCCGATGATCTGCCAGCGCGGCGGACCCGACTGCGTGCTCACGACTTCATGCCACAGCTCGGACAGACTCGTCACTGACATGCGCACACCTTAGGGCAGTGAGATGAGAGGAGGTTTCACTGCCCGGCGGCCTGGGCCGCGAGCGCGTCGAAGGTGGCCTGATCGCACACCCCGAGCTGGGCGCCGACGCCGTTCGCCTGCTGGAAGGCGGCGACCGCGTTCGCCGTCGCGTCCCCGTAGCTGCCGCTCGGATCCGCGATCATCCGGTTGCGCACGTACACGAACACGGTGTCGTGGCGCTGCCGTTGCTGGCGCAGCAGATCCACCTCGGCCAGCATCTGCTGGAGCGTGGTGACGGTCGAACCGCTCGAACCCTGCTGCAGATCGGTGAAGGGCGAGGAGGAGACCGTGGGCGACGCAGGCGCCTGCGACGGACTCGGATCGGCCGAGGCGGAACTCGAAGCCTGCGACGTGCTCGGGGCGGCCGTGGGGGTCCCGGACTGGGTGGGCGAGGCCGAGGCCGACGACGAGGCCGAAGCCGAGGGGGAGGGCGACGGCGAGCCGGGCGAAGAAGAGGGGTTCGAGCCGGCCGCGGCGGAGGAGGTGGGCACCTGGCCGGGTCCGCCGGCCAGCGCCGTGACCACCGGCAGGTTCCCGTTGGTGGTCGGCAGCGAGACCGAGGCGCCCTGGCCGCCGCTGGAGAGCACCAGCGCCGCGGCCGTGCCCACCGAGAACGCAGTGGCCAGCGCGACGAAGACGCCGATGCGGCCGAGCCGTTTCGAGCCGGTGTGCCCGGGCGGGGCCGCGTGGTCGCCGCCGCGCCTTCGTCGCCGAGGCCCGCCGCCCTCGGCGACCGGCGGCGGCAGGTCCTCGGGCGGAGGCGGCTTGGGATTCGAACCCGAACTCGAGAGCACCGCGCGTATCTCGGCGAAATCGAGCGGAACGGTCAGATCCAGCGGACCCTCTTTCGCCACCCCGGCGTCCAGGGCCTGGTCGTCCAGCGCGCGGCGGAACGCCGAAGCCTGACCCGGCGTGCCCGGGCCGACGCCGGTCGGGTCAGAGGTCTGGGTCGCGTCCAAGTGTCCTCGCGCGGGGAGAGGGGCGGGGTGTGGGTGGGCCCACCGGACGGTATCGCATTACGCGGCGAAAGTTAAGAGCGCGCACGGCTACCGGCCGGTACCCCGGCCGCGATCAGGGCGGATATCGGGACCGTGCGGGCGGGGGCGGGTGGTATCCTGCACACATGCAAGCTGTGCGCCTGCTTCTTGGCCGGCCGCGCTGAGGATCGACTCAGCGTGGCGACCCCTCCTGTGCGAGGGGTTTTTTCATTGCGGCACGAGAACACTTCCGACCAAGCACTTGCGACTGACTGCGAGGAACTTGACATGACTCAGAGCACGGTCGCGGGGCCCGGAGAAGAACCGGCGCACCGCTACACCGCGAAGCTGGCCGCCGAGATCGAGGAGCGCTGGCAGGGCTACTGGCGCGAGCACGGGACCTTCGAGGCGCCCAACCCGGTCGGGCCGCTCAAGGGCGAGGTGTCCGAGGGCAAGCACAGCTTCATCATGGACATGTTCCCCTACCCCTCGGGCTCGGGCCTGCACGTCGGGCACCCGCTGGGCTACATCGCCACCGACGTCTTCGCCCGGTTCCAGCGGATGAACGGCTACACCGTCCTGCACACCCTGGGCTACGACGCCTTCGGCCTGCCGGCCGAGCAGCACGCGGTGGCCACCGGCGAGCACCCGCGCGCCTCCACCGAGCGGGCCATCGAGATCTACCGGCGCCAGCTGGGGCGGCTGGGCCTGGCCCACGACCCGCGCCGCTCGATCGAGACGATCGACCCGGACTACTACCGCTGGACGCAGTGGATCTTCCTGCAGATCTTCAACTCCTGGTACGACCCAGCCCGGCAGTGCGCCCGCCCGGTCGCCGAGCTGATCGAGCAGTTCGCCTCCGGCGTGCGGCCCACCCCGGACGGCCGGGCCTGGTCCGAGCACTCCGCCGTGGAGCGCGACGAGCTGCTGGGCGAGTACCGGCTGGCCTACGCCAAGGAGGTCTCGGTCAACTGGTGCCCGGGCCTGGGCACCGTGCTGGCCAACGAGGAGGTCACCGCGGACGGCCGGTCCGAGCGCGGCAACTTCCCGGTGTTCAAGTCCAAGCTGCGCCAGTGGATGATGCGCATCACCGCGTACGGCGACCGGCTGCTGTCCGACCTGGAGCTGCTGGACTGGCCCGAGGCGATCAAGCTGCAGCAGCGCAACTGGATCGGCCGGTCCGAGGGCGCCCGGGTCTCGTTCGCGGTGCCGGCGCGGCCGGCGGACGCGGACGGCGCCGTCGGCGAGGACCGGATCACCGTCTTCACCACCCGCCCGGACACCCTGTTCGGCGCTACTTATATGGTGCTGGCGCCCGAGCACGAACTGGTGACCAGGATCGTGCCGGCGGCCTGGCCGGAAGCCACCCCCGAGGCGTGGCGCGGCGGGGCGGACACCCCGGCCGAGGCGGTCACGGCGTACCGGGCGATGGCCGCGGCCAAGTCCGACGTGGACCGGCAGATGGACGCCAAGACCAAGACCGGCGTGTTCACCGGCGCCTACGCGACCAACCCGGTCAACGGCGAGCCGGTCCCGGTGTTCATCGCGGACTACGTGCTGATGGGCTACGGTACCGGCGCGATCATGGCCGTGCCCGCCCACGACACCCGCGACTTCGCCTTCGCCCGCGCGTTCGGCCTGCCGATCCGCTGTGTGGTCAAGCCGACCGACGGACGCGGCGAGGACCCGGCCGCCTGGGACGACGCCTTCAGCTCGTACGACGCCGAGCTGGTCAACTCGGCCAACCCCGAAGTCTCGCTGGACGGCCTGGGCGTGGTCGAGGGCAAGGCCGCGATCACGAAGTGGCTGGAGGGCAAGGGGATCGGCGAGGGCACGGTCAACTTCCGGCTGCGCGACTGGCTCTTCAGCCGGCAGCGCTACTGGGGCGAGCCGTTCCCGATCGTCTACGACGAGGACGGCGCGATGCACGCGCTGCCCGAGTCGATGCTGCCGGTCGAGGTGCCCGAGGTGGAGGACTACTCGCCGCGCACCTTCGACTCGCAGGACTCTGCCAGCGAGCCGGAGACGCCGCTGTCGCGCAACGCCGACTGGGTGAACGTGGAGCTGGACCTGGGCGACGGCCGCGGCCTGCGCCGGTACCGCCGCGAGACCAACACGATGCCGAACTGGGCCGGCTCCTGCTGGTACGAGCTGCGCTACGTCGACCCGGACAACAAGCAGGACATCGTCGATCCGGCCAACGAGCGGTACTGGATGGGCCCGACCGAGCACAAGCCGGTCGGCGGGGTGGACCTGTACATCGGCGGTGCCGAGCACGCGGTGCTGCACCTGCTGTACGCGCGGTTCTGGCACAAGGTGCTGTTCGACCTGGGGTACGTCTCCTCGAAGGAGCCGTTCCACAAGCTGTTCAACCAGGGCATGATCACCGCCGACGTCTACCGGGACGACCGCGGCTTCCCGGTGCCGGCCGTCGAGGTGCAGGAGCGCGACGGCGGGTACTTCTGGCAGGACGCCGAGGTGACCCGCGAGGCCGGCAAGATGGGCAAGTCGCTGAAGAACTCCGTCGCCCCGGACGACTTCTGCGCCGAGTACGGCGCGGACACCCTGCGCGTCTACGAGCTGTCGATGGGACCGCTGGAGGTCTCGAAGCCCTGGGACACCAAGGCGGTGGCCGGTTCGATCCGCTTCCTGCAGCGCGTGTGGCGCAACGTGGTGGACGAGGACACCGGCGAGCTGCGCGTGGTGGACGAGGAGCCGGACACCGCGACGCTGCGGGCCACGCACCAGGCGGTCGCCGGGGCGGCCGAGGACGTGGCGGGTCTGCGCTTCAACACGGCCGTGGCCAAGCTGATCGTGCTGAACAACCACCTGACCAAGCTGGAGCGGGTGCCGCGGTCCGCGGCCGAGGCACTGGTGCTGGGCGTCGCGCCGTTCGCGCCGCACCTGGCCGAGGAGCTGTGGTCCCGGCTGGGCCACGACGAGTCGCTGGCCTACGCCCCGTTCCCGCAGGCGGATCCGAAGTACCTGGTCGCCGATGAGGTGACCTGCGTGGTCCAGGTGCAGGGCAAGGTGCGCGACAAGATCCAGGTGGCTCCGGACATCGCCGAGGAGGCGCTGAAGGAGCTGGCGCTGGCGACGGAGGGGGCGCAGCGCGCGCTGGACGGCCGCGGTGTCAGAACCGTGATCGTGCGGGCGCCGAAGCTGGTGAACATCGTCCCGGCGTAGCCCGGCCGGCGCGCGGCCGGCGCCCGGGTGACGGGTCCGGACGCGGTCGGCTGACGTGAATCCGGTGCTTCGGGCGCCGGTTCGCGCGGAAGTTCCCTCCACGGGCCGGTGCGCACGCTGCGCACCGGCCCCGGTGCTGTCCGTCGGGGTATCGTCGGGCGCATGGAGTGGGTAGTCGGGGTGGTGTACGCGGGATTCCTGTTTGCGAGCGGGATCCTCGCGTGGATCGACGCGCGCACGAAGCGCCTGCCGGACAAGGTGCTCTTCCCGCTCTGCGGCTGGGGGCTGCTGGGGCTGACCGCGGCGTCCTGGGCGGGCGGCGCCTGGTGGCGCCTGGCCGTCGCGGCCATCGCGGCAGCACTCTTCTACGGACTGTTCTGGCTGCTGTGGTTCTTCGGCCCGATGGGCTTCGGCGACGTGAAGCTGGTCGGCGTGCTCGGGCTCTTCCTCGGCTGGGCGGCGCTGCCAGTGGCCGTGGCGGGGCTGCTGCTGGGCATGCTCGCCGCCTGCGTGGCCGCGCTCGGCGGGATGGCGCTGGGCCGGGTCGGGCGCAAGTCGATGGTCGCCTTCGGGCCGTACCTGATACTCGGGGCCTGGGCGGCGTTGGCCGCCCAGGCCGTGGAGCTGATCCGGGGTTGACCGCGCGGTGTCGCTTTCGCTAGGAGCTCGGCGTCGCGCTCGGCGAGGTCCGGTTGTAGGCCTGGATGTCCTGCACGTCGAAGGGATCGAGGGTCGTGGCGATCACCGGGTCGTTCGGCGGGCTCCAGTCGCCCCCGTCCCAGGTGATGTGGACGTGCCAGGTCGTATAGACCGTCGGCGTCACGCCCCTGGCCAGCGTCGAGTACTCCACGCCGCAGGTCGGATTCACCGACGCGGACTGGCCGTGCCACTCCGGCCCCAGTGTGTTCGAGGACTGATGGACGCAGTCGCCGCTCCAGGCTCGGCCGGGGGCGGAGCCGCGATCGATCGTGAAGGAGACGGCGTAGGCGGTGAAGTCCACGCAGTACCGCGTACCGAAGACGCAGACTTCCTGGTCCACCTTCGTGTGGGTAGTGCCCTCATCCTGCCAGTACCAGATGGGCAGGCCGACGGTCGCCCTCGCCGGGTCGCCCGCGGCGTCATTGCGTCCCTGACTCGACTTCACCTGCGCCGCGGGCAGCAGCACTACGCTCTCGACGTACTGGGCGAGTTCAAGATCGGTGAAGACGGGTATTTCCGCCGGCGTTCCGGTCGGCTGGTCTTCGTTGTCGGCCCAGTAGAACTGCTTGGCCCCCAGAGCAGCCAGCTCATGGGAGCAGGTGTCCAGCTGGTCCCCGGAGGCGGCACTGTTGTAGAACATGCCGTACCACTCGCCCAGGGGTGTCGTACCGACGTTGTAGCTGTCCCACGGCGGTCCCGAGTCCGACTTGTAGTCGGAGGGCGGGGCGTCGGTGCCGTTTGTGTCGTACTCCTTGGCCAGCATCGTGTACCAGTTGTCCGTGGAGCTTGTGGACTCGAAGGCCTGGACGTAGCCCTGCAGGCCCGCCGGGTCGTAGGCTGGCGCCCACCAGCACGGGACGATGCTCGCAGAGCCGCTGCTGCCGTCGCTCTGCGCGGCGTTGCCTCCGTTGGAGCACGAGGTGATCTGCTGGTTCACCACCTCCCACATCTTGTAGGTGTCGCCGCCTCCGCCGCCGCCTCCGCCGCTGCTGCCGCCGCTGCTCGGGCAGATGGCCACGCTGTCCGCCATGGCGGGTGTGACCGACCCGACCGTGGCCAGGACGCTGGAGGAGACCAGGACCGCGGCGGACAAAGCCGCCCGCCCCTTCACTTTCCGATGCATGAGGACGCTCCGTCCTTGGTCAAGACCTGTTCGACCGCCCACAGTTCGCCCTTGCCCTGCACCAGGATGCCTTGGCGCAGGGTGTAGTTTTCCGTGGTGCCCGCGGTGTTCTGGATCGTCCGGCCGTCGCCCAGGTCCACGTAGTCGAGCCGGGTGGAATCCTCGCAATACGAGTATTCGGCCTGGCCCTTTCCGCTCGCCGAGACCGTGAAGGCGTAGAGCCGGTCGACGCCGGTGAGCCGTTCGTTCTGCTTCTTCCACCAGGCCAGCTGGGAGTTCTCGGTGCTCAGCGCGTCGCCGGCGGTGAGATAGCGGAAGTTCGCCTCGGTCGCCTCGCCGGAGCTGAGTGCCTCGATGAAGCCTTCATACTGATACACCAGGATCGTCTGAATCTCATCGGCCGTGACCGAACCCTGATCCGTGGTCTGGAACTGAAGGCTCAGATCCGAGGGGATCTTGAAGCTCATCGACAATCCCGAGACCGGTGCGAGCGAGGCCGTGGCCGCCGAGCCGGGCGCAAAGGACGCGGCTCCCGTGGCCGCACCGCTGATTCCACCGCTTTGCTGTACGGAACTCGAGCAACCGTAAAGCGCCGCGCATAGCATCATGGCGGTGACGAGGGCAGTTGTCCGCGAACGCACAGTTCCCCCTGCGTAGGTCCCGGATCGCCCATCGAAGACAGATGGGTCGACACCGGATCGTACCGGGCCAACCGCGGCACCGGTAGCCCGATAATGCCGGAGCGTATACGTGTAGCGAAAACGTGTCCTTCGACGCCTCTAGCCAGAACACTGCGATGATCTTGCACGCCTGGTTGCGGTTTGCCACATATTCGGCCGCGGACCCTGTTGAGTTTTCCGACTGCGCCGCTACTATCAGGAGCCAGTCGGCCACTCCGGGGGTACGGATCGTGAGCAGCAGCACGGAGAACAATGTCGCCGGGATGACGGGATGGAAGCCTGCCGGCTCCCCCGCCGCCCGGCCGAGCGCGCCTGCCCCGCCCCCCGGACCGGTACGTCCGCCCACCACCTCGCGCGAACGCAAGCCCGCGCTGGCCGCCCTGGCCCTGCTTCTCATCGCAGCAGGCGTGCTCGCTTCGGTTTACCTGCAGATGCAGGCGGGAAACCGAGTCGGAGTGATCCAAGTGACGCGACACGTCGCCCAGGGACAGCAGATCACTGACGCCGATATCAGCGAAGCCATGGTGGCGCAGGATTCCTCCATCAATTACGTGACCTGGTCGCAGCGCGGCCAGCTGAGTCAGTACACGGCGGAGACCGACCTGGTGCCCGGCACGCTGCTGATCGGGCAGATGCTCAACAGCTCGCCGGCCGCCGACGGCAACCTGATGACCTTCGCGGTCTCCCTGACCGCCTCCCAGTACCCGCCCAGCCTCGGCGTCGGCGACACGGTCTCCGCGTACTACGTCGGGACACAGCCCGGCACCACCGGTGGCGCGGACGTCACGCTTCTGCTGGCGACTTCGGTGAGAATCGTTGAGCTGCCCGGCGACAACGGTTCCTCCAACTCGGCCGGCGTGTTCGAGATCTCCGTCGACAAGGCGGACGCGGCCAACCTGCTGACCGCCTCGCAGGAGGGCAACCTGGTGTTCACCACCGGCGCGAACGGCGTGGCCTCCACGCACGCGAGCGCCGCCCCCTCCGCCGGCGGCAACGGTTCCGCGCCCGGCGGCACGGCGAGCGCTGGGAACTAGGCCGTGTCCTCATGACGCTCATCGCTCTCGCGGCGGACAAGGGTTCCCCCGGGGTCACCACCTCGGCCGTGGCCCTGGCCGCCGTCTGGCCCCGCCGCGCCCTGTTCGCGGAATGCGATCCGCACGGCGGCGACCTGGTCTACCGCATGCCGGCCGACCACGGCGGCCCGCTCGACCCCAACCGCGGCCTCGTCTCGCTCGCGGTGGAGGCCCGCCGCGGCCTGGATCCGGGCACCCTCGCCCAGCACACCCAGCGGCTGCGCGGCGGCCTGGAGATCCTGGTCGGACTTGGCAACGCGGACCAGGCGCGCGGCATGACCGGGCTGTGGCCGACCCTCGGCCGCGCCCTCGACCGCTTCGGCGAGCTGCCGGGCGGGGCCGACGTGATCGCCGACTGCGGACGTATCGGCCCTGATTCGCCCAGCGTCGACCTGCTCGGCCAGGCGGGCCTGGTGCTGCTGATCGCGCGCGCCGAGGCGGAGCAGATCGCGCACGTGCGGGACCGGGCCAACAGCCTCTCCGCCCGCCTGCACGCCAGCCAGAACAGCTCGGTCTCGCTGGCCCGGCCGCCCATCGGCATCGTGCTGATCGTCCCGCCCGGACGGGCCAAGGAGACCGTCAAGCAGGTCGGCGACCTGCTCTCGGCCACGACCGCCGGGGCCGAGGTGGTCGGCGTCATCGCCTACGACGAGACCGGCGCCGCGGCGCTGAACGGCCGGGCCCGCGGCCGCGTCGACAAGGCACTGGTCACCCGCAGCGCGCGGGAACTGGCCGCGACCGTCTCCCACCGCTACGGACTGCTGCGCCCGCAGGCGCCGCAGTCCGCACAGCCGCCGCAGCCCCAGGGCCGGCCCGCGGCGTACCCCCAGCACCCCGGCTTCCAGCCGCCGCAGCCGACGCCGCCGCAGCCGACGCCGCCTCAGCCGACGCCGCCGCCGCAGCCCGCGTACGCCGCCTCGGTCAACGCGGAGACCATGACCTCGATCCCGATCACGCCGACCTCGGTGACGCCCGGCGGCGGCGCGAACGGCAACGGGAGTTCGAACCCGAACTCGACCAACCCGTACTTCAGCAACCCGCGCGGTGGCGCGACCACGGCCGCGAACCTCAAGAGCGTGCCGCATCCGAGCGATCGGACGGTGGGCTGAGATGGACCACGGCCTCGTCAAACGGCTGCGTCAGGAAGTCGGCGACCGGATAGCCGAGCAGCGCCGGCTCGACCAGATCAGCGGCCTGCCGGTGATGACCGCGCAGGACGAGCGGCAGTACGCCCGGGCCGTGATCGGCCAGACGCTGTCCGAGCACGCGCACACCGAGATGACCGCCGGCCGGCGTCCGCCCACCGCCGAGGAGGAGGAGGCCCTCGCCGCCGGCATCCACGCCGCGCTGTTCGGCGTGGGCCGGCTCCAGCCGCTGCTGGACGACCCGGACATCGAGAACATCGACGTCAACGGCTGCGACCGGGTCTTCGTCTCTTACGCGGACGGCCGCGAGGCGATGGTGGAGCCGATCGCCGAGTCGGACGAGGAGATGGTCGAGCTCATCCAGATCCTCGGCGCCTACTCGGGTCTGAGCTCACGGCCGTTCGACGCAGCCAACCCGCAGCTGGACCTGCGCCTGCCCGACGGCTCCCGGCTCAGCGCGGTCATGGACGTCACCCGCCGCCCGGCGCTCTCCATCCGCCGCGCGCGCATGGGCAAGGTCTTCCTGTCCGACCTCGTCGGCAACGGCACCGTGCTCACCGAGCTCGGCTCGTTCCTGGCCGCGGCCGTGCAGGCGCGCAAGAACATCATGATCGCGGGCTCGACCAACGCCGGCAAGACGACGCTGCTGCGGGCCCTGGCCAACGAGATCCCCGCGCACGAGCGCCTCGTCACGGTGGAGCGTGCGCTCGAACTCGGCCTCGACCAGTTCCCCGATCTGCACCCGAACACGGTGGCGCTTGAGGAACGGCTGCCCAACTCCGAGGGCCTCGGCGCGATCACCATGGCGGAGCTGGTGCGCCGGTCGCTGCGGATGAACCCCAGCAGGGTCATCGTCGGCGAGGTGCTCGGCGACGAGATCGTCACGATGCTCAACGCGATGTCGCAGGGCAACGACGGCTCGCTCTCCACGATCCACGCGAACTCCTCGCAGGAGGTGTTCAACCGCATCTCCACCTACGCGCTGCAGGCCCAGGAGCGGCTGCCGGTCGAGGCCAGCCACATGCTGATCGCCGGCGCGATCAACTTCGTGGTCTTCATCGCCCGCCGCAACGACTACCACCGCGGCGGCACCGTGCGCCGCATGGTCACCTCGGTGCGCGAGGTCAGCGGCGTGGACGGGCGGGTGCTCTCCTCGGAGGTGTTCATGGAAGGCCCCGACGGACGGGCCATGCCGCACTCCCCGGTCACCTGTATCGACGAACTGCTGGCCCACGGGTATCAGCCGAGCGGACTGTGGCGATGAACCGGATGTGGCGATGAACCCTCGAGAACTCCTGCAGATCTCCACGCTTGAGGCGATCCTGGCCGGCCTGGTCGTCGGCGGCGGCATCGCCCTGCTGATCGCGGCCCTGGTCGGCTTCAGGCCGAAGGAGCGCCCCGCCGAGGGCGGCTTCAAGATTGGCGACCGGATGCGCAGCGCCGGACAGCGGCTCATCATCGCCCTGCTGGTCGGGATCGTCGCGGGTGTGCTGACCCGGTGGCCGGTCGCCGGCATCGCGGTGGCGGTGCTGGTCTTCTTCTGGAAGCAGCTGTTCGGCGGGCTGGGCAGCGAACGGCTCGGCATGCAGCGGGTGGAAGCCCTCGCCATGTGGACGGAGTCGCTGCGCGACACCATCGCCGGAGCCGTCGGCCTCGAGCAGGCGATCCCGTCCGCGGCCCGGACCGCCGGGCCGTTGCTCATCCCGCACCTCGACGCCCTCATGGACCGGGTGCGCGGGCGGATGCCCCTGGCCGACGCCCTGCAGCACCTCGCGGACGACATCGACGACCCGAGCGCGGACATCATCATCGCCGCGCTGATCCTCAACGCGAAACTGCGCGGCCCCGGGCTTCGCGAGGTGCTCGGCGCGCTCGCCAAGTCGGCCCGCGAAGAGGTGGACATGCGCCAGCGCATCATCGCCCAGCGAGCCGGCACGCGGCGCTCGGTCCAGATCATCGTCATCAGCGTGGCCGCGGTCGTGCTCGGGCTCGCGCTCTTCGACCATCGGTACGTCCAGGCGTACGACTCCGCCGTCGGCCAGGTCGTGCTGCTGATCGTGGTGTCCTTCTTCGCCGCGGGCTTCTTCTGGCTGCGCAAGCTCGCCGAGATGAAGACACCGGAACGCTTCCTGCTACGGGTCAGGTGAACGCGTGATCGTGGAGATCGCCCTCGGCGCGCTGGTCGGCCTCGGAGTGTTCCTGCTGATCCGGGCCCTGATACCGTCGCGGCCCAGCGCCGCGGTGACCGTGGCCCAGATCGACGCGCTGCGCGAACTCGGCCCGCACAGCGCCGAGCGGCGGGAGCGGGCCGAGTCCGTCAGGGAGCTGATCGGCCGGAAGGCGGCCGAGTTCTACGCGAGTCAGGGCTGGCAGATGCGGTCCCTGCGGGCCGACCTGGCGATTCTGGACCGCGGCTGGGAAGCCTTCCTGACGACCAAGCTCGGGCTCGCCGCGGTCGGGTTCTTCCTGCCGCCGCTGTTCTTCGTCGCGCTCTGGCTCGTCGGCTTCCACCTCAGTGCCCTGGTCCCGGTGTGGCTCGCGCTCTGCTGTGCGGCATTGTTCTTCGTCCTGCCTGACCTGGAGGTGCGCCGCGATGCCAAGGAACGGCGTGCGGACTTCCGCCGGGTGGTCACCGCGTTCCTCGATCTGGTGTCGATGAACCTCTCCGGCGGCCGCGGCCTGCCCGAGGCCATCATGTCGGCGGCGGAGATCAGCAACAGCTGGGCGGTGCGCCGCATCCGCGACGCGCTGACCGCCGCGCGGCTCTCCGGCCAGACCCAATGGGCGGCGCTGAGCGCGCTCGGCGACACGCTCGGTGTCGAAGAACTCGTCGACCTCGGACACGCGATCGCGCTCACCGCGGACGACGGCGCCAAGATCCGCCAATCCCTCGCCTCCCGGGCCGAGACCATGCGGCGCCGGGAACTGGCGGAGATCGAGGGCAAGGCGGGCCAGCAGTCGCAGTCGATGCTGGTGGCGCAGCTGCTGCTGTGCACCGGCTTTCTCATCTATTTGATCTTCCCGGCGATCATGCAGATCTCGGGCCTCAGGTAGCAAGTCCGAAGAAGGGAGCACTGCCATGAACACGGTGTTCGGCCCGGCGCTGCAGTACCTACGCGTCTCATTCACGGCGCGCTACGCGAGGGCGAGATCCGAGGAGTCCGAACGCGGTGCATCCGCGGTCGAGTGGGTGATCATCTCGGCCATCGTGGTCGCCATCGTGGTCGCGGTCGGCTTCTGGTTGCTGACCACCCTGGAGGCCAAGGGCCAGCAGGTCTGCGACCAGATCAACGGCACGGGCAAGGGCGCCGCCCCGGGTGCCGCCTGCGCCGGTGTCGGCCCCGGTAATTGACGTCGAGTACGCCATGAAGGCAACGCCCCGTTCCGCTCGCCGGAACAGGCAGGACAAGGAGTCGGGGGCCACGGCCATCGAGTTCGTGCTGTGGACCCCGCTCCTGTTCCTGTTCATGTTCGGCTCGGTTCAGTTCGGGCTGGCCATGTTCGCCCGCCATGTGGCGCAGACGGCTGCCCAGGAAGGGGCTCGTACGGCGCGGGAGCAGGCGGCGGCCAATCCCAAAACCTGGCAGGTACCCGCCGAGAAGGACGCGAAGACGTGGGTGAACCAGCTCATCGGCGGACTGGTCTCGGACGGTTCGCTGCAGGCGACGCCGATCCCGGTCACCCGCGGCGCGTATCCGGAGGTCGGCATGGAGGTCTCGTTCTCGATCGTCTCCGTGGTGCCGGACTGGCAGTTCCATCTCGACGCCGCCAGTCAGGGCCCGGTCGAGTGCTACTACACCCAGGCGGGTGCGTGTGTCGGCCCGAACGGCTAGAGCGCGGCGTGAGCGCGGAGAGGCAGGCATCTCGACCGTCGAGGTCGTGATCGCGGTGCCGGTCATGATGGTCTTCTTCCTGATCTGCGTCGGATGCGGTTTCTACGCCGAGGACGTCTCCAAGGTGCGGGAGGCCGCCGCCGACGCCGCGCGCATGGCCTCCGTCCAGAACCCTGCGAACGATATGACGGGCCCAGCCCGAAAAGCCGCCTGGGCGGACCTGCAGGGCACCTGCACCCGCGACGACCAGAACGACCTGCCGATCACGCCGGCGACGATGCGGATCCAGCTTCCGTCGAAGCAGGCCACCGGGACGACCTCGGCGCAGTCGTTCACGGAAGTCGTCCAGATCACCGTGACCTGTGACTTCACCCTGTTCGGCCAGAATCTCTCGCTCACGGAGTCGTCCTACGCACCTTTCGACTACTTCCGGGAGCAGCGATGAGATCGCGATGCGCGCGGGAGGATCGGGAGCAGGGCTCGGCGACGTTCATCATGATCGGCTGGGCGCTGGTCGTGTGGGTGCTGCTCTCCGTGGTCGTGGACGTCGGCCTCGCCATCTCGCAGCGGGAGCGGGCCGCCGACTTCGCCGACCAGGCCGCGCGGGCCGAGGCGCAGAACCTCGACCTCGGCACTCTGCAGCAGTCCGGGACCGCGGCGATCGCGAACGACGGGTGCGCGCGGGCGAAGGCCTATCTGCTCGACCCGAGAGTGCGTAAGACCGTGGACGCCGGCGGGGTGGTCGCGCTCGACACGAGCTTCGGCAACGAAGGCGCGAATAAGAGCGCTGACGGTTGCCAGCTCGGGCCGGGCAACACCGTCACGGTCTCGGTCCACATCACCTACAAGCCGCTGGTGTTCGACGCCATCTTCGGCGGCGGATCCATCACGGTCACGGAGACGGGTACGGCGACCGTCCAAGCGGGTATTCGATAGCGCGAGGTGGAAGGGGGAGCACGATGACGTACACACCGCCACAACCGGTGAAACTGCAGACCGGGCGGGCCAGGAAGTACCGGCGCACGATAGGCGACGTCTTCCGGGCGCTCGGGGCGCTGCTCCTGCTCGCCGTGCTGCTCGGCGGCATCCCCCTGGCGCTCGTGCACTTCATCGGCTGGCCGCTGCCGCACCACATGCCGAGCCAGGACACCTTCCGCCAGCCGCTGAGCAGCCAGATCCTGCTCAAGGCGCTGGCCGTGGTGGTGTGGCTGGCCTGGGCGCAGTTCACCGCGTGCGTACTGGTGGAGCTGGCCAACGCGCGGCGCGGGGTCGGCCTGCCGGCCCGGGTGCCGGGGGCGGGGCCGAGCCAGTTCCTGGCCCGCCAGCTCGTCGCCGCGCTGCTGATGCTCACCGCCACCGCCGCTTCGTTCGCGCCCGACATCACGCACCTCGGGCACACGCCGGTCGCGATGCCGAGGGCGCAGACCGCCGCTTCCGCGCAGCTGTATCCGGGACAGCCCGTGTCCGCAAACGTCTCCGGCGCCTCGGCGGCGCTCAAGGCGGCCGGGGTGATCGCGAGCGCGAGCAACCTGCCGTCGGTGCGTCCCGGGCAGCAGCTGGCCCGGCCGGACAGCGGAACGCTGACCTCGGTCTCGGTCGACAGCACCTCCGGGACCAAGCTCTACCGGGTGCAGCCGCCGCAGGGGCGCAACCACGACTCGCTCTGGGAGATCGCCGACCGGCATCTGGGCGACGGCCGCCGCTACAAGGAGATCTACGAGCTCAACAAGGACCGGGTGCAGCCGGACGGGCAGAAGCTCACCGAGGCCTCGCTGATCCGGCCCGGCTGGATCCTGGAGATGCCGGCCGACGCGACCGGCGGGGACCTGATCACGCAGATGCCCCCGTCCACCGCCGGATCCTCGTCCACGGCCTCCGGATCGTCCGCGCCGACGACGGACGACTCCTCGGCCGGGACCTCCGCGGCGTCCGCGAGCGCGCAGCAGGGGCAGCAAGGACAGCAGGGGCAAGCCGGATCCGCGTCCGGCACGTCCGCCACGGCGCACACGAAGCTCACTCCGGCCAACCCGCAGGGCGTGAAGGTCCGTCAGACCGCCGAGGACATCGCCTCCGTGGTCTCTCAGGCCGCTCAATCGGCCGGGCAGGGGGACGACGGCGGCACCATCGACGCCGGCGCCCCGCGCACCTCGCACCGCGGCACCGCCTCCGCGGACGAGCGGCAGCTCGGGCCGGTGGAGGAGCGGGTGCTCTACGGCATCGCCGGCGCGCCGCTGATGGCCGCCGGGCTGCTGCTGGCGCTCGGCCGGCACCGCCGCCGCCAGCTGTGGAACCGGGTCGGCGGCCGTCGGCCGACCACCCCGACCGGGGACGCCGCGGTGGCCGAGGAGTCGATCCGGGTCGGCGCCGGCGAGGTCGAGGTCTGGTTCCTCGACCTGGCCCTGCGCGGCCTGTCCGCCGAGCTCGTGCGCCGCGACCGGCCGCTGCCCCCGGCCGCCGGGCTGCGGCTGCGGGCGCAGGGCATCGAGCTGATGCTGGACGAGCCCGCCGACCCGACCGCCCCCGAGCAGGCGCCGCTGCCCTGGTTCACCGCGGCCGACGGCCGGTCCTGGAACTTCCCGCGGCCGGCCATCGGCCAGGTCGACGGGGACGCCGCGCGGGTGCGCTTCGCCCCGTACCCCGGCCTGGTGTCCATCGGCAGCGGCGGAGAGCGCGGGGACGAGCGGATCCTGGTGGACCTCGAGGCCGTCCCCGGCGTGCTCGCGGTGTGCGGCCCGGCCGAGAAGGTCTCGGCGATGATCTCGGCCATGGCCGTCGAGCTCGCCACCAACGCCTGGTCGGACCGGATGTCGGTGACCCTGGTCGGCTTCCCGGGCGACCTCTCGCCGCTGGCCCCGGCCCGGGTCAAGCACGTGAAGCTGCTCGACGAGATCCTGCCCGTGCTCGAGGCCGAAGCCGCCCAGCGGGCCGAGGCGCTCTCGGCGGCCGGCCTCGACTCGATCCTCGGCTCCCGGGCCCGCGCCACCCAGGCCGGATCCTTCGCCCCGCACTTCGTGCTGATCGCCGAGGAGCCGCATCCGGCCCTTCTCAGCCGTCTGATCTCGATCGCGCCGAAGACCACCCGCGTCGGCATGGGCTTCGTGGTGGGCGCGGACGTCGCGGGCGCGGCGGGCCGGCTCGACATCGACGACTCAGGCGTCGTGCGCGAGTCCAGGCTCGGCCTCGAAGCCAAGGCGCAGCTGCTGCCGGCGGACCAGTACGCGGCGATCCTGGGCCTGTTCCGGGCCGTCGGCGACGTCGAGGGCGTGCCGCTGAGCGGCGGGGGCGGCGGGATGGCGCGGGTGACCGGGGTCGGCTACACCGGGCCGCTGCCGGACGAGCAGCCGTCGGTGTTCGTGCGGGTGCTCGGCGAGCTCGAGACCGTGGGCACCAGGTTCGGCGAGTTCGCCGACACCGAGCGGCTCCCGCTGCTCAACGAGGCGCTGGTGTTCCTGCTGCACCACCGCGACGGCGTGCACCCGAGCGTGCTCGCCGCGGCCCTGTGGCCCCGCGGCACCACCGCCGACGTCGCCCGCGCGACCGTGGACCGGCTCGGCGACTGGCTCGGTGCGGACCCGCACGGGGCCCCGAACCTGCTGATCGAGGCCGACGGCCGGATCCGCCTCGGCCGCTACGTGTGGTCGGACTGGGACCTGTTCGAGTCGCTGCAGTCGCGCGCGCTCTACGACGTGAACCTGCAGTCCCCGGTGCACCTCGACCACCTGCTCAACGCCGCCCTCGACCTGGTGCGCGGAAGGTTCCTGGCCAACCGGGCCAAGGGCCGCTACGGCTGGCTGGCCTACGAGATCGTCGAGGCGCAGATCCCCGCGACGATTGCCGACACCGCCCTGCGCCTCGCCGACGCCCGCATCGCCAACGGCGCCGCCGAGCGGGCCATCGCAGCCGTCGAGGCAGGCCTGCGGGCGAGCCCCGAGGACGAGGAGCTCTGGCGCGGCCTGCTGCGCGCCGTCTTCGCCACCGGAGACGCGGAGCGGCTGGCCCGGGCGATCGCAGACCTGCGCGACCGCACCTGGCGGGTGCACGGCGTGCGCGAGCTGCACCCGCGCACCGAGGCCCTGATCGGCGAGCTCGCGCCCTCGAGCGCGGTGGAGGCCGGTTAGCCGGCCCGCTCCTAAGGCCCGAGCACGCGCGGCGAGATGACCACGCCGAGCACGCCCGGCCCGGCGTGCGCGCCGATGACCGCGCCGACCTCGCTGATGGCCAGCTCGCCGAGGCCGGGCAGCCGGCCGCGGAGCTGCTCGGCGAGCAGTTCGGCGCGGGTGAGCGAGTGCAGGTGGTGCACGGCCACGTCGACCGGGCCGTCGCCGGCGCGCTCCACCGCGACCTGCTCGATCCGGGCCAGGGCGCGGGCCGCGGTGCGCACCTTCTCCAGCGGCGCGACCTGGCCGTCGACCAGGTGCAGCAGCGGCTTGACCGCGAGCGCGGAGCCGACGAAGGCCTCGGCCTTGCCGATGCGCCCGCCGCGGCGCAGGTACTCCAGCGTGTCGACGTAGAACAGGATCGTGGTCATGGTCGCCCGTTTGGACGCGACGTCGGCGCACAGCAGCGGGCCGGCGCCGTCGGCGGCGAGGCGGGCGGCGGAGAGCGCGGCGTAGCCGAGGCCCATGCCCACGCTGTGCGAGTCGACCACCTCGACCGGCACGGGGGCGCCCTTGGCGGCCAGCCGGGCCGCCTCGCCGGTCGCGGAGAGCTGCTCGGACAGGTGCACCGAGACGATGCCGCCGGCGCCCTGCTCGGCCAGCGCGCGGTAGCAGGCGGCGAACTGCTCGGGGGAGGGGCGCGAGGTCGTCGCGGGCAGCCGCCGCCGCAGCGCGTTCATCAGCGCGTGCTGGGCGTCCGGGGTGCCCTCGGTGAAGGTCTCGTCGCCCACCACCACCTGGAGCGGCACCACGACGATCCCCGCCGCAGCCGCACGCTCCGGCGCCAGGCACGCCGTCGAGTCCGTCACCACCACCGTCGGGCCACTCATAAATCGCACGATAGCCGAAGATCGCTCACCAGACAGGAGGCGCGGCGCCCGACTACTCGCTCAATCGGCGTCATAGTCCTACGAATCGTCCCTCCCTTCGGGCGTCGCCCTTTATCCACAGGCGGGGTTTGTCCACAGTCGGCCAATCCGGCCTCGCCCGCCGCCGGGAGCCGCGCCTAGCGTCGTGGCCATGACGGATCAGGACAACCACTGGCGATGGGCGACGCCCGAGCCCCTGCTCGCGCCCACGCCCGCCGGCGACGGCGCCGGGGCCACGGGCAGCGGTGCGGGCGGTGCGGGCACCGGCTCGACGCTCGTGGCGGGCGTTGAGGTCGGCGGGGCCGCGCCGACGCGGGCCGAGAGGTGGCGGGCCGCCGTCGCCGACCGGCTGCCGGCCACGCTGCGCGGTCGCTGGAGCATGGACCGCACCACCGCCGTCGTGCTCGCCGTCAGCGTGCTGCTGGCCGCGCTCGTCCTCGGCGGCTGGAGCTGGCTGCGCGACCGCCCGCACGAGCTGTCCGTCGCACGTACCCGCCCGGCGGCGCAGGGCACGGACAGCGGCGACGCGGCTCCGCTGCCCGAGCTGCCGCCGCCCCGGCCCGCCCCCGAGCAGCCGCAGGGCCGGCCGACGCCGCTGCCGCTCCCGCAGATCGACGGCGGTCCGGTGCCGGCCGGCGGGGCCGACGCGGGCCCGAGCGTCGTCGTCGACGTGGAGGGAAAGGTGTCGCGACCCGGGGTGCGGACGCTGCCGGCCGGCTCGCGGGTGATCGACGCGATCACGGCGGCCGGCGGCGCGCGGCCGGGCACCGACCTGACCACGCTCAACCAGGCCCAGGTGCTCGTCGACGGCCAGCAGATCCTGGTCGGCGTCAGCCCGCCGCCGAATCCGTCCGGCGCGGCGCCGCAGGGCCGCGGCGGCAAGGGGCGCGGCGGCGGGGTGGTCACGCCGGTGCGGCTGAACTCGGCGAGCTTGGCAGACCTCGAACAGCTGCCGGGTATCGGACCGGCGCTCGCCCAGCGCATCCTCGACTACCGCAACGAGCACGGTCCCTTCCGCAGCGTCGACGATCTGCAGCAGGTCAGCGGTTTCGGCGGCGCTCGCTTCCAGACCGTCGAACCCTTGCTCGCGCTGTGAGCCCGCGCAAGAACGTCCCCGATCTGCGGCTGCTGGCTCCTGTGTGCGCCGGCCTGGTCGGCACCCGGCTCGGGCTGAGCCTCCCCGGCGTCGACGCGTACGTGCTGGCCGGCGCGGTCTTCGTCGCCGGCATCGGCTGCCTGTGCGTGCCGGGTCGATATGCGGGCACTGTCGTACTGCTGCCGATCGGAGCGGCGCTGCTGGTCGGCGCGGTCCTCACCACCGCGGCTGCGCTGCGCGCGGACGCGGTACGGGGCGGGCCGATCGCGGTGCTCGCGGCGTCCGGCGCGCATGCCCGGATCGACGCCACCGTCACCGGCGACCCGAAGATCGTCAAGAACGTGATTCTGATCCCCGTCCGCATCGAGGAACTGCAATCCCAAGCGGGCGACGGGGATCGAGGCCACGACTACCGAGTGCGGGCGAAGGCGACTGTGCTCGCCTTCGCCCGAGTTCCGCAGAACACCGCCGCGTGGACCGCGATGCTGCCGTCGATGCGCATCCGCCTCAGCGGCCGCCTCGCCACGCCGCGCGACCCGGATTCCCCTGATACCGCAACGATCCTGGCGAATCAGGCCCCGCAGATCATCGGCGGCCCGGACCTGCTGCAGCGCCTCGCCGGCTCGCTGCGCGCCGATCTGCGCCGAGCGGTCGCCGGACTGCCGCCGGAGCCGGCCGGGGTGCTGCCCGCGCTCACTCTCGGCGACACGTCGGCCGTACCGCCGCAGACCGCCGCAGACCTCAAGACCGCCGGGCTGAGCTTTCTGACGGTCGTATCCGGGGAGAACCTGATGTTCGTGAGCGCGGCGATGCTGCCGCTGGCCAAGCGGATCGGGCTGCGCGCCCGCGCTCTCGCCTTCTTCGGCGCGCTGCTCGCGCTCGGCTTCACCGCCTTGGCCCGGCCCGGGCCGCCGATGGTCCGGGCGACGGTGACGGCGTTGCTCGCCAGCACCGCGCTGGCGACCGGACGGCGCTTCCGCGGGCTGACCGCCACGGCGGGCGCGGCGCTGATCCTGCTGCTCCTCGATCCCTGGCTGGCCAATGCTTACGGCTTCATCCTGTCCGTCGCGGCCACCGCGGGGCTGCTCATCAGCGCGCCGGCTTGGCGCGACCGCCTGATCATCCGCGGCGTGCCGAACCCGATCGCGACCGCCGCGGCGTTCACGGCGGCCGCGGAGCTCTACTGCGAGCCGCTGCTGGTCACCTTCACCGGCCGGCTGCCCCTGCTCTCGGTGCCTGCGAACGTTCTAGCGGTTCCGGCCGCGCCGCCCGCGACCGTGCTCGGCGTGGCCGCCATGGCCGCCGAGGCGCTCTTCCCGCCCGCCGGACCCGCCGCGGCGTGGCTGGCGCAGTGGCCCACCCGCTGGATCTGCCTGGTAGCGCGCATGATCGCGGGCATTCCCGGGGCCGCCGTGCCGTGGCCGAACGGGGCGGTCGGGTGCTTCGCGCTCCTGTTCGTTTACGCGCTCGGAGTAAAACTTTGCCGCGCCATGCAACGCAATGGCCCTCTCGGTGATCTGAATGGGTGACCCACGCGTTCGCTCGCGCGGCGCCCACGACCGGCCTACGGCCAAGGGCGCGAGCGGCGCGGCGGGGACGAGCGGCCTGACGTCCGGAGGGGAGCTGACAGGCCGGTACCGAAAGCAGGGCGGATTCTCGACGATCGCGCTCGTCTGCCTGCTGACGGTGACGCTGCTCGGCACAGTGCTCCTGCTGCGCCAGTGCACGCCGCCGGGCGCACCGGCGCCCTGGATCCTGGCCGCCTGCGACGTCGGCCAGGGCGACGCGCTCTTCCTGGCGCTCGGCCCCGGCGAGGCGGTGGCCGTGGACACCGGCCCGGACGCGGCGAAGGAGGACGCCTGCGCGACGCGGCTGGGCATCACCCGGATCCCGCTGGTCATCCTCACCCACTTCCACGCCGACCACATCGACGGCCTGCCGGGACTGATCAAGGGCCGCAGCGTCGGCGCGATCGAGACCACGACGGTGGACGATCCGCCCTCGGGGGCGGACCAGGTGCGCCGGATCGCCGCGGCCGCCGGGATCCCGGTCGCCCGGGTGATGCCGGACGAGCAGCGCACGATCGGGCCGCTGTCCTGGCGGGTGCTGTGGCCGCAGGCCGGACATCCGCTCACGCCGTCGGAAGGCGGCGACGCCAGGGGCTCGGGCGGCATGCCGGGCATGGCGGGGCCCGGCGGCGGCATGGCCGAGGACGGACCGGGCGAGAACTCGGGCCCCAACAACTCCTCCATCGTCATGGCCCTGACCGTCGAGGCCGGCAAGGGCCCGCTGCGGATCCTGCTCACGGGCGACATCGAGACGCCGGTACAGCAGATCCTGCTGGCGGATCGGGCGCAGTACCTCGCCGCCGACGTACTCAAGGTCCCGCACCACGGCAGCGCGAATCAGGACCCGGCGTTCCTCGCGGCGGTGCACCCGAGCGTCAGCGTCATCTCGGTGGGCGCGGGCAACCCGTACGGCCACCCCTCGCCGCGCACGGTGTACCTGGCCGGCGCGGACGGCGCCCGGGTCCTGCGCACCGACGTCGACGGAATGGTGCTCATCGGCGCTCCCGACGGCCCGAGCGCGCCGATCCCGGTGAGCGCGGCCAAGGGCGACGGCGTCGTCCCGACGGCTGAGCCGACGCCGTCCGAGCGGCGCCGCGGCCACAGCCGTCGCGGCCGTCGGAGTCACGCGGAGCATCCGGTCCATGTCAGCCCCCTTGCCCGTATGTAGTCCAATCTCTAGACTCGGATGGCTTTGAATCAGTTCATTGTCTAGAGATTACGGGTGGGGTCATGGACCAGTCGGCTCAGCAGTTCCCGCAGCAGTGGACACCTGAGCCGGAACCGGTCGACGCGCCGCAGCAGCCAGTCGCGGCGCCAGGCCATCAGGCCCCTCATTACGGCGCGCCGGCTCAGTACGCCCCGCCGCCGCAGCAGCAGTACGTGCCGCCGCAGCAGTATGCGCAGCCGCAGTATCCGCAGCAGCCTTACCCGCCGCAGCAATACCCGCAGCCGCAGTACCCGGCCCCCGCGTACCCGCCGCCGATGCCCCAGCAGCCGTACCCACAGCAGCAGCAGTACGCGCAGCAGCAGTACGCGCAGCCGCAGTATCCGCAGCAGCCCTACCCGCCGCAGCCCCCGGCTCCGCAGCAGTACGCTCCGCCGCCCCCGCAGTACCCGCAGCAGCCTTACCCGCAGCAGTACGCCCCGCCGCAGCAGCCCTACGCTCCGCCCCAGCAGCAGCAGCAGCCTCAGCCGCAGTTCCAGCAGCAGCCCCCGCCGCAGCAGGCTTACGTCCCGCCGTTCGGCCAGAGCTCCGGCGCCGTCCAGGCGCCGATGGCCCCGCCGGCCCCGCCGCAACAGCAGCCGCAGTATCCGCAGCCGCAGCAGCCGCCCGCCCCGCAGATCCCGCAGCAGTTCTCGCCCTCCTCCTCCCAGTCCTCGGCGACTCTGCCGCCGATGGACCAGTCCGGCGGCGCGCCGGTCTCGTTCCCGCCGCCGCCGAACCTGCCCAAGGTGCGCGACGCCTTCCTCACCGGCGCCGGCCCCTTCCTGCAGCCGGGCGAGCAGGTCTTCTACGGCTTCATGCTCAAGCTCGACTCCACCATCGAGGAGACGCCGCACGAGCTGAAGATCGCCATCGAGGGCCAGCACCACCTGCTCGGCGACATCAACCGGGCCAGCGGCAAGATGAACCGCGGCATCAAGTGGGCGGTGGCCCCGGGCGAGGCGCTCTCCGAGAAGCTCGCCGAGAAGGCCACCGACGCGATGTTCAAGGCGCTGGCCGGGCCGGTGTTCGTCGGCGGCTGGGTGAGCCAGGCGGGCTGGCTCATCCGCTACATCCGGGCCACCTCCGAGGACTACGGTCCCGGCGCCTACGGGGCCGTCACCAACCAGCGCTACCTCGTCTTCCGTGGTGCTCGGCTCGGCGGAGCCGCCATGCGCCTCGTCTACGCGGTACCGCGCACGGCGATCGCCGGCGTGCGGCTGGAGGGCGGCAAGGAGGCTCTCAAGCACGGGCGTACGCCGCGGGCGGAGCTGCACTTCACCGACGGCTCGATGGTGGCCACGATGATGCCGGGCAAGCAGGGCGAGCAGCTGGCGGCGGTGCTGCAGCCCCCGCAGTACTGAGCCGGAGCGCGCTCCACGCGCCGTGGCGATATTCGGGTCGGCTGTCGGGTCCGGGTCTTAGGATCGACCTATGAAGCCACCCGTCGCCAAAACCGTGCCGCATGAGCGTGTCCAGCACTCCGACCTAGTTGTGGACCCCTATTACTGGCTGATCGACAAGGACGACAAGGACACCACCGCTTACCTCGAAGCGGAGAACGCGTTCACCACCGAGGCCACGGCCGGGCAGGCGGGACTGCGCGAGCGGATCTTCCAGGAGATCAAGCGGCGCACCAAGGAGACCGACCTGTCCGTGCCGGAGCGCAAGGGCGACTGGTGGCACTACTCCCGGACCGAGGAGGGCAAGCAGTACGGCATTCACTGCCGGCTCGCGGCCTCCGGGCCGAACCCGCCGGAGCTGTCCGAGGACGGCTCGGCGCTGCCCGGCGAGCAGATCCTGCTGGACGGGAACGTACTGGCCGAGGGGCACGACTTCTTCTCCCTCGGCTCCTACGACCTCTCCCCGGACGACCGCCTGCTGGCGTACTCGACCGACTTCGACGGCGATGAGCGCTTCACCCTGCGGGTGCGGGATCTCGCCACCGGAGCCGATCTGGCCGACGTCATCCCGGACGTGCACTACTCGACGGCCTGGTCGATCGACAACTCCGTGCTCTTCTACACGGTCGCGGACGAGGCCTGGCGGCCCTACCGGGTGATGCGGCACGTCATCGGCACCCCGGCCGAGCAGGACGTGGTGGTCTACGAGGAGTCCGACGAGAAGTTCTGGCTCGGGGTCGGGCTCACCCGCAGCGAGCGCTACATCGGGATCGAGCTCGGCTCGAAGATCACCAGCGAGTCCTGGCTGCTGCCGGCCGACGCCCCGCTCGGCGAGTTCCGGCTCGTGCGGGCGCGCGAGACCGGCGTCGAGTACTCGGTGGACCACTGGGCGCACCCGGACGACGCGTCGCGCGACGTGCTGTTCGTCGTGCACAACGCGGGCGGCGAGAACTTCGAGCTGGCCACGGCGCCGATCGGCGAGCCGGGCGAGTGGACGCCGCTGATCCCGCACGACGCGGGCGTGCGGCTGGTGGAGGCCGAGGTGTTCGCCGACCACTTCGTGGTCTCCTACCGCAAGGACGGCCTGACCGGCGTGGCCGTGCACCCGTTCGAGGACGGGGTGCCGAGCGCCGTCGGCGTGCCGATCGCCTTCGAGGAGCCGATCTACACCGTGGGCACCGGGGCCAACCCGGAGTACCACTCGGACCGGCTGCGACTGGGCTACACCTCGATGGTGACGCCTTCGTCCGTGTACGACTACGAGATCTCGACCGGCGAGCTGACGCTGCTCAAGCGCACTCCGGTGCTCGGCGGGTTCGACCCGGACGAGTACGAGCAGCGCCGGGTATGGGCCACGGCCGAGGACGGCACGAAGGTCCCGGTCTCGGTGGTGCATCGCAAGGGCCTGGTGCCCGACGGCAATGCGCCTTGCCTGCTCTACGGGTACGGCTCCTATGAGTCGTCGATCGACCCGTACTTCTCGGTGGCCCGCCTGAGCCTGCTCGACCGCGGGTTCGTGTTCGCGATCGCGCACGTGCGCGGCGGCGGCGAGATGGGCCGGATCTGGTACGAGCAGGGCAAGCTGCTGCACAAGCGCAACACCTTCACCGACTTCGTGGCGGCCGGCCGGGCCATGGTCGAGCAGGGCTGGACCTCGCCGGAGCGGCTGATCGCGCGCGGCGGCTCGGCCGGCGGCCTGCTCATGGGCGCGGCCGCGAACCTGGCGCCGGAGCTGTGGCACGGCGTGCTGGCCGAGGTCCCGTTCGTGGACGCGCTCAACACCATCCTGGACCCGAGCCTGCCGCTGACGGTGATGGAGTGGGAGGAGTGGGGCAACCCGCTCGAGTCGGCCGAGGTCTACGCCTACATGAAGTCCTACAGCCCGTACGAGAACGTCGAGCCGGTGCACTACCCGGCCATACTGGTGCGCACCAGCGTGAACGACACGCGTGTCGGGTACCACGAGCCGGCCAAGTGGGTCGCCCGGCTGAGGGTGACGGCGCTGAACGGGAGCACCTCCGACATCCTGCTCAAGACCGACATGGAGTCGGCCGGCCACGGCGGCAAGTCGGGGCGCTACGACGCCTGGCGGCAGGAGGCCTTCGCGCTGGCGTGGGTGTGCGCCACGGTCGGCGTGCTCGACCCGGCGGACGCGGAGGGCGCCGAGACCGCGGCGGCCGACGCGGAGGCGAGTGAGGCGGGGGCGTGACGGTTCCCCCGCTCACCCTGGTCACCGGCCCGGAGGAGCTGCTCGCCGACCGGGCCGTGGCCGAGGTGGTGGCCGCGGCCCGGGCGGCCGACCCGGCCGTGGAGATCTGCGACACCGCCCCGGGGCAGCTCGCCGCGGGCTCCTTCGCCGAGCTGGTCTCGCCCTCGCTGTTCGGCGAGGCGAAGGTGGTGATCCTGCGCGCGGTGCAGGATCTGACGGCAGATCAGGCGACCGAGGTCACCCGCTACCTAGGCGACCCGGCGGACACCACGGTGCTGGTGCTGGTGCACAGCGGCGGCGCCAAGGGCAAGGCGCTGCTGGACGCGGTGCGCAAGCACAAGCCGAACGTGGTCGACTGCCCGAAGCTGACCAAGCCGGGGGACCGGGTCGGCTTCGTCAAGAGCGAGTTCCGCCGGTCCAAGCGCGCGGTGACGGACGAGGCCGCCCGCGCGTTGGCCGACGCGATCGGCTCGGATCTGCGCGAGCTCGCCGCGGCGGTGAGCCAGCTGGCCGCGGACACCGAGGGCACGGTGGACGAGTCGGTGGTGGCGCGCTACTACCAGGGGCGCGCCGAGGTCTCCGGCTTCACCATCGCGGACCTGGCGATCGAGGGCCGGCGCTACGAGGCGCTGGAGCAGCTGCGGTTCGCGCTCGACACCGGCGTCGCGCCGGTGCTGATCGTGAGCGCGCTGGCCACCGGGCTGCGCCGGCTCGGCAAGGTCGCGGCGTCCGGCGGCGGCGCGCGCGACCTGGGGCTGCCGCCGTGGCAGGTGGACAAGCTGCGCAAGCAGGCCCGCAGCTGGAATCCGGCCCGGCTGGCCACGGCGATGCGCGCGGTCGCCGCGGCCGACGCGGCGGTCAAGGGCGCCGGCGCGGATCCGGGCTACGCGCTGGAGAAGCTGGTGCTCACCCTCTAGGACGCGTCCGGAGAACGACCGAGGCCCCGCGCGTCCGAATCGGACGGCGGGGCCTCGGGGAGATCAGCCAGATCAGGCGTTGATCGTGTTGACGGCCTTGGCCAGCGCGGACTTCTTGTTGGCGGCCTGGTTGGCGTGGATGACGCCCTTCGAGACGGCCTTGTCCAGCTTGCGGGACGCGAACGCGGCCGCCTCCTGCGCCTTGGCCAGGTCGCCGGCGGCGACGGCCTCGCGGGTGCGGCGGATCGCCGTCTTCAGCTCGGACTTGTACGCCTTGTTGCGCAGCCGGGCCTTCTCGTTGGTCTTGATCCGCTTGATCTGCGACTTGATGTTAGCCATGAGTGTGAGACAGCCTCTTCTGTTGGAACTCCGTGGTAAGCGCGGCGAGCCGGATCTCCCGTTCGGGGCCGACCGTGCGGTGTCTGATCACCACTGGTTGCTCAGGCTGGCAACACCGCACTACGAGGCCACGCGATCGCCAGTCTACCAGCGGCCGAAGGTCGTTCCGGCCGCCTCGCGCCCAGAGCAAGCCCCACCCGGCTACCCGACGCGGTGGACGTGCAGGCGCTCGGCCGGCAGCACTCCGGCCGCGACGTCGATCAGGTGCGTGTGGTGGGTGAGCAGGATCACCTGGAACCGCTCGGACAGCTCGTCGAACACGCGCAGAGCCGCGGCCGAGCGCCCGTCGTCGAAAGTCATCAGCACGTCGTCGAGCAGCAGCGGCATCGCCCGGCCCTCGTCGGCGTACCGCTCCAGGGTGGCCAGCCGCAGGGCGAGGTACAGCTGGTCGCGGGTGCCTTCGCTCATCCCCTCGACGCCGACGAGCGCGCCGTCCGCGCCGCCGTCTGCCGCACGCCGTGCGCGCAGCACGGCCTTGCCGTCGGGGCCGGTGTCGTCCACAAGCTGTGCAAAACGGCCGCTGGTGAGCTCGGCGAAGACCTGCTGGGCCCGGTTGAGCACGGGCCCCTGGTGCTGCTGGCGGTAGGTCTCGATGTTCTCCAGCAGCAGACGTTCGGCGAGGTAGAGCCGCAGGTACTCCTGACTGTGGGCGACGACGGAGGCCAGTTCCTGTTCCACGGCTTCGGCCTTCTCGGCCGCCGCGGCCGAACCGTCCATCCGGCGCAGGTCCTGTTCGCGTTGCGCCAGCTCGGTGTTCTTCGCGGCGCGGGTGTCGTCGAGTGCTTCGACGGTCTTCTCCCGCTCGGCGATCAGCGCGTCGAGTTCGTCCACATCGTGCTCGGCCACCTCACGCTCGAGCTGCTCGATGCTCAAGCCCTGCCCGTCCAACGCGGTCAGCACCGACTCCAGCCGGTCCTCGATGCGGCGCAGCTGCGTGCCGCGGGCGATGGCCTCGCGGAGATCGTCCTCTGATTCGGCTCCGCATTCGCCCAGCAGCCGCTGGAAGTCGGCTTGCGTCCGCTCCTGCTGCTCCTGCGTCTTGCGCAGCGCCGAGCCGAGGTCCTCGCGCTGCGCGTGCAGCCGCGACCGGTCCTCTTCGACCTTGAGCATCCGCTCGATCGCAGTCTTGACGACGTCCGGAGTGCCGTCGACGCCGTGCGCGGCGGTCAGCTGCGCCCAGGCTCGCTTGATGCCTTCGACGAACTCTGCGATCTCGCTCTCTTCGCGCTGCGCTTCGCCGAGTTCGGCCCGCACGTCGCTGATCTTGGCGATCCCCGCCGCGTGCTCGCGCGCGGCTTCGGCCAGCCGCGTCTCCCGCTGGTCCGCGAGTTCGCGCAGCTCCGGCAGGCTGAGGCTGGCGCTGACATTGCTCACTCCGGCTTCGGTCAACAGCACGCGCAGGCGTGCGGCATGGGTGTCGGACGCTGCTTCGTCAGCCGTGAGATCGAGGAGGTGCTGGGCGTGCGCGTCGGCGAGTTCGCGCAGCTCCGCCCATGCGCGCATCAGGTCGTCCGCAGCTTCCGGTGCCGGCGAGGCGATGGCACTGGGCTCCCACAGCCGCCGCCAGTCGATGTCGAGTTCGTCCCGGGCAGCTCGCGCCACCGCGAGAGCATCATCGAGTTCGACGACGCGATCCGCGGACTCCCGCACGGCCAGTTCCAGCCCGCGCCGCTCGGCCAGGCGCTGAGCCTCGCGGCGCATCCGGTCTGCCGTCTCGTCCCCGGCTGAGACGGCCGCCTCGTATTCGGGCACGAACTCCGGCGACGAAGATGCGTTGCCCTCCAACAGGCTCGGCCGCAGTCGGGTCCACAGCTGGTTTCGCCGAGCCCTGATCTGCTCGAGGTCCTCCTCGGACGGCGGCGGGTCCTGCGCGAGGAAGTTGTCCAGTGTGCGTCGCTGCTCGCGCTCCCGCGCGGTCTCCTCGTCGAGCCGGCGAGTGGCCTCAGCCAACCGAGCCTCGGCCTCGGCGATCCGCTTGAGCTGCGCCGCCAACTCGCGCTCGCCCGGCATCGGCAGCGCGCCGAGCTCTTCCGGCAGCGCGAAGCGAGTGTGCCGCTTGCGCGCCGTCGCCAGCTTCTTCTGCGCCGCATCCGCTTGCCGGCGAAGGCTTTCGACCCGAGCGGTCAGCCCTTCCGGCAGTGCCCTCAGTCCGGCGCGCAGCGCAGTCGAATCCACCGGAGCGGCCAGTTCGGCGAAAGCGGCCTCGTGCCTGGCCAGCTCCTGCTCGCGCTTGAGGACCGTCTTGCGTGCCTCATCCCAGCGCACGTCGGCTTCCCGACCGGTGTCGCGCAGATCCTCCACCTGCACCAGCAGATCCTCGAGCCGGGCGACGTACTCAGGGCCCGATGACGCACCCTCACTGGTGAGCACGCCGGCGGCTTCCGCGCGCAGCTGGAGCTCGGCGAGCTGCGTCTCGATCTTCTCGAGTTCGCTGTGTGCCGCGCCTTCGCCGTCGGTCAGAGCCCTGCGGTCCTTGTCGAGTTCGCTGTAAGTGTCCTGAGCATGGGCCGGTGCCGCCGTGCCTTGCAGCAGCAGCGCGGCGCGGTCGTTCGCCAGCCGCGTGCGCTCGCTCACGGCCGTGTAGGCCTGGCGGATCCGACGCATCCGATTCAGCTCGGTCTGGTCCGCGCGCAGTGTGCCGGTCAGTTCCAGCAGGTCGGCGCGCGCCTGCTCCGCCGCGTCCCGGATCCGTTGGTACTCGCGCGGATCGAGCAGCGCCGACTCGCGTTCGCGCTTCGCTTGAGCCACGCGGCCGTTCGTGCCCAGCAGCAGATTGAGCGGCTGGTTCTTGCCGCGCGAAGTGTAAAGGTCCTTGTACTGCTCGCGCAGTCGCTCCTGGATCGAGGTCAGCCGTGCGCTCGACCGGCTCTCGAACAGGGCCTCGCCGAGGTCCCCCTCGCCCTTGAGTAGCGCTTGCCCACCGGCCCGCACCTCCTCGTGATCGAGGGCGAACACGTGGAGGAAGTCGTCCTTGTCGACACCGGCCAGCAGGCTCTCCAGCGTCCCCTGCGGTAGCGGCTGGTCGTCCGGCGTGCGCAGCGGGTCCTTGTTCTTCTTCAGCCGCACCACTTCGAGCACGGTGCCGTCAGTACCCTGTAAGACCGCGTCTATCCGCAGATCCTGCATGGCGTGCAGGAAGTCGAGCTTCGTCTGCGGATGGATGCCGTAGAGCAGTTCGCCGACCGAGGAGCGCAGCGTCGACTTGCCCGCCTCGTTCGCCCCCACGACCACGTGCAGGCCGGGTGCGGAGAAGTCCAGGGCGCGATCGGTGAACCGGCCGTAGCGGACCAGATTCAGGCTTCTGATCCTCATGCCGACTTCTCCTCCAGCAGCGCGGTGAGCAGATCGGAGGCTTCGTCGAGCAGCTGCCCGCACCACGACGCATCCGTGACGTCGAGCCGGTCCCGGCCGCGCGCCTCGGGCGGGAGCTTGCCCCACAGGTCGCTCTTCTCGATCGCCTTGCGCAGCGAGTCCTCGTCCGCGCGCAGCTCCCGCGCGGTCTGCAGGATCCCCCGGACCAGTTCGCCCGCGCCGGCGCCTTCTTCAGCCGGGTCCGTGGCCAGTTGCGGCGGCGACGTGGCGGCGCGCACCTTCTCCAGCCACACGTCGTCGTAATCCTGGGCGAGCGCGCGCAGTTCGGCGCCGAGCCGCTCGCGCTCCCGCCACAGCTCCGCGTGCGCCTCGGAACGGCCCACCACCACGATCCGCGCGGCCAGCGGCTTGCCCGCCTCGGCCCGCGCCCGGTCGAGTTCTTCCCGGGCCAGGGCGCACACCTCGTCCAGATCGGCCGCGCCGCTCGCGTCCACCTCGAGCCGGGCCCAGCGCACCACGTCCAGATCCCGGTGCTCCAGCTCGGTCCGGCCCGGTCGGACGGTGATCAGCGTGCAGCCCTTGGGCCCGTCCTCCTTCGCGTGCCGGCCCTGGATGTTGCCCGGGAAGACGATGTGCGGCGCGGTGGAGACCTCTTCACGGGTGTGCACGTGGCCGAGCGCCCAGTAGTCGTAGCCGAGCGCCGTGAGCTCCTGCTCGGTGCACGGCGCGTACCGGTCGTGCCCGTCCCGGCCGGTCAGCGCGGTGTGCAGTAGACCTATGTTGAACAGGCCCGGGATCGCCGCCGGGTAGCCGACGGCGAGATTCTCCGTCACGTCCCGGCGGGCGTAGCCCTGCCCGTGCACGACGAAGCCCGCGTCGGCCGCCGGGCGCGCGGTCTGCGGGCGCAGGGTGTCGAACACGGTGACGTTCGCCGGGTACGACAGGGTCCTGCTGATCTGGCTGGCCGCGTCGTGGTTCCCGGAGACCAGGTAGACCGGGATCCCGGCCTCCTCCAACGCGACCAGCTGGCGCCGGAAGAACAGCGCCGTCTCGAAGTCGCGCCAGTCCCCGTCGAAGACGTCGCCGGCCAGCAGCACGGCGTCCACCCGTTCCGACCGGGCCAGCGCCACCAGGTTCTCGGTCGCCCGCCTGGTGGCGCCGCGCAACAGGTCGGCCGGGGCGTCCGGGTAGCGCTCGAGCCCGCGCAGCGGGCTGTCGATGTGCAGGTCCGCGGCGTGCAGCAGCTTCATCATGATGTCGAACGACCCTATCTCCGACCCGCCGACGGCGTCCGCCGGTTCTCCGTCTCGTTACTCGTCCTCGTCTTCGTCCTCGTCGTCGAGGCCCTCGGCACTGCGCGCCTCGGCCACCAGCTGGGCCAGCAGCTCAGAGAGGTCCGCACCGGCGTTGACCTGGTACTCGCGCACCGGCACCGCCTCGAACTCCGCGCGCAGGGCGGCCATCTCCGGGTCCTCGTAGACGTCCACGAAGGCCTCGAGCAGCTGCGGCAGCGCCTCGCGCCACAGCCGCATGCCCTCCTCGCCGAAGCCGCGCCGGCCGTTGGTGAACTCGGCCCAGGCCGGGATCACCGCGCGCGCCTCGATGAGCTCGGCGTCGGTGAGCACGATCGACTCGGCGAACTCCTCGAGCAGGAAGCCGCCGAGGCTCTGCGGCCCGAAGCCCACCGCGGTCCGGTCGCTCAGCGCCGCGGCGTCGGCCATCACGGTGGCCAACGCGCCGGCGAAGTCCCGGTCCAGGTCCGCGGCCGGGCCCGAGCCCAGGAACGCGGCCACCGTCTCGTGCACGTCCTCGGCGCTGCCCACCGCGGTCTGCGCCACCGGCGGCTCGGGCAGCAAGTCGAGCCGGGCCGCCACCAGCGGCCACAGGCCCACCGGGCTGGTCATCTCCAGCTCCTCCGGGTCGAGCCCGGCCTCCTCGGCCAGCTCGGCCAACTCCTCCGGATCGTCCGGGCCCTCGGACAGCAGCCGGTCGACCGCCTCGGCCAGCAGCGTGCGCGCCGCCTCCAGCTCCAGCCGGCTCACGTGCAGGCCCTGCTCCTCGTCCTCGGCCCGCATCTCCTCGGCCAGCGACTCGGCCGAACCGGCCACGATCAGCACCCGGTCGAGCACCGGACCGCCCCGGTCGGCCACGTAGCAGCAGACGGTGTGCTGCTGCCCGCCCCGGGAGAAGCCCAGGTTCACCGCGCCGACGTCGCCGAACAGGTCGCCCGCCCGGAACACCGCGACCGGCTTGACCTCCTCCGCCTGGCGCAGCCAGGCCGGCTCCTTCAGCCCCTGCTCGGCCAGCCAGTTGGCCGCGTCCAGCGCCTCCTGCCGGCTCCACTCCTCGCCCACCATGACCAGCGCGCGCAGCCCGGCCAGCGCCTCCGGCCGGCGCTTCTGCTTGGCCAGGTAGTCCAGCAGCTCCCCGAGCATCCGCTCGAACAGCTCGTCCGGGTCGTCCTCGGTCTCCTCGGCCTCGCGCCAGGCGGCGTCGAACACCCCGCCCAGGACGAAGGAGGCCCACAGCTCCGCGTCCATCACCTCGGTCTCGGGGTCGAGCAGCGCCTTGGCCTCCTCCACCACGTGCGAGTACGGAGAGGCGGGTACATGGTGCGCGGGCTTCACGGGGCGCTTCGGCTTGCGGCTACGGCTCACGGGGCTCATGCGGCGATTGTGCCAGTCTCCGAGGACGGCGTGGCCGATTCGCCCCGCGTCGCGGCGCGGAGCTCTTCGGTGGTTCCCCGGGAAGCTCGCTATGGGACCATGGTGGCGGTCCCTACCAGTCGAATGGATTGTCCGCGTGCCTGCCCTGCCGTCCAACATCCCGCAGCCGTCGAAGACGGACCCCGCGCTGATCCGCAACTTCTGCATCATCGCGCACATCGACCACGGCAAGTCCACCCTGGCAGACCGGATGCTGCAGCTGACCGGCGTCGTCGACGAGCGGCAGATGCGCGCCCAGTACCTCGACCGGATGGACATCGAGCGCGAACGCGGGATCACCATCAAGTCCCAGGCCGTGCGGCTGCCCTGGCAGGTCGAGGGCGTCACGCACGTGCTCAACATGATCGACACGCCCGGCCACGTGGACTTCACCTACGAGGTCTCCCGCTCGCTGGCCGCCTGCGAGGGCGCGATCCTGCTGGTGGACGCGGCGCAGGGGATCGAGGCGCAGACGCTGGCGAACCTGTACATGGCGCTGGAGAACGATCTGACGATCGTTCCGGTGCTCAACAAGATCGACCTGCCGGCCGCGCAGCCGGAGAAGTACTCGGAGGAGCTCGCCAAGCTGATCGGCTGCGAGCCCGAGGACGTGCTGCGGGTCTCCGGCAAGACCGGCGAGGGCGTGCCCGCGCTGCTCGACCACGTGGTGCGCACCCTGCCGTCGCCGACCGGCGACGTCGCCGGCAAGAGCCGGGCGATGATCTTCGACTCGGTCTACGACTCCTACCGCGGCGTGGTCACCTACGTCCGGGTGGTGGACGGCTATCTCTCCAAGCGCGAGCGCATCCTGATGATGTCCACCGGCGCCACCCACGAGCTGCTGGAGATCGGCGTCATCTCGCCCGAGCCCAAGCCGGCCGACGGCCTCGGCCCGGGCGAGGTGGGCTACCTGATCACCGGCGTGAAGGACGTGCGCCAGTCGAAGGTCGGCGACACCATCACCGCGCAGCACAAGGGCGCCACCGAAGCGCTGACCGGGTACAAGGAACCGAAGCCGATGGTGTTCTCCGGCATCTACCCGATCGACGGCTCCGACTACCCGGAGCTGCGCGACGCCCTGGACAAGCTCCAGCTCAACGACGCGGCCCTGGTCTACGAGCCGGAGACCTCGGCGGCGCTCGGCTTCGGCTTCCGGGTCGGCTTCCTCGGCCTGCTGCACCTGGAGATCATCCGGGAGCGGCTCGAGCGCGAGTTCAACCTCGACCTGATCGCCACCGCGCCGAACGTGGTCTACCGGGTGGTGATGGAGAGCCGCGAGGAGCACATCGTCACCAACCCGAGCGAGTTCCCGGCCGACGGCAAGATCGCCGAGGTCTTCGAGCCGACCGTGCGCGCCACCGTGCTGGCCCCGAGCGACTACATCGGCGCGATCATGGAGCTGTGCCAGGGTCGCCGCGGCAACCTGCTCGGGATGGACTACCTGTCCGAGGACCGGGTCGAGCTGCGCTACACCCTGCCGCTCGGCGAGATCATCTTCGACTTCTTCGACCAGCTCAAGTCCAAGACCCGCGGCTACGCCTCGTTCGACTACGACGTGGACGGCGAGCAGCAGGCCGACCTGGTGAAGGTGGACATCCTGCTGCACGGCGAGAAGGTCGACGCCTTCTCCGCGATCGTGCACAAGGACCGCTCCTACAACTACGGCGTGAAGATGGCCGAGCGGCTCAAGGACCTGATCCCGCGTCAGCAGTTCGAGGTGCCGATCCAGGCGGCCATCGGCGCCCGGGTGATCGCCCGCGAGACGGTCCGGGCGATGCGCAAGGACGTGCTGGCGAAGTGCTACGGCGGCGACATCTCGCGTAAGCGCAAGCTGCTGGAGAAGCAGAAGGAGGGCAAGAAGCGGATGAAGATGGTCGGCCGGGTGGAGGTCCCGCAGGAGGCCTTCATCGCCGCGCTCTCCTCCGACTCCGACAGCCCGGCGGACAAGGCAAAGAAGTAGTAAAAACCTGGCCCGTCCTGTCTGTCAGTGCCGGTCGTTACCGTCGTGAGAGCGAAGGTGAACGGACTGCACTGAAGGAGGAGGACTATGGCTCTGCCCGATGTCGTCTCGCGCGAGGAGTGGCTCGCCGCCCGCAAGGCCCTGCTGGTGCGGGAGAAGGCGGCCACCCGCGCGCGGGACGCGCTCAACGCCGACCGGCGCCGGCTGCCGATGGTCCGGGTCGAGGCCGATTACGCGTTCGAAGGCGCCGAGGGCCGGGTCGGCCTGGCCGACCTGTTCCGCGGCAAGCGCCAGCTGCTGCTCCAGCACGTCATGTTCCACCCGGACTGGGACAAGGCCTGCTCGGGCTGCACCGCCGGCATCGACGAGTTCTCGACCGGCCTGCTCGAGCACCTGCACGCGCGGGAGACGGAGTACGTGCTGGTCTCCCGGGCTCCCTACCCCAAGCTCAAGGCGTACGCGGAACAGCGCGGCTGGTTCCTGAACTGGTACTCGTCGCAGGGCTCCAGCTTCAACCGCGACTTCCGGGTGACGCTGGACCCGGACGCCGGCCAGATCGAGTACAACTACGCGCCGCACCCGGAGTTCGTCGCGGCCGGCGAGACCTCGGAGCAGCCGGGCGTCAGCGCCTTCCTGAAGGAGGGCGACGAGATCTTCCACACCTACTCGACCTACGCCCGGGGCACTGACAGCGGCGGCGCGTACGGCCTGCTCGACCTGACCGCGCTCGGCCGGCAGGAGGCGTGGGAGGAGCCGAAGGGCCGCTACGAGCGCGCCCGCGCGGCCGTGCCGGACTTCGCCGAGTAGCGGCCGCGGCGTCGGGAGCCGGGCAGACGAGGGCGCTGCGTCGCCGGGAACGCGACGCAGCGCCTGTCCGCCTGCCGTGGAGCCGCCGTGCGGCTGGCTGAACGGCTAGCCGAGCGCGCACATCAGCGGCGCGTGCAGCCGGCTCTGGTCCATCGGGACCTGCCGGCCGTGCGCCATGTGCGTGCACGAATACGTCGGCTGCAGGCCGTGCCCGCAGGCCCAGGCGGACAGGTCGTCGCCCTCGTGGTCGATGTCCATCCGCACCGGCCCGCCCGCGTCCACGGCCAGGTCGGTCACCAGGTCGCGGGCGCCGGCCACGTCCGGGGCCACCACCGGGCCGACCACCGTGGTCTCGCCGTTGCGCCAGGTGGCGCCGTAGCCGGTGAGCTTGCCGCCCTCGCCGCGCAGCACCCGGATGCGCTCGGCCAGCTGCGGCAGCCGGGCCAGCAGGGCGGCCCGGTCGGCGCCGTAGGCGTCCCGGTCGAGCCGGGCGATCTCGGCGTAGTCGGCCGCGTTCGCCTCGTCCGAGCGGCCCACGTTGGCGCCGGTCGGGTCGAAGGTGCCCAGGTGCGCCTCGACCGTGGCGAAGCGTTTGAAGCCGAGCTTGTCGTAGAGCGGCCGGCCCGGCTGGGTGGCGTGCAGGGTCACGCAGGAGCCGTCGGCCTGCTCGAGCGCGTGCCGCACCATCTTGGTGCCGAAGCCGCGCCGCTCGTGGCTCTTGGCCACCAGCACCATGCTCACCGCCGCCAGGTCGGCCCCGTACCGGGTGAGCACGGAGGTGGCGATCAGGTCACCGCCGGGGTCCTCGACCCCGTAGACCTCGCCCAACTCGAACAGGAGTTCCCACTTCTTCTCCTCGGTCCCCCAGTCCCGGCTGACGGCGAGCGCGCTGCACCGCGTGCGGTCGGCCGCCGTCAGCCGCCGCACCGGTAGGTCTGTCGCTGAAGCTGAAGCTGCTGAACTGGACATGGACAGCCCGTTACCCGCGCGCGGCCTCCCCCGACGGGTTACCGGCGGGTTTCCACCGCATGCCCGGCCGGGGGTGAGCCGAGCGGCCCAGCGGCGTGAGCCGAGCGGCCCAGCCGTTGGTGCGATCGGGGCAAATCCCCGGGCCCCGGTCCGGCGTCGGCCGGAAGGTTCGCCCGCCCGCCGGTGCGGCTGAGACAATGTCCCAATGCCTTCCGTACAACTCGACGGCGATCCGGTCCCCTCGGACGGCGCGCTCCCGGCCGCATCGCTGGAATCCTTCGGGTCCCAGCCCTTCGGCTTCTACGTGCACGTCCCGTACTGCGCCACCCGCTGCGGCTACTGCGACTTCAACACCTACACCGCTTCCGAGCTGGGCGGGGGCGCGTCCCAGGCCGGGTACGCGCACAGCGCGATCGAGGAGATCCGGCTGGCCCGGCGCTCGCTCGGCGAGGCCTACGTGCCGGTGGAGACGGTGTTCTTCGGCGGCGGCACGCCCACCCTGCTGCCCGCGGCGGACCTGGTGGCCATGCTCAAGGCGATCAAGGCCGAGTTCGGGCTCTCGGCAGAAGCCGAGATCACCACCGAGGCCAACCCGGAGTCGGTGGACGAGCGGTACCTGGTCGAGCTGGCCGAGGGCGGCTTCAACCGGATCTCCTTCGGCATGCAGTCCGCCCGTCCGCACGTGCTGGACGTGCTCGACCGCCGGCACACCCCGGGCCGCGCCGAGCAGTGCGTCCGGTGGGCTTACGACGCCGGGTTCGAGCAGGTGAACCTGGATCTGATCTACGGCACGCCGGGGGAGAGCGACCAGGACTGGCGCGCCTCGCTGGAGTCGGTGATCTCGGCCTACCCGGACCACGTCTCGGCCTACTCGCTGATCGTCGAGGAGGGCACCAGGCTCTCCGCCCGGATCAAGCGCGGCGAGCTGCCGATGATCGACGACGACGTGCACGCCGACCGCTACCTGATGGCCGACCAGCTGCTCGCCGAGGCCGGATACCGCTGGTACGAGGTGTCGAACTGGGCCGTGTCCGAGGACGCGCACTGCCGGCACAACCTGCTGTACTGGACCGGCGGCCACTGGTGGGGCGTCGGCCCGGGCGCGCACTCGCACATCGGCGGCACCCGCTGGTGGAACGTCAAGCACCCGTCCGCCTACACCCAGCGCCTCGACGCCGGCCTCTCGCCCGGCCACGCCCGCGAGGTGCTCTCGCCGGAGGACCGCCGGATCGAGCGGATCCTGCTGGAGCTGCGCATCTCCGACGGCCTGGATCTGACCCTGCTCACCGAGAAGGGCCGGGCCGCGGCGCAGCGCGCGCTGGAGGAGGAGCTGGTCGAGCCGCTGCCGTTCGCCGACGGGCACGCGGTGCTCACCCGGCGCGGCCGGCTGCTCGCCGACGCCGTGGTGCGGGACCTGACCGACTGAGCCGGCCCCGGCCGAGCCGTCCGGCCTGGCCGGGGCGCCGCGGTCAGGGCGCGGTGACGAAGTCGATCAGCGCCTCGACCGGTCCGAGCAGGTTCGGCTCGAGGTCCCGGTACGAGCCGACCCGGGACAGGATCCGGGCCCAGGCCTGGCGCGGGTCGAGCGGCCAGGACGGGTCCTTGCGGTGCAGCCGCTCGCACACCCCGGTCTTCCAGTCCTCGGAGCGCGGCACCACCGGCCAGGCCGGGATGCCGAGCGAGGCGGGCTTGACCGCCTGCCAGATGTCCACGTACGGGTGGCCCAGGACGAGGATGAACTCCTCGCGGCCGCGCTGGAGCCGGTCGGCCGTGCGCGTCTCCTTGCTGTTGGGCACCAGGTGGTCGAGCAGCACGCCGAGGCGCCGGCCAGGGCCCGGATCGAACGCCGCGGCGATCTCGTGCAGCTCGTCCACGCCGCCGAGCAGCTCCACCACCACGCCCTCGATCCGCAGGTCGTCGCCCCAGACCCGCTCGACCAGCTCGGCGTCGTGCTTGCCCTCCACGTAGATCCGGCCGGCCCGGGCCACCTTCGCCCGCAGCCCGGAGACCGCCACCGAGCCCGACGCGGTCCGCCCGGATTTCGACGGCGCCTGCTGCGCGGGCTTCGGGCGCACGAGCGTGACCGGCCGTCCCTCGAACAGGAAGCCGGGGCCGAGCGGGAAGACCCGGTGCTTGCCCGCGCGGTCCTCGAGGGTGACGGTGTATCCGCCCGGCGTCTTCTCCAGCCGCACCACGGCGCCGCAGTAGCCGGTGGAGGTCTCCTCCACCACCAGCCCGGCCGACGCCTCGAGTTCCACCGGCTTCTGGCGCCGCCGATGCGTCGGCAGCAGGTCTTCGGGTACATAGCGCTTCGAGCTCACCACACGCCGAGGGTAGACCAAGGGTCGGGGGCACGCCGTACACTGGTCTTGCGAAATCTGGCACTCCCGGTGAACGAGTGCCAACAGCCCGGCGACCGGCGGACCGCCGCCGCCCGCCCCCGCGCCGCCGACCGCCGGGCGGCGCCCGCCCAGGCCGGACCGGCCCCGCTCACAGGAGGTGCGCACGATGGACGAGCCGAAGCTGGACCGCCGCCGCCTCGAGGTGCTGCGGGCCATCGTCGAGGACTACGTGGCCACCCAGGAGCCGGTGGGCTCGCGAGCCCTGGTCGAACGGCACAACCTGAACGTCTCGCCCGCGACCATACGCAACGACATGGCCCTGCTCGAGGAGGAGGGCTACATCCACCAGCCGCACACCAGCGCGGGCCGGGTGCCCACCGACAAGGGCTACCGGCTGTTCGTGGACCGGCTCACCAACGTCAAGCCGCTCACCGGCGCCGAGCGCCGGGCCATCCACAGCTTCCTGGACGAGGCGGTCGACCTCGACGACGTCGTCTCCCGCACGGTCCGGCTGCTGGCCCAGCTCACCCGGCAGGTGGCCGTCGTGCAGTACCCCTCGCTCTCCCGCTCCGCGGTGCGCCACGTCGAGCTGGTCAGCCTCTCGCCGAGCCGGGTGATGCTGGTGCTGATCACCGACACCGGCCGGGTCGAGCAGCGGGTGGTCGAGGTCAGCGCGATCGACGAGGCCACCCTGGGCGAGTTCCGGGCCCGGCTCAACGCGCTGATCGACGGCCGCCGGCTGGCCGAGGTGGCCGCCCTGGTCGAGGAGTTCACCCACTCCCGGCCGCTGTCCGGCCCCGAGCCGGCCGAGGACGGCGCCCGCGGCCCGCAGCCGGCCGCGGTGGACGCGCTGTGCGCCAGCCTGCTCGAGATGATCGTGGAGCAGCGCGAGGAGCGGGTGGTGCTCGGCGGCACGGCCAACCTGGCCCGGTTCGGGCAGGACTTCCCCGACTCCATCGGGCCGGTGCTCGAGGCGCTCGAGGAGCAGGTGGTGCTGCTCAAGCTGCTCGGCGAGGCCACCGCGCCCTCGCTGCTGACCGTCCGGATCGGCCGGGAGAACGGCTTCGACCAGCTCACCACGACCTCCGTGGTCACCAGCGGCTACGGCCGGGGCGAGGACACCCTGGCGCAGCTCGGCGTGCTCGGACCGACGAGAATGGACTACCCGGGCACGATGGGGGCGGTCTCCGCCGTTGCTAGATACGTCGGCCGTATTCTCGAACAGGCGTAGCCTGGGGCGTGGGCCGAACACCGGGCACCAGACCGAAAGCAGTGGAGAAGACTTAAGTGGCGACCGACTACTACGCGGTCCTCGGGGTCAGGCAGGACGCCACCCAGGACGAGATCAAGAAGGCGTACCGCCGTCTCGCCCGCGAGCTGCACCCGGATGTGAACCCGGATCCGGCGACCCAGGAGCGGTTCAAGGAGATAGGGCTGGCCTACGAGGTCCTGTCCGACCCGCAGAAGCGCCAGCTCTACGACCTCGGCATGGACCCGAGCAAGGGCGGCGTGTCCGGCGCGGGCGGCTTCGGCCCGGGCTTCGCCTTCAGCGACATGATCGACGCGTTCTTCGGCGGCGGCGGCCAGCGCGGCCCCCGCTCCCGGGTGCAGCGCGGCCAGGACGCGCTGATCCGGGTGGAGATCTCGCTGCAGGACGCCGCCTTCGGCACCCAGCGCGACCTGCAGGTGGACACCGCGGTGGTCTGCCCGACCTGCTCCGGCGACGGCGCCGCCCCCGGCACCGTGCCGATCACCTGCGACATGTGCCGCGGCCGCGGCGAGGTCGGCCAGGTCAACCGGTCCTTCCTGGGCCCGGTGATGACCTCGCGGCCGTGCCCGCAGTGCCAGGGCTACGGCACCATCGTGCCCACCCCGTGCGTGGAGTGCGCCGGCGACGGACGCGTGCGCACCCGCCGCACCCTGACCGTGAAGATCCCGCCGGGCGTGGACAACGGCACCCAGATCAAGCTGGCCGGCGAGGGCGAGGTCGGCCCGGGCGCCGGGCCCGCGGGCAACCTCTACATCGAGATCGTCGAGGAGCCGCACGAGATCTTCCAGCGCCGCGGCGACGACCTGCACTGCACCGTGACCATGCCGATGACGGCGGCCTCGCTGGGCACCAAGCTCCCGCTGCAGACCCTCGACGGCCAGGTCGAGCTGGACATCCGGCCGGGCAGCCAGTCCGGGCAGTCGATCACCATGCGCGGGCGCGGCATCCAGCACCTGCGCGGCACGAGCCGGGGCGACCTGGTGGTGCACATCGAGGTCCAGACGCCGAAGAACCTCGACCCCCAGCAGGAGGAACTGCTGCGCAAGCTGGCCGTGCTGCGCGGCGAAGAGCGTCCGTCCGGGACGTTCGCGCCGGGACAGCAGGGGCTGTTCTCCCGGCTCAAGGACGCGCTGAACAACCGCTAGCGATGACTGTCCCCGTCTTCCACGCCTCCCGCGAGCTGCTGGCCGGCTCGTCCACCGTCCGGCTGGACGGACCCGAGGGCCGGCACGCCGCACTGGTGCGCCGGCTGCAGCCGCGCGAGCGGATCGATCTGACCGACGGCGCCGGCCTGGTGGCCGAGTGCGTCATCCTGCAGTCCGACGGCTACGCGCTCGACCTCGAGGTGCAGGAGCTGCGCATGCACCCGGCGCCGCGCCCCCGGCTGACGGTGGTGCAGGGGCTGGCCAAGGGCGAGCGCGGTGAGACGGCCGTGGAGACGATGACCGAGATCGGCGTGGACGTGATCGTGCCGTGGTCGGCCGGCCGCTCGATCGCCCAGTGGAAGGGCGAGCGCGGCGCCAAGTCGCTGGCGAAGTGGCGCAGCACCGCCCGCGAGGCGGCCAAGCAGGCGCGCCGCTGCTGGTGGCCGGAGGTGACCGAGCCCGCGTCCACGGCCAGAGTGGCCAAGCTGCTGGCCGGCGCGAGCGTGCCGATCGTGCTGCACGAGGAGGCCGAGCTGCCGCTGGCCGGGATCGAGCTGCCCGGCGGCTCGGACGAGGTGGTGCTGGTGGTCGGCCCGGAGGGCGGGATCACGCCGGAGGAGCTGATGCAGTTCGCTCAGGCGGGGGCCGCGCCCTACCGGATGGGACCGACCGTGCTGCGCACCTCCACCGCGGGCACGGCCGCCGCGGCGGTGCTGCTCGCCCGATCCGGGCGCTGGGACTAGGGCGCGTTACTTCTCAAACGCGCCCTGGCTTCTCGGGCCCCGCGGTCCGGTCGAGGGCTATCCGTGCAGGAACTGACAGGCCGAAGGGTGCCGCGGCGCGAAGCCGTCCTCGACCAGCAGAGTACTGACACAGGGGTGCTCGCGCAGCTCCGGCAGCAGCACCCTGCCGTGCCCGGGGCGCCGGTCGGCCGGGGCCGGGGCGGAGCCGTCGGCTGCGGGCGGGGCGAAGGCGGATCCGGCCGCGGCGGCCGCGGCGGCCTTGGTTTGGGTCTGGCCGGAGAGGGCAGGCAGGACGGCGATGGCCGGAGCCAGCGCGAGAGTCGACGAGGCATGGGTCGCGGCCCGGGTGGTAGCGGTCTGGGGAGCGGCGGACGAGGAGGCGTGGCAGGCGTCGGCGAACAGCACGGGTACCGTGGCGAGGGTCAAGGTCAACGCGGCGGTGGCGATGACGTGGACGGCGAGACGGTCCATGGCTTCCCCTTGGAAGATCTGATGAATCGGGCGTCTGATAGCTTTTGCGACGTCTGGCGTGACGTTACACAGAGTTGGACTCACGGCGAGCCCGAGGATCGCCGTCCCTGAAAGGAAAGGACTCGAACGTGGGACAGGAGATCACCGCATCGAGCGAAACTCCGGGCGCTGATACAACCTTCGAGCCCGGTTGTATTTTCTGCTCGATCGTGCGCGGAACGATCCCGGCCACGGTGGTCCGCCAGACCGAGCGCACGCTGGCCTTCCGCGACATCGCGCCGCAGGCGCCGGCGCACCTGCTGGTCGTCCCGAAGACGCACGCCTACGCCAACGCCGCCGAGCTGGCCGCGGGCGACCCGGGCCTGGCGGCCGAGCTGCTGCGCGAGGCGGGCGAGCTGGCCAAGGCCGAGGGACTGGTCGAGGACGGGTACCGGATGGTCTTCAACACCGGGGACTACGCAGGTCAGACCGTCTTCCACGTCCATCTTCACGTGCTCGGCGGGGACGCGCTCGGCCGGTTCGGCACACCCGACTGACCGGGTCGCGGCGCAGCCGGAACAAAAGCCCGCGACCGGCGCGTTCCCGCGCAGTAGCATGGTCTCGCGTACCAGGCCGAGTCGATCGAGTTTCTTAAGGGTGTGATTCCAAGGCCGTAAGGCCGAGCCTATGTCCGAGCAGCAGACCACGATCAAGATCACCATTCCGGCGGCACTTCCGATGGTCGCGGTTCTCGGGCACGGGGACGGGATCCTGCGCGTCATCGAGAAGCAGCTGCCCGCGGTGGACATCCACGCCCGCGGCAACGAGATCACCGTGACCGGCCCGCGCGAGGACGCGGAGCTCGTCCGCTCGCTCTTCGACGAACTGCTGATCGTGCTGGGCAACGGGGCCGTGCTCACCGAGGACTCGGTGCGCCGCTCGATCACCCTGCTCCAGGCCGCCGGGCGCGGGGAGGAGAGCCTGCGGCCGGCCGAGGTGCTCACCCAGAACATCCTGTCGAACCGGGGCCGCACCATCCGGCCCAAGACGGTCAACCAGAAGCGCTACGTGGACGCGATCGACAAGAACACGATCGTGTTCGGGCTCGGCCCGGCCGGCACCGGCAAGACCTACCTGGCCATGGCCAAGGCGGTGCAGGCGCTGCAGAGCAAGGAGATCACCCGGATCATCCTGACCCGGCCGGCGGTGGAGGCGGGCGAGCGGCTCGGCTTCCTGCCCGGGACGCTCTACGAGAAGATCGACCCGTATCTGCGGCCGCTCTACGACGCGCTGCACGACATGATCGACCCGGACTCGATCCCCAAGCTGATGGCCGCGGGCACCATCGAGGTCGCTCCGCTGGCCTATATGCGCGGCCGCACGCTCAACGACGCCTTCATCATCCTGGACGAGGCGCAGAACACCTCGGCCGAGCAGATGAAGATGTTCCTCACCCGCCTCGGCTTCGGCTCCAAGGTGGTGGTCACCGGTGACACCACCCAGGTGGACCTGCCCAGCGGGGTGCAGTCCGGCCTGCGCGTGGTCCAGGAGATCCTCGAAGGCCTGGACGATATCGCCTTCTGCCGCCTGACCAGCACCGACGTGGTCCGCCACCGCCTGGTCGGGGAGATCGTGGACGCCTACGGGCGCTACGACGCCCGCCAGCAGGCGAACGGTCCGGCGCGGCAGCCGGGCTCCTCCCGCCGCGTGGGATGATGCGGGTTATGTCCATCGACATCAACAACGAGTCCGGGATCGAGGCCGACGAGGCCTCGATCGTCGCGCTGGCCCGCTTCGTCCTGGGCGAGATGGGCATCCACCCGCTGGCGGAGCTCTCCATCCTGCTCGTGGACGTCGGCGCGATGGAGCAGCTGCACATCCAGTGGATGGACGAGCCCGGCCCCACCGACGTGCTCTCCTTCCCCATGGACGAGCTGCGCCCGGCCCGGGCCGAGGACGACAACGAGCCCACCCCGGGCCTGCTCGGGGACATCGTGCTGTGCCCCGAGGTGGCGGAGAAGCAGGCCGCCGCGGCCGGCCACTCCACCGGCGCCGAGCTCGAGCTGCTCACCACGCACGGCATCCTGCACCTGCTCGGCTACGACCACGCCGAGCCGGAGGAGCACGAGGAGATGTTCGGGCTGCAGCGGGACCTGCTCGGCGCCTGGGCCGAACAGCGCGGGGGCGCCGCGAGGTGACCGCCTCCCAGGTGTGGCTGCTGGTCGGCGCGCTGGCCGCGGTGGCCGTGGCCGGACTCGCCGCAGCCCTCGACGCCGCGCTGGCCCGCGTCTCGCCGGTGCGCGCCGCGGAGATGGTCGAGCAGGGAGTGCCGGGGGCGGCGCGGCTGGAGCGGATCACCGCCGACCCGGCCCGCTACTTCAACCTGGTGCTGCTGGCGCGGGTGGTCGGCGAGCTCGCGGCCGCGGTTCTGGTGACCATGGTCTGCGTGCGCCAGTGGGGACTGACCTGGTACGCCGGGGCGATCGCCACCGCGGTGATGGCCGTGGTCTCGTACGTGGTCGTGGGCGTGGCCCCGCGTACCCTGGGCCGCCAGCACGCGCCGCGCGTGGCGCTGGCCGGCTCGAGCCTGCTGCTCCTGCTCAGCCGGCTGCTCAACCCGCTCATCCGGGCCCTGATCGTGCTCGGCAACGCGCTCACCCCGGGCCGCGGCTTCCGCGAGGGCCCGTTCGCGACCGAGGCCGAGCTGCGCGCGCTGGTGGACATCGCCGAGCAGCACAGCGAGATCGAGGCGGACGAGCGGCGGATGGTGCACTCCGTCTTCGAGCTCGGCGACACCCTGGTGCGCGAGGTGATGGTGCCGCGCACCGACATGATCTTCATCGAGCGTGGCAAGACCCTGCGTCAGGCGCTGACGCTGGCGCTGCGCAGCGGGTTCTCCCGGATCCCGGTGGTGGGCGAGAACACCGACGACGTGCTCGGCATCGTCTACCTCAAGGATCTGGCCGGCCGGGTGCACGAGCACCACGCCGGCGAGAGCACCGAGGTGGTCGAGTCGGTGATGCGGCCGGCCACCTACGTGCCCGACTCCAAGCACGCGGACGAACTGCTGCGCGACATGCAGGCGCAGCGCATCCACCTGGCCGTCGTGATCGACGAGTACGGCGGCACGGCCGGCCTGGTGACCATCGAGGACATCCTCGAGGAGATCGTGGGCGAGATCACCGACGAGTACGACCAGGGCCGCGAGGCGGTGCAGTGGCTCGGCGAACCGGGCGACCTGCCGGCCGGCGCCCGGGTCACCGCGCGGCTCGGCCTGGACCAGCTCGGCGAGCTCTTCCACCGGGACCTCGAGGACGTGGACGTGGAGACGGTCGGCGGTCTGTTGGCGAAGGCGCTGGGCAAGGTGCCGATCCCCGGCGCCTCGGTCGCCGTGGACGGGCTCTCCCTGGTGGCCGAGTCGGCCGAGGGCCGGCGCCGCCGGGTCGGCACGATCCTGGTGCGCGAGCTGCCCGAGGAGCCGGCCGACTGAACGGCCCAGTCGCGCCGGACGGCGGGCGCGGCCGTCCTCGGGAACATCCCAGAACGTGTCGCTTTCGAGATCGTCCGGGCCGTCGGCGTCGGCGCGGCAAGGTACTGTGATGCGCCATGACAAGTCGTAAGCTCATAGTTTCGGGCCTGCTCGCTGCCCTGCCCCTGGTGCTGGCGGGCTGCTCCAGCGCCGGTTCCACCCCCGACGCCGGCGGCGCGGCGGTCACCACGCCGGCCGCCGCCCCGACCAGCCACCTGACCGGAACCCAGCTGGCGAGCACCCTGCTGACTGCTTCGGAGATCGGATCCGGGTTCGCGTCCAACCAGAGCTCCGCGGTGAATTCCGGCGGCTCCCTGACCACGGCGGCGGCGAAGTACAAGCCCGAGAGCCTGAGCTGCACTGACCTGATGGAAGACGTGGGGCGACCCGGCTACGGCGAGAGCGCCATGGCGTACGACGAGCTGTCGAACGGCAGTAGCGGTGACGAGCTCGATGAGTCTGTCTACCAGTTCGCCTCGGCGTCGGAGGCCAATGTGGTCTTCACCTCGCTGCAAGCGAAGTGGAACTCGTGCGCCAGCTTCACCGTCACCACGAGCGTGACCGGGAAGGTGACCATCGCGCCGATCTCAGCACCGAGTGGTCTCGGTGACATGGCGTTCGCGGACACCCTCAAGGTCACTCTGCCGAGCACCACCATGAACGGCTCCATGGTGTACGTGCTGAAGGGCGCGGACGTGTATTGCGTGAGTCCCGCGAACATCCTCGGCGAGACTCCCAGCCTCTCCGCGAAGTCATTGATGACGCAGCTGATGACGAAGGTCGCGTCCGCGGGCTGAGCGGATCCGGCCGAGCCCGGACGCCGCCGTGCGCGAGCCGATAGTCTTGCCGCATGGACCTTGAGCTGGACCCGGAAGACGCCAAGATCATCACCCTGGCCCGTTCGGCGCGGGCCAGGTCCGGCGCGCAGAGCGGAGCGGCCGTGCGCGACACTACCGGCCGCACCTACTCGGCGGTCGAGGTGATGCTGCCCTCGCTGCGGCTGAGCGCCCTCGAGGTGGCGGTGGCGATGGCGGTCTCGTCCGGGGCCGAGGGCCTCGAGGCCGCGGCCGTGGTGTCCGGCGCGACCGAGCTGGCCGAGGCCGCGCTCGCCCCGGCTCGCGATCTGAAGGCGGTTCAGGTGCTGCTGGCCGACCCGACCGGCCGGCTCACGGCGGCGTACCCCACCGTGTCCTGACCGCCTGCCCGGCGTAGTGTCCGCACCCGCGTTCCTGCATTCGGATTACGGTGGTGTGTGTGAGCGGTCTCGATCCCCACGAGATGTTGCCGGAACAGTCGTCCACCTACGGCGGCGTGAGCGGCAAACGGCCGAAGCGGCGTAAGCCCGCGCCGGATCCGCTGCCCGACCCGTACGACGGCGGCGGACCGGGCGAGCCAGGCGGTCCGCCGCGGACCGAGGGCGGCGAGGGCCCCAAGCGCCGCCGCTGGGGCCGGATCATCGGATTCACCGTGCTCGCCCTGGTGCTGATCGTCATCGGCGGGTCCATCAGCACCTGGGTCTGGGCCTCCGGCAAGATCACGCACGTCGGCGCGCTGCCCGCGTACGCCGGCCAGCCGGCCGCGGGCGCCGGTACGACCTGGCTGCTGGCCGGCTCGGACGGCCGGGACACGCTCACGCCGGAGCAGGTCAAGCAGTACCACACCGGCTCGGCCGGATCGATCATCGGCAGCCGCACCGACACGATCATGCTGCTGCACTACGGCGCCAGCGGCCCGGACCTCATCTCCATCCCGCGTGACTCCTACGTCGAGGTCCCGGCGTACACGGACGCGAAGGGCGCCTCGCACTCGGCCTCGCACGAGAAGATAAACGCCGCCTACCAGGAGGGCGGCCCGCAGCTGCTGGTGCGCACGGTCGAGCAGAACTTCGACATCCGGGTCGACCACTACCTGGAGATCGGCTTCCTCGGCATCGTGAACATGGTCGACGCCGTCGGCGGGGTGCACATGTGCCTGTCCTCGGCCGTGCACGACCACTACTCCGGCGCGAACCTCGGCGCCGGCTGCCAGACGCTGAACGGGGCCCAGGCGCTGGCCTACGTGCGCTCGCGCTACTCGCTGCCCAACTCGGACGTGAGCCGGATGTCGGACCAGCAGGCCTTCATCAGGGCGCTGCTGAAAGCGGCGGACCGGCCGAGCGTGCTGTTCAACCCGTTCTCGTTCTATCCGTTCGTCGGCGGCGTGCTCACCTCGGTGGCCGCGGACGACGGGACCGGGCTGACGAACCTGATCGGGATGGCCCGCAGCGTGCGCGCGCTCTCCTCCGGCGGCGGGACCTCGGGCACCCTGCCGATAGCGGACGAGAGCTACTCGGTCTCCGGCCTCGGGGACACCGTGCTGCTCGACAAGACGAAGACGGCCGAGGTGATAGGGGCCATGCGGGCGGACAAGCCGATCCCGTCGGGCCTGCTCAACACCGTCTCCTGACCGGGGCCCGCACCCGCCCGGGCCGCGGGCGGGTAAGCGGCTCAGGCGAGGGCGGAGTAGAGCGAGAAGCCGGCCAGCGCCAGCATGATCGCGGCCGCGGCCCGGATGACGAACTTCAGCGGTACAACGCGCAGCAGCGCCTGACCGCCGAGGATCGCGATGGCGGCCACCGCCCACAGCGCCAGCACGGCGCCGATGGCGACCGGCAGCCAGTCGTACTTCGCCGCCAGGTTCGCCGTGACGATCTGGGTCAGGTCGCCGAACTCCGCCACGGTGATGACGCTGAAGCTCACCAGCGTCGCCCGCCACGGGCTGGAGACCTGCTTGACCTCGGGCTCCTCCTCCTGCGCGGCGCCGTCGCGGGACTGCCAGAGCATGAGCCCGGCGCCGATCAGGAACAGCGCGGCGACCACGCCTTCGAGCGCGCGGTGCGGCAGCAGGGCGAGCAGCGAGCCCGCCGCGACCGCGATGGCCACCTGCACGGTGAACCCGGCGGCCGCCCCGATGAAGACGTAGCGGCCCGGGTAGCGGGTGGCGAGGACGAGCGAGGCCAGTGCCGTCTTGTCCGGCAGCTCCGAGAGGAAGATCAGGGCGAACGTGGTGGCTAGGACGGCGAAGCTCACCGGCCGAGTGTACGTCAACGGTCGAGCGGACACATCGCTCCGCAGCGAGCGGACCTTGGCGAATGCGGGCGTGGGACGGTGCGGTGGGCGCGGGCGCTCAGGACCCGTAGAAGGCGCGCTTGAGCGCGAGCATGCCGAGCACCACGCCGCAGCCGACCGCGCCGACGACCGCGCCGTAACCCGGTCCCGCGCCCTCGGTGGCGGCCAGGAAGCCCATGACGACGCCGACGCCCGCGCTCGGCGCGAGATCGGCCCGCAGGGATCCCGCGGCGCGCGGGGGCTCGCCGCTCGGGTCTGCGGCCGGATCGGCGGGCGCGGAGGGCTTGGTCGGCATGCGAAGAGGGTAACCGGCGCTCGGCGGCTGAGACAGGGGCCGAGGCGGAGAGGAGTGGAAGTGGAGCGGAGAAACGCATCGCCGCACCGGTGCGGCGGCGCGGCGATGTCTGGTTTCTCTCCGGTTCGCCCGGGCTCAGGGACCTGGCGAAGCGGTTCGGGCCCCAGCGCACTCACGGCGGCCGGGGTCCACCCTCGCAAGCTAGCGTGGCCCACGTCACCCAATTTGTCAACTGCGGCAACAAAATTGCCCTATTCGGCCACCCTGCGTACACGGACGCGCGCGCCGCGCCGCCTGACACAGCCCTCGAACCGGCTCGATGCGGCACGTCGGCGCACCGGCCGGAAAATTGCTTGACTTCCCGGCACCGGGTTACCCGACAGTGCTGGCGCGCAGCCCCATCTTGGGCTACGGTGGCGTAACTTACGCATCCGTAACCGTAACCCCAACCCCCCGAAAACCCGGTCCAGCCAGGAGAACCGTCGTGAGCCTCATCGCAGAGCAGTCGCAGGCCCCGAGTGTGCCGCTGCGCGCGGAGTTGAGCCAGTCCGAGCTGCTGCGCGAGCTCGAGCCGGTGGTCGAGGCCAACCTCAACCGGCATCTCGGCGTGGCCAAGGAGTGGTTCCCGCACTCCTACGTGCCCTGGAGCGAAGGCCGCGACTTCGACGGCCCGCTCGACGGCGAGGCGTGGGAGGTGGGCCAGTCCCGGCTGGACGAGACCGCGCGCACCTCGATGATCCTGAACCTGCTCACCGAGGACAACCTGCCCAGCTACCACCACGAGATCGCGGTGCTCTTCGGCCGGGACGGCGCCTGGGGCAACTGGGTGCACCGGTGGACCGCGGAGGAGGGCCGGCACGGCATCGCCATCCGCGACTACCTGCTCACCACCCGGGCGGTGGACCCGGTGGAGCTCGAGCGGGCCCGGATGACGCACATGTCCGCCGGCTACGTCTCGCCCAACTCGCACCTGGCGCTCAACTCGATCGCGTACGTCTCGTTCCAGGAGCTGGCCACCCGCATCTCGCACCGCAACACCGGCTCGTACTCCAACGAGAAGCTGTGCGACCAGCTGCTGCAGAAGATCGCCAACGACGAGAACCTGCACATGGTCTTCTACCGCAACCTGCTCGGCGCGGCCTTCGAGCTCAGCCCGGACCAGGCCATGCGCGCGGTGGTGGACGTGGTGCGCAACTTCGCGATGCCCGGCGCCGGGGTGGAGAACTTCGGCCGCAAGTCGGTGCAGATCGCCGTGGCCGGCATCTACAACCTGCGCATCCACCGCGACGAGGTGCTCGCCCCGGTGCTGCGCCACCTGCGCGTGTTCGAGCGCACCGACCTGCACGCCGCGGGCGAGCAGTCGCGTGAGGAGCTCGCCGAGATCATGGACGCGCTCGACGGGGCGGCCGCGCGGTTCGAGGAGAAGTGCGAGGCCCGGCGGGCCCGCGAGGCGGCCCGCAAGGGCTAGCGCGGCTTCGGCGGCTTCGGCGGCTTCGGCAGGGGTAAGGGTGACGGCGGCGGGCGGCGCTGCGGTGCGTTCGTCCGCTCGTCCGCTCGGATGACATCGGCCGGCCGGCTCGGCGATTCCCGCGGCGAACCTCCACTGAATCAGTGAGCGGATGATCTACTTCGAGTGGGCCCCGGCCGCCTCCGCGGGCGCAGCCGCAGGTGCGGGCCTCGCGGGCGGCATTCGGTTAGGCCGCGGGCGGATCGCCGCCGCGGCTGTTAACTAAATACTTTTATCAATATTCATCCTTGTAGCGTAAACCTGAGTGACCTCCGTCGGATTGCGGCGTTGCCCCGGGAAGGGCCGGTCCTTCGACCGCCTCGTTTCCTCCGACTGATCAGTAGAGGTCCCCATGTACGACTTGGCCAAGCGCAGCCTGGTCTTGACGGTCGCCACCGGCGGACTGTTGTTAACCGGCTCGGCCTTCTCCCCGGCGATGGCTGCCGAGGGACTGGGCCCGGCTCAGGGCCCGACGCACGCGCAGGAGTCGGCGGACGCCGTCAGCGCGTACCAGGCCCTGCACGCGGCGACAGCATCCGGATCCGGCGAGGCGGCGGCACCGGCCGTGCCGCACGGCGCGGCGCAGCCGCCCGATCTGCTCTTCCCGCAGGCGTCGACCGGGGATCCGGCCGACGCCGGCGCCCCGCACGCGCTCGACCCCGGCACCGCCCAGGGCCGCGATCCCTTCCAGGTGCCGGTCGACCTCGGCCGGCAGCTGTGCGACTCCGTGCGCGCCGAGTTCTCGGCCGCCGCCGCTGCCGAGAGCGCCTGCGGCGCCGACACCGGAGCCGGCCCGGGCGCCCAGTACCCGGCCGGTCCGGCGCGGCCCGACTGCGCCGGCATGGTCACCGCCGCGCACCTCGGGCAGGCCCAGGCCGACGCGCGCCGTTCCCCCTGCGTGACTGCGGAAGGCAGCGCCGCGCCCCTGCCGGACGCATCGGCAGCGGGTTCCTACGGCGCCAGCGCCACCGCCCCGTCGCCGGGCTTCGGCCGCATGCCGATCGCCGTGCCCGTGTCGATGCCGATGATGCGCTCCGGCGCGCCGATGGGCTGCACCGACGAGGACGCCCCGGCCTTCGGCGCGGACCCGCAGTCCGCCGCCGCCTCGCAGACGAACGACCCCTGCCTGCCGAGCCCGGAGTGGTACCCGACCATCCCGTCGCACCACCCGACCTGCCCCCCGCCGCCGAAGTGCCCGCCGACCGCGCCGCCGTCGCCGGTCACCCACAGCATTCCGCCGACGGCCCCGCCGACCATGAGCCGCCTGCCGCAGACCGGTGCCGACATCGATGTGGCGCTCGGTGTGGCCGGTGCCGCCCTGCTCGCGGGCGCCGGCCTGAGCGGCGCCGCGCGCCACCGCCGGCGCGACCAGTGAGCCGGTCGACCGCGACCGCGGCCTGAGCACGCCGCCAGGCCCCCCGATCGGTCCCCGGGGCCACCGCCCCGGACCGGACCTCCGGCCGACGGCCGGAGGCGCTGTCACCCCGAAGGGCGGTTCCCAACCGGAACCGCCCTTCCCGGCGTCCGCGCCGTGGCGTGCGGCGTGGAAATTTCGCCGATCATCGCACGCCGGCCCGGCCGGAGCGAAACAGCGCTCTGCCGGCCCGCGCGGAGCCGGCCGCCGTCCGCCCGGACCCGGCGCTCTCGGCGAGATGGGGCGCACGGAGGGCTTTTGATGGAAATCTTGCCTTCCCTTGACCTAACTTTGGTGTGGTGCCGGACGGCTCACGGCCGCACCGGGCACCGCCGAGGGGGCAGGCGATGATCTGGGGTCTCGAACCCGTGCATGCGCGCGTCACGACGGGGGCAGAAGTCCATCCGGCTTCTGCTAACTTGCTCCAACCGCGACGGGCGACGGCGCCCGCAGCGTCGGCGATCGTCGTTTCCTGGAGGTACCCATGAGCGCCACCATGCGATCCGGTTCGGGCGCATCGCTCACCGCTCCGGATGCGGCAGCCGCGCCGGCCCGGCCGCAGAGCCCTTTCACGGTCCTGATCCCGAGCCGGGACGAGGCCGAGAACGTCGAAGCGCTGCTGGCCGGACTCGCCGAGGCCCTCGTCGGACTGCCGTCGGCCCGGGTGCTGTTCGTGGACGACTCCACCGACGGGACCGACGAGCTGATCAGGGCACTGGCACCGTCGACCGGCCTGGAAATCCAGGTGCTGCACCGGGAATCGCCGGGCGGCGGGCTCGGCGGGGCCGTGGCCGCCGGCCTGTCCGCGGCCGAGACGCCCTGGTGCGTGGTCATGGACGCGGACCTGCGCCACCCGCCGCGGCTGGTGCCCGCGCTCGTGGCCGAGGGCGAACGCCGCGACGCCCAGCTCGTGGTCGGCACCCGGTACCGCGGCGGGCCGCGGGCCGAGGGCTCCGACACATCCATACGCCCTCTGATATCGGCGGCCTGCGGCCTGCTGGCCCGGCTCTCCTTCCCCCGGATCCTGTCCGGCATCAGCGACCCGATGAGCGGTTTCTTCGCCGTCCGGCGCGACCTGTGGGAGTCCGCCGAGCTCCAACCGGACGGTCACAAGATCCTGCTGGAGCTGGCCGTGCGCACCCGCCCCAGCGCCGTCGCCGAACTGCCCTGCGGCTTCCAGCCGAGGCGCGAGGGCACCTCCAAGGCCGGCCCGCTCGTGGGCCTGCGCTTCCTGCGGAACCTGACCGTGCTGCGGGCCTCCGGCACCCGGGCCCAGATGCTCGCGTTCGGCCTCATCGGCGCCTCCGGCCTGCTGCCCAACCTCGCCGTCACCTGGGCGCTGGTGCGCTGGAGCGGGGTCGGCTACGTGGTCGCCGCGATCCTGGCCAACCAGGCCGCGATGCTGTGGAACTTTCTGCTGATCGACCTGCTGCTCTTCCACCACCGCCGGTCCGGCCACTGGGCCGCGCGGCTCGGCCGGTTCACCGTGCTGGCCAACTTCGATCTGGTCGGCCGGATCCCGCTGCTGTCGTTTCTGGTGCGGGTGGCGCACCTCGGGCCCGTCTGGGCCACCGGCGTCACACTGCTGGCGGCCTCGGCGGTCCGTTTCGTGGTGACCGACCGCGCGCTCTACCGCCGCAAGGGCGAGCCGGCCGCCGTGCTGGAGCCCGTCGCCCTGGCCGAGACCGCGATCGAGGCCGGGTGAGCCGCGTCGCGGGTGAGACGGGCCTTCGTCGAAGCCGGGGTTCGATGTTACTGTCCGATCCATGGCACTGATCGATCTGAGTCTGGACCAGCTGCGCGACTACCGCCCGGAGCGCGTCGAGCCCGAGGACTTCGACCAGTTCTGGGCGCAGACGCTCTCCGCCGCGGACGCCCACCCGATCGCCGCCGCCTTCGAGCCGGTGGACACCGGTCTGCGGCTGGTGTCCGTGGACGACGTCACGTTCGCCGGCTACGACGGCCAGCCGATCAAGGGCTGGCTGGTGCGCCCGGCCCAGGCCGAGGGCCCGCTGCCCTGCGTCGTCGAGTTCTGCGGCTACGGCGGCGGCCGCGGCCTGCCGCACGAGCAGCTGTTCTGGGCCAACGCCGGCTACGCCCACTTCCTGATGGACACCCGCGGCCAGGGCGGCGGCTGGCGGGTCGGGCACACCCCGGACGACGGCGCGGACGGCGCGGGCCCGAGCATCAACGGGTACATGACCCGCGGCATCCAGTCCCCGGAGACGTACTACTACCGCCGGCTGTTCACCGACGCGGTGCGCGCGGTGCAGGCAGCCCGGCAGCACCCCGCCGTCGACCCGGCTCGCATCATCACGGCCGGCGGCAGCCAGGGCGGCGGGATCTCGCTGGCCGTGGCGGGCCTGGTGCCGGACCTCGCCGGCGTGCTCGCCGACGTGCCGTTCCTGCAGCACTTCCGCCGCGCCACCGAGATCACCGACGGATACCCGTACAAGGAGATCGCGGCCTTCCTGGCCACCCAGCGCGACCGGGTCGAGCAGGTCTTCAGCACCCTGTCGTACTTCGACGGCCTCAACTTCGCCACCCGCGCCAACGCCCCCGCGCTCTACACCGTCGCGCTGATGGACGACATCTGCCCGCCCTCGACGGTCTTCGCGTCCTACAACCACTACGCGGGCCCGAAGGAGATCTCGGTCTTCCCGTACAACGGCCACGAAGGCGGCGGCCCGTTCAACGCCCCCAGCCAGCTCGAGTTCGTGCGCAAGCTGCTCAAGGACCAGGCCGTGTCTTCGAACTAGCGTCGGATCAGGCCGCATCCCGGCGCCGGTCGGTCCGCGAGCTCCAGCCGGATCCGGTCGCCCACCGGGCGGAAGCCGAGGCGCTGGTAGAGCGCATTGCTGGTGGGGTTGGCCAGGTCGGTGAACAGCAGGACCTCTTCGGCGCCGTCGTCGAGCAGAGCGCGGCAGACGGCCGCGGTGGCGGCGCCCGCGTAGCCCTGGCCGCGCGCGTCCTTCGGCGTGTAGACCGGCCCGATCCGGCCCGCCCCGGCCACGATCGGGGCGTGGCCGGCCAGGGAGACCACGCGGTCCGCGCCGTCGCACCAGACCCGGAACAGGCCCTCCTCGATCCGGGCCTGGGCCACGCGCTGCGGATTGACCAGGCTGCCCGGCGGCTGGGTGTAGTCCACCTCGGCCCAGAACTCCTCCAGGAACCGCGCCACCAGCGGCACGTCCCCGGAGTCGGCCGGCCTGATCCGGCCGGCCGGCGCCGGATCCGGCGCGACGAGCCGCTCGAGCCGGTACAGCCGCTGCCGTTCCGCGGCCCGCGGCTGATTGCCGGTGCGCGCGGTCCAGGCGGCGACGAAGGGCTCGAGCACGGTGTCGGGCAGATTGACCTCCCGGCCGTCGAGCCCGGTGTCCGCGGCCAGCATCAGCTCCGCGAACGCCTCCGCCGCCTCGGCCGGGACGTGCGAGAGCAGATAGCCGAACGGCGGGGTGCGCACGACCGCTCCGCCCGGCCGCCCGTCCCCGCCGAACCACACCGCGAGCTGCGGATCCGCCTCGCCGAAGGCGTGCGATCCGTGCCGGCGCAGCCGCGCGAACGTGGTCAGCAGCAAGGTGTTCGCCGCCGGGTCGGCGGACAGCAAAGGAATCGCCGTCTCGTCGAACTCGGCTATGTCCCGCGCGAAGATCCAGGTGTCCTGGTACATGGCGCCATTGTGCTCACCCACGAGGCCGGGCGCAGCGGAAACACCCGCTACCTCTTCATCATGAGGGCATTGATCTCCCCGTAGGACATGGTTTCGCGTACCGAGGCGTAGGTGCCGGCGTCCGCCAGCTCCAGCGCGGCGCGCCGCACCAGGCCGTAAGCGGCCTCCGCCACGGCCGAGCCCAGACTGACCCGGGCCACGCCGAGCCGACCGAGCTCGGACACGCTCGGCGTCTGGGGCTGCACCAGGACGTTGACGGGCGCGCCGATCCCCGCGGTCAGCGCCGAGATCTCCTGCGGCGAGGAGACTCCGGGCACGAAGACGCCGCTCGCCCCCGCCGCCAGGTAGGCCTCGGCGCGGGCCAGGGTCTCCTCCAGCCGCTCGGAGCCCTCGCCGACGCCGCGCAGGTAGAGGTCCACCCGAGCGTTGAGGTACAGCGGCACCCCGACTTTGTCCGCCGCCGCGCGAGCCGCGGCCAGCCGCTCCACCTGCTCGGTCACGGGCCGGATCGGGGTGGACCCGTCCCGGCGGCCGTCCTCGATGTTCACGCCCACGGCCCCGGCCGCGATCACCAGGCCGACCGTCTCGCCGACCTCGGCGGGCGTGGCGCCGAAGCCGGACTCGATGTCGGCCGTCACCGGCACGTCCACCGCGTCGGCGATGCGCCGGACCAGGTCCAGCATCAGATCGCGGGCCAGGTGGTCGCCGTCCGCGGCGCCGAGCCCCCAGGCCACGCCGGCGCTCGTGGTGGCCACGGCCGGAGCGCCGGTCGTGGCCACGATCCGGGCGCTGGCGACGTCCCAGGCGTTGGCGAGGGCGAGCGGGGAGCCGGGAATGTGCAGGGCGGAGAATGCCAGAGCTTTGTCGTGCAGAGTCATACCGCCATTAGATCGTTGCGCGCACCCGCGCCGCTAGCGGGAATCAGCCGACGAGCAGGGTCGCGTTACTGGTCAGCGCCGGGCCCATGGTGAACCATTCCATCTCCGCCAGCAGCATCAGCACGAAGCCGAACACGACGAAGCCGGTGCTCGTGCGCAGCAGCCGGCGCCGGCTGGCGACCACCGCGAGACAGGCGATGACCCACGGAATGAAGGCGAGCGCGTAGCGGGCCGAGACCAGGACGAAGTACTCGTCGTTGGCCGTGAACACCTGAAGCTCCACCACGATCGCGATCGAGGTGACCCCGACGAAGGTGGCCGCGCCCAGCATCCAGCCCCAGGAGTAGGACTTGCTCGCGGTCATCAGCATCAGCGGCGCGGCGCAGAAGAGCACCGTCAGCAGCGTCGCCCAGATCACCACGGTCTCGCCGTTGATCTGCTGCTGCAGCTGGTACATCGTGGCCAGGTGCTGGAAGGTGTTGAACAGGTTGCTGAGTATGTCGCCGAGCGTCCAGCCCATTATCGGCACGCCGTTGGCCGCGTTCGGGTTCACCCAGTCCGCCACGCCGCGCCCGTTCTGCCAATGCGTCCAGACGAGATAGACCGCGCAGAAGGACACGAAGATGACCGAGCCCACCAGCGCCGCGCGTTTGGCCGCCGGCCAGTCCCGCTTGCGCGCGGCCGAGATCGCGATGCACCCGAGCACCGCGGCCACGATCACCATCGGCATGCCGTTGAGCGTCTTGGTGGCGCTGGCGAAGACGGTGGCCAGCAGCGGCAGCACCCAGCCGGTCTTCTTCTCGACGACGTAGCGCGCCAGCACCAACAGGGCCAACGCCCCCGAGAGCGCGGCCGGCGCGTCGCTCGTGATCTGCGTCGTGGACGCCAGCACCCCCGGCACCAGCGGCAGGAACGCCGCGCCCGCCGCCGCGTACTGCCACGCCGCCCGGAACCGGCGCAGCGCCAGGTAGAACACCATCATCGCCAGGAAGAGCCAGAGCGCGCCGACCGCCCGCCCGGCCGTGATGAAGTTGTGCGTCCCCGGCATGATCGGGCTGACCGCGCGGGCGATCAGGCCGGTCACGACGTAGTAGAGCGGCGGGTCGCCGAAGGTGTAGTCCTGCGGCACCCCGGTGGGGAACGAGGGTTGGCCGGTGCACGGGGCACCGCCCGTGAGGCCGGCCTGATCGTGGCAGTACGACTCGTAGTTCATCTCCGGCGCGATGAGCGTGCCCTTGGCCGGGAAGTGCAGCGTCGAGGCGCGGTAGGCGTAATCCGCGTGCGGTGCCTCGTCTGTGATCGACATCTCCGGCGCGCGCACCACCGCGATGAACACCATCGCGACCGCGAGGGCGAACAACCCCAGCGCCACCCACACGAACCGCCGCGCCGGCTCCCCGGCGATCAACCGGCCCGCCTGCTCCTCCGGCTCCTCCGGCTCGCCCGGAGACTCCGGCTCCTCATCGACTCGGTCCCGGTGAAGTACGTCAGACGTCATCAGTTCAGCTTTCGCAGCGAGCGTTGTGCGCCCCAAGCTAGGGCTCGGGCATTAAGTAAACATGAGATGGCGAGGTGTCGCTGGCGTCGGGTCGCGGCCGGTAAACGCCGTACGGACAAATAGAAAGCCGCGGCCTGACCGGCTGCGGCTTGCGGTGTGACTCGTGGTGCCCCCGGTAGGATTCGAACCTACGCCACCGCCTCCGGAGGGCGGTGCTCTATCCCCTGAGCTACGGGGGCGGCAACGTGAAGAACTGTACCAGTTCCGCGGAACGCCCCGCGCACGGGTTTGTCCGGCGGTACCGTGTCAACTGTGGCCGACGCACCTGAACCCTCCCCGGAAACCGGCTCTGAGCTGCGTGATCCCTCGGGCCGGCGGCGTGCGCCGCGGGTGCTGGTGGTGGACGACAGCGAGGTGATCCGGCAGCTGATCGCGGTGAACCTGGAGCTCGAGGGCTTCGAGGTGTTCCTGGCCGAGGACGGGCAGGACTGCCTCGAGCAGCTCCGCTCGCTCGTGCCGGACGCGATCACCCTGGACGTCGTGATGCCGCGGCTCGACGGCTTCGCCACGCTGGCGCGGCTGCGCGGCGCGGCGGCGACGCGCGAGCTGCCGGTGGTCATGGTGACGGCGTGCGCGCAGGAGTGCGACCTGGTGCGGGGGCGGGAGTTGGGCGTGCAGGCGTATCTGACCAAACCGTTCGATCCGCAGGAGCTGGTCCGTACGGTCCGGAAGGTAGTCTTCAGTCGGGCTTCAGCTTTTCCGGCCGGGGCCCGCCTTCCCGACACTTCCTACAAATAGACTGTGTGACCATGACCCTAGCGTCCGACCTTGAATCCGCAGGCGCTCCGACGGACACGGCGCGCGACACGGCGAAGACGGCGGGGGCGGAGCCGGGCTTGGCCGAGCTCTACCTGCGCACCGCGCACCGTATCCGACGGCGCTCGGCGCCCTCGTACGACCAGTTCGGCCTGACCGAGGCGCAGGCCAGGGCGCTGCGGGTGATCTCCCGCTACGAGCGGCCGCGGATGGCGGACCTGGCCCAGGCGCTCGAGGTGGTGCCGCGGTCGATCACGTCCATGGTGGACACGCTCGAGTCGGCCGGCTTCGTGGCCCGGCAGAACGACCCGACCGACCGCCGGGCGACCATCGTGGTGCTCACCGACGCCGGCGAGGACGTGCTCAGCCGAGTCGGGCGGATGCGCGCCGAGGCGGCCGAGCAGCTGTTCGCCAAGCTCGGGCCGGCCGAGCAGGGAGAGCTGCGGCGGATCCTCGAGGTGCTCGACGCGGGCGAAGAGCCGCTGCCGCCGCGCCGCGCGGGTGGACGACCGCAGGGTCGCTGACGGTTCGGATGCTCGCCGGGTCGCCGCGCCGGATCGCCGACGCACCCGACGTCGAACACGGCGTCGACGCAGCGCGTGTCCGCGAGCCGGGCGGATTGGGGCCGCGCCCTCGCGGTCCCGTAGCCTTGACCTCGTGACCCCCGCAGAACTCTCCGCCACCGTGCTCACCGCGATCCGCACCAGTGTGGACGCCGGGGAGCTTGCCCTGCCCGCCGACGTCCTGGCTTCGCTGGAGGTCGTCGTCGAGCGGCCGAAGAACCGCGAGCACGGCGACTACGCCACCAACGTCGCCCTGCGTCTGGCCAAGCCCTCCGGGCTGGCGTCGCGGGACGTGGCCGGGCTGCTCGCGACGCGGCTGGCGCACGCCGCGGGGATCAAGAGCGCCGAGGTGGCCGGGCCCGGGTTCCTCAACATCACCTTCGACGCCGCGACGCAGGGCGAGCTGGCCCGCACCGTCGTGCAGGCGGGCGCCGAGTACGGGCGCACCGACACCTTCGCCGGGCAGCGGATCAACCTCGAGTTCATCTCGGCCAACCCGACCGGCCCGATCCACATCGGCGGCGTGCGCTGGGCCGCGGTCGGCGACTCGCTGGCGCGGATCCTGCGGGCGAGCGGGGCCGAGGTCGTCGCCGAGTACTACATCAACGACGCCGGCACCCAGATCGACAAGTTCGCCGCCTCGCTGCACGCCGCCGCGCACGGCCGGCCGGTGCCCGAGGACGGCTACGTCGGCCAGTACATCGGCGACATCGCCCGGCGGATCGTCGAGGAGAACACGGGCGTGCTCGCGCTGCCCGAGGACGAGCAGCTCGCCGTCTTCCGCGCGGCCGGCCTGAAGCTGATGACCGCTCAGATCAAGCAGTCCACCGAGGATTTCGGCACGCACTTCGACGTCTGGTTCTCCGAGCAGTCGCTGCACGACTCGGGCGCGGTGGCCCAGGCCATCGAGCGGCTGCGCGAGCAGGGGCACGTCTTCGACCAGGACGGCGCGGTCTGGCTGCGCACCACCGACTTCGGCGACGACCGGGACCGGGTGCTGGTGCGCTCGAGCGGCGAGACCACGTACTTCGCCTCGGACGCGGCGTACTTCCTGAACAAGCGCGACCGCGGCTTCGCGCCGGCGATCTACCTGCTCGGCGCCGACCACCACGGGTACGTGGGACGGCTCAAGGCGATCGTGGCCTGCGCCGGTGCCGACCCGGACAAGGACATCGAGGTCCTGATCGGGCAGTTCGTGAAGATGCTCAAGGACGGCGAAGAGGTCCGCATGTCCAAGCGGGCCGGCAACATCATCACGATCGACGACGTGGTGGAGTGGATCGGCGTCGACGCGGCGCGCTACTCGCTGGTGCGCCAGTCGACCGACTCGAACATCACCCTCGACATCGACCTGCTGACCAAGCAGGCCACCGACAACCCGGTCTACTACATCCAGTACGCGCACGCGCGGATGTGCTCGGTCAAGCGGATGGCCGCGCAGCTGGACATCGACAGGGGCTCGGCCGGGGACTTCGACCCGGCGCTGCTGACCCACCCGAAGGAGAACGAGCTGCTCGGCAAGCTCGGCGAGTTCCCGCGGGTGATCGCCCAGGCGGGCGAGCTGCGCGAGGCGCACCGGATCGCGCAGTACCTCGAGGAGCTGGCGCGGGACTACCACCGGTTCTACGACGAGTGCCGGATTCTGCCGAAGGGCGACCTGGAGCTGCCGCTCGAGCTCACCCGGGCCCGGATGTGGCTGGCCGAGGCGGCGCAGACGGTGCTCGCCAACGGCCTCGGCCTGCTCGGCGTGTCCGCGCCCGAGCGCATGTGATCCCGCCCTCCAGTCGCCGGCTGTACTTGATTCCCGAGGGGACCGAATGAGCGAGCTTGCGAGCGAATCGTCAAGCACAGTGCCCGCGCGAATGCGCCGACCGGGCGCTAGCGAGGTGGTCGTATGAGCCGAGCCGCGCATCCGGCCGGACCCCGCTACGCCGACGTCCTGACCGCCGGCGGGGTCGGCGCGCCGCCGGCCGATCTGAACGCGCTGGATCCGAAGGTCTGGCCGATAACCGCCGCGCGCGACGAGGAGGGCGAGCTGACCCTCGGCGGGCTCGGCGTGCGCGAACTGGCGCGGCGTCAGGGCACGCCCAGCTACGTCATCGACGAGGCGGACTGGCGTCGCAGGGCCCGTACCTGGCTGGCCGCGTTCGGCAGCTTCGATCCGCAGGAGCCGCCGGTGCACTACGCCGGCAAGTCCTTCCTGTCCAAGGCGATCGCGCGCTGGGCGGCCGAGGAGGGCCTCGGGCTCGACGTCTGTTCCGGCGGCGAGCTCGCGGTGGCGCTGGCGGCCGAGTTCCCGGCGCACCGGATCACCTTCCACGGCAACAACAAGTCGGTGGCCGAGCTCGGCCGCGCGCTCGACGCCGGCGTCGGCCGGTTCGTGCTCGACTCGCACGACGAGATAGACCGGCTCGGCGCGGCTGCGCTCGAGCGCGGTGTGACGGCCTCGGTCATGGTCCGGGTGACGGTCGGGGTCGAGGCGCACACGCACGAGTTCATCGCCACCGCGCACGAGGACCAGAAGTTCGGCTTCTCGCTGGCCGGCGGCGAGGCGGCCGAGGCGGTGCGGCACGTGCTGAAGTTCCAGGCGGGCGGCGACCAGCCGGCCGCGCTGGAGCTGGTCGGCCTGCACTCGCACATCGGCTCGCAGATCTTCGACACGGCCGGCTTCGAGACGGCCGCGCACCGCGCCGTCGGGCTGCTGGCCGCGATCCGCGAGGAGCACGGCCTGGTGCTGCCCGAGCTCGACCTCGGCGGCGGCCTCGGCATCGCCTACACCAGCGAGGACGACCCGCAGGACGCGTTCAGCATCGTCGCCGCGCTCAAGGCGATCGTGGCACGCGAGTGCTTCGGCTACTCGCTGCCGACGCCGCGGATCACGGTGGAGCCGGGCCGGGCCATCTCCGGTCCGCCCGGGATCACGCTCTACGAGGTGGGCACGGTCAAGGTGCTCGAGGGCCTGCGCACGTACGTCTCGGTGGACGGCGGCATGAGCGACAACATCCGCACGGCGCTCTACGACGCGGTCTACAGCTGTGCGCTGGTCTCGCGCACCTCGGAGGCCGAGCCGATGCTGGCGCGCGTGGTCGGCAAGCACTGCGAGGCGGGCGACATCGTGGTCAAGGACGTCTGGCTGCCCGCGGACGTGCGCCCGGGCGACCTGCTCGCGGTGCCGGCGACCGGCGCGTACTGCCGGTCGATGGCCTCGAACTACAACCACGCGCTGCGTCCGCCGGTCGTCGCCGTGCACGACGGGACCGACCGGGTCCTGGTGCGGCGGGAGACCGAGGACGATCTGCTCGCGCTGGATCTCGGTTAGCGCGGCATCTGAAATTTCCGGTCTCACCCTGCGGACGCCGGAGGATTTCCGCGGATCGACGGGTGAGACTTAGGCAACACGAGCGAAGATACGAGAGGTTTCGGATCATGAGCGAACGCCCACTCAAGGTGGCGTTGTTGGGCTGCGGGGTCGTCGGCTCCGAGGTGGCCCGGCTCATGACGAGCACCGCGGCCGACCTGGGCGCGCGGATAGGGGCCGGGGTCGAGCTGGCCGGCATCGCCGTGCGCCGTCCCGGCCGCGCCCGCGACCTCCCGGTGGACCCGGCGCTGTTCACCAGCGACGCCCGCGAGCTGGTGTCCCGGCCCGGCGTGGACGTGGTCATCGAGGTGATCGGCGGCATCGAGCCCGCGCGCAGCCTGATCCTGGCCGCGATGGAGAACGGCGCGAGCGTCGTGACCGCGAACAAGGCCCTGCTGGCCGAGCACGGCGCGCAGCTGCACGCGGCGGCCGAGAAGCACGGCGTCGACCTGTACTACGAGGCCGCGGTGGCCGGGGCCATCCCGCTGCTGCGCCCGCTGCGCGAGTCGCTGGTGGGCGACAAGGTCAAGCGGGTGCTCGGCATCGTCAACGGCACCACCAACTTCATCCTGGACCGGATGGACTCCACCGGCGCCGGCTTCGACGAGGCGCTGGACGAGGCCACCGAGCTCGGGTACGCCGAGGCCGACCCGACCGCGGACGTCGAGGGCTTCGACGCCGCCGCGAAGGCCGCGATCCTCGCCTCCCTGGCCTTCCACACCAAGGTCACCGCCGCGGACGTGTACCGCGAGGGCATCACCGAGGTGAGCGCGTCGGACGTGGCCTCGGCCCGCGAGATGGGCTCCGTGGTCAAGCTCCTGGCGATCTGCGAGGTGGACGCGGCGCGCGAGTCGGTCACCGCGCGGGTGCACCCGGCGATGATCCCGCGCACCCACCCGCTGGCGGGCGTGCGCGAGGCGTACAACGCGGTGTTCGTCGAGTCCGAGGCGGCCGGCCAGCTGATGTTCTACGGCCCCGGCGCGGGCGGCACCCCGACGGCCAGCGCGGTGCTCGGCGACCTGGTCGCGGTCTGCCGCAACAAGGTCAACGGCGGCCGCGCCCCGGCCGTCTCCGCCTACGCCGACCTGCGGGTGGGCCCGATGGGCGAGGCCAGCACCCGCTACCACATCTCGCTCGACGTGGACGACAAGGCGGGCGTGCTCGCGCAGGTCGCCCAGATCTTCGCGCAGCAGGACGTGTCCATCCAGACCGTGCGCCAGTCCGGCCGGAACGAGGACGCGCGGCTGGTGGTGGCCACCCACGTGGCCTCGGACGCGGCGCTGAGCGGCACGGTGGAGCGGCTGCGGGCGCTGCCGACGGTGCGCGCGGTCGCCTCGGTCATGCGCGTCGAGGGCGAATAGCCGCGCTCGCGGTATCGACACGCGCCCGGCCCATCCAGCACCATGACAACCCCAGAGTCCGACGGGACGATCGGAATCCGACAGGAGAGCGCAGCATGACGGTCCAGACTGGCCAGCGGGTCGGGCGAGCATGGCGCGGGCTGATCGAGGAGTACCGGGACCGGCTCCCGGTGTCCGCGGACACCCCGGTGGTCACGCTGGGCGAGGGGGGCACGCCGCTGGTCTACGCGCCGACCGTGTCCGAGCTCACCGGCTGCGAGGTGCACCTGAAGGTCGAGGGGATGAACCCGACCGGCTCGTTCAAGGACCGCGGCATGACCATGGCCATCTCCAAGGCCGCCGAGGCCGGGGCCAAGGCCGTGATCTGCGGGTCCACCGGCAACACCAGCGCCTCGGCGGCCGCGTACGCGGTGCGCGCCGGGATGATGTGCGCGGTGCTGATCCCGGACGGCAAGATCGCCATGGGCAAGCTCAGCCAGGCGCTGGCCCACGGCGCGAAGATCCTGCAGGTGGCGGGCAACTTCGACGACTGCCTGACCATGGTGCGCGAGCTCGGCGAGCAGTACCCGGTGGCCGTGGTCAACTCCATCAACCCGGACCGGCTGGCCGGCCAGAAGACCGCCGCCTTCGAGATCGTGGACGAGCTCGGCGACGCGCCGGACGTGCACGTGCTGCCGGTGGGCAACGCGGGCAACATCTCGGCCTACTGGATGGGCTACTCGGAGTACGCCCGCGACGGGATCGCCACGCACCGGCCGCGGATGTTCGGCTTCCAGGCCGCGGGCGCGGCCCCGTTCGTCTCCGGCGGCCCGGTCAGCCACCCGCAGACCATCGCCACCGCCATCCGGATCGGCAACCCGGCGTCCTGGGACCTGGCCGTGGCCGCGCGCGAGGACTCCGGCGGCCTGATCGAGGCGGTGACCGACCGGGAGATCCTCTCCGCCTACCGGCTGCTGTCCTCGAAGGAGGGCGTGTTCGTGGAGCCCGCCAGCGCGGCCGGCGTGGCCGGGCTGCTCAAGCTGACCCGCGAGGGCCGGCTGGACCCGGGCCAGCGGATCACCGTGACGGTCACCGGCAACGGGCTCAAGGACGCGGACTGGGCCATCAACGGCGCGCCGCAGCCGCCCAAGGTGGCGTGCGACGTGGTCTCCGCCGCCGGGGTGCTGGGGCTCGCGTGAGCCCGGTGCCCGCCTCGTACGCCCCCGGGCCGGTCACCGTCCGGCCGCCGGCCACCAGCGCCAACCTGGGCCCGGGTTTCGACGCGTTCGGACTCGCGCTCGAACTGCGCGACGAGGTCACCGTCGAGGTGACCGGGTCCGGGCTGGAGGTGACCGTGGAGGGCGAGGGCGCCGGATCAGTGCCCTTGGACGAGACGCACCTGGTCGTCAGGTCCCTGCGAGCCGCGTTCGACCGGCTCGGCGGCCAGCCGCCGGGGCTGCGCGTGCACTGCGTCAACCGGATCCCGCACGGGCGCGGCCTCGGTTCGTCCTCGGCCGCGATCTGCGCCGGCATCATGGCCGCGCGGGCCGCGGTCGCCGACGGCGAACTGCGGATGGACGCCTACGGCGCGCTCGATCTGGCCACCGAGCTCGAGGGCCATCCGGACAACGTCGCCCCCTGTCTCGTCGGCGGGTTCACCACCGCGTGGATGGACGGCGAGGGCATGGTGGACGTGCTGCGCTCGGAGCCGGACGAGAGTGTCTCAGCGGTCGTGTTCGTCCCGGCCACGCCGCTCTCCACGCACGTCGCGCGGGGTCTGCTGCCGAAGGAGGTCCCGCACGCGGACGCCTCGTTCAACGCCGGCCGGGCCGGTCTGCTCGCGCTCGCGCTCACGTCGCCGGATCTGGCCCCGGAGCGTCGTAGGGAACTGCTGTACGCCGGCACGGCCGACCGGCTGCACCAGGACTACCGCGCGAGCGCGATGGAACCGAGCGCGGGCCTGATCGGGCTGCTGCGCGCGGACGGACACCCGTCCGTGGTCTCCGGCGCGGGCCCGTCCGTGCTGGCCTTCGGCGTGGCAGGAGCCGCCGCTCTCCGGCCGGCGCAGTATGCTCGCCCCGGAATCGCGGCGGTGGGCGCACCCTTCACCGCCGTGATGCTCCCGGTCGCCGCGCGCGGGGTGGCAGTCGACGGAGTCCGGGCCGGTCAGCGGGAACGGTGAGTGGGCAGCGGCGGCGAAACGCCGGGCACGGAAGGTGGGGAATGCCACAATGGCGAGAAAGTGTTAGTCTGGGTGTCGCAACCGGTGTTCGCGGCGGTACGCGGGCTGGAATCCCTATGACAGCCACCGTTCCCACCGCGCAGTAGAACTCAGTTGCCCCCTCCTCCTGGCAGTCCCGTCGCGGTCGTCCCGCGCGCGCGGCGTCACGCCGCCCGTGCCGACACCCCCGTCGACGGCCAGGCCTCGAAACCCATGGTCCTCGGCCGCCATCGCCTCACGGCGCAGGCCGGGGGCACGACCGGTCGCCGCTCCGGCGCATGCCGCGCGGCGCCCGCTCCAGGGAAGGACCCTTCGTGAGCGAAACCACCGAACTGACCACCGCACGCCGTCGATCCACCGGCGGCGGCCCCGGCCTGGCCGGACTGCTGCTGCCCGAGCTTCGGCTCAAGGCCTCCGAGCTCGGCATCAAGGGCGCGACCCGGATGCCCAAGAGCGCGCTGATCGAGGCTATCGAGCAGCACCAGGGCGGCGGTGTGCAGTCGGAGCGGGAGAAGCCCTCCCGCGGCGGCAAGGGCGGCGAGTCGGCCGCCGAGCCGCAGGAGTCGGGCTCCGCCGAGTCCGCTCCGCGCGAGCGCACCCGTGGCCGTCGCGCCACCGCGCCGCAGCAGCGCATCCCCGAGCAGACCCGCCCGGCGGCCGAGGCCCCCGCCACGTCGAGCCAGCCGGCGGCCGAGCCGCAGGCCGAGGCCCAGCCCTCGCGCCGGTCCCGCCAGCAGACCGCGAGCACGAGCGCGAGCGCCACCGCGGTGGCCGAGGCGCCCGCCGCCGCTCCGGCGCAGATCCAGACGCAGACCCAGGCCCCCGCGGCCGGCGGCGAGGCCGGCCAGGCCGACGGCCAGCGGCTCTCCCGCCGCGAGCGCGAGCGTGAGCGCCGTCGCGGCCGCGACGGCGGCCAGAACGAGCGCGGCGGCGACCGCGGCGACCGTGGGGACCGCGGCGAGCGCGGCGACCGGCGCGGCAGCCAGCCGCCGCAGAGCGGCGGCGGCCGGGACGCGAACCGGGACAACGCGCAGAACGACGACCGGGGCAACCGGTACCGCGAGCGAGGCCGGGGCCGGCGCGGCCGCGACGGCTTCGAGGGCACCCAGGCGCCCGAGCCGCAGTTCGCCGAGGACGACGTGCTGATCCCGATCGCGGGCATCCTGGACGTCCTGGACAGCTACGCGTTCGTGCGCACCACCGGCTACATGCCCGGGCCGAACGACGTGTACGTCTCGCTCGCCCAGGTGCGCCGGTACGGCCTGCGCAAGGGCGACGCGATCGTCGGCGCGGTGCGCCAGCCGCGCGAGGGCGAGCGCCGGGAGAAGTTCAACGCGCTGGTGCGCCTGGACTCCATCAACGGCCTGGCCCCGGACCAGGTGTCCCAGCGGCCCGACTTCAACAAGCTCACCCCCCTGTACCCGCAGGAGCGGCTGCGCCTGGAGAGCGAGTCGGCCAAGCTGACCACCCGGATCATCGACCTGGTCGCCCCCATCGGCAAGGGCCAGCGCGGTCTGATCGTCTCCCCGCCGAAGGCGGGCAAGACCATGGTGCTGCAGGCGATCGCCAACGCGATCACCACGAACAACCCGGAAGTGCACCTCATGGTCGTGCTCGTGGACGAGCGGCCGGAAGAGGTCACCGACATGCAGCGCTCGGTCAAGGGCGAGGTCATCGCCTCGACCTTCGACCGCCCGGCCGAGGACCACACCATCGTCGCCGAGCTGGCCATCGAGCGGGCCAAGCGCCTGGTCGAGCTGGGCCAGGACGTGGTCGTGCTGCTCGACTCGATGACCCGCCTGGGCCGCGCGTACAACCTGTCCGCGCCCGCCTCCGGCCGGATCATGTCCGGCGGTGTGGACTCCACCGCGCTCTACCCGCCGAAGCGCTTCTTCGGCGCCGCGCGCAACATCGAGCACGGCGGCTCGCTCACCATCCTGGCCACCGCGCTGGTGGAGACCGGCTCGAAGGCCGACGAGGTGATCTTCGAGGAGTTCAAGGGCACCGGCAACCTGGAGCTCAAGCTGGACCGCCGCCTGGCCGACAAGCGCATCTTCCCGGCCGTGGACGTGGACCAGTCCGGCACCCGCAAGGAGGAGATCCTGCTGGGCGCCGAGGAGCTGGCCATCATCTGGAAGCTGCGCCGGGTGCTGCACGCGCTCGACCAGCAGCAGGCGATGGAACTCCTGCTGGACCGGATGAAGAAGACCAAGTCCAACGCCGAGTTCCTGATGACGATCCAGAAGACGGCGCCCGGCGGCGGAGAGTAAGCAGTCACTCTCCGTATACCCACTGATGTGCGTACGGTCCGCGACGGCGGAAGGGCGGGAATACCCGGCCTTCCGCCGTTGTAGGATGGTACGTCGGTCCCGGTTCCCGTCCGCGCATCTCCGCGCCGGCGACCCGGCGGCCCCGAGAACCTAGGAGCACCCATGAAGCCCGGTATCCACCCGGAGTACGCGGCCACGACCGTGACCTGCGCCTGCGGCAACACCTTCGAGACCCGCTCGACCGTGGCCAGCGGCAAGATCAGCTCGGACACGTGCTCGCAGTGCCACCCGTTCTACACGGGCAAGCAGCGCATCCTCGACACCGGCGGCCGGGTCGCCAAGTTCGAAGCGCGCTTCGGCAAGAAGAAGTAGCGCGTCGGACGGCGCCAGCGTGCGGGCTACGGCCCCGCAGGCTGGCGCCGTCTCGCATGTGCGGCCGCGGGCCAGTGACCTGCTGTGCCACTGACCCGTCGGCCGTCCACTCGCCGGTCGCATGACATGAGGAGCCGAGGAACCCAAGGTGTTCGAGGCGATTGAGGAACTGCTCGTCGAGTACGGGGAGCTCGAGGCGCGCTTGGCCGACCCCGCGGTCCACGCCGATCAGGCGCTGGCCCGCAAGCTCGGCAAGCGCTACGCCGAGCTGACTCCGATCGCGGAGACGTACAAGTCGCACCAGGCGAACGCGCAGGACATCGAGGCCGCGCGCGAGCTGGCCGCGGAGGACCCGTCCTTCGCCGAGGAGCTGCCCGCGCTCCAGGCCCGCAAGGGCGAGCTCGAGGGCAAGCTGCAGCAGCTGCTGATCCCGCGCGACCCGAACGACGAGAAGGACGTGATCCTCGAGATCAAGGCGGGCGAGGGCGGCCAGGAGTCGATGCTCTTCGCCGGCGACCTGCTGCGGATGTACCTGCGCTTCGCCGAGCGTCAGGGCTGGAAGACCGAGCTGATCGAGTCCACCGACTCCGATCTCGGCGGCTACAAGGACGTCTCACTCGCCGTCAAGTGGCGCGGCACGCCGCAGCCGGGCGAGGGCATCTGGGCCCGGCTCAAGTACGAGGGCGGCGTGCACCGGGTGCAGCGCGTCCCGGTCACCGAGTCGCAGGGGCGCATCCACACCTCCGCCGCCGGTGTGCTCGTGCTGCCGGAGGCCGAGGAGGTCGAGGTCGAGATCAACCAGAACGACCTGCGCATCGACGTGTTCCGCTCCTCCGGCCCGGGCGGCCAGTCGGTCAACACCACCGACTCCGCGGTGCGCATCACCCACCTGCCCACCGGGGTGGTCGTCTCCTGTCAGAACGAGAAGTCGCAGCTGCAGAACAAGGAGTCCGCGATGCGGATCCTGCGCGCCCGGCTGCTCGCCTTCGCCCAGGAGGAGGCCGAGAAGGAGGCCTCGGACGTGCGCAAGAGCCAGATCCGCACGATGGACCGGTCCGAGCGCATCCGCACCTACAACTTCCCGGAGAACCGGCTCTCCGACCACCGCACCGGGTTCAAGTCCTACAACCTCGACCAGGTGCTCGACGGCGACCTCGACGGGGTCATCCAGTCCTGCGTGGACGCCGACCTCGCGGCGAAGCTGGCCGGGCCGGGGAACTGAGCCGACGATGTCCTCCACCCCCGCCGAGACCCCGGCAGTGACGCCGGGCCTTAACCTGCTGCTGACGGAGGTCGCGCTCGCGGCCGCCCGGCTGGCCGAGGCCGGGGTGGGTTCGCCGCGCGCGGACGCGGAGGAGCTTGCCGGCTGGATCCACGGGGTCACCCGCGGCCGGCTGCACACCGTGCCCGACCGCGAGTTCGACGCGCGCTACTGGGAGGCGGTGGCCCGCAGGGAGAACCGCGAGCCGCTGCAGCACATCACCGGCCGCGCCTACTTCCGCTACCTCGAGCTGGCCGTGGGCCCCGGCGTGTTCGTGCCCCGGCCGGAGACCGAGGTCATGGTCGGCTGGGCGATCGACCGGCTGCGCGAGCTCGACATCGCCGAGCCGCTGATCGTGGACCTGTGCGCCGGCTCCGGCGCGATCGCGCTGGCCATAGCCCAGGAGGTGCCGCGGGCGCAGGTGCACGCGGTCGAGCTCTCGGACGAGGCGCTCGAGTGGACCCGGCGCAACGTCGAGGGCAGCCGGGTGACGCTGCATCAGGCGGACGCCCGCACCGCGCTGCCCGAGCTCAACGGCCAGGTGGACCTGGTCATCTCGAACCCGCCGTACATCCCGCTGACCGAGTGGGAGTACGTGGCCACCGAGGCGCGCGACTACGACCCCGAACTCGCCCTGTTCTCCGGCGAGGACGGCCTGGACATGATCCGCGCGCTCGAGCGCACCGCGCACCGGCTGCTGCGGCCGGGCCGCTGGCTGGCGGTGGAGCACTCGGACCAGCAGGGCGGCTCGGTGCAGCGCATCTTCCTGGAGGAGCTGGGCTGGGTGGAGGCGGGCGACCACCGCGACCTGACCGGCCGTCCCCGGTTCTTCACCGCCCGCAAGGACGGGCTCAGGCCCTAGCATCAGCACCTGAACACTCCGCCCGTCAGCATGGAGGTTGATAACCGTGAGCCGCCGCTACGACTGCGCTGATCCGGATCAGCGCGCGACCGGCCTGCGCGAGGCCGGCGCGACCGTCCGCCGGGGCGATCTGATCGTGCTGCCGACCGACACCGTCTACGGGATCGGCGCGGACGCCTTCTCCAGCTCCGGCATCGAGGCGCTGATCGCGGCCAAGGGCCGGGGCCGGGACATGCCGGTCCCGGTGATGGTCGGCGCGCCGAGCACACTGCACGGCCTGGTCTCCCGGTTCTCGGAGAAGGGCTGGGACCTGGTCGACGCGTTCTGGCCGGGCGCGCTGACGATCGTGGCCCGACACCAGCCCTCGCTGCAGTGGGACCTCGGCGACGCCCGCGGCACGGTCGCGCTGCGGATGCCGCTGCACCCGGTCGCGATCGAGCTGCTGACGGCCACCGGCCCGCTCGGGGTCTCCTCGGCGAACAAGTCCGGCCACGCTCCGGCCACCACCGCATCCGAGGCGCAGGACCAGTTCGGCACTCTGGTGGAGATCTACCTCGACGGCGGTCAGACCGTCGACAGCGTCCCGTCCACGATCGTGGACCTGACCGGCGACGCGCCGCGGCTGCTGCGCGAGGGCGCGCTCACCTTCGACGAGATCGCCAAGGTCGCGAGCAACCTCACCCGCTGAGAACGCAGGAGAAGGGGTCCTGCCCGGGGCACGCACCCGGGCAGGACCCCTTCTCTCATGCGCCCGGGGTTCAGCCGAGCTGGAGCACCTGGCCCGGGTAGATCAGGTCCGGGTTCGAGCCCACGACGGACTCGTTGTCCTGGTAGAGCGTGTGCCAGTCGGAGACGCCCTCCTTCTGGGCGATGCCCGAGAGGGTGTCGCCGGCCTTGACGGTGTAGCTGCCCGAGGCGGACGAGGACTTGGCGCGGTGCTTGCCCTGGTAGCTCGAGGAGCCGGAGTCGCTCGAGCTCTTCGACGAGCTCGAGGAGCCGGAGCCGGACGAGTTCGAGCCGCTGCTCTTGTCCGCGGAGGACGAGGACGAGGACGAGCCGGAACCGGAGGTGTTGGTACCGCTGTAGGTGGTCGAGCTGCCGGCGTACGCGCCGCAGACCGGCCACGCGCCGATGCCCTGGCCGGCCAGGACCTTCTCGGCCACGGCGATCTGCTGGGACTCGCTGGCGTCGTTGGCGTACTGCGCGTACTGGCCGCCGCCGTAGGCGAGCCAGGTCGACTCGCTGAACTGCAGGCCGCCGTAGAACCCGTTGCCGGTGTCGATGGACCAGTCGCCGCCGGACTCGCAGTTGGCGATGGCGGTCCAGTTGACCGAGTCGGCGGAGGCGGTGGAGGCCATCACGACCGGCACGGCGATCGCGGCGCCGGCGAGCGCGGCGGTGGCCACGGCGCGGCGGGTGAAAGACTTGGGGGCGAGCTTGGTCATGCTGAAGACTTTTCCTCTCTCCCACGCCTGCGAAGTGAGCTGTCGGATTCGGGCCGGAAGAAAGTGGCCCTACCACCGGGAGATTATTTATCCCCCCGGAAGATTCACCCCAAGCCTTGGACCTGCGGATACAGTCCGCGTCCCGGCGATATTCGGGTCCTCCGCTCCTGCCCCTTACTTAGTTGGAATCCGCTGGCCGATGGGCAGGATTAGGCGTTCTCGACCCGGGTCCGGAATTTCGGACGTCTTCGACCGTAGAGCACTTCTTCCGATATTTTCAAATTCGTCCACAATATGTGATTACTTATGTGCGAGGCGTTTCGAATGTTTCGGAAATATAACCTGACGCAATTTCACACTCACGTTAGGTCATTCATGAACGCTTTCGGGCGCCGAGGGTGACGGCGTGAATGCACGATGCACGCGCCGCCGGGCGAGCCCCCGTGAACCACCGCTCGGCGAAGCGGGACTTTTGGCCTAGTGCCTCGGCTGGGACGCGTGCTTAGTGTGGAGGAGTCCCCCTCAGCACCAGCGGTTTCTCCCCCTCGTGTTAGGAGCGTGGCCCATGGCTCCCGTCGCTGCTCCCACTCCGGCCTCCACCCGGTCCGCCTCTCCCTTCTACGGCCCCGACTTCGCCGACCTCATCCGGACCGATCCGCAGATCGCGGGCGTGATCCTGGACGAGGTGGAACGCCAGCGGGGCACCCTGCAACTGATCGCCAGCGAGAACCCGACCTCGCCGGCGGTGCTCGCCGCCCTCGGCTCGGTCCTGTCCAACAAGTACGCCGAGGGCTACCCGGGCCGGCGCTACTACGGCGGCTGCGCCGAGGTCGACCGGGCCGAGCGGCTGGCCGTGGACCGCGCCAAGGCGCTGTTCGGCGCCCAGCACGCGAACGTGCAGCCGCACTCCGGCGCCTCGGCGAACCTGGCCGTGTACGCGGCGCTGCTGCGCCCCGGCGACAAGATCCTGGCGATGGCGCTGCCGCACGGCGGCCACCTGACCCACGGATCGCCGGGGAACTTCTCCGGCACCTGGTTCCAGTCCATCGGCTATCCCGTGCGCGAGGACGACGAGCTGATCGACTACGACCGCGTGCGCGATCTGGCGAAGGCGCACCAGCCGAGGCTGATCGTCTGCGGCGCCACGGCCTATCCGAGGCTGATCGACTTCGCCGCGTTCCGCGAGATCGCCGACGAGGTCGGCGCGTACCTGCTGGTCGACGCCGCGCACATCGCGGGCCTTGTGGCGGGCGGTGCGGTGCCCTCGCCGGTCCCGTACGCCGACGTGGTCAGCCTGGCCACGCACAAGACCCTGCGCGGCCCGCGCGGCGGCGCGATCCTGTGCCGGGCCGAGTTCGCCGACGCGATCGACCGGGCGGTCTTCCCGTTCGCCCAGGGCGGACCGCTGATGCACGCGGTCGCCGCCAAGGCGGTGGCCTTCGGCGAGGCGGCCACGGACGAGTTCGCCGCGTACACCCGGCAGGTCGTGGCCAACGCGCGGGTGCTCGCCGAGGCGCTCGCCCGCGAGGGCATGCGCCCGGTGACCGGCGGCACCGACACCCACCTCGCGTTGCTCGACCTGCGCGGCGTGCACATCGCGGCCGGGCGCGGGGTGAGCGGGCGCGAGGCCGAGCAGCGGTGCGAGCGGATGCGGATCGTGCTCAACCGCAACTGCGTGCCCTACGACACCGCCAAGCCGATGCTCTCCTCCGGGATCCGGGTGGGCACCGCCGCGGTGACCACCCAGGGCATGCGCGAGCCGGAGATGCGGCTCATCGCGGGTCTCATCGCCCGGGCCGTGCGGGCCCCGGAGCCCGGTGTGGCCGAGGAGGTGGCCGCTCTCCTCGAGCGCTTCCCGCTCTATTCGTGACCCGACGCGGGCGCCCGGCCGTCCCGGGCCCCGACCCCGCCCCCGAGCCGCGCTTGTGACCTGGGCGTATCGCGCCGCCCTGGCGCCCCGGCCCCCCGGAAACCGGGTGGGCCGGACAAGCGTCTGTTTCTGCGTGACGGCCTTGCTGCCGTTACCCTGAAGCTCCACCGAAACATGCCCGGGTCCGGAAGGCGGCGATCAGTCCTCGATGCGCGAGTACCTGGTCGTGCTGACCATCGCCTGGATCACCACCTACCTCACCACCGGCCTCGTCCGGGTCGGCGCGGTCCGCTTCGGCGCCGCGCCCGCGGTGCGCGAGCGCGACGTGCACACCACCCCGATCCCGCGCCTCGGCGGCGTGGGCATGTTCATCGGCATGCTGGTGGCGCTGCTGGCCGCGGCCCACCTGCCGATGATGGAGACCTGGGTCTTCCAGGGCACCCCGACCGTGCACGCGCTGCTGATCGGTTCGTCCATCCTGATCGCCATCGGCATCGTGGACGACCGCTGGGGCGTGGACGCCTTCATCAAGCTGGCCGGGCAGACCCTGGCCGCCTCGATCATGGTCGAGATGGGCATCCAGCTGACCTGGATCTCCATCCCCGGCGTGGGCATCATCAGCCTCGAGCCCAACCTGGCCGTGACCGTCTCGGTGGTCCTGATCGTCGGCATGATCAACGCGGTCAACTTCGTCGACGGGCTCGACGGCCTGGCCTCCGGCATGGTCGCGATCGCCGCGAGCACCTTCTTCGTCTACGCCTACCGGCTGCAGACCGGCGCCTACAACGTCAGCACGATCGTGCCGGCCGCGATGGTCACCATCGTGCTGATCGGGATGTGCCTCGGCTTCCTGTGCCACAACTGGTCCCCGGCCCGGATCTTCATGGGCGACTCCGGCTCGATGCTGCTGGGCATGATGCTGGCCGTCATCACCATCCTGGAGTTCGGCCAGATCGACCCGGACCAGCTCAAGGTGATGATCGGATCGCAGACCGGGGCGACCTACAAGACCGTGCCGGCCTTCCTGCCGCTGGTGCTGCCGTTCTGCGCGGTGGCCCTGCCGATCGCGGACACGGTGATGGCCGTGGTCCGGCGCACCAAGGCCGGGCGCTCGCCGTTCTCGGCCGACGCCGAGCACATGCACCACCGGCTGCTGCAGATCGGGCACTCCCGCCGTCGCGCGGTCCTGATCATGTACTTCTGGTCGGCCCTGATCTCCTTCACCGTCTTCATGGTCTCGGTCTCCTCGCAGTCGCGCCCGGTCGTGCTCGCCGCGATGGGCCTGGCCTTCCTCGGCCTGGTCGGACTGCTGCTGCCGCGGGCACGCAAGCACTTCGACGACCGGGCCGAGCGCAAGCCCGGCGGCCGCGCCCGACACGCCGCGCCGGGTGACGCCGCGTCGGATGACGAGGCCTCACGCGACCTGGTCAACTATTCATCAGCCTTCGAAGTCGGTCCTCGAGACCCGTCTTGACCTGCGCGTACGGTGGCGTGATCCATACCACGCGCCCCACGGCAGACGTGCGACGACACTTGTGATAGGTTTCACGAGCAGATAGAAGACCCGATCGGAGCAATCGCGCACCCCCCTGCTCGAGGCCGATCAAGCATCTTCTAGAATCACAGCCAGAAAGCCGTATCCCCGGCAGCCACCGACCGATGACCGCCTCGGAGACTTGATATGCAGGCCGAAGACGTCCGCGCGCTACGGCGATCCGCGGTGCCCACCGCGCTCGTCGGTGTGGCCTGCGTCGCGGTCGGTTCCATAGTCGATGGGACCAAGGGAGCGCTCGGAGCCCTGCTCGCGCTCGCCGTGGTGACGGTCTTCTTCTCGATCTCGCGCTACGTCGTGGGGCGTGCCGCCCGGACGAGTCCGCAGGCGATGATGATCGCCGCCCTCGGCAGCTACATGGTCAAGATCGTGGCCCTGGCGGTGCTGCTCAACGCCTTCCGCGACTCCACGGCCTTCAACGGCCGGGTGTTCGGCTTCTGCGCCATCATCCTCGTGCTCGCCTGGAGCGGCACGCAGGTCCGTGAGATGTCGCGCAACAAGGTCCTCCAGGTGGAGCCGCGCCCATGAGCGTCCGCTCCCGCCACGCTGTCGCACGGACGAGCCACCGCGCTCGGCCGGGCCACACCTTGCGCCGTCGTCGCGGCGCGCAGCTGTGTCGCGAGCACGCCGGGGCCCGAATCGGTGCCGGTGATGAGCCCGAAGACCCGCCCTTTCCACGCTGAGCCCGATCCGCGCGAGTGGGACGAGGACGAAGCCGAGCGGGAGCGCGAAGCAGGCCGGGCGATGGACTCCATGATGTGGACCATCGTCGGACACATGGCCGCCTCGCTCGTGCTCTACGGCGGCCTCGGTTACCTGCTCGGTCGCTGGCTCGGTCATCCGATCCTGCTGTTGTTCGGCACGCTGTTCGGCATGGTCGTCTCGATCGTCTACACGATCTGGCTGGCCAATCGATCGGCCAGGGCCGACGAGCGACAGCGGATCGCGGCGGCCCCCACACGTCCCCGCTCCGGCGGATGAACCGTCTTACGAAACACTGTCAGACCGTCCCCGACAGATGGCGGACCCCCATGCGTAAAGCCGAAGGAGAAACCCGGTGAGTGCGGCGATCGCGAGCACTGTGCTACTCGCCAGCGGCGGCGACTGTTCCCCCACGGACGCGCACGCCGGCAGCAACTGCGGCTTCGTGCCCCCGTCGCTCGGCGACTTCAACTTCAAGCCGATCTTCCACCTCGGCAGTTACGGTTTCTACAAGCCGGAACTGCTCGCGCTGATCTGCGCCGGCCTGGTCGTGCTCTTCTTCTGGAGCGCCTTCCGCAGCCCGCGGCTGGTGCCCAGGGGTGTGCAGAACATCGGCGAGGTGGGCTACCTGTTCATCCGCGACCAGATCGCCCGCCCGATGATCGGCAAGACCGCGGACCGGTTCGTACCGTTCCTGGTCGGCCTGTTCTTCTTCATCTGGTGCATGAACCTGATGGAGATCATCCCGATCGCGCAGCAGCCGGTGACCGCGTTCATCGCCTTCCCGGCCTCGCTGATGATCATGGTCTACCTGACCTACTGGTATCAGGCGATCAAGCACCAGGGCTTCTTCGGCTTCCTCAAGAACGTGGTGCCCAAGGGCGTGCCGTGGCCGGTCATGATCATCCTGGTGCCGGTCGAGTGGCTCCGGGTCCTGATCATCCAGCCGTTCACCCTGATGATCCGGCTGTTCGCGAACATGTTCGCCGGCCACCTGCTGCTGGCCACCTTCACTCTCGCCACCTGGTACCTGGCCAGCGCCACCTTCAGCGTGATCTTCGCGGCCGGCTCGGCCGTGATGGTCGTGGTCCTGACCGCGTTCGAGATGGTGATCCAGGCGCTGCAGGCCTACATCTTCACGATGCTCACCGCCCAGTACATCGGCGAGGGCGTCTCGGCCGGGCACTGACCGGCCGCCCAGACCACTTTGATCCCCCAGCCAACCGGTGGGTCCGTCCACCGGTTCGACGATAAGGAAAAGACAGAAAATGTCCGCTGTTGTTGACCTCGCTGCTTCCACCGGCGTCACCGGCTCCCTCGGCGCCGTCGCCTACGGCCTGGCCGCCATCGGCCCGGGCGTCGGCATCGGCCTCATCTTCGGCCACGGCGTCGAGGCGATGGCCCGTCAGCCCGAGCTGCGCGGCATGATCCAGACCAACATGTACATCGGCTTCGCGCTGACCGAGGCGCTCGCGCTGCTCGGCATCGTCATGCCGTTCGTCTTCGGCAAGTAAGTCCTCGCGACTCAAGAGTCGAAGAAGGAGGTTCACCCGTGACCCCCGTCACGTACCTGGCCGACAGCTCGGTCAACATCTCCAATCCGATCCTCCCGGAGCTCCCCGAGCTGATCATCGGCATCATCGCCTTCGCGATCGTGTTCTACTTCCTGTACACGAAGGCACTGCCGAACATCCGCAAGACCCTGGACGAGCGGTCCGAGGCCATCGAGGGCGGTCTGCACAAGGCCGAGCTCGCCCAGGCCGAGGCCGCGCAGGTGAAGGCCGACGCTCAGGCTCAGATGGCCGAGCTGCGCCACTCCACCGCGGACATCCGGGCCAAGGCGCAGGCCGACGGCGCGGCGCTGGTGGAGCAGGCCCGCACCGAGGCCAACGTGCAGAAGGAGGCCATCATCGCCTCCGCGCACACCCAGCTCGAGGCCGACCGCAACAGCGCGGTCAACGTGCTCAAGGCCGACCTCGGCAAGCTGGCGACCGAGCTGGCCGACAAGATCGTCGGCGAGCGGGCGCAGGACGCCGCTCTGCAGGAGCGGATCGTCGACCGGTTCCTGGACGAGCTCGACGCCAAGCTGGGCGCGGCCCAGAAGGTGGGCTGAACATGCGTGGCGCTAGTGGGGAGTCGCTCGCCGCGGCGCGCGAGGCCCTGGCGGCGTTGACCTCGGTCCCCACGACCGACGTCACCGCGCTCTCGGACGACCTGGCCGCGATCGCCGGCCTGTTCGGTCGGGAGATCTCGCTGCGCCGGCTGCTGACCGACCCGGCCCGTTCGGGCGACCAGCGCGCGGCGCTGGCGACCGAGCTGCTCACCGGCAAGGTCGGCGGGGGTGCGGTGGACCTGGTCGCGGGCGTGGTCCGCAGCCGCTGGTCCCAGCCGCGCGACCTGGCCGAGGCGATCGACGAGCTGGCCGTGGAGGCCGAGCTCGCCCTCGCGGAGCGCGCCGGCAGCCTCGACGCGGTCGAGGACGACCTGTTCCGCTTCGGGCGCATCCTCGCCTCCGAGCCGGAACTGGCCAACGGCCTGAGCGAGCGGACCCCGTCGGTGCAGCGCACCGGACTGGTCGACTCGCTGCTCGCGGGCAAGGCCAGCCCCTCGGCGCTGCGGCTGATCCACCGGGTGGTGGCCAACCAGCGCGGCGAGTCGGTGCTGACCGGCGTCGAGCGGCTCGGCGCCATCGCGGCGGCGCACCGCGAGCGGATCACGGCCCTGGTCACCGCGGTCGTCCCGCTCACCGAGGCCCAGCGCGAACGGCTCACCGCCATCCTCGCGCGCAGTTACGGCAAGCAGGTCCGGCTGAACGTCGAGCTCGACCCGTCCCTGATCGGCGGAATGACGATCCGGATCGGCGACGACATCATCGACGGCTCGCTGGCCACCCGGCTCGCCGAAGCCTCCCGTGGCTTCGCGGCCTGACACAGTTTCACAGACATAGCAGTACCCCACGACGAGTTCGCGGGCGACGGCGAAGTACCGCAGGCGTCCGAGAAGACTTAGGAGACAGGAACACTGATGGCGGAGCTTACGATCCGTCCGGAGGAGATCCGGGACGCGCTGGAGCGCTTCGTCGCCTCGTACGAGCCTTCGGCCGCCAACGTAGACGAGGTCGGTACGGTCACCGAGATCGGTGACGGCATCGCCAAGGTCGAGGGCCTGCCCTCGGCCATGACCAACGAGCTGCTGAAGTTCGAGGACGGCACCCTCGGCATCGCCCTGAACCTCGACGTGCGCGAGATCGGCGTCGTGGTCATGGGCGACTACAGCGGCATCGAGGAGGGGCAGACGGTCCGGCGGACCGGCGAGATCCTCTCCACCCCGGTCGGCGACAAGTTCATGGGCCGCGTGGTCGACCCGCTCGGCAACCCGATCGACGGCCTCGGCCCGATCGAGGCCGAGGGCCGGCGCATCCTGGAGCTGCAGGCGCCTTCCGTCATGCAGCGCCAGTCGGTCAGCGAGCCGCTGCAGACCGGCATCAAGGCCATCGACTCGATGACCCCGATCGGCCGCGGCCAGCGTCAGCTGATCATCGGCGACCGGCAGACCGGCAAGACCGCGGTCTGCATCGACACGATCCTCAACCAGCGCGCCAACTGGGAGTCGGGCGACCCCGACAAGCAGGTGCGCTGCATCTACGTCGCGGTCGGCCAGAAGGGCTCGACCATCGCGGCCGTGCGCCAGGCGCTGGAGGACAACGGCGCGCTGGAGTACACCACGATCGTCGCCGCCCCGGCGTCCGACCCGGCCGGCTTCAAGTACCTCGCCCCGTACACCGGCTCGGCCATCGGCCAGCACTGGATGTACGCCGGCAAGCACGTGCTGATCGTCTTCGACGACCTGTCCAAGCAGGCCGAGGCCTACCGCGCCATGTCCCTGCTGCTGCGCCGCCCGCCGGGCCGCGAGGCCTACCCCGGCGACGTCTTCTACCTGCACTCCCGCCTGCTCGAGCGCTGCGCGAAGCTCTCGGACGAGATGGGCGCGGGCTCGATGACCGGCCTGCCGATCGTGGAGACCAAGGCGAACGACATCTCCGCGTTCATCCCGACCAACGTCATCTCCATCACCGACGGCCAGTGCTTCCTGGAGACCGACCTGTTCCTCTCGGGCGTGCGCCCGGCCGTGAACGTCGGTACCTCGGTCTCCCGGGTCGGCGGCTCGGCGCAGGTCAAGGCGATGCGCCAGGTCTCCGGCTCGCTCCGGGTGGAGCTCGCCCAGTTCCGCGACCTGGAGGCCTTCGCGGCCTTCGCCTCGGACCTGGACGACGCCTCGAAGGCGCAGCTGGCCCGCGGTCAGCGGATGGTCGAGCTGCTCAAGCAGCCGCAGTACTCCCCGTACCCGGTCGAGGACCAGGTCGTCTCGATCTGGTCGGGCACCTCGGGCGAGCTCGACGAGGTCCCGGTGCAGGACGTGCGCCGGTTCGAGTCCGAGCTCCTCACCTACCTCAAGTCCTCGAAGCCGCAGATCCTGCAGTCCATCGCGGCCAAGAACGAGAAGCTCTCGAGCGACACCGAGGGCCTGCTCAAGGCGGCGGTGAACGAGTTCAAGGACTCGTTCGAGAAGGCGGACGGCTCGCTGCTGCGCGGCGATGTCGCGGTCACGCCGCTGGACCGGGCCGACGTGGGCCAGGAGACGATCACCCGTCACGCGAAGGGCTGAGCACCATGCCCCGAGTGATCCGCATCGAGTTCAGGAAGGAGGGCTGAGGCAGTGGGAGCCCAACTCCGTGTCTACCGGCGGCGCATTTCGTCCGTCAGCGCCACGAAGAAGATCACCCGCGCGCAGGAGCTGATCGCGACCGCGCGCATCGTCAAGGCGCAGCAGCGCGTGGCGGCGTCGACCCCGTACGCCCGGGAGATCACCCGGGCGGTGTCGGCGGTGGCCTCGCACTCCAACGCCAAGCACCCGCTGATCGGCGAGCGGCCGCGGCTGCGGCGCGCGGCCATCGTGCTCATCACCGCGGACCGCGGTTTCGCCGGCGCCTACAACAGCGCCGCGATCAAGCAGGCCGAGCAGCTCGCGGCCCTGCTGCAGGACGAGGGCAAGGAAGTCGTCCGGTACGTCATCGGCCGCAAGGGCGCGTCGTACTACCGCTTCCGGGGTATCGAACTGGCTGGGGCGTGGTCCGGTTTCTCGGACAACCCGCAGTACGGCAACGCGGCCGAGGTCGCGGACGCCGTGATCGCCGACTTCGAGAAGGGCGGCGAGGACGGCGGGGTGGACGAGCTGCACGTGGTGTCCACCGAATTCGTCTCGATGCTCACCCAGAACGCCACCGCCGGCCGGTTCCTGCCGCTGGAGATCGAGGAGTCGACCGCGCCCCCGCAGGGCGGCGCCTTCCCGCTCTACGAGTTCGAGCCGGATCCCGCCGAGGTGCTCGACCGGCTGCTGCCGCACTACATCAAGGCGCGCCTGTTCAACGCCCTGCTGCAGTCGGCGGCCTCCGAGCACGCCGCGCGGCGCCGGGCCATGAAGTCGGCCACGGACAACGCCTCGGACCTCATCCGCCAGCTCACCCGGCTGGCGAACTCGGCCCGACAGGCCGAGATCACCCAGGAAATCAGCGAGATCGTCGGTGGCGCCAACGCCCTCGCCGACGCGAACGCAGGGAGTGAATAGCAGCCATGACGACCACGACCACGACCGGCGTCGGCCGCGTTGCGCGGATCATCGGTCCCGTTGTCGACGTGGAATTCCCCGTCGACGCGATGCCGGAGATCTTCAACGCTCTGACGATCGACTACGACTTCATGGGTGAGACCCGTACCCTCACCCTCGAGGTAGCCCAGCACATCGGCGACAACATGATCCGCGCGATCGCGATGAAGCCGACCGACGGCCTCGTGCGCGGCTCCGAGGTGAAGGACTCCGGCGCGCCGATCTCGGTGCCGGTGGGCGACATCACCAAGGGCCACGTCTTCGACGTGACCGGGAACGTGCTCAACCTCAAGGAGGGTGAGAAGTTCGAGGTCACCGAGCGCTGGCCGATCCACCGCAAGGCGCCGAGCTTCGACAAGCTCGACCCGAAGACCGAGATGTTCACCACCGGCATCAAGGTCATCGACCTGCTCACCCCGTACGTCACCGGCGGCAAGATCGGCCTGTTCGGCGGCGCGGGCGTGGGCAAGACGGTGCTCATCCAGGAGCTCATCTACCGCGTGGCCGAGAACTTCGGCGGCGTGTCGGTGTTCGCCGGCGTCGGCGAGCGCACCCGTGAGGGCAACGACCTGATCGCGGAGATGACCGAGACCGGTGTCATCGAGAAGACCGCGCTGGTCTACGGCCAGATGGACGAGCCCCCGGGCACCCGCCTGCGGGTGGCGCTCTCGGCGCTGACGATGGCGGAGTACTTCCGCGACGTGCAGAACCAGGACGTGCTGCTGTTCATCGACAACATCTTCCGCTTCACCCAGGCCGGCTCCGAGGTCTCCACGCTGCTCGGGCGCATGCCCTCCGCGGTGGGTTACCAGCCGACCCTGGCGGACGAGATGGGCGAGCTGCAGGAGCGGATCACCTCGACCCGCGGCCACTCGATCACCTCGGTGCAGGCGATCTACGTCCCCGCGGACGACATCACCGACCCGGCGCCGCACACCACCTTCGCGCACCTCGACGCGACCACGGTGCTCTCCCGGCCGATCACCCAGAAGGGCATCTACCCCGCGGTGGACCCCCTGGACTCGACCTCGCGCATCCTGGACCCGCGCTACGTCGCCAAGGACCACTACGAGACCGCGACCCGGGTCAAGGCGATCCTGCAGAAGTACAAGGACCTGCAGGACATCATCGCGATCCTCGGTATCGACGAGCTGTCCGAGGAGGACAAGCTCACGGTGCACCGCGCCCGCCGGATCGAGCGCTTCCTGTCGCAGAACACCTTCGTGGCGAAGATCTTCACCGGCATCGACGGCTCGTTCGTCCCGCTGGAGGAGACCATCGCGGCCTTCACCGCGATCGCCGACGGCAAGTACGACCACGTGCCGGAGCAGGCGTTCTTCATGTGCGGCGGCATCGAGGACCTCGAGCGCAAGTACAAGGAACTGAGCAAGTAGGTTCCGGACCACGCCGGTCCCCTCCGATCCGCGAGACGGGTCGGAGGGGACCGGTGGTATCCGGTAAACTTCACGTCACTAGTGGTAGAGGAGCCGCACCCATGGCTGAACTCGACGTGGCATTGGTCGCGGCCGACCGGGAGGTCTGGTCGGGCAAGGCCTCGCTCGTCGTCGCGAAGACGGCGGACGGCGAGGTGGGCATCATGCCCAAGCACCAGCCGATCCTCTCGGTGATGAATCCGAGCGTGGTCACCATCAAGACGGTCGTGGACGGGGCGCCGGGCGAGATCCTGCGAGCCACGGTGCACGGAGGCTTCATCTCGGTGGCCGACGACCGGGTCTCGCTGCTGAGCGAGGCGGCCGAACTCGTCGACGACATCGACGCGGCTCGCGCCCAGGAGTCCCTGGCCACCGCCCAGGCGGGCGGCTACGGCGCGGATTCCGAGGCCGCCGCGGCCCGAGCGGAGCTGCGGCTTCGCGCCGTCGGCCGATAGCCGGCGGGGGGCAGCGTTGAGCACGTGCGGCTGGGCAGGTCGGCGATGTTGAGCGCCGTCCTCGGTTTCGTTCTCTCGCTGTGCCTGCTCGTCCTTCTCGCGATAGGCGCTCTGTTCCTGCGCCGGGTGATGATCCGGCGCCGGGGCGGCACCTTCGACTGCAGCCTGCGTCTGACTCCCGCTCTGCCGGGGGCGACGCGGGCTGCTTCGCGCTTGAGCGGGTCCGCGCCCGAGGACGCCCCGGAGGCCGGCCCGGTGCGCGGCACCGGCACCCCGCTCACCGCCGCCGCCGTGCGCGACGGCCGCGGCTGGTCCTACGGGATCGCGCAGTACGGCGCGGACCGGGTGGACTGGTACCGCATCTTCTCCTACGCCTTCCGCCCGGCCGCGGTGCTCACCCGCCGGGACCTCGAGGTGATAGGCCGCCGGGCGCCCGAGGGCACCGAGGAGCTCGCGCTCTTCCCCGGCTGGACCATCCTCGACTGCCGCTTCGGCGCCGGCTACGCCGAGCTGGCCCTGTCCGAGGACGCCCTGACCGGCTTCCTGTCCTGGCTGGAGGCGGCGCCTCCGGGCCAGGGCGTCTCCCGAGTTTCCTGACGCGCTCTCGGCCGCTCAGCCCTCCCGGCTCGCCCCGGGCACCCACAGCACGTCGCCGCCCGCCTCCCGGTTGGCGTCTCTGGCCAGGATGAACAGCAGGTCGGAGAGCCGGTTGAGGTACTTGGCGGTGAGCACGTTCATGCTCTGCCCCTCCGCCTCCAACGCCGTCCAGGCCGAACGCTCGGCCCGGCGCACCACCGTGCGCGAGACGTGCAGCAGGGCGCTGCCCGGCGTGCCGCTCGGCAGGATGAACGAGCGCAGCTTCTCCAGCGGCTCGAGGTAGTGGTCGCAGTCCCGTTCGAGCCGGTCGATGTCCTGCTGCTCCACCCTGAGCGGGGGGTGCTGCGGGTTCTCGACGACCGGGTTGCACAGGTCCGCGCCCACGTCGAACAGTTCGTTCTGAATCCTCGTCAGGGTCGTGACGACCTCGTCCCGCAGGCCGCCCATGGCGATGGCCACGCCGATCGAGGAGTTGGCCTCGTCGGTGTCCGCGTAGGCGATCAGCCGGGGGTCGGTCTTCGAGGTCTTGCTCATGTCGCCGAGCCGGGTGCTCCCGTCGTCGCCGGTCCTGGTGTAGATGCGTGTGAGGTTGACTGCCATGGGGCCGAGGATACCTACTCGCTAGTAGGCTGCCGACATGACTATGAGAATCGCTGTGATCGGTGCCGGCCTGATGGGTTCCGGCATCGCCCAGGTCTCGGCGGCCGCCGGACACGAGGTGGTGCTCAGGGACGTGTCGGACGCCGCCACCGCGCGCGGTCTGGCCGGTATCACCGCTTCGTACGAGAAGTTCGTCGGCAAGGACAAGATGACCCGGGAGGCGGCCGAGGCCGCGCTGGCCCGGATCACCACCACCACCGAGCTGGCCGCGGTCGGCTCGGCCGACCTGGTGGTCGAGGCGGTGTTCGAGGACCTGGACGTCAAGCAGGGCCTGTTCCGCGAGCTGGACAAGCTCTGCCGGGACGGCGCGGTGCTGTGCACCAACACCTCCGCCCTGCCGGTCACCCAGATCGCGGCCGTGACCGAGCGCCCCGAGGCCGTGGTCGGCACTCACTTCTTCTCGCCGGTGCCGCTGATGGCCCTGTGCGAGCTGGTGCGCGGGTACAAGACTTCTGACGACACGTTGGCCGCGGCCCGGACGTTCGCCGAGTCCGTCGGCAAGACCTGCATCGTGGTCAACCGCGACGTGGCAGGCTTCGTCACCACCCGGCTGATCGCCGCGCTGGCCAACGAGGCGGTCCGGCTGCTCGACAACGGCGTGGCCACCGCCGAGGACATCGACACGGCCTGCAAGCTCGGCTTCGGCCACGCGATGGGCCCGCTCGCCACCCTGGACCTGACCGGCGTGGACATCATGCGCAACGCGACCCGGAACATCTACAACGAGTCGCACGCGGACCAGTTCGCCGTGCCCGAGCTGCTCAACCGCATGGTCGCGGCCGGGGACCTGGGCCGCAAGTCCGGCCGCGGGTTCTACGCGTACGGCTGAGCCGGCCACGCCGTCTCGGCGGCGTCGTCCCGGCATGAAACAGGGCGCTGACCCGGATCGCTCCGGATCAGCGCCCTGTCGCGCGTGCGGTGTTTCTCAGCGGGCGTCCAGCTCCTGGCCGGCCAGGGTGCGCACGGTGCCGTCGCGCTGCTCGAGCAGCAGGCGGCGCAGCGCGGGCGGCACGGTCTGCTCGTCGGCCGAGGCGAGCAGCGCGTCCACGCGCTCGACCACGGACCGCTGCACGATCGCCGCCGGGTACAGGCCGGTGGCGAGCAGCTGGGCCATGTGCGGAGTACGCGCGGCCCAAAGCCCGGCGACCGCGCCGAAGTACTTCTCGGCGTACGGCGCGAGGAGGTCGCGCTGCTCCGGCTGGCGGAAGCCGAGGACGGTCGCCATCAGCTCCTCGTTGGTGAGCTTGTCGTCCTCCACCATCGAGGCCCACGCCGCGGCCTTGGCCTGCTCGGTCGGCATGCCGGCCCGGGCGTTCATGGCGTGCCGCTTGCCCGCCGCGGTCGGGTCCTTGACCAGCTCGGCCTCGACGTCCTCCTCGGTGGCGTGCAGCGTGGCCGCCAGGCGCTGCAGCAGCGCCCAGCGCAGCTCGGTGTCCACCGTCAGCCCGTCCAGCGACTCGGTGCCGTCGAGCAGGCCGCGCAGCAGGCCCAGGTGCGCCTCGTCCCGCGCCGTGCTGGCCAGGGTGCGCGCCCAGGACAGCTGCACGTCGCTACCGGGATCGGCCTGCAGCAGCTGTGCGTGCGCGAATCCGGCCCAGCGCTCGGCCAGCTCCGCGCGCCTGTCCGGCGACGCGTAGAGCTCCACCGCCATCTTGGCCTGCCGCTGCAGCGACTGGAGCACCGTGATCGAGCTCTCCTTCGCCGCACCGGAGATGACCAGCGCGACGTAGTCGTGCGCGGGCAGCTCGGCGTTGCGGACCATGTCCCACGCGGAGACCCAGGACAGCGCGCGCGGCAGCGACTCGGCGAACTCGCCGATCGAGGAGATCAGAGTATTGATCGAGCGCTCGTCGAAGCGGATCTTGGCGTAGCCCAGGTCGTCGTCGTTGAGCAGCACCAGGTCCGGCTGCCGCACGCCGACCAGCTCGGGCACCTCGGTCTGCGCGCCGACGACGTCGAGCTCGATCCGGCGCACCCGCTCGAGGCCGCCGTCGCCGCGCTCGTACAGGCCGACCGCGATGCGGTGCGGACGCAGCGTCGGGTAGTCGGCCGGAGCCTCCTGCAGCACCGAGAAGGAGGCGAAGGTGCCGTCCTCGGCCAGGGTGAACGCGGGCGAGAGGGTGTTCGGCGCGGCCGTCTCCAGCCAGGCCTTCGACCAGGTGCCGAGGTCCCGGCCGCTGGCCTCCTCGAGCGCGCCGAGCAGGTCGGACAGCCGGGTGTTGCCCCAGGCGTGCCGCTTGAAGTACGTCCGCAGGCCCTTGACGAAGGCGTCGTCGCCGACGTACGCCACCAACTGCTTGAGCACCGAGGCGCCCTTCGCGTAGGTGATGCCGTCGAAGTTCACGTACACGGCCTCGAGATCGGGGATCTCGGCCACGATCGGGTGCGTGGAGGGCAGCTGGTCCTGCGCGTACGCCCAGGTCTTCTCGGTGTTGGCGAAGGTGGTCCAGGCCCCGGTCCAGCGGGTGGCCTCGGCCTGGCAGCGCACTGAGGCGTAGGTGGCGAAGGACTCGTTGAGCCACAGGTCGTTCCACCACTCCATGGTCACGAGGTCGCCGAACCACATGTGGGCGAGCTCGTGCAGGATGGTCTCGGCCCGGCGCTCATACGAGGCGTCGGTGGTCTTGGACCGGAAGACGTAGTCCTCGCGGAAGGTGACGCACCCGGCGTTCTCCATCGCGCCCGCGTTGTATTCGGGCACGAACAGCTGGTCGTACTTGGGGAACGGGTACGGGTGGTCGAACAGCGCCTGGAAGTAGTCGAAGCCCTTGAAGGTGATGTCGAACAGCTCGTCCGCGTCGAGGTACTCCATCAGCGAACGCCGCGCGGCGACGGCCATCGGGATCACCGTGCCGTCGGCCGAGGTGTAGTCCTTGCGCACCACGCCGTACTCGCCGGCCACCAGGGCCGTGATGTAGGTCGAGATCCGCGCGGTCGGCTCGAAGCGCCAGACCGCCTTGCCCTCGCCGGCCGGCTCCGGGTCCGGCGTGGGGGAGTTGGAGAACATCGCCCAGTCGGCCGGCGCGGTGACGGTGAACCGGAAGGTGGCCTTGAGGTCGGGCTGCTCGAAGGCAGCGAACACGCGCCGCGCGTCCGGCACCTCGAACTGGGTGTAGAGGAAGACGCCGCCGTCCACCGGATCCACCATCCGGTGCAGGCCTTCACCCGTGTGGCTGTACTGGCAGGACGCCGCCACCTCGAGCACGTTCTGCTCGGCCAGGCCCTCGAGCCTGATGCGCGAGTCGGCGAAGACCTCGGCCGCGTCGAGCTCGCGGCCGTTGAGCACGATCCGGCGCACCGGACCCTCGGTGACCAGATCGGCGAAGGTGGCCGAACCGGGCTCGGCGGTGAAGCGGATGACGCTGACGGAATCGAAGTCCTCGGCTCCCGCCGTGAGATCGAGCTCGACCTCGTAGGACGAGACCGACAGCAGGCGGGCGCGTTCGGCCGCCTCTTCACGAGTCAGATTGGTACCGGGCACTGTATTGCACGGCTCCTTACTGGGGTGCGGTGGTCAGGTGTCTTGTGCTGGGAAGGATCGTATGCCCTCCGGCCCGGCGCGCGGCGGGCGCAGGGCGGGAATGCCGCCGTGCGCGCCGGTGTTGCGAGCAGTCATGACGGAATCTGCGCAGAACCGAGCGGTCGCCGACCTGTGGGTCGACCCGCTGTGCCCGTGGGCCTGGATGACCAGCCGCTGGCTGTTGGAGGTGGAGAAGCAGCGTCCGGTCGACGTGCGCTTCCACGTGATGTCGCTCTCGGTGCTCAACAGCGGCCGGGACGAGCTGCCGGAGCAGTACAAGGAGATGCTCCAGCGCGGCTGGGGCCCGGTCCGGGTGCTGATCGCGGCCCAGCAGCAGCACGGCGACGAGGTCGTGCGCCCGCTCTACGACGCCCTCGGCACCCGCCGCCACATCGGCAAGCAGGAGTTCAACCGGGAGACCATCGAGGCCGCGCTGACCGAGGTGGGCCTGCCGGCCGAGCTCGCCGACGCCGCCGAGACCGACGCGTACGACGAGGCGCTCAAGGCCTCGCACCACGCCGGCATGGACCAGGTCGGCATGGACGTGGGCACCCCGGTGATCGCGACCGAGGGCGTGGCGTTCTTCGGCCCGGTGGTCTCGCCGGCGCCCAAGGGCGAAGCGGCGGCGAAGCTGTGGGACGGCGTGCTGCTCGTGGCAGGCACCGACGGCTTCTTCGAGCTCAAGCGGACCCGCACCCGCGAGCCCATCTTCGACTGAGCCCCGCGAGGCGGCCCAGGCCTCGGATCGTAGGACACTCACTCGTTGATCTGAGTTTGTGCGATTGTGGCCCGGGCTTCCCCCGAAGTTTGTGCGTTTGTGAGATCGGCGCTCCGCGGCCCCGGCACCGGCAGCGCCACGGTGAACACGCAGCCGGCGCCGGGCGCGGAGACCACCCGCGCCCGGCCGCCGTGCGCCTCGGCCACCGAGGCCACGATGGACAGCCCGAGCCCGCTGCCGCCGGTGGAGCCGCCGCCCTCCCCGTCGCGCCCGCGCCCGCGCGAGGCGTCCCCGCGGTAGAAGCGCTCGAACACCATCCCCTGCTGATCCGACGTCAGCCCCGGCCCCGAGTCGGCCACCTCGATCACCGCCCCGCCCTCGGTACGCCGCGCCGAGATCGTGGCCGGCGTGCCGGGCGGCGTGTGCGCGCGCACGTTGGCGAGCAGGTTGGCCAGCACCTGGCGCAGCCGGTCCACGTCGCCGATCACGTGCACCGGTGCGGACGCGTCGTTTGCCGCCTCGACCGGCCACCGCGGGTCGGCCGCCGTCGAGTCGCGCGCCGCGTCGGCGATGAGCGCGGTCAGGTCCACCACCGTGCGTTCGAGCGGCCGGCCCGAGTCCAGCCGGGCCAGCAGCAGCAGCTCGTCCACCAGCACGCCCATCCGCTCCGCCTCCGACTCGATCCGGCGCATCGCCAGCGCCAGGTCCTCCGGCCGGGAGGCCGCCCCGCGGCGGAAGAGCTCCGCGTATCCGCGGATCGAGGCGAGCGGGGTGCGCAGCTCGTGCGAGGCGTCGGCGACGAACCGCCGCAGCCGGTTCTCCGAGCTGCGCTGCTCCTTGAAGGCGTGCTCGAGCCGAGTGAGCATCAGGTTCACCGAGTACCCGACCCGGCCGAGCTCGGTGCGCGGATCCGCCGGGGACACGCGCTGGTCGAGGTCGCCGCTGCCGATCTCCACGATCGTCTCGCCCATGCGCTCGAACGGCCGCAGCTGACGCCGGATCTTCCGACTGGTCATCAGGCCGACGGTGGTCAGCGCGAGCAGCCAGGTGACCACCTCGATCTCGCCGATGTGCACCATCGTGTCCGACACGGCCTGCTCGGAGCTGGCGAGCACGAGCGTGCCCTCGTCGTCGGGCAGGTAGCTCACCCGGATCCGGTAGGTGCGCGTCGATCCGTCGCCGCTGGGCAGCGAGGCGGTGTAGAACTTGGCGCCGTCCTGGTCCGACCCGGTGCCCTTCAAGCCCGGCGTCATGCTCGGCGAGATGCTCGGGCCGCCGCCGATGGTCTGCTGCGAGCCGTCGGCCAGCCGCATCAGCAGCAGCGCGGGCAGCAGGCCCTGGCCCGAGGCCTGGGACCACTGCTTGCTGGTCGTTCCGGTCAGATCAGGGGCCTGGTTGGCGACGTGTTGTGCGATCACGTACTGGTCGGCGAGCACGGCCGTCGCGGAGAGCTGACTGTCGAGGTCCCGGAGCAGCAGATCGTGCACGGCCCACGACGTGGCGGCGTCGGCCAGCGTCAGCGCCAGCACCAGTCGGAACAGCACCGTGCGCAGCAGCCGGGCGCGTAGCGAGACGCGCTGTTGCCGGACGTGCCGGAAGAGGCGTTGCGGGCACACCGCTAACGCGCCGTCTGCTCGTCGAGGTTCGCCTCGCGCGAGTCGCGGGGATCGCGCGGCAGCCGCAGCGAGTAGCCGACGCCGCGGACGGTGTGGATCAGCGGCACCCGGTCTCGGTCGACCTTCTTCCTGAGGTAGGAGATATAGGTCTCCACGACGTTGTCCCCGCCGCCGAAGTCGTACTGCCAGACGTGGTCGAGTATCTGCGCCTTCGACATCACCCGCCCGGCGTTCACAGTCAGGTAGCGCAGCAGCTTGAACTCGGTCGGCGTCAGATCCATCGGCTCGCCGCCGCGCCGGGCCTCGTGCGCGTCCTCGTCGATGACCAAATCCGCGAAGCCGAGCCGCGTCTCCTCCGCGTCCGGCCGGGTGCGCCGGAGCACCGCGCGGATCCGGGCGACCAGCTCGTCCAGCGAGAACGGCTTGGTGACGTAGTCGTCCCCGCCCACCGTCAGACCCGTGATCTTGTCCTCGGTCGCGTCCCGCGCAGTGAGGAAGACCACAGGCACGCGCATGCCCTGCGACCGCAGCCGTGAGCACACGTCGAGTCCGGTGAAGTCCGGCAGCATCACGTCCAGCACCAGCAGATCCGGGGCGAAGTCGGCCGCCGCGGCCAGCGCCGCGCGCCCGGTGGCCGCGCTCGCCACCTCGAACCCCTCGTAGCGCAAGGCGAGTCCGACCAGATCGGTGATCGCCGCCTCGTCGTCCACGACCAGGATCCTGGCCTCCGGCCTCGTCTCGCCGTTCATCTCCCGACTCCCCTCACGTGCGCCCCGGGGCTGCGTGCAGCTCCCACACTGCCCGATCCCACTGTGCCGTAGTTGGGAGTTTCCTGGGAGCGCGCTGTGAGCCGGGACCGGCAACGCCGCGGCCGAGTTTTTGTCGCGATCCGGCAGGGCGAGGCCCCCGCCGGGCCCGCTAGCGTCGAAACGATCGACAAGCAGGCGAAGTGAAGGAGTCCCCATGGCGTCCACGGCCGTACTCGAACCGCGCGGCGACAAGCTCGTGCTGTCCGACTTGATCCCGCTGCTGCGCGGCTCTCGGGCGCGCGACGCCGCGCTCGTGCTCGGCGGCGCCGGCCTGACCGGGCTGGCGGCGCAGATCTCGATACCGGTGCACGGCTCGCCGGTGCCGGTGACCGGGCAGACCTTCGGCGTGCTGCTGGTCGGCGCGGCGCTCGGGACCCGGCGCGCGGCCGCGTCGATGGCGCTGTACCTGCTGGCCGGCTTCGTCGGCGTGCCCTGGTTCGCCGGCGCCACGACCGGCTCGATCCACCTGGCCACCCTCGGCTACCTGGTCGGGTTCATCCTGGCCGGCGCGCTGGTCGGCCGGCTGGCCGAGCGCGGCGCCGACCGTTCGCCCTGGCGCACGGCGTCGACCATGGTGCTCGGAAACCTCGTCATCTACGCCTGCGGCGTGCCGTACCTGGCGCACGCGGCGCACCTGTCCGCCGGCGATGCGCTGCACTACGGCCTGACCGTGTTCCTGCTCGGCGACGCGCTCAAGATCCTGCTCGCCGCCGGACTGCTCCCGGGCGCCTGGAAGCTCGCCGGCCGTCGCCCCGTGGGAGACTAGCCGCATGCGTATCTACCTGGGCTCGGACCACGCGGGCTTCGAGCTGAAGAACCATCTGGTCGAAAAGCTGAAGGAGCTCGGCCACGAGCCGGTGGACTGTGGGCCGCACGAGTACATCGCCACCGACGACTATCCGCCGTTCGTGATGCTCGCCGCCAAGCAGGCCGCGGACGAGCCGGGCTCGCTCGGCGTGGTGATCGGCGGTTCGGGCAACGGCGAGGTCATCGCCGCCAACAAGATCCCGGGGGCGCGGGCCGCCCTCGTGTGGAGCGAGCAGACCGCGACCCTGGCGCGTGAGCACAACGACGCCAACGTCATCAGCATCGGCGCGCGCATGCACAGCCTGGAGCAGGCCACCGGATTCGTGGAGCTGTTCGTGGCCACCCCGTTCAGCGACGACCCGCGCCATGTGCGCCGGATCGGCATGCTGACCGACTTCGAGGCCACCGGCCAACTGCCCAAGCCCTGACGGACGGGCGGGCGACCGGCCGGCGCCACAAGGGCGTCGGCCGGGGCGTTCCGGGCGTATTACTCACTCCAACGGGTGACAGCTGCCCGGTCGACGGCCCTTTTCGTCCGACGGCGGATGACGGTGGCGAGGCCGGGTCGGTAAGGTCACCGTCCATGATGGCGACGGCGGCGTTGGACCGTTATGCGGCGGCCGCGCGCGACGCGGCCCGCCGCCGTAGCCGGCATTGGGTGGCCGCCACCCACTGGATCAGGCATCGACTGCTGCCGGCCGAGGGGTTCGTGCTCCCGGCCCTGCTCGCGCTCACCGCCGTCCTCGGCCTGCTGGCCCGCCTGCACACCCCGTGGATCCAGACCTCGATGGTGACGCTTCCGCTGCTGCTCGGCGGATTCACGCTGCGTTTCACCGCGCAGCTCGTGCTCCTCTCGGCCGCCGCGATCGTGGTGCTGGCCGACTCCGCCGCGATGCGCCCGCCGCACCCCGACCCCGGCACCGTGCTGCTCGTGGGCACGACCGCGTTGGTGGTGCTGGTGATGTCGCGCGAACGCGTCCGGCTCGGCGTGCGCGGCACCCGCGGCGAATCCATGCTCTTCGATCTGCGCGAGCGGCTGCAGGCCCAGGGCCGGGTGCCGCAGATGCCGGACGGCTGGGACGTCGACCTCGCGCTCAAGTCCGCCGACGGCCAGTCCTTCGGCGGGGACTTCCTCATCGCGGCCCGCTCCGACCAAGGCAGTGTGCTGCAACTCGGCCTCGTCGACGTCTCCGGCAAGGGGCTCGAGGCCGGTACCAGGGCACTGCTGCTCTCCGGCGCCTTCGGCGGCCTGCTCGGCTCGGTGCCGGCGGAGGAGTTCCTGGCCGCGGCCAACCGGTACCTGCTGCGCCAGGGCTGGGAGGAGGGCTTCGCCACCGCCGTGCACCTGGTGCTCGACCTGCGTTCCGGCGAGTTCGACTGCTACAGCGCCGGCCACCCGCCGATCGCCCGGCTGAACTCGGGCGCGGGGGAGTGGGAGCTGTGCGAGACTCCGGGCCCGGTGCTCGGCGTGCTGCCCGAGGTGGTCTACCGCCCGACCCGCGGCCGCCTCGTGGCCGGCGACGCGCTGCTGCTGTTCACCGACGGCCTCGTGGAGCGGCCCGGCAAGGACCTCGCCGTCGGCCTCGACCGCCTGCTCGGCGCCGCGCAGACGCTGCAGACCCGTGGATTCGCCGGCGGCGCGGCCCGGATCATCGACACCGTGGCCCGGTCGGTCAACGACGACCGGGCCCTGGTGCTGCTGTGCCGCTCGTCCTGAGCGGCGAGGCTCAGGACACGCCGTTCTTCCGGTAGGGCTCGTACGTGCCGCCCGGCGTCTTGCCGTTCTCCCAGTAGTACGGATACGGGATGACGTGCCCGACCGAACCCTGCGATCCGTTGTCCTCGAGCGCGTAGTACTCGGTGTGCGCCGAGTTGGCCCAGCCGCCGAAGAGCACGACGTGGTCCGCCGCGATCAGCGCGTCCCCCGGCTGCAGGTCGTTCTTGGAGATCTGGTGCGAGACCGAGGAGGACATCAGGCCCGTGCAGTTGGTGCCCGGCTTCTTCAGCCCCCAGGCGGCCGAGACGGAGCCGGAGCAGTCGTCGCGGTAGCCGTCGGTGTCGGCGGACTGGCTGTAGCCGACCTTGTGGTCGATCCGGGCCACCATGTTGCTCATGATCTGCTGGCGGGTCGAGGAGAGCTTGCTGTAGTCCGGCAGCTTGGTCTGCATGCCCTGGCCGGTGCGCGGACCGTGGATGCCGGCAGTCCAGTTTCCGGTGGTGCTCCACGCGCCGCCGGTGGTGCTCGAGACGCCGCCGCCGGTGCCGCTTCCGCCGCCGCCGGATCCGGTGCTGCTTCCGCCGCCACCTCCGCTCGTGACGGTGCCGCCGCCCGAGCCGGTGCCGCTTCCGCCGCCGCTCCCACCGGAGGACGTCGAGCCGCCGCCACCGGTGCTCGTGCCGCCACCGGTGCCGGTGCCCGCGGTCGTGGTGGACCCGCCGCCGGCCGGTGTGCCGACGAGCGCCTGCGCGGCGCCCTCGGCCGTGCCCTGGTCGCTCCCGCCGAGCTGGTTGAGCAGAGCCCTTATCTGAGACGATCCGGGCGCGTTGGAGCTCAGGGCTCCCTGTATGTCGGTGATGTTGTTGGCCGCCGCGTCGTCGGCGATCTGGTACTCGATCGAGCACCGGTTGAGCAGCTGCGAGTCGTCCTGCAACTGCTGTACCAGGGTATTGAGCTCACCCGCGGCCTTCTTCAGCGAATCGCGCAAGGCGAACCAGATCCCGGCCTGGATGACCTCGGCCGCCGGGTTGAAGATGTCCTGCAGGAAGGAGTGCTCGAGCAGCGAGCTCAGATGCCCCTCGATGCTGCTCAGCTGCGCGGGCATCTTGCCCATCGCCTCGGTCTCGGTGGTCCAGTCCTTGGCCACCTGCTGGATCTGCTGCACATCGACGTCGAAAGTGCCTGACATGCCCTACCCCCTGGAAGTCAGATCATCATGGCCGCGAGATCGGCGGCGTGGTTGAGATCCGCCGCGATCTGCGAGAACTGCGAGGAGAGCTGCGAGGTGTGCGAGCGGAAGGCGTCGGCCGCCTCGCCCTGCCACGAGGCCTGCTGCGCATCCTGCTGGAGCTTCTGCCCGAGCTCCTCGACCTGCTTGGCCATCGCCTTGAGCTGCTGCGCCACCTGCTCCGGCTCGCCGATCGCGCCGAACAGGCTCCCGAAGAAGCCCGACACGTCCGAGCCGAGCCCGCCCAGGAAGCTGCCGACGTCCTTGACCGCGCCGACCGCCGCGTTCCCGATGGTGCTCAGCCCGGACTCCGCCACCTCGCCGATGTCCTTGAGCCCGGTGTCGGCGATGTCGCCGATCGTGTCGACGCCCTTGTTGAAGGCCGCGAACCCCGTCTGTGCGACGTCTTTCGCGGCGTCGAGGCCGGCGTGTGTGACGTCGCTCGCGACGTTGAAGCCGCTCTGTGCCACGTCTTTGGCTGCGTCGAAGCCGGCGTGTGTGACGTCGCTCGCGACGTTGAAGCCCGTCTGTGCGACGTCTTTGGCTGCGTCGAAGCCGGCCTGCGTGACGTCGCTCGCGACGTTGAAGCCGCTCTGCGTCACATCTCTGGCTGCGTCGAAGCCCGTATGCGCAGCGTCGCCCACCATATCGAGCCCGGTCTGCGCGACGTTCCCCGCCGCGTCGAGCCCTGATTCCGCCACGTGACCCACGTCCGAGACGGTGTCCGTCGCCGCCTTGCCGAGGTCATGGGCCGCCCCGCCCAGATCGTCCAGAACATTCATGGCTACGCCCCCTGCGTCGTCCGCCACCCGTTGCGCCCGATGGTCGCGATCCTAACGGAACGCGACCATCGAACGCAGGACACTCATCATCCGTACGGTATTCCCGCGCAGCCCCCCGGCCAAGTGCGCGGCCGGGGCTATTGCAGAGCTTTGAGCACGGAGGCCGTCTCCGGGCCGGCGTAGGACGCGCCGAACCCGGCGTTGAGCACCACGCAGGCGATCGCGAGGTCGGCCTTGGGGTCGAACACCACCATCCAGCTGTTCGGCTTCTGCGCGTTGGTGGCGTCCGGGTCCACGTCGGCGGTGCCGGTCTTGCCGTAGACCTCGTCGGTCACCCCGGAGTAGACCCCGGCCGCCGTCCCACCGGACTGGGTGACCGCGTGCATCATCTTCCACAGGGCCTGCTGCACGTCGCTGGGCAGCGACGTCGCGCTCGCCTGCGCCGTGCCGGGCACCACGATCGGCTGCCTGAAGGTGCCGGTGTCCACGGTCGCCGCCACCGAGGCCATCGCCAGCGGCGCCGCCTCGAGCTGGCCCTGGCCGAACAGCTCCATCGCCAGCTCGCCGTTCGAGGTGCTGGCCGGGATGTTGTAGTACGGGCCGGCCGGACCGAGGCCGATGTCCCACGGCTGGTTGAGCCCGTAGTACTTCTCCGCCGTCTGGGCGAGCGTGGTGGGGCCGATCTTGTCGTACCACTGGGTGAAGGCGTTGTTGCAGGAGTCCGCGAAGTCCTCCAGGAACGGCGTGCCCGCGGGCAGGCTCTCACCCGCCGAGTTGCCGAAGCTCGTGCCGTTGATGGTGATCGTCTTCGGGCACTGCACCGCCTGCGAGGTCGAGGAGACGAGCCCGGAGGTCATCAGCGCCGTCGAGGTGATGATCTTGTTGGTCGAGCCCGGCGCGATCCGCGCGGTGAGCGCGAAGTCGTTCTGCCCGGCGTTGTTCGCCACCGCCAGGATGGCGCCGGTGGTGGGCCGGATCACCACCATCGAGCTCTGGTCGTACCTGCCCACCGCGTTCATCGCGGCCGTCTCCACCTGCGCGTCGATGGTGGTCTTGAGCTCGCCGGTGTTGACCGGCTCGCTGAGCTTGTCCGTGGTCCCGGTGACGGCGGTGCCGTCCGCCTTCTGCAGCTGCACTTCGATGCCGGGCGTGCCGCCGACCGGCGCGTTCTTCTTCAGCGCGGCGGCGATATTGCGCAGACCCGCGTCGGCGGCGTCGGAGAGGCTGTTGCCGGACGAGTCCGTCACCTCGTCGGCCTGCGCCGGGATCGCGACGCTGACGACCTTGGTGGCGGCGGTCAGGTTCGGCGCGACCAGCCCGGGTGTCCACTGGATCCACCAGCCGCCGTTCTGCTCATACGCAGTCAGGTGCGAGGTGTACGTCCAGTTCGCGGTCGGCCCCGCAGCCGAGGTGCCGCTTCCGGAGGCCGCGCCCGTCGAGGACGACGTGGACGCCCCGGACGCCGAGGACGAAGAAGCCCCGCTGGCGCTGCTCGTACTCGCCGTCTCCGCCGGCAGCCCGACCTTCGCCTCGACGGAGAAGGTGACCGTCCCGCCGGGCCCCGGCGTCGCGCTGGCCGTGGCACCCGTGGTGCTGTTGGTCGCGGCGATCTGCGGCGTCACGGTCGTAGCCGTGGACGTCTGGGGCGCGAGCTGCAGTCCGGCGAGGTTCAGGTTCTTCTGGAAGCCCGTCAGCGTGGAAAGGGCGGCGGCCGAATCGTCCGTGAGCCCGGCGGCCTTGTTGAGGTCCCCGCTCTGCCAAGCCGTGAGGAACGCGGTGGCCGTCTCCTTCGCCGCGTCGGCCGGAGCCGAAGCGGTCGGATGGAAGCCGGCCGGTATCGGCTTGTTGCCGCTTCCGCCGAGCTGCGTGAAGACCAGCAGCAGCACGAGCCCGACCACGACAACGCCGCCGACGCCGCCCAGCACCCGCTTGGGCGAGCGCCGTCCGCCGTTGCCACCGCCGCCGTTGTTGCTGCTCCCGGTGCGGTTGCCGCCTCCACCGCCGATCGCGGGAGGCGGACTCACCCGCCGTCGCTGCCCGTCGTCCTCCCAGTCGTCCCACTCGCCGTCACCCGCGGCGGGCTGAGCGGCCCGGGCGGCGTAGGCGGGCTGGGGCTGGGCCGGCGGTTGCTGCTGGTGGGACTGCTGCTGCGCGAACCGCTCGCGCGGCGCTCCCCACAGCTGCGCCGGTTCGCTCGGCTGCGGCCAGACCGGCGCGACCCGCTGCGTCGGCGCCACGTCGGGCACGACCTGGGTCGGCTCGTCGGCGAACGGCGGGGCGGGGGGCGGGGCCGTGGGCGGCGAGACTATCTGAGTCGGCATCAGGTCCGACTCGCTCCGGACCGGCCGCACGAACGCGGTCTCCTGCTCCGCGGAGGGCACGGGAGGCGCCGCCGGGGTCGGGCTCCAGGTCGAGGGCTCCGGCGGCTCCGTCTTCATCGCCGCTGGCGGAGCGGGCGGCTGGGGCGCCGCGTCCGGCTCGTCGAGTGCGTCGGCTGCGTTGACTGCGTCGGCTTCAGGCGCGTCCGCGGCCTCGGCGGCCGTCGAGGGCTCGTACGCGGCATGCGGCTTCCGCGTCGGCAGCGGGGGCAGCGGCCCGCTCGTGGACTGCGTCGCCGGCACGACCGGCTCGGACAGCGCGGCCAGCACCGTCGCCGCGGTCATGGTGTCCGCGGCCGCCAGGCTCGCTCGCTCCCAATCCACCTCGTCCGGCTCGGCCTGCGCCTCCGGCTCGTCCCGCGAGTCCCGTGCGTCCGGCTCTTCGGGCTCCGGTTCCGCCGCCGCGGGCACCCACGGCGAGTCCGCGGACAACGCCGCCACCTCGGACGACTCCGGCTTGCCGGCCGCTTCCCCGCGAGCCTCGGCAGCCGACTCCCCGGCCGGCGTCTCTATCGAAGCCGCTTCCGGAGTCTCCTCCGGCTTCGCCCCGGCTTCCTGCTCGGGCTCACCGTCCGCCCCGAACCAGCTATTCCAGCCGCTCTGTGAAGACTGGCCGCTCACCGCGTCCCCTCCTGAACTTGCCTGATCATCGATATATAGGACGCGCGCACCCGGCCGTTCGTTGCGGCTAGACGCGCGATCCTATCTACGCACTGCGCGGCCCGGGGCTACAAGGCGTTACACGATGACAACGATTTGACGAAAGTACCTGCCCATCGCCCCCGTATCGCCTCGCCGACAACACCGCCATCCTTGACAAATTTTCTTGTCGGTCGCATCCTGGAACTACTCAGAACGTGCGGCGCAACCGCCGCCGCCGACGTCGAACCGCGAAAATCGTCGTGGGAAATCGGAATCGGCCCGAGAAGCAAGGAAGAGCCTCATGCGCACCTTGATCAGCACCGCCTTCGTCTCGCTCGACGGCGTCGTGGAAGGCCCCGGCGGCGAAGTCGGCTACCGGAACGCGGGCTGGACCTTCAAGGAGGTCGACTTCATCCCCGAGGCGTACGCGATCAAGGGCCAGGAGCAGGAGGAGGCCACCGCGATGCTGCTGGGGCGGGTCAGCTACCAGGCCTTCAGCCCGGTCTGGCCGGGGATGGAGGAGTTCGCGCGCTACAAGCAGCTGCCGAAGTACATCGTCTCCACCACCCTCGCCGAGGCGGACCTGGTGGAGAACTGGGGCGAGTCCACGATCCTGCGCTCGCTCGAGGAGGTTGCCGCCCTGAAGAACACCGAGGGCGGACCGATCATCATCCACGGCAGCGCCGAACTCAACCACGCCCTGTCCGATGCCGGCCTGATCGACCGCTATCACCTGCTCGTCTTCCCGCTCCTGCTCGGCGCGGGCAAGCGGCTGTTCAGCGCCACCGACAAGGACACCCAGAAGCTGAAGCTGGTCGAGCACGAGGTCTACGCCAACGGCGTGCAGAAGCAGATCTTCGACGTCGTGCACTGATCCGGCTCGGCGGCAAAACGAAGACGGCCGACCCCGACCAACGCGCGGCCGGTAGGAGCGGCACCGGCGTTGCGCCGTGCCTTCCCCCACCGCGCCCGCTGCTGGAAGCGGTCGGCCCCCGGGACTCGGAGCCCGTTATGGCTCCGCGTGCTCAGCGCGTCAGCGCTGCCAGGTGTCGAGAACCTTGTTCGGGTCGTGGAGGACGACCGTGCTGCCGATCAGGTCGGGCAGCGACTGGCGCTTCTTGGTGCCCAGGAACAGGCCGAACGAGACGACCTCGGCGATCGGGCTCAGGAAGTCCTGGGCGAAGATCCCGATGATGTTGCGCAGCGCCATCGTGCCCCAGCCCGCCACGCGTCCCTCCGCGGGCTTCCAGCAGCGCAGGCCGAGCACCTGCATCGCCGGGCCGCGGCCCTTGCTCCACGCGATCAGGCCCCAGATGACCCAGCCGATGCCGAGGGTGACGCCGGCGAGGAGGAGCATCAGGAAGTAGGCGCCGATCCGTCGGCCGAAGCCGGCGAGCTCCACTCCCTGCGGAAGCATGAGCCCCGACTTCGGGTCGAAGTACATGCCGGCCGGCGCGTCCATCTGCGGCGCGCCGTAGCCGTAGCCCGATCCGGTCGGCGGCGCCTGCAGCGTGCCCTGGAAGGGCAGCGGCACCGCGTCTTGCGGACCCTGGGCCGGCGTGGACCACGGGTCCTGGTTGGGCGTCTGACTCATCGATTCCTTACCTTCTAGGCAGGCCGCGCGAAGCCCCGCCCCATGGCACGGCCCCCGCAGCCACCTGTTCGCGGTTGGTACTCCTGCTGACCCGACGGGGGCGGTGCATCCGATGCCCCCGAGCGACTCGCGGTGATCAATGCCTTGAGCTATCCGGTCCCCGGCGCCCAAGTGTGCCCCAGCGTACGGGCGTGCGCCAGCCCTTGACTCCAACGATCCGCCCCCGTTCACCTTCAGCGCATCCGCCGTCTTTCCCGTCGCTCCAGAGCCCAAGTGACTACTGCCATACCAGCCATCCAGAAGACGGCTGTCCGATCGAGCTGGCCAGGCGACAGGCGAGGGGAGCCCCAGAGACTGTTCCCGCAAAGAACAGCGGCCCCCGCGAACAGGAGGCTGACCAGCCGGTCCCACGCGGGCCGCCGAGAGGTCGCCCGCCCCCACGGCCGGGTGAGGCGGTAGATCGCGCCGAGGAGAAAGCCGATCACGACCGGCACGCCGACTACGGCGCCGTTCCACCGCCAACTCAACCACGCCAGACCCCCGAGTACCGCGCTGATGCCAACTATCAAGACCTTGCCCCGAGCCGACAACGGCTTCCCGTCCGCGCTCGGGCGCCGGTCGACTATATCTGCCCCCTGAGTCATGTCGTCAGGATACTCCGGCCACAAGCTGCGCCCGCCCGCGAGCAAGGGCCTCTGCCGCGCGCGTGCTCTACCGTCTGCACTATGGCTGCCTGGGAGTCGGAGAGAGCCGGATCGCTTCACTCGGCGTTATACGGAGGCTGCAAAAGTGTCCACTGACGGCCTGTCGGCATTCATAGCCCGCCTGGCGCAGGCGCGCCGTGCCAGAAGCCTCCGGCGGGCCGACTCGAAACCGGCGTTCGATGCCCCCCTGAGCAGTGTCTTCGCGGGCGGATTAGTCGAGCTCGTCGACCCGGGCGGGACCACCCTGGCGTACGCGGACCTGGCCGGCGCAGACCTCAGCGATGCGAACCTGCCTTACATGAATCTGTCCTCCGCGGACCTGACCCTCGCAGACCTGACGGATGCGTGCCTGGCCGGCGCGACGCTGACCGAGGCGAAGCTGGCGAACGCGATCCTGGTCGGCGCAGCCCTGGCCGGCGCTGACCTGACCCATGCAGACCTCACCCAAGCGGACCTGACTCAAGCGAACCTCACCAACGCGAACCTGTCTCATGCGGATCTGACCCGCGGACGGCTGGAACGTGCGAACTTGACTCAGGCAATCATGGCCGCCGCAAACCTCGCCGATGCGGACCTGACCGGTGCAGTGCTGACCGACGCGGACTTGACCCGCGTGAACCTGAAGGGCGCGAATCTGACCGACGCGGATCTCGACGGCGCGAACCTTCGCTCATGCATGCACGCATCCGGCGCGCTTATCCGGGGCGCCCGATTCTCGGAGCGCACCCTCTGGCCCAGCGAACTCGCCGCCGGAATCCGCGCACGGTCCGAGGCGTTCAGCTTCGGCCGGTGGCGTGTGACGCGTTAGGCCCGGCGGCGAGTGGGCCCGTCTCTCGGACACCCGAAATCGGGAGTCCGAGAGACCTCGCAGACCCCTGCGAAGTGCCTGCGCGCTCGCGCTCGTCCTCGCTCTCGCGCTCGCGCTCGTCCTCGTGAGAAGCCACGCGGATAGCTCGGTGGCCGCGTCAGGCAAGTCTCCGCTCAGGTTCAGGTCGAGCTGCCCGGAGAGCAAGTCCTGCAGCCACCAGCCGGCCATCCACGCAAGTCGCTGATCGGCGTGCCGCCCCGGAGTCGCAGCCCATCGGGTATCTCGTCGACCGGTACGGCCAGGACAGCCAGCTGCTCCGTGATCTGGCTTGGCTACACAGGCTCCAAGGCCAGCGCGCGCTAGCGAACAGGGCCGCGCTCATCCACCAGTACGGTCGGAACGGACAAGAACACATCTCGGTCAACAGGTCCATAGGCGACGTTGAAGTGTCGAGCCGGTACGACCAATCTCGGATTCCCACGGCACTGCTGAACCGCGTCACCGCCTCGCGAGCTTTTCGTCCAGGACGTAGTGATCCACTGCACTGTGATCTGCACTGCGACCGCCTTTTGAGCCTGAGGCTTCGGATCCACCCGTCCAACGTGCGCCCACGGAAGCGGCGGGCGCACCTTCTGCTTGTCCACAGCCTGAGGAGAACCGGCGGTCCGAGAGGCCACGCGGAGTCTCACGAAGCGGCCAAACTCGGCTCGAACGCTCCATCACCGGGCCTACAGGCAGGGCCTGAATGTCATTCCGTTGGCGGCTGCTCGACGCTGAGAGACTCGGCAACCACCTCGATACGAGGCCCCATCGCGTTGATGACCACCCAGACCTGCTCGCTCACATTGTTGTGATGGTGAATCAGGTGGCGCGCCGCGTCCGGCCACCGGCCCTCGCGCGGCAACTCAAGCACGGATATCTCATCGACGAAGACAGTCTCGCTGTCCTCCATCACGAACATCCCCACACCCTCAAAGACCAAGGTCCCCACCAGGTGGGGCCCGCGGTGCAACCCCACCCGTGCCCACGATCCGCGCCAATCATTCAGAAAGGCGACCGCGCCAAGCTCGCAGCCCACATACGCGCTCAGATCCACCGGCCCAAGCTACAAGCCGGCTCCCGAGCAGCGCACGCAAGCGCTGCCCGCCACGAGACCGCGCCGCGCACTCACGCGCGAGCGGCAAAGGGCTGCGTTCTCAGCGGGCCCTAACGATCCTTGGGCCGGTAAGCGTGCCGATCCACGACCCAACGCTCATAGCGGTCGCGCCCGTAGAGCCAGCCGAGGTAGCCCGTCACACACACAGCCCCGGCCACGAGTCCGCCGACGGCGCCCTTTACCGACCACTGGTCGAGAAGCGTGGTCCACAACCCAGCATTCGCCAGGCCGATGACTACCCGCCTGTCAGGGTGCACATCAGATTTCTGTCTCCCCACGGGGCCAAGCATCTCGCGCCAACACGCGGGCTTCAACAACGCCATCGGGCCAAGGCGACAACCCCCAAGCCTTCCACCGCTGGCTCGCACCCCAACCGCGGCGGCTCGTTGGAGAACCCTCAGTGGGGCGAGCCCATCTCAGAGTCACAACCCCCTGTGCCGGGACCCAGGCTCTCAGCGGCCAAGAGCCCTCCCGTGCCAGAAGGTGCCCGCCGTCCACCAGCGGGATCACCTCGCCCTCGCGAAGTGGTCCTCGTATCCGGCTAGAAAGCGCATAGCCTCTCCTCACGGTCACCCAGGCTCGGCCAGAGTCATCGGCCCGGCCGGCTGCGCAGCGCCAAATCCGATGATCCTAACGACGGGCCGGCGCAGGCTGAGGCTGATTCTGGCTCGCGTATGGTCCGCGACGGCTGATTGAACTGCCTAAGAACGTCCACTGATGAGACAAGCCGACCGCAGGTGCACCCCACGTGAGGCACACCCCGACCAGCAAAAAGACCCCCTCGCCGAGGGGGTCCATGGAGCGGACGACGGGAATCGAACCCGCGTAGCTAGTTTGGAAGACTAGGGCTCTACCATTGAGCTACGTCCGCGTGCGCACGCCTATCTTGCCACATGATGACGCGGGCCCGTGCCAGGATTCCGGCTGCGGCAACTCGGGTGCGGCGTGGGGGTCGGAGCGGGTACGCTTCGCTCGCCGGGGTGTGGCGCAGCTTGGTAGCGCGTTCGCTTTGGGAGCGAAAGGCCGTGGGTTCGAATCCCGCCACCCCGACTCCTGCATCTACCTCCACCGCACGTGCTCGCCGCTCCGCCGGGGCGGGGCGGAACGGGCGCGCAGGCGGGGGATCGGCGCTTCTCGCCGCACCGGCCTCCTGTGATCTGCACATTTATCACCCCCGGGGGGTCCGCGGGGTACGATGGGCGCGCAGGTGCGGTATCGGCGTGCGGATCAGCCGCCCGCCGGCGTGGGCCAGTGCCAGCACTTCCCTAGTGCCGACGTCCGGCGCGGCGCCTGCAGCCAAGACCGAAGTCCCAACGAGGAGACCACTGCTGTGAAGAGCGCCGTCGAGAATCTGGACCCGACCCGGGTCCGGCTCACCGTCGAGGTTCCCTTCAATGAGCTCAAGCCCAGCCTCGACGCGGCGTACAAGAAGATCGCCGAGCAGGTGAACGTGCCGGGCTTCCGCAAGGGCAAGGTGCCCCCGCGAGTCATCGACCAGCGGTTCGGCCGCGGCCCGGTGCTCGAGGAGGCCATCAACTCGGCCCTTCCCGACCTGTACGGCAAGGCCGTTTCCGAGGCCCAGCTCGAAGTCGTCGGCCGGCCCGACGTGGAGGTGACCGACCTGACCGACGGTGAGCAGCTGAAGTTCACCGCCGAGGTCGACATCCGCCCCGAGTTCACGCTGCCCGAGTACAAGGGCCTCGAAGTCGAGGTGGATGACGCCGCCGTCGACGACGAGCAGGTCGACGAGCAGCTCGAGAGCCTGCGTAAGCGCTTCGGCTCGCTGGTCGGGGTCGAGCGCGCGATCGAGGACGCCGACTTCGTCAGCCTCGACCTCGAGGCCTCGATCGACGGCGAGGTGCTGGAGGACGGCACCGCCACCGGCGTCTCCTACGAGGTCGGCTCCGGCAACATGGTCGACGGCCTCGACGAGGCCGTGCTCGGCAAGGCCGCCGGCGACACCGTCGAGTTCCGCAGCACCCTGGTCGGCGGCTCGCACGCCGGCGACGAGGCCGACATCAAGGTCGTCATCGGCTCGGTCAAGACCCGCGAGCTGCCCGCCCTGGACGACGACTTCGCCCAGCTCGCGAGCGAGTTCGACACCCTCGACGAGCTGCGTGAGTCCGTCTCCGCGCGGCTGGCCAAGTCGAAGAAGTTCGAGCAGGGCGCGCAGGCCCGGGACAAGGTCCTCGAGGCCGTGCTCGAGCAGCTCGACTTCCCGCTGCCGGCCAAGGCCGTCGAGGCCGAGATCACCTGGCGCAACGAGCAGCTCGACCAGCAGATCGAGGCCGCCGGGATGACCCGCGATGGCTTCTTCAAGCTGCAGGAGCAGACCGCCGAGGAGTTCGCCGCCGACCTCGACAAGCAGGTGCGCGACGGCATGAAGGCGCAGTTCGTGCTGGACAAGCTGGCCGACGCCGAGGAGCTCTCGGTCAACCAGGGCGAGCTGACCAACCACCTGATCCGGCGCGCGGCCGGCTCCGGCATGAGCCCGGACCAGTTCGCCCAGTCCGTGGTCCAGTCCGGCCAGATCCCCGCCCTGGTGGGCGAGGTGCGCCGGGGCAAGGCGCTGCAGCAGATCCTGGACGCCGCCGTGGTCAAGGACGCCTCGGGCAACGTGGTGGACCTGGCCGAGCTCGCCGCCGCGGAGACCGACGCCTTCGGCCGTGCCCCGGGCGACGAGCACTTCGGGCACGCGCACGAGTAGGAGTTCCAGGGAGAGAGCTGCTCTGCTCTCCTGCGCTCAGCGTGGACGGTGAGGGTCCTCCCGGGCCCCATCTTCTGCGCCCGACGTGGACAGTGAGCGACCCTCCCGAGGGCCCCATCTTCTGCGCCCGACGTGGATAGTGAGCGACCCTCCCGAGGGCCCCATCTTCTGCGCCCGACGTGGACAGTGAGCGACCCTCCCGAGGGCCCAATCTTCTACGCCTAGAGCGAACAAGCGACCCTAATCCGCTGCCGATCATCCGGCACGGGTTAGGGTCGTTCCCATTAGGGATCGCGGCGAGAGCCGCTGAGGATCGCACCTTAGAGCTGAACAGGTGGACGACGTGACGAATCAGAACTCCCACTCACCCCGGATGGCAGGCCTGGACGGTCCCGGCGGCCTCAACGACCAGGTGTTCAACCGGCTGCTGCGCAACCGGATCGTCTTCCTCGGCCAGCAGGTGGACGACGACATCGCCAACACCCTGTGCGCCCAGCTGCTGCTGCTCAACGCAGAGGATCCCACCAAGGACATCTGGTTCTACATCAACTCCCCGGGCGGCTCGGTCACCGCGGGCATGGCCATCTACGACACCATGCAGCTGATCAGCAACGACGTCGCCACGGTGGCGATGGGCATGGCGGCCTCGATGGGCCAGTTCCTGCTGAGCGCGGGCACCTCGGGCAAGCGCTACGCCCTGCCGAACGCCGAGGTGCTGCTGCACCAGGGCTCCGCGGGGCTCGGCGGCACGGCCTCGGACATCAAGATCCAGGCGGAGCGGCTGCTGCGGATGAAGCGCCGCATGCTCGAGCTGACCGCCCAGCACACCGGGCAGACCTTCGATCAGGTCGAGCTGGACTCCCAGCGCGACCACTGGTTCTCCGCCCAGCAGGCCAAGGACTACGGACTGATCGACGAGATCTTCACCTCCTCGGCGCACGCCGCCGCCGCCGAGGCCTGACCGCCCGCCCAGAGAGAAGGACACTGACATGTCTCACCCGTCCGGCCTGGACGCGCGGCACTCCTCCGCGCACAGTCCCAACGCCCGGTACATCCTGCCCAGCTTCATCGAGCGCACCAGCCAAGGGCTGCGGGAGCACAACCCTTACTCGAAGCTGTTCGAGGAGCGCATCATCTTCCTCGGCGTGCAGATCGACGACACCTCCGCCAACGACGTCATGGCGCAGCTGATCACGCTCGAGTCGATGGACCCCGACCGGGACATCACCATGTACATCAACTCGCCCGGCGGGTCGTTCACCGCCTTGACGGCGATCTACGACACCATGCAGTTCGTGAAGCCGGACATCCAGACCGTGTGCATCGGCCAGGCCGCCTCGGCCGCCGCCGTGCTGCTCGCGGCCGGCACCAAGGGCAAGCGGATGGCCCTGCCGCACTCGAAGATCCTGATCCACCAGCCGTACACCGAGACCGGCCGCGGGGACCTGATCGACCTGGAGATCCAGGCCACCGAGATCCTGCGTATCCGCACCACGATGGAGCAGATGCTGGCCCGGCACACCGGCAAGACGGAGGAGGACGTGCGCGCCGACGTCGAGCGTGACAAGTACCTCACCGCGGCGGAGGCGCTGGACTACGGTCTGGTCGACTCGGTCCTCTCCACCCGCGCGGAAGCGCTGGCGAGCGGGGCCTGACGGGTGATCGCGCAGGCGGGTCCGGGCGTGGTCCGGGCCCGCCTGGCCCCGCAGGGGCCCGCGAAGCGGTACCTTCAGATAAGCGAGTCATCCACAACAGGGCACCCCGGTCGTCTCTTCGTCTTTCCGTGAAGGAGAACCACCCCGTGGCACGCATCGGTGAGGGCGACCTGCTCAAGTGCTCGTTCTGCGGAAAGAGCCAGCGGCAGGTCAAGAAGCTGATCGCCGGACCCGGCGTGTACATCTGCGACGAGTGCATCGACCTGTGCAACGAGATCATCGAGGAAGAGCTCGCCGGCGTGGCCGAGCACCGCTGGTCGGAGCTGCCGCGGCCCCGGGAGATCTGCGAGTTCCTCGATCAGTACGTGATCGGTCAGGAGGAGGCCAAGCGCGCCCTGGCGGTGGCCGTCTACAACCACTACAAGCGGATCCAGGCCGGCGACACCAGCCGGGCCAACCGGGACGAGACGGTGGAGCTGGCCAAGAGCAACGTGCTGCTGCTCGGCCCGACCGGCTCGGGCAAGACCTTCCTGGCGCAGAGCCTGGCCCGGATGCTCGACGTCCCCTTCGCCATCGCGGACGCGACCGCGCTGACCGAGGCCGGGTACGTCGGCGAGGACGTGGAGAACATCCTGCTCCGGCTGATCCAGGCGGCGGACTTCGATGTGAAGAAGGCCGAGACCGGGATCATCTACATCGACGAGGTCGACAAGATCGGCCGCAAGAGCGAGAACCCCTCGATCACCCGTGACGTCTCCGGCGAGGGCGTGCAGCAGGCGCTGCTGAAGATACTGGAGGGCACCATCGCGGCGGTCCCGCCGCAGGGCGGCCGCAAGCACCCGCACCAGGAGTTCATCCAGATCGACACGACGAACATCCTGTTCATCGTGGGCGGCGCGTTCTCCGGGCTCGAGCGGATCATCCAGGCGCGGGTGGGCAAGCAGGGGATCGGCTTCGGCGCGCAGCTGCGCAGCCGGGCGGAGCTCGACGCGCAGGACGTGTTCGCCGAGGTCATGCCGGAAGACCTGATCAAGTTCGGGATGATCCCCGAGTTCATCGGCCGGCTGCCGGTGATCACGCACGTGCGCAACCTGGACACGGCGGCGCTGCGGCGGATCCTGGTGGAGCCGAAGAACGCCCTGGTCCGGCAGTACCAGCACCTGATGGCGCTGGACGGGGTGGAGCTCGAGTTCTCCGAGGACGCCCTGCAGGCGCTGGCGGACCTCGCGATCCTGCGCGGCACGGGTGTGCGCGCGCTGCGGGCGATCATGGAGGAGGTGCTGATGTCCATCATGTACGACGTGCCTTCGCGCCGGGACATCGCGCAGGTCCTGATCACCGCGGAGACAGTGCGCGAGCGGGCCAACCCGACCCTCATCCCGCGCGACTCGCCGCTGCGCGGCGGGCCGAACCCGCGGGTGCCCCGGGAGAAGTCGGCCTGAGCCGCTCCAAGCCCGCCTGAGCGGCCTCAGCGCTCGCGCATGCCCGCGGTGCCGTCCGTACCCGCTGTGCCCACTTGCGCGTGCCCACGGCGCCCACAACGCCGCGCTGCCCGCCCCGGCCCGGCCACGACGCCCGCACTGCCCGCCCCGCGCGCCCAGGCGCGCGTGCCGAAGCCGCCGGAACCCGGTTGCCCGCACGCAACCCGGTCCGGCCCGCCGTCGGCAGCCCCTCCCCACCACGGGCCCGCCGCGGACGCCTGCCCCGTCTCCTCGCGCCCCGTTCTCCAGCCGACCTGATGGCCTGATGGCCCGACCTGGATGTACTGATGCCCTGACGGACAGATGATCTGACTGCGCGACGACGCGACGACGCGACGGCCTGACGCCCGGTCAGCCCTGCTCGGCGGCGGCGCGCATCTCGTCGGCGGTGGTGGCCGCGTCGTCGAGGGAGTCCGAGTAGAACACCTCGAGACCGCCGAAACTGGTGTCGTCGTCCCAGTAGCAGAACACCACGTCCACGTCGTCGACGTTGCGGCTGCCGCAGGAGAGCGCGCCGTCGGAGGCGGTGGTGTCCTCGTCCTCGGCGTTGCTGATCTCAGAGCCCTTCATCATCGTCGCGACGAAGGAGCTCGGGTCGTAGCCCGACAGCTTGTCCTTGCCGTCGGTGCTGAGCTGCGAGATCGCCTGCGCCTCGAACAGCTCGGTGACCTCGTCGTCGCCGTCGTCGTTGTAAGCCGCGACCACCGGGTCGGGGTACAGGTTGGACTTGGTCAGTTCGCCGCGCATCGACGAGACCGCGCTCTTGGCGTCCGAGCTGTTGAGCAGCGTCAGCCCGCTGACGCTGCTCGGGATGCGCAGCGAGCTGGACGAGGACGACGAGTCGTCGGTCGACGAAGTCTTCGGCGAGCTGGAGGTCGACGCCCCGGGCGTCGCGCTCGGCTGGCCGTCGGCGGTCAGGCTCGATGTGCCCGACTTGCCGGTGAGCATGACGGCTGCCGTGATGCCGCCCCCGGCGACGAGTACCGCGGCCACGACCGTGGCGATCAGCGTGCCGTTGGTCTTCTTCGGCGGCGCGAAGTTCGGATACTCCGGCTGCCCGTACGCCGGCTGTCCGTAGCCGGGCTGCTGCTGGTAGCCGCCTGACTGCGCGTCATAGGGGTACGGCTGCTGCACGGGGGGCTGTCCGTAGCCGGACTGATCCGGCATCGGCTGCTGTGGGTAACCGCCCTGCTGCCCCCAGGCGGGGTTCTGCGGCGGCTGTTGCTGCGGCTGTTGCGGCTGTTGCGGCTGTTGCGGATACGGCTGCTGGGCGTACGGATTATTCGGATCGTACGGCGTTTGTCCTGACGAATCTCCCCACGACATGCAGTGAACCTACCCCGTCAGCCGGACCGGGCGGCACGGTAGGCAATAACGGATGCGTACCGGTCTGCTCGGGCTCCGTACAATCGTCTTGTGAACGATGCCTCCGCCTCTCAGAGCCAGGGCAGCGCAGCCGCTGCCGCCACCTTGCCGCCGCAGTATGCGCCGGCCGAGGTAGAGGGGAAGCTCTACGAGCGCTGGGTAGCCGAGGGCTACTTCGTGGCCGACGCCACGAGCTCGAAGCCCGCGCACACCATCGTGATCCCGCCGCCGAACGTCACCAGCGTGCTGCACCTCGGCCACGCCCTCGACGTGACGATCCAGGACGCGATCACCCGCCGCAAGCGGATGCAGGGCTTCGAGGCGCTGTGGCTGCCCGGGACCGACCACGCCGGCATCGCCACCCAGAACGCGGTGGAGAAGCAGCTGGCCAAGGAGGGCAAGTCCCGCCACGACCTCGGGCGCGAGGCATTCGTCAAGCGCACCTGGGAGTGGAAGGAGGAGAAGGGCGGCGCCATCCTCAACCAGATCCGCAAGCTCGGCGCGAGCGTGGACTGGACCCGGGAGCGGTTCACCTTCGACGAGGTCCTCTCCCGCAGTGTGCTGACGATCTTCAAGCGGCTCTACGACGACGACCTGATCTACCGGGCCGAGCGGATCATCAACTGGTGCCCGCGCTGCCTCACGGCCCTGTCCGACGCCGAGGTGGAGCACCACGACGACGAGGGTGAGCTGGTCTCGATCCGCTACGGCGAGGGCGCGGACGCCATCGTGGTGGCCACCACCCGGGCCGAGACGATGCTGGGCGACACGGCCGTGGCGGTGCACCCGGACGACGAGCGGTACGCGCACCTGGTGGGCACCGAGGTGGAGATCCCGTTCACCGGCCGCCGGGTGCCGATCGTGGCCGACGCGCACGTGGACCCGAAGTTCGGCACCGGCGCGGTGAAGGTGACCCCGGCGCACGACCCGAACGACTTCGAGATCGGGCAGCGCCACGGCCTGCCCAACCTGGTGGTGATGGACGAGCGCGCGGTGATCACCGTGCCCGGGCCGTTCGAGGGCCTGGACCGGTTCGAGGCGCGCCCGGCCGTGGTGGCCGCGCTGCGCGAGGAGGGCCGGGTCGTCGCGGAGAAGCGGCCGTACGTGCACGCGGTGGGGCACTGCTCGCGCTGCGACACGGTGGTCGAGCCGCGGCTGTCCATGCAGTGGTGGGTGAAGGTGGGGCCGCTGGCCGAGGCGGCCGGCGCCGCGGTGCGCGACGGGCGGGTGCGGATCCACCCGAAGGAGCTCGAGCCGCGCTACTTCCAGTGGGTGGACGACCTGCGCGACTGGTGCATCTCCCGGCAGCTGTGGTGGGGGCACCGGATCCCGGTCTGGTACGGGCCGGACGGCGAGGTCGTGTGCGTGGGCCCGGACGAGCAGCCGCCGGGCACCGAGGCCGAGGGCTGGCGCCAGGACAACGACGTGCTCGACACCTGGTTCTCCTCCGGCCTGTGGCCCTTCTCCACGCTGGGCTGGCCGGACGACACCGAGGACCTGCGCAAGTTCTATCCGACCTCGGTGCTGGTGACCGGCTACGACATCCTGTTCTTCTGGGTCGTGCGGATGATGCTCTTCGGCCTGTACGCGATGAAGGACCGCGGCCCGGCCGAGTCCGTGCCGTTCCGTACGGTGGCCCTGCACGGCCTGGTGCGCGACCAGTTCGGGCGGAAGTTCTCGAAGTCGCTCGGCAACGGCATCGACCCGCTCGAGTGGGTGGAGAAGTACGGCGCGGACGCGACCCGCTTCACCCTCGCCCGCGGCGCCAACCCGGGCGTGGACCTCGCCACCGGCGAGGACTGGTGCCAGGCCTCGCGCAACTTCTGCAACAAGATCTGGAACGCCACCCGCTTCGCCCTGATGAACGGCGCGACCAACACCGGCCTGCCGCCGCGGGAGCAGCTGTCCACCGCGGACCGCTGGATCCTGTCCCGGCTCACCACGGTCACCGCCGAGGTGGACGCGTTCATGGAGGACTACCAGCACGCGAAGGCCTGTGCGGCGCTCTACCACTTCGCCTGGGACGAGCTGTTCGACTGGTACGTGGAGCTGGCGAAGGCGCCGCTGAACGCGGGCGGCGAGGCGGCCGAGGCCACCCGCGCGGTGCTCGGGCACGTGCTGGACGTGACGCTGCGGCTGCTGCACCCGTACATCCCGTTCGTCACCGAGGAGCTGTGGAAGACCCTTACCGGCGGCGAGTCGCTGGTGGTGGCCGAGTGGCCGAAGGCGGACGTGGCGCTGCAGGACCAGGCCGCCGAGGAGGAGATCGCGGCGCTGCAGGAGGCGGTCACCGAGATCCGCCGGTTCCGCTCGGACCAGGGGCTGCGGCTCGGCCAGCGGGTGCCCGGCCGGCTCGCGCTGACCGGTTCGCTCGCGGCCCACGAGGCGGACCTGCGGGCGCTGGCCCGGCTCACCGAGCCGGAGCCGGACTTCGCCACCACGGCGACCCTGCAGACGGCCCTGGCGGTGGTGGAGCTCGACCTGTCCGGCACGATCGACGTGGCGGCCGAGCGGGCCCGGCTGACGAAGGACCAGATCGCGGCGGCCAAGGAGATCGCGCAGGCCACCGCGAAGCTGGACAACCAGGCCTTCCTGGCCAAGGCGCCGGAGCCGGTGGTGGCCAAGATCCGGGACCGGCTGGCCGCCGCGGAGGCGGACCTGAGCCGGATTCAGGCGCAGCTCGAGGCGCTCCCGGCCGCCTGACGGCCGGAGGGGGTCGCGCGACGGGTGCGCACAGCCGGGTGCCGGGGACGAGGGCGCCCGGCCGTGGCGTCGGCGGCGAGAGTTGACCCGAAGCGGCTAATCCTTCCGGTGGGCGGCGCGGGCGGCCGGACCCGCGCGCCCGGGGTGGCACAGGCCGTTGAACGCGGGGTGAGCGCCGTCAATACCACGCGCGAGGGGCGGCTAAACCTGGCGGCGGGTGCGAAGTGGCGCCGGATTTGACCGCGGGCGCCCGCGGTGAGACGCTAGAAGCCCGCGCACCTGCCCATTTCAGCGCGTGGGACGCCAGTGGAAGCTGCGTCTGTGCACGGATTCCGACCCCCCTGTGCACACCTACAGCCCCCAGTGCCCCGCGTGTTCGGGCCACTAGGGCGGCGTCGGCGCAGCACAAGATCCACCGTGGCGGAAAAGGTCTCGGTGACAAGTAACGGCACGGTTCCGACCGATCGTGCCGGTCCACTCGACGTGGAGGATCCTGGAATGGCTAAGGCACTACTCGGACACATCGGGGGCACGGACCCGCGGATGCTCGCCGAGGTCCGGAGGCTGCAGCAGCGCGTACGCGATCTCGAGGACCAGCTCGGGCGCGCGAAGGCGGAGAACGACGCGCTGGCCGCGGCCGTGCACTCGGACTCCTTCGACCGCGAACTGCTCGCCGCCGTGGAGCAGCGCGAGCCCGCGCTCACCTGAGGCGTCCCGGCCGACGCCCGCCGTCGGTCCCGGGCAGGGCGCCTCGGAGTCCGAACACATCCGGCGGCGCCGAACACAACTGAACATACGGGAGACCTCTGCCAGAACAGGGGTCTCCGGCGGCGGACGGGCGGCTCGTGACGCCGTGTCAGCACCGCCCGCAGCCCGCCGCGTGGATGCGAGGGGACGGCGAGCCGTCCACCGCATGGACGCGAAGGTACGTTGAAGGGACGCCAAGGCGTCCCTTCTGCTCTTGCACCCAGTACGCTGAGTGGCGTAGTCGGTCAGCCATTGGACACCTAGGAACTCGGGTCGACGTGCACCTCAAGAGCATGACCTTGCGCGGCTTCAAGTCCTTCGCCTCGGCCACCACGCTCCGCTTCGAACCGGGCATCACCTGCGTGGTCGGGCCGAACGGGTCCGGCAAGTCGAACGTCGTCGACGCCCTGGCCTGGGTCATGGGCGAACAGGGCGCGAAGTCGCTGCGCGGCGGCAAGATGGAGGACGTCATCTTCGCCGGCACCTCCGGCCGCCCGCCGCTGGGCCGGGCCGAGGTCAGCCTGACCATCGACAACACCGACGGCGCCCTGCCGATCGACTACACCGAGGTCACCATCTCGCGGATCATGTTCCGCAACGGCGGGTCCGAGTACGCGATCAACGGCACGGCCTGCCGGCTGCTCGACATCCAGGAGCTGCTCTCCGACTCCGGCATCGGCCGCGAGATGCACGTGATCGTCGGCCAGGGCAGGCTCGACGCGGTGCTCCAGGCCGGCCCGGAGGAGCGGCGGGCGTTCATCGAGGAGGCCGCGGGCGTCCTGAAGCACCGCAAGCGCAAGGAGAAGGCGCTGCGGAAGCTGGACGCGATGCAGGCCAACCTCACCCGGATCACCGACCTGACCACGGAGCTGCGCCGCCAGCTCAAGCCGCTGGGCCGGCAGGCCGAGGTGGCCCGGCGGGCCGTGGCGATCCAGGCGGACCTGCGCGACGCCCGGCTGCGCCTGCTCGCGGACGAGTTCGTCACGCTGCAGACCGCCTACCAGCAGGAGACCGCGGACGACCAGGCGGTCAAGGAACGCAGGGCCCGGATCGAGCGCGAGGTGGCGAGCTGCCTGGCGCAGGAGACCGAGCTCGAGCGCTCGGTGCAGGAGCTCGTACCGCATCTGGCGGCGACTCAGGAGGCCTGGTACCGGCTCTCCTCGCTGCGGGAGCGGCTGCGTGGCACCAGCTCGCTGGCGGGGGAGCGGCTGCGCAACCTGACCCAGCTGGCGCAGGGCGCCCAGACGGAGCGGCACGGCCGCGATCCGGAGGAGATGGAGCGCGAGGCCGAGTACATCCGCGAGCAGGAGGACACGCTCGCCGAGGAGATCGCCCAGGCGCAGGAGGCGCTGGCGGACGCGGTGCGTCGGCGCGGCGAGGCCGAGGCGGCGCACGGGGCCGAGGAGCGGCGGCTCGCCGCGGCGGTGCGCTCGGCCGCGGACCGCCGGGAGAACCTGGCGAAGCTGGCCGGCCGGGTGGGCGCGGTGCGCTCGAAGCTGGCCGCCGCGGACGCGGAGCTGGGCCGGCTCGAGGCCGCGCACGAGGAGGCACGGGGGCGGGCCGCCTCGGTGCAGCACGAATACGACGAGCTCAAGGCGCAGGTCGAGGGGATCGAGGACGGAGACGGCCTCGACGCCGAGGTCGAGGAGGCCACCACCGCGCTGGCCGAGACCGAGGAGCGGCTGACCGCCTTGCGGGCGGCCGAGCGCGACGCGGAGCGCGAGCGCGGAGCCTTCGCGGCCCGTAAGGAAGCCCTCGAACTCGGCCTGAACCGCAAGGACGGCGCGGGCGCGCTGCTCGCCGCCACCGACCGGCTCTCCGGGATGCTGGGCTCGGTCGCGGCGATACTGACGATCGAACAGGGCGCGGAGACGGCCGTGGCCGCGGCGCTCGGCCTGGCCGCGGACGCGGTGGCGGTCGGCTCTCCGGACGCCGCGGTCAACGCGATGCGCCTGCTGAAGGCCGAGGACAAGGGCCGGGCGGCCATAGTGATCGGCGGCGCCCACTACCAGGGTGCCGAGCTGCCGGAGCTGCCGTCGTACGCGCGCTACCTGTCCGGGCTCGTGCGGGTGCCGACGGAGATGCGCGCCTCGGTGGAGCGGCTGCTGTACGGCATGGCCATAGTGGACGACCTGGGCGAGGCGAGTCGTCTGCTCGAGGCCCGTCCCGAGCTGGTCGCCGTCACTCGTGAGGGTGACGTGCTCGGCCGGCACATCGCGCACGGCGGTTCCTCCAGCGCCCCTTCGCTGCTGGAGATCCAGGCCGCGGTGGACGAGGCGGCGGAGAAGCTGGCCGAGGCGATCGAGCGGGCCAGGAGCCTGCGGATCGACCTCGAGCAGGCCACCGACCAGCAGCGTGCCGCGAAGCAGCACCTCGACGCGCTGGTGGCCGAGCGCCGGGCCGCGGACGCGCAGAAGGCCTCGGTGGCCCAGCAGCTCGGCCGGCTCGGCGGGCAGGCCCGCGCGGCGCTGGCCGAGGTCGAGCGCTACGCCAAGGCGGCCGACGCGGCGAAGCAGGCCAGGGAGAAGGACGAGAGCACGCTCGTCGACCTCGAGCTCGAACACGAGGAGGCCGCGGCCGCGGCCGAGACCTCGGCCGAGGGCGAGGAGAACTCGACCGAGCTGCGCGACGAGCTCGCCGCCGAGGCCACGGCCGCGCGTGCGGCCGAGATGGAGGCGCGGCTGGCCGTGCGCACCGGCGAGGAGCGGGCGCGCTCGCTGGCCGGCCGGGCGGACGGCCTGGACCGCGCCGCCCGGGCCGAGCGTGAGGCGCGGGCCCGCGCGGCCGAACGGCAGGCGGTGGCGAGCGAGCAGGCGCGGGTGGCCCGGGCCGTGGTCTCCGGCGTGCGCCAGACGCTGGCCTGCCTGGAGATCTCGCTGGCCCAGGCCGGCGCGCTGCGTGAGCAGGCGGAGAAGGAGCGGGCCGAGCGCGAGGCGCGCCTGAGCCTGCTGCGCACCCGCGGCCGCGAGCTGGCCGGAGAGCTCGACCAGCTCACCGACGCCGCCCACCGCGACGAAGTGGCCCGGGCCGAGAAGCGCATGCGCCTCGAGCAGCTCGAGGAGAAGGCCATGGAGGAGCACGGCGTCGCGATCACCGCGCTGGTGGCCGAGTACGGACCGGAGGCGCCGGTCCCGGTCGTGGACGCGAACGGGGAGCCCGGCACGGTCAAGTTCGTGCGGGTCGAGCAGGAGAAGCGGCTGCGCCAGGCCGAGAAGGACTACACCGCCCTGGGCAAGGTGAACCCGCTGGCGCTCGAGGAGTTCGCCGCGATGGAGGAGCGGTACAAGTTCCTCAGCGAGCAGCTCGAAGACCTCAAGAAGACCCGGGCCGACCTGCTCCAGGTGGTCAAGGACGTGGACGAGCGGGTCGAGCAGGTCTTCGCCGAGGCCTACGCCGACACCGAGCGCGAGTTCGTGGGCGTCTTCTCCCGGCTCTTCCCGGGCGGCGAGGGCCGGCTGTACCTGACCGACCCGAGCGACATGCTGACCACCGGCATCGAGGTCGAGGCCCGGCCGCCGGGCAAGAAGGTCAAGCGGCTCTCCCTGCTCTCCGGCGGCGAGCGGTCGCTGACCGCGGTGGCCCTGCTGGTGTCGATCTTCAAGGCCCGCCCCTCGCCGTTCTACGTGATGGACGAGGTCGAGGCCGCCCTCGACGACACCAACCTGCAGCGGCTGATCGCGATCATGGAGGAGCTGCGCGCCTCGTCCCAGCTGATCGTGATCACCCACCAGAAGCGGACCATGGAGGTCGCCGACGCGCTCTACGGCGTCTCCATGCGCGGCGACGGCGTGACCACGGTGATCTCGCAGAAGCTGCGGCGCGACGGCGAGATGCACGACCACGTCCCGGCGCAGGTCGTCTCGGCAGACGTCTAGCTAGGGCGCGTTGGAGAAGTATCGCCGGGGCCGCGACGCCTGCCACGCACGCTCGCTGCGTTGCCGGAGCGGTTACAGACGAGGCGAGTATGCGCCCGACCCGGCGCCTTGCGAGCGCACGCGTCAGACACCGCGGCCTGATCCGACGCTACTTCTCAAACGCGCCCTAGCCACAGGCGTATTCACTTCCCTGATGGGGCTCGATACGCTGCACGCGTGACCGAGCCGGATGGGGTGAACGGGGCTGTCAGGCAGCTGCCGGGGGTCGCGCCGGAACGGGTGCGGGCGCTCGTCGACGCGCTGGCCGAAGTGGAGCGGCGCTGCGCCGGGCTGGCCGCGAGCCTCGAGGCCGCGACCGTGCACGAACACGCCTTCGGAAAACTGATCGACGCCGGGAAGGTGCGCGACGCGTACCACGACCGGCTGCCCAAGGCCGAGGAGAACCTGGCCGAGGCGGGCGCGGTGGCGCGCCAGTTCCTGGCCGAGTTCGCCGGCCCGGCCGCCCCCGTCCCGCCGCCGCGCGAGGCGGGGGAGTAAGCCATGCATTGGATGCACCACTACGACGCGGTGGCGGACGACCCGTCCTGCTACCACGAGCACGCGCCGGCCCAGCTCGACCAGGCCGCGCTGGCCGAGATCGGCCGGAAACACCTGTCCCACTTCCACCTTCCCGCGATCCCGATCCCCGGCATCGGCACGATCGAGCGGAAGCTGATCTTCTTCATCTGCGACCACACCGGCGCGCCCAACCCGTTCCACGCGCTCGAGGCGCTGACCGGCGACGGGGCCGAGCTGGAGCGGGTGGAGAAGCTGTGGGAGCACGGCTACCAGGAGCTGGCCGCCGCGGCCGGGCAGCTGCGCGCGGCGGCCGAGGCGCTGCGGCCGGACTGGCACGGCGAGGAGGCCGACCGCTTCGAGCCGGCCCTGGCCGCGTACTTGGACGAGTTCGACGCGCTGGCCGGCTCGGTCCGCACCACCTGGGAGTGCGTGCGCGCGGTGCGCAGCGAGGCGCAGGTGGCCGAGGGCACCGTGCTGATGTTGATCAATATCCTCATCGGCTCGCTGGGCGGCCTGCTGGTGGCCGAGTTCCTCACCGCGGGCACGGTCACTCCGGTCGCCGCCGCGCAGGCCCAGGCCGAGCTGGCCTATGTGGCCAAGAAGATCGCCTTCCTGGGCGGCAAGCTCAACACCCTGCGCTCGGACGTCACCAAGATCCTGGACGCGGTGCGCGGCTTCAAGCGGATCGAGGCCATGCGCTTCGTGTTCGACCTGGCCGGGCTGGAGTGAGCCGGACGCCCCGGGGAGCGCGTGGCCTGGGCGGCGTCCGGTTCCTGACAGAATGGACCGCATGGAGACTGTGATCATCGGCGTCATCGCCGGAGTGCTGTTCGCGAGCCTGGTGGCCGCGTTCCTCGTGCGGGGGAGGAACAAGCGCGCCTCGGGCCTGCTGCCGCCCTCGGAACGCCGCTCGCCGGAGGACCTGCGCCTCAAGCTCGGCCAGGAGCCGAGCGCCGAGGAGCGGGAGGAGCAGGGCTCGCCGCAGGCGCTCGCTCCGCCGGCCGACTCGATCACGGTGGATCTCGAGGAGACGCCGCGGATAGCGCTCGAGGCGCCCGAGCCGACGGCCGGCCGCCTGGTGCGGCTGCGCTCCCGGCTGGCCCGCTCGAACACGGCGGTCGGCAAGGGTCTGCTCTCCCTGCTGTCCCGGGACAAGCTGGACGAGGACACCTGGGAGGAGATCGAGGAGGTCCTGCTCACCAGCGACCTCGGCATCGGCCCGACCCAGGAGCTGGTGGAGGCGCTGCGCAAGCGCACCCGCGTGCTCGGCACCCGCACCCCGGACGAGCTGCGCACCCTGCTCAAGGAGGAGCTGCTCAAGCTGGTGGACCCGAGCCTGGACCGGACCGTGCGCTCGCTGCGCGAGGACGGCGAGGGCCCGGCGGTGGTGCTGGTGGCCGGCGTCAACGGCGTCGGCAAGACCACGACCACCGGCAAGCTGGCGCGGGTGCTGGTGGCGGACGGCCGCTCGGTCGTGCTCGGCGCGGCCGACACCTTCCGCGCCGCCGCGGCGGAGCAGCTCCAGACCTGGGGCGAGCGGGTGGGCGCGACGACCGTGCGCGGCGCCGAGGGCGCGGACCCGGCGTCGGTGGCCTTCGAAGCGGTGCGCCACGCCAAGGAGCTCGGCGTGGACACGGCCCTGATCGACACGGCGGGCCGGCTGCACACCAAGGCGGGCCTGATGGACGAGCTCGGCAAGGTCAAGCGCGTGGTCGAGAAGCACGGCCCGGTGGACGAGGTGCTGCTGGTGCTCGACGCCACGACCGGCCAGAACGGCCTGGTCCAGGCGCGGGTCTTCCGCGAGGTCGTGGACATCACCGGGATCGCGCTGACCAAGCTGGACGGCACGGCCAAGGGCGGCATCGTGATCGCCGTGCAGCGCGAGCTCGGCGTGCCGGTGAAGCTGGTGGGCCTGGGCGAGGGCGCGGACGATCTCGCCCCGTTCGACCCGGCGGCCTTCGTGGACGCGCTGGTCGGGAGCTGACCGGCGGCCCGCTGATGCACTGAGCATGGACGAAGGGCGCCCACCTCGCGAGGGGGCGCCCTTCGGCGTCTCAGCCGTGCCGCGGCCCCACCCGGCAGCCCGCGATCCCGCCGAGCACGACGTGCGCGGGCGGCAGGGCCGGCGTGCCGACCGGGGCCGGCTCGCGCAGCCAGCGCACCCGGCCGCCGGGCGGCCCGGGCAGCTCGACCAGGTCGCCGGGGTCGAGCACGCGCAGCTCGTAGCCGGCGTCGAGCAGCGAGGTGACCGGCCCGAGCGTGCCGCAGCACACCAGGAAGCCGATCCGGTCGAGCGCGGGCACCCACAGCACCGGGCCGACCGGCACGCCGAGGCGCTCCAGGCGCACCAGCGCGGCCCGGCCGGACGGCGCGTCCGCCTCGACCACGTCGAAGGCCTCGCCGCAGGCCGCGTACACGGACGCGTTGGGCAGCATCGACCACAGCGTCTGCGCCCGCTCCGGGTCCCGGGTCGGGGTGGTCGTCCCCGTCGTCACCGGCCAGCCGTACGCCGCGTAGCGCACCGCGCACTGGCGCGTCGTCACGCGCACGGCCCCCTGAGCCGGGCGGCGCGCCTGGCGCGGCAGCATTCCGAGATTCGGCCCACGCAGCATTTGTTCAGTCCCAAGGATCTTCATGTTCCGGCGAGCGGACAGCCCTCGGCCGTTCCCACGCGGCCGTTCTCCCGGTAAACGCTAGCCATCCGGCGCCCCGTTCGCAGGACGTCACGGGTGGCGAATCCTGGCGCATTTCTTCATTCGCCTGCGGGACGCGGCTCCAAGGCGTTACCTTCGCCTCACCATGAGCGACACGGCTACTTCGGCAAGGCCGGGCGGTCTCGACGCGCGGACCCCGAGGCAGGACGGGACGGCGGGGATCCCCGGTGCCTGAACGCGTACCCAACGCCCTGTTCGCCTCCTGGTTCCAGCGCAGCGGCTGGTCGAAGGGCGAAGTCGCCCGCATGGTCAACCGCCGGGCCCGGGATCTGGGCGCGACGCACGTGGCCACGGACACCTCCCGGGTGCGCCGCTGGCTCGACGGCGAACAGCCGCGCGACCCGATCCCGCGGATCCTGACCGAGCTTTTCAGCGAGCGCTTCGGCTGCGTGGTCACCCTCAGCGACCTCGGCCTGCGCGAGCCCTCCAGCCCGATCGCGGGCACCCTGGCCGACCTGCCCTGGGGCCCCGAGCGCACCGCGGAGCTGCTGGCCGAGTTCTGCCGCAGCGACCTGCTGCTCGGGCCGAACCCGTCGCGGCGGGCCGGGGACGGCGCGCCGCCGCTGGCCGCGGGCACCGCGCTGATCGAGCCGGTCAAGCGCTGGCTGCTGCCGCTGGTCCCCTCGCCGCAGCGCCCGCCGTCCGAGCACGGCGACCCCGCGGCGGCCGGGCACGCCCAGGGCCGCACCCGGCCGGGGCGGGCCGCGGTGCTGGCCGACCAGCTCGAGGAGACCCTCCGGGTCTTCCGCGACTGGGAGGCCGCGGTCGGCGGCGGGATCCGCCGGGCCGCGGTGACCGGGCAGCTCTACGAGGTGGCCGAGCTGATCCGGCACAGCCCGGAGCCGGCCCACCCCAGGATCTTCCGGATCGCGGCCCAGTACTGCCTGCTGGCCGGCGAGATGGCCCTGGACAGCGGGCTGCAGGCGGCCGCCCAGCGCTACCTCGTGCTCGGCCTGCACGCGGCCAAGGAGAGCACGGACCGCAACACCATCGCCGTCATCCTCGCCACCACCGCGCGCCAGCTGGTGGGCCTGAACCGGGCTCAGGACGCCCTCGACCTGCTCATCGTCGGGCGCACCGCCACCCGCGGCGAGCTCGACCCGCTGCCCGCGGCGTTCGTCGACCTGGTCGAGGCGCGCGGATACGGCGCCCTCGGCCGCACCGAGCCGGCCCGGCACGCGCTGGAGCGGGCCCGCACCCTGCACGCCAAGGGCTGGTCGACCGAGCACGGCGGCGGCTGCCCGCCCTCGGCCACGGCGAACCACCCGTGGCCGCCCGCCTTCACCCCGGCGTCGGTCCGGCTCGAGTCCGCCCGCACCCTGCGCGACCTCGCCGCCCGGCTGCCGCAGCTGACGGCCGAGGCCGCGGCCGAGTTCGACACCGCGGCCGGGCTCTACGAGCGGGACTTCCCGCGGCAGCTGCGCGGCCGGGTCGAAGCGCTCACCGGCTCGGCCGAGGCGCACGCCGTGCTCGGCCACCGCGCCGCGGCCGTCGCCGCGCTGCGTACCGCCGGCGGGCTCGCCGTGCGCATCCGCTCCCGGCAGGCCGAGGAGAAGCTGCGCGAGGCCGCGGCCCGGGTGCGTGCCGCCTTCCCGGAGGAACGGGACCACGCCGAGCACGCCCTGCCCGGCATGCCGGGCGTCCCCGGCCTGCACAGCGCCGCCGCCTCGTCCTCCGGCTGATCAGCCCCGGTCCGCCGGAGCGGTCCGGCGGACCGCGGCATTCACGAACACGTAACCTCGCGGAGCATTCCGTCACGGTCAGGAAACAACGCGCGTTCAGAGCGGCAACAGACCGCCGCGATCGTAATGAACCATCGCACCGCACTCCTGACCTTGACGAGAACGTGGCCATCCGAAGGAAACGTGAACATGCCAACAGTGGATACAGGCAACACCGCGTGGGTGCTCGCGAGCTCCGCGCTAGTCCTCCTGATGACGCCGGGCCTGGCGTTCTTCTATGGCGGCATGGTCCGCGCCAAGAGCGTGCTGAACATGCTGATGATGAACTTCATCTGTATAGCCGTGGTCACCGTGGCCTGGGTGCTCTACGGATGGTCGGTATCGTTCGGTAACGCGAACGACGCGAGCGGCAACGGGTTCTGGGGCACCTTCGCGCAGTGGGGGATGCACGGGATCTCCACCGGCATCCAGTCCGGCTCGCACACGGGCACGTACGGGGCCACGAACGTCCCGCTGTTCGCCGTGGCCTGCTTCCAGCTCATGTTCGCCATCATCACCCCGGCCCTGATCTCCGGGGCGATCGCCGACCGCACCAAGTTCGTCGGCTGGACCGTGTACGTGGCCGGCTGGGTCACCCTGATCTACTTCCCGGTCGCGCACTGGGTCTTCTCGCCCAACGGCTTCATCAACGCCAAGCTGCACGTGATGGACTTCGCCGGCGGTACCGCGGTCCACATCAACGCCGGTGCCGGAGCCCTGGCCTGCGCGCTGGTGCTGGGCAAGCGGGTCGGGTTCAAGAAGGACCCGATGCGGCCGCACAACGTGCCCTTCGTGATGCTGGGCGCGGCCCTGCTGTGGTTCGGCTGGTTCGGCTTCAACGCCGGCTCGGCGCTGACCGCGAGCGGCCAGGCCTCGGTGGTCTTCATGAACACGCAGGTCGCCACCTGCACCGCGGTGATCGGCTGGCTGGCCGCGGAGAAGATCCAGCACGGCAAGTTCACCACCGTCGGCGCCGCCTCCGGCGCCGTGGCCGGCCTGGTCGCGATCACCCCGGCCTGTGCCTCGGTCTCCCCGCTGGGCGCGATCTTCGTCGGCCTGATCCCCGGTTTCATCTGCTGCTACGCGGTGAACCTGAAGAACCGGTTCGACTTCGACGACTCGCTCGACGTGGTCGGCGTGCACCTGGTCGGCGGCATCCTCGGCACCCTGCTGATCGGCCTGTTCGCCGACAAGATCGAGGTGGCGGCCTACACCAACGGCGCCCGGCCGGGCCTGTTCTACGGCGGCGGACTCGATCAGCTCTGGGCCCAGGCCGAGGGCGCGGGTATCGTCTTCGCGTACTCGTTCGTGATCTCCTTCCTGCTGGCCAAGCTGGTGGATCTGACCATCGGCCTGCGGGTGAGCACCGAGGACGAGATCGCCGGTGTGGACCAGGCCGAGCACGCCGAGACCGCCTACGACTGGGGCGGCCTGGCCGGAACCCTGCACCGCGCCGCGGTCAGCGTGGCCGCGGCGACCGCCCAAGCTCCCACCGTCGACGGTGGGTCCGTCGAGGAGAAGGTCGACGCCTGATGAAACTGATTACCGCAGTGGTCAAGCCGTACAAGCTGGACGAGGTCAAGACGGCGTTGCAGGCCTTCGGCGTGCACGGGCTGACCGTGGCCGAGGCCTCGGGCTACGGCCGGCAGCGCGGCCACACGGAGGTCTACCGCGGCGCCGAGTACACCGTGGATCTCGTGCCGAAGGTGCGCATTGAGCTGCTCGCCGAGGACCACGATGTGGAAGACCTGCTGAACGTGATCACCAAGGCCGCGCAGACCGGCAAGATCGGCGACGGCAAGGTCTGGGTGACCCCGGTCGAGACCGTGGTGCGGGTACGCACCGGCGAAACCGGCGCCGAGGCGCTCTAGCCACCACGCAGCGGCCCGCGTGGCGCCCCGTCGGACTCCCGGCGGGGCGCCACGGGCCGTGGACATACGAACGCCGAGCCCACAGGAGGGTCGCCGGATGCGGTACGCGCAGGAGCGCAGGGAACGGGCCGAGGCGGCGGACGAGTGGCTGGCCCGGCTTCTGGGCGAGGCCGAAGGGGCGGCTCTGGTGGCCGTCGGAGGCTACGGCCGCCGGCAGCTGTGCCCGGGCAGCGACCTCGACGTCGTCCTGCTCCACGACGGTTCGCGCGACCAGGCCGAGATCGGCCGGCTCGCCGACTCGATCTGGTACCCGATCTGGGACGCCAAGACCATGCTCGACCACTCGGTCCGCACGGTGGCCGAGGCCAGGAGCGTGGCCCAGCAGGATCTGCCGGTCGCGCTCGGCATGCTGACGGCACGTCACGTGGCCGGGGATCCGGCCCTCACCGAGGCTTTGCGCGCGACGCTGTTGGCGGATTGGCGCAAGCACGCGGTCAAGCGGCTGCCGGAGTTGCGGCAGATGCGCGAGGAGCGGCGGGAGCGCCACGGGGAGCTCGCCTACCGGTTGGAGGGCGACCTCAAGGAGTGCGCGGGCGGCCTACGGGACGCGGACAGCCTGACCGCCATAGCGGCCAGCTGGATCGCGGACGTGCCGCACGGGGCACCCGAGCAGGCACAGGAGTTTCTGCTCGACGTCCGCTTCGCCCTGCACATGCGGACGGGCCGGTCCGCGGATCGCCTGCTGTTGCAGGAGCAGGACGACCTCGCCGCGGAACTCGACTTCGCGGGCGCGGATCAGCTGATGACGGCCGTGGCCGACGCCGCGCGCACCATCGACTACGCCTGCGATGTGGCTTGGCGCCGCGTGGAGCAGGCGCTCGCGGCCCGCAACCGTTCCACGGGGATCGGCGGCCTGCTGCGTCGTTCGGCGCCGCCACGTGAGCCGCTGGCCGACGGTGTGGTGCGGGCCGAGGGCGAGGCGGCCCTGGCGCTCGCGGCAGACCTCGGCGATCCCGTGCTGCCGCTGCGAATCGCGTCCGCGGCGGCGCGTGCGGGGCTGCCCATCGCGCCCGCGTCGCTCGAGCGTCTGGCGTCGGCAGGGGCGGATCTGACCGAGCCTTGGCCCGAGGCCGCGCGCGCCGAGTTGCTGCGGCTGCTGGGCGCCGGCCCGGGGTTGGTTCAGGTGTGGGAGGAACTCGACCGCACCGGGATCCTGGTCCGGCTGCTGCCGGAGTGGGAGCGCATCAGGTCCCTGCCGCAGCGCAACGCCCTGCACGTGCACACGGTGGACCGTCACATCATCGAGACGGTGGTGCATGCGGCCGAGCGGACGCGTCGCGTCTCTCGCCCCGACCTTCTCCTCGCCGCGGCGCTGTGCCACGACCTGGGCAAGGGGCTGCCCGGCGACCACTGCGAGATCGGCGCGGACCTGACCGCGAAACTGGCCGCCCGCTTGGGCTTCGCGCCCGCGGACGTCGCCACGCTGACCGCGCTGACGCACTATCACCTGCTGTTCGCCGAGCTTGCCGTGCACCGTGATCCCGCCGATCCGGCGACCCTCGCGCCGCTGCTCGCGGCCGCGGCGGACTCGGGCACCGGCCCGGCGGAGTTCGTCGCGTTGCTGCACCTGTTGACGGAAGCCGACTCCCAGGCCACCGGCCCCGCGGTCTGGTCGCCCTGGCGCGCTTCGCTCTACCGGGAACTGGCCGCGCGGGCCAAGACGGTTCTGACCGGCGGAGTCGGATCCGCGGGAAGCGCGAGCGCCGCGCACGCCGACGACGAAGCGGATCAGACCCTGGTCTCGCAAGCAGTCGCGGCATCGGACCAGATCGCGGTGAAGGCGTTGGCCCCCGGTAGCGCCGGAATCGGCCGGATCGACGTGGCGATCCCGGACCAGGTCGGCGTGCTGGCCCTGGTCGCCGGAGTACTGACGCTACGTCATATCAGAGTGCTCGCCGCCGAGATCAACACCGTGGAAGCGGACGGTGTGCCGTACGCGGTACAGCGGTGGACGGTCGCGGCGGAGTACGGCTCGCTGCCGGACCTCGGGAGGCTGCGGACCGACCTGCGCAGCGCGAGGTCGGGCACGCTCAAGGTCGGCGAGCGGCTGGAGACCAGGGATCGTGAGCGCGCGTCGGTCCGCAAGCAAGCGGCGCTCACCCCGTCGCCGTCGGTGCGGCTGCTCGCCGGAGCGTCCCGTGACGCGACGGTGCTGGAGGTACGCGCGGAAGACTCGCCAGGACTGCTGCACCGGATCGCCTCGGCCATCGCGGGCATCGGCGGCGACATCACCCGGGCCCGGATCGCGACGCTCGGTCCCCAGGCTGTGGATGTCTTCTACCTGCGCCCGGACGCCGGCGCCGAGGCGATCGGCTCGGCCGCCTCGGAGGAACTGGTCGACGCCGTGCACGCCGCCCTGAGCTGAGTTACGCCGAGCTGAGCTGAGCGAGTTCTCGGCCGGACCGAGGGGCGGCGGGTCCGGTGGCGTGTTCCACGTGGAACATTATGCGTACCGATGCATGATGTTCCACGTGGAACATCGGCCGACGAGCGTGGAACACCGCCCGGACCGAGCGTGAAACGGCTAGAACAGCGCCCCGGGCGCTTCCGGCAGCGGCTCGACGGCCGGTGCCGCCTCACGCTCGACTTGGCGCGGCACCGGCGTCCGCAGCCGCACCGGCCACCCCGGCTCGGCCACGTACTCCTCGCCGCGGCGCTGCCGGTAGGCCGCGAAGTCCCGTTCCGAGGCTTCCTTCCACTCCTCCTGCCGCTGGTGCAGGTCGGCCAGCGACGATTGCCCGATCTCCGGGTAGCGCTCGGCCAGCGCCTTGGCCACCTCCAGTGCGGCCACCGCGTCCACCGCCGCGTCGTGCGCCCCCTCGATCTGCACGCCGTAGTGGGCGCACTGCGACTCGAGGTTCCGCTTGCCCTTGCGGAAGCGGTCCACCGCCTTGTCGATCACCAGCGGATCGATCACCGGCGCGATCCGGCCCACCCGGTCGGCCAGCGAGCGCAGCGCGTGCCGCTCCAGCTCGACCTCGAGCAGGGTCAGGTCGTAGGGCGCGTTGAACACCACCAGCGGCCGCCCGGCGGCCAGGTGCGCGGCGAGCAGCTCGGCGATCTGATCCAGTGCCTCGGCCGGCGCGGACCCGTGCTCCCGGGCGTACTCGGTGGTGATGCCGTGCACGGCCGTGGTCTCCGGCGGGATCTCGATCCCGGGGTCGACCAGGAAGTCGTGCCGCGCCCCGTCGCTGGTGACGAACGAGGCCGAGACCAGCCGCGCCTCGAGGGGGTCGCGCCCGGTGGTCTCGCAGTCGTACGATCCGAGCAGGCCCGTATGCCAGCCCGGCCCGGCCGGCGGCAGGCATGCGGCGTGGTAGACCACCCAGGAACCCTGCTCCTTGCGCAGCTCGCCCGCCTCGGCCGGAACCTGCTGGCCGCAGGTCTTGCACGTGCCGGGGAAACGGTTGGTAGCCATCTGCCGACCGACCCTTTCTGAAGTTGACTGACTCTCACGATAGGCGAGCCCACCGACATCCCGGGCGCAACGGTTACCCTGGACGGGAAACCAGCTTCCCGTACCTGACTACTGAGGACTGACGCCGCCGTGTTCGACACGCTTTCCGACCGCCTGGCAGCGACCTTCAAATCCCTGCGCACGAAGGGCCGGTTGTCCGAAGAGGACATCGACACCACCTGCCGGGAGATTCGGATCGCGCTGCTCGAGGCGGACGTCGCGCTCGCCGCGGTGCGCCCGTTCATCGCCGCGGTCAAGCAGCGGGCCATGGGCGCGGAGGTCTCCCAGGCGCTGAACCCGGCCCAGCAGGTCATCAAGATCGTCAACGAGGAGCTCATCGGCATCCTCGGCGGCGAGACCCGGCGGCTGCGCTTCGCCAAGCAGCCCCCGACCGTGATCATGCTGGCGGGTCTGCAGGGCTCCGGCAAGACCACCCTGGCCGGCAAGCTCGGCCGCTGGCTCAAGGCCCAGGGCCACGCCCCGGTGCTGGTCGCCGCCGACCTGCAGCGCCCCAACGCGGTCACCCAGCTCCAGGTGGTCGGCGAGCGCGCCGGGGTCGCCGTCTACGCGCCCGAGCCGGGCAACGGCGTGGGCGACCCGGTCGCCGTGGCCAAGTCCTCGATCGACTTCGCCCACTCCAAGATGCACGACGTGGTCGTCATCGACACCGCGGGCCGCCTCGGCATCGACGACGAGCTGATGCGGCAGGCCGCCGACATCCGCGACGCGGTCGGCCCGCAGGAGATCCTGTTCGTCCTCGACGCGATGATCGGCCAGGACGCGGTCACCACCGCCCAGGCCTTCCTCGACGGCGTCGGCTTCGACGGCGTGGTGCTCACCAAGCTCGACGGCGACGCCCGCGGCGGCGCGGCCCTGTCGGTGGCCCAGCTGACCGGCCGCCAGGTCATGTTCGCCTCCAACGGCGAGAAGCTCGATGACTTCGACGTCTTCCACCCGGACCGGATGGCCTCGCGCATCCTGGGCATGGGCGACGTGCTCACCCTGATCGAGACGGCCGAGAAGGCGTTCGACGCCCAGCAGGCCGAGGAGATGGCCCGCAAGCTCATGGGCGGGGACGGCTTCACGCTGGACGACTTCCTGTCCCAGATGGAGCAGATCCGCAAGATGGGGTCGCTCTCCAAGATCATGGGCATGCTCCCGGGCATGGGCGAGATGAAGCAGCAGCTCGCCCAGGTCGACGACCGCGAGATCGACCGGGTCCAGGCCATGATCCGCTCGATGACCCCGCAGGAGCGGCGCGACCCGAAGATCCTCAACGGCTCCCGCCGCGCCCGTATCGCCAAGGGCTCCGGCGTGCACGTCTCGGCCGTCAACAACCTGCTCGAGCGCTTCGCCGAGGCGCAGAAGATGATGAAGTCGATGGGCCGCGGCGGCATTCCCGGCCTGCCCGGCATGCCCGGCTTCGGCGCCGGCGGCGGCCGTCGGATGAGCGCGAAGGCCAAGGCCAACGCCCAGGCCGCGCGGCAGAAGAACAAGTCCCGCTCGGGCAACCCGGCCAAGCGCAAGGCGGACGAGGCCGCGAAGGCCGAGCGCGCCGCGAACGGCGCCGCCGCCCCCGAGGTGCCGCAGAACTTCGAACTGCCGGACGAGTTCAAGAAGATGCTCGGCTGAGCCCGCTCGCGTGAGCGGCGGCCGATTCGCCCCGGGCGGACGGAACCGCTGCTCACGTCTGGCATAATAGGCGGCTGAGCACTCGGCACCCCTCGGCCCCTCTCTCCGTCGGGCGTCCGTGTCCTTCGGGCGGGCGAGTCGGAGCAATCCCCACGCACCGTTCCCGCCGGTCCACCCGTATCAGAATTCAGGAGATTCCACTCCCGTGGCAGTCAAGATCAAGCTGAAGCGCCTGGGCAAGATCCGCACCCCCCAGTACCGCATCGTCGTCGCCGACGCCCGCACCAAGCGTGACGGTCGCGCGATCGAGGAGATCGGCAAGTACCACCCGAAGGAGGACCCGTCCTTCATCGAGGTCAACAGCGACCGGGCGCAGTACTGGCTGGGCGTCGGCGCGCAGCCGACCGAGTCGGTCGTGGCGATCCTCAAGGTCTCCGGCGACTGGCAGAAGTTCAAGGGCCTGCCCGCCCCGGCGCCGATGAAGGTCGCGGCTCCGAAGGCGGACAAGAAGGCGCTGTTCGAGGCCGCCGCCAAGGAGGCCGAGTCCGAGCCGAAGCCGGCCGCGTCGCCGAAGAAGAAGACCGAGAAGAAGGCTGACGCGCCGAAGGCCGAGGCGGAGACCCCCGCCGAGACCCCGGCCGCCGAGACCACCGAGGCCTGAGCATGCTCGAAGAGGCCCTCGAACACCTGGTGAAGGGCATCGTCGAACACCCCGACGAGGTCAGCGTCCGCGACCGCACGCTGCGCCGCGGCCGGATCCTCGAGGTGCGCGTGCACCCCGAGGATCTCGGCAAGGTGATCGGCCGTCAGGGTCGCACCGCCAACGCGCTGCGGACCGTGATCCACGCCCTCGGGGGCCGCGCCGTGCGCATCGACCTCGTCGAAGCGCCCGGGTTGCGTTGAGCATGCCCACCCCGCACGAAACCGACGACGAGTCGCGCGAGCTGCTGCGACTCGTCGTCGGGCGTATCGGCAAGGCCCACGGCGTCAAGGGCGAGGTCACCGTCGAGGTGCGCACCGACGACCCGGACCTGCGCTTCGCCGCCGGTGCCGAGCTGCTCACCGAACCCGCCGCCCGCGGTCCGCTGACCGTCAGCCGCGGCCGGGTGCAGGGCGGCCGGCTGGTGCTCTCGTTCGAGGGCGTGCACGACCGCAACGGCGCCGAGGCCCTGCGCAACACGATGCTCGTGGCCGAGGTCGACCCGGACGAGCTGCCGGACGACCCGGACGAGTACTACGACCACCAGCTCGAAGGCCTGGCCGTGCGTACGGTGCAGGGCGAGGAGCTCGGCGTGGTCGAGCAGATGATCCACGGCCCGGCCCAGGACCTGTTCTCCATCCGCCGCCCCGACGGCGGCGAGCTGCTGCTGCCCTTCATCGAGGAATTCGTGCCCGAAGTCGACCTCGAGCGCGGCCTCGTGATCGCCGACCCGCCCGAGGGCCTGCTCGAGCTGTCGGAGCCCGCCCCCGCGGCGCCCGAAGAGGACTGATCACCCCCGCGCATGCGCATCGACGTCATCACCATCTTCCCCGAGTACCTCGAGCCGCTGCGGGTCTCCCTGCTCGGCAAGGCGGCCGACCGCGGCCTGCTCGAGGTGCGCACGCACGACCTGCGGCAGTGGACCTACGACGTCCACCGCACCGTGGACGACACCCCGTACGGCGGCGGCCCCGGCATGGTCATGAAAGCCGAGCCGTGGGCGCTGGCCCTCGACGCGGTCACCGCCGCGGACGACGTCGCCACCCCGCCCACACTCGTCGTGCCCACCCCCAGCGGCCGCCCGTTCACCCAGGCCAAGGCGGCCGAGCTGGCCGCCCGCGGCCACCTCGTGTTCGCCTGCGGCCGCTACGAGGGCATCGACCGGCGCGTGATCGACGCGGCGGCCGAGACCATGGCGGTGGAGGAGCTGTCCATCGGCGACTACGTCCTGGCCGGCGGCGAGGCCGCGGTCCTGGTGATCGTGGAGGCCGTGGCCCGGCTGCTGCCCGGTGTCCTGGGCAACGCCGAATCAGCCCGCGACGACTCGTTCGCCGAGGGCGCGATGGCCGGACTGCTCGAGGGCCCGGTCTACACCAAGCCGGCCGAGTGGCGCGGCCGCCCGGTGCCCGAGGTGCTCACCTCCGGCAACCACGGCGCCGTCGCCCGCTGGCGGCGGGACCAGGCTCTGGCCCGTACCGCCGCGCACCGCCCCGATCTGCTCGCCGCCCTCGACCCGGGCACCCTGGACAAGAAGGACCGGGCCGCCCTCGACGCGCTCGGCTGGAACCCGCGCCAGGACTGAGATCCGCCGCCACGGTCGGCGCGTCGGGCTGATTTCTGAAAACACGCGCGCCCGTGCGAGACTGGGTAGCCGGTGTGCCGTCGACCGTTGGCGCCTGCCCCTGCCACAGGGGGAGCGGCCCGGTCCGGACGGCGGCCACTGCTGAAATCCGCCCATTCATCCGTGCGTGACCTGTGGCACGTACGAGGAGAAACATGCACAAGCTCGCAGAGCTCGACGCCAAGTCGCTGCGCTCCGACGTCCCCGACTTCCGCCCCGGCGACACCGTCAACGTCCACGTGAAGGTCGTCGAAGGCAACCGGTCCCGGATCCAGCAGTTCAAGGGCGTAACCATCCGCCGCCAGGGCGACGGCGTGCGCGAGACCTTCACCGTCCGCAAGATCAGCTTCGGCGTGGGTGTCGAGCGCACCTTCCCGGTGCACTCCCCGATCTTCGAGAAGATCGAGGTCGTCACCCGCGGTGACGTGCGTCGCGCCAAGCTGTACTACCTGCGCGACCTGCGCGGCAAGAAGGCGAAGATCAAGGAGAAGGTCGACTACAACCGGTAGTTCCCGCTCCGGCGCAGTCCGTCTTCAGGCGCCCCCGGTACCTTGGAAAGCCAAGGTACCGGGGGCGGCGTCGTTCCCCGGTTTGCCCGCTCGCCCGAGGGGGCAGCGCGGTGATCAGACGGCGTAGTAATCTGCCGCGACGGCAGCGGCGCGAGACGGTCATTCAGGCCGGGCGACTGGAGGATGGACCGGGTGGCGAGAGGGCAACGGCGCAGAGAGGCGCCCCCGGCCGCCCCGGTCAAGGGACGCCGGCGCCGGCTCAAACCGATCAAGCTCTGGCGCGAGGTGCCGCTGCTGCTCGCCATCGCCCTCGTCCTGGCCCTCGGCATCAAGACCTTCGTGGTCCAGGCGTTCTACATCCCCTCGCCCTCGATGGAGAACACGATCATGCCCGGGGACCGGGTGCTCGTGAACAAGTTCTCCCCCTGGTTCGGCGCGCAGCCGCAGCGCGGCGAGGTGGTCGTGTTCAACGATCCCGGCGGCTGGCTGGACGACAGCCCGACCCCGCCCAGCTCCGACTTCGCCGTGCGCTGGGTCACCGACACCTTCACCTTCGTCGGCCTGCTGCCCTCGAGCAACGAGCACGACCTGATCAAGCGGGTCATCGGCGTCCCCGGGGACGAGGTCAAGTGCTGCGACAAGCAGGGCCGGATCACCGTCAACGGCGTCGCCCTGAGCGAGACCGGTTACATCTTCCCCGGAGCCGTCCCCTCGACCATGCCCTTCGACGTGCGGGTGAAGGCCGGGTTCATCTGGGTCATGGGGGACAACCGCGCCGATTCCGCCGACTCGAGGTACCACGTCCACGACAAATTCGGCGGAATGGTTCCTATCAGTGACGTCGTGGGTCACGCGTTCGTGTTGATTTGGCCGCCAAGTCGCGCCGGAGGGCTCGGGATTCCGGCTACCTTTCAGCAGGAGGGTCTGACCGTGCTCTCCACTGTGCCGACCGGCTCCGTGCCCGCGGCCGCGCTGCTCGGCGCGATCCCGCTGCGCCTGGCCGGCGGTCGCACCGCACGCCGGCTGCGCCGAAGACGCAGCCGCGCACAGGATGTGACTGCCGATGGGACGGACGCGGAGAAAGCGTGACTGACGGTGTGTGAACCGAGTACGGCGACAATGAGGACGGCGCCCGATGGGCGCACGACGACCTGGATGAGGGAAGCGCGATGACCGTGGAGAGACCGGAGACCGGGCTGTCGGAGGCCTTCGACCCGGACGAGGGGGATGGCGCCGGATCCTCGTCCTTCGCGTACGCCGCGTCCGAGAGCGAGAACGGCGCGGGCCCCGAGCCCGGCGGCGGGGAAGGCGGCGAATCCGGCGGCGAGCAGGGAAAGCACGGCGGCACCCGCCGGCCGACCAGCGTGCTCGGCTGGATCGTCTTCCCGTTGGCGGTCCTCTGGCGCTTCCTGTTCCCGAAGACCCCGCGGCCGTTCCTGGTGGAGCTGCCGTTCCTGGTCGTCTTCGCCCTGGTGCTGGCCTTCCTGATCAAGACCTTCCTGGTCCAGGCGTTCTACATCCCCAGCGGGTCGATGCAGGCCACCCTGGAGCCTGGCGACCGGGTGCTGGTGAACCGGGCGGCCCAGTGGCTCGGCAGCGAGCCCAGCCGTGGCGAGGTCGTGGTGTTCAAGGACCCGGGCGACTGGCTCGGCGACGAGGGCACCCCCACCAGCAGCAACTGGCTCAAGAGCACGCTGACCTGGGTCGGCCTGCTGCCGGCCGACGAGGGCGACCTGATCAAGCGGGTCATCGGCGTCGGCGGCGACGAAGTGGTGTGCTGCACCCCGTCGGGCCAGATCACGGTCAACGGCATCCCGCTGAGCGAGAGCTCGTACCTCTACCCGGGCGACACCCCCAACGCCGGCTGGGACAAGCCCTTCGCCATCACCATCCCGCCGGGCTACCTGTGGGTGATGGGCGACCACCGCAGCGTCTCGCTGGACTCGCGGCGCCACCAGGACGAGAACCACGGCCTGGTCCCGGTGGCCAACGTGGTCGGCCGGGCGGACGTGGTGGTCTGGCCGATCAGCCACTGGAAGACCCTGCCGATCCCCAGCACGTTCAAACAGACCGGCTTCTCCGCGCTCGCGGCCCCGGGGCTCGTGCCCGGCGCGGCGTTCGTCGGCGGCCTGCCGTTCCTGGCCCGCCGCGGAAAGCGCCGACGCTCGGCGGCGAAGCGGTCCGCCACCAGTTAATCTGAGGTGGTGTCGGTAGTCCCGGAGCAGCATAGGCGGCGGACGCCTCGGCCCGAACCGGCCGGAGCGCCGAGTCCGCTGTTCGACGGTCCCGAACCGCCGCGTCTCGGCGACGGTCGGGATCTGTACGCGTACGGCGAGGCCCTCGCGGCGGCCGGCGTCCTGCCGGTGGCCGGCGCGGACGAGGCCGGCCGCGGGGCCTGCGCCGGCCCGCTCGTGGCCGGCGCGGCCGTGCTCCCGCCCAAGCTGCGGCTGCCCAACCTGGGCGACTCGAAGCTGGTCACCGAGAAGCGCAGGGAGCAGCTCTACACCGAGATCGTCGAGCTGGCCGAGGCCTGGGCGGTGGCGATCGTGCCCGCGGCCGAGGTGGACCGGATCGGCGTGCAGGAGGCGAACTACCGGGCGCTGCGCGAGGCCGTGGCCGGCCTGGGCCTGCGCCCCGCCCTCGCCCTGATCGACGGCTTCGCCGTGCCCGCCCTCGGCGTGCCAGGCCAGGCGGTGGTGAAGGGCGACCGCCTGGTCGCCGCGATCTCGGCCGCCTCGATCCTGGCGAAGGTCACCCGCGACCGGCTGATGACGGCCCTGGGCGAGACCTGGCCGCTCTACGGCTTCGCGGAGCACAAGGGCTACGCCACCGCCACCCACCAACAGGCCCTCGACCTGCACGGACCCTGCCCCGAACATCGTCTTTCCTATGCCAACGTGCCGGGTCGCCCGGTGGGTGACAATGGAGGCGGGACGCAAGCACCGGACCGTCCGGCGCAGGGCGATCTCCTGCTCGACCTGCCCGATACCCAGTGGGGAGCGCGTACATGAGCGCGGAAGACCTCGAGAAGTACGAGACCGAGATGGAGCTGCAGCTCTACCGGGAGTACCGCGACGTCGTCGGCCTGTTCCGATACGTCGTGGAGACCGAGCGGCGGTTCTACCTGACCAACCAGGTCGAGCTCGAGGCCAGGTCCGCGGACGGCGAGGTGTACTTCGAGGTGACCATGGCGGACGCCTGGGTCTGGGACATGTACCGCCCGGCCCGGTTCGTCAAGAACGTCCGCGTGGTCACGTTCAAGGACGTGAACGTCGAGGAGCTCGCCAAGCCGGACCTCGAGGTGCCCACGGAGTGAGTGTCCGGCCGCGAGCGGCGAAAGCTGACGGCGGGCACCTTCATCTGCGACGTTTGCCAAGAATGTCCTGAAAAGCCCGACATAGAGCGACGAATCGGACGCACTCTGGATCCGTGAGCTGGAAACGGACCAGAGAGGGCGGGCGGGCGTATGTCGATGTGGGGGTGGGCGCAAGGCCGTGGGCGCGAGCCCGGGCGGTCGCGGGCCGCTGGCTCCGAGGAGCAGCGGGCGAGGCCGGGCGGCGCCGGCGCCGGCGCCGGGTGGGGCGGCGGTGGTCACTCCGTGGACGCCCCGCCGGTCCATCAGGCCCATCCGGTCCATCCCGCCGACGAGAGCCGTCCCCGACGCGTCGGCCGCCGAGGCGAGCAGGTAGCCGCGGGCTACCTCCGTCAGCGCGGCTACCGGGTGCTGGACCGGAACTGGCGCAGTCCGGACGGCGAGGTGCCCGGCGAGCTCGACCTCGTCCTGCGCTACCGCGGCACGCTCGTGATCTGCGAGGTCAAGGCGCGGACGGGCGGCCGGCTGGCCCACCCCGCCGAGGCGGTCACCCCGGAGAAGGCGGCCAGGCTGCGCAGGCTCGCGGTCGTCTGGCTCAGGGAGCACGACCGCCACCACAGCGTCTGGCGCCCCGCGGTCGGCGGCCTGCCCGCCCTCATCCGCGCCGCGACGAGCTTCGTCGCCCCGTCCGGCGCCTCCCCGGCCCCGCCGCCCGCCGCCATCCGCATCGACGTCGTAGCCGTCCGCCTGGCCCCTCGTGAGCCCTTCCCGGTCCTCGGCGTCGACCACCTCATCGGGGTGGCCTGATGCGTGGTCAGGTCTGTGGTCGGCTACGTCCTCACCTCAGCCTCCAGCCGGAGCGTGCCTGATGCCCGGGTACGGCCGGGCCGCCGGCGTCGCTCTGCTCGGGCTGGCCGGCCTGCTCGTCGAAGCCGAGGCCGTCGTCACCGCAGGCCTGTCCCGCTTCAGCCTCATCGGTCTGCCCGACGCAGGACTCTCCGAAGCACGCGATCGCGTCCGCGCGGCCGTGATCAACAGCTCCATCCCCTGGCCCCAGGCCGCGCTGACCGTTTCGCTCGCGCCGGCGTCGCTGCGCAAGCAGGGCTCTTCGTTCGATCTCGCGATCGCGATGGCAGTCCTGCGCGCAGACGGCAAGGTGCGCCCCGAAGCGTCCGGCGAGCCGGTCTACTTCGCAGAGCTCGGGCTGGACGGCTCGGTGCGTCCGGTGCGCGGGGTGCTGCCTGCCGCGCTTGCCGCCGTGAAGGCAGGGTACTCAGCCGTCTGTGTCGCGGAGGCGAATGCTCGCGAGGCAGCCCAGATCGGCGGCCTGCGAGTGGTCGGCGTCAGGACCTTGCGCCAGGCCGTCGCCCACGCCAACGGCGAGCCGGTACCGGAAGACCCGCCGCCCTCGGACGAGCCACACCTCCGGCCCACAGGCGCATCCTCGCCTTCTGACGCGGCGGCCGGTCCGCTCTCGTCCAAGGCGTCCGCCAGCCTGGCCGGACCGGCGTCTTCCGCCGCGCTCGGCTCCACTTCGTCCACGTCGCTCGTCTCGGCTTCGGCATCCGCCTTCGCCTCAGCAGTCCGCGCGGAGCCCGACCTCGCCGACGTGCTGGGGCAATACGAGGCGAGGCTCGCGCTCGAGGTCAGCGCGACGGGTGGACATCACCTCTTCCTCTGCGGGGCACCCGGTTCCGGCAAGACGATGCTCGCTGAGCGCTTGCCGGGGTTGCTGCCGCCGCTCGACGAGGAGGCGGCGCTGGAGGTCACCGCCGTCCACTCGCTGGCCGGCACATTGAACCCGCTCGAACCGCTGGTCACCGAACCGCCGTTCTGCGCCGTCCACCACTCCGCCACGGCCGCGGCACTGGTAGGTGGCGGGTCGTCAGTCCTGCGACCGGGGGCCGTGTCCCGAGCTCATCGTGGGGTTCTGTTCCTCGACGAGGCACCCGAGTTCGGTCGAGCGGCTCTCGACAGTTTGCGCGAGCCGATCGAGTCCGGCGAGGTGGTCATCGCGCGGAGCTGCGGGATGGCCGCCTTCCCGGCGCGCTTCCTGCTCGTCGCCGCAGCGAATCCGTGCCCGTGCGGACGGTCGATGTCCACGATGGGCGTCTGCACCTGCAGCCCGCGCGCTCGGAGTGCGTACCTCGGCCGCATCTCCGGCCCGCTGTTGGACCGGATCGACCTGCGTGTGGACGTCAGTCCGGTCGGCCCCTCAGAGCTGCTTGCGGCGGCGTCCGGCGGCCAGTCAGGCGAGAGCACCGCCCTGGTCGCCGAGCGGGTCAGGCAGGCGCGTGAGCGTGCTTCTGCGCGGCTGACGGGCACGCCCTGGCAACTCAATGCACAGGTGCCCGCGCGCTACTCGCGAGCGAACTGGCCGCTGGGGAACGAGGCTCTCGCGGGAGCCGAGAAGGCGCTGCACTCCGGGGTGCTCACAGCGCGAGGTCTCGACCGGGTCGTGCGCGTCGCCTGGACGCTCGCCGACTTGTCGGGACGTGACCGGCCGAGCCGCGTCGAGGTCGACACCGCGCTCGGCTTTCGGCTCGCCGCGATGCTGCCCGGAAACCTGTGAGCTCGGGAGGGAGGAACCATGTCCATGCACAGAAACCTGTCGGCGAGCACTGCTCCGATCGACTACGAGGACGAACGCGCCGTGCGTCTTCGGCTCGGGCGGCTGATCGAGCCGGAAGACCAGCTCTTCACGGACTTGCTCGAACTCGTCGAGCCGGCACAGCTGCTCCGCACCATCGTGGAGGGCGAGCCTCTCGACTGCCCGATTCCGAAAGGGCTCGCGACCAAGTTCGACGGGCGGCGCGCCGGGCTGGGGTTCCGGCTCGCTCTCGCCGACCCGGTCGCTGATCTCGAGGCGGGGGAGCGGGCGGGAGCGCGCTACCTCATCCCGGGCGATGAGGACTGGCCCACGGCGCTCGACGACTTGGGCGGCCGCACGCCCATCGGGCTCTGGATGATCGGCGGGTTCCCGGCCGCCGCGCCGACGGTCGCGATGGTCGGGGCCAGGGCGTGCACCGGGTACGGGCTCCAAGCGGCCGGTCAGCTCGCCGCGGAGCTGGCGAAGGACGGGGTGACGGTCGTATCCGGCGCCGCGCTCGGGGTCGACGGGTCGGCCCATCGTGGCGCGCTCGCGGTCGGCGGCGTCACCGTGGCCGTGCTGGCCTGCGGCGTCGACCGCCGCTACCCGGCCGCCCACGGCCACCTGATCCAGGCGATCGGCGAACGTGGCGCGGTGCTCGCCGAACTCCCGCCCGGCACAGCACCCACGCGCTTCCGCTTTCTGGCCCGCAACCGCTTGATCGCGGGTCTGGCCGGCGGCACCGTGGTCGTCGAAGCCGCCGGTCGAAGCGGCTCTCTCGTCACCGCTCGCTTGGCAGCCGAGCTCGGCCGAGCCGTCTTCGCCGTGCCCGGGCCGATCACCTCGCGCCTGTCGATGGGGACCAATGCGCTGCTGTGCGATGGAGCGATTCCGGCGCTCGACGGCAGGCAGGTGCAATACGAGCTCGGCATCGAACCCCGCAAGCCGCCGGCGGCGCCCGAGCCGAGCTCGCCCCGACCACGGCAGCCTGTCGCGGCGTCAGCCCCGGCAGTCCAGACGGATTCGGCTGAAGCTTCGCCACCCCAGCCTGCCCCCGTAGGCGCCCCGTTCGACCGCGCCGCGATCCTCGTCCGCGAGGCGCTCCCGACCGTCCGCTCGGGCCGTGCCACGGACGCGACGGCGCTCGCCACCGAGACCGGTCTCACCCCCGGCGTGGTCTTGGCGGCGCTGGGCCTACTGGCGGCGTGCGGCATCGCTGTGAAGACGGGAGGTGGATGGGCACTCTTGAGCACCACCGAGTCCAAGTGAGACCAACGTCCGAAGGGCCTATAGAAGACACGTACTAGACCCGAGCAGGAGGTACGCCATACCTGAACAAGACACGCATACGGCTAGCGGAGGGTGGGCGCCTGACCGGTACTAGACACTGCGCCGTACGTCCCCTGACGCGGTATCGAATCGGATCACCGGATCGTGTGGAAGCGCGGTTTGTTACCTGAAGTGCCTGATCCCTTGCGCTACGCTCACTGCCTGTCGGTAATCTCCGGCACCTCGTGGCCGCCCGCGTGAAGGTTGACTAGATCAGGGCTCGACATGTCCAGGAACAGCCAGCATCGGGGCGGCGCCGTCGCGGAGGCCGTCGGTCATGCCCCGGTCGCCGCCGAGCGCGATAAGGCTGGGCCGCGGACGTCGGGTGTGCCGGGCACGTCTATGCGCGGCTCCACGGTGCCCGCGAAGAACGGCGGCAACGGCACTATTGGCACTAACGGCGCCAACAGCACGAACGGCGTCAACGGAGCTGCGGGCGTGGCGTACGCGAACGGGTCGTCCGGTGCTTCCACCGGCGCTGCCGGCGAACCGGCTGCCGCGCCGGCTCCTCCCGCCGTCGCCGAGGCCGCCAAGGCGTCCACCGGTTCGAGTCGCGACGACGACTCGTCGGCCGACGCAACCATGGGAGCGGCGGCGATGGCCGATCTGTGGGCGCGGTTCAAGGCGACGGGTGACGCCCGGCTGCGGGAGCAGCTGATCCTGCACTACTCGCCGCTGGTCAAGTACGTGGCCGGACGCGTCTCGGTCGGGCTCGTGGGCGCCATGGAGCAGGCCGACTTCGTCTCCTACGGCATCTTCGGGCTCATCGACGCGATCGAGCGCTACGACCCCGGGCGCGCCATCAAGTTCGAGACGTACGCGATCAACCGGATCCGCGGGGCGATCATCGACGAGCTGCGCGCGCTCGACTGGATCCCGCGTTCGCTTCGGCAGAAGGCGCGCGAGATCGAGCAGGCCGTCGTGCGTCTCGAGCACCGCCTCGGTCGCACGCCGTCCGAGCGGCAGATCGCGGCCGAGCTTGATCTGAGCCTCGGCGAGCTGCACCAGATCTTCTCCCGGCTCTCGCTCGTGAATGTAATCGCGCTCGACGAGGTGCTCACGCTCTCCACCGGTGACGGCGGGCGGCTGAGCCTGATGGAGACGCTCGAGGACCTGTCGGCGGAGAACCCGGTCGAGGTCGCCGAGAACCGGGAGACGCGCCACCTGCTCGCCCGCGCGGTCAACACCTTGCCGGACCGGGAGAAGACCGTGGTCACGCTCTACTACTTCGAAGGGATGACTCTGGGCGAGATCGGGCAGGTACTCGGCGTCACGGAGAGCCGGGTCTGCCAGATCCACGCGAAAGCAGTGCTCACGCTGCGCACGCGGCTGGCAGAACTTCGGTGATGCAGTCCCGCGCGGGCCTGGACTCGTCTACGCTGAGCCTGTGCCGAGGATCAAAGCAGCGACCGTCGCCGAGCATCGCAGCATGCAGCGCGCGGCCCTGTTGGACGCGGCCAGAGACCTGCTCGCGCTGGGCGGCATCTCCGCCGTGACGTTCTCCGCCATGGCCGAACGCGCCGGGCTGGCCCGCTCCTCGGTCTACGAGTACTTCAAGACCAAGGGGGACGTGGTCGAGGCGCTGGCCGTCGAGGACTTCCCGGCCGCGGTGAACGACATCAGGGGCGTGATGCTCGCCCAGCCGACCCCGGAGCGGCAGATCGCCGCGTACGTGCGCCGGCAGCTCGAGCTGGTCTCGCAGCCGGGCCACCGCAACCTCCTCGCGCTCTCCGCGCTCGAGCTCGACGGCACCGCCCGCGACCGCATCCGCAGCGCCCACGGCCTGCTGGTCGACCTCGTCGTCGGCGCACTGCGCCGCCTCGGCCACTCCGACGCCCGCGCGACCGCCGCCGCCCTCCAGGGTGCTATCGACGGCGCCGCCAAGCGCATCGACGCCGGCGCCGACCCGAACGCGACGATCGAGGCGACGCTCACCCTGATCCTCTTCGGCGTCCGCGGGGCGCGCCGCAGGCTGTCCGCGTAGGCGAGCAGCCCACCCGGTCCGGCGAGTCGAGCGCGGCGGGCTGAGCAGGTCTTTCCGGCGGATGTGGCGGGGCCGACCGCGCGCGTGGCAGTCGGACAGCGTGACGTCCCGGCAACGTGGGACTCGGGCACAGGGCACCGGTGCGGCGCAGGTAGCTGAGAACTCTTCAGATGGACCGCGCGCCGTCGTCGCCAGGGCGTGACGTCCTCCGACCGTGGGGTCATGCGCATCCTCACCACCCTTCTCACGGCGTCGGTCGCGGCCTTCGCCGGACTCAGCAGTTCCGCGGCTCCGCTTACGCTCGCGGGCGCGTCGAGGTCGACGTCCTGCTCGCCGCACGCCACCGTCTGGATCTGGCCTCTCGAGGGGGCGACCCCGCAGAGGAACGGGATGACGGCTGGTCCTGGGGCACGAACTCCGGTAGCGCCCGCTCCCGCGCCGAGACCCGCCCCACCGCCAACGCCTTCTCCCGCGACGGCTGCTCCCACCACGCCTCCTCTCACCACGGTGCCGACGCCGACGCCGCCATCGCCGCCACCGCGCCCGCTACCACCGGCACCACTGCCGCCGACTCCGCCCACCACCCCGCCCCCACCCACCATCCTGCGCCCCTTCGCCCCGCCCCGGCATCGCTGGAACTCCGGCCATCGCGGCATTGACCTGGCCGGTTACCCCGGCGAGCCGGTGCTCGCAGCCAACGTGGGCACCGTCCTGTACGCCGGGTTCCTCGTCGACCGGCCGGTCGTCGTGGTCGGGCACGGGGAGCTTCGGACGACTTACGAGCCTGTCCTCGCCGACCCCTCGCTGCGCGTCGGGGCGCAGGTCAGCCGGGGTGAGCGGCTCGGTATCCTGCTGGCCGGGCACTGCGCCGGCGTCGCCTGCCTGCATTGGGGGCTCGTCTCCGGCCGCGGGCATGGCGACGTCTACTACGACCCCCTGCTGCTCCTTGGATGCGGCACCGTACGGCTCGAGCCGGACGACCCGTCCGGCGGCGCGGGCAATCCGGTCAGGGCCACCCCGCGAACCGGCTAGAATGGTTCGGCAGTATCAACCAGAAACCAGGTCCACGCCCCTCGGTCTCGCGCTTTCGCCGGGACCTTCGGTGCGCGGACCGAATTCGCGTGTCCACGGCCGAGTCCGTCCGCCGCTCCCGATCCGGGGGTTTCGGGCAGACCTGACCGGCGGTCGCTCGGTTCCGCTCCGGCCCCCACGGGCGCGGCGCGGCGCGGCCGCCCGCCCGGACACCAGGGCGGTACTTCCGCAAGGCTTCGGGCCTTGCGGGCTTACTCGGCGCAAGCCGGAGCCCGCTCCCGAGTCCTTCGAGGAACACCGCGGTCAAACCGGACTACGAACGAGGAGGACACGGCAATGGCCGTCGTCACCATGCGCCAGCTCCTGGAGAGCGGCGTCCACTTCGGACACCAGACCCGTCGCTGGAACCCGAAGATGAAGCGCTTCATCCTCACCGAGCGCAACGGCACCTACATCATCGACCTGCAGCAGTCGCTGTCCTACATCGACCGGGCCTTCGAGTTCATCAAGGCCACCGTCGCCCACGGCGGCACGGTCCTGTTCGTCGGCACCAAGAAGCAGGCCCAGGAAGCCGTGGCCGAGCAGGCCAAGCGCGTCGGCATGCCCTACGTCAACCAGCGCTGGCTGGGCGGCATGCTCACCAACTTCTCCACCGTCTACAAGCGGCTGCAGCGGCTCAAGGAGCTCGAGCTCATCGACTTCGACGACGTCGCCGCCTCCGGCATGACGAAGAAGGAGCTGCTCGTCCTGCGCCGCGAGAAGGACAAGCTGGACAAGACGCTCGGCGGCATCCGGGACATGCAGAAGGTCCCCTCCGCGGTGTGGATCATCGACACCAAGAAGGAGCACATCGCCGTCGGCGAGGCGCGCAAGCTGCGCATCCCGGTGATCGCGATCCTGGACACCAACTGCGACCCGGACGAGGTCGACTACAAGATCCCGGGCAACGACGACGCGATCCGCTCCGTCGCGCTGCTCACCCGCGTCGTGGCCGACGCCGTGGCCGAGGGCCTCGTGGCCCGCTCCGGCCAGCAGGCGACCGCGACCGAGGGCGCCGAGGTCGCCGCCGGCGAGCCGCTCGCCGAGTGGGAGAAGGACCTGCTGGTGGGCGAGACCGCGGCTCCGGCCGAGACCGCGGCTCCGGCCGAGACCGCGGCTCCGGCCGAGGCCGCCGCTCCGGCCGAGACCGAGGCTCCGGTGGAGACCTCCGCCGAGGGCACCGCCGCGGAGACCGCGACCGAGGCCGCGACCGAGATCGCCGCCGCCGAGACCGAGACCCAGTCGGACGAGCAGGCCTGACCTTCCCGACCCGCGCAAGCCAGAACAGGGGATTAACCGCATCATGGCGAACTACACCGCCGCCGACATCAAGAAGCTGCGGGAGCTGACCGCGGCCGGGATGCTCGACTGCAAGAAGGCGCTCGAGGAGACCGACGGCGACTTCGACAAGGCCGTCGAGTACCTGCGGGTCAAGGGCCTCAAGGGCGTGACCAAGCGCGAGGGCCGTTCGGCCACCAACGGCCTGGTCACCGCGCAGATCGAGGCCGACGGCAGCAAGGGCACCCTGCTCGAGCTGGCCTGCGAGACCGACTTCGTCGCCAAGGGCGACCGGTTCCAGCAGGTGGCCGCCGAGCTGCTCGCCCACACCGTGGCCACCGGCCCGGCCGAGGTGCCGGCGCTGCTCGCCACCACGTTCCCGAGCACCGGCAAGTCGGTGCAGGAGTTCGTGGACGAGGCCAACGCCACGCTCGGCGAGAAGATCGAGCTGCGTCGCACCGCCACCTTCGAGGGCGGCTTCGTCGCGGCCTACCTGCACAAGACCTCGCCGGACCTGCCGGCCCAGGTCGGCGTGCTGGTCCAGCTGGACAAGGCCGACGCCGAGACCGCGAAGGACGTCGCGCAGCACATCGCCGCGTTCGCCCCGACCTACCTGCGGCGCGAGGACGTGCCGGCCGAGGTCGTGGAGAACGAGCGCCGGCTGGCCGAGGAGACCTCCCGCGAGGAGGGCAAGCCCGAGGCCGCGCTGCCGAAGATCGTCGAGGGCCGGGTCAACGGCTTCTTCAAGGACAACGTCGTGGTCGAGCAGGCGTTCGCCAAGGACCCGAAGAAGACCGTGGCGAAGGTGCTCGAGGAGGCCGGCGTCACGCTGCAGGCCTTCGCGCGCTTCCGCGTCGGAGTCTGACCCACCGAAGGGGCGGTCGGGCGCTAGGTTGGTACTTGGCCAGCCGAGCGACCGGCCGCCCCTCGGCACAACGGCTCCCCGGAGCGCCGCGGCCCTGCGGGCCCGGCGCTCCGCCCAGCCCGCAGGGCTCCGCCCCCCACAAGCCCCGCCGGGCGCGCGCCGCGCGCCTCGCACCCGCACGCCGCCAGGAGGTCGATACCAGTGCCGGAAGTTACCCCATCCCCCTATAAGAGGGTCCTGCTGAAACTGTCCGGAGAGGTGTTCGGCGGCGGCCGGGTCGGGGTCGACCCGGACGTGGTGCAGTCGATCGCCCGCCAGATCGCCGAGGCGCTTTGGGCGACCGGCACCCAGATCGCGGTCGTGGTCGGCGGCGGCAACTTCTTCCGCGGCGCCGAGCTCAAGCACCGCGGCATGGAGCAGACCCGCGGCGACTACATGGGCATGCTCGGCACCGTGATGAACTGCCTGGCTCTGCAGGACTTCCTGGAGAAGCAGGGTGTGGAGACGCGCGTGCAGACGGCCATCACGATGGCGCAGGTCGCCGAGCCCTACATCCCGCGGCGGGCGATCCGGCACCTGGAGAAGGGCCGGGTGGTGATCTTCGGCGCCGGCGCCGGCATGCCGTTCTTCACCACCGACACCACGGCCGCGCAGCGCGCGCTGGAGATCGGCGCCGAGGTGGTGCTGATCGCGAAGCAGGGCGTGGACGGCATCTACGACTCGGACCCGAAGACCAACCCCGAGGCGTACCGGTTCGACTCGATCGACCCGCGCGAGTTCCTGGTCCGCGGGCTGAAGGTGATCGACGCCGCCGCGGTCTCGCTGTGCGGCGACAACTCGCTGCCGCTGCTCGCCTTCGGCATGGAGACCGAGGGCAACATCGGCCGCGCCATCGCCGGTGAGAAGATCGGTACGCTGGTGAGCCGTGTCGACGGCTCCGACGCGCAGTAGCGTGAGCCCTGCAGTACCCGCCGGCACACGCGTGAGCACCTGGCGCAGTACCAGGCGGCCGCACGCGAGCGAGTGGCCCACAGCCGTAATCGAACCGATGTAGGGAGCCGTGATGATCGACGAGACCCTCCTCGAGGCCGAGGAGAAGATGGACAAGGCCGTGAGCGTGGCCAAGGAGGACTTCACCGGCATCCGCACCGGACGCGCCACCCCGGCGATGTTCAACAAGATCGTGGTGGAGTACTACGGCACGATGACGCCGGTCCCGCAGATGGCTTCGATCCAGGCGCCCGAGCCGCGGATGGCGGTGATCACGCCCTACGACAAGACCTCGCTGGCCGCGATCGAGAAGGCGATCCGCGACTCCGACCTGGGCGTGAACCCGAGCAACGACGGCAACATCATCCGCGTGGTCTTCCCGCAGCTGACCGAGGAGCGCCGGCGCGACTACATCAAGCTGGCCAAGTCCAAGGGCGAGGACGCGAAGGTCTCGGTGCGCAACATCCGCCGGCACGCCAAGGAGGCCATCGACAAGCTGGTCAAGGACGGCGAGGTCGGCGAGGACGAGGGCCGGCGCGCGGAGAAGGAGCTCGACGACCTGACCGCGAAGCACACCGCGCAGATCGACGAGGCGCTCAAGCACAAGGAGAACGAGCTGCTCGAGGTCTGAGCCGCTCGGCCCGCCGCGAACGGGCGCGGGACGGCCGCCGGACGTAGGCTTTCGGCCGGAGGAACGGCGCACCGCGTCCGGGTGTAGCCTCTCCGACGGCGACGTGACGTGATCACCGGGGCGGTGCCCGCGGACTGTGGAGGAAAAGGTGAGCGGGCAGATGACGAGCGCGGTCAAGCGGAGGGAGCAGCCCGTGGCGGAGCCGAAGGCCACGGGCAAGGCCGGTCGCAACCTGCCCGCCGCCATCGGCGTCGGCGTGGGCCTCGGCGCGGTCATCATCGCCTCTCTGCTGGTGGTCAAGGTCGCCTTCCTGGGCGTGGTGGCGCTCGCCGTGGTGGTGGCGCTGCACGAGTTGAGCGTGGCGCTCAAGGAGCGCGGCGTCTCGGTCCCGCTGATCCCGGTCACGGCGGGCGGGCTCGGCATCCTGGCCTCGGCGTACTTCGCGGGAGAGGGCGCGCAGACCGCGGTGCTCGGACTGACCGTGGTGGCCGTGCTGGTCTGGCGGCTGGCCGACGGCGCCGAGGGGTATCTGCGCGACGCCACGGCCGGCCTGTTCGCCGTCGTGTACGTGCCGTTCCTGGCGGCCTTCGCGATGCTGCTGACGGCGCAGGACAAGGGGGCCGAGAAGGTCCTGCTGTTCCTGCTGCTGGTGGTGTGCAACGACACCGGCGGGTACGCGGCCGGGGTGCTGTTCGGGCGGCACCCGATGGCGCCGAGGATCTCACCGAAGAAGTCCTGGGAGGGGCTGGCCGGCTCGGTCGTCACGGCCGCGGTGGCCGGCGCCCTGTGGATGGATTTCGTGCTGCACGGCAAGCCCTGGCAGGGCGCGGTGCTCGGCGTCGCGGTGGTGGCCAGCGCCACACTCGGCGACCTGTGCGAGTCCATGATCAAGCGCGACCTGGGCATCAAGGACATGGGCCGGCTGCTGCCGGGGCACGGCGGGATCATGGACCGGCTGGACTCGCTGCTGCCCACCGCTCCGGTCGTCTACCTGCTGCTGCAGCTCTTCCTCAAGCACTGAGCCCCGTGCCGCGCCGAGCGGCCGCTCGGCGACGCGGACCGAGCTGTCCGTGCGGGATGGGACAATAGTGGGATGAGTTCCGCACAAAAGCCCGGTGAACTGGTCTTCGAGGCGCCGCGTCGCGGCAAGCCCCCGCGCCACCTCGCGGACCTGACCCTGATCGAACGCAAGCAGGCCCTGTCCGACGCCGGCCTGCCGGGCTTCCGTGCCGCGCAGCTCTCCAAGCACTACTTCGACCGGCTCGAGGACGACCCGCAGGGCTGGACCGACATCCCGGCCGCCCAACGCGAGCAGCTGCGTGCGGCGATGCTTCCGCCGCTGCTCACGGCGGTGCGCGAGCTGACCGCGGACCAGGGCACCACCCGCAAGACGCTGTGGAAGCTGCACGACGGCGCGCTCGTCGAGTCGGTGCTGATGCGCTACCCGGACCGCGCCACGATGTGCGTCTCCTCGCAGGCCGGCTGCGGCATGAACTGCCCGTTCTGCGCGACCGGGCAGGCGGGGCTGACCCGCAACATGTCCACGGCCGAGATCGTGGAGCAGGTCGTGGCGGGCGCCCGGACGCTGGCCCGCGGCGAGGTGCCGGGCGGGCCGGGGCGGATCTCGAACGTCGTGTTCATGGGCATGGGCGAGCCGCTGGCGAACTACAAGGCCGTGATCGCGGCGGTGCGGCGGCTGGTCGAGCCCGCGCCCGAGGGGCTGGGCCTCTCACAACGCCACATCACCGTCTCGACGGTGGGCCTGGTGCCGGCGATCGAGAAGCTGATCGAGGAGAGGCTCAACGTCACCCTCGCCGTCTCGCTGCACGCCCCGGACGACGAGCTGCGCGACGAGCTCGTGCCGGTCAACACGCGCTGGCAGGTGGGGGAGGTGCTGGGGGCCGCGTGGGATTACGCCGCGCAGACCGGCCGCCGCGTCTCCATCGAGTACGCCCTGATCAAGGACGTGAACGACCAGGCGTGGCGGGCCGACCTGCTCGGCAAGCGGCTCAAGGGCAAGCTGGCGCACGTCAACCTGATCCCGCTGAACCCGACCCCCGGCTCGAAGTGGACCGCCTCCCGTCCGGAGGACGAGGCCGCGTTCGTCCGCACGCTGCAGGCGCACGGTGTCCCGGTGACGGTGCGGGACACCCGCGGCCGCGAGATCGACGGAGCCTGCGGCCAGCTCGCCGCGCACGAGGACTGAGGGAGGGGTCGCGATGGCCATCGACATGGAGCCGGCGATGATCGACGGCGCGCAGATCAGGCACGTGGTCTGGGACTGGAACGGGACCCTGTTCGACGACCAGCGCCTGGTCACGGCGGCCACGAACGCCTCGCTGCGGGCGGTGGGCTGCGCGCTGATGGATGAGGAGCACTACCGCGACCTGTACCGGCGGCCGTTGCAGGAGTTCTACTTCTCGTTGTCCGGCCGGCCGTACTCGGCGGCGGAGTGGGAGCTGATAGACAGCGCGTTCGCCCAGACGTACGCGGACGGCATCGGAACCTGCGGGCTGACGGTGGACGCGCTGGTCGCGATGGACAGCTGGGCGCCGCAGGGCCAGTCGCTGCTGTCGATGTACGACCACGACAAGCTCGTCCCGCTGGTCGACTCGCTGGGCCTCGGCGCCCGGCTCAACCGAGTGGACGGCCGGCCCGCCGCCCGGGACTACGGGACGAAGGCCAAGTACCTCACCGCTCACCTGACGCGTCTTCAGGACCTCGATCCGGGCCTGTCGGTCGGTCAGGTCGCCCTCGTCGGCGACTGTGTGGACGACGCGCTGGCCGCGCTCGAGGTCGGCGCGACGGCGGTGCTCTACACCGGCGGCTCCTCCAGCCGCACCAACCTCGAGGCGGCCAAGCTCGGTTTGCCGATCGTGGACACGCTCACTGAGGCTGTGGCTCTGCTCCGCGCCGGTCGAGCCGGCTGAGCATCCGTCCGAGCCACAGCCCCACTGTCTTTCCCGCCTCGCTGCTGAGCAGCGCGGTCAGCGCGACCAGCAGCAGCGCGGCGAGCGGCGCCGCATACGCCCAGCCGGCCGAGGACGACTTGATCGCCACGGCGAGCGGAGCCGTGCCCGGCAGGATCGTGCTCAGCGGGCCGTGCAGTATCAGGATGAGCAGCACCCCCAAGGCCGCGCCGATGAGCGGATAAGCCAACTGACGGCTCAGCGAGGTCATCGCAGCCGCCTGCCGGCTCAGCCGCACCTGACGCAGCGCCAGGGCGGTGCCGCGCCGCCGATCCCCGAGCTGGATCGCGTTGCGCCACAACAGCGGCAGCCCGGGGACGGACAGACACAGCAGGCTGGTCGCGGTGATCGCGGGCAGGCCGGCGTCGGCCAGCGCGATGGTCAGCGGCATCGCCAGGTACGCACACGCCCCGCCGACCCGGATGAGCGTGCGCCAGTCGCCGCGGTCGAGCGGCGGCAGGAAGCGCCAAGCGAGCCAGGCCAGCACGGACAGCCGGCTGTCGGTCGGGCTGCCGCCCTCGAAGGATTCCTCCGCGCCCGCGGCCTCTTTCATCGATGTCCTCCCGCGGTCGCTCTGGCGGCGCGGCTCGCCTCGGCGCCGGAGAGCACCGGCACGGCGGCGGGACGCGGCCCCGCGGGCTGCACGTCGGTCCGGCCGTCGGCCAGCCGGATGGTGCGGTTGAAGTACGCCGCCGTCATCGGATCCCGGGTGAAGACGACCACCGCGGTGCCGTGCGAGACCGCGATCGAGCGCAGGATCCGGGCGGTGGACTCGGCCGTCTGCGCGGCCAGCCCGGCCAGCGGCTCGTCCGCGAGCAGCACGAGCGGGTCGTTGACCAGCGCGCGGGCCAACGCCGCGCGGCGGAGCACCGGCGCGGTGAGCGTCGCGGCACGGCGCGGGGCATGGCGCTCTATCTCGAACCGCTCGAGCCAGATCCGGGACCGCTCGACCGCGTGCGCCGCGCTCATCCCGGCCAGGCGCAGCGGCAGCGCCACGTTCTCGGCCACGGTCAGCTCGGGCAGTATCCGGCAGTCCTGCGGCAGCACCCCGAACTGCCGCCGGAACACCTCGATCCGCTGCTCGGGCTCCATCGCGTGCAGCGGACGGCCGTTGGCCCACAGCGTGCCCGCGGCCGGGTCGATCAGCCCGGAGAGCACGGCCAGCAGGGTGGATTTGCCCGAGCCGGCTTCGCCGAGCACGGCCACGGCCTCTCTCTCGCCGACCGCGAGACCGGCCCCACGCAGCACCGAGCCGTCAGCCGGATAGGTCAGGCCGGCGGCGTTCAGAATGGGATTGTCCGAGGGTAGGCTCACTCCTCGACTCTGCCCAGGGGCACCGGGTTAATCCACCCAAACCGGGCGAGATTCGTCCGATCTGATGATGGTGCGCCTGGCTGGGCTGCGCCCGGCCGTGCCGGACACCGCGACCGGCGAGCGCGGCGCCGGTTCAGGCACCCAGGAAGCGCCCGAAGATCCGGGCCCGGCGGGAGGGGCGGCCGGTGCGGGCCTCCTCGGCGTCGGCGCCGTCCATCACCCGCAGGCCGAGGTTCGCGCCGATCCAGCGCAACGGCTCGATCTCCCATTTGGGTGAACGGTGACCGACCCAGGGCAGGGCGGTGAGGTCGGTGTGCTGACCCCGGATCAGGTCGGCCAGCGTGCGCCCGGCCAGGTTGGTCGCGCCCACGCCGTCGCCGACGTAGCCGCCGGCCCAGGCCAGCTTGGCCGTGCGGTCCAGGCCCACCGAGGCGAACCAGTCCCGCGGCACTCCCAACGCTCCGCCCCACGTGTGGGTGACCTTGACGTCGCTGAGCACCGGGAACAGCTCGGTCAGTACGCGCTTGAGCTCCGCGTGCACCCGCGGCTCGCGGTCGTACTCCGGCTTGATCGAGGAGCCGAAGTGGTAGGGCGCGCCACGTCCGCCGAACGCCAGCCGGCCGTCGGCGGTGCGCTGCCCGTAGATGATCAGATGGCGACCGTCGGAGAACGTCTGCCGTCGGTTCAGCCCGATCTCGGCCCAGGTGTGCTCCGGCAGCGGTTCGGTGGCCAGCATGAGCGAGTAGACCGGAGCCAGGTCGCGCTTGAAGCCGCCGATGCTCGTCGTGTAGCCCTCGGTCGCCCGCACCACGGTCTCGGCCTTCACCGAGCCGTGCGGCGTGCGCGCCTCGCCGTTCCCGATCGAGGTCACCGGGGTCTGCTCGTAGATCTCCACACCCATCCGCTCGACCACGTCGGCCAGGCCGCGCGCGAGCAGCGCCGGCTGGATGGCCGCGCAGTGCGGGGTATACGTGCCGCCGAGCACGTTGGTGGCGTTGAGTTCGGCGCGTGCCTCCTCGGCCGTGAGCAGCCGGTGGTCGTCTTCGCCGAAGCCGAACTCGCGGAACTCGGCGATCTCCTCGCGCGCACGCTCGAGCTGGACCGCGCTGCGGGCGAGGATGACCGTGCCGCCCTTGCCGAAGTGGCAGTCGATGCCCTCGGCTGCGGCCACAGCGCCGACCTCGTCCACCGCGCCGTTGAGTGCGCGCTGCAGGTTGATCGCCGCCTGCTTGGACCCGGCGACCTTCGCCACTTTGCCCAGGCTGGACGGGAACAGCGCCGAGCACCAGCCGCCGTTGCGGCCGGAGGCGCCGAAGCCCGCGTACTGCGCTTCGAGGACGACGACCCGCAGGGACGGGTCGGCCTTCTTCAGGTAGTACGCCGTCCACAGGCCGGTGTACCCGGCACCGACGATGGCGACGTCGGCCTCGCGGGAGCCGGGCAGACGGGGGCGTACGACGACGGGGTCGGGCAGGGAGTCATGCCAGAAGCTCGGCGCGGTCACGAACGTTCCTTAGCTGATCCGCTGTCGCCAGCGGTCGATGTACTCGGGTATGCGGGCGTGCTCGGGGGCGAGGTCGTCGGCCGGCACGGGCTCGCCCCACTGCCGTACCAGCGGCAGCCGGCCCGCCCAGACCGGAAGCGCGAGGTCCGCCGAGTCGTCGGTCGGACCGCCGTCGGAGACCTTCAGCGAGCACTCGTCCAGCGGGAGTTCGAGCACTGCGGTGGCCTTGAGCTCCTGGGCCGAAGGCGCGCGGATCTCCTCCCAGCGGCCGGGCATGAGGTGCTCGCCGATCTGACGCAGCCCCAGTTCCTTGGTCCGGCCGTGCAGAACGGTGCAGTGGCCGAGCACCATCGCGCTGCGGTAGTTCATCGACGACTCGAAGGCCGAGCGGGCTAGGACGAGCCCGTCGAGCTCGGTGACGGTGAAGCACACCGGCACTCCGGCCGCGCAGAGCCGGAAGAGCCGGCTCGCGCTCGAGCCGTGGAAGAGCACCGATTCGCCCGAGCGGGCGTACGCGACGGGCAACACGTACGGCTGGCCCGTCTCGTCGGCCGCGGCGAGGTGGCCGACCAGCGCGGCGTCCAGCAGTTGATGCAGCGCGCTGCGATCCCGCACGGCGTGTTCGGGGAGGCGGCGAACCCGGGTCCGCTCGGTGCAACCCGGGTTCGCGAGCAAAGCATCCATCGGAACGCTTACAGCCTCGTCCAGGCTTCGGTGAGCACGGAGCGCAGGATCTGCTCGATCTCGTCGAACTGCTCCTGGCCGGCGATCAGCGGCGGGGCCAGCTGCACCACCGGGTCGCCGCGGTCGTCGGCGCGGCAGTACAGGCCGGCGTCGAACAGCGCCTTGGACAGGAAGCCGCGCAGCAGGCGCTCGGACTCGTCCTCGTCGAACGTGGTCTTGGTCGCCTTGTCCTTGACCAGCTCGATGCCGTAGAAGTAGCCGTCGCCGCGCACGTCGCCCACGATCGGCAGGTCGTGCAGCTTCTCCAGGGTGGTCCGGAAGGCCTGCTCGTTCTTGAGCACGCGCTCGTTGAGGCCCTCACGCTCGAACAGGTCCAGGTTGGCCATCGCGACCGCGGCCGAGACCGGGTGGCCGCCGAAGGTGTAGCCGTGCGGGAAGTAGTTCGTGCCCTGGTAGAAGGGCTCGGCGATGCGGTCGGAGACGATCGCGGCGCCGATCGGGGAGTAGCCCGAGGTCATGCCCTTGGCGCAGGTGATGATGTCCGGGACGTAGCCGAACTTGTCGCAGGCGAACATCGTGCCCACCCGGCCGAAGGCGCAGATGACCTCGTCCGAGACCAGCAGCACGTCGTAGGTGTCGCAGATCTCGCGCAGCCGCTGGAAGTACCCGGGCGGCGGCGGGAAGCAGCCGCCGGAGTTCTGCACCGGCTCGACGAAGACCGCGGCCACCGTGTCCGGGCCCTCGGCCAGGATCGTCGCCTCGACCTGGTCCGCGGCCCAGCGGCCGAAGCGCTCGAGGTCCGCGCCGAGCTCCGGCACGCCGGAGATCTCCTCGGCCCGGTAGAAGTTCGTGTTGGGCACCTTGTGCGCGCCCGGCACCAGCGGCTCGAAGTACTTCTTGGCGTCCGGGATGCCGGTGATCGACAGGGCGCCGTGCGGGGTGCCGTGGTAGGCCACCGCGCGGCTGATCACCTTGTGCTTCATCGGCTTGCCGACCAGCTTGAAGTACTGCTTGGCCAGCTTCCAGGCGGTCTCCACCGCCTCGCCGCCGCCGGTGGTGAAGAAGACCTTGTTCAGGTCGCCCGGGGCGTAGCCGGCGAGCCGGTCGGCGAGGTCGATCGCGTGCGGGTGGGCGTAGGACCAGACCGGGAAGAACGCGAGCTCCTTGGCCTGCTTCGCCGCGGCCTCGGCCAGCTCGGCCCGGCCGTGCCCGGCCTGCACCACGAACAGGCCGGCCAGGCCGTCGAGGTACTTGCGGCCGTTCGCGTCCCAGATGTAGGCGCCCTCGCCCTTGACGATCGTGGGCACGGGGTTGTCCTTGTACGAGGACATCCGGGTGAAGTGCATCCAAAGGTGGTCGTAGGCCCGGCTGTCGGCAGTGGTCATCTCGTACCCCAGGTGTAGGTCTGTTTGTGCAGTTTCAGGTACACGAAACTCTCGGTGCTCCGGACCTGCGGGATCGCTCGGATCCTCTTGTTGATGATGTGCAGCAGCTGGTCGTCGTCCTCGGCGACCACCTCCGCGAGCAGATCGAAGGAACCCGCGGTGGCGACCACGTAGGCCACCTCGGCCATGCCGGACAGCGCCTCGGCGACCGGTTCGATATCACCTTCGCACCGAATCCCGATCATCGCCTGGCGGTTGAACCCGACCGTGAGCGGGTCGGTCACCGCCACGACCTGCATGACCTCCGCGTCCAGCAGCCGCTGCACCCGCTGGCGCACCGCGGCTTCGGACAGTCCCACCGCTTTGGCGATGGTCGCGTAGGGACGCCGGCCGTCCTGCTGGAGCTGTTCGATGATCGCCTTGGACAGCGGATCCAACGCCACGCCCGCGTTCTTGCGCCGGGGCGCTCCGTCGATCGACACGTCGTTCATCATGAGTGCTGTTCCCGTCGTTTGGCAAGCCTTTCGCGATGGATTTCGCGTTTAGTGGCCACTACCACTACGGATTCCATTGCTTCTCCTGCCTCGCTCTGTATCATTATCCGGACTAGAGTGCTGTGTGGAGCACCTTTTGAAGACCGATGGAGAGTGGTTATGGAGCCTCGCGTGCTGCGCAACATCGTCGGCGGCAAGCCGGCCGAGACCGTCGGCGGACGGACCAGCGAGATCATCGACCCGGTCACCGAGCAGGTGATCGCCCTGGCCCCGGTCTCCGAGGCCGAGGACGTCGAGAAGGCGCTGCGCGCCGCGGCCGAGGCCTTCAAGGAGTGGCGGCGCAGCACTCCGGCGGCCCGGCAGCGGGCTCTGCTCAAGCTGGCCGACGCGGTCGAGTCCCGCGCCCAGGAGTTCGCCGAGGTCGAGTCGCGCAACACCGGCAAGCCGGTGGGCCTCACGCGCACCGAGGAGCTCGTCCCGATCGTGGACCAGCTGCGCTTCTTCGCCGGCGCGGCGCGGCTGCTCGAGGGCCGCGCGTCCGGGGAGTACATGGACGGCCACACCTCCTCGATCCGGCGCGAGCCGATCGGCGTGTGCGCCCAGGTCACGCCGTGGAACTATCCGCTGCTGATGGCGATCTGGAAGATCGCCCCGGCGCTGGCGGCCGGCAACACCGTGGTGCTCAAGCCCTCGGACACCACGCCGATGTCCACGCTGCTGCTCGCCGAGGTCGCCCAGGAATTCTTCCCGGCCGGCGTGTTCAACGTCGTGTGCGGCGACCGGGACACCGGCCGCGCGCTGGTGGAGAGCCGGATTCCGGCGATGGTCTCGATCACCGGTTCGGTCCGCGCCGGTATGGAGGTGGCCACCGCCGCCGCCAAGGACGTCAAGCGGGTGCACCTCGAGCTCGGCGGCAAGGCGCCCTGCCTGGTGTTCGAGGACGCCGATCTGGACGCGGCGGCCGAGGGCATCAGCGTCGGCGGCTACTTCAACGCCGGTCAGGACTGCACCGCGGCGACCCGGGTGCTGGTGCACGAGTCGGTCTACGACGCTTTCGTGCAGAAGCTGACCGAGGCGGCGGCCGCCACCAAGACCGGCCTGCCGAACGACGAGGACGTGCTCTACGGCCCGCTCAACAACGCCGGCCAGCTCACCCGGGTACAGGGCTTCATCGAGCGGCTGCCCGCGCACGCCACCGTCACCACCGGCGGCAGCCGGGTCGGGGAGACGGGTTACTTCTTCGCCCCGACCGTCGTGGCCGACCTGAACCAGGACGACGAGATCATCCAGAACGAGGTCTTCGGCCCGGTCATCACCGTGCAGAAGTTCTCCTCGGACGAGCAGGCCCTGGAGTGGGCCAACGGCGTCGAGTACGGCCTGGCCTCGTCGGTGTGGACCACCTCGCACTCGCGCGCGCTGGCCTTCTCCCGCGACCTGGACTTCGGCTGCGTGTGGGTCAACACCCACATCCCGCTGGTCGCCGAGATGCCGCACGGCGGCTTCGGCCACTCCGGCTACGGCAAGGACCTGTCCATGTACGGGTTCGAGGACTACACCCGCGTCAAGCACGTGATGTCGGCTTTCTGACGGACGCTCAGGTAGAGTCACGGCACTCGGAGGCGGGGCGGAACGCGCCCTAGACGTTCCGCACCGCCTCCAGCGCCAGCAGTGCCACGTGCAGGGAGAGGCAGGACTCGACCGAGTCGAGGTCGACCCCCAGCACGCGCTCGATCCGGTGCAGCCGCTCGTAGAACGACGGTCGCGACAGGTGCGCGGCGTCGGCGGCGGCCGACTTGTTCCGGCCCTGATCCAGGTAGATGCCGAGCATCGCGACCAGGTTCGTGCCGCGCTCGGTGTCGTAGGCCAGCAGCGGGCCGAGCTCGCGCTCGACGTACGTCTGCAGCCGCGCGTCGTCGCGCAGCAGGTGCAGCAGGCCGCGCAGCCGCACGTCGACGAGCCGGTGGTAGGAGGGGCCGCCGGTCTGCCGGATCGCCGCGTCGGCCACCTGCACCGCCTCGAGCAGCGACCGGCGGGCGTCTCGCACCGCACCGACCGAGGTGCCGACCGCGATGGCGAAGTCGCCGCCGTCCGGACCGGCCAGCTTGCGCACGGTGCCGGCGAAGTTCTCCAGCGCGGCGTCCTCGCGGTCCTGCGGGCCCAGCGCGAGCAGCAGTCCCACCGAGTGCTCGTCCACGGCGCCGATCAGCGCGGCGAGCCGCTTGTCGCGCACGGCCGCGGCCGCGTGGTCGGTCAGTTCGCGCAGCCGGGACTGGTAGTCGAGCGAGGAGCTGTGTCCGCGCAGCCGCAGCACGATGCCGACGAGCCGCTTGTCGTCCAGCCGCACGCCGATCGCCCTGGCCCGCAGCGAGATCTCGGAGGACGAGTGCGCGTGGTTGAGGATCGCGGTCAGCAGAGTGCGATGGGTCTGTCGCTCGAGCGTCTCCCGGTCGCGCTGCATCAGCCGGTTCAGCGCGAGCGTCGCCGCGCCGCGTTCGGCCAGCATCACCAGGCGGCTCGGCGCGGGGGCCGCGATGCCGTCGCAGACCACGACCAGCCGGCCCCAGTCCTGCCCGCGCGCTCCCACCACGGTGGTCAGCCAGCCCGAGCGTTCGTCGTACGCGGTGCGCGTGCTCGGGCGCACCGCGCGGGAGCGGCCCTCCCAGCCGTCGAGCAGCGACTCCTCGGTCGTGCCGGTCGCGTCGTACACCAGCACCTGGTGCGCGAGGTTCTCCAGCACCACCGGATGCCCGGCCATCTTGCTGATCTGGCGCACCACCTCGGCCGGCTCCGCGCCCTCCACGGCGAGCTCGGTGAAGGTCTGGTGCACCTCCTCGGAGGCCCTGAGCTCGGCCAGCTGCGCGTCGATGATGCGGGCGTGCACGGCCTCCGTGATAGTGACGAATCGGGTATCACGGCCTAAGGTGATGACCGGCAGACGGTGCTTCTCCGCCGCGAGGAGCAGCGGCTTCGGCGGTGCCTGCGGGTAGCGCCGGCCCAGTTCGACCACGAGACCGGCGGCGCCGAGCGCGGCCAGATCGGCGACGTAGCGGGCCAGCGACTCGCGGTCGTCCGGCCACGCGATCGCGGTGGAGAGCACCAGCTCGCCGCCGCGCAGGATTTCGCGTACGTCGGTCAGCTCGGTCACGTGGACCCAGCGCACCCGCCGGTCCAGGCCCGCGGTGCCGGCCACGACCCTGGGGTTGCCCTGCCGCACGGCGTCGAGCGCGAGCACCTCGGCGACGGTCGGGTAGCCGGTCAGCACCGGAGTGCGCGGGTCGGTCGGGTTCTGGGACATCGCGTGGTGGGCCTTCGGGGTCGGCGGCGTCGGCGGACGGGCGGGGTGGTGGTCGCCGTCCGGCACCCAAGGCACGACAGGTTGTCTCGGCAAATGGGTGACGGAATGCACTCTGACAGCTAGACGCTCGGCTGGCAAGGTGGCAGAGCGCGCACACCCTTTCTGCGGATGTGCGGACAACGTCACCGGGAAGTTATGAGAATCCGTCGTCACGGCCAAGTTTCCCTGCGGAATCCCTTGTCGATGGCTGCTATTTATGTCACGATCCTTCGGTCGGAGCGGCAGAGTCGCCGCTGACGCGCGAGGCGCCGTCGGTGGACACTCTGCAAACGCTCGTGACGCTGTGGGTTCAAAGCGTCTGACAGGGTTCACTTTCGACCTCGCCCCGGGAGCACACCATGCACCAGTACATCGCCGGCCGGCTCGAGGACGGCACCGGGAGCGACGAGCTGGCCGTGCTCGACCCCGCCACCGGCCGGGTCGTGGCGGCCTCCACGCACGCCGGCCCCGCGGACGTCGAGCGCGCCGTCGCCGCCGCCCGGGCCGCGCAGCCCGGCTGGGCCGCGGCCACCCCGGGCGAGCGCAGTGCCCTGATGCACAAGCTGGCCGTGATCCTGGACGGGCGCTCGGCGGAGCTGGCCCGGCTCGAGACCTCGCAGACCGGCAAGCCGATCCGGCTCACCACGAACTTCGACGTGCCCGGCACCGTGGACAACGTCGCCTTCTTCGCCGGCGCCGCCCGCCACCTCGAGGGCAAGGCCCAGGCCGAGTACAGCGGCCTGCACGCCTCCTCGATCCGGCGTGAGCCGATCGGCGTGGTCGGCTCGATCGCGCCGTGGAACTACCCGCTGCAGATGGCCGCCTGGAAGATCCTGCCGGCCATCGCCGCCGGCAACACGATCGTGCTCAAGCCGGCCGAGATCACCCCGCTGACCGCCCTCGCCTTCGCCGAGGCGTGCACCGAGGCCGGCCTGCCGGACGGCGTGGTCAACGTCGTCACCGGGCGCGGCCGGATCGCCGGCGAGGCGCTGATCTCGCACCCCGGCGTGGACATGGTCTCCTTCACCGGCTCCACCCCGGTCGGCAAGCGCATCGCCGAGATCGCCGCGCAGAGCGTCAAGCGGGTGCACCTCGAGCTCGGCGGCAAGGCCCCCTTCGTGGTCTTCGACGACGCCGACCTCGAGGCCGCGATCCACGGCGCGGTGGCCGGCTCCCTGATCAACACCGGCCAGGACTGCACCGCCGCCACCCGCGCCTACGTGCACCGCTCCCGCTTCGACGAGTTCGTCGAGGGCGTGGCCGAGCTGTTCGCCGCCGTCAAGCTCGGCGACCCGAACGACCCGGCCACCGACCTCGGCCCGCTCAGCTCCCTGCGCCAGCGCGACGCCGTGGCCGGCTACGTCGAGCGCGCCCGCGGCTACGGCGCCAAGATCGTGGCCGGCGGCGAGATCCCGGCCGAGCTGCGCGGCACCGAGTTCGAGGCCGGCGCCTACTACCGACCCACCCTGGTCGCCGGCGTGAGCCAGGACTCGGAGATCGTGCAGCAGGAGCTGTTCGGCCCGGTCCTGGTGGCACTGCCGTTCGACGAGGACGACGAGGCGATCCGCCTGGCCAACGACACCCCGTTCGGCCTCGCCGCCTCAGCGTGGACCAAGGACCTGGTCCGCGCGCACAAGGCCAGCCGGGAGATCAAGGCCGGCTGCGTCTGGATCAACGATCACATCCCGATCATCAGCGAGATGCCCCACGGCGGATACAAGCAGTCCGGCTACGGCAAGGACATGTCCGCCTACTCCCTCGAGGAGTACACCCAGGTCAAGCATGTCATGCACGACATCACTGGCACCGCCCGCAAGGAGTGGCACCGGACGATTTTCTCGGCCTGACGGCCGCAGACCGCCCGCGAGCAAGGACCTGACAGACCCGCGCGGTTCCCAGCACACCAGAAGGCCGAGATCTCTATGCCCCCTGCGATACCGTCCCCCGATCCGGACGAGATCCAAGAGCGCCGGTCCGTCCTCGCCCGCGCGGCCGAGGCCGGCGCGATGCGGCGCACCAGCCACACCTATGCCGCGTCCTCGGCCCTGAGCCGGCGCAACCTGCTGCGGGCCGGAGCCTTCGGCGGCCTCGCGGTGGCCGGCGCCGGCGCGCTGAGCGCGTGCGGCGTGGACCCGAAGTACCCGGTGGTGCCGATGTCCGTGTCCACCGGCCGCGCCGGGGTGGACTACTCGGACGTCGAGAAAGTCGTGAACTTCCACAACTGGGGCTCGTACATCGACGTCCTCGACGACACGCACACGAGCGACCACCCGACCTTGGACGCGTTCACCAAGAAGTACGGGATCAAGGTCAACTACGTCGAGGACATCACCGACAACAACGAGTACTACACCAAGATCGACCGCAGCCTGTCCGCGGGCAAGGACACCGGCGACGACATCATGGTCTTCTCGGACTACATGATCCCGATCCTGCGGTACTACAACTACATCCAGAAGCTGGACCTCTCGAACATCCCGAACCACAAGAACGCGCTGCCCGAGATCCTCAACGATCCGATCGACCCGGGCCGCAAGTTCACCCTCCCCTGGGCCTACGGCTACACCACGATCGCCTACAACAAGGACATCGTGAAGGAGCCGGTCAACTCCATCAAGGAGCTGTTCGAGCGACCGGACCTGCGCGGCAAGGTGGTGCTGTTCGCCGAGATGGAGGACACCATCGCGTTCGCTCTGCTCGCCCTCGGCAAGGACCCGCAGAGCTTCACCGACGCGGAGTTCTCCGACGCCCTCGCCTACACCGCCCAGGCCCGCAGCAGCGGCCAGGTGCGCCAGTTCATGGGCCAGGACTACATCAGCTCCTTCAGCCAGGGCAACATCGGCGCGACCATGGCCTACTCCGGCGACGTCGCCCAGCTCGGCCAGGACAACCTGGTGACGGTCGACCTGCCCACCGAGGGCATGCTCTCGTGGTCCGACAACATGTGCGTCCCGAACTTCGCCCGGCACAAGAAGAACGCCGAGCTGCTGATGAACTGGTACTACAACCCGGACATCGCCGCCCAGCTCGACGACTGGATCGACTACCTGCCCTGCGTCGACGGTGCGGCGGAGGCGCTGCAGGAGCTCGACCCGGACACCGCGAGCAGCCCGCTGATCGTGCCCACGGCCAAGATGAAGGCCGGGGCCAAGGGCTTCATGAACCTGAACGTGGACCAGCTCAACTCGTACACCACCCGTTTCCAGCAGATCACCGGCTGACTCCGACGTATTGAAAGCAATGGCGATGACTACTCTCAACGCGGTCGGCGATCTGCGACTGACCGGACTGACCAAGCGTTTCGGCTCGTTCACCGCGGTGGACCAGCTCGACCTGACCATCCCGCAGGGCTCGTTCTTCGCCCTGCTCGGCGCATCCGGCTGCGGCAAGACCACCACCCTGCGGATGGTCTCCGGCCTCGAGGACCCGAGCGCCGGCCGGATATACCTGGGCGACACGGAAGTCACCCACACCAAGCCGTACAAGCGCCCGGTCAACACCGTCTTCCAGAACTACGCGCTCTTCCCGCACCTGAGCATCTACGAGAACGTGGCCTTCGGCCTGCGCCGGCGCGGCGTGAAGGACGTCAAGCCGCAGGTCGAGCAGATGCTCGCGCTGGTCGAGCTCGGCCACCTGGGCAAGCGCAAGCCGACCCAGCTCTCCGGCGGACAGCAGCAACGCGTCGCGGTCGCCCGCGCCCTGATCAACCAGCCGCAGGTGCTGCTGCTCGACGAGCCGCTCGGCGCGCTCGACCTGAAGCTGCGCCGGCAGATGCAGATCGAGCTCAAGCGCATCCAGACCGAGGTCGGCCTGACCTTCGTGCACGTCACCCACGACCAGGAGGAGGCCATGACCATGGCCGACACCATCGCGGTGATGAACGCGGGCCGGATCGAGCAGCTCGGCTCGCCCGAGGAGCTCTACGAGAACCCGGCCACCACCTTCGTGGCCAACTTCCTCGGCCAGTCCAACCTGGTCGTGGGCACCGTGGCGAGCAAGGGCGACGTGGTCGCGGTCGAGGCCCACGGGCACCGGCTGACCGTCCCCGCCGCCCGCTGCCGCGCCGCCTCGGACGCCGTGATCGTCGGCGTGCGGCCGGAGAAGGTCGCGCTGCTCGCCGCGGGCACCGAGGCCCCGGCCGACCGCAACGTGCTGACCGGCGGCGTCGTCACCGACGCCTCGTTCATCGGCGTCTCCACCCAGTACCTGGTGAAGATGCCGTGGGGCCAGGAGCTGTCGGTGTTCGAGCAGAACATGGGCAAGGAGATATTCCGGCCGGGCACCGAGGTCTCGCTGGTGTGGGACCCGAGCCAGACCTTCGGCCTCGACGGCCGCCAGGACATCGAGGCCGGCGCCGACATCGACGACGAGGCGGCCAAGTGAGCGCCCCGACCGTTCCGGCCGCGCTGCCGAGCGCGCCCGCCGAGGAAGCGCTCGCGCACCGGAAGAAGCGCAACGTACTGCCGTACGTGCTGCTCGCGCCGGGCGTGCTGTGGCTCATCGTGTTCTTCCTCATCCCGATCATCACGGCGGTCTCGGCCTCGGTCCAGACCGGAAGCCTGGACATGGGCTTCAACGTCACCTGGGACTGGTCGAACTACAGCACCACGTTCTCGAAGTACAGCACCGAGGTCTGGCACTCGCTGGAGTACTCGGTCGCCTGCACGGTGATCTGCCTGATCCTCGGCTACCCGCTGGCCTACTTCATCGCCTTCCGCGGCGGCAGGTGGAAGAACCTGCTGATGGCGCTGGTGATCGCGCCCGCCTTCACCAGCTTCCTGATCCGCACGGTCGCCTGGGAGACGATCCTGTCCGACCACGGGTGGGTGACCCGGGTGCTGATGGACCTGAAGGTCACCAACGTGATGGTGCACATGGGCCTGCTGACCAACAGCCACCAGCTGCTCAACACGCCGTTCTCGGTGATCTTCGGCATGGTCTACAACTTCCTGCCGTTCACCGTGCTCCCGCTCTACACGTCGCTGGAGAAGATCGATTCGCGGCTGCACGAGGCCAGCGCGGACCTGTACTGCTCCGGCTTGCGCACCTGGCGCCACGTCACCTGGCCACTCTCCCTCCCGGGCGTGGTCGGCGGCACGCTGCTCACCTTCATCCCGGCGGTCGGCGACTACATCAACGCCTACATGCTGGGCGGGCCCAACACCCACGTCATCGGCTCCGTCATCGAGAACGAGGCGCTGCGCGACGTGTTCGGCTATCCGGTCGCCTCGGCCATGGGCGTCATGCTCACGGCCGCCACCCTCATCATCGTGCTCACCTACGTCAAGAAGGCCGGATCGGAGGACCTGCTCTAATGACTCGGACTCTCGACTGGATCAAGTCGCACATCCTGCTGTTCGTCGCGATCCTCATCTTCGTCTTCTTGGTCGCGCCGAACGCGGTCATGCTGCTGTTCTCGTTCAACCAGCCGGTGAACAAGTACAACTTCATCTGGAACAAGTTCTCCACGAACGCCTGGCAGCACCCGTGCGCGAGCTCCGACATGTGCTCGTCGATCAAGCTCTCGCTCGTCATCGCGGTCATCGCCACGATCGGAGCGACCGCGCTGGGCACGATGGTGGCGTTCGCGATGATGCGGCACCGCTTCAAGGCCCGCGGCTTCCTCAACGTGCTGCTGTTCCTGCCGATGGCGGCGCCCGAGGTCACCATGGGCGTCACGCTGATGGCGTTCTTCTACAACACCACCGGCAGCAACTCGCTGGGCTTCTGGACGATCGTCATCGCCCACATCATGTTCTCGCTCAGCTACGTGGTGGTGACGGTGAAGGCGCGCCTGGCCGGCATGGACCCGACGCTGGAGAGCGCGGCGGCGGACCTCTACGCCACGCCGTTCCAGACCTTCCGGCGGGTCACCCTGCCGCTGGTGATGCCGGGCATCCTGGCCGCCGCGCTGCTCTCCTTCGCCCTGTCGATCGACGACTACATCATCACGGTGCTGACGGCGGGCAACGAGATCACCTTCCCGATGTACGTCTACGCCTCGTTCCAGCACTCGGTGCCGGCCCAGATCGACGTCATCGGATCCACCATGCTGCTGGTCACCCTGGCGGGCATCGCGTTCGCCCAGGTGCCGCAGATCATCAAGGCCCGCCGCGCCTAGCGAGCCGCGTGGCACTCCGGGCCCTGGTCGAACTCGTTTCGGCCGGGGCCCGCGTGCCCTTCCCCCACCCCCTCCGCCCGGCGCGTCGGTGCCGGCGACGAAGAGAAAGCCGAGAGAATCCCTCATGGAAGTCAGCCATGCGTTGGCCGGGGCCGCGCCAGTACCCTTCTGGCTGGACGACCCCGGCCGCCCCGCGCCGCTGCCCGCCGTGGCCGAACACCTCAGCTGCGATCTGGCCGTGGTCGGCGGCGGATACAGCGGACTGTGGACCGCGCTGATCGCCAAGGAGCGAGACCCCGAACGCGACGTGGTGCTCGTCGAGGCCAACCGGATCGGCTGGGCCGCCTCCGGACGCAACGGCGGATTCGCCGAGGCCTCCCTCACCCACGGCCTGCCCAACGGCATCGACCGCTTCGAGCCCGAGCTCTCCACGCTCGTGCGGCTCGGCGAGGCCAACCTGGACGCCATGCAGGCCGCGGTGCAGAAGTACGGCATCGACTGCGACTTCGAGCGCACCGGCCAGCTGTCCGTGGCCACCTCCGACTGGCAGGCCCGCGACCTGGCCGAATACGCCGAGGTCGCCGGAAAGTACGGCGAGCACGTCGAGTATCTCGATGCCGACGCCGTCCGCGCCGAAGTCGACTCGCCGACGTATCAGGCCGGCCTGTGGGACCGCGAAGGCTGCGCCATGGTGCACCCGGCCAAGCTCGCCTGGGGCTTGCGCGACGCGTGCCTCGCCCTCGGCGTGCGGATCCACGAGGGCACCCGCGTGACCGGCCTGGAGAAGTCCGGCACCGGCATGGTGCTGCACACCGAAGACGGCCGCCGGATCACCGCGGGACGCGTCGCCCTGGGCACGAACGTCTTCCCGTCGCTGATCAAGCGGGTGCGCCCGTACATCGTGCCGGTCTACGACTATGCGCTGATGACCGAACCGCTGACGCCTGCCCAACTCGACTCGATCGGCTGGCGCAACCGGCAGGGCATCGGCGACAGCGCCAACCACTTCCACTACTACCGGCTCAGCGCGGACAACCGGATCCTGTGGGGCGGCTACGACGCCGTCTACCACTTCGGCAGCCGCATCGCGCCCGAGCTGGATCAGCGCCCGAAGACGTTCGAGAAGCTGGCCGGCCACTTCTATCAGACCTTCCCGCAGCTGGCCGACCTGCGGTTCACGCACAAGTGGGGCGGCGTCATCGACACCTGCACCCGCTTCTGCGCGTTCTTCGACACCGCCTACGACGGCCGGGTGGCCTACGCCGCCGGCTTCACCGGTCTGGGCGTCGGCGCCACCCGTTTCGGCGCCGAAGTCATGCTGGATCTGCTGACCGGGCAGCTCACCGAGCTGACGGAGCTGCAGCTGGTGCGGTCCAAGCCGCTGCCGTTCCCGCCCGAGCCGTTCAAGGCGATCGGCATCAACGTCACCGCCTGGTCGCTCGGCCGCGCGGACCGCAACGGCGGCGAGCGCAACCTCTGGCTGCGCACGCTCGACCGCTTCGGCCTGGGCTTCGACTCGTGAGCTCCGGCAGGTGTAAGGCGATCGGCCGCTGTGCCGACACCCTGGAAAGTGACGCGGCCCCCGCCCCGCCCGCAGACTCGAAGCACGACAATCCACGCACATCTGAAGGCAGAGGTCTTTCGTGAGCAAGCATGTGACGCATTGGATCGACGGTCAGCCGTGGACCGGCTCGGCCGAGCGGCACGGCGACGTCTACGACCCGGCGACCGGCGCGCCGGCCGGCACGGTGGACTTCGCCTCGGTGCGCGAGGTGGACGACGCCGTGGCCGCGGCCGCCGCCGCGTTCCCGGCCTGGCGTTCGACCTCGCTGGCCAAGCGGGTCAGCATCCTGTTCCGCTTCCGCGAGCTGATCAACGCCCGCCGGGACGAGCTCGCCGCGATCATCGTGGCCGAGCACGGCAAGGTGCACTCCGACGCGCTCGGCGAGGTCGCCCGCGGCATCGAGGTCGTGGAGTTCGCCTGCGGGGTCCAGCAGCTGCTCAAGGGCGGCTTCACCGACCAGGCGTCCACCGGCGTCGAGGTCTACGAGCTGCACCAGCCGCTCGGCCCGGTCGCGATCATCTCCCCGTTCAACTTCCCGGCCATGGTGCCGATGTGGTTCTTCCCGCTCGCCCTGGCCACCGGCAACACGGTGATCCTCAAGCCCAGCGAGAAGGACCCGTCCGCGGCGAACTGGCTGGCCGCGCTGTGGAAGGAAGCCGGCCTGCCGGACGGGGTGTTCAACGTCGTGCACGGCGACAAGGTCGCGGTGGACCGCCTGCTCGAGCACCCGGACGTCAAGGCGGTCTCGTTCGTCGGCTCGACCCCGATCGCCCGCTACGTCTACGAGAACGGCACCCGCTACGGCAAGCGCGTGCAGGCCCTCGGCGGCGCCAAGAACCACATGCTGATCCTGCCCGACGCAGACCTCGACCTCGCCGCCGACTCCGCCGTCAACGCGGGCTTCGGTGCCGCGGGCGAGCGCTGCATGGCCGTGTCCGTGCTGGTCGCGGTGGACCCGATCGGCGACGAGCTGGTCGGCAAGATCGTCGAGCGGATGGGCAAGCTGCGCGTCGGCCCCGGCTGCGCGGCGACCTCCGAGATGGGCCCGCTGGTCACCGGCGTCCACCGAGACAAGGTCACCGGCTACCTCGACGCCGGCACCGAGGCGGGCGCGACGCTCGTGGTGGACGGCCGCAAGCACCCGGTCGACTCGCTGACGGAGACCGGCATCGACACCACCGACGGCTTCTGGCTCGGCCCGACGCTGTTCGACAACGTCACCCGCGAGATGCCGATCTACACCGACGAGATCTTCGGCCCCGTGCTCTCCGTCGTGCGCGCCAAGTCCTACGAGGACGCGCTGGAGCTGATCAACTCCAACCCGTACGGCAACGGCACCGCCATCTTCACCAACGACGGCGGCGCCGCGGCGAAGTTCCGCAACGAGGTCGAGGTCGGCATGGTCGGCATCAACGTCCCGATCCCGGTCCCCGTCGCGTACTACTCCTTCGGCGGTTGGAAGGCCTCGCTGTTCGGCGACTCGCACGCGTACGGCACCCAGGGCGTGCACTTCTACACCCGCACCAAGGCCGTCACTCAGCGCTGGCTCGACCCGTCACACGGCGGGATCAACCTCGGCTTCCCGACGAACGGCTGAGGCGGCGGGCTGGCTGGTTCGCCCTTCCGCTTCTGTTTCTGGGCTGCTGGGCCCCGCCTCCGCACGCGTTCCGCGTGCGGAGGCGGGGCTTTCGCGTTCCTGACACTTGCTTGCCGGAAATACGTCTTTTGCATGATGTGCCCGTATAGCCCCATAGATCAGAATTGAGCTCAGAGCACGCATCCTCGCGGCTCCCGGTACGCGAACTCCAGTACACGAATGACTCACGGGGCGGGCAAAGACAGATGGCTAGGCACCACCAATCGATCAACGAGCTCTTCGAAGCTCAGGACGGCCTCGCGACGCGGACGCAGCTGCTTGCGCTCGGCGTCCCGGCGTCCACCATCCGCTACCGCGAGGGTCCGCAGGGTCCGTGGCGCCGCGTCCTGAAGGGCACGATCGCCAACCGAGTCGGTCCGCTGAGCCGCTGGCAGCGGCTGCGTGCGGCACTGCTCTTCGCCGGCCCGGGTGCACTGGTGACCAGCTTCGCCGCGCTCTGGGCGTACGACATCGGTCTCGGCATCGGTCTCGGCGTCCGCGTGCTGATTCCGCATGCCCGAAGGCTCAAGCCGGACGGCTTCGTCGTACTGACGCGGACCACCAGACTGCCTCCACCCGTCGTCATCGGCAGCTGTGCCCTCGCACCACCCGCTCGCGCCGCCGTGGACGCCTGCCTGCGGGCCCGAAGCAGTGAGATCGTCCGCAACATCGTGACGGCCATCGTGCGAAGCGGAAGGTGCAGCCCGGCCGAGTTGGCGCACGAGCTCGAAGCGCACCAGGTGCAGAACTCGGCGCGTCTCAGAGCCGTGCTGTCTCGTGGTCAGCCGAGGCGTCGTCCCGTGATCGTGCGACCGACGCCGTTGACCCCGTGGACCATCGCGCGATGACCAGAAGCCACGCGGCGCACCAGCAAAGGGAGCCGATGACGTCAGAGAGCCAATGGAAGTTGGACCAGAGCAGCCCGAACATCGTGGCCGCGACCAACAGCGTCGCCGCGCCGCCCAAGGCACGCCGGGCAGTGCGTCCCTGCCATACGAAGAGGTAAAGGAGGAAGGCTGACATGCCGTAACAGCACAGGGCGTCGGCAGTGTGGCCAGAAGGGAAGAAGCCCAAGTCGGCATCGCCGAGCACGACTTCGCCGGGCCCCGGACGCGCGATCCAGAGCTTGAGCGGGATGACGGTTGCCAGCACAACCAATGCGGCAGCCGCCGGCAGCGCCGGTCGCCACGAGCGACAGTGCCAGGCGGCGTAGGCGGTGACGCAGACGATGCAGAGCAGGGAGAGCTCGCGGTCGCCGAGGTCGGCGCAGCCGCGGCCGATCTTGAAAAGCCAGGAGAATCCGGAGGAGTGAGCGGCACTCTGGATGCCGTTGCGCACGTGCACGTCGACGCGGGTGACGAATCCGTGCGACAGCACCTGCCAGAGCAGCACGAAGAACCCGCCGAGCAGCACGCCCGGCGCGATCCAAGCTCGGCGACTCGACCCGATCATCCCCCCGACCCTACGCCCCACGTCGTGGCCCCTCCGCACGCCCTATGCCGCCGACTACCACTGTCACTGCCAACCGCCGCGGCCACACCGCCACGGCCATACGGCCTCGGCTCTTGCCACCGCCGGCCACGGCAACCGTGGCAACCGTCGCCAGAGCGCGGCGGGCCGTATGACCAGCTACCGCAGGTTACCGCCTGTCGCTGTCCGTCGCCGCCGCTTCCGCCATCTGACATCTTTTCCGCCCCGGCCGTCGCCGGCAGAGCCTCGTCCGCCAGCCCGCCAGCCCGCCAGCCCGCCAGCCCGCCAGTCCGCTCGTCCGCTCGCCCGCTTGCCGGCTCGGCCGGTCTGGCCTCGAACGTCGCCGGCCATGCGCCGGACATGCGGCGGCGCGGTGGCCCGAACCGGGCCACCGCGCCGTGCACCGCACTGCCGCATCACGGGTTACGCCGCGGCGGCGGCTTCCTGCTCGAACGCGCCCTCGATGATGTCGAGGCCCTCGTTCAGCAGCTCCTCGCCGATCACCAGCGGCGGCAGGAAGCGCAGGACGTTGCCGTACGTGCCGCACGTCAGCACGATCAGGCCCTGGGCGTGGCAGGCCTTGGCGATGCGGCCGGTCAGACCGGCGTCGGCGTCCTTGGTGCCGGGCTTGACCAGCTCGACCGCGATCATGGCGCCGCGGCCGCGGACGTCGCCGATCTGCGGGAAGCGCTCGGCCAGCTTGTTCAGACGCGGCAGCATGACCTCGCCGATGCGGCGGGCGGCGGCGGGCAGGTCGAGGGCGCGCATCGTGTCGATGGCGCCGAGGGCGCCGGCGCAGGCCACCGGGTTGCCGCCGTAGGTGCCGCCGAGGCCGCCGGAGTGCGCGGCGTCCATGATCTCGGCGCGGCCGGTCACGCCGGCCAGCGGCAGGCCGCCGGCCAGGCCCTTGGCCGTGGTGACGAGGTCGGGGACGATGCCCTCGTGCTCGCAGGCGAACCAGTCGCCGGTGCGGCAGAAGCCGGTCTGGATCTCGTCGGCGATGAACACGATGCCGTTCGCCTTGCAGAACTCGGCGATGCGCGGCAGGAAGCCGAGCGGCGGCTCGATGAACCCGCCCTCGCCCTGGATCGGCTCGATGATGACCGCAGCCACGTTCCCGGCGCCGACCTGCTTCTCGATCTGCGAGATCGCCTGCGCGGCGGCCTCCTCGGCGCAGTTCTCGGGACCGGTCGGCCAGTGGAACGGGTAGGCCATCGGCACCCGGTAGACCTCGGGCGCGAACGGGCCGAAGCCGTCCTTGTACGGCATGTTCTTCGCGGTCAGCGCCATGGTCAGGTTCGTCCGGCCGTGGTAGCCGTGGTCGAACACGACGACGGCCTGCCGCTTGGTGTAGGCACGGGCGATCTTGACCGCGTTCTCCACCGCCTCGGCGCCCGAGTTGAACAGGGCCGACTTCTTCGCGTGGTCGCCCGGGGTCAGCTCGGCGAGCTGCTCGCACACGGCGACATACGACTCGTAGGGGGTGACCATGAAGCAGGTGTGGGTGAACCGGCGCAGCTGCTCGCCGGCCCGGTTGACCACGGACTCGGCGCTGTTGCCCACGCTGGTGACGGCGATGCCGGAGCCGAAGTCGATCAGCGAGTTGCCGTCGACGTCCACGACCACGCCGCCGCCCGCCTGCGTGACGAAGATCGGCAGCGTGGTGGACACGCCGTTGGCCACGACCGCGTTGCGCCGCTCGAACAGCTCCCGCGAGAGCGGCCCGGGAATCTCGGTGACGAGGCGACGCTCCTGCGGGAGCGTGGGACCTCCGTGGGCGAGCGCGGACATTGGGGACTCCATTCGTCAAGCGTGAGGGCTTGCGATCGACACTAGCCAAGGTCGGGCGGGACGGCACCTCGCACATCGTCGCCAATATCGGGACGGACCTTCGCACAGTGTCGGCATGCCCACCCGCCGCCCCATGCCCGTCCGTCCGCCCCGCGCCCGGACCCCCGCTGCGCCGCGGCGGGCTTCCTCGACGGCTCTGACCTCCCCGCCGCGTCCGGCCCGGCTCCCCCGCCGCATGACCGACGCATCAGCTCGCCCGTCCTCCCGCGCGTCCCCGACCCGCCGCTGTGGCAGACGCCTTATCTGCGCGGGTGCCGCTCGATACCATCGATCCGACAGGTCATCAGGTGCGTCATCAGCAGGGGAGCGGCACAGTGACGGTGGACCAGGACGCGGCGGACGGGTCCTCGGCCCGACGGCAGGGCATGCGGGAGGGCTGGTATCCGTGCCCGAGCGGGCAACCCCAGCTGCGCTACTGGACCGGGTCGTCGTGGACCGAGCAGGTCCGGCCGGACCTGGTCAGCTGGGTGCACGGGGACCGGCTGCTGGACGTGCCGGGGGTCTTCGCGTTCGGGCGCTCGGGGGAGGCGGACGCGGGCGGGCGGCCGGGGCCGCTGCCGGCGCATCTGTGGCGGCGCGCGCGGCTGGCGCTGATCCTGCTCGTGCCGATCTACCTCGGGCTGCTCCTCCCGCTCGGCTTCGCGCTCTCCTGGATCGGGCTGCCGGCGGTGCCTCAGCTCACCGTCCTCGTCGCCGTCGTGGCCTGCGGGATCTACGGGCGCTGGCACGTCATCCTGCGCTGGCTCTACCTGCGCTACCGGCCCGAGCCGCCGCAGCCGGCGGCGGTGCCCAAGCCGCGGCCGGACCTGTGGGCCGACCTGCGGGCGGCCGGGTTCATGGACGCGGCTCAGCGGCTGGACGAGGAGGTCGCGACCGGTGAGCTGACCGACGTCGACTACGTCCGGGTCGCGCGGGTGGTGCAGCAGACAGTGCGGCGGAACGGGCCGCAGGAGCTCGCGCCGATAGCGACCGCGATCCAGGAGAAGGGCGGCGGTGCCTTCCTGCACCCGTCCGGGCAGCGCGACCTGCCGATGCCCCGGCTGGTTCAGCACGACCTGGTCACCGGGCAGGCGCGGCTGGGCGTCGCGGCGGAGACCGACCGGAATCCGGCCACTCACCAGCGGGAATGGTTCGCCCTCGACACCGAGGTGCTGCGCACGTCCATGCTCGTGGTCGGGCCGCCCGGGGCCGGCAAGACGCGCTCCTTCGCCCGGCCGATCATCGAGCTGCTCGGGCTGCAGACGCTGGTCGGGCTCGCTTCCGTCGTCGTCATCGACCCGACCGGCTCGGCGTTCGACGCGCGGCAGCTTCCTGACTTCTTCGACGTCGACATCGATCCGAACGTCCCGGCGGGGCCCAAGTCCTGGGGCTTCGACCTGTTCGGCGGGGCGAACGGGCCGGAGGAGGCAGCCGACCGGCTGGCCGGAGCGGTGCTCCCGCCGGACAGCGCGGTGCGCGACCCCGCGGTCGACTCGGCCGCGCGCAACACGCTCTACTCCATCATCGCCGGCTTCACCGAGCGCAACGGCCGCTATCCGCGGCTGCGCGAGCTGATCGACGACGTGCTCGCGCACAGCCCGGTGCCGCTGCTCAATGAGCGGCTGCGGCTGCTCGACCGGCCGCAGCTGATCGACCTGTTCGACGGGCGCACGCGGAAGTTCTCCATGCGGGAGATCGACCGGCCGCTGCGGGTGCGCATCGCGCTGCCGGAGGGCAGTTCGCCGCAGGCGGCGCGGATACTGGCTCGCCTGGCGATCGCCCAGTTCGTGCAGGTGGTCGCCGCTCCCGAGGCGAACCGCGAGGTCTTCAAGGGTCTGGTGGTGGACGAGGCGGGGCGCTTCGTCGACGAGTACGTGGTGCAGGGGCTGCAGCGGGCCCGCGCGGCCAACGCCGGGATCGTGCTGCTGACGCAGTCGCTGGCGCAGTTCCCGGAGCACCTTCGCTCGGCGGTGTTCACCGCGACCGGCTGCAAGGCCGTCTTCGCCGGTGTCGAGCCGGCCGACGCGCGCTACTTCGCCGAATACTGGGGCACGGCCTGGTCCGCGGAGACGACCGTGACCACCGGTTCGGCGACGACCAACACCAGCGGCCACACCTCCTCGCCGGGTTCGCCCGGGCGCTTCGGGCGGGGTGAGAAGTCGGTGGTGCAGACGCTCAGCGGGTCCACGGCCACGCAGTACTCGCGTTCGGTGGCGACGCGGGCGGTCGAGCGCTATGTATGGTCGCCCTCGGACATCATCAACGAGGTACCGGTCGGGCACGCGCTGATCTCGCTGGCGACGCCGGACGGCATCCGCACGCCGCCGGTCCTGGTGAACCTCCGCGCCTGAGGCTCGCTGGTCGGCTCGGGCTTGCAACCTGAGGGCGGGGGACCGGTTTCCCCGCCAAGGTGTAGCGAGACATGCTTGCGGCCGCGTTTTAGGGTGACGGGAGTGATCGCCATCGCTCGAATAACCGCCGCCCTGAGCCCCGAGGGAGCCGTCCGTGTCCGCTGAGTCCACCGAGTCGCGCCCGTCCGCCGCACCGCGTTCGTCCACCGAGCCGCGCGGCTTCTGGCTGGCCGGGCGGCCGGCCACCGGGTCCGGGTCCTTCGAGGTGCGCAACCCGTACGACGGCAGCCTGGTCGCGACCGTCTCCGTGCCGACGGACGAGCAGGTGGAGCAGGCCGTCGCGGCCGCCCACGCCGCCGTGCCGGCCACCACGGCGCTTTCGGCGCACGCGCGGGCCACGGCGCTGGATCACGTCGCGCGGCGGCTCGGCGAGCGCGCCGAAGAGGTGGCGCAGCTGATCACGGCCGAGAACGGCAAGCCGATCAAGTGGGCCCGCGGCGAGGTCGGCCGCGCGGTCTCGGTCTTCCGCTGGGCGGCCGAGGAGGCGCGGCGCTTCGGCGGCGAGGTGCAGCGGCTCGACACCGATGCCGCCGCGGCCGGGCGCACCGCGATCGTGCGCCGGTTCCCGAAGGGCGCCGTGTTGGGCATCTCGCCGTTCAACTTCCCGCTCAACCTGGCCGCGCACAAGGTCGCCCCGGCCATCGCGGCGGGCGCGCCGATCCTGCTCAAGCCGGCTCCGGCCACGCCGCTCTCCGGGCTGCTGATCGGCGAGCTGCTGGCCGAGACCGACCTGCCCGAGGGCAGCTGGTCCATCCTGCCGGTGCCCAACGAGCGCATGGCCGCGCTCACCACGGACCCGCGTCTACCGGTCATCTCGTTCACCGGGTCCACTGTGGTGGGCGAGCTGATCCAGGGTCAGGCCCCGCACAAGCACGTCACGCTCGAGCTCGGCGGGAACGCGGCGGCCGTGGTGCTGGACGACTACTCCGCCGAGGCCGACCTCGATTGGGCAGCTAGCCGGATAGCCACCTTCGCCAACTACCAGGGTGGGCAGTCCTGCATCTCGGTGCAGCGAGTGATCGCGGATCGCTCGGTCTACGACCGGCTGGTCACGAAGGTGGTGGACGCGGTCAACCGGCAGGGCGTGGGCGCTCCCACCGACCCGGCCACGGACGTGGGCCCGCTGATCAACGAGGCTGCGGCGCTGCGCGTGGAGCAGTGGGTGAACGAGGCTGTGGACGCCGGAGCCAAGCTGCTCGCCGGCGGCACTCGCGACGGTTCCTCGTACGCGCCGACGGTGCTGGCCGAAGTGCCGCGTGACGCCAAGGCCGTGTGCGAGGAGATCTTCGGGCCCGTACTCGTGCTCGAAGTCGTCGATGGTGTGGACGAGGCCTTCGCCGCGGTCAACGACTCGAAGTACGGCTTGCAGGCCGGCGTCTTCACGCACAATCTGCAGCACGCCTTCCGGGCGCACCGCGAGCTCGAGGTCGGCGGCGTGGTCATCGGCGACGCGCCGAGCTTTCGGGCCGATCAGATGCCTTATGGCGGTGCGAAGGCTTCCGGCGTCGGTCGCGAGGGCGTGAAGTACGCGATGGCGGACTACACGTATGAGCGGGTCCTGGTACTGACGGGCATCGACCTCTGACGATCGCCGTTCGAGGGCTGACTCAGGCCTCGATGTCCTCGGCATTCTCGAAGCCGGCCTGGCCGGAGGCGGTGACGGTGCCTTCCTGACGGATCTCGAACCGACCCGACTCGTCCACCTCGATGGTGGCGGGCGGGTCGGGTTCGGTGAACCGGGTCGCCTTCAGCGCGCAGGAGATCATCCGCAGTTCCGGCGCGCCGCGCTGAAGCGCCGCGGCCTGTCGCACGGCACTGATCAGGGTGACTCCGGTGATGTGGTCGCTCGGGTGATCGTGCAGGAACGGGTGGTGCGGGTCGGCGGGGGCGATCCGGACCGCGCCCTGCTCGTCGAGGGCCACCAGCACCTCGTGCGGACCGAACATGCCGACGCGCTCGGGGGCGACCGGCTCGATCAGGCTCGCCGGGTCGGGGCCGGCCTCGCCTTCGGTCTCCTCCCGCACCAGCTTGCGACGGTTGCGTACGGCTCGGTACGCGGCGAGGCTCAGCACCCGGGCGATGCCGTCGGCGCGGGCGAAGGGCGCGCTCCCGCTCCGGGCGGAGAACTCCACGGAGAGCGCGAGGCTGTGCGGCGGGCCGGAGACGGCCGCGCCCGCTCGCCGGACTTGGGCCGTGCAGGTGATTTCCGTGCCGGTCGGATGATCTTCCGGTTCGGCCGCGGAGTCGAGGGTGAAGCTGAGCTCTTCGATCACCAGCCGCGAGGCGGGGTCGACGCCGTAGTAGCGCAGCGGCAGGAAGACGCCGAGCTGGCGCAGGGTCTCGGCGACCATCAGCGGGTCGGGCTTGACCGGCCGGGTGGCGGAGGGCTCGTGCGCGGGCCGGGCCCGCGGCCAGTGCACCACCGCGCGGTATTCGTCGTGACCGGCCGGACGCACCTCCGTGAGCAGCACCTGGGAGGGTGCGAGGCGGTGCACGAATTCCCTTGCCACCAGTGCGGACCGGTGCACCGCGGGTTCGCTGAGCAGGTCGATATCCGTCATGGAATCATATAAATGAGCTGCGGTTTCTCCCGCATCTCGGCGTTTCGGGGCGGGAATCGGCGCCCGCGTGCCGCCCGAACGGCCCTCGCGCAGGGCCGTCCGGGTAACGCGTCGGCCGGGGCGCTGCGCCACAATGGCGGTCATGAACGCGAGCAGCTCACCCCGGCGCATCGTCATCCTCGGCTCCACCGGTTCGATCGGCACGCAGGCCATCGACGTGGTGCGGCGCAACCCCGGCCGTTTCCGCGTGGTCGCCCTGGCCGCGGGCGGCTCGAACCCGCGGTTGCTGGCGGAGCAGGCTCTCGACCTCGAGGTCGAGGTGGTCGCGGTGGCCAAGGGCACGGCGGTGGAGGACGTGCAACTCGAGCTGTACGCGGAGGCGCAGCGGCGTGGCTACGCCGTCGGGGAGGCCCGGGTCCCGAAGATCATGGCCGGGCGCGAGGCCGTGGTGGAGCTGGCCGAGTACGACTGCGACGTCGTGCTCAACGGGATCGACGGCGCGGCCGGGCTGCTGGCCACGCTGGCGGCGCTCAAGGCCGGGCGCACGCTCGCCCTGGCCAACAAGGAGTCGCTGATCATCGGCGGCGACCTGGTGACCTCGCTGGCCGCCCCGGGCCAGATCGTGGCGGTCGACTCGGAGCACTCGGCGCTCGCGCAGTGCCTGCGCGGCGGCGCCGCCGAGGAGGTGCGCAAGCTCATCGTGACCGCGAGCGGCGGGCCCTTCCGCGGCCGCAAGCGCGAGGAGCTGCACTCGGTCACGCCGGAGCAGGCGCTGGCGCACCCGACCTGGGCGATGGGGCCGCTGGTCACGATCAACTCGGCCACCCTCGTCAACAAGGGGCTCGAGGTGATCGAGGCGCACCTGCTCTACGGCGTGCCGTTCGACCGGATCGAGGTGGTGGTGCACCCGACCTCGATCGTGCACTCCATGGTCGAGTTCGCGGACGGCTCGACCCTGGCGCAGGCCTCGCCGCCGGACATGCGCATCCCGATCGCCCTGGGCATGGGCTGGCCGGAGCGGGTCGCCGACGCGGCCCCGGCCTGCGACTGGACCAAAGCGGCGACCTGGGAGTTCTTCCCGCTGGACGAGGAGGCCTTCCCGGCGGTGGGCCTGGCCAAGCGCGTGGGCGCGGCCGGCGGCACCATGCCAGCCGTGTTCAACGGCGCGAACGAGGCCTGCGTCGCCGCGTTCCTGGAGGGGCGGATCGCGTTCACCGGGATCGTGGACACTGTGGCGGCCGTGGTGGCCGAGCACGAGGCCTCGGCCGAACGGGTGAGTGCGGACGGGCTCAGCCTGGATGCCGTGCTCGCGGCGGATGCGTGGGCCCGGAAGCGGGCGGCTGAGCTGGCCGCGGCTGGCTAGAGCCGCGCGCGAAAGCACCCGGCGGCACCCGGTGAGGCTCCGGCGGATCCGGGGCGCCGCGGGTCGGCACCGGGATAGGGTGGCCCGATCGGCCCAACGGCGCTTCCCGGCTTCGGCCCCGATGCGTCGACTTGGGTGACATGGATTACGCCACTGCGGTGATGGCCGCAGGAACTTTCCGGTGCTCTTCGTGCGTCTGTCCCCTCGACGGGTAGGGGCGCGGAAGACTGTCGGACAGGCAAGCGAAGGCGGGAAGTCGAGCGTGGGTGTCGTAGGCGCGCTGTTATTCGTGCTCGCTCTGTTGATCTCGATCGTGCTGCACGAGGCGGGCCACATGTGGTGCGCGCGCTGGTCGGGCGGCAAGGTGACCGAGTTCTTCGTCGGATTCGGGCCCAAGCTGTGGTCCTTCCGGCGGGGCGAGACCGAGTACGGGGTCAAGGCCATTCCGGCCGGCGGGTACGTCAAGATCGTCGGAATGACCGATCTCGACGAGATCGAGCCGGGCGACGAGGACCGCGCGCTCAAGTACAAGCCGGCCCGCAAGCGCCTGCTCACCCTCTCGGCCGGCTCGCTCATGCACTTCCTGATCGCGCTGCTGCTGTTCGCCTTCATCCCGATGCTCTTCGGCCTGCAGAAGTCCACCACGACGGTGGGCACGGTCTACCCCTGCATGGTGCCGAGCGGGAAGAACGCCGGAAGCACCACGGCCTGCCAGACCGGTCAGGTCAGCCCGGCCGCGAAGGCGGGCCTGGTCTCCGGCGACACGATCCTCGACGTGAACGGCAAGCCGGTGCCGGACACGACCACGCTGGTGGACTCGCTCCGCGCGCTGCCCGGCGGCAAGCCGGCCCAGCTGACCGTCCGGGACGCGCAGGGCCACACGAAGACGCTGCAGGTCACCCCGGTCGGCGGCGCCGCGGTCACGGAGAACGACGGCAGCACCGGCGTCGGCAGCGTGATCGGCATCCTGCCCGGCACCGTGCAGGTGCGGCAGAACCCGATCACGGCGATCAAGACCAGCGGCGACGACTACTGGCTCACCATCAAGGGCACCTTCCAGGGGCTGGCCTCGATCCCGGCGTCCATCCCGAAGCTGTTCCACTCGACCGTGGACCACACCCAGCGTTCCACCGACAGCCCGGTCGGCGTGGTCGGCATGGCCCAGGCCAGCGGCACGCTCTACCAGCAGGGCGGCGTGGGCGCGGTGCTGGCGCTGGTGGCCGAGGTGAACGTCTTCATCGGCGTGTTCAACCTGCTGCCGATCCTGCCGCTGGACGGCGGCCACATCGCGATCCTGCTCTACGAGGAGGGCCGCAAGCGGGCCTACCGCCTGCTGCGCCGGCCGGATCCGGGCCGGGTGGACCTGAACAAGATGATCCCGGTCGCCTACGTCTTCTTGATGGTCTTCGTCTGCCTGACGGTCCTTCTGGTCGCCGCGGACATCACCAACCCCATTCATCTGGGCTGACGCGGCGTCCGGCCGCGGGGGCGCCGCGATCCGCTCTGCGCCGTTCGGACGCGCGCGGTGAAGATCGGGTGAAGACCGGGTGCCGCTCGGCGACCGGAGTGCACCGCTGGCGAGCACGTGCCGTAGCGTGGACGGGTAGCAGCCTCGTCTGCGGAACAGAATCTTGGTAGAGCACGACCGCCACGACCCAGGGAGAACCCGACCCGATGACCGCTGTCGCACTCGGCACTCCGTCCGTGCCGGCCAAGCCGCTCGCGCCCCGCCGTGTCTCGCGGCAGATCCACGTGGGCTCCGTCCCGGTGGGCGGGGACGCGCCGGTGTCGGTGCAGTCGATGACCACCACGCTGACCTCCGACGTGAACGCGACGCTGCAGCAGATCGCGCAGCTGACCGCGTCGGGCTGCCAGATCGTCCGGGTGGCGGTGCCCTCGCAGGACGACGCGGACGCGCTGCCGATGATCGCGAAGAAGTCGCAGATCCCGGTGATCGCGGACATCCACTTCCAGCCCAAGTACGTCTTCGCCGCCCTCGACGCCGGGTGCGCGGCGGTGCGGGTGAACCCGGGCAACATCCGCAAGTTCGACGACCAGGTGGGCGAGATCGCCCGCCGGGCCAAGTACCTCGGCACCCCGATCCGGATCGGGGTGAACGCCGGCTCGCTCGACCCGCGGCTGTACGAGAAGTACGGCAAGGCCACCCCGGAGGCGCTGGTCGAGTCCGCGCTGTGGGAGTGCTCGCTGTTCGAGGAGCACGACTTCCGCGACATCAAGATCTCGGTCAAGCACAACGACCCGGTCGTGATGATCCAGGCCTACCGGCAGCTCGCCGCCGCCTGCGACTACCCGCTGCACCTCGGGGTGACCGAGGCCGGTCCCGCCTTCCAGGGCACCATCAAGTCCGCGGTCGCCTTCGGCGCGCTGCTGGCCGAGGGCATCGGCGACACCATCCGGGTCTCCCTCTCCGCCCCGCCGGTGGAAGAGGTCAAGGTCGGCACCCAGATCCTCGAGTCGCTCGGGCTGCGCAAGCGCGGCCTGGAGATCGTCTCCTGCCCCTCGTGCGGACGCGCCCAGGTGGACGTCTACACCCTGGCCGACCAGGTCTCCGCGGCGCTCGAGGGTCTCGACGTGCCGCTGCGGGTGGCGGTCATGGGCTGCGTGGTGAACGGCCCGGGCGAGGCCCGCGAGGCCGACCTCGGCGTGGCCTCGGGCAACGGCAAGGGCCAGATCTTCGTGCGCGGCGAGGTCATCAAGACCGTCTCCGAAGCCAAGATCGTCGAGACCCTGGTGGAGGAGGCGGCCCGGCTGGCCGAGGAGCTCGGCGTCGATCTCGGCGAGGGCGAACCGCAGGTGACGGCCGGCTGAGCCGGCCTCGGTGGACCCGTGCGGGCGGTGCGGCGGGGCGGCGCCGCGATCGAGACCGAACCGAAGAGTCGGGACAGGGCTTAAAGTGGTGCTGTGCCCTTCGAGTCGGTCCGCGTCCGCACGGGCGGCGCCATGTCCACCCCGCCGGCGCCGCGTCCTGCCGCGGGGGTGAGCTGAGCGGTGAACATGGTCACGCGTCTGCTCTCACCTTCCTCCGCCGCCCGCGTCCTCGGTCCGGGTGATCTCGGCGAGGCGCTCGACCTGCTCGCCCGGGACCCGGTGGACAACGTCTTCATCGCCTCCCGCGTGGCCGCCGCCGGGCTCGACCCGTGGCAGCTCGGCGGGGAGCTGTGGGGCTTCCACGTGGGCGGGCGGCTGACCTCGATGTGCTTCTCCGGCGCGAACCTGGTGCCGGTGTGCGCGACGCCCGAGTCGGTGCGCGCCTTCGCCGACCGCGCCCGCAAGCAGGGGCGGCGCTGCTCCTCGATCGTCGGCCCGCGCGAGCCGGTGCTGGACCTGTGGTCCTACCTCGGCGCGCACTGGGGCCGGCCGCGCGAGGTGCGGGCCAGCCAGCCGGTGATGGCCATCCGCGAGTCCTCGCCGACCGTCGCGCCCGACTTCCGGGTGCGCCCGGTGCGCCCGGCCGAGCTCGACGCGCTCATGCCGGCCTGCGTGGCGATGTTCACCGAGGAGGTGGGCGTCTCGCCGATCGGGGCCGACGGCGGGCACGGCTACCGGCAGCGGGTGGCCGAGCTGATCGGCGCCGGGCGCGCGTTCGCCTGGATCGACCGCGGCGAGGTGGTGTTCAAGGCCGAGATCGGCGCCGTCACCCGCGAGGTGTGCCAGATCCAGGGCGTCTGGGTCAATCCGCGCTTCCGCGGGCAGCGCGTCTCCGAGGGCGGGATGTCGGCCGTGGTCGAGTACGCGCTGCGCGACTTCGCACCGGTGGTCTCGCTGTACGTCAACGACTTCAACGCCCCGGCGCGCGCGGCCTACCACCGGGTGGGCTTCCGCGAGGTCTCGGAATTCGCCTCGGTTCTGTTCTGAAACTCCCTCCATCCGGGCCGGATCGGCAAACGCGTTCGAAGTGCGGCGCCCGGGCGGATATCCTCGGGTATCGGTTCGTCCATCCCCGCCTCCGAGGAGCCCCGCAGTGATCTCGCGCATGTCGTCGCTGTTCCTTCGCACCCTTCGCGATGATCCGGCCGACGCCGAGGTGCCGAGCCACAAGCTCCTGGTGCGCGCCGGCTACGTCCGCCGGGTCGCGCCGGGCATCTACTCCTGGCTGCCGCTGGGCAAGATGGTGCTCGACAACGTCGCGCGCGTGGTCAAGGAGGAGATGGACGCCTTCGGCGCGCAGGAGGTCCACTTCCCCGCGCTGCTGCCGCGGGAGATCTACGACGTCACCGGCCGCTGGACCGAGTACGGCGACAACATCTTCCGGCTCAAGGACCGCAAGGGCAACGACTACCTGCTCGGTCCGACGCACGAGGAGATGTTCACCCTCATGGTCAAGGGCGAGTACTCGTCCTACAAGGACCTGCCGGTGAACCTCTACCAGATCCAGACCAAGTACCGGGACGAGGCCCGTCCGCGGGCCGGCATCCTGCGCGGGCGCGAGTTCGTGATGAAGGACTCGTACTCCTTCGACCTGGACGACGAGGGCCTCAAGCGCGCCTACGAGCTGCACCGCGAGGCCTATATCAGGATCTTCACGCGGCTCGGCATGCAGTACCGGATCGTCTCGGCCATGTCCGGCGCGATGGGCGGCTCGGCCTCGGAGGAGTTCCTGGCCCCGGCGCCGACCGGCGAGGACACCTTCGTCCAGTGCACCGACTGCGACTACGCGGCCAACACAGAGGCCTTCGAAGGCCGCCCGGGCGCCGAGCTCGACGCGTCCGGCGTGCCCGCGGCGAAGGTGTTCGACACGCCGGACACGCCCACGATCGAGACCCTGGTGCAGGTGTTCCAGGGCTTCGAGGGGTTCGGCGAGACCACCGCGGCGAACACGCTCAAGAACGTGGTCGTCAAGCTGCGCCACCCCGGCGAGAAGGAGGCCGAGGTCCTGATCGTCGGCGTGCCGGGGGACCGGGACGTCGACATGAAGCGCCTCGAGGCCGCCGTCAGCCCGGCCGAGATCGAGATGTTCGAGGCCGAGGACTTCGCCAGGCACCCGGCCCTGGTACGCGGCTACATCGGCCCGCAGGGCCTGGCAGAGGCCGGATACACCTACAAGGTGGACACCCTGGTGGTGCCGGGCTCGGCCTGGATCACCGGGGCCAACGAGGCGGGCAAGCACGCCGCGCACGTGGTGAACGGGCGCGACTTCACCCCCTCGGGAACGATCGGCGCCGCCGAGGTGCGCGCCGGGGACGCCTGCCCGCGCTGCGGCTCGGCGATCACCATCGACCGCGGCATCGAGATCGGGCACATCTTCCAGCTCGGCCGCAAGTACACCGACGTCTTCCAGTTCGACGTGCTCGGCCCGGACGGCAAGCCGGTGCGGGTGACCATGGGCTCCTACGGCATCGGCGTCTCCCGCGCGGTGGCGGCCATCGCCGAGCAGAAGTACGACGAGCTCGGCCTGGTCTGGCCGCGCGAGATCGCCCCGGCGGACGTGCACCTCGTCGCCACCGGCAAGGACGACGCGGTGTACGAGGCGGCCGGCCGCCTCGCCGCCGACCTCGACGCGGCCGGCCTGCGGGTGCTGTTCGACGACCGGCGCTCGGCCTCGCCGGGTGTGAAGTTCAAGGACGCCGAGCTGATCGGCGTGCCGACGATCGTGGTGGTGGGCAAGGGCCTGGCCGAGGGCAAGGTCGAGGTCAAGGACCGCGCGACCGGCGAGCGCACGGACGTGCCGCTGGCCGACCTCGTCGCCACCCTCGCGGGCTGACGGACTCGCCACTGGCTTACCGGGGCCCCGGGAGCGACTACCCTGTGGGGTGCGCAGTTCGAGGTCCGCGCCGCGCCCCGGCTTTGCCGGAGGCGCGAAGGCGCGCGCCCCTGCGCGTCTGGCGTAGTCCCGTTGGTCCGTAGTCCGCCGCAGTCCCGCAGTCCCATACCGCCCGAGGAGCGAAGTCCGATGAGTCCCGCCGCCCGCGCCGAAATCGACGGGACCAAACTCCGCGTCCAGCTGGAACCGGTGGTGGCCGAGTTGGGCTACGACCTCGAGGAGGTCGTGGTGCACCGGGCCGGCTCCCGCCGGCTGCTGCGGATCGTGGTGGACGGCGACGACGGGGTCACCCTGGACGACATCGCCGAGGTCAGCCAGGCCGTCTCGGCCGCGCTGGACGCCGGCAACCAGATGGGCGAGACCGCTTATGACCTCGAAGTCACCTCGCCCGGGGTCAGCCGTCCGCTGACCGAGCCGCGGCACTGGCGGCGGGCGGCCGGCCGATTGGTGCAGGTGCCGCTGGCCTCCGGCGGCGAGGTCACCGGCCGGGTGGTGGAGACCGACGACGAGGCGGTCACCCTGGAGCTGCCGGGGAAGAAGCCCGGAGTGCCGGGTGAACGGCGCCGCCTCGGGTACTCGGAGCTGGGCAAGGGCAGGGTCCAGATCGAGTTCAACCGCCCCGGGGCCGACGGGGAGCCGGCCTGGGACGAGGCCGATGAAGACGTGGACGAGCAGAGCTGAGGGACCGTGGACATCGACATGAGGATGCTGCGCGATCTCGCGCAGGATCGAGAGATCTCGCCGGACCTGTTGTACGGGGCCATCGAGCAGGCGCTGCTGCACGCGTACGAGCACACCGAGGGCGCCCGCTCCGGCGCCCGGGTGGAGCTGGACCGCAAGAGCGGGCACGTCACCGTGTTCGTGAAGGAGACCGACGAGTCCGGCAGCCCGGTCGGGCTGGAGTTCGACGACACCCCGACCGGCTTCGGCCGGATCGCGGCGGCCACCGCCCGGCAGGTCATCGCGCAGAAGCTGCGCGAGGCCGCGGACGAGGCGGTGTTCAAGGACTTCGCCGCGCGCGAGGGCGACCTGGTCTCCGGCCGGGTGCAGCAGAGCGACGACCCGCGGCACGTGCTGGTGGAGATCGACTCGGGCAAGCAGGAGCGCTTCGAGGCGATGCTGCCGACCCCCGAGCAGGTGCCGGGCGAGCAGTACGGCCACGGCATGCGGATCAAGTGCCTGGTGGTCCAGGTGCGCCGGACCCCGCGCGGCCCGGCCGTGATCCTCTCCCGCAGCCACCCCAACCTGGTGCGCAAGCTCTTCGCGCTGGAGGTGCCCGAGGTCGCCGACGGCACCGTGGAGATCGCCGCGCTGGCCCGCGAGGCCGGGCACCGCACCAAGATGGCGGTGCGCTCGCGCAAGCCCGGGGTCAACGCCAAGGGTGCCTGCATCGGGCCGGTCGGCTCGCGCGTGCGCAACGTGATGACCGAGCTGCACGGCGAGAAGATCGACATCGTGGACTGGTCCGAGGACCCGGAGAAGCTGGTGGCCTCGGCCCTCTCGCCGGCCAAGGTCTCCAAGGTCAAGATCATCGACCTGGAGAGCCGCTCGGCCCAGGTGGTCGTGCCGGACTACCAGTTGTCCCTGGCCATCGGCAAGGAAGGGCAGAACGCCCGGCTCGCGGCGCGGCTGACCGGCTGGCGCATCGACATCCGCTCGGACGCGGATCCGGAGCGCTGAGCCGGGGCGCGGTGAAGATCGGCCCAGGGGCGCCGGGAACCTCCTGATCACGAGGGTATCGACGTGTTCTGACTCGGCTGACGCGGCATCAGACTCGGGCCCCGGCGGAACAAACGCCGGGGCCGCCGCGTTGTGTCGGTGCATGCCGATCTTGCCCCGGTGAGAACCGGTGGCGATTGGCGGTAGCATAGGGTGTGACTGGCCTGCCGGTAATCCCCGAAGTCCACGGCGTCCCGACGCGCATGTGCGTCGGATGCCGGGAGCGGGGTGCGCAGGACCTGTTGCTCCGTGTCGTCGTGGGGACGGGGGACTCGGGTGATCCCGAAGTCCGGCCCGATCCGCGGCGGCGCCTTCCGGGACGAGGGGCCTATGTGCATCCGCGTCCCGAGTGTCTCGCCCTAGCCGAGCGCAAGCGGGCCTTTCCGCGGGCATTGCGCCTGCCGGGACCGCTCGGGCTCGAGCCGCTGCACGCCGCGCTCGGTGTGCGACGGAGCGGGGAGTGAGGCAGGCTGACGGAGGGGAAGCAGGTCGTGGGCTCCCGTCGGGAGTCCATGCGGGCACGGCGTTATCAGGCGGAAGCAGGTAGAGAAACATCATGAGCACGCGATGAGCACACAGCGATGAGCACGCCCATGAAGTGACAGCGACGGTCACGCGGACTGAGAAGACGCGGACCGAAGATGAGGAGTGAAGTGGCCAAGGTCCGGGTCTATGAGCTCGCCAAGGATTTGGGTGTTGAGAGCAAGGTCGTCATGGCCAAGCTCCAAGACCTCGGTGAGTTCGTCCGTTCGGCGTCATCGACGATCGAGGCGCCAGTCGAGCGTAAACTGAGAGACTCCCTCGCGGCCGAGGGTAAGGGAGCGTCCGCGCCTGCGCGGTCCGGCGCCCCGCGGCCGACCCCCCAGCCGCGTCCCGCGGCGCCCGCCCCCGGCCCGAAGCCGGGTCCCGCGGCGGCGGTCAAGCCCGGCTCCGCGCCGGCCCCCAAGCCCGCCGGCCCCGCGCCCGCGCCGCAGGTCAAGGCGCAGGCTTCGCCTGCCCCGAGTACCCCGGCGACGCCCCCGGCGGCGAACCAGAACCCGTCGCGTCCCGCGGCGCCGGCTCCCGGCCCGCGTCCCGGCCCGGCGAACCCCAAGCCCAACCCGGCGGCCCAGCAGCCCCCGGCCCAGGGCGAGCGCGGCCAGCGTCCCGGCTCGGCCGAGCGCGGCCCCCGTCCGGCGACCCCCGGCCCGCGTCCGGGCGGCGACCGCCCGCGCGGCCCGCGTCCCGGCAACAACCCGTTCACCAGCGGCTCGACCGGCATGCCCCGGCCGCAGGCGCCTCGTCCGCAGGGCCAGCGCCCGGGCGGCGAGGGCCGCGGCGAAGGCGGCTCGGTCCCCGGCGCCCCGCGTCCGGGCATGCCGCCGCGTCCCGCAGCGCCCCGCTCCGGCGGCGGCCCCGGCGGTCCGCGTCCCAACCCGGGCATGATGCCCAACCGTCCCGGCCCGTCCCAGGGCGGCGGCGGACGCCCCGGCGGCGGCCCCGGCCAGGGCGGCCCGCGTCCCGGCGGCGGCCAGGGCGGCCCCGGCCAGCGCTCCGGCGCGCCCGGCGGTCCCCGTCCGGCCGGCGGCGCCCCGCGTCCCGGTGGCGGCGGTCCGCGTCCCGGACCCGGCGCCGGCTTCGGCCCGCGTCCCGGCGGCTTCGGCGGCGGCGCGAGCGGCGGCCCCGGCGGCGGCGGTGGCGGCGGCGGCTTCGCCGGACGTCCCGGCGGCGGTGGCGGCGGCGGTCGCGGCGGTCGCGGTGCCGGCACCCAGGGCGCCTTCGGACGCCCGGGCGGCCGTGGCCCGGCCCGCGGACGCAAGTCCAAGAAGCAGCGCAGGCAAGAGTTCGACAACATGCAGGCCCCGTCCATGGGCGGAGCGATGCTGCCCCGCGGCAACGGACAGGTCGTCCGGCTGCCCCGCGGCTCGTCGCTGATGGACCTCGGCGAGAAGATCGGCGCCAACCCGGCCGCGCTGGTGCAGGCCGCCTTCGCGATCGGCGAGATGGTCACCGCGACCCAGTCGGTCAACGAGGAGATCCTGCAGCTGATCGGCTCGGAGATCGGCTTCGAGATCCAGATCGTCTCGCCCGAGGAGGAGGACCGCGAGCTGCTCGAGTCCTTCGACATCGAGTTCGGCGAGGACGAGGGCGGCGAGGACGACCTCGCGGCGCGCCCGCCGGTGGTCACCGTCATGGGCCACGTCGACCACGGTAAGACCCGCCTGCTGGACGCGATCCGCAAGGCGAACGTGGTGGCGGGCGAGGCCGGCGGCATCACCCAGCACATCGGTGCCTACCAGGTCGCGGCCGAGATCCACGGCCTCGACCGGCGGATCACCTTCATCGACACCCCGGGCCACGAGGCGTTCACCGCCATGCGTGCCCGCGGTGCCAAGGTGACCGACATCGCGGTGCTCGTGGTGGCGGCCGACGACGGCGTCAAGCCGCAGACGATCGAGGCGCTCAACCACGCCAAGGCGGCCGACGTGCCGATCGTGGTGGCCGTCAACAAGATCGACAAGGAAGGCGCCGACCCGCTCAAGGTGCGCAGCCAGCTCACCGAGTACGGCCTGGTGGCCGAGGAGTTCGGCGGCGACACCATGTTCGTCGACATCTCCGCGCGGGAGAACATCGGCATCGAGGAGCTGCTCGAGGCGGTCGTGCTGACCGCGGACGCGTCCCTCGACCTGAAGGCCAACCCGCACCAGAACGCGGAGGGCGTCGCGATCGAGGCCCACCTGGACCGCGGCCGCGGTGCCGTGGCCACGGTGCTGGTCCAGCGCGGCACGCTGCGCGTGGGCGACACCATGGTCGTCGGCGACGCGCACGGCCGGGTCCGGGCCATGCTCGACGAGAACGGCAACAACGTCGAGATCGCCGACCCGTCCCGGCCGGTGCAGGTGCTCGGTCTGACCTCGGTCCCCGGGGCCGGCGACACCTTCCTGGTGGTCGAGGAGGAGCGGGTGGCCCGGCAGATCGCCGAGCGCCGCGCCGCACGCGACCGCAACGCGCTGCTCTCCAAGCGGCGGGTGCGGGTCTCGTTCGAGGACATCGACCGGGCCATGAAGGCCGGCGAGATCCAGCGGCTCAACCTCATCCTCAAGGGCGACGTGTCCGGTTCGGTCGAGGCCCTCGAGGACGCGCTGCTCAAGCTGGACGTCGGCGAGGAGGTCGACCTGCGGATCATCCACCGCGGCGTCGGCGCGATCACCGAGTCGGACGTGGACCTGGCGCTGACCAGCGACACGATCATCATCGGCTTCAACGTCCGGGCCGATGGCCGGGCTCGGACCAAGGCCGACCGCGAGGGTGTCGAGATCCGCTACTACTCGGTCATCTACCAGGCGATCGAGGAGATGGAAGCGGCGCTCAAGGGCATGCTCAAGCCGGAGTTCGAGGAGGTGCAGCTCGGCACCGCGGAGATCCGCGAGGTCTACCGCTCCTCCAAGTTCGGCAACATCGCGGGCACCCTGGTGCGTTCGGGCCTGATCCGCCGCAACGCCAAGGCCCGGCTCATCCGGGACGGCGCGGTGGTCGCGGAGAACCTGACCATCGACTCGCTGAAGCGGTTCAAGGACGACGCCACCGAGGTCCGCGAGGGCTACGAGTGCGGTATCGGACTCGGCTCGTTCAACAACATCCAGGTGGACGACGTCATCGAGACGTACGAGATGCGGGAGAAGACCCGCGCGTAGCGTCCCGGACACGGTGCCGGCGGACCCCGGCGGCACCGTGGCGGACGCCCCGCGCGCGGGATAACCCGTTGTCCCCACAGGCCCGATATGCAAGTCTCTTGCGTATCGGGCCTGCGGGCCTGGAATCCCTTCACCTCCCCTGGGCTGGGTCAAGCCCTGATGCCTGTGTCCGACGGCACCGTGTTCTCCGGAACGCTGAAGATCGACGTATTGTTGGGCGAGGTGCACTCGCTCAAGCAGAAGCGGGCGCTGATCCGGCCCGTTCTGGCCGACCTCAACCGCCGTCCCGGAGTGGGCGCGGCGGAGGTGGCGCTGCAGGATCTGCACCGACGCGCCGTGTTCGGCGTGGCCGTCGTGGCGGGCACGCACCGGCGGGTGGTAGAGCTTTTGGATGACTGCGAGGGCGCGGTGTCCTGGCGGCCCGAGCTCGAGGTCCTCTCGGTGCGCCGCCGCGTCCGCAGCGACGAAGACGACTGAGAATCAAAGGAGCGGACCATGGCGAACAGCACGCGTTCGGCGAAGCTGGCCGACCGGATCAAGGTGGTGGTCGCCGAGACGCTGAAGACGAAGATCAAGGATCCGCGTCTCGGGTTCGTCACCATCACCGACACCCGGATCACCGGGGACCTGCGGGAGGCCACGGTCTTCTACACGGTCTTCGGCGACGAGGAGGAGCGGGCCGCCTCGGCCGCCGCGCTCGAGTCGGCCAAGGGCATCCTGCGCAGCGAGGTCGGCCGGCAGACCGGGGTGAAGTTCACCCCGACCCTCGCGTTCATCCTGGACGCGATCCCGGAGGGCGCCCGGCAGATCGACGACCTGCTCGCCCGGGCCGCGGCCGAGGACGCCCGGGTGCGCGAGATCGCCCAGGGCAAGACCTTCGCGGGCGAGGCCGACCCGTACCGCGCGCCGCGTCCGGAGGACGAGGACGCCGAGCCCGAGGACGCCGAGCCGGACGACGAGGACGAGCGTTGAGCCGTCGGCCCAAGGCCTATGCGGACCGTCCGGCCCCGCCGGACGGTCTCGTCATCATCGACAAGCCCGGCGGCTGGACCTCGCACGACGTGGTCGGCAAGATGCGCCGGCTGGTCGGCACCCGCCGGGTCGGGCACGCCGGCACGCTGGACCCGATGGCCACCGGCGTGCTCGTGCTCGGCGTGGAGAAGGCGACCCGGCTGCTCGGGCACCTGGCGCTGACCCGCAAGGAGTACGAGGCGACCATCCGGCTCGGCCAGGCCACCGTCACCGACGACGCCGAGGGCGAGGTGACCGCGCAGGCCGACCCCGCCGCGGTGGCCGCCGTCACCGACGCGGCCGTGGCCGCCGGGATCGCCGCGCTCACCGGCGAGATCATGCAGACGCCCTCGTCCGTCTCGGCGATCAAGGTGGACGGCGTCCGCTCGTACCACCGGGTCCGTTCGGGTGACGAGGTCAAGCTCCAGCCCCGCCCGATCACCGTGTACGAGTTCGAACTCTTCGGGATCCGGCGCGAACCGGGCGTGCTCGACGCGGACGTGCGGGTGGTCTGCTCCAGCGGCACGTATATCCGGGCCCTGGCCCGCGATCTGGGCGCGAGCCTCGGCGTGGGCGGCCATCTGACGGCGCTTCGGCGCACGCGGGTCGGCCCGTACTCCCTGGCCGACGCCGCGTCACTGACGCAGCTCGCCGAGCGCGCCGAAGCGGGCGAGGCGGTGCCGGTGCTGCCGATCGCCGACGCCGCCGGAGCCGCGTTCCCGCGCTACGACGCGGACGAGGAGCAGGCCCGGGCGATCGCCCACGGCGGTCCGCTGCCGGCCCGCGGCCTCGGCCCCGGCCCCATCGCGGTGTTCGCGCCGGACGGGGCCTTCCTGGCTCTGGTCGAGGAGCAGGGCCGGCGTTGCAAGCCGATAGCCGTCTTCGTCTGAAGCCGGCCCCGCCCTTCGGGGTTGCCGCGCCGCCTTACTGCGGCGGGGTGCTCCACGGGTCGTTCGGCTGCTGCGGCGCGCCCTCCTGCGGCGCGGCCCCGCCCTGGTCCGGCACCTGCGGGTACTGGGCCTGCGGGTACTGCGGCTGCGGGTAGCCCTGCGGGTACTGGGCCTGCGGGTAACCGCCCTGCGGCGGGTACGGGTAGGGGTAGCCGGCCGGGGCGTAGGCCTGCGCCGGCCGGAAGAAGGCCGCGTTGCTCTTGTGCCAGAACATCACCAGCGCGTAGAGGCCGACCAGGACGATCACCCAGCCGAGGATCGTGACGGCCGCGGACTGGTGCACCGAGGCGTTGGTGGTCTCGTCGCCGGACGTCACGCTGGACCGGTAGTTGACGCCGCCGATCAGCACCGAGAAGCACTCGAGGCCGAAGAAGACCGAGGAGAGCACCCGGGCCCAGTGCCGGCCGGACTTGATCTTCCAGGCCATCCACAGCCAGAGCAGGACCCCGATGATGCCGAAGACGACGATCAAGGCGATCTCGACGTTGATGAACGTGTTGATCGTGTCCTCGCCGAAGCCCTTGGGCGCGAGCTGGTCGCGCAGCTGCGAGCGGATGGAGCCCATGCTGGTGAGCCCGATGACGATGCTCACCGCGCTCAGCGCGGCTCCGGCGAGGATCGCGTAGTAGGAGCGCAGGGCGGCCTGCGGGATCGGCGGGCGCCCCTGCGGCGGCATGCCGTAGACCGGCGGCATCGAAGCGACCGGATAGGACCCGGGCGGCTGATAGGACATCGGAGCTTTCCCCTCCTAACGGACGCCGCGGCGGCGTCCGGTTCGATATGCGCAGGCCATCGTAGGCCTGGCGCCCGGTTCCCGCCAGCACTCGTCACCGCGTTACGGCGGGCTCGGTACGGAGCACGCCGGAAGATCTGGCACGCTTGGTCTGTGAGCGGACAGCGGGATGCGATGCAGCGGTGGGACAGCCTGGCCGAGGTGCCCACGGCCTGGGGGGACTCGGTCGTCACCGTCGGCTTCTTCGACGGGGTGCACCACGGGCACCGGCGGGTGGTGCGCCGAGCGGTGGAGCTGGCCCGCGAGCGCGGTGTCAAGGCGGTCGTGCTGACCTTCGACCCGCACCCGAGCGAGGTCGTGCGCCCGGGCACGCATCCGCCGCTGCTCACCACGCCGACCCACCGGGCCGACCTGATGGGCGAGCTCGGCGTGGACGCGGTCCTCGTGCTCCCGTTCACGGTGGAGCTCTCCCGGCTGACCCCGGCCGAGTTCGCGAAGCAGGTGCTGGTCGAGCGGCTGCACGCGGTCGCCGTGGTGGTGGGGGAGAACTTCCGCTTCGGCCACAAGGCGGCCGGCACGGTCGCGGTACTGACCGAGCTCGGCGCCGAGCACGGCTTCGCGGTCGAGGGCCTGGCCCTGGCCGCGCCCGAGGAGGGCGAGGGTTCCCGCTTCTCCTCCACCGACGTGCGCCGGATGGTGCTGGCCGGCGACGTGGAGACGGCCGCGCTGCGGCTGGACCGCCCGCACCGGGTGGAGGGCACCGTCGTGCACGGGGCCAAGCGCGGTCGCGAGCTCGGCTTCCCCACCGCCAACGTCGACACCCCGGCGCACACCGCGATCCCGGCCGACGGAGTCTACGCCGGCTGGCTGTCCTTCGGCCCGGACCGGCTGCCCGCCGCCATCTCCGTCGGCACCAACCCCCAGTTCGACGGCGAGCACCGCACCGTGGAGGCGTACGCCCTCGACCGCACCGACCTCGACCTCTACGACAAGCACGTCTCGGTCGACTTCGTGGCCCGGGTGCGCGGCCAGGAGAAGTTCTCCGGCATCGCAGAGCTCGTCGAGCGGATGAACCAGGACGTGGCCAAGGTCAGGGTGCTGCTGTCCGAGTAGCCCGGTACTGCCAGGTCCGATATCGTGATCGCCCGTCGGGTGAGCAACACCCGCCTGCGTACGGCGGGCGGGCCAGGGGTGGGAAGACGGGCTGACGATGGCAGAGAGCTACGACGTACTGCTGAAGAGTACTGAGAGCTGGTTCGTTCGAAGGGGGCTGCCTTACTTCATCGAGGATCGCAAGGTCACCGAGGACGTCTTCAACAGGGCCCTGCCGATGCTGCTGATCTACTTCGTCGGCAACCTGATGGTGGTGCTCTCCTTGCACCTCAGCGCCCTGCAACGGATGGGCGGCGCCGTGCTCGGCGTGGTGCTGCTCGGGCTGGTGTACATGGTGCGCAACAGGTTCCGGGGCGAGAAGGTCCTCGGCCGGCCGAGCCAGATCGGCTGGTTCGAGCTCGGCGGCTTCATCGTGATCCCGCCGATCGTCGCGTTCGTGGCGCGGCACAAGGTGAAGGACGCGCTGATCGACCTCGCCGTCGACGTCGCCGTCGTGGTGCTGATCTACGTGATCGCCTCCGCGCTCTTCCCGTTGGCCCGCTGGGCTTTCCGGCGCACCTTCCAGGAGCTCGGCGAGGTCTTCGACCTTGCGGCCAGAGCCCTGCCGCTGGTGTTCCTGTTCAACAGCTTCCTGTTCATCAGCGGCGACGTGTGGGAGTTCGCCGGCGACATCAGTCGGCCGCGCCTGTGGGGCGTGGTCGCGATGTTCACCGTCTTCACCGTGCTGTTCCTGATCTATCGGCTCCCGGACGAAGTGCGCCGGGTCGCCGGTCACGACGACCGCACGACCATCGTCGAGGCCTGCAGAGACACCCCGTTGGACGGCGTCATGTCCGGATTCGTCCTGCACGAAGGCGCGCTTCCGCTCAGCCGCTCGCAGCGGATCAATATGCTGCTGGTGCTCTTCGTCGGCCAGATGCTGCAAGTGGTGATGCTCGGCGTCCTCGTGTTCGCGTTCTTCCTCGGCTTCGGCCGGCTCGCCATCGACGATGAGCTCATCAACAAGTGGACCAAGAACCCGGACCTGAAGTTCGAGGATCACGTCCACGTTTTCGGCCACGACCTCGACCACTACATCGGCATCGGCATCGACAACCGGCTCTGGCAGGTCTCGCTGTTCCTGGCCGCCGTGTCGGCGTTCTTCTTCGCGATCTCCTCGATGACCGACGAGGCGTACAAGGAGCAGTTCTACGCGCGGATGAACAAGGAGCTCGAGACGGCCATCCAGGTCCGCCGTGTCTACCTGGCCGTCTACGAGCGCCGGCACGCGGTGAAGACCGAGCTGAGCGCCTCCGGCATCCACCTGCTGCACATCGACGCGCCGCACGTGACCATGCCGAAGATGACGGTCCCGCGCCTGCTCGAGGCCGAGGCCGCGATCGAGCGCGAGTTGCATCTGCGTGAACATTCCCACCAGAACCCGCCCGCGACGCTTTGGCATGCCCAGGAGGAGTCGCAGCCGGATTAAGCTGGCCGTATGAGCCAGCCTGAGCAGGTACACGAGACCGAAGCCGCCACGGGCGCCGAGCCGGGTTACGGCGAGGTGGTCGGATTCCTGACCGATCTCATCCGGATCGACACCTCGAACCCGACCAAGCCCGAGCGCCCGGCCGCCGAGTACGTCGCCGAGAAGCTGGCCGAGGCGGGTCTGGACCCGCAGATCTTCGAGTCCGAGCCCGGCCGGGCCTCGGTCGTCGCCCGGATCGAGGGCACCGATTCCGCGGCCCCCGGCCTGCTCGTGCACGGCCACCTCGACGTGGTCCCGGCCGACCCGGCCGACTGGAGCGTCCACCCGTTCGCCGGCGAGGTGCGCGACGGCCTGGTGTGGGGCCGCGGCGCCGTCGACATGAAGGACATGGACGCGATGACGCTCGCCGTCGTGCGCCGGATGATGCGCGAGGGCCGCCGACCGCGCCGGGACGTGGTCGTGGCCTTCCTCGCCGACGAGGAGGCCGGCGGCAAGCTCGGCGCGCGGTTCCTCGCCGACAACCACCCCGGCCTGTTCGCCGGCTGCACGGAGGCCATCAGCGAAGTCGGCGGCTACTCCATGGAGATAAACCCCGACCTGCGGCTGTACCTGATCGAGACCGCGCAGAAGGGCCTGGCCTGGATGCGGCTGCGGGCGCGCGGCCGAGCCGGCCACGGCTCGATGATCAACCACGACAACGCCGTCACCGCGCTCGCCGCCGCCGTCGCGCGCATCGGCACGCACGAGTTCCCGGTGACCCTGACCCCGACCGTGCGCGACTTCCTCGCCGAGGTCTGCGACGCGATGGGCGTCGAGTTCGACCCGTCCGAGCCCGAGCAGGCGGTGGCGAAGCTGGGCCCGCTGGCCCGGTTCGTCGGCGCCACGCTGCGCCACACCGCGAACCCGACGATGTTCACGGCGGGGTACAAGACCAACGTCATCCCGGAGCGCGCCGAAGCGGTGATCGACGGCAGGTTCCTGCCCGGCGGCCAGGAGGAGTTCCTGGCCGCGATCGACGAGCTGATCGGCCCGGACGTGGTCCGCGAGGACATCCACCTCGACCGCAGCGTCGAGTCGCCGTTCGCCGCGCCGCTGGTGGAGCGGATGCTCGAGGCCCTCCAGGCCGAGGACCCGGCCGCGCGCACGGTGCCCTACTGCCTGTCCGCGGGCACGGACAACAAGACCTTCGCCGACATGGGCATGACAGGGTACGGGTTCGTCCCGCTGCGCCTGACGCCGGACCTCGACTTCGCCGCCATGTTCCACGGCGTGGACGAGCGCGTGCCGGTCTCCGCCCTCGACTTCGGCGCGCGCGTGCTCGACCGCTTCCTGATGTCGGCCTGAGCCACCCGCCGCAAGCCAAGGGGCCCGCCCCACTCCGGGACGGGCCTCTGGGCATTACTTCTCGGGCTTCGGTGGCTCCTAGCCCTGGTACGGCCTCATCCCACGCGGCGAGACGAATCCCTCCGCGACATGCGCGGCCAGTTCCAGGTAGGCGTCCGCAGTAGCAGGCCTGAGGTATTCGAGGTCGATCTCCGCGCCCGTGGACAGGTGCGAGTCGTAGGGAATCGGCACCACCGCGCGGCACCGCGCCGCGAAGTGCGCGATGAGCTGGGACAGGTCGATCTCCTTGGACGACGGCCGGACCGCCGAGATGACGGTGATCGAGCGGCGCACGAGGTCCTCGAAACCGTGCGCGACAAGCCAGTCCAGCGTCGTCGACGCCGAGTTGCCGCCGTCCACGCTGGGCGTGGAGACCACGATCAGCTGGTCGGCCATCGTCAGCACCCCGCGCATGGCGGAGTAGAGCAGCCCGGTGCCGGAGTCGGTGAGGATAATCGAGTACTGATTCTGCAGCGCCTCGATGATCCGCCGGTAGTCCTCGTCGTTGAACGTGGTCGAGACGGCCGGGTCGACGTCGTTGGCGAGGATCTCCAGCCGGCTCGGCGCCTGTGAGGTGAACCGGCGCATGTCGACATAGCTGCGGATGGACGGCAACGCCTGCAGCATGTCGCGGATCGTCGCCCCGGTCTCCCGCCGCACACGCCGACCGAGCGTTCCCGCGTCCGGGTTGGCGTCGACGGCGATGACACGGTCCCCGCGGTTCCACGCGAGCGTCGCCCCGAGCGCCGTGGTGGTGGTCGTCTTCCCCACGCCGCCCTTGAGCGAGATGACCGCGATCCGGTAGCACCCGACCAGCGGGCTGCGCACCCGCTCGAGCAGCTCGTTGCGGTAGGCCTCGATCTTGCCGGGCCCCGGCTTGATCAGCCCCCCGCTCGCCGAGCGCACCGTGCGCCGCCACCCCGTCTTGGCAACGGGTTCGGCCTTGCGGACGAGCCGCTCCGAGCTGAGCTCCTGCGACGCCTGGAACCCGAGCGGCGTGCTGAGGCCGGAGCCGTAGCCCTGCTCGTAACCCTGCTGCGGAAAGCCCGGGATGTTGGGCGCGCCCGGATAGCCGGGCTGAGCCGCCCACCCACCAGACTGCCCCGACGGTCCGGGCTGGCCAGGCTGTCCCGGCTGCCCGTACTGCAACGGCTGCTGGCCTTGCGACTGCGGCCCGTAGAGGATCTGTCCCGCCTGGTCCTGCTGCGCCTGTCCCGGCCCCGGATAGGGCTGCCCCGGTCCTGGGTACGGCTGGCCCGGCTGAGGCTGCTGCGCCCCCGGATACGGCTGCCCGGGCTGCTGCGGCGGATATCCCGGCTGTGGCTGTCCCTGCTGATAAGGCTGCGGCAGCCCCGAGAGCCCGAGCGCAGAAGGCTGAATCACGACCGTCCCTGGCGCCACCCCCTGCTGCGGCGGTACGCCAGGCTGCTGCGATCCCGCCGGAAGCTCCGGTTGCGGCCTGTCACTGAAAGGTGACTGAGCGGGAACTCCGTGCTGCGGCGGAACGTTGATCGGAGCAGGGACGGGAAGTGCGGGAAGTGCGGGAAGTGCGGGAAGTGCGGGAAGTGCGGGAAGTGCGGGAGGTCCGGGAGGTGCCAGTGGTGGCGTGAGTGACGAAGGCGAGGTGGGTGAAAGAGGAGCAGCCGACGACGAAGAAGGCGACGGCGAAGAGGGCCCGGCTGAGGAAGCCGCGGGCATAGAGGGTGAAGGCGACTGTCCGTGCGCCATCGCCTGGTCGGGACGCGAGGTAGGCGCAGGAGCCTGCCCCGGCGCCGCAGGCGAAGGCGCGGCAGCAGCCTGCCACACCCCCGGCGCCGGCGGATTCACGGCGAGCTCGTTCTGCCGTGCGAGTGCGATCTCGCCCGACCGCGGCTCGGCCGCGCTCGCAGAGCCGGACGTAAGCGCCGGCGCGGCGGAAGGACCGGGCGCGGCACCCGACCCCGGCAGTGCCGTGGCCGCAGCCGCGGCGGTGTCCGAAGCCTCGCCGCCTGCCTCCCCCGGAGCACCATGCCGCGGTGCCGGAGCCTCTGACTTCTCATCAGAGCCCTCGGAGCCCGCGGAGCCTGTGGCTCCAGCCGTACCCGACCCTGCACTGCCCGACCCTGTACTGCCCGTTCCCGAGGCGCCCGCCTCACCGACAGCAGACGCCTTAGGCGCCGAGGAATCATCCGAACCAGAGGAGGTACTGCCGGCAGAAGAAGACGACGACCCAGAACTCGACAGCGAAGCGCCCTGCCCAGTCGACGACGCCGACGTCGGTGTGCCGAACGGCGAAGGTGGCGGCGGCGGAATGGCAGGGCTCTGCTGAGTCGGCGCTACCGACCCCGCCGGACCAGCTGCAGCCCCGCCATCCGTCCCCGCGCCGCTGCCCGGAAAGCCGCTGCCCGGAAACACGGGCGGCGGCGGAGGCGGAGGCACGGCGACGCCCGGACTGGGCGCGCCCGCCGTCCCAGGCGCAGCCCCCGACGCCGGCGATGTCGGCGATGTCGGCGACGCGAATGATGCGGGCGGCGCAGGCGGCGGCGGGAACACCGGCGTCCCGCCGGGCGGCGGCAGTTGCACAGGCGCGTTCGTAGGCGGCGGTGCTGACGACGGTTGGCCCGCCGTCGGCCCCGTCACCGGAGACGGCGATGGTGACGCAGGGGGCATCGAAGCCGGGGACGCAGGGGACGCCGACGCCGCGGGCGGTGGCACCGGGGACGGTGACGCCGGCGACGGGAACGGCTTGGCTCCGAACGGCGCGGGCGGCGGCGGGGGAATCTGCGGCTGGCCTGGCCGTCCCGGCTGCCCCGGCTGTCCTGGTTGCCCCGGTTGTCCGGCAGCGCCAGGTGCTCCTGCCGCAAAGGGCTGCTGCGCGGCAGGTGCCCCGAAAGGCGGCTGTGCGCCAGGGCCTTGGCCAGGCTGCGCACCGGGCCCTTGCCCAGGCTGTCCGAGCGGCTGACCGCCGGGTCGCTGCCAGGGCTGGCCCGGCGCACCCGGTTGACCCGGTGCGCCCGGTTGGCCCTGGGCACCCGGTTGACCCTGCGCGCCGGGCTGGCCGGGCGTTCCCGCCTGGCCGCCTGCGCCGGGTGCTCCAAAGGGCTGTCCGGGAACTTGTCCCGGCTGTCCGCCTGCGCCGGGTGCTCCAAAAGGCTGCCCGGGAACCTGTCCCGGCTGTCCGCCTGCGCCAGGTGCGCCGAACGGTTGTCCGCTCGGTCCCTGTCCCGGCTGGCCGGACTGTCCCGGACCGTATGGGGGCTGGCCTTGCGCGGGGCCTGGGCCTTGGCCGATTCCCGGCTGTGCGCCAGGTCGGGGACCGTACGGCGACTGGCCTTGAGCCGGTCCCTGCTGACCGTACGGCGGTTGACCCTGAGCGGGGCCCTGGCCGTAAGGGGACTGACCCGGGGTCGGTCCCTGGCCGAACGGTGGCTGTCCTTGTGCGGGACCTTGTCCGTACGGCGACTGGCCTTGGCCCGGTCCTTGTCCTTGTCCGTACGGCGGCTGTCCTGGCGCAGGACTCTGACCGATCCCTGGCTGTCCGCCAGGTCCGGGGCCGTATGGGGATTGCCCTTGTGCGGGGCCTTGGCCGATTCCGGGCGGGCCGGCAGGGCTCTGACCGTAGGGCGGCTGGGCGCTGGGGCCGCGGCCGGGCAGACTACTGGAGTTTGGACCACTGGAGCCGAGTCCGCCGGGGCCGGACTGGTCCGGCGCGCGTCCTTGGCCGGGTACGTATGCCTGGCCCGGCAACGGACCGGGCGCTCCCTGGCCCGGAAGCTGTCCTTGCCCAGGGCCCTGACCTGGCAGCGGGCCCGGCGCACCGGGGCCCGGCAGCTGCCCCTGGCCCAGCGCTCCTTGCCCTGGAACCTGCCCCTGGCCCAGCGCTCCTTGCCCTGGAACCTGCCCCTGTCCGGGTCCCTGGCCTGGCGACTGCCCCAGTCTCTGGTCCGGACCCTGCCCCGATCCCTGTCCCGGCGCGCCCGGCTGGGCAGGCGGCTGCGCCGGCGGGGCCGCCGGCGTCCCCGTGTTGCCCAGGCGGTACCACTCCGGGGTCGTGTAGACCGGGCCGGTCCAGCTGTCTTCCTCCGGCCCGTCTGCGTACCCGTGCTCGCCGCTCACGCCGCTTCCAACTTTCTGTGCTGCTACCGCTGCGCCGCCTCGTCCTTGCCGCCACGCTCTGCGCGCCAACCCTGATGCCTACAGTAACCAGGCTCGGGCCCCGATTGAAAACAATGTCCTCACTCGGTTCTTGCCGGTTACCCGTCGGTCTCCCGTTCGACGCCGATCCGCCGTCGCCTGGCCGTCGACCGGTCGCTCAGTGGGCGAGTGATCGAGTCGACGGACGTTCACCCGGGCTCCGCTCGAACCCGGGCCTGGCCGCCTCTGACGCCCGTGCGACTGCTCTCGTTGCCGAGACTGTGCGTGTCGTCGTCCCCGTGCTGACTTGCCGACTTCCACCCGATCGCACCGCGCTGGTTCTCGCCGTTCGATTCGGGCTCATACCCCGTCCGCGGTCCCGTACTGCGCTGACGGTTGTCAATCTTCGTGCTTCGTTCTTGCTCTTCGTGCTCGTGCTTTCGCAGCCGCCGACCGACTGCCGCCGACCGACTGCCGCCGGCCGAAGCCCGACGGCCGCCGACTATCCCGCGCTAGTCCATCCTCCTCGGCGCGCCGAGCAGTGCCGACTCGTCGTGGGTCGGGGCGGTGTAGACGTACTGCCGGCCGTGCCGGGCGGTCCACAGGGCCAGCTCGGGGAGCAGGGTGGGGAGCGCGGCGACGTCTTGGGCGCTGAGGCGGAACAGACGGGCCGCCAGTTCCGCTTCCTGGGGGGAGATCTGCTGCATCGCCACGTAGTCCGAGCTGATCAGGTGGCCGGCGAAGGTGGGGTCGAGGAACGGCAACAGGGTCAGTGTCGTCATCCACGGGGTCTTCGGGGCGGCGCTGCGCGGGGGGCGGGCGCCGCAGTCGCGCAGCAGCAGCACGGGGGATGCGGGGGTGGCGCCGAGGTTTCCGACTCTGCGCACGGGGACCACGGCGATCACCTGCTGGCCGCCGCCGGCGTTCTGGGCCAGCGGGGCCCACAGCTGGGGGCGCGCGGTCTCGACCACGACGCGGGCGCCGGTCGCGGTGGCGCGCAGGGCGATCAGCTGCGCCATGTACGCGCCGCCGACCAGGGCCGCGTCCACCGCCCTCGGCTTGAACAGGCTGATCACCGCGGGGCGGCTGGCCTGGTCCGTGCCGATGACGACGCCGTCGTCTCCCACCGGGAGGGCGAGCGCGTCGAGCTGGCCGGCCTCCAGCAGGTGCTTCTCCAGCTTGGGGCCGCGGGCCGGGATCAGGTGCACCTCGTGGCCGCGCTCCGGGCGCGCCGCCACCACTGTCCGCTGCTCTGCCTGCGCGGCGCCGCGCTTCGCCCTCCTGGGGGCGTACGCGGCTGACGATCCGTTCGACGACATTCCTTATTCCCCTCCGAGCGGGACCGTGGCCACCAGGCCGGGCAGCTGCTCGCCGTCGAGGCGGGTGAGCCCGGCGCCGGCCTTGCCGGCCTGCTGCTCGAGCACCTTGCCCGACTCGGTGAGCTGCTGCTCCGAGCCCGCCGCGATCCGGATGAAGCAGCTGAACGCGACCGAGTCCCCGGTGCCCTTGGTCAGATTCACCGCGACGCTGGTGGCCAGTGACGGCAGCGCGCCCACCGTGGCGAAGAAGTCAGGGCTCGTACGGTCGGTGAACGTCGGCGGCTTGTCCAGCCAGTACGTCGTGTGCCAGCTGCCGTCGCAGCGCCAGTAACGGCGCGTCTCCTCGGTCCGCTTGTGCGCGGCCGCGGTCGGGTTCACCGCCACCTGCGTGACGTTGCAGGCGGTGCCCAGCGCGGAGATCAGCTCCGGCTCGCTCAGGATCGTCGCCTCGAAGCCGGCGCCCTCGATCTGGCTGGCCACCCGCTGAACGGCTGTCAGCAGCGCGCGCTGCGCGCCGACCGTGCCGCCGCCGCGGGCCTCGACGGCTCCCTGCGCCTGCTCCGGGTCGAGCCGCACGGCCGCCCAGGTGGTGCGCTGCGCGGGGACGGTGGCGCCGATGCTCTGGTACGAGCGCGCGGACAGGGACTGGCGCGGCAGGTGCGGGGCGGGGGCCGGGCGCGAGTGCGTGATCAGCTGCACGCTCGCCACCGGGACCTGCGCGTCCGAGAGGGCCGCGGCGACGGCGCCGACCGGCAGCGGGTGCGCCTGGCGCTGTTCCCGCAGCGGTTCGCCGCGCGAGTCGAGCTGGATCACGGCGGTCAGGAACGTCCCGTCGCCGATCACGCCGACGGGCTCGCCGCCGCGGGTGGCCACGGTCGCGGTACGCAGCGCCGGGAACGTCTCCCGCAGCGGCGCGAGCGCGGACTCCCCGGAGGCCGGCCGGCGCTGCTCCTGACGCTCCTTGTAATCCGCGTGCACGAGCCGGCTCGCGCCGAGCCAGCGGCCTCTGCTGCCGCCGATCGCGGCGACCACGCACAGCAGCGCGGCCGGGCCGGTGCCCGCGAACACCATCGGCTTGTGCACCAGGATCGGCGTCGCGGCGAGCGCGGCGGCGGCCTCCAGCAGGATCAGCCGCACCAGCGGCAGCGAGCCGATCCGCCCGGGCCGCGGCTGGAATCCGGGGTCGGCCGACACTTCGGCGAGCCCGCGCCCGCCTGCTCCCGCCTCCGTCGCCGGCCGGCCGGACCCGCGGGCGTCGTTGCGTGCTGCTGCTGTCGCCATCAGGTGCGCCTGCCCCCTCGTATGAGCGCGTTTGCCTTGGTCTGCAGCCCGTATCGTACGTGCAGATCCGGGTTCGACGATAGCCGCGCCGCACCTCGTCGCCCGTCAGCGCGCCCGTCCGTCCGCGCCGCCGTTACTGTACTCTGTTTCGCACGCATGCTCCGTGCCCTCGGGTATCGGGGATGAGAGGGGAAAAGGGGCAGACCGTGGCGACTCGCAAGGACCAGCTCGACGCGTTCAACTTCGCCCGCCGGCGGATGGTGGCGAACCTGGTGGTGCCGACCGCCACCGGCAGCGACGAGGGGGCTCCGCGGCCGGTCAAGACCTTCGCCACCTCGATCATCCTGAGCGCCATCGCGGTCGCCGCGGTCGCGGTCATCGGCGTCTTCAAGCCGGCCGCGCCCTCCGGGTGGCAGAACGGCCTGGCCGTGGACGAGTCCACCGGCGCCGCGTACATCTATACGAAGTCGAACAATCAGCTGCACTCGGTTTACAACATCACCTCGGCGCGGCTGATTCTGGGTTCGAACTTCGCCAAGTACGACGTGCCGGATTCGACCATCAACAACTCCGGTATCACCATCGGCTCGCCGGTCGGCATTCTCGGCGCTCCGGAGGACGTGCCGAGCGCGTCCAACATGAACCTGACCCAGTGGTCGCTGTGCCAGAACGAGAAGGATCCGAACAACGAGTCGCTCCCGGGCGGTTCGACCTATCTGCAGATCGGCTACGGGCCGAGCGCGCAGACGGCGGTGTGGAACGCGACCAGCCACGAGGGCATCATCGTGCACGACTCGCAGGACGACGTGTACCTGATCGACGGCGACTACAAGTACGAGGTCGGCAACTACACCGATGACGCGCAGAACGTCGCGAACCTGCTGTCCGGTCTGCAGTCCGACCAGTACTGGACCGCGGGCGACGGGTTCTGGGTGTCGGACGCGTGGTTGAGCGTGTTCACCTCGGGTGCGCAGATCACCGCTCCGGCGTTGCTCAGCGGTGTCGGCGACCCCGTGACGGGCGCGGGTCAGATCGGCCAGCACGTGGGCGACTACGGCCTCAACTACGCCGGCGGCGGTGGCTCCGTGCAGACCGCTGACGGCCTGCTCGAGCTCACTCCGTTCGAGTACTACCTCTACGCGACCAACTCCGCGCTGAGCGGCCACGTCGCGAACATCGACTCGAACAAGCTCACCGCGATCGCGATCGAGGGCGCGAACGCCCACGGCGCTCCGAAGGCGAGCGACCTGCTGGCTTCGAACACGCTCGGCGCCGACTGGCCGACGATCGAGCCGAGTCTGGACTCTGACGCCAAACTGGCGACCAGCCAGAATCTCTGCGTGGGCTACGACGGCGCGTACGACGGCGGCGGCAAGGTGCCGCAGCTGACCACCTGGCTCTACCAGTCCCTGCCCTACGGCTCGCCGGGCGGCCAGTTCGGCTTGAACCAGGTGGGCAACAACAACGAGGCCAACAACGTGGTCGTGCGCCCGGGCTACGGCCTGGTCGCCCGGCGGCTCACCGGCGACTTCAACAGCGGCGGCAAGGAGTTCCTGATCGAGGACTCCGACTACCGCTACGAGCTGGTCGACGTGAAGGCCGCGTCCACCTCGTCCTCGTCCTCGTCCCCGTCCTCGACGCAGACGGACCAGTCGGCCAAGACCCTGCTGGGATACGGAGAGGTCGCCGATGAACAGCTGCCGGAGGTATGGGTGAACCTGATGCAGGGTGGCGCGCCTCTGGATCCGACCGCCGCGGGCACGACGCCCGGCAACGGGCAGTAGGCGGTCGACCGTGAGCACCCTGAAGAAGGTGGGCGCCGCGGCCGCGTCCACCGCGTTGGCTCTGGGCACCGGCTTCGCCGCTCCGACCGCGGCCGCGGGCGGCACCGTGCTCGCGGATGCCTCCAACTGCACGCAGAACAACGTCACCGCCGCGACCAGCCAGCAGACGCCCTGGGAGATCTCGGCGGCCGGCGCGCTGACGGACTGGGCCGGCGAGCCGTTGACCGGCCAGGGGGTGAAGGTCGCGGTGGTGGACACCGGGATAGCGGCCGGCAAGCAGCTCGTGGTCAGCGGCGGGGCGGTGCTCAACGGCGAGACCAAGACGGGCGACGCAGCGGACGACGACGGGCACGGCACGATGGTCGCCTCGATCATCGGCGCGAAGTCGCCGGGGAGCGACGGCGAGGGCGGGATGATCGGGATCGCGCCGGGCGTGCAGCTGATCTCGATGCGTGAGGCCGGCTGCCAGGCGACGGCGGGCAACACCGAGGACGCGATGGCGACGGCGATCAACGAGGCGGTCGAGAAGGGCGCCGACGTCATCAACATCTCCCAGGACGGCTACGACCCGGACGACACGCTCCGCGCGGCCGTGATGAACGCCTACCAGCACGGCGTGATCGTGGTGACGTCGGCGGGCAACCAGGGCGACCGGGACACGACCGACAACAACAACAAGGACTACGGCGTCAATCCGCCGACCTACCCGGCGTCGTATCAGCCCTATGTGCTCGCGGTCGGCGCGGTCGACCAGTACGACTCGGTGCCGACCTTCTCGGAGAAGGGCACGAGCGCGAACCCCTTCGTCGGCGTGGTGGCGCCCGGCGTGGCGGTCGAGGCGCTGCTGCCGAACGGCAAGCTGGTGGTGGACGACGGCACCAGCTTCGCCGCGCCGTACGTCGCGGCCGAGGCGGCGCTGATCATCGAGGAGTACGACTGGACGCATGCGTCCGACCGGGTCCCCGCGCGCGCCTACGAGGTCATGAAGATCATCGAGGCCACCGCCGACGGCGAGGGTTCCTACAGCCTGTCCGCGGGCTGGGGCGAGGCGCAGATCTCGTACGCCCTGACGAAGGTGAAGGTGTCGAGCTCGGCGACCAAGGAGGACAAGGCCCTGGTCTCCGGGAGCGCGCCGGGCTCGTTCGGTCCGATCTACGGCCTGCCGGTGAAGATGTACGGCGCGGGGCCGAACAAGGACGGCTCGGCCTCCAGCGCGGGTTCGGCCGCCGACCGGATCGTGGCGAAGCCGTACGTGGCCGCGGTCACGGACAAGACGGCGCAGAGCCAGCAGCGCTGGGCCTACATCGCGCTGATCGTCGGCCTCATGGTGGCCGCGGTGACGCTCGGCGGTGCGGCCGTGGCGCGGGACACCGCCCGTCGGCGCCGCGCAGCAGAGTACTGAGATCCGGGCAGGGTGCTGAGACAGGCGGAGGCCTGAGGCGGGCTGAGAGCCCCGCCATGGACGCCACAGCCACAGCCCTGAGTCACCGCGAAGCAGTGCAGCAAGAAGCAGCGCACGAAAGCGCCCCGCCCCCGGCTCGGCCGGGAACGGGGCGCTTCGTCGTGCTCTGCTACAGCGTCGGCGGGGTGAAGGCCGTCTGCACCAGCAGGCTGCCGTGCCGCCGGCTGACCAGGGTGCCGCGGCCCGGAGGCTGCTGGCTGGCCCGGACCGAGCCGATCAGCTGGCCCTCGTCCCGGTCGCCGGACAGGACCAGGCCGGGCTGGCGCGACTCGCGCAGGCGCTGGATGACCGGCTCGAACAGGGCCCGGCTGGCACCGCCCGCGGCCCGCGCCACGATCAGGTGGAAGCCCAGGTCCCGGGCCATCGGCAGGTACTCGCCGAAGGGGGAGAGCGGGTTGCCGCCGGGGGTGGCCACCAGGTCGTAGTCGTCCACGATCACGAAGATCTCCGGACCCGTCCACCAGCTGCGGTTGCGCAGCTGCTCGGCGGTGACGTCCGGGCCGGGCTGGCGCTTGTCCAGGAACGGCTTGATCTCGGCGACGGTGGAGGAGACGGCCCCGCTCGCGGCGCAGTAGCCGAGCTGGTGGCTCTCGGGCACCGCGCCGAGCAGCGAGCGCCGGTAGTCGACCAGCAGGATGCGGGCCTGGCTGCCGGTGTACATCTCGGTGATGCCCTTGATGAGCGTGCGCAGCACCGCGGTCTTGCCCGACTCGCCCTCGCCGAACATCAGGAAGTGCGGGTCCTGGCTGAAGTCCAGGTAGACCGGCTCGAGCTTGTTCTCGTCCACGCCGAGCGGGATCGCGAACGCCGGACGGGCCGAGGGCTCGGGCAGGTCCGTGTAGGGCACCATGAGCGGGAGCATGCGCAGCTTGGGGGCCATCGGGCCCTGCCAGGCCTCCGCGATCGCGGCGACCGTCTTGGCCACCCCGTCCGCGAGGTCGGTGGCGTCTTCGACCCCGTCGATGCGCGGCAGCGCACCGAGGAAGTGCAGCTTCTGCCGGGTGATGCCGCGGCCGGGGGTGCCGGGCGGCACGTTCTGCGCCACCTTGCGGTCCACGTCGGACTCCATCGGGTCACCGAGGCGCAGCTCGATGCGGGTGTTGACGGCGTCCTTGAGCTGCGGGCGGATCTCGGCCCAGCGCGCGGCGGTGATGATCACGTGCACGCCGAAGCCGAGGCCGCGCTGGGCGATGTCGAGCAGGTCCTGCTCGAGCTGCTCGAACTCGCTCTTGAGCGTCTGCCAGCCGTCCACGATCAGGAACACGTCGCCGAACGCCTCGCCGGGCAGCTCGCCGCGGGCCCGCCGGGCCCGGAAGGTGCCGATGGAGTCGATCTGGTTGGCGCGGAAGGTCTCCTCCCGCTTGTCCAGGATCCCGACGACCTCGCTCACGATCCGGCGCACGATGTCCACGTCGAGCCGGGTGCCGATGCCGGACATGTGCGGCAGGCCCTGCAGGCTCATCAGCGAGCCGCCGCCGAAGTCCAGGCAGAAGAACTGCGTCTCCAGCGGGGTGTGCCCGAGCGCGAGGCCGGTCAGCAGCGTGCGCACCAGGGTGGACTTTCCGGTGCGCGGACCGCCCACGACCACGGCGTGGCCGGCGGCGCCGGACAGGTCGAGCTGGTAGACCTCGCGCTTCTGCTCGATCGGCTTGTCCGCGATGGCGATCGGCACCACCAGGCGGCCGGCCCCGGAGTACCCGGTGGCGGTCAGGCCGCGGTCCGCGGTGGCCTGGATGCCCGGCATCAGCTGGTCCAGCGTGGGGGGCTCGGCCAGCGGCGGCAGCCATACCTGGTGCGCGGGCAGGCCTTCGCCCTCCATCTGCCGCACCAGCACGTCGAGCACGGTGTCGACCAGCGCGTCGTCATCGTCGTGCGACTTGACCACGGCCACCGGCTGGTCGACCCGCTCCGGCTCGATGTACGCGGCGGTGAACAGGGTCGGGCGGCGGTGGTCGAGCTTGCGCTCCACCGTGGTGCGGGTCTGCGGGCGGTAGGGCCCGGAGACGTACGCGGCCTTGAACCGGGTGCCCGGACCCTGGCCGCCCTCGGCGCCGACCGTCTTGAGGTAGCCGGAACCGGGGATCGAGGGCAGGTTGAACGCGTCCGGCACGCCGAGCACGACCCGCGATTCGGCCGCGGAGAAGGTCTTGAGGCCCAGCCGGTAGGACAGGTAGGTGTCCAGGCCGCGCAGCTTGCCCTCCTCCAGGCGCTGCGAGGCCAGCAGCAGGTGCACGCCGAGCGAACGGCCGATCCGGCCGATCTGGATGAACAGGTCGAGGAAGTCCGGCTTGGCCGTGAGCATCTCGGAGAACTCGTCGAGCACGATCAGCAGGTTCGGCATCGGGGTCAGCTGCGCCCCGGCCGAACGGGCCTTCTCGTAGTCGTGGATGTTCTTGAAGTTGCCGCCGTCGCGCAGCAGCTCCTGACGCCGGTTCATCTCGCCGACGATGGCGTCGCGCATGCGGTCGACCATGGTCAGGTCGTCCGCCATGTTGGTGATCACGGCCGCGGTGTGCGGCATCGTCGCCATGCCGGCGAAGGTCGCGCCGCCCTTGAAGTCGGACAGGACGAAGTTGAGGCCCTCCGAGGAGTGCGTCACCGCGAGCGCGAGCACCAGGGTCCTGAGCACCTCGGACTTGCCGGAACCGGTGGCCCCGATGCACAGGCCGTGCGGGCCCATGCCGCCCATGGCCGCTTCCTTGATGTCCAGGATCACCGGCTCGCCGTTCTCGCCGATCCCGATCGGCACGCGCAGCCGGTCCTGCGGGCTCAGCCGCTTCCAACCCTTGCGGGTGTCGAACGAGCCCGGGTCGCCGATGCCCATCAGGTCGGTGAAGTCCAGCGCACTCATCAGCGGCTCGTCGCCGTCGCCGCCGCCGCCCACCCGCAGCGGCGCCAGCTGCCGGGCCAGCGCCTCGGCCTGCGCGATCGAGAGCCGGTCGCCCACCCCGCTGAACGAGGCGCCGGAGGAGGTCTCCACCCGCAGCTTGTCGCCGTCCAGGGCCATGTGGACGCCGCCGCGCACCAGGCCGGCGTGGCCCTCGGCGTCGATCTCGACGATGGTCACGCCCTGGATGCCCTCGCCGTGCAGCAGGATCGAGTCGCCGCTGGCGCGGGCCCCGTCCACCACCACGATCAGGTGCGGCTGGTCCAGGATCGGGTGGTTGTCGCGGGCGAAGCGCGGACGGTCGAGCAGCTCGCTGCCCAGCGCCTCCTCGAGCTCGCTCGCGTCCGAGTAGACCAGGCGCACCGAGCCGGCCGCGTCGGTCTGCTTGGGGTGCTGCGCGTGCGGCAGCCACTTGACCCATTCCCAGTACTGCTGCCGGTTCTCCGCCGCGACCACGCACACCCGCACCTCGTCCGGGGCGTGGAAGGAGGCCAGCTGCGCCAGCAGGGCCCTGGCATGGCCGCGGGCGTCCTCCGGGGTGCCCTCGCCGGCCGAGCTGATCAGCACGTGCCAGAACGAGCGCAGCGGGACCGCCATCGGCAGCTTGTCCAGCATGCCCTGCACGGTGATGAAGCGGCGCAGCGCGTCCGCGCAGATGGGTTCGAGCTCGTCGACCGGCGCGGTCTCCGGTGCGACGAGCGGCGTGGCCAGCCGCTGCGAGCCGGTGCCGAGGCGCACCTGGACGAAGTCGGGGTCGTTCGGGCGCCGCTCCCACAGCCGCTGGCCGCTGGTCACGATCGCCCACAGGTGCGCGGGATCAGGGTGCGACCACATCTGCGCGGTGTACTGCTGCTGCTGGGTCTTGCGCACCTGCTGGCGCATCTGGCTCAGGTAGCGCAGATAGTCCCGGCGCGCGTCGGCCGTCTTGCCCTTGTTCCCCTTCTTGCCCATGCTCTGGGTGAGCATGCCCAGCGAGCCCAGGACGGTCATGCCGCCCATCATCTTCATCATGATGTTGCTGCCGGGCATGAAGAAGAAGCCGACCGAGCCGAGCATCCCCAGCATCGGCAGCGCCTGCATCAGCGCCGCGCCGCCCTTGCCCGCCCGGGCGAGCTCCGGCGGCGGCTCGAGGTACACCTCTCCCGATGGCACCTGCGGCGGATGTACCCGCGGCGGGCGCTTGACGACGACGGTACTCAAAACCGTGCCCCTCCCGTGACCCACTCAAGATTCTGTGCAGCAGTTCGATATCGCAGAACTGGCAGTTGCGGTGGAGTCTAGTATGCTCGGGCGCGCGTAGACAGTTCATCAGGATGCGCCGATGGTCGTACCCGGCGCAGGTCGAGGGTCGCGTACGGCGGCGACAAGCTGCGAGCGTTTCGAAAACGGGAGGGGCAGGGAAGTGGCTGCCAATGTCATGACAGGGTTCTGTCGTATCACGGTGGTGGCTCCGGACGTGCGGGTGGACGTCGCGCTGCCGGAGGATGTGCCGCTGGCCGAGTTGCTGCCGGACATCCTGCGGATGGCCGACCAGTGGCAGAACGAGGGCGCGCACTCGGGATTCGCCATGGCCCGGCTGGACGGCGGCGAGCTCGACACGGGCCTGTCGCTCTCCGCCCAGGGCGTGCGCAACGGAGACCTTCTTTATCTGCGTGCTGCCACCGAGACGCTGCCGCCGCCGGTCTACGACGACGTGGTGGACGCGATCGTGCGCTCGGTCGCGGACGACAAGCGGATGTGGTCGGCCCCGCACTTCCGCCGGCTCGGGCTGATCGGCGGCTCGATGATGCTCGCGGTGGGCGCCTGGGTGCTGTGGACCTCGGCCGACCCGCACGGGATGCCCGCGGCCGTGGCCGCCATCCTGGCCGTGCTGCTGACCGTCTCCGGCGGCGTGTGCTCGCGTTCTTACAAGGACCACGTCGGCGGCGCGGTGCTCGGCGGCTGCGCGGTGCCCTACGCGTTCCTGGCCGGCCTCGGCGTGCTGTCGCTGAGCCAGACCGCGGGCCTGGGCCGCAGCCACTTCCTGGTCGCCTGCGCGGCGGTGCTGGTGGTCGCGGTGATCGGCGGGGTGGTGCAGGAGGAGCACGACGAGGTCTACCTGGCCGCGGGCATCGCCGGCACCATCGGCGCGCTGACCGCCGCGGTGGGCCTGGCCACCCACGCCGATCCGGTCAAGCTCGCGGCCGGGGCCGGCACCGTGGCCGTCGCCGCGATCGGCTTCCTGCCGGGCCTGGCCATGCGGCTGGTGCGCTTCCCGATGCCGCAGCTGATCGACGGCGCCCCGCAGGTGGGCCCGGGCGGGCAGCAGCAGCGCGCGACCCTGCCGGCCGGCAACGACGACCCGGTGGACACCGAGGCCATGGCCCGGCGCACCCGGCGCGGCCACGAACTGCTCACCGGCCTGGTCGCGGCCTGCGCGCTGGTGACGGTCGTGTGCGCGCTGACGCTCTCGTTCACCACGCTGCACAGCGGCGGCGGCGCCTGGGCGCAGGGCATGGCCGGCATCCTCGGCCTGGTGCTCGTCTCCCGGGCCCGGCTGCTGCGGCGCACCCCCCAGGTCACGGCGCTGATCGGCGGCGGCGTGATCACCGAGACGATCCTGCTGGTCGGCGCGACCCTGCAGCTCTCGGCCACGGCCCGGCAGACCTGGTACTTCGCCGTGGTGCTGGCGGTCGGCCTGCTCCTGCTGCTGGTCGGCTACGCGCTGCCGGGCCGCTCGCTCTCGCCGCGCTGGGCCCGCACGGTGGACATGCTCGACGCGCTGCTGCTGGCCTCGGTCATCCCGGTGCTGCTCGGCGTGCTGGCGGTGTACAACACGGTGCAGTCGGTCGGTCACTGACCGCTCACCCGTGCGACGGGGCCCCTCGGATCCGACGGTCCGGGCGGGCCCTGTCGCGCTGGTAGACTGCCCGTCGGGTTCGATACCGCCGCGTGACACCTACCGTGGCGGGCCCGCAGCCGACGAGGAGTCGCGCGTGTCCCTGGACATCGCCACGAAGAAGCAGATCATGACCGAGTACGCGACGGTCGAGGGTGACACCGGTTCCCCGGAGGTGCAGGTCGCGCTGCTCACCAAGCGTATCAACGACCTGACCGAGCACGTCAAGCTGCACAAGCACGACCACCACTCGCGTCGTGGCCTGCTGCAGCTGGTCGGCAAGCGCCGCCGGCTGCTGAAGTACCTGGCGCACAAGGACATCACGCGCTACCGCTCGCTGATCGAGCGGTTGGGGCTGCGCCGCTAGTCGGCACAAGAACCACGGGAGCGGTACCCGGAAGGCTCGGGTGCCGCTCCCTCGCCGTACTCGGCCGCACCAAGATCCACGGCGCCCCGCCCCCGGCACCGCCGCGGGTGCGGTGCGTCCGAGGGGTAGCGGGGCGCCCGTCGGGGCGTCTTGGTGCCGAGAGGCAGCCGCATGGGTTAGCGTGGCTGTGGATAAAAAGAAGAGGAAACGACCGGAACAGCGACGCCGGTGTACCGATCTTCGGTAGTGGCCGTCGGAATCCGTCCGACCGCGGCAGGCCAACGGGCCCGCCGCGCGGACGTATACGGCGGCTTCGATCGGAGACCGGTCCCTGGTCATCAGAGGTGAGCCCGTCGCGTTCCAGCTCACACCAAAGGAGGGAACCCATGGAGGGTTCCGAGATCGCGACGACCGAGGCGGTCATCGACAACGGGCGCTTCGGCACCCGGAAGGTCACGTTCGAGACCGGGCGTCTGGCCCGGCAGGCGGCGGGGTCCGCCGTGGCCTACCTGGACGACGAGACCATGGTCCTGTCGGCCACCACCTACTCCAAGACACCGAAGGACCAGCTGGACTTCTTCCCGCTGACCGTCGACGTCGAGGAGCGCATGTACGCGGCCGGGCGCATCCCCGGATCGTTCTTCCGCCGTGAGGGCCGGCCCTCCGAGGACGCCATCCTCACCTGCCGCCTGATCGACCGGCCGCTGCGCCCGTCCTTCGCCAAGGGCCTGCGCAACGAGATCCAGATCGTGTGCACCGTGATGGCGCTGCACCCGCAGCACCTCTACGACGTGATCGCGATCAACGCGGCCTCCGCCTCCACCCAGCTGGCCGGCCTGCCCTTCTCCGGCCCGATCGGCGGCGTGCGCGTCGGCCTGATCGAGGGCCAGTGGGTCGCCTTCCCGACCCACGAGGAGCTGCAGAGCGCGGTCTTCGACATGGTCGTGGCCGGCCGGGTGCTGCCCGACGGCGACGTGGCCATCATGATGGTCGAGGCCGAGGCCACCGACAAGACCATCACCCTGGTCGGCGAGGGCGCGGGCGCCCCGACCGAGGAGATCGTGGCCGAGGGCCTCGACGCCGCCAAGCCCTTCATCAAGGAGCTGTGCCGGGCCCAGGCCGAGCTGGCGAAGCAGGCGGCCAAGCCGGTCGCCGAGTTCCCCCGCTACCTCGACTACCAGGACGACGTGTACGAGGCCGTGGCCGCGTCCGTCTCCGCCGAGCTCGCCGCCGCGATGACCATCGCCGGCAAGCAGGAGCGCGAGACCGAGCAGGACCGGCTCAAGGCCGTGACGCTCGAGAAGCTCGCCGGCCAGTTCGAGGGCCGGGAGAAGGAGATCTCCGGCGCCTACCGCTCGCTGACCAAGAAGCTGGTGCGCGAGCGCATCATCCGGGACCGGGTGCGCATCGACGGCCGCGGCGTGACCGACATCCGCGCCCTGTCGGCCGAGGTCGACACGGTTCCGCGGGTGCACGGCTCGGCCCTGTTCGAGCGCGGCGAGACCCAGATCCTGGGCATCACCACGCTCAACATGCTCCGGATGGAACAGCAGATCGACACGCTGAACCCGGAGAACCGCAAGCGCTACATGCACAACTACAACTTCCCGCCCTACTCCACCGGCGAGACCGGCCGGGTGGGCTCGCCCAAGCGGCGCGAGATCGGCCACGGCGCGCTGGCCGAGCGGGCGCTGGTGCCGGTGCTGCCGACCCGCGAGGAGTTCCCGTACGCGATCCGGCAGGTCTCCGAGGCCCTCGGCTCCAACGGCTCGACCTCGATGGGCTCGGTCTGCGCCTCGACCATGTCCCTGCTCAACGCCGGCGTGCCGCTCAAGGCGCCGGTCGCGGGCATCGCGATGGGCCTGGTCTCGGCCGAGATCGAGGGCAAGACCCAGTACGTGGCGCTGACCGACATCCTCGGCGCCGAGGACGCGTTCGGCGACATGGACTTCAAGGTCGCCGGCACGAAGGACTTCGTCACCGCGCTGCAGCTCGACACCAAGCTCGACGGCATCCCGGCCGAGGTGCTCGGCCAGGCGCTCAAGCAGGCCCGCGAGGCGCGCCTGCACGTGCTCGACGTGATGCTCGAGGCGATCGACGTGCCGGACGAGATGTCCGAGCTCGCGCCGCGCATCATCACGGTGAAGATCCCGGTGGACAAGATCGGCGAGGTCATCGGCCCGAAGGGCAAGATGATCAACCAGATCCAGGAGGACACCGGCGCCGAGATCACCATCGAGGACGACGGCACCATCTACATCGGCGCCACCACCGGCGCCGCGGCGGAGCAGGCCCGGGCGACGATCAACCAGATCGCCAACCCGACCATGCCCGAGGTGGGCGAGCGCTTCCTGGGCACGGTCGTGAAGACCACCGCCTTCGGCGCCTTCGTCTCGCTGATGCCCGGCAAGGACGGCCTGCTGCACATCTCGCAGCTGCGCAAGATCGCCGGCGGCAAGCGGGTGGAGAACGTCGACGACGTGGTCAAGGTCGGCGACAAGATCCAGGTCGAGATCTCCGAGATCGACCAGCGCGGCAAGCTCTCGCTCGCCCCGGTGGTCGCCGAGGAAGAGGCCGCGGCCCCGCAGGCGTCGTAGCCGACGCAGGTCCGCAGCACAAGCACAGCCGCGCAGAGAGCAGAGAGGCGTCAGGTGAGCGACTCCGTCGAGGTGATCTCGGCCGCCGCCTATACGGAGGGTGAGCCGGCGGGCGGAGAGCTGCTGCTCGAGGGCACGGACGGGTCCGGCGCGGTGCGTCGGACCGTCCTGCCCGGCGGCATCCGGGTGGTGACCGAGGCGATGCCGCTGGTGCGCTCGGTCTCGATCGGGATATGGGTGGGCGTCGGCTCGCGGGACGAGTCTCCCGCGGTGGCCGGCGCCAGCCACTTCCTCGAGCACCTGCTGTTCAAGGGCACGCCGCGGCGCAGCGCCCTGGACATCTCGGCCGAGATCGAGGCGGTCGGCGGGGATATCAACGCCTTCACCACGAAGGAGTACACCTGCTACTACGCGCGGGTGCTCGACGCCGACCTGCCGCTGGCCGCGGACGTGCTCACCGACGTGGTGGGCGCGGCGCTGCTGCGCGAGCAGGACGTCGAGTCCGAGCGCGGGGTGATCCTCGAAGAGATCGCCATGACCGAGGACGACCCGGGCGACCTGGTGCACGAGGAGTTCTCGCTGGCGCTGTGGGGCGACACCCCGCTCGGCCGGCCGATCGCCGGCTCGGTCGACTCGGTGCGCGAGCTCTCCCGGGACCAGATCGCCGAGCACTACCGCAGCCACTACACCGGGCCCAACCTGGTGGTGGCCGCGGCCGGCAACCTGACCCACGAGCACGTGGTCGAACTGGTGTGGGCGGGCTTCGAGCAGGTCGCCCGGCACTCGCACATCAGCCTGGACCGGGAGCTCGGCCCGAACGTCTCCCGGGCCGAACTGGACGCGGCGGCCGGACCGGCCCCGCTCACCCTGGCCCCCGCGGTGCGGCTGCTGGGCAAGAAGACCGAGCAGGCGCACCTCGTGCTCGGCACCCCGGGCGTCAACCGGCTCGACGACCGGCGCTGGGCGCTGGGCGTGCTGGCCGCGGTGCTCGGCGGCGGCATGTCCTCCCGGCTGTTCCAGGAGGTCCGGGAGAAGCGCGGGCTGGCCTACTCGGTCTACAGCTTCGCCACCCAGTTCACCGACTCCGGCGCCTTCGGCGTCTACGCGGGCTGCCAGCCGAAGAAGCTGCGCGAGGTGCTCTCGCTGTGCCGGGACGAGATCGGCAAGGCCGCGGCGGACGGGATCAGCGAGAGCGAGCTCGCCCTCGGCATCGGCCAGCTGCGCGGCGGCACCGTGCTGGGGCTGGAGGATACCGGATCGCGGATGAGCCGGCTGGGCAAGAGCGAGTTGGTCTACGGTCAGCATCTGTCGGTGGACGAAGTGCTCGAGCGCATGGGCGCGGTGACCATGGACGAGGTGCGGCGGGTCGCCGCCGAACTGTTGGCGACGGCCCCGGCCACGGCGGTCGTCGGTCCCTACCAGAACGTCGAGGATTTCTCGTGAGTATCGCTGTGGCCGTGTTCGGCGCGGCCGGCCGGATGGGCCGTCAGGTGTGCGACGCGGTCGAGGCCGCCGAGGGCCTGGAGCTGGTGGCCCGCGTCGACGTGGGCGAGGACCCGAAGCTGGCCGTCGAGGCGGGCGCGCGGGTCGCGGTGGACTTCACCCACCCGGACGCCGTGCTGGGCAACCTCGAGTTCTGCGTCCGCAACGGCATCCACGTGGTCGTGGGCACCAGCGGCTTCGGCCCGGACAAGATCGAGCAGGTGCAGCGGCTGCTGGCGGAGAACCCGGAGTCGGGCGTGGGCGTACTGGTGGCCCCGAACTTCTCCCTCGGCGCGGTCCTGATGATGAAGTTCGCGGCCCAGGCGGCCCCGTACTTCGAGTCGGTGGAGATCGTCGAGCTGCACCACCCGGACAAGGCCGACGCCCCGAGCGGCACCGCGCTGCGCACCGCGCAGCTGATCGCCGACGCGCGCACCGCCGCGGGCACGGCCCCGTCGCCCGACGCCACCGTGCACGACGAGGGCGGCCACCGCGGCGGCAAGGTGCAGGACGTGACGATCCACTCGGTGCGCCTGCGCGGCCTGGTCGCGCACCAGGAAGTGCTGCTCGGCGGCGTGGGCGAGACCCTGACGCTGCGCCACGACTCCCTCGACCGCGCCTCGTTCATGCCCGGCGTGGTCGTCGGCGTGCGTGAAGTCGCCGCGCACCCCGGGCTGACGATCGGCCTCGAGCACTATCTGAGCCTGTGAAGAAGCTTGAGCACAGTCTGAGCCTGTGAAGAAGCATTGAACACAGCTTGAGCCTGTAACGAGAACGAGCCTGCGAACGTCTGGAACTGATCTACATGCGTGCCCGTACCACCGCCTTCATCCTCGGCGCAGTGCTCGTGTTCTACCTCGTCGGCTGCGTCTGGCGCGGAGTGCTGGCCCTGTACACCGCGGTGGACAAGGGCTCTGTCACCGCGGGCGTGCTCGGGGTGGCGGTGCTGATCTTCGGCTTCATCGGCTCCTGGGTGCTCTACCGCGAGATCCGCTTCGGCTTCGCCACCGAGCGTCTGGCCAAGGCCCTCGACGATGACGAGACCCCCGGTGGCGGCCTGCGCTACGAGGAGATCGACGGCCTGCCCCGTTCCCCCGGCGGCCGTGTGGATCGCGCGGCGGCCGACGCCCTGTTCGCCCGCCGCAAGGCCGAGACCGAGGCCACGCCCGAGGACTGGCGCTGCTGGTACCGCCTCGCCGCCGCGTACTACGCCGCGAAGGACTCCTCCCGCGCCCGCGCCGCCATGCGCCACGCGGTGAAGCTGGAGTTCGAGGCCCAGCCGGGCACGGCTCAGCCCTCGTCGGTGTAGGCCGGCCACTCGTCCGTCGGGATGACGAAGCCGAACGGCTCGGGGAGTCGGATCGGTTCGCCGTAGCGGCCGTGGCTGTGCACTTGATAGCCGGGCCGTGAACCGTTGAGGACGTGCAGCGTCGATGTATTCGACACGATGATCCGGCAGAAGCTCATCCGCGACGATCACCCGATTAAGTGACGATCACTCACTCGGATGAGTGTGGAACGACGCCTGGCGCGCGGTTGGCGCGCCAGACGTCGTTGCTCAGGCTGCTGCGAAGGGCCTCGAGCGGGGTCAGACCTCGATGATCACCGGCAGGATCATCGGGCGGCGGCGGAAGGTCACGTCGACCCACTTGCCGACCACTCGGCGGATGATCTGCTGCAGCTGGTAGGCCTCGCCCACGCCTTCGGCGGCGGCGTCGGCGAGGGCCTCCTCGATCTTCGGGATGACCGCGGCGAGCTGCTCGTCGTCGATGCCGGCGCCCCGGGACTGGACCTGCAGCGTGCCGGTGACCTTGCCGGTGTCCGAGTCGACCACGGCGAAGACGGAGATGAAGCCCTCGTCGCCGAGGATCCGGCGGTCCTTGAGCGAGGCCTCGGTGATGTCGCCGATGGAGGCGCCGTCGACGTACACGTATCCGCACGGGACCTTGCCGGCGATCCGGGCGACGCCGTCGACCAGGTCCACGGCCACGCCGTCCTCGGCGAGCACCGTGCGCTCGCGAGGGACGCCGGTGAGCACGGCCAGGTCGGCGTTCGCGCGCAGGTGGCGCCATTCGCCGTGGACCGGCATGACGTTGCGTGGCTTGGCCAGGTTGTAGAAGTACAGCAGCTCGCCGGCCGAGGCGTGCCCGGAGACGTGCACCTTCGCGTTGCCCTTGTGCACGACGTTCGCGCCCCAACGGCTCAGGCCGTTGATGACGCGGTAGACCGCCGACTCGTTGCCGGGGATCAGCGAGGACGCGAGCACGACCGTGTCGTTCTCCACGATCCGGATCTGGTGGTCGCGGCTGGCCATCCGGGAGAGCGCGGCCATCGGCTCGCCCTGCGAACCGGTGCACACCAGCACCACCTGCTCCGGTGGGAGCTCCTCGATCTGCTTGGCGTCGATCACCAGGCCCTCGGGCACGCGCAGGTAGCCGAGGTCGCGGGCGACGCCCATGTTGCGCACCATCGAGCGGCCGATGAAGGCGACCTTGCGCCGGTACTTGACCGCGCAGTCGAGCACCTGCTGGATCCGGTGCACGTGGCTGGCGAAGGACGCGACGATCAGGCGGCGCTCGGCGTTCGCGAAGGCGCGGTCGAGCGCGGGCTGGATCTCCCGCTCGCTGGCCACGAAGCCGGGCACCTCGGCGTTGGTGGAGTCCACCAGCACCAGGTCCAGGCCCTCCTCGCCCAGCCGGGAGACCCCGGCCAGGTCGGTCAGCCGGCCGTCGAGCGGCAGCTGGTCCATCTTGAAGTCGCCGGTGTGCAGCACGGTGCCGGCCGGGGTCTTGATGACCACGGCGAGGGCGTCCGGGATGGAGTGGTTGACCGCGAGGAACGAGCAGTCGAAGGGCCCGATCCGCTCGGTCTGACCCTCCTTCACCTCCAGCGTGTACGGCCGGATCCGGTGCTCGGCCAGCTTCGCCTCGATCAGCGCGAGGGTCAGCTGAGAGCCGATCAGCGGGATGTCGGCCCGCTCCTTGAGCAGGTAGGGCACCGCGCCGATGTGGTCCTCGTGACCGTGCGTGAGCACGACCGCGACGACGTCGTCGTACCGGTCCCGGATCGAGGTGAAGTCCGGCAGGATCAGGTCCACGCCGGGCTGCTCGGGCTCGGGGAAGAGCACCCCGCAGTCGACGATCAGCAGCTTGCCGCCGAACTCGAACACGGTCATGTTGCGGCCGATCTCGCCCAGGCCGCCGAGCGGAGTGACCCGCAGGGCACCTTCGGACAGCGGCGGAGGGGTCCCCAGCTCGGGGTGGGGATGGCTCATCTGGCGGCTCCTTGTGGTGCTTGTGTGCAATTGTCCATGGTCTTCAGGTGTTTTCCCTGTTCAGTTGTGCGGCGCTGGGCCGGAAGTGTGTACGGGCGTGGGTCGCCGTGCGGGTCTGGCTCGGTTCTCGCGGTGCCTGGTTCGGGTGGGGGAGCGGCGGGGGGCGGGGCGGGGTCAGATGGCGATGCCGACCGCCGCCAGGTCGGCCCGGAGCGTGGCCAGCCCGGCCCCGTCCAGCTCGACCAGCGGCAGCCGCAGCGGACCGCCGGGCCGGCCGAGGGCGCGCAACGCCGCCTTGATGGTGATTACCCCCTGCGTGCGGAACACACCCGTGTACACCGGAAGCAGCATCCGGTGGATGTCGCGGGCCTTGGCCACGTCGCCGGCGAAGTAGGCCTCGTACATGGCGGCCAGCTCGGCGGCCACGAGGTGGGAGACGACGGAGACGGTGCCGACCGAGCCGATCGCCGCGAAGGGCAGGTTGAGCATGTCGTCGCCGCAGTAGTAGGCCAGGTCGGTCTCCGCCATGACCCGGCTGGACGCGCCGAGGTCGCCCTTGGCGTCCTTGACCGCGACGATCCGCGGGTGCTCGGCCAGGCGCAGCAGCGTCTCGGTCTCGATCGGGGTGGCGGTGCGGCCGGGGATGTCATACAGCATGACCGGCAGCCCGGTGGCGTCGGCGACGGTCTCGAAGTGCGCCCGCACCCCGGCCTGCGGCGGCTTGCTGTAGTAGGGCGTGACCACGAGCAGCGCGTGCGCGCCGGCGCCGTCGGCGGCCAGGGCCTGCTCGACCGTGTGCCGGGTGTCGTTGCTGCCGACGCCCGCGATGACCCGGGCCCGGTCGCCCACGGCCTCGAGCACGGCGCGCACCAGCGCGCTCTTCTCGGCGTCGGTGGTGGTCGGGGCCTCGCCGGTGGTGCCGTTGACGACCAGGCCGGTGCTGCCGGCGTCCACGAGCTGCTGGGCCAACTGCTGCGCGCCGTCGAGGTCGAGGCCGCCGTCGGCGGCGAAGGGGGTGACCATCGCGGTGACGACGCGGCCGAAGGGCACGGAGCTGGTGAAGGACGCCATGGGATAAAGCTACCGGACGGGCCGATGGCGGCACACCGCGGAAACGGCCGGGACGGCGGCGTGGCGGGCGGCGGCGCGCAAGGGGAGGAGGATGCGGCGGTTGCTGGAGGGACGCCCGCCGCGCCGAGTTCGGGGGGTCTCGACGCGGCGGGGTCCTGCCGTTATCTACGAGCGGCGCGCGGGAGGGTCACGGGTCCCGCCGTCCAGTTCATCCGATGGGGTGGACGTCGCATGAACCGGTTGCGATCACCGGGCCGGGCTCGGCGGCGCGCGAGCGCGGCCGGCGGCCCCGGGTGTTGTGGAAGGACTGTGACAAGACCGCTACTACGGGGCGACCCGGCCGTTGCGGTTCCAGGCGCCGTGGGTGAGCGGCATGGTCTCGGCGAAGTGGTCTTCCATCCGCTCGGCCACCATCTCGATCTCGCGCTGCGGGAACGACGGGAAGCTCGCGTCCTCGCGCTTGGTGCGCAGGGACAGGAAGTGCATCAGCGCCCTGGCGTTGCAGGTCGCGTACATCGACGAGTAGATCGAGACCGGCAGCACGCCCCGGGCGACCTCGCGCGCCACACCCGCCTCGAGCATCTCCAGGTACGCGCGGTACGACTCGGTGCACACCCGGCGCGTCGTGCTCTCGACCAACTCGTGCTGCTCGGCGCTGCCGTCGACGAACACGTAGCGGCCCGGCTTGCCCTCCTGCACCAGCATCCGCTCCCTGCCGGGCACGTAGAAGACCGGCTCGAGCCTGCGGTAGCGGCCGCTCTCCTCGTTGTAGCTGAAGGTGCGGTGCCGCATGAACTCGCGGAAGACGAAGATCGGCGCGGAGACGTAGAAGGTGAACTGGTTGTGCTCGAACGGCGAGCCGTGCCGGTCGCGCATCAGGTAATTGATCAGTCCGGCGGAGCGCTCGGCGTCCCCGCCGACCTCCTGCAGCGACTTCTCGCCGGCGGTGGAGACGCGCGCGGCGAAGAGCACGTCCGCGTCCGCGGCGGTGGCCTTGACCAGCTCGACCGTGACGTCGGAGCGGAAGCGCACCGCCTGCTCCGGCGCGTCGCCCTCCGGCTCGCCCGTCGGCGCGGTCGTGGTGGCGGTCGGCTGCGTGGACATGCGGCGGCTCCTGGCTGGACGTTCCCGGTCCCGGACGGGGGATGACGAGCTCTCAGCCTAGTCGGCGCCGCCGACAGTGCCGATCAGGACGCCTCCCGGCCGCAGACGCCGAAGGCCCCGCGTCGCCGCGGGGCCTTCGGAGCTGTGCGTGGTGACGCGGCGTCAGCCGAGCGTCATGGTGTCCGAGTTGCCGCTGTTGCTGGTGCCGGTCAGCGTGCCCGAGGAGAGCGTGCCGATCTGCAGGCCGGCCGCGTTCATCAGGGACAGCACGTTGTCGATCGTGGCCGGGACGACGATGCTCGGGAAGTTGCCGATCTGCGTGGTCGCGGCGAGGGTGTCGTCGACCGACTGGGCCTCGAGCGCCTGCTCGATGGAGACCCGGCTGTCGCCGAGCGCCTGGGCCTGGGCCAGCGCGGCGTCGAACGCGGCGATCGTGTTCGGGTTGGACTGGGTGAACTTGGTCAGCGCGAAGTAGCCGCTGACCGGCATGTCGGCCGCGGTGCCCGAGGACAGGTTGGCCAGCTCGACGACCTTGCCGGTCTCCAGCGCCTGGGTCAGGTACGGCTCCTGCAACACGCCGGCCGAGGAGTTGCCCGAGGCGATGTTGCTCAGGATCTGCTTCGCCGCCGAGGCCGGGTCGGCGTCGGCCGCGGCCGTGTGGATGTTGGACTGCCGGGACGGCACCGGCGCCTGCTCCGACATCGCCCACGCGGCCAGGGAGACGTACTCCGGGCTGTCGAAGGCGGGCACCGAGACTGAGATCCCGGCACCGGCGATCTTGGAGGCGATGGTCGTGGCGGGGTCGGCGGACAAGCCCGTGTTCGTGCGCGCGGCGACCAGGCCGAAGGTGTCCGAGCCGGCGTCGTACGCCTCGCCGACGACCTGCAGCAGCGGGGCCACCCCGGCCGCGTTCTGGTTGTCGAGGAACGAGGTGTAGTCGCCGAGCGCGATCTGGATCTCGCCGCTCTTGAGCGCCTTCTCCTCGTCGGTGTCGTCGGCGTACGCCTTGGGGGTCACGCTCAGGCCGCCGGTGTTGAACAGGCCCTGCTTGATGCCGAGCAGGAACGGCGCGGAGCCGAGGCTGTTGACGTAGCCGATGGTGATGTCGGGAGTCTCCACCGAGGCGGACCCGCTGCTGCACGCGGTCAGCACCGAGGCCGACACGGTGAGCGAAAGGCCGAGCGCGCCGAGGCGGGTGAGCCGGGCGCGCGAGCGGACCGGCCGCGCGCTCCGCGGGGCTCCGATGGGCTGGGGCATGTCAAACCTCTCGGGTCGGGCTCGTCTCGCGTCTGGCGGCGTCATGCTAATCCACTTCCGGGTGACCATGAATACTGGCCTGGAAACAGCACAGATCGGTTTCGAAACGGTACGCGCTTCGTCGGGGATTGTGTCGATCGTAATTGCCTCGGGTATATAGCTACAGACCCTGGCTACGCTTTGTCGTGATACGGCGACTATCCGTCAGCGCGATAACGTTCCTGGTCCGCGGAGGCCGTCAGGACCTGTCGCATCCTTCCACCGCGTGTCGGCAATACGCCAGGACCGTCGGTGAAATCTCGGCAAAGTCGTCCGTTTTATCCCTGTATATGAACTCTGTTCCCAGGTTGATTCTGAATTGTGGCAACCCCGTCTTGGCTGGGGGACACAGACTGTGCTGGAATGCGTTTCCTGAACGGACCGTCGAGCACTGCGCTCGAACGGTCGAGCGATGCCGCACCGCGGCGCGTGCGGGCAGCCGGGAAGGCCGCCCCGTGCCGTAGGACACGGCCAGAATCTGGTGAGGGCAAGTGCAGACACGACCCGTGACCCCGCGCCGCGAGTCCGCCCCAGGCGGCGCCCGCAGTGCCGGAGTCGACTCGGCCGCGTCGGAGCGGCGGCGGGGTCGCCCCCAGGGACCGACACCACCCGCGCCGAACGCCCGCGACGCCGCGCCCGCTCAGCCGGGGCGCTTCTCCCTGCGCAGTTGGCGAGTGCGCAACAGGCTCTTCCTGCTCGTGTGCTTCCCGCTGGTGATCGCCATCGGCGTGGCCGCCACCCGAGTCAACACGCTGTATCAGGACCGTTCCCATCTGCAGCACGCCCGGTTCCAGGCCGGTACCGCCGCCCAGGTCGAGCAGCTGCTGCTGACGATCCAGCAGGAGCGCCAGGCCGCCGCGGTGTGCGTGGCCATGGAGACCGGCGGCTCGCCCTGCGTCGAGGGGTCGAAGACCAACCCCAACCCCTACTACGTCGAGTTCGAAGACGCGATCGGCGCCACCACGCAGACCGTCGAGCAGCTGACGCCGATCGCCGAGTCCGTGGCCCAGGACGGCTCCTTCGCCGCCCAGCTGCGCGCGGCCGCCGCCGAGGCGCTCGGGCGCGCCCAGGACCTCGGCGCGATCCGCAAGTCGGTCACCACCCAGGCGGCCGTCTACACCGTCACCTTCAACTCCTACAGCGGCGTGATCGACGACGTCATGGCGGTGCTCGCGGCGACCGCGGCCGGCACCTCGGACCAGTCGGTGACCCAGGACAACCAGGCGCTCTCGGCGCTCAACCAGATGATCGAGTCCGAGTCGATCGCCGAGGTCATCACCGACCAGGTCTACGCGGCCCAGGGCGCGCTGAGCCCGGAGCTGGTGCAGAACAGCCAGGCCCAGGAGCTGCAGGACGCGCTGGCGTCCTACGACTCCGCGCAGCAGAGCTTCGACACGACCGCGTCCCAGGCGCTGGTGCAGTCCTACGACTCCACCGTCTCCGGGCCGCTGGTCTCCGGCGCCTCGGCCGGTGTCACCTCCGCGCTGGCCGTGGTGCAGGACTCGAAGCAGGGCCAGTTCGGGGTGAACAACCCGATCTGGGTCAACAGCACCAACAACATCAGCGACGGTCTGGTCAACGAGGATCTGCCGGGCACCATCGGCGACCTGCGCTCGGTCCAGGCCCTCGCCATCGACCAGATGGTCGACGACTCGCAGTCCCTGCTCAACGCGGCCGACAGCGACCTGTACCTGAACATCGGCATCATCATCTTCGCGTTGCTGCTCTCCTTCCTCGGCACCCTGCTGGTGGCCCGGTCGCTGACCCGGCCGCTCGGCATGCTGCGGGCCGCCGCGCTGGAGATCGCGGCCACCCGACTGCCGGAGATGGTCCGCCGGCTGCGTGACGCGGACGCGGCCACCGCGGACGCCAACAGCCGGGTCGAACCGATCCCGATCACCTCCTCCGACGAGATCGGCGAGGTGGCGCGCTCCTTCGACGAGGTCCACCAGCAGGCCGTGCGCCTGGCCTCCGAGCAGGCCATGCTCCGTGCGAACGTCAACTCGATGTTCGTCAACCTCTCCCGCCGCTCCCAGTCGCTGGTCCAGCGCCAGCTGCGCCTGATCGACGAGCTGGAGAACAGCGAGCAGGACCCGGACCAGCTCGCGAGCCTGTTCAAGCTCGACCACCTCGCCACCCGTATGCGCCGCAACGGTGAGAACCTGCTGGTCCTCGCGGGTGAGGAGCCGGGCCGCAAGTGGAGCCAGGCCGTGCGCCTGCTCGACGTGCTGCGCGCCGGCGCGTCCGAGGTGGAGCAGTACGAGCGGGTCGCCCTGCACGACCTGCCCGACACCAACGTCGTCGGCCGCGTCGTCAACGACCTCGTGCACCTGGTGGCCGAGCTGCTGGAGAACGCGACCTCGTTCTCCGCGCCGGAGACCAAGGTCACCGTCACCGCCAACACGCTCAACACCGGCGGCGTGATGCTCGAGATCGAGGACTCCGGCATCGGCATGACGCCCGAGGAACTCGACGACGCGAACGAGCGGCTGGCCAACCCGCCGGTCATCGACGTCGCCATCTCCCGCCGCATGGGCCTGTACGTGGTCGGCCGGCTGGCCACCCGCCACGGCATCCAGGTCCGCCTGCGCCGCTCGGCCGGCGGCGGCATCACCGCCCTCGTGCTCGTGCCCAGCTCGCTGCTCGCGGGCGTCGAGGGCGAGCAGGTGCCGGCGACGGAGCTGTCCGCCACCGGTGTGCGCAACCTCGGCGCGCTGCCGCGCCGCGGCGCCCTGCCCTCGGAGCCGCTGCCCACCTACGACGACCCGCTGGAGAGCTCGTTCGGCGGCGGGCCGCGCGCCCTGGCCGAGTCCCCGTCGGCCGGCCTCGGCGGACTGCCGCCGGCGCCGTTGGACGAGTTCGAGCCCGGTTCCTCCGGCCTCGGCGGCCGTCCGGCCGGCTCGGGCTCCATCCCCGGCGCCCGCAGCCCGATGGACGAGGCGCCCCCGGCCACCCGCCCGGCCCCGCCGGTCGGCCCGCCGGTCAACCCGTTCGCCGCGCAGCCGCCGCGCGAGGAGCCGGCCCCGGCCCCGTTCGAGCCGCCGTTCGGCCCCCCGAGCGCGCCCGCGGCCCCGCCCGCGCCGCCGTTCGGCGCCGACGCCCCGTTCGGCCCGCCGGCCGGAGCGCAGCCCGGCCTGTCCGCTCCGGCAGCCTTCGGCAGCGAGCCGCCGGCCCCGGGCAACCCGTTCCGGGCCGCGCCGCGGGCGGAACTCGGCCTCGACGGCTCGGCCCAGGGGCTCCAGCAGCCCCCGCTGCCGCCGCCGTTCCCGCCGGCCGAGCCGGCGAAGCAGGCCCCGCCCGTCCCGCCGCAGCCCCCCGCGATGACCCAGCCGCTGCCGCAGGTGCCCGCGGCCCCGCCGCAGGCTCCGCCCACCCCGCCGCCGACCCGCAGCGAGTCCACCGGACAGCTGCCGCGGATCCGCGACGTGGGCAACACCGGCCAGTTCCCGGCGGTCGGCTCGAAGGGTCCGGGCGCGCCCCGGCACTCCGGCGACACCGGCCAGATCCCGGTCGTGCCGCGCTCGGCCGCGCCGAACGCCCCGGTCGCCCCGCAGCGCCGGGCCTCGGACGACACCGCGCAGTTCCGGCTCAACCCGCAGGCGGACCCGGCCGGCTCCGGCTCGTTCTCGGTGGCCGACCGGCTCTTCGCCAGCGACCCGCTGCCCCCGGCCCCGGCCACGGACGAGCGGCTGCCGATCTTCGAGGCGATGGAGTCCGAGTGGTTCCGCCGCCGGGACGAGGCCCGGGCCCAGGCGGCCCAGGCCGCCTCGCAGCGGCCCACCGGCTTCGCCGGACCGGCCGAGCGCGCCCCGGTGCCGACCCCTGCTCCGCAGGCCCGGGTCCGACCGGCCGAGCCGCAGGTTCAGCCGCAGGCCGAGGCCCGTTCGGTCGAGCCGCTGGAGCAGGCGCCCGCTTTCCCGACACCGCCGACCGTCGCGCCGGAAACGCCCGCGGCACCCGTACCGAACTCCGCAGGAGACAGGCCTATGGAGACCCCCCCGCCGAGCTGGCCGACCTCTTCCGCCTCGGCCGCGGAGGAGGTGCGGGCGCCGGAAGGCGCGCGCGGTAACTCCGGGTCCTGGTCCTCTCCGGGCGACGAAGGCTGGCGGGCGGCCCAGGCCGCCGCGAAGCCGGTCGCCGCAGGGCTGACGCAGAAGGGCTTGCCCAAGCGCGTGCCCAAGTCCAACCTGGTGCCAGGCTCGGCCGGCGGAACCGGAGCGGCCAAGGCCACCCCGCCGCCGATGGCTCCGCGCTCGGCGGAGGAGGTGCGCGGACGGCTCTCCAGCTTCCACCGCGGCCTGCGCCAGGGCCGGGACGCCGCGACCGGCCAGGACACCAACCCGTCCGAAGGCGAGCGCTGATCGCCATGGCCGGCACCACTCCAGGCAACCATTTCGAAAGGGCACAACCGTGAGCGAGCTGAGCCAGGCGGCGCAGAACCTCAACTGGCTGATCACCAACTTCGTGGACCGCGTGCCCGGTGTGGCTCACACCGTCGTGGTGTCCTCGGACGGCCTGCTGCTCGCCGTCTCCAACGGCTTCCCGCGGGACCGGGCCGACCAGCTCGCCGCGGTGGCCTCCGGCCTGTCCAGCCTCACCACCGGAGCCGCTCGGATCTTCGAGGGCGGCTCGGTCACCCAGACCGTGGTGGAGATGGTGCGCGGCTTCCTGTTCGTCATGGCCATCAGCGACGGCTCCGTGCTCGCCGTGCTGGCCTCCTCGGATTGCGACATGGGCCTGATCGGCTACGAGATGGCCCTGCTGGTGGAGCGGGCCGGCGACACGCTCACGCCCGCGTTGCGGGCCGAGCTGCAGAACTCGCTCCCCCGGTAGGCGCAGGTCTTATCCCCCGCGTGAAGGACGGTTTCATTGAGCTCAGGACAAGACTCCTCCCCGCTTGTCCGCCCGTACGCCATGACCGGCGGCCGGACGCGGGCGCGCTATCAACTGGCCATCGAGGCGCTGGTGACCACCACGCCTCAGGGCCGCAACGCCGGCTACGGACTCATGCCGGAACACCAGCGGATCTGCGAACTGTGCGTCGAGATCAAGTCGCTGGCCGAGATCGCCGCGCTGATGCGGATGCCGCTGGGCGTGGCCCGGGTGATGGTCGGGGACATGGCCGAGTCGGGCCTGATCGCGGTCCAGCAGCCGGGCTCCGCCGAAGGCAAGCCGGACCTCGCGCTTCTGGAAAGGGTGCTCCTTGGACTTCGCAACCTCTAGTGCGGGCTACGCCGCGCCCGCGCCCTCCGGACCGACCACGTCGGTCAAGATCGTCGTGGCGGGCGGGTTCGGAGTCGGCAAGACCACCTTCGTCGGCGCCGTCTCCGAGATCAGCCCGCTGACCACGGAAGCGGTCATGACGGCGGCGAGCGATGGGATCGACGACCTGTCGAAGGTCCCGGACAAGACAACGACCACCGTCGCGATGGACTTCGGCCGTGTGTCGCTGGACCGCGAACTGATCCTGTACCTGTTCGGCACCCCCGGGCAGAACAGATTCTGGTTCATGTGGGACGACCTGACCCGCGGCGCCATCGGCGCCGTGGTGCTGGTCGACACCCGCCGGCTGGCCGACTGCTTCGCCGCGATCGACTACTTCGAAGACGCGGGCCTGCCGTACATCATCGCGGTCAACTGCTTCGACGGCGTGCTCAGCCACGAGATGGACGACGTGCGCGAGGCCCTCTCGGTGCCGACCGACGTCCCGATCGTCACCTGCGACGCGCGCTCGCGCGAGTCGACGAAGCTGACGCTCATCCGGTTGGTCGAGCACGCGATGTCGCGGTTCGCCGCGATGCGCTGACCCCAGTCAGACCTCTCGCCCGCCCCCGCTCCACCGTCCGGAGCGGGGGCGGGCGACGCCTGCTCACTCGTTCGGCTCTCGCAGCGGGTTTCCTGACGCCCCGACGGGTTACCTTGCGATCATGGCGACGACGAGAACGGGCGAGAGCGGGCATGCCGAGCATTTCGGCTATGTGATCTTCATCGCGGCCGCGGCCGCCATGGGCGGGTTCCTGTTCGGCTATGACAGCTCCGTGATCAACGGCGCGGTCACCGGCATCCAGAAGCACTTCAACGTCGGTACGAACGCGACCGGCTTCGCGGTCTCCTCGGCCCTGCTCGGCTCGGCCTTCGGCGCGTGGATCGCCGGGCCCATCGCCGACCGGATCGGCCGGGTCAAGGTCATGCTGATCGCCTCGGTGCTCTTCGTCATCTCCGGCGTGCTCAGCGGTCTGGCCTTCTCCATCGTCGACCTCTCGATCTGGCGCATCGTCGGCGGTATCGCGATCGGTATCGCCTCGGTGGTCGCCCCCACGTACATCGCCGAGATCGCTCCGCCGCAGTACCGCGGCCGGCTCGGCTCGCTGCAGCAGATGGCGATCGTGACCGGCATCTTCGTCTCGCAGCTGATCAACTACGGCCTGGCCCAGGCGGCCAACGGCCAGACCACGAACAACATCTGGGGCCTGCAGGCCTGGCGCTGGATGCTGATCATCGAGGCCTTCCCCGCGCTGCTCTACGGCGGGCTCGCGCTGGCGGTGCCGGAGTCGCCGCGGTACCTCATCGCCACCCACCAGACCAGCCGCGCGCAGAACGTGCTGCACAAGGTCGAAGGCGACAACCTGGACGTCGACGGGCGGATCGCCGAGATCGACCACGTCATCAGGTCCGAGCACAAGCCCCGCTTCCGCGATCTGCTCGGCCCCAACGGCTTCGTCCTGCCGATCGTGCTGATCGGTATCGGCCTGTCGATCTTCCAGCAGTTCGTCGGCATCAACGTGATCTTCTACTACTCGTCGCTGCTGTGGCAGTCGGTGGGCTACAACGTCTCGAGCTCGCTGCTGCTGTCCGTGTCCACCTCGATCGTCAACGTCGTCGGCACCATCGTGGCGATCTCGGTGATCGACCGGGTCGGGCGCAAGCCGCTCGCCCTGATCGGCTCGCTGGGCATGACGGCCGCGCTGGCCGTGGTCGCCTGGGCCTTCTCGCACGTGGACAAGACCAGCGGCGTCGGCTCGATCCCGAAGTCCTACGGCACCACCGCGATCGTCGGCGCGCACGTGTTCGTGTTCTTCTTCGCCATGTCCTGGGGCGTGGTGGTCTGGGTGCTGCTCGGCGAGATGTTCCCGAACAAGATCCGCGCGCTCGCGCTGTCGGTGGCCGCGTCCTTCCAGTGGCTGGCCAACTTCGCCGTCTCGCAGTCCTTCCCGAGCCTGAGCCGTTGGTCGCTCACCGGCTCGTACACCATCTACGCCGTCATGGCGCTGCTGTCGTTCTTCTTCGTCCTCAAGTTCGTCAAGGAGACGAAGGGCAAGGCGCTGGAGGAAATGGGCTAGACACGCCGTCTACGCCCGTCTTGCCGGCTACGCGCCGGATCGCACCCCGCGTGCCGCGCCCTCGTTCCCGGGCGCGGCACGCAGTGCGAGCAGGGCGATGTCGTCGCTGAGCGGGCCGTCGCCGAACTGCTCGACGCCGCGCTGGATCCGGGCCGTGATCCCGGCGGCGGAGAGCGCGTGGCAGTCCGCGAGCAGCCGGGCGAGGCCGTCTTCGCCGAGCATCGCGCCGCCGCGCCGGCGCTCGGAGGCGCCGTCGGTGAAGCAGAGCATGGCGTCGCCCGGACGCAGCTGCACGGTGTCGATGTGGAAGTCCGGATCGCCCTCGATCACCCCGAGCAGCGGCTGCGCGGAGCCGGCCGCCTCGATCCGGCCGTCGGTGCGCAGGATCAGCGGCGGCGGGTGGCCGGCGCAGATCAGCGCCAGGCTGAGCGAGCCGTCCGGCTGCGGCTCGGCCTCGGCGTATATCAGGGTCAGGAAACGCCCGCGCTCGCCCTCGTCCAGGATGGCCTGGTTGAGCCGGTGCAGCACCGTGGTCGGACGCAGTCCCTCCCGGGCCAGCAGCCGCAGCGAGTGCCGGGCCAGGCCGGTGACCGCGGCCGCCTGCGGGCCGGTGCCGCACACGTCGCCCACGGCCAGGCCCCAGCAGCCGGGGCGGATCTCGAAGACGTCGTAGAAGTCCCCGCCGACCAGGGTGTCGTAGCCGATGTCGGCGTTGGCCCCGTCCTGGCCGGCCGGATGGTAGAACACGGCGATGTCGGCGCCGTCCACGTGCGGGATCTCCGGCGGCAGCAGCGTGGACTGCAGCTGGTGCGCGGTGCGGCGCAGCTCGGCGTAGGAGAGCGCCGCGTCGTAGGTGACCGAGATGCGCCGGGCCAGGTCCCAGGCCAGGTCCCCGGCCTCGCGGGTGAGCCGGACGCCGGGGGCGGTGGCCAGCGCGATGGTGCCCAGCGGGCGGCCGCGCGCCTCCAGCGGCAGCACCAGCAGCTCGCCGGGGCGCAGCCGGGTGTGCTCGGTCCGCGGCCACTGCGCGGCGTCCATGCCGGGCTGCGGCTCCCCGGACGCGGCCACCGCGCCGGCCAGCGGGTCGTACCAGTCCTCGTCCGCGTGCCAGACCAGCGCGGGCCGGCGCCGGCCGTTCTCGTCGTGCCGGTGGATCGCGCACCAGCGGGCCAGCGAGGGCACCAGCAGCTGCGCGGCCAGGGCCAGGGTGCGCTCCGGGTCGAGCGAGCCGGCCAGCAGCTCGCCGGCCTCGGCCAGGAAGGAGAGCGCGGCCCGGCGGCTCTGCCCGGCCTCGGCCAGCCGCGCGGTCTCCACGGTCAGCGCGATCCGCTCGGCCTCCAGGGCCAGGCGCAGCGCGTCCGGTTCGCCGATCCGGTCCGGGGCGTGGTCGGCTACCGCGATCAGGCCGGTGGTGCGCCCGCCCACGGTCAGCGGGGCGGTGGAGAGCGAACGCACGCCGAGCCCGGTCAGCGCGGAGAGCAGGGCGCTGGAGTGCTCGGCCTGGCCGGCCAGGTCCGGGTAGACCGAGGGCAGCGCGGACAGGTCGATCCGGGTGGAGGCGCTGGGCACCTGGGTGACCTGCGGCAGGGCGCCGGTCGGCACGCCGGCCGCGGCCCGCAGCCGCAGCGTGCCCGGGGCGTCGTCCTGGGTCAGCAGGATCAGCGCGGTGTCCAGGTCGAACAGGTTGCGGATGTGCTCGGCCATGGTGCGCAGGTGGTCGTCGAGCTCCTCGACGCTGTGCGGGTCCCAGGCGGGCAGCGCGTCCGCGCCGTCCAGCCCGGGCACGGCCGGGGGCGTCGAGGCCGGCGCGCCCTGGCGGGCCGGGAGCGGCAGGTCGAACCAGACCTGCTTCGAGGTGCGCGAGTACTGCACGCCCCAGGCGTCGGCCAGATGCGCGGTCAGGTACAGGCCCCAGCCCTGCTCCGGCGCCTCGGGCACGCCGTGCCCGTCCTCGAGCTCGGCCATCGCCTCGCGGGCGGACGGCGGACGGGGCGCGGGCAGGGCCTTGCCGGGGTGGCGGTCGGCCACCTCGATCCGGATCGCGGCCGGCTCGCCGTCCGCGCCGTGGCGCAGCTCACAGGTGACGGCGGCGGCGGTGCCGGCGTGTACGACGGCGTTGGTGACCAGTTCGCTGGTGAGCAGCAAGGTGTCGTCGAGCACGGATTCGATTCCGTATTGACCGGTTTCATCCCATTGCGCCAGAGTTTCCCGGACGAATCTGCGCGCCTCGTTGGCCGCGCCGGGCGCGGCGGCGAACTCGGCGGCGCGGGTCATGCTCATCGCGGCAGTCTAAAGCCCGGATGGCGAGCCGGGCTCCAAGTGGGCTTGATAAAGCCGCAAACGATTCGGAATTCCGTGCGAAACCGGACAGCGCCGCCGGGTGACGGGCATACGATACGAGGACGGGATTTCGCGCTCGAGGCGAAGGAGAGGCGATGACGCAGCGCGCGGGCAACGCGTCGGACGCAAGGGTGGACGCGGCGGTGGCGGCCGATCTGGCCGAGGCCGTGCGCACCCTACGGCAGGTGCGGGACGGGGACCTGCGCCGGCGCCTCGACGTGCGTCCGGCTTCGCCGCTCGCCCCGCTGGCCGCCGTCGTGAACGAGATCGTGGACCGCGAGCAGGCGCTGCACGCCGAGCTGGGCCGGGTGGCCAAGGCGGTCGGACGCGACGGCCGGCTGGCCGCGCGGATCGCGCCCGGTCCCGGCGCCGGGGCCTGGCAGCGCACCGTGGACGCGCTCAACAACATGCTCGACGGGCTGGTCCTGCCGATGCAGGAGTCCGGCCAGGTGGTCGAGCTGCTCGCCGAGGGCAAGCTGCGCGAGGCCTCCGCCTCGCCGCTGGCGCTGCAGGTGGACGGGCGTTCGCTGCGCGGAGACCTGCTGCGCCAGGTGCGCGGGGTGAACCGGCTCGCCGCCCAGCAGCTGCGGCTGCACGAGGCGATCGACCGGATGAACCGGACGAGTGCCGGAGCCGGAGCCGACGGCGCGGCCTCCGCGGTGCGGGCCGAGGTGGCCGGCGCGGCGGCCGCGGGCGGACCGCGGGCCGGCCAGTTCCCCGGCGAGTGGTCCACCCTGGTCGGCTCGATGGAGCAGACCAGCCACCGCTTCGCCGACCAGGTGCACGAGCTGCTGCGGGTGACCACCGCGGTGGCCGACGGCGACCTCTCGCGCAAGGTGGAGGGCCCGGCCGCGGGGGCGATGGCCGAGCTCAAGGCCACCATCAACTCGATGGTGGACCAGCTCAGCGGCTTCGCCTCGGAGGTGATCCGGGTCACCCGCGAGCTCGGCACCGAGGGCCAGCTCGGCGGCCAGGCCGTGGTGCCCGGCGCCGACGGCATCTGGCGCGACCTGACCGACTCGGTCAACTCGGCCGCGCGCAACCTCACCGCGCAGGTGCGCGACATAGCCGGTGTGACCACGGCGGTGGCCGAGGGCGACCTGTCGCAGAAGATCACGGTCGAGGTCTCCGGCGAGATGCTCGAGCTGAAGGAGACCATCAACTCGATGGTGGACCAGCTCTCCACCTTCGCCGACGAGGTCACCCGGGTCGCCCGCGAGGTGGGCACCGAGGGCAAGCTGGGCGGGCAGGCGCTGGTCCCGGGCGTGGGCGGGACCTGGAAGGACCTGACCAACTCGGTCAACTCGATGGCCTCGAACCTGACCAGCCAGGTGCGCAACATCGCCCAGGTCACCACCGCGGTGGCCCGGGGCGACCTGTCCGAGAAGATCGACGTGGACGCCCGCGGCGAGGTGCTCGAGCTGAAGAACACCGTGAACGCGATGGTGGACCAGCTCTCCGCGTTCGCCTCGGAGGTCACCCGCGTCGCCCGCGAGGTGGGCACCGAGGGCCAGCTCGGCGGCCAGGCCACCGTGCCGGGCGTGGCCGGGGTGTGGCAGGAGCTGACCAGCTCCGTGAACTCGATGGCCTCGAACCTGACCAGCCAGGTGCGCAACATCGCCCTGGTCACCACGGCCGTGGCCCGGGGCGACCTGTCCCAGAAGATCAGCGTGGACGCGCGCGGCGAGATCCTCCAGCTGAAGGAGACCGTCAACACGATGGTCGACCAGCTCTCCGCGTTCGCGGACGAGGTGACCCGCGTCGCCCGCGAGGTGGGCACGGACGGCCAGCTCGGCGGCCAGGCGCACGTGCGCGGGGTGGCCGGCATCTGGAAGGACCTGACCGACACGGTCAACGTCATGGCCTACAACCTGACCAGCCAGGTGCGCGGCATCGCCCAGGTGGCCATCGCGGTGGCCCGGGGCGACCTGTCCGAGAAGATCGACGTGGACGCCCGCGGCGAGGTGCTCGAGCTGAAGAACACCATCAACGCGATGGTGGACCAGCTCTCCGCGTTCGCGGACGAGGTGACCCGGGTGGCCCGCGAGGTGGGCACCGAGGGGCGCCTCGGCGGCCAGGCCAAGGTCCCGGGCGTGGCCGGCACCTGGAAGGACCTGACCGACACCGTCAACGTCATGGCGAACAACCTCACCGGCCAGGTGCGCAACATCGCCATGGTCACCACGGCCGTGGCCCGGGGCGATCTGTCCAAGAAGATCGACGTCGACGTGCGCGGCGAGATCCTCGAGCTCAAGACCACGATCAACACGATGGTCGACCAGCTCTCCGCCTTCGCCTCGGAGGTCACCCGCGTCGCCCGCGAGGTCGGCACCGAGGGCCAGCTCGGCGGCCAGGCCACCGTGCCCGGCGTGGCCGGCACCTGGCAGCGGCTGACCGAGTCGGTCAACCAGCTCGCCGGCAACCTGACCACCCAGGTGCGCGCCATCGCCGAGGTGGCCACCGCGGTCACCCGCGGCGACCTGACCCAGCAGATCGACGTGGACACGTCCGGGGAGGTGGCCGAGCTCAAGGACAACATCAACCAGATGATCGCGAACCTGCGCGAGACCACCCGGCGCAACCAGGACCAGGACTGGCTCAAGGGCAACCTGGCCCGCATCAGCAGCCTGATGCAAGGGCAGCGCGACCCCTCGGCCGTGGCCCAGCTGATCATGGCCGAGCTGACCCCGGTGGTCGACGGCCAGCACGGCGCGTTCTACCTGCTGGAGAACGGCCGGCTGCGGATGCTGGCCGGCTACGGCCGGGCCGCGACCGCCCCCGACGGCGTGGACGTGGCCTTCCGGCTCGGCGACGGCCTGGTCGGCCAGGTGGCCGCGCAGCGCAAGCCGATCCACCTGACCCGGGTGCCGGCCGGCTACCTGCGCATCGGCAGCGGCCTCGGCTCGGCCGACCCGGCCTCGCTGATCGTGCTGCCGGTATTGTTCGAGAACCAGCTGCTCGCGGTGATCGAGATCGCCTCGTTCGAGCAGTTCACCGAGATCCAGCTGGCCTTCCTGGACCAGATCCTGGAGTCCGTCGGCGTCACCGTGAAGACCATCATGGCCAACTCGGTCACCGAGGACCTGCTGGCCAAGTCGCGGCAGCTGACCGCGCAGCTCGAGGAGCGCTCCGAGGAACTCCAGTCGCAGCAGGAGGAACTGCGCCGCTCGAACGCGGAGCTCGCCGAGAAGGCGGCGCTGCTGGCCCGGCAGAACAAGGACATCGAGGTCAAGAACTCCGAGATCGAACAGGCCCGGCAGGCGCTGCAGGAGCGGGCCGACCAGCTGGCCCTGGCGAGCAAGTACAAGAGCGAATTCCTCGCCAACATGTCGCACGAGCTGCGCACCCCGCTCAACAGCCTGCTGATCCTGGCCCGGCTGCTCGCGGACAACAGCGAGGGCAACCTGACGGGCAAGCAGATCGAGTTCGCCGAGACCATCCACGGCTCCGGCTCCGACCTGCTCGGCCTGATCAGCGACATCCTCGACCTGTCCAAGATCGAGGCGGGCCGGATGGACGTGCAGACCTCGCCGATAGCCCTCTCGTCGCTCGTCGAGTACGTCGAGGCGACCTTCCGGCCGCTCACCGCGGAAAAGGGCCTCGACTTCGCGGTCCGGCTCGACCCGCACGCCCCGGGCGAGCTGCACACCGACGAGCAGCGGCTGCAGCAGGTGCTGCGCAACCTGCTGTCGAACGCGGCGAAGTTCACCGCGGAGGGCACCGTCGAGCTGACCATCTCGGTCTCCGAGCAGGTCCACGTCGGCGACGGCGACGACATCGTCACGCTGCCCAAGGCGGTCGCGTTCGAGGTCGCCGACACCGGCATCGGCATCGCCGAGGAGAAGCTGCGGATCATCTTCGAGGCCTTCCAGCAGGCCGACGGCACGATCAGCCGCAAGTACGCCGGCACCGGCCTCGGCCTGTCGATCAGCCGCGAGATCGCGCACCTGCTCGGCGGCGCGATCACGGTGCAGTCCACCCTCGGCCGCGGCTCGGTGTTCACGCTGTATCTGCCGATGGAGCCGCCGATCCAGGCCATCAGCGTGCCGCGGATGCGGGTTCCGGAGCAGCGCGGCCTGCTCGGCGTCGCCGACGACCGCCCGGCCGACGGCGCGCGCGCCACCGCCGTGGTCACGCGCTCGCGCGACCTCGGCCTGGACGGGATGAGCCGCTACCCCGGCCGCTTCGACGGCGAGGTGGTCCTGGTCGTGGACGACGACGTGCGCAACGTCTTCGCCCTCACCAGCGTGCTCGAGCAGCACGGCCTGTCCGTGCGCTACGCCGAGAACGGGCTGGAGGGCATCGACATGCTCGAGCGCTCGGACCGGATCGACCTGGTGCTGATGGACATCATGATGCCGGAGATGGACGGCTACACCACGATGCGCGCGATCCGCCGGATGGAGCGCTTCGCCGACCTGCCCATCATCGCCCTGACCGCCAAGGCGATGCAGGGGGATCGGGAAAAGGCGATCGAGGCCGGCGCCTCCGAATACGTCACCAAGCCCGTGGTCACCGGGCAATTGCTCGATCTGATTCGTCTTTGGCTCACTGCGAGTGACGGCCCGGGGCGGGTACGGTAGAGGCGCGGACGGAAGGTTCGCTCGATACGGCAGCTCGGCCTCGGCCGAAAGCCCGCGGCGGAAGGCGAAGGCGATGGTGACGGAACGGGCGAAGATCCTCCTCGTGGACGACCGCCCGGAGAACCTGGTCGCCCTCGAAGCCGTGCTCGGCGCGCTGGACCAGACCCTGGTGCGCGCCGCCTCGGGCGAGGAGGCCCTCAAAGCCCTGCTGTCCGAGGACTTCGCGGTGATCCTGCTGGACGTGCAGATGCCCGGCCTCGACGGCTTCGAGACCGCGGCGCACATCAAGCGGCGCGAGCGCACCAAGGACATCCCGATCATCTTCCTGACCGCGGTGTCCAACGGCCCGCACCACACCTTCCGCGGCTACGCGGCGGGCGCGGTGGACTACCTGGCCAAGCCGTTCGACCCGTGGATCCTGCGGGCGAAGGTGTCCGTGTTCGTGGAGCTGCACCGCAAGAACCTGCTGCTCAAGGAGCAGGCCCAGCTGCTCGCCGACCGTCTCGCCGAGCGGGACGAGGCCGGGCGCGACGGCGCGCTGCTGGTGGCCGAGCTCGCCGCCCGGCTCGCCGCGGTCGAGGAGAACGCGCGGGCGCTGGAGAAGCTGGCCGCGGACGGGCCGGCGGAGTCGGTGCTCAAGAGCGAGCTGACGAGCACCCTTGATACGCTCGGCAGCCGGCTCGGCCGGCTGCGAAGCGCCCTGGACGCGCTGTCCTGACGCGCTCCGTTCGCCGCGGCACCACGCTCCGCCACGTGCCGCGGCTTCTGGCGCGCGCCGTGACCTTAAAGGCCTTGCGCTGTTCGCGTTCCGCGCCTGACGGGTGATCATCCAGTAGTCTCGAACCATGCCGTCTCCTGCCCCCGCGAAGCGTACGCAGGCGAAGCGCACGGCCAAGAAGCCGGCTGCGCGGCCCGCGCGCGCCGGTGCGGGCAAGGCCAAGGGCAAGGGCAAGGGCAAGGGTTCTGCCACTCCGACCGTGCGCGGTCCGGTCGACCTGTTCTTCCATGCGCTGACGCTCTTTCTGACCATGCTCTGGGTCGGCACCAGCCGCGGCGTGGGCGCGCTGGCGCGGCGGGGGAGGGGGCGCAAGGTGCGGGCCGCGGATACGGCCGCCCGCACCGGTGACGGCGCCGCCGTCGCGCCCGGCGCGGCCGAGCGGCAGGGGCTGCATCCCGATCACCGGCGCGACGGCGCGGGCCTGCTGCTGATCGCCGCCGGCCTGATCGTCGGGGCGGCCGTGTTCCACAAGGTGCCCGGGGTCGTGGGCGACGGCATCTACGACTTCGTGGTCGGTGCGGCCGGCTGCCTGGCCTGGGTGATCCCGCTGGTGCTGCTGGGCTTGGCGATCCGGGTCATGCGCCACCCGAACGAGACGGTGGAGGAGTCCGGGCGGATCGCGATCGGACTCACCTGCTTGAGCCTGAGCGTGCTCGGGGTGACGCACATCGCGCGCGGCGCGCCGACCCCGTCGATGGGGGCCGAGGCGATGCGGCACGGCACGGGCTGGCTGGGCTGGTTCGCCTCGGCGCCGCTCTCCGCCGTGCTCAGCCAGTGGCTGACCGTCCCGCTGCTGTTGCTGCTCGGCTTCTTCGGCCTGCTGGTGACCACGGCCACGCCGATCTACCGGATCCCGGGCCGGCTGCGCGACGCGCGGGCGCGGGCCGACCGGATGCTGGACACGGCGTTCCACGGCCGGGCGCTGCCGGCCGGCGACCCGAGGCTGGACGGCAGCGATCCGACGGAGCTGGCCGCGGTCGGGGGTCTGCCGCTCGGGCCGGCCGATCCCGAGGTGGACCCGGAGCTTCCGCAGGACCCTGATCTCGACGGGCCGGCCGCGGCCGAGCCGACCGTGCTGCTCCCGCTGCCGCTGCAGAAGAAGACCCGGGCGCCGAGGTCTCCGCGCGCGTCCAAGCCCGAGCCGGATCAGCTTCCGATCACCCGGCCCGCGGTCGGCGCCGGCTCGCTCGAGCTGCCGCCGCCGGAGCTGCTGGCCGCGGGCGCGCCGCTGCGGGCCCGGTCGAAGGCGAACGACGCCGTGGTGGAGTCGCTGACCGGGGTGTTCGCGCAGTTCTCGGTGGACGCCAGGGTCACCGGCTTCACCCGCGGCCCCACGGTCACCCGGTACGAGGTCGAACTCGGCCAGGCGGTGAAGGTGGAGCGGATCACGGCCCTGTCGAAGAACATCGCCTACGCGGTGGCCTCGGCCGACGTGCGCATCCTCTCGCCGATCCCGGGCAAGTCCGCCATAGGGATCGAGATCCCCAACACCGACCGGGAGATGGTCTCGCTCGGCGACATCCTGCGCTCGAGCGACGCGGTCGGCGACGCGCACCCGATGCTGGTGGGTCTCGGCAAGGACGTCGAGGGCCGCGACATCACCGCCAACCTCACCCGCATGCCGCACATCCTGGTGGCCGGCGCCACCGGCGCGGGCAAGAGCACCTGCATCAATACCCTGGTCATCTCGGTGCTGATGCGGGCCACCCCGGACCAGGTGAAGCTGATCATGGTCGACCCCAAGCGGGTCGAGCTGACCGCCTACGAGGGCGTGCCGCACCTGATCGTGCCGATCATCACCTCGCCGAAGAAGGCGGCTGAGGCCCTGCAGTGGGTCGTGCGCGAGATGGACCTGCGCTACGACGACCTGGCCGAGACCGGCTTCCGGCACCTGGACGACTACAACAAGGCCGTGCGGGAGAAGGACAAGCGGGTCGAGACGCCGCTCGGCAGCGACCGCGAGTTCCGCGAGCACCCGTACCTGCTGGTGATCGTGGACGAGCTGGCCGACCTGATGATGGTGGCCCCGCGCGACGTCGAGGACTCGATCGTGCGCATCACCCAGCTGGCCCGGGCCGCCGGCATCCACCTGGTGCTGGCCACCCAGCGGCCCAGCGTCGACGTGGTCACCGGCCTGATCAAGGCGAACGTGCCCTCCCGGCTCGCCTTCGCCACCTCCTCGCTGGCCGACTCCCGGGTCATCCTGGACCAGCCGGGCGCGGAGAAGCTGGTGGGCAAGGGCGACGCGCTGTTCCTGCCGATGGGCGCGTCCAAGCCGACCCGGCTGCAGGGCGCCTACCTCTCGGACGAGGAGATCGCCGGCGTCGTCGAGTTCTGGAAGGCCCGCGAGACGCCGGAGTACCGCACCGACGTGACCGAGGGCGCGGCCGGGCCGAAGAAGCCGGAGGAGGAGATCGGCGACGACCTCGAGCTGCTGGTCTCCGCGGCCGAGCTGATCGTCTCCAGCCAGTTCGGCTCCACCTCCATGCTCCAGCGCAAGCTGAGGGTCGGCTTCGCCAAGGCGGGCCGGCTGATGGACCTGCTCGAGCAGCGCGGGGTGGTCGGGCCGTCCGAGGGGGCCAAGGCGCGGGACGTGCTGGTGCGTCCGGAGGACCTCCAGCAGGTGCTCGACGCCCTCAACGCCGAGGCGTGACCTTCCGACCACCTGCGCGTTAGCCGGTACGGGCGCATGGGAGCGCCCGCCAATCGGGGGAAACCGCGGCCCGGGAGGGGACGGTACGCCCGGAACCGGGCACGAACCGGTAAGGCAAGCAGATAAACGGGTCCGGAGCCCGGCGGTCCGGCTCGGCCGGACCCGGCGTGTCCGGATACTCACACGGGAGGCGGCGGCATGACGCAGCAGCAGGACTACTCAGGACACCGGGCGATCGGGGAACTGTTGCTGCGGGCCCGGATCGACCGCGGGCTGACCGCGTACGAGGTCGGGCAGGCGACCCGGATCACCCCGGAGACGCTGCGCCGGGTGGAGGCGGGCCAGTTCGCGCAGTGCGGCGGCGACGTCTACGCGCGCGGCCACATCCGCGCGTACGCCCAGGCGGTCGGACTCGATCCGGAGCCGCTGCTGGAGATGTACGGCACGGTGCACCTGCCCCCGCTGACCAAGCGCGACCTGCGCAAGCCGCGCACCGCGGCCCCGGTCGCCCGCCCGGCCCGGCCGCTCGGCTCGGAGCGCAGGGACAAGCGGCAGGCCGCGACCAACCGGGCCCGCGCGGTGCTGCCCACGATCGTGCCCGGCGCGGTGCCCTCGCTGGTGCCGATGTCCGGCGCGACGCCGCCGCCGGAGCTGCCCGTGCTCAGGCAGCCGCGCCGGCTCGACTACACCGACGCCGACTCGGGTTCGGCGGCGCGGCTGGTGGACCCGGTCGCGGCCGAGGGCGCGGCGCAGAACCAGACGCCCGCGGCGTTCATGGGCGGTTCGAAGGTCCCGACGAAGTCCGGCCCGAACTGGTCGCTGGCCCTGCTCGGCGCGGTCGGCGCGGTCGGTCTGGTCGCGGCCGTGCAGCTGTGGCCGAACAACAGCTCGGACGCCGGCGCGGCCAACGCCGCCCGGGCTGCGCAGCCGCAGACGCAGATGCTCACCAACAAGGCGCCTAGCACTGCCCCGTCCGTCGCGCCCGCGCCCAAAGCCCCGGTCGACCTGAAGATCACGGTCAAGTCCGCGCCGGTGTGGGTCGGGGTGACCAACGCCGCCGGGCAGCAGCTGTACTGGGATGTGCTCGCCGCCGGGCAGACCAAGGAGTTCACCGACACCTCGCGCCTCGACGTCACGCTCGGCGACGCGGCCGGGGTGGCGATCCAGCTCAACGGCAAGGCACTGCCGGTCGCGGGCACCGAAGGGCAAGTGGTGACGGCGAGCTTCGGGCCCGCCGGACAGCTCTGAGGCCCGCGTGCGCGTCTGCGGGCGACGGCGTGTGAGCGTCGTCCCGCGTTGTCCGGATAGTCTTGTCCTATGCCCAGCTCCACCACCCCGCCGTCCACGCTGCCTGACGAAGCGACGCCCGCGCCGCACAAGGTCGCTCTGATCACGCTCGGCTGCGCCCGCAACGACGTCGACTCCGAGGAGCTGGCCGGCCGGCTCGCCGCGGACGGGTTCGTGCTGGTGGACGAGGCCGAAGACGCCGAGATCGCCGTCGTGAACACCTGCGGCTTCGTCGACGCCGCGAAGAAGGACTCGATCGACACCCTGCTCGCCGCCTCCGACCTCAAGGGCCGGGGCGGCGCGACCAAGGCCGTGGTCGCGGTCGGCTGCCTGGCCGAGCGCTACGGCAAGCAGCTGGCCGACGAGCTGCCCGAGGCCGACGCGGTGCTCGGCTTCGACTCCTACCAGAACATCGGCGACCGGCTGCGCACCATCCTCGGCGGCGGCCACATCGAGGCACACGTCCCGTCCGACCGCCGCAGGCTGCTGCCGCTCACCCCGGTCGAGCGCCAGGCGGCCGTCCCGGCAGTCGCGGTGTCCGATCTACCCGAAGGCGTCGCACCGGCCTCCGGCCCGCGCGTCCCGCGGCAGCGACTGGGCGACGGCCCCTCGGCGCCGCTCAAGCTCGCCTCCGGCTGCGACCGGCGCTGCTCGTTCTGCGCCATCCCCTCGTTCCGCGGCGCGTTCCTCTCCCGCCGCCCCGCCGACATCCTGGCCGAAGCCCGCTGGCTGGCCGACCAGGGCGTGCGCGAGGTCGTGCTGGTCAGTGAGAACTCCACCTCGTACGGCAAGGACCTCGGCGACCTGCGCCTGCTCGAGACGCTGCTGCCGGAACTGGCCGCGATCGACGCGCTGGAGTGGATCCGGGTCTCCTACCTGCAGCCGGCCGAGCTGCGCCCCAGCCTCATCACCGCGTTGGCCACCACGCCCAAGGTGGTGCCCTACTTCGACCTCTCGTTCCAGCACAGCGCCCCCGGCGTGCTGCGGCGGATGCGCCGCTTCGGCGACACCGACCGGTTCCTGGAGCTGCTGGCCTCGGTCCGGGAGCAGGTGCCGGCGGCCGGGGCGCGGTCCAACTTCATCGTCGGCTTCCCCGGCGAGACCGAGGAGGACTACGCCGAGCTCGAGCGCTTCCTGACCGAGGCCCGGCTGGACGCCATCGGCGTCTTCGGCTACTCGGACGAGGACGGCACCGAGGCGGCCACCTTCGCCGACAAGCTCGACCAGGACCTGATCGACGAGCGGGCCGCGGAGCTGGCCGACCTGGCCGACGACCTCGTCGCCGGGCGGGCCGCGGAGCGGATCGGCGAGCAGGTGCGGGTGCTGGTCGAGGAGGTCGAGCCGGACTTCGCCGAGGGGCGCGCCGGGCACCAGGGTCCGGAAGTGGACGGCTCGGTGCGCATCGAGGGCGCCGAGTACCGCTTCCGGGTCGGCGAGTTCGTCGACGCCGTGGTGGTGGGCAGCGAGGGCGTGGACCTGTTCGCCAAGCCCGTCGGCGACGCCGCGACGGGCCGCCGTTGACCACCCCGGCCGAGCGCCGCCTGGAGCCGGCCGCCCACCCGGCGCCGCCGCCGGTGCCGCTGCTGAACATCGCCAACATCCTCACCATCGTGCGGATCGTGCTGGTGCCGCTGTTCGTCGCGGCGCTCATGCACGACGGCGGGCACAGCACGCTGTGGCGGCTGATCGCCGCGGCGGTCTTCTTCCTCGCCTCGGCCACCGACCGGCTGGACGGCCAGCTGGCCCGCAAGCACAACCTGATCACCGACTTCGGCAAGATCGCGGACCCGATCGCGGACAAGGCGCTGATCGGCGCGGCGCTGATCTGCCTGAGCCTGCTGCACGAGCTGTGGTGGTGGGTGACCGTGGTCATCCTGGTGCGCGAGATCGGCATCACGCTCATGCGGTTCTGGGTGATCCGCTACGGGGTGATAGCGGCGAGCCCGGGCGGCAAGCTCAAGACGGTGCTCCAGTCGCTGGCGATCTTCCTCTACGTGCTGCCGCTCGGCGGTGTGGCCTGGCTGCAGTGGAGCGCCACGGTGGTGATGGCCGCCGCGCTGGCGCTGACGGTCGGCACCGGACTCGACTACGTGGCGCGGGCCGTGCGGCTGCGCGCCGGAACGGGACACCGGTGACCGGGCAGCCGGGCCGGGAGCCCGAGCAGACGGAGCCGGAGCCGGGGAGCCGGGAGGATCCGGCCTTCCAGCTGCTGGCCGCGGCCCGCCGGGCCCGGCTGACGGTGGCCGTGGCCGAGTCGCTCACCGGCGGCCGGGTGGCCGCCGCGCTCACCGCCGTCCCGGGTGCCTCGGCCGTGCTGCGCGGTTCGGTCACCGCCTATGCCACCGACCTGAAGGCGAGCGTGCTCGGCGTGGACGCCGGCCTGCTGAGCCGGGCCGGCGCGGTCGACCCGGAGGTGGCCCGGCAGATGGCCGCGGGCGTGCGCCGGGTGTGCGGTGCGGACGTGGGCGTCGCCACGACCGGTGTGGCCGGTCCGGACGAGCAGGACGGCAAGCCCGTGGGCACCGTCTTCGTAGCGGTGGTCGGCCCGGACCCGGACCAGGTGCTGGTGGTGCCGGCCCGGCTGGCGGGCGATCGGGCCGCGATCCAACGGGAGACGACCCGGCTGGCGCTTGCGCATGCGGTGGCGCATCTCACATCGTGGGCCGCAGGGTAACGCCTAGACAAAAGATTTCCCGGCTCGCGCATGAACCGGTAGCGTCCGTGGCACGTCTTAGAGTAAGCAGACCGGCGCGCCCGCCGGCGAGGCCACCGGTGCCCGAGGGAATCATCCCGGGGTCCGGGCCGTTGCAGGATGTGGGCGGAGCGTGCGGGACGACGGGATCGGCACGGCGCCCACGAGGGCGGACACCTCGTCGGTGTCCACCCCGGAGGAGCAGGGCGGCGGCGGAGGACGAAAGAAATTTTCCTCCGGCCGGTGAATACCGGACCTGGAGCGGGTACGGTGGCCGAAAGCCGCTCCGCGTGACGCCGGTGGTCCGATCACCGCGTGCGAGAGCGCGCGAGGAACGGGCAACCGCCGAATGACCGACGACGAGTTCACGAGAGGGAGGGAGCGACGCCATGATCCTGATCCGTCGCCTGCTCGGCGATGTGCTGCGGCGCAAGCGCCAGGACGAAGGCCGTACCCTGCGGCAGCTGGCCGCCGCGGCGAGAATCTCGCCCGGGTACCTCTCCGAGATCGAGCGCGGCCAGAAGGAGCCGTCCTCGGAGCTGCTCGCGGCGATCTGCGACGCCCTGCAGGCCCGCCTTTCCGAAGTGCTGCGCGAGGTCTCCATCGAACTCGCCGCGGCGGAGCTGGCAGCCCAGCTCGAATCCGAGCGCATCGGCGTGGCCGCGCCGGTGCCCACCGCGCGAGTGGGTGCCGCGGCCGGTTCCGGTGCCGTCAAGAGCATGCCGCTGGCCAAGCCGGTGCCGCGCGGGGCCGTGCGCCCCGGGACGCGTCCGGCGGCCCGTCCGGTCACCCGCCGGGTGCCCGCGGCCGCGGGTGTCGGCGCCATGACCGGCACACCGAACCTGCTCGCCTACCCTGTCGTGCTACCGGGCGGTCTGACCGCCGGCGGCCTGCCGGTGGGCGGCGGCCAGGTCCCCCAGCTGGCACTGCGCTGAACGTCAGCCCCACAGATCCGACCACGGCCTCGTCCCGCGCAGCTCGCGGGGCGAGGCCGTGTCGCGTGCGCGCCGGAAAACGACGTGCCGCGCCCGTCTCGGGCGTGTCACCATCGCAGGGACGCGGAACCGTCCGATCACTTCGGTGACGGCCGCGGCACACAGACACCGAAGCTGAAAGGCACAGATGACCAACTCCCGTTACGAAGTCGATTCCGAGTACCAGATCCGGAACGCTGCGGGGAACGACTACGACGGCGAGCAGTTCGACCTTGCCGATCGGCAATCCCTGCGGCGTGTCGCGGGCCTGTCCACCGAACTTCAGGACGTCACCGAGGTCGAGTACCGGCAACTGCGCCTCGAGCGCGTGGTGCTGGTCGGCGTGTGGACCTCCGGCACCGCCGCCGACGCGGACGCGTCGCTGCGCGAGCTGGCCGCGCTGGCCGAGACCGCGGGCTCGGAGGTGCTCGAGGGCGTCACCCAGCGCCGCGACCTGCCCGACCCGGCCACCTACATCGGCTCGGGCAAGGCCAAAGAGCTGCGCGACATCGTCGCCGAGACCGGTGCGGACACCGTGATCTGCGACGGAGAGCTCACCCCGGCCCAGCTGATCCACCTCGAGGACGTGGTCAAGGTCAAGGTGGTCGACCGGACCGCGCTGATCCTCGACATCTTCGCCCAGCACGCCAAGTCCAAGGAGGGCAAGGCGCAGGTCGCGCTGGCCCAGATGCAGTACATGCTGCCGAGGCTGCGCGGCTGGGGCCAGTCGCTCTCCCGCCAGATGGGCGGCGGCGGCACGGCCGGGGGCGGCGGCATCGCCACCCGCGGTCCCGGTGAGACGAAGATCGAGCTGGACCGCCGCCGGATCCGCGAGAAGATGGCCAAGATGCGCCGGGAGATCGCGGACCTGGGCAAGGGCCGTGACGCGAAGCGGCACGAGCGCCGGCGCAACGCGGTGCCCTCGGTCGCCATCGCCGGCTACACCAACGCCGGCAAGTCCTCGCTGCTCAACCGGATCACCGGGGCGGGCGTGCTGGTGGAGGACGCCCTGTTCGCCACCCTCGACCCGACCGTGCGCCGGACCGAGACGGCCGGCGGGCGCGGCTACACCGTCGCGGACACCGTCGGGTTCGTCCGGCACCTGCCGCACCTGCTGGTGGAGGCGTTCCGCTCGACCCTCGAGGAGGTCATCGAGGCGGACCTGATCCTGCACGTGGTGGACATCTCCGACCCCGACCCCGAGGGCCAGCTCGCCGCCGTGCGCGAGGTGCTGCAGGAGATCGGCGCGGCCGACGTGCCGGAGATCGTGGTGTTCAACAAGGCCGACGCGGCCGACCCGGACACGGTGGCCCGGCTGCGCCGGCGCGAGCCGCACTCGGTGCTGGTCTCGGCCCGCACCGGCGAGGGCATCGAGGGGCTGCTGGCCGCGATCGAGGCAGACCTGCCCCGCCCCGAGTTCGAGGTGGACGCGGTGATCCCGTACGGCCGCGGCGACCTGCTCTCCCGGATCCACGAGCACGGCGAGCTGCTGAGCGAGACGCACCTGGAGACCGGCACCCGGGTGCTGGCCCGGGTGGACGCCCAGCTGCACGCCGCGATGGGCGAGTTCCTCAACTAGGGCATCGGCATTCCCGCTCCACCCGGCCCGCGATCGCCATGATCGCGGGCCGGTCCATTCAGTGGTGCTCTTGTTATTTGTCACTCGCCGTAGTGACGCGGGTTTGACTCGGTCACCGCCACTGGGTAAGGCTAGCCTCACAACGATCTTCTGATGATGCGTCAGTGAGGGCAGGCCTTGAGCGTCGAAGAGCTTTGCGATCCCGACCAAGTGCTGGCCAGACAGCGGGCCAGGGAGTCGGCGGCCCGCAGCTACGCTCGGCATCTGCCGGTGGTGCCGGTCCGGGCCGAGGGCATGACGGTGTACGGCGCCGACGGGCGCCGCTACCTCGACTGCCTCTCCGGCGCCGGCTCGCTCGCGCTCGGCCACAACCACCCGGCGGCGGTGCAGGCGATCCGCCGGGTCCTCGACGACGGCGCCCCGCTGCACGTGCTCGACCTGGCCACGCCGGTCAAGGACGCCTTCACCGAGACCCTGCTCAGCCTGCTCCCGCCGGGCCTGGCCCAGGACGCGAAGCTGCACTTCTGCGGCCCGACCGGCTCGGACGGGGTGGAGGCCGCGATCAAGCTGGCCCGGGCCGCCACCGGCCGCTCCGGCCTGGTCGCCTTCGCCGGCGCCTACCACGGCATGACCGCGGCCGCTCTGGCCGCCACCGGCACCGTCGCCGCCCGCAACGTGGCCGGGGTGCCGGACGCGGGCGTGACCCGGCTGCCGTTCCCGCAGGACTACCGCTGCCCGTACGGCGTCGGCGGGATCGCCGGCGAGCGGATCGCGGTCGAGCACGCCCGCCGGCTGTTCGACGACCCCGGCAGCGGGATGACCCCGCCGGCCGCCATGATCGTCGAGCCGGTGCAGGGCGAGGGCGGGGTGATCCCGGCCCCGGACGGCTGGCTGAGGGCGCTGCGCACGCTCGCCGCCGAGCACCGGGTCCCGCTGATCGCGGACGAGGTGCAGACCGGCCTCGGCCGCACCGGCGAGCTGTGGGGCGTGGACCACGCCGAGGTGGTGCCGGACATGATGGTGCTGTCCAAGGCGATCGGCGGCGGCCTGCCGCTGGCGGTGCTCGTCTACCGCTCCGAGTACGACGTCTGGGACGAGGGCGCGCACACCGGCACCTTCCGCGGCCATCAGCTGGCCATGGCGGCCGGCACCGCGACCATGCGCTTCATCGTCGAGCACAGCCTCACCGAGCACGCCCGCAAGCTCGGCGACCGGCTGCGCGAGGACTTCGCCGCCGCGGCCGCGGACCTGCCCGCGATCGGCGACGTGCGCGGCAGGGGCCTGATGATCGGGCTGGACCTGGTGGACCAGGACGCCGCCCCGGACGCCCTCGGCGCCCGGCCGGCCGCGCCCGGGCTGGCCCGCCGGGTGCGCGCGGAGGCGCTCGAGCGCGGACTGATCCTCGAGCTCGGCGGCCGGCACGGCGCGGTGCTGCGGCTATTACCCCCTTTGATCATGACGGAACTGGAGGCCGAACAGGTGCGTGACCTGGTGCTCGACTCCATCACGGCGGCGAGCGCCGCCTGGCGGCCATGAACTGGGCCGCGCAGCCGGAGTCGGGCGCGCCCGACGAGGCGTCAGTCCTGGCCACCGCCGCCGCCTACGCGGGCGCGGTGGCGCCCGCGGACGCCGCCGCCGAGGCTCCCACCGTCGCCGAACTGCTGCCCGCCCCGGCCGGGGACGAGGGCGCGCCGCACCAGGACGGCTCGGCCCTGCTGCAGATGCTCGGCGCGCTCGTGCCCGCCCCGGTCCGCCCGCTGCCGCCCGGCGGTCCGGCCGCGCTGGCCGAGCGGGTGAACCGGGAGTTCACCCCGGTGCTGCCCGAGCTCGGCCTCGGTCCGGCCTCGCTCGACGCGCTGGCCGGCTTCCTGCCCGAACAGACGGTCCGTTCGGCGCATCCGCGCACCGTCGCGCACCTGCACTGCCCGCCGGACCCGGTGGCGATGGCCGCGGACACGCTGGTCGGCGTGCTGGGCCCGTCGCAGGACTCGTGGGACCAGAGCGCCGCGCCCAGCGCGATGGAGGACGAGGTCGTCGCCGCGTTCAGCACCCTGGCCTTCGGGGCGGCCGGCGCCGGCTCGATCACCACCGGCGGCACCGAGTCCAACCACCTCGCGCTGCTGCTCGCCCGGGACGAGGCGGTGCGCCGCGGCTTCGGCGTCGAGCCGGCCGCCGACGGCCTGCCCCCGACCGCGTGCGGCCGGCTGCGCATCCTCGCCTCCGCCCTCGGCCACTTCTCCCTGGCCCGCGCCGCCGCGCAGCTCGGCCTCGGCGAACGCGCCGTCATCCCGGTCCCGGTGCTACCCGACCACCGGCTCGACCCGCGCGCGCTCGCCCGGATCGCGGCCGAGGTCACGGCCCGCGGAGAGCGGATCGCGGCCGTGGTGGCCACCGCGGGCACCACCGACGCGGGCGCCATCGACCCGCTGGCGGCCTGCGCGAAGACCGCGCGCGCCCACGGCGCCTGGTTCCACGTGGACGCGGCGTACGGCGGCGGGCTGCTGCTCTCGGACGTGCGGCGCAGCATGCTCGCCGGGCTCGAACTCGCCGACAGCGCCAGCGTGGACCTGCACAAGCTCGGCTGGCAGACCATCCCGGCCGGCCTGCTGCTCACCCGCGACCCGACGGCGCTCGGCCCGCTGGCCCGCCGGGTCGCCTACCTCAGCGATCTCGACGACGAGGCGGAGGGCTACCCGAACCTGCTCGGCCGCTCGCTGCGCACCACCCGCCGGGCCGACGCGGTCAAGATCCTGGCCGCCTGCCGGCACCACGGCCGGTCCGGCTACACCCGGATGATCGAGAGCTGCTTCGGCCAGGCCGCCTACGTCGCAGCCCACTTCGAAGCCGACCCCCGGTTCGAGCTCGCCCTGCCGCCCGCGCTGACCACGGTGCTCTTCCGCTACCGGGCCCGGCGCGGCGACCCCGACCGGGTCAACGCCGCGGTGCGCCGCGACCTGCTCGCCGCCGGCAAGGCCGTGATCGGCCGCACCCGGCTGCCCGAGCCCGCGGCCGGCCCGGGCTCGCTGCGGCTCAAACTGACCCTGCTGCGCCCGCAGACCACCTCGGCCGAACTCGACGCCCTGCTCGACCTGATCGCGCAGAGCGCCGCGGACCGCGACCACCCCGGGACCTGACACCGCACACCGCCGCTCCCGTCCCCGTCACCCCTTCCCGCCCGAGGAAAGCCCGTGAGCCCAGTGGCGCAGCCGCAGACCGTGCCAGACCCCTCCGCCCCGCCGAGCCGGCCGGGCGACGCGGAGCTGACCGCGGCGGCCGCCCGGCTGGCCGTCGAGACGCTGCTGCGCTGCTGGATCCGGGAGAAGCGGGTGCGCCGCCCGGCCGGCGACGAGCTGGTGCTCACCTTCGGCCGGGTCAGGGTGAGCGTCCCGGTGCGCTACTGGTCCGCGGCCGGCTGGCACCGCTTCGGCCCGGCCCGGACCGGGGACGGCGAACTCGGCCCGGGCGAGCTGGCCCGGCACCTGGCCGAGGCGGGCCCGGTGCACGCGGCCGCGGCCGAGCAGCTGGCTGAGCGGGCCGACGAGTCGGCCGAGCGGATCGCGGCGCACCTGATCGAGCGGGCCGCCCGCCCCGGCCCGGCCGAAGCGGCCCCCGGCGCCGCCCCGACCACCCCGTTCCTGGCCGCCGAGCAGGCGCTGCTGGCCGGCCACCCGCTGCACCCCACGCCCAAGAGCCGGGACGGGCTGACCGAGCCGTCCTACTGCCCCGAGCTGCGCGGCGCCTTCCAGCTCGACTGGTTCAGCGTGGACCGGGAGCTGATCGCGCAGGAGAGCGAGCTCGGCCCGACCGCGCCGGACCTGTCCGCGTTCCTGAGCGGCACCCTGCCGGACGACGGCGTGCTCGTGCCCGCGCACCCCTGGCAGGCCGCCGATCTGATGCGCCGTCCGGCCGTGCGCGACCTGCTCGCCGACGGCCGGCTGCGCCACCGCGGCCGCTCCGGCGCCCGCTGGTTCCCCACCTCCTCGCTGCGCACGGTCTACCGCCCGGACGCGCCGGTGATGCTCAAGCTCTCGCTGGGCCTGAACATCACCAACTCCAAGCGGGAGAACCTGCGCAAGGAGCTCGTGCGCGGGGTCGAGGCGCACCGCCTGTTCGCCGGCTCGGCCGGCAGCCGGCTGCTCGCCGCGCACCCCGACTTCCGGATGCTCACCGACGCCGCGTACCTGGCCGTGGACGGGATCTGCGGCCTCGACGTCTCCTTCCGCCACTCGCCTTTCCGGCCGACCGACTATGTGTACTGCGTCGCCGCGCTGACCGACCTAGGCCGCGGCGAGATCGCCCCGGACGGCTCCGCGCACGAGCTGGCCGCGCACCTGCGCGCGCTGGCCGCCGGCTCCGACCGGCCGGTGCGCGCGGTGGCCGAGGAGTGGTTCGTCCGCTATGTCAAACGGCTGATCCTGCCGATGCTGTGGCTGGACGCCGAACTCGGCGTCACCCTCGAGGGCCACCAGCAGAACACGCTGATCCAGCTGGACGAGCACGGCTTCCCCGGCGCCGGCTGGTACCGGGACAACCAAGGGTTCTACTACCGCGCCTCGCGCATCGCCGAACTGGCGCAGCTGGCCGGCGAGCCCGAGCTCGGCCGGGCCAGCTCCACCGTCGTGGCCGACGACGTGGTCACCGAGCGGCTGATCTACTACGTCGGCATCAACAACCTGATCGGCCTGGTCGGCGCCCTCGGCTGCGCCGGGCTGGCGGCCGAACGCGACCTGTTCGGCCTCGCCCGCGAGCAGCTCGCCGTGCTGCGCGGCCACCGCCCGACCGACCTGATCACCTCGGCCGCGACCCTGCGCTGCAAGGGCAACCTGCTCACCCGCGCGGCCGGCCTGGACGAGCTCGTCGGCGAGCTGGCCACCCAGTCGGTGTACGTGGAGATCCCCAACCCCTGCGCCGGCGGGGTGGCCGCATGACCTCCGCCTCCACCCCGCCCGCGACACCCCCGCCGACGGTCCAGTGGTACGACCTGTCCACCCCGGCCGGCCGGTTCACCCTGAGCCCGGTCAAGCCGGAGCGGGACCTGCCGATGATCCACCGGTGGATGAACGACCCGGAGGTGGACCGCTACTGGGAGCTGGCCGGGCCGCCCGAGCGCACCGAGGAGTACGTGCGCCGGCAGATCGGGCTCCCGCACACCGAGCCGATGCTGGCGCGGCTGTCCGGCCGCCCGATCGGCTACTGGGAGCTCTACCGCGCCGCCGAGGACCCGCTCTCCGAGCACTACCCGGCCCGGCCGGACGACCTCGGCGTGCACCTGCTGATCGGTGAGGGCGACTGCCGCGGCCTGGGCCTCGGCAGCCTGATGCTGCGGGTGCTCGCGGACGCCGTGCAGTCGCGCTCCCCGCGCCGCATCGTCGCCGAGCCGGACGAGCGCAACCTCGCCTCGATCCGCGCGTTCACCGCCGCCGGGTTCACCGCGGCGGCCAGCCTGGAGCTACCGGAGAAACGAGCCACCTTGATGCTGCGCGTGCCCGCACCCCGGCGGGAGGCGGATTGAGCGCCGAACTCTACGACCTCGTCGGGGTCGGCCTCGGACCGTTCAACCTCTCCCTCGCCGCCCTCGCCGAGCCGGTGCCCGGCCTCGGCTGCCTGTTCCTGGACGAGAATCCCGGTTTCAGCTGGCACCCCGGGATGATGGTGGACGGCGCCACCCTGCAGGTGCCCTTCCTCGCCGACCTGGTCAGCCTGGTCGACCCGACCAGCCGGCACGGCTACCTGGCCTGGCTGCGCGAGCACGAGCGGCTCTTCGGGTTCTACTTCGGCGAGTCCTGGCACGTGCCCCGGATCGAGTACGAGGCCTACTGCCGCGACGTCGCGGCCGGCCTCGGCTCCTGCCGCTTCGGCTGCCGGGTCACCGCGGTCCGCCAGGCCCGGCTGGCCGACGGCCGGGACGGATTCGTGGTCTGCTTCGACGCCGCGGACGGCACGCCGCGCACGGTGCTGGCCGCGAACGTGGTGCTGGGCCTGGGCACCGAGCCCGTGGTCCCGGCCGCGCTGCGCGAGCTGTGCGCAGACGGCGGCGCGCTGATCGCGCACAGCGCGCACTACCTGCACCGGGCCGACTGGATCCGCGCCGCCGACGACGTGACCGTGCTCGGCTCCGGCCAGTCCGGCGCCGAGATCGTGCTGGACCTGCTGCGCGACTGGCACCGGCCGGGCCGCCGGCTGCGCTGGCTGACCCGCTCGGGCGCCTTCGAGCCGATGGAGTACTCGAAGATCGGCCTCGAACACTTCACCCCGGAGCACACCGACTACTTCCACGCCCTCGCCGAGCCGACCCGGGACCAGCTGCTGGCCGGCCAGGGCCGGCTCTACAAGGCCGTCTCGGCCGAGACGCTCGCCGAGATCCGCGCCGAGCTCGACCGGCGCACCCACCCGCACGGCCTCGACGCCACCGGCGTGACGCTGCTGCCGGGCGTGGAGGCGGTCGGCGGGCGGGTGCACGAGGGCGAAGACGACCCGGCGGGCCTCGAGATCGACCTCGTCCACACCCGCAGCCGCGGCTCCTGCACCGTCACCACCGAGCGGCTCGTGCTGGCCACCGGCTACGCCCCGCGGCAGCCGACCCTGCTCGCCCCGATGGAAGCCCTCGTGCTGCGCGATTCCCGCGGCCGTCCGGTGATCGGCCGGGACCACCGGGTCGCGCTGACCGGCACCGACGCAGGGCTCTACGTCCAGAACGCCGAGCTGCACACGCACGGCGTGGGCACCCCCGACCTCGGCCTCGGCGCGTTCCGGGCCGCCGTGATCCTCAACGCGGTGGCCGGCCGCGAGGTCTACCGGCTGCCCCGCCGCACCGCGCACACCAGTTTCACCCCCGCCGCGGCCGCGGCCGCCGACCCGGGGATCCGGCCCACCCCGGCCGCGCCCGGCCGGCCCCGGCACGCCCAACGCCCCGCCGCGGACCGGCCGGCCGCCCCGCAGCCGTCCCAACCGCAGATCCCCAGCCAGCCGGAGGACCGCCGTGAGCGACGTACCCGCAGCACAGCCCACCCCCTCAGCGGCGCCGTCGACGTCGCCGGAGCCCTGCGTCCCGCGGCCCTGCGCCGAGGACGGCAGCGAGCGGCAGGCGACGGGACCGACGGCGGCGCCGGCGAGCCCGGGGCCCGCGGAGCCGACGGCCTCGAGCCCGGCGCCGGCGACCCCGGCGCCCCGCTCGGCCCCGCCGATCCCGCCGATCTCGCCGACTCCGGCGCAGCGCCGGCCGGAGTCGATGACGCCGCCCCCGCGTCCCCGGATCGCGGTTGAGACCGACCCGGCCCTGCTGCGCCGCGCGGCCGGCCGGGACCTGCTGGCCAAGACCCTCGGCGAGTTCGCCTACGAGGAGCTGATCTCGCCGGAGGCGGTCCCCGGCGAGAACGGCTGGTACCGGCTCACCGTGCACGCCGCGGTCGACGAGGCGGCCGGCCCGGCCGCCTCGCCCATCCGCACCGAGTACGCCTTCCGCGCCCGCCGCGGCGCATACGGGTGCTGGTTCGTCGAGCCCGGATCGCTGCGCCGGGAGGGGCATCCGGCCGCCGACCCGCTCGAGTTCCTCGCCGACGCCCAGGGCACCCTGGGCCTGGCCGGCGACACGGCCGGCCACCTCGTGCGCGAGTTCGCCGCCACCCTCGCCGCGGACGTGCGCATCGCCGAGCGGGCCCGCCACTCGGCCAAGGAGCTCGCCGACTTCGGCTACGCCGAGCTCGAAGGCTGCCAGACCGGCCACCCGTGGATCGCGTTCAACAAGGGCCGGCTCGGCTTCTCCGTCTCCGACACCGAGCTCTACGCGCCCGAGTCGCGGGTGCCGGGCCGGCTGATGTGGATCGCCGTGCGCGACGACGTGGCCGACTACCGCGCCGTGCCGGGCCTGACCGCCCGCCGCCTCTACACCGAGGAGCTCTCGCCGGCCGAGCGGGTGCGCTTCGGCGCCGAGCTGATCCGGCGCGGCTGCAACCCGGCCCGGTACTGGTGGCTGCCGGTGCACCCGTGGCAGTGGGATGAGATGGTCCAGACGCTCTTCGGCGCCGAGCTGTCCGACGCCCGGATGGTGTTCCTCGGCGAGGGCGACGACGTCTACCTGCCGCAGCAGTCGATCCGCACCTTCAGCAACATCAGCCGGCCCGGCCGCCGGCACGTGAAGCTGCCGCTCTCGATCCTCAACACGATGGTCTGGCGCGGCCTGCCCACCGAGCGGACCCTGGCCGCCCCCGCCGTGACCGCCTGGCTCAAGGGCCTGGCCGCGGCGGACGCGTTCCTGTCCGCGGACTGCCGGGTGATCCTGCTCGGCGAGACCGCGTCGGTGACGGTGCGGCACGGCGTGCTCGACCGGATGCCGAACATCCCGTATCAGTACCACGAGCTGCTCGGCGCGATCTGGCGCGAGCCGCTGCCGCCGGCGCTCGAGCCGGGGGAGCGGGCCAGGACCCTGGCATCGCTGCTCTCGATCGGTGCGGACGGCCGCCCGCTGGTGACGGAACTGATCGGGCGCTCGGGCAAGTCCGCGCCGGAATGGCTTGCGCTGCTGCTGCACGCGATCCTTCCGCCGCTGTTGCACTTCCTCTACGCGTACGGCACGGCGTTCTCTCCACACGGGGAGAACGCGGTCGTCGTGTTCGACCAGGACGAATGCCCGACCCGCCTGGCCATCAAGGACTTCGTCGACGACGTCAACATCGCCGCCGTCGACCTGCCCGAACTCGCCTCCCTGCCGGAGGACGCGGCCGCCGTGCTGCTGCGCGAGCAGCCCGCGTACCTGTGCCAGTTCCTGCACGGGGCCTTGTTCGTGGGCCATTTCCGCTACCTCGCGGACCTGCTCGAGCAGCACCTCGGCGTCCCCTCGGACCGCTTCTGGGCCGCCGTGCGGGTCGAGATGGCCGCGTACCGGGCCCGGTTCCCCGAGCGCGCCGAGCGTTACGCGCTGTTCGATCTCGCCACCCCGGAGATCGACCGACTGTGCCTGAATCGCAATCGATTGTTGCTCGATGGATATCGGGATCGCTCCACACGGCCGCACGTGGAGCCGTATGGTAGCGTCCTGAATCCGTTAGCGGGCTAGGTCGCTTCGCCCGCGGCAGCCAGCGAATTGAGAATTGAATAGATGTCAGATCGCAAAGACCCGCCCGGGGCGGAGTCCGAGGGCCCCGGCCCCGAGGACGCGGGCCTGTCCGTGGACGAGCGTTTCGCGCGGATGGTGGCTGAGATCGACGGCTCGGCCGTAAGCGGCAAAGCGGCCAAGGAGGAGTCGGCCCGCACCCGGCAGTTGCGGGCCGAATGGTCGGTCAACCCGCCGAAGCCGGTGGCCTGGCGCGCTGACGGCCCGTCCACGCTGACGCCGTCGAGCAAGGCCGGCTCGGCGCGGGGGGAATCCTGGGGCGAGAGCTACAAGAGCGTGCAGACCAAGTCTCGTCGGCGCAGGCGAATAGGCAAGCCGATCGCCCTCGTCGTGGTCGTCGGCCTGCTCGGCGCCGGCTTCTACGCGACCGGCAAAGACAGCCACGGCACCGTGCCACCGCTGAACATGTCCCCGGCCGGCACCGCCGCGCCGTGGGCCGACACCGGCCCCTCGCCGAGCCCGTCGCCCAGTTACGCCGACCCGGACGACGCGTACTTCGCCGGCTCCCCGGCGATCGACTGGAAGAACAACGAGGCCGGATTCGTCGTCCCGACGGCGAAGGCGCTCAACGGCGTGAGCAAGAGCGACGTGGCCGCCGGCTACCAGCTCCTGTACAAGGTGATGGCCGCCGGCAACCTCGACGCCACGATCCTCGACGGCGGATCCACCGCGGACTATACGAAGCTGCTCGACCCGGCCAGCGGAATGGCCAAGCAACTCACGAAGGACCTCGCCCACCCGAGCTACCAGAACGACCCGACCGACCTGCTGACCCGCTTCAACCCCAAGACGACCACCCTGCTCGGGCATACCGTGAAGGTGTCCGGCTCGATGTCGGAAGCCGCCGGCTCGCACAAGGACGCCGTCGAGCTGACCGCGAACTACTCGTTCGTCTACGCGGTCGCCCCGGTCTCCGGCGACACCTCGGACCATCAGCGCGTCGTGGTGCACCGGACCGTCGAGATCGAGGTCGTGAACCCGAACGCCGGCTACGAGGTGAACCCGGACAAGGCCTGGATCGACAACTACCACGACCAGTTCGCCAACGACCAGTGCTTCCAGTACGACGGCTACGTCAACCCCCAGTTCACCGACAACGGCGCGCTCCCGAACGAGACCGGCTCGCTGGATCCGTACGCCACCGGCAACCTGCTCACCCAGGAGTCCGCGGAGCCGAGCCCGACTTCCACCGGCCCCGGCTGCATCGCCGGCGGGACCACCTGACGAGGGCGGCCGGCTGGAGAGGTCGGCGGGGTGGGTGCGGCCGGTGCGGCGGCTGAGGTGACGAGGCCGGTACACGGTGTCGGAACCACCCCGTAGGCTTGTCCGCCATGGGAAAGCCTGCTCTGGACGAACTGCTCGACGCGGCGGTGGCGGCGGTCGGCGGCACGCCCAGACCGGGCCAGCAGCAGATGGCCAAGGCCGTCGCCGAGTCGATGGCGCAGGGTGACCCGCTGCTGGTGGAGGCCGGTACCGGCACCGGCAAGTCGCTGGCCTACCTGGTCCCGGCGATCGCGCACACCCTGGCCCGCAAGGAGCGCCGCGTCGTCGTGGCCACCGCCACCCTGGCCCTGCAGCGCCAGCTGGTGGCCCACGACCTGCCCCTGATCAGCGGCGCGCTCGCTCCGCTGCTCGGCCGCGCGCCCGAGTTCGCCCTGCTCAAGGGCCGGAACAACTACGTCTGCCTGAACAAGATCAACTCGGCCGGGGACGAGGAGGAGCAGGACGGCCTGTTCGACCCGAAGGCCCTGTCCGACCTCGGCCGGCACGTGCTGCGGGTGCGCGACTGGGCCGAGGAGACGGACACCGGCGACCGCGACGACCTGGCCCCCGGCGTCCCCGACCGGGTGTGGACCGCGGTCTCGGTCAGCTCCCGCGAGTGTCTCGGCGCCGGCAAGTGCCCGTTCGGCACCAGCTGCTTCGCCGAAGCCGCCCGCGAGCGAGCCCGCGCCGCGGACCTCGTCGTGACCAACCACGCGCTGCTGGCGATCGACACTTTCGACGGCGAGATCAAGGTCCTGCCGGAGCACGACGCCGTCATCATCGACGAGGCCCACGAGCTCGTCTCCCGCGCCACCGGCGCCGACTCCGGCGAGCTGACGGCGGGCCTGGCCGAGCGCGCCGCCCGCCGCTGCCACCGCCAGCTGGACGAAGCCGTCTCGCAGCGTCTCGACCTCGCCGCCGCAGAGTTCGCCGTGGAGCTCGACGAGGCCGAGGCCGGCCGGTTCACCCAGCTCCCCGAACCCCTCGCCGACGCCCTGACCATGCTCCGCGACGCGGCCCGCGAGGCTGTCAGCGCCCTCGGCCGCAACCGCGACAAGTCCGGCGGCGGCGACGAGGGCGCGCGCAGGCAGGCCCAGGCGGGCGTGGAGCAGATCTTCGAGCTCGCCGACCGGCTGCTGCAGAGCTCTGAGTACGACGTGGTCTGGCTCGACCGCGGCGAGCGCTCCACCGCCCTGCGCATCGCCCCCCTGTCGGTGGCGCAGCAGCTCCGGCATCGACTGTTCGCCCGCACCCCGGCCGTGCTGACGTCGGCCACGCTGAAGATCGGCGGCGACTTCGACAACGTCGCCGGTTCCCTCGGCCTGTACGCCGCCGAGCGCGCCGACCGCCTCGAAGCGCGCCCCGAGCGTGCCCCGGCGGCCGCCACTGACACCGCCCCAGCCGGGGCTGACGACGACACCACCGCCACCGGCTCCGACGCCGACGCCGACCACCCCATCCCCTGGCAAGCCCTCGACGTCGGCTCCCCGTTCGACTACCCGAAGCAGGGGATCCTCTACACGGCCAAGCACCTGTCCGCGCCCGGCCGTGAACTCGGCGAGGAGCAGCTCTCGGAGATCGCGGAGCTCATCGCCGCCGCAGGCGGCCGGACGCTGGGCCTGTTCTCGTCCATGCGCGCCGCCGACCTCGCGGCCAGGGAGATGCGCGGACGGCTCGACTATCTGGGACTGCCCGTCCTGTGCCAAGGCGAGGACTCGCTGCCGCAGCTGATCCAGCGCTTCGCCGAGGACCCGAAGGCCTGCCTGTTCGGCACGCTGTCGCTGTGGCAGGGCGTGAACGTCCCCGGCAGCTCGTGCCAGCTGGTCATCATCGACCGCATCCCGTTCCCCCGCCCCGACGACCCGCTGGCCACCGCCCGCCAGGAAGCGGTAGCCCGCAACGGCGGCAACGGCTTCATGGCCGTCGCCGCCTCCCATGCCGCCCTCCTGCTCGCCCAAGGCGCCGGCCGCCTCATCCGCTCCTCCGCCGACCGCGGAGTCGTCGCAGTCCTCGACTCCCGCCTCGCCACCGCCCGCTACGGCAGCTTCCTGCGCGCGGGCCTGCCCGACTTCTGGCCGACCAGCGACTCCGAGACGGTCTACGCCGCGCTCCGCAGGCTGGACGAGGCGGCCAAGGACCGCGAGAAGAAGGAAGAGGAGAAGGAGTAGGCGGGAGCCAGCGCAGGCTGCAGGCGCGGCCGCGTTTCACGGCTCTGCGGCGTCCCGTCCCCGTCCTCGCCGTCGTCGTCCCTATCGTCGGCTTGGCGGCTATCCGGGTGGCCCACTCGGTCTCGATGCGCCCGGGAACACCCGATAGCGCTAACGCGCCGATTTGTCCGATTTTTCGCGGGTACCCCGTCGCCATGACAGACGCTCGCTCAACCGCGTTGCCCACCGCCCTCGACAGCGTCGGACAGACCGATTCGCTGGACCAGGTCGTCGGGCCCCTCGAGCAGATCGCGGGCCAGATCCCCGAGGGCATCCGGCACAAGCTCAGCGGTGTCGGCTGGCTGGGCCACCCCGTGCACCAGCCGCTCGTGCACCTGCCGGTCGGCTCCTGGATGGCCGCGAGCATCATGGACCTGGCCGGTCGGCCGGAAGAGGCCCGCGACCTGACCGTCCTCGGCGTCATCGCCGCCGTCCCCGCCGCGGTGACCGGCCTGGCCGACTGGGCCGAGTTCAACCCCGACACGAAGCGCATCGGCGCGGTCCACGCCGTCGCCAACTCCGTCGGCCTCGTCCTGTACATCAGCTCGATCGTCGCCCGCTGCGGCGGCCGCCACCGGCTCGGCCAGAAGCTCGGCCTCCTCGGCCTGGCCGCCGTCGCCACAGGCGGCGCCATCGGCGGCGACCTGGCACGGCGCCGCGCCGCCGCCCTCAGCAGCGACTGACGCCTGAGCCCCCCGGGCCCGCGCGCGGGCCAGACGGTTCGTGGCCTGATGGCGGATGACGTCTGGAGACTCGTCGGCTCGGGAGCTCAGCCCGATGACGCGCGACCTATCGTGGCGTCAGCCGGAGCTGGCTCTCAACGATCCGGCGTCGTGCCTGCGTATCAGGCCACGTCGGCACGCCGCCGGGTGGGCGACCACCACCGCTCGCCGCCCACCGTCAGCCCACAGCAACACTCACTCGAGCAGTCGAGCACTCGAGGCCACGCTCGCCGGTTCACCCACCACAGGAGCCGTCGAGCCTGCCGAACCCACCGAGCGCGCCACCGACCGCGTCCTCGCCCTGCGGCTGCGCTACAGCCGCCGCATCACCGTCACGACGCGGCCGAGCACCACCGCGTTGTCCCCGGGGATCGGGTCGTAGCTCGGGTTGCGCGGCATCAGCCAGACCTCGTACCGGCCCTCGTCGCGCTGGATCTTGAGCTGCTTGACCGTGGCCTCGCCGTCGATCATGGCGGCGACGATCTGGCCCGACTCGGCGGACTGCTGCTGGCGCACCACCACGGTGTCGCCGTCCATGATCCCGGCCTCGATCATCGAGTCGCCGACGACGGTGAGCGCGAACAGCGTGCCGTCGCTGACCATGGCCCGCGGCATCGGGATGAGCTCCTCGATCGACTCCTCCGCCAGGATCGGGCCGCCGGCCGCGATCCGGCCGACGAGCGGGACGAACTCCATCGCGCCGACGGAGCCGCCGAGGGCGCCGAGCGCGGCGAGGGCGGACTGGGCGCCGGCGGCCATCGAGCTGCCGAGGGTGGAGATGGCCGACTGCATCCGGCCCTGCGGATGGTCGCCCGCGGCGGCGGCCGGCTGGCCGCCCTGCGGCGCGGTCTGCGCCATCCGGGCCCGCCAGGACTGGGTCGGGTCGCTCGGGCCGCGCACGATGTAGGCACGCGGGCGGTTCGGGTCGCGCCGGATGAAGCCCTTGTTCTCCAGCACCACCAGCTGGTGGCGCACGGAGGAGGTCGAGTTCAGGCCGACCGCCTCGCCGATCTCACGCATCGACGGCGGGTAGCCGCGGCGGTCGATCGAGTCCTGGATGACCTCGATGATCCGGCACTGCCGGTCGGTCAGCCGCAGCGCGAGCGGGACCTTCGTCACGGCAGGCTCCCCGCGCCCGCCGCCCGGCTCGCTCTTGCCGCCGCCACCTCCGCCGCCGCCCGCGGCCCGGCCGGCACCGCGCGTCTTCGCGGCGGTCACCGCCTTGACGCCCTTAGCCGCCGTCTTCTCCGCCGCCGCGGCGCCGCGCGGCTTCTCCGCCGCCGGGCCCTTGCGCTGTCGCACGACGCCTTGTCCGCTCATCTCGGATAATCCCCTTCCTCCCTTTCACCGACCAAGGTAGCCGAGGGTACCGACAAGTGCCCAACACTTGTTCGAATGAGGCGTCGTCACCTTCGGCGGCGGGCCGCGCCCGCCCGCCGCCGGACGACCTGCTCCCGAGAGCAATCTTGCGCCATCTGCGGCGTTTTTCCCGGTCCGGACAAGCGAATTCATCCGGTCGAAGGAATTTACGCCGAACGCTCTTGCGGATTTTGCCGCGTGGTGATCGCGGCCCGTCTCGACCACCTGCCCGGATCGCTCTGCGTAGCTGGCCGGGGTGATGAGGATGGGGCCGATCGGGTGGCGCGCGGCTTGCACGGCCGTCGGCGGAAGGCTACCTTTACCCCTACATCTTGTAGGGAACAAGTCCATGGCGCCTAGAACTTGTGGTATCAAAGCAAGTGCTGGTTGTCATGGGCGCACTCGGGCGCGCCCTTTCGGTGCGGCCGGCCACCGAGTCGAAGGGACCGCGGACCCGTGCATTGCCCGTTCTGCCGTTACACCGACTCGAAGGTGATCGACTCGCGCACGACCGAGGACGGCACCGCCATCCGCAGGCGGCGGTCCTGTCCGGAATGCGGACGCCGGTTCACCACGGTCGAGACGGCCACCCTGCTGGTGGTCAAGCGGTCCGGGGTGACCGAGCCGTTCAGCCGGGACAAGGTCGTCGCCGGCGTGCGCAAGGCCTGCCAGGGCCGTCCGGTCACCGAGGACCAGCTGGCGCTGCTGGCCCAGCGCGTGGAGGAGGCGGTGCGCGCCTCGGGTGTGGCCGAGCTGCCCACCCACGAGGTCGGGCTCGCGATACTCGGGCCGCTGCGGGAGCTCGACCTGGTCGCCTACCTGCGGTTCGCCTCGGTCTACCGGGCGTTCGAATCGCTGGAGGACTTCGAGCAGGCGATCGCGGAGCTGCGCGAGGCCGAAGCCGAGTTGGACGCGAAGCCGGACGAAGACGGGGTCGAGCCCGTCGAGCAGTCCGTGCACGTGCCCTGAACCCGCGACGTGGGTTCGCTCGGGTGGATTGAAAACTGTGGATCGGGAGACCGGGGACCGTTGGCCCCGGGCGGGTCGCGTTGGTCGGGAAGCCACTGCGCCGGCGAGACGTTGGTAATGGGTCGAGGGTAGGGAGAGGACTGTTCACATGACGGAGACCATCAGCGCGGCCGCGCGCCGCAACGGCAAGAAGGGAGCGACCGTGCCGGCACAGAACGGCAGGGGCGACGCGACCGAGGGTCGGGGTCTGCGGGTGAAGCGTGTCTACACCACCCCCGGCGTACACCCGTACGACGCCGTCACCTGGGAATCCCGTGACGTCGTGATGACGAACTGGCGCGACGGCTCGGTCAACTTCGAGCAGTACGGCGTGGAGTTCCCGGACTTCTGGTCCGTCAACGCAGCCAACATCGTCACCACCAAGTACTTCCGCGGCGCGCTCGGCACCCCGCAGCGGGAGACCTCGCTGCGCCAGGTCGTCGACCGGGTCGTGCAGACCTACCGCAAGGCGGGCCAGGAGCACGGCTACTTCGCCGGCGACGAGGACGCCGAGATCTTCGAGCACGAGCTGACCCACATGCTCGTGCACCAGGTCTTCTCCTTCAACTCCCCGGTCTGGTTCAACGTGGGCACGGCCAGCCCGCAGCAGGTCAGCGCCTGCTTCATCCTGGCCGTGGACGACACCATGGACTCGATCCTGAACTGGTACCGGGAAGAGGGGCTGATCTTCAAGGGCGGCTCCGGCGCGGGTCTGAACCTCTCCCGGATCCGCTCCTCCAAGGAGCTGCTCTCCTCCGGCGGCAACGCCTCGGGCCCGGTCTCCTTCATGCGTGGCGCCGACGCCTCGGCCGGCACCATCAAGTCCGGCGGCGCCACCCGGCGCGCGGCCAAGATGGTCGTGCTGGACGTGGACCACCCGGACATCCAGGAGTTCGTGCAGACCAAGGCGCGCGAAGAGGACAAGATCAGGGTCCTGCGCGACGCCGGGTTCGACATGGACCTCGGCGGCTCGGACATCACCTCGGTCCAGTATCAGAACGCGAACAACAGCGTCCGGGTGAACGACGAGTTCATGCGGGCCTATGAGCAGAGCGGGTCCTTCGGCCTGCGCGCGCGCACCACCGGCGAGATCATCGAGCGGGTCCCGGCCAAGGACCTGTTCCGGCAGATCGCCACGGCCGCGTGGGAGTGCGCCGACCCGGGCCTGCAGTACGACGACGTCATCAACGACTGGCACACCAACCCGAACACCGGCCGGATCACCGCCTCCAACCCGTGCTCGGAGTACCTGTCGCTGGACAACTCCTCGTGCAACCTGGCCTCGCTGAACCTGCTGAAGTTCCTCAGCGACGACGCGTCGAGCTTCGACCACGAGCTGTTCGCCAAGACCGTCGAGCTCGTCATCACGGCGATGGACATCTCCATCTGCTTCGCCGACTTCCCGACCGAGTCGATCGGCCAGACCACCCGCGACTACCGCCAGCTCGGCATCGGCTACGCCAACCTCGGCGCGCTGCTGATGGCGACCGGCCACGCGTACGACTCGGACGGCGGCCGCGCCGTCGCCGCGTCCATCAGCGCCCTGATGACCGGTACCGCCTACCGCCGCTCGGCCGAGCTGGCCGGGATCGTCGGCCCCTACGCCGGCTTCGCCGCCAACGCCGAGCCGCACGCCCGGGTCATGCGCAAGCACGCCGACGCGGCGGACCGGGTCGTCACCCTCGAGGAGTTCGACGGCGCCATCCTGGACGCGGCCAAGGCCGAGTGGGCCGCCTGCCTCGAGATCGGCGCCGAGAACGGCTGGCGCAACGCGCAGGCCAGCGTGCTCGCCCCGACCGGCACCATCGGCTTCATGATGGACTGCGACACCACCGGCGTGGAGCCGGACCTGGCTCTGGTGAAGTTCAAGAAGCTGGTCGGCGGCGGGTCGATGCAGATCGTGAACAACACCGTGCCGCGGGCCCTGCGCCGGCTGGGCTACCCGCAGGAGCAGGTCGAGGCGATCGTCGCCTACATCGCCGAGCACGGCCACGTGGTCGACGCCCCGGCGCTGCGCCCCGAGCACTACGAGGTCTTCGACTGCGCCATGGGCGAGCGGTCCATCGCGCCGATGGGCCACGTGCTGATGATGGCCGCGATCCAGCCGTTCATCTCAGGCTCGATCTCCAAGACGGTCAACCTGCCCGAGTCCGCCACGGTGGAGGAGATCGAGCGGATCTACTACGAGGGCTGGAAGCTGGGTCTCAAGGCCCTGGCCGTCTACCGGGACAACTGCAAGGTCGGCCAGCCGCTGCAGGACGCCAAGGGCGCCAAGAAGGAGGCCGCGGCGAAGGCGGCCGCCCTGGCCGCCGCCGAGGCGCCGGTCGAGGTGCGCACCGTGATCGAGCGCCGCCCGACCCGCAAGCGCCTGCCCCGGGCCCGCAGCGGCTCGACCACGTCCTTCGCGGTCGGCGGCGCCAAGGGCTACATGATCGCAAATTCCTACCCCGACGACGGCCTCGGCGAGGTCTTCCTGAAGATGGCGAAGCAGGGCTCGACCCTCGCGGGCATGATGGACGCGTTCTCCATCGCCATCTCGGTGGGCCTGCAGTACGGCGTGCCGCTGGAGACGTACGTCTCGAAGTTCACGAACATGCGCTTCGAGCCGGCCGGCCTGACCGAGGACCCGGACGTGCGGATGGCCCAGTCGATCCTGGACTACATCTTCCGCCGCCTGGCCCTGGACTACCTGCCCTTCGACGTCCGCGCCGACTACGGCATCTACTCGGCCACCGAGCGCCAGCGCCAGCTCGAGACCGGCTCGTACCTGCCCGCCGAGGGCGATGACGCCGACCTCACCGAGATGGCCCAGTCCGCGCCGATAGAGCGCCACGCCCAGAAGTCCGGCGCCCCGTCGACCGGCGCCGACACCGCCGAGGAGACCACCGCCCGGCCCTCGGCCCGGCCCGCCGTCACCGGCTCTGCGCACTCCTCCATGGAGCTGCTCGAAGCCAAGATGGGCCACGCCGCCGACGCGCCGCTGTGCGCCAACTGCGGCACCAAGATGCGCCCCGCCGGCTCGTGCTACGTCTGCGAGGGCTGCGGCTCGACCAGCGGCTGCAGCTGAAAATGAGCGCTGAAGCGCGATAAACGCGCAGTTCACTGGGGAGTCGGCGATTGCGTCGGCTCCCCTGGGCCCTTTCCCGAGGCCGTTAGCTGCCTCGTGCCGACGTGTCCGGTGCCCGTAGGCGACCTGACGGCTCGTTACCCACCCGCCCTACGCCCGGCTTTTCCGGAAAGCGGGTCCCGGCGGCGGCCGCCGTCAGAACGGTGGTTGTGCGATGATCCGGTGTATGGCTAACAGAATCGAGTCCACCGTTCGCCGGTGACGACTGCAAGCGGGCCGAAGATGCCCGAGACCCCGCAGACGCTGTTCGACCACGCGTCGGCATTGCACCGACTGGCTCCGGATCAGCCTCTCCCACGGGAGGGCGAGCCGTTCCCTGACGATCAAGCACATGACGAAGCCTCCAGCCCGAAGTATTCGAAGCATCAGCGGCTGGGGTCGGAAGTGGCCGGGCTGCTGGCCGAATACCTCGCGGACTCCGACGCGCAGGCGCACGAGTTGGCGCCGGCTTTCCATGGTCTCTACGTCCCGATCCACCCGAACGAGCACATCGACTACGCCGCGAAGAACGCGGATCGTGACCGTGTTCTGGCAACCGGACGCTGGTTGGTGCGCAACGGTACCGACCGGTGCACAGTGACGATGGGCCTGTCGATCATCGGCGCTGTGGGCATCGACCCGCAGGACATCCCGCTTGTTCAGACCATCGGGCTACTCTCCGAACGCTTCGGGGCTCTCGCGGCTCGAGCGCTCAAAGAGGTAGACGGCGGAGCGCAGGCTCTGATCTGGCTGGCCGACCGGGTCGAAGGATGGGGCCGTGTCTACATCGTCGAGGCGATCTGCGGCCTGCGCGACCCGACGACATTTCCGTGGCTGCTCAGGAAGGGCGTGGACGGTGACTTTCTCGCCGGCTACTACGCCGGCAAAATCGCCGATACAGGGCGATTGCACGAGGCGGTCGGAAAGTTTGACAGTGACCCGGAACTGGTCGATGCGACCTGCCTTCTGCTGGCCACCATGTGCCAGTGCGAGGGCATGGGTTCAACGCTCGGCCCGTATCCCCACGCCGGCCCCGTTCTGAGTGCCCACAGTCGTGCCCTGGCCCAGATGGGCCCGACGCCGATCCGGATCCAAGCTGCTGCCGTGATCGCGCAGTACCTGGGGCTGAAGAACCCACACGCCGCGGCCACATCAGCTGCCTGGAACGCTGCGCGGACTCTTTACATCGAGGCGCTCGGCAGCGAGTCCTGGGCGGAGGGAGCCCGCGCAGCCGTGAGGCGCGGGGACAGGGTCATGTCATGGATCGCCAAGGACGTCGCGCCGGGCCTCGGCCTGCCCTGGGCTGCGACCTCGGCCGAGGAATAGCGCAAGCAACGAATAAGTACGTTCCACCAGTATCTCGGGCGCCGTTCAGCGGTGAATCAGTAGTGCACAGGGGGAGTCGGTCTGCGGACCGGCTCCCCTCGCCGTCCGTCCGCCGCGCGCAGCCGCACGAGTTGGCGTCGGCTTTCCACGGTCTGTGCATCCCCATCCATCCGAACGAGCACATCGACCACGCTGCGAAGAACGCGGATCGTGACCGTGTTGCGGCAACCGGCCGCTGGCTGGTGCGCCACGGTATCGCGAGCCGAGCCGAACGAGCCGAAGACGCTCGCGGCGCCGTGCGTTTTACCAGCGCCGCAACCCATGACGATCACTCAGTTTTCAGAATAGTCCTGGTGTCGGCACAGGGGCGGTCCGGTCCTCAGCCCCTGACGCCGTTCTTCAGGAAACTCCCCTGGTGGGTGCGCTGCCGCCGATGACGTCCGAGGCGCGGCCGCCCTGGACGACAGTACGGCGCTAGCGCTACGGTTCCAGCTTATGAACGAGGCCCTCACGGCGTCGCTGGCGGCGGCGTGGCAATACGTGCAGACGCACGGCGACGCCCTCGATCGCGCCCGGTTCGCCGTTGCGGCGGGTCGGGAGGTCGAGGGTGCCCCGATCGCGCCGCGGACTGCGCAGAACGCGGACGGAGGCTGGCCGGCCTTCTGGTCTGACGGTGCGTCAAGCCTCGACGGCACCTGCTACCAGCTCTTCCTGCTGCACGGGCTGCCGGTCTCGGCGCTGGCCGCCGACGTCCAGGCCGGCCTCGACTTCGTGATCCAGGCGCAGGGCGTGGACGGCACGTGGAGCGAGGGGCCGAGCAGCCGCACGCCGGACTGGCTGCTGCCGGGCTCGCCGGGCGCCCGCGCCTATCTGACCGCCAACTGCGGCGTCGCGCTGGCGGACTACGGGGTGGCCCCTGAGGCCGTGGCGAAGGCCGCCGAGGCACTGGAGTGGTCGGTGGATCCGCACGGCCGACTGCCTGCCCCTACGGTGGCGCATTGGCTCGCCGCGCGGGTGTTGCGCACGCAGGGACGCACCATGGCCGTGCGGCGGCTGCTCGACGTCGTGGGGCGCGGGTTCGAGGGCTTCGGCGTCGAGGACCTGGCCTGGTTCGGCGTGTGCACGCGGCCGGGGGACCGGTGGAACCGGCGGATAGCGTCCCGGCTCACCTTGCTGCAGAACCCGGACGGCTCCTGGGCCGACCGGGTGGGCGAGGAGGCGTCGGCCACGTTGACCGTGACCGCGGCGCGGGTGCTGCTGGCCGCGGCTCCGTCCTTCGCCGCGGATCCGACTCTCTAGCGGCTTCCTCCGCACGGCACCGCATGTCGCGATACGGCGCCTGACGACGAAAAAACGGGCCCCCCGGCGCCGCCTGGTCGCCGGGGAACCCGTTTCCGTTACTCCGTCAGCCTCAGCTGGTGGAGTCGACCGCGGAGGCCAGGGTCACGTTGGCCGTGCTGGTCTGTCCGTCGCGGATGTAAGTGATCTTGACACTAGTACCGGGCCGATACGAGTGAACCGCGGCCTCCAGCGCGTCCGAGCCGTCGATCTGCTGGGCGTCGATCGCGATGACCTCGTCGCCGGACTTCAGGCCGGCGTTCGCGGCCGCTCCGCCCGAGGTGATCTGGGAGAGCATCGCGCCGGTGTGCGTGGCCGTGACGGCCGCGTCCTGCACCGAGACGCCGAGCACCGCGTGCGTCGGGGTCTGCTTGGCCTCGAGCTCCTGGATCACCGGCTTGGCCTGCGAGATCGGGATGGCGAAGCCCAGGCCGATCGAGCCGCTCTCGCCGCTGCCGCCGAGGTCGTTCGAGCCGGTGCTGGCGATCGCCGAGTCGATCCCGATGACGGCGCCGTTCATGTCGATCAGCGGGCCGCCGGAGTTGCCGGGGTTGATCGCCGCGTCGGTCTGGATCGCGTCCAGCGCGGTGACCGAGGTGGACGGGCTGGACTGGCCCGAGCCGCTGTCGGACTCGGGGATCACCGGGCGGTCGAGCGCTGAGATGATGCCGCTGGTGACCGTGTTGGACATGCCAAGCGGCGCGCCGATGGCCACGACCTCCTGGCCGATCTGCACCGAGGTGGAGTCGCCGAGCGTGGCCGGGGTCAGGTCCTTGACGTTCGAGGCCTGGATCACGGCGAGGTCGCTGGTCGGGTCCCGGTCCACGATCTTGGCCTGGGCGTTGGCGCCGCCGTCGAAGGTGACGGTGATGGTGTAGCCGCCGGCGGCCGCGGTGGACACGACGTGGTTGTTGGTCAGGATCTCGCCGGTGGAGTTCAGGATGATCCCGGTGCCGATGTCCCCGCCGCTGGAGGAGTTCGAGGAGTTCGGCGCCACGGTGATGGTCACCACGGACGGGAGCACCTTCTTGGCCACGGCGGTGACGGCGCTGGCGTTGTCCGACCCGGTGTCCAGGCCGCTGGTGTTGACCGAGGAGGTCACGGCGTTGCCCGAGTCGTCGCGCATCGCGTAGCTGATGCCGGCGCCCACACCGCCGCCGACCAGGGCGGCGACCACGGCCGCGGTGATCAGCGTGCGGTTCTTGGAGTTGCGCGAGGCCGGCTCGAAGACCAGCGGCGCGGGGCCCTCGCCGTAGGGCGGGAGCCCGCCGACGGCCGGCGTGGCCCAGGACGGCGTGGTTCCGTCGCCGCCGCCCGAGGCGCCGGCGGCCGGGAGCGGGGCGCCGGACGCGGGCTGGCTCGGCGAGGCCGGCAGCGGCTGGCTCGGGTACGCCGCCGGCTGCTGGGGCTGGGGCTGGGGCTGAGGCTGCGGCTGGGGCGCCGAGTAGGACTGCGGCTGCGGCTGCTGCGCGATGTACGGGTTGCCCTGCGGCTGCGGCTGGCCCGGGTACGGCGCGTGCTGCGGCTGCGGCTGCTGCGGCTGAGCCTGCGGGGCGGCGTACGGCTGCTGCTGCGCCGGGTAGGGCTGCTGCGGGTAGGCCGGCGCCGGCGCACCCGTCTGCGGCGGCGCGAGGTCCGCGGGGGCGGGCTGGATGGCCCAGCTCTGCCCGGCGACGGACTGGGCGGAGGGGTTCGCGGCCGGAGCCGGGGCCGGGTTCGCGGCCGGGGCCGGGGCCGGGGCCTCCGGCGCCAGGGGGTCGCCGTGCTGCGGCAGTACGGCGGCCGGCACCAGCTCGGCTTCCTGGTCGGCTGCCCGGTCCGGCTCGGGGGTGGAGGGGTGCTCTGGCGTCTCGGTCATGGCTGTACTTTCGGCTCGTCTGCTGAGACTTCGCTGAGACTGATGCGAGAACTGGTTGTGGATCCGTAATCCGTTATCGAACTGAGACGCCGGAAGCCTGGACGGCTTCCGGCGTCGGAGTTACGACACGGCCGAATGAGTGTCAGGGCATTGCCCTGAATGGTCGAGCTAGGCCGGACGGGTGAGCGTTTTTCGACGGTGAACCGGGTCGGTTCAGGACGCCGACGACGGCAGTTGCCCGGACACCGGCGAACCCGGCAGCCAGACGCCGAGCAGCGCGCCGCCGCCCGGGGCGCGAGCCGCGGCCACGCGACCGCCGTGGTTCTCCGCGATCTGGCGGACGATCGCCAGCCCGAGCCCTGATCCCGGCGTGGCCCGGGCCTCGGGCGACCGGTAGAAACGCTCGAACACGTGCGTCAGGTCCGCCTCGGCGATGCCCGGCCCCTGGTCGGCCACCTGCAGCAGGCCTTCACTGAGCGTCACCGTCACGGTGCCGTCCTCGGGCGACCACTTCGCCGCGTTGTCCATCAGGTTCGTCACCAGCCGCTCCAGCGAAGCGGCGTCGCCGTCCAGGTACCAAGGGGCCAGACGGAGGTCGTAGGTGAGCCCCGGTGCCCGGCGCTGCACCCGTTCGGACGCACGCTCGATCACGTCGCGCAGGTCCAGCCGCTCGACCGCGTGCGAGGGCCGCTCGTCTCGGGAGAGCTCCACCAGGTCCGCGATCAGCACGGACAGCTCCTCCATCTGCGCCCGCACGTCGTTCATCAGCGCGATGCGCTCCTCCTGCGGCAGCCGCGCGTCGTCCGGCGACGCCATGACCTGGGCGAGCAGGTCGAGGTTGGTGCGCATGGAGGTCAGCGGGGTACGCAGCTCGTGCCCGGCGTCCGCGACCAGGCGTTTCTGATGGTCCTGCGAACGGGCCAGTGCCTCGAGCATGGTGTTGAAGTTGCGGGTGAGCTGGGCGAGCTCGTCATCCCCGGTGACCGGCAGTGAGCGCAGGTCTCCGGTGTGCGCGATGTACTCGGTGGCCCGGGAGAGCTGCTCGATCGGCCGCAGCGCCGCCCGGCCGATGGCGAAGCCCGCGGCCGCGGCGATGGCGATGCCGATCAGGCCGACCACGATCGAGATCGTGGCCACGGTGCTGAGCGTCGCCTCGGTCTCGGTCAGCGGGAGGGCGACCACCACCGCCGCGCCGTCCACGGCCGGATTCGCATCCGGCACGGCGTAGACGCGGTAGTTGACGCCCTGGTAGGCGATGGTGCGCAGGGACGAAGCCCGGGCGCGCTGAGCGACCTGGACTTCCGGGTCGCCGTAGGGGGCGACGGGCTGCACGTTCGGCGTGGACTGGTCGCCGTTGAGCGTCGCCGTCACCGGGACGATGGCGGCGCCGGTGTTCAGCACGATCGTCAGCCGCGCGCCCGCCAGCACCAAGGTGTTCGAGGACGAGGAGGAGACGTTGGGGTTCGGGCTGGTGAGGTATCGGGGATCGTTGAGGACGGAGCCGTTGATCAACGCCGTCTTCTGCTTCAGATCGTTGTCCAGGCTCGCCGTCACGGCGTGGCTGATCGCGATGTAGCTGATCAGCGAGCCGAGGGCCACGGAGAGCCCGACCGCGACGACCACCAGCATGGTTATCCGGGAACGGAAGGAACGCCGGCCGAGCCACCGGCCCACCGCGTTCTGCTTCGCCGCGGGCGGGGCCTCGAAGGGGGAAGCGCTCATGGCGCCGTCTCGCGCAGGGCGTAGCCGATGCCGCGCACCGTGTGGATGAGGCGGGGCTCGCCCTCGGCCTCGGTCTTGCGCCGCAGGTAGCCCACGTACACTTCGAGCGAATTCGCGGTGGTCGGGAAGTCGAACCCCCAGACCTCCTCGAGGATCTGAGAGCGCGTCAGCACCTGCCGGGGGTGGCGCATGAGCAGTTCGAGCAGGTTGAACTCGGTCCGGGTCAGCCGCACCGTGCGCTCGCCCCGGGTGACCTCGCGGGCCAGCGGGTCGAGGGTCAGGTCGGCGAAGCTGAGCTGACCGCTGTCCGCCGCGTAGGCGGGCTGGGTGCGCCGCAGCAGCGCCCGCAGGCGGGCCAGCAGCTCCTCGAGCGCGAAGGGCTTGGGCAGGTAGTCGTCGGCGCCGGCGTCGAGCCCGGCGACCCGGTCGGAGACGGCGTCCCGCGCGGTGAGCACGAGGATCGGCAGGTCCTCACCGGCCGAGCGCAGCCGCCGGCAGGCCTCGAGCCCGTCGAGGCGCGGCATCATCACGTCCAGCACCACCGCGTCGGGACGGTTGCGCGCGATCGACTCGAGCGCGGCGAGGCCGTCGGCGGCGAGTTCCACGTCGTAGCCGTTGAACGCGAGGGAGCGACGCAAGGAGTCCCGGACCGCCTGGTCGTCGTCCACCACAAGAATCCGCATGCCACCAGTTTTCTCCGCCGCGCTGAGAGGCTGCTGAGATCTCGCCGTGGGGAACCAATGAGCATATTTTCCATTGCTCTCTCTTAGCGACGCCCTTTATCCACAGGCGGGGTTTATCCACAGATTTGTTCCAGGCCCTCCCCAGAAGGTCGAAGCCGGGGGATCTTGGTGTCAGAAGCCGCATGACGGCCGACGTCCGCCGAGGTCGGGGCGGCGACGGGCCCCTAACGGGAGGAGAAGAGCGATGAACGAGTGGACGCTGGCCGAGGAGCTGCCGGACGTGGTGGCGGACCGGTTCGAGGGGTTCCAGATCGCGGCCGGGCCTGCGACGCCGGGCCTCGAGCTCGGGCAGGTGACGGTGCGGCTGAGCAGCCCCGGCGAGGTCGCCGCCGCGGTGCCGCACTTCTTCGGCTTCGCGCCGGACTACAGCGTGGTCCTGCTCGGTCTGACCCCGCACGGCCTCGGCGGACGCGCGGCGCTGTGCCACGGCATGCGGGTCGACTTGGACGTGGTCGAGCGCCACCCGTCGCGGTTCGCCCGGTGGGCGGCGGAGCGGATGATGGACGAGGGGGCGGTGGAGTCGCTGATCCTGATCTACCCGCGCTTCGGCGCGCCGGCCATTCCCGGGATGCACCAGCGGCTGTCCACACTGCTGTGCGCCCAGTTCCGCCAGCTCGGCCCGCGCCCGCTGGACTCGTTGTTCATCGCGGGCGGGCGGTGGTGGTCGTTCCTGTGCGAGAAGCCGGACTGCTGCCCGATGGAGGGCACCGCGATCGACCCGGCCGCGTCGGAGGTGGCGGCGCTCAGCGCGTACTCGGGGCTGGTCATCCTGCCGAGCCGGGCGGCCCTGGCGGCGAGCCTCCAGCCGTATCCGACCGACACGGTCGAGCGAACGCGCGCCGCCTGCGTCGCCCTCGCCGACGAGCGTGCCCGGGAGCGTAGGCGCGCGCGGCTGGCGGAAGCCGCGGGAGAGGAGGGAGGGGAGCGAGAAGAGCAAGAGCCGGTGGCGGTGCACTTCCGGGCGGAGGAGTGCGTCCAGATCGTCGACTGCGTCCAAACGGGTGAAGCTACCCGAATGGCGGAGCGCACTCAGCTGGCGGAGTGCATCCGGGAGTCCGACCGTACGCAGGTGGAGGGGCGCAAGCCGTTCGGCGCCGTGGTGATCCGCCAGCGCGAGGCCGTGCACGACCGGGACCCCCGCGACTCCGAGTCCGGCTCCGAATCCGGCTCCAGTGCCGGCTCCGGCTCCAGTTCCGGCTCGAGTCCCCGTTCCGGCGCCGTGCTGGTGCCGAGCCGCGGCACGGTTCTCGCGCCCACGCGCGTAGGCGACATCAGCTTCCCCGCCTGGCCGGCGTTGAACGGGGTCCTGCTGTCGCACGACGGGCGCTCCGAGCAGCCTGAGCCGGAACCCATCGACCCGAGCCAGCCCGTGACGCTCGACTGGACCGAGGTGCGGGCGCTGTGGCAGCTGGCCGACCGGCTCGGCGGCGAGGTGGAGGGCCCGGGCTGGCAGTTGGCGGACGAGGTCGCGGCGAAGCTGCTGCTCGGTATCACCGACGTGCGCGTGCGCGACTATCTGGCGACCTGGTGCGCGACCGAGCGGGCCGGTCAGGCGGTCGCGCTCTCCGTGGAGCTGGCGCGCCGGGCGGTCACCGCGGAGCAGGCGGCCGCGGGTTACTCACTGGCGGCATGGGCGTCGTGGGCGCTGGGCTGGGGAGCCTGGGCGTCGCTGACGTTGGAGCGCGCGCTGGCCGCGGTGCCCGACTACTCACTGGCCGTGCTGATCCAGACGGGGCTGGCTCGCGGCGTCGGCCCGGCGCTGGTGCGGGTCGCGTCCCACGGCACGGCGCAGCGGCTCGCCGGGATGTCGGACGAAGAAGGCGGAAAGGGGTGAGGGGGTGATGTAGAGCAGGGACCGGCTATCCGAAAGGGGAAAAGCGACGGGCGAAGTCGAGCCGCAGGGCGAACTCGAAGCCTGGTACGTGGAAATCAGTGGCGGAAGCGGAGAACCGGGACGGTTGGCACGCTGGTTCGGCGTGGCGGCTCTCATCGAGCTGCCCCGTGGGGCTGCCGTGTGGAGCCGCCGCCTGGAACCTCGGGTGCTTGGCGCGGATCCGGCCGGCCTAGTTATCGTCAGTAGGACGATATAGGATGACCGGCATGACCGAGTCCGAGCTCTACGATCCGGCGCGGTTCCCGGCGTTCGCCGTCACGGTGGACCTGGTGGTTCTCACCGTGCGCGAGTCCCGGCTGTCCGCGCTGCTGATCCGGCGCGGCGAGGAGCCGTACTCGGGTCTGACGGCCCTGCCCGGCGGCTTCGTGCGGCCGGGAGAGTCGCTCGGCGAGGCGGCGCGGCGGGAGCTGGCCGAGGAGACCGGGCTCGCGGATCTGCCGGTGCACCTCGAGCAGCTGGCCACGTACGGCACGGTCGACCGGGATCCGCGCATGCGCGTCGTCTCGGTCGCCTACCTCGCGCTGGCCCCGGACCTGCCCGCGCCGACGGCGGGCGGCGACGCGGCGGACGCGCACTGGGTGCCGTTGGCCGACGTGCTGCCCGACCTGTTTCCCGCGGTCGGGGCGGAGAGCCGGAGCGAGGGGCACCCGCCCTTCGCGTTCGACCACGCCCGCATTCTCTCGGACGGGGTCGAGCGGGCCCGCGCCAAGCTCGAGTACACGCCGCTGGCCGCGGCCTTCTGCCCGCCGGAGTTCACGGTCGGGGAGCTGCGCCGCGTCTACGAGGCGGTGTGGGGCGTGACGCTGGACCCGCGCAACTTCCACCGCAAGGTCACCGGCACTCCGGGATACGTGCGTCCCGCGGGCGGAACGACGACGCGCCAAGGCGGCAGGCCGGCGCAGCTGTTCACCCGCGGCGACGTGACACTGCTCAACCCGCCGATGCTCCGGCCCAGCACCGAGACCTCCTCGCTGCGCACCTGACGAGGGCGAAGGACGTTCCGGGCGGGAGCTCGGTGCGCATCGGGCATGGGGTCGGCCGCTCGGATCCGCTCGGATACGCCGTCGCGGCAGGTCGACTGAGCCACACTCCTGCTCAGAGACGGGCGCGCCCGACGGGGTGAATCGCCGCGCGTGCGGGCGTGTCCGCCGCCCTTTGCGTGATGACGGGCGGCGACGATGGCTGGGTGATCGAGGCGATCGAGCTCACGACCCGTCGGCGCCGACGCCGGGCGCTGGAGGCGGTCAGCTTCCAAGTACGCCCGGGGCAGGTGACCGGGCTGCTCGGGCTGCCCGGATCCGGGAAGACGTCGGTGCTGCGGCGGATGCTGCAGCTCGAACGCGGCGGCGGTCGGACGCTGTACGACGGTCGGCCGTTCCGGTCGCTCGTCTACCCGATGCGCTCGGTCGGCGTGCTGCTCGATCCGCTGGCCGTGCACCCGGGCCGCACCGTCGCCGGGCATCTGCGGCTGGCGCTGTCGGCCGACCCGGAGGCTGCTCCGGGTGGCCGGCGCGAGCGGATCGAGGCCGTCCTGGACGTGGTCGGGCTCACCGACCAGGCACGCACCCGCATCTTCGAGCTGACCGAGGGCATGACCATGCGCCTCGGCATCGCCCAGGCGCTGCTCGGCGATCCGCAGGCGCTGCTGCTCGACGAGCCCGAGTGCGGACTCGAGGCCGAGGGCAGGCCGTGGCTCGCCGCGCTGCTGCGCGCCTACGCGGCACAGGGACGCTGTGTGCTGGTGACGGGGCAGAGCACTGACGCGCTGCTCGGCTACGCCGACCGGATCCTGGTGATGGACAACGGCCGGCTGGTCGGCCAGCGTACGACCCGGCAGGCCGCGCGCGAGCTGGCCGGAGACTGCGTCATCGTGCGGACGCCGCAGGCGCTGCGGCTGGCCGCGATCCTTGTCGCCGCGGGGGCTGAGCCGACTCAGCTCGACGGCGCGTGTCTGGAGGTGCGTGGCTTGGACCGGGCCAGAATCGGCGATCTCGCGTTCCGCAACGACGTCCCGCTGCACGAGCTGGCCGTGCGGACGCCGGGCGAGGACCCGGTCGTCGCCGTGCTCGAAGCCTGCCGCAAACCGCCGACCGTGGTCCCGGTGCAGACGCCGCCCGCCGTCCGCGTGCCGGATGCGGCACCGGCCACGGTTCGCATGCCGTTCGAGGGCGCGTTCGGCCAGGAGGAGCCTGGGCGGGCGACGAGCCAGCCGAGCCAGGCAAGTCAGACGACTCAGTCGATCCAGTCGAGTCAGACGGCGATGCAGGAGCAAGACCTTCTCGATGTGACCGCGGCGTCGGGGTTGGCTTCGGGGCTGCTGGATGTGAGCGATGACCTCCGTGAGGGCGAGATCTTGCGCCCAGGCGACGTGTCGGGTGCGGAGGCGCGCGGCGAAGAGCTGATCAGCGGACTGTCGTACTGCCCGAGTCCGTTCGGCGAGGAGACAGCGGTGCTGGGCGTGGCGGCAGCGGCAGGGAGAGCGCCGATCGAGGGCGATCTCGCTTCGCTGGGGGATGCGGAAACGTACGCGTACCTGACTACGACCTCGTCTTCGGCGGCAGCGATGGCAACGGCGATGGCGACACCGGCCACAGCAACGGCAGCGGCCACAGCACCAGCGACGACGGCGACAGGGTCGCCGAGGGCCGCTTCGAACGTGAAGGTGATCGAGTCGGAGGCGGTGACGTCCGGCGCTGACGAGGCGCCAGTCGGCGGCACCCCGCCCGTCTCGGGCCTCGGCCTCGCTACATCGAGCAGCACGATGACGTGGTCGGACAGTGTGTCAGCTGCGCATGTGGCCGCGTCCGTGCCCGCGCCGGTACTCGCCTCCGAACCGGCGTCCGTCCCCACCTCCGCTCCGGAGTCGACGCCGTGATCATCCTTCGCGCCGTCCGCCGCTCGATCGGGTACGAGGTGACCCGGCTCGCGACGCGACGTTCCACGATCGGGGTCGCCGGGCTCGCCATGTTCGGGTCGGCGCTGGTCACGCTTCCGGCCGCGCGGGCGGCGGTGACTTGGGGAGCTCCGCAGTCCCGGGTGGACTGGGTGGTCTCCGGCGGCTCGCTCGGGGCCATCGTGCCCGCGGCCGCGGGTGTCGCCGCCGCCGCTTGGCTCGGGGCCGGGCTGGTCACCGAGGACTACCGCTTCGGGCTCGGTCTCAGCACCTACAGCCGGCTTCCGCGTCGGGGCGCCGGGCTGCTGGGCAAGATCGTGGTCGCGGCGGGGCTCGGGCTGCTGCTCGCGATCGTGACGCGGGTCGCAGCCTTCTTCACCGCGCTCGGCGGGTTCGCGCTCGCGCACAGCACCGAGGTCTCCGGGACGGTGAGCCCCTCCTTTTTCCTTCTCCTCCCGACCGTCAGCGAGGCCTTCTTCGCCATGCTCGCGGGCGTGGTCGGGGTGCTGACCGCGCCGCTGCTGCGAGTGCGGCTGGGTGCGGTGGCCGCGGCTTGCGGGGTGGTCGCCATGTTGGCCACCGTCTCTCCGCACACGCAGAGCCCTTACGCGCCGCTGGCGTCACGGCTGCTGCTGCTCAGCGGGCTGCCCATCCTGCCGACCGTCATCCTCCTGCCGGAGTTCGCGCTGTTCGGCCTCACCTGTGCCGCGCTGCTCGCCGTCCGCCGCCGCCGGGTGGACTAGCGCTGCCGGCCGTGCGCCGCCGAAGGGCGGACCCGCGCCATCGGCCATGCGCCGGCGACGGGTGGACTGGCGCGGGTCCGCGTCAAGGATCAGGGCCGATCGCGGTCCATCGTCCAGCCGCGGGACTTGTCCCTCTTCCGGGTCAGACGGCGCCACCACACGCCACGGTAGCGGTGCGATTTTTCACTCTGAGGAGTGCTTTCCGTGACAATCATGGTTGGAGCCGGTGAAATCGTCTCAAGCCGACCTTCGGGAAAGCCGACCAGATCACCATGAACACCGCCACTGACAGCACCGGCCGCGTGATGACCGTGACCGTCCCCGTCGGCCGCACCGCGGATTCGGTCGACGCCGCGCAGCTGCGCTCCCACGTGTCCGCCCCGGCCCTCGTCTTCCCGCGCGCCGCCGCCCAGCGCGGACGCGGCCTGCACGGCCAGCTCGTCCAACAGCTCGGCCAGATGATCGTGGCCGGCGAGCTCGGCTCGGACCGGCCGCTGGTGCCCGAGGAGATCGGCCACCGCTTCGAGGTCTCGCGCACCGTGGTCCGCGAGTCGCTGCGCGTGCTGGAGGCCAAGGGGCTGGTCTCGGCGCGGCCCAACGTAGGGACCCGGATCCGGCCGGTGCAGGAGTGGAATCTACTCGACCCGGACGTGATCGAGTGGCGGGCGCAGGGACCCCTGCGCGGCGACCAGGCCCGCGAGCTGGCCGAGCTGCGCCAGGCCTTCGAGCCGCTGGCGGCGCACCTGGTGGCCGAGCGCGGGGCCGCGCTGCCGGAGCCGGTGCGGGTACGGCTGGGCGAGCTGGCCGACATGCTGGCCGAGACCGCCGCCGCGGGCGACGCCCCCGGGTACGCGCGGGTGGACGCGGAGTTCCACGCGCTGCTGCTGCAGGCCACCGACAACCGGATGCTCGAGCACCTGTCCGCCGTGGTCTACGGCGCGCTCGAGATCACCGGCGTCCGCGCGGGCTGCGAGGCCCAGCCGGCCAACGCCCGCGCGCACGAGGAGCTGGTCGAGCGCGTCCTGGCCGGTGACGGTCCGGGCGCGGCCGAGCTCTCGGGGGCGCTGCTGGGCGCCGAGCCGCGGGCCATCGGCACGCCGCGGCTGCCGGCGCAGCGCGAGCAGTAGGCGGAGCCTTCCGGCACGAGGGAATGGGCCGATCGGATCGGAGCGGGTGGCGGTGCGTCACCCGCCTCGGTCCTGTGGCCGAAGCGGGCGGCGTCGGCTGCGTGGCGCCGAAGCGAGGCGTCGGCAGGCGTGGCGGCGTCGAAGCGGGGCGCCGGATCTGACGGGCCGTCCGGCGCGGGCGGCCGATCTCGCGGGGGCGCGGGGGGAAATTCGGCCGATCACGGCCCGTAAGCCCACGGTGACGGCTAAGCTCGATCCGGTAAGGGGCTCGAACGGCGGCGGGAGACGCGCGTGGCTCACGATCCGGCGCGGCCGGTGGCGGCGGAGGCGACGTCGGCACTGGTCCAGCCCCTCCTGGACGCGTTGTGCCGCGACACCGCCGTGGCGTTCGCCTGCTACGGCCCGGACCACCGCTATCTGACGGTCAGCCAGGCCCTGGCCGATCTCAACGGCCTGCCGGTCGCGGAGCACATCGGGCGCCTGCCCGCCGAGGTGCTCGGCGCCGAGCTCGGCGCACAGGTCGAGGTGGCCGCCACCCGGGTGTTCGGCGACGGCAAGCCCTACCGCGAGCCGGAGCAGCGGCTCGGCTCGGGCGACTGGGGCGGCGCGGTGCGCTATCTCGACTCCACCTGGACGCCGGTGCGCGACGCCTCCGGCGCGGTGGTCGCGGCGCTGGCCGTGGTCAACGACGTCACCGACCGGCACCGCATCGCGGACCTGCTCGGGTCCACGCAGTGGCGCATCGGCAAGCTGCAGACCGTGGCCCGGGAGCTCGCCGGCGCGCTGACCATCAGCGAGGTGCGCGCGGCGGTGGCCAAGCTCGGGCAGGTCACCGGGTCCACGCACGTGGATCTGCGACTGCTCGACCCGGTCGGGCGCTCGCCCTGGCCGACGGCGTCGCAGCTGCTGCCCTCGCCGCGGCGGCGGCCCCGCGAACGCGGCGAGGAGGAGCGCTGGGAGTGGCGCACGCTCACCTGGCCCGCCCTGCTGGCCGCCGCGGTGCGCGAAGGCCAGCCCTGCTACCTGCCCGACCGCGAGTCCCTGTGCGAGCGCTTCCCGGAGGCGGGGCAGTGGCCGGCCACCACCGCGCCGGGGCCGGGGGAGTCGGCGTGGGCGGTGCTGCCGCTGTCCACCGCGGTCGGTCCGGTCGGCGGCCTGTACCTGGTCTACGACAGCCCGCGCGGCTTCGACGAGGACGACCGCGCCTATCTGCAGGCGCTGGCCGGGCAGTGCACGATGGCGGTGGCGCGGGCGCGCATGCACGAACGTGAACACCGGCAGGTGGTCTCGCTACAGGAGGCGATCCTGCCCAAGCGGCTGCCGGAGTTGCCCGGGATCGACGCCGCCTTCCGCTATATCCCCGGGTCCCTGGACACCGAGGTGGGCGGCGACTGGTACGACCTGTTCGGCTTTCCGGACGGGCGGATCGGGCTGGTGGTGGGCGACGTCATCGGCAAGGGCATCACCGCGGCGGCCGGCATGGGCCGGGTGCGCGCGGCCTTGCGGGCGCTCGCCTTCACCGACCCGTCCCCGCAGGCCGTGCTGACCGGGCTGGACCGGCTCTTCGACGCCACCGAGAACGCCGAATCCCTGACCACCGTGGTCTACGCGGTGCTCGAGCCGTCCACCCGCCGGCTGCTGCTCTCGGACGCCGGGCATCTGCCGCTGCTGGTGCGCACGGCGCAGGGCGAGGTCTATTTCCTGGAGAGCGAGGCGGCCGCGACCCCGCTGGGTCTGAGCGAGGTCCGGCAGGAGTTCGACGTCTCACTCGATCCGGGGGACGTGGTGATCGGCTTTTCCGACGGGCTGGTCGAGACCAGGGACGCCTCGCTCACCGACGGGTTCGAGCGGCTGGTGCGCGCGACCCGCGGCGCCCCGGTCGGGGACCTCGACGCCCTGCTCGACCACCTGGTCGACGAGATGCTGCGGGAACAGGAGCAGGACGACGACGTCACCCTCCTGGCAGTGCGGATCGGCCCGTGAACACGGCGGATCCGGGGTTCGGCGGGGGTGCGCATCCGGCGAATCGGGCCCCTCGTGCGCAATACCGCTGCGAGCGCTGCTAGACTGTCCCCTCGAGTGCGTGACCTGCGTTTGCGAAGCGGTGAACGGCGGCTCGGCGGCGAAGCGCCGTCCACAAGCCGCGGCCGGTGGATGATTCACACCAGGCACGACGAAGGCGGACGCGACCGCCCGGCTGTCCGGGGGGAATATGCGGCGCCCGATGGACGCTGTCCATCGTGGACAAGCTTTTACGCGTACCGTCTGCCGTTCCCGCGACGTGGGGCCGGTTCAGCGCCCCGGCACCGGCTACACCGCGAGCACCGTCAGCGCAGATCATATTCGAGCACCGTTCCGAAGGGTATGTGAGTGTCGGCTCCCACCTCCTCCGCGACCGTCGACGAGACCCCGGCCACGCCCGTGGCCGCCGCGGTCCAGTCCCTGCTGGCCAAATCCCAGGACCAAGCCGTTTCCAGCGACGACGTGCGGCGCGCCTGCGAGGGCGCCAAGGTGCCGGAGGGCGACCTGAAGAAGGTCGTCCGGGCCCTGATCGAGAAGGGCGTCGTGGTCGCCGTGGTCGGCGACGCAGCCGCCCCGATCGGTCGGACCAAGGCACGCAAGCAGGTGGCCGCGTCCACCTCGCCCAGCCGCACCGCGACCAGTTCCGTGCGCAAGGCGGACAAGCCGGAGGCGGGAGCGGGCGAGTCGTCCGCCGCCAAGCCGGCCGCGCCGGCCAAGAAGGCCGCGCCCGCCAAGAAGACCGCCGCGGCCAAGCCGGCCGGCGAGGACGGTGCGGCCAAGAAGGCCGCGCCGGCCAAGAAGACCGCGGCCAAGACGGCCGCCAAGGGCACCGCCGCGAAGCAGGGCTCGAAGTCCGCCGAGGACGAGCCGGACGAGGCGCTCGAGGGCGAGGAGGAGATCGACCTCGAGCTCGCCGCGGACGAGCTGCTCGAGGCCGCGGACGAGGCGGAAGCCGAGGCCGAGGTCGAGGAGTCGGCCGATCCGGCCGCCGGCGCGAAGAGCGAGGAGGAGAACGAAGAGGGCTTCGTTCTCTCCGACGACGACGAGGACGACGCCCCGGCGCAGCAGGTGGCCTCGGCCGGAGCCACGGCGGACCCGGTCAAGGACTACCTCAAGCAGATCGGCAAGGTCCCGCTGCTCAACGCCGAGCAGGAGGTCGAGCTCGCCAAGCGGATCGAGGCCGGCCTGTTCGCCGAGGAGAAGCTCAACTCCGGCGACCAGATGGACCCGCGCTTCCGCAACGAGCTCGAGATCATCGCCGAGGACGGCCGCCGCGCCAAGAACCACCTGCTCGAGGCGAACCTGCGCCTCGTGGTCTCGCTGGCCAAGCGCTACACCGGTCGCGGCATGCTGTTCCTGGACCTGATCCAGGAGGGCAACCTCGGTCTGATCCGCGCGGTGGAGAAGTTCGACTACACCAAGGGCTACAAGTTCTCCACGTACGCGACCTGGTGGATCCGGCAGGCGATCACCCGCGCCATGGCCGACCAGGCCCGCACCATCCGCATCCCGGTGCACATGGTCGAGGTCATCAACAAGCTCGCCCGCGTGCAGCGGCAGATGCTCCAGGACCTCGGCCGCGAGCCCACGCCGGAGGAGCTGGCCAAGGAACTCGACATGACCCCGGAGAAGGTCATCGAGGTGCAGAAGTACGGCCGCGAGCCGATCTCCCTGCACACCCCGCTCGGCGAGGACGGCGACAGCGAGTTCGGCGACCTGATCGAGGACTCCGAGGCGGTCGTGCCGGCCGACGCGGTCTCCTTCACGCTGCTGCAGGAGCAGCTGCACTCGGTGCTCGACACGCTCTCCGAGCGCGAGGCCGGCGTGGTCTCGATGCGCTTCGGCCTGACCGACGGGCAGCCCAAGACGCTGGACGAGATCGGCAAGGTCTACGGGGTCACGCGTGAGCGGATCCGGCAGATCGAGTCGAAGACGATGTCCAAGCTGCGCCACCCGTCCCGCTCGCAGGTTCTGCGCGACTACCTCGACTGATCGGGACCGATGCGGCGTGGACGCCGCTGAAGCCCGCGTGAACCCCTTCCGAGGGGCTGCACGCGGGCTTCGCCGCGTCCGCGCCGTTGCCGGCCTCCGGGAGCCGAGCGGGGCCGAGCCGAGCGGGGCCGGGCCGGGCCCAGCCGCACGCGGCGTGCCCGGTGCGCACGGCACGAAGCACAAAACCCCCGCGACCCGGGCGGGTCGCGGGGGTGGTGCTGCCTAGAGAGGCACAGCCTTTGCCCAGAAAGGTAGCGTCACATTCTGGCGAGCTGGAAGCCTACCGGGCGTCGGTGAGCTTGTCGGTCTCGTCGTGGATGTCCGCCGCGATGGAACGGAGGCTCTCCTCGTACTTCTTGCCGTGGTGGGCGCAGAACAGGAGCTCTCCGCCGGAGGCAAGGGTGACGCGGAGGTATGCCTGAGCGCCACAACGGTCGCAACGATCGAGGGCGGTCAGGGGGGCCGTGGGAGTGAGGACAGCGGTCACGTCAGCTCCTTCTTGCTGCGTCGGCGGTATTGCTACCCGGATCAACATCAAACCATCCCGTGAAGCCGTGTGCCCCGCCTCGGGGGCGATTTCCCGCCTCGTTCGCTCAGGGCGTACGGGCTATGGCCCCCTGCACGCGTGACCGCTACCTTAGGGAGCCGAACGGTCGCTCAGGGTACTGTCCGGAAAGGGTTTTTCCGACGGTCTTGTCGGCATCTGTGCGCCGTCCGGCGCGATGAGACGGGTGCGGGCGTTGTCCGGGGCAGCCGCTACGCTGGGCAGCGCAGAAAACGCCGACGAGGGCGTCCGCAGAGGGAGGAAGACGTGGCAGCCACTAGTCCCGAGTACACCGCAGCGCACCTGCTGGTGCTGGAGGGGCTGGAGGCGGTGCGCAAGCGGCCCGGTATGTACATCGGCTCGACCGACAGCCGCGGCCTGATGCACTGCGTGTGGGAGATCATCGACAACGCGGTGGACGAGGCGCTGGCCGGCTTCGGCGATCAGATCGAGGTCTACCTGCACGCGGACGGCTCGGTGGCCGTGCACGACCACGCCCGCGGCATCCCGGTGGACGTGGAGCCCAAGACCGGCCTGGCCGGCGTCGAGGTCGTCATGACCAAGCTGCACGCGGGCGGCAAGTTCGGCGGCGGCTCCTACGCGGCCTCCGGCGGTCTGCACGGCGTGGGCGCCTCCGTGGTCAACGCGCTCTCCCAGCGTCTCGACGTCGAGGTGGACCGGGACGGCTCGACCTACTCCATCTCCTTCCGCCGCGGCGTGCCCGGGGTGTTCGAGGGGGAGGGGCCGGAGGCGGCGTTCACCGGGCGCTCCGGCATGGACAAGTCCCGCCGCTCGGCGAAGAAGGCCGAGGTCACCGGCACCCGCGTCCGCTACTGGGCGGACCGGCAGATCTTCCTGAAGGAAGCCAAGATCTCGCTGGAGGAGCTCTACAGCCGGGCCCGGCAGACCGCCTTCCTGGTGCCGGGGCTGACCATCGAGGTGCACGACGAGCGCGGCGAGGAGCCGACCGTCGAGTCCTTCCACTACGCCGGCGGCATCTCCGAGTTCTGCGACTTCCTGGCGCCGGACCGGCCGGTCACCGACACCCTGCGGCTGACCGGCGACGGCACCTTCACCGAGACGGTGCCGGTGCTCGACGAGTCCGGGCACATGGTGCCCACGGACGTGGAGCGCCGGCTCGAGGTGGACGTGGCGCTGCGCTGGGGCACCGAGTACGACACCGTGCTCAAGTCCTTCGTGAACATCATCATCACGCCCAAGGGCGGCACCCACGTCACCGGCTTCGAGCGGGCCCTGGTCAAGACGGTCAACGAGCAGCTGCGCGCGGCCAAGCTGTTGCGCGTCAACGACGACCCGGTCACCAAGGACGACATCCTCGAGGGCCTGACCACGGTGATCACGGTCCGGCTGTCCGAGCCGCAGTTCGAGGGCCAGACCAAGGAGGTGCTCGGCACCCCGGCGGCCGCCCGGATCGTCGCGAACGTGGTGTCCGACCAGCTCAAGGCGTTCCTGACGGCCACCGACAAGAACCGCAAGCCGCAGGCCCGCACGGTGCTGGAGAAGATCGTCGCGGCCGCCAAGACCCGGATCGCGGCCCGGCAGCACAAGGAGACCCAGCGCCGGAAGAACGCGCTGGAGACCTCGGCGCTGCCGGCGAAGCTGGCGGACTGCCGCTCGGACGACGTCGAGCGCTCCGAGCTGTTCATCGTCGAGGGCGACTCGGCGCTGGGCACCGCGAAGCTGGCCCGGGACTCGGAGTTCCAGGCGCTGCTGCCGATCCGCGGCAAGATTCTGAACGTGCAGAAGTCCTCGGTCGCGGACATGCTCAAGAACGCCGAGTGCGCCGCCATAATCCAGGTGCTCGGCGCGGGCACCGGGCGCTCGTTCGACCTCGACGCCGCGCGCTACGGCCGGGTGATCATGATGGCGGACGCGGACGTGGACGGCTCGCACATCCGTACCCTGCTGCTCACGCTCTTCTTCCGCTACATGCGGCCGATGGTCGAGGCGGGCCGGGTGTTCGCGGCCGTGCCGCCGCTGCACCGGATCGAGGTGATCGGGCAGGGCCGGGCGAAGAACGAGTACATCTACACCTACACCGACCAGGAGATGAAGACGGTCACGACCGATCTGGCCAAGCGGGGCAAGCGGATCAAGGACCCGGTGCAGCGGTACAAGGGCCTCGGCGAGATGGACGCGGACCAGCTCGCGGAGACCACGATGGACCCGCGCCACCGGATGCTGCGCCGCATCACCCTGTCCGACGCCGAGGCCGCCGACCGGATCTTCGACCTGCTGATGGGCTCGGACGTGGCCCCGCGCCGCGACTACATCATCAACTCGGCGGGGATGCTCGACCGTTCCACCATCGACGCCTGATCCCCCCTTGCTCCACCTGTGACCCAAGCCTTCGCGGCGGCGCCCCTCGGGGACGCCGCCGCGAGGGTTTTCGGGCTCAGCCCGCCACGGTCGCTTCGGCCGCGGCCGGTTCCGCCGGGGTCTCGTCGGAGTCGGCCTCGCTCAGCCCGTAGCGCCGGTGCAGGCGGCGCAGCGGGGCCGGCGCCCACCAGGCCGCGTCGCCCAGCAGCGCCATGGTCGCGGGCACGAGCAGCATCCGCATCAGGGTGGCGTCGATGAGCACCGCCAGGGTCAGACCGAGGCCGATCTGGCCGATCACCGCGTTGCCGCCGGCCATGAAGCAGCCGAAGACGACCGCGATCAGCACCGCCGCGCTGGTCACGATCCGCCCGCTGCGCTGCAGGCCCAGCGCGACGGCGGCCCGCGGCCGGCCGGGATCGGCCAGATAGGCCTCGCGGACCCGGCCCAGGATGAAGATCTCGTAGTCCATGGCCAGGCCGAAGGCGATCGCGGCGACGCACGGCACGGTGACCAGGTCGAGCGAGCCGAGACCGGTGGTGCCGAACAGGCCGGCGCCGTGGCCCTGCTGGAAGACCAGCGTCACGATGCCGAGCGCGGCGCCGAGCGAGAGCCCGGTGGTGATCAGGGTCTTGATCGGGATGAGCAGCGAGCCGGTGAAGGCGAACAGCAGGGCGAGGATGGTCAGGCAGACGAAGCCGATCGCCCAGGGCGCGCCGGCCCGGAGCATGCCCTCGAAGTCGAGGACCTGCGCCGGCGTGCCGGTGACCTGGACGTCCAGATCACCGCGGTCGGCGCGGATCTCGCGCACCAGGGCCAGCCCGGAGGTCGAGGCGTCGCCGCCCGAGGGGGCGAGCTCGACCAGGGTGCCGCCGGACGCCAGCGGCGTGCTGGTGGCGGCGGCCACCTGCGGCAGGGTGCTGATCCGGCTGGCGAATCGGGAGTACTGCGGGCCCGTGCCGCGGACGAGGACCTCGACCGGGCTGCTCGAGGAACTGCCGAAATGGGCCGTGGCGGCGGTGAACTCCTGCCTGCCCTCGGTCGAGGACGGGAGCCAGCGCGCGTCCCCGTTGGACAGGTGCAGGCCGCCCAGCGGCACCGCCAGCGCCACCAGCAGCGCCGTGAAGACCACCACCACGCCGACGCGCAGCTTCGCCGCGAGGTTCGCCAGGCGGGTGAACACGCCGGTGTCCCGGCTCTCCTGCTGCCTGATCTTCAAGCCGCACAGCGCGAGCAGCGCCGGGAGCAGGGTGAGCGCGGCCAGCATGTCGACCAGCACGACGGAAGCGGTGGCGAGGCCGATGGATCGCAGAAAGCTGTTGTCGAAGAAGCACAGGCCCAGCGAGCTGATCGTGACGGTCAGGCCGGAGAAGAGCACGGTGCGCCCGGCGCCGGCGGCCGCCCGCGCGGCGGCGACGCGCTTGTCCCAGGTCCGCTGCCGCTCCTCGCGGAACCGGCTGACGATCAGCAGGCTGTAGTCCACCCCCACGCCGAGCCCGATCATCGTGACGATCGTCAACGCGTACTGCGAAAGCGAGGTCAGGTGGCTGAAACCCAGCAGGATCAGCAGCGAGCTGGAGATGCCGGCCAGCGAGACGGCGAGCGGCAGCAGCCCGGCCAGGAAGCTGCCGAAGACCAGGAACAGGCCGATCAGGATGATCGGCAGGGAGAGCTCCTCGGCCAGCTGCAGCGACTTCTTGATGCCGTGGTTCATCTGCTGGTTGAGCAGCGGTCCGCCGCTGACGTACACCTGCGGCGCGCTGATCTGGTGGAAGCGGTCGTACACGGCGTCGAGCGCGTTGCCCTCGGCGTCATCGGAGAGGTCCGCCGCGAAGGCGACCTTCACCGCCAGGGCTTGGCCGTCACGGGAGACGCCGTCCGGATAAGGGGTGCTGACGGCGGTCACGCCGGGGATTGCGCGCACGGCCGTCACAGCGGCGTCCACCTGGGCGCGCACACCGCTCGCGGTCACCTCCGTCCCGGCGACGAGCGCGGTGATCTGGTCGCCCTCCGGGTCGTGCGCGGAGAGGAACCGGCCGGCCTGGTACGACTCGCTCGCGGTGACGTTGGTTCCGTTGCCGTCGAAGCGGGAGGTGACCTGGCCGCCCACGGCGAGGCCGATCAGGATGACGATCAGCCAACTGACGCAGAGCAGCGCGGGGCGCCGGGTGGAGAGCCGGCCGAGTCGCGCGGCGACGGAGTTCTGGATGCTGGGCATGGCGCACAGCGTCGCCGATCAGGGCCCTGGTCCACCTCCCTCGGCCGAGTGGACTTGGCGCCTCGCCCGCGCGGGGGAGGGGAAAACACCCTAGGGGGCGACCGGCCGGCTCGGCAGCGTCCGCCAGGCGACCCAGGCCAGCAGCGCCGCCAGCGGCAGCTCCACGACGCAGGCCATGGTGAGCGACTCCGCGTAAGCCCACTGCGGCGCGGCCGACATCGCGTCGAACCACGCGTCCATGCACAGCACCGCCGCGGTGGCGGCCGCGGCCGGGCTGGTGGCGCGGTGGTCGCGGTGCAGCATTGACGCCACGACGGCCAGGCAGCAGGCCTCGAGGATGTCCAAGCCGATCCAGGACGAGCCGAGGCTGCGCTTGCCGGCGGCTCCGTGCTCCTGCCATATCAGGACGCCGATCCACGGGACGAGCAGCGCGCCGCAGACGACGAAGAGCAGCGAGAGGCGCCGCCGAACGGTCTCGGTCACGGCTCTTCGGCCCGCTGTCCGGCCTGCACGAGGCCGGATTCATAGGCGTAGACGACGGCGTGGATGCGGTCGCGCAGGTGCAGCTTGGACAGGACGTTGCCGACGTGCGTCTTGACCGTGTGCTCGCTGACCACGAACTCGGCGGCGATCTCGGCGTTGGACAGGCCGCGGGCGAGCAGCTTGAGCGTCTCCAGTTCGCGGGTGGTGAGCTGCGATATGGCCGCGTCCGGCGGGAAGGCCGCGGCGGCCGCCCGCTCCGGGCGCCGGGCGAACTGCTCGATCAGCCGCTTCGTCACGCTGGGCGCCAGCAGCGCCTCGCCGCCGTGCACCACCCGCACCGCGTGGACCAGGTCGTCCCGGCGCACGTCCTTGAGCAGGAAGCCGCTCGCTCCGGCCTGCAGCGCCGTGTAGACGTAGTCGTCGATGTCGAAGGTGGTCAGCATGATGGCTCTCGTGCCGCCCTTGCCGCAGATGCGCCGGGCCGCCTCGAGGCCGTCGAGTTCGGGCATGCGCACGTCGAGCAGCGCTATGTCGGCCTGGGTGCGCGCGACCGCGTCGACGGCTTCGAGGCCGTTGGCGGCCTCGGCGACGACCTCGATGTCCGGCTGCGCGTCCAGAATCATCCCGAACCCCGCCCGGACCAGCTCCTGGTCGTCGGCCACGACCACCTTTATCGCCACCCTGACAGCCTAACCGGCCGCCGCCGGTACGCGCACCAGGACCTCGAACCCGGCCCCGCCCACGCCCGGGCCGGTGTGCACCGTCCCGCCGCAGGCCTCTATCCGTTCCCTGATGCCGATCAGCCCGCGCCCGGGTGTGCCGGGCTTCGGGCCCGCGCCGTCGTCGGTCACGCGCACGGTCAACGCCTGTGCGCTCCAGTCCAGCCGCAGTTCGGCCCGCTCCGCCCGGGCGTGCTTGAGCATGTTGGTGAAGGCCTCCTGCACGGTCCGGTAGACCGCCACCTCGGTGTCCGGGGGCAGCGGCGCCGGGGCGCCCTCGACCACCATCCGCACGTCGATCTTCGCCGACCGCAGCGTGTCCACCAGCCGCGGCAGCTCGGCCACGGTCGGCTGCGGCGTCAAGGCGAGCGCGTCGCCGTCCCGGAGCACGCCGAGCATGCGGCGCAGCTGGGCCAGGGCGTCCCGGCCGCCGTCGGAGATCGCGTCGAAGGCCTTCTCCGCCTTCTTCGCATCCTGCTGCACCACCGCCGCTCCCGCCTCGGCCTGCACGATCATCAGGCTGACCGCGTGCGCGAGGATGTCGTGCATGTCCCGGGCGATCCGGGTGCGCTCCTCGGCGGCGGCCTGCGCGGCCCGCGCCTCCACGGTCTGCTCGGCCTCGTGCGCGCGGTCCGCCATCAGCCGGGCCAGGTCCCGCTGCTGCGCCGCGAGCCGTCCGGCCACGAACATCATCACGGTGACCAGCGCGGAGATCACGGCCTTGCCGAAGCTCTGATCCACCACCACGAGGTTCATGCCGACGCATACGAGGGCGGTGAACCAGAATTTGAAGCCGTCGCAGTAGTACGCGACGGAGACCATCGCGATGTACAGCATGACCTGGCTGCTGTGGTTGTAGGTGACGGCCAGGTTGTACGGGATCGCGAGCGCCACCAGGCCCATGCCGCTCAGGTACAGCACCAGGAAGGGCGCCCGGCGCCGCCACAGCAGCGGGATCGGCAGGAGTGCCGCCAGCGGGAAGATCCACCACGGCCAGGGTCCGAGGCCGTCGCGGATGTTCATGGTGTTGGAGCTCGTCACGCCCCACATCAGCGCGCACTCGGACACCAGGACCACGACGGCGTCCACGGCGAGCGGCGGGAGCCGGTTGACGGCGCGAACCAGCTGCCGCGGCAACGTGGCGGCGAGAGAGGTCATAACCGGAAATGCTCGCCGACCCCGGGCCTCGGCCGCCTCCCCCGCACGGGGGATCTCGGCCGCGCTCATGACTCGCCCGAGCGGCTGAAGACGTCCGGAAGCCGGCTCACGCCAGCGTCTCGAGCTTGTCCAAACTGACCAGCCGCAACTCCAGCGGCGCGCCGAAGGCCTTGCCGCACGACTCCGGGCGCGGCTCGGCGGCCGCTGCCTCGCTGAGCACGGCACGGTAGCCGTCGTTGCGGACGCGGAGCAGGACTTCGTAGTGGTGCACGGCCTGGCCGCCCGTTGCGGCTTCCTGGCCGGCCAACCGCGATTCGCCGACCACGCTGACGAGGTTGGGGCCGAACTCCTGCAGTTCCTCGCGCAGGGCCAACTCGGCCGCCTGTCCGGGGCGTGACCAGGTGGAACGGCCCCGGCAGTGGCGGGTGACGACCTTGCCGGCGGCCGCCTTCCTCAGCAGCTCCCGCCCCTCGACCGGATCGCTCAGCCGGCCGTAGACGTATCCGGTGGGCAGGAGCAGCGCGGTCGGGGCGAAGCGGTGGCCGCCGAGGTGGTCGGTCTCCCAGACGTCCTCGGCGGGCGTGCGCGCGTCCGCGGCCAGCCAGTTCGCCAGCGCGCGTCCCGCCACCGCGCAGCAGGTGTCCCGCTTGCCGTTCGTGCACACCAGCAGGAGCGGGCCGCCCTCGTGCAGCGGCTTGCCGGGCACGTCGAAGTCCAGGTCCAGCAAGGTGTACGGATCGTTCGTGGCCCAGGACCACAGCAGCGTGCGCTCGAGGCGCGTGTCGGCGAAGAAGACCTGGCGCGGCGCGTCCGGATCGTGCTCGGCGTGTTGGCCCGGACGGCGGATCAGCGCGATCCGGACCCCGGCCGCCTCGGCCTTCCGGGTCAGCTCGTGGCCGAGCTCGGGCGGGAAGTGCGAGGAGGTCAGCGCGCGCGGGCCCCACGGCCCCGGCTGCTCCACGGCGAGCCAGCGCGGGGCCACCGGGGCGCTGCCGGCCAGCGGCTCCTCGAGCCGGGCGGAGGAGGCGCTGCAGGAGTCGTGGTCTGGCGCGGCGGCGTGGCTCAGCGGCATGACTTCAGCCTACGGGGCTCGGCGGCCGTAGTCGCGGACCGTTCCCAGGTAGCAAACGGGTTGGAAACGGGCATGATGGACATATCACCTGTTTCATCCGGGGGATGAACGAGGAGGCGATCGCTCATGACCTCCGTCCACCGCAACGACGAGGCTCATCGGGGCAAGCACCGCTGGTCGCGCCGGGGTTCCGGGTCGCAGACGGCCCCCGAACCCGATCCGGTCCACCCGCGGCCCAGGCGGGCGTCCGCGACGGCTGTCGCGGACAGGATGCGGCCGGCCGCGCGGCGTTCGGCGGCGAAGAGGGCTCCGGCCACGGCGGTCGCCATGGAGCGGACTCCGCACGATCCCGACTCCGGCATCGCCGCCGACCACGGCACCCCGGCCGTGCTCGAGCACCACGTGGTCGCGCTCAGCGTCGTCCCGGGCGACGAGCCGCTGCGGATGTGCACCGAGGAGGGCGAGTTCCCGCTGATCCCGCTGCAGGCGCAGGTGTGGGCGCGAGCCGGGCGGCTGACCGTGGTGACCCATGACGGCAGCGAGCACCGGCTGACCGTCCTAGGGGCCAGGGAGGGCGCAGACCTGCGCCTCGGCGATCGCTGGCCACGCGGCGAGCCGGAGTCCAAGGCCAGGCGCGCCGCCACGGCCGCCGCGCACGACGTCGGCAACGTGGTGACCTTCCCGGCCTGGCTCAATCGGACCACGCGCCGCAGCGGCGAGCGCAACGCGGCGATGCACGCCCTGGTCCGGCGGCTGCGCCAGGCCAGCCCGCAGACGCGCGTGTACTTCGGGCAGACGGTCGGCTTCGAGCACGGCGTGGGCGCCGCCACGGACGAGCGGGACCGCCCGTACGACCACCGCGGAATCGTGGGCAAGGAGGGTTACCCGGACGAGTTGTAGCCCGGCAGCGTCGCAGCCGAGCCGGGCGAAGCCGAGCAAGACAGCGAGCCGCGCCGACACATCGTGTGTCGGCGCGGCTCGCTGCTTTTTCGCTGTGCCTGTACCTGTGCCGAAGATCCGCGAATCGCCTATGCGAGAGTCGCGGACTCGGACGTCGAGGCGTCGCCCTGCCCGAGCGAACGCGGCAGGATCGTGAACAGCAGCCAGTAGAACAGGGCGGCCAGGACGAAGCCGACCTCGAAGGTGAGGTCGCCCAGCGCCGGGTGGCGGTGCGCCAGCCAGCCGGTGAAGTCGGTCTGGTTGGAGAACAACGGGATCGAGATCGCCATCGCCGCGGCCATCGCCACCACGCCCGCGATCGGGTTGTGCCGGCGGCCGTGCATCAGCTGCTCCACGTCCCGGCCCCGGCGCAGGAACTGGTCGGTGAAGAACACGCCCAGCCACGGGCCGATCCAGTACGCGATCACCAGCAGGAAGTTGTTGTACTTGCTGCCCGCGTCGCTCAGGCCGGACCAGGCCAGCAGGAAGCCGGCGACGCCGAAGACCACGGCGACCAGGGCCCGCCGAGCGGTGAGCGGAATCTTGATGCCCAGCGCCATGAAGGACATCGAGCCGGAGTAGACGTTGAGCGCGTTGGCGCACACCGCGCCGATGGCGATGCAGACCAGGGTGACGTCGCCGAGCCAGGGCGTGATGTGGTAGATGAACCCGGCCGTCGGGTCGGTGTCCCACACCCCGTCCGGCACCACGAGGGTGGCGGCGGCGGTGCCGGCGAGCTCCAGCAGGACGCAGGAGACGAACACGCCGAGCCCGGCCCACACCGCGACCGAGCGGCTGTTCTCGTTCTGCTTCAGGTAGCGGGTGTAGTCGGCGGCGTAGGGGTTCCAGCCCGCGGCGTAGCCGAAGGTGGCGCCGAGGGTGAGCAGGAAGCCGCCGATGCCGCCGCCCCCGCCGTTGAGCGCGGACGGGTGGCTCTCGCCGAGCAGGATCACCGAGACGACCACGAAGACCAGCGCCAGCAGCGGGAAGGCGAGCCGCTCGAACGCGTGCACCAGGTTGTGCCCGAAGAACGCGATGGCGATCTGCGCCACCGTGATCAGCAGCAGGCAGGGCACCTCGTGCCAGCCGGTCAGCGCGGACAGGGCCAGGGTGCCGCTGACCGAGTTGACCGCGAACCAGCCCACTCCGGCGACCAGGGCATTGATACCCGCGGGCAGGATGTTGCCGAAGCGGCCGAAGGATATTCGGGACAGGATCATCTGCGGCACGCCGTGGCGCGGGCCGCGGGCGGAGAGCACGCCCAGGGAGAACGCGCCGAGCCCGGTGCCGAGCACGATGGCGAGCGCGGCCTGCAGGAAGGTCTCACCGAAGAACATCGGCAGCACGCCGACGAAGACCGTGGCGAACTCGAAGTTCGGCGAGGTCCAGGTCCAGAACAGGTTCAGCGGACGCCCGTGCCGCTCCGCCAGCGGGATGAACTCGGCGCCGCCCGGTTCGACGGCCGCCACCTTCGTGCCGTAGTCGCCTTCGCGTACCTCGGATAGGGGGATCGGTGCCGCTTCGGTGCCCGCCATGGTCTGCAGTCCTTCTGCCGGAAGCCGGGATGGGATGCGCGCAACGTAAAGGGACGGCGTTAACGCTGGATTGTGCTTTTGTTTCCGTCTCGTTTCGCACGCTGCTGTGACGCTGGTTACAGTGGGGGCGGCCGGAAAAGCGGTCACGCAGCGCGAGCACGCAGCGCCCGGGCGAGGTCGTCCCGCGCCTCGGACACCAGCCGCCGCAGCGCCGGGGCGTGCCCGGGCTCGGCCAGCCAGGCGTCGGCCCGGGCCAGGGTCGCCTCGTCCACGATCAGCTCCGGGAACGCCGCGCGGACCAGGGTCGAGGCGTTCTCGATGGTGCGCTCGGCCCAGATCCGGTCCAGCGCGGAGAAGTACCGCTCGGTGTAGGGCGCGATCAGCGGCAGCTGGTCGGCCCGGGCGAACCCGGAGAACACCGCGCGCAGCAGGTCCTTGGGCCAGTCGCGCCCGCCCTCGAAGAACTCCCAGACCTCCGCCTTGGCCTCCGGCGTCGGCCGCGCGGCCAGCGCCTCGGCGTGGTGGCGGTGCCCGGAGGCGGTGCGGTCCCGCTCCAGCTCGGCCTCGATCCGGTCGCCCCCGGCCCGGCCGGCCCCGGCCAGCGCGATCACGAACCGCCAGCGCAGATCCGCGTCCACGGCCAGGCCGGCGATCTCGCCGCGGCCCGCGAGCAGCGCCTCGAGCAGCTCGAAGTCCTCCGGCCGGCAGGCGTGCCCGGCGAAGAACCGGGCCCAGGCCAGCTGGTGGTCCGAGCCCGCCGGGGCCGCGCGCAGCTCCCGCAGCGCCATCGCCGCCACCGGCTCCCGGCGCGCGGCCCGGTCCTGCAGGGACAGGTAGTGGTCGATCACGTAAGAGGCCTGGCCGAGCAGGTTCTCCAGCACGCCGATCTTCGACTCGGCGGCCGCGTGCAGGTCCAGGAAATCCAGGAACCGGTTGCCGGGCAGCAGCCCGTCCCGGGTCATGTTCCACAGCGCCGACCACAGCAGCGAGCGCGGCATCGGGTCGCTGAAGGAGCTCAGGTACTCGTACGCGAAGGCGAGCTGGCCGGGGTTCAGGGTGAGCTTGCAGTACGTCAGGTCCTCGTCGTTGACCAGCACGAACTGGGCGTCGGCGACCTCGGCCGGCAGCGGCGTGCGCTCCTCGGTGACGTCGAGCTCCACCCGCTGCTCGCGCAGCACCCGGCCGGAGGCCTCGTGGAAGCGGTAGCCGCCGACGCCGATCCGATGCGGCCGGGGCCGGCCGTCGCCCTGCACGATCGTCTCGCCCGGCTCGTCGATACCCAGGGTATTGAGACCGCTCGTCTCCAGCCACGCCTTCGACCACGCGGACAGATCCCGGCCGGAGGTCTCCTCGAGCGCCGCGAGCAGGTCCCGCAGCGTGGTGTTGCCGTAGGCGTGCTGCCGGAAGTAGTGCCGGGCGCCCTCGAGGAAGGGCTCGACGCCCACGTACGCGGCCAGCTGCTTGAGCACCGAGGCGCCCTTGGCGTAGGTGATCCCGTCGAAGTTGAGCTTGGCGTCTTCGAGGTCGTCGATGGTCGCCACGATCGGGTGGGTGGTGGGCATCTGGTCCGCCCGGTAGGCCCAGGCCTTGCGCCGGTTGGCGAAGCTGACCCAGCCGTCGGTCCAGCCCGTCGCCGACACCAGGCTGTAGGTGCCCATGTAGTCGGCGAAGGACTCCTTGAGCCACAGATCGTCCCACCACTTCATGGTGACCAGATCGCCGAACCACATGTGCGCCATCTCGTGCAGGATCGTGGTCGCGCGCGCCTCGTACATGGCGTCGATCTGCTTGGAGCGGAAGACGAACTCCTCGGTGAAGGTCACGCAGCCCGGGTTCTCCATCGCGCCGAGGTTGTATTCGGGCACGAACGCCTGGTCGTACTTGCCGAAGGGGTACGGGTAGGCGAAGGCGTCGTGGAAGAAGTCCAGCCCGCGCTTGGTCACCTCGAAGATCGCCTCGTGGTCGAAGTCCTCGGAGAGCGAGGCCCGGCACAGCGCGTTGAGCGGGATCAGCAGGGTCGTGCCGTCCGGCAGCAGGTAGGTGTACTCGTCGCTGGCCACGTGGTACGGCCCGGCCACGACCGCGGTGAGGTAGGTGGAGATGCGCGCGGTGGGCGCGAAGGTCCAGTGCGCGACGCCGTCGCGCACCGGCGCCCGCCGCGCCGGCGCGGCGTTCCCGGAGATGTACCAGCCGGCCGGCACCTTGACGTCGAAAGTGAAGGATGCCTTGAGATCCGGCTGCTCGAAGTTCGCGTAGAGCCGCCGCGCGTCGGCCGGCTCGAACTGGGTGTAGAGGTAGACGAGCTGGTCGGCCGGGTCCTGGAAGCGGTGCAGCCCCTCGCCGGTGCGGCTGTACGCGCAGTCGGCCACGACCGTGACCTCGTTCGAGGCCTGCAACCGCGGCAGCTGCACCCGGCTGTCCGCGAAGGCCTCGGCCGGCGCGAGCTCGTGGCCGTTGAGCGTGATCGAGCGCACCGAGGGCGCGATCAGATCGAGGAAGGTGGAGGCGCCGGGCTCGGTGCAGGAGAAGCGGATCGTGCTGGTGGAGGTGAACGTGGGCGCGGACAGGTCGGCCGCGTTGCCCAGGTCCAGGGAGACCCGGTAGGACTCCACCTCCAGCAGTTCGGCCCGCCGCCGCGCCTCATCCCTGGTCAGATTCTTCCCCGGCATGGCACGGCTCCTTCGACGCGTCCTCGCGGTGGCTGATCACCGGCGTAATGGGTGCCATCCTGCCACGACCGGCGGCGTCTCAGCAGCCGGACGCGAAGGAGCCGGGGTGATGGTGGGAAGAAAACGGCGGAAAAAACAGCGGTGGCCCGCCGAGAACGGCGGGCCACCGGGGCGGAACCTGCAGAAGGCTGCGATCGACGCCGCTACTTCCGGCGGGCGATCTTGTTGCCGAGCCAGACCAGCGGGTCGTACTTGCGGTCGGCCACGCGCTCCTTCATCGGGATCAGGGCGTTGTCGGTGATCTTGATGTGCTCGGGGCAGACCTCGGTGCAGCACTTGGTGATGTTGCAGAAGCCGAGGCCGTGGTCCTCCTGCGCCTCGTTGCGGCGCTCCCGGCCGTCGAGCGGGTGCATGTCGAGCTCGGCGACGCGCATCAGGAAGCGCGGTCCGGCGAAGTGCTCCTTGTTGTCCTCGTGGTCACGCACGGCGTGGCACGTGTTCTGGCACAGGAAGCACTCGATGCACTTGCGGAACTCCTGCGAGCGGTCGACGTCGACCTGCTGCATCCGGTACTCGCCGGGCTTCAGATCCGCCGGCGGCTCGAACGCGGCGACCTCGCGAGCCTTGGTGTAGTTGAACGAGACGTCCGTCACCAGGTCCCTTATGACCGGGAAGGTGCGCAGCGGAGTGACCGTGACGGTCTCCTCCTCGGTGAAGGTGGACATCCGCGTCATGCACATCAGCCGCGGGACGCCGTTGACCTCGGCCGAGCAGGAACCGCACTTGCCCGCCTTGCAGTTCCAGCGCACCGCCATGTCCGGCGCCTGCGTCGCCTGCAGCCGGTGGATGATGTCGAGGACGACTTCGCCCTCGTTCACCTCCACCGCGTAGTCCTCCAGCGAGCCCGCCCCGGCGTCGCCGCGCCAGACCTTGAACTTGGCCTTGTAGCTCACTTCGCACCTTCCTCGCCGTCGGCGGACACGTCCTGCGCCGACTCGGTGGCGTCGGCCTCCGCCTGGGCCGGGATCTGCGCGGATTGGCCGGCCTCGGCCTCGACTTCAGCCTCAGCCTCAGCCTCAGCCTCAGCCTCAGCCTCAGCCTCAGCCTCAGCCTCAGCCTCAGCCTCAGCCTCAGCCTCAGCCTCGGTCTCGGTCTGGGTCTGGGTCTCGGCTTCGGTCTCGGTCTCGGTCTCGGTCTGGGTCTCGGTCTCGGTCTCGGTCTGGGTCTCGGCTTCGGTCTCGGTCTCGGTCTCGGTCTGGGTCTCGGCTTCGGTCTCGGTCTCGGTGTCGGCTTCGGTCTCGGTCTCGACTTCGACCTCAGCCTCAGGCTCGGCCTCGACCACTTCGGCTTCGGCCTCGACGGCCTCGGTCTCGACCTTGTCCTCGACCTTGTCCTCGGCCGGCTCCGCGCCGGGCAGCCCGACGAGCTCCTCGTCGGTCATGTACTTCTTCAGCTCCGAGACCTCGAACAGCTCGAGCAGGTCGCGCCGGAGCGCTGGGACCGGCTTGTGCTCCAGCCGCGCCCGGCCCTGCTCGTCCAGCGAGCACACCAGGTTGACCTTCCGCCAGGTCGCCGACATGGCCGGGTAGTCCTCGCGGGTGTGGCCGCCGCGCGACTCCTGCCGCTCCAGCGCGGCCCTGGAGACGCAGTCCGAGACCAGCAGCATGTTGCGCAGGTCCAGGGCCAGGTGCCAGCCCGGGTTGAAGGTGCGGCTGCCGGGGGCCGACAGCTTCTCCCGCCGCTCCCGGAACTCGCCCAACTTGTCGATCGCGGTCTGCACCTCGTGCTCCCGCCGGATGATGCCGACCAGGTCGTTCATGGTCTGCTGCAGCTCGGAGTGCACCGTGTACGGGTTCTCACCCGACTCGTTCACCAGCGGCTCGAGCGCCTCGGTCCGGGCCGCGGCCACGTCCCCGTCGGCCACCTCGGGGCGAGCGCCGGCCGCGATCGCGCCGACGTACTCGGCCGCGCCGAGACCCGCCCGGCGGCCGAAGACCAGCAGGTCGGAGAGCGAGTTGCCGCCGAGCCGGTTCGAGCCGTGCATACCGCCGGCCACCTCGCCCGCGGCGAACAGGCCCGGCACCGTCGACGCGGCGGTGTCCGGGTCGACCTCGACCCCGCCCATGACGTAGTGGCAGGTCGGACCGACCTCCATCGGCTCCGCGGTGATGTCGACGTCCGCCAGCTCCTTGAACTGGTGGTACATCGAGGGCAGCCGCCGGCGCACCTCGTCGGCCGGCAGCCGCGAGGCGATGTCCAGGAACACGCCGCCGTGCGGGGTGCCGCGGCCGGCCTTGACCTCGGAGTTGATCGACCGGGCCACCTCGTCGCGCGGCAGCAGCTCCGGCGGACGGCGGTTGTGGTCCGGGTCGGTGTACCAGCGGTCCGCCTCCTCCTCGGTCTCCGCGTACTGCTTGCGGAAGACGTCCGGGACGTAGTCGAACATGAACCGCTTGCCTTCCGAGTTGCGCAGCACACCGCCGTCGCCGCGCACCGACTCGGTCACCAGGATGCCCTTGACCGAAGGCGGCCAGACCATGCCGGTGGGGTGGAACTGGATGCACTCCATGTTGATCAGCGTGGCGCCGGCGAGCAGCGCGAGCGCGTGGCCGTCGCCGGTGTACTCCCACGAGTTCGAGGTCACCTTGTACGACTTGCCGATGCCGCCGGTCGCCAGCACCACCGCGGGCGCCTTGAACAGCACGAACTGGCCGTCCTCGCGCCGGTAGCCGAACGCGCCGGCGATCCGGTCGCCGTCCTTGAGCAGCCGGGTGACGGTGTACTCGGCGAAGACCTTGATCCGGGCCTCGTAGTCGCCGTGCTCCTTGAAGTCCTTCTGCTGGAAGGAGACCACGGCCTGCTGCAGCGTCCTGATGAGCTCGAGCCCGGTCCGGTCGCCGACGTGGGCGAGCCGCGGGTATTCGTGCCCGCCGAAGTTGCGCTGGGAGATCTTGCCGTCCTTGGTCCGGTCGAAGAGCGCGCCCCACTCCTCGAGCTCCCAGACCCGGTCCGGCGCCTCCTTCGCGTGCAGCTCCGCCATCCGCGGGTTGTTGAGGAACTTCCCGCCGCGCATGGTGTCGCGGAAGTGCACCTGCCAGTTGTCGTTGCTGTTCACATTGCCCATGGCCGCCGCGGCACCGCCCTCGGCCATGACCGTGTGCGCCTTGCCGAACAGCGACTTGCAGATCACCGCGACACTGCGGCCCTGCGCGCGTGCCTCGATCGCGGCTCGCAGACCGGCGCCGCCCGCGCCGATCACCACGACGTCGTACTCATACGTGAGAATGTCAGTGGACATATACGATCGGCCGATCTAGAAGAACTTGGGGTCGGTGAATACGTTCGCGGCGACCAGCCAGACGTACAGGTCGGTCAGCGCGACGCCGAACAGCGAGGCCCAGGCCAGCTGCATGTGACGGGTGTTGAGCTTGGACACGACGGTCCAGGCCTTGTAGCGCACCGGGTGCTTCGAGAAGTGCTTGAGCCGGCCGCCCATGATGTGCCGGCACGAGTGGCACGAAGCCGTGTACAGCCACAGCAGCGTCGCGTTCGCCAGCAGCACCAGCGTGCCGAGGCCCATGTGGCCCCAGGCCCCGGCCGCGTTGCGGAAGCCGAGGATCGCGTCCCAGGTCAGGATCACGTTGAAGAGCGAGGCCGCGACGAAGAAGTAGCGGTGCGAGTTCTGGAAGATCAGCGGGAAGCGCGTCTCGCCGGAGTACTTCCCGTGCGGCTCGGCCACCGCGCAGGCCGGCGGCGACTGCCAGAAGGCCCGGTAGTAGGCCTTCCGGTAGTAGTAGCAGGTCATCCGGAAGCCCAGCGGGAAGATCAGGATCAGCAGCGCCGGGGACAGGTTGCCCCACCACGAGCCGATGATGTGCACCTCGCCCGCGCCCGGCATCGGCTTGCAGTTCGCGGAGATGCACGGGGAGTAGAACGGGGAGATGTACGGCGAGGAGTAGTAATCCGCGTTCTGGAACGCCCGGAACGTGGCGTAGGCGATGAACGCCAGGAAGATGACGAAGGTGATCAGCGGGCTGACCCAGTAGCGGTCTGTCCGCAGCGTCGGTTGTTCGATCTCTGCCCTCGTACGCGAGGGCGATGCGGTACCGGTGCTCATGCTTGTGGAAGCTCCTGCGGCTGTGAAGGAGCCGGGCGGCTATGCGTCGTCGGCAGCAACGCACTCTAGTGGAGTGATCTTCAGAACCAAACGGGATCATCACTCCTGGTAGTGGCTGGTGACCAACATCACATGCGCGTCGGGCGGTTCGTCAGGCCTCCGACGTGGACCAAGGGTCGTCGAAAAGACTGACCTCGGCCGGGGGTAGCGCCGCGGACAAGTCCGTGGGGGACGGCTCGGCTCCGAGCAGTTGTTGCACGATGCCGACGCGCGCGTACCACGGCGCGATCCCGATGGCCCGGTGGATCGTCTCGAACGCCTTCTCGCCGCGGCCGGCCGCGGCGTGTGCCCGCGCGCTGGTGCACAGCGCGTCGGCGATCTCCATGGGGTGGGAGGCGCCGGCGAGCTGCCGCCGCGTCAGATTGAGGCAGCGCGCGGTGTCGCCGTCGAGCAGGGCTCTGAGTGCGGCCGCCGGCAGCGTATCGGGCGAGGTGGCCGCGGCGCCGCGCAGTTCGAGGTGCTGGTCGACGTAGGCCACGGCGCGGTCTTGGCGAGCGGGTTCCTGCTCCGCTACGAGCAGGGTGACGAACGCGAGCCGGGCCATCAGGACCGAGCGCACTGCCGCGGGGACCGGGGTCTTCCCATCGAGCTGACGGCTGTAGGCCCGAGCGACCGAGGGGTAATCGCCCTGCGCCTGCTGGAGGAGCACCTCGATCCCATCGCCGAGCTCGGAGCCGGCGTTCCGCAGATACTGCAGGTCCGTAGCGGCCTCGGCGAAGTCGCCGAAACGCGCGGCCGTCATTCCGTCCGCCGCGTACCCCCAGTGCGGGTTCGCGAGTTGCGGATCGTTCTTCAGGGTGGGCTTGCTGAAGGCGCGGGCCCACATGGTCCGCGGCGAACCCTTCGACCGGGAGACCGCCGCGCTGGCGCAGTAGCCGAGGCCGAAGATCGGACACAGAACGCGCGCGTACGGCGGGACCACGGCCATACCCACGAGGTTGAGCGCCAGCAGGCTGAGCAGGGTGGCGGCGTACATGATGCGCACGTCGCGGGCCCAGCGCCACGGCGGCGGGCGGTACGAGGCGGTGAAAGCGAGCGGCACGGTGCGGAGGGTCACCACGTGATGCCGGACGACCCGTACGCCAAGGAATGGGCCGAAACCCACGTGAAGGCGCGCGACGCGGGAGCCCAGGCAGACCATCACCAGCATCACCGCGAACGGCCGCAGGACGAGTGTGGCGAGCGCGACCCCGTACGCGGCGACGCACCCGGCGAACCGGGAGGGATCCCCGCTGGTGACGTGTTCCATGACGGCGAAGAAGGCCAGCAGCGTCGCCACCAGGATCGGGAGTTGCCGCACCTGGTTCCGGGCGCGGGTCGAGCCGCGTGCTCCGCCGTCGGCCCCGCTGCGTGCCATGACCAGCCTCGATTCCGGGCGTGAGCCCGCTCGAACCCACCCTGCCCGAACCCGGCCCTGACCACCGGCGCGGCCCGAACGGGCCCTGCGGGCGAGCGCCGAGTATAGCGGCGGGGAGATCCGGCTTCCCAGAGCCCGCGGCCCGCGCTGGTCGGCGGCAGGTCCGTATTGCCCGTACCATGGAGATGGTGCCCGTGCTGTGCCCGTTCGCAGCCGCCGGGGCAAGGACGCCCCGCTCGACGGACGCACCACCCACCTGTCTCCCGACTCGAAAGCGACGCTACCGGCATGCCTACGCGTAACGACATCCGCAACGTGGCCATCGTGGCGCACGTCGACCACGGCAAGACCACGCTGGTCGACGCGATGCTCAAGCAGTCCGGCGCGTTCCGCGAGAACCAGCACGTGGACGAGCGTGTGATGGACTCCAACGACCTCGAGCGGGAGAAGGGCATCACCATCCTGGCGAAGAACACCGCCGTGCACTTCCGCAGCCCGCAGGACCAGTCCGACACCGTCATCAACATCATCGACACCCCCGGCCACGCCGACTTCGGCGGCGAGGTCGAGCGCGGGCTGTCCATGGTCGACGGCGTCGTGCTGCTCGTGGACGCGTCCGAGGGCCCGCTGCCGCAGACCCGGTTCGTGCTGCGCAAGGCGCTGAACGCGAAGATGCCGGTGATCCTGGTCATCAACAAGACCGACCGCCCGGACGCCCGGATCGCCGAGGTCATCGACGAGACCTACGAGCTGTTCATGGACCTGGACGCGACCGAGGACCAGATCGACTTCCCGATCGTCTACGCCTCGGGCCGCGACGGCAAGGCCTCGCTGGAGAAGCCGGAGAACGGCTCCTCCCCGGACAGCTCGGACCTGCTGCCGCTGTTCGACACCATCCTCAAGACCATCCCGGCGCCCACCTACGAGGAGAACGCGCCGCTGCAGGCGCACGTGACCAACCTGGACGCGTCCAACTTCCTCGGCCGGATCGCGCTGTGCCGGGTGATGCAGGGCACCATCCGCAAGGGCCAGCAGGTCGCCTGGATCAAGCGTGACGGTTCCGTCGAACGGGTGAAGATCACCGAGCTGATGATGACCGAGGCGCTGGAGCGCAAGCCGGCCGAGTCGGCCGGCCCGGGCGACATCTGCGCCATCGCCGGCATCTCCGAGATCATGATCGGCGAGACCCTCGCCGACCCGGAGGACCCGCGCCCGCTGCCGCTGATCACGGTGGACGAGCCGGCCATCTCGATGACCATCGGCACCAACACCTCGCCGCTGGTCGGCCGGGAGAAGGGCTCGAAGGTCACCGCGCGGATGGTCAAGGACCGGCTGGAGAAGGAGATCGTCGGCAACGTCTCCATCAACGTGCTGCCGACCGAGCGTCCGGACGCCTGGGAGGTGCAGGGCCGCGGCGAGCTGGCGCTGGCCATCCTGGTCGAGCAGATGCGCCGCGAGGGCTACGAGCTGACCGTGGGCAAGCCGCAGGTCGTGGTCCGCGAGATCGACGGCAAGGTACACGAGCCGGTCGAGCGGCTGACCGTGGACTGCCCGGAGGAGTACCTGGGCGTCATCACCCAGCTGCTCGCGATCCGCAAGGGCCGGATGGAGTCGATGTCGAACCACGGCACCGGCTGGATCCGGATGGAGTTCCTGGTCCCCTCCCGCGGCCTGATCGGCTTCCGCACCGAGTTCCTCACCGACACCCGCGGCACCGGCATCGCGAACACCAACTTCGAGGGCTACGAGCCCTGGTTCGGCGAGCTGCGCACCCGCGCCTCCGGCTCGCTGGTGGCGGACCGGGCCGGCTCGGTCACCCCGTTCGCGATGATCAACCTGCAGGAGCGCGGCTCGCTGTTCGTCGAGCCCACCACCGAGGTGTACGAGGGCATGATCGTCGGCGAGAACTCCCGCGCCGACGACATGGACGTCAACATCACCAAGGAGAAGAAGCTCACGAACATGCGGGCGTCCACCTCCGACACCACGGAGAACCTGATCCCGCCGCGCAAGCTCTCGCTCGAGCAGGCCCTGGAGTTCTGCCGCGAGGACGAGTGCGTGGAGATCACCCCGCACAACGTGCGCATCCGCAAGGTGCAGCTGGACGCGGCCACCCGCGGCCGGGCCGCGGCCCGCGCCAAGCACGGCAACTGACATCCGGTCACCCGCCTGACGCGAACCGGGCGGGCACCGCGGTCTTCCGCGGTGCCCGCCCGGTTTCGTCTGTTCAGCCGTTCGAGCCGCCCGCCAGCGGGGTCAGGCTCACCGCGCCGTCCGCGCAGACCGTGACCGGGCCGCCGGAGATCGTGGCCATCAGCTGCTCCTGCTGGTTCGGCGGGATGATGAGCACGTACACGCTCGGCGTGTAGCAGTCCGCGCCCGGAGTGGCCCCCGACATCGTGGTCTGATACGTCACCAGGGTCGAGACGGTGCCGTTGGCGGGCACGCTGAGCTCGCGCTTGAGCGCTCCGGACACCCTGGTCTCGGTCACCGGCTGCAGCGGCGTGCCGCCGGCCGGGGCGAACTCCAGGCCCGGGTACCCGTCGGTGATGCACGAGTGCCCGGAGGTGTTCTTCAGCGTCACCACCAGCGTCGCGCTCGTCCCGGCGCGGCCCGCCTTCGCCACGCCGGTCGCGTTCATATCCGTGCTCCGACACTGCCCGGTCGTGCTCGAACTCGAACTCGGGGCGGCCGAGCTGGCGGGGACCGACGGACTCGGCGACGCGGACGGGCTCGGCGAGGCGACCGGGTCCGAGGTGGCCGGCACCGCGGCCTGGCTGGTGGCCAGCAGCACGGTGCTGTCGCTGGGCGCCGCGGCCGCGGCCACGCCGGAGGGTCCGGCGTGCAGCGCGACGGTCGTGCCGGCCGTGCCCGCCATCACCACCAGCGCCGCGGCCGACGCGCCGGCCCACAGCTTGCGCGCCCGCCGCCGCCGGCCGGCCATCAGGACCCGTTCGAAGCCGTACGGCGGGGTGGGCATCGGCTCGACCGGGCCGATCCGGTCGCGCAGCATCCGGTCGAAGTCCGGGTCGGCGGCACCCCAGGTGGGGGAGTCCTCGCCGAAGTCGTCCACCGACTCCGAGGCGTCGAAGGGCCGCTCACCGGGCTCCTCGGGCACGCTTTCATCGTTCTCGTCGTCGAGAGGAGCGCTCATGACTCCACCTCGCCGGCGCTCGGTGGGCGCATTCGCGACCGCACAGCGCTCATGGGTTGGCTCGCAAGCTCGCTCACCGGGTTCCCTCCAGTGCCTTGCGCAACACTGCCCTGGCCTGGAACAGGTCGCTCTTGACGGTGCCGGTCGGCCGGTTCGTCAGCCGTGCGATATCGCCCACCGGGAACCCGGCGTAGTAATAGAGCAGCACCGGGGTGCGCAGCCGCTCGGGCAGCTGCTCGACCAGCCGGCGCAGCTCCGGGTCGCCCGGGCTCTCGTCGGCCGGGCGCTCCTGCTGCAGCACCCGCATGCCGTCGCGCTCCCGCCTGGTCTTGCGCCAGTGGTCGCGCACCAGATTCGCCGCGATGACGTACAGGTAGCCGACCGGGTCCTCGATCTTGCGCAGCCGGCCGAGCAGCCGGGTGAAGGCCTCCATGGCGATCTCACTGGCCGTCTGATCATCGTCCACGAGCCGCCGGCACCAGCCCGCGAGGCGGTTGTAGTGCGCGGCGAACAACTCCGCCGCGACCGCGTCGTCGGACAGGCGGGCCCGGCTTCCGGGCGCCAGGTCCTCGGCTATCAGGGGCCAGCTTCCGCTGGTTTCTTCCACACCCACCCCACACAGAACACTCACGCGACACCCCCCGTTCGGGGTGCCGACGTAAGTCTGCCCTGACCCGCGGACCTTTGCCCACCCATGCAGCTCACGTAAGGAAGAGACGAGGGCGCCGCGGAACGGTTGAGCCGGGTTCCCGCCGCCCGCCGGCGGCAAAGCGTTGACGGCGCTGAGCACGGCGCCCGACGGGCGCACCCCGGCTGCCCGGCGGCCGGGCGCGGCGCGACAATGGAGCCATGACCGACGCTGAACAGACCACCTTCCCCCGGCAGTTCGCCCGCACCCAGCGCTTCCGGCTGGGCGCGCCGAGCGCGTTCACGCCCGCCCCGGACGGCTCGCGCATCGCCCTGCTGCGCACCAAGACCGGTGCGGACCGGGCCACCTGCCTGTGGACGGCGGAGCCGGCAACCGGCGTGCTCACGCTGATAGCCGACCCGGTGGAGCTGCTCGCGGACACCGGCGCGGAGCAGCTGACCGACGCGGAGAAGGCCCGGCGCGAGCGCAGCCGCACCGGAGCGGCCGGCATCGTCGACTACGCCGTGGACGCGGCCGTGACCAGTGCGGTCTTCGCGCTCTCGGGCCGGCTGTTCGCGGCGGATCTGGTCAAGGGCGGGGTGCGCGAGCTGCCGGCCGCGGGGCCGGTGGTCGATCCGCGGATCGACCCGACGGGGCGTCAGGTCGCCTACCTCTCGGGCGGATCGCTGCGGGTCATCGGCGTCGACGGCACCGGCGACCGCGCGCTGGCCGAGCCGGACGGGCCGAACCCGGAGACGGTCGGCTACGGCGCGGCGGACTTCATCGCGGCGGAGGAGCTCGACCGCTTCCGCGGCTACTGGTGGTCCCCGGACGGCGAGAAGCTGCTGGTCGCGCGGGTCGACGAGGCCCCGGTCCGGGTCCAGTACATCGCCGACCCGGCCAACCCGGTGGTGGCTCCGCGCACGGTGCGCTATCCGGCCGCCGGCACCGCCAACGCGGTGGTGGAGCTGTTCCTGTTCGGCCTCGACGGCGCGCGCAGCCAGGTCGAGTGGGACCGCGTCGGCTACGAGTACCTGGCCCGGGTGCACTGGAGCGAGCACGGTCCGGCGCTGGTCTCGGTGCTGAGCCGGGATCAGAAGACCGGCCTGGTGCTGGCCGTGGCCGCGGACGGGTCGACCAGCGTCGTGGCGCGGGAGCACGACGAGGTCTTCTTCGAGTTCGCCCCGGGCGCGCCGGTGTGGGTGCCGCCGGTGGGCGAGGGCCGGGCCCGGCTGGCCCGGATCGCCGCGCGCGGCGACTCGTACCGGCTGCTGCTGGGCGAGGACTCGGTCACGCCCGAGGGCGTCCAGGTGCGCTCGCTGGTCTCGGCCGGACCCGAGTACGGCTTCGTCACCGCCTCGATGGACGACCCGACCCGCGAGCACGTGCTCCGGGTGGCCTGGGCGGACGGCGCGATGAAGCGCGTCAACGGCGTGTCCGGGGTCAGCGCCGCGGCCGTCGGCGGGACCCTCGCCGTCGTCTCCTCGGCCACCCTCGACCAGCCGAACACGCGCACGTACGTGGTGGACATGTCGGCCGAGCAGCCCACCCGGCTGTCCGTGATCGAGTCGGTGGCCGAGACCCCGCTGATCACGGCCCGGCCGATCGAGCTCGTCCTGGGCGAGCGCGAGCTGCACGGCGCGCTGCTGCTGCCCTCGAACCACAAGCCGGGCAGCAAGCTGCCGGTCCTGCTCGACCCCTACGGCGGCCCGCACGCCCAGATGGTCAAGGCCGCGCACAACCTCTACCTCAACGCCCAGTGGATCGCCGACCACGGCTTCGCGGTGCTGGTCGTGGACGGCCGCGGCACCCCCGGCCGCGGCCCGGCCTGGGACCGCGCCGTGCGCGACGACTTCGCCGGCGCGACCCTGCAGGACCAGGTCGACGGCCTGCACGCGGCCGCCGAGCAGTACCCGGACCTGGACCTGACCCGGGTGGCCATCCGCGGCTGGTCCTACGGCGGGTACCTCTCCGCGCTCGCCGTTCTGCGCCGCCCCGACGTCTTCCACGCCGCGGTGGTCGGCGCGCCGGTGACCGACTGGAAGATGTACGACACCTGCTACACCGAGCGCTACCTGGGCCACCCGGATCAGCAGCCTGCGGTCTATGCGGCCAACTCGCTCTTCCCGCAGGCCGGCTCCGGCGCCTGGGAGTGGGCCGAGCCGCGCCGCCCGATGCTGATCATCCACGGCCTCGCCGACGACAACGTGGTGGCCGCGCACACGCTGCGCCTCTCCTCCGCCCTGCTCGCCGCCGGCCGGCCGCACACCGTGCTGCCGCTGAGCGGGGTGACCCACATGACCCCGCAGGAGATCGTGGCGGAGAACCTGCTCAAGATCCAGGTCGGCTTCCTCAAGGAGGCGCTGGGGATGAAGGACGCCGGCTAGGCCGTGTTTTCAAACTAGCCGCGGGGATCCGACGCCGGGTCAGGCCGGGTGCGCCCGCACCGAGCTCCACAGGCTCGGGTAGGTCGAGCGCACCGCCCGGTCGAAGACCTCGACGACCGCGGCGAGGGGCGGCAGCGCGCGCCCGTCCACCGGCTTGACCGCCCACACCACGCCGCGCCGGCCGGTGAAGCCGGGGGTGGGCAGCGGGATGTAGCCCGGCTGCCGCACCGGCATGGCCCCGAGCACGGCGAGGTCCAGGCCGGCCCGGCGCCAGCAGTCGAAGGCCGCGACGGCCTCCGCGGCGCCGTCGCCGTCGTGACCGAGGTCCACCAGGAAGCTGATCCGGCCGTACCCGTCCACGGTGGGGCCGGACGCGGCCGAGCGCTTGGCCAGCAGCTCCAGCGCAGCCACGCCGATCAGGGCGGGCACCGAGACCGCGCCGAGCCGGTCCGCGCCGGGCACCGGCCGGCCCAGCACGGTGAGCACCGGAGCCTCCGCGCACATCCGCCACACCACCCGGACCAGCGAGGGCGTGGCGCAGGCGGCGATCCGCCAGGCGCCGGGCACCGGGTGCGCGCCGTAGTCGGGGCAGTCGGCCTCGCCGCAGGCGCAGCGCCCGCCGTCCACCGCGAAGCCGGGGGTGAGCGGCCAGCCGAGCCGGCGGGCGTAGTCCACGGCGGCCTCGGCGACCGGGCCCATCGGCTCGTGCGGGGCGATCGCCGCGCGCGCCGGCCTGGGCGACGCGATCGGCGTGGCGGCCACTCCCGACCGCCACGCCCGTACGTGCTGCCCTCGCTGACCCTCGGCAGTCATCCGATGCCAGTCCTCTCCCCGAATCGGCCGGACGTGGTGGGCTCCGGCGGTGCGGTGGTGCGGTGGGATGCCGCGGGCTCCCCGCCAGGGGCGAGAACTCCCGTCACTACGCAGTGAAACGGCACGGATACGTTTCGGCGAGAGTGCGCGAGCGGACTTCTAGCGGACAGGGCCAGCCACCTCGGTACGGACTAACCTGGCCCGGAGTATCCCTACCCGCAGGAGACGCACGTGCCGACCGAAGCCCGCAGCATCCTCTTCGTGCACGCCCACCCCGACGACGAGTCCATCAACAACGGCGCGACCATGGCCAAATACGTCGCCGAGGGCGCCCGCGTCACTCTGGTCACCTGCACTCGCGGAGAGTACGGGGAGATCCTGCTGCCGGAGCTCGCCCACCTGGCCGCCGACCGGGAGGACCGCCTCGGCGAGTACCGGGTCGGCGAACTGGACCGGGCCATGGCGCGGCTCGGGGTGCGCGATCACCGGTTCCTCGGCGAGCCGGGCGAGTTCCACGACTCCGGGATGATGGGCACCGAGGGCAATGAGCGTGCTGACGCGTTCTGGCAGGCGGACGTCGGGCAGACGGCGCAACGGCTGGCCGAGGTCATCCGCGAGGTGCGGCCGCAGGTCCTGGTGACCTACAACCCCTTCGGCGGCTACGGCCATCCCGACCACATCCAGGCCCACCGCGTGGCCATGCGCGCGGTCGAACTGGTGGAGGGAACCGACGCGCAGGTCGAGCGGGTGTACTGGAACACGATGCCTTACTCCGTGCTCGTCGACGCCGTCGGGACGTTGCGCGAGGAAGGCGCGGACACCGGCTTCAAGGTCGTGGAGGCGGTGGAGGAGCTGCTCTACGCCGAGGACGACTCGCTCGTCTCAGCGGTCATACACGCCGAGGAGCACGTGCCGGCGAAGACCGAGGCGATGCGCGAGCACGCCACCCAGATCCTCGTCGACGGACCCTTCTTCGCTCTGTCGAACTACGTGGGCATGCGGGTGCTCGGCACGGAGTACTACCGGCTGGCCCGGGGCTCGGCGCCCACGGGCGCGCCGGTCGCGGTGGACCTGTTCGCGGGCCTCGACCGGTGACCGGGACAATGGCCGGTGTGACCACGAAGTCCGACACCCCGACCGCGGGCGAGTCCGCCCGCTCCACCCGGGCCGCCCGGATCGGCCTGCTCGTGCTGTGCCTGCTGGCCGGCCTCGCCGTCGGCGTGGTCGGGTCCTTCCTGCACCGGGCCCAGTTCGGCGGCACCAACGGCGACGGCGGCTTCCCCGACGGCCTGCTGCTCAGCCTCGGCGGTCTGGCCGGCCTGCTGCTCGGGCTGACCGGGCTCACCCGCCCCGTCCCGGCCGCGACCTCCGGCCTCCCGGGCCGCCTCGCCGCCCTCGGCGCGGCCGCCGGCGGCTGGGTGATCGCGGTGATCTGGCTGACCTACGTGGGTCCGCCGACCTCGTTCCAGGCCAAGGGCGACGTGATCCTGGCCAACGACTGGATCTCGATGACCTTTCTGATCGTCGGCTTGGCCGGCGCCACCGCGTTCTTGTACAAGGCCTGGATCGCCACGCTCGAGGCGAAGATGGCCAAATACCGCGGCCCGGACGGCAAGAGCCGTCCCTAGCAGGTCGAAGAACCCTCACTCTCCCGGGTGAATTCACCGGGAAGCGCCCTGCGTACGCCCTGCAGGGTCGGCCGGGATTCGGGAAAGCGCTCCACGCCGTCGGACGGTCACAGTATGGTGATCGGCGAAATACTGTCCGTCAGCGGAGCGGAAGGCCGGGCCGGCGTAGTGACCGACGTACCGACAGATCCCAGCGAGCCGACGCCCACCGACCTGCTGGACTTCCCGCCGCTGCCGCAGCAGGCCGGTCCGGGTCGGCGCGGGACGACGCAGGTTGCGGGTTCCGCCGGCGGCTCCGCGCCGCGGCCGCCCGCCGGGCCGGCGGCGCCGGCCCAGCCCGCGCCCGGCGGAGCGGGGTTGCGCATGGTGCCCGAGGCCGAGGCCACCGCCCGGCTGCGGATCCTGCTGCCGGCCACGATGCCCACCCCGTCCACCGCGCTGCGCCCGCAGGCCGCGTGGGAGGACACCCACGAGGTGCCCGAGGCCACCGCCACCACCCCGTTCGCCCGGGTCGCGGCGTCTCCGGCGTCGCCGAGCACGCTGCCCTCACAGCTGGCCGCGATGACCACGGCGACCATGGTCATCCCGCTGCCGCCCTCGCTGCGGCCGAGCGGCGGCCTGCTCACCACGACCCTGCCGCCGGACCAGGCCGCCCAGGCCAACGCCAGGCGGATCGGCCACGCGTTCCGCGACACCATCGAAGAGATCTTCGGCGTCGACCTGAACACCGTCGACCCGGCCGACCTGGGCCTGGCTCCGCGCCGGCCGGTGCCCGCGCGCGACGAGGGCTGGGGCGCACCCGGCCCGGACGTGTCGGGCGGGTACGAGGCCGCCGACGCGGGCGGATACGCCGACGACTTCGCCACCCAGGTCTTCCCGCCGCTCCCGCCGGCGCCGTGGGCCGAGGACGCGCCGGACCTCGCGCCGACCGTCACCTTCCCGCGGGTGGTGCCGGCCGAGGTGTTCGGCGGCGCGTACGGCGTGCCCACCCAGCAGGCGCCGTTGCCGGTCGCGCCGAACCGGCGCGCGCCGTTCGGCCAGGGCGCCGACCCGTCCGATCCGGCGCGGCACGCGCTCGCGCTGCGCTACCTCGGCGGCATCTTCCACGACTCCAGCGGCGGTTCCTCCTACCTCGATCCGGAAGAGGTCGACCAGGCCTGGATCCCCTCGGCCCTCGGCGCGATCCCGCCGGACGCGCCGACCGAGCAGATCGCCCGCGTCCCCGCTCCGGCCCCTGCACCGGTTCGCGCGCCCGCCCCCGTTCGCGCCCAGGCCCCGGCCGCAGCGCCGGCCCGGATGCCGAGCGCGCCCGGGCCGACGCCGCGTCCCCGGCCGCAGCCGGTGGCCGATCCGAGCGCGCCGCCCGCGCCGTCCGGCCCGGCGCCTCGCCCGTCGTCCACCGCCGCCGCGTCCTCCGCTTCGCCGGGCGGCGCCGGCCGGGCGCGTCCGGGCGGGCACTCCTCCCGCTCCGGCACCCGCTCGGCCGCGACCCGCACCGAGCGGCCCGGTTCGCGCCGCAAGTCGGCCGCCGCCGTCGAAGAGCCGGCCCCGGGCCACGGCCGCGGCAGGGCGCTGACCATCGCCGGGCTCTGCGTCGCCGGGCTCGCCATCCTCTACGGCGTGGCCCTGCTGCTCTCCGGCAACGTCGTCGGCGGAGCCATGCCCGCGGGCACCATGGTGGCGGGGGTCCAGATCGGCGGGCTGAGCCCGGACGCCGCGCGGACCAAGCTCGAACAGGCGCTCGGACCGACCGCGACCGCGCCGATCCAGCTGCAGGTCGGGCAGACCCCGACCACGCTCGACCCGGCCAAGGCAGGGCTCTCCTTGGACGTCGACGCCACCCTGGACGAGGCCGGATCGCAGCGCTCGAACCCGTTCACGATCATCCCCGCGCTCTTCGGCGTGACCCACGAGCTCGCGCCGGTGACCGACATCGACACCACCGCGCTCACCGCCGCGCTGAGCACCCTCGCCTCCGCCTACGACACGCCGCTGGTCGAGGGCAAGATCACCTTCTCCCACGGCCAGCCGGTGGTCACCGCGCCTCGGGAGGGCCGCGGCTTCGACGTGCCGACCGCGGTGACCGCGATCAGCTCCGGCTACCTGCAGATCACCGAGCCGATCATGCTTCCGGTCAACTCGCTCGAACCGCTCGCCACGCCGGAGGCGCTGCAGGTCGCGCTGGAGGCGCTCGCCCGCCCGGCCGTCAGCGCGCCGATCACCCTCGACACCGGCGGCGTCGCCACCGTGCTGACGCCGGCTCAGATCGGCGACGCCCTGACCATCGGCCCCAACGCGGACGGCGTCATGGAGCCGAGCTTCGACGGCGCCCGGCTGCGCGCCGACCTCAACCCCGCCGCGCTCGCCCTCGAGCACCCGGGCGCCGACGCCGGCTTCGCCCTCGTCGGCGGCGATCCGCAGCTCGTCCCGGAGCGGGACGGCACCGGCTTCGCCCCGCAGGCCCTGGCCACGGCGCTGACCGGCGTGCTGACCAAGTCGGCCCCGCGCGGCGCCACCCTGCAGCCGGGCGCGCTGCCCCCGGCGTTCACCACCGCCGAGGCGCAGGCCCTCGGCGTGACCGCGGTGCTCGGCAGCTCGACGCTCGCCGTGCCGGACGCGGAAGACCGCAACGCCGACACGCAGCGGGCCACCGAGCTGTCCATGGGCTCGGTCGTGGCGCCGGGCGCGGTCTGGTCCTTCGACAAGACCGTCGGCCCGCCGACCCTGGCCAACGGCTTCAGCGAGACCGACGCGGCCACCGCCGAGTCCTCCGGCGTGGACCTGTCCGGCGGCGACGACCTGGTGGCCACGGCCGTGTTCGACGCCGCGTTCCGGGCCGGCATGGGCGACACCGTGCACCATCCCAACGCGGCCTACTTCAGCCGCTACCCGGTCGGTCTCGACGCGGCCGTCGTCTGGCCGGGCACCGACCTGCAGTGGACCGACTCCAGCCCGCACCCGGTGTACCTCTACGTCTCCTTCGCGGGCGGCCGGCTGACCGCGGCCGTGCTCGGCCAGCCGCTGTACGACCAGGTCAGCGTGAACGTCTCGGGCCGCACGAAGGTCCTCGCGGCGAGCTCGAGCCCGCAGTCCGGCTGCCCGGCCCAGCCCGCCTCGGACGGCTTCCAGGTGAGCGTGACCCGGGTGCTGCTGCGCGGCGGAGCGCAGGTCGGCACCGAGGAGTACCACGTCGCGTATATCCCGTTCGCGGGTACGGCCTGCGGCTCCGACTCCACCGCGAACAGCGGGAGTACCCCGAGTTCCCCCAGCTCGGGCGGCAGTTCGAGCGCGCCGGCGAGCGGCGGCTCGGGCGGCGGGACGCACAACCCGCCGCCCTCCGGGCCCCCCTCGGCCCCGCCCACCACCTCCGGCGGCGTGCTCGGCGGACTGCTGCACTGAGCCCGCGGACCCACCGTCACGGCGGCATGACAGATGTCATGCCGCCGTCACGACGGTGCACACTGACGCGACCCCGGCCCGGCAGGGTTACATAGTCTTATCGTTCCGAGGCCGGGGAAGAGGCCGCTGGAGCAAGGACCGGAAACAGGGGAAGAGACAGATGAGCGACGAAAAGCTCGTGGGGGGTGCGGGATCGCCCGCGGTCTCGTTCGAGCAGGTGTCCAAGAACTACGGGGACGTGCGCGCGGTGCGCGAGCTGACCCTGCAGATTCCGCGCGGGAGGGCGGTCGCGTTCCTCGGGCCGAACGGGGCGGGCAAGTCCACCTCCATCGAGATGATGCTCGGGCTGCGCAAGGCCAGCAGCGGCCGGGTCACGGTGTTCGGCAAGACGCCGCGGCAGGCGATGGTGGCCGGCAACGTCGGCGCCATGCTGCAGTCCGGCGGCCTGCCGCAGGACGTGACGGTGCGCGAGCTGCTCGAGCTGATGAGCCGGCTGCACCCGCGGCCGCTGGCGGTGGACGAGGTGCTCCAGCGCGCCAACATCGCCGACCTCGCCGACCGCAAGGCCGACAAGCTCTCCGGCGGCCAGACCCAGCGGGTCCGCTTCGCCATCGCGATCGCCGGCGACAGCGACCTGATCGTCCTGGACGAGCCCACCACCGGCATGGACGTGGAGAACCGGCAGATCTTCTGGGCCTCGATGAAGGCCGAGGCCGAGCGCGGCAAGACGATCCTGTTCGCCACGCACTACCTGGAGGAGGCCGACCACATAGCCGACCAGGTGATCGTGATCAACAAGGGCCGGCTGCTGGCCGACGGCACCGTGGCCGACATCAAGGCGATGGCCGGATTCCAGCGGGTCTCCTTCCGGCTGCCGGGGATCACCCGGGAGCAGCTGATCGACCTGCCCCACGCTGTGTCCATCGAGGTCATCAACGACCGGGTGCAGATCCAGACCGCCGACTCGGACAAGACCTTCTACGCCCTGCTCGACCAGGGGCTGCGGCCGATGGAGCTGGAGATCACCGCGCTCGGCCTGGAGCAGGCCTTCGTGGCCATCACCGAGCGGGACAACGAAGCCGGCGCACCGAGCGCGGAGAACCAGATCAGCATGGAGGACGCCCGATGAACGCCGTGATAGCCCTCTCCCGGTTCGAGGCGATCAGGGGCCTGCGCAACCGGCGCGTCCTGTTCCTCACGGTGCTCTACCCGTCGCTGCTGTTCATGCTGGTCAGCAACTCGGCCAAGGGTGACATCGACGGCACCCACATCCCGTGGAAGACCTACTTCCTGATCGCCTACACCTCCTTCGGCGTCATCGCCGCCTCGCTGAACAACAACGCGATGCGCATCGCCCAGGAGCGCAAGGAGGGCTGGATCCGGCAGCTGCGGCTGACCGCCTCGCCGAGCTACGGCTACGTCGCCAGCAAGGTGGTGGCGTCGCTGCTGATCGTGCTGCCGGCCATCGTCGTCACCTTCGCCATCGGCGCGGCCATGGGCGCCAAGCTCGACTCGACCCAGTGGTTCACCGCCTTCCTGGCGCTGTGGCTCGGCTCGCTCGCCTTCACCGCGCTGGGCGTGGCGATCGGATACGGCGTGCCGCAGGACTCGGCGCAGATGGTCACGATGATCGTGTTCCTGGCCGGTTCGGTGCTCGGCGGCCAGTTCTTCCAGGTCAGCGGCGTGATGGAGACCATCGGCAAGTCCTTCCCGACCTACTGGATGCGCGAGATCTCGATGGACGCGGCCACCAACACCGCGATCCCGGCGAAGGGCGTGCTCATCCTGGGCGGCTGGACCATCGCCTGCGCGGTCCTGGCCGCGGTGCTCTACGCCAAGCGCGCCGAGGACTGACAGCCCGTCATGAGCAACGAGGTGACAGCCCTCCCACCCAAGCCCAAGGCCTGGGTGGGTTGGCTGTTCGCGGGTATCTGGCTGGTCTACCTGATCGACCCGCTCAAGGACCTGCTGCGCGGCGGCCACGGCATCGCGGAGGTGGCCGCGGTGCTGGCCGCGGCCGGGCTCTTCTGCGTCCTGTACATCTGGCTCGCCCAGCTCGGCGACTGGGGCCCGTGGGCGGAACCGCGCTGGCGGGCCGACCCGCTCCGGCTGAGCCTGCTCGGCGGGATGGCGGCCATCGCGCTGACCCTGCCGGCGGTCGTCGACCCGGCCTGGGTGGTGCTGTGGATCTACGTATCCACCTCCTGCGGCTACAGCCTGCCGCGGCCGAGGTCGGGCCCGGGCCTCGGACTCATCCTCGGTCTGCTGGTCGGCGGCGTGATGGGCGTGGAGTCGGCGCTCCTCGGCGTGCCCGCGGGCAACTGGATCGAGATCTTCGTCCCCACCCTGATCTCCTGCCTGGCCACGAGCGGCGTGCGGCGGATGCAGCAGCTGATCAGGGAGCTGAACGAGGCCAGGGCCGAGGTGGCCCGGCTCGCCGCGAGCGAGGAGCGGCTGCGCATGGCCCGCGACCTGCACGACCTGGCCGGCCACTCGCTCGCCACGATCACGCTCAAGGCGGAGCTCGCGCGCAAGCTCATGACGGTGGATCAGAGCCGCGCCGAGCAGCAGATACTCGACCTCGAACACGTCTCGCGGCAGGCGCTGGCCGACATCCGCGAGGCCGTCTCCGGCTACCGGCGGGCCACCCTCGCGGTGGAGCTCGCCTCGGCGCGCACCGCGTTGAACGCGGCCGGCATCGAGCTCGAAGCCGACCCGTCGGTGGCGCTGCGTTCCGGCGAACTGGCCGGGGGCGTCGAGGAGGCGCTGGCCTGGTGCCTGCGCGAGGCGGTGACGAACGTGGTGCGCCACTCCCACGCCCGCGTCTGCCGGATCCGGCTGATCGAGGCGACGGTGGACGGCGCGAGCACGATCACCCTCGAGGTCCTCGACGACGGCGTCGGCGCGGACGAGACCGCCGCCGCCCCGGGCAACGGCCTGAGCGGCCTGCGCGAGCGTCTGCAGGTCGTCTCCGCCGGCGCCCGGCTGACCGCCGCCCCCGTCGCCGCCGGCTTCCGGCTGACCGCCACCGTCCCGAACCAGCCTTCGACGAAGGCCGGTGCGCCACAGTAGAGTCGCGACGTGATTCGACTGCTGCTCGCCGAGGACCAGGCGATGATCCGGGAGGCGCTGGCCACGCTTCTCGGCCTCGAGCCGGACCTCGAGGTGGTCGCCGAAGCCGGCCGCGGAGACGAGGTGCTGCCCGCGCTCACGGCGGCGCGGGAGGCCGGCAGCCCGGTGGACGTCGCGCTGCTGGACATCGAGATGCCCGGCATGGACGGCATCTGCGCCGCGGCCGGAGCCCACGCCGCCTACCCCGACCTGCGCATCGTCATCCTGACCACCTTCGGCCGCCCGGGCTTCCTGCGCCGCGCGATGGAGGCCGGCGCCAGCGCGTTCCTGGTCAAGGACGCCCCCGCCGCCGAACTCGCCGGCGCGGTGCGCCGGGTGATGGCCGGCGAGCGCGTGATCGACCCCGACCTCGCCGCCGCGGCCCTCGCCGACGGGATCAATCCCCTGACGTCCCGGGAGCGCGACGTCCTGTCCGCCTCCGAAGGCGGCTCGACCAACGCCGAGATCGCCTCCCGCCTGTTCCTGTCCGAAGGCACCGTGCGCAACTACCTCTCGGCCTGCATCCAGAAGACCGGCACCCGCAACCGCACCGAAGCCCTCACCCTCGCGCGCGCCAAGGGCTGGTTGTAGCAACTCGAAAAGCGAATATAAGGCCCGTAAGATACGATTTCGCTGTGGCGGCGATCGTGGCGGAGGGCCTGGTCAAGACGTACGGCTCCGGGGACCGGACGGTGCGCGCGCTCGACGGGGTGGATCTCGAGGTGCCGGAGGGCACCGTGCTCGGGCTGCTTGGGCCGAACGGGGCGGGCAAGACCACCGCTGTCCGGGTCCTGACGACCCTGCTCGTCCCCGACGCGGGCACGGCCAGCGTGCTCGGCGTCGACGTGCGGCGGGATCCGCGCCGGGTACGGGAGCTGATCGGGCTCTCCGGGCAGTACGCGGCCGTGGACGAGAATCTGACCGGGCGTGAGAACCTCGTCATGGTCGGGCGGCTCTACCACCTCGGCAAGGCCGCGGCCGTCGCGCGCGCCCGGAACCTGCTCGAGCAGTTCGCGCTGTCCGACGCGGCCGACCGGCCGGCGAAGACCTACTCGGGCGGGATGCGGCGGCGGCTGGACCTCGCGGCCGCCCTGGTGGTCCGGCCGCCGGTGATGTTCCTGGACGAGCCGACCACCGGCCTCGACCCGCGCACCCGCATCGCCATGTGGGACGTGATCGCCGACCTCGTCGCGGGCGGCGCGACGCTGCTGCTGACCACCCAGTACCTCGAGGAGGCCGACCGCCTCGCCGACTCCATCGCCGTCGTCGACCACGGCCGCGTCATCGCGCGCGGCACGGCGGACGAGCTGAAGAGCCAGGTCGGCGGCGAGCGGCTGCAACTCGTCGTGCACGACCGCGGCCGGCTGCCCGACGCGGCGCGCATCCTCACCGGCCTCGCGCTGTCCGAGCCCACCGTCGACGAGCGGGCCCGAGAGCTGATCGCGCCGGTCACCGGCGGCGCGAAGCTGCTGGTCGAGGCAGTGCGTCAGCTGGACAACGCGGGGATCGCCGTCGACGACCTGGCGCTGCGCCGCCCGACCCTCGACGACGTCTTCCTCACCCTGACCGGCAAATCCGCCGAGGAAGGCGGCCGAGAATGAGCGAGATCACCGCCGACGCCCCGTCAGCACCGCGCGCGATGCCCGGGATCACCGGGGCCTTCCACGACGGCTGGGTGGTCACCCTGCGCAACCTGCGCCGGATGACCAGGATCCCGGAGATGGTCGTGTTCGCGACCATCCAGCCGATCATGTTCGTGCTGCTGTTCGCCTTCGTCTTCGGCGGCGCGATCCCGGTCGCCGGCGGCGGCGGAGTGCACGCCTACCGCGAGTACCTGCTGCCGGGCATCTTCACCCAGACGCTCGCCTTCACCACCGGCACCACCGCCGTGGGCCTCGCCGACGACCTGAGCAAAGGCCTCGTCGACCGCTTCCGCTCCCTGCCCATGGCCCGCTCGGCCGTCCTGCTCGGCCGCACCATCGCCGACTGGATCCAGAACCTGCTCGTCCTCGCCATCATGGCGCTGTGCGGAGTCGCGGTGGGCTGGCGCATCCACAACGGCTTCTTCAAAGCCGTCGGCGCCTTCCTGCTGGTGATGCTCTTCGCCTACGCGATGAGCTGGATCGGCGCGGTCATCGGACTGACCGTCAGCACCCCCGAGACGGCCAACACCGCCGGCTTCATCTGGCTCTTCCCGGTCACGTTCGTCTCGAACGCCTTCGTGCCCACCACGTCGCTACCGGGCTGGCTCCAGCCGATCGCCGAGTGGAACCCGATCTCCTCCACCGTCCTCGCCCTCCGAGAACTCTTCGGCAACCCCACCGGCTATCCGCCCGGCGGAATCCCCGACGTCTTCCCCATGCGCGAGCCGGTGCTGACCTCACTGCTCTGGTCCCTGATCATCCTCGCGATCTTCGTCCCCATCGCAGTCAGAAAATACCGCTCAATCACCTGACGGAAGAATTCAAGGCCAACGGTGATTGAACGGTTGTCTGACGAGAATTCATCTGTCTTACCGTCAGCTGATCCCCAATTGGCGTAAGCCGCCGCACGGACTTCACGCCCCGTCAGGCCGCGCGCGGGGTCCGGGGTGTCCCCGGCGTGGGGCTTGGGGCCGTGCCCCAAAAAGTAACAGGGAGCCGTGCGCCCGTACGTAGGCCCTGCCCCGTAGCGAAGCGTAGGGACAGGGCCGAGGCAAAGGCGCGTCTAGGCAAAGGCGCGTCTTAGGCGTAGGGCTCGGCCTTGAGCAGCTTCACGGAGATGGACTTGCCGTTCGGGAGCTCGTAGGAGGCGGTCTCGCCGACCTTGTGGCCGTTGATGGCCGCGCCGAGCGGGGACTGGGGGGAGTAGACCTCGATCTGCGCGCCGGACTCCTCGCGCGAACCCAGCAGGAACTCGAGCGTGTCGTCCTCGTCACCGTCGAACGCGATCGTCACCACCATGCCGGGAGCGGCCGTCCCGGACTGGCTCGGGGCCGTGCCGACCTGGGCGTTCTCGAGCAGCTGGCGCAGCTGGAGGGCGCGGGCGTGCATCTTGCCCTGCTCCTCCTTGGCCGCGTGGTAGCCGCCGTTCTCGCGCAGGTCGCCTTCCTCGCGGGCGGCCTCGATCTTCTTAGCGATTTCGACCCGGTACGGACCCTGGAGATACTCCAGCTCGGCCTTCAGCCGGTCGTACGCATCCTGGGTAAGCCAGGTGACGTTATCGCTGGTCTGGGTCACGATGCTCCTCGTAGGGTCGGGTGGCGGCAGCCATGCCGGGTACGTGCGCGGGTTCCGTACAGTCAGGTACCCGCCGAAACTACGAGGCTACCAAGCCGGACCGACAGTTTCCTAGAAGTCGCGGTGTTCGGCCCCGTCTCCGCAGGTCGCTCAGGCTTTCACGCAGTTCGCGACGATGACGGTGTTGGGCGTGCCGGTGGCGCTGATGGTCGTCTGCTGATCCAGCTTCGCGGTGCCCTTGTCCAGCACCGGGACGTTCACCGTGCCGATGACCTCGCCCTTGACGTCCTCGGCCTCGAGGGTGCACTCGAGCATCTCGTTCGCCGGCTTGTCCACCTCGAACCGCACGGTCGCGCTGTTTCCGCTGGTGGTGAAGGAGATGACGGTGGCCTGCACCTCCGGGTGGGCCTCGTTCCAGCCGATGTAGCCGGCCACGCCGGCGAGCACGCAGATGCCCGCCACGCCGAGGGTGATCTTGCGGGTGCGCGACATGCCGCCCTTCACGCCGTAGCGTGAGGCGAAGTCGGGGTCGGTGTAGGTGGGGGCGGTCTCGGCGTCGGGCCGTCCGTCCTGCGGCTCGTCGGCGCGGGGCTGGTCGGTGGCGCTGTACTCGGTCATCTAAGTCCCTTGGTCGGTGCCGGGAAGTTTCTGCGGTCCGTTCGCGCTCTGGTTTGAGGGCGCGTCGGGGCAAGCGGATGCGGTTTCTCGCGATCCACCCCGGCCGTCCGCCACTATAGAGACTCCGAGAACCGATGCGACAAAGGGACTCCGTGGAACGCCACGGGCGGCAACGGCCAGGTACGAGGGAGCAGGGACCGGTGGAGGACAGACTGCGGCTGATGGCGGTGCACGCGCACCCGGACGACGAGTCGTCCAAGGGCGCGGGCACGATGGCCAAGTACGTCGCCGAGGGGGTGGAGGTGCTCGTGGTCACCTGCACCGGAGGCGAGCGCGGGGACGTGCTCAACCCGAGGCTGAAGGGCGACCCCGAGATCGAGGCGAACATCCACGAGGTGCGCCGGGCCGAGATGGAGCGGGCCCGGCAGATCCTCGGCGTGGCGCAGGCGTGGCTGGGCTTCGTCGACTCCGGGCTGCCCGAGGGCGACCCGCTGCCGCCGCTGCCGGAGGGCTGCTTCGCGCTGGAGAAGGTGGAGACGGCGGCGGAGCCGCTGGTCCGGCTGATGCGCGAGTTCCGGCCGCACGTGGTCACCACGTACGACGAGAACGGCGGCTACCCGCACCCGGACCACATCCAGTGCCACCGGGTGAGTGTGGAGGCGTTCGACGCCGCGGGGGACCCGGACCGCTACCCGGGCACCGGCGCGCCGTGGCAGCCGCTCAAGCTGTACTACAACCAGACTTTCTCGCGGGCCCGGGTGATGGCCCTGCACGAGGCGATGCTCGAGCGCACCGGATCCTCGCCCTACGAGGGCTGGATGGAGCGCTGGGACGAGCGCGGCGACCGGCTCGAGCGCGAGATCACCACGCACGTGAACTGCGCGGACTACTTCGAGGTGCGCGACCAGGCGCTGCTGGCGCACGCCACCCAGGTCGATCCGGACGGCTCCTGGTTCTCGGTGCCGATGGACCTGCAGAAGGCGGTCTGGCCGACCGAGGACTTTGAACTGGCGCGCAGCCTGGTGGACACCGCGATCCCGGAGGACGACCTGTTCGCCGGCATCCGCTAGCCGTCATGCGAAGGGCCCGGCCGGATCACTTGATCCGGCCGGGCCCTTCGCATGCAGCCGTCTTAACGCGGGTTGTTGATGTCCGGCTTGTAGAGGACCGAGATCTTGTCCGGGTTGGCCGCGGCCCAGTCGTTCAGCTTGTCCCGCAGCGGGGCGTTCGTGACGATCACCCGCAGCTTCACCGGCGACGCGGCGAGGCTCGCCTCGAACTGGCTCAGGTTGTTGAGCAGCACCGGGGTCCAGTCCTGGCCGTCCACCCCGACCGAGGCCAGGCCCTCGGTGGTGGACATGCCCGCGTTGATCGGGTCGGTGAGCAGGCCGGCGTCCTGGTTGAGCGTGGCCAGCAGCAGGCTGAGGTTGACGTTGTTGGCCTGGCTGTCGGAGGCGACCACCAGGGTGGGCACGCCGTCGCCGAGCAGCCGCCAGTTCAGCAGGTTCTGCATCGCGGCGACGTACGACGGGGAATGCTCTCCGCTGAGCCAGTACGAGGCCCAGTTCGTGCCGCCGCGCAGCTTCCAGACCGCGCCCGGGTTCGACGCGGTCGTGTGCGGCTTGGACACCTCGACCGGGCCGTACCAGTAGCTGCCGGTGGCCACCACCGCGACCACCGCCGCGGCCGCGCCCACGCCCAGGCCGGCCCAGCCGCGCTGGGGCAGCCGGGGACGGCGCAGCAGGTGCCCGGCCGTGCCCGAGGCGACCAGCATCAGCACGGCCCAGGCCTGCTCGGCCTTCGGATAGTAGTAGCTGGTGGTGCCGATGGTGCGCTCCTGGTAGATCCGGAACGCGATGATCGCCCCGCCGGAGAGCACCACGGCGAGCAGCCCGGCCCAGGCGGACGGCCGCCGCCGGGCCCGGCGGCTCGCGAAGCCGATGAGGCAGGCCGCCACCATGACGACGAGCGCCAGCGTGCTGAACGGGATGGTGAAGCCGATCGACTGGGCGGTGGCGCCGCTGTTGAGGCCGGCGTCCACGGCGGCGATGTACTCGCTCAGCGCGGCCGGGACGGCCAGCACCGCGACCACCACCAGCAGCTTCCAGTGCGGCAGCAGCCGCTTGCGGTAGATGTACGCGGTGACCGCGGCCAATATGGCGACGAACGGCGCGAACAGCTCGTAGGTCAGGCAGATCGCCACGGACAGCGCCGCCACCAGGACGATGTGCGTGCGCGGGTCCTTCGGCGGGCGGAAGCAGAACGCGGCCAGCAGGCCGAGCAGGCCCATGCCGAGCACCTGCGGGTCCCAGGTGCACCACACCGCGCTGGTGTAGGTGGCCACGGACAGCCAGCCGGCGATCGCGGTGACCAGGAAGGACCGGCGCCAGCCGGCCAGCGAGGGTCCGGCGGCCCAGCGGGCGGCCCAGGCGACACAGAGCACGAAGAAGCCGTAGCCGAGGCTGACCCAGACGTTGTAGCGCTGCAGTTCGCCGGTGGAGCCGCCCGGGTTCACGTTCGAGCGCAGGAAGATGTCGCCGAGCGCGTACAGGAAGTGCTGGCCCGGCGGGTAGGTGGCCAGCATGCCCGGGTCGACCATGTCCTTCGACGGACCCTGCTTGAGGAAGGTGTAGCCGCCGACCCGGTGGATGGTGTCGAAGAGGTTGAAGTGGCGCAGCCGGTCACCGGTTATCCCGGCCAGGGCCAGCCGTCCGCCGGAGTCCTGGCCCCAGCTCGGGCCGTACGCGATGGCGCTCGCCGCGAGGAACCCGCCGACCAGCACCAGGTCGCTGCCGAGCACCCGGCGCGGCCACGCGCGCCAGGGCGGCGGCGCGCCGAGCCAGAGGTACGCGGCCACCAGCACGGTCAGCGCCGTGCCGCCGACGGCCACCGGCTGAAGGCCCCAGGGCCAGAGCGAGAAGATCAGACCGGCCGTCATGGCCAGGCTGAAGACCAGCGCGAGCGTGGCCATCAGCCGGTCCAGCACGGTGGAGCCGACCCGCAGCAGGCCGCCGGTGGCGAACACGATCACGAACACCAGCAGCAGGTCGGACCGGGTCAGGTGGGTCAGCAGCGGCAGCACCCAGGCCCCGGCGAACAGGCCGACGACGACCGGGAGGCCCGGGCGTCGGCGCGCGGGCGGCCGGGCAGGGTCCGTTCGCGCGTCGGCCGACTCGGCCCGCGCCGCCTCGGAACCCAGCGCCTGCGATCCCATCGCCACTCCTCTATCCGCGCTCGCGCGCTCCCCGCGGCCGCCGCCTTCGACGGCGGCGACAGTTTAGGGCCCGTGGTAATGGCCCGGGCAGAATCCGAGACTACTTCACCGTGCACACGCGAGGAATTTCCGCCCCGCAGCGCGCCCCGGCGCGCGTCCGGCGCCGTCCTGGTGCCGGGCTGTGACGTCCTGAGCTTGGCCAGGCCGCCCGGGCGGCTGTTAGGATCCAACAGATCCGCCTCCGTTGCTCGGCCCGGGCGGCGCGGCCCTTCGAAGATCCAGGGTTGACGGGTGCAAGACTTTCCTGACGTTTGGCTCGTGTTGCCCGTCTTCAACGAGGAGACGGTGATCTCGGACGTGATCGCACACGTCCTCGAGACCTTCCCCCACGTGGTGTGCGTCGACGACGGCAGCCGCGACGCCTCGGCGCAGCGGATCCTCGGGTCCGGCGCGCACCTGCTGCGCCACCCCATCAACCTCGGCCAGGGCGCGGCCCTGCAGACCGGGCTGAGCTATGCGCTCGAGCAGCCCGGCGCCGAATACTTCGTCACCTTCGACGCGGACGGCCAGCATCGCGTGGAGGACGTGGTCCGGATGGTCGAGGTGCTGCGGACCAAGGAGGCCGACGTCGTGCTCGGCTCGCGCTTCCTGGAGGCCGCGCACGAGGTGCCGCCGCTCAAGAAGCTCGCGCTGCGCACGGTCGCGCTCTTCAGCCGGCCCTCGCGCAAGCTGGGCCTGACCGACGCGCACAACGGGCTGCGCGCGATCAGCCGCACCGCGGCCGAGAAGATAGACATCACCCAGGCGGGCATGGCGCACGCCTCCGAGTTGGTCGACTTCCTGGCCCGCTCGGACTTCCGGGTGCGCGAGATCCCGGTGACCATCGACTACACCGAATATTCGCTCTCGAAGGGCCAGTCGCTGCTCAACGGGATCAACATCGTCTTCGACCTCGCACTGCGCCGAAGGGGCTGAGTGCCGTGCTGATCCAATTCCTGCTGATCCTCGCGGCCCTGGTGCTGTTCTCCACCTTCCTGCGGCTCGCGCACACCGCGCGGCTGCAGGCGTTCAAGCGCATAGGGTTCCTGCTGTTCTGCCTGTTCGGCGTGATCGCGGTGCTGCGGCCGGGCGTGATGACCTGGCTGGCCAACCAGGTCGGCGTCGGGCGCGGCACGGACCTGCTGCTGTACATACTGGTCGTCGTGTTCGCGTTCTTCTCGCTCAACACCTACCTGCGGTTCAAGGACACCGAGCGCCGGCTGACGAAGCTGGCCCGGGCCATGGCGATCCGCGACGCGGTGGCCCCGCCGGTGCGGGCGCTGGAGCAGGACGACCCGGAGACCATCGTCGACCAGGACGTGCTGGCCCGCTGAGCCGGACGCCCAGGCGCGCCCGCGATCAGGGTTCGAGCACGGCCAGGTCCAGCGCGCCGAGCTCGGCCGGGTCGGCGAGCACCGAGTAGGCCGTGATCCGCCCGTCGCCGAAGCCGATCCTCAGCGCGGCGCGCAGCCGCCGCGTGGCCGAGGTGACCCTGACCTACCGGCGAGGTGCGGCAATGCGCGAACCCGCGGGCGTGGCGGGCTGCTGGCGTTCAGGGCCCCGCGTCACTTCGTGGACGCCGCGTACCGCACCAGCCGACGGAAGAGCGCGGTGTCGTGCTGGCGCAGGGCCGTGGGAGCCAGGGAGAGCGCGTGCAGCCGCACGGCCCGGTGCCGGCGGGCGACGAGTGCGGCGCGGGGCCAGCCGATCTCGTCCATCCGGTCCGCGGTCGCGGTGAAGAAGCGGCGCGACTCGTCGAACCGCGAGCCGTCCACCGCCGCGATCGAGGACTCGCTGCCGGAGTGCCGGCGGTAGCGGAAGGCCGGCACCGAATCGGCCAGCAGTGACTCGCCCTTCTCCACCAGCTCGATGATCACGGCCAGGTCCTGCACCACGCGCAGATCCTCCCGGAAGCCGCGCGAGGCCTTGATCGCGTCGGTCCGCCAGCACAGCGAGGGGAAGTAGAGCCAGTTGCCGCGCAGCAGGCTGGCCGCGAGCTCCTCGCCCGCCAGTGACATCGGCCCGCCGTCGTGCAGCTCCTTGGGCGCGTAGAGGCGGCGCTTGATCGTGTCGGCCAGGCCCATCACCGGCTCGCCGTGCTCGTCGATGACCTCGACCCCGGGCTGGATCAGGCCGACGCCCGGCCGGGTGCGCTCGAGTTCGCGCACCCGCGCCACGTAGTTCGGCATCAGCTGGTCGTCGCAGCCGATCATCACCATGCGCTCGCGTCGGGCCAGGCCGAGGCACTTCTGGAAGTTCCCGGACACGCCCAGGTTGACCGGATTGCGCAGATAGCTCACCCGCTCGTCGCCGAGCGCGGCGAACCACTCCGGCACCCCGGCCGCCTCGCCGTCGTCGACCACGGTCAGGTGCCAGTCCGGGTCGGTCTGGCTCAGCACGCTGCGGACAGACTCCTGCATCAGCGCGACATCGCCGTAGTACGGCATCAGGATGTCGATGCCCGGCGGCGCGACGGCTTCGGCCATGGCCGTTCCAGCCCCTCAGTTCTCTGCGTTCATCGTGCGGCGGCGCGGGCCAGGTGCTCGCGCAGCGAGTCGTGCCAGTCCGGCATGGGCCCGAGGCCGGCCGCCGCCCAGCGCCCGTGCCCGAGCACGCTGTACGCGGGACGCGGCGCCGGGCGCGGGAACTTCTCGCTCGTGGTCGGCCGCACCCGCTCCGGGTCCAGGCCGGTCAGCTCGAACGCGGCCCGGGCCAGCCCGAACCAGGTCGTCTCGCCCGAGCAGGTGCCGTGGTAGACCCCGGCCGGGGCCTCGCCGCGGTGCGCGGCGTCGGCCAGCTCCACCAGCCGCCGGCCCAGCGCGGCCGTCGAGGTCGGCTGCCCGCGCTGGTCGTCGACCACGTCCAGCTGCTCGCGCTGGGTGGCCGCGTTCAGGATGGTGGCCACGAAGTTCCTGCCGTACGGGCCGTAGAGCCACGCCGTGCGCACCACGTAGCCGGAGTCCGGCAGCACCTCGAGCACGGCCTGCTCGCCGAGCAGCTTCGTGCGGCCGTAGGCGTTGATCGGCGAGGTGGGGGCGTCCTCGCGGATCGGGTCGGTCGCGTCGCCCGGGAAGACGTAGTCGGTGGAGATGTGCAGCAGCTTCGCGCCGCCGTCCGCGCAGGCCTCGGCCAGATTCCGCACCGCCGCGCCGTTGATCGCGGCGGCCTCGTCCTCGTGCGTCTCGGCGCCGTCCACGTCCGTCCACGCGGAGGCGTTGAAGACCACGTCGTATCCGGCCACCGCGTCCTTGACCGCGCAGGCGTCGGTCACGTCGAGCTCGGCCCGCCCCAGCGCGCCCGGCCCGCGGCCGGCTTCGCGCAGCAGGCCCGCCAGCTCGCGCCCGAGCATGCCGCCGGCGCCGACGATCAGCAGCCGCGAAGCAGTGTTCTCGGTCGTCTCCGTCTCCCGGGTCACAGCGCGGCCTTCGCCTTCAGCGGCTCCCACCAGGCGCGGTTCTCCCGGTACCAGTCCACCGTGGCGGCCAGGCCGTCGGCGAACGCGATCTCGGGCCGGTAGCCGAGCTCCTGCGAGATCTTCGTGATGTCCAACGAGTAGCGCCGGTCGTGGCCCAGGCGGTCCTCGACGTAGTCCACGTACGACCAGTCCCGGCCGGTCGCGGTCAGCAGCAGTTCGGTGAGCTCCTTGTTGGTGGTCTCGGTGCCGCCGCCGATGTTGTAGACCTCGCCGGCCCGGCCCTTGGTCAACGCCAGATGGATGCCGCGGCAGTGGTCGGACACGTGCAGCCAGTCGCGCACGTTGCCGCCGTCGCCGTAGAGCGGCACGTGCCGGCCGTCCATCAGGTTCGTGATGAACAGCGGGATGACCTTCTCCGGGAAGTGGTAGTGCCCGTAGTTGTTCGAGCAGCGGGTGACGACCGTGTCCATGCCGTGGGTGCGGTGCGCGGCCAGCACGAGCAGGTCCGAGCCGGCCTTCGCGGCCGAGTACGGCGAGTTCGGCGCGATCGGCCACTGCTCGGTCCAGGAGCCCTCGTCGATCGAGCCGTAGACCTCGTCCGTGGACACGTGCAGGAAGCGCCCGATCCGGTGCCGGCGCGCCGCGTCGAGCAGCACCTGGGTGCCCAGCACGTTGGTGGTGACGAAATCCGACGCGCCGAGAATCGAGCGGTCCACGTGAGACTCGGCCGCGAAGTGCACGATCGCGTCATGACCAGGAAGCACTTCGTCGAGCAGTGCGGCGTCGTTGATGTCGCCCTGCACGAAGGCGAAACCCGCGTGCGCGCGAACCGGATCCAGGTTGGCCGGGTTGCCCGAGTATGTCAGCTTGTCGTACACCGTCACGGTGTCGCCGGCGCCCGCCGAACCGGGCAGCCGCTCGCTCAGCAGGGCTCGGACGTACTCCGAGCCGATGAATCCGGCGCCACCGGTGACCAGGATCTTCATGCCGGACATGCTATCCGCTGTGCCGGGCGCGCGGAAAAGCCGCGTCGACGGAGACTGAGGGGAATCTGAGAAAGCGAATAACGAATCGGCGACTATTCCCTTGAGTGAGTCTCAACTCGAAGACCTTCCTTGGTCCCGGACTCGGCGACACGGTAGCCTCGCGGTAAATCCGAGCCACGCGGCGATGGCCGGACTGGTAAGGGCGGATAGGAATACAGCGATCGTGCGTGAAGAGGCCCTGTCGGCGACACGTCCAGACCGCTTCAGCCGCGACGTGGTCGTGATCGGCGGCGGCGGCCATGTCGGCCTCCCGCTGGCCGTGGCACTCGCCGCGCGCGGAGCCACGGTCGCCATCTACGACATCAGCGCCCAGGCGGTGGACACCGTCAACGCGGGCCGGCTCCCGTTCGCCGAGCCCGGCGCGGCCGGGCCGTTGGCCGAGGCGGTGGCGTCCGGCCGGCTCGCGGCCAGCACCGACCCGGAGATCGTCGCCACCGCCGAGCACGTGGTGGTGGTCATCGGCACGCCGGTGGACGAATACCTCAACCCGGACCAGACCGCCATCCCCGAGGCGGTCGGCGCCTCCATCGCGCACTTCCGCGAGGGGCAGCTGGTGGTGCTGCGCTCCACCGTCTTCCCCGGCGTCACCGCGCTGGTGGAGAAGACCTTCGCGGAACAGGGCGTGGCCGTGGACACCGCGTTCTGCCCGGAGCGGATCGCCGAGGGCAAGGCGATGACGGAGCTGTTCGAGCTGCCGCAGATCGTGGCCGGGCGCACCGTGCGGGCCACCGAGCGCGCCTCGCGGCTCTTCCGCCTGCTGACCGAGCAGATCGTCCGGGTGACCCCGGAGGAGGCGGAGTTCGCCAAACTGTTCACCAACGTTTGGCGGTACATCAAGTTCGCCGCGGCGAACCAGTTCTACATGATGGCCAATGATCACGGTGTGGACTTCGAACGGGTCCGACACGCCATCACATATGACTATCCGAGGGCTGCCGACATGCCGGGCGCGGGTTTCGCGGCCGGCCCGTGCCTGTTCAAGGACACCATGCAGCTGACCGCGGTGACGGCCAACAACTTCGCCCTCGGTGTCAGTGCCATGCAGGTCAACGAGGGTCTGCCGCTGTACGTGGCGAACCGGCTGGAGCGCTCCTACGACCTGCAGGACATGACCGTGGGCATCCTCGGCATGGCCTTCAAGGGTGACAGCGACGACATCCGCTCCTCTCTGGCCTATAAGCTCAAGCGGGTCCTCGCGTTCAAAGCCGGCGCGGTGGTCTGTACCGATCCGCACGTCACGGTCGACCGGACGCTGCGCCCCCTGGAAGAGGTGCTCGACCGTGCGGATGTGTTGGTCATCGCGGCTCCCCATACCGAGTACCGTGGACTGCGCATCGACAAACCGGTCGTCGACCTCTGGAACCTGCTCGGTAACGGCGTACGTATATGAGCACTGAAATGTTAGGCACACGAGAGTCCGCGACACTGACGCGGCCGGTACGCCTCGCGACCGGCCGGCCCGTGCCGCGGGTCAGCATCGTCATCCCGGCGTACCGCGAGGCCGAGAACATCGTGCCCGCCCTGGACCGTATCTTCGAGGGCGTACTCCTGCCCGCCGAGGTGCTGGTCGTGGTGGACAGCCCGGACGACCCCACCGTCCCGGCGGTCGAGGCCTACCGGCAGTACGAGCCCCGGTTGCGCTGGCTGCACAACACCTACGGGCGCGGCCCGGCCAACGCCATCCGCTTCGGCATCAGCGCGGCCTCGGCCAAGGTGGCCGTGGTCACCATGGCCGACGGCTGCGACGACCCGCAGCAGATCGACGACCTGGTGCGGCTGGTGGAGCGCGGCGTGGCGGTGGCCGCGGCCTCCCGGTACATGCCGGGCGGGGCGCAGGTGGGCGGACCGCTGTTCAAGGGCCTGCTCTCCTCGCTGGCCGGCCGCTCGCTGCGGATCTTCGCCCGGATCGGCACCCGGGACGCGACGAACTCGTTCAAGGCCTACTCGACCGAGTTCGTGCGGCTGGTCGGCATCGAGAGCCGGGCCGGGTTCGAGATCGGGATCGAGCTGACCGCGAAGGCCCGCCGGGCCCGGCTCCCGGTCGCCGAGATCCCCACGATCTGGCTCGACCGCCGCGAGGGCGTGTCGAACTTCCGCCTGGCCAAGTGGATCCCGAAGTACCTGCGCTGGTACCTGTTCGCGTTCGGCCGGCGGTTGACGCTGAGCGCGCTGGCCGACCGCGCGCACCCGGACGACGAAAAGGAATAGCACCGTGCAGAAGGTTCTGGTCAGCGGCTCCGCCGGATTCATCGGCGGCTACGTGGTCGAGGAACTGCTTCGGCGGGGCTACGCCGTGTCAGGCATCGACGATTACTCGAAGTACGGCAAGGTGGTCAAGTCCTACGACTCCCACCCGGACTACCACTTCACCGAGGGGGACGTGCGTGACACGGCCCTGATGACCGAGCTGCTCGGCGACTGCGACCACTTCGTCGCCGGCGCCGCGCTGATCGGCGGCATCTCGTACTTCCACACCTACGCGTACGACCTGCTCGCGGCGAACGAGCGGATCATCGCCTCGTCCTGCGACGCGGCCATCGCGGCCCGCCGGGCCGGCTCGCCGCTGGGCAAGGTGACGTATCTGTCCTCGTCGATGGTGTTCGAGTCCACCGACAGCTGGCCGAGCGCCGAGGGCGACGAGCGCCGGGTGCCCCCGCCGCTCTCCTCCTACGGCTTCCAGAAGCTCGCGGTCGAGTACTTCGCCCGGGCCGCCTGGGACCAGTACCAGGTGCCTTACACGATCGTGCGGCCGTTCAACTGCGTCGGCATCGGCGAGTCGCGCGCCCTGGGCGACCAGGAGGTGCTCTCCGGCAACGTCAAGCTGGCCATGTCGCACGTGGTGCCGGACCTGGTGCAGAAGATCCTCAAGGGCCAGGACCCGCTGCACGTGCTGGGTACCGGCGAGCAGATCCGCCACTACACCTACGGCGGCGACCTCGCCCGCGGCATCGTCACGGCGATGGAGCACCCGGACGCGCTGAACGAGGACTTCAACCTCTCCACCCCGCACGGCCACACCGTGCTCGAGCTGGCCGAGGCGATCTGGCGCAAGATCAAGGGCCCGGACGCGCCGCTCGCCTTCGTGCACGACGAGTCCTTCGAGCACGACGTGCAGCGCCGGGTGCCGGCCACGGAGAAGGCGAAGCGGGTGCTCGGGTTCGAGGCCGCCACCTCGCTCGGGGACATGCTCGACGAGGTCATCCCGTGGATCACCGAGGCCGTGGACAACGGCACGCTCTGATCGCCGGGCCGGTTCGACCGGCCGTCCTCGCCGCCCTCCCGGGGACGCTAGACCTGGGACCGGGCGGCGAGCGCCGTGGCCGAGGCCGGGTCCGCCGCGGAGCGCGTGCCCTGCGCCGCGGCGCGGCGGCGCATGGTCCACCACAGGTCGATCGCCAGGAACAGCGCGGCGGCCAGCGGGCCGATCAGCGCGCCCGCGGCGGTGACGTGCAGGATGTCGCCGGCGTTGGAGACCGCGAAGACCGGCACGGTCACGGCGACGCCGACCGTCCAGCCGATCATCACGCTCAGGTGGCGGTTGAGCGCGATCAGCCCGGCCTGCAGGATGAACCCGATCATCATGAACATGGTGCCCGCGGAGAAGGCGGCGAGGAACCAGCTAGGCAGGGCCGCCTTCGCGTGCAGGATGTCGCGCATCGCCCAGGGGCCCAACGTCGCCGACACCAGCACCGCGGCCAGGCCGAGCCCCGCGCACACGGCCGTGAGCACCAGCGTCCGCCGACGGACCTCGGCGAACTCGCCCCGCTCCGCGGCCGAGGTCAGTTTCGGCAGCAGCGGGGTCTGGATCGGCAGCAGCGCCACGATGCCCAGCCGGGCCAGGCCCACCGCCGAGAGGATTCCGGCGGTCTGGTTCTGCACCAGGTGGTCGCTCGCGTGCTGGTAAAACGCCTCCACGAGCAGCGGCACGGCGTTGAGCAGCAGCTGCGAGGCGAGGGTCGCGCTGGTCAGCAGGCCCAGGTTGGCCGCGGCCCGGCCGCTGCCCTCCTCTTCCGCCGGCTGCGCGCCGCTCGCGGGAGCCGGGTGCGCCAGGTGCGGTCGCACCCACAGCCGGGGCAGCACGATCCCGACGAGTGCGGAGAGCACCGGGCCGAGCGCGAAGAAGAAGCCGTAGGCCCAGGCGGCGTGACAGCCGAGGGCCAGCAGCGCCAGGCTCGGGATCAGCCGGGTGAAGGACTCCACCAGCAGCGTGATCGAGAAGACGTGGAAGTCCTGCCGGCCCGAGAGCGTGCCGCGCACCTGGAACGAGACCATCGCGCCGGCCAGGCCGAGCATCAGCTCGGCGTAGAGGATCCAGCTGTCGCCCAGCCAGTGGTCCACCAGCAGCGGTGCGAGCGCCAGGCACAGCGCCAGGGTGCCGCCGACGAACCAGCCGGCCTGCTTGACCTGCCGCCGGATGACCGGGGCCGGGGAGAGGCCGCGGGCGATCGCGCGGCTGACCGCGCGCACCATCTCCTGCTCGATCCCGGCCATGATGCCGGTGCTGATCGCCGCGAGCAGCACGTTGAGGCCGTTGAGCGCGGTGACGTCGGTGGCGGTCAGCGCCAGGTTCAGGATCAGCAGGAACACCGATCCGGAGAACGCCGAGACGATCAGGCCCACGGCGAGGAATGCGGTGGGCCGGCGCAGGAGGTCCAGGACGCGGCGCATGACCTGGTGATATTAGCGCAGCCCGGGGCCGAGCCGATACGCTCGGGCGGTGCCCGTAGCCCATAGGAGTACCCAGAGATGAAGATCGTCGCGGTGCTGACGGCCTACCATCCGGATGATCGCCTGGTCGCCGTGGTGGACTCCGCGCTCGAGGACTGCGCGGCGGTGGTGGTGGCGGACAACACCCCGGCCGACTCTTCCAGCCTCGCCTCGAAGCTCGACGATCCGCGCGTCACCGTGCTCCCGATCGGACGCAACCTCGGCCTCGGCGGCGCGCTCAACCTGGCCGCGCGCGAACTGCCCGCGGACGCCGAGGCCGTGCTGCTCATGGACCAGGACTCGGTGCTCCCGGCTGGCCTCGTGGCCGGGCTGGCCCGGCACCTCGAGTCCGACCCGGCCATCGGTATCGCCGCGCCCACCCCGTGGGACGCCGAGCACGGCGGCGCCTACAGCTTCGGCACCGAGGGCAAGACCGTCGAGGACCGGCCGGTCGTGATCACCTCCGGGATGCTGGTGCGCCGCGAGTGCGTCGACCGGGTGCCCTTCCGGGCCGACCTGTTCAACGACTTCGTGGACATGACCTTCTGCATCGACGTGCACGACGCGGGGTTCCGCATCGTGCAGGACTACACGCTGCAACTGCCGCACTCGATGGGCGACCGCCGCGAGCACGGTCTCGGGCCGTGGCGCGTCCGCGTCATCCACTACCCGCCGTGGCGGCACTACTGGATCGCGCGCAACGGTGTGCAGTTCGTGCGCGACTACCTGAGGCGGAGGCCGCTCGCCTTCGGCTCGATGGGCATCTTCCTCGGCCGCAAGTTCATCTCCGTCGCCTGCTGGGGTCCTCGACGCGGCGCGCAGGTCACCGCGCTCACCCGGGGCGTGCTCGACGGCCTGACCGGCCGCTACTCGCTCGGCTACCTGCCCAACGGCGCCTTCCCGCCGGGCGTGCGGGACGCCGAGTCGCCCGGGGATGCCGCGTGACGCCCGATCGGCCTCTCGTCCTCGCCGCGATCGTCACCGCCTACCACCCCGACGAGCGCCTCGCCGCCGTGGTCGAAGCCGCGCTGACCAGCTGCGCGACGGTGATCGTGGCCGACAACACCCCGGGCGACGCGCCGTCGCTGGCGGACAAGCTCGACGACCCGCGGGTGCGGGTGCTGCGCAGCGGTCACAACCGGGGCCTGGCCGGCGCCCTGAACGTGGGCCTGGACCAGCTCCCGCTAGACGCCGAGGCGGTGCTCTTCCTCGACCAGGACTCCGTCCTGCCGGCCGAGCTCGTCGCCGGCCTCGCCGCGCACTTGGACGACCCGGCGATCGGCGTGGTCGGGCCCACGCCCGTGGACGCCGAGACCGGCGGGCGCTACGAGCGCGGCGCGGACCGGCACGAGACCCTCGACGACCGTCCGAGCATCATCACCTCCGGCATGCTGGTGCGCCGCTCGTGCCTGGAAGCCGTGCCGCGGTTCCGCGAGGAGTTCTTCGTCGACTGCGTGGACTCGGACTTCTGCCTGCGGGTACGCCGCAGTGGCAGCCGCGTTGTGCGCGACGCCGCGCTGGTGCTGCCGCACTCCCTCGGCTCCGGGCGGGACCACCGCCTCGGCCCGCTGAACGTGCGGGTGGTGCACTACCCGGCCTGGCGGCACTACTGGATCGCGCGCAACGGCGTCGTGCTCAGCCGCGAGTTCGCCGAGGAGCGGTCCTTCGTCGTGACGAACGCGCTGTTCATGGCGCGTTGGCTGGTGGTCACGGCGCTGTTCGACGACCGGCGCCGGGCGAGTGTCCCCGCCGTGCTCCAAGGCCTCGCGCACGGGCTCACCGGCCGCGTCTCGCGCAAGCGTCTGCCGGCCGGGGCCGAATACGCGGGCCCACTAGGCTGAGCGCCATGCGCATCACCGCGATCGTGACGGCCTACCACCCGGACGAGCTGCTCTCGGGCGTGGTCCGCTCCGCGCTGGCCGCGTGCGAGTCCGTCATCGTCGTCGACAACACCCCGCGCGCCGAGGGCGACGCACCGGCCAAGCTGCCGGACCTCGACGACCCGCGCGTCACCGTCCTCGGCGACGGCAGCAACCTGGGCCTCGCCGCCGCGCTCAACCGCGGCCTGGCCATGCTGCCGGAGAAGGCCGAGGCCGTGCTGCTGCTGGATCAGGACTCGGTGATCCCGGACGGCCTGATCGAGGGCCTGGCCAAGGACCTGGACGACCCGACCGTCGGCATCGTCGGGCCGAGCCCGGTCGACGCGCTCTCCGGCCGCCGGTACGAGACCCTGGCCGGCCGGCACAAGCAGTTCGACGACCGCGACGTGGTGATCACCTCCGGCATGCTGATCCGCCGGGAGAGCCTGGCGAAGGTGCCCGGGGGTTTCCGCGAGGACTTCTTCGTCGACTACGTGGACGTCGAGTTCTGCCTGCGCGCCAAGCGGAACGGCGTGCGCATCGTGCGCGACATGGCGCTGGAGATGCCGCACTCGATCGGCGAGGTGCAGGTGCACCGGTTCCTCGGCAAGAGCGTGAAGGTCGGCCACCATGCCGCATGGCGCCACTACTGGACCGTGCGCAACGGCATTCTGCTGATCCGCGAGCACCTGCGCCACAAGCCGGTTTGGGCCGGGGTGAACGCGCTGTTCCTGGCCCGTTGGATCGCCTTCATCCTGCTGTTCGAACCCGAACGCCGCACCCATGCCCCGGCCGCCTTCCGCGGCGTCGCGGACGGCCTCACCGGCCACGTCGCAGCCCGCTTCATCCCTGAGGGCGCGCAGTACCGGGGTAAGGGCACTGATGTCCTCTCAGAGGGCTGACAGATACACCCAGGCTCCGTCCTCACGGACGAAAGAGCTGTTCTCCTGCATGCTCTGCTCCGCGCCGCCGCGCTCGCGGTAGTGCGCGCGGAACTCGACCGTGCCCTCGGTGTGGAACGCTCCGCCGCCGGTGGTGCCGAGGATCTCCAGCCGGGTCCAGCGCGTCGCGCGGTCGAGTTCGAGGTGGCGGGGGCGGGTGCTCGAGTGCCAGCTCCGTTCGAGGTACGCGACGTCGCCTACGGCAAACGCGCTGTACCTCGAACGCATCAACGCTTCTGCGGTCGGTGCCGCCGCTCGTCCCTCGTGCAGCGGAGCGCAGCATTCTCCGTACGCCCGTCCGGAGCAACACGGACACGCATCGTCAGCTTTCGGGGTCGCCGGACCTTCGTCTCGGCCGGGACGGTGTGGGTGAGCGCGACGAGCCATGCCGAGATTCTGCCGGATGCCGGGGGTGATCCGTCGGCGGCGACGATGACGTCCCGGCGCTGAGCCGACCCCTGCGCGTCCGACTAGACTCTGGCTTCATGCGCGGAATCATCCTTGCCGGCGGCACCGGGTCGCGTCTGTGGCCCATCACCAAAGCCATCTCGAAGCAGCTGATGCCGGTCTTCGACAAGCCGATGATCTACTACCCGCTCTCCACGCTCGTGATGGCGGGGATCCGGGACATCCTGATCATCACCACGCCGGAGGACCAGGAGGCGTTCCGGCGCCTGCTCGGCGACGGCTCGCAATTCGGCATAAACCTGGAGTACACGGTCCAGCCGCGGCCGGAGGGGCTGGCGCAGGCATTCGTGCTGGGGGCCGACTTCATCGGCTCGGACACGGTCGCGCTGGTGCTGGGCGACAACATCTTCCACGGCGTCGGGCTGGGACGGCAGCTGCGCGACAACGCCTCGATCGAGGGCGGCCGCGTCTTCGCCTACCAGGTGGCCAATCCGACGGAGTACGGCGTCGTCGAGTTCGACGCCTCCGGGCGCGCCGTCTCCATCGAGGAGAAGCCGGCCAGGCCCAAGTCCCGGTTCGCGGTGCCCGGCCTGTACTTCTACGACAACAAGGTGATCGAGATCGCGCGCGACCTCAAGCCGAGCGCGCGCGGGGAACTCGAGATCACGGCCGTCAACGACCACTACCTCCAGGCCGGCCAGCTCAACGTGACCGTGCTCGACCGCGGCACCGCGTGGCTGGACACCGGCACCTTCGTCTCGATGGTGCAGGCCTCGGAGTACGTCCGGGTCATCGAAGAGCGCCAGGGACTGAAGATCGGCTGCGTCGAGGAGGTCGCCTGGCGCAACGGCTTCCTGAGCGACGACTCGCTGCGCGAGTTGGCACAGCCGCTGCTCAAGAGCGGATACGGGCGTTACCTGCTGAACCTGCTGGACGCCGAAGGCAAAGAGGAGTCGTAAGTGAAGATCACGCCGCTGTCCATCGAGGGCGCCTGGGAGATCCTCCCGGTCCAGTACGGCGACCCGCGCGGCCTGTTCATGGAGTGGTACCGGCACGACGAGCTCGCCGCGGCGGTCGGGCACCCGATGCGGCTGGCCCAGGGCAACCTCTCGGTCTCGGCGAAGGACGTGCTGCGCGGCATCCACTTCGCCGACGTCCCGCCGTCCCAGGCCAAGTACGTCTCCTGCGTCCGCGGCGCGGTGCTCGACGTCATCGTGGACCTGCGGGTCGGCTCGGAGAGCTTCGGCGCCTGGGAGTTCGTGCAGCTCGACGACGTGGACCGGCGCTCGGTCTACGTCTCCGAGGGCCTCGGGCACGGCTTCGTCTCGCTGACCGACGACGCGACGCTGCACTACTGCGTCTCGGAGACCTACAACCCGAGCGGCGAGCACGGCATCCACCCGCTGGACCCGGACCTCGGCATCGACTGGCCCACCGAGACCCCGATCCTCTCCGCCAAGGACGACGCGGCTCCGAGCTTGGCCGATGCGCTGGAGTCGGGGCTGCTGCCGAGGTACGCGGACTGCATTGCCTACACTGCCTCATTGTCCGGCTGATTCGTCCGGATGATCCGCCGCTACCGACAGGAGCCGCTCCGATGGGTCTGGCCCTCAACCTCGACCCCAACCAGGTCTCCCCGGGCCTGCTCGGGTTCATCATCGTGTGCATCCTGGGCGTGGCGGTCTGGCTGCTCTGCCGCAACATGGGCAAGCACCTGACGAAGCTGGACACCGACTTCCGGGCCGAGGAGGAGGCCGCCGAGGCGGAGCTCGCCTCGGACGCGATCCCGGCGCAGGGCCGCCGCTAAAACTCGGCGGCCCCGCGGCCCCGCGGCCCCGCGGCCCCGCGGCCCCGCGGCCCCGCGGCCCCGCGACCTCGCGACCTCGCGCGCCGGATAACCGCTTCCCCGCGCGGCCTCGCCATAGGCGACAATGGCTGCATGGGTCGAGTCACAGACGTGTCGGTGCTGCGCGGCGTGACGGTGTGCCGCGACGGGGGCGCCGTAGAGGTGGCCGGTTCGCGGCTGCGCGCCCTACTCGTCCTGCTGGCCATCGCGCCCGGCCAGGTGCGCCGGGCCGAATACCTCGCCGACCAGCTGTGGAACGGCGAGCCGCCCAGCGCCAACGCGCTGCAGGCGCTGATATCCCGGCTGCGCCGGGTGCTCGGCCCGGAGGCGGTGCTCTCCCGGCCCACCGGCTACCTGCTCGACGTCGACCCGGCCCTGGTGGACCTCTCCCGCTTCGAGCGGCTGGCCGAGCTCGGCACTCCGGCCGCCGCGCGCGAAGCCCTGGCGCTGGCCGGCCCCGAGCCGCTGGCCGAGTTCGCCGACGTACCCGACCTGGCCGGACTGACCCGGGTGATCGAGACCGAGTGCGGGCGCCTGGGCGTGCTCGCGGCCCGCGCCCCGCAGCCCCCGCCGGCTCCCTCCGCCGCCCCCGCCCTCGCGGGTGTCCCGCGCGCACGGGTGTCCGTCCCGCACCGGTTGATCGGCCGGGAGGCGGTGCTCTCCGAGATCCACGACCGGCTCGGCCGCACCCGGCTGCTCACGCTCACCGGCGCGGGCGGCTCCGGGAAGACGTCCCTGGCCAAGGCGGTCGCCTCCACCCACGGCGCGGTGCACATCGCCGAGCTCGCGCCGGTCACCGCACAGGCTGTGGACGCCGAGGTGTTCGCGGCCGTCGGCGGGCGCGAGACGGTGCTCACCGAGCGGGCCCGGCGGGCCGAGAACCGGGACGACCGGGCCCGGCTGGTCGACGCGCTCGGCGACCGGGCCGCGCTGCTGGTGCTGGACAACTGCGAGCACGTGATCGACGCCGCGGCCGGGCTGGCCGAGTCCATCCTCGCCTCCTGCCCGCGGGTGACGATCCTGGCCACCAGCCGCGAGCCGCTCGGCGTGCCGGGGGAGCACCGGCTGCCGGTGGCGCCGCTGGAGGTGCCGCCGAGCGACTCCGCCGCGGACCGGCTGTCCGGCTACTCGGCGATGCAGCTGCTGCTCGAGCGCGGCCGGGCGGTGCGCCCGGAGCTCGGCGCGGACGGCGCGTCCGGCGCGGCGCTGGCCGAGATCTGCCGCCGCCTGGACGGGATCCCGCTCGCCCTCGAGCTCGCCGCCGCGCGGTTCAACGTGCTCACGCCCCGTCAGGTGGCCGACCGGCTCGACGACCGCTTCCGGCTGCTGACCACCGGCGCCCGCACCGCGCTGCCCCGGCAGCAGACGCTGCGCGCCGTGGTCGACTGGAGCTGGGATCTGCTGGACGCCGCCGAGCGCGACCTGCTCGCGGTCTGCGGGGTCTTCGCGGGCGGAGCGGTCTTGGCGGACCTGGAGGGCGTCGCCGGTCTGGACGCCGTCGACGTACTGGACCGGATGGACCGGCTCGTGTCCAAGTCCCTGGTGCTGGCCGAGACCGTGCGCACCCCGGGCGGGGACGGCGGCATGCGCTACCGGCTGCTCGAGACGATCCGGGAATACGCCCTCGAACGCCTCGCCGAGCGCGGCGGGCTGGACGAGCTGCGCACCCGGCACGCCCGCTACTTCGCCGATCTGGCGGTGCGGGCGGACGGAGAGCTGCGCGGCGCCGAGCAGGCCCGCTGGATCGCCCGTCTCGACGACGCAGAGGACAATCTGCGGGCCGCGCTGGACTGGGCCGTGCAGAGCGAGGACGCCGAGGCGGCGCTGCGGCTGTGCTACGGCGTGAGCTGGTACGGCATGATCCGCGGCAAGCAGCTCGACCGCGGCCGCACGCCGGACGTGCTCGCCCTGGCCGAGCGCCGGCAGCTGCCGCCCGGCGCCGAGTTCATGCGGATCCGGACCTTCGACGCCCTCTACTCGTTCGAGCGGGGGACTCCGCCGATCGAGGCGGCCGTGCGGCTGCGCGACACCTTGGAGCTGGGGCGCAGAATCGGCTGGCGTGACCCGCTCTCGGCCCTGGTCGAGGTCGTCGCCGCGATGTTCTCCGACCCCGCCTCGGCCGAGGAGGCCTTCATCCGGCAGCTCGAGCAGCTCGAGCGCAGCGGGGACGAGTGGGGCCTGGCCGCCGTGCGGATGTTCTTCGGCAAGGTGCGGATGGACGATCCCGAGGCCGCGGAGCAGCTGACCGCGCAGGCGCTGGAGGTGTTCGAGCGGCTGGGCGACCAGTGGGGGATCGCCAACTGCGGCCAGACCCAGGTGATGCTGCTCAGCCAGCGCGGCGACCACCGCGGAGCGCTGGCCGCGATCGAGACGGTGCTGCCCGCGGCCCGGACCCTCGGCGCGATCACCGACCAGGTGGTGCTGCTGGTCATGGCGGCCAACGAGCACAACAGCCTGGGCGAGCAGGCCGAGGCCGACGCCGCGCTCGAACGTGCCGGCGAGCTCACCGAGGAGCACCCGGAGGGCCGGGCCAACCTCTATCTGCTCACCGCCCGCTCGGTCCGGGCGCGGTTGCGCGGGAACCTGGACGAGGCCCAGTACTGGCTGGACGAGGTCGTCATCGCGGCCGGGCAGGCCTTCGTCGGCCCGATGCTCGCGCTGCTGCGCAGCCAGCAGGCCTGGATCGCGCTGGCCCGCGGGGACGTCGAGACGGCCGGCCGGCTGGCCGACGAAGCCTTCGGCCACGCCATCGGCTTCCACTACGACCGGCCGGACGTGGCCGCCGCGGTGGAGCTGAAGGCCGCGGTCGAGCTCGCCCGGGGCGAGCCGCGCACGGCCGCCTGGCTGCACGGCCTGCACACCGCGGTGCGCGGTCAGCGGCTGCCGCTCTCGGCCACCCCGGATCTGGCCCGCACCACCGTGGGCGTGCAGGCCGAGATCGGCGTCGAGGCGTACGAGGCCGCCTTCGCCGAGGGCGCCGCGACCGACCCGGCCCACGTGATCGAGGCCTGCAAGGAGGTCTTCGAACACGAGGGCGAGGTCGGCGACGACTGGGTCAAGCTGGGGGTGCCGAAGCCGGGTACCTCCGGCGGCGGGCAGACCGATCAGCCCGCTCAGATGTGACGGTTGTAGGCGCGCAGGCCGAGCGGGGCGAAGACCACGCTCATCCCCAGCGCCCAGACCAGGGTGATCCACACCTCGTTGCCCACCGGGAACGCGGGGCCGCCGACCATCAGGGCCCTGGCCGCGTCCGCGGCCGTCGTCAGCGGGTTGACCTTGGCGAAGGCCTGCAGCCAGCCCGGCATGGTGCTGACCGAGGCGAAGATGGACGAGCAGAACATCAGCGGGAACAGCGCGATCTGCAGCACGCCCTGGACCGCCTGCGGGCTGCGCACGACGGTGCCGACGTACAGGGCGAGCCAGGACACGCCGAAGCCGAGGGCGAGCAGCAGCAGGATGCCGCCGAGGAACTCGAGCAGGCCGGTGTGCACCCGGAAGCCGAGGGCGAAGGCCACGGTCAGGGTGATCAGGCTGGCCAGCAGCAGCCGCAGCACGCTGGAGACCAGGTGCGCGGTGAGCACGGAGACCCGCGCGATCGGCAGCGACCGGAACCGGTCCATCAGGCCCTTGTCGAAGTCGGAGTTGAGCTTGATGCCCACGCCGATCGAGCCGAACGAGAGCATCTGCACGAAGATGCCGGGGATCAGGTACTCGATGTAGTTCCCGCCCGCGACGCTGCTCTTGAGTCCACCGCCGAATACGTAGGTGAACATAATAGTCATGATGATGGGGAAGAAGGTGACGTCGAGCAGCTCCTCCGGCGTCGCCTTCGTCGAGAGCAGGTTCCGGCGGATCAGCGCGCCGGTGTGGCGCAGGGTGTCGCGCACTCCGGTGCGCTGGCTCAGGTTCGCCGGAGCCAGGGTGCTCATCGCGGTCATCGGGCCTCCTCCTTCTTCTTCTTCTCGGTCTCGGTAAGCGCCAGGAACACCTCGTCCAGCGAGGCCGTCACGGTACTGACGTCGGCGATGGCGATGTCCGCCGCGGCCACGGCCTTGAGCAGCCGGGCCACCTGGTCGTCCTCGACCACCGGGCCGCCGACGGTGCCCGGCGCGGTCTCCTCCACCAGGCCGAGCACGTCGGTCAGCACCTCGCGCAGCGCGGGCAGGTCGGCCGCGACCACCGGGCGCAGCCGGATGCTGCGGCCGGCGATGGTCACCTTCAGCTCGTCCGCGGTGCCGCGCGCGATGAACCGGCCGCGGTCCATCACCGCGATGTCCTCGGCCAGCGCCTCGGCCTCCTCCATGTACTGCGTGGTCAGCAGCACGGTGGTGCCGGTGGAGGACAGGTCGCGCACGATCTCCCACAGGTCGTTGCGCCGGGCCGGGTCCAGGCCGGTGGTCGGCTCGTCCAGGAACAGCACCTTGGGCCGGCCCACCAGCGACGCGGCCAGGTCGAGCCGGCGGCGCATGCCGCCGGAGTACTGCTTGGCCACCTTCTTGGCGTCCTCGTCCAGGCCGAAGGTCTCGAGCAGCTCCAGCGCCCGGGCCTTGGCCTGCTTGGCCGGCAGGTCCAGCAGCCGGCCGATCATGTAGATGTTCTCGTAGCCGCTGAGCGACTCGTCCACCGCGGCGAACTGGCCGGTCAGGCCGATCACCCGGCGCACGGCCTGGCCGTGCGCGACCACGTCCAGGCCGGCCACCCGGGCCGTGCCCCCGTCCGGCCGCAGCAGCGTGGCCAGCATGCGCACGATCGTGGTCTTGCCCGCTCCGTTGGGTCCGAGCAGCCCGAACACCGAGCCCGCGGGCACGGCGAGGTCGATGTGGTCCACCGCGGTCTGCTCGCCGAACCGCTTCACCAGGCCCTCGACCTGGATCGCGAGCTCCCCGGATCCGTTGTGTATCGTCATGACGGCTACTGTGCCGTCTACCTCTGACACCGCGCTGACGTGGCTGACGAAGCCGATGTCAGCCTGACATCGGCGCGGTGGGTGACCTGACGGCTACTCGGCGGAATCGGCGATGGTGCTGCGCACCGGCGTGCCGATTTCCACGGTGCGGCTGACCGTGCACAGCCGGTCGTGCGAGAGCTTGACCGCGCGCGGCAGGATGGCCCGGGCCTTGTCGCCCTCCTCGTCGGCGGGGAACTCCACGTGGAAGGTGACGGAGAGGTTCTCCATCCGGTGGCCCTGCTCGTCGCTGATCTTGTCGCCCTGCACCACCACGTCGAAGCGCAGCGGCTCGGAGTGGCGGGTGGTCGCGACGTCGGCGTCGATGGCCGTGCACCCGCCGATGGCGGCCAGCAGCAGCTCGACCGGGGTGAACTCGGTGCCCTCGCCGGACCCGAACTCCATCCGTCCGCCGCGTTCGTTGACGGCGGCGTACCGCCCCGATCCGAGACGTTCGACGGAGACAGTACGCAGGGTTTCGCTCATGACTCCACCTCGCTGGCGCTCGGTAGGCGCATTCGCGAAGGCACTGTGTTCGATGATTCGCTCGCAAGCTCGCTCATGCCAGCTAGCCTAAGTGGTTGTGGCGCTCCTGACCTCCCCGCCGGCTTGGCTGGCAGACGCGGTGCTCTATCAGATCTATCCGCAGTCCTTCGCGGACTCGAACGGCGACGGGATCGGCGACCTGCCGGGGATCCGCGGCCGACTGGACTATCTGAGTGACCTGGGTGTCAACACCCTGTGGCTCAGTCCGCTGTTCGCCTCGCCGTTCTTCGACGCCGGGTACGACGTGTCGGACTATCAGGCCGTCGCCCCGCGCTACGGCACCGAGCAGGACCTGGTCGAGCTCGTGCGCGACGCCGGCGAGCGCGGGATCAGGATCTTGCTCGACCTGGTGGCCGGGCACACCTCGGATCAGCATCCGTGGTTCCGGGCGAGCGCGAACACCCCGCCCGGCGCGGGCGGCGGGGACCGGTACGTCTGGGCCGAGACCGCCGAGCCGCCGGACGAGCGCTGGGTCGCCTCGCCGGGCGCGCGGCCGGGCTACTTCCTGCCGAACTTCTACGCCGTCCAGCCCGCGCTGAACTTCGGCTACGCGCGGATGGACCAGGCCGAGCCGTGGCGGCAGCCGGTCGACGCGCCGGGCCCGCGGGCGAACCGGGCGGCGCTGCGCGAGATCATGGCCTACTGGTTCGACCGCGGGGTGGCCGGCTTCCGGGTCGACATGGCGGCCTCGCTGGTCGAGGACGATCCGGGCCGGGCCGCCACGGCGGCCCTGTGGGGTGAGATGCGCGCCTGGATGGACGAGGCGTACCCCGACAAGGTCCTGATCTCCGAGTGGGGCGACCCGAAGACCTCGGTCCCGGCCGGCTTCCACGCTGACTTCTTCCTGCACTTCGTCGGCCGTCCGCTGCGATCGCTGTGGGGCAACGCGCAGGGCAGCCATGCCCCGAACTGGGGGACGGAACCGTGCTACTTCGCGCCCGAGGGCGGGGGCGCGCTGACGGAGTTCCTGGCGGCGTGGCTGGAGGCCGACGAGGCGATCGACGGGAACGGCCACGCGGCCCTGCCGACGGCCAATCACGACTTCTCCCGGCTGACCTGCGGCACCCGCACCCGCGCGATGGTCGCGCCCGCCTTCGCCTTCCTGCTGACCTGGCCGACGCTGCCGGTGATCTACTACGGCGACGAGATCGGCATGCGCTACATCCCCGGCCTGCCGGACAAGGAAGGCAGCCAGCTGAACACGGAGGCGCGCCAGGGCTCGAGGACGCCGATGCAGTGGGCTGAGGGCGGCGGAGCCGGCGGGAGCGCGGGCTTCTCCACCGCGCCCGCCGACCGGCTGTACCTGCCGATCGACCCCGCGCCGGACCGCCCGACGGTGCACGCCGAGCAGCAGGACCCGGATTCGCTGCTGAACCAGGTCAAGGCGCTGATCCGGCTGCGTAAGGCGCGTCCCGAGCTCGCGACGGGCGGGACCGTGCGGATGGTGCACGACGGCTACCCGGGCGTGTACGTGCGCGGCGAGCGGTACGTCGTCATCCTCAACCCGAGCGCCCGCCCCGAGCGTTTCGACCTGCCTGACCTGCCCGTACGCACGCCGCTCATCGCGCGCGGGGTCGTGGTCGAGGGCGGAGTCGCCCGGACCGAGCCGTTCGGCTACGGCATCTTCGAGCTCGAGGAGAAGGCCGGGCTCGAGGAGAAGCTTGGGGAGGCCGGTGGCTGAGCGCAAGAACATCCTGCTGCGCCTCGATCCGTCCGTACACGACGCGCTGGCCCGATGGGCCGGCGACGAGCTGCGCAGCACCACGGCCCAGATCGAGCTGGTGCTGCGGCGCGCCCTGGCCGACGCCGGCCGGCTGCCCTCCAACGTGGGCGGACTGCCGCGCCGGGGGCGGCCGCCGAAGCCCGCGTCGGAGTCCGAGTCGGAGCCTGCGGAGGACGTTGACCCGCCCAGGGTAAAGTGATATCACTTTAATCGTGAGTCAGAGCGGCACTTCCCCGGCCCTCGCCTCGTCCGGCCCGGCGATCTCCGTCGACGGCCTGACCAAGCGCTTCGGCCCCCGCACCGCGTTCGAGAACGTCACCTTCGCCGTCGAGCACGGCGAGGTGTTCGGCTTCCTCGGCCCCAACGGCGCCGGCAAGACCACCACCGTGCGCACCCTCGCCACCCTGCTCGCCCCGACGTCCGGGCGAGCGGCCGTCGCCGGGCTCGAGCTGAGCCCGGCCAACGAGCTGGAGATCCGCCGCCGGATCGCCGTCATGCCCGAGGCGCCCGGCCTCTACCTGCGCCTGAGCGTGGCCGAGAACCTGGAGTTCTTCGCCGGCCTGTACGAGCTCGACGACCGCCGCGGCCGGATCGAGCGGGCGCTGCGGGCGGTGAACCTGCTCGAGCGCGCCGACGACGTGTGCCGCAGCCTGTCCAAGGGCCTGCGCCAGCGGGTCGGGCTGGCCCGCGCGCTGCTGAGCGACCCTCAGGTGCTGTTCCTGGACGAGCCCACCTCCGGCCTCGACCCGGTCGCCGCGCGCGAGGTGCACGAGCTGATCGAGACCCTGCGCGGCCGCGGGGTGACCATCTTCCTGACCACCCATCGGCTGGCCGAGGCGGAACGGCTCTGCGACCGGGTGGCCATCATGAACACGACCCTGCGGCTCATCGGCAGGCCCGCCGAGCTGCGCGATCAGCTCTTCGCCAAGAGCCTCGAGGTGCGCCTGCGCGAGCCGCTGGCCGAGCCCGACCGCGTCTTCGGCGCCGTGCCCGGGGTCGAGAGCTGGCGAACGGGTGAAGGCGGCTACCTGCTCGCAGTCGCCGATCCGGACCAGGCCGCGCCGGCCGCCGCCCGCGCCGTGATCGAGGCGGGAGCGGACCTGCTGGCGCTCACCCCCTCGCGACACTCCCTCGAGGACGTCTACCTCCAGCTGATCGACACCGATGTGGAGGCACTGTCGCGATGATGACGCTCAGTCGGACCCGGATCCGCGCGATCGCGGTCAAGGAGATGCGCGACTACCGGCGCAACCGCTTCGTCGTGTCCACCATGGGCGTGCTGCCCCTGGTCTTCATCGTGCTGCCGATCATCGACATCTTCAAACTCGGCGCCGACGTGCCCGCGTCCAAGCTGGACGACCTGATCGGCGTGGCCCTGCTCTACCTGCTGCTGATCCCGGCGCTGGTACCGGCGACGGTGGCCGCGCACTCGGTGGTGGGGGAGCGGGAGCAGGGCACGCTCGAACCCGTGCTCACCTCGCCGGTGCGCAAGGAGGAGTTCCTGCTCGGCAAGGCGCTCGCCGTGTTCGTCCCGACGATCGCGATCGCCTACACGATGTTCGGGATCTTCCTCGCCGCGGTGGGCCTGTTCGCCCATCAGAACGTGGTCACCGACGTGTTCCAGGTCTCCCGGATCCTGCCGCAGGCGCTGTTCACCCCGCTGCTGGCGGGCTGGTCGATCTGGGCCGCCATCGCGATCTCGACGAAGGTGGGCGACGTGCGGGTGGCCCAGCAGCTCGGCTCCCTGGTCAGCCTGCCGCCGCTCGCGATCGCCTCGCTCATGGGCTTCGGCGTCATCCAGCCGACGGTCGGCCTGGCCCTCGCCCTGGGCGCGGTGCTGCTGGTGATCGACGTCGGCGCGTGGCGGCTGGTGTCCCGGCTGTTCGACCGCGAACGGCTCGTCACCGGGACGAAGGCTTAGCCCAAGCGGCGCCGTCCTGCCCGGTTCGGCAGGGGTTGGATGAGATGATCAGCGTGTGAGCAGCGACCTTTCGACGCCGAGCAGCTGAGCCCACCGGTGGCCGAGACCATCTCCGTCGTCCTGCTGATCGCGGTGCTCGCTTTCGCGGTGCTGCGGCCGCGTGGGTGGCCCGAGGCGGCCGCCGCCGTGCCCGCCGCCGTGATCCTCATCGCCTGCGGCGCGGTCTCCCCGGGCCAGGCCGCCTCGGAGCTGTCCGCGCTGGCGCCGACCGTCGGGTTCCTCGCCGCGGTGCTCGTGCTCGCCCAGCTGTGCGCGGACGAGGGGCTGTTCGCGGCGGCCGGCGCGGCGATGGCGCGGCTCGCCCACGTCGGTGGCGCCGAGGGCGGCCGGGTCAGCCCGAAGCGGCTGCTCACGGCGGTGTTCGTGGTCGCCTCGCTGACCACGGCGGTGCTCAGCCTGGACGCGACCGTGGTGCTGCTCACGCCGGTGGTGCTGGTCACGTCCGGGCGGGTCGGGGTGCGCCGCGAACCCCATGTCTACGCCTGCGCGCACCTGTCCAACTCGGCGTCGCTGCTGCTGCCGGTCTCCAACCTGACGAACCTGCTCGCGTTCGCCGCGAGCGGTCTGACCTTCAGTCGGTTCGCCGCGCTGATGGCCCTGCCCTGGCTGGTCTCGATCGGGCTCGAGTATCTGATCTTCCGTCGGTTCTTCGCGGAGGACCTGTCCGCTGAGGCGACCCCGTCCGGCCCGCAGAAGCCGGTCGGCACGCCGGTGTTCACGCTGGTCGTGGTGATCGCCACGCTGATCGGCTTCGCGGTGACCTCGCTGGCCGGGATCAACCCGGCCTGGGCGGCGCTCGGCGGCGTGATCGTGCTCGGCGTCCGGGCGCTGGCGCAGCGGCGCTCGACCCCGCGCGAGCTGGTCGTGGCCGCCGCGCCGTTGTTCTGCCTGTTCGTGCTCGCGCTCGGTGTCGTGGTCAAGGCGGTCACGGTCAACGGTCTCGGCACCGCGGTGCACGACCTGATGCCGAAGGACACCGAGTTCGCCGCGCTGTTCGCGTACGCCGTGGCCGGGGCGGTGCTGGCGAACGTCGTCAACAATCTGCCGGCCGTGCTCATCCTGCTGCCGGTGGCCGGGGAGGTCGGTCCGGCCGCGGTGCTGGCCGTGCTGCTCGGGGTCAACCTGGGGCCGAACCTGACCTACGTCGGCTCGCTCGCCACCCTGCTGTGGCGCCGCGTGCTGGGCACCCACGACATCCCGGTCGAACTCGGCCGCTTCACCCGTCTAGGCCTCATCGCGGTGCCGGTCACCTTGATCGGCGCCACCGTGGTGTTGTGGGTGTCGCTGCAGGCCATCGGCGTCTGAGCGGAGCACGTCGACGAAGGAGGCCGGGCATGGCGCAGACGGTGACCGCGGGACTCGAGCGGATCCGAGCGGACCTGGCCGAGCTCTACCGAGATCTCCATCAGAACCCTGAGCTCTCGCTGCAGGAGACCCGGTCGGCCGCGCTGCTCGCCGAGCGGCTGCGGGCCGCCGGGTTCGACGAGGTGGCCGAGCAGGTCGGCGTCACCGGCGTGGTCGGCGTGCTGCACAACGGGGACAGCCCGGTGGTCATGCTCCGGGCCGACTTCGACGCGCTGCCGGTGCAGGAGAAGACCGGGCTGTCGTATGCGAGCACCGCACGCGGCGTCGACCACGACGGCAACGACGTGCCCGTCATGCACGCCTGCGGCCACGACTGCACGCCGCCGCACTGGTCGGTGCGGCGACTCTGCTGGCCGCGGCCCGGGATGCGTGGCACGGCACACTGCTGGTGGTCTTCCAGCCCGCCGAGGAACTGGCCACCGGTGCCCGCGGCATGGTCGAGGACGGCCTGTTCGAACGCTTCCCGAAGCCCGAGATCGTGCTCGGCCAGCACGTCGCCCCGCTGCCCGCCGGCTTCATCGGCCACGGCAGCGGCCCGCTCATGGCCGCGTCGGACTCGGCGAAGGTCACCCTGTTCGGCAGGGGCGGCCACGGCTCGCGCCCGGAGGCCGCGATCGACCCGGTGCTGATGGCCGCCAGCGTCGTCACCCGCTTGCAGGCCATCGTGGCGCGCGAGGTGCCCCCGGCCGAGGCCGCTGTGGTGACGGTCGGTCGGCTGCACGCGGGCACGAAGGACAACATCATCCCGGACACCGCCGAGCTCGGTATCAACACCAGGTCTTACTCGCCGCAGACCAGGGACCTGATCCGCGCCGCGATCGAGCGCATCGTGCGGGCCGAGTCGGCCGCCGGCGGAGCCGTCCGCGAACCCGCGATCGAGTGGTCCGCCAGCGCCCCCGCGCTGATCAGCGACCCGGACGCGACCGCGAAGACGCTCGCCGCGTTCACCGAGCACTTCGGCCCGCAGCGGCTGTACCCGATGCCGCTGGTGACCGCGAGCGAGGACGTCGGAGTGTTCGGCGAGAGCCTCGGCGTGCCGACGGTGTTCTGGTTCTGGGGCGGCCTCGAGCCGGACCTTGTGTTCAACGCCCTCGCCGCCGGCCGGCTCGACTCCCTCCCGGCCAACCACTCGCCCGAGTTCGCGCCGCTGATCGAGCCCACCCTCGGCACCGGCGTGGAGGCGCTCGTCGTCGCCGCGCTGACCTGGCTGAAGCCCTAGGCAGTAGCTCTAGCGCGATTTGATGATCGGCTGAGCGCTGGTGGAGCGTGGGATGACGTGTCGGGTCAGGGTGTGGGCGGCCGCTTCGCGTCGCCCTGTTTGTATGACCGCCCGCCCACCCGTTGCTTTGGCGGGGTGGGCTGGGGTTTCAAGATCTCGCCTCCGGCGAGGGCCTTCCCTCGGAGAGATTGCCGGGGTCTGTGGGGTGCTGGCGTTGGTGGGGCGGGCTGACGTTGGGGGTGGTCGGGTTGCGGGTGTGTGCTCTCTCCTCGGTCGGTCCCCGGAGGCAATCAGGAACCTGCCGGGAGCTCAAGCGGCGGTGGCCTGGGTTGATGCTCGATCTTGCATCGCGCCGCTTGACCTCCCGGCAGAACCCTGATCGGGCTTCGCCTGCCCGACCGAGGAGAGAGCTCACCCCCTGGGGGTCCGGTGCGAGCTGCGCTCGGGCCGGGTCCTGTCCCGTGGTCCGGCCGTGCTCGATGCGGAAGGATTCTGCATCGCTGTGATCCCGCCATCCCAGTCCTCGATCCGCGTGGAGGTCGGTGCTCCGGTCGTGCCTGCGGTGGAATTCTGCATCGCCCCGGTTCGCTCCGCCCGGCTTGCTGCTGAATCGTGCATCGCCTTGGTGTGATCGGCCTCGATCCCAGATCTCGCGGCAGAATCCCGCAGGCCGGCCGCGTTCGATGCGGAAGGATTCTGCATCACTCTGATCCGATCCACCCGGAGCTCACGTACTGCACGGCATCGCGCGGCCCGGTCGCACGCCGAGGGGAAATCCTGCATCGCTTTCGGCCGTACCCCTGACGCCCTCTGCCCAGCCACCCCGTCCACCTCCCTCCTGTCACAAGCCCCGACCCTCGTACTCTTCCATGCTAGACGCCACCACCGACAAAAGCCGCGAATCCGGTGTTTGCCGGAAAAGTAAAAATCGTGGAGATTTCCGGGCACTCGGGGGTGTTGCCCGGCGTTGAATCAGTAGGGAAGCGAAGAGCTGTCTAGAACGGTGATGCAGGATTCTTCCGGATCGAGCGCGGCCGGGCCACGGGATGGGACTCGGCCCGAGCGCAGCTCGCACCGGACCCTCAGGGGGTGTGCTCTCTCCTCGGTCGGGCAGGCGAAGCCCGATCAGGGTTCTGCCGGGAGGTCAAGCGGCGCGATGCAAGATCCAGCAGCGGAAGCCACCGCCGCTTGAGCTCCCGGCAGGTTCCTGATTGCCTCCGGGGACCGACCGAGGAGAGAGCACGCCCCCGGCACCCCACCACCCCGAACTCCGGCCAGCCCCGCCTCGCGAGCACCTACAGAGACCCGGCAATCTCTCCGAGAGAAGGGCCTGCCAGCGGCGCTTTTCGATCTTGAAACCGCAGGCCGCCCTGCCAACGCAACGGGGGGCGGGTGGTCAGGCGAAACGGGCGACGCGAAGCGGCCGGCCGCACCCCGACGACCACCCCGACCCGACAAGCCCCCACCCCACCAGCATCCGGCCGATCATCAACTCGCACTAGTCTCAGCGCTTCGCTGAGCCGCTGCCACAAAACCCCGCGGCCGTGCGTCATAAAGGTGTGGAGCAACCATCGAGCACGGAGCGCGACCCGTCCGCCGCGGACCCTGAGGACTTCCATGCCTTCGTCGCGTCCCGCGGTACGCCGTTGTACCGCACCGCCTGCCTGCTGACCGGCGGCGACACGAACCAGGCCGAGGACCTCGTGCAGGAGACGCTCGGCCGCATGTACGCGAAATGGGGGCGGCGCAACGGAATCGAGAACCCGGCCGGCTACGCCCAGACCATCCTGGTCAATGCCTTCATATCGAGCCGGCGCAAGAGCAGCACCGAACGCGCCGGACTCGAAGCCTCGGCCGCCGCGGACACGGCAGAGCACGTAGACGTCCCGCTGCGGCTCACGCTGCTGGACGCGCTGCGCCGGCTGCCCGCGCAGGACCGCGCCGTGCTTGTGCTGCGCTACTGGGAGGACCGCAGCATCGACGACACCGCCGCCGTGATGCGGCTGAGCTCGACCGCGGTGCGATCCCAATCGATGCGCGCGCTGGCGAAAGTGCGAGAGCTGCTGGGTGCGGACTTCGTCGAATTCGTAGAGAACTGAAGGGTGGGCGGAACACATGATGCATGAAGAATCGCAGTCTCCCAGCTTCGTCGAGGACCTGCACGAGGTCGCCATGACCTTCGACGCCCCGAATACGGAGCTCCTCTACGGTGGCGCCGTGACGCGGGGCCGTGCGATCAAGAGGCGGCGGGTTTCCCAGGGCGCGTTCGGAGCGACCGTGGCGTTGGCGGCGGCCGGATCGCTGGCTTTCGCACTGGCCGGCGGGACGGACGGCGGCCGGGTGGAGCCGTCCTCGTCCGCAAGCGTCGTATGGCCGACCGCGTCGTCCGGAACGATCAGTAGCCAGTACCTGCTCGAGACCTTCAGGGCGCTTCTGCCCGGCGACGTGGAAGTGGATCCGGCCGACCAGTCGATCCTCGCGTACCCCTTCGCGATCTACGGCGGCGGGGAGTGGCGTGCGATCGTCTCCATGGATGCGATCATCCACGGCCAGAAGGAGAGGCTGCAGATCAGCGTGGACCGCCTGGGCTCCATCATGACGTGCGCGCTGCCCTACACCGCGAAGGATTCGTGTACGGCCTCGGCTCTCGGTGGCGGAGCGACGCTCGTCACGTACACGTTGGCGATGCATACAAGCTCGGGCGTGAACTCGGATGTGGACGTCTATCGGAACCTGCCCGGCGGCATCGACGTCCACTTGCAGCTCCAGGGCACCGCGCCGGTGAACCAGCCGGTCCTGACGGCATCGCAGCTGCTCGCCATGGTCACCGATCCCGCCTGGGACAAGGTGATCGCCGCCGTGCCTCCGAAGATCGACTGCCCCGGCGGGCTTCAGCCGAAGACCGACGAGAACGGGTCGGACTGGATCTGCGCCGACGACGGCAAGATCTACCCCGGAGGGAACACGGACAACACGTCAACGAACCTTGATTAGACCTGTTCGGGCACTGCTTCCCGGCCGGCCACCTCGTCCAGCCGGCGGGTGAGGTAGTCGCGCTCCGACTCGGTCGCCGCCAACGCGAGGGCCTGCCGGTACGCTCCGGCCGCCTCGTCGCGGCGGCCGAGCCGACGCAGCAGGTCCGCGCGGACGGCCGGGAGCAGGTGGTAGCCGGGCAGTTCGCCGTCCGCGGCGAGGTCGTCGACCAGCTTCAGCCCGGCCTCCGGGCCCTCGGCCATCGCCACCGCGACCGCCCGGTTCAGCTCCACCACCGGCGACGGCGCCACCTGCGTCAGCCTCCGATAGAGGTGCGCGATCGCCGCCCAGTCAGTGGCCTGCTCCGACTCGGCCGTCGCGTGGTACGCGGCGATCGTCGCCTGCAGCTGGTACGGGCCGACGTCGCCGTGGTCGAGGGCCTTCTCCAGCACCTCGACGCCCTCGTCGATCTCCGCCCGCCGCCAGCTGGCCCGGTCCTGCTCGGCCAGCGGGACGAGCTCGCCGTTCGGCCCGGTGCGCGCGTCGCGGCGGGCGTGGTGAAGCAGCATCAGGGCCAGCAGGCCCTGGATCTCCGGCTGATCGGGCATCAGACCCGCGAGCAGGCCGGCCAGCCGCAGCGCCTCCGCGCACAGGTCCGGGCGCAGCAGGTCCCCGGCCGTCGCCGCGTAGCCCTCGTTGAACAGCAGGTAGAGCACGGCCAGCACGCCCGGCAGGCGCTGCGGCAGCAGCTCCGCCGGCGGGACGCGGTAGGGGATCCCGGCGTTGCGGATCTTCTCCTTGCCGCGCACCAGCCGCTTCGCCATCGTCGGTTCGGAGACCAGGAACGCCCGCGCGATCTCGGCCGTGGTCAGGCCCGCCAGGGTCCTGAGGGTCAGCGCGACGCGCACGTTCAGCGGCAGCGCCGGGTGGCAGCAGGTGAAGATCAGCTTGAGGCGGTCGTCCCGGAATCCGTCGCCGGGCGCGTAGCCGGCGCCCTCGTCGGGCTCGAGGTCGAGTTCGCGGGCGATCTCGCGCAGCTTCTCCGCTTCCACCCGGCCGCGGCGGAGGCGGTCGATCGCCCGGTTCCTGGCCGTGGTCACGATCCAGGCGCCGGGGCGATCGGGCACACCGTCGCTCGGCCACTTGGCCAGGGCCTGCGCGAAGGCGTCCTGCGCGCACTCCTCGGCCAGGTCCCAGTCCCGGGTGGTGCGTATCAGCGTCGCCACCACCCGGCCCCACTCGGCCCGGAAGGTCTGCGCGACCGCCTCCTCGACGTTCACACCCGGAACGGCCTGATCTCGATGACGCCGAATCGGGCGACCGGATGGCGCGCGGCGATCGCGACCGCCTCGTCCATGTCGGCGCAGTCGATCACGTCGTACCCGGCGATGACCTCCTTCGTCTCGGCGAAGGGTCCGTCGGCGGCGAGCACCTCGCCCCCGCGCACCCGCACCGAGGTGGCGGCGTAGTACGGACGCAGCTCGTCCCCGTCCATCCGGATGCCGGCCGCGTCGAGCTCGTCGGCCCAGGGCATCGGGTCGCCGGGTTTGCGCGGCTCCTCCGGCTGATCGTCGTAGGCATCCCTGTCCACGCAGACGAAAAGCATGAATTTCATCGCTTCGCAGCTCCAGTCATTCCGGGGCCGGCCGGTTCTCGCTCTCATGGTAGGCGCGGCCGGCCGGCGGAGGCGTCAGTCGGAGAGTTTCTGCGCGATCTCCCAGGTGTGGCCGGCCGGGTCGGCGAACGCGGCGGTGCGCCGGCCCCACGGCCGGTCGATCGGGCCGTTGAGCAGCGTCACGCCGTGCTCCGCGAGCTGGGCGACCACCGCGTCCGCGTCCTCGACCTCGATGGTCAGCAGCGCGCGCGAGCCGCCGGGAGGCGCCACCCGGACCGGCTCGACGAGGGTCGGGGCCTGGGAGACTTCGAGCAGGTTGACGAGCAGGTTCGAGAACGCGACCACCGCCGAGACCTCGTCCTCCCAGACCACTTCGAGGCCGAAGACCTGCGTGTAGAACTTCTTCGAGGCCGGCAGGTCCTCCACGAACAGGGTGATGACGTCGAGCTTGCCCAGTTCCTTGGTCATGATGCTCCTTCTCGGGACGGATCGTCCGCGTCGTGCCGCGTCGTGTCGCGGTCGTGAGGACGACGAACCGGAGTGCGCGCCGAGGACACCCGCCGCCGGACTTTTCCGCGATCCGCCTCAGCGGCACCACACCGGCCGCACGTCGATGGCGCCGAAACGGACCACCGGGTGCTTGCCGGCCACCTCGATCGCCTCGTCGAGATCGGCGCACTCGATCACGTCGTAGCCCGCGATCGGCAGCTCGGACCCGGCCTGCGGGCCGTGCCAGATCCGCAGCTCGCCCTCGCGCACCCGCACCGTCGTCGCGTCGGCCGACGGCCGCAGCCGCTCACCGTCCAGCCGCACGCCTCGGCCGTCCATCTCGGCGGCCCAGGAGGCCGTGGCGGCGGCGACGTCCGGTCCGTCCTCGGCGGCGACCTCGGCATCCTCGTCGGCGCAGATCAGCAGCAAGTACTTCATAGTCCTTCTTCCCGGGCCGTCGTCGCTATCCATCGATACGACGGTTGTGGACCCGTCTCATGGACACACCGGGGGCCGCGATTTTGCCGAGCTTTTGATATCCGGTTGACGCGCCGCCCCGCAGGCGCTTGCCTGTGGCCGTGCGGATCATGAACCTGACTGAGCGCCATGCCGCGGACATCTGCACGTGGCGCTATCCCGCCCCGTATCAATGTTATGACCTGGCGGGCGCCGACCCCGCGTATTTCCTGGCCCCGGCCAACGGTTTCTTCGCGCTGGTGGACGACGAGGGCAAACTCCTCGGCTACCGGTCCTTCGGACCCGACGGCCAGGTGCCCGGCGGCGCCTACGACGACGCGGCGCTGGACACCGGCGGCGGATTGCGCCCGGAGCTCACCGGCCTGGGCCGCGGCCTCGGACGCCGCGCGATCGCCACCGGCCTCGCCTTCGGGCGCGAGCGGTTGCGGCCCACGGCCTTCCGCGTCACCGTCGCCGACTTCAACGTCCGGGCCCGCCAAGTGGTCGAATCGCTCGGCTTCGTCCATGTCTCGAGTTTCGCCGCGACCACCGACAGCAGCCGCTTCCACGTCTTCCTGCTCTCGGCTGCTTCCTGCTCTCAACTGCGCGGCCCGACCAGCCCGACGTCGTAGGCGATGATGACGGCCTGGACGCGGTCGCGCGCGCCGACCTTCGCGAAGGCGCGGCCGACGTGCGTCTTGACCGTCGACTCAGAGAGCTGAAGCTCCTGCGCGATCTCCGCGTTCGTCAGCCCGGTGGCCACCGCCCGGAGGACCTCGAGCTCGCGGTCGGTCAGGGCACTGAGCCGGGGATCCTGCGCGCTGCAGCGGACGGCGGCCGGCAGCGCCTCGGTGAACGCGTGCAGCAGCCTGCGTGTGAGCGCGGGCGCCACGACGGCGTCGCCCAGGGCCACGGCCCGGATCCCGGCCAGCAGCTCGTCCGGCCGCGCGTCCTTGAGCAGGAATCCGCTGGCACCGGCCCGCAGCGCGGCGTAGACGTACTCGTCGAGGTCGAACGTGGTCAGCACGAGCACCCGGGAACGGCCGCCGCTCTCGGTGATCCGCCGCGTCGCCTCGATCCCGTCCATCCCGGGCATGCGGATGTCCATCAGCACCACGTCCGGCGCCAGGTCCGCGGTCCGGCGCACGGCTTCGAACCCGTTCCCGGCCTCGCCCGAGACGCTGATCCCGGGCTCGCTCTCGAGCACCATCCGAAAGCCCATGCGCTGCAGGGGCTGGTCGTCGACGATCAGGACGCTGGTCATCTCAGTTCGCGATCCTCCTCGGGCGGGTTCAACGGGAATCGCGCGGTGACCGTCCAGCCGCCGCGGGCGTTCGGGCCCGCCTCGGCCCGCCCGCCGGCCAAGGCCGCGCGCTCGCGGACGCCGGCCAGGCCCTGCCCGGGGGAGCCCGCGGACGAGGGCGGGACGTGGTGCGCGCGCGAACCGGTGTCGGCCACGGTGACCAGCAGCGAGTCCCCGGCCACCTCGACCGCCACCTGCACGCTCGTGTCCGGCCCGGCGTGCTTGAGGCTGTTGGTCAGTGACTCCTGCACGATGCGGTACATGGCCAGTTGCAGGCTGTGCGGAAGCTCCGGGGACTCGCCGCTCATCCGGTAGGACACCTGCGGTCCGGCCGAACGGGTGCGCTCGATCAACTCCTCGATGTCGGCGACCCCCGGCTGCGGGGCGAGGCTCTCCGCGGCGACCCCCGTCGCGTCCTCCTCCAGCGGCCGCTCCCGCAGCGCTCCGAGCGTGCGCCGCAGGTCGGACAGCGCCTGCCGGCTCGTCTCGCCGATCAGCCCGAAAACCTCCCGGCCGCGCTCGGGATTCGCCTCGACCTGCCGGACCCCGCCGTCGGCCAGACCGGTGATGACGGCCAGCGAGTGGCCGACGATGTCGTGCATCTCCCGCGAGAACCGGGCCCGTTCGGCCAGCACAGCCATCCGGGCCCGCTGCTCGCGCTCGATCTCGGCGTGCGCCGCCCGCTCGGCCAGGGCCTCGAACTGGGCATGACGCTCCGTCGCCACCAGCCCCAGCGCGACGCTCGCCGCCACCGCGCAGGCGAGGAAGAGCAGGCCGGCCAGTATCTGGTGCTGGACCTGCGCCACCCGGAACACGAACACGAGCAGGCTCGGCGCCGCCGCGCCCACCGCCGCCCGCAGCGCGCGCACCGAGCGGTACCGCGTCACCGTGTACACGCAGATCATCAAGCTGAGGTTGCTGCCGGAGCTCTCCCCGGCCGCCCACTGCACGGTGCAGGACGCGAGCACCACGCAGTAGATCGTGAACGGCGCCTTGCGCCGCCAGACCAGGGCCAGCGCCTGCACGGTCGAGCTGACCACGAACAGCGGCGTCAGGTAGGACAGATCGAGCCCCGTGCCCGACCGCGGAGAGAGGCCGAGCAGCAGCACGGCCAGTCCGAGCAGCACGTCCTGACGGTACGTATGTCCTCGGAACACCGTGCGTAACTGCTGGAAGGGCCGCGGCCACTCGTATCCCGGACCGCCCGGCCGAGCCGTCGCGCTCTGGTCGGGTTCCGGCTCACGCACGGTGGGGCCCACGCTGCTTTCTTCCACTCCCGGGTTGGACGCGGTCCGGCTCGCGCGCCCGGACCGTGACCTTCCGACCGTAGTGCGCCAGGGCTGCTTCACCGTCGCGACGCGCCTGCTCACGGCGCCGCTGCAGACGCCGCGAGCCGCTCACCCACCACCGTAGTCGTACCGGAAAGGGCAGGCGTCCTGCTCCGGGCGGATAAACTGTGGTACCGCGGTACCACCGATCAGTGCCGATTCGGCACCCGGGTACCGCCGTCGCGTCTCAACGGGGATCTACGCTCATACGGGGGCCAGGCCGCCCTTGCCTGGGCCGGACGCGACGATCCGTAGGCCAAGCGCACATCCGTGGGCCACGAAGAGAGGAACACCCATGTCGAAAGCCAAGCCGGAGCTCGGCGGGCACGGCGAGGGCGAACGGGGCTTGTTCGCACGGCTCGGCCGTCTGGTCGCGCACCACCCGTGGCGGGTCATCGGGGTCTGGGTGATCGCGGCCGTCGCCGTGATCGGCCTGGCGCCGCACCTGACCTCGACCACGGACGAGGCCAGCTTCCTGCCCAGCCACTACGAGTCGGTGCAGGCGCAGAACCTGCAGGAGTCCGCGTTCCCGCAGGCCGCCTCCCCGGCTGCGATCATCGTGCTCGAGCGGGCCGACGGCACGGCGCTGTCCGCCGCCGACTCGGCGGCCGTGCAGCAGATCGGGTCCAAGCTCGAGGCCGCGCACATAGCCGACGTGACGACCCTGCAGGTCGGCGAGCCCTCGGCGAACAAGCTGATCCAGACCATCGGCGTGCAGATGCCGACCGAGTCGGATCCGCAGGACACGCACCAGACCGACGCGGTCAAGACCCTGCGCACCCAGCTGCAGTCCGACCTGTCCGGCACCGGGCTCAAGGGCGGCATCACCGGTACCGCGGCGCAGACCCTCGACTCGCAGTCCTCCGGCAACAAGGCCGACGCGATCATCGGCATCGCCACCATCGGCCTGATCCTGGTGCTGCTGCTGATCATCTTCCGCAGCCCGATCATCGCCTTCCTGCCGATCATCACCATCGGCATCGTCTCCCAGGTGGCCGACGGCCTGATCGCCTGGGCCAGCAACGCGTTCAACCTGAAGACCGACAGCTCGGTCACCTCGATGCTGATCGTGGTGCTCTTCGGCGTCGGCACGGACTACATCCTGTTCTTCATGTTCCGCTACCGGGAACGGCTGCGCGCCGGGGACGACCCGCGTCAGGCCGTGGTCGCGGCGGTCACCCGGGCCGGCGAGGCGATCGCCTCCGCGGGCGGCGCGGTGATCGTCTCCTTCCTGGCGCTCACCCTCTCCACCCTCGGCCTGTTCCGCTCGCTCGGCCCGGCGCTGGCGATCGCGGTCGCGGTGACCCTGCTGGCCGGCCTGACGCTGATCCCGGCGGTCGTCGCCCTGCTCGGCACCCGGGTGTTCTGGCCCTCGAAGGCGTGGCGCAACGAACCGCGCGGCGCCCGGTTCGCCGCCATCGGCCGCTCGATGGGCCGGCGCCCGGCCCGCTTCGCCGCCGTCTCCGGACTGATCATGGTGGCGCTGGCGATCGCGGCGTTCAGCTTCCACCCGAGCTTCGACCTCTCGGCCGGCTCGACCAGCTCCACCGCGGAGTCGACGGTGTGGCAGAACCAGCTGCTGCGCGGCGAGCCCGCCGGCGCGACCACGCCCACCGAGATCTTCCTGAAGTCCACCGACGGCGCGAAGCTCGACGCGAGCCAGCTGAGCACGTACCGCAGCGAACTCGCGGCGGTCCCGGGCGTCGGCACGGTCTCCGAGGCGATCCCGAACTCCACCGACACCGTGGCCGTCTACCAGGTGGCGCTGGCGCACGACCCGTCCTCCTCCGCGGCGATCGACACGGTCAAGGGCCCGCTGCGCACCACCGCGCACCAGGACGCGCCGCGCGGCACCACCGCCCTGGTCGGCGGCATCACCGCGATCTACGCGGACATCGAAGCGGCCGTGAACCACGACTACGCGGTGGTCTTCCCGGTGGCCGCGATCATCATCATGCTGATCCTGGCGCTGGTGCTGCGCGCCGTGGTGGCCCCGCTGTATCTGATGGCCTCGGTGGGCCTCGGCTTCGGCGCGACCCTGGGCGCGACGGTGCTGCTGTTCCAGCACTCCAGCAGCAGCAACGGCCTGATCTTCATGCTCCCGGTGATCATGTACATGTTCGTGGTCGCCCTAGGCACGGACTACAACATCCTGATGATCACGCGGTTGCGCGAGGAAGCGAGAGCGGGCAAGAGCCCGCGCCAGGCCGCGGCCGAGGCCGTCCGCCACGCCGGCCCGACCATCGGCGCCGCGGGCATCATCCTGGCCGGGTCGTTCGCCTCGCTGATGCTGGCGGGCCAGTCGACCCTGAGCCAGATGGGCTTCGCGATCTCCGCGGGCATCGCCATCGCCGCCTTCGTGATGTCGATGTTCTTCACCCCCGCCATCACCGCCCTGCTCGGCCACGCCGCCTGGTGGCCCGGCCACGCCGACGCCGTCCGCGACGCGGCGCCGGACTCGACCGGCGAGCAGTCGGCCGACTTCCGGCCGGGCGTGGACGAGATCGAGCGCGTCCGGTAGGGCCCCACACCCGGCCGGGCGGCAGCCCGGTCGACGGCGCGGTATCCGCGGCCGGTGCAGGCGATTCGTTCGCCGGCACCGGCCGCGGTCGCATTCCGGGGCCGTTACTGCTCAGGCGTGTGAACGCTCTGAGCCACAGGCCCGTTCTCGGCAAGCCCGCCGAGTGACTCCGTACCCTGCTATAGTCCGGCGGAGCCGGCGGCCGAGCCCGACGTTCACTTTCCGAGAATCGAGCACCGTGACCGATCCCGTCATCCAAGCCACAGGCCTCTCGAAATCCTTCAAGGCGACCAGGGCGCTGGACGGCTGCGACGTGCAGATCTCGACCGGCCGCATCGTGGGTCTGCTCGGTGAGAACGGTGCGGGCAAGACCACGCTCATGCGGATCCTGGCGGGCCTGGTGCGGCCGACGAGCGGCACCGTCCGGGTGTTCGGGCAGCCCCCGGGCACGTCCGCGGTGGCGGGCCGGATCGGCGTCACCATCGAGGGATCCGCCTACTATCCCTGGCTCAGCGCGCACGACAACGTCGCGGCCCTGCACCGCGGATTCGGCCGGGCTCTCGGGCCCGAGCGGATCGCGGCGGCGCTCGGCCGCGTGGGCTTGGACCAGACCGGCCGGCGCCGGGCCGCGACGCTGTCCCAGGGCCAGCGTCAGCGGCTCGCGCTGGCGGTGGCGATGGCTCACGAGCCGGACCTGCTGGTGCTCGACGAGCCGGCGAACGGGCTCGACCCCACCGGCATGGCGGACCTTCGCAAACTGATCGTCGCGGAGCGGGACCGCGGCGCCACCGTCCTGGTCTCCAGCCACCTCCTCGCCGAACTCGAAGAGTTCTGCGACACCGTGGTCATGATGCACCGCGGCAAGGTCGTCGGCACCCGCGATCTGGACCAGGCCGAGTCCAGCCCCCGTTTCCTGGTCGAAGTGCAGCCCGGGGAACTGGCGGCGGCGCAGGAGGCCCTGGAGGCGGCGGGCGTCAAGGCCGACCAGGCCGGAGAAGGCTCGCTCCTCGTCGAGATCGACTCGGGGCGCGCCGCGAACCAGATCCTCGTCGGCGCCGGCATCGTGCCGGAGTCCGTCTCGCCCCACCACGCCGGCCTGGAGGAGTACTACTTCGCCCGGCTGAAGGAGGCAGGAGAATGATCCGCATGCTCTCGGCGGAGCTGCTCAAGCTGCGGCGTCCGCTCACCGGTGTGATCCTCCTGCTCGCGGTGGTGTTCGCCGGGTTCGCTTCGCACGCGGAGCAGAGCGGCGGTGTCTCCGCGATGCAGGCCGTCGCCGAGGCGCCCGCGGAGCTCGCGCAGTTCGATCAGGGCACCATCACGGTGGGCGCCGGCACCGCGAGCGATCCAGGCCGGAGCATCTCCTGCACCTGGGGGCAGCAGTACCCGTCAGGTTCGGTCTGCGCCCAGGAGCTCGAGGGGCTCACCTCGAGCAACGACCAACTGCTGCTGCAATATGAGCAGACCCAGAACGCCGCCCACTTCGAGCAGAACCCGCTCGGCGTCGGCGCGCTCACCGGCGCGGTCCTCACCTCCATGCTCGGGTTCCTCCTGGTCATGTTGCTCGCGGCCGGCCACGTCGGCGGGGAATGGACCAACCGCACGATCAGGACCGTGCTGACCGGGCAGCCGAGCCGGCCGCGGGCGGTGGTGGTCAAAGCCGCGAGCGTCTGGCTCGCCTCCCTGGCCTTGCTCGTCGTGGTCTGGCTCGAGCTGATGGCATTCGCCTGGTACTACCACGCGAATCAGCCGATCCCGGTGACGGCCGGCGCTCCCGTGATCCCGACCATCGGCGGCGCGATCGTCCTGGCCAAGGCCGCCCTCGTGCTCGCGGTGTACGCGCTCGTCGGGACCAGCCTCGCCGTGATCAGCCGCGGCGTGCTCGGCTCGCTGATCTCCGGCCTGTCGGCCGGATTCGGCTTCCTCGCCCTCGGCTACTACGTGCACAGCCTGTCGTGGCTCTCCTTCACTCGCTGGGTCACCGCGTATATGGGTTCGGCATCGCCTCGAATGATCGGGACGAATGAGTACTGGGTGACCGCAGCGCAGTTCGGCGTCAAGCCGGTGACGGACGGGTTGGTCGGTCTTGTCGTCATCGGCGTGCTGTGCTCGGCAATGGGCTGGTTCACATTCCGCTGGAGCGACGTCGTCGTCTGAGGCCACGCCGCCGCTCACATGCTGAGTGGTCGTCCGCTGAGCCAATCGACGACCACTCGGTCGCCGAGCGGTTCGGCCAAGACCGCGGTGACCTCACGCAGCTGTGCATAGGCCAGTCGTGTCCTGATGACGCGCTTCCGGTGCGGTGACTCTGGCTGCGGTTCCGGCTCTGGCTCCGTCTCGGGTTCAGGCAAGGGGCGGTCGACGGCGATCGGGATGACGGCGACGGCGTTCCTGCCCTCCACGACGTGGGCGGAAGGATAATCGGTGTAGATCTCCGGGCTGGCCATGAACGCGACCGTCAATGTCCGACCATCGTCTGCCAGCCGGGCCTCCCGCCTCTCGTCCCCGGGTGTGCCGCCGAGCCCGGGGCGCGCCTCGCCGTCGCTCACGCCGCTCACGTCCCGCACCCGCACGACGAACACGCCGTCGACGCCTGCGACGCTGTGCCGTGCCAGGCCCGGATCGAGGACCACAGCCGGACCGAGGGTGTCTTCGAGCTCGAGGACGTAGGCCGGAAACGTGCGCGGCCCCCGATCGGTGGGGAAATCGGCAGTCCCACGATGCGCGCGGGTGACCGCCACCGTATGGCCGGCGAAAGGCCCGTGCGCCGTCTCGATCGCCGTCAGCGGATCATCCGCGCTCCGGTAGTTCGGGCTGAGCGCCGTGAGCACCGCATCGGGCACCTCGACGCCCGGCGCCCGCGTGATCCGACCGTTGTGCACCGCGATCTTCGCCTCGCCGGTGCGGAAGCCGGCCTGCCGGGCCGTCCTGATGACCACGTGCGACCGCGGCTGCTCGCCGAAACTGAAAGGGAGCCGGTCCCAGAACCCGACCGAGCGCTCGGCTCGCGCCAGTTCCGACGGGTCGACCTGCACGTCGCTCATGGATTGCCCCTCCGCACTCGGGCCCGTCGATCCCCCTCGGCGGCCGCCTCGCTACCGAGGATACGACTCACGGGCGGTCCGACTCACCCACCAGCGCGAACTGTGCGATTTCCACCACTCTGGGTATCTGGTGCACGCTCACAAACTCGATAGAGTGAGGTCGTGAACCGTCTGGCGTCCGCCACCTCGCCGTACTTGCTTCAACATGCTGACAACCCCGTGGACTGGCACGAGTGGGGGGACGAGGCGTTCGCCGAGGCGCGGCGGCGGGACGTGCCGCTGCTGATCTCGATCGGGTACTCCTCGTGCCACTGGTGCCACGTCATGGCGCACGAGAGCTTCGAGGATCCGACCACTGCCTCGGCCATGAACGCGGGGTTCGTCTGCGTCAAGGTGGACCGCGAGGAGCGGCCGGACGTGGACGCGGTGTACATGACCGCGACGCAGGCGATGACGGGGCACGGCGGGTGGCCGATGACGGTGTTCGCGGACACCGAGGGGCGGCCGTTCTACTGCGGGACCTACTTCCCGCCGCGGGCGCACGGGTCGGTGCCGGGGTTCCTCACCGTGCTGGCCGAGGTCGCGCGGGCTTGGACGGCCCGGCGCGCCGAGGTGACGTCGGTGGGGGAGACGGTCGCGGCGCGGATGGGGGAGCTGGCCGCGCCGGTGACGGGCGATGCTCCGGACGCCGAGCTGCTCGCGGCGGCGGTGGCGCGGCTGGCGGAGGAGTTCTCCGCGGACGCGGAGCACGGCGGGCGGGCGGCCGGATTCGGCACGGCGCCGAAGTTCCCGCCGTCGATGACGCTCCTTCAGCTGCTGCGGCACCATCGCCGCACCGGGTCGGCCGAGGCGCTGGAGATGGTGACGGCCACCTGCACGGCCATGGCCCGCGGCGGAATCTACGACCAGCTCGGCGGCGGCTTCTCGCGCTACGCGGTGGACGCGCACTGGGGCGTGCCGCACTTCGAGAAGATGCTCTATGACAATGCCCTGCTTCTTCGGGTGTACGCGCTGCTCTGGCGGGTCTCGCCGGAGCCGCTCTTCCGCCGGATCGCCGAGGAGACCGCGGCGTTCCTGATCCGCGAGCTCGGCACGGTCTCGGGCGGGTTCGCGTCCGCGCTCGACGCAGACACGGACGGGGTCGAAGGTCTGACTTACGTCTGGACGTATCAGCAGCTTGTCGACGTGCTCGGCGACGAGGACGCCGCCGCGGCCGCACGCGTGTACGGGGTGAGCCGCAAGGGGAACTTCGAGCACGGTGCCTCGGTACTGCGGCTGACCAATCCGGACATCATCGAGCCGCTGGACGAGGACGGGGATGAGAACGCTCCCTCCGTCCCCGCCTCGGCTGCCGCCGCCGAGGCCGCTGCCGCCGACGTCGAGCGGGTGGCGCCGCGCCTCCGGGTCGCCCGCGCGCAGCGCCCGCAGCCGCATCGCGACGACAAGATCGTCGCCTCCTGGAACGGGCTGGCCATCAGCGGCCTGGTCGAGGCGTCGCTCGCGCTCGACCGGCCGGACCTGCTCGCCGCGGCGGTTCGGTGCGGGAACCTGCTCGCGGAGGTGCACTCGGCCGACGGGCGGCTGGTGCGCACGTCCCGCGACGGGCGCGCGTCCACCAACCCGGGCGTATTGGAGGACTACGGCTGCGTCGCCGAAGCCTTCGCGCTGCTGCACTCCGCCACCGGCGACCACGCCTGGCTGGCCCACGCCGAGGCGCTGCTCGCCACCGTGCGCAGCCAGTTCCGCTCGGAGGACGGGCTGCACGACACCGCCGCCGACGCGTCGCCGCTCTACTTCCGGCCCAGCGACCCGACCGACAACGCCAGCCCTTCCGGCGCTTCCGCCGCGGCGGCCGGCTTCGCGGCCTTCGCGCTGGCCGCGCCGTCGCTCGAGCACCTCGACGACGCCTACCTCGCGCTCGCGCCGTCCGCCGCGCTGGCCGAGCAGGCGCCCCGGTTCGCGGGGTACGGGCTGGCCGTGGCAGAGGCCTTGCTCGCGCAGACCCCGGCGCTCCTCATGTGCCCGGGGCCGTTCTGCCCGGCCGATTGACCGATGATCAGTGGCCCGCCCGGAAGTGGGCCACGGAGATCGCCACGGCGGTGTAGTGGCAGCCGAACGCGGCGATGGTGAGCGCGTGGAAGAGCTCGTGGAAGCCGAACCACTTCGGGGAGAGGTCCGGCTTCTTCAGCGCGTAGATCACCGCGCCGATCGAGTAGAGCACTCCGCCGACGATGATCAGCACGACCACCGTCAGGCCGCCGGTGCGCTCGAGCTGCGGCAGGAAGAAGAGCGCGGCCCAGCCCAGCGCTATGTAGCAGGGCACGTACACCCAGCGCGGCGCGGAGAGCCAGAACATCCGGAAGCCGATGCCCACCGCCGCTCCGGTCCACACCAGCACGAGGAGCAGTCGCGCCTCGGCACGGCTGAGCAGGGTCACCGACACCGGCGTGTAGGTGCCCGCGATGATCAGGAAGATGTTGGTGTGGTCGAAGCGGCGCAGCACCGCCTTCCACTTCGGGCTCCAGGTCTTCGTGTGGTAGATCCCGGAGACGCCGAACAGCAGCCACGAGGAGACCGCGAACACGGAGCAGGCCACGGCCGTGCCGGTGGTCGGAGCCAGACAGATCAGGACGATTCCACCGGCGAACGCCAGCGGAAAGGTCCCCGCGTGCAGCCAGCCGCGCAGCTTCGGGCGCGGCGGGATCAGCGCGTTTGTGGCGGATGCCACAGCGGACTGCGGCGTTAGGTCCGTCACACCGCCGTCACCTTCAGTCATGAGATTGGTCACACCCTGTCGTCGTCGTGGTGGGCGGCACCCGGTCTCATATCTCCGCGAAATCGGGCAAAGGGCCTGCGTACGTGGCCGCTGTGGGCCTGTGAGCAGGGTAACTTACGCGAGCGTAGGTTCCCAAGATCGGCGCGGGGACCATCCACCATTCAAGACGGCGTGGTTATAGTCCAAAGCACCCTCATAAGCGCCCGGGAGGTGCGGACCCCCGGCGTTACCTTTGGAGTGCGCACGATGACGTTCGCGATGACCCAAGCCCCGCCGACCTCCCACGCCGGGTTGCTGGCGTGGGTCGATGAGATCGCCCGCCTCACCCAGCCGGAAGACGTCGTGTGGTGCGACGGCTCCGACGAGGAGTGGGCGCGGCTGACCGAGCAGCTCGTTGACGCCGGCACGCTCAAGCGGCTCAACCCCGCCAAACGGCCCAACTCCTTCTACGCGGCCTCCGACCCCTCCGACGTGGCCCGGGTCGAGGACCGCACCTTCATCTGCTCCGTGCGGGAGCAGGACGCCGGTCCGACCAACAACTGGGTCGCCCCGGCCGAGATGCGTGCGAAGCTCGACGGCCTGTTCGCCGGGTCCATGCGCGGGCGCACGATGTACGTGGTGCCCTTCTCGATGGGCCCGATCGGCTCGCCGCTGGCGGCCCTGGGCGTCGAGATCACCGACTCGGCCTACGTGGCGCTGTCCATGCGCGTGATGACCCGGATGGGCCGCGCGGTGCTCGACGAGCTCGGCGCGGACGGCGACTTCGTCAAGGCCGTGCACACGGTCGGCGCGCCGCTCGAGCCCGGCCGGGCGGACGTGCCGTGGCCGTGCAACCCGACGAAGTACATCACCCACTTCCCGGAGGACCGCGAGATCTGGTCCTTCGGCTCCGGCTACGGCGGCAACGCCCTGCTGGGCAAGAAGTGCTACGCGCTGCGGATCGCCTCGGTCATGGCCCGGGACGAGGGCTGGCTGGCCGAGCACATGCTGATCCTCAAGCTCACCCCGCCGACGACAGCCTCGGGACGAGCGAGCGAAGCGAGGTACATCACCGCGGCGTTCCCCTCGGCCTGCGGCAAGACCAACCTGGCCATGCTCACCCCGACCATACCCGGCTGGAAGGTCGAGACCGTCGGCGACGACATCGCCTGGATGCGCTTCGGCGAGGACGGCCGGCTCTACGCGATCAACCCGGAGGCGGGCTTCTTCGGCGTGGCGCCGGGCACCGGCGAGTCGACCAACGCCAACGCCATCGCCACCCTGGACGCCAACGCGATCTACACCAACGTCGCGCTGACCGACGACGGCGACGTGTGGTGGGAGGGCCTGACCGACGAGCCGCCGGCGCACCTGACCGACTGGCGCGGCGAGGACTGGACCCCGGCGTCCGCCGCCCCGGCGGCGCACCCGAACGCGCGCTTCTGCGTGCCGGCGGGTCAGTGCCCGACGATCGCCTCGGAGTGGGACGACCCGAAGGGCGTGCCGATCTCGGCCATCCTGTTCGGCGGCCGGCGCGCCACCGCGGTGCCGCTGGTGACCGAGTCGCGCTCCTGGCGGCACGGGGTGTTCCTGGGCGCGAACGTGGCCTCGGAGAAGACCGCGGCGGCCGAGGGCACCGTGGGCGAGCTGCGCTACGACCCGTTCGCGATGCTCCCGTTCTGCGGCTACAACATGGGCGACTACTTCGCGCACTGGCTCGCCGTGGGCGAGCACGCCGACCCGGCCAAGCTGCCGCGGATCTACTACGTCAACTGGTTCCGCAAGGGCGCGGACGGCTCGTTCCTGTGGCCGGGCTTCGGCGAGAACAGCCGCGTGCTCAAGTGGATCGTGGACCGGCTCGACGGCGCCGCGGACGGGGTCGCCACCCCGATCGGCGTGGTGCCCGAGGCCGCCGACCTGGACCTGGACGGGCTGGACGTGGACGCCGGGCACCTGGCCGAGCTGCTCAGCGTGGACCCGGAGACCTGGCGGCGGGAGGCCGGGATGATCCCCGAGCACTTCGACCGCTTCGGCGCGCAGCTGCCCGAGGCGCTCTGGCAGGAGCACCGGGAACTGCTCGACCGGCTCGGCTGAGCCGGCCCGGCCGCCCGTCCGACATGCGCGGGCAGATCTTCACTACATCCTCACAGCCGCCTCGGGTCCACCGGGCCCGAGGCGGCGCCGTGAAGGATAGGGTTGCTGCCCGGGGCCGGAAACCAGTGGCAATCGGCAGCGAGAGGTAGTGCGTCGGACCATGGGAATGCGCGACCTCGTCTACAGCGTCTATCTCCGCCGGCTCGCCGCCCGCATCGATCCGGCCAGGTCCCCGCGCCACATCGGCGTGATCATGGACGGCAACCGGCGCTGGGCGAAGGCGGTGGGCGAGCACATCGCCACCGGGCACCAGCGCGGCGCGGACAAGATCCACGACCTGCTCGACTGGTGCGAGGAGGCCGGCGTCGAACTGGTCACGCTCTGGCTCTTCTCCACCGACAACTTCAACCGGCCGGCCGCCGAGCTCGAGGACCTGCTGCGGATCATCGAGGGCTCGGTGCGCAGCCTGGCCGAGACCGGACGCTGGCGCATCCGCCCGGTCGGCGCGCTGGACCTGATGCCGGGCGACTTCGCCCGCACGCTCAAGGAGATCGCGGCCGAGACCGCGGACAACCCGGGCCTGGTGGTGAACGCGGCCATCTGTTACGGCGGACGCCAGGAGATCGCCGACGCGGTGCGCTCGCTGCTGGCCGAGCACGCCGAGCGCGGCACCGCGATCGAGGACCTGGCCCAGGTCATCGACGTCGAACACATCACCGAGCACCTCTACACCCGCGGCCAGCCGGATCCGGATCTGGTGATCCGCACCTCGGGCGAGCAGCGGCTGTCCGGATTCCTGCTCTGGCAGTCGGCGCACTCGGAGTTCTACTTCTGCGAGGCCTACTGGCCCGCGTTCCGGAAAATCGATTTTCTGCGCGCCCTGCGGGACTACGCCCAGCGGCAACGGCGCTACGGAGCGTAAGGCCCTTATAAGCTCCGGCTGTCGTTTTCTGCTCCCCCGGATGGGGTAAAGCGAGGGTAAGGGCGTGCCGCACAGAGGCCGCCGTACAGAGCCGGAGCACTAGTGGCCACTGCATCCGAACGGCGCACTTATGTCCTGGACACCAGCGTACTGCTGGCCGACCCCACCGCGGTGACCCGCTTCGAGGAGCATGAGGTCGTCATCCCGCTCGTGGTGGTCAGCGAACTGGAGGGCAAGCGCCACCATCCGGAACTCGGGTATTTCGCCCGCGCGTCGCTGCATTTCCTGGATGAGCTCAGGGTACGTCACGGACGTCTGGACCAGCCGCTGCCGATCGGGGAGTCCGGCGGCACGCTGCGGGTCGAGCTCAACCACTCCGACACTTCCGTTCTGCCGCCGGGATTCCGCCCCGGCTCGCAGAACCCTGACAACGATGTCAGGATCCTGGCCGTGGCCAAGGCGTTGGCCGCGGAGGGCGCCGACGTGGTGCTGGTGTCCAAGGATCTGCCGCTGCGGGTCAAGGCGGCGGCGGTGGGGCTGCCCGCCGAGGAGTACCGGGCGGAACTGGCCGTCACCACCGGATACACCGGCATGACAGAGCTCGAAATCGGCGGCTCGCAGGTCGACGCCCTCTTCGAGCACGGCCGGATCGAGCTGGCGCAGGCCGCCGAGCTGCCCTGCCACACCGGCCTGGTGCTGGTCTCGGAGCGCGGCAAGGCGCTCGGCCGGGTCACCTCGGACAAGCAGGTGCGCCTGGTGCGCGGGGACCGGGAGGCCTTCGGCCTGCACGGGCGCAGCGCGGAGCAGCGGATCGCGCTGGACCTGCTGCTGGACCCGGAGGTCGGCATCGTCTCGCTCGGCGGGCGGGCCGGCACCGGCAAGTCCGCGCTGGCGCTGTGCGCGGGCCTGGAGGCCGTGATGGAGCGCCGCCAGCATCGCAAGGTCGTGGTGTTCCGGCCCTTGTACGCCGTGGGCGGCCAGGACCTGGGCTACCTGCCCGGCACCGAGGGCGAGAAGATGACGCCCTGGGGCCAGGCGGTCTTCGACACCCTCTCGGCGCTGACCACCTCCGAGGTCATCGACGAGGTTGTGGACCGCGGCATGCTCGAAGTGCTTCCGCTCACGCACATCCGCGGCCGTTCCCTGCACGACTCCTTCGTGATCGTGGATGAGGCGCAGTCGCTGGAGCGCAACGTCCTGCTCACCGTGCTCTCCCGGATCGGCAGCGGCTCGCGCGTCGTGCTCACCCACGACGTCGCCCAGCGCGACAACCTCCGGGTCGGCCGGCACGACGGCGTGGTCTCGGTGGTGGAGAAGCTCAAGGGGCATCCGCTGTTCGCGCACGTGACGCTGACGCGCTCGGAGCGTTCGCCGATCGCCGCTCTGGTCACGGAGATGCTCGAGGACCTCTCGGTCTGACGGCCCCGTCCGACGCGGGCGGCTATTGTGGGCGCATGCTGCTCAACGGTGTGGGGTACCGCTACAGCCAACGTGCGCCCTGGGTGCTCGATAACGTGCGCCTCGAACTGGAACCCGGTTCGCTCACGCGGATCGGCGGCTACAACGGAAGCGGCAAGTCCACGCTGATGCGGATCGCGGCCGGGGTGCACCGACCCGGCCGCGGCAGCGTGACCGGCCGACCGGCCCGGGCCGCCTACGTGCCCGGGCAGCTGCCCGCGGTCCCGTTCAGGGTGCAGGACTATCTGCTGCACCTGGGCCGAATACAGGGCCTGAGCGAGTCCGAGGCCGAGCAGCGGTTGCAGGCCGGCCTGGAGCGCTTCGAGGCGTGGGGCTACCGCAAGCACCGGATCGGGGACTTGTCCCGCGGCACGGCGCAGAAGGTCGCCATAGTCCAGGCGCTGCTCGGTGAGCCGGAGCTGTTGATCCTGGACGAGGCGTGGACGAGCCTGGACGCGGCCGGCCAAGGAGAGCTCGACGATGTCGCCCGCACGGTGCGCGACGGCGGCGGGATCGTCGTCTACGTGGACCACGACGCGCAGCGGCTGGCCGAGGACGCCACTGCCGCCTACCTGGTGCGCGACGGCTCGTTGCAGTCGGCCGCCGCGGCCGATTTCGCCGTGCCCACGGCCCTGATCGACCTCGAAGGCGCGCCGGAGCCATGGCCGCTTCCCGGACGTGCGCGACCGTTGGCGGACGGCGCGGTGCGCGTCAGCATCGCGGCCGAGCACTCCGACCGGCTGCTGCGCGAGCTTCTGACGCAGTACCCGACGACGCATGTCAGGACCGTGCGTATGGCCGAGGGGAGCGCCGAGTGAACACCCGGACCTTCGCAGTGGTGCGCTACTACGCCACGCTGTTCGCTGGATCGCAGCGCTGGCTGGGCCCCGCGCTGCTTTACGGCATCGCGCTCGCCATCGACTCGGCCGGCGGCGACACCGCCCCGGACGCATACGCCTACAGCGCGGCCTTTCTGGTGCCGGTCACGGCCTGGCTGACCAGGTCGATGCTCAGCGCGGAGCCCGCGGAATCGGCGGCGATCATAGCCACCGTGGTCGGCCCGGCCCGGGCCAGGCTCACCGCCCTGTGCGCCGCGACCGGCTACGGCTTGGTGTGCGCGATCGTCGGCGCCCTGGTGGCGATGACGACCGGCTCCCACGGCGGCGGCGCGACGACCGCGGCCGGCCTCACCACGGAGCTGGTGTGCGTCCTGCTCGGCTCGGCCGCGGGCGCGTTGAGCGCGCCGCCGCTGGTGCGTCCCTCCGGCTGGGGCGTGCTGCTGGCCGGCCTGCTCTCCTTCGGCCTGCTGCTGGCCAGGTTCAGCCCCGCCGACGCCACCATCAGATCCCTGACCGCGGTGTCCAACGGCAGCGCGCTGCACTTCCCTTACTGGGCGCCGCCGTTCGCGCTCGTGATCGTGGGCCTGGCCTGGGCCGGCGCCACATACGGCGCCACCCGGCACGTCCCGTAGAAAGACAGGCTTCGACCATGGAACTGCCCACGGCCTTCCGGCACGAGCTGAAGATCGGCACCGGCCTGCGTGCCCGACCCGCGCGCGCCGCGACGCTGGCCCTGAGCCCGGACGGCCGGCTGCTCGCGGTCGGCGGCGAGAGCCCGACCGTCGACCTGTGGGATCCGTACGAGCCCAAGCTGCTGGCCCAGTTGGCCGGCCACCGCCCCACGAAGCTCGTCGGCACCGTGCAGTGTCTGGCATTCAGCCCCGACGGGCAGCTGCTCGCCAGCGGCGGCCGCGACGGCACGGTCCGGCTCTGGCGCGCGAACGACGGTCAGTGCCTTGATGTGCTCAGCGGCTTCTCCGGCCCGTTGGCGCAGCTCGCTTTCAGCCAGACCGCACCGATCCTCGCCGCCGCGGACGAGCAGTCCGTGCGGCTGTTCGATCTCAGCGTCAGTCCGGCCCGGCCGGTCACGGCCCACCTGCCTGAGCCAGGTGTCAATGCTCTGGCGTTCCATCCGAACGGCTCGGTCCTCGCCGTCGCCCTCGGCGGCCGGGAACGCAAGGGCACGCACCGGATCGCGCTGATCGAGCCCGTCGGCGGCCAACCCGTGTACGCACTCGGCGAAGGCGATTTCCTGGCTCGCAGCCTCGCCTTCAGCCCCGACGGCGGCATGCTCGCGGCCGGGATGCGCGGGGACGAGGTGCGGCTGTGGGATCCGAACGGCTGGCAGCCGATCCGCTCGCTGAAGGTACCTTCGTACTCTGCGTTCGCGCTCGCCTTCACCGCAGGCGGCATCCTCGGCGGCGCCACCGGCGACCGGGTCTGCATGTGGGATCCGGCCACCGGTGAGCTGGTCGCGTCGGCGAAGGTGCCGTACGTGAAGAACAGCTCCGTCGCGAACGTCGTCTTCAGCCCCGACGCACGCCTGATGGTCACCTGCCGCACCTTCGCCCAGGTGCGCGTCTACGGGACGAGTTCGGGGTCTTAGCTGAGATAATCAGGGTCATGACGGATGCGGAGCAGGACGGTTTCGACGAGATCGTGTGCTACGGGGCGTGGTGGGATTGCCCGCGCACCGGCGTCGCCCTGATCGGCGGTCGCCCGCATTATTTCGAATGCAATTTCTCGGCCGAGCTCGACGACTACCCCGCGCGGTACGAACTCTGGCCGATATCAGAGGGCGAGCTTGCCGAGGAGCTGGAGCTCTGGCGGGACCGTCTCGAGCGGCTCGCGCGGGCCCAAGTCACCGGGCCTCCCGTCGAGCGGCTTCCCGCACACCTGGCCGAAGTCGATGCGCGTGTGCTGGAACGGAACTCGCGACGGTCCCCGGCCGACGCGCTGATCGCCACACCGGAATGGCGCCTGGACCGGAACCGGTCCAAGATCGGACGCGTGCCCGCCCACCGAGTCCGTTGGACGTTCGCCGAATCGGCGGCGGGGTAACATTATTGCGATTTGATGATCGGTTGAGCGCTGGTGGGGCGTGGGATGACGTGTCGGGTCGGGGTGTGGGCGGCCGCTTCGCGTCGCCCTGTTCCTTCTGACCGCCTGCCCACCCGTTGCGTTGGCGGGGTGGGCTGAGGTTTCAAGCTTTCACCTCCGGCGGGGGGCCCTTCTCTCGGAGAGTGCCGGGGTTGCGTGGTTGTTGTCGTTGGCGGGGCGGGCTGTGGTTCGGGGTGGTGGGGTAGCGGGGGCGTGCTCTCTCCTCGGTCGGTCCCCGGAGGCAACCAGGGACCTGCCGGGAGCTCAAGCGGCGGTCGTTTCCGTTGATGCTGGATCTTGCATCGCGCCGCTTGACCTCCCGGCAGAACCCTGACCGGGGTTCGCCTGCCCGACCGAGGAGAGAACCCACCCCCTGAGGGTCCGGTGTGAGCTGCGCTCGGGCCGAGTCCCATCCCGTAGCCCGGTCGCGCTCGATGCGGAAGAATCCTGCATCGCCGTTCTGGACCGCTCTTCTCTCTAGTTTTTCAACGCCGGGGAGCACGCACGAGTTCCCCTTAACGGCCGGAATTTTCTTTATCTGATGAAAGCCGGATACGCGGTTTTTGTCGGCGGTGGCGTCTAGCATGGAAACGTACGGGGGATCGGGACTTGTGACGGGAGGGGTGGTGGACGCGATGGCTGGTCAGGTGGCGTTAGGGGTGTGGCCGAAGACGGTGCAGGATTTCCCCTCGGCGTGCGACCGAGCCACGCGATCGTGCGCTTCGCATGAGCGCCGGATGGATCGGCCCACGGTGATGCAGAATCCTTCCGCACCGAACCCGGCCAGCCAGCCTGTGGGGTTCTGCAGCGAGATCTGGAATTCGGGGTGGATCGGACCACGGCGATGCACGATTCAGCAGCAAGCGCGACCGGGCCACCGACCCCTTCGAGCGGATCGGGCATCGGGATGGCCGGATGAGAGTGATGCAGAATTCTTCCGGATCGGGCGCCAGCCTGCGGGATTCCTCCGCGAGGTCTGGGATCGGGATGGATCGGATCCAGTCGTGCAGGATTCAGCACCAAGCACAGCCGGACCACGGGACTCGCTCGCGCGGATCGAGGACCGGGATGCTCGGATCAGGGCGATGCAGAATCCTTCCGCACCGAGCGCGGCCGGGCCGCGGGATGGGACCCGGCCTGAGCGCAGCTCGCACCGGACCCTCAGGGGGTGGGTTCTCTCCTCGGTCGGGCAGGCGAAGCCCGATTAGGGTTCTGCCGGGAGGTCAAGCGGCGCGATGCAAAATCCACCACCAGCGGAAGCCTCCGCCGCTTGACCTCCCGGCAGGTCCCTGATTGCCTCCGGGGACCGACCGAGGAGAGAGCACGCCCCCGCAACCCCACCACCCCCAACGTCAGCCCGCCCCGCCAACGACAGCACCCACACGAACCCGGCATCTCTCTCCGAGGGAAGGCCCCCGCCGGAGGCGAGATCTTGAAACCCCAGCCCACCCCACCAACGCAACGGGTGGGCGGGTGGACAGAAGAACCGGGCGGCGCGAAGCGGCCGCCCACACCACGACCACCACCCCGGACCCGAAAAGTCACCACGCCCCACGAGCGCTCAGTCGATCATTAAATTGCTCTAGGCGCTAAGCAATCAGTTCCCGCCGGCGACCGGCATCGCGCCGTCCGGACCGTCGAGCGAGTTGAGCGTCTGCTTGAGCCCGGTGGCCGAGGTCTCCGACGAGGTGGTCATGCCGCCGAGGGTGTCGGTGATGGTGAAGACGCCGGTGCTCTTCGCCGTCGGGTGCGCCGCGCCATGAGCCGCGACACCGCCGAGCCCGTCGGCCAACGCGCCCTCGAGGTTCTGGCCGTCCGCGGACAGCGCCGCCCCCGAAGTCGGCAGTTGGTACGCGACGTCGCCCTTCACGCCGGCGACACCGCCGACCTCGGACTGGAAGACGCCGCCGACGAAGTTGCTCACCCCGTCGTTGAGCGCCGTCGTGGCACCGCCTGCTCCGGTCATCAGGCCCGGCGCGACCTTGCCCAGAACCGCCGAGGCACCGACCGTGCCGACGCCGTCGAGCACGCCGTTCTCGAGGTCCGCACCCCAGGTGACCTTCTGCCCGGACAGTGCCTGCGAGGCCACGTTGGCCGTCGTGTCCGCGGCCACGTTCGAGGCCACGTCGCCCAGCTTCAGCGTCTCGGACAGAGACTTGAGATTCTCCATAACCTCGCCGAGCACTTCGGCCACCCGGTCGATGTCCACGCCCACCTGCTCGGCGAGATCGGCGAACTTGGCGATCAGGGCCACGATCCGAGCCGCCTCGGCCGAGTCCGCGATCGCCGACGCGAGGTCGGACAGCCCAGCCGTGACGACGGTCAGCAGCGCGCCGGCCGCCGTCGCGATCACGATCTGCTCGCAGATGCTGACGAGCTCCTCGTTGATCGAGTCGATGTTGGTGGCGTAGGAGCACATCGACTTGGCCACGTCGTGGAAGTTGGCCACGCCCTTGCGGGTCGAATCAGCCTGCTGCTGCCAGTGCTGGTGGAACGCGTCGGCCGCGGAGCCGGCCCACTCGCTCGGCCCCACCGTCTTCACCGCGGAGTCGAGTTCGTCCACCTGCCGGTCGACCTTGTCGGCCAGGTCGTCCCAGTCCTGCGCGATGGACCTGAGCGTGTCCCCGTCGCCCCCCGGCAGCGGGAGCCCCATCGCCTCCAGGACCTTGACCACGTCAGCGTTGATATTCACTCCGCACCCCCGGCCTCGGAGATGCTCTGTGCGCACCCCGCGTCCACGTCTTGATAGTTGCGCGCCGTGGCCTGCAGCTGCTGCCCGGTCTGCCCCCAGACCTCGGCCAGCTGGTCCAGGCCGTTCATGGTGTTCTTGAGCATCGACAGGTATTTCGACAGCGCCCCGTCGCAGGCGCCGAGCAGCCCGAACGCCTCGCCGATCGAGAACGCCGACCCGCTGTACCCGGACGCCGACGAGGACAGCCCCTGCGCCTGGTCCGTGAACTGTGCTCCGAGCTGGGTTATCGCCGACGGATCGGCGGTGAACGAGTCCCCCATGGCCTCACCCCACGTTTGAGAGAGCGGAAACAGGAACATCGGGACTCTAGACCAACCCTGATGCCGATGCACCGTTCTGAGATGAACGCCGCTTCGCCGTGAACGCGAACGGGCCCCGGCTCGCCGCTGGGGCCCGCCTGCTTCAGCAGTGTTCTTCACTCAGGTGTTCCCGCTTCGCGGCCGGGCCCAGCGGAGTTCGAATTCGTGGATCTCCATGCCCACGATGGACGCCCGGTCGCGGTCGAGCTGCAGCCAGACACTGGGGATGTCCTCTTCGTCCAGGTGAATCCAGGCGTCGCCTGCCCTCTCGGCGTCGCCAGTGCGCACGTACGTACAACTCCACGAACACTCGCACCAGCCGAGGTAAGGCAGCTCGCGGAGTGCGTCGACGAGCGATTGCTCGCCGAGCTCCATCAGTTCGGTCTTCAAGTAGTCGACCAGGACCGGATAGACCTCGGCGAGACGTGGTGCTGCGGCCTCCGTCATACCGGCAGCGTAACGGGATCCTCGACTACTGCTTCGTGCCGATGCTCAGCAGCGGCTTGTCGTCGCCGGGGTTGGTGAAGAAGTCGTTGCCCTTGTCGTCGACCACGATGAAGGCCGGGAAGTCCTCGACCTCGATCCGCCACACCGCCTCCATGCCGAGCTCGGCGTAGTCGAGCACTTCCACCTTCTTGATGCAGTCCTGCGCCAGCCGCGCGGCCGGGCCGCCGATGGAGCCGAGGTAGAAGCCGCCGTGCGCGGCGCAGGCGTCGGTGACCTGCTTGGACCGGTTTCCCTTGGCCAGCATGACGAACGAGCCGCCCGCCGCCTGGAACTGGTCGACGTACGAGTCCATCCGACCGGCCGTGGTGGGGCCGAACGAGCCGGAGGCGTAGCCCGCCGGGGTCTTGGCCGGGCCGGCGTAGTAGACCGGGTGGTCCTTGATGTAGTCCGGCAGCGGCTTGCCCGCGTCGAGCAGCTCCTTGAGCTTCGCGTGCGCGATGTCCCGGGCCACCACCAGCGTGCCGGTGAGCGAGAGCCGGGTCTTGACCGGGTACTTCGAGAGCTCCGCCCGCACCTCGGACATCGGGCGGTTCAGGTCCACCCGGACCACGTCGTCATTCAGGTGCTCGTCCGTCGTCTCCGGCAGGAAGCGGGCCGGGTCGGTCTCGAGCTGCTCGAGGAACACGCCCTGCGCGGTGATCTTCGCCAGGGCCTGGCGGTCGGCCGAGCAGGAGACCGCGATGGCCACCGGGAGCGAGGCGCCGTGCCGCGGCAGCCGGACCACGCGCACGTCGTGGCAGAAGTACTTGCCGCCGAACTGCGCGCCGATGCCGAGCCTGCGGGTGAGCTCGAACACCTCCTGCTCCAGCTCGTGGTCGCGGAACCCGTGCGCCAGCATCGAACCCTCGGTCGGCAGCGCGTCGAGGTAGTGCGCCGAGGCGTACTTCGCGGTCTTGAGCGCGAACTCGGCCGAGGTGCCGCCGATGACGATGGCCAGGTGGTACGGCGGGCACGCGGCGGTGCCGAGCGAGCGGATCTTCTCCTCCAGGAACCGCAGCATCGCGCCGCGGTTCAGGATCGCCTTCGTCTCCTGGTACAGGTAGGACTTGTTGGCCGAGCCGCCGCCCTTGGCCATGTAAAGGAACTTGTACGCCTCGCCCTTGGCCGCGTACAGCTCGATCTGGGCCGGCAGGTTCGAGCCGGTGTTCTTCTCGTCCCAGGTGGTCAGCGGCGCCATCTGGGAGTAGCGCAGGTTGAGCTTGGTGTAGGCGTCGAACACGCCGCGGGCGATGTGCGCCTCGTCGTCCCCGTCGGTCAGCACGTTCTGCCCGCGCTTGCCCATCACGATCGCGGTGCCGGTGTCCTGGCACATCGGCAGGATGCCGCCGGCCGCGATGTTCGCGTTCTTCAACAGGTCGAGCGCGACGAACCGGTCGTTGGGCGAGGCCTCCGGGTCGTTCATGATCGAGGCCAGCTGCTTGAGGTGCGAGGTGCGCAGGAAGTGCGCGATATCGTGCATCGCCTCGGCCGTCAGCAGCCGCAGCGCCTCCGGCTCGACCTGCAGGAAGGTGCGCCCGGCGGCGGAGACGGTGGAGACGCCCTCGCTGGTGACGAGGCGGTACTCGGTGTCGTCCTGGCCGGTCGGCAGCAGATCGGAATAAGCGAATTCGGGCATTCTCGCGCGCCTCCATAGACCTCTACGTCCAATCGTCTAAGCCTAAGCCCGGCCGAGCTGCGCTCCGGGCCGCGGCGGACGTGGTCTTGGCCACCCGCGCGGCGTGCGCCGGGTCAGCGCCGCCGCCGGTAGCGCAGCTCCACGATCCCGCTCACCGACGGCTCGGCGCAGACCAGCTCGAGCGGATAGGACGCGGGGACGCCGTCGAACAGCCGCGTGCCCTCGCCGGCCACGTAAGGGAACATGCTCACGTGCAGCTCGTCGATCAGGTCGAGCTGCATGAGCGAGCGGAAGAGCCGCACACCGCCCCAGACCACGATGTGGCCGTCGCCGCCCTGCCGGAGCTTCTCGACCTCCGCCGCGGTGTCGCCGCCGACGATGGTGGTGTTGGGCCAGTCGGCCGTCTGCAGAGTGCGGGAGAAGACGACCTTGCGCCCGGCGGTCAGCAGCTCGGCGAAGGGATGGTCCGGGGAGTCCGTCATGGCCTGGGAGACCCCGAGGTACGTCTCCCGGCCCATGACGTGCGCGTAGGCGCTCCGCAGGAAGTCGAGGTGTGCGGGCTGGTCGGGCCGGCTGTTCTCGGGCTGGTCGAAGCAGAACTTCCAGAACTCGGTGCCCTCGTCGGCGAGAAGGCCGTCGAGCGAGTAGTTGAACACTGTCGCAATCAGCTTCCGCATGATCACCACTCCGTGGTCTCTGGTCTCCATTGACGCGATAGCGCCAGTATCACGGGCGCCACCGACAGAAAACGCAGAGTCCATGGATGATCACGGAAGGTGGTTTTCGCCGCTGCTCCGTGCAGGTATGACGTGAGACGTCATACGTATTATCATCGAGCACGTGACGTCGACGATCGAAGCATCCGCGAACCAGACCCCCGACCCCGTCCCCGCGGCCGGGGCCGAGCCGGGTCCGGGTGCGCATCGGGTCGCAGGCACCGGGCTCATCCTGCTCGGTGTCATCCTCATCGCCGCGAACCTGCGGCTTTCGGTGTCCGCGACCGGCGCCCTGCTCGATCAGCTGGGCGCCGGCCTGCACCTGTCCTCCGGGATCCAGTCGCTGCTGACCGCGATCTGGCCGTTCGCCTTCGCCGTCGGCGGGATCTCCGGCTCCTGGCTGGCCCGCAAGTACACCGCCGGCACCGTCATCGCCGCCGCGCTGGCCGCGCTGACGGCGGGCCAGATCGTGCACAGCCTGCACGACACGACCGCGCTGGTGGCCGGCTCGGTGCTGGCTGGTCTCGGCATCGCGCTGGCGAACGTGCTGCTGCCGGTGGTCGTGCGGCAGTACTTCCCGGACCGGGTCGGGCAGGTCACCGGCCTGTACGCGATGGTGCTCGCCGGCGGCTCGGCCGTGGCCGCGCTGGCCTCGGTGCCGGTGGCCAACGCCTTCCACGCCGTGGACGCCGGACTCGCGGTCTGGGTGATCCCCAGCGTGATCGGGCTGGCCGCCTGGTTCGCCGCGCGGCCCCAGCGCGCCGCCCACCCCTCCAACGCCGTCGTCGACTCCGCCGTCCCGGCCGCGCACCTGCCGCTGCGTCAGATCGCCCGCCAGCCGCTGGCGTGGGCCCTGGCCGCGCTCTTCGGCCTGCAGTCCGTCGGCGCCTACGTGATCATGGGCTGGCTGCCCTCGATCCTCGGCAGCGCGGGCATGTCGCACACCGCCGCCGGTGCGGTGCTCTCGGCGATCTTCTTCATCAACATCCCGATCTCCTACCTGGTGCCGCACCTCGGCGCCCGGATGAAGGACCAGCGCCCGATGCTGCTGGGACTCACTGCCGCCTCGCTCGTCGGCTTCATCGGCCTGATCATCGCGCCGGCCTCGCTGACCTGGCTCTGGGTCGTCTTCTTCAGCTTCGGCATGGCCACCTTCCCGCTCGTGCTCGCGCTCTTCCCGCTGCGCGGCGGCACCGCGCACGGCACCGCGGCGCTCTCCACCTTCAGCCAGTCGATCGGCTACCTGCTCGCGGCCGTCGTGCCGCTCAGCTTCGGCATGCTGCACGACGCGACCGGCTCCTGGACCGCGCCGCTGCTGGTCGTGGTGGTCGTCACCGTGCTCCAGGGTGTGGTCGGCTCGTACGTGGCCTCGCCACGCCGGGGCAGCGTGTCGTGACCGGGCGGGTTCAGAACCCGGATTCGTGAGACAGTGCCCGTCGTCGACACAGCGGCGCCGGGCAGCGGAGCTTGGCAGAGAGCAGGTATGCGGAGATGACCGAGCTGGCGGGCCTGCGCCGCGGTTCCCTGTGCGACGAGGTGATCGCCAGCCTCCGTGAGCAGATCGCGACCGGAGCCTGGCCCCTCGGCGAGCGCATCCCGCCCGAGTCCGAGCTGATCGAGCGGCTCCAGGTCGGCCGCGGCACCGTCCGCGAGGCCATCAAGGCCCTGGCACACATCGGCCTGCTCGAAGTACGCCAGGGTGACGGCACCTACGTCCGCTCGCGCAGCGAACTCGCCGGCGCCCTCCGCCGCCAACTCGGCAGCTACACCGACACCGACGTGCAGGAAGTCCGGCGCGCGCTCGAGGTCGAAGGCGCCCGGCTGGCCGCCTCCCGCCGCACCGAGGAAGACCTGCGCGCGATGGCCGACGCCCTGGCCGAGCGCGACGTGGTCGCGGACGTCGGCCGTGAACTCGGGCGCTGGGACCCGGTCTGGGTCACCCCGTGGGTCGAAGCGGACGTGCGCTTCCACCAGGCCGTCGTCGCCGCCTCGCACAACCCGATGCTCACCGAGATGTACCTGGAGATGGCCGAACAGCTCGCCTCGCTGCTGACCACGCTGAGCTCGGCCACCGGCCACGACATCTACCTGGCCCGCGGCCACAGCGTCCTGCTCGAGGCCATCGAAGCCGGCGACGCCGAGCGCGCCGCCCGGGAAGCGCTGCACAACGTCGATACGCCGGTCGACTAGAAGCCGGTTCCGGGCCCCCGCAGCGGATCCGCCATACCGGGCCCAACGGCGAATCCGCTCGATCGGTTATCTTGAGCCTGTGACGCCGCCACTCTCCTTCGGCAACGAACCCGTCCCCGCCGACGACCGCGGGTTCTCCATGCGCGCCTCCGACGCCGACCGCGACCACGTCGCCAAGCTGCTCGGCCAGGCGTTCGCAGAAGGTCGGCTCAGCGCTGAAGAGCACGCCGAGCGCACCGACGGCGTCTACGCCGCCAAGACCCTCGGCGAACTGCGCCCCTACCTGGCCGACCTGCCCGTCGCCTTCTCCCCGCCCTCCGCCGGCGCCGCTCCGAGCGCGCGCGGCGAGATGCCGCCGGCCGTCGGCGGCTTGACCGACTCGGTGGTCGCCGTCTTCGGCGAACAGAAGCGGCGCGGCCGCTGGCTGGTGCGCAGCGGACTGGAGGCCAAGGCGATCTTCGGCTCGGTCGAGCTGGACCTGACCGAGGCCGTGCTCGAGCAGCGCGAGATGACCATCACCGCGACCAGCATCTTCGGCGAGGTGAAGCTGATCGTGCCGGAGGGCGTGATGGTGGTCAACGAGGGCACGGCGATCCTCGGCGAGCGCAACATGAACCTCAGCCAGGACCAGCCGTACACGGCCGAGACCCCGATCGTGCACGTCCGCGGGCTGAGCCTGTTCGGTAACGTGGAGGCCAAGCGCCCCCGCAAGAAATGGCTCAAAAGGCGATGAGTGACACCCCGCTGTACGTCCACCGCTCGACCGTCTGGTTCGACGAGCTCGACATGGTGGGCGTGCTGCACAACGCCCGCTACGCGATCCACGTGGAGCGGGCGATGACCGCCTGGTTCCACACGCTGACCGACCTCGACCCGTCCGACGGCCTGAGCGTGGTCCGGCAGTACGACATCGAGTTCATCCGCCCGTTCACGCAGGAGCGCGGCGAGCTCGTCGTCGAGATCCACCTGGAGCGCCGCGGCACCACCAGCGCCGTCTTCGGCTTCCGCTGCCTGTCCTTCCCCGAGGGCGACGACGGCCCCGAAGTGCTGCACGCGCGCGGCACCCGCGCGATCGTCAAGGTCAGTCCCGGATCCCTGCGCCCCGCCGCCTGGTCCGAGAACTTTCTGCCCCTCGACGCGTGAGCTGGGCGGTCTCGGCGCCGGCCTCGATGCCGGTTTCCTGGCCGGTCGCCGTGCCCGCTACGGCTCGCTACGGCTGCAGGACGTGGCGGTCCGGCGCCTCGAACGAGTTGTCCGACAGGATCTTGAGGAACGCGACGAGATCCGCGTGCTGCTCCGGATCCCAGCCCTGAAGCTGCTCCTCGAGCAGCTGCAGCCGCGCCTGCGACAGCTTGTCGACGACGTCGAGCCCCTCCGGTGTCAGCGAGATCACGCCGTCTTCGTCCCGGCGCACGTTCCCGCTGGCCACCAGCCGATCCACCCGCGGCCGGATCTCGTCGACCGGTGACTTGATCCGCCTGCAGATCTCCTCCTCGGTGATCGGCCCCGCGTGGTAGAGCCGGAACAGCCCGTACGCCTGTGGCACTGAGATGTCGACGTCCGCCCGCTCGATCGCCCGTCCGTAGCGCTCCCAGACGTTCTGACGGCTCGACAGCTTGGTCACGAAGCGCTCGATCTCGGCCAGCGACGTGCGGAACGTCGGCAGCCCGGAGGACTCGCCCAAGTCGGTCGTCTTCGTGGCCGTACGCAGCGGTACCTCGCGCAGGAACAGGGAAAGCAGGAAGGCTACCAGCGCGATCGGCGAGGCGATCAGGAAGACCTTCGCGCACGAGGTCGCGTAGATGTGCAGGAACGGATCGCGCTCGGCCGCCGGAAGCTGGCGCGCCGAGGTCGGATTCCCCAGGATCCGTGCCGCCGGGAAACTGTGCGGGATCTGCCCGGACGCCAACGCCGAGGCGAGCTTGCTCGAGAGCTGATTGTTCAGGATCGTGCCGAAGATCGACGCCCCGAAGGACCCGCCGATCGAGCGGAAGTAGGTCACGCCCGAAGTGGCCACCCCCAGGTCCGCGTAGTGGACCGCGTTCTGCGTCGCGATCGTCAGCACCTGCATGGTGAGCCCGATGCCGAGCCCGAAGACCACCATGTCCCACCCGAGCGTGGTCGAGGACGAATGCTCGTCGATGTGCGACATGAGGTAGAGCCCGACCGCCATGCACAGCGTGCCGATGATCGGATAGATCTTGTACCGGCCGTATCTGCTGATCAACTGCCCGGTCCCGATCGAGGCGACCAGCAGCCCCGCCATCAACGGCAACAGCCGCAGCCCCGAGACCGTCGGCGAGTCGCCGTCCACCACCTGCATGAACAGCGGCAGGTAGGAGAGCGCGCCGAACATGCACAACCCGACCACGAACCCGATCGCCGAGCACTGCCGGAAGACCGGGTTGCGGAAGAGCTTCAGCGGCATCACCGGCTCTGCCGCGCGTTGCTCCACCAGGATGAACAGGGCGATCAGTACGGCCGCACCGATCGCGCACGAGATCACCTGTATGGACCCCCACCCCCACGTCGTGCCGCCCAGACTGGTGATCAGCACCAGGCAGACCGACGCGGCCGCGATGAGGAAGGTGCCCAGATAGTCGATCTTCGGTTTGTGGTGGGGGTTCTTCTTCGTCAGCGCGATGGAGATGACGAACAAGGCCACGATGCCGATCGGCAGGTTGACGTAGAACACCCAGCGCCAGCTGAGGTTGTCCACCAGGAACCCGCCGAGCAGCGGCCCGAGCACGGAGGCGACGCCGAACACCGCCCCGATCACGCCCTGGTACTTCCCCCTGTCCCGCGGCGGGACGACGTCGCTGATGATCGCCATGGACAGCACCATCAGCCCGCCCCCGCCGACCCCCTGCACCGCCCGGAAGCCGATCAGCTCGACCATGTTCCGGGCCTGCCCGCAGGCCACCGAGCCGATCAGGAAGATCAGGATGCAGATCTGGAAGACCGTCTTGCGGCCGAACATGTCGCCGAGCTTGCCCCACAGCGGCGTCGTCGCCGTCGAGGCGAGCATGTAGGCGGTGACCACCCAGGACAGGTGGTTGGCCCCGCCCAGATCCCCCACGATGGTGGGCAGCGCCGTGGCGACGATGGTCTGGTCGAGCGCGGCGAGGAACATCCCGAGCATGACGCCGGCGAACACCAGCATGACCTTGCCGTGGCTCTCCTCGACCTGCGGCTGGTCGGTGCCTTCTCCCTGCGTCGCCTGCTGCGTCGACAAGACGGCCTCCGGTGGGCGGGGGAATGACCCCCTGTCAGCGGAACTCTCCACTGACAGGGGATCACCCACGCTTGGCCGCCGCCTGCGGTGTCGTCCGAACGGGCGTATGCCCACGCGCGCCATGTAACTGCCGCGCCCGGTCGCGCCCCCCCTACCCCGTCAATCTCTTCGCGTCAGTCATCCTTTTCGCGTCCGCCCTCTTCGCATCAGCCGAAGTCGACCGAGCTGTACGTCCGCAACTTCGACAGCTGATGCTCCGACTCGATCCGTCGCACCGTCCCGCTCTTCGACCGCATCACCAGCGAGGTGGTCACCGCGCCGCCGGAGCGGTAGTGCACGCCGCGTACGAGCTCGCCGTCCGTGATGCCGGTGATCGCCACGAAGCAGTTGTCCCCGGTGACCAGGTCGTCCGTGGTCAGCACCCGGTCCAGATCGTGCCCGGCGTCCAGCGCCTTGCGCCGCTCGGCCTCGTCCTTGGGCCACAGCTTGGCCTGGATCACCCCGCCCAGGCACTTGATCGCCGCCGCCGCGATGATGCCCTCCGGCGTGCCGCCGATGCCGAGCAGCAGGTCGACGCCGGTCTCCGGCCGTACCGCCATGATCGCGCCGGCCACGTCGCCGTCGCTGATGAACTTGATCCGCGCGCCGGCCTCGCGCACCTCGTGCACCAGGTTCTCGTGCCGCGGCCGGTCCAGGATGACGACGGTGACCTCGCTCGGCGAGCAGCCCTTGGCCCGGGCCACGGCCCGGATGTTGTGCCCGACCGAGGCGGTGATGTCGACGGCCTCGGCCGCCTGCGGCCCGACCACCAGTTTCTCCATGTAGAAGACGGCGGACGGGTCGTACATGGCGTGCCGCTCGGCCAGCGCGATCACCGCGATGGCGTTCGGCATGCCCTTGGCGTTGAGCGTCGTGCCGTCGATCGGGTCCACGGCCACGTCGCACTCGGGCCCGTCCCCGTTGCCGACCTGCTCGCCGTTGAAGAGCATCGGCGCGTTGTCCTTCTCGCCCTCGCCGATCACCACCACGCCGTCCATCGAGACGGTGTTGATGAGCCGCCGCATCGCGCCCACCGCGGCGCCGTCCGCGCCGTTCTTGTCGCCACGCCCGACCCACCGGCCGGCCGCGAGGGCCGCCGCTTCGGTCACCCGGACGAGTTCGAGGGCCAGGTTCCGGTCGGGTACCTCTTGGGCCTGAGTCATCTGCAGTCCTTCCGCACTCGGACAACGGTCTGATCGGTTTGATCGTTTGATCTGAACGGAGCCGCGGCCGATGGCGGCCGGTGGCGGCCTAGGGCGCGAGCCTCAGCCTGAGCCTGAGCGCATCGCCTGCACCTTCGCCATCGCCGTCATCGTGGTCGCCTTCGCCGAGCCGGCATCGTCGTCGTGAGCCTGCCCGCCCGCCCACCGGCTGGAGCCCGTGGTCCGTCCGTCGCTATGGGAAATGTGTGGTCACCGGCTGAGGAGGCCGGTTCGTTGATCCTACTGCCGACCCGGTGGGCGGCCCGAGGAGGCGCCTTGGGATGATGGCGCCATGGCGAAGACCCATTCCCGGCTCAGGACGACCGTGCGCGACATGGTGCTCACGATGGCGCTGATCGTCGTGCCGATCCTGCTGGTGATCTGGCTGATGCCGGCGAACGCCCCGAAGAACGTCGTCACCCCCGTCTCGAACGCCGACTACCAGGCGATGCTGACGGCGGCCCGCAGCGAACTCCCCTTCACCGCGATGAGCCCCACCGGCCTGCCCGCGAGCTGGGAGCTGACCTCCGACACCTACGAGCCGGCCGGCGACGCAGCCGCCGACTGGCACCTCGGCTACCAGACCGAGGCCGGCAAGTACGCCGAGTTCGAGCAGACGACCGAGTCCATCGCCCAGTTCCTCGACGACCAGCACTCCGACGCCACCCGGCACGGCACCGTCACCGCCGCCGGCCAGCAGTGGCAGAGCTACGCCGGCACCACCCCCGGCGGCCTCAAGACGCTGCTGTTCCGCCAGGACGGCAAGAGCCTCGAAGTCGTAGCCGGCTCCGCCTCGCTCGCCGAGCTCGAGACCCTCGCCGGCTCGCTCCAGAGCTGACGCCCCAGCAGGTCCGCAGTGCCACCCCGCAGCCACAGCCCCCGCGCTGCGCCGTGGCCACAGCTCACGCCTCCCGCCGCCACAGCGGCCCGCTCCGCGCCGTGCTGCGCGTCGTGCAGGACTGTGCGGCGTCTGCAGCCAGTGGTGTCACAGAGTACGGCCGCCGGTGCAGGCGCCGCTTAGCACGGCCCTGGGCGCCGCCCTACGCGATATCCGGCAGCCAGCGCCCCCGCTCGCTGCCGCCTCATCACATCGCCGTGCCGTCTGCCCTCGGCTCAGCCGGCCACTCCACTTCCTGCTCTTCCAGGACTCGCCGCTGTCAGTCCTTCGCCGTCCCCTCCGCCGCCAGGGCCGCGTCCAACCTGGCCCGCGCCCCGTCCAACTTCGATTGGCAGTGCGAAGCGAGCGCTTCGCCCCGCTCCCACAGCTGCAATGAATCCTCCAAAGCCAGGCCACCGGCCTCAAGGCGTTGAACCGTGCTGATCAGTTCATCGCGCGCCTGCTCGTACCCCAATGCGGAGATCTCTTCCGTAGTCATGTCCTCCACGATAGATTCCCTTACCGACAGAGATCGGGGAGGCACTCATGGGAGTGGTGGTAAGGCGGGCGTCGGTCGAGGACGCTTGGGAACTGACCCGGCTGCGCCGGATCATGATCAACACGTTCAGGGAGGTTCATGACGAATCGTGGGAGTATGCCTGCAAGGACACGCTTGAACTGGCGTTGTCCGACCCGGACAGCTCCATCCAGGCGTTCGTAGTCGACGCCGGAGACGCACCTGGCAAGCTCGCGGCCGGGGCGGTCGGTGTGATCCAGCAGCGCCTGCCCAGTCCGGACAACCATTCGGGCCTGATCGGCTACATCCTCAGCGTGTCCACGGATCCCGACTTCCGACGCCGCGGCTTCGGACGTGCCGTGGTCGAGGCGACCTTGGGGTGGATGGACGGCTGTGGCGTGGTGAAGACGGAGCTCGTCGCCTCCGAGTCAGGCGATGCGCTCTACCGTGAGCTCGGGTTCGCCGAGCCCCGCTTCGGCACCTATATGAGCCGTTGGATGCCACAGCAGGTGTGACGGAATCGGACGCGCACCGCCCACGCTGTCCGCCCGTTCCGTACCAGCACGGTGAGTCGTTGCCGCCCACCACTGCGGCTGTCCTTCACACCGCGGTTGTTCTTCACACCCACCAGCACAGCACGTTCCCCGCTCGGCAGAGCCGCTGTGTTTCGTGCCATCAGCACCTCGGTGTTTCGCGTCTTCAACGCACGTCTCTTCCGCACCGTCAGTACCATGCGCCCGAGAGGCCAGGCTGGCTTAAAGCTGCTTGTCTGGTGATATCCACTGGCACCCACCCCTGTGCCACCACCAGCATCCTGCGCAAACCACGCCGCCACCGCCAGGCGCCCCAGCGATCGGTCGCCCACTGAACCGGAGCTAGAGCGCCCAGACGGACGTGGCACCCGTCCGAGGCTGAGCCTCGGCGCCCGCCCCCAAGGCTCAGCCTCCGCGCCCGCGCACGGCTTAGCCTCGGCGCCTGCCCAGGGCTCAGCCTCCGTGTCGGAGCCTGGGCGGCGTCGTGTTCTGGAGCGACTGCCTCATTCGGCCGGGTCGGCCGGTTCAGGCGCGTCGTCCGTGTCCGCTGCCGGGGGAGTCGTCATCTCTCCGGTCTCCGAGACAGAGCCGACGGTCACGGCCAAGCGACCTGCCATCAGCCGCACGCCGAGCTCCTGACCGGCCATCACTTCCGCACCGTCGCGGACGACGTGACCCTCGGACGTCTGCACGATCGCGTATCCACGCTCGAGCGTCTTGAGTGGGGACAGCGCGCGCACTCTGGCCAGCGTCTGGCCGAGCACCTCCGTGTCGCGGGCGATGCGTTGGTGCAGCGCCCGACGGCCGCGAGCCCGCGTATCCGCGATTTCCTGTTCTCGGCGTTCGAGCATGCTGTGCGGCGCCGCGAGCGCCGGCCGCGAGCGGTAGTTGCTCAGTGCGCGTTCTTCGCGGTCGAGCATGCGCCCTATCGCTCCGCGCATGCGCGCCCGGGCCTGTCGGACACGCTCAAGCTCTTCACTGACGTCGGGCACCAGGCGTTTGGCCGCGTCCGTCGGAGTGGAAGCGCGCAGGTCGGCGACCAGGTCGAGTAGCGGCGAGTCCGGCTCGTGCCCGATCGCCGAGACCACGGGGGTCCGGCACGCCGCGACCGCGAGCAGCAGTTGCTCGTCGGAGAACGGCAGGAGGTCTTCCACGGAGCCGCCACCGCGCGCGATGACGATGACGTCCACCTCGGGATGGGCGTCGAGCTCGGCCAGCGCTCCCGTGATCTGCGGGACAGCCGTGGCTCCCTGCACCGCCACCTCGCGCACCTCGAACCGCACGCCCGGCCAGCGCCGGCGCGTGTTCTCCAGCACATCCTTCTCCGCGGCCGACGCCCGTCCTGTGATCAGGCCGATCAGCTGGGGCAGGAAGGGCAACGGCTGCTTCCGACCGGGATCGAACAGCCCCTGGCCGGCGAGCTTCAGCTTCAGCTGCTCGATCCGCGCCAACAACTCGCCGAGCCCGACCTGCCGCAGTTCGAACATCTGCAGCGAGAACTGGCCGCGGCCCCGGTAGAACGCAGGCTTCGCGCGCAGCACGACCCGCTGCCCCTCGGCGGGCGGCGGCACGATCTGCTCGTACGCCTGGCGGTAGCAGGTGATGTTCACCGAGACGTCCTGTGCCGGATCCCGCAGAGTCAGGAACACCACTCCGGCCCCGGGGCGTCGGTTGATCTGCGTGATCTGCCCCTCGACGTGGATGACGCCAAGCCGGTCGATCCAGTCGCCGACCAGAGTCGCGACCGTAGCCACCGGCACCGGTTTCTCGAAGGAGCTCTCCAAGGCCATGCCGACCACCCTAGGCCCCGCCGCTGACACCACGGCGCGCTGCATGGGATTGCGTTCCACGCACTCGAGTGGGACCACGGCGCCCATGAAGGCCATCGTCGAGTGCTCCGACCGAGCCGCAGCGGTGCAGCACTGTCGAGGCGTCGACCTCGACGATCCGCGGCGGCCTACTCCGAACGCGCCGCTAACGCGCCGCTGTGGCGATCATGCTCAGGCATCTCATTTCAGTTAGGGGACGACTCCAATCAGTCACCTCATCTCACTCCATTTCCGTGCGATCTCGGTCGATTCCGCGCGCGGGCACGGCCGCCGAACACGCCACGCCGACCCCGCGTCGCGCGCGGTCGCGACACGTGTGGCGCGTGCGACACGCCACGCCGCGATGTGCAGAGCCGGTGAAGATCCCGCCTCCGGGCTAGGGCGCACGCCGGAGAGCGGAATACCATAGGTGTCATGGTCTCTGCTCCGGTCACCGCCGAATCCGCTCCCCGCAAGCGAGTCCTCCTCGCCGCCCCGCGCGGCTACTGCGCAGGGGTGGACCGGGCTGTGCAGACAGTGGAGAGCGCACTCGAACGTTTCGGCGCCCCCGTGTACGTCCGCAAGGAAATCGTTCACAACAAGCACGTCGTGCAGACGCTCGAGGAGCGCGGCGCGGTGTTCGTCGAGGAGAACGACGAGGTGCCCGAGGGCGCGCTGGTCATCTTCTCCGCGCACGGCGTGGCGCCCGAGGTGCACGAGTCGGCCAAGGGCCGCAACCTGCGCACGATCGACGCGACCTGCCCGCTGGTGACGAAGGTGCACAAGGAGGCCGTGCGCTTCGCCGAGGAGGGCTACGACATTCTCCTCATCGGGCACGAAGGCCATGAGGAAGTCGTCGGCACCACCGGCGAGGCCCCCGAGCACATCAAGCTCGTCGACGGCGTCGACGGCGTGGACGACGTCGAGGTGCGCGACCCGTCGAAGGTGGCGTGGCTGTCTCAGACGACGCTGTCCGTGGACGAGACGCAGCAGACGGTGGCCCGGCTCAAGCAGCGCTTCCCCTTGCTGCTCGACCCGCCGTCCGACGACATCTGCTACGCCACCCAGAACCGGCAGATCGCGGTCAAGCAGATCGCCGGCCAGTGCGACCTGTTGATCGTGGTCGGCTCCAAGAACTCCTCCAACTCGGTGCGCCTGGTCGAAGTCGCCCTCGAGGTCGGCGTGCCCGCGTCGTACCTGGTCGACTTCGCCGAGGAGGTCGACCCGGCCTGGTTCGAGGGCGTGACGACGGTGGGCCTGACCTCGGGCGCGTCCGTGCCCGAGAACCTGGTCCAGGACGTGCTGACACTGCTGGCCGAGCACGGTTACGGCGAGGTCGAGGAAGTCCGTTCGGCGCAGGAGAAGCTGCTGTTCGCGCTCCCGCATGAGCTTCGTCGGCTGTAAGCCGAGTAGTCGATTAGCTGAGTAGCCGAGTATCGGGTGAGGGCGGGCCTTTCGAGGCATCACTCCTTTCAGGCTTTGGCGGTTGGGGCGCGTCGAGCGCGCCTCGTTGCGGGCTGTGGACCGTGGACGAGGCTGCATCAGGGCGGACTGCGCACTGTGGACGAGGCTGCATCAGGGCGGACTGCGCACTGTGGACGAGGCTGCATCAGGGCGGACTGCGGGCTGTGGTTGAGGCTGCATCAGGGCGGACTGCGGGCTGTGGTTGAGGCTGCATCAGGGCAGGCCGCGGTCGAAGGTGCATCAGGGCCAGGGCACGCTCTGGTCGGGGGCGAATCAGGGCAGCCCTCCTTGAAGGTGCGTCAGGAATCGTCGTCGGCCGAACCGGGACCCTGGGGGCGAGTCCAGCGGCCGCGGTGGCTGTGGTGGCCGCGGACCTGGCGGCCGGCCGAGAGCTGATGGGCAGTCGGCGGATGGCAATACATGAGTGGAACCCCTCCCCGTGGCGAAGAACTCTTCGTGTTCTTCCTGTAACTCAAAGATACAAGAGGGTTCCGACAAATGCGGAGGATTCTGCTGTAGGCAGAAAAACTGGGGCGGGGATGGGGCGCGGCGCCGAATGCCGCATGCAGACCGGAGTGTGGGGTCGGTTGTGTGAGCTGGGCGAAGGGGCTGGGTGACCCGCAGCAGAATGCTTACGAGGCGGCGCGGGGGCTGGGGATGGCGCGGCGGGCCTTGATGCGGCGGCTGAGGAGGACGCCGGCGGAGATGGCGTTGCCGATGTAGAGCGCCTTCGCCTTCGCGGCGAGGAGGGTGAACGTCGTGGCGAGGACGCCGAGGGCGCCGGGGCCGAAGCTGTTCGGCATCAGCGTGGCCAGCATGATCACCGCTGCGGCGAACGCGAGGGGCGGGCTCACCAGGGCACTGAACCAGTCCGCTCGCCGCACTCGGGTGGCCGTGTAGCCGCAGGCCACGACGTAGATGACGGCGAGCGCCCAGGCGGGGCCGCCGACCAGGAACATGTCGAGCAGTGCTCCGCCCGCACAGGCTGCTCCCATCATGAGTGACACGCCGAGGCCGGTTAGGGGGCCGAGGCTGTCGCCGTGAGCGGGCACGCCGCTGTGGGGATGCGAAGGGCTTGCACTGGAGGGGTACCGCGGGGGATTGCCCGGGTAGGGACGCGTGGGGCCGCCGCGGTAGGGGCGTGAGGGTGCGCCGCCGTACGTGACCGTGCTGCGGGGTAGAGGGCCACGCGTGCGGGTCGCGACTAGCGTGGGCTGACTATTGCGGGTCTGGGGCCCACCGGAGGTGCGTGGGCTGCGGGGAAGGTCGAGGGAGTTGTGCGGTGGCGAAGCGTTGCCGCGCCCGGGGTCGTAGGGAGCGCGAAGAGCGTTGGTGGGCTCGAGGTTGAGGGGGTGCTGGAGGGTGTCCGAATCGTGGGGACGGAGGGCGACGTTTCCGCGGCCAGGCTCGTGGGAGTCCCGCGCGGCGAGAGCGATGTTGCTGCGGACGGACCCGGGGGAGTCATGTGTGGCGAGGGCGACGCTGGCGCGCCCGGCACTTTCGAGGGAGGCGTACGCGTAGGACGAGTGGGGGACGTCGTCGCGCTGGGGGACGCGGAGGTCTTGGAGCTCGTCGAGGTCGTGGGAGGTGTGAGAGGCGTCCGGGCGGGAAGTAACATCGCTTTGTCCAGGGACGGGGACGGGGACGGGGACGACGTGCGGAGAGGGGACTTCGCCAGGCTCGGGCGCGTGGGAGGCCGACGGTGGTGGGGCGTCGTGGCGGCCGGGGTCTTGGGAGGCGTCGGGTGCGAGCGGGTTGTGGGTGTTGCTCAGGCCGGGCGACGTGGTTGGGCTGAGCGCGGGGCTCGGCTCGTGGGGGGCGCTTGGGGCGAGGGAACTGCTTGCGGTCGCGTCGCCGGCGATGTGGTGGGAGTCGCGCGGCGCGGAGGTGGTGGCGATGCCAGTGATGTCGGGGTCGGTGGGGGTCGCGACGCGCGGGCGGGTCATGTCGCTAACGGTACGAGCTGATATGCCGACAGTCCTGGTGCAACGCAGCCGGTCTCACTCGTGTGGCTGACCGAATGCTCGCGCGAGCGGGAAGGCAGAGCGGGGAAGCCTGCCTTCAAGGGGCAAAACAATGAGGGACTCCACGGCGGGGGAGCGGCTAGGGGAAGCACCTAGCCCCCGCCGCCCGCCAGCCCGCACACGCGCAAGCCCGCACGCCCGCTACTCCTGCGGTGGGCTGACGGACCGGGCGGCGGTGTCAAGGCTGCGTGCTTCGGGCGGATTGCCCTGCTCGACGCCTAGGTCGCGCAGTCGCCTAGCCGTCACCAGCAGTCTTGCGTCGAGGGAGCCTACGGCTCGGTTGTACGCACCTACGGCGGCGCCGAGGGACCTTCCCACCGTGTCCAGCGTCTCGGTGAATACGCCGATGCGCTCGTACAGCTCTCTTCCCAGCGCCACCACGGTGCGGGCTTCGGAGGCGAGGGTGTCTTGGGTCCAGGCGTACGCCACTGTCCTGAGCAGCGTGATCAGCGTTATCGGGCTGGCCAGCACCACGCGGCGTTCTGCGGCGTACTCCACGAGTGCCGGGTCCGCGCTCAGTGCGTGCGAGAGGAATGCCTCGCCGGGGACGAACAGGACCACGAATTCGGCCGTCGATGCTCCGGCCGCCTCCATCCGCTTCCAGTACGCGCGGGACGCGAGCTGGTCGACGTGGGCGCGCAGCTGCTTTGCGTGGGCGCGGAGGCGCTCTTCTCTGACCAGGTCGTTCGGGGCTTCGGCGGCTTCTAGGAATGCTCCCAGCGGCACCTTCGCGTCCACTACGACGTGCTTGCCTCCGGCCAGGTGGACGACGAGGTCCGGCCTGGCGACGCCGGCTCCGCCTTCGCCCGCTTCTGCGCCTTCTTGGGCCGGGATCACCAGTTGCTCGGTGAAGTCGCACTTGTCGACCAGGCCTGCCAGCTCCACCGCGCGGCGCAGGTGAAGCTCGCCCCAGCGGCCGCGGACTTGGGGGGTGCGCAGGGCGGTGACCAGGGCGGCCGTCTGGCCGCGGAGTTCTTCGCCGGTGGTGCGGACGTCTTCGATCTGGCGGGACAGGGCGGCTTGGGCCGCGACTCTGCCCTGCTCGATCTCGCGCAGGCGGTCGTCGAGGTGGCGCAGGGATTCGTGGATCGGCTCGCTGGTGCGGGCCAGCTGGCGGTCCGCGGTCTCCAGCAGCAGCCGGGCGGACGCCTCCACTCCCGCGTCCGGGCCGTCCTGACCTGGGCGGACGCGGCGGGAGCGTTCGGCAAGGACGCCGATGGCTATGCCGATGGCGATGCCGAACAGCAGGAGTGCGAGGGCGCCGAGAGTCACCCCGCCATTGAACTAGACTTGCTGCTCATGGGTCTGCAAATCGGTATCGTCGGCCTGCCCAATGTGGGCAAGTCGACCCTTTTCAACGCACTGACGAAGAACGACGTCCTGGCGGCGAACTATCCGTTCGCCACCATCGAGCCGAACGTCGGCGTGGTGGGGGTGCCGGACCCGCGACTGGCCAAGCTGGCCGAGATCTTCCACTCCGAGCGCGTCCTGCCCGCCACGGTCGACTTCCTCGACATCGCCGGCATCGTGCGCGGCGCCTCGGAGGGCCAGGGACTGGGCAACAAGTTCCTGGCCAACATCCGCGAGGCGGACGCGATCTGCCAGGTCATCCGGGTCTTCACCGACCCGGACGTGGTCTTCGCCGACGACAAGAGCGCGCCGGACCCGAAGAGCGACATAGAGACCATCAACACCGAGTTGATCCTCGCTGACCTCCAGACCATCGAGAAGGCCCTGCCGCGCCTGCAGAAGGAGGCGCGGATGGCCAAGGACAAGCAGGAGAAGGTCGCCGCGATCGAGGAGGCGCAGCGGCTGCTCGAGCGCGGCACCACCGTCTTCGCGGCCGGGCTCGACCCGGCGCCGCTGCGCGACCTGCACCTGCTGACGGCCAAGCCGTTCATCTACGTGTTCAACCTGGACGCGGACGAGCTGTCCAACGAGGACCTGCGCCGCGAGCTCAGCGCCCTGATCGCGCCGGCCGATGCGGTCTTCCTCGACGCGAAGATCGAGTCCGAGCTGATCGAGCTGCCCGAGGACGAGGCGCTCGAGCTGCTCCAGTCGATCGGGCAGCAGGAGTCCGGGCTGACCCAGCTGGCCCGGGTGGGCTTCGCCACGCTCGGCCTGCAGACCTACCTCACCGCCGGGCCCAAGGAGGCTCGGGCCTGGACGATCCGCAAGGGCGCCACGGCGCCTGAGGCGGCGGGCGTCATCCACACCGACTTCCAGCGCGGCTTCATCAAGGCCGAGATCGTCTCCTACGAGGACCTGATCGTCTGCGGCTCGGTGCCTGAGGCGCGTTCGCGGGGCAAGGCGCGGATCGAGGGCAAGGACTACGTGATGGCGGACGGGGACGTGGTGGAGTTCCGCTTCAACGTCTGAGATACGAGCTCGTCAGGACTCTGAGCACACCCCGGAAGGGTGGAAGAGGCCTGCCGAGAGTTCGAGCGCAGGGGGCGCCGCCCCGGGACCCAGGACGAAGGGTTCCGGGGCGGCTTCGTCGTCGGGCGGGGTGTACCGGGGCGACCGGCGGCCTTCCGCCGGGAGGATCATCAGGACATTGCGCTTAAAGTGCTGGTGTCCTACGCCGACCGGGCAAGTTCGGCAAGTCATGCCGAACCTTGATTTCCCAGACCTTGCCTCGCAGCGCGTAGAAGAGTACTAACTCGTGGTAGTAACTTCCGCCCGCCCCTCCGCTCCCACCTCATGCGGACGGGCCACAGCTGGGGAAGGACCCACGAAGTATGGCCCCTGATGAATCCCGTGCCCGGCGCCGACGGCGCGTCGGTGCCGCCTCGATCGCGGTGGCGGCGCTCGCCGGCACCTTCGTCGCGGCGAACGCGGCGTCCGCGACGACGGCGAACCCCGCCACCGTCACGTTCGGCGGCATGCAGCCGGCCTGGGCGTCCGCCTCGGCCGACCGCGGCCAGGTCGCGCCGGGTACCGCGGTGACCTCCACGATCTACCTGGCCGGAAAGGACCAGGCGGGCATGGAGGCCTATGCCGAGGCCGTGTCCACTCCCGGAAACGCGCTCTACCACAAGTTCTTGAGCACCAGTCAGTTCCAGGCCAGGTTCGGCACGACCGCCGCCCAGATCTCCGCCGTCGAGAAGTGGCTGCGCTCGGCCGGGCTGAAGGTCGTCTCGGCGGACAGCCACCAGATCCAGGTCTCCGGCACCGCCGCGCAGACCGAGGCCGTCTACGGGCTCACCCTGCACAACTATTCGGTCAAGGGCCACACCTACCGCGCTCCGGCGAGCTCGGCGCACCTGCCCTCGGGCGTCGCGGCGGACGTGCTGAGCGTGGGCTCGCTGAGCACCATGCCGGTCGTGATGGCGCCGGCGGGGCTGGTGAGCACCAATTCCGTGACCGAGAAGCTGACCGGGGCCAAGCCCACTGCGGGCGCTTCGCACGACGGGGCGGTCTACGAGGGCTCCCCCATCTGCTCGGCCTACTACGGCCAGATCATGGACACCACCGCGCCGACCCAGGGCGGCAAGGAGAATCCGTACGCCATCTGCGGCTACACCCCGCAGCAGTTCCGCAGCGCCTACGGCGTGACCGGAGTGACCGGCAAGGGCGTGACGATCGCGATCGTCGACGCCTACGGGAGCTCGGACATCCTGTCGGACGCCGACACCTACGCGAAGTACATGGGCGACCCGGCCTTCAAGCCGGGGCAGTTCCTGGACACCGAGACGCCCGCGGACTTCTACGACTACGCGGACTGCGGCGGCCCGGCCAACTGGTCGCCGGAGGAGCACATCGACGTCGAGGCCGTGCACGCGATGGCGCCGCAGGCGACCGTGCACTACTACGGCGGCAACTCCTGTCAGAACCCTGACCTGCTGGTCCCGCTGCAGCAGATCGTGGACACGCACTCGGCCGACATCGTCTCCGACTCGTGGGGATCGGTGGTCTTCTCCAGCACCGGCAACCTGACCGCCGCTGACAAGGACAGCTACGACCAGGTGCTGAAGCAGGCCGCGATCGAGGGCATCGAGTTCAACTTCTCCACGGGTGACTGCGGCGCCGAGGACCCGAGCACGACGAGCTGCGGCGTCAACGACACCTCCACGGTTCCGCAGGCGGACTGGCCGGACAGCGACCCGTGGGCGACCGCGGTGGGCGGCACCTCCACGGCGATCGGCAAGCACGGCAACGTGGAGTGGAGCACTCCGTGGGGCACCGACGTCTACCTGCCGCCGGCCGCCTCCGGTCAGGACTGGTCGTTCTGGGAGTGGGCCTTCGGCGGTGGCGGCGGCACCAGCGCGATCTTCGCGCAGCCGTGGTACCAGCGCGGCACCGTCTCGCGCACGCTGGCCACGACTCTGCCGGACGGCAGCCGGACCTCCTCGCGGATGCGCACGGTGCCGGACGTCTCGATGGACGCCGACCCGTTCACCGGCTTCCAGGTGGGCATGACGATGACGCTGGGCGACGGCTCGACCGGTGTCGGCATCCAGCCCTACGGCGGAACCAGCCTGGCCAGTCCGCTGTTCGCGGGTCTGCAGGCCGACGTGATGCAGCTGCAGCACGGGCAGCCGGTCGGCTTCGCCAACCCGTCGCTCTACGCGCGCTACGGCAGCCCGGTCTTCTCCGACGTCACCGGGAACAGCCCGGGGGCCAAGGCGTACAACGACATCCCGAGCGCGGACGCCACCAGCACCGATTACTCGATCGGCTTCGGTGACGACCTGCTGCTCAAGGCGACGCGCGGCTACGACGACGCCACCGGCGTCGGCGTGCCGAACCCGCTCTACCTCTGGTCGCACCTGATCTGGTAGGCGGTATCAGTGAACGGACCCCCCCGTGCTCGTCGGTTCGGCCGACGGGCACGGGGGCGGGCTTTCGCCGGACGGATGCGTCAGGTCCGGTTCTGGACGATGATCAGGATGATGATCCAGGCGAAGACGGCGATCAGGCTCACCGCGAGGCCGGCCTTGGCCGGGCCGTCCGGCAGCCGTTGCGGCTTGGCCCGGGACAGGCCGATGCCGCTGAAGATGATGCCGAACGGCAACGCGATCGGCATCAGCAGTCCGACCAGGCTCAGGACCAGGCCGGCCGTGCCCATGCCGTTGGTCGCTCCGGGCCGAGCCGCATAAGGGTACTGCGTTCCGCTCGGCGGGGTGCCGGGGCGCTGCGGGTATCCGGGGACAGGGTTCTGATAGATCGGGCGCGCCGGCGTGGGCGTGGCCCGCGGCGGGGTCTGCGGGTACCCGGGCGGGAACGCCTGCTGCGGCTGGCCGTACGGGACACGCGGGTTCGACGGGTGCGAGGGCGGGCCGGACTGCGGGTACGGCGGACGGAAACCCTGCGGCGCCGGACCCGGCGCGGCGCCGACGGGCTGCGCCCGCTGCTGCTGAGGCTGCTGCTGGGGCATCGGCCGCGGCGCCTGCTGTGGCGCCTGCCGCGGCGCGGGGGCGGGCGGCGGGGGCTGCTGCGGCATCCGCTGGGTCGGCGCGACCGTCTCCCGGTACGCGGCCGACGCGGTGTTAAGCGCCTCAGTGGCCTGAGTCAGGATCTCCTGGGTGACGTTGCCGGGCAGCCAGCCCGGCTCCGGCTTCTCGCCCGGCTGCTGCTCGAGGGCGACGACGAGGTCCGCGGCCCGGGGGCGCTGGTTCGGGTCGCGCTCCAGGGCGCGGGCGACCGGGACGGCGATCGCCTCCGGCAGTTCCGGCGCGACGACCGGGCCGACCGCGAGGGCCCGCGCGTACAGCTCCTGCGCGCCGCCCCGGCCGTAGGGCCCGGCCGCGGTCGCGGCGTAGTGCAGGATCGCGCCCAGCGAGAAGACGTCCGAGGCGGTGCCGAAGTTGCCGGTGGTCAACTGTTCCGGGGCCATGTAAGGGGGCGAACCCGCGACCATGCCGGTCTTGGTCAGGCCCTCGTCGCCGACGCCGCGGGCGATGCCGAAGTCGATGACCTTCGGGCCCTGCGCGGTCAGCAGAACGTTGCCCGGCTTCAGATCCCGGTGCACCAGGCCGACCGCGTGGATGGCGGAGACCGCCCGCGCGACGCAGAAACCCAGCACCCGCACCGATTCCGCCGGCATCGGGCCGTACTTGCGCACCGCGTCCTCGACCGAGATGCCGGGCACGTAGGCGGTGGCCAGCCACGGGATCGGCGCGGCCGGGTCGGCCGCGAGCACCTCGGCGATGTACGCGTCGGCGACCCGCAGCGCGGCGTTGACCTCCTGGGTGAAGCGGGTGCGGAACTCGGCGTCGGCGGCGAGTTCGCCGTGGATGGTCTTGACCGCGGCGTGCCTGCCGGTGGATTCCTCCCGACCCAGGTAGACCCGGCCCATCCCGCCGCGGCCGAGGCGCGCGACGAGTCGGAACGGCCCGATCCGGGCCGGATCCTGTTCGGTCAACGGTTCCATGGCATCCCCAACCCGACGCCGCCGCGGACGCCTCGTCCATCGCCGATTCGGCTGGCAGCTTGACAGAAAATACGAACCACATTGAAGCGAGCGCGGGGCGGGCGGCGCAAGTCGCGCTCATATCGATCCGGCTGCTGTTCTGTCAGGATCTTGTCTTGGAAAGCAGCAGCATGTTATTCCTGTACGGCCGCGCGGGGGACGGACCCGGGCGCGACCTGGAGGGGAACGGCGAGCGTGGAAACGCTGGAATCGGTGGAATACGTCTGCCCGAAGTGCGCGACGAGGACGCGACTCGACCCGCGTTTCGTGCTCTGGTGTCTCAGTTGCGGCCACGGCGCGGACCCGTATCCGCCTGAATACAACAAGCGCGAGGCACGCACGCGCGACCGCGAGATCGAGCGCTCGCTGGCCCTTTACACCTCGCTCAAGACGGCGAAGTCGCTGCGGCCGTCCAGTGGCCTGAGCCGCGCGGTGGCGGTGTATTCCTTGCTGGTGCACGTGATCGGAGTGCTGGTCGTGGCCGCGCCGCTGGCTTGGCTGCTCGGCGGCGGACCGACCGGGCCGGCCTGGATCGCGACCCTGCTCGGCGCCGGCGTCTTCATCGTGGTGCGCCCGCGGCTCGGGAACAAAAGGCTCAAGCCCGAGTTCGGGTTCGACCGCGGGCAGGCTCCCCGCCTCTACGCGCTGCTGGACCGCTGCAGCGCGGAACTCGGCTGCCGGGCTCCGGATCGGGTGAGCATCGCAGCGGACTTCAACGCGAGCACGTGGCGGGCCGGCCTGGCGCAACGCAGGGTCCTGCGGATCGGCGCGCCGTTGTGGAACGTGCTGACCGGGCCGGAGCGGCTGGCCCTGCTCGGGCACGAACTCGGCCATCAGGTCAACGGCGACACGACGCGGACTCTGCTGGCCGGCTCGGCCTGGCGTTCCCTGTCCGAATGGACGAGGCTGCTGCACCCGGACCAGATCCCGAACCCGCGCCCCGGCACCCGACCCGTCCGGTCGCTGCGCACAGGCGGTCCCACGGCGTTGGCGATGGAGCTGGCCGCGCCGATCGTCATCCTCGTGTGCACGCTGCCGTTCTTCGCCATCGCCGTCGGGCTGCGCGCCGCGCTTACGCGGCTGCAGCTGCAGTGCGGCCAGCGGGCCGAGTACCTCGCGGACGAGCTCGGCGCCCGGCTGGCCGGTACCGAGGCGGCGTTGAGCGCGCAGTGCAAGACGGTCTTCGCCGGATCGCTGCCGATCTTCGTCCGGGGCCGCCGCGCCGGAAAGGACAAGGCCGACCCGGCCGCGCTGTGGGCGGACTTCCGCGCTTACGTGGAATCGATGCCGGAGAACGAGTTCCAGCGGCGGCTGATCGTCGACCGGCTGCGCCACACCCGGACCGACCGGTCCCACCCGGCCGACCACCTGCGGATCGCGCTGCTGCACGAGCGGCCGGCGCTGCCGGGGACGATCAGCGTCTCGGACGAGGAGTGGGCCGCCATCGACGCCGAGCTGGCGCCCCGGATGCTGGGCGCGGCCCGGGCCGCGCTGCGCTGAGAGCTGTGGCTGAGAGCCGAGGCGGCCCGCAGCTGGACAGCTAGTACGCCATCGTGTCCAGGATCTCCTGGACGATCTCGGTCGTGGTGTGCGGGTGCAGGAAGGCGAACCGGGCGACGGTCTCGCCTTCCCAGCCGGTCGGGGTGACGAACGCGATCTGGCCGGCCAGCAGGCGGTCGGACCAGAGCTGGTAGTCCTCCGCGTTCCAGCCCTTGCGGCGGAAGAGCACCGTGGAGAGCTCGGGCTCCCGGATCAGCTCGAGCTCGGGGTTCTGCCGGATCAGCTCGGCGGTGTCGCGGGCGAGGTCCAGCGCGGCCTCCACCGCCTCGGCGTACGCCTCGGTGCCGTGCACGGCGAGGGAGAACCACAGCGGCAGGCCGCGGGCGCGCCGGGTGAGGTGGTAGGCGTAGTCGGTCGGGTTCCACTCGTCCGGGGTGTCCATGTGGATCACGTCGAGGTAGGACGCGTCCTGGGTGTGCACCGCCTTGGCCAGTTTCGGGTTCTTGTACACGAGTGCGGCGCAGTCGAACGGCGCGAACAGCCACTTGTGCGGGTCGACCACGAACGAGTCGGCGTGCTCGATGCCCTCGTACCGGTCGCGCACGCTCGGGGCGAACAGGCCCGCGCCGCCGTACGCGCCGTCCACGTGGAACCACAGCTCGTGGTCCCGGGCCACCTCGGCCACGCCGGCGAGGTCGTCGATGATGCCGGCGTTGGTGGTGCCCGCGGTGGCGACGACGCCGATCACCGGTACCTTCTCGCCCGCTTCCTCGAGGGCGGCGAGCGCGGCGCGCAGGCCGGCGCCGGTCATCCGGTGCTCCTCACTGCGCACCACCAGCGGCTCGACCCCGATGATGCGCAGGGTGTTGCCGATGGACGAGTGCGCCTGGTCGCTCACCGCGATCCGCACCGGGTCGTAGGCGCCGAGGCCGCGGCGGCGTCGGGCCACGTCCCGGGCCACCACCAGCGCGGAGAGGTTGCCGGCCGAGCCTCCGGTGACGAAGCAGCCGCCGGCCTGCGGGCCCATCCCGGCCAGGTCCGCGAGCAGCCGCAGCACCTGGTTCTCCGCGGCGATGGCGCCGGAGGCCTCGAGCCAGGAGATGCCCTGCAGCGAGGCGCAGGAGACGACCATGTCGAACAGCAGCGCGGCCTTGGTCGGCGCGGCCGGGATGAAGGAGAGGAAGCGCGGGCTGTCGCAGGAGATCACCGCCTGGGACAGGTGCTCGTCGTAGACGGACAGCACCCGGCGCGGGTCGTTGCCCTCGGGGCCGATCAGGCCGGCGAGCACCGAGTCCAGCTTGTCCTTGCGTCCCGGGTGGTCGAGCGGAACGGGGTTGAGCTGGAGCCTTTCGCGCATGTACCCGAAGATGAGGTCGGCGAGTTCGGCGTCGTAATCGTGCATGCTGGCCATGATCCCCAGTATCGCTTGCACGCACGCGTGGCCCCACTCACGAGCTGTAACCGGTTTGCGGACCGAGCCTGGCACCATGGAGCCCATGACCGAGACTTCAGCAGCGGGCGAGCGGGCCGTGGTGGCGGCCGTGATCGAGCGGGACGGGCTGTTCCTGGCGGCCCGTCGGACCGGGCCGCCGGCCCTGGCCGGGCGCTGGGAGTTCCCCGGCGGCAAGACCGAGCCGGGGGAGGACGACGCGCAGGCGCTGCGCCGGGAGTGCCGGGAGGAACTCGGGGTGCGGATCGAGGTGGGCGCCCCGATCGGGCCGGCCTACACCGTCCCCGGCGGCACGCTCCAGGTGCGCACCTACCGGGCCGTGCTGGTCGAAGGGGAGCCGGCGCCGATCGAGAGCCATGACGAGCTGCGCTGGCTGGCTCCGGGCGCGGCGGAGGTGCGCGAACTGCCGTGGCTGGAGGGCGATTATGTGATCCTCGACGCGATCGAGCAAGCGGTGGAGCGGGACGCACAGCAACCCGCGTGACCGGCGGCGGACGCCCGAACCGGGTCCCCGGAGGCCGTTCGGGCGGTTCTACCCGGGTGGCCTAACTCACGCAGATCGTCCTATTAAGTGGCTTATCCCGGGGGATGCTAGCGGAGGACCGCCGTTCCGCCTACCCCAGGATCCGACCCCATGTCCGACACCTCCTCGGTACCCGAGGTGGGCGGCGTACGCCTCGCGTACCGCCGCCATCCGGGGCTGGTGGGCGGAGAGAGCGGCGGCGACTGGTTCGACAAGGCGCGGCTGCCGGGCAACCGGGTCGTGCTCGTGCTCGGTTCCGTCCTCGGCTCCGGCCTGCCCGCGCCGACGGTCGCCGACCAGTTCCGCAGCGCGGTCCGTGTGCTCACCCAGCTCGACCTGAGCCCGGCTCAGGTGCTGCACCGGCTCGACGTGCTCGCCGAGTCGCTGGGCGAGCAGTACGTCACCACCTGCGTGTACCTCACCTGCGACCTCGCCGACGGCACCGTGGTCTTCGCCAACGCCGGGCATCTGCCGCCGCTGCTGCGTACGCCCTACGACCCGGCCTACCGGCTCGCGCTGCCGCCCAACGCCCCGCTCGGCCTCGGCGGCGTCGAGTACGAGGAGCGGCAGTACACCGTCCCGCCCGGATCGTTGCTGGCGCTTTACACCGAAGGTCTGATCATCCGCACGGCGCGGCGGGACACCGAGGAGGCGATCAGCGAGCTCGGCCGGCAGCTGGACAAGGCCGGCGAGGTCACCGACGACCTGCTCGACACCACCTGCGGCCAGATCAGCGACGCATTGCTCGGGCAGGAGGAGCACACCGGCGACGCCACCCTGCTGCTGGCCAAGTTGGGCCGGCTGCCCGAGGCGGACGCCGCGGCCTGGACGCTCACCGCCCGGCCCACCGCCGTCGCCCAGGCCCGGGACCTGATCCGGGAATGCCTGCTGGCCTGGGGCCTGCCGGGGCTCGCGGACGTGATCGAGCTGCTGGTCAGCGAGCTGGTGACGAACGCGCTGCGGTACGGGGTGGCGCCGTTCGGGCTGCGGATGACCCGCGACTCGATCTCGGTGCTGGTGGAGGTCTCGGACGGGAACCCGACCGTGCCGCGGCTGCGCTCGGTCACCCCGTTCGACGACGAGGGCGGACGCGGGCTGCACCTGGTGGACGAGCTGTCCGCGGACTGGGGCGTGCGCGGACGGCCCCAGGGCAAGACCGTCTGGTTCACCCTCGGCATCCCGCACGAGCTCTGACACCCCGCCCGACCGGCCGCCCCCGCGGGGGCCCTGAGGCGGCGTGTCCGGGCTCTGAGCGGCTGACGGCGACTCCCGGGACCCGCGGGCCCGCACAGAGCGCTGAGAGCACCCCGCGCGAGCCCGCGGCCGGTGGGCTCGGTGAGCCCGGTGAGTCCGGTGAGTCCTAGTGCGGCAGCGTGGCCAGGCCCAGCTCCGCCGCCGAGGAGAGCAGGCGGTGGTAGGGCACGGCCCGGACCGTGTAGCCGAACGGCCCGGACTGGTCGAGGTTTATCACCCCTTCGTACCGGTTGCGGCCGAGGTCGTCCACGCCCATGTGCACCAGCGGCGCGATCGAGGCCGAGCGCAGCTGGTCGTCCTCGTCCACGCGGCCGAACACGGCCTGCACGTGCACCTCGTCCGGAGCCAGCTCGCCGATCTGGACCAGGGCCCTGATCCGCAGCCCGCCGCCGAGCCGGGCCGCGCCCGCGCCCTCGTCGGCGTTCGGCTCGGCCACCGCCTCCACGTGCTCGATCGCCACCTGCGGCCACAGCTTGCGCATCCGGGTGGACCAGAGCGCCAGCTCCTGCGCCCCGGCGAAGCCCTCGGCCACGGTCGCCCGGCCGGAGTGCGCCGCGGGCTCGTAGAGCCGCTGCACGTAGTCCTGCACCATCCGGCTGGCCAGCACCTTCGGGCCCAGGCTGGTCAGGGTGTGCCGGACCATCTCGATCCAGCGGGTGGGCAGCCCGGCCGAGTCCCGGTCGTAGAAGCGCCCGGTCACCGAGTGCTCGATCAGGTCGTAGAGCGCCGCGGCCTCGAGCTCGTCGCGCCGGTCCGGGTCCTCGACGCCGTCGGCGGTGGGGATCGCCCAGCCGTTCTCGCCGTCGTACCACTCGTCCCACCAGCCGTCCCGGATGGAGAGGTTCAGCCCGCCGTTCAGGGCCGACTTCATCCCCGAGGTGCCGCAGGCCTCGAGCGGACGCAGCGGGTTGTTGAGCCAAACGTCGCAGCCGGGCAGCAGGGTCTGGGCCATGGCCATGTCGTAGTTCGGCAGGAACGCGATGCGGTGGCGCACCCGGGCCTCGTCCGCGAACCGGACCAGCTCCTGCACCAGCCGCTTGCCGCCGTCGTCGGCCGGGTGGGCCTTGCCCGCGATCACCAGCTGCACCGGCCGGTCCTCGTCGGTCAGCAGTCTGACCATCCGATCGCGGTCGCGCAGCATCAGGGTCAGCCGCTTGTACGAGGGCACCCGCCGGGCGAAGCCGATGGTCAGCGCCTGCGGGTCGAGCAGGCCGGAGATCCAGCCGAGCTCGGCCGCCGAGGCGCCCCGGGAGAGCCAGGACTCGTACACCCGGCGCCGGGCCTCGCGCACCAGCTCGGCCCGCAGCTTGCAGCGGATCTCCCAGAGCGTCTTGTCCGAGATCCGGCCGACCGACTCGAACGGGGCCCGCATCGCGTCCGGCCCGAGCTCGCGCTCGATCAGCTCGGTGACCAGCGGATGCACCCAGGTCAGCGCGTGCACGCCGTTGGTGATGGAGGTGATCGGCACCTCCGGCTCGTCGAAGCCGGGCCACAGGCCGCCGAACATCTCCCGGGAGACCTCGCCGTGCAGCAGCGAGACGCCGTTGGCCCGCTGGGCCAGCCGCAGGCCCATCACGGCCATGTTGAACGAGCCCGGGTCGCCGCCCGGGTAGGTCTCCGCGCCGAGCTCCAGGATCCGCTCCACCGGCACGCCGGGGGAGGTGTTGTTCCCGCCGAAGTGCTCGGCCACCAGCTCCCGCGGGAACCGGTCGATGCCGGCCGGGACGGGGGTGTGCGTGGTGAAGAGCGTGCCGGCCCGCACGGCGGCGAGCGCCGCGTCGAAGTCCAGGCCGCGCTCCTCGGTCAGCTCCCTGATCCGTTCCACCCCGAGGAAGCCGGCGTGGCCCTCGTTGGTGTGGTAGACCTCGGGCTCGGGGGTGCCGGTGATCGCGCAGTAGGCGCGCACCGCCCGGATGCCGCCGATGCCCAGCAGCATCTCCTGGTGCAGCCGGTGCTCGGGCGAGCCGCCGTAGAGCCGGTCGGTCACCTCCCGGCCGCCGTCCGCGTTCTCCTCGATGTCGGTGTCGAGCAGCAGCAGCGGCACCCGGCCCACCTGGGCCAGCCACACCTGCGCGACCAGTTCGCGCAGCTCGGGCAGGCCGATGGTGATCCGCACCGCCGCGCCCTGGGCGTCGCGCAGCTTGGTCAGCGGCAGGTTGTCCGGGTCCAGCAGCGGATAGGTCTCCAGCTGCCAGCCGTCCCGGGACAGGGACTGGCGGAAGTATCCGCGCTTGTAGAGCAGGCCCACGCCGACGATCGGGACGCCGAGGTCGGAGGCGGCCTTGAGGTGGTCGCCGGCCAGGATGCCGAGGCCCCCGGAGTACTGCGGCAGCACCGCGGTGATGCCGTACTCGGGGGAGAAGTAGGCGACCGCCTTGGGCGGGTCGGCCAGGGACTGGTACCACATGGGCCGAGTCAGATAATTGCGCAGGTCGGCCGCCGCCTGGGCGACGCGGCCGGTGAAACGCTCGTCCGCGGCCAGCTGGGCGAAGCGCTCGGTGTGCACCGCGCCGAGCAGCCTGACCGGGTCGTGGTGTACCTCCTCCCAGCGGTCGGGATCGATGGCCTCGAACAACGCCCGCGTCGGCTCGTGCCATGACCAGCGCAGGTTCATGGCCAGCTCGGTGAGCGGGGCGAGGTGTTCGGGCAGGACTGTGCGCACCGTGAGGCGCCGGATCGCCTTCATGTCGTCCGAGCCTAGCGGCGCCCCTGACCCTGCGTAAGGGATTGCGGAATCTCGCAGCGCGTCGCGCCTCAGGTCAGGGGTGGCTTGAGCGCACGTAGTCGCTCCCCGTTCGGCCGTCTGAGTGGTCTGGGACGCCGGGAACGGGTAGAAGTGGTGTGTGATCGGTCGAATCCCTCTGCTCGACGTCAGCCCCACCGTCCTCGGGGGCACGAGGCCTGCGAAGGCCGTGGCCGGGGAGCTGTTCCCGGTGTCCGCCACCGTCTTCCGAGAGGGGCACGACGCGGTCGCCGCGAACGTCGTGCTCTCCGGGCCGGACGGGGTGGCCGACGGCTGGTACCCCATGCGCGAGGTCGCCGCCGGCCTCGACCGCTACGAGGCCTGGGTGAGCGCGGACGCCCCCGGCGACTGGACCTTCCACGTGGAGGCCTGGGCGGACCCGGTGGCCACCTGGTACCACATCGCCCGGGCCAAGATCCCGGCCGGCCAGGACATCGAGGCGGTCTTCGCCGAGGGCGCCGACCTGCTCGAGCGCTCCGCCCTGGTGGAGCCGGTGCTCCGGCGCGACCAGGAGGTGGAGTTCCCCGGGCAGGAGCTGCTGGAGACCACGGCCGCGGCGCTGCGCGACGAGCAGGCCACCCCGGAGGCCCGGCTCGCCCTCGCGGACGGCGCCGCGGTGCACGAGGCGCTGACGGTGCGCCCGCTGCGCGAGCTGGTCACCCGCAGCGAGCCGCTGCCGCTGCAGGTGGACCGGGAGCGGGCCCTGTTCGGGGCCTGGTACGAGTTCTTCCCCAGGTCGGAGGGGGCGCAGGTGGACCCGGCCGGCGAGCGCCCGCCGCGCAGCGGCACCCTGCGCACCGCGGCCGAGCGGCTGCCGGCGGTGGCCGCGATGGGCTTCGACGTCCTCTACCTTCCGCCGGTCCACCCGATCGGCACGACCTTCCGCAAGGGCCGGGGCAACTCGCTGGTGGCGGGCGAGCACGACCCGGGCTCGCCCTGGGGCATCGGCTCGCCGGCCGGCGGGCACGACGCGATCAACCCGGAGCTCGGCTCGATCAAGGACTTCGACCACTTCGTCGACCGGGCGGCCAAGCTCGGCCTCGAGGTGGCGATCGACTTCGCGCTGCAGTGCTCCCCGGACCACCCGTGGGTCTCCAAGCACCCGGAGTGGTTCCGGCACCGGCCGGACGGGACCATCGCCTACGCCGAGAACCCGCCGAAGAAATATCAAGATATCTATCCTATTTACTTCGACGCCGACCTGCCCGGGCTGCTCGACGAGTGCGAGCGGATCCTGCGGTTCTGGATGGACCACGGCGTGCGCATCTTCCGGGTCGACAACCCGCACACCAAGCCCCTCAACTTCTGGGAGCCGCTGCTCGGCCGGATCCACCGGACCGACCCGGATGTGCTCTTCCTGTCCGAGGCCTTCACCCGTCCGGCCATGATGCGCACCCTCGGCGCCATCGGTTTCCACCAGTCTTACACGTACTTCACCTGGCGTAACGGTAAGGACGAATTGACGGAGTATCTTACGGAATTGTCCCAGGATACCGCCGCCTACCTACGCCCCAACCTCTTCGTCAACACGCCCGACATCCTCAACGGATACCTCCAGCACGGCGGACGCCCGGCTTTCGAGATCCGGGCGATCCTGGCCGCCACGCTGGCCCCCACCTGGGGCGTATACTCCGGATTCGAGCTCTGCGAGAACAGCGCCGCCGCACCCGGCAGCGAGGAATACGCGGACTCGGAGAAGTACCAGCTGCGTCCGCGCGACTGGGTGTCCGCCGAGGCTGAGGGACGGTCGTTGGCTCCGTTGCTCACCCGACTAAACACTCTCAGGCGTGCGCACGGCGCCCTGCGGGGGTTGCGTAATCTCCATTTCCACCACACGGACAGCGATGCTGTGCTGTGCTACTCCAAGCGGCATCATGACGGCGACACGGTGATCACGGTCGTCACCCTGGATCCGCATCAGACGCGGGAGGCCACGGTGTACCTCGACCTGCCCGCACTCGGACTCGGCTGGTCGGACCGCTTCGTCGTGCACGACGAGCTCGGCGGCGGGACGTACCACTGGGGCCGGGACAACTACATCCGCCTCGATCCTCACGAGAACCCCGCGCACCTGCTGACCCTGCAACGGTAGTCAAGCCGGCTCGGGGAGCTCATCCGACCGGCACCGCGTGGTGCTCCTCCTGAAGCCAAGGAGTGACGTGATCGTCAACGAGCCCGTCTCGGACTCCCCGCTCGACCTGCCCAAGAGCGAGCGCGACCCGGAATGGTTCAAGCGCGCCGTGTTCTACGAGGTACTGGTGCGCTCCTTCCAGGACGCGAACGGAGACGGCACCGGCGACCTCAAAGGACTGACCTCAAGGCTCGACTATCTGCGATGGCTGGGCATCGACTGCATCTGGCTGCCGCCGTTCTTCAAATCCCCGTTGCGCGACGGCGGCTACGACGTGGCCGACTACACCGACGTGCTGCCCGAGTTCGGCGACCTCGGCGACTTCGTCGACTTCGTCGAGCAGGCGCACCTGCGCGGCATCCGCGTGGTCATCGACTTCGTGATGAACCACACCAGCGACCAGCACCCGTGGTTCCAGTCCTCGCGCAACGACCCGCAGGGGCCTTACGGCGACTTCTACACCTGGGCCGACGACGACAAGCAGTTCTCCGACGCCCGCATCATCTTCGTCGACACCGAGACCTCGAACTGGACCTTCGACCCCGTCCGCAAGCAGTACTTCTGGCACCGGTTCTTCTCCCACCAGCCGGACCTGAACTACGAGAATCCACACGTCCAGGAGGAGATCCTGGCCGCGCTGCGGTTCTGGCTCGACCTCGGCATCGACGGGTTCCGGCTGGACGCCGTGCCCTACCTCTACCAGCGCGAGGGCACCAACTGCGAGAACCTGCCGGAGACGCACGCGTTCCTCAAGCGGGTCCGGGCCATGATCGACTCGGAGTACCCGGACCGGGTGCTGCTGGCCGAGGCCAACCAGTGGCCCTCGGACGTGGTGGACTACTTCGGCGACCCGGCCACCGGCGGCGACGAGTGCCACATGGCCTTCCACTTCCCGGTCATGCCGCGCATCTTCATGGCGGTGCGGCGGGAGTCGCGCTACCCGGTCTCGGAGATCCTGGCCCAGACCCCGGCGATCCCGCACAAAGCCCAGTGGGGGATCTTCCTGCGCAACCACGACGAGCTGACCCTGGAGATGGTCACCGACGAGGAGCGCGACTACATGTACACCGAGTACGCCAAAGACCCGCGGATGAAGGCGAACGTCGGCATCCGGCGCCGGCTCGCGCCGCTGCTGGAGAACGACCGCCGCCAGATCGAGCTGTTCAACGCGCTGCTGTTCTCGCTGCCCGGCTCGCCGGTGCTCTACTACGGCGACGAGATCGGGATGGGCGACAACATCTGGCTCGGCGACCGCGACGGGGTGCGCACGCCGATGCAGTGGACCCCGGACCGCAACGCCGGGTTCTCCAGCTGCGATCCGGCCCGGCTGAACATGCCGGTGATCATGGATCCGGTCTTCGGCTATCAGTCTACGAACGTGGAGGCGGCCACCCGCAACTCCTCCTCCACGCTGCACTGGACCAAGCGGATGATCGAGGTGCGCCGCCAGAACCCCGCTTTCGGGCTGGGCACTTACACTGAACTCGGGTCCACCAATCCCTCGGTGTTCGCGTTCGTGCGCGAGCTGAGGGGGCAGGAGCCGGGTTCGGACGACCTGGTGCTCTGCGTGATGAATTTCTCCCGTTTCCCTCAGCCTACCGAGCTCGACCTGCGTGAATACCAGGCGATCGAGCCCGTGGAGCTGCTCGGCGGGGTCCGCTTCCCGAAGATCGGGGAGCTTCCCTACCTGCTCACACTCGCGGGCTACGGCTTCTACTGGTTCAGGTTGCAGCGACCGTAGCGGGTATAGGGAGTGAAACGGCAAGCCGCAAGGACGCGGCTTGCGGGAGCGGGCCCTTGGGCAGAAAGGGAGTCGCAGACCATGACCTCGATGGTCGAACACGCGCACGCCGCGCCGGCGGACGCCCGAGTGGACGGGCAGCTGGCACGGTTGCTGGCCGAGTGGCTGCCACGGCAGCGCTGGTACAGCGGCAAGGGGGCGCGGATCGGGGCGGACGGGGTGGTGGTACTGCGGCGGATCGAGTGCTCGGGGCAAGGCCGGGATCCGGCGTTGACCCTGGTCATCGCCGAGGTCCGGCCGCAGGGGCGCGATCCCGAGCGCTACCAGATCTTCCTGGGGCTGCGCGAGCACCTGCCCGAGGGGCTCGAACACGCCGAACTCGGCCCGCTGCGCGACGCGGAGGGCCGGGAGAAGCGCTGCTACGACGCCCTGCACGACCCCGAACTGGCCGGATGGCTGCTCTCGCGGCTGGCCGGAGGGGAGGTGGTCGGGCCGCTGCGTTTCCATCTGCTGCCCGGTCGGAAGGTCACCAAGGGCCTGCGCTCGCTGGTGCTGACCGGGGAGCAGTCCAACACCTCCGTGATCTACGGGGACAAGCTCATCTCGAAGTTCCTGCGCCGCGCGGTGCCCGGGGTCAACCCCGACCTCGAGCTCTCGCTGGCGCTGGCCGACGCCGGCTGCCAGAACATCCCGCAGCCGGTCGGCTGGATCGACCTGGCCTTCTACGAGCCGATGGGGGCCGCCGCGCCCGACGCGGCGTCCGCCGGCTCCGAGCCGGGCTCGGGGCACGGCGACGGGCCGGCCGGGCCGGACGCCGGTCCGCAGGAGGACGACCCGGACCAGCAGAGCCGGGGCTACAGCGCTCCGGAGCCGATCACCGTGGCCACCGTGAGCGAGTTCCTGCCCACCGCCACCGACGGCTGGCTGCTGGCCCAGGCCAGCGTCCGCGACCTCTACGCCCAGCCGGAAGGCGTCGAGCCGCGTAACGCCGGCGGGGACTTCGGTCCGGAGGCGCTGCGCCTCGGCGCCGCGTCCGCGCGGGTGCACCACGACCTCGCCACCGCCCTGCCCACCGCCCGAATGGAGCCGGCGGAGCTCGAACAGGTGGCCGGCGCCATGATCGAGCATCTGCACCGAGCGGCCGAACGCGTGCCCGCGCTGGTGCCGTACGTCTCCGCGCTGCGGACCGCGCTGCTCGAGCTGACCAAGCTGGACGAGCCGGTGCTCACGCAGCGTGTCCACGGCGACTTCCACCTGGGCCAGTGCATGCGCACGGTCCAGGGCTGGGTGCTGCTGGACTTCGAGGGCGAGCCCAACCGCACCCTGGCCGAGCGCCGGGCGATGGCTCCGGCGATCAAGGACATCGCCGGAATGGCCCGTTCCTTCGACTACGCGGCGCACCACCTCGGCGGCGACCCGGACCGGGCGGCCGATTGGGCCGAGCACAACTTCGACGCCTTCTGCGCCGGATACGCCTCGGTCAGCGGCCAGGACCCGCGCGAGCAGGACGTGCTGCTGCGCGGCTACGCCATCGACAAGGCGGTCTACGAGGCGGTCTACGAAGCGGCGAACCGGCCCACCTGGCTCAGCATCCCGCTCACCGCCGTGGCCAGGCTGGCCGAATCGGTCTGAGTCCGCGGCCGGCGCACCGCCGGCCGCCCGGGCTACTTCACGACGCCGAAGTACACCAGCGAGAACAGCCCGAACACGCCGCTGTAGACGGCGAACGGGATCAGCGACCGGTTCTCGAAGTAGCGCACCAGGAAGCGCACCGACAGGTACGAGGCGATGAACGCCACCACCGAGCCGACCAGGGCCGGGCCGATCCAGGACTCGTACTCGGGCTCCATCAGCGTGGGCACCTTGTACAGGCCGGCCAGCAGGATCACCGGCGTGGCCAGCAGGAAGGCGAACCGGGCCGCGTCGTCCCGGCTCAAGCCCTTGAACAGGCCGGCCACGATGGTGGCGCCGGACCGGCTCAGGCCCGGGAACAGGCCGGCGATCTCGGCCGCGCCGATGGACATGGCCGTCTTCGGGCTCAGCCGGGCCAGGCGCACGTCGCTGGCGATGTCCGGCGGCAGCTCCCGGCCGTACTTGTCCAGCTCGCGCACGCTCGGCTCGCCGGTGCCGACGCCCTTGCGCCGGCCGCCGCGCTGCTTGCCCTTCGCGCCGCCCTTCTCCGCGGCGTAGAGCATGAGGCCGTTGAGCATCAGGAAGGCGCCGGCGTACGTCGGCTTGCCGAGGTCGGTGCGCAGCAGCTTGTCCAGGATGACGCCCGCGATGCCCACCGGGATGGTGGCGAACACGAGCAGCCACGCCAACTTCTCGTAGGGTGTGCGGATCTGCTTGCGCCTGATCGAGCTGAACAGCCCGCGCACGATCCGGACCCAGTCGTCCCGGAAGAAGACCAGCAGGGCCAGCGCCGTCGCCACGTGCAGCGCCACGATCAGCGCCAGGTAAGGGGATTTCGGGTTCGTCATGCTCAGATCGCTGGCCCATTGCCCGCCGAGGTAGGCGGGGATCAGCACGGAGTGACCCAGGCTGGAGACCGGGAAGAGCTCGGTGACGCCTTGGACCAGGCCGAGGACTATCGCCTCGGCATAGTGTTCGACCGTGGTCAGCGAACTGGGCAGCGTTGACATGGCCAAAGCTTAGTCAGTCGGCCGGACTCGGCGGTTTGCCGTCGGTGTAGGGCCTGCGACAACTTCGTCCCAATTCCGGCGCCGTTACGCTTTCGGCCATGGTGAACGAGTTCGACGAACTTTCCACGCCGCTCATCGCCGACGCGTGCGTGCGGGCCGGCGTGCAGGCCCGGGTGGCTCCGCTGGGAATCCGGCCGGTCACAACGGGTATGCGGCTGGCCGGGCGGGTGCTACCGGTGCGGCACTACGGCAGTGTCGACGTCTTCCTCGAGGCTTACGGCGCGGCCCGGCCCGGCGACGTGCTGGTGATCGACAACGCCGGCCGCGTCGACGAGGCCTGCATCGGCGACCTCGCCGTGCTCGAGGCGCGAGCGGCCGGCGTGGCCGGGATCGTGGTGTGGGGCCTGCACCGGGACACCTCGGAACTGGTCTCGATCGGCTTGCCCGTGTTCAGTTACGGCGCGTTCCCGTTCGGCCCGCTGCGGGTGGATCCGCGTGAGCCGGAGGCGCTGCACAGCGCCCGGGTCGGACCGCATCTGCTGACCGGGAACTGGACCGTGTTCGCCGACGACGACGGCGTGCTGTTCGTGCCCTCGGAGCACGCGGAGCGGATCCTGTCGGCAGCACGCGGAATCCGGGACACCGAGCGGGCCCAGGCGGAGCGGATCGTGGCCGGGGACACGCTGCGTCGGCAGACCGGGTTCGAGGATTACCTGCTGCGGCGGGCGCGGGATCCGCAGTACACCTTCCGCGCGCATCTGCGCCGGGTCGGCGGCGCGATCGAGGAGTAGCGCGATCCCCTTGCCGGGCAAGGGGATCGGGCCCGCGCCTAGGAGTTGATCAACTCGTCGGGGGTGGTGAACCAGGAGGTGAGCGCCGTGGGCGTGGTGCCCGCGGCCTCGGCCACCCGGTCCCAGGGCATCGGCTCGGGACCGCCGGCCGCGATGCCGATGACCTCGCGCAGCATCGCGTCGACCACGCGGCGGGCCTTGACCAGCGAGGTCACCGCGGTCTCGAAGGCGTAGCGGTCCACCTCGCGGATCGTCATCGGGAGCCAGCCGTTGAGCATGCCGATGAACTGGCGGCGCAGCGCCGGGTCGAGCTCGCCGAGGACGGTGACCGAGCCGTCACAGCGCACTTCCGCGAGCATCATCCCCTCGGCGTCCCGGACGATGCTGCGCACCTGCTGGTAGCTCTGGTACCGCAGCGCCGTCGAGTCGGCCTCCGCGCCGACCAGCCGTTCCGCGAAGTCCCGCAGCCGTGGCGCGACCGCGGCGGCGTACGCCCGGAAACTCTCGCCGTCCAGCGGTCCGCCGGCCTCGCTGCGCACCGAGGCCGGGTCGACCACCTCTACCGCGGCCGTGGTCCACAGTCGACGCCCGTCCTGACCCGCGGAGACGACCATGTCGTAGTCGATCCGGTCCGGCTGGTAGAACCTCGTCATAGCGCCCATTTCTGCCACACCGCGGCGAATGAACGATGAACAGCGGATCTATCGGCGGTGAACAGGCGCGGGCCACCCCGCAGCCCTGTCAGGTCTCGACGATGTGCCGGGTGAACCGCTCCCGGGCCGCGTTCCAGTGCTCGCGGTCGAACTCGCCGCCGCCGAGCGCGTCGGCCGCCTCGTAGCCCATCAGCATCGCGTGGTGGGTGTTGTCCGGGGTGAACAGGCCCTGCCGGCCGAAGGTGGTCACGTGCGGCAGCTGCTCGACCCAGTCCTCGAGCACCGAGAGCTGCTCCTTGTAGCCGCGGTGGTAGACCGGGTAGACGTTGCGCACCCGTTTGACCTGCACCCAGTCCATGTTCAGCTCGGGCAGTCTGGTCTCCCGGGTGCACTCGCGCACCACGTCGGCCAGCTCGTCGTCCGAGGCGTTCCAGATCTCGTCGCCTATGTCGCAGGGCAGCTCGAAGCAGACCACGTCCCGGTCGTCCGGGTCCTCCGGGTTGATCCGGTGGTTCATCGGCTCGGAGATGCGGGTGACCGGGGTGCGCCCGCCCGGGATGTAGTGCACGTCGTGCTTGGTCCAGCGCCCGCCCCGGTGCACCACGTACACCAGCACGATGGCCCGGAACTTCAGGTCGCCGCTCGCGTCCACCGCCTCGTACGGGGCGCCGGGGCTGGTCATCCGGGCCAGCAGCGGCAGCGGCAGGGTGGAGAAGACGTGCCGGGCCCGCAGCCAGGAGCCGTCGCTGTACGGGTCGGGGGTCCAGCCGGTGCGTTCGGCCGCCGCGGAGTGGTACTCGGACCGGCCGAGCTTGACCGAGACCTCGTTGTGGCCGATCTCGATCCGCTCGGCCGCGCTGCCGAGGCGCAGCCGCGCGCCCGCCTGCACGGCCGCGTCGGCCATGGTCTCGCACAGCTGGCCGAAGCCGCGGCGCGGGTAGAAGTAGGCCAGCGACTCGCTCGAGAGCGAGTTGCGCACCGCCCGGGCCAGCGCCGAGAGCGCGGTGGGCGCGCCCGCCTTGCGCCGGGCCTGCTCCGCGTCGATGTACCCGCCGTCGACGCCCCACAGCTTGCGCGCGTAGGGCGCGTAGACCTGGTCGTAGAGGGTCGGGCCGAAGCCGGCCCGCATCAGGTCCGCGTAGCTGTCGGCCTGCTCCTCCTGCTTCGGCTTGCGCCAGGCCGTGCCGATGGCCTCGAAGGCCGCGCGCGCCATCGGCACCGCGGGCAGCGCCCGGGCCAGCTCGCGCGGTTTGAAGGGGTAGGTGATCCACTTGTCGCCGAGCAGCAGCTTGCCGTCGCGGTACCTGGTCTGCAGATCGGCACCGAGCAGGAAGCGCAGGTCGGCGAGCACGTAGCCGGGCATGTCCGGGTTCAGCCGGTGGCTGCCGTAGTCGACCCGGACCCCGGCGACGTCGAAGGAGGCGGCCATCCCGCCCACCGCCTCGGCCCGATCGAGGACGATCACGTTCAGCCCGCGGCGGGCTGCCCGCCAGGCGGCCGACAGACCGGCGGGACCGGCGCCGAGAACGACCAGGTCAGTATTAACCACGAAGAGTCTCATCCATCATGTGTGCCAAGCTCAGTATGCTGAAGATTGCAGCACCGTCCAAGTCTAAGGTTGGCCGGTGGCCGAGTGCCCTGGTTCATTGTCTCGCTTGGGTATCACGCGTCGGCGCCGCGCCGCGCTGACCCGGACGAGCTCACTCATACGGGATCTATCAGCGACGAAAGCCGCGTTCCTTCCGCGGGCTCGGCGCGCGTCGGCGCCCTCCAGCGTCCCACAAAGGACGGTTCAACGGCGTGTAAAGCCGGTCAGCGCCGTTCCAGCCGGGGGAGCAGGATCTCCTGCGCGATCAGTTTGAGCGCGGCGGCGACCGGGATCGCCAGCAGGGCGCCGATGATGCCCATCAGCGCGCCGCCCATCAGCACCGCCACCACGGTCACGATCGGCGGGACGTCGACCGCGTGCCGCATCACCTTGGGCAGCAGCAGGTAGTCCTCGGTGAGCCGGAAGGCGATGTAGAACACCAGCGTCGCGAGGGCCACCGGCACGGACTGGGAGAGCGCCACCAGGGTGACGATGGCGCCGCCGATGGTGGAGCCGATCACCGGCACCATGTCCAGCAGGGCCACCATCAGGCCGAGCGCCGCCGGGTAGGGGATGCCGACCGACGCCGTCCAGACGAAGGTGGCGAAGCCGGCGATGCTGGCGTTGAGCGCCGAGCCGAGCATGTACCGGCCGACCTGGGTGAGGATCTCGTCGCCGATCGCCCGGGCCCGGACGCGGCGGGAGGCCGGCACGGTGCGGAAGGCCGCGTTGACCACGTTCGGCAGCCCGGCCAGGAAGTAGATGGTCAGCGCCACCACGGCCAGCGTGGAGGTGAGCATGTCCAGGACGTACTTGCCCGCGCCGACCACGTTCGTCAGGGTGCTGGCGCCGAAGCCCTTGGAGTTCAGCGACGTCTCGACCTTGTCGAAGACGTGGTACTTCGCCTCCATCCGGCCGAGCCAGGTGGAGCGGTCCTGCGCCTCCTTGAACAGCCGCGGGACCTGGTGCACCAGCGCGGTCACCTCGCGGTCCACCGGCGGCACGATCACCGCGAGGAATCCGGCCACCAGCGCCAGCATGCCGAGCCCGACCAGCAGCACCGCGACCGACCGCGGCATCGGCAGCCGCTGCTGCCGGGTGAGCGCGGTGACGACCGGGTTGAGCGAGACGGCGAAGAAGAGCGAGAGCAGGACGAGCACCAGCACCGACTCCGCGTGCGCGGCGACCCGCAGCACCAGATAGGCCGAGAGCGCGCCGGCCGCCAGCCCGAAGGCGTAGGTGAAGTAGGAGCTGCTCACCAGCCGGTCGCGCTGGTCCCGCTGCGTGCGCGGGACGAGCGGTGCCGGCTCTTTCCGTTGCGTCGTCGCGGGTTCGACCGCCTCGAGCCTGATGCTCGGCGTCGCCTCCACGGACTCCCCGCCCTCGTCCACCGGTCTCCCCCTGCCCCGGTCCCGCCGCGCCTAGAGGTAGAGCCCGGTGGCCTCACCGGACTCGCTCAGGCGCTCCGCGGCCACCGCGTGGATGTCGCGTTCGCGCAGCAGCACGTAGGCCGTGGCCCGCACCTCGACCTCGGCCCGGTCCTCCGGGTCGTAGAGCACCCGGTCGCCGACCTCCACCGTCCGCACGTTCTGCCCCACCGCGACCACCCGCGCCCAGGAGAGCCGCCGGCCCACCTGAGCGGTGGCGGGGATCAGGATGCCGCCGGTGGACTTGCGGTCGCCCGCAGCGTCGTCGGCCAGCACGAGCACGCGGTCGTGCAGCATCTTGATGGGCAGCTTCTCGTCGGAAGCGGGGTTACGGCGGCTCACGGACTCGACGGTAGCGCATCACCGCCGCAGCCTGCTCGCCTTCGCCCGCGACGCCGCTCCCCGAGGCCCCGGGTCAGCGCCGGCGCAGCAGCCGCAACGCGACCACGCCGCTGACGACGGTGACGAAGCTCCCGGCGACGATCGCGGCCCGGTCCTTGCGCACCCCGCCCTGCGGGGTGACGAACGCGCCGCGCGCCTTGGCGTTGGTCCGCCGCATCATCGCCCGCGGGGTCAGCCGCTCGGTGAGCTCGTCCAGGGTCACCGCGAGCCGGTCCCTGGTGTACTCGATCTCGGCCTCTATCTGAGCCGGGCTGCGGTGGTCCGCCGACCCGTTGCTCTCGGCGGCGCGTCGCATCGAGGCCTGCGACTGGGGCGAGAGGGAGAGCACCGGGTTGGCCGCGGCGGTGCCCTTGCGGGCCTCCGCCTGGTCGGCGTCCTCGATCGCTCCTGGCCCGGTCCACGCGTGCTTCTTGGCGCTCATGCTTCCCCGAGTGCCCGCCGTGTGATCGTCCTAACATCCGTTGGGCCGATCGAGCGGGGCACGGGGGCGCGCCGCCGAAGCGCGGCGTCCGCGCGCGATCCGACGAGGCGTCACCGGCCGCCGACGGCTGTCGGTGGCCGTCGCTGTCGGGCGGGCGGGCTAGATTGGCGCTATGAGCGACCCGATCCGTCTCACCCCGGGCGAGCCCGCCCCCGCCTTCACCCTGCCGGACGCCGACGGCAAGCCGGTCTCGCTGGCCGACTACGCCGGGCGCAAGGTGATCGTCTACGTCTATCCGGCCGCGATGACCCCCGGCTGCACCAAGCAGGCCTGCGACTTCCGCGACTCGCTGCAGTCGCTGGCCGCCGCCGGCTACGCCGTGCTGGGCCTGTCGCCGGACAAGCCGGAGAAGCTCGCGAAGTTCCGCGAGCGCGACGGCCTGACCTTCCCGCTGCTGTCCGACCCGGACAAGGAGGTGCTCAGGTCCTACGGCGCCTTCGGCGAGAAGACGATGTACGGAAAGACCGTCACCGGCGTGATCCGCTCCACCTTCGTCGTGGACGAGCAGGGGAAGGTCGAGCTGGCCCAGTACAACGTCCGCGCCACCGGGCACGTGGCGAAGCTGCGCCGGGACCTCGGCCTCGGCTGACGTCCGGCACCCCGCGCAGCATGGTGCCCGTTGACCGGTCGGACCGGTCAACGGGCACCGTGCTTTCGCCGTGCGGGGCTACTGCGGCGAGGCGACGCCGTCGGAGGAGTAGCCGGCGAATCCGGGCACTGTGATGCTGTCGGTGTGCAGGCCGCCGATGACCGTGGTCACGTCGGTGAAGATGACCGGCACCAGCGGCACGGTCAGCCCGACCGGCAGCGGCGGCAGGTGGTCCGGGTCGTAGGTCTGGCCGATCAGGCCGTAGAGGTCCGCCGTCATGCTCTTGACCATCAGGTGCGGGTTGGTGAGCGTCGTGGTGGTGCCCGACCCGGCGTTGTTGAAGACGGTCTGGCCGTTCTGGATCGAGTAGGTCACCATCGAGGTGATCGTGATCGAACTCGCCGTGAAGTCGAGGATGTTCTCGTCGGTGTACGACTTCGAGTCCGGATCCCAGACCTTTATCGACTTCACGCCGTTGAACGTGAGGTTCCACATCGTCATGGAAGGGGTCTTCATCACCCACGGCAGGATGGACGCGGTGAAGTCGTCGGACGGGCTCGCCGACGCCTCGGCGGCCAGCTTCGAGGCCTCCTCGGCGGAGATGCAGTTCGGCGAGGCGTCCGACGCGGCATCCGGCGCGCCGAGGGCGGCCGCGGCGTTGACCGCGTGGGCCGTGGCGAGCGGCGCGACGGCGTCCTGGACCACCGAGTCGTCGGTGGACGTCGGGCTGTCGGTGAAGATCCAGGTCCACACGCCGTTGAGCCAGCCCCAGAAGCCGTTGCCGTCAGTGCTCGACGACGCACTCGTGGACGGGCTCGCCGGGCCCGCGGCGTTCGGCGCGGCAGCCTCCGACGCTGACGCGGAGGCCGACGCGGTGGGGGCGGGGGTGGCCGAGTCCGAGGGCTTCGGCTTCGACGAGGGCTCGCTCGTCGTCTTGCCGGCGGAGGCCGTGGCCGAGGCCGTCGGCGTCGCCGTGGGACTGGATGCGCTCGGCGCGCTCGACGCGGCGCCGTTCGCGGACGCGCTCTGCCCGGTGGGGCAGACGCTGGGGAACGGCAGGCTCGGGCTGGTCGACGCGGCCAGCGCGGGCGCGGCCGCATAGGCTCCCACCAAAAGCACGACGACGGTGCCGGGCACCGCGATCGCCGTGGCCCGACGGCGGGAGCGCATGGTGGACGCCATGGCTCACTCCTCCTCGGGTGCGGGCTCGGACGGTGCCGTGTCGGCCTCGTCCGGGCGGGCGTAGTGCTCGATGATCTCCGTGTTGCGGGCGTGGTCGGGGCCGGCTGCGTCGTCCGCCGACTCGGCGGCGGGCTCTGCGGGCTCTGCGGGCTCGGCCGCGGGCGCCGCGGTGTCGAGCGGCGCGGTGGCCTGCTCGTCGGTGGCGGTGCTCGGCGCCGTCGCGCCGGCCGGCTCGGCCGCGGATGTCTCAGGGTTCTGGTTCAGCTGGTCCGCGGCGTGCGTCCGGGCGGCGGCCCGCCGCTGCCGGCGGGTGTCCTCGGTGTAATGCGCCCGAGGTGCCCAGGCCACCGCGAAGGCCCCGCCGAGCATCGCCAGCAGGAAGCCGAGAAGGAAACCGCCGAGGTTCGTGGCGATGAGCGACAGCAGGGCGACCATGATGGCCGCGATGCCGGAGAAGACCCGATACGCCGGGTAGAACCAGATCGTCACCGCGAAGATGATCAGGAACACCGAGATGAAGATCGTGGAGATTCCGGGCACGCCCATCGACAGCAGCTTGCCCAGGGCCGACTGCGTGACCAGGGGGATCTCCGCGCCGGCGAGCAGGATGCAGATTCCCGCGGTGAACGGCCGTCCGCGCCGCCAGCGGCGGAACGGGCGGCGGAAGCGCTCGGTCGGCGCGGCGAACCGGTCCCAGGCGCGGCCGATGGGGCCTAGGAAGCGGTCCAAGGCGCGGTCGGCGCCGCTGCTGACCTGGCCAGGGTTGGTGATCATGGGTTCCTCGCTCGAGAAGCTCCGGGATGGGCGCTCGGGCCGCGCCGCCGGACGTGCCGCCGCCGCGCAGGCGCAGAGCCTACGCGGCGAGGGCTTGGACGGCGGCCGTCGGCCACCGCGGTCAGTTGCCGGTGCTGGTCGCCGGGATGCAGCCCTTGCTGCCGGACGCGATGGACAGCGACATGCCCGTCAGATCGAACTCGCCCGCCGTGGTGGCGTTGGACACCTGCTGGACGCCCGTCAGGGTCGCCGAGTCGGCGGTCTGGGCGAACAGGCCCGGGGTGCCGCCGCTGTTGCCGGCGTCGGTGCCGATGTTCATCGTGGTGAAGTCGGCCTCGTCGGCGTTGAGCGACTGCAGGTCGATGACCAGGTTCTGGGCCGTGGCGCTGTCGGCCTTGAGGGTCAGCGTGTAGTTGCCGAGCAGGCCGCCGGTCAGCTTGCCGAGGTCGGTGGTGACCGACTGGCACAGGCCGTTGGTGATGGTCGCGCTGGTGAACGAGGAGACCGCGACGGGCGTCAGGTCCGACCCCTTGGGCGCCGAGGGGTTGTAGGAGGCGTCGTGGTCGATGCCGCCGTACTGGGCGAAGCCGTTGCCGTGGAGGGTGCCGACGGTCATCTGCGCGGTCTGGCCGGAGATGGCCAGGGACATCGCGATCGCGCCGTTGGCCATCATCACACCGAGCACACCCGCGACCGCGACCGTCGGCACCAGAACGATGCCCAGCCGCTTGAGCGAGGTGCGCCCCAGGACCTGTGCTCCCGAGGTGTCTTTCATCTGTCGTCCACTCCTATGTAGACCAATGTGCAGACCGTATGCCCGGCGAAGGCCGGTAGGAGGGATGTTCGAGGAGACCTCGCCGTATACACAAGAGTCGCGTTACCCGCCGGTAACCGAGCTAAGCGGCCGATGTCCGCGGGTCGCCCGCCAGGCCCGCGAACCGTGACGTTGGGTATTCGGCCAAAACAGGACAATGGCCTGCGAAATCTCCCACGTTCCGGCGGGATTCATACGGTGGGTAATCGGAAACTGCGACGTGCGGATTGGTAAAGAGTAGGTAATGTTCAGCCTGTCTGTTCGCCCGGGTTCGTTCGCCACCGGAAATGCGAACGCCCGGAGCCGACGGGCGGCTCCGGGCGGAAAACCCTTGGTCCAACGGGTGTTCCGGCCGATTCGAACCGGCTGGAACAGGGGTTATGACAGAGTTATGACAAAACCGGGACGGGGTCAGAACAGAAGCGCGGCCAGCCGCTGCCGGGACTTGGGCACCACCGGGTGCTCCGGGCCGAGCAGCTCGAAGTAGTCGATCAGCAGCAGCCGGGCCCGATCCCGGTCCGTGCCCGAGGCGGCCCGTACCGCGTCGAGCAGCAGCGCCACCGCGTCCTCGGGCCGGCCCGAGGCGAGCAGCACGTCGGCCGCCGCGCACTGCGCCTCCACGTCCTCCGGCGCCTCCTGCGCGGCCGCGAGCACCCCCGCCGGGTCCACCCCGACCGTCCGCCGCAGCAGCTCCACCTGCGCGAGCATCGCCTTGGCCTCGGCGTGCGCGGGCTGGTCCGAGAGCAGGTTGTGCAGGGCCTGGGCCGCGCCGTCCAGATCGTCCGACTCGAGCGCGGTGTACGCCGCCTCCAGCAGCGGGTCCAGCGGAGCCGGCGGCAGCGGCGCGGCGTCGTCCGGGCCGGTCATGCCGAACTCGGTCTCGGCCATGGTGATCAGGTCGGTCAGCCAGGCCCGCAGCTGCGGCTCCGGCTGCACCCCGGTGAACTCGCCCACCAGCTGCCCCTGCGCCACCGCCTTGACCGCCGGGATGCCCTGCACCCCGAGCATCTGGGCCAGCCGCGGGTTCGCGTCGGTGTCCACCTTGGCCAGCACGAACCGGCCGCCGAACTCCTCGGCCAGCCGCTCCAGCACCGGGCTGAGCTGCTTGCACGGCTCACACCACTCGGCCCACAGGTCCAGCACCACCGGAACCTGGAGCGAACGCTCGATCACCGAGGCCTGGAAGTCGGCCTCGGTCACGTCGATCACGTGCTCCGAGGCGCCGGAGGACGAGGCGGCCGCGGCCGAGCCGGCGGCGGATCCGGCTCTCGCGCCCGCGCCGGACGCGGGCTTCTTCAGCGCGGACAGGTCCACCACGCCGGCAGTCGAGAACGAAGGTCGCATGCCTTCAGTCTCCCACGCTGCGCGGGCCGCGCGGCGCACGCGCGGGGCGGCGGGATCCGCCGGATCCCACCGCCCCGCACGCACCGGCCACGGCCGACCCACCCGTCCCGGCCGTCCCAGCGGACGGCCGGTGCGGGGCGGCGGATCAGCTGCCGATGAACCCGATCGGCTTGGCCAGCGGCGCGCCCGACCCGTCCCGCCGCTCGTCCAGGGCCGGCAGCGCCAGCGCCCGGCCCTCCTCGTCCACCGGACGCGCCGGGTACGGCCCGGCCCAGGCGAACACCAGCCGGTCCTCGCCCTTGAGGAAGCGCTGGCAGCGCACCCCGCCGGTGGCCCGGCCCTTCGACGGGTAGAGCCGGTACGGCGTCGCCTTGATCGTGCTCAGCATCACCCCGGGCAGCGTGTCCCCGCTGCCGGCCACCGAGACCACCACCGCGTCCTGGTCCGGATCGACCACGGCGAAGGAGAGCACGCTCGCCCCGCCGTCCAGCTTGATCCCGGCCATGCCGCCGGCCGGCCGGCCCTGCGGGCGCACGAGCTCGGCGGAGAACTTCAGCAGCTGCGCGTCGGAGGTGATGAACACCAGGTCCTCCCGGCCGGTGCGCAGCTCGCGCGCGCCGACCACCCGGTCGCCGTCCTTGAGCGTGATCACCTCCATGGTGTCCTTGTTCGCCGGGTACTCCGGCACCACCCGCTTGACCACGCCCTGCTCGGTGCCCAGCGCCACCCCGGGGGAATCAGGGTTCAGGCTCATCACGCACAGCACCTGCTCGTCCTCGGCCATCCCGCGCACGAGTTCGCGCACGGAGATGCCGCCGGCCAGGTTCTCCGCGTCGCCCGGCATCACCGGCACGTCCACCACGGCCACCCGGTAGAGCTGGCCGGCCGAGGTCACCACGCCCAGATCCGCCCGCGTGGTCACGTCGATCAGGGACAGCAGCGCGTCGTGCTTGGCCCGCGGCCGGGCCGGATCCAGCGTGAAGCCGGCCGGCAGCCGGCCGAGCAGACCGGTCGTGGACAGCGCCACCCGGCACGGCTCGTCCGCCACCTCCAGCGGCACGTCCACGATCGCCGGCACCTCGTCCGCCTCGAGCAGCGCGGTGCGCCGCGGCGTCGCGTACTCCTTGGCCACCTTCGCCAGCTCGTCCGAGACCACCTTGCGCAGCAGGGTGTCCGACTCCAGGATCGCGGTCAGCTCGGCGATCTCCGCGCGCAGCCGCTCCTGCTCGTTCTCCAGCTCCAGCCGGTCGAACTTGGTCAGCCGGCGCAGCGGGGTGTCCAGGATGTAGTTCGCCTGGACCTCGCTCAGCTCGTAACGCTCCATCAGCCGCCGCCGCGCGTCGGCCGAGTCCTCCGAGGTGCGGATCGTCTCGATCACCGCGTCGATGTCGAGCAGCGCGATCAGCAGGCCGTCGACCAGGTGGAACCGGTCCTGCCGCTTCTTGCGCCGGAACTCGCTGCGCCGCCGCACCACCTCGAACCGGTGGTCCAGGTAGACCTCGAGCAGCTCCTTGAGACCCAGGGTCAGCGGCTGCCCGTCCACCAGGGCCACGTTGTTGATGCCGAAGGACTCCTCCAGCGGCGTCAGCTTGTAGAGCTGCGCCAGGATCGCCTCCGGGTTGAAGCCGTTCTTGACCTCGATGACGATCCGCAGGCCGTTCGTCCGGTCCGTCAGGTCCTTGAGATCCGCGATGCCCTGGACCTTCTTGTTCTGGACCAGCTCCTTGATCTTCGCGATCACCTTCTCCGGGCCGATGTTGTACGGCAGCTCGGTGACCACGATGGCCTGGCGCCGGCCGATCGGCTCGACGTGCGCCGAGGCCCTTATCCGGAACACCCCGCGCCCGGAGGCGTAGGCGTCGCGCACGCCGTCGAGTCCGACGATCCGGCCGCCGGTCGGCAGATCCGGACCCGGCACGATGCGCACCAGCTCCTCGAGCGTCGCCTCCGGATGCTTGATCAGATGCCGCGCCGCGGCGACGACCTCGCCCAGGTTGTGCGGCGGCATGTTCGTGGCCATGCCGACCGCGATCCCGGTGGTGCCGTTGACCAGAAGGTTCGGGAAGGCCGCGGGCAGCACCAGCGGCTCGGTCTCCTGCCCGTCGTAGTTCGGGCCGAAGTCGACCGTGCCCTCGCCGAGGTCGTTGGTCATCAGCAGCGCGGCCGGGGAGAGCCGCGCCTCGGTGTAGCGCATCGCGGCCGGCGGGTCGTCGTTGCCGAGCGAGCCGAAGTTGCCGTGCCCGTCGGCCAGCGGCAGCCGCATCGAGAACGGCTGCGCCAGGCGCACCAGGGCGTCGTAGATGGCGCCGTCGCCGTGCGGGTGCAGCCGGCCCATCACCTCGCCGACCACCCGCGCCGACTTCACGAAGCCGCGGTCCGGACGCAGCCCCATCTCGCCCATCTGGTACAGGATCCGCCGGTGCACCGGCTTGAGCCCGTCCCGCGCGTCCGGCAGTGCCCGGGAGTAGATGACCGAGTACGAATACTGCAGGTAGGAGTTCGACATCTCGTCGGTCACGTCGATATCGACGATCCGCTCCTCGAAGGGCTCGGACTCCCTGGTTGCGTTGCGCCGTGCCATCGATTCATCTCGCTTCTCGCCGCTGTGGAAACGCCACGGGCGCGCGCCACCGCGCGGTGCGCCCGAAGCACATTGTGCCGCCTGCGTCGGACACCGCGTGAAATGCCCCGCCCCGGTGTGCGCGCAAGCCCCGGTTCGGTGCGAGGATGGGACCCATGCCGAACACGACCCCGCTCGACCCGGGACTGCGGGAGGCCATCGAACGCAGCGGTTATTACCCGGCCCTGGTGGCCGAGGCGATCGAGGCGGCGATCGGCCCGGAACCCGTGCGCAGTCATCTGGTGCACCAGGAGACCACCTTCGACAACGAAGAGGTGCGCCGGCACGTGAGCGTGCTGGTCCTGACCGACACCAGGCTGATCATCGGACACACCGACGAGCACGGCACCGAGCCGGCCATCGACGGCATGGACAGCCAGGTCAGCTCGTACGCCTCCACCTCGACCGAGGCGATCCGGCTGGACCGCATCACCACCTGCGTCATCACCCGGGTCGTGGACGACCCGGCCAAGCACGTGCCCGGCACCCTGCCGCGCGAGGCCGTGCTCACCGTCGGCTGGGGCGCCATCGCCCGGATCGACCTGGAGCCGGCCGGCTGCGGCGACCCGCACTGCGAGGCCGACCACGGATATACGGGCACGATGTCAGGGGACGATCTCCAGCTGCGCGTGTCCACCGGCGCCGACGGCGCCGAGGCGGTCGCGCGCACCCTCGAGTTCGCCAGCGCCCTGAGCGCCGCCACCGCCGGGCTGCGCGGCTGAGTTGTCCGGCCACCAGCCCTCCGCCGTCGACGAGGACGGCCTCGATCCGCCCGCCTACCTCGCGGGCGCCCTGAACGACGTGATCCCGGCGATCGGCGCCGCCCTCGGCCTGCCCGCGGCGCACGAGGGCCGCGCCCTCGGCTGGAGCCCCGAGCCGACCCGCAAGGCCTGCCTGCTGCTGGTCGACGGCATGGGGCGCGAGCTGCTGCGCCGGCACGCCGCGTACGCGCCGTACCTGACCGCGCTGCTGGCCGAGCCCGGCATCGGCCACAGCCTGACCGCCGGATTCCCGTCCACCACCTCGACCTCGCTCGCCTCCGTGGGCACCGGCCTGCCGCCCGGCGCCCACGGCATGCTCGGCTACCGGCTGATGGTGCCCGCCACCGGAAGGCTGATGAACTTCCTGAGGTGGGATCAGAACGTCGATCCGCTCGAGTGGCAGCCGCGCGAGACGATGTTCGAGCGGATGACGGCGGCCGGGATCACGGTCACGCACGTCTCCGCCCCCAGGTTCGCCGACTCCGGCCTGACCCGCTCGGTCTTCCGCGGCGCCCGCTTCTCCGGCGCGGACTCCGCGGACGAGCAGGCGCGCCGCGCGGTCGAGGCGCTCGGAGCGGGGGAGCGCAGCTTCGTCTACCTCTACTACCGGGACCTCGACTTCATCGGCCACACCGTGGGCGTCGGCTCACCCCGCTGGCGCGAAGAGCTCTCCTACGTGGACGGCCTCGTGCAGCGCCTCGCCGAGCAGCTCCCGTCCGACGCCACCCTGTTCGTCACGGCGGACCACGGCATGGTCGACATCCCGCAGGACCACCGGATCGACATGGACCAGGACTGGGAGCTGCGCGCCGGCGTGGCCCTGCTCGGCGGCGAAGCCCGCGCCCGCCACGTCTACGCGACCTCCGGCGCCGCCCGCGACGTGCTGGCGATCTGGGAGGAGCGCCTCGACGGCATCGCCGTGGTCCGCTCCCGCGAGCAGGCTGTCGCGGAGGGCTGGTTCGGGCCGCCGGACGAGGTGGACGCCGGCATGGCGGCCCGCGTCGGCGACGTCATCGTGGCCATGAAGGGGGACTGGGCCGTGGTCGCGACCGAGCGCGAGGCCGTGGACGCGCGCCAGATCGGGATGCACGGCTCGCTCACCAAAGAGGAGCAACTGGTCCCCTTGTTGGAGATTCGCTAGCGCTCATCTCCCACACCTGCTTCCGGCCCTGGCCCTACGCTTCGCTACGGGTCAGGGCCTGTGTACGTACGGCTCCCTGTGCCTTTTTGGGGCACGGCCCCAAGCCCCACGCCGGGGCTCCGCCCCGGACCCCGCGCGCAGGTCAGGTGGGGGTTGGGATTGCTCGGCGGCTGAAGCGGGCGTGGGCGTGCGGTCCGGAATGGGTCATTCCGGACCGCACACTTCGTAGTCTCAGTGCTCGTCTTCGTTGCCGTCGCCGGTGTCGGGGTCTTCGTCCTCGGGCGGGTTCTCCATCAGCTTGCCGAGCGCCTCGAGATCGCTCTCGCGGCGCTGGACGAAGCCGGCCGGGTCGCTCAGGTCCTCGGCCGTCGGCAGCAGGTCGGGGTGGGCCCACAGGGCGTCGCGGCCTTCGCTGCCGCGGGCCTCGCCGAGCAGCGTCCACAGCCGGGCGGCGTCGCGCAGCCGGCGGGGGCGCAGCTCGAGGCCGACGAGGGCGGCGAAGGTCTGCTCGGCCGGACCGCCGGCGGCGCGGCGGCGGCGGAAGGTCTCGCGCAGCGCGCCGGCGCCGGGCAGCTTGGGGGCGGCCGCGGCGTCGACCACCGCGTCCACCCAGCCCTCGGTCAGCGCGAGCAGCGTCTCCAGCCTGGTCAGCGCGGCGCGCTGGGCCGGGGTGTCCGGGGCGGTGAAGGTCAGGCCGTTCTCGCCGAGGATGTCCTGCAGGTTGGCCATCCCCTCGGGAGACTGCAGCGAGCGCATCGTCTCCTCCATCCGGCCCTCGTCCACCGAGATGCCCCGCGCGTACTCCTCGACCGCGCCGAGCACCCGCGCGCTGAGCCACGGCACGTGCGCGAACAGGCGGTGGTAGGCCGCCTCGCGCAGGGCCAGGTACAGCCGCACGTCCGCGGCCGGCAGCTCCAGGCCGGCGCCGAACGCGGCCACGTTGGCCGGCAGCAGCACCGCCTTGCCCTCGGGGCCGAGCGGCAGGCCGATGTCCGAGGAGCCGAGCACCTCGCCGGCCAGCTCGGCCAGCGCCGTGCCCACCTGGTGGCCGAAGAGGGTCCCGGCCATCTGCTGGAGCATCGCGCCCATCGGGCCGGCCATCTCCGCGGCCGGCCCCGGCAGCATGCCGGTCATCGCCGCGGTCATGCCCTGCGCCACCGGCTCGACCAGCCGCTTCCACACCGGCAGGGTCTGCTCGATCCACTCCGCGCGGCTCCAGGCCAGCGCGCCGGTGGTGCCCGCGGGCAGGTCGCACACCGCGTCCAGCCAGTGCTCGGCCAGGCGCACCGCGTCCGCCAGCGCGCCCAGCTCGCCCGAGGTGGGCGACGGGTCGGGGGTGGCGGCACTGGTGCCGCGGGCGATGTCCTTGGCCAGGGCCCAGTTCACCGGGCCCTCGCCCGAGTTGATCAGGGACTGGATCCGGCCCATGACCATCGCCAGCATCTGCGGGTCGAGGCCGGGGATCTGCGCGCCGAGGCCCTTGGCCAGGTTCGCCAGGTCGGGCGTCTGGCCCTCGCCCTCACCGCCGCCGAGGCCCAGCGCGCCGAGCAGCTGCTGGAGCTGCTCCGGGCCGGGGAACTGCATGCCGGCGAAGGGCGAGGCGGGCTCGTCCTGGTCGCCCGGCGGCTGCTCCCGGGCGCGCTCGCGCTCGGCCTTCTCGGCCGCTTCACGCTCGACGTCGGCGCCGAGGCCCTCGAGCCCCTTGACCACCTCTTCGAACGCTACCGAGGGCGGCTCTTCCTCCGGGTCCGGGAAACTTTCCGGGTGGTCGTTCACGTTCGATACCTCGAGTGGCTTAAGTTCCGTAGCCGGTGCACCGGCGTGCGGAAGGATCAGCGATCATGAGAGGCGGGAATACCTCCCTCTCCTACGTTAGTAACTAACGGAGCGTGCCCTTGAGTTCCCCGGCAGACGACGGACAGCGTACGACCAGGCTGCGCGCCACGGACGGCGACACGCGGCCGGTGCCGGGCTCGCGGACCAGGCCGAAGACGATCGCGGTCACCGGCGCCGCGAACCGGCTCGGCTCGGCCGTGCTGCGGGAGCTGGCCGGGCGGCCCGGCGTGCGCCGGACCATCGGGCTGGTGCCGCGCTCCACCCGGGCCGACCGGGAGCTGTGGCCGGACGGCGTGGTGCAGCGGGCCGCTGACCTGCTCGACCCCTCGCTGGCCGAGCGCCTCGCCGGGGTGGACGTGCTCGTGCACACCGACCTCGACACCAGCCCGGACACCGACCCGGCCGAGCGCACCCGGTTCAACGTGCGCGGCACCGAGACGGTGCTGACCGCCGCGGCCGCGGCCGGCGTGCACCGGGTCATCCTGCGCTCGAGCGCCATGGTCTACGGCGCGCTGCCGGACAACCCGGTGCCGATCCGCGACGACGCCCAGCTGCGGGCCGTGCCGGACGGGTCGCTGGTCGGGGACCTGCTGGAGATCGAGCGCCTCGGCCGCCGCGCCCCGCGGGCGCACCCGGGCCTGAGCGTCGCCGTGCTGCGTCCGGCGATCGTCACCGGCCCGGGCGTGGACACCGTCTTCACCCGGCATTTCGAGGCGCCGCGGCTGCTCGTGGTCAAGGACGCCGAGCCGTGCTGGCAGTTCTGCCACCTCGAGGACCTGGCCGGCGCGCTGGCGCACACCGCCGTGCACGACGAGCTCGAGGGCCCGCTGAACGTGGCCAGTCCCGGCTGGCTGGGCCAGGAGGAGGTCGAGGCCGGCTCCGGACTGCGCCGCATGGAGCTTCCGGCGGGCCTGGCCCTGGGCGCGGCCGAGCGGCTGCACCGGCTGCACCTGACCCCGGCGCCGGCCACCGACCTGCAGTACGTCATGCACCCGTGGGCCGTGGCCACCGACCGGCTCGAGGAGTCCGGCTTCGTGCCGAAGCACTCGAACCTCGAGGCCTTCCAGGCCCTGCTGGAGGAGGTGGCCGGCCACCACGCCGCGCTCGCCCGCCGGCTCGGCAAGAAGGACGCCGCCGCCTCGCTCGGCGCGGCCGGCGCCACCGTCGCGCTCGTCGGCACGGCCGCGCTGGTGCGCCGGGCCAGGAAGAAGCGCCGCACCTGAGTCCGCCCGCTTCCGTGTGCGAAGTCTCAACGCCGTACGTCGGCCATCCGCTGCCGGATACGGGATGATGGACGATGTGAGCAGCATTTACACGCAGATCCGCAACTCGCCGTTGTCCGTGGACGAGCTGCTCGCGATCGTCGCCGACCCGGCCGCCGGGGGCACCGCCGTCTTCCTCGGTACGGTGCGCGACCACACCCCCGAGGCTCCGGGCGCGGTGGTCACCGCGCTCGAGTACGAGGCCCATCCCGAGGCCGCCCGGCGGCTGCGCGAGGTGGCCGAGAAGGTGGCCGCGGACCACGACGTGATCGCCCTGGCCGCCGCCCACCGGGTCGGCCCGCTCCAGGTCGGCGAGGCCGCGGTGGTGGTGGTGGCCTCCGCCGCGCACCGGGCCGCGGCGTTCGAGGCCTGCCGGGCGCTGATCGACACCCTCAAGCGCGAGGTGCCGATCTGGAAGCGCGAGGGCTTCGCCGACGGCACGCACACCTGGGTCGGCATCTGACTGACCTTCGGCGGGCGGCGCCGCGCGCCGCCACGGCAGGGCGCCCGCGCCGGGTTAGCGTCGGTGACCGTGCTATCCATCCTGATCTGGTGGGCCGCGCCGGTGGTGGCGGCGGCCCTGGCCGCGTCCGTGATCGCCCTCGCCCGGCGGGTCCGGGCCGCGCGCGGGGACGTCGAGACGCTCGACCGCTACCAGCGCGCCCGGGAAGCGCTGGCCAGGAGCGCGCAGGGCGGGATCGCCGCCCGGGCCCGGCGGGAGTAGTCCGGACTGCCGGGTTTCAGCCGGGTGCACTAAGGTCGGGCGTATGCCTCGTCGTCGTACCGTGACCCTGGCGGTCTCCGGGACCCTGCTCGCCGGTTTCGTCGCGGGCGCGCTGTTCCAGTCCGTGCCCTACGCCGAACTGAGCCCCGGGCCGACGTACGACGTGCTGGGGTCGCAGAACGGCACCCCGCTGATCACCATCACCGGCAAGCAGACCTATCCGACGAACGGTCAGCTGCGGATGGTCACCGTCGGCGTGTCGGACGAGTCCTTCCGCATGTCGCTGGGCCAGGCCATGGTCGGCTGGCTGAACGACAAAGAGGCGATCGTGCCCAAGGACACGATCTACCCGCCCGGCCAGACCGAGCAGCAGAGCGAGCAGGAGAACACCCAGGAGATGACGGACTCCCAGGACGCGGCGATCACCGCCGCCCTGGCCCAGCTCGGCATCAAGCCGACCGGCAGCGAGGTCATCGTCGCGTCGGTCACCCCCGGCGGCCCGGCCGCGAACAAGCTCCAGCCCGGCGACGTCATCGACGCGGTCGACGGCACTCCCGTGACCACCGGCGGCGACGCCGGCATGACCTCGGTGACCGACACGATCCAGCAGGTCAAGCCGGGCGGCGAGGTCACCTTCGAGGTCACCCGGGACCAGCAGAAGAAGACGGTCACCACCCCGACCGTCGACAACGGCGGCAAGGCGCAGGTCGGGATCAGCATAGAGAGCGAGAACGTCTTCCCGTTCACGGTGGACATCCAGCTCAACAACGTCGGCGGCCCGAGCGCGGGCATGATGTTCGCCCTCGGCGTGATCGACAAGCTCACCCCCGACGGACTGACCGGGGGCAACGTGATCGCCGGCACCGGCACCATCGACGCCAAGGGCAACGTGGGCGCGATCGGCGGCATCCAGATGAAGACCATCGGCGCCCGCGAGGCCGGCGCCACCGTGTTCCTGGCCCCCGCGGCCAACTGCGCCGAGGCGAAGGCGAATCAGCCGTCCGGCCTCGAGCTGGTCAAGGTGAACACGCTCGGCGACGCGATCAACGCGCTCAACGACCTCAAGGAAGGCAAGACGCCGCCGCTCTGCTGATCGAGCAGCGCTGACGGGCCCGTGCTGACGGGCCGTCATCGTGCCGCGGCCGGCCCAGCCGTTCCCGAGTGACGCCGACAGGCCCGGTACCGCCCTCTGCGGGCGGTGCCGGGCCTGTCGGCGTCTCCGGGGTCGAAGCTCAGTCGTGCAGCGTGTCCGCGAGCGCCCGGACCAGGTTCGGCACCAGGTCGGGTCCGGAGAGCACGTCCTCGTCCTTGTCCTTCCCGCGCAGCCGCAGCGCGCAGTCGCGCGAGCCGTCCCGCAGGACGCCCACGGCGATGCGCACTTCCTGCCGCTCGGGGTGCGCGGCCACCCAGGCGTCCGCGTCCGCCTCGCCCTCGGGCAGCTGCTGCTGGGCGCTCGGCGGCAGCATCAGCCGCTCCACCACGAGCGCGGCGCCGTGGACGGTGGACGGCCAGGCGATGCCGGCCAGCATCTCGTCCAGCGGCTTGTCGGTGGGCACGCCCTCCTGCTCGATGGAGGTATAGGTGCGCAGCGGCCCGATCTGTCCTTCGAACTCGAGCGTCTCCGGCGCCAGGGCCGCGGCCAGCCGCGGCTCGGCGGCGATCAGCTCGGCCGTGTCGACCAGGGCGAACAGGCGTGGATGTTGGTCCCAGCCCTCCTTGTCGACGTGCTGTTCCAACTCGATCAGCGCCTGTGTCAGCGCGGGGTGCATCGGACTGCTCATGGGGACCATTGTCCGCCACCCGCGATTCGATTTGCGCCGCCGACGGGCCTCGACGTAAAGTAGAGCCAACGCAACGCGGGGTGGAGCAGCTCGGTAGCTCGCTGGGCTCATAACCCAGAGGTCGCAGGTTCAAATCCTGTCCCCGCTACGGCGAAGGCCCCGGTACGAATTCGTACCGGGGCCTTTCTCACGTCCGGGCGTCGGCGGGTTCTGCCCGGGCCCATGGTGCCCGCGGCGTGATCGCGGATCTTGAGCTCATGATGCGGACCTTGATATGGTGGCCGCGCCGTGCCAGCAATCCACGCCCGGGGAGCAGACGTCCGCGATGGATCTTTACGAGCGAATATTCCGCGGGCGCAGTCTCGCGAGCGACTCGGCGGGAAGGCGCAACTCCATCGGCTTCCTCCGCCTGATGCTCGCGGCGTTCGTGGTCGTCTCGCACTCCCGGGTACTCGGGTTCAACCTGCTCGAACCGGGCGAGGCGGGCAGCCATCTGCAGACCGACCTCGGCAAGCTCGGGGTCTTCGGCTTCTTCGTGATCTCCGGATACCTGATATCCGCCAGCGGCATGCGGATACGCCTCGGCCGCTTCCTGTGGCACCGGTTCCTGCGGATCTTCCCGGGCCTGTGGATGTGCCTGCTGCTGATGGCCTTCGTGATGGCGCCGTTGGTCGCCCTGCACCTGCACGGCAATCTGCACCACTTCTGGCACCAGCCGGACAGCCCGTTCCACTTCCTCGCGGCCGACTGGTGGACCGGCCTGCGCCAGACCGGCGTCTCCGGCCTGCGGGTGAACCCGATCACCGGCATCTTCGACGGCGCCCTGTGGTCGCTCTCCTACGAGATGCTCGGCTACCTGGCCATCGCCGTCCTGTCGGTGACCGCGGTACTCACCCGGGCTCCGAAGTTCCTGATCTTCCTGCTCGCGGCCTGCTGGCTGTACATGCTGCACTACCAGCTGGACGCGCACACCTGGCGTGGCGCGCACCCGGTCGGCATCAACATCAACCTCCCGCTGCTCGGCGTGATGACGACCGGGAACCTGCTGTACCTCGGCTTCATGTTCGTCCTCGGCGTCGTGGCGCAGCTCTATAAGGACCGGATCAGCACGCACGGCGCGGTCGCCGGCGCCGCCCTCGTCGTCCTGCTGGCGTCGATGAAGATCGGCGGGTTCTTCGTCTTCGGCCTGCCCGCCTACGGATACCTGGTGCTGTGGGTGGCGATGCGGCTGCGCGGCCCGTTCCAGAAGGTCGGCCGGAAGCACGACTACTCCTACGGCCTCTATATCTACGCGTGGCCGGTCCAGGACCTGCTGAGCATGGAACATGCCACCCGGTGGGGACTGCTCGCCTACACGCTGCTGGCCCTGGCCGGCGGGCTGGTGATGGCGGTGTTCTCCTGGCATGCGGTCGAGAGCCAGGCGATGCGGCTGAAGGACTGGACGCCCGGCTTCCTGCGCGGCCGCGCCGCGATCCCGGAGCCTCGGTCGGCGGACGTCGCCGTACCGGAGAGCGCGGCGGAGCCGACGGTGCTCCCGGCGATCCCCGCTCAGACCCACTGACCTTCACGGATGCCTGGGCCCTCGCGCCCGGGCTTCCGGGCCGCTGACATGGAACAGGCCCCCTTCCCGAGGGAAGGGGGCCTGTTCATCGCGTAGCGGGGACAGGATTTGAACCTGCGACCTCTGGGTTATGAGCCCAGCGAGCTACCGAGCTGCTCCACCCCGCGATGTGGGGTTGCGCTTGATTAGTATGCACCAGCAGGCCTCTGAGCGCCAATCAGCTCGATTTGACTCCGCTGGGCGACGGGCCTAGTGTTCTCCGAGTCGCCACAAGCCCCCAGCCCGGAAACGGGATGGTGGTGTGTGTCGGTGGGAAAACCGTGCGGTAGAGCGCGGGGCGGATTTGATGGAAATCGGGCCGCTGAAACTCTGCTAAAGTAGAGATCACCGCGAGGGAAACGCAAGAAAACGAAGTACCTAGCGCGTGGCTGTTTCTTGAGAACTCAATAGCGTGTCATATTGAATCGTTGATGCCAATAGTTTTGAATTGGCTATGAATCCCGACCCCCGTCGGGATGTTTAGCCAGGTCATTGAATTCTTTTTTGGAGAGTTTGATCCTGGCTCAGGACGAACGCTGGCGGCGTGCTTAACACATGCAAGTCGAACGATGATCCGGTTTCGGCCGGGGATTAGTGGCGAACGGGTGAGTAACACGTGGGCAACCTGCCCTCCACTCTGGGATAACTCCGGGAAACCGGGGCTAATACCGGATATGACCTGGGGTCGCATGGCCTTGGGTGGAAAGTTTTTCGGTGGAGGATGGGCCCGCGGCCTATCAGCTTGTTGGTGGGGTGATGGCCTACCAAGGCGGTGACGGGTAGCCGGCCTGAGAGGGCGACCGGCCACACTGGGACTGAGACACGGCCCAGACTCCTGCGGGAGGCAGCAGTGGGGAATATTGCGCAATGGGCGGAAGCCTGACGCAGCGACGCCGCGTGAGGGATGACGGCCTTCGGGTTGTAAACCTCTTTCAGCAGGGACCAAGGGTGACTGAGTGTACCTGCAGAAGAAGCACCGGCTAACTACGTGCCAGCAGCCGCGGTAATACGTAGGGTGCGAGCGTTGTCCGGATTTATTGGGCGTAAAGGGCTCGTAGGCGGCCTGTCGCGTCGGGAGTGAAAGCCCACTGCTTAACGGTGGGTCTGCTTCCGGTACGGGCGGGCTAGAGTATGGCAGGGGAGACTGGAATTCCTGGTGTAGCGGTGGAATGCGCAGATATCAGGAGGAACACCGGTGGCGAAGGCGGGTCTCTGGGCCATTACTGACGCTGAGGAGCGAAAGCGTGGGGAGCGAACAGGATTAGATACCCTGGTAGTCCACGCCGTAAACGTTGGGCGCTAGGTGTGGGGACTGTTTCCACGGTCTCCGTGCCGGAGCTAACGCATTAAGCGCCCCGCCTGGGGAGTACGGCCGCAAGGCTAAAACTCAAAGGAATTGACGGGGGCCCGCACAAGCGGCGGAGCATGCGGCTTAATTCGATGCAACGCGAAGAACCTTACCAGGGCTTGACATGCACGGTGCACCTCTAGAGATAGAGGGTCCTTTGGGGTCGTGCACAGGTGGTGCATGGTTGTCGTCAGCTCGTGTCGTGAGATGTTGGGTTAAGTCCCGCAACGAGCGCAACCCTCGTCCTGTATTGCCAGCAGCATCTTCGGATGGCTGGGGACTTGCGGGAGACTGCCGGGGTCAACTCGGAGGAAGGTGGGGACGACGTCAAATCATCATGCCCCTTATGTCCTGGGCTGCACGCATGCTACAATGGCCGGTACAGAGGGCTGCGATACCGTGAGGTGGAGCGAATCCCGTAAAGCCGGTCTCAGTTCGGATCGGGGTCTGCAACTCGACCCCGTGAAGTCGGAGTCGCTAGTAATCGCAGATCAGCAACGCTGCGGTGAATACGTTCCCGGGCCTTGTACACACCGCCCGTCACGTCACGAAAGTCGGTAACACCCGAAGCCCATGGCCCAACCCTTTTAGGGAGGGAGTGGTCGAAGGTGGGACTGGCGATTGGGACGAAGTCGTAACAAGGTAGCCGTACCGGAAGGTGCGGCTGGATCACCTCCTTTCTAAGGAGCTTCTCGCTTCCGCCGGCTGTAGTGGCCGTCGTGGGGGCCAGACCCGCTTCACCGGCGAGTGTCCGGTGGCGGTGCTCATGGGTGGAAACATCGACGGTTCGGTCTCCTTCGGGAGCTCTGTGGCACGCTGTTGGGTCCTGAAGGGGCAGCCTCTGGCTGGTTCTTCGTCCGGGTCCGGATCGGGCGCTATACCGCCTGCACGTTTCGTGCGGGGTCTGGTGGTGGCCTTGGTGGTCTGGGGTTCGGTGGGGTGTTTGTGAACTGGATAGTGGATGCGAGCATCTGAATATCGCCGCCTTTGAGCGGCGAATCAAGTCTGTTCTCTGTGTGTGTAAGTGTTTAAGGGCGCACGGTGGATGCCTTGGTACCAGGAGCCGATGAAGGACGTGTCTGGCCGCGATAGGCCCCGGGGAGCCGCCGAGAGGGCTTTGATCCGGGGGTGTCCGAATGGGGGAACCCGGCACCCGTCATGGGGTGTCACCCTCGCCTGAATGTATAGGGCGAGTGGAGGGAACCCGGGGAAGTGAAACATCTCAGTACCCGGTGGAAGAGAAAACAACATGTGATTCCGTGAGTAGTGGCGAGCGAAAGCGGATCTAGCCTAAACCTTGTGCGTGTGATACCCGGCAGGGGTTGCGTGTGAGGGGTTGTGGGACGTGCCTGGATCGTCTGCCGGCGATCCGACGAGTAAGAAACCTGTGGTGTAGTCGAACGGCATGCGAGTGGCCGACCGTAGTGGGTGAGAGTCCCGTAGACGACATGCTGCAGGCTCGTGGCGCTGTTCCCGAGTAGCGCGGGGCCCGTGAAATCCCGTGTGAATCTGCCAGGACCACCTGGTAAGGCTGAATACTTCCTGGTGACCGATAGTGCACGAGTACCGTGAGGGAAGGGTGAAAAGTACCCCGGGAGGGGAGTGAAAGAGTTCCTGAAACCGTGTGCCTACAATCCGTCGGAGCGTCGTCTCACCGGTAGCGGTGAGGCCGTGACGGCGTGCCTTTTGAAGAATGAGCCTGCGAGTTAGCGGCGCGTGGCGAGGTTAACCCGGGTGGGGTAGCCGTAGCGAAAGCGAGTCCGATAAGGGCGTTTATAGTCGCGCGTTCTAGACCCGAAGCGGAGTGATCTAGCCATGGGCAGGGTGAAGCGCCGGTAAGACGGTGTGGAGGCCCGAACCCACCAGGGTTGAAAACCTGGGGGATGACCTGTGGTTAGGGGTGAAAGGCCAATCAAACTCCGTGATAGCTGGTTCTCCCCGAAATGCATTTAGGTGCAGCGTTGCGTGTGCGTGCCGGAGGTAGGGCGCTGGATGGCCGATGGGCCCGACCAGGTTACTGACGTCAGCCAAACTTCGAATGCCGGTACGTTGAGCGTGGCAGTGAGACTGTGGGGGATAAGCTCCATGGTCGAGAGGGAAACAGCCCAGAACATCGACTAAGGCCCCTAAGCGCGTGCTAAGTGGGAAAGGATGTGGGACCGCGGTGACAACCAGGAGGTTGGCTTAGAAGCAGCCACCCTTGAAAGAGTGCGTAATAGCTCACTGGTCAAGTGGTTCCGCGCCGACAATGTAGCGGGGCTCAAGTACGCCGCCGAAGTCGTGTCAATGCCATGAGCCCGCCCCGGGTCGTTCCGGGGCCAGGTGTGGTGTTGGGTAGGGGAGCGTCGCATGTCCGGTGAAGCGGCCCTGTGAGGGAGTCGTGGAGGGCATGCGAGTGAGAATGCAGGCATGAGTAGCGAATCCACCGTGAGAATCGGTGGCACCGAATGACCAAGGGTTCCTGGGCCAGGCTGTTCCGCCCAGGGTGAGTCGGGACCTAAGGCGAGGCCGACAGGCGTAGTCGATGGACAACGGGTTGATATTCCCGTACCCGCTGTGGACCGCAAGGGCCGAGCCCCGTGATACTAAGCCCGCTGAAGATCGTGGAAGCCTTCGGGCCAAGCGGTGGGAGGCCGGTGACCTGATCGGGTAGTAGGCGAGCGATGGAGTGACGCAGGAAGGTAGTTCATCCCGGGCGGTGGTCGTCCCGGGCCAAGCAGGTAGGCCGGCTGGTAGGCAAATCCGCCAGTCATCAAGGCTGAGATGTGATGGGGAGCCCGTAGGGGCGAAGTGGATGATCCTATGCTGTCGAGAAAAGCTTCTAGCGAGGGACACGGCGGCCCGTACCCCAAACCGACACAGGTGGTCAGGTAGAGAATACCGAGGTGTTCGGGTGAACTGTGGTTAAGGAACTCGGCAAAATACCCCCGTAACTTCGGGAGAAGGGGGACCCGTGCTGGTGACGAGCTTCGCGCTCCGAGCTGGTGTGGGTCGCAGAGACCAGCGGGAAGCGACTGTTTACTAAAAACACAGGTCCGTGCGAAGCCGCAAGGCGATGTATACGGACTGACGCCTGCCCGGTGCTGGAACGTTAAGGGGACCCGTCAGCCTCACGGCGAAGCGGTGAACTGAAGCGCCAGTAAACGGCGGTGGTAACTATAACCATCCTAAGGTAGCGAAATTCCTTGTCGGGTAAGTTCCGACCTGCACGAATGGCGTAACGACTTCCCGACTGTCTCAACCACAGGCCCGGTGAAATTGCACTACGAGTAAAGATGCTCGTTTCGCGCAGCAGGACGGAAAGACCCCAGGACCTTTACTATAGCTTGATATTGGTGTCCGGGGCGGCTTGTGTAGGATAGGTGGGAGACTGTGAAGTCGTGGCGCCAGCCATGGTGGAGTCGTTGTTGAAATACCACTCTGGCCGTCTCGGGTGTCTAACCCGGGTCCGTGATCCGGATCGGGGACAGTGTCTGGTGGGTAGTTTAACTGGGGCGGTTGCCTCCTAAAGAGTAACGGAGGCGCCCAAAGGTTCCCTCAGCCTGGTTGGCAATCAGGTGGCGAGTGTAAGTGCACAAGGGGGCTTGACTGTGAGACTGACGGGTCGAGCAGGAGCGAAAGCTGGGACTAGTGATCCGGCGGTGGCTGGTGGAAGCGCCGTCGCTCAACGGATAAAAGGTACCCTGGGGATAACAGGCTGATCTTGCCCAAGAGTCCATATCGACGGCATGGTTTGGCACCTCGATGTCGGCTCGTCGCATCCTGGGGCTGGAGTAGGTCCCAAGGGTTGGGCTGTTCGCCCATTAAAGCGGTACGCGAGCTGGGTTTAGAACGTCGTGAGACAGTTCGGTCCCTATCCGCTGCGCGCGTTGGAGGATTGAGAAGGGCTGTCCCTAGTACGAGAGGACCGGGATGGACGGACCTCTGGTGTGCCAGTTGTCCCGCCAGGGGCATGGCTGGTTGGCTACGTTCGGAAGGGATAACCGCTGAAAGCATCTAAGCGGGAAGCCTGCTTCGAGATGAGTCCTCCCACCACCTTGAGTGGGTAAGGCCCCCTAGAGACCATGGGGTTGATAGGCCGGACATGGAAGCGCCGTGAGGTGTGGAGTGGACCGGTACTAATAGGCCGAGGGCTTACACACCCCAACATAGACTTTCTTGATCTTCTGCTTGCTCGCATCCACTAGCCGGTTCACAGGTACCCGGCCGCTCCCGCCCGGGAGTAGTTGCTAGGAAACCTGAATGACGTGCGGCGGTCATGGCGGCGGGGAAACGCCCGGTCCCATCCCGAACCCGGAAGCTAAGCCCGCCAGCGCCGATGGTACTGCCAGGGAGACCTGGTGGGAGAGTAGGACGCCGCCGCGCAACCCGTAGAGCTGTAGGCCCCCGGACCCGAAACGGTCCAGGGGCCTACAGCTGTTTCCCGGCCTGCCGGCGCAGGCCGAGCACTGACCCGCGCCTGTTTACGTGGCGGTAACTGTCGGGCGGGATAGTGTGGGTGCGGATTGAAGGAACTCGGTCACCCGGAGAGTGGATCATGGAGCGCCAGCAGGAGTTCGTGCTGAGGACCCTGGAGGAGCGGGACATCCGCTTCGTCCGTCTCTGGTTCACGGACGTACTGGGCTTTCTCAAGTCCGTCGCCGTCGCGCCGGCCGAACTCGAGCAGGCCTTCGCCGAGGGGATCGGGTTCGACGGCTCCGCCATCGAGGGCTTCGCCCGCATCCACGAGTCCGACATGCTGGTCAAGCCGGACCCCTCGACCTTCCAGATCCTGCCCTGGCGGGCCGAATCCCCGGGCACCGGCCGGATGTTCTGCGACATCCTCACCCCGGACGGCACCCCGTCCTACGCCGACCCGCGGTATGTGCTCAAGCGGGCGCTGGCCAAGGCGGCGGAGAAGGGCTTCACCTTCTACACCCACCCCGAGATCGAGTTCTTCCTGTTCAAGGCGGAGACCGCGGGCGGGCTGGCCCCGGTGCCGGTGGACTCCTCGGGCTACTTCGACCTGACCCCGCACGGCGTCGGGCACGACTTCCGGCGGCAGGCGATCACCCACCTGGAGTCGATGGGCATCTCGGTCGAGTTCAGCCACCACGAGGCCGCGCCGGGCCAGCAGGAGATCGACCTGCGCTACGCCGACGCGCTCTCGACCGCGGACAACATCATGACCTTCCGGCTCGTGGTCAAGGAGGTCGCGCTGGAGCAGGGCGTGTACGCCTCATTCATGCCCAAGCCGCTGACCGACCACGCGGGCTCGGGCATGCACACGCACCTGTCCCTGTTCGAGGGCGACCGCAACGCCTTCCACGAGCCGGGCTCCGAATACCAGCTGTCCAAGGTCGGCCGGTCCTTCATCGCCGGCCTGCTGCGGCACGCCGGCGAGATCAGCGCCGTCACCAACCAGTGGGTGAACTCGTACAAGCGCCTCTCCGGCGGCGGAGAGGCCCCGAACTACATCTGCTGGGGTCACAACAACCGGTCCGCGCTGGTGCGCGTGCCGATGTACAAGCCGGGCAAGAGCCAGTCCACCCGGATCGAGGTACGGTCCCTCGACAGCGCCTGCAACCCCTACCTGGCCTACGCCGTGCTGCTGGCCGCGGGGCTCAAGGGTGTCGAGGAGGGCTACGAGCTGCCTCCCGGCGCCGATGACAACGTCTGGAAGCTGACGCGGGCCGAGCGGCGCGCGTTGGGCATCCAGCCGCTTCCGGCTTCCCTCGACGAAGCCGTGGCGCTGATGGAGCGCAGCGAGCTGGTGGCGGAGACGCTCGGCGAGCACGTCTTCGAGTTCTTCCTGCGCAACAAGCGTGCCGAGTGGGCCGAGTACGAGCGGCAGGTCACCGCGTTCGAACTGGGCCGGTACCTGCCGGTGCTCTGAGAAACCGCGGCGCCCGGCGGGGCTGTGCTCCGCGCGGGGGAGGCGCGCGGATGGCGTCCCGTCCGCCCTGCGGGCGGGACGGCTAGAGCCCGACGGCGATCCGGCCGAGTTCGGCGACGTAGTCGGCGAGGTTCTCGCCGTTCATCTCCTGCGGGATGAGCCCCGGCACGGCCTGGCGCAGCAGCTGCAGACCCAGCCAGACGGAGTAGGCGTGCAGAGCGGAGCGCTCGGCCTGCTCCGGGCTCAGGCCGGCCTGCTCGCGCAGCCGCTGCGAGAACGCCATCCGCTTGTGCACGATCCGCTCGACGGCCGGCCCGATCACCGGATGGTCGGCGTTCCACAGCAGGACCATGAAGATCTTCACGTCCTTGGGCGAGGCGTTGAGCGTGGCCACCGTGGCGGTGTGCCGCTCGACCGGGTCGGTGATGGCCTCGAGCCGCTCGAGCTCCTCGTCGATCGCGGTGCGCTCCCAGTGCTCCACCGCCGCCTGAAGCAGGGCATTGCGATCGCGGAAGTGCCAGTAGAAGCTGCCCTTGGTGGCGCCGAGCCGTTCGGCCAGCGGTTCCACCGCCACCGCGCGCAGGCCGTCGCGCGCGAGCGCCTCGACGGCGGTGCCGATCCAGTCGGCTCGTGTCAGGGTCCTGCGTTCGCGGGGGCGGGCCGCGGCCCGGTCGCGCGGCAGTGCCGAGGCGGGCACCGGGGCGCTCTCGCTGTTCAGTCGCGGGAGCAGCCCGGGGGCGGCGGGCGTCCGGGGCGTGCGGACGGTGTAATCGGGGGTGGAAGCCACAGTGATATCGCGCATGGCGTCACCGTAGCGCAGCGGAGGGTAGTCGCGGGGGGAATGACTCTTTCGAGCGAACTATCTCAGAATCCGCGTCATAGCGGGCGATCTTGCCCACTCCCGGCCTGGCTGAAGGCCCGGAGTGTGGTTAAGGTCGAGGCGTGGCCGTTCAACGGGAACGCGAATCCCAGCTCAGCCGACTCGCCCGCCGTGGTTTCGCGGATCCGGAGGCCGCCGCCGGGCGCCTCGCGGCGCCCGCCTTCGACACCCTGGCGCCGGATCCGGTGTTCTTGGAGAGTCTGGGCCGCTGCGCGGATCCCGACACGGCGCTCGGATCCCTGGCCCGGGTGCTCGACGCCCTCCCGCGGGAGCAGGCGGACGTGCTGCGTGCCACCTTAGCCGCCTCGCAGCCGTTGCGCGGCCGGCTCTTCGGGGTCCTCGGCGTGAGCGCCGCGCTCGGCGACTTCCTGGCCCGGCATCCGGAGGCCTGGCACGAGCTCGACGAGTTCGAGGTGGACGAGCTGACCTCGGATCCGGACTACCTGCGCGGGGTGCTGCTGACCGCGGTGGGTGCCGATCCGGCCGAGCTGGAGCCCCGGGCGAATCTGGCCGGCGCCGAGGCGGCCGACGCCCTGCGGGTGGCCTACCGCCGCGGGTTGCTGCGGGTCACCGCAATGGACGTGAGCGGTGGCGCCGCGATGGTGAAGGTGGGCCGACAGCTCGCCGACCTGGCCGGCGCGACGATCGAGGCGGCCCTCGCCATCGCCCGGGCCGAGCTGCCGGCGGACGCCGCGCCCTGCCGGCTCGCGGTGATCGGCATGGGCAAGTGCGGTGGCAGGGAGCTGAATTACGTCAGCGACGTGGACGTGATCTTCGTGGCGGCGCCGGGAATCGGCCCCGACGACACCCCCGTCGACGAGTACGAGGCCTTGCGCACCGGCAACCGGCTGGCCTCGGCGCTGATGCGGATCTGCGGTGAGGCGACCGCGGAGGGCAGCATCTGGCAGGTCGACGCGGCGCTGCGGCCCGAAGGCAAGTCCGGACCGCTGGTGCGCACTCTCGCGAGCCACGCCGCGTACTACCACCGCTGGGCCAAGACCTGGGAGTTCCAGGCGCTGCTCAAGGCGCGGCCGATCGCGGGCGACCGGGAATTGGGCGAGGCGTACATCGCCACCGTCAGTCCTCTGATCTGGTCGGCGGTGGAGCGCGAGCATTTCGTCGAGGACGTGCGGGCGATGCGCCGACGCGTCGTCGACCACGCGGCCGCGGCGCTGCGCACGGCGCCGGGTGCGACCGGCGCCACGGATGCCGCGGGGAGCAACTCGGGGGCGCCGCAGACGGCCGCCGTGGAGCGGGAGCTCAAGCTCGGTCCGGGCGGACTGCGCGACATCGAGTTCGCCATCCAGCTGCTTCAGCTCGTCCACGGCCGAGGCGACGAGACCCTGCAGCGGCGCGGCACACTCGAGGCGCTCGAAGCCTTGGCGGCAGGCGGATACGTCGGCCGGCAGGACGCGCACCAGCTCGGCGAGGCATACCGTTTCCTGCGCACCGTGGAGCACCGGATCCAGCTGTTCCGCCTCGAACGCACGCATCTGATGCCGACCGATCCGGCGTCACTGCGCCGGATCGGCAGGTCTCTGGGCTTCAACTCGGATCCGGCGGGCCAGCTGCGCAGCACCTGGCAGGCGCATGCCAGGGCCGTGCGACAGCTGCACGAGAAGCTGTTCTACCGCCCGCTGCTCTCCACCGTCGCGCGGCTGGACGCGGCGGCCGTGCAGCTGCCCGGCTCGGCGGCGCAGACGGCGGAAGCCGGCCGGCTCTCCGTCGCGGCGGCCCGCTCGCGGCTGACCGCGCTCGGCTACGCGGACCCGGCCGGGGCGCTGGCGAACATCGACGCGCTCACCGTCGGACTGAGCCGCCGCGCGGCTATCCAGCGCACGCTGCTGCCGGTCTTCCTCGGCTGGTTCGGCGACGCGCCGGACCCCGACGCCGGACTGCTCGCGTTCCGCCGGCTCTCCGACGCCTTGGGCAGCACGCCGTGGTACCTGCGGTCGCTGCGCGACGAGGGCGAGACGGCCTCGCGCCTGGCCCGGCTGCTCGCCTCCGGGGGCTTCCTGCCCGATCTGCTGATGCGCGCCCCCGACGCGGTGGCGCAGCTGCCGGAAGGCAGGCTGCGCCTGCCCTCCCGCGCCGCGCTGGCCACCGAGCTGACGGCACTGGTCAAGCGGGCGAGCGACGCGTCGCAAGCTGTCGCCGCGGTACGCGCCGTGCGCCGACGGGAACTGCTGCGCATCGCCGCGGCCGACATCCTCGGCCTGCTGGACGAAGGCGATCTCGTGCGCGTGGACGTGCCGGAGAAGGAGCCGCAGCCGACGCCGGCAGGTGGGGCGCGCGCGGACGGGCTTGCGGTGCCCGACGCCGGGACGCGCGCGGACTCGCCGGAGCCGGCACCAGTCGATGCCGACGGAGCGCAGGACACTACGTCCCTTGCCCCGGCGGACTCTGACGGCGCGACACTTTCCGCGCTGAATCCCTTCGCCCCGCACGCGCAGGCCGCGCACCCCACGGACGCCCGGATCGACGCGATCGGGCGCGCGCTGACGGACGTCGCCGCAGCCACGGTGCAGGGCGCGCTCGAGGCCGTGTTCGCCTTCCGCCCCGACCGCGAGACGCCGTTGATGCGCCTCGCCATCATCGGGATGGGGCGGTTCGGCGGCGCGGAGCTCGGTTACGGCTCCGACGCCGATGTGCTGTTCGTCTACGAGCCGCTGCCGGGCGCGGACGAGCAGGCCGCCGCGTCGGCCGCGTTCGCCGTCGCGACCGAACTCAGGGCCCTGCTGCAGACGCCGAGCACCGACCCTCCGCTGCTCATCGACGCCGACCTGCGACCCGAGGGCAGGCAAGGCCCGCTGGTGCGCACGCTGGCCTCGTACACCGCGTACTACCAGCGCTGGTCCACCGGCTGGGAGGCGCAGGCGCTGCTGCGCGCCGCCCCGGTCGCGGGCGACGCGGACCTCGCGGCCCGCTTCATCGCGGCCGTGGATCCGTTGCGCTACCCCGAAAACGGGCCGAGCGAGGCCGAGGTGCGCGAGATCCGCACGCTCAAGGCGCGGATGGAGTCCGAGCGGCTGCCGCGCGGGGCGGACCGGATGCTGCACACCAAGCTCGGGCCGGGCGGCCTGTCCGACATCGAATGGATCGCCCAGCTCCTCCAACTGCGCCACGGAGCCGCACACGCCGAACTGCGTCGCACCGGGACGCGCGCCACCCTCGCCGCGGCGGCCGCGATAGGGCTGCTCGACGCCGAAGACGCGGAACTTCTTGATGAAGCCTGGACACGCACCTCCTTGCTGCGTAACGGAATCACGATCGTGCGCGGACGGCCGGGCGACCAAGTCCCGACGGACGCTCGCGAGCTCGCCGGCATCGCCCGCTACCTAGGCGAGTACATCGACAGCGAGGCGCTGCTCGACACGCACCGCCGCCGCTCCCGCCGCGCTCGCACCACCTTCGAGCGGCTCTTCTACGGCGAGGACTGAGTGAGGCCGCGCCACCCCTAGGCCGCGCCACCCCTGGGCCGCGCTGCCTCCAGCGCCGCGTCACCCTTGGGACGCGCCGCCCCTAGGCCGCGTCACCCGTAGGCCGAGGAGGGACCCTCAGAGCTCTGCGAGGCCCATCTTCACCGCCTCCATCCGCACGGCGCTGCTGGATCGCTCGTGTCGGCGGCCGATCTCGGCCCAGCTCAGCTCGCCGTGGACCTCGGCGGTGAGCTGGTCGCGCTCCTCGTCCGTCCACGGCAGGCCGGCGTTGCGCGGGTCGGTGGGGCGGCCGCGGACTCCGCCGCGCCAGCTGAGGGCCGCTACCTCGCGGCGGGGGACGGTGCGCACGACGCTGCCGTTGGTGAGGAAGCACAGTTCCTCACCCTCGAACCGCACGGCTTCGGCGACGAAGGACACCGTCACCGGGACGCCGTCCTCGGCGAGCCAGGCGGGGCCGGAGTTGGCGGCGAGTTCGAGGTCGATCTGGTTCAACATGGCAATGCCTCCTGAGTAGTCATCAGGTGACCCTAGGTCACTTCCCTGACTATCTCAGGAGGCACTGACAAAATCGGATACCCCGGGACATCCCCGCCACATCCGACCCTAGTCGTTCGTTCTTCGTTCCTGTGCACCCGTATCCGCGGCGGCCTACGCGCGCATCGGAACTAGTCGGCGATCCGCGCAGCTCGCGCTGCCGCTTCCCGCCTGCCTGCTCGTGTCAGGCGGCGTACTTCTGTACGAGGGCGCCGAGCCGCGGCAGGGCGGACTCGACGTTCTTGACACCGCTCGGGCGCACGGCGTTGTAGGCCTTGCGCAGCGGGGCACGCTCCGAGTTCGCGGCACGCGCGTCGGTCACCGACAGCAGCGCCTCGGAGACCTCCTCGCCGCGCGCGGCCAGGTAGTCGCCGAAGTTGCCGCCGCCGTTGGCCGCGAAGTCCACCCAGTACGGCTGCAGCTTCTCCAGGAAGTCCGGAAGAAGCGCGTCGATGACATCCTTGACGACGCCGGACGCGAAGGTGTTGACGGTCTTGTAGGCGCCCTTGATGATCAGGCCCTTCTCCGACACCTCCTCGTCGACCAGGGTCACCGTATCGGCGAGGACGCTGGGGCGGACGTCCGGGGCGAGCAGGGCTTCCTGCAGGGTCTCGGCCATGTGTGGCTCTTCTCCTTGACGTACTGGTGATTTCCCCCCCTCAGGGTTCGCACAGGCTACCAGTTTCCCCCGGCCTTTAGGCACCCCGGCCGTACCCCCTAGTCGAGCGCCCGGCCCTGCGGCGTAAGGAGTTTTCCCAGGTGCGTGCGGCCGTTCACCGGTGGCTGCCGTAGGGCCCTAAGGAGGTACCTCAGGCGAGGTTGAGGGACCGGGCGATCAGCAGCCGCTGGACCTCGCTGGTGCCCTCGCCGATCTCCAGGATCTTCGCGTCCCGGTAGAACCGGCCGACCGCGTACTCGTTCATGAAGCCGTAGCCGCCGAAGATCTGGGTGGCCTCGCGGGAGTTGTCCATCGCCGCCTCGGAGGCCACCAGCTTCGCGATCGAGGCCTCCTTCTTGAACGGCTTGCCCGCCAGCAGCAGGCCGGCGGCGTGGCGCCAGGCCAGCCGGGCGGTGTGCGCGCGGGCCTCCATGTCGGCGATCTTGAACTGGATCGCCTGGTACTCCCCGATCTTGTGGCCGAAGGCCGAGCGGTCCTTGACGTAGCGCAGGCACTCGTCCACGCAGCCCTGGGCCAGACCCGTGGCCAGCGCGGCGATCGCGATCCGGCCCTCGTCCAGGATCCGCAGGAACTGGGCGTAGCCGCGGCTGCGCTCGCCGAGCAGGTTCTCGCCCGGCACGCGGCAGTTGTCGAAGACCAGGCCGTGGGTGTCCGAGGCGCACCAGCCCACCTTGGAGTAGGCCGGCTCCACGGTCAGCCCGGGGCTGCCGGCCGGGACCAGCACGCAGCTGAGCTCGGGCCGGTTGTCCGGCTCGCGGCCGGTCACCGCCATCACCGTGATCAGGGACGTGATATCGGTGCCGGAGTTGGTGATGAACGACTTCGAGCCGTTGATCACCCAGCTGCCGGTGGTCGCGTCCTCGCCCGCCCGGGTGCTCACCGCGCCCGCGTCCGAGCCGCCCTCCGGCTCGGTCAGGCCGAACGCGGCCAGCCGCTCGCCCTGGCACAGCTCCGGCAGCCAGTGCTCCTTCTGCTGCTCGGTGCCGAAGCGGAAGACCGGCATCGAACCCAGGCTCACACCCGCCTCGAGCGTGATCGCCACCGAGGAGTCCACCCGGGCCAGCTCCTCCAGCGCGATGCACAGGGCGAAGTAGTCCCCGTCCATCCCGCCGTACTCGCTCGGATAGGGCAGCCCGAACAGGCCCATCCGGCCCATCGCGGCGATGATCGGGTACGGGAAGGCGTGGCGCTCGTAGTAGTCCCCGATGACGGGGGCGACCTCTTCGCGGGCGAAGGCCTCGACGGCTTTGCGCAGATCCTCGTATTCCGCGGGCAGACTGGGATCGAGCAGGGCGGTCATCCGTTATCCGTTTCCGTTCACGGTGGTGGTGGAAGGGGCGGGGTCGGCGCTCGTACGGCCGGTCAGGGCCCGTACGGCGCGCGAGGGGCTGGGACGGCCCAGGATGCGGGCCATCCAGCCGGAGACGTCGACCAGCTTGCCCAGGTCGACGCCGGTGGTGATGCCGAGTCCGTCGAGCATCCACACGAGGTCTTCGGTGGCCAGGTTGCCGGTGGCGGACTCGGCGTAGGGGCAGCCGCCGAGTCCTCCGGCGGAGGAGTCGACGGTGGCGATCCCGGCCTGCAGCGCGGCGTACGTGTTCGCCAGCGCCTGGCCGTAGGTGTCGTGGAAGTGCACGGCCAGCCGGTCCCGGGCGACGCCGCGGCGCTCCAGCGCGTCGATCAGGGTACGGACGTGGCCGGGGGTGGCGGTGCCGATGGTGTCGCCGAGGCTCACCTGGACGCAGCCGGCCTCGATCAGCCGCGCGACCACGTCGGTGACCTTGCGCAGCGCCACCGGGCCCTCCCAGGGGTCGCCGAAGCACATCGAGACGTAGCCGCGGGCGCGCATGCCGCGGGCCAGCGCCTGCTGCAGCGTCGCCTCGATCTCGGCCATGGAGTCGGCCATGGTCGAGTTGAGGTTCTTCGCGGCGAAGGTCTCGGTGGCCGAGGCGAACACGGCGATGTCGGTGACGCCGGCGGCGGCCGCGCGCACCAGGCCGCGCCGGTTGGGCACCAGCACCGGGAAGCGGGTGTGGTCGTTGAAGCTGCGCTGCGCGAGCAGCGGCATCAGCTCGTCCGCGTCGGCGAGCTGCGGCACCCACTTCGGGTGCACGAAGCCGGTGGCCTCGATCATCCACAGCCCGGCGTCGGCGAGCCGCTCGATGAACTCGACCTTGGCCGAGGTGGGCACCAGGGCCTCCTCGTTCTGCAGGCCGTCGCGGGCGCCGACCTCGTAGACGGTCACCCGCTGCGGGAGCCCGTGCTGGCTCAGCTTCTGCGGCAGTCCGGGGATCATCAGCCCACCTCCACGTGGAACAGCCGGTGCCCCAACGGCACCTGCTCACCGACCGCGGCGCCCACCTCGGTGACCCGGCCGTCGCAGGGGGCTGTCAGCGTGTGCTCCATCTTCATCGCCTCCAGCACGCCCAGCGGCTCGCCGGCGGCCACCTGCTGGCCGACGCTCGCCTTCACGGCGAGCACCGTACCGGGCATCGGCGCGCGCACCGTGCCGTCGGCGTCGGCGGCCGCCTCGCCGGGGCCGCCGAAGCGGTCGGCCAGGGCCCGGGCCGGAGCCGGGGCGGCGCCGAGCCGCCAGCCGTCGCGCACGTCGAAGGGGGTGGGGCCGTCCGGGTCGAGGCGGGGGTGGAACGGCAGGTCCGGATGGGTGTCGAGCCAGGAGGTGTCGAGGACGGCGTCGGCGAACTCGGCCGAGCCCAGCAGCTTGCGCAGGAACGGCAGGTTGGTGATCAGGCCGCTGATCTCGGTGGCTTCGAGCGCGTCCAGCAGCGCGCGCCGGGCGGCTTCGCGGTCGGCCCCGTGCGCGGTCACCTTGGCCACCATGGGGTCGTAGTACGCGGTGACCTCGCCGCCGCTTCGCAGGGCCGTGTCGACGCGCAGGGAGCCCGGGTCGGCGGCCGCCGGCCAGAGCACCCGTTCGGCGGAGCCGGCCTGCGGCAGGAAGCCGTGTTCGGCGTCCTCGGCGTAGACGCGGACTTCGATCGCGTGTCCGTCGGGGCGCGCGGAGAGCCGGGGGAGCGGTTCGCCGCGCGCCACCCGGATCTGAAGCTCCACCAGGTCGAGCCCGGTGACCAGCTCGGTGACGGAGTGCTCGACCTGCAGCCGCGTGTTCACCTCGAGGAAGAAGAATTCTTCTCCGCTGACGATGAACTCGACCGTGCCCGCGTTGACGTAGCCGACCTCGCGGCACAGCCGCACCGCCGCCTCCAGCAGCCGCTCGCGCAGCGCGGGGCTGATGGTCGGCGCCGGGCTCTCCTCCACCACCTTCTGGTGCCGCCGCTGCACCGAGCAGTCGCGCTCGCCGAGGTGCAGGACGGTGCCGTGGCTGTCGGCCAGAATCTGCACCTCCACGTGCCGGCCGTGCTCGAGGTAGCGCTCGACCAGCACCGTCCCGTCGCCGAACGCCGAGACGGCCTCGCGCTCGGCGGACGCGAGGGCGTCGGGCAGGTCGGCCGGGTCGCGCACGATCCGCATGCCCTTGCCGCCGCCGCCCGAGGCGGCCTTGACCAGCACCGGGAAGACCTCCGCGGGCACCTGGCCGGCCGGGTACGCGCGCAGCACCGGCACGTCGGCGCGCTCGGCGAGGTCGCGCGCCGCGTCCTTGCGGCCGAGCGCGGAGATCACCTCGGCGGACGGGCCGATGAACACCAGCCCGGCCTCGCGGCAGGCCCCGGCGAAGCCGGCGTTCTCGGACAGGAAGCCGTAGCCCGGGTGCACCGCGTCGGCGCCGGCCGCGCGGGCGGCCTCGAGCACGGCGGCGATGTCCAGGTAGGACTCGGCCGCGGGGGCCGGGCCGAGCCGGACCGCGGTGTCGGCGGCCCGCACGTGCGGCGAGGCGGCGTCGGCGTCGGAGTAGACCGCCACCGTGCGCAGGCCCATCGCCCGGGCCGAGCGGATCACCCGCAGCGCGATCTCGCCGCGGTTGGCCACGAGTATGGTCGTGATCCGCGCCTGCCGGTCAGGTGCCGTCTGAGTCTCGTTCATGCTCCGCCCCTACATCCGGAAGACGCCGTAGCCGACCGGCTCCGGCTCGGCGTACGCGGTGGCCGCGAGCGCCAGGCCGAGCACGCGCCGGGTGTCGAGCGGGTCGATGATGCCGTCGTCCCACAGCCGCGCGGTGGAGTAGTACGGCGAGCCCTGGGTCTCGTACTGGTCCCGGATCGGCTTCTTGAAGGCCTCTTCGTCCTCGGCGGCCCAGGTCTCGCCGCGCGCCTCGAGGCCCTCGCGGCGGACCGTGGCGAGCACCATCGCGGCCTGCTCGCCGCCCATCACCGAGATCCGCGCGTTCGGCCACATCCACAGGAACCGGGGGTCGTAGCCGCGGCCGCACATGCCGTAGTTCCCGGCGCCGAAGGAGCCGCCGATCACGACCGTCAGCTTGGGCACGGTCGCGCAGGCCACCGCGGTCACCAGCTTCGCGCCGTCGCGGGCGATGCCCCGGTTCTCATAGTCCTTGCCTACCATGAAACCGCTGATGTTCTGCAGGAACAGCAGCGGGACGCGCCGCTGCTGGCAGAGCTCGATGAAGTGCGCGCCCTTGAGCGCGGACTCGCCGAACAGCACGCCGTTGTTGGCCAGGATGCCGACCGGGTAGCCCTGGATCCGGGCGAAGGCGCACACCAGGGTCTCGCCGTAGCGGGCCTTGAACTCGTGCAGGGCCGAGCCGTCGACCACACGGCGGATCACTTCGCGCACGTCGTAAGGGATCCGCGGGTCGGCCGGGACCAGGTCGTAGAGCTCCTCCGGGTCGCACGCGGGCTCGACCACGGGCTCCGGGCGCAGCCAGGGCTCGGCCGGCGGCAGCGTGGCCACGGCGGCCCGCAGCAGGTCGAGGGCGTGCGCGTCGTCCTCGGCGAGGTGGTCGGCCACCCCGGACAGCCGGGTGTGCACGTCCGCGCCGCCGAGCTCCTCGGCCGTGACCACCTCGCCGGTGGCCGCGCGCACCAGCGGCGGGCCGCCGAGGAAGATCGTGCCCTGATTCCGCACGATCACCGTCTCGTCGCTCATCGCCGGGACGTACGCGCCGCCCGCGGTGCAGGAGCCGAGCACCGCGGCCAGCTGCGGGATGCCGGCGCCGGAGAGCCGGGCCTGGTTGAAGAAGATCCGGCCGAAGTGCTCGCGGTCCGGGAAGACCTCGTCCTGCAGCGGCAGGTAGGCGCCGCCGGAGTCGACCAGGTACAGGCACGGCAGGCGGTTGTCCGCGGCCACCTGCTGGGCGCGCAGGTGCTTCTTGACCGTCATCGGGTAGTAGGTGCCGCCCTTGACCGTGGCGTCGTTGGCCGCGATCACGCAGGGGCGCCCGGACACCCGGCCGATCCCGGCGACCAGCCCGGCCGCGGGGACGGGGCCGCCGTGCTCGCGGTAGAGGCCGTAGGCGGCCAGCGGGGCGAGTTCGAGGAAGGGCGAGCCCGGGTCGAGCAGCCGGTCCACCCGGTCGCGCGGCAGCAGCTTGCCGCGGGCCAGGTGCCGGGCCCGGGAACGCTCGTCGCCGCCGAGGCGCACTTCGGCGAGGCGTTCGCGCAGCTGCCCGGTCAATTCGCGCAGCGTCGGAGGCGGGGTCGCACTGGACGGCACCGTTGCCGCCTTTCGTTATGCGGGCCGGGCGCTTGTGGTGCCCGGCGCAGTGATGGGCCGGAGGTGTACGGCTCTCGTACCCATCAGTAACATAAATCACCCCCCGGAGGAAAGCCCGCAGCCGAACGGGTGAGGGCTCGATCCGCGCGCCCGGCGCGCCCGCGAGCGCCGTCAGGAACGCGGAGCGGTGATACGCAGGGCCGTGACCTCGGGCAGGATGCGCGCGACGGTGTCGAAGTCCCTGTCATCGTGCAGGATCGCCAGGCGCCGCGTAGCCGCGGTGGCGCACAGGATCAGATCGACCACGCCGGCCGAACGGTGTGCTCCGGCGAGGGTGAGTTTGTACTGCGCGGTGTCGATCCATCCGAAAGCGTCCTTGGGCACCGCGACCGGCTCGGCGATGGCGTCGAGGTCTTCGGACATACGGTCGCGGTCGGCGGCGTTCCGCGCGGAGTAGAGGATCTCGGTGCGGGTGGCCGAGGACAGGCCGAGTTCCCACGCGTCGATCGCGTCGGCCCACCGGCCGGCGAGTTCGGGGTTCTGCATCAGCCGCCAATAGGCGGAGGCGTCGAGCAGGAACCGTGCTGTCACGCCTCACCCTTGGCGGCGGCGCGACGGGCGAAGTAGTCGACGGCGTCCGCCTCGTTCGTCGGACGCCCGGCGAGACGGCGGAAAGCGCTCATCCGGTCCGAACGCGCGGCGATCTCCCGCAGCGCCGCGTTGACGGTGTCCTTCTTGTTCGTGGTGCCGAGCTCGCGCATGGCGGCGGCGAGTGCTTCGTCATCGACGTCGATGGAGGTCATGGTCATGAAGGTCTCCTTCCGGGCGAGGAGCGTACATATGGAGTATATGCCGATCGCATATGCGGCCACCAGCCCGGGCGTCGCGGCGCCTCCGTACGGGTGAGCTTCCCTCGCGCCTGCCCGGGAGAGCGGCGGTCGCGTTCCTAGACTCCTGGTCAACGAACGTTTGTCAGCAGCAGCGTCGACGGGAGCTGGGGTGGCCGAATCGCCGCGCAGGCCGCGCCCGGTCCGCTCGCCGGTGGCCCGGCTGCGGCTGCCGCGCGGGATGCGGATGAGCGGGCGGGTGCTTTTCGGGGCCGCGGCGGCTTTGGTGCTGCTGGGCGCGGGCACCGGGTACTTCTTCGAGCGGGCCGTGGTCGGCTCGCTCACCACGTCCAACGCGCTGGCCGGGCTCGGCCGGCCGGCCGACGCCGACCAGAACATCCTGTTGATGGGCCTGGACTCGCGCAAGGACATGAGCGGCAACGACCTGCCCGCGGCGATCCTGGACAAGCTGCACGCCGGGTCCAGCAGCGACATCGGCGGCTACAACACCAACACCCTGATCCTGTTGCACGTGCCCGCCGACGGATCGCGCGCCACCGCGCTCTCCATCCCCCGGGACGACTACGTCGACCTGCCGGACCGCCTCGGCAAGCACAAGATCAAGGAGGCGTACGGGCGGGCCAAGGCAGCGGCCGAGGTCAAGGCCCACGACGCCGGCACCACCGACCCCGCCCAGCTCGAGCAGCTGGGCCGGGAGGCCGGGCGCAAGGCCGCGATCGAGGCCGTGCAGGCGCTGCTCGGCGTGCAGGTGGACCACTTCGCCGAGATCAACCTGGCCGGGTTCTACGACCTGGCGAACGCGCTCGGCGGGGTCACCGTCTGCCTGCGCCAGCCCGCGCACGACGGCTACTCGGGCGCGAACTTCCCGGCCGGGGTGCAGACCCTCGACGGCCAGCAGGCGCTCGCCTTCGTCCGGCAGCGGCACAACCTGGCCGGCGGCGACCTGGACCGGACGCACCGTCAGCAGGCCTTCCTGGCCTCGGCCGTGGCCAAGCTGGACGCGGCCGGCGTGTTCGGCGACCTCGGCAAGCTCGGCGCGCTGCTCGACGTGGCGCACCGGGACGTGGTGGTGGACGCGGGCTTCGACCCGCTCACCTTCCTGCGCCAGTCCGGGTCGGTGACCTCGGGCGACGTGCGCTTCTACACCCTGCCGATCAAGGGCTTCGCCAACGTCGGCGGCCAGGCGGTCAACCTCGTCGACCCGGCTCAGATCCGCGCGGTGACACACAGCCTGCTGAGCGGCCAGGGCGCGGGCGCCTCGGGCAAGGCGCAGGCGCAGGACGGCGGGGCCGACCCGCTGAGCCTGCCGATGGCCACACACGCGGCGAGCAACGCGCCGACGCACCCGGCCGCACCGACCCCCGACTCGAGCCCCGTGCGAGCCTCGGCTGCCACCTCCACTCCCACTTCCACCCCCGCGCCCGTCGTCGCGCTCACGCCACCGCCCGGAGTGCCCTGCGTTGACTGAGCCCGCCGGCGGAGCGTCAGTGGCCCGACTTGGCTTTGATCGTGGGCTGACGGTCGATCGGCGTGCGCACCGAGAGCACCTGACGCTGCGTCCGGCGCGGGCCCGACCAGGGCGCCGCCACCGCGTCGATCCGATAGGCGAGCTCGTACGCCAGCGCCTCGTAGTTCACCCGCCAGCCGCGGAAGTGCGCCCACGCCTCCTCCGGCTCGCGTTCCATCGAGTAGCCGCTGTAGCGCAGCATGTCGATGCCCTGCTCGAACTCGGCGTAGGTCAGGTCGATGTCGTCGTCCGGATCGGGGTCCGGGTTGTAGCCGATCCCCTCGACGTCGGCGATCTCGCGCAGGCAGGTGAACCCGGCCCGCAGCGCCATCCGCATCGGCGCCTTCGGCTTGGACGGGTTGACCGCCAGCTCCAGCGCCGCCGCGTCCATGATGGCGAGCAGGGCGATCAGCCAGTTGCGGGTGGCCCGCGGCGAGCGGAAGTGGATCAGCACCGGATAGCTGGTGTGGCTCTCCGCGATCTGGCTGGCCCAGCGCTCCCAGCCTTCGTAGAGCACCGGCAGCTGGGTGAGCAGGCCCGGGATCTGCACGTGCCGCATCAGGATCTCCGGGCCCCAGGCCGGCACCCCGGCCCGCGACTGAAGCATCGTCACCTCGGCCTCCCGCTCCGAGTACGCGCTGTACATCGCCGGCAGATAGCCGACCAGCAGGCCGATCATCACCGGGCCGGTCGCGGCGGCGGCGAAGTCGACGAAGGTCTGCCGGGTCTCCGCGCTGCTGAGGAAGCCGAGGGTGAAGACCGAGGAACCGGCCTGCAGCAGGCCCTTGTCCAGGCCGCGGTCGCTGATCCCGGCCAGGATGAAGCCGAAGCCGATCACCGACGCGCCCAGCCAGCTCAGCAGCGTGGCCAGGATCGAGAGCGGCGCGGCCCAGGCGAGGATCAGGTCCTTGCCCTCGAAGGTGTCGCGGCGGTCGGCCACCAGCTGGAACGGCCAGCGCACCACGTCCCGGATCAGCCGGGTGTAGCGCGAGCGCAGGCCGCGCGGGACCACCAGGTTGGCCATGGCCGAGATCCAGGTGCCGATCACCACGACCGAGCCGAGCACGATGTCGAAAATCCTCACACCGACATGATGGAGGACGGCTCGCGCCCCGGCGCGCAGGTGGCGGGCCGGGTGCCCGGCGCGGCCGATTGTGACGGTTCGTAAAGATTCCAGAACAGTCTTGTAACAGCGCTGATTCATAGCTACTTCAGTAGCGAGAGCTGTCCCTTAAGAAGGAAGAAGTGACCATGATGCCCACGATCGTCCGCCGCGCCATCCCCGCGGCCGTCGCGGTCGGCGCCACCCTCGCGCTCGGCCTGGTCGGGGCCGGCGCCGCCCACGCCGCCTCGGTGAACTACGTCGCGCTCGGCGACTCGTACTCCTCCGGCGTCGGTTCCGGCAGCTACACGAGCAGCAGCGGTTCCTGCGACCGCAGCACCAAGGCGTACTCGCAGCTGTGGACGAACGCGAACGCGCCCTCGTCCTTCACCTTCGTGGCCTGCTCCGGGGCCACCACCTCGGACGTGCTCTCCAGCCAGATCTCGGCGCTGAGCAGTGCGACCACGCTGGTCTCGATCACCATCGGGGGCAACGACGTCGGCTTCTCCAACGTCATGGAGACCTGCGTGCTCGACAGCACCAGCACCTGTGTGAGCGCGATCAACACCGCGGAGAGCGAGGCGCAGAGCCAGCTGCCGGCCAAGCTCGACGCGGTCTACGCGAAGATCCAGTCGGTCTCGCCCAACGCCCGCGTCGTCGTGCTCGACTACCCCGAGTTCTACGACCTGTCCAAGTCCTCCTCCTGCATCGGCCTGAGCACCACCGACCGCACCGACCTGAACCAGGCCGCGGACGTCCTCGACGGCGTGATCAAGACCGAGGCGGCCAAGTACGGCTTCGTGTTCGGCGACGTGCGCTCGGCCTTCTCCGGCCACGAGATCTGCGACAGCAGCTCCTGGCTGCACTCGGTGAACATCCTGGACCTCGACGAGTCCTACCACCCGACCGCGTCCGGCCAGTCCGGCGCCTTCTACCCGGTGTTCAGCTCCAACGCCTGATCCGCCGGCGCCGACAGACGCGCGGAGGCCCGCCGGACCGTGCAGGTCCGGCGGGCCTCCGTCTTGCCCTGGGGCACTCGGCCGCTGGAGGTCAGCCGACGTGCACCACCGGGCGGTCGGCCGGGAACGCGCCGCCGGTGGTGATCGCGTCGGCCGGCTCGTCGTCCTTGCGGATCAGCAGGAAGACCACCAGCGCGGCGCCGGCCAGCAGGAACCCGCTGACCAGGAAGGCCACGTTGTAACCGTGGATGGCGCTGAGCGCGCCGGCCACCGTCTTCCCCTGCGTCGCCACGTGGCTGTTGAAGTAGGTCGTGGTGGCGGTGGCGAAGAAGGTGTTGAGCATCGCCACGCCGAGCGAGCCGCCGATCTGCTGGGTGGTGTTGACCATCGCGCTGGCCACACCGGCGTCGTGGTCGGCCACGCCGGTCAGCGCGGTGTTGGCCAGCGGCACGAACACGCAGCCCATGCCGTGCGCCATCAGCAGCATCGAGGGCAGGATCATCGCCGGGTAGGACGAGTCCAGCTTCAGCTCGGCCAGCCAGAACAGCGAGCCGGCCGCCACCAGCGAGCCGTAGGTCATCAGCACCCGGGGGCCGACCTTCGGCAGGATGGTGCTGGCCACGCCCGCGGTCACGATCAGCGCGCCGGTGAACGGCAGGTAGAGCAGACCGGTCTTGAGCGGGGAGTAGCCCAGCGAGATCTGGAAGTAGTAGGTGAAGAACATGAACATGCCCATCATGCCCGCGCCCATGAGCACCGAGGAGGCGTAGGAGCCGCCGCGGTTGCGGTGCCACAGCACCCGCATCGGCAGCAGCGGGTTGGCCACCCGGGACTCGACCACGACGAAGGCGACGAGCATCGCGGCGCCGCCGATCAGGAACAGCAGCGTCTGGCCGGAGGTCCAGCCCTGGCCGGTCTTGGCCGCGTTGGTGAAGCCGTACACCAGGCTCGCCAGGCCGCCGGTGGCCAGGATCGCGCCGGGGATGTCGTACTTGGTGTTGCCGTGCGCCTTGGACTCGGTCAGCAGCGGGACGGCGGCGGCGAAGGCCAGCACCGCCATGATGATGTTGACGAACAGGCACCAGCGCCAGCTGAAGTCCTGGGTCAGCCAGCCGCCCATGACCAGGCCGATCGCCGCGCCGACGCCGGAGATCGCGCCGAGCATGCCGAACGCGCGGGCGCGCTCCTTGACGTCGGTGAAGGTCACCGTGATCAGCGAGAGCGAGGCCGGGGCCAGGATCGCGCCGAACGCGCCCTGCAGGGCCCGGGCGCCGAAGAGCATGCCCTCGTTCTGGGCCAGGCCGCCGAGCGCGGAGGCCAGCGCGAAGCCGATCAGGCCGATCAGGAACACCCGCTTGCGGCCCACGTAGTCGGCGATGCGTCCGCCGAGCAGCAGCAGGCCGCCGAAGGTCAGGGTGTAGGCGGTGAGCATCCACTGCCGGTTGGCGTCGGTGATGTGCAGGGCCGCCTGTGCCTGCGGCATGGCGATGTTCACGATCGTGCCGTCGAGCACCACCATGAGCTGCGCGAAGAGCATGACCACGAGGGCCAGCCAGCGCTTGGAATCCTTGGCCGTTGGGGCCTGGATCAGGTCGGACATGGGAGCTTTTCCCCTCCAGAGGTCAGAGCATAGTGAACAAATGTTCGAATCGATGGCACGGGCGGTCCCCCGACGGATCGCCCACACTAGGGCACCCCGCCGACAATTGCGGTCGGTGTGAAGGCGCGGCGGCGAACACGCCGCGAACGAACGAAGATCGGTGTTGCTTAACGCGTGGTCTGATCAGGGCTTTCGGTAGGTCAGCACGGGAATCAGCACGTCCTCGACGACGTGGTCGGCGTACTCGTCATCGAGCGGGCCGAGATTCCACAGCTTGCGGCCGGTGAGCATGTTGTGCATCACCTCGTGCAGGAGGTTCGGGTCGGTGTCCGGGTGGACCTCGCCCCGATCCACGGCCTTGCGCACGATCTGCTCGTGCAGCGTGTGCTTGGCCTTGAACATGGTCTCGTTGACGACCTCGGCCAGCCGCGGATCGTGCGCGGCCGCGGTCATCACGCCCGCGACCACCTCGCCCATCTCGCTGTCCGTGGTCTGGCAGGCGTAGGTCATCAGCGCGTGCAGGTCCCCGCGCAGGCTGCCGGTGTCCGGAGTCGGCGTGGTGTCGCCGAACTGCTCGACGAGGGCTTCCGCCACCAGCTGCGGCTTGTCCTGCCACATCCGGTAGATGGTCGCCTTGCTGGCCTTGGCCTGCGTCGCGATGGCGTCCATGGTCATCCGGTCGTAGCCGACCTTGCCGAGCAGCTCGTAGACCGCCTGGCAGATGGCCGAGCGCCGCTCGGCGCCGCGCTTGGAGCCGGGCAGGACACAGGCGCCCACAAGGCTCTCGCGCGTGACCATGCTCCGCTCCCTTCGCGGCCGGACTCCGGTGACGGCCGCGTGTCGTCGTCCGGATGATATCGCCCCGGTCAACGAAACGAAACCGTTTCGTACACTAGGGACTGTAGCGTCTCCGCCCAGTGTACGAAACCGTTCCGTTCACTTCGCCGGCGTGATCTGGGTCACATCCCACCCGTCCCTCGCGATCCGGTGAGGCGCCGGCCGTCCCAGCCGGCGCCGCCTCGGCCGGTTACCGGCGGGACCCTCGGGGTAATCGGCCTTCCTGCGTAGGCTGGAAGCGCGGCGTACGACCGCGCGCCGCGCCCGGCCGGAACACGGGACAGGTGGCGAGAAGCATGGAGCCACGGCACCACCACGAGGTGCGCGAGCACCGGCCGCGCACCGGCGACGAGCCGATGCACGCCCGCAGCGCGCTGCGGATGCGGCTGGTACTGGCCTTCATCGGCCTGGCCAACGGACTGGCCGGCGTCGGCATCTTCGGTTTCTGGCTGCGCGTGCTGCCGTTGGCGATCCTCTTCGGCGTGCTGGCCGTGATCGCACTCGGCAACATCGCCGTGGTGATCCACCGCATCCGGCAGGGGGCCCATTTCCAGCCCGGACCGGAGGTCCCGCCCTACCGCCCGGACCGGGAACCGAGCGAGCGGGCCGAGCCGGCCGAGCCGCCCGTGCCGGTCAGCCCGGCGCGGCGTCGGACGCGCTACCTGGTGATGATGGGCGTCTGCCTGCTCATGCTCATCGTGGCCTGGACCTGGGTGCGCTTCTACTCGGTGCCCGCGGCCCTGATCATCAGCGTGGTGGCCGCCCTCGTCCCGCCGATCGCGGCCGTGGTCGCCAACGCCGACAGCCCGATCCTGCGCGAGAACTCCGGACGCGACGAGACCGGGCAGGAGCGGCCGGAGACGGACGAGGACCGCGATCGGCGCCCTCCGGCACCGGATTGATGTCGAGTTCACGACGGGTTAACAAGGCGGAAACGAGGCGCTGTGAGTCTGATGGTGCCACCCCGACACATCGAAGACCTTGCTGAGGACCACGTGAGCTACAAGGCCGAGTACATCTGGATCGACGGAACCCGCCCCACCGCTAGCCTGCGTTCGAAGACGAGGATTCTGGCCGACGGCGCCGAGCCGCCGATCTGGGGCTTCGACGGCTCCAGCACCAACCAGGCGGAGGGCCACGCCTCGGACCGGGTGCTCAAGCCGGTCTTCACCTGCGCCGACCCGATCCGCGGCGGCGAGCACGTCCTGGTGCTGTGCGAGGTCGAGAACATCGACTTCACCGCGCACGAGTCGAACCACCGGGCCGCGGCGGTCGAGGTGGCCGAGCGCTTCGCCGCGCAGGAGTCCTGGTTCGGCATCGAGCAGGAGTACACCATGTTCGACGGGGAGCGCCCGCTCGGCTTCCCCGAGGGCGGCGGCTTCCCCGGCCCGCAGGGCCCGTACTACTGCGGCGTCGGCGCGTCCAACATCGTCGGCCGCGAGATCGTGGAGAAGCACCTCGACGCCTGCCTCGCCGCCGGCATCGCCATCTCCGGCATCAACGCCGAGGTCATGCCCGGGCAGTGGGAGTTCCAGGTCGGCCCGCTCGGCCCGGTCGAGGTCTCCGACCACATGTGGATCGCCCGCTGGCTGCTGCACCGCGTGGCCGAGGACTACGGCGTGACCATCAGCTTCGGCGCGAAGCCGGTCAAGGGCGACTGGAACGGCGCGGGCGCGCACACCAACTTCTCCACCAAGGCGATGCGCGAGGCCTACGAGCCGATCATCACCGCCTGCGAGGCGCTCGGCGCCGAGGGCAAGCCGCTCGAGCACGTCTCCGGCTACGGCGACGGCATCCAGGACCGGCTCACCGGCCTGCACGAGACCGCCCCGTGGAACAAGTACAGCTACGGCGTGTCCAACCGCGGCGCGTCGGTCCGCATCCCGTGGCAGGTCGAGGTGGACCGCAAGGGCTACATCGAGGACCGCCGCCCGAACGCGAACTGCGACCCGTACCTGGTCACCCGCCTGATCGTGGACACCTGCTGCACCGCGCTGGAGAAGGCCGACCAGGTCTGATCCGGTCCTGCCGCAGGGTTTGTGCCAGACCCTCCGTCCGCCCGCCGCACCGGGCGCTCGGAGGGTCTTTCAGCGTTGCCGGGAGGGGCGCGCGCGCTCGTTTTCAGCGCACAGGGAGCGCGGAGCGGACCCGAAGGGGACTTTTCTTCGCTCAAAAGAGTTGCGTTGATGCAAAGTGCATCCGCAATCGCCCCCGCACGGCCTACGCTTCGCTACAAGACGGATTGACGCGCCGCGAAAAAAGGGCGGACCGTCAGGCCGCTGCGACCGAGAGGTTGTGGTCTGCGATGCGCACCATGATGCACGAAGCGCCCCCGGCTTCCGCCGCCGCCCCCGCAGCGGACGGAGTGTGGTGGACGTTCCCCGCCCTGCCGGTGCACGCGCGGCTGGCGCGGGTCTGGCTGGAGGGGTGGCTGGACGCGCAGTGCCCGGGCAAGGAGGAGCAGGCGTACGGCGCCCTCGTCGCCTTCAGCGAGCTGGTGACCAACTCGGTGCTGCACGGCGCCGGCCCGATCACCGTGCACGCCCGGCTGGTGGACCGGAGGCTGCTGTGCGAGGTCACCGACCGCTGCGTGGACCTGCCGATGCTGCTCGACGCCGGCCCCGAGGACGAGCACCATCGAGGGCTGAGTCTGGTCGAGGCGCTCACCGAGAGCTGGTGGGTGCGGGCCGCCCCGGGCGGCGGGAAGACCACCTCGTTCCTGGTGGACCTGGACGAGGGGTGAGCCCGGCGGTCGTGGGCTGAGGTCGTGGGCTGAGACGCGACCGCCTAGGAGCCCGCGGGCGCGTGGGCGCCGGCGGGGCGGTCCGCGGCGTTCGGCCCGAGTCCGGCCCAGAAGTCGAGCAGGCGCGCGACCACCTCGGCCGGCTGCTCGACGTTGACCGAGTGCCCGGCGTTCGGCACCGCGGCGAACGGGGCGCCGAGCCGATCCGCCATGCCGCGCTGGGCTGACGCCCGCCAGGTGCGCTCGTCGGCCCCGCACATCACGAAGCAGGGCAGTGCGTCCCGGCGCAGCGCCGCGGCGAGCTGGTCGGTCCGGTCCGTCTCGGTCAGCAGCCAGCGCGCGATGGCCCGCAGCGACCTGGTGTCGTTCGCCTTTATCCGGTGCCGCAGGAACGCCTTCACCTGCGGATCGCGGTGCCGGTCGAGCAGCAGCATCCGGTTGCCGCGCACCGGGCTGATCACGCTGCTGACGGCCAGGAACAGCCGCACCCGGTCGGCCGCCGGGCGCGGGACGGCGGCGGGGCCGGTGCCCAGCAGCGTCACCGAGGCCAGCGGCAGCGCCGGGCCCTCCAGCAGCGCCTGCCGGGCCACGTAGCCGCCGAAGGAGTGCGCGAGCAGGTGCGGGCGGGTGCCCGAGGCCTCGGCCCGCTGCTCGATCAGCTCCCTGAGTTCGCGGCCGTAGCCGCGCAGCGTGTAGGGCCGGTTCGCGGGCAGGCCGGGGGAGTCGCACTGGCCGCGCTGGTCGATCGAGAGCACCCGCACGCCCACCCGGGACAGCGGCGCGAGCAGCGGCAGGAAATCCTCTTTGGACCCGGTGAATCCGGGCACGCAGATCAGCTCGCCGCGGGCGGGCACGTCGGGATCCGGCGCGGCTTCGAGCGCGGCCAGCGGACCGGCGGTGAGGGACAGCCGCACCCGGTCCGTCCCGGCGGGCAGGGCCAGGGTCGGCGGCACGGACACGCGGTCCCCCTTCTCGGCGCTCGTACGGTGCTGCGGTGCTGTGTGGCGCGGTACTGCGATACTCCGGCCGGACGCCGGCGCGGCCCGATCTCGCGGGCCGCGCACGGACGGGGCGTCAGACCTGGGTCCGCCGGCGGTTGGCCACCGGTCCGACGTTCACCGCGTCGAGTATGGCGTCCTCGGTGCCCTCGTCCTCGGGCAGGGCCGAGGTCACCCGGTTGGAGGCGGCCGCGGACTTCGCCGCCACCGCCTTCTTGCCGCCGCGCTTGCGCGGCGCGCGGCCGCTCTCGGGGCGCTGCGGCAGGATCGGCTCCTGGGTGAACACGGCCTGGGCCGGCTCGCCCGCGGGCTCCGCCGCCGACTCGGTGGCCGGCTCGGACTCGGCTGCCGTCACCGGGTCGGCCAGCGAACCCGACGCCAGCTTGATGCTGCCGCCGCGCGCGTTCGCGCCGCCGCCGCGGCCGCGCCGCGGCTTGGGCTCTTCAGCGGCCGGGGCAGCCGGGGCGGCGGGCGCTGCCGCGGCCGGCGCCTGGTGCGGCTCGGGAGTCGCGGCGGGCGCGGTGGCCCGACGACGCGTCCGGGTGCGTGCCGGGGCGGGCTCGGCCGGAGCCTCGACCGCGGCGACCGGCTCGGCTGCCGCGACCTCCTCGGCCGGCGCGGGCCGCACCGGCGCGGCGTCGGCCTCGGGGGCGACGGCCGCACGCTTGCGGGTGCGCTTGCGCGCGGGCTTCTCGGCGACGGCTTCTTCGACTGCTGCGACGGGCTCGGCGACGGGCTCGGCGGCGACGGGCTCCGCGGCGACGGCGTCTACCGTCTCGACCGCTTCGGCGACCGGCTCGGTCGTGACGCGCTTGCGGGTGCGCTTGCGGGCCGGCTTCTCGACGACGGCTTCTTCGACCTCTGCGACCGGCTCGGCGACGACCGCGTCGATGGTGGCGACGGCGTCGACGGTCTCGACCGCTTCGGCGACCGGCTCGGTCGTGGCGCGCTTGCGGGTGCGCTTGCGCGCGGGCTTATCGGCGACGGCTTCTTCGACTGCTGCGGGCTCCGCCACCGGGGCCGCGACCGTCTCCGTCACCGGAGCGGCGCCGAGCACCGCGGCCTGCTCGTCGGTCTCCGGGCGGTGGCCGCCGCGGGTGCGCCGACGCTGACGCGGCGCGCGCTCCGGACGGGGCTCGGGCTCGGCCGCCGGCTTGGCGCCGCGACCGCGCCGGGCCGGGCCGCCGAGGTCCTCGATCGCCTCGGCGTCGAGGCCGGCCCGCACCCGGTCCTGCTTCGGCAGCGCGCCCTTGGCGCCCTCCGGGATGCTCAGGTCCGCGAACAGCTGCGGCGAGGTGGAGTACAGCTCGACCGGCTCCGCGTAGTCGAGGCCGAGGGCCTTGTTGATCAGGCCCCAGCGCGGCATGTCCTCCCAGTCCACCAGCGTCACCGAGGTGCCGGTGCGCCCGGCCCGGCCGGTGCGCCCGATGCGGTGGGTGTAGACCTTCTCGTCCTCCGGGCACTGGTAGTTGACCACGTGGGTCACGCCCTCGACGTCGATGCCGCGCGCGGCGACGTCGGTGGCCACGAGCACGTCCACCTTGCCGTTGCGGAACGCGCGCAGCGCCTGCTCGCGGGCGCCCTGGGCCAGGTCGCCGTGCACCGCGCCGACCGCGAAGTGACGGTCCTGCAGCTCCTCGGTGATCCGGGCGACGGCGCGCTTGGTGCGGGCGAAGACCATGCTCAGCCCGCGGCCGTCGGCCTGCAGGATGCGCGCGAGCATCTCGATCTTGTCCATGTCGTGCGCCCGGTAGACGAACTGCTTGATGTTGGCCACCGAGATGCCCTGGTCCAGCGGGTCGGCCGCGCGGATGTGGGTCGGCTTGGTCATGTACTGCCGGGCCAGCGAGATCACCGCGCCGGGCATGGTGGCGGAGAACAGCAGCGTCTGGCGCTTGGCCGGGACCTGCTTGACGATGCGCTCCACGTCCGGCAGGAAGCCGAGGTCGAGCATCTCGTCCGCCTCGTCGAGCACCAGCGTGCGCACTCGGCCCAGGTTCAGGTGGCCCTGGTTGACCAGGTCGAGCAGCCGGCCCGGGGTGGCCACGGCCACGTCCACGCCCTCGCTCAGGGCCTTGATCTGCGGCTCGTAGGCGCGGCCGCCGTAGAGCGCGTGCACCCGCGCCCCGCGCGCGCTGCCCGCCTCGGCGAGGTCGTTGCACACCTGCACGGCGAGCTCGCGGGTGGGCACCACGATCAGGGCCTGCGGAGTGCCGCCGGCCGGGGGCAGCTTGGCCGCGGCGGCGCCGGAGCCGCCGGAGCGGCCGCGCCGGCGCGAGCCGCCGGACTTGGCCGCGGCGGGCGCGGCGGCCGCCTCTTCGGGCTCGGCGGCCGGGGCCTCGGCCGGGTCGGCCGGCTCGATCCGCTGGAGCACCGGGACGCCGAAGGCGAGGGTCTTGCCGGTGCCGGTCTTCGCCTGGCCGATGATGTCGGCGCCGGTCAGCGCGACCGGGATGGTGGCGGACTGGATCGGGAACGGCGAGCGGATGCCGAGCGCGTCCAGGGTCGCGACGATGTCGGCGTCGACGCCGAGGTCGCCGAAGCCCTCGAGCGGGACGACGGAGTCGGTGGCGGCGGTCTCGGTGCTGGGGGACTGCGTCTGGGTGCTGATGATCGTTACCTCTTCGTACGCTCGCGGCGGCGGCAGTGGGCCGGACCGGACGTGTGGGAGCGCCGGGTGCGGGCCCGCGCTGCGCGTCGATGCCAGGCGGGTGATGGGCGCGTGGCCGGGCGTCGAAGGACGTCGTACAGCCGCGCGGTCGGAGCCGATCGGGGCGCCGACCGGGCATCCGGCGGGCCGCAGGGCCCGCCTTGGCGGTCCTCGAGACCACCAGTGTCACCATGTTACCAGCCCGGCGGCCCCCGAATGGGTACGCTGCGTGACATGTGGAAGTCCGAGGACGCACGAAACGGGGACGCCGAGGTCGGCGCCGGGTCGGCGGGGTACCGGGCCCTGGCGGATTTCGAGCGGTGGTCCGCGCTGGGCCCGCTGGCGCCGAACTTCGCCGACCGCCTGGCCGCGGCCGGTTCCGCGGCCGCCGCCCACGGCCGGCTGGCCGGCGCCGAGCGGCCGGACGGGCCGGATGAGCGGCTCGACGACGCCGAGCGGCGGGTGGCGCCGGCCGACTGGTGGGAGGCGCTGGCGAAGGCGTACCACTGGCAGCGGCTGACCGCGCAGGCATTCGGCTGCGAACTGGACCCGGCGCCGGACGAGTGGGCCGGAGACCGGCTCGACGACGCGTGCGAGCGGGACCAGGCGCTGGCCGACCGGCTCGCCCTGCTCGAGCGCCGGCTGGCCGGGGAGGCGCTGGTGCTGCGCTACGCGCTGGGCCGCCTCTGAGACCGTGCCCGTGGCCGTGCCCGCTTCGAGCCCGAGCCGGCCGGTCAGCCGGGCGGCAGCCGGCGGGTGCGGCGGAAGGCGCGGTAGGTGGCGACCACGAGCGCGGCCAGCCCCACCGCGACGAGCAGCGAGATCGTCGCGTGCCCCTGCCCGAGCACGACGGCGGTCAGCACGCCGCTGCCGAGCGCGCCGCCAAGCCCGAGCAGCAGCGCGCGCGGCCAGGACATCGAGGCCGGGCCGGGCCGCACCAGCCGGCCCAGCGCGCCGACCAGCAGCCCGCACACCGCCAGCGTCAGCAGCTCCCAGACCATGGAGATCAGGCTACTTCAGCAGCGGGATGATATGTCGGATTTGAGATGATTCACGGCCGCGCGGGCCGCGGGAACAGCGCGGGGCGGCCGCGGCCGAAGCCGCGCCGCCCCGAAGTCCTCCGCCGATTTTCTAGAGCGCGCCGAACCCGACCCGCCGCGCGGTCTGCTCGCCGATCTCCACGTAGGCCAGCCGGTCCGCCGGCACGATCACCCGGCGGCCCTTCTCGTCCTCGAGCACGAGCAGGCCGGACTTCCCGCCGATCGCGTCGGCCACGGCGGCGGCCACCTCCTCCGGAGTCAGCGTGGACTCCACGGACAGCTCGCGGGCCGCATGCTGGACGCCGATCTTGATCTCCACGTCTTACTTCCCTCCACGGGCGCGGCGCGCCGTCGTCGTTGCCTGGTGCCGTCCGGCGCGGCGCACCCGCCGCACCCGAGGCTGAGGCCAGCGTAACGGCTGGCCCGCCCGCACAGCGGAACGCGCGGGCGCAGCGGGCTATTTCCCGCCGTCGGCGCCGTGGTGGCCCATCGGGAACTTCGCGATGCCGCGCCAGGCCAGCTGCGAGATCAGCAGCGAGGCGGTGTCCCGGGACACGCTCGAGCCGCTGGCCAGCCAGTACCGCGCGGTCACCTGGGAGATGCCGGTCAGGCCCACGGCCAGCAGCATCGACTCCTCCGGCGCGAGGCCGGTGTCCTCCGCGATCACCACGCTGATCAGCCGGGCGCACTCGAGCTGCGCGTCGGCCACCCGCTCGCGCACGGCCGGCTCGTTGGTCAGGTCCGACTCGAACACCAGCCGGAACGCCCCGGTCTCGTGCTCGACGAAGTCGAAGTAGGCGTCCATGGTCGCGGCCACGCGCTGCTTGTTGTCGTGGGTGGAGTCGAGCGCGCTGCGGATCTTGTCCACCATGATCTCGCACTGCTGGTCGAGCAGCGCGAGGTAGAGCTCGAGCTTGCCCGGGAAGTGCTGGTAGAGCACCGGCTTCGACACACCCGCGCGCTCGGCGATGTCGTCCATCGCGGCGGAGTGGTAGCCCTGCGCCACGAAGACCTCGCGGGCGGCGCCGAGCAGCTGGTTGCGTCGCGCCACCCGGGGCAGCCGCATGGACCGCGGTCGCCCCTCGACGGTCGGCAGGGCTTCGGCGCTGCTGGTCACGACGCTCCTCGCGGGTCCGGTGCCGCCGCACGGACGGTGGCTTGATGGAAAGCTGGCGTTCACAGCCATCCTACGCGCGGGTAACCTGTCCTGGGTACTCGCGGAACGCCGCATTCCAGCAGCTGGACTCGCCCCGCTTCGCGGCCTCTTCCCAGCACCTGGACCCTGGGGCGGGAATAGCCGTCGTCATGGCATCGTTGCGCCGTACTACCACGACCTATCCGCAGTATCGAGTGAGGAGACTCCGGCTGTGTCAGCACCGCCCGTGAAGCTTCCGCCGCTGGTTGAACCGGCCGAAGGGCTCTCCGTCGAAGAGGTCCGCCGCTACTCGCGCCACCTGATCATCCCCGACGTGGCGATGGACGGGCAGAAGCGCCTGAAGAACGCCAAGGTGCTGTGCGTCGGCGCCGGCGGTCTCGGCTCCCCGGCGTTGATGTACCTGGCCGCGGCCGGCGTCGGCACCCTCGGCATCGTCGAGTTCGACACCGTCGACGAGTCGAACCTGCAGCGCCAGATCATCCACGGCCAGTCCGACATCGGCCGGTCCAAGGCCGAGTCCGCGCGTGACTCCGTGCGCGAGATCAACCCGCTGGTCAACGTGCTCCTGCACGAGGAGCGGCTGGACTCCTCCAACGTGATGGAGCTGTTCGCCCAGTACGACCTGATCATCGACGGCACCGACAACTTCGCCACCCGGTACCTGGTCAACGACGCGTGCGTGCTGCTGAACAAGCCGTACGTGTGGGGCTCGATCTACCGGTTCGACGGCCAGGCCTCGGTGTTCTGGTCCGAGTACGGACCCTGCTACCGCTGCCTCTACCCGGAGCCCCCGCCCCCCGGCATGGTCCCGTCCTGCGCCGAGGGCGGCGTCCTCGGCGTGCTGTGCGCCTCGATCGGCGCGATCCAGGTGACCGAGGGCATCAAGCTGCTGACCGGCGTCGGCGAGTCGCTGGTCGGCCGGCTGATGATCTACGACGCCCTGGAGATGACCTACCGCACCGTCAAGGTCCGCAAGGACCCGGAGTGCGCGGTCTGCGGCAAGAACCCGACGGTCACCGAGCTGATCGACTACGAGGCGTTCTGCGGCGCGGTCTCCGAGGAGGCGCAGGAGGCGGTCAAGGACTCGACCATCACCCCGCGCATCCTCAAGCAGTGGATCGACGAGGGCGAGAACCTCGAGATCATCGACGTGCGCGAGCCGGCCGAGTGGGAGATCGTGAACATCGACGGGGCGAAGCTGGTCCCGAAGAACGAGTTCCTGATGGGCGACGCGCTGACCAAGCTGCCGCAGGACAAGAAGATCGTGCTGCACTGCAAGTCGGGCGTGCGCTCGGCCGAGGTGCTGGCCCTGGTCAAGGCGGCCGGCTTCACCGACGCGGTGCACCTCGGCGGCGGCATCGTCGGCTGGGTCAACCAGATCGAGCCGGGCAAGCCGATCTACTAAGAGGTCGATGAAGGGGCCCCCGGTACGACGCCACGTCGTGCCGGGGGCCCCTTCGCATGCCACGTGCCGCCTTCCGCCGCTATAGCAGGCCTTTGCGTTGCAGCTGGGTGAAGGTGAGGTACCCGGGGATGGCCGGCAGGTAGGTCCGCAGCATCCGGTAGACCAGCACGGAGGTCACCGCGGTCTCGTTGTCCACGCCGACCAGCTTGAGCGCTCCGGTCATCGCCAGCTCCACCGTGCCGACGCCCGAGGGCACCGGGATGAAGGAGCCGGCCGTCTGCGCGGTCAGGAACACCACGGCGGCGGTCGCGTAGCTGATCGCGTGCGGGGACTTGGACGTCGGCGCCATCGCGTGCACCGAGGCCCACAGGCACAGCGCGTTGAACAGCGAGAGCGCCACCGTGCCGCCGAGCGCGATGGTCAGCTTCCGCGGGTTCTGCGCCACGTCCAGCAGCCGCGGCAGCGAGCCCTCGAAGAACGGGGCGAGGCGGACCTTGGCGAAGTGGCGCAGCGGCGGCACCGCCATCACCACCATGATCAGGATGGCGATGGCCAGCAGGATCGCGATGACCAGGGTGGAGGAGTCGGACCGGCCCACGTTCTGGCCGGCGATGAAGCTGAACGTGGCGATCAGCGCGATGTGGATGACGAAGGCCACCGCCTGGGAGGCGCCGACCGCGCTGACCGCGGCCCCGGTGGGGATGCCGCGCTTCTGCATGTACCGGGTGTTCAGGGCCACCCCGCCCACCGCGGCCGGGGCCACCAGCGAGACGAAGCCCGCGGCCACCTGCACCAGCAGGTTGTGCAGCACCGGCAGCTTCTCCGGGATGAAGCCGGTGAGCACCATCGCCGCGGCCACGTAGGTGAGCGCGGAGGCGACCACCGCCACCAGCAGCCACCACGGCGAGGCCTCGAGGAAGAGCTCGAGCAGGTTCTTGCCGCTCTGCGAGCTGGCCGAGGAGAGCTGGAAGAGCAGCACGTAGACGGCGAAGCAGCCCGCCCCGACGGTCAGCAGCGTCTTCGGGCTCAGCCGCTCCAGCTTGACCGGCTCGAGGGCCTCGGCGTGCGGGCGCCGCTCCAGGATCTGCTCGCGCAGGCGCTGGAGCAGGTGCTTGGACTTGCGCATGGCGTTGCGGGTGGAGCGGGTGAGCACGACCGGCTGGAGCATCGGCCAGGCCGAGCCGATCCGCTCGTCGCCGAGCACCCGCGCGCCGGTGGCCACGGTGCGCTCCGGTCCGGCCTTGAGCGCGAGCGCGGTCATGGTGTCGGTGATGTCGAGCAGCTGCTGCAGGTCGGCCGCGGCGATCTCGCCGTTGCGCAGCTCGGTCAGCCAGATCTGGCCGTGCTGGTCCACCTGGATCGAGTCCAGCGCGAGCCGGCGGTGCGCCATCTGGGCCCGGCCGAGCGCGGCCACCGTCTCCCACACCCGGATCAGCAGCGCGTCGGTGACCTTCTCCTTCGGCAGCTGGTCCAGCGGGCAGGACTGCACCCGCTCGTACGCCAGCAGCGCCGCGTCCCCGCTCAGCTCGCGCACGGCCACCAGCCGCGGCGTGTTGATCCCGGCGTCGCGCAGGGCGTAGGAGATCAGCGCCTCCTGGTCCACCGTACGGCGCAGCGAGAACAGGTTGCGCCGCTGCGCCGGGCCGCGCAGCCTGATCCGGCGATAGATCCGGTACAGCAGGCCGACCGCTTGCCGGTCCCGGTCCAGCACGGTCACGTCCAGGTAGGTGCCGTCCGCGCAGCGCACCTCGTAGCGCCGCACGTCCTCGTGCTCGCCCTGCCAGCGGCAGGCCACCGGGACCAGGCCGGCCGAGCGCAGCGAGCGGACCACGACCTGGCCGGTGGGCCGCTCGTTGACCACGCCCCAGGCGTAGCGCCAGGCGAAGGCCACGGCCCGGCCGAGCAGGAAGGTGACGATCAGTCCGACCAGCGCGCTGTCCCCGCTCATCAGCGTGGCCAGGGCGTAGATCCAGATGCACACCCAGGTGAAGGTGCGCAGGGTCGGGCGGTCGTTGAAGCCCAGCACGGTCAGGAACGCGATCACCGTGGCGAGGTAGATGTGCAGCGGCGAGGTGGTGCCCGAGCTCACGTGCCGGGTCAGCTCGGTCAGCAGCCAGTTCGGCGCGTACGAGGACCGGATCCACTCGTTGAGCAGGAAGGTGACCCCGTAGGAGAGCGCCGCCGCGATCACCGCGTCGGCCACCCGCCGGGTGTCCCGGCGCACCAGCCGCTCGACCGCGAGGCCGACCGGGATCACCGCGGTGGTGATGTTGGTGATCACCGTGATGCCGCTGAGCAGGAACGGCGGCGCGAGCTGCACCCCGTTGTGGATGTCGGACTCGAGGCCCGAGGTGGTCTGCACGCCGATCTTGCCCAGGGCCAGGATGACGACCATGAGCAGGCCCTCGAACAGCAGCCGCATCAGGTCCGGCTGCCGCCGTATCCGGCGCGGCTCCGGCGGCTCGTCCACCGTGACCACGTTGCCCGCCCGCTCTGCCGCCCGTCCCGGCGCAGGGCCGGGGACGGAGTCCGTGACGGCCGAGGCCGCGGCCGGAGCCGCGTCCCGCTCCTCGGTGTCCATGACGTCCACTGTGTCCTTTTCAGGTATTGCCGTGACGGCGGCGCGCGCCGTCGCCTCCATAGTCGCCTACCGGCTCGGTACTGTGCAGCCCGGGCCCCGCCCGGGGATGAGGCGGCCGCGCCGCAGCCCCCCGGTCACCCCGGCTCCGGACACCATGGTGCCCGTCTCCGCCCGCCCCCTTCATCCACCTAGAGGTTGAAAACCATGACCGGTTCCACCTCCCGGCCACCCGTGCCACCGTTCGTGCAGCGCGTGCTCGCACTGGTACGGCGGATCCCGCCCGCCAAGGTCATGACGTACGGCGATATCGCCGAGCTCCTCGAACAGGGGACCGCGCGCCAGGTGGGCGCCGCCATGTCCGGGTACGGCTCGACGGTACCGTGGTGGCGCGTGGTCAACGCGTCCGGCAGGCTGCCTGAGCACCTGCGGGGCGAGGCCGCCGCGCAATACCTTGCCGAGGGTACCCCCTTCGACCTTGCCGGGGAGCGGGTTCGACTCGCCCGGTGCCGGTGGGACGGAGCGGACGAAGCGCAGTAATCGGACATTCGAGCACTCAGGCGCCGTAACGGGGTGAGTCCTCGTCAATTGCGGCGCTGTCGGTGGTGTGTGCTGTCATGGTGACCTGACCCGTCACCCGCGAGCGCTGCGAGGAAGCCGAAGTTGTCCCAGACCGCCGCCTACACCCTGGTCGCGCCGCCGAGCGCAGCCGGGCGGGCGCCGCTGCTCGACGCGGCGCAGCGGCGGGTGGCCGAACACCGGGGCGGTCCGCTGCTGGTGCTCGCCGGGCCGGGCACGGGCAAGACCACCACGCTGGTCGAGGCGGTGCTGGCCCGGCTCGAGGGGCCGCGGGCGCTGCGTCCGGAGCAGATCCTGCTGCTCACCTTCAGCCGGGCCGCGGCCGCCGAGCTGCGCGACCGGATAGCGGGCCGGCTGGGGGAGACGGCGGGCGTGCCCGGCGCGACCACCTTCCACTCCTTCTGCTTCGCCCTGCTCGGCCGGCAGCTGGATCCGGGGCTGTGGTCCGAGCCGCCGCGGCTGCTGTCCGGGCCCGAGCAGGATGTGACGATCCGTGAGCTGGTGCGCGGCACCGCGGACCCGGCCCTGGGCTGGGACACGCCGCGCGGCGCGGCCGGCGTGCGCTGGCCCGGTTCGCTGCGGGCCGCGCTCGGCACCCGCGGGTTCGCCGACGAGCTGCGTACCGTGCTCTCCCGGGCCCGCGAGCAGGGGGTCGGCCCCGAGCGGCTGCGGGAGTTCGCCGAGCACGCGGACCGGGACGACTGGCGGGCGGCGGCGCGCTTCTACGGCGAGTACCTCGACGTGGCGGACGTCCGCGGCGTGCTCGACTACGCCGAGCTCGTGCACCGCGCGGTGCGGCTGGCCGAGAGCGAGCCGCTGCGCTCGCGGCTGCGCGCGACCTACCGCGCGGTCTTCGTGGACGAATACCAGGACACCGATCCGGCGCAGGTCAGGCTGCTGCAAGCGCTCGCCGGGGGCGGCGCGGAGCTCGTCGTGGTGGGCGATCCGGACCAGTCCGTCTACGGATTCCGGGGCGCGGACCTCGGCGGCATCCTGGAGTTCCCGGACCACTTCCGCACCCGTGCGGGCCGGCCCGCGGACATCGTCGTGCTCGACACCAGCCGGCGTGCCGGGCCGGGCTTGCTGGGGGCCTCCCGCCGGCTGGCGCGCCGCATGCCGATCAGCCGGCTGCCGGCCGAGTCCGTGCGCGCCCACCGGGAGCTGCGCTCCGCGGCCGAGGCGCCGGAACACGGTGAGGTGCGGGCGCTGACGTATCCCGCGGCGTCGCTGGAGCAGGCGGCCATCGCCGACCTGCTGCGCCGCGCCCACCTCGAGGACGGCGTCGCCTGGCAGGACATGGCCGTGCTGACCCGCACCGGCGACCAGCTCGTCAGCCTGCGCCGGGCGCTGACCAGCGGCAACGTGCCGATACAGGTGCACGCCGGCGAGGTCCCGCTGGCCCGCGAGCCCGCGGTCGCCACGCTCCTGCTCGCGCTGCGCTGCGCCGCCGAGCCGGCCGCGCTCACCCCCGAGCACGCCCGCACCCTGCTCACCGGCCAGCTCGCCGGCCTCGACAGCGGCGATCTGCGCCGGCTCGGCCGGGCCCTGCGCGCCGAGGAGGCCCAGGCCGCCCTGCGCGAGGACGGCACGCCGGCCGCGCTGCCGCGGCCGGCCGAGCAGCTGATCCGCGAGGCGGTGGCCGACCCGGCCGTGCTGGCGGCGATCGAGCCGGCCGTCGGCGGCGTCGCCCGCGAGCTCGCGCTGCTGCTGCGCGCCACCGCCGAGGCACTGGCCGACGGCGGCGAGGCCGAGGACGCGCTCTGGATCCTGTGGCACGGCACCGAGGCCGCGCCCTCGCGCTGGCCGGGCCGGCTGCGCCGGGCGGTGGACCGCGGCGGCGCGGCCGGGCGGATGGCCGACCGCGACCTCGACGCGGTGATCGCGCTGTTCGCGCTGGCCGCCCGGGCCCGCGAGCGCGGCGGGCACGCCGGCGTCCTCGACTTCATCAGCAGTCTGCAGGCCCAGGACATAGCGGCGGACGTCCTCGCCGAGCGCGCCGATCGCGGCGGCGCGGTGCATCTGATGACGGCTCACGCGGCTAAGGGCCTGCAGTGGCGGGTCGTGGTGGTGGCCGGAGTGCAGGAGGGCCTGTGGCCGGACCTGCGCCGCCGCGGCTCGCTGCTGGAGGCCGACCGGATCGGCCCGGCCGGGCTCACGGCGTCGCCGCCCGCCTCGGCGCTGCTGGCCGAGGAGCGCCGGCTGTTCTACGTCGCGGCCACCCGGGCCCGGGAGCGGCTCGTGGTCACGGCCGTGCACGGCGAGGGCGAGGAGGGCGAGACCCCGTCCCGGTTCCTGCGCGAGCTCGTCGGCGCGGAGGCGGTGGAGGCCGGCGGCGTGGTCCGGCACCGGCCGCTGAACCTGTCCGCGCTCATCGCCGAGCTGCGCCGGGCCGCCACCGCCCCGCCCGGCACGGTCAGCGAGCAGCTGCGCGAAGCCGCGGTGCTCCGGCTGGCCCGGATCGCCGGGGCCGAGACCGCCGACGGCTCGCCGCTGGTGCCCGCGGCCGACCCGGGCCGCTGGTGGGGCCTGTACGAGCGCACCGACAACCCGACCCCGATCGTGCGCCGCGATCTGCCGGTGCCGCTCTCGGCCAGCGCGGTCGAGGCGCTCGAGGCGTGCCCGCTCAAGTGGTTCCTGGAGCGGCAGGCCTCGGCGCAGGAGGCCTCCACCCAGGCGCAGGGCTTCGGCCTGGTCTTCCACGCCCTGGCCGAGGAGGTCGCCACCGGCGCCGCGCCCGCCGACATCGACGTGCTGATGGACCGGCTCGACCGGGTCTGGGACCGCCTCCCGTTCGAGGCCCGCTGGCAGTCCGAGCAGGAGCGCCGGGCCGCCCGCCGGGCGCTGGAGCGCTTCCTGCTCTGGCACGAGAGCCGGGGCGACGGGCGCAAGTTCGTCGCGGCCGAGGAGGGCTTCGACACCACGGTGCGGGCCGGCGGCGCGGACGTGCGGCTGCACGGGTTCATCGACCGGATCGAGGCGGACGCCGACGGCCTGGTGCACCTGGTCGACTTCAAGACCGGCCGCACCGCCAAGACCGCGGCGGAGGCCGAGCACAGCGCGCAGCTGGCGGTGTATCAGCTGGCGGCCGAGGCGGCGGGGATCGGCGAGGTGGCCGGCGCCGAGCTGGTCTATCCGCGCGAGGAGACGGCCGGCGAGCAGCCGGTGGTGCGCCGGCAGGAGGCGCTGGCCGGCCAGCAGGACCCGGCCTGGGCGCCGAAGCTGCTGGCCGAGGTGGCCGGCACGGTGCTGACCGAGCGCTTCCACGCCGGCGGCGACCAGCAGAAGTCCTGCCTGCACTGCTCGCTGCGGCGTGCCTGCCCGCGCCAGCCCGAAGGCCGGGAGCTGCCGCTTTGAGCCCGGGGACGAGCCCCGCCCTGCGCGACCCGGACGACCTGCGCGACCTGCTCGGCATCCCGTACACCGAGGAACAGGTCGAGGCGATCACCGCGCCGCTCGACCCGGGCGTGATCGTGGCCGGGGCCGGCTCCGGCAAGACCGCGGTGATGGCGGCCCGGGTGGTCTGGCTGGTGGGCACCGGCGCGGTCGGCGCGGGGGAGGTGCTCGGCCTGACCTTCACCAACAAGGCGGCCGGGGAGCTGCGCGAGCGCGTGTCCGCGGGCCTGGCCCGGCTGGGCGTGGACGCGCCCGGCTTCGACGGCGCCTTCGCCGGGCTCCCGGACCTGGAGGACGGCGACGAAGAAGCCGGCGAGCCGGTCATCGCCACCTACCACGCCTACGCCGACAGCCTGATCAAGGAGCACGGCCTGCGCCTCGGCCTCGAGCCCTCGGCCCGCCTGCTCGCCGACGCCAACCGCTACACCCTGGCCGCGCGCGCGGTCCGCCGGGCTGAGGGCCCGTTCGACTTCCTGCGCGGCTCGGTGGCCAACCTCGCCCGGAAGGTCATCGACCTCGACGCCGAGCTCGCCGAGCACGTCGTCGAACCGGACCGGCTGCGCGAGTGGACCGCCGCGTTCACGGCCGAGGCCGAGGCCGGCGGGCTGCGCGAGGGCGGCCGGCCCAAGCGCGGATACGCCGACTACTGGCGCATCGCCAAGGTCGCGCTGGAGCGGGTGGAGCTGCTCGGCCTGGTCGAGGACTACCGCGCGCTCAAGCGGCACGGCGACTTCGTCGACTTCGGCGACCAGATGGCGCTCGGCACGCGGCTGGCCGAACAGGTGCCGCAGGTCGGGCAGATCGAGCGGGAGAAGTACCGGGTGGTGCTGCTCGACGAGTACCAGGACACGTCCGTGGCCCAGCGCCGGATGCTGGCGGGGCTCTTCGGCGGCGGCCACCCGGTGACGGCGGTGGGCGACCCGTGCCAGTCGATCTACGGCTGGCGCGGCGCCTCGCCCTCGAACATCGACCGCTTCCCCGAGCACTTCCCGCGCCGCAACGGCGCCCCGGCCGCGCAGTACGCGCTCTCGGAGAACCGGCGCAGCGGCAGCCGTCTGCTCGCCTTCGCCAACGAGCGCTCCGGGGGCCTGCGCGAGCTGCACTCGGCCGTGCGCGAGCTGCGCGCCAGCGCCGAGCACCAGGGCCGCGGCCGGGCCGGCGCCGCGTTCCTGGAGAGCCAGCCGGAGGAGCTGGCCTGGCTGGGCGAGCGGATCCAGGGCATGCACGAGCAGGTGCGCGGAGACTGGTCCAAGATCGCCGTGCTGGTGCGCGCGGGCAACCAGATCCCGGACATCTACGCCGAGCTGCACGGCCGCGGCGTGCCGGTGGAGGTGGTCGGCCTGTCCGGGCTGCTGCACCTGCCGGAGATCGCCGACCTCGTCGCCGTGCTCGACGTGCTCGACGACCCGACCGCGAACGCCTCGCTGGTGCGGGTGCTGACCGGCCCGCGCTGGCGGATCGGCCCGCGCGACCTGGCCCTGCTCGGCCGGCGCGCCCGCGAGCTGGTGCGCGAGCCGGGCGAGGAGCGCCGGGCCGGGCTGGACGAGGCGGTGCTCGGCGCCGACCCCTCGGACGTGGTCTCGCTCGCCGACGCGGTGGCCGACCCGGGCCGGGAGCTGCCGTTCAGCCCGGCCGCGCTGGCCCGGTTCGAGCGCTGCGCGGTCGAGATCAGGAGGCTGCGGCGCTCGCTGGCCGAGCCGGTGGTCGAGGTGCTGCACCGGATCCTGCAGGAGACCGGCCTCGAGGTGGAGATCGCGGCCAGTTCGGCCGCCTACCGGCAGCGCTGCGCCGAGACCGTGGGCGCGTTCCTGGCCGTGGCCGGCGGCTTCGCCGACCTGGAGGGCGAGTCCTCGGTCACCGCGTTCCGCGCGTTCCTCAAGGCGGCCGCGGCGCACGAGCGCGGCCTGGACGTGGACCTGCCGCCGGCCGAGCAGCGCACCGTCAAGATCCTGACCATGCACAAGGCCAAGGGCCTGGAGTGGGAGGCGGTGGCGCTGCCGCACCAGAACGCGGCGGCGGTGCGCACGGACAAGTACACCTCCAACGCCGCCAAGCTCCCGCACGAGCTGCGCGGGGACGGCGAGCACCTGCCCGAGCTCGGCCCCGAGCCGAACACGGCCGCGGCCAAACGCTTCGACCTGCTCATGCGCGAGCACGCCGGCTACGAGGACCAGCGGGTGGAGTACGTCGCGCTGACCCGGGCGAAGTCGATGCTGCTGGTCTCCGGCCACTGCTGGGGCAAGACCCAGCGCAAGCCGCGCACGGCCAACGAGACGCTGGCCGGGCTGCGCGAGCGGCTGCAGGCCGACTACGAGTTCGGCCAGGTCGAGGCGTGGGCCGCGCCGCCCGAGGAGGGCACGGCCAACCCGCTGCGCGAGCAGCAGGCCGAGGCCGAGTGGCCGGCCCCGCTCGCCTCCGCCGCGCGGGCGGCCCGGCTGGGCGCCGCCACCGCCGTCAGGGGCCTGATGCGGCTGCCGGAGCAGGCCCGGCCGCGGGACCCGGCGATCGAGGACCCGAAGCTGCGCCGCGTCGTCGAGGGCTGGGACGCGGATCTCGAGGCGCTGCTCGCGGAACTCCAGCGCGAGCGCGAGGTGCGGCGGGAGGTGCGGATGCCCGCGTCGCTCTCCACCACCCGGCTGCTCGAGTACCTCCAGGACCGCGACGCCTTCGCCGAGCGGCTCTTCCGCCCGATGCCGCGCCCGCCCGCCCCGCAGGCCCGGCGCGGCACCGAGTTCCACAGCTGGGTGCAGCAGCGCTTCGGCCAGCTCGCCCTGTTCGACGACGCCGAACTCGACCTGTTCGCCGAGGACGAGCCCGGCGAGGCGGACCGCTTCGGCGCGGACCTGGCCGAGCTCAAAGCGGCGTTCCTGCGCACCGAGTTCGCCGAGCGCCCGCCGCACCGGATCGAGGCCCCGTTCCAGCTCGTCCTCGGCGGCCGGATCGTGCGCGGCCGCATCGACGCCGTATACCGGCTCGACCCCGAGCGCCCGTTCGGCCGGCGCCGCACCAAGCACCCGCTGGACTACGAGGTGGTGGACTGGAAGACCGGCCGCGGCCGCGCCGCCGACCCGCTCCAGCTCGCGGTCTACCGCCTGGCCTGGGCGGAGCTGGCCGGCGTCCCGGTGGAGCGGGTCAGCGCCGCGTTCCTCTACGTGCGCACCGGCGAGGTCGTGCGCCCGCGCACCCTGCCCACCCGCGCGGCGCTGGAGAAACTGCTGGCGCGGCCGTAAAAAGGGTCGTGCCTTACGTATGGGTGGAGCGCGACTTCCGCGACATCAAGCCCTTGACGAAGAGTTCCGAGGCCTTCCGGCTGCCGCCGATCGACCCGCCGGACTGAGCCGACACGCGCCGCGACCAGGTGGGCACGCGCCGTGGCGCACCCCTGCCCGGGCCGTCCCCAACGGTGGAATACCGCTGCGTGAGAACCGGCATACCTGGTAGAAACGACCCACGAGCCGGACGAGATCGCCGTCTGACGAGCGAGAGGTGCCCGATGGAGTTCAAGCAGTCGCGAAAGCTGTCCGAGGTCCAGTACGACCTGCGCGGCCCGGTGCTTGTGCGAGCTAAGGAGCTCGAGGCCCAGGGACACTCGATCCTCAAGCTCAACATCGGCAACCCCGCCCCCTTCGGCTTCGAGGCGCCGGACGAGCTGATCCGCGACATCATCCGCAACCTGCCCGGATCGCACGGGTACGGCGACTCCAAGGGCCTGCCCTCGGCCCGGCGGGCGGTGGCGCAGTCGTACCAGACCCGCGGCCTGCCGATCGTCGACATCGAGGACGTCTACATCGGCAACGGCGTCTCCGAGCTGATCGCGATGGTGCTCAACGGGCTGCTCGACCAGGGCGACGAGGTGCTCATCCCGGCGCCGGACTATCCGCTGTGGACCGGCGCGACGGCGCTGGCCGGCGGCCGGCCGGTGCACTACCGCTGCGACGAGCAGGCCGGCTGGGTGCCCGACCTCGCCGACATAGAGGCCAAGGTCACCGATCGCACCAAGGCGATCGTCATCATCAACCCGAACAACCCGACCGGCGCGGTCTACCCGCAGGACGCGGTGGACGGGCTGGTCGAGATCGCCCGGCGCAACCAGCTGATGGTCCTTTCGGACGAGATCTACGACCGGATCCTCTACGACGCCGCCGCGCACCGGCCCACCGCGCTCTCCTGCCCGGACCTGCTGTGCATCACCTTCAACGGCCTGTCCAAGATCTACCGCTCGGCCGGCTACCGGATGGGCTGGATGGTGATCAGCGGGCCGAAGGAGCACGCCCGCGACTTCCTCGAGGGCCTCGAGGTGCTGGCCAACCTGCGGCTGGGCCCGAACGTCCCGGTGCAGCACGCGATCCAGGCGGCGCTCGGCGGCTTCCAGTCGATCGACCAGCTGATCGAGCCCGGCGGCCGGCTCTACGAGCAGCGCGACCTGACCTGGCGGATGCTCAACGAGATCCCCGGCGTCAGCTGCACCCGGCCGATGGGCGCGATCTACGCCTTCCCGCGGCTGGACCCGAAGGTCTACCGGATCACCGACGACGAGCGCTTCGTGATGGACCTGCTCAACGCGGAGAAGACCCTGGTCATGCACGGCTCCGCGTTCAACTGGCCGGAGCCTGACCACTTCCGCATCGTCACCCTGCCGCACGTGGCCGACCTCGAGGCGGCCATAGACGGACTGGCCCGGTTCCTTTCCACCTACCGGCAGTGACCGGCGGGGGCCGACGCCCGCCGTGCCCGGTAGGACGGTGAACGTCGGTCCCACCCGTTACGCTGTGCCCCATGGCTCAGATCCGGCAATTCGTCACGGACAACGCCGCCGAGTTCTTCGAGGACCTGAAGGACTGGCTGCGCATTCCGTCCATCTCCAGCGACCCCGATCGGGTCGCGGATGTCCGCGCCAGCGCCCAGTGGCTGGCCGCGAAGCTTCGCGCCGACGGCTTCCCCGTCGTCGAGGTCTGGGAGACCGGCGGCGGCGCCGGCCTGCCCGCCGTGTTCGCCGAGTGGCCCTCCGGAGATCCGGACGCGCCGACCGTGGCGGTCTACGGCCACCACGACGTGCAGCCGGTCACCCCGCTCGAGCTGTGGCAGACCGGGCCGTTCGAGCCGACCGAGCGCGACGGGCGGCTCTACGCCCGCGGCGCCGCGGACGACAAGGGCCAGGTCTTCTTCCACACCCTGGGCCTCAAGGCGCACCTGGCCGCCACCGGCCGCACCGCGCCCGCGGTCAACCTGAAGCTGATCGTGGAGGGCGAGGAGGAGAGCGGCTCGCCGCACTTCCCGGCCCTCCTGCGCGAGCACGCCGACCGGCTGGCCTGCGACGTGGTCGTGGTCTCGGACACCGGCATGTGGGCCAAGGGCACCCCGACCTCCTGCACCGGCATGCGGGGGCTGATCGCGGCCGAGGTCGATTTCACCGGCCCGCACGGCGACGTGCACTCCGGCTCGTTCGGCGGCGCCATCCCGAACCCGATCACCGAGCTGGTCCGAGTGCTCGCGCAGCTGCACGACGGCGAGCGCAAGGTGACCCTGCCGGGCTTCTACGACGGGATCGTGGAGCTGTCCGAGGTCGACCGCGAGCTGTTCGCGAAGCTGCCCTTCGACGAGCAGGAGTGGCTGGGCAACGCCAAGTCCACCGCGCCGGTCGGCGAGGCGGGCTACTCCACCCTGGAGCGGGTCTGGGCGCGCCCGACCGCCGAGATCAACGGCATCTTCGGCGGCCACACCGGCCCCGGCGGCAAGACGATCGTGCCCTCCGAGGCGCACGCCAAGCTCTCCTTCCGGCTGGTGGCCGGGCAGGAGCCGGTGGACGTGGCCAAGGCCTTCGAGACCTGGATCGCCGAGCGGGTGCCGGCCGGGATCACCGCGGCGGTGCGCTTCGAGGGCGAGGGCGTGCGCCCCTGCCTGACCCCGCTGGACCACCCGGCGCTGCAGTCGGTCTCCCGCGCGCTCGGCCGCGCGTTCGCCGAGGACCCGGCCACGCCGCGGGAGATCCTCTACACCCGCGAGGGCGGCTCCGGCCCCGAGGCCGACCTGCAGGACGTGCTCGGCGCGCCGGTGGTCTTCCTCGGCATCTCGCTGCCGGACGACGGCTGGCACGGCCCGAACGAGAAGGTCGACCTGGACCTGCTGCTCAAGGGCGCGGAGGCGGCCGCCTACCTCTGGGAGGACCTGGCCGAGCACGGGCTCCGCTGATACCGACTGGTCTGCTCCCCGGAACAAAACCCCGCTCCGGGGAGTTGACCTCTCGGGCCCAAGATCGTGGGCGGGCCCGGGACGGCGACGGTGGACAATGGACGCATGGGTAGAGCAGGGGGGACCGGCATGGCGGATCCGCGCGACGTGCTGACCGGGCGGTTGGGCCGGCTGGCGTTGGCACGCTCAGGGGTGGATCGGCAGGCGGAGCTGCGGCTCGACGAGCCGGCCGTCGCGGCCGCGTGGTCGAACCCGGACACCCGGGTGCTCGTGGTGAGCGAGGGCCGGGCGCTGGTGGTGGACGAGGTCGACTCCGCCGCGGGGGAGAGCCCGGAGGCCCCGGCGGCCCGGCTGGTGCTGCTCGCCTCGCTGGACGCGCCCGACGGGGACCGCTACTTCCTCGGCCGGGACGAGCGCGGCGTGGCCTATTTCGCCGTACCCGCCGAGACTCTGCCGGGCCGTCAGGACGGAGACGCCCGCCCCGGCTCGCTGCGCGAGGTCGGCATGCTGCTCTCGGACCGGGACGCCGGCCTGCTCACCCACGCGGTGGCGCTGGAGTACTGGCACCGCAGTCACCTCTACTGCTCCCGCTGCGGCCACCGCACTCAGCTCGCGGCCTCGGGCCACGTGCGCCGGTGCGCGCAGTGCGGCACCGAGCACTATCCGCGCACCGACCCGGCGGTGATCATGGCGGTGACGGACCGTCAGGACCGTCTGCTGCTCGGCCGGCAGTCGGCCTGGGACCCGCACCGGTTCTCGGTGCTGGCGGGCTTCGTCGAGCCGGGCGAGTCGCTCGAGGGAGCCGTCGCGCGCGAGGTGCACGAGGAGGCGGGGCTGACCGTCACCGAGGTCGAATACCTCGGCAGCCAGCCCTGGCCGTTCCCGTGCAGCCTGATGCTGGGCTTCCGCGCGGTGGTGGACGACCCGGAGCGGGTGCGCGCGGACGGCGACGAGCTGCAGGAGGTGCGCTGGTTCAGCCGGGCCGAGCTCGCTGCGGCCATCGCCGCCGGGGAGGTCGTGCCGTCGGGCCGGATCTCCATCGCCCGCTCGCTGATCGAGCACTGGTTCGGCGCGGACTGGGTGACCCCGCCGGGCGAGTGAGCCCCGGGTCCACGCAACGAGGACGCCGCCCGGCGACAGCGCGCCCTGAGCGCGTGCCATCGCCGGACGGCGTCGTGCCGTCGCCACGCGGTTGCTACGGGCACCGCGGTCGTGACGGCTTTCGGTGGCGCAGCGGCTCAGCGGACACCGGCCCACGGGTGTCCGACGGCTCGCTGCGCGTCGTCAGGGGGCTGACGGACCTTCGGGGAAGGCGCCGTCAGCGGGTGGCGTAGAGCCTGCGGCCGGTGGTCGGCTCGAAGTAGTGGATCTCGCTCGGATCCACGGCTATGCCGACGGCCGTGCCGACGTTCGGCGCCATCCCGGGTTCGCAGCGCACGATCACGTCCCGGCGGCGGTCGCCGAGGCCGGCGTTGCAGTGCGCGTACGAGACGTAGCCCAGGTTCTCCACCTGCTCCACGTGCGCGAACAGGCCCTGCCCGGGCGGCGCGAGGCGCACCTTGTCCGGCCGGAAGCCCACCGTCACCTCCGGGCCGGCGAGCTCGGAGACCATGCGCCGGCCGATCGGCAGCTCCACCACGTCGACGTCGCCGAGCAGCGCCCAGTCGTGCTCGACCCGCGCGGAGAGCAGGTTCATCGGCGGGGAGCCGACGAAGCCGGCGACGTAGGCGTTCGACGGGTTCTCGTAGAGCACGCGCGGGGAGTCGCACTGCAGCAGGATGCCGTCGCGCAGCACCGCGATCCGATCGCCCATGGTCATGGCCTCGGTCTGATCGTGCGTCACGTACATCATCGTGGTGCCCAGGCGCCGCTGCAGGTTCGAGATCTGCCCGCGCACCTCGGCCCGCAGCTTGGCGTCGAGCGCGCCGAGCGGCTCGTCCATCAGGTAGACCTGGGGCTCGCGCATCATGGCCCGGCCCATCGCGACGCGCTGCTGCTCGCCGCCGGAGAGCGTGCGCGGCAGCCGTTCGAGCGTCGGGGTGAGGTCGAGCTGCGCGGCCATCCGCCGGACCCGGCGGGCCACCGCGGAGTGCGGGGCGCCGGTCAGCGAGAGCCGGAAGCCGAGGTTCTCGGCGACGGTCATCTGCGGGTAGAGCGCGTAACTCTGGAACACCATGGCGATATCGCGCTCGCCCGGCTCCAGGTCGGTCACGTCCCGGCCGTCGATGAAGACCGAACCCGAGTCCACCGGCTCGAGCCCGGCGAGCATCCGCAGCGCCGTGGTCTTCCCGCTGCCGCTGGCTCCCAGCAGCACCATGAACTCACCCGAATCGACGGACAGGTTCAGTTTGTCCACGGCGGCCTTGCGGTTGCCGGGATATCGGTGCGATGCCTCCGCGAATTCGACACTGGCCACGAGTTTCCATCCCATTGCCCACAAGCAGGTACGTACGACGGTGTGCGTGTTGCGTGTGCGGTGCGTTGGTGCAGGTGGTGCCCCTCGCGCGCGGGATGCCGCGCTTCGCGCCGGTCGGATCAGGTCCTTTGATGGTTCGGACATTGAGGCGGAACCCGGCGTGAGCACAGAGTTAAGCACACCTGGCCGGTCTACGTCTTGCCCTGTCCATGGGAAGTTCTGCGAACGGTCAGGCGATCGCGTCCGCCGGAGCGGCGGCGCGGGCGGCCGCGCGCTCGATCCGCTCCAGCTTGCTCAGGCAGCTGCGACGCTGCGCGCCGGAGATCCCGAGCACCACGCCGCCGAGCGCGAGCCAGCCGATCGGCCCGGCGGCCAGCACCGCGCCGGTGAGCACGAGCGGACCGAGGCACTTCTGCGTGGCCTGCGACATCCCGGCCACGCCGAGGTAGGCGGGCCGGGCGGAGGCGGGGGCGAGCGAGACGGACAGCTCCCAGGAACTGACCGACCGCATGAGTTCGGCGAGCGTGACCAGACAGGCCGCTGCGATCAGCAGCAGAGAGCCGAACCAGGGCCCGGATGACGGCGCCGCCGCGAGTGCGCCGCAGCACGCGAGCAGCAGCACCCCGTAGCGCCGAACGGCGACGGTCGCATCGCGCGGCCCTCGCGTGGCCGCGGATACGCGCATCTGCAGCACGACGACGAGCACCGTGTTGACGAAGAGGAACAGCGGCACCAGTTCGTGCGGCGCGGATGTGCGGGTGAGCAGCCACAGCGGCAGGCCGACATTGAGGATCGAGTCGTCGAGGCACATGAAGACGTCGAAGAGCACGAAGGTGAGGTATCCGCGGTCGCGCCAGGGATTCTCGGTTGCGGTAGACGGCTCCTGACGAGACGCCGGCTTTCCGGCAAGGCCGACGGAGGTGGTGGCGATCGAGGTCGGGATGCGGCGAACCAAGGCGGCCGCGACGACGAACGAGAGCGCGTCTAACAGAATCAGCACCCGGTAGGCGTCGCGCGAACCGAAGGCGAGCGCGATCGCGGTGACGCCGGCACCGAGCGCGAACGCGGCGTTGGAGACGCTGCGGGAGAGGGCCTGGTAGGTCGCCCGTTCGGTGCCGGCGACCTCCGTGGCGAAGAGCATCTCGAGCATCTTCGCGGCGCGATCGCCGAAGAGCGTGACCGCGACGGCCGGCAGCAGCACGCCGAAAGAGGTGCTGGAAAGGATGATCAGGAGCGTGCACAGACGCAGCAGATGGCAGCCCATCAGCACGGTGCGGGCCGGATACCTCCCGGCGAGCCGCCCGGCCACCGGCGATCCGAACACCCCGGCCACGGCCGCGGTGCCGAGCAGCAGCCCGACCCGCCGTGCGTCGAAGCCGGCCTCGACGGTGAAGTAGAGCACGGCGGCCGAGTTCCACACGCCCGAACCGGTGCGGTCCACGAACAACGCGGTGAGCATGGTGCGTGCCGCGCGGCCGCCGGGCGGGTTGCGCAGGTGCGTGGCCAGTCCCACCGTCCACCCCAAATCTCTTGACGTCGAGATAAATCCTCGGCCGTAGTCTGCCGAAGATTCATCTCGACGTCAAGAAACTCGCCATCGAGCTAATCGTCGCTTGCCGCACGGCGGGCGCCGCGGCCGCGCGTCGCGCGCTCAGGCCGAGGCGGCCTGGCCGCGCGTCGCGCGCTCAGGCCGAGGCGGCCTTGACCTGCGCCAGCGACGGGTTGGTCATGACCGTCTGGGTGCCGCTCGCGCCGACGACCACGACCGTGGGCACGGTCTGGTTGCCGCCGTTGACACTCATCACGTACTCCGCCGCCTCGGGCTTCTGCTCGATGTCGACCTCGGCGAACGCGATGCCCTCGCGGTCCAGCTGGCTCTTGAGCCGCTTGCAGTAGCCGCACCAGGGGGTCGAGTACATGGTGATCTGGGCCGTCATCTTCGTGGACACACTCCTCGCGCAGGTGAAGGAAAACCGCAGGATACAACCGCCGTCCCGGGCTTTTTCTTCCCGCCCGCCACGGTTGTCGGACCCGCCTGGAAGAATCGGGGCATGACTGATCCCGACGAGCTCCTGGCCGGACTTGACCGCGAACAGCGCGAGGTCGCGCGCGCGCTCCACGGTCCGGTCTGCGTGCTCGCGGGCGCCGGCACGGGCAAGACCAGGGCGATCACCCACCGCATCGCGTACGGGGTGGCGGCCGGGGTCTACCAGCCCTCCCAGCTGCTCGCCGTCACCTTCACCGCGCGGGCCGCGGGGGAGATGCGCGGCCGGCTGCGCGGGCTCGGGGCCGGCGCGGTGCAGGCGCGCACCTTCCACTCGGCCGCACTGCGCCAGCTGCAGTACTTCTGGCCGCAGACGGTCGGCGGCCCGCCGCCGCGGATCCTCGAGTCCAAGATCCCGCTGGTGGCCGAGGCCGCCTCGGCCTGCCGGGTCAGGACCGACCGGACCGCGCTGCGCGACCTGGCCTCCGAGATCGAGTGGTGCAAGTCCACCCAGACCGCCCCGGACGACTACCCGGCCGCGGTGGCCAAGGCGCAGCGGGTGCCGCCGCGCGAGCCGGCCGAGGTCAGCCGGATCTACGCGGCCTACGAGCAGCACAAGCGCGAGCGCGGCTTCATCGACTTCGAGGACGTGCTGCTGCTGACCATCGGCGTGCTCGAGTCCCGCCCGGAGATCGCGGACCGGGTGCGCTCGCAGTACCGGCACTTCGTCGTGGACGAGTACCAGGACGTCAACCCGCTCCAGCAGCGGCTGCTCGAGCAGTGGCTCGGCACCCGCGAGTCGCTGTGCGTGGTGGGGGACGCGAGCCAGACCATCTACTCGTTCACCGGGGCCAGCCCGGACTACCTGCTCGGCTTCCCGGACCGCTACGCCGACGCCACCGTGATCCGGCTGGTGCGCGACTACCGCTCCACCCCGCAGGTGGTCGGCGTGGCCAACGCGCTGCTCGGCGCGATCCCGCAGGAGACCGCGGCCGGGCGCCGGGCCGCACGGGCCCGGCTGGAACTGGTCGCGCAGCGGCCGGCCGGCCCGGCCGTGCGCTACACCGAGTACCCGGACGAGGCCGCCGAGGCCGAGGGCGTCGCCGAGAGCATCAGGAGCCTGATCGATTCCGGGGTGCGCCCGGCCGAGATCGCCGTGCTGTTCCGGATCAACGCGCAGTCGGAGGTGTACGAGCAGGCGCTGGCCGACCGGCACCTGCCGTACGTGGTGCGCGGGATCGAGCGCTTCTTCGACCGGCCCGAGGTGCGCCAGTCGGTGCTGCTGATGCGCGGTGCCGCCCGCGGCGCCGAGGTCCCCGAGCAGTCCGCGGCCGGCGAGCCGGAGGAGGCGGGCTCGGGCCTGGCCGCGGCCGTGCGCGCGGTGCTCTCCGGCAACGGCTGGACGCCCGGCGCTCCGGCCGGATCCGGCCGGGCCCGCGAGGTCTGGGAGTCGCTGGCCGCCCTCGCCGCGCTGGCCGAGGAGTACGAGAGCGCCCATCCGCGGGCCGGGCTGGCCGAGTTCGTGCACGAGCTCGAGGAGCGTGCGGCCCTGCAGCACGCGCCCGTCGTCGACGGCGTCACGCTCGCGTCGCTGCACTCGGCCAAGGGCCTGGAGTGGGACGCGGTGCACCTCGTCGGCCTGACGGAGGGTCTGCTGCCGATCACGTACGCGGAGACGGACGAGGCGGTCGAGGAGGAGCGGCGGCTGCTGTACGTCGGGGTGACCAGGGCGCGCGAGCAGCTGGCGCTGTCCTGGGCGCTGGCGCGCACCCCGGGCGGCCGGGCCTCGCGCCGGCCGTCCCGCTTCCTCGACTCGCTCAAGGAGGCGCAGGAGGCGCGGGCCGAGAGCTCGGCCGGCGGCGTGCTGCGCCGCGGTTCCGGGCGCGGGCTGCAGGAGCAGGGCAAGTCCAAGCGGTCCGGCCCGGTGCGCTGCCGCGTCTGCGGCAAGGCCCTGATCGAGGCGGTGGACCGCAAGCTCGGCCGCTGCGCCGACTGCCCGTCGGATCTCGACCAGGCGCTGTTCCAGCGGCTGCGCGAGTGGCGCTCGGAACAGGCCAAGGAGCAGTCGCTGCCGGCCTACTGCGTCTTCACCGACGCCACGCTCACGGCCATCGCCGAGGGCAGGCCGGCCGATCGCGCCGCGCTCTCCCGGATCCCGGGCGTGGGCTCGGCCAAGCTCGAGCGGTACGCCGACGAGGTGCTGGCGATGCTCGGCGGGTCGGGCGGCGCGGCGGCCGGGGACGGCGCGGGCGAGGAATCGCAGCTGGCACTGGAGTTGGACGCTCCGTCAGACGAGGGCGCCGACGAGGCCGAGACCGAGACAGAGACCGAAGACTGATCCGCCGGCGGTCTGACGCACGGGCCTATCCCTGCCAGTCGGCGGGGAGTCCGCAGGCCCCGTAGATGAGCGGCCGGGCGGCCACCGACTCGTTCACGCCGGAGAGCATGAAGTCGTCGGACAGGAACGTCACGTTCAGCATGATCTGGTCCTGGTGGAACGTGGCCGAGGTCGGGCAGGTCACGACGGTCATCTGGAACGACACGGTGAACGAGCCGCCCGGCTGGACGAGGTCGTCCTGGCTGGAGGGGCTGAAATCACCGGCCAGTTCGAGTCCGAGCGCCCCGGGCAGAGTCTCGAAGCCGGCGCTGCTGACGTACTCCAGCGCGGTGTCGGCCAGCGACTTCGCAGTCACGCTCACCGTGAACGTGTGGGCGCTCGGATCCACCGACGTCGTCACCTTGTTCAGCTGCGCCACCTTCCGGCCCTGCTGGGAGCAGATCCGGTCGGCGGTGTTGCCCACGGCCTGCTCCGGGAAGATGGTCTGCTCGCCGAGGTGCCCGCTCACGCTGCGGGCCTGCACCTGTAGCGCGCCCATGCTCTCCCGCATCTTCGTCAGGTCGCCCGCGTCGAGGGAGGCGGTGTCGATGACGGAGGCCATGGCGGTGGTCGTGCCGTCGAGACCGGCGGAGGACTGCGGATTCGCGCCGGACGACATGTCGCTGAACCCCGCCGTGCAGTCCGCGGTCACCATGCCGCCCAGTTCGCCGGTGCCCTCGGGCGGGATGACTGCCTTGCCGACGGGTTTGAGCGTCGGCGCGCCGCGCAGGCCGGTCTCGGTGAGCCTGCCGTCCAGCAGCGTGATCGGGTGCGGGCTCTTGTTCACCACCGGCACGACCACCTGCTCGGACAGGATGGCGTGCCACTTCGGGGCGAAGGCCAGTTCGGTCAGGCCGGGTATGGAAGGGGCGGTGGAAGAGGCGGCGAGCCTGACCAGGTTCGCGCTGCGCACGTCCGTCTGGTGCCGGTCGTAAGCCGCCGTCCCCGCGCCGATCGCCGCGCTCAGCACCACCGCCAGCGACAGCACCGAGGCCAGCGCCCGGTTGCGGGTCGCCCGCGGGGGCAGCCGCCGCGGGTCGCGGCCGGCGGCCACCCGCTCCTCGCCGTCCGCCTCCTCGAGCCAGTCGACCTCGTCGGCGCCGTCCCCGTCCGGGCCGCCGCCGGTGCCGAGGTCGAGGAACTCGACCTGCTCGTCCTCGCCGTCGTAGTCCGCTGCCATCGGCCCGGCCCTAGTTGAACTGGCCGCAGGCAGCCGCGGCGAGCAGGGACAGGTCGAACTCGTCCGCCTGCAGCAGCACCTTGCGATCCGAGTCGGTCACGATGAGTTGAAGCTCCACGTCCACGTTCTCCTCGGGCAGGGCGAGCGGGCATTGCGTCACCGGCCAGGTGAAGCCCCCGGCCAGGCGGCCCTCGGGCACGAGCAGCCCGGCGATCGTTCCGGCCGGTGCCGGCGCTCCCAGGGCGGTGTTCGGCACGACTGCCGCGGCGCCGTTCCGGGACGCATCTGAATACTGATACGTGAGGGTATACGACAGGGGGCTGCTGAGGAGCGAGCGGGCTGTCAGTGAGATCGTGAACGTGTGCCGGAGCGGGTCGGCCGACTCGGCGAAGTTGCCGGACGCCACCGTCGCGCCCTGCTGCAGGCAGATCTCCTCGCGCACCGACTCGCCGCCGGTGTTCAAGCCGATCGGCGCGGTGCCCACGGAGCCGTCCGCCAGCCGGGCGCGCACCAGCAGGGTACTCTGCGCGTCCCGGCCCACCCCGGCCGCCGACGGGAGGGTGCAGTCGACCCGCGCTGTGCCGACGAGGCGGCCGACCTCGCCGGGCTCGAGCCTGGCGCCGCCGCTCGGCGCGAGGCTGGCCGAGAACACGCCCGGACCGCGTATCACCGCGTCCGGCAGCAGGGTCACCGCATCCGGACTGCGGTTGACGACGTCGACCTCCACCGTCGTGCTCGGGTCGCCACCCCAGGAATCCGCGCTGCCCAGCGTCGCGGCGCCGGGCAGGCCGACCGGGTCGCCGGTCGCCTGCACCCGCAGCACCAGGGTGGCCGCGGCCCGGTCGGCGGCCCGGTCGTGGCGGTAGGCCCGGACGCCCGCGAGCGACGCCGCGCCGACGCACAGCCCGAGCGCCAGGACGAACGCGGCCGGCCGGCGCCACCCGTCCGCCGGCCCGAGCGGCCGCGCGTCGGGATCCGGCTCGGACTCGAGGAACTCGATCTCGATCTCGGTCTCTTCCATCACCGGCTCAGCCTCCTTCCGTTCGGCCCGAGGCCGGCGGCGGTGCCGGCCGGCCAGTCAGTTCACTGATAATCTGCCCGGTCGCGGACCGGCCGACGCCTACCCGCCGTCGCGCACGGCGCAGACGCGGTCGCGCACCGAGCCCGCGGCGGAGCCCGCGAACGTCACCGTGCCCACCCCGAGCCCGCCGCCGGAGGTACGGGCGCTGATCGTCAGACTCGTCCCGGCCGCGGCGTCGCGGGCCGCGCCGCTCTCGGCGCAGTCCACCGTGACGGAGCCGCGCAGCACGGTGGACCGGCCCGGTCCGAGCACGGTCGCGTCGTCGCCGCCCAGGTGAGAGGCCGTCAGGCCCGGACCGAGCAGCGTCGCGCCCGGCAGCAGGGTGACCGCGGCCGGGCCGCGATTGACCAGCGGGACGGCGATCTCGGTGCTCAGCCGACTGGTCCGGGCGAGGGCCGGGCCGAGGCCGTCGAGTCCGGGCAGGGATATGCCGCCGGACGTCGGCGCGGCCAGGATCAGCTCGTCGGCCGCGGCTTCGGCGACGAGGTCGGCCGCACGGTCACGGTGGTAGACACCGGCCGCGCCGTACCCGGTGGCCGCGAGCACGGCGCCGGCCAGCAGCAGCGAGCCGGCGACGCGGCGGCGGGTCGGGCCGGCGGGAAGGGCGGCGGGACCTGCGGCGACCTCGTCCCCGTCGGCGTGTTCGAGCCATTCGACCTCGTCGAGGCCGCCGCCGTCGAACAGCGCATCGGGGCCGTCCGGCCCATCCGTCTCGACCGGCATGCGCCGCCTCGCTTTCCGGCCCATCCACCCCCGTATCGACCGGAAGCGAGATCGCCGGGATGACAATAGGGCCGGGGCGCACCGGCGTCCAGGGGGCGCTTTACCGGATCGTGTCCCGCGCAGGGGGAGGAAATCCGCGTGCAGGGGGTGACATGCTCCAGCGCCCATGACAGGATGTTCTGCGTACCCGAAGGTTCACCGGAGGGTGCGAGGCGCGGGGAGCGCCCGGGGATGTTCTTGAGCCGAACCGGGGGTCTCACCGCATCTGAGGCAAAACCGCAGGTCAAAAATCATTTGCGAGTCTGTAGGACGAGGATCTAGCCTCTGACTCGCACCGCGGGACGGATCGGTCCCGCACAAAGCGTCGATTCCGGCTCGCCCCCGGAAGCGGCCGAGCTGAGAGAAGGGGGCGAGAGAAATCAAATGCTGACGCTGAATCACGTTGCTGAAGAGCAGGCCGCGATCCTCGCCGCCTGTCCGCGCCCGCGCGCCCTCGCTCCGTCCTTGGTCGACTGGTCCGTCCTGCCCGCCACCTCCGTGTCCGCCGTCTCGGCCGGCCTCGGTTCCGTGGCAGCGGTGCGTCCGGCGGCGGACGAGCGACCGCAGGTCGGCTATGCCTGGCGCTCGGAGATGGCCGGATTCGGACTCTTCGCCGCCACCCTGGCCGGCGCCGGAATTCTCGGAACCGTCGACGAGCGCGGCAGCAAGACGCAAGACCAGCAGGACAAGAAGCAGAGCCACCTGACCCACGGTCGGGAACCTCGTACCTGGAGACCGCCGCACTGACAGCCCGTCAGTGCCCCAGCCCTCCAGGCCGCGGAACCCGAACACCGGGATCCGCGGCCTTATTCGTTCTCCGGCACCGGCCGGCGACGGGCAAGGAGCGGGACCACCGATCCGACAAGGACATGAACACCGTGATGATCGAGCGCCCCGACCAGGAGCAGACCGACCGCACGTCCAGCCCCGCCGTAGTCCAGAGCCCCCAGAAGGAGCCAGCGATGCAGCTGACCGTCTTCGAGCCCACCTCCGCCCTCGACGACCTGCCCTGCCGCAGCGTCGAGCCCGAGCTCTTCTTCGCCGAGTCCCCGGCCGACGTCGAGCTCGCCAAGGCGGTTTGTACCGACTGCCCCGTCCGCGAGGCCTGCCTCCAGGGCGCCCTCGAGCGCAAGGAGCCGTGGGGCGTGTGGGGCGGAGAGCTTTTCGTCCAGGGCGTGATCGTCGCCCGCAAGCGGCCCCGTGGCCGTCCCCGCAAGGTCGACGTCGCCGTCGTGGCCTGAGCCGCTACGCCTGACGTCCCCCCACCACCGTCCCTACTGCCGAACGACAGGAAACCGAACCGATGTCCCAGACCTTGATCGTCCCGAAGCGCGGCGCGAGCGCCGAACCCGGATACCTCTTCGAACCCACCACAGGGAGCACCCCGCAGATGCAGTACCAGCCCATGTACATCGACCTAGCCCAGGAAATGCACCGGGAGCGGTTACGACAAGCGGAGGCGCAACGCCTCCGGCGCGCGGCGCTGCGCGCGCGCCGTTCCCTGGCCGGCCGCCTGTTCGGTTGATCCGAGCGCCCCGCGGCGCGGCGCCGATCGTCGCGCCGCGGGGCAAGGCCCCCGGCTAGCCGTGTGAAAGATCGAATCGCGGATATACGAGCACCACACGAGCGACACAGCACCAATACCCCCTGCCCGGTGCGGGCTCGGAGCCAGACTCCGAGCCCGCACCGGGCAGGCCGGGTTTCACGGCTGGGACTCGGTCTCCGACTCGGCTTCCAGCCCGGTCTCGATCTCGGCCTCGGCCTCGGCGTCCGGGTCCGGGTAGAGCCCGGGCAGGCAGGGGCCGAGCACGTCGCGCACGGAGAAGGTCGAGCCGAGCTGGCACAGGATGCCGAGTGCGCCCGAGCTGACCCGGTGGATGAGCATGTAGGCCGGCGGCAGGTTGAACCGGCGCCCGAGCGAGGCGGCCGGGTTGCCCCGGTTGGACAGGTGCGCGCCCTGGTCGCGCAGCCAGGCCCGGCTGTAGGTGAAGGTCTCGGTGCGCAGCGGGTCGAGCAGCGGCGCCAGATAGTCCAGCGCCTCCTGCGGCTCCATCTTCATACCCGGCTTCACGAAGCCCTCGCCGGTCAGTATGTCCGCGACCCGCTCCGCGTCGTCCTGCAGCGCGTAGCGGACGGCGGTGCCGATCGCCGGCGGCATGCCGCCGGGCAGCCGGTTGACCGCGCCGAAGTCGAGCACGCCGAGGCGCCACGGCCCCTGCGGCCCGGCCTGGGTCTGGTCCTCGACCACGGTCGGCGGGAGCAGCCGGAAGTTGCCCGGGTGCGGGTCGGCGTGCAGCAGCCCGCACTTCTCCGGGCCCGAGTACAGGAAGCCGAGCAGCAGCTCCCCGGCGCGGTCGCGCTGGTCCTGGGTGCCGTCCGCGATGATCTTCGCCAGCGGCGTGCCCTCGAGCCACTCGGTCACCAGCACGGTGCCCCGCTGGGCCACGACCGCGGGCACGACGATGTCCGGGTCCTTCGCGTAGCCCTCGGCGTAGCGGCGCTGGTTGTCCGCCTCCTTCGCGTAGTCGAGCTCCTCGGAGATGCGCTCGCGCAGCTCGACCAGCAGCGGCTTGATGTCGATCCCGGGCACCAGCACGGTGAAGAGCCGGGAGATGCGGGCGAGCTGGTTCAGGTCGCTCAGCAGCGCCTTGCCCGCGCCGGGGTACTGCACCTTCACGGCCACCTGGCGCCCGTCGCGCCACACGGCCCGGTGCACCTGGCCGATGGAGGCGGCGGCGGCCGGCGTGTCGGAGAAGGAGACGAAGTTGCTCCGCCACTTCGGGCCGAAGGACTGCTCCATGACCTTGTACACGGTCGAGGCGGGCAGCGCCGGGGCGCTCTCCTGCAGCCGGGTCAGCGCGCCGCGGTAGGGCCCGGCCAGTTCCTCGGGCAGCGCGGCCTCGAACACCGAGAGCGCCTGGCCGAGCTTCATCGCACCCCCCTTGAGCTCACCGAGGACCCGGAAGAGCTGTTCGGCGGTGCGTTGCTGGACCTCGTTGGCGACGGCCGCGGCGGGAGCGCCGACCACGCGCTTGCCCAGGCCCAGCGTGGCCCGGCCGGCCAGACCTATCGGAAGCGTCGCGAGCTTGGCGGTGCGAGCGACGGCATTGCGCGGCAAATCACTCATACGGGCTATTCAAGCAGGTCGAGACCGACAAGGACGCGAGGCAAGGCCCCGCAATCGCAGTCCGGGTGTGCCGAGACGCTGATCAGCCGGGGGATCGGGGCGCAGTGTGCGAAGCGCAACATCACGCCGAGCCAGTCCGGGTCCGGGCCGTCCAGGAACGCGAGCGCGGCCACCACCGCGTACGCCGCGGCCAGCGTGGCGAGCGCGGCGTCCCGCGGCGCGAGATACCCCGGCGTCCCCGCGCCGACCTGGGCGGCGACCCGCTGCCAGTGCGGATCGGACTCGGCCAGCCGGCGGTCGGCGCAGCGGGCGCAGGGGGTGCGGCCGGGCAGGACCATCGGCCCGATCAGCGCCTCGTCTTCACCCAGACGGACCAGCAGGTGCGGGATCGACCCGGCGGTCAGCTCGTCGATCAGGTCGTCCGGGTCCGGACCGGCCGGGGCGATCACGGCCAGGTCGGGCGGGCGGTGGTGATGCGAGGGGGTGGTGCGCGCGGACGGGGTGAAGGCGAGGATCGCCCGGGTGGCGGCGTCGCCGCGCCGTTGGCCCACGTCGGCCGGCTCGAGGCCGCCCGGCGCGGTGTCCCCGGGCTCGACCGGGGCCGGATCCACCGGCCGCACCACCCCGATCCCGGCGGCCGCGAGCTGCCGGGCGACCTGGGCGCCGACCAGGCCGAGGCCGTGCACGGCCACCTGCCGCTGCGTCCGCCGCTCCAGCGCCCGCGCGCCGCCGCCGGGCAGCGGATGCCGCAGTCCGAGCGCGGAGACGAGGGGTTCCAATCTGGCCCGCTCGGATACACCCATTCGGGCTAACTCGGGCGCGCTCAGCGCGGCGTCGTCGAGCGCGCCGTCCAGCGCGAGCCGGTCGATGAAGGCGGACGCCCGCTCCCGGGCCACGCCGAGGCGCTGGGCGTAGCCGAGCAGGGCGTCGAGGTCCCGGGTGCCGTCACACGCCTCGAGCAGCCGCCGCAGCGCGGGTTCGAGCTGGTAGATCCGTTCCCGGCCGGCACCCACGCCGAGCCGCAGCCGCCCCGGCTCGAGCCACAGCCGGCTGATCCCGGGCTTGAGCACCGGGCGCATCGCGGCTCACGCACGGACGCGGGCGGGCGGGTCAGCCGGGCCCGATGCCCGAGTGACCGCCCGCCCGCGTCCGGAAAGCTGATGCGCGAACCGCGGCATCCGACGGATCAGGCCTTGCCCAGGATCCGGTTCACCTTGGTGCCGCAGGTCGGGCAGGTGCCCTGAGCCATGCGCCGGCCCGACTCGCTGACCTTGACCTCGCCGGTGAAGTGCCGCTTCTCCTTGCACTTCACGCAGTACGCCTCACCCGTGTATGTCTCGGCCATGGTGGCCCTCCTGTGCTTCTCGCTGTTGGTGCGCCCGCTCCCCGCTCGGGGCCCGGACGAGAGTCACCATACGCGAGAGCGGAGCCTCATCCCGCATCGCGGACGTGCGGCGGGGGTGCCGTGCGCGCGTCTTGGCACGTTCGGGTGAGTTGTATGACTGCTCGCTCAGCGGAGGGCGGATCTGTGCGCGATCCGCGCGCTGACCGGTGCGGGACCGTGCGGGGTGGTGCGTGCGCGGGGGAGGCGGACTCGCTCGAAAGGAGGGCCGCGGGCTCCGGCGGAATGCCGAAATCAGCCGGAAGGCGAGAAAAGGGGAAAAGCACTGCGGGGCCCCCAGGCGCACGTCTCGACCCCTTGGTGATCGCCCACCGTCGGGTGCCGAGCTGTTTTCCGAGAGCCCCGCATTCAGCAGACGACGGTACGGCGGAGCACCCCGCGGAGTCAATTGCGCTGCTCGAACGGCTGTGGATAACCCTGGGGATAACCTTGGGACAATCCCCGCTGGTATGTGGATCCTTCGGGCATTTCCTGGGGACGCGGCGGTGGATAACCCGGGCCGGGCCCGTTTCACCTGGTGAGAAAGAAAATCTTCGAAATCCTCCGGACGGCGGTGTCCACCTGCACAAGTTTTCGTAAGTCTTTGGCTGCGCGGGAGGCCCAAAACGCCGCCGAACCGCTACGTTGGGTTGCATGCCTTCCGATCCGACGCCTCCGCGCCGCGTCGCGCTCGACCCGGACGTGGTGGAGGTGCGCCGTTCGCCGCGCCGCCGGCGCACGGTGTCCGCGTACCGGCAGGGCGATCGGACGGTGGTGCTCATCCCGGCGCAGATGTCGGCGCGGGAGGAGGAGCGCTGGGTGCGGGCGATGCTCGACCGGCTCGCCTCCCGGGAGCGCCGCGGCAAGCCGGGTGAGGCCGAGCTGGCCCGCCGTGCGGCCGACCTGTCCGCCCGCTACCTCGGCGGCCGCGCCGTGCCCGAGTCGGTGCGGTGGGTGACCAACCAAGGCTCGCGCTGGGGCTCGTGCACCCCGGCCGACGCCTCGATCCGGCTCTCCGACCGCCTGCGCGGCATGCCGGACTACGTCATCGACTACGTGCTGCTGCACGAACTCGCGCACCTGATCGAGCCCAACCACGGCGCCGGTTTCTGGGCGCTGCTGCGCGGCTTCCCCAAACTCGAGCGCGCCCGCGGCTACCTCGACGGCTTCGCCGCCGCAGCCGCCGGCCCCGCCCAAGCCCCCCGCCCGGCCGAGCCCGGCGCCCTGCCCCAGGCCTTGGACGAGGACGACTGCGGCGACCTCGACGGTGTCGACGGCATCGACGGCCTCCACGGCAAGGGCGAGCTGTCCGGGCTTGGCGGCGACGACGACCGCCCGCTGCTCTAGCGTCCCGAGTCGGAATTCGCTGCATAGCCCTGCAAATTTGCGGTGAGGGACACTACTGCGAGTTGATGATCGGCTGAGTGCTCGTGGGGTGTGGTGGCTTGTCGGGTCGGGGTGGTCGTCGTGGTGTGGGCGGGCGCTTCGCTCCGCCCCGTTTCGTGTGACCACCCGCCCACCCGTTGCGTGGGCGGGGCGGGCTGCGGTTTCAAGATTTCGCCTCCGGCGCGGGCCTTCCCTCGGAGAGAGTGCCGGGTCTCCGTAAGCGCTGGCGTTGGCGGGGCGGGCTGGGGTTTTGGGTGGTGGGGTTGCGGGGGTGTGCTCTCTCCTCGGTCGGTCCCCGGAGGCAATCAGGGACCTGCCGGGAGGTCAAGCGGCGGCAGTCTCCGTTGATGGTGAATCCTGCATCGCGCCGCTTGACCTCCCGGCAGAACCCTGATCGGGCTTCGCCTGCCCGACCGAGGAGAGAGCCCACCCCCTGGGGGAGCAGTGCGAGCTGCGCTCTAGCCGGGTCCCGGCCTGCGGCCCGGCGCGTTCGATACGGAAGAATCCTGCATCACCCTGATCCGACCAGCCCGATCCTTGATCCGCGTGAAGGGTCGGCGCTCGGGTCGCGCTTGCTGCTGAATCGTGCATCGCCTTGATGCGATCGACCTTGATCCCTGATCTCTCGGCAGAATCCCGCAGGCCGGTTCCGTTCGATGCGGAAGGATTCTGCATCGCCCTGATCCGATCCACCCCGTGCTCACACACTGCACAGGATCGCGCCCGGTCGCACCCCGAAGGGAAATCCTGCACCGCCTTCGGCCACACCCCCAACACCATCTGCCCAGCCACCCCGACCACCACCCCTCCCGCCAGAAGCAACGACAACCCCCGTACTTCCATGCTAGACGCCACCACTGACAAAAGACGCATATCCGGTGTTTACGGGAAAAGCAAAGATTCTGGAGATTTCCGGGCACTCGGGGGCGTTCCCCGGCGTTGAAGGGATAGAGAGGAAGAGCGCTCAGAACGGCGATGCAGGATTCTTCCGCACCGCGCGCGACCGGGCCACACGACGGGAATCGGCCCGAGCGCAGCTCGCACCGGACCTCGGGGGTGTGCTCTCTCCTCGGTCGGGCAGGCGAAGCCCGATCAGGGTTCTGCCGGGAGGTCAAGCGGCGCCATGCAGAATCAAGCACCAGCCACAGCCACCGCCGCTTGAGCTCCCGGCAGGTTCCTGATTGCCTCCGGGGACCGGCCGAGGAGAGAGTACGCCCCCGGCACCTGACCACCCCGAACCCCAACTCGCCCCGTTAACGCCAGCACCTACACGAACCCGGCACTCTCTCCGAGGGAAGGGCCCGCGCCGGAGGCGAGATCTTGAAGCTCCAGCCAACCCCGCCAACGCAGCAGCCGGGCCGACGTGATGGGCAGACGAAACCGTGCGCGAGGCGAATTCGCGGTAGGCGTTTGGAGTCGGGCGTTAGGCGCTACAGCTAGACCTCAGCCCGCACCCAGGCAGATGAACGCCGGGGCGCCGGCTTTGGCTTGGGCGGCTTGGGCGTCGGCGAGGGCTTGGGCGGGGCGCAGGCCCCGGGCGAGGGCGGCGTGCACGTCGAGCATCAGGGTTCTGGTGTGCTCGTCGGCGACGGGGGCCACCGAGGCGATGATCGTCTTGCAGCCCTGGGTCAGCAGTGCGCTGGCCACGCCCATCAGCTCGTCGCCGGGCTTGATACCGGACAGCGCCGCGTCGCAGGCGCTCAGGATCAGCACTCGCGGGGCGCGGCGGAGGGATTCGAGGTCGTACACGGTCAGCGGGCCGTCGGCGAGCTCCAGGTTCGAGAACAGCGGGTTGTCCCGGCGGAACCGGCCGTGCGCGGCCAGGTGCGCCAGCCGGGCGCCGTCCCAGGACTCGGCCACGGCGGGGGCGGTGGCGTGGTCGCCGCGCAGGGCATTGGCCTCCGGATACAAACCGGCCAGGGTCGTTATCTCCGCCTCGGCGTGGTCGAGGCCGGGGCCGTGGGCCAGTGCGACGTGGCCGGAGAGCTCGGGTACCTGGTCCGCCGCGAGCCAGCTGCGGGCGGACGGCGCGACCGTCAGTACCCTGTTCTCCAGCGAGGGCAGCGCGGCCCAGGCCAGGGCGTGCAGCGAGCCGGTGGGCACGAGCACCAGTTCGTGGCCTGATATCTGCCGGCCGAGGTCGCCCAGCAGTACCTGGTCGAGCCTGGTGCGGGCGTGGTCGTAGACGTCCATCGCGCCGCGCAGCAGCGCGGGGGAGCCGTGCTTCGCCGCGATCCGGCCCATGGCGAAACGCAGCTGGTCCAGCTCGGCCAGCACCGCCTGGTAGGAGCCGATCCGGGTGCGGGTGCAGCGGCCGTCGGCCAGCACGATCGCGTGCAGCTCGTCGTCCAGGCGCACGTACTCCACCAGCGCTCGGCCGCCGAGCTTGTCGCCGAGCTTGCGCAGGTCCAGCGGAGACTCGGGGGCCTCGTGGGTGCCCGGCGCGTGCCGGGCCAGGTCCTTGATCTCGTGCTCGAGCCGGCCCCGCTCGCGTTGCAGGGGCCTGATGTCCTTGCCGTCCAGGCCCTCGTCGGTCACCTGGTTCGTCACCGCGCGCAGCAGATTGAGCAGCTCGGCGAGCCGGCCCGACTGCGGCGGGTGCGCGGGCGCGCGCCGAAGTGACGCCGCGCGCCACTGCTCGGTGCGGATCAGAAGGCTGCGCGCGGATCCGCCTTCGAGGCTCAGCCGCAGGCCGGCCGTCGCCAGGCCGGTGCCCAGCGACGCCGCGCCCGCGCGCAGATCGGTCGAGCCGAGTGTGTTCGCGTACTGAGCCAGCACGCTCAGGCCGCGGGTGATCGCGCGGCCTGCCCCCGGCCGGTCGCCGAGCAGCAGCAGGCGCTCGTATTCCGCCTCCCAGGCCAGCAGCCTGACATTCGACAGTCCGCTGAACCGTTCCGCCGCGATCTGCGCGTACAGCCGGTCAGCCTGGGTCCGGCGGCCCAGCGCCGCGGCCGTCCGGGCCGCCTGCAGTCGCGCCTGCTGGGGTGTCACCAGCCAGCCGGCACGTTCGAGCCGGACCACGCACTGAGTCAGATCACGAAGAAGCTCCGCGGTGCGCTCCCCGCCGGCGAACCGCGCCGCGAGCTCCACCTGCCAGGCCTGGGTCGCCCAGGTGTAGCGTCGCTGCCGGGTGAACTCCTGGCGCGCGGTCGCCGCGAACTCGGCTGCTTGCGGGCGTTCTCCCGCCGCCAGGGCCGCGCGTGCCCCGATCAGCCGCGACTCCGCCGCGTCGAAGGCGAGGCCCGCCTCGAGCTGTCCGGCCAGCGCGCGCTCGGCGTCTTCCAGGGCTTCGACCGGCAGCCCGGCCGCGAGCAGCGCGTCCGCGCGGTCCGCGTAGCTGCTGTCCTGCCGACGGCCGATCGACGCGGCCAGGCTGCGCGCGTTGGCGATCTGCTTGAGCGCCTCCGGCACGCGGCCCGCGCGCAGTAGGGCGAAGCCGAGGTTCTGATGCAGGCTGCACAGCACGGTCTTGAGCTCTACCGAGCCGGCCAGCTCGATCCCGGTGGTCAGGTCGGCGAGGGCCAGATCGCTGCGCCCCTGATAGGCCAGCAGCGTCCCGCGCAGGTTGCGCAGCATCACTTCCCAGCGCACGTCGCCATACCGGCGCAGCACCGGCTCGGCCGCGCCGAAGCGGACCAGCGCCTCGGCCTGACGGCCTATCCGCTGCAGTACGAGGGCGTGGTTGACTCTCAGCCGGGCCAGTTCGAGTTCGTCCACCGCGGCCTGCAGCCCGGCCTCGGCCAGTTCCGCCTCGCGCAGCGCCGCGCGGGTGCGGCCGAGCTGGGAGAGCACCACCACGTGCGTCGTGCGGGCCTGCGCGGCCCGTACCGGAAGACGCAATCGGTGCGCCAGGGAGACCGCGCGGCGGAGCTGTTCGCTCGAACGCTGCGGGTCGGAGAAACGCAGGCTGAGGCCCACCACCCGCAGCGCCACCGCGTCCGCCTCGTCCTCGAGGCCTGGTTCGAGCAGCGTCAGTGCTCGATCACGCGCGAGCTTCACATCGGTGTGGACGAGCTCGAGGAGCGATTCAGCCTGGGCAAGCCTCGTCGCGCCGTCGGCGTGGGTAGCGGCCGCGGCGTATGGCGTCATTCGACTAGCTTCTCAGATGGTGTCCCATTCAGTCACGACGCAAGTGCCGTCCGGAAGCTCGCAGCGCAGCCGTGCGGGGCCGGCGGGCAGCTGGGCCAAGGAGAAACGCCCCAGTTCGTCCACCTCGGCCGTGGCCCGTTCACCCCCCGCGCTCTCCAGCCACAGCTCGCGCGGGCCGGCCGGCACCACCTGGCCGACGAGCTTGCGCCCGTGGGCCAGCTCCGTCGCCTCGACCACGAAGGTGAGGTGCTCGGCCTCGAAGGTGAGCAGGCGCTGGTCCCCGGCCGCCCGGGTGGACTGGCCCACCAGCGGGCTGTCCTCGAGCAGGCGGGCGAGTTCGGCGTCGAAGTCGCGCCACAGGAAGGCCCCGCGCGCGGCGTCGAGCACGTCCGGCGGCACCGGATCATCGTGGTCGTACATCGAGTTCAGCGCGGCCAGCAGGCGCACGTCCGCGTAGGACTCGCCGCTGTATCCGTCATCCGACATTCTCGGTCCCCCTCAGGCATCCCCGTTTCCGCACGGGATCAGGACATGTGGGCTCGCAACTTCTCCAGGCATCGGGCCCGGGTCGGGCCGATGGAGCCGATCGGCAGCCCCATCGCGGCCGACAGCTGGGCGTAGCTCGCGCCGCTGTCCGCCGCGAGCACCCGGAGCAGGGTGCGGCAGCGCTCGGGCAGCTGGGCCATGGCGGCCCGCAGCTGCCGGTACTCGTCGTCGACCAGGATCCGTTCCTCGGGGCCGTCCGCGCCCTCGTCGGACTGCTCCTCCTGCTCGTCGGCCGGGATCTCCCGGTTGCGCCGGCGCAGCAGGCGTATGGCTTCACGGCGTGTGGTGGTCGCCAGCCATGCGCCGAGCCGCTCGGACTCGGTGATCGATCCCAGATTCTCCACCAGCCGCAGCCAGGCGGTCTGGCTGAGGTCGGCGGTGTCGGCGGGCGAGAGCCGGAAGCTGCGGGCCACCGACCACACCAGCCGTCCGTACCGCGCCACCAGCGTGTTCCAGGCGTCCTGGTCTCCGCCGGCGGCGGCGGACAAGAGCTCGGCGTTGCTCGGATCCGGGCTCTCCGGGGTGAATGACGGCATGACTCACGCTCCCACGCGCCCGATCCCTCATCGGGCGCGTGGGAAACACTAGCGAGATCACGCCGTCGCGTCATACCGACCGTTACCCGATCTCCACCCCGAGTTCGGGGTCCGCTTCCCCGCCGAGCAGCATCTCGACCGCTTCACGTGCGGTGATGTCCTTGCTGCCGGCCAGCTTGGCGATCGCGCCGGCCACGTAGGGCGCGGCGAAAGAGGTGCCGCTCCAGGTGGCGTATGAGGGTTCGATGTCACCGGTGGCGCCGCGCACCGGGAACGGCCCGGCCACGTCCACGCCCGGCGCGTGCGCGTCCACCCACCAGCCGCGGTCGGAGAACGGGGCCCGGGCGCCGACCGCGATGCAGTCCTTGAGCGCGGCGGGCCAGAATGCCCGCTCCGAGCCGTTGTTGCCGGCCGCGGTCACGACCACGGTGTGGCTGGCGAACTTGCGCAGCGCGGCGGAGATCAGCTCGGAGGGGTGGTCGTGGTGCGCGTATCCGCCGAGGGAGAGGTTGACCACGTCCAGGCGCACGCCGGTGGTCTCCTCCCGCCGCCGGATCCGGCCCAGGCTCTGCAGCAGGCCCAGCTCGTCGCAGATGCCGATGTCGTCGAGGACGCGCTCGATCCACAGCCGCGCGTCCGGCGCCTTCTGCAGCACCACGCCGGCCACGAAGGTGCCGTGCCCGGACTGGGATTCGAGCTCGTAGTCGCAGTTGGCCGAGATCGGGTCCAGCTGCTCGGGCGTCACCTGGTCCCACCAGACGGTGTCGGTGAACCACGGGTGCGGGGTGATGCCGGTGTCCAGCACGGCCACGGTGACCGTCCGGCTCTCGCCGGTCGGCACGGGCGCGGGCACCGGTGCGCTGAGGGTGGGAACGCCGAAAGGCCCGCCCACGTAGTCGGGTTCGCCGCGCAGGATGTGGTTGGCGCTGGCGCTCAAGTTGTGCCGGTCGCGCAGCTGGGCGGCGAATTCGGGCACGTTGACCTTGGCGTTCGCCCGTAGCCGGAGCCGGTGCACGCCGATGTCGGTGAAGGTTTCGACCCGCTCGACGAAGGAGGCGCCCGCCTCCCCGGCCGCGTCGGCCTGCTCGGCCGGCACCAGTACTTGATCCCGGCGGTGCATCGCACCGTCGATGCACACGGCGTCCGGATGACGGGCGATCAGCCGGTCCATCCGGGCCTTGTGGTTCGAGCGCACAACTTCCTCCCTAGGTCACGCGGTACTGGCTGTAAAGCTGGTCTGCACCGCCTGCGCCGGACGATCCCGACCGGTGCGCAGGCCGTACCCCCGTGACGTCCTGGTCGCCGGACGGGATCGCGATCCCGCGCGACGCCGTCCGACCGCCCGGCGGCCGCAGGTTCCCCCCTCGCGGCCACCGGGCGGGCACGGTGTCTCCCCCACCTGGTTCCCCACCTGTCCCAGTCCTGGAACTGCTCTCGGATCTCCCTTCCGAGCCCCCCTCCGGGTCTGGCACACTTCGCCCGGATCTCCCTTCCGGACCTCTGATCGGGTCTCCCCTTCAGATCGACCGGATCGGGCTCTCCCCTTCCCGATCCGGTCATCCATAAGAGCATCGGGCCGGGGCCCCTGATACATCGGCCGGAAAGTTTTTTTCGAGCGGGGATATTCGTCCGGTATGTCCGCCTTTTCGAGGGCCCGCGCCGGAAATTCACCCGGCTGTCGTCTGTTGGCAGACTCGAGGGTGTAACTATAAGGTAAGGCTTTCCTAAGAATAAGCCGAAATCACCGAACAGAAGGACAGGAGCGACCCCCCGCCCATGTGGAACACCGTGTTTCCCAGTTTCCTGATCGGCCTGCGGGAGGGCCTCGAGGGCGGACTGGTCGTCTCCATCCTCATCGCCACGCTGGTGCGGGCCGACGCCCGGGAGCGGGTCGGGGCGGTGTGGACCGGGGTGGCCGCGGCCGTCGCGCTCAGCCTGTCCTTCGCGGCCGTGCTCACCTTCACCGCGGCCAGCCTGCCGGCCGGCGGCCAGGACGCCTTCGGCGGCGTGCTCTCGCTGCTCGCCGTGTGCTTCGTGACCACCATGGTCTTCTGGATGCGGCGCAACGCCCGGGCCCTGTCCGGCGATCTCAAGGCGCGGGTGACCGAGGCGCTCGCGCGCGGCGGCAACGTGCTCGCGCTCACCGCCTTCCTCGCGGTGGGCCGCGAGGGCCTGGAGACCTCGCTCTTCCTGTGGACCACGGCCAAGTCGGCCGGGCAGGCCCGGGGTCCGGCGCTCGGCGCGGGGCTCGGGGTGCTGGTCGCGGTCGTGCTCTGCTGGGGGCTGTATCGCAGAGTTCTGAAGATCAACCTGACCAAGTTCTTCACCTACACCGGCGCGGTGCTGATCGTGATCGCGGCCGGCGTGTTCGCCTACGGGCTCGGGGACCTGCAGGAGGGCAACATCGTGCCGGGTTACGCCGCGCACGCGGTGAACCTGCACGGGATCGACGCCGGGTCCTGGTACGCCACGCTCGTCGCCGGCACCCTCAACCTCACCCCGGTGATGACCTGGCTTCAGGTCTCCGGATACCTGCTCTACCTCGTGCCGACGATGGCGCTTTTCGTCATCGGTGTCCGGCGTGCCGCGGCTGGCGCGGCAGCCGGCCCCGCAGCCGGCGCGGCGACTGAGGGCGGCCGGGCGGGCCGTCAGGCCGCCGAGGAGGCCGCGGTGGCCGCGAGGCTGGCCCGGAAGGCCGAGGCCGCCTCCGCGGCCGCCGAGCAGGCCCAGGGGCGCCGCGTGCCGCGCTGGGCCGTCTACACCTCGATCGTCGCCGTCCCGGCCGTGGTCGCCGCCGGCGCCATCTCGGCGCTCGGCCCGGCGTCCGACGCCGCCAGCACCGCCATCGCGATCACCGAGAAGGCCTGCGGCACCGGCTGGTCGAGCCCGAGCGCCGGCTCGCAGACCTTCGTGGTCAAGAACGACGGCGCGAACACCGCCGAGGTGTACCTGATCAACCCGACCAGCAACGCCGTCTACGGCGAGGACCCGGACGTGACCCCGGGCTCGACCGAGACGATGAACGTCGACCTCGCCGGCGGCGCCTACGTCTTCCGCTGCTCCTTCGTCGACGGCACCGTGCTCAACTCGACGACCTATCACGTCAGCGGCTCCGGTTCGGCCCCGGCCGGGGTGGCGCCGGTCACCGAGCAGGACATGGAGAACCCGGTCTACGACTACCGCGGCTACGTCCAGCAGAACCTGCCGGCCCTGCTGACCGCGGCCGAGAAGCTCGACGCCGATCTGAAGGCGGGCGACCTGGCCCAGGCCAGGACCGACTGGCTGCCGGCCCACCTGGACTACGAGCGGCTCGGCGCGGCCTACGGCACCTTCGAGGACTTCGACGGCGAGATCAACGGCTCGGCCAGCGGCCTGCCGGACGGCACCGCCACCAAGGACTGGACCGGCTTCTTCCGGATCGAGTACGGGCTGTGGCACGGCCAGTCCGCCGCGGTGCTCGGCCCGCTCGGCGACACCCTGGTCAAGGACGTCAAGGGTCTGGTCAAGGCGTTCCCGGGCCAGGCCACCGATCCCAACGACCTGCCGCTGCGCTCCCACGAGATCCTGGAGAACGCGCTGCAGTTCCAGCTCACCGGCATCGAGGACTACGGCAGCGGCACGACCCTGGCCACCCTGTACGCCAACACCCAGGGCACCCAGCAGGTGCTCGCCACGATCAGGGACCTGATCCAGCAGCGGGATCCGGCCCTGCTCGGGCAGATCGACACCGGGATCGCCACGGTGCAGCAGGACCTGACCGCGCTCGGCGCCGGCGCGTGCACCACCTCGTGCCCGATGCCGGACGCGCTCTCGGCGCTGACCACCGCGCAGCGGCAGAAGCTCGACGCCGACCTCGGCCAGCTGCTCGAGAGCCTTTCCGTCGTGCCCGACCTGCTGGAAGAACGGACTTCCGCCTGATGGACCCCCAGCCGGACACCCACCCCGACTCCCGACCCGAGACCAGGAACACGGACACGCCAGTGACCACGAATCCCGCCGAGCCCGACGAGTCCTCCACCGACCCCGAGACCGCTCCCGAGACCGGGGCGGCGGCGGGGAACGCGGCCGAGACCGAGCCCGCCGCCGGCACCTGCCCCTTCACCGGCGCCACCGGCCCCTCGGTGGACCCGGTCGCGCTGCACGCCGCCCTGCGCCGCCGTTCCTTCCTGCGCGGGGCCGCGGTGGGCGCCGCCGGTGTCGCCGTCGCGGGCGGCGCGGTGGCCGGCGCGGCGGCGGCGTTCGCCGACGACGGCGGCGACGCCGGCACCGGATCCGGGCGGGTGATCGCCTTCCATGGCGCGCACCAGGCCGGCATTCTGACGAACGCGCAGAATTTCGCCACTTTCGTGTCATTCAACGCCACGGCGGACAACCGCGCCGACCTGATCGCGTTGTTCCGCACCCTCACTGACCGGGCCCGGTTCCTCACCGCGGGCGGCGCTCCGGCCAATCTGGGCCTGGCGCAGCCGCCGTCCGACAGCGAGACGCTCGGCCCCGAGGTGCCCGCGGACGGACTGACCATCACCGTCGGCGTCGGCTCCTCGCTCTTCGACGACCGCTACGGCCTGTCCGGCCGCAAGCCGGCGCGGCTGACCCCGATGACGATCTTCCCGAACGACAACATGGTCGGGTCCGCCGAGATGCACGGCGACATCTCGCTGCAGATCTGCGCCGATCATCAGGACACGGTGATGCACGCGCTGCGCGACATCGCCAAGCACACCCGCGGCGGCATGCAGGGCCTGTGGAAGGTGGACGGCTTCCAGTCCGTCCCGCGCCCCTCCGGCACCCAGCGCAACCAGCTCGGCTTCAAGGACGGCATCGCCAACCCGGACGTGACCGACGAGACCGTCACCGACGCGCTGATCTGGGCGCACGGCGGCCTGCGCGGCGAGCAGTCCTGGGCCGACGGCGGCTCCTACCAGGTGATCCGGATCATCCGGATGCTGGTGGAGTTCTGGGACCGGGTCTCGCTCAGCGAGCAGGAGCTGATGATCGGCCGCCGCCGCGAGACCGGCGCGCCGCTGAGCGGCACCGCCGAGTTCGACACCCCGGAGTACGCGAACGACCCGATGGGAAACGTCATCCCGCTCGACGCGCACATCCGGCTGGCCAATCCGCGCACCAAGGCCAGCTACGACTCGCAGATCCTGCGCCGCGGCTACAACTACGAGCGCGGCTTCGACCTGGACGGGAACCTCAACGTGGGCCTGGCCTTCTGCTGCTACCAGCAGGACGTGCTGCGCCAGTTCGAGGCGGTCCAGACCCGGCTGATCGACGAGCCGCTGGTCGACTACATCTCGCCCACCGGCGGCGGCTACTTCTTCGCGCTGCCCGGGGTGAAGGACGCCAAGGACTACTACGGCTCGGGGATGTTCGCTTAGGGCCTGTCCGGAAGGCCGGAGAGCCTCGCGAAAAGCACGTCGCCCCCGCGGAAGGGATCCGCGGGGGCGACGTGTGTTTCAGAGCTCGAGGCTCATCCCGTCAGCACTAGTCCCGCAGGACCGCGCCCGACTTCGGGTCGAGCACGACGCGATCAGCGCTGTGCTTGTTGAAGTCGAAGAACGAGTCGAGCGTGCCGGCCTCGGCGGCCAGCGAACCGGTGATGCCGCCCGTCTTCCAGTTCTGCTCGATGAACGAGAGGACCGAGGTCTGGTCGGTGGTCGCGTGGTTGACGTAGTTCGACTTGGCGTAGGGCGAGATCACCAGCAGCGGGATGCGCGGGCCGTAGCCGCAGCGGTCCTGCTCGCCGGCCAGCGGGGTACGCGCGGACGAGCCGCACTGGCCGGCGCCGTCGAGCGCGTCCACGGCCGGGTCGGACGAGGAGTTCACGTTCGGCGGGGTGGCGTGGTCGTACCAGCCGTCGGAGTCGTCGTAGGTGATGACGATCGCGGTGTTGTTCCAGTACTTCGAGTTCTCGATCGCGTTGATCTCGTTGACCAGGCCGGTCTGCTCGTCGGTCGGGTCGGAGTAGCCGGCGTGGCCGTCCTGGTACTCGGCCGCCTTCACGAAGGAGACCGACGGCAGGTTGCCGTCCTTGATCGACTGGTAGTAGTACGAGAGGTCGTACTGGTGGTTGGCCTGGCCGTTGTGGCCGACCTCCGCCTCGTTCTTCGGCGCGGTGTGGGTCGGGTTGGCCGTGGACTTGTAGTACTGGAACGGCTCGTGGTGCGCGCTGTAGTCGGCCACGGTGGCGCCGCCGACGTTGGTGTGGGTCGTGCCGCAGACGGCCGGGGTGGTCTTGGTGGCGGCGGCCGACGGCGCGAAGCCGCCCTGGAACCAGCCCCAGGTCACGTTCTTGGCGTTGAGCTGGTCGCCGATGTTCTGGCCGGTCATCTCCAGCTGGCTGCCCGCCTTCGAGCACTGGTCGAAGGCCGGGTCCATGTCGGCGATGTCGGTGCCGACGCCGCTCGAGTTCGGCGAGGCCACCACGGAGCTGTTCACGACGGTCGCGCCGGTGGTGGAGTTGACCACCACGCCGCCGTAGGTCTGACCCGACACCAGGTTGATCGCGCCCGGGGTCGAGGGACCGTAGGTGGTGTCGTAGTTCTCGTCGCTCATCGCGTAGTTCTGGGCGTAGTTCCACAGCGCGGTGGTCGTGTTGCCGTCGTAGTAGTCCATCACCAGACCGGGCAGGCCCTGGTCGGGGGAGGAGCACGTGGCGACACCGGTGTACTGCGGGAACTTGTCGGCCAGACCGTAGTCGTAGGCCTGCTGCTCCGGGGTGTCGGAGTGGTCCTGGTCGCAGGTCAGCGCCTGGGAGGAGCTGAGCCGGCTCGGGTTGACCCCGTTCGGGTTGTTGGTCAGCAGCGCGGTCGACAGGCCGTTGACGGTGGGGGTGTTCGCCTTCGCCCGGAAGGTCGTGCCGTCCGTGTTCGCCGCGACCGGGTAGGTGCCGAAGTAGTGGTCGAACGAGACGTTCTCGTCGAAGATCACCACTACGTGCTGGATCGGGGTGGCGGTGCCGCCGTGGCTGCCGGTCAGCACGACGGTGCCGCCGTGTTGAGGCGTGACGGTGCCCGGGTTCTGGCTGCCGAAGCTCGGCTGGGCCACCGCGAGGGACAGGCCGAGTGCGGCCGCCCCTGCAACGGCGGCGATCGCCGTGCGCCGCTTGGTCTTGGGGTGGATCACTGAGTTTCCCCTCCGTATGTCTGGAAGCAGGCATTCGGGTATCGAAGCCTACGGTCCGGTAGCCTCGTCGCGGCGTGGGACTCAGCGGGAATTCATAGGCGTCGCTCAGGTGAATTTCACGTGTACTGATACAGCGCGCGTGCGTTCGGGGGAGCGCGCCGGGGTGTTCGCGCGCTCCCCGTGATCACGTGCTGCGAAAGCGGTGAAGGCCCAGGTCGGCTGACGGGTCGTCAGCCGGCGTCGCTCAGCCGGCTTGCTCAGCCGGCTTGCTCAGTCGGCCTTGCGCCGGCGGGTGCCGAAGACGATCTCGTCCCAGCTGGGCACGGTGGCCCGGCGCCCCGGGCTGACGCCGTCGTTGACGGCCTGCTGGTCGGTGTCCCCGCGCAGCCGCTCCTTGTGCGGGCCGACCGGGCCGAACAGCGCGTCCGAGTACGCCGATCCGGCGCCGGACGCGGCGGTCGCGGCGGCGGCCGGACGGGCCGGCGGCGCGGGCGTCGTCGGGGCCTGCGCCGCAGGCGTCTCGCGGTCCAGGTCCAGGTCCGAGCCCGCGGTGGCCGTGCCGGCGCCGGGCCGGGCGGCGGTGTGCGGACGCACCGGCAGCGGCGTGACAGAGCCCTGGCCGGCGGCCGGGCGCCCGTGCCAGGACTGCAGCGAGGTCACCTGCGCGGACCGGGTGCCGCCCGTGGCCGCGGCCGAGGAGCGCGCGGCGAACGGGAAGGCGCTGTCCGGCGCGGCGTCGCTGGAGAGCAGCCGGGCCTCGTCGTCCACCGGGTGCACCAGGCGCCGCGGCGGGTCGAAGCTCCAGGTCGCCTCGTACGGCAGGCCGCCGATCCGGAAGGACATCCGGACCGTCCAGACGCTGTCGTCCTTGCGCCAGGAATCCCATTGCACCGAGTCGAGATCCGGGTCGCGCAGGGACAGCCGCTCGCGCACCACGTCGCCGAGCTTCGGGCCGTGCGTCTCGCCGGAGCGGCGCACCTGGGTGTTCTGGGCCCGCTCGGCCATGAAGGCGCGCTCGGCGAGCACCGGCCCCTCGAACCGGCGCACCCGCTCCAGCGGGATGCCCGCGGCGTCGGCGACCTGCTCGGCGGTCTGGCCCGCGCGGATGCGGGCCTGGATGTCGCGCGGACGCAGCTGCGCGTCCAGCTCTATCTCGATCTGTCCGAGCCGGGCCCGGTCCCCGCGCACGGCGGCGCGCAGCCGATCGTCGATCGCGAGGAAGAACTCCTGGCCGTCGGGGGCACGCAGCACCAGACGGTCACCGTCGCCGGTGACCGCCATGACTCGCAGTTCGGTCATGGGACCTCCTGTGTGGTGCCCCTGGCGGGCTGGGCCGAGCGCGCTCCTGTACCGAGTGTGACGTTTTCGCGCGGCCCGAGGGAAGAGACCACGCCCGTTCGGCGCAACGCCGTGACACGAGCGCCACCCGATCGGGCGGCGAGGCCCGCGGATCGGCTGCGCGCGCAGCTGTTGCCCTTCGCCATTTGTACCTATCCCCCAGGCGGATCCGGAAACCTTCCGGCCGCGACCGGTCGGTCGCTGGCATCCACGGTATCAGTGCGCGTCGTCCTCGCGGAGGCCCAACACCGTACATCCCGTAGCGAAGTCAACACCAGTGAGCCGGTCAACGCACAACGGATAATTGGTGTGCCGATCACCGGAGCTCTTGCGGGGTTTTGCGATCATTGCGCCATGCCTCCCGCCCTCGCCCCGCATCTGCCGATCATCTTCGACGTGCTCGGCGTGCTCACCGCCGCCTCGGCCGGCGCGCTCACCGGCGTGCGTAAGAACCTTGACATAGTCGGCGTGTGCGTACTGGCCGCGGTGACCGGGCTCGGCGGGGGAGTGGTACGGGACCTGATGATCGGCGCGGTCCCGGTGGCGATGCTCACGGACTGGCGCTATCTGACCGCCGCCGCGGTCGCGGCCGGATCGGTGCTGCTGGTACGGCATCCGCGGCTGGCCGGGCGGCCGATGCCCGCGCTCGACGCGCTGCGCCGGAGGATGCCGCCGGCCACCGCGTATCTGGTGGCGGATTCGGCCACCCTCGGCTGCTTCGCCGTCTCCGGCACCGCGAAGTCGCTGGACTACGGCCTGGCCGCGGTGCCGGCCGCGCTGATGGGCGTGGTGACCGCGGTCGGCGGCGGGGTGCTGCGCGACGTGCTGGTCAACGAGGTGCCGACGGTGCTGCGGCGGGAGCTCTACGCCGTGCCCGCCCTGGTCGGCGCGCTGGTGGTGGCGGCCTCCGACCGCTACGACCCGGCCGCCACCCCGATCGCCTTTCTGGCGGCCGCGCTCACCATGGCATTCCGTATCGTCGCGGTGCGCCGGGATTGGCACGCGCGCCTTCCGGCGGCCTGAGCCGCGATCGGAGGCATTGCGCATTCCGGTGCGCGGCAAGGCGAATCCCGAACGTATTCGAGCCCTGCCGCACACCGGGCGCCGGAGCGCGATCGGCGCGATACCCGCGCGCGTTCTAATCCAGAAGGCTGAGTTTCTCGGCGTCGCCGCCGGCCCGGTCGAAGATCGCGATTCCGGGGTCGACGTATTCCGCCCCACGCGGTCCGTGGATGTGGATGCCGGTGAACACCGCGACATCCGCGGGCACCGAATCGGCCCGCAGCAGTTCGATCACCGACGCGGTGTCCTGATCGATCAGCTCCCGGGCGATCCGGGTCACCGTGAGCACGTCCGCGCCCCCGGCCGGCACCCGCGGCGCGATCCGGTCGCGCAGCCGGGACTGCTCCGGGTCCTGCGGATCCAGGTAGGGGTAGTCCGAGACGCGCACGTCGTCGCCGCGCAGCTCGTCGGTCACCGCCAGCAGCGCGCCGCAGGTGTGCGACTTGCCGGGCACGCCGGGGCGCTGCACCTGGCCGAGCTCGCCGTCCTCGTCCACGCCGATGTGGGCGAGGCCGAACACCAGGAAGGTGCGCCGCCCCTCGATCAGCGGGGCGTGCCCGCGGGCCGCGATCACCCCTGTACGGCCCAATGTGAAAAGGCCGGCCAGGCCGGCCATGTTGAACGCCCCGCCCCAGGCGCGCTGCAGCTCCGCGGTGAGCGCGAAGGCGAGCTCGTCCCGGCAGGTCGCGATCATCGGCAGCGCCGAGCCGCGGTGCACGCCGACGCGGGCGAGCGTGCGCTGGGAGCCGGAGACGAACTGGTTGGCGGGTATGGCGTCGGGGAAATGTGCGGTCAGGCTCTCGGTGAAGGTCACGGCCGCGGCCTCCTGTTCTCGTGAGTACTCGTCAGCGCTGCCCGCCGGCGGCGGTCGGGCGCGGTCGCCGCCCGGGTGGCCGCGGACCGCGGTGCGGTCGCCTGGCCGGTGGCGGATACGTCTTCCATCATGATCGAGGCGAGGTGTTTCGGCCAGACGTCCCGGCGCCCTGCCCGCCCTGGTTCGTGCCCCGGGCCGTCATGGGGTATCTTGATGTCGAGATAAGTAGTACGCCAGACAGAGGAGACCCGCGGTGTCCACCAACAGCCTCGGAGCGCGCGCCGACCTGCGCGTCGGCGAAGAGACGTACGAGATCTTCCGCCTCGACGCCGTCCCCGGCGCCGAGAACCTGCCCTACTCGCTCAAGGTGCTGCTGGAGAACCTGCTGCGCACCGAGGACGGGGCCAACATCACCGAGGGCCACATCCGCGCCCTGGCGAACTGGGATCCGCAGGCCGAACCGGACACCGAGATCCAGTTCACGCCCGCGCGAGTGATCATGCAGGACTTCACCGGCGTGCCCTGCGTGGTGGACCTCGCCACCATGCGCGAGGCCGTGGTGGCCCTCGGCGGCGACGCGGCCAAGGTCAACCCGCTGGCCCCGGCCGAGCTCGTGATCGACCACTCCGTCATCGCCGACGTCTTCGGCAGCCCGGACGCGTTCACCAAGAACGTCGACATCGAATACGAGCGCAACCAGGAGCGCTACCGCTTCCTGCGCTGGGGCCAGACCGCCTTCGACGAGTTCAAGGTCGTCCCGCCCGGCACCGGCATCGTGCACCAGGTCAACATCGAGCACCTGGCCCGGGGCGTGATGGCCCGCGCCGGCCAGGCCTACCCGGACACCGTGGTGGGCACCGACTCGCACACCACCATGGTCAACGGCCTCGGCGTGCTCGGCTGGGGCGTGGGCGGCATCGAGGCCGAGGCCGCGCTGCTCGGCCAGCCCGTCAGCATGCTGATCCCGCGGGTGGTCGGGTTCAAGCTGACCGGCGAGCTGCCGGCCGGCGCCACCGCCACCGACCTGGTGCTGACCATCACCGAGATGCTGCGCAAGCACGGCGTGGTGGGCAAGTTCGTCGAGTTCTACGGCGAGGGCGTCACCGCCGTGCCGCTGGCCAACCGGGCCACCATCGGCAACATGTCCCCGGAGTTCGGCTCCACCTGCGCGATCTTCCCGATCGACCAGGAGACGGTGAACTACCTGCGGCTGACCGGCCGCGGCGAGCAGCAGCTCGCCCTGGTCGAGGCGTACGCCAAGGAGCAGGGCCTGTGGCACCGGCCGAGCCACGAGCCGAAGTACTCCGAGTACATCGAGCTCGACCTCGGCACCGTCGTGCCCTCCATCGCCGGCCCGAAGCGCCCGCAGGACCGGGTGGTGCTGGCCGGCGCCAAGTCCGCCTTCCGCGCGGCCGTGCGCGACTACGCCACCACCGTGGACGAGGCGGGCAAGGAGTCCTTCCCGGCCTCCGACGCGCCCTCCTCCGACCCGTCGCCGCGCGGCGTGAGCAAGCCCACCAAGGTGGTCGCGCCCGACGGCACCGAGTACGACGTCGACCACGGCTCGGTCGTGATCGCCTCGATCACCTCCTGCACCAACACCTCCAACCCCTCGGTCATGCTCGGCGCCGCCCTGCTGGCCAAGAAGGCGGTGGAGAAGGGCCTGAAGGCCAAGCCGTGGGTCAAGACCACGCTGGCGCCCGGATCCAAGGTCGTCACCGACTACTACGACCGGGCCGGGCTCACCCCGTACCTGGACAAGCTGGGCTTCAACCTGGTCGGCTACGGCTGCGTCACCTGCATCGGCAACAGCGGTCCGCTGCCGGAGCACGTCTCGGCCGCGGTCAACGAGGCCGACCTCGCGGTGGTCTCGGTGCTCTCGGGCAACCGCAACTTCGAGGGCCGGATCAACCCGGACGTGAAGATGAACTACCTCGCCTCGCCGCCGCTGGTGATCGCCTACGCCATCGCCGGCACCATGGACTTCGACTTCGAGTCCGACCCGCTGGGCCGGGACGCCGACGGGAACGACGTGTTCCTGCGCGACATCTGGCCCGCCCCGGCCGAGGTGCAGGACGTGATCGGCAGCGCGATCTCCTCCGAGATGTTCGCCAAGGACTACGCGGACGTGTTCGCCGGCGACGAGCGCTGGCGCGCGCTGCCCACCCCGACCGGCAACACCTTCGAGTGGGACGCCGACTCGACCTACGTGCGCAAGCCCCCGTACTTCGAGGACATGCCGGCCACCCCGGCCCCGGTCGCCGACATCGCCGGCGCGCGGGTGCTGGCGAAGCTCGGCGACTCGGTCACCACCGACCACATCTCGCCGGCCGGCTCGATCAAGCCGGACTCGCCCGCGGGCAAGTACCTGGCCGAGCACGGCGTGGCGCGGCGCGACTTCAACTCCTACGGCTCGCGCCGCGGCAACCACGAGGTGATGATCCGCGGCACCTTCGCCAACATCCGGCTGCGCAACCAACTGCTGGACGGGGTCGAGGGCGGGTTCACCAAGAACCTGCTCAGCGGCGAGCAGACCACGATCTACGACGCCTCCGCCGCCTACGCCGAGGCGGGCGTGCCGCTGGTCGTGCTGGCGGGCAAGGAGTACGGCTCCGGGTCCTCGCGCGACTGGGCCGCGAAGGGCACCGCGCTGCTCGGCGTCAAGGCCGTCGTCGCCGAGTCCTACGAGCGGATCCACCGCAGCAACCTGATCGGCATGGGCGTGCTGCCGCTGCAGTACCCGGCCGGCCAGAACGCCGCCTCGCTCGGCCTGACCGGCGAGGAGGAGTTCACCATCACCGGCGTCACCGCCCTGAACGAGGGCGCCACGCCGAAGACGGTGAAGGTCAAGGCGGGCGACGTGGAGTTCGACGCGGTCGTGCGCATCGACACCCCGGGAGAGGCGGACTACTACCGCAACGGCGGGATCATGCAGTACGTGCTGCGCAACCTGCTGCGCTCGGCGTAAGCCCGCAGGTCCAGAGCGAACGGCCGCGCCCGCTTCACTTCGCGGGCGCGGCCGTTCGCCGTATAAATCAGAGTTCTACATAAGATGCCTACCGTCTCTTGAGAGGAGTCGGCATGGCAACGGAGGAACTGGACGCATTCGTCGCGTCGGCAGCGTCGGAGTACGGGATTCCGGGCGCGGCGGTCGGGGTGTGGCACGAAGGCCGGGCGGGCTACGCCTGCCACGGCGTGACGAGCGTGGCGAATCCACTGGCGATCACACCGGACACCGTCTTCTCGGTCGGTTCGGTCTCGAAGTCCTTCACCGCGACCGCCGTCATGCGGCTGGTCGCCGACGGTTTGATCGACCTCGACGCGCGGGTGCGCGAATACGTGCCCGAGCTCGTGCTCGGCGACGAGCAGGCCGCGGCGTCGATCACGGTGCGGCATCTGCTCAATCACACCGCGGGCCTCGGCGTGCGGCTGGTCGTGGAGACCGGCGACGGCGACGACGCGCTGGCGGGCTTCGTGGCCCGGATGAACGAGCTCGAACAGCTCGCGCCGGTCGGCGAGCGGGCCTCCTACAGCCAGGCCGGCTACAACCTGCTCGGCCGCGTGGTGGAGAAGGTGACCGGCCACGGTTTCGAGGAGGCGGTGGCCGAGGTCGCGTTGCGGCCGCTCGGTCTCGAGCACACCACCTATCACCTCAACGACGTCATGACCGGGCGCTTCGCCGTCGGGCACAACGCCGACGCCGACGGGAATCCGGTGGTGGCGCGGGAATGGAAGGACACCCGCGGCAACAATCCGGGTGGCGGCATCGCCTCGAGTGCCGCGGATCTGCTGGCCTGGGCCCGATTCCACCTCGGCGCGAGCGACGCCGCCGGGGCCGCGAGCGTGCTGCCCGCCGCGGTGCGCGAGAGCATGCGCGAGCAGACGGTCGAACTGCGCGGCAGCAGCCTGGGCGACGGGTTCGGCATCTGCTGGTTCCTGCGCGATCTCGACGGCGTCCGCGTGATCGGCCACGGCGGCTCGGGCAACGGCCAGTTCGCCGACCTCCAGTTCGTGCCCGGGCGTGACTTCGCCGTCGTCTCGCTGACCAACGCCGGTCCCGGCGGCGTGGCCTTCAACCAGGCCCTGGTCCGCTGGACGCTGGAGCACTACCTCGGCGTGGTGGACAAGGATCCGGAGCCGGTGGCGTACGACGCGGCGCGCGCCGCGGAACTCGTCGGCCACTACGAGATCGACGCGATGACCCTCGACATCGCCACCGACGGCGGGGTGCTGACGCTCGAGGTGCGGATCAAGGCGGAGCTGCGGGCCGGCTCGGCCAAGGAGCTTCCGGCGGACTACCCGCCGTTCGAGTTCGGCCTGCTCGCCGCGGACGGAGACGACTACATCGTGACCACCGGCGCGTTCGCGGGCCAGCGCGGATTCTTCAGCCGCGACGAGCACGGCGCGATCGTGGGCTGCGACCTGGCCGGCCGGATGTTCACCCGGTCTCAGGGCCTGTGCGAGGTTCAGATCTAGGCGGAACGGCCCTGCGCCCGAAGGGCCTGCCTGCGGCGCCGGGCCTTCGGCTGGCCGCCTGTCCGAAACGCCCACAGACGACCGAGTATGAGGGCGCTCCGGACGGGCGCCAGGCTTGCCGCTGAGCCGTTCCGCTGATCTAGATCTGAACCTCGCACAGGCCCTCAGGCCCGTATCCGACGGGCACCGCGCCCGCCCTCCGCTGAGCCAGGCGGAAGGCGGGCGCGGGCCGTTCACCCACCCGGTCCGCGGCGCCGTCACCCGACCCGTCACGGCGCGCGAGATCCCGGGTCCTCGAGGGAAGTCGTCGTCTCATCAGTCTTCGGTCATCGGTAGGTAAGCCTTACCTAATGGGTGTATTTCCGGAACGAGTCGATTCCTAACCTCGTCCGGGCCCTCGGACGATCCCGGGCGAGACAGTGTCCTTCGACGCGGACTCGTCGGGCGTGGCAGGGCGACATTGTTGCCTCGTGCATCGAATCTTCAGCGTCCGCAGGGGTCCACGCCGTCGGCCTCGGCGGATTCGGCGCCCGTTCGGCCGACCAGGCCACGCAGAGTGCTGCCTTCGGCGTGCTCGGTGACGCCGTTTCAGGGTTCTGGCAACGAATCCCGGCCGGCCGCCCCGCGGCGGGCGCGCTCCGCGCCGGCGGCGCCGAGTCCGGCCGGCCGGTGGCCGCCGAGCCGGACGAGGGCGCCGGCCGCGGCTCGGCGGGCCCGATGTTCGTGCGCGCAGACTCCGCGCGCGCCGCGCTCGCCGGCGATCAGCCCCCGCACACCTGCCTCGACCAGCGGATTCTCAAGCGTGCCAACGGTTTCCGGCAGCTCCGGGCGGGCCGGCCGCGCGCCGTCCCCGGTGCCGACGCCTCGCGCGAACCCGGCGCGCGCGCCGCGGCGGCGGCGCCGCTTCGACTTCCTTCGACGGGGCCATACGGCGCCTAACGGTTTGGTCACGGAAATGTGCGGGTTCTGATCTCCGCCCTGCACCGCTCGGCGCCCGCGCGCGGCGCCCGGGTTTGTTGCCGCCCCCGACATGAATTCCAAGTCACCGCCGGTCATCGCGGGTGTGGCCCGGGTGCGCGCGCATCCTGCCTGCCCGACAGCAGACAACGTTGTCATTCGACGCGTTGTAGAACTCGATCTTCGAACCATGATCAAAGTTTCCCGCTCGTTACCCAAGCCCCCCGCGGCGCCGGAAAGCACCCTTCCCAAAGCAGGCGGCGCGCAATACGTTGCGGGTCGCAACATTCCGCGGCCCGTCCGCGATAGCCCTCGCTCCATCCCGTTCCACTCCGCACCGGGCGCACCGCCGCGCCGGTATCCGAGAAAGGGAATCAGCGCAATGATGCGCAAGCGAATCCTCGCCGCCGCGGCCGTCGCCGCGATGGCCACCACCGCGCTGGCCGGTTGCTCGAGCTCGAAGTCATCGGGCTCCAGCGGCTCAACGAACGCCGCGAGCACCAACAACAAGGTCGGCATCCTCCTGCCGGACACCGCCTCCTCGCCGCGCTGGGTCTCCGCCGACCCGAACGAGCTGGCGAACCAGTGCACCCAGTACAAGCTGGACTGCAAGATCTACAACGCCAACGGCGTGGACGCCACGCAGGAGCAGCAGGCCCAGCAGCTGATCAGCTGGGGCGCCGGCGTCATCCTGGTGACCGACCTCGACGCCGCCTCGGGCGCGCAGATCGAGAAGTCCGCCGAGTCCAAGGGTGTCGCGGTCATCGACTACGACCGGCTGACCCAGGGCGGCGGCGCCAACTACTACGTGTCCTTCGACAACGTGAAGGTCGGCGAGGACCAGGGCACCGCCCTGACCCAGTGCTCGCAGGTGGCCGGCAAGTCCTCGGTCGGCTACGTCGACATCGACGGCGCCACCACCGACAACAACGCCACCCTCTTCGCCCAGGGCTACAACTCGGTGCTGAGCAAGACGGCCGGCTGGACCGAGCTGAACGACGGCAACGGAGCCTGGGACGCCAACACCGCCCAGTCCGTCTTCCAGAACCAGCTGGGCAAGTACGGCAACAAGATCAACGCGGTGATGGTGGCCAACGACACGATGGCCCAGTCGGTCATCAACGTGCTGCAGCAGCAGGGCCTGGCCGGCAAGGTCGCGGTCTCGGGCCAGGACGCCTCCGCGGGCGGTCTGGACAACGTGATGGCCGGCACCCAGTGCTTCACCATCTACAAGCCGGTCGCCGGTGAGGCCGACGTCGCCATCAAGCTCTCCTCGGAGATCCTGGCCGGCCAGAAGCCGAAGGCCCCGGCCACGACCAAGGACCCGTCCGACGGCAACGAGGTCCAGTCCTTCCTGGCCACCCCGACCGTGATCACCAAGGCGAACGTGGCCCAGCCGGTCAAGGACGGCTACGTCACCGCCGCCGCGGTCTGCGGCGTGTCCAAGGCGATCGCGGCGCTGTGCAACGCGAACGGCATCACCTACACCTACAGCGGCAGCTGATCCGGGCCTCGCGCCCCAGGTGAAGCAACCATGACTTCCCGCTCCCGGCAGGCTCCCGCCTGGGCCCGCCGGGAGCGGGAATCAGCCTGACGGCCCCCGGGCGGCCCGACCGCCCCAGCGGCAGTGCGCTCCGGTGACGGAGCCCGCCGCGTCCTGCGCGCCGCCGGCCCGAGCGCCGAGCGCGAAACCCAGCGAACCAAGGAGTGACCCGTGAGCGTGGACGCCGGTCCCCGCGTCGCGACCGAGCCGATCCTGCGGCTGCGCGGCATTCAGAAGTCCTTCGGCCCGGTGCACGTCCTCAGGGGCGTGGACTTCGAGGCCCGACCCGGAGAAGTAACGGCGCTCGTCGGCGACAACGGCGCCGGCAAGTCGACGCTGGTCAAATGCATCGGTGGCACCTACTCCATCGACGAGGGCGAATACCTCTTCGACGGACAGCCGGTGCGGGTGCACGGGCCGCGCGACAGCGCCGCGCTCGGCATCGAGATCGTCTACCAGGACCTCGCCCTGTGCGACAACCTGGACATCGTCCAGAACATGTTCCTCGGCCGCGAGGAGATCTCCGGGGCGCGCACCCTGGACGAGGCCAAGATGGAGAAGCTGGCCGGCCAGACGCTGGCCTCGCTCTCCGTGCGCACGGTGAAGTCGGTGCGGCAGAAGGTCTCCAGCCTCTCCGGCGGCCAGCGCCAGACCGTGGCCATCGCCAAGGCGGTGCTGTGGAACTCGAAGCTCGTCATCCTGGACGAGCCCACCGCCGCGCTCGGCGTGGCGCAGACCGCGCAGGTGCTCGACCTCGTCCGGCGCCTCGCCGACCAGGGTCTCGCCGTCGTCCTGATCTCGCACAACATGAACGACGTGCTGCAGGTCTCGGACAGCATCGCAGCCCTCTACCTCGGCCAGATGGCCGCGCAGGTGCGCCGCTCCGAGGTCTCCCACACCCAGATCGTCGAACTGATCACGGCGGGTCGTTCCGGCGACCTCGGCCTCACTTCCGCGGCTGCGGCCAACGGCGGGAACGGAGCGCAGGTATGAGCAGCATCAGCAACGACTTGAGCCCGCTGCGCTCGGACGAGCCCGGTGACGGCCCCACGCACGCGGCCGGCGATCGAGTCCTCGGCACCGTCGACTACGCCCGCGACTACATACAGCGGCTACGCGGCGGCGAGATGGGCGCGGTGCCCGGCCTGATCGGCCTCGTCGTCCTGGTGATCCTCTTCTCCATTCTGCAGAGCGGCTTCCTGAGCGCCTACAACGTGGAGAACATGGTCATCGACGGCGCGCCGACCATCTTCATGGCCATGGGCCTGGTGTTCGTGCTGCTGCTCGGCGAGATCGACCTGTCCGCGGGCACCGCGTCCGGCGCCTGCGCCGTGCTCGCCGCGGTAGAGCTGACCCGCCATCAGGTGAACTGGGTGGTGGCCGTCCTCGCCGCCGCCGTGCTCGGCGTCGTCATCGGCTCGTTCATCGGCTGGCTGCGCGCGAAGGTCGGCATCCCCTCCTTCGTCATCACCCTGGCCGCGTTCCTCTCCTTCCAGGGCGTCATCGTCATCATGGTCGGCGGCAACGGCTCGATCATCCTGCACGACCACGTGCTGGCCGCGCTGGAGAGCTCGAGCAGCAACGACTACATGCCGATCTGGGGCGGCTGGGCCATGCTGGTCCTGGTCACCCTCGGGTACGCGGCGGTCAAGTTCGGCTCCGTGGCCAAGCGGCGCAGCTCGGGCCTTGCGGCCGAGCCGTACCAGATCGCGCTGATCAAGGTGATCGCGCTGGCCGCCCTCGGCGCCGTGTTCGTGTACTACATGGGCATCAACCGCATCGTCGGCCGCACCGCGCTCACCTCGGTCTCGGCCATGGGCGTGCCGTGGATCGTCCCGGTGATGCTGGTGTTCCTGTTCATCCTGACCTTCCTGCTCGGGCGCACCCGCTACGGCCGGCACGTGTACGCGGTCGGCGGCAACGAGGAGGCCGCGCGCCGCGCCGGCATCCGGGTCGACCTGGTGCGCATCTCCGTGTTCGTGGTCTGTTCCCTGATGGCGGCGTTCGCCGGCATCGTGCAGCTGTCCAACCAGAACGGCGTGAACTCGGCCCAGGGCGGCGGCAACACCCTGCTGCTGGCGGTGGGCGCGGCCGTGATCGGCGGCACCTCGCTCTTCGGCGGCCGCGGCCGGGTGATCGACGCGGTCATCGGCGGCGTGGTGGTGGAGGTCATCTCCTACGGCATGAGCGACCTGATCTCCGGCACCAACGGACCGGGCTGGCAGCTGATCATCACCGGCCTCGTGCTGCTCGTCGCGGCCGGCTTCGACGCCGTCTCGCGCCGGGCGGGCCACACCAGGGGCTAGCGCCGGCAGGAGGCAAAGGGAGCACGCATCCCGCGTGGGCAGACGCGTCGACCTCGAGTGGAACGGAAACCAGGCACCATGACCGCAGCCGGAACGGCGGGGTCGACGCAGGACGAGGTGCGCCGGCACAACGTCTCGACGCTGCTGCGCTACGTCCACGTGCACGGGCCCACGTCCCGGGCCGAGCTGACCACCGTGATGCAGCTCAACCGCTCCACCATCGGGGCGCTCACGGCCGATCTGAGCCAGGCCGGCCTGGTCCGGGAGCAGGTCCCGGCCAGGTCGGCCGGCTCCGGCGCGGGCCGGCCGTCGCTGGTGGTCTGCCCGCGGCCGGAGCGGGTGTACGTGTTCGCCTACGACATCGGGGTGGACTACCTGATCGCGGCCCGGGTGGGCCTGGGCGGCTCGATCCTGGACCGCCGGGAACTGCACCGGCTGCGCGGCGACTACGCCCTCGAGGACGTCACCGCGCACCTGGCCAGGTTCACCGCGGAGATGCTGGGCCGGGCCGAGCCCGGCTCGGTCTGCGTCGGGGTGGGCGTGGCCATCGCCGCCCTGGTGCGGGAATCCGACGGCCAGGTGCGCTACGCGCCCAACCTCGGCTGGGTGGACGAGCCGCTGGGCACCACCCTGGCCGAGATGCTCGGCCTGCACGGCATGCGGGCGAAGATCGCGGTGGCCAACGACGCCGACCTCGGCGCGCTGGCCGAGAACGTCCGCGGCGCCGCGTCCGGCTCGACCGACGCGGTCTACCTGACCGGCGAGGTGGGTGTCGGCGCGGGCATCATCGTCGGCGGGAAGCCCTTACGCGGCGCCGGCGGCTACGGCGGGGAGATCGGCCACACCGTGGTGAACCCGGCCGGCCGGCTGTGCCGCTGCGGAGCCCGCGGCTGCTGGGAGACCGAGATCGGCGAGAAGGCGATCCTGGACGCGGCCGGCCACCCCGACGGCCCCCGCTCCACCGTCTCCGCCGTGGTGGCCGCGGCCGCCGGCGGCGACCCCCGCGCCCTGGCCGCGATGCGGCACGTGGGCGAGTGGCTGGCCATCGGCGTCGGCAACGTGGTGAACATCTTCAACCCCGAAGTGGTGATCTTCGGCGGCCTGCTGCGCGACGTGTTCCCGGCCGTGGAGCAGCAGCTGCGCACCACGCTCGCGACCACCGGCCTCGCCGCCCCGCGCGAGCAGGTGCGCCTGGTCACCCCCGGCCTCGGCCCCGACTCCACCCTGGTCGGCGCGGCCGAGCTGGCCTTCGAGCCGCTGCTGTTCGACCCGGTGGACCTGACCCGCTCGCTGCGGGCCTGACGAGCACTTCGCGATCCCGGCCGGTCACCGGTCGACCCTCCCCATGCGCCGCACGTACGTCACACGTACGTGCGCGCGTTCGTTTCGCCGCTCTTGCGCGCCTGCCTGATTTGTTGCGGGAGGCGGACCAGCTCCGGCCACCCCGGTCGCGATCATGGCCTCTGGCCTGCGAAATCGCCTGACTACCTACCGTGTCCGGTTCCGGTACGTCAGTGAACAGCCACAACGGGCGCCGATCGTTCGGCGGTTGACGATCCGGGAGAGCGCGTTCCGCCGCGGACGTGGTCTGAGGTGTCGGAACGATTGCGCTGAGATCTCGTAACCATAACGAAATCGTCCACGCGCGCTGTTGCGTATTTCACTTCGGTAACGGCGAACTCATCAGGCCACTCCCGACCCTCGGGTAGCTGATTTGTTGTTCGCTCCACTGTATTCGCCGCGAAACCGGGCTGTTCGCGACCTTGGCGCAGCCTGAGATTGGTGTAGACCAGTCGTGTTTTCTCAGCCCTTGGACGCGCTCGTGCCGTGACAGGCCCACGACCTGCGTGGCGAAATCGTTATCGCCCGCAACAAATCTCCGCGATCAAGGACTTCCGCAAGCCGGGCCCTTGGATTTACGTTGCCTCAGACAACATTCCTTGGATCCGCCGCACCCGTCGGGTGCCGGCGCCCTGAGAAAGGACCACGCGCAATGATGCGTAAGGCCGTCCTGAGTGCCACCGTCGTCGGCGCCGCCGCCCTCGCTTTCGGTGTCGCCGGCTGCTCCTCGAGCTCGAGCTCCTCCAGCGCCTCGGGTTCTTCGACCACTTCCTCCTCCGCCGTGCAGGTCGGCATCATCCTGCCGGACACCGTCTCCTCCGCCCGCTACGTCAACGCGGACGCCCCGGCGCTGACCGCCGAGTGCAAGGTGAAGGCGCTCAACTGCGACATCCAGAACGCGCAGGGCGTTCCGGCCACGCAGCAGTCGCTCGCCGACAAGATGATCAACACCGAGCACGTGCAGGTGCTGATCCTCGACCCGCTCAACACCACGGTGGGCGCGGCGATCGAGAAGGAGGCGCACGCCGCCGGCGTCAAGACGATCGACTACGACCGCCTCGACACCGGTGCCAGCCCGGACTACTACGTCTCCTACGACAACACCAAGGTCGGCCAGCTCCAGGGCCAGGCCCTGGTCGACGCCGCCAAGGCCATGGGCATCACCAAGCCGGACGTGGCGATCCTGGACGGCGCCACCACCGACCACAACGCGGTGCTGTTCAACCAGGGCTACATGTCGGTCCTCAACCCGCTGATCAAGGCCGGCACCTGGAAGGAGGCCGGCGAGCAGTGGGTCACCAACTGGGACAACCCCACCGCCGGCACCGACTTCACCTCGATGTACAACAAGGACCACAACATCAACGTGGTCATGGTCGCCAACGACGGCATGGCCAACGCGGTCATCCAGGACCTGAAGAACCTGGGCATCGCGGGCAAGGTCGTCGTCTCCGGCCAGGACTCCTCGGCCGCCGGCCTGCAGAACATCCTCTCCGGTGACCAGTCCTTCTCGATCTACAAGGCCGCCAAGGGCGAGGCCGTCCCGGCCGTCGACCTGGCCGCGCAGATCATCGGCGGCAACGTCACCGAGACCTTCACCTCGGTCACCGACCCGACCAACAACACCCAGGTCAAGTCGATCCTGGCCACCCCGGTCGTGATCACCAAGTCCAACGTCGACCAGCCGGTCAAGGGCGGCGACGACAAGTACTCGGACGTGTGCACCTCGGCCTTCGCCGCGGCCTGCTCGGCCGCCGGCATCACCCAGTAGAACCCCTGACCACCGCCCGCGCCGCGGCCGCAGCCGCGGCGCGGGCGGTGTGACCACCCGAAGGCGCGAAGGAGAGCCTGAATCATGAGTGACAGCACAGAGCCGATCCTCCGGCTGCGGGGGGTCACCAAGTCCTTCGGACCCGTCGAGGTCCTCAAGGGCGTCGACTTCGAGGCGCGGCCCGGCGAGGTCACCGCCCTCGTCGGCGACAACGGCGCCGGCAAGTCGACGCTGGTCAAGTGCATCGGCGGCACGTACCAGGTGGACGGCGGGGAGTACCTGTTCCACGACAAGCCGGTGACCGTGCACAATCCGCGCGACGCGGCCGGCCTGGGCATCGAGATCGTCTACCAGGACCTCGCACTGGCCGACAACCTCGACATCGTCCAGAACATGTTCCTCGGCCGTGAGCGCCTCAACGGCCGCACCCGCACTCTGGACGAGGCCGAGATGGAGCACCTGGCCGGCCAGGCCCTGGCCTCCCTCTCGGTGCGCACGGTGAAGTCGGTGCGGCAGAAGGTCTCCAGCCTCTCCGGCGGCCAGCGCCAGACCGTGGCCATCGCCAAGACCGTGCTGTGGAACTCCAAGGTCGTCATCCTGGACGAGCCCACCGCCGCGCTCGGCGTGGCGCAGACCGCGCAGGTGCTCGACCTGGTCCGGCGCCTCGCCGACCAGGGCATCGCGGTCATCCTGATCTCGCACAACATGCTCGACGTGCTCAAGGTCTCCGACAGTGTCGCGGCCCTCTACCTCGGCCGGATGGCCGCGCAGGTGCGCACCTCGCAGCTCAACCACACCCAGATCGTCGAACTGATCACCGCCGGCCGCTCGGGCGACCTCGGCCTGGTCGAGACCTCGAAGGGAGCTGTCGCATGAGCACCGAAGCCACTGCCGCAGCCGAACCCCGCGACGCGGTCGCGGACCACGAGGCGGCCAACCCCGCCGCCCACGTCACGGCCCTGATCCCGCAGACCCTCGGCGACACCCTGCGCTCCTACCTGCGCCAGGTGCGCAGCGGCGAGACCGGCTCGGTGCCGGCCGTCGTGGGCGCGGTGCTGCTGATGGTGGTCTTCGGCCTCGCCCAGTCCAGCTTCCTGACCACCAGCAACATGGCGCAGATCGTGCAGCAGGCGGCGCCGAACACGATCCTGGCCATGGGCCTGGTGTTCGTGCTGCTGCTCGGCGAGATCGACCTGTCCGCCGGCGTGGTCGGCTCCACCGCCGCCTCCGTCGCCGCGGTGCTCTCGGTCAAGCACGGGGCGCCCTGGTACCTCGCCATCCTCGGCGCGGCCGTCTTCGGCGCCGTGTCCGGCACCGTGCTCGGCTGGTTGCGGGCCAAGCTCAACATCCCGTCCTTCGTGGTCACGCTCTCCGCCTTCATCGCCTTCCAGGGCATCCAGGTGCTGGTGATCGACTCGAAGAGCAACGGCATCCAGATCAACGACCAGACCCTGCACAACCTCTACTTCGGCCGGCTCGCCCCGGCCGCGGGCTGGGGGGTGCTGATCGCCTCGGTCGCGCTCTACGCCCTGGTCAAGGTGCTGCAGGCGAACGCCCGCCGGCGCAAGGGCCTGGCCAACGAGCCGATCAGCGTGCTCGGCCTGCGGGTCGCGGCGATGCTGGTGTTCGGCGGCATCTTCGTGCACCTGATGAACATCGACCAGGCGGTGGCCTGGCAGCAGCGCCAGGGCATCCACCAGCGCGGTGTGCCGTGGTCCGCGGTCATCATCCTCGGCCTGCTGGTCGTGCTCAGCTTCGTGCTCACCAAGACCCGCTACGGCCGGCACGTGTTCGCGGTCGGCGGCAACGAGGAGGCGGCCCGCCGCGCCGGCATCAGGGTCCTGGCGATCCGCACCTCGGTGTTCGTGATCTGCTCCGCCATGGCGGCGGTCTCCGGCCTGGTCCTGGCCGGCCAGCTGGGCGGCGCCAACACCGGCGACGGCGGCGGCAATACCCTGCTTTACGCGGTGGCCGCGGCGGTCATCGGCGGCACCTCGCTGATGGGCGGGCGCGGGCGGGTGGTCGACGCGGTGCTCGGCGGCGCGGTGCTGGCGATCCTGGCCAACGGCGTCTCCGACCTGATCCAGGGCGGCAACGCGGCCGCGTACGAGCTGATCATCGACGGTGTGGTGCTGCTGCTGGCGGCGGCCGTGGACTCGATGTCCCGGCGCGCGCGGCGCTGAGCGCATCTCATCGCAACAGTCTGATCACCCTTCCCCGGCCCGCCGCGACGTTGCGGCATAGTATGTGCCCAGAACCGGGATTGTGAGGATTTCCATGGCTGCCGGACCGGGTGGTTCGACGCAGGACGAGGTGCGCAGGCACAACGTCTCGACCCTGCTGCGCTACGTGCATGTGCACGGCCCGACCTCCCGGGCCGAGCTGACCAGTGCCATGCAGCTCAACCGCTCGACCATCGGCACGCTCACCGCCGACCTGGCCGGCGCCGGGCTGGTGCGCGAGGAGCTTCCCGCGCGCACCGCCGGCGCCGGGGCCGGCCGGCCCTCGCTGGTGGTCTGGCCGCGGCCGGAGCAGGTGTACGTGCTCGCCTTCGACATCGGCGTGGACTACCTGATCGCGGCCCGGGTGGGCCTGGGCGGTTCGATCCTGGACCGCCGCGAGCTCTACCGGCCGCGCGGCGACTACGCCATGGACGACGTGGTGGCGCACCTGTGCCGGTTCACCGCGGAGATGTCCGCGCGGGCCGAGCCCGGCGCGGCGTGCGTGGGCGCGGGCGCGGCGATCGCCGGCGTGGTGCGGGAGTCCGACGGCCTGGTCCGGTTCGCGCCGAACCTGGGCTGGGTGGACGAGCCGCTCGGCGGCGCGCTGGCCGAGGGGCTCAGCCGGCACGGGGTGCGCGGGCGGGTCGCGGTCGCCAACGACGCGGACCTCGGCGCGCTGGCCGAGCACGTGCGCGGAGCCGCGGCCGGCTCCTCGGACGCGGTCTACCTGACCGGCGAGGTGGGCGTGGGCGCCGGGATCATCGTCAGCGGGGAACCGCTGCGCGGCCACGGCGGCTACGGCGGCGAGATCGGCCACATGGTGGTCAATCCGGCCGGCCGGCTGTGCCGCTGCGGAGCCCGCGGCTGCTGGGAGACCGAGATCGGCGAGAAGGCGATCCTGGACGCGGCCGGGCATCCGGACGGTCCGCGCTCGACCGTGCCCGCCGTGGTGGCCGCGGCCGCCGGCGGCGATCCGCGCGCGCTGGCGGCGCTGCGGCACGTGGGGGAGTGGCTCGCGATCGGCGTCGGGAACGTCGTGAACGTCTTCAACCCGGAGGTCGTGATCTTCGGAGGCCTGCTGCGGGACCTGTTCCCCGCGGTGGACAGCCAGCTGCGCGGCCACCTGGCCACCACGGGCCTGGCCGCCCCGCGCGAGCAGGTCCGGCTCACCGCGCCGGGTCTCGGCGCGGACTCCACCCTGGTCGGCGCGGCCGAGCGGGCCTTCGGGCCGCTGCTGACCGATCCGCCCGGCACCCTCGCCCTGCTGGCCTGAACCCGCCCCGCCTCGCACCGCCGCGCGCCGCCCGCGCTGACCCCGCGTCAGCCGGAGCGGCGCGTCGTCGTGCGCGGGGCCGATCGCGGCGCAGACCATGATAGAACAGGACAATTGTCGGCCGTTGTCGCGGACGGTGAAGATGATGTGGAGGTGTGCGCCCGGCCGACGGGCGGCGACCGCTCGCCGCATAGACTCGGAGGGCTCGCCGATCGCGTGGGGGCCTGTGCCTTGCGCGCGGCCCGGGCCAGGACTACGCCCGGAAGGTAAGGGTCGTCGGTGGCTTCCGCCGGCCCGATCGGAAAAAAGACGCTGACGCTGAAGGAGACCCCGGTGACCAGCTTGTTGGAATCGGTTCGGCAGCCGCGCGATCTGGACCGGCTCGGCCGCGCCGAACTCGACCGGCTGGCCGCGGAGATCCGCGAATTCCTGATCGAGAACGTCTCGCGCACCGGCGGGCACCTCGGACCCAACCTCGGCGTGGTGGAGCTGACCATCGCGCTGCACCGGGTCTTCGACTCCCCCCGGGACGCGCTGGTCTGGGACGTGGGCCACCAGGCCTACGTGCACAAGCTGCTCACCGGCCGGCAGGACTTCGAGAAGCTGCGCAACCGCGGCGGCCTGTCCGGCTACCCGGCCCGGGCCGAGTCCGAGCACGACATCGTGGAGAACTCGCACGCCTCCACCGCCCTGAGCTACGCCGACGGCATCGCCAAGGCCTACCGGGTGCGCGGGCTGACCGACCGCCGGGTGGTGGGCATCATCGGCGACGGCGCGCTGACCGGCGGCATGGCCTGGGAGGCGCTGAACAACATCGCCGGCGGCGACCTGCCGGTGGTGATCGTGGTCAACGACAACGAGCGCTCCTACGCCCCGACCATCGGCGGCCTGGCCAACCACCTCGGCACCCTGCGCACCACCCAGGGCTACGAGCGCTTCCTGGACTGGGGCAAGTCCGCCCTGGCCCGCACCCCGTACGTGGGCGGCGCGATCTACGAGACGCTGCACGGGGTGAAGAAGGGCCTCAAGGACATCGTCACCCCGCAGGGCATGTTCGAGGACCTGGGCCTGAAGTACATCGGCCCGATCGACGGGCACGACGTGGACGCGGTGGAGTCCGCGCTGCGCCGGGCCAAGGCCTTCGGCGGCCCGGTGATCGTGCACGTGCTCACCCGCAAGGGCGAGGGCTACGAGCCGGCCCGCGAGGACGTGGTGCACCAGCTGCACCAGGTCAACCCGAAGACGAACCCGGAGACCGGGCTGCCGTTCCAGATCACCGGCACCTCGTGGACCGACGTGTTCTCCGAGGAGATGCTCAAGATCGGCAACGACCGGGAGGACGTGGTCGGCATCACCGCCGCGATGCTCATCCCGGTGGGCCTGCACAAGTTCGCCCAGCGCTACCCGGAGCGCATCTACGACGTCGGCATCGCCGAGCAGCACGCGGCCACCTGCGCCACCGGCCTGGCCTACGGCGGCCTGCACCCGGTGGTCGCGGTGTACGCCACCTTCCTCAACCGCTGCTTCGACCAGGTGCTGATGGACTGCGCGCTGCATAAGGCCGGGGTGACCTTCGTGCTCGACCGGGCCGGGATCACCGGGCCGGACGGCGCGAGCCACCACGGCGTCTGGGACCTGTCGATCCTTCAGGTCGTGCCGGGCCTGCGCATCGCCGTGCCGCGGGACGCGGCGCAGGTGCGCTCGCTGGTGCGCGAGGCGGTCGAGGTGGACGACGCGCCGACGGTGGTGCGCTTCTCCAAGGGCTCGGTGGGCCCGGAGATCGAGGCGCTCGAGCGGGTGGACGGCGTGGACGTGCTGCGCCGGGCCGCCAAGCCGCACGGGCAGGGCGACCTGCTCATCGTCGCGGCCGGCCCGCTGGCCGCCGCCGCGCTCGACGCCGCGGCCCTGCTGGCCGAGGGCGCCGAGGGGCAGGAGGCGATCGAGGCGACCGTGGTGGACCCGCGCTGGGTCAAGCCGGTCAACCCGGCGCTGGTCGAGCTCGCCCGGGCCCACCGCGCGGTGGTGACGGTGGAGGACAACGGCCGGGTCGGCGGCGTGGGCGCGGCGATCAGCCAGGCGCTGCAGGACGCGGACGTGTTCCGGCCGACCAAGGTGCTCGGCGTGCCGGCCGAGTTCCAGGCGCACGACGAGCGGCCGGCGATCCTCTCCCGGCTCGGCCTCGACGGCTCCGGCATCGCCGCGGCGGCCCGGGCTTTGCTGAAGAACTGAGTACCATTCAATTCTTCGCGTGGCCCGCGAAAGTTGCGAAATGCTGAAGCGGGCTTGAAGAAGGAATGAGGGGCGGCTGGAGACATCCGGCCGCCTTCTTCCGTTCATCCGCGCGTGGGTTCGCTGAACTGCGGGAAAAGGTTGCGCGAGCTGTGTCACAAAGCTGAAACGTATCTGGAAGGATCGTTACGCTGCTGTGGCCGGATGGCCCGGACCGGACTGGCAGAATTTCAGGCTTGTGGACACACCTGACTCCGGCAAGAGTTCCAAGCCCGGCACCGTCATCATCGGCGCCGGTCCCGCAGGCCTGACCGCCGCGTACGACTTGACCAAGCACGGCCACCCGGCGCAGGTCTTCGAGTCGGAGAATGTGGTCGGCGGCATCTCGCAGACCGCCGAGCGCGGCGGCTGGCGGTTCGACATCGGTGGCCACCGGTTCTTCACCAAGGTCAAGCAGGTCGACGACCTGTGGCACGAGATCCTGCCGGAGGAGGACTTCCTGCTCCGGCCGCGCATGTCCAGGATCTACTACCAGGGCAAGCTGTTCGACTACCCGCTCAAGGCCGGCAACGCGCTCGGCAACCTGGGCGTCGTCGAGGCGGCCAAGTGCGTCGGCTCCTACACCTGGGCCAAGATCCGTCCGCCGAAGAACCAGGACTACTTCGACGGCTGGGTGACCGCGCGCTTCGGCAAGCGGCTCTTCCGGATCTTCTTCAAGACCTACACCGAGAAGGTGTGGGGCATGGACACCTCCGAGCTGCCGGCCGACTGGGCCGCCCAGCGGATCAAGAACCTGTCGCTGTTCGGGGCCATCGTCAACGCGCTCAACCCGCGCAAGGGCTCGAAGAAGATCACCTCGCTGATCGACGAGTTCTACTACCCCAAGTTCGGCCCCGGCATGATGTGGGAGACCTGCACCGAGAAGGTGCGCAGGCAGGGCGGATCGGTCGAGCTGAACGCCTGGGTCAAGACCGTCTCCTGGACACCGGAGCAGGGCGCCACCTCGGTCACCGTGGTCACCCGGGACGAGGACGGGGCCGAGACCGAGCGGGTGGTCCCGGCCGACGACGTGATCTCCTCCACCCCGATCTCCGCGCTCGTCCTGGCGATGGACCCGCCGGCCTCGGCCGAAGCGATCGAGGCGGCCAAGGACCTGCGCTACCGCGACTTCCTCACCGTCGCCCTGGTGGTCCCGGAGAAGCACGGCTTCCCGGACAACTGGATCTACATCCACTCCCCGGGCGTGCGGGTCGGCCGGATCCAGAACTTCGGCTCCTGGTCGCCCTACCTGGTCAAGGAGGGCCGCACCTGCCTGGGCCTCGAGTTCTTCGTCAACGAGGGCGACGACCTGTGGACCAAGGCGGACGAGGACCTGGTCGAGCTCGGCACCCGGGAGCTGGAGGAGCTCGGACTGGTGACTCCGGGCTCGGTCGAATCCGGGTACGTGGTGCGGATGCCGAAGGCCTACCCCGTCTACGACGACAAGTACGCGGCCGACCTCGAGGTGATCAAGGCCTGGCTGGCCGCCCACACCCCGAACGTGCACCCGGTCGGCCGCAACGGCATGCACCGGTACAACAACGCCGACCACTCGATGCTGACGGCGCTGCTGACCTCCGAGAACATCCGCACCGGGACCCACCACGACGTCTGGCAGGTCAACGTCGAGGAGGAGTACCACGAGGAGTCCAACGACGGCAGCTCCTCCACCACCACGCCCAAGGGCACCGGCCGCGACGCGCCGATGATGCCGCGGCCGCGCGGGGAGAAGGCCGGCGCGGGGGTCTGACGCGCGAGCCGGCCGCCGCGCGGCCGGGTTCGCCGAACTTCATCCGAGCGAGTGAGTGCGCCGGGCCGGGCCCTTCCGGTCCGGCCGGGACTTCCGGGGGCGGCAGCGTGTTCGAGAAGATACAGACGATACAGATGCCGGCGCCGGATCCGGCCGGCCCGGCGCCGGCCGCCGAGGAGCCGGCCGCGTCGCGGCTCCGGCGCGCCCGCGACGGCGCGCAGCGGCTGGCGCTGCACACCGCGGCCTGCCCGGCGTTCTGGCTGTGCCTGCTGGGCACCCTGTTCTACGCCAAAATGGCGGTGCAGCGGGTGGACCAGCACCTGACCGGCTCCTACGACTTCGGCCTCATCTTCGGCGTGGTGCACGGCTGGGCCTTCCACGGCTTCCCGTCCGAGCCGCTCTCCCAGCCGATGTTCACCAGCGAGTGGGGCGACCACTTCGCCCCGATGCTGGCGATCCTCGCGCCGCTGCTGTGGATCCACGACTCACCCGGCATCCTGGCCGGCGCGCAGGCGGTGATCATCTGCGCGGCCGGAATCCCGATCTACTTCGCGGTGCGCCGGATGCACGGTCCGGTGGCCGGGTCGATCGCCTGCGTGTTCTACCTCAGCTGCATGGAGGTGCAGAACGCGATCGGGTTCGACATCCACGAGAACATGTTCGAACCCCTGCTCATCGCGATCGCCCTGGAGCGCGCGCTGGCCCGGCGGTGGACCGCGATGTCCGTGGCGGCGGGCCTGCTCCTGCTGTGCTACGAGGACATGGGCGCCCTGGTGTTCCTGTTCGGGCTCTGGGCCCTGCGCCATCGCAAATGGCGGCACGGAGCGGTGCTGTGCCTGCTCGGCCCGTTCGTGATGATCCTGTTCTCCAACGTGATCGTGCCCGTCTTCGGCCACGACCAGGCCTACTGGCAGATACGCCACTTCGACTACCAGGGGACCCTCAACGCCTCGACGATGCAGCAGGCACTGCTGCACGTGTTCGAGCATCCGGGTCACGCGTGGCGGGTCATGTTCGACGAGCAGTACAAGAAGACCACCTGGTGGCTGCTGTTCGCGCCGCTCGGATGCGTCTGCCTGCTCTCGCCGATCGGCTACTTCTCGATGACCACCATCGTGCTGTTGATGCTCTCCTCGAACGACACGCACGGCAGTTTCCACTACCACTTCTACCTCCAGGTCGCCCCGATCCTCGTCATCGGCGCGGCCGACGGCCTGCGTCGGATCGGGCTGGTCGCGCGCTGGCTCTGGCGCCGGGCGAGACGCCCGCTGCCGGATCGGCTCGGCTGGCTCAGAGCGCAGCGCACCCGGCGGATCGCGGTGGTGGCGCTGGCCCTGGCCGCGCTGGCCGGCTCGTACGCCTCGCAGCGTCAGCACGGCCGGACCACGTCCATGGCCGCGTGGCAGTTCGTGCGCGGCAAGGACGTGCGCAATCACCAGAAGCTGACCGCCATCAACACCGCCGCCACCCATGTGCCGAGTGGGGTGAACGTGTTGGCCAGCAACGATCTCGGCACCGTACTGATCGCCCGGGACACTGACGTCCCGCTGTCGCAGTATGCCGACTACGCGTTCTTCGACACCGGGTTCCACCCCGGCATCACCGGGCCGCAGTTGGCCGCGACGCTCGAGCAGCAGGGCTTCAGCCTCGTCTTCCTCGACGACGGCGTGTACGTCATGAAGCTGATCCGCCGGTAGCGCAAGCGAAAAGGGGCCGTCATCGCGTACGTACGCGATGACGGCCCCTTTTCGCCTGCCCGGTGCCGAGCGGATCCCGCTACGGCAGCGACGCCACGCCCTTGTCCAGGAACCGGTGCCCGGCGACCTTCTCGGCCACGCCGGCGCGGTCCAGGTACGGCGTGATACCGCCGAGGTGGAACGGCCAGCCGGCGCCCAGGATCATGCACAGGTCGATGTCCTCGGCCGCCGCGACCACGCCCTCGGCGAGCATCAGGTCGATCTCCTCGGCCAGCGCCTCCACCGCGCGCTGGAGCACCTGCTCCGGCGTCGACGGGGAATCGCCGACCTCGAACAGCGTCTCGAGCTCCGGGTCGACCACGCGCGCGCCGTCCACCCACTGGTAGATCCCGCGCTTGCCCGCCGCCACCAGCCGGCGCACGTTCTCCGAGACCGGGAAGCGGTCCGGGAACGCGGTGTGCAGCGTCTCGGCCACGTGCAGGCCGACCGCCGGGCCGACCAGCTCCAGCAGCTCGAACGGGGACATCGGCAGGCCCAGCGGATCCAGCGCGCGGTCCGCCGTCTCCACCGGGGTGCCCTCGTCCAGGACCTGGTTGACCACGCCCATGAACCGGGTCAGGATCCGGTTGACCACGAACGCCGGGGCGTCCTTGACCAGCACGCAGTTCTTCTTCAGGTTCTTGCCCACCACGAAGGCCGTGGCCAGGGTGGCGGCGTCGGTCTTCTCCGCGCGCACCACCTCGAGCAGCGGCAGCACCGCGACCGGGTTGAAGAAGTGGAAGCCGACCACCCGCTCCGGGTGCTCGAGCTTCGCGGCCATCTCGGTCACCGAGAGCGAGGAGGTGTTGGTGGCCAGCACGCAGTCCGGCCGCACCACGGCCTCGACTTCGGCGAACACCTGCTGCTTGACCGACATCTCCTCGAACACGGCCTCGATCACGAAGTCCGCGTCGGCGAAGGCGTCCTTGGTCAGCGAGCCGGTCACCAGGGCCTTGAGCCGGTTGAGCTTGTCCGAGCTCAGCCGCCCCTTGAGCGCCTGCAGCTCGAGCTGTTCGTGCACGTACTTGACGCCCTTGTCCACGCGCTCCTGGTCGATGTCGGTGAGCACCACCGGCACCGCCAGCCGCTGCACGAACAGGGTGGCCAGCTGAGAGGCCATCAGGCCCGCGCCGACCACGCCGACCTTCGTCACCGGCTTGGCCAGCGACTTGTCCGGCGCGCCGACCGGGCGCTTGGCCCGCTTCTGCACCAGGTTGAAGGAGTAGACGCCGGAGCGCAGCTCCTCGCTCATGATCCGGTCGGCCAGCGCGTCGTCCTCGGCGTCGAAGCCCTCGTCGCGGGAAGCGGTGCGGGACTTGCCGATCAGCTCCAGCGCCAGGTACGGCGCCGGCGTGGCGCCGTGCACTCGGCTGTCCGCGATCTGCCTGCCGCGCTCGAGCGCGGCGGTCCACTCGGCCTCGTCGTAGGTGCGGCGTTCGACCACGATCTCGCCGCTGACCACGCGCGCCGCCCAGCCCAGCGACTCCTCGAGGAAGTCGGCGGGCTCGAAGATCGCGTCGGCGATGCCGAGCTCGAACACCTGCTTGGCCTTGAGCTGGCGGTTCTGCGAGAGCGGGTTGTCCAGGATGACGGTGACGGCCTTGTCCGGCCCGATCAGCCGCGGCAGCAGCTGCGTACCGCCCCAGCCCGGGACCAGGCCCAGGAAGACCTCGGGCAGCGAGAGCGCGGGCACCCCGGAGCTGACGGTGCGGTAGGTGCAGTGCAGCGCGATCTCCACGCCGCCGCCCATGGCCGCGCCGTTGACGAAGGCGAAGGTGGGCACCGGCAGCTCGCCGAGCCGGCGGAACACGTCGTGCCCCTGCCGGCCGGTGGCCCGGGCCAGCTCCGCGGACTCGGCCGCGGCCACCGCCTTCAGGTCCGCGCCGACGGCGAAGATGAACGGCTTGCCGGTCACCCCGGCCGCCACGATCGCGCCGGCGTGGGCCAGCTTGGCCACCTCCTCCAGCGCGGCGTCGATGTTCGCCAGCCCGCGCGGGCCGAAGGTGGTCGGCTTGGTGTGGTCGAAGCCGTTGTCCAGGGTGACCAGCGCGAACCGGCCGGCGCCGCCGGGCAGCTCGAGCAGGCGGACCGGCGCGTGCGTGACGACCTCGTCCGGGAACGCGGCCGCGGCCCGGTCGATCAGGTCCTGTCGGGACGTCGAAGTGCTCACTTGCCGTACTCCTCGTGCTGCGGGTTCTCCCAGATCACGGTGCCGCCCATGCCCAGGCCGATGCACATGGAGGTCAGGCCGTAGCGGACTTCGGGGTGCTCGGCGAAGTGGCGCGAGAGCTGCGTCATCAGGCGCACGCCCGAGGACGCGAGCGGGTGGCCGGTCGCGATGGCCCCGCCCCACGGGTTGACCCGGGGGTCGTCGTCGGCGATGCCGTAGTGCTCGAGCAGCGCGAGCACCTGGACCGCGAAGGCCTCGTTCAGCTCGAACAGCCCGATCTGATCGATGCCCAGACCGGCCAGGGCCAGCGCCTTCTCGGTGGCCGGGACCGGGCCGAAGCCCATCACCTCGGGCTCGACGCCGGCGAAGGCGAAGGAGACCAGCCGCATGCCGACCGGCAGGCCGAGCTCGCGGGCGACGTCCTCGGCCGCGATGATCGAGGCGGTGGCCCCGTCGTTCAGGCCCGCCGAGTTGCCCGCGGTCACCCGCCCGCGCACCCGGAACGGGGTCTTGAGGGCGGCCAGCGCCTCGACGGTGGTGCCGGGGCGCGGCGGCTCGTCCGCGGTGGCCAGGCCCCAGCCGGGGCCCGCCTGCGACTCGAGCCCGCCGCGCGTGGCGACGGCGACCAGGTCCGGCTGGATCTTGCCGTCGGCCAGCGCCTTGGCGTACTTCTCCTGGGAGGCGGCGGCGTAGGCGTCGGCGCGCTCCTTGGTCAGCCCCGGGAAGCGGTCGTGCAGGTTCTCCGCGGTCATGCCCATGGACAGGGCGGACTCGTCGACCAGCCGCTCGCTGATGATCCGCGGGTTCGGATCCACGCCCTCGCCCATCGGGTGGCGCCCCATGTGCTCGACGCCGCCGGCCACCGCCACGTCCACCGCGCCGAGCGCGATCGACCCGGCCACGCTGGTCACGGCGGTCATCGCGCCCGCGCACATCCGGTCGATGGAGTAGCCGGGCACCGACTTCGGCAGCCCGGCCAGCAGCGCCGCCGTACGCCCGAGGGTCAGCCCCTGGTCGCCGATCTGGGTGGTCGCCGCGATGGCCACCTCGCCGATCCGCTCCGGCGGCAGCCCCGGGTAGCGGCGCACGAGCTCCCGGATGCACTTGATGATCAGGTCGTCGGCCCGGGTCTCGGCGTACATGCCCTTCGGGCCCGCCTTGCCGAACGGGGTACGGACGCCGTCCACGAAGACGACGTCGCGCGCGGTACGAGGCACGGTGGCACTCCTAGCGTGAAGCGATGACAGGTGCTCTGCGGTCATGCTACTCGCGAGTAACCTATTTCGGTACCACGGAGTCCGCTCTCGCTCGGCTCAGCTCCGCCCTAGGTTCGTCCGATGTGTGTGATCCGGGCGATGCGCTTGGCGTCGTCGATTTCGACCAGCACCCGGTAGAGGCCGATCTGGAGACGAACCGCATCGGGTCCGTAGGGGAACGGGCCTCGTGGCCGGGGATCGTCGGCGAGCAGGTCGGTGCAGTCGAAGACCGCGAGCACGCCGTCCGGATCGTCGTCGGCGAGCAGCATGGCCCGCATCTGGGCTGCGGGCTCCCATTCGACGGTGTGCCGTTCGCTCATCCGCTGTTCTCGTCGCTCCCACGACGTGCTGCCAGACGATCGAGCACCATGCGCCGCGCCTCGTCGTTCGGGATGCCGGGCGCGAGTGAGCCCTCTGCCCGCTGCCGCAGGTACCGCTCGTGAGCGAGCTGCTCCTCGAGATCGTGAATGGCGTCGGGGTGGACGATGGCCGCGATCTGATGTCCGTGATCCGTCAGATAGATCGGTTCACGGCTCGTCGAGGCCTCACGTGCGAGGGCGCCGAGCTGGTTGCGCGCTTCGGTGATGGCGTAGGTCGACATGCAAGAAACTGTACACAAGTGCGCACTTCCTCGCACTGACTCGGACGAGTGATAGGGCCCCGCCCGCTCACACCACGTGCGCCGCGGCCCGGCGCAGCGCGGCGCCGAGGACGTGGGCGGTCAGCTCGACCTGCCAGGGGCGGGCGCCGCCCTTGCGCAGGTACTCGACGATCACCTCGTCGTCCAGGTCGGCGGGCGGGGCCCAGCACAGGCGGCGGACGAGGTCCGGCAGCAGCAGGTTCTCGGTCGGGACGTGGTGCTCGTCGGCGATCGCGCTGACGGCGGGGCGGGCGACGGCGAGGCGGGCGGCCGCTTCCGGGTCGCTGCGCTCCCAGGACTTCGCCGGCGGGGGCGCGTCGGAGCGCGGCGGGTGGTGCGGCAGATCGCGGTCGGGCAGGGCCAGGGCGGCCTCGAGCGCGGCGAAGTAGCCGACGGCGTCGGCCGAGCGGGTCCGGCCGCTGTAGCCCGGCAGGGCTCTGAGCAGGTGCACCGTCTTCGGCAGCTTCGTGGCGGCCTCGATGATGGCGGCGTCGGGCAGCACCCGGCCGGGCGCCATGTCCCGGCGCCGGGCGAGCTCGTCCCGCCGCTCCCAGATCGCCCGGACCACGGCGAGGTTGCGTGCCTTGCGCACCCGGTGCACGCCGGAGGTGCGGCGCCACGGCTCGGCGCGCGGCTCGGCCGGGGGCGCGGTGCGCACCGCCTCGAACTCCTGCTGCGCCCACTCGGACTTGCCCTGCGCGGTCAGCTCCGCGTGCACCGCGTCCCGCAGGTCGACCAGCAGCTCCACGTCCAGGGCCGCGTAGGTCAGCCACGGCGCCGGCAGCGGGCGGGTGGACCAGTCGTCGGCCGAGTGGCCCTTCTCCAGGTGGTAGCCGAGCAGGTCCTCGATCATCGGGCCGAGGCCGACGCGCGGGTAACCGGCGAGGCGGCCGCCGAGCTCGGTGTCGAACAGCGAGGACGGGGTGAAGTTCAGCTCGCGCAGGCACGGCAGGTCCTGGCTCGCCGCGTGCAGCACCCATTCGGTCTCGCCCAGCGCCGCCGCCAGGGCGCCCAGGTCGGGCACCGCGATCGGGTCGATCAGCGCCGTGCCCGCGCCCTGCCGCCGCAGCTGCACCAGGTAGGCCCGCTGGCCGTAGCGGAAGCCGGAGGCCCGCTCGGCGTCCACCGCGACCGGTCCGGTGCCCGCCGCGAACCGCGCCACCGCGTCGGCCAGACCCGCCGGATCCGAGATCACCTCGGGTACGCCCTCGCGCGGGGTCAGCAGCGGCGCGGCCGCGGCGGTCTCGGCGGGCTCGGTCACGGCCTGCGGCTCGACCGGAGGCGAGGACGGGCCGGCGGGCGGCTCGTGGGCGGCGGCGGTATCGGTCACCCCCTTACCGTAACGCGCGGTTCGTTTCCCCGGTCCCGATCCCGGACACGGCCGGATCGGGCCGCCTCGCCGGCACCGTATCGGCCCTGTTCACGGTCCATTCATCTGATCTCACGAGAAGTCGCGCTCACCACGCCGGAGTACGGCCCGCCCCTGGTATGAAGGTGGGGTGAGACACGCCGTCGTCGTGGGCGGGGGAGTCGTCGGACTCGCCACCGCCCGGGAACTCTCGCTGGCCCGAGGCTGGCACGTCACCGTGCTGGAGAAGGAGGCGCACTGGGCCGCGCACCAGACCGGCCACAACAGCGGCGTCATCCACGCCGGGCTCTACTACCGCCCCGGCAGCCTCAAGGCGCGGATGGCGGTGGCCGGCAACGCCTCCATGGCCGCGTACGCGCAGGCGGCCGGGGTACCGGCGCAGGTGTGCGGAAAGCTGGTGGTGGCCACGGACGAGTCCGAGCTGCCGCGGCTGCGCAAGCTCGCCGAGAACGCCGAGGCGAACGGGGTGCCGGCCGAGCTGATCGACCCGGCCCGGGCCCGCGAGTACGAGCCCGAAGTGGCCTGCGTCGCCGCGCTGCGGGTGGAGAGCACCGGCATCGTGGACTTCGGCGCGGTCTGCCGGGCCTTCGCCGCCGAGCTCGCCGAGCACGGCGCTGACCTGCGCACCTCCAGCCGCGTCACCGGCATCCGGGCGACCGACGCCGGGGTGACGGTGCAGACCGAGACAGGCCACGTGCACGCCGACGCGCTGGTCAACTGCGCCGGGCTCTACAGCGACCGGGTGGCCCGGATGGCCGGGCTGCGCCCGAGCGCGCGGATCGTGCCGTTCCGGGGCGAGTACTACGAACTGGCGCCGCATCGGCGCGATCTCGTCCGAGGCCTGATCTACCCGGTGCCCGACCCGCGCTTCCCGTTCCTGGGCGTGCACCTGACCCGGATGATCGACGGCAGCGTGCACGCCGGCCCCAACGCGGTGCTGGCGTTGCGCCGGGAGGGTTACCGCCGCCGCGACTTCTCCGCGGCGGACCTCCTGCAGACGCTCGCCTACCCCGGCACCTGGCGGCTCGGCGGGAAGTACTGGCGGGCCGGGCTGGACGAGGTGCTGCGCTCGTTCTCGCGCGAGCGGTTCGCCCGCAGCCTGGCCCGGCTGGTGCCCGCGATCACCGCGGCGGACCTGGTGCCGGCCGGCGCCGGGGTGCGCGCGCAGGCGCTGACCCGGGACGGCGCGCTGGTCGACGACTTCGTGATCGAGTGGGCGCCGCGCCAGGTGCACGTGCTCAACGCGCCCTCGCCCGCGGCGACCGGCTCGCTCGAGATCGCCCGGCACGTGGCCGACCTGCTCACCGACGCGGTCGACTGAGTCGGCGGGCGGACCGAGGCCGGCGGCTCACAGGCGCAGGAGCCGCCGGCCTCGTGGGACCCGCCCGGCCTGACAGCGCAGCCGTGCGGGTCGGTCGGGATCCGGCCGAACGGTGCGGCGCACTCGGCCAACGTCCGCGGGCCGCGCGGGGTCATGCCCTGGCCGGGCTTTGACCGCCGAAGTTCACCCGTGCGCGGTAATAAGCAGACAGGCCCGACAGCAAGACGATCGCCTCGCGCCGCTCCGAGCGGAGCAGCGCGAGGCGATCGCGTACGGCGGCTCGCGCCGCCTGAGTGTTGCGCGTCCGGCCCCTTCGCCCGCAGGCCTCCGATCGTCCCCGGCCGCCGGGGCGCCGCCCGGCCGGTCAGGCGATGATCCCGCCCCGCATGGCCACCGCGACCATGCCGGCCCGGTCGCCGGTGCCGAGCTTGCGGGCGATCCTGGCCAGGTGGCTCTTCACGGTCAGCGCGCTCAGGCCCATGGTCTGCCCGATCGCCTTGTTCGACCGGCCGTCCGCGACCAGCCGCAGCACCTCGATCTCGCGCGCGGACAGCTCGCGCACGCCCGCGTTCATGGTGTTCGGGATCGAGCCCTGGGCCAGCGCCGCCATCGTCCCGGCCTGCCCGCTCATCGCGGCCAGCCGGCGCTCGCGCAGGTGCGGCGGGAGCTGGCCGAGGCCGCCCGGGCCGTTCATGCCGTTCAGGCCGGGCCGCGCCTGCGGCAGGGTGCGCGCGCCGGTGACGACGTAGCCGCGGACCCCGGAGGCGAGCGCCGCGCGGACCGCGTTGGTGTCGTCGGCGGTGGAGATGGCCACCGCGCTGTTCCACCCGGCCGTGCGCATCTCCGCCAGCAGCGCCAGCCCCGGCCCGTCGGGCAGGTGCACGTCCACGACGGCGATATCGCGCACCGTGGCCATCCGGCTTCTTGCCTCGGCGATGGTCGAGGCCTCCACGACGTCGCGGACGCCGAGAGCCCACAGGTGCCGGGTGACGGAGGTGCGAACGCGGGGGTCGTGCACTACTACCATCGCGGTCAGCTTGGCCGGTCGATAGGCCAGCATGCTCGCGGCGTGGTCGACGAGGACGGACACCGGACCTCCCTGGAGGTGGAGGGTTGGACCGGTCGGCGGGGGTGGAGGGCCAACCGGACGGAACGGCTGTGCTCTAGCCCTTCCGGGGAAGGAATCGGCAATGTGGGTGGCGACCTTTAGCGTGAGCCGACCGGCGAACGGCCGATTGGTTGCGCCGTCCGTGCGAGACGGTTGCGTATGGTCCTCACCCGGACGCAGTAGCCGATCAGCCGACCGCCCCAGGCTCGGGCTGCGGATTCCGCCGTGTGGGTAACTTCTTTACCCGGATATCGGTCGGGTTAACCAAATTTGGATGTGTACCTGTTTGGGTCAATAGATGACCGCTGATCCAATCTCTGGATGTCCGAGCTCGACGCGCCGAAGCCGGAGTGCGGCGAATCCGCCCCGGTCGTGGGCACGGGACGCAGGGGGATGGCGCGTCGTGGACGGTGTGGCGCGACGGTTCGGCGGGATGGCGCGGCGACTCGGTACGAGGGGCTCGGCGCGTGGGGCTGCTCAGCCGCCGACGCGGGGCAGCCGGGCGACGCCGGCGAGCTCCGGCGGCAGGCCCACGGCCTGGGCGAGGCAGCGCGACCAGGCCTCGACGTGCGCGGCTAGCCCGGGCCAGGCCGTGGCCGGGGTCCACATCCGGTTTCCGGGCCGGCGCGGGCCGTCGGCCGGCTCCGGCGGGAGCGGCGACCAGGACGCGCGCAGCTCGACCGAGGTGCTCATGCCCTGGTCCGCGAGCTCGCCGAAACCGGCCGAGGCGCAGCGGGTCACGGTGCCGCCCAGCGCGGCGTATCCGAGCTCGGACAGGGCCTCGGACAGCCAGGACCAGGTCACCTCGGGCAGCAGCGGATCCTGCGCGATCTCGGCCTCGATCTCGGCCTGCAGCAGCGTGACGCAGCGCCAGCTGCCCTGCCATTCCTCGTGTCCGGCCGGCTCGTAGAGCAGCACGAAGCGCCCGGAGCCGAGTTCGAGCTCTTCCTCCGGGCCCGGCTCGGTCACCGAGGCGGAGAGCGCGTGGCTGTGCGCGGCCAGCCGGCGCGGCGCGGGCAGCGGCTCGAACTCGATCCCGGCCGGCGGCCGCAGGGCCGAGATGCCGCCGACGGCCGCCGCGAACACCTCCGGCACCGCGTCGTCCGCGAGGCCCGGGGCGGTGGACGCCGCGGCGCGGCCGGCGCCTGGCGGATGCGGATGCCGGTTCATGGTCGCAGCGTACGACCGGGCGGGCGGGCGCGTCGGGTAGGCGCGCCCGATCGCGGAAAAGTCAGCTGTGACGGTCCTCACAAAATAACCGCCCGCCGACGCCGCGGCCGGGGCCGGAGCACACCCGTCCGGGGCGAGTACGGCCCGGCCCGCCCGCCCGGGTATCGTGCAGTTCGTGAGTGGTACGCCCCGATCCCAGCCCCAGCCCGCGGCCGACTCGGCCTTCCTGCGGGCCTGCCGCCGCCAGCCTGTCCCGCACACCCCGGTGTGGTTCATGCGCCAGGCCGGCCGTTCCCTGCCGGAGTATCACAAGGCGCGCGCGGGTGTGCCGATGCTCGACTCCTGCTTCATGCCCGAGCTCGTCGCCGAGATCACAATGCAGCCGGTGCGCCGCTACGGCGTGGACGCCGCGGTCTACTTCAGCGACATCGTGGTGCCGCTGCGGGCGATCGGGCTCGACGTCGAGATCAAGCCCGGCGTCGGCCCCGTCATCGCCGACCCGGTGCGCACCGCCGCGGACCTCGACCGTCTGCGCGTGCCCACACCGGAGGAGCTCGCCCCGATCTCCGCCGCCGTCCGGCTGCTGACCGCCGAGCTCGGCGCCACGCCGCTGATCGGCTTCGCCGGCGCGCCCTTCACCCTGGCCAGCTACCTGATCGAGGGCGGCCCGTCGAAGGGGCACGAGCTGACCAAGGCCATGATGTACGGCGACCCCGGCCTGTTCACCGCGCTGCTCGACCGGATCGCCGACATCACCACCGCGTTCCTTACCGCGCAGATCGACGCCGGCGCGAGCGCCGTGCAGCTGTTCGACTCCTGGGTCGGCGCGGTGGCGCCCGAGGACTACCGCCGCCACGTCCAGCCCGCCTCGGCCAAGGTCTTCGCCGCGGTCGCCTCGCGCGACGTGCCACGGATCCACTTCGGCGTCGGCACCGGCGAGCTGCTGCGCGACCTCGGCGAGGCCGGCGCGGACGTGGTCGGCGTGGACTGGCGCGTCCCGCTGGACGAGGCCGCCCGCCGGGTCGGCCCGGGCAAGGCGCTGCAGGGCAACCTCGACCCCGCCGTCCTGTTCGCCCCGCCCGCCGCCCTCGACGCGGCCGTGCAGCGGGTGCTGGACCAGGCCGCCGGGCTGGAGGGCCACGTGTTCAACCTGGGCCACGGCGTCCCGCCGAACGCCGATCCGGACCGGCTCGCCCGCGTCGTCGAATACGTACACGAACACACCCGCGCCGGGAGCTGATCCCATGTCAGAGCCAGCGGCCGGCGCGCCCGCCCGAGTCCGGCTGCTCGTGGTCGGCGGCGGCATCACCGGCCTCGCCGCCGCGCGGGCCGGTCTGGACGCGGGGCTGGCGGTCACCCTGCTCGAGGCCTCCGGCCGCTACGGCGGCAAGCTCGCGCTCGGGCACGTGGCCGGCAGCTCGGTGGACCTGGGCGCGGAGTCGATCCTGGCCCGCCGGCCCGAGGGCGTCGCGCTGGCGAAGGCGGTCGGGCTCGGCGAGGACCTGGTGCACCCGGCCACCACCGCGGCCGGGGTGTGGAGCCGCGGCGAGCTGCATCCGCTGCCGGCCGGCCAGCTCATGGGCGTGCCCGGGGACCTGCGCGCGCTGGGCGCCAGCGGCCTGCTCGGCCCGCGCGGCCTGGCCCGCGTGCAGGCGGACCGGGTGATGCCCAAGACTCCGGTCACCGAGGACGTCTCGGTGGGCGAGTACGTCGGCCGCCGGCTCGGCCGCGAGGTGGTCGACCGCCTGGTCGAACCGCTGCTCGGCGGCGTCTACGCCGGCCACGCCGACCGGCTCTCGCTGCGGGCCACCGTGCCCCAGCTGGTCCCGCTGGCCGAGGCCGGCACTCCGCTGACCACCGGCGTGCGCGACCTGCTGGCCGTCGGCGCCGCAACGAGCTCCGCCGCCGGCGAGGCGCCCAAGCCGGTGTTCGCCGGCATCCGCGGCGGCGTGGGCCGGCTGCCCGCCGCCGTGGCCGCGGACGTGGCCGGCCGCGGCGCCGAGCTGCGCACCGGGGTCGGGGTCGCCGCGGTGCGGCGTGCCGCGGCGGGCTGGCAGGTCTCGCTCACCGACGGGACCGCGCTAGAGACGGACCTGCTGGTGCTCGCCGTGCCGGCGTACGTCGCCCGCGGCCTGCTGGCCGATGTCGCGCCGGCCGGCGCGGCCGGGCTCGCCGAGATCGAGTACGCCTCGATGGCCATCGCCACCTTCGCCTTCCACCGCAGCGCCTTCACCGACGTGCCGCCCGGCTCCGGCTTCCTGGTTCCGCCGGTGGACGGCCGCGCGATCAAGGCCGCGACCTTCTCCAGCATCAAGTGGCCCTGGCTCGCCCACAGCAGCGGGGAGATGGTCGTCCTGCGCGCCTCGCTCGGCCGGCTCGGCGAGAGCGAGATCCTCGAGCGTGAGGACGACGAGATCGCCACGGTGGCGCTGGCCGACCTGGCCGACGCCGTGGGCCTCACCGCCCGGCCGGTGGACCGGCAGGTGCAGCGCTGGACCGAGGCCCTGCCGCAGTACGCCGTGGGCCACCTGGACCGGGTCGGGCGCCTGCGCGCCGCCCTGCCCGCCGGGATCGCGGTCGCCGGGGCCGCGTACGACGGCGTCGGCATCCCCGCCTGCATCGCCTCGGCCGCCCGCGCGGTCGAGGACCTGACCGAAGGGAACGCACCATCATGACCGACACCGACACCGGCGCCGCGGGCACCTCGGCGGTGCCCCCGGCCGCCACCGCGGCGGCCGCCGAGTCCGCGCCCGGCACGACCGCGCCGTCCACCGAGCGCCCGGTCAGCCGCAAGGCCCGGGAGCTGAACGACGAGATCCGCTACACCAGCTGGTCGGTGTTCAAGGCCGTGGCCGAGCTGCCCGAGGACGAGGGCCTGCGCATCGGCTACGCCGAGGAGGTGCTGCAGCTGTTCACCAAGCTCGCGGCGGACCGCGACGTGGTGGTGCGCGGCACCTACGACACGGCCGGCCTGCGCGCCGACGCCGACCTGATGATCTGGGCGCACGGCCCGACCGCGGAGGCGCTGCAGGAGCTCTACTCCTCGTTCCGCAAGACGCTGCTGGGCCAGTGCTGCGAGCCGGTGTGGTCGAGCATGGCGCTGCACCGGCCGGCCGAGTTCAACAAGAGCCACATCCCGGCCTACCTGGCCGGCGAGGCCGCGCGCGACTGGGCCTGCGTCTACCCGTTCGTCCGCTCGTACGAGTGGTACCTGCTGCCGGACGAGGAGCGCCGCGCGCTGCTGGCCGAGCACGGCAAGATGTCGCGTGAGTACCCTGACGTGCGCGCGAACACGGTGCCCGCCTTCGCCCTTGGCGACTACGAGTGGCTGCTGTGCTTCGAGGCGAACGACCTGCACCGGATCGTGGACCTGATGCGCCACCTGCGCGGCTCGGAGACCCGCCGGCACGTCCGGGTGGAGATCCCGTTCTACACCGGGCGGCGCAAGCCGCTCGAGGAGATCGTCAGGGTGCTGCCGTAGCCGGAACGGTGCCCGCGCGCTCGGTAGCATGGGGCAATGCCCTCGGACGAAGCCGCCACGCAGCAACAGGACACTGATACCGGGTTCCCGGAGCGGCCGTGGCAGCGGATATCCGCGGCCGGACGGCCGGCCCACCACCGCCGCGGCCTGCGCAACGGGCTCGGCGCGCTGGTGGGCGTGGCGGTGGTCGGGGTCGTCGCCGTCCTGCTGTCCGGGGGCTCGGGCGCCCGGACCGCCGCCGCGCCCGCCCCGACGCTCTCCGCCGCTCCCGCCGCCTCGGCCGTCTCCACCCCGTCCGGCTCCGTCGCGACCGGCGACGGCGAGGCCGGCGGCACGGTGCAGGGGGCCGCGGCCGACGTCGCCGTCCCGGACGTCGCGGGCAGCCTGGTCAGGCTGACCGGCCCGACCGCGGACACGGTGACCTCGGACATGGCCAAGGCCGACGCCGCCGACGAGACCCTGGCCGGCGCCGAGTTCGGCGCCTACGCGACGACCGGCACCAGCACCTATTTCAGCAACCTCACTCTGGTCCCGCTCAACGCGACGCTCAAGCAGCTGGAGAAGGCGGGCCCGGCCGCCGCGCTCGAGTCCGTCGTCAAGAACGGCCTGGCCGACAGCGCCGCCGAGCCCTCCGCCGTGACGAAGGGCGCGATGACCTGCGGCATGATCGAGGGCGGGAAGGTCCCGCTGCGGGCCTGCAGCTGGATCGACGATTACGAGTACGGTCTGACCGCGTTCCCCTCCACGCTGACCAACGACGTGGCTGCGCAGTACTCCGCGGCGCTGTGGACCGCGTCTGAGGGCTCTGCGAAATCGTCGGCGATCTCGGCCACCGCCACGGGTTTCTGAGGCAGCTCACACCGGACCGGGGTCGCGGGGCGCGAGGGACACGCGGCGGAAAGCGGTTTTCTCACCTGACTATCATCGTCGGAGTGACCTTCGAGAATCCTCCCGGCGACGCTGTTCCGCCGGCCCAGCAGTATCCGATACCCGGTCAGCCGTACCCGGGTCAGCAGTACCCGGCCCAGCCGTACCCCGGCCAGCAGTACCCGGCCCAGCAGTACCCCGGCCAGCAGTACCCTGACCCGTCCGCGCAGCAGTACCCGGCCCAGCCGTATCCGGGCCAGCAGTACCAGGATCCCTCCGCCCAGTCCTGGGGAGCGCCGCCTGCGCAGCAGCAGCCGTGGGGAGCGCCCCCTCAGCAGCCGCAGCAGCCCTGGGCCACGCCGGCGCCCGGCTTCGGCCCGCCGCCCGCGCCGAAGAAGTCCCGCACCGGCCTCATCGTCGCCGGCGCCGCGGTGGTCGCGGTCGCGCTGATCGGCGGCGTCTTCGCGGCGACCTCGGGCGGCGGGAGCAAGCAGCCCGCCGCGCTCAGCACGCCCCCGACGGACGGCGCGTCCTCGAAGGCGTCGTCCGCGGCGGTGGATTCGGGCGGCGTCGCCATGCCGGCCTCGGCCGACGGGCTGCAGCAGATGACCGGATCCGACGGCCAGGCCAGGACGAACGCGATGAAGAAGGCCGACTCCACGTCGGCGATCTACGCGGACGCCCTCTTCGGCGCGTACGCGAAGAGCGGCAGCACCCAGTACTTCAGCAACCTCACCCTGATCCCGGCCGCGAAGTCGTCCGAGCTCAAGGGCATGCTGGAGGCCACCACCACCTCGAGCTTCATCTCCACGGTGGTCGAGCAGGTGGGTCTCACCGACACCGCGACCGAGACGACGTCCATGCCGGGCGGCGCGATCATGTGCGGCATCGACGAGTCGGACGACATCACCCTGCGTATGTGCATGTGGGCTGATGCGAACGAATACGGCCTCGGCGCGTACCCGGAGGCGACCTCCAACGCTCAGGCGGCCGCGTACTCCCTCGCGCTGTGGAAGGCCTCCGAGCAGAGCTGACCCGCGGTGTCCGGGGCCGGGCGCGTCGTCCGGCCCCTACGCCGGCTGCTGCTGGGTGATGCAGTGGATGCCGCCGCCGCGCTCGAAGACGGGGCGGGCGTCCACGAGCTCGACGGTGCGGCCGGGCAGCAGCTTGCCGAGGATGGCGGCGGCCTCCTGGTCGCGCGGGTCGTCGAAACCGCAGAGCAGGACGAAGCCGTTGCCGAGGTAGTGGTTGATGTACGAGTAGTCGACCGGCTCCCCGTCGGCTTCGGCCAGGATCGTCGGGGCCGGGATCTCGACCACTTCGAGGTGGCGGCCCTTGGCGTCGGTGGAGGCGCGCAACAGCGCGGCGTTCTCCCTGCCGACCTCGTGGTCGGGGTGGGCCGGATCGGGCTGGGTGTGCACGACGACGACGCCGGGCTGGACGAACGCGGCGACGATGTCGACGTGGCCGCGGGTGCCGAACTCGCCGTAGTCGCGGGTGAGGCCGCGCGGGAGCCAGATGACCTTCCGCACGCCGAGGAAGTCCCGCAGCTCCCGCTCGACCTGTTCCTTCGTCCAGTCCTTGTTACGGCCCGGGTCGAGCTGCACGGTCTCGGTGATCAGCACCGTGCCCTCGCCGTCGACGTGGATTCCGCCGCCCTCGTTGACCATCCGGGACGCGAAGCGCCGCGCGCCGGCCAGGCCGGCGACCTCCTCGGCGATCTTCGAGTCCTTATCCCACTGCGCCCACTCCTGCGCGCCCCAGCCGTTGAACACCCAGTCGGCCACGGCGAGCTCCCCGCCGTCGCCGACCAGGAAGGTCGGGCCGATGTCGCGCATCCAGGCGTCGTTCAGCGGCCGCTCGACCTGCCGCACCGCCGCGTCGAGCCAGAGCTCCGCGGACGCGCGGGCCGCCGGGTCCACCACCATCGTCACCGGCTCGTGGCGCGCGATCGTGTTCGCGACCTGCGACCAGGCGCGGTAGGCGTCGTCCGGCTCGTCGCCGAGCGTGTATCCCTCGGTGGGCCAGGCCATCCAGGTGCGCTCGTGCCTCGCCCACTCGGCCGGCATGCGGAATCCGAGCTCTGCCGGGACGGTCATGTTCGAGGTCTCCTTCGGGTTCATCAGGGCTCAGAGGAAGTACAGGCGGGAGAGCGGCACCGTCTCGGCCGGCGGCGAGCTGACCGGGTCGCCGTCGAGGGTGACCAGACCGGTGGCCGGGGCCACCTCGACCAGGCCGAGCCGGGCGTTGCGCACCATCGCGGCCGGGCCGATGCCGCGGGCGGCGCGCACGGCGACCCGGCGGCGCCGGGACGGGAAGCGGTCGGACTCGGCGTCGGCCGCGGCACCGGAGACGAAGGCCACGGACAGGTCGGCCGCGGTCGCGCCGTGCGCGCCGAACTGCGGGCCGAGCACCAGCGGCTGGCAGCGGTCGGTGGCCGCGTTGGGATCGCCCACCACGCCGTACGCCGGGAACCCGGCCTTGAGCACCAGCTGCGGCTTCGCGCCGAAGGAGTCGGGCCGCCACAGCACCACGTCGGCCAGCTTGCCCACCTCGAGCGAGCCGATCTCGTGCGCGAGGCCGTGCGCCCGGGCCGGGTTCACCGTCAGCTTGGCGATGTAACGCAGGATCCTGTCGTTGTCGTGCGGGCCGGGGGCCGCGCCGTCCAGGCCGCCGAGTTCGGCCTTCATCTTGGCCGCCACCGCGAAGGTGCGCCGCACGGTCTCCCCGGCCCGGCCCATGCCCTGCGCGTCGGAGGAGGTGATCGGGATGACGCCGAGGTCGTGCAGCACGTCCTCGGCGCCCATGGTGCCGGCCCGGATCCGGTCCCGGGCCATCGCCGCGTCGCCGGGCAGGTCGGGCTTGAGGTCGTGGGCTGAGACGATCATGCCGAAGTGCTCGCCGAGCGCGTCCCGGCCGAAGGGCAGGGTGGGGTTGGTGGAGGAGCCGATGACGTTCGCCACCCCGGCCAGCCGCAGCACGTTCGGCACGTGGCCGCCCCCGCAGCCCTCGATGTGGTACGCGTGGATGGTGCGGCCGTCGAGCACGGCCAGGGTGTCCTCCACCGACAGGCACTCGTTGAGTCCGTCGGTGTGCAGCGCGACCTGCACGTCGTGTTCCTCGGCCACCCGCAGCGCGGTGTCGAGCGCGCGGGTGTGCGCGCCCATGTCCTCGTGCACCTTGAAGCCGCTCGCCCCGCCCTCGACCAGCGCCTCCAGCAGCGGATCAGGGTTCGAGGACGAGCCGCGGGCCAGGAAGCCGATGTTGACCGGCCAGGCGTCGAACGCGTTGAACGCGTGCCGCAGCGCCCACGGCGAGTTGACCCCGACGCCCCAGACCGGGCCGAACTCCTGGCCGATGATCGTGGTCACGCCGGAGGCCAGCGAGGCCTCCATGATCCGCGGCGAGAGCAGGTGCACGTGGGTGTCGACGGCGCCGGCGGTTGCGATCAGGCCCTCGCCGGAGACGATCGTGGTGCCGGTGCCGACGACCACCTCCACCCCGGGCACCGTGTCCGGGTTCCCGGCCCGGCCGATGGCGTGGATCCGCCCGTCCCGCACGCCGATCGAGGTCTTGCCGATGCCGAGGACCGCGTCGATCACCAGGACGTTGCTGATCACCAGGTCGCAGGTCTCGCGCACGGCCGCGGCCTTCAGGTGCAGCCCGTCGCGCGCGGTCTTGCCGAAGCCGGCCAGGAACTCGTCGCCGGGGTGCTGCGAATCGAAGTCGACCCGGGCGATCAGGCCACTGTCACCGAGCAGCACGCGGTCGCCCACCCGCGGGCCGTGCACGCAGATGTAGCGCTCCGCGTCGAAGGGGCCGAAGGCGTCGGCGAGGCCGTTGCGGTCGACAGTGCTCATCGCACGCCCTCCTCGGCCGCGCCGGCGCCGAGATAGCCGCAGGCCGCGGCTTTGACCAGCGCGGCTTCCTTCGCGCCGGGGGCGTCCAGCGGGCCGTCGACCAGACCGGCGAAGCCGATGGCGACCCGGGCCCCGCCGATCGGGGTGAGCACGACGCGGACGGTGGCGCCGGGGTCGAAGCGCACAGACGAACCGGCCGGAACGGCCAGGTGGCGGCCGTAGGCGGCGGCCCGGTCGAAGCGCAGCCGCGGATTGGCCTCGAAGAAGTGGAAGTGCGAGGTGACCGAGACGGGCACGGGCGCGGTGTTGAGCACGTCGAGCTCGACCGGGTCGACCGTGGGCGCGGCCGGGTAGGCGGCCTCGTCCCGGGGGAGCACCGCCCCGGGGCCGTCCGGCGCGCCGGGCCCGATCGGAGCGCCGACCACGGCCAGCCGGGTGCCGTCCTCGAACACCGCCTCGACCTGCACCTCGGTGACGATCGAGGCGACGCCCGGCAGCACGTCCCGCTCCGTCAGGATGCTGCGACCGGCCTCGACCGCCTCGGCCAGCCGGGCGCCGTCCCGGGCCGCCTCGCAGACCGTGTCGGCGATCAGCGCCTCGGCCTCCGGCACGTTCAGCCGCAGGCCACGGGCCCGGCGGGCGCGGGCGAGCTCGGCCGCGGTGAAGATCAGCAGCCGATCCCGCTCGGTCGGTGTCAATCGCATGAGCCCAGTGCACCACACCGCGTGCGGCGCGGGCAGCGGCTCGGCCGAGCACTGTGTAGCCGATCCGCCCGCTCGGCTGTCAGGGCGGATCGGTCGGCGCCGCTACTTCGGTTCGAGCGTCAGCGAGATGGAGTTGATGCAGTAGCGCTGGTCGGTCGGGGTCGGGTAGCCCTCGCCGGAGAAGACGTGGCCCAGGTGCGAGCCGCACGTGGCGCAGCGCACCTCGGTACGCGCCATGCCGTGCGAGTTGTCCGTGATCAGCTCGACCGCGTCGCTGTCGGCCGGGTCGAAGAACGACGGCCAGCCGCAGTGCGAGTGGAACTTCTCGGAGGAGCGGAACAGCTCGGTGCCGCAGGCGCGGCAGTGGTAGACGCCCTCGGTCTCGGTGTCCGTGTACTCGCCCTTGTACGGCGCCTCGGTGCCGGCCTGCCGGAGCACGTGGAACTCCTCCGGACTGAGCTCGGCGCGCCATTCCTCGTCGGACTTGTTCACTTCGTATGCCATGCTTCGAGGCTACCTACATCACCAGGTACCGAGCCATCGGGTACAGCCCCGTCTTCCTCCCTACATCACCAGGTACCGGGCCATCGGGTACAGCCCCGTCTTCCTCCCTACATCACCAGGTACCGGGCCATCGGGTACAGCCCCGTCTTCCTCCCTACATCACCAGGTACCGGGCCATCGGGTACAGCCCCGTCTTCCTCCCTACATCACCAGGTACCGAGCGAATAGAAACCCGTCCTCCGTCAGCAGGGTGTGCAGGTTCAGCGACAGCGGCGCGGCCAGTTCCGGGCCGTCCAGGATGCGCAGCCCGGAACCGGCTCTGAGCTGCGGCGACACCGACAGGCAGAGCTCGTCGAGCCGCCCCGCCCGCACCATGGCGCCGAGCAGCGTCGGTCCGCCCTCGCACAGCAGCCGGCCGCGGCCGGAGTCGGCGAGCAGATCCACCGCGCCGCCGAGGTCCACCCGCTCGCCCTCGCCCGCGATCAGCACCTCGCCGGCCGCCTCGGCCTGCCGGAGCCGCTCCGGCGGGGCCTCGCCCGTGGTCACGGTGATGGTCGGGGTGACCGCCTCGGTGTAGAGCGGGGAGTCGAAGTCCACCTCCAGCGACGCGCTGACCACGGCGATCGCCGCCGCCGGGGGCTGCCCGGCGGCCGCTCTGGCCGCGGCGAACTCGGTCCGGGGCACGGCCGGGCGCAGGTAGCCCTCGGTGCGCACGGTGGCCGCGCCGACCAGGACCACGTCGGCCAGGCCGCGCAGCGCGCGCAGCACCCGCACGTCGGCCGGGCCGGACAGGCCGCGCGAGGCGCCGTCCGCCTGGGCCGCGCCGTCCGCGGAGGCGACCATGTTCGCGCGCAGCCACCGGCGCACGTGGCCGGGGTAGGCGTAGATCTCGCTCAGGTCCGGCTCGAACCCGCCGCGCGGGGGCTCGGGAATGAGTTGCCGCATATTCCGCATGGTAGGGCCGGGCGGCTCCCGGCGCGGTGAAGGGCACGGCCGCGCGCGGCAGTGAGACAACTCACAGCCCCCGGCCGCGTGGGGTGAGGCAGCTCACGGGCCGAGGCGGCCATGATCACAATGCGCGTCGAATAAAATCGATCATGTGACGATCGCCGCGCGCGGGTACGCCGCGTCCCCTGACGGACCCCGTGGCGACGCTCCGGCTTCACTGGCCGAGCGGCGCCCTTCCGTCTCCGCCGACCGACTCATCGCCGAACTCCTCCCGCCGCCGAGGTTCGCCTCGGCGCGCTTCTCCACCTACCTGCCCGACCCGGGCGAGCCCAGCCAGTCCGCCGCCCGCGACCTGCTCGCCGAACGCGCCGCGACCTGGTCCGGCAAGGGCCCGGCCCGCGCCCGCCGCGGACTGCTGCGCCGCGGCTCCGGCCCGGCCGAAGGCCGCGGGGTCTACCTCGACGGCGGCTACGGCGTCGGCAAGACGCACCTGCTCGCCTCGCTCTGGCACGAGACCGAGGGGCCCAAGGTCTACGGCACCTTCGTCGAGTACACCAACCTGGTCGGCGCGCTCGGCTTCGGGCCGACCGTGGCGCACCTGGCCACCCAGCGGCTGGTGTGCATCGACGAGTTCGAACTCGACGACCCGGGCGACACCGTCCTGGTCTCCACCCTGCTCACTCGGCTCGCCGAGGCCGGGGTGCAGCTGGCCGCCACCTCCAACACCCTGCCGGACCAGCTCGGCGAGGGCCGGTTCGCGGCCGCGGACTTCCTGCGCGAGATCCAGGGCCTGTCCGCGCGGTTCACCGCGGTGCGGATCGAGGGCCCGGACTACCGCCGCCGGGACGGGGCGAGCGCGCCGGAGCCGCTCGAGGACGAGGTCGTGGCCAAGTACGCCGCGGACGGGCCGGACCGCTTCCTGGACGACTTCGAGCCGCTGACGGCGCATCTGAGCACCCTGCATCCCAGCCGCTACGGCGCCCTGCTGGACGGGGTCGGCTCGCTCGGGCTGCTCGGCCTGAAGCCGGTGGAGGACCAGAACGCCGCGCTGCGCCTGGTCGTGTTCGTCGACCGGCTCTACGACCGGTCCGTCCCGGTGCTGGCCTCCGGCGTCGCGGCGGACCGGGTCTTCACCCCGGAGCTGCTCGCCGGCGGGTACCGCAAGAAGTACCTGCGCGCCGTCAGCCGTCTGATCTCGCTCACCCAGGCCGGCGCCGCGCTCGCCTGAGCCCGGCCGAGCCCGGGAGCGGGGTGAATTGCCCGCGTCCAGCGCTTGAACGGGGCGCGTCTCGGATGTTAACAAACCCGGCCCCAGCCACTGCGCCGTACGCCGTGGCGTGGGAGAATCCGGCCATGGCGCACGCGAAGCAGAGCAAGCCCGGCAAGGGCAAGGCCAAGAAGGCGCAGAAGCCGGCGAAGTCCGCGAAGGGCAAGGCCGGCAAGCTCGACAAGGCGGCCAAGAAGGCGGCCGCGAAGCTCGCGAAGGCGCAAGCCGAGGGCAGGGACCGCACGCTTCGCCCGGACCAGGCCAAGGCGCTGGTCGAGAAGGTCGCCGCGCGCTACGTCGAGGCCGAGGCGGCCGAGCTGGCGCCCGAGCCGGCCGGCTCGATCGGCTCGCTGCTGCGGCTCGCCCCGGGCGCCCCGGTGGACCTGGCCGGCTTCGACGCGGGCGCGACCCCGGGCGTGTCCTCGCGAGCCCAGGCCGAGGCCCAGCTGCCCGCGCTCAGCGCGCGCCTGTCCGCGCTGCAGGAGCGGCTCTACGCGGACGCGGTGGGCTCCGGCTCGCCCCGCCGGGTGCTGCTGGTGCTCCAGGGCATGGACACCTCCGGCAAGGGCGGCACCGTGCGCCACGTGGTCGGCCGGCTCGACCCGAACGGCATCCGGATCAAGGCGTTCAAGGCGCCGACCGAGGAGGAGCTGGCGCACGACTTCCTCTGGCGGGTGCGCTCCGAGGTGCCGCAGCCGGGTCAGATCGGCATCTTCGACCGCTCCCAGTACGAGGACGTGCTCGTCGCCAAGGTGCGCAAGCTCGTGCTGGCGATGCACATCGCCCGCCGCTACGGCGCCATCAACAAGTTCGAGCAGTCCCTCGTCACAGAGGGCTGCGTCGTGGTCAAGTGCTTCCTGCACATCTCGCTCGAGGAACAGCGCGAGCGGCTGCTGGCCCGGCTCGAAGACCCGGAGAAGCGCTGGAAGTACAACCCGGGCGACGTGGACGACCGGCTGCTGTGGCCGCAGTTCCAGGACGCCTACAGGGTCGCCATCGAACGCTGCGGCACCGAAGCAGCCCCCTGGCATCTGATCCCGGCCGACCGCAAGTGGTACCGGAACTACGCCGTGCTGCGGCTGCTGATCGAGGCGCTCGAGGGCATCGATCCGCAGTACCCGCCGGGGGATTACGACCTGGCCGCAGAGCGGGCCCGCGTGCTCGCTTCCTGATACGCGTGCGCCCGCGCCGCGCGCGCCTGGCCCCGGTGCCGGGCCGGCGCGGCCGACGCCGTCGGCTCCAGCGCGCTCGCCGCGCGCCGCAGCACGAGGCGCACCAGTGCCGGATCGGCGCCCTCGGGCGTGAGGAAGGGCGCTGACATCGGCGCGCCGTCCGCGCCCAGCGCGACCCGGTCGGCCAGGTTCCCCGGCGCCAGGAAGTAGCTCGCCACCACGGTCTCGACCGCGCCGGCGGCCCGCGCCGAGGCCAGCGCCTCGGCCACGTCCGGCCGCGCCGCCCCCGCGTACGTCGGCGTGACGCTGTGCCAGCCGGCCTCGGCCCACTGCCCGGCCATGGCGTCGATTCCGTTGCGCACGCTCGGATCCGAGCTCCCGGCGGAAGCCAGCAGCACCGCCACCTCCGGGTCCCCGGGCCAGACCCCGAGCTCCCGCAGCCGCGACTCCATCGCCTCCACCAGCAGCGGGTCCGGGCCCAGCGGCGCGGTGGCGACGACGGCCGCGCGGGCCACCAGGACCGCCCGCGCCGTGGCCACCGCCGCGGGCACGTCGTTCGCCACGTGGTAGCCGTGGCCGAGGAACATCGGCACCGCGGCGACCCGCTCGTGCCCCACTGCCACGCCGTCTGCCGCCAGGTCGGCCGCCAGCTGCGCGGCCGCGCCCGCCGGGTCCGGACCGCACAGCCCCAGGTGTCCGACCCGGGCCCGGTGTCCGTCCCGGCGCAGGCGCGCGCACAGCGCCTCGAAGGACGCCGCGTACCGCGGGTCCCGGGAGCCGTGCGTGATCAGCAGCAGGTTCACGACTTGGCCAGTCCCCGGCTCCGCAGCAGCCGTCGCTCGACCGGCGCGAAGAAGATCGCGTTGATGCCGATGCCGATGATCAGGATGACGATCAGCGCGCCGAAGGCCATCGCCATGTCGTTGGTGCCGGAGGCCTCGGCCATCACCTGGCCCACCCCCGGGCCGAGCTTGGGCGAGACCGCGATCAGCTCGGCCGCCATCAGCGAGCGCCAGGAGAACGCCCAGCCCTGCTTCAGGCCGCTGACATAGCCCGGCAGCACGGCCGGGAAGAGCACGTACCGGGCCGAGGTCAGCCCGCGCGCGCCCAGGTTGCGCCCGACCCGGGTGTAGATCGGCGGGATCTGGTCGAGCCCGTCGATCAGGCCGATCGCCACCGACGGGATCGCGCCGAGCAGCACCACGGTGTAGATGGTCGCGTCGTCGATGCCGAACCACATGATGCCGATCGGCACCCAGGCCACCGACGGCAGCGACTGCAGGCCGGAGAGGATGGGCTGGATCGCCGCGCGCAGCAACGGGATCCGGGCCACGGCCAGGCCCACCACACTGCCGATCACCACCGAGATGGCGAAGCCGATGACGCCGCGCGAGACCGAGTCCCAGATCGCCGGGCCGACCTGGTAGGCGCCCCACTGCGAGGTCAGCTCGTCCCACACGTCCGCCGGGCCGGGCAGCACCCAGGCCGGCTTGACCTGCGCGAGCACGAGCACGTCCCAGATCAGCAGCAGCACGAAGACGGCCACCACCGGCGGCACGATCTTGGCCAGCAGCACCCGGCGCCACCACGGCTTCCGGGTGGCCGCGGCGCTCTCGAGCGCGTCCAGCCCGGCCTCGATGCTGGCGAAGTCCTGCGAGGTCGCGGTGACCTCGTCGACGGGCTCTGATACGGCCTCAGTTGCCATGGCGGCTGATCTCCTTGTGCAGCTCGGCGGTGATCTCCCGGGTGAGCTCGGTGACCTCGGCGTCCTCGATCCGGCGCGGCTGCGGGATCTGAACCCGCCACTCGCGGGCGATCCGGCCGGGACGGGAGGAGAGCAGGATGACGCGCTGGCCCAGCCGCGCGGCCTCGCGCACGTTGTGCGTGACGAACACCACGGTCAGGTTCGTCTCCTGCCAGAGCTTGACCAGCTCCTCGTGCAGCACGTCCCGGGTGATGGCGTCGAGCGCGGCGAACGGCTCGTCCATCAGCAGGACCTGCGACTTCTGCGCCAGCGCGCGGGCCAGGGCCACCCGCTGGCGCATGCCGCCGGACAGTTCGTGCACCCGCTTGTCATAGGCGCTGCCCAGGCGGACCAGGCCGAGCAGGCGCTGGGCCTCGGCCCGCCGCTCGGCCCGGTCCGTCACGCCGCCGAGCTTGAGTGCGAGCTCGACGTTGCGCCCGGCGGTGAGCCAGGGGAAGAGCGCCGACTCCTGGAACATCAGGGCGGCGTGGCCGCCCGCGACCTCGATCCGCCCCGCCGTCACCGGGTCGAGCCCGGCGACGAGGTTGAGCAGGGTGGACTTGCCGCAGCCGGAGGCGCCGAGCAGGCACACGAACTCGCCCGGCGCGACGGCCAGATCGATGTTGTCGAGTACGGGCACGCCGTCCTTGCCGAAGGTCTTGGTCACCCCGGCCAGGCGCACCGCGGCGGTTTCGGTCGTGGTCGGCGCGGCGCCCACGGCTGCGGTTACGGTCATGTCAGGTCCTTATCTCCGAGGCCGAAGGCTCACGAGGCCGGGACGGGGGATTGCCCCGCCTTCGCCAGTTCCCGGTTGAGCAGGGTGAGGTTGAACAGGCCGTCCAGAGGCGTGCTCTTGAGCTGCCCGGTGGCCACCGCGTGCGCGAGGCTGGTCTGCATCGAGGAAGCCAGCGGATCGTCGGTCACCGACTCCTCGCCCCAGGCCCGCTGCATCTCCGCGGCCGTGATCGTCGACCCCGTCAGCTGCTTGATGGCGCCGCTGATCAGGGTCTGCGCCGAGGACGCGTTCGCGTTGATCCACTGGTTGGCGGCGATCTGCGCGTCGAGCAGCTCGGCCACCGTCTGCGGGTGCGCCTGCAGATACGAGGTCGCGACCACCAGGTTGGTGGTGGCGAAGGAACTGTCGGGCCACAAGGTCTTCTCGTCCACCAGGACGTGCCCCTTGCCCTCGACCACCAGGCGCGAGGCCCAGGGCTCGGGCAGCCAGGCGCCCTGGATCTTGCCCTGCTCGAACAGGCTCAGCGTGGTGGCGTTGGCCTCCGGCTGCACGGTGACGTCGCCGCCGCCCTGCAGCGTGGTGGTGTAGCCCTGCTGCTTGAGCCAGTACCGCAGCGCCACGTCCTGGGTGTTGCCGAGCTGCGGGTCCGCCAGCGTCTTGCCCTTGAGCTGGGCCGCGGAGGTGATCGAGGAGTCGACCACCAGTTCGGCCCCGGCGTTCTCGGCGCCGGCGACGATGGTCAGGCCCTGCTTGTCGGACTTGGTCCAGGCGCTCAGCGCCGAGGACGGCCCGACGTACGCGGCGTCGAGCTGTCCGGAGAGCAGTGCGGTCATCTCGGTCGGGCCGGAGTTGAACACCTGGGTGCTCAGCTTGGTCGAACCCAGGTCCTTGGCCAGCGTGCCGTTGGCGACCTCGGTGATCGCGGTCGAGTGGGTCACGTTGGCGAAGTAGCCGAGCCGCAGTTCGGAGGCCGGGGAGCCGGCGGCCGAGGAGCTGCCGGCGGCCGTGTTCGCCGCCGTGGTGGTGCCCGCCGTGGCGTGTGCGCACGCGGTGGTCACCGCCACGGTCAGCGCCCCGACCGCCAGCAGCGCGGCTGCGCGGCGGGAGCGCGGGGAGAACGCGGAGAAAGTACGGGCTTTCAGAGCAAAGCGGGACTTTCCGCTTCTGGGCATGTCAATCCTCGCGAGGAGTCGAAGGGAAGGGTGATCTCGGACACGGCGGTGCGGGTGGTACACCCGCTCAGCCGTCCGGTGCCCCTCGGCTCGATCGCGCCGGATATCCCGGCCAGGATGAAGGAGAATACGGACATCGCTGTGGTTCTCAGTCCTCGGCCGCGGTGCCCAGCGGGACGCCGACCATGCCCGCGGTCAACGTCGCCCCGTCGGCGTCGTCGATCAGCAGGAACGAGCCGGTGCGCCGGTGGTCCGCGTAGTCGTCGAGCGGCAGCGGGGCCGCGGTGCGCAGCGTGATCTGGCCGATGTCGTTGGCGTGCAGGGCCTCCGGCCCCGACTCGCGCACCAGCGTCTCCAGGTTCAGCGTGGAGTCCAGCGAGCGCACGACCGCCTTGACCGTCGAGGTGCCGTGCCGCAGCAGGACCCTGTCACCGGCCCGCAGCGGCCGGTCGGCGATGTGACACACCGTGGCGACCACGTCCTGGGTCACCTCCGGCGCCCGGTCCGCCGGCACGATCACGTCGCCGCGCGAGACGTCCACGTCGTCGGTCAGCCGCAGCGTCACCGACTGGTAGGCGAAGGCCACCTCCACGTCGCGCTCGCCGAGCCGGTCGATGCCGGCGATGGTGCTGCGCTTGCCCGAGGGCAGCACCAGCACCTCGTCGCCCGGCCGGAACGCGCCCGCGGTCACCTGGCCCGCGTAGCCGCGGTAGTCGCGGAACTCGGAGCTCTGCGGCCGCAGCACGTACTGCACCGGGAAGCGGGCGGCGCAGTGCCGCGGGTCGTGGTCGACGTCCACGTCCTCCAGGTGCTCGAGCAGCGTCGGCCCGGCGTACCAGTCCATCGCGTTGGACGGGTCGACCACGTTGTCCCCGGCCAGCGCCGAGATCGGGATCGCCGTGACCTCCGGCACCTCCAGCGCCCGGGCGTAGCGGGCGAACTCGTCCGCGATCGGCGCGAACACCGATTCCTGATACCCGACCAGGTCCATCTTGTTCACCGCGAGCACCACGTGCGGCACCTTCAGCAGCGCCGCCACGGCCACGTGCCGGCGGGTCTGCTCGACCACGCCGTGGCGCGCGTCCACGAGCACCACCGCGAGCTGCGCGGTGGAGGCGCCGGTGACCATGTTCCGGGTGTACTGCACGTGCCCGGGGGTGTCGGCCAGGATGAAGCGGCGGCGCGGGGTGGCGAAGTAGCGGTAGGCCACGTCGATCGTGATGCCCTGCTCCCGCTCGGCCCGCAGGCCGTCGGTCAGCAGAGCGAGGTCGGCGCCGTCCAGGCCGCGCTCGCGCGAGACCCGCTCGACCGCGTCGAGCTGGTCCGCGAACACCTGCTTGGTGTCGTGCAGCAGCCGGCCCACCAGGGTGGACTTGCCGTCGTCGACCGAGCCGGCCGTGGCCAGGCGCAGCAGCGAGCCGGTCGGGGTGTGCAGCGGCGGTTCGTGTATCGCGGTCATCTTTAGAAATACCCCTCGCGCTTGCGGTCCTCCATGGCCGCTTCCGACAGCTTGTCGTCGGCGCGGGTGGCGCCACGCTCGGTGAGCGTGGACGCCGCGATCTCGGCGATGATCGCCTGCAGCGTGTCCGCGTCGGAGTCCACCGCCCCGGTGCAGGACATGTCGCCCACGGTGCGGTAGCGCACGCTGCGGGTCTCGACCGTCTCGCCGTCCTTCGGGCCGCCCCACTCGCCGGCGGTCAGCCACATCCCGCCGCGCCGGAAGACCGCGCGCTCGTGCGCGAAGTAGATCGCCGGCAGCTCGATCTTCTCCCGCTCGATGTACTGCCACACGTCGAGCTCGGTCCAGTTGCTCAGCGGGAACACCCGCACGTGCTCGCCCGGCCGGTGCTTGCCGTTGTAGAGCGACCACAGCTCAGGGCGCTGACGCCGCGGATCCCACTGCCCGAACTCGTCGCGCAGCGAGAAGACCCGCTCCTTGGCCCGCGCCTTCTCCTCGTCCCGGCGTCCGCCGCCGAACACCGCGTCGAAGCGGTGCGCGTTGATGGCGTCGAGCAGCGGCACGGTCTGCAGCGGGTTGCGGGTCCCGTCCGCCCGCTCGCGCAGCCGGCCGTCGTCGATGTAGTCCTGCACCTTGGCCACTTCCAGGCGCAGCCCGTGCTCGGCCACGGTCCGGTCCCGGAAGGCGAGCACCTCCGGGAAGTTGTGCCCGGTGTCCACGTGCAGCAGGCCGAAGGGCACCCGGGCCGGCCAGAACGCCTTCATCGCCAGGTGCAGCATCAGGATCGAGTCCTTGCCGCCGGAGAACAGCAGCACCGGACGCTCGAACTCGGCCGCGGCCTCGCGGAAGATGTGCACGGCCTCGGCCTCGAGCGAGTCGAGGTGGTCCAGGCTCATCGGCTCCGCGCCGCGCGCCGCTCCCGAGCCCGCGCGAAGTTCGTCCACGACGGTCAACTCAGTCTCCTTCGTCACGTGTGCAGTCCGCACTCGGTCTTGGCGAATCCGGCCCAGCGCCCGGCCCGCGGGTCCTCGCCCGGCAGGGTGCGGCGGGTGCACGGCTCGCAGCCGATCGAGGTGTAGCCGTCCTGGAACAGCGGGTTGACCAGCACGCCGTGCTTCTCGACGTAGGCGGCCACGTCCTCGTCGGTCCAGCCGGCCAGCGGCGAGATCTTGACCATGCCGCGCTTGGCGTCGTAGTCCACGACCCTGATATCGGTGCGGGTGGGCGCGTCCACCCGGCGCATCCCGTTGACCCACGCGGTGTAGGGCTTCAGGCCGCGCTCGAGCGGCTCCACCTTGCGCAGCGCGCAGCAGCGCTCGGGGTCCCGGTCGTGCAGCTGGGGACCGTACTCGGCGTCCTGCTCGGCCACGGTCCGCAGCGGGGTGATCGAGAGCAGATTGACGTCGTAGACGGCCGCCACCGCGTCCCGGGTGCCGATGGTCTCGACGAAGTGGTAGCCGGTGTCCAGGAAGAGCACGTCGACGCCGGGTGCGGCCGCCTGGGCCAGGTGCACCAGGTGCGTGTCGGCCATCGACGAGGCGACCACGAGGCCGGAGCCGAAGGTCTCGGCGGCCCAGGCGAGCACCTCGCCGCCGGACGAAGCGCCGAAGCGCTCCTCCGCCTCGTCCGCGAGTGCCCGCAGTTCGGCCTCGGTGTGCTCGGAACGTGAGACGAGAGTGCTCATGAACCGCTGCCTATCTTCAATCCGACGAAAGAGATCTTGAATACACGGGCGCAGGCGCGGCACAGCCACAGGCCGTGTCCGGCGCGGGGGTCGTCTTCCGGCAGGACCTCGGGTCGCAGATCCTCGTCGCCGCAGTACGGGCAGTACTGCGGTGCGGCTCGTTCGCTCACGGCGTGATTCCTCTTCCGGGTCAGGGCGGTACCACGGGCCGGCCCGGCCGTCGGGAGAGTGGGATCGGCGGCCGACGCGCAGCCCGTCCCGCGTTTCGCCTTCGGCGCCCGGCTCCGGTGGTGGGGGCGGGGAGGAAGGCTCGGATGGCAGCGGGGGGATTTAGCGCAGCGGCGGCAGACAGACCGCGCTGGAGACGCGCTTGAGGTCGACGTGCAGTCGGCCTACGAGGGCGATTCCGGTGCGGGACATGCTTCGAGAGTGCCATCCCGAGACCGTGGCGTCTACCTTGTCCCGCCATGCGGACGGGAGATTGAGACGCGTAACATTTCCGTGATCAACGCGGGCCATGGCAGCGCACGACGACGGGCCGCCCCGAGGGCACGGGCCGCCCCGGCCGTTCTCGATCTCGCCCCTCAGAGCCTTTCGATGATCGTCACGTTCGCCTGCCCGCCGCCCTCGCACATGGTCTGCAGCCCATAGCGGCCGCCGGTGCGCTCGAGCTCGTGCAGCAGCGTCGTCATCAACCGCGCGCCGGTCGCCCCGATCGGGTGCCCCAGCGCGATCGCGCCGCCGTTGACGTTCACCTTCGCCGGGTCGCAGCCGGTCTCCCGCAGCCAGGCCAGCACCACGCTGGCGAAGGCCTCGTTGATCTCGACGAGATCGATGTCGGCGAGGTCGAGGCCGGTCTTGCGCAGGGCGTGCGCGGTGGCCGGGATCGGGGCCGTGAGCATCCGGATCGGGTCGTCGCCGCGCACCGACAGGTGGTGGATCCGGGCCCGCGGGGTCAGCCCGTGCTCGCGCACCGCCTGCTCGGAGGCGATCAGCAGCGCGGCCGAGGCGTCGTTGGTGGGCGAGGAGACGGCCGCGGTCAGCCGTCCGTCCGGAACCAGGGTCTTGAGGCCGGCCATCTGCTCCAGGCTGGTGCCGCGCCGCGGCCCCTCGTCCACGGCTAAGTCCCCGTAGGGCGCGATCTCCCGCTCGAAGTACCCGGCGTCGATCGCGGCGACGGCGCGCTCGTGCGACCGCAGCGCCCACTGCTCCATCTCGTCCCGGCTGATCTTCCACTCCGCCGCGATCATCTCGGCACCGTGGAACTGGCTGACCTGCTGCGTCCCGTAGCGCTCGGTCCAGCCCCGGGAGCCGTGGAACGGCCCCGAGGTCAGCCCCAGCGGCTCGACCGCGGCCGAACCCGAGTACCACAGCGGGATCTGCGACATGTTCTGCACGCCGCCGGCCACCACCAGGTCGCTGGTGCCGGACATGACCGCCTGCGCTGCGAAATGCACCGCCTGCTGCGAGGATCCGCACTGCCGGTCGATGGTGACGCCCGGCACGTGCTCGGGCAGGCCGGCCGCGAGCCAGGCCGTGCGCGCGATGTCCGTGCTCTGCGGCCCGACCGTGTCGATGCAGCCGAAGACGACGTCCTCGACCGCGCCCGGATCCACCCCGGTGCGCTCCATCAGCGCCCGCAGCGCGTGCGCGCCGAGGTCGGCCGGGTGCACGGCGGCCAGCGCCCCGCCCCGCTTGCCGACCGGAGTGCGGACCGCACCGACGATGTAAGCCTCGCTCATATCCCCAGCCTACTGCGCCCGACGGCTTTTGTTACCCGCCGGTACGGAACTCGGCCCGGCCCCGCGGTGCAGCGGGGCCGGGCCGAGTTCCACACGTTCTTCGTCTTCTTCGCCTTCTTGGGTTCTTCGCGGCTAGGCCAGGTCGGCTTCCGACGCGCGGACCGTCCACACGGCGAAGGACTCGCCCTCCGTCCGGTCCGCCTGGTAGCGCCGCAGCACCCGCTCGATGTAGTCCGGCAGCTCCGTCGCGGTCACCTTGAGCCCGCGCACCTTGCGGCCGAAGGACCCGGCGTCGTCCAGGTCCGCGCCGAAGTGGCCGCCGAGGTGCACCTGGAAGCCCTCCACCTGCTCGCCCGACTTGTCCCGCACGACCTGGCCCTTGAGGCCGATGTCAGCGGTCTGGATGCGGGCGCAGGAGTTGGGGCAGCCGTTGATGTTGATCGTCACCGGCGTGTCGAAGCCCTCGAGCCGCTTCTCCAACTCGTCGATCACGGACGAGCCGAGCGCCTTGGTCTCCACGATCGCGAGCTTGCAGAACTCGATCCCGGTGCAGGCCATGGTGTGCCGGCGGAAGACGCTCGGGCGTACCTGCAGGTCCAGCGCCTCGAGCGTGTCGATCAGCGCTTCCACGTTCTCCGCCGGGACGTCGAGGACGATCATCTTCTGATCGGCCGTGGTGTGCACCCGCCCCGACCCGGCCGCTTCGGCGGCGTCCGCGATCCGCGCGAGGGTCTGGCCGTCGACCCGCCCGACCCGCGGCGCGAAGCCCACGTAGAACTTGCCGTCCTTCTGCTCGTGCACGCCCACGTGGTCGCGCTCGGCCGGCGGGACGAAGGCCGGCGCCGGGCCGTCGGGCAGCGCGCGCTTGAGGTACTCGGTCTCGAGCACCTCGCGGAACTTCTCCGGTCCCCAGTCGGCCATCAGGAACTTCAGCCGGGCCCGGTTGCGCAGCCGCCGGTAGCCGTAATCGCGGAAGATCCCGACCACCCCGCACCACACCTCGGGCACCTCGGCGAGGGTGACGAAGGCGCCGAGCCGCTTCGCGAACTGCGGGTTGGTCGACAGCCCGCCGCCGACCCAGAGGTCGAAGCCCGGGCCGAGCTCGGGGTGCTCGACGCCGACGAACGAGACGTCGTTGGCCTCGTGCACGACGTCCTGGAGCCCGGAGATCGCGGTCTTGAACTTCCGCGGCAGGTTGGAGAACTCCGGGGAGCCGATGTGGCGCTCGGTGATCTCCTCGATCGCCGAGGTGCCGTCGAGGATCTCGTCCTTGGCCACCCCCGCCACCGGCGAGCCCAGGATGACGCGCGGCACGTCGCCGCAGGCCTCGGCCGTGGTCAGCCCGACGCCCTCGAGGATGCGCCAGATCGTCGGCACGTCCTCGATCCGGATCCAGTGCAGCTGGATGTTCTGCCGGTCGGTGATGTCGGCTGTGCCACGGGCGTACTCGGTGGAGACGGTGGCGATGGCGCGCAGCTGAGCGAGCGTCAGCCGCCCGCCGTCGATGCGCACGCGGAGCATGAAGTACTCGTCGTCGAGCTCGTGCGGCTCGAGCACGGCGGTGCGCCCGCCGTCGATCCCGGGCCGCCGCTGCGTGTAGAGCCCCCACCAGCGCATCCGGCCGCGCAGGTCCGCGCCGTCGATGGACTCGAATCCGCGTATCGCGTATATGTTCTCGATCCGCGAGCGGACGTTGAGCCCGTCGTCGTCCTTCTTGACCTGCTCGTTGTTGTTGAGGGGCGTGAAGTGTCCCTTGGCCCACTGCCCCTCGCCGCGGTGCCGGTGGATCTGGTGCTGCTTGACCGACGCCACCGGCGCCGGCGCGCTCCCCGCGGCGGGAGTCGTCGTGGGCGTGGCGGGCGTATCCGACTCGGTGGTCGTCATGGCGGGGCTGTCCTTCGTCGGGATCGGCGGCGGCGGAGCTGAGGGTGTCGGCGGTGGCCCGGGCGGGGACGGGGCCTCATGCCTGACCCAGCACGTCCCGCCGTAGCGGATGGACGTGCGGCCGGCCGCGGAGACCGGGCGAAGCCCGCCGAGCGTGGAGCCGTCAGGCTTGACAGATGGCGCTGGACATCCGGCCGAAGTCCACATGCCTGCGGCTCACCAGGGCCACACGACGCCCGCGCGTTCCGCGGGGCGAGGCGGCTCGCCGGAAGGCTGACTCGACAGGGGACATGGGCCCAGGGTCGCACCGGATCTGGGCCGATGTCGAGCCGATCCCACCATGCGGACCGGACGTGAGACGGTGCGGAGCTGCGGCGCCGTAGCGCTTGGGCGAGCTGACGTGGGGTGATGCGGGTGAGGGAGAGCTGTGTCCCTACCCGATCTCGTCCCGGTCCCGGCCGCCCGAGCGCGTGCAGCCTCCTGACCTACGAGACCTGCAGCGTCCCGAGCGTCACCTGCACCGTCGACTTGCTCCCGTTCGCCTTGATCAGCCCGACCGGCACCTTCTGCCCCGGCTGCAGCGTGGCCAGATCCGCCTGCATCTGCGCGAGCGAGGTGACGTTGCTGTTGTTCAGCGAGGTGATGACGTCTCCCGCGGCGATCCCCGCGTCCGCGGCCGGACCGTTCGGAGTGACGGCGACCACGCCGACGCCCGACGGCTGGCCGTTGTCGTTGACGAGGGTGCGGCCGGTGACGCCGAGCGAGGCCAGGCCGGAGTTGACCACCTTGCCGTGCTGGACGATCTGGTCGGCGATGTCCTTGGCGGTGTTGGAGGCGATGGCGAAGCCGATGCCGGGGAAGGTGCCGCCGAGGTCGGGGTCCACCGCGGTGAGCGTGGGGATGCCGACGACGGCGCCGCTCAGGTTGACCAGCGCGCCGCCGCTGTTGCCGGGGTTGATCGGGGCGGAGGTCTGGATCATGTCGGTGAGCGTCGCGGCCGGGGTGGTGTCGGACTTGGGCTCGGTGACGGTGCGTCCGGTGGCTGAGATGATTCCGTTCGTCGCGGAGCTCGAGAGCCCGATCGGATTGCCCATGGCCAGCACGATCTGACCGACCGTCGCGTCGGACGAGTCGGCGAACTTCGCCGGGCGCAGGTTCGACGGCGGATTCGTCATCTTGATCACCGCGAGGTCGCCCTGCGGAAACCCGGCGACCAGCTTGGCGGGGTAGGTCTGGCTGGAGGTCGAGAGCGTCACCTGGAAGTCGGTGCCGTCGGCCACGACGTGGTTGTTCGTGACGATGTCGCCGTTGCCGTCCAGGATGATCCCGGACCCGAGCTCGCTGTTCGTGGTGATCTGCACGACCGACGGCATGACCGAGGCGATGACGGACTCGTAGTTGGACTGCAGGTCGTTCGCGCCGCTTTGGATGGACACGTTCGTACCGCTCGCACTGCTCGACGAAGGTGCCGGCGAGGATGAGCATCCGCCGAGCAGACCGCCGGAGAAGCACGCGGCCCCGGCCAAGCTCCACGCCACGAGTCGCCTGTGCACCCGGACCACCACCCGTTCACCTGTCGGACCGTCAGCCCTCCGGTCGCGGAAGGCGTTCGCTCCCAGCAGAACGCGCGCGCTCGCCGCCCGCACGCCCGATGGTCCGAACGGGCTACCGGGCGCGCCGCCGTTGCGCCCGATGAGGAAGGGAACTCACGTCCTGTCAGCCGGCCTCCCCTTCGATCAAGATCACGTCGAGGCGGCGTGGCCCGTGCACGCCCTCGACGCGGTCGAGTTCGATGTCGCTGGTCGCCGACGGGCCGGCGATCCAGGTCTGCGGACGGCCGGGGTCGAGCAGCGGCATGGCCTGCGGGACGGAGGCGACCACCTGCTCCGGGCAGCGCACGACGCAGATGTGGTGGTCGGGGACGAGGGTGAGCATGCGGCGGCCCTGCCCGGGACCGGCGTCGAGCACGATCGTGCCGGTCTCGGCGATGGCGAGGGCGCAGCCGCTGACCACCGCGTCGACCGCGTCGAGGTCGGTCGCGGTCAGGGCGGCGGAGTCGGGGACGAGCGTGACCCCGGCCTCGGGCGCCCGGAGCTCTTCGAGCCAAGCCTCGGGCAGGCCGTCGGGTACGGCGACGGATCGATCGCCCTGCTCTGACAGCAGCTTCGCGACCACCCCGGGGATCTCGGCCCGCGTGCAGCGGTGGACCTTGGCGCGGTAGTCGGCGAGGTTCTCGGCGAGCAGATCGATCAGCCCGTCGTGGACGTGCGCGGTCAGATAATCGCGAGAGACCGCGTCGACCTCGGCCGCCGGGCGTGCGTGCCCGCTCGTGCTGCGACGGATGCGGGCGAGGATCTCCTCGCGAGCAGTCGGGGCTGCGGAGTTCGGCGGCGGGCTCTGTGGCGTCGGGCTCATCGGTGGGTCTCCTTCCACCACTGGCGGAACGTCTGGGGCGGGAGTTCGGGCAGGTCGCGGGTTTCGGTCCAGGCTTTGCCCGCGCCGAAGGGAACCTTCTTGGGGATCAGTTTCCTGGCGCGTACGGCTGCGGCCTCGGCGGTGCGGTAGGCGGCGGGGTGGGTCATCGCGTAGGTCGCGGCGCGCATGGCGGTGCGTTCGAGTCGGTGGCCGCCGTGCTCCTTCGCGTCTTCGGTGACCTTGGCGCGCAGGTGGACGAGGACTTCGGGGATGTCGATGGCGACGGGGCAGGCCTCGAAGCAGGCGCCGCACAGGGATGAGGCGTAGGGCAGGGAGCGGTCGAGGTCGGTGGCGATGCCGCGCAGCTGCGGGGTGAGGATCGCGCCGATGGGGCCGGGGTAGGCGGATCCGTAGGCGTGGCCGCCGGCGCGCTCGTAGACGGGGCAGACGTTGAGGCACGCGGAGCAGCGGATGCAGCGCAGGGCTTGGCGTCCGACCTCGTCGGCCAGGGTCTGGGTGCGGCCGTTGTCGAGCAGGACGAGGTGGAACTGCTTCGGCCCGTCGCCGTCGCGCACGCCGGTCCAGGTGGTGGTGTAGGGGTTCATCCGTTCGGCGGTGGAGGAGCGGGGGAGCAGTTGGAGGAAGACTTCGAGGTCGCGCCAGGTCGGGACGATCTTCTCGATGCCGACCACGGAGATGAGGGTCTCGGGCAGGGTCAGGCACATCCGGCCGTTGCCTTCGGATTCGAGTACGACGAGGGTGCCGGTCTCGGCGACCATGAAGTTGGCGCCGGAGACGGCGACCTTGGCCCGCAGGAACTTCTCGCGCAGGTGGAGCCGGGCTGCCTCGGCGAGGTCGGCGGGGGTGTCGGTGAGGCCTTCGGGTGCGGGCCGGCCCCAGTGGCCCATGGCGCGGTTGAAGATGTCGCGGATCTCGGTGCGGTTCTTGTGGATCGCCGGTACGAGGATGTGTGAGGGGAGGTCGTCGCCGAGCTGCACGATGAGTTCGGCCAGGTCGGTCTCGTAGGCGGAGATGCCCTCGGCGGCGAGGTGCTCGTTGAGGCCGATCTCCTGGGTGGCCATGGACTTGACCTTGACGACTTCGGTCTGGCCGGTCGCGCGGATCAGCTCGGTGACGATGCGGTTGGCCTCGTCGGCGTCGCGGGCCCAGTGCACGATGCCGCCGGCCTCGGTGACCTTCGCCTCGAGCTGGAGCAGGTAGTCGTCGAGGTGGGCGAGGGTCTCGTCCTTGATCGCCTTACCGGCCTGGCGCAGCCCCTCCCAGTCCTCGAGCTCCGCCACGGCCCGCGCGCGCTTGTCGCGGATGGTGTGGGTGGCGCGGGTGAGGTTCGCGCGCAGCTGCTTGTCCCGAGTCGCCCTATGCGCGGCGTCGGGGAAAGAGGGCATGCCGACGTATGTTCCGCTCATGCCGCCACCTCGCTGGCGCTCGGAAGGCCGCATTCGCGACGCGCTGTGCCCGATGATGAGCTCGCAAGCTCGCTCATGCCAGCACCTTCTCCACGGTTGAGGCGAGGATCTCGGCCAGGTGGATCGTCTTGAGCGGGGCGGCGGAGCGCCGGGCCGTGCCGCCGATGTGCATCAGGCAGGAGTTGTCGGCGGCCACCAGATACTCGGCGCCGCTCTCCACCGCGTGCGTCACCTTGTCCGCGCCCATGGCCGCGGAGACGTCGGGGTTCTTCACCGAGAACGTGCCGCCGAACCCGCAGCACTCTGCCGCCCCCGGCAGCTCCACCAGCTCCAGGCCCTCGACCGCGCGCAGCAACCGGGTCGGCCGGTCGCCCACCTTGAGCAGCCGCGAGGAGTGACAGGTCGGATGATAGGCGACCTTGTGCGGGAAGTAAGCGCCCACCTGCTCCACGCCGAGGACGTCGAGGAGGTACTCGGTCAGCTCGTACACCGGGGGCACCGCGCCTTCGACCAGCTTCGGATGCACGTCCCGGATGAAGGCGCCGCAGGAGCCGGAGGGGACCACCACCGCGTCGTATCCGGCGAAGTCGCGGGCGAATTTGGCCGCAGGCTGGGCGGCTTCGGCCGGATAACCGGTGTTGTACTGCATCTGTCCGCAGCAGGTCTGCGCCTCGGGGAAGGCGACCTCGACCCCGAGCCGTTCCAGCAGGCGGACAGTGGCGATCCCAGTGCTTGGGAACGCCACGTCGTTGACGCAGGTGACGAACAAGGCAATACGCATCGCGGCTCTAATCATCGGAGGACTTCGGTGACCTCGATGCTACTGCCGCGCTCCGAGCGGAATCCAGGCTCTGTGCGCAAGAGGCGTCGATGGAGGGAACGAAAGCGCAGGAATAAGGGGGAATCAGACAGCCTGCTCAGCAGCGGCTGTGCGCAGAGCACCAGGCGCCGTGGACGCCGCCGGGCGGCGGAACCAAGGTCGGAGTCGCCCGCGACGTCGGAGCCGGCGTGTGGCCCGTCCACCGGCTGCGACTGGCCGGCGAGGGTGCGACGTGCCACGTGCGGCTGGTATCTGTGGGCCGGTCAGGGGGAGATGGACCAGAGTCCTGACTTTGGCGTCCTGAAGCCTGGGCCTGAGCCTGAGAAGTGACAAAGAATCTTGAGATCCGCCTGCGAATCTTGAGAACCTACAGCGGGCTACCCCTCCTGCGGCAGCACCCGGCGGACGGCGGTGATCGGCATCATGTCCCACCTGCCGTACTGGATCCGCTGCCCGGTGGTCGGGGCGTGGATGACGAGGCCGTTGCCCACGTACATCGCCACGTGCTCGCCGCCGAGGTAGAAGATCAGGTCGCCGGGGCGCAGGTCCTGCTCCTCCGGCTGCACCGGCACACCCACCGTCAGCTGATCCCAGGTCACCCGGGGCAGCTGCACGCCTCCGGCCCGCCACGCCGCCTGGACCAGGCCCGAGCAGTCGTAGCTCGGATCGCCGGTGCCGCCCCACTCGTACCAGAGGCCGAGCTTGGACTCGGCGAAGGCGATCGCCGCGGCCGCGCGGCCGGTGACCAGCGGCAGGCCCTCGATCTGCGCCGGCGTCACGCCCGAGTCGCTCAGCGCCTGCTGCTCCGCCCGCGAGAGCTCGTGCAGCAGTATCTGCGCCTGCTGGTACTCGGCCAGGATCCGGCCCTTGGCCGCGGCCGCGTCCTGCTCCTCCTGCGCCGCCATGGCCGTGTCGGCGCCCGCCTGGGCGCGGAACTGCTCCAGCTGCTGCTGCGCCTGGTATGCGGCCTGCAGCGCCTCGCTCTGGCCGCGGGCGACGTTGTTCATCGTCGTGGCGCGCTGGAGGAACTGGTCGGGCTGCTCGGCGAAGAGCAGCTGCAGCGTCGGGTCCACGCCGATGCCCCGGTACTGCGCGGCGGCGATCCGGCCGAGCGACGCGGCGTAGCGCTGCACCGCGGCCTGGGCCAGCGCGGTCTGCGACTGCAGGCCGTTGATCTGCTGCTGCAGCCGGGCCATGGCCTGGGTGGCCGCGTCGTACTGCTGGGTGGCCGTCTCCGCCTCGGCCCGCAGGCTGCGCACCTGGGTGGCGATGTCGTGCTGGTCGGCCGCGTGGGCGGTACCCGGCACCCAGGCCGCCACGCCCACCGCCGCGACCGCGCCGGAGGTCAGCGTGCACACGCCCCTGAGCGGGGACGGCTTGCGGTGGCGCCGGGGGCCTGGCACGCGTGCGGGCGTGGTCGAGGCCGCTGCGGTCATCATCGTGGATCGCTCCTGAAGGACGACGGGGCGACGATCGCTGGGAGTCCCCGGGCGACCGGCGCGCCGACCACGCTATGCCAGGCGTGAGCGTCCGGACGCGCTCGGTGAGCGCCGCTTTACCGGAACTTTACCCTCGCCGCGGCGATACGGTGATACTTGCCCGTTTCTCTCGACACGATCGGGGTACGGCGCGCCCGGTCCGGGTCCCGACTGGCCGAAACGGCCGTCCTCGGCTAAAAACTTGGCGACAGCGCTGCGGTGGGCGCCTAGAATCTTCGATTCAGTAAGACAAACCGTACGCTCAGCCCCTGAGCGGGATATTTGACACGCTCGTCCATACCAGCACCACGGAGGCTCCCATGTCGGCACACGCGGTTTCCACGGCAGACCCCGCGCCAAGCCCTGTGCCGTGCTGCCGACCCTGCCGACCGCGGGCGCGCCGACTGATCGACCGGGTGCCGCGGACCGAGGCCGTGGACGACGGCCTGGGCTGGAGCGAGCCGGAGAAGGCGGAACTCGCCCGGCTGGCCCCGGGACTGCTGCCGGGGCGAATAATGACCTGCGATCTGGTCGGCGCCCTCGTGCTGACCGAGCTCGGCTCGGCCAGCGCCACCTATGGCGCGAGCCTGCTGCTCGCCGCGGCCCGCGCCCGCTCGGCCGGGCGGCTGTGGCCCAAGCCCGGCGACCGCGTCGCCGTACGCCGCTGGCCGGACGGCCCGGTGACGGTCGAGGGCGTCGTCGCCTGAAGGCGGGCCCGCGACTTTCGCGAACGACCCGCCGGAATCCTCCCCCGCCACGACCGGCGACCGCCGACCGACAGCCGACGACCGCCACGACCCGCCCCGCGTCGGGTCGTACCGGGCGCCGGCTACTGGGAGCTGCTGGACTTGACCGTCCCGCCCCAGGCCGCCCGCGCGCCGGAGTCGCCCACCTGCACCACCCGGACCAGGCAGATCGCGCTCGCCCCGATGGCCAGGGCGGCGATCACGACCATGGCCGCGTGGTGGTCGGCGTAGCCCATCCGCTCCGCCAGCACCAGCGCGACGGCCATCACGGCGACCGCGACCACGAACCACACCAGCGTCGAGCCCAGCTCCTTGTGCTGGGCCGCCGGGCTGTCGGCGAAGTTGAAGTTGTGGTTGTAGAGCTGCTCGCCGGCGAGCTGGGTCAGATACGTCACCGGGATCATCAGCACCGCCAGGATCGCCGCGGCCAGGCCGTACTTGCGCCGCCAGGCCGGCCGGACCGCGACGGCCAGCACCGCCAGGCACGCGGCCGGGATGCCGACCACCGCGATGTGGATGATCAGGATGTGCGAGGGAAGTCCGAATACGGAATACGGCATTGAGGGTCCTCTGGCTGACGTCTGACGGTAATCTCACCATTCAAGCGTCAACAACGTACGCCGCCGCTTCCGGGTTCACACATCCACGGTGCCGCCGGAGCGCCAGTAATAGCCGTCACCCCGGCTGAGCAGCGCGCTGTCGACGAGGTAGCGCCGCAGCGCGGCGAAATCCGGATGAAAACCGGACAGCGTGAGATTCACCTCGGCCTCTGGGTAGCGCACACCCGGCTCGAAGGATTGGGCCAGTTCCTCGAGCACGGTCAGCAGGCGTTCCTGGTTCTTGAGCTCCGGCAGCTTGGTCAGCCGGCGCTCGTCGTCGAACACGGAGAGCAGCACGGAGACCTTCTCCGGCTCGGACGTGTGGAAGGTACGGCTCAGGCGCTCCTCGCGCTTGCGGTTGAACTCCTCCAGGCTGGTGCGGAAGGTCGCCGGGGTCGCGCGCCAGGACTCCGGGCCGGCCGCCAGACCGGCCGTCTCCAGGCCGGCCAGGGCCTTGAGCACCTCACGCGCCGTCAGGCCGGTGGCCTCGGCCAGCTCGGCGCTCGTCGCGGTCTTCGGCTCGGCCAGCGCCAGGGCGGCGAACACGCGCAGTTTCGCGGTGTCCGCGAGCATGGCGACGAGTTGACGCGGGTCGGGCGCCGGCTGGGTTTGTTCGTTCTCGTTCATAACCGGCGAGCCTAATCGAGGCCGCTCGCCGGGCGCCGGGGATTTTCCGGCGCCCGACCTTCTGGGCTGGCCTTACGCGGGCCGGCGGGACTGGATGAACCGGAAGCGCCCGGCCACGAAGGCGTGGTCGGCGTAGGTGGCGTTGGCCGCCGGGTTGGCGCCGGTGCCGTGGTAGTCGGAGAACGCGGCGGACTGGTTGACGTACACCGGCCCGGTCAGGTTGATCGAGAGGTTCGCCCCGGCCTCCCAGGTCGCCTCCTCGGCCGCGTCCAGCACGTCCTCCGAGGTGGAGTAGACGGCCGCGGTCAGCGCGCCGTGCGCCTTGACCGTGTCCCGGTACACCGCGATCGAGTCGAGGGTGGAGTCGGTGGTGATGACGAAGGAGATCGGGCCGAACCATTCGTGCGTGTAGACCTCCGCGTCCATCGCGTCCACGGCGGCGATCAGCGGGGTGCGTACGGTCGCGTCCGGAAACTCCGGGTGCGGCACCGCGCGCGAGGCCAGCACGGTCTTGCCCACCTCGGCGGCCCGCTCGAGCCGGTCCAGGACGAACGGGTTGACCACGGCGCCGAGGATCGCGTTGGCCCGCGCGTCGTCGCCCAGCAGCCGGTCCATCGCCTTCCCGAGGTCGGCGGCGAACTCCTCCGGCGACTTGACCTCGTCGCCGACCCGGATCCCGTCCCGCGGCACGAGCAGGTTCTGCGGCGAGGTGCACATCTGCGCGGTGTAGAGCGAGAGCGAGAAGGCCAGGTGGCCGAGCGCGGCGGGATACTCCTCGGCGCGGAAGGAGTCCACGATGACGGTGTTGATCCCGGCCTTCTCGGTGTAGACCTGCGCCTGACGCGCGTTCTGCTCGAGCCAGTCCCCGAACTCGTTGGAACCGGTGAAGTCGACGATCCTCACCTCGGGGCGAAGCGCCAGGGTCTTGGCCAGGGGCTCGCCCTCGGCCTCCGGCGCCAGCGCGACCAGGTCCGCGTCGAAGCCCGCCTCGGCCAGCACCTCGCGGGCGGTTTCGACGGTCAGGGCCAGCGGCGCGACCGCCCGCGGATGCGGCTTGACCACCACGGCGTTCCCGGTCACCAGCGAGGCGAACAGGCCCGGGTAGCCGTTCCAGGTCGGGAAGGTGTTGCAGCCCACGACGAGCGCGATCCCGCGGGGCGCGGCGACCCACTTCTTGGCCAGCCGCACCGGCTCGCCCTTGCCCGGCTTCTCCCACACCGCCCGGTCCGGGTGGGCGTTGAGCGCGGAGAAGCCGTACGCGACCGCCTCCAGACCGCGGTCCTGGGCGTTCGGGCCGGCCGCCTGAAAGGCCATCATGAAGGCCTGGCCGGTGGTGTGCATGGCGGCGAAGGCCATGGCGTACGTGCGGGCGTTGAGCCGGGTCAGAATCTCGATGCACACGGCGGCGCGGGCCTCGGCCCCGGCGTCGCGCCAGGCCGGGATGGCCGCGCCCATCGCGGGCAGCAGCACGTCGGGGTCCATGTGGTCGTAGGTGTATTCGAGGTCGAAGCCGTAGGGGGAGCGCTCGCCGCCCACCTTCGTGCCGTCGGCGCCGGTCTGGCCCCAGGACCACAGCCGGCCGCGGCGCGCCTGGAACTCGGCCAGCGCTTCGTCCTGCGCCTGCGCCGGGTAGGCCTTGGGGCTGTCCGGGAATCGGGTGTAGTACTCACGGGACCGGATCGCGCCCAGGGCGGCGTCCAAGGTGGGGCGGTGCTTGGCGATGAGGTCGGCGACGGTGGCGTTCATCTGCGCGCTCCTGAAGAAGGCTGCGGGTTCACAGCCAGACTAACCGACCGTTCGGTAGGATCGAAGAGGGACTCGGCGACCAGGAGGAGCGAGCATGCCCGCAGCGGCCAGGCGAGCGGACCGGCACACCCCTGAATCGCTGCTGGCGGTGGCGGTGGACGTGTTCAACGTCCGCGGCTACGACGGCACCTCGATGGAGGAGTTGGCCAAGGCCGCCGGAATCACGAAGTCTTCGATCTACCACCACGTGGCGGGCAAGGAGGAGCTGCTCCGGCTCGCCGTCACGCGCGCGCTGGACGGGCTCTTCGCCGCCCTGGACGAGCCGGGGGCGCTGCAGGGCGCACCGGTGGACCGCTTCGCCTACGTGGTCCGCCGCACCTGCCTCGAGTTGGTGCGCAACCTGCCGTACGTGACGCTGCTGCTGCGGGTGCGCGGGAACACCGAGGCCGAGCGGGACGCGCTGGAGCGCCGGCGCGAGTTCGACCACCGGGTGGCCGAACTGGCCGCGGCCGCCGTCGCCGACGGCGACCTGCGCGCGGACGTGGACCCGCGGCTGACCGCGCGGCTGGTGTTCGGCCTGGTCAACTCGGTGGCCGAGTGGTACCGGCCGGACGGCCCGGTCTCCGGCGAGACCGTCGCCGACGCGCTGGGCTCGCTCGTGCTCGACGGCCTGCGCCCGCGCGGCTGAGTCCGCGCGGGCCGGCCGGGCCGTCCCGGCCCGGCTACTCCTGGACTATCTTGAGCGTGCCCCCGCCGCTGCCGGAGAACCACGGTATGCACTCGGTGCTGGAATCGGTGGCGAAGGATTCGCTCGCCTCGGCCGGCGCGGACGCGGCTCCGCTGGTGTCGGCCTTGGGCTCGGTGCTGGTGACGTTGATCAGCGGCTTGAACTTGCTGCCGGACTCGAAGTCGGTGCCGATGAACACGCTCACGCCGGGGAAGCTCGAGTTCTGCTGCACCTGGCTCATCGGCAGGCCCAGTGTCTCGGCGACCGCCTCGGCGCCCAGCTTCTCGCCGGTCTCGGCGTAGTAGACCAGGCTGGCGCTCACCTCTTGGGCGTTGCCCTTGGACGCCGCCTGGGAGAACCCGGCCGAGGTCAGCGCGGAGGTGATGGTGCCGGCCCGCCCGGCCACCCCGTCGGCGTTGTAGACGTGCACCGGCACCTGCGACTTGGCCACGGAGCTGGTGTCCGGCGCCGAGGTGGCCGCGGTCGTCGGGGTGGGCGTGGAGCCGGACGAGGCCTTCGTCGAGGTGTTGGTGAACGAGACGTCGTTCTCGATGCTCTTGAACACCCCCTGCGCCGAGGCTGTGGGCACGACCCGGGAGCCCTCGACCTGGTTGGGCATCGTCATCATCGCGATGTTCTTGCTGGGCACCTTGTTCAGGCTCTGGATCAGGCTCTCCAGGTTCGTCAGGCCGGCGAGGCTGGTGCTGATCGTGGTCGCCTTGGCCGCGGCCTGGCCGATGTTGATCAAGGTGCTGATGTTGGTGAAGTTCATGCTCTTGCGCAGGCTGGCGATCATCTGCGACAGGAAGTAGTGCGTGGCCATCTCGCGGCCGAGGTCCGAGCCGTCGAAGAAGGAGTCGCGGGTGCGCAGGAACTGCAGCGCCTGCTTGCCCTTGACGACGCTGGTGCCGGCGGGGAGTTGAAGGCCGGAGTTCTTGTCGTTCACCGCGTGCGTGACGCAGACCGGCACGCCGCCGAGGGCGTCGGACATGGTCACGATGCCGCTGAAGTCGAACATGATGTAGCCGGTCAGGTGGATCCCGGTCAGATAGCTGACCGCGGCCACCTGGCACTCCGGGCCCTTCTGCAGCGCGGAGTTTATCTGGTAGGTGCTGTGTGTGCCGGTTACCGTGGTCTTGCCGGACTTGTCCTGGGCGCAGTTCGGCAGCATGGCCATGGTGTCGCGGGGTATCGAGAGGATCGTCGCGTTGTTCCGCTCGGCCGAGATGTGCAGGACCATCTCGGAGTCGGCGTTGGCGCCCGCACCGCAGTCGCTGCCGAGCGAGCAGTCGCCGGCGGTGTCGCGGGTGTCCGAGCCGATCAGCAGGATGTTCAGAGGCGTGTTGCCGTACTTGTCCGGGATCAGCGGCGCCTGGGTGAAGTTGTCCGGCGTCAGCGGAGTGCTCTTGATGGTGCCGAACGTGGTCATGTAGACGTAGCCGCCGAAACCGGCGCCGGCGAGTATGACCAGGGTCAGGCTGATGATGCCCCACTTGGTCGCCTGCCGCGCCCGCGTCTGCGGCCGCTTCACGCGCGACTTCTCCCGCTCCCAGCCGCGTTGGGCCCGGCCGTCCGGGTCGAGATCGTCGAGGTCGACGTCCGCGTTGACGTGGCCGGGACCGCTGGGGCCGTCGGTCTGCCGGCCCGGACCGGAGCCGGCGCCGCTGCGGCGGCGCCGGGCGGGCGGCTCGTCCTGCGGCTCGCCCCGGCCGTCCGGCGCCTGCCAGACGTCGGCGGACTGGCGGCGCGGCGGCGGGGCGTACGGGTCCGCGGGCGCGTCGTGGCGCGAGGGCCGCTGCTGCTGCGGCGGCTGCTGCGCCCGGCGCGGCGGCGGAGCGTACGGGTCACCGGGCCGGTCGTAGCGGGACGGCGCCTGGCCGCGGCCCGGGGCCTGGCCCGGCTGGCCCTGCTGGCCCGGCGGGCGGTACCCCTGCGCGGACTGGCCGCCCTGCGGCTGCTGCGGCTGCTGCGGATAGGGCTGGCGCCGCTGCTGCGGCGGCGGACCCTGCGGAGCCTGGGGCTGCGCGTACGGGTCGTACCGCGGGTCGTCGGAACCCGGGTACCAGTTTCGCCCGTCGCTCATGGCCCACCGAACCTTCTCGCCGTTTCGAATGACTTCTCTGGTAATCCCAGACCCTATCGGCGCCGATCCGGTTGCGAATCCAGCCGCTGTGATGCCTCGATCGCGCCACCCCACCGGCAGAATGACCCCGCTCATGCGGGTTTGTCAGCATAATGAGCAGCGAAAGCTGCGATCGTGGGATGATTCGGACGAAATGGCCATCGCCCCCGTCCGGCCCGGGTGCGCCGATCGGGCGGTCGCCGGGAGCCCCGGCCGCGCCCGGTTGCCGATGCCGCCGAAGGTCACCACCATCGGTAGAGCGGCCCTCGAGCTGCCGACCGGCCACCGGTCGCCCGCGTACGGGAATGCGGAGGCGTTCGGCGGCGGCCTCGACCGGGTGTCCACTCTATGGACAACCGACCCGGGTCGCGTCCAGACTGGGGGTACGCAACCGACCGAAGGTTCGGTAGGTACGGCCGACCGCCGGCCCTGCCGGAACAGCAGATGGAGATCCCATGACGCTGCTGGACCTGACCGCCTCGCCGAGATCGGGCTCCGCGACCGCGGAACCGTCCTGGGACAGTCAGCCCCTGCGCTACCTGGACGAGCACGGCGCCCCTGTCGAAGGCGGCCTGCGTCCGGCCCGCGAGATCCTGGACCCGGCCGCGCTGCTGCGCGGCTACCGGGCGCTGCGTTTCGCCCGCGCGTTCGACACCGAGGCGACGAACCTGGTGATGCAGGGCCGCCTCGCCGTCTACCCGGCCTGTCGCGGCCAGGAAGCGTGCCAGGTCGCCGCGGTCCACGCGCTGCGGGTGGAGGACTGGCTGCTGCCGACGTACCGCGACTCGGCCACGCTGGTGCTGCGCGGCATCCCGGCCGGCGACGCGTTGACTCTGTTGCGCGGCACCTGGCACTGCGGCTACGACCCCAAGGCCTGGCACACCATGCCGCAGTGCACGCCGCTCGCCACGCAAGGCCCCCATGCGGTCGGCTTGGGCCTCGCGGCGAAGCTGGCCGGCGACCCGGTGGTGGCGATGTGTCTCCTCGGTGACGGAGCCACCAGCGAGGGCGACTTCCACGAGGCGCTCAACAGTGCCGCCGTGTACCAGGCTCCGGTGGTCTTCCTGGTGCAGAACAACCAGTACGCGATCTCGGTGCCGCTGAGCAAGCAGACCCGCGCGGCCTCGCTGGCGGACAAGGCCGGCGGCTACGGCATGCCGGGCGTGCGCGTGGACGGCAACGACCTGATCGCGCTCAACACCGTGCTGGACGCGGCCATGCGCCGGGCGCGCGAGGGCGGCGGCCCGACCCTGGTCGAGGCCATCACCTACCGGATGCAGGCCCACACCAACGCCGACGACGCGGCTCGCTACCGGCAGTCCGACGAGGTCGAGCACTGGCGCGGCCGCGACCCGATCCAGCGGCTGGCCACCTACCTGACCGCACTCGGCGCGCTCGACGCCGTGATCGAGGCCGAGATCGACGAGGAGAACGCGGCGTACACGGCTCGGATGCGCGCCCAGTTCGCCGAGGAGCCCGCATACGACTCGGACGAGCTGTTCGAGCACGTCTACGCGAACCCCACCAGCCAGCTGCTCGAACAGCGCGAGCTGCTGCGGGCCGAGCGTGGGACCGGAACGGAGCAGAACCGATGACCGCCACCGCGACCAGCGCCGCCCGCACGGTGAAGGCAGTGAACTCCGACTCGGCGGCCGGCGCCAAGGCGGGAGGCGCGCCGAAGAAGCCGGCTCAGTCGACCGTCACGCTGGCCAAGGCGGTCAACACCGCGTTGGCCGACGCGATGGCCGCGGACGAGCGCGTGGTGATGTTCGGCGAGGACGTCGGCGCGCTCGGCGGCGTGTTCCGGGTGACGGACGGGCTGATGCAGCGGTTCGGCGAGCAGCGCTGCTTCGACACGCCGCTGGCCGAGGCCTCGATACTGGGCACGGCGATCGGCATGGCCGTCTACGGGTTCAAGCCCGTCGTCGAGATGCAGTTCGACGCCTTCGCCTATCCCGCGCTCGAGCAGGTGATCAGCCATCTGGCGAAGATGCGCAACCGTACCCGCGGCGACGTGGCCATGCCGGTGGTCGTGCGCATCCCCTACGGCGGCGGGATCGGCGGCGTGGAGCACCACAGCGACAGCTCCGAGACGTACTTCGCGCACACCCCGGGCCTGCATGTGCTCACCCCCGCGACCGTCGCCGACGCGTACAGCATGCTGCGTCAGGCGATCGACTCGCCGGACCCGGTGATCTTCTTCGAGCCCAAGCGGCTCTACTGGTCGAAGGCCGCGCTCGAACTGCCGGTGACCACCGGCCCGATCGGCACCGCCGCGGTGCGCCGCGAGGGCCGGGACGCGACGCTGGTCTGCTACGGCCAGACCGTGCCGGTGTGCCTGGCCGCGGCGGATCAGGCCGCGAAGGAAGGGATCGAGCTCGAGGTCCTCGACCTGCGCAGCCTGGTGCCGCTGGACGAGGAGGCGATCCTGCGCACCGTCGGGCGCACCCGCCGCGCGATCGTGGTGCACGAGGCCACGGGCTTCGCCGGCTTCGGCGCCGAACTCGCCGCGCGGATCTCGGAGAAGTGCTTCTACCAGCTCGAAGCGCCGGTGGCCCGGGTGGCCGGACTGGACATCCCGTACCCGCCGCCGAAGTACGAGCACTGGCACCTGCCGGACGCCGACCGCGTGCTCGACGCGGTGGACCGGGCGTTGGCGGCCTAGAACGGCCCGGCCTCGGCCGGCGCCGAGCTGCGCGGCGTCGAAGCACCGGAAACTTCGGCGCCGCGCGGCCCGCCTCCGCGGAGGGGGCCGCACCTTGCTCATGCGGCGGCTCAGCCCTTTGCGCTGACATGCTCTGCCAGGAACTCCTCCCAGGTCCGCGTGCCGAGGGTGGCGCCGGACAGGGTCAGGTTGCGACCGGACCGGTAGACCTTGCCCGCCTTGCCGGGCACGTGGATCGGGAGCCGCGGCCGACGCTTGCCGCTGGCCCGCAGGTAGTCGCGGACCAGCCCGTCGAGCGGGTAGACGCTCGGGCCGGCCATGTCGGCCACCATTCCGGCCGGCTCGCCCAGCGTCAGCTCGACCAGGCGGGCCGCGACGTCGCGGGAATCCACCGGCTGCCACCGCGCGCCGCCCGGCGCCGGGAGCACCGGCAGCTTCGCCATCTTCTGCGCGGTGAACAGGGCCAGGTCATGGAACTGGGCCGCGCGCAGGATGGTGTACGGGACGCCGGACCTCTCGACCACCTGTTCGGAGGTCAGCTTGCGCTGGAAGTACCCGATCGGCACGACGTCGGCGCCGATCACGGAGATCAGCACGAGGTGGCGGATCTTCGCCGCGGCCGCGGCGCGTACGAGGTGGGCGGTGGCCACGTCGTCGCCCTTCGGCCCGCCGGCCAGGTGCACGACCACGTCCACGCCGTCCAGCGCCGCGCGCAGCGGCGCGTCGTCCTCGGCCAGCAGGTCGCAGGCCACGTACTGCACTCCGTCTTCGCTGGGCCGAGCGTGCCGGGTCAGCACCCGCACCTCGGAGCCGGCGGCCCGAAGCAGCGGAACGAAGTGGGCGCCGAGCGTGCCAGTACCGCCGGTCACCAAGGTCATCTGAGTCATCGACTTGTCTCCTAGATGGATGGGAACCCGCTAGCTTTGGGGCTCTTGCCAGTACGACCCGGCAGCGGTCGGAAGTGTGACATGGCGGTGAGGAGTTTTTTCCGATGAATCTCAGCGAGCGCGCGATCGACTGCTTCGAGGAGCAAAGGCCCAGGTTGCGAGCCCTGGCCGGCCGGATGCTCGGCTCGTCGGCGGAAGCCGAGGACGCCGTGCAGGAGGCCTGGCTGCGCTTCGACCGGGCCGGCGATGAACCCGTTGAAAACGTTGCCGGCTGGCTCACCACCGTCGTCACCAGGATCTGCCTGAACCTGTTGCGGGCCCGGCAGACCCGCCGCGAGGATCCGCTGGAGACCGTCGATCGGCCGCTGACGGTCGTCGCGGGCGAGCCCGCGCCGGAGGGCGAGGCGGAGTTGGCGGAGGAGGTGGGGCTGGCACTGCTGGTCGTGCTGGACAAGCTCAGCCCGGCCGAGCGCGTCGCGTTCGTGCTGCACGACCTCTTCGAGGTCCCCTTCGACGACATGGCGCCGATGATGGAGCGCTCGACGGCGGCCGTGCGCCAGCTCGCCAGCCGGGCCCGACGCCGTGTCCGCGGTCTGCCCGCGCCCACGCCGGACGCCGCGCGGGCCCGCCGAGCCGTGGACGCGTACCTTGCCGCCACCCGCTCGGGCGACTTCGAGGCCTTGCTGACCCTGCTCGACCCGGACGTCGTCCTCTACGCCGACGAATGCGTCGTCCCCTCGCCCGTGCCGCTCACTCTGCAGGGCGCGCTCGCCGTCGCCCGCAGCGCGATGGGTGCGGTGGAACGCGCCCAGGCGACCGGGATCGCGCTCATCGAGGGCACTCCGGCGCTGGTGATGGCGCCGTTCGGCCGCTTGGCCGTGGTCATGCGGTTCACCGTCGGCGCGGACGGCATCCGCGAGATCGACGTGATCGCCGCGCCGGAGCGGTTGCGCGCGCTGGAGATCGCGACGCTCGAGGGCTGAGCCGCCGCGACGGCCGTCACTGATCGGCCGTCAGCGATCGGCCAGCAGTGCCCTGACCGCGACGCCCGGATCCGAGGACGAATAGATGCGGGCGAACTCGTCCCACACCGCCCGGTGCCCGGCGGGCTCGAGCGGTTCGGAGAGCCGGAAGGCGCCCTGCGGCGTGTCCTCGATCATCGCCCGCACCGCGCCCCGCCCGGCCGGCGCGGCCCGCTCGATCAGGTCCTCCACGCGCGCCGAAGCCATGTACCAGAGCCGGTCCACCCGCCACGCGCGCACCAGCAGCCGGACGCCCGGCTCGGCCGACGAGGTCCACAGCGTGACGTAGCGCAGCCCGGACAGCGGCCTGGCCCGCACCCACAGCCGCTGGAACTGGTCGACGGCATACTCGCCGAGGTCCGAGTGGCGCTGCGACTCGTACTGCGAGGTGAGCGAGGAACGCCTGCGGTAGGGCAGGAATCCGGCCATCACGCGGTCGTCGATCTGGTGCACGCTGATCACCGGCAGCTGATCGTACAAGCGCACTTGCAGGCGCTCCGGCTCGATGCCGTGGTCGGGCAGCTGCGCGGTCAGATAACGCAGCCGCTGGATGTTGCGCTCCACCATCCGATCGAAGCCCGGGTCGCGGATCTCCTGCGCGCGTTCGAGCGCTGCGGAGGTAGTCGGGGCGAGCAGCAGGATCCGTACGGTCGCGCCGTTCGCCAAGGCACGCAACGCCGCCGCGACGAACGCTCTGGCCTCGGCCTCGTCGCCGTCCTGCCCTATCAGGATGGAGCTGGTGTCCAGGATCCGCACGCTGCGCCGCGCTTCGGCGAGCCAGCCCAGGATCTGACTGAGCGGCAGGCGGTCGAACTCGACCGTCCGGTCTCGAGGCACGGCGCCGCGAAGCGCGGGGCGCATCACCACGAAGTCGGGGCCCGAGGCCGGCAGCTCACGGCCGTACTTGCGCTGATAGGCGTAGTCGAGCAGATCGTCCAGCGTCGACCCGCGCGCGACGACCTCGGCCTCGCACGCCTCGCCGCCGCTCTGCCCCGGCCAGAAGTGCTGATCCGGGTGCGTCTCGAGCGCGGCGTTGATGCGGTTGGAGACGTAATAAGTGTTCGCGTTCACGATGACGTTGCGCACGAGCAGCGGCCGGGCGTTCGGATCGTCGGACAGTCGGATCGGAGCCAGGTGCCGTACTTCCCGTGCCTCGCGCCAGAGCTCGTTGAACGTCTCGATGATCTGCATGCCGGTCTGCGAACCGCGGCTGATCTCCAGCTGCGGCGCGTCATGCGCCTGCTGATAAGCGGGCAGCAGGGCGAACAGCAGCGTCTCGTCCCGGGCGTAGAGGGTGAACGGCGCGGCCACGGCGTAGAGGCGGAACTCGAAGTTGCCGGCCGCGTCCGCCGTCGAGGCCGTCTGCTGCCCGCCCCGCGGTGCCGGGATCGAGGCCTGACTCAGCGGGACGTGCTCCTCCAGCGAGTCCTCGTCCAGCGCCTGGGTGATCAGCGCCATCTGCTCGCCGGTGTCACGCTCGGCTAGCTCGCGTTCGACCGACTCTTCGGCCCCGGCGTCGAACGAACCGATCGCGGCCCTCGCGGCGAAGTCCGCCTCCGGCTCGTACCCGCGGCCCCGCAGCTCGTTCTCCAACCGCGAGAGCAGCGAGATGTTGCCGTGCAGGAGCGCGTCGATCTGCAGCCCCGGATTGGCGGCGGCCAGCTGCTCCTGGCGCAGCCGGGAAGCGTCGGTGGTCGGGCTCATCAGCAGGATCTTGACCTTCACCCCGCGCCGGGCCGCGTCGCGCAGCCGGTCGACCGCACGCTGGCCGTTGACCGCGTCGAACAGCCCGCTGTAGGTGTCGAGCACCAGGATCTCCCGCTCCGCCAGCGGGATCCGCCGGGCGAAGAGCCGGAAGTCCAGGTGCGGGTGCTGGCGGATCTGCACCGCGGCCCGGGAGACGATCGGCTCGATCATCAGCAGGATGACCATGCCGCCGAGCATGTCCCCGGCCGCGTTCAGCAGCAGGTTGGGCAGGAAGCCGTGGGTGAAGCCGGTGGCCACGCTCGCCCCGGCCAGCACCAGGATCAGCACCACCAGGGCGCTGAAGCCGACCAGCTTCGGTTTGCGGGTGTACCAGCGGCCGAGGCGGATCATCCAGCCCAGGGTGGCCAAGCGTGTTCCTCTCGCCGAGTCCCGCCCGGGCCTGCCCCGGTGCGCCGAGGACGTGTCAGACGGCCGGTCGGACCTCCGCGTCCGAGGGGATGCGCGGGTAATGGTCGTCCGCCCCGTCGTCCGCGGCCGGCCTGGTCACCAGCCGCCGGTCGTCGCTGGTCAGGCACCCGCCGTCGGCGAGGTCGAACTCCCAGCCGTGCAGGGCGCAGGTGAGCACCCCGTCGCGGACGGAGCCGAACCGGGTCAGGTCCGCCTTCAGGTGCGGGCAGTGCCGCTGCACCACGTGCCCGTCGGCCAGCGCGTAGTCCTCCACGCCGGTCGACTCGGCGTAGTAGCCCTCGACGAAGGTCATGTGCTCGACCGAGAGCGACTTGAAGAAGGAGTACACGTACTCGTTGAACGGGCCCTTGCGCGAAGCCTGGAACCGGCAGGAGAGGAACAGCTCGTTGACCCAGTCCGGCACCCGCTCGCGCACCAGGTGCTCGATCAGCGGACGCTTAGCCCGGAAGGAGTAACGCACCTCCTCCTCGGCGTACGGCTTGATCTTGCGCTCCAGGAAGTCGAACACGATCTGCTCGTCCGGGCCGCCGTCCACGGCCTCGACCTCCAGCAGGATCCGCCCGTTCAGGCCGGCGCAGGTGTACTCGGCCGTCTCCATCAGCGGCTCGACCCAGTCCTGCAGCTGGCCGACGAGGTCGGAGCGGTCCTGCGGCAGCGCGCCCAGGATCGCGTCGATGGTCGGCTGGACCTTCTGCTTGTAGTCGGTCAGGTAGCCGCGCCGGTCGTCCCGGATCCGGGCCACCTCGGCGTCCGGGATCTGCTCGACCTTGGCCTCGCCGTCCCCGGTCAGCTCCACCGTGGTGCCGGTCAGGAACAGGTGGCCCTTCTCGAAGCCCTGCTCGCGCAGGTAGTCGAGGAAGACGAACTGGTCCGGGAAGACGTTCGCCTCGTCCCGGTCGAAGTCGTTGAACTCCCACAGCTCGTCGTCCAGGAAGCAGGGCGGCCCGGCGAACGGGAAGACGTGCTCGGCCTTGTACTGCTCGATGTACTTCAGCGCCCGGGCCATGCCGTTGCGGCGCTTGCGGGAGCCGACCGTGTGCTTCATCCGGTCGTTGAAGTCGTAGACCATCGGGTACCAGATGGCGCCCGAGTACTGCAGGAAGTGGCCGTGCAGCGGGCCGAACTCCTCGATCGCCCCCGCCTCGGTCGGCCGCGAGTCGTTCTGGTTGTAGATGCGCACCTGCCCGTCGTCCACCGCCAGGCCGGAGTCGCCCAGCGGCCCGTCGGTCGGCGAGACCAGCGCGTTGATCAGCACCCGCAGGCCGCTCTCGAGCGTGACCGCCTCGTTGTTGCGAGTCTGCACGAAGCTGTGGAAGCCGAGGCCCTCGAGCGCCTCGCGCAGGTCCGGCACCGCGAAATCCGGCAGCAGGACGGTGGCGTCCTTGTTCATGTGCCGGCCGAGCCAGTCCGGGTCGAAGTGGTCCCGGTGCAGGTGGGAGACGTAGAGGTAGTCGGCCGCGCCGATCGGCTCAGGGTCGAGCACGGTGTTGTCGGGGAAGGGCACCCAGGAGCCGAAGTAGGCCGGGGTGAACCACGGGTCGCACACGATGGACCCGGCGGCCGACTCGATGAACAGGCCGGCGTGGCCGATCGACGTGATACGCACTGCTCGCTCCTTGTGCAGATTCTTACTTCGCCCGGTTTCTTCACTTCGCCCGATGGCGCTCCGGCGCGCCGTGCGCGCCCTCCCAACTTATCGCGGAAGACCGCGGTCCTTTCGTCCCGAGCGTGCGAGCCGGTACGGTTTCGGCCATACCGATCGAGATGCAGGCGGTGATCCACGGCCTGGGGAGGACGGCACGGCGCCGATGCAGACAGAGCGTGCGGACGAGGCGGGAGCCCTCGGCGTGCTGGTGGGCGCGCGCGCCGACGGCGATCCGGCGGCCGCGGCGGCGCTGGCCGGAGCGGCCGACCGGCTGGGCTTCGACGAGATCATGATCGGCGAGGCGACCGGCCACGACGCCTTCGCCCTCGGCGCGTCGCTCGGCCCGGGGCCGGCCCGGCTCTGCCTCGGCCCGCTGCCCGCGGCCGTGCGCGACCCGGTGACCACCGCCCGAGGCGTGGCCAGCGTGGCGGATCTCACCGGCCGGAGCGTCGGTGTGGCCCTCGCCGCCTCCACCACGACCGTGGTGGAGGACTGGCACGGCCGTTCGCGGGCCGACGGTGTGACCGTGGTGGCCGAGTCGGCCCAGGCGCTGCGCGGCCTGTTGGCCGGCGAGAAGGTGGAATTCTCCGGCGCATTGGTGCGTACGCACGGGTACGAGTCCACCCTCGCGCCCTCTGCCGGGCAGCTGTCGGTGCTGGCGTTCGGACCCGAGCTGACCGAGGTTGCCGCCGTGCGGGCGGACCGCCTCGTCCTGCCCATCGGCACGGTCGAGCACGTCTCCCGGCTGCGGGCCCGGGTCCAGGCGGCGGCCGAGCGGGCCGGGCGCGCCGCGCCGCCCCGAATAGCCCTGTGGCTGCCGGTCGCGATCGAGCCGGACCCGGAGGGCATCCGGTCCCTGGTGCGCGACGTGGTGCCGTACCTGCGCTCGGCCGGCTTCAGCGGGATGTTCAGCGAGGCCGGGTTCGGCGAGGTGGTCCGGTTGGCCCGTTCGGGCGCGCACGTGCGCTCGGTGGTGGCGGCCGCCCCGGCCGACCTGCTCGGCTCGGTGGCCGCGGTCGGCGACGTCGCGGCGATCCGGGCGGTGCTCGGGGAGTTCCGTGCGGTCGGCGTGGACGACGTGATCCTGGTGCCGGACCGGGTGGAGACGCTGGAGGCGCTGGCGCCGGGGGCACCATGAACGTTTCAGTGCTCGCACGCAGATGTCAGCTCTCGTCATCGGGCGGCGTGTAAGGGGTCGTGGGAAGCCCGGTGCCGTTCGCGTCGGGCGGCCGATGCCCGTTCGTGCTGCCGTGCTGTTCCTGTCGCGGCACCTTGTACGGCCTCGAGTACGGCTGGTGCGTCTTCGGCTCCTGTGACGAGTACGGCTGCTGTGGATAAGGATCGTGTCCGAGCTCTGCCCTCGACCGCGAGCGGCCGCCGCGTCCCGCCCGACCGGTCCGGCCGGTACGCGGCGCGCGCGTCGGCTGCTCGCCGCCCTGTCTGACGGCGCCCGCCGCCACCTTCTGCGCAGCCTGCGCCCGCTGCTCCTCCCGCGCCCCGCGCCGCAGCGCGAGCACGGTCAGCCCCAGCACGAGCAGCCCGCAGCCGAGTGCCCCGCCCCCGAGAATCAGCCCCGTGGCCGCGGTGTCGGTCAACGCCGTCGATTCCACCCTCTTCGCCCCTCACCGCGACCGCTCTCCGACCGAGAGCCAACTGGATCGTGCCCGTCGCCCGCGTACGCAACCCCCGACGGGCGACGATTCGCCCCGAAAGGCGACCCCGCCCCGCCCGGCATAGCTTGGGAGCATGGATGCGGACCTGCCGAACTTCTCCGCCGCCGCGCCCATGGTGCTCGTCGTCCACGACGAAGCGGTGGAACGCGATGAACTCGTCGAGTACCTGCGGGGGCACCTCGCCGCGCAGTACCGGGTGCTGGCCGCGGCCGGCCTGCGCGAAGCCTCCGACGTGCTCGCCCACGCCCTGTCCCTGGGCACCCCGATCGCCCTGGTGGTGAGCCTGCTGCGGCTGCCGGACGGCTCCGCGGTCGACCTGTTCGGCCATATCAAGGCGGCCTCGCCGACCACCCGCCGGATCGTGATGGCCCGGCCCGCCGACGCCGACGCGACCGTGCAGGCGATCACCCAGACCCAGGTCGACCGCTACGTGATGCTGCCCGCCGACCCCTTGGCCGACCGGCTCTTCCCGCTCGTCGACGACCTGCTCACCGACTGGGAGGCGCACGCCGGCGCCTCCGGCATCGGGGTGACCGTGCTCGGCCACCGGTACTCGGCCACCTCCTACATCGTCAAGGACTACCTGACGCGCTCGCTGGTGCCCTTCACCTGGTTCGACCTGTCCGACGACCCGGAGGCCATGGCCATGGCCCGGGAGCTGAACCTGCCCAACCCGGCCCCCACCACCGTGCTGCTCGACGACGGCCGAGCCCTGTACGACCCCTCCATCGCGCAACTGGCTGAGGCCCTCGGCATGACGGAGCCGGCCACCCGGTCGAGCTACGACCTGGTGGTCGTCGGCGGCGGCCCGGCCGGCCTGTCCGCGGCTGTCGCGGCCGCCTGCGACGGCCTGACCGTGGCCATCATCGAGGACGACTGCCCCGGCGGCCAGGCCTCCGGCAGCGTCCACCTGCAGGACCACCTCGGCTACCCGGCCGGTCTGACCGGAGCCGACTTCGCCCACCGCGCACTGGCCCAGGCCAAGCGCCTAGGCGTGCACTGGTCCAGCGGCAAGGTCGCCACGGGCCTGCTGCCGAGGTCCGGCGCGCACCGGGTACTGCTCGGCGACGGATCCGCAGTGGTCGGCCGGTCCGTGCTCGTCGCCACCGGCATGACCTGGCGGCGGTTGGACGCGCCCGGGGTCGAGGACCTGATCAACGCGGGCGTCTACTACGGCTACACGAAGCCCGAGACCAAGCTCGTGGGCGGCGAGGACGTGGTGGTGGCCGGATCCGGCGAAGCGGCCGCGCGCGGGGCGCTGGAGTTCGCCGAGCACGCCAGGTCGGTCGTGCTCGTTGTGCGCGAATCTTCCCTCCATTCCGCGTCTGTACGCGAGGATCTCGCCGACCGGGTGCTCAAGCACCCCCGGATCCGCGTAGTCTCCAATAGCGAGGTCGGCGAGGTGCGCGGATACGGCCGGCTCGACAAGGTGGTGCTGCTCGACATCCCCAGCGACCGGACCGAGGCCGTCTCCGCGTCGAGCCTCTACGTCATGCTCGGCACGGTCCCCTGCTCGGACTGGCTGCGCGACGTGGTGGCCGTCGACGAGTTCGGCTTCGTGCTGACCGACGTGGAGATCGGCCGGCGCCCCGAGCTGCTGCCCGGCTCGTGGCCGGAGGAGCGGCCGCCGCTGCTGGCCGAGACCTCCGTCCCCGGCGTGTTCGCGGCCGGCGACGTGCGGGCCGGGACGGTCAAGCGGATCAGCTCGGCCATCGGCCAGGGCTCGGTCGCGGTGGCCGGCGTCGGCCGGTACCTCGCCACGCTCTCGCCGACTGACGAGGCGTCAGAAGAGCCCTGATTCCGGGACTACGATGTGGCTCGCCGGTCGGACGCGGGCGCTGGGGGCGTGTGCGCGGGCGGGCGGCCGGGAGCGGGGGCTGGAGCGGCGGAACCGGGCTGGACCGGGCCGGGCGAGGGAGGGATGCGAATGGGCGAGGCGGATCCGCGGGCGGTGCCCGGCTGGACGCCGGCCGCGGCGGACGGGTTCGACCCGTGGCCGGACAGCTCGGTGCACGTGGAATGGGGGCCGAAAGGCGCGGAACTGGCCGCCCGGCGCGGCGACGTGGTGGTCGTGGTGGACGTGCTCTCGCTGTCCACGGCCATGTCCATCGCGGTCGCCCGGGAGATGACCTGCCTGGTCTACAGCGGCGCCGAGATCGAGGAGATGGGCGGGCCGGCCCAGGCCGCGGTCCTGCTCGGCGCTCGCTCGCTCAGCCGGGAGCGCCGGGCCGAACCCGGCCGGCTCTCGCTCTCCCCGGCCAGCCTGACCACCGCCGAACCAGGGCAGCGGGTCGTGTTCACCTCGCCCGACGGCGCGGCCGCGGTGCAAGCCGCGTCCACCGCCCCCGCCGTGCTCATCGGCGGCCCGCGCAACGCCACCGCGTGCTCGCGGCTCATCGGCGAGTACATGGGCACCACCCTGGCCGGCCGGGTGACGCTGGTGGCCTGCGGGGAGCGCTGGAGCTCCGCCGTGCCCGGCACCGTCGGCCGGCGTCCGGCCGTGGAGGACTGGGCCGGCGCCGGCTCGATCTGCGCCCGGCTGGCCGACTTCGGCTACTCGCTCTCCGCCGAGGCGCGCCTCGCGGCCCGGCTCTGGGAGACCGGCCGCGTGCTCGAGGACCTGGCCGAATGCCTCTCCGCCCGGGAGCTGAGGGCCCGCGGCTTCGCCGCCGACGTCGATCTCGCGCTGTGCGTGGACGCGGACGAGAAGGTGCCGACGCGGATGCCCGGCGAGCAGAGCCGGCGGGTGTTCGTCGGCCAGACCGCGTCGAGCGGCTGACGCGGTCTCAGTCCGCTTGCCGGGCTCGGCTTCTCGCCGGGGCTCCTCGCCCAGCGTTTTTCGCTCAGCCTTCCTGGCAGGGTGAGGAGACGCTCGAGCGCGGTCCGGCGAAGTCGGGGATCTCGCGCGGGTCGCCCACCGGCGCGTACCGCCCGTCGACGAGCTCGTACTCCGTCTCCGGACCGGTGCCCAGCAGCGTGCGCAGCGCCGCCACCAGCCGGTCCACGTCCGCCGAGGTCGAGCCCACGCCGAACGAGGCGCGCACCGCCCCGTCGGCCCCGAGACCGAGCCGGGCCAGCAGCGGATGCGCGCAGAACCGCCCGTCCCGCACCCCGATCCCGTGCTCGGCCGAGAGGTAGGCGGCGATCCAGCCGGCGTGGTACCCCGCGACGGTGAACGAGACCACGCCGATGCAGTCCTCGGTCTCGGCAGCGCTCTCATCCTGGGCCCAGATCCGCAGGACGGTGACCTCCGGCAGCGCGGCGAGCCCCGCCAGCAGCCGCTGCCGCAGCGTCTCCTCGTGTGCCGCGAGTGCAGCCCCGCCGACCGTCGCGAGCTCCTCGCACGCCTTGGCCAACGCCGCCGCGCCCAGCACGTTCGGCGTGCCGCCTTCGTGTCGCGCCGGTGCCGCGGCCCACTCCGTGCCGTCGAGCCCGACCTCGCGCACGGCCCCGCCGCCGGCCAGGTACGCGGGCGCCTCGTCCAGCCAGTCCCGTCGACCGACCAGCACGCCCGCGCCGTAGGGCGCGTAGAGCTTGTGCCCGGACAGCGCCAGGTAGTCCACGCCGGACTCGCGCAGCGACACGCGGCGGTGCGGGGCCAGCTGCGCCGCGTCCACCACGATCCGGGCGCCATGCCGGTGCGCGATCTCGGCCAGCTCGGCGATCGGCAGTACCTGCCCGGTGACGTTCGACGCCCCCGTCACCGCGACCAGCGCCGTCGGCGTCGAGGCCAGCGCGGCGTCGAGGTCGGCCAGCGTCTCGCGAAGCGTCGGCGCCGCCTCCAGCACGGTGTCGCCGCGCCGCTGCCAGGGCAGCAGGTTCGCGTGGTGCTCGATGTCCAGGTGCAGCACCGTCCCGCCCGCGGGCACGCAGTGCGCGAGCAGATTCAGCGAGTCGGTGGTGTTGCGCGTGAAGACCACCACGTCCTCCTCGCGCGCGCCGAGGAAACGTCCGACGCAGGCCCGCGAGTTCTCCAGCAGAGCCGTCGAGACCTGCGAGGCGAAGCCCGCCCCGCGGTGGACCGAGGCGTAGTAGGGCAGCGCCGTGGCCACGTGCTCGGCCACCGCGCGCAGAGCCGGCGCGGAAGCCGCGTAGTCCAGGTTCGCGTAGGCCACGGCCGCGCCGGACACCAGCGGCACCGGCAGTCCGGCGCCCACGACGGGCAGCAGCGCGTTGATACATTCGGTCGGAACGGAGACGGTCAAGCTCTCGGTCATCGCCAGGCACCCCAGTCGGGTTCCGGGGAAACGAGGAGACCGCCACGTTCGCGGCACGATTCTCAATACGTTGAGTGAGGTACCGGCGGGCTGAAGCCACCACGAATCCGCGCTTGCCGCGCGCCTACCGCGCGGCCCGGTCTTCACCCGGGGCACCCCATCGCGGACGAAGGGTTGCCGACCAGCGAGCCGGGGCTACGCGCTGGTACTCATGACCTTGGTTCGGACCCTAGCACAGCCGCACCGACGGCGGCACCCGCAGCCCGCCACCCGGGATCCCGGGATCCCTGGACCCCGTCGAACGGTGCTGTCCCGCTGGTCTCACCTGGCACCGAAACGCCGTCGCCCCCGCGATCATCCACGGGGGCGACGGGGTTTCGGTCTGCCGGACTATTCGGCTATTCGGCTACCCGGTTACTCGGCTGACCGCTACTTCTGTCCTACTTTTCGCCGTGCACGGCCTTCGCCAGCTCGGCTCCCACCACGGACTCGTCGCCCTCGACCGCCACGACCAGATCCGCCGGCCGCAGCACCGCGCGCACCGCCTCGTTGACCTCATCCAGCGTCAACTCGAGCAGCCGCGCGTGCTCCGTCGTGACGAAGTCGCCGGGCAGGTCGTGCCGGACCATCTCGATCAGCCGCTGCCCCACCGAACCAGGACCCTGCAGCCCGATCGGCGTGGCCCCGGCCAGGTAGGAGCGCGTCTGCTCCAGCTCGTCCGCGTTCGGGCCGTGCTCCACGAAATCCGTGATGATCCGCAGCGCGTCCCCCACCGCCGCGGCGGTGGAGTCGGTGCGCACCTCGGCGCTGAACGAGTAAAGGCCCTGCGGCTTGCCCAGGTCGAACGACGCGTGGGCGCCGTAGGTGTAGCCCTTGACCTCGCGCAGTTCGTGGTTGAGCCGGGAGCTGAACGAGCCGCCCAGGATCGTGCTGCCCAGCCGCAGCGCCGTCACGTCGACCCCGGCCGCGGTCAGCTGCCCGCGGGTCGCGGTCGCGTGGCCGATCCGCAGCGTCGACTGCACCGCGCCGGGCCGGTCGGCGATCACCAGCCGGGCCGGGTCGCTCACCGGTGCCTCGCCGTCCGGCGTCGTCGGGTTCGGCACCGCGGCGTCCGCGAAGACCGCCGAGGCGAGCGCGTCGAGGTCGATCACGTCCAGGTCTCCGGCCACCAGCAACGTGCCCGTTCCGCGCAGCCAATCCCGGTGGAACGCGCGCACCGCGTCGGCGTCCAGCGCCGCCGTGCTCTCCGGCGTACCGCCGGCCAGCCGGCCGTACCGGGACTGCTCGCCGTAAAGCGCCGCCCGCAGCGCCTGCTGGGCCCGCACACCCGGCCGGGCGAAGCTCTCCTGCTTCGCCGCGACCAGGTCGTTGAGGAACCGGCGCACCTCGTCGTCGCGGAAGGCCGCCCGCCGCACGGCCTCGGCCAGCAGCTCACCGCCCTGCGTCGCCCGGGCCACCGGCAGATCCAGCGACACCTTCGTGCTCTGCCAGCCGCCGTCCACGCCCCACTGCCCGCCGAGCGACTCGACCGCCGCGCCGAACTCGTCGGCGCTGTAGCGCTCGGTGCCCTCGTCGAGCAGTCCGGCCGTGGCCCGGGCCAGCCCGTCGAGCGCCTGCGCACCCGCCGCTACGACCGGCTCGGCCAGCGCGCCGCCGCCGAGCACCAGCCCGATCCAGGCCATCGGCTGCCCGGGCAGGTGCGCCGCGAGGACGTCGCCGCCCGCCAGCGTGAGCTTGCGGACCTCGGGGAAGACGTAAGGACGCTGAGCGGACACCGCAGGGCGCGCGGCCAACTTGGGTGACGTCACGTCAGTTCCCTTCCGTCGTCGCGGCGGCCGCGCCGTCCGCGTCCGCGTCGCCCGTACCCGCGTCCGCCGCGGCGTCGTTCCCGTCCGCACCCGCGACCCGGTACTCCAAGGTGACCCGGTTCTCCGGTGCGAACACCCGCTCGGCGGCGTCGCGCACGTCCTGCGCCGTCACCGCCAGGATCTCGGGCAGCCGGTCGCCGATCGCCGCCGCGTCGTCGAACAGCACCGCGTGCTTGCCCAACTGGTCGGCCCGCGAGCCGACCGCGGAAAGCTCCCGCGCCCAGTCCGCCGCCAGCATCGACCGGGCCCGGTCGAGCTCTGATTCGGTCGGCAGGTCCGAGATCGCGCGCTCGCAGACCTCGAAGTAAGCAGCCTCGAGCTCCGCCGGGTCGACACCAGCACGCGGCGTGGCGAAGCCCGACAGGAGCGACTCGTGCCAGGCGAACTGCCAGGCGGCCAGGTACCCGCCCTCGGCCTGCGCCAGTTCCCGCCGCGTCACCAGCTCGGTGAACAACCGTGCCCCGCGCCCTCGTCCGAGTACCGTCGCCAGGACCTCCTCGGCGGCCGCGCCCGGATGCCCGAAGCGAGTGGCCCGGAAGCCCAAGAACAGCCGCGGCAGCGGCACATCCTCCGTCAGCACCAGCCGCTTCGGCCCGTCAAGAGTCGCAGGCAGCGCATCGACCGACCGCGGCGCCGGCCGCGGCCGAGCCGGCAGCGCGCCGAAGTACTGCTCCGCGAGCGCCCGCACCTGCTCGGCATCCGTGTCGCCGACGACGGTCAGCACCGCGTTGTCGGGGGAGTAGTAGGCCTCGTAGAAGCCGGTGAAGTCGGACTGCGCCGCACCGTCGAGCTCGGCCATCGAGCCCATGGTGGAGTAGTGGTAGGGGTGCCCCTCCGGGTAAGCGAGGGTCAGCAGGATCTCGTGCCAACGCCCATAAGGCACGTTGTCATACCGCTGCCGTCGCTCGTTCTTGACGACCTCGCGCTGGTTGTCGAGGTTCTCCTGGGTCAGCGCCAGGCTCCCCATCCGGTCGGCCTCGAGCCAAAGCGCCGTGGGCAGCGCCGCGCTCGGTACCGTCTGGAAGTAGTTGGTGCGGTCCGCGCTCGTCGTCGCGTTCACCGCCCCGCCGCCCACCGCCTGCAGAATGCTGAAATGCTCGGTCTTGCCCACCTGCGAGGAGCCCTGGAACATCAGGTGCTCGAAGAGGTGCGCGAACCCGTGTTTACCGGTGGATTCGTGCCGCGACCCGACGTTGTACCAGAGGTTGACCGCCGCGATCGGCGAGGTGCGGTCCTCGGACACCACCACGCGCAGGCCGTTGTCCAGGGAGAACTGCTCCACCGGCCACCCGAACCCGCCCTGCGTCTCGGCCTGCCCGGTCGGCTGCTGTGCCACTCGCCCCTCCTGACTTGAGAAGAAGAGGAAGCAGAGAAGATCTGCGCTCCACCGCCCACCATACCCATCCGAGACCCCCACGGAGCCGACCGATCCGCGCGCATCGCGTGCAGGTCGCGGGTGAGCGGGCACCGGTCGAGTCCTCCGCCGCGTCCCCCGGGCCGGAATCGGCCCTGGGAACATCCCCAGCATTTAGCCGGGAATTTCCCAGCTTGCGCAAAGGTTGACGTTACATTCTTGGAGTGTGGGTAGTTCGCACAGCGCTCAAGTGTGCGAGCACGCCGGAAGGGGTTGTCGACCCCCACAGCCGGGGATCTCAAGAACGGGCAGTCCGTGTCGGGGCATCAGCGGGCGCCCGGCGCCGCGGCGAGAACGAGGAGCGTGAGACGGTGCGGTTCGAACTCGGCTCGAAAAGGCTGCTCCCACGCTGGGTGGTCACCTTCTTCGTCGGCGGCGCGATCATCCTGATCCCCTGGATCGTGCTGATGTTCACGGTCCCGCAGGTCGTGAACGTCTCGAGGCGCTGGGAACTGGTCTGGGGCGGCTTCGACTGCTTCCTCGTCCTCGGCTTCGCAGTAACTGCGTTCCGCCTGATCACCCGCTCCCCCCGCGGAGCCGTCACCGCCGCCATGACCGGCACGATGCTGCTCATCGACGCCTGGTTCGACGTCCTGACGACGCACCGCGGCGGCCAGATCATCTCGATCCTGATGGCGGTCTTCGCCGAGATCCCCTGCGCACTGATCTGCTTCTACGTCTCACGTCGGATCGTAGGATTGTTCGAGCAGGCCAAGGAAGTCCTCGGCAGCGCCGGCTTCCTCGTCCGCGGCGGCCAGCTCGTCCCCCCGGCCAACTTCCCCACCCCCGCGGTCCCCGTTGACGCTGGTCCCACCGATTTCCCCACCCCTGTCGGCGCTGTCGACGCCGACGCCGCCGGCTTTCCCGCCGACGCCGGTTTTCCCGCCGACGCCGGCTTTCCAGCAGATGCCAAGGCCGTCTTCATCCCCGACGCACGCATAGTCAGCGCCCCCATGGCCGAGGCCCTCATCGCCGACGTGCTCGTTGCCGACGCCGCCACAGCGTCGGCCGAGTTCGACCCCGCAGCAACCGCCCGCGAGGCGAACCTCCCGGCTCTGGCCTCGGCTTCGACTCCAGCTTCAGCCCCAGCCGTGCCCACATCCTCGGTTCCGGCCACAGCCCCGGCTCCGGCGTCTGCCCCAGCCTCGGCTTCGGTTTCGGCTCCAGTCTCGGTTTCGGCTCCAGCCTCCGCCCAGGCCGACGTCCCCACAGCGGCCCCCGCCTTCACGGTCGTGTCCGGCAACGCGGGCAGCGCGTCCTCGACCGCGCCCACGATCAGCACCGCCAAGGCCACGACTCCCGGCAGTGCCGGCATCTCCGCCACGTTCAGCGGCGAGATCCCGGCCGGCCACGACGTGTCATCGACATCCATCGTGGCCGACCGGGATCTCGCCGCCTAAGAACCGTTTCGGCTCGCTGACCCAGGCTCTGCGACCCTCCGCGCTTTCAGAACTCAGTTTTCCGCGCTTCGGCCCGCCTTGCGCCAGATTCCGCAGCACCTTTCAGCACAGCACCAACTCCCGGACTGGCCTTGGTCGTGGCGCTGACCGTGGTCCTGGTCCTGGTCCTGGTCCTGGTCCTCGTTCTGGCCCTGACCGTGTTCCTGGCCTTAGCCGTGGATTCTGGCCCTAGTCCCGACCGTGGTCCTGCTCCTGGTCCTGACCGTGGTCCTGGCCTTAGCCCCGGATTCTGGCCCAAGTCCCGACCATGGTCCTGATCCTGACTCTGGCTCTGTCCCTGAGCGTCGTCCCGATCCGGACCGTGTTCCTGGCGCTGGTCGTTACGGAAGTCGCTGAACCTGTCCCGACCTTGTCTGCTTCTGGTCGTGGCCATGGTGCGGAGCCTCAGTCCGGCTCCGCACCATGGCCTAATCCTGACGGCGGTTCTGTCCCGTGGTCATGGCCTTTGGCTCCGGTCTTTGCCCTGCTCTCACCGGAACCTGGCCCTTCGGGCTTTTCTCACCGGAACCTGATCCTGTGGGGCTTCCGCTCCCTCAGAACGAGGTCCTGTTGCGCCAGTAGGTCAACAGCGGTTCGTCGCCGAGCCGCTCCAGTGCCGGGTCGTCCTGGACCAGCCGGCCGTTGACCCACAGCGCGAGGTCGCGGACCGTGCCACGGACCGCCGCCGCGCCCTTCACGTGTGCGTGCGACCAGCGGAATCCGTCGGGCTCGAGCGTGATCAGCCACTCGCGGGGCACTTCGGCTCCGTCGAGGTCGGTGGCGTGCAAGTGAATGGTCTCGCCGTCGCCGTGCAGTTCGCGCACCGCGGGGCGGAACCGCGCCATCGACGGCACGTTCGCGAGGAACTCGTCGATGTTGTCCGACGCGACCGCAGCGTCCAACCCGCCCGGCTGGCCGAGCACGGCGTACTCGACGTCGATGCGGTGCATGGTCGACTCGTGCAGCATACGGCGGAACCAGAACTTCGCGTGCTGGTCGGCGCCCCAGGCGTAGCACGGCGCCTCCGGGTCGGCTGCGCGCAGCGCCGCGAGCAGGCGCGCGCCGCCTTCGGCGAACCACTGCGCGGTCTCGGCACCCCAGTTGCCCGGGAGGGCGCGTTCCTGTTCGGTGAGCTCGATCCGCTCCTGCGGCAGCCGCGTGAGGATCGCGGCGGCCCAGCGGTGGATCTCGCCGGTGTGCCGGACCAGCTCGGCCAGCGTCCACTCGGGGCACGAGGGGACGCGCACGGTGCCGTCGTCCGCTTCGGCGATGAGCGCGCCGATGCGGTCGATCTCGGCCTTGATCAGGTCGAGGACGCGGGGATAGTCGAGGGTGTGCCAGGCGGGCGACGGGGCGAGGGTGGGCACCGGTCGGACTCCTTCGTGTTTGTGGTTGGGCCGGCCGCGGGTGCGCGGAGTCGTCCCGGGTATGGCTGAGAGGCGGCGGCAGTTCTCGCACAACGCCGTCGTCGGTGGAGGTTGGTCGGAGGGAAAACCGTGGTATCGCTGGATTCTGCCCCGAGGAGGGCGTTCCCATGCGTTCGACGGATGGGTTGATACAGCATGCCCTGCCCGACCGGATGGCGCCACGTGAGATAGATCATGCGGGGGTCCCGCTGGGAATGGCGCCCACTAGTAAGGTTGAAAACTGTAGGAAGATCGGCAGAATCCGGTGAGGAGTGGCGCGTGAGCTGGGGATTGGCGGGAGCCCTCATCGCGAGCCTGTGTTACGGAGTGGCCACCGTGTTTCAGGCCATGGGCGCGCGAAAGGTGGAGCGCACCGATGGGGTGGACCCCCGGCTGCTCATGCGCGTGCTCGGTTCCATGCCGTTCCTGCTTGGCACGGCGATGGATGCCTTCGGCCTGTTGTTCAACCTCTACGCGCTACGGCAGTTGCCGCTGTTCGAGGTTCAGGGCATCGTCAACACGAACCTGGCGGTCACGGCGGTGGCAGCCGGCCTGCTGCTGCACATCCGCCTTACCCGCAAGGACAAGCTCGCGGTCCTCTCCGTCGTCTTCGGTCTGATTCTGTTGGGCCTGGCCGCCGGACCCGAAGGCGACGGCACGTTCACCAGCACCGGCCGCTGGGTGCTGCTCGGCGTCTCGCTCGCGCTGGCGGTGACCGCGCTGGTGCTCGGAAATGTGTATAAGAACGCGCACCCGGCACTGCTTGGCACGATCGCCGGCTTCCTGTTCGGCGTCTTCGGCCTTGCTGTGCGGATCCTGCCCTCGGTCGACCCCGTCAGGCTCCTGACGGACCCGGCTGCGTACGCCGCCGTGATCGCCTCGATCACCGGTTTCCTGTTCTTCGCGACGGCGTTGCAGCGTGGCTCGGTCAATGCGACTGCAGCCGCCCTCGTCGTCGGGGAGACGGCGGTGCCCGCGCTGATCGGCGTGACGCTCCTCGGTGACAGCGCGCGTCCCGGCTACGGCGTCGTCGGGGTCTTCGGCTTCCTCCTCGCTGTCGGCGGAGCGCTTGCCCTAGCCCGATTTGCCGAGATCCCCGCCGACATCGACGATCCCCAGGCCGGCCACGACGAGCAGGGCCAAGACGTCGTCGAGCGTCAGCGCCCATAGCGACAGAGCGCAAGCTCTCTGCTGGGAACGAAGCCTCCCGTAAGCGCCCCTGGCGGTGGCACGGTGGGCCCCGTAGCGGATTCAGCTGCGGCTGAGGCTTCTCCTTTCAGTTCTGATGATTTACTACGGCTGCTTCTGAATGACCGAGCTAGGTGATTGCCGACGTCCAGAAGCATCAGTAAGAACTCGAATGAACGGCTCCGTCAGCCTGGTGCCCAGAATCTCGGCCAGGATGGTGCCCAGGATCCTGGTCAGTGTCTGTGGGCGACTGCCGGCGGATGGGGTCCGGCGCCCGTCGGTGCCCTGAGCCGCCCTGCCGAACGTTCGGGACGCTCGCTGGAGCGGCCGGCGCTTGAATGGACTACATCGACTAGCTCCTGGATGGAGTGACCGATGCGCGGACGCGCCCGTCGGAGGCGCAGAGTCTTAGGTGTCGTTTCTTACCCTCCCATCGAAGTCCCCCTCTTCGGTTCTCGCTCTTCGGTTCTCGTTGCGCGTCAGCTGCTTCGCGTCGGTAGCGGCCTTCTTCTTCAAGATACAACGGGATTCTGACAACGGCGCCCGATTCTGCTGAAAGCAGAAAAGCTCTGATCTTGCAACCAGGACATCGCTCCACGCGTGTCCATATGTGCGAGCGTCGAGAGGGTGCCCAACATCTCAGAGGAAGAACAAGGAGCAGGATGATGAACAGATCGCGAGGCAAGCCGCGCTTGTTCGGCTAGAAGTGCTGAGCGCTACTTGGTCCCGTTGCGTTGGTGGCGGACGATGTGGCCGCGACGGGACCCGAAGGGCATCAGCAGGGCAAGGCCGAACTATCGTCGAAGGGAATGGTGCTTATTGATATGAACGGCTCTCGTCCAGGGGGCGTAGTCTCGCGGCCCAGCGGCGTTGGTGGGCGTGATGGCAGCTGTGCCGTGACTGACGTGATGGCAGCTGTGCCGTGGCTGACGTGACGGGCATGAGGCGGGCGGGCGTGGTCGCGCGGGTCGACACGATCGCGTCTGGCCTACGGCAGGTTGCACGGAGCTCACGGCGTGGTCGTGATCGGCTGGAGCAACTGGCTGGAAGTCTGGTGGTTGGCGTTGGTACCGCGCCAGTCGCTAAGGCTTCTGCACTGAGACGGCCTCGATGGTGCTCAGGCGCGATGGTCGCGAACGTCGCGCCACGGGCGCTGTGCTGATGCGGCAAAAGTTTGGCGGACAAGCCAGGCCGACGGTGTGAAGGACGTGTCAAGCGTGCGCACCGCCACTCCGGACAAAACGGCTGCGGTGTGTGTTTGCGGGGTCGCCCCTGAGGCTACCGGCGGGACCGAGCTGCGGCGTGTATGTACGGGGCTGCCTGAGGCGGCACCGAAGAGTCGGCGGCATCGGCGGCGTGTGCCTGCGGAGTTCCAGAGGCGGCACCTGGGCCCGGCGGCGTGAAGCTGCAGGGCGCCTGAGGTGCGCTGGCGGGGCTGGCTGGGTGAGACGTGCATCCGCGAGATCGCCTGAGGCGCGCTGGCGGGCTCGGCCGCGGTGTGCATCTACGGTGCTGGCTGAGGCGCACTCGCGGGTCAGCCGGAAAGCATGCCTGCGGGTCGTCTCTGTGCAGCTCATCGCGAGATGCGCAGCGGCGTTCTTCGGAGCAAGGATGCTGAGCCGACTCAGCTGATCGGGATCTCGTAGCGCGGGCGGTAGGGCGGCGGGATGACGATGTCCGCTGTCTCCAGCGGCAGATCGCCTTGCCAGTACGTGCGCTCGATGACGATGACGGGGATTCCGGCGCGCAGGCCCAGGCTCGCCGCTTCCGGGCCGGTCAGCGTCCGAGGTACGAGGTCTTCGACGGCCATGTCGGGCTGGTGGCCGATCAGCGCCATGCGGTCGGCGACGCCGATGCCGGCGTGCGGGCCCTGCTCGGGCAGCATGATGTCGGTGCCGAGGGTGAGCGCGAGCGGTTCCCAAGACGTCGACAGGAATGTCGGCTGACCGTCAGCTAAAAGCACATAGTGTGTACGCATCGTGTGATCGCCGGCCTTGATGTGCAGTCGATCGGCGATGGCCGGCGGAGCCGGCACCCGCTCCGAGTGCGCTTCCCATGTCCCGTTGCGGCCCTGGGCGGCCATGTCAGCGTGCCACGGTGAGCCCTTGGGCGACTCGCGGTACCAGGAGCGCACCATCCGCACCGCTGCGGGGCGTTCGCGCACGAGGGTGGGCGCGCCAGGCCGAGAGTGGATCAGGCCCTCGTTCATGAGCACGCGGGTCGCTTCGTACGCGGTGCGATCGGATACCTGGAACCGCTGAGCCAGCTCGGCGAGCGACGGCAACTGCTCGCCCGGTGCGAGTTCGCCGTCGAGGATCTCGCGGCGGAGTTCGTCGGCGATGCGCTGGTACGCAGGCGTATCGGGAATCGGTCTCACCTCGGCTCGGAAACTCTTTCCGCCGTTAGCTTGACGCCCACTGTACAGAGGCGCAAGCTCTGTACAGAACCGTCCTCTGTACAGAGGTGGCCACGCAGGGGTCGAACAGGCCGACAGGGAGAGCACGTGAGCGAGTACGCGGTCACGCTGCCCGCGCTTCCGAGCATGGTCGGCGTCGCTCGGCATGCCGTCGCCGCGATCGTCGGCGATGACGTGGGGGCCGAGGCTGCGGTGCGGATCGTCTCCGAGCTCGCCACGAACGCCATCCGGCACGCGACCGACGCGAGCGGCGGCAGCTTCGTGCTGAGCATCGTCGAGCTCGAAGGTGTGTTGCGGGTCGCCGTGGACGGCCCTGGCACGGCGACGAGCTGGGATGGGCAAGACGGCGATTTCGGGCGGGGCCTTGTGATCGTCGACGCGCTCGCGGACAAGTGGGGGACCGACGTGCACGAGGACGGATTCATCTGGTGGGCGGAGATCTGGCGGTGAAGTACCGGGCCAGCAACGGCATCATGGCCAGGGTGCTGACCGAAGCTGAGGCCCGCGAGCATTACGACCAGGCGCAATTCGTCAGCGGTGAGTTCGGAGGAACGTTCATCACGTGCCCGGTGGGCGAGTTCGGTGGGCTGATCTCGGTTGCGGCGACGACGTATACGCCGATGCGGGACCAGGCGGAGCAAGAGAGCGGCCCGCGGATATGGCTCGCACCGATGGACGAGGAGGGGATTGAAGGCGGCTTCTGACGCGGAGAAGCCGCCGAGGGCGGCTGGTGTGTCGATGGGCCGATGGGGGCTCGGCAGCTGTCGGAGGATGATTCCGCCGACGCCGACGCCGACGCCGACGCCGACGCCGACGCCGACGCCGACGCCGACGTTGGTATCGGTGCTGATGCTGGTGGCGGTGCCGATGCCGGAATCAGTGCCGGTGCTGATGGCGGTGCTGGTGCTAATGCTGATGCCGATGACTGTGCCGGTATCGGCACCGATGGCGGCGAGGGCGATGACGCGGCCGAGGATGAGGGCACGGCCTAGGCCGAGGGCGAATCCGAGGTCGGAGTTGGAAGCGGAGTCGGAGCCGACGTCGCGGTCGCGGTCGCGGCTGACGTTGTGACGGGGGAGTAGGGGGTGGCGTGCTCGCTGCCCTCTGCGTCGCTGGCGGGTGCGGGTGCGGGTGCCGGTGTAGAGGCGACCGGCGCCGCGGAGTGCCAGCGTGCCGCTGCCGGACCACTCTTAGCGTGCTTACGGACAGCGGGCGTGGTGAGGTCTGCGGTCGTCGCGGATTGCTCGCCGGCCTGTACTCGGGTCGCCGGAGTCGCAGGCTGCTCATTTGCGGACGGCTGGTGGTGATTCGTGACCGACGCCGGGGCTGCGGTGCCGGTCGCGCTGGCTGGCTTTCCAGCCGCGCCCGCCAACGTCCCAGCCGCGCCGACCAACGTCCCAGTCGGGTCTGCCGACATTCCTACCGCGCCCGCCGGCACTCCCGCCGCTTCCGTCCGCGTTCCCTTTGCGGCCGCCAGCGTTCCAGTCGCGCCATCCGTGGCGCCCGCTGCCTCCGCCGACCGGTCCGAGTCCGCTTCCGTCAGTCGGCCCGACTCCGCCGCCTCCTGCCGCGTCTCGGCGTCGCGTTCGCTCTGGCGGCGGTGCTTGAGGAAGACGACCACGGCGATCGCGATGGCGATGACGCCGACGAGGGCGTAGCTGACGACCGACGTGTAGTGCTCGACGCGCTCCCAAGCGGAGCCCGCGAGGTAGCCGACCATCGTGTAGAGCGTGGCCCACGTGATGCCGCCGATGGCGTTCCAGAGCAGGAACGTGGCGTAGCGCATGCCGCTGGTGCCGCAGAGGCCGGGGACGAGTGCTCGCAGGACCGATACCCACCTGCCGGCGAACACGGCGCGGCCGCCGAGGCGGGTGATCATCTGCTTGCCCTGGGTCACGTGCTCGGGCTTGATGAGGCGCTTCGGCAGGCGGGCGAGCAGGCTGTCGCCCCAGCGCTCGCCCACGGCGAAGCCGATCGAGTCGCCGACGATGGCGCCGAGGATGCCGGCGGCCAGGATCGCGGCGAGGGAGACTTTGTGCTCGTACGCCAGGAATCCGCCGACGACCACCGCGGTCTCGCCGGGGATCACGAAGCCGAGGAAGACCGAGGACTCCAGCGCCGGGAGCAGGAAGACCAGGAGGATCGCGGACCAGCCGCTGAACACCAGCAGATGGTTGATGATCGCGTTCAGCACGTGTTACACCGCCCCCGCGTCCTCGTCGCCGAGGTAGGCCAGCAGCGCTTCATGCAGCAGCCCGTTCGAGCTCAGTCCGGAGCCGGCGGCGGGGGACGGGTTGCCGTCGGTGGCGCTGAAGCGTCCGCCGGCCTCCATGACCACTATCGCCGGGGCGGCCGTGTCCCACAGCGACAGCTCGGGTTCGGCTGCGATGTCCACGGCGCCCTCAGCCACCAGCATGTGCGACCAGAAGTCGCCGTACGCGCGGGTGCGCCAGCAGGCGCGGGAGAGGGCGAGGAAGCCCTCGAGGTTGCCGTATTCCTCCCACGAGATCACTGAGGAGTACGCGAACGACGCGTCCTTGAGCTCCTTGACCTGCGAGACTTGCAGCCTGGTGGCACGGGACAGCGACCGGCCGGTGTACGCACCGGACCCGCGCGAGGCCCACCAGCGGCGGCCGAGGGCGGGTGCGGAGACCACGCCGGCCACCGGCATGCCGTCTTCCATGAGCGCGATCAGCGTTGCCCACACGGGGACGCCGCGCACGTAGTTCTTGGTGCCGTCGATCGGGTCGATGATCCAGCTGCGTCGGCCGTCGGCGCGGCCGGCGGCCGACCCGAACTCCTCGCCCAGCATCGCGTCGCGGGGTCGGGAACGGCCGAGCGCGCCGCGCAGCAGCTCCTCCACTGCGCGGTCGGCGTCGCTGACCGGCGAGAGGTCAGGCTTGGTCTCCACCTTCAGATCCAGCGCCTTGAACCGCCGCATGGTCAGTTCGTCGGCCTGATCCGCCAGCACGTGGGCCAGCCTGAGGTCGTCGTCGTATCCCGTCACGGCTCCAACGTACCGTCAACGAGGCGCACCGGGCGTCGCCGCAGACGCCCGGTGCCCCGCCTCCGGCTGGATTCGGCTGGATCCAGCCGGACCGGGCCGGCCTCAGCTGCCGGTGCCCGCCTCCACGGCCTCCACGTGCATCGTCACGACGCTCATCGAAGCGCAGGCGGTGGACTTGTAGGGGATGTAGAGCTGGTTGGTCGTGTTCGGCGGATAGACCATCAGATAAGTGGTCGGCGTGGGGGTGCAGGTGGCCGACGGGTAGTTGCCCGCGTCGCCGACCTGGAGGATGGCGTACGCGTAGCCTCCGGGCTGGAGGGTGATCACCTTCTTGGCCACGGCGGCGTTCTTGTCCGCCGGGGCGCCGACCTGGGTCAGCGTGGCGCCGGTGCCGGGACCGCCCTTGCCGAACGACACGCCGGGGTAGCCGTAGAGCGTGCAGGCCGTGGTGTTGAGGTTCTTGAACACGATGTTGACGTAGACCGAGCCGGCTGTGCCCTGCGAGGCGCCGACGGTGCCGTTGAGGTAGCGCACCGAGCAGGTGCTCGACGCGGTGTTGGCCGTCGCCTGGCCCCCGCCCCCGCCGCCGCTGTTCGCACTGGTCGCGCCCGCGCCGGACGGGCTCGCCCCGCCGCCGGCCTGCGTGGTGCTGCCGGATCCGCCGCTCGAACTGGTCGTCGTCGCGGCGCCGCCGCCCGTGGTGGAGCCGGTGCCGGTGGTGGAGGCTCCGACGCAGCCGGTGCACAGCGCCAGGGTGCATGCCAGCGCACCGAGGCCGAACCCGGCGCGCCGGGCCTTGACGAAGCGGTCGATGTTCATGATCGGTTCCACTGCTTCCCTTCTCGACCCCGCGTGGTCCCCGAACGGCGGATCACGATGGCGACGCATTGTGCGACGCCTGTATCCAGAGAGTGCCCGGCGCATGCGCCGGTTGGCGGTTTTCCGCCTGGATCAGTTGCGATTCGATAAGGGTGTGCGGAGGCGAGGACGGGAGCGCATCGGCTTGTGCCGCAGGGCCGCGGCGCATTGACGTGGCGGCTCGGCGCGAGGACACTGAAACCGAACGTTCGGTCGGCTAGCTGGCCGTCGGCTAGGAGGATCCATGACCACCATGACCAGCGAGACGCGGTTCGACGCGTTGCTCGCTGCGGACGAGCGGATCGAGCCGCGCGACGAGATGCCCGAGGCCTACCGCGCCACGCTGATCCGGCAGATCGCCCAGCACGCGCACTCGGAGATCATGGGCATGCAGCCGGAGGGCAACTGGCTCACCCGGGCCCCCTCGCTCCGGCGCAAGGCGATCCTGCTGGCCAAGGTGCAGGACGAGGCCGGGCACGGGCTCTACCTCTACGCCGCGGCGGAGACGCTCGGCGTGTCCCGCAGCGAACTGCTCGACGCGCTGCACACCGGCCGTCAGCGCTACTCCTCGATCTTCAATTACCCCACGCTGAGCTGGGCGGACGTCGGCGCGATCGGCTGGCTGGTGGACGGCGCGGCGATCGTCAACCAGATCCCGCTGACCCGTTGCTCCTACGGGCCCTACGCCCGCGCCATGGTGCGCATCTGCCAGGAGGAGTCCTTCCACCAGCGGCAGGGCTACGAGTCGCTGCACACGCTGGCGAACGGCACCGAGTCGCAGCGGGCCATGGCCCAGGACGCGGTGGACCGCTGGTGGTGGCCGTCGCTGATGATGTTCGGGCCGCCGGACGGTGCCTCGACGCATTCCAGCCGGTCGGCTGCCTGGAAGATCAAGCGGCACTCGAATGACGAGCTTCGTCAGCGCTTCGTCGACCTGTGCGTGCCCCAGGCCGCGATCCTCGGGCTGTCGCTGCCCGACTCCGACCTGCGCTGGAACGAGGAGACCGGGCACTACGAGTACGGCGAGATCGACTGGTCCGAGTTCAAGGCCGTGCTCGACGGCGACGGTCCGTGCAACCGGCAGCGCATCGAGCGCCGGACCGAGGCGCACCGGGACGGGCAGTGGGTACGCGACGCGGCGGCGGCCTACCAGGCCAAGCGCGGCGACGCCGCGGCTGCTCGGCACATGGAGGGAACGAACCGATGACCGGCGATCTGTTCGACCTCTGGGAGGTCTTCGTCCGGGCCCGCCGGGGCTTGTCCCACCAGCACGTCGGCTCGCTGCACGCACCGGATGCCGAGGTGGCGCTGCGCCGTGCCCGCGATCTCTACACCCGGCGCGGCGAAGGTGTGTCGATCTGGGTGGTCCCGTCGGGGGCCGTCTCGGCGAGCGACCCCGGGGAGAAAGAGCCGTATTTCACACCAGCACGGGACAAGGACTACCGGTATCCGACTTACTATGAGTTGCCGAAGGAGGTGCGAGGGCTGTGACCAATGCGCGGGCGCTGACGGCGCTGACCAAGACGCTGAAGCCGCTGGACGGCTACGCGCTCGCTCTCGGTGACGACGCGTTGATCAGCTCGCACCGGCTCACGGAATGGCTCACTCGCGCCCCTGACCTCGAGGAAGAGGTCGCGCTCGCCAACATCGCGCTGGATCAGCTGGGCCAGGCGCGCTTCCTGCTCGGCATGGCCGGCCGCTCGAGTGGCCTGTCCGAGGACGAACTCGCCTACCAGCGCACCGACCGCGAGTATCGCAATAGTCTGCTGGCCGAGCTGCCTAACGGCGACTTCGCCCACACCGTCCTGCGGCTGCTGTTCTTCAGCACGTACCAGCGCCTGCTCTTCTCAGGCCTCACCGCGTCGACCGACAGCGAGCTGGCCGCGTTCGCCGCGAAGGCCCTGATCGAGGTGGGCTACCACCACGAGTACGCGGCGACTTGGACGCTGCGGCTGGGTGACGGCACGGAGGAAAGCCATGACCGCGCCGCCGCCGCGCTGAGCGAACTGTGGCCGTACACCGCCGAGCTGTTCGCCCTCGACGAGGGCGTGAGCGCGCTCGCGGCGGAGGGCTTGGTGCCGGACCCCGAGTCGCTGGCCGGTCCTTGGCACGAACAAGTCGATGAGGTCCTTGCCCAGGCCACCCTCGGCACCGCGCCGAGCGGCACGTGGCGCCCGTCCGGCGGGCGTGCCGGCGTGCACACCGAGGCGCTGAGCTACCTGCTCGCGGAGATGCAGTCGGTCTACCGCGCGCACCCGGGGGCGACCTGGTGATGGTCACGCGGACCGCGTGGGAGCTGGTCGAGGACGTACCCGACCCGGAGATGCCCTGGGTGACGCTGGGGGACCTCGGGATCGTGCGCGATGTCACGACCGGCGCCGACCAGACCGTCCGGGTCGCCATCACCCCCACCTACCTCGGCTGCCCGGCCATCGAGGCGATGCGCGCCGACGTGGCCGAGGTGCTGACCGCACACGGCTACCGGGTCGAGGCGGTCGAGCTGCGGCTCGATCCGCCCTGGACTCCGGCCGCCATCACCGAGCGGGGCCGGGAGAAGCTGGCCGAGGCCGGCATCGCCCCGCCGCGCCTGATAGAGAACGCTGATACACCTGTGTTTTCACCGTCCGCACTCGGATCGCCCGACCACACCGTCACCCCGCTAAGCCTCGGCGTGCGCTGTCCGAACTGCGGCGGCATCGAGACCGCGCTGCTCAGCCGGTTCGGCGCGAGCCCGTGCCAAGAGCTGCGGCGCTGCTCGTCCTGCGGGGAGCCGTTCCCGGCGGTGCGGTCATGAGCGAGCTTGCGAGCGAATCGATGAGCGCAGCGTCCGGGCGCATGGGCCTGCCGAGCGCCGGCGAGGTGGCAGCATGAGTCTGCAGTTCCACCCGTTGCGCGTATCAGCCCTCGATCCCTTCACTCCCGACGCGGTGCGGATCTTCCTCGAAGTGCCACCGGAGCTGGCCGAGGACTATCGTTACGTGGCTGGTCAGCACGTCACCGTGCGGTATCGGGTGCCGGCCGACGGACACGACGGTGAAGGCAAGGAACTGCGACGTTCCTACTCGCTGTGTGCCCCGCCGACCGAGCATCCCCCGACCACGTTGCAGATCGCGGTCAAGCGGTCCGTGGCTGGCGGCTTCGGCGACTACGCGGTGCGCAAGCTGGCCGTTGGCGATCGGCTCGACACGCTCACGCCGACCGGCCGCTTCCACGCGTATCCGGAGCCTGGCACCCACCACGTGGCGATCGTCGCGGGCAGTGGGATCACGCCGGTGTACGCGATCCTCGCCGACCGTCTCGCGCACGACCGGGATTCGAGGGTGAGCATAATCTTCGGCAACCGGACCACCGCGGATGTGATGTTCCTCGAGGACCTCGCGGACCTGAAGGACCGTTACGGCGTACGGCTGAATCTGCTGCACGTGCTTTCCCGCGAAGACCGGGGGATTCCGCTGCTCAGCGGTCGTATCGACGCGGACCGCCTGCCGGAACTGCTCGCCGCGATCGACGCCGGACCGCAGGACGCTTACTACCTGTGTGGCCCGACTGGCATGGTCGAGTCCGCCCGCGATGGACTGGCCGAGATGGCCGCGGATCGGGTGCGGTTCGAGCTGTTCGAGTCCGGGCCGCGCCGAGCGCCGTTGCCCGAGGCCGAACGCCGGGACCTGCCTGCGGCCACTTTGAGCGTGACGCTCGGGGGCCGTACCAGCACGTGCGAGATGCGGCCCGACGATGAGTGCGTGCTCGATGCCGTCCTGCGCGCCCGACCTGACGCCCCGTATTCCTGCACGGCCGGCGCCTGCGGCACCTGCCGGGCGAAGGTCACCTCTGGCGCTGTGGAGATGACGCACGACTACGCGCTGGAGAACGCGGAGAAGGAAGCCGGCTTCGTCCTGACCTGCCAATCCATGCCCACGACGGAATCCGTCGAACTCGACTTCGACGCCTGAGTCAGCGAGCTTTCGAGCCTACGAGCTGCCCTTAATTCGAGCGGGCTAGCGCCAGCCGACGCACGTCGAGCAGCACTTCACTCTGTTGGTCGAAGGAGTCGAAGCGAACCCGGCGCTGGTCCACGCCCAGGTCGAGCAGTTGCCGCACGGTTCCCGCCACCATCGGCCCCGAGCCTGCGACGAACACGTCGTGGCGGGTCCACCTGTCGTGTTCGGGCGCGTGCTGGGCGAGCACATCGGCGAGGACGCCGCGCTCGCCGCGGAAACGGTGGTCCTCGGAGACGCAGGGGACCACGCGCAGCAGCGGGTCGCGCTTGACCAGCGCGGCCAGCCGGTCCAGCCCGTAGAGGTCCTCGATCCGGCGTACGCCGAAGTACAGATGGATCCGGCGGTGGTCGTTCCACCGGGAGAGCTCCTCGGCCAGCGCGACCATCGGCGCCAGGCCGGTCCCGCCGCCCAGCAGCAGCACGTCCCGCTGCGAGCGCGGGTCGCAGACCATGGATCCGACCGGCGGCCCGAGGCGGACCACGTCGCCCACCCGGGTGTGGTGCACCAGCGCCGAGGAGACCCAGCCCGCGTCGATCGCCTTCACGTGCAGGTGGAGAAGGCCGTCGGCAGCCGGTGCGTTCGCTATGGAATACGGCCGCCACACCCGCGGCCAGCGCATCGTCTCCACCGAGGCGTATTGCCCGGCTCGGAACGGGTAGGGCGAATCCGGCTCGAGCGTGACGACTGCGGTCGAGCCGTTGGGCCGGTGATGCGCGGCCACCCGGGCGCCCCACCAGGGCGGACACTCCAGCGCAGCCTCATTCGCCGCCTCCACCATGATCGCGGCCACGCGCTGGAACGCGGCCCGCCAGCAGCCGTCCATCTCCGCCGTCCACCGCGGCCCGGCGAAGCGTCGCAGGGTGCTCAGGAGGCACTGCCCGACGACGGCGTAGTGCTCGGGCCTGACCCCGAAACGGCGGTGATCGCGGCCGAGCTGGCGGATGTACTCGTCCATCTCCTCGGTGTCGTGCGCCTGGTGCACGAGTGTGATCAGGGCCGTGATGAGCCGGTCCCGATGCGCGTCCATCATCGGCGGGAACAGGTCGCGCAGCGCCGGATCCTCGAGGAACAGCAGCGCGTAGAAATGGCTGGCGAGCTTGTCCGCCTCCGTTTCGACGAGCGCGAAGGACCGTTGGAGCAGGCGTGGGTCGAAGGGCGTCGTCACGCTGGCTCCCCTGTGTCTCGGGACCGGCGGAGAACAGTCGCCGGCGGGCTCTACTCACGCTATGTCATATCGCCGCCACTCGTGGTCCATTCGGGCTAATTCGCCTACCCCGCGCCAGGCCCTACGGCGTGTCAGGACCCCCTTGGCCGCGGTCCGCGCCGGATGCCAGGATCGGCGGCATGACTACCGCACTCATCACCGGAGGAACAGCGGGCATCGGGCGCGCCTTCGCCGAGAAGTTCGCCATGCTCGGCTACGACCTCGTCCTGGTCGCGCGCGACCAAGAGCGCCTCGACGACTGCGCGATACGGCTGCGCCGCCAATCCGGCGCGACCGTCGAGACGCTCAGCGCGGACCTGGCCACGACCGAAGGCCGCGCGGCCGTCGAGGAACGGCTGGCCGACCCGGTACGGCCGGTGGACATCCTCGTCAACAACGCCGGATTCGCGCTCGGCAGCTCGTTCCGTCGCACGCCGGTCGAAGACGAGGAGCGGCTGCTCGACGTACACGTGCGTGCGGTGCTGCGGCTCACCCATGCGGCTCTGCCGGGCATGGTCGAGCGGGGGAAGGGGTCGGTGATCAACGTGGCCTCGGTGGCGGCCTTCGTCCCCCGCGGGACGTATAGCGCGGCCAAGGCGTGGGTCGTCGCGTTCAGTGAATCGGTGGCGGCGGAACTGGTCGGCACCGACGTGCGCTGCATGGCGCTGTGTCCCGGCTTCGCGCACACCGAGTTTCACGAACGCGCGAACATCAACGAGGGCGAGATCCCGAAGTGGATGTGGCTCAACGCGCCCGACGTCGTCGACGCGGCGATCGAAGACCTGCGCAAAGGCCTCACGGTGAGCGTGCCGAGTGCCCGGTACAAGATCCTGGTGGGGGCGAGCAAGCTGGTGCCGCGTCGGCTGGCCACGAGGGTCTCGCGGAGCGTGTCGAAGCGCTGGTAGCGCTGGCGCATTTGGAATAAATGAGCAGCGACGTCGGTCGATTCGGCCCGGGGCGCGCGGCGATCTGTTCGGCGCCGCGTCTCGGTCCTCGACGTACTGTGGCCGTGACGCGGTGCACTGGCCGGAATCGGCCCGCCATACGCCGGTCTACACTCGCCTGATGCGTCCGTTGACCAGCTTCCTGCCCACACGTCTGCTCGGCAGCTCCGCCTTTGCCGCAGTGGGCCGACGCGTCTTCCCGCGTTCGGACCTCGCCCTCCAGCGGCTGACGCGCGGCCGTGTCTCGCTCACCGCAGTGGCCGGCATGCCGTTGCTGCTGCTCGAGACCACGGGCAGGCGCACGGGCGAGCTCCGCGTCACGCCGCTGACGTACGCGACGCAGGGGGAGAACTTTCTGGTCGCCGGCTCGAACTGGGGCCAGCAGCACCAGCCCGCCTGGGCGCTGAACCTGCTGGCCAAGCCGGATGCGGTGGTCGACCTGCACGGCGAGCGCGTCCCCGTGACCGCGCAGGTGCTGCGCGATGCCGACCGTGCCGACGCATGGAAGCTGCTGCTGAAGGTCTGGCCCGCCTACGATGCGTACGTGCGGCGAATACACGAGACGTCCGCCCGCGAGATCCTCGTGTTTCGCCTCGAGCGCACGTGAGGATGATGAAGCGCTAGGTGGCGTGCTGGGTCGGCGGCGCAGGTCGGCGGCGGCGCAGCTGGACGGTGCAGGTGGACGGCGCGGTGAAGGAGTGAGTCCGAGGATGGCTGCGATGAAGGAGCCTGAGGGGATCACGAGCGAGGAATCCGCTGCGGGTTCGATCAAGGCTGCGGGTTCGATCAAGGTCGTGCCCGCCAACGAGGCGAGCTGGGAGGATCTGCAGGCGATCTTCGGCTCGCGCGGGGAGCCGCATCGGTGTCAGTGCCAGTGGTTCCTGATTCCCGCGTCCGAGTGGCGCTCGGTGAGCGTGGAGGATCGGGCGCAGCGCTTTCGCGAGCAGACGGACTGCGGGCATCCGGAGGCTGAGGGGACCAGCGGCCTCGTCGCCTACCTCGACGGCGAGCCGGCCGGCTGGTGCGCCGTGGAACCGCGGGTGAACTACCCCCGCCTGCGCGGCGGACGCATCCCGTGGGTGGGCCGTTCGGAGGACAAGGACGACCCGGGTGTGTGGGCTGTTACCTGCTTCGTCACCCGTGCGGGCTACCGCCGACGCGGCGTCAGCCGAGCCCTCGCCGCGGCTTCCGTCGGCTTCGCCCGCGACCGTGGTGCGCGGGCAGTTGAGGCGTACCCGTTGTTGATCAAGCCCGCTCAGGAGTTCGGGTGGGGGGAGCTGTACGTGGGGAGCCGGGGGATCTTCGTGGCAGCCGGTTTCCGGGAGGTCAGCCGACCGACGGCGCGCCGGGTGGTCATGCGGGTGGATTTCTGAGGTAGGTCGGGTCGTTCGGGCGGACGATCGGTCGGAGGGACGATCGGTCGGTTGGCGACGACAGGGCGGGTGGTGGGTTCGCGCAGCGGTGGTTGCGGCAACCCAGCCTCGGGTGCGGGGTGAGGCGTGAGTGGTCCGAAGCGGTGGCCGAGCCCTAGACCGAACGGGGGACGCGCCCCGGCCGAAGCGGTTGGCGGAGCCTTGGGCCGAATGGGTGACGCTAGCTGGTCGACGAGATGGGGCCGAGCCTTGAGCCGAATGGGGGACGCGGCCAAGGACTGTTCGATCCGCCTTAGTCTCCCGAGGTGAGCGCGCTGAGCAGGCGACGCAAGGAGTCCAGGCGCGCCGGGTCCACCGGAAACTCGTCGAGTAGGCAGTCGGGTGCGTCCGCCATATGGGTGCAGCCTCGGGGGCACTGAGCGGTGATCGCGGCCAGGTCGGGGAACGCGGTGACCACCGCTTCAGGGGCTACGTGCGCTAGGCCGAACGAGCGAACGCCCGGAGTGTCGATCACCCATCCGGAGGGGAGTTCCTCGGTGCCCGGGGAGTTGGTTAGAGCATCCGGGGCAATGGCGTCGTCTGTGGCAGCGGTGGTTACGCCATCTGAGTGGCGCTGCGATGCTGCGGCATCTGAGTGAAGATCGGTGTCTTCGGCTGAGCCGTTTGGGCGAGCGGAGATGCTGGCGTCCGACTGCGCTGCGCCGTTCGGGGCAGGCTGCGCAGTCTGGTCGGCTTCGTCAGCGTGGTCGGGCTGGGCGGCGGCGCCTGGGGCTACTTCTGCGGCTACTTCGCTGCTGGTGGTGGCGGGGACCTCAGTCGCCGCGAGACGGAGAGCCACGGCGGAAGTCGAGGTGTGGCGGCCGCGGCCGGTGACGTCGTTAACCACGCCTACGACACGGGCGGCGCCGGGAATAAGCGCGTTGACCAGGGTGGACTTGCCCACGCCGGAGTGGCCTACCAGCACCGACGTCTTGCCGGCGAGGGCGCGGCGGAGGGGGGTCAGGTCGCCGTCTTGGCGCGTCACGACTACCTCTACGCCGAGGGGGCGGTATGCCTCCTCAAGTGGAGTGGGGTCTGCGAGGTCGGCCTTCGTCAGACACAGCACTGCGGGCATCTTGGCTTCCAGCGCGGCCACTAGGCACCGGTCGATCATGCGGGGGCGCGGCTCGGGGTCGGCCAGCGCCGTCACGATCACGAGCTGGTCCGCGTTCGCGACGATCACGCGCTCGACCGGGTCCGTGTCGTCCGCGGTGCGGCGGAGCACGTGGTGGCGGGGCTGGACGCGCACGACTCTCGCCAGTGCGTCGGGACCTCCGCGGAGGTCGCCGACCAGGGACACTCGGTCGCCCACGACCACGCCCTTTCGGCCCAGTTCTCTCGCCTTCATCGCGGTCACTTCGGCGCCGGCGCGCTCGCCCGAGCTGATCAGGCACGTGTACCGGCCGCGGTCCACCGCCAGGACCATCGCGTCGGCGGCGTCCTCTTGGGTCGGGCGGATCTTCGTACGCGGGCGCGAGCCGCGCGGGTTGGCCCGCACGCGGACGTCGTCCTCGTCGAAGTCACGGCCACGTCTCACCATCGGGCTACCGTCACCATCGGTTCGGCGAGCTCAGCCAGGTCCGCGGGGTCGGCGGGGTCGGCCAGGTCGGCCAGATCAGCCAGACGAGCCACATCGGCTACAGCGGTCAGGGAGCGGGCGGACTCGGGCTTCATCGCATGGGGGACTTCGGCCCTCAGCGTGTACGTCGCCGTGTATGTGTCTGCGCGCGTCGCGGTGAATGCGGCCTCTGGCTTCAGCATGTACTTCGCCTCACGAGCTCGCGCCGAAGTCTTGGCCGGCCAGCATGGCGGCCCAGCGGGCGGGGAAGTCGGGGAGTGTTTTGCCGGTCGTGGCGATGTCGACCACCCTGACTCCGGGGACTGCGAGGCCGATGATCGCGCCGGCGGTCGCCATGCGGTGGTCCTCGTACGTCTCGAACACGCCGCCGTGCAGGGGGGCGGGCTCGATCCGCAATTCGTCGGGGAGTTCCGTCACGGCGCCGCCGAGGGCGTTGATCTCCTTGGCCAGGGCGGCGACACGGTCGGTCTCGTGCATGCGGATGTGGCCGATGCCGCGCAGACGGGACGGCGAATCGGCGAGCGCGGCGAGAGCGGCGATGGTGGGGGTCAGCTCCGACTCGTCGGCTAGGTCGAGGTCTACGCCGTGCAGGGTGCAGGTGGAAGAAGTGAGGGTCGACGAGGCGTCACCACCACGCGCGCGCCCGCTGCCCGAAACGGTCAGGCCCTCGTCGGTCAGCTCGCAGCGTGCACCCATCTGGGCGAGGATTTCGCGCAGGCGGTCACCCGGCTGGGTGGTCTGCCGGGGCCAGTCGGGCACAGTCACCGTTCCGCCGGTCACCAGGGCCGCGGCGAGGAACGGGGCGGCGTTCGAGAGGTCCGGCTCGATGGTCTGGGAGGGGGCGCGGAGCGGGCCGGGTTCGACGCGCCAGCGTTCGGGCTCGGAGTCGTCCACGGTCGCTCCGGCGGCGCGGACCATCTGGACCGCCATGTCGATGTAGGGCTGGGACGGGAGCCTTCCGCCGATGTGGCGGACGTCCACGCCGCGGTCGAAGCGGGCGCCGGAGAGCAGCAGAGCGGAGACGAACTGGGACGAGGAGGCCGAGTCGATCTCGACGACGCCGCCGCGCAGGCTGCCTCGTCCGCGCACGGTCAGCGGGAAGTGGCCCGGGTTGTCGTGGTCGTCGATGTCGGCGCCGAGCTGCCTGAGCGCCTGCACCAGCGGGCCGACCGGGCGTTCGTGCGAGCGCGGGTCGCCGTCGAAGTGCACCGGGCCGTTCGCGAGTGCGGCCAGCGTGGGGACGAAGCGCATCACCGTGCCGGACGCGCCGACGTCTACCGACGTGCCTCCGCGCAGCGGCTTGGCCGGGGTGACGCGCCAGGATCCGTCCGGGCCGTCCGTGATGCCGGCGCCGAGCGCTTCGAGCGCCCTGGCCATCAGCAGCGTGTCACGGCTCCGTAACGGACGGTAGAGCTCGCACGGTTCTTCGGAAAGCGCGGCCAGCAGCAGGGCGCGGTTCGTCGCCGACTTCGACCCGGGCACGCTCACGCGCGCGGCGACCGGGCCGGTCGCAGTCGGGGCGTCCCACAGCTCATCGCGGCTCATAGACCAAGCCTATCGGGGGATGATGGGTCGCATGTGCGGGAGATACGTGGTAGCCACGCCGTTTCAGCAGATGGCACTCGACTTCGGCGCGGCGACCGAGGTCGAGTTCGCAGCGCACTACAACCTCGCGCCGACGGCTTGCGTCCCGGTGCTCTGGCAGCGCGCGGAGGACGACGGCGCGCTGCGGCTCGACGTCGCCCGCTGGGGGCTGGTGCCTTACTGGGCCAAGGATCCGGGGATCGGCGTGCGCGCGTTCAACGCGCGGATGGAGACGGCTGATCAGAAGCCGATGTTCCGCACCGCCTTCGTACGGCGGCGCTGCCTGCTGCCGGCTGACGGGTACTACGAATGGCGTAAGGGCGAGGGCAAGACGAAGCAGCCGATGTTCATCCATTCGCAGGATGGCGCCCAGCTCGCCTTCGCCGGGCTCTACGAGCGCTGGAAGGACGCCGAGGGCCGGTCCCTCTGGTCCGTCTCGATCCTGACCGGGCCGGCGGCCGGGGACGAACTCGCCGCGATCCACGACCGGATGCCGCTGACGGTGGCCCGGGACCGGATCGAGTTGTGGCTCGACCCGGAGCTGCGCGACGCCGAGCGGGTGCGCTCGCTGCTCGATCTGGACAGCGTCCCGGCTTGGACGGCGCGCGCGGTGGGGCCGGCCGTCGGCAACGTCCGCAACAACACGGCGGAGCTGATCGCGCCGCTGGTGGCGGACGCGGAGAATCCGGCGGGCGGGCGGGAGACAACTGGAGTGCAGGCGCGGGAAATAAGCGGGGTGCAGGCACTGTTCTAACCGACGTGCCTGAATTGCTCACGCGAACGCCTGTGACCTCGCCCGATGTGCTCATCGTGGCGCCTCGAGTCGTTGATCCGACCCCACAGCGGCTATTGTCGGGTGGGGTCCGGCTGGTCGGCGCCGGTTGGGAGCGCCGTGGCCCGGGCCCGGACACGGAGGTTGGACGCAGCGTGGGCACTGACGCGGACCGCGAGCACCTCGCGCCGGGGGAGCTCGAGCCCGAGCCCGCCGAGGCGCAGGACGAGGCTCTCGCCGCGCCGGAGGGGGACGACGAGTCTCCGGCCGAGCGCGACGCGCGATTCGAACGCGACGCCATGCCTTTCCTGGACGCCTTGTACTCGGCCGCGCTGCGGATGACCCGCAACCCGGCCGACGCCGAGGACCTGGTGCAGGAGACCTATGCGAAGGCCTACGCCTCGTTCCACCAGTTCCGCCCCGGCACGAATCTCAAAGCCTGGATGTACCGCATCCTGACGAACACCTTCATCAACGGGTACCGCAAGAAGCAGCGCGAGCCGCTCTCGGCGGGTACCGACGAGATCGAGGACTGGCAGCTGCACCGGGCCGAGTCGCACAGCTCGACCGGGCTGCGCTCGGCCGAGGTCGAGGCGCTCGACCACCTCCCGGACTCGGACGTCAAGGAGGCGCTGCAGTCGATAGGCGAGGATTTCCGGATGGCGGTGTATCTCGCCGACGTCGAGGGCTTCCCGTACAAGGAGATCGCCGACATCATGGGTACACCCATCGGCACGGTGATGTCCCGGTTGCACCGCGGCCGTCGTCAGCTGCGGGAGCTGCTGGGCGACTACGCGCAGCAGCGGGGATTCGGCCCGGCCGAGTCATCGTCGGGCAGTGGCAAGGACAAGGAGGCCGTGTCATGAGCTGCGGGCACCCCCATGACGACTGTGCTTCGGTGCTCGAGCACGTCTACGAGTACATCGACCACGAGATGGCGGCCGACGATCTGGCCACCGTCAAGCAGCACTTGGACGAGTGCAGCCCATGTCTGGCCGAGTACGGGCTCGAGCAGGCGGTGAAGGCCCTGGTGCAGCGCTGCTGCTGCGAGACTGCTCCGGAGGAGCTGCGGGCCAAGGTGCTCTCGAAGATCCGCCAGGTGCAGGCGGGCGTGGCCGTGGACGAGCGGGCCTCGACGCCCGCGTCCTGACCCGGAGTCCTTGCGCGGCGATCCACGAACGAACGGTGCGGCGGGTCGGCCCCGGTGGTGGGCCCGCGGCGTAGCACGCCGCGGCAGCACGCTTTGGTGGACGCCGCGACGGGTGCGGAATCCGGCCGTGACCAGGCCGTGACCCCCCGTCATATCCGGGGGCGCGTGCGCGCCGGTGGATTCGCCCGAACAACTGAATTCCTCGCCTGAGCGCCGCCTCTCGGCCCCTCGGCTCAGTACGCTTAGCCGGTAGTCCGATCGGAGGGACCGATGGGGCTGGCGAGGATGAACCGATGCCCCAACGAGCCCGGTACCTCTGCGCCGCCGTGGTGGCCGCGGCGGCGATCACGGCCGTGTTCATCCTGCCTCGTACGCACTGGTCCGTGGTGCGCAGCACTCCCTTCATCATCCTGCTTCTGCTCCAGGTCCTGCTGGTACTCACCATCCGGCTGCCGACGCTGCGGGAGAGCCCGGCGGGTCCGGCCATGGTCTCGGTGCTGCTGGCCTCCATCGTGCTGCTGCCGCCCGGCGCGGCGGCGCTGGCCGGGGGCGGAGCCTGCTTGTTCATGGTCCTGCGTCGGGCCGATCCGTTGCGCGTCGTCTACTCCTGCGCGGTCGCGTTCCTGAGCGCGGCGGCCGGCGGGGAGGCGTATGAGGCCGTACACGGCTGCCGCGCCCTGACGGCCTCTCAGTTCCCCTCCGTACTGATGCCGATAGGGCTGGCGGTGCTCGCGGTCAGCGCGGTGCCGGCGGTCCTGGTCGAGGCTTATCTGGTCGCGGCGACGGGCCGGGAGCGCTCGCTGGCCCTGCGCGAGGCAGGGCTCAACGCCTTTCCGCGCAACGTCGCGTACGCCGCCGTCGGTCTGCTCACCGCGGTGCTGTGGAGCGACTCGTACCACGCGCTGGCCGCGATCGTGCTGCTCGGGCCGGTGATCGTCACCCGCTGGGCGACGAGCCAGGCCGAGGAACAGCGGACGGCGCATGATGCGATCATCAGAACTCTCGTCCAAGCCGTGGAGATCAAAGACCTCTACACCCGGGGACACAGCGAGCGGGTGGCCCGGCTCTGCTCCATGATCGCGACCGAGCTGCACCTGGCGCCGGACCGGGTGGACGTGCTGCGCTACGCCGCCACCCTGCACGACGTGGGCAAGCTCGGCGTGCCGACCCGGCTGCTGCGCAAGACCGGGCCGCTGGACGAGGCGGAGTTCGAGGCGATCCGGCTGCACCCGGCGCGCGGGGTCGAGGTGGTCGGTGAGATCGCCTTCCTGGACGAGGCGTACAGCGCGATCCTCTACCACCACGAGCGTATGGACGGCAGCGGCTACCCGAAGGGGCTGCGCGGGCTGCAGATCCCCAAGTTCGCTCGGATCATCGCGGTGGCCGACGCGTTCGACGCGATGACCTCGACCCGTTCCTACCGGCAGGCCCGCAGCGTCGAGGAGGCGCTGGACGAGCTGCGCGCCTGCGCGGGCACCCAGCTCGACCCGGCGATCGTGGACGCCATCGTCGGCGCGCTGGCGAAGGCCGCGGCGGCCGGCCGGGTGTGGCGGGGGGACGGCTCGGGGCCGGAGCCGGGGGAGGCGCCGGCCAGGCCGGCCGACCTGCCTCCCGGCGCGGTGGTGGCGGAGTTCGACCACGACGACCCGGCGTATCAGGCCCCGCAGCGGCTCTTCACACCGGCGTTCGGCGCGGTCGACGACGACTCGGAGCAGGCCGCGCAGGAGCCGTCGGCCGTGCCCGTCGCCGAGGCCGAGCGCGATGACGACGACGGCGGATGCGCGGCGCCGTCCGCCCGGCGGAGGGCCGGCGCCAAACCTGCCGAACCGGTCCGTTCGGCGACGGATCAGGGTCGCTCAGCGAATACGAGGTCGGATTCAGCTCGGGCTTCCGGGCCGGTCGGCGAGCCCTTCGACCTCGGCCGCAACGGGCATTCGAGCATCGTGGCGACCAGCGTGTTCGGCACTGTGGACGCGCCGATCGCGGAGTCGGCCGACGAGCCCGAGCCGTCCTCGCCAGTGGCTGAGGCGGTCTCCGCCGGGCTGAACCTGCCCGCGCAAGCCGGCGGTGTCCTCGATGTGCTCGACCCGCTGGAGAAGACCGCGGACCCGCGGGAGGTCCGATGAAGTCGCTGCATCCCACTTCGCGCACGCACGCCGTCTTGGCCGCCGCGACCGTCCTCGGTTTCCTCGCGGCGGTCGTGCGGCTGTGCGTCGACGGCCCGGTCCAGACGCGGACCGCGCTCGTGTTCGCCGCGGTGATCGCGGTGGGCGAGGCGATGCGCCTGACGCTGCCGAACGGGCGGGACAACGCGCCGCTGGCGGCCACGGCCGGCCTGGGCTACGCGCTGGTCTACCAGATCGGCGGACATCCGGCGGCGTGGAGCGCCGCGCAGGTGGTCGTGGTCGTCACGATCGCGGCCGCGGTCGGCTCGGTGCCGCAGATCCTGGCCGGCCGGCCGCCGGGTGCCGGATACCTGATCCGACGGGTCGGGGTGACGGGGTTCATCGCGGCGATCGCGCGGACGATGCTCCACGGCGAGCTCTCCAACGCCTCGCACGAGGAGCTCCTGCTGCTCTTCAGTGGCTTGGCGTGCATCGCACTGCTGCTGGACACCGCTTGGGCAGCGGTTTTCACCACGACGGCGTCGCCGGACCTGTCCGCGGCGTATCAAGTGCCGATGGTGCAGACGGTGCCGACGATTCCGACGGACCCGGCCCACGTACGGGCGTCGGCCAAGCGCGAGGATTCAGGCGCTCGACGTCGGATCAACCGCTTCTTGACGTCGTGGGGTCGGGAATGTGCGGCGACAGCGCGGGTCTGTCCGGCCGTCGCGGCGCTGTCCGTCGCGGTGGCGCTGGCGGCCAGCCCGCTCGGTCTGTGGGTACTGCTGATCGCGTCCGCGCCGATCCTGGTGATGCAGCGGGCTCTGCGCCGATACGCGGCGATCCGGGCGACCTACCAGCAGACCATCCGTGCCCTGTCACGGATCACGGACCTGGCCGGCTACACCGAACCAGGCCACGCCCGCCGGGTGTGCAGGCTCGCGCTCGCGATCGGGCGGGAGCTGGGGATGGGCGAGCCGGAGTTGCTCGACCTCGAATACGCGGCACTGCTGCACGACCTCGGCCAGCTCTCGCTCGCCGACCCGCTGCCCGGCGGCGCGACCGTCAGCGCCCCGCCCGCGGTGGTCGCCGAGGTGGCGGCGCGCGGGGCCGAAGTGGTGCGCCAGACCGGCGTGCTCGACCGGGTGGCCCGGGTCGTGGAGGCACAGTCCACGGCGTACGCGTTCGGCGCGGACCGTCCGGACGCGGCTGGTGGCAACGGAAGACGCGGCGCGCACGGCGGCGACGGATCGGCGGACGAGGTGCGGGCGGCTGCCATCCTGCGCGTGGCCAACGACTTCGAGGACCTGTGCAACGCCGAGCCGGGGCCCCTCGCGCACACCGACGCGATGGCCCGGATCCGGCTGGGCGACGGAGGGACCTACGACCCGCAGGTCGTCGCGGCTCTGGCCAGGCTTGTCCGCGCCTTCTGAAAGCGGCGCAGTTGGTACTGTTCCGCGTATGAGCACTGTTCCGCGTATGCGCGAGGTCGTCCGGGCGGAGATGGTCGCGAACGTCGCCGAAGTGCACGTTCAGGTCGGCGATCAGGTCGACGCCGGGGCCGAGCTGGTGCTGCTCGAGTCCATGAAGATGGAGATCCCGGTGCTGTGCGAAGACGCCGGTACCGTCCTGGAAGTGCATATCGCGCCTGGAGATGTCATCCAGGAGGGCGACGTCATCGTGGTGCTGGGCTGAATCGATGACGACGACGAACGAGACCAAGCCCGCCGTCCCTTACTGCGGCCACTGCGGCGAGCCGCTGACCACGCCGCATGAGCGCTGCGCCGCGCGGCTCGAGCTCGAGCCGCCGCGCTACTGCCCTGAATGCCGCCGGCGTCTGATCGTGCAGGTGCTGCCGACCGGCTATGAGGCCCGCTGCTCGGCCCACGGCGCGCTGGCTGCGGCTGCGGCTTAGCCGTGGCTTAAGCCGCCGCTTTCAGCCCTGCAGGTGCAGCACGTAGGCGCGCAGCAGTTCCTTCATCTCGGGGCGCGGACGCCAGTCCCGCTCGGGCACGCGCACGAAGCCGAGGCGCTCGTAGAGCCGGTGCGCCGCCGTCATCTCCGGGCCGGTGGACAGCACCAGCCGCGGAGCGCCGGCCTCCCGGGCACGCTCGATGCACGCGCGGACCAGCGTCTCGCCGACGCCGCGGCCGCGAGCCGAGGGGAGGGTGGCGAGCATCCGGAACTCGACTTCCGCGCCGTCGCCCAGGTCCTGCCAGGGTGAGCCGGGCTCGGCCAGCACGACCGTTCCGAGGATGTCGTCGGTGCCGTCGTCCATGGCCACCAGCAGCGTCGTGGCGGGCGAGACCCAGCGGGCGCGAGCGTCGCGCAGCACTTTGACGTATTCCGGCCCGGCCAGGCCCTCGCCGTCGTAGACCTCGGCGGTCACCTCGCCGATCTCGGCGAGTTCGTCTTCGCGGGCCTCGCGCACCAGCAGATCCATGCCGATGATCCTATGTCTTTCGACGACGCCGCCCGGACCGGGACCCTGTGCGGGGTCCCGATCCGGGCGGACGCGTCTCAAGCGGGCAGCCGCTCAGACCACGGGCGCGGTCACCTCCAGCGGCTCGGTGTGCTCGACCTCGTGGTCGTAGTCGGCGGCGGACGTCGCGTCCACGCCGGCCGGGGCCTTGATCGCCTTGAGCACGAAGTTCGCCACCACGAGCACCACCAGGTTGACCACCAGCGCGGTGACCGCGATGTAGGCCTTCTGGTGCGTCCACGGGATCAGCGCCACCTGGGAGGCGAAGTGGTGCTGGGCCGCCGAGGACTGCTGCCAGGCCACGACGGCGCCGTAGACGATTCCGGCCGCCCAGCCGGCCAGCAGCGCCCAGCGGTGGAAGTAGCGGGTGTAGAGCCCGCCGACGATCGCCGGGAAGGTCTGCAGGATGAGCACGCCGCCGAGCAGCTGGAAGTTGATCGCGCTGGTCGCGTCGAGGCCGAGCACGAACGCCAGCGCGCCGAACTTCACCAGCAGCGAGACCCACTTGGAGACGGAGGTCTGCTCCTGCTGGCTCGCGTTCGGCTTGATGAAGTCGACGTAGATGTTCCGGGTGAACAGGTTTGCCGCCGCGATCGACATGATCGCCGCCGGCACCAGGGCGCCGATGACGATCGCCGAGAGCGCGATCCCGGCGAACCAGGACGGGAACATCGCGTCGAACAGGGCCGGGACGGCGTGCTGGGTGTTGCCGCCCAGGCTCTTGGTGGTGAAGCCGGCCGCGATGGCCATGTAGCCGAGCAGGGCGACGAAGCCGAGCATCAGCGAGTAGACGGTGAGCGCGGAGACGTTGCGCCGCACGGTGCTGCGCGCCTTCGTCGAGAGCACGCCGATCTGCGCGTGCGGGTACATGAACAGGGCCATGGCCGAGCCGATCGCGAGGGTGGCGAAGGGCAGCGTGTTGCCGTGGGAGAGCAGCAGCGAGCCGGCCGGCTGGTGGGTGGCGGGGTTGACCGTGCTCAGCCGGGTGTTCGCCGCGCCGAAGATGTGGGTCCAGCCGCCGAGCCGCATCGGGATGTAGATGACGGCCACCAGGATGGTGACGTAGATCAGCAGGTCCTTGACGAAGGCGATCATCGCCGGGGCGCGCAGGCCGGAGGTGTAGGTGAACGCGGCCAGGATCAGGAAGGCGATGAACAGCGGCAGGTCCTTCGCCCAGAACGAGCCGTTCGAGCCGACGCCCATGACGTAGAGCACGGACTGGATGCCGACCAGTTGCAGCGCGATGTACGGCATGGTCGCCACGATGCCGGTGACCGCTACCGCCAGGGACAGGCTGCGGGAGCCGTGCCGGCCCTTGACGAAGTCGGCCGGGGTCACGAAGCCGTGCTTGCGCGAGACCGACCACAGCCGCGGCAGGAAGATGAACACGAGCGGCCAGACCAGGATGGTGTAGCCGACCGCGAAGAAGCCCAGCGCGCCGGCGGCGAAGAGCGATGCGGGCACCGCAACAAATGTATAGGCGGTGTACAAATCACCGCCGATGAGGAACCAGGTGATGAAGCCGCCGAACGAGCGGCCGCCGAGGCCCCACTCGTGCAGGTTCTTGCTGTCCGGGGCCCGGCGCCAGCGGGCGGCCTGGAAGCCGAGGGCGGCGACGAGGACGAACAGCACGATGACGACGGCGAGTTCGACCCCGTGGATGCCGGGGCGGGTCGTGGCAGGGGTGATGCTCATACGCCGGCCACCCCCTCGTCGCCGTCGGCGTCGGGGCCGGCGGATCCGGGCATTTCGGGCCCGGTGGGCGATTCCGGGGTGCCGGCGGCGGCGCGCGCCTGCCGCCGCTTGCCCTCGTCGAGCTTGATCGCCCAGAACGCGGCGACCATCAGCACTCCGGTGAGCACCACCCAGAGCAGCTGGTACCAGTAGTAGAAGGGGAATCCGCCGAGCCTCGGCGTCGCGGAGTCGTACGTCGGGACCGCGATCACCGCGACCGTCGGCGCCAGCACGCAGAACGTGGCGAACAAGCGCAGCGGACTGATGACTTTGTACGGGGTCGACCCCCCGGACATGGGCACCTCCATGAGAGCTGTGTCACAGCTGGCATTTCCATGGAGGTTAGTTGCGCACGATCCCGTTGTGACGGACCCGGGGCATCTCGATTCGGTCTCGAATGCCCGGATCCGGAACCGATTCGAGTTCTACCACTTCCGGGCGTGGCTGACCTTGAGCGCGCACAGGCCGAGCACGAGCAGGAAGGTGAGCGCGTTGGCGGCGATCACGGCGACGCCGCCGCCGACCATGCCGTAGATCAGCCAGATGGCCACACCGCTGCCGAACATGGCGAACCAGCCCCAGGAGAAGTCCCCGGTGGACCTGGTCTTGAAGGCCCGCAGCACCTGCGGCAGCCAGGAAAGGGTGGTGAGCGCGCCGGCGACCAGGCCGATGAGCGTCGTGGTGGACATGGTGGAAAACCCCCTCGTCCGGCACGCATCGTGCCGAATGGATGTGACAGGCTTTGTGCAAACGCTGTACAAATACATAATCGTGGGGTGACCCCTTCCGTGTCCAGTCCGCGCGTCGGTCCGAACGGCGACGATTCGGCCAACAACGCCTCCCGGATGCTGGTGCTGCTGCACCGCTCCGGCGGCTCGGCCACCCGTGCCGAGCTCACCGCCTCGCTAGGCTGCGGCCGCTCCGCCGCCGGCTACGCCCTGACCGAGCTCGTCGGCCGCGGCCTCGTGCGCATCGACGACCGTCCTTCCGCCCGATCCGGCATCGGGCCGGGCCGTCCCTCGCACCTCGTCGAGGTGGCGCCCGGCGCGCCGGTGGCTCTGAGCGTGCACCTGAGGGTGGACACGCTCGACGTCGCGGTGGTCGGGCTCGGCGGGCGGATACTGCGGGTGGAACGCGAGCCGGTGGAGACGCGGCCCGAGGTCGCCTCGATCTTCCTGCGGATCAGCAGGCTGCTGCGCAAGCTGGGGCGCGAGTGCGGACGGCCGATCGCGGGCGTCGGCGTCTCGATGCCCTCGCCGGTACGCCGCGAGGACGGCTACGCGCTGCAGCCGCGGCACCTGGACTGGACCGGCGTGCCCGCCCGCGACCTGGTGCAGGAAGGCCTCGACGAACCGTGGCCGGTGCACGTCGGCAACGACGCGAACCTGGCCGCGCTCGCCGAGCACCGGCACGGCGCCGGACAGGGCTCGCGGCAGCTGCTCTACGTCACCACCGAGCACATCGGCATCGGCGGCGCGCTGGTCACCGAGGGTTCCGTCTTCGGCGGCGCCCGCGGTTACGCGATGGAGGTCGGCCACACCAGCGCCGACCCCGACGGCCCGCGCTGCTCCTGCGGCTCGCGCGGCTGCCTGGAACTGGTCGCCGACACCAGGGCGCTGATGCGGGCCGCGCACCTGCCGGACGAGCCGGTCACCGGGATCGAATACCGCGCCAGGGTGCTGATGGAGGCGGCCGAACGCGGCGATCCCGTCGCCGTCGCCGCGGTCGACGAGGTCGCCACCCGGCTCGGGGTGGGGCTGGCCGGCCTGGTCAACCTGCTCGATCCGGACCGGATCCTGCTCGGCGGCCTGCTCGCCCGGCTGCTCCCGCTCAGCCGCGCCCGGATCAGCACCGAGCTGAGGGAGCGTTCGTTCCTGGAGCGGGCCGTGCCGGTCCCGGTCGAACCGGCCCGGCTGGAGGCCGGAGCCCTGCTCGGCGCGGCCGAACTGGCGCTCGAGCCGGTCCTGGCGGCGCGCGCGGAGCGGCCCGAGCCGGAGTGAGCCGCGGTCGGTCCGCTCCCGAACAGATCGCGCCGAAGCAGCACGCGAACGCCCTTCGCCGGGTAGGAACCGGACAAGCGCCTCGGGCGGCGCGACCGGAACGGCTGGTTCGGCTAGCCTCGAAGCAGGCGACATCAGCCGATCGAGAATGGGGATCTCGATATGCACTCTTCGGTGGCAGTGTTCTTCCTGGGCGATCCGACCAACCACGGGTCCAACGTCGGTGCCGTGGCTCTTTTCGCGCTGGGCATCTTCGTTCTGATCGGGCTGCTCGTCTTTCTGATCACCCGCCGCGGCCGACGTCCGCTGCGTACGGCGTCGGCGCGGGCCCGGCCGGTGCCGGAGTCGCGAGGTCGGTCGGAGGAACAGCCGCAGGAGCAGGACGCCGCGACCGACGCGAAGGCTCAGTGAGCGCGGTTTCGGCTCACCGCGCGACCGACGTCAGGGATGTGAGTACGGCCCGGGTCTCGGCCATGTCGAGTTCGGAACCCATCCGCTGGTAGAGCCCGATCGCCTCGTTCAGGTGCGCGACGCCAGAGTCGTGCCGGCCCGTCTCCAGCTCGCACCGGCCCAATCCGACCAGCGCGGTGGCCATCTCGCTCGGATGACGGGCCCAGCGGACGAACTCGAGGGCCTCGTCGTAGTAGGGCAGCGCGGTCGCGGCCCCGTCCCGCGCGCAGACCAGGGCGCACAGGCCGACCCGTGCCTCCACCTGCGGGAACATGAAGCCGCCGCGCGCGCCGGTTTCCAGGCTCATCCGCAGCTGGTCCTCGGCGGCGGCGAACTCGCCGCGGGCGATGTGAGCGTATCCCACGTTCGTCCGCACGAAGCTCTCGCCGTACTTCAGCCCGCCGTCGAGCGAGACCCGCAGCGCGTACTGCAGCAGCGCCATCGCGCCGTCGGGATCGCCGAGCCGAAGCCGGATCCGGCCGAGCTCTCCGTACGAGTAGGCCATGCCGATGGCGTAACCGAGCTCGACGAAGACCGTCGCGGCCCGCTCTAGATACTCGACCGCCTCGGCGAATCGGCCCCGGCGCATCCGCAGCCGGCCGAGCTCCTGCTCGATGCCCGCCGCGCCTCGGCGCGACTCCTGCGAGATCTCCCGCGCCCGCAGCAGGATCGGCTCGACCTCGTCGAACTCCTCCAGCGCGTACTTCGCGTGGCTCAGGTGGAACAGGGCATTGGCCTCGTAGAGTCGGCTGTTGATCGCGCGGGCGAGGTCGCGCAACTGCTCGGCCAGCGCGACGGACTCCTCGAACCTGCCGTTCTGGTTGGACAGGACCGCGAGCAGGTTGATCGCGTCCGCCTCGTCCGTCGGGCCGAAGCCGCGCAGCACCTGCGCCGCCTGCTGGGCGTAGGACAGAGCCCTGCGCGTCTCCCTCCCGCCGAAGGCCCAGCCGAGGGTTTTGAGAGCGTGCGCCTCACCGAGCCGGTCGCCGGACTCGCGGGAGAGCGCGACGGCCCGTTCCAGGCAGGGCAACGCGTCCGAGATCATCCCGCGCTCCGCGTAGATGTGGCCCAGCAGGCGCAGCGCGCGGGCCTCCTCGCCGAGATCGTGCAGCGCCCGGGCCACATCGACCGCCTCGACGAGCAGGACGATGGCCTGATCCCAGGGGCCTGACGCCCGCAGATAGGGGATCAGATCGGCGACCAGCTTGAGCTTCTGCTTCGCCTCGAGCGTGTCCTGGACGAAGATGGCGAGCAGGTTCTCGCGCTCCGCGTCGAACCAGGCCTTCGCGTCGGCCATGTCCTCGGAGCCGGCGACGTGGCGCGGCAGCGGCCGCGGGCCGCCCGGGCGGCCGAACCAAAGCGCCCGCGCGGAGGCCGCCGTCTCCAGGTAGTAGCTCAGCAGGCGGTTGCGCGCCGCCTCGTTCTGCTCCGCCTCGCACTCGGCCGCCTGTACGCGGGCGTAGGTGCGCAGCAGGTCGTGCAGCCGGAACCGGCCCTCCTTGTGCTGGATCAGCAGGCTGTGGTCGAGCAGCGATTCGAGCCGGCGCTCGGCCTCGCCGAGGTCGATCTCCTCCAGCGCGGCCGCGGCGTAGACGTCGAAGTCCGGGCCGGGGATCACGCCCAGCCGGGCGAACAGCCGCCGCTCCGACTCGGGCAGCACGCCGAGGGAGGAGGCGAAGACGCGGGTGATGTCCCGGTCGCCGTCCTTGAGCAGCGCCAGCGGATCGCTGTCGCTGTGCAGCGCGGCCAGCAGCGTCTCGGCGCACAGCTTGGGGCGGTGGCGCAGGCGGGCGCCGATGATCCGGATCGCCAGCGGGAGCCGGCCGCAGAACTCGGTGAGCTCGGCCGCCGCCGGATCGCGCTCGTCCACCCGGCCGGGACCGGCGGCGCTGCTGAGCAGGGCCACGGCCTCGTCCGGCGGGAGCGCGTCGAGGCTGAGGAACTCGGCGTCGTCGAGGCCGGTCAGCTGGGTCCGGCTGGTCACGACGACCAGGCAGCCGGGGCCGGCCGGGATCAGCGGCCTGACCTGCGCGGCGCTGCGGGCGTTGTCGAGTACGAGCAGGGTCTTGGTGCCGGCCAGCCGGGAGCGGTAGAACGCGGCCCGCTCCTGCATCTCCTGCGGGATGGCCACCGGCTCCACGCCGAGCGAGCGCAGCAGGTAGTCGAGGGCGTCCTGCGGGCTGACCGGGTCGAGGTCGACGGAGTGGCCCTGTAGGTCGATGAACAGCTGGCCGTCCGGGAAGCACTCGGCCAGCCGGTGCGCGGCGCGGATCGCCAGCGTGGTCTTGCCGATCCCGCCCATGCCGTTGATGGCGCAGATCACGACGGTGGAGGCGTCGTCGTGCGCGTGGGCGCTCCGGGCCTGGCGGGCCGCCTCGACCAGGGTCTCGAGCTCCGACTCGCGGCCGGTGAAGGCGCGGGTGTCTGCGGGCAGCTGGCGCACCGGTGCCCTGGGGGGCAGCGGAACCGAGATCTCGACGGCCGCCGACGCGGCCGCGGCCGCCTCGGCCTGGGCGGCCGGCGGCAGGGCGAGGCCCTGGTCCGAGCGCAGGATCCTGGCATGCAGGCCGCGGACGCTGTCGCTCGGTTCCACGCCGAACTCGTCCGCGACCGCGCGGCGCAGGTCGCGGTAGACGTCGAGGGCCTCGGGCTGGCGCCCGGCGCGGTAGAGAGCGAGCATGAGCTGGCCGTGGAAGGCCTCGCGCCACGGGTGGCGGTCGATCAGGGTACGCAGTTCGCCGATGACCTGGTCGTGCCGGGCCAGGTGCAGATCGGCCTCGATCCGGCCCTGCTGGGCCAGCAGCCGTTCCTCGTTGAGCTGCTGGATCGTCGCGTCGGACTGCAGCGCCGGCACGTCGGCCAGCGGCTGGCCGCGCCACAGGGCGAGGGCCGCGGCGTACTCGCGGGAGGCGGCGGCCCAGTCGGCGCTCTGCGTGGCCTGCGCGGCCGCGGCGCCGTGCTCGGCGAACACGGCGGTGTCGAGCTCGCCGGGTTCGACGTCGATGACGTAGCCGGGAGGCACGGCCCTGATCCGCCCGGCGTGCCGCCCGAGCGCCTGACGGAGCCGCATGACCTGGTTGTAGAGCGAGGTGGTGGCCGAGACACTGGGCCGGTCTCCCCACAGCAGGTCGGCCAGCTGGTCCGCGGAGACCACTTGATTCGGGCGCAGCAGCAGGGCCGCCAGCAGGGTACGCCGCAGTGTCCCGTTGATCTCCAACGGTCCGTCATCACCGCTTACGGCGATCGGACCGAGCAACGCGTACTGCACGAACGGAACCCTCCACCCACCCAACCGCGAGACCGCGGCTGCCGCCGTGCTCGTGGACGGACCCGCCACGAGCATGCTGCGACAGCCCGATGGTAGTCGCGCGGTAGGGGAAAGCGGAATGCTTAATCCCAGGCACCCGGTGCATTCGGCACGAGTGAATGCATGGGCGGTGGCGAATCCGCCGTTCTTTCTTCCCTTCGCGCGGCGGGAGCGTCAGGGGTGTCAGCTCGTGCAGGACCGGCGGTGACGACCCCGCCGCCGGTCCTGGAGCGCACCGCCCGGCGCCGCTCGCCGGAGGGGAGAGCGGCGTCGGCAACGGGGTCGGCTTCGTCAGAGTGTGGCGGACAGCGCCTTGACCGGCATGGACAGCCGGTCGAGCAGCTCGAGGTCCGCGGTGGCCGGTCGGCCCAGCGTGGTGAGGTAGTTTCCCACGATCACGGCATTGATTCCGCCGAGCAGCCCCTGTTCGGTGCCCAGGTCTCCCAGCGTGATCTCCCGCCCGCCGGCGTAGCGCAGGATCGTGCGCGGCAGCGCCAGCCGGAACGCGGCGATGGTGCGCAGGGCCTCCTTGGCCGGCAGCGGCTCGCGGTCCCCGAACGGCGTGCCGGGGCGCGGGTTGAGGAAGTTGAGCGGGACCTCGTCCGGCTCCAGCTCGGCGAGCTGCGCGGCGAACTCGGCCCGCTGGGCCCGGGTCTCGCCCATGCCGACGATGCCGCCGCAGCACACTTCCATACCCGCGTCGCGCACCATCCGCAGCGTGTCCCAGCGTTCCTGCCAGCTGTGCGTGGTGACGACCTGCGGGAAGTAGGAGCGCGCGGTCTCCAGGTTGTGGTTGTAGCGGTGCACGCCCATCTCGGCGAGCTCGTCCACCTGCTCCTGCTCCAGCATGCCGAGGGAGGCGGCGACGTTGATGTCCACGGCTTCGCGGATCGCCTTGACGCCCTCGCGCATCTGGGCCATCAGCTTCTTGTCCGGTCCGCGCACGGCGGCGACGATGCAGAACTCGGTGGCGCCGGTGGCCGCAGTCTCCTTGGCCGCCTCGACCAGCGAGGGGATGTCCAGCCAGGCCGAGCGCACGGGCGAGGTGAACTGGCCGGACTGCGAGCAGAAGTGGCAGTCCTCCGGGCAGCCGCCGGTCTTGACCGAGACGATCCCCTCGACCTCGACCTCGGGTCCGCACCAGCGCTCGCGCACCTCGTGGGCCAGTGCCAGCAGCTCCTCGAGGCGCTCGTCGGGCAGCTCGAGCACCGCCAGGATCTGCTGCTCGTCCAGGGCGCGGCCCTGTTCGAGCACGTGCTCCCGGGCGAGGGCGAGGATGTCGGTGGCGATCTCGGTCTCAGTCACGTGGGCCATTGTCCCTTATGGGGATACGCGGACCTCGGGCGGGAGGCGCGGTGCGGGGGAATGCCCTGACTCATCCCTGTTCCACGTGGAACATCATGCATAGTTGCGCATAATGTTCCACGTGGAACAGGGATGAAACCGGTCTGACGAGGCGTCAGCGCGCCCAGCGCTCCCGGAAGGCGCGGGCGTCGAACCCGCCGCCGAGCGCGGGGGACAGGCCCGCCTGGGCGGCCAACAGGAATTCGGCCGGGTCCAGCGCGCCGGCGCCGGCCGGCAGGGCGCCCGCCAGCGGACGGGCGGCCAGCGTCTCCAGATCCCGGACGTTGCAGCGCATCGCCAGATCCGGCTCCTCATGCACCGGCCAGCTGCCGAGGACGACGCCGGCCAGCTCCACGCCGCGCAGCGCCATCGACTCGAGCGTCAGGGCCGTGTGATTGAGCGTGCCGAGGGCCGGGTCGGCCACCACCAGCGTGGGGGCGCCCAGCTCGCGGGCCAGATCGGCCAGCGTCGCACCGTCTTCGTCGTAGCGCACGAGCAGGCCGCCCGCCCCCTCGACCACGACCAGCGCCCGCTGCTCGGTCAGCTCCCGCACCCGCTGGGCGACCCGGGACAACGAGAGCGCCGGCAGGCCGCTGGTCCGGGCCGCGGCCGCCGGCGCGAGCGGGTCGGGGTAGCGCGCGTACTCGTGCAGAGCGTCCCCGCCGAGCCCGGCCAGCCGGGCCACGGTGGCCAGATCGCCCGGCTCGTCCGCGCCGATGCCGGTCTGCGCGGGCTTGACCACGGCCACCCCGCCGCCGCGGGACGCGGCCAGCGCGGCGACGGCCGCGGTCACGATGGTCTTGCCGACGTCCGTGCCGGTGCCGGTGATGATCAGGATGCTCATGGTGCGTTCGCTACTTCCGTTGGGCGCCGGTGCTGCGCGGCGCTCGTTGTGCCCTTACTCCACTACTCCGGCTGCTCCACTACTCCGCGGGCCGGGTCAGCCGGGCCAGGAACTTGTACCGGTCGCCGCGGTAGATCGAGCGCACCCACTCCACCGGCTCGCTCTCCTCGTCCAGCGAGTGGCGGGAGAGCAGCAGCATCGGCAGGCCGGTGTCGGTGCCGAGCAGCGCGGCCTCGCGCGGGGTGGCCAGCGCGGTCTCGATCGTCTCCTCGGCCTGGGCCAGGTGCACGCCGTACTCTGCGCTCAGGGCCGAGTAGAGCGACGAATACTTCGTCAGATGCCGGCGCAGGCCGGGAAAGCGCTTAGCCGACAGGTGCGTCGCCTCGATGGCCATCGGCTCGCCGTTGGCCAGGCGCAGCCGCTCGATCCGCAGCACCCTGGCGCCGTCGCGGATGCGCAGCAGCTCGGCCAGATCCGCGTCGGCGTTGACGTATCCGACCTCGAGCAGACGCGAGGCGGGCTCGAGGCCCTGCGCGCGCATGTCCTCGGTATAAGAGGTCAGCTGCAGCGACTGGGCCACCTTCGGCTTGGCCACGAAGGTGCCCTTGCCCTGGATCCGCTCGAGCCGGCCCTCGACCACGAGCTCTGCCAAAGCCTGGCGGACGGTGGTGCGGGAGGTGTCGAACTCCTCGGCGAGGGTGCGCTCGGGCGGTACCGGCGTTCCGGGCGGGCTGGACTGGGTCAGCTCCAGCAGATGCCGCTTGAGCCGGTAGTACTTGGGTTCGCGGGCCACCGGCTCTCCGGCCGTCGCCACGCCTTCACCTTGACCCTGTTCGTCGTGGAGGAGCGATTGATCATCCTCTTCGAACGCCACGGCACCTCCCTGGAATCACGTTTCCCGCCCGGCAGACACTATTCGACTCCGGTCAACTCAGTCGCAAGATGCCATGCTGCCAGACAGAAGTGAAGCACCGCCGGGTCGGCGGTCTCGAGTGACTGAGGATAGCCAAGGTACGTACCGGTACGGACCACTTGGTTAAGAGAACCCTGCCCCCGGTGACGCCTTGATAACGGGTTAGCCGAACCGGGCCCGAATCCCTTGACGGTACGGATTGGTCTATGCCACTCTCCGAACTGGTCTAAACCATTGAGAGGTAGCCGACGGCGGGCGCCAACCCGCCCCGGACGCCGCCGCATCACCAGCAAGACCGCACACACACGCTCCACCCCCAGTGTGCACCGGATCGAAGCCCGGCCAAGCTCAGGATGGCCGGCCGAGATCAGCGGTGCCGTCCGATTACCTTCCAACGGAGGATGGTTTTGAAGAGCAAGAAGCTCGTCGCCATCGCTTGCGCGACCGCTTCGGTCGCACTCGTGGCCTCGGCGTGTTCCTCGTCGTCCAAGTCAACCGGCAGCAGCGGCTCGACCACCGCCGCGGGCAACACGACGCTCAACGTGTGGCTCATGGTGGACGCGCAGACCGGGTGGAAGACCGCTGTCACCAGCGCGGTCAGCACTTTCGAGCAGCAGCACCCCGGCGACAAGGTCAACGTGACCTACCAGACCTGGGGCACCTACCTTGACAAGTTCTCCACCGCCGTGAAGGCCGGCTCCGCGCCGGACGTCATGGAGGTCGGCAACACCCAGGCCGGCACCCCCGCCTCGGAGGGCGCCTTCCTGGACCTGTCCTCGGTCAAGAGCAAGTTCCCGAACTCCGACAACTGGAACTCGGGCCTGGTCTCCTCCTGCACCCAGGGCGGCAAGCTCTACTGCGTGCCTTACTACGCCGCCGACCGCATGGTCATGGTCAACGGCAAGCAGGCCACCGCGGCCGGCATAACCGCGGCCCCGGCCACCTGGCAGGACCTGCTCGGCGACATCCAGAAGCTGAACACCAAGAACGCGGGCGTCAAGGGCTACACCGGCATGGAGGTCCCGGCCGGTGACGAGTACCTCGGCCTCGCCTTCGTGGCCGACGCCGGCGGCACCGTCGCGGACGACAGCAGCGGCAAGTGGGTCGGCACCCTGGAGTCCTCGGCCTCCGAGACCGGTCTGGCGAACTACTGCACCCTGTTCAAGGCCAGCAAGAACAACGACCCGGCGGGCATCGACTCGAACCAGGACGCGGCCTGGTCGAACGGCACCACCACGTTCCTCTACGGCCTCGGCTGGGAGAGCGCCAACCCGCCCAAGGGCTTCACCGGCGCTTCGCCGGTCCCCTCGATCTACTTCAACATCCCCAGCCCGACCAAGGCCGGCAGCTACCTGCCGGACTTCACCGGTGGCTCCGACCTCGCCGTGCCGTCCGGTTCGAAGAACCAGAGCCTGGCCGAGGACTGGATCGCCGACTACACCAGCAGCGCCAACGAGGGCACCATGGCGACCGCGGGCGACATCCCGAACGCCAGCAACCTGCTCAGCGACGTGACCGGCGCCAAGAACACCCAGTACGCGTCCGGCCAGCAGAACCCCTACTTCGTGCCCGAGGCTCCGAAGTGGACCAACGTCGACGGCGGCACCCCGAACCTGATCGACACCATGCTGCAGAACATCGCCAAGGGCGGCTGCACCGCGTCGGTGATCGACACCCAGGCGAAGGCCACCGACACGGCGATCGCCACCGCGCTCAACTAAGCACTCCAAGCGCTCGGACGGCGGCGGCCGGGTCCGCCCGGCCGCCCTCCCAGCGATAAGAGTTCGCCGTCGCCCTGTACACCGGGGCGACGGCGAGCCATCATCCGTCTGACGACTACTGGTGCACTGCCCGCGCCCCCTCATCGCCTGGTGTGCCGACCCGCGCAGGAGAGTATCCCCGCATGAGTGACCAAACCTTCGCCGACCCGGTCGGCGCCGGCCGCCGCCGGCCCGCTCCGCCCGCACCGAAGCGGCGGCGCCAGGGCCGCCTGGCGCCCTATCTCCTCCTCAGCCCGGCTCTGCTGATCGTTCTCGCGATCTTCGGCCTGCCGCTGGTCGTGATGTTCCTGCTGTCCTTCCAGAACTGGACCCAGGTCGGCCAGTTCAGCACCGCCCTGCAGGGCCAGTGGACCGGATTCACGAACTACACCAACCTGCTGACCAGCGGCTCCTTCTGGAGCACGACGGTACGCACGATCTTCGTCTCGCTGCTGATGGTCGGCGGCTCGATGATCGTCGGCCTGCTGTTCGCGCTGCTGATGCGGCGCATCTCCGCGTGGGCGCGCTACCTGATGACCTTCGCGCTGATCCTGGTCTGGTCGATCCCGGCGCTGGTCTCCACCCTGGTCTTCCAGTGGATGTTCAACCGGCAGTACGGCATCATCAACGACCTGCTCGGCTACAAGAACATCCACGACTGGTTCGTCAACGAGAACACCGGCTGGTTCGTGGTGATCATCCTGGTGATCTGGGGCGCCGTGCCGATGGTCACGGTGATGCTCTACGCCGCCCTGACCCAGGTGCCCAAGGAGCTCGTCGAGGCCGCGCACATCGACGGCGCGAACGCCTGGCAGACCTTCCGCAGCGTCATCGAGCCGATCATCCGGCCGGTCGTGCTGATCATGACCTCGCTCTCGGTCTTCTGGGACCTGCAGGTCTTCACCCAGATCTTCGTCCTGTTCAACAGCGCGCCGCCGGCCGGCTTCTACAACCTCGGCATCTGGTCGTACGTGCAGGGCTGGCAGCACCAGAACTACGGCGTCGCGACCGCCATCACCGCCCTGACCATGGTGATCATGCTGGCGATCACCATCCCGTACCTGCGCCAGCTGATCCGCATCGGAGGCGATGCCAAGTGAGTTCGACCGCCTTCACCCCGACCCGGCGTTCCGAGTACGAGCCGGAGCCCGACCCGCGGCTGACCGCCGTGCGCCCGACCAGTGCCCGGGCCACCCGCAAGAAGGTCGTCAAGTGGGTGCTGAACACGGTGGCCGTGGTCATCTCCGTGGTGTGGATCTTCCCGATCTACTGGATGCTGATCGTGGCGGTCACCCCGCTCGGACAGGTCTACTCGATCCACCCGCAGCTGATCCCGGGCAACATCTCGCTCGAGGCGTTCCGCGCGGTGCTCACGGACTCGAGCTTCTACCAGTCCCTGCGCAACAGCCTGATCGTCACCTTCTCCACCGTCGTGGTCGCCACGCTCGTCGGCTTCCTGGCCGCGACCGCGATCGCCCGGTTCCGCTTCAGGTTCCGCAACAGCGCCATCGTGCTGGTCATGATCGTGCAGATGGTGCCGCTGATCGCGCTGATCGCGCCGCTGGTCTACGTCTACACGAAGATCGGCCTGTCCGAGTCCCTGTTCGGCCTGGTCATCGGCCTGCTGGCGCTGACCCTGCCGTTTTGCATCTGGACCCTGCGCGGCTTCGTCGCGGGCATCCCGGCGGAGCTCGAGGAAGCGGCGATGGTCGACGGGTGCACCCGGGTCGGCGCGTTCTTCCGGATCATCCTGCCGCTCGTGGTGCCCGGCCTGGTCTCCACCGCGATCTACACGCTGATCCAGACCTGGACCGAGTTCCAGCTGACCAACTTCATGATCAGCGGGGCGAACCACTACACCCTGCCGCTCTACCTCAACGCCTTCCTCGGCACCAACCAGGAGGTCCTCTACAACGAGGTGATGGCCACGGCGCTGCTGATGGCGGTGCCGATCGTGGCGCTCTTCCTCCTGGTGCAGCGCCAGGTGGCCTCCGGCCTGACCGCGGGTGCGGTCAAGGGCTGAGCGCCGACGGCGACGAGCCGAGCTGACGCGGTACTGAACCAACGAAGGGGACCCGTACGAGCGCCACTCGTCCGGGTCCCCTTGCGTATATCCATGCATCCGGCCAGAAGGTGAACGTGAATCGTAAGCAAGGGAGCCGCGTCGCCGTCGCGGCGGCGTTCGGCCTGCTGGCCGGGAGTCTGCTCGCGGGCTGCTCCTCCTCCGCCGCCCCGGCCCGCCCGGCCGCGCCGGCCGACGCGTACGCCGGCATCCTGCCCGCGCCGGTCTCGGCCGTGCGGACGCCGGGCAAGCAGTTCGCCATCGGCTCGGGCACGGCGCTCTACGCGGCGTCACCCGCGGCCGAGCCGGTGGCCGCGTACCTGGCCGGTCTGCTGCGCCCGGCCACCGGCTACACGCTGCCGGTCGTCTCCGCCGCGCCGTCCGGCCCCGCGATCGAACTCACCCTCAGCGGCGCGCCCGCGGTGGTGGGTGACGAGGGCTACCGGCTCTCCGTCGAGCCGAGCGGGATCGTGCTGAGCGCGCAGACGGCCGCCGGGCTCTTCGAGGGCGTGCAATCGCTGCGGCAGTTGCTCCCGGGCTCCATCGAGTCGCGCAAGGCCGTCCAGGGCGCGTCCTGGGCCGTTCCGGCGGGTACGGTGACCGACTACCCGCGTTACGCCTACCGCGGCGCCTCGCTGGACGTGGCACGGCATTTCTTCGACGTCGCCGAAGTCGAGCACTACATCGACGACGTCGCGCGCTACAAGATCGACTACCTGCACCTCCACCTGACCGACGATCAGGGCTGGCGCATCGCCATCGACGGCTACCCGGCGCTCACCGGGATCGGCGCGAGCACCGAGGTGGGCGGCGGCACCGGCGGGTACTACACGCAGGCGCAGTACAAGGAGATCGTCGCGTACGCGGCATCGCGGTACATCACGGTGATCCCCGAGATCGACATGCCCGGCCACGTGAACGCGGCTGAGTCCGCGTACGGCGACCTCACCTGCGACGGCCGGGCGACGACGCCGTACACCGGCATCGACACCGGATTCAGCACGCTGTGCACGGGCAGCCAGACTGTGAAGACGTTCGTCTCCACGGTGCTCAAGCAAATGGTCGCGCTGACTCCGGGTTCGTACATCGACATCGGCGGCGACGAGGCGAGGGCCACTTCGGCGACCGATTACGCCGGCTTCATGACTTGGGCCGCCGCGCAGGTTCGCGCGGACGGCAAGACCCCGATGGGCTGGGACGCGATCACCAACGCCCAGACCGGATCGCCGGCGGTGGCGGAGTACTGGGGGACGTCGGACTCCCCGACCTCGGCCTTCAAGGCCGCCGCGGCTTCGGGCACGAAGGTGGTGCTCGCCCCGGCGAACCACGCGTACCTGGACCAGAAGTACGACAAAGACACGGTTCCGGGGCTCGACTGGGCCGGCCCGGTGCCGCTCGCGCAGTCGTACGAGTGGGATCCGGCCACGTACCTGGCCGGGGTGCCGGCGTCGGCCGTGTACGGCGTCGAGGCGGCCATGTGGGGCGAGACGCTCACGTCGTTCGCCGACCTCGAGTACCTCGCCTTCCCGCGGCTGCCCGCGGTGGCCGAACTCGGCTGGTCCCCGCCCGCGGCGCACGATCTCGGCGCGTTCGAGAAGAGGCTCGCGGCCCAGGCGCCGCACTGGGTGGCGGCCGGAATCGGCTTCTACCGGACGCCCGGGGTGGATTGGCCGCGCGGTTGACCCGGTCCGCCGCGCTCTGGGAGACTAGAATGGTCTAAACCACTCCCGGTTAAGCTTCCTTACTAAATCACTGACGAGGATGGTGGCATGCCGAACCACGGCGCGCTGGCGGAGCTCACCCGGGATGCCGGCGCCGTACTGCAGATGGCCGCGCCCGGCACCGAGGCTCCGGCCTGGGTGCTGCGCGCGCTCGAGGCCAGGGAGCTCGGCGGGCTCGTGCTCTTCTCCCGCAACCTGGCCGACCGCGCCCAGACCGCGGCCCTGTGCGCGAGCCTGCGCGAGGCCGACGAGGACGTGCTGATCGCCCTGGACGAGGAGGGCGGGGACGTCACCCGGCTGGAGATCGGCGAAGGCTCCTCCTACCCCGGCAACCTGGCCCTGGGCCGGGTCGACGACATCCGGCTGACCGAGTCGGTCGGCCGCTCGATCGGGCTGGACCTGCTCGAGGTGGGCGTGAACTTCAACTACGCGCCCTGCGCCGACGTCAACGCCAACCCGGACAACCCGGTGATCGGGGTGCGCTCGTTCGGCGCCGAGAGCGAGCTGGTGGCCCGGCACACCGCCGCGTACATCAGGGGCCTGCAGTCGGTCGGCGTGATCGGCACGGCCAAGCACTTCCCCGGCCACGGCGACGCCTCGGGCGACTCGCACCTGGGCCTGCCCATGGTCGAGTACGACGAGGCCCTGGAGCTGCTGCACCTCGCGCCGTTCCGCTCCGCCATCGAGGCGGGCACGAAGGCGATCATGACCTCGCACATCCTCTTCCCGCGCTACGACACGCAGCTGCCCGCCACCATGTCGCCGCGGATCCTGACCGGACTGCTGCGCGAAGAGCTCGGCTACGACGGCGTGATCGTCACCGACGGCATCGACATGGGCGCGATCTCCGGACGCTACGGCGTGGCCGAGGGCACCGTCAAGGCGGTCGTGGCCGGCTGCGACGCGCTGTGCTGGGGCGGTAGCCCGGCCGACGAGGACGAGTACCTGTACCTGCGCAACGCGCTGGTCTGGGCCGTGCGCGAGGGCCGGCTCTCGGCCGAGCGGCTGCACGAGGCGGCCGAGCGCAACCGGGCCGTGGCGCGCTGGTCCCGGACCGTGCGCGAGGCCACCGCGGGCGCGACGGCGGACCGCGCCGTGGGGCTGGAAGCGGCCCGGCGCGCGATAGCCGTCCGCAGCGAAGTCAAGCCGCTGACAGCGGCCCCGCACGTGGCCGAGTTCTCCCCGGTGGTCTCCCTCGCCGTGGACGACGCGACCCCGTGGGGCCTGGCCGAACCCCTGGCCGAGCTGCTGCCCGACACCACCGTCGAGCAGATCCCCGCGCCCACCAAGGGCACGGAGACGGTGGGCCTGATGGTTGCGCCGGTGGTGGATCAGGACGCGCAGATCGACCTGGCCCCGCTGCTCGAGCGCGCCGCCGCCCGACCGCTCCTGCTGTGCGTGCGCGACCTGCACCGCAACCTGTGGATGCGGCGCGCGGTGGAGGCCGTCAAGGCCGCCCGCCCGGATGCGGTGGTGGTCGAGTTCGGCCTGCCGCACGGGGATCTGGCGGACGTGCTGACCCACGGCGGCTCCCGCGTGAGCGGGCAGGCCGCCGCCGAACTGCTGACCAACAGGAAGAGCGAGCACTGATGGAAGTCGTCATCGTCCCCGACGCCGCGGCCGGCGGCGAGCTGATCGCCGAGGCGATCGCCGCGCTGATCGCCCGCAAGCCGGACGCGCTGCTGGGCGTGGCCACCGGCTCGACGCCGCTGCCGATCTACCGTGCGCTGGCCGCCCGCGTGGCCGGCCCCGCGCACCTCGACGTCTCCCGGCTGCGGGTGTGCCAGCTCGACGAGTACGTGGGCCTGCCGGCCGGGCACCCGGAGTCCTACCGCTCCGTCATCGCCCGCGAGGTGCTCGAGCCGCTCGGGCTCGGGCTCGACTCGTTCACCGGCCCCGACGGCACCAGCGAGGACATCCCGGCCGCCTGCGCCGCGTACGAGCAGCAGCTGCAGGCCGCCGGCGGCGTGGACCTGCAGATCCTCGGCATCGGCACGGACGGCCACATCGGCTTCAACGAGCCCTGCTCCTCGCTGGCCTCGCGCACCAGGATCAAGACCCTGACGCCGCAGACCCGCGAGGACAACGCACGGTTCTTCGACTCGCTCGACGAGGTGCCGCACCACGTGATCACCCAGGGCATCGGCACCATCCTGCAGGCGCGCCACCTCGTCCTGCTGGCCACCGGCGCCGGCAAGGCCGAAGCCGTCGCCGCGACCGTCGAGGGCCCCCTCGCCGCCGTCGTCCCCGCCTCAGCCCTCCAGTTGCACCCCCACGCCACCCTCGTCGTCGACGAGCCCGCGGCCGCCCAACTCAAGCTCGCCCCCTACTTCCGCGCGACCTACGCCGCCAAGCCGGCCTGGCAAGGCCTATAGGCCTCCCGAAGCCCCCGCCCCGCACCGCCTTCAGTGCGGGGCGGTGTCGTACCCAAAGCCCGCATTCACACCCCACCAGCCGCCCCGTCAGTCGCCCCGTCAGCCGCCATCGCTGCCGACCACCCTCCCACCCCACGCGCGGGGTCCGGGGTGTCCCCGGCGCGGGGCGCGGGGCCGTGCCCCGCAAGGAAACTGCTCGTCCCGAACGTACAAGGCCCCGCCGTAGCGCGCAGCGAAGCAAGCGCGTAGGCGGGGCCGTAGGAAGGAGCGGGACGGGACCCTCAAACCCGCCCCACCCCGGTTCCCACGAACGCCGGGAACTCCCGGCCGTCCACCCAGGTGCGGGCTGGATGGAAGTCTTCGGTCCAGTGGACCAGGTCGGCGCGCGCACCGGGGGCGATGCGGCCGAGGTCGGTGCGGCCTATCGCGTCGGCGGGCACCAGGGATGCGGCCTCGATGACGGCGGCGACGGGCAGGCCGAGGCCGATCATGTTGCGCACGGCCTGGTCCAGGGTGAGCGCGGAGCCGGCGATGGTGCCGTCGATGTTGCGCGGGACGCCGTCCTCGCCGACGGTCACCGGGATGCCGGAGAGCACGTAGCCGCCGGGGGGCATGCCGGCGGCGGCGATGGCGTCGGTGACCAGCACGACCCGGCCGGGGGCGGCGCGGAAGATCAGGGTGCAGATCTCGGCGGCGACGTGGTGCAGGTCGGCGATCAGGCCGACCCGGTAGCGGGAGTCGGCCAGGGCGGCGCCGGGGACGCCCGGTTCGCGGTGGGCCAGCCCGCGCTGGGCGTTGAAGATGTGCGTCACGAGCGTCGCCCCGGCGTCGGCGGCGGCCCCCACCTGGACGGCGGTGGCGTCGGTGTGGCCGATGGAGACGGGCACGCCGGCCGCGGTCAGCCGCCGGGTCGCCTCGAGCGCGCCGGGCAGCTCGGGGGCCAGGGTGAGCAGGGTGAGGATGTCGAAGCCGACGGCGCCGAGCAGCCGGTCGACGGCTTCGGCGGTGGGCTGGGCCAGGAACCTGGCCTCGTGCACGCCGTTCTTGAGCGGGGAGAGCCAGGGGCCTTCGAGGTGCACGCCGAGGATCCGGGCGTAGGGGCCGTCCTCCTGGCGGTCGCGCGCCTCGGTGGCGGTGTCGAGGCCGGCGATGAGCCGGTCGAGCGGCGCGGTGATCAGGGTGGGCTGGAACGAGGTGACTCCGGTGGCCGGGAGCGCGGCGGCCACCCGGTCCCAGCCGGCCTCGTCCGCGGCCGCGAAATCGACTCCGAAGGCGCCGTTGATCTGGATGTCCACCAGACCTGCCGTCAACACCCCTTCGTCAAGTACGATGTCTGCTTCCGGGTCGGCGTAGGGCTCGACGGTGGTGATGATCCGGTCGTCGACGGTCATCGTGACCGGACCGGTCAGCTCTCCGTCGACGACCGCGCGCCGCGCCGAGATCCTCACGCGCTTCCTCCAGATGGGCACCAGTGAACCAGCGCCCATTGTGGACTAGACCACTGAACGTTGTCCAGACCTCTCGACGCATTGGTCTGGACCAGTTTCGGCCGCCGTCCCGCGGCCCTGCGGAATCAGGTCCAAAACCGCGCGAACCCGGGAGAAGTCGGACTCCGACAGGTCCGCGCCGGCGGTCAGCCGCAGCCTCGAGAGGCCGTCCGGCACCGACGGCGGCCGGAAACAGCCCACCCGCACCCCGTTCTCCGCGCACATCCGCGCCGCGGCGAGCGTCCGCTCCGCGTCGCCCAGCACCACCGAGGTGACGGCGCCGGACGGTCGGCTGGCCGGGAGCCCCGCCTCAAGGGCGATCTGGTGCAGCCGCAAGGCGTTGGCCGCCACCCGCTCGGCCCGCTCCGGCTCCGCGCGCAGCACCCGCAGCGCGGCCCGGGCACCGGCGACGCTGGCCGGCGCGAGAGCGGTGTCGAAGATGAAGCCGCGCGCGGTGTCGATCAGATGGTCGATCACCCGCCGCGGCCCGAGGACGACGCCGCCCTGCGAGCCGAACGACTTCGAGAGCGTCACCGTCAGCAGGACGTCCGGTGCACCGGCGAGCCCGGCCGCGTACGCGCCGCCGCGGCCGCCCGGCCCGTGCACGCCCACCCCGTGCGCCTCGTCGACGAGCAGCACGGCGCCGTGCGCGCGGCACACCTCGGCCAACGCGGCCAGCGGGGCCACGTCGCCGTCCACCGAGAAGACCGACTCGGTCAGTACATAGGCGCGGCGGTACGGCTTGGTCTCCTCGGCCGCCATCAGGGCCCGATCGACGGCCGTCGGGGAGCAGTGCTCCACCACCGCGCGGCGGGCGCCGGAGAGGCGGCAGGCGTCGATGACGCTGGCGTGGTTCTGGGCGTCCGAGACGAGAAGGTCCTCGGGGCCGGCCAAAGCCGTGACGACACCCAGGTTCGCCAGGTAGCCCGAGGAGAAGACGAGCGCGGCCTCGGCCCCCAGGAACTCCGCGAGTTCCTCTTCGAAGCCGGTGTGCTCGGCCGTCGTCCCCGTCACCAACCGTGAGCCGGTCGAGCCCACACCCCAGGTGTGCACGGCCTTCACGGCCGCCGCCCTCACCTCGGGGTGGTTGGAGAGACCGAGGTAGTCGTTGCCGGCCAAGTCCACCAACGTGTGGCCGGCCTCGCGGGTCCACAGCCGGCGGCGAAGACCAGCGGCTTCTCTATCGGCGGCCCTCACGTCGAGCCAGTCCCACGAATCTCTTGCGTCGCAGCCTCGTCGGCGGGTTGCCGGCCGCTCGCGCACTGTGTTCAACGATTCGCTCGCAAGCTCGCTCATGGCAAGATCCTCTCGCACGATCAGCGATACTGGGCGCATGCCCTCGATGAACGATCTCGTCCGCGAGCAGACCAGCCTCCAGCCCGAAGACCTGGAGTGGCTGCACCTGATCGTCGCCGACTGGCAGATCATGGCCGACCTCTCCTTCGCCGACCTGGTGCTCTGGGCGCCCACCGCGGACGAGACGCAGTACGTCGCGGTCGCGCAGATGCGGCCCAACACCGGGCCCACCTCGTACATGGACGACCTGGTCGGCCACGTCGTGCCGCGCGGGCGGCGGCCGCTGCTGGACCAGGCGCTGGACGAGGGCCGGATCGTGCGCGAGGGCGACCCGGAGTGGCGCGAGGCGGTGCCGGTGCGGGTGGAGTCGATCCCGGTGCGCCGGGGCGACCGGGTGATCGCGGTGATCGCCCGCAACACCAACCTGCTCACCGCGCGCACCCCGAGCCGGCTGGAGCTGACCTACCTGCAGACCGCCTCCGATCTGGCCCAGATGATCGCGACCGGCCGGTTCCCGCTGCCCAACTCGCGCAGCCACCTCGACGCGATGCCGCGGGTGGGCGACGGCATGCTCCGCCTGGACGTCGACGGCCTGGTCACCTACGCCAGCCCGAACGCGGTCTCGGTCTTCCACCGGATGGGGTTGGCCAGCGAGCTGATCGGGGCGCACCTGGGCAAGCTGTGCGCGGCGCTCGCGGTGCCGAGCTCCGGGCCGACCGACGAGGCGCTGGCCGAGGCCGCCAGCGGACGCAAGGCCAGGGACACCGAGTTCGCCAACGCGGCCGGCGCGGCGATGCGGCTGCGCGCGATCCCGCTGAACCCGGCGGGGGAGCGGATCGGGGCCCTGGTGCTGGTGCGCGACGTGACCGAGCTGCGCCGGCGCGACCGCGAGCTGATGACGAAGGACGCGACGATCCGGGAGATCCACCACCGGGTCAAGAACAACCTGCAGACGGTCGCGGCGCTGCTGCGGCTGCAGGCGCGGCGGCTGGACGAGCCGCGCGGCAAGGCGGCGCTGCACGAGGCGGTGCGCCGGGTCGGCTCGATCGCGATCGTGCACGAGACCCTGTCGCAGACCCTGGACGAGCGGGTCGAGTTCGACGAGATCGCCGACCGGGTCCTGGCCATGGTGGCCGACTTCTCCGCCTCCGCCTCGACCGCCACCACCGCGGGCGGGGTCGTGGCCGGACAGGTGCGCCCGCGCCGGGTGGGCACCTTCGGCGTGCTGGACGCGCACATCGCCACGCCGCTCGCGATGGTGCTGACCGAGTTGCTGCAGAACGCCTTCGAGCACGGGCTCGACGGCGGCGCCGGCACCCTGCTGGAGGTCACGGCCCTGCGGGCGCCGAAGAATCTGACCATCAACGTGGTCGACGACGGCCGGGGGCTGCCGGCTGGTTTCGACCCCCACACGGCGGGGAATCTCGGACTTCAGATCGTCAGGACTCTGGTGCAGGGCGAACTGGGCGGGAGCTTCGACATGCGAAATCGAGACGACGGTGGGACCATCGTCTCGATCGACTTGCCATGCTTGTAGAGCTCGGCCGCGTGACGGCCGGCCGGTGCGTTCCCCCGGGGGCGATCGCGCGGCTCGTCGAACCGGGGCCGGATACGGCCCGGAGAGGGACGGTTCCCTCCCCTGCGCCACCCGGGGCGAAAAGCTGCCCGGGCGGCTCGGCGACGGCCGCGCCCGCGGGTCGGGTCTGCGACCTTGATACTCGAGGTGATGCTGGTTCAGTTGTGCTCAATGCCCTGCGGTCAGTGCACTGCGCTGGTCACGAGCGGCGGGGCCGCTCGTCGGCGGAAGATCTTCAGGCCATCCGGGAACGGGCCCGGGCGGCGCGGCGCTTCAGGGCACGACGCTCGTCCTCGCTCATCCCACCCCAGACGCCGGCGTCCTGGCCGGACTCCAGGGCCCACTGCAGGCACTGGTCGATCACGTCGCAGCGGCGGCAGACCGCCTTCGCGTCCTCGATCTGCAGCAGTGCCGGCCCGGTGTTCCCGATGGGGAAGAAGAGCTCCGGGTCCTCGTCGCGGCACGCGGCGCGGTGGCGCCAGTCGCTCATCGGTCCTACTCCTTCGTGAAGTGACGTATCAGTCTCAAGTGAAACGGTGGTGCGGTGCTTCGGGGGCGCCGGGCCGAGGGTGTCGGCCGGTGCCGTGACGCGGGTGGTGCTGGTGGTGCGGGTCGCGCGTCACGCCAAAACTTCGACGCTTCATAGAAACGCCGACGCCGTGCGATACGTTCCCGGTTCCATCCGATGGTTCCGGTTCTGCTCCACACCGTGTTGCCGGTTCCGCCGCGCGGTATTCCCGGTTCCACTTCACGCTCTCCGGCCGTGCGACGCGAGCCGCTCCAGGCTGGGCGATCTTGTGAATGTGAACGCTTTCACGAGCATCGGCGTTCCCTTGGACCGCGGGCTGAGCCTGCGGTCCGGAGGTGACGCACGGAGGCTGGTGGGCCGGAAACCCGAGGGTCTGTGTCCACGCTCGGCATTGAGCGATCACAGCCCACGTTTCAGGGCCGTGAACAAGCCTGTCAGGGACGATCGCGGAGCACAAGGGTTTCCGGGGAGTATTTTAAATTCTCAGGTGTCGGTTCGGTCACACCTTGTCTTCGAAGGTCAGCGCGCGAGGCACGGCATGCGACTTCAAGGGCACGGTGCGGGGTCCGCCGCCGGCTCGAAGGCCGCTCGGCTTTCCACCCCTCCAGTACATCACGCGAAGACGCGCAGTGCGGCCGGAACACTACGGAATGTCACACGTTCGCGTGGTCCGAGGTAGTCGCCGTCCACCTGGAAGGGCACGGGGCGGTGCGCGAGCAGGGTGAGTTCGGGCAGGTCGTGCCGCAGAACCACGTCCCGGCCCTGGTGCAGTTTGGACGAGCTGGCGATCAGACGTCCGACCGTCTGCCAGACCGGCACGGTGCCCAGGCTGGCCAGACCGAACAGGTCGAGACCGGTGTCGAAACCGGCCTCCGGGGTGGCCACGATCGGACGGTTGCCCAGGTAGGTCCAGGGCGAGGTGTTGGCCAGGATCGCCATGAAAAGTTCAGGCAGCGCGCTGCCGTCCATCAGCTTCGCGGTGATCGGGGCGTTGCGCTTGTCGGTGCGCCGGAAGTACTCGCGCAGCGCCGAGCGGACGTAGAGCGTGTGCGTCGATTTGCGCCCCTGCGCGCGCTGCCGCTCCACCTCCCCGACCACCGCCGCGTCGAAGCCGAAGCCGGCCGAGAAGGTGAAGTACCGCTCCCGGCTCTCGTCGTCCGGGCGCACCGCGCCGAGCGAGACCAGCCGGGTCGCCTCGCCGGGGCGTCGCAGCATCCGTAGCAGCGCGCCGGTCGCCTCCACCGCGTGGTTGGGCAGCCCGAGCGCGCGGGCGAAGACGTTGGTCGAGCCGCCGGGCACGATCGCCAGCCGCGGCCGGTCCAGCGGGCCGGAGCCGTGCGCCATCAGTCCGGTGACGGCCTCGTTCACGGTGCCGTCACCGCCGAACGCGATCACCACCTCCACCCCGTCGGCCGCGGCCGCGGCGGCCAGGTCGGCGGCGTGGCCCCGGTAGCGGGTGTGCTCCTCGGCCAGGTCGAGCTCCGAGGAGAGCGCGCCGACCAGCACCTCGAGCGTGCGCTCGGACGAGGCGGTCGCCTTGGGATTCATGATGAGCAGACCGCGCGCCTGCTTGTCCGACATGCCCTTTAACGTACCCGCATCCCGTCGTATTACGTCGCCGGGCCCCGGGCGCGGAGCCCGCACGCGCGCGATATAGGCTCGAGGGGTGCCCGCTCCCGATGCCCCCCGCCCGGCGACCGTCACCGCCGCCGCCGCCGTCACCGCGCTGCCCGGCGCGGCGCTGACCGTGTTCGGGGTCGTCGAGCTCTTCGATGCCCTGTTCGGCCACCCGCTCAGCCGGTCCATGGCCGCCACACTCGCGGTGATCTACGTCGCACTCGGGCTCGGTGTCGTGTGGGTCGCCCGCGGCCTGCTGGGCTGCCACGCCTGGGCCCGCACGCCCTCCCTGATGACCCATCTGCTCATCGGCGGCGTGGCCTACTGGATGTTCCAGGGGAACTACTACGTGGCCGGCGTGGTCTCGATCCTCTACGCCCTGGCCGGGATCGCGCTGCTGTTCGCCCCCGGCTCGCACAAGGTGCTCACCCGCTAGCCGGATCCGCGCCCGCGCACACACGACGGCGCCCCGCACGCGAGCTCGCGTGCGGGGCGCCGTCGTGTGTCGGCCCTACTCCTCCACCAGCAGCTTCTCGCGCAGCTGGGTGAGCGTGCGGGCGAGCAGCCGCGAGACGTGCATCTGCGAGATGCCGATCTCCTCGGCGATCTGGGACTGCGTCATGTTGCCGAAGAAGCGCAGCAGCAGGATCCGCTTCTCCCGGGCTGGCAGCTGCTCGAGCAGCGGCTTGAGCGACTCCCGGTACTCCACGCCCTCGAGCGCCTCGTCCTCGCTGCCGAGCGAGTCGGCCACGGCCGGGGACTCGTCGTCGCCCGACTCCGGCACGTCCAGCGACAGCGTGGAGTACGCGTTGGCCGACTCGAGGCCCTCGAGCACCTCCTCGTCGCTGATCCCGAGGTGCGTGGCGAGCTCGTTGACCGTGGGGGAGCGGCCGTTGCGCTGGGACAGCTCGCTGGTGGCCGCGGTGAGCGACAGGCGCAGCTCCTGCAGCCGGCGCGGCACCCGCACCGCCCAGCCCTTGTCCCGGAAGTGCCGCTTGATCTCGCCGATGATGGTCGGCGTGGCGTAGGTGGAGAACTCCACCCCGCGCTGCGGGTCGAACCGGTCCACGGACTTGATCAGCCCGATCGTGGCCACCTGGGTCAGGTCGTCCAGCGGCTCGCCGCGGTTGCGGAAGCGCCGGGCCAGGTGCTCGACCAGAGGCAGGTGCATGCGCACCAGCCGGTCGCGCACCCCGGCCCTGGCCGGGTCCTGCGGGTCCATCTCGGCCATCCGCCGGAACAGCTCGCGGGCCTCGGCGTGCGTGGCGGCCTGGGCGGCGCTGCGCGCGGTCTGCGCCGCGGTGCGCTGCGGGCCCACCTCGGGCGCCCGCACGTCGGCCTCTTCCGGCTCGGCGGGGCCCGGCGGGTCGGTCGGCGTCGGCGGGGTCATCGGTCGCTGTGCGGTAGTCACGCTGCCGTCGTCTCCGCCCCGCCGCGCTGCTTGACCATGGTGATGGAGACCACGCGGTCGGGCCCGCCGGCGCTCGCCTCCACCTGTCCGGCCAGCGCGGTCAGGACCGTCCAGGCGAAGGTGTCCTTGGCCGGGGCCTTGCCGTCCGCCGTCGGCGCGGACACGGTGATCGCCAGCTCGGCCGGAGCCAGGTCGAACCGGCAGGTCAGGCTGGTGTGCGGAAGGTTGTGCTGCAGCAGCATCGCGCACGCCTCGTCCACCGCGATCCGCAGGTCCTCGATCTCGTCCAGGGTGAAGTCCAGCCGCGCGGCCAGACCCGCGGTGGCGGTGCGCAGTACGGACAGGTAGGCCCCGTCCGCCGGGATGCTCACCTCGACGAAGTCGTCCGGGGACAACACCGCGGTTCCTCCACTCGGGCCGCTCTCCGTTGTCGATCGCTGTTCCACTGTGCCTCCCACGCGCGTGACCGGGCCCGGACGCCGACGGCCGCACGCATCGTACGCGGTCGCCGCCGCTCCGTGAGTAGAAGTTACCCCGGACGGACCATCTGTGTCTCGTACCCACGCCCCGCCGGGCCGGTCCGGGGTGGTCCGCCTCACCGTACTGCGGGGCCCGGCGCGCTTGGCCGGGCCCCAGGTCGGAGCCGGGTGGGGCTCAGGCCTGCTTGGTCTCCCAGAAGATCTTGTCGATCTGGGAGATCAGGTCGAGCAGGTGCTGGCCGGTGGCCGGGTCGTTCGAGGCCTTGGTGCCGCCGGCGCCCGCCGCCTTCACCGCGTCGTTGAACAGGGTGTGCAGCTGCGGGTACTTCTCGAAGTGCGGTGCCTTGAAGTAGTCGCTCCACAACACCTCGAGGTGGTGCTTGACCAGCTCGGAACGCTGCTCCTTGATCAGAACGGCCCGGGCGCGGAACGCCGGGTCCTCGTTCGACTGGTACTTCTCCTGAATCGCCTTGACCGACTCGGCCTCGATCCGGGCCTGGGCGGGGTCGTAGACACCGCAGGGCAGGTCGCAATGGGCTGAGGCCGTGGTCTTCGCGGCGAAGATGCGCATGGATGACTTCCTCTCACGCTGAACGCTTGATACGTCGAACTGAGCCTACTGCCCCCTGATTCCCGTCGCCCGGGAAGGTGTGGATCTAGAGTGGCGACGTGAGGGAGCTTGCGAGCGAACCGTTCAGCACAGTGTGCCCGCGAATGCGCCTACCGAGCGCCAGCGAGGTGGTGACATGAGCGCTGTTGGGCGGGATGCGGGTTTGATCCCGTTGGGCGTGGCCGTGGTCAGCGGCGTGTCGATGGTGCCCGCCTACTACGACGGGGACCGGCTACTGGTGCGCTACGGGGCCCGGGTACGTCCGGGTGACGCCGTGCTGGCCCGCGATCCGCGGCTGCCGGAGCGGGTCGTGCTCAAGCGCGCCGCGCGGCGCGAGGAGGGTGGCTGGTGGCTGCTGGCGGACAATCCTTACGCGCCCGGCGATTCGCGGCAGTTCGGCGTGGTCCCGGACGAGCTGGTGCTGGCCCGGGTGCTGCTGCGGCTGCGCCGGGGCGCACGCGGCTGACGGCGGCTCAGAAGCCCTCCGCACGCGGGGGAGGAGCGGTCTGAACCGCCGTCAGGCGAGGTCTGTCAGGTCTCAGGCCGTCGCTCAGGCCGCGGCCGCGGTGGCCAGGGCGGCCTCCTTGCGCCGGGCCCGGTAGGCCGCGACGTTGGCGCGGGTCGCGCAGCGCTCGGAGCAGTAGCGGCGGGAGCGGTTCGTCGAGGTGTCGATGAACACGTCCCGGCAGGGCGCCGCCTGGCACACGCCGAGCCGGTCCAGGCCCAGCTCGGTGGCCTGCACCGCCAGGCCCATGCACGCCTTGGCCGCGTAAGCCGCCGACGTCGTCGGGATGCCCTCGGCCAGGTGCAGGTGCCAGTCGCAGCCGTCGTGGTTGGAGATGGCCGGACGGATCGGGTAGAGCTCGAGCAGCTCGTTGAGCACGTCCACGGCCTGCTGCTGCGAGCCGGCGTCGGCCGCGTCGAACACCTCGCGCAGCCGGTCGCGCAGGGTGCGCAGCTCCTGCACGTCGACGTTCGTGAGCCGTCCGCAGGCGCCCTGCTTGGACAGCAGTGCCCGGGCGTCCTCGACCGTGGTCAGGTCGTCCCGACGCCGATACGGGTCGGCCGTGTTGACCAGGTGGACGGCTCGGTCCGCGTAGGAGGCGAGTTCCATGGCTGTTGCCCCCTTGGGGAAGCAGGGTCGGTATCGGGTCTGCACCACGGTACGCGATGAACGCGGTCCCGGCGGCGATGTGCCATTACCGTACGCCACATCCTGGAGTTGGCAAGGGCACCGTCCGTGCTCCGATGTAGCGGACGTCGCAGTCCGATAACCGTGACCCGGCGGTTGATCTGCCGCTAAGGTTGGCCCACCGCGTGCGGCGGTCCACCCTCTTTTCGCCGTGCGCAGCCACACGATGGCGGTCCACCCAAGACCCGATCGATGCCTCGACGCCGCGAACGCGGGGACATCCGGACTACGCCGAGAAGGAAACTCCCTCACATGCCTGGGCACATTTCCACCGCCACACCCCTGAACGCCGCGGATACCGGGGAAACGGATACAACGGCGCAGACCGCCGTGCCCCATCCGCACCGCGCCGACGCCGAGTCGGCCGAATCGCCCGTGTTCGCTCTGCACCGCGGCGGCAAGATGCAGATCGCCGCGACCGTCCCGCTGCGCGACCGCGCGGACCTCTCCCTGGCCTACACCCCCGGCGTCGCGCAGGTGTGCAAGGCCATCGCCGCCGAGCCTGAGCTGGCCCGGGACTACACCTGGAAGTCGCACACGGTGGCCGTGGTCACCGACGGCACGGCCGTGCTCGGCCTCGGCGACATCGGCCCGCTGGCCGCGCTGCCGGTGATGGAGGGCAAGGCGGTGCTCTTCAAGCAGTTCGGCGGCGTGGACGCGGTCCCGATCTGCCTGGACTGCACCGACACCGACGAGCTGGTCGAGACCGTGGTGCGCCTGGCCCCGGCCTTCGGCGGGATCAACCTGGAGGACATCTCCGCCCCGCGCTGCTTCGAGATCGAGCGGCGGCTGCGCGAGCGCCTGGACATCCCGGTCTTCCACGACGACCAGCACGGCACCGCGATCGTGCTGCTGGCCGCGCTGCGCAACGCGGCGAAGGTGACCGGGCGCACGCTCGGGGACCTGCGCGCGGTGATCTCCGGCGCCGGGGCCGCGGGCGTGGCCATCGCCAAGATCCTGGTGCACGCCGGGATCGGCGACGTGGCCGTGGCCGACTCGCGCGGCGTCGTGCACACCGGCCGGGCCGACCTGACCCCGGTCAAGCAGGAGCTGGCGGAGCTGACCAACCGGGCCGGGCTGAGCGGTTCGCTGGAGCAGGCGCTCGCCGGCGCGGACGTGTTCATCGGCGTCTCGGCCGGGACCGTGCCGGAGCCGGCGGTGGCGACGATGGCGCCGAACTGCATCATCGCGGCCATGGCCAACCCGGACCCGGAGATCCACCCGGACGTGGCCCGCAAGTACGCCGCGGTGGTGGCCACCGGCCGCTCCGACTTCCCGAACCAGGTCAACAACGTGCTCGCCTTCCCCGGGGTGTTCGCCGGGGCGCTGGCGGCCGGGGCGCGGCAGATCACCGAGGAGATGAAGCTGGCCGCGGCCGACGCGCTGGCCGGGATCGTGGCCGACGAGCTCGACCCCGAGCACGTCATCCCCTCGCCGTTCGACCCGCGGGTGGCCCCGGCGGTCGCGGCGGCGGTGGCCGCGGCGGCCGTGGCGGCGAACACGCCGGAGCCGACGGCCGCCTGACCGGCGGGGCTGACCGCGGTAGTTACCGCGGAGTAGGGTGCCTGGCATGTACGCCGTGTATGCACAGAGCATCGAGAAGGACGAGCCCCTCAAGGGCCTGGCGACCGGTCCGCTGCCCGAGCCGGCGGAGCTGGCCGCCCGGCCCGGGTGGACCACCGTCGCGGTGAAGGCGGCCGCGCTCAACCACCACGACCTGTGGTCGCTGCGCGGGGTCGGCCTGCCCGCCGAACGGCTGCCGATGATCCTCGGCTGCGACGGCGCGGGCGTGGATGAGGACGGCAACGAGGTCGTCATCCACGCCGTGGTCGGCGAGCAGGGCCGCGGGGTGCCGGAGGGCGAGCGCGGCTCGATCCTGACGGAGCGTTACCCGGGCACCTTCGCCGAGCGGATCGCCGTGCCGCGGTGGAACCTGCTGCCCAAGCCGGCCTCGCTCACCTTCGAGGAGGCCGCCTGCCTGCCCACGGCCTGGCTGACGGCCTATCGGATGCTGTCCTACCCCAAGTCGGGGCTGCGCCCGGGCGACACCGTCCTGGTGCAGGGCGCGGGCGGCGGCGTGGCCACGGCGCTGATCGTGCTGGCCCGGGCGGCCGGCCTGCGGGTGTGGGCCACCTCGCGTTCCGAGGGCAAGCGCGCCCGCGCGCTCGAGCTCGGCGCGCACCAGGCCTTCGAGTCGGGCGCGCGGCTGCCCGAGCGGGTGGACGCGGTGATGGAGACGGTCGGCGCGGCCAGCTGGGAGCACTCGGTCGCCTCGGTCCGGGAGGAGGGGAGCATCGTCATCTCCGGCGCCACCTCGGGCCCGAACCCGCGGGCCGCGCTGACCCGGATCTTCTTCCACCAGCTGCGGGTGGTCGGCTCGACCATGGGCACCCGGGACGAGCTCGCCGCGCTGCTGCGCTTCTGCGAGACCGCCGGGGTGCGCCCGGTGATCGACAGTGTGCTGCCGCTGCGCGAGGGCGCCGCCGAGGGCTTCGCGAAGATGGAGGCGGGCGACCTGGTGGGCAAGATCGTCTTCATGCTCTGACATCCCCCGGACGCCGGGCGGCCCGCTTTCCGGGCCGCCCGGCGTCGGGCTCTACCGCTACGGCCGGCCGCCGTAGCCGACCGTGCCCGGCAGGTCCGAGCAGATGTTCTCGTCCCCGGACCGGCTCTCCGCGCTGATCGAGGCATCCGGCGCGGGTGCGGCGGAGCCGGCTGACGACCCGTCGGGTGTCGGGGTCCCCGCGCTCGCGCCCGGCTCGGCCACGAGCGACGTCGGCGGATCGACGCCGATCACGAGTGTCAGGGTGCGCACCGAGTCGCTCTGCACCGGCTGCACCGCCGCGCTCCCGCCGAAGCGCGCGGCCAGGCTGTCCGCCTGTGCCCCTATCCCGGCCGGGTAGAGCAGCCGGGTCTGGGGGTCGGCGCCGAACGGCGATCCCTGCTCCACCCGCGCGTCCACGCCGAGCGCGGTGAGGTTCTGCGACGCGTACAGCGCGAGGTGCGGGACCTGGGTGCTGTTGTAGACGTCCACCTGAGTGCCGGTCAGCGCGAGCGTCGGTGTGGGCGCGGGCGGGCCGGACGCGGCCTTGGGCGCCGTGCCGAAGGCGCGGGCGGCGTTCGAGCCGGGCAGGGGAGTGTCCTGACGCAGGTCCGTCCACACCTGGTCGAAGCCGGGGCCGGGGACGACCCGGTTCTGGTTGGTCGGGTCGAAGGCGTAGGGCACGGTGATGAACTGGATGTAGTGGCTCTGCAGGCTCTGCACGCTCCCGGCCAGCCCCACCATCGCGTCGAGCGAGTCCAAGCCGGTGTCCACGGTCAGATTGCTGGTGACGGCGTTGGCGATGCGGTAGAGCGTGATCGGGTCGCCCAGCGTGCCCGCGCTGGCCAGCTTGTTGAACAGCGAGGTGACGAACATCTGCTGCATCCGGATCCGGTTCAGGTCGGTGCCGTCGGCCAGGCCGTGCCGGTCCCGCACGAAGGCGAGCGACTGCGAGCCGCTGACGGTGTGCAGGCCCGGCGAGAGCACCAGGCCGCTGTAGTCGGGGTCGTTGATGCCGGGCGGCGGGACGCAGACGGTGACGCCGCCGACCGCGTCGGTCAGAGCCTGGAAGGCGTTGAAGGTGATCTCCACGAAGTGGTCGATCCGGATCCCGGTCAGCTGCTCGACCGTGGCCACCGCGCAGGTCGGGCCGCCGAGGTTCATGGCCAGGTCGAACATCGCTGACTGCGCGGCCGGCACGGTCTGGGCGGGGTCGAGGCGGCCCGGGCACTGCGGCCGCGGCGCCACCAGGTCGCGCGGGATCGAGACGACCGTGGCCCACTTCCGCTCGGCGCTGATGTGCACCAGCATCGCCGTGTCCGAGATGTCGGTGCCGAGCTTGCTCGCGTTGCCCAGGTGCGAGCCGTGCTGGCCGTCGCGGGTCTGCGAGCCGAGCAGCAGCAGGTTGAGCGGCGTGTTCCCGTACCGGTCCGCCCGGGAGGCGGCCGGCCGGTTGCTCAGCGCGTCCAGGCTCTCGGTGGCCACCTGGCCGAACAGGTGCTGGTAGGCGTAGGTGCCGAGCCCGGCGATGGTGAGCACGATGACGGCGCAGACGCCGCTGGTGATCCGGAAGACCTGCCGCCGGCGCCGCCGCGGCTGCAGGATCAGCGCCGCCTTCACGGTCGCCCGCTCTCGCGCGCCGCCGCGCGGGTCGAGCTCGTCGAGGTCGAGGTCCTCGTTGATCCGGTAGGACTCGTGCGGGCCGAGCGGCGAGCCGTAGAGCGGGCCCCGGGGCGGTCGGGTCAGCGGGGTGGTGCGCGGCGTGGCGCGCGGCCGGCGCCGCTGCCGCGGGGCGCGGGGCGGCTGCGGCGGCGCGGGCGCGGACAGGCGCTGCTGCGGAAAGGGGACGGCGTCCGGGTCGCCCGCCGCCGGCTCCGCCGTCTCGCTCGGCGGACGCCACAGGTCGTCCGGCTGTTCTCGCGGGTATCCGCGAACTCCGTCCATGCGCGCCACGCCCTTCCAGCCAGACCTTCGCCCCTCGGCGCCGGCGGGTGCACGACGCGCCGCGCCGGGGACCCGGTTGCACCGAGCGTAGCGATCTGCGCGACGTGGAGTGACGAACTCATCGGACTTGTGATCTTCTGGAGAACATAAGGACGGCCTCCGGAGGGTGGTGTATCGCGTGCGGCGCCGGGTGCGACCGGATTCGGGATGGCTCTCCGAGGCCGCCCGGACCAACCTGTGGCTGGTGCCGACGTGCGCCACGGTCTGCGCCGCTGCGCTGTTCGCGCTCACCCGGTCGATCGATTCGATCGCGTACGCCCACGGCTGGCACCTGCCGTCCTGGATCATCGCGGGCAGCGCGGACGGCGCCCGGCAGATCCTGACCACGCTGGCCGCCGCGCTGATCACCGTGGTCGGCGTGGTGTTCTCGATCATCCTGGTCGCGCTCACCCTGACCTCGACCCAGTTCGGCCCGCGGATGCTGCGCAACTTCATCCGGGACCGCGCCACGCAGTGGACCCTCGGCTCGTTCGTCGCCACCTTCGTCTACGCGATGCTCTCCCTGGCCGCCATCGGCGGCGGCGCGCACGGCGCCTTCGTGCCGCACATCTCGATCACGGTCGTGCTCGCGCTGACCCTCGTCGACGTGGGCGTGCTGATCTACTTCATCCACCACGTCGCGGTGATGATCCAGCTGCCGCAGGTCATCGCCAGCATCGCGCGCGACCTCGCCGAGGCGGTGGAGCACGAGACGGACGGCAGCCGCGGCCACGACGGGCGCGGGCGGGACGAGGTGGAGCTCGAACGGCTCAACGACACGATGGACCGCGGCGGGGGAGTGGTGCTCGCGCCGGAGAGCGGCTACCTCCAGTTCGTCCGCCGGGACCGGCTGGTCGAGCTCGCCGAACGCCTCGACGCCGTGCTCAGGCTGCACGACCGGCCCGGCCACTTCCTGGTGCGCGGGCACCCGCTGCTGACCGTGTGGCCGGCCGAGGCCGCGCCCGCGGTGGAGCGGTGGGTGCGGGTGCGCGGTTCGCACATCACCGGCCCGCACCGGACCCTCACCCAGGACGTGGCGTTCGCCGTGGACCAGCTGGTCGAGATCGCGATCCGGGCCCTGTCCGCCGCGGTCAACGACACCTTCACCGCCTTGACCTGCATCGACTGGATCGGCGAGTGCATGTGCCGGATCGCCAGGGACTGGGACCCGGACCCGGTCCGGCGCGATTCGCGCGGCGTGGTCCGCCTGATCACCGCGCCGATCTCGTACGAGCGGCTGATCGACCGGGCCTTCGAGAAGGTCCGCCAGGCCTCGGCCGGGATGCCCGCCGTGATCATCCGCGAGCTCGACGCGCTGGTGGCCATCACCCGTTCGACGCACCGGCCGGAGCGGCTGCCCGTTTTGCTCGCGCAGGGCCGGATGATCCACCGGCTGGCGCTGGAGACGGTGGCCGAGCCGGCCGACATGGCGGACGTCAACGCGGTCTACCGAGAGCTGCTCGAGCTGCACGGAGTCGAGCAGGGCTGAGCCGGATTGCCTTGCCGAGCAACAGACGTGACAGTACGTCGGCTTGTGAGATACTGCGCGCGCTCCGGTTCGGGAGGCCGGAGCACGCTGCGATACCCATATCAGTACCTGGAGGGGAAGACCGTGCACGGGTTCATGAAGTTCATCATCCGCGGCAACATGATCGGCCTCGCCGTCGGCGTCGTGATCGGCTCGCTGTTCAGCAGTCTGGTCCAGGCCTTCGTCGAGACCTTCATCACGCCGATCATCAGCATCATCGCAGGCCACAAGGGTGCGTTCTCGGGGATGGCGCTGACCGTCGGCTCGACCGTCATCCCCTACGGCGACTTCATCAACGACGTCATCACCTTCGTGCTGATCGCCGCCGCGATGTACTTCCTCGTGGTGCTGCCGATCAACAAGGTCGCCGAGGCCATGAACCCGTACCACGACCTGGCCAAGGCCAAGCGGGCCTGCCCGGCCTGCCTGAGCCAGATACCGGCCGAGGCCTCCCGCTGCAGCTACTGCTGCAAGGACGTCGACCCGATCACCGACGAGAACTCCGAGCTGCTGATCGAGGAGACCCCGGGCGCGATCGAGCTCGGCGGCGGCGGGGAGACGAAGGTGACGCTCAAGCCCGGCGACGTCTCCCTCGGCGGCCGGGCGTCCGCGGGCGAGACGCCCGCCATCGCCGGCGCCGAGTAGCTCGCGGTTGGGCCAAAAGGATTAGTGATCGCTTCCCTGCCCCTTTAGGGTGAGGGGCATGGAAGCACTCACCGAGACCGAGGTGCGCGCCTCGTTCGTGAACTGCACGAAGGGCGAGGCCCAGCGGATCACGCTGCCGGGCCCGCTGGACGCGATCTACTGGGAGCACCTCGACTTCCTGGGCTGGCGCGACGCCAAGGCCGAGCAGCGGGCCTACATCGTGGTGCCGTGGACGAACGGGCCGGTCGGCATCGCCCTGCGGTACCCGCAGAGCAAGCGCAAGAGCCTGGTGCGCAGCTCCATGTGCTCGATCTGCCTGACCCTGCACTCCTCCAGCGGAGTGGTCAACTTCGTGGCGCCCAAGGCCGGTCCGGCCGGGCGCGACGGCAACTCGGTCGGCAACTACTTCTGCGCCGACCTGCAGTGCTCCCGGTACGTCCGGGGCACCCTCAAGTCGGACGCGGCGACCTTCATGGAGGAGTCGCTGGATCCGGCCGAGAGGATCGTGCGGCTGCGCGCGAAGCTGGAGGGCTTCACCCGCAGCGTGCTCGGCGAGGCGCCGGTCTGAATCCGACCGCTCGTCAGGTGGTGAGCCGCACACCGAGGTAGGCGGCGGCTCCGATGAGCAGCCAGGAGGTCAGGCCGAGGGCGAGGGCTCGTCCGCCGGTGCGGGCGAGCCTCGGCACGTCCACGGCGGTGCCGAGGGCGAACAGCCCGGCCGCCATCAACAGGTTCGCCGCGTCCTGCGACCCGCTGACCACCTGCGTCGGCACGATCCCGGTGCTGCGCAGGCCGACCATCGCGAGGAAGCCGAGCACGAACAGCGGCACTAAGGCCACGTGCTTAGAAGGCACCCGCTCTATCCGCGCGGAGCGCCGACGCCGGGTCAGCGCTACGCCGGCGACCAGCGGCGCGAGCATCGCGATCCGCATCATCTTCACCACCACGGCCTGGTCGAGCGCGCCCGGGCCGGCGGTCTGCGCAGTGGCGACTACCTGGCCCACGTCGTGCACGCTCGCGCCCACCCAGCGGCCGAACTGAAGGTCCGTCAGCCCGAGCGGGTGATGCAGCAGCGGCAGCAGGACGATCGCGAGCGTGCCGCAGAGGGTCACCAACGCGACGGAGGTGACCACGTCGTCCTCGTCGCTGTCGGTGACGCTGTTCATGGCGGCCACCGCGGAGGCGCCGCAGATGGAGAAACCCGTGGCCACCAGCAGCGGCTGGTCGCCCGGCAACCCCAACCGCCGGCCGAGCCACTGCGTGCCGAGGAAGGTGAGCAGCACCACGGCCACGGTCACGACGAGCGTCTCCCAGCCGAGGGCGAGCACGTCGCCGAGGGCGAGCTTGAGCCCGAGCAGCACGATGCCGAGCCGCATCAGCCGCCGGCCGGCGAAGCCGAGGCCTGGCCCGGCGCCGCGCGGCAGCAGGCGCGCGTTCGCGGCCACCGCCCCGAGCAGCACCGCGCAGGTGAGCGGGCTGAAGGCGGGCTCGAGCCGGTTGACGGACCACGCGACGAGCACGGCCACGGCGGTCGCGGCGAGGCCGGGCACGAGGGCGGCCGGGCTCGCGTGGGCCTGCGGCGTGCTGGATTCGGCCTGCTTCGTGGGCAGGCCGTCGAACTGCGAGAACGTCGCCGGGATCGCCGGCTGCGCCGTCCTCGCGCGATCGGAGGGGGTCATACATTCATGATCAGACGATGAGTGCGGGCGCGGTAGCCGCGTTGTGCTTGCCACGTCACAAGCCCACCTTGTGTCTTCCGCGGTAGCCTGTGGACATGGCGTTGAGTCCGCGGATGCCCGACCTGGCCGCGCTCGAGGTGCTGCTGGCCGTCTCGCACGCCGGCAGCCTCGGCGCCGCCGCGCGTGAGCTGGGGCTGAGCCAGCAGGCCGTCTCCAGCCGGATCGCCGCGCTCGAGGCCCGCACCGGGATACCGCTGGTGGTCCGGAGCAAGCGCGGCTCGACCCTCACCTCCGGCGGTGTGCTGGTCGCGCAGTGGGCCTCCCGCCTGCTCGGCCTCGCCGCCGAACTCGACGAAGGGCTCGCCGCCCTGCGCGCCGACCGGCGTTCGAAACTGCGGGTCGGTGCCAGCCTGACCATCGCCGAGCACCTGCTGCCCGGCTGGCTCGTCACGCTGCGGACGCAGTCCGAGCAGGCCGGCCAGGGGCCGGTCGAGTTCGTCTTCGCGGCGGCCAACAGCGACTCCGTGATCGCGCAGGTCCGAGCCGGTGAGGTGGACCTGGGGTTCATCGAAGGGCCGCGCGCGCCCAGCGATCTGGCGCATCGCGTGATCGGGCACGACGCGCTGGTCCTGGTCGTGCGGCCGGACCATCCGTGGGCGCGTCGCCGCAGGGAGCTGAGCCCGGTCGAGCTCGCCGGCGTCTCGCTCGTCGCACGCGAGGCCGGTTCGGGCACTCGGGAGGCGTACGTCGCGGCGTTGACCAAGGCGCTCGGCGGGGAGGCGAACGTGGCGCCGCCCGCGCTCGAGCTGTCCACGACGGTCGCGGTGCGCGGCGCGGTGCTGGCCGGTGCCGGCCCCGCGGTGCTCAGCGAGCTGGCGGTCGGCGAGGACCTCGCCGCCGGCCGACTGCGGCGGGTTCAGGTCGAGGGGCTCGACCTCGGCCGGGATCTGCGTGCGATCTGGGCCGGGCCGCATCAGCCGCCGTCCGGCCCGGTGCGTGACCTGGTCGCGTTGGCCGCGAGGCTCCAGACCGTAGCCGGGCGCGGGACGACTCGATAGCGTCGGCTTTCATGGATGAGCGGATCGAGCAGGTCACCGCTGACGACGGCTGCGCACTATGGACGGTGCGCAGCGGCGACGACTCCATCGATCCCGGCCACGGGTTCGTGCTGTGCCACGGCGGCCCCGGATTCTGGGACACGCTCGGCCCGATCGCCCGGACGATCGAGGACTTCGGCCCGGTCGTGCGCTGGGACCAGCGCGGCAGCGGGCGCAGCCAGTGGTCGCCGCCGTACTCGATCGAGCGCTTCCTGGCCGACCTCGACCAGGTCAGGCGGCATCACGGCTTCGATCGGGTCACCCTGCTCGGGCACTCGTTCGGCGCGGCACTCGTCCTGCAGTACGCCCTGGACCCTCGATACACGGACCGGGTGCGCAAGCTCGTCCACATCGCCGGCGTAGGCGTCAGCTCGGACTGGCGCGACGAGTTCCGGGTGCGGGCGCAGTTGGCGGCCGAGCCGTACGCCGCGCGGATCGCGGAGCTGCGCGCCGTCCCAGAACGCACGGAGGAGCAGGAGCGGGAGCTCGAGCAGTTCAGGTTCGCGCACGAGTTCCCCGACCGGGACCGCGCACTGGGACTTGCCGCCACCCTGGTCGGAGAGCTTTTCCCGGCCGATGACGTGAAGAACCCGATCAACGCGGAGATGCGGGCGTGGTCGGAGCCGGACCTGATCGAGCGCTGCCGGGCGCTCGAGGTCCCGACGTTGATCATCGGCGGCGTCCGGGACTCGCGTCCGCGCTGGGCGGTCGACTCCCTCGCCGAGGCGCTGCCGCGCTGCACCCGCGCCGAGCTGGCTGATTCCGGCCATTTCCCGTGGCTGGACGAGCCCGCGATCTTCACGGAACGTGTCCGTTCGTTCATCGCAGAGTAACGATTCGTCACTAGGGGTGCCTGCCGGGTCGCGGCCATGACCTGGTGTCATGGCAGTGAGTAGCAGTGCCATCACTCATGGTGGGTATTTACGTATCCTGCAAATGGGTCGAATGCGCCGTCATCGGCATCACAAGTCAGTGAGAAGGCTAAGAAAAACACCGTAATGCCGCCGCAATCGGACGAAGCATGGCACTCTGGATCTATACGTCAGGCGATCAGCCGGGCGCCCCAGTACATCGCAATACCGCCAGGTGCACGTGCAGAGCGCTGGGTGGTATCCGCTACCACAGGGAGACCTCTTGACCGCCCTCGCGCTCTGGTGTACCCGTCACCGTCTGCTGGTCGTGGTGACCTGGGCTCTGGTCCTGCTCGGACTCGGTGCGGGGACCCTGGCCAAGGGGTCGGCGTACAACTCGAGCTTCGCCCTGTCGGGCACGGACTCCACGCAGGCGCAGCAGCTGCTCGACTCCGCGTTCCCGGGCCACGAGGGCGACACGGTCGACCTGGTCTGGCACGTCGACAGCGGCACCGTGCGAGCCGCCTCGGTCGAGTCCTCGGTGGACCACGTGGTGAACGAGATGACCTCGGCGCACTACGTCCAGTCCGTGCAGAGCCCTTACACGCCCGGCGGGGCCGGCCAGATCAGCGCGGACGGCAAGACCGCCTACGCCTCCATCGACCTCGACGACGCCGCCTCCGGGCTGAGCTCGGCCGAGGCCAACGACCTGATCACGATGGCGCACAGCGCCGCGCACACCGGCCTGCAGGTCGAACTCGGCGGCAGCGCGGTCTCCGGCGCGCTACAGACCCCGGCCGAGGACAGCGAGGTCGTCGGCATGGCGGCCGCCGCCATCGTGCTCTTCCTCGCCTTCGGCTCCCTGTTCTCCATGCTGCTGCCGATACTGACCGCCGCGGCGGGCGTCGGCGGCGGGCTGCTGACGGTCGGCCTGCTCAGCCACGGGCTGAACATCGCCGGCTTCGCGCCGACCCTCGGCGCGCTGGTCGGCCTCGGCGTCGGCATCGACTACGCCCTGTTCATCGTCACCCGGCACCGCCGCGGCCTGACCGACGGCCTGCCCATCGACACCTCCATCGGCCAGGCGGTGACCACCTCGGGCCGGGCGGTGCTGTTCGCCGGCGGCACGGTGTGCGTGGCGCTGCTGGGCATGCTGGTGCTCGGCATCGGCTTCCTCGACGGCGTGGCCGTCGCCACCGCGCTGACCGTCGCGGTCACCGTGCTGGCCGCGCTCACCCTGCTGCCCGCGATGCTGAGCTTCCTCGGCCCGCGCGCGCTCTCCCGCCGCCAGCGTCGCCAGCAGCCCGGTCCCGCGCTCACCCGGGTCCGCGCGGCCCGGATCGCCGCGGTCTCGGTGCCGCGCGGCCTGTGGCACCGCTGGGCCGACGTGGTGCACCGCCGGCCGCGTGCGCTGAGCCTGCTCGCGCTGCTGCTGATGGTCGTGCTCGCCATCCCCACCCTGACTTTGCGCCTCGGCACCGCCGACGCCGGCGACGACCCGGCCGGCAGCACCACGCACCAGGCCTACGAGATGCTGGCCTCCGGCTTCGGCCCGGGCTTCAACGGCTCGCTGACGGTCGCCGTCCAGACCACCGGCGCCCAGCAGCAGGGCCAGGTCGCGCACCTGGTCGACGAGCTGAGCCGGACCCCGGGCGTGGCCGGCGCGGTCGAGCAGGCGAGCGTGCCGAAGGGCGCCGGCGCGGTCGATGTCATCAACGTCATCCCGACCACCTCGCCGCAGTCCAGCGCCACCACCGACCTGCTCTCCGAGCTGCGCGAGCACGTCATCCCGGCCGCCACCGCCGGCACCGGCCTGCACGCGCACGTCGGCGGCCTGGTGGCGACCAACGCCGACTTCGCCTCGGTGCTCGGCTCCAAGCTGCCGCTGTTCCTGGCCGTGATCGTCGGTCTCAGCTTCCTGCTGCTCCTGCTGGCCTTCCGCAGCCTGCTGATCCCGCTGACCGCGGCGGTGATGAACCTGCTGGCCGCGGCCGCCGCCTTCGGCGTGGTCACCGCGTTCTTCCAGTGGGGCTGGGGCTCGAGCGCCCTCGGCATGGGCGGCTCCGGGCCGGTCGAGGCCTTCCTCCCGGTGATGCTGATCGCGATCCTGTTCGGCCTGTCCATGGACTACCAGGTCTTCCTGGTCTCCCGGATGCACGAGGAATGGCGCAGAGCCGGCTGCACCACCCGGGCGGTCAAACTCGGCCAGGTGGAGACCTCGCGGGTGATCACCGCGGCCGCGACGATCATGATCTGCGTCTTCTGCTCCTTCGCGGTGGGCAGCCAGCGGGTGATCGGCGAGTTCGGCATCGGCCTGGCCGCGGCCGTCCTCCTGGACGCGTTCGTGCTGCGCACGGTGCTGGTCCCGGCCGCGATGCACCTGTTCGGCCGGTGGAACTGGTGGCTCCCGCGCTGGCTGGACCGTCCGCTGCCGCGCCTGACCGTGGAGCCCTCGCCGATCGAGGGGCTGCTGGTGATCCCGGAGCCGCTGCCCACCCCGGTCTTCCTCGGCGCGCGCCGCCCGGCCATCCCCGGCTTCCCGCTGCCGAGTGCGCTGGCCAAGGCGATGCCGAGCCTGCCCGGTCTGCCCACCCTGCCCAAGCCGGCCGCGGCCGCGGCGGGCGAGGCCAAGCTGCCTGGCTGACCAGGCGCCGGCAGGCCCGGGCGCGGCACGGTCGCGGCGGCCGGGCCCGCCGTCACCGAACCGCCCAACCGGGCGGGCGGCGCCGCGGCCCCGAACTTAGACTCGCCGCATGCGCATTGTGATCGCGGGTGGACACGGACAGATCGCTCTCCGGCTGAGCCGGCTGCTCAGCGAGCGCGGCGATCACGTGGTCGGCCTGATCCGGCAGCCCGAGCACGCCGACGAGGTGCGCGCGGCCGGGGCCGAGCCCGTGGTGCTCGACCTCGAATCCGCCTCGGTCGACGACGTCGCCCGCGCGATCGAGGGCGCCCAAGCCGACGCGGTCGTCTTCGCCGCGGGCGCCGGCTCCGGCAGCGGCTCGGAGCGCAAGGAGACGATGGACCGCGCGGGCGCCGTGCTGCTCGCCGACGGCGCAGAGGAGGCCGGGGTGCGCCGCTACGTGATGCTCTCCTCGATGGGCGCCGACGCCCACTCGCGCTTCGACGGCGACCCCGTGCTGCGCGCCTACCTGCGGGCCAAGGGCGCCGCGGACGACGACATCCGCGCGCGCACCGACCTCGACTGGACCGTGCTGCGCCCCGGCACGCTGCGCAACGAGCCCGGCACCGGCAAGGTCCGCATCGACCGCAGCACCGGCGGCGGCTTCATCCCGCGCGACGATGCCGCGGCCGTGATCGCCGAGCTGCTCGCCACCCCGGGCACCTCGCGCCAGACCATCGAAGTGATCGCCGGCGACGTCCCGGTCCCCGAAGCCGTCGCAGCCCTCGCGCACTGAGCAGCGACGGCAGGAGCGCGCGGCCGACCGAGGCGGCATGCGCGTCCCCATCACCCTCGTCCCCCGATGAATATGTGCCTTGACGCGCCCTTCGCCAGGTAACTGAAAGGGGGCTTCAGCGGGACTGCAGACGGGCTTCAGAGGAGCTTCCCGCCGCTTCGCCCGAACTCTTGACGGCGTGGCGGCGGCTCAGTACGGTGCGAGCAAGTTAGTAAACTTAACTACCTCGCCCTGTGTGCTTCTCACTCGCGCGCGCGGCGTACCCATTCAGGAGTCTGCAATGTCCAAGCGACATGTCGCGTCCCTGGCGGCGGCCACGGCTCTCGGCGTGGTGTGTTCGGTCGTGGTGTCCGGGCCGGCGGCCTACGCGGCGGCTTCGCCGCAGCTACGCACGGACCAGGTCGGCTATCTGCCGTCCGACACCAAGATCGCCTACCTCATGGCCCCGGCCGCGGTGTCCGGCGAGACCTACAAGGTGATCAACTCCGCAGGCGCCACCGTTATGAAGGGAACAGTCACCACCAGCAGTCGCGGCAAATGGAACTCTTCGTACCCTGACGTCTACCCGATCGACTTCTCCGGCGTCACGGCTGCCGGGACCTACCACGTCACCGTGTCGGGGACCGACGCGGCGACCTCCGACACCTTCCAGATCGAGAGCGCCTCGTCGCTCTACGGGCCCTTGGTCTCGGACGCGGTCAACTTCTTCCAGAACCAGCGCGACGGCGCATCGCAGGTCGCCTCCGCTTCGCTCGGACGGTCCGCCTCGCACCTGAACGACGCGAGCGCGACGGTGTATCAGACCCCGACCTTCATCGCGGACAGCGACGGAGGCACCGGCGACCAGATCAGCGGCGCGCTGGTCAAGCTTTCCGGGGCGACCGCGGTGAACGCCGAGGGCGGGTGGTTCGACGCTGGCGACTACCTCAAGTTCACCTTCACCACCGCATACGCCGACGATCTGCTCTACGCCTCCAGCCTGTCGCTCGGCGCTTCGGCCCCGACTGCGCTGACCGCCGAGGCCCAGTACGGGACGTCATATCTGAATCAGATGTGGAACCCGTCCACCAAGACGCTCTACCTCCAGGTCGGCATCGGCGCGGGGGATGAGACCACCTACTTCGGCGACCACGACATCTGGCGCCAGCCGCAGGCGGACGACTCCGACACCACTTCCGCCGACTACTGGGCCGCTGCGCACCGGCCGGTGTTCGAGGCGGCCGCGCCGGGCGCGAAGATCTCGCCGGACGTCGTCGGGCGGGTCTCGGCCGCGTTCGCCTTCGCCGCACAGCAGGACGAGCTCGCCGGCAACACCGCAGGCGCGCAGACCGAGCTCGCCGACGCCACGTCGCTCTACGCCCTGGCGGACACATCGGCGGCGGAGGACGACAACCTGACCTCGACCTTGCCCGAGGCCTACTACCCCGAGGGCATCTGGCACGACGCGATGGAGCTGGGCGCCACCGAGATCGTGCGGGCCGAGCAGGACATGGGCCGGAGCGAGCCGAGCTATGCCGGCTACCTGACTCAGGCGGCCACCTGGGCGTCGGACTACATCTCCGCCGACTCCGGGCAGGACACGCTGAACCTGTACGACGTCAGCGCCCTGGCCCACTCCGACCTGTACACCGCGATCGGCGACGCGGGCAGCCCATCCGGGCTCGCGGTCTCCCAGTCCGGCCTGGTGGCCGATCTCAAGTCCCAGCTCTCCGCCGCGGTGAGCACGGCGGGTTCGGACATCTTCCGCGAGGGCGGCGACTACGCGGACTTCGACGTGGACTCGCACACCTTCGGCTTCATCTCCACCGAGGCGCTTTACCAGAAGCTCAGCGGTGACACCGAGTACGCCGCCTTCGCGGGCGAGCAGCGCGACTGGCTGCTCGGCGGGAACGCGTGGGGAACCACGTTCGTCGCCGGCGTCGGCACGACCTACCCGGAGTGCATGGGCGGGCAGCTGGAGAACCTCTCGACGAAGGTGGACACCGGCGCCGTGGTCAACGGGCCCAACGGCAAGTCGAACTTCAAGGGCGGCCTCGGCGACCTGATGGACGGCATGGTCAAGTGCGAGAACGACTCCTTCACCACGTTCACCGGCAAGGGCAGCGAGTACGTGGACGACGTCCGGTCCTGGCAGAGCAGCGAGCCCGCGCTCGATATGGACGGCGGTCTCGTCCTCGCCGGCTCACTGCAGGAGTCGCTGCTCGGTTCCGCCTCCGCCAACGACTTCTCGATCGCGGTGCCTTCGTCCTCACCGGCGGTGACGGCCGGATCGTCGGCCACTGCCACGGTCTCGACGGCCGTCAGCGGCGGCCGGGCCGAAAACGTCTCGTTCACCGCGACCAACGTGCCGAACGGCGTGAAGGTCTCCTTCAGCCCGGCCTCGGTCAGCGCCGGCGCGAGTTCCAAGGCGACGGTGAAGACCACCTCGGCGGTGGCGCCGGGCACGTACCGGATCAAGGTGACCGGGAAGGCCGCCTCGGGCAGCCACTCGACCACCCTCACCCTCACGGTGAGGGCGGCGTGAGCGCGTGCACCGCGACGCAGGTGCTCAGCGATCGCGGCTTCGAGAACGGCAACTCGGTGACGCCGTGGGTCGAGACCTCGCAGTCGGGCAGCCTGCCGATCACCAAAGCAGGTGGCCAGAGCCCGCACGGCGGCAGCTGGATGGCCCGCTTCAACGGCAACGGGACCAATAAGGGCAAGAGCACGCTCGCGCAGACCGTGACGATCCCGTCCGGTTGCGACGCGACGGTGTCGTTCTGGCTGCACATCGACAGCACGGAGAACACCAAGACCGCCAAGCCGGACACCTTCACCGTCCAGCCGCTCAACTCCTCCGGCACGGTGCTCACCACCCTGGCAACGTTCTCCAACCTGGACGCGGCCGCGGGCTACACCCAGCACAGCTACGACATCTCGAGCTACGCCGGGCAGGCGGTGACGCTCAAGTTCACCGGGACCGAGAAGGACAGCAAGGGCGGCACGACCACGTTCGTCGAGGATGACAACGCAATCCGGACCAGCTAGCCGAGAGGCAGCCCACTGAGACCGAAGGCCTCACTCCCGTACCGCACTCCGGGGGTGGGGCCTTCTTCTTGCTTTATCGCGAATTGATGATCGGCTGAGCGCTGGTGGGGTGGCCTGCGTTTCAAGACGAAAAACGCCGCTGGCGGGCCCTTCCCTCGGAGAGAGTGCCGGGGCTGCGTGGTTGCTGTCGTTGGTGGGGCGGGCTGGGGTTCGGGGTGGTGGGGTTGCGGGTGTGTGCTCTCTCCTCGGCCGGTCCCCGGAGGCAATCAGGAACCTGCCGGGAGGTCAAGCGGCGGTGGTTTCCGTTGATGGTCGATTGTGCATGGCGCCGCTTGACCTCCCGGCAGAACCCTGATCGGGCTTCGCCTGCCCGACCGAGGAGAGAGCCCACCCCCTGGGGAGTGGTGCGAGCTGCGCTCGGGCCCGGGTCCGAGCCCGTGGCCCGGTCGTGCTCGGCGCGGAAAGATTCTGCATCGCCGTTCTGGGCCGCTCTTCCTCTCTACTCCTTCAACGCCGGGGAGCACGAGCAAGTGCCCGGAAATCTCCAGTAATTTCTGCTTATCCGGTGAAAGCCTGATTCGCGGTTTTTGTCGGTGGTGGCGTCTAGCATGGAAGAGTAAGGGGATCAGGACTTGTGATGGGAGGGGTGGTGGACGGGGTGTGGCCGAAAGCGGTGCAGGATTTCCCCTCGGGGTGCGACCGGGCTGCGGACCCGAGCACCGACCTCTTCGCGCGGATCGGGGATCGAGATGGCCGGATCAGGGTGATGGAGGATTCTTCCGCATCGAACGCGGCCGGCCTGCGGGATTCTGCCGCGAGGCCTGGGATCAAGGTCGATCGCACCAAGGCGATGCACGATTCAGCAGCAAGCGCGACCCGAGCACCGACCCTTCACACGGATCAAGGATCCGGATGGCAGGACCACGGCAATGCAGGATTCTTCCGGACCGAGCGTGACCGGGCCGCGGGATGGGACTCGGCCTGAGCGCAGCTCGCACCGGACCCTCAGGGGGTGGGCTCTCTCCTCGGTCGGGCAGGCGAAGCCCGATCAGGGTTCTGCCGGGAGGTCAAGCGGCGCGCTGCAGGATTCACCACCAACGGAAACCTCCGCCGCTTGACCTCCCGGCAGGTTCCTGATTGCCTCCGGGGACCGACCGAGGAGAGAGCACACCCCCGCAACTCCACCATCCCGAACAACAGCCCGCCCCACCAACGACAGCACCCCACAAACCCCGGCATCTCTCTCCGAGGGAAGGGCCCGCCGGCGGCGAGATCTTGAAACCGCAGGCCGCCCCGCCAACGCAACGGGTGGGCGGGTGGACAGAAGAACCGGGCGGCGCGAAGCGGCCGCCCCCACCCCGACAACCACCCCGACCCGACAAGCCACCGAGGCCCACGAGCACTCAGCCGAGACCTAGAGCCGACGGCCTTCGAACACGTACTCACGGGCGGTGGTCAGGGCGGTCGCGATGGCGCCGAGCAGGACGGCGTCGCCGCCGAGCGCCGCGGCGACTACGGGTGGGCGCAGCGGAGTCAGGGTCTCGAGGGCGTCGTACAGCGGGTCGAGCAGCAGGTCTGCGTTGTCGCCTATGCCGCCACCGAGGATGACAAGGGCGGGGTCGAGCATCGCGGCGATCGAGGCGACCGCGTGGGCGAGGCGCGCGGCTTCGGCGCGCACGGCCGTGAGGGCGGCCGTGTCGCCGGCGCGGGCGGCGTCGAAGACTGCCTTCGGGCTGCCCGCTTCGCGGGAACCGGCGGTGGCCGCGAGGTGTACGACCGCGCTGCCGCCGGCCGCGGCATCGAGCATGCCCCGCTGCAGGAACGCGTTGTGCGGAGCCTCGGCCTCGGCGGGGTCAGAATCCTTGCGGGCCGCACGGCCAGTTGGGCCGTCGAGGTTCTGCCCCGGCGGGAACGGCAGGTAGCCGACCTCGCCGGCTGCGCCGTGCGCTCCGCCGAAGACCTCGCCGTTGACCACGATGCCGGCGCCGACTCCCGTGCCCACCATCAGGAACACCAGCAGTGGGCAGCCGCGGCCCGCGCCGAAGGCGTACTCGCCGAGCGCGGCCAGGTTCGCGTCGTTGTGCACGGCCAGACTTGTGCCCAACTCGCTCCGCAGCCGCTCGACCACTCCGGCGCGGCCCCAGCCGGGCAGGCTGCCGGCGTAGCGGACCTCGTCGGTGTCGGGGTTGAAGACGCCCGGCGTGCCCACGACGGTGTGCACGACTCGGTCCCACTCGAGCCCCGCCTCGGCCACCACCTCGCGGGCCAGTCCGGATGCGGTGGCCACGATCGAGTCCGCGGTCGACGCGTCGGCCGGCCGCGCCTCCTCGATCGCGGTCGGCACCTCGCGCCTTCCGCGCAGCGTGCCGTCCAGATCGGCCAGCGCGACCCGGATCCGGGACCGTCCGATGTCGATGCCGACGACGTAGCCCGCGGTCGGGTTCACCTCGTAGAGCACGGCCGAGCGCCCGCGGCCGGACGCGGTGGCCATCTCGCCGGTCTCGCGCACCAGGCCCGCCCGCTCGAGGTTGCCGAGCGCGGCCGAGACGGTCGGCTTCGAGATGCCGGTGACGCGGGCGAGCTCGGCCCGGGACGTGGCGCCGGAGGCCCGCAGCCGCTCGAGCAGCACGCGCTCGTTGTTCACCCGCAGGGTGCGGCTGCTCCAGGGCTGGGCCGGGGCCGAGTCGGCGATCCGCGTGCTCGTCATTACTGGAATGTAACCCAGATTCAGCTGGTACGAGCGGCCGGGACACTGCTCCCCTCGGTCTCGCTCTCGGCGACCAGCCCGTCGCGCAGGTCGAGCACGAGGTCGGCGAACTCGGCGACGCGGCGGTCGTGCGTGCTGACCACGATCGCGGTGCCCTCGGTCTCGGCGATCTCGCGCAGCAGCCGCCAGATCGTCATACCGTGCCGCGAGTCGAGGTGGCCGGTCGGCTCGTCCGCGATCAGGATGCGCGGGCCCTGCACCAGCGCGCGCGCGATCGCGACCCGCTGCTGCTGGCCGCCGGAGAGCTCGGCCGGCCGGTGCTCGGCGTGCCCGGCCAGGCCGACCAGCTCGATCACCCGGCGCACCCGCTCGTCGCGCTGCTTCGGGTCCGCGCTGGAGATCCGCAGCGGCACGCTCGCGTTCTCGGCCGCGGACAGGAACGGGATCAGGCCGAAGGACTGGAAGACGAAGCCGATCGTCTCGCGGCGCAGCAGGACCCGCTGACGCGGCGAGAGCGCGGCCAGGTCGCGGCCCTGCACCTGGACCGTGCCGCTGGTGGGCAGATCCAGGCCGCCGAGGATGTTGAGCAGCGTGGTCTTGCCGGAGCCGGACCGCCCGCGCACGGCCACGACGGTGCCGGGCGCGGCCGAGAGCGAGACCCCGCGCAGCGCGTGCACCTGATTGCGGCCGGAGCCGAAGTCGCGGGTGACGGAAGTTGCGACAAGTAGTTCGCTCATTCGGATATCTCCTGTGCCTTGTCTTTGTCCGGCCACACGCCGACGTGGCCGGTCTCCCTGGTCAGCCGGACTCGATCCCTGATTCCGTACTGGTCGACCAGCTCGTGGGGCAGCTGCATGCGGCCCGCGCGGTCGACGACTACATACTCGACCTCTTCCGCCTCCTCCGTCGCGTCCGCGCCCGGGCGGAGGGTCTCGGTCGAGGTGCGGCCGTCGCGGATCGCCACGGTGCGGCGGACTTGGCCGGCCACGGCCTCGTCGTGCGTGACGATCACCGTCGTGACTCCGTGCACGGAGTTGGCTTCGCGCAACGCGGTGAAGACCTCTTGGGCGGTGTCCGAGTCGAGTTCGCCGGTGGGTTCGTCGGCGAGCAACAGTGCCGGGTTGTTGGCCAGGGCGACGGCGATCGCCACGCGCTGCTGCTCGCCGCCGGAGAGCTGGCCGGGGACGCGGTCCTTGCAGTAGAGCGCGCCCATCGAATCGAGCAGCTCCAGCGCGCGGGCTCGGCGGGCACGGGGGCGGATGCCGATGAAGCGCTGCGGCATCGCCACGTTCTCGGCCGCGGTCAGGTGCGGGATGAGGTTGCGCGGCGGACTCTGCCAGATGAATCCGACGGTGCGCCGCCGGTAGTCCAGCCGTTCCTTCGCTGAGAGCGAGGCCAGTTCCCGGCCGTCCACCCGCACCGAGCCGGCGGACGGCGCGTCGAGGCCGGAGAGGATGCCCAGCAGCGTGGACTTCCCGCTGCCGGACGCGCCGACGACCGCGACGAGCTCGCCGCGCTCGACCCGCAGCTCAAGGCCCTGCAACGCCTGCACCTCGAGGTTGCCGGTGCGGTAGATGCGCACCAGCGAGTGGCACTCGACGGCGGCTTCGGCCGGGTCGGCACGCGGCGTGGCGTGGCCGGCCTCCGGGGTGAGCAGATCGGACACGATCAGATCCCTTCCGCGTAGTCGCCGCCGCGCAGTGAGCCGGTCGGGCCGCGCCGGGCCAGGCCCGCGCCGGCCAGGCCGGTCGCGAGGGCGGCCGGTATGACGATGAGCACGGGCACGGCCAAGCAGAACCAGGTCATCCGCGGGTCGCCGGTGAAACCTTGGCGCAGGGCCGGGCGCACCACCCACAGCAGCGGGGTGGCGCTGAGGCTGGCGCAGAGGCAGGCCAGCGCGAGCGGCGCGGACAGCTCGGCCAGGGTGAGGCTGCGCTGCTGCGTTCCGGTCAGGCCCATGACCGAGAGCCGTGCCGCCGAAGCCCGGCGCTCGGTCGCGTCGCCGAGCGCCACCAGCGCGACCACCAGGCAGGCCGTTCCCACGGACAGGCCGGCCAGTATCGTGAGCAGGACCTTGACGGACTGGTGCATCAGCAGCCCGGCTTGGGCGGCGTCGGCCGCGCTGGAGCCGACCGCCGCGCCGCCGTGGGCGGCGGGGGTGCGCTCGAGTGCGACGGACAGGTCCGCGGTGCACAGCGCGAGGCTGAGGACCAGCAGGATCACCAGGGCCGGCCCGGGTACCCGCGCCATCCTGGTCAGGCTGAGCAGCCCGACCACGCCGCGGCGGGCCCGGACCGGCCGCAGCAGCATCCTGATCGCCTGCGGCGCGAGGGCCGCCGCGACCAGGGTGGCCAGGCCCGCCGCCGCGATCGGCGCGAGCGCGGAGACGGCGTCGATCCCCGTCGCCGGGGACAGGCCGTGCGCGTGCGACTGCTGGAGGCTCAGCGCGCAGACCACGGCGACGGTCGCGAACAGTACGGTCCGTCTGGCCACGCGGTAGCCGGACGTGCGGGGCTGATGGCTCTCGCGGCGGACGCGGCGCTTGTCGATGGCTCGGTGCCGCCAGAAGGTCCACAGGCCGATCGCGACGGGCAGGGCGAGGATCAGCAGAGCGCTGATGACGACCAGCTCGCGTGGCGGTGTTCGGCCCGGGAGGACGCCGATCGCCCAGCCGGCGGCGCCGATCGGCAGAACGACGGCGGCGGATTCACCGGCCGCTTCGATCGCGAGCCAGCACAGGCTCGCCCCTCGGGCGCGGAACGTCTCGTTCGCCGCGAGCCGCACCACGACGGTCCAGCGCAACAGCAGCAGCAGCGCGAGCAGCGCGATCGCGCCCAGCCCTGCCTCCGGCATCGCCGTCTGCAGCTCGCCGGCGGACTGCGCGTCGATGAAAGCGAGCAGGAGCGGGCCGATCTGGCTTTCGAACTGCAAGCCCACGATGCCTTGGTCCTGGTCGCTCATCTGCTGCGTCGCGGCGGCAAGGTCGGTCGTGAGATCTTGCTGGAGTGCGGTGCCTTGGTCTGCCGTCATCTGGGTGTCGAGCGGGGCGGTGAAGCTGACCACGGTGTTCCAGCTGGAGAGCAGACCCGAGGAGAGCGCGTCAGGCGAGATCAAAGCGCCGAGGTCCCAATTGGGCGGCGCGCCGAGGCCCGGGGTGTTCTTGATCGGTGTCTGGATGACGCCGGTGGACTGCCAGTACGCGTTCTGCGGTTGTATGGGCGCGATCACCCCGACCACTTCGAGCTTCAGGTTGCCGGCCCACGAGGTGGACTGGCCGTCGTCGAGCGTCGCGCCGAGCTTGGCGTGCAGCAGTTTCATCGTGTCCTGCGTCACCGCGATCTCGGCCGTGTCGATGTCGCTCGAGGTCTGGGTCACCTTCGCGGGCCAGCGGCCGGAGACCAGTTCGGCGTGCTGCTGGTCGTTCTCGAAGTAGCCGAGCGTCAGCACGGGCGGGTTCCAGCCGGTCGGCTGGATCGCGGCCGGCGCATGCTCGAGCTGGTGGCCGTTGTCCACCACGCTGCCCCAGGATTGGGCCCGCGGGGCGAGCGCGAATCGGGACTTGAGCACGTTGTAGACGCTGGATGTCGTGTCGGCGACGGCATTCGCGGTGACCGGGCTGACGAGCTGTTCGAAGGCGGTGTCCGACACGTTCGTGGTGACGGTCTCCAGGTCCGCCGGGCTCTGCGCCATCAGGGCATTGAGGGTGTGCGATCGGGCGGCGATATCCGCGCGCGTGGTGGTGCAGGCACCGGCCACGCAGGCGGCGGCGACGACGGCGAGCGCGATCGTGGCCGGGCGGCGCCAGCCGAGCAGGGCGGCGTCGAGCAGACGCTTGGTACGCATGGTCAGCCTCCGTTCCGGGCCAGCGCGAGCGGGTCGCCCCGCCGGAGCGAGGCGATCAGAGCCGCGGCCACCGCCGCGATCAGGATGAGCACGCCCGCGAGCACGGTCCACGGCTCGGCCAGCAGCACCAGCGGGGACGGGGTGGGCGCCGTACCGTCCGGCGCCAGTACGAACCCTGGTATCAGGAGTCTGCATAAGGCGAAGCCGAGCAGGCCGCCGAGCACCACCGCGGGCGTCACCACGGCCGTGTACAGGACGCAGGCGAGCACGGCGCGCTGCGGACGGGTGGTGCCGAGAGCTGCCAGCACGACGTCTCTGGCGGCGGCGCCTCGCGCCGCGGCGAGCAGCGAGACGAGCAGGCCGAGCAGGGCGAGTCCGACCAGGACGGGCGCGCCGAGGGTGATCACCCGCTGTGGTACGCGGGCCAACGGATCCGCGAGCAGGCCCGCGGCGACTTGTTTCGCCGTGCGCACCGACGCGCCGGCCGGCAGGCTCGCCGGGGCGTTCTGGCCGGCCGTGTGCATCAGCCATACGTAGGCCGCCGGAAGTCGGCCGCCCTGGGCGGTGAGGGCGGCGCCCAACGCGCCGAGGTCGACGACCAGCGCGTCCTGCGAGTCGAGGGGCAGCCCGGGGAAGGAGGTGACCGAGGCCTTGATGACCAGCTTGAGCGGTACTCCGGCGACGTTCGCGCTCACCACGGATCCCGGCTTCAGGGAATTGTCGTGCAGGTACGACGCGGTGGCCAGGACCGGGAGCGGGCCGGCTCCGCCGGTGCCCAGCGTCAGGGTGCCGACCACCGGCGAGGATTCACAGAACACCGACATGTCGAGCCCTTCGCCGGTGGAGAACGAGACCCGTGCGCCGGAGCCGTTCACGCCGGCCGCTCCGTCCGGCAGAGACGGCCCCACCCCGTCGGTCCGGGCGTCGTCCGTGTCGATGATCGTCGAGCCGGCCGGGACCGGGCAGTCGAGCCTGCCCATGTACGGCTCGAGCGTCGAGCTCACCGTACGCGTCCAGGACTTCATGGCGAGCTGCTGGGCGCCGGGGAACGCCGCGGTCGTCCCGCTGCCGACGGCTCGCGCCAGCAGCGCCGCGACGTCGACCGTGGCCGTGATGGAGCCGACCGGCGGCAGCGTGTAACCCAGGCTGAGGCCCGTGATCCGGAGCGGATAGGCCGCGCCGCCGTCGCCGAGCGCGCCGGTTGCCGTCAACAGGGTGTGGACGCGGCCGTCGGCGGGCAGCGTGCCGAGGGGGAGTTGGTAGGTCAGGCCCACGGCGTCTTCGATGTCGAGGATGGGCGAGGTCGAGCCGAGACCGGGCGCGGTCAGGGTGATGGTCAGGCCGAGCGCGTCGGGCTTGCCCGGCACCGGAATGCCGGGATCGGCGGCCGGGGTGATCGCGGACCAGTCCTCGGCCGGGTGGCCGTCGGCGAGGTCGGCGCGCAGAGCGACGGTCTGCGCCGCGGTGTGGCTGTCGACGGCCATCAGATCGCTGCTTCCGGTGCCTTCGAAGATCTCCGGTGTGGCGCCGAGGACGCCGGGCTGCCGGGTGACGGTGCCGACCTGGCCGACGTCCACCGGGTTCACCAGCGTGAGCGAGGCATCCGCGCCGACCGAGAACGCGGCCTGGTCGTGTGCCGAGCGGATCTGGCTGGCGTCCTGGCCGGCCGCGTACGCGCAGCCGGCCACGGACGCCACGCACAGCAGCGCGGGCACCAGGTAGCGCAGCGGTGTGCGGGCGAGCTCCCAGGCGGCGAGCCGCACCGGAAGGCTGGCCACGCGTTCGGCCATCCGCTCGCTCAGTTTGGCGGTGGCGGTGACCAGTCGGCCGCAGACGGCCGCGCCGGCGAGCGTGACCACCGCGGGCGCGAGGGTGACCGCGAGCACGGCGCCGCTTCCGCCCGAGGTGGTCCCCGCGGTCAGCCCGGCGTGCTCCGCCTGCCAGAGCGTGAGCGCGGCCAGGACCACCAGCGCGCCGTCCAGGCCGGCCCGCACGAGCGCCGGAGCGCCGAGCTGCCGGCCGGTCGCGGCGGCGATGTCGGCGGCGCGCGGGGGGACGGCGGCGCGGGCGAGCACGGCCAGCGCGCCGGCGACGCCCACGGCGATGGCGGCGATCCAGGCCTCGGCCGGAGCCGGGCCCGAGGTCAATCCCCAGCGGCTGCCGCTGTAGAGGTCTTCGATACCCGCGCCGATCGCCGAGGAGGCCAGCAGGATCAGGCTGTCGGCGACGTATCCGGACACCAGCACGCGGCGCGGAGATCCGCGGGAGCGCAGCAGCGCGGACTGCGCCTCGCCGCGTCCGACCAGGTTTCCGCAGGAGACCGCGATGGCGATGGCCGCGAGCGTGGCCAGCAGCAGGGTCTCGGCCAGCAACTCGGCCCGCCCGGCGGTGATCCGGGACGGCAGCTGGGCCAGCAGCGCCGGCAGGTGGGTCTGTACGGAGAAGCCCCAGACCGAGCTCAGCGAGACGATATAAGAAGCCTTCGTCGTATCGAGCATCGCGTCGAGGGACTTGCGCACGGTCGCCACGTCGAGACCGGGGCCGAGGGCCGGCCGGATGACCCAGACGCCCGACACGATCGGCAGGGTGCCGCCGGTGAACGCGCCGACGGTGGCCACCATCGGGCCGATCAGGGTGAACGGCCCGTCATATTCGATGCCGCTGCTGCCGATCGTGTTCCACGGGCCGCCCGCGGTGGACGGGTCGAGATAGCGGAAGCTGCCGGTGACGTGGAAGCGCTCCGGCGCGTTGGTGGAGCTGTTCCACAACGTGAAGGTCTGCCCGACGCTCAGATGCGCCATGCGCAGAGCGGGCACCGGCAGCGCGACCGGGATCACCGGGTCGGTGCCGCCCGCGGGGTCGGACGGCCAGCTTCCCTGGACCAGCGCGGTGGATCCGGCGACGGCCGGGAGCGAGACGGCGTAGGTCTGCGGCGGCGCGACCGTGTTCTGCTTCGCCGGCGGGACCTGGCTCAGGTCGAAGGTGGCCGACTCGATGATCTGGTCTATCCCGAACGTCCCGGCCGGTCCGGACCGCGCCACCACCGTGCGCACCTCGCCGGCCTGCCGGCTGAGCGCCGACATCGAGTCGGCCGAACCGTTGACCACGACCCCGTTCTCCGGCGAGTTCGCGATGTCCGCGGCGATCCCGCGCGGCAGCGCGACCGTCCACGCGTCGGTCGCCAACGCGGCGAATCCGGAGGCCACCGCGACCGCGAGCGCGGTCACCGCGAGGGCGCCGAACCGGCTGCGCAGGGCCCGGATGGCGGCGGTCACCGGGCCCGGGCCGAGTGCGCCGGAAGGCCGGGGCGTATGCGAGTAAGCGCTTTCACAAAGTCATTATCGCAGAGCCTTGTCTTTTAGGACAAGGTCCAAGCGCCCGCCGCGATCAACGGATCGGGCCGGCGGCGGCGCGTCGCCCTCGATTTTCGGCGGAGGAATATGGCAGCATGGCCGAGGTCGGCAGAATATTCGAACAACTGATCGACTAGGGGACTCTCATGCCTGTCGCCGCACTGGATTCCGAGGCCGCGCGGTTCTACGCCACCCAGAGCCTTTTCAGCGACCCCGGGGCCTTCGCACCGCTCTACCACGACCTGCCCGCCGATCCGGCCGCGCTCGCCCGCATCGTCCGCGGGCTGTTCGTACACCGGCTCGAGGGCGGGCACTTCGGCGTCGAACTCCTGCCGGACCGGCTGCGCGAGGACGCGGAATCCCGCTATGTGGACGAGATCCTGCGCCTGGTGGCCGAGCGGAACGGCGCCGCGCTCACCGAAGCGCGCGCCTTCGAGGACCGCTTCGTCGGGATCTGCCGCGACTTCGCGCTGCTGCACTGCTCGCTGCTGCGCCACGCCGGCATCCCGGCCCGCATCCGCTCCGGCTTCGCCGACTACTTCGGAGACGACGGCTTCCACAGCGACCACGTCGTGACCGAGTACTGGGACGCCGAGCGCGGCTGGCTGCTGGCCGACGCCCAGATCGTTGAGGGCTACTCGATGCCCTTCGACCCGATGGACGTGCCGCGCGACCGCTTCCTCGTCGCGGGGAAGGCTTGGCAGCTCATCCGATCCGGCCAGGCCGACCCGAAGGAGTTCGGCCTGGGGATGACCGAGCCGCCGATGGTGGGGGAGTGGTTCGTGAGCGGGAACATAAGGCTGGACCTGTCCGACCTCAACAAGGTCGAGACGCTGCTGTGGGACATCTGGGGCCTCGGCGCCGGGCCCTTCGACGAGATGACGGACGAGATCTACGACCTCTACGATCTCGCCGCGACCGTCGCCGACGACGAGGTGTCCTTCGACGCGGCGCGCAAGCTGTTCGCCGAGAACGCCGGGCTGCGCACCCCCGCCACCGTCACCTCGCTCGCCCAGTTCAAAGCGCCGAGCGAGGTGACGTTGCGTCGCTGAGCCGGTCTCAGCGGCCGAGCGGCAGGGTCAGGCTGGACGGCCCGCCGAAGGCCACGGTGCTGCCGGACTGGTCGGCGTCGAGGAAGAGCGGGTCCTTGGTGCCAAGTACCAGCGCGACGCTGTCGCCGGCCGGGATGTCGTACGACGTGGTGAGGAACTGGGCACTGATCTGCAGCGGCTTGCCGGGCGTGGCGCCGCTGTAGCTGTAGGGCAGGTACGAGATCAGCGTCCCGTCGTCGAGCAGATCGACGTCGTACAGGTAGGCGTAGAGCGTGCCGGACGAAGCGCTCGGGGTCACCGTCAGGTTCAGGCTCGCGGTCCCGCGCACGTGGTCGGTCGCGGACAACGCAGAGGACTGCCATACCGCGTCGTCCGAGCGGTTGATCGCGGGCAGCCAGCACGAGGGCGGCGCGTCGAAGAACTGGGTCAGGATGCCGCTGACCTCCAGCGTGCCGCCGGCCGCGCAGGACGCCGTGCCCGCATTCGTCTTGGTGGTGAAGCTGCCGGCCGCGCCGGTGCTCAGACTGCCGGTGCCGAGCCAGTTCTTCGCACCGAGCTGGTAGGTCGTGGACGAGGCGGTCATCGCCGCAGGGCTCGCATACCCCTGATACGAGGAGCCGCCGATCGGCTCGACCTGGACCGGGGCCTGCGTGTCGATCCCGTTCGCCGCGCCGGTGAGGTAGTGGTCGAACCAGGCGTGCGCGTGGTCCCAGACCGTGTTGTCCAGCCCCAGCAGACCCGAGGCCTCCGAGGTGGCGTGGTCGCCGGGCTGGAGCATCAGGTACTTCGGCGTGCTCAGGTCGTTGTAGAACGGCAGGAGCTGGTTGGGCGCGAAGATGCTGTCCTGCAGGCCGTTGGAGATGAACACGGCCGCGCCGTTGGCGTTGATCGAGTCCACGTACGTCTGCGGCGAGCGGACCGCGCCCCAGCTGAGCACGTCGGAGATGTCGGTGTCGCCGTAGAAGTCGTCCAGGATGTTCTGGAAGTCGGGGCTCAGCGTCCCGGTCAGCTCGGCCGCGGCCGCGAGCAGGTCGGTGGACTCCTGGTGCCGCGTGCTGTTCGGGTAGAGCGAATAGTCCAGGTCCGTCCAGGCGCTCATGGCCGCCACGGCCTTGATCCGCGGGTCGTGCCCGGCCGCGAGCAGGGAGAGCCCGGCGCCGTAGGAGACCCCGCCCACGCCGATCTCGGCCGGGTTCGCCGAGGTGTTCGCCAGCAGCCAGCTGATCACGCTGGAGACGTCGGCGACGTCCTGCGGCCCGGCCACGTCGATGCTCCCGCCGGAGGAGTAGAAGCCGCGCGGGTCGTATTCGAGCACGATGTAGCCGTCGGCGGCGAACTGCTGCGCCTGGAGCAGGTACTCGAAGTCGGGGGTGGCCCAGCTGTCGATGAACACGATCGCCGGATGCGGCCCGGAGCCGCTCGGCCGGGTCAGCTCGGCGGTCAGTCCGGTGCCGTCGGGCATGGTGAGGGTCAGCGCGGTGGTGCTCACCGCGGCGCTCGCGGCCGAGGCCGGCGGCGCGGCGGTGAGCAGGGCGGGCAGGACGAGCGCGGCGGCGCCCAGCAGACTCGGGCTTCTGCGACGGCGCGTGCGACCATGGACGGGCATCGGCGACCTCCAGGTTACTCGCGGGTAAGGTGGGTGCCCTGAATCTCCTGCCGCCGGGCCTGCCACGTCAAGGCACTGTCCTGTGCCCCTTGGCCAAGCTTGCGCAAAGCACCCTCGTCCGGGCCCGCGGCCCGCGGCGTTTCGTCAGACGGGGCAACAAATGCCGACCGCGCGACGCCCTTACCCAGCCCTCGCGCCCGGGTACTCAGCCCAGTTGGTCCTTGCGCACCTTCCCCATCGCGTTGCGGGGCAGCGCGTCCAGGAACACCACAGCGCGCGGACGCTTGTGCGCCGACAGTTCGCGCGCGACGAGGTCGATGAGTTCGGGCTCTGCGACGCCCTCGGCCACCACGTAGGCCACGATGCGCTGCCCGAGATCCTCGTCCGGCACGCCCACCACAGCGGCCTCGCGCACGCCCGGATGGCCGAGCAGCGCGTTCTCGATCTCGCCCGCGCCGATCCGGTAGCCCCCTGATTTGATCAGGTCGGTCGAGGCCCGCCCGACGATGCGGTGCGTGCCGTCCGGCTCGAGCACCGCCATGTCGCCGGTGCGGAACCAGCCGTCCGCGGTGAACGACTCCGCGGTCGCGTCCGGGCGGCGCAGGTAGCCGTCGAACACGGTGGCGCCGCGCACCTGCAGGCTGCCGACGGTGGCGCCGTCCCACGCCACCGGCTCGCCCGCGTCGTCCACCAGCCTGGTCTCGATTCCCGCCAGCGGCCGCCCGACCGCGCCCGGTCGGCGGTCCTCGTCGTCCGCGCGGGCCGCGACGGTGATCAGCGTCTCCGTCATGCCATAGCGCTCGGCCGGCTTGTGCCCGGTCAGCTCGTGCATCCGCGCGAAGACCGGCGCCGGCAGCGCGGCCGAGCCGGAGACCAGCAGCCGCGCCCCGCTGAGCGCGGCGGCCGCCGACGCCTCCGCGCACACCCGGGACCAGACCGTCGGCACGCCGAAGTAGAGCGACCCGCCCGCCTTCGCGTACGCCTCGGGCGCGGGCCGGCCGGTGTGCATCAGCCGCGATCCCGTGCGCAGCGCGCCCAACACGCCGAGCACCAGCCCGTGCACGTGGAACAGCGGCAGCCCATGGACGAGCGTGTCCTCCTCGGTCCACGCCCAGGCCTCGGCGAGGGCGTCGAGATCCGCGGCGATCGCCTGGCCGGTGACCGGCACGCCCTTGGGCACACCAGTGGTGCCCGAGGTGTAGAGAATCAGGGCCGTGGCCTGCTCCGAGGGGACCGGCCCGGACGGCATGTCGCCGCGTTCCGCCGTGGAGACCGGCACCAGCGGCACACCGCATTCCTTCCACGGCGAGCCGAGCGACCCGGCCTCGTCCGCTCCGGCGAGCAACACCGCCGCGCCGCTGTCGCGCAGCACGTGCCCGAGTTCGCCCGCGCCGCTGTCCGGGGCGATCGGCACCACCGGCACACTCGCGAGCAGTCCGCCGAGCACCCCGACCACGGTCGTGAGCGACGGCGTGGCCCGGACGGCGACCGCAGGAGCCCCGGCGATCCGCCGCGCCACCGCCCCCGCCGCCGCGAGCAAATCGCCCCGGCTGAGCCCCTCGCCCGCGACGTGCACGGATTCAGGCCGGTCGGTCGCGTCGGCGCGCAGGGAGGAAAGCAGGTCCATGAGCCCTACCGTACTCGCGGACCCCCCCCACGACGCGTAGCAGGACGCGCGGCGCAGCGCTAAAGTAAGGCATGGAAGTCAAGGGGGATTGATGATCAGCATCATCGCACTGGCCGGAATCTCGGTGTTCGCGGTGCTCGCGCTCGTCAGCGAGCGCTGGCGGTCCTGGTCGCGGCGCCGTCGTACGGCCGACTACGTGGTCTCGGCCATGATCCTGACGCCGCTGGCCCGGTGGTGGATCGACCAGTTCGTCGGCCGGAGCGCGGGACACCGGGCCACGGCCGCCATCGCGCTGCTCTGCGTCCTGTGCTTCTTCGCCGCGTGGCGGCGATGGGCGCCGCGGCCCGCCGGCTGATCCACTCGGTCCGTCGATTGGCCTGGACCAATTGACGGCGGCGTGGGGGCGCGCTTTCATCCGCATGACGGTTTGTTCGCGCGGACAACGTGGCGTGCCGGACTGCCGGCATGCCACGGCATGGAGGCATCGTGCCCGACCCTGGCAACACCCCCACCCACCGCAAGACCCGGAGTCACCGCACCACCACCCGCACCACCACCCGCTCGCGCCTGCGCGGGCGGGCGCTCGGCGTCGCCCTGGTCACCCTCTCGGCCGGCGTGGTCGCCGCGTTCGGCGGTACCGGCACCGCCGAGGCCTCGTCCACTTCCTGCCCCTGGGTCGGCTCCTCGGCGCCCGTCTCCCAGCGGGTCAGCTCCCTGATGTCGCACCTGACGCTCGCGCAGAAAGTGGCGCTGGCCACCGGATCGGGCGGGTCGAGCTACGTCGGGTTCATCCCGGCCATCGGCTCGCTGTGCATCCCGGCGATGAACCTGGAGGACGGCCCGGCCGGCGTCGGCGACGGCCTGTCCAACGTCACCCAGCTGCTGGCGCCGGTCTCGGTCGCCGCGACCTGGGACACCTCGGCCGAGCAGCAGTACGGCCAGGTGATCGGCGCCGAGCAGGCGGCCAAGGGCACCACCGTCGACCTCGGGCCCACCATCAACATCGTGCGCGACCCGCGCTGGGGCCGTGCCTTCGAATCAGTGGGCGAGGATCCCTACCTCAACGGGCAACTCGGCTCGGCCGACATCCGCGGCGTGCAGTCCACCGGGGTCATGGCGCAGGTCAAGCACTTCGCCGTGTACAACCAGGAGACCAACCGCAACACCTCGAGCGACAACGCGGTCGTGAGCACCCAGGCCGAGCAGGAGATCTACCTGCCCGCGTTCCAGGCGGCGGTGCAGCAGGGCGACGCGTCCTCGGTGATGTGCTCCTACAGCTACATCAACGGCACCGCCGCGTGTCAGAACCCGTATCTCCTGACGACCGTGCTGCGCCAGCAGTTCGGCTTCACCGGGTTCGTCACCTCGGACTGGGGCGGCACACACGCCACCGCCGCGTCGGCCAACGCGGGCCTGAACATGGACATGCCGGGCTCCGACGGCTACTACGGCAGTGCCCTGACGTCCGCGGTCAACTCCGGCTCGGTGAGCCAGGCCACGTTGAACGCGCTGGTCTCGCAGACCCTCACTCAGATGTTCGCGTACGGGCTCTTCGATAAGCCGACCTCGGGCTCCCCGGCGCAGGCTGCGACGGACACCGCGGATCAGACGGCTGCGACGTCGCTGGCCGAAGAGGGCACCGTCCTGCTCAAGGACTCGGGCAGCGTGCTCCCGCTCGGTTCCGCCGACAACTCGATCGCGGTCATCGGCGCCGACGCGTCCACCAGCCCGCAGAGCGACGGCGGCGGCAGCGCGGGGGTGAATTCGAGCGGCACGGTCACCCCGCTGCAGGGGATCACCGCCGCCGCGCCGAGCGGGACCACGGTCACCTACGACGCCGGCACCTCGAACTCCTCGGCCGCGGCCGCAGCCGCCGCGGCGAAGGTCGCGGTGGTCTTCGCCAGCGACTTCGAGTCGGAAGGCTCGGACCTCAGCAGCATCGACCTGTCCAGTGCCCAGAACTCGCTGATCTCGGCTGTCGCCGCGGCGAACCCGAACACGGTCGTGGTGCTCAACACCGGATCCGCGGTCACCATGCCGTGGCTCTCCTCGGTCAAGGGAGTGCTCGAGGCCTGGTACCCGGGCCAGGAGGACGGCACGGCCATCGCCAACGTGCTGTTCGGCTCCTACAACCCGTCCGGCCACCTGACCGTGACCTTCCCGACCTCGCTCTCCCAGGTCCCGGCCTCCACGACGGCCGAGTGGCCGGGCAGCGGCGGCACCGTCCAGTACTCCGAGGGCGTGGACGTCGGCTACCGCTGGTACGACGCCAAGGGTCTGACGCCGCTCTTCCCCTTCGGCTACGGCCTTTCCTACACCACCTTCTCCTACAGCAACCTGCACGTCGGCACGCTCACCGCGGGCGGCACCGCCACGGTGACTGCCACCGTCACCAACACCGGCTCACGCGCGGGCGCTGACGTGGCGCAGCTGTATGTCACCGATCCGTCCGCCTCCGGCCAGCCACCACGGCAGCTCGAGGGCTTCGCCCGCGTCAACCTCGCGGCCGGCGCCAGCCAGACCGTCACCTTCCAGCTCGCGCAGCAGAACCTGCAGTACTGGAACACGTCCTCGAACGCGTGGGCGACCAGCACCGGCAGCTACGGCATCTCCGTCGGCGACGCGGACGCCACCGGCTCGCTTCCGCTCAGCGGCACGCTCTCGGTGACCTCGACCCAGCTCGGGCAGCCGGTCACGCTGACGAACCCCGGCCCGCAGGAGGGTTCGGCGGGCACGGCCGTGTCCGTGCAACTCGCCGCGAGCGACTCGACCTCCGGGCAGACCGCGACGTACACGGCTTCGGGTCTGCCCTCCGGCCTGTCGATCTCGTCGAGCGGGCTCATCACCGGCACGCCGACGACCGCCGGCACCAGCACCGTGACCGTCACCGCCAAGGACGGTAACGGCGCTCAGGCCTCCACCACGTTCACCTGGACCGTGGTCGCCTCCACCGGAGGTATCGCTGCCACACCGCTGGTCGGATACACAGGGCTCTGCCTCGACATCGCCGCGGACAGCAACGCCGACGCGACCAAGGTCGAGGTCTACACCTGCAACGGAACCAACGGCCAGCAATGGACCGAGGAGGCCAACGGCACCGTGCAGGCGCTCGGCAAATGCCTGGACGTCGTCGGCGGCGGTACGGCCAACGGCACGCTGGTCGACCTCTACACGTGCAACGGCACCGGTGCCCAGGTGTGGACACCGCAGTCCAACGGCGAACTGCTCAACCCGCAGTCCGGCAAGTGCCTCGACGACACCGGCTACGGCGCCTCCGGCACCCAGGTACAGATCTGGACCTGCGGCGCCACCTCCAACCAGTCGTGGGTCTCGCCGGCCGCGGTGGCCGGCACCGTGACCGGCTACGCAGGGCTCTGCGTCGATGTGCGCAGCGACAACAGCGCGGACGGCACGCCGGTCCAGGTCTACACCTGCAACGGCACGACCGCGCAGAGCTGGACGGCTGAGCCGAACGGCACGCTCAAGGCGCTCGGGAAGTGCCTCGACGTCGTCGCCGCCGGCACTGCCAACGGCACGCTGGTCGATCTCTACACCTGCAACGGCACCGCCGCGCAGAACTGGCAGCCGCTGTCGAGCGGCGAACTCGTCAACCCACAGTCGGGCAAGTGCCTGGATGACACCGGATCCGGCGGCTCCGGCACGCAACTGGAGATCTGGTCCTGCAGCGGCGCGAGCAACCAGCAATGGGCCCTGCCGTAATCCGCGACGCCTCGGTGAACGAATTCGAGAAAGGAGTGATGAAACCGTGATGTAGTGAGCGGGGGCGGGGTTTGACCCTGTACTCAGCCCGCTCTTAGAATCACCACCATGAACCTGAGCGCGCCCCGACCGACGACCCATGAGGTCGTTCTGATCGGTATGAGCGCGCACAGCGTCGCCGACATCCTGTGTTGATGTCCCGCTAGCTCCGCCGCAGACGGGACGGCTTTCCGGCCGTCCCGCCCCCGGCGTCGAGTCGCCGCAGACCCGCTCTCGTGGTCTTCCGCGGCGTTTTCACCGGCTTTCCGCGCGTTCGTTCGCGCGTCTCCACCGTGCTTATCACCACCGGGCTCGGCTTCGCCCTGCCCGGAATCACTTCGCCTTTCGCAAAGAGAAGGATTCCTCGTGTCCCGACGAATACGGCTCGCCGCTTTCACCGGAATCGCCGCGTTGATCGGTTCGCTCGCCGCCGCCTGCGGCAGTTCGAGCTCCACCGCCTCCGCCGCCGCTTTCGACGCGGCCACCTGCGCCGGCGGCACCCTCCAGGTGCTCGACCAGGCCACCGAGGACACCGGCCTGGACCCGGCCGAGCTCTACACCTCCGGCGGCGGCGCCATCCCGCGCCTGCTCTTCCGCACCCTGACCACCCGCGACTCGGTGGCCGGCGACAACGGCCGGACCGTGGTGCCGGACCTCGCCACCGACACCGGCGAGTCCAGCGACAACGCGACCGTCTGGACCTACCACCTGAAATCCGGGCTGAAGTACGCGAACGGGCAGCCGATCACCACGGCCGACATCAAGTACGGCATCGAGCGCTCCTTCTCCTCGCAGCTCGCCGGCAGCCCGCCCTACCTGCGCGACTGGCTGATCGGCGGCTCGGCCTACCAGGGCCCGTACGGCTCGAACCCGGACCTGGCCTCGATCGCCACCCCGGACACGAACACCATCGTCTTCCACCTGCGCAAGTCCGAGGGCGACTTCCCGTACCTGGCCGCGGAGACCCAGTTCGCCCCGGTGCCCAAGGCCTCGGACACCGGCAAGAACTACAACGCCGCCCCGGTCTCCTCCGGCCCGTACACCATCAAGACCTTCAACAAGGGCAAGAACCTGGTCCTGACCCGCAACACCTACTGGAGCAAGACCACCGACACCCAGCGGCTGGCCTGCCCCGACACCATCGACATCAGCCTCGGGCTCTCGTCCACGGTGATCGACCAGCGGCTCGCCGCCTCGGTCGGCCAGGACGCCGACGCGATCACCACCGACACCGACGTGGACGCCGCCACCCTGGCCAGGTCCTCCGCGCAGCCGGCCCTCAAGTCCCGGCTGACCAGCGGCAACTTCCCGGACACGACCTACCTCGCGTTCAACACCAAGAAGGCGCCGTTCGACAACCAGTCGGTGCGCGAGGCCTTCTCCTACGCCGTGGACCGCACCGCGCTGGTCAACGCCCAGGGCGGCAGCCAGCTGGCCACCGCGCTGACCACGTTCACCCCGCCGAGCATCGGCGCCGCGTACCACCCGTACGACTACTTCCCGGCCGGTGCCACCGGCGACCCGGCCAAGGCCAAGCAGCTGCTGGCCCAGGCCGGCTACCCGAACGGGCTGACCGTCCAGCTGGCGTACGACAACAACGACCCGCAGGACGCGGCCGCGCTGCAGCAGGCGTACGCCAAGGCCGGGATCACCCTGAAGCTGGACCCGATCGACGACTCGAACTACCAGAGCGTCGTGACCAACACGACCACCGAGCCGGCGCTGAGCCTGTTCAGCTGGGGCGCGGACTGGCCGAGCGGCGCGCCGTTCCTCACCCCGATCTTCGACGGCCGGGACATCGTGCAGGGCGGCGGCAACTTCAACCTCGCCCAGTACGACGACAAGGCGGTCGAGGCGCAGATCGACCAGATCAACCAGATCACCGACTACACCAAGGCGCAGCAGGCCTGGGGCGACCTCGACGCCCAGATCGGCAAGCTCGCGCTGACCGTGCCGCTCTACACCGCGAACGACGTCGTGCTGCACGGCACCGCGGTGAAGAACACGTACGTGGACCAGTGGCGCGGCTGGTACGACATCTCCTCGGTCTCGGTCAAGTAGCCGCCGCAGCGGCAGAGAAGTAGAACGCGAATGTCCAGCCTGATCGCCGCGCCGACGGACGCCCCGGCTCCGTCGGCGGACGAGACGGTCAAGCCGCCCGTGCTCCTGGCCCGCCTGTGGGCCAGGCCGGGCGGCAAGACCGCGCTCGTGCTCGTCCTCCTGCTCGTCCTGGCCGCGATCCTGGCCCCGGTGCTCTCCGGGCTCGAAGGTCAGGATCCGAACACCTACCACGACACCCTGCTGAACTCGGCCGCCGGCGGCAGCCCGCTCGGCTCCTTCGGCGGGATCAGCTCCTCGCACTGGCTCGGGGTGGAGCCGGCCACCGGGCGCGACGTGTTCGCCCGGCTGCTCTACGGCGCCCGGATCTCGCTCATGGTGGCGGCCGGGGCCACGCTCGGACAGCTGCTGCTGGGCCTGCTCATCGGGCTGGCCGCGGGACTGGGCAACCGGTGGATCGACGGGGTGCTGAGCCGGTTCACCGACCTGGCCCTGGCCCTGCCCTACCTCTTCTTCGCGATCGCCCTGCTGGCGGTGGTGCCGCAGACCTTCTCGCGGCCGCTGCTGCTGTGCCTGATCCTGGCCGGCCTCGGCTGGGCGGCCACCGCCCGGATCGTGCGTGCCGAGACGCTGGTGCTGCGCGAGCGCGACTTCGTCTCGGCCGCCCGGCTCTACGGCGCGAGCACCTGGCGGATCGCCCTGCGCGAGATCCTGCCCGGCCTGGCCGCGCCGGTGGCCACCTACACGGCGCTGGCGCTGCCGGGGAACATGGTGGCCGAGGCGGGCCTCTCCTTCCTCGGCCTGGGCGTGCAGCCGCCCACACCGAGCTGGGGGCAGATGCTCTCGAGCGCCGCCGACTGGTTCCAGGCCGACCCGACCTACGTGCTTGTGCCGGCCGTGACCCTGCTGCTGTGCGTGCTGATCTTCACCGGTCTGGGTGAAGCGGTACGCAGGGCGGCCGACCCGAGGAGCGAGACGCGGTGATCGTCTTCCTGTTCCGCCGCCTGCTCTCGGCGCTCGCGGTGCTGCTCGTGCTCTCCGCCCTCGTCTACGGGCTCTTCTACCTGATGCCGGGCGACCCGGCCGTGCTCGCCTGCGGCAAGCGCTGCGACGCGGGCGAACTCGCCCAGGTGCGCCACTCGATGGGGCTGGACCGCTCGATCGTCGCGCAGTTCTGGACCTTCATCAGCTCCCTGTTCGTCGGGCACCGCTACGACAACGGGGTGGGCACCACCTGGTGCTCCGCGCCCTGTCTCGGCTTCTCGTTCCAGAGCAACGAGCCGGTCACCCAGATGCTGCTGGACCGCCTGCCGGTGGACCTCTCGCTGGCCGTCGGCGCCTCGGTGATCTGGCTCGCTGTCGGCATCGGCTTCGGCCTGTTCGCGGCGCTGCGCCCGAACGGCCTGCGCGACCGGGTGACCACGACCGTGGCGATGACCTTCAGCGCCACGCCGCTGTTCGTGCTGGCCCTGCTGCTGCTGCTCGTGTTCTGCGTCTGGTTCCAGGTGCTGCCGTTCCCGACGTACGTGCCGCTCACCCAGAACCCGGGGCAGTGGTTCCAGAACCTGCTGCTGCCCTGGCTCGCCATCGCGCTGGTCACGGCCGGCGGCTACCTCCGGCTGACCCGGGCCGGGGTGCTCGAGTCGCTCGGCCAGGACCATATCAGGACCCTGCGCGCGTACGGCTACAGCGAGCGCCGGGTGGTGCTACGGCACGCGGTGCGCGGCGCGCTGCCCACGCTCGCCACCATGGCCGCCGTGGACATCGGCGGGGTGCTGGCCGGCGCCGTGTTCACCGAGTCCCTGTTCGGCCTGCCGGGCCTGGGCAAGCTCATGGTGGACTCGGCGACCAACGTGGACCTGCCCGTGGTCACCGGGATCACGTTGCTGGCCGCGACCCTGATCATCGCCGCGAACGCCGTCGCCGACGTGCTCTACGCGGTGCTCGACCCCCGAGTGAGGCTGGCATGACGCAGAACCCGCACACCTCCGGGACGGCGCCGCTTCGGGTCGAGGACCTGCGGGTGGCCTTCCCCGGCGGCCCCGGCCGACCCGAGGCGACCGCCCTGGCCGGCCTCAGCTTCGAGCTGGCCCAGGGTCAGGCGCTCGGTCTGGTCGGCGAATCCGGCTCGGGCAAGTCGGCCGCGGCGCTGGCTCTGCTCGGTCTGCACCGCGGCACGGCGGCGCGGGTCGGCGGCCGGATCCTGGTGCGTCCCCGTTCGGCCGGGGGCGAGGTCGAGGACGAGATCGAGGTGAACTCCGCGGACGAGCGCACGCTGCGCCGGATCCGCGGCCGCGAACTGGCCATGATCTTCCAGGAGCCGCTGACCAGCCTCGACCCGTACCGCCGGGTCGGCGAGCAGATCGCGACGGTGCGCCGGCTGCACTTCGGCGAGGGCCGCAAGCAGGCCGCGGCGCGGGCGGCCGAGGCGCTGGAGAAGGTGGGCATCGACGCGGCGGGCAAGTACCGCGCGTACCCGCACGAGTTCTCCGGCGGCATGCGGCAGCGGGCCCTGATCGCCATGGCGATCGCACTCGAGCCGCGCGTGCTGGTGGCCGACGAGCCGACCACCGCGCTCGACGCCACAGTGCAGGCGCAGATCCTCGAACTGCTCTCCGAGCTGCGCCGCGAGACCGGCATGAGCATGATCCTGATCAGCCACGACCTGGCCGTGGTGGCCGGCAACGTGGACGAGGTGCTCGTGCTCAAGTCCGGCGAGCAGGTCGAACGCGGGCCGGTCGGCGAGGTCCTGACCACGCCGCAGCACCCGTACACGCAGGCGCTGCTCGCCGCGATCCCCCGGCTGGACGCCGAACTGCCGCAGCGCGAGCCGGCCGACGCGGCCCGGCGGCCGCTGGTGCGCGTGCGCGGGCTGGAGGTGACCTTCCCGGCCAAGCGCGGGGCGGCGCAGACCCGCGCGGTGGCGGGCGTCGACCTGGAGCTGCGCGAGGGCGAGTCGCTCGGCATCGTGGGGGAGAGCGGCAGCGGCAAGACCACGCTCGGCCGCTCGCTCGTCCGGCTGCAGCAGCCGACCGCGGGCACGATCGAGTTCGACGGCCGCCCGCTCGACTCCTGGCGCGGCAGGGCCCTGCGTCAGCACCGCCGCGAGATGCAGCTGATCTTCCAGGACCCGGCCTCCTCGCTCAACCCCCGGCGCAGCGTCGGCGAGTCGATCGCGGAGCCGCTGCGGGTGCAGGGGGAGAAGGACCGCGAGCGGCTGACCGCGTCGGTCGGCGAGATCCTCGAGCGGGTCGGCCTCGACCGCGGGCTCTACCACCGTTATCCGCACCAGCTCTCCGGCGGGCAGCGGCAGCGCGCCGCGATCGCCAGGGCCCTGATCCTGCGGCCGCGGCTGGTGGTGTGCGACGAGCCGGTCTCCGCGCTCGACGTGACCACCCAGGCGCAGGTGGTCAGGCTGCTGCGGGAGCTGCGCGACGAGTTCGAGCTCACCCTGGTGTTCATCGCGCACGACCTGGCCGTGGTGCGCCAGGTGAGTGACCGGATCGCGGTGATGGAGGCCGGACGGGTGGTCGAGATCCTGCCCGCGGCCGAGCTCGCGCGAGCGCAGGACCCGTATACCCGGGCCCTGCTCGCCGCGGTGCCGGAGCTGCCCGCGCTCGGGGCGGCGGCCTGACGGGGTGAGTACGCCGGCGAATGTCGGCGAAACGCCCGCGCACGGCGCCGCTCCGTCGGCGAAAGGACGGATAATCCCCGGTATGTACCGTCATGTCTGTACTCTTCCGGCCGCCGCCCTGCTTGCCGCGGGTATCGCGGTGCTGACGCCGGCGGCAGCGTGGGCGACCGACTCCGGCGACGTCGCCGCGCTGGCGCTGGCGAACGCGGGCAAGGGCGCCGGCACGTGCTCGCAGGTCAACCCGGCGCCCAACTCGCTCGGCGGTTCGGCGTTCGGCACGAGCTGCACCGGGAACCAGGGCACGGCCGAGTACTGGTGTGCGGACTTCGCCAAGTGGATCTGGCAGAACGCCTCCGGCTCCACCATCACCGGCACCGGCAACCTCGACGCGGGCGCGGTGAGCTTCTACAACTACGGAGTCGACCACGGCACCCTGCACACCGACCCGTCCTACCGCCCGCGGGTGGGCGACGCGGTCGTCTACGACGTGGTCGTGCCATCCGGCAAGACCCACGGCACCTTCGCCGACCACGTCGGCCTCGTCACCGCGCTCAACTCGGACGGGTCGATCGAGACCGTCAACGGCGACTTCGGCGGGGTCTCCGGCAACGGCGAGGCCTACTTCTCCGAGACCTCGACGGTGCAGGTCAAGGACATCGCCGCGGGCCAGGTCCCGGTCGGCTCGGCGCCTTCGAACATCGGCATGACCATCAGCGGCTACAGCAGCCCGAGCGGGCTGAGCGCCACCCCGGCCGACGCGCAGGGCCTGGACTTCGACTGGTGACGTCTCAGACTATTGAACATAAGTGCACTGCGAGTCCGGCCCGCGGTACCATGCCCGCCAGTCCCGGCTGAGTCCGGGTCGGCGGAGCCGCGGACGGGGCGTCGGGAGCGGCCTGCGCATCCTGTCCTTTCGACCGCTCGGAGACCGACCCGTTATGGCTAGCAGATCCACCATACGCTCCGGCACCACCAAGAGCCTGATCTACTCGGTGCTGGGCATCGTTTTCGGCGCCGCGCTCATCCTCATCGCCAAGGCCACCTGGGCCAACCCGGCCGACTGCGGCGGCCAGACCATGCAGCAGGGCGACACTTGCGAGGTCACCGACCACGGCGAGACGAGCAACCGGAGCCTGTCCGACCAGGAGTCCTCCAACCACCGCGAAGCCGTCATCATGTTCGTGGTCGGCCCGCTGATGATCGCCGGCAGCGGGTTCTGGCTGGCCAGCGAGATCCGGATCCGGCAGCGGCGCGGCGCCACGGCGACCGGCCCGGCGGCCGTGGCCGGCGCCGGTCCCTTCCCTCCGGGCAACACCCCGTACCCGCCCCAGTTCAACGCCGCGCAGCAGCCCTACCCGCCGCAGCAGCCGTACGGCGCGGTGCCGCCGCAGGCCCGGCCCGCCCAGCCGCAGTACCAGCAGCCGCAGTATCAGCAGCCTCAGCAGCCGTACCCGCCCCAGCAATACCCGCAGCAGCCTTACCCGCCGCAGCAGTACGCACCGCAGTACGGCCAGCCCGCGCAGCCGCAGCCGCCGCAGCAGCCCTACCAGCAGCCGCCGCAGCAGGGCGGCTGGCCGGCCGCCTGATCGGCCGTCACCCGCGCGGCCCGCGCCGCAGCCGTACCCTTCCGCACGCCCTCCGCTCGCCCTGAAGCGGGTCCGCCCACCCCTCGTCGAGCGACCGTGCGGAAGGGTACGATCGCATCAAGTGACAACCCGTCGGGCCCGGCGCATCGAGACGGGCCGGTGAGAACGCAGGAGGCCGCTGTGTCGAACCACCGTCCCGCCTGGGTACCCGACGAGGTGGACATCGAACGGCCCTCCGCCGCCCGCATGTACGACTTCTACCTCGGCGGCTCCTACAACTTCGCCGCGGACCGCACCCTGGCCGAGGAGAACCTGCGCAACTGGCCCGACATGCCGCAGATCGCCCGGGCCAACCGGGCCTTCCTGCACCGCGCCGTCGGCTACCTCAGCAGCATGGGCGTGGACCAGTTCCTCGACCTCGGCTCCGGCATACCCACCGGCGGCAACACCCACGACATCGCCCTCGCGCTCAACCCGCAGGCGCGGACCGTCTACGTGGACGTGGACCCGGTCGCCATCGCGCACAGCATCGTGCTGCTCCAGGACGTGCCCAACGCCACCGTCGTGCACGCGGACCTGCGCGACGTGGACACCGTGATGAAGCACTCCGTGGTGCCCGACTTCCTTGACCTGAGCCGCCCGGTCGGCGTGATCATGTTGGCCGTGCTGCACTTCGTCTCGGCCGAGGACGACGCCCCCGGCCTGGTCCGCGCGTACCGCGACGTCACGGCTCAGGGCTCGTACCTCGCCGTCAGCCACGGCACCGCCGACTACCAGCCGGAGAACGCCCGCGGCGCCTCCCAGCTCTACACCCGCGCCAGCCACCGGCTCACCTTCCGCAGCAAGACCGAGGTGGCCGAGCTGTTCACCGGGTACGAACTGGCCGAGCCGGGCCTGGTGGACATCATCCACTGGCGCCCCGATCCGGCCGACGACCGGCCCGACCCGCTCGGCGCGGACGTGGCCCGCTACTCCGGGTACGTCGCGGTGGGGCGCAAACCGGCGCCGTAGGAATCTTCCGGACGACCACGGTTGCCCGGGCCCCGGGACTGTCCAAGCATTGATCTATGCAGTCGCGCAGCGAACACGGGCCCGGCTACCTGCGCTATCCCCACGTTCGCGGCTCGCTGCTGACCTTCGTGGCCGAGGACGACGTCTGGCTCGCCGCGCTCGCCGCCGACGGCTCGGTGGGCCGCGCCTGGCGGGTGACCGCGGACCGGATGCGGGTGGCCAACCCGCGGATCTCGCCGGACGGCGCCACCCTGGCCTGGACGAGCTGGCTCGCCCCGACGCCGGAGGTGTGGACCACCGCGGTCGAGGGCGGCCCGGCGATGCGGCTGAGCTGGTCCGGCAGCGACGACACGCGCGTGCTCGGCTGGCTGCCGGGCGGTCAGATCCTCGGCGTCTCCTCGTTCCACCAGCCCTTCAGCCGCTATACGTGGGCGTACTCGCTGCCCTTGGACGGCTCGCTCGCCAGCCGGCTGCCCTGGGGGCCGGTGTCCGAAGCCGCCGTCACCTCCGAACACGTGCTGCTGCTCACCGGCACCCCGTCGCACGAGCCGGCGGGCTGGAAACGCTACCGGGGCGGCGCGACCGGACGTCTCTGGCTGGACGGGCAGCGGCTGCTCGAGGGCATCGGCGGCCACCTGGCCGCGCCCATGCTCATCGGCGGCGAAGACGGCGGCGGGGGACCGCTGCGGGTGGCCTTCCTGTCCGACCACGAGGGCATCGGCAACCTCTACTCCTGCCGTCCCGACGGCACCGACCTGCGCCGGCACAGCGACCACGACACCTTCTACGCCCGCAACGCGGCCACCGACGGCGAACGCGTGGTCTACCAGCACGCCGGCGACCTCTACCTGCTCGAGAGCCTGGAACACCCGGCCCCGCGCGCGCTCGACATCCCGCTCGGCGGCGCCCGCACCGGACGCCGCCCGTATCAGGTCCCCGCGTCCTACAACCTCGGCGGCTTCGACTGCGACCGGGACGGCCGGGCGAGCGTGGTGCAGGTGCGCGGCAGCCTCTACTGGCTCACCCACCACGACGGCCCGGCCCGGGTCCTGGCCGACACGCCGGGCGTGCACAACCGGCTGCCGGCGCTGATCGGCGCGGACGAGGTCGCCTGGGTCAGCGACGCCGAGGGCGAGGACGAGATCGCGATCGCGCCCTCGCCCGGGCACAGCGCCCCGGCCGACCGGCTCGGGCCGGGCGACGTGGCCGACACCGGCGGCTGGGAGCAGCCGCCGCCCGTCCCCGCGCCGCGGGTCATCGCCCGCGGCGCGATCGGACGCGTGGTCGCGTTCACCGCCGCGCCCGACGGCTCGGTCTTCGCCGTCGCCACCAGCGACGGCCGGCTGCTGCTGGTGCAGGCCGCGGACGGGGCCGTGCGCGACGTGGTCCGCTCCGCCTACGGCCCGCTCACCGGCCTCGCCTTCTCGCCCGACTCGAAGTGGCTGGCCTGGTCGCAGGCGGTCGCGCACAAGTCGCTGCGGCGGATCCGGCTGGTGCAGATCGCCGCGTCCGACAAGATCTACGACGTCACCACCGGACGGTTCGAGGACGAAGGACCCTGCTTCACCCGGGACGGGCACTACCTGGTCTTCCTCTCCTGGCGCGGCTTCGATCCGGTGCACGACGTGCACACCGGCGACATGTCCTTCCCGCTCGGCTGCCGGCCCTACCTGGTGCCGCTGGCCGTGGACGTGCTCGCGCCCTTCTCCATCCCGGTCGAGGGCCGCGCCCCGGACGGCACCGCGCTGGCCCCGCCGGCCAACGACGGCACCGTCCGGGTCGACCCGGACGCGCTGGTGGAGCGGCTGCTGCCGTTCCCGGTGATCGCCTCGAAGTACTCGGATCCGGCGCCGGTGGACGGCGGCGTGGTGTGGCTGCGCTGGCCCATCTCCGGCGCGCTCGGCCAGACCTTCGCCAACCCGGACGACCTGTCCGGCCAGCCCGTGCTCGAGTACTTCGACCTCGACGCCGGCCAGACCGAGGTGCTGGCCGAGGACGTCGACGCGTACGCGGTCTCCGGCGACGGCACCGCCCTGGTGTACTTGAGCGACGGCGAACTCAGCGTGCTGAGCATCGCCGACCCGGACCGCGCGTTCACCGTGGACCTGCGGCGGATCACGCACACGGTGGACCCGGCGGCCGAATGGCGCCAGGCCTACCGCGAGGCCGCGCGCGTGGTGCGCGACCAGTACTGGGACCCGGGCATGTGCGGGCTCGACTGGGACGCGCTGACCGAGCAGTACGAGCCGCTGATCGCCCGGGTGGCCAGCCCGGACGACTTCAGCGACGTGCTGCAGGAGCTGCTGGGCGAGCTCGGCACCTCGCACGCCTACGTGGTCGCCTCGCGGCTCGGAGAAGGGCCGGCCCGGCCGCAGCGTCCGCTCGGCCTGCTCGGCGTGGACGTGCACCGCGACGAGCAGGGCCGCTGGCTGATCGACCGGGTGCTGACCGGCGAGTCCTCCGACCCGCGCGCCCGCGCCCCGCTCGCCGCGCACGGCGTGCGGCCCGGCGACGAGGTGGTGGAGATCGCCGGCCGCGCCCCGGACCCGCTGCTCGGCCCGCTTCCGCTGCTCGCCGGCACCGGCGGCACCACGATCGAGGTGGTGCTGCGTACCGCGGCGGACGGCTCGCTGCGCCGGATCGCGGTCACCCCGCTGAGCGACGAGCGGCCGGTCCGCTACCAGGACACGGTGCTGCAGCGCCGCGCGAAAGTACGCCAACTGAGTGAAGGCCGCTGCGGCTACCTGCACATCCCGGACCTCGGCGGCTCCGGCTGGGCCCAGTTCAACCGCGACCTGCGCCGCGAGTTCAACTACCCGGCCCTCGTCCTCGACGTGCGCGGCAACGCCGGCGGCAACGTCTCCCAGCTGGTGCTCGACAAGCTCAGCCGGAAGGTGCTGGCCTGGGACTTCACCCGCGGCCGGCGCCCGGCCCGCTACCCGCGCGACGCGCTGCGCGGCCCGGTCGTGGCGATCGCCGACGAGGCGACCAGCTCGGACGGCGACGTGATCGTCGCGGCCTTCCGCGAGCTCGGCCTCGGCCCGGTGGTCGGCCAGCGGACCTGGGGCGGCGTGGTGGGGATGACCGGGCGCCACACGCTGGTGGACGGCACCCAGATCACCGTCCCGCGCAACGCCGCGTGGTTCCCCGGCGTGGGCTTCGGCATCGAGAACCACGGCGTCGAGCCGGACGTGGAGGTCGTGCGCGGCCCGCTGGACTGGGAATCCGGCCGCAACACGCAGCTGGAGGCGGCCGTGCAGGTGGCCCTCGACCTGCTCGAGAAGCGCCCGGCCGCCGCGGAGCCGCCCACCTCCACCCCCCGCCCCGACCGCCGCCGCCCCCCGCTGCCCCCGCGCGGCAACTCCTAGCCGAAAGCGCGCCCGCCCCCGTTCCCCGCAGCCCTGTTCCGCGCATGCAAACGGGGCGCACCCGTTGGGCGCGCCCCGTGCAGGGCCTACCTAGCGCGAATCAGTCCCGTCAGACATTCGCGCCCTTCTGCCCGGGGCGCTTCGCGCGCTGGCCCTGGCCACGTCCCGGCTGCGCGGAACGCTCGCCGGTCTCGCCCATGGCGTCAGACCGCTGCGACTGGCCGGGATATGCCGAACGCTCATCGGCCTCGCCGAAGGCGTCCTGGCCGGGACGGGCGGCCTGCTGCTGAGCCCGAGCGGGCTTGCGCTGAGCCTTTCCCTTCTTGCCCATGTCTCCTCCTTGAGAGTGTTTTGACTGGGGCAAGACCAAATCTGACACGATCCGATAATCGCCGCATTCCGGACAAATCGCAGCTACGCCGCTCAGGTGAGCGCCCCCACCCGCCCCGATTCCCCGCCCAGGTCAGCGCACCCGCGCCCACTTCTCGCACGGACCCCAGCAAACACGGACATCGCTGCGCCGCCTACCCAGAACCCGCAGAGCCTACGAGCCCTGATACTCCCCGTCATCCTGCGCAGCCCCAGCCCTCGCCCAGCCGCCGACCATCCCTCACCACCCGCCCAAGCCATGCGCGGGGTCCGGGGTGTCCCCGGCGCGGGGCTTGGGGCCGTGCCCCAAAAAGCAACAGGTTGCCGTGCGCCCGTACGTAGGCCCCGGCACCGTAGCGAAGCGTAGGTGCCAGGGCCGAGGTAGCAGGCGCGTCTAGGCATAGAACTTGCTGAGGTCCCGGGCAACCAAGTCGGGCCGCCCCTTGGGGTTCGCCTTCGTGACGTCGCTGGAGCCGCCGTGGTCCAGTTCGGGGTACTCCACCGTCCGCGAGTGAGGCAGCGTACGAACGAGCGCGTCGCGGCCGGGGCGGAGCCATGCCAGGCCTCTGCCGCCGCTGAGCAGCAGCACCTCGGCGGCGACGTCGGCGTATTCCGCTTCGGTGCCCTTGGCCTCGCCGATGATGACGCCCTCGTACCGGATGGTCGGGGCGAGGCGGCGCATGGTGACGTCGCCGGGACCGGCGGCCTTGTCCTCGCCGCTGAGCATCATGCCGGTGAGCGCGGCGAGCAGCGGGCGCGGGATGACCTTCAGACCGGTCGGGGCCAGGCGTAGCGCGAACATCGAGGTGACCATGGCCGCGGTGACCTTGCCGGCGGCGATCTGCGCGTCGAACCGGGGCAGCCAGGCGTTGTCGTAGAAGGAGTCGGCGAGCACGAGCGCCGGCTCGTAGAGCGCGACCTTGTCGATCAGGCGGCCGTGCCGGCGCGCGGTCGCGAGCGCGACCAGGCCGCCCGCGCTCACTCCGAATATCCGGCTCGCCCCCGCCTGCGCCACCACCGCGTGGATGTCGGCGACCTCGGTGGCCAGGCTGTGGTCCGCCGCGTGCGGACCGCTCAGTCCGCGCCCGCGCCGGTCCGGCAGGAAGACCGTGTACCGGTCCGCGAGCGCGTCGGCCAGCGCCACGTGGTTGAGCCCTGATTCCATCGAGCCGTGCACCAGCACCACAGCCGGTCCGCTCCCGCGGTACCTGAAGCCGATCTTCGTCCCGTCCGCCGATGCCACGGTGCCGGTGGCGTAGTCCTGGAGCACGTGCGGTTCCCCTCAGTCGTCTGCCGATACCCGATCGCAGAACCATAGAGGCGATATGAGTGTGCTGTGAAGGATGTATGAGAATTCTGTGAAGGAATCGTATCCGAGCGCTCAGTCGGCGGCGCTCGGCTACTCGTGTGTCTGCAGTGCGGCGAGTTCCTCGCGCGCCTGCATCAGCGCGAAGCCGAGCAGGTTGCCGCCGCGCCACCGGCGCGGGTCGGCGGCGCGCGGGTCGTCGGCGGCGAGGCCGATGCCCCAGACCCGGTCCACCGGGCTGGCCTCGACCAGCACCCGTGCCCGGGTGCCGAGCAGGTAGTCGCGCAGGGCCGGGTCCTGCCCGAACTTCGCCACGTTGCCCGCCGCCACCAGGTCGAAGCAGGCGTCGGCCCAGCGGTCGTCGTCGAAGCCGCGCACGGTGCGTCCCAGGTTCTTCGCCTCGGCCGGCGTCGGGGCCGCCAGGATGCGGGCGAGCGCCTGCTCGTCCTCGAACAGGCGGGCCTTGCCGGCCATCATCCAGTGCTCGGCCGAGGAGTAGGCGACGCCGTCCACGGAGAAGCGGCACGGCCACCACTGGGAGAGGCAGCCCTTGCCGATCGACCCGTCCCGCTCCGGCCGGTGGCCCCAGAACATCAGCCATTTCGGCGTGGCGCCCGACTCGATCGCCTCGACCAACTCCGCCCGCCTGCGCGCCGCGGTCGCAGCGCCGGCGACGGCCGGGGGATCGTCGGTCGTCCGCTCACCCGTGCTCTGCATGCGCGCCATCATGCCCTACGCCGCGGCGCTCAGCCGCGCGACGATCGCTGCGGCCGGCTCCGCTCGCGCCGCACGGAAGCCGACTCCGGCGTAGAGGCTGAGCCAGTCCGCGTCCGAGCGCCGCACCGCCTCGGCCCGCAGCGGACTCGTCAGCTGATGCAGCGCCGGGTACGCGGCGGGGGCGTGCGGATGACGGTCGGTGAAGCCGTTGCGCAGGGCGCGGGCCCAGCGACCCGAGAACGCCCGGGTGAGCACGGTCTCGGTGAACCGCTCGTCGGCCAACGCCGCTTGGTGCAACGGCTGCGTCCCGGCCTCGTCCGCGCGCAGGAACGCCGTGCCCGCCTGGACGAGCCGCGCGCCCGCGGCGCGCAGCCGGGCCACGTCCTTCGCGGTGCTGACGCCGCCCGCGGCGATGAGCGGGAGATCGACGACCGCGGAGACCTGGCCGAGGAGTTCGTCGAGCGAGGTCGTCGACGGAGCGGCAGCCGGGTCGAACGTGCCCCGGTGGCCGCCCGCCTCAGGACCCTGCACGCACAACGCGTCCACGCCGACTGCCTGGGCCGCGCGTGCTTCGTCGCGCGTCGTCACCGTGGCCACGGTGTATGTGCCCTGGCTGCGCAGTCGAGCGATCACCTCGGCCTCGGGCAGGCCGAAGGTGAAGGAGACCACCGGCACCGGGTCTTGAAGCAGCAGGCTGATCTTCTCCGCCCAGTCGCCGGTGTCCTCGAGATCCGGCTCCGGCAGCGTGACGCCGAGCTGCTCGGCCTCCGCCGCCAGCCCCTCACGGTACGCGGCCACCGCGTGCGGCTCGGCCACCGGCTGCGGCACGAACAGGTTGACGCCGAACGGCACGCCGCCGCCGAGCGACGCCCGCAGCTCGACGATCTGCGCGCCCAGCGTCGCCGTCGGCAGGTACCCGCCTGCCAGGAACCCGAGCGCGCCGGCAGAGCCGACCGCCGCGGCGAGCACCGGAGCGGACGGCCCGCCGGCCATCGGCGCCTGGATCAGCGGCACGGCGAGATCGTCGGGGGAGAAGGCGGAACGCTCGGTCATCATGGTCCTCACAGGGGTTGCGCCGTGGCCGGGTCGCGCGCTGCGCGGGGTTGCGGTGCCACCCGGAGGTCGCGGTGCGCGGTGCGCGGGCGAAGGCCGACGGCGCTAGCCGGCTGCTAGCCGGGCCCGCCGTCGTGCACGGTCCGCCGGTCTCTGTGGTTCAGCCTAGAAGGTGGTCCCGGGTCGAGCGCGCCGGCGAGTGCGCCCCGCGCCTGGTGCGCCCGCGGTTCGTCGAACGGCTCGAACAAGGCGTACGCCTCCTGCCGCGCCCGCCGCGCCGCCACGCTCTGCTTGAGCCGATCGAGCGTCTCGGCCGCCTGATCCAGGCTCAGCGCCAGCTGCCAGCGGTCGCCGGCGATGCGGGAGATCTCGACCGCCCGCTCGTCGAACGCGTGCGCCGCGCTCAGGTCGCCGTGGGCGCGGTAGTACTCGGCGACGCTGCCGAGGGCCCGCGCCTCGCCGCCGCGGTCCAGGCACAGCCGCGCCTGGGCGGTGGCACGCTGGAAGGTGGCCAGCGCCTTCTCGTCGTGGCCGTTCGCGTGCCAGACCCGGGCGAGCTCGAGCAGGGTGCGGCCCTGCCGGACGCCGTCCGAGGTGAGCTCGGCCTGCGCCAGCGCGTCCCGGGCCGGGCCGAGCGCGGCGGCCGGGCGGCCGACCTGGCGCAGTACCCTGCTGGTGTTCCACAGGGCGTCGGCCAGGCCCACCGCCCACGGCTCGGCGCGGTAGATCGCCACCGCCTCGTGCAGCAGCAGCCTTGCCTCCTCGAACCGGCAGGTCTCGGCGTACCCCTCGGCCAACAGGCCGAGGGCCGCCGCCTCGAGCCGCCGCTCGCCGAGGCCTTCCGCGCTCGCCACGATCGCCCAGCCGAGCGGGACGGCGTGCGACCAGTCGCGTTCGTCCGCCAGCAGCCGCGCCTGGGTCAGCCGGGCCAGCGCCTCGGGCAGCCGCTCGCCGCGCAGCTGCCAGAGCGCGATGGCCGAGCGGTTGGCCTCCCCGGCCTCCTCGAGCCGGCCGGCCCGGCGCAGCGCGAGGGCGAGACTGTCGAGCGTGACCGCCTCGGCGTGCCGGTTGCGCCGGCGGCGGGCCGAGGCGAGCGCGATCCGCTGCAGCGCGAGGCAGGCCTCCACCCGGTCCGGCCGCAGGTACGCGTGCCGCAGCGTCGCGGCGAGCTGCCAGAGCAGGTCGGGGAAGCCGTGCTCCTCGGCCGCGTCGAGCGCCGAGAGCAGGTTGGTCCACTCCCGGTCGTACCACTCCAGGGCCGCGCGCGGGCCCGCGATCACCGGCGGCCGGTGCCGGGCCATGGTGAAGGAGAGCTCGACGGCGCGGTAGCAGTCCAGGTCGGCGTGCCCGCTCGCCAGATAGGAGCCGTGCAGGTACCACTGCAGCACCCGCCGTCGCGCGACCCTGAGCTCCTCGGCCGGCTCCTCCCGCTCGGCTCGCGCCAGGGCGAAGGCGGCGACGGCGTCCGGCAGGCGCAGCCGCGCCGGGATCGTCGGCAGCGACTCGATCAGCCCGGCCTCGGCGAGCGCGTCGAGCAGCGGCTGGGTGTGCGCCGGTTCGAGGCCGGCCAGTGCGGCCGCGGCGGGCAGGCACAGCTCGGGCCCGGGGTGCAGGCCGAGCAGGCGCAGCAGGCGCCGGGCCGGCTTCGGCAGGGCGCGGTAGGCGGGGGTGAAGTCGACGGCGTCGAGCATGAGATGCCGCGCGCCTTCGATCCCGGTGAGCTCGGTGCGACTGGTGACCATCACCATGCAAGGTCCAATGTCCGGAAGCAGTGAGCTGACTTGTGTGACTGATGCGGCGTCGTCGAGCACGATGAGAATTCTGCGGTCTTTGAGCAGCGAGCGGTAATGCAGGAGCATTTCGCCCGGGTCTTTCGGCGGCTGCTCCGCCGCGGTGCCGAGCGCGCGCAGGAAGCGGCCGAGCACCTCGGCCGACCGCTCCGGCGCCGCCGTGCGGCCGCGCAGATCCGCGTAGAGCAGGCCGTCCGGGAAGCGGGCGCGCGCGTGCCCGGCCCAGTGCACGGCCAACGCGGTCTTGCCCACCCCGGCCGGGCCGGTGACGAGCGCGACCGCGGCCGAAGCGGCGACCTGCGGCGCGGCACCGCCCACCGCCGGCCCGGGCGCCGAGACCTCGTCCAGCCACGCAGACTCGCGCTCACGGCCCACCGGTTCCCGTAGCAGGTACGGCAAACGGCAGGTGCGCTCCGCGCCCCCACCCGCTCCACGGCCGGCGTCTTTGCCTGCCTCAGTCATAGTCGCGCCCCCTCGAGCGAAGCCCATGCCCTGTGGGCTCCCTATGACAACACACACGTATCGCGGAAGGGAATGGTTGAGGTGGATTTTCCGTCTCGAGCGTGTGAGGGCGCGAATTCTTGGCCCTCCTTCAGGAAACCACCGGGGAATGTCGATCTGGGCCGCACGCGGCGGCGCGGCCCGACGGCGCCGTCGCGGCCGCCCGCGGTGTACCGCGGCCCGCCCGGTGTCTACGATCATTGCCATGGAAAGCGCCCAGTCCGCGACCCCGACGCAGCCGCTCCGCGACGACGGGGCGCCCGCCCTGATCGCGACGATCGTGCCCGAGCCCGCCGTGGCCGTGGACACCCGGCGCGACCTCGGCGAGGAGCCGCTGCCGGGTGAGGTCGAGCGGGTCGAGCGCGCGGTGCCCTCCCGCCGCGCCGAGTTCGCCACCGGCCGCGCCTGCGCCCGCCGCGCCCTGGCCCGGCTCGACCTGCCGCCCCGGGCGATCCCGGCCGGCCCGCGCGGCGAGCCGCTCTGGCCGGCCGGGATCATCGGCAGCATCACGCACTGCGCCGGCTACCGCGGCGCGGTGCTCGCGCGCACCGCGCAGATCGCCACCATCGGCATCGACGCCGAGCCCAACGCCGAGCTGCCGGACGGCCTGCTCAAGCTGATCAGCCTGCCGGAGGAACGCGACCGGCTGGAGCGGCTGGCCGGGATCGAGCCGTCGGTGCACTGGGACCGGTTGCTCTTCTGCGCCAAGGAGGCCGTCTACAAGGCCTGGTACCCGCTCGCCGAACGCTGGCTCGACTTCGAGGACGCGGCGGTGACGTTCGAGCCGGAGCACGGGCGGTTCACCGCCAGGCTGGGTGTGCCCGGGCCACTGTTCCAAGGCCGCGAGCTGACCGGGTTCACCGGGCGCTGGCTGGTGCGCGAGGACCTGATCCTGACCGCCATCGTGCTCCCCCGCTGAAAGGCTCACGCGGCTGACGGCGCATCAGCCGCGGCGCCCGCCGGCCGGCCCCCCGTACCGCGCCACCGACGGCTCCAGCCCTCGCGCATCGATCATGGGTTCTGCGACCATGGGAGCGACACCGCCCGAGCGACGGAGGACCATACCCATGCGCGACATCGCCGTCTTCAGCGGCAGCGCCCACCGCGAGCTGGCCGCCGAAGTGTGTTCGCACCTCGGTGTCCCGCTGCATCCGGTCCGGGTCAGCCGCTTCTCCACCGACTGCCTCGAGGTCCAGCTGCAGGAGAACTGCCGCGAGCGGGACGTCTTCCTGATCCAGCCCCTGGTGACGCCGGTTCAGGAGCACCTCGTCGAGCTGCTGCTGATGCTCGACGCCGCGCGGGGCGCCTCGGCCGCCCGCACCACCGTGGTCATGCCCTACTACGCCTACGCCCGCTCGGACAAGAAGGACGCGCCCCGCATCTCCATAGGGGCCCGGCTGGTGGCCGACCTGCTGGTGACGGCCGGGGCCGGCCGGGTGCTGGCGATGGCGCTGCACTCCCCGCAGGTGCACGGGTTCTTCAGCGTGCCGGTGGACCACCTGCACGCGCTGCGCGAGCTCGCCCTGCACTTCCGCCAGTACGACCTCGGCAACGCGGTCGTGGTCTCGCCCGACCTCGGCAACGTCAAGGAGGCGGCCGCGTTCGGGCGGCTGCTCGGGCTGCCGGTGGCGGCCGGGGCCAAGCAGCGGCTGGCCGACGACCGGGTGGTGATCACCTCCGTGATCGGCGAGATCGCCGGGCGGGACGTGATCGTGCTCGACGACGAGATCGCCAAGGGCAGCACCGTGCTCGAGGTACTCGACCGGCTGCGCGACCTCGGCGCCGCCTCGGTCCGGGTGGCCTGCACGCACGGGCTGTTCGCGTCCGGCGCGCTCAAGCGGCTGAGCGACCAGCCGGACGTGCTGGAGATCGTGTGCACCAACACGGTGCCGCTGCCGCCGGTCGAGGAGCGCACGGAGAAGTTGACGGTCCTCTCGGTGGCGCCGGCGCTGGCCGAGGCGGTGCGCCGGATCCACAACGGCGAGTCCGTCAGCGCCCTGTTCCAGGCCCCGCTCGGGTAGAGCCGTCCCGTCCGCCCCACGGCGCCCGCCGCGCCCCGGCCGTATCGGCCAGGGACCGGCGGGCGCCGTGTTGATCAGGGGCCTGCGGGAGGCCGGCCGGGGCCGGGCCGGGGCCGCGCGCAATTGCATTTTCAAATCTTTTCCGCACCGGTTCCCCGCGTCGCAAAGATCGAGCTGAACAGGGCGAGATCACCGGGTGAGACGGTGGTCCGGGTTAGCTCAGTTCTCGACTACACTGTTTGGCAGGGGCGTTAAAGGGAGATCAAAGGGATAGCCGTGAGTTACGGCTGCCTCAGGTCGAATCCGCGAGTGACGCATCCCTTAAGAGCGAGCCTGTGGAGTTGGACTATGCTCGAGTTCGGATCATCCCCGTACGAGGCCCCGGTCGATACCGTGGGGGAGTTGGTGCGCGAAATCACCGCCGAGGTGTTGCGCGATTTCAAGCCGGGCGCCCGCTGGTGCGTCGACCCGGCCCGTTCCTTCCGAGATCAGGGCCTCGATTCCCTGGCCCGGACCGAGGTCCGGGTCCGGCTGGCCGCCCGCACCGGGCTCGATCTGCCGGCGAACCTGACCCGGCTGTACCAGAGTCCGGCCGCCGTGGCCGATTACCTCAGGGATCGGATCATTGAGCCTGAGGCCGCATAGAAATTCCGCTCCGGGATATTCCAGCCGACCATGCCGCCCGCGGCGGGGCGCGGGCGCCGAAATAAAACAGAGTCCTGATTCACGCCCGGATTCGACGATCGTTTCGCTCCGGGTATACCAGGGGGCGCGGCTCAGCCGTTGAGGTAGGCGAGCACGGCGAGCACGCGGCGGTTGTCGTCTTCGTCGGGGTACAGGCCGAGCTTCATGAAGATGTTGTTGATGTGTTTGCTCACGGCCTTCTCCGAGACCACCAGCCGTGCCGCGATCCCGGCGTTGGTGCGCCCTTCCGCCATCACCGCCAGCACCTCCCGCTCGCGCGCGGTCAGGCTCAGCAGCGGTGCCTCGCGCGAGCGCCGCAGCAGCAGGGCCGTGATGACCTCGGGATCCATCGCGGTGCCGCCCTCGGCCACCGCGCGCACCGCCTCGACGAAGCGGCGCACGTCCGAGACCCGGTCCTTGAGCAGATAGCCGAGCCCGTGCCCGCCGTCGGAGAGCAGTTCGCGGGCGTAGAGCGGCTCCACGTGCTGGGAGAGGATCAGGATCGGCAGGCCGGGGACCCGGGCCCGACCGGCGATGGCCGCGCTCAGCCCCTCGTTCGTGAAGGTCGGCGGCAGCCGCACGTCCACCACCGAGACGTCGGGTCGCAGCTCGACCAGCGCCCGCTCGAGCTCGGGCCCGTTGTCGACGGCCGCGACCACCTCCATCTCGAAGGCCGTCAGCAGCCTGATGAGGCCGTCCCGGAGCAGGACCTGGTCCTCGGCGATCAATACCCGCACGGTACCTCCAATGTCACCACGGTCGGGCCGCCGGCCGGGCTCGCGACGGCCACGACGCCGTCGAACGCGGCGAGCCTACGCTCCACGCCGCGCAGCCCGCTGCCGGCCGCCGGGTCGGCGCCGCCCACGCCGTCGTCCTCGATCCGGGCCACGATCCGGGCCGCGGAGCCCTGCCCGGTGTTGCCCACCCGCACCACGGCCCGCCGGGCCTCGCTGTGCTTGGCCACGTTCGCGAGCGCCTCGGCTATGGCGAAGTAGAGCGCGGACTCCGCGGGTTCGGGCATTGCGACCCCCGGCTCGAAGCGCACCTCGACCGGCAGCGGCAGCGCGGCCGCCAGCGCCGCGACCGCCCCCTCCAGGCCGCGTTCGGCCAGCACCGGCGGCAGGATCCCGCGCACCAGGCTGCGCAGGTCCGCCAGCGCCTGCCCGCTCGAGGCCCGGGCCTCGGTCAGGATCTGTACGGCCTCGTCAGGGTTCTGGTGGACCAGCTGCTCGGCCAGCCCGATGCTCAGCCCGAGCGCGGCCAGCCGGGCCTGCGCGCCGTCGTGCAGATCGCGCTCGATCCGCCGCAGCTCCAACGCCGACGCGTCGCGCACCTCGGCCCGCGACCGGGTCAGCCCCTCGACCCGTGCGGCCAGCGCCCGGCGGCTCGGCGCCAGCATGCCCGAGCTGACCAGCGCGTTCAGCTTGAGCGCGCCGCGGCCGGCCGCGGGCGCGAGGCACAGCAGGAGCGCGGCGAGGAGAAACGCGAGGATCGAGATCATCGGGTCCGGCCACATGGAGAACCCCCAGACCGTGCCCAGCACGACGAAGTTGATCCCGCCGCCGACGAAGATCAGCGGGACCAGTCCGAGGGCCAACCCGACCGGGATGTTGACGGCCAGCCAGAGCAGATCCCGCCACGTCGCCGGATCCCGGAAAACGTGGCGCTGATCCGCCCGGTAGGGCTCGGCGACCGGCGCGCCGAGCCACTGCGCCGCTCGTCGGCGTCTCAGCTGCGCGAGTGAACGGACCCCGTGCAGCGCGGCCGGCGCGAGCAGCAGGCCGACGCCGAGCGGCACCAGGCCGACTCCGACCAGCGACAGGACGAGCAGCGGGACGCCGCCGAACAGCGCGAGCAGCGACTCGGTCAGCCCTTGCCCCACCGTGCGCGGCAGGTCCCGCAGCATGGTGCGCCGCAGCGCGTCCCCTCGTCCGCCCATCACGTCCCTCTCCGCCCGAATGCTGTCTTCTCCCAGCTTAAGAGCCATCCCGCCGATGAAGCGGTGGGGAAAACCCCACCACACGAGGGGTGCTGTCCCCCATGACCGCGGCGCCGCGTACGACGAGGCTATAAGGACAGGGACGCTCGAGACGTGGGGTCGGGAGAGATGACGACGCTGTTCAACGCGGGAGCACTGCTCGCCTGGCTCGGCCACGGCGCGATCCCCGGCATCTTCCTGGTGCTGTTCGCCGAGACCGGCTTGCTCATCGGCTTCGTGCTGCCGGGCGATTCGCTGCTGCTGACGGCCGGTCTGCTCTGCGCGGTAGGTACCGGGCCGGCCCGATTAGGCCTGCCGTGGGTGCTGGCCGCGGCCACGGCCGGAACGGTGCTCGGCACCCAGCTCGGCTACCTGCTCGGCCGCCGCGCCGGTGGCAGGCTCCGCGCCCGCGCCGGCGGCGTCCACGTGGCCACGGCCTTCGACCGCACCGAGCGGCTGCTGGTGCGCTTCGGCATCCGCAGAGCACTGATCATCTCGCGGTTCGTGCCGGTCGTGCGCACCGTGATCGGGCCGACCGCCGGAGCCGTCGGTGTGCCGGCCCGCTTCTTCGTGTGCTGGCAGACGTTCGGCGCGGTGCTGTGGACGGCCGGGGTGACGACGGCCGGCTACGCCGTGGGCGTGTTCGTCCCCGGCTCCGAGCACACCGTGGACCTGGCCGTCGCGCTGTCCGTCCTCTTCCTGCCGCTGCTGATCCTGATCCGCCTGGTGCGCAGGCGGATCCGGTTCAGGCGGGCAGGATCTGCCGCAGCGCGGGCCGCCGATCCCGACGCCCCCACTCGCGCGGGTAGCCGAGGGAGACCTCTTCGAAGCGCACACCGTCGTGCCACGTCGTCCGGGGAATGTGCAAGTGCCCGTACACGACCGCTTCGGCCCGGAAGCGCAGGTGCCAGTCCGCGGTCCGCGTCGTCCCGCACCACTGCGCGAACTCCGGGTAACGCAGGATCCTGGTCGGTTCCCTGACGAGGGGAAAGTGGTTGACCAGTACCGTCGGCAGGGACGGATCGATCTCGGCCAGCCGCTTCTCCGAGTACTGCGCTCGAGCCGCGCACCATTCCGCCCGGCCCGGATAAGGATCCGGATGCAGCAGATACTCGTCCGTCGCGACGATTCCGGCCTCGTGCGCGATCGCCAGGCCCTCCTCGGGCGAGCGGGCGCCCTCCGGCATGAACGAATAGTCGTAGAGCACGAATAAGGGTGCGATCACCACCGGACCGGACTTCCCGTGCGGCCAGATCGGATACGGATCCTCCGGCGTCAGCACACCCGATTGCCGACAGAGGGAGACAATGTGCTGATAACGTTCGTCGCCGCGCAGCTGCACCGGGTCGCTCGGGTGCGTCCACAACTCGTGGTTACCCGGCACCCACACCACTTGAGCGAACCGGCCCGCGAGCACTTCCAGCGTGCGCGCGACGGTGCCGACCGTCTCCGCCACGTCGCCCGCGACCAGCAGCCAGTCGGCCGGCGAGGCGGGTTCGAGCGCTTCGGCGAAGCGTTGATTCTCCGCCAGAGCGACATGCAGATCACTGATAGCCCACAGCCGGCCGCTCGGGCTGTCGGTACCGTTCGCAAGACCATTAACCACATTTCCCAGCATAGAAAACCAAGAGCGTCCCGGGATACCGTCATCCTTCCCTATGCTTCGCCCCATGACCGTCAACACCGCGCTCGCCGACGTCCTCGACCGCCAGGCCGCCGCCTCCGAATCGGATGCTCTGCTCGCCGCTCTGGTCGACCACGGCGTCTACGTGCCCGTGCAGGGCGAGGGCCAGGTGGTCTTCGTCCAGGACGAGGGCGGCGCCCCCGCACTGCCCGCGTACGTGAGTGAGGAGTGCCGGGTGCACCGGATGCCCGAGGCCAGTGCGTCCGTGCACTGCGACGCGCTGCGGCTGATGGACATCACCGGGCACACCGGCGTGCGCACGCTGCTGGTGTTCGCCGAGAACGGCTGGGCGCGGGTGCCGGTGCCGCTGGTGCAGCAGACGCTGCGTCAGCGCGGCCGCCAGGGCAATGGCGAGCGGTTGCATCTGAGCTGGACCACCGACCCGCACGCGCTGGCCTTGCGTGCCGCCTTCACCGAGCGGGTGCGCGAGTACCCGGCCGTGCGCAACATCTGGATCTCGCACGCACGCTGGGTGGACACCGGCATCGAGCAGCTGATGGTGCACGTCGAGGTGGACGAGCCGCTGCCCTCGGCCTCCACCCAGAGCCTGATGGAGGGCGTGCTCGCGCAGCTGTCCGAGGCGACCGAACCCAGCCTCGGCGTCATAGCCCTGCACACCGTCGAGCACGCGGCCTTCGTGGCCGAGCTCGAGCAGATGGGCCTGGACACTGTCCGCTTCGACCGGGAGACCGGCCGGGTCACCATCGTCTCGCGCGAGTTCGACGGGCCGCCGGCCGACTGAGGCTCTTCCGCCCGACCGGCCGCCGCGCTCAGGCCTCGCCGGTCGAGGGCTCGGGCGAGCGGCCCGGCGGAATCCCCTCGATGTTCCCGGGGCCGGGACCGGGGTCGCCGTCGCTCGGATCCGCGCGACCGCGCAGCACCTTCGTCACCGCCCACGCGATCGAGACCAGCGGCACCGCCACCACCGCGCCGAGCAGGCCGGCCACGATGGTCCCGGCGATCACGCACACCGCCACCGCCACCGGGTGCAGCCGCACCGCCCAGCCCATCACGAACGGCTGCAGCACGTGCCCCTCGATCTGGCCGAACACCACGATCAGCACCAGCACGACCACCGCCGTGGTCACCCCCCGCGAGGCCAGCGCCACGATCGTGGCCACCGCCATCGCGATCGGCGAACCGACCAGCGGGACGAAGCTGGCCAGGAACTCCAGCAGCGTCAGCGGCAGCACCAGCGGCACCTGAAGCAGTTTCAGCGAGACGCCCACCATCACCGCGTTCGCCGCCGCGACCATGATGATCCCGCGGGTGTATCCGGCGAAGGTGTGCCACGCCGTCTGGCCGCAGCGGTCCCACAGGTCCCTGACCTGCTCCGGCACCTGGCGTAGGAACCAGCGCCAGATCTGCACGCCCGAATGGGTGAAGAACACCGAGCAGAACACGGCCAGCGCGAGCACCGTGACCACGTCCACCACCCGGCTCGCCTCGTTGATCGCCTGGGAGAGCAGCGACGAGCGGTGCTGCGAGATGTAGGTGCCGATCTTGCTCTGCAGGTCGGAGAGCGTGCTGGCCTTCACGTGGAACGGCGGCCCCTCCAGCCACTGTTTGATCTGGTTGATCCCGCCGCGGAACTCGTCGCCGAGGTCGCTGCTCTGCTCCGCCACCGAGTACTCCACCAGCCAGGCCACTCCGGCCAGCACCGCGAGCGCGCCGACCGCGGTGGTCACCAGCGCCAGCGCCCGCGGCATGTGCCGGCCGAGCGTGTTGACCGGCGGCCGCAGCAGCGAGCTGAGGATCAGTGCGATGAACAGCGCCACGAACACCAGCTCGAACCGCAGCGCGAGCCGAAAGACCACGTAGACGGCCACGCCGAGGATCAGCAGCCGCCAGGCGTACTCGGAGGCCCGGCGCAGTCCTGGGCTCACCGCGTGTCGGCCCTGCTGATCCATGCCCCACTGGCTACCCGCTCTGGCCCGCCGGATGCGGCTCGCCGCCCGAGCGCGGGCCGAACGAGTGAACGTGATCGCGCGTGGACCTGGCCCGGGGTCGCGCCGCGCTTCGACAATGGTCTTACTTAGCCCGAACGGGGGACCTGCGGCGCGATCAGGATCCGGGCGCCGCCGTGTTCGAGGGCTTGGACGAGGTCGGGGTCGGCCGCGTCGTCGGTGATGATGCCGGCGAGCTCGGCGAGGCCCGCCACCCGGCCGACCGCGACGGTGCCGAGCTTCGGCGCGTCGGCGAGGACGTAGCACTCCGCGGCTTGGCGGATCAGGGCCCGGTGCACCGGCACCTCTTCGAGGTGGGCGCAGGTCAGTCCGGCCCGCGGGTCCAGGCCGTCGGCGGCGAGGAAGGCGCGGCGGGCGAAGAAGCGGTCGAAGAAGCGCTCGGCCGAGTCGTCGGTGCAAGCCAGGTCGGGGCGGCGGAGCAGGCCGCCGGCCAGGTGCACCTCGATGCCGGGGCGGGCGGCCAGGACGGTCGCGGCGGGGACCGAGGCGCACAGCGCCCGGCCGGCGAAACTCGACGGGAGCGCCCGGGCCGTCTCGGTCACCAGCGAGCCGAGCCCGAGCATCACGGTTTCGCCGGGCTCGACCAGCGACGCCGCGGCCGACGCGATGGCCCGCTGGGCCCGGCGGGCGTCGTGCAGGTCCTCGCTGCGCAGCCAGCCGCCGTCCGTGGCGACCGCGCCGCCGTAGACGCGCCGGGCGACGCCGCGGTCCTCGAGCACCTTCAGGTCGCGCCGGATCGTCTCCCCGGACACCGCGAACCGGTCGGCGAGCTCCTCCACCCGCACCCGGGTGTCGCGCCGCAGCAGGGCCGCCACCTGAAGCCGGCGCTCCTCCGGCAGCACTGTGGCGAGCAGGTCCTCGGCCTTACCCATACAGGGCCTCCACCGCGGCGGAGGCCACGACCGTCAGGGCCTTGAAGCAGCGGATCATCGCGTACGCGGACTCTGATTCGTACGCGACCCGCCGCGCTCCCACCTGTTTGACGCCCGGGATGACCGTGACCGCCGCGGCAAGGTGGGTCGCGTCGAACTCGACCTCCACTTGGTGGCTCGTTGCCGCCGACCGGGTCAGGCAGCCGGCCAGCGCGACCGCCTCGACCGCCGCATCGTGAATCAGTGCACTGGTTGCTGCGGGTGGAGGGCATTCGGCGGCGTATCGCGAGACGTGCCGCTTCACGGCCGCAGTGCGGGCTTTCGGCGCGTACTCGGCGGCGTCGGCGCAGGTCCGGTCGTCGCCGGTGACCAGGATCACCGGCACGCCGAGCTCCTCGGCGACCAGCGTGTTCAGCCGGCCCTCGCTGGCGAGCTGCCCGTCCACGTAGACGGCGGTGATGGTGTTCGGCAGGTAGGTGTGGGCCAGCACGCCCTCCGCGCCCGCGCCCACGTGGTAGCCGAGCATCACGACGCCGGCCACTTCGGGGTCGTCGACGCCTTCGAGCATCGACAAAGCCTTGTGCCGCCCGGAGATGAGCGTCGCGCGGGGATCTAAGCACTCGATCTTGATGTTCCGCATGGTCGAGTGCGCGTCGTTGACGACGACCGAGTCGGCGCCGCCCTCGCACAGGCCCGCCACCGCCGCGTTGACGTCGTCGGTGAGCAGCGTCCGGCAGCGTTCCCAGCCGGCTGTACCGGGTTCCACGTCGCCGGGCCAGGTGACGCCGGTCGCGCCCTCCATGTCCGCGGAGATGAGGATCCTCACCGGTCCTGCCCCGCGAGCCCTGACCAAAGATGACCACTCATGCGGATTACTGTGCGGCAGGCCCGACGAACGCGTCAAGAGCCCACGGCCTCGCGCGGCCGGTGTGTCACAGGTAGCTGATTCTGCCGATACAGCAGAGCCCTGCTGTTGATTTCCTGCCGCTGCGCTGGCAGCATCCCACAGGAAACCACATCAGTTCGAAGAACCCGGAGGCTCGCGTTCCATGTCTGCCCGACTGGTGCTCGGCCTCGACGTCGGCGGCACTTCGACCCGCGCGCTCGCCGCGGACGCGGCGTCGGGTCAGCGGCTCGGCATCGGGCGGGCGAGCGGCGGCAACCCGATCGCGCGGGGCGTCTCCCGAGCCGCCGAGAACATCGGCGCCGCGATGAGGGAAGCGTTGGCCGGGCACGACGCGGGCGAGGTGGAAGCCTGTGTCGTCGGGATGGCCGGGGAGAGCAAGGTCGCCGCGGAGCCGGGCACTGCCGCCGTGTTCGCAGCACTCTGGCAAGCCGTGGGGCTGCGCTGCGAAGTGCGCATCGTCTCCGACGTGGCCGCCGCGTTCGCCGCCGGCACGCCGGAATCCGACGGCTCGGTGCTCATCGCCGGCACCGGCGCGGTCGCAGCCGAGATGGTCGGGCGCCGGCCGTGCCGGTGGCGGGACGGGAACGGCTGGCTGCTCGGCGACGACGGATCAGGGTTCTGGATCGGTCGGCAGGCAGTCCGTGCCGCCCTGGCCGCGCTCGACGGTTCGGGGCCGCGCAGCGCGTTGCTGCACAACGTGATCGCCGCCTACCTGGACCCGATCCCCAAGCCGCCCGAAGGCGGCGAGCCGGGGGAGACCAGATTTCTGGCGTCCGCGCTGATCGCCGCCGTGAACGAGAGGCCGCCGGTGGATCTCGCGGCGCTCGTTCCGCGCGTACTGGCGGGCGCGGCCGCGGCCGACCCCGTCGCGCAGCACGTCCTCGCCGAGGCGGCCCGGCTCCTCGTCGCAGCTCTCTGCCACATCCGCGAACCCGGCGACACCACGCCGATCGTGCTCGCCGGCGGCGTGCTGCAGCCCGGCATGCACGTCGACCTGCTGGTGCGCGCCGCACTCGCCGAGACCTGGCCGGACGCACCGGTCCACGCGGCCACGGACGGCGCGGCCGGAGCTGCCTGGCTCGCCGCTCTCACCCAGGCGCCGGATCCGGCACTGCACGCACAGCTCATGGCGGAAGGAGGAACCGGGGATGCGAGGACGAGACTCGGTTGACGTGCTCTCGGCGCTGCTGCCGGCCGGTCGCGTCGTGACCGATCCGTCGATCATCGAGGGCTACCGCCGCGACCGCGCCCGAGACGCGAAGGTCGGCTCGCCGCGCGCGGTGGTGCGTCCCACCTGCACCAGCGAGGTGCAGACGATCGTGCGCTGGGCCGGGCGGCACGGCGTGCCGGTGATCCCGCGCGGCGCCGGCACCGGCCTGTCCGGCGGGGCGAGCGCGGTGGACGGCTGCGTGATGCTCGCCCTCGAGCACATGCGCTCGGTGCACATCGACCCCGACACCCGGGTCGCCGTGGTCGGGCCCGGCGCGCTCAACGGCGAGGTCAAGCGGGCCGCCGCGGCGCAAGGGCTCTGGTACCCGCCGGATCCGTCCTCCTTCGAGACGAGCTCCATCGGCGGCAACGTGGCCACCAACGCCGGCGGCCTGTGCTGCGTGAAGTACGGCGTCACCGGGGACTACGTGCTCGGCCTCGAGGTAGTGCTGGCCGACGGCACCGCCGTGCGCCTCGGCGGCCCCCGGATCAAGGACGCGGCCGGGTTCTCGCTGACGAGGATGTTCGTCGGCAGCGAGGGCTGCCTCGGCGTGATCACCGAGGTCACGCTGCGGCTGCTGCCCGCGCAGGCTCCCGCCTCGACGCTGGTGGCGGCGTTCCCCGACCTGGTCTCGGCCGCCGACGCCGTGCTCGCGATCACCGCGCGGCTGCGGCCGTCGGTGCTCGAACTGATGGACCGTACGAGCGTGAACGCGGTCGAGGACAAGCTCGGCATGGGCCTCGACCGCGGCGCCGGCGCGCTGCTGCTGGTGCGCTCCGACGCGCCCGGCGCGGCGGCCGCCGCCGAGATCGAGGCCGTCGGCGAGATCTGCGCCGGGCACGGCGCCACCGAAGTCCACACCACCGACGACCCGGACGAGGGCGAGGCCCTCGCCGTCGCCCGGCGGATGGTGCTGCCCGCCTTCGAACAGCGCGGCGACCTGCTGCTCGAAGACGTGGGCGTCCCGCTGCCGGCCCTGCCCGCGCTGGTCGAGGGGATCGAGGCGATCGCCGCCGAGTACGGCCTGACCATCGCCCTCGTCGCGCACGCCGGGGACGGCAACACCCACCCGATGATCGTGTACGACGCCGGCGATCCGGACTGCGCCGCCCGGGCCGCGCTCGCGTTCGACGCCGTGATGGACCTCGCCCTCTCCCTCGACGGCACCATCACCGGCGAGCACGGCGTCGGCCGGCTCAAGCGCGCCTGGCTGCCCGCCTATCTGGGCCCTGAAGTGCTCGCCCTGAACCGGCGGATCAAGTCGGCGCTGGATCCGCAGGGGATCCTGAATCCGGGCTCGATGCTCGAAGGCTGAGCGGGCTGAGCAGGGCGGCGTCATCCGGTCGGAGCAGCGACACCACCCGAAAGGATGATGGTCCACAATTCTACTGAATCTACCTCTTACTCTCCAGGACAGATCCCCTCACGCCTGGAGGAACCCCATGAACCGCTCTCTCAAGGTCGCTGCCCTCACCGCGGCGCTTTCTGCCGCGGCCCTGGTCAGCACGCCCGTCACCGCCTTCGCGGCCGAGTCCCACGGCCGGCCCGTCGCGCTCCACTGCGACAGCTGCCGGCTGCCGGGGCACTCGGCCCCCGACCGCGGCCACGACGACCGCCGCGGCACCGACGAGAACCACCGCGGCATCATCGCCGACCGCGGCGTCATCACCGAGAACCGTGGCGTCATCGCGGACCGTGGAGTCATCACCGAGAACCGTGGCGTCATCGCGGACCGCCGCGACCGCCGCCGCGACCGGAGCATCGTGGTCGAGGTCAGCAACAACGTGGGCCCGCTGGTACTGCGCAGCCAGCGTCCCGGCAGCGACTGGCCGGGCGCGCTGCACACCGGCTCGAGCGTCGTCCGCGTGCGCTCGAATGACAACGCCGACTACCGCGCCCTGCGCAACGCCGGCTCCGTCCAGATCGTGGTGCGCGGCAACCACACCGAGTGTGACGCCCAGGGGCACCTCCGGTGCTCGGTCCAGGGCTCGAGCGTGGTCCGGATCTTCCGTTACTAACGCTAAGTCAACCATCAACCACTGACAGAAGTCCGCGCCCCGCACCGGCAGCAGCCGGCGCGGGGCGCTTTATTGCTCTACTGCGAGTTGATGATCGGCTGGGTGCCGGTGGGGGCGTGGTGGTTCGTCGGGTCGGGTCGGGGTGGTTGTCGGGGTGGGGCGGGCGCTTCGCGTCGCCCTGTTTGTCTGACCACCCGCCCACCCGTTGCGTAACGGGGTGGCCTGCGGTTTCAAGACGAAAATCGCTGCCGGCGGGCCCTTCCTCGGAGAGAGTGCCGGGGTTGCGTGGGTGCTGGCGTTGGTGGGGCGGGCTGGGGTTCGGGATGGTCGGGTGCCGGGGGTGTGCTCTCTCCTCGGCCGGTCCCCGGAGGCAATCAGGGTTCTGCCGGGAGGTCAAGCGGCGGCAGTCTCCGTTGATGGTGAATCCTGCATGGCGCCGCTTGACCTCCCGGCAGAACCCTGATCGGGCTTCGCCTGCCCGACCGAGGAGAGAGCCCACCCCCTGAGGGTCCGGTGCGAGCTGCGCTCGGGCCGAGTCCCATCCCGTGGCCCGGTCACGCTCGGTCCGGAGGAATCCTGCATTGCCGTGGTCCTGCCATCCGGATCCTTGATCCGTGTGAAGGGTCGGTGCTCGGGTCGCGCTTGCTGCTGAATCGTGCATCGCCTTGGTGCGATCGACCTTGATCCCAGGCCTCGCGGCGGAATCCCGCAGGCCCGCGTTCGATGCGGAAGGATTCTGCATCGCCGTGGTCCGATCCGCCAGGTGCTCGCGCACCGCGCAGGATCGCGCGGCCCGGTCACACCCCGAAGGGAAATCCTGCACCGTCTTGGGCCACAACCCGTCCACCACCCTCCCGCCACAAGCCCCGATCCCTACTCTTCCATGCTAGACGCCGCCACCGATAAAAACCGCGCATCCGGCTTTTACCGTATAAACAAAAATCCTGGAGATTTCCGGACACTCGGACGTGCTCCCCTGCGTTGAAGGAGGAGAAATGCGACCGGGCCACGGGACTCGGCCCGAGCGCAGCTCGCACATCTGCCTCAGGGGGTGGGCTCTCTCCTCGGTCGGGCAGGCGAAGCCCGATCAGGGTTCTGCCGGGAGGTCAAGCGGCGCGATGCATGATTCACCATCAACGGAAACCACCGCCGCTTGACCTCCCGGCAGGTTCCTGATTGCCTCCGGGGACCAACCGAGGAGAGAGCACACACCCGCAACCCCACCACCCCGAACAACAGCCCGCCCCGTTGACGCCAGCGACCACGCAGCCCCGGCACTCTCTCCGAGGGAAGGGCCCGCCGGCGGCGAGATCTTGAAACCGCAACCCGCCCCGCCAACGCAACGGGTGGGTGGGTCGCCAGACAAGACGGGCGACGCGAAGCGGCGAGCACTCAGCCGATCATCAATGCGCGCTAGGGCAGGTCCCGGCTTTCCACGTCGGCGTCGAGTTCGACGGCCGCGACGCTGCGGATCGCCGGGTGGAAGCACGCGTGCTCCACCTCGACACCGTCGATCTGCTCCTGGACCAGCGTCGGGTGCTCGTCGCGGCACTTTTCCGTGGCGAATGGGCAACGCGGCTCGAAGAGGCAGCCGGGGGTCTCGACGGTCGCGTCCATCAGTGCCCGCGGCGCGAGGCGGTCGGGTCCGGGCTCCTCGAGGCCCTTGAGCACGGGGACGGCCGAGAGCAGGCACTGCGTGTACGGGTGCGTCGGCGACTGGATCACCGTCTCTACCGGGCCGCGCTCGACCACTTCGCCGCGGTAGATCACGTGCAACTCGCCGCCGTCGCCGAGGTACCGGGACGTCGCGACGTCGTGCGTGATGAAGACCAGGCCGATGCCGAGCCGTGTGCGCAGGTCCCGGAGCAGGCTGAGGATGCCCAGCCGCATCGACACGTCGATCATCGAGACGGCCTCGTCGGCGATCAGGACCTTCGGATTCACCGTCAACGCGCGGGCGATGACCACGCGCTGGCGCTGCCCGCCGGAGAGCTGGTGCGGGTACTTCGGCAGGACGCCGTCCGGGTCGAGGCCGACGAGTTCGAGCAGTTCCCGCGCACGCGCGCCGAGCGCGTCGCGGCCGTCGCCCTTGCCCTCCCGCTTCGCCGTCATCCTTAACGGATCCCGGAGCGTGGTGGCGACCGTGCGGGTCGGGTTCAGTACCGAGTACGGGTCCTGATGGACCATCTGGACCGTTCGGAAGATCTCGGCGCGCTTGTGATGGCTGAGCCCGGAGACGGACTGGCCGTCGACGGTCAGCTCGCCCGCGTCGAAGGTCTCGAGCCCGGCGAGGATCCGGCCGAGCGTCGTCTTGCCGCAGCCGGATTCGCCGATGAACGAGACGGCTCCGCCGTCCGGCAGCGTGAAGTCGATGCCCCGGAGGGCCTGGATGACCCGAGCGCCGGTGAAGGCTCCGTGTGCGTGGAACGTCCGCGCTATGCCGCTGGCCTCGATCACGACCCGATCACTTCCTGCGCGTCGGCGTGGCAGGCGCGGCGGCGCTCGCCCTCCCAGATCTGCAACGGCGGCTCCTCGGTCGCGCAGCGGTCCATCGCGAAAGCGCAGCGCTCGCGGAACACGCAGCCCTGCTTGGGGATCGAGACCAGGTCGGGCGGGCGGCCCGGCAGCGCCTTGGCCCGCGAGATGTCCCCGGAGACCCGCGCTGTCGCGTTGATCAGAGCCCGTGTATAGGGGTGCGAGGGTCGCTGCAGCACCTGTTCCGCCGGACCGTCCTCGACGATGCGGCCGCCGTACATCACAGCGAGCCGGTCGGCGAGCTCGGAGACGACGCCCATGTCGTGGGTGACGATGAGGGTCGTGAGGCCGATGTCCTTGTGCACCTGGCCGATGATCTTCAGTACCGCCGCCTGCGAGAGCATGTCCAGCGCCGTCGTCGGCTCGTCGAGAACCAGGACTCTGGCATTGAGGACGAGAGCGAAGACGATCCCCACTCGCTGGCGCATGCCGCCGGACAGCTCGTGCTGGTAGGAATCGAGCACCCGCTTGCCGTCCATGCCCATCAGCTCGCACAGCTCGCGAGCCCGGCGCACCAGACCCGGCAGGTACTCCACGTCGTGCGCCCGGCCGAGATCGAGCAGCTGCTTGCCGACGGTCTTGAGCGGATTCAACGAGTTCTGCGACGCCTGGAAGACGTAGCCGACCTTGCCGCCGCGTATCCGGCGCAGCTTCGCGCCAGAGAGCTTGGTGACGTCGCCGATCCCGGTCATGTGCACGGAGCCCGAGGTGATCCGGCCCGGCGGGGGCACGGCGCCGAGCAGCGAGAACGCGAGGGTGGACTTGCCCGACCCCGACTCGCCGACCAGGCCGGTGATCTTGCCCGCCGGCAGGGTCAGGTCGGCGTGCGCGACGGCCGGCAGTTCCTCGCCGCGGTCGGTGCGGAAGCACACGGTCAGGTCGCGCACGAGGACCTCGGTGTACTCCGAGGCCGGGGCGTCTGTCTGCCAGGCGGTGTCGATCACGGACGCTCCCTCAGCCGCGGGTTGAACAGTTCGTCGACGGCGTCGAGGAACAGCACGATGCCGATCGTGATCAGCAGGATGCACACCAGCGGCGCCAGCAGGTAGCTCAGCGCGGCCGGGCTGTCCATGGCGCCGCCGGAGAACACCGCCTGGTTGAGCATCACGCCCCAGTTGCTGCTGGAGAACGGCACCACCCCGAGGAAGAACAGCGCCACCTCCGCGCCCATGAACGCGATCACCGCCAGCAGCATGTTCATCGCCACGAACGGCGCCAGGTTCGGCAGCAGCTCCCTGACGATCACGTGGCGGGAGGAGAGGCCAAGGCCGCGGGCGGCTTCGAGGAATCCGCGCTCACGCAACGAAAGGGTCTGCGACCGCACCGCCCGCGCCACGCCGCCCCAGCCGGTCACACCGAGGGCGATCGCCATCTCGTACGGCTGGCCGAAGCTCCAGATCGTGGAGAGCACGATCAGCAGCGGCAGCCCGGGGATCGTCAGCACGAAGTCGGTCAGCCGCATCAGCGCCGAGTCGGCCGGTCCGCGATGGTAGCCCGCCACCAGCCCGACGGCGGTGCCGATCACGGCGGTGAACAACGCGGAGAGCGCTGCGGTCTCGAGCACGTAGCGGGCGCCGACCACGATCTCCTGCAACACGTCCGAGCCGGCGAAGTCGGTGCCGAGCCAGTGCTGCGAGCTGGGTGAGGAGTAGATGGCGTTCGGGTCCACGGCCAGCGTGCCCGAGTAGAGACTGGGGCCGGCCACGGCCATCAACGCGAACAACAGCAGGATCAGCAGGCCGATCACGCGTCCCGGCCGGCGTGTGAGCACACGCAAGGTCGTCATCGTCAACGCCTCACTCGCGGATCGATCACGGTATAGAGCAGGTCGGCCACGATGTTCGCCAGCACGATCGCGACGGTGATCAGCAGGAACGCGCCGGACATCAGCGGATAGTCGCGGGCGCCGATCGCCTGGAACAGCACGTTGCCCAGGCCCGGATAGTCGAACACGTTCTCCACCAGCACCGATCCGCCCAGCAAGTATCCGATGGAGAGGGCGAACATGGTGAACATCGGCAGGATCGCGTTGCGCGAGACGTACCGCATCCGGGTGCGCGGGTGCAGGCCGCGCAACTCCGCGGCCAGGATGAAGTCATCACCGAGCACTGAGATCACGCTCGACTTCATGGTCAGCAGCCAGCCGCCGTAAGCGAGCAACGCGTACGTCGCCACCGGAAGGACCGCGTGCTGGATCACCGAGGCGATGTAGGGCCCGTTGAAACCAGGAGTCAAGGTCACGTCGCTGGTGTCGCCGTAGGGGAGCAGGTTCCACTCGGTGTGGAAGAGGAACGCCAGGACCAGCGCGAGTACGAACGCGGGGATCCCGGCGAAAAAGGAGCCTGACATCGACAGCACCCCGCCCCACCGGCTCGAGCGCTTGACCGCGGCCAGCGCCCCGCCGCTGGTGCCGACGAGGAAGGCGATGATCAGCCCCGCCAGCGCCGGGAAGATGGTCCACGGCGCCGCGGCCCGCAGCACGTGGGTGACCGGGACGCCGCTGTAAGAGATGGACTGCCCCAGGTCGCCGTGCAGCAGACGCCAGATGTAGCCGCGGTACTGCGCAAGCAGCGGGTCGTGCGAGGTGAAGCCGTAGATCGAGGCCACCTTCGCCTGCGCCTGCTCGGGGGGCATGCCGGCCAGGATGTAGTTCTCGTACGCCGCGTCACCGGGGTTGCCGGGCAGCGCGTGCACGAGGAAGAAGGTGAAGCTCGCCACGGCCCAGATCATCACGAGCCCGGCGGCCAGCTTCGGCAGCAACCGCCGGATCAGGGTTTTCACCTGCGTCCAGCTCCTTCGGGGGTAGGTACCGGCGGGTACGGAGGCAGCCGACGGCCGTCTCCATACCCGCCGGGTCACGCTCAGAACCCTGTTTCGGGCCCTGTGCGCCGGGTGGGACCTGTCCGGGTGGCCGCGGGACTACTTGGCCTTGACGTAGCCCTGCATCATCCACACGCCCGGCTGGTTGTACATCAGACCATTGATGTCTGGCGAGCTCGCGCCCGGGAAGTCGGTGAAGCGCTTGTCGTAGGTGAAGTTGACGTTGGTGTAATCCCAGATCGGGATCACCGGCATCTGCTCGTTCGTGGCGAGCGCCAGCTGCTGCACCTGCGTCTGCTGTGCCGTGGCGGAGAGCGTGGCCAGCTGCGCGGTCAGCAGACCCGGGTCGATGGCGGTGCCGTTGACGGTGTAGCTGGTCGGGGTGTGCTGCCAGTTGCCGCCGCCGTCCGCGTGCGTCACGGTGCCGTTGGCGTTCGCGGTGTAGCCGTCGTCCTGGCCGTAGAGGCGCTGGTAGGCCGCCGAAGCCGAAGGGCCGAGCGCGATCAGCCAGAACCCGACCGCGTACTTGCCCGCGGCCATGTCGGTCTTGTAGGTGGCGAAGTCAGAGGTCAGCTTCACCTGGGTCGGAATCCCGAAGGAGTCGAGCTCGGAGGAGACGACTGTGGCCGCGGCGTTCCAGTCGCTGAAGCCGCTGACCGTCTGAAGCGTGATCTTCCACGGCGTGCCGTCCGGCAGCAGCCACTGCGAACCGGACTTCTTGAAGCCCGCTCCGGTCAGCAGCGACGCCGCCTTGGTCTGATCCGGTGAGTAAGGGTTCAGTGACGAGATCTGCGAAGGCGTGAGCCACTGCTTCGTCGCCGACTCGACCATGCCGGTCAGATCGCTCGCGGCGGTGCCGCCCACCGGCTCGCCGACCTTCGTCACCGCTTGCCGGTCGATCACGTAGGCCAGCGCCTGGCGCACCGCGGCCTGACCGTAGGGGGCGTCACTCTCGTTGAAGGCGATCGCCGCGTCGACGAACGAGGCCGAATCGACGCGGGTGTAACCGGTCTTGAGCACCGAGTCGAGGATGTTCGTCGGCATCGAGGTGTAGGGCGCCGAGTCCAGCTCGCCGCTCTTCATATAGCCCCAGATGTCGGAGTTCCCGCTGAAGTGCCGCAGGATCACCTCGCTCGGCACGATCTTGGAGAGCGCGTAGAAGTCCGGGTTGCGGGTCAGTTCGGCCGAGCCCGGGTTGACCCGCGCGATGACGAACGGGCCGGCCGAGACGTCCTTGGCCGGCGAGAAGGCCGAGACGGCCTTGCCGATCGCGTTGAGCTTCGTCACCGCGGCCGACGCGGTGGCCGAGTCGGCAGAGGCCAGATCGTCGATGGTGCTCCAGATGCTCGAGGGCACCAGCGAGCCGTAGACCGAGCTCGGCACGATGTACTGCCCGAGCACCAGCCGGGCGAAGTTCAGGTTCGTGCCCCCGGCGGCCTGGTCGATCTGCACCGTGGAGGCGTCGACCTCGGTGACCGAGCCGACGTCAAGGCCCTGCGTCAGGAAGCCGGCGCCGACGGTCGCACTGCCCTGAGTCAGGGCGATGGCCATGGAGAGCTTGATGTCGGCCGGGGTCACCGGCGTTCCGTCGGACCACTTCGCGCCCGGCTGCAGCTTCACCGTGATCCCGGTGGAACTGATCGTCCAGCTCGCCGCGAGGCCGGGGAAGAAGTCGTCGGGATCCTTCGGATTCTGTTTGTCGAAGCCCAGCTGCATGGTGTCGTAGCTGGGGAAGTAGTTGCCGGACGCGTTGAACGGATTCATCGGCGCGCCCGCCGTGATCGGGTTCGTCGCGTCCACGGACGTGTAGACCAGCTGGGACGACGAGGTTTTCCCGCCCCCGGACGAGCAGGCTGCGAGCAGGCCCGCGCAGGCCGCCAGGGCGAGCGGGGCGCGAAGACGGTGGAGCCGGTTCATGATGCGTCGGATCTCCGATCGGCCGCGGTTGAGGTGGTGCTGCCGGGATATGGCGTCCGACGCGTGGGTGCAGGTCGGACGCGCGCTCGTGCATCGAGTCGTGGTGGTGCGGTGAGCCGATGATAGGAGCGCCCTGAAGGTTCGTCAATAATTAACTTACGAAGTTGACCTCGACGGAACTTAACGCCATGCTTGCTGAGCGTCACCCACGCTGAGCTCGAATCTCGCCGGTGCCTTCCGCGAGCTTGCCGGAGATCGGTGGGAAAGCACCGTACGACTTCCCCATGCCGTTGGGCTCGGCTGCCGACGGTCCAGCGCCTTGACGCCCGGCCGAAAGGACTGCGTGATGAGCACTCAGTACGCCCCCCGCGTGCAGGCCCCCACCGAGGAACGCAATCCGCGCACCACCGAGATCGACCTGGTGCCCACGATCGAGCTGCTTCGGATGCTCAACGCCGAGGACCACAAGGTGCCCGAGGCGGTGGCCGCGGTGCTGCCGCAGCTCGCGCGCGTCGTCGACGAGGCGGCCGCGCGGCTGGGCGCGGGCGGGCGGATGCACTATTTCGGCGCGGGCACCTCCGGCCGCCTCGCCGTGATGGACGCGGCCGAGCTGATCCCGACGTACGGCCTGGAGCCCGGTGTCATCCTCGCCCACCACGCCGGCGGCCGCGCCGCGCTGGAGACGCCGGTGGAGAACAGCGAGGACGACCCGGAGGACGGCGCCCGGGAAGCCGCCGTGGTGACCGGCGCCGACGTCGCCGTGGGCCTGACCGCGAGCGGACGCACGCCCTACGTCGGCGGAGCGCTCCGCACTGCCCGCGCGGCCGGCGCGTTCACCGTGCTGGTGAGCGCCAACCCGCAGGCCGAGCTGGCGCAGTGGGCCGACGTCCACCTCGCCGCCGACACCGGCCCCGAAGCCGTGGCCGGCTCGACCCGGCTGAAAGCGGGCACCGCGCAGAAGCTGATCCTCAATACCCTGTCGACCGCGCTGATGGTGCTGCTCGGGCGTACGTACTCGAACTTGATGGTGGAGATGAGTGCCAGCAACGCGAAACTGCGTGGCAGGCTCCTGACGATCCTGACCGAGGCGACCGGCGAGCCGACCGACGTCTGCGCCGCCGCGCTCGCCGCGGCAGACGGTCAGGTCAAGACCGCGCTCGTCGCCCTCCTCGCCGACGTCCCGCCGCTCCATGCCCGCGACGCCCTCGCCGCCGCAGACGGCCGCGTCCGTCCCGCGATCGTGGCGCTGGGGGCGGCAGGGCAGGCAGTCGGCGAGGTCAGTGCGTGACGATCTCGGCGAGCTGGCGGACTACGGCAATGTCCTGAAATGGAATCTTGCGGTCACCGATGATCTGGTGATCCTCGCTGCCCTTGCCCGCGATCAGCACGGTGTCGCCGGGGCGTGCGACGGACAGGGCGCGGGCGATGGCTTCGCGGCGGTCCGTGATCCGGTCGTACGACGTACCTGTCGGGCCGAGGCCCGCCTCGATCGCGTCGAGAATCGACTCGGGGTCTTCGATGCGCGGGTTGTCGCTCGTGATGACCACGTGATCGGACAGCCGGCCCGCGATGGCGCCCATGGGCGCGCGCTTGGCCGGGTCGCGGTCGCCGCCGCAGCCGAAGACGGTGATGAGTCTGCCGTTCGCGGTCAGGCCGCGGAGCGTGTCCAGGACCTTCTCGAGGGAATCAGGGCTGTGAGCGTAGTCGACGACGACCGTCGTGCCGTCGGCCAGGCTTAGTGTCTGCATGCGCCCTGGGATCTGCCCGACCGCCTTGAGCGCCGGCAGGACGTCTTCGAGTTCGTATCCCAGAAGTCGGCACACGACGATCGCGGCCAGGGCGTTGGAGGCGGCGAAGAGTCCGGGCACGGGGAAGCCGGCTTCGTGCCGCTGCCCTTGGTGAAGCAGCGTGAATGCGGTGCCGGCGGTGGAGACGCGGACGTCGACGGCGCGGTAGTCGGCGTCCTGCTCGATGCCGAAGGTCGTCACGCGGCCCGGCATCAAGGTGTGGATCTCGGCGGTAACCGGGTCGTCGGCATTGGCCACGGCCTGGCCGGAGAGCCCGGAGAACAGCAGCATCTTGGCTTGCCGGTAGGCCTCCATACTTCCGTGATCGTCGAGGTGGTCGTGCGAGAGGTTGGTGAACACGCCGATGTCGGTGAAAGCGTGGTCGACACGGTGTTCGACCAGCGCGAGCGAAGACGCCTCCATGACGACGGTTTCCGTGTGCCGGTCCGCCATGGCACGCAGAATCGCCTGCAGTTCATTGGCCAGCGGCGTGGTCGGGGTACTGACCTTCAAGGGCAGCGGAGTCTGATCGATCCGCGGCCCGCCGGTGCCGATGACTCCGACGGGAGCGGGGCTGAGGTGCCCGAGGATCGATTCGAGGATGGCCGCGATCGAGGTCTTGCCGTTGGTTCCGGTGATCGATACGACCTTCATCGACCGCCCCGGTTCTCCTTGCAGGCGGGCGGCGGTGAACGAGACCGCGGCCAGCGTGTCCGGTACCTCGACGACTGTCATCCCCGCCGGCGCCGCGCTCTCGGGATCGGTGACGAGCGCCGCCACCGCGCCCTTCTCGAAAGCCTCGTGGAGCATGGTGTGGCCGTCTCGGCGATGGCCGGCGACGGCGACGAACAGCGATCCACGCTCGACGTTTCGCGTGTCGGCGGTCACCCCTGCCGAGATCTCGGTGTCGAGGGTTCCCTGCACCAGCCGGTACTGGTTCTGATCGAGGACGTCGGCGAGCTTCATCGGGCGGGTTGCTCCTTCGGTCGTGACTGCGCGGAGGGCCAGATGTCAGTATGAAGGGCATGGATCAGGTCAGATGGTCGCGCTGCATCGACGTGAGCTGCCTGCCGGAGGACGTCGTGGCCATGATCGAGGCGCTACGGAGCGGCGAGGAGCTGGTGATCACACGGGGCGATGAGCCGCTCGCGTCGATCTCGGCCATTCCGACGGCGGCGACGACCGCAACGACCACCCCAGCGCAGGCGCCGGCTCCAACTGCCTGGCCGGGAGCCGAGCCGTCTGAGGCGGCCATCAGCTACGACCGCGTCACCATCGTCGCCTCGGCGCTGCGCATGTCCGACCATGTCAGGTCGCTGCTCGCTTCCTCCCTCGGTGAGGACTACGTCGTTCTCGACTTCAACGCCGCGCCCCCGACGGCTGACGTGTTGCTGGTGCCGCCGGGGATCGGGCTGATGTTGCTGTCCAACCTTCGCGGCCGCTTTCCGCGGGCGCGGGTCATGGTGGTCGAGGCTTCGGACGACTCGCTCGGCATGAGTTCCAATGGCCCGGTGCGGCGGTTCATGGACGCGGGCGTCGAGACCTACCTCGTCAGCGCCACCATCCATTCCCTCGCGGCGCAGCTGGAGGAGGCCGTGACGCATCCGGCCCAGCTCGGCCGCGCGGGTGGCGCCGGCCGCGCTGGTATCGGGGCTCGGCGTCTCTCAATCGACTCATGACCTGCGGATTCGCGGGACTCTTAGCAACCACTGAGCACGCTGATAGGCTCGAACCGTGACGCCGGAGGAACTCGCCAATCTCGCCCATCTGCGTCGCGCCCGCGACCTGATGGACCGCGAGTACGCGCGGCCACTCGACGTAGCCGAGCTTGCGCGTACCGCTTACATGTCCACCGCGCATTTCGCCCGCCGGTTCCGCGCGACCTACGGCGAGACGCCCTACTCCTACCTCATGACCCGGCGGATCGAGCGCGCGAAGCTGCTGCTGCGCCGCGGCGACATGTCGGTCACGGAGGTCTGCATGGCGGTCGGCTGTTCCTCGCTCGGCTCGTTCAGTGCCCGGTTCACGGAGCTGGTCGGGGAGACACCGACGGCCTATCGGAACCGGGACCACGGCGAGTTGGAGAGCGTGCCGGGGTGTCTGGCTAAGGACATCACCCGGCCCGCTCGCCACAGCAGCGCGGGCGGCTGAGCCGCTCCGCTCCGCGCACGATCCTTACGCGGCCGCCCGCACGGGCACGGTGACGAAGAGCTCCGCCAGGCGCGGAAGCTTCGCCCTCATCTGCACCGCGTCGTCGAAGTCGAACTCCTCACCGAGATCCGTCGGCTCCGGCACGTCCTCGCCGATGAACGCGTCGTAGGCCTCGTAGAAGTCGCGCATGTCCGTGTCGTCGTCGGTGATCTGGTCGTACGCGTGGGCCGACACGTAGTTCACCGCCTCCTGGAACAGCGCGGACTTGCGGTCGCCGGCGGCCACCGCCCGCACGTCGGGGTGGTCGGCGAGCTCGTCCGGGTTCTGCGCTATCCGCTCGTACCACTCGCGGCCCTGGGTTATCACCGCGGCGCGGAAGTCCATGAACGAGTCGTCCGAGCAGCCGCCGTTGATGAGGGTCGCGGCCGCCCACACGTCCCAGCGGTACAGCGCCGAGTCCAAGATCTCGAAATGCTGTTCGAACTCGAAAATCGTCAGCTCCGACGTCGCGGCGAGCCGCTCGGTCAGATAGGACGCGACGGCCTTGCCGTCGTCGTCCACGGTGTTCGTGGCCTGAGCGCGCGCGGCCTCGATGAGGGTCCAGAACTCGGTGATGTCCACTGGCGCACTCTCTCACGAGCCGCCGACACGAAGGAGTGACCCCTCAGTCCGCCGCCGCGATCCGCCGGTTGCGCACTGCCGTGTACGTGCGCTCCAGCGCCTTGAGGGTGCGGGCGCGGTTGCGCTGGGCGAGCGCGACGAACAGGCAGTCGACCACCGTGAGCGCGGCGATGCGGCTGGCCATCGCGCCCGAGCGGTACGTGGTCTCCCGGGCGGCGGTGGTCAGGACGCGGTCGACCTCGGTCGCGATGGTCGAGCGCGGGAAGTTCGTGATCGCGATCGTCATGGCGCCGTTGGCCCGCGCCTCGCGCATCACGGCGAGGGTGTCAGGCGTCTCACCGGTGTGCGAGATGCCCACGGCCACGTCGCCCCTGCGCAGCAGTGCGGCGGAGGTCAGGGCCAGGTGGGGGTCGGACCAGGCGCCGGCGCGGCGCCCTATCCGGTTGAGCTTCTGCTGGAAGTCGAACGCCACCAGCGCGCTCGCGCCGGAGCCGTAGAGGTCGATCTTGTCCGCGCCGGCCAGCGCGTCGACGGCCTTGTCGAAGGTGTGCAGGTCGAGCTGCGCGACCGTCTCCTCGACCGCCTTCGCGTCGGCGAAGCCGATCTTGCCGACCACCTCGGCGGTGGTGTCGCGCGGGCCGATGTCGGTGCCGAGGCCGGTCCAGCCGGAGGCGGCCGGGCCGTCCTGCGCGGACGCGGCGGCGGCCAGGCCGATCCGCAGCTCGGGGTATCCGCGCAGGCCGAGGCTGCGGCAGAAGCGCACGACGGTCGTCTCCGAGGTCTGGCAGGACGCGGCCAGATCGCTGATGGTGCACGCGGCCACGCCCACCGGGTCGGCCAGCGCGGCGGTGGCCACCCGCCGTTCGGACGGCGGCAGGCTGGGCAGCAGCGCGCGGATCTGCACCAGGATCGTGGTCTGCTGGGGCAGCAGCGACTCGCCGCGCCCGGGCTTCGCGGCCGCGGGCGCGAGGGGAGCTGCGGCGGGGGAGGTCTCGGCCTCGTCACGCCCGGTGGAGCGGCTCATCGGTCTCCTCGGATTCAGTGGTGCGATCGTAGTACCCGGCCACCGGCGTAGGCGCCCCCGCCGTGCCCGCCGCCGTCAAGGTCTGGCGACCTCGCCTCGCCTTCGGCTCTCGCGGCGTCCCACGCAGCGACGGCCGCGTGCACGGTCCGGCGGAGCAGAATGATGCCGGAATGGTCGCGGCCGAGGTGCACCGCGTTGGTCAGCAGCAGCGTCCACAGCCCGCTGGCGGGATCCAGCGCGGCGCTGACACCGGTGAACCCGGTGTGTCCGGCCCGGCTGTCCGGCCAGGCCGCGGTCATGTGGTCCCACTGGTCTCCGGCCAGCGCCCAGCCGAGGCCGCGGCGGCCGCCTTCCGCCGCGGCGGTCTGGCAGGTGAAGGCTTCGCGGCGGATGCGCGGCGAGAGGATCGGGCTCTCCTCGGCCAGCCAGCCGTTGCGCACGTACCGCACGAGGTCGCCGACGGTGCCGAACACGCCCGCGTGGCCGGCCACGCCGCCGAGCGCTTCGGCGTTCTCGTCGTGCACGACGCCGATCTGCGGCAGCCCCGTGTCCGGGCGCGGCTCGGTCGCGGCGAAGCGTTCGCGCGGGGCCGTAGGCAGGTAGCCGGTATCGGCCATGCCGAGCGGGTCGAAGACGAGTTCGCGGGCGGCGGCGTCGAGGGGGCTGCCGGTCAGTTTTCCGACGAGCTCGCCGAGGAGGATGAAGCCGAGGTCGGAGTAGCAGACCTGCTCGCCGGGCCGGCTGATCAGGGGCTCGTGATACGCGGCGGCCAGCCTTTCCTTGGGGCCGCCCGGCAGCTGGTAGAGCAGCCTGTGCGAGGGCAGACCAGCGGTATGGGTGAGAAGGTGACGCGGCGTCACATCCTCGCCGGCGAACTCGGGCAGGTAGCCGGCGACGGGCGTGTCGAGGTCGAGCTCGCCTGCGTCGGCGAGGCGCAGCACGCACGGCGTGGTGGCGACCACCTTGGTGAGCGAAGCCAGGTCGAAGAGGGTGTCCGGAGTGATGTCGCGGCCTTCGGGCCCGAGCCGGGTACTGCCGGCGTAGTACATGCTCCACGGCCCGTCGGCGCCCCGGCCGACGGCCAGCACCGCGGCGGGGACGACGCCCTCGGCCACGGCCGCCGCGACGAGACGCACCGCGGCGCTCGGGATGTCGTTGCTCCGGCCGGGCTCCTCGTCCATGTTCGCTCCCGTCGTTCCGCTCGCGGGTCCGGCCGGCCATTCCCGGCCTTCCTCCGGCTATGGTAAGTTTCCACCGACAATTTGACCAGTTGCGTCAGTTAGCAACATGCGGAGGTTCCGTGTTCGAATCGTCCGCCGGGCAGGTGCGCGGCGCTGAAGCCGCGGACATCCCGGCCCTGCGTCGGATAGCCACACAGTCGTTGCGCTGGGACCAGCCCGACGCGAGTTCGTTCGTGGAACTGCTTTGGCCGCAGGACAACCCGGAATTGGCCGTGGTCGCGATCGACGGCAGCGAGCCGGTCGGCTGCGCGCTCGGGTCGCTGCGCGGAGAGCGCGGGCACGTCAACCTCCTCATGGTCGCACCCGGTGCTCGCGGGCGTGGGTTCGGAAAAGCACTGCTGCAAGCGCTGGAGCAGCGGCTGGAGAGCGCCGGAGCACAGCGGATCTTCGTGGGCGGGGCAAGCCCGCGGTTCGCCTGGGCCGGCGTCGACGTGCGCTATTCGGCCGCGGGCTTCCTCCTGGAATCGGCCGGGTATGTCAGAGCAAGCCAGGCTGTGAATATGACGGTCGACCTGACTGAAGCAGAGTCCTGGCTCGACGACGTCGGCAGCGAAACAGTCCCCGAGGGTGTGACCCTGCGGCTGCTGCGCGAGGACGACCGCGCAGCTGTCACGCCTTGGCTCGCCTCGTTCGGCGGGACCTGGCTGGAGGAGACGCTCGCAACGCTGGAGCAGCCCGGATCAGGTTGCCACCTGGCCATTCGCGACAACGGTACGCCAGACGCGGCTTACCTCGGATTCGCTTGCTATGGAGTCAATCGCGCCGACTGGTTCGGGCCGATGGGCACCGACGAAGCGTCGCGCGGCCTCGGTATCGGCAGCGTCCTGCTTCGCCGGTGCCTCGCCGACCTGCGCGCGGCCGGGTACGACTCGGCGCAGATCGCGTGGGTGGGGCCGACGAAGTTCTACGCCAAGGTCGTCGACGCCTACATCGACCGAGTCTTCTGGATCTACCGTAAGGCGGACTGATGGTGCTCCCGGCTGACCTCTCCCGGCTCGCTCTCCATGTGCTGCAGCCCGGGTTCGCGGGGACTCAAGCGCCGGAGTGGGTACGCCGGCGGATCGGCGAAGGGCTCGGATCGGTGCTCCTCTTCGGGCGCAACGTCCGCGATGCGGACCAAGTCGCCACGCTCACCGCCGCGCTGCACGCCGAGAACCCGAAGCTGATCATCGGCGTTGACGAGGAGGGCGGCGACGTCACCCGACTGGAAGCAGCGTCAGGATCCTCATATCCGGGGAACCTGGCGCTCGGCGCGGTGGACGACGCCGAGCTCACCCGGAAGGTCGCGCGATCGTTGGGGCGACGCATGGTCGCAGCCGGCATCGATCTGGACTACGCCCCGGACGCCGACGTGAACAACAACCCGGCCAATCCCGTGATCGGCGTGCGATCGTTCGGTGCCGATCCCGAATTGGTCGCGCGGCACGTCGCGGCATGGGTGGAAGGCCTGCAGAGCACGGGAATCGCGGGCTGTGCGAAGCACTTCCCAGGCCACGGCGACACGGCTGTGGACTCGCACGTGGCGCTGCCGACCGTGCGGATGAGCCGGGCCGAGCTCGCCGCCACGGCGCTACCGCCGTTCCGCGCCGCCATCGACGCGGGCGTCCGCGCGGTCATGCTCGGGCATCTGCTGCTGCCCGCTCTCGATGCCGAGCACCCCGCGTCCGTCAGCCGGGCCGCGGTGGATCTCCTTCGCCGGGATCTCGGATTCAGGGGTCTGATCACGACGGATGCGCTGGAGATGGCCGCGGTCGCACGACGCTACGGCGTTGAAGGTGCGGCGGTTCGGGCGCTGGCGGCGGGCGTGGACCTGCTGTGCGTCGGACACGAAGGCGACGACGCGCTGGTGGGGCGGCTTCAGGCCGCCATCGTCGATGCCGTGCTGACGGGTGAGTTGGGGGAGGAGCGGCTCGCCGAGGCGAGCGGCAGGGTCGTGGCGTTCCTCGCTGAAGGCGGCCGTGAGGCCGACGAAAAGCCGACAGATGACGACGAGGAGATCGGGCTCGAGGCCACTCGCAGGGCTCTGCGAGTCACCATCTCCCAGCCGGGTGCGCTGCCGCTGGCCACGCCGCCTCACCACGTCGCTTTCACCTCCGCCGGACCAGTTGCGCTCGGCAGCGTCGCGGACACCGCCCTAGGCACTCAGCTGCTGTCGCGCATGCCCGGGACGACGGTCGCGTTGCTGGGGGAGTGCACTGACGCAGCGATCGAACATGTGCTGGCTGCGGCATCCGGCCGTCCGTTGGTGCTGGGCGTCCGGTCGGCGCATCGACACGAGTGGATGGGTGACGCGCTCTCCCGGATCCTCGCGGCCAGGCCGGACGCGATCGTCGCCGAACTCGGGTTGCCCGGCAGCCGACCGGCCGGTGCCGCCTATCTGGTGGCGCACGGCGCGAGCCGCGCCTGCGCGGCCGCGGTGGCCGAGGTGCTCTGCCCATCGCGATCATGAAGGAAAGTTTCGAAATTCCGAGAGCCGGTATTGCTTTTTTACATCCACCTCGCCATGCTCGGTTCCAGCGCGCGCCACGCCCTACCAGACCCCTGACACCCGGAGGTACCCGTGGCTCGAACACAGCGCGGCGCCGGCCGCTCGCGTCTCGCGGCGGCCGCCGGCGCGGTGACGGCCCTGCTGGGCCTGAGCGTCGTCGCGATGCCCGCGGCGCAGGCGGCCGGATCCGTGACAGCCGGCATCCATGCCCTGACTCCCGGCGCGGCCGACCTGACCGCGTTCGGCCAGGCCTTCAGCGCCGCGCGCACGCTCGCGGCGAAAGACGTCGGCGCGGTCCGGCCCGGATCGGCGCGCGAGGTGCAGGACTCCGCCACCGGCACGACCTGGGCGGTGGCCGGCTTCGTCCCGGCTGCTTCAGCGAGCGCGCAGGTCAAGGACTCGTTCCAGGACGGCGCTGCCAAGCAGCTGTTCGAGCGCGCAGCCGACGGCACGTGGACGGTCGTTCCCACCGCCGGCCCGGTCGGCTGCGCCGACTCGGTGCCCTCGAGCGTGCGTGACGCGCTCGGTCTCGACTCGGCGGACTGCTCGGCCGGCATCGCCCGCCCGTCCGCCGCGACCAAGGCGGCGGCAGCCAAGGCCGCCACTTCCGACGAAGCGCTCGGCGCTCAGATCGCCGACATCGCGCTGGGCCAGGTGGGCGTCGCCACGACGCCGGCCGAGACCAGTTTCGGTGGCGTCGACTGCGACCCGTACAGCACGCTGGTCGCAGCCTTCTCGCCCAACTCCGACGGCTGCGGCCCGGACCAGACGCACACCGTGGAGAACCAGAACGAGGCGTGGTGCTCGGACTTCGCCAAGTGGGCCTGGACCAAGGCCGGAGTCACCGAGGATCTCAATACCCTCAACGCCGGATCGGTGTCCTTCTACACGTGGGCGCTGGCGCAGGGACAGACCCCGGTAGCCGATTCCGGCACGCCGGAGCCAGGTGACGCAGTGGTCTTCTTCCCGCCCGGCACGATCTCCGCGACCACCTACGCCGACCACGTCGGCATCGTCGCCTCGGTCAACGCCGACGGCACGGTCAACCTCGTCGACGGCGACTTCCTCGGCTCGACCGGGATCACCGTCGAGTACGACCAGAACCTCAACCTGACCAGTTGGGCCTCAAGCGTGTGGAGCACGGGCGAGCAGTGGGTGCTGGTCTCGCCGCCGAGCGGCGCGCAGCAGGCCGCGTCCAGCGCCGCGATCGTCGCACCCACCAATGCCACCGCCGGCGCCGACGTAGACTTCGCCGCTGTCGCAGCCGAGCCCGGTGGCTCGATCGCACAGGAGTACTGGACCTTCGGCGATGGCCGTGACAACAACGTCACCGGCGCCCACGTCAGCCACGTGTTCCAACGCCCCGGCCTCTACACGGTGACCCTGACCGTGACCAGCAACCTCGACACCGTCTCGTTCCGCACCTGGAACGTCGGCGTCGGGGCGAACGGCTCGGCGGTCTCTTCGGTGCCGAGCAACGATGTCTGGTACACCACCGTGCCGGTCGAGCAGTATCTGTTCACCGCGTCGTCCGGCGGCGATCTGGCCGTGGACAGTTGGGACGGTGCGAGCTGGCTGCAGCAGACGGTTCCCGGCTCGGCCGCCGCGGGCTCCTCCGTCACAGGCCTGACTTACTCCGACGGTGACGCCGGATATGCCACTGTCCCGCACGCCTTCTACCAGGCTTCCGGCGGCGGGCTCGGCGAGACCTACTCCGGTGTCAACGGCTGGACTAGCCTCTCGCTGCCCGGCCAACCGGCAGCGGATAGCGCGGTCGCGGCGACTGCGGCCGACCCGGTCTCCGGTATCAAGCCGACCCTGAACGTCACGCCGTCGCTCTACTTCTTTGACGCGAACGGCGCGCTCAATCAGACAACTGAAGCCAACGGCTGGTGGAGCAGCGCCGCCATCTCGGCCGTAGCCACCAAGAGCCCGCAGGCACTCGCGGCGGCATCTACCGGCGGGCTCACCGCTGCGCAGGACGTGTTCTACCTGGACACGCACGGTCGACTGAGCGAAGCGACGAACCTCACCGGCTCCTGGGTGAACCTGCCGGTTCCGACCGGCAAACTGGGCGTCGCCGCCGGCACGACGCTCGCGGCTGCCTCCACAAGCGCGCAGCAGGTCGACGTCTTCTTCACCGACGCCGCGGGCAAGCTCGCCGTCGCGGACTCGTCGCTGCCCGGGATCTGGTCTGTGCACGAGCTTTCCGCGACACCCGCCGGCAGCGCGCTGACCGCGAGCAACTATCTGACCGCGAGCGGATCGACGGCCGACGAAGTCAGTTATCTGACGTCGTCTGGCGCGACTGCTGTCACGACGTGGGACGGAAAGCAGGGTCAGACCACTGCATTGCCCGGCACGGCGACGTCCATCGCAGCCGTGAGCGGCAACGTGGTGCCGGGCATGCCCCAGCAGGTATTCCTCGACAACGCCGGCCAACTCGGCGTGGACTCGGCGGCGACCGCCGGTGCCTGGAGCTATGCGGATCTGCCCAGCACACCGACGACGTACCCGGGCACGGTGTTGCTCTACGCGGCCACCCCGGCCGATGACGCCGGCGCGTTGGCAGCGGCCGAATACGCCGGACTGGCAGACAGCCAGGTGACCACGAACTTCCAGATCGCCTGGGGAGCCACTCTCAGCGGCAACTACCTGGTGATCGCCGTCGGCCAGGCCGCCGTGACCGCCCTCTACGACAACCCCTGCGGCTGGGCCAACCCCTCCGCCGACGATCCCGGATCCACGCCCTTCGCCGAGGTCACCCGGCCGCTCAACCTGACCCTGACGAACCTGTACCTGGATGCCGCGGCCTCGAACGCGGCCCAGACTCCGCAGCGTGCGGCGGACATGGCGTACTTCGCCGTCCACGGCGCGCTGCCCGCGGGAGCGACGCTGCCCACGGTCGCCTACCCCGGACACACGTGCCTGGGAGCATCCTCCTAGGCCGCTCGATAAAGAGCCCGGCCACGGCGAGATCCGCCGCGGCCGGGCTTTCCCTTCGTATCTCAGACTTCTTTCTCTCGCGCCGTGGCCGTCGAGCCGACACTCGCCGCGACCACCACGGCGATCGCGATCACGCAGACCACGCCGATGCGCTGGGAGAGCAGCAGCCAGCCCGCGAACGCGGCGATGCCGGGTTCGAGACTGAGCAGGATTCCGAAGGCACGCCGAGGAATGCGCCGCAGCGCCGAGAGTTCGAGCGTGTACGGCACGACTGAGCCCATGAGCGCCGTGCACATCGCCACAAGCACCAGACCAGGCCGCTCCGTGATGTGGGTGGCGCCGCGTGTGCCGAAGGGGAGCAGCGCCAACGCGCCGATGGCCAGCGACACGGCAAGCCCGCCCCGGCCCTCCACCGTTTTGCCCATCCGTGCGCCCGCCAGGACGTAAAGTGCCCAGCCCAAGCCGGCGACCAGCGCGAACCCGAGGCCCAGGGCGTCGAGCCGGCCGCCGCTCGCGGCAGCGCCGCCGCCGTCGCGCCAGCCCAGGATGGCGACCCCGACCGCGGCGATGGCCACCCAGCCGAGATCCCGGACTCGCCGGGAGAGCACCGCGGCGAGCGTCAGAGGGCCGAGGAACTGCACCGTCACCGCCACACCGAGCGGAATACGCGCGATGGCCGCGTAGAAGAACCCGTTCGTCAGCGCGAGGCTCAGCCCCAGCAGCACGGCTGCCCGCCACTGCTCACGGCTCCATGCCCGCACGTTCGGCCGGGTCAGCGCCAGCATCAGGCACGCGGCGAGGCCGAGCCGCAGCAACGTCGCCCCGCCGGCACCGGTGGAGGGGAACAGGCGGGTGGCGAAGGCGGCTCCGATCTGGAACGAGGAGCAGGACCCGAGCACCAGCAAGACGGCCAGGCCGCGGCCTTCGGGTGCGAACGTGCGGCGGCCGAGGTGTGCACGGGTCGGCGCGGGAGCGGCGATCGGCGCCGCGAAGGTGTCAGTGGTGGCGGCCACGGTCGGCTCGCGGGCTCAGGCTCAGCGGGGAGGGCATGGTTCAACAGTGCGGCCCGGGCGACTCATTCGTCCAGCGAAGGAATCTGGGCGATACTGGTGAGGAAAATTGACCATTCTTCGAAGGCGTCCCCCATGCTCGACGTGCACAGACTCAGGCTGCTGCGGGAGCTCGACCGTCGCGGCACGCTCGCCGCCGTCGCCCGCGCGCTCAACTACAGTCCGTCGGCCATCTCCCAGCAGCTCACCCAGCTCGAAGCGGAGACCGGCGTGAAGCTGCTGGAGCAGGCCGGGCGTGGAGTCCGGCTGACGGCGCAGGCACGCATCCTGGTCGGGCACACCGACGCCATCCTCGAACGGCTCGAAGAAGCCGAGGCAGACCTGCGCGCCTCGCTCACCGAGGTCTCCGGCACGCTCCGGGTCGCCTCGTTCCAGTCCGTCCTGCTAGCACTGATCCCGCCCGCGCTCACCCTGCTCGCCGAGCGCTACCCGAAACTGCGCGTGGAGATCGAACAGCAGGAAGCCCGCTCGGCCTTCGCCGGGCTGGTCGCCCGCGACTTCGACGTCGTACTCGGCGAAGAGTACCCCGGGCTCCCGCAGCAGCAGGTGGAAGGCGTACACACGCTGCAGCTCGCCCACGACGAGCTCTGGCTCGCCCTCCCGACCACCGGCCGGCACGCGGACGCGGTGGCGAGCACAGCCGCGCGTGCCGGAGCCAACGTGCGACTGGCCGAGCTCGCGGACCTCCCCTGGATTCTCGACCCGCACGAAGGCGCGCCCGGCCAGTGGCAGCGCAACCTGCTGCGGTCCGGCGGCTTCGAGCCCGACGTGCGCTTCGAGAGCCCGGACCTGTTGCTGGCCATCCACCTCATCGAGAACGGCCACGCCGCGAGCATCCTGCCCGGCCTGTTGCTGACCACCGGCGACCGCAGACCCCGGATGCGTCTGGCCCACCTGCCCGGCCGCCCGCACCGGCGGCTGACCACCGGCGTACGGGCCGGCGCCGCCCGACACCCTGCCGTCCGGGCGTTTCGCGAGGCGTTGCGCACCGGCCTGCGGCAGAGTATTCACGAACCACCCGCGTAAGCGGCTGGCAGTCGCGGAAGGATACCGAAGGTGAACCCGAAGTCTGTAGCGCGCGTGACCGTGGTCGTCGCGCTGTTCGTCGTCGCCTTCCTGCTGCACAAGCTGGTCTTCCTGGTGCTGATGCTGGCCGCGGTGGTCCTCGGCACCGGCCTGGGCTTCGCCTACATCCTCCATCGGGACCGCAAGCAGCGGGAACGGCGTGAGCGCGAGCAGATCGAGGGGCGGCAGTAAACGGCAGTAAACCCGGCGCGCCGAGTTCATCCACGTTTCACCCCGCGGTCACTGCTTTCCACGCCGTGCGCGGGTGAAAGGGGGTGCACTGGTGGCCTGCGTCGACGAAGCCTGAGGGGCCGGCGCCAGGGGAGGGGAACCGATGTCGTTTCTGGACGGCCTCGTCGCGGATCTCAACAGGGTGATCGACAACCGCGAGGTGGCCACGGCCGTCTCCACCGCCGCCGCGCTCGGCGTGTGCGGCGGGATCTACCGCCTGATCGACCGGTATCTGGTGCACCGCAGGCTGATCTCGGTCACCCCCGTCTTCGATCAGGTGGTGAACAAGCAGGAGGAGAACCTGACGATCTCGGTGCCCGGCGGGCAGTCGAAGGGATCGCAGGAGACTCACTTCGTGCAGAGCTTCGTCATCCTGCGCTTCGCCAACGCCGGGACCGAGAAGGTCGGCTTCCGCTCCGACGAGGACGACCGGTTCCGCATCTCATTCCCGCACCGCAAAGTGCGCGTGGTCAAGGTCCGCGAGCCGGAGGAGCTGATCGGCGAGCCCGGCCGCCCGCTGTCCACCGGCCGCCTGGACGAACTGCGGCGTGAGATCACCTCCACCACCTGCGGCCTGCGCGACGAAGCGGGCGGGATGCTCGACACCTCCGTGCTCACCCTCCCCGCGCACGTCACGCTCGGACGCAAGGAGGCCTTCCAGCTCGCGGTGTTTCTCTCCGGCACCGGCAACGATCTCGCGGCCGGGGAGGGGAAGATCGAGGTCAGAGGCGAGCTGAAGCAGGGCAAGATCGTCTTCCGCGGGCACTCCTGGTGGCGCGGCCTGTGGCCCACCACCCTGCCCGCGCTGCTCGTGGCCGCCCTCGCCGTCTCCTTCGGTGTGGGCGCGCTCACCGCGCACCGAGCCCTGACGCCGCGCGCCGCCTGCGTCGGCGACCTGCAGGTCCAGGTCGAGGGCAGCACCGCGTTCGCGCACGTGGTCGCCGAAGCCGCCGCCGACTACACGCTCCAGTGCCCCTCGGCCAAGATCACGATCACCGCCGACGGCAGCGACAAGGCCATCTCGAACCACGGAGCCCAACTCGGCCAAGACACGGTCCTGATGGTGGACGAGTCCGGCCAGGAAGTTCCCGAGGCCTGGAAGGCGAACCCCGTCGGCATGGTCATCTTCGCCGTAGTGGCCAACAACTCCTTCGCCGCCGACGTCAGCACCGACGCCTCGTTCCAGATCCCGCAAGGCGGCTACTCGGCCGTCGGCGTCGGCGGCCTCTACCGCCAGGCCTCGACCGGAAAAGTCCCGTACGTGGCCGTCGGCCGTACCTCCGGCTCCGGCACCGCCCTCGAGTTCGGCAAGTGGGCTCAGCTCGCCCCCACCGTTCTCGACAACGCCCCCGCCTGCCCGCCGCTCTCCGCCGAATCCACCGCCGCCGCCCCGACGCAGAAGACAGGAATCTGCAACGTCGGCAGCACGCAGAAGATGCTCGACTACATCAACGACACGGCGAACGCCATCGGCTTCGCCGAGATCGACGCCCTCGAGCAGTACCCGAACGTCAGTGCTCTGCCGATCGACGGCGCGAAGCCGAACCAGGCCGACGTCCTCAACGGGACGTACAAGTTCGCCGTCCCCGAGTACCTCTACACCGCGCAGACCCCCTCGGTGCAGGTGCAGTCGTTCCTGACCTTCCTGCAGTCACCCGCCGAGACCGCGCAGCTCGCCGACCAGGACGCCGGCTTCATCCCGTGCGACGAGCTGAACGGATCGGTGGCAGGGGACTGTGATCTGCAGTAGGAGCGTGGATCGCTCGGCCGGCTGCGCCTCCGGCGCCTGAGTCGCGGCAGCGATTGTCGCGGCAGCGGCTGTCAGGAATTGTCGGAGCGCCAGATGTAGTAGTAGCCGGTGCCGTACTCATCCGAGTCGGGCACCTTGGCGATCAGGGTGTAGCCCTTCTTGCCCATCAGCGGCGCGTCGATCTGGTTGTCCAGCGCGGCGGTCGGGCCGAAGCGGAGCACCACCAGGGCGAAGTACTGGTCCGCCAGAGCCTGCTGGTAGGCCGGCACACCGGTGAGCACCTTGCCCTGCTTGGTCGTGTAGGTGAAGGTGAAGGTGCTGAACCACTGGTACGGCTCAGTCAGATCACTGAGGTAGTACCGGGGGACCTCGTCCTCCTCCACCAGGATGCGCTCGGTCACCGGCCGCACCTGCGTCTTGAGATCCGCGACCATCTGTGCCGAGTTGGGCCAGCCGTTGTACAGCTGCGTCGACTGGGTGATCGCGCCCCAGGTCAGGCCGAGGCAGACGAGCAGGCCCGCGCCGAGTCGGCGCGGATCCCGGCCGCCGACCCGCAGCAGGCCGGCCAGCGCGACGCCCGCGACCGGAGCGGCGAACAGGAGGCCGAAGCCGACGTGTTTCTGCAGCGACGTCGCCGTGTGCAGATGCACCTGGTACGCGGGGGCGAGCAGCGCCGTGCCCGCCAGGGCCAGGCTGAGCAGCATCCGGGAGACCACCTCGCCGCGTTTGGCGCCGTCCGCGCGGGCCAGCCTCGCGTCCACCACCACCCCGGCGAATCCGAGCAATGCCACGCCCGCGCCGAGCTCCGCCGCCATCCGCAGGATGTAGCCGAGCGAGTCGCCGCCGCTGGCCCGATCCGTGGTGGTGGAGGTGATCCCCGTGAGGTACGCCGGGCCGAGCAGCCGAAGCCAGCCGTAGACCAGGCCGCCGAAAGCACCGGAGAAAAGCAGGCCTCTGCCGATCGCAGCCGCCCAGCCGCGATGTCGCGCCTCGCCGGTGGCCCGCTCCCGGCCGCCGTAGCGGCCGGCGAAGACGGACACCAGCGCGATCGTCGGCACGAACAGGAGACCGGCGTACTTCGTGCCCACCGCGAGTACGGCCGGGGGCACCGCCAGCAGCACCAGGATCGCCCACCTGCGCGCCGTCGCCACCACGATCCACAGCGAGAACGCGAGCAGGAACAACGACATCGGGTCGTAGGTGGCCAGCCGGCTCAGGAACAGCGTCGGCGCGGCCACCGCGAACAGCGCCGCCGCGCAGGCCGCCGCGGGCCGGCCGTAGAGCCGCCGCGCCACGCCCCACACGCAGCAGGTCGCGCCGAGCATGAACACCAGGCTCAGCGCCCGGGCGCCTTCCAGCCCGAACACGCCGTCCATCGCGGCGCCCAGCACCGGGTAAAGGAACGGCGCGCCGGAGAAGTACGTCGCGTAGTCGTCGTAGGTGTTGGAGTGGTGCAGCAGCCAGGCGATCTCGTGGTGCCCGGCGTAGAGATACAGGCCCTCGTCCTCGAACGCGGTGTTGTGCAGTCGCAGGGCGAGCGCGATCTGCAAGGACAGCACGGCGATCAGAGCGATTCGGCCGATCAGCCAGCGCCCGATCCGGGTCGCGCTGAAGCGCTGCCACAGGTTCGGTCCGACCGGTTCGGCCGGCTCGATCGTGTGGACGACGGCGGGGGCGGCGGTGCTCATCGGTTGACCACCCCGGTCATCCCGCCGACCAGCGCCAGGAACGCCGCGACGGTCTGGTCGTCGGCGGTCAGCGCCCAGGGCTGCGCGTCCTTGCCGGACAGGTCGTCGACCGGGCCGGCCTCCTGGTAGACCAGCGCGGCCACGTCGGTGCGCGCGGCGATGGCGAGGGAGAGCTTGTCCAGCCAGGTCGCCCGCTCCGCCGGCGTGCCGTCCACGGCGACCTGCAGCAGCAGCGGCTTGCCAGGGTGCTGTTTCGCCGCCGCCGCGAGCTGCGTCGCCGGGTCGGCCCACGTGGTCTTGGGGAACTCGGCCATGGTCAGCGCGACCGCGTCGATCTGGTCGGCCGGCGGCGCGTACGCCGCGTCGTGGCCGGGATCACCCGGCGTCCAGACCCACGAGACGTTCGTCGCTCCGGCCGTCTGGAACAGCGCGCGCACATGCGCCCAGGCCCGCGGGATGTCCTGGGGAATCCCGCCGTCGGCGACGCCGGAGCTGGCCGCGTAGTTCCGGTCGGCCTGCGGCAGGACCGTGAGATACACGGGCCGCCCGTACCCGGCGATCTCCCGCGCCCACCGGATGACGTCGGCGTCGTCGCTGCCGTTGGCGATCGCGGTCAGCGCCGAGTCCAGCGTGCTCTTGCCGTTCTGCGAGAAGACCAGCGTCAGCCAGGGCACGCCGCCGTGGCCGGAGACCGCGTCGGCCCAGGCGTAGTCGAAGGCGTCCGCGATCTCCTGGGTGCGCGCCGTGGTGCCGAACTGCACGCCCAGCCGGCGCTCGAGGTCCACCACGCCCACACCCGCGTACGGCGTGGCCAGCGCGCCCACCCCGACCAGCGGGTGCGCCGGCAGTGACGCGTTGGCCAGGTGCAGCGGCGCGGACTGGGCCGGGATGGTGCTGGTGTCGAGCACGAAGAGCATCGCCCCGCCCACCACGACGCCGGCGAGAGCGGTGCGCGGCTTGGGCAGACGGCGCACCGGGCGCCGGTGGTGGCGCCGCTGGTGCGGATCCGGGCGGGGGATGAGGGGCTGGGCCGGCAGGGTGCCGAACGCGGCCCGCTGCCGCCGTTCCCGCCGGCCCTGCCGGGAGTCGAGCATCACCAGGATCATGTGCATGCCCGACATCAGGCACAGGTAGAGCAGCCAGAATCCGGCCAGCCAGTACGCCGTCCCACCCGGCCTTATCACCAGCTTGACGAACGAGATGACGCAGAACCCGACCACGATCAGGTGCAGTTGCGCGGTGCGCCAGGGCGAGAGCGTGCTGCGGCGCTTGGGGGTGAGGGTGAAGTCGCCCTTGCGTCCGATCACCACGCGGAACGCGGCCTGGAGCAGCACCGGGAACGAGCCGTAGTTCGCGATGATGCAGCGCCAGCTGGTGATGTCCCACGCCGCATGCCAGAAGCCTGCGATGGACAGGGCGAAGTAGGGTACGAAGTAGAGCAGGAAGTCCGTAGCCGTGGCGCCGCGCACGCCGCTGATCCCGGTCAGTACGAACAGGACCGGCGCGATGCAGAAGATCAGGTCTCGAACACCGCACCAGTAGTGCGTGGTGGCCAGCAGGTAGTGCGCGCGCTGCTGGGCGCTCAGGCCTTTGCGACCCTTGGGCGCCGGCAGCAGCAGATCACGCCAGTGGTCCCACATGATGTTGAGCGTGCCGCGGGCCCAGCGGTCCTGCTGCTTGAAGAACGAGGCCAGGTCCAGCGGGCCGAGCCCGACCGCGAGGATGCCGGTGAAGTACACCGCCCGCCACTCGGCGGCCATCCGGATCGAGGCGGCGAAGTCCTCGGTGATCGAGCCCGTCGGGATACCGCCGATGGAGTCGATCGCCTTGGCCCGCATCAGGAAATTGGTGCCGCAGATGAACGCGGAGTTGTGCGCGGCCTTGCCCGGGCACAGCAGCCGGTAGAAGAGCGACTGCTGGTCGTCCGCCCAGCGCGCCACCGGGTTCTCCCGGTTGCCGTAGAACTGGCCGGACTGCACCCAGCCCACGTCCGGGTCGTCGAAGGCCGGGATCAGCTTGAGGAAGAAGTCGCGGCGGGGGATCTGGTCCGCGTCGAAGATGCACAGCAGCACGTCGCCCTCGGCCCCGACCAGGGTCCGGGCGTTGTTGATGTTGCCGGCCTTGGCCCCGCCGCCGACCTCGCGCACGACGTGCATGACGCCGAGGGATTCGCACAGCGCCTCGATCTCCGGCACGGTGGGCTTCTTCGCCACGAATCCGTCGTCGCAGACCACGACGGTGATCTCGGAGTAAGGATGCTGCTGCAGATAGGCGTCCCGGGCCGCCATGATGCCGGTGAGGGTGGGACGCAGCACCTCTTCGCCCTCGTCGACGGTGGGGACGAACACGTACACCGGGTACTTGAACGGATCCACCTGCTGTTCCGGCGGCACGTACCGGCGGCCGTAGAAGGCTTCCGGCTCGGCCGGTGGATTGCGCGGCCACAAGCCGATATGCAGGCCCATGGTGTGCACCGCGGCGTGCGTCTCGGCCAGGTACAGGGGTATGCCGATGATCCAGCCGGGCAGCGGATGCCCGCCGATCGCGATGACGGTGAACCGCCATGACAGATAATTGACACCACTGGTGAACACGGCCAGGAAGAACGCGATGTTGCGCAGCTGCCGTCCGCGCCAGCCGGCCGCCCAGGCGAGCCCGAGGCCGAAGGCGAAGGCCGCGGCCGGCAGCCACGGCCCCGGCCGCTCGATCGCGATCACCACCGCCGTCGCGGCCAGTCCGGCCCGGCTCAGCCAGCGCGCCCACGGGCCCACCTCCGGCGGCGGCGCGCTGATCGGGTCGGGGAGCCTCGGAAAGGTCCCGGTGTCCACGTCCAGATGCCCGCGCAGCAACGGCCGCGGGCGCGTTCGATCCTCGAGTACGGTCAACGCAAGACCCTCCCCAGAAAATGGACACCCCCGCGCGGGCCCCCCTGGGCGGCGCGGCGGCCCTGTCTTTCCCACCACGTAAGACAGGGCTCGTATGAGAGCAGCCGACTGTTCGCTCCCGACGGGTCAGGAGTCTATCCGAGATCGCTCAAGAATCGGCAAAATCATGGCCGCCATTCATCTCGTAGAGTGAACTCGCGCTCCCGCTGCGCTACCGTGTGCGCCGTCCGGCCCGACATCGCTGCCCTTGAGTAAAAGGCTGAGTCAAGCCGAGGTCAAGAGATCAAAACGGTTCGCCGGCCTCACGCGGCGGCGCGTCCGCCGTTTTCGCGCCCCCGCCGCACCGGTCGCGCAGCCCGCCCCGGCGCGGTCCGGACGGCCGACGCCGCCGGCGCCGGCAGCGGACAATGCCGCCGAGCCAGCCGCAGCAAGGCCTGCAAGGGCAGCTCGGCCGCGCCCAGACCCGGCTGCCAGCGTGCTTCGATACCCACCCGGGCCAGACGCAGCGAGCATTCCGGCGCCAGGTCCAGTTCCACCAGCTCGCCGGACTCCAACTCCCGGCGCACCACCAGGTTCGGCACCATCGTCACCCCGCGCCCGTTGGCCACGATCCGGCGCAGCGTCGCGGTCGAACCGGTGATCATGCCCACCCGGGTGAACGGCGCGATATCCCGGCCGTACCGGTCGAGCAGGTATTCCGAGGTGCACCCGTGGTTAGCGATCAGGAACTCGGCCTGCATCAACACTTCCCGGGTCAGCGGTCGCCCGGCCCGGGCCAGCGGATGATCCGGCGCGGCCACCAGGCTGACTTGATCCTGACCGACGGTCGCGTGCGGCAGCGTGGTCGGCACCCCGTTGTCGAACACGAACGCGAGATCGCTGCGGCCGGCCTCCAAGTCCTCGGCCACCTGGAAGCGGGTGCCGACGCTCAGCGCCGTCTCCGCCGCCGGGCCGTCCTCGGCCGCGCCGAACTCGAAGGCCGTCAGCAGATCCGGCAGCCATTCGGCGGCGAGCGACTCGACCACGCCGATCCGAAGCAGAGGCCTGGCACCGGCGACCTCCCGGCGCAGCCGCGCGTCGAGCTCCAGCCACTGCCGTGCCAGCGGGGCGAGCCGTTCGCCGGCCGGGGTGGGCGCGGTGCCGGTGCTCCCGCGCCGCAGCACCGCCACGCCGAGCTCCTGCTCGAGGCCGCGCAGCTGATCGCTCACGCTGGACTGGGCGAATCCGAGCCGCTCCGCCGCGGCCGCGATGCCGCCGCACTCGAGTACGGCCAGAAAAGCGCGCAGGTGTCGGGCCTCCATACGATCATTCTGGCACGACCATCGGAATCTCCGATACCCGGATCGGAAACGCGGCCTGTCCGCTCCGCCGCGCCCGGACGATCATCGAGCCATGACGACGATCTCCCGGCTCGGCGGGCCCCTCCTGGCGCCGCCCGCCGACCTCGCGCCCGCCGCGGATCCCAAGGCCGGGATCCGGTTCTTCGGCATCACCCTGGGCCTGCTCCTGGTCAACTTCGACGCCACCGTGCTCAACGTCGCGCTGCCGCGGATCGGCGCCGACCTGCACTCCTCCCCGGCCGCGCTGCCGTGGACCGCCGACGCCTACACCGTCGTGGTCACCGGCCTGCTGCTGGCGGCCGGGGCCCTGTCCGACCGCTTCGGCTCCCGCCGCGTCTTCCGCGTCGCGCTGATCGCCTTCGCCCTCTTCTCCGTGCTCTGCGCGCTGGCCCCGAACTCAGCCACCCTCATCCTCGGCCGCGGCCTGCTCGGCGTGAGCGCCGCCGGACTGATGCCGGCCAGCCTGGCACTGCTGCGCGTGCTCTACCCGGAGCCGGCCCGGAGAGTGCGGGCCGTGGGCACCTGGGCATCTGTGACGACCCTCGGCCTTTCCGCCGGCCCGGCGCTCGGCGGCCTGCTGCTGGCCGGCGACGCCACTTGGTCCTGGCGGCTGATCTTCCTGGTGAACCCGCCGTTCGCGCTGCTCGGGTTCTGGCTCATCCGCGGCATCGGCGACCCCGATCGCGGCCCGCGTATCCGCATCGACGCGTCCGGCCTGGCCCTGTCCGTGCTCGGCCTCGGCGCGCTCACCTTCGGCCTGATCGACGGCGGCCAGGCCGGCTGGTCCGGCCCCGCCGTGGTGGCGGCGATCGGTATATCCGTGCTCTCCTTCGCCGCGCTGGCCCTGGTCGAACGTCGGACCGAGGCGCCCGCCCTGCCGCCGACGCTCTTCTCCCTCGCCCGGGTGCGTACCGCGATCTGGTGCGCGTTGGTCACCAACTTCCTCTGGTACGGGCTCTGGTTCGCCCTCGCCATCTGGCTCGAGACGGCGCGCGGACTCAGCGCGCTCGAGACAGGGCTCTTCTTCATCCCGGCGACGCTGCCGATCTCCCTGGTGCCACCGCTGACCACGCGCGCCATCGGCCGGTTCGGGGCACGCAGGCTGCTGCTGAGCGGCTTCGCCACCTACCTCGTCGGCGCCGTGCTGCTGGTCGGCCTCGGCGCGCACGCTCCGCTGTGGAGCTACGTCCCGGCCGCGCTGCTCTTCTCCCTCGCCGCCACCCAGGTCGTGCCCTCCGTCACCGCCGAACTCTCCCTCGCCGCGCCCGCCCGGTACGCCGCGACCGGCCAAGGCGCGCTCTACGCCGCGCGGCAGGCCGGATCCGCGCTCGGGGTGGCCGTGGTGAGCGCCGTCGGCGTCACCGATCTTCCCGCGACCGCGCTGGTCACGCTGATCGGGGCGGCGGTGCCCCTCGCCGTGATCGCCTTCGGTGGCCGTACCCGCGCGGGACGATAGCGTGGGGGTGTGGACTATGAGCCGTCGGATATCGAGCGCTACGCGGTGGAGCCGGTCAGCGGCGAGAAGCGCGGGGTGAGCGACCGCACCCCGTTCCAACGCGACCGCGCCCGGATCCTGCACAGCGCCGCGCTGCGCCGGCTCGCCGGCAAGACCCAGGTGGTCGCCCCCGGCGAGTCGGACTTCCCGCGCACTCGGCTGACCCACTCGCTCGAGGTCGCGCAGATCGGCCGGGAACTCGCCGGAGCCTTCGGCGCCGATCCGGACCTGGTCGAAGGCGCCTGCCTCGCGCACGATCTGGGCCACCCGCCCTTCGGCCACACCGGCGAGGCCGCGCTCAACTCCGTCTGCGCGTCCATCGGCGGGTTCGAGGGCAACGCGCAGAACCTGCGGATCATGAGCCGCCTCGAAGCCAAGATCATTACCGCCGACGGCCGCTCCGCCGGCATCAACGCCACCCGCGCCCTGCTCGACGCCACCACCAAGTACCCGTGGCGACGGCGCGAGGGCGAGCGGAAGTTCGGCGTCTACCGGGACGATCTGCCCGTCTTCCGCTGGGTCCGCGCCGCCACCCCGCCCGAGGCCGCCACCGCCAAGTGCTTCGAAGCGCAGATCATGGACTGGTCCGACGACGTCGCGTACTCCGTGCACGACCTCGAGGACGCCGTCTACTCGGGCAAACTCGACCTGAAGCTGCTGACCGTCCCGGAAGAGCGCGAGGCCCTGTTCGCCCGGACCCTCGGATACGCCCCGGACGCCGCCGCGCGCGAACTCGCCGAGGCCCTCGACCGCCTGCAGGCGCTGGAATGGTGGCCCACCGGCTTCGACGGTTCCTTCGCCGCGCAAGCCCGGCTCAAGCGCACCTCGAGCGAGCTGATCGGCCGCTTCTGCCGCCCGGTCGTGAGCGCCACCCGCGCCGAGCACGGACCCGGGCCGCACCGACGATACGGCGCCCGACTCGTCGTGCCGCGCGAGGTCCGGCTCGAATGCGAGCTGCTCAAGGCCGTCGCGGCCCGCTACGTCATGGAGACCGACCGCGCGCTCGCCCTGCGCCGCACCCAGAGCGATCTGATCATGGACCTCGTGGCCCGGCTCGGCGACCGCCCCGACCAGCTCGACCGGCCCTTCGCCGCCCTGCACGCCGACGCGCCGGACGACGCGGCCCGGCTGCGCGTGGTGATCGACCAGGTGGCCGGCTTCACCGACGCCTCGGCCTACGCCTGCTACCGGACGCTGCTGGTCGCCGTCGGGAAGTGACCGCCGGGTGACCGCCGGGGCGTCGTACTTGTCCGCATCCTCACCGCATCGTCACCTTGTCGGAGCCCCCCAGTAGACTCGGCGGCATGGCTGGTCGGATCAGAGACGAGGACGTGCGCGCGGTGCGCGACGCGTCTCCGATCGCTGACGTCATCGGGGAGTACCTGCAGCTGCGCACGGCCGGCGGCGGGAATCTCAAGGGCCTGTGCCCCTTCCACGACGAACGCTCCCCGTCGTTCAACGTGACCCCCGCGCGCGGCATGTACTACTGCTTCGGCTGCGGCGAGGGCGGCGACGTGATCACCTTCATCACGAAGGTGGAGGGCCTGAGCTTCAACGAGGCGGTCGAGCGCCTCGCCAAACGCGCCCGGATCGAGCTGCGCTTCGTCGAGGGGGGCTATTACAACAAACGGGTCGAGGGCGGCAGCGAGCGGGCCCGGCTGCTCGAGGCCAACCAGGCCGCCGCGCAGTACTACCGCGAGCAGCTCGGCTCCCCGGGCGCCCGGGTGGGCCGGGAGCTGCTGGCCGGCCGCGGCTTCGACCAGGGCGCGGCCGAGCGCTTCCGGCTCGGGTACGCGCCGGAGGGCTGGGACCACCTCGTCCGGCACCTGCACGGGCGCGGCTTCAGCGACAAGGAGCTGATGTCGGCCGGGCTCGCCTCGCAGGGCCAGCGCGGCCTGATCGACCGCTTCCGGCACCGGCTGATCTGGCCCATCGCGGACGTGGGCGGCGAGATCATCGGCTTCGGCGGCCGCCGGCTGAGCGAGGACAAGGAATCGCCCAAGTACCTCAACACCCCGGAGACCCCGCTCTATAAGAAGTCCTCCGTGCTCTACGGGCTCGATCTGGCCCGGCGCGAGATCGCCACCACCCAGCGCGCCGTGGTGGTGGAGGGCTACACCGACGTGATGGCCTGCCACCTGGCCGGGGAGGGCACCGCGATCGCGACCTGCGGCACCTCCTTCGGCGAGGAGCACATCAAGATATTGCGAAGGCTGACGGGGGATCGGAACCAGTTCCTCGGCGCTAAGATCGTCTTCACCTTCGACGGCGACTCGGCCGGCCAGAAGGCGGCCCTGCGCGCCTTCGCCGAGGACCAGCGCTGGGTCACCCAGACCTACGTCGCGGTCCAGCCGGACGGCCTGGACCCGTGCGACCTGCGGATGGCCCGCGGCGACGCGGCCGTGCGCGACCTGGTCGGCTCGGGCGTGCTGCTGTTCGAGTTCGTCATCCGGGCCCGGCTCGCCGAACACGACCTGGACACCCCCGAAGGCCAGGTCAGAGCCCTGCGAGCGGCCGCCCCCGTGGTGGCCGGCATCCGCGACGACGCGCTGCGCCAAGGCTACGGCCGGCAGCTGTCCGGCTGGCTCGGGCTCGAGGAGTCCTTGGTGCGGGCCGAGATCCGCCGCGCCGCCCCGCGCCGGGAGCAGGCCGCCGCCGGCGGCGCCCGGGCCCCCCAGCCGGCCCCCGCGCCCCGCATCCCGCAGGAGGCGGTCCCGGTCGCCGAACAGGTCCGGCAGCGCGAGGCGCTCAAAGTCGCGCTCCAGCACCCCAAGGCCGCCGCCGCGGCCGGCTTCGACGAGCTCGAACTCGAGGAGTTCACCGTCACCCGGTACGCCGCGATCGCCCGCGCCGTCGCCGCGGCCGGCGGCTGCGCCGGCCCGGTCGGCGAGGACGCCTTCCGCGCCGCCGTGCTCGAGCACGCCGCCGACGACCTGGAACGCCGCCTGATCAACGAACTCACGGTCGAACGCCTGCAGGCCAAGCTCAACCCGAAGCAGCCCACCGCGGTCGAGCCGCACTACGTCGCGACCGTGATCTCGGGCGTGCGCAAGGACTCCACCCTGCGCAAGATCAAGCAGATGAAGGCCGATCTGATGCGGCTGGCCGCCAACGGCGAGACCGACTCGGTCTCCGCGCTCTCCGCGAAACTCCAGACGTACCAGGCGTATGCGGACCAACTTAAGACCCGTTACGGCGTCTGAGCCGGTCAGACGCCACTTGCGCGACCCGCACCCCGTCGGGCACGAGCGTCCCTCGGGCCCCATCCGTGTCCCGGATGCCCCGAATCCCCCATCCCATACCGATAAATAGCGCAAAGTTCCGGCCTCCGGGAGGCGCAAACCCGCGCGCGTCGGGGTAGGGGAGTATCGCAAGGAACCCACAACGCCGTAGGTCTCCCTTGATCTCGGCGCGTAGCCATTGATCGCCAGTGGAAGAGCGTGCGGCGCCCGGCACGGACGCCTCGCCCGTGCACGGACCCCCCACTGGCCGGTGAAGCGGACGGAGTTCGGATGGACGGCGCGCTCGCCCGAGTGTTGACGGATCCTGATACCACCTCGACCCCGGGCTCCGCGCCGCCGAGGCGCGGCGAGCGCAGACTGCGCCTCGTCGATCCCCCGACCGAGCAGCCGGGACTCACCCCTCCGGACCGGGAGTCCCCGATGCACGACGAAGCCCAGCCGGCCGCCGCGGCGGGCACGGCGACGGACGAGCACGAGCTCGGTCTCGGCCGCGGTGAACTGCTCGCCGAGGTGGTCCAGCTCCCGCTCGCCCGCACCGAGGCGCAGACCCGCAACCTGCGCGAGCCGGACCCGGCCGAGATGGAGCAGGAGGAGCAGGAGGCCCAGCCCACCGAGAAGGAGGAGGCCGCCGCCGAAGCCCACGTGACCGCGTGGGCCGACTCGGCCGGCCCGGCCGGCGACCTGTTCCGCCAGTACCTGCGCGAGATCGGCCGCATCCCGCTGCTCACCGCCGTGCAGGAGGTGGAGCTCGCCCGGGCCGTGGAGGCCGGCCTGTTCGCCGACGAGCGGCTGCTGACCAACTTCGACCTGCGCGCCGACGACCGCCGCGACCTGCACGTGCTGGTCCTGCAGGGCCAGAGCGCCAAGCGCAAGCTGATCGAGGCGAACCTGCGCCTGGTGGTCTCCATCGCCAAGCGCTACATCGGCCGCGGCATGTCGATCCTGGACCTGGTCCAGGAGGGCAACCTGGGCCTGATCCGGGCCGTGGAGAAGTTCGACTACGCCCGCGGCTACAAGTTCTCCACCTACGCGACCTGGTGGATCCGCCAGGCGATGAGCCGCGCGCTGGCCGACCAGGCCCGCACCATCCGCGTCCCGGTGCACGTGGTCGAGCTGATGAACCGCGTCGTGCGCCTCCAGCGGGCGCTGCTCCAGGCCAACTCGATCGAGCCGACCCCGGACCAGATCGCCGACGTCCTCGGCGTGCCGACCGAGCGGGTGATCGAAGTGCTCCGGCTGGCCCAGGAGCCCGTCTCGCTGCACGCCCCCGTCGGCGAAGAGGACGACGTCGCCCTCGGCGACCTGATAGAGGACGCCGACGCCGAATCCCCGGCCGACTCCGTCGCGGTGATGATGCTCCGCGAGCACCTCGACACGTTGCTCTCCACCCTCGGCGAGCGCGAGAAGCGCGTCGTCCAGCTCCGCTACGGCCTCACCGACGGCGAGCCGCACACGCTCGAGGAGATCGGCCGGACCTTCGGCGTGACCCGCGAGCGGATCCGCCAGATCGAGGCCAAGACGCTGGCGAAGCTGCGCGGCCACTGTTACGCCGACCAGCTGAAGGACTACCTGCGGTAGGCGGCTGTGCAGGGCACCGGCACTAGCTACTCGTGGCCGGCTGCTCACTCCTACCTACCTACGACGACCGGGCACGCCTAGACACTCCTAGGTTCTACGCCCCGCTCGCCCCCGGCCGCCACCACCACGGCTGCCCGTCTCCGCCCGCTTTGCCAAGCCCGCACCCGTGTCTCTGCCTACCCCCGCGCGTCCAGAGCCGGCCCTCCACTCGTCGAACGCCGCGTGCACCGCCGCCCCAGCCTTTCCCGGCTGGCCGGCCCGGTGCCCGCGGCGTTCGTCCGTCCGCTGGATCAATTCCCCCTGGATCAATCCGCCCGCTCGTCCCGGGCGCTGTCCGTCATCCCCGTCTGCCGCGGCTGCGCCGACGCATTCGACGAGCTGCGGTGGTCGGCGCCGTGCCCGTGCTTGCTGCCATGCCCATGGCTGCTGTGCGCGGAGTCGGAGTGCGCGGCGCCGGCCGGCTGCTTCGCACCCATGCTCCCCATGCCCTTGCTCGCATCCCGCGCGCCCGCAGCCTTCGCCGCGGCCCGGGCGTCCTCGCCCTCGTTCTTGCCGCCGGACCGCATGCCCATGCCGGACTCGGTCGCCGAGGCATCGCGCGTGTCCCGCTCGTCTTCCGCCTCGTGTCCGTTGCGCACCCGCTTGACCTGCCGCGCCGCCGCACCGGCCATTATCGTCCCGGCCTCGCCCGCCTTCTGCGCCGCCGTCGTGGCGCCCTGCCGTACCCGAGGGTCGTGCATCAGCGAGTTGGCCGTGGCGGCCGACTTGTCATAGAGGCCGCGCCCCGCCCTGCTGCCCACGAGCAGCCCGACGCACAACCCGGCCGTGAACCCGACCTTTCCGCTCCCGCTCACTGCGCCTCCTCGTTCCTGGTCAGCCCGGCCGATTAGTCCGATTAATCCTTCCCCGGGCCTGGGCCCCGGATACCCGCCCCGCCCCCGCCCAAACGCGAACCCCCAAGTCACGCCCCGCCCGCCTCCCCCCGAACCGGGCGCCCCCAGTGCCCCCCGAACCCCCCGCCCGAGCCGGCCCCCCGCTAACCGGTTGGCCCGCACCCCCCTGAATGCGCTAAGGTTGGTCCCGCAAGGCCGGGCGGTACGCCGCCGGGCCAGCGCGCAACGCACCAATCCTGCATAGCTCAATTGGCAGAGCAGCCGGCTGTTAACCGGCAGGTTATAGGTTCGAGTCCTATTGCAGGAGCGCGAGAACGTCTCCGTGGGCCCACGCCCCGGAGACGTTTTGCATCCGGCGGATGAATTGGTTGATATCGGACAGAACCGGGCACAACCCATCCGCTGGAGCACCAGGGGCGGTAGCTCAGCCGGTCAGAGCAGGGGACTCATAATCCTCCGGTCGTGGGTTCGAGCCCCACCCGCCCCACCGAGGTTGGACATCCAACTACGCCGATGGGCTGCGGATTCCCGCCAAAGTCAAGGCAAAATCACGCTGCGTAGCCAGTTCTCTACGAACTCTTCGCGTCACGTGGGATCACGGTGGAATCAAGATCAAAAGGCGCGTAGGGTTGCGGTATGGCCACCGGGAGTATAGAGAGGTTGCCGTCGGGCAAGTACCGCGCCGTCGTCTACGCGGGGCTCGACCCGCTCACGCGCACCCGCAGCTACCTCAAAGGCCCAGCCCACCAGCGCCGCACCGACGCCGTGGCCGACCTCGACGGCCTGCGCGCTGAAGCCCTCAACGGAGCAGGGCACACCCGCGCCGGATTCGCCGCCGTCCTCGAGCGCTACCTGCAGACCGCGATCGTGGCCGCGCCCACCCTGGTGGACTATCGGCGCCGGGTCAACCGGGTGATCGGCCCGGTACTCGGGCACATACCCATCGGCAGGATCGACGTTCCGCTGCTTGAGGAATTCGAAGTCAAGCTTCTGAGATGCTCGCTCGCCTGCGACGGCGAGGGCGACGGCGACCGCTCCGAGCACGTGTGCAGACCCCTGTCTGCGTCCGGCGTGCGCCGCCACATGGCCGTGGTCTCCGGTGCACTCTCGATGGCCGTGCGCTACAAGTGGATCGGGCACAACCCCGCCCGCGATCTCAAGCCCCTGCGAGTTGAACGCGACGAACGCGTCGCGCCCACCGCGGAACAAGTGGCCCAAGCCGTCACCCGCGCATTCGAACTCGAACTCGCCTTCGGCATATTCCTTTGGCTAACCGCCGTCACGGGCGCGCACCGCGGTGAAATCCTCAAGCTCCGCTTCCGCGACGTCCAACTGCTGACAGTGCCCCCGCGGCTTGCTCTCGGTCCGGCCTACATGGTGCTCGAAGGGAAGCCGACCTTCACCGCCGGCAAACGGCGCCGGACCCGGTACGTCGCTCTCGACGAGTTCACCGCGTATCTCCTGACCCGGTACCGGATTCTGCGCATCCAAGCCGTCGGCGGACACCGGTTTTCAGAGGACGAGTTCCTCTTCCCCGGACTGCGCGGCGAGACCCGCGGCCGCCCGCGCAATCCCGACGCGGTCACTCACGCGGTCGCCCGGCTGGGCGGCGAGATCGGCCTCCACCTCACCCCGACCCTCATCCGCCACTACAACGCGACGGAACTGCTCGCTTCCGGCCTGAACGTCGCCACCGTCGCGGCACGCACCGGCCACGCCGACGGCGGCGCCACCCTGCTGCGTGTCTACGCCCACACCACCGCGGCGAGCGACGTCAAAGCCGCCGAGATCGCAGCGCTCGCCATCAAGACCCCGCAGATCGCGGCCCTCGACCCCCGCCGCCTTGACCCCGTCCCTGCAGACATCCAACCCTACCCCCGCGGTACTCGCCTCAAGCACCTGGCGAAGCTGCCCCCGTACAAACTCGTCGCAGACGACATTCATACCGCGATCAATGCCGGAACACTCCAACCCGGCGACCCTCTGCCCCCGATCAAAGACCTCGCACACTGGTACGGCCACTCCGTCGCCACCGTCCATCGCGCCATCGCCCTCCTCGCCGCCGAACACCTCCTCGACGTGCGAACCGGTCACCGTACCCGCGTTGCGCCTGGCCGCGGACCCACTACAGGAACAGCGCCCTGACGCCGGAGCCCATGGGATCACCGTGGAATCATCTGCTCCAGCCCAGAGCGTCCTCATGGCCGAGGCCGAGCATCGCAGCGGGAAAAACGGTGGCGCCGTCCTCACCGCCCTCGGCGAATCGCTCATCTTCGCCACACCCGAGGGCGAACCCCTGGATCCCGAACGTGTCTACGACCACTTCCAGCACCTGATCGAGCGGTCCGGCCTGCCCCCGGTCCGCCTGCACGACCTGCGCCACGGTGTCCCCACCTACGCCCGCGCCGCCCACGTCGACCCGAAAACGCTCCCCGAGATGCTCGGCCACGCCGGTGTCGCCTTCACAGCGCGCCGCCGACGCTCCCGCTCCCTCATGGAGTGAGTGCGTTCAGGTCGGCCTCGTCGCGTCGGCGTTCTTCGTGTTCGCGCGCGAACAGCGTGTCCTGTTTCGCCAGTACGAGCGTGTACGGGCGTCCCTGGCGGCGGGTGACGTGGCTGACGGGCAGTTCCGCGGAGTCGATGCGTTGGTGGATGTGGGAACGCGACGCGGTGGCGATGGGCCATTCGAGCAAGCGTTGCTCCCGGTCTGCGAGGAACGCGTCTAGCTGTGCGCACAGCTCGCATCCGCAGTCGGCGGGTGCCGGGATCGACCAGTCGTCGTCCGCGCGGCGGGGCCGGGCGAGTCGTGCTCGTAGCCGTCGCGCTGTTTCTTCGATGAGGATGTCGGTTCCGGAGCCGCCGATGCGTGCGGCGGTGCGCAGCCATGTGGTGAGCGCCTCGTCGAGTTTCGGCAGGGTGAGGGCGATCTGTTCGCGCGTCGGGGCGGCGTCGCAGGCCTCGATTGCGGCGAGGAGCCAGGTCAAGTGCGAGGCGAGGTTCTCGAGGGCCTGTGTCTGATGGCGGGTCGGCCACGGGCGGGCGTGGGCCTGGGCTGTGCTGAGCAGCTTCCGCCACGCCTGTGCGATGAGCGTTGCGGCGGTGGCGCCCGCTGCCGGCCCTGCCGTGTGCAGGATCGTGCAGAACTCGGGCAGCTGCTCGTACCACGTGTGCTCATCGGTGCGGTGCAGTCGGTTCTCGGTGCGTGTGGCCCAGATACCCACGATTGCCTCGGCCCAGGCGGCGCCGTACTTCTCGGCGACGGCGGCGAACTGCGGCGCGTTCTCGGCCCGCAGTTGCGCGGTGTGGATCTGGTCGAGCAACAGCGTCGCGCTCGCGGCATCGTCGACGGCGAGCGCGGCGGTGAGCGCGGCGCTCAGCTCCTGTGTGCTGGAAACGATCCAGGGTGCGAGCTCGCTGACGCGGGCCCTGGCTCCGTCTGCGTCGCCGTGCCCGGCCAGCTCGGCGAGTTGTTCCAGCGCCCACTGTGTCGAGGCCTCGGCGCGGATCGCGAACTCGCGTTGCATCGGGAAGATCACGAGTGCGACGCGGCGGTACCACCGGTCGAGAGTGTTGCCCCAGTTGCCCATGTAGCCTTCGTAGCTCTGCTCATAGGGCTCGTGCAGAGCGTGATCCGGCGGTTCGCAGACTTCGATGTCGCTGACGTCCAGTTCGATTCCCTCGCCGATGCCGGTCTCTTCGTCGATCCAGTGCACGAGGCGCGTCTCGCCGTCGATCAGATCGTTCAGCTGGTACGGGCCGTCGTCCGAATCCGGCTCGTCGTCGTCCTCGTCCTCGAAATCGTCCCCCCAGGGGTCGTGGCGGTATTCGTTTTCGGGGTAGGCGTCCCAGGTCTCGTGTACTTCGGTCAGGGCGAGCATGGTGCGGCAGCCGAGCCGTTGCGCGGCGTCGCCCAACAGGCCTGCGACCACCGCGTCCTGGCCTTTGAGCCGGTCCCAGTCGAGGCCGCGCTCGGTGTATTCGTGGGCCAGGAAGTACACGAGCCGGTCGGGTGTCGCGAGTTCGCGGGAGTAAGGGTTTTGCGGTACGGGTGTGGCGAAGTGCTCGCGCAGATGCCGCTCGATCTCGTCCATGGCGGACTGCGAGCCGGTCGCGCGCGGCCGGGTGCCCCCCTCCAGGACGAGGTTGAAGGTCAGGCAGATGCGGGTGCCGGTGCGCACCTGCTTCACTTCGTGGTGGGTGTCGGCGTAGAAGGCGGCGAACACGAGATCGTGGTCGTTCCCGCGCACTTCCATTTTCTCTTTGCCCGAGCCGATGACCAGTTCGCCGCCGGTATGCCGGTGCGGGAGCACCACGACGAGGGTCGCGACCATGCCGTCGTGTTTTTCTGAGTCCTGATGCGGGAGGAAGAACTGGCCGCGTTCGTAGACCAGCAGTGAGTGCAGTTCCGGTCGTAGCGTGCACGTCGGCGGCAGGCCCAGGTCGTCGCGGATCGAGGCGAGTACGTCCGCGAATTCCGTGCCCCAGCTCACCTGCACGGTCTCGCGCGGCACCTCCCAGGTGTCGCGCACGGAGGCGTCGGTGAGTGTCTCGGTTCCCTTGCCGTACTTGGCCGGGGCCGCGTGCTCACGCAACTGTTTCGCCCTGGCCGGCGTGACGGGCAGCCCGATCGGACCGATGCCGGCCACGCCGAGGTGGAGCAGGTCGGACTTGGCGGATGCGGTCGCGGCGCACACGGTTTTACCGAACTGCCGGTCGAGGACCGCGGCGAGGCGTTCGCGCGGGGTGAGCGTCATGGCAGAACAGCCTACCGACACGCCTGTCGGCCGCGCTCTCTAGCGCACCGCCGCTTTCGGTCTGACGTCGGCTGCAACGAAAAGGGCGTCGCGGTTTTCGCGATGCCGTCCGGCCCTTGGCGCGTTCTCGGGGTCGAGCGACGGGAAGCCGCGGTCTGCGCGGGTTGTCGCGGACGTGCTCGGGGCGCCGGCGTCGGACTGGTAAGGCGCCGTGGGTTGCGCGTCGGTGGCCCGGGCGAGGCCGCCGGGTGGTTTGCCGATCTGGTGCACCAGGCGTGCTCGGTCACCGTCCGGGTGTCCGGCAGCAGTACCAGGCCTTCGACGTAGGTGAGGGCGTGTTGGTCGGCGAGGATCGTGGCGGCCTTGAAGCAGTGTCCGGGAAGCGCGGGGTAGATGTCCTCGGGCAGCGGCGCGGGCTCGAAGACGCGGCCGTGGGCCAGGACGAGGTCGTGGAACGAGTTGTGCGCCCACCCTTCACGGCCCGGCCGCCGTGCGTCGTGTGCTGTCCGGCGCGCGTATTCGGCGATCTGTTCCAGCGGCGTCACAGCTTCTCCCTGGCCGGGCCGGATGACGTGGTGATGGGTGTTCGTGTTCATGGGGCGATGCCGTCGATTGCCGGTACCGGGCGCCGGTGGGTCTTTGATCGCCCGCCGCAGACTCCGCCCCACCCGAGACCGTTATCGTGTCAGGGCATTGGCATCTGTCTGCGGGGCGGGTCTACGCCGCCGCGAGTTCGTGGTCGGCCGCGGCAGGCTCGTTGTCGCGTGCCCGGGGCGGCGCGGGCAGCCGGTCGGGGCGCGGTGTGCGGCGCGCGGAAAGCGAGGGGAGCGGTGCCGCGGGTGCGCGGTGGGCGAGCGCGGGCTCGAGCGCCGGTTCGCGCGGGAAGAGGTGGTCGAGTCCGGTCAGGTGGAGGGTTTTGGCGAACAGCGGCCGCACCCCGCGCAGGGTGATGGGCGGCTTGCCGTTCTCGGCGGCCTGGCGCTGCGCGGCGGTCAGTGCGCGCAGGCCGGCCGCGTCGATCAGCACGGCCCCCGAGACATCCAGGACCAGGCCGGTGCCGCGGTGCAGCTCTTTCGCGAGGGCGGTGCGCAGGCGCGCGGCGGTGACGATATCGACTTCACCGCGCAGGGCAAGGACCGTGCGGCCGTCCGGGTCGTGGTGACGGGTGATGGCGAGCGGGGTGTCCACCTGGGCTCCTCCTGTCAGGCGATGCTCGGCGACGGTGTCGCGGGGTTGCCGGCGCGGGGGCCCGGCTTTCACGCCGCCGACTGTGGTGTCGGTCGGTGGTGCGCGCCGGTCTGTGCCACGGGCGCGCGGGTGGAGACCGGCTGTGGGCGGTCTCCACTCTTCGTTGTAGCATGTCGTCGTAACGATGACAAACTCGAGTGTCGGCGAAAGGGTGACTGTCATGGTGCGAGCGGGCAACCCCGGGCCGGGCGCGGCGGCGCCCGGCGAACGCGGCGGGAGGACGGATGCGGCCTCGGGTCTCGAGCAGATCGAGGAAGCCGTCGACAGCGCCCGCTCGGACGCCGCGGGCGGGATCGGTTCCGCCCGGTTCCTCGTGGCGCTGGCGCTGCTGCGGCAGATGCGCGAGCAGCTGGCCGGCTGGGAGCCCGAGCTCATCGACGCGGCGCGGGCGAGCGGTGCGAGCTGGGCGCAACTGGCTCCCGCGCTCGGGTTGGCCAGTCGGCAGGCGGCCGAGCGCCGCGCACTGCGAGTGCGCCCGGGGACGGACCGGGCCGCGACGACCGGGGACCAGCGGGTGGTCGCGGAGCGTGACCGGCGCGCCGGAGCGCGGGCGGTGGACGCCTGGGCCCGGGACCGATCCGCCGATCTGCGAGTGCTGGCCGCGCAGATCGGAGGCCTTGACGGGCTGCCGCAGGCTGCGCGTGAGCCGGTGGCCGCGCTGCACGAGGCGCTCGGCGGCGCGGACGCCGCGGACCTGCTCCAGCCGCTCCTCGACGCCCGCCCGCACCTGGGCGCCGGACACGAGGGGCTGGCCGCACGGATCGACGAGCTTTCCGACGGGGCCGAGACCGCGCGCGTCGGCGCCCGGACCCGGCGCCGGCGCTGACCTCGGCGCTCGCCGAGGCAGGCTGGATCAGCCATGACATCTCATGCCGAGCAGAGCGAGTGCCGGCGCCCCGCGCGCACGAAGGTGCTCGAGACATTCCTGGACGGCGCCCCGCAGATCACCACGCATGAGCGCTTCGTCCGTCACCGGCACCCCTGCGGACGCGTGGACTGGGACGCCGTACTCGCCGAGCCGGGTTGGAGTGATGGCCAGCGCGTGCTGATCCAGCTGGCGGCGGCGCTGTGCGGTGGCGACTCGGTGCCGTCGGGCGCGTTCGGCGCACACCTGACCGGAGCGCAAACCGATCTGGTCTTGGCCATGTGCCGGGCGGCGCGAGGCTGAGCCGTCAGGTCGAGCCTGGATTCCGCTCCGGAGTTTCCTTTCGCTGGGAACGGCGTCACCCTATTGGCGACATGGATGGTTGTCGTCGGAACGACGACATGCTAGAAAAGATGGCGAAGGCACGCCGGAACCGCCAACTGCGCAGGTCCGGCCCGCTCTGACTCACAAGGAGGCAGTTCGATGTTGATGCGCACCGATCCCTTCCGCGAGCTGGACCGGCTCGCCAACGGGCTGCTCGGTACCGCCGCCGGAACCTGGTCCAAGCCCACCCCCATGCCGATGGACGCCTACCGCGACGGCGAGAGCTTCGTGGTCTGCTTCGACCTGCCGGGCATCGACCCGTCTGCGATCGAACTCGAGGTCGAGCGCAACGTCCTGACGGTCAAGGCCGAGCGCCGCCCCGTGCACACCGGCGAGAAGTTCGAGATGCAGATCAACGAACGCCCCCTCGGCGTCTTCTCCCGGCAGCTCTTCCTCGGCGAGACCCTGGATACCGACCGCATCGACGCCGACTACGACGCCGGCGTCCTCACCCTGCGCATCCCGATCGCGGAGAAGGCCAAGCCTCGCAAGATCGCGATCGCCGCGGCCGGCGAGCACAGGGAGATCTCCGCCTGACCCATCGCCCTCCCGCCGCCTGCCGGCTGGCCCCCTCCCCGAGCCGGCAGGCGGCGGGCGCTCATCTCCCGCATCACCACCGATCCCGGCTATGAAGGGAGCGCAGGCGGTGCCTGCCGGAAGCGAGACTCTCGAGTTCCAGGCGGAAACCACCGCCCTGATCGGCACAATCGCGTAGTCCGGCACCGCGGGCCTGCTCGAGAAGCTGAAAGCGGCGAAGGACTCCGAGGCCTCGAGATCGCTGATCGGGCAGTTCGGCGTCGGGTTCTACTCGGCGTTCATGGTCGCCGACAAGGTCACTCTCGTCACCCGGGGCGCGGGGAGGATTCCGGTACCCGCTGGGAATCGACCGGGGGAGAGCACGTACGAGATCGAGGGGGCCTTCGACGCACCTCAGGGCACATCGGTCACCTTGCACCTCAAGCCGGTCGACGCGGACAACCACCACCTCGGGCGACGAGGGCACCACCGTCGGGGAACCCAAGACCCTCAACTCGATGATGGCCCTGTGGTCCCGGTCGGCGAAGGAGATCACCGAGGCGGAATACCACGAGTTCTACCAGCAGATCGCGCACGACTGGACCGACCCGCTTGGGACCATCCACGTCAGGTCCGAGGGCACCTTCGTCTACGAGGCGCTGCTTTTCCTGCCCGCTCGCGCGCCTTTCGACCTCTATACCTATACCCGCGAGGCCGAGCGCGGGGTGCACCTGTACGTCAACCGCGTGTTCATCATGGACGAGTGCGACGCCCTGATGCCGCGCTGTCTGCGGTTCGTCGCAGGCGTCGTCGACGCGCACGACCTGTCCCTGAACGTCTCGCGCGAACTGCTCCAGCACGACCGTCACATCCGCGGCGTGCGCCGCCGCCTGGTCAAGAAGGTCCTGGCCACCGCCAAAGGAACTGCAAGACAAGGACGCCGAGAAATACCGCGGCTTCCACGACGCCTACGGGCGCGCCCTGAAGGAAGGCCTGCTCGAGGACGCCGACAACCGCGAAGCCCTGCTCGATCTGCTGCTGCTCGACTCCACCCACGACACCGCCGCACCGACCACGCTACGCGGCTACCGCGAGCGGATGAAGCCGGGGCAGAACCGGCGACCAGGCAACGCAGGCGCAGCCCAGTGCCCTCGAGCAGAGCGCCGAACTGCTCTACGGCCTCGCCGTGCTCGCCTAAGGCGGCGAGATCGACGACCCCGCCCGCTTCAGCCGGCTGATCGCCGACCGCCTCGCCGCCACACTCTGAAAGGGCGATGAACTCTCTCCAGTCAACGCGGGTCGCGCAAGCCGTCATGGCACTGCACTTCACCCGAGACGCGAACGGAATCACCACCGGCGAGGCCCAGGTGCAGATCTAACGGACTGTCTGGACGCCCACGGCAACGGCACGGCAGGTCCAGCTCTGATGCCGTGGGCCTGTTCCAGCGCGTCGAGCGGCGGTGGTGCTCAGGGCGGCGTGCTCAGGCCTGCTTGCGCAGCTCTGCGTTGATGCGTCGGGCCTCTTCGAGTTGGTCTTCCAGGATGATGATGCGGCACGCCGCGTCCAGGGCAGTTCCGGAGTCCACCAGTTCCCGTGCGCGGGCGGCGAGCCGTAGCTGGTAGCGCGAATAGCGGCGGTGACCGCCGGCGGAACGTTGTGGGGTGAACAGCTTCGCCTCGTCCAGGCTGCGCAGGAACCCCGCAGTGACCCCGATGATCTCGGCGGCCCGGCCCATGGTGTAGGCGGGGTAATCCTCGTCGTCGAACTTCTCGTCGGCACTGGAGCCGTCGGTTTCCAAGCACACCTCTCACGGTAAGAGGGCCCCGGTGCCGTAGCACCGGGGCCCGGGGTGATGGGTCAACACCATCTACCGGCCACCGACCGGGGGGGAGAGTCGGTGGATCGTTACCCGCGGATGCCGCCTGACGAGGCAGGGGCGCGGGGATCGCACAATTGTGACCGGAGACCACCTTTCTTCCGATGGGACTGCGGCAACACCCGGAACATCCATCGCCGGGGCGATCAGACGGTGTATCCCTTCCCTTCTCCTCGAACTACCACTTACCTGCACTTACGTGGTACTGCCAGCCACCGCCGGAACCCCACTCACTACCGGTCCCGGCACGTCGGGCCGTTACTCATACAGGCCGCCGGGTCAAACCTGCGGCCCGGGTCCTGCTCATGCGTCCATACCTGCTCGGGCAGTTCATCCTCTGCCACGTCGATCAGACTTACTTCTCTCGCAACACCCAAGACTGTACCCGTTCTGGACGCGAAAATCTATCCCAAGCTCGATAGTTTTTCTGTCAGCGCGAAGGCCACTCGAATGGCTGGTCGGGCATGCGCGAAGGGTTGTGCCGGGAGCGCACCCGGCACACCGGGTCAGTGCCGTCGGCCGGGTCCCCGTCACCACGGCCTCTGCCACCGCGAACACCGGCTTCACCGGCTTCACCGGCTTCACCGGCTCGAGAACACCGCCCTGCGAACTGAGCCGATACGGGGCTCAGGCGAACTGCACGGGCCCCGCATCGGCGTACCGCGTCTGAGATTCGGACCTGCTGTGCGCCTTGGCTGCTTGCCTTCTGGCGTGAGCTGAGGTCTGGCCGGAGTCATCAGCGTTCGATCATCTTCATCTGGGCGTCGGTGTGGTGGGCGCCGGCTGCGTCGCCGAGCGCGGTGAGGCCGGCGATCTGCTCGTTCGTCAGCTCGAGGTCGTCGGCGGCGAGGTTCTCCTCGAGGCGGGTGACGCGCCGGGTGCCGGGGATCGGGACGATGTCGTCGCCCTGGGCGAGGAGCCAGGCGAGCGCGACTTGTGCTGGGGTGGCGCCGGCTTCGCGGGCGACCGTCTCGACCTGCTCGACGAGGCGGAGGTTGTGGTCGAAGTTCTCCTCGGAGAAGCGGGGGTTCTGGTGGCGCGAGTCGTCGGCGGCGAGGTCCTCGCGGCTGCGGATCGAGCCGGTGAGCATGCCGCGGCCGAGCGGGGAGTAGGCGACGAAGCCGATGCCGAGCTCGCGCAGCAACGGGAGGATCACCGGCTCCTGGTCGCGGGTGAACAGGGAGTATTCGGACTGCAATGCGGTGACCGGGTGGACGGCGTGGGCGCGGCGGATCGTGTCGGGTCCGGCTTCGGACAGACCGTAGTGGCGGATCTTTCCCTCTGCGATGAGTTCGGCCAGGGTGGCCACGACGTCTTCGATCGGCGTGTCGGGGTCGACGCGGTGCTGGTAGTAGAGGTCGATGTGGTCGGTGCCGAGTCGGGTGAGGGAGCCTTCGACGGCGGTGCGGATGTTGGCGGGGCTGGAGTCGATGTTCCACGGACCCCGGCCTGCGTGCGAGACCATGCCGAACTTCGTGGCGAGCACGACCTGGTCGCGGCGGCCGGAGATGGCGCGCCCCAGGAGTTCCTCGTTGGTGTAGGGGCCGTAGATCTCGGCGGTGTCGATCAGGGTGACGCCGAGGTCGAGGGCGCGGTGGATGGTACGGACCGCCTCGTGCTCGTCTTGGCCGGTCTGGCTGTAGACGCCGGCCATCGTCATGGCGCCGAGGCCGATGCGCCCGGTGTCCAGGGTGCCGAGGGTGATGTGCTGCATGGTGCTTACCTTCCGTGAGCTGCGGGTGTCGCCCGGCGCGGTGTGGCGCGGTGCCTCCGGTTCAGAAGCACACCAGCGCGCACCCGGGCATGCGGGAGCGTCGGGGCCCTGGATCGGGTTGAGGGAGACATCGCCGGTGAACCGCTCAGCCGGGGCCGTGAAGGTGGGGGTTTCAGTGGCGACCCGCATGTCGATTCGTTCTCCGGATGCTGGGGCGCGACGGATCAGGCTTCGGGGATGGGCCGTCCGAAGTTCTCGAGGGTGATGTCGGTCGGTTCGGGGCCGCCGCGTGTGCCCGTGTCGAGGGCGCCGAGGGTGGCGAGTTCGTCGGTGGTGAGTTCGAGGTCGAACACGTCGAAGTTCTCGGCGATCCGCTCCGGGCGCACCGACTTGGGGATCGCGCAGCGGCCCTCCTGCAGGTGCCAGCGGATCATCACCTGGGCCGGGGTCTTGGCGTGGGCTTGGGCGATGGCGGCGATGGTGGGGTCGTCGAAGGTGCTGGTGCCGGTGCCGCGGTAGCTGGTGATGCCGCCGATCGGCGACCATGCCTGGGTGAGGATGCCGCGGTCGGCGTCGGCATCCTGCACCCCGGGCTGGGTGAAGTAGGGGTGTACCTCGACCTGGTTGACGGCGGGCAGGACGGTGGCCTGCTTCATCAGTGCCTCGAGGTGTTCGGGCATGAAGTTGCTCACTCCGATCGCGCGGACCTTCCCGTCGGCGAGCAGGGTTTCCAGCGCCCGGTAGGCCTCGAGGGTCAGGTCGAACCGGCTCGGCAGGGCCTGGTGGAGGATGAACAGGTCGATCTGCTCGACGCCGAGTTTGCCGGCGGACTTGTCGAAGGCGTGCAGGGTCTGGTCGTACCCGTAGTCGCTGATCCACACCTTCGTTTCGATGAACACCTCCTCGCGCGGCAATCCGGAGCGGCGGATGGCTTCGCCCACCTCGCGTTCGTTGCCGTAGGCGGCGGCGGTGTCGATGAGGCGGTATCCGGTCTGAAGGGCCGCGAGCACGGCGTCGGTGGTGACGTCTGGGGGCGTCTGGAAGACGCCGAAGCCGAGGGCGGGCATCGGGATATCGTTGTTCAGAGTCAGGATCATGGTTTCGTGCCTCCTGGCACGGCAGGGGTTCGGGTTCAGGGGGTGATGAGGACCTTGAGCGCTTCGCGGTCGGCCATGGCGCGGTAGCCGTCTGGCACCGCGTCGAGGTCGAGGGTGAGGTCGAAGACCCGTCCGGGTTCGATCGTTCCGTCGAGGACGTCGGGCAGGATCTCGTCGATGTAGTGGCGGGCGGGGTCGACGCCGCCGGTCAGCGTGATGTTCCGCATGATCATGTCCATGCCGATGGGGCCGTCGGTGTAGGACGGGACTCCGACGCGGCTGATCACGCCGCCGTCGCGGACCGCGGCGAAGGAGGTGGTGAGGGTCTGCATGCTGCCGACGCATTCGAGCACTGCGTCGGCCCCACGCCCGTCGGTCAGCTTCCTGACTTCGGCGGCGCCCTCTTCACCTGTGGTCAGGATCACGTTGGTGGCGCCGAAGTCGCTGCCCAGGTCGGTGCGGTCGGTGTGACGGCCCATCAAGATGACCTGCTCGGCCCCGAGCCTCTTTGCCGCGAGGACCGCGCACAGGCCTACCGCGCCGTCGCCGACGACCGCGACGCGCGTGCCGGGTGCGACGTGCGCGGTGGCGGCGGCGTGGTGGCCGGTGCAGAACACGTCGGTGAGCGTCATGAGCGAGTCCAGCAGTGCCGAGTCGGCCCGGGCCGGAAGTTTGACCAGGGTTCCGGACGCCTGCGGGACCCGCACGGCTTCGCCCTGGCCGCCGTCGACTCCGGCGAACCCGTAGCGCCCTCCGTTCGGGCAGGATGTGTGCAGTCCCTGGTTGCACCAGTAGCAGGTGTTGTCGGCGTAGGTGAACGGCGAGAGCACCAGGTCGCCGCGCTTGAATCCGGTGACTTCGGTGCCGATGTCCTCGACGATGCCGAGGAACTCGTGTCCCATCGCCCGTCCGGTGTCGGTCGCGGGCATGGAGCGGTAGGGGTGCAGGTCGCTGCCGCAGATCGCGGCGCGCACGACGCGTACGACCGCGTCGGTCGGTGCCTTGATCACCGGGTCGGGCACGTTCTCGACGCGGACATCCCCGGCGCCGTACATGATGGTCGCTCGCATGAGGACCATCCTCCTTTCCTCGTAGCGAACCGGCACCCGGCGGGCGCCGGCCGACGGACTTCGACAGCCGCTTGCTCAGCGCCGCGGGGTCCGGGTGAGGCCGACGGCGGCGCCGACAGCGAGCGGGACGGCCGCGATGAGCAGACCGGTGCGCGTCCCGGTGGCGAACGACCCGGCACCGACCAGTGCCCCGTAGAGCGCGACCACTGCGCCCAGGGCGAACCGCGAACCGGTCGGCGCCCCGGTCCGGGGCAGGGCAGGGGCCCGGTTCGCTGTGCGGGTGGCGGTGGTCATCGGTACCTCCGGGCACGGGGTGCGGGCGATCTGCCATCAAGCCAAACACCCCGGGCACCCGCCCACCGACCATGAGAGGGACCCTGACCGGGACCCCCAGCCCGCTGCTGTCATAGAGTGCACGGCCGTAAGCTCGAGGTATGGACCGACGCTCCGAGATCCGCGACTTCCTCACCGGCCGCCGCGCCCGGATCACCCCCGAGCAGGCCGGGCTGAAGCTGTCCCCGCTCGCCGGGGCGCGCCGGGTGCCGGGACTTCGCCGCGAGGAGGTCGCGATGCTCGCCGGCGTCAGCGTCCCGTACTACACCCGCTTGGAGCGCGGCGATGCCCGCGGCGCGACCGACGCGGTCCTCGACGCGCTGGCCCGCGCGCTGCACCTCGACGACGCCGAACGCGCCCACCTGTTCGACCTCGTCCGCGCCGCCAACGCCACCGCAGCCGCGGCCCACACCCCGACCCGCCCGGCCCGCCAACCGCTGCGCCCGCAGTTGCGCACCATGGTCGAGGCGATGGCCGGGGTCCCGGCCTACATCCGCAACGCCCGCCTGGACCTTCTCACCGGCAACGCACTGGCCCGCGCGCTGTTCGCGCCGGTCTTCACCAGCCCCGCCCGGCCGGTCAACGCAGCCCGCTTCACCTTCCTCGATCCAGCCGCCGCAGAGTTCTACCCCGACTGGGACGCCGTCGCCGACCAGAACGTCGCCACCCTGCGCGCCGAAGTCGGCCGCAACCCGTATGACAAGGCTGTGTCCGACCTCATCGGTGAGCTCTCGACCCGCGGAGACACCTTCAGCCAGCGCTGGGCCCGCCACGAAGTACGCCGCCACCGCGCGGGCGCCAAACGCATCAACCACCCCCTGATCGGGGAACTGACCTTCAACTACGAAGCCATGGACCTCGCCGCCGACCAAGGACTGTCCCTGATCGTCTGCCACGTCGCCCCCGGCAGCCGCGAAGCCGACGCCCTGCAGCTGCTGGGCAGCTGGAACGCCGAAGAGCATGCCGCGGCCGACCGCTGATCCAGGTGGTGTGCTCCAGGCCGCCCACCCCCGACGAGATCGCGCGCCCGAGTTCCAGCCCGCACCCGGAGGTCCAAAGCGGCTGCTGCTGCTCGGCGGCTGGTGCCCGGCTACGTCCGGTCCGGTTTCTTCCTGCCGGGCTGAGTGGTCGGGATGCGTGAGGCGAAGAAGAGCGCGATCAGTGCGGCGAGAGCGAGGATCGCGAGTGCGGCGCGCAGAGCGTCGAGCCTCGCGGTGGCGTTCGCGTCGAGCGCGGCCTGCTTCACTTCCGGACTCGCGCCCGCCTCGCCGAGGGCGGTATGAGCTGAGCGTCCGAAAGGAAGGTCGCTGTGCCCCCGAGGCCGGCGCCGGCCTTGCTCTTGACCTCGGGCGGCACCGCCGGGTTCTGCTCGATGCTGCTCAGGAACGAGGAGGTGAGCACGGCGACCAGGATCGATCCGGCCAGAGCCGTCCCCATCGAGGCTCCGAGGTTGGTGACGGCGCTCTGAACGCCGCCGACTTCGGCGCTCTGCTCGTCGGGCACTGCGGATACCGTCACCGAGCCGAGTTGCGAGGCGAGCGCGCCCATGCCGAGCCCGATCAACAGCATGGGAAGCGTGACGATCTCCGCGCCGGCGTCGGCGTCGAGGGCGGCCATCAGGGCCAGAGCCCCGGCGAGGAGCGCGAGGATCCCCCACCGCACCGCGCGCCGCGGTGAGATGTCCGGGAGCAGACGCGGGATCAGGATCGCGGCGCCCAGGAGGGTCAGCGAGAGCGGCAGGATGCGCACACCGGTCGCCAGCGCGGACAGGCCCAGGGCCGCCGACAGGTAGAGCGGAACGAGGAAGAACACGCCCGTCTGCACGAGGTACTGGAAGAAGAACATCGTCAGACCGCCGGTCAACTGCCGGTTGCGCAGCAGCGCCGGGTCCAGCGGGGCGCGCCGTGCCGCGCCACGACGCGCGCCTCCCAGCTGAAGGAGATCCGTACCAGCAGCACGCCGGCCAGCATCAGCCACACCGTTCGGCGCCCCGCGGTGTCCTCGGCTTTCGCCTGGCATGGCGCCGGCTCGAACAAAGCCCTCACCCGTGCCCGTTCATCACCTGCCGGGCGGCCTCCTGCCGTCTCGTGGTGTCCGGCAGATCCATCGACACGCGCACGCGGGTGCCCTCGCCCGGCGAGGAACGGATCTGGACCAGGTCGCACAGGTGGCGGACGAACCACAGACCGCGCCCGCCGATCCGGGTGGGTGCCGGTCGGATGAGCCCGACGAGCGGGTCGGTGATCACGCCGTCGTCGCTGAACTCGCACATCACCGCTTCCCGGGTGCGCCACAGCGACGCCGTACCGTGTCCGCCGCCGTGGCGAATGCTGTTGGCGGCCAGTTCCGCCACGGCCAGTTTCAGGTCACGCACGCGGTCCTCGCCCAACCCGCCGGCCGCGGCGAACCGGCCGGCCTCTTCGCGGACGGTGGCGAGCGCGGCCAGGTCGTAGATCAGGCGTCGAACAGGTCCGGTGGGTTCGCCGAGCGCATCGAGCGGGTAGTCTCCGACGAAGTATCCGGTCGAGGCCACACTCTTGGCCCCATCCCACAGCAGGGGATGGCAGCGGGCTGTCGCGGCCACGACCGACGCGTCCTGCCCCGCGGCGTCGAACGGGCACATCAAAGCCCAGGCCGGCGTGCTCGCGAACGCCCGGTTGAGCAGCCACTCCTGGTAACGCAGCTCATTGACGTGTGCGGCGGTGCGCCCCGACCAGACGGACTCGTTTATCCCGTACACCGGGCGGTCGCGCGCGACCCTGCCGATCCAGTCCTGCCAGGCCGGGATGAAGCGGCCGGGGTTGCGGCGGACGCCTGCGGGATCGACGAAGAGGACCGAGTCGGCGTCGGGTAGACGGGCTGCGAGCTGCTCGCGGCGGGCTGGATCGGCGGCGACGACCACGGTGCCGCCGCCGGCTCTGGCGTGTTCGATGTAGGCGATTGTGCCCGACAGGTACTGCTCATGATCGATGTAGGGGTAGAACATGTGCGTGAGGCCTGCCGCAGAACCGGTTTCGAGAGTGGTCACGAGCGCACCAGGACTTGGGTGGTGCCGTTCTCGTAGCCCGAGAGCCTCCACGCCGCGGCCACGGTGTCATTGACGCGTTCGAGCAGCACCTGGGCGCCGGGCGTGCCGGTCGTCGCGGCGATCAGCGCACGCCATCCGGCCGCGTCGATCAGTTCGAGCTGTGCGCAGTCCAGCCGCAGCCACGAAGAACGTGCCAGCAGTGCGCGCATCGTCGCCTCGAAGGCGGCAGCCGCTTCATAGCCGACTGTTCCGTGCACCGCCCAGGCGTCGGCCGCGGCCGGCACGATACGGAACGAGGCCGAGTGAGCAGCCGGGCCGATCAGGCGTGCGTGCACGGCGCTGACTCCGCTCAGCAGCTCCGCCTGCCAGGCCGTGTGCTGATAGGCACACACGACGCTGGTGACACCGTGGCCGGTGAGCTCGGCCACGTCCATCTCACGGGCGATCAGCTCCTCGAGCCCCGCGTCCGGGGGCGCCAGGTGCTCCATCCGTGCCAGTATCCGCAGCGGACGCCCGGACCGACCGACCCGCAGCGCCTGCTCACGCACCAGGTCCACCATGGCCGAGCCGCCGCGGCCGGGCCGCACGTCGAGGTCGCCGGCCACGCCGGGCGCCTGGTGCCGGGTGCGCACGCGGCGCCCGAGGATCATGACGCTCTCGCCCGCCTGCGCGGCCCGGGCCAGCAGTTCCCGCTCGCCCGCTTCGTACTCGGCTCGCGAACGCACCAGCCAGCACACGTGCTCCCCGGACTCGAGAGTCCAGCGTAGGTCTCCCGCCGGCCTCGTCGGCTCGCCGCGGTTCGAAGCCATCGATCCTGCTTCCATGATCGTCCCGGGCGTCAATTCCACCGTGATGCAGGAGGTCACGCTTCCCGGCCTCGTTCCGCGGGTGATCTCGTCACCGTGGCCCGGCGTGCCCGGATCCTCATTGCCGCGAATCTCCGATCCAACCGGTCCGAAGCCCTACACGTCCGCCGATCGGACGCCGACACGTGCCGTCCAGGTCGAAACGGCGAGCGGCCGGGGCTGGAATGCGGCAGGATAAAAGGTGACACGTTCCACGGGCGCAACGCACTGGCCAGTTCGGTGCAGACAAGGTCATGGTGCTCGGGATGAACGCCCACGCATACTCGCACGCATCCGAGGGCCGACCCGATGCGGCTGTGTCGCCGACGGGATACGGCCCCGAATCGCAGGCCGTCGGGCAGATTCACCCTCCCGCGTGCGTGGTCCACCCTCGCGGCGCGGATCTTCTCCTGACCGGTGAGATGGATCTGCACAACGCCGACGAGGTCGCCGCGTGCATCATGCCCTGGCTGCACGACGAGGACAACCACCTCGACCTCACCGCCGTCGACTTCATCGACTCGATGGGCTTGAGCGTGCTCGTACGCGCCTACATTCTGACCGCGCGACGCGGCGCGTCCCTGCGCATCACCTGTTCGCCCACGGTGCACACCGTCTTGTCCATGGCCGGGTTCACCGACCGTCTGCCCGGACTCGACGTGGTCGAAGGCGAAGCCGACGGGCGACCCACGACCGAGCATGGGTGAGGAATCCGACGGGGCAGCGCCTTGTCGTGTGTCTTCCCCCGAGGCCGGCTTCAGCCGGTAGCGCGAATAGCGGCGGTGCCCGCCTTAGGCGGGGTAGTCCTCGTCGTCGAGTTTCCCGGCGGCGCCGGGCCTTTCGGTTCCCCATCACACCTCACATGGTCGCGGGCCCCGGTGCCGTAGCACCGAGGCCCGAAGGGCGGAGATTACGCCATCTGCCGGCTACCGACCGGGGGGAAGGCTTCAGGCTCCACTGGAGCAGGTGAAACCGAGACGGTTCAGGGCCCTGGTGACTTCCCAGGCTGCGAAGTCACGGCGGTCCTGGCGGGTGATCACTTCACCGACCTGCTTGACCGGGTAGGCCCGGCGTCCGATGATCACGGATGCGCCTCTGACGGGTTCGGGCTCGATGCCTGCCATGGCCTTCTCCACGTCGCTGGCGCGGAGGTCGAAGGCGAAGTGAGCGATGATGCAGCGCATGGTGCCTCACAGATTCGGGAGAAGTGTCGCTCGGGTCGGGGCTGGCGTGCTGCCGTGCCGGGCACGCGGCGCATCGGTGCTACCGGGATCCTCGGCGCCGGCCGGAGCGGGTGCGGTGGCTTCGCGCCGGGGAGTCTTGCCGCTCGGCGCGTCGCGCCACCGGCTCGGCGATGGTGACGGGATGGCCTGACGGTGCCTGGGCGCCGGTGATGCGGCTCAGTTCGGCCTCTCCCGATCGCACCTGCGTGGTCTGGGGGACGATGCCGGCGTTGTTCATCAGCCGGTTCATCTCGCGGCGCTGGCCGGGCAGCACGAGGGTGACGACGCTGCCGGTCTTTCCGGCACGGGCGGTGCGTCCGCCGCGGTGCAGGTAGTCCTTGTGGTCGTTCGGCGGGTCGACGTTGACGACGAGGTCGAGGTCCTCGATGTGGATGCCGCGTGCGGCGACGTTCGTAGCCACCAGGACGTTGACGTGCCCGGTTTTGAAGTGCTCGAGGGTGCGGTTGCGCTGCGCTTGGGACTTGCCGCCGTGCAGCGCGGCGGCGCGCACGCCGCTGGAGAGCAGGTCACCGGTCAGCCGGTCGACGGCGTGTTTGGTGTCCAGGAACATCAGGACGCTGCCGTCGCGGGCGCCGATCTCGATCGTGGTGGCGTGCTTGTCGAAGCCCTGAACGTGCAGCACGTGGTGCTCCATCGTGGTCACCGCCGCGGCCGCGGGGTCGACCGAGACCACGATGGGATCGGTGAGGTAGCGGCGCACGAGCAGGTCGACGTTGCGGTCGAGGGTGGCGGAGAACAGCAGCCGCTGGCCGTCCGGGCGCACCTGGTCGAGCAGTTCGGTGACCTGCGGCATGAACCCCATGTCGGCCATCTGGTCGGCTTCGTCCAGCACGGTGACCGCGACCTGGTCCAGCCGGCATGCCCCGCGTCGGACGAGGTCGCTGAGCCGTCCGGGCGTGGCCACGACGATCTCCGCTCCGCCGCGCAGCGCCGCGGTCTGCCGGCTGATCGACAGGCCGCCGACCACGGTGGCGGTGCGCAGCCTCAGCCGCCCTGCGTAGGGCGCGAGTGCGTCGGTGACCTGCTGGGCCAATTCGCGTGTGGGCACCAGGATCAGGGCGAGTGGCTGCCGGGGTTCGGCGCGGCGACCCGCGGTGCGGGCGAGCAGAGCCAGGCCGAAGGCCAGGGTCTTGCCCGACCCGGTGCGCCCGCGGCCGAGCACGTCGCGTCCGGCCAGGGAGTTCGGCAGGGTCGCCGCCTGGATCGGGAACGGCGTCAGCACGCCCTCGGTACCCAGCGCCGCAAGGATCGGTGCGGGCAGGTCGAGATCGGTGAACGCCGCGACGGCCGGCAGTGCCGGAGTGACGGAGATCGGCAGTGCGAACTCACCCGGTGAAACCGGGCGGGGCCCACGGCCGCCGGGACGCCCCGAGACGCCCGTCCGGGCCGCGCCTGAGCGATGCGACGGTTGTGCCCGGGGTCCCGCGGTGGCTGAGGCGCCGTCAGAAGCGGCGCGGAAATGACGGTCGTTCTTGCGGGCGGAGCGGTTCATACAGAACCTTCCTCGATGCGGCGCGTACCGAGGAACTCCCGGCAGCGGCGTACCGCATCCAGAATCGCACGTACGAGCCGGAAGAAATGGGGGAAGAAAACGGTGGCGCGATGTCGCGGCGGCCGGAAGCGGCCGACTGTCCGCCAGAAATAGGTGTTCCCAAGCAGGTGGCCTGGGTGAATCCATGCTTGGCGCGGTGTGCTGTGAGAAGACTGTGCGACGTCCGGCGCCGCGCGTGATGCCCGTGCTACGCCGATGCCCAGGGGCCCGTGCCTGAACGGCGCGGGCCCCTGGGCGTCAGGCGAGAGCGTCAGGCGAGAACGATGTTCTCCGCCTGCGGGCCCTTGGGCCCCTGCGCGACGTCGAAGCTGACCTTCTGGCCTTCCTGCAGCTCACGGTAGCCCTGGGCGGCGATGTTCGAGTAGTGGGCGAACACGTCCGGGCCGCCACCGTCCTGCTCGATGAAGCCGAAGCCCTTTTCCGCGTTGAACCACTTCACAGTGCCGGCAGCCATGTTTTTCTCCTTCGGGGGCGGTACTCCGGGCCCGCACCGTGCAAGCCCGGCGTCGCCGAGATGATTACCCCTCCGGGAAAGTGCACCGGGAGAACAAGGGTGTTCCCGCCGGCGCAGCAAAGACCAGCAGAGCCGCTCGAAAGGGCTCGGGAACCAAAACCGCAACTGATTCGACCTTATCACGGTTCGAGTAGCCCGTGTCGGCATCGAGCGCCGAATCTGTGGAATCCGGGAGAATGTTTCCGCGAAGACTCCTGATTTCTGCCCTCGTCGCCTCAGGTTTTCGACACCGGGAAAGTCAGGAAACTCCATCCCTCCCGATTCACCGTCGCCGCCTCGTCGCGAGGCCGCGACTACGCCGAAGGCGCCGGTACCGCTGCTCGGCGGCCGATTCGCGCCCGAGTGAGGGTGAAGGGTGTGGCCGGCTCCTGGGCGAACGCGTCGAGCAGACCGGTCGCCTTCAGCGATCTGGCAAGCAGCGGGCGCATGCCGCGCAACACCGGAGCGGGGTGGTGGAGGCGTCGTGCCTCCTGCGCGAGTGCCCTGAGCACGCGAAGGCCGCTGGCGTCGAGGAACATCGCGCCTTCGACGTCGTACACCATCCGCTTCCCGTGTCGCGCCGTGTGCAGGACCGCACTGCGGAACTGCTCGGCGGTGGCGACATCGACCTCCCCTCGAATCCATAACACGGTGCGCCGGTCCGGTTCGGTACTGAGCGTGCAATTGAGCTGTTCGGGCAAGATTCTCCCTTCCATTCGATTTCGTATGCGGCGGTCATGCCGGCGAATCCGCTCCGGCCGAGCGGGCTCGTCCGGCGGTCGTGCTCAGTGGCCTCGCTCCGCTACGAGGCGGCCACGGCTTCTGACGGGTCGCCAGCCAGGAGATCCAGGTTCCCCGTCGTGCGCTTGCCCGTGCTCTCATTCAGGTCGAACGAGACCCTCGTTCCGTCGTCGAGGTAGGGAATCCGGGCGGCGACCAGCGCGGACATGTGGACGAACACATCCTTGCCGACCTCGTCCGGGACGATGAAGCCGTACTTCTCCGCGACGCTGAACCATTTGACGGTGCCTGTGGCCATGAATTTCCCTTCGCTGGCGGCGGCCCGGGATGCCCGGACGAATCGCCGGGAACGCGCGATTGCGGAGAGACCGCTGGATAAAGCTCGTGAAAGCCTGGATGGCTTCGAGATGGGGGATTCCGCCGATCCGGGCCCCTCAGGCCCAGTTGGTCGATCGACCGGTGCTCGGGCGGCCTCAACGCCGCCTTGCGAAGTGGTGAACGCCGGTACCCCTCATCGTACTCCGCGACGCGCACGTCGTGCGCCAACCGACGGCCGTGTCGCGCTGAGGCCCGGTAGCGAAGGACGGCGGGGCGCAGCGTGCTGAGGCTCGCGCTTTCCAGGGCGCGCGGCGTGCCCGCGCCGGGAGTCGATCAGGGATCGAAAAGACAGCAGGTGCCCGGGATCGGCGACGGAGACACGCGCGAATGAGTGTGGACGCAGACGGTTTCGTGGTCGTCGGCCTTCCGAGAAGGCGTACTGTCAGAGGGTTGCCCGCGATTCGAAGCCGAAGACGGCCGGTCTATGGCGGAACGACTCAGTGCATGTTCGGTCATCGGGCCGACGGCGACCACGGGAGATTCCAGCCATGGCACGAAACAGCGCTCTGCACGGAAGCAGGATCGGCTCCGGCCCGAAAGGTGTATCCGCGCGCGGTGATCTCGTCGAGCGCGTCGCCGTCACGTTCTGGTGCGCGAACGGCCATACCGTCCGGCCGCAGTTCGCCGCCACGGCGCCCATCCCGGACACCTGGGACTGCCACGTCTGCGATCTCTCCGCCGGCCGGGATCCGGACAGCCCTCCGTCCGTCCTCGGCGTCGAGGCGTACAAGACGCATCTCGCCTGCGTGCGCGCGCGGCGCAGCGACGCTGACGCGGAGGTCCTGCTGGCCGAGGCCCTGGCCAGGCTGCGCTCGGCGTGCTGAGAGCGAGCGCCGACGGCGCGGTCACCCTCGGGTCCCACGTGGCCGACGCCGAGACATATGCGCAGGCCATCGCAGCACTGGCGGCAGCCGCGATCCAGCCGGGTGGCGAGGGGCCCTCAGGACTCCGCCGGGCCCACGTACTCGTATTCGCGTAGATCCAGGCCCTCGAAATCCCTGAACCTGTCTGTGCGCCGCCAGACATGGAGCCCGCTGCCGTCTTCGGCCGTGTCCTCGGCGATTTCGGTGCCGGCGGGAAGCGTGACGACGCGGGGGTCCTTGACCGCGCTGCCGACGGGAACGGGCCCGCCCAGGAGGTACGCGTTCGGCGTGAAGGTCTCCATGGGATCAGCACATCATGGGCCGCCGAGGGGCGCGACCCCGGGCATGGTGCGGCTGCGGCGGTGTCGAGTCCGCCGGGGGCGTTCCGCGAGGTCATCGACACCCTCGGGTCTGCCGGCGCGAGAACGCTTCCGAATGAAGACCACTTCCCGGCCATGGCCAGTCGGTCACAGGCCGGGTTCCGGGCTCTCCGCGGAGCGTGCGGCGAGGGTTTCGTCTCTCGTCGGCAGTGGGGAGCCGTTGGCCACGTCCCGGGCGAGGTCGGACATGCGCAGGTTGTTGTCGCGCGCGTGGCGGCGCAGGATCGTGAACGCCTCGTCGAGTTTGATCCGGTGGCGCTCCGCGATCACCCCTTTCGCCTGTTCGATGGAGATGCGGCTGTTGAGGGCGGTCTGCAGCTGGGTGGTGACCAGGTCGGCCTGCTCGAGGCTGCGCTGGGCCAGGATCCCGATGGTGGCCACGTCCGCCAGGGCCTGGCCGACGCGTACGTCTTCCTCGCCGAGGGGTTCGGGGCTGGAGCAGAACAGGTTCAGGGCTCCGATGACCCGCTCGCGCAGTCGTAGCGGCAGGGCGTGGACGGAGACGAATCCGAGGGCGCCGGCGGCTTCGGCGAATCGCGGCCAGCGCTCGGCGTTCGCGTCCAGGTCGGCGTTGACCACCGCGACGGCGCCGCGGTAGCAGTCGACGCATGGTCCGGTGTCGGCTTGGAGCTCGAACAGTTCCATCAGCCGGGCGTTCTCGCTGGACGCGGCGGAGGCGCGCAGCGTGCCGCGGTGGTCGGCGAGCATCAGGCCGGCCGCGTCCACGCCGAGGAGTTGGACGCAGCGTTCCGCCAGGGTGTGCAGGAAGTCGATCACATCGAAGTCGTCGACCAGCGTGTCGGCGGCTTCGACGAACGCTTCGGTCAGTGCTTTCTCGCGGCTCATGGCCATACCTCCAGGATAGAGGCCTCCGGCCGCAGGTCGGGGGCGCGCTCGGGTTCTTGCGTCAGGTCTTTCACGAGGGTGAATCCTCCAGTCGCAGACGGCGGGCCACCACGTCGGCCGTGACTTGGTGCAGGGGGCGTTCGTGGGCGTAGGCGTAGGCACGCAGGCGCAGCAGGGCCTCGGCCAGGCTCACGCCCAGCTGGACGCTGACCATCCCGGTGGCCTGGTGCACCTGTAGGCGGTGGGTGTAGGACGCCTCCCAGGCCGGGCTCGGCTCCTCGCCCTCGGCGAACGCGCGCGTCGCTTCGTCCGTTCCCCGGCTCAGCAGCAGGATGGTGAGGGTCTCGGCCAAGGCCAGGGCGTCGACCAGTTGCCCGTCACGCAAGGACCCGGGAGCGGTGCGGTGGACCAGCAGCGTCCCGACGCTGATCGCCCCGACACGCAGCGGCAGCGCGAAAACCGCGCGCACGCCGAGCTCGATGGCCGCGGGGGCGAACGCGGGCCAGCGGGCGTGGGTGGTGCTGAGGTCGCCCACGAGCACCGGCACACCGGCCACCAGGCAGTCTCGGCCCGGGCCCTCGCCGAGCGTGAATCCGGCCTCGTCCAGCGCGACTGCGGTCTCGCTGCGTCCCCACGTCAGAACGGCGCCCTCCGCGCCCGTGCCCACCGCCGCGCAGATCCCGTCGACCTTCAAAGCCTGCGCTGCCGCGACGGCAGCCGCCGCGGGCAATACCGCGCCACCGGTGGCCTCCGCGCCCAGAAGCGCGATGACGGCAGCCATCTGGTCGCTGAGCACGGACGGTCTCCTCCTTCGCTCCCCCAGTGCGATCAGGCACGTACGGTCGAATCGGCAGCGGCGGGACGGCCCCAGGCGGCCACTGTAGTGGCGTTGCCGCTCAGACCAGAAGTCGAAGCGTCGGAGTTCGCGGATTATCACCGTGAAATCGGTTCAGCTCCCGCGTTCCCCGAGGATGCGGAGCCAAACGGCGCTCGAGAGGCGTCTTGAGCGCATCGGCTCCGGAGTGTCTCTCCATTCCCGGAGAGCCCGGGCGCAGGTTGCGGCCGGCGGGCGCCGGCCTGCCGGCTGCGCAGGACGTCGGGACGCACGATCAAGACAGGACCCTGAATAGGAAGAGTAGGATGTCGCCATCGCTCCGGACCCCGGCGATATGAGCATCAGCATCTCCGCCGACCGCATGGGTCGGCTCGGCTTCTCATGGGTGGACCGGGTTGGCTTGGGGCGTGCGGCGCCCGGGCGAAGCCCGATGCGCCTCGCGAGTACACCGCGCGACCCATGCGGCTCTTCCTGCTCTCACCGGGAGTCCGCATGCGCGTCATCGGGTGGATCGCGGGCGGAATCGCCGCCGGCCTCACCTCACACGACCCTCGTTCCCGGGACGGCCATCAGACACAGAGACGATCCCCGACCATGGAGGCATGAGCGTGACCCGAGAACATCAATTGATCGAGGCGTTCGTCGAGGCGGCCGACACCTTGGTAGACGAGTTCGACGTGATCGATTTCCTGCACACAGTGTCCGAGCGCTGTGTGCAGTTGCTGGATGTGGACGCCGCCGGTTTCATGCTGGCCGACGCTCACGGCCAACTGCGCGTCACTGCCTCGTCCAGCGCCGACGCGTACCTGTCGGCGCTGTTCAGGCTCCAGCGTGACGCAGGGCCATGTCTCGACGCATATCGCGCCGGGGAGCCGGTGATCGACGCCGACCTGCCGACCTGCGCCGAGCGCTGGCCCCAGATCGCCGACGCCGCCGGCCTCGCCGGCTTCGTCTCCGTGCACGCGCTGCCGATGCGCCTGCGCGCCACCGTCATCGGCGCCCTGAGCCTTTTCAGCGCACGCCCGGGCCCGCTCGGCGACGACCACGTCCGTACCGGCCAGGCGCTCGCGGACACGGCCACCATCGGGATTCTGGCCCAGCGCTACCGCCACCAGGCCGGACTGCTCAACGATCAGCTCGAACAGGCCCTGGCCAGCCGGGTCGCGATCGAGCAGGCCACCGGCGTGCTGGCCGAACGCTGCCGGATCACTATCGACGCGGCCTTCGCCCTCCTGCGCGCCCACGCCCGCAGCCACGGCCTGCCCCTGTCGGAGCTGGCCCGAGACGTGGCCAAGCGGTATGCCGCCGCCGAGGAAGTGATGGTCGGCCCCGTCCAAGAAGTGACCCGACTCGGGCAACGGAAACCACCTCCTGACCGCCGATGACGCATCGGAACGTCCGCACCGGCGCCTCGTCATTCCTGGACGTCGAGCTCGATCGGAGGGAGCTGGTTCACCTGCTCCCTGGTGAGGTCGACCTTCACGCCATCGCCCAGCTCGCGGAGATTGACGATGGAGTCGATCGGGATGGCTGCCCTCTTCTGGCCCCACATATCGCCCTCGTCGAGCAGCACGTGGGTGACGTGGCGGTCGAAGCGGTCCACGATCAGCCCCTGAACCCGCCCGAGCGGCCCGTCGGTCGCCCACATGTGATCGCCCCGGCGTACCTCTACCTCGCCGAGGCTTGATTGGCGACGCGCATGGTGATGCAGACGCGTGCGCGAATCCGACTGCGCGGTCGCCCTCGACGCGTCCTCGGTACGGACGCTTGAAGCGGCGGCACCGGCGGCGCGGCCCAGGCGGTAGTTCGGCCAGGAATACATCTGTTCCTGCCGGTAGCCCCAGTGCCCGCTCGCACCCGCGAGGAAGTGGCGCGCGGGCGCTGTTTCGAAGGAGCGCAGCTCGGCGAGTGTGCAGCGCAACTGGATGGTGCCGGGCCTGCCCTGCTCCGTCCAGATCACCGTCTCGACGGGAATCAGGTACGGTGCCTTCCCGCGGTGGTTCGTCCCGACGATCAGGTGGGTGGCGACGCCCTCAACGGGCTCGATGACCACCCGCTGGAGGAATCCGCACCTGCCGTCGATACAGCGGACTTCGCTGCCGATGATGATCTTGCTGGCCTGGAGAGACTTCACGATCCTCGCCGCCTTCTTCGCTGGTCGTCTTCTTGCGGGGAGCGGCGAGGAAGCGCGGGGTCCAGGCGGATCGAGGCACGCTTTGCTTTCTGATTATCGCACTAATCCGGTGCAACCGCATTAGTCACTTTCGGGCGCAACCAGATACTTGCTCACGCTTGGGGTTGTTTCTGTCGACGCGGTGGACGCGTGCCCGATATCGGCAGTCGGCACGCTGGACGAGCCGGGGGATATGCCGGCCCGTACGGCGCTCGACACGTCGTCGAACTCGGGAAAAACGCCCAGGAGGGCGAGGATCGTCAATATCGTGTGCAGCCGGGGATTGACCCCGGCCAGGCGCAGCCACCCGCGCCGACGGCCGACGTTCTTTCGGGCCCTGATCAGCGCACCTATGCCGCTGGCGTCACAGAAGCTCAGCCGTGCCATATCGAGGACGATGCGGTGATATCCGGCGGCCATCAAAGAGCCGAGACGGTCGTCGAGCTCGCGTGCGGTCAGAATGTCCAATTCGCCGGAAAGGGTCATTACGGCAATTCTGCCGGGACGACGCTGCTCGGTGCAATCGAGCTGCTGTGCGTTCATCTGCCTCTGCCTCCGACCTGTCTGTGCTTCGTGCACGAAAGTCGCCGAGGTCCAGAGTGACACCTCTACTCTACGCTGCTCTACGCTGCTCGGCGCGTTTTCGTTCTGCGTGGATTTCCGGAATCCCGCGGAATGTCGGACCGACAGCGGACGGCGTATCGTGGAGTGGGGGCAGCGCGACGAGCCGCCCTCCGTGCGAGGCATACGGACGGATACATCATGGCTGATTCCGCTGTTCCCCTGGCTTCCAAGCATCTGCCGAGCGCGGTCTTCCACAGCGCGACGGCCGGCACCGCGCTTCTCCGCATGGAGACGACGCGCTCCCGAGTAGGCGTCCTCGATGGTGCGTGGTGGCCGAGGTCCCGTGATGTCGCGATCGAACTCCCCGCCCTGGTGAGCGCACTGACGCAGTACATCGGCCCGATCACGCGGATCGGGCTGGACGCGTCGGCCTGGAACGGCCTGCCGGCACGACTCGTCCTCGACGGCCGGGTGGTGCACGTCGATTCCTCCGCGACCGGCGACGACACCGTCTTGGTAACCCGCGGCGACCAAGACCACTTCTCCCTGCTCGTGGTGCCGCCGGATGCGACCGAGCAGGCCGCGCGCGCCGCGATGGCGCAGGCCGTCCAAGCAGACAACAGCGCTTCGGCCGAGCAGATCCTCATCGAGATCCGAGCCGAACGGGACGGACCGAACTGAGGCAGATGGATCCGCGGAAACAGTCGTCCCCAGCTGCCGAGCGGCGAAGTCAGCGCTGCGGTCGACGTCCGGAGCGCCTCCAGCGCAAGGCGAGGTAGAGCAGGTCCAGCGCGAGGAGAACGGCTCCGATCACCAGCAGGTAGAGCAGGCCGTGGGCGACGACGCCGATGATGCCGAGCGCGATCGCCACGATGATCACGAAGAGGAACAGGGCCATGGGCGCACCTTCGTTCTCGCGCGGGCCGGTCAGCGGCGGGCGAGCTGCCGCTCGCCGGAGGTCCCGGGTGTGTAGGGCAGGTCGTAGTGGCGGAAGATCGCCTCTTCCTCGGCCGCGGGCAGGACTTCGTCCGTGCCCATGGCCGGGCACTTCTTGACCAGGGACTTGGAATAGCCGACCTTCAGGTATCCCGGTCCGACGATTGCTCCATCCAGGGGAACGAACACGAGGCGATGCCGGGTGGGCATGCCGATCTGCACCGTCGCCATGGCCGGCGCATCGGTGCTGGTGTCGACGTAGACGGACTCCATAGCGCCGATCTTGTGGCCACCCGGATCGACGACGTCCTGGGTGCGCCACTCTCGGATGTCTGCTGCCTCGATCACAAAGCGTTCCCTTCTCCGGTCTGTACTGTTCCAGCTTGCCTCTCCTCGGGCGTTGCCGCCCGGCGCGGCGGCATGTTCGGTGCGTCGTCCACGGGGGTTTCCGGCCGAGCGGGCGCGGGCGCGGCGGGATCGGAGCCGGGCGCGCGCGTGCCCGACACTGGCGCCGGTGTGGGGCTATTCGGGGCTCTGCGTGCCGCCGGGCGCGGCCGGGGTGATCGGGCCCGCGGGGGCGCCGAGGGCGAGCAGCGCGGTGTCGTCCTCGAGGCCGTCGCCGAAGCTCTCGAGCAGTTTCGTCAAGGCGCTGACGGCTTCGTGGGCGCCGGCCGGCGCGAGGTCCTGGGTGAAGGCGTGCAAGGCCTCCTCGCTGTAGCGCGGGCCCGCCCGGGTGCGCGCCTCGGTGAGCCCGTCGGTGTAGAGCAGCAGCGTCTCGCCCGGCCCGAGCACGACGGCGGCGGAGGTGAGGGGCGGCTCGGGCAGGACGCCGATGAGCATGCCTCCGGGGGTGTAAATCTGCTCCGCCGTGCCGTCGGCGTGCAGCAGCAAAGCCGGCGGGTGGCCGCCACTGGCCAACTCCACCCTGACGCTGCCGCCCTCCAGCTCCACCGTGCCGGCGATGACGGTGCAAAAGCGCATGTCGTCTTCGGGGTAGCGCTCGCGCAGTGCGGTGTTGAGCATGGCGAGCGTGCGGACGGGGTTGCCTTCGACGAGGAACGCGGCGCGTAGCGTGTAGCGGATCAGCGAGGTGACGGCGGCCGCTTCGGGTCCCTTGCCACGGACGTCGCCGAGGAAGAACCCGCCGCGGCCTGGGCCGAGGGGGAACAGGTCGTAGAAGTCGCCGCCGATCTCGTCGACCGAAGCGGGGTGGTAGTAGGCGGCCGCGTCGAGGCCGGGCATCCGCGGTAGGTCCGGTGGCAGGAGGCTTTTCTGCAGGATGGACACGACGCGCTGAAGGCGGGCGCGTTCGGCTTCGGCCACGCCGTGGGCGGCTTCGGCCTCGGCGAGAGCCTGCTCGGCCTGCCTGCCGGCGCGCAGCAGTTCGTTCTCGTAGCCGCGGCGGTCCCGGGCGTCGAGGACGGTGGTGCGGATCAGCAGCGGCTGCCCGGTGCTCGCCGTCTTGACCACGGAGGTCACCAGGACCGGCAGCCGGGTGCCGTCCGCGGCCTTGAGCTCCAGCGCGATCCCGGACAGCTGCCCCTGCATCGCCAGCAGCGGGGCGAAGTGCGTCTCGTGGTAGAGCTTGCCGCCCACGGTCAGCAGGTCGGCGAAATGCATACGGCCGACCATCTGCTCGCGGCTGTAGCCGAGCCAGTCCAGCAGGGTGGCGTTCGCCTTCGCGATCCTCCCGTCGGGCGTCGTGGACAGGTAGCCGCACGGGGCGTGTTCGTACAGGTCCTCGGCACTGTCCTCCAGGAGTGCGGACAGCTGCGCTTGGTCGTACTCGTCCACGCTCCCACCTCCGGGTTCGCGGTCTTTCTCGACGTTTCGGCGCCGGGTCGGGCTCATCCGCGTGCAGCGCCGACGAAATCCGCGATGGCCCGCGCGGTGGCCTCCGGCGCGCTCAGCTGCGGGCAGTGGCCGGTGGCGTCCAGGGTGATCAGGACGCTGCCCGGGATGGCGGCGTGCACGAAGGCGCCGACCTGGCGCGGCGCGATGATGTCCTGGGAGCACTCGAGCACCAGCGTGGGCAGGTTCACCGAGGCCAGATCGGCCCGGGAGTCGGACAGGAACGTGGTGCGTGCGAACACCGCCGCCATGCCGGGGTCGGTGGCGCAGAAGCTGTTGGTCAGTTCCGTCCCGAGCTCCGGACGGTCCGGGTTGCCCATGATCGCCGGGGCCATCGCGGCCGACCACCCCAGATAGTTGCTTTCCAGCGACTCGAGCAAACCGTCGATGTCCGCCGCGGTGAACCCGCCGGCATACCCGGTCGCCGGGTCGTCGATGTAGCGCGGGGACGGACCGACCATGACCAGCCGGGCGAACCGCTTCGGCGCTTCGGCCGCCGCGATCACCCCGACCATCGCGCTGACGGAATGTCCCACGAACACCACGTCGGTCAGGTCGAGTTCGGCGCAGATCTCGAGCACGTCGGCCGCGTACCCCGCCAGAGTGCCGTAGCGCCGCGGGTCCCAGGCCGAGGGGTCCGAGCGGCCCGAGCCCACGTAGTCGAAGCGCACCACCTGGAAACACTCGGCCAGCACCGGTTCCACGAGACGCCACATGTTCTGATCGCAGCCGAATCCGTGCGCCAGCATGACCACCGGCCCCTCGGGCCGGCCGCTGATCGTCACATTGTTCCTCCGGACCACGTCCATACCAGCCATCCTTGCACGTCGGCCCGGAGCACTCGGCGGCTCGTGGAACGCCGGAACCGTCGACCTGCCGGTCATCCGGCAGGTCACGGTCGCGGCTAGCGGGCGATCAGCACCGGCGTTACGCCACTCAGGTGAGCTTCCGAGCCGAACACCATCGAACTGAGCACCACGGGCGGTGCGGGCACCGGAGGCCATGCGAGGAATCGGGAAGGCATCGTCGGCTGTGCCGTTCTGCGCGCCCGTCGGCTCCCGCGCGGGTCACCGCCTCGGCTGTTCAGCCCGCCTCGTCAAGCGCGCGTGAGCCGATGACGCCCATCGCGTCGAGGTGCCGCAGGGCCTGGCGGTAGGAGTCGAACAGGCCGCACTCGCGGTACGGCACGCCGATCCGGGCGCAGTAGGCCCGTACCAACGGCTTGGCGCGTTTCAAGTTGGCCCGGGGCATGCTCGGGAACAGGTGGTGCTCGATCTGGTAGTTCAACCCGCCCAGCGCCCAGTCGACCAACCACCCGGGGCGCACGTCGCGCGAGGCGAGGACCTGCCGACGCAGGAAATTCGCCGCGTCGCTCCCGGCCGGGGCCGGCATGCCCTTGTGGTTGGGTGCGAACGCACAGCCCAGATACACCCCGAGCAGTCCCTGGTGCACGACGGCGAAGACGAGTGCCTTGGCCGGGGAGAGCACCAGCAGCAGCGCCGTCACGTAGCCGCTCACGTGCGCGGCCAGGAGCAGAACCTCCACCCGCCTCATCCGCCGCTCCCGCACCAGCCATATAATGCTATTGACATGCAGGCTTACAGCCTGCAACAACAGCAGCGGAATGAAATACCAGGCCTGATAGCGTACTGCCACCCGGCCCAGACCGCGCCGGCCTGCGGCCGCCTGGACGGTGAAGGCCAATGCTCCGGCGTCCACGTCGGGGTCGCGGCCCGGCTCGTTGGGGTGGGCGTGGTGCCGGTTGTGCTTCTCGTTCCACCAGCCGTAGCTCAGCCCGACCAGGGCGTTGGCGTGGATCACGCCGATCAGGGTATTGGCACGCGTACCTTGCCGGATCTGGCCGTGCCCCGCATCATGGCCGATGAACCCGAGTTGAGCGAAGACTATGGCCAGATAGACGGCCACCGCCATCTGCCACCAGGAATCGCCCAACACGGCGAAAGCCGCCACGCCCGCAACCAAGGCGAGCACCGTCGATGCGATCTTCGCCGCGTAGTACCACGGCCGGCGTTCGAGTAGTCCGGCCGATCTCACCTGCTCGAGCAGGCCGGCGAATTCGCTGCCTCGTCCTTTGCCGGAGTGCACGAGTGTCTTCTCGATGGGCACAACGCCTCCACAATCCCGTAGCGAACCGCGTCAGCGTGGCGATCTCCAGGCCGGCAAGGTCTGGACCAGGAATCGGAGGCCCCGTGGCTGACTATCCGTATAGCTGCACGCCTTCGAGCATGCGCCCGCCGCCGCCTTCGCACTCCCACTCGCGGATACGGGCAAGATCCCATGACGCATCGCCCATGCCGGCCAGGGCACCTGCGACCAGTGCGCTCGCTGTCTGCTTGTTGTGTACATCGGCGGCGGACGCCATCAGGAGCGTCGCGCGGTCGGGGTCCGTCTCCGGCGGGACCACCACCAGATCCCAGCGGTAAGGCGCGCAGCTGTGCGAGAGCACGCACAGGTCGTGCCGGTCCTGTTCGGCGTCGAACCAGCCCACCCGCACCGTGTGCGAGCCGGTGACGAGCCGCCTGGGGATCTCGGGCCACATGTGCACGTTGACCGTGACCCGGTGGATCTTCCCCCAGGCCGCGTCCAGCGCGGCGATGAGCGGGGGAAGTTCGGCGGCCAGGTCACGCGAACGCGGCCACCATGCGCCGTTGACCATGCCCGGATGCTCGGTACGGGGTTTGAGGGAAATGCGGACCGACGATGCCGAGATGTTCTCCGGCTCCGTCGTTCGCTCGAGAATGGTCACGATGCGGACCTGTCTCCGGGCATGCGGCCCCGGATGTTGTGACGCGCCGGAGACGATGCCGCCTCGGATGGCGGCTTTCGAGATGCCCTCGGTATCATCCATCTTACTCCTCTTCCGGTGGGCGCGGCCGCACCGGAGGCGAGCGGAAGGGCAGGACCCGTTGCCGTCGTGTGGATCCGGTGCGGAGGTGTCAACGCTCGACATCGCGCGAGGCCCGGCGCATGCGGCTGAGCAGGGCGGGGAGGGAAACCGTGGCGAACGCGATCGCGGTGTCGCCGGTGCCGTAGGGGATGACGAGGGTGTCGCGGTGGCGCATCGCGCCGCAGGAGTACACGACGTTGGGCACGTAGCCGTTGCGCTCCGTCTCGTCCGGTGCGATCAGCGGATCGGTCAGGCGGGCGATCACACGCTGCGGGTCTTCGAGGTCGAGCAGGATGGCGCCGATGCAGTAAGTGCGCATCGGGCCGACCCCGTGGGTCAGTACCAGCCAGCCCTCGCCGGTCTCGATAGGCGGACCGCAGTTGCCGATCTGGGTCAACTCCCAGGCGCTCGCCGGCGTTTGGATGGTGCGCGCGACCCCCCAGGTCCGGTTGTCCGTCGAGGCGGTGATGCTCGTGTTCTCTCGGTCCCAGCGCGAGAGCGCCAGGTATCTGCCACCCACTTTGCGCGGGAACAACGCCATCCCCTTGTTCGCGGCTGCCGGGCCGCTCAGCTGCGTCGCATGGAAAAGGCGGAAGTCCGTGGTGTGCAGGAGCTGAGGCGAGACCGTGGAGCCGTCGAAGGCCGTGTAGGTCGCGTAGTACGAGGCACTGCCGTCGTCCTCGGTGAACCGGACGAACCGTGCGTCCTCCATCCCGTGTCGCTCGGTCGGTCCGGTCGGCCACAGGACGCGTTCGGACAGCGCGGTGTCCTGCGGGAAATCGAGGTCGTATGTGCAGGCCGCGATCCATTGGGCCCGCTCGATCGTGCGGTGCGTGCCCTGCCTGCGGGCCAGCCCCGGCGGCAGGCTGCGCAGCACCTGCTCCAGATCCGCCGCGGCGAACCGCGCGGGCAGGTTGCGGTGAAGGAACGCCGCGACTTCGTCGTCGTCGGCATGCGCGGAGAGCACGGCCTCGAACAGCCGCCGTTCGTATGCAGGAGGCCGGGCACGGCCGGGCACGAGGGCAGGGGTGATGGGATCCAGCGTGATCCGCGTACCGGGGCCGACCACGCCGGTGCGCAGTTCGATGCAGGACAGGTGCCCTTCGCCGATGGCGCGGGCGCTGAGCACGAACCGGGTCTGGTCCCCCCCGAGCCCGTCCTGGTCGGGGTGGGCGACCATGGAGGGGTTGCACAGGGCCGCTCCCTCGATCGCGTATTCGTGGCTGAAGTAGGCGCCTATCAGCAGGCGTCGATTCCGGGAGAGTTCGTGCCCGCTCGGGATGCGGTGGGCGATCGTCTCGAAGTGGCTCGCCAGGGTGCCGCGCAGGTCGCGGTGGCGGTCGGCGAACGCCTCGAGGGTGCGCGCGAGCACCGCGTCCACTTGGCTCTCGTCCAGGCTCAGCACCCGGGCGATCACGGCGGCGGTACGCGACCCGAACTCGGGCACCTCCTCGCCGGGGACGAAGAGCCTGGCGATCACCCGGCCCGGGTCGGGGTCGATGCGCACGGTGGAGCGGACGGCGAGCCCGGTCTCGGCGCTGAACGGCACAGTCATCGCGCCCTCCCGCAGGCGACGGCCTGCTGCAGGGTGGAGATGAGCGCGAGGGTCGATTCTGCCCCCTGATTCGCGTTGGGCCCGTCGGCGCTCAGCCCGTCGTACCCGCCGCCGGTGTGCGGGTCGTGGAGTGCGGCATCCGCGTCGTTCTCGCCGAGGAACCAGCCGACGGCGCGATCGACCCCGCACAGCCAACGTTCGTCGCCGCTGACCGCGTAGGCGCGGGCACACGCGTCGGCCAGGGCTGCCGCCTCGATGGGCTGCTGGTCGAAGCACGGGCGCGGCTCGCCTGCGCTCCAGCCGCCGGACCCGGTGGGCGACAGACGCCCGGCGCTGGTTTCGGTCTCGAGCAGCCAGTCGAGCAGTTCGAGTCCGTATTCGCGCGCCTCGTCGTCGTGCAGATGCCGGCCGGCGGCGATCAGCACTTCGGGCAGCACGGCGTTGGCGTAGGTCAGTCGCTGCTCGGGCCAGGGCCAGTCCGCGCCCGGCTCGCTGCGCGCGATCGTTCCGGCGGCGTCCGCGAGCAGGTCGGCCGCGGCTTGGTCGCCGGGGTGCGCGGCGAGGATCTCGGCGGCCCCGAGGCCGGCGAACGCCATGGCGCGCGGCCACGGCGAGCGCTGTCGCGCGCTGACGGCGAAGGCGTGCTCGGCGCTCTCGCGTACCCAGGCCAGCGGGGAGCGGATCGCGGCGGTCCCCAGGCCCCACAAGGCCCGGCCCCAGCAGTCCCCGAGTCCGGGCTCATCCTGCCAGCGCCGGTGCACGGCCATCCGGTTGTGGAACCGGCCATCAGGGCTCTGCGCGTGGGTCGTGAACGCGAGATAGCGCTCGGTGAGCCGGTCCGCGTTCCCGACGCCGTGGGCGAAGGAGTACCGGTCCGGGTCCTCGTCCCGGCACAGCACGACCAGCCCCCGGGCGACATCGTCGAGGCAGTAGCCGTGTTCGCGTCTCGGCGTGGCGTACCGTGCGTGCTCGAACAGGGCGGTGTCGTCGCTGAGTCTGGACAGGTGGGTGAAGGCGGCGGTGAGCAGGGCCGTCGCCGGGAACGTCGTGAGCGGACCGGTCACATCGCGACCTTGTGCCCGGTCGGGACCGCATCTGGACGGGCCTCGATCAGTGCCCTGACCAGAATGCGGTAGCTCCGGGCTACGCTCCGCCAGCCCAGCGCGGGGGCCAGATCGGCGCTGCGCGCCGTCATCGACTCGGCCAGCCCGGGCTCGGTCAGGACTCGGCGCACGGCCCGGGCCATCGCCACGGGGTCGCGGTGCGCCACGAGGAGGCCCGCGCCGCCGGAGAGCAGTTCGCGTGCGTGCGGGAAATCGGTGGCGATGACGGGGCGCCGCGCCGCGACGGCCTCGACCAGAACCCCGGAGGTGGCCTGGTCGGTGGAGTCGTAGGGCAGCAGGATCAGGTCGGCGGCGCGCACCATCGCGGTCAGGGGCTCGATGTCGCGGTAAGTCGGGTCGAACACGACCTGCTCGCCGACGCCTGTGGCCTTGGCCAGGCTTTGCAACGAGGCGCGATAGGCCTCACCTTGCTCGGCCAGGACCTTCGGATGTGTCTGCCCGGCGATCAGATAGCGGACGGCGGGGCGCAGGTCGCGCAGGTGGCCGAGGGCCTCGATGACCCATTCGATGCCCTTGCCCGGACCGAGCAGACCCCAGGTGAGTATCGTCGGGCCGCTGCCGGACCGGACGGCATCCGGGCCGGCCGGGGTGATCGCCCCGTGTGGGATCACGTGGAGGCTTCCGGCGTCGATCAGGTAGCCGTCCAGGAGTGCGCGCGCGGCGGTGTGGGACAACACGACGATCGCGTCGGACGCGTCGATGATCCGCTGCAGAACGAGACGCTGATGCGGCGTCGGGGCGGCCAGCACGGTGTGCAGCACCGCCACGACCGGGATCTCCATACCGGCCAGGACGTCGAGCACGTCCTCGCCGTCCCGGCCGCCGTACACACCGTATTCGTGCTGGAAGATCAGGACGTCGTAACGGTTGAGCGCCTCGGTCGCGCGCAATGCGCTGAGAGGGCGGCCGTTGACCAGCCTCACCGTCGTGTCGCGCGGCCTTTGCAGGGTGGGCGAGTCGACCACGGGGACGATGCCGCAGCGCTCGTCGCCGCCCGGATCCGTCAGAGCGCGCATCAACGCCGCGGTGAATGTGGCCAGTCCGCACTGTGTGGGCGGATACGTGCTCAGAAATCCATAGTTGACCATGCGGAGCCTCACAGGGTTCTCAGGCTGACGGCCGCGCGGTCGGGGACCGAGGACGCGGCCTCACGCGGACGACCCCTCCTTGCGAACCCGACTGCGTGGCCTGTCGGTGGCGCGTGGCGCCAGGAGGAAGCGGAATTCATCAGAAGCCGTCGTGAATTTCCGGCGCGACCGCGTCAAGCGTCGCACGCAGTGATGACGGCAAGTCAGCTCACCGTAGCACCTCGAATGCCCCGGCCGTGGAGAAAGCACCGCTGCGCACGAAGAACCGAGAAAAGGAGTATCGTGGCGAATACTTCCGGCATTTCGCGCATCGATAATCGGATCGGTGTCGCCGGGGGCGAGGCGAAAACCCGGATCGGTCTTCAAAGATCCGCAAGACAGGTGTCCTGTGATGCCGAAACTCGATTCTCCCCAGCCCTCCACCGCCGGCCCGGCCCGCGCGCCGTCGACGTGCGACACCGTCGTTCCCACCAAGCGCAGCCTGTACGACCTTTGCACCGGGGGATGGCGCCGCCACCTGACCGGTCTGCCGACCGCGCTCCGCGGAACTGTCACCCGCCGGGCCGGCCAGGGGCGGTCCACTGTAGCCGACCGCCCCGACGAGCCCGGACGGGACGCCGCGCGCCGGTGACGACCAGACTCGCCGCCACGGCCCTCGCCGCGGTGGCGCTCGGGACGGCCGTCACCTACGGATGGGGCTCGTCTTCGGCACCGGCCCGCACAACGGGCCTTGCGCTCATGCTCGCGGGAACGGCGACCCTGGCCGGCGTGCTGGTCCGCAACCTGCTCGGCCTGCGCCGTACCACGCGCGGACGCCGCCCCGAGACCACGTCGTCAACGGTCGCCGAACAGCTCCACCACACGACTCCAGCGCAGATGTCCCCGGCCACGGCCCTGCGCAACAGCGCGGCCGCCCGCCGGTTCGCGGACTCGGGCTCCACCGTTGTCGACGGCCCTCCACGTCACACGCCGACGCGGAGCCCGTGATGACGAGCGGTGGCCCTTGCCTGCCATCACGTCGGGCAGGCACCGCGTACTCCGGGCGGAGGGCGAGGGTGGTTCATCCGGGCGGCCGGCACGACCACGCCGTGTTACTGTGGCTGGTATCCGCCCTTCCCGGTGGTGCTCGCCGCCGGCGGTGGTCTCGCCCACTTCGCGCCGGGTCCGACAGATCCCTCACCGCAGGGGCGCGGACTGATCACCGAGTCAGCGGGCGCTCCGAGGAATCAGCTTCGCCCTCTGCCGCCATCCGCCGTGCCCGCCGTTTCCGGGAGCCGGCCGGGTCACCTGCAGGCGGATGCGGACGGCTCGGTTTCCCAGTGAGGTGGACCTCGATGGTCGCGTACGGCTTTCTCAGCACGTTTCCGCCCACCCGCTGCGCCGTGGCCACCCACAGCCTCGCCCTGGCCCAGCACCTGCACGATCCGGCGCGCGGTGAGCGCTGCGGCATCGTGCACGTCGTGGACCGGCCTCGCCCGCTGCCGAGACAGGACCGGACGATCTTCCTGATCCACGGGCGCCCGGGCAGCGCGATCCGGACGATCGAAGCACTCAACCGATACGACGTCGCGATCGTGCAGCACGATTTCGGCATCTACGGCGGCCCGGACGGCGACGAAGTGCTCGGCGTGATCGAAGCCCTCGACGTGCCCGTGATCGCGGTCCTGCACACGGTGCCGGCCGGCGGCGGAACCGAGCACCGGTGCCAGGTTCTCCAGCGCGTCATCGACGCGGCCGCGGCCCTCGTCGTGCTCTGTCCGGCGGACGCCGCCACCCTGCGCGAGCACTACCGTGCGGATGCGGGCCGGGTGAGCGTGATCCCGCGTGGTGCCACCGCTGCCACACCCACCCACCCCGCGCGCCGGTTCGCCGCCCCAGGCGCACCGACGATCCTGACCTGGGGGCTGATCGGCCCGGGCAAGGGGATCGAGCACGCCATCGCCGCGCTCGGCCGCCTGCGCGACCTGGACCCCGCCCCCCGCTACCTGATCTGCGGTCAGCAGGACCCCCGCGTCCAGGCACGGCACGCGGACGCCTACCGCGACCTGCTGCTGCGTACCGCCCGTGATCACTGCGTCGAGGACCTCGTCACCTTCGACCCGGTCTACCGGGCACCGGGCCCGCTGGCCTCGCTCATCAGCCGGGCGGATGTCGTCCTGGTGCCCTATGAGGGACGGGAGCGGACCTGCTCGGCCGTGCTCACCGAAGCCGTCGCCGCGCGCCGTCCCGTCATCGCCACCGATTTCCCGCACGCGCGCGAACTGCTCGGCAACGGTGCGGGCCTGCTCGTTCCGCCACGCGACCTCGACGCCCTGGCCAGGGCACTGCGCAGGGTGCTGACCGAACCCGGGCTCGCGAAGGTCCTGCAGACCAGATGCGGGCAGATCGCCGAACAACTCGCCTGGCCCGGGGTGGCGAACGCCTTCGGCGACCTCGCGCGCACCCTTCTCGCCTCTGCATCGGGCGCATCTCGCGGACTGGTCTCCATGAACGTGAAACGGACTTCATGACGCTCGAAATCACGCCAGCCGATCCGCTGGTCGCGCTTCTTCTCGCGGCGCACGTCGAAGGCAGTGGCATTCCGGACAGCGGGCCGCGCCGGTTGGAACTGGCCCGGGCCGTGCGCCGCCGCTGGAACTCGTTCACGCACCGGCACCCCGCCCCGGCGCCCGACACGCCCTCCGCCCGCATCGAAGATCTCGCGCGCGGCCTGCTCGCACGCTGTGCACTGCGCAGCGGGAGCAGGCCCAGGATCGAGATCAGCGAATGCCGGGAGCTGGCCAGGCGCCTGGCCGGCGTGCTCAGCGAGGTTCCCCACAGCGCGCGGTGACAAGCGGGGCCGGCCTCGCCTCCCACCATCGGACCCGTCCCGCATCTTCCCTTCCGCCGGTGGAACACAGCAGCGACATGCTCCCTGCGCAGTTCAGGACGCTGCGGGGCGCAGCCCGATCCTCATCGAGACCTTAGGGTGGCCATATGGACTCCACAACCTTCATCATCGCGACAGACTCGGAGGGGTTCTGGGGCCGATCGTTCGGGGCCGACGGTGTGACCTTCGTCAGATCGAACGCCTACAAGTACGACTCTGTCGAACTCGCGGCTGCCCACATCGCCAAGCTCACGGCATCCGGCGACACCCGGGCCTATCACGTCGAGATTCTGCCACCGGGACGCAGACGCTACTGACCGGTGCTGGGTGGTGCGCGCGCACGTCTCGTCGAATCCGCGGAGGGCCGATTCCAAGCGAGACCCGCCGAAGAGGGCACGACGCTCCGGGGCATCTGGGACAATCCTCGGGTGGTGACCATCCCTGCCGAACCCCAGCCGTTCGCCTACCTGAGTGCGCCGAACGCGCCGCTCTACGGCCGGGTGCTGTCCGTGTTCGCCCGGGCACGCGATCGGTTCACGGTGCATCTGCGGCCGGAAGACGTGCACGGCGACCTGCGGCGGGACGCGTCAGGAGACGAGGGCGACACCGGCGGGACGGTGACGGTGGAGGCCGTCTCGGCCGCGCTGGAGAAGCTCGCCGACTGGGGCAATCTCCGCGCGGACGCGGACACCGGGCGGGTCACCACGGTCGAGGACTTCAACCGGGCCCGCCACATCTACCAACTCACCCGGCACGGTCAGGCCGCGATCCAGGCGATCGCGCTGTACGAGCAGGCGCTGGGCCGGCGCGGGCAGCTGCAGTCCGTCGCGCTCGCCGACATCGCCGAGCAGCTCGCCTCGCTGCTCGCGCTGGCCGAGGCGTCCGGTGAGCCGGACCCGACCAAGGCGCACCTTCTTCTGCTGGCGCTCAACGACCGCTTCACCTCCCTCGCGGACAACGCCCAGGCGTTCATGGCCTCGCTGCGCCGGGCGATCGACTTCCAGGACGGGGACGAGGAAGGATTCATCGCGTACAAGGACCAGCTCATCTCCTACATCGAGCGGTTCATCGCGGATCTGGCGAACCGGGGTGCGCAGATCGCCGATCTGCTCGACCGGCTGGAGACGGCCGGCGTGTCACGGCTGCTGGCGGCCGCCGCGGGACGCGAGGCGGCCGACGCGCTGCCCGACGCCGAGGGCGCGGATCTCGATCGCGCCGCGGCCAAGGCGAGAGGGGACGCGCTGACGGTGTGGGAGAACAAGTGGCGCGGACTGCGCGACTGGTTCGTCAGCCAGGGCCGTGGCCGCGACTCGCAGGCGAAGCTCCTGCTGCGCGCGGCCCGCAGCGCGATCACGAACCTGATCAACGCGGTGCGGCTGCTGGCGGACCGGCGCGGCGGGCGCTCCGACCGCTCGGCCGACTACCGCGCGCTGGCGCGCTTCTTCGCCGAGGCCCCGGACGACGCGGCGGCGCACCGGCTGTGGCGCTGCGCGTTCGCGCTCGGCCCCGCGCGGCACCTGACCGTGGACGCCCAGACCGAAGAGGCGTGGGAGCAGGCGGAGCTCGCCCCGAACACCGCATGGGCCCAGGCGGCGCCGCTGCGTATCAGCCCTCGTCTTCGGGAGACCGGAAGCTACGAGCGCAGGGGCGCGCCGAACCGGATCGCGGACCGGTCGGCCGCGCGGCGCCTGCTGGACGCGGAGAACCGGCTCGAGGCGGAGCAGACGGCCGCCGCGCGGAGCCGACTGGCCACGCACGGCCCCGTGCTGCTCTCGGAACTCGCCGGCCCGGACGGCCTCGACCCGCGTACCTTCCGGCTGTTCCTGGCCGTACTCGGCGACGCGCTGGCCGCCCGCGGGCCGGGGGACGCGTCCGCCACCGCCACCACCGGGGACGGCACGATGGAGGTGCGCCTCACCCTCGTCGACGCGCGCCGGATCGTCGAGATCGCCACCGAGGACGGTGTGCTGCGCGGCCCGGAACACCTGATCGAAATTCTCGACCTAGCCGGGGACTACGCCTCAGAGCCGCCTTCTGCACTGCTCGCGGGCGTCGGCGCATGAGTCCGGCAGCATTGTTCGATGACGCGGCGGAGCGGCGCCGGGCCGCCCGCGCGCTGCTGGCGCAGCCCCTGCTCACCCAGGCCGCGGAGGAGTTCCGGCTGGTGCGCAAGCACGCGGCGGAGCTCGCCGCCTGGTTCTCGGCCGAGGCCGGCTGGTGGCTGGTGGTGGAGACGGAGACGGCGCGGCTGGTCAAGACTCCGGCGGATCTGCGCGACGCGACCAGGCCCGCGCTGGCGGTACGGTCCAAGGCCCCGTTCACGCGGCGCCGCTACGTGCTGCTGTGTCTCGCGCTCGCCGGCCTGGAGCGCGCCGACGGCCAGATCACGCTGGGGCGCCTGGCCGAGGGCGTGATCACCGGCGCCGCGGACCCGGACCTGCTCGCGGCCGGCGTCGAGTTCCGCCTGGAGCGGCGCGAGGAGCGCGGCGATCTCGTCGCGGTGGTCCGGGTGCTGCTGCACTGGCGGGTGCTGCACCGCGTCGCCGGGGACGAGGAGGCCTACGTCGCGGACACGCAGAACGACGTGCTCTACGACGTCGATCGCAGGGTCCTGTCCTCGCTCCTGGCCACCCCCCGCGGCCCGTCCACGGTGCGGGCCGAGGGAGCCCGGGGGAAGCGGCGCGGCCCTGTTCGAGCGGCGGCTCGCGGACCTGACCGCCGAGGTGGCGCCGGAAACGGACGAGCTGCGGCTGCGCTCGCTCCGGCACCGGTTGACCCGGCGGCTGCTGGACGACCCCGTGGTCTACTACGACGAACTGGGTGAGGAGGAGCGGGCGTACCTGGTCTCCCAGCGCATCGCGCTCAGCCGCCGTGTCGGCGAGTTCACCGGGCTGGTTCCGGAGCTGCGGGCCGAGGGCGTGGCGATGGTCGACCCCGAGGATCAGCTCACTGACGTACGCATGCCGGAGCAGGGCACCGACGGCCACATCACCCTCCTGGTCGCGACGAGGCTGGCGGACGCGGCCGCGCGCGGCGAACGCCCGCCCGCGCGCCTGGAGTTGATCCGCCACATCCGTGTCCAGGCCGCCGCGCATGCCGCGCACTGGCGCAAGACCGCGCTGGAGCCGGCCGCCCTGGCCGACCTCGTCGATCAGGCCCTCGCCCGGCTCGAGGCGCTGAACCTGATCACCCGCGGCGCCGGTGCGGACGGGGAGCCCGCGATCCTCGCGCGGCCCGCGATCTCCCGCTACGCCCTGGCCGAACCGACCATCCGAAAGGCCAAGACCCGCGCATGAGCGTCGACCACTCCGCATTCGACCTCGAACTCGGCGAGGAACTCGTGCTTCCCGTGCCGGTCAAGGCCCGGTGGCAGCCGCTGCGCGCCGGGCTGGTCGACATCTTCTACTACGACGTGGAGGAGTTCCGCTTCCACGACGGGCGTCTGCTGCTGCGCGGCAACAACGGCACCGGCAAGTCGAAGGTGCTGGCGCTGACCCTGCCGTTCCTGCTCGACGGCGAGCTGACCCCGAGCCGGGTCGAGCCGGACGGGGACCGCAACAAGCGGATGGAGTGGAACCTGCTGCTCGGGGACAAGCACCCGCACCCGGAGCGCACCGGCTACACCTGGCTCGAGTTCGGCCGCGTCGCCGAGGACGGCTCGTTCCAGTATCGGACGCTTGGTTGCGGGCTCAAGGCGGTGCGCGGGCGGGGGATCGCCGACCACTGGTTCTTCGTCACCGACAAGCGCGTCGGCGCCGCCCTCCCGCTGCTGACCGAGACGCGGACCCCGTTCACCCGCAAGCGGCTCGAGGACACGCTCGGCAAGCACGAGGTCTTCGGTACAGCCACGGCCTACCGCCGGGCGGTGGACGAGGCGCTGTTCGGCCTCGGCGCGCAGCGCTACGAAGCGCTCGTCAACCTGCTGATCCAGCTGCGTCAGCCGCAGCTGTCCAAGCGCCCGGACGAGAAGCTGCTGTCCAGGGCACTCACCGAGGCGCTGCCGCCGCTGGAGGAGGCCATGGTCGGCGAGGTCGCCGAAGCCTTCCGCGGCCTTGACGAGGAGCGCACGGCACCGGCCGCACTGACCGAGGCGGAGCAGGCGGCGACGACGTTCCTGTCCCACTACCGGCGCTACGCGCGGGTCGCGGCCAAGCGCACCGCCGCCGGAGTGCGTCTGGCGCACAGCAAGTACGAGCACCTGAACAAGGACCTGAAGACAGCCGACGAGGACCACGAGAACGCCCACCACGCGTTCGAGGCCGCCGAAGCGCAGATCGCAAGGCTCGAACAGGATGCGGCGCGCCTCGCGGCCCGGCACGACGCGCTCAACCGGGATCCGGCGATGGACACCGCGCGCGAGATCGATCGGCTCGCGCAGGTCGCCGCGACTCTGGCCCGGGCGGCCGAGGACCGGGCCCGGCTGAGCGGCCAGGCCGAGCGCGACGCCGCGGCGCGCGCCGGCAAGGCGCAGCAGGCGCAAGCCCGTGCCCAGATCGATGAGCGCGCCGCCGAGGAGGCCGAGGCCGCGGCGGGTGCGCACGGTCGCGACGCCGGTGTCGAGCACGCCCGCGTGCGTGCGGCGGGCGACCTCGCGGCGATGGAGGCGGCCGGCCGGCTCGCCGCGCAGACGCGGGCCCAGGCGGTCAGCGGCCTGGAGTCGCTCGTCGCGGCCGCGGACCAGGCGCGGGACCGGTTGCGCGCCGCCCGGGAGGCCGCCGAGCGCGCCGCGCAGGACGCGACGGCCGCACGGGAACGGGCGCAGACCGCTGCGGACGCGGTCGCGCGCGAAGGCGCAGCGTTCGTCGACGGCTGTCGGGCCTGGTCCGCGGCAGCCGCGGAGCTCGTGCTGCCCGCGCCCGACGAACTGTTCGCTCTGGCCGAGTCCTGGGTGGTGACCCTCGACGGCCCGAACCCCGTGGCCGTCGCCGTGGACGAGGCCCGGGCGGCGCGCGCCGCCGAGCTCACCCGCGCCGAAGCGGAACTCGACGCGCGGACCGGTGACGCACGCGCCCGTCGCGCGATCATCGCTCGCCGAGCTCGCCGCACAGATCTCTGAGATCAATGCCCTGTTGGACGAACTCGCCGTGCTGGCCGAGGGATTGCGGGCCCGCGCCGGCGTGCTCGCGGCCGAGTACCGGGCCCAGCCCACCGACGCGGCGCTGCGCGACGCCTGCTCGAAGTCCGCATCGGCCGAGGACGCGGCCCGACACGCGCTGGAACGCAGCAGGCAGGCGGACTCCGAAGCGGATCAGCGTGCGCAGACGGCGCGCGCGGCCGAGGAGGAAGCCGCCGAGTACGCGCACGACACCGCGCTGCCGCTGGAACCGCAGGCCCTGCGCGCGGTGCGAGACGCGGTGGCGGCCTACCGGGAGGCGCTGGCCGCGCTGTGGCCCGCCGTCCGCGCCCATCAGCGGTCCTCGGCCGAGGCCGTGGAGGCCGACGCCGAGGCCGAGGCCGCGCGCGAACGCCTGGCGGAGACCGCCGAGGCCGCACAGGAGGCGGCGCACGGCGCGCTGGCCGCGGCCGAGGAACACCGGACCCTGCTGGAGACCTCAGGGGCCGAAGCCGCCGAGTTGCACCGCCGTCTCGCCGAGGTGCGCGCCGAGCAGGAGGAGTGCAAGGCGGCGCTCAAGAGCGCGGGGGGCCGTCGTGACGAGGCGTTCGGCGCCCGGGAACGTGCCGAGGGAAAGCGGTCGCACCTGCGCGAGTCCATCGACGAGTCCGTGGCCGAACGGTCGCGCGCGATCGAGGCGCTGCGCGCGTTCACCGGCACCGGTCTACTGGCCGCCGCGCTGCCGGAGCTCGAGACGCCGCCGCCCGCGGACGCGTGGGCGCCCACCCCGGCCGTGGCCGTGGCACGGGCCGTGGACCAGGAGCTCGGCGAGACGTCCGCGGACGACCGGCGCTGGGAACTCGTCCAGCAGCGCGTCTCGACCGAGCACAAGGTGCTCACCGACGCGCTCGGCCGGCACGGGCATTCCGTCGGCATGACGCTGCACGACACCGTGATGGTCGTCGACGTGCTCTTCCAGGGCCGGAGCATGGACGTGCCCTCCCTCGCGGCGGCCCTGGCGAGCGAGGTCGAGCAGCGCGGCCGGCTGCTCTCCGCCCGCGAACGCGAACTGCTGGAGAACCATCTCGTGGGCGAAGTGGCGGGTGCGCTGCAGGAACTCGTCACGGCCGCCGAGCGCCAGGTCCTCGCCATGAATCAGGACCTGGACGCGCGCCCGACGTCCACCGGGATGAGGCTGCGTCTGCTGTGGGGCCCGTCGAAGGACGCGCCCGAGGGCCTGGAGGCGGTACGCCAACGGCTGCTGCGCAAGTCCGCGGACGCCTGGAGCCCGGCCGACCGGGCCATGGTCGGTGAATTCCTCCAGCACCGGATCCGCCAGGAGCGCGCGGACCGCCCGTCCGACTCCTGGCACGACCAGCTCGTGCGGGCGCTGGACTACCGGGCCTGGCACGCGTTCCGGATCGAGCGGAGACAGGACGGGGTGTGGAAGCCCGCCGCCGGTCCCGCCTCCGGCGGAGAACGCGTGCTCGCGGCATCAGTGCCCTTGTTCGCCGCGGCCTCCTCGCACTACTCGTCCGGCTCGCCGCACGCGCCGCGCCTGATCGCGCTCGACGAGGCCTTCGCCGGCGTGGACGACGACTCGCGGGCCAAATGCCTGGGCCTGCTCGCGTCCTTCGACCTCGATGTGGTGATGACCTCGGAGCGCGAATGGGCCTGCTACCCGACCGTGCCCGGGATCGCCATCGCCCAACTGGCGCGCCGAGAGGGGATCGACGCCGTCCTGGTGACCCCGTGGCGCTGGGACGGGGCCCGGCGCGAACGCCTGGAGCGGCCCGAGCCCTACCTGCCGGGCCCGACCCGGCAGCGGGACGACGCGGGCCACGTGGATACTCCGGCGCTGTTCGGCTGAGCCGCGTGTCGATACTCATGACAGACGACGGAGAAGATCGCCTGCGCCGCCTGCTGGGCGGCCCGGACACGCAGTGGCTCGTCGAGCGGGTGCGCACGAAACTGGCCCAGGGCAGGGCGATCGACGGCACGGTCACACTGACCGGGGCCACGGTCGGGCAGCGGCGCGCGCTCGAGTCCCTGTTCGGCCGTGCGCCGAGCGCCGGGCGCTCGCTCTCCGTCCGCCTGCCCGAGCTCGACGCGCTGCTGCGGGAATCAGGGATCTGTCCCGAGGGTCTCGCCGCCGCCGTGCGCGCGCTGACCGGGCCGGTGCCCGATCTCCGCGCGCGGGCGCAGGCCGATCTGCTGGCCTGGCAGGCGGCGTACGAGCCGCTGCGCGACTTAGCCCGCGCCCGCCCGGATCTCGCGGCGTGGGCTGCCGAATCCGAACGGGCCGGCCTCGTGAAGCGCCTCGCACGGGCCGACGCGGCCGCGGCCCGGGAACTTACGGCGAACGCAGGGAAGGTACTCGCGCTCCTGCCCGCCGACGGGGTCGTGCTCCCCGTTCTCGCCGCCCGCGCCCTCGGCGACGCCCACGCGCTCGACGACGGCAGAGCCCTGACCGCGCTGGTCCTCTCCGCGATCCGCGTCCTGGCCGGGCTGTCGAACGCGTCCACCGCAGGTGCCGAAGGCCGCCGTCAGGCGTGGGCCGCGGTCGGCGTCGCGCTGGACGAGCTCTCCTCCCGGGTGCTGACGCTGGGAATCGGCGCCGAACTCCCGGGCGAGCCCGCGGTCCTGACGCTGCGCCGGGTGCGCCGCCACCCGCCCGCGTGCGCCGGCGGCCGGGTCTTCGTGTGCGAGAACCCGGCCGTGCTCGCCGCCGCGGCCGACGAACTCGGCGACCGCTGCCCGCCGCTGATCTGCGTCGAAGGCCAGCTCTCCGCCGCGGCGCGCGTGCTGCTCGGCCATCTGGCCGCCCGCGGCGCGCGGTTCGCGTACCACGGCGATTTCGACTGGGGCGGCGTACGCATCGCCGCGGGCATCCTCGCCCTGCCGGCCGCGGACCCCTGGCGCTATGACGCCGCGTCCTACTCGGCGGCCGTGCTCCGCGGCCTCGGTAGTCCTCTGACGACCGGAGCCCCTATCGACACGCCCTGGGACCCGGCGCTGCGTTCCGCCATCGAGCAGCACGGGGTCCGCGTCGAGGAGGAGCACGTGATCCCCGAACTCCTGGTCGATCTGCGCGAAGCCGTCCGCTGAGACCGGCTCGCTCCCGGCGCGGGGCACAGCAGCCCGGCCGGCTTGCGGCGCCCTGTCGTCACTCAGGGCAGCGTGCGTACCAGTTCAATTCGCGGTCGCCGGGGGCCTGGGCCGGGTGGGTGCGGCCGTCGCAGTATGCGAGCGAGCGTTCGAGGAGGTGGTCCGGCAGGGCCGTCTGCTCTCCGATCCAGCGCACCCAATACGGGAACAGTGTGAGGAGTTCGGCGGCGAAGTCCTCCAGGTAGAAGCCGCGGAGCGAGTGGATCTTGGCGGCGACCCGATGCGGCGAGCAGGTGAGGAGCAGTTCCGCCGGTACCGCTCCCGCCCACGTATCGGCCAGTTCGGCGGCGAGTTCCCCGATGTCGAAGGCGAGATCGCGCTCCGGCTCCCTTGCGGCCAGCCAATCCGCGAACCGGGCTCCCTGCTTCTGCGGCAGCGCGATATCGGGATCGTCTTCACTTGCCGGGGAGGCTTGCACGAGTCCCGGTGTGGCGCGCAACGACTGTGCGAGTCGGCGCGAGCGGTGATACTCCGCCATCTGCTCGACCGACTCGCCGCCCATGCGTCCGAAACCCTCGACATCCGGGAGCAGCGCCGCGATGAGTCTGCGTTGCGCATCATCCTCCACGGGTGCGAGCGCACTCGTCGCCGTCGCGTCCGCGCCGACTGCGGATCGCCACTGCTCGAATGCCGACTCGCTCGAGCTGAAGAAGCCCGCGGCCACGGTGACGGCCTCGTATCCGCACGCATCGACGTCCCAGGCGTACGAGCGCACCTGCCCGGCGCGTTCGAACGCCGCCGTGATCAGGAAGCGGGACTGGTACCCATCACACGCCCAAAGCAGTGAGTCCGCCGACGCGCGGCGCACGGTGCTCTCGGGCAGCGGCGCGGCGAGGCGTGAGCGCAGTTCTTCTTCGAGCCCGTACAGCGCGTGCGCCTGGGCGTCCGGTGCGATCTCGCGCAGTACCTCCCAGAGTCGCCACGGGGCGGCCAGGGTGCCGCCCGGTTCGAAGTCGGCAGCCTGCGGCGTCGCACCGGGAGCGCCGAGTGCCTCGAGCACGGCGGCCGTCACGGCGCCGAGAACCCGATCCGGCTCGAGGTAGCGCGACCGGTCCGGGTCGCTCCCGCCGTCGGCATCACAGCGGTGCATGAGCTCGCCGAGCCGCGTGCACAGCCCGTCTTCCATCTCGCCCGGGTCCGATGCATACCGGGCGGCGACCTCGAGCAGGGCGGGCAGCTCCTCTTGCGCCGTCCGGCGCGCCAGGAGCTCGCGCCGGGCTGAGATCTCCGGATCCATCTGGAACAGGCCCAGCGGAAGCCCGGACGAGAGGGTCGCGGATGATCGCTGGTCGCGGGTGCGATGGGCGGCGGACCTGGTCGATCGGCTCTTCTTGCCGCGCGAGCGGGATTTCGGCACGGGCACAGGCTACCGGCCGCACCGCGCTGGGGAGGGGCTTTCGGCGAAAGCCCCAACCCGGGCCTGCCCGTTCCGCTCGACCAGAGCGCGCCGGCCCCGCGAACCGTAGCGGGCCGAGCAGGCGGCGATGAACACGCGGGACGGGCCCTCGCCTGCGATGAGCTGCTTGCCTCGACGTTCCCTCGACGATCTGAGATCGGCCGGTTTCCGCGTTGGCGAGCTCGGCTGCCGCGGTGAGGCGGCCTGATGTTCCGTCATGATCGGATGACTGACGTATTCGATCGGAGACATCGGACAAGGAAGCACCGTGACCACTCATCAGGATCTCTGGCAGTACGCCCGCACGCTCGCTGATCTCGGCGACCTCACGGCTGACTGGCTCGAGGGCGGCAACAGCTATCTGCCGGCCTACCTCCCGAGCCAGGATGGGAAGATCCGACCCGCCGACGAGACGGTGTCGCTCATCCCGCATCTGGCTCGCGCCAACCGCAACGGCTTCGTCACCACGAGCTCTCAACCGGGCGTCGCGCTCGCTGACTGCAGTGGGCAGCGCGCGTTCGTCGGCGGCTTCTGCACCGCGGACACCGCCGAGCGGATCCAGGACGCCTGTCTCGGCACCGACCTCATCGCCATCGCGACGCCTCCCGCGTGGGAAAACCCGACTCGCATCGCCGTCAGCATCCGCGACGCAAAGCCCTGCACGTGGGCCGGGGCGGTGGTTTCGGTCGTGGACATCGGCGTCTACTACGGCGAAGACTGCCCCCGCGCCGTCGCTTCGCTCTTCCTCGCCTGGCAAGTCGCGATCATCGACCCGGCGTGGGGACGGGCCAGGCTGCTTTGGGAGAGATTGGACGCCGCATGGAAGTGAAGGCGCCCCAGGTGCCCGGTCGCAGGGCCCCTGGATCAGGTTCTCATTAAGTTGGCCGATCGGCAGCCTGCGGTCCGAACCGATGGCGAGCGAATGGCGAGCGGGCCGCGTCCGGACTATCCGGCACGCGTCGGCACGATCTGAATTTGTACGGACGGTGACGGATTCGTATCATCAGGGGAGGGTGGACGATCCGGCACTGGGCGGCAGGCACCAGTATAGACCGGCATAGAATGACCCGTATATCATGAGACTCATAATCCTCCGGTCGTGGGTTCGAGCCCCACCCGCCCCACCGAGGTTGGACATCCAACGATGATGCTATTCGCTCGAATAGCCGCAGGTGGGACGCCATCCAGCTGACTGCTCCGAGTCTTGGTTTATCTACGTCTTGCCACCTTATCGCTCCGGCCGGCGCCGGCTTCCGGCGGCTGAATCCGGCTGGCCGTGCGGAATACGTGTTGAAGTTCTACAGGCCCGCGCTGCCGTCCGTCGGCCCGGGCTGTGACGGATCGCCCCTGACCGAGAGCGTCTCCTCGATGCGTCGTAGGTACGCGATCCTCTTGCCGGCGATGCACTTCACGTACGTAGCCGAGAGCACCGGGACGCTGAGACCTCTGCGGGGCGGAGGCCGGCGCAGTACATGACTTTGGCGAAAAGACAGACGCGTTCGCCGCTCGGCCCTCGGCTGTCCAGGTCTGCGAACATCGCGCCGGGCTGGGCGTTGTAGATGATCGAGTGACGGCGGTTTTGCGATGAACCCGCGGCCAGGCTTTAATCAATCTTCTGATTTGCCGCTGTGAGGAGGTCGTCCAGCACGCCCGAGTCGAGGACGACAGTGATCTGGTTTTCGGCCGGCAGTGCCTGAGCCGGCCGTTTGACCAGCGCAGCTGTGGGACTTTCCCGGCCTGCGCCGGCCTTCCGGTTGAGGCCGTGTCAACTCCGTGCAGCGAGAAGGATGACGTCCAGGAGTCTCGGCCCGTGCACGCCCTCGACCCGGTCCAGCTCGATGTCGCTGGTGGCTGACGGCCCGGCGATCCAGGTCTGTGGACGCGTCGGGTCCAGCAACGGCAGGGCCTGCGGGATGGAGGCGACCACCTGTTCCGGGCAGCGGACGACGCAGATGTGGTGGTCGGGGACCAGAGTGAGGGCTCGGCGACCTTGGCCGGGGCCGCCGTCGAGCACGATGGTGCCGGTCTCGGCGATCGCCAAGGCGCAGCCGGTCAGCACCGCGTGGGTCAGGTCGAGCGTGGCGGGATCGAGCGCCGGTTGATCGCGTAGCGCGGTCGCTTCGGCGGGAATCCAAGCGTCGGGCACGCCGTCGGGCACGACTAGGCGCGGCCCGTGCAGCAGCCCGGCGACGATCACCGCCACGTCGGCAGGCGCTGCGGCGCGATATACGCGGGCCCGGTAATCCGTGAGGTTTTCGGCAAGGAGGTCGACAAGGTCCGTCTCGACGTGGGCCGCGAGGTAGTCACGGTTGATGATGCGAGCGTCCGTGCTGGGGGCGTCACCCGAGGCCGCACGGATGCGGGCGAGGATCTCTTCCCGTGCGCTCGACGCCGTCGGGTTCATCGGTGGGTCTCCTTCCACCACTGACGGAACGTCTGCTCGGGCAGCTCCGGCAGGTCGCGGGTTTCGGTCCAGGCTTTGCCCGCGCCGAAGGGAACCTTCTTCGGAATCAGTTTCCTTGCGCGCACAGCGGCGTTCTCGGCGGCGCGATACACGGCCGGGTGCGTCATCGCGTACGTCGCGGCCTTCATCGCGGCGCGTTCGAGTCGGTGACCGCCGTGCTCCTTCGCCTCTCGCCCGACCCTTTCGCGCAGGTGAAGCAGAACTTCGGGGATATCGATGGCGACGGGGCAGGCCTCGAAGCAGGCTCCGCACAGCGAAGACGCGTAGGGAAGTGAGGCGTCGAGCTCGCTCGCAGTGCCGCGTAGTTGCGGGGTGAGGATGGCGCCGATGGGGCCGGGGTAGGCGGATCCGTAGGCGTGGCCGCCGGCGCGCTCGTAGACGGGGCAGACGTTGAGGCACGCGGAGCAGCGGATGCAGCGCAGGGCCTGGCGTCCGACCTCGTCGGCCAGGGTCTGGGTGCGGCCGTTGTCGAGCAGGACGAGGTGGAACTGCTTCGGCCCGTCGCCCTCGTGGGTGCCGGTCCACATGGTCGTGTACGGATTCATCCGTTCCGCGGTGGAGGATCGCGGCAGCAGTTGGAGGAAGACTTCGAGGTCGCGCCAGGTCGGGACGATCTTCTCGATACCGACGACCGAGATGAGGGTCTCGGGCAGGGTCAGGCACATCCGGCCGTTGCCTTCGGATTCGAGTACGACGAGGGTGCCGGTCTCGGCGACCATGAAGTTCGCGCCGGACACGGCGACCTTCGCGCGCAGGAACTTCTCGCGCAGATGCAGCCGAGCGGCCTCCGCGAGGTCGGCGGGGGTGTCGGTGAGGCCTTCGGGTGCGGGCCGGCCCCACTCGCCCATGCGTTCGCGGAAGATGTCGCGGATCTCGGTGCGGTTCTTGTGGATCGCCGGTACGAGGATGTGCGAGGGGAGGTCGTCGCCGAGCTGCACGATGAGTTCGGCCAGGTCGGTCTCGTAGGCGGAGATGCCCTCGGCGGCGAGGTGCTCGTTGAGGCCGATCTCCTGGGTGGCCATGGACTTGACCTTGACGACCTCATGTGGTTGATCGTCACTGCCGCCGGTCGCGCGGATCAGCTCGGTGACGATGCGGTTGGCCTCGTCGGCGTCGCGGGCCCAGTGCACGGTGCCGCCGGCCTCGGTGACCTTCGCCTCGAGCTGGAGCAGGTAGTCGTCGAGGTGGGCGAGGGTCTCGTCCTTGATCGCCTTACCGGCCTGGCGCAGCCCCTCCCAGTCCTCGAGCTCCGCTACTGCCCGGGCCCGCCTGTCCCGGATCGTGTGCGTCGCCCGGGTTAGATTCGCGCGCAGCTGGGCGTTCCGGGTGGCTGCCCGCGCGGCGGTCGGGAACGCGGGCATGCCCACATAGACGCCGGTCATGCGTTCACCGTCTCTCGGGTGGCGGCGAGGATCTCGGCCAGATGGATCGTCTTGATCGGGGCTCCGGAGCGGCGCGCGGTGCCGCCGATGTGCATCAGGCAGGAATTGTCGGCGGCCACCAGGTACTCCGCGCCGCTCTCCACCGCGTGCGTCACCTTGTCCGCGCCCATGGCCGCGGAGACGTCGGGGTTCTTCACCGAGAAGGTCCCGCCGAACCCGCAGCATTCCGCCGCCCCCGGCAGCTCCACCAGCTCCAAACCCTCGACCGCGCGCAGCAACCGGGTCGGCCGGTCGCCCACCTTGAGCAGCCGGGAGGAGTGACAGGTCGGATGATAGGCGACCTTGTGCGGGAAGTACGCGCCCACCTGCTCCACGCCGAGGACGTCGATCAGGTACTCGGTCAGCTCGTATACCGGGGGCACCGCGCCTTCGACCAGCTTCGGATGCACGTCCCGGATGAAGGCGCCGCAGGAGCCGGACGGCACTACCACCGCGTCGAATCCGGCGAAGTCCTTGCCGAACTTCTCGGCCAGCGGCACCGCCGCACTCGGGTAGCCGGTGTTGTACTGCATCTGCCCGCAGCACGTCTGTGCCTCCGGGAACGCCACCTCCACCCCGAGCCGCTCGAGCAGACGCACCGCGGCGATTCCGGTGCCGGGGTACGCCAGGTCGTTAACGCAGGTGACGAATAGGGCGATGCGTATGGATGGCTTCGGTGTCCGGTTCATCATCAGGACAGGCCCACCCGCGCGGCCGCGGCATCCCAAGCGCGTCGCTCTGCGCGCGGGTGGTACCGGCGAACGTTCTGGGTACGGGAGATCAGCCCGCGCATTTCCGCCAGGTCGCCGACCATTCCCCTCGCCCGCGCCTGGATGAGCGTGTTGCCCAGCGCGGTCGCTTCGGTGGGTCCGGCCACGACCGGGAGCCCGGTCGCGTCGGCGGTCAGCTGGCATAGCAGCTCATTGCGACTGCCGCCGCCGACCAGGTGCACGACGTCGATCTCACGATCCGCGAGGGTCGCCGCTTGGCGAAGTGCGTGGCGGTGGGCGAGGGCGAGGCTCTCCAGGATGCACCGTACGACTGCACCCTGATTCCGCGGCGGCTGCTGCCCCGTGCGTCGGCAGAATTCTGCGATGCGTGCGGGCATGTCACCTGGGCTCAGGAACGTCGGATCGTCCGGATCGATCAGGCAGGCGAAGGGTTCTGCATCGGCAGCCTGATCGAGTAGATCGGGCAGGAGGGACGGTCGGCCTTGAGCCGCCCAGGTGCGCAGGCTCTCGGTCAGCAGCCACAGACCCATGATGTTGCGCAGGAACCGGACCGTGCCGTCGACGCCGAGTTCGTTGGTGAAGTTGGCCGCCTTGGAGTCCTCGGTCAGGACCGGCTTCGGCAGTTCGATCCCGGCTAGCGACCAGGTGCCACACGATATATAGGCGAATCGCTCGTTCGTCGCGGGAACGGCGGCTACGGCCGACGCGGTGTCGTGCGACGCGACCGCCACGACCTCGGTGCCCGCGTGCAGTCCGCTGCGCTCGAGCGCAGCGGGCAGAAGCATCCCGGCCGAGTCGCCTGGCCGGCACAGCGGAGCGAGCAGCGAGGAATCGATCTCGACGGCGCGCAGCACCTCTTCGGACCACGTGCGTGTCCTGGCGTCGAAGAACCCGGTCGTGGAGGCGTTGGTCGCCTCTGTCGAGGTTCTGCCGGTGAGCCAGTAGGTGATCAGGTCGGGGATGAGCAGCAGTAGGCTCGCCTCGTCCAACTGACCCGCGTCGCGCGCCGCGGCGAGCTGGTAGACGGTGTTGAACGGCAGATGCTGCAGACCATTGATCTGGTAGAGCTCAGCCGCGCTGATTCGCTCCCAGACGCCCTCGATGATTTCGTGCGAGGTGCGCGTGTCGCGGTAGTGGTACGGGTCGGCGAGGAGTTTCCCGTCGGCATCGAGCAGGCCGTAGTCCACGGCCCAGCTGTCGATGCCGACGGAGGTGATCTCGAATTCGCGCCCGGCCGCGCCCAGCCCGTCGAGGACGTTCTGGTAGAGCGCCCGGATGTCCCAGTGCAGTCCGCCCCCGAGGCGCACCGGCGTGTTCGCGAACCGGTGCACCTCGGTCAGCTCGAGATCGCCCGCGCCCACGCGTCCGACGACGACACGACCGCTGGTCGCCCCGAGGTCGACCGCGGCGAACGATCTCGTGCCCTGATGTGGTGGGGGCGTCATCGCAGGAAGGCCGCGGCGACGCCGGCGTCGACCGGGATGTGCAGGCCGGTCGTGTGGGTCAGGTCGCCGCCGGTGAGCGCGAACACCGCGTTGGCGACGTGCTCCGGCAGGACCTCGCGTTTGAGGATCGTGCGCTGGGCGTAGAACTCGCCGAGCTTGGATTCTTCGATGCCGTAGGTGGCGGCGCGCTGGGCGCCCCAGCCGGCGGCGAAGATGCCGGAGCCGCGCACGACGCCGTCCGGGTTGACGCCGTTGACGCGGATGCCGTGCTCGCCGAGTTCCGCGGCGAGCAGACGGACCTGGTGGGCCTGGTCGGCCTTGGTCGCGGAGTAGGCGATGTTGTTCGGCCCGGCGAAGACGGAGTTCTTCGAGGCGATGTAGACGATGTCGCCGCCGAGGCGCTGGGCGATCAGGACCCTGGCCGCCTCGCGCGAGACGAGGAACGAGCCGCGAGCCATGATCGAGTGCTGGAGGTCCCAGTCGCGTGCGGTGGTGTCGAGCAGCGGCTTCGAAATCGAGATACCGGCGTTGTTGACGACGAGGTCCACGCCGCCGAAGGCGAGTACGGCGGCGTCGAACGCGGCGCGGATCTGGTCCTCATCCGTGACGTCCACAGTGACGGCCACGGCCTTGTCCGGTCCGCCGAGTTCGTCCGCAACTGCCGCGGCCTTCTCGGCGTCGAGGTCGGCGACGACGACGCAGGCACCTTCGGTGACGAGGCGGTGCGCGATCGCCTTGCCGATGCCGGAACCCGCGCCGGTGACCAGCGCGACGCGCGTCGCCAGCGGCTTGGGCTTGGGCATGCGCTGGAGCTTGGCCTCTTCCAGCGCCCAGTATTCGATGCGGAACTTCTCCGACTCGTCGATCGGCGAGTACGAGGACACCGCCTCGGCGCCGCGCATGACGTTGACGGCGTTGACGTAGAACTCGCCGGCCACACGTGCGGTCTGCTTGTCCTTGCCGTAGGAGAACATGCCGACGCCGGGGATGAGGATGATCGCCGGGTCCGCGCCGCGCATCGCGGGTGAGCCGGGGGAGGCGTGGCGCTGGTAGTAGGCCTCGTACTCGGCCCGGTACGCCGTGTGCAGTTCACCGAGACGCGCGAGAGCGTCCTGCAGCGGCGCGTCCGCGGGCAGATCGAGAACGAGCGGCCGGACCTTCGTACGGAGGAAGTGATCCGGGCACGAGGTGCCCAGCGCCGCGAGCCGCTGGTGCTCGGCACGGGAGAGGAAGTCGAGGACGACGTCGGCGTCCGTGAAGTGCCCGACCTGCGGCTTGTCGGCGGAAGCGATGGCGCGCAGGTGCGGGGCGAGGGCCGCGGCACGCGCACGGCGAGCGTCCTCGGGTAGGGCCTCGTAGCCGGGCAGCACGGGCCCGAACGGCTCGGGCCGGCCGCGCTCGGCGAGGAAGGCCTCTGCGGTACGGATGATCTGCAGCGAGTTCGCTTCGCACTCGTCGCTGGTCGCGCCCCAGGCGGTGATGCCGTGTCCGCCGAGAACGCAGCCGATCGCCTGCGGGTTCGCGGCCTTGATGGCGGCGATATCGAGCCCGAGCTGGAATCCGGGGCGGCGCCACGGGACCCAGAGCACCGTGTCGCCGAAGCACTCGGCCGTCAGCTTCTCCCCGTCGGCCGCGCACGCGAGCGCGATGCCGGAATCAGGGTGCAGATGATCCACGTGCGGCGCCTCGACCAGGCCGTGCATCGCGGTGTCGATCGACGGCGCGGCACCGCCCTTGCCATGCAGGCAGTAGTCGAACGCCGCGACCATCTCGTCTTCGTGTTCCACGCCCGGATAGACGGAAGCGAGCGCTCGCAGCCGATCGAGCCGCAGGACGGCGAGCCCTGATTCGGCGAGCGTGCCCAGGTCGCCGCCGGAACCCTTGACCCACATCAGGTCCAGGTCGGTTCCGGTCACCGGGTCGGTCCGGGTGCCCTTGGCGGAAGTGTTGCCGCCGGCGTAGTTCGTGTTGCGCGGGTCCGCGCCGAGCCGGTGCGAGCGCCCGATCAGCTCATTGACGGTCTTCGTGTCGGCCACGGTCGTTACGCTCCCCATCCGGCCTGGGCTCCGCCGACGCGCTCGGCGACGATCTTCTGCGCGTATCCGGTCGCCCGGTATGCGGCGAGCGGGTCGGCGTCGAGACCCTGCTCCTCGCGCAGTTCGGCCAGCAGCGGGCGCACGTCGGTGCCGAAAGCGTCCATCAGCACGCCGTTGGCGCCGAGCACGTCGCCGGCCTGCTGCGCCTCGTTCAGCGCGGCCCGGTCGACCAGCAGGGCCTTGGCCACGGCCTCCTGCACGTTCATCACCGAACGGATGACGGCCGGGATCTTGGCCTCGATGTTGTGGCATTGATCGAGCATCAGGTTGACCTGCCGGGCCGGGTCCAGGCCGCCGTTCTTGTGCACCTCGTGCATGATCCGGAACAGCTGGAAGGGGTCGGCGGCGCCTGCCATGAGGTCGTCGTCGGCGTAGAAGCGGGAGTTGAAGTCGAACGCGCCGAGCCGGTCCTGGCGCAGCAGGAACGCCACGATGAACTCGATGTTCACGCCGGGCGCGTGGTGGCCGGTGTCGACCACGACCTTGGCCTTGGGACCGAGCTGCAGGCAGTGCGCGTACGCGGTGCCCCAGTCCGGGACGTCGGTGGAGTAGAAAGCGGGCTCGAAGAGCTTGTACTCGAGCACCATCCGCTGGTGCTCGCCGAGGCGTTCGTAGACCGGGGCCAGGCTGGCCGCCAGACGATCCTGCCGATCGGCGAGGTCGTCCTGGCCGGGGTAGTTGGTGCCGTCGGCGAACCACAGCTTCAGGTCGCGCGAGCCCACCGCGTCCATGATGTCGATGCACTCGAGCAGGTGGGCGACCGCCTTGGCGCGGATTCCGGCGTCGGGATGGCAGACGCTGCCCAGCTTGTAGTCGTCGTCCTGGAAGGTGTTCGAGTTGATCGCGCCGATGCGCACACCGCACTCGGCGGCGTGCGCGGCGAGCTTGCCGTAGTCCTCGACCTTGTCCCACGGGATGTGCAGCGACACCAAGGGCGCGGAGCCGGTGGCGGCGTGCACCCGGGCGGCGTCCTCCAGCTTCTCGAAGGGGTCGCGCGGCACACCGGGCTGCGCGAACACCTTGAACCTGGTCCCGGAGTTCCCGTAGCCCCACGAGGGGGTCTCTATCTCGAGCGACCGCAGCGCCGCCTTGGCCGCGCTGCGAAGGTCACCTGCACTGGCGCTCAACGGCCGCACCCTTCGATGAATCGTTTCATTTCAGCCAACTTAGCCGGTGCCGCTCAGAGGCGTCAAGGAATCGCCGCGATCGCCGCAGCGCCCTGCCGGGTGTTTCCCGGTAGCGGGCACAGGAACGGCATATGAAACAGTTCATTTCAGCTGGCGGCCCGTGATATGAAGGGCGCTATGGCGAACCCGGTGGGGATGAAGGACGTGGCGCGGGCCGCGGGCGTCTCGATGGGCACGGTCTCGAATGTGCTCAACCGCCCGGAGCTGGTCTCCCCGGAGACCCGCGACCAGGTACAGCTGGTGATCCGGCGCCTGGGCTACGTACGCAGCGAGTCGGCTCGCCAACTTCGCGCGGGCCAGAGCAGGCTGCTGGCGCTGCTGGTGCTCGACATGGGCAACCCTTTCTTCGTGGACGTCGCGCGCGGCGCCGGGCGGGCCGGGCAGCATGCCGAGCTGGGGGTCATGGTCTGCAACAGCGACCAGAGCCCGGGCACCGAGGCCGACTATCTGGAGATGTTCGCCGAGCAGCGGGTACGCGGCGTGCTGGTGACTCCGGCCGACTCCACCGGGCGCAGCCTCGAAGTGCTGCGCCGCCACGACATCCCCTTCGTCCTGGTGGACCGTCAGGCTCAGGGCGCGCACGGATGTTCGGTCTCGGTCGACGACGTCGCCGGCGGCGCGCTGGCGCTGCGGCACCTGATCGCCGCCGGGCACCGCTCGATCGCCTACGTCAGCGGCCCGCCCGAACTGGCCCAGATCCGCGACCGGCGCAATGGAGCGCTTCAAGCCGTGGCTGAGGCGGGGCTGCCCGCCGAGACGCTGGTCGAGCTGACCACGCAGCGCCTGGACGTGGCCGCGGGACGCGACGCGGGCGCCCGGCTACTGGGCCTGGCCAACCGCCCGACCGCGGCCTTCACCGCGAACGACCTGATCGCGCTCGGCGTCCTGCAGGCCATGTTCGCCGCCGGGGTGCGCGTGCCGGAGGACATCGCCATCGTCGGCTACGACGACATCGAATTCGCCGCCGCAGCCGCCGTGCCGCTCACCTCCGTCCGCCAGCCCGCCGAGGCCATGGGCGCTCTGGCTGCGGAACTGCTGCTGGAGGAGAGCGGCGACCAGGCGGAGGCGCACCGCCACCGCCAGGTCGTCCTGCAGCCGGAACTCGTCGTACGCGCCTCGACGATGGTGCGGCGCTGAGCGGATTCGGGCCGGCCCCGAGTAACCGTCAGAAACGCGGCAGGGTCGGGTCGTAGTCCGGGTCGACGCGACGCATATATGCAGTGTCGTCCCGGACGGTGCGGCCAGAGTCCAGATAGACCTGGTGCAACGCCTCCAACTTGTCTTCGTCGACCTCCACGCCGAGGCCCGGCCCGGTCGGCACCGCGAGCGAGCCCTCCCGGAACTCGAGCACGCCCGGGACCACCACGTCGTCGGCGGAATTCCACGGGTAGTGGGTGTCGCACGCGTAAGAAAGACGGGGAGTCGCCGCGGCCAGGTGGGTCATCGCGGCGAGGCTGACGCCGAGATGCGAGTTGGAGTGCATCGACAGGCCGAGGCCGAACGTCGCGCACATCCGGCCGAGTTCATGAGATCGTCGCAGGCCGCCCCAGTAGTGGTGGTCGCTCAGCACTATCTGCACGGCATCGCGCTGCAGGGCCGGCGGTACGGTCTCGAACGAAGTGACGCACATATTCGTCGCCAGCGGGAGCCCGCCCTCGCGTGCGACCGTCGCCATGTCGTCGAGGTCGAGCGTCGGGTCCTCGAGGTATTCAAGGACATCGGTGAGCTCGCCGGCGCCGCGGAGTGAAGTCTCGACGCTCCAGGCGCCGTTGGGGTCGATGCGCAGCGGCAGGCCGGGGAAGGCGGAGGCCAGCGCACGCATCGTGGCGATCTCGACGTCTGGCGGGAAGACTCCGGCCTTGAGCTTGACGGAGCCGAAGCCGTAGCGGTCGATCATGGTGCGGGCCTGCGCCACGATGCCGTCCGGATCGAGCGCGGCACCCCATTCGTCCGGCTCGCCGTCCTTGTGCGCCGCCCACTTGTAAAAGAGGTAAGCACTGTAGGGCACGGAATCCCGCACGCGTCCGCCGAGCAGCTCGGCGACACTCACCCCGGCGATCTTGCCCTGCGCGTCGTGGCAGGCGACCTCGAGGATGGCGAAGGTGCTGAGCCGGTCGCGAGCACTGGCTCCGCACGGCGCGAGCGCTGCGTCGATCGCGCGTTCTATACCGTTCAGATCAAAGGGGTTCAGCCCCAGCACGGCCTCGCGGACGCGGGCGAGGTTCGCGATCACGGACGCTTCACCGGAGCCCTCACCCCAGGCGACCACGGAGTCGTCCACGACCAGCTTGACGATGGTGCGCAGGGCGAGGGGCTCGTGCACGCCCCAGGAATTCAACAGCGGCGGATCGCGGAACGCGAGCGGGACGACGATGAGATCGGTGATGCGCACGGTGTCAGCCTCCGCTGGTCGTGCGCCGCACGAGGTCGCTGAGCTCGGCGAACTCGCCATCGGTCAGATCCTGCAGCGGGGCCCGGACGGGTCCGGCGTCGCGGCCGACGACCCGGAGCCCGGCCTTGACGATGGACACCGCGTAGCCCGGCACACGATTGCGGATGTCCAGGTAAGGCAGCAGGAACTCGCGGATGCCGCGGTACACGCCGTCCCGGTCCCCGGCGCGGACGCGACCGTAGAAATCCAGTGCGAACTCCGGGACGAAGTTGAAGATGGCCGACGAATACGTCGTCATCCCCAGCTGCAGCAGCGGCAGCGCGAAGGTCTCGGCCGTCGGCAGGCCGCCGATATAGGTCAGCCGCTCGCCGAGGCGTGCGTAGATCCGGGTGAGCTGCTCGATGTCTCCCACGCCGTCCTTGAAACCGACGAAGTTGAGGTGCCGGTCCGCGAGCACCTCGACCGTCTGGTCGTTGAGGACGCCGTTCGATCGGCTGTACACGACGACGCCGAGGTCGGTGGCGGAGCACACGGCGGAGACACGCGCGGCCAAGCCGTTCTGGCCGGATTCGGTCAGATACGGCGGGAACAGCAGGATGCCGGCGGCTCCGGCCTCCTGCGCGGATCGCGCCTGGGCGACCGCGGTCGCGGTGCCGCCCATCGCCGGTGCGACCACGGGAACCCGGTCGCCCACCTCGTCCACCGCGACCCGCACGACTCGCTCGACCTCCTCCGGCGTCAGCGAGAAGCCCTCGCCGGTACCACCCGCGGCGAACAGCCCGGCGACATCGAAACCGGCCTGCCAAGCCAGATGTTCGCGGTAACGGCCCTCGTCGAATTCGCGCTGGTCGTCGAAGGCCGTGACGGGAAAGGAAAGCAGACCACTGCCCAATTGCCGGGCGAAGGCGGTCGGAGTCCACGACATGGGGAGTCCTCATTCGCTCACGCCGTACGCGATGACGGATATCGCGACGGATCGGCGTCAGCGTAAGCAGGGCCGATCATGGCTGTCCAAGACCTAGAGTGGATGCTCTGATGCCTCGTGGGCATCGTCGCCGAGCCGGCGCAGCACGGCACGCACCCGCTTGAGCGACGGATTCGCCGACTCCCGCAACCAGATCGCGTGCAATTCCACCGGCGCTGGCACCGGCGTGAGCAGGGTCGCGAACCCGAGTCCTTCGATGCCGAGACGCTTGGCCGACTGCGGAACCAGAGCGATCCCGTGACCGGCCGCTACGAGCTGGACCATGGTGAGGATCTGGCTCACCACGTGCACGGTCTGGAAGTGATGGTCGGCGAGCACGCCGGACGCCATGTCGTAGAAGTACCGGGCCTTGGTCGGTGAGTACATGATGACGTCCTGGCCGGCCAGATCCTCGCCGGTCAGCGGACGGTCGACACGCAGCAGGGGATGCTCGCCCGGAAGAGCGACCACCAGATCCTCGCGGCGGATCAGCTCCGAGTCGAACCGCGTGTCGTCGAACGGCGGCCGGGCGAGCCCGAGATCGATGTCGCCGTTGGCCAGGGCGTGGACCTGCTCGACCGAGACGAGCTCGGTCAGCTCGATTTTCACGTTGGGCAGGGCCAGGCTCAGCTGGCTCAGCAGATCCCCGAGCAGCCGCAGCGCACTGCTGGCGGTGAAGCCCAGGCGGACCGACCCGCTCCAGCCGTCGGCCACCAGCCTGGCGGTGTTCGGCGCGCTCTGCGCCAGCTGGAGCAGCCGTTGTGCGTCCTCGAGGAAGGTCGCACCGGCCGCGGTGAGCCGCACCTGCCTGGCGTTTCGTTCGAGCAGCCGCACGCCGAGATCGGCCTCGAGCCGCTGGATCTGCCGGCTCAGCGGCGGCTGGGTCATGTTCAGCCGCGCGGCCGCGCGACCGAAGTGCAGTTCCTCCGCGACGGTCACGAAGCCCTGTACCTGATCGAGCGACAGCATGCCGGTATCCCCTCGGCTCCTGGCACGATGCAGAAGCGGTATCAACTAATTCAATATCGGTCTTGGACGTGAATCGTAGCGCGCTCCTAAGGTTGTGCGAGCCTCGGCGAGCTTCGCGTGACGCAAACCGCGACGAGCTGAGCCCCCACCCGATGATGAGGAGCGAGTATGAGGATCAGCGGATGACGACGGCGACAGCCGACACGGGCCCCGCCGTGCCGGCCGACGCGCGCCGGAGCGCACGCGCGAAACGCCGGCGCCGTCGAACTGTGCCGTTCTATTTTATCGTTCCAGCGGCGCTGCTGTACGGGTTCGTGGTCCTGTGGTCGAGCATCCAGGGCGTCGGATTCGCCTTCACCGACTGGAACGGGCTCGACCCGCACAAGAACTTCGTCGGGCTGGCGCAGTTCACGAAGGTCTTCCACGACCAGAAGGCGCTCTCCGCGCTCGGCCACTCGCTGCTGCTGGCCCTCGGCATCACCGTGGCCCAGAACCTGCTCGGACTGCTGCTCGCGCTCGGCGTCAACTCCCGGATCAAGAGCCGCAACGTGCTGCGGGTGTTCCTGTTCGCCCCCGCGGTGGTCACCCCGGTCGCGGCCGCGTTCGTCTGGCAGTACCTGCTCACGCCGAACGGCGTGGTCAACGAGCTGCTCCGGTCGGTCGGACTGGGTTCGCTGCAGCAGGACTGGTTCGGCAACCCGCACATCGCGCTGCTGTCCATCGGACTGATCGTGGTCTGGGAGTTCTCCGGATACTCGATGGTCATCTTCCTGGCCGGCCTGCAGGGCGTGCCGGAAGCCGTGATCGAGGCGTCCCTGGTCGACGGCGCCGGACCGTTCCGCCGGTTCTGGCACGTGGTCCGCCCCGAACTGGCCCCCGCGATCACCATCAACCTGATGCTGAGCGTGATCTCCAGTCTGAAGCTGTTCGACCAGGTGCAGGTCACCACCGGCGGCGGCCCGGGAGCGGCGACCGAGACGCTCTCGACCCAGATCTACAAGAACGTGTTCCAGTTCAACGAGTACGGCTACGGCATCGCCCTGGCCGTGGTGCTCACCGTCTGCGTGGCCCTCATCTCGGCGTTCCAGCACTGGGCCCTGAACAAGCAGAACGAATCAGGCGGCACCCGATGAAGAAGTACACCTCCCGGACGCTGGTCCTCGAAGCGGTCATGATCTGCGTGGGCTTGCTCTTTCTGGTCCCTCTTTACGTGCTGGTAAATGAATCGTTTAAATCGCCGGCGGACCTGTCCGGACCGCTGAGCCCGGCGACGCACCCGACCGGGCAGAACTACGTCCACGCCTGGAACGAGGCCGGCCTCGGGCACGCGCTGCTGATGAGCGTGCAGATCACCGTGTTCAGCACGGCCGTGCTGGTGTTCGTCTCGGCCATGGCCGCCTACCCGCTCGCCCGCAACACCCGGCGCTGGTCCTCGATCGCCTTCTACGGCTTCATGGTCGGGCTGCTGCTGCCGTTCCAGCTCGCGCTCATCCCGCTCTACATGACGATGCGCGACCTCGGGCTGCTCGGCTCCCCGCTGTCCCTGATCATCTTCTACTCGGGCCACCTCGCGCCCTTCTCGATCTTCCTTTACACCGGGTTCCTGCGCTCGCTGGCGCCCGAGTACGAGGAGGCCGCGGCCGTGGACGGCTGCGGAATCATGCACACGTTCTGGCGGATCGTCTTCCCCCTGCTCAGGCCGATCACCGGCACCGTGATCATCCTGAACATCCTGAACGTCTGGAACGACTTCTACACGCCGCTGCTGTACCTGAGCGGCTCCCCGAACACGACGGTGCCAGTCGCGCTCTACTCCTTCGTCGGCGAGTTCGTCAGCCAGTGGAATCTGGTCTTCGCCGGCCTCGTGATCAGCATCGCCCCGGTCCTGATCGTCTACTTCCTGATGCAGCGCACCATCATCAAGGGCTTCTCGAGCGGCCTCAAGGGCTGAACGAGTCAGGCACAACCCCGTCCGTACACCCAGACGCATTCCCCACCCTTGTTCAAGGAGGAACTCGTGGTATCCCGTCGTGCTCGTCTTGTCGCTCTGCCGATGGCCGCAGTCGCCGCTCTGAGTCTCAGTGCCTGCGGAACCAGTACATCCAGCGAATCCTCGCAGGACCTGACCGTCGCCACGGTCCAGAACGACAAGCCGGCCCTGCAGCCGATCGTCGACGCCTTCGAGAAGGCGCACCCCGGTGTCAAGGTCACTCTGACCTCGGCCGACACCAGCCCGTACCAGACCACGCTGCAGACGCAGCTGGTCGCCAATAACGGTCCCGACGTGTTCTACACCTACCCGGGTTCGGGCAACCCCGCCGCGGAGGGCCTGCTGGCCAAGGCCGGCTATCTCAAGGACCTGTCCTCCGAGTCGTTCGTCTCCCAGATCCCCTCGGGGATCCAGGACCTGACCAAGTACCAGGGCAAGACCTATGTGCGCCCGATGACCGTGGGCGGCATCGGCATGGTCTTCAACATGGACGCGCTGAAGTCGGCCGGCCTGACCGTGCCCGACACCTGGACCGGCGTGCTGCAGCTGTGCGCCAGCGCGAAGGCGCAGGGCAAGACCGCCTTCGCCCTCGGCGGCGGCACCATGTCGAACGTGCAATTCATCGACTACGCGCTGATCCCGTCGCTGGTCTACGCGAAGGACCCCTCCTTCAACCAGGAGATGTCGTCCGGCTCGGCGACCTTCGCCGGCTCGGCCGGCTGGCAGCAGGCGATGAACATGAATGTGGACATGGTCAAGGCGGGCTGCTTCGAGAAGGACCCGCTCGGCGTGCAGTACCCCGACGCGGCGAAGCTGGTCGCCTCCGGCCAGGCCTTCGGCATCGTGCAGACGCAGGGCGCGATCGCCCAGCTGCGCGTCGACAGCCCGAGCGGCAACTTCGAGCTGCACCCGTTCCCGGCCGGCGACAACCCGTCCGACACGTACCTGGCCTCGTCCATCGGCGCCGAGTACGCGATCAACGCGCACGCCAAGAACCCCACGCTCGCCCAGCAGTTCCTCGACTTCCTGTCCTCGGACGCCGAGGAGGACGCCTACGCGACCGCGGCCAACTCCGTCCCCGCGATCCAGAACGCCCAGAGCGCCATTCCGGCGTCGATCGCATCGATCGGCGAGTACCAGAAGGAGAACAAGACCTTCCCGTACCCGGACCCGTACTGGCCCAACGCGCAGGTGCAGCAGGCTCACCTGACCGGCATGCAGGAACTCCTGTCCGGCCAGGGGAGCGTGGCGGACGCGCTCAAGGGTATGGACTCCGCCTACAAGGGCTGAGCCCGAGCCCGCCGGCTGAGCAATAAGTACCTCTGATTCACACGAAGATCCGGTCCCGGACGGTCCACCGACCGTCCGGGACCGACCCACACGAGGAGAGTCCATGCAGCGCGTCTGCTTCCTGCTGAAGGTCCGTCCGGACCGCGTCGAGGAATACCGCTCGCGCCACCGCGAGGTGTGGCCCGAGATGCGCGAGGCTCTTTCGCGCACCGGGTGGCACAACTACAGCATTTTCCTGCGCGAGGACGGCATCCTCGTCGGCTACCTGGAAACCGAGGACTTCGACCGAGCCCGCGCCGAGATGGACGCCACCGAGGTCAATGCCCTGTGGCAGGCCGAGATGGCGGAGTTCTTCGAGGACCTCGACGGCACCGCCCCGGATGCCGCCATGCGCCCACTCACCGAGATCTTCCACCTCGCGTAAGCCGGCCCGCCACGCTGGCCGATCAGCTGTCGACCTGGGTCGGAGCGAAGCGGAATCCTTCCGCCGGCCGCTGTCCCACATCGCGTTCCCGTACATCTTCCTGGACGCGACCTACCGCAAGACCCGGGTCGATCATCGAATCGTCTCCCAAGCCGTGGTCATCGCCGCCGGCATCTCCGCCGACGGGCGCCGCGAGCTGCTCGGCTTCCAGGTCGGAGACAGCGAGGACGCCGCGTTGCGACCGAGTTCCTCAGAAGCCTGCGCCGACGCGGCCTGGGCGGGGTCAAGCTCGTCATCTCCGACGTCCACGCCGGGCTGCGTGCTGCCGTGAGCGCGGTCACGCACGGCGCGTCCTGACAGCACTGCCGGGTCCGCTTCGCCCGCAACCTGCTCACCCGCGTGGCCAAAGGCCACGGCGACGTCGTCGGTATCTTCCCCACCAGACGGGACGTCATCCCGCCGTGAGCGGCGGACTCCTTGACGCGTCGGACGTCAGCGGCTCTTGGAGCCAGCTATCCATTGCCCGCAGCGTTCGTCAGCAGTGGCGAGAAGCCCGCTATCGGATAGCAGCAATGATCAAGACCATTGCCAGGATCAGGATTGGCATGAGCGCCAGAAGCAGGATCGAGGTCACGAGCAGAATCCGAACGGTGCGGTCCGAGCACCCATGGCGACGTGGCGCGCCTGTGGCGAGCGGGGGAATGTGCTGCCACGGATCGTCCATGTGCCGCCCATCCCTTCCATCGTCGGCGCCGCGCTGCCGATGTCTGCTATGACGCATACGGCGAGGCCCGAACACGCTTCCCTCTGTACGCGCCGCTATGAAGTCCCCCTGCACGCGCCGCTATGAAAGTTTCATCAGCACCACGGCCACGATACTCGACGCGGGGATCAGGCCGTAGCTCTTCGAGTCGGTGCTCCGGACGCCGTCGCCGAGGACCGCGATCATGCCGCGGGGGACGAGAGGGCCGCCGCCGTCGATGGGGAAGCGGCGCACTTCGGGGGGGATCGGGTCGCCTTCGACGGCGGCGAGGCGCTTGATGGCGAGGGTGTCGATCTGATCGCCGGCGGTGACGCGGCGCAGGACCACACAGCGGCCGGTCTTGGCCAACCGCGGCCGCCGGGCGGCGAGGAGACGATCGCCCGGCGCGTAGGTCGGGCGCATCGAGTCGCCGGAGACCTCGATCACCACCGGCCTCAGTCCTACTGCGACGGCCAGGGCAGACAGGGCGGTGAGCGCGGCGGCGCGGCCCACGGTAGACGCGACCTTCATATTCCCTCCCGATTCTTCTGATCATCCCTCGAAGCAGGACGATAACCATCGATTATCAGTCTCCTGTCACAGTAAGTGAGAGCACTGATATTGACGGTAAAGCAGAACCCTGCATATGATAGTCCTTGCACGGGGTAAGCGCTTACAGATTACCGCAGCTCCAGGTCCGCGAGGATCGCGCCGGCTCGGTGCGGCTTTCGCGCAACCTCGATAAGGAGGTGAATACCATGGCAAATCCATTCAAGGTCATCGGGGACTCCCTGCTCGGCCGCCTCGTCCCCACGTGGCAGGCCAAGGCGGACCACTGCGTCCCCGTGAAGAACGTCAACGAGGGCTACTGCTGGGTCCAGTACGTACAGTGCACGGCATCGAACGGCGAGGCCTACTGCACGTTCAACATGTGCGATGGGAAGATACTCGCGTACGCCGGCATCTGCTAGTTCTGATCCCTGATTCACCCCGTCGTCCGCTCGCCACCGGTGGCGAGCGGACGACGGCAGGCGCCGTCGCATCCGCGGTGTGATCCGGCGCCGGCCGGGGCCGGGGTGGTGCCGCTTGGGCGGGGCCCTGTGACCGGCTCGCTCGCCCGGTTCTTCACCGATGCCGGTTGGCGACAACTGATTATCAACTTTCTGTCATTGGAAGTTAGAGCACTGATATTGACAGTAAAGCAGTGCCCTGCATATGATAGCTCTTGCACGGGGTAAGCGCTTACAGATTACTGCAGCTCCAGGTCCGCGAGGATCGCGCCGGTTCGGCGCGGCCTTCGCGCAACCTCAATAAGGAGGTGAATACCATGGCGAATCCATTCAAGGTCATCGGGGACTCCCTGCTCGGGCGCCTCGTTCCCACGTGGCAGGCCAAGGCGGACTACTGCCGCGTCGTGAGGAACGTCAACGAGGGCAGCTGCTGGGAGCAGTGGGAGCAGTGCGAGAAGCCGAGCGGCTACGTCTACTGCTACTACAACCTGTGTAGTGGACAGATCATCACGTACGCCGGCGTCTGCTAGTTCTGGTCCCTGATTCACCCCGTCGTCCGCCCGCCACCGGTGGCGGGCGGACGACAGCACGCGCCGTCGTGCTGAGACCGGCAGGAGGACTCATGTCGCTGTTCGCACTGTGCTTGCGGCTTGCGCTCGCCGGTGTATTCGGAGCTTCCGCGCTGGGCAAGGTTCGTACCTTGCGCTCGTTCGCTGACGCGCTGCGTGGATTCGCTCCTGTCTCCGTGCCCCGGTGGGCCGCCCGAACGCTCGCGGTCCTGCTCGCAGTGGTCGAGTTCTGTGTCGCCGTCGGCCTTCTCGTGCCGAGGACCGCGCGGCCGGCGCTCGTCGCCACTGAGGTCCTGCTCGGCGTCTTCATCCTGGTCATCGTGCGCGCCAGCCGTTCCAGGGTGCAGGCGACGTGCGCCTGTTTCGGCTCCGACGGGCGACGCCCGCTCGGCGCGCTTCATCTGTGGCGTGATCTGGCGCTGGCCGCGGCCGGGGTGGTGCCGCTGGTGCAGAGCCCTGCGACCGGCTCGTTTGCCCGATTCGCCTTCGCCTGCCTGCCGGCGGTCGTGGTCACCGTGCTGGTGGTGCGGTTAGAAGATCTCGCAGCCCTCTTCGACGCTCCGGATCCCGCGGCTCCCGGCGCGCCACGCGGAGCCTCGTACCTCGAGCCTCGAACATGACAGGTTTCTTCCATCACTCCGTCCCAGACCCCTGGAGGCCGCCATGTCCCCTATCCTGACCGTCGCGGTCATCCTGGTCGGCGCCCTCGGCGTGCTCAATCTCCTGCTGAGCCTGGCGATCGTGCGCAAGCTGCGCGGTTCGGCTCCGGCGAGCGAGCCGCCGGCCGTTTCGGGGTTGGCCCGGGGTGGGACGCTGCCCGATTTCGAGGCCACCGCGCGTGACGGCGCTGCGGCGACCAGTGCCATGTTCGCGGACGGCGGCCTGCTGATCTTCCTCCGGGCACGCTGCCCCTTCTGCTGGGAGAAGCTGTCCGCGATGGGCGCCTACGTCCACTCGACCGGCTTCGCGCCGGATCGCGTGTTGTTCGTCGTGATCGAAGACGGTGAGGTCTCGGCAGAACACTGGCAGGAACTGGGCTCGCTCGGTGTTGTCGTGGCCGAGAACCCTGGCGGCGCGTTGTCCGAGCGGTTCCAGATCCGCGCGACACCCGCCTATGGGTTCATCGGCCCGGGTGCGCTGATCGGTCCGTGGAGCACCGATCCGGCGGAACTGCCCCAGGTGGAGCGAGCGGGCACTCGCGGATGAGGCGGTCCGATTCCGCGGAGGCCGCCCCACGCATCGGTCACCGCGCCCCGGTCTCCGGGGGCGAGCTGCCTAGAGCCGGTGCGGCGGTGAACGCGGCCGTCCGCGCGATCGCGCTCGCCTGGCGCGAGAGCCCGTGGACACTGGGACTCAGCGTGCTGATCTCGCTGGCGGCGGGTGTGTCGATGCCCATCGCGGCCTGGGAGACGAAGGCCGTGCTCGACGCGATCAGCGGCCCCCACCCCGGCGGGCTGCCGGTGCGTGCGGCTGTGCTGGTGTGCGTCGCCGGAGTCGTGGCCACCGTCCTGCCGGTGGCCGGGAATTACCTTCAGGGCGCCGCTCGCCGCACGATCGCGCTGCGGGTGCAGGACGATTTGTTCCGTGCGGTCAACCGCTTCCAGGGTCTCGCGCGCTTCGAGGACCCCGCCTTCCAGGACCGGCTCCGGATCGCGCAGATGGGCGGTCTGCAGGCGCCCTCCCAACTGGTGAACTCGATCGTCGCGCTCCTCCGGAGCGCGATGACGATCGTCGGATTCGTCGCGGGCGCCGCGGCGGTCAGTCCGCCGGCCGCGGTGCTGGTCGTGGCGGCGGCCGTTCCGGGCATGTACGCGCAGATGGTCAGCGGTCGGCGCCGGGTTCAGGGCGTGTGGCGCAACGGGCCCGCGCTGCGACGCAGAATGCTGGCGCAGTCCCTGCTTGCCGATCCGCGAGCGGTCAAGGAGGTGCGCGCCTTCGGACTGGGGGACTTCTTCCGGGAGCGGGTGCACCGGGACCAGCGTCTGATCAACTCGGTCGAGCGTTCGATCGAGCTGCGCGTCGTGCGGACGCAGGCGCTGTGCGGGGCGGCCGGCGCGCTGCTGACGGCGGCGGTCACGGCTTGGGCGTTGTGGCGGGCCGCGAGCGGGCATTTCTCCGTGGGCGATGTCACCGTTCTGCTCAGCGCCACAGCCGGGGTGCAGGGCGCGCTGACGGGTTCGGCGGGCTCGGTGTCCGACGCCCACACGTCGGCATTGATGTACGCGAGTTTCCAAGAGGTGGCGACCGCCGGCCCGGATCTGCCGGTTCCGGTGCCTCCGCGCCGGCCGGCCCGGCTGGAACAGGGTATTGAGTTGCGCGACGTCTGGTTCCGCTATAGTCCGACGGCCGACTGGGTGCTGCGCGGGGTCGACCTGCGCATCCCGGCGGGCAGGTCGACGGCCGTCGTCGGGGAGAACGGCGCGGGCAAGAGCACTCTGGTCAAGCTCCTGTGCCGGATGTACGACCCGGTCCGCGGCAGCATCCTGTGGGACGGGGTCGACTTGCGAGAGTTCGAGCCGGGGGAGCTGAGGGAGCGGATCGGGACCGTGCTGCAGGATTTCATGTGCTACGACATGACCGCTCTGGAGAACATCGGTGTGGGCGACCTCGGTGCCGCCGATCCCGAGCGGTGCGAGGAGGCCGCGCGGCGCGCCGGTGTCCACGATTTCATCTCCGGGCTGCCGCGCGGCTACCACACGATGCTCTCCCGCATCCACGTGGAGGACGGCGGGGACGCCGACGAGGGAGTGGTGCCCTCCGGCGGCCAGTGGCAGCGCATCGCCGTCGCACGCGGACTGCTCCGCAGCGACCGCGACGTGCTCATCCTCGACGAACCCTCCTCCGGACTCGATCCCAGGGCCGAGGCGGAGGTACACCGGGTGCTGCGCGATCTGCGCCGCGGATCCGCGAGCCTGCTCATCTCGCACCGGCTCGGGGCCGTGCGGGACGCCGACGAGATCGTGGTGCTTGCGGGAGGACAGGTGGCCGAGCGCGGAACCCACGAGGAGCTTCTCGCCCTCGGCGGCGGATACGCCGAGATGTTCGAGACACAGGCCGAGGGATATCAGAGTACGACGGTTGTCGCCACCGCGGCGCCGACCACGGTCGCCGGGCGGGCCGGATGAGGCCGGCCGGCTCGTGGCGCGCCCGGGTTCCGTTCGTGCTGCTGCGGATGACGGCGTCCAGCGGCGTCGTGGCCACACTCGTGTTGATCTGCGTCACCGCGGCCGCGAGTTTCGGCGCGCTCGCCGCCTATGACGCGAGGATGTTGCGCAGCGCCGCGCAGCAGCAGCTGACGGCCGCGCAGCCGGTGGTGCTCATCCGCGGCGATCAGACCTCGTCGGCCGATCTCGCCACGCAGGCGGCGCAGTTGCGGGCGCAGGCTGCCGGGCTGCCGGTGGCCGGTTCGGTCACCGGCGCGGTCTCGCTCGACACGCTGGCCCTGCCGGATTCCACCTCGGCCAGCCCCCGGCAGGCCGTCGTCGCGTCGCTCGCCGGCATCGCCGCCCATGCGACGCTGACTTCGGGCCGCTGGCCCGAATCAGCAGTCGAGGATCAGGGCTCGAAGGCCATACCGGCCGCCGTGCCGGAGAACACCGCGAGCGCCCTCGGGCTCCATGTGAATAGTGTGCTGACTCTGCGGGAGACCGCGCCGGCCAGCCAGATCAGGCTTCTGATTACTGGGCTCTACCGGCCGCGAGAGGCGTCCGATCCGTTCTGGCAGCTGACCGGCGCGGGCGCGTCGGGGCTGGCGCGGGTCGGTCCGTTCAGTGCATACGGACCCTTCGACGTATCCGCCGGCGTGTTCGGAGGCGGCCCGCTCACCGCGAACCGGAGCGACTGGATCGTCCAGATCGCGCCCGCCGCCCTGGCCGCGGGCGATGCGCAGGCCGAGGAGCGAGCCGCCGAGGTGCTCGCCGCGCGCGTGCTGCAGTCGCCGGCTTTCGACCGCCCGCAGATCGCCGACGGTTTCCCGGCCGTGCTCGAGCAACTCGACACCGCTCAGCGGGTGGCCGCGTCAGCGCTCGAATGCGTCGGCATCGCCATCGCGGCACTGGCCTTCGTGGCGCTGGTGCTCGGCGCTCGTCCACTGGGCGGGCAACGCGCGGGCGAGGCCTCGATACTCGGGCTGCGTGGCCGGGCCCGCCCGCAGGCGCTGCGCGCGGACCTGGTCGAGGCGGTGTCCATCGGGGTGCTCGCGGTCATCGTGGGCGCACCGCTCGGCATCGGCTTCGCCGCGCTCGTCGATCATGACAAGCCGGCGAGCCTGCTGCGTTCCAGTACGTTCACCCGGCTCGGACCATGGGAGGCAGCAGCCGGCGCCGGCGCGCTCTGCGTGCTCGTGCTGCTGGTCGGTTCGCTGTCGCGGTTGCGCGCCAACGCCGGCGACGAGACCGCGGCGCGGCCCTCGCGGGTGCCCGGATTCACCAGAGCGGGCGTCGATATCGCCCTCCTGGCGCTCGCCGGGGCTGCCTGCTGGGAGCTGCGCGACGCGTCCGGAGCGTCCCCGCTCAACCTGTTGACGGTGCTCACACCGGCCTTGTGCCTGCTCGCGATCTCGGCACTCGCGCTGCGGCTGCTCGCGCTGCTCGGCCGGATCGGCGAGCGGGTGGTGGCGCGCGGCCGACGCCTGGGCGCCGCGCTGACGCTCTGGCAGATCGCCCGGCGGGCCGGGAGCCAGGCAGCGGTGACCGCGTTGGCCGTGCTCGCGCTCGGCTCCGGCACCTTCGCGATGATCGAGCACGCGTCGCTGGGCCGGTCGCTCGCCGATCAGAGCACGTATGCGGCGGGGGCCCAGGTCCGGATCGACCTGCCCGCCTCGACGGCCGAGGACGCGGCCGTGACCGCCGTCGAGGCGGACCACCAGGTTCGGTCGGCGACCCCGGTCGTGGCCGCCGGTGGTGCGGGGGGCAGCACCGTGCTCGGCCTCGACGCCGCCACCGCCCCCTCGACGGTGCTGCTCAGCCCGGATGTGTACACCGCGGCGACCCCGGATTCGCTCTTCAGCCCCTTGCGCACGAACGAGGCGCAGACTGCCGCGCTACCCGGCCGGGCGGAGCAGCTGACCGTGTCGGCGTCGCTGCGCGCGACGGTCTCCGCGGCCACCCTCACCCTCGTCGCCCAGGACGCGTGGGGCCGGGTCCTGAGCCTGGCGCCGCAAGCCCTGCCCGCGGACGGCATGTCGCACACGCTGGACTTCCCCGTCTCGCGCGCGGTCGTGTATCCCCTGCACCTGACGGCCGTGCGCATCGACTATCAGGCCCCTGCGGCGGCGAATGATGAAGGAGTGCTGACGCTGGGCCTGCCGAGCGGCACCGTCGCGGATCTCGGCTCCTGGGCCGGGACGGGCGAATCCGCGGCTCTCGCCGACGGCGTTCAAGTGCACCTGGAGGGTGCCGGACCGGCCGTGGCGGTTCCCGCCGCCGGCGCCGCGCCCACCCGCGTCGGGGACAGCTGGGCCTTCTCCTTCGAAACGGGATACGGCCAGGCAACGTCCTTTTCCACCGTGGGGTTGGTGACCACGGAGGTGAACGTGCCCGCGAAGGCGTCGATGGCCTTCGCCCCTTCGGCGCAGGCCCCGCTTCCCGCGCTGGCCACGGCGGCGTTCCTGAGTTCCACCCGGCTCGGCATCGGCTCCCAGTCGGAGATCTCGCCCGACGGTGTCTCGATACCCGTGCGCATCGTCGGGCGGGTGGCGGACTTCCCGACGGTCGACGCCTCAGCGCCGGGCGGCGCCCTCATCGTCGACGTCTCCGCGTTGCAGGCACGGCTGGTGGAGCTCGGTCAGCCGCCGCTCCCGCTCAAGAGCATCTGGCTCGACACCGCCGACGATGCCGCGCCCGCCGCGCTGCCCGCCGGCGCGTCGGTCGTCACCCTCGACAGCGTGCGCGCGAGCATGTCCGCCGACCCGGACGCGCAAGCCGTGCGCCGGGCCTACCTGGCGCTCGCCGCCGGCGCCGCGGTCCTGGCCGCGGTGGGGCTGCTCGGCGCGGTCGCCGCCGAACATCGCGAGCGGCGACGCCAGCGGGCCGTACTGGCCGCCCTCGGGCTCCCGGTCCGACGGGGCGTCGCCGTCCAGACCGCGGAACGTCTCACCACCGGGCTGGTGGCCGCGCTCGCGGGCGTCGTCGGCGGCTGGTTGGTCGCACGCGTCCTGACGCCGTTCCTGATCCTGACGGACGCCGGCGCCCGGCCGACCCCGGCGGTCGCCGACGTGGTTCCGCCGGGCCAGGTGGCGGCGTTGCTCGGCGTGGTCGTCGTGATCCCGGCGGTGGCCGCGGGCCTCGCCGCACTGCGTCGGCCCGACATCGTCGGGGCTACCCGGGAAGCCGAGGAATCATGAGCGCACTGCCACTGTGGCTGCGCAGGCGCAGCGCGCAGATCGCGGGAACCGCGACCGGGTCGGCCCTGGTGCTGATCCTGCTCGGCACCGCCGCGTCATTCGCCGCGACCGCGATCCCGCTCGAACGCTCGGCGACGCAGAACTCTGCTCTGCGTGCCCGGGTCGATCAGGGCGGCGCGGCGGCGAAGACGCTGCTCGCTCGAGGCGACTACGGCAACCTGCTCGCAGCCCTCGCGTCGGCGTCGGCCGACATGACGCCGACGCCCGACGACCTGGCGCTGCCGCAGTCCGCGCTCGCCGCACGCATCTCCGCCCTCGGCCTTCCGGTCTCGGCGGACCGGAACGCTTCGTGGACGGAGCTGGTCAGCGGCGAGGAGCCGGCCTACGTCGACGACGGCGCTCCCGTCCCGGTGCAGGCGCCGCTGCGCATCGCACCCGTATATCGCAGTAACCTGTCACAGATCGTCTCGGCGGTCGAAGGGACACTCCCCGATTCCGATCAGTTCGGGACGGACACGTCTTCCGCGCCGATCGGCTTCGATGTCGCGGTGACCGCCGCGACGGCCGAGCGCCTGCATCTCTCAGTGCACGACAAGATCGCGGTTCCGGCCAACGGCACCGACTCCACCCCGGCGCTCGAACTGACGGTCACGGCGATCGTGCGGCCCAGCGACCCCGGCTCGCCGTACTGGACCCAGGATCCGCTGGCCGCCACTGCCAACCGGGTGATCTCGCTCAGCGGCCCGGCTTACTGGGAGGCGGAGGTGTTCGTCGGTCCGGACGAGGCCGTCGACCTGGCGACGGCCATGATGCATCAGAACCCGTCGTTGTACTACGGCATCGGTCTCGACCTGCGGTCCGTGACGGCCGACGAGTCACCGAGGCTGATCGCGGGGCTCACCGCCGCGGTGAGCACGGCGCAGGCGCTGCCGCTGCCGCTGCCCGAAGCCGGCGGCGCGCAGGCTCCGACGGTCGGGCTCTCCCTGTCCGCCGGGCCGCTCCCGCTGCTGCAGGAGTTCGTCCAGCAGCGCCAGACCGTGCAGAGCCTGCTCGATCTCGTGCTCGGCTCGCTCAGCGCCCTCGGGCTCGTCGTGCTGCTGCTGTGCGTGTGGCTTTTCACCGCACGGCGCACCGAGGAGTTCCGACTCCTGCGCGTCCGCGGCGCCTCGAGCCGCCAACTGGTCGGCCTGGCGGCACGGGTCGCGATGGTGGGACTAGCGCCGTGCGTGCTCGGATTCGTCCTCGGCGTCGTCGTCGTGCCGGGAGCGCCGAGCCCCGCGTCCTCGTGGTGGCTGCCGGCGATCGCGTCGGCTCTCGCGTTGGCGGGCCCGGCCCTGGCCGTGGCCGGGGACGGCGCCTTGCTGGTGTACCGGCGGGGGCGCCGCGGCGCCGGCGTGCGCAGCGGCGAACCGGTGCGCCGATCCCGGTTCCGGGCCGCGCGCGGCGTGCACCGCCCGGCGGCCCGAGTGGTCGGTTACAGCACGCTGGTCCTGCTCTGCGTCGGCGGACTCGCGACACTGCGCGCCTATGGCGACACCGCAGCCGGGCCGCTCGCGATCGTCGCGCCGTTCCTGCTGGCGGTGGTCCTCGCCGCCGCCATCCGGTTCCTGACGCCCGTGGCGATGCGCGCGGTGAGCCGGGTCGCGACGGCGAGGGGCGGCACGGTGTCGTTCGTGGCGGCCGCGCGCGCTGCGCGCGGGATCCCGGCCGCGCTGGCGCCGTCGTTCATCCTCGTTCTCGCCCTCGCGGTGGTCGCCCTCGCGTCGATGTCCCGCGCGACCATCACGGCGGCGGAGAACTCGGCGTCCTGGGCGCAGACCGGTGCCGACGTGCGGATCACCGCGCCGGACAACGGATTTTCGAACGCGGCGGTCGACGCCCTCGAACACGTCGACGGCACGTCACGCGCCGTGGCCGCGCGCGTCTTGTACACCGGTGCGTTCACGCTCGCGTCCGACCAGTGGGCCGCCCCGCAGGACACCGTGCTGCTCATCGTCGATCCGGCCCGCTACCGTGACCTGACGGCGACGACGCCGGTCACGCAGATGCCCGACATACCAAGCGCCGCGGCCGGCCGGAGCGGCACGGTCCTCGCCTCCGCTCCCGTCGCGACGGGGCTAGCCGGCACGCCCACCCTGGCGATGTACGGAAAGAGCATCCCGGTGACGGTCGGCGCGGCCGGAACGAGCACCGCGGCGTTGCCGGGAACCGCGGACTTCGTGATCGTGCCCGAAAACGTGGTGCCGGCCGCTGCGCTCGCGCTCGTCCCCGTGAACACGATCCTGATCGACGGGCCGGTCGACCAGACGAAGCTCGCCGAGACCGTGCGCGCCCGCGCCCCGGGCTCGTCGGTGGTTCTGCGCAGCGCGGCGCTGGCCACGCTGGCGGCGTCCCCGTTCCAGTCCGGCACGAAAGAACTGGCCGAGGCCGCGCTGTTCGCCGCGCTCGCCTTGGCGCTCGTCGGCGTGCTCGCCGGCGCGGCGCTCACGGCCCGGGCGAGAGAGACCACGCTCGCCCACCTGGCCACCTTGGGACTGACGGAACGCCAGGGACTGATGCTGGTATGGCTCGAGGCGCTGCCGGGACTGGTCGCGGCGATCGTGGGCGGCGTCGCGTGCACGGTGTTGACCAGCCTGATCGTCGGCTCGTCCATCGATCTCTCGGTCTTCACCGGCTCGAACCAGCCCGTGGCGCTGCGGGCCGCCCCCGGCGCGCTCGTCGTGGCCGCCGGCGCGATCGCCGTGACAGCGCTGCTGGCCCACAGCGTCGACGCGATGGCGGCGCGGCGCCGGGGCGTGACCGCGGCCTTGCGGGTGGGGGAGCAGTGACGATGGGAGGAATCGAGCGGATGACCGAGTCGGAGATCCTGGTAGGCGAAAGCCTCGAGCAGCTCGGCGCGCAGGCGCGCGCGCCGAGGGAGGTGGCCGAGGCACGTGCACCCGGCACGCTGGTCCACTGCGACCGCGTCGTGCGTATATATATGGCCGACGGCGTGGAAGTCCAAGCCCTGCAGGGCCTCGACTTGACCGTGGCGGAAGGCGAGCTGACCGCGGTGGTCGGCGTCTCGGGCAGCGGCAAGTCGACGTTGCTGCGCATCCTCGGCGGCCTGGATCAGGCCACGGCCGGCACGGTCGAGGTGGCCGGGCGCGATCTCGCCGCTTTCTCGGCCGCCGACTGGCTGGACTACCACCGGCGCACCGTCGGCTTCGTCTGGCAGAAGACCTCGCGCAACCTGGTGCCGTACCTGACGGCGGCGCAGAATGTGGCACTGCCCATGAAGTTCGCCGGTCTCGGCCGCGCGGCCCGCCGGGTTCGTGCGCTCGAACTGCTCGAGGCGACCGGCATCGCCTATTGCCGGGACCGCACACCGCAGCAGCTGTCCGGCGGGGAGCAGCAGCGGACCGCGATCGCGACCGCGTGCGCGAACAACCCGAAGCTGCTGCTGGCCGACGAGCCGACCGGCGAGTTGGACTCGGCGACCGCGGCCGAGGTCTTCGCGGCGCTCCGCGCGGTCAACAGCGAACTCGGCACGACGATCCTGATCGTCACCCACGACGAGAGCGTGTGCGAGCAGGTGCCGCGCACCGTCGCCATCCGCGACGGGAGGATCAGCACCGAGACGCTGCGGACGCTGAGTGCGCCGGACGCCGAGGATCCGGTGCGTCCCTCGACGGTCGAATACGCCGTGCTGGACCGCGCCGGGCGGCTTCAGCTGCCGGAACGGATGGTCAGCCGGCTGGAGCTGCGCGATCGCGTGCGGCTTGAGGAGGAGCCGGACTACATCGCCGTACGGCCCGGACAGGCGGACGGCGCAATAGATCAGAACCTTGACGAGAACCCCGAGGAGGACCGGTGAGCCGTGCGTATCCCGAGGCCGATCCGGGCCAGCTGCGGTCGGCCACGCCGCCCGTCGTCGAGGCCCGGGAACTGGTGCGCACCTACGGCTCCGGGCGGACAGAGGTCAGGGCCCTGCAAGGGGTGACGTTCGACCTCGCCCCCGGCTCCCTGACCGCCGTGCGTGGCCGCTCCGGTTCGGGCAAGACGACGCTACTCAACCTCATCGGCGGCCTCGACCGTCCGACGGCGGGCACGGTCCGCGTCGACGGAACGGACCTCGCGGGCCTGTCCGAAACCGGCCTGCGCGCGCTGCGCCGCTCCACGGTCGCGTTCGTCTTCCAGACCTTCGGGCTGCTCCCCTTCCTGACCGCGGCGGAGAACGTCGGCATCCCGCTGCGCATGGCCGGCCTGCCGCGCCGCGAGCGCGAGGAACGCGAACAGCTGCTCCTCGACGTCACCGGTCTAGGCGGCCAGGCACGGCAGCGCGCGAACGAGCTCTCCGGCGGCCAACAGCAACGCGTGGCGATCGCCCGCGCCCTCGCCTCGCGTCCGCGCCTGCTCATCGCCGACGAGCCGACCGGCCAGCTCGACCGGAGTTCGGCCCGCCAGATCATGGCGCTGCTGAAGACCGTGGTGCGCTCCGAAGGCGTCTCGGCCCTCGTCGCGACGCACGACCACGCCATGCTCGACCTCGCCGACGAGGTGCTGACGCTCCGCGACGGCCGCATCGAAGAGGCCTGAAGCCCGGGGTGGGCTGGGGTTTCAAGATTTCGCCTCCGGCGCGGGCCCTTCCCTCGGAGAGAGTGCCGGGGCTGCGTGGTCGCTGGTGTTGGTGGGGCGGGCTGGGGTTTGGGGTGGTGGGGTTGCGGGGGTGTGCTCTCTCCTCGGTTGGTCCCCGGAGGCAATCAGGGACCTGTCGGGAGGTCAAGCGGCGGTGATTTGTGCTCATGTTCGATTTTGCATGGCGCCGCTTGACCTCCCGGCAGGTCCCTGATCGGGCTTCGCCTGCCCGACCGAGGAGAGAGCCCACCCCCTGGGGGAGTGGTGCGAGCTGCGCTCGGGCCGAGTCCCGGCCTGTGGCCCGGCCGCGCTCGATCCGGAAGAATCCTGCATCGCCGTTCTGGGCTGCTCTTTCTCTCTACTCCTTCAACGCCGGGGAGCGCGCCCGAGTGCCCGGAAATCTCCGGTATTTTTGCTTTTCCGGCAAAAGGTGAATGTGCGGTTTTTGTCGGTGGTGGCGTCTAGCATGGAAGAGTACGAGGGTCGGGGTTTGTGACGGGGCGGGGTGGCTGGGCAGATGGTGTCGGGAGTGGTGCAGGATTTCCCCTCGGGGTGCGACCGGGCTGCGCGATGCTGTGCAGTGCGTGAGCACCGGGTGGGTCAGATCAGGGTGATGCAGAATTTTTCCGCGTCGGGCGCGGCCGGCGTGCGGGTTTCTGCCGCGAGGTCCGGGATCGAGGCGGATCGGACCATGGCGATGCACGATTCAGCAGCAGGCGCGGCCGGACCACTGACCGTTCGCACGGATCAAGGACCGGGATGGCCGGACCAGCTCGATGCAGGATCCTTCCGCATCGAGCACGGCCCGGCGTGCGGGATTCTGCAGCGAGGTCTGGGATCGGGGTGGATCACACCAAGGCGATGCAGGACTTCACATCAGGCGCGACCCGGGCACCGACGCCCTCGTGCGGATCGAGGATCGGGATGGCAGGGCCACGGTGATGCAGGATTCTTCCGGATCGAGCGCGGCCGGGCCACGGGATGGGACCCGGCCCGAGTGCAGCTCGCACTGGACCTCAGGGGGTGGGCTGAGACGAAAGTATGGCGAGTTTGCAGGTCGGCTTAGGTGGTCGTTTTAGGTTGTGGGGGTGGGGTGGATTTCGATGGTGGCGCCGATGGAGCGGGCGAGGGCGTGGATGCGGCGGGTGATCTTGTCGGGGTCGCGGCGGGCGAAGTAGTCGGGGCCGAGTTCTCGGTAGGGGACTTTGTCGTGGAGGATGAACCAGATCGCGATAGCGATGTCGTGCATGATCGCGACTTGGGCTTTGCGGGAGTCCATGTGTCCGCGTAGTCGGTGGTAGCGGGCGTTGAGGTAGGTGCCCTTGTGTCCCATGACGGTGAACGCGGCGATGCCCAGGAGTCGGCGCATGGCGCTGTTGCCGTCGGCGGGTCGGGCTTTGCGTTTGATTCCGGCTGATTCGTTGTGTCCGCCGGCGACTCCGAGCCAGGAGGAGAGGTGGCCGGGGGTGGGGAAGGCGTTCATCTCGTGTCCGAGTTCGGAGACGATGATCTGCGCGCCGGTGGTGTCGATGCCGGGGATGGTGGTGAGGTTGCGGACGTCCTGGTGTTTGTCGGGCTGGTCGAGGAGTTGCGCGATCCGTTCGTCGAGGGCGCGGATCTTGCCGGTGTAGTGGTCGATCTCTTCGAGGTGGTCGGCTACGAGGTAGCCGTGGTGGTCGGTGAAGTAGCCCGTGAGGGCCTCGGTGAGTTGTTCGTGGCCGGCTTTGATCCTGGGGTCCGCGAGCCGCGCGAGTATGGCGGGGTCCCGGGTGCCGGCGACCAGGGCTTGGAGGATGGTGCGTCCGGTCGTGCCGGTGAGGCTGCTGATGACGCTGGAGAGTTTTACGCCGGTGTCCTCGAGTGTCTTCTCCAGCCGTTGGACCTCGCTGCCGCGCAGCGAGGTCAAAGTGGTGCGTCGCCTGGTCAGATCGCGTACCTCGCGTACCGGTTCGGGGGGGATGAACGAGCCGCGCAGGTTTCCGGCGGCTGCTTGACGGGCGAGGAACGCCGCGTCCGCCCGGTCGGTTTTGCGCCCTTTGAGGATTTTGACGTGAGCTGGATTGACCAACAGGACCTCGACCCCGGGCAGGGTGCCTTGAAGGATCCAGCAGACCGGGCGCCAGTAGTCTCCGGTCGCCTCCATCGCCACGATCTCCACCCGCGCGTCCTCCAAGCGGTCGCGCAAGGCAAGGATCTGTGATGTGATCGTCGTGTAGGTGAGCTGTTCGAGATCCACCGCCCCGCCGCGGCCCGGGGTCCGGATGCATACCGACATCACGCGCTTGCCCAGATCGATCCCCGCGGCTCTACGGTAGGTGTGCTCCTGCTCCATCGCATCCCCTCTCGCCGTGCGGCCCGTGGGAGAGCCCACCGGCGCCGTGTCACCCCGGTGGAGCGCAAGGACACACCCTAGGCTGAGACACGCGCTTCGCGGCGATGCCCGCACCGCCGTCTGCGGCAATACAAAGTCCTTATACAGCGCTCCCCGGCCAGCCTCTCGATCGCGAGCTCATCACACTTCATACCCACACCGACCTGAACCGGGGCGACAAGAAACACTTTCCCACCGACAGGGTGAGGCCACGAGCCCCCGAGCCCTCTCTCCTCGGTCGGGCAGGCGAAGCCCGATCAGGGTTCTGTCGGGAGGTCAAGCGGCGCGATACAAAATCCGCCATCAGCGCAGGCCGCCGCCGCTTGACCTCCCGGCAGGTTCCTGATTGCCTCCGGGGACCGACCGAGGAGAGAGCACAGCCCCGCAACCTCACCATCCCGAACCCCAGCCCGCTCCGCCAACCACACCACCCCACAGACCCCGGCACTCTCCGAGGAAGGGCCCGCGCCGGAGGCGAGATCTTGAAACCGCAGGCCGCCCCGCCGACGCAACGGGTGGGTGGGTGGAGAGATGAAACCGTGGGCGAAGCGAAGCGCCGCCCGCAGTCCGATGACCACCCCGCCCCGACAGGCCACTATGCCCTCGAGCAATCCGCCGATCATAAACCACCGATGAAGATGCGTGGCGCGTACTGCGTGGACAAGGATGTTGCCGCGCTGGCGGTGCTGCGCAATGACGATGACCGGTGGGCGGCACGGCTGCGTCGCCCACAGGAGTATCGCCGCACGTGGTCGGCGCTGGCTTTGCGGGACGAGCCACGAGTGATCAAGCATGAGTATCATTACGCGGACTATCTGGCAGGAGGGGGTCCGCGAATGACGCGTGAAGGGACTGTGGTGAACGAATCGCCTGAGCAGGTGGTGCCGACCGCGCTGCGGCGGGTATTCATGGCCGTCGGCGTCGCCTCCGGCATCGCACTCGTGGTCGTCGTGGCGATCTTCGTGCTCGCCAGAGTTCACGTCCACGAGAACCGCGACGCCACACAGGCGAACGAGTCGGCGGCGGCCGTCAAGGCCACTGCCACGGCTCGCTCGTTCTACCAGCGGTTGCTCGCCGCGGAAGCGTCGGGTCCGCTCACCGCCGGGCAGCTGGAGGCGATGAGCCATGGCATCGGCATCGCCGTGCAGTCCCCGGTCGCCGACGGAGACAGTGTGCTCGTCGACTTCCGCGTCTCGCAGGGCTACGTCCGGGCGGGCGAATTCGAAGGCGGCGAAGGCGTGGTGCAGCAGTGTTACCGCGCCACCTTGTCGGCGCCGGGCAGGACGAGCGGCATGAACTTGCTGGACCCGACGTCCTGCTTCACCACCACATACTGACGTGGCTGGGCGAGCGGAAACGTCACTCGGCACCGGTTGACCGAAACGCGCCACACCCTCGTCCTACGCCGCGGGCGCGGTGAGCCGCTGCTCACCGCGCCCGCGCCGCTCGGTCTTATTCGCCGAAGAGGTAGAGCTCGTACAGCGACATGTACGCGCCCGGGTTCGAGCCGGTGTCGACCATCTTGAGGTAGCGGGTGGTCAGTGCCGGCTGCAGGGGGATGGTGAGTACGCCCGCGTTGCTCAGGGTCGCGGTGTTCGGGATGGTCATCGCCGTGGTGTAGGTGACCCCGTCCGTCGAGGTCTGGATCTCCAGGCCCACCGGGAGGTCGCCGGTGGCCGGCGCGTCATCCCACACGATACGGCTGATCGTGCGCACTGCGCCGAGGTCGAGGCCGTAGTACATGCCGGGGCTCTGCAGTGCGTCGCTGGACCAGCGGGTGCTCTCGTCGCGGTCGTAGCCCTGCCCGGCCGCGGCGTTGTTCGGGCTGGCGAAGCCGGTCCAGCCGGTGGTCGGCAACAGGCCGGAGCCGGAGCCCGCGGTGAACGCGGCGCCGAGGCCGGCGGCGATGCCGGCCGCCAGTGCGGTCCGCGGTGGCAGGGGCATGGTGCCGGCCCACAGCAGCTGGTCGATGACGACGCGGCCGGACCCGACCGCCCGCTCCCACAGGACACTCGCCGGGACGAACCCGTCGGCGCTTTCCGCAGCGATCTGATACTTGTTCTGTTCGGTGCCCTTGGTGAACGCCGTCCAGTCGACGCCGCGGCTCTCGGCCGCGGAGGTGCCGCCGCGGCCGGCGACGGTGGCGGTCACCAGCGGGTCGGACGAGCCGACCCAGTCGAGGTCGGCGTTGCTCAGCCCGTCGGTGATCGTGGATTCGCCGGTGGTGACGGCGCCGAGCTGGTGTGCGGCGTCGAGCGCGGTGAGCGTGAGGCCGGACGGCAACGTGGCGCTGAGAGTGCCGAGCGCGCTGGACGTCAGGCCATTGACCCAGAGGGTGCCGCCCGCGGAAATCCACGCGCCGACTGCCGATGAGGCGGCGGCCACGGCGTTCACGCTCGCGCTGTCCGACGCGTCGAGGAGGAGGATGCCGATGCCGTCCAGGCCGCTCGCGTCCACGGTCGTGACGGCGCTCATGTCGACGGCGGCCGCGGCCAGCGTCGTCGAGACCGGGGAGCCGGCCGGGCTGAGCACGCCGACCCGCGCGCCTGCGGTCCCGCCGGTGCCGGTGCCGGCGGCCAGGTAGTCGACGAGGTTGCGCAGCAGCAGGGCGGCGATCGGTTCGTCCGCCAGCGCGGAGATCACCGGGAACTGGCAGAGCACTGTCGTGCCGGTCCCGTAGGACGCCTCGGCGAGGGCCGAACCGGCGAGCCCCGGGCCGACGTCGGCGAGGGAGACGAACGCCCCGTAGCGCGGCTTGACCAACGCGTTCTGCGTCACCTGCTCGTTCGGCGTGTTCCACCAGCGCAGGTCGTCGGCGCCGATGTCGGCGAGCACCGGGTGGTGCGGTGCGACGACGTGCGCGATGGTCTGCTGCGAGCCGGAGACGATCACCGGCCACGGCAGCAGCTGCGGCACCGCCTGCTGCGCGAAGCTCAGGACCCGGCCACCGCCCTGAATGAACGCCACCAGTGCTGCCTGCTCCTCGGCGTTGGCCTCCGGGTTCGCCCCTTCGCCGAGCACGAGCAACTGGCCGCCGGTCGGCAGGGCGGTCAGATCCGCGATCGTGGTGACGGAGACGCCGAGGGCGGTGAGCGCGTCGGCGGTCGCGGTCGAGCCGCTCGGCTCAAGCACTGCCGCAGACAGCTTCGCCTTGTTGGTGCGTGCTCCGACGGACTTCGGATACACGGTGAGCGGGGCTTCGTACTCATACGTGGTCGCTCCCTTGCCCGAGAGCTTCACCGTCAGGCTGCCCGCGGTCGTCCGGGAGACGGTGGGCACGGGCACGTTCACGGTGACGACGGTGTGGCCGTCGGCCGGCGGGCTCACGTGCTGCGAGCCGGAGGCGCCTCGTCCGCCGTGCAGTTTGAGCGTCCACGTCAGTGTCAGCTGCTGCTGCGTGCCGATCTCGTTGTAGACCGCGTAGTCGCGCGTGAACGTGCTGCCGCCGAAGGCGTGCGCGCGGTAGTCGGTGGCGATGGCCGCGGTTTGGGGCATGGTGCGCGCGACCGCGTCGTGGATGGGATTCGGCTTCCACCGCGGCAGATCGCGCTCGAAGCCGGGGTTGAGCGTGGCGGCGTACCGGCCGACCTGCGGGAACTTGGGCCCGGTGGGCTCACGGAGCGGCAGCCACTCCTTGGCCGGGTTGAAGGGCAGCGGGCGCATGCCGTACCAGACGGTGTTCCACGGCGAGATGCCGGTGGCGCCGGCGTAGCGGAAGCCTTCGATCTGGGCGCCGACGATCAGCGCGTGCGCCGACCACAGCCCGTCGAGATCCGCGTAGACGGCCGGGCCGCCGACCGCGCTGACCTGAGCCGGGGTCGCGTAGTACATGGAGCTGAACTCGCTGATCAGCATCGGCTTGTTCCGGTCCCAGAAGTTCGAGCGGGACTGCCCCGGGGCGAGTATGTACGCTGATTCCGGGATCGCCGTGCCGCTGGTGGTGATCTCCAGCGGGTAGTGGGTGCTCTCCAGGTCTCCGGCGGACTCCGGGTCGCCGTCGCCCTCGAAGTAGATCGGGCGGCTGGTGTCCAACGCGCTGACGGCCGGCTTGAGCGCGGCCACCTTCGCCGCCCAGCTCTGGCCGAACGCGGCGAGCATCTCGTTCTCCGCCGACCAGGCGAACACCGAGGGGTGGTTGCGGTCGCGGATCACCCGCGCGGCGAGATGGTCGGCGCAGTTGGCCCAGAAGTCGTCGGCGCCGAGCGCGTAGTTGCCGGACGAGCCGTAGATCCCCGATTCGGCGACGATCAGCAGGCCCATCTCGTCGGCCACGTCGTAGAACACCGGCGGATACGGCATGGCGTGCAGCCGCAGGTAGTTCACGCCCAGCGCCTTGACCAGGGTGAACCAGGCGGTCGCGTAGGCGCGCGAGTTCTCGATCGAGCCCATGTAGTGCCAGGCGTCGCCGTGCAGCATGACGGGTTCGCCGTTGAGCAGCACGTCGGTGCCCTCGACGGTGATCTCACGGAAGCCGAAACGGACGCTGGAGCTGTCGGTCACCGGCTTGCCCGTCGCGGGCCGAAGGCTCGCGGTGAGCTGATACAGGTGCGGATCGTCGAGGCTCCACAGACGCGGCTTCGACCAGGGCTTGGTGAAGGTGACCGTGGCCGTGCCCCCGGCTGGAACCGTGGCCTGCGTGGCCGCACTCAGGATGCCGGCGCCGTTGTCGGTGACCTCGTGCTCGACTCGCACCGTGGCCGCGGTGTCGCCGTCGTTGGCCAGAGTGGTGGTGACGGAGATCGTCTTGTCCGACACGGAGGTGGTGACGAAGGTGTCGCTCACGTACGTGGCGGAGCGGGCGAGGACCCACACGTCCTGCCAGATGCCCCAACACGTCTGGCCCCACCACGAGCCGTTCGGGTAGTGCCAGCCGTCGGACTGCTTCGCGGCCACGTTGCCGGAGCGCACCAGCACATGCAGAGTGTTCGCCGCGCCCCAGGACACCTGGTCGGTCACATCCGCCTCGAACGGCAGTAGTCCGCCGCTGTGTTTGGTGATCTGCGTGCCGTTCCAGAAGACGGTGGCCTCGAAGTTCACCGCCTCGAAGCGCAGCACGATCCGGCTGCCGCGCTGCTCGGTCGGAACGGTGACGCTGCGCCGGTACCAGGCCACGTCGACGCCGTCCCACGCCGCGGGCGTGTCGAAGAGGTCGTAGGCGCCCCAGGAAGTGTCGAAGTTCCCTGCGGTCATGTTCCACTCGGCCGGGACCTGGATGGAGGACCAGGCGCCGGAGGCCGGCGGAGCGCTCGGCGTGCCGGTCGTGGGCATGAAGTCCCAAGTCCCGTCGAGGGAGGCGAGCACGGTGCCGCCGGCCGGACGAGGGCGACCGCCGGCCGCGTGCGCGACGTCGGGTAGCGCGGTCGCGGCGAACGCGGCGGCGCCGGTGGTCAGGATTCTACGACGGGTGAAGGCGCGTGCTTGATCGGTCACGGCTACTCCTGTGCAGTTTCGAGATCAAAGGGTGGGTGACGCGAGGGGGTCCGCCGGCCGGCCGACTCGGGGTCGTCGGAGCCGAGGGATCGCTGCGGCCCTGGGGTGATGGGTCATCAGTCGGCGATTCCGCCGAGTCTGAGCAGAACTCGGTGCGTCCGCCTGGTTTCGGAACCAGTTCTGCTGTCGAAGTCAGTCATCGGATGTTCATGGTCCTGATTGCAGTATGACAACCTTGTCAAGGGTATGAGCGGGCGGTTTAGTCCGATCTCACCCGGAACGCACAGGCGTGCGCGCGCATGATCAGGGCTTTGTCTTGGGCGTCAACAGAATTCGATTTTGGCTGGATCGAGCAGAACCCGGGCATTAGGGTTGAGCCGTGCGCCACCCGGCCCGGCCCGGGCGGCTCCCGCGCCGCCACGAGCGCCGCCGCCCGGTCCCGCCGAGGGGGCTTCGGCCGGGGGCTTCGTCCGCTCTGGCTGCGGTAAGGGTCTCTCGGCCATGACGACACAATAGGTCGGGTCTTTACAAGCTGCCGGAAGATGACGTATAAACCAATCGGCTCGGCATGACGGGCGCATGACGTGCATGGGATCGGCCGGTCGTGGTGGCGGCGGCCGTGACCCGGGACGACGGCGCTTCCCTGATTCATCGGGCCAATGCTCGCCCAGATTAGCCGGACCGCCGGCTTAGCCCGTGCAGCCCAAGGCTGTGCCCGCACGCGCTGTGGAGGCCCTCGTGCCAGGAAATCCCGCACCCCCGTTCCAGAAGTCCCCGCGCCTTCGCACCCGATCCCGCTCTCTGCTCGCGGCATCGGTCACCACTCTGCTGGCGTCCGCCAGCCTCGTCTCGCTGGGCGTAGCGCCGAGCGCGGAGGCCGCCACGAGCTCCGCGAGCACGGCGTGGCACGACGGGCTCTTCGCCCTCAACCCGGACGGCGTGGCCAGCCGCTCGGACATCGTGCTGGGGCAGCCGAACATCAACCCGACCGCCTCCATCCCGCTGGGCAACGGCACGCTCGGCGTCGCGGCCTGGGCCGCGAACGGATTCACCGCGCAGCTCAACCGGTCCGACACCATGCCGGACCGCAAGTCCCCGGGCCAGCTCGAGATCCCCGGCCTGTCGGTGATCTCGCACGCCTCGGACTTCAGCGGCAAGCTGGACCTGACCGACGGCGTGCTCGAGGAGTCCGGCGGCGGCATGACGATGAAGGCGTGGGTCTCCTCCGTCAAGGACGAACTCATCGTCGACGTCACCGGCGCGAACCCGAACGTCGCCCAGACCGCGTCGATCAACCTGTGGTCCGGCCGCAACCCGACCGCCGCCGTCTCCGGCAACGTCGGCACGCTCTCCGAGACCTGGGTGGACAACTCCGAGGACGGCTCCGGCGGCCAGACCTTCGGCTCACTGGCCGCGATCACCGCGGGCGCGCGCGACCTGAGCGTCTCGGTGGCCAGCCCGGTCAAGGTGCAGGCCAGCTTCAAGCCCAAGGCCGACGGCTCGTTCCGGGTCGTGGTCGCCGCGCCGAGCTGGACCGGCGGTAACGCCGCCTCGACCGCCCAGAAGCTGCTCGGCCTCGACGCGGCTCTGCCCGAGCCGGTGCTGACGGCCGTTCAGAAGCTGTGGTGGGGCGCCTACTGGGCGAAGTCCGGCTCGGTCGAGCTGAACTCCGCCGACGGCAGCGCCGCCTACATCGAGAATCTGCGCACGCTCTACCTCTACGACGAGGCGGCCTCGGAGAAGGCGGGCACCTACCCGGGCAACCAGGCCGGCGACGCCGACATGTTCGACTGGAGCCAGGACAAGCAGACCTGGACCCCGTCGGAGTACTGGCTGTGGAACATGCGCGCCGAGATATCGGCGAACATGAGCGCCGGCGAGTACCAGCTGAACCAGCCGATCTTCGACATGTACATCAATGACCTCTCGTCGATCGAGGCGTGGACCACGAAGCAGATGGGCGGCCTCCCGGGCGCCTGTGTGCCCGAGGTGATGCGCTTCAACGGCAACGGCGGCTCGACCGCCGCGGGCGCCAACTCCGCGTGCAGCGAGCCCGGCTCGCCCAACTGGAACGCGCTCGACATCACCAGCGGCTCCGAGCTGTCCCTCTACATGTGGGAGCAGTACCAGGCGACCGGCGACCTCGCGTTCCTCAAGCGGGCGTTCCCGTTCATGGAGGCCACCGTCCAGTTCCTGGTGGCCTACCAGCAGGTCGGCACCGACGGTCTGCTGCACGGCGTCGCCAACGCGCACGAGACCCAGTGGGCCGTGCAGGACCCGACCACCGACATCGCCGCCGAGCAGGCCATGCTCCCGATCATCGCGCAGGCCGCGAAGCTCGTCGGCGACACCTCGGCCGAGGACCCGCTGCTGGCCCGGTTCGCCCAGGCGGACAACGAGATCCCGCCGTACCCGCGGACCGACGACGCGACCCGTAAGCAGCTGCTCGACCCGGATTACACCGCGGCCGAGGCACAGGCCGCGGACGCGACCGGGAACGACATGATCGCGATCTCCTACCAGCCGGCCGCCTCTCGGCAGAACGGCGAGAACATCGAGCTCGAGCCGCTGTGGCCCTGGAACGACGTGAGCGACCAGGACACGAACATGTTCGCGCTCGAGCAGCGCAGCTACACGCACCGGCCGAACGTCGGCGGCAACGACTGGTCGCTCGACTCCATCGACGCGGCCCGGCTCGAGCAGCCGAGCCAGGTGGAGAGCGACCTCGTCTCGCTGACCACCTCGCACCAGGTCTACCCGAACGGCTTCTCCGACATCGGCAGCAGCGTCGGATACCAGCCGTACATGGAGCAGACGGCCACCGTCGCGGCCGGCGTCGACGAGGCCCTGGCCCAGGACTACGACGGCATCATCCGGTTCGCGCCGGCCGTGCCGAGCGACTGGGACGCCAGCGGCACCGTCTACGTGCAGCACAATGACAAGGTCGACGTGCAGGTCGAGAACGGCCAGCTGGTCACCGCGGCCATCCAGGCCGGCTCGAGCGGCTCGCTCCAGGTGGAGAACCCGTGGCCGGGCCAGCAGGTCGAGGTCGTCAGCGGCACCGGGACGCACCGGATCGTGGTGAAGCCCACGACCGCCGCCGTCATCACGGTGCCGGCCGTCATCGGCCAGTCCTACCTGGTCGAGCAGCCGTCCGCGCCGACCACCAGCCTGCCGTTCGCCACCGTGACCGGCACCGCCCCGACCGCGGACAAGCACCTCGGCAAGGTCCAGATCGGCCTCGACGCGGCCGGTCCGGCCACCACCGCCACGGTCGGCACCGTCCTCGGCAGCAAGAACGTCAGCGACGGCGTCACCCAGGTCGACTACGCGGGCTCGACCGCCGCGCAGACGACGGCCTCGGACGTGGACGGGCTCAGCGCGCGCAGCACGGTGAACGCCGCCGGCGCCGCGAGTTCGGGCACTGAGAACGACATGTACTTCGGCATCGACCCCTCCGTCGCCGCGACCAGCAGCTACGGCGCGACCTTCACCGTGTCCTACTACGACGCGGGCACGGCAAGCGTGGCGCTGCAATACGACAACGGCGTCGCAGACCCCGACCACACGGCCGGGACGATCCAGCTGACTGGAACCGACACCTGGAAGACGGCGACGTTCTCCGTCACCGGCGCCTACTTCGGCGGCCTGGAGAACGCGGGTGCCGACTTCCGGCTGGACTCCGACGGACCGATCACCGCGCACAGCGTCGCGGTGTCCGTCACCGGCCCGGCCGTGCCCGCCGGGGCGCAGTTCCCGCCGGTGCCGGTGATCACCTCGCCGAAGAGCGGCGCGACGGCCAAGCTCGCCTCGTCGATCTCCGGCACCGCCGAACCGGACGGGCTGGTGACCGTGTCCAGCGGCTCGGCCACCCTGTGCACCGGCACTGCTTCGGACGCCGGGGCCTGGAGCTGCGCGCCGGCCAACGGTCTCACCGCCGGCAAGGTGACGGTCTCCGCGACCGCCACCGACCCCACGGGCCTGGTCAGCGCCAACTCGGGTGCGGTCAGCTTCTACGCCTCGGACCTGCCGCCCGGCAACGCGGTGGTGGCCTCGGTCGTCGGCGCGACGAACGTGGCCTACGGCATGAGCGAGGACGAGACGCCGTCCGGCGGCTTCGACGGACCGACCACGGCCTCTGACATCGGCGGCCTGTCCGCCCGTACCAGCACCGACAGCAACATCTACTTCAACATCGACGATTCGATCGCACACGCCGGGGACTACACCGCGAAGTTCACGGTCTCCTACTACGACCAGGGAACCGGCTCGTTCCAGGTCCAGTTCGACAACGGCTCGAGCGACCCGTATTCGGCGGCGAGTCCGAGCATTCCGCTCACCAACACCAACACCTGGAAGACCGCCACGGTCACCGCGAACGACGCGTACTTCGGCGGCCTGCAGCACTCCGCTGCCGACTTCCGGCTGCGCAACGGCAGCGGGCAGGTGACGGTCCACAGCGTGGTGGTGGACATCAGCGGCGACGGCGTCGCGAACGTCACGGACTTCCCGCCGGCGGTGTCCATCACCGGTCCGGCGGCGGGAGACACCGTCACGTCCACGCCGACCGTCACCGGGACGAGCGAGCCGGACGCGACGGTCACCGTCACCGGTGCCGGTTCGACGCTGTGCACCACGACGGCGTCCGACAGCGGAACGTGGTCGTGCTCGGCATCGACCGCTCTCGTTGACGGCCCGCTCACGCTGACCGCCATCGCGACCGATCTCACCTCGAGCCCGGTGACCTCAGCGCCGGTTCAAGTCACCGTCGCGTCCTGACGGCGGCTTAGCAAGGCAGTAATGCCGGTTAGGGCTCGTACGGGCCCTAAGGCAGGTCTTCGACCGTGAGGGGCCTGGAACGCGTCTGAGACGCGTTCCAGGCCCCTCACACCGGCCTGTCCGCCCGGCCCCGCCCGGTGGGTGCCGGGCGGATACGACCGCGAGCCCTGGTGGCGGGCGTATCCGCCCGGCACCATACGGGTCTAGACCATGGATTGACGCGGCCGGGAGCGCGGCTGAGAATGGCCGCCGAGCCGAGGATGAGGGTTCGGTGAGAGGTAGGACCTATACCGGCGGAGTGATCGTCTTCGCCAAGGTTTCGATGCGGACCTACCTATTGACTCGCGTGATTCATCGGACCTATCGTGGTCCCACTTCGCTCAGGCAATGTGCCCGGGCTTCGATGACCAACGGAGGTCTCGATGCGCATACGTCGGCAGGCCGCTCTCTTCGCAGCGTGTGTGTCCGCTGCGGCCCTGGTTGCCGGAGGCTGTTCCTCCAAGGCTCCCGGAACCTCCAGCGCGAGTTCGACCAGCGGCAGCGGTCCGATCAAGATCGGTGTCTCCCTGACGTACAACAACACGGCCTTCTGGGCCGCGTACATCCAGTACGAGCAGCAGTACGCCAGCCAGGACGGGGTGCAGCTGCTCGGCCCCGACCTCGCCCAGGCCGACGCCTCGCTGCAGAACCAGCAGATCGAGACGCTGGTGAACCAGGGCGCTAAGGCGATCATCGTGAACCCGGAGACCGCCACCAGCCTCGGCCCGGCGATCGCCTACGCGGCCGCGCACAACGTGCAGCTGGTGTCGGTGGACACGATCGTGGGCACCGGCCACGTCTACATGGTGGTGCGTGCCTCGAACACGCTCTACGGCCAGGACGCCTGCGCCTACATATCCTCGAAGGTCAAGTCAGGGTACGTGCTCGACCTCGAAGGCGACCTGACCTCTTCCAACGGCGGCGACCGCAGCAACGCGTTCAACGACTGCATGACCAAGAACGACCCGGGCGTCAAGCTGCTGAAGGACCCGACCGCGTGGACCGAGTCCACCGCCGTCACCGACGCGCAGAACGCCCTGAACGCGTACGGCAGCCAGCTGAAGGCGATCTACTCGCAGTGGTCGAGCCCCGACACCGGCATCCTGCCGCTGCTCAAGGCCAAGGGCTACGGCAAGGTCGGCGACGCCAACCACGTCATCATGGTCAGCGATGACGGTGTCGCCTTCGAGATGTGCGACATCCAGCAGGGCACGCTCGACGCCTCGCAGTCGCAGCCGGCGGACCTGTACGCGAAGTACGCGCTGCAGTACGCGATCGACGCCGCGAAGGGTGTGAAGCTCTCCGCCGGTCAGCCTGGTGGCGGCGCGCCGACCCTGGAGAACGTCACCTACAACGGCGACACGAACCTGGCCGACCCGATCGTGGCCCCGTTCGTCACCAACGACGCGCTGAACCTGAACCTCGCCACCCCGGAGGCGGGCCTGCCGGCGTCGTTCACCACGACCGCGGTGTCGGACCAGACCCTGTGGGGCAACGTCTACGGCGCGGCTCACGGCGGCGTCTGCGCGGCGTCCTGAGGCGTCCGGAACTCCTGGCAACAACGACGGACAGGTAGTTGGCTGTGAACTCTGAGGCAACAACGCTGAGTCCGGCCGCGGTGGCGGCGCGCGGGATCCACAAGAGCTACGGCTCGACCCGCGCGCTGCGCGGGGTGGATCTCACGCTCGCCCCGGGCCGGTGTCTGGGCCTGGTCGGGCGCAACGGCGCCGGCAAGTCCACCATGATCTCCATCCTCTCCGGCCTGCAGCGGCCGGACGAGGGGGAGGTCACCTTCGACGGCGAGGCCGCGCCCCCGGCGGGCGCGGTGCACGCCTGGCGCAAGCGCATCGCGACCGTGCACCAGCACTCGATGATCGTGCCCGAGCTGACCGTGGCCGAGAACGTCTTTCTGGGGCGTTTGCCGCGCAGCGGCACCCGGGTGGACTGGGCGGCGGTCAAGTCCCAGGCCCGCGAGGTGCTCGGCGAGTGGGGGAGCGGGGTCAATCCCGGCGACCTGTGCCGGGACCTGTCCGTGGAACAGCGCCAGATCGTGGAACTGGCCCGGGCCGTGGCCCTGGGCACCAAGGTGCTGCTGCTCGACGAGCCGACCGCGGCGCTCGAGCGCGACGCGGTGCTGCGGCTGTTCACCCGGGTCCGCCAGCTGGTGGACTCCGGCGTGGCAGTGCTCTACATCTCGCACCACCTCGAAGAGGTCTTCGACATCTGCGATGACGTCGCCGTGCTGCGGGACGGCGAGCTCGTGCTCGCCGCCCCCACCGCGGAACTGACCGGAGACGGCCTCGTCAACGCGATGGTGCACGGCTCGGTGTGGGGCGCGGCGGGCCCGGAGGCCGAGCTCCAGACCTCCCCGGGATCGGTGGAGGACATGCCGATCCACGCGGCGACGCGCAAGGCGTCGGGCGGTGCGATCCTCGAACTGCGCGGTCTGGCGAGCAAGTCGCCGTACGGAGATCTCAACGGCGTCTCGCTCTCGATCGCGCCGGGTGAGAGCGTCGGCGTGGTCGGGCTGATCAGCTCCGGCGTGGTCGGCCTCGGCCGGATCACGGCGGGTGTGGACGTCGCCGAGTCGGGCGAACTCGTCCTCGACGGATCGCCGCTGCCGGCCGGTGACCGGGCCGCCGCGCTCGAGGCCGGCGTCGGCTACATCCCCGAGGACCGGCGCGCGGCGGGATTCGTCGGCGGCCTGTCGATAGCCGAGAACATGACCATGTCGGTCACCGACCGCCTTTCCGCCCGGCTGACCGGTCTTCTCGCGCCCCGCACGGTCTCGACGGCCGCGCAGCCGTGGGCGGATGCGCTCGCGGTGGTGGCTTCCTCGCTCGGTCAGCATGTCTCCGACCTGTCCGGCGGGAACCAGCAGAAGGTCACGGTCGCCCGTGCCCTGGCCCGTGATCCCAAGCTCATCGTGGCGATCACCCCGACGCGGGGTGTGGATGTGGCCTCGAAGGAGTTGCTGCTGCGGGCTTTGCGCCGGGCGGCGGACGCCGGGGCCGGGCTGTTGCTGGCCACCGACGAATTGGACGACCTCGCGTACTGCGACCGCGTTTTGGTGATGGTGCGCGGGCGGATCGTCCTCGAAGTGCCCGGCGGGCGGCTCGACCGCACCGCGATGATCGCCGCGATCGAGGGCGTGGGCGCCGGATCGGGCGCGCAGGGCGGTACGCACCGGCGAGCCCGGGGCGCAGCAGAAGGCAGTGGAGCCGAAGACGGGGTGCGCAGGAGTCCCAGTGCGCACGCCACCAGTGAAGCAGGAGATTCCCAGTGACCCAGACCCAAGAACCTGCGGCCCCGGCGGCGAGGCTTCGACCGTCCCTCCGGGGTGATCGCGGCCCGGTGGCCCTTGGTTTCGTGCGTGAGGCGGCGTTGCTGCCGGTGCTCGTTGTGATCCTGGTGGTCGGGGCGGTGATCAGTCCGGTGTTCCTGACCGCGGACAACCTGATCTCCGGGGTGGGCCAGCAGGTTTCCGCGCTCGGGATCACCGTGGTCGGCGAGAGCCTGATCCTGTTGATCGGCGGGATGGACCTGTCCCTGGAGTCCACCTACGGCCTGGCCCCGATGATCGCGGCGTGGTTGATCGTGCCCAAGGCGGCGTTCGGTTCCGGGCTGATGCTCAACCCGGTGATCGGGATCCTGATCGTGTTCGCGATCGGTGCGGCGGTGGGCCTGGTCAACGGCCTGCTGATCGTCAAGGCGCGGTTGAACGGGTTCATCGTGACGCTCGGGATGACGGTGCTGCTCGCCGGTCTGCAGAACGGTAGTGTCCAGGGTCAGTCCCCGTATCAGCTGCCCTCGGCGTTCAGTTACATCGGGGCGGAGTTCATGGGCAAGGTCCCGGTCTCCCTGGTGGTCGCGGCGATCGTGTTCATCGCGGCGGGTCTGTTCCTGCGGTATCACCGTACCGGCCGGGCGATCTACGCGATCGGCGGGAACGCGGAGGCGGCGCGTGCCGCGGGGATCCGGGTGGACCGCATCAAGATCGGCGTGTATGTCGCCGGGTCGGTGCTCGCGGCGCTCGGTGGTCTGATCGAGGCCGGCCGGGTCTCCTCGGTCACCGGGGACCAGGGCTACCAGGAAGGGATCATCTTCACGGTCTTCGCCGCGGCGGTGATCGGCGGGGTCTCGCTCCAGGGCGGCAAGGGCACGATGCTCGGGGCTGCGAGCGGCGTGATCCTGCTGGGGCTGGTCCAGAACATCATCAACCTCTCCAACGCCCCGAACTACTGGCAGCTGGCCATCAACGGCGGCGTCATCCTCTTCGCCCTCGTCCTCGCCCGCGTCGTCGGCGGAGAATCCTCAGCCGAAAAAGCCTAGGCGGTTCCGAGTATGACGAGAGCGGCGGCGAACCCTGAGGTCCGCCGCCGCTCTCGTCATACAGGTCGTGTGCGCCGGCTTCTTCCGCTCACCGATCGAGCGCCGGATCTCCCAGGCTGGCGCTCAGCCACTGCTCCACGGCGGCGACGTGCACGGTCGACGTCGCCACGGCCAGCTCCACGTCGCGGGCGGCCAACGCGTCGAGGATGGCGCGGTGTTCGGCGTAGACGGACTCGATCGCCCGGCCCACCCGGTCGCCGCGCAGGATCCGCACCCGCTGGGTCGGGGTGGAGAGCACCTGGGCCAGCACGGACAGCACGGGATTGCCGACCAGCGCCAGGATCTGGCGGTGGAACTCGGCGTCGAGCTCGACGAACGCCTGGGTGCCGTGGGCCCGCTCGCTCCGGTCCAGGATGTCGCGCAGCTGCTCGACCTGGTCGTCGGTGATGACGCGGGCGGCGAGCCCGACGGCCTGCGGTTCGAGCAGCCTGCGGGTCTGCAGGAGCTGGAGCGCGGTCATGCCGTGTGAGACGTCGGAGGCGAAGGCCAGGGTCTCCATCAGCAGTCCGGGCTCGAGGCTGGAGACGTAGGTGCCGTCGCCCTGCCGGACGACGAGGATCTTCATGGCCGTCAGCGCCCGCACGGCTTCGCGCAGCGAGTTGCGCGACAGGCCGAGTTCGGCGGCGAGGTCGTCCTCCTTCGGCAGCCGGGTGCCGGGCCGGAAGCGCCCCTCCACGATCATGGCTTTGATTTGGGCGATGGCGTCATCCGTCACTGACATGGATGCTCTCCACTCTTAAGTCGCGAGGGCTGGGTGAGCTGGGGCGACGGATCGGCTCCGGGAGGGCGCGCATCGCACCCCCGCGCGCTCGACACGGCCTCTTGGACCGCCGCACGCGGTCAACGAGGCCGATGATACATGGGATGAATGGCTCCAGTCGCGTATCTGCGGACCTTTGTCGGAACCCCAGAGCGGTGAATCCCTCAAATGCCCAGCCGCTCGGCATGAGATCGGACCTATGCGCGGGATGACTCGTGCTTGTTCGCTCATCGCGGCCGCTGATCCCCATTGACATTCCAAATTCATCGGACCTATTGTAATGTTCACGCCGCACAGCCGACACGCTCCGTGGCGGTGGCGTGTCCGTGGCCTGCGTAGTCCGGGGCCGTGGGTGCGTGAGACTAAGGGTCGACCGGCGCCGTGGATCGGATGTCTGGCAGCTCGATGCGGACCCTTCGGCCGGAAAACGGGAAAGAGGAATCACGATGAGACGGCCACGCCGCCTGCACGGGTCTGCCGCACAGCGTTCGACGCGCCGGGAGGCCTGAGCCATGGGCACCGACGCGGCACGGGCGCGGATCACTGCGCTGGACACGTACGACATCAGGTTCCCCACCTCGCGCGAGCTCGACGGCTCGGACGCGATGAACCCGGATCCGGACTACTCGGCGGCCTACGTCGTGCTCCGCACTGATGCCGGCGACGGCCTCGAGGGGCACGGGTTCACCTTCACCATCGGCCGGGGCAACGACGTCCAGGTCGCCGCGATCGAGGCGCTGCGCGAGCACGTCGTCGGACGTCCGGTCGCCGCGCTCTGCGCGAACCCCGCGGACCTCAGCCGCGACCTGATCGGCGACAGCCAGCTGCGCTGGCTCGGACCCGAGAAGGGCGTGATGCACATGGCGATCGGCGCCGTCGTCAACGCCGCCTGGGACCTCGCGGCCAAGCGCGAGGGGCTCCCGCTGTGGCAGCTGCTCGCCGAAGCCGAGCCCGAGTGGCTCGCCGCCCAGATCGACTACCGCTACATCAGCGACGCGCTCACCTACGACGAAGCGGTGAACCTGCTCCGGTGGGGCAAGGAGGGCGCGCCGCAGCGTGCCGCGGCGCTGCGTGAGCGCGGATATCCGGCGTACACCACCTCGCCCGGCTGGCTCGGCTACGGCGATGAGAAGCTGGAGCGTCTCGCGAAGCAAGCCGTGGCCGACGGGTTCACCCAGATCAAGCTGAAGGTCGGCGCAGACCTCGACGACGACGTCCGGCGCATGCGCGTGGCCCGCGCGGCCGTCGGGCCGGAGATCCGCATCGCCGTCGACGCGAACCAGCGCTGGAGCGTCGGCGAGGCGATCGAGTGGGTCAAGGCGCTGGCGGAGTTCGACCCCTACTGGATCGAAGAGCCCACCAGCCCCGACGACATCCTCGGCCACGCGGCCGTCCGCCGCGGAGTGGCCCCGGTCAAGGTGGCCACCGGCGAGCACGTGCAGAACCGGGTGATCTTCAAGCAGCTGATCCAGGCCGAGGCGATCGACGTCCTGCAGCTCGACGCCGCGCGCGTCGGCGGCGTCAACGAGAACCTCGCGATCCTGCTGCTCGCGGCCAAGCACGGCATCCCGGTCTGCCCGCACGCGGGCGGCGTCGGCCTGTGCGAGCTGGTGCAGCACCTGTCCATGTTCGACTACGTCGCGCTCTCGCACACCGTGCAGGACCGCGCCATCGAGTACGTCGACCACCTGCACGAGCACTTCCTCGACCCGGTCGTCATCGAGCGCGGACACTACGCGGCGCCGCGGATCCCGGGGTTCTCAGCGCAGATGCTCGCCGAATCGGTGGAGCGGTACGTCTATCCGCACGGCACGTTCTGGGCGGCCGAAGCCGCCGAAGCGGCAGCAGCCGAAGCCGCCGGGGCCGTGACGGAATGAGCGAGCCGACCGGACTGCGCGCCGGCGCGGCCGGGGACGAGTCGGCCCGGGTCCGCGCGGATCCGCCGATGAGAACCCGCCGCCTCGGCCGCAGCGCGGTCCACGTCACCGGACTCTCCTTCGGTGCCGCGGGAATCGGCAACCTCTTCGCCCCGGTCACCGACCAGGCCGCCGAGGGCGCGATCGCGGCGGCGTGGGAGGCCGGGATCCGCAGCTTCGACACGGCGCCGCACTACGGGCTGGGCCTGTCGGAGAGGCGGCTCGGCCGGGCGCTGAGCCGCCACCCGAGGGACTACTACACGCTCTCCACCAAGGTCGGGCGCGTCCTCGAACGCGTACAGCACCCGGACGGGGACGACCTGGCCAACGGCTTCGCCGTCCCGGTCACGCACCGGCGTCGTTGGGACTTCTCGGCCGACGGCGTCGTCCGCTCCCTGGCCGACTCGCTGCGCCGGCTCGGACTCGACCGCATCGACGTCGTCTACCTGCACGACCCCGACGAGCACGCCGTCCAAGCACTCGACGAGGCCTATCCCGCGCTTGAGAAACTCCGAGCCGAAGGCGTGATCGGCGCGATCGGCATCGGCATGAACCAGGCCGCGCTCCCGGCCCGGTTCGTGCGCGAGACCGATATCGACGTCGTCCTGCTCGCCGGCCGCTACACCCTGCTCGACCAGTCCGGCCTCGACGAATTGCTGCCCGCCGCGTTGGAACGCGGCGTGTCCGTCGTCGTCGGCGGCGCGTTCAACTCCGGGATCCTCGCCGACCCGCACCGCGCCGCGACCTACGACTACGGCGCCGTACCCAAGGACGTGCTGACCCGCGCCCTGCGCATGCAGGTCGTGTGCGAGAAGCACGGGTCCACGCTGCGCGCGGCGGCCCTGCAGTTCCCGGCCGGACATAGCGCCGTCAGCAGTGTCCTGATCGGCGCGCGCAGCGCCGGCGAAGTACGCGACGCGGTGCAGCAGGCCGCGGCGGTGGTCCCGCCGCAGGCATGGCATGAGCTGCGGGCCGCTGGACTGCTGCCCGAAACCGTACCGGTGCCCGAATCGAGGGGGAGCGCTTCGCGATGCGCATAGCCCTGTTCATCACCTGCCTCGCGGACACCCTGTACCCGCAGACGGGCAAGGCCGTCGTGCGCCTGCTCGAACGGCTCGGCCACGCGAGGACGTCCCCGTTCCGCGCGAGTACCGGCGTGCCGAGCACGGCTCCGGCGCGCACGCGATCGAACTGTTCGCTGACCGCGCGGCCGACTACCGCGCCCAGGTGCAGCGCGTCGCCTCGCACGAGGTGGCCGCGACGGTGACCGCGCTGCTCACGGCGCGAGGGATCTCCGCCGTCGGCGTGCCGCCGGGCTTTCCGGAGCGGTATCTCCCCGATCCCCTTGCGGACACGGCGGTCTGGGACGAGCCCGCGCTGTCTGCGCGCAGCCTCCAGGCCCTGCAAGGCGTACTCTCCACCTGCGCCCTCGCGATCGCCGAGACCGGGACCATCGTCCTCGACGGCAGCGCGAGCCAGGGTCGCAGAGGCCTGACCCTCCTGCCGGACTACCACCTCTGCCTGGTCCCGGCCGAGCGCATCGTCGCGACGGTCCCCGACGCGATCGCCCGGCTCGACCCGCGCGCGCCGCTGACGATGATCTCCGGACCCTCGGCCACCAGCGACATCGAGAACACCAGGGTCGAGGGCGTACACGGCCCGCGCACCCTGCACATCGTCGTCATCGAACCCGACGAGGACACGGAGCGAGCGTGAAGCCAAATCTGTGCGGACCCGGCTGTGAACTCCCCTCGTCGTCCCTCTCTCCGTTTCGCCCTCAGGAGTCGCTTCGCCATGGTCAAATACGTCTTCGATTTCACCGAAGGTCATAAGGACCTCAAGGATCTGCTCGGCGGGAAGGGGGCGAACCTCGCCGAGATGACCAATCTCGGCCTGCCGGTGCCCCCCGGCTTCACCATCAGCACCGATGCCTGCCGGGCCTACCTGGCCGAGGGGCACGCGCCGGACGGCCTCGACGCGCAGGTCGGCGACTACCTCGCCGCCCTCGAGACCCGGATGGGCCGCAAGCTCGGCGACCCGGAGGACCCGCTGCTGGTCTCGGTGCGCTCCGGCGCGAAGTTCTCCATGCCGGGGATGATGGAGACGGTGCTCAACATCGGCCTTTCGGATGCGTCGGTCTCGGGCCTGGCGCAGGTGGCCGGCGACGCGAGGTTCGCGTGGGACTCGTACCGACGGCTGATCCAGATGTTCGGCAAGACCGTGCTGAGCATCGACGGCGAGCACTTCGAGCAGGCGCTGGAGACCGCCAAGCGCGCCAGGGGCTTGACAGCAGACACGGGGTTGGACGCCGCCGATCTCGCGATACTCGTGGACTCCTACAAGGCGATCGTGCGGGAGCAGGCGGGACGAGAGTTTCCGCAGGACGCGCGGGAGCAGATGGACCTGGCGATAAGGGCCGTGTTCGAGTCCTGGAACACCGAGCGGGCGATGCTCTACCGGCGTCAGGAGCGCATCCCGCACGATCTGGGCACCGCGGTGAACGTGTGCGCGATGGTGTTCGGCAACCTCGGTCCCCATTCGGGTACCGGAGTGGCCTTCACCCGCGATCCGGCCACCGGGCACTCCGGCGTGTACGGCGACTACCTGGCGAACGCGCAGGGGGAGGACGTGGTCGCGGGCATCCGCAACACCCTGTCTCTGACCGAGCTCGAAAATCTGGATAAGACCAGCTACGACGAGCTCATGCGGATCATGAGCGTGCTCGAGAGCCACTACCGGGATCTGTGCGATATCGAGTTCACCATCGAGCGCGGCAAGCTGTGGATGCTGCAGACGCGGGTGGGCAAGCGCACGGCGGCCGCGGCGTTCCTGATCGCCTCGAACCTCGTGGACGAGGAGGTGATCACGCCGGACGAGGCGCTCGAGCGCGTGAACGGCAATCAGCTCGCGCAGCTGATGTTCCCTCAGTTCGACCTGTCGGGCACCCCACTGTCACATTCAACCCGGAGAATCGCGACGGGCATGAACGCCTCGCCCGGTGCCGCTGTGGGGCGGGCCGTGTTCGACTCGTACACCGCGATCAAGTGGTCCCGGTCTGGTGAGCGCGTGATCCTGATCCGGCGGGAGACCAACCCGGACGACCTCGGCGGCATGATCGCCGCGCAGGGCATTCTCACCTCACGTGGCGGCAAGACCTCGCACGCGGCTGTGGTCGCGCGCGGCATGGGCAAGACCTGCGTGTGCGGCGCCGAGGAACTCGACGTCGACACGAAGGCGCGCCGCCTGACCGCACCCAGCGGCTTGGTGATCGAGGAAGGCGGCCTGATCTCGATCGACGGTTCGTCCGGCGCGATCTACGCCGGCGAGGTGCCGGTCATGCCCTCTCCGGTCGTCGAGTACTTCGAAGGACGGCTCGGTCCGGATTCCGCCCACGCGGACGAGTTGGTTCGCGCCGTGCACCGGATCATGACGTGGGCGGACGAGAAGCGCGCGCTGTACGTGCGCGCGAACGCCGACACCCCAGACGACGCGGCCCGCGCGAGGCGATTCGGCGCGCAGGGCATTGGCCTGTGCCGCACCGAGCACATGTTCCTCGGCGAACGCCGCACCTTGGTTGAGCGCCTGATCCTGGCCGAGGATGAGGCCGAGCGGCGCAAGGTCCTCGCTGAGCTGTTGCCGATGCAGCGCGACGACTTCGTCGGCATCCTCACGGCGATGGGTGGGCTGCCGGTGACGGTGCGCCTGCTCGACCCGCCGCTGCACGAGTTCCTTCCGGATCTGACGGAACTCTCGGTGCGCGTCGCTGTCGCCGAAGCACGCGGGGAAGACAGCGAAGCGGACCTACGTCTGCTGCAAGCGGTGCATAAGCTTCACGAACAGAATCCGATGCTCGGCCTGCGCGGCGTGCGGCTCGGCCTGGTCGTGCCGGGGCTGTTCATCATGCAGGTGCGCGCCATCGCCGAGGCCGCAGCGCAGGTGGCCAAGGCCGGCGGTGTCGCCCGCGTCGAGATCATGGTCCCGCTCGTCGGCGCCGTCCAGGAACTCGAGATCATCCGGGATGAGGCCCGCTCGGTGCTCGACGAGGTCACCGAGACCACCGGCGCCGACATCCGCGCCCTGATCGGCACGATGATCGAACTGCCGCGCGCCGCCCTGACCGCAGGCCAGATCGCCGAAGCCGCCGAGTTCTTCTCCTTCGGCACCAACGACCTGACCCAGACCACCTGGGGCTTCTCCCGCGACGACGTCGAAGCAGCCTTCTTCTCCGCCTACCTCGACCGCGGCATCTTCGGCGTCAGCCCGTTCGAGACCCTCGACCGCGACGGCGTCGGACGGCTCGTCTCCGTCGCCGCCGAAGAAGGCCGCAAAGCCCGTCCTGCCCTCAAGCTCGGCGTGTGCGGCGAACACGGCGGCGACCCCGACTCCGTCCACTTCTTCCACGACGTCGGACTCGACTACGTCTCCTGCTCCCCGTTCCGCGTCCCGGTCGCACGGCTCGAAGCAGCCCGCGCCGCAGTGCGAAACCCGCGCGCGTAAGCGAAATGGATCCGACCCGCGTGACAGCAGCGCGGGTCGGATCCGGTCATACGGGGAGTTCGGGCGCAGGGTCGGTCAGCCGGTGGAGTCGCGGCTGCCGTCTGTTCCCGTGGCCAGCTCGCGCAGGGTCCGGCCGGACAGGATCTGGAGATGGTCGATGCGCACGCCGAGCGCGCTCGACGCTCTGGCGCGCAACTCCATGGCCAGCAGCGAATCCATGCCCAGCTCGGCGAGCGGGCGGTCGCGCTCGACGCGGTCCGCCGGAAGCCCCAGGATGTCCGCCGCGATGACGGTGAGGCGCTGTTCGAGCTCTGCCGCCGTCAGCCGGGGCCTCGAGCTGTCCGCGAGGGCATGATCCCCCTGCCCCAGCCGCAGGCCGGGAGCCTGCCTCGGCCCAGACCCGGAAGAAGAAGATGCCGGCCTCGGCCCCGGCCGCTGCGTCTGCCTGGCCGCCCTCAGCTCCGTCTCGATCGTCGAGGCACCGGGGACGCGCTTGGCGGCTCCCACACCCGCGAAGGCCCTGCGGCGGGCTCGGGTCACCGGGCGCTTCGCCTTCTGCCCCTGCGAGTCCCGCGGCATGAGGTGGCCGGGCAGGTTCGGCTTGGCGTCGGCCACCGTGAACCTCGAAGCCTGCCACGGGTAGAGCGGCGGGGCGAGGAAGTCGCCTTCCCCGTTGACCGCGGCCCAGTCCGGGTCCACGCCGACCGCGTAGGCGCGGCCGAGGGAATTGAGCGCGCCGCGGAGGCCGGGCTCGGACCTCAGCAGAGCGCCGACCACGGCTGCGCGCGCGTCGGCTTCGTCGATGCACTCCTGGACGGCGGGCACGAGCGCGCCGGTCGGAGACAGCTCGATGAACACCGTCGGCACACCGTCGGTCAGCAGCGTCTTGAGCGTCTCGGCGAACTGCACGCTCTCCCGGAGATTGCGCACCCAGTACTCGGCGTCCATCTCGGTGCCGGTCAAGGTGGCCGGCGGCTGGCCGGCCGGGCGCACCGTCGAGGCGATGGGGAAGCGGCCGGCCATCGGACGTATCCCGGAAAGGCAGGAGCGCAGGTCATCGAGCACCGGGTCCATGGCCGCGCTGTGCGACGCCACGTCCGCGTTCACCCGCCGGTGCCTGATGCCGCCCTCGTCGAGCGCGTGCTCCGCCTCGGCGAGGGCGGCGATGCTGCCGGCCAGCACGGTCGAGGCGGGGCTGTTGCTTGCGGCGATGGTGAGCCCCGGGCCGTGGCCGGCGATGAAGCGCTCTGCCTCCTGCGCGCCGAGCCGGACCGCGAGCAGGCCTCCGCTCCGCGCCGTACGCATCATCAGTGAGCTGCGACGGCAGATGACCGCCGCGGCGTCCGCCACCGACAGCGCGCCGGCGATGGTCGCCGCGGCCACCTCGCCCATGCTGTGGCCGACGACGACGTCCGGCTCCACGCCCCACTGCTGCCACATCGAGGCGAGCGCGCATTCGACCGCCCAGAGCGCGGGCTGCGCCATGGCCACGTCGGTGAACGGGTCGCCCGAGCGCAGGAGCTCCGCGACCGACCAGCCGCGCTCCTGCTGCACCGCCTTGTCGTAGATCTCCAGGGCGCTCGCGAACAGCGGGGATTCGCGCATCAGTTCGGCTGCCATGCCCGCGCGCTGCGCGCCGTGCCCGGGGAAGACGAACACCACCCGCGGATTCGGGAACGCGGCGGTCGGAGCCAGACCGGCCAGCCCCTCCAGCAGCTCGCTCTCGTTCGCGCCCACGACCGCGGCGCGATGACGGCGGTGGTCGCGGCGCTCGCCGGCGGTATAGCTGATGTCTGCTATACGCTCGGCCGCCTCCGGGCGGCTCAACTGCCGGGCGTAGCCCTGCGCGAGTTCGTCGAGCGCGGCCGGGACGTGCGCGGACAGCGGGAGCAGGCAGAGATCGGCCGGCCGTCGGGTGCGCGCGGCCTCGGCCGGCACCGGGTCGGGGGCGGCCCCCAGCAGCACGTGCACGTTCGAACCGCTGATGCCGAAGGCGCTGGCCCCGGCGATCGGCCGCTTGTCGGCCGGCCAGTCGGTGGGCTGCCGCGCGAGCTGCAGGCCGCTGTGCTCCCAGTCCACCGCGGAGGTGGGGCTGCGCACGTGCAGCGTGGCCGGGATCCGCTTGTGCCGCAGGGAGAGGGCCACTTTGATCAGCCCCGCGAGTCCCGCCGTCGCCTCGGTGTGCCCGATATTGGTCTTCACCGAACCGACCAGCAGCGGGTCCCTCGTCCCGCGCACGGCGCCGTACTCGGCGGCCAGCGCCGCCAGCTCGGTCTGGTCTCCGGTGGGGGTGCCCGCTCCGTGCGCCTCCACGTAATCCAACTCGCGCGGGTCCACGCCGGCCGACTCGCAGGCGGCGCGCAGCATGTACGAGCGCCCGGTCACGCTCGGCGAGACGAAGGAACTCGTCCACGCACCCTCGTGCGTGGCCGCGCCGCCGAGGATCACCGCGTAGATCCGGTCTCCGTCGGCCTGGGCCTGCGTCAGCGGCTTCAGGACCACGCAGGCCACGCCGTCGCTGCGCACGAACCCGTCCGCGCCCTCGTCGCCGAAGCGGCAGCGGCTGCTCGCGGAGAGCAGGTTGCCCTGCGACATCACCACGCCGTCCTCGACGGCGGTGATCAGGTTGACGGCCCCGACGATGGCCGCGTCGATGTCGCCGAGGCGCAGCGCCTGACAGGCGAGATGGACGGCCAGCAGGGAGGAGGAACAGGTGGCGTCGACCGCGACGGCGGGGCCGTGCAGGTCGCGGGTGTGCGCGATCCGGGCCGGCAGGTTGCCCCGGCCGATCGCCCCGGTCATCGTGTGCAGGTCCCAGACCCCGGCCCGGTAAAGGTCGTCCCAGTAGTGCGAGGTCAGTTGGACGGTGAAGACGCCGGTGCGCCCGGCCGAGAGCTTGCGGGCGGGGATGCCGGAATCCTCCACGGCCTCCGCGGCGGTCTGCAACATCAGGCGGTGCTGCGGATCGAGCCTGCTGGCTTCGAACGGGGAGATGCCGAAGTACTCCGCGTCGAACAGTTCGTACCCTTCGATGAAGCTGCCGGCGGCGCTGCTGAGCAGTCGCCTGCCTCCCCGGGTGCGGGCTTTGAGGTATCTCTCCGCGTCGAACCGGCCGTCCTGAGGCGCCGGCCGCACCAGATCGCGGCCCTCGAGCAGGGCCTCCCATAACTCGTCGGGGCCGCGCAGCGTGCCGAAACGGCAGCCGATGCCGACGACGGCCACGTCGTCGCCCCGCACCGAATTCTCACCCGTGTACCTGTGTGCGTATTGTGCCCGTACGGTCATGGTTCCCCCTGAATTAGCCCCTGGTGACAGATAAGATGCCATTATGTTGTCTTGCCCGAGTGTGATACTCCCAGGGGCGGGAGTTTGCCGCAACGGACATCTAACGTAGTGCGCCCGTCGACCGTGGCGGGTCCGGAGTGAACCTAGTGACGGGTGCGCGGCGGTCGGGCGCGGCGAGACGGCCGTAGTCCGGTGAGCCGGATTCCGGCCGACGGCACGGCTTCAGCGGGATCCGCGCCCCCGCGCTCCCGGCGTTCTCCTGCGCCTATAAAAATCAGAAAGCTGATATCATCTCGGTGGATCCGAGCCCGGATCAGATTCGAACTTCCTGTTTCATCTGGATATGAATGACCACCCCGAGACGGTCCGCGCCGCCGATGGTGAGCACCATCATCTGGAAATCACCGACGCCGTGCACGGGGTGGTTCAGCCGGCGTACCCGGCTGGAGATGTCCGAGACCTCGTGCAGATCCCACAGTTCCCGTACGTCCGGCTCGGCCCGGCTCATCCGCGCCAGGAATTCCGCCACCCGCGGGTCGTCCGGACTGGTGGCGATCCCCGCGCGGTACCGGCTGAGCACGTCGCGCACCTCGCCGCGCCAGTCCGCGAAGCGCTCGCGGGCCTCGGGATCGTAGACGGTCCACAGGATCGCGTTGCGCTCGTCCGGCGGCCTGGCCGTGAAATCGGTGAGCCACTGGGCGCAGGCGCGGTTGCACACCACCACGTCCCCGAAGGGGTCCGCGGCGTAGGCCGGGTCCGGCTCGAGCCGCTCCACGAGCGCGGTGACCAGCGCCAGCGCCTCGCCGGAGGGCGGCTGGTCGCGGTACGGCGCGCGGCCGAGCGCGAGTAGCTGCAGGTAGCGGTGCTCGAAGTCGTTGAGGTCGAGCGCGGCGGCGATGGAGCCGAGCACGGCCACCGAGGGCTCGATGTTGCGCCCCTGCTCCAGGTTGGCGTACCAGGAGGGGCTGATGTTGGCGAGCAGGGCCACCTCCTCGCGGCGCAGCCCGGGGGTGCGCCGGCGCTCCCCGACCGGCATCCCCTTCGACGCGGGGTCGACCGTGGCACGGCGCGCGCGCAGGAAATCGCCGAGCGCCTCGAGTTGCGGCTTCTTCGCTGTCACCGGCGGACCCGCAGCCCGACCTGCGCCGGTCGGCATTTTCGGCGCATCGGCACGCCTCCCTCGTCCTCGGTCCGGGCGCGCGTGCGGCAGCGCCGGGTCCCGGTCAGGATCCGCCGAGCCCGCTCAACCCCGCCGACGCCGCCCCGGCCCCGTCGGTCGCGCGATTCCGTCGTCGTTTCCTTATATACCACATCCCTAATACCGGAGGGTTCGTCAGACCGCACACCGGAGCGGGCACCGGCGCGCGAAGCAAGGACTCCGAGTACTCCCATTAGGGCTGGCTGGTTCGACCGATACGGCGGAGTCACGATGGAGATGTCCGCCGGTTCTTTCGAACCACACGGAGGGGAGCGCGTTGTGAACGCTCGGGACATCATGACCCCGATCCATCCGACCCAGGAAGAAGAGCTCAAGCGGTTCTGCAGCACCCTGTTCGCCGATTTCTCGAGGTCCGATCAGCGGACCTGGGGTGAACTGTATTTACGGGGGCTGCTTCAAGTTCCCGGCCGCAAGAGCGTGGTAGCCATTTCGGAGCATTGCGCGGGCGCGTCGACCGTCCAGCGGCTCCAGCAGTTCCTGAACCAGAGCCCGTGGGACCACGTCCCGGTCCGGCAGTACCTGGCCCAGCTGTTCAGCAAGACGCAGCAGCTGCTGGCCTGGTCGGTCGACGAGGTCGTCTTCCCCAAGCACGGACAGGTCTCGGTCGGCGTGGCCTCGCAGTACAGCCCCAGCCTCAGCCAGGTGCTCAACTGCCAGATCGCCCTGTCCCTGAACGTGGTGTCCGAGGACTCCTCACTGCCGATCAACTGGCGGCTGGTGCTGCCGCCGCACTGGGGCACGGACGAGGAGCTGCGGCGCAAGGCGCACCTGCCGTCGAGCGTGCGGCCGAGTTCCCGCTCCCAGCTCACCCTCGAGCAGCTCGACGAGGTGAGCGAGGACTGGGGTCTGCCGACCCTCCCGGTGCTCGCGGACTTGCAGCACGACCCGAACCCGGAGGCGCTGCTGCAGGCCCTGGAGGCGCGCGGGCTCGGCTATCTGTGCCAGGTCTCGCCGGCCTATCCGGTGCACGGCACCGGACGGGACCCGCAACGGCGCGAGCCGAGGGCGCTGCAGATGGTGCTCGCCGCGGCCGAGCGCAACGCCCGCACCACCGTCTCCTGGTCCGATCCCAAGGACGGGATGCGCCGCCAGTCCCAGTTCATGGTCCTCTCGCTGGCCCAGCGGCCGCGCGCGCTGTCCGGCGGTCCCGGCCTCGCGCGCCCGTCCAACGAGAGCCACCGGGTCCTGCTGAGCCAGTGGCCGATCGGCCGGAGCCGGCCGGTGCGCTACTGGATCTCGAACCTGGAGTGCAACTCCTGGAACGAGCCGATCTCGCTGTGGCGGGCTCGTTCCCGGGCCGCGTCGACGCTCAACGCGATGCGCGCCGAGGGCGGCCTCGCGGACTTCGAGGGCCGCTCCTACCGGGGCTGGCACCACCACGTGACGCTCGCCTCCGCGGCGCAGGGCTTTCGCACCCTGTATTCCGCGGCCGCCGAGCCCTTGCTCGTGCGCTGAGCCGCCTTCAGGTGCCTGCGGCCGCCGGCGTCGTCGGCCGTTCGCACCGTCGTCACCAGTCCACCACGATCGCCGTGTCGCGGGCGAAGCCCTCGAACGCCGCGGCGGAGATGTCGTAGTCCGACACCTCGTCCTCCGAGTCGTCGTGCTCGTCCTGGTCTCCCGGTTCGCACGTGCTGATCAGGCAGGTCTCGGCGCGGGCGTGTGAGACCAGCCAGGCCGCGCGCTCGCGGCTGGGCGTGTGCAGCGCGAGCCGCACGAGGCCGTCCAGGCCGGTCAGGCCGACCAGCGCCTCGGCGGGGGTGTCGAAGGGCTCGACGAGCGCGTACGGCGCGGCGGACTCGTGCTCGCAGGCCGGCCCCGAGTTCAGCGGGGCTCCGGTGATCAGGGTGGGCCGGACGTACAGGCTGTCCGTCTCGCCGCCGAGCACGATCTTGGCCCCCCGCTCCTCGAGCCGGCCGAGGAAGCCGCGGAAGTCCGTCAGACAGCGCTGGTGCGGGAGCGGGCCGAGCCGCGTGTCCGCCAGCGTCGGGTCCCCCGGCAGCAGCTCCTCCAGCCGCTCCTGCAGCTGCGCGAGGAAGCTGCGGTAGACCGGGCGGTGCACCAGGATCCGCACCCCCATCCCGCGTGCCTCGAGCCGGCCGGTCAGCATCGAGCGGACGGCCAGCCGGGTCGCGCTGTCCAGGCAGGTGTCCGCGAAGACCACGTGCGCGGTGGTGCCGTTGGCCTTCAGCCGCACCGGAGTCAGCGTCCGCATACACGCCGCCCCGACCACGCGGGCGCCCGCCCGGCTGCCGGTGTAGGCGACCATGTCGATGGCCGGGTGGGCGGCGAGGGCGAGGCCGAGGCGCGGGTCGGAGCCGGTGACGAGGTTGAGCACCCCGGCGGGCAGCCCGGCCTGCCGGGCCAGCTCGGCGAGGCGCACGGCGGAGAGCGCCGCGTGCGCGGAGGGCTTGAACACGACGGTGTTGCCGAGCGCCAGCGCCGGGGCGAGCGCGTCGATCATCATGGCCACCGGATGCTGGACCGCGCCGAACGCGGCCACCACGCCGCGGGCCGCGCTCAGGTCGTACCGCGTGCTGGTGAGCGCCGCGGGCAGCCGCCGCGAGGTCGAGCTGCGCGCGGCGAGGCCGGCGCAGTAGCGCAGCGCGCTCACCGCGCAGGGCACGTCGCGCTCGAGGCTGAAGCCGACCGGCTTGCCCATCTCCCGCGCCTGGAGGAGGGCCAGCTGCTCCAGGTCCGCCTCGACCAGATCGGCGAACTCGTTGACCACCAACGAGCGCTCGTAGTCGGAGAGGGTGGACCAGGAGCCGTTGCGGGCGGCGTCGACCGCCGCCGCGACCGCGTCATCGAGGTCTGACGCACTGGCCTGGGCGAACGCGCCGGTCACCGAGCCGTCCACCGGCGAGACGAGCTCCTGCGCGCTTCCGTCCGAGGCGGAGCGCCAAGCGCTTCCGATCAGCAGCGTGGCATCCGACGCCGTCGTCACCTGCTTGCTCCTGCCACCCGCATTCCCATGTCTATAGCCAAGTACTTCGGCCCCCGGGTTTCAATGCGCGGTGCGTACTACGTCAGGTCCGGGGAATCGTTCATCACCATACGGTAGACCCTGTACCTCTCCGCGGCACGCGCGCTCCGGAAGTGGCGCGTGCCGCGGAGAGGTACAGGGTCAGGCGGTGCGGAGCTGGAACCCGGTCGCGGTCAGCCGGGCGCCCGCGGGCACCCCGCGGCCGGCGTGCACGGTGAGCCGGGGGAAGACCTCCACGCCGGTGAGCCGGACGCCCGCCTCCACCCGCGCCTCGTCGCCGAGCACGCAGTGGCCGTCCAGCACGGTCCGCGCGCCGCGTTCCGAGCCCACCGAGGCGCTGGTGCCGAGGACCGTGTCGACCACCTGCGCCCAGGGGCCGACGATCGCGTGGTCCCCGCAGGCCACGCCGCGCATCCAGACCCCTTCGCCGAGGTCCACGTTGTCGCCGACGTCGCAGTCCTCGAGGTCGACGCCGAGGCCGATCTCCACGTCCCGCCCGATCCGCACGCGGGGGCCGATGCGCACCAGCCCCTCCTCCACCATGGCCTCCAGGGTCAGCCCGGTGGCCGGGTCGATCTTCTTCAGGGTACTGGGATGCACCCGGGAGCCGCCCGGCGTGTTCACCGGCGGTTCGATCAGCTCGTCGAGGGTCGGGTACCCGCCGGCGAGCAGGGTGCGCATGGTGGCGAGATAGTCGCGGGAGTTGCCGAGGTCGCCGAAGCTGCCGATGGAGAACGCCTGCACGCGGTGGCCGTGGGCGACGAGGTAGGGCACCAGCTGGCCGCCCCAGTCGAGCTCCTCGGCCGCCAGTGCGCGCAGTTCCGGCTCCCGCGCCGCCGCCCGCAGCCGGACGCAGTCGATCATGTAGATGCCCGCGCTGGTGTGCAGCGGGCCGCCCTGGGCGAGGCGCCGGGCCTCGTCCAGCGGGGGCTTCTCGGCGAAGCTCTCGATGCGTCCGTCCCCGTCCGGCACCAGCACCCCGTACTTGCCCGCGGCCTCGGCCGCGCTGCGCGGCACGGTGCCCACGGTGACGGTGGCGCCGGACTCCAGGTGCCGCGCGAGCATCGGGGCGAGATCGAAGTCGAAGACCGAGTCGGTCGGGAAGACCACCGCGGTGCCCTCGAGGCTCCAGTGCTCGAGGCACCGCAGCGTGGCCTCGCCGGACCCGGTGTTGTAGCGGTCGAAGCGGGCGCGGGAGTAGCGCACCTCGATGCCGAGGCGGCGCCCGTCGCGCAGGATCTCCTGGATCTGGGTGCGGTTCTCCCGGCCGTTGGCCAGCACGTAGTAGTCGGTGACGCCCTGGTTGCGCAGGAACCGCACCACCCACTCCACCAGCGGCTTGCCCAGCAGGCTGATGGCCGCTTTGCTGCGCATGTAGTCGGCGGAGATCAGGGTCAGCGGGAGCGCGCGGATGCCGCGGCCGCCGGCCAGCGCGATCGCGTGGACGGGCGCGGAGAGCCGGGCGGTCATCGATCGGCCCCCGCGAGGGCGTCGGCGAGGTCCCGGTAGCGCGCGGTGAGCCGGTGCTCCGGGTAGGCCTCGACGAACAGCGAGCGGCCGGAGACCTCGGCCACCGCGGGCGCGGCGGGCAGCACGGCGACCACCGGCATCTCGTAGGCCCGGGCGAACTCCTCGGTCGGCACCCGGTCGTCCGGGCCGGCCGCGGAGAGCGCGAGCAGCGTCCTGGCCCGGCTGAGCCGGCGCACCATGCCCGCCGCCGTGGGGGCGCTGACCAGGTCCACCTGGTCGGCCCGGGCGAGGGTGAGCACCGTCTCGCTCGCGGCGAGGGCGACGGCGGTCTCGTTGGTCATGCCGGCGCTGGTGTCCAGGAACAGCCAGTCGAGCGCCAGGCTCTCGGAGAGCTCCTTGAAGGCCTCGCCGAGCAGCCCGACGTCATAGCCCTGCGACTGGATGCCCTCGATCTTGTCGGGCCGGTTGCAGGCGGGCAGCGCGAACAGGGTGCCCTCGCCGGCCGTCGGCTCGGCCTCCCGCAGCGGGACCGCCTGGACCACGTCGCCGAGGGTGCAGCGGCCGAGCAGGTAGTCGGTGAACGAGATCCAGTCGGGCAGGTCGTTGATGCCGAAGAGCGTGTGCAGCGCGGGGTACTGCAGCGCGGTGTCCACGACGGCGACGCGCGCGCCGTCCGCCGCCAGCAGCCGGGCCACGTTGACCGCCGTGGTGGACCGGCCGGTGCCGCCGCGGTACGAGAAGAGGCTCACGATGTGTGTCATGTCTGCCGACCATTCCTATCAGTAGGCTGATTTTCCCGGTCGCGGCGGAGCACCAGCATGGTGATGTCGTCGTACTGCTCGCCGGCCGCGGAGTGGTGCTCGATGGCGGCCATGATGCGGCCGGTCAGCTCCTGGGCGCGTTCGCAGGGCACGGTGGCGAGGCCGGTCAGGCGCTCGTCGCCGAAGAACTCGCCGCTGCTCGCCCGGCTCTCGGTGACCCCGTCGGTGAAGGCCAGCAGGAACTCGCCCGGCTCGATCCGGATCCGGCCCACCTCGAAGCCCGGGTCGGGCAGCACCCCGACGGCCGGGCCGGTGGGTTCGAGCTCGGCCCGCAGGGCGCCGTCCTCGGCGAACAGCAGCGGCGGATTGTGTCCGCCGTTGATGTAGCTGAGCACTCCGGTCTCGGGGTCGAGGATGCCGAAGAAGAGGGTGGCGAAGTAGCCCTGCCGGTGGTGCACCTGGGTGAGGTAGCGGTTGGTGCTGGTGACGGCGTGCAGCAGCGGGGTCTCGCCCACCGTGGGCAGCCGCCCGCTGTGCGGGTCCCAGCCGAGGGTGCCCAGCGGGCGCAGCCCGCTGTTCTGCGCGGTGTGCCGGAGCATGGTGCGGATCAGCGCCATGAACAGCGCCGCGCCCACGCCCTTGTCGCACACGTCCGCGACGATCAGCGCCGTGCGCCGGCTGCCCGGCAGTTCGAAGACGTCGTAGAAGTCCCCCGCCACCTCCCGCGCGGGTCGGAACTCGACTTCGATCTCCCAGCCGGGAAGGACCGGCAGCTGCTCCGGCAGGAACCCGGCCTGGATCTGGCGGCCGATCAGCAGTTCCCGTCCCACGTCCGCGAACCGGTCGAGGTCCTCGGCCGTCCGGCCCTGAAAGGCGCCGATGTCACTCATGGATGGTCAGTCCTCCCCGGGGCGCCACCGCACGGTCAGGGTGCTGTGGTTCTCCCCGTTCCGGCGTTCGTAGCGGTACTCGTCCACACTGGCCAGCGCCAGATGGATGCCGAGTCCGCCGATGGCCCGCTGCTCCACCGGCAGGTGCAGGTCGGCCGGGGACGGGGCCTGGGACGGATCGAAGGCGAGAGCCGAGTCGCGCAGCAGGATGCAGGCGTTGCCGCGTCCGTCGCCGCCGCCGGCGAGCACCAGCCAACCGCAGTTGTTGCCGTATCCGTGCAGGATCGAGTTCGCGGCCAGCTCCTCCACCGCGAGCCGCAGCCGCAGCCGCGCGCAGTTGCCGAGGCCGGCCCGGTACGCGACGCTGCGCACGTAGTCGGCGACGGCGTCGAGCGTGTCGAGCGAGGCGCGCACGTGCAGGACACCGAGCTGCCACGGGCCGTCCGGTGCCGTCTCGGCGCGGGGCTCGAACTCGTCCTCGGCGGTGAGCGGCTGGAAGACCGTCGCACTAGACATCGGCCAGCTCCGTCACGTCGATGCCGCGGTCCACGCCGGCCATCCTGATGGTGCGCGCCACGGCGGGCCGGGCCCCGGCCAGCGCCAGGGTCACCCCTTCGTGGATGGTCTGCCGGGCGAAGATCAGACAGCGCAGCCCGGCGCTCGAGATGTATTCGAGCTCGTGCAGGGAGATCACCAGCCGGCGCACGGCGACCGCGGCCGCCTGCTCGATGCTGCGCTGGAACTCGGGGGCGGTCAGCGCGTCGAGCTCGCCGGTCAGGCGGAGGGTCGCGACGTCGCCGGTGACGGTGAGGGCGGAGGCGAAGGACATGGTTGCCTCAACTCCTTAAGGTAGTCGGATCTCGGCTGATCAGCACCACGGCGCCGTGTCCGGCGAGCCGGTAGCGCCGCGGATGTTCGAGGGGCGGCTCCTGGCCGAGCGGATGGGAGTCCTCGGGCGGTTCGGCGCCGGAATCGGCGGCGAGCGCCCAGACGGTCCCGGCCGGCGGCTCGGGAAGCTCGAGGTCCAGCGGCCGGTCGTGCGCGCTCATCGCTGTGTAGACGCTCGCTTCGCCGCCGGGCGCGTGCGAGCCGCAGCGCATCAGGGCCAGGACCCGGTCGTGGTGGCGCCAGCTCGGCCGCCACGCGCTGACACCGTGCCAGCTCAGCTCGACGCGGCTGCCGCCCTGATGGTCCGGGCCGGCCGGGTGCTCGGCGCCGCGCAGCACCGGGTGCGCCCGGCGCAGGGCGATCAGGTTCGAGGTGAAGCGCAACAGCTCGGCGTTGCGCTCGACCAGCCGCCAGTCGAACCAGGTCGTCTCGTCGTCGTGGCAGTACGCGTTGTTGTTCCCGTGCTGCGTGCGCCCGACCTCGTCCCCGGCGGTCAGCATCGGGATCCCGTTGCTGGTCAACAGGATCGTGAGCGCGGTCTTGATCCGGACCCGGCGCAGCCGCTCGACCTCGGGGTCCTCGGCCGGACCCTCCGCGCCGGAGTTCCAGCTCAGGTTGTCCGACTCGCCGTCGCGGCCGTCCTCGCCGTTGTCCGCGTTGCGCTTGTGCTCGTAGGAGACGAGGTCGTAGAGGGTGAACCCGTCGTGCGCGGTGATGAAGTTGACCGAGGCGGTGGCGCCGCGGCCGGAGTAGAGGTCGGCCGAGCCGGTCACCCGGGCGGCGAGCTCCCCGGTCGCGCCGTGCTCGCCGCGCAGGAACCGCCGCACGCAGTCCCGGTAGCGGCCGTTCCACTCCGACCAGCGGCCGTAGGCCGGGAAGCTGCCCACCTGGTAGAGCCCGGCGGCGTCCCAGGCCTCCGCGACGAGCTTGGTGCGGCGCAGGACCGGATCGTGCGCGAGCGCCTCGAGCAGCGGCGGATTGGCCAGCACGGAGCCGTCCTGGCCGCGGCCGAGGATCGAGGCGAGGTCGAAGCGGAAGCCGTCGACGTGGTACTCGGAGACCCAGTACCGCAGGCAGTCGACGACCAGGTCGCGCACGACCGGATGGTTGCAGTTGACGGTGTTCCCGGCGCCGCTGAAGTTGAGGTAGCCGCCGTCCGGGGCGAGCATGTAATAGGTCTGGTTGCCCAGGCCGCGCAGCGACAGGGTGGGGCCGAGCTCGTTGCCCTCCGAGGTGTGGTTGAAGACCACGTCGAGCAGGATCTCGATGCCGTTGGCGTGCAGCTCCTTGACCATGGACTTGAACTCGTCCGCCTGCATCCCGTAGACGCCGGTGGCGGCGTATCCCGCCTTGGGCGCGAAGAAACCGACGGTGTTGTAACCCCAGTAGTTCAGCAGCGGACGCCCGTCGCCGCCGTGCCGCGGATTGTCGGTCTCGTCGAACTCGAACACCGGCAGCAGCTCCACGCAGTTGACCCCGAGCCCGGCCAGGTACGGGATCTTCTCCCGCAGGCCGGCGTAGGTCCCGGGCGCGTCCACGCCCGCTTCCGGGTGCCGGGTGAAGCCGCGTACGTGCATCTCGTAGACGATCAGGTCCTCGGCGGGTATCGCGGGGAAGTGCTCCGCCTCGCCCCAGTCGAAGTCGTCGAGCAGCACCCGGGACCGGTAGGGCGAGGGCCGGGCGCGGTCGCGCGGCGCCGCCCACTGCTCGCCGCCGCCGATCAGCCGCGCGTAGGGGTCCATGAGCACGGCGGACGGATCGAAGCGGTCGGCCCGCTCCGGCTGCCGCGGCCCGGTGACCCGGTATCCGTATTCGAAGCCCTCGAGGTCGAGGCCGAACACGGTCATGGCGAAGACGGCGCCGATCCGGAAGCGGTCCGGGATCGGCAGTTCCACCTGCGGCTCGGACGCTCCGGTCTCGAACAGCACCAGGCTCACCGCCTCGGCGCGGTCCGCGTAGAGGGCGAAGTTGACCCCGCCCGGCACGACGGTCGCGCCGAGCGGCTCCACCCGCCCCGGCCGCACCGGATAGCCGCCGATGTGCTCGGTCGGATAGGCGTCGATGCGGCCGGAGAGCAGTGCTCCGGGTCCGAGTTCATAGGTCACGGGGTCTCCTCGGCCTCGGTGAACAGCTCGAGAAAGCCCACGGCCCGCATCATGAAGCGCAGCCGCGGGCTGAGGCCGGCCAGCAGCACCTTCACCCCGGCCGCCTCCGCGCGCCGGTGCAGCAGCACCAGCACCCGAAGGCCCGCGCTGGAGAGGTAGGAGACTCCGGAGACCTCGACGGTCAGCGTGTGGTGGCCGTCCACCTGGGCGAGCACCCACTCTCCGATCTCGCGCGCGTTGGCGCTGGTGATCTCGCCGTCGAGGTACGCGACGGCGGCGCCGTCCCGCTCCTCGACGGCGACAGAACCGAGTCCGGCCTTCATCGCTCGCCGCTCCGCCGCTCGCCGGCCGCGGTGCCCACCGGGTCGATGCGGACCTTGACCTTGACCCGGCCGGGCACGTCGGGCAGGTGCACCGTCAACGCCTGCGCGTCGAAGTCCGTGTGCTCGCGCCCGTCCACGGTGACGTGGCCTATCCGCACCCGGCCGGCCGGCAGCAGGTCGGGGGAGACCCGCAGCACGCGCCCGGGCAGGGCGGCGGCCTCCGGCTTGAAGTGCAGGGTCATGGGTTTGCCGGCGATGAGCAGGTTGTTGTAGACCGCGGCCAGGTAACACAGCTCGGCCGAGTGGTACATGCTCATCGAGTGGCTGCCCTTGAGCCGCTCGGTGCCGAGCAGATAGGGCAGTCCGGCCGCGGCCACGTTGAAGTAGACCCCGCCCTCGTCGTGGTCGAGGAAGAAGGCGTTGTAGAAGCTCTGCGCGCGGCGCGCCTCGGCCAGGAACCGGGGTTCGCCGGTCGTGCCGTGCATGATCAGGTAGGCCAGGATCGCCTGCTCCTGCTGCCACCAGGCCTTGCGGTCGTGCCAGGCGAAGCGGTGCCGGCGCTCCCCGGGCCGCCGCTGCCGCTCGACGACGTCGTACCAGCCGCCGCGCTGCCGGTCCGATCCGAGCTCGGGCATGGTGTGGCCGATGCGCTCGGCCAGTTCCGCGTAGTCCCGCTTCGGCCGGAGCGCGCCGACCCGGGTGAGGTTCCAGGCGATCTTCAGGTTGTGCCCGACCACCGCCCGGTCGCGCTGCCAGGACTGTCCGGCGTCCGGCGTCCAGTCGGCGTGGAAGCGTTCCTGGACGAAGGCGCTGCCGGCGTCGGGGAAGCGGGCGGCGACGGTGTCCTGGGTGTCCTCCAGCATCGCGGCCAGCCGCGGATCGCCGGTGGCCAGGTAATAGTTGATCAGGTAGGCGGGGGCGTGGTCTCCGACCGAGTTCCAGTTCTTGCGCGACGCGTTCTCGCCCAGCGAGGAGTGGTCGGGGCGCAGCAGGATCGGATCGACGTGCGAGAAGTAGCCGCCGTGCACCGGGTCGGCGAAGAAGCGCTCGAACAGGCGCAGCGTGGCCTCGACGTCGGAGCGGATGCGCCGGTCGCCGGTGATCCGGTAGGTCTGCACCGGGCCGGCCAGGGCGTATATCTGCTCGTACATCGGCACGGCGCGGTAGTCGTCGGCGAACTCCGAGGTCAGCAGCTGCCGTTCGGCGGCCCCGTCGACCCGGATGCCGTGGAACCAGTAGACGACGTCCTCGTCGGTGTCCACGAAGCGCATGTGGTCGCGCAGGTACGCGGTGCCCTTCTCGGCCACCTCAAGGTATTCGTCCTTGCCTGTCAGCAGATAGGCGGTGGCCATGCCGTAGACGAGCCGTGAGATGGTGTCGGTCTCCTGGACGTGGCTGGCGCCCTTGTCGCCGCCGAGCCGGATGGCGGTGCGGTAGTCGCGGAAGTCGATCGGCCCGTCGCCGAACTGCGCCCGGCGGTAGAACCGTGCGATGGCCTCGAGCTGCCGCACCCACCAGTCGGGCTCTTCGAACCGGTACTCCTCGGCCTCCGTGCCCGGCAGCAGGATGTCCTTGGCGTCGAAGCGCGTTCCCTCGTCTTCCGGGTAGAACAGGCCGTGCACGAGCGCCGGCCGCCCGGGTCGGAGCAACCGGTCGAGCGGGGTGGTCAGGTCGCGCTCCGGCTCGTCCAGATTGCGCAGCAGTCTGGCCCGCGGCTCCGAGTCGAGCCGCACGGCGTACTCGCGGCCCTCCGAGGTGGTGAGGGTGAAGGTCTCCGCGTCGCGGTCGTAGCGGCCCACCGACCCGGTGATCAGATCGGAGTACGGGGTGACGCCGCCCCGGTCGACCGGGGTCGGGTCGAGCGGCCGCGCGGGGAGCGCAGCGGGCGCGGCGGTGACGGACGGAGCGACGACGGCCGCCGCCGGAGCGGCCGGCTCCGGTCGGAAGAGGCGATCCTCCACCATGGTGATCACCGTGTGCGCGAAGGCGGCGCAGTCGTCCCCGGTCCGCGCCGTCACCAGATCGCCGTCGACCACGACGTCCTGGTCGACGTAGTTCGCGCCCATGTTGCGCACGTCGCCGATCAGGTTGTTGTGGCAGACCACCTTCCGGCCCCGCACCAGGTAGGGCGCGGAGGAGAGCAGCCACAGGCCGTGGCAGATCACGCCCTTGACGAGGCCGGGGCGGGCGAAGGCGCGGCGCAGCAGGTCCGCGGCGGGGGAGAGCTCGTCGACGTCCTCGGTGTAGCGCAGGCGGTCGGCCACCATGCCGGCCGGCACGATCAGGGCGTGGTAGCCGTCGAGCTCCGCGTCGGAGATCTGCTCCACCGAGCCGGTCACCGTGAACGGCGCCTGGAACTCGTGGCCGTGGAAGGTCAGGCTGCGCTGCCCCCACAGCCGGGAGAGGAAGCGCACTTCGGCGCCCTCCTCGGCGAACCTGCGCTGGTAGTAGAAGATCTCCGGCTCGTAGAAGTCGCTTTCCATCAGGACGCCGATACGCGCCCCGGACAGCCTCGCGCTCATCGCGCACCGCCCTCCCCGACGGGTTCGGTCAGCAGGTCGACCAGGAACGGCCGGTCGTCCGCGAACATCCGCTCGACCGCGGGCGCGATGTCCTCGCGCCGGCGCACCACCGCCGCGGACACGCCCTGCGCCTCGGCCAGGCCGAGGAAGTCGATCGGCGGCGCGGACAGGTCGAAGGCCTCCGGGGCGGGCCGCGGGCCGAGGTCAAGCCCGGCCCGGTACTGCTCGAGGTTGTAGTCGAGCAGCCGGTACCTGCTGTTGTTGCAGACCACGAACTTGGCGCCGATGCGGTAGCGCGCGGCCGCGGACAGCGCCTGGATCGTGTACATCACGCCGCCGTCCCCGGTCACCCCGAGGACGGTCTTGCCGGGATGGGCCAGCTTGATCCCCAGGGCGCCGGGCACGCCGACGCCGAGCGAGCCGCCGCGGGTCTGGAACCAGTGCCGCGCCAGGTTCGGCGGCGGCAGGTGCCGGCCCAGCGAGTCCGAGGCGGTCAACGCCTCGTCGAAGAGCATCAGATCGGGCGGCGCGGCCTGGGCGACGGCGGCGAAGAACCGGTCGGCCAGGGTGTCCGGCACCCGCGTCGCGGCCTGCGCGGCGGCCTGCTCGCGGGCCGCCTCGAGGCGCTCCGCGGCCAGGTACCGCTCGGACGGCCCGAGCTTGCGCTCCAGCTCCGCGGCGAGCGCGTCCAGGCCCGCCGCCGGGTCCCCGACCAGTCCGAGCGAGACCGGGTGGTTCTTCGCGATCTGCAGCGCGTCGGCGTCCAGGTGCACGATCGGCGTGCCGGGGGCGAACGGGGACTCCAGCAACGGGAAGACGTCGGGGAACAGGTAGGTGCCGACGACGAGCACCGCGTCCGCGCCGGCCAGCTTCTGCGCGCCCGCCTCGCCGAACATGTGGCCGAGCTGCCCGCGGTAGAGCGGGTGGCGGCCCGGCATGTTCAGCTCGCCGGAGTCCACCCCCCACACCGGGGCGCCCCACAGCTCGGCGACCCGGGCCACCTGCTGCTGCGCTTCGGCCGCGGCCACGCCGTCGCCGATCAGGATCACCGGCCGCCGGGCCGCGGACAGCAGCCTTGTCGCCTCCGCGAGCAGGTGCGGCGCGGGGACGGACTCGGTGTGCGGGAACACCGTGGGCACGACCGCCTCGGTGTTGTCGGCGTCCAGCACGTCGGCCGGAAGCGCGACGAAGACCGGTCCGCGCGGCGGGGTCATCGCGATCCGCACCGCGCGGCGCAGGACTCTGAGAACCGAGCCGGGGTCGGTGACCCGCACGGCGTACTTGGTCACCGGCTCGGCCATGGCCACCAGATCCACCGCCATCTGCGCGTCCAGCGCCTCGTAGCGCACGCCGGCGTCGCCGGCCACCACCACGAGCGGGCTGTGCCCGCGCAGCGCCTGGTAGAGCATCCCGACGCCGTTGCCGAGCCCCACCCCGGTGTGCAGTTGGACCAGGGCCGGGCCGCCCGTGGCCCGGGCGTAGCCGTCGGCCATGGCGACGCACACGGTCTCCTGCAGACCGAGGACGTAGTGCAGATCCGGATAGTCGCCGAGCACGTCGAGCAGGCCCTGCTCGACCGTGCCCGGGTTGCCGAACATGTGAGTGAAGCCGTCGGCGAGCAACTGCTCGACCACGGCGCGGTTCCCTGAGACGGCCATTGCTACTCTCCTACCAATCCGCGGTGGTGACGGCGCCCTACCAGCCGAAGCGGCGCAGGCCGTCCTCGAGGACCTCGACGATCTTCTCGCCGGTGAGGAACGAGTCGGGGGTCGAGCGCCCGGTGATGAACGGGAAGTCGACGATCACTGAGGTCTCCTTGCCGAAGTTGCCGACGAAGGCCCCGTCCGGGCCGGCGGCGTCGCGCAGGATGTACTCCAGCGGGTACGGCGGCGGGCCCATCACGAAGTCGGTGCCGAGGAAGCCGGTGCCGTCCTTGTAGTCGTACTCCTTGCAGTGGCCGGTCACCCGCTTGCCCCACAGGATGCTGCGACGGTCCTCCCAGTCCCGGGCGAAGGCGAGCGCGGCGACGCCGTAGCACTCGGCGGCCACCGGCTTCTCGGCCCGGACGAAGGCGAGGATCAGCTCGTGCAGCCGCTCGTTGTTGGCCAGGTCCACCAGCGGGCCGCTGCCGCCGACGATCAGCAGCGCGTCGTACTGCTCGAGCTCCTCGGCCACCGTCGCCACGGCCCGGTGGTAGCGCTCGAGCCGGCGCAGGTAGTCGGGATCCGAGGTGTAGGGCCGCTCGGGCATCCAGGCCTGCAGGTTCAGCGGGTTGGTCAGCCGGTCGGACTCGTCCAGCACGCGGGTGCGCTCGGCCACCTCCTGGGTGGTGACGCTGCGGCCGAGCGGCGGGTCGATGTAGCCGGGGTCCATGCTCGGCGGCAGGGCGCGCGGCTGCTTGCCGGTCGGGGTGACGAACACGGACTCGTAGCCGCGGGCGTCGAAGGCCGCGAGCGGGCCGACCAGCTCCTCCCCCCAGTATCCGTATTCGGACAGGACCACCAGTACGCGGACGGCGTTCTTGCGGGGCATCAGGTTGCTCCTTAAGGCGTCGAGTTCACGAGAGCGGGCGAACCGCTCGTTCGAACTCTCGCCGATCACGCGCGGAGCGTCGAGACGCCGGGGCCAGGAACGGGGGAGAACGTCACATGCTCGATGAAACTTGATAACATCGTTCGATTTCGTGCTGGTGGCACGTACTCTGCCGTACTTTGGAAAGCACGGCCGCGAACTTGACGTAGTACCGCCGAAGCCGCCTCGATCGCCGGAAGTCGGCCGCGCCGACTCTAGGCTTCACGTCAGAACTGTTCTACGACAAGGCGGTAGAGAAATGAGTGGCGAAGCCGGGTTCGGCAGCGACAGCACCGCGCGGGACGTCGTGCGCGGCCGGGATCTGAGCCGTCTGTCCGTGGTCGTGACGGGAGCCACCTCGGGGCTCGGCGAGGAGACCGCCCGGGCCCTGGCCTCGGCCGGCGCCAGGGTGCTCGTCACCGGCCGCTCCCCGGAGGCCGGGCCGCGGCTGCTCGCGGCGCTGCGCGTGTCGGCCGGTCCGGACGCGGGCGAGATCGAGTACGACCATCTCGACCTCTCCAGCCTGCGCTCGGTCCGCGAGTTCGCCGAGCGCCGCAAGGCCGCCGGCGTCCCCATCAGCACACTGATCGCGAACGCGGGAGTGATGGCCACGCCGCTCACCCGCACCGAGGACGGCTTCGAGATGCAGTTCGGAGTCAACCACCTGGGCCACTTCGCGCTGACCGAGCAGCTGCTCCCGCTGCTGCGCGCGGCCGACGAGGCGCGTGTGGTGGTGCTCTCCTCGCGGGCGCACCGCCGCGGCGACATCGACTTCGACGACCCGAACTACCAGCACCGCGAGTACGAGCCGTGGGAGTCCTACGGCCAGTCCAAGACGGCGAACGCCCTGCACGCGGTCGGGCTGAGCGCGCACTACGGCGACGACGGCATCACCGCGTTCTCGGTCATGCCCGGCGCGATCATGTCCGGCCTGCAGCGGCACATGCCCGCCGACCAGCTGCGCGACTGGGGTTGGGCGGACCAGCAGGGAAACCGGCTCACCCCGCCCGGCTGGAAGAGCATCGAGCAGGGCGCGGCCACCAGCGTCTGGGCGGCGCTCGCGCCGGAACTGGCCGGCCGCGGCGGCAGCTACCTCGACGACTGCGCCGTCGCGCAGCCGTGGACCGAGCCCGGCACGGTGCCCAACGGCTACGTGATGCCCTACGCGATCGACCCGGAGCGGGCCGAGCGGCTGTGGAAGCTGTCCGCGGAACTCGTCGGCTGATTCACCGCACCGCGCGCAGCCGCCCCGACGGATTTCGTCCTGACGGACGACCGCCGGGGCGGCGTCTGCGCGATTGAAGTATTCTGATGACTTCGAACCCTGATGATTGGATTTCCGGCTCCGGGACCCGGATCGCGGTGTATTGACGAAACCACCGGCCCGACCTGACGCTTTCCGGATCAATCAGCCTCCTCGCATTGGCGCCGCATTGACCGGCTGCCACGCTGAGTTCCGAGGCACTTTCGCCGAATAGACACTCCGCGGTCTCGAACGGAGACGATGCGGAAGGAAAGGGTTTTCCATGAGCAGCACGGCGCTGTATCTCGGCCGGGACTGGAAGCTCGAGCACGACAAGACGGCCAGGGTCAAGGACGCGGAACTCAAGTACACCGTCGTCGGGCAGGGCGAGCCGGTCCTGCTCATCCACTGCACCTCCATCGCCGACGGACTGGTCACCCCGCTGGTCCGCTTCTCCCCGGAACTGCTGGAGAAGTACCAGTTCATCAGCTACTACCGGGCCGGCTACAACGGCAGCACCCTGGAGAAGGACGGCCTGACCATCGAGGAGATGGCGGACCACGCGGCCGAACTGCTCGACCACCTCGGCATCGCCAAGGTCCACCTGGTCGCCTACTCCTTCGGCGGCGTGATCGGCTTCCAGTTCCTGCGGGCGCACGCCGACCGGGTGCACTCCGCGGCGCTGCTCGAGCCGTACCTGCCCCGCGAGGAGGAGGCCGCGGTCAAGGTGAACAACGACGCCGCCATCGCCGCCTTCGGCCGCTACCAGGCCGGCGAGCGGCTGACCGCGCAGACCTCGTACATGACCGCGGTGTGCGGCCCGGACTACCTCTCCGCGGTCGAGCTGACCTGCCCGCTGGACGTGTGGCAGCGGGTCGAGGAGGTCGCCGACATCACCTTCGGCGTCGACTTCTCCTCGCTCGGCGGCTGGGACTTCACCATGGCGAAGGCCGCGGAGCTGATCCCGGACAAGCCGGCCATGCCGATCCTCAGCGTGCTGGGCCAGCACAGCGAGACGCACATGCCCGGCTTCCGCGAGGTCCACAGCTTCCTGCTCGACTTCTTCCCGCAGGCCGAGCGGGCCGGCGTGCTCGGCGCGGGCCACGGCCTGCAGCTGCAGAACCCGAAGGCGGTCGGCGAGATCCTCGGGGACTTCTTCGCCAAGCACCCGATGGCCTGACCGCCGCGGCACCGAAACCGACGCATCATCGAATCCCGAAGGGCTATCCATGGTTGACACCTCAGACCTGTCGGTCGACGTCTTCGTCGCCGGCGAGGACAACTTCCACGTCACCTCCGCGCTGATCCTGGGCCGGCGCGAAGCGATCGTCGTGGACGCGCAGCTGACGCTGTCCGCCGGCCGCCGGCTGGCCGCCCGGATCCTCGACTCCGGGCGAACGCTGACCGCGATCGTGGTCACCCACAAGCACCCCGACCACTACTACGGCGCCCCGGCCCTGCTCGAGGCCTTCCCGGAGGCGCGCGTGGTCGCGGCGCCGGTGGTGGCCCGGGGCATAGCCTCCTCGCAGGGCAACTTCGACGGCTGGACCGAGCCGTTCGGCAACGACGTGCCGACGATCCCGACGCTCCCGGTGGAGCAGGCCGAGGACCTGGAGCTCGAAGGCCACCGCATCGCCCTGGTCACCCTCGCGCAGGGGGACACCGCCGACACCACGCTGGTGCACATCCCCGCGCTGCGCACGGTGATCGCCGGCGACCTGCTGTACAACGGCGCCCACCTGGGACTGGTGGAGACCGACGTCAAGGCGCGCAAGCTGTGGCTCGACTCGCTCGACGCCGTCTCCGCCCTCGCCCCCGAGCGGATCGTGGCCGGACACCAGGGCCCGAACGCGATCGAAGACGCGGCCGCGCTGATCGCGTTCAACCGCGCCTACCTCGAGGACTTCGACGCGGCGCTGTCCACCGCCTCCGGCCCGCAGGACGTGATCGCGGCCATCGAGGCGAAGTACCCGGACCTCGCGCTGCTCGGGATGCTGCAGTACAGCGCGAGCGTCCAGTTCCCCGCAAGGGCCTGACTCCGGTTCCGCAGTCCCGGCCCCGCGCCGGAAAGGACAGAGAGGACCACGCCAGTGGTCGACATAGCCGACGGCATCGCCCCGCGCCTCGCGGGGTCCGACGCCGACACCCGGACAGCTCTCGAGGCGCTCACCGTCCGCCCCGGCGACGAGCGCTACGCCGAACTCACCGTCGGGCACAACGCGCGCTTCACCGCCAACCCGGACGAGATCCGCCTCGTGCGCTCCACCGCGCAGGTGGTCGAGGCGGTGCAGGAGGCGGTGCGCGCCGGCAAGCGCCTGTCCGTCGTCTCCGGCGGACACTGCTTCGCCGACTTCGTCTTCAACTCCGAAGTGCGCACCATCATCGACGTCTCAGGGCTCGATCAGATCGAGTACGACCCGGCCCGCCGCGCCTTCTCGGTGGGCTCGGGCGCCCGCATGCTCAACATGTACGAGACGCTCTTCCGCAACTGGGGCGTCGCGCTGCCCGCCGGCCTGTGCTACTCGGTCGGCATCGGCGGACACGCCCTCGGCGGCGGATACGGCTTCCTCTCCCGGCAGCACGGTGTGGTCGCCGACTACATCGAGGCCGTCGAAGTGGTCGTGGTGGACCCGGACGGCACCGCCCGCGCGGTGGTCGCCGGCCGGGATCCGCAGGACCCGAACCACGACCTGTGGTGGGCCCACACCGGCGCCGGCGGCGGCAACTTCGGCGTGGTCACCCGGTTCTGGTTCCGCGCCCCCGGCGCGACCGGGCACGAGCCGGGCGAGCAGCTGATCAACCCGCCGAAGAACGTCCTGCTCAACGCGTGCGCCATCCCCTGGGCCCAGCTCGACCGCGAGCAGTTCGGCCGCCTCGTGTCGAACTACCAGCGCTGGCACGAGCAGCACCGTTCGCCGCAGGACCCGAAGACGGCGCTGTGCGGCTTCCTGCTGCTCAACCACGTGTCCGCGGGCGTGATCAACCTGATCACGCAGGTGGACGCCGCGGTCGATGGCGCCCGGGAGCTCTACGCGCAGTACATGGCCGCGATGCTCGAGGGCGTGCGTGCGGACACCGTCCCCGCGGACAACCCAAGCTTCGAGTACCCGCCGCTGCCGGAGCTGTTCACCGCGCGCGAGCTGCCCTGGCTGCGCGCCGTGAAGATCCTGGCGACCAGTCAGCCGCCGCTGAACAACCCGACCCAGCGCAACTGCCTGAAGTCGGCCTACCTCAAGTCCGGCTACACGGCCGAGCAGATCGGGATCATCCACCGCTACCTGACCTCGCCGGAGCTGGAGAACCCGACCGCGGTGTTCGCCATGGTCGGTTTCGGCGGCGGTCAGATCGCGGCGCCCGCCCCGGACGCCACGGCCAACGCCCACCGGGAGCACATCTTCCTGAACCTGTTCCAGGTGCTGTGGCCCGGCAAGGACGGCGACGCGGCGAACCTGGCCTGGACGCGCGGGCTCTACGGCGAGCTGTTCGCGGAGACCGGCGGCTACCCGGTTCCCGGCGAGCAGTACGACGGCTGCTACGTGAACACGCCCGACATGGACATCGTCGACCCGGAATACAACCGGTCCGGCGTGCCCTGGCACACCTTCTACTTCAAGGACAACTACCCGAGGCTCCAGCGGGTCAAGGCCCGCTGGGACCCGCTGAACGTCTTCCGCCACTCGCAGTCGGTCACAGCGCCCTGATCTCAGGCGCCGGACCGCGACCGAGGCAGCCCGCCGGCCAAAGCGCCGCGCGGGCTGTCCGGCCGGAACGGCCCGTACGCATCCACGCGAAAGGAGAACCCGACATGGACATCGCGATCGGCCTGCCCACCACCGTGGCCCAGGTCGGCGGCCCGGACCTGCTGGCCTACGCCCGCCGCGCCGAGCTGCGCGGCTTCGCCGCGCTCGCCGCGCTCGACCGGCTCAGCGCGGAGAGCTTCGAACCGCTCGCCACCCTCGCCGCGGCCTCGGCCGTCACCTCGCGGATCGGCCTGCTGACCTACGTGCTGCTGCCCGCGCTGCGCGGCGACGGACGGCAGCTGGCCCGGCAGGCGGCCACCGTGCAGAAGATCTCCGGCGGCCGGCTCTCGCTCGGCGTCGGACTCGGCGGCAACCCCGGCGACTACGAGCTGGTCGGCCTGAGCGCCGCCGGGCGCGGCCGCCGGCTCGACACCGTCCTCGGCACCATGCGCGGCGTGTGGGCCGGGGAGGCGGACGAGAAGGGCCGCACCGTCTCGGGCCGGCTGCCCGTCGGCGCCCCCGAGATCCTCATCGGCGGCCACACCCCGGCCGCCTTCGCCCGGGCGGCACGGCTCGGCGCCGGCTGGGTCGGCGGCGACGCGCTGCCCGAGGGCTTCACCGCGTCGGCCGAGCAGGTGCGCTCGGCCTGGGCCGCGGCCGGGCGGGAGGGCGCGCCGGTGTTCAAGTTCGCGCAGTACTTCGCGCTCGGCCCGGACGCCGCGCGGCAGGCCGAGGACTACCTGCGCGCGCACTACCGGCACTTCCCGGCCGACTACGTCGACTACGCCGTCTCCCTGGCCATCACGGACGAGGAGACGCTGCGCAAGCGCGCGGCGGACTTCGCGGACGCCGGTTGCGGACAGCTCGTGCTGTTCCCCACCAGCGCCGACCCGGCGCAGATCGACCTGGCCGCCGAGGCCCTGCGCGAAGCGGGTGTCGGGCTTCGCTGACCCCTGCCGTACCCCGGGCCGCGGCTCAGCTCCACGAGCCGCGGCCCACCCGTCCCCGCGGGCCGGGACCCCACCCGCGCCTCCCGCGTACCGACTAGACAAGAGAGAACCGTCATGTCCAATCTCTCCGCTCCCCCCTACGCGGCCCGCTGGAGCCCGCGCCTGTGGGGAATGCTCGCTGTGCTCTGCGCGGCCATGTTCCTCGACGCGATGGACGTCTCCATGGTCGGCGTCGCGCTCCCCTCGATCCGTACCGAACTGCACCTGAACACCTCCACGCTGCAGTGGGTGGTGAGCGGATACGTGCTCGGATACGGCGGATTCCTCATGCTCGGCGGCCGCTGCGCCGACCTGCTCGGCCGGCGCCGCGTGTTCCTGGTCGCGCTCGGCGTCTTCGCCGTCGCCTCCCTGGTCGGCGCCGTGGCCACGGCCGGCTCGCTGCTCGTGGTCAGCCGGGTGGTCAAGGGCGTGACGGCCGGATTCACCGCCCCGGCCGGGCTCTCCATCATCACCACCTCCTTCGCCGAGGGGCCGCAGCGCAACCGCGCCTTCAGCATCTACACCACCTGCGCCGCCGCGGGCTTCTCGCTCGGGCTGGTGCTCAGCGGCCTGCTGACCGAGTTGAGCTGGCGCTGGACCTTCCTGTTCCCCGCGCCGATCGCGCTGATCGCGCTCGTGGCCGGCTACATGCTGGTGCCGCGGGACGCCTCGGACGCGCGTCCCGCGCGGCGCGGCTTCGACGCGGCCGGCGCGATCACCGTCACGGCCGGGCTGCTGCTGGTGGTCTACGCGGTCAGCGACGCCCCGAACGCGGGCTGGGCCTCGACCCGGACGATCGGCTCGCTGGTCGCCGCCGCTGCGCTGCTGGCCGCCTTCATCGTGATCGAGCTGAAGGTCGCGAATCCGTTGCTGCGCCTGGGACTGCTGCGCTCGCCGGCGTTGGCCGCGGGCAACATCGCGGGCTTCATCTTCATGGGCACCTACACCGGATATCAGTTCATCGCGACGCTCTACCTGCAGTCCGTGCTGGGCTGGTCGGCGCTGGAGATGGCCTTCGCCTTCCTCCCCGCGGGCGTCCTGGTCGCGCTCTGCTCCACCCGGATCGGCCGGCTGATGGGCCGGTTCGGCCCGGCGAAGCTCTCCGTCCTCGGCTTCGTGCTGCTCGCGGGCTGCTACGCGAACCTGCTGCGGATGGGTGAGCACGACAGCTATGCGGGCTTGGTGCTGCCCTCGGTGGCCCTGGTCGGTCTGAGCTTCGCGCTCGTGTTCCCGTCGCTGACCGTGCAGGCCACCAACGGCGTGGCGGCGCAGGAGCAGGGCATGGCCTCGGGACTGGTCAACGCCTCGTTCCAGATCGGCGGCGCGGTGCTGCTGGCGGCGGTCTCGGCGGTGGTCTCCGCGGAGAGCGGCGCCGGCTCGAGCGCGTCCGCGCAGTTGCGCGGCTACCGCCCGGGCCTGGCCGTCGACCTCGGTATCGCCCTCGTCGGCCTGCTGATCGCGCTGACGGTGGCCGTGCTCGAGCGTCGCCCGCGGGCGACGCAGGCGACGGTCGGAGCAGAGGCCGACGCGTCGGCCGCGGAGCCGGCTCCGGTGGCCGGGACGTGAGCGGCGTTCGCCCGCCCGCTGTGTGAAAGAGCCTGTCCCCACTGCCTTCCGGCAGTGGGGACAGGCTCTTTCTTCGGGTCGTCGAGCGCGGGCGGCGCCGCCGGGTCAGCGGGCCTCGGGGCCGATGATCCAGTGCTGACGCCCGGTCAGCGAGAAGGTGTAGCGCGGGTCGAGCAGCGCCGCGCGGGCGGCTTCCACCGACTCCGAGTACTCCGGCGAGCGCACGGCCGCGACCAGCTGCTCCACATCGTCGAACCAGAGCTGCTCGACGCTGTCGAACGAGGACTCGCCGAAGACGTAGGCGCCGTCGTTCACGTGGTTGTGCTGGTAGCGCCGCAGACCGGGCAGCTTGGCCACGGCCGGGGCGTACTCCTGCAGGGAGCGCTCCCGGTACTCGGCCAGCGCCAGCCCGGGCTTGCGCTTGTGCAGCACGGTCCACACGACCTGGTCGGTGCGCGCGGCGGCGGCCGGCAGGATCTCGTGGGCGGTGGTGTCGAGCACCAGGGTGAGCCAGAACGCGGCCCACTTCGGCTCGTCCAGCCGCGCGCCCTGCAGGAACTCCTCGGTCTGCAGCGACGCCAGCTGCTCCTCCCCGTTCGCGAGCCAGATCTCGGCGATGCCCTGGTGCGGCAGCTGCGGTTCGCCGAGCTCCACCGGGTTCGCCACCCGGGTGTCGATCAGGTACTTGCGGATCTGCGGAATGCGGGAGGCGTACTGCACGGCGTGCACCGTGCGCCAGTACTCCTGGAACGCCTCGGCGCTCAGCCCGGGCTTCGGCGCGGCCAGAATGAACTGATGGATCATGGGGTTCTCCTTCTCTCGTCGAGACTGCTCGGTCTGTTCGGTCTGCTCGGTCTGTTCGGTCTGTTCGGCTCTGGAACGAATCTGTTCCCGGCAAGGGGAACCCGCCGCGGGCGGCGGCCCGCGGCGGAAGGGGCGGATCCGGATCCGGACCCTGTAGAGCCCTTATTCAGCGCGCGTGGTCCTCGGCGATGAACTCGGCCGCGCGCTCGGCGATCATCACCGTCGTGGCGTGCGTGTGGCCGGAGGGCATGCTCGGCATCACCGAGGCGTCGACCACGCGCAGCCCTTCGGCGCCGCGCACCCGCAGCCGCAGGTCCACCACCGCGTCGCCGTCCACCCCCATCCGGCAGGTGCTGCTGTAGTGGTGGAAGGACCCTGTGTTGCGGCGCACCCACTCGCGCAGCCCGCCGCTGCCCACGAGACCCGGTCCGGGGCTGGCCTCGACCAGGCCCCAGCCCTTCGCCAGCGGCGCCTGCGCGAGCACCTCGCGGCCGAGTTCGGCGATCCGCACGGCCAGGTCCAGATCTCCCGGCTCGCGGTAGTAGGCCGGGTCCACGGCCGGCGCGGCCGTCGCGTCGGTGGACACCGCGTGCACCGAACCGCGCGAGAGCGGGCGCACGACGGCACCGAGCAGCAGCACTACGTGCGGGTCGATGTACGCGGGCTCGGTCACGTTGATGGCGCCGCCACCGGTGTTCTTCCACTCGATCAGGGTCTTGAGCAGCGTGTCCCCCCACGGGGCCCGGGGCAGGAACCACAGCTCCATGTCGGGCGCGGGCAGACCCGGTGCGGAATTCCAGAACAGCACCGGCTCGTTCGCCGTTCCGACGTTCGGCCCGGGCCGGTCCATGTAGCCGCTCGGACCGATCACCAAGGGCTGGGTCTGGAAGGCCTCGCCCACGCCGGGCAGGTCGAGCACCGTGGGCACGCCGAGCCGCGCCAGCTGGTCCGCGGCGCCCACTCCGGAGAGCTCCAGCAGCTTCGGCGACTCGATCGCACCGGCGCTCAGGATCACCTCGGTGTCCGCGGCGACCTGGTGCACCGCCCCGTCGCGCAGGTATTCGACGCCGACGCAGCGCTTGCCCTCGAACAGCAGCCGGGATGCCGTCGCCCGGTCGAGCACGGTGAGATTCGGCCGCGAGCGCACCGGATCGAAGTAGCCGGCCCGCACCGTGTGCCGCATGCCGTTCTTGATGTTCTGCCGGTGCCAGCCGACGCCGCTCTCCCCGGTGTTGTAGTCGGAGAAGCGCGGGTAGCCGAGCTCGACGCAGGCGTCGATGAAGGCCTGGGAGAGCGGGTTTCCGGCCTGGCCGGCGTCCAGGCTGGGCAGCGGGCCCCCGCCGGACTCCACGATGCCCTCGAAGTAGGGCCGCACGTCCTGCGCCGACCAGCCGGCCGCGCCCTGGTACGCCCAGGCGTCGAAGTCGGCGTCCCAGGCCTGCATGTGGATCAGGTGGTTGATGGTGGAGGAGCCGCCGAGCACCTTGCCGGCGGCGAGGTAGACCCGGTCCTGGTAGGTCTCGGCCTGCGGCACGGAGAGGTAGGCCCAGTCGCCCGAGCTCAGCGAAACCTGGGCCCAGCGCTCGGGATCGCGGTGGACGTCGGTGTACTCGTCCGGGCCGGCCTCGAGCACCAGCACGCGGGCCTGATCGTCCGCGGACAGGCGGTTGGCCAGCACCAGCCCGGCCGCGCCGCCGCCCACGATCACGAAATCGTAGTGGTCGCTCATGTGTGTACCCTTCTGGACGTCGGTGGGAGCACTAGGCGCCGTGCGTGCCGCGGATGAGCGCGGCGGCCCTCTCCGCGATCGCGACGGTGGCCGCGTTGGTGTTGCCGCTCGGCAGCGACGGCATGACCGAGGCGTCGACCACCCGCAACCCGCGCACACCGTGGACGGCGAGGTCGAACCCGACCACGGCCGGCTCGTCCGCGGCGTCCGGGTCGGCCCCCATCCGGGCGGTGCCCACCGGGTGCCACACCGTGGACGCGTAGCGGCGGACGTAGTCCTCGAGCCCGGCCCTGGCGACGACGCCGGTCCCGGGCGCGAGCTCCGGGCCACGGAAGCCGTCGAGCTCGGGCCGGGCGATCAGCTCCCGGGCCAGCTCCAGGCCGCGCACCAGCACGGCGAGATCCTGCTCGGCCGAGAGATACCGCGGATCGACGATCGGGTCGGCGAAGGGGTCGGCGCTCGCGATCCGCACCTCGCCGCGGCTGGCCGGGTGCAGCAGCACCGGAGCCAGGGTGAAGCCCGGACCGTCCGCCCGGTACGCGTCCGGCACGAACTGGACCGGACCGAAGAAGAACTGCAGATCCGGCGGGCCGCCCGCGTCGCCGATCCCGCTGCGCAGGAAGAGCCCTGCCTCCGCCAGCAGCTCGGAATCGGGCAGGGCACGCGTGCTGCCGTAGCCGACTCCGAACAAAAGGTGGTCCTGCAGGCCTTGGCCCACGCCGGGCAGGTCGGCGAGCACGGGCAAGCCCAACTCTCGCAGTTGCTCGGCCGGCCCGACTCCGGAACGGGCGAGCAGCCCCGGCGTGGCGAGGGCGCCGCAGCACACCAGGATCTCTCGCCGCGCTCTGGTCCGGCGCAGTATCCGCGACTCCGCCCGGCCCGGCTCGTGCGCGTACTCGACCTCGGCTGCGCGGTCCGCCTCGAAGAGCAGCCGGGTGGCCCGCGCCGCCGTGCGCACGCTCAGATTCGGCCGGCCGGAGGCCGGGGCGAGGTAGCCGGACGCGGCGCTCGAACGCTGCACCCCGCCCGGCTCCCGCGCGGACTGGTAGTAGAAGCCGGATCCGGGATCCGGCTTCGTGTTGTGATCCGCGACCACGCCGCCGGCCGAGGGCCACCCGGCGACCGCGCGGATGAAGGCGGTGGAGACCTCCGCCGGGGCTTGGAGTCCGACCACGCCCAACGGGCCCTTCAGGCCGCGCGCGTCCCCGGCGGGTCCGGCTCCGGCCCGAACCGGTACGGCCCCGGGCCGGTAGGTCTCGGCGCGCTGGAAGTAGGGCAGCAGATCCGGGTACGACCAGCCCTCCTTGCCCTGCGGGTCCCAGTCCGCGTAGTCGAGCGGGTGGCCCCACACGTGGAGCAGGGCATTGATGGAACTGCCGCCGCCCAGCACCCGGCCCTGGGGGATGTCGATCTCCCGGCCGAGCAGCCCGGGCTGGGGCACGCTCCGGTGCACCCGGGAGACCGCCGGGTCGCCCCACAGGGAGAGCACCGACCCCAGACGCGCGTCCCGGAGCGTGGGCAGCGTGTCCGCGGGGCCGTCCTCCAGCAGCAGCACCGTGACGTCCGGGTCCTCGGACAGCCGGGCGGCCAGGACGCACCCGGCCGTCCCGCCGCCGACGACCACGTAGTCGAATTCCTCCGTGCTCACCGTCATCTCGCTCTCCCCTCCCTCTTCACTACCGGACCAGCCCGGTCTCCTCGAAGGCGGGCAGGAGGTCGGCCACCAGGTACTCCAGGTAGGTGCGGCCCCACATCGTGCGCCACAGCGGGAAGTTGCCGTCGAAGGCCTCTTCGCGCCACTCGGCGAGCTTGATCTCCAGACCCCAGACCAGCGGGTCGAAGTCGGCCTCGGCGAAGGGCAGGCCCAGCGCCGCGGCCTGCTCGAGCACCTCGGACTTGGGCAGCGGGCTCAGCCGCTCGAGGAGATCGGGGCGGGTGCTCAGCAGCCGGATGAAGGCGATGACGTTGTCCGCGCCGCCGGCCGTGCCCGTCGTCGCGTTCCCGCTCATCGCGCCTCCTCGGCCACGACCGCCTGCGAGGACTCGAGCTCGGCCCGGGTGAAACGGCTGATCACCGCCTCGGCCACGTACTCCAGATGCGGGCGGCCCCACATCCGCCGCCACAGCGAACTGGCCTCGTCCACGCTCTCACCGTCCTTTTCCAGGATGACGCCGATCTCCAGCGGGCCGACGACCGCCGCGAGTTCCTCGGCGGTGAAGTCGAAGCCGTCGTGCTTGGCATGGAAGACCAGCTGGGTCAGATCACGCCGGTTGTACCGGTCCATCAGGACCCGGTCTCCGGATGCCGCGATCAGGAATCTCAGTGCTTGGATCTCGGACATGTCAGCGCCGGACCTCGTTTCCTCTCAGGCGCGAATACCTCGACCAACACCATCCGCAGCGCGGCCTCACCTGGTCAACAAGGCGGGCGCAGGGCGCCCCGAAAGCGGCGGATACGGCGTCGCTGAACGTCAAGTCGCCGATCACCGGAGACGGGAACCTGATTTCAGAGGCCGGACTTAACGGACTTCACCCGCCGACTCCGAGCAGTCCGCGTCACTCGCTCCCCTCCAGTCGACTCAGGGCCCTGTCGAAGCCATCCTGGGCGAAAGCCGATTCGCCTGTGTGGGCAGGCGGGGTTATCGACACCGTTTCGCGAGTTGGGGGACGCATGAGAGTTCTGGTCACTACGGCGCCGAATCACGGGCACCTGTATCCGATGGTCCCGTTGCTCTGGAGCCTTCGCAACGCGGGGCACGAGGTGCTGATCGCGGCCGGCGGCCCCTTCCGCGCGGTCGCCGCGTCCAGCGGACTGTCCGCGGCGTCCGTCGGGGACGGCCCCGGCCTGGGCGAGATCACCCGGGTCGACGCCGCCGCGAGCACGCAGCAGGCCGGGGTGGACGCCCTCGCCCAGCACGTCGTCGATTTCTACGTGCCGACCAGCGAGCGGCACACTCCCGGGGTCGTGGCCCTCGCCGAACGCTGGCGCCCCGACCTCGTGATCACCTCCGAGTGGGAGTACGCGGGCCCGATCGCCGCGGCCCGGCTCGGCATACCGACCGTCGTGCACGGCTGGGGGCTCGCCACTCCGGGCGGGATCGACGCGCCGGCGGCTCGCGCGCTCGAACCGCTGCACCAGTCCTGGGGTCTGCCCGACGGCGTGCCGGGGCCGATCATGGAGATCGACATCTGCCCGCCGGGCCTGCAGAAGCGCGACTACGAGCGCCCGATCCGCCACTTCGGCTGGGCGCCCTACCACGGCACGGGAATCGTGCCCGACTGGCTGCTGGCCGAGCCGAAGCGGCCGAGGGTGTGCGTGACCCTCGGCAACGTCCCGATCAAGGGCGACCACGGCTCGGTGCTCGCCTCGGTGATCGAGGGGCTGCGCGGCCTCGATCTCGAGATCGTCGTCGCCGCGGGCGCCCGGCTCGAGGCGCAGGATCTGCCCGGGGACGTCCGGCTCGTGCGCGACGTGCCGCTCAACTGGGTCCTGCCGCACTGCGAGCTGGTCGTGCACCACGGAGGGGCGGGCAGCGTCCTCGCCTCGCTGGCGCACGGCATCCCCGCCCTGGTGGTTCCGCTGATGTGCGTCCAGTATCAGCAGGCTGACCGGGTCGCCGAGGTGGGCGCGGGGATCAGCCTCCACTCGGAGCAGCTGACCGCGCAGTCCGTGGCTCAGGCGGCCGCGGCGCTGCGCAAGGAGGAGCGGTTCCACACGGCGGTGACCGGGCTGCGCAGGCAGATGCTGCTGGCGCCCTCGACGGACCAGACGGTGCGTTTCATCGAAGACGCGGTCGCCACCGACCGCTCCGTTCTCGCGGGGGTGGCCCGATGACCTTGACCACGACGGAGTTGCGGGACTCCGCGGAGTTCGACGCGGCTCTCGCTCCGCTGCCCACGCTCGACGACGAGGTCACCGAGGCGCGCCGGCGGGTCGAGCGGGCCACGCGCGAACTGCACCGGCTGCTCGAGTTCCCGAAGCAGTTCGTGCCCGGGCAGACCCCGTTGCTCCCCGCCGGCGCCGTGCTGGCGGAGGAGGACCGGGTCGCCCTGGTGGCCGCGGCGCTGGACCTGCGGATCGTCTCCGGGCCGATCGCCAAGGACTTCGAGCGCGCCTACGCCCGGATGCTCGGCGTGCGCAAGTCCCTCCTGGTCAATTCGGGCTCCTCGGCCAACCTCGTCGCGATGACCTCGCTCACCTCGCCTCGGCTGCGCGAGCGCAGACTGCAGCCGGGCGACGAGGTGATCACCGCGGCCGCGGGGTTCCCCACCACGGTGAACCCGATCCTGCAGAACGGCCTGGTGCCCGTCTTCGTCGACGTCGAGCTCGGCACCTACAACGCGACCCCGGAGGCGGTCGAGGCGGCGATCGGCCCGCGCACCAAGGCGATCGCGCTCGCCCACACCCTGGGCAACCCCTTCGACGCCCACCGGATCTCCGAGATCGCCCGCGAGCACGGACTCTGGCTGATCGAAGACAACTGCGACGCGCTGGGCTCCCGGCTGCGCGGCTCGCTGACCGGCACCTTCGGCGACCTGTCCACCTCGAGCTTCTACCCGGCCCACCACATCACTACCGGCGAGGGCGGCTGCGTCGCCAGCAAGAGCCTGATGCTCGCGAAGATCGCCGAGTCGGTCCGGGACTGGGGCCGCGCCTGCTGGTGCGAGCCGGGAGTGGACAACACCTGCCATCGGCGCTTCGACTGGCAGCTGGGTACGCTCCCCGCCGGATACGACCATAAGTACACGTACACTCACATCGGCTACAACCTCAAGAGCACCGACCTGCAGGCCGCCCTCGGCCTGACCCAGCTGCCCAAGCTCGACCGCTTCGGCGAGGCCCGCCGGCGCAACTGGCGGCTGCTGCGGGAAGGGCTCGCCGACGTGCCCGGCCTGATCCTGCCGCGGGCGACCGAAGGGGCCGATCCGAGCTGGTTCGGCTTCCCGCTCACGGTGTCCGACGACGCGCGCTTCACCCGCCGCGAACTCGTCGCGTTCCTCGAGGACCGCAAGATCGGCACCCGCCAGATCTTCGCGGGCAACCTCACCCGGCACCCGGCGTACCAGGACGCGCACTACCGCGTCTCCGGCGAGCTGACGACGAGCGACATCATCACGGAGCGAAGCCTGTGGATCGGCGTGCACCCGCGCCTGACCACCGAGATGGTCGACTACATGGCCCGCTCCATCCGAGACTTCGCCACCGGCGCGAAGGTCTCCTAAGATCCGGGGCCCCGGGGAGTGCGGACTCCGGGGCCCCACCGGCCTCGTGGCTCAGCCGAGGTCAGGCGCCCGACCGCGGCGGATTGCCGCGCCTACGCCTCGTCAGTACGTACCCGGCGCCGGCCGCGAGTACGACCACCATGATGGCAATCCATAGGACGTCGCCCGACATGCCGGAACCGCCAGCCTTCGCGTCGGCGACCGGAGCGAGACTCGGCGACGCCGCGAGGCTGGCCGGGGGAGAGCTGACGGAGACCGTCGCAGTGTCGGCCGCCGGGCTGGGCGTCGCGCTGACGCTCGGATGGGGACTCGCCACGGCGGACTGAGACGGAACCGCCGTCCGCGAGCCGCTCGAAGACGACTTGCTGCCGGAACTGCCCGAAGACGAGCCACTACTCGAACCGTGCGAAGACGAGCTGCCACTGGAACCGTGCGAAGACGAGCTGCTGCCGGAGCTGCCGTTCAGTGGGGCATTCGGGTCCATGTAAGAAAAAGCGTCCTCCGGCCCGGCCACGCCGTCGGGGACCATCGCGTTGGCTGTGTAGTACACGCCGCTGGAGAAGAAGCTCTCTGAGCCGGGATTGAAGATGACGGCGAAATCGATCGTGTAGGTCGCGTGCGCCGGCACATCGAACGAGATCATCCCGGTCTTCCAGCAAGGGCTGGCGCAGGAGGCGTTGCCGTTGACGATGCCCGGGTTCCACGTCAGGGCCAAGCTGTGCCACGCTCCGCCGTCCATGCGCCACTGAAGAGTCGGCTTCGGCTTGCTGCCGTCCTCCGCCATGAGCAGCATGATGAATCCGCTGTCCCCGCAGTCGGCCGAACTGGAGTTATGCAACGTCGTCGCAACGGTGGCACGCACACCGGTGGAAGGGACCGAAACGGTTGCGCCTGAGGACGGTACCGACCACCGCAGGTCGCTCGTGCCGCAGTACACCGTCGGCGTAGCGGAAGCCTTGGGGCTCGCTGACGCGGAAGCGGACGCAGATGCAGACGCGGAAGACGTGGAGACGGTAGACCCGGTGGCCGCAGAGGCCGAAGGCCCCGATGCCAAGACGATCCCGAGACCCAGTGCTGTCAATAGTGCAGTTCGCGTGCGCACGCCGCTCCCCAACCCGAATTAGCCGAGACTCCACAATCAGACACCGAATGGTACAGCCCTGACGCACGGGGGGAAAGGTCGTTTCACGTGCTCATCTCAAGCTCGCCCCGGCCGGCGAAGGGCGTGGCACGATTTGTCGACATGGCGTGGGCGGGCGCTTCGCGTCGCCTGGTTCTTCTGTCCACCCGCCCACCCGTTGCGTTGGCGGGGTGAGCTGGGGTTTCAAGCTTTCGCCTCCGGCTGGGGCCCTTCTCTCGGAGAGATTGCCGGGTTTGGGTGGGTGCTGTTGTTGGTGGGGCGGGCTGGGGTTCGGGGTGGTGGGGTTGCGGGTGTGTGCTCTCTCCTCGGTCGGTCCCCGGAGGCAATCAGGGACCTGCCGGGAGGTCAAGCGGCGGTGGCCCGCGATGGTGGTGGATTGTGTATGGCGCCGCCTGACCTCCCGGCAGAACCCTGATCGGGCTTCGCCTGCCCGACCGAGGAGAGAGCACACCCCCTGGGGAGTGGTGCGAGCTGCGCTCGGGCCCGGTCCCGGCCCGTGGTCCGGTCGCGCTCGGTGCGGAAGGATCCTGCATCGCCGTGATCCGGCCATCCCGATTCTCGATCCGTGTGAAGGCGTCGGTGATCCGGTCGCACCTCATGTTGGATCTTGCGTCACCCTGATCCGAGCATCCCGATCCCAGATCTCGCGGCAGAATCCCGCGGCCAGCCGCATTCGATGCGGAAGGATTCTGCACCGCCCTGGTGCGATCGACCCGGTGCTCATTCCGCCCGCGGGATCGCGTGGCTCGATCGCATTCCGAGGGGAATTCCTGCACCGTTTTCGGCCATACCCCTGACGCCATCTGCCCAGCCATCGCGTCCACGGCCCCTCCCGTCGCAAGTCCCGATCCCCGTACGCTTCCATGCTAGATGCCATCACCGACAAAAACCGCGTATCCGGCGTTTACCAGATAAAGAAAATTCCGGCTGTTTCCGGGGAACTCGCGCGTGTTCCCCGGCGTGCGAAGGTGCCGGCAGGCACGGGGAGAACAGGGAAATCGACTGACCGCGTCCAACCCGGCACAGCTGCGGTGCCGCGTCGACGGACGGGCCTTGCGGTCCGGGTTATCAGGCCCGGATCATGTACGGCATGCGATGGATAATGTTGGCTCTTGGCGTTGCCATGCTGCTTGAGGGGTCGGCGTTCCTGTATCGGCGGCGCCGTACCGGTCGCCGTAGCGGCCTGGCAGGCGATCTGATGCTGTGCAGCATCGGAGCGGCGTATCTGACCGGCAATGCCGCCGAGCTCCGTGGCTGGAAGGGCGCCGGGCTCGATGCCGTGGATGCGGTGTCCGCGGCGGCGGTTTTGTGCGCAGTGGCGTTCTCGGTTCGTTCGCTCACTGTCAGAAACCGGACCAAGCGCGGCCCCACCTCCTAGAACGGCGATGCAGGATTCTTCCGGATCGAGCGCGGCCGAGCTACGGGACCGGGCCCGAGCGCAGCTCGCACCACCCCTCAGGGGGTGGGCTCTCTCCTCGGTCGGGCAGGCGAAGCCCGATCAGGGTTCTGCCGGGAGGTCAAGCGGCGCGATGCAAGATCGAGCATGAGCGGAAGCCTCCGCCGCTTGACCTCCCGGCAGGTTCCTGATTGCCTCCGGGGACCGGCCGAGGAGAGAGCACACGCCCGGCACACGCCCGGCACCCGACCGCCCCGAACCCCAGCCCGCCCGGCCACGCCGGCACCCACGCGAACCCGGCACTCTCCGAGGAAGGGCCCGCGCCGGAGGCGAGATCTTGAAACCGCAGCCCGCCCCGGCTAACTCTGCAGGCCCGTGTCGGCTGGTGCGCGCGACGGATCGGTGACGAGCAGCGGGTTGGCCTCTGCGAGTTCGTCGAGTACTGCGGAGGTGCTGGTGGCCTTCATGCGGGCCAGTTCTTGCGCGGTGATTCCGACGACCTGAAGCAGGGTGAAGGACCCGTTGGGGCTGTCGACCGGCTCGAGCAGCTGCGGGTCGTTCGTGATGGCCAGGGCGGTCAGCGCCGTGTCGGGCCGGCCGGTGACGGGCTGGCGGACGTCGATGCGATGGCCGGCTTCGTAGTACGTGCCGTGCTGGTTGCTCGTCTTCGCCAGCTGCTCGAGCAGGGCGAAGGGCCAGCGCGGCGGTGTTTCGTCATCGAGGGCGGGGACGGGGACGCGCATGGTGAATTCGTAGCCCCAGCCGCTGATGGACGGCTCGGAGTCGGCTTCCTTGTCCCAGAGCTCGGTGAGGCCGTAGGTAACGTAGTGCCAGTGGCCCGCCGCCCGGTAGGCGGAGCAGCCCTGCAGTCCACTGCCGAATGCGAGCCCGGGCGTGTAGCCGACGTGCTTCGGTTCGACCGCCGGGTAGAGGGTGTCGAACACCTTCGTGATCGCGTCCCAACCCGGTGCGGGCGCGTGCGCGGCCTCGTCGCTCGTCATTCGGCGATCATGCCAGCGGCGTCCGGCGCCGACAAGGTCCGGACGTTCGCTGTGACGCGCCTTCGGTGACGCTGTGGTGTGGCTAGCCCTGCAGGAAGCCGTCTCCGTGCGCAGTGATGTGGGCTTCCAGGGCGCTGAGGGCGCTCTCGGTCGCCTGCTCGGTGCCGAGGCCCTTCTTCTCCGAGTAGTAGGCCGCGCCGAGCTTCCGCAGCAGGTCGTTGCCCGCCCGCTGCTGCTGCATCTCGTCGACCTTCTGCTTCCCTTGCGCCAGACCGTGCTGGGCCTGCTCTCGAGCCTTAGCGAGGAAGCCTTCTGACATGTCTGCTCCAAACGGGGCGTGACGCCCGGACGGCCGTCGCTTGTGTTATCGGGCCGATACCCGGCTTCTTCGAAGCCAATCGCGGACGGCTCCGGGTCCACCCGAATGACGGGGGCAGGACCCTTGACACCCGTCCGCGGAGCCGCCATCATCGACCACACGCAATAACTAAAGCGGCTTTAGAAAAGCAGCTCGACGGAGCGGAGTGGGTGGAGCATGGGCGAGGAGCGGCGGGGTTCGGCGTCCGCGGGAGCGGGCGGCGGCGCACGTGGGCTGATCGACCTGGTTCCGCAGACGCGGGAGGCGCCGCAGCGGGTGAAGGCGAACACCCAGGACAACCGGGTGCACAACCGCTCGCTGGTGCTGGCCACGCTCTACCACGACGGTGCGCAGACCCGGCCGGAGCTCGGGAAGGTCACCGGTCTGACGGCGCCGACCGTCTCGGCGCTGGTGGCCGACCTGGTCGCCGAGGGTCTTGTTGCGGAGACCGGGCCGCGGGCCGGGGCGCGGGTGGGCAAGCCCTCGAACCTGCTCGAGCTCGACGACGCCGGCGCTTACGTGGTGGCGCTGGACCTGTCCGGCGCGGAGAGCTTCCACGGCGCGCTGCTCGATCTGCGTGGCACCGTCGTGCGCCGCGATTCGCTGCCGATCGGCGACGCGCTGGGCGGGGAGGCGTACGAACTCGTGCTCGAACTCGCCCGCCGCCTGGCCGATGCCGCGCCGCGGCGGGTGCTGGGGATCGGCGTCGGCTCGCCCGGCATCGTGGACGACCGCGGGGTGGTGCGGCACGCCGCGCACCTGGAATGGTTCGACCGGCCGATGGCCGAGGACCTGACCGCGCTGCTCGGCGCGCCCGCGTACGTCGGCAACGACGTGAACGCCGCGGCCTTGGCGGTGCTGCACTTCCGCGGCACCCGGGCGCGCAACCTGATGATCGTCACGACCGAGCACGGCGTCGGCGCCGGGCTGGTCGTGGCCGGCGAGCTGGTCGAGGGCGAGCAGTTCGCCGCCGGCGAGATCGGACACGTCACGGTCGACTCCTCCGGCGAGCCGTGCGTGTGCGGACGGCGCGGGTGCCTGGATCCGCTGATCGACGCGGCGAACCTGAGCCGCCGCGTCGCGGGCCTGGCCGAGGCCGCGCGCGCGGCCGAGCTGGCCGCGGCGGGCCAGGCGCTCGGCGTCGTGCTCGCGCCGATCGTGTGCGCCCTCAACCTCAACGAGGTCATCGTGACCGGACCGCCGGAGCTGGTGGACGGCGCGTTCCTCGACTCCGTCGGCGCCACGCTGCGCGAACGCACGCTTGCGCCGTTCAGCGCGGCGCTGCGGCTGCGCTCGCTGGCGGGCGACCGCGACCTGGTCCTGATCGGCGCGGCCAGCCTGGTGCTGGCCGGCGAACTCGGCGTGTTCTGAGACCGGACCGGACGCCGGAGCGCACCGCCCGCCGGCCCTGAGACGTACCACCCCGGAGCCGTCCGCTCCGGGCGCACAGTTAGTAAATATATTGATAAACCTGACGCTATCGTAAGGCGCGTCGATTCGGCGCGCCCGGAAACCAGGAGTGCACCCGTGATACGCACACGCATCGGCGCGGCCGCCGTCCTCGGCGCCGCGGCCATGGTTCTCAGTGCCTGCTCGACCGGCTCGGCCGGCGGCGGAGCGGACGCGCCGCAGAGCTCGGTCGCCGCGGTCGACGGCACCGGCAAGACCCTGACGGTCTGGGTGATGGACGGCGACTACTCCACCGCGACGCTCGCCGCGATCGACTCCGCGTTCACCAAGGCCACCGGCGCGAAGGTCGACCTGCAGGTGCAGGAGTGGACCAACATCACCACGAAGATCACGACCGCGCTCGCCACCAGCAATCCGCCGGACGTGCTCGACCTGGGCAACACCCAGGTGGCCAGCTTCGCCACCAACGGCGGCCTGCTGGACCTCTCCTCGTACGCCACCGACCTGAAGCAGGGTCAGACCTGGCTCGGCGGTCTGGTCGATCCGGCCACCGTCGACGGCTCGCTCTACGCGGTGCCCGGATTCGCCGGCGCCCGCGCGGTGATCTACGACAAGACCCTGTGGGCCAAGGCCGGGATCACTGCCGCGCCCACCACCTACGCGCAGCTGACCGCGGACCTGGACAAGGTCAAGGCGGCGAACCACTCGCCGAGCTTCTCCGCCTTCTACCTGCCCGGCCAGGACTGGTACGGCGGCATGCAGTTCGTCTGGGACGCCGGCGGGCAGATCGCCACGCAGGCGAACGGCACCTGGACCTCCGGCTTCGCCTCCGCCAAGGCCCAGGCCGGACTCGCCGCCTTCAAGACCTTCGAGAACGCCTACTCCACGGCCGGCTCGCGCACCCTGGACACCACCACCCCGGACCAGAACCAGGTCTTCGCCGACGGGCATGCCGGGGCGATCCTGTCCACCAGCAGCTCGCTCGCCATCATCGAGAAGGACAACCCGAAGCTCACCGACGCGGATCTGGGCACCTTCCCGTTCCCGGGCCAGTCCGGCCACAACCAGCCGGTGATGCTCGGCGGCTCCGACTGGGGCATCGCGGCCAAGAGCGCCGACGCCGAACTCGCGGTGGAGTGGGCGAAGATCGCCGCCTCGCCGCAGATCGAGCAGCAGTGGGTGGTCGGGCACGACGGCTGGATCCCCAACAGCGCCCAGTCCATCCAGGCCGCCGCCGGCACGGTGCCTTCGCTCGACCAGGCCTTCTTCACCGCCGCCCTGAGCTCCCAGGCGACCCCGGCCAGCCCGAACTGGGCCCAGATCGAGGGTGCCAAGAACATCAATAACCTGTTCTCCTCGATCGCCTCCGGCACCGCCACCGCGCAGGGCGCGGCCGGCACCTTCGACTCGGCCGCCGACCCGATCCTCAACACCGCGAACTGATGACGGACACGCTGGCGAAGCCGGTGAGCACGGACTCCCCCGGGTCCGTGCTCCCGGCGGCCCCCTCCCGACGCCGCCGCGGGCGCGAGGCCCGCACCGCCTGGTGGCTGCTGAGCCCGGCCGGCCTGGTGATGCTGGTCTTCACCGTCGCGCCCATCGGCTACCTCCTGTTCACCTCGTTCACCGACTACGACCAGCGTTCGCTGTTCACCGGCTTCTACCGGATGGCCGGCGCACGCCAGTACAGCGATCTGCTCGCCGACCCCGGCTTCTGGCACGCCCTGATCCGCAGCGTGCTGTTCACGGCCGCCATGGTGGCCGGCAGCATGCTCGTCGGCATCGGCGTGGCCCAGCTGCTCACCCGGCTCGGCCGGGTGCTGCGCACCACCACGACGGTCGTGCTGGTGCTGGCCTGGGCGATGCCGACGGTGGCCTCCTCGCTGGTGTGGAGCTGGCTCTTCCAGCCCGGATACGGCGTGGTGAACTGGCTGCTGACGCAGACGCACCTGTTCGGCGATCTCACCCAGACCGACTGGGCGAACGACCCGACGCTCGCCTACCTGGAGATCTGGCTGCTGATCGTCTGGCAGGCGGTGCCCTTCATCGCGCTCACCCTCTACGCCGCGCTGAGCCAGATGCCCACCGAGCCGCTCGAGGCCGCGCGCATCGACGGCGCCGGAGAGCTGCGCGCGTGGTGGTCGATCACGCTGCCCTACCTGCGGCCCAGCCTGAAGCTGATCACCCTGATGTCGGTGATCTGGGACTTCAACGTGTTCAACCAGATCTGGCTGGTCTCCGGCGGCGGGCCGAACGGCGCCACCACCACCCTGGGCGTCTATGCCTTCCAGACCGCCTTCGTCACCTTCCGGGTCGGGCAGGGCGCGGCCCTCGCCGTGGTCACCACCGTGATCCTGCTCGGGCTGACCGCCACCTACATCCGCAGCCTGCTGCGTTCCGGGGAGGACCTGTGAGCACCGCACAACCCCTGCGCCGCGCGCGCCGCGGCGGCCCCGGCGGATCCGGCCGCTCGCGCGGGGGCAACCTCGCCCGCGTCGCCGCGATCCTGTTCTGCCTGGTGTGGGCGTTTCCGATCTACTGGATGCTCAACACGGCGTTCAAGCCGAGGTCGCAGGTGATGACCTCGACGCCGCTGTTCCTGCCGCGCAGCCCGACCCTCGGCAACTTCCGGGTCGCGGTGACGCAGACCTCGTTCGGCGACGACCTTCGCAACAGCGTGATCGTCGTCGGGGTGACCGTGCTGGCGGCGGTGTTGCTTTCCGTCTTCGCCGCGGCGGCGCTCACCCGCTTCCGCTTCCGCGGGCGGCGCGCCGTGATGGTCGGCGTCCTCGTCGTCCAGATGCTGCCGCCGGCCGCCCTGCTGATCCCCACCTTCCTGGTGTTCGACCGGCTCGGCCTGATCGGCAGCTACCTCGGGCTGATCCTCGCCTACGTCGCCCTGGTGCTGCCGTTCACCATCTGGGTGATGCGCGGGTTCTTCCTGGCCGTCCCGGTCGAGATGGAGGAGGCCGGGCGCATCGACGGCGCGTCGACCTGGCAGGTGCTCACCCGCATCCTGTTCCCGCTGGTCGCGCCGGGCGTGATCGCTTCGAGCGTGTTCGCGTTCATCACCGCCTGGAACGACTACCTGATCGCCTACACCTTCATGAAGGAGCAGAACCAGTACACCCTCCCGGTCTGGCTGGCCACCTTCAGCACCCCGAACACCGGCACCGACTTCGGTGGCCAGATGGCCGGCTCGGTCGTCTTCTCGCTGCCGGTGGTGGTCTTCTTCCTCCTCGTCCAACGCAAGCTCGTCTCCGGCGTCTCCGCCGGGGCCGTGAAGGGATGAACGCTCACATGCTGCTTCCCCGTCCCGCCCGATCCCGGACGGGCACCGGCGCATTCACCTTCGACCCGTCCACCTCGCTCACCGCGCAGCCGCCGCTCGCCGGCCTCGCGCACTGGCTCCAGGGCGCGCTGCGGCCCGCGACGGGGCTGCCGCTGCCGATCACGGCCGGCGGCGGTTCGATCCGGCTGCAGGTGGACCCCGTGCTCGGCGCGGAGGCCTACCGGCTCGAGGTGGAGCCGGAGCGGATCACCGTCACCGGGGGCGACGCGGCGGGCGCGTTCTACGGCTGCCAGGCGGTGCGCCAACTCCTGCCGCCCGCGATCTACCGGCGCGCCCTGGTCAGCGACGCCGACTGGCGCGTGCCCGCCGTGCTGATCGAGGACGCGCCGCGGTTCCGCTGGCGCGGCGTGATGCTGGATGTGGCCCGGCACTTCATGCCCACCCGGGATGTGCTGCGGTTCATCGACCTGATGGCCGTGCACCGTCTCAATACCCTGCATCTGCACCTGACCGACGACCAGGGCTGGCGCATCGAGATCCAGCGCTACCCGAAGCTGGCCGAGATCGGTTCCTGGCGCAGGGAATCCCAGCTCGGCGCCGCGCCGGACTCGCCGGGCGACGGCCGTCCGCACGGCGGTTGCTACACCCGGCAGGACATCCGCGAAATCGTTGCGTACGCGGCCGAACGCCACATCGTCGTGGTACCCGAGATCGACCTGCCCGGCCACAGCGAGGCTGCCATCGCCGCGTATCCGGAGCTCGGCACCGACATCGGACGCGACTCGCGCGTGCGCACCCGCTGGGGGATCAGCACGCATCTGATCAACGCCGAGGAATCGACGATCGACTTCTTCCGGGATGTGCTCGACGAAGTCATGGAGCTGTTTCCGTCCCCTTATATAGGCCTGGGCGGCGACGAGTGCCCCAAGGACGGCTGGCGCGCGGATCCGCGTACGCAGCAGCTCATCCGGGAGCGCGGCCTCGACGGCGAAGAGGGCCTGCAGGGCTGGATCCTCGGCGAACTCGGACGTCACGTGACGAGTCGTGGCCGCCGCGTCTTCGGCTGGGACGAACTGCTCGAAGGCGAAGTGCCCGGCGGGACCGTCATCGCGTCGTGGCGCGGGATGACCGGGGCCCGCACGGCCGCGCGGCGCGGCTATGACGTGGTCGCCTGCCCGGACGACCAGGTCTACCTCGACTACCGGCAGTCCGAGCTCGCCGAGGAGCCGATACCGGTGGGTGTCCCAGTCACCGTCGAGGACGTTTATGCCTTCGACCCGGTGCCGGAGGAGCTGACCGGCGCCGAGGCCGCGCGAATCCTGGGCGGTCAGGCCAACATCTGGACCGAGCACATGGACTCGCCGCGCACCGTCGACTACTTCGCCTACCCGCGGCTGTGCGCGCTGGCCGAGGCGCTGTGGAGCGAGGGCGGACGCGACTTCGCAGAGTTCTCCCGGCGGCTCGCGCAGCACCTGCCCCGGCTCGACGCGCTCGGCGTCGAGTACCGGCGGGCTCAGGGACCGCGGCCCTGGCAGCGGCGACCCGGCATCGCGGGCCAGCCCGCGACCCGGGCCGAGTGGGCCGAGTTCATCGACTCGCTCGTAGCCGGCATCAAGAGCTGAACCGAGGGGCCGCAAGGCCCGGCACTGCGCTCCACCCCGCGCCAACCCGTTCGCACACCGAAAGGATCGCGATGCATTCCACTCGGACGACCAGGGCGACGAGGCCCCTCCGTCGTCTCGCCCTCACCACCGCTCTCACCGCCACGCTCGCCGCATCCATCACCGCGCTCTCGTCGCCGCCGGCGACCGCCGCGACCGGGCCCGGCACCGTCACCATCGGCGGGCTCTGCCTGGACGACGCCGATTTCGGCACCCAGAACGGCAATACGATCCAGGTATTCACCTGCAACGGCTCGACCGCGCAGCAGTGGACCTGGCAGTCCGACGGCGAAGTCACCGTCTTCGGCATGTGCCTCGACGTGACCTCGGGCTCGAACGCCACCGGCGCGCTGATCGAGCTCTACACCTGCTCCGGCGCCCCGGAGCTGCAGTTCGACCACCTGCCCGACGGCACGATCTACGCCGCGAAATCCGGCAAGTGCCTGGCCGTGCAAGGCAGCTCCATCACGAACAACGCGCGGATCGGCCTGGCCGCCTGCGATCCGTCCCAGGCGGACGAGGATTGGGCCGCAGCGGCGGCGCCGGCCGCGCAGTACACCCTCAGCGCCGGCAACGCGGTGCAGTTCTCGAACATCGACGACACCCCGTCGAGCCCGTTCATAGCCCAGAACGGCCAGTTCTACTATCAGTCCTCGCACTCGCTCTACGGCGCCACCGACAGCCGTGCCTGGGACTTCTACACCGGTTCCGGCTTCGACACGGCGACCGCCGACAGCACTCTCGACAACGCCGTCGATCCGAACGACTCCAGCGACAGCAACGCCAACACCACCGCGCGTTGCGACAACAGCCCGACCGGCCTGACCGCGACCGACGCTCCGGCCGGTTCCAGCTACGCCGAAGCGAACTACTGCGACCTGACCGGGATCTGGGTCGATCCGGACACCGGAAACTGGTACGGCCTGGTGCACAACGAGTTCACCCCGCAGCCCTTCGGCGACGGCCTGCACTTCGATGCCATCGACTACGCCGTCTCCACCGACCAGGGCCACACCTGGACCATCACCGGCCACGCGGTCACCTCGCCGTTCAGCACGGCGCGCGAGAACACGACGGCCTTCCCGAACTCCTCGTACTACTACGGCGACGGCGACCCGCGCCTCTTCGTCGACTACGCCTCCGGCTACTTCTACGTCTTCTACGCCTCCCGGACGCTGGACAAGTCGGGTGGCACCGCGGTGTGGCTCCAGCACGTCGCACGCGCCCCGATCGCCGACAAGATGGCGACCGGTTCCTGGGAGAAGTGGTACGACGGCTCGTGGAGCCAGGCCGGTGTGGGCGGCGCCGAGAGCGACATCATCCCGTCCGACGGCGGTGGCCAGGGCTACCTCTCACCCTCCAGCGACTATTCGCCGAGCACGACCGGCACCGTGGAAAGCCAGGTCGCGGCCGGCACCATGCCGGACAACTCGCAGCTGGCCGTCATGAACGTCGCGTACGACGCGTACCTCGGCGAGTACATCGGCACGCCGCAGAACACGGTCGCTCAGGACGCCGGAACCCTCACCCCGCTGCACTTCTACGCCACGAAGGATCTCGCCACCGAGCAGTGGGCTGACATGGGCCTGGTCTCCAGCGAGGACAACGCCGCCTGGTATCGCTGGTTCCTCGACTCGGCGAACATGACCAGCTCCAGCCTGCTTGGCCGCACCTTCCGCTCGTACTGCGCGTACTACTGCTCGACCTACAACGGTGAGTACGTCAACGTCACCATCGCCCCCACCTCCTCCGCGCAGCTTCCCGCCGAGCCGGTGGCCAGCGGCGTCTCTTATCGGATCGCCGCCGGGAACGGACTGTTCGTCGAGCAGAACGGCAGCAGCCTGACCACCGCCAGCGGCAGCGCGAGCACCGCCGCGCAGCAGTGGAACTTCACCCCTACCGGCGACGGCTTCTTCACCATCACCAACGCCTCAACCGGCCAGGCGCTCGGGGTGGACTCGACCAGCAACGCCGGCCGCGCTTTCGACGCGCCGGTCACGCCCGGCGCTCTCGGCTCCAGCCCGACCGTGGGCCAGGAGTGGGAGATCCAGCAGATGGTCAGCTCGCTGGCGAGCAGCGGCTCCTCGACCCCGACCGGCACCTACCGGCTGGTCAACCGGTACAGCGGGCTCGCGCTCAGCCTCACCTCGGGCACGTCCTCGGCGGCGACCGCGCCTCAGCGCGCCTGGGACAACACCGGCTCCTCCGGCGACGTCCGGCCGACGGCGGCCCAGACGCTGACGTTCACCGCCGCGTCCGGCACCGCTTCGAACACGGTCGCGGTGACGAACCCGGGGTCGCAGAGCTCGATGGCCGGCACCGCGATCAGCCCCCTTCAGATCAACGCCACCGACTCAGCCCTCAGCCAAAGCCTGGCCTACCGCGCGAGCGGGCTCCCGGCGGGCCTGGCGCTCAACGCCTCGACCGGCCAGATCACCGGCACGCCGACGGCCGCGGGCAGCTCGAACGTGACCGTGACCGCCACGGACGGCACCGGAGCCTCCGGGACCACCGCGTTCTCGTGGACCGTCTCACCGCTGGACCTGGCCCTGAACAAGACCACGACGGCGTCCTCGGTCGAGTCCGGCACGAGTTTCACCGGCAACCTCGCCACCGACGGCAACCCGAGCACCCGCTGGTCCAGCGCGTACGCGGATCCGCAGTGGCTGGAGGTCGACCTCGGCGCCCCGCACACGGTCAACGAGGTCAAGCTGGCGTGGGAGGCCGCTTACGGCACGGCGTTCCAGATCCAGGTCTCGAACGACGGCTCGACCTGGACCACGATCTACACCACCACCAGCGGCGCCGGCGGCACGCAGGACCTGACCGGCCTGTCCGGCTCCGGCCGCTACATCCGGATGTACGGCACCAGCCGCGCCACCGGATACGGCTACTCCCTCTACACCTTCTCGGTCTACGGGAGCTGACCGGATGCCACGGCGGACCGGCCCACCTCGGGCCGGTCCGCCGCCTTCATCGATTCCTGCGATATCCGGTCATGAGCACCAGAGGCTAGGATTCGACGCATGGGTACCGAAATCGAGCGACGCTTCCTCGTCGCCGGCGACTGGCCGAAGCAGCTGAGCGAGCCCGTGCGCACCAGCCAGGGATACCTCCCGCTTAACGCGGAAGGCGTCGAGATCCGGGTCCGTAGCAAGGGCGGCACGTACTGGTTGACCGTCAAATCCGGTGCCGGGCTCGTGCGCCAGGAAGCCGAGCAGCAGATCTCCGATGACGTCTACCGGGCGCTGTGGCCGCTCACGGACGGCGCTCGGATCGTCAAGACCCGCCACACGCTCACCTTGAATGATCAAGTCCTTGAGGTGGATGTGTTCGAGGGCGAGCATGCCGGCCTGGTGATCGCCGAGGCTGAGTTTCCCGGCATCGGCGTCGCAGAGGCTTTCGTCCCGCCGGCCTGGTGCGGCCGTGAGATCACCGAGGATCTCCGCTACCGCAACCACCGACTGGCCCACCAGGGTCTGCGCGAGATCGACGCGGCCGATCTCGGGTCATGAGGGGCGATTCCCGTCTCAGGGCTCTCCCAGCCCGGTGGACAAGCCCGTACCCGGCAGTATGTGGTGCGATAGGATCACGCACCTGCTGATGGTCACGGGAGCGGAGGCGGATCGATGGCGCAGGCAGCGGGGGCATGGGATGCGAACGGCGATCTCGCGGTGCTGGGCGGGCGGCCGCTAGGACCGCAGGATCCTATGATGGTCGGCCGCTATCGGATCCACGCGCTGCTCGGCAACGGCGGCATGGGCCGGGTCTACCTGGGTTCCGCGCACGGGTCCGCGGACGCGAACGCCTGGGCCGCGGTCAAGGTCATCCGGCCGGATCTGGCGGACGACCTGGAGTTCCGGCGACGCTTCGCGCGCGAGCTCGAGGCGGTCGGCCGGGTCCGCACCCCGTACGCCGCCGCTCTCCTGCACGGCGAGCCGGACGCGCAGCAACCGTGGATGGCGACGGAGTTCGTGCCCGGTATCGCCCTCGCCGGCGCGGTGGCCGCCGATCATCCGCTGCCGCAGCCAGCGGTCTGGCGACTGGCCCACGACCTCGGCCACGCGCTGACCGCCGTGCACCAGACCGGCCTCGTGCACCGCGATGTCAAGCCCGCCAACGTCATCCTCGCCACCACCGGCGCGAAGATCATCGACTTCGGCGTCGCTCACGCCGCGGACCTGAGTCAGCTCACTGCCACCGGAATGAGCCTCGGGACGCCCGGCTACATGGCGCCCGAACAGGCGAAGTCCGGCGTGGTCTCCCCGGCCTCCGATGTCTTCTCTCTCGGCGCCCTGCTCTACCTCGCCGCCACCGCTAGCCTGCCGTACGGCGTGGGCGGCACGGCCGAGGTGCTGTTCCGGATCGTCTACGAGGAGCCGGAAACGGCGCCGCTCGACGTCCTCGACCCCGCCTTGCGGGAGCTGATCCTGCGCTGCCTGTCCAAGGATCCGCTGCAACGCCCGAACGCCGCCGGGGTGGTCGCCCTCGCCGAGAACGCGGCGAACGCGGGCGCGTGGAGCCCCGCGCCCGACTCGGTCTGGCCGGAGGCCTTGTCCGCCGGGATCTGGGAGCGGGCCCAGGCCGCCGGTCGCACCCTGCCGGACAACCTGCCGTTCGACCACGCCGCCGCCGCGACTCCCGCGCTCACACCCACCTTCGGGCTGGATGCCACGCCCGCCGCCGTTTCCATGGCGAGTCCGATGCCGCCCGAGCATGCCGGTCAGCAGCAGGCCCCGTATTCCCTCCCGCCGATCCCCGCCGCTGACGGTATACCGACCGTCTACACGCCGTCGGCCGCCGCCGGCAGGCCCGTTGAGGCACGTGAGAAGCGCAAGCGCGGAGTACTCGCCGCGACGGCCTCCGTCGTGGCGGTGCTGGCGCTGGGTCTGACAGCGTTCGAACTGTTGGGCAACAGCTCGGGCAACTCGGGCGACGCCGCACAGACTTCGAACGAGGGCGGGGTCCTCGGTGTGTCCCGAGCCACATCGACCGAAGCGACTTCGACTGCCGTGCCCCATGCGTCGCTCCTCGCGTCATCCCCGGCCGCCTCCGGCTCGGCCACCGCCAAAGCGGGCAAGAGCCCGAGCGGCGGCACGACCTCGGCCGCCGGTGGCGTCGCCGCTACCTCCAGCGGCGCTGCCGCGACCACCGGTGCCCCACCGGCCCAGCAGACGAGCGCCAAGCCCACGATCGTCGCGACGACGCCCGCGAGCACGCCGAACAAGTACACGCCGACCGAAGCCTGCGGCAGCGGCTTCACCACGATCGATCACCACGCTCTCAGCGGCGCGACGATCTACCTGCTCTACAACGAATCGACCGGCTACAACTGCGTCGTGACGCTGGCGACGCGGGTGAGCGGAACGGTGTTCATGAACGCCACGCTCAGCGTCAAGAACGGCAACTCGGCGAGCGATGCGGGCAACTGGACCTACTACGCGGGCCCGGTGACGGAACATGCCCCGAGCTCCTGCGTAGAGTGGGGTGGCACGTACAAGACCTCGTCCTGGACGAGCGGCTGGAGCCACTGCAGCTGACGTCAGTGCCGGCATTTCAGACCTGCGCACCTGCGATGACGGTCGCGGACGCGCGCGGCTTGCGTCGGGCGCCTGGATATGTACGATGAGGGCGTCATTCGGACAGCTGTCAGGGGGGTTTCATTCATGACCGTTCCACCATCGGACCCGCTACAAGGGGCGCAAACGGGTCAGAGTCAGGGCCAAGGCGGGCAGTTCGGCCAGCCGGGCCCGGGCCCACAGGGCGGCTACTACGCGCCGCCGCCCCCGCCGCCGGGAGGCTACGGCCCCGGCTACGGCCCGTACGCCCCGCCTTACGGCTACCCCGGCTACCCGCCGCAGGGCACGAACACGATGTCGATCCTGTCCCTCGTCTTCGCGTTCGTGTTCGCGCCGCTGGGCTTCATCTTCGGCATCATCGCGCTCAAGCAGCTCAAGCGGATGCCGCAGGAGGGCCGGGGCCTGGCGATCGCCGGCCTCGTGGTGGGCGCGGTGTTCACCGTGCTCATCGTGCTCTACATCGTTCTCGTGGTGGTCGTCGTCGCCTCGGTTTCGAACGACATGCCCGATGTCGTGACGACGCCCTCGAGCTGGATCGCCGGGAGCTGGCTGCCGGGACTGCTGGGGCTGCCGGCCTAACGCCCGGAAGCTTTCCGCGGGTTCGACCGTGCGGGCGCGGGGCGACGTCGGAACGGCGCGATGACCTCGCGCACGTACCCGACGGCGCCCCAGCTGTCGTCGCCGTGCGCGATCGCGCTGAGCAGTTCGCGCAGGTACAGCACCGGCATCCGGGCCTCCCAGCCGTCGTCGAGCGGCGCGGCCTCGCGGTAGGCGGCGAAGAACCGCTCGGATGCCGGCGGCCTGGGCGAGCACCACAGCATGCTGAGATCGACCTCGGGCCAGGTGTAGGACGTCGCCGGATCGATGAGGACCGGTGCGCCGTCGGGAGTGGCGAGGATGTTCTCACTCCACAGATCCCCGTGGGTGAGCGACGGCGGCCGCGCCGGTATCAGATCCGGCAGTGCGGCGCACAGCGCCTCGATAGCGTGCCGGTCGTCTGCATCGAACGCCGACTCGGCCAGCGGCTCCGGCAGCCACCGCAGGATTCTGCGATGTGCGAAGAACTCGTGACCGTCGTCCGTCCACGCGTTCTCCTGGCGCATCCGGCCAAGCCAGCCCTCGCGGTGCCAACCGAACCGGTCGGAGACCGTCGTCGTGTGCAGCGCCGCGAGCATGTGTCCGAGCCGCTCCCAGAACGCTTCGCCGTCCGGGCGCGGCTGCATCTCCTCCAGCACCAACAGTTCCGCCGAGGCCAGCCGGATCGGCGGTGTGCTCACCCCGCCCGCCTCACGCAGCTGCGTCAGACCGGCGGCCTCGACCTCGAAGAGCTCGAACGCCTCCGGGTCGAGATCGCGCAACGTCTTCGCGAAGACCCTGCTACCGTCCTCCAGCGTGGCCAGACCGGCGAGGGCGACCGCTCCGCCGCTCGCCGTCCGCACGGAGGAGGCGGCGAACCCGGCCGCGCGCAGCCGCTTCATCAGAACCCGATCATCGGACATGGCACCAGCCAAGCAGAAGCCGGAGCCGGCCGCGACCTCGGCCGCAGCGGCGTGTCCGCGCCCGGCCCGGCCGCGAAAGGGATCAGAAATGTGGCAAATTGGTGCGAGGTAGATTTTCAGCACCTTACGGGCAGGTGATCCGCATGGGCGTCAAGCGTGTCGCGTATACGGTGCTCGGCGGCGCGCTGCTGCTGATCGGAGTCGCCCTGCTGGTGCTGCCCGGCCCCGGGCTGATCCTGGTGGTGGCCGGCCTGGCCATCCTGGCGAAGGCGTTTCCCCGGCTGGAGCGGTTCCTCGCACCGTTGCGGGCGCGTGCCGCCCAGGTGGCCGAGGACAGCGTGCGCTCGCCGTGGCGGCTGGCCGGCTCGATCGTGGTGGGCGCCGGACTCATCGCCGCCGGCGTCGTCTGGGGAGTCGTCGCCGAGGTGCCCTTCCGAGGCTGGTCGGTGGGAGGGTCGCTGCTCGCCTCCGGGGTCATCCTGTTCGCCCTGTTGGCCTACAGCTATCGGCAGGTGCACGGGCCCGGCCGGTCGGAGTGAGAGCTCCGAAGGCCGACGTGCGGAGCATGGCGGCCCCCGCACGTCGGCCTGAGCCCTCATCGGCTCCGGTCGCTCACTTGACGTCGAAGTTCACGGCGGTCTGCGCCGTCGAGTCGGAGGCCACGTAGAAAGGCGGGGTGGGGGTGCTGGTGGAGCTGACCACCTGGGTCACCCGGCAGCTCGTCACGTCGGCCGGCAGCGAGTTCTCGAGCGCCAGCCGGAAGCGGTCGGTAGTCGCCTCTCTCGGCTTGATCTCATAGGAGAACTGTCCGTTCATCCGAGGCTCTCCGACCGCTGCCCAGCTCGCGCCCGTGTACCACTGGAGCGTGTAGGAGCCCTGCGGTAGTGTCACCGGGCTCTGGCCGGCCATGCAGGACAGGCTGGTGAAGGAGGGTAGGAGGATATAAGAGCCCGAAGTATCGTCGGTGAGCTTCGTGTCGAACTCGACGGCGGATCCACCCCGCACGACCGTCATCGTGCTGCGGCCGACGACGCTCAAGGTCGGGAACCCGCGGCTGATCGGGCCGGACGAGGTTTGGCCGAGCACCGTGGAGCCCTCGAGCACGAGCACCGTGTACGAGCTCACCCCGGCAGGAGGGTCCACCCACGCGGTGTAGGTGCTGATCCCGGCCGGCAGAGCGAGGTTGAACGCGGTGACGCCCGGCGTCGAGGACAGGAAATTCTTGGGCTTCTTCAGCGGATTGTCGGCGTACGCGGCGGCGTCGCAACTGAAGTTCGAACTGTTGTCGCAGGGTTCGACCCAGTACACCGACTTCGTCTGGGGGGACTTGAACTCGACGATGACCGGTCGGGCCGTGCCCGGGTTGTCGATCGTCAGCTCGATCTTGTTTGCGGTCCCCGCGGCGTATTGCGCCGGCGGGATCAAGCGAACGCCGACCGATTCTCCGGTCGCCGCCGGCGTCGTCCCGGTGCTCTGCGGCCCGCTCGACGCAGCCGCGGCATTCGGCAGGCTCGCGGGTGCGGGAGCCCGGCGGGTGACGCCGAAGGCGACGCCGCTGATCAGGAGCACGGCGGACATGGTCGCCGACACGGTCGCGATCCGGCGCCGCCGAGCTTGCCGATCGCCGTGGCCGCGCACCTCGGAGGCCGTCGGAAAAGCGAAGGACTCGGCTACCTGTCCGGTGCCGTCGCGCAGTTGGATGGCGAAGTACTCAGGCACGGCTCGACGCCTCCTTTGCGAAGAACTGCGGTTGGCCCGGCCGGCCGTCGGAATCGGTGAGCAGGACCGCCAACCGGGTTCGGGCGCGCGAGAGCTGCGACTTGACCGTGCCGGCGGCCACGCCCGTCTCCTGCGCGATCTCTTCGATGCTCAGACCCACCAGGTAGTACAGGACGATGGCGCGGCACTGGTTCGCGGGTATCGCCCGCAGAGCCGCGATGAGCGCGACGTAGTCGACGCTGAGTTCCGGCAGGTCCTGAGCCGCCCCGTGCCGGCGATGCGCCTTGAACCCGGCTGCGGCCCGGCGCCACCGGCTGATCCGGATCCGGTAGGCGACCGTGCGCAGCCACGCCTCCGGATTCGCGTACCCGCTCACCTGCTCCCAGTGCTGCCAAGCCCGTCCGTAAGCCTCCTGAACCACGTCCTCGGTCTCGGCCGCGTCGCCGGTCATGGCATAGACGTAGCCTGAGATGCGCCGCACCGACGCCGTGTAGAACTCATCGAACAGGACGCTGTCGCGCACGTTCACCCCCTCCGTCGATCCTGGAGCTGCCCGCTGCGCCCCACATCGACTAGATGACTGATCGGGTTTCATTGCGCGGGGGTGGCGCGAGCGTTTTGGCTGGTCGGGTCGTTGGTTAGTGGTCGTAGGCGATCAGGGAGCGCTTGACGTGCGCGCCGGTGCTCCAGTTGTGCCAGACGGCGGCGTTCAGGGCCAGGATGCGCTGGACTACGCGGGCGAACAGTCCGGACGGTTCATGTGCTCCTGGATGCTCGATGCCGAGTTGACCCTTGAGGGTGTCGATGACGGATTCGACCCGGTTGCGAAACCACTTGGGAAACACCCCCGGATCTGTCTCGTTGCGCATCGCCGGGCGCACCAGGACGACGCCTTGATCGAGGAGTTCCGCTTCGAAGGGTTTGCTGCGAAACCCCTTGTCGCCCACGGCCGTGGTGGCGTGGGGCATCGTCGTGTATGGCTGTTCCTGCATCAGGAGCACGGCCCGGCGCTCGTCGATGAGTTTCGGGTTGACCAGGACGAACCCGGTGACCAGGCCGTCAGCGGTGACCTCGAGGAGGAGTTTGCAGCCCCAGAAGTACACACTGTGGGACTTGTCGTAGCCGTAGCCGGCGTATCCGAACAGGTTCGAGCAGCGCACCGTCGTGCGCGAGGTTCCGCAGATCACCTTGGTCCCGTCGATCAGACGGACCACGTCCTGACTGGAGGGGCACGCGGTCGCGAGGTAGAACACCGTGTGCTGCATCAGCGGGCCCACGGCGCGCAGTCTCACGTTGTACTGCGATTGAGACAAGAGCCTGGGAAACAGGTGCCCGATCAGCTTCGGGGCCGAGCGGATCCAGTGGCGCTCGTCGTTGAAGCGCAGATGGGCTTGGGCTACGGCGATACACACGACCTCGGCGTCGGTAACCTCCGGCGGTCGACCGGGGCGGTCGGGGGCGGATTCCAGCGAAGGCATGATGCAGTCGGTCAGCGCCACGTAGAGTGCAGTCAGAAGGGTGTCCAGGTCGATGTGCATAGCGAACTCCCAGGTGAGATTGGTTATTCGCTATCCAGCCTGGACACCCTTCGTGATCGTTCACAGCAGATCGACGGGTTCGCCACCCCCACGCAATGAAACCCGATCAGTCATCTAGACACGCACACCTCGGATCCGAGGTTCCGAAGATCTTTTGCGCTCGGTCCGCACGGCCGTGTTCAATGAACACCATGGCGAACGGGGAACGTGCGGCGAGTCGGACGGCGGTGCTGGTCTGCCAGGGGCGGGCGGCCGCGGACGGAACGACGGCGGCGCGGGCCGGTTCTCGGACCCGGTGGCGGCCCGGCTGCTGCGGGTCGCCGAGCGTACGGCGGTCGAGGAGGTGCGGGCCGGTGCGGCGCCGAAGGGCTGGCAGGCGCGGGCCTCGTACGAGAGCGTGCGCGCCTGCGCCGAGATCGTCGTGCCGCGCACGATCGCGATCGACGAGGCCCTGCGCGCCCGCGCGACCGGCCAGCTGGTGATCCTGGGCGCCGGACTGGACACGCGGGCCTGGCGGCTGGCCGGGCTCGAGCGCACGGATGTGTGGGAGGTCGATCATCCGGCGTCCCAGCAGGACAAGCGCGCGCGTCTGGCCGAGGCCGCGCAGGAGGCCCGGCGTCTGGACGCGAGCGGCGACGCGGCCGAGGAGCTGCCCTCTGCCGCGCGCTCGGTGCGGTTCGCGCCGGTCGACTTCGCCCTCGACGACCTCGGCGAAGCACTCGACAGCGCCGGACACGACCCCTCCGCGCCGACGACCTGGCTGTGGGAGGGCGTCGTCCCGTACCTCACCCGCGCCGAGATGCAGGCCACGCTGGTGGCACTGGTACGCCGGTCCGCCCCGGGCAGCTCCCTGATCCTCAACTACCAGGCGCCTTCTGCGAAGGCGGCCGCGGGACGCCTGCTCACCCGCGTCATCGGCAGCTCGGCCACTTCCGGCGAACCGTGGCGCTCCCTGTGGAAGCCGAACCGGATGGCCGTCGCGCTCGGGCAGAACGGTCTGCAGATGGTGTCCGACGACGACCTGCTCGGCATCGCGCGTTCCGTCGGCGGGTCGGTGCGGCTGCGGACGTCGCTGCGGTCCGGCCGCGTCGCCGTCGCGGAACGTCCGCGCGCGGCGGGCTGAGGGCCGCTCAGATCTTCTTGTTGAAGCGGAGCGCCAGCGGCACGCGCAGGCCCTCCAGCTGGATCGCGAGGCTGATCTTGCTCGACCCGCTGAACCGCTCGTCGAAGTGGATCGGCACCTCGACGATCTTGAACCCCTTGCGCTGCGCGCGGTAGTTCATCTCGATCTGGAAGCTGAACCCCGAGCTCTGGACGGCGTCGAGGTCGATCGCCTCGAGCACGTCCGCGCGCCAGAGCTTGAAGCCGCCGGTGGTGTCCGAGATCCGGGTGTGCAGGATCGAGTTGACGTACATCGTGCCGCCGCGGCTGAGCATGCGCCGGTGCAGGCCCCAGTTCGCCGAGAGCGAGCCGCTCGGGACGTACCGGCTGCCGATGACCAGCCCGGCCCGGGTGGCGAGCATGGTGCCGAGGAACTCCGGGATGAACTCCGGCGGGTGGCTCAGATCGCCGTCCATCTGCACCACGTAGCGGTCGCCCCGCTCGAGCGCCGCCTTCATGCCGGCGATGTGCGCCCGGCCTATGCCGTCCTTGACCTGGCGGTGCACCACCGTCATGCTGCCCGGCCGATCCGCGTTGGCCTGGGCCGCGATGTCCTCCGCCACGTCCCCGGTGCCGTCTGGGGAGTTGTCGTCGACGATGATCAGGCGCAGATTGGGGAGTTTCAGCGCGAAGACGCGTTCAGCCAGCGGCGGGACGTTGCGCACCTCGTTGTACGTGGGTACGACGACGGCGATCGGCTCGCCCGCCCACGGCTCGGGCAGTTCGACGGCCTCCCGCGCCACGGCCGCCGCAGCGGCTTCCGAACCCGCGATGGACGCACTGTTCATGCCGGTGGGCTCCCAAGAATTTACCGTCTTTAACGATGAGTGAGGGTCGTACACGGCAGGTCATGGGCAGTGTCCTGACTCACGGGCCCCAGGCTAGCTGACCGCCTGCTCCTTTGGCCACACGGCCGTACGTGTCACCGGATTCGGCCGGAATATCCGAGCGGAAGGGACGGCGGCGCCGCCCGGGGCCGCGGCGGCCGCCGATAAAGAAAGGCCCGCGGAAACGGCGTATGGCATGGTGAAAGGGCCGAAGCCGGTCTTCATCAAAGGGGTTTGCGGGCGATGATGATGTCGCGCATGATCGATTGATCGACGCGGTGGCGGAAACCGCGGTAGGGGCCGTCGTCGAACACCTCGAGGCCGTGCCCGGCCAGAACTTCGACGGCCTTCTCCCGGTCGGCCACGAAGGTGTTCCAGGAGATGCCGATCGCCCCGCCCGGGCGCAGCAGCCGGGCCCACACCGGCACCGCGTCCTCGAGCAGGCTCAGCGGGCTGCGGCTCAGGCCGCCGGCGTTGCGGCTGCCGTGCTGGACCCCGTAGGGGGCGTCGGTGACGACGACGTCGAACCGCGCCGCCGGGAAGAAGTCCTCGGAGGCCAGGGTGTCGGCGTTGACGAGGGTGATCTGCCGCTTCTCACCGGCCTTGTACTCCTCCCGGCTCAGCCCGAGCGTTGCCTCGAAGCGGTGCCCGAGCAGCTTGCGGTCCCGGCGCACCGGCCCGGCGTCGATGGTGTGCTTGACCCGCTTCCGCTGCAGCCAGGTGCGCAGAAAGCCGGAGTAGGCCTCGAAGTCCTTGTGGTCGATATCGACGCCGAACGCGTCGTAGCCGTACATCAAAGCCTGATTGAGAGTCGTGCCCCGCCCGCACATCGGGTCGAATACCCGCAGCGTCCGTTCGATCATCGCCTCGGGCGAAGCCGTGGACATGATCGTCGCATTGAGGAGCATCTTGGTGAAGTGCTCGTTCGTCTTGCCGGCGTACTTCTGAATGGTCAGCAGATCGTCGTCGAGCCGGTCGAGCTTCGTCAGCGGCACGGGGTAGAGGCCGCCGTCTTCGGCGAGGCGGAAGAGCGCGAAGATGGACGAGAGGTTGGACAGGTAGCGCACCGCCTGTTCGGACAACTCCGCGGCGTTGAACGTCAGGTAGGGGACCCCGCCGATGGTCTCGACGGCGACTTCCTCGATACTCCCGCCGAGTACCGCCTGGTTGAAGACGCCGAGCTCCGCGGTCATCAGCGAAGCCGACGATTCGGCGTAGACGCGGTTGGCCGCGGGCATGATCAGAAGGCCGAATCGTTGCGTGTGCACGTTCCGATTCTATCGGCCGCCGGGCGGCCGGCCGTCTCCGGCGGCGAACGACACTTCGAGTACTGACTGGGCTTGCGAGCGGCGGGTGCGATAGCTTTTGCGCCTATTAGGGCCCCGTCCTCGATGAGGGCGGGCCACGGGGCGCGGCGCGCCGAACGGGAAGACGGGCAGTGGCGATGGTCGGTCGCAAGCGGGTCGCGTTCCAGGGTGAGCCGGGAGCCAACTCCCACATCGCGTGCCGGGAGGTGTACCCGGAGTTCGAGGCGGTGGCCTACGACACCTTCGACGAGGGCTTCGCCTCGCTCGAGGAGGGCGTGGTCGACCTGGCCATGATCCCGGTGGAGAACTCGACGGCCGGGCGGGTCGCGGACATCCACCGCCTGCTGCCGGAGTCGCGGCTGAACATCATCGGCGAGCACTTCCTGCGGGTGCAGCACTGCCTGCTCGCGTTGCCCGGCACGGACCCGTCGGGCTTGGTCGCGGCCTACAGCCACCCGCAGGCGCTGGCGCAGTGCAGGGACTCGCTCACGGCGCTGGGGCTGCGCGCGGTGGCGACCCAGGACACGGCCGGCGCGGCGCGGGAGGTCGCGCAGGCGGGCGACCCGACCCGGGGGGCGATCGCCTCCCGGCTGGCCGGGGAGATCTTCGGGCTCGAGGTCGTGCGCGAGGGCCTGGAGGACCACCCGCACAACACCACCCGGTTCATCATCCTCTCGCGCGAGGAGCTGCGGGCGGCGCCGGGCGTCGGGCCGATCGTGACCACGCTCGTGTTCAAGGTGCGCAACACGCCGGCCGCGCTGTACAAGGCGCTCGGCGGGTTCGCCACCAACGGAGTGAACATGACGAAGCTGGAGAGCTGCATGATCTCCGGCCAGTTCGTCGCCACCCAGTTCCTGGCGGACATCGAGGGCCACCCGGACGAGGCCGCGACCGCCAACGCGCTCGAGGAACTCGGCTTCTACGCGGACTACCGGATCCTCGGCGTCTACCGGGCCAACCCGGTGCGCGCCTTCTACAAGTCGGCCCTCACGGCCCAGGCCTCGGTGCCCGCCCCGCAGCGCGATCTCGCGGCGCATCTCGCCACGGTGACCAGCATCTGAGGGAAGCACAGCACAGCCTGCGGGAGCACAGCAGGCGCCCCACCCGGTCATCAGGGCCCGATGGCCGGGTAGGACGCCCAGTCTTGGTGTGTTCGGCGAAACCGCCTCGCCGCCGCCGCGTCAACGGTAGAGCGGCATGCTCCCGGTCAGCTTGTTGACCGCTTTCTTGAAACCGGCCAAGGCCAAGCCGACGTACACGTGCTCGTCGGCGGACATCCCGCCCATGTTCCGGCTGTAGTCGTCGTAGTCCCGCGCCGCCTGGGCGACAGCGGTGAAGTCGACCATGAACAGCTCCGGGTCCGCGGCGGCCTTGGCCACCAGGGCCTTGAGGCCGACGGCGTCCGAGCGCAGGATCGGGATGGGTGCCGCGGTGATGGCCCGGTGCACCTGGCCGTCGCGGTCCTTTACGTCCGTGCCGAGCACGCCCTGCCCGTAGGAGTCGCCGAGGGAGAAGGCCAGCACGGCCGCGGCGTTCATCGCCAGCCCGACGGGCAGTTCGCCGTCGACCACGATCGCGCACTTGTCGAAGGGCGCGGCGACGTTCTCGATCAGCGACACGGAAGACTCCTGGTTCACTTCCGCCGCGGCTTTCGGCCGGGCGGGGGATCGGTGCGTGGAGATACCCGAACGGTGGCGGCGTTCGGGCCACACAGTAGCCGATGATCCGATGCGGGCACGGCGAGACCGAACAACGTTCTGATACCTTGGCCGTATGGCCGAATTGGACGCCACTGATTCGAAGCTTTTGGCGCTGCTGCAGAATGACGCGCGGCGCACCAACCGGGACCTGGCCGCGGCGCTCGGCGTGGCCCCGTCGACCTGCCTGGAGCGGGTCCGCTCGCTGCGTCGACGGGGCATGATCGTGGGCTACCACGCCCAGGTGGACCTGGCCGCGGTGGGCCGCCCGCTGCAGGCGATGATCGCGGCCCGCGTCCGCCCGCCCAACCGGGCGGTGATCGCGGGCTTCCGCGCCTACGTCGAGCAGCTGCCCGAGGTGCTCTCGGTGTTCGTGGTCAGCGGCAGCGACGACTTCCTGATCCACGTCGCGGTCCGCGACACCGACCAGCTCCAGGCCCTCGTGCTGGACAAGCTGACCCGCCGCAAGGAGCTGGCGGACGTGCGCACGTCCCTGGTCTACGAGCACCTGCGCAAGACCGAGATCACGCCGCTGTGACCGGGCCGCGCGGCGCGCGGAGGCTCAGGCGCAGGAGGACCGCGGACCAACGGCTCGGCAGCGCGACGGTGAGTTCACCGGACTCGCCGTTCCATGTGTTCGTGGCCTTACTTGCCCGGGGGTACACGACCTCGGCTACGGCGTCGCCGTTCTTGAGCCACGGCAACGGAAGTGCGATTTCCGAACGTTCGTCGTCCCGGCGCCAGACGAGCACGTAACCGGCCGCCGCCTCGTCCTGCGCCGCCTCTACTTCGAGTGCCTGCGCCACCCAGCCGTCGCGCCATTGGGGCAGACCGAGCGGCCAGTGCGGTACGGAGCCGCCGAGGTGCGGGCGAATTTCGCGGTAGGCGGCAAGGGCTTCGTGTACCAAGGCGGTCTGCTCGGGCCGCAGCTGGTCGAGCTTGCCGCTCAGATGGACCCGGCCCAGCAGCGAGCTGGCCATGGTGAACGCGGTCTCCTCGTCGGTGCTCTCCGGGATCGGATACGCCCACACGGCCGCCTGCTCGGGGTTGACGGCCAGCGGCGTGGCCGCGGCGATCGCGGGCATCTTGCGGAAGTCCGTCTGGTCGCTGACGGAATGCAGCTGCGCCGTGGCCAGCATCGCGTGGTCGGTGCGCAGCCCGCCCGACGCGCAGCTCTCCACCACCAGGCCGGGGTGCCGGTCAAGCAGGGCATTGATCCACTCGAGGTAGGCGCGGTTGTGGCCGAGCAGGCCGTCCCCGGCGCTGTCGGCGTTGGTGTCGGTGCCCGGACCGATCTCTATGTTGTAGTCGAACTTGAAGTAGCCCAGGCCGAACTGCGCGATCAGCCGGTCCACCGCCGCGTCGAGGTGGGCCCGGGCGGCCGGGTCGCGCAGGTCGAGCTGGTGGCGTCCGCGCTCGGTGAGCCGGCGGCCGGCCCGGGCGAAGAAGGCCTCCGCCGGCAGCGTCCGAGCCGCGGCGCTGCGCACGCCCACGACCTCCGGCTCCACCCAGATGCCCGGCTTCATGCCGCGCTCGCGCACCCGGTCCATGATCTTCTCCAGGCCGCCGGGGAACCGGACGGTGGAGGGCAGCCAGTCGCCGACGCTGTCCCACCAGCCGGCGGTGTCGTCGTACCAGCCGGCGTCGACCACGAAGTACTCGGCCCCGGCCTCGGCCGCCGCGTCCACCAGCGGCAGCAGGCGCTCGGTGCTCGGGTCGCCCCACAGGCAGTTCATGTAGTCGTTGAAGATGATCGGCAGGTTCTCGTGATCAGGGTGCTGGCGCCTGGTCCGGCGCCGGTGCCGGGTGAGCTCGCCGGCCGCGCCCTCGATCCCGTTCGCCGAGGCCGCGAGCGTCACCGGCACGGTGGTGAAGGACTCGCCCGGCCCGAGCTTCTTCGACCACTGGTTCTCCGCGTCGCAGGGTCCGGACAGGCCGAGGTAGACCGAGTCGTGGTGCTCGCCGATCTCCCACGCCCACGAGCCGTTGTGCTCGATCTGCCAGAGCAGGGCGCGGCCGGTCCGCTCGTCCGCCAGCGCGCCGATCGGCAGGTGCTCGGACGAGGACCAGGAACCGGTGCTGGCCACGGAGAGCCGGTTCTTCGCGTCCGGCTCGGCCACGGCGTGCAGGCCGCGCTCGGCCAGCGTCCGCGCCGTCCACCGGCCCTCGCCGCACCACGGGTTCGCTGCGATCCACGCGGTCAGCCGTTCGTCCCACGATCCGTCGGCCACTGGGATCGCGCCGGGCACGAGCAGGGAGGTGGCGTGCAGCAGCACCAACTCCTCAGCCCCGGCGGTGATCCGCGACCACGCTCGGACCGCAGCGATCCCGGGATGGTGCTCGAAGCAGGTGACGACGTCCGCGCCGGTGACCGGATCGTGGGCGGTCACCTCGAGTATCCGCCCGGCCCGGCCATCGGCCTCGATGAAGCGGTGCCCGGTGTAGGCGAGGCGGGCCCCGACGACGCTGCCGATGTGCCGCTTGGAGTTGGTGTCGCGGGTGTGCCCGGCGAACTCGACGTGGGTGAGCGGCAGCATCCGGCGGATCCCGGCGTCCGCGTGCTCGGCGGCCAGGACCGCGCCCGCGTGCCGCAGCGCGACCAGCCGCGGCGGCTCGCCCTCGGCGCAGTGCAGATCCAGTTCGAGGGTGTCCCCACAAGTGATGATCATGTCCGTCACTCTCGGTCGATGTCGCTGTCGTTTCCCGGGCGCCGGCCCGCCTGTGAGCAGAGCGTAGGGGCATCGCCCGAATAGGGCATGATCAGGTAACTTTCCTTTCGGGTGGTACTGCGCCAAGACTCGCTTGACTCTTGGCGTAACGTTTCGTTGGTTCCGCGCGTCTAGTTGGACGAATGCATGTCAGAAGGAGGGGCGAAGCGGTGAGTGGCGAGTATCCCGGCAACGGCGCGCCGGACGGCTGGTTTCGGGGGAACGGCGACGGACCGGGGCCGTCCCCGGAGGCGAACATGTGGCGCGGGTCTTCCCCCGACGACGTGACCACGCAGATGCCCAAGGTGCCCGCGCAGGGCTATCCGAACGAGGCCGCCCCGACGCAGCAGGTTCGGGGCCACATCCCCGCCCCGGCCGACATGTGGGGCGGGTTCGACGGCCGCACCCGGCAGCAGGAGTCCTACCAGGCGCCGCAGCCGCCGTTCGAGCCCGAGCAGCGGCCGGCCTTCGTGCCGGACCAGCCGCCGTCCGGCCCGTTCGACCGCCGCCCGGGCGCCGGATCCGGCGCCGCGCCGCGCCGCCGGCACACGAAGCGGTGGGTGTTCGCGGGCATCGGCACGGCGGCCGTCATCGGTGTCGCCGCGGTCCTGGTGTTCGACCAGGCCGCCACGCCCGGCGCCGCGTCCACCCACAACGGCGCCGCGCCCAAGCCGTCGCCCTCCGGGTTCCAGCCGACAGCGACCTCTCCGGCCGGTGACGCGGAGCAGACCGCCGCGGCCTTCTTCACCGCCTGGCAGGGCGGCAACGACGCCCAGGCGGCCGCGCTGACCGACGACCCGACCGACGCCCAGAGCGTGCTGGCCGGCTACCGCACCGGCCTCAACCTCAGTGGCCTGACGCTGACCGAGCAGGACTCGACCGCCGCCGGCCTGGTCACCTTCTCCGTCACCGCGCACGTCGCCTCCACGGCCGTCGTGACCGCCGGAGCCACCACCGCGCCGAGCCCGGCGAGCACCGGCGCGTCCCCGTCCGCCACCGGCTCCGCCGGGTCGGACAGCGCCGCCACCGGCACCTGGACCTACACCTCGCACCTGACCGCCTACCAGAAGAGCGGCGGCTGGTACATCAAGTGGGACCCGTCGCTGGTCGCCCCGAACACTACGGCGTCGGTGCACCCCGTCGCGCTCGCGATCAAGCCCGGCGCGAAGTCCGTGACCGATGCCGAGGGCAACAGCCTGTCCGCCAGCTCGCAGTCGGCGCTGCAGGCGATCGCCGCGCTGGTGAAGAAGAACACCGACACCGGCAAGGGCACCGCAGGGCTCGAGATCGTGCTCGAGGACGCCAAGGGCAAGATCGTCTCCGGCTCGGCCTCCCAGCTCGCCGCCCCGGTGGCGATGGGCGTGGTCAAGACCACGATCGACCCGGAGCTCGAGTCGCTCGCCGCCACCGCCGTCGGCAAGCTGCCGCGCAGCTCGATGGTGGTGATCCGGCCGTCCACCGGCGCGATCCTGGCCGTGGCCAACACGCCCGGCAGCGGCGACACCGCGCTCACCGGCACGCTCGCCCCCGGCTCCGACTTCAAGGTCGTCTCCACCGCCTCGCTGCTGCTGCACGGCATGCTGCCGCAGGGCGTCGACACGCCTGTCGGCTGCCCGCTGGTGGTCACCGTGCAGGGCGTGAAGATCCACAACAGCACGGACGACCCGAGCAGCAAGAACAACAGCAAGAACGAGGACTTCGAGCCGCCGACCACGCCGTTCAGCACCGACTTCGCGCAGTCCTGCAACAACGCCTTCACCCAGTGGTGGCAGCAGATGGCCGACGGCAAGCTGGCCGGCACGGCGCTGAACTACTTCGGCCTCAACCAGCCCTGGGACATCGGCCTCGGCACCCCGGGCAGCTACTTCCACATGCCCAGCGACCAGAGCGGCTCGGAGCTCGCGGAGGAGATGTACGGCCAGGGCGTGATCCAGGCGAACCCGCTCTCGATGGCCTCGGTCGCGGCCACCGTGGACATGGGCTCGTTCCACCAGCCCTACCTGGTGGCGGGCCTGACCGACCTCAAGACCGCCACCCCGCTGCCGTCCTCGGTGAAGACGCAGCTGTACTCGGTGATGCGGGAAGTGATCACCAGCGGTACCGCGGCGGGCGTCGGGTTCGGCTCGGGCGTCTACGGCAAGACCGGCACCGCCGAGGCGGACGCGAACAAGGACAACATGCCCAACGGCTGGATGATCGTGTTCGATCCGAGCAAGGACATCGCGATCGCCGGCGTCGTGGTCGACTCCAACTTCGGCGCTTCCACGGCCGGACCGGAAGTCAACTACGTGCTGCAGCACTACTGAGCTGCCGCGCCGGCTGCCTGACTGGCCGTCGGCCGACTTTCCGCCGCTCTCCGCCGCCCGCGCCGTCTCGCGGGCGGCGGACGCGTTCCACGGACCGGCCCGCCGCCTGCGCCGCGCGTATGGTGGGTAAGTGACCGTGGTGACGAAGGCGGTGGAAGCATGAGCTCAGGGACGAGCGGCATGACCCAGCAGGCGGCGGCACTCGATCTGGCCCCGACGCGGCTGCTGATCGGCGGTGAGCGGCGGGACGCGGCGGACGGCTCGCTGATGGACGTCTACGATCCGGCGACGGCGGAGGTCCTCACCCGGGTAGCCGACGGCTCGGTGCAGGACGGGCTGAGCGCGGTGGCGGCGGCCGCCGCGGCGGGGCCCGGCTGGGCCGCCACACCGCCGCGGAAGCGGGCCGAGGTACTGCGGCGCGCGTTCGAGCTGATGACCGAACGCGCCGAGGACCTCGCCTACCTCATGGTGCTGGAGAACGGCAAGGCGCTGCGCGACGCGCGCGGCGAGATCGCCTACGCCGCCGAGTTCTTCCGCTGGTACGCCGAGGAGGCGGTGCGCGGCGAAGGCTCCGTGGGCACGGCCCCGGGCGGCGCCAACCGGATCCTGGTGCTGCGTCAGCCGGTCGGCGTCTGCGTGCTGGTCACGCCGTGGAACTTCCCGGCCGCCATGGCCACCCGCAAGATCGGACCCGCGCTCGCGGCCGGCTGCACGGTGGTGCTCAAGCCGGCCAGCGACACGCCGCTGACCGCGCTCGCGGTGGGCGCGCTGCTGGAGGAGGCCGGGCTGCCGCCGGGCGTCGTCAACGTCGTGCCCTCGCGCAAGTCAGGGCCCGTCGTCTCGGCCATGCTGCACGACCCGCGGGTGCGCAAGCTCTCCTTCACCGGTAGCACGCAGGTCGGCCGCTCGCTCCTGCGCGAAGCCGCCGACCAGGTCGTGAACACGTCGATGGAGCTCGGCGGCAACGCGCCGTTCCTGGTGCTCGAGGACGCCGACGTGGCCGCGGCGGTCGAGGGCGCGATGATCGCCAAGATGCGCAACGGCGGCGAGGCGTGCACCGCCGCGAACCGCTTCTACGTGCACCGGCGGGTGGCCGAGGAGTTCTCCCGCGGCCTGGCGGAGGCGATGGGCAAGCTGGTCATGGGCCCGGGCACGGACCCGGCCACCGACCTCGGCCCGCTGGTGAACCCGGCGGCGGTGGAGAAGGTGCAGGAGCTGGTGTCGGGCGCCCTCGACGACGGCGCGCGGGTGCTGCTCGGCGCGGACCGCCCGGACCGGAAGGGCTGGTACTACGCGCCGACCGTGCTCGGCGATGTCGCCCCGGGCAACCCGATCCTCGGCGAGGAGGTGTTCGGCCCGGTCGCCCCGATCGTCGTGTTCGACGACGTCGACGAAGCGGTCGCGATGGCCAACGACACCGAGTTCGGCCTGGTCTCCTACCTCTACACCGGCGACCTGGCGACCGGTCTGCGCGTGGCCGAGGCGCTCGAAGCCGGCATGGTCGGTCTCAACCGCGGCATGGTCAGCGATCCGGCCGCGCCCTTCGGCGGGGTCAAGCAGAGCGGCATCGGCCGGGAGGGCGGGCACGAGGGCATGCTCGAGTACCTGGAGTCGAAGTACATCGCGGTGCAGTGGTAGCGGATACGAGATGTCGGTGCCCCCTGGCAGACTGTCTTCATGACTGAAGCGCAGACGATCGGCCCGAAAGAGCGGATGCACCGCTACCTCAGAGCGGCGCGCGAGGCGTTGCTGTGGAAGCTCGACGGACTCGACGAGTACGACGTCCGCCGCCCGCTCACGCCGACCGGGACCAACCTGCTCGGGCTGGTCAAGCACGTCGGCGGGGTGAGCGCGGAGTACTTCGGCAGCGTGTTCGACCGTCCGTTCCCCGAGCCGATGCCCTGGTTCGACGACGACGCGGAGGACAACGCGGACCTGTGGGCGACGGCGGAGGAGACCCGCGAGGACATCGTCGGGTTCTACGAACGTGTCTGGGTGCACGCCGACGCGACGATCGAGGCGCTCGAGCTCGACTCTCCCGGCCGGGTGCCCTGGTGGAGTGAGGACGCTGTCACGCTGCACCAGGTCATGGTGCACCTCGTCGCGGAGATCAACCGCCACACCGGGCACGCCGACATCCTGCGCGAGCTGATCGACGGCACGGCGGGGCTCAATGCGCGTACCACGAACATGCCGGGGCACGACGAGGCCTGGTGGGCCGATTACCGGAGCCGGGTGGAGCAGGCGGCGAAGGAAGCGGGCGGGCGGGCCTGACCGCGTCAGCCTCCTGACGTGTTCGGCAGCGGACCGATCGAGGCGGCAGCCCGCGCCGAGGGCGTCCGGATCGCAGACGTTCGCAGCTTTCGAAGAGCCGCGCTCACGCGAGCGGCGCAGGTCACGGCAGGCGTGGACATGTAAGTTTCACAGACCTTTGACATAGAACTGCCACCGCGGGACCATGCCCCCGACCTACCGGCCCGAGGAATGCGATCCCCGCTTATGATGCGCAAACGGTCTTCCCCCACGACCTCTCCTGCGCCGCTGCCCGGCCGCAGGCGGAGCGTCCGCTCCCTGCTCGCCCTGTTCTGCGTGAGCGCGCTCACCGGCTTGGCTCTGTTCGTGGCCTCGGGGCCGGCCAGCGCCCTCGACGTGACCGGCACGCCGGCCGCGGTCACCGGCAACGCCACCTACTTCTCCGGCCTCGGCGCGCCCTACGGCGGCTGCGGGCTGCCGCAGGCGAACCTGGACACCCAGAACTTCGTGGCCCTGAACGTCTACAACACGCCCGGGTACTACGGCACCGAGCCGCGTCCGATCCCGGCCGCCGACGCCTCGATCATGGGCATGTTCGACAACGGTCTCAACTGCGGCCGATTCATCCAGGTCACCATCGGCGACTACTGCACCGGCACCAACGACGGCGCACAGAACCAGGCGTTCTGCCGCAACGGCTCCTGGGTCGCCGACCAGTACAACGGCGCCACGCTCACCTTCGAGGTGGCCGACAGCTGCGCCGACTCCAACGCCTGGTGCCGGGACGACCCGTACCACATCGACCTGGCCCAGAACTCGCTCAACAACTTCGTGCTGAACGGCGCCGCCGTCGGGAACCTGTCGAGCAAGTGGAACAACCGGCAGGTGAGCTGGCAGTTCGTCGCGGCGCCGAGCTACACCGGCGACATCAACATCGGCTTCATCCAGGGCGCCCAGGCGTACTGGTCGGCCATCGCGGTCTCCCACCTGGCCAACGGCATCCACGGCATCGAGTACTACTCGAACGGCACCTGGCAGGCCGGCACCATGGACAGCGACATGGGCGACGACTACCTGATCGCCCCGACCACGGCCGGCGGCAGCCAGTACGAGATCCAGGTCCAGGACGCCAGCGGCAACTGGATCAACAACTCGCGGATCTACAACTTCTCCATGCCCTCCTCCTGCGGCACCCAGTGCTCCGCCGCGTACACGGCCGCCACCTACACCACCTCCACCGGCTCGACCGGCGGCCCGAGCGCGTCGGCCAGCGCCTCGGCGAGTGCCAGCGCGTCGGCGAGCGCCAGCGCCAGCCCGAGCAAGAGCGCCAGCCCGAGCGCGAGCCCGAGCTCGTCGTCCACCGGCTCGTCCGGCGCGAAGTGCACCGCGTCCATCACCACCGTCTCCACCTGGACCGGCGGCTACCAGATCACCGTCAACGTGACCAACAGCGGCACGGTCGCCACCACCTCCTGGCACACCGCGCTCACGCTGCCCGGCACGGACGCCGTCGCCAACTCCTGGAACGCGGTGACGTCGATCTCCGGCCGGACCGTCACCGGAGTCAACCAGTCCTATAACGGCTCGCTCTCGGCGGGTTCCTCCACCAGCTGGGGGATGACCGTCAACGGCAACGGGCCACCGCCGACGAGCGCCACCTGCTCGTCGAGCTGACACCGAAGACCCCCTCCGGGGCGCGGACCGAGGTCGCGCCCCGGAGGTGTCGTGTCCCGGCCCGCCGCGGTGTGGCACCCGAATAGCGTGGCGCGGTTGATCGACCCCTGGCATGCTGGCCGGGTGGAGCACGCCGAGATCCGGATCGGGTTCGACCCGTCCCTGCACCTCTTCGTCGGGCCGCAGTACCGGCGCGCCGACCGCCCGGCCGCGGCCCGGATCGACGGCGTCTCGAGCCTCGGGCACGCGGTCGAGGCACTCGGCGTGCCGCTGACCGAGGTGGGCGCGCTGCGGGTGGACGGCGCCCCGGCCGAGACCGCGTACGTGCCGACGGGCGGCGAGCTGGTCGAGGTGGCGGCGGTGGCCAAGCCGCAGCACGTGGACGGGCCGCTGAAGTTCCTGCTCGACATCCACCTCGGCACCCTCGTGCGCCGGCTGCGCCTGCTCGGCGTGGACGCGGCGTATGAGAACCCGGACATCGGCGACGCCGCGTTGGCCGCCCGCTCGGCGGCCGAGCACCGGATCATGCTCTCGCGGGACCGGGGCCTGCTGCGCCGCCGCGAACTGTTCGCCGGCGCCTTCGTCTACAGCCACCGGCCGGAGGAGCAGCTCGAAGACGTGCTCGCCCGCTTCGCCCCGCCGCTGGCGCCGTGGACCCGCTGCACCGCCTGCAACGGCGTGCTGCGTCAGACCTCGAAGGAAGCGATGCACGGCATCCTGCCGGACGGAACCGAGCGCACCTACGACACGTTCGCCCAGTGCGCCGACTGCGGGCAGGCCTACTGGCGCGGTGCCCACGCCGAGCGCCTCGACGCCATCGTCACGCACGCGATGAGCCGCTTCGGGAACGCCGCCCAGCGCGCGGCGGCCGGCTCGCCCCGAGCGTGAGCCCCACCCTCATCGTCCCCGTCTGACTAGCCCCTGTGACAAAAGCTCCCCGGCCCGCGTCTTGATGGCGTAATCAGCCTCGACTCGCTGGGAGCGCAGGGGGATGAAGACGAATTCCGCCGACGAGAACGACTACGTCGAGTTCGCGACAGCGGTGAGCGGGCGGCTGCTGAACACGGCGATGCTGCTTACCACGGACCGGCACCTCGCCGAGGACCTGGTGCAGGAGACCCTCGGGAAGCTCTACGCCTCCTGGCGGCGGGTCGCCAAGGCGGACAACCCGGCCGCCTACGCCCGCGCCACGCTCGTGCACACGTACATCTCACACCGGCGCTGGCGCGGCAGTTCCGAGTACGCGACCGAGTTCGTGCCGGAGCGGGGTGCCGCTGGGCCGGACATTCCGCTGCGCCTCACCCTGCTCGAGTCCCTCGCGCGGCTCGAGCCGAAGGAGCGGGCCGTGCTGGTGCTGCGGTACTGGGACGACCTGACGGTGGAGCAGGTCGCCCGCGAGCTGGGGATATCGGCCGGCGCGGTGCGCAACAGAGCCATGCGCGCGCTACAGCGGCTGCGCGCCCTGCTCGGCGACGAATTGCACGCGCTGATCGGCTGAAGTGCCCGATCCGGGAGGCGCCCGATCTCTTCCGGCGCCCGATTCCACCCTTGCGGAAGAACGTAGAAGATCACAGAGGGGAGTAAAGCAACCATGGACGAACAGCTGCCCGGAGAAGACCGGGTGAGCGAGGCGATGCACGCCGCGGTGGCCGGCTTCGACGCGGGGACCGTCGATCTGGTGGCCGGCGGCGCGGTTCGCGGCCGCGCGTTCCGGCGACGGCGCAGGGCCCGGGCCGTCGGCGGGGTGAGCATGGCCGCTGTCGCGATCGCGGGGTTCGCGCTCGCCGCCAACGGCGCGGCCGGGGGCACCGGACCGCAGCGGATACCCGTCCTCGCCGGATCGACGCTTTCCGGCGCCGGCCCGGCTGCGAGCGCGTCCGGCGCGGACAAGCCGAAGAGCACGAAGGAGCCGAAGCCGGACGGGGCGCGCATCTTCAGTGCCCTGCGGGAAATCGTGCCCTCCACATACTCGCTCTCGCTCATCCAGAGCGAGCCCGGGCAGGTCGAGGCGAGGGCGGCGGACGCGAAGGGCTCGGTGCTGCTGGAGGTCATCATCCAGCCCGGCACCGCCCGCAACCCCGGCCTGTACCCGTGCTCCGGCCGCGCCGCCACCGGAGCCGCGGACTCGGGATCGGCGCCGGCGACCGCATCCGCCGACCCGTCGACGCACTGCGACAACCTCTCGGCTCCGGCCGGCGCGCACCTGATCGCCGTCACCAAGAGCTACGCGGCGCCGCAAGGCGAGGTCGACTACTGGCTCGCCGACTACGGCCGGGCCGACGGGGTGCGCATCACCGTCAGCGAGGTCGACAGCCTGGACGCCGCGCGCCCGCAGGGGCCGTCGCGGTTCGCCCAGGCCTTCTCCACGACGCAGCTGGCTGACATGACAAGGAGCTCTCAGTGGCCCGTAAGCTGATCGCCGCCTCCACGGCGGCGGGCCTCGCCCTCGCACTCGCCGCCCCCGCCCGAGCGGCCGCGGCCGGCTGGAACGATCAGCCCCTTCCGTTCAGCAGCGGGAACATCCTGGCTGTGACGAACGTGGACGCGCACACCGTCTGGGCGGCTGGATTCACCCTGACCATCGAGGGCGAGGGCGAGAGCTTCAGCCCGCTCGTGCTCTGCCGCAACGGGTCCGGCAAGTGGCAGGTCGTTCAGACCCCGGCGACCGGCGACATTCGCGCCGACGCGATCTCGGCGGACGGCCCGAACGACGTGTGGGTCACCGGCGACAGCAACGGGGACGGCCACGGCCCGCTGACCGAGCACTGGGACGGCAAGGCCTGGACCGTCGTCTCCGCGCCGCTTCCCGCCGCTGTCAACGGCTACGGCGAGCTGCTCGGCGTCGTCGCTCTCGGCGAGAACAATGCATGGGCGGTGGGCAACGGCCAGTACGGCGCGACGCTCATCGGCGTGATCGACCACTGGGACGGCAAGAGCTGGCAGCCGTCGGCCCTGCCTGCGGGCGTCGCCGACGACGTCGTCTTCAATACCGTCACGGCCACCGGCCCGCACGACCTGTGGGCGGCCGGCCAGAGCAACGCGACCGGCCGGCCGGTCCTGCTGCACGGCGACGGCGAGTTCTGGCAGCAGATCGACGTGCCGACCGAAGGCGCGCTCTACGCAGGTATCAATGCCCTGAGCGCGGACGGCAGCGGCGGCATGTGGATGGTCGGCACGGCTAGCCTGACCGGGTCCGACTGGGGCCACCCGCTGGTCGAGCACTGGAACGCGGGCACCTGGGAGTCGACGCCCGTCCCGCCGGGAAGCGGCTCCCTGCTCGGCGCCGCCGTGACCGCGCAGGGCCTCGCCGTCGTCGGCTACATCCCGGGAGACGGAATCGACGCCTACGGCGAGGTCCTGCACGACGGCGCCTGGCAGCCGCTGAACCTGCCCGAAGTCGGCGACGGCGTGATGAGTCTGAACGCCGTGACGACGACGCGCGCGGGCCTCCTGGCGGTCGGCGGGTACAGCCCGAACGGTGACGACGTGAGCGAGGCGCCGATGGCCCTGCAGCAGTCGAACCGCTGATCGGGCGGTGTATCGGACGAGGTGAAAGGCAAGGGCTCCCGCCGCGGAAGCGCGGCGGGAGTTCGCCGCGTCAGGTGCGGCGGCCGCCCACCCGGTAGCGCAGATACACCACGCCCCCGCTGAACCGGCGCTCGTCGAGCAGCTCCAACTGCGTGTGGACGCCGCCGGGCAGCGCGGGCTTCCCACCGCCGACCACGATCGGCCCGAGGAACAGCCGCAGCTCGTCCACCAGGCCCGCGGCCATGGCCTGGCCGGCGAGCTGGGCGCCGCCGATACTCAGATCCGTCGCCGCCGACTCCTTGAGCCGGCGCACGTCGAGGGGATCGAACTCGCCGGCGATCCGGGTGTTCCCGCTGGCGGGCGCGGCGAGCGTGCGAGAGAAGACGATCTTCTCGGCAGCCCGCCAGATCCGGGCGTACTCGCCGGTGGTCGGGGACTGCTCGTCCTCGCCGGACACGGCGTCCCACACCATCATGGTCTCGTACATCCGCCGGCCGTAGAGGTAGGTGCCGACGGAGCGTTCGAGCTCGTTGACGTATTCGTGCACCTCGTCGTCCGGCGCGGCCCAGACGAAGCCGCCCTCCTCGTCCTCGACGTAGCCGTCCAGCGAGGCGATCGCGGTGTAGATCAACTTCGCCATGCCGCCAGGATATAAAGTCCGGCGGGCCGACCCCGGCGACACTCCGGGCACCCGCCGCGGTTTTCGCGGCGGGGTCGTTCTCCGACGCCGGCCGTCAGCCGCAGCTGTCCACGAAGTTCTTGGCCTCTTTGAGTCCGACGCCGGTCAGGTCGCGGTAGAGCTTGATCGCCTGGATTTTCTTCCCTTTCCGGATCAGGGCGTAGAACTCCTCGGGCAACGCCGGCGCGCCCGGCCGCGTCGCGGCGGGGTAGCCGGACGGCACCGCGTCCGTGACCGCCGCCGCGGGCGGGGCACCGAGCAGCAGATCCGGGTCCAGTTCGAGGTGCCGGCAGAGCACGCCGACGACGTATTCGAGCCTTTCGATGCGCTGTGCGGTCTCGAGATCCATGCACTGATGGTAGTGCTCGCGACGGTGGCGCGACGGGTGTTGTGGGTGTTGTGGGTGCCGTGGCGGTGGCGCGAAGGCCGGGCGGTCGCAGGCGGCCGCCCGGCCGTATCTCGGCCGATCAGGCGCCTTCCCGCTCCAGCTTCACCACGGCGACGCCGAAGGGGCCGAGCGTCACAGCGCCCTGATCGTCCACCGCGTCGTCGGAGCCGACCGCCTCGCCGAGGCGCCATCCCTTGCCCAGCACAGGCTTGACCGTCAGCTCGTGATCCGCCTGGCTCACCAGCCAGGCCCAGTTGGCGCCGTCCGCGTGCGTGAGCACGTCCGCGGCCACCCGCGGGTCCTCGACCACGACCGGACGTTCGACCCCGGCGATCCGGGCCAGTGCCTCGTAGATCTCCCGGGTCGGCTCCGGGTTCACTGCCGGCGTGGCCGCGGCCAGCTGCTCGATCGGGTACGTGCACAGCACGACCGTGCCCGCGCCCAGCCGCCGTACGAGCAGGGCCGGGCGGCCCTCGGCGTCCACGGCGACCACCTCGGCCTCGACCGGCTCGACCGGCAGCATGCCCCGGCCGCCGCCGGACCCGGCCGGGAAGCGCACCTGCTCGCCCGCCGCGAACTGCCCGAACGCCTTGGTGAAGGTGAAGACCGGGCCGTCCTCGGCCACCGGCTCGAGCAGGCCGTAGCGCAGCTGATGGCGCACGCCGAAGAGCCGGTTGATGTTCGCGTACCAAGGGCCGCGCTGGTTCATGTGCGTGCCGCCGGTGTAGGACACGTACACCGTCGCGCCGCCCTCGGCCAGATCGGCCAGCTGGTGCCAGGTGGGAGTCAGCAGCTGCTTCGTGGACGGGACCAGGTAGAGCTTCGCCCCGGCCTCGATTCCGTTGCTCTCCCTGGCGATCGCGACCGGCAGGTCCGCCAGTCGAGTACTGATATAGGCCTGGCGCAGCGTGTCGAAGATGAACGGGCCGTCCAGCTTGTCGGTGAACGGGTACTTCGTGTCGAGGTAGGAGGAGACCACCAGCGCCGTCTCGGCCGGGGTGCGGCGCAGCCCGGCGAAGTTCACCCGCTCGAGCACCTCGGCGAACCGCGCCACCTCGAGCAGCCGCGGCTTCGGCTCGCCCTGCGCGTCGGTCAGGCCGAAGTGCAGCTCGAACGCGTGATGCCGATACGGGTCCTGATGTTCGAGCCCGTCGAAGTCGGTGTTGTTCCAGATGCCCCAGCCGCTGGCGCCCGCCAGCAGCGAGTTGTGCAGCACCTGCCGGTGGAAGTGCGCGGCGTTCTCCTCGGAGACGAAGTCGCTGGTGACGCCGAACTCCTCGAGCAGCACCGGCCGGCCGAAGGAGCCGGACAGCTCGCACACCCAGGCGGCGGTGTAGTGCTGGCGCACCTGGTCGTCGCCCATCGGGTAGCAGTGCGGGCCGAGGAAGTCGCACAGCCGGGCCGCGTCGGCCAGCCGGAAGCCGTTGTCGTGCCCTGACACCTCCAGGCCCCAGGCGCCGTCGCCGATGGTCACCGGCTGGGTGGCGCCGCCGGCCCGCAGCGCGTCGATGAGCAGCTGCGCCCAGGACGCGACGTGCTCGCGCTCGCCGTCTCCGCCGTAGAGCGGCATCTCGTTGCTCAGCACCCAGCCGGCCACCGCCGGGTGCCCGGCGAAGCGGCGGGCCATCTCCCCGGCGAAGTAGGCCTGCCGGGCCACCAGCCACACGTCCTGGTACAGGTCGCGGCCGTCGCGCCAGTCCGGATCGGTGTTCTCCCCGGACATGTGACCGACGATGAGGGTCGGAGTGGTGGTCAGGCCGGTTTCGGTGTGCAGGTCGAGGAACGCGGCGAAGCGTCCGCACAGCTGCTCGTCCACCCGGTCCGGGGCGGGCATGAACTCGGGCCAGGTGAAGAAGGACCGGGTGTAGCGCAGGCCGTGCTCGGCGAGCACGGCCAGCTCCCGGCGGACGAGTCCGGGGTCGAACTCCCGCCACATCCGCGGACCGCCGGCCCGGGACCAGAAGTTGGCGCCGAGCCACGGCCCGGGGGCCGAGGCGCCGGGCGTCCGGAGCCCGGGAAGCTGGGACAGGGGACGGTGCATACGGGCAACGACCTCCCACGGTCGGGTGGTGGCGGGGGCGCGGGGTGCCGGCGCGCGGTGCGCCCCCGGCGTGCTCCAGCGGAAGAAGTACTATACCGGTTTAGAGGACGAATCCGATCTCGTCAACGCCCCGGCTGCCGCGGATTCCCCGCGACCGGTGCGCGCCGGCTCTGGCCGAGGAGGGCCGGACGGGCCGTACACTGCCGACGAAGACGTCGAACAGCGGCGGGAAAGGCGGCAGCGGCCAGTGGAAGCGCAGGGGCGGGAGCGAGTGAAAAGACCGACGATCGCCGACATCGCCCGGCGGGCGGGGGTCACCAAGGCGGCGGTCTCCTTCGCGCTCAACGACCAGCCGGGGGTCTCCACCGTCACCCGCGAGCGGATCATGCGCATCGCGCGGGAGCTCGGCTGGCAGCCGAACTCGGCCGCCCGCGCGCTGTCCGACGGCCGGGCCGGCGCGCTCGGCCTGGTGGTGGACCGGCCGGCCGGATTCCTCGGCGTCGAGCCCTGGTTCATGCAGCTGATCGCCGGGATCCAGGGCGTGCTGGCCGAACGCCAGACGCCGCTGCTGTTCACCGTGGCCGAGCACCGCGACGCCGAACTCGAGCTCTACCGCAGCTGGTGGGCCCGGCGCCGGGTGGACGGGGTGTTCCTGGTGGACCTGCGGGTCGAGGACCCGCGCCCCGGCGCCCTGCGCGAGCTCGGCCTGCCGGCCGTCGTGGTGGGCGACCCGGCCGGCGCCGACCAGCTGGCCGCGGTGTGGACCGACGACGCCGCCGGCGCCCGGCTGGCCGTGCGCCACCTGGCCGAATTCGGCCACCGGCGGATCGCCCGGGTCACCGGTATGGAAGACCTCTGGCACACCCGGGCGCGCACCCGGGAGTTCCTGGAAGTGGCCGCCGGCTTCGGGATCGAGACGAGCTGCGAGGTGGCCGACTACACCGCCGCCGGCGGCGCCGAGGCCACCCACCGGCTGCTGACCGGCGAGAATCCGCCCACTGCGATCATCTACGACAACGACCTGATGGCGGTCTCCGGCCTCGGCGCGGCGCAGCGCCTCGGCGTGGACGTGCCGGGCGACCTGTCGATCGTGGCCTGGGACGACAGCGTGCTGTGCTCGCTCGTGCATCCCGCGCTGACGGCGCTCACCCACGACGTGCTCGGCTACGGCGCCCACGCCGCGCACGTGCTGCTCGGCCTGCTCGACGGCGGCGACCAGGGCGAATCCGAGGGCGAGCCCGCCCCGGTGCTCACCCCCCGGGCCTCCACCGGGCCGGCGCGGAGCTGACCCGCCGGCCGGCCCCCGTCGCCGTCGGGTCCTGGACGCGAAAGTTTCGGGTCGCGGGGGCGCCGTCTCCGGCCTCCGCGACGGGTGCCCGGTGCGACGCGACTCTCGCCGATCTCCGACCCCGGATACGTACGGCTACGGCCTCTGACACTCCGTCGTCGCCGCGTTTCCATTGCCCCGCGCCCTGATCCGGGCCGCCGTGCGCGACCAGCCGTGTCGACGCGGCTTCGACTCCGCATCGACGCGGAATCGACGCGCTTGTGCCAAACAATTGACATCTTCCGGGCGCCCGCCGGCGCCGCGCCCGATCCCTTTCCCCGGTCTCGATTTCGTGTTCGGATGCGCGAAGGGCTTGACGCTAAACCGGTTCATTGCCAGCATTCGTCACCACCGACCCGTGCGCGCCGAAGCCGTCGCGGGCCGGCGGGTGATCCGCACCCTGATGCTCCGTCCGGCACTACCTCTCGACGAAGTGAGGCGGAAACGACGATGCTCCACGCCCGGCGAGCGCTGCTCGCCCTCAGTACGGCCGCACTGCTCGCCGGCACCACTGCCGCGTGCGGCAGTTCCGGCTCCAAGTCCAGCGGCGGATCGGCCTCCGGTCCAAGCGGCACGATCGTGGCCACAACCGGATCGGCCTCCCCGTTCACCTCGGACTTCAACCCGTTCTCGCCCAACGTCCAGGTCGGCGCGATCGGGATGATCTACGAGCCGCTGATGTTCTTCAACACGGCCAAATCCGGCGACATCGAGTCCTGGCTGGCCAAGTCCTACGCCTGGGGCGCCGGCGGCACCTCGATCACCTTCACCCTGCGCTCCGGCGTGAAGTGGAACGACGGCCAGCCCTTCACCGCCGACGACGTCGCGTTCACCTTCAACCTCGACGTGAGCAACACCGCCCTGAACACCTACGGCCTCCCGCTGACCAAGGCCGTGGCCAACAGCCCGACCAGCGTCACCCTCGACTTCAGCAAACCCGCCTACACCGACCTGTACTACCTGGCCGGCAAGACGATGATCCTGCCGCAGCACATCTGGAAGACGGTCTCGAACCCCAAGACCTTCGCCGACTCCAAGCCCGTCGGCACCGGCGCGTACATGGTCGGCAAGGTCAGCTCGCAGGTGCTGGACCTCACCGCGAACCCGAACTACTACCAGCCCGGCCTGCCCAAGGTGAAGACCATCAGGTTCCTGACCTTCACCGGCAACACCACGGCGGACCAGGCGATCGAGTCCGGCGAGATCGACTGGGGCGGCGGGTTCATCCCGAACATCCAGACCAACTACCTGAAGAAGGACTCGAAGTACCAGGTCGAGGACATCCCGCTGTCAGTCACCTACCTGCTGACCAACGACAAGACCGGGCCGACCGCGAACAAGGCCGTGCGCCAGGCGATCAGCGACACCGTCGACCGCGACTTCATCAGCACCTCGGTCTACAACGGGTACGCGCCGAAGGTCAACCCGATGTCGCTGCTCACGCCCAACTTCAACTCGGTGCTCGACCCCTCGCTCGCCTCGCAGTCCTTCGGCAGCCCGAACACCACCGAAGCCAAGCAGCTGCTGAACTCGGCCGGCTACACCGCCGGCTCCGACGGCTACATGCACGACAGCTCGGGTAAGACCTTGGAGATCACCGTCAAGGTGCCCACCGGCTGGAGCGACTACATCAGCATCCAGCAGATCGTGCAGCAGGAGCTCAAGGCCGTAGGCATCAAGGTCGACATCACCACCGAGGCGTACCAGGCCTGGATCAACGACCAGAACTCCGGCAACTTCCAGGTGCTGGTGGACAACTTCGGCTACACCCCCGACCCGTACGCCTACTACGACACGCTGCTGGACGGAGCGAAGGCCGGCCCGATCGGCAAGACCGACCAGTTCGGCGACTACGGGCGCTTCGACGACCCGCAGATCGACTCGCTGCTCAACCAGATCTCGCAGACCGCCGACGCGGACGCGCAGAAGCAGGCGTTCTACAAGATCGAGCAGCTGATCCTGAACGACGTCCCGACCATCCCGCTCTTCGACGCGCAGGACGAGATCGAGTTCAACGGCCACCACGTCTCCGGCTACCCGACCACCGACAACGCGTACGCCGCCCCGCCGATCTGGCTGCAGCCGGACGAGGGCTGGGTGGCCATGCACCTGTCCCCGGCCTGAGCCGACTGAGTACCAGCGCTCCGGTGTGAGCCGCCGGCCCGGCCCCGCAGGCCGGCCGGCGGCTCGCGCCGGACATCGACGAAGACGGGAGGTATCCGCGTGCGCGCGCGCTACGTCGGCCGGAAGCTCGGCTTCTACCTGGTGGCCGCCTGGGTGGCGGTCACCGTGAACTTCTTCCTGCCCCGGCTCATCCCCGGCGACCCGGTCGCGGTCATCATCAGCCGGCAGACCCAGTCCGGCACCGTGCCGCCGGGCGAGGCCGACGCGCTGCGCAAGCTGCTCGGCCTCGGCACCGGCAGCCTGCTGAGCCAGTACGGGCAGTATCTCGACCAACTCGTGCACTTCAACTTCGGCCTGTCCATCACCGAGTTCCCCACGCCGGTCGCCGACGTGGTGCGCCCGGCCATCGCCTGGACCCTGGTCCTGGTCGGCCTGGCCACGATCATCAGTTTCTGCCTCGGCATCGGCCTGGGCGCGCTCGCGGGCTGGAAGCGCGGCACCCGGGTCGACGCGCTGGTGCCCTCGACCACGCTGTTCACGGCCATGCCGTACTTCTGGCTGGCGCTGCTGCTGGTCTACCTGTTCAGCGAGAAGTGGAACGTGCTGCCGGCGCAGCAGGGCTACGATCCCGCCCTGGACATCGGCTGGAACTCCCAGTTCCTCGGATCCGCCCTGCAGCACTCGATCCTGCCGGCGCTCACCCTCGTCATCGCCTCGATCGGCGGCTGGTTGCTGGGCATGCGCAACATGACCGTGGCGACGCTCTCCGAGGACTTCGTGGTCGCGGCCGAGGCCCGCGGGCTGAGCCCGGTCAGGGTGATGACCCGCTACGCCGCCCGCAACGCGGTGCTCCCCAGCATCTCCGGCTTCGCCGTCTCGATCGGGTTCGTGATCTCCGGCCAGATCGTGATGGAGCAGGTGTTCAACTATCCGGGCCTGGGCAATCTGCTGTTCCTGGCCGTGAACAACGAGGACTACCCCTTGATGCAGGCGATCTTCCTGACCATCAGCTTCGCCGTGCTCGGCTCCAACCTGCTGGTCGACCTGCTCTACGGCCTGATCGACCCGCGCACGAGGGAGGCGTAGCCATGGCATCCGTCGTCGTCGCCGCCGATCCCGGCGCGGGCGCGCAGCAGGGGGCCCGATCCGCCCTGCGCGACGCCCTGCGCAACCGCAGGCTGCTGCTCGGCCTGGTCGTGGTCGGGTTCTTCATCCTGCTCGCGGCCCTCGGGCCGCTGTTCGTGGGCGATCCCGCGATCCAGGACAAGACCGCGCTCAACCAGGCGCCCTCGGCCGCGCACTGGTTCGGCACCACCAACATCGGCCAGGACATCTTCACCCAGACCGTCGTCGCCTCCCGCCCGACCCTGCTGATCGGCGCGGCGGCCGGCCTGATCGCCACGGCCGTGTCGGTGATCATCGGCATCGGCGGCGGGTTCCTCGGCGGGCTCGCGGACGAGCTGCTGGCGCTGCTGACCAACGTGGCGCTGGTGATCCCGACCCTGCCGCTGGTGATCGTGGCCTCCAAGTTCATGGGGGACAACGGCCTGACCCCGACCATCTTCGTGATCGCGTTCACCAGCTGGGCCGCCTCGGCCCGGGTGCTGCGCGGCCAGACGCTCTCGCTGCGCAGCCGGGACTACGTCCTCGCGGCCCGGGCCCTGGACGAGCCGCGCTGGCGGATCGTCCTGGTGGAGCTGCTGCCGAACGAGATGCCGATCATCATCTCGCAGTTCACCTTCGCCATGATCTTCGCGATCCTGGCGCAGGCCGGCCTGGCCTTCCTCGGCCTGCAGAGCGCTGACATGCTCACCTGGGGCAACATCCTCTTCTTCGCCCAGAACGCGCAGGCCCTCGACTCCGGCCAGTGGTGGTGGTTCGCCCCCTCCGGCCTGTGCATCGCGCTGTTCGGCGCCGGGCTCGCCCTGGTCAATTTCGGCCTGGACGAGCTGCTCAACCCCCGGCTGCGCGTCTACCGCGCGCCGAAGGACCGTGGAGAAAGGAAGGCGCAGCGGTGACCGTCGGCATGAACGACGCCTCCATGGTGCTGCGGGCGACGGACGTGTCGGTCGCCTACGAAGGGCGCCGGCCGACCAAGGCCGTGCGCGGAGTCTCGCTGGAGCTGCGTGCGGGCGAGGTGCTCGGCATCGCCGGGGAGAGCGGCTGCGGCAAGTCCACCCTCGCCTACGCGCTGACCCGGATGCTGCGGCCGCCGGCCACGCAGACCGGCGGCACGATCGAGTACGTGGACCGCGACGGCCGCGAGTGGGACCTGACCGCGCTCGACGCCGTCGAACTGCGCAAACTGCGCTGGGCCGAGTTCTCCATGGTGTTCCAGAGCGCGATGAACGCGCTGAACCCGGTGACCTCCATCGGCTCCCAGTTCGACGACATCTTCCGCACGCACCGGCCCGACATGGACCGCGCCGCCCGGCGCGAACGCGCGAAGCGCCTGCTGGAGATGGTCGGCATCGACCCGAAGCGGGTGCGCTCGTTCCCGCACGAACTGTCCGGCGGAATGCGCCAGCGCGTGGTCATCGCACTAGCCCTCGCGCTCGAGCCGCGGCTGGTGGTGATGGACGAGCCGACCACGGCGCTGGATGTGCTGGTGCAGCGGGAGATCCTCGACGAGATAGCCCGCCTGCGCGCCGAACTCGGCTTCGCAGTCATCTTCATCACTCACGATCTCGGGCTGCTGCTGGAAATCAGCGACACCCTCGCGGTGATGTACGCAGGCGAGTTCGTCGAGTACGCCCCGGCGAGCCGGATCGCCGAAGAAGCGCAGCATCCGTACACCCAAGGTCTGCTCCGCTCCTTCCCCAGCCTCCGCGGAGACCGACGAGACCTGCGTGGCATCCCGGGCAACCCGCCGGACCTCCGGCTGGACCTGGTCGGCTGCCCGTTCGCACCCCGCTGCGAGCACGTCTTCGACCGCTGCCGGACCGAGACGCCGCAGCTCCTGGCGACCCCGGACGGCTGGCCGTTCTCCTGCCACCTGCGAGATGTCCCGAACGGCTCCGCGCCGAGGAAGGTCGAGGTCGATGAGCGCGCTTGAGGTCGAGGGGCTGACCGTCGAATACCGCCAGCGCGGCGGCGGCAAGCTGCGCGCGGTGGAGGAGCTGAGCTTCCACCTCGAGCCCGGCCAGACGCTCGCACTGGTGGGGGAGAGCGGCAGCGGCAAATCCACCGTCGTACGCACCCTCGCCCGCTTCATCAAGCCCACCCGCGGCCGCATCACCGTAGCCGGCGTCCCGACCCGCCGCGGCAGACCGGAAGTGCACGAGTATCGCAGGAAGCTGCAGCTGGTCTTCCAAGACCCGTTCGCCTCCCTCAACCCGATGCACACGGTTCAGCACCACCTAGCCCGCCCGATCAAGCGGCACCGCAGAGCCAAAGGCCGAGCCCAAGTCGACGCGGCAGTGCTGGAGCTGCTGCGCTCGGTGAACCTGACGCCGGCCGAAGAGGTAGCCCGCAAGCACCCGCACGAACTCTCCGGCGGCCAGCGCCAGCGCGTAGCCATCGCCCGTTCCCTGGCCACGAACCCGAGCGTGCTCCTAGCGGACGAGCCGGTCTCCATGCTCGACGTCTCGATCCGCCTCGAAATCCTCAACCTGCTGGATCGGCTCAAGCAGGAGCGCGACCTAGCGCTGCTCTACGTCACCCACGACCTGGCCACCGCCCGCTACTTCGCCAAGGACATAATGGTCCTGTACCGCGGCGAAGTGGTCGAGCGCGGCCCCAGCGACGAGGTGATACTCAAGCCCGCCCACCCCTACACCCAAGCCCTCGCCGCAGCCGCCCCCGACCCCCACGCCGTCCGCGACCCAGCCGACCCAACCCGCCCGCGCGCGCTCGCCCGCCCCGCCGAGTCCCGCGAAGCGAAGCTCGACGAAGGCTGCAAATTCCGCGCCCGCTGCCCCCACGCCATGGACGTCTGCGCCCAACGCCCCCCAGACCTCCCCGTCGACGGCAACCCCGACCACACCGCCCGCTGCTGGCTGCTGAACCTGACCAGTTAGGCCGCGCGCTGGCGTCGCGCTCGCACGGTTCCGGGCCGCGCTGGCGTCGCGCTCGCACCGCTCCGCGGGCGGGCCGCGTCGCGCTCGCACGGTTCCGGGCCGCGCTGCGCTCGCAGTTTCCGTGCTGCGCTGCCCTCGCACCGTTCTGCACCGTTCCGCGCTGCGGCTGCGGCTGCGGCTGCGGCTGCCGTTGCGGTTGCGGTTGCGGCTGCGTCGCGCTCGCCCCCGCCGCGCCCCGCCGCGCCGCGCCGCGCCGCGCCGCGTCCGTTCCGCCCTATGTTCTCGGCCGGCCCTGGCTGCTCCTCTCGATCGGTCAGGGCCGGTTCCGGCTTACCGGCCCAATGCTGGCTGCTCCTCGCTTCCCTGGAACCCGAGCCCGGCCCGCACGTTCTGGTGCGTGCTGGAGCGCACGACGCCGTTCCTCTGACCGGTCGTGTGTCACGGTGCATGCGGAGAGGATCGGCACTATATTGCCGCTTATGTCCGCCGACCTCGCTCCGTTGCACGAACTGGTGGCGGCGGTCCTCGGCGTTCCGGCCGCTGATCTGGTCACCCGGTTCGTCACCGAGACGATGAACCGTGCGGCTCGGCGGCTGCGCGACGGCACGGTCTTCCTCGTCACCGGCGACATCCCGGCGATGTGGCTGCGCGACTCATCGGCCCAGGTGCTGCCGCTACTGCGACTCGGCGAGTACTGCCCGGGCGCGGGTGACTTCGCCGCCGGAGTGCTGCGCCGCCAGCTGACGTGCATCACGCTCGACCCGTACGCCAACGCGTTCAACGCCGGTGCGGATGGCGGCGGTCATCAGCACGACCGCACAGTGATGAGTCCGTATATCTGGGAGCGTAAATACGAAGTCGACTCGCTCTGCTATCCGCTCCACCTAGCCGAGCGCTTCTGGCGACACACCGGCCGTACTGACGTCTTCGACCACCTGTACTGGTACGCGGTCGGCCGCGTCATCGAGGTCTGGGAGACCGAGCAGGACCATCAGCACCGCTCGCCATATCGGTTCCAGCGCCGCTTCGCCCGAGCCTCCGGCACCTTGGCTCATGCCGGCCTCGGCGCGCCTGTCGCCGTCACCGGCCTGACGTGGAGCGGCTTCCGCCCGAGCGACGACGCCTGCGTTTACGGCTACAACGTGGCCGGCAACATGTTCGCGTCCGCGGTGCTCGGGTGCCTACCGGAGATCGCCAAAGCCGCACCGCCGCCCCCTTCCGTCGACTCCACACTGATCGAGCGGGCCGGACGCTTGCGCGATGGGATCGAGAAGGGACTGCGCGAACACGCCATCGTCTCCGACGTGACCACCGGCTCGCGGTGGGCGTACGAAGTAGACGGTCTCGGTGGAGTGCTCGAGATGGACGATGCCAACGTCCCGAGCCTGCTCTCATTGCCGCGTCTCGGGTACTGCGGCATTGACGACCCGCTCTACCAGGCGACGCGCGCCTTCGTCCTCAGCCCGCGCAACCCCACGTACTACAGCGGCACCGCCGCCGCAGGGGTCGGCAGCCCACACACGCCGAAGCACCACGTGTGGCCGATTGCGCTAGCCGTCGCCGCGTTGACGGATCCCAACGAGGCTGTGAAGCACGAGGCAATTGCGACTCTGCTGGACACCCGCGGCGGCACCGATCGTATCCACGAGTCCTTCCACATGGATCGACCGCAGACTTGGACCCGGCAATGGTTCTCATGGGCCGAAGCAATGTTCTGCGAGCTCGCGCTGGACTGCTGCGGGTTCTCGGTTTGACGCCGATCCGCCAATCGGCTGCTCGCGGTGAGGTCCAGGTCAGTGCCTGGCATAGGAGTCGGTCGACAGCAGACAGGTAGGTAGTGGCAATAGGCCCCGATGGCTCGGCCGCGTCTGGGGCTGAGGATCCTTGTACTTCTCTCCGCGCTGTAGCTCGGGCTCGGGCTCAGGTGTCGGTGTCGGTGTCGGTGGACGTGGCGCTGTCGAAGGTCCGGTGGATGCTGCTGCCGGTACGGCGACTTTTGGTGCTGGGTGTCAGGGGTGGCTTGTCGTTATCGGAAGCGGTCCCTTCGGGGCTGGGGTATTGCGCGGTTGGCTTGCAGCGGGCTGGAGGGTGTTCGGCGGCGAGACGGGCCGGGGGTGGAGGTGGGAGATCAAAGGCGCCTCCGGCAGGCCCTCCTCTGAGAGGGTTCCGGTTGGGCTGGGGTTTGCTGGGGGTTGGGTGGTGGTGGGGTTCGGTGGATCTCTCTCGTCGTCGGTCACCTGGGGGCTATCAGTGTTCCGGCGGGGGCGCAACCTGAGCGTCCCCCGGGTTGCCGGTTGATCGGACCCGTGGCGTGATGGATGAGGTGAAGGGAGTCGGTCTGATGGCTGGTCAGAGGAAGTATCCGCCGGAGTTGCGGGAGCGGGCGGTGGCGATGTATCGGGCGGCGGAGGAGAAGCCGGTGGTGCGGGCGATGGCCCGTCAGCTCGGTGTGCATCCGGAGGCGCTGCGTGAGTGGATCCGTAAGGACGAGGAGGCCCGGTGCTCGGGTCCGGGCCGGGGTGGTGCTCGCCGCGGCGCGCTCGTGGATGTGCCGGAGCTTCCGGCGCAGGTGGAGGCGGAGCTGGCGGGGCTGCGCAAGGAGGTGATGGAGCTGCGGCGGGCGAATGAGATCCTGCGGGCGGCGAGCGCGTATTTCGCGGTCCAGCTCGACCAGACCGGCCGGCGCTGCTGAGGTTCCTCGAGGAGAACCAGGCGGCGTTCGGGGTCGAGCCCGTGCTCCGGGAGTTGGCGATAGCCCCGTCCACCTTCGGCGACTGGCGCCGGCGGGCTGTGGCGCCGTGCGCGCGGCAGGTGCGTGATGCCGAGTTGCTCGCGCGCATCCGCGAGGTCCACGCCGACTCGGGCGGGGTGTACGGCTCCCCGCGGGTGCACGCGGTGCTGCGGCGCGAGGGCGAGGCGGTCTCGCGCAAGCGGGTCGAGCGGCTGATGCGCGAGAACGGCATCGTCGGGGTGAGCCCGGCGCGCAAGGTGCGCACCACGATCCCGGACCCGGATGATCCCCGGCCCGCGGACGCGGTCAACCGGCGCTTCACCGCGGTGGGACCGAACCGTTTGTGGGTCACCGACCTGACCGTGATCGCCACCGGTGAGGGGCCGTTGTGGCTCGCCTCGATCCGCGACGCGTTCTCCCGCAAGGTCATCGCGTGGGAGAGCAGCGATGTCGCGGACGCGGACCTGGTGTGCGCGGTCCTCGAGTACGCGCTGCGCTCCAGGCGCCCGCCTGCCGACGGCAGCCTCGTGCACCACGCGGACCACGGGTCGCAGTACACCTCGATCAAGCTGAGCACGCGGCTGGTGCGGGCCGGGATCACCGCGTCCATGGGCACGGTCGGGGACTCCTACGACAACGCCCTGGCCGAGAACATGTGGTCCACGCTCAAGACCGAGTGCGTGCGCCGCCGGGAGTTCGCCACCCGGGCCGAGGCGAACCAGGCCCTGTTCGAATACCTCGACGGGTTCTACAACCCGCGAAGGATCCAGCGCAATCTCGGCTACCGATCCCCGGACGAGTACGAAGCCGCCCACGACGCTGGCGAGTTGACCGCGGCCGACCTCGAGCGACTGGCGCGCGATGCGACCCGTCGCCGCCACCGCCGCACCGAGCGCGCGAAAAGCCCGGCACTACCGGCCGGCCCGCAGGCCCGGCAACTGCCCGGACAGCGACCCACACCCACCGCCAAACGGGTACCCCCATCCGGGCGAACCCGGCCACAACAAGAAAACACCAGATCAACGGGCTAGATCACACGGAAAACTCTAGGGAAGCTCAACCGGTGGTGGTTTTCGCCGGCTGGCGCGTGGTTTGGGTTTTCGCCGGTTGCGCCCCCGCCGGAACACTGATCGTGCTGCGCATGCCCGACGACGAGAGAGTCCCACCTCGGGGGAGCGGTGCGCGGCTGCGCGTCGGTGCGGTGTTGGGGGTGGTTGGTATTCGGTGGGTTGGGCGGTGGAGTTGGGGGCGGAGTTCTGGCGTGTGGCTTGTCATGGTGTTGTGTTGGGTGGCTGGGGTGTTGTTTTCTGGTTGAGGTGGGTGAGGGTGTGGTGGGCGGCGCACAGGAGGGTGAGGTTGCGGAGGGTGGTGGGTCCTCGGAGGCTGTGGGGGGTGCGGTGGTGGGCGTGGAGGGCGTAGGTGGGGGGTCGGTGGCAGCCGGGGTGGGTGCAGGTGCGGTCGCGCCAGGCGAGTGCGGTGCGTTGGGCGGGGTCGGCGAGGCGGGCTTCGGGGTTGTGGTCGAGTGGTTGTCCGTCGAGGCGGACGGGTTGGCCGTCTTCGTCGTATTCGATGAGGTGGGTGCCGGGCGTTCCCGGCGGGGGCAGGATCGTGCGGGGTAGGAGGTCGCCGTAGACGGTTTCAGTGAGGCCGGCGTCGGTGGTGGGGTTGAGGGGGGTGTAGTAGAGGGTTTGTGAGGTGAAGGGGATGTGGTCGCGGGTGGCGGGGCTGGTGGTGGTGTAGGTCTGGGCGAGGCGGGTGAGGGCTTCGGCTTGGAGTTGTTCGGTGGTGACGATGTCGTCGGGGGCGAGGGCGGTGTGGTCGTATTGGCGGGCGCGGAGGAATGCGGAGACGGTCTGGTCGATGGTGGCTCGCAGGATGGTGGCGCGTTCGGGGTCGAGGAGGCCTTCGATGCGGCACATGCCGGAGTCGGTGGGGGTCAGGCGGAGGTAGCTGCGTGCGCGTGCCATGGCGAGGTCCTGCTCAGCGCGGCCGGGGGTGAGGGTTTCTTCGAGGATGCGGACGTGGCGTTTGGCTGCGTCTGGGCCGCTGGTTCGGGCGACGGTGAGGGTTTGGGTCATGGCGTGGAGTCGGGTGGGTTGGTCTTCGTGGCGGGTTGCGCGGGCGGTTCGGGTGAGGGCGTTGATGGTGGCGGGGCCGAGTGTGCCGGAGGCGAGGGGTGCGGCGAGTTGCGGCATTGTGCCGAGGGTTTTGGCTTGGCGGGCGATGCCGATCGCGGTGCCGCGGGTGACGTCGAGGTGGGTGGCGATCCAGGTGTCGAGGCCGCCGGGGACCGCGCCGACGCGCTGGATCTGGGCGAGCATCGTGAGCATCCGGCCCTGATACGCCTGGCTTGTCCGGCCGATCTCGGCGGTCTCGGCCAGCATCTGTTCTGCGGCCTTGCCGTCCTTCGCTTCGGCTGCCTGGGCCCGTTCCAGCATCCGCTCGGCGAGCTCGTCCATCTCTCGCCGTAGCCTCACGAATGCGGCTAGATCTGTGTTCTGTGACGCCTCTGCCATCCCCATTGCCCCTCCCCGGGCTCCTTTGGTCCATGTTCGACCGTGTACTTCAATTGTAGGTGGTGCTGGTGACAAAAGATGTGGAATCGGGTTGATTGGGGAAAGAGGGCTTATATGACTTAGTTGGCGGAGGTCGTACGGCTTGTGGCGATGAGAGCGCCGGCGACGATCAAGACCGGTACTCCGAGGAGGAACGGGGCGTGGAGTCCGAGGCGGCTCGCGGTGATGCCGCCGAGGCCGGCTCCGGCGAGGGAGGCCGCGGTGATGACGGCGCGGTTGATGCTGATCACTCGCCCCAGCAGATGCGTGGGCACGGTGCGTTGGATGGTCGTTCGCGCCTGCACGTTCCAGATGGCGAAGGCCATGCTGCTGGTGGCCAGGACGGCGGCTGTGAGGATCACAGAGCTCGTGGTGGCCAGAGCCAGTTGGCCGGCCGCGGCCAGTCCCAGGCAGGCCATCGTGGTGATTCTCGGTCCGATGCGCCGCGTGAGGGCGGCGGCGAAGAATCCGCCGCTGAGGCCGCCGACGGCTCCTACGCCGAGGAGTATTCCGTACCAGGCGGCGCTGAGATGCAAGACCTGTTGGACGTAGAGCACGAGAAGGGTGAACCAGGCGCTGTCGGTCATGGCCAGCGCGGCGCTGGTCGCGGGGACCGGCCAGAAGTCGCGGTGTCTGCGTAGCCACTGCAGGCCGCCGCCGGTCGGTTCTTGGGGGGATCCGGCTGTGGCCGCGGCTGCCTGTTCGGGGGTTTGAAGGAGCGCGGGGATGCAGGCGACGAGGGCGACTGCGATTGCCAGCGTTCCACCGTTGATGGCGAACGGCAGTACCAGTGCGATGCCGAACAGGAAGCCGCCCAGCGGTGGTCCGATGAACTCGTTGCCGGCGATCTCGGCGGTGACCAGTCGGCCGTTGGCGCGGTCCAAATGCTCGAGCGGCACGATGGACGGCACCAGGGTGCTGGCGGCGGTGGCGCGGACTACGTCGGTGGCACCGGAGACGAATACGACGACGTACAAGACGCTCATCGTCGCCCAGCCGGAGGCGATAAGGCCGATGAGTCCCAGCAGGAAGGCGAGCCGGATGGCGTCGGCCGCGATAACTAGGCGGCGACGCTCGAAGCGGTCGGCCAGCGATCCGGCCGGCAACGCCAGGAGGATGCCGGGAAGCTGAGCGGCGACGGCCATAGCGGAGATCGATATCGGGTCGTGGGTCAAGCTCGCCGCTAGGAGCGGAAATGCCGCTGAGCGGACTCCGTCGCCCAGGTTGGATAGCAGCGTGGCCGACCATAGCCGCCTATACGGTGCGCCCAGCGCCAGTGACGCCATCCCGGACTCCTCACGGTTGGCACTCTCCCATTGAGAGTGCCAACGACATCAGAGTTGGCACTCTCGTGTCAAGAGTGCCAACGCGACCTGCTCCGGCGGGCGAGCTCAGCTTGATGCGGTACCAGCGACGGGCGAGTGGCACGGGATGGTGGCGCAGGATCCTGCCTTGAAGTGGGGCTCTCGTCGTCTGGGCGTAGTCGGGGATGACGACGTCTGGCGCAGACGGATGACGTAGACGACCTGTTCCTAACGGTCGTAGGCGGTGAGTGATCGGCTGGCGGTCTGCGGGTGTGGAAGTCGTGCCAGATCGCAGCGGCCAGGGCCAGCACGCGTTGGGCGACGCGGATGGCGACGTCCTCGACGCTCTGGCCACCATGGCGTTCGAGATCGAGCGGGCCTTTGAGAGTGTCGTTGACCGACTCGAACAGTTGGCGCACCTTCTTGGAGTAGCGGTTCGCCGCCGCGGTCGCGCTCGCGCTTGCGGAGGGGCGCAGCAGTGTGTCACCGTGCTCGGCCAGGTCGCGCTCGAAGGTGCGCCCGGCGAGCCTTTGTCCGTGATCAGCGAGATCCCGGCGTGCTCGATGACCAGCGCTGCATCGACCTCCAGCATCGCAGCCGGCACATCGCGCTCGCCAAGCTGCCGTGTGATTGACAGCAACCGTACACACGTCGACTACGTCTCCTCCGAAGTGATGGCCTCACGTCGTAGACGCCTGATAACCGTGCTGTCGGCCTGTGTCGTCGCTGTGGTCCTGGTGGTCTGGGCCGCCTGGACCTATCTGCCGCGCGCCCTCGGGCTGTGCCCCTTTCCCGTCGATCCGCGAGCGTACGAGCAGCAGGGGTGCTCGCTCATGCAGCCCGGGCCCGGGGTCACGACTTTCGACCAGGGGTTGTCCTGGTATCGACTCCCGATGCCCACCGACGCTCAGGGTGTGCGTTTCTACATCGATCCGGGAGCCTTTAACGGCGGCGACGCATTCTTTTGCGCTTCGCCGACTCCCCGGCCGAGGTCGCCGAGTTCCTGGAGAAACTCCACGCCACCAAGCAAGACAAGGGCGCCGAGGCGCTGTGGAACACGGAGTACGGCGGGGAACTGGTCCCGTGGCAGTTCGATGACTCAAGCAGATACGCGGTCTATGCCTACAGCGTTGCGAACGACCAGGACACCGGCGGTGGCACCGTCACCATCGACCAGGCCGCGGGCGACCCGGTCGTCTACCTCTACGCCGAGGGCGGGGGATGAAAGGACAACAGCCTCACCGGCTGCCTCGATCTGGCACGCCTTCCACGCCGGCCAGACCTTCGGCCGATCACTTAGTTGCAGCGGGGAGGCGAACCTGACACTACGTGAGTTACGTGTGGTGAGGTCGCTGGGCTTGTGAGGGCCGCGGAGCGTAATCCTCGACGGGTAGTCGGAGATAGAGCTGCCTTCTGCCAGCTAGAAAATGGACGCGTCCGCGTGGTTGTCGCGCGAGCCGGGTGAGCCGTCATAGGCCCACGTACTGTGCGACCAGCTCGTGACACTCGTCTACGGAGGCCGTGGTGTCGACCACGAGTCGGTTGTAGAAGCGTGGTTGGTATTCCTCGGCGCGGAGTTGTACTTCCGGCCACGTCGGGTGGGACCAGCCGGGCAGCTCGTCGTCGGCGGGAGACGTGGCGCGGCGCTCGACACGGTTTCGGTGTTCGGCGGGGTCCGGGCACTGGGTCTCGATGATCAGATGACGGGCTCCGCATTCGCGGGCCAGGTTCCGCCAGCCGGCCCGGGCCGCCTCGACTGGGTTGACGGCGTCCGCGATGACGGTCATGCCGCGGCGCAGGTGGCTGGCTGCCAGATCGTGCGCGACGCTGTAGGCGGCGACGCCGGTCTGCTCGGGGGTCAAGCCGTTGCGACGCATGGCCGCCTCGATCTCGTCCACCCGCAGCAGTACGGCGCCGCTGCGTAGGGCCAGATGCCGGGCGAGGGTGGACTTGCCGGTGCCGGGCAGCCCGCCGAACTCGATGAGCACGCGGGCGCCGGCGTCGGAGTCCGGCTGGGTCTGGGTCGTCGTCATGGATCACCTTTCGCTATACTTGATGTATAGCCACTCGCTTGACGTGGAGTCAAGTGAAATGAAGGAGGCGCGAGGGTGCGCAGTCAGGGAAAGCGGGCCGCCTCGACCGCCGCGACCCGTCGGGCCTTGATCGATGCGGCGCGGGAACTGCTGGCCGAGGGGCCGTGGAGCGGGTTCACCCTCGAAGCGGTGGCGGGCAGGGCGGGGGTGACGCGGGTGACCGTGTACAACCAGGTCGCTTCCAAGGCTGGCCTGCTCGACGCGGTCCTGACGGAACTGACCGAGCGGGCCGGCATGGATCGGCTGCTGAGCAGCACGCAGGAGATGACTCCGCAGCAGGCGCTGAACTTCGTCATCGAGCACACCTGCCGGTTCTGGCACACCGAACGCGCGGTACTGCGCCCGCTGTTCGCGCACGCCGCGATCGACGCGGATATCGCCGCGAATCTCGCCCGGCGCGAGCAGTGGCGAACCGACCAATTCGATGCGCTGCTCGGCCGAATGTTGACGGCGGACCACCACCAGGCTGTGCTGCCGCGCGACGCCGTTCTGGCGGGTATGCGGGCCGTGACGTCGTTTCCCGCCTACGACGCACTGGGAGGCCTGGCGGACGAACCAGACATGGCAGCCCGACTCATCATCCACTTGCTGAGTAGTCTGATTGGATGAGCGGCTTAGAACCCATGGATGGATTGGCTACTCGCGCTGAGTAAGGCTTCGTGGCTGTCGGCGGGCGCAGGAGCAGGGCATGCTGCGGAGCCAGGCGAAGGTGCCTCGAGGACGTAGCAGACTTTGCCCAGGCCGGATCAATGCGGCAGGCCGCGCCTCGCGATCTTCGGCCAGTGCCACATCCGCAGCCTCGGCAGCCGGGCGTCGGCGTCCGGGTATCGGCCCTGTTCCAGGCGGTAGATGTATGCCCGCAGGTCGGCCTTCAGATCGCCGGCCAGGTATCCGAGGAAGTCGCGGACGCCTTCAGCGGCCTCAGTCTCCTGACTTCCTGGCGCCTCGGCGCTCCACTCGGTGAGCAGCGCCTCGAGGTGCTCTCGAACCAGTCCACGATCGCGCCACCAGCCGCGGACAGCATCAGGGGTCCAGCGCGAGTCCCCGTCGCAGGCGTAGCCGTAGCAGGGGTCCTGCTCGGCGGCGACTATCAGGGACTCGACTTCCTCGCGGGACCTCGGCTGGCGGTAGACGAACTCGTTGTAGAAGTCACCGCCGTACAGAATGTGGCGCGGAGCATGCAACCTGCCGGTCCAGCAGTTGTCCGTGACGCCTGTGTAGAAGGGGCCGGGCACGTTCATCCAGTGCCTATCGGTCCACTTCTCGTCGTTGTCGCGGGCCGAGAAGGCCGTCGAATTGCATGACGTCGGATCCCACACCATCGAGGCTTCGGTCATGGCGACAGGATCCTCCACCCATGCGATGGAGTGAAGCTACCCGGCGGATGCGTGCCGGTGCCCGGTGGGTTAGCGCTGGCGGGGGGCGGCGAGGGGCGCGCAGAGTGCTACTCCGGCGGCGGCTACGGCGATGAGGCGGTCGTCCCACGGACGGACCTCGATGCGGGTGTTGCGGAGGTAGGGCAGCAGGTGGGCGGCAAGTGCAGAGTCGAAGGAGGCTTGCACGTGGTCCCAGAGCTGGGTGATTTCTCCGACCACGACCACCGTGCTCGTCCCCAGGATGTTGACGACGCCGGCTAGGGCGCGGCCGAGCATTTCGCCGGCTTCGGCGAATAGCTCGCGTGCGTGCGGGTTGCCGGCTGCGGCCAGGGCGCCGAGGTCGCTGACGCCGGCTTGTGGGGGGATCAGGTTGGCTTCTTTGGCTCGGCGGGTTAGGGCTTCTGTGCTGGCTTGGGTTTCTAGGCAGCCGCGGTTGCCGCATGCGCATTCTGTGCCGTCGGGGAGGATTGGGAGGTGGCCGAATTCGCCGGCTGCTCCTGCTGCGCCGCGGTAGGGGGCGCCGTCGAGGACTAGACCGAGGCCGATGCCTTGGCCGATCGCTACCACGAGGAAGTCTGCGCAGTCGGCGCTTGGGCCGTACAGGCGCTCCGCCACCGTGACGGCGCTGATGTCGTTGTCCACGAATACCGGGACGCGCAGCGCTGTGCGCAGCTTTGTGGCTAACGGCATGCCGTTCCAGCCCAGTCTTACCGACATGCGCAACGTGCCGGAGTCTGGGTCTACTGCGCCAGGCACTGCCACGCCTACGCCTAGCAGTGGACGGCGCTGGCGGGCGGCTTGGCCCATTTGGGCTTGGATCAGGCCGATCAGGCGGTCCAGTGCCTTGGGGGCGGCGGGGTTGAAGGGCCAGGTCGAGCCGTCCACGACGGCGCCGTCTAGGCGGGCCAGCACTAGCGAGATGTGCTCCAGTGCGACCTGGACGCCGATCGCGTGGGCTGACCATGGGATGAGGCGCAGGGGGATCGAGGGTCTTCCGGATTGGGTGACGCGCGGCTCCTGCTCGGCGATCAGGCCTTCGGCCAGGAGTCTTCGGGTGCTGGAGGTGACCGTCGCCGGGCTGAGCTCGAGCGACTCCGCGATCTCGGCGCGGCTGAGGGGGCCGCGGCGGGCGAGGAGGGCGAGCACCGCGGTTCGGGTGCCGTCCCCGGAGATGGAGCCAGCGCCCCAGCGCATGCTGTGCCCTTCCTGCTGACGCCGTCACCGTGCCGTCGTGCACCCTACGCCCTGCGCGCCCGCCCCTTGACAGTACTCTGCCGTCGCTCTACGTTCCGCGCGAGATATTTCACGCCCGAATTAATGGGGTGCTCATCATGAGATCACGGACATACCCACGCAACACGAGGTCCACTGCACTCGGCGGCGCGCTGGTGCTCGCTCTCGGCACTTCCGGCATGCTCGCCCTCGCGCCTGCGCCCGCTCAGGCCGCCACCACCACCGCGATCGTCACCGCGCCCGCCCAGACGATCGCCGGCTTCGCCGCGTCCGGGGCGTGGTGGGTCGACGACTTGGAGAACTTCAGCTCCAGCGCGCAGAGCCAGGCCGCCAGCCTGCTGTTCACCAGCAGCGGCATCGACCTGAGTCAGTACCGGTACAACATCGGCGGCGGCGGGGTGGGCGTTACCACCGCTGACCGCGCGCCGCAGAGCTTTCTGAGCACCAGTGGGACCTACAACTGGAACGCCGATCCCGGCGGCCAGTACTTCCTGAAGGCCGCTTCGGCCGACGGGGTGCCTGACATCATCGGCTTCGTCAACAGCGCACCGAGTCAGTACACGACGAACGGCAAGGACTGCGGCGGCAACATCAACACCGCCGATGACGCGGCTTACGGCACCTACCTGGCGACCGTGGTCAGCCACTTCGCCTCGCAGGGTGTGAAGATCAGCCAGGTCAGCCCGATGAACGAGCCGGACGACAGCTTCAGCTCGTGCGGCCAGGAGGGTATGGCTGTGCCCGCTGCGAACCGGGCCGGGGTGATCGACGCGGTCGGTTCCGCCATGAGCAGCGCCGGGTTGTCCACCAAGGTGATCGCGGACGAGTCGAGCCAGACCACGCAGCTGCTCTCCGAGGCCCCGACCTGGCTGGCGGACAGCAGCGCGCCGGGCTACACCGCGGCCATCGCGCACCACACCTACAACTACCCGTCCAACAGCGCCCTCGAGCAGGTCGGCGCGCTGGGCGACGTCAACAACAAGCCGGTGTGGGCCTCGGAGATCTGCTGTCAGGTCACCGGCGGCAGCTACGGCGCGCAGTACGATCCGACCATCACCGGCGGTTTGACGCTGGCGAACTACATCTACACCGACTTCTCCTACGCCGACGACAGCGCCTTCCAGTGGTGGACCGCCCTGTCGAGCGCGATGGGCTGCAACCCGTCCACGAGCGGCAGTTGCGCCACCAGCATCAACAGTTCGGGCTGGAACGACGGCCTGATCTACTACGACCCGAACTTCGCCAGCGATGGCAATCAGACGCTGTACCTGACGAAGCGCTTCTATGTGCTCGGCCAGTACAGCCGCTACGTCCGCCCCGGCGCGGTGCGCTACGGCGTGAGCGGATCTCCGTCTGGCGTGCAGACGATGGCTTTCTGGGCGAACAACCAGTGGACGGTCGTGGCGACGAACACGAACACGTCTGCGACGACGCTCTCGCTCAACCTCGGCTCCGGCACGGTCACGTCGGCTGGTGCGTATCAGACCTCGGCGAGCCAGAACCTGGCGAGCGTGGGCGCGCCGAGCATCTCCGGCGGCACCATCAGCGCGAGCGTGCCGGCCCAGAGCGTCACCACCTACGTTCTCAACAGCAGCGGCGCGCCGGGCAGTGCGGGCACGGCCGCGCACGAACTCGTCGGCAGCCAGTCGGGCAAGTGCCTCGACGTGCCGAGTTCGAGCACGACGAACGGCACGCAGCTCGACATCTGGACCTGCAACGCGGGCAGCAACCAGGAGTACACGCTGAACGTGAACGGCACGATCGGTGTCTACGGCTCCAAGTGCCTTGAGGCGTATCAGTCCGGCAAGGCTGCCGGCACGATCGTGGACATCAACACCTGCAGCGGCGGCAGCAATCAGCAGTGGCAGGCGCATCCCGACGGCAGCGTCACGAACACCGAATCAGGTCTCTGCCTAGACGTCTACGGCCAGGGCACGGCCAACGGCACGAAGATCGATCTGTGGACCTGCAACGGAGGCTCGAACCAGTTGTGGCCGCTCAGCTGAGCTGAGAGCGGATACGGGCCCTGACGATGGCAGTCGTCAGGGCCCGCATCGCTGGATCGGGTCGGCGTCAGCCTTCAGCCGGTGATGGTGCCGTACCCGTCATTGCCGAGACCGGTCTGGGTCTGGCTGGTCCACAGGTGGCCGCTGGTGCCGGCCGACGAGACGTCGGCGACCACCAGGCTGTCGACGGAGTCGTGCGGCAGGTCGCCGACATTGGTCAGAAGCCAGGTGTAGGCGCTGTGGGCGCTCTGCGTCGCGATGGAAGTGGTCGTCGACGCCCACGGCGCGCTCAGCGCGACGGCGCCGCCGCCGAGGGAGATCGAGGACCCGTCGGCGGAGCCGTTCTTGTTGGAGTCCAACAGGTTCCCGCTCGAGTACACCTTCTGCGAGTTCATCTGGTAGAAGTCGTCGGACGCGCTGGTGGTGGACGGGCCGGCGATGAAGTAGTCGTCGACGATGTCGTGCGTGTAGACCGCGCCGGTGTTCCCGGCGGTGTAAGCCGCCTGATAGTTGTAGTCGACGCTGTCGAGGAACTGGGTGTCGTCCTTGGCCAGCGGGTTGCGGTTGTGCGAGTTGGCGAAGACGTCGTGGTACCAGGTGAACGGCCCGGTCTCGGTGTGCGCGCCGAACTGCTGGCCGATCGGGTCGGCGATCAGCGAGTTCTGGAAGGTGATGTTCGTCGCGCCGACCGCGTCGACGTCGTCCCACTGGCCGAACTCGATCGAGACGTGGTCGAAGATCATGGTGCCGGCGTCGGACAGGCTGAGGCTGGACTTGCCGCTGTCCGAGTCCAGCGTGCCCTGGCGGAAGCGGACGTAGCGCACGATGTCGTTCTTGGAGTTGGCGAACGACACCTCGCGCCCCATGATCCCGATGCCCTGGCCGGGCGCCGTGTCTCCCTCGATGGTGATGTTGCTGGCCACCGAGACGGCGGAGGAGAGGCTGATGTACCCGCCGACGGAGAAGTCGACGATCCGGTTGGAGGAGCTGACCGCGTCGCGGAACGATCCGCTGCCGGAGTCGTTCAGGTTGGTGACGTGGTAGACGCTGTCGCCGGTGCCGCCGGTGGCGGACGCGCCGAAGCCGACCGCGCCGCTGAACGCGGCGGCCGGTGCGACGGCGGCGGTGGCGGAGCCGGTGGCGAGCGCGAGCGAGAGGGCGGTCAGTGCCGCGAGCGCTCCCGCGGCGCCGAACACCGCCCTCCGAGAAGCGATGATCACGATGACCTCCTGGGGGCCCGATTCGGGCGCTGCCCGGTGGGTGTCGGGCAGCGAACCAGGGGGCACCGTAATTTCGAACACTGCGATCGACAAACCGCGCCCCGGCGCTGCCGCGGCCCCGCCGCAGGTCATCCCGGAACTTTCGGTCCGGGTGTGTTCCATTCCCGCGCTGAAAGTTTCGAAGCCGCCGCCGGGCGGTCGCTCAGGCCACTTCGAATTCGTTGTCGCCGGGGTCGACGAACGTGCCGGGCTCCCGGTCGCCGCCGGTCAGCACCAGCCGTACGCGGTTGCGGCCGGCCTTCGGGGCCGCGGGCGGGCCCGTGATCAGTGCGACCCGGCTGTCTTCGGTGCGGCGAAGGCAGTCCATGAGCGGGTGGAAGGGGTACGCGTCCCATCCGGACTCGGCACGCCAGAAGGCATGCTGCGCGGCCCAATCGTCTTCCGCGACGTCGAGGCAGATCTGCACGAGCCCTGATTCATGGCGCACGCTTCGATGGCCGGGGCGCAGCACGCAGAACTCGTTGCCCTCCGGGTCTGCCAAAACGTCCCAAGGGACATCCCCCTGACCGATGTCCGTCTTGCGTGCGCCGAGTGCTTCGAGCCGTTGCACCTCGGCCGGCCAGTCCGGGCCACCGGCGAGGTCGAGGTGCAGCCGGTTCTTGACCGTCTTAGGCGCCTCGGCGGGCACGAAGGTGAGCTGCAGGCCGTCGGTTTCGCCGCGCGTCGCCTCCAGCCAGAAGGCCTCGAGTGCGTCCACGTCCAGCGCTTCGAAGACGACGCCCGTCAGAATGCTGCTTCTCTTCTCGAGATTCTCCACGGTTGTACATGATAGTCCGGTCCTGCTCGCAGGGCACTTATTCGCGCGCGCGGTTCACGAGGTGGTCGCGGGCGCGACGGCCAGGGTCTCCGGGACGCGTTCGAGCACCAGGGCCGCCGCTCCGCGCACGCCGGCGCTGTCGCCCAGCGCGCTGCGCACGATGGTCAGGGTGTCGGCGTGGCACGCCATCGTGTTGCGGGCGATGGCGCGCCGGATCGGCTCGAACAGCGCCTCGGTGGCCACCGCCAGCTCGCCGCCGACCACGATCACCCGCGGGTTGAGCAGCATCACGGCGATGGCCAGCGCCCGGCCGACGGCGTCGCCCGCGTCCTCGATCGCGCGCAGGGCGCCGCGGTCGCGGGCGGTGATGAGCCCGGGCAGGTCGGCGGCGTGCACCGGCCGGCCCCAGCTGCGTTCGAGCAGCGCGGCGATCGCCGGCGGCGAGGCCACCGTCTCCAGACAGCCGCGGTTCCCGCACCGGCAGAGCAGGCCGCGGGGTTCGACGATGACGTGGCCGAGCTCGCCCGCGATGCCGCCGTGGCCGAGCAGCATCCGGCCGTCGCAGATGGCGCCGGCGCCGATGCCGGAGGACAGCCGCAGGTAGAGCACGTTGTCGTGGCCGCGGGCGGCGCCGTAGCGCTGCTCGGCGAGCACCCCGGCGTTGGCGTCGTTGACGATCTGCACCGGCAGGCCGGTGCGCTCGGCCAGCTCGTCCAGCGGGCGGATGCCGACCCAGCCCTGCATGATGCCGTCGGCGTAGAGGTTCCGGCCGTCCTTGTCCACCGGGCAGGCGATGCCGGCGCCCAGTCCGAGGATCCGCTCGCGCGGCACGGCGCTCTCCGCCACCGCCGCCTCGACCAGGGCGCACGCGGTCTGCAGGGTGTGCTCGGGCTCCGCGTCGACGGCCAGCGGCTCGGACCGGTCCCAGCACACGGTTCCGATGACATCAGTCAGAACCGCGCGGACGTGGTCGTGCCCGATGTCGAGGCCGAGGGCGTAGCCGGCGGTCGGTTCGAGCGAGAGCAGCTGCGGCGGGCGGCCGCTGCGGGTGCCGACCGGGCCGGCCGGGCCCGTCCCGGCGGTCTCCCGGACCAGGCCCGCGTTCATCAGGTCGTAGATGACGGAGCCCACGGTCGCCCGGGCCAGGCCGGTGCGGCCGACGATCTCGGAGCGGGTCAGCTGCTGGCGCTCGACCAGCGCGCGTAGCACCCGGACCCGGCCGAGGTCGGTCAGGCTGATGGGCGCCTCGGCCGAGGCGAACGTGGTCTGGTCATCGGAGTGCACGTGGTCACGGTACCGGGAGGCGCAGGACTTTGTCTGCGGTTGACCTGATTCGGGTTCGCGCGAGGAGAAACTCTGTTCCGGAATCTCGGGAATCGCTTGACTTTTGACCAAGGACGGCAGAATCCTGCGAACAGTGCCCGACGGGTCTCGGCCCGCCGGGCATCCCCAGGTACTCCAACGGCGGAGGCAGCATGCTGCGCGAAAGACGGCCGCGCGGGCCGAAGGGCATTCACGTACTGAGCGCCGTGGCGGTCGCCGCGGCGGTCGCGATAGGCGCCCCCACGGGCGCCCACGCGGCCAGCACGGACGGCGGGAGGTCGGCCCCGCTGCCGATCTACCTCGACACCCACTACACCCCACAGGAACGCGCGGCCGACCTGGTCTCGCGGATGACGCTGCCGGAGAAGGTGGCGCAGCTGAGCACGAACAGCGCGCCGGCGATTCCCCGGCTCGGCGTGCAGCAGTACACGTACTGGAGCGAAGGCCAGCACGGCGTCAACACCCTGGGCGCGAACCAGGTCAACAACGGGAACGGGGGAGCGGTCCGGGCGACCAGCTTCCCGACCAACTTCGCTTCGACCATGTCCTGGGATCCGAGCCTCGTCTACCAGGAGACCACCGCGATCTCGGATGAGGCACGCGGCTTCCTGGACAAGTCGCTCTACGGCACCGGGCAGAACAACCTCGGTCCCTCGGCCTCGGACTACGGGTCGCTCACCTTCTGGGCTCCCACCGTGAACCTCGACCGCGATCCGCGCTGGGGCCGCACCGACGAAGCCTTCGGCGAGGATCCGTATCTGGTCTCTGAGATGTCCGACGCGTTCGTCGACGGCTACGAAGGCAATACCCCGAGCGGCAAGTCCGAGAACGGCTACCTCAAGGTCGCCGCGACGGCCAAGCACTACGCCCTCAACGACGTCGAGGACAACCGCACCGGCATCTCGTCCGACGTCAGTGACGTCGACCTGCGCGACTACTACACCAAGCAGTTCGCGAGCCTGATCCAGGACGCGCACGTCTCCGGCTTGATGACCTCGTACAACGCGATCAACGGCACGCCGTCGGTGGCCGACACGTACACCACGAACCTGTTGGCCCAGCGCACGTACGGGTTCGACGGCTACATCACCTCCGACTGCGGCGCGATCGGGACGACGTACCTGAACTTCCCGTCCGGCCACGACTGGGCACCGCCTGGCTGGACCACCGACAACGGCGGCGCCACCGGCACCTGGACGAACACCGCGACCGGAGCCACCGTGCCCTCGCAGGCGGGCGGTCAGGCCTACGCGTTGCGCGCCGGCACGGACCTGAACTGCGCCGGCGGCGAGAACACGCTGTCGAACATCGAGGCCGCGATCAAGGCCGGGGCGTTGAGTGAGAACGTCATCGACAACGCGTTGGTACAGCTGTTCACGGTGCGGATGGAGACCGGCGAGTTCGACTCGGCCTCACACAATTCGTACACCAGCATCAACAAGTCCGTGATCCAGAGCCCGGCGCACCAGCAGCTCGCCACCACGGTCGCGGACAACTCGGTGGTGCTGCTCAAGAACCAGCCCGCCAGCGGCGCCGGTAAGGCTCTGCTGCCGCTCAATCCCAAGGCCACCAACAAGATCGTGATCGTCGGCAATCTGGCCGGCACGGTGACCCTCGGCGACTACTCCGGCGACCCCTCGCTGCAGGTCGACGCCGTGCAGGGGATCACCGCGCAGGTGCAGGCCGCCAACCCCGGCGCCCAGGTCGTCTACGACGGCTGCGGCACCTCCACCACCACGACCGGCGCGGCCTCCTGCTCCGCGCAGACGCTCGCCGACGTCAAGTCCGCCGACGCGGTGATCGTGTTCGTCGGCACCGACACGACCCTCGCCACCGAAGGTACGGACCGCACCACGATCGCCATGCCCGGCGACTACGACTCGCTGATCCAGCAGGTCAACGCGGTCGGCAACCCGAACATGGTGCTCGCGATCCAGTCCGACGGCCCGGTGACCATCGACGACGTGCAGGGTGACTTCCCGGCGATCGTCTACAGCGGTTACAACGGCGAGAGCCAGGGCACCGCGCTGGCCGACGTGCTCTTCGGCAAGCAGAACCCTGACGGGCACCTCGACTTCACCTGGTACGCCGACGACTCGCAACTTCCTGCGATGAGCGATTATGGCCTGACCGCGGACGAGACCGGCGGTCTCGGGCGCACCTACATGTACTTCACCGGCACGCCGACCTACCCGTTCGGCTACGGCCTGAGCTACTCGGACTTCAGCTACTCGAACGTGCACGCCGATCGGACGGTCAACGCCAACGGCAACGCGCACGTGAGCCTGACCGTCACCAACACCGGCAAGGTCGCCGGCACCACCGTCGCGCAGCTCTACGCGGCAGCGCAGTTCCAGCAGTCCGGCGTGAGCTTCCCGAAGGAGCAGCTCGTCGGCTTCCAGAAGACCAACGTGCTCAAGCCCGGTCAGAGCCAGCGCGTCACGCTCACGGTTCCCGCCTCCAGCCTGGAGATCTGGGACCCGACCTCGATGAACGACGTCGTCTACGACGGCACCTACGCGTTCGAAGTCGGCGCCAGCGCGGCCGACATCAAGGGCACCGCGGACGTCAAGGTGAACGGCGCGCTCAAGCCGGTCGTGCAGACCGTGACCGTGCAGCCGGACCAGACCGGCTTCCAGGTCGGCCAGACGCTCGACCTGACCGGCAAGAACCCGTGGATCCAGGACGACACCACCGGAACCGGCTCGGTTTCGCAGGGCCGGAACATGGACGTCACCGCGGACGACATCGTCGAGGCGGCGAACACCGACGGCAGCTTCGCCGATCTCTCCACCTCGCACGTCAGCTACCGCAGCAGCGACCGCTCGGTGGCCACGGTCAGTCCCAAGGGACTGGTGACCGCGGTCGGCGACGGCGCTGCCACGATCACCGTGACAGTCAACGGGGTCAGCGGCTCGACCGCGATCTCGGTCGGGCACAAGGTCGGTGTCAGTCTGCCCGCGCTCTCCTCGGCGGGCGGCGCGACGACCGTGACGACGACCTTCACCAACACCGCACCCGCGGGCGGCGCCACCGTGCGCAACGTCGCGATGAACCTGGACCTGCCCAGCGGGTGGAGCGCCACGGCCACCAGCCCGAGCAGCTTCGCCAAGGTCGCCGCGGGCCAGACCGCCAGCACCACGTGGGCGGTGACGATCCCGGCCGGGCAGGCCGGCACCTTCACCCTCAATGCCGACGCCACTGTCGGCGGCGCCCACGACAGCACCGGATACGCGCAGACCGACGTGCCCTTCGCGTCGTTCGCGGCCGCGTACAACAACGACGCGATCACCAGCGACAGCAACCGCGGCGGCGCCAACCTCGACGGCGCGGGTGCCAGCTACTCGCAGCAGGCACTGGCCAGCGTCGGCGTCACCCCGGGCGTCGCGCTCGTGCACGACGGCCTCACCTTCGCCTGGCCGGACACTCAGATCGGGCAAGCTGACAACGTTGTCGCGGCCGGCCAGACCATCGACCTATCAGGGTCCGGATCCACTCTCGGCTTCCTCGGCACCAGCACCTGGGGTCCGATCACCGGCACCGGCACGATCACCTACACCGACGGCTCCACTCAGCCTTACACGGTCGGCTTCGGTGACTGGGCCAACGGCACTGCGCCGACCGGGGGAGACGTCGCCATCCGTGCCCCCTACGGCAGCCAGCCGGGAAACAAGACCGGGTGGCAGACCACGATCGACTACTTCCCGGTGACTCTGGATCCGGCCAAGACGGTCAAGTGGATCACTCTCCCGCAGGGCAATCCGAACCCGCAGGGCGGCATCCCGGCGATGCACGTCTTCGCGGTCTCGATCAAGTCGGACAACCTGTCCGTAGCCGCGCCGCTCACCATCCAGGCCGGTGGCAGCGGCACGGTGACGACCACGGTGACGAACCCGTCCTCCGCGGCGCTCAGCGACGTCTCCATGGCGCTCGCCCTTCCCGGCGGCTGGACCGCGACGAACACGAGTCCTGACACATTCGACTCGGTCGCGGCCGGAGCGACCGCCAGCACCACCTGGACGGTCTCCGTGCCGGCCGGTCAGCAGCCCGGTTCGCAGGTGATCGGGGTGACCGAAGAGGTCGGCGGCACCCAGGCCGGAATCTCCGGTGCGCAGACGCAGATTCCGTACGCCTCCCTGGCTGACGGCTTCGACAACGTCTCCGTCACCGACGACGCCGACCACAACCCGAGTGACCTCAACGGCGGCATCGACGGCGGCGGCAACAGCCTGTCGGCCGAGGCACTCGCCGCTGCCGGGCTCACGCCGGGATCCGCCTTCACCTTCAACGGAACCGTCTTCACCTGGCCCGCCGCCGCAGCGGGCACCCCCGAAAACATCGAGGCCGCCGGACAGTCGTTCAGCGTCACCGGCAGCGGCAGCACGCTCGGGTTCCTGGGCATCGCCGCCAACGGAACGGCCTCCGGCACCGCCACGATCACCTACACCGACGGCAGCACGCAGCAGTTCACGCTCGGGTTCGGCGACTGGGCGGGTACGAGCCCGTATACCGGCGGTCAGGTCGCCGCGACCTCGGCGTACGGCAACTTCCAGACACAGGGCAGCACCACGCCGTGGAAGGCCTCAGTGTTCTACGACTCGGTGGCCCTCGAAGACGGCAAGACCGTGCAATCCGTGACGCTGCCCGCCGCGGGGACGCAGCCGATCCACGTGTTCGCCGCCGCGGTCGGCGACTGAGCCGGGAAAATGGAGAGAAGAATGCGCAGCACCCATCGACAACGCGCCATCCGACACCGAACCCTTCGACACGGCGTAGCGGCCCTGGCCGCCGCGACGCTGAGCCTCGGCGTGCTCGGCGCCGGGGTCCAGACCGCGGCGGCGGCCGCGCTCCCGCAGACCGTCGGCGACCCGACCGCGCTGGTCGACCCGTTCATCGGCACCGGTGACGGCGGCGGCGTGGTCGGCCCGGTCAACTCGTATCCGGGCGCCTCGGCCCCGTTCGGCATGCTCAACTGGAGCCCGGACACCACCTCGCGCCCGTCGGCCGGCGGCTACGCCTACACCGACTCGTCCACGATCGGATTCAGCGTCACGCACGTCTCCGGCGCCGGCTGCGGCATCGCCGGGGACCTGCCGATCCTGCCCACCGTGGGCACCATCGGCACGAATCCGACCTCGACCACCGCACCGTTCAGCCACGCGGACGAGACGGCCGCGCCCGGCTCCTACTCCACCACGATCGGCACCGGATCCTCCGCCATCGGTGTCGACCTCGCCGCGACCACGCGGACCGGGCTCGGCTCCTTCACCTACCCGGCCGGATCCACCGCGAACGTGCTGTTCAAGGTGGGTGACTCGCAAGCGTTCGTGAACGACGCGGACGTCTCGATCGTCGGCGACGACCAGGTCACCGGCTCCATCACCGAGGGCAAGTTCTGCGACATGCCGAACAAGTCCACGGTCTACTTCGCCGCCCAGTTCAACCGCCCGTTCACGAGTGAGGGCACCTGGAACGGCTCGACCGTCAACGCCGGAAGCACGAGCGCGACCGGCTCGAATTCCGGTGCCTACGTCGGATTCGACACCAGCACCTCGGCGACCGTAGGCATGCGGGTCTCGGTCAGCTACGTCAGCGTGGCCGACGCGCAGGCGAACCTGCGGGCCGAACAGCACGGCTGGAGCGTTTCGGCGGTGGCCGCGCAGACCCGCAGCCAGTGGCGCAAGCTGCTCTCGGAGATCGAGATCGGTGGCGGCACGCACGCGCAACAGGCAGAGTTCTACACCGCGCTCTACCACGCGCTGCTCGAGCCGAGCACGTTCAGCGACGCGAACGGCGACTACATGGGCATGGACGACAAGGTCCACCGCACCGCCGCCGGGCAGGCTCAGTACACGACGTTCTCCGGCTGGGACATCTACCGCGATGAAGTGCCCTTACTCGCCGTATTGGCGCCGAAACAGACCAGCGCGATGATGCAGTCCCTGGTCAACGATGCGAAGCAGGGCGGCTGGCTGCCGAAGTGGCCGGTGGCCAACGGCTACACGGGCATGATGGGCGGCGATTCGGCCGACGCGATCATCGCCGAGGCCTACGCGTTCGGCGCCCGCGACTTCGACACCGCGGGCGCGCTGTCCGCGATGGTCAAGGGCGCCTCCGTCGTGCAGGACGCGTCCGACAGCAGCGACCTCGGTCAGGGCACTTATGAGGAGCGACCCGGCCTCGACACGTACCTCAAGGACGGGTACGTGGTGAACGACGCGGCAAGCTCCGGCTCGGCAGTACCGGACGGCGCCTCGCTCACCCTCGAGTACGCCACCGACGACTTCGCCATCTCCCAGTTCGCCGGGGATCTCGGCCGCAGGTCCACGGCCGAGCAGTTCCTGACCAGATCGCAGAACTGGACGAACATCTACAACGTCGACTCGGGCTTCCTCCAGCCGCGCGACGCGTCCGGCGCCTTCCCGACCGGAAACCCGGTCAGCGACGGACTCGGTTCGTTCGGCCAATCGGGCTTCCAGGAAGGCAATGCGGCGCAGTACCTCTTCTCGGTGCCGCAGAACCTCAATGGCCTGATCGGTGCGCTGGGAGGCGACACGGCGACGGTCTCGCGCCTCGACACCTTCTTCCAGCAGGACCAGGCCGGCCCCGACTCGCCGTACTACTGGGCCGGCAACGAGGTCGACATGCTCGCACCCTGGGTCTACGACTACGCCGGAGCCCCGTACAAGACGCAGGCCGAGGTGCACGCGCTGCTCGACGACGTCTACGCGGACACGCCTGCAGGCGAGCCCGGAAACGACGACCTCGGCGCGACCAGCTCCTGGTACGTCTGGGGCGCGCTCGGGATGTATCCCGAGACCCCGGGCGCCCCGGTGCTCGCGCTCAGTGCGCCGATCTTCCCGGTGGTGCACCTGAACCTGCCCTCGCATCAGCTCTCGATCACCGCGCCCGGCGCATCTGACCAGGGCTATGTCAGCAGCATGTCGATCGACGGCCGGAACTGGCAGAAGGCCTGGATCCCGGCCTCCGACCTGGTCGGCGGCGCGGGTTCGGGGCAGCGGACCTCGATCGGCGTCGGCATCTCCGCGACGCCGAACACCAGGTGGGCGGCCTCGGCGCAGGACGCGCCGCCGTCCTACCCGGCGGGTAAGACGAGCTTCCCGACCGGCGTGGTGCCTTCGTCGGTGGCGAGCGACCCGGCCGGCCTGACCGCAACCGCCGGCTCCTCCGACTCGGCGACGCTCACCTTCACCCTCGGCGTCGGCGCATACGGCGACGAGGCCGGCAAGATCCGGCAGCTGCACTGGACGGCGCAGCCGCCGGAAGGCGTCACGGTGAGCCCGGCGTCCGGAACCGCGCAGGTCTCCGGAGACACTGCGACCGTCACAGTGTCCTTCGACGTCGCAGCCGACGCGCCGCAGGGCTTCAGCCAGGTCGGCTTCGCACTGAGCGATCCGCAGGACGTGCCGCTGCCGACGCTCACCGTCCCTGTGGCGGTGATCGGCCCCGGCGACACGGCGACCGTGTGCACGACGCTCGACACCACCAACACCGACAATGGTCTGATCCAGCAGGAAGGCGGTGACGGCACGACCACCCCGGTCACCGTCGACGGCATGACCGCCCGCCAGACCACCGAGAGCGCGCCGGGCGACCTGAACATGTACTTCCAGGTCGACAAGCGACTCGTCGGCACGGGCGACTACGCCGCCACCGTCACCTTCGAGTACTACGACACCGGCACGAACAACTGGCAGCTGCAGTACGCGATGCACGGCGGCAGCGCCTACACCGGAGCCGGCTCGGTGACGAATACGAACACGAACACCTGGAAGACCGTCACCTTCAACCTGCCCGACGCCGCGGTCAGCGAGGCCATGAACAACCAGGCCGACTTCCGCATCTGGTCCGCGGATCCGGTGACCATCCACTCGGCGGTGGCCACCATCACCGGTGCGGGGGTGCTGCCGATGGACCTCTGCCCGGCCAGCTGAGCCGGGATCCGGTTCGGCCACCGCGCCGTCGAAGCACGCTGGTTCAGTGCTTCGGCGGCGCGGTGCTCTCCCGCACGATCAGGCGCGTGGGCACGGTGACCCGCTCGTTGCCGCCGTCGTCCTCGCCGCCTACCTTGCGCAGCAGATGCTGTATCGCCTGCCGGCCGACCTCGCCGAAGTCCTGCCGGATCGTGGTCAGCGGCGGCCAGAAGGAGTGGGCTTCTTCGAGGTCGTCGAAGCCCACGATGCTGATGTCGCCGGGCACTTCCCGGCCGAGCTCGTGCAGCGCTCGCATGGCGCCGAGCGCCATCTGGTCGTTTCCGGCGAAGATCGCCGTCACCTCCGGGTCCCGGCCCAGGGTCAGGCCGTGCCTGTGCCCTGATTCGGTGGACCAGTCGCCGTGCAGCACCGGCGGCGGCTCGATTCCGGCTTCGCGCAGCGTGCGCTGCCAGGACTCCACTCGGTGGCCGGCCGAGAACGAGGTCTGCGGGCCGGCGATGTGCCAGACCTGGCGGTGGCCGAGGCCGAGCAGGTGCTCGGTGGCCTGCCGCGCGCCGTCCGCCTGGTCGGTGTCGACGACGGTGTACTGGTGGCCCGCGTTGGAGTCGATGACGACCACCGGCAGGCCGGGCGGCAGGGTGAACTCTGCTTCGTCCAGCAGGTGCGCCTCGAAGATGATGATCACCCCGTCCACGGCCGCCTCGCTCAGCCGGCTGTACGCGCCGGAGACCTGGTCCATCGTGGCCGCCCGCACCGGGATCAGGGTCACCGAGTAGTCGGCGCCCGCCGCCTCGGTGGCGATCGCGTCCAGCGTGCGCATGTTGCCGAACGTGCGCAGGGTGAACATGATCACGCCTATGGTGCGGAAACGGCCGAGCCGCAGCGCCCGCGCGGCCGAGTTGGGGCGGTAGCCCAGCGCCTGCATCGAGTCGATCACCCGTTGCCGGGTGGCCGGATCCACGTTCGCGTGGCCGTTGGAGACCCGGGAGACGGTCTGCGAGGAGACCCCGGCGTGCTTGGCCACGTCCCCCATCGAGGGCTGCCTGCCCCGACGGGCGGATTCCTGCGAGGTCACGGCCTTCCCTTCGCTCGGCTCAGCTTCACTGCGCCCCCGTTGCCGTCTTGTGATGCGCGGTCCGGTGGGCATGGTTACGTAAACATGGTAGCGTCCCCAGCGTCATGTTGACGTGAACATCGGCTCGAACGCGGGATGGACCATGACAGTGCTGACACCGGAGACCGGCAGTGACGCCGGCGCCGCCGGAGCCCGACGCCGGATACGGCGGGGGCGGCTTCGCGCGCGCTGGACGGGATGGGGCTTCGTCGCCCCCTTCTTCCTGGTCTTCCTGTTCGCGCTGGTCGCCCCGATCGTCTACGCCGTCTACCTGAGCCTGTTCCAGGACAAGCTCATCGGCGGCAACCGGTTCGCGGGCTTCGCCAACTACACCGAGGCGTTCAAGGACCCGCAGTTCTGGGCCGGCTTCGAGCGGGTGGCGCTGTTCCTGGTCGTGCAGGTGCCGGTGATGCTGGTCCTGGCGCTGGCCGTGGCCTTCGCCGTCGACAGCGCACGCCTGCACTGGACGCCGCTGTACCGGATCGCCGTCTTCCTGCCCTATGCGGTGCCCGCCGTCGTCGGCGCGCTGATGTGGGGCTTCATGTACGGCACGCAGTTCGGCCTGGTCAGCGAGTTCGACCGCTGGTTCCACGTCAACCTGCCCGACCCGCTCGGCAACTCGCTGATGCTCCCGGCCATCGGCAACATCGTCACCTGGGAGTACGTCGGCTACAACATGCTGATCTTCTACTCCGCGCTGCGGGTGATCCCGCACGACATCTACGAGGCCGCGGAACTCGACAACGCCGGGGCGTGGCGGATCATCTGGCATATCAAGCTCCCGGCGCTGCGCCCGGCGATGCTGTTGGCCACCGTCTTCTCGATCATCGGCAGCTTCCAGCTGTTCACCGAGCCGGCCGTGCTCTACCCGATCGCCAAGGACCAGATCGGCAGCGCGTACACGCCCAACTGGTACGCCTACAACCTGTCCTTCAACGGCCAGGAGTACAACTACTCGGCCACCATCGCCATCGTCATGGGCCTGCTGACGGTGATCGTCGCCTACCTCGTCCAGCGCCTCGGCCAGCGCAAGCAGGGAGCCTGAGATGGCCGTGACCGAAGCCCACCGCTCCGCCCGCGGCGCCGCGCGCCCGGCCCGCCGGTCCCGCAAGGCGTGGAACCCGAACAAGCGGCGCAAGTCTCCGACGCTCACGATCGTGATGACGCTCGGCCTGATCTACTCGCTGTTCCCGTTGTTCTGGCTGGTCGTCAACGCCTCCAAGTCGGAGTCGAACCTGTTCAGCACCAACGGGCTCTGGTTCGGCGGGCACTTCTCGCTCTTCGACAACGTCAAGCAGACCCTCACCTACAACGGTGACGAGTTCGTGCACTGGTTCGGCAACACGCTGCTCTACGTCGCGGCGGGCGCCGGCGGAGCGACCGTCCTGGCCACGCTGGCCGGCTATGGACTGGCGCGGTTCGAGTTCCCGGGCAAGCGCGGCGTGCTCGCGATCGTGCTCGGGGCCGTGGCGATCCCGGCCACGATCCTGGTGGTCCCGACCTTCCTGATGTTCAGCAAGATGGGCCTGGTCAACACCTACTGGGCGATCATCATCCCGTCGCTGATCAACCCGTTCGGGCTCTACCTGATGTGGATATTCGCCCGGGACGCGATCCCGGTCGAACTGCTCGAGGCCGCCCGGGTGGACGGCGCCCGGGAATTGCGGATCTTCCTGTCCATCGCGCTGCGGCTGCTGCGCCCCGGCATGATCACGGTGCTGCTGTTCGCGGTCGTGCAGACCTGGAACAACTACTTCCTGCCGCTGGTCATGCTCAACAAGCCCGGCCTGTATCCCCTCACGGTGGGCCTGAACCAGTGGAACGCCCAGTCGCAGACGGCAGGCGGCGTCCCCATCTTCAACCTCGTCCTCACCGGCTCGCTGCTCATGGTCATCCCGATCATGGCCGTGTTCCTGGTGATGCAGCGCTACTGGCAGTCGGGCCTGACCGCCGGAAGCGTCAAACAGTGACCGCACCACCCGCTCCATCCGCACCACCGCTCACGAACGCCACCCTCACAAAGAAGTGAAAGGACCGTCATGACAGCAACTACGCGCACCCGGGCCTGGCGCCGCTCCGCCGCCGCCCTGGCCGTCGGTGTCCTCGCCGCCGGATTGACCGCGTGCTCCAGCAGCAGCTCGGGCTCCGGCGGGGCGAGCTCGACCGGCACCGCCGCCGCGAACGACATGGCCGCCGCGCTGCAGAAGAAGTCGACGCTCACGGTGTGGGCCTGGGCGCCGCAGGACAAGGACATCGCCGCCGCGTTCGAGAAGAAGTACCCGAACGTCACGATCAACCTGGTGAACGCGGGCACCTCGACCACCGAGTACACCAAGCTGCAGAACGCGCTCAAGGCCGGCTCGGGCGTGCCCGACGTGGCCCAGATCGAGTACTACGCGCTGCCCCAGTTCGCCCTCGGCGGCTCGCTCCAGTCCCTGGACGGTTACGGGCTCGACAGCCTCAAGAGCGACTACCCGCAGGCCGTGTGGGACGCGATCGACATCAACGGCAGCCTCGTCGCGACCCCGCAGGACACCGGCCCGATGGCGCTGTTCTACAACAAGAAGGTCTTCGACAAGTACGGCCTGACCGTGCCGACCACCTGGGACGAGTACGTCGCGGACGCGGTGAAGCTGCACGCGGCGGACCCGAAGGAGTACATCACCAGCGACACCGGCGACCCCGGCTTCGCCACCAGCATGATCTGGCAGGCCGGCGGCAAGCCGTTCACCGCCAGCAGCGCCACGAACGTCACCATCAACACCCAGGACCCGGGCACCAAGAAGTGGGCGGCCGAGTGGGACCAGCTGGAGGAGAAGGGGCTGCTCTCGCAGGTGGCCGGCTGGTCCAGCCAGTGGTTCACCGGGCTGGGCAACGGCACCATAGCCTCCCTGGTGACCGGCGCGTGGATGCCGGCCAACCTCGAGGGCTCGGCGGCCGCGGCCTCCGGTGACTGGCGGGTCGCGCCGATGCCGACCTACGACGGCGGCACGGCGGCCTCGGCCGAGAACGGCGGCTCCGCCGACGCGGTGATGAAGGGTTCGAGCAACGCGCTGGTCGCGGCGGCCTTCGTCCAGTTCATGGGCACGGACGCGGGCGAGCAGATCCTGGCCGACTCCGGCGGCTTCCCGGCGGAGAACTCGATCCTGAGCTCCAGCTCGTTCCAGAACCAGGCTCCGGCCTACTTCGGCGGGCAGAAGATCAACCAGGTGCTCGCCGGGGCCGCGTCCTCGGTGCTGCCGGGTTGGAGCTACATGCCGTTCCAGGTCTACGCGAACAGCATCTTCCCCGACTCGGTCGGCAAGGCGTACTCCAACAAGACGGACATCGGCGCCGCCCTGGACACCTGGTACAAGGCGTCCGCGACGTACGGCCAGCAGCAGGGCTTCACCGTCACCGTGCAGTAGCGGCGGCATAGCAGCAGCACCCTTACCCAGTTCATCCGAACGTGCGGCCGGGCAGTGCAGGACACGGCCCGGCCGCACGTGGGTGCGCCGCGCCTGCGCGCAGAAAGGAACACCCGCATGTCCACCTCCGGGCGCCGGTTCGCGATCGGCGAGACCGACTTCCTCCTCGACGAGCAGCCCTGGCGGATCCTGTCCGGCTCCCTGCACTACTTCCGGATCCATCCGGACCAGTGGGCCGACCGCATCGCCAAGGCCCGCGGGATGGGTCTGAACACCATCGAGACCTACGTCGCCTGGAACGCGCACAGCCCGCGCCCGGGCGTGTTCGAGACCGAAGCAGGGCTCGACCTCGGCCGATTCCTCGACCTGGTGGCCGAACAGGGCATGAATGCGATAGTACGTCCAGGTCCGTACATCTGTGCGGAGTGGGACAACGGCGGGCTGCCGGCGTGGCTGTTCCAGCGGCCCGGCACCGGAATCCGCAGCAGCGAGCCGACGTACCTGGCCGCCGTCACCGAGTACTACCAGCAGCTCGCGCCGATCCTGGTGCCGCGGCAGATCGATCGCGGCGGCCCGATCATCCTGATGCAGGTGGAGAACGAGTACGGCGCGTACGGCGACGACAAGGCCTATCTCAAGGCCCTGGCCGAGCTGAACCGGGAGATCGGCGTGACCGTGCCGCTGATCACGGTGGATCAGCCCACGCATACGATGCTGGAGAACGGCAGCCTGCCCGAACTGCACCTGACCGGCTCGTTCGGCTCCCGGGTGCCGGAGCGGCTGGAGACGCTGCGCAAGCACCAGCAGACCGGCCCGCTGATGTGCTCCGAGTTCTGGAACGGCTGGTTCGACAGCTGGGGTCTGCACCACCACACCACGCCGGTGGCTGAGATCGCGCACAGCCTGGACGAGCTGCTCGCCCGAGGCGGCTCGGTGAACATCTACATGCTCCAGGGCGGCACGAACTTCGGCTTCACCAACGGCGCCAACCACAAGGGCACCTACGCGCCGATCGTCACCAGCTACGACTACGACGCGCCGCTCGACGAGGCGGGCAACCCGACCGAGAAGTACTGGGCGATGCGCGACGTGATCTCCAAGTACGCGCCGGTGGGCGAGCCGCCGAACGCCGAAGCCGCCCCCCGCCCCACGTTCTCGGCGCCGATCGAGGCGAGCGTGCCGCTGTGGGCGATGCTCGACCGCGTCGGGCGCTGGAGTACGCATCAGGACCCGCCGACGTGCGACGATCTCGGCCACTACCACGGCTTCATGCTCTACCGCACAGAGCTCGATTATCAGGACACATCGACGCTCGCGCTGGCCGTGTCGGAAGTGCGCGACCGCGCGCAGGTCTTCCTGGACCGTGACCCCGTCGGCGTGCTCTCGCGCGACCACCACGAGCACGTGCTGCCGCTGCCGGCGAACGCACGCGGCACCCTCGACGTGCTCGTCGAGGACCTCGGCCGGGTCGACTACGGGCCGCGCATCGGCGAACCCAAGGGCCTGATAGGCCCGGCGCGGGTGAACGGCCGGCCCCTCACAGAATGGGAAGTGCTCCCGCTCGACCTCGACGACATCGAGCCGGTCGCGGCCGCCCTGCGCGAGGAGGCCGCCGCGGGCTCTGCCCCGGCCACGCCGCTCGTCGGCCCGGCGTTCGGCCGCGCCGTCTTCGACCTGCCCGAGACCGGCGACCTGTTCCTCGACACCCACGGCTGGGGCAAGGGCGTCGTCTGGATCAACGGATTCTGCCTGGGACGCTACTGGTCCCGCGGCCCGCAGCGGACGCTGTACGTGCCCGGACCGGTGCTGCGCGAGCACGGCAACGAACTCGTCGTACTCGAACTGCACGCCACCGCCCACGGCGAGGCACGCTTCGTCCCCCAGATGGACCTGGGCCCGCTCGAGTTCTGAGACCGAACGGGGGACAGCCCGCGGGTCGCACGACCCCGCGGCCGCGGGCGACCCACACGATGGAGGGCGGTGAAAGTCGTCGGCCGCGGCAGGCGCGCGGTGTAGAGCACAAAGGGGTCCGCCGGTGAGCGAGCCGCAACCGGTCGTGGGCGAGCTCACCTCGGCCATGGTGGTCGTGGTGGCGACGATCGTCCCCGGCGGCGAGGACGCCGTGCGCGAAGCCCTCGCCGACTTCGGCGACCTGGTCGACTCAGCCGGGTTCGGCTACCCGACCGGCGACCTATCCTGCGTCACCGCGTTCGGCTCCGAGGCCTGGGACCGGCTGTTCGGAGCGCCCAAGCCGGCCGAGCTGCACCCGTTCGCGGCCCTCGAAGGCCCCCGGTTCTCCGCGCCGGCCACGCCTGGTGACGTGCTGCTGCACGTCCGCGCTGAGAACCCCGGCCTGTGCTTCGACCTCGCCCGCCGGCTGGTCGACCGGCTCGGCTCGGCCGTCACCATCGTCGACGAGGCCCACGGCTTCCGCTACCTCGACCGGCGCGACCTGCTCGGCTTCGTCGACGGCACGGCCAATCCGCACGGTACTCAAGCCCTGAACGCGGCCCTGATCGGCCCGGGCGAGCCGTTCGAGGGCGGCAGCTATCTGATCGTGCAGAAGTACCTGCACGACCTGACCGCGTGGAACGCGCTCAGCGTCGGTGAGCAGGAGCGCGTCATCGGCCGCACCAAGCTCGAGAACATCGAGATCCCGGACGAGCAGAAGCCCGCCGACTCGCACGTCGCCCTGACCACGGTGACCGACGAGAGCGGCGAAGAGATCGACATCATGCGCTTCAACATGCCGTTCGGCGAGCTGAAGGCCGGCGAGTTCGGGACCTACTTCATCGGCTACGCCGCCAGCGCGGCCGTGATCGAGCAGATGCTGCAGGCGATGTTCCTCGGCACCGGCGAAGCACCGCGCGGCGACCGGATCCTGGAGTTCTCCGTCGCCGTCACCGGCGGCCTGTACTTCGTCCCACCCGCCGACTTCCTCGACGACCCGCCACAACCCGGCGCGACGGCCGGCGCCGCGTTCGACGCGCCCCCGGCCGCGGAGCCGGACGGATCCGGCGGTTCCCTGCGTATCGGCAGCCTGAAAGCGAGCACGTCATGAACAACCTGCACCGTGAACTCGCCCCGATCAGCGAAGGGGCCTGGGAGCAGATCGAGGAGGAGGCCAGGCGCACCGCCCTGCGCGACCTCGCCCTGCGCCGCGTCGTCGACGTGACCGAGGCCGAAGGCTCGCCGCTCGCCGCCGTGAGCACCGGCCACCTCGAGCAGATCGGCGGGAGCGCCCCCGGCATCAGTGCCTGGATGCGCGAGTCCCAGCCGTTGGTCGAGCTCCGGGCTCCGTTCACGCTCACCCGCGCCGCGATCGACGACGTCGAACGCGGCTCCCAGGACAGCGACTGGCAACCGGTGAAGGACGCCGTGCGCGACATCGTCTTCGCCGAAGACCGCGCCCTCGCCGACGGCTATCCCGAAGCCGGCATCACCGGCATCCGCCGCTTCTCCACCCACGCCCCCGTGGACCTGCCGGAACGGATCCAGGACTACCCCTCGGCCGTCGCCCAAGCCGAGACGAAGCTGCGCCTCGCCGGCGTCGAAGGCCCCTACCACCTGCTGCTCGGCGCCGACGGGTACACCGCCCTGACCGAGACGGTCGACCACGGCTATCCCGTGGCCACCCACGTCACCCGCCTCATCGACGGCGAGATCATCTGGGCCCCCGCGCTCGCCGGCGGTCTGCTGCTCTCCACCCGCGGCGGCGACTTCCAGCTGCACCTCGGCCAGGACCTGTCGATCGGCTACGACTCGCACGACGACAACGAGGTGCGGCTCTACATCCAGGAGACGTTCACCTTCACGCCGTACACCGCCGAGGCGGCGGTCGAGCTGCGGGATCGGAACGGGAAGACGCCGCGCTGACTTGGATCCCGAGGGCCGCCCGCATCGGCGCATCAGCCACCTGCCATGCTGGAACCCAGTACTTCCGGTTCTGGGGAGGGGACGGGGACTGATGGGGAAAGCTTCCTGGGAAGACGTCATACTGCGTGCGCTGGGCACGGGAGCCGTCATGGGGGCGCTGGGCGGCACGCTGCTCGCCGCTGTCCTCGCCGTCGCCCCGCCGAGCTATTCTCCGGTTTCCGATGTACTTATGTTGATTGGCATCGGTGGCGTCATCGGCGCGGTGATCGGCGTCGGGTGCGCGATCCCGGCCGGTCTCATCCTCGCCGCGGGGAGGCACTTCCTCTCCCGGCACCAGCGCATCGCCCAGGTCTACGGAGGCATCGTCGGCGGCGTCCTGCTCGCCTCGCTCGTCGTGGCCGGCTACGGGTGGACCGCGGCCGGGCCGGACGGGCCGGTGAGCAGCGGCTGGCTCATCGCGGCGGCGTTCGGCCTCGGTCTCGCAGTCAGCGGGTTCAACGTCACATTCGTCGTGACCGGCAGGCAATGCCTCGTGGCGCGGTGTCTGGCTCGCGGCCTGGCCCGTTGCGTCGGCAGAAGGTAGCCGCTCACCGCACCGTCATCAGGAACTGCGCTTTGCCGTCCACCCGCTTGCGGAACTCGGCTGCGCCGATCGGGTGATCGACCAGGGTGTAGTCCTTGCCGTTCGTGTCGAAGTCGAAGTAGACCAGGGCCTTGACGGTCTTCGGGTACTCGGCGGCGAAGTCGAACAGCAGGTCGACGGCGGCGGCGGTGTCGGGCTGGGGGAGCGCGGGGGCCCATTCGGCGACCATCATCGGCTTGGCGTGCCGGGCAGCGAAGGACTCCTGGTCGTTCAGACCGCCGGGGCCGGTGAGGATGAACGACTCGTTGGCGCTCTGCGGGTACGCGTCGACGCCGATCCAGTCCACGTACTGGTCGCCGGGGTACCAGGCGCTGGGACTCTGGTCGGCCGGGCCGTCCCACAGCGTGGGGCACCAGACGAACGCCGCGTTCGTCACGCCTTCTTGCTGGAAGAGCTGGTAGACGTGCTGCCAGGAGGCGATGAACTGGACCGGGGTGACGGCCGGCTCGTTCCAGTCGGGGTACCAGTCGGCGTTGGCGTTCATCTCCCAGTCGAGCCGCACGAACACCGGCTTGGCGTAGGCGCGGATCGCTTCCGCCTGGGCTTTGATATAGGAATCCTTCGACCCGCTGGTGACCGCCGCGTTCGTCAGCGGCAGATTCCACGAGATCATCGGAGTCATGCCGGGCTTGGTGCGTGCGTTGGTCAGGATCGATTGGACGCTGCCGTCGGGCGTCGTCCACTGATCGTAGATGGCGGGGTGCGTACCGATGCCGGCGGTCTCGTCGAAGACGCCGAGCCTGCCTATGTCCGTCGATACCCCTATGTACACGCTGCCGTCGGCCGGTGCGAACTTCGGCCCGGCCGGCTCGGATCGTGCGGCGTACGTCCAGACCCCCGCCGCCAGGGCGGCCATCACCAGGACGGTGATCAACGGCCTGATTACTCTACGACTTCCTCCCACTCGCTCATTGTGCCCTAACGGATTGCCGTTCTCCACGGTCGGTGTCGCCGAGACCACCCGGCGACACCGACCGCTGCCGGTCCGTCTACGCGCGCGGGTTGTTTACGGCCGCGCGGGCTGCTTCGAGCCGTGCGACCGGGACGCGGAAGGGGGAGCAGGAGACGTAGTCGAGTCCGACGTCGTGGAAGAAGTGGACGGAGTCGGGGTCGCCGCCGTGTTCACCGCAGACGCCGAGCTTGAGGCCGGGCCGTGCGGCTCGGCCCTCTTCCGCGGCCACTGACACCAGCCGTCCGACGCCGTCGCGGTCGAGGGTCTCGAACGGGCTGACGCCGAAGATGCCGCGGTCGAGGTAGGCGGAGAAGAAGGCAGCCTCGACGTCGTCGCGGGAGAAGCCCCAGGTGGTCTGGGTCAGGTCGTTGGTGCCGAAGGAGAAGAACTCGGCGGCTTCGGCGATCTGGCCTGCGGTCAGGGCGGCGCGCGGCAGTTCGATCATCGTGCCGATCAGGGCGCGGATGTCGGCGCCGGTGGTCTCGGTGACCTCGTCGAGTACCGAGCGGGCCTCATCCCGGATGATCTCGAGTTCCTGGACGGCGCCGACGAGCGGGACCATGATCTCGACGCGGGCGACACCGCCGGCCTTGGCCACCTGTGCTGCGGCCTCGGCGATGGCGCGCACCTGCATGATGAACAGCCCCGGCACGACCAGCCCGAGCCGCACGCCGCGCAGGCCGAGCATGGGGTTGGCCTCGTGCAACTTGTGCACGGCCTGGAGCAGACGCAGGTCGTTCTCGTGCTCCTCGCCACGTGCTTCAGCGACGGCGACGCGGACGGAGAGTTCGGTCAGGTCGGGCAGGAACTCGTGCAGCGGGGGGTCGAGCAGGCGCACCGTCACCGGCAGCCCGCCCATCGCCGTGAGGATGCCGACGAAGTCGTCGCGCTGCATCGGCAGGAGTTCGGCGAGGACCTTGCGCCGCTCGGAGTCGTCCTCGGCGAGGATGAGCCGTTCGACGAGGGTCCGGCGTTCGCCGAGGAACATGTGCTCGGTGCGGCACAGGCCGATGCCCTGGGCGCCGAATCGGCGGGCCCGGGCGGCGTCGTCGGGGGTGTCGGCGTTGGCGCGGACGTAGAGTGCGCGCTTCTCGTCCGCCCACGTCATGATGCGGTGCACGGCGCGGACGAGTTCGTCGGCGTGGCTGGAGTCCGGACCCAGGCGTCCTTCGAAGTACTCGACGACCGGGGAGGGCATGACCGGCACCTCGCCGGCGTAGATCGCGCCGGACGAGCCGTCAATCGAGACCAGATCGCCCTCCTCGATCACCACTCCGGCAGGGGCCGTGAGCCGCCTGGCTTTGGTGTCGACGTCGAGTTCCTCGGCGCCGCACACGCAGGTCTTGCCCATGCCGCGCGCGACGACGGCGGCGTGCGAGGTCTTGCCGCCGCGTGAGGTCAGGATCCCTTGGGCTGCGATCATGCCGCCGAGGTCATCCGGGTTGGTCTCGCGCCGGATCAGGATCACGCGCTCACCAGACCGGGACCACTTGATCGCGGTGTACGAGTCGAACACGGCCCGGCCCACAGCGGCACCGGGCGAGGCGTTCATGCCCTTCGCGATGCGCTTCGGTGTGCCCGACAGGTCGAACTGAGGGAACATCAGCTGCGCGAGCTGATTGCCGTTGACCCGATCGAGCGCCTCGTCCGGCGTGATCACCTCCTCGTCCACGAGGTTCGAGGCGATCAGGAACGCCGCGGCCGCCGTGCGCTTGCCCACCCGCGTCTGCAGCATCCACAGCTTGCCGCGCTCGATGGTGAACTCGATATCGCACAGATCCCGGTAGTGGCTTTCCAGCACGCTCATGATCCGCATGAGCTCGTCGTAGCTGGTCTTATCCAGATTTTCGAGCTCGGTCAGAGACAGGGTGTTGCGGATGCCCGCGACCACGTCCTCGCCCTGAGCGTTCGGCAGGTAGTCGCCGTACACGCCGGAGTGCCCGGTGGCCGGATCGCGGGTGAAGGCGACGCCGGTACCACTGTTCGAAATCGCATCAGGACTGGCGGGCCCGAGGTTGCCGAACACCATCGCCACGATGTTCACCGCGGTGCCGAGGTCGTGCGGGATGCGCTCCTGGCGGCGGTAGAGCATCGCCCGCTCGGTGTTCCACGAGTCGAACACGGCCCTTATCGCCAGGTCCATCTGCTCGCGCGGGTCCTGCGGGAAGTCCCGCCCGGACTGCTCCCGCACGATCGCCTTATAGGAGTCGACCAAGACCGAGAGGTCGGCCGCGTCGAGCTCCACGTCGGTGGCGACGTTCTTGGCCCGCTTCGAGGCCTCGAGCGCCTCCTCGAAGTGCTCGCCGTCGATGTCCAGGACGGTCTTGCCGAACATCTGGATCAGCCGGCGGTACGAGTCCCAGGCGAACCGCTCGTCCCCGGCCTTCGCGGCGAGCCCGGAGACCGAGGCGTCGGACAGGCCGATGTTGAGCACCGTCTCCATCATGCCGGGCATGGAGAACTTCGCGCCGGAGCGCACCGAGACCAGCAGCGGGTCCTCCGGGTCGCCGAGCTTGCGGCCCATCCGGGTCTCGAGGGCGGCGAGGTAGTCGCCGACCTGGGCGTCGAGGCCGTCCGGAGCGCGTCCGGCGGCCAGGTAGGCCCGGCAGGCGTCGGTGCTGATGGTGAAGCCGGGGGGCACCGGCAGCCCGAGGTTGGTCATCTCGGCGAGGTTCGCACCTTTCCCGCCGAGCAGGTCCTTGAGGTCCTTGTGTCCTTCGCTGAAGTCGTAGACGTACTTGGGCGCCTGAGGGGTGGGCGCAGCTGTCGTCGGCACGTGGGGCTCCCTGAAGTCCGCGCGTACAGGTATGTGGTTTTCAAGAGGTGGTACGGGTATCCAGTCGGCGTCGTCGCACACCCGGCGGACCGGGCGGCTATGCAAACGGGTTGCTGATCCGCACGACCAGCAACCCTCTTGACGTCCCCAGAAACACTACTAGCGGGTAGCCGCACTGTCGACGTGACCGGGCCCACGCGCGGGCGTGAGATCCTGGAGGGGTGACCCTCGCAACCGTGACCGCGCCGCTCAGCTTCGGGCCGTACGCCGTCGACCCTCCGGTCGTGCTGGCGCCGATGGCCGGGATCACGAACGTGGCCTTCCGCCAGCTGTGCCGGGAGCAGGGCGCGGGCATCTACGTCTGCGAGATGATCACCACGCAGGCCCTGGTCGCGCGCAACCCCAAGACGTACAAGATGATCGAGTTCAGCGAGCAGGAGAAGCCGCGCTCGCTGCAGCTCTACGGCGTGGACCCGGCCACGGTGCGCAAGGCCGTGGAGATGGTGGTGCGGGAGAACCTCGCCGACCACGTCGACGCCAACTTCGGCTGCTCGGTCAAGAAGGTCACCCGCCGCGGCGGCGGTTCGGCCCTGCCGTGGAAGCGCAGCCTGTTCCGCCAGATCGTGCGGGCCATGGTGGAGCCGGCCCGGGAGGCGGGCATCCCGGTCACGATCAAGATGCGCAAGGGCATCGACGACGACCACCTGACCTATCTCGAGGCCGGCCGGATAGCGCAGGAGGAGGGCGTGGCCGCGGTCTCGCTGCACGCCCGGACCGGCGAGCAGCGCTACTCCGGCGAGGCGGACTGGGAGTCGATCGCGCGGCTCAAGCAGGAGCTCGACATCCCGGTGCTGGGCAACGGCGACATCTGGGAGGCCGACGACGCGCTCCGGATGATGCGCGAGACCGGCTGCGACGGCGTCGTCATCGGCCGCGGCTGCCTCGGCCGGCCCTGGCTCTTCCGCGACCTGGCCAACGCCTTCGCGGGCAGCGACGAGCGCACCATGCCGAATCTCGGCGAGGTGGCGCTGGTGATGCGCCGGCACGCCGAGCTGCTCTGCCAGTGGCTGCAGGACGAGCGCGAAGGGGTCACCGGCTTCCGCAAGCACGTCGCCTGGTACCTCAAGGGTTTCCCGGTGGGCACCGAGCTGCGCCGCGGTATGGCGATGGCCTCGTCGCTGATGGAGCTCGACGACCTGCTCGGCAAGCTGGAGCAGAACGTGCCGTTCCCGAGCGAGGTGCTGGGCAAGCCGCGCGGCCGGACCAACTCGCCGGCGCGGGTCGTGCTGCCGTACGGGTGGCTGGAGAACCGCGACGACGACACCGTGCCCGAGGGCGCCGAACTCGACGACTCGGGCGGCTGAGCCCGGCGGAGCGCGGCTGAGCCGAGCGGAGGCGGTGGGTTGAGGCCGAAAGGCTGAGCCCGAGTAGTCCGATCGGCCCAAGTCAGCGTGCGCTCATCACCCCTTTGGTCACCTACGGTGCACGGCCGGGTGGGTGGCGTTACCTTGAATCTCGTGCGAGTGACGAGGACGACGAGACGCCCGAGCTGGCCGCTGCTCGCGGCCGTCGTCACGGCGTCCGCCCTGGTCGCGGCCGCGGGCTGCGCCAGCTCGCCCGCCACTCCGCCCCCGATCCCGCCGCCGGCGACGGTCGGGGCCACCGCCGCCGCCGTGCACCAGGACGCCCGGATCACCCTCCCGGTGACCGTCGGGCTGGCCTTCCACCACCCGATGCTCGCCAGCCGAGCCGAGCACGAGGTCCTGTTCACCGTGCAGCAGGCGATGCGGGCGATGGTGCAGGCCGAATACACCTCCGACGGCCACGACCCCGAGCTGACCCAGTACTGGCAGGGTGTGGGCCTGGCCGAGGCGACGGCGCAGATAAAGCCGTGGGTGGCGCGCCGGGAGCAGCCGGTCGGCGTGATCGTGCTCAGCGACACGCAGTACACCGCGCCCGCGGGCACCGGCCGGGCCAAGGTCAGCTTCTGCGCCGACTGGTCCGACGTGGTCCGCGGCGACTCGCGCACCCACGTCGTGGGCGCCGCGGTCCAGCCGAAGACCGTCCACCCGACGTACGAGGAACTCGGCCTGCGCCGCGGCGGCGACCGCCGCTGGCATGTGGTCTCGCTCGCGGTGACGCCGGACTCGCCGCACTGCTCCTGAGCCGAAAACCGGTTGCCCGGCGACCCCGCGCGGCAGCACACTGGTTTCCGACGGCCAGACCCGCACCCGAGAGGAGACCGAAGATGTACCGCGACTTCACGCGACTGTGCTGCCTTCGGTGTCTGTGCCTGCTCGGATGCCCGGAGGCTGCCACGCCCTGACCGTCTATCACCGACGGCCATGGAGCCGCCCGCCGGGAAGATCCCGGATCGGGCGGTTTTTCGCTTTTCCCGGCCCTCGTAGCCCAACGGCAGAGGCACGGCGTTCAGGACGCCGCCGGTGTGAGTTCGAATCTCACCGAGGGCACGCCGAGAAGGCAGTACGGCAGCACACGGACACGCGCTCGTGCCGCAACGGGTAGACGGGCCGGCTTGAGGAGCCGGTGGCTGAGGGTTCGAATCCCTCCGAGCGCACGCAGGACCCGCCGACGGGCACGATCCGCCGGCGCGATGGCCCGGAGCCTCATCCCGACGGTCGGGAGGACGTCTGCAAAACGTCTGGCATGCGGTTCGACTCCGCTTCGGGCCTCTCGCGTGACCGCCCGCGCTACCTCGCGAGATGCGGCGCGGGGGCGGCGGTGAGCAGGACGTGCGGCGCCGTCGGCAGGGTGGGTCCGCCGGCCGGGAAGCGGAACGTCTCGATCGCGGTCAGTTTCAGCCCGGCCAGCGCCACGGCCGACGTGACGTCACGCGAGCAGTGGCAGCCCGCGCCGATCCACGGCCAGACCGTCGCGTCGAGCACGCGTTGCACGCCCGCGAGCATTCCGCCCGACGCGCCGACGTGCTCGAGCAGCCGGATCTCGCCACCCGGCCGCAGCACGGTCGCCAGCTGCTCCAGCGCGGTCCGCTGGTCCGGCACCGAGCACAGCACGAGCGAACAGACGGCCGCGTCGAATTGCCCGGCATGTACCGACAGATCCTCGGCGACGCCGTCGACCACTTCGATCGGAGCGTCCGCCGCCTCGGCCGCCCGCACCGCGCGCTCGCGCAAGGCCGGCTCCGGCTCGACAGCCACCACCCGCTCCACTTCGGCCGGGTAATGCGCGAAATTAAGGCCGCTTCCGGCGCCCAGTTCCAGCACCCGGCCGGAGAGCCCGGCCAGCAGCCGGCGCCGGTAGTCCGCGAATCCAGCACGGTCCATCGCCTCCGCCCGTCCCGGATACCAGCTTGCGAACAACTTGTGCTGCCTGCGCCCGCCCACCCTCGTCATGGCGGCAAGGCTACCTCGAAGCCGGACATCGGCTGGGGAAAGCCTCGTCGAACGAGCCGGAAACACGCCCGGAGCGCGCGTGGGAGAACGGATCGGGGGAGCTGAGCGGCATTGTAGGGCCCTGAAACCCGGCTTTACGCAGCCCTTGCGCCCAGCTGGTAAAAGCATTACCTTTCCGGTATACGCGTGCTCGGCCGGGGGGAAGAGCGGGGGGATTTCATAAGACTCTCAGCGAGGTACGCGCGTCGCTCGAACGGGTGGCTCGGCGACCGGAGCGACGGTCGCCGGCGACCCTGGTGGCGTCGCACGCATGGGGGCGGTTGACTGACGGTAGTCCGGCTGCAGCCCTCGGCGGCGGAGAATCTCGAATATCTGTTCGATGTGGTCTATCGAAGGAGGGGGGAGCGCGGCGCCATGCGGACTCTTATCGCCTTGATCCCGTGCTTTATCTGCTTGGCCGCAAACGTTTTCTGGTTGAGCCAGGACGCCCGGTTGTACTTCACCGGCTTTTCATCGATGAAACAGCGCGGCAAATCTGATGCTCTCAAGCACTCTCTCATGCTGGCTTTCGCGGTTTTTGCTATCTTCGTGATTGTATGGTGGCATTAGATTTATCGGTTCGACGAAGGCTGGAAAAGCCGAATGGCTCGGATAAACGGACAAGTCCGTTTATCCGAGCCATTCGTCTCGGCGCACCTGGCGAATCGCTACCTCTTCACCCACACGTAATAGCGTGACGTTCCGTAGCTCGTCGTCTCCGGAATGGTGGCGACGAGTTTGTAATTCGTGGCACGGTAGAGGTCGGCGGCGATTGCCCCCTCGTTCTGCGCATCGTCGTTTCCGGTGTACGCGATCACCTGGAAGTAGCCGGCCTGGATGGCCGCGGTGTACGCCGGGGGTCCGGTGAGGAACTGGCCCTTCGAGTCCGTGTAGTTGAACACGAACGTGTTGGAGAACTGCAGCGGCTGGGCGTCGGCGTCCCCGCGCAGCGAGTAGATGGCCACCTCGTCCGCGCCGACCAGGTAGTTCGCATTCGGCTTCTGGTACTTGATGATCTCCTGCATCAGCGTGGTCGAGTTGGGCCAGACGTGGAAGAGCCCGAGGGACTGGCCCATGCCGAGCGCGAACGTCGTGACCACCACCCCGATGCCGAGCTGGGCCCGGTGCAGGTGCGGCCCGACCATCCGGACCAGGCCGTAGCCGGCCAGCGGGGCGGCGAAGAACAGGCCGAAGCCGACGTGCTTCTGCAGCGAGACGGTCGTGTGCAGGTGTGCCTGGTACAGCGGCGGCAGCAGTGCCGTGCCGCACATCAGCGCGGCCAGGCAGACGCGCAGCCAGCGCTGTGCCGGCAGATAAGGCAGCCCGTGCTCGCGCGGCAGGGCTATCAGGAACGCCGCGCCGGCCAGCGACACGGCGAAGAGCGCACCGCCCCACTCGGCGGACAGCTGCGCGACCTGCATCACGGAGTTGGTGCCCTGGGCACGGTTGGTCGTGGTCGACTGGACGCCCTGCAACGCCAGGTCGCCGGTCATCTTGAGGATCGCGAAGACGACGCCGCCGAAGCCGACGGAGAGTGCGACCGGGCGGATCAGCGCCCAGCGGCCGAAGTGCGGGACCGCGGCGAGCAAGGCGAGGCAGATGACGACCGGGACGAACATCAACGCCGCGTACTTGGTGCCGACGGCGAGCACGGCCGGGAAGATCGCGAGCAGGTACAGCGGCCAGGTCGACCGCGCGAACCGCACCACGATCCAGGCCGAGAGCGCGATCAGGAACAGCGCGGGCGCGTCGTAGGTGGCGAGGTTGCCGACGAACACCACCGGTTCGGTGCAGCAGAACAAGGCGGCTGCGCATACCGCGGCGCGGGTGCCGAACATCCGGCGGGTGATCAGGTACAGCAGGCAGGTGGCACCGAGCATGAAGGCCAGGCTCAGCAGTCGGGCTCCGAACAGTCCGCCCACCTGGTCGGCTACCGCGCCGGCCACCGGGTAGAGCACCGGCGCGCCGGAGAAGTACGACCAGAAGTCCATACCCGTCGACGTGCCGTAGAGCAGGTGCCCGAGCTCCAGATGACCCGAGTAGAGATAGAGCGCTTCGTCCTCGAACGCTGTGTTGTTGTTGCGCAGCGAGAGGACCGCCTGCACGAGGCAGATGAACGCCACCATGCCGCGCCGCGCCCAGGCGCCGGTCCAGAAGCCCGGGCGCTGCGCCTGCGCGGCCTCCGAGCCGTCGTCCTTGAGCTTGATGGCGGAGATGAGCTCGGTCTCGTCGGCCATCGCCCGCGCCCGCAACGCTTCCGGGCGCAGCAGCACGCCGGTCTCGTCGAACGGGACGTTCTCCTGCCAGCGCGGCGACCCGGAGTGGCCGCCGTCGTCGGCGGCCGGGGCGGGAGCCTTGGGCGGCGCGGGCTTGGCAGGGGTCTTCGCCGGGCTCGCGGCGATCTCGGCCGGAGCCGCGGCTTCGAGCGCCGCGCCGGTCCCCTTCGCCACGGCGGCGTCGGGCGACGCGGGGGGCACGATCGGTGCGGGCGGTGCGGGCGGTGCGGGCGGCGTGATCGGCGTGATCGGCGCGACCGGTGCGGGCGGCACGACAGGCGTGACCGCGGTGGCATCGAGGTCGGCGCCGCGCGGACGCGCCTTGGGCATCGGCGGGAAGATCACCATCGTGGAGTCGAGTGCGCTCTCCGGCGCCGGCTCGATCTCGGGTTCGCTCTCCGCCGCGGCCGGGGCCTCGATCTCCGCTGCGGCTCGAGCCCGTTCCGGCGCGCTTTCCAGCTGCGCCGTCGGCTCCCGCGGCGGCAGCGGCTGCGGCGCGAACGGCGGCGGCGTGAACACCGGCTCGGGTTCCGCCTCGGGCTCGGCCGCGGGCGCAGGCCGCTGCTCCGGCACCCGGAACGAGGACTCGAGGATCGCGGCGATCGACGGCAGCGGGGCGGCGAACGCGTCGAACGAGGACGGCGGCTCGGGCGCCGAAGCGGACTCGGGTGCCGATACCGGCGCGGACACCGGAGGCACAGCGGGTGCGGCGGGCTCGTTCGGCTCGGTCTTCGCGCTCGCCTCGGCCGGCTCATCGGGCTTCTCCGGCGCCCGGCGGGTGCCACGGCCGGCCGGGATCTGGGCGGCGGGGGGCTCCGGCCCTTCGAAGGCCATCGCCTCGGCGGCCAGGATGTCGGCGAGCTTGTGCCGGGAGCCGGCGGCGCCGCGCTGCGGGTCGGGGCTCATCCGAGCTTGCTCACGTCGAAGCCGAACCCGCCTGCGGCGGCCTCGGTCTTGAACTGGGCCATCAGCGTGGGGCGATTCTCGATCCGCCAATCCCCGCCCTTGTCGTAGTCGTACCAGACGAAGCCGACGATGTCGGAATGCTGCTCGACCGCCTTGAACAGTGCTGTGAGCGACGCGGACTGGTTGCCCCCCGGCGCGACCGCCGTCTCCGCGATGAGGAACGGCTTCTGCGTGAACGTGCGGATCTCCTCGAGCGTCGGAAGGTAGAGGCTGGCGTAGGTGTTCGGTCCGTCCTCGCTCCAGTAACCGGTCACGGCGGCCCAGTCCACGTAGGCGTCGCCGGGGTAGTACGCCTTGAGCTGGACGTCGGGCACCGGGAAGATGTCGTTCGGGTCCCACACCCAGATCACGTTCGTCGCGCCGGCGGCCTCGAACAGGTTGTGGATGTGCTGCCACGCGGCGACGAACGCCGCGGGGGTGGTCTTGGAGGTACCCCACGGGTACCAGTTGCCGTTGAATTCGTGCCCGAAGCTCAGCGCGATCGGCACGTTGGCGGCGCGTACCGCGGTGGCGAAGGCGGTGATGTACGCGTCGCTGGCCCCGGCCGCGATCTGCGTCAGGGTCGGGCTCCACGGCTCCCACACCACGAAGTCCATGGCGCCGTAGGAATAGGCGTTCTTGGCCGCGGCGGAGTCGAAGGACGTGCCCCAGGCCAGATACTCGCCGAGCAGGTTCGGCTTCGTGCCCGCCCAGCCGGCGAACTGCTCGGCCGGGGCGAGCGATTCCGGCGCGCCGCTGATCTCGACACCGAGGATCTTGCGCGAGGGCTGCAGCAGCGGCGTGACGTCGTACGCCTCCACCTGCGGCGCTGTGCTCGCGTTGGATCCGGCGGGAGCCGTCGCGGTCGAACCGGCGGTCACCTTGCTGCCCGCGCTCAAGGGGCCGTCGTGCGGGTCGTTCCAGGTCCCCGCGTCGTGCACCACGGAACAGCCCGTCGCCAGCGCCGCAGCTGCGGTGAGCAGCAGTGCGCCGAGCAAAGCCCGGGTGCGCGCGCGGCGGCCGAGCCTGCCTGCGCCCCTCATCAGGAACCCGCCTTCCGCGGTTGGACGAAGACGCGCGCGGCGGTGGCGGCGTAGAAAAGGCCCGCGCCCAGGAACAGCGCGAAGTTCATCGGGTAGCCGTCCCGCATCCGCCACAGGCTCAGACCCACCCAGAAAGCCGCGCTCACGCTGGTCCAGCCGATCATGCCGATCCAGAACCGCCGGTTGCGTCCCTGCTTCTTGGCGGACGAGCCGCTGGGCTGCCAGCCCTGCTGCTTCTTGCGCAGAACGTCGTAGATGGTGAACACGTGCGCCCAGTTGAAGATCATGCGGCAGGCGTTGGCCTCGAGCCGGTAGGGGGCGCGATGCCAGAACGGGAAGAGCACGCCCGTGTAGAGCAGCCCGGGAACCACCCACACCAGCGTCGTCTTGAAGGAGATGTCCTGCGGCCAGAACAGCTGCATCGCGATCGGCACCAGCGGGAAGAAGAAGACGGACAGCGCCGTGTGCAGGTAGTAGAAAAAGCCCGAGAGGTAGCAGACCCGCGTGCGCAGCGGCAGCTTCGAACGCCAGAACTTGCTGCTGCCGAGCATGCTCATGGTGCCCGAGCACCAGCGGTACTGCTGGTTGACGTACGCTGGGATGTTGTCCGGGCAGACGCCCGCGGACAGCACCAGCGGCAGGTAGCGCAGGTGCCAGCCGCGGAGGTAGAGGTCGAACCCGGTGTGCAGGTCCTCGGAGTGCTCGATGAGGGTCATGCCCTCGTTGTCCTCGACCGCCGCGCGGCGGTAGACCGCGCAGCTGCCCACACACACCGCCCCGTCCCAGGTGGACTGCGAGGTCTGCACGCTGCGGTAGAAGAGTTCCTGCGAGGCTCCGGCGCCGCGCTCGAGCCAGCTCTGCTGGTCGAGCACGCGGAAGAACTGCGGTGTCTGCACGATGCCGAGTGTGGGGTCCGCCTCCAGATGCGGCAGGACCTCGTGCAGGAAGTCCGGCCGGGGGCAGAAGTCGGCGTCCAGGACCATCATGTACGGCGCGTGCGATATTCGGTAGCCGTAGAGGAGGTTGCCGGCCTTCTTGTACCAGCCGCGGTTGGCCCGGCCGGCGTAGACGAAGCCGAACTTGCCCGCCATCCGCTGCAGTCGCGGGCTCGAGGAATCGTCGAGCACGTAGACGGTCAGCGTCCCCGGGTAGTTCGCACGCAGCGCGGCGACGTACTCCCAGGTGTTGCGCAGCACCGCGTCGGGCTCCCCGCACACCGGGAGCATGACGTCGACGGCGGGATAGGTCTCCGGGTGCCAGGAGTCCACCAGCCGCTGGTGCGCGGCGAGGTCGAAGTCCTTGGTCAGGATCGTGGATACCTGCGACACCAGAATGTAGAGGATGGTGAACGCGAGAAAAGGGACATACGACCACAACCACGGGGACAGTCGCGTGAGCAGAACCTGGGTATATGCAACCAGGAAGAAGCTGCAGATCGAGAAGACGGCCATAGCGCGGGTTCCGCGCTTGACGTAGGAGTACTTCTCTGTGTCGTCCGGGGGGACTGGGAGCAGTCCGCCTTCGTCTTGTCTGGTCGTCGCCGGATCGGCCGCGCGCCGTGTCATCGAAGAGAATCCGGGTGTTGCCTCAGAGGAGATACCGGACTCTCTGGGTCGGGCACGCCGTCTGCCGAGAACCTCGGACAAGGGAATCCGCTCGCCTTCGTGTGTGCATACTTCGCCGCCGGTCCCCGATGCTACCGTGTGCGTCGAGGGTGCCAAGCCCTCGAGGAAATTTGCCTACTTCACCGGTACTGAACGCCTTGTTCCGTGCTAGCTTCGTAATTCTTCGGTGCCGTCGAGTAACGGGCCGGGTGTGGCGCTCGCACGCAGGAGCGGGTTGGGGAGGGACACCGTGAGAAGTATCAATGATCTATTGGGCGAGCTGAAGGCCGCCGCCCCCGCCCGTGCCGAGCGGCTGACCGAGCATCAGATCGAGCGCCTGCGCGAGCTCACCCGCGAGCTGCTCGAGCTCAAGCCGCAGGCTCCCGCCGAGTATCGGCGCTTCGACGGTGTGCGCCGGCGCGGCATCGACCTGCCGGTCCAGGAGCTCACGGCGCGGCTCGAGGGCCGGGTAGTTCTGGTCACCGGCGGCACCGGCTGCATAGGCCGGGTGCTGCTGCGAGAGCTGCGCGCCTACCGCCCGGCCCGGATCGTCTCGATCACCCGCGGCCGCACGGCGCTGCCGGATCTCGAGGCCTCGCCCGACCTGGCCGGGGTCGAGTTCGTGCACGGAGACGTGCGCTGCCGGGCCGGTCTGGACGAGCTGTTCGAGGAGGTGCGCCCGGACGTCGTCTTCCACGTGGCGGCGCAGCGCGACCCGGGGCTGGCCGAGACGCAGGTGCGCCGGACGGTGGCGACCAACATCTTCGGCACCCTCAACGTGGTGCGCGCGGCGGCGCGGGTGGGCACGGAGAGCGTCGTGTGCGCCTCCACCGGCAAGGCGCTGCGGCCCTACTCGCCGGACGTGTACGCGGCCTCGAAGCGGGTGGGCGAGTGGATGCTGGCCCGCACCGCGGCGGCCTGCGACCTGCGCCTTTCGGCCTCCCGGTTCACGCACGTGGTGGACAATTCGATCGTGGCGCACCGGCTGCGCGCCTGGTGCGCCGCGGACGAGCCGATCCGCCTGCACAGCGCGGAGATCGGCTTCTACATCCAGTCCGCCCTGGAGTCGGCGCAGCTGCTGCTGTGCGGCCTGGTGGACTCCCAGCCGGGCCAGCTGCGTATCAATGCCCTGCGCGACCTGGACTGGCCGGCCAGCCTGCTCGAGGTAGCCCTCGGCGCGATCGCGCAGACCGGCTCGGACGCCCCGATCTACATCGCCGGCTACGACGACGGGTACGAGGAGCAGCCGTTCCCCGGCCTGTACGACCCGATGACGGCCGGGGACGTGAGCCCTCTCGTGAACGTGTTCGAGGCGCCCGGCACCAAGGCGGCCTCGGCCGAGCAGGCGGACACCTTCATCCCGGCCGTGCTCGCCGACGACCACGAGGCGCTGCGCGCGCTCGCCGCGCTGGAGGCGGCCTGCGCGGCCAGCACCGGCCCGGGCGGCGATCCGGAGGTGTGCGAGCAGGAGGTGCGGGCGCGCCTGGACGAGGTCTCCTGGGCGCTGCTCGAGGCCACCGTCGCCGAGATCCCCGAGCCGGCCCGGGCCCGCGTGGTGCGGCTGGCCGAGCGCTCGGTGGCCGCCTTGCCCGAGCAGCACCCGCACCACCGTTTCCTGCAGACGCTGCGGCCCTGAGCCGACGTCAGCAGCCGGTCAGCTCTCGGCACTCTTCGCGTACGGGGCGAGGATCGCCTCGACCCGGTTGATCAGCGACGGCGCGCCGGGGGAGGTCGAACTGCTCAAGAGCGGCTCGTCCTTCCCGTCCAGGGTGACCCACACGCCGAAGCACTCGAAGTCGACCTGGGCGAGCACTTTTCCGCCCTTCGTGTCCTGGAACTGGAGATCGAAGGCCGGCGCGACCTCCTCCGGGCACGAAGGCGGGTTGCTCTGTTTCGGGGCTGCCGGCAGGGCGTTGATCAGCGCGGTCAACTGCGCGATCGTCTTGCGGTCCGTCACGGTGTACCGCAGTTGCCTCGGACCGCCCTTGCCGATGGGCACGTCGTAGTTCTGCACGACGGCCAGGTAGGCGGTGTCCGGTACGTCGGCGGTCTTGGGCGAGCCGTTCGACGAGCATCCGGCAGCCAGCAGGGCCGCGAGCGGAACGAAGAGCGCGGCGCGGCCGACGCTCTTCGTCCTCTGCGATTGTCTCCTCATGGCACTCGGACGCGCCGGCCGCACGGCTCGTTCCGCTGCGGTCTTAACGCGAATCGATGATCGTGTCGAGTGTTGGTGGGAAGCGGCGGTCTGCCGGGCTGGGGTGGTCGTTCGGGTGGGGGCGGGCGCTTCGCGTCGCCTGGTTCTTCTGTCCACCCGCCCACCCGTTGCGTTGGTGGGGCGGGCTGGGGTTTCAAGATTTCGCCTCCGGCGGGGGCCCTTCTCTCGGAGAGAGTGCCGGGGTTGCGTTGGTGCTGGCGTTGGCGGGGCGGGCTGGTGTTCGGGGTGGTGGGGTTGCGGGTGTGTGCTCTCTCCTCGGCCGGTCCCCGGAGGCAATCAGGAACCTGCCGGGAGGTCAAGCGGCGGTAGCTTCCGCTGATGCTGGATCTTGCATCGCGCCGCTTGACCTCCCGGCAGAACCCTGATCGGGCTTCGCCTGCCCGACCGAGGAGAGAGCCCGCCCCCTGGGAGAGGGTCTGAGCTGCGCTCGGGTCGAATCCCGTCGCCCCGCCGTACTCGGTGCACGATCTTGCATCGCCGTTCTGGGCCGCTCTGTTCTTCTCTACTCCTTCAACGCCGGGGTGCACGCCCGAGTTCCCGGAAATCTCCCGGATTTTTGCTTATCCGGTAAATGCCGGATGCGCGTCTTTTGTCGGTAGCGGCGTCTAGCCTGGAAGTGTACGGGGATGGTTGGGGCTTGCGACGGAGGGGTTGTGGACGGGGTGGCTGGGCAGGCGGCGTCAGAGGTGTGGCCGAAGACTATGCAGGATTCCCCTCGGAGTGCGACCGGGCCACGCGATCCAGCGCACTGCATGAACACCCGGTGGATCACACCAGGGCGAAGCAGGATTCAGCATCGAGTGCGGCCGGCCCACGGGCCCGCTCATGAGGCCTGGGATCGGGGCCGAACGCACCAGGGTGATGCAGGATTTTTCCGCGTTGAGCGCGGCCGGGCCACGGGACGGGACCTGGCCCGAGCGCAGCTCGCACCGGTCGCCCAGGGGGTGGGTTCTCTCCTCGGTCGGGCAGGCGAAGCCCGATCAGGGTTCTGCCCAATGCCGCGTAGTTAAGGGTTCTGGTGGTCTGTCAAGGGCTGTTTCTTGATCGTGTAGGTGCCGGGGGCTGTTTTGGTCAGGAGTCCTTGGTGGGCCCAGCGGTTGATTCTGACGCCCAGGTTGTTGGTGTGTTTTCGGCCGCTGATACCGAGGGCGGCGGCGATCTCGGGGATGCGTCGGGGCTGGTAGGGGGTCTGTCGGAGGAGGTTCAGGACGTGGTTTTTCTCGGGTGCTCGGCCGGGTTGGCCGGGTTGGCCGGGGGGTGGGGCGGGTGGCGGGGTGATGGTGGGCGGGTGGATCGTGAGGGTGATGCCGGTGATCGTGGTGCTGTGGGTGGGTCTGGTGGGGTCTTTGTAGGTGTAGCGCTGGCCGGGGGATTTGAGTTTGCGGGTGCTGTGGCGGGGGCGGCGGGCGGGGTTGGGGTGGGCCAGGACGGCGTGGCCGATGGGCCCGGGCCGGTCGGTGGGGTTGCCGAGGTCGGCGAGGATGGTGTGGGTGCGGGCGGTGTGCAGGGCGAGGGTGAAGGACATCCGGTCGGGGTCGGTGCCGGGGATTGTTTCGGCTGCTTCGCACATGAGGGTGCGTAGGGCCTGGTAGACGGTGAGGATGCCCCACATCTCCTGGGCCAGGCCCGCGGGGTCGCGTGAGCGTAGGACGCGTCCGTCGAGCAGGGTGTGGCGGATGGCGAGGAACGCGGTCTCGGTCTCCCAGCGTTCGTGGTAGAGGGCGAGGAGTGTGGGTGCGGGGTCGGACCGGTGTTCGAGCAGGGTGGTGATCAGCCGGTAGGTGCCGGTGTGGGTGGAGCCGTCGGTGGCGGTGACGGTGATCTCGGCTTCGATCACCCGCATCCTGAGTGTGCCGATCAGGGTGAGGTAGGAGCCGTCGGGTAGGTGTGCGAGCACGGGCGGGCGGCGGTTGGCGGTGGCGCGCACGAGCAGGTGTGCCCCGGTGCCGGCGGCTTTGGCCAGGAAACCGGCGGCGTCGAAGCCGCGGTCGGCCAGTAGCAGCATGCTCGCGTCGAGGTGGGCAAGGAGTTTCTCGGCGTAGGCGATCTCCCCGGTGCCACTCGGTCCGAACACCGCTGCGGCCAGTGCGCGGGTGCCGGTCTCGGCCAGGGTCATGAGCATCAGCATCGGGTAGCCGGCGTGTCCGTGGCGTACCGGTGCGCGGCCGTAGACGGCCCGGTTGTCCGGGGTGTCGGGGATCTTGGTGGAGGAGCAGCCGTCGAACGCGACCGTGCGCCACCTGCGGTAGCGCGTTCCGGGGGTGTGTGGTTGCGCGATCGGGCCGGCGAGCACGTCGAAGAGCGCTTTGACCGGTTCCGGCCCGATCCGCCGGCGTGCGTCGCGCAACGCCTTCTCCGAGACCGCCGGTGCCCTCAGTCCCGCGCTCAGCACGGAGAACACCCCGGATATCGGGGCCTTCTCGAACAGCGCCATCGCCAGCACGAGGTAGAGCGCGACGCGTGAGGGCAGCCGGCGCACTCGCCGCTCGGTGCGGCCGGTCTCGGCGAGTACCGCGTCGACCAGCTCGAACGGGATCGAGCGTGTCTAATGGAGTGTGTAAGCGGGTGACCTGTTGAGCAGCAGGTGGTAGTGCCTGGCTGCTAGAAATGGTGACACGCTGTGAGTGGCAAGAAGATGGACCAGGTGCTGTCGGTGGAGGCCGAGGAGCCCCTGGTCGAGGAGCACGAGCAGGTCGAGGGTGCCCGTCGGGTCGCTGCGATCCTGGCTCCGGAGGCGATCGACTCTCTGCTGGCCGAGGCCGAGAAGGCCGGGGGCGACGCGCAGGAGCTGCTGGCTGCGATCACCAAGGCGGTGCTCGAGCGGGCGCTGCAGGTGGAGATGGCGGATCACCTCGGCTACGAGAAGGGGGATCCGGCCGGGGTCGGCTCGCCCAACTCGCGCAACGGCTCCTACCCCAAGACCGTGGTCACCGCGTCCGGGCCGGTGCGCCTGCAGGCCCCGCGTGATCGGGCCGGCTCGTTCGAGCCGCGGATCGTGCCCAAGCGCACCAAGAGGCTCGGGCAGGTCGACGAGATGATCCTCTCGCTCTACGCCCGGGGGATGTCCACCCGCGACATCCGCGACCACCTCGCCGAGGTCTACGGCGCCGAGATCTCCCCCGCGCTGGTCTCGAACGTGACCGAGGTGGTGCGCGAGGAGATCACCGAATGGCAGAACCGCGCGCTCGACGCGGTGTATCCGATCCTTTACATCGACGCGATCGTGGTGAAGGTCCGCGAGTCCGGCAGCGTCGTGAACAAGGCCGCGCACCTGGTGATCGGCGTGGACACCGACGGGTACAAGCAGGTGCTCGGCATCTGGATCGAACAGAAGGAGGGCTCCCGGTTCTGGCTCAACGTCCTGACCTCCCTGCGCAACAGAGGCCTGAAAGACGCCCTCGTCGTGTGCTGCGACGGGCTGAGCGGGCTGCCCGAGGCGATCGGGCACGTATGGCCCGAGGCGATCGTGCAGACCTGCGTGGTCCACTTGATCCGCACCTCGATGCGGTATGTCGCCTACGCCGACCGCAAGAAGATCGCCGCCGCGCTGCGCCCGATCTACACCGCCGCGAACGCCTCGGCCGCCGAGGCCGCGCTCGAAGCGCTGCGCGGCACGTTCGCCCGCAGCGCACCCGGGGTGATCTCCGCATGGGAGCGGTCCTGGGAGACGTTCATACCGTTTCTCGACTTCCCCCTCGAGCTGCGACGGGTCATCTACACGACCAACGCCATCGAGTCGATGAACTTCCAGCTCCGCAAGATCAGCAAGACCCGCGGGCACTTTCCCGACGACGACGCCGCGATCAAACTGCTCTACCTCGGCATCCGCCGCATCGAGGGCCGCCACATCGACGGCGTGGGACGCCACGTGCCGGCCGGACAGCTGCGCGGCACCGGGACCTACGGCTGGAAGCGGGCCCTGAACGACTTCGCGATCCGCTTCCCCGGCAAACTCCCGGTCTGACCAGCAAAACCGTCACCGACGGCAACCGCCGACGGAGACCCGAAGAAGGAAGAACCGTCCCCAAACTTACACACTCCAATTGACAAGCCCACGGGATCACCTGTGTCAAAGGACCGAGATGGCCCGCGGCGAAGGAACCACAGGCGCGCGTGATGGCGCGGGTAAGAGCGGGCATGGCAGACTTGGCAGGCAACGAGACCTCTGATTTCCCGGGCAGTCCTGGCAGACCGCACCGGTGTATCAGAGGTCTCGTCCCGTTCGCGCGTCCACCACCCCGACCAAGACCAACATGCCCCGAAAAGCACCACTTGACAGGGCCGGGAAACCCTTAACTACGCGGCATTGGGGTTCTGCCGGGAGGTCAAGCGGCGCCATGCAGAATCGAGCATCAGCGGAAACCACCGCCGCTTGACCTCCCGGCAGGTCCCTGATTGCCTCCGGGGACCGACCGAGGAGAGAGCACACACCCGCAACCCCACCACCCCGAACCCCAGCCCGCCCCACCACGCCAGCACCCACACGACCCCGGCATTCTCTCCGAGGGAAGGCCCCCGCCGGAGGCGAGATCTTGAAACCCCAGCCTGCCCTGCCAACGCAACGGGTGGGCAGGGTGGGCAGACGAAACCGTGGGCGGAGCGAAGCGGCCGCCCACACCCGAACGACCACCCCGAACCGACAAGCCACCCCGCTCCACGAGCATTCAGCCGATCATCAAATCGCGTCAGACCTCGCCGAGGAAGCCGGGGTCGGCCGGGCCCATCTGCCGGGCGAAATCCGCTGCCACGCCGAGAACCTCGCGCATCGGCACCGCGCGCCGAGTGGTCTTCGCGAGGTCCGCATGGGCTTCTTCGCTCCACAGGAACGGATAGACCGTGATGCCCTGGGTGTACGTCAGCGCCGCGGCTTCCTCGCGCCAACCCGGCCAGCGCGTCCCCTCGTAGAACTTCTCCAGCCGGCCGTCCGACAGCAGCCAGGTGATCCACTGGGAGTGGCCGAACTGCATGGCCTCCCAAGCCAGCGTGTCCGGGGCGAAGTACGTCATCTGTCCCGGCTCGCCGGGACGGCCGTGGGCAGCCGGATCGGCGCCGTTCAACGCGAACACTCCGCCTGCCGCGTCCTGGCCGACGATCAACGCGCCGTCCGGCTGCCAGGCCGGGTCGAAGGCCGCCGGGAAGGCGTTGACCTGGGCCAGGCTCGGCATGCTTCCCGCGTCCGCGCTCGATCCTCCGCCGAACACCCGCACCCAGCCGTCGTCCACGACCAGGCCGCCGCAGTTGAGGGTCAGCGATCCGAGCACGGACCGCGCCGTCACCTGCAGCTGCAGCAGGCCCCTGCGACCTTCGGCATCGCCGACCGGCAGCACCCGCAACGGAACCTCGCTGGAGGCGAAAAGCTCTTGCAAGGGCGGCCAGGCCGGATCGTCCACGTCCGTCAGCTCATTGAGTTCGCGCATCCGCTGATGATGGCAGAGAAGACGGGGCCGGTGCGCACCCGCGCCCGGCCCCGTCGTCGATCACGTCTCAGCAGCCGGTCAGCAGCCGGTCAGCCGCGCGCCGAGGTAGGCCTCGACCTGGTCGAGCGAGACCCGCTCCTGCGTCATGGTGTCGCGCTCGCGCACGGTCACCGCGTTGTCCTCGAGGGTGTCGAAGTCCACGGTGACGCAGAACGGGGTGCCGATCTCGTCCTGGCGACGGTAGCGGCGGCCGATGCCCTGCGCGTCGTCGAAGTCGATGTTCCAGTTCCGGCGCAGCGAGTTGGCCAGGCCCTGCGCCTTGGGGGACAGGTCCGTGTTGCGCGAGAGCGGCAGCACGGCCACCTTCACCGGGGCCAGGCGCCGGTCCAGCTTGAGCACCGCGCGCTTCTCCATCTTGCCGGTCGCGCTCGGCGCCTCCTCCTCCACGAACGCGTCGAGCAGGAAGGCCAGCATGGCCCGGTTCACGCCCGCGGCCGGCTCGATCACGTACGGGGTGAAGCGCTCGTTGTTGGCCTGGTCGAAGTACGACAGGTCGTTGCCCGAGGCGTTCGAGTGGGTGCTCAGGTCGAAGTCGGTGCGGTTGGCGATGCCCTCGAGCTCGCCGAACTCGCTGCCGCCGAAGTTGAAGCGGTACTCGAGGTCGACGGTGCGCTTCGAGTAGTGCGACAGCTTCTCCTTCGGGTGCTCGTAGAGCCGGAGGTTGTCCGGGTTGATGCCGAGCCCGGTGTACCAGTTCGTGCGCTCGGTGATCCAGTACTCGTGCCACTGCTCGTCCTCGCCCGGCCGGACGAAGAACTCCATCTCCATCTGCTCGAACTCGCGGGTGCGGAAGATGAAGTTGCCCGGGGTGATCTCGTTGCGGAAGGACTTGCCGATCTGGCCGATGCCGAACGGGATCTTGCGCCGGCTCGACTCGAGCACGGACTTGTAGGACACGAAGATGCCCTGCGCGGTCTCCGGGCGCAGGTAGTGCAGGCCCGAGCCGTCGGCGACGGCGCCGAGGTGGGTGGAGAGCATGCCGTTGAACTGCTTGGGCTCGGTGAACTGGCCCTTGTTGCCGCAGTTGGGGCAGTTGACGTCGGCCAGGCCGTGCTCCGGCAGGTGGTGGTGCTTGGCCTCGTAGGCCTCTTCCAGGTGGTCCGCCCGGTAGCGCTTGTGGCAGGAGAGGCACTCGGTCAGCGGGTCGGTGAACTCCTTGACGTGGCCGGAGGCCTCCCAGACCTCGCGGGCCAGGATCACCGAGGAGTCGAGGCCGACGACGTCCTCGCGGCCGCGGACCATCGCCTGCCACCACTGCCGCTTGATGTTCTCCTTGAGCTCCACCCCCAGCGGACCGTAGTCGTACGCGGCACGGGAGCCGCCGTAGATCTCGCTGGAGGGGAAGACGATGCCCCTGGCCTTGGCCAGTCGGACGATGGTTTCGATCTTGTCGGCGGCCACGATGATTCTTTCCGTATGTCTTGCGCCTTCACGCCCGGCTGGCGTGCGGTCTGCGCGCATCGTAGCGGGTGCGCCGGAGCGGTTTCCAACGCTTTGCCCCCCTCCACCAGCCGCGGCGCGGCGGGCTGCGCGGATGCCCGGCGCCACCGAACGGCCCACCCCGCGACCGTGTACGGTACACCGCCGCCGGTCGGACGCCGGAGCGGAGTGAGCGGCTCAGTGGCACAATGAGGTCTTGCGCCGTACGGATGTGAAGCAAGGAGTGCCGGCGATGCAGCGAGAAGAAACCGGGGCCCGCTCCTCGATCCCCGCCCCTGGTCGTTCTACCAGGCAGCGCGCGGCGGTGGCCGCCCTGCTGGAGGAGACCGAGGACTTCGTCTCCGCGCAGCAGCTGCACGACCGGCTGCGGCACCGGGGCGACTCGGTGGGCCTGACCACCGTCTACCGCACCCTCCAGTCTCTGGCCGAGACCGGGATGGTGGACGTGGTGCGCACCGACGAGGGCGAAGCCGTCTACCGCCGCTGCTCCAGCGGCACGCACCACCACCACCTGGTCTGCCGCGGCTGCGGCACCGCGGTCGAGGTCGAGGGCCCGGCCGTAGAGGCCTGGGCCGGCAAGATCGCCGCGGAGCACGGCTTCATCGAGGTCGAGCACACGCTGGAGATCTTCGGCACCTGCGCGGCCTGCGCCGCCAAGAGCGAGAACTAGGCCCGCCGGCGCCGCGGCCCGGGCCGCGGCGCGGCGGACGCCGTCAGACCGCCGCCGCGACCCGCCGCAGGTGCTCGGGCGTGCGGTCCGGCAGCGCCTTGCGCACGAAGGCCGAGCGCAGCGCGTGGTACGGCGCGTGCGGATCGTCGAAGATCGCGCGCATCCTGGCCAGCTCCTCGCGCCGGTAGTCGTCGAGGCCGCGTCGCGCCTCGTCCTGCTCCAGCCGCCGGGCCTTCGCCGCGATCCTGGCCTCGAGCCCGGGCGCGGCGGCCAGCTCGAAGGCCACCGTCCACACCGCCTCGGTGAACGCCTCCGGCGGCGCGCTGACCAGCCGATCGGCCAGTCCCAGCCGCAGCGCCCGGGCCGAGCCGACCGGCAGCGCCGCCTCCATCACCCGTTCGGTCTCCGCCTGGCCGATCCGGCGCGGGAGCAGGTAGGTCCAGTACTCCGAGCCGTAGAGCCCCATCAGCCGGTAGTGCGGGTTGAGCACCACTCCGTCGCGCACCCACACCTCGTCGGCGGCCTGGGCCAGCACCACGCCGCCGGCCGCGGCGTTCCCGCCCAGCGCGGCCACCACCAGCCGGTCCGTGGTGCGCGCGACCGCCTCGACCACGTCGTCGATCGCGACGATGTTGGCCCAGGACTCGGCGCCCGGGTTCGCCGCCGCGTCGATCACGCCGAGGTGGATGCCGTTGCCGAAGAAGTCGCGCTGTCCGCCGAAGACGAGCACCCGGGTCGGGCGGGTCAGCGCGTGCCGGTACGCCCGCAGCAGCCGCCGGCACTGTTCCGCGCTGGTGGCGCCGCCGGGGAAGCGGAAGCCGAGCATGCCCACCTCGCCCCGCTCCCGGTAGGAGATCTCGGGTGAGCCGGGGCACTCCGGCAGGTGCGCCACCCGCCCGGCCAGGGCGAGCGCGGCGGGCAGCTTGATCCCGGGCGGGCCGCCGGGCTTGCGCTTGGCCTTGGCGTGGGTGAACCAGACCGCGCCGTCCGCGGTGGCCCGGCAGACCGCGCCCGCGCGGGTGGCCAGCAGCGTCCCCGGACGGCCGCGCAGCGCGTACTCGGGCGCGGCGCCGTAGAGGTAGAACGGCTCCCCGTCGATCTCGTCGAGCACGCCCGGGCTGGAGTCCGCGGCCCGTAACAGGGCGCTGACGTGCTCGGCGGAGCCTCGGGCCCAGTCGATCTCGCGCAGCTGCTGCGGGAAGAACGGGCGGGTGGCCACGTGCCGCGCGGTGGCGGGCCGCTCGCCGAACGCGAACCGGCGCACGGCCTCGCGCACGGCGGTGCTCGCCGCGTCGGACAGCTCGCCGCGGTACAGGTCGCTCTTGGAGACCCCCGGCGTCACCCGGAAGGACGCGTGCGCCCAGACCGGCCCGGCGTCCATCTCCGCCACCGCCTGGAGCACCGTCACGCCCCAGGTGTCCACGCCGCGGTGCAGGGCCCAGTCCAGCGAGGAGGGCCCGCGGTCCCCGGGCGGGCCGGGGTGCACGATGAAACAGGGCACTGCCTCCCACACGTCCCGGGGTATCGCGCTGGTGAGCATCGGGGCTATGCAGAGGTCGTATACCGGTTTGGATTCGCCGGCCCGGTGTCCGGGCCCGAACACCGCTTCGCGCATCTCCTGTTCACCGCAGGCAGCGAGCACCACGGCGAGTTCGTGGCCCTCCTCCGCGAGTTCGGCGTGGACGCGCTGTGACAGACTGTTGAAAGCGGTCGCGATCAGCAGGATCCGCAAGGAGGCCTCCTTCGTCGGGGTGCGCAAAGCGGGTGGCCCACGGCCGGCGTGGGGCACACGATGCGGTCACCCTAGGCAGTGGCCCTGTGTGCAGACCAGGGCACGTGCGGTGACGCTGGGGGCCATCGGGTCTCCGATACGCGACCGGACGTGCGCCGTGGCGCGATCGTGGCGATCCGGCCGGACCGGCCGCGACATCCCCGTGACGGCCCGCCGCGAGCGCCGCTTGACTTTCCCAGGACGCGATATATCGTGGTTCTCGACGGACGCGATACATCGCGTCTCGCCGCCGGAGCGGAGCCCAACCAGGGGAGGACCCATGACCGAGTCGTGGAAGATCGAACAGCCGGAGCAACTCGCCATCGGGGAGGGCGTGCGCCGACTGCGGCTGCACGCCGTCGGCGGCCGGATCAACGTGCTGGGCGTCGACGGCCCGGCCGCGCTCGAGGTGAGCCGGATCAGCGGGCCGCCGCTGACGGTCGAGCTGACCGACGGCGAGCTGGTGGTGCGGCACGGGGAGGAGTCGCTGCGCTCCGGCCTGCTCGGCTGGCTCACCCGCGGCGCCCGGCAGGAGGTGGAGCTCTCGCTCTCGGTCCCGCCGGACGCGCTGGTCGAGGTGACCGTGGTCTCCGGGCCGGTGGTCCTGTCCAACCTGCACGAGCGGGTCACCCTCAAGGGGGTCTCCGGCGAGCTGACCCTGGCCGGCATGTACGGCCCGACCTCGGTGACCACCGTCTCCGGCGCGGTGACGGTGGAGCAGGCCACCGACGACCTGAGCGTGCGCGCCGTCTCCGGCGCGATCACCGTGCTGGCCGGCTCCGGCGGCAAGATCGACCTGAACACGGTGGCCGGCGCCATCACCCTCGACCTCGAGGAGCCGCTGCCGCCGCGGGTCAAGGCCACCTGCGTCTCCGGCGGCCTGACCATGCGGCTGCCGCACGACCCGGACGTCGAGGTCGACCTCACCTCCACCTCCGGCCACGCCACCAGCCAGTTCGCCGAGATCGCGGCCAGCCGCAAGCCGGGCAGCTCGCGCCTGGCCGGCCGGGTCGGCGACGGCCGGGCCCGGCTGACCGGGCACACCGTCTCCGGCGCGATCACCGTGCTGCGCCGCGAGCCGGACGACGAGGGACCCATCGAGGACGAGCGCCCGGGCACCGGGCACGACGACGGAATCGAGGACGCGCGATGACTCCGGTCTTCGGCCACGGCCGGCTTCGGCTCTACCTGCTCAAACTGCTCGAGGAGAGTCCGCGGCACGGCTACGAGATCATCCAGCAGCTGCGCGAGCGCTTCGCCGGGCTCTACTCGCCCAGCGCCGGCACCGTCTACCCGCGCCTGGCCCGGCTCGAGACCGAGGGCCTGATCCGGCACGAGTCCGACGGCGGGCGCAAGGTCTACCGGATCACCGACGCCGGCCGGGCCGAGCTCGCCGCCCGGGCCGACGAACTGGCCGAGCTCGAGACCGAGATCCGCGCCTCCGCGCGGGACCTGGCCGAGGGCATCCGGCAGGAGGTGCGCGAGACGGCGAAGGCGGTGCAGCAGGAGCTGGCCGACCAGGCCCGTCGCGCCCAGCAGAGCTCTGAGGGCGGCAAGGGCGCCCCCGGCTGGTTCGGCGCGCCGCCGTGGGCCCCGCCGCAGCCGCCGACCCCGCCTCCGCCGCAGGACGCGCCGCCCTTCCCGGGGCTGCCGGGTTTTCCCCCTGGATTCCCGCCGGGATCCGAGGAGTGGGGCTGGGATCAGTGGAAGGACTGGAAGCGCCAGCAGCGCGACGCGGCGCGCGACTGGAAGCAGCAGGCGCGCGAACAGCAGCAGGAGTGGCGCCAGGCTCAGCGCGAGCACCAGCAGGAGTGGAAGCAGCGTCAGCGCGACTGGCAGCGTGACTGGAAGGAGCAGTGGGCGCGCCAGTGGAAGGAGCAGTGGCAGCAGCAGGAGGCGGAGCAGGACGACGAGCCCCGCATCTGGGGCGCCGGCGGGTTCGGCGTGGACCTGTCGCAGCTCGGTGAGCTCTTCGGCTACCTGCGGCGCCAGGGCGGCCCGGTGGCCGACGCGCTGCGACGCCGGACCCGCCAGAACAGTCCGCTGACCGAGGCCGAGCAGGCCCGGGCCCGCGAGATCGTGGACCGCGCGCTGGCCGACCTGCTCGACCTGCTCGACGGCCCGAAGGACGCGCCGCCGGAGCCGTAGCCGCGCGACGTGCCGCGGCCGGTGCGGGGAGGCCCGGCCGCGGCTCGGGGGACGGGGGATCGCGGGGGAACCACGGGGATCGGGGGATCCGCGGGGGAGACTACGGGGAGCCGCGGGGGATCGGGGGACAACGGGGGAATCGGGGCGTCAGGGCGGCCGGACCGCGGGAGGGTCCGGCCGCCCTGGCGTGCCGTCAGCTCATTCCCGACACGTCGCCAGTTCTTCGCCACCCTTTCGCCGGAATCCATCCAGCGCTTCATCCGGGCATCGGCCGTACCGTCCCGGATGTCGCGGACGTGCAGGGGTCGCCCGCCCTTAGACTCCCCCTGTGACCGAGGCTTGGATAGTGATCGCGCCGGACAAGTTCAAGGGTTCGCTGACGGCCGTCGAGGTGGCCGAGGCCGTGGCCGAGGGGCTGCGCGCGGCGGAGCCCGACGTCGAGCTGCGGCTGGTGCCGGTGGCCGACGGCGGCGACGGCACCGTGGACGCGGCCGTCTCGGCCGGCTTCGAGCGCCGCCGGGCGCGGGTGCGCGGGCCGCTCGGCGAGCCGGTGGACGCCGAGTACGCGGTGGCCAATCACACCGCGGTGGTCGAGCTGGCCGAGGCCAGCGGACTGCGCCGGCTCCCGGCGGGCGTGTTCGACCCCTTGCACGCCTCGACCTACGGCACCGGCGAGCTGATCCGGGCCGCGCTCGACGCGGGCGCGCGCACCCTGGTGCTGGGCGTCGGCGGCAGCGCCAGCACCGACGGCGGCGCGGGCATGCTGGCCGCGCTCGGCGCCCGCTTCCTCGACGGCGCCGGAGCCGAGCTCGAACCCTGCGGTGCCTCGCTGGCCGAGCTCGCCTCGGTCGACCTGTCCGGCCTCGACGAGCGGATCGCGCAGACCGAGGTCATCCTGGCCACCGACGTGGACAACCCGCTGCTCGGCACCTTCGGCGCGGCCGCGGTCTACGGGCCGCAGAAGGGCGCCGCGCCCGAGGACGTGCTCGCCCTCGAGACCGGCCTCGGCCGCCTGGTCGACGTGCTGATCAAGCAGTTCGGCGAGCACGCGGTGGCCGCCGCGGCCCAGCCCGGCGCCGGTTCGGCCGGCGGCGTGGGCTACGGCGCGATCGTCGCCCTCGGCGCGAGCGTGCGCCCCGGCATCGAGCTGATGCTCGAGCTGCTCGGGGTGGAGCAGGCCATGCGCGGCGCGCGGCTGGTGGTCACCGGCGAGGGCTCGCTGGACGAGCAGAGCCTGCGCGGCAAGGCGCCGGTCGGCGTGGCCCGGCTGGCCGCGCTGCACGGCGTGCCGGTGGCGGCGGTGTGCGGCCGGCTGGCGCTGACGGAGGATCAGCTGCGCCGGGCCGGTATCCTCCGGGCCTTCGCGCTGACCGAGATCGAGCCCGACCCGGAGCGCTGCATGATCGACGCGGCCGCGCTGCTCACCCGGCTCGCGCCGCGCCTGCTCGGCTGAGGCGCCGGGCGCGGCCGCGTGCCGCGGGGCCCGTGCCCGGCCGAGCCGGCGCGGCCCGGCTCAGCCCGCCAGCGGGCTCGGCGTGCGCGCGGCGTCGTCGGCGACCGGGTTGGGCATGGCCCCGCCGAAGCGGCGGTCCCGGTCCGCGTAGATCTGGATGGCGTGCCACAGGTGGGTGCGGTCGAAATCCGGCCAGAGCGTGTCCAGGAACACCATCTCCGCGTAGGCGGCCTGCCAGAGCATGAAGTTCGAGGTGCGCTGCTCGCCGGAGGAGCGCAGGAACAGGTCCACGTCCGGCATGTCCGGCTCGTCCAGGTACCGGGCGAAGACCCGCTCGTCGATCCGGTTCGGGTTGACCCGGCCCGCCGCCACGTCCCGGGCCAGCGCCGCCGCCGCGTCCACGACCTCGGCCCGGCCGCCGTAGTTCACGCACATGTTCAAGGTGAACCGGTCGTTGTCCCGGGTGCGCTCCTCGGCCATCTCCAGCTCGTCGATGACCGACTTCCACAGCCGCGGCCGCCGCCCGGACCAGCGGATGCGCACTCCGAGCTCGTCCATCTCGTCGATCCGGCGGCGGATGGTGAGCCGGTTGAAGCCCATCAGCCAGCGCACCTCCTCCGGCGAGCGCTTCCAGTTCTCGGTGGAGAACGCGTACGCCGAGATGTGCGTCACCCCGATCTGCACGGCCCCCTCGACCACGTCGAAGAGCGACTTCTCGCCCACCTCGTGGCCCTCGGTGCGCGAGAGGCCCCGCGACTTGGCCCAGCGGCCGTTGCCGTCCATCACGATCGCGACGTGCTTGGGCACCAGCTCGCCCGGGATCTTCGGCGGCTCGGCGCCGTCCTTGTGCGGCTTCGGGGCGCGGTACGCGCGCGGCCCGGCCGGGCGCGCCGGACCGGGGATCTGGGCCGGATTCGACTTCCTGAGCAGTGCCACGTGTCAACCGCCGTTTTCGTTCTCGTTCTGGTCCGTCAACGCTTCGCCGCCGGTCAGCGTTCCACTAGCCGCAGCGAGCGCAGTCCGCGCTCGAGGTGCCACTGCAAGTAGGCCGCGACCAGCCCGCTCGCCTCGCGCCGGTGCCGCCCCTCGCTCGAGTCGGCTATGCCCCACTCGCCCGCCAGCAGCGCGCCGAGCAGCTCCACCGTCGCCTGCTGCGGCATCGCCGAGCCGCCCGGCTTGCAGCCGGGGCACACCACGCCGCCGGCCGGCAGGGAGAAGAACCGGTACGGCAGCGCGTCCGGCGGCTCCTCGCCGCAGCCGGCGCAGTCCCGGAAGGACGGGGCGTAGCCCGCCACCGAGAGCGAGCGCAGGATGAAGGCGTCGAGCACCAGGCCGGGCGCGTGCTCGCCGCCGGTGAGCGCGCGCAGCGCGCCGAGCAGCAGCAGGTACTGCTGCAGCGCGGGCTCGCCCTCCTCGTCGGACAACCGCTCGGCCGTCTCCAGCATCGCCGTGCCGGCCGTGTAGCGCGCGTAGTCGGAGACGATCCGCTGCCCGTACGCGGCGATGGTCTCGGCCTGGGTGATCATGCCGAGGGCGCGGCCCTGCTTGTCGAAGGTCTGGAAGTCCACGTGCGCGAACGGCTCGAGCCGGGCGCCGAACTTCGAGGTGGTCCGGCGCACGCCCTTGGCCACCAGCCGCAGCCGGCCGCGCTCCCTGGTCAGCACGGTGATGACGCGGTCGGCCTCGCCCAGGCGCTGGGTGCGCAGGACGATGCCGTCGTCGCGATACAGGGTCACCCCGCCATTCTCGCATCCCGGGCCGACGGCCGGGCCCGGGATGCGGGGGCGGGCGCGCTCGACACCGCGCGGAGAGCTCCGAGCGGCGCGGTCGCCGTGCTTCAGCGCTGCGCGGACTGCTCCGTCATCGCGATCACGCCGAGCGCGTGCGCCTGGGTCATGCCGAGGATCGCGCCGGTGCTGTTGACCACGTTGCGCTCGAGGTCGGTCAGCGGCCCGTCCGCCAGCGCCACCCGCACCGCGGCGCGCAGCAGGTCCTCCTTGCCCGGGCCGGCCAGTTGCCCGCCCAGGTTGGTCAGCAGGCCGCTGATGTCGCCGGGCACCACGTCCAGGTCGGCCTGCAGGCTGGCGTCGTCGTACCCGGGCAGCCCGTGCGCCTGGATCTCGCTGACCGCGATCTCGCGCGGGCCGGGCGACTGGATCGAGCCGGCCCGCAGAACGTGCACCAGCACCCCGCGCACGCCGTCGAGCAGCAGCGAGGAGAGCTGGTTGCTGGTGGGGTGGTTGAGCGCCTGCAGCGTGTACATGCCCTGGCAGGTGGTGCAGCGCACGTGCTCGTTGATCGGGCCGCTGCACGGGAACAGCGGGATCCAGTAGAGCCGGAACCACTTCTTGCCCACCCGGTGCTCGAAGGCGCGGTCGCCGCCGCAGCGCGGGCAGAAGAAGGTGCCGGTGTCGAGCACCTTGTAGAAGACCTTGAAGCCCCAGACTAATAACAACATCGATACCCCTCGGCTTGGATTCGCGCACGCGGTGGAACGCGAACGGCGGCGAACGCGTCCCTAGACGCGATTCGCCGCCGTCCGGTTGCCTCGGGGGAGACTACTGCCCCTGATACCCCGGCCGCAGCCCTACTGCGCGCGCACCGCCCGGTTCACCGCGGAGACCACGGCCTTGAGCGAAGCGGTGACGATGTTGGCGTCCACGCCCACGCCCCACAGCACCTTGCCGTCCACCGCGCACTCCACGTACGCGGCCGCGCTCGCGTCCCCGCCCGCCGACATCGCGTGCTCGGCGTAGTCGAGGAAGCGCAGGTCCACGTCCAGCTGCTGCGTCAGGGCATTGACGAACGCGTCGATCGGGCCGTTGCCCTCGGACAGCACGGTGCTCGCCGTGCCGTCCACGGTCAGGTCCACGCTCAGCGCGTCCTTGCCCTCGAGGTTCGCCTCGGAGCGGTACCCGGCCAGCTGGTAGCGGCCCCACGGCTCGTCCGGCGTGGGCAGGTACTCGTTGGCGAACACCCGCCAGATCTCGGTCGGGGAGACCTCGCCGCCCTCGGCGTCGGTCTTGGCCTGGATGATCCCGGAGAACTCGATCTGCAGCCGGCGCGGCAGGTCCAGCTGGTGGTCGTTCTTGAGCACGTAGGCCACGCCGCCCTTGCCGGACTGCGAGTTGACCCGGATGACCGCCTCGTAGGTGCGGCCCACGTCCTTCGGGTCGATCGGCAGGTAGGGCACCGCCCACAGCATCTCGTCGATCCCCTTGCCGGCCGCCGCGGCGTCCCGGTGCAGGTGGTCGAAGCCCTTCTTGATCGCATCCTGATGCGAGCCGGAGAACGCGGTGTAGACCAGGTCGCCGCCGTACGGGTGGCGCGGGTGCACCGGCAGCTGGTTGCAGTACTCGACGGTGCGGCGCACCTCGTCGATGTCGGAGAAGTCGATCCGCGGGTCCACGCCCTGGGAGAACAGGTTCAGCCCCAGGGTCACCAGGCAGACGTTGCCGGTTCGCTCGCCGTTGCCGAACAGGCAGCCCTCGATCCGGTCCGCCCCGGCCATGTAGCCCTGCTCGGCCGCCGCCACCGCGGTGCCGCGGTCGTTGTGCGGGTGCAGCGAGAGCACGATCGACTCGCGGTTCTTCAGGTTCCGGCTCATCCACTCGATCGAGTCGGCGTAGACGTTCGGGGTGGCCATCTCCACCGTGGCGGGCAGGTTGATGATGACCTTGCGCTCCGGCGTGGGCTGCCAGACCTCGTTGACCGCGTCGCAGACCTCTACCGCGTAGTCCAGCTCGGTGCCGGTGTAGGACTCGGGCGAGTACTCGAAGTAGACCTCGGTGCCGGTCAGCTCGTCGGCGAACTTCTTGCACAGCCGGGCGCCGTCCACCGCGATCTGCTTGATCCCGTCGCGGTCCTGCTCGAACACCACCCGCCGCTGCAGCGTGGAGGTGGAGTTGTACAGGTGCACGATCGCCTGCTTCGCGCCGCGGATCGCCTCGAAGGTGCGCTCGATCAGGTGCTCGCGCGCCTGGGTCAGCACCTGGATCACCACGTCGTCCGGGATCCGGCCCTCTTCGATGATCTGCCGGACGAAGTCGAAGTCGGTCTGCGAGGCCGAGGGGAAGCCGACCTCGATCTCCTTGTAGCCCATGGAGACCAGCAGGTCGAACATCTTCAGCTTGCGGGCCGGGCTCATCGGGTCGATCAGGGCCTGGTTGCCGTCGCGCAGGTCCACCGCGCACCAGCGCGGCGCCCGTTCGATCACCCGGTCCGGCCAGGTCCGGTCGGGCAGATCGACCGGCTGGAAGGGCACGTACTTGTGGATGGGCATCCCGCTCGGCCGCTGGGCGGCGACACGGTCGTACTGGCCGGCCGCGGCGGAGGCGGCGGAAGGGGCGATGGTCATCTCGGAATCCGTCCTGAAGCGAGTACTGCTCGGTGGAGACCGGCGTGGGCTGGCTCAGGCCCAGGAAGGATAAACGCGCAGCACCGTCACCGCGGCGAGGGTGCCGGTCCGAGATTTACAGACCCTCGCCGCGGCAGATAAGAAGCCGCGACCCGTACATAGGGCACCCACCCTACCATCACCCGCTCGGCCGGTACCCGGGCGTCCGTGAGCGTGGCGGCTACCCCTACAACCGCCGGAAGCGCTGTGATGGTGGAATGCGCCCGCGTCCCCTGTTCGCCCCCGCCGCCACCGCCGTGCGGCCGTGGCGGGTCACCCGGGTGCGCGCGACGGCCGAACACGTGCTGCCGCTTGACGAACTGGACGAGCTGGTGGCCTGTCAGAACGCCGCCGATCTGGCCGACCGTCCGGGCGAAGTGCCCAGTGCGCGGGCCGAGCTGCTGGCCCAACTGGCCCCGCCGTTCCGCGGCAGCCGATTCGTGCACCTGGCCCACGATCGCTCCGGGCGACTGCTCGGCTACGCCCGGTTGGGCATCTACAGTGCGTTCCACCGGGAGCTGGCGCACGCCACCCTGACCGTGCATCCGGCCGCCCGCCGGCACGGCGTCGGTTCGACGCTGTTGGCCGAACTGGCCGGCGCGGCCCTGGCGAACGGCCGGCGTCGGCTGGTGCTCGACGGCCCGCGCAACGCCGCGACCGATGCGTTCGCCCGCAGCGGCGGCCTGGCGGTGTCGAGCTGCGATCTGCGCTCCCGGCTGAAGCTGGACGAGCCGGGCTTGGCCGAGCGGCTGGCGGCCGCGATCCCGCCGCAGCGTTCGCCCGGCCTGCTCGCCCTGCGCTGGGCCGGCGCCTGCCCGGCCTACCTGCTCGAATCGCTCACCCAGACCCTCGACTGCCTGCACGCCGACCCGGGCGACCCGGGCGTCACCCCGTTCACCGCGGCCGAGGTGCGCCACCGCGAGCACGCCGCGCACCGGGTGGGCCTGCGCGAGTACACCGCGTGCCTCCTGGACGCCGACTCCGGCCGGATCGCCGCGCTCTCCACCGCCCACACCGCCGACGGCGTGCGCGGCGAGCAGAACGAGACGGTGGTGGTGCCGGACTACCGCGGCCAGGGCCTGGCGATCCGAGTCAAGGCGTATCTCGTCAGGGAACTGCTACGGGCCGAGCCCGGCCTGCGCGTCCTCGAGACCTACAACGCCGTCGGCAATACCCGGATACTCGCGGTCAACCGGGCGCTGGGCTTCGTCCCCGTCGACACCCACGCCGCCTGGACCATGCCGCTGTAGCGCAAAGCGCGTGGGCAGGGGAGGTTCACGACGTCTTCTTGAGCGTTCGCAGAGCTCTGGTGAACGCGGCTGCGTCGCTTCCCAGAGCGGCGAAGAAGTCCCGATCGCACTGTTCGACGGCCACGATGGCGCGGTTGGCCAGCTCGCGCCCGGCCGCGGTGACGGTCAGGGCGCGGGCCCGGGCGTCGTGCGGATGCGGGCGGCGTTCGACCAGTTCCGCGGCCTCGAGGGTGCGCAGGACCTGGGAGGTCATCATCGCGTCCGTGGCGGTGTGGTCGGCCAGGTGGCGTTGGGTGACCGGACCCGCGGTGCCGAGCCAGGTGAGCCCGGCGAGCAGGACGAACTGGACGTGGGTGAGCCCGTAGGGCTTGAGGGCGGCCCGTTGCGCGGCCTGCCACCGGTTGGTGACCTGCCACAGCAACAGACCGGGGCTCTCGTCGGCGTCGGCGAACTCGGTGTTCAACTCGCGTGCGGTCACCCCGTGACCATAGCCGTCTCGATCGCGGCGAAGTCGCTCGCGGTGAGCGGCACGAGGCCGCGCCGCAGCCGGTTGCCCCAGTTGGGGCCGTCGGTCAGGTCCAGGCCGCCGTGGAAGTCGGCCACCGGCGCCTCGCGGACGTCGCCGAGGTAGTCCACGCGGCGGCGCCACGGCTTGAAGTCGCCCTCGTCGGCCTGCCAGATCTCGCCGTCGGCGATCCGCCCGATCGCGGTGAACGCCTGCAGCGGGGTGCCGGCCTTCATCGAGGTGCGCGGCGAGTAGTAGACGAACCCGTCGCCGGGCTCGAGCCGGGCGAGCGGCGCGCGGGCGCCGTGGTTGAGCTGGACGACGCCGGCGGCCGTGCCCCGACGTACGTGGTCGCGGCACACCACGCCGAGCCAGTACCCGCTCATGCGGACACCTGTGCCACCGCGGTCGAATCGGCCGGAGTATCAATGCCCTGCATCGACTCGGCGTGGGCCTTGAGTGCCTCGAGGTCGCGCTGGAGCGTGGCCTTGATCCCCTTGCCGAGGATGACGTTCCACACCCGCGCGAGCGGACCGGCCAGCGTCACCGCGACGGCGACGTCCGTCCCCGCGGAGGTGACCGTGACGAGGTGGCGGAAGGTCAGGCGCGCGCCGAGCAGCGTGGAGACGTCGGTGAACTCGTCGTCGGAGACCTTCGCCAGCACGAAGGAGGTCTTCGGTCCGCCCTTGGGCTTGAGGACTCCGGTGGAGCCGGTGGCGAAGGGGCCGTCGAGGCGGACCCACGAGGTGTCGGCGTTCCACTCCGGCCAGGTGGCCATGTCGGCCCACTTCGCGAAGAAGGCCGCCGGGGCGGCGGAGGAGGTGATCCGGGCTTCGGCGAGGTTCGATGTCGTCATGTGATTAGTATGCGCGCTTACTAATTGGCAGTCAAGAGGCACCGCGTCACGTGCCGTGATTTTCTTCTCCGCGTCTCTCCGCCGTCGCTCCGGCGCAGCTACATCCGCCGGGAGCCGCCGGCTAGAACCCCAGCCGCTGCAGCTGCTTCGGGTCCCGCTGCCAGTCCTTGGCCACCTTCACGTGCAGGTCCAGGAAGACCGGCGTGCCGAGCAGCCCCTCGATCTGCTTGCGGGCGCGGGTGCCGACGTCGCGCAGCCGCGCGCCGCCGGTGCCGATGACGATGGACTTCTGGCTCGAGCGCTCCACGTAGAGCGTGGCGTGCACGTCGAGCAGCGGCTTGTCCTTGGGCCGGTCGGCGCGCGGGATCATCTCCTCGACGGTGACCGCGAGCGAGTGCGGCAGCTCGTCACGCACGCCCTCGAGCGCGGCCTCGCGGATGAGCTCGGCCACCATGACCTGCTCCGGCTCGTCGGTCAGCTCACCGCCGGGGTAGAGCGGCGGGGACTGCGGCAGCTGCCGGACCAGCAGGTCCGCGAGCAGCCCGACCTGCGCGTTGGTGACCGCGGAGACCGGGACGATCTCGGCCCAGTCGATGCCGACCTCCTTGCCGAGCTCGAGCACGGCGAGCAGCTGCTCGCCCACGGCCTGCTTGCCCATCGCGTCGGTCTTGGTGACCACGGCGACCTTGGGCGTACGCCGGACCTCCGCGAGCTGCTGCGCGATGTAGCGGTCGCCCGGCCCGATCTCCTGGTCGGCCGGGATGCAGAAGCCGATCACGTCGACCTCGGCCCAGGTGGCCCGGACCTGCTCGTTGAGCCGCTCGCCGAGCAGCGTGCGCGGCCGGTGCAGGCCGGGGGTGTCCACCAGCACCAGCTGGGCGTCGGCCCGGTGCACGATGCCGCGCACGGTGTGCCGGGTGGTCTGCGGCCGCCCGGAGGTGATCGCGATCTTCGCGCCGACCAGCGCGTTCGTCAGGGTCGACTTGCCCGCGTTGGGCCGCCCGACGAAGCAGGCGAAGCCGGCCCGGTAGTCCTCCGGGACGTCCAGGTAGGAGGCCGGCGTGGCCGACCCGGCGCCCTCGGGCGCCCGCCCGGCCGCCGTCGGCGCCGGCTCCGTCATGCGGACCTGGGCCGAGGTCGTGCGCTTCTCCGCCTTGGCGATGGACTGCCGCTTGCGCCGCTCCGCCGCCTCGGTCTCGGCGGCCTTGCGCGGCTGCGCGTTACGCGCCGCGTTGCGGGCCGCCGCCGACTTCCGGGGTTGCGACGAGGAGGAAGAGGAGGTGCGGCGCTGCTCGGTCATTGCACCATTGTCGCAGAGGCTCAGGCGGCCTGGACGCCGATGACCTCGAGCATGCTCTCCAGCCCCTTGAAATCCTCCACGTTGGCCGTGTACAGCGGCAGGCCGTTGGCGACGGCGGTCGCGGCGATCATGAGGCCGTTCTTGCGCGGCTTCGGATTGCGGCCGATCGCGACGGTCAGCGCGGCAAGGGTGTTGAAGACGTTCATCGCCCGCTCGTCGAACGGCAGTGGGTCGACGAAGTTGGCTCCGACGGACATCAACCGAGTCACCCGGATCGAGTGTTCGACCGGGGTCTTCGCGATGTGCACGCCGATCATGAGTTCGGATACCGAAACCGTCGAGATCTTCCCGTCCAGGGGTAGATCCGCCGCAGCCAGGACCTCGAGGTCGATGATGACGCAGGTATCCAGCAAGCCCGCCGGTCTCCGGCTACTCATAGTCCTCGTCGCGAATCCGGTCGTCGTCCCCGAAGAACTCTTCGATGTCCGCTCTCATCTCGGTGTAACTCATGCGAGGAAGCAGCGCGAACTGCTCCCGGATCTCGTCCAGAGGAACCGAGCGGCGCGCTCTTATCGGCCGAAGTTCCGCTACCGGACGGCCATTGCGGGTGACGACGATCGTCTCGCCACCCTCGACGGCGTCCATCACCGCGGCGCTCTCATTGCGCAGCTCGCGTTGTGTGATCGTCCGAGTCATATCCGTAACGTAGCACGGCGTTCCCTGCCGTGCTACGCCATTCGAATTGCGCTACGGCTACCGCCCGCGCAGCTCCCGGTAGGTCTTGACCAGCTCGTTCGTGGACGAGTCGTGCGCGGCGGGGGCGGGGGTGCCGTCGGCGACGAGCTCGGGCTCGATCTTCTTCGCGAGCACCTTGCCGAGCTCCACGCCCCACTGGTCGAACGAGTTGATGTTCCACACCGCGCCCTGGGTGAACACCTTGTGCTCGTAGAGCGCGACGAGCTGGCCCAGCACCGACGGGGTGAGCTTCGGCGCGAGGATCGTGGTGGTGGGGTGGTTGCCCTGGAACACCCGGTGCGGCACGATCGCGGCCGCGGTGCCCTCGGCCTCGACCTGCTCGCGGGTCTTGCCGAAGGCCAGCGCCTCGGTCTGGGCCAGGAAGTTCGCGGTGAGCATGTCGTGGTGCGCGCCGCGCGGGTCGGCGGCGGGGACGACCGGCTCGGCGAAGCCGATGAAGTCGGCCGGGATGATCTTCGTGCCCTGATGGATCAGCTGGTAGTAGGCGTGCTGGCCGTTGGTGCCGGGCGTGCCCCAGACGATCGGGCCGGTCTGCCAGGCCACCGGCTCGCCGTCGCGCTGGACCGACTTGCCGTTGGACTCCATGTCCAGCTGCTGCAGGTACGCGGAGAACTTCGAGAGGTAGTGCGAGTACGGCAGCACCGCGTGGGTCTGCGCGTCGAAGAAGGAGCCGTACCAGACCCCGAGCAGGCCGAGCAGCGCCGGGACGTTGCGCTCCAGCGGCGTGTGACGGAAGTGCTGGTCCACGGTGTGGAACCCGGCCAGCATCTCGCCGAAGCGCTCCGGGCCGATCGCGATCATCAGCGACAGGCCGATGGCCGAGTCGTACGAGTAGCGGCCGCCGACCCAGTCCCAGAACCCGAACATGTTCGCGGTGTCGATGCCGAACTTCGCCACCTCGGCGTCGTTGGTGGACACCGCGACGAAGTGCTTCGCCACCGCCGACTCGTCGCCGCCGAGCTGGCCGAGCAGCCAGGCCTTGGCGGACGTCGCGTTGGTGATGGTCTCGACCGTGGTGAAGGTCTTGGACGAGATGATGAACAGCGTCTCGGCCGCGTCCAGGTCGCGGGTGGCCTCGTACAGGTCCGCGCCGTCCACGTTGGAGACGAAGTGGAAGCTGAGCGAGCGGTCCGAGTACTCGCGCAGCGCCTCGTAGGCCATCGCCGGGCCGAGGTCCGAGCCGCCGATGCCGATGTTGACGACGTTCCTGATGCGCTTTCCGGTCGCCCCGGTCCACTCGCCCGAGCGCACCCGGTCGCTGAACGCGGACATCCGGTCGAGCACCTCGTGCACGCCCGGCACGACGTCCTCGCCGTCCACCGAGATGTGCTCGCCCCGCGGCGCGCGCAGCGCCACGTGCAGCACCGCCCGGTTCTCGGTGACGTTGATCTTCTCGCCCGCGAACATCGCGTCGCGCAGCTGCTCGACCCCGCGTGTCTTGGCCAGTTCCAGCAGCAGCGCCAGCGTCTCGTCGGTGACCAGGTGCTTGGAGAAGTCCACGGCCAGGTCGCCCACCTCGAGCCGCAGCCGCTCGGCCCGGCCCGGGTCGTCGGAGAACAGCTCCCGTAGATGCGTCTGCCCGAACGCCTCCCGGTGCTTGGACAATGCCTGCCACTGCGCGGTCTCGGTCAACTGCTGCGTCATCTCGACGGCTCCTCGGCTGCAATACTCTGCGTCAGATCTGTGGTCGGGATCAACCTAACACCGCGCCCGCACGGCAGGTCGGCGGTACTGCCGGTGGCCGTGCGCGCGCCCCTCCGCCGAGATCGCGGACTAATGTGCTGGCATGAGTTCGGCCTATTCCTCAAATTCCAATGAGACCGCGCGGCGCAAGATCCTCGTGGTCGAGGACGAGCCGACCCTGGCCGACGCGGTGCTGGCCCGGCTCAACGCGGCCGGGTTCGCCACCGCGTACGCCGCCACCGGTCCGGCCGCCGTCGCCGCGGCCCGCGAGGAGCAGCCGGACGCGCTGGTGCTCGACGTGATGCTGCCCGGCTTCGACGGGCTCGAGGTGTGCCGCCGGCTGCAGGCCGAGCGGCCGGTGCCGGTGCTCATGCTCACCGCCCGGGACGCCGAGTCGGACCTGCTCGCCGGGCTCGGCGCCGGCGCGGACGACTATCTGACCAAGCCCTTCTCCATGCGCGAGCTGATCGCCCGGATCACCGCGCTGCTGCGCCGGGTGGACCTGGTGCGGGCGCAGGCCCTCAAGAGCGAGGCGCCCAGCGGCGAGGACGACCCGGCCCCCGCGCTCGAGCTCGGCACGCCGGAGCACCCGCTCAGCGTCGACCGGTCCCGGCGCCGGGTGCGCGCCGACGGCGCCGAGGTGCACCTGACCCCGATCGAGTTCGACCTGCTGCTCAGCCTGGCCCGGCGCCCGGGCCAGGTGGTCTCCCGGCAGCGGCTGCTGGCCGAGGTGTGGGACTGGGCGGACGCCTCGGGCACCCGCACCGTCGACTCCCATGTCAAGGCCCTGCGGAAGAAGATCGGCGCCGGCCGGATCCGCACCGTGCACGGCGTGGGCTACGCGCTCGAGACCGGCGGCGAGGCTGAGGCGCCGTGAGGCCGCGCGACCGGGTGCGGCGGCGCGACCGGGTGACCCGGCTGCGCGAACTCCAGCCCCTCGACCGGCTCTCCTCGCTCCGGATCAAGCTCGGCGTGCTGGTGGCGGCCTCGGTCACGGTCTCGGCCGGGTTCGTCGCGATCGGGGTGACCCTCGGCATCCAGGCCAGGTACGTGGTCACGGTCGCGGTGCTGCTCTCGCTCGCGGTCACCCAGGTGCTGGCGCACGGCATGATCGCCCCGCTGCGCGCGATGGCCGCGGCCGCCTCGTCGCTCGCCCACGGCGACTACTCCCGCCGGGTGCGCGCCACCTCCCGGGACGAGGTCGGCCGGCTGGCCGTGGTGTTCAACCGGATGGCGGCCGATCTCGAGGCCGCCGACCGGGCCCGGCGCGAGCTGATCGCGAACGTCTCGCACGAGCTGCGCACGCCCATCTCGGCGCTGCGGGCGGTGCTCGAGAACGTGGTGGACGGCGTCACCGAGCCGGACGGCGCGGCGGTCAAGGCCGCCCTGGCCCAGACCGAGCGGCTCGGGCTGCTGGTCGAGGAGCTGCTGGACCTCTCCCGGCTCGAGGCCGGCGCCGTCCCGCTGGACGTCTCCGAGTTCGAGGTGGAGCCGTTCCTGGCCGAGGTGGTGCGCCAGGCCCAGACCGCGGGCCGGGCGGTGCGCTACCGGCTCGACGTGCGCCCGCCCGGGCTGTCCGCGCGGGCCGACGAGGGCCGGCTGCACCAGGTGATGGCCAACCTGGTGGACAACGCGGCCAAGCACTCGCCGGCGGACGGACTGGTGCAGGTCTCCGCGGTGCGCACCGCGCTCGGCGCGCTGCGGGTCGAGGTCGCGGACGAGGGGCCGGGCATTCCCGAGCCGGAGCGGGCCCGGGTGTTCGAGCGGTTCACCCGCGGCTCCACCGGCAAGAGCGCGTCCGGCGGCGGCACCGGCCTGGGTCTGGCCATCGCGCGCTGGGCGGTTCAGCTGCACGGCGGAACCATCGAGGTCATGCCCTCGGCGCGCGGGGCGCTCATCCGGCTCGAACTGCCCGCCGAGCAGCCTTCCGCGCAGCGACTATCGGAATAGTCATCTCGGACTACGGCATTATGCTCAGTAAGGGTGGTTCAGGTCCCGAGTTAGTGTGACTCTCGTCGCGTTGGCCGGTGCGAACTGCGATTCGCGCGGGAAAGCGCGTAACCTGGGCTACCGCTGCCCGCTGAGGAGGAACCGCAGGGGCCCGCGCCGGCGTTAGTCATTCGCCGCGGATCCATCGGCTCCCGCCTGCCGGGTGCGAGGCAGTCCGAGAACGCGGATCTACGAAGCGGAAGAGGGCGGAACCCGCCGTGTCGCCACAGTCCACACCGACCACGTCTGAGTCCACTCCAGCTCCGGGCGGCGGCGAGACGCCTCCTGGCGAGCTGGCGCAGTTCGGTCCCAACGAATGGCTCGTCGACGAGATCTACCAGCAGTACCTGCAGGACCCGGAGTCGGTCGACAAGGCCTGGTGGGACTTCTTCAACGACTACCAGCCGGCCACCGCCTCGGCCGCCGCTCCGCCGCCCGCCCCCTCCGCCCTCCCCGCGCAGCCGGCCACCGCGGCCCCCGCCCCCGAGACCCTCGCCAAGGTGCAGGTCCCGGGCGCGCAGGCGCCCGTCGCCGAGGCCGCCGCCCCCGCCCCATCCGCGCTGCTCAAGTCCGCGGCCCTCGCGCCCAAGCCCACCCCGCAGGCCGAGGCCCCGGTCGGCGGCGTGCCCCGGGACGCCGCGATCACCGCGCCCCCGGCCCCCTCCACCCCGTCCGGCGGCGGCGCCCAGACGACCACGCTCAAGGGCCCGGCCGCGCGGCTGATCGCCAACATGAACGCCTCGCTCGAGGTGCCCACGGCCACCTCGGTGCGCGCCGTGCCGGCGAAGCTGCTGATCGACAACCGCATCGTCATCAACAACCACCTCAAGCGGGCCCGCGGCGGCAAGGTCTCCTTCACCCACCTCATCGGCTACGCCATGGTCCAGGCGACCAAGGCGATCCCGGGCATGAACGCCTCGTTCACCGAGGTCGAGGGCAAGCCGGCACTGGTCACCCCGGAGCACATCAACTTCGGCCTGGCCATCGACCTCGCCCGGCCGGACGGCTCGCGCACGCTCGTGGTGCCCTCCATCAAGGCCGCCGAGCTGATGGACTTCCGCGAGTTCTGGCAGGCGTACGAGGACCTGGTGCGCAAGGCCCGCAACAACAAGCTCACCGCGGACGACTTCGCCGGCACCACCATCTCGCTGACCAACCCGGGCGGCATCGGCACGGTGCACTCGGTGCCGCGGCTGATGCGGGGCCAGGGCACCATCATCGGCGTCGGCGCGATGGAGTACCCGGCCGAGTACCAGGGCGCCAGCGAGGAGACCCTCAACCGGCTGGCCGTCAGCAAGATCATGACGCTGACCTCCACCTACGACCACCGGATCATCCAGGGCGCGGTCTCCGGCGAGTACCTGAAGGTCATCCACCAGCTGCTGCTGGGCGCGGACGACTTCTTCGACAAGGTCTTCGAGTCGCTGCGGATCCCCTACGAGCCGGTGCGCTGGGTCCAGGACATCGCGGCCACGCACGAGAACGACGTCAACAAGACCGCGCGCGTGCAGGAGCTGATCGACTCCTACCGCACCCGCGGCCACCTGATGGCCGACACCGACCCGCTCGAGTACAAGCAGCGCCGGCACCCGGACCTCGACGTGGTCTCGCACGGCCTGACCCTGTGGGACCTCGAGCGCGAGTTCGCCACCGGCGGCTTCGGCGGCAAGCCGCTGATGAAGCTGCGCGACGTGCTCGGCGTGCTGCGCGAGTCCTACTGCCGCACCGTCGGCATCGAGTACATGCACATCCAAGACCCGGCGCAGCGCCGCTGGATCCAGTCGAAGGTGGAGAACGGCAACACCAAGCCGTCCCGCGAAGAGCAGCTGCGGATCCTCAACCGGCTCAACGCGGCCGAGGCGTTCGAGACCTTCCTGCAGGTCAAGTACGTCGGCCAGAAGCGGTTCTCGCTCGAGGGCGGCGAGTCGGCGATCGCCGTGCTCGACCAGATCATCTCGTCCGGCGCCGCGGAGGGCCTGGACGAGGCCTGCATCGGCATGCCGCACCGCGGCCGCCTCAACGTGCTGACGAACATCGTGGGCAAGCCGTACGCCAAGGTGTTCAGCGAGTTCGAGGGCAACCTCGACCCGAAGACCATGCACGGCTCCGGCGACGTGAAGTACCACCTCGGCACCGAGGGCACCTTCACTTCGCTGAGCGGCAAGCAGATCAAGGTCTCGCTCACCGCGAACCCCTCGCACCTCGAGGCGGTCGACCCGGTGCTCGAGGGCTTCGTGCGGGCCAAGCAGGACATCATCAACAAGGCCGGCTCCGCCTTCACCGTGCTGCCGATCCTGATGCACGGCGACGCCGCGTTCGCCGGGCAGGGCGTGGTGGCCGAGACGCTGAACATGAGCCAGCTGCGCGGCTTCCGCACCGGCGGCACCATCCACCTGGTGATCAACAACCAGGTCGGCTTCACCACCTCGCCGGCCGCCTCGCGCTCCTCGGTCTACGCCACCGACGTCGCGCGGATGGTCGAGGCGCCGATCTTCCACGTCAACGGGGACGACCCCGAGGCCTGCGTCCGGGTGGCGCAGCTCGCCTTCGAATTCCGGCAGGAGTTCAACAAGGACGTCGTCATCGACATGGTCTGCTACCGGCGCCGCGGCCACAACGAGGGCGACGACCCGTCGATGACCCAGCCGCTGATGTACAAGCTGATCGAGGCCAAGCGCTCGGTGCGCAAGCTCTACACCGAGGCGCTGATCGGCCGCGGCGACATCACCATCGAAGAAGCCGAAGCCGCCCTGAAGGACTACCAGGCCAAGCTGGAGCAGGCCTTCTCGGAGACCAAGGAGACCGGGAAGGCGGCGCCCTCGCCGGCGGTCGAGCAGGCCGAGGAGCCGTTCCCGGTCGCGGTCCCGACGGCGATCTCCGACGACGTGGTCAAGCGGATCGTCGAGGTGCACGTCAACCTGCCCGAGGGCTTCGAGCCGCACCCGCGGGTGCTGCCGCAGCTGCAGAAGCGGGCGCAGATGATCGGCGACGGCACCATCGACTGGGCCATGGGCGAGACCCTCGCCTTCGGCTCGCTGCTGATGGAGGGAGTGCCGGTGCGCCTGGCCGGCCAGGACTCGCGCCGCGGCACGTTCGTGCAGCGCCACCACGTGGTGGTGGACCGCACCACGGCCCGCGAGTACACGCCGCTGTCGTACCTGTCCGAGAACCAGGCCACGTACACGGTCTACGACTCGATGCTCTCCGAGTTCGCGGCCATGGGCTTCGAGTACGGCTACTCGGTGGCCCGCCCGAACGCGCTGGTGCTGTGGGAGGCGCAGTTCGGCGACTTCGGCAACGGTGCGCAGACGATCGTGGACGAGTTCATCTCCTCCGGCGAGCAGAAATGGGGCCAGCGCTCCGGCGTGACGCTGCTGCTGCCGCACGGCCACGAGGGCCAGGGCCCGGACCACTCCTCGGCCCGGATCGAGCGCTACCTGCAGCTGTGCGCGCAGAACAACATGACCGTGGCGATGCCCTCGCTGCCCTCGTCCTACTTCCACCTGCTGCGCTGGCAGGCGCTGAACCCGGCGCACAAGCCGCTGGTGGTCTTCACGCCGAAGTGGATGCTGCGGGCGAAGGCGGCGACCTCCTCGATCGAGGAGTTCACGCGCAACGAGTTCCGGCCGATCATCGGCGACGAGTCGGTGGACAAGGCGGGGGTGCGCAAGATCCTGGTGTGCTCCGGCAAGATCTACTGGGACCTGGTCGCCTACCGGGACAAGCACAAGGTCACCGACACCGCGATCGTGCGCGCCGAGCGGCTCTACCCGGTCCCCGAGGCCGAGCTGCGGGCGGAGCTGGAGAGCTACCCGGCCGACGCGCGCGTGCGCTGGGTGCAGGAGGAGCCGGCCAACCAGGGCGCGTGGCCGTTCATGGCCCTGCACCTGACCGGCGAGCTCGGCGGCCGCGTGCTCACCCACGTGTCCCGCTCGGCGTCCTCGTCCCCGGCCGTCGGCTCGCACAAGCGGCACGAGTTCGAGCAGCAGCGCGTGGTCGAAGAGGCTTTCGCCGGCTGACGGAGATAGCAGAGAACTGACGAAGTCCCCGCCCGGACCCCGGTCCGGCGGGGGCTTCGTCGTTGACGGGTCGTTAGACTCCGGCCATGACACCGATGCCGGCCATAACCCAGTGGGAGTACAGCCTGGCGAGCCTGGCCGTCGTCGCGCAGCGCTCGTCGCCGCTCGATCAGCGGCTCGGCGACGCGCTCACGACGATCGAGGGCGAGCTGGACGAGCTGGGCGCCGACGGCTGGGAGGCCGTGGGCCCGGTGACGGTTTCGTCGCTGCACGGCAACGACGAGAAGTTCGCTACCGTCCTGCTGCTCAAGCGTCCGGTGCGGCCTGAACCTGAGGATGCCGTCCCATATGCCTAACGCGATTTGATGATCGTGTCGAGTGCTGGTGGGTGTGGTGGCTTGTCGGGTTGGGGTGGTCGTCAGGGTGTGGGCGGCCGCTTTGCGTCGCCTGGTTCGTCTGTCCACCCGCCCACCCGTTGCGTTGGTGGGGCGGCCTGCGGTTTCAAGATCGAAAGGCGCCGCTGGCGGGCCCTTCTCTCGGAGAGAGTGCCGGGTTCGCGTGGGTGCCGGCGTGGCGGGGCGGGCTGGGGTTCGGGGTGGATTGTGCGGGGCGCCGCTTGACCTCCCGGCAGAACCCTGATCGGGCTTCGCCTGCCCGACCGAGGAGAGAGCACACCCCCTGAGGGTCCGGTGCGAGCTGCGCTCGGGCCGAGTCCTGTCCCGTGGCCTGGCCGCGCTCGATGCGGAAGGATTCTGCATCGCCGTGATCTGAGCATCCCGGTTCCCGATCCGCGCGAAGGGTCGATGGTCCGGTAGCCCTTGATGCTGGATCTTGCATCGCCTTGGTGCGATCCATCGCGATCCCAGATCTCGCGGCAGAATCCGGCAGGCCGGCCATGTTCGATGCGGAAGGATTCTGCATCGCCCTGATCCGATCCACCCGGAGCTCACGTACTGCACAGCATCGCCCGGCCCGGTCGTACCCCCGAGGGGAAATCCTGCACCGCTTTCGGCCGTACCCCTGACGCTATCTGCCCAGCCACCCCGTCCACCTCCCTCCTGTCACAAGCTCCGACAACCCTCGTACTCTTCTATGCTAGACGCGACCACCGACAAAAGGCGCGTATCCGGCCTTTAGTTATTAAAGAAAATATAGGATATTTCCGGGCACTCGGGGGTGTTCCCCGGCGTTGAAGGAGTAGAGGAGAAGACAGCGGCCCAGAACGGTGATGCAGGATTCTTCCGGATCGAGCGCGGCCTGGCCACGGGGACTCGGCCCGAGCGCAGCTCGCACTGCCCCCTCAGGGGGTGTGCTCTCTCCTCGGTCGGGCAGGCGAAGCCCGATCAGGGTTCTGTCGGGAGGTCAAGCGGCGCGATGCAAGATCGAGCATCAACGAGGGCCGCCGCCGCTTGAGCTCCCGGCAGGTTCCTGATTGCCTCCGGGGACCGGCCGAGGAGAGAGCTCGCCCCCGCAACCTCACCATCGCGAACCACGGCCCGCTCCGCCAACGCCAGCACCCCACAGGCCCCGGCAATCTCTCCGAGGGAAGGGCCTGCCAGCGGCGCTTTTCGTCTTGAAGCCGCAGCTCGCCCGCGAATGCAACGGGTGGGCGGAGTGGAATAGTTAGACAAGCTACATAGACTGTCCTATGCTTTTTCCATGAGCACTGGACCAGACCTCGGCGCGGCGGCCGACGCCGCGCTGGCGGCGGGCGAGTACGCGGAGCCGGAGATGAACGCCGGAGCCGCGCTGCACGCGCTCTCGGCGGCGGTGATCCGCTTCGTCGAGCATCCCCGGCAGCTGAGCCTGACCTCGGTCTCGACCCTCGCGGCGCTCGACCGCAGGGGCGAGTGCCGGATCACCGAGCTGGCCGCGCTGCAGGGGGTCGCGCAGCCGTCGATGACCGCGCTGGTCGGCTCGCTCGAGCAGGCCGGGCTGGTGCAGCGGGCCCCCGACCCGACCGATCGCCGGGCCGTGCTGGTCTCGCTGACGCCGTCCGGGCGCTCCTACCTCAGCACGCGGCGACGGGACGGGGCCGAACGGCTCACCACCCTGATCGCGCGGCTCCCGGACGGCGACGCCGCCGCGCTGGCCGCCGCCGTGCCCGCGCTCCTGCGGCTGCGCGAGCTGCAGGAGGAGGCGATGGAGCTCAACGCACCGAATCCCGCCCACAAGGCGGAACCCAAGACAGGGAAGCGGATCCAAGCATGAATTCCCCTCATTCCACCGGCTCCGGGGGCGGCGTGTTCCGCCAGCCCAAGGCCGTCTGGGCGGTCGCCTTCGCCTGTGTCGTGTCCTTCATGGGCATCGGCCTCGTCGACCCGATCCTGCCCGCCCTCTCCGACCAGCTGCACGCCTCGCCCAGCAACGTCGAGCTGCTGTTCACCAGCTACCTCGTGGTTACGGCGGTGGCGATGCTGGTCACCGGCTGGGTCTCGAGCCGGATCGGCGGCAAGAAGACGCTGATCGCCGGCCTGATCCTGATCGTGCTCTTCAGCGCGATGGCCGGCTCCTCGGACACCATCGCGCAGATCATCGGCTTCCGCGCGGGCTGGGGGCTGGGCAACGCGCTGTTCATCGCCACCTCGCTGGCGGTCATCGTCGGCGCGGCCTCCGGCGGCTTCGCCGGCGCGATCATCCTCTACGAGACCGCGCTCGGCGTCGGCATCGCGCTCGGCCCGCTGGTGGGCGGGCTGCTCGGCGGGATCAGCTGGCGCGGGCCGTTCTTCGGCGTCACGGCGCTGATGGCCATCTCGCTCACCGCGACGATCGTCTTCCTGGACAAGACCCCGGCGTCCCCGCGCAGGATCGGGCTGACCGAGCCGCTGCGCGCGCTGCGCCACCGCGGGCTGGCCACCGTCAGCGCGGTCGCGTTCTTCTACAACTGGGCGTTCTTCACGGTGCTGGCCTACAGCCCGTTCCCGATGAACCTGGGCATCCACGAGCTCGGATTCGTGTTCGCCGCCTGGGGCCTGCTCGTGGCCGTGTTCGCGGTGCTGGTCGCGCCGCGGCTGCAGGCGCGGTTCGGCACGGCGCGCACCCAGTACGCGAACTTCCTGTTGATGGCCCTTGACCTGCTGGTGATCGCCGTGTGGACGGACCACAAGCCGGTGCTGATCGTCGCGGTGATCGTGGCCGGCGCCTTCATCGGGCTCAGCAATACCCTGATGACCCAGGCGGTCATGCAGGTCTCGCCGGTGGACCGCTCGGTGGCCTCGGCCGCCTACGGGTTCGTCCGGTTCATCGGCGGCGGCCTGGCCCCGTTCGCGGCCGGCAAGCTCGCGGCGCACTTCGACGACCACGCGCCGTTCTACGTCGGCGCGGTGGCCCTGCTGGCGGCGATCGCGGTGCTGGCCAGCGGCCACAAGCTGATCGGGGCGGCGGACCGGCAGATGCAGGGCGGCCACGGCGGCGACGCGGAGCCGGCCGAGCTGGAGCGGGACGAGGAGACCGGCGACCTGATCGCGGCGAGCCTCGGGGAGTAGCGGCACACGCAGTCGAGGACCGCGCCGGGTGACCGGCGCGGTCCTCTGACGTCCCGGCACTTGCGCCCGCTCCTGCATACTCGGTATTCATACTCCGTGTGTAGATGAGGGGAGGGAACGTTGTCCGTCAAGCACGGGATCCTCGCGCTGCTGCGGGACCGGCCGGGTTACGGCTATCAGCTGCGCGCGGCTTTCGAGGAGAGCACCGGGTCGACGTGGCCGGTGAACATCGGGCAGATCTACACCACGCTGGGCCGGCTCGAGCGGGACGGATTCGTGGCCAAGACCGGCGAGGACGCCGACGGGCACGTGGTCTACGAGATCACCGAGGCCGGGGGGCAGGAGCTGGCCGAGTGGTTCATGCGCCCGATCAGCCAGGCCGAGCGGCCGCGGGACGAGCTCGCGATGAAGCTCGCGCTGGCCGTGACGGTCCCGGGCATCGACGTGGCCGGGCTGGTGCAGGGCCAGCGCGCGCACGCCCAGTCCACCCTGCAGGAGCTGACCCGGCTCAAGGTGCGCGCCGCCGCGCCGCACCTGGCCTGGTCGCTGGTGCTCGAAGCGCAGATCTTCCAAGCCGAGGCGGAGATCCGCTGGCTGGACCATGTGGAGGAGCGGGTATGCCGAACGAATGGGTAGGTCCGGTGGTCAGTGTGCACGGGCTGACCCGGGCCTTCGGAAGCGGGGAGGCGCAGGTCAAGGCCCTGGCGGGGGTCGACCTAGAGGTGGCCGCGGGCGAGCTGGTGGCGGTGATGGGGCCGAGCGGGTCGGGCAAGACCACGCTGCTCTCGCTGGCCGGCGGGCTCGACGCGCCGACCGCGGGCGAGGTCGTGGTGGAGGGCGTTCGGCTCGCCGACCTCTCCCGCCGCGCGCTGGCCCGGCTGCGGCGCACCAGCATCGGCTACGTCTTCCAGGACTACAACCTGATCCCGGCGCTCACCGCGGCCGAGAACGTCGCGCTGCCGCTCGAGCTGGACGGGATGGGGGCGCGGCGGGCCGGCAAGCTGGCCGAGCAGGCGCTGGCGGAGGTGGGGCTGGACGGGCTGGCCGGCCGGTTCCCCGAGGAGATGTCGGGCGGCCAGCGCCAGCGCACGGCGATAGCCAGGGCCCTGATCGGCGAGCGTCGGCTGATGCTGGCGGACGAGCCGACCGGGGCGCTGGACTCGCAGACTTCCGAGGCGGTGATGCGGCTGCTGCGGGCCCGTTGCGACGCGGGCGCGGCCGGGATCCTGGTGACGCACGAGCCGCGCTTCGCCGCGTACGCCGACCGGACCGTCTACCTGCGCGACGGGCGCGTAGTGGGCAGCGTGGGGTCGACCGGCGCGGCCACCGGGCTTGAGCGCGACGCGCTGAGCACGGCCGTGGGCGGCGCGGCGGGGCAGGGGGAAGAGTGAAGGCCTGGATCGGCTCGTGGCGTTTCGCGCTGCGGATGGCGCGACGGCAGGTGCCGCGCAGCAAGGCCCGCAATGCACTGATCGTCGCGATGCTTGCGCTGCCGGTCTTCGGCACGGTCGGGGTGGAGACGCTGATCCACAGCGCCGTGGATCTGACCACCCCGGAGCAGGTCACTCGGAGCGTCGGCGGATTCGACGCGTACATCCGGGCGTCGGTGGACACGCCCGTCGATCAGTCGGCCGACGGCCAGCAGTGGGAGTCGCAGCCCGGCACGTTGAAGGGCACCGCCGGCGTGGATTCCACCGGAGTGCTCAGCGTGCTTCCCTCCGCGGCGCTGACGCCGGAGCAGATCGCCGGACCGGTGTATCTCGACGGCGCCGGCGGGTACGCCCAGGGAACCTATCTGCAGGTGGATCTCGGGAATCCGGACACCGCGGGTGCCTTCGACGTCGTGTCCGGCCGGTTGCCGCGTACCGGGCAGGAGATCGGCCTCACTCCCGCGATGGCCGCCGACCTCGGCGCCGCGGTCGGCGGACGGATCACGCTCGTCGGGTCGTCCGCGTCGGACGGGACGGCCGCGACGTTCACCGTCGTGGGGCTGCTCGAGCTGCCGGACTCGACGATGGCCGAGAGCGCCTTCGCCCTGCCGGCGGCACCCGCCGCCAAGCACGAGGTGACGGCGGGATGGTTCGTCTCGAACCCGGGCGGGGTCTCCTGGACTCAGGTGCAGGCCCTCAACTCGCTCGGGCACGTGGTGATCTCCCGCTCGGTCGCACTCTCCCCGCCACCCACCTCGCAGATCCCTTACGAGGCTCACCAGTTCGTCTTCTTGCGTTCCGGCGTGCCGCTGGAGCTGCCGCAGTTCGCGGTGCCGGCCGCGATCTCCGGCATCGCGATCGGCATCGGCCTGCTGGAGGTGGTGCTGCTGGCCGGGCCCGGCTTCGCCGTGTCGGCGCGGCGCCGCGAGCGCGAGTACGCCATGCTCGGCGCGGCCGGGGCGGACGGGGGCCAGGTCCGGCGGGTCGTGCTGGCCGACGGGATCGTACTCGGCGCGATAGCCGGGGTCGTCGGGGTCGGCCTCGGCATCGGCGCCGCGGCAGCCGCGCTGCCGTTCGGGGCCCACTTCTCGGGGCGGATACCCGGGGCGCTGCGCATCGACGTGCCGCATGCCGTCGGCGTCGCCGTACTGGCAGTGCTCCTCGGACTGTGTTCGGCGCTGATACCTGCGCGCGGAGCATCCCGGCGCGAGATCATGGCGACGCTCAGCGGTCGGCGGACCGTGGTCGGGCGGCGCCGGCGGCGCTCGGCCGGAGTGTGCGGCGGGCTGATCCTGGCCGCGGCCGGGCTGATCGGCGTGTACTTCGGCGAGACGATCTCGCCCGGGCAGGCGCAACTGCTGATCACCAGTGGTGTCGCGCTGATCGAGATCGGCGCGATCCTGTGCACGCCCGCGATCGTGGCCGGCATCGCCTCGTTCGGCCGGTGGCTGCCGCTCGGGCCGCGGCTCGCTCTGCGCGACAGCGCCCGGCATTCGGGGCGCACCACCCCGGCGGTCGCGGCGATGTTCGCCGCGGTGGCCGGCGCGGTGGCGGCCGGCGCGTGGCTGGAGAGCTCGGCGGCGCAGCAGCGGGCGCAGTACACGCCGCGGTTGCTGCCGAATCAGATCGCGGTGCACACGGACGCGGCGGACGCCCCGCGGATCCTCAGTGCTCTGCGTCAGCAGCTGCCGGACATCACCGGGAGCGTGACGCTCGAACCGGTGGCCGGGTACGGCCAGTCGAGCGACGAGCCGATCCAGTGGAGCGCCGGCCTGTTCACCCCGGGGAGCACGCCCGGGTGCGCGGTGAACGGCGTGCAGAAGGTCCTGGTCGACTCGGACGGCATGGGCATATGCGGCGACTACCTCGATCCGACGGCGTACGAGGGCGAGTTGATCGGCGACGGGCAGCTGCTGCGGCAGGTGACCGGGTTCGAGGACGCCGCGGCGGATCAGGTGCTGGCCGAGGGCGGAATCGTGGTGACGACGCCGGGCATCGTGAAGGACGGCACCGTCGGGCTGGTCGTGCAGCACGATGTCGCGGCCGCGCACGCCACCTACGCGACGCAGACCACTGAGGTGTATACGCTGCCCGCGGTCTACCTGAACATGCAGGGCAAGCCGGATCCCTCATTCGTCATCTCGCCGGCCGCGGCGCGCAAGACGGGCCTCGACGCGCCCACCGCGGGGCAGACGGCGCTTGTGGTCGATCTGAGGCAGACGGCCACCCCGCAGCAGATCGTGCGGGCGGACGAAGCGATGGACGGCCTGCATCTGAACGGCGATTTCGAGCAGGATCAGGGCGTCATCGAGGCACGCAGCACGGTCAACCTGATCGTCCTCGGCTTCACCGTCCTGCTCGCCCTCGCCGCCGCGGCGATCGCGACCGGCCTGGCGCTGGCCGACGGCCGGGCCGACCAGCAGACGCTCACCGCGGTCGGCGGCTCACCCTGGACCCGTCGCTGGCTGGCCGGGTCCACGGCGCTGGTGATCACCGGGATGGGCGTGCTGATCGGGGTGCCGATCGGATTCGTCGTCGCGGCGGGGCTGGTGCGGGTGAGCGACTTCAACCTCGTCGGGATGAACGTCTACCTGCAGGCCATGCCGTTCACGGTGCCGTGGCTCAACCTCGTCGCGATGGCCGCGGCCGTACCGGTCGCGACGGCCGTCGGCGCGATGCTGCTGAGCCGCTCGAACAGTCCCGACCGGAAGCTGCGGCTGGACTAGCGGGCCGCAGCACTACACATACGGGCAGCGCCGCCGCGAACTCGCGGTTGAGGAGCACAGCGCCGCCGCGACACATACGGGCAGCGCCGCCGCGAAAGAGGAGGGGAGCGGCGGCGCTGCGCTTCTCAGCGCTGCGGTACGGCGCAGCCTTCCGGTCCGCAGACCTCGTCGGCCTGGCCCGGGTCCGGCAGACCGGGCACGGTGGCCAGCTTCGGGGCCTGCGGCCGGGTGGCCCACGCCTCCTCCAGCGCCTGCTTGAACACCGCGGCGGGCTGGCCGCCGGAGACGCCGTAGCGGCGGTCCAGCACGAAGAACGGCACGCCGTTCGCACCCAGCTCCGCGGCCTCGCGCTCGTCGGCGCGCACCTCGTCGGCGAACGCGGTCGGGTCCTCGAGCACCTTGCGGCTCTCCGCGGGGTCGAGGCCGGCCTCCTCGGCCAGCTCGAGCAGCCGCGCGCGGTCGAACACCGAGCGCTCCTCGGCGAAGTTCGCCCGGAAGGTCAGGTTGACCAGCTCGTTCTGCCGGCCCTGGGTCTGCGCGAAGTGCAGCAGCCGGTGGATGGCGAAGGTGTTGCCGCTGTCGCGGCCTTCGCTGCGGTAGCCGAGGCCCTCGGCGGCGGCGTTGTCCGCGACGCGCTGTTCGGCCTGGCGGGCCTGCGCCTCGCTCATGCCGTACTTCTTCGCGAGCATGCCGAGCACCGGCGTGGTCTCGCCCTCGGGGCGGTTCGGGTCCAGCTCGAAGGAGCGGAAGACCACCTCGACCTCGTCCTTGTGCGCGAACTCGGCCAGCCCCTGCTCGAACCGGGCCTTGCCGATGTAGCACCAGGGACAGGCCACATCACTCCAGATCTCCACGCGCATCGGCTTGCTCCTGCTTCTCGGCGTACGCTCGGTCGCGGACGCCGTTCGCGCCGCTCTCTATCGCAGCCGACGCGGCCCGCCGGTTTATTCCGTCGGCTCTCCGGCGGCGATGATCTCCATCGCCTCGAGGACGGTGGCGCAGTCGTGGTCCGCGCGCACCGCGCTTGCGGGCTGCTCACGGCCGTACGGCAGCCAGATCGTGCGTAGGCCGGCGCCGTGGCCGCCGACGACGTCGTTGGCGTGGTTGTCGCCGACCATCCAGCCGTGCGCGCCCAGCTCCACGCCCAGGCCCTCGGCCGCGATCTCGAAGATGCGGCGTTCCGGCTTGCGCACGCCCGCGGCCTCGGAGTCGATGACGAAGTCGACGTAGCGGCGCAGCCCGACGGTCTCGATCTTGGCCTGCTGCACGGCCGTGGTGCCGTTGGTGACGATGCCGAGCCGCCACCCCTTCTCGCGCAGCACGACCAGGCCCTTCGCCACCCGCGCGTCGAGGACGAACTTCACCGGGTAGGTGGCGAGGATCCAGGCGAGCAGTTCTTCGGGCGGGGTGGCGATTCCGTACCATTTCTCGGCCTTGTCGGCGAACGCGCGCCACGAGATCGGCTCGATCCGGTCGCGCAGCGCCGCCACGGCGGCCTCGTCCACGGCGGCGGGGTCGATCAGCCCGTATCGGATCGCGAACTCGCGGACGAACTCGTGGAACGGCTCGCCGGTCGACACCAGGGTGTCATCGAGGTCGAAGAGAGCGTATTTCACGGTCACGACTGCGGGCCCTTCAGATCGGTATTTGCTTGACATACAGTGTCGTACCATTGCCGACGCTGAAACCGGCGTGTTCGTACACGCTCAGCGCGCCGGTCGGATTGCGGGCGTCCACGTTGAGGGCGGCGCCGTCGTACTCCAGTTCGGCGGCCGTCCGCAGGACGGCGGCGATCAACGCCGAGGCCACGCCGCGGCGGCGGTACTCGCGGCGGGTGGCGATGGTGGTCAGCTGGACCTCGCGCCGGTCCGGCCGGTCGGGTCGGCTCGGCACGGAGTTCGACAGCACGTATCCGGCGATGCGGCCTTGTGCCGGATCGCGAATCAGGAAGCTGAGGTCGGGCAGGAAGCTGAGTGCGGTCAGCCGCCGCGACCACATCAGCGGCGTCGGCGGGGTGAAGCCCGGATGGTCGGCGATGAAGGCCTCGAGGTGCGTGGCGAGCAGGTCGTGCTCGTCCGCGGGGTGGAAACGCCGCAGCTCCAGGCCGGGGGAGACGGACGGCCGGGCCGGCAGGGTGTCGCGCGGCAGGTCCTTGGCCATCCTGAGGTGCCGTCGCGAGGGCGTGAATCCGGCTTCCGCGGCGAGCTTCGCCTGACCGTCCACGCCGTCGGCGGTGAGGAACGCGATCTCCAGCGGCGCGCCCGGAAAGACCTCGGCGTGCAGGCCCGGCGCCGCCTGCACCGCCCGGCGCACGAGCTCGCCGCCGATCCCCGCGCGCCGATGCCGCGGATCGACGGCGCCCCACAGCTGCAGCTGGTGCTGGGGCATCAGGCCGGTCCGGGCGAACAGGATCGAGAACGCGGCCAGCGCGTCGTCGCCGTCGAAGGCCCCGAAGTAGCGCCGCTTGACCTCGCCGATGGATTCGCGACGGAAGATCTCGGCCATGTCGGCGCTCGAACGCAGGTCGCTGGTGCCGTCGGCGATCGCGGCGGCGCGGTGGACGTCGGACATGGCCGGAGCGTCGAGGCGGGTCAGGGTGCGCCAGGAAAGATCCATGGTGCGCAAGGCTATAACCCTTGCGTGTACGGGGATCCGACCGCGTTCAGCCCAGAGCCTTCGCGTACGTGATGAATGTGCGCTGTACTTCGAATCCGAGCCGCTGGTAGATGCCCAGCGCCCCGGTCGGATTCTCGGCCAGCACGCCCAGCGACGCGGTGTCGTAGCCGAGCCCGGCCGCCGCGTGCACGACCGTGCCGATCAGTGCGCCGGCCACGCCTCGGCCGCGGAACTCGCGCCGGGTGCCGATGTAGTTGATGTACACGTCGTGCAGGCCGGTGGCCTCGGTGTCCGCGTCGTAGTAGTAGCACAGGATGTAGCCGGCGAGCGTGCCGGATTCCGTGTCCCGCAGGCCGAAGGTGAGTTCCGGGCGGAAGGACTCGGTGCCGGTGCGTTCGGCGAAGACCTCCGGCGGCACGAACGTGGAGCCCGGGTGGTCCGGCACGAACGCCTCGTTGTGGGTGATCCGGAACTCCTCGGCGACATCGGAGCCGAAGGGCACGACCGTGAAGCCGGCCGGCCGTGCCGGGGCCTGCTCCGCCTCGTCGGCGGAGATCCGGCGCAGCATGCCGAAGTCGTAGTGCTCGGCCCGGTAACCGTGCGCCTCCAGCAGCGCGCGATGGTCCGCCATCTTGTCGAACGCCGGTGCCTGCAGCTTCACCGGCGCGCCCGGGAACCGCAGTTCACTGATCTCGGGGGCGGCCTTGTCGGCCCAGGCCAGGAGTTCGGCGCCGATTCCGCGGCCGCGGAACTCCGGGTGCACCACGCCCCACAGGAACATCTCGTGCACCGGGTCGGCGGCGGTCCGCGCGTGTACCAGGCATGAGGCGACGAGCCGTCCGTCGGCGAACGCGCCGACGATGCCGCGCTCCGCGTCGATGCCGGAGGAGGACAGGTCGTCGATGAAATCCTGGGCGGAATACGACTCGCCCATGTCGTCGACGGCCTCGCCGGCCTTCCGCAGTTCGGCGGCCGCCCCGGCGTCCTCGACGGTCAACACACGCCACAGCAGGGTCGGATCGGTCATGCAGCGCATGGTACGGGCCCGCCCGCCGGCCGGCATCCGATTTTGCCTCCGGCGGCTTTACGGCCGAGCGAGCCTGCGCCAAGGTGAATTCGTGTTCTGCTGAAAAGCACAGGACACGCCACGACCCATCCGACCCTGATGGAGCCCACATCGTGCGACTGATCAAGTCCGCGCGCCTCGGCGTGCTCACCGCCGCACTCGGCCTGGCGCTGGCCTCGGGACCAGCGGCTTCGGCCGCGTCCGCCCACGCCACGCCGACCGCCTCGAAGGCCCCGACCGCCCGCACCCTCGCCCAGGCGCGCGACGACGCCGCGCCCGCCTACATCGAGAACGGCTACCAGAACCCGGTCTCCGCGTACCAGCCGGTGTCGCGCCCGGACACCCGCAGCTGCACCGTCACGGCGATGCAGTACGACTTCTCCGACTCCTACCTCACCGGCGACTACACCGGCACGCTCACCCCGCCGACCGCGTGCGCCGGGCCGTGGAGCAAGGTCGTGCTCGACTGGTACGGCAGCGTGCAAGGCGTCCAGTACGACCGGCTGGCCGGGGTGTGGATCGGGGGCGCCGAGGTCTTGCGCACCTCCACACCCGAGCCCGACGCGGCCGGCATCTCATGGCACGTCGACCAGGACATCTCGTCGTACATCCCGTTGCTGACCAAGACGCAGCCGCTGGATGTGAGCCTGGGCAACCTCATCAACGACACCGACACCGGCGTCTATCACATCACCTTGAAGATCACCTATTACACCGCGAATCGCGCGAACCCGCCCGTGCGCACGGCGGACGAGGTGCTGCCGCTGAGCAACACCGACTCCGACGGCGCGGCCGACTGGTGGGACCTGACCAAGGGCCAGAGCGCGAGCCTCACCGAGACTTTCCCGACCAACCTGACCGGCGCGGACATCGAGATCTACGCGCGTGGCAACGGCTGTGAGGAGTTCTGGTACAGCAACGTCCCCGACGACGACGCGACCGACACCGCGGACGGCTACTGCTCCGGCGGGACATACCGCGAAGTGGGCGTGGAAGTCGACGGTCGGCTGGCCGGCATCGCGCAGGTCTATCCGGTGATCTACAGCGGCGGCATCAACCCCATGATGTGGCGCCCGATCATGAGCGTGGACTCGTTGCGCACGGAGCCCTACACGCTCGACCTGACGCCGTTCGCGGGCGTGCTCTCCGACGGGAAGCAGCACACGATCACGCTGGTGGCACCTGCCGACATCAGCGACGTGTGGATGCTCGACGCGACGATGTTCCTCACCACCGACGCGCACAAGGCCCACACCGGCGGCGCCGTCACCAAAGACACGATCGCCGCGTCGCCGAAGCTGACCACCACCATCGCCAGCCCGACCGCCGGCACCGACGTGATCACGGCGAACGGCTCGCGCGACTGGTCCGTATCCGGCTACGTCGACACGAGCCACGGCCGGGTCGTGACGACCGTCAGCCAGCACCTGACCTACCGCAACCTCGACACCATCTGGGGCAGCGGCGAATACCAGACGGTCGACCAGCAGGACCAGGGCTACACCCAGGTGGACACCGACGGCGTGGCCCAGCGCCAGACCTGGAGCTACCCGATCAGCATGTACGCCTCGTACATCCCCGACGGGACCGGATCGGGCTTCCTGCTCACCGCGAAGGTCAGCCAGGCCCGGTTCACTTCCACCGAAGCCGACGCACGTGGCCGGTGGACGACCACATCGCGCATCGCCGACAAGATGGCCGCGAACGGCGTGCTGCAGCGGGCCGACGACGGGTCGAACCTGCAGGCAGACGGGCGGGACTCGGAGGACTATCAGAGCTCGACGCCGTCGCAACCCTGCTACCACCACGTGATCGAGGCCGACCACGGTCAGGTCACCGCCGACGTACACCCGGGCTGCCGGAACTGATCCGCGGGAACTGATTCGCGGTATCCGACCAACCAGTGCCTGGCCGCCCGGCCGCGGCCCTACTCGTCCTCGTCGTCGAGCCGGGCCAGCCAGGTGGCCAGGCGCTCGATCGGCGTCTCGAACTCCGGGTTCAGGTCGACGAAGGTGCGCAGCTGCTCGGAGAGCCACTCCAGCGAGATCTGCTCCTCGCCCCGCCGCGCGGCGAGCTCCTCGATGCCCCGGTCGGTGAAATACATGCCGCGATCTTACCGGCGCCGCCGGGCGATCAGCGCAGCTTCGGGACGGTGACGGCCACCAGCTCTGTGCCGTCCTCGGAGAGCGAGAGCGAGCAGTGCAGGGCGTCGAGCTCGCCGAGCCGCTCCAGATGGGTGCCGCCGCAGAAGATCGAGGCCGTGCCCTCCGGCAGCTCGCACACCCAGGCCCGGCGCGCGGTCAGCTTGGCCGACTTCTCCCCGCCCACCACCTCGACCCGCACCGGCGCGTCCGCGGCGATCCACCCGGCCAGTCGCGCGTTGACCGCGTCCGCCAGCTCCGGCAGCGCCTCGGCCAGGCCGTCCGGGTCGAAGCCCTTCTTCCGCAGGGACTTGCCGATCCGGTACCGGTCCGTGCTCGCGTGCACGTCCATCCGCGAGCTGTCCATGGCGATGGAGTCGAAGTCCGGGCGGCCGAACGCGTCCTCCCGGCCCGGCGCCCGGCGCCAGCGCCCGGCCAGCGCCTCGTTCAGCGCGAGCGCGGTCAGGTGGCAGCCGGTGTGCGCGGCCGAGAGCGCGCGGCGGCGGGCGGCGTCCACCCGCAGCAGCGCGTTCGAGCCCACCGCCGACTCGATCTCCGCGTCGGCGTCGAGCACGTGCACCACGAGCCAGGACCAGGATTCCTCGCCCCGGCGCACCGGGATGTCGGTGCCGAGGGCGAACGCGCCGTCCGGGCCGAGGGCGCCGGTGACGGTGTCGAGCACCGGATAGGCGACACCGTCGACCAGCACCGTGCCGCTGTCGCCGGGCTGGTCCGGCCAGGTGTGGTCGACCGGGTGGAACGGGGTGGTGTCCACGACCAGGCCCATGCCGCCGGCCGGGCCGGGTGCGCCGGCCGGCTCGTCCGCCGCGGCCCGGGCCGCGGGCAGGGCCAGGACCGCGAGCACCGCGGACGCCCCCTCGGTCGCACCGGAGGGGAACGTGACCAGTGTCGTGGCGTACTGCACCATGGCTCCAGTCTCGCACGACGCCCGCGGCCTCGCGGCCGAACCCCGCGATCCGTGACCTGGCCGTGGCCTTGCGGCTATCGGCCGCGCGTCCCTACCCGGCGACTTCGAACCGGGGCACCAGATACGCCCGGCCGATGCTGTGCATGAACAGGTTGAAGCCGAGCACGATCGGGTCGGTGTCCCCGCCCAATCCGAGCGACTCGACGTCCACGGCGTGCACCACGAAGAAGTAGCGGTGCGCCCCGTGTCCGGGCGGCGGGCCCGCGCCGACGTATCCGGTGAACCCGGCGCTGTTCGTCAGCATGACCGCGGACTTCGGCAGGTCCGACGAGCCGGCGGCGCCGGCGCCGGTCGGCAGCTGCGTCACCTCGACCGGGACGTCCGCCACCGCCCAGTGCCAGTACCCGGCCGCGGTCGGCGCGTCCGGGTCGTAGCACGTGACCGCGAAGGACTTGGTCCCGGCCGGGAACCCGGACCAGGACAGCTGCGGCGAGAGGTCCTCGCCGCCGGGGATGCCGAGCACCTTGGAGGCGTGGCGCACCGGGAGTGTCTGACCGTCCGTCACATCCGTGCTCGTGAGCGAGAAGGTCGGTACCTCGGGCAGATGATCGTACGGATTGAACGGGAACGGCGCCTTGCGTGTATCAGCCATGCGACTAGTAAACCTGGAACGCCCCGCGATCGGCGGCAACCGTGAACAGCTCTGCGCCCGGCAGCGCGTCGGAGACGGTCTCGGCCACCCGGTCCAGCCGGTCCGCGGACACCAGCGCGATCGCGCAGCCGCCGAAGCCGCCGCCGGTCATCCGCGCGCCGTGCGCACCGCCGCGCAGAGCCGCGTCCACGACCACGTCGAGCTCCTCGCAGGAGACCTCGTAGTCGTCCCGCAGCGAGGTGTGCGAGGAGGTCAGCAGCTCGCCCGCCGAGTTGAGCCGCGGGCCCTCCAGCGGGCCGAGCTGCAGCAGGCTGACGAACCGGCTCACCCGCTCGTTCTCGGTGACCACGTGCCGCACCCGGCGCAGGCTCACTTCGTCGAGCTTGGCCGCGGCCCGCTCGAGATCGGCGGAGGTCAGGTCGCGCAGGGCGCTGACTTCCATCGTCCGCGCGGCGGCCTCGCAGGTCGCTCGGCGCTCGGCGTAGCCGCTCTCGCCGTGGGAGTGCTGCACCTTGGTGTTCATCACCAGCAGCGCCAGGCCGGACTCGGCCAGCGCGAACGGGTGGATGGCGATGTCGAAGCTGCGGGTGTCGATGTGCAGCACCGCGTCGGCCGCGGCGAACGCGGAGGAGAGCTGGTCCAGCGGCCCGCAGGGCACGCCCGCGTACCGGTTCTCGGCCAGCTGGGTCAGCCGGGCCAGCTCGGCCGGCGAGATCGGCTGGCCGGCCAGGCCGGTCAGCGCCAGCCCGGTGGCGCACTCGAGCGCGGCCGAGGAGGAGAGCCCGGAGCCCACCGGCACGCTCGAGGAGTAGGCCAGGTCGGCGCCGGTGAACCCGGGCGCCAGCGCGCCCGCGCCGCTCAGCGCCCAGGCGACTCCGGCCGGGTAGGCGGTCCAGTCCTGCTGCGCGCCCGGCTCGATCGCGGCCAGCGGGATCTCCACCACGCCGGTGGACCCGCCGCTGGAGATCAGGCGTAGCACCCCGTCCAGCCGCGGGGCGGCGGCCACCGCGGTGTAGCGGTCGATGCCCATGGGCAGCACGAAGCCCTCGTTGTAGTCCGTGTGCTCGCCGATCACGTTCACCCGGCCGGGCGCGGCCCAGATCCCGGTGGGCGCACCGCCGTACACGGACTCGAATATCTTCCTGGCCGCATCTGCGGACGTCTGCGCGGCAATGGACATCGTCTCGTTCACTCCTTCACTTGCACCGGGTTCGGCCACAGTATTCACCGTCCCGCCCCACGCAGCGCAATCGCCGCTGATTCCGGCGTGGTGTCGCTGGCGAACGCGCCCATCCCGGATTCGGATCCGGCCAGGTACTTCAGCTTGCCCGCGGCCCGGCGCACGGTGAAGATCTCGGCGTGCAGCGCGACTTGCGCGGCGGTGCCCGCGGGCCGCTTCGGCGCCTGGTGCCACGCGGAGATGTAGGGGGTGCGCCCTGGGGTGCCGTCGGCGGCCGGGAACAGCCCGTCGAAGCGGCGCAGCAGGCTGAGGTAGATCGGGGCGAAGGCGGCCCGCTGCGCGTCGTCGAGCTCGGTGAAGTCGGCCACCCGGCGCTTCGGGTACAGGTGCGCCTCGTACGGCCAGCGCGCGGCGAACGGCACGAAGGCGATCCAGTGCTCGTTCTCCTCGACCACCCGCTCGTCCGCCGACTCCCGCTCGACCAGGTCGTCGAACAGGTTGCGGCCGGTGCGGGCCAGGTAGGCCTCGGCGCTGGCCACGGCCCGGTCCATCTTCGGCGCGACATAGGGGAACGCGTAGATCTGCCCGTGCGGGTGGGCCAGGGTGACCCCGATCTCCTCGCCCCGGTTCTCGAAGCAGTACACCTGCTTGATGTCCGGGCGGGCGAGCAGTTCGGCGGTGCGGTCGGTCCACGCCTCGAGCACCAGGGCCGCCTGCGCCTCGGTCAGGTCGGCGAAGGACTTGTCGTGCTCGGGAGTGAAGCACACCACCTCGCAGCGTCCGCCGTCCGGGCCGCCGAGCGAGGGGAAGCGGTTCTCGAAGACGGCCACCTCGTAGGTCGGCGCCGGGATCTCGGTCAGCCGGTCCTCGGTGGACGGGTCCAGCGGGCACTGGTCGGCCGGCGGCTTGTAGGTGCGGTCCTGCCGGTGCGCGGCGATGGCCACCCACTCGCCCTGCACCTCGTCGAACCGGGTCTCGGCGTTGCGGTGGGCGGGCTCGAGCGGGCGCCGGTCGGTGTACCCCGCGCGGGCCTCCCCGTCGCCGGCGTCGTAGTAGATCAGCTCCCGGCCGTCGGCCAGGGTTGTCACGGTCTTCTTCACTACCGCTCCCTCCATACCTCGTATTTAAACGGAGTCAAACGTAAACGCACAAGAGGTAGCATAGGGCCGTGACGCAGACAGACAGCGAACGCGGACTGCTGGCCGGACAGCGCCGCGCCGCCATCGTGCGAGAGGTGCGCGAGCGCGGCGGGGTCCGAGTGACCGAACTGGTCGACCGGTTCCGGGTCTCGGACATGACGATCCGGCGCGACCTCGACGCCCTGGCCCGGGCCGGAGCGCTGGAGAAGGTGCACGGCGGGGCCGTCGCGGTGGGCGAGTCCAGCGCGTACGAGCCCGGCTTCGAGGCCAAGGCCGACCGGGACACGGCGCTCAAGGAGGCCATCGCCCAGGCCGCGGCGAACCTGGTCGTGCCCGGCAGCGCGATCGCGCTGTCCGCCGGCACCACCACCTACGCGCTGGCCGGGCGGCTGACCACGGTGCCCGGGCTGACGGTGGTGACCAACTCGATCCGCATCGCCGAGCGCTTCTACGCCGCCGCGCACCCGGCCGGCGGCGGCCCCACGGTGGTGCTCACCGGCGGCGTGCGCACCCCGTCCGACGCGCTGGTCGGCCCGGTGGCGGACGCGGCGATCCGCAGCCTGCACTTCGACGCGGTCTTCCTCGGCAGCCACGGCATCTCGCCCGAGGCCGGCCTGTCCACGCCGAACCTGGCCGAGGCCGAGACCAACCGCGCGCTGGTGGCCTCCGCCCGCCGCGTCATCGCCGTGGCCGACCACACCAAGTGGGGGCTGACCGGCCTGGCCGGCTTCGCCCGGCTGAGCGACGTCGACCTGTGGATCACCGACGGCGGCCTGTCCGCCGACGCCCGCGAGACCGCCGCCGAGTTCGTCGGCGACCTGATGCTGGCAGAGCTCTGAGCTCTCGGGGCCGTGATCGGCAGGACTCTGATCGGCAGAGTCCTGCCGATCAGGACCCTGCGCCGGTTCAGCCCTTGCTGGCGCCCAGGGTCAGGCCCGAGACGAACTGCCGCTGCAGCACGAAGAAGACCACCAGCGTGGGTACCGCGACGATCATCGACGCGGCCGAGATCAGGTTGTTGTCGGTGAAGAACTGCCCGGTGAGGTTGTTCAGCGCCGCCGTGATCGGCCGGTTCGCGCCGGTCTGCATGAGCACGGTGGCCCAGAAGAAGTCGTTGTAGATCCAGGTGAACTCGAGCGTGGCCAGCGCGGCCAGGGCCGGCCGGCACAGCGGCAGCACGATCTGCCGGTACTGGCGCCACTCCGAGGCCCCGTCCACCCGGGCCGCCTCGCTCAGCTCGTGCGGGATGGTGCGCATGAAGTTGGAGAGCACGAACACGCAGAAGCCGGTCTGGAACGCCACGTGGATCAGGATCAGGCCGAGGAACGAGTCGTCCAGGTGCCCGGAATCCGAGAGCCAGGACGGCAACGGCACGGTGATGTAGAGCTTGTACAGAGGCGTGATGATCGCCTGCTGCGGCAGCAGGTTGCCCGCGGTGAAGATCAGCAGCAGGATCAGGTTGATCCGGAAGCTGTGCCGGGCCACCACATACGCCACCATGCTGGCCAGCCAGAGCGTGATCACCAGCGCGGGCAGGGTGATGATGGCCGAGTTCTTGAAGTACAGCGGCAGATCCGCCGCGTTCCAGGCGGTGGAGAAGTTGGCGAAGCCGTAGCTCCCGCCGACCGAGACGTAGCCGTGCTTCGCCGTGTCCGCATAAGGGCGCAGCGACGTGTAGAGCGCGTAGAGGACCGGCGCGATCCACACCAGGCAGGTGCCGATCAGGAAGCAGTGCAGGAACATCCGGGCGGGCCGGGTGCGCCGCGTCTTCGCGGGCGTCGCGGCGGGCCTCGCCGTCGCGGGCGTCGTGGCCGTCGTCGCGCTCATGGCCGGGTGTCCTTCCGGAAGGTGCTGTAGACGTACGGCAGCACGAAGGCCAGCGAGATCACCAGCAGGATGGTCGCGAGCGCCGAGGCGAAGCCGATCCGGCTGGTCTCGCCGATCAGGTTGGTGGTGATCAGGGTGGAGAGCAGCTCCAGGCCGTTCGTGCCCTGATTGATGATGTAGACGATGTCGAAGGCGCGCAGCGACTCGATCACCGTGATCACCACGACCACCACGTTGATCGGCCGCAGGGCGGGCCACACCACGTGCCGGAACGCCTGCCACTCGTTGGCCCCGTCCAGTGACGCGGCCTCCTGCAGCGAGGGGTCCACGGCCTTGAGCCCGGCCAGGAACAGGATCATGACGTAGCCGGTCTGCCGCCAGCAGGCCATGATCAGCACGGCCCAGATGTTGAGCCGGGGATTGCCGAGCCAGTCGATCAGGTTGTTCTGCCCGGCGTGCCCGGTCAGGTTGTTGACCAGGCCCTCGGTGGGGGAGAAGACGAGCTCGGTCATGAACCCGACCAGGGCGAGGGAGAGCACCACCGGCAGGAACAGGATCGACTGGTAGATCCGGGAGAGCGCCAGCCCCTTGTGCAGCTGCAGCGCCAGGAACAGCCCGAACGGCGCGGGCACGAGGAAGAAGACGCCGAGCCAGAGCAGGTTGTGCTCGATCGCGGGCGGGAACTCGGGGTAGATCGTGAAGGCGATCCGGTAGTTCTCCAGGCCGGCCGGCTTCATCTGGGCGAAGCCGCCGATGCCGGTCCAGTTGAAGAAGGAGAGCGCGACGGTGGCCAGCGCGGGCAGCCAGACCAGGCAGACGGACAGCAGCAGCGGCACGCCGGCCATCAGCGTCAGCGCGGCCCGGTCGCGGCCGGAGTACTGCCGCAGGCGACGGCGGCGTCCGCGCGCGGGCGCGGACGCGGCGGTTGGTATGGAAGTAGACGTCATCAGGTCGGTGGTTCCCTCTCGCGGCCGCCTGAAGCGGAGTGTGGACAGGGGTCTGATACCCCGGGGGCCGGCCCCCGGGGTATCGCGGGGCGCTGTCCGGCTCAGCTGGTGGCGAAGATCGTCTTGGCCTGGCCGTCGATGCTCGACAGCAGCGAGGAGACATCGTTCGGGCTGCTCAGGAACTTCTGGATGGCCGGGAGCATGACCGGGTCGGCGAAGCTCGGCAGGGTGTCGCGGTCCATGAACTGGGAGAGGTTCTTGGCGCTGCCGATCAGCGAGATGGCGGCCGTCTGCGGCTTGGTGTACTTGCTGGTGTCCACCCCGTTCGCGGTGGCGATGTCCGCCGGGTTCGAGCCGAGCCAGGTCTGCTGCGCGGCGGCCGTGCCGAGGTACTCGAGCAGCTTGGCCGCGCCGGCCCGGTTCTTCGGCGAACGGGAGATCATGAACCCGTCGATCGGCGCCTCGACCGAGTCCTGGCCGTAGGTCGGGTTGATCTCCGGGAACGCGAAGAAGCCGAGGTCGTCGGCGTTGGGTCCGGTGAAGATCGTGCCGATCTGGTCGAGCCCGAGCACCATCATCCCGGCCTGCTTGTTCAGGATCTGGTTCGCGCCCTCCTGCCAGGTCAGGCCGAGGAAGCCGGGGGAGTAGTACGGGATCAGCTGGCGCCACTGGTCGAAGACCGCAGAGACCTGCGGGCTGTTCCAGCCCTGGCCGGTGCGCATCAGGTTGATGTGGAACTGGTAGCCGTTGATACGCATATTGAGATAGTCGAACGTGCCCATGGCCGGCCAGCCGTCCTTGTCGGTGAAGGCGATCGGGATCAGCCCGTCCGTCTTCATCTTCTTGGCCAGCGCTATGAAGTCGTCCCAGGTGGTCGGGGCGGTGTAGCCCTTGGCCGCGAACACGCTCTTGCTGTAGAACACGGCCCACGGGTAGTAGTCGAAGGGCACGAAGTAGTAGTGCCCGTCAGCCCCCTTACTCTGGGCCTTCATCGCGTCGCTGTAGGAGGAGCCGATGGCGTTCCAGACGTCGTCGACGTTGCCGGTCAGGCCCTGCGCGGCGAAGTACTGGCAGCGTTCCCCGGCGAACCAGTTGAACACGTCCTGCGGATTGCCCTGCAGATAGGTGGTGATGTTCTGCTGGAAGGTGTTGTGGTCGACCCAGTTCACATCGACGGTGAGCCCGGTCGCTTTCTTCGCGGCCGCGAACAGGGTCTGGTAGGCGCCCTTCGGCTCGGGTACCGCCGCGTTCGAGCCGAACGAGACGGTGCTGCTCGATGCTCCGCCCCCGCCCGACGAGGACGAGGAGGAGCAGCCGGCCAGCCCGGGCACCGCGGCCACGCCGGCGGTGGCGAGCAGGCCCTTGAGCAGGCCGCGGCGGGCGAGCACGGGTGAGGAGAACGCGGCCGCGGACGGGGTGTGGGTAGGGTCCGAGGCCGGGTTGAAGGATTGGTGCGAGGTCACGACGACTGCCTCCAAGGTGCGTCATTGCGGATGGAGACCTGTGCGGTGGGCGCACAGGACCGGACCGCGGGCTGCACAGGACCTGCCCGACAAGTCCGAACGCTTTGCAGCAGATTTTCAACGTGAACCAACAATGCTGCACTGAGCAAATCGTGCCCTGACATCCTTGTCAAGCGTCCTTAACCACTCTGGTATCGGAGGGCGTGTGTTCACTGATGGGGAGTCAGAGGAGAAGATCAGGGGTGGCGGCCACGGGAACGGCCGCGATCATCGGCACCCGGAAACGCACGTGAACGAACATGTGCCGCGTGGGGTTCGTGCCCTGACCTGTTCGGTCCTGAGCGAACTGAGCGAAGCGCACCAGGGTTCTCCCACCCGGTGCGGGGTGTTCGAGCGGGCCCGCGTCACGACGGCCGCACCCGTCGTGACGCGGGCCCGCACCCGCCGCTAGCGCGACGGGCCACGGGGAGAAGCCGGATCTCCGGCGCGCACGGCCCGGAGAAGCACAGAGGTTCCGGTCGACATTGACCGGAACCGTCCTACAGAGTTCACCTCACGGCAACCTCGTGTCAAGAGCCTTCCCGGGATGTGGAACCCTCCGGGCCCGGCCCCGCCTGCTCGGACCAGTCCCGGTAGCGCACCCGGGCGAGCGAGCGCACCTCGCCGATCTCGGACCACTCGTCCTTGCCCAGCCGGGCCATCGGCCGGAGCAGGTTGATGTCCGGATGCCCGTCCACCATCACTTCCTCGGCCACCGCGGCCACCAGCACCCGGCCGATCACCAGCGTCGAGTCGCCGAGCTCCACCAGCGTGTGCACGACGCACTCGAGCGCGGCCGGCGCGTCCGAGACCCGCGGCGGCGCCACCCGGACGCTCGGCTCGCGCCCCAGCCCGACCGTGTCGAACTCGCTGAGCTCCGGCGGGAAGTCGGTCCCGGTCAGGTTCACCTGCTCGGTCAACGCGGCGGTGGTCAGGTTCACCACGAACTCCCCGGTGGCCTTCACGTTGCGCAGTGTGTCCTTGCGGCCCACCGAGGAGAACGCGACCATCGGCGGATCCGATGCGACGACGGTGAAGAACGAGTGGGGAGCGAGGTTGTCGACCCCTTCGGGAGAGCGGCTGGAGACCCAGGCGATCGGGCGCGGGGTGACCAGCGCGGTGAGCAGTCGGTAGAAATCCCGGGGCGCACTGGCCACCGGTTCGAACTCGGCACGCATGATCTGAGCCTACCCAGCCGCGGCCGCGCGCCCGCGCATTCTCAGCGGCGCGCGCGGACGCACAGATGGATAACATTTCCGCCCGGGTCTTCGCGCATCGGCCCTGATTGGACCTACGTTGTACCCGGACGGGCTCTAGGCCGCACGCTGCGCGGCCCCGGGGGGCGGTCCCGAAGAGGTGGGGCGAGACTGTCCGGAGATCAGCGGAGCCGTGGGGTCATTTTCTGGAGGGGAGAGGAACGTTGTCGGAGAACGACGATCCGCAGTACGCACCGGAACCGACGGACGCTCAGGCGGGAGCGGACGAAGTTCCGGAGGTCGAAGACGCACAGCCGGCGGCGCACGCGCCGGAGGCCGGCGAGGTGGCGGAGGTAGAGGTCGAAGAGATCACCGAGGTGGCGGCGGTCACCGAGATCGTGCCGACCCGCGAGGCTGTGGCTGAGCCGGAGCCCGCGACCGACGCCGAGCCGGCCGCCGAGCCGACGATGGTGGTTCCGCAGCTGCGGCCGCAGGCCGAAACGACGGTTCCGGTCGAGGCAGCGGCGACGCAAGTGGTGCCGCAGCAGGCGGCCGCGCCCGCGCCCCAGGTCGGTGTGCCTCAAGTCGACGCACCCCAGGTCGGTGGCCCGGACGCGTCCGGCGCGTACCCGAACCAGCCCCCTGCCGCGGCCCAGTACCCGCAGCAGGGACAGATCCCGCAGCAGGCCCAGTTCCCGCAGCAAGGGCAGCAGTTCCCGCAGCAGGCGCAGAACCCGCAGCAGGCCGCGGGGATCCCGGGCCAGTACCCTCCGCCGCCCTACCAGGGCGCATCGCCGTACCAGACCCAGTTCCAGCAGTATCCGCCGCAGCCTCCGGCGCCCGCCCGGCGCTCAGGCCCGCCACCGCTGACCGGATTCGACTTCCTGGCCTCGGCGTACGACGCCGTGCGCGCCCTCGCGGTCGGGTTCGTCAGCGTCCTGGTCGCGCTGCTCCTGGTCGTCTACGCCGGAATCGCCAACGCGCACGTGCCCGCGAGCTACGCCTACAAGCTCAGCGCCTGGCTCCTCGGCGCCAGCCTCGGCGCGCCGATCACCGGCTCCGGCAGCCTGAGCACCGACGACAGCGAGGGCCTGGGCCTGGACGCCTCGCTGAACATCACCCTGCGGATCACCGTCTGGGCGCTGACGATCGTCGTGCTCTTCCTCATCTACGTGCTCGCGCGTCGTCGCGAGCGGCAACTGCCCAGCCAGAACCTCGCCCAGCTGTTCCTGCGCAGCGCGCTGACCGGACTCGGCGTCTCGCTGATCCTGATGATCCTGGCGCTCACCTCCCAGGTGGACAATGCGTTCGAAAGCAACGCGATCCGCTCCGATCTCGGCTTCGGCGCAATGTCCGGCTCGATCGGGCTCAGCCCCGGCTTCGTCTTCCTCGGCCCGCTGCTGCTGACCCTCGCGGTCGGGCTGCTCGGCCGGTTCGGCGTGTGGCTGCACGCCGAGACCACCTCGGACGCGCGCGCGGATCGCGTCAAGGCCGCGATCACCCTGTGGCGTCCGGCCGTGCGCACCGCCTGGCAGCAGATGAGCGTCATGGGGACGCTGATCGCGGTCGGCCTGTGGATCTGGCTGGCCATCGAGGCCTTCTCCGACCCGTCCACCGGCCCGTACCGCACCGCCTTGCTGCTCGGCCTGCTCGTGCTGCTGCCGAACCTGGCGGTGTACGGCAGCTTTATCGGCATGGGCGTGACCCTGTTCGTCGGCGGCGGAGTCGGCGCCAGCGTGCTCGGCCAGAGCACCGGCGACACCTTCGACGGCTCTCCGACGTCCGGCTCGACCGGGCTCGGCATCTTCCAGGGCGTGCACCCGTGGGGCGTCTGGCTGCTGCTCGGCGGCGTCATCGTGGGTACGCTCGCGCCCGCCGTCCTCGCCCGCACCACTCGCCGCTTCGCGGTGAACCGGGACGAGTACGCGCCGAACGGCGCCTGGCGCTCGATCGTCGTGGGTCTGGTCGCCGCGCTGGTCGTCGTCCTGCTCGGCGCGCTCTCGGTGAACTTCAGCGGCAACGCCGGCGGACTCGGCGGGATGAACGTCACGGTCTCGCTCGGCCCGAGCCTGCTCGGCGCCCTCGGACTGAGCGCGCTGTGGTTCCTGTTGGCATACGTCGCGCTCTCGCTCTCGCTCGGCCACCGGTTCCAGCCGGCGACGCCGCGTCCGCCGGCCGGCATTCCGCCGCAGGGGACGCCGGAGTACGCGCAGTACCAGCAGTACCTGGCCCAGCAGCAGCAGTACCAGCAGCAATACCCCCAGCAGTTCGCTCAGCCGCAGCTGCAGCAGCCCCAGCCGCCGCAACAGCAGTACGCGCAGATGCAGCAGCAGGCTCCGTGGGGACAGACCGAGCAGACTGAGCAGCTCGGCCACTCCGGGCAGACCGAGCAGCTCGGCCAGACCGGGCAGACCGAGCAGCTCGGCCAGACCGGGCAGTCCGGCCAGGGCCCGACCGTGCCGCTGCCGCAGGAGGGCTCGGGCACGCACGAGCTGCCGCCGGACTCATCGCAGACCCCGCAGTTCCCGCCGCCGGGCCAGGCGGATCCGGCTCAGTCCTACGCCCAGCAGTATCCGCAGCAGTACGCGCAGCCGTATCCGCAACAGCAGTACCCGGCTCAGTGGGCCACGCCCGGACAGCCGACCGGCCAGTGGGCGCAGCAGCCGGGCGTCCCCGGCCAGCCCGGACTGCGCAACAGGTTGCAGCGCAAGATCGTCGTTCCACTGGTCCTGGTGGTGCTCGCGGGCGGCGGATTCCTCGCCTACCACTTCATCGCCGGCGGTTCCGAGAACGGACCCGGCGGAGCGGTCACGTCCTACTTCAACGACCTCGCCGCGGGCGACGCAAAGGACGCCGAGGCGCTGGCCGTCAACACGGTCACCGATCTCAAGGTGATCGACTCGGCCGCGACCCTGGCCGACGCGTCGAACCGGCCGTCGAACTTCTCCGTGGTCTCGACCCGCAAGCCGACGGCCGAGGAGCAGCAGCAGTTCGCCAGCGCCAAGATCCCCGGCAGCAACCTGACGGTCGTGATCGTCAAGTACACGGTGCACGGCAAGCAGCTCGACGACCTGTACCTGGCCGTCCAGAACGCCCAGGGCAAGTGGGTGCTGCCGAACCCGTACCTGTACGTCGACGTGCAGGGCGGCTGGTCGAGCACGGCGACCGTGGACGGCGTGTCGTTCACGGCCCAGGACGGCGTCCTGGTCTTCCCCGGCGCGCACGTCATCGCCGAGCCGAAGAACCCTGACTTCGCCGCCGAGTCCACCACGATCGTGCCGCAGGACCACACCGAGGACGGCGAGACCTACGCCGTCTACGGCGACGGGGACGAGCAGAACGTCACCCTGCCCGACCCGTCGCTCAGCAGCGCCGGCCAAGCCGCGGTGCAGAAGGCCTACAGCGACGCGCTCGACGACTGCGCCACCCAGGCCGAGACCGGCGAGGGCGACTGCGGCATCGACAACTACTACGACTACTACCTCTGCAACAACGTCACCTGGACCATCACGACCGTCGGCACCGTGGACGTCGATCTGAGCTCCTCGGAGTCGGACGGCAGCTTCGACTGGACCGCGGACGGGACCGTCGCGTCGGAGAGCGGGGACTACACCGACTACTTCGACGACGACCAGACCTTCAGCGACCAGCCCACCGACCTGGAGGACGACGGAACGGTGGTGTTCAACGCCGACGGCACGGCCACGGTGACGATCTCCGAGTAGCGCCCACGGCAGCGACGGTTTGTCGGCCCGGGACGCTAGATTATGGGCGTGGCCACGAAGAACAGCACCGAAGCCGGGGACGAACTCGTCCCCGGCTTCGGGCTGTCTGTGCTCGAAGGCGTACTCGAGCGCGTCACCTACAGCAACGAGGACAACGGCTACACTGTCGCCCGGGTCGACACCGGCCGCGGCGCGGACCTGCTCACCGTGGTCGGCGCGCTGCTCGGCGCGCAGCCGGGGGAGTCGCTGCGGATGCGCGGGCGGTGGGGCTCGCACCCGCAGTACGGCCGCCAGTTCCACGTCGAGAACTACACCACCGTGCTGCCGGCCACGGTCCAGGGCATCGAGCGCTACCTCGGTTCGGGCCTGATCAAGGGCATCGGCCCGAAGACGGCGGAGAAGATCGTGGCCCACTTCGGCGTCACGACTCTGGAGATCATCGAGACCGACGCCGAGCGGCTGATCGAGGTGCCGACCCTCGGGCCCAAGCGCACCAAGCTGATCGCGGCCGCGTGGGTGGAGCAGAAGGCGATCAAGGAGGTGATGGTCTTCCTGCAATCCGTGGGCGTGTCCACCTCGATCGCGGTGCGGATCTACAAGGAGTACGGCGACGAGGCCGTGGACGTAGTGAAGCAGGAGCCTTACAAGCTCGCCGCGGACGTCTGGGGCATCGGCTTCAAGACCGCCGACGCGATCGCGGTGGCCGTGGGCATCCCGCACGACAGCCCGGAGCGGGTCAAAGCCGGCCTGCAGTACGCGCTCTCCCAGGCCACCGACGCCGGCAACTGCTTCCTGCCCAAGGAGAAGCTGATCGAGCAGGCCGTGAAGATCCTGCAGGTGGACGAGCGGCTGTGCGCCGACTGCCTGGAGGAGCTGCTCGGGCTCGAGGGCGCCGTCCGCGAGATCCTGCCCGGCGAGTTCAGCTCCACCGAGGCGATCTACCTGGTGCCCTTCCACCGCGCCGAAGCCGCGCTCAGCCGGCAGCTGCTGGATCTGCTCCGCGCCCCCGACGACAAGCTCGCCGTCTTTCAGGGCGTGGACTGGGACAAGGCCCTGGCCTGGCTGCGTGGCCGCACCGGGAACGAGCTCGCGCCCGAGCAGGAGCAGGCCGTGCGGCTCGCGCTCACCCACCGGGTGGCGGTGCTCACCGGCGGCCCCGGCTGCGGCAAGTCCTTCACCGTCCGCTCGGTGGTCGAGCTCGCCCGGGCCAAGGGCGCCAAGGTGGTGCTGGCCGCGCCGACCGGCCGCGCGGCCAAGCGGCTGGCCGAGCTCACCGGCGCCGAGGCGGCGACGGTGCACCGGCTGCTCGAGCTCAAGCCGGGCGGGGACGCGGCGTTCGATCGGGACCGGCCGCTGCCGGCCGACCTCGTCGTGGTGGACGAGGCGTCGATGCTGGACGTGCTGCTCGCCAACAAGCTGGCCAAGGCGGTCGGCCCGGGCACCCACCTGCTGCTGGTCGGCGACGTGGACCAGCTGCCGAGCGTCGGCGCGGGCGAGGTGCTGCGCGACCTGCTGGCCGCCGAACCGATCCCGCGGGTCCGCCTGACCCAGGTCTTCCGGCAGGCGCAGGAGTCCGGCGTCGTGGTCAACGCGCACCGCATCAACGCCGGCCGCCCGCCCCGGCTGCGCGAGTTCGACGACTTCCACCTCTTCCTCCAGGACGAGGCCGAGCCGGCCGCCCGCCTCGTCGTCGACCTGGCCGTGCACCGGATCCCGAAGCGCTTCGGCGTCGATCCGCGCCGCGACGTGCAGGTGCTCACCCCGCTGCACCGCGGCCCGGCCGGCGCCGGCAACCTCAACCTGCTGCTGCAGCAGGAGCTCACCCCGCACGTCGACGGCGCACCGGAGCGGCGCTTCGGCGGCCGCACGTACCGCATCGGCGACAAGGTCACCCAGATCCGCAACAACTACGACAAAGGCCGCAACGGCGTGTTCAACGGCACCGGCGGCATCGTCACCGCGATCGACGCCGAGGAGCAGCGGCTGACCGTGCGCACCGACGAAGACGAGCTGATCCCGTACGACTTCGCCGAGCTCGACGAGCTCCAGCACGCCTACGCCGTCACCGTGCACCGGTCGCAGGGTTCCGAGTACCCGGTGGTAGTGATGCCGGTCACCACCAGCGCCTGGATGATGCTCCAGCGGAACCTGCTCTACACCGGCATCACCCGGGCGAAGAAGCTCGTGGTGCTGGTCGGCTCGGAGAAGGCGCTGGCCCAGGCGGTGCGGACGCCCGGCTCGGGCAAGCGGCACACCGCCCTCGACTTGCGACTGGTCGGGGTGCTGTAGCGGCTCCGTCACCCGCTGCGCACACGCGCTCGCGTTCGGCAGGGCATGAGCTTGTTATCATGGATCTTTGCCCCACCCCCCCCGCAGCTGGAGAAGTGATCAATGGCGATCAGCGTGTTCGACCTGTTCTCGGTCGGCATAGGTCCGTCCTCCAGCCACACCGTCGGCCCGATGCGCGCCGCGCGCATGTTCGCCCGGCGGCTCAAGTCCCAGGGCCTGCTCGCCCAGACCGAACGGGTGCGGGCCGAACTGTTCGGCTCCCTCGGCGCCACCGGCCACGGCCACGGCACGCCCAAGGCGGTGCTGCTGGGCCTGCAGGGTGAGTCCCCGGCCACCGTCGAGGTGGACCGGGCCGATCTCGAAGTGGCCCGGGTGCGCGAGTCCGGCCGCCTGCGCCTGCTCGCCACCGAGATAGGCGACGCGCACGAGATCGCCTTCCACGAGCCGGACGACCTGATCCTGCACCGCCGCCGCGCCCTGCCCTACCACGCCAACGGTATGACGCTGTGCGCGTACGACGGCGAGGGCCGCCCGCTGCTGGAGAAGACGTACTACTCGGTCGGCGGCGGCTTCGTCGTGGACGAGGACGCGATCGGCGCGGACCGGATCGTTCCGGACGACACCGAGCTGCGCTACCCCTTCCGCACCGGCGAGGACCTGCTGCGGCTGACCGCGGAGACCGGCCTGTCGATCAGTGCCCTGATGATGGAGAACGAGAAGGCCTGGCGCTCCGAGGCCGAGGTGCGCGAGGGCCTGCTGGAGATCTGGCGGGTGATGCGCGAGTGCGTGGAGCGCGGCCTCGGCCGCGAGGGCATCCTGCCCGGCGGCCTGAAGGTCCGCCGCCGCGCCGCCATCGCCGCGCGGGCGCTGCGGACCGAGGGGATCAACCCGGCGAACGCGATGGAGTGGGTCACCCTCTACGCGATGGCCGTGAACGAGGAGAACGCGGCCGGCGGCCGGGTGGTGACCGCCCCCACGAACGGCGCCGCCGGCATCATCCCGGCCGTCCTGCACTACTACATGACCTTCGTCCCCGGCGCGGACGAGGACGGCGTGGTCCGCTTCCTGCTCGCCGCGGGCGCGATCGGCATGCTGTACAAGGAGAACGCGAGCATCTCAGGGGCCGAAGTCGGCTGCCAGGGCGAGGTCGGCTCGGCCTGCTCGATGGCGGCCGGCGCGCTGGCCGAGGTGCTCGGCGGGGCACCGGAGAAGGTGGAGAACGCCGCCGAGATCGGCATGGAGCACAACCTCGGCCTGACCTGCGACCCGGTCGGCGGCCTGGTCCAGATCCCGTGCATCGAGCGCAACGGCATGGCCGCGGTCAAGGCCGTCACCGCCGCCCGGATGGCGCTGCGCGGCGACGGCCGGCACCACGTCTCGCTGGACAAGGTCATCAAGACCATGAAGGAGACCGGCGCGGACATGGGCGTGAAGTACAAGGAGACGGCGCGCGGCGGCCTGGCCGTCAACGTCATCGAGTGCTGACGCGCGCGGTCGGTGAGATCTGCTTCTCGCCGCCTCGCTCCAGGCGCTACCCGGCGGTTCGCGCCATCCGCAGCTGCAGCGCGGGGTAGCGGGGTTCGGCGAACCCGAGCGACCGGTAGAGGCCGATGCCGTCGCCGCTACGTACCTGCGCTGGGTGGCTCCACGGTTACCCGCGGCTGTCGCACGTCGTACGCCCAATGCAGGCGCTCGAACAGCCAGATGACCCGTGCCGAGGGGTCGATCTGTCCGGGCAGGATGCCGTGCCGGGCCGAGTTGGGATCCGCGTGGTGGCCGTTGTGCCAGCTTTCGCCGAACGAGAGCAGCGCCAGCGGCCAGAAGTTGGTGGCCCGGTCGCGGCAGCGGAACGGACGCTTGCCCGCGACGTGGCAGACCGAGTTCACCGACCAGGTGATGTGGTGCAGCAGCCCCATCCGGATGATCCCGGCCCAGAAGAACGCCTCCAGCGCGCCGTGCGCGGTGCCGGTCGCCAGATAGCCGACCAGAGCCGGCCCGAGCAGGGAGACCAAGGTCAGCGGGCCGAACAGCCGGCCGACGAGGCGCAGGTCGCGGTCCGCGGCGATGTCCGGCGCGAACCTGGCCCGGTTGCTCAGCTCCCGCCGCAGCATCCAGCCGATGTGCGCGTAAAGCAGGCCCTTGACGATGGCGCGGGAGTCGGTGCCGTACCGCCACGGCGAGTGCGGATCACCCTCCCGGTCGGCGAAGGCGTGGTGGCGGCGGTGGTTGGCCACCCACTGCACCGGCGAGCCCTCGATCGCGAGCGAACCGGCCACGGCAAGCGCGATCCGCAGTCCCCGCTTCGCTTTGAAGGCGCGGTGGGTGAAGCACCGGTGGTATCCGACGGTGACACCGATGCCTGAAACGCAGTAGCAGAGCACTGCCAGCGCTACGTCGAGCGGGGACAGCCCCCAGCCCCAGGCGAACGGGATGGCCGCGAGCAGGCACAGCTGCGGCAGGACCACGAATGTCCACATGGTGAGGGAGGCCGCGCGCGTCTGCGGCGTGTCGAGCAGCGGCTTCGGGGCGGCGTCCGGCAGCGGCGCGGCCGGCTGCTCGGGTACGTCGTCTTGGACAGCCAGTTTCATGCGTTTCCTTGCCGGGGCGACAGGCTGCACAGGCCTATGACGGGCGTATTCATGGTGCTTGCCGACAGTGTCGGCACGGCGTGGGACGGCCTCGTGAACGATGCGACGCGTCGGCTGGCCGAGTCGATGAACGCCGGGGGCGCGGTGGGAAGATACCGCTTAATCCGGGCCGCTAACCCACCGGATCCGGGCCGTCCGCGACCGCATCGAGCATGTACGTCGCGTGGCCGAAATAGTCGAACCCTGATGTAGCGGCGTTCGCCGGGATCGGCCCGTTCGCCGCGTTCGGTGCTCTCGACGACGTGAGCTGATGCATGGTGAGCGACCACGCGCCCTCGAAGAAGCGCACGACCCACTTGGCGCTCTGCACGGCCGCATGTTCCTCCGGTCCGCTCAGCCCGTACTCGCTGAACAGGCGGGCCTCGTCCTGCGGACCGTAGCCGCCCGACATCGACACGCTGGCCAAGTCGTAGAGACCGTCGCCGGCGCCCGCGAACTCCCAGTCCATGAACCAGACGCGCTCGGGACTGCCGAGGATGTTGTTGGCCCACAGGTCATTGTGGTTGAGCCCGCAGCGTCCGTCCGTCATCGCCGCGAGGCGCGCTTCGAGATCGTCGAGCCGGTGCAGCGCTTCGGGCAGATGCGCGGGCATCTCCAACCCGAGGCGTTGGGCGTTGCCGATCAGATGCCGGATTCTCCGGTACACCGCGCCGGGCTCGCCCGGGATGTCGGTGACGGCGTGCATGGCGCGCAGAAGTTCCGCAGTACGGCGAAGGTTCTCCGGTTCGCGCAGGTCCTCGGGGGCCCATGCCCGGCCCGTGACCCAGCGTGTCAGCATATCGCCGGATGTCGTGTCGCAGTACACGACCTCTGGCCCGATGCCGACTGATGCGGCGGCTCGAGCGGCGGCAGCCTCCTCAGCCCGGTCGATACCCAAGTGGGCGGCTCGCCCCGGCTCGGGCACCCGCAGGACGAACTTCTCGACCGCATCGGAGCGTCCCGGCGTCGTGACGATCCAGCTGGAGTTGTTCAGGCTCTGGACGCCGGTCAGCGGCTCGACAGCGAGATCCCCGACGTCGGCGAGCTGCGGAATCCTCCGCAGCAGGTCGAGGATCTCCTGCTGTCGGCCGTCGTCGCGTCCCGACGGACTGTTCGCAAGGCCACTCATATCAGCAACCTACCAGGGCGCGGGCTCGGGCCGGGCGCTTCCGAACGCGGCGGTGCGCGGATTGTGCCATCGCGGCCCGCGCCCCTAGACTCCGCAGGAGATGACGGTGCACGGAAGTCGGTGAGAATCCGGCACGGTGGCGCCACTGTGATCCGCCCACGCGGGGCGGTCAGTCAGATCTGTCGCCGTCATGACGCTCCATCCACGTAGCGAGGGACGCACCATCCCCCGAGGAGGTATCCGTATCATGACGACCATCCCCCTGCACGGCGCCAGCCCGGCTCCCAAGGTCGGAATCTCATCCGAGGCTCTTTCCCGCGGCCGGATCATCGCCCTGCTCAGCATCACCGTCTTCCTGGCACTCGCCGCCTACTACTTCGTCGGCGTCGACGAGGGCATGACCTCGCTCTTCGGCCGGACGATGGTCATCCACGAGTGGGTGCACGACTCGCGGCACTTCCTCGGCTTCCCCTGCCACTGAGCCGGGGTTCCCGTGGAAATCCGCACGATTCTGCGCGGCGCGCTGGCGGGGGTCTTCGCCGGCGTGCTCGCGTTCGTCTTCGCCCGTGTCTTCGCCGAACCGGTCATCAACAAGGCCATCGACTACGAGTCAGGACGCGACGACGCGCTGGCCGCGCTGAACAAGGCGGCCGGACGCACGGTCGCCGCGGACGGACCGGAGATCTTCTCCCGCACCGTCCAGTCCACCGTCGGCATCGCCACCGGCCTGATCGCGTTCTCCGCCGCCATGGGCGCCCTGGTAGCGGTCGCGTATCTGGTCGTGCACGGCCGATTCCGGGTGCGTCCGCGCACCCTGGTGTGGCTGCTCGCGGCCTACGGCTTCGTCGGCGTGTTCCTGCTGCCGTACGTGAAGTACCCGGCCAACCCGCCGGCGATCGGGCATACCTTCACCATCACCACGCGGGGCCATCTGTACCTGGCCTTGGTCGCCGCATCGCTGATCCTGCTCGCGGCGGCCGTGTTCCTGGCACGGCGGCTCTCGCGCCGGTACACGATGACGACCTCGGTCGTCCTCGCGGCCGTCGCATTCCTGGTGGTCTACGGCGTGCTGATCGGGTTGCTGCCCTCGCTCGGCGATCTCTCGGCGAACGTCGCGGCCACCAACCAGTTCGGCTACGCCCGCGCCTCGACCGAGACGCCCCAGCCGATCGTCAACATCCTGTCCACCCCGATCATGGTCGACGGCACGTCCTACGCGCCCGGCCAGATCGTCTACCCCGGCTTCGACGCGGACGTGCTGTGGAAGTTCCGCTGGTACTCGCTGCTGAACCAGGCGCTGATCTGGACGGTCATCGCGCTGACGTTCGGCGCTCTGCTCGAGCGTTTCCTGCGCGGAGGCGGCCGGAAGAAGAAGCCTGCGACGCAGGAGCAGCCGGCGCCGAGCGAGGAGCCGGTTCCGGCGGCTCCCTAATCCGGTTCGACGGGCCGCAGCAGGACGCAGTCGCCGCACAGCGCGCCTCTGCGATCCGGTGCCGCCTGGTAGATCAGGCAGCAGCTGCGGCGCTGGAAGCGGCCTTCCACCGTGATCCGCCACGCATCGGCAAGTACGGATTCTGACAGCGCCCGGGCCCTCACGGCCCGGGCGTTCGTCGTTGCGGCCGGATCCGCGCTGCTCAGCGCAATGCAAGCGCCGTTGAGCGCGGAGGCGACATTGCCGCGCAGCACGCGCGGCGAGACGCCGAACCGGCCCATGAGCTCGCTGAGTTCGAGCACCGAAGGCGGGATCAATCCTCCGCTGCCGTCGTAGCTCCCTGAGTCGCTGTCCGGGATGGAGAGCGCGAACATGCTCCCCAGGGTCGGCTGCCAGTACAGATCGCGCAGGCCGATCGGCGAGAGAGGGCGGCCCATGACCGCCAATGCGAACACCGGCGAGAGCGTGCGCGCGACCAGACCCAAGTGCGTGACGGAAGCCGCCACCCGCAATGGGATCGACTCCGCTGGAACCTGTCCCGCAGTGGCGAGAAACGCGCGTACGGCCTCGACCCGCCCGGCCGACACGTCTGGATCGTCGAGCAGCTCGGCCATCGGGCGCCAGGGCGCACCGGGCTGAGAGCCCGGTGCGTGCACGTCGGCGGCGAAGTACGGCCCCAGCGCTGCGAGATTCATCGGCCGAGACACGTGCCCACGATACAGAGCCCGATCAGCGCGACGTGGCCAGCGCCGCCAGCGCCTGCTCGACTGCCTCGACCGGCGTCGTGGTCGGCCGACCGATCAGCTTCGAGAGCGTGTCGGTCGTCTTGGCCAGCGCGCCCTCCGCGATGCGGGCGTCAGCCTCGGCGAGCGCCTCGGCCAGGAACGGCGGCAGGCCGAAGCCTTCGAGCGCCTGCCGGTAGTCGGCCTCGGACAGGTTCTGGAAGCGAACCTCCTTGCCGGACTGCCGGGAGACCTCCGCTGCCAGCTCCGCCTGGGTGATCGCGACGTCGCCGGTGAGCTCGTAGGCCTTGCCCTCATGACCCTCGCTCGCCAGCACGGCCGCCGCAGCCTCGGCGTAGTCGGCGCGCGTCGCGTAGCCGATCCGGCCCTCGCCGGCAGAGCCGATGATCGCGCCGTGCTCGAGTGCGGCGCCAAGGCTCGCGGTGGTGTTCTCGAAGTACCAGTTGTTGCGCAGGAAGGTGAAGGGCAGGCCCGAGTCCCGGATCGCTTCCTCGGTGTCCTTGTGCACCGAGGCGAAGCCGATCGGGTTGGTCTGCGCCTCGGGAATCGAGGTGTAGAGGATGTGGCCGACGCCCGCCTCGCGCGCCGCGGCGACTGCGGTCAGATGCTGGGCGAGGCGCTCCTCGTTCGAGCCGACGCTGGAGATCAGCAGGAACTTCTCGGCCCCGGCCAGGGCCTTGACCAGGCTCTCCTTGTCGGCGTAGTCGGCCTCGACGACCTCGACCCCGCGGGCGGCGAAGTCGGCCAGCTTGGCCCGGTCGCGGACCGCGGCGCGGATCCGGCCGGCCGGCACGCCGCGCTCCAGCAGCGCTTCGAGGGTGAGACGGCCGAGCTGTCCGCTGGCGGCGGTGATGACGATCATGACGAGCTCCCGTTCGGGTGGATGACGGCCTGGTGACTGCCTCCCACACGATGGCACTAACTTTTGGAAAGCGCAACCGAAGTGAAAGCACGGTCGAGTGGATCGTACTTTCGAGTTCCGGGCGCCTTGGGTTACCCTGGGTGCATGAGTACCGAGAGCGCGGACGGCCTGAACGAGCCGCCCTTCGACGTGCTGGGCAAGCTGTGCCCGTCGCGTCCGGTGCTGGAACACGTCACCGGCCGCTGGGGATCGCTCGTGCTCATCGCCCTGCGCGAGGGCCCGACCAGGTTCAACGAGCTGCGCCGGCGGGTGGACGGGGTGAGCGAGAAGATGCTCGCGCAGAGCCTGCACGCGCTTGAGCGCGACGGCTTCATCGAGCGCGCCGTGCACTCCACCATCCCGCCCCGGGTCGAATACACCCTCACCGAGCTCGGCGCGTCGACCACGGAGAAGCTGTGGGAGTTCGTGCAGATGCTCGAGGACGCGATGCCGCAAGTCCTGCACTCCCAGGCCGAATACGACGGTGCCGCGGCGGCCTGAGCCCCCGCGGCACTCTGCGACGTCGCGCGCGCCGATCAGCCGCCCGCGACAGCGGTCACGGTGAAGACGAAAGCCTCGCCCGGAGTGTTCGCCAGCGCAGGTCCCGCCACGCCGACGCGACCGAGGACGGCCCCCGTCAACCGAACCGGCTCAGGCTGCTGAAGCCCGGCCCACCGAGGCCACACGGCCTCCGGCGCACTCGCGGCCACAACCGGTTCGAGCACGTATTCGCGGCCGAGATCCAAGCCAGGCAAGCGAATCGGCGCCGTCCGGTCGCCGATGCTCGGCTCCAGCTGGACGTATGCGAACACTGCTTTGTCCCGGCTCGGCGAGACGACGCCGTGCACCCAGGCCGCCGCGTCCGGATGGTCCACGCGCACGACGTCTCCCGTGTGCAGCAGAGCACGCAGATCCTTGTACACCGCGGACCACGCGGTCAGCCGCTCCACGTCGCGCTCAGCCCACGCGCTCAGGTCGGCCTCGATCCCGGCGTGGCAGAACAACGCCGTGGCACAGCGCATCGACAGCCGCGATTCGCGCCCGGTGGTGTGCGCAGGGCTGGCGCCCACGTGCGACCCGATCAGCTCCGGCGGCAGCATCAGCCCAGTCCAGCGCTGAATCCGTTGCCTGCTCAGCGGATCGATGTTGTCCGAACCCCAGACCCGGTCGCTGTGTGCCAGCACACCCAGGTCCGCGCGTGCGCCGCCGGAGGAGCAGGACTCGATCTCAAGCTCCGGATGCCGCTCACGCAGCTCGTCCATCAGCCGGTAGACGGCCAGGGTCTGCGCGTGCACGCCGGGCACACCGCCATGAATCGGAGCGGCCACATCGCGGTTGTGATCCCACTTGATGTAGTCGATGCCGTACTCGGATACCAGGGAACTGATCCGCTCCAGCAGATACCCGTACACCTCCGGCCGGGCGAGGTCGAGCACGTGCTGATTACGCTGCTCGCGCGGCAGACGGCGCTCGTCGGCCAGCACCCAGTCCGGGTGTTCGCGCAGCAGCCGGGAATCCGGATTGGCCATCTCCGGCTCGAACCAGAGCCCGAACTGCATGCCCAGATCCTTGACGTGCCGGGCGATCCCGTGCAGACCCGCCGGCCAGACAGCCGCGTCGACGTACCAGTCCCCGAGCCCGGCGTCGTCGCCGCGGCGCCCCAGGAACCACCCGTCGTCCACCACGAACCGCTCCACGCCCGTCTTGGCCGCCAGATCGGCCAGGTGCCGCATGGTGCCCTCGTCGTGCTGGAAGTACACCGCCTCCCACGTGTTCAGCGTCAACGGCCGCGGTGAACGCGGATGCGACGGCCTGGCGCGCATACTCGCGTGCAGGCTCCGGCTGAGGCCGTCGAGACCGGCATCGCTGTGCACGAGGTACACCCACGGACTCTGATACGCCCCGCCCTCGCCCAGCCGGATCTCGCCCGGCTCCAGCAGTTCACCGGCGGCGAGCACAGTCTGCCCATCCGGCAGCTTCTCCACGTAGTGCACGTGATTGCCGCTCCACGCCGCGTGAACACCCCACACGTGCCCATGTTCGAACCCGAACGCGGGCGTGCCGACGACCAGCAGCCCCGCGTCGAAACCAGTGCGGCCGCGACGACTCTCCCGTGACCACACGCCATCCCGCAGCGGCGAACGCTGCGGACTGCGCTCCTTCGCCCAACCCCCGGTGAAGTCCAGGATCTCCGCGGCCTGCGCAGGCAACGGCAGCGCGCACGTCAGCCGCTCGAGCGTATACGGCGTCTGCTTCACATTCGTCAGCGTGTGCCGCATCCGCAGCACCCCGTGCGCAGTCATCTCGATCTCGGTGCGCAGCCGCAGACCCGCCTCGTCATCCACACCGGCGAAGGTGACCGCGCTGCCCGGCCCGGCCGAAGAATCCGTCATCGACCCGGCGCTGATCGGCCCGGACAAGGCGAAGGAGACAGGCAGCTGCCCACCATCGCGGTACCCGGAAAGCAGCGGACGGCCGAACCAGCCGGTCAGCTGCGTAGGCATGAGCGACCCAGCCGTGTCGAAGCCGTCATGACCCAAGCCCGCCACCAGCCCCGCAGCCCGCTCCGTCCCCCAATACGCCGCGCCATCCGCGTCACGCGTCAAACGCGCCCCCCAGTAGACGACGCGCGGCAAGCTCGGACCGCTCACATCGAGAAGCAGGCTGACGCCTCCCGCCGCGAGCTCGAGGACGGACGGTTCGGACGACGGAGAGAGAGAAGCCACCATGGTCACGAGCCTAGGAACCCGGCCAGCGCAAGGTCAACCAGCGGAATCAAACCGCCTCCGCGATCTCCCGCCCGAACGCCTCCAACGTGACCTCCTCCGGCTCCGGCCCACCCCGCACACCGGTGTCCAGCCCGTCCAGAATGTCGAGCTCCGCAGTCGAAAGCTCGAAGTCGAACACGTCGAAGTTCTCCGCGATCCGCTCCGCCCGCACCGACTTCGGAATCGCCGACCGCCCCTGCTGCAGATGCCACCGGATCATCACCTGCGCCGCCGTCTTCCCGTGATCCGAAGCGATCTGGCCGATCGCCGGATCGTCGAACGTCCTGCTCCCGCCCCCGCGGTAGCTCGTGATCCCCCCGATCGGCGACCAAGCCTGCGTCACGATCCCCCGCGCCGCATCCGCCTTCTGCACCCCCACCTGGCTGAAGTAGGGATGCACCTCGATCTGGTTGACCGCCGGGATCAGCGACGCCACCTCAAGCAGAGCGCTGAGATGATCCTCCATGAAGTTGCTCACCCCGATCGCCCGCACCCGCCCCTCCGCGTGCAGCGTCTCGAGCGCCCGGTAAGCCTCCAGAGTCAGCTCGAATCGAGACGGCAAAGCCTGGTGCAGGATGAGCAGGTCGATGCGCTCAAGCCCGAGCTTCTTAGCGCTCTTCTCGAAGGCATGCAGCGTCTCGGAGTACCCGAAGTCGCTGATCCACACCTTGGTCTCGACGAAAACCTCGTCCCGCGGCAGCCCCGACAGCCGCAGAGCGTGCCCGACCTCCCGCTCGTTCCCGTAAGCGGCAGCCGTATCGATCAGCCGGTACCCGGTCTCCAGCGCCGCGCGCACGGCCTCCGTCGTCACTTCCGGCGGCGTCTGGAAGACGCCGAAGCCGAGCGCGGGCATCTCGATGCCGTTGTTCAGCATGAGGGTAGGAGTCCGGTTCCGCATGGCGCATGCCTCCAAGGCGAGCTGAGCCGAGTCCAGTACCCCTCGACCATCCCCCGCCGCCCCCCGCCCCCGCTCACCGCGCTGCGCCACCCGGTCTACGCGCAGCCCTACCGCCCGCACCTCGCCCTTGCCCACGCACCCAGTCTTGTCCGCGCCCGCTCACGCCCCCACCCACAGGTTTGCCCGAGCGGCCTACCCCGCCCGCCCGAGCCGCCCGCACTCCCACTCCGGACTCAGTTCCCCGCGCCCGCGCGCCCGCCCCCAGTCGCCAACCGCATCAACTCCGAGTCGAAATCCACGCCTGACAACTCATCGCCGCCTCTGGCCCCGCTTCCGTTCCCGTCCCCGCCCGCGTCACCATCCCCGTCTCCGCCGGCCGCCGACCCCGCCGCGCCGCCGAACCGGTGCTCATGCCGCGACCACGTCTCCGCCGCGATCGCGCCGCCCACCCCGCTCGCCACCAGCGCAGCAAGCTCGATGGCAGCACGCTCGATCCGCTCCCCGAGCGCGGGCGCCCCCCAGTCCTCCGGACCGGCGAAGAGCGCCGTCGGGATGACGAGCGCCCGAAGGTAGGCGAAGAGCGGCCGCAGCTGTTCGTCCGGAACAAGCGCATGCCGGGCACTGCCCGCAGTAGCCGTCACGGCCACCGGCTTGCCGATGAGCAGGTCGTCATCCAGCACATCGATGAACGACTTGAAAAGCCCGCTCACCCCGGCTTTGTAGACAGGAGTCGCCGCAATGACGCCATCCGCAGCGGCGAGCCGCTCCACCGCTGGACGCAGTGAGTCCACAACGAACCCCGCCACATTCGACTTGGCGACGTCCAGCGCCAGCGCCCGAAGCTCGATCGTCGAAACCCGCGCCTCAACCCCACGCCCACGAAGCCCCGCCAGCGTCTTAGCGGCCAACCGCTCACCCAGCAGCGTGGACGAAGAAGGCTCGCTGACCCCCGCACTGATGATGACGATGTCGCGCACGTCGTCACCCCGCGGCTGTCCACCCGCGCTCCCGCCGTTGCCCATGCTCATCCCATAGTTCCTTTCCCGCTCATCCCAACTCTCCGCCCGCGGCTCCGTTGCCGCCTGCCATTCCAGCCCCGAGCCCGCTCGCTACTCCGCTCAACTCGTTGCCCCAGCTCCGTCAGCCACGCCGATTTGCCCGCCATCCCAGCCCCGAGCCCGCTCGCTACTCCGCTCAGCTCGTTGCCCCAGCTCCGCCAGCCACGCCGATTTCGCCCGCCACCCCAGCCCCGAGCCCGCTCGCTACTCAGGGCTTGGTTTGCCACTCCGTCGCCGCCCGCACTTCCGGCTCCGCCGAGTTCGACGCCGAGTCCGGCGCCCGCCCCAAGCCCGCCTTAGGTACCGACAGCGATCCCGCTGATCCGCTGGAGCCCCCTCGCCGCCCCACGCCGGCCGCGCCGCCTTCCGCGTCCGCACCCTCTGCGCGCCGGAGACTCGCTCCCCTCAAGCTGTCCTCCGCGCTTGCGGTCGCCTTTCCTTCGCGCTCCACCTTCGCTGCGCCCGCCCCCGCTATCAACGCGCTGCACAGTTCGTGTAGCTGCCGCAGCTGATCGCCCTCGAGCGCACGGTTCATAGCCCGCACGATCTGCCGCACGTGGCGTCGCCCGACGACCTGCTGCACCTCGCGTCCCGCCGCGGTGAGCCCGATCCGTTGCGCACGAGCATCGTCAGGATCCGGTCGACGTTCGACAAAGCCGCGTTGCTCCAAGCGGGCTATAAGCCGTGATACACCAGGCTGCGTCAGCATGATCTGCTCATTGATCTCGGTCATCCGCAGTCCCGCCGACGACTTGGAGAGCGTGTAGAGCACGTCATAGTCCTGCCGCGTGAGCTCGCCCCACACGTCCTCGCCGGCGAACTCGCGTGCCAGCACCACCTGCGCGCGAAAGAGCGCTTCCCAAGCCTCGGTGGCCAGCCGCACGCCGCTCGGTTCATCCGTGCGCGCGTCCTTCATGTGGTCGTCCATGCCGACTCCCATCTCCGTTGCCGCTCACGGCTTCCACTCTCTGTTCTCACGGGGTCGGGTGGATGGCCGTGGTCTCAGCGTCAGTGTCCTGGTACGGCGAGGCGCCCGTCGTGTTGTCGCCCCGGTTCGGGTTCGGACGCGGGTGCCGCACCGGTCCGTCGCCGTACTTGGCTTGCACCAGCGACGCATGCGTCGGTGCGTCGGGCACCCCTGCCGCGCGTCGGGAGTCGAACTCCTTGCGCAGCACCGGCACGACCTCCTCGGCAAGCAGGTCGATCTGCTTGAGTACCTCGGCCTGGGGCAGACCGTAGCCGTCGACGACCCACAGCTGGCGCTGGTAGTCGCCGAACAGGTCGTGGAACGTCAGGGTCTTGTCGATGACCTCCTGCGGGCTGCCCACGCTCGTCGGCGTCGCCTGAGTCCAGTCCTCGAGCGGGATCCGGATGCCGTGCGGGTTGTTCTCGAAGTACGGCCGGTAGGCGGTGTAAGCATCCTGCGAGCGCTTGGCGATGTACGAGTGCCCACCGAGGCCCACGATGGCGTCCTGCGCGCGGCCGTGGCCGTAGTGCTCGTAGCGCTTCCGGTAGAAGTCCACCAGCGGCTTGAAGTTGCCGTTCGGCGCGAGGATGTTGTTGGCAAAGAAGCCGTTGCCGTAGTACGCGGCCTGCTCCGCGATCTCCGGTGTGCGGATGGATCCGTGCCAGACGAAGGGCGGCACGTCGTCGAGCGGCCTCGGTATCGAGGTGAAGCCCTGCAGCGGCGTGCGGAAGTCCCCGTTCCAGTCGACGACGTCCTCGCGCCACAGCCGATGCAGGAGGTTGTAGTTCTCCAGCGCGAGGTGCACCCCCTTGCGGATGTCCTTGCCGAACCACGGGTAGACCGGCACGGTGTTCCCTCGGCCGAGCATCAGGTCCATCCGGCCCTTGGCGAGATGCTGGAGCATCGCGTAGTCCTCGGCGATCTTCACCGGGTCATTGGTGGTGACCAGAGTGACCGAGGTCGAAAGGATGATGCGCTGGGTCCGCGCCGCGATGAAGGAGAGCAGGGTCGTCGGCGAGGAGTCGAAGAACGGCGGATTGTGGTGCTCGCCGACCGCGAAGACGTCCAGGCCCGCTTGATCGGCATGCGCCGCCATCTCGACGACCGCGTCGATCCGCTCGCCCTCGCTCGGTGTGCGCCCGGTCGTCGGATCCCGGCTGACGTCGCTGACGGAGAAGATCCCGAACTGCATGTCCTGTCCTCCAACTCTCAGGGGTGCCCGCCGTGTGCCGATGGGCTCGCGGTCACTGCCGAGTGGAACATGCATGACTAATCATGTATTCCCGACGGCGTACGCGACGCGGTACGTCCGGCCCACATCCCAAGCGTGCACACGGACCTCATAGCGGCCAGCTTCCTAAGAAATTTCCCAATACCTCGCATACACCACAAGGCATCGCTACTCTCAAGATATCGGGTAATTTCACAGGGTGACGGGCAGGGCAATAGCAAGAGGGAGGACCATGCAGTGGACAACGGCGCTCGCCGCGATGCTTGTCGGCTTCGGCGCGGCGGCCCAACTATCGCGGCCGGGTGTGTGGGGAACCGCGCTAACCAGCATGTGGCCAGCCGCACTATTCGGCTCCCAACACAACGGCGTCCGTTGGAGCCGCCAGCGCTCGTGCGCGGCATTGGTAGAAGCCAGCGACACTCCATTCACGCCGCCGCGCCGGGAGCTCGCACCGACAAATGCGGGAAACGCACGAGCGGCATCCACGCGCGCGCCGCCGCGAAACAAGAAGCGCGAACTAAGCCCTTGTAAGCCTTCTAACGGCGAGTCGGATCCGAAGCGCTCGCTTCGCCTTCTCAGAGCGCCCGAAATTTTCGGTCAGTATTTCGAATCGTCAGCTCGGATGAAGCGAACGAATCGCCGCCGCAAGGCGCCGCTGCGGCAACGAAGCCGAGGCCGTCGAAACGAGAGGAGCCTTTGCATATCCTAGATCGAATATTAGACATCGATGCTCGCGGGAAGCAGCGTGGCACGTCTGACGCTCGTACAGAGTTCAGGGAGTGGCCATAGGTACGAGCCTTGGACACGTCACGGGTGGGCCCAGTGGTGGTCGTGTGCCCGAGACGAGTCACGGTGAGCGCCGGGCTGCGGTCAGCCGCGAAACGGGGGAGGGGTGGGGTGGGGGCGGGGAGGGGGCCCCAAGGTCAGCCGGACGCTTTGGTCGTGCCGGACGCGAGCCATGCCGCAGCCGTCGACCTCACGGCCAACGAGTCCATGGCCGCCGGCGCCGCTGTGCGTGAAGATTTCAGCGCTTCGACATGAAGAGCCGCGTCCCGTGAGATGCGCCGCGCACGAGGGGCCGCCCCGCGCCCGGCGACTCGACGGACCGACCGCTGCGCCTCAGCAAATTTATGGGGGGAGCGACGCGGAGGCGCTGCGGCTGAAGATCTTCGCTGACGTGGCGGGCGTGCTGGCGCCGCGCTGGGGCAACTCCACGGCATGTCCGCGCGTTGTGCCGTAATGCTTCGGGGGGGGCGTTTCCGCACTGCAGGACCTCGACGACGCGGCGGGGTGAGGCTTGCTCGACGGCTCGTGGACCCGGTGTTTCGGAAGCGGCTAGATGACTGATCGGGTTTCATTGCGCGGGGGTGGCGCGAGCGTTTTGGCTGGTCGGGTCGTTGGTTAGTGGTCGTAGGCGATCAGGGAGCGCTTGACGTGCGCGCCGGTGCTCCAGTTGTGCCAGACGGCGGCGTTCAGGGCCAGGATGCGCTGGACTACGCGGGCGAACAGTCCGGACGGTTCATGTGCTCCTGGATGCTCGATGCCGAGTTGACCCTTGAGGGTGTCGATGACGGATTCGACCCGGTTGCGAAACCACTTGGGAAACACCCCCGGATCTGTCTCGTTGCGCATCGCCGGGCGCACCAGGACGACGCCTTGATCGAGGAGTTCCGCTTCGAAGGGTTTGCTGCGAAACCCCTTGTCGCCCACGGCCGTGGTGGCGTGGGGCATCGTCGTGTATGGCTGTTCCTGCATCAGGAGCACGGCCCGGCGCTCGTCGATGAGTTTCGGGTTGACCAGGACGAACCCGGTGACCAGGCCGTCAGCGGTGACCTCGAGGAGGAGTTTGCAGCCCCAGAAGTACACACTGTGGGACTTGTCGTAGCCGTAGCCGGCGTATCCGAACAGGTTCGAGCAGCGCACCGTCGTGCGCGAGGTTCCGCAGATCACCTTGGTCCCGTCGATCAGACGGACCACGTCCTGACTGGAGGGGCACGCGGTCGCGAGGTAGAACACCGTGTGCTGCATCAGCGGGCCCACGGCGCGCAGTCTCACGTTGTACTGCGATTGAGACAAGAGCCTGGGAAACAGGTGCCCGATCAGCTTCGGGGCCGAGCGGATCCAGTGGCGCTCGTCGTTGAAGCGCAGATGGGCTTGGGCTACGGCGATACACACGACCTCGGCGTCGGTAACCTCCGGCGGTCGACCGGGGCGGTCGGGGGCGGATTCCAGCGAAGGCATGATGCAGTCGGTCAGCGCCACGTAGAGTGCAGTCAGAAGGGTGTCCAGGTCGATGTGCATAGCGAACTCCCAGGTGAGATTGGTTATTCGCTATCCAGCCTGGACACCCTTCGTGATCGTTCACAGCAGATCGACGGGTTCGCCACCCCCACGCAATGAAACCCGATCAGTCATCTAGTGCCTCGTCGCATGGAGGGTGCTTCGTGCCTCTGTGCTCGGCGACGCGGTAGGCGTCACTCTCGGCGGTTCGGGGACGCGGCGGATGTCGCTGGCTCGACTGCTCATAAGTCCGGCGCTCGGAAGCGGTTCGCGTCTTGTCGCTCGGAGCGGCCTTCGTGCCTCGATGCCCGGCAGTGCTGCTGCGCCACACTCCCTGGCTCAGCGGTTCTGCTGCGCCTGACTTTCGTGCTGCGGATTCGCGGCTCGATGCTTCTGCGGCGGCGTGCTTCCGTGGCGCCCCGGCGTTCGCGTCGTACCGGCGTGCTTCCGCGCCGCCGCAGTTTCGCGCTCCAGCGCCGCCCATCCGCGTGGGCTCCGCCGCGCTTCCGCCCGCGCCGCGTGCCCGCGCCGGCTTCCCCGCCCGCTGCGGGGTGCCTCGGAGGGGCCTCGGCGCGCCGCGCCTCGGCACCCGGCGCGGCGGAACTTCGCGGCACCCGCCGCGGCGAACTTCGCTGCGCGCTAGCGGCGGGGCTTCGCTGCGCGCTAGCGGCGGGGCTTCGCGGCGCGCTAGCGGCGGGGCGGGGTGGTGCTGCTGCGGATGACGAGCTCGGTGGCGAGTTCGACGCGGTTGGCGGAGGGGCCGCGGTCGTTGGCGCGGGCCATGCCGATGACGATGCGGGCGGCTTCGGCGGCCATCTCGGCCAGGGGCTGGCGGATGGTGGTCAGGGGCGGGCCGACCCAGCGGGCGGCGGGGAGGTCGTCGAAGCCGACGACGCTGAGGTCGTCGGGGATGCGCAGGCCGAGCTCGCGGGCGGCTTCGTAGACACCGAGGGCTTGCTGGTCGTTGCCGGCGAAGATGGCGGTGGGGCGGTCTTCGAGCTCGAGCAGCTGCCGGCCGCAGTCGTTGCCGGCTTCGTGGTGGAAGTCGCCGGCGCGCACCAGGTTCGGGTCGAACTTGACGCCGGCGGTCTCGAGGGCGGCGCGGTAGCCGTCCACGCGGGCGCGGCTGCACAGCATCCGGTCGGGGCCGGCCACGACGCCGATGCGGCGGTGGCCGAGCTCGAGCAGGTGGCGGGTGGCGGCGAGGCCGCCCTGCCAGTTGGTGGCGCCGACGGCGGGGACGTCGGGCTCGAGTTCGCCGGCCGGGTCGATCACGGCGAAGGGGATTTCGCGGGTCGCGAGCTGGTCGCGCTGCGCGGGCTCCAGCTTGGAGAGCACCAGCAGCACGCCGGTGGGGCGGCGGGCGAGGACTCCGTCCAGCCAGGTCTGGCCCGGGGTGAGGCGGCCGGCGGACTGGGACAGCACCAGGCTCAGGCCCTCCTGGTGCGCGACCTGCTCGGCGCCGCGGATCACCTCCATCGCCCAGGCGCTCTCGAGCTCGTGGAAGACCAGGTCGAGCAGCGGCGCGGCCTGGATGGAGCGGCGGCGGTAGCCGCAGGCGCGCAGCAGCGCCTCGACGCGCTCCCTCGTCGCGGGGGCGACGTCGGCACGGCCGTTGAGCACCTTCGAAACTGTCGGAGTCGAAACCCCGGCGGCCCGGGCGATGTCGGCGAGGGTGGCTGACTCGCCGAGCGGGCTGCCGGCCGAGCCGCCGGTAGCCTGTGCGGGGATTACGCGTGAGGTCACGGGCTTGATCATAGCCCCTGGGCGGCCGATCCGGCAGTGCCTGTCGCCGACTCGTATCGGCGCCGGTTGTCGATCCTTGCTTGTTCCGCTCTGTGGAAACCGCACTTGACATCGAAAATCTGCCCGGTTAACTTTCCTGCAAGATTCGATAGAATGCACGAAACTTTCGAGCTCAGGCGAGGTACCCGGTGACAACGAAGTCCGGAATGCGAGGGATCTCGCGCCGTTTCGGCGGTCGATTCTCGCGCACGGCGCTGGCGCTCACCGTGGTGTCGGGCCTGACGCTCACCGCCGCGGGATGCAATTCCTCGTCTTTGGGCGGGGACGGGGCTCTCGTCGTTTACACCTATGGCGACGGTTCCACCGATGTTCAGCAACAGGCCGTAAGTGACTTTAACAAGACCTCCAAGGTGCAGGTCAAGCTTGTCACCGTGCCCGGCGCGAACTACGCCTCCAAGCTCCGCATGGTGATGAGCTCTCCCGTCGCGCCGGACGTCTTCTTCAACTGGGGCGGCGGCAGCATCGAGCCTTACGTGAAGGCCGACCAGCTCGTCGATCTGACGCCGTATTTCAACGAGGCTCCGCTGAAGGACGCCTTCCTGCCGTCGGTGGTCTCCGCCGGCGCGGTCGACGGCAAGGACTACGGCGTGCCGATGCGCGGGATGCAGCCGGTCGTGCTGTTCTACAACAAGACCCTCTTCGCCCAGTACGGCCTCCAGGCGCCGAACACCTGGGACGCGATGCAGACCGCGGTCACCACGCTCAAGGCGCACGGCATCACCCCGTTCGCGCTCGGCGACTCGGACAACTGGCCCTCGCTGATGTGGCTCGAGTACCTGCTCGACCGGGTGGGCGGTGCCTCCGTCTTCCAGAAGATCCAGAGCGGCGACGCCTCGGCCTGGAGCGATCCGGCCATGAGCACGGCGCTGAACGACATCAACCTCCTGATCAAGGAGGGTGCGTTCGGCAGCACCTTCACCTCAGAGAACTACACCAGCAACGCCGCGCCGACGCTGCTGGGCACCGGCAAGGCCGGCATGCAGCTGATGGGCTCGTGGGACTACGCGAACCAGGTCACCAACCACGCTTCGTTCGCCGAGAACGACGAGGCCTGGACGACTTTCCCCACCGTCCCGGGCGGTACCGGTGATCCGGCGGACGTGGTCGGCAACCCGGCCAACTACTGGTCGATCTCCGCGAGGACCAAGAACCTGGCCACGGCCATCAAGTTCGTCCAGTTCATGACGCAGACTTCGTACGAGAAGGATCAGCTGGCGGGCGGCAACATGCCCACGAACACCGACGCCGGGGCGCTACTGCCGAGCTACCCGAACTCGCAGTTCCTCCAGTTCCAGTACCAGACCGTGCAGAAGGCTCCGTCCTTCCAGCTCTCCTGGGACCAGGCGCTGCCCACCACCGTCGGCACTCCGCTCGACACCGAGGTCGGCAGGTTCTTCGCCGGTCAGGTGTCGGTCTCGCAGTTCGAGAGTGACATGACGAACCTTCAGAAGAACGTCGGCTGATGACTCTCACTGCTCCCGCCACCAAGCCCCAGCAGCGCCAAGGCGCCGCGTCTCGACGCGCCAAGGTCGGCCGGCCGCGCCTCGCCTGGGCCCTGCCCGGCGTGCTGTTCTTCGCGCTGTTCGCCATCGCGCCCATGCTCTACTCGCTCTACCTGTCCTTCTGCGGCAGCTGGAGCGGGATCGGCCCGGCGCGGTTCGTCGGCTTGCAGGACTGGCACCGGCTGCTGAGCGATCCGGCGATCCGCCAGGCCACGACGCTGACGGTCGAGATGACGGTGCTCAGCTGGCTCTTCCAGACGCCCATCTCGCTGCTCATCGGCGTGTGGGCGGCGGGGAAGCAGCGCAACCGGGCCATCATGTCCGCGCTCTTCTTCCTTCCGCTGGTGCTGTCCAGCACGGCGATCTCGCTCCTGTTCAAGGCACTGCTCGACCCGAACTTCGGCCTCGCGTCGACGTTCGGGCCGTGGCTCGGATTCCCGCAGGGCAACATCCTCGGCTCTTCGCACGGCGCGCTGCTGGCGCTGGTGTTCGTGGGCGGCTGGCAGTTCATGCCGTTCCACACGCTGATCTACCAGGGCGGCGCGCGGCAGATCCCGAAGTCGCTGTACGAGGCCGCTTCGCTCGACGGCGCGGGCCGGGTCTCGCAGTTCTTCCACATCACGCTGCCTCAGCTGCGGCACACGATCACCACTTCCTCAGTGCTGATCATCGTGGGTTCGCTGACCTCGTTCGAGATGGTCTTCCTGCTCACCAACGGCGGTCCGGGCACGTCCTCGACCACGCTGTCGCTGGCGATGTACCAGAACGCCTTCCAGAACTTCGACTTCGGCTACGCGAGCGCGCTGGGCACGGCCCTGGTGATCGTCTCCACCCTGCTGTCGCTGGTCATGGTGAAGTTCAGCGGCTTCGGCTCCATGCGCAGCACGCGCGAAGGGATGTGATCGGAATGGCTCTCGACACCAGGACGGAGCTCGCGACCGGTCCCGTCGCCGTGACCTCCGGCGCACGCCCGCCGATCGGCGGCTCCGGCGACACCAACCCCGGCGACACCGGCCGGAAGAACGCCGACCGCAACCGCGCCCTGCGGAAGCGGCTGCGGCAGGCGAACCCGATCGCGGGCGCCGCATCGTTCGCCTGGCTGCTGGTCGTGCTCGTTCCCGTCTACGTGATGGTGAACGCCTCGTTCATGCCGCAGAGCTCCGCGCTCGGCGGCAAGCTGCTTCAGCCGGCCGCGAACTTCACGCTGGCCAACTACCGGCTGGTGCTGCAGAGCGGGTTCCTGCATCTGCTGCTCAACAACGTCCTCGTCACGGTCGCGACGATGGCGCTGGTGCTGGTCCTGAGTGTGCCGCTGGCGTTCACGATCGTGCGGGCGCCCGACACCAAGGGCATGCTCGTCTTCCGGGTCTTCTTGCTCGGCCTGGCGATCCCGGCACCGGTCATCATCGTGCCGCTGTCGGTGATGGTCGCGAAGATGGGCATTTACGACTCGCTGTGGGCGATCATCCTGCCCACCGCCGCGTTCGCCATGCCGGTGACGCTGCTGGTGCTGGTGGGCACGATGCGGGACATCTCCGAGGAGCTGTACGAGGCCATGGCCTTGGACGGCGCGGGGCCGCTGCGGATGATGCTCACCCTGGCCGTGCCGCTGTCGAAGGGCGGCATCAGCACCGTGTCCGTGTTCACCGGCCTGGCCGCGTGGAACGGACTGCTCTTCCCGCTCATCCTGACCCAATCGCCCGAGAACGAGGTGCTCACCACCGGCTTGTGGAACCTGAGTAGCGAGTACGGACTGAACCTGCCGGCCACCTTGGCCGCGCTCACTCTCTCCGGCATCCCCATGCTCGCGGTCTACCTGCTTGCCCGCCGCGCGCTGATCAGCGGCGTCATGGGAGTCGGCGGCAAATGACCCCGACCCACCTCGACGCCGATCGCCCCCGCAGACCTAGAAATACGGCCGCATGACCACCACCATTGACGGCTCGGACCTCGGCTTCGAAGCCGAGCCGGGCCGGTTCACCGTGTTCCCGAAGCCCGGATCCGACGACCTCCCACCGTGGCGCGACACCGCCCGGCCGGCGGGGGAGCGGGTCGCGGACCTGATCGCCCGGATGACGCTTCCCGAGAAGTGCGCCCAGCTCTACGGAGTCTGGGTGGGCGCGGACACCGAGGGCGGCGAAGTCGCCCCCCATATGCACGAGAACCTGGCCGAGCAGGTGGACCTGGACGAGCAGGCCAAGCTCGGCCTCGGCCAGCTCACCCGTCCGTTCGGCACCGCGCCGGTCGATCCGGCCCTCGGCGCGCTCTCGCTCGCCCGCACGCAGGCGGGCATCGTGGCGGCCAGCCGCTTCGGCATCCCTGCGCTGGCGCACGAGGAGTGCCTGGCCGGGTTCGCCGCCTGGGGCGCCACGATCTACCCAGTGCCGCTTTCCTGGGGTGCCGCCTTCGACCCGGAGCTGGTCGCCGAGATGGGCGCGCGGATCGGCGCGGACCTGCGCTCGGTCGGCGTGTTGCAGGGGCTCGCGCCGGTGCTCGACGTGGTGCGCGACCCGCGGTGGGGACGGGTCGAGGAAACCATCGGCGAGGACCCGTGTCTCGTCGGCACGATCGGCGCGGCCTACGTCAAGGGCGTGCAGTCGACGGGCGTGGTGGCCACGCTCAAGCACTTCGCCGGGTACTCCGCCTCGACCGGCGCGCGCAACCATGCGCCCGTCCGGATGGGCGCTCGTGAGTTCGCCGATGTGATTTTGCCGCCGTTCGAGCACGTCGTGCGCACGATCGGGGCCCGCTCGGTGATGCACGCCTACACCGAGGTGGACGGCGTTCCGGCGGCCGCGGACGCCAAGCTGCTGACGGGTCTGCTGCGCGAGCAGTGGGGCTTCACCGGCACCCTGGTGGCCGACTACTTCGGCATCGGCTTCCTGCACTCGGCGCACGCGGTGGCCGTCGACGATACGGATGCCGCACGTCAGGCGCTCGCCGCGGGCGTCGACGTGGAGCTGCCGACGGTGCACACATACGGCCGGCGACTGGTGGACGCGGTGACCGCCGGGCGGATCCCGGAGGCGCACGTCGACCGCGCAGTCACCCGCGTGCTGACGCAGAAGTGCGAGCTCGGGCTGCTCGACCCGGACTGGTCGCCCGTTCCGCCGGTGCTGCGCGACGCCGTAGGCGAATCCGCGGATCCGGCGCAGCTGCCGGAACCGGCGCCCGGAAGCGTCGACCTCGACACGCCTGCGAACCGGGCGCTCGCTCGGAGTCTCGCGGAGCAGTCGGTGATCCTGCTGGACAACAAGCAGGGCCTGCTGCCGCTGCAGAAGCAGAGCATTGGCAAGGTCGCTGTGGTCGGCCCGCTGGCCGACGAGGCGTTCGCGATGCTCGGCTGCTACTCGTTCCCCATGCACGTCGGACCGCAGCACCCTGAGGTGCCGATCGGCCTCCGGATCCCCACGATTCTCGAAGCCCTGCGCGACGAGCTGCCGCAGACCGAGATCGCCACTGCGCGCGGCTGCGCGGTCGTGGGGCCGAATGAGGATTCTGACGACTTCGAGCGCGCCATCGCCGCGGCACTGGACGCAGATGTCTGCGTTGCCGTGCTCGGCGACCGGGCCGGCCTCTTCGGTCGCGGTACCAGCGGCGAGGGCTGTGACGCGGCGGACCTGTCGCTTCCCGGCGAGCAGGGCGCGCTGCTCGAAGCGTTGCTCGCCACCGGCACGCCGGTCGTGCTCGTGCTCTGCACCGGGCGGCCTTACGCCCTCGGCGAGTACGCGGACCGCGTCGCGGCCGTCGTGCAGACCTTCTTCCCCGGTGAGGAAGGCGCGAGCGCTGTCGCCGGAGTGCTCACCGGCCGGGTCAACCCGTCGGGTCGGCTGCCCGTCAGTGTGCCGCGGAGCGTGGGCGGCGATCCGTGGACGTACCTGCAGCCGCAGCTCGGCCTGGCCAACACGATCAGCAACATCGATCCGACGCCGCTGTTCCCCTTCGGCCACGGCCTGAGCTACACCGAGTTCGCCTGGGAGGACTACGCGGTCACCTCGGACGAGATGCCGGTCGACGGTACGTTCGAGCTCGAACTCACCGTGCGCAACACCGGCGAGCGGGCCGGCAGCGACGTCGTGCAGCTCTACCTGCACGACCCGTACGCGCAGACCACCCGGCCCTGGGCCCGCCTCGTCGGCTACGCCAAGGTGGCGCTGGAACCGGGCGAGGCCAAGCGAATCCGGTTCACCGGGAGTGCCGACCTCACCGCCTTCACCGGGCGCGAGGGCACGCGCATCGTCGAGCCCGGAGACATCGAACTCTGGCTTGCCGGCGCGGCTTCGCCTGACGCGATCCGCCACCGCGCGCTGGTCGAGGTCACCGGTGCGGTCCGCGAGCTCGGCCACGGCGGCACGAGCGGCAGCCTCGCGGCGGAGGTGCAGGTCAACCCGGTTTCGCTCACCCGCTAGGGCGGTTTCGGTCGCCTGGCGTGGCCCTTCGGGTGAGGATGGGTTCCGACCCCGATGCGAAGGAGCCGTGCCCATGTGGACCGAGCAGCAGCTCATCGAAATCGACCGGACGGACGAACTGCAGATCGCGCCCCGCCGTAAGGACGGCAGCCTGGCCACCCCGCGGATCGTGTGGGGTGTCCGGGTGGGCGACGACGTGTACATCCGTTCGGTACGCGGCGAGAGCGGCGGTTGGTACCGCACGACTCGGTCCAGCCACGAGGGCCACGTCACGGCGGGTGATGTGGACGCCGACGTGGCCCTGGCGGACATCGGTGCGAGCGACAAGGTCGGCGACCGGATCGACGCCGCCTACCGGGACAAGTACAGCCGCTATCCCGGGCCGGTGGCCAGCATCACCGCCGACGAGGCGCGGGCCACCACGCTGAAGCTCAACCCTCGGTGACCGGCCCGCCGAACGGCGCGGACGGCGCCGGGGGCACGGTCGGCCCGCCGAACAGCCGCTCGCCCGCCAGCAACCGGGCGAGCGGCGGCCGGATGTCGGCGGGGACGAGGTTCACCTCGTCGAACGCGTCGGCCCCGGCCCAGACCAGCTCGTAGCTGTTCTCGGGCCGGTTCCGTTCCGCTTCCTCACCGGACAGTCGGATGGTGCCGGTGACGTCGGTCATCAGGAAGTAGGAGGCGGCGCGACCGTTGTGCCGGCCGGTCCACAGCAGATGGCTGATACGCGCGGAAAGCCCTGTCTCCTCGCGCAATTCGCGTAGTACCGCCTGCTCGAAGGTCTCACCCGCTTCGACATGGCCGCCGGGCAGGACGGCGTAGTGGTGGCCGGGGCAGCGCGGTCCGGGACAGCCCAGGTCGATGCATCGATCGCACTCGGCCGCGAGCGCCCTCCGCAGGTAGCGCTTCATGATCAGGGCTCGATGACCGTCGATGACTACTGCGACCGCGCGCGGAGTGTCCATACATCCATCGATACCGGAATCCCCGAACTCATGCCCGAGCGGATGGTCACGCAGGTCGGCAGCAGGCGGGTCACGATCTCCCACCTGGACAAGCCACTGTGGCCGGATTTCTCCAAGGCCCAGATGCTCGACTACTACCTGCACGTCGCCGACTTCCTGCTTCCGCACATCCGGCGTCGTCCGGCCTCGTTCCTGCGTACTCCGGACGGTTCCACCGGCCCGCGCTTCTTCACTCACGAGGCGCCGCCCGGACTGCCGAAGTGGATCCACAAGGTGCCCAAGGCTGATCACACGCATGTCGCAGTCGACGACATCGAGACGCTGATCGCGGTGGCGAACTACTACTGCGTGGAGATCCACGTTCCGCAGTGGACCGCTGAGACGGGCCCGGACCTGCACGACCAGATCGTCTTCGACCTCGACCCGGGGGAGGGCGCGGACATCGGCACCTGCTGCAAAGTCGCGTTGCTGGTGCACGAAATGCTCGCCGAGGACGGGTTCGACAGCTTCGTGACGACCACCGGCGGCGCAGGGCTGCACCTCTACATATCGCTGGATCCGCCTTGGCTGATCGACGACGCCGTCGCGTACGCGAAGTCGATCGCGCAGCGACTGAGTGCCGCGCACCGCGATCTGATCACGCACGTCCGCGGCGCGAAAGCCCGTGCCGGCGGCAAGGTTCTGGTCGACTGGGCGCAGAACCATTCCCGCGCCACCACCAGTGCGCCCTACACGCTGCGCGCACGCGAGGCGGCCCCGGCCGTCTCCACGCCACTGGAATGGCACGAGGTCGAGCGGGCCGATCCTGACAGCCTGGACTTCAGCCCCGCCGACGTCCTCGAACGCATCACAGAACTCGGAGACCTCACCGGTATGTCCTGAACGCCAGCCCTAGCCGGGTTTTTACGCGACCTTACGCGCCGCTTATCACCCGCGTCATAGGCTGCTCACATGAAGCTGACGATGCGTAGGGCGGCCATGGCGACGGCCGGCGTGGTCGCGGCCGGGGGACTGGTGCTCGGCGGAACCGAGGCCTTCGCTTCCTCGCCCGGGTTCGTCAACACAAGCAACGCCGCCGCCGCGAACCCGACGGCTTCGGCCTCGGCCAAGGCGGGCTGCAAGCCGGCAGCCAAGGCCAAGCATCCGCGTGCCTGTGCCGGGCGCCGGGCCGTCGCACGCCGCGATGCCAGAGCACTGCTACGCGGTCGCGGTGTGCACGGACAGGAGACGGTCAAGGCAGCCGACGGATCCTTCGCCGTGCAGGAGTGGCAGACCGGCAAGGTCGCCTCGATCAACGGCGACGCCGTCACCGTGACCGACGCCTCCGGCACGACCTGGACCTGGACCGTCCAGTCGAGCACCCGCTACCGCATCTCCGGGAACCAGAAGGGCTCGCTGAGCGGCGTGCACGCCGGCGATACCGTCCTGCTCACCGGCGTGCAGAACGGCAGCGCCAACGATGTGAAGGCACTGACAGAGGTCACCGGCACCGCGAAGACGACCGCGAAGGCGAATTCGTAAGGGCCCTGCGGCTCTACTTGTGTTCCAGCACCCGGGCCAGGAAACGCTGCGTGCTCGGGTGCTGCGGGTCGCTGAGCACCTGCTCGGCCGTGCCTTGCTCCCGGATCACGCCACCTTCCAGGAAGCAGACGTGGTCCGCGGCGTGCCGGGCGAAGCCCATCTCGTGCGTGGCCATCAGGATCGTCAGGCCGCGCTGCTTGAGGTCGGTGACCACGTCGAGCACCTCGCCGACCAGCTCCGGGTCGAGCGCGGCGGTGATCTCGTCGAACAGCAGCAGTTCCGGCTGGGTCGCCAGGGCCCGCGCGATGGCGACGCGCTGCTGCTGGCCGCCGGAGAGCCGGTCGGGGTAGTCCTTCGCCTTCTCGGCCAGGCCCAGCCGGCTGAGCAGCTCCATCGCGTACAGCTCCGCGTCGCGCCGCGGCGTCTTGTGCGCCCTGCGCGGCGCCAGCGTCACGTTGGCGAGCACGTTCATGTTCGGGAACAGGTTGTAGGACTGGAAGACCACGCCGATGCGCCGCCGGGCCGCGTCCGCGTCGAGACGCGGATCGGTCAGTTCGGTCTCGCCGAGGTGGATAGTGCCGTCGTCCACGGTGTCGAGCAGGTCGACGCACCGCAGCAGGGTCGACTTGCCCGAGCCCGAGCCGCCGATCAGGCAGACGACCTGGTGCTCGGACACGTCCAGGTCGACCGACTCGAGCACCGTCCGGCCGTCGTACTGCTTGCGCAGACCTCTGATGCGCAGCAACGCCTCGTTCATCGTGCCTCCGCCCACTGCCGCTCGATCGCCCTGCGCTGCAACCAGTCGGCGTACCGGGCGATCGGGATCGTCACCGCGATGAAGAGCACTGCCGCGGCGAGGTAAGGGGTGTAGTTGAAGTCGGCGTACGAGGCGATCTGGGCCTGTCGCAGCGCCTCGAGCGGGCCGAGCGTGGCGACCAGCGCGGTGTCCTTCTGCAGCGAGATGAAGTCGTTGAGCAGCGGGGGCACCACGTTGCGGACCGCCTGCGGCAGGACCACGTGCCGCAGGGTCTGGTGCTCGTTCAGCCCGAGTGCCTTGGCCGCGTTGCGCTGTGCCGGGTGCACCGAGTTCAGACCGGCCCGGAACACCTCGCCGACGTACGCGCCGTAGGAGAGCACCAGGGCGATGCAGCCGAGCACGACCGGGGACGAGGGCGTGCCCTGCAACTGCAACGCGGGCAGGCCGAAGCCGATCAGGAACACCAGCAGCAGCGTCGGCACGCCGCGGAACACGTCCACGTACAGGGTCGCGGCCCAACGGATCGGCGCCAGGCCCGGCGCCCTGGTCACCCGGGTCAGCGCGATCGCCAGGCCCAGGACCAGGATCAGCACTTCGGAGACCACGAACATCTGCACATTGAGCCAGAAGCCGTGCAGGATCTGGCCGAAGTGCTGGCGGAACTCGGTGCCGTTGAGGAACTTCTGGTGCACCAGGTCCCAGCCGGGCGAGGACACCACGGCCACGGCCACGACGACGATCAGGACGAGCCCGCACACGCCGGCGATCAGCCGTTCCCGGCGTTTGCGCGCCGCCCGGTAGCGTTCGCGCTCCAACTGGACGGCGCTCTTGGTGTATCCGGTCCCGCCGGTGCCGGCCGGAGTCGGCGTCGGCGTGGGCGCGGCCGCGGTATATTCGCTCACGCAGCCACCTCGCTGGCGCTCGGTAGGCGCTCTCGCGAACGCGCTGTGTTTATTGATGAGCTCGCAAGCTCGCTCATGGCTTAATCTCTACTGCTTCAGCTCGGGGACGTCGGCGGAGGCCGAGAGCCACTGGTCGGTGATGGTCTTGAGCTCGCCGCTGGAGGTCAGCTTGGCGATCGCCTGGTCGACGCAGGCGGTCAGGCCGCTGCCCTTGGCCAGCAGCAGGCCGAACTGCTCGGGCGCGCTGTCGCCGTCGTAGCTGAACTGGCCGAGGATCTTGCCGCCGGTCAGCTCCGCGCTGGCCAGGTAGAAGACCGTCGGCATGTCCGTGACGATCGCGTCGACCTGGCCGTTCTGCAGCGCGGAGACCTCGTCGTCGGTGGAGTTGAACACCGAGACCTGCTTGCTGGGCTTGAGGATGTCGTTGACGGCCTGGTAGCTCGTGGTGCCCACCTGCACGCCGATCTTGGCGTCCTTGAGCTGCGCGAGCGAGGTGGCCCCGGCGTACTTGGACTTGTTCAGCACCAGCACGCCCTGGTTCGCGGTGTAGTAGCCGGTGGAGAAGTCCACCGACTGCGCGCGCTGCGGGGTGATGGAGACCTCGTTGATGTCGAAGTCGAAGCTCTTGCTGCCCGGCGCGTAGGAGTCGTCGAACCCTTCGACGACCCACTTCACCTGGTCCTTGCTGAAGCCGAGCTGCTGGGCGACGGCGTAGGCCACGGCGGACTCGAAGCCCTTGCCGTCCGACGGGTCGTTGTTGTCGAACCAGGGCGAGTAGGCCGGGGAGTCGGTGGCGATGGTCAGCTGGCCCTTTTTGTACAGCGCCAGGGTGGCCGGCGTGCAGCTGAGCGCCGAAGCCGAAGTGCTGGAGGCGGCCGCGGCCGACGTGGTCGAGGCCTTGGGCGCGCACGCGGAGGCGGTCAGCGCGACCGACGCGGCGGCGGCGAGGCCGAGGGCGGCACGAGTGCGGCGGGGCAGGAGACGGCGGGGCCGGGAGGAGGACAAGGGAACACCTTCGCTGGGGTCCGGAATCGAGCGTACAAAAAACTGGGGAACGCGGGGGCACGCGGCCGGCGATGGGCCGGCGACCGGCTAGCGACACAGATCGGCGGCGCACCGCGCGTGGTCGACGTGCCGGCGGCGTACCAGCGGGCTGCTTCCGGACATGTCTTCCAGCATCTCCGGCGGCTTCCCGGCGTGTCAATCGGGATGGTTGCGATTCGATGACGAACCGGTCCCGTCTCGGATTTCGTCTCGGTATGTGAACTGCTTAAGCTCAGCCGACGAGCTCCGGGACCGGCGCGCAGACCTGGTCGCCCTCGCGCAAGCCGAAGAGCGCGGCCGCGGAACCGCCGCGCACCACCAGTTCCGCGAAGCCGATGCCGGAGCTGCCGGTGACCACGCCGGCCTCGCCGCGCGGCACGTCCGGCAGCCGGTCGTAGCAGCGCACCCGGTGCACCGCGCCGGCCGCGTCGGTCAGCTCCACCTCGGCGCCGGCGGCGTAGCCGGGCAGTTCGGCCGCGGGGGCGTCCAGCTTGCAGTTGCCGAAGTTGTCCACCACCGCGACCCGCAACGCCCGCGACGCCACCGGGATCTCGAGCACCTCGGTGCGCGCCGGCACCGGGCGCCCGTCCACGAGCCAGCGGGCCAGCAGCGGCACGTACCAGAGGCTGCGGAACTGGGTGCGCGCGATCTCGTCGATCTCGGCCGGGGTGAACTCGGCCCACTGCGCCGCGGCCGCTTCGAGCGCCTCGCGCACGTCGGTGACCTCCACCGCGGTCACGCCCAGGTGCCGGCGCACCGGCTCGAGCACGCGCGGATTGAGGGTGCTGATGACGAGGTGGTCCCGGTAGCGGAAGTAGCAGAACGGCACGCCGTTGGGCCAGTGCCCGTCCCGCGGCGCGATGTTCACCAGGACCACCGTCGGCCGGCCGGCGCCGCCGAGCAGGTCGGTCGAGCGCAGCACGTCGAGCAGGGTGAGGGCGGCGGCGCCCTCCGGGTCCGGCCCGGCCAGCGGCAGCACGGTCGGCGCGGCGCCGAAGAGCGCGGCCAGCCGGGCGCTCTGCCGGGCCACGGCGTTCGGGTCGCAGCAGTCTGTCAGCGAGATGATCGGCGGGTTCGCCATGGCGGGTCTCTTTCGGCTTCGAGCGGTCAGGCGGGCGGTGGAGCGGCGGGGGGTCGAGGAGGGCGGTGAGCGCTCGCAGACACGAAAAAGGACCCCTCCGTTTCCGGAGGGGTCCGACGCGTTTCTCGCGTGCGCACGGCTTCGCTAGCGAAGCGCCTCCGGGAGCGGGGGCATCATTCGCATCATCATGGCGAAGGCGGTGGTACGCGGCATGAAAGGCAGACTAACACAGCTTTCGCGCCGTTCTGTCCCGGGACTGTTGTTCCGAAGCCGTGTCAAAGCTGTATTCCGATGCGCCCTGGTCCTGTGCCACGATTGCGCCGGTGGCTCAAGCTGTGGGGGTTTGACATGTCCGTGGGTGTTCGGCGCGCGCTGACGACGGCGACGGCCGTGGCGTCCTGTACAGCGGTGGCGGTGCTGTGCGCCTCCCCCGCCTGGGCCGCGCACGGCGGGGGGCAGGGGCAGGGCGGGTGCGACTTCGGCACCCTCTTCTACACGCCCAACGGCCAGCCGCCGGTGGTGACCACGACGAACGCGACGGCGCTCGGCAGCGGCCGGCTGACCGACATCAGCTCGTACGACATGGACGGCGTCAGCGCGGTGCTGAGCGTCGCGCCGCCCGGAGGCAGCTCGACCCCGGGCGGTTCCGGCACGCCGGAGCTCTCCTTCCGGGTCGACGGCGGGCCCTGGCAGCCCGTCAGGCTGACCTGGAACGGCCTGTCCGGGCCGGGTGCGGCCTGGCGCAGCGCGAATCTGGACCTCGGCATCGATCTCGGCGGGCACAGCAGCGCCGCACTCGACCTCGAGACCGAGTTCACCTCGACCAGCCCGGGCGGCCAGTACGTCGACCAGCTCACCTTCAACGCCGACAGCTGCGGTGCCAAGACCCTCGGGGCCGGCCTGAACTTCGCGGACTACGAGCCGGCCGCCGTGCCCAAGACGAGCCCGACTCCGAGCCTGACCCCGACCAAGAAGCAGTCCGCCCCGGTCGTCCGGCTGAGCACGCCGGCCTCGCACAGCCCGAAGCCCTCGACCGCGCCGCCCAAGACGCACTCGGCCAAGCCCTCGGCGACACCGTCGGAGCTGAAGATCAACTTCGTCCAGGTGCTGCCGAGCTCACAGGCCGTGGCCTCGAGCGCGGAGGGCGACAAGGGCGTGCCCGACGGCGTGCTCGCCGTCGTGGCGGTCGTGTTCCTCGGCGGGCTGGTCTGCATCCGCGCGGTGCGCCGGCACAAGTCGTCTTGACCTTGCCGTAGCGTCAACCCGTAGCGTCGAAGACGTGGCCGCGACCTGCGGCCGCGCCGATGGAGGGTGGAGCGATGGCCTGGTCGATCACCGAGGTCGCCAAGTTCTCCGGCCTGACCTCCCGCACCCTGCGCCACTACGACGAGATCGGCCTGCTGCCCCCGGCGTTCGTCGGGGCCAACGGCTACCGCCACTACGGCGAGGACGAACTGCTCCGGCTGCAGCGGATCATGGTGCTGCGCGAGCTCGGCCTGCCGCTGCCGCGGATCGCCGAGGTGCTCGACGCGCAGACGGACCGGGTCGAGGCGCTGCGCGAGCATCTGCGGATGCTGCTGGCCGAGCGCGACCGGCTCTCCCGGCTCGCCGCGACCGTGGCGCGCACCATCGGCGAACTCGAGGACGAAACCGGAGGAAGAGCCGTGGGCATCCAACGGCCGGAGAACCTGTTCGAGGGCTTCGACGACACGCAGTACGCGGACGAGGCGCGGGAGCGCTGGCCGGCGCAGTTCGCGCGCTCCCAGGCCTACGCGGCCACGCTCAGCGAGCAGGACAAGCAGGAGATGGGCCGCGAGAACACCGCGGCGATGATCCGGATGGCCGAGTTGATGGCCGCCGGCACGCCGGTCGAGGACCCGGCCGTGCTGGACGAGACGGACCGCCACTACCGGTTCATCGCGCGGTTCTGGACGCCGGACGCGGCCGCGTACAAATGCCTGGGCTTGATGTACGTGGACGATGAGCGCTTCACCGCGACCTACGACCGGATCGCCGTCGGACTGGCCGCGTACTACCGCGACGCGATGGCGGCATACGCCGACGCACGGCTGGACTGAGCAGGGGAAAGGACCGCCCGACGGGGCGGTCTGACGGGTCGGCAGCTGACGGCCCGTATCCTCTTGCCGGGCGGGGTGCGGACCGGATAGGACTGGGGCGTGAAAATCGCACCGGGACCCATGGTCCTTGTCAACGGGTTGCCCGGAGCGGGCAAATCCACCCTCGCCCGCGCGCTCTCGCGGCGCATGGCCCTGCCGCTCTTCTCCAAGGACGCCATCAAGGAGGCGTACTCGGACGTGTTCGGGATAGCCCCCGGCGAGGGCCGGGCTCGAGAAGAGTGGGATCTGGCGCACGGCGCGGCCGCCTCCGAGACGATGTGGGTGCTCGCGGCCGACGCCCCGGGCGGTGCGATCCTCGAATCCTGGTGGCCGCGCGAGCGGATGTCCTACGTCGAGGCCGGGCTGCGCCGGGCCGGGATAGCGCACCCGATGACCGTGCTCTGCGATGTGCCCTACGACCTGGCCCGGCAGCGCTTCGTGCAGCGGGTGCGCGACGGCGCCCGCCACCCGATCCACCGCGACACCACCGATCCGGCCGACTACGACCGCGATTGGAAGCAGACCGAGCCGCTCTCGGTCGGCCCGGTGCTGCGGGTGGACACGAGTGGATCGGTCGATCTCGAGCCGGTGGTGACGTGGATCGAGTCGTGTATCTGATCCGCGTCGACGTGCCCGACGCGCGCGATCCGCGTCGGACACGGCATTCTCGGCTGGAGTTCACCCGGCCCGACGGCGACTTCGCGGGCTGGACCGTCGTGGTCGGACGGAGCCAGACGGGCAAGAGCAGGCTGCTGGCGGAGATCTCGCTCGCGGCGGACGGCGTGGCCGGCGAGGACCCCTACGCGGTGGCCTGGTCCGGCGAGGCCGCGCCGATCTGCCTCTACTACGTCGAGCGGCGGCCGGCCGCAGCGAGCGTCGCGGCCACAACGGACTCCGACGAGGTCGATATCGAGCTCATTGCCGGGCTCGACCCGGTCGAGGACATCCACATCGCCACGTTCGCCCTCGAAATCTCGCAGGCACTGCGCCATCGCGGCGCCGACCGGGACGCGGCCGCCGTCGTGCTGATCGACGACGTGGAGGCGCACCTGCACCCGGTCTGGCAGCGGCGGATCGGCCCGTGGCTCACCAGCCGATTCCCGCGCACGCAGTTCATCGCCACGACTAATAGCCCTTACGTCTGCCAGGCCGCTGACCCCGGCGGCCTGATCCGGCTTCTCGGCCCGCGCGAGCACTACGCCGCGGAGGTGGTCGGGCCGGAGCTCTACCAGCGCGTGGTCTACGGCTCGGCCGACGACGCCGCACTCTCCGAACTGTTCAACCTCGACTCGGCGTATTCCGAGCGGGCGCAACGGATCCGAGCCGAGCTCGTCGAGCTGGAACGGGAGATCGTGCGCGGCCGGGCGAGCGCGGCCGAGGAGGTACGGCACCGCGAACTCAGCCGCCTGCTCACCAGCTCCACCTCGGCGCGGGCCGACGAGATCGCGGTGCGCCGCCGGGAACGACGGCGGGAAGAGCGGTGATTCCGATCACCCGGCTCGAATTGCCCGAACACACCCGGCGCGGCCTGCAGGAGCAGACCTCGAAGATAGCCGCCGCCCGGGACCGGCTGCGTGAGGCGCATCGCTTGTGGCAGAACCGGATCGTGCGCACCTCCATCCTGCCGACGCTGCGCGCGACCCTCGCCGACATGTCGCCGGGAATCAAGCGGTGCATGTACTGCGGCGACAGCCTCGGCACCGACATCGAGCACTTCGAACCGGTCAAGATCCGCCCGATCCGCACCTTCGACTGGCACAACCATCTGCTCGCCTGCTCGTACTGCAACAGCCGGCAGAAACAGGACAAGTTCCCGCTCGCCGCCGACGGCACCCCGTTGTTGCTCGATCCCACCCTCGACGACCCGGCCGAGCACCTGCATCTCGCTCTCGCCGCGGGCGTCTACGTCGACCTGACGCCGCGCGGCAAGGCCACCATCGACCTGTTCGACCTCAACCGCGGCGAACTGGTCAAGGGCCGCGACCACGCGCTGCGGGCGAACCGCCGGCTGCTGCGCGACTGGCGTGAGGCGGCCGAGGACGACGACGTCGACGCAGTCCACGAATGCCTCTGCGACCTGCGTGAACAGCCCGTGGCCGAGGTCGCCCTGGCATTGCTGCAGCAGGCCAACAGCGCCGCCGTGGCGCAGCTGTTCGCGCGCGATCCGGCCACGCTCGCCCATCTGCGCCGGCCCGAGACACTCGCCCTTGCCGCCGAGGTGTTCACCACCTCCGCGGCCGACTGGTGAGCGGGCGCGGCCAGTGGGACGCATCTGGTACAAAGGTGATCGGCGCACGACGCGATCTTGGGGAAGGGGCCGGATGAAACTCGAACCGCTGCACCTGACCGCCGGCCACTACTACCTGCGTCCGCCGGAGCAGGCCGACCAGGAGGCGATCGGCGAAGCCCTGCGCGACGCCGACATCCTGCGCTGGAACGCCGGCCTGAAGATGGCTCTGGCGCCCGAGGCCGAGCGCGCGGCGATGTGGCTGCGCCTGCGCGCCCACGGCTGGACCGCCGGCACCGCCGCGTACTTCGTCGTGCTGGACGTGACCGGCGGCGAGCTGCTCGGCACCGTCGGCATCCGCGACATCGACCGGCTGCCGCAGCAGGGTCTGTCCTCGTACTGGACCGTGCCCGCCGCCCGCGGCCGAGGCGTGGCCGCCGCCGCGCTCGAGACGGTCAGCGCCTGGGCGCAGGCCCCGGTCGACTTCGGCGGCCTCGGACTGATCCGGCTCTCCCTCGACCACGCGCTGGCCAACCAGGCCTCCTGCCGGGTCGCGGAGAAGAGCGGGTACGCGTTCGAAGGCGTCATGCGCTCCTCGTTCCTCGACCCCGACGGCGTGCGCCACGACTCCCACCTGCACGCCCGGATCGCACCGGCCCGCTGATCCCGCTGCCCCGCAAGGGATCCGGCGTCGCCGGGCCCTGATCCATCTCCAGGGTCTGAGAGAAACCCAAGAACCGCGTCACAGTCGCGTGACTAAGCGCGCTCTCATCCACGGCTCACCGGCCCACCAGTTCCAGGCCCCAGATTGCTCTCGAACGCGCAGGCGGCACGCCCGCGCTCCGACGATCTCGACCAGACCCCAGGGGCCATCGATGTTCTTCACCTACCTGGGCCGGGAGCTGCGCAGGCGCAGTCGCCAAGCCCTCGTCATCGCGCTCGGACTGGCGCTCGGCATCGGACTGACCATCACCGTCAGCGCCTACTCGGCCGGCGTGAAGGCGGCCCAGACGCAGGTGCTCAAGTCCCTCTACGGTGTCGGCACCGACATCACCGTCACCCAGACGGCCACCCGCGGCTCCGGCGGCGACCAGACCTTCGGCGCCCAGGGCCAGAGCCAGACCGGCTCCGGCACGAAGACCACCTCGGTCAGCCAGGACACCGCGCGGGTCACGCCCGGCACCGGCACGATCGCCGGCGCCACGCTGACCAAGATCCAGAAGCTGTCCGGCGTCTCCGGCGCGGTCGGCAGCCTCTCGCTCTCCGACTTCAACGTCTCCGGCGCGCTCAAGCAGTCGGTGACGCAGGTGCCGGACAGCCAGAGCACCTCCGGCGCCGGGCGCTACAACGGCGGCGGTGGCGGGGGCGGCAGCTTCCAGGCCGGACCGCCGTCCTTCAGCGGCAGCTTCAGCCAGACCACCATCGAGGGCGTCGACGTCACCGACTCCTCGATCGGCCCGCTCTCCTCGCTCTCCCTCAGCTCCGGCCGCGCCCTGGCCGCGAGCGACGCCAAGGCCAAGGTCGCCGTCGTCAACAAGAGCTACGCGACCCAGAAGTCCATCAAGGTCGGTAGCACCCAGACGCTCGGCGGCACCAAGTTCACCGTCGTCGGCATCGTCTCCACGACGTCGTCCGAGGACTACTTCATCCCGCTGTACGAGGCCCAGACGATCTCGGACAACGCGAACAAGGTCACCACGGTCTACGTGAAGGCCGCGAGCAGCACCCAGATCGACTCCGTCGCCAGTTCGATCAAGAAGACCGCCTCCGGCTCGACCGTCTCGACCTCGGCCCAGCTCGCCAGCTCCGTCAGCGGCTCGCTCTCCTCGGCCGGCTCGCTGATCGTCAACCTCGGCAAGTGGCTCTCGATCGCCGTGCTGGCGGCCGCGTTCCTGGTCGCGGTGCTCTTCACGGTCTCCGCCGTGAGCCGGCGCACCCGGGAGTTCGGCACGCTCAAGGCGATCGGCTGGACCTCGCGCCGGGTGGTGCGCCAGGTGATCGGCGAGTCCATCGTCACCGGCATCGTCGGCGGCGCGCTCGGCGTCGGCATCGGCTTCGCCGGCGCGGCGGCCATCAAGAAGTTCGCCCCGACGCTCACCGCCTCCGGCACCACCAGCAACGCCAGCAACACCAACGGCGGTAGCTTCCCGGGCGGCGGCAACGCCCCCGGCGGCGGCGCCGCGAACACCGCCAACGACATCGTGGTGCACCTGGGCGCCCCGGTCAGCCTGGGCATCCTCGGCCTCGCCGTGGCCCTCGCCGTGCTCGGCGGCCTGCTTGCCGGCGGCATCGGCGGCTGGCGCGCCTCCTCCCTCCGCCCGGCCGACGCCCTGAGCAAGGTCGCCTAGGACCTGCGTCTCCGGGCTTTCGCTTCCGAAGGAACAACATGTATGAGATCAGTGGTCTGACCAAGGTTTATCAGGGCAAGGGCAAGAACGAGAAGGTGCACGCGCTTCAGGGTGTGGACGTGGTGATCCCGGACAACGACATGCTCGCGATCCAGGGTCCGACCGGGCATGGGAAGTCGACGCTGCTGCAGTTGCTGGGCGGTCTGGACCGGCCGACGGGCGGTTCGCTGAAGTTCGACGGCCAGGAGATGGCGAAGATGGGGGAGATGTCGCTGACGAAGCTGCGTGCGCAGAACTTCGGCTACATCTTCCAGGGCTTCAACCTGATCCCGACCCTCACCGCGCAGGAGAACGTCGAAACCGCGCTCGTGCCGATGGGTGTCTCCAAGGCCGAGCGGCGCGAGCGGGCCGCGAAGGCGCTGACGGACGTCGGCCTCGGCGAGCGTCTGGGCCACCTGCAGACGGAGCTCTCCGGCGGGCAGCAGCAGCGTGTCGCGATCGCGCGGGCGCTGGTGAAGGAGCCGAAGGTGATCCTGGCCGACGAGCCGACCGGAAACCTCGACGAGGAGACCCGGGACGACATCTTCGGCCTGCTGGAGAACCTGTGGGCGGACCGCGGCCTGACCGTGATCATGGTCACGCACGACTCGGCCCTGTCCAAGCGCGTGCCCCGGCTGGCGCAGATCAAGCACGGCAAGCTCACCATCAAGCGCGAGCGCGCCGCGGTGGCCGGAGCCTAGCCGCCGGGAGCCGGGTGGTGGGCCGCCTGCGCTCGAGGCGGCTCTTCACCCGGCTCTCATCGCCCTCTCATGAGAGCTTGCCAGGCTGCGGTACGGGGTATCGGACGCACACGCAGGAAAGTGAAGGTATGAACGGTATGACCTCAGCCGAGCAGACCGGGCAGGACATCCTCGTCGTCGACGACGAGCCCGCCGTGCGCGAGGCGCTGCGCGCGGGACTCGAGTTCGAAGGCTACCGGGTCACCACGGCCGCGGACGGCCTCGGCGCGCTCGAGCAGATGGCCAAGGCCATGCCGGACGCCCTCGTGCTGGACGTGATGATGCCGCGGATGGACGGCCTGACCGTGCTGCGCCGCGTGCGGTCGTTCAACCAGACCATCCCGGTGCTCTTGCTCACCGCCCGCGACACCGTCGGCGACCGCGTCACCGGCCTCGACGTGGGCGCGGACGACTACCTGACCAAGCCGTTCGACCTCGACGAGCTGCTCGCCCGGATCCGAGCCATGCTGCGCCGCGGCGCCCTGCTCACCGAGGCGGTGCAGGCCGCCGAGGAGCAGTACGAGGAGCTGCTCGAGTACCAGGACCTGCGGATGGACCTGCTCACCCGGGACGTCTTGCGCGGCGACCGGCAGATCGAGCTGACCCGTACCGAGTTCTCGCTGCTCGAGATGTTCCTGCGCCACCCGCGCCAGGTGCTCGCCCGGGAGCAGCTGCTCACCTCGATCTGGGGCTTCGACTTCGGCCCCACCTCGAACTCGCTGGACGTGTACGTGATGTACCTGCGCCGCAAGACCGAGGCCGGCGGCGAGCGGCGCCTGCTGCACACCGTCCGCGGCGTCGGCTACGTCCTGCGCGCCGACCAGGCCGCGCCCGGCCGCGGCGAGAAGGGCGAGGAGCCCCAGGACGAAGCGGAGTCGAAGGCCGAGACGCCGTGAAGCGACCGCGGCCCGCGTCCCTGCTGCGCCGGCTGACGCTGCAGGGGCGGTTCGCGGCGCTGGCGGCGCTCGGCGTGGCCATCGCCGTGGTGGCGGCCTCGGTGATCTGCTACTTCCTGGTCGAGGACCAGCTCAACCGGCAGATCGACACCCAGCTCAACCCCGCGCAGGCCGGGCGCATGTTCCAGGGCGGGCCGGGCGGCCACCAGCTCGGCGGCTTCGGCCAGCCGTTCTCCGCCGAGAGCCTGGCGCAGGCGCTGGCCACCTGCCTGGGCGGCGGCACGGACTCGTCGCAGCCGGGCGGCGCCCTGCCGGTGCAGTCCGGGGGGATCGCGATCACCAGCGCGAGCGGCCAGACCTGCACCCAGCACAGCCAGAACGCCAGCAGCGAGTTCAACCTCGGCTCCACCGCCACGCCCACGCAGATCGCGGTCGCCAACGGCACCGAGGACGGCCGGTTCTACGACACGTACACGACGAGCGGCGAGCACGTGCGCGTGTTCACCCAGCGGCCCGACAAGGTCACCGGCTTCGCCGTCTCCAACATCGCGTCGCTGGCCTACATCGACAGCTCGCTGCACAGCCTAGCCATCGAGCTGATCCTCGCCTCACTCGGAGGCATCCTGCTGGCCGCGGCCGCCGGCTTCCTCGTCGCGCGCAGCGCGCTGGCCCCCGTGCGCCGGCTGACCAGGGCCGCCGAGCACGTCGCCGCCACCGACGACCTCTCGGTCCAGCTCCCGGTGGACGGCGCGGACGAGCTCAGCCGCCTGGGCAAGGCGTTCAACCGGATGACCCGCTCGCTGGCCGGCTCGCGCGAGCGCCAGCAGCGGCTGATCGCCGACGCCGGCCACGAATTGCGCACCCCGCTCACCTCGCTGCGCACCAATGTCGACCTGCTGCTGCGCTCCCGCCGCACCGGCCGGGCCCTGCCGCCCGGCCGCGAGCAGGCCATGCTCGAGAGCGTGGACCAGCAGCTGCACGAACTGTCCGGGCTGGTTACCGACTTGCTCGAGCTCTCCCGCAACATAGAGGCCGGCAAGCGCAAGACCATGCAGGTCGCGCTGCACGAGTCGGTCGGCCGCGCGGTCGCCCGGGCCCGGCTGCGCGGCCCCGGGCTCGAGTTCGACGTGGAGATCGAACCCTGGTTCGTCCAGGGCGACCCGACCGGCCTGGACCGGGCCGTGGTGAACCTGCTCGACAACGCGGTCAAGTTCTCCCCGGCCGGCGGCCGGATCACGGTGCGGCTGCGCGGCGGCGTGTACACCGTGCGCGACCAGGGGCCCGGCATCTCGCCCGAGGACCTTCCCCGGGTATTCGAACGCTTCTACCGCTCGGACTCCGCCCGCCAGCTGCCCGGCTCCGGCCTGGGCCTGGCGATCGTGGCGCAGGTGGCCGAGGAGTCCGGCGGCACGATCCGGCTGCTGCCCGCACCCGGCGGCGGCACCCTGGCCCGGCTCGCCCTGCCCGGCGGCCCGGCCGACCGCGCGATCGAGCCCGGGCCGACCACCTGACGACGCGTCAGCACTGTTCGGCTCGTCGCACGGGCGTGGCGGTACCCGTCGGTGATCTCCGTCGGCGCCACCGGTTACGCTGGATCAGTGGCAGACAACGCGATGCGGGACAACGGCATGCGCCGGGCACTGGCGCGGGCGCGGCGGGGCGATGCGCTCGACCTCGGCGAGGCCGAGCTGCTCTTGCGCGCCCGCGGGGCCGATCTCGAGGAGCTGTGCGCCGTCGCGGCCCGGCTCCGGGACGCGGGCCTGGAGGCGGCCGGCCGGCCCGGTGTGATCACGTACTCGAAGAAGGTCTTCATCCCACTCACCCGGCTGTGCCGGGACAAATGCCACTACTGCACCTTCGTCACCGTCCCCGGCAAGCTGCGCCGCGAGGGCCACGGCCTCTACCTCTCGCCGGACGAAGTGCTCGCCATCGCCCGCGAAGGCGCGGCGATGGGCTGCAAGGAGGCCCTGTTCACTCTCGGCGACAAGCCGGAGGAGCGCTGGCCCGAGGCGCGTGAATGGCTCGACGCGCACGGATATGACGACACGCTCGCGTACGTCCGGGCCATGGCCATCCGCGTGCTCGAGGAGACCGGCCTGCTCCCGCACCTGAACCCGGGCGTGCTGTCCTGGACCGATCTGCAGCGGCTCAAGCCCGTCGCCCCCTCGATGGGCATGATGCTCGAGACCACCGCGACCCGGCTGTGGTCCGAGCCCGGCGGCCCGCACCACGGATCCCCCGACAAGGAGCCCGCCGTCCGCCTGCGCGTGCTCGAAGACGCCGGCCGCAGCAGCGTCCCGTTCACCACCGGCCTGCTCATCGGCATCGGCGAGAACCACGCCGAACGCGCCGACGCCCTGTTCGCCATCCGCCGGGTGGCCCGGCGCTACCAGGGCGTGCAGGAAGTGATCATCCAGAACTTCCGCGCCAAGCCGGACACCGCGATGCGCGCCATGCCCGACGCCGAGCTCGAGGAGCTCGCCGCCACCGTGGCCGTCGCCCGCCTCATCCTCGGCCCGTCCGCCCGGATCCAGGCCCCGCCGAACCTGGTGGAGAGCGAATACGCGCTGCTCATCGGCGCCGGCATCGACGACTGGGGCGGCGTCTCCCCGCTCACCCCCGACCACGTCAACCCGGAACGCCCCTGGCCGCAGATCGAGGAGCTCGCCGAGCGCACCCGCGCCGTCGGCTTCGAACTGCGCGAACGCCTGACGATCTATCCGGAGTACCTCACCCGCGGCGAGCCCTGGCTCGACCCGCGCCTGCTCCCGCACGTCAGGGCCCTGGCAGACCCGGAGACCGGGCTCGCGAACCCGGAGGCGTTCCCAGTCGGCCGGCCCTGGCAGGAGGCTGAGGCGCTCATCCCGGCCGGCCGCACCGACCTGCACGAGAGCATCGACACCCGCGGCCGCACCGAGCAGCGCCGCGGCGACTTCGACGACGTATACGGCGACTGGGAGGAGCTGCGCGCCCAGGTCGGCGCCCAGGCCCCGCAGCGCATCGACGGCGACGTGCGCGAAGCCCTCAGCGTGGCCGCCGCCGATCCCACGCGCCTGACCGACGCGCAGGCCATGGCCCTGTTCACGGCCGACGGCAAGGCCCTGGACGAGCTGTGCGCCATCGCCGACGCGGTCCGCCGCGACACCGTCGGCGAGGAGGTGACCTACCTCGTCACCCGCAACATCAACTTCACCAACGTCTGCTACACCGGCTGCCGCTTCTGCGCCTTCGCCCAGCGCCGCACCGACGCCGACGCCTACACCCTGTCCCTCGACCAGATCGCCGACCGGGCCGAACAGGCCTGGCAGGTGGGCGCGACCGAGGTGTGCATGCAGGGCGGCATCCACCCCGACCTGCCCGGCACCGCGTACTTCGACATCGCCCGCGCGGTCAAGCAACGGGTGCCGGGGATGCACGTGCACGCCTTCTCGCCGATGGAAGTGGTCAACGGCGCCACCCGCACCGGCCTGTCCATCCGCGAATGGCTGGCCACGGCTCAGGAGGCCGGGCTCGACACCATCCCCGGCACCGCCGCCGAGATCCTCGACGACGAGGTCCGCTGGATCCTGACCAAGGGCAAGCTCCCCGCCGCCACCTGGGTCGAAGTCGTCACCACCGCGCACTCCCTCGGCATCCGCAGCTCCTCGACCATGATGTACGGCCACGTCGACGAGCCGCGGCACTGGCTCGGCCACCTGCGCCTGCTCGCCGACCTGCAGCGGCGCAACCTCGAGCAGGGCCACGCCGGCTTCACCGAGTTCGTCACCCTGCCGTTCATCCACACCAACGCCCCGGTCTACCTGGCCGGCATCTCCCGCCCCGGCCCCACCATGCGCGACAACCGCGCGGTGACCGCGATGGCCCGGCTGCTGCTGCACCCGGTCATCCCGAACATCCAGACCAGCTGGGTCAAGCTCGGCCCCGAAGGCTCGGCCGAGATGCTGCGCTCCGGCGCCAACGACCTCGGCGGCACCCTGATGGAGGAGACCATCTCGCGGATGGCCGGATCCTCCTACGGCAGCTACGAGTCCATCCGCGGGCTCGAGGCGATCGCCGCCGCCGCGGGGCGCCCGGCCCGCCAGCGCACCACCACCTACGGCGAGGTCGGCGCCGAACGCTCTGCTGTCGGCAGAGAATTCGACGGACACCTTCCGGAACTGCTCCCCGTGCTGGAAAGCTGAACCGCATGACCTACTCGATCGTCGCCGCGAACGCCGAGCTGACCCAGTTCGGCGTAGCCGTGGCCAGTAAGTTCCTCGCCGCTGGAGCCGTCGCCCCGGCCGCCCGCGCCGCCGTCGGCGCCCTGGCCACCCAATCGTGGGCGAACACCGGCTACAAGGCGTCCGGCCTGGCCATGCTGGCCGGCGGGGCGACGGCGGCGGAGACGGTCAAGGCGCTCACCGAGGCCGACGAGCTGCGGGAGAAGCGGCAGCTCGGCGTCGTCGACGCACACGGCGGCTCCGCCACGTACACCGGCGCCGAGTGCTCCGACTGGGCCGGCGGCGTGTCCGGGACCGGGTACGCGATCCAGGGCAACGTCCTGGCCGGCTCGCGGGTCGTCGCGCTGATGGAAGAAGCCTGGCTCGGCTCCGACCCGGGGGAACCCCTGGCCCACCGCCTGCTGGCCGCCCTCAAAGCCGGCGACGCCGCCGGCGGCGACAGCCGAGGCCGCCAGTGCGCGAGCATCTACGTGGTCGGCGACCAGGGCACCTACGGCGGCGACGACGTCGTGGTCGACCTTCGCGTGGACGACCACGCGGACCCGGTGCGGGAACTGGCCCGGCTGCTCGACCTGCACGACATGATGTTCGGCAAGCCGGACCCGAACGACCTGCTGACCCTCGAAGGCACCCTCGCCGCGGAGGTCAGGTCGCTGCTCGGCGGCCGCGGCCACATCGCCGGCGACGTCTCGACCGAGGAGCTCGACCGGGTCCTGGCCTCCTGGGCCGGCATCGAGAACCTCGAAGCCCGCCTCGTGCCCGGCCGCATCGACCCGGTCGTGCTCGAACACCTGCGCCGCACCAGCGCGGGCGAGGCGTAGCGGCGGCGCCGGCCTGCCTTACTGCGGCTCAGCGCTCGCCGCCTGCCGCCGTGGCTGTCGTCGTACGCGGCCTCGGCTTCGGCCTCGGCTTAGTTCGCGTCCTCGTCCTCGGCGGCCGGAGCCTGGCCGAGTTCCCGCTCCAGATCCGCCTCGCCCTGTTCGTCCAAGGCCGCCGGCGCCGGCTCTATCGCGGCCCGCTGGTCCTCGGTGGCGATCTGCGCCGTCTCCTCCGCGTCGGCCTGCTCCTGCGACCTCGACACGGACCGCTCGCGCGCCGCCCGGTTCGCCGCCGCCCGGTCCGTGTGCGGGAGCGAGGAATGCTCGAGGAACCGCAGCAGCTCCACCGGGAACGGCAGGATCACCGTGGAGGACTTCTCCGAGGCGACCTCCACCATCGTCTGCAGCAGCCGCAGCTGCAGCGCCGCCGGACTGTCCGACATGACGTCCGCCGCCTGCGCGAGCTTCTTCGAGGCCTGCAGCTCACCGTCCGCCGTGATTATCCGCGCCCGCCGCTCCCGGTCGGCCTCGGCCTGCCGGGCCATCGTCCGCTTCATCGACTCGGGCAGCGCGACGTCCTTGATCTCCACCCGGTCGATGTGGATGCCCCAGCCCACCGCCGGCGACTCGAGCAGCAGGGCGAGCCCCTGGTTGAGCTGCTCGCGGTTGGAGAGCAGCTCGTCGAGCTCGGACTTGCCGATGATCGAGCGCAGCGAGGTCTGCGCGACCTGGATCATCGCGAAGGAGAAGTCCTGGACCTCTATCAGGGCCTTCACCGGGTCCATCACGCGGTAGTAGACGACCGCGTCCACCCGCACCGTGACGTTGTCCCGGGTGATGCCCTCCTGCGCCGGCACCGGAGCCGTGATGATCTGGGTGTTGACGCGCACCATCTTGTCCGAGAACGGCCGCAGCACCGCGATCCCCGCCTCGCGCGGCCGCCCGAGCACCCGCCCCCAGCGGAACACGACCCCGCGCTCGAACTGCCGCACGATCCGGAAGCGAGGGCGTCCGACGAGCCCCCCGAGGACGATGACCGCGAGCGCGATGTCCAAGCCCACCATGGCACTCGCTCCTTTGCGAGAAGGCACAGGATTCGTGTACGTACGTGTGTTCTGATCGTAGCTCTTCGTCGCGAGCCCTGTACATGACGCCGCGCGCACCGCGCCGACCCCGTCTCTCCCCGCGCCGAACGGTCGTGCCCAGGTCAGGGGTGATGTCGGGGCTCGCCGATCGTCCGCTGATCGCCGTTCCGACGTCGGTGACCGTGCGTGACCAACACGGCTCAGCGGCTTCGGTGCCCTCGCTTAGCGGTATTCCGCCAGCCGTGGCCTTATCCCCAGCCCCACCAGCAGCAGCGCCGCGCCCGCCATCGCCCACGGCAGCCACAGCCACGGCCCCAGGTCTGCCGTCAGTCCGTCGGATGCCTGTTGGAACGAGGCCAGTCGCGCCGCGGAGAGGTTCTGCAGACCGAGGTCGTAATCGAAGAAGTCGAACGCGTCCTCGTGCCGGGCTGTCCCCGTCTCCACCGAAAGCGCGTCCGCGACATCGCCGTCGACGACGTCCGTATGGATGGTGGCGTAGTCGGCGTCGGGACCGGCGTTCCACAGCTTCGCCGAATCCGTCGCGGCGGATCCCAGACCCTTGAGATCCTCGTCGACGGCCCGAGTCTTCTGGGTGACGATGTTCCAGTCCAGGAACGGCATCAGCACACTGCGCACGGCCGCGCCGTCCGTGTCGTAGCTGTCGGCGCGGGTGTCGACCACCTGCAGATACGCCGTCAGCCGCCCGCCCGCCACACTCGCGTCCTGCGATGCGGCGGTGAGCGCCACCGCCGCGCCTCCCAGCAGGGCGACGGTGACCGCCGTGGCGGCCAGCAGAGCCGGGTTGAGCCGCCGGCGGTACCACCTGGCGAAGGCGCGCTGGGCGACGATCAGCGCCCCCGCCGTCGCGACGCCCAGAACCGAAGTCCCGATCAATCCGACCAGAGCCCACGTGTGCGCAGCAGCGGCGGCCGACGTCGATGCGGACACCGTTCGGTCGCGCAGTTGCGCCGCCGCGACCAGGACGACGTTGCGCATCAACGTCTCCGCCCGGCCGTAGTAGCCGACGGCGGTCTGCGTCGGCGAGCCCGCGAAGGCACCGGGGTACTCGTCGAGCCCGATCGCCGCGTCAGCTATCGACCGGTACTGCGTCACGTCCCCGGCCAGCGCCGAAGTGTCAACGCCGGGCGCCCCCGCCAGAGCCTGCAGGTCCGCGTCGACCTGCGCCGTCCTCGCGTTGTACGCGCTCAGAGCACTGAGGTGGTTCCCGGCGAAGACGCCGTCGCCCGCGGTCTGGAAATCCCCGTCCCCCAGCATCACCAGCCGCGCCGCCTCGGCGTCCAGATCGGCCAGTGCGAAGTAGAGGTCCCCCGCCGTCGCGGCCGTTGCCGCCCGCGAGGTCACCGTCTGCGCCCGCGCTCGGGCCTGCAGGAACGCCGCCGCTGTCACTGCCATCAGGGCGAGGAGCGCGACAGTGAGCAACGTCGCGATCAGCCGCACCCGCGTCGGAGTGGCGCGGTTCGGCGGCGTAGGACGAGCCGAAGGAGCCGCGGGCGCAGACCAGCCCGGCTGCGCGACAGTGGTGGCCACGGTGACAAGGTAATCGCACTAAGTGAACGTCAGGCGACGCGGCGGGAAAGACTGGACGGGTCGCTCTCGGCGCCCACCCCGCACGACGGACGATCTCTTGGGCGGGTTTGAGCGGGGTCGCCGGGGTCGGTGGCATGCATGGCCCCGGCCCCCGGCTCGGTACCATCGTGCTAGGCCACCGCAGGAGCGGTGCCGAAGAGCTTTTCGAGAGAGCAGGAGTGCCACGGTGTCCGAGATCCGTGTGACCATCGACCGCCTACCCGACCAGCGGGAAGAGCGGACGGTCACGACGGGCACGACGATCGGCCAGCTGTTCGCCGAGGTGTTCGCCGGCGACCGTTCCAACATCGCCGCCCGCCTGCGTGCCGACGCGACCGAGCCGTTCCTGGTCGACCTCGACCGCGAGCTCGCCGAGGGCGACGCGATCGAGCCGGTCGCGATCGATTCCGAGGACGGCCGGGCGATCCTGCGCCACTCGACCGCGCACGTCATGGCCCAGGCCGTGCAGGAGGTCTTCCCGGAGGCCAAGCTCGGCATCGGCCCGCCGATCCGGGACGGCTTCTACTACGACTTCCAGGTCGGGCGCCCGTTCACCCCCGAGGACCTGAAGACGATCGAGCAGCGCATGCAGGCGATCGTCAAGCAGGGCCAGCGTTTCTCCCGCCGCCCGGTCACCGACGCCGCCGCGCGCCAGGAGCTGGCCGGCGAGCCGTTCAAGCTCGAGCTGATCGGCCTCAAGGGCTCCGGCGGCGACGTGACCACGGACGACGGCGCGAACGTCGAGGTGGGCGGCGGCGAGCTGACCATCTACGACAACCTCGACCCGAAGTCGGGCGAGCTGTGCTGGAAGGACCTGTGCCGCGGTCCGCACCTGCCCACCACGCGCAACATCCCGGCGTTCAAGCTGATGCGCTCCGCCGCCGCCTACTGGCGCGGCAGCGAGAAGAACCCGCAGCTCCAGCGGATCTACGGCACCGCCTGGGAGTCGAAGGACGCGCTCAAGGCCCACCTGGACTTCCTCGCCGAGGCCGAGAAGCGCGACCACCGCAAGCTCGGCACCGAACTCGACCTGTTCTCCTTCCCGACCGAGATCGGCTCGGGCCTCGCGGTGTTCCACCCCAAGGGCGCGATCATCCGCAACGAGATGGAGCAGTACTCGCGCCAGCGGCACATCGAGGCCGGCTACGAGTTCGCCTACACCCCGCACGCGACCAAGGGCACGCTGTTCGAGCTCTCCGGCCACCTGGACTGGTACAAGGAGGGTATGTACCCGCCCATGCAGCTCGACGAGGGCGTGGACTACTACCTGAAGCCGATGAACTGCCCGATGCACAACCTGATCTTCCGCTCGCGCGGGCGGTCGTATCGGGAGCTGCCGCTGCGCCTGTTCGAGTTCGGCACGGTCTACCGCTACGAGAAGTCGGGCGTCGTCCACGGCCTGACCCGCGCCCGCGGCTTCACCCAGGACGACGCGCACATCTACTGCACCCGCGACCAGATGGCCGAGGAGCTCGACAGCCTTCTGACGTTCGTCCTCGACCTGCTGCGCGACTACGGCTTGAACGACTTCTACCTGGAGCTCTCCACCCGGGACCCGGAGAAGTCGATCGGCACCGACGAGGCGTGGGCCGAAGCCACCGAGACGCTGCGCCAGGTCGCGCTCAAGCGCGGCCTCGACCTCGTCGACGACCCGGGCGGCGCCGCGTTCTACGGCCCGAAGATCTCGGTCCAGGCCAAGGACGCGATCGGCCGCACCTGGCAGATGTCGACGATCCAGCTCGACTTCATGGAGCCCGGCCTGTTCGACCTGGCCTACAAGGGCTCCGACGGCGCCGACCACCAGCCGGTGATGATCCACCGCGCCCTGTTCGGCTCCATCGAGCGCTTCTTCGCCGTGCTCCTCGAGCACTACGCCGGCGCCTTCCCCGCCTGGCTCGCCCCGGTCCAGGTCACCACGATCCCGATCACCGACGCCCACATCCCGTACCTCCGCGACGTCGCCGCGAAGCTGCGCGCCCAGGGCGTCCGGGTCGAGGTCGACGCCTCGGACGACCGCATGCAGAAGAAGATCCGCAACGCCCAGAAGGCCAAGGTGCCGTTCATGCTCATCGCGGGCGAGGAGGACGTCACCAAGGGCGCCGTCTCCTTCCGTTACCGCGACGGCTCGCAGAAGAACGGCATCCCGGTCGACGAGGCCGTCGCCGAGATCGTCGAAGTGGTCCGCTCCCGCCGCAACGACTGACCTGGCGGCAAGTGCCGGGCTGCCGCCTCGGCGGCACGTGGGCGCTCGCCGTCGCGCGGCCTGAGCGCGCGTGACTTGTGTGCTGCTGCATCGCCGCACCGGAGATCGAGAAACGATCCCGGTGCGGCGACGCACTGCTTCACGCTCCCGACGTCCACTCCGCACGGCGCCGCTGTCTCGGCGGCGATCTCCCTCCGGCTCCCAATCCGGTGCCCCGGAACACGCGAGCCTGCGCTTAGGGAACACGCGAGCCCGCGTGGCGGTTGTATCCGCCGGACCGCCGGTCAGCTGCGGCCGAACCAGTGACGACAAGAAGCGGGGACACGTGAGCGAGGCCGAGAACTGGCAGCAGTGGCGAACTGAGCGCGAGGCGAAACTGCGCGCGCCACACGGCGTGCTCGCTCTCACGGGCACACACTGGCTCGACGAGACCCCCGCCCCGATCGTCGAGGGCGAGCCGGTCCTGTGGAGCGCTGGTCCCGACGGAGCCTCAGTCATCCTTACCGCAAAGGCCGAGCACGGCCTTGTGCTGCGCGGCGAGCCCGTCGACGGCACGGTCACGCTGTACCCGGACACCGCCGAGCACCCCGACAAGGTCAGCGCGCCCGACTACGACATCCTCCTCGTCCCGATCGAGCGCGAAGGCGTCGCTGCCCTGCGCGTCTACGATGCGAACGCGGCGACGCTTAAGGCCTTCGACGGCCTCGAGGTGTTCGACTACGACCCGAACTGGGCCGTGCCCGCCACGTTCCGCCCGTACGACGGACCGCGCGTCGAGAAGGTGGTCAACGTCGACGGCGTGGCCCGCGGGCTCGGCCTCGACGGCACCGTCGAGTTCGAACTCGAGGACGGACGCCACGAGTTCGCCGCGGCGCTGACCGCCGACGGCGGCCTCTGGATCGTCTTCGCCGATCCGACCACGGCCGACTCGAAGCCCTTCTTCCGCTTCCTGTCCGCGCCGGCCCCCGCCGAGGCCGACGGCGCCGTGACGCTCGACTTCAACCGTGCCTACCTGCCGCCCTGCGCCTTCACGGACCACTACGTCTGCCCCGTCCCGCCGCGCGGCAACCGGCTCGACCTCCCCGTCCGCGCGGGCGAGCTCGCGGTCAAGACGCGCTGAGCCACGACGCAGGCGCCGTAGCTGACGGAGGCGCCCGTAACTGACGCAGAGGCCGGTACTCGACGCAGACACTGGTAGCTGACGCAGAGGCTGGTACTCGACGCAGACACTGGTAGCTGACACAGGCTCCGCAGCCCGGAACTGCAGGACCCTGTCATCTGGCACCGCGTCGCCGGGTCCGCCAGCTGGACCGGGAGCCATTACCGCCTCGTCCGCATTTCATGGCTCCCGGCAGCAACCGGAAGGGTTACGGGTCGCTCTTCGCTAGGCAACCTCCGTTTCTTGGGCTGAGGAGTTCCGAGCCGCCGTCAGAAGGCCCCGCTGAACGCGGGACTTCTGACGCGCAGCCCCGACCAATGCGCCGGCGTCGGTGTGCTCGTCAGGGCGAGCTGCACGCGCCCCGGCAAGCCTCCCTCCGCCGCCGCGTCGGGTTCGGTCTGGCCGATCGGAAGCAGTGCGACGCCGGGCGGCAGCGTCGCCTCCGGTCGTGCCGCGAGCGCGCTCGCGATCCGCTCGACGACGTCGGCCGTGTTCTTGGCCAACTCGTGCGCCGAGATCTGGATCACCGCGAAGCCGAGTCGGCTCAGCTCCGTCACGGCGCCCGGCTTCGCATCGATCGTGACGACGAGGGCGCGGCTGGGCCAGAGCGCCTCGGCGACGGCGATCTGCCGGCGCTCGCCGTAGATCGCGACGCGCCGCATCAGGCCCTGCGGTCCGTGGCGGCTCAGGCCCTCGAACAAGCGCCGAGTCGCCGCCGCCCGCTCGCGCGTGCGGGCCCGGACCAGCGTGTCTCGCAGAGGCCTGGTATGTCGCCGCGGCGCCTGGACGAGTTCGTGCTCGAGCTCGCCGAGGTCCGTGAGGCCCGCTGACACCGTGGCGCGCACCACCGTCTCGATGAAGGCCTCAGCCGTCACCTCGTCGGGCGCCTCAAGGCACCACGAGCACGCGTCGAGCACCGCCCGTGCGGGTGGCGCAAGCCTCAGGCCATGGCGCCGGTCCGGCTCCGGCAGCCGCGTAGAGCGGGAGACGCGTACGTACTCGACGTTCTGCCGTCGTTGGCCGTGCGGGACGAGCAGGTGCACCCGCCACGCGGGGAAGTCGCTTTCGAGTGGCGGAACGGGGTGATAGATGGATCCAGGCGCGGGATGTGCGTTGAGGCGCTGGCGTGGATTCTGGCGCGTGGGCGGATGTCGGAAGACGTCGGTGGCTGGGGCCTCGGCGCCACGGTGGCCGACGGCGACGTCGGCCCGAGAGGACGACTCAGCAGGCTCAGCAGGCCTGCTGTCGTCGACGGCCGCAGTGGCGCCCGGAGCCTCAGAAGCGGCGCGAGCCGTGCTTGCCGGCGCGGTACTGGAGGTCGCCCACGTGCTCCAGCCGTCGAGGTCGTCCCAGAGCCCGGATACGACGTCGCCGACTCCGTGGAGGCGCAAGGCCGCCGGCCCGGTGATGATCGAGTGCTCGCCCGCATACACCTGGGCGGCGAACGCGCGCTGCACGGGATTCGGCGGCCCGCACTGGAGGAGATAGACGCTGGGAAGCAGGCGCTGCCACAGACCGCGCGACACACGCGTGCGCACCGTCTCGCGCGGCAAGCCGCAGGCGGCGGCTTGGGAGGCGGCGAGGACGCCGCGCTGACGGGTGATCAGGGCCCGTACGTCGGGGGAGAGGAGTTCGTTGGTTTGCGCCATGACTCCACGGTCTCCGGTATCGGAGTTCCGCGCTAGAGCGGAGGGCGCATTTCACCTGGTCAAAGCCTTCGCATGATGATATGACCGGAGCGTGGGCCTCACTCTGATGGATGCATGACAAACGAGGGTGGGCCCCGTCCGCAATCACTCCCGCGGACGAGAACGAGCTCTGCCGCCCCGTCCGTCGCCCAGGCAAGGCTCTTCAGAGCCGTCAGCTGCGGCCCCACCGCTCCAGGACGGACGTGAACTCCTCGACGAAGTCCTTCTGCCCCAAGTCCAGCGCCACGCTCGCACGGCTGCGCTCGGCCCGGGCGCTCAGCTGCGGGGGGAGGCTCGTGCCGCTGGCGTCGTGTTCGTGGAGGAACACGGTCTGGCCGGCGGTGAGTGGGCTTGCCGTCTCCACGAACAGCGTGCCTTCGGCCTTCTCGACGTACGCCTCGTCCATGGCTACGCCGATGGCCAGAGGGTCGTGCAAGGGGACTGAGTCGGCGCGGTGGAAGTGGTTGTAGGAGCCGAAGTAGAACTTCAGCAGCCGTACCGTGAACTCCAGCGGTTCGCCGGCGGCTTCCAGCCTCGCCAGGTGCGCCCGGGTGAATCTCGCCTTGTGCGTCACGTCGAGTCCGATCATCGTCATCCGCATCCCGCTCGCAGCGACCAGGTCCGCCGCCTCCGGGTCGTGGAAGATGTTGAACTCGGCGGTGGGGGTGACGTTGCCCTTCTCCGCCACCGTGCCGCCCATGAAGACCAGCTTCTTGATCCGGTGCGCGAAGCCGGGGTCCTCGAGCAACGCCGCCGCGATGTTCGTCAGGGGGCCGGTGGCCACGACCGTCAGTTCGCCTTCGTGCTCGCGCGAGAGCCGCAGCAGCGTCTGCACGGCGCCTTCGGCCTGTTCCTTCACGCCCTTGTCGTCGGGCTTCTCTTCGCCCAGGCCGGCCTCGCCGTGGAAGTCGAACAACGCGGTCTGGCGGGTGCGGCGGGACATGGTTCCGGCTACGCCGCGGTGCACCGGGATCTCGTCGGCGACGCCGAAGATCTTCACCAACGCCCGTGCGTTACGGTACGTATGCTCGACGGGGGCATTGCCTCCGACGGCCGTTACGGCTTTGATGTCATAGCGACCCGTGCCGAGGGCGTACTGCAGGGCGACCGCGTCGTCCAGCCCGGGGTCGCAGTCCAGCACGAAGGGGCCGCTCACGTGGCCCACCTCCTCGGTCTCGTCGGTATCGTCAGTCGCTAGGCTGGCCGGGTCACAGTCGGTTCGCCCCTCGGGCGCCGCCTTGATCCGCCAGGCTAGCCCGGGGCGCCGCTCGGCCGCCAGGGTCTCGGCCGAGGGCCGGGTACGTCTCCGCTGGGACCCCTTTGTATGGAAATCGTTATCCGGCGGTCCCCATTCAGCTCCTTTCGCATCAACCAGGGGGACAGGGGCGACCGCGCATGTCACAATGTCCGACAAATTCCTCCCGCGGCGGGGGCTCGGGGGAGAACGATTGCCAAGTTTGATGCGAAGATGAACGCCGGGGCGGCACGAGCCGGCCCCGAGAAGAACGGACCGCGCACGTGAGCATGGGCAGGGACGCCAGGCCGGCCACCCTCAGAGAGGTGGCCGAGGCGGTGGGCTGTTCGGTGGCCACCGTCTCCCGGGTGCTGGCCGGGGACCGACCGGTCGGGCCCGATCTCGCCCGGCGCGTTCAGGAAGCGGCGCGCGAGCTCGGGTACATGCCCAACCAGGTGGCCCGTGCGCTGCGCAGTCGCAGCACCCGCACCGTCGGCCTGGTCCTCCCTCAGATCACCAACCCCTTCTTTCCCGAGCTGATGCGCGCGGTCGAGCACGCGCTGCACGACCAGGGGCGCGCGCTCCTGCTCGCCGACAGCGCGGACGATCCGGTGCTCGAGGCCGAGCGGGTCGAGCTTCTGATCGCACGTCAGGTCGACGGGCTGATCGTGGCTCCGGTCGACCAGGAGCGCTCCGTGCCGACCCTCGCCAAGGCGGCCGCGCGCGTGCCCGTGGTGCTGCTCGACCGCAGTGTGGACGCGGTGCAGGCGGACGCGGTCACCGTGGACAACGCGGCCGGTATCCGGCTGCTGCTCGACCATCTGCGCTCGCAGGGCCGGCGACGGCTCTGGTTCCTCGGGCCGGCCGGCGAAGTCTCCGCAGGTCTGGAGCGCCGCGCCGCCTTCCAGGAGTGGGCCGCCCGGTACGCCGACCTGTGGCGGGTCGAGCTCGGCGACTTCTCCATCGACTTCGGCGAGCACGCCGCGGGCAAGGCGGTCACCGCTCCGGCGACGCTGCGCCCGGACGCGCTCGTCTGTGCCAACGATCTGATTGCCGCGGGGGCGCTGCGGCGGCTGCGCGAGCTCGGCGTGGAGGTGCCCGGGCAGGTCGCGGTGACAGGCTTCGATGACATCGCGCTGGCTTCGCTCACCTCGCCCGCGCTCACCACCGTGCGCCAGCCCAACCGGGAGCTGGCCGCCGAGGCGGCGCGGATGCTGCTGGCGCGTATCCAGCAGCCGCAGGCCTCGGCCCGCGCGGTGCGGCTCACGCCCGCACTGGTCACCCGCGGCTCGACGGTCGTCGCGCGGGAGAACGCGTCCGACGGTTCGAGGGAAGGATCCAGACTGTGATCGCCGTGGTCGGAAGCCTCAACCTGGACCTCGTGGTGCCCGTGCCTCGGCATCCGGTGCCGGGGGAGACGGTGCTCGGCGGCGATCTGGCCCAGCATTGCGGCGGCAAGGGCGGCAACCAGGCGGTGGCGGCGGCTCGGTTGGGTCGGCCGGTGACCATGGTGGGCCGCGTGGGCGCGGACGACGCCGGGGGCGTGCTTCTCAGCGCGCTGGCCGCGGAAGGGGTCGAGACCGCGTACGTGCGGCGGACCGAGCGGGTGCCCACCGGCCGCGCGCTGATCGCGGTGGACGACGCGGCGGAGAACACGATCATCGTCAGCCCGGGGGCCAACGCCCGGCTGTCCGCGGCCGACTGCGAGGCGGCGCGCGAGGTGCTGGCCGCGGCCAAAGTCACCGTGGTCCAGCAGGAGGTGCCGCACGAGGCCAACGACGCGGCCGCGCGCCTGGCCGGCGGGGTCGTGCTGGTCAACCCGGCGCCGGTGCGCGAAGGCGGGAACCCGCTCCCCTCGCGCACGGACGTGCTGGTGCCGAACCGGTCGGAGCTCGCCGCACTGCTCGGGCTGGCCCCCGACTCGCTCGAGGGCGAACCCGAGGTGGTCAAGGCGGCGCGCAAGCTGCGGTCGCTGGCCGGAGCCGTGCTGGTCACCCTCGGTTCGGCCGGTGCGCTGCTGGTCGAGGGCGACGCGAGCGTGCTCATCCCGCCGTTCCCGGTCGACGCGGTGGACACCACGGCGGCCGGCGACTGCTTCTGCGGGGCGCTGGCCTGCGCCTTGGCGGACGGGGAGCCGTTGGAGCGGGCGGCCAAGTTCGCGGCCGCGGCGGCCGCGCTGAGCACGACGCGGGCGGGGGCACAGCCGTCGCTGCCGACGCGTGACGAGGTGGAGAGGTTCGCGGCGCAGCGGCACGCGGCGCGCTGAGCCGCACGCGGCCGCGACAGGGCCACACGAGTGGGTCGCGCCCGAGGTAGGCGCATGGGACGTCGCTCGATAGGCTTAACCGCATGGATGCGGAGCAGATCAACGCGCTGCCGGTCGACGGAGTCGGCGAACCCGACGGGCTGCAACGGCTGTGGAACCCGCACCGGATGGCCTACATCCTCGGGGAGAACAAGCCGACCGGGCCCAAGGCCGAGGACGGCTGCCCGTTCTGCCGCATACCCGCCCTGGGCGACGACGAGGCGGCGCTGATCGTGGCCCGCGGCTCGCTGGTGTACGCCGTGCTGAATCTGTACCCGTACAACCCGGGGCACCTGCTGGTCTGCCCGTACCGGCACATCGCCGATTACACCGAGCTCACCGACGACGAGGCGGCCGAGTTCACCGCGTTCACCCAGGACGCGATGCGGGCGGTGCGCAAGGCCTCCAGCCCGCACGGGTTCAACCTGGGCGTCAACCAGGGCGAGGTGGCCGGCGCCGGCATCGCCGCCCACCTGCACCAGCACATCGTGCCGAGGTGGAGCGGCGACGCCAACTTCATGCCTGTGGTCGGCCGCACCCGCTCGATGCCGGTACTGCTCGGCGAGACCCGCGCGCTGCTCGCCGAGGCGTGGCCCGGCGTCGCCTGACCTTCCGCACGCTCCGGGCGACAGGGGATTCCAGCCACCGCCCGGAGGCGGTCGTCAGGGTTCGGTTCCGTACACCAGTCGTCCGTCGTAGTACACGATGATGTGCGGGTTCGTGGTGAACGACGCGTCAGACGCGTTGAACGAGTAGTCGTTTCTCCGCGTCATGGTCGCGTAGTCCCAGTAGCCCGGTAGGTCAGCCCTTTTGCGCGGGAGCATGCGGGCGGACGGTTCATGTGGGTTTCTCCTGTGAAAGCGAGCGGGTGCGGCCGCACCGTTGACGCTAGACCCCGATCAGCAGGGCCGGAAGCCGCGCCGCCCCAGCCCGCTTCGTCCTCGGCGCCCAACAGCCGCGATTCTGACGGATCATCAGATTTTCCGTGGAAGTTGCACACGTCACCGACTGGTGCGCCGAGCGGCATGATCGGCGCATCTAGACTGGGCCGGGTGGATGATCTCGAACTCGCGCTGCCGACCGGTGCGCTGATCGCGGGCGACGCCGCCACCGTCTTCGCCGATGCGCGGCCCAGTCTGGACGCCCTGCCGCACGGAACCTTCCGAGTACGCGCCGGGGCCGACGTCCTCGAGGTGCTGCTGGCTGACGAGACCCCGGTGACGTGGACGCGGCGACAAGTGCGGCCCACGCCGAGCGGCTACGCGGCGCTCCTCGACGCCGGCGCGCTCGCCGAGTACACCGACCTCGGCGACGAACCGGTCGACGAGTTCGAACTCCTCGTGGAGCAACTCGCCGACCGCGAAGTCACGGTCTTCCGCGACGTCATCGGTGTACGCACGGGCGCTCGAGAATGCGTGCTCGAGCTCGCCCTCGACGCGGCCGGAAACGCTTGCAGGCTGGCGCTTCGGTGGGCCTAGCCGGCTGAACGCCGCTCCGCCGCTCTGCCGCTCCGCCGGAGCTGCGGAACGGCAGAGCCCGGTTACTCCCCGATCTCCTCGATCACCTTGGCGGCCAGGTTCGCGGGCATCGCCTCGTGCCGCAGGTACTCCCGGGTGAACTGGCCGGTCCCGTGCGACAGGGACCTGAGTTCCACCGGGTACCGGGCCAGGCCCGTCGCCGGGACCTCCGCGCGCACCACGGTGCGGCCGCCGCCGACCGGCTCGGTGCCCAGCACCCGGCCGCGCCGGCTGCTCAGGTCGCCCAGCACCGCGCCCACGAACTCGTCGGCAAGTGTGACCTCGACCGATTCCACCGGCTCGAGCAGCGCCGGCTTCCCACCCTGGGCCGCCGCGTCCTTGAGCGCGAGCGCGCCGGCCGTCTGGAAGGCCATGTCCGAGGAGTCCACGGAGTGCGCCTTGCCGTCCACCAGGGTCACCCGCAGGTCCACCACCGGGTACCCGGCCAACACGCCGCGCTCCATCTGCGTGCGCACGCCCTTCTCCACCGACGGGATGAACTGGCGCGGCACGGCTCCGCCCACCACCTTGTCCACGAACTCGAAGCCGGAGCCGGTCGGCAGCGGCTCCACCTCGATCTCGCAGATCGCATACTGCCCGTGCCCGCCGGACTGCTTGACGTGCCGGCCCCGGCCCTTCGTGGATGAGCCGAAGGTCTCCCGCAGCGAGACCCGGTGCGCGACCGTCTCCACCGCCACGCCGTAGCGGGTGGCGAGCCGGTCCAGCAGCACGTCACGGTGCGCCTCGCCGAGGCACCACAGCACCAGCTGGTGGGTCTCCGGGTTGATCTCCAGGCGCAGCGTCGGGTCCTCGGCCACCAGCCGGGACAGCGCCTGCGCCAGCTTGTCCTCGTCCGACTTCGCCCGCGCGGCCACGGCCACCGGCAGCAGCGGGTCCGGCATGATCCACGGCTCCATCAGCGCCGGATCGTCCTTCGCCGAGAGCGTGTCGCCGGTCTCGGCGTGCCCCAGCTTGGCCACCGCCACGAGGTCGCCGGCCGCCGCGAACTCCACCGGCCGCTGCGTCTTGCCCAGCGGGCTCGAGAGGGCGCCGACCTTCTCGTCCACGTCGTGGTCCGGATGGCCGCGCAGGGCCATGCCGTGGCCGGACACGTGCACCGGGGTGTCCGGGCGCAGGGTGCCGGAGAAGACCCGCACCAGCGAGATCCGGCCCACGTACGGGTCCGAAGTCGTCTTGACCACCTCGGCCACCAGTGGCCCATCCGGGTCGCACACCAGCGGCGCCTTGGGCTCCCCGTCCGGCGTGGTCACGGCCGGGATCAGGTGCTCGCCCGGCGCCGGGAAGCCCTGGGTGATCAGCTCGAGCAACTCGGTGGTGCCCACGCCGGTGACCGCGGAGACCGGCAGCACCGGGTAGAAGTGGCCGCGCGAGACCGCGGTCTCCAGGTCGTCGACCAGTACCTTGACGTCGATCTCCTCGCCGCCGAGGTAACGGTCCATCAGCGTCTCGTCCTCGCTCTCCGCGATGATCCCCTCGATCAGCGCGTTACGGGACGGCTCGATCAGCTCGAGGTGCTCCGGGTCCGCCTCGACCGCGTGCCGCTCGCCCGAGCTGTAGTCGAAGATCTGCTCGCTCAGCAGTCCGATCACGCCGCCGACCTGCTCTTCGTCGTCGAGCAGGGGCAGGTAGAGCGGGGCCACGCCGTCGCCGAACACGCGCTGGCAGATCAGCACCATCTCGTCGAAGTCGGCGCGGGCCGCGTCGAGCTTGGTCACCACGACCGCGCGGGGCAGGCCGACCGCCGCGCACTCCTCCCACAGCAGCTGGGTCGAGCCGTCCACCCCGTCGGCCGCGGAGACCACGAACAGGGCGGCGTCCGCGGCCCGCAGACCGGCCCGCAGGTCGCCGGCGAAGTCCGCGTAGCCCGGCGCGTCCAGCAGGTTCACCTTGATGCCGTCGAACAGCAGGGGCGCGGCCGCCAGGCCCACCGAGCGCCCGAGCCGGTGCTCGATCTCCTCGAAGTCGCAGACCGTGTTGCCGTCCTCCACCCGCCCGGACCGGCCGATCGCCCCGACGCTCGTCAGCAGCGCCTCGACCAGGGTCGTCTTGCCCGCTCCGGTGTGCCCCACGAGGACGACGTTGCGGATGGCCGCGCCTCGCGCAGGGGACAGGTGCGCGCTGCCGGCCGCCGCTTGGCCTCCGTGGCCACCACCCTTGTCCGACATCGCCGCCACCTCCGAGTGTGTTCATCCCGTAACGATTCGTATGACAGGTAGACAACTCCTCTTTGCGGAGTGGCACAACCTCTGCCGCCAGCGTTTCACCCGAGCGCGGGGGAGGCGAAATCCGCGGTACCCGCGCGGTCCAATAGCATGGGCGCCGGTCCGCACCCGGGCCGCCTTACGTGACCGACGCCGATGCTGGGATTCCTATGCTCAATCGCTACGCGCGGGCGTTCTTCACCCGCGTCCTGACGCCGACCGCGCGCTTTCTGCTGCGGATCGGCGTCGGCCCCGACATGGTCACCCTGCTCGGCACCCTGGGCGTGTGCGCCTGCGCGGTGATCTTCTTTCCGCGGGGCAGCTTCCTGGTGGGCACCCTCTCGGTCACCGCGTTCATCTTCTCCGACCTGCTCGACGGCACCATGGCGCGCCTCTCCGGCCGCACCAGCAAGTGGGGCGGGTTCCTGGACGCGACGCTCGACCGGTTCGGCGACTCGGCCATCTTCGGCTCGCTGGCCTACTACTTCGCCGTGCACCACCAGCTCGGGATGTTCCTGGCCTGCGGGATCTGCCTGATCTCCGGCTCGATCACCTCCTACGCCCGGGCCAAGGCGGAGTCGCTCGGCTTCAAGTGCGACATCGGCTACGTCGAGCGCGGCGAGCGGCTGGTCGGCTCCCTGGTGGCCACCGGCCTGGCCGGCCTCGGCGTGCCGTTCGTGCAGGCGATCGCGCTGTGGGCGCTGGCCGCCGGATCCACCTTCACGGTCGTGCAGCGGATCCTCTACGTGCGCAAGCAGGCCGTCACTCTGGGCCTGACCGGCGACGTCGCGGCCGCGGTGCCCGAACAGGAGACCGAGCAGGAGACGCTGTGAGCGACTTCAAGGACGAACTGACCTACCGGGCGTATGCCACCGGCTGGGCCCTGGTGCGGCGCCTGCCGGAGAAGACGGCCTACGGCCTGTTCCGGACGATCGCCGACCGATCCTGGCGCAAGCGCGGCAAGAGCGTGCGCAGGCTGGAGTCGAATCTGGCACGGGTACTCGGCCCGGACGCCGACGAGGCCCGCATCCGCGAAGTGTCCAAGCAGGGCATGCGCAACTACATGCGCTACTACTGCGACACCTTCCGACTCGAGACCTGGTCGAAGGAGCGGATGATCGCCACCATCGAGGTGGAGAACCAGCAGCTGCTGCGGGACACGCTCGCGAGCGGCCGCGGCGTCGTGCTGGCCCTGCCGCACATGGGCAACTGGGACCACGCCGGAGCCTGGGCGACGACCGTGGCCGACGGGTTCACGACCGTGGCCGAGCGGCTCAAGCCGGAGAAGCTCTACGAGCGCTATCTGCGCTATCGCGAGTCGATCGGCATGGAGGTGCTGCCGCTGACCGGCGGCACCGGCACCTTCGGCGCCCTGATGCGCCGGCTGCGCTCCGGCGGCCTGGTCTGCCTGGTGGCGGAGCGGGACCTGACCGACAGCGGCGTGCGGGTGGAGTTCTTCGGCGAGACCACGAAGCTGCCGGCCGGCCCGGCCGCGCTGGCCCTGAGCACCGGCGCCGCGCTCTTCCCGGTCACCCTCTGGTACGAGGAGGACCACCTGCGCGCGAAGGTGTGGCCGGAACTCAAGCCGCCCACCGAGGGCACCAAGCCGGCGAAGATCGCCGCGCTGTGCCAGTCGCTCGCGGACGCCTTCGCGGAGGGCATCGCGGAGCATCCGGCCGACTGGCACATGATGCAGCGGCTGTGGCTGGTCGACCTCGACCCGGCGCGTGTCCCCGCGGCGTCGAACGGGGCGGACGCCGGCAGCGGCCCCGCGCAGCCGGCCACCTCGTCTCCAGGCTCGGCGGAAGGCACACGGTGAGGATCGGGGTCGTCTGCCCGTACTCCTTGGACGTGCCCGGGGGAGTGCAGAACCATGTCCACGACATGGCTGATTATCTGATCAAGCTGGGCCACGAGGTCTCCGTGCTCGCTCCCGCGGACGACGAGACCGAGCTGCCGCCGTACGTGGTCTCGGCCGGGCGCGCGGTGCCGGTGCCGTACAACGGCTCGGTCGCGCGGGTGAACTTCGGCATCCTGTCCGCGACCCGGGTGCGCCGGTGGATCCACGACGGCAACTTCGAGGTGCTGCACGTCCACGAGCCGGGCACACCTTCGCTCTCGCTGCTGGCCTGCTGGGCCGCCAACGGTCCGATCGTGGCGACCTTCCACACCGCGAACCCGCGCTCGCGCGCGATGATCGCCGGTGCGCCGATAGTCGCCTCCGCGATGGAGAAGATCAACGCCCGTATCGCGGTGAGCGAGTACGCGCGGCGGACGCTGGTGGAGCACCTGGGCGGAGACGCGGTGGTCATCCCCAACGGCGTCGACGTCGGCTTCTACGCCGCGCAGGAACCGCGCCCGGAGTGGCGCACCCCGGCCGAACACGAGGCCGACGGCGGCACCATCGCCTTCGTCGGACGCTTCGGCGAGCCGCGCAAGGGCCTGTCGGTGCTGCTCGAGGCGCTGCCCGCGATCGTCGAGGCCCGGCCGAACACGCGGCTGCTGGTGGCCGGGAAGGGCGACGCGGACGAAGCCATGCGCAACGTCCCGGACCGGCTGCGCCGGCACGTCGAGTTCCTCGGCGTGGTCAACGACGTGGACAAGGCCCGGCTGTTCCGGTCGGTCGACGTCTACTGCGCGCCGAACACCGGCGGCGAGTCCTTCGGCATCATCCTGGTCGAGGCGATGAGCGCCGGCACGCCGGTGCTGGCCAGCGACCTGGACGCGTTCTCGCTGGTGCTCGAGGGCGGCGGGGCCGGGGTGATGTACCCCAACGGCGACGCGGCCGCGCTCGCGCAGGCGGCGATCGGCCTCCTCGGCGACCCGGCCCGGCGCGAGGCGCTGCGGGCCGCCGAGTCCCGCTCGGTACGCCGCTACGACTGGTCCGTGGTCGCCGCCGACATCCTGTCCGTCTACGAGATGGTCACCGAGTCCACCGCGCGGGTGACCGCGGAGAGCGGCGGTATGCGATGAGACTGGTGCTCACCCAATACTCGGGCGCGGTCGTCCTGGTCGCGGTGCTCGTGGTGCTCTTCGGCCTCTATCTGAGCTGGACCGCCACCCGGCTCGACCGGCTGCACGTGCGCCTGGACGCCGCCCGGGTGGCGCTCGACGCCCAGCTGCTGCGCCGCTCCACCGCGACGCTCGAGCTCGCCCGCAGCGGCCTGTTCGACCCGGCCACGGCGCTGATCCTGGCCGCGGGCGCGCGCGAGGCCGAGGCCGCCGACCCGGACGAGCGGGAGGCGGCCGAGTCCGCGCTCACCCGCGATCTGCGCGCGGCCTTCGAGGATCCCATCCAGAGCGAGCACGTCCGGGCCGGCCACGGCGGGGTCGAGCTGCTCGACGAGCTCGGCCGGGCGATGCGCCGGGTGCAGCTGGCCCGGCGCTTCCACAACGAGTCGGTCCGGGCCGTGCGCCATCTGCGCTCGCACCGCCTGGTGCGCGTCTTCCGCCTGGCCGGCCGCGCCCCGGACAAGCCGAATTTCGAGATCGACGACGAGCCGCCGCCCTCGCTCGCGCGCTGAGCCCGGCCGGGCCCTGGGCCGGGCGCGGCCCGGCCCGGCCCGGTCAGGGGGTCGATCCGTGGGTCCCGGGCGTGGCAAGCGCTGTGTAAGGCGTTTCACCACGGGGCCGACAGCGTGCGAGCCGAAGCGGCGATCGTGCCATCGTAAGATGGTGGGGTAACCCTTACGCGCCAAACTCCCGAGCGAGGTACCGACGTGTCCAGCAACCCCACCGAAACCGCTCAAGCGGCTCCGCAGCTCGGCACCGCCCGGGTCAAGCGGGGCATGGCGGAGATGCTCAAGGGCGGCGTGATCATGGACGTGGTCACCCCCGAGCAGGCCAAGATCGCCGAGGACGCCGGCGCCGTGGCCGTCATGGCGCTCGAGCGGGTCCCGGCCGACATCCGCAAGGACGGCGGCGTCGCCCGCATGTCCGACCCGGACATGATCGACGGCATCATCAGCGCGGTCTCCATCCCGGTCATGGCCAAGGCCCGGATCGGCCACTTCGTCGAGGCGCAGGTGCTGCAGTCGCTCGGGGTGGACTACATCGACGAGTCCGAGGTGCTCACCCCGGCCGACGAGACCCACCACGTCGACAAGTGGGCCTTCACCGTCCCCTTCGTGTGCGGCGCGACCAACCTGGGCGAGGCGCTGCGCCGGATCGCCGAGGGCGCGGCGATGATCCGCTCCAAGGGCGAGGCCGGCACCGGCAACGTGGTCGAGGCCACCCGGCACATGCGCCAGATCCGCGCGGAGATCCGCCGCCTCGGCACCCTGGACGAGTCCGAGCTCTACCTGGCCGCCAAGAACCTGCAGGCGCCGTACGAGATCGTGGCCGAGGTGGCCCGGACCGGCAAGCTCCCGGTCGTGCTGTTCACCGCGGGCGGCCTGGCCACCCCGGCGGACGCGGCGATGATGATGCAGCTGGGCGCCGAGGGCGTGTTCGTCGGCTCCGGCATCTTCAAGTCCGGCGACCCGGCCAAGCGCGCCGCCGCGATCGTGAAGGCCACCACCTTCCACGACGACCCGGACGTGATCGCCAAGGTCTCCCGCGGCCTGGGCGAGGCCATGGTCGGCATCAACTGCGACACGCTGCCGGAGAACGAGCGCTACGCCAACCGCGGTTGGTGACCCCGGGCCCGCGCCCGACCGGATCCGCCCCGACGATCGATGCAGGTATCGCTTAAGTGAATGACGTCACCATCGGCGTGCTCGCGCTGCAAGGCGATGTGCGCGAGCACGCCGCGTCCCTGGCCGCGGTCGGCGCCCGGGCCGTGCCGGTGCGCCGGGCTTCCGAGCTCGACGCGCTGGACGGCCTGGTCATACCGGGCGGCGAGTCCACCGCGATGTGGAAGCTGGCCACCGCGTTCGACCTGTTCGAGCCGATCCGCAAGCGGCTGTCCGAGGGCCTGCCCGCGTACGGCTCGTGCGCCGGCATGATCATGCTGGCCGATCACGTGCTGGACGCGGTCGAGGGCCAGCAGACCTTCGGCGGCATCGCCATCACGGTCCGGCGCAACGCGTTCGGGCGCCAGGTCGACTCCTTCGAGGGGCCGATCGACTTCGCCGGCATCGACGACCAGCTGCACGGGGTCTTCATCCGGGCGCCCTGGGTCGAGGCCGTGGACGAGGGCGCGTCCGGCGTCGAGGTGCTGGCGCGGGTCAGCGGCGCACCTGCTCCGGGCGGAGCCGGGAGCGCCACCGGCGAGGAGACCGCCCACCATCCGTTTGCGGGTAGGATCGTCGCCGTTCGGCAGGGGAACTTGCTGGCGACCTCGTTCCACCCGGAACTGACCGGGGACCACCGGGTCCACGGGGTGTTCGCGGAGATGGTCCGGGCGTCGCGCTGAGGGCCCGCCGACCCGAGGAGAGCTGTGACTTGTCCGTGCGCACGGTTGCGCACGCGTACGTGAGCGAGAAGGAGCGAGGGCTATGTCGGGCCACTCCAAGTGGGCGACCACGAAGCACAAGAAGGCCGTGATCGACGCCAAGCGCGGCAAGCTCTTCGCCAAGATGATCAAGAACATCGAGGTGGCCGCGCGCACCGGCGGCGGCGACCCGGCGGGCAACCCGACGCTGTTCGACGCGATTCAGAAGGCGAAGAAGAGCTCGGTCCCCAACGACAACATCGACCGCGCGGTCAAGCGCGGCTCCGGGGCCGAGGCCGGCGGCGCCGACTGGCAGACCATCATGTACGAGGGCTACGGCCCGAACGGCGTGGCCCTGCTGATCGAGTGTCTGACCGACAACCGCAACCGGGCCGCCTCCGAGGTCCGGGTGGCGATGACCCGCAACGGCGGCTCGATGGCCGACCCCGGCTCGGTCTCCTACCTGTTCGGCCGCAAGGGCCAGGTCATCGTGCCCAAGGCGGACGGGGTCAGCGAGGACTCGCTGCTCGAGGTGGTGCTCGAGGCGGGCGCCGAGGAGGTCAACGACGCGGGCGAGGCATTCGAGATCATCTCCGAGCCCGGCGACCTGATCCCGGTGCGCACCGCGCTGCAGCAGGCGAAGATCGAGTACGACTCGGCCGAGTCTCCGTTCATGCCGAGCGTGCAGGTGCAGCTGGACGAAGAGGGCGCGCGCAAGATCTTCAAGCTCATCGACGCCCTCGAGGACAGCGACGACGTGCAGAACGTCTTCGCCAACTTCGACGTCAGCGACGAGATCATGGCGATCCTCGACGAGGAGTAGTCCTCGGCCCGCGCACGACACGTCGGCGCCCGGCCCGATCCTGCGATCGGTGGCCGGGCGCCGTTCTTTTTCGCCGGTCAGGCAGTGGGCTTCGCCGCGAGACAGTCCTTCGGGTTACCGGAGAAGACGCCGACGAGGATGAAGTCGGTCTGCGAACTCGTCCTCGCGTATCCGAGTCCGAGGACGCCGCCGGCCGGGATGGCGGACGGATCCAGGACGACGACCGGTTCGGCGCTGCTCTGCTCGTGGACCAGGACGCGGCGACTGTTGTCCGCTAGAACCTCGACTCCGGCCGGGAAGCGGCAGTCGGCCCACGGCACACTCGTCAAGATCGTCCTCGGGCCGGGGACCTGCGCGACCACGATGTCCGCCGTGATGCCCGCGTTCTTCAGAATCGCCTCGAGTGCTGATGGGTCGGTGAACTGGCGCATCGTCACCGTGATGTAGCCGGTTCGCGCATCGGTGTGCACGGAGAACGCGGCGTTGTCCACGTTCACGACCTTGTTGCCGTACGACAGGCTCCGTTGGTTCGACGGCCCCGCGGGCTGTGTGAGCGTCGCGAGACCGAGTGAGGCCGCGACCACGCCGACCACCGCGAGCGCGGGCATCGTCCGGCGCCGGCGCCGCAGAGTCCGGCCCCGGGAGATCGCGGCGTCCGGCCCATCCGGGGCGGAAACGTCTCTGAAGGCCGAGGCGACCTCGTCGTAAATATCCTGATCGTTCCGTTCGATCGTCATCTGATCGGCTCCTGTTCGCGTGCCGGGGCCAACGCGTCGCGCAAGGCGGCAGTGGCTCGGGAGAGGTGTGTGGTGACCGTGCCGGGCGCTATCCCGAGAACCTCGGCCGTGGTCGCGGTGTCGAGATCGAGGAAGATCCGCAGGGCCAGCACCTGCCGCTGACGAGTGGGCAGAGCACGCAGCGCGGTACGGATGGCCGGGTCGAGTGCGAGAGCCGGCTCGGCGCCGTCGGCCCGATCGAGCCCGGCATCCCAGGCCACTTCGCGCCTTCGTCGCCGCCACCAGGACACATGCGTGTTCAAAGCCGTCCGCATCACCCATGCCTTGGGCGCCGGATGCTGCGAGACCTTGCGCCAGGACGCGTACGCTCGGGCGAACGCCTCCGCCGTCAGGTCCTCGGCCAGCGACTTGTCGCCGACCGACGCGTAGACGGCACGCAGGCAGGCATCGGCGCACCTGCGGTAGAACTCTGCGAAATCCTCTTCGGGTTCGTGGTCCACACCCCTGATACGCATGGGCCGCAGTATCCGCTTACACCGCGCCACCGCCGTCGGCGCGGCCCGGTAGATTGGGCGGATGCGCGTGCTCGGAGTGGACCCAGGCCTGACCCGGATGGGCATCGGCCTCGTCGACGGCCGCCTCGGCGCCCCGCTCAAGATGGTCGCCGCTGGCGTCATCCGCACTCCGGTCGGCGCCCCCATCCACGAGCGGCTGCTCGCGGTCGACGTCCAGATCGCCGAGTGGTTCGAGCAATACCAGCCGGACGCGGTGGCGGTGGAGCGGATGTTCGCGCAGGAGGGCGTGCGCACCATCATGGGCACGGCGCAGGCCGCCGGTGTGGCCATGGTGGCGGCCGCGCGGCGCGGGCTGCCGGTCGCCCTGCACACCCCCAGCGAGGTCAAGGCCGCGGTGACCGGTGACGGGCGGGCGCAGAAGGAGCAGGTCGCCGCGATGGTCGTCAGGGTGCTCAAACTCAGCGAGGCACCCAAACCGGTGGACGCCACCGACGCGCTGGCGCTGGCCATCTGCCACGTCTGGCGCGGCGGCGCGGCCGACCGGATCGCCGAGGCCATGGAGAAGCGGGGTCTGTCGGTGCCTTCCGGTAGCGTTCCCTTGCACAGGGTTCGCGGGCGCGAACGCGGGAGTGGATTCAGGTGAGGCGCGAGTGATCAGCTTTGTGGAGGGCCAGGTCGTCTCGCTCGGCCCCGACGGCGCGGTCGTCCTGGTGGGCGGGGTGGGCCTGCTGGTGCACTGCAACCCGGACACCCTCGCCGAGCTGACGGCCGGTCAGTCCGCGCGCCTGCACACCAGCCTGGTGGTGCGGGAGGACTCCCTCACCCTCTACGGCTTCGGCACGGACGACGAGCGGGTGGTGTTCGAGGTGGCGCAGACCGCCAGCGGCGTCGGCCCGCGGGTGGCCATGGCCATGCTCGCCACCCACCGCCCGGACACCCTGCGCACCATCTTCGCCACCCAGGACCTCAAAGCCCTCACCCTCGTGCCGGGCATCGGGCCCAAGGGGGCGCAGAAGCTTCTGATCGAACTCAAGGGCCGGCTCGGCGATCCGACCGGCAAGGTTCCGGCCAGCCGCGAGGGCGAGGCGGCCCCGGGCGTCACCCCCTGGCGCGGCCAGCTGCTCGAGGCCCTCACCGGCCTCGGCTGGAGCGCCCGGGACGCGGAGGGCGCGCTGACCGAGGTGGAGCCGCTCGCGGCCGAGGCCGAGGCCCGCGGCGAGAGCCCGCAGCTGCCGGTGCTGCTGCGCGCCGCGCTGCGCTCGATGCGGCGATAGAGGGGGAGAGCGATGCCGGAGAACCGCATCCTGGACGGTGGCGCCGACCAGGAGGAACGCGCCGCCGAGGCCGCGCTGCGCCCGAAGACCCTGGCCGACTTCGTCGGCCAGCACAAGGTGCGCCAGCAGCTCGAGCTGGTGCTGCACGGGGCCAAGGGCCGCGGCGCCACCCCCGACCACATCCTGCTGGCCGGTCCGCCCGGGCTCGGCAAGACCACCCTGTCCATGATCATCGCCAACGAGCTCGGCGTGCCGATCCGGATCACCTCAGGCCCGGCCATCCAGCACGCCGGCGACCTCGCCGCGATCCTCTCCTCGCTCGCCGAGGGCGAGGTGCTCTTCCTGGACGAGATCCACCGGATGTCCCGGCCGGCCGAAGAGATGCTCTACATGGCCATGGAGGACTTCCGGGTCGACGTCATCGTCGGCAAGGGCCCCGGCGCCACCGCCATCCCGCTCGAACTGCCGCCGTTCACCCTCGTCGGCGCCACCACCCGCTCCGGCCTGCTCCCGGCTCCGCTGCGCGACCGCTTCGGCTTCACCGCGCACATGGAGTTCTACGAGCCGGCCGACCTCGAGCAGGTGGTGCACCGCTCGGCCCGGCTGCTCGACCTCGACGTCGACGCCGAGGCCGCCGCCGAGATCGCCTCCCGTTCCCGCGGCACCCCGCGTATCGCCAACCGGCTGCTGCGCCGGGTGCGCGACTTCGCCGAGGTCAAGGGGGACGGCCGGGGCACGGTCGAGGCGGCCCGCGCGGCCCTCGCTGTGTACGAGGTGGACGAGCGCGGCCTCGACCGGCTGGACCGCGCCGTGCTCGGCGCGCTACTCAACCTGTTCCAGGGCGGACCGGTCGGCCTCTCCACGCTCGCGGTCGCGATCGGCGAGGAGACCGACACGGTCGAAGAGGTGGCCGAGCCGTTCCTGGTGCGCCAGGGCCTGCTCGCCCGCACCCCGCGCGGCCGGATCGCCACCGCCGCGGCGTGGCGCCACCTCGGCCTGCCGATGCCGCGCACCGCGCCCGGCGCCGGCCAGGGTTCGCTCTTCGGAGCCGAGCAGGAGTGAAGGAAGAAGAAATCTTCGGCGTCTGAAGTTCCCGTGAAGAACCTGATCGGTTCATAAGAATCCCCCGGCGCCCGCAACCGTCCCGCCCCCGCTCCTCGTCCATACCCCGGCTCAAGCGCATCTCCAGGCGCTGGTAAGCGTACCGGCCCCGGCCGGCCGCCGTCGGCGGGCCCGGATCCGCCGGCGGCCCGAGGCTGAGAAGCCGGGCCGACGATCAGCGAACCTGAACGGCGCCCGACGTGAGCCTGATTGTCTCGGCAAGTATGACCGCATAGACTCCGCGTGACCTGGAGTGCCCGTCACCGCGTGCCGGTCCTCCGCGAACAGATCGCCCGCCGGGCAGGACTCGGCACGATCCCGGAAGAACAGCCGACCATGCAACTGATTCTGATCTACGTCGTCGTCATCGGCGCGGCTTTCATGTTCATGACCAGCCGCGGCCGCAAGAAGCAGGCCGCCCAGGCCCAAGCCATGCAGCACGCTCTCGTCCCCGGAGCCGAGGTGCGCACCATCGGCGGCCTCGTCGGTGCGGTCGCCGAGATGACCGACGAGTACGTCGTCATCGAGACCACTCCCGGGGTGAAGCTCAAGTTCACCAAGCAGGCCATCGCCGGCGTGGTCCAGCCGGCCAATCCCGACGCCCTGGTCGACGGCGAGGAACTCACCCCGGAGGAGGCGGACGCCCTCGCGGCCGAGCAGGCCGAGCAGACCGAGCAGACCGCGACCGCCGAGACCGAGTCCGAGCCCGAAGACGCCAAGGACCAGCAGAAGGTCGGCTGACGCCTCCCGCCCGCCGGGGGGACCGGCCGCCCGGCCCGGGGGAACCGTCCCGAGCCCGGCGCCGTCTCTGACTCGGGCGTACGCGGCACACCGGCAGTGAGCGTGGCCAAGGCTCCCGGCGCTTCCCTCCACGGGACGTCGGGCGTCCCGGTCCGCATGTCAATTACCGAGGAGAAGGAACGTGGCTGCGAAAAAGGCCAGGAGCAAGAAGTACTCCGGCCTGCTCTCCACCCGGGCCAGGGGGGCGGCGGACAAGCGGCCGTGGCGACCGCTGGCAGCCCTGGCTGTGGTGCTCATCGCCCTGTACGCGACGATGCTCGGCGTTCACGCCACGCACCCGCGGCTCGCGATCGACCTGGCCGGCGGCACCAGCGCGGTGTTCACCGCGGAGACGGACAAGAAGACCACTCCGGCGGCCTCCGAGATGGACCAGGCCGTGAGCATCATGCAGGAGCGCGTCAACGGTTACGGCGTCAGCGAGGCGACGGTCACCAAGGAGGGGTCCGACACGATCGACGTCGAGATCCCCGGCCAGTACTCGCAGGACACCGTCAACTCCATCGGCGCGACCGCCCACCTGTACTTCCGCGAGGTGCTCGCCGAAGGCGCGGGTGTGCCCACACCCACCACCAGCCCCACCCCGACCGCGACCGGCAGCTCCGCCCCGAGCAGCACGGCCAGCCCGTCCACCGGGGCCACGGCCAAGGCCGGCGCCTCCGCCTCGGCGAGCTCCACCGCCAGCGAGAAGGCCACCAGCCAGTCCGAGTCCGGCACGGTCAAGGCCGACGCGGCCAGCACCTCCGCCTCGCCTGACACCTCCACCTCGTCCGCGGCCGGCTCGAGCGCGTCCCCCGCGGCCAGCTCGAGCGCCACCCCGGACGCGAGCTCCTCGGCCAGCGCCGCGGCCCAGGCCCAGCAGGAGCAGGCCATCAGCCAGTACGAGGCGCTCAACTGCTCGAACAACGCGATGGTCAAGAACGTCGGCGCGGTCAAGCCCACCGACTTCCTCGCCACCTGCGGCCTCGACAAGAACAAGTACCTGCTCGGCCCGTCGATCATCGACGGCAAGGACGTCACCAGCGCCCTCGCCACCCAGACCGTCGGCAGCGGCGGCATCCCGACCGGCGCCTGGGAAGTCGACCTGTCCTTCGACGCCAAGGGCAAGTCCGAGTTCGCCACCGAGACCACCAAGCTCTACCAGGAGACGCAGGACACCACCGGCCAGTCCGGCACCGGCCAGTTCGCCATCACGCTCGACGGCGTCGTGCAGTCCGCCCCGGTCGTGCAGGGCGCGATCACCGGCGGCACCGCGACCATCAACGGCTCGGTGTTCACCCAGTCCACCGCCAAGCAGCTGGCCACCACGCTCGCCTACGGCTCGCTCCCGCTGAACTTCCAGCAGAGCCAGGTCTCGATCGTCTCCCCGACCCTCGGCAGCTCCGAGCTCGACGGCGGTCTGATCGCCGGCGGCATCGGCCTGTTGCTGGTGTTCCTGTACGTCATCATGTACTACCGCGGTCTGTCGGTCGCGGCCATCTCCAGCCTCGTCGTCGCCGCGGCCCTGACCTACGCGCTGGCGTGCCTGTTCGGCCCGCTGATGGGCTTCACGCTCTCGCTGCCCGGCGTCGCCGGTCTGATCGTGGCCATCGGTATCACGGCGGACTCGTTCGTCGTCTTCTTCGAACGGTTGCGAGACGAGCTGCGGGAGGGCAGATCGGTGCGCTCCGCGGTGCGCCACGCCTGGCAGCGCGCCCGCCGCACGGTGATAGCGTCCGACATGGTCACCCTGATCGCCGCCGTCGTGCTCTACCTGCTCACGGTCGGCTCGGTGCAGGGCTTCGCGTTCACCCTGGGCCTGTCCACGGTGATCGACCTCGTGGTGATCTTCATGTTCACCGTCCCGATGGTCACGCTCTTCTCCCGCACCGACTTCTTCGGCAACGGCCACCGCTGGTCCGGCCTGGACCCGGAGAGCCTGGGCCGGGCCCGGCAGAACTACCGGTCCGGTTCCGGCTCGCGCGGCCGGATGACCATCGCCGAGCGCCGCCGGCTGGCGGAGGCCGAGGCGGCCGAGGCGCAGGACTCGGACGAATCCAACCAGCAGAGCGTGGAGGCCTGATGTCCCGGCTGAACAACTTCAGCACGCTCGGCAACCGGCTCTACAGCGGCGAGACCACGGTCGACGTCATCGGCCGGCGCAAGCGCTGGTTCGCCTCGTTCGGCGTCGTCCTGCTGATCGCGCTGGTCGGACTGGGTGTGCGCGGTCTGCACTTCAGCGTCGACTTCACCGGCGGCTCGGTGCTCACCGTGCCGAGCCAGACGCTCACCACCTCGCAGGCCACCTCCGTCGCCATCGCCCACGGCGTGAGCGCGCCGGTGGTCCAGGAGGAGACCATCACCACCGGCGGCGCCGGCCGCCAGATCGAGGTGACCACGCCGACGATCCAGGGCGGCACGGAGAACACGCTCAAGGACGCCCTGGCCAGCGCGGCCGGGATCGACCCGAACAAGATCACCGTGCAGCAGGTCGGCGCCAGCTGGGGCCACGAGGTGTCCAAGGACGCCATCGAGGCGCTGATCGTCTTCCTCGTCGCGGTGACGATCTATCTGGCGCTCTTCTTCGAGTGGCAGATGGCCGTCTCCGCGCTGGTCTCGCTGCTGAACGTGGTCGTGATCACCGGCGGCGTCTACGCGTGGTCGGGCCTGACCGTCTCCCCGGCCACCGTGACCGGCTTCCTGACGATCCTCGGTTACGCGATCTACGACGCGGTCGTGGTGTTCGACAAGATCAAGGAGAACCGCCGGCTGTACGTGGACACGGACCGGATGGGATACGCGAAGGCGGCGAACCTGGCCGTCAACCAGACCCTGATGCGTTCGATGAACACCTCGCTGATCGCGGTCATCCCGGTCGTCGCGCTGATGGTCGGCGGCATCCTGTCCCAGGCCACGGTGCTCCAGGACATCGCGCTCGCGCTGTTCGTCGGTATCGCCGCCGGTACGGTCTCCTCGATCCTGCTCGCCGCCCCGCTGCTGGTGTGGATGAAGCAGCACAACCCGGCGGTCCGGGCGCACGAGGCCCGCATCGCCAACCGGGCGCAGAAGGAGGCCGCCAAGGCCGCCGCGGCGGACGCCAAGACCCCCGAGGATGCCGCGCCGTCCCGGTCCGGCTCGGTCGTGGTCGGCGCCGCGCCGTCGATCGTGATAAGCGCCCCCGGCCAGAGCGCGAGCTCGCGCGTCGTCCAGCCACGCGGCAACCAGCGCAGCCAGCCCCAGCGCAACAAGAAGAAGCGCTGACGCCGGAGCGCTGAACCTGCGAGCAGGCGAAGCTCTACAGCGGTAGCCCGTCGCCCCCGGTTCCTGGAAGCCCAGGAACCGGGGGCGACGGGCTTTTCCGGGCCGTTGCGCGCTCCGTGCCGTCCGCGCCCTCGGGCGGTGTCGCGCTTGCCGCTGCCCGCCCGCTGTCTCTGCTGCCACCACGCCGTCGCCCTGCCGCTCTGCTGCCCTGGGCTCCGCGGCTCTGGATTCCGCGGCTGTGCCGCCCCGTGCCGCCTCCTCGGCCGGGCGCGCCCGTCGTCCTTCCCGACGCCCGCGCACTCTCATTGCGCCCCCTATTCACCGGACCGGGGGCGCCTCGGGATGGGCCGCATTGGTAGATTGCTGAGGTGACCCAGCCGACGGCCGAGGCGGCCGACCTCTCCGCGCTCCTGACGTCCCGTATCCGTGACGTAGTGGATTACCCGAAGCCCGGCATCGTCTTCAAGGACATCACCCCGCTGCTCGCCGACCCCGCCGCATTCGGCGCGATGACGGCCGAGTTCGTGCGGATCGCGACCGAGCTCGGCGCGACCAAGGTGGTGGGCCTGGAGGCTCGCGGCTTCATCCTCGCCGCCCCCGTGGCCGTCGAAGGCGGCTTCGGCTTCGTGCCGGTGCGCAAGGCCGGGAAACTGCCCGGCGAGGTCTTCGCCGTGACCTACCAGCTGGAGTACGGCGAAGCCGTGCTGGAGATCCACCGCGACTCCTTCCAGCCGGGCGACCGCGTGCTCATCGTCGACGACGTGCTGGCCACCGGCGGCACCGCCGCCGCCTCGCTCCGGGCGATCGGCGAATGCGGCGCCGAGACCGTCGGCGTCGCCGTGCTGATCGAACTCGGCTTCCTCAACGGCCGGGCCCGCCTCGCCGCCGAATCCCCGAAGCTGCCGGTGCTCACCCTGCTCAGCGTCTAGCGGGCGAACGAGCGGTCGGCTGCCGCGGCCAGCACCCGCGGCGACGGCCGGGAGCCGAGCAGCAGCCGCGACCAGACGTCCGGGCGCAGCAGCTGCCGCGACGGCCGCCTGAGCGGCACGGCGCCGCCTCGCTCTGGCACTCGCGCTGCGTGCGCGATGGCGGCGGTCCCCTCGCTCTGTCTGCGCGGTGGTGGGCCGTTCGCTCCGCGTGCTCGGTGGCGGAACCCTCGTTTCCGAGGCCCGTGCCACCGCGTACGGTTCCATTTATGGCGAGAACGCCCAGCTCGGAGCGAAAATGGAATAACCCGCTCCCAGCGGCGTTGTCCACGTGGCGGGAGCGGCTCTGAGCGACGGTTTGAGCGGCGGTGTGGCGCTCGTCGTGGGGTCTGACCGCCGGAGCGGGCGACCATCACCCGGCGATTGCCTCTTTTCGCCCTCCACGGAGCTTTTTGGTCGGTATCTCCGCAGGTCAGACTTGGTTGTTCATCAACCGCTGTCTTCACGGGGGCAGCAACCGATACCATGGAACAGGGACTACGCCCAGTCGAATTACTGGAGGCGGTGGCTTGACGACTACGCCGGAGACCTCTGAGGCGGCGCCGAACGTGGAGCGTTCGGCACCTGCGTCACGCCTGCCCGCACTGCCGGTCCCGGCCCCATCTCCGTCGCAGCCTTCCAGCCGCGTACGTGCCCGGCTCGCCCGGTTGGGCGGCGCCCGCGCGGGTGGCCCGAACCCGGTGCTCGAGCCGCTGTTCCGGATCGTGCGCGCGTCCGATCCCAAGGCAGACCTGCGCCAGCTCGAGCACGCCTACCAGGTGGCCGAGCGCTACCACCGCGGCCAGCGGCGCAAGAGCGGCGACCCGTACATCACCCACCCCCTGTCGGTGACGACGATCCTGGCCGAGCTCGGCATGGACGTGCCGACGCTCTGCGCCGGCCTCCTGCACGACACCGTCGAGGACACCGACTACAGCCTGGACATGCTCCGGCGCGACTTCGGCGACACCGTCGCCCTGCTGGTCGACGGCGTGACCAAGCTGGACAAGGTCAAGCTGGGCGAGGCCGCGCAGGCTGAGACCGTGCGCAAGATGGTCGTGGCCATGGCCCGGGACATCAGAGTCCTGGTGATCAAGCTGGCCGACCGGCTGCACAACATGCGCACCATGCGCTACATGAAGCGGGAGAAGCAGGAGCAGAAGTCCCGCGAGACCCTTGAGATCTACGCCCCGCTGGCGCACCGGCTGGGCATGAACACGATCAAGTGGGAGCTCGAGGACCTCGCCTTCGCGATCCTGTATCCCAAGATGTACGACGAGATCGTGCACCTCGTGGCCGAGCGCGCGCCCAAGCGCGAGGAGTTCCTGGCCCAGGTCACCGACATCGTCCAGGGCGACCTGCACGGGGCCCGGATCAAGGCCACGGTGACTGGCCGGCCGAAGCACTACTACAGCGTCTACCAGAAGATGATCGTCCGCGGCCGCGACTTCGCAGACATCTACGACCTGGTCGGCATCAGAGTCCTGGTCGAGTCCGTGCGCGACTGCTACGCGGCGCTCGGCACGATCCACGCGCGATGGAATCCGGTCCCCGGCCGGTTCAAGGACTACATCGCGATGCCCAAGTTCAACATGTACCAGTCGCTGCACACGACGGTGATAGGGCCCGAGGGCAAGCCGGTCGAGCTGCAGATCCGTACGCACGCGATGCACCGTCGGGCGGAGTACGGCGTAGCGGCGCACTGGAAGTACAAGGAGGACGCCCGCTCCGGCAACTCCGGCGACAAGTCCCCGGACACCGGCCCCGGCGACATGGCCTGGCTGCGGCAGCTGCTCGACTGGCAGCGCGAGACAGCCGACCCGGGCGAGTTCCTCGATGCCCTGCGCTTCGACCTGAGCGCCTCCGAGGTGTACGTGTTCACCCCGAAGGGCGACGTGGTGCCGCTGCCCTCCGGCTCGACCCCGGTGGACTTCGCGTACGCCGTGCACACCGAAGTGGGCCACCACTGCATCGGCGCGCGCGTGAACGGCCGCCTGGTGCCGCTGGAGTCCAAGCTGGACAACGGCGACGTGGTGGAGATCTTCACCTCGAAGGCCCCCACCGCCGGCCCGAGCCGCGACTGGCTCGGCTTCGTCGCCTCCCCGCGTGCCCGGAACAAGATCCGCGCGCACTTCACCAAGGAGCGCCGCGAAGAGGCCATCGAGCAGGGCCGCGAGCAGATCGCCAAGGCGATTCGCAAGCAGGGCCTGCCGATGCAGCGCCTGCTCTCCAGCGAGGCGCTGTCCTCGATCGCGCTGGACCTGCACTACGCGGACATCTCCGCGCTCTACGCGGCCGTCGGCGAGAACCACGTGTCGGCCCAGTCCATCGTGCAGCGCCTGCTCCAGACCCTCGGCGGCGAAGAAGGCGCCGAAGAGGACCTGGCGGAGTCGACCCTGCCGACGCTCCCCGGCGAGCGCCGCGAGCGCAAGCGCTCCGGCGGCGACCCGGGCGTGCTGGTCAAGGGCGTCGACGACGTCTGGGTCAAGCTGTCGCGCTGCTGCACCCCCGTCCCCGGCGACAGCATCATGGGCTTCGTCACCCGCGGCAACGGCGTCTCGGTCCACCGCGCCGACTGCACGAACATCGAGCAGCTGAAGGCACAGCCCCAGCGCATCGTCGAGGTCGAATGGGCGCCGACCGCGTCCTCGGTCTTCCTGGTCTCGATCCAGATAGAGGCGCTGGACCGGTCCAGGCTCCTCTCGGACGTGACGAGGGTCCTGTCCGACCAGCACGTCAACATCCTGGCCGCCACGGTGAACACCTCCCGCGACCGGGTCGCGACGAGCCGGTTCACGTTCGAGATGGGCGACCCGAAGCACCTCGGCCACGTGCTCAAGGCCGTGCGCGGCATCGAAGGCGTGTACGACGTCTACCGCGTGTGACGGACAGTCAGTGGCGGGGCTGTCCAGCTGCAGGTGAGGCTTGCCTGGCCGAGGGCTAGGCTCGCCCGCTGCCGCTGCCGCTGCCGCTGCCGCTGCCGCTGCCGCTGCCGCTGCCGCTGCCGCTGCCGCTGCCCGCCGGGGCTGCGGCTACGGTCGCGGCGCACCGGCCGAGGACCAGTCTTCCCGCCGCCGACCCGTGGATCTGCCGGCCCGTCGACCTGCCGATCTGCCCGACCGTCGCCTCGTCGCGGGCCGGGCTTTTCCGGCTGCTGATGCGCTTTCGGTCGGTGGGCTCTGCTTTCCCGGCCGCGGACTGACTGCGGCGGTCGCAAGCCCGGCTTTCCGGCCGCCATTTGCTACGCCGGTCGCAGCCCGGCCTTCACCGTTGCTGACCCGCGTCCGGCCGTCGCCTCGCCGCCTCGCCGCCTCGTCGCCCACCCCGCTCCCGCGCCGCGAGGCTTCCCTGAGGCTCCGCCGAGGTTCCCGGCAGAGCCTCAGCCCGTCCCGCCTAGCGCCCGGCAAGAGCGTCGGGACCGCTTAGTCGCTGACTCGCCTAGCCCTCCCCACCTGCCGACTCCGCGATCCGCTTGAGCAGGTGCAGCCGCTCGGACCACGTTTCTGCAAGCGTGGTCATCCACGATGCCGTCCGCGTAAGCCCGTCCGGGCACACGTTGAACAGCACCTCGCGGCCGGCGCGCCGACTCTCGACCAACCCAGCCTGCTGCAGCACGAGAAGGTGCTGCGCCACAGCCTGCCGACTCACCGGCAGGTCGGCCGCCAGAGCTGACGCGCTCAACGGTCGGCCCTGCGCGAGAGCCTGCAGCACCTGACGACGTGTCGAGTCGGCCAGGGCGGTGAAGACCAGATCTACGCTCTGGTCTGCCGCGTCTGCCGCGTCTGCCGCGTCCGCCCCGATCGCGTGCGCCTCATCTGTCGCGTCCGCCTGACCGGGTTTCCCCGGCTCGGCGGATTCGCCTGAGACAGCTCGCTCGCCATGCCAGCCCTGCCGAGACGGCTCGTCATGCCGCGTGCGCGCATTCCCCTTGCCAGAACCGCCCGGCTCGCTCCGTTCGCTGTTCCCGGCGCGCTCCGGGCCCTTGTCTTGCGCAGGCTGCTTTCGTTGCTCCTCCTCTCGTTCTCGACCACCGTGCCAACCTGGGCCGGCCGTCTTCGTCTGCTGCGACTGCCGGTCGGCCGTTGCCTGGTCTACCTCTTCGTTGTGTCTGCCTGGCGCCATCAGGCTGCAGCCGCCCCTTCCGCCAACCTGTCCGATGCCGTGTCCGCCATATCTCTTACCGCCCTGTCGTTGGCTCCGTCAGCCATCCGGCCTCCTGTTCTCAACGCCGCGCCGTCCTTCATCCCGTCGCCCGTTCTGCTGCACCGACGCCTGCCCGCGCCCGTGCTTGTCCCTGCACCGCCCGCGCCCGCGCCCGCACTCGCGCCCGCCCGCACCCGCACCCGCACCCGCCTCTATTCTCCCGAACCGCCCGACCGGTTCTCAGCGCTTTTGCGGAGCGCACCCAGCTCCTCGCGCCACCCCTTCGTGTTCTCCTTGATCCCCGACTGCTTCACCTCCTCACTCGCGTCCAGTGCCGCGAAGCCGCTCTCGCGGACCCGGACCGTCACAGCATCCTGTGCCTCGCTGATGAAGAACTCGACGAGCGTCGTCCGTCCGTCGCCCAGCTCTTCGTTCGGGAACTGGCTCGCCCACCGGAAGGCCGCGTAGATCCGCGGGGTGAGCTCGACCACCTCGACCGGGAAGCTGCCCCACTTCTCCGACGTCCGCACCGTGTGACTGCCCGCCGTGCGGTCCACCGGCACCGGTGCGTCGGATGGCACCCACCAGCCGGGGACGCTCACCAACTCCCAGACCAGCTCCAGGTCCGCGTTGATGCTGATCTCCTGCTCGATCGCATCCTGCTGCATTCTGCTCCGACCTCCTCGCTCCTCCGTCGGCCAAGCTCTTGTGCCAGCCGATTCAAACGCAAGTACAGAGTTGCACATGGGGTACAGATATGCAACTCTGTACTTGCGCATCGGCGTGTCGCCGCATCGGCCCATGCGAAAGGGCCGCTCCCAGCAAAGCTGGGAACGGCCCTTGGACCTGGGAGCTCGTGCTCGCGCGCCCGGGTGGGTCGCTCGATCGAGTGATCTACTGCTTCACCCGACCTACTGCCTAGCCTGTCCTACCGCGTGAACTCCGCGAGCGCGGACTGAGCCTGCTCGAGCCATTCGCGGCGCGCGCTGATGGCTGCCTCCGCGTCGGCGGCCTTGCGTGCGTTGCCTGCGGCCTTCGCCTTGGTCAGCTCCGCCTCGAACTTCTCCAGGGACGCCTCGAGCTGACGCACCGTCGCTTCGGCGCGGGCCCGTGCCTCGGGGTTGGTGCGCTGCCACTCGGCCTGCTCCGCGTCCGCCACGGCCCGCTCGACGTCGCGCAGCTGGCCTTCCACCCGCGACTTCGCGTCGCGCGGGACGGGGCCGACCTCTTCCCAGCGCTCCTGGATGGTGCGCAGGGCCGACTTGGCCGCCTTGAGGTCCGTCACCGGCAGCAGGGCCTTGGCCTCGCCCAGGAGCTCCTCCTTGCGGGTGAGGTTCTCCTTGAACCCGGCGTCGCGCTTGTCCAGGTCGGCGTTGCGGGCGGCGAAGAAGCCGTCCTGGGCGGCCTTGAAGCGCACCCACAGCTTGTCCTCGACGTCGCGCTGGGCGTGCCCGGCCTTCTTCCAGCGCGCCATCAGGTCGCGGAAGCCCTGGGCGATCTCGGCCCAGTCGGTCGGCTGGCCGATCGGCTGGCCGGCCAGCTCCTCGGCCTCCCCGACCAGCTCCTCCTTGCGGCCGCGAGCCGCGTCGCGTTCGGCGTCGAGCTCGGCGAAGTGGGCCTTACGGCGCTTGGCGAAGGCGGAACGGGCGGTGGCGAAGCGGTTCCACAGCTCGTCGTCGGCCTTGCGGTCCAGCCGCGGGACGGCCTTCCACTCCTCGACCAGGGCGCGCAGCCGCTCACCGGTGGACTTCCACTGGCCGGACTCCGCCAGCGACTCCGCCTCGGCGACGATGCGCTCCTTGCGCTCGGCCGCCTCGACCAGTTCCTTCGCGCGGGCCTCCTTGCGGGCCGCGCGGCGCTGCTCGGCCAGCTGCTCGAGCGAGTCCAGCCGCTTGAGCAGGGCGGCCAGGTCGCCGATCGCGTGCGCGTCGGTGATCGCGCCGCGCAGCTCCGCCAACGTGGCGGCCGCGTCCTTGCCGCCCTGGTCCGAGCGCAGCCGGCGCTCGAGCAGGTCGACCTTCGTGCGCAGACCGTCGAAACGCGTCTGGTAAAACGCCAGGCCCTCGGCCGGGCTGCCGGCCGCCCAGTTGCCGATCTCGCGCTCGCCGCCGTCGGCCGTGCGTACGTACACGGTGCCGTCGGCCGCGACCCGGCCCCAAGCGCTCTTGGCTTCCACGGCCGGCGCGGACGGCACGGCCTCGACCGCGGGAGCGGCCGGCGTGGCCTCATCGGCCGGCGCGGCTTCAGCGGTCGGCGCGGCTTCGGCGGACGGAGCCGCGACGGGCTCGGTCTCGTTCGCGACAGGCGTCGGCTCGCCGGCGCCGTGCTGCGGCGCCTCGGTCGCCGCGCTCACCTCGCCCGCGCCGCTCTCGTCTGCCGCGCTGGTCGCGATGGTGGGCTGCTCGCCGTCGGACACGGTAGTCCTCCTACGTTCACTACGGACGGACTCCCGCCCGCACCGGGCACTCTACAGGCGCACGCGGGGCGGACGGGAGGGTGAATCCTGCGAAAACCGCTCAGCTCGCTTGGATCGTGACCTTCTCAATGGTGGTCGCGTCCTTCGGCGGGGTGCTGCCGTCGCTCTCGGAGTCGGCGCCCGCGGCACCGATGGTCTGCAGCAGGTCCAGGCCCTTGGTGATCGTGCCGAACGGCGTGTACGTCGGGGACAGCGTCGAGTCCTTGCCGACCAGGAAGAACTGGCTGCCGCCGGTGTGCGGCTGGCTCGTGTTGGCCATGGCCACGGTGCCGGCCTTGTAGGTCACCGAGCCGCTGGAGTCGGCTGCACCGAGCGAGGCGAGGTTCTCGTCCGGAATCGTGTAGCCGGGGCCGCCCGACCCAGTGGCGGTCGGGTCGCCGCACTGCAACATGAACAGGCCGGTGGACCACACCAGGCGGTGGCACTTCGTGTTGTTGTAGTAGCCCTTCTGCGCCAGGTAGACGAAGGAGTTCACGGTGTAGGGCGCGGCCTTGCCGTCCATGCTGATGACGATGTCGCCGCGGTTCGTCGTCAGCGTCACCGTGTAGGTCTTCTGCGCGGTCGCCGCGTCGTACGTCGGCACGGTGATGCCCTTGACTGACGACGTGCCCGAGGCCTCGTACTTCATCGGGTTGGCGGCGGCGGTCGAGCTCGCGCTGGCCGCTGGAGAGGCGGCGCCGGTGGCCGAGCCGGTGGCGGCGGCCTTGGCCGTCGTGTTCGGGTTGTTGCCGGTGAAGGCGAACCCGGTGGCCACACCGCCCGCCACGACCAGGGCCGCGACGGTGCTCACGATCGCGATGCGCCTCTTGCGCTGGGCCTCGCGCCGCTTCTGCTGAATCTTGCCCTGCACCCGCTCGTAGCGGGCTCGCTCCAGCGCTCGCTGGCGGTCCTTCGTGCTGGCCACGTCCGTAAGTCTCCTCGTCGCATCCGCGCTGATCCTGGTTCGGCGCTGGCCCCGTCCCCGGTGCCCACCGCCCATGCCCGACGGCCCCGCACGCAGTGTACGTGTGAAGTGCTCTTCGCTTTAAGACAGCGCGCCCATTGTTATGGGTTCGCTAAGCCCGTCACCACGCCGGTAGGCTGACCAGGACGTCACGCCCGAATCGATACCGGTAGAAATCAGGACGCACGGTGCTTATCGCTGGGTTCCCCGCAGGCAGCTTCGGCACGAATTGTTATGTGGTCGCGCCCGGGCCGGGGGAGCGCTGCGTGGTCGTCGACCCAGGTCAAGACGCTGTCGGCGATCTCACCGACTTGCTGCGCGAGCACCGGCTGCGGCCTGCGGCAGTGGTGCTGACCCACGGGCACCTCGATCACATGTGGTCGGTGACGCCGGTCTGCGGCTCGCACGACATCCCTGCTTACATTCATCCGGCCGACCGCTTCATGCTGGCGGATCCGCTCAAGGGCGTCTCGCCGCAGCTGGCTGCGATGGTCGGGGACGTGACGTTCACCGAGCCGGACCAGGTGCGCGAACTGGCCGACGGGGTGGCGCTGGGGCTGGACTCGGTGCTCGGCTTCGACCTCGTCGTCGACCACGCGCCAGGCCATACCAAGGGGTCGGTGACCTTCACGTTGCCGCGCCTGGACGACGCCGGGGACCCGGACGTCATGTTCAGCGGCGACTTGTTGTTCGCCGGCTCCATCGGCCGCAGCGATCTGCCCGGCGGGGACCCGGCGGAGATGAACGTCTCGCTGACCCGCGTCGTGCTGCCGCGTCCGGACGACACCGTCGTCCTGCCGGGGCACGGAGGCCGCACCACGATCGGCCGGGAACGCGCGTCGAATCCGTTCCTGCGGGGACTTAAGAGCTTCGATTCCGCCCGTCCCGGCCTGTAGCCAGCCGTCGACCTGAGACGAATCGAGTAGAGCCATGACCACCTTTCGGGCGCCGAAAGGCACCTTCGACCTGCTTCCGCCGGATTCGGCGGCCTTCCTCGCGGTACGCGAGGCGATGGCGCGCACGGTGCGCCTGGCCGGCTACCGGTACATCGAGACGCCGGTTTTCGAAGACACGGGCCTGTTCAAGCGGGGTGTGGGCGAGTCCACGGACATCGTCAACAAGGAGATGTACACCTTCACTTCGCAGGGCGGCGATTCGCTGACGCTGCGGCCGGAGGGTACGGCTTCGGTACTGCGGGCGGCGCTGGAAGCCAATCTGCACAAGGCAGGCCAGCTGCCGGTGAAGCTCTTCTATTCGGGCTCGTACTTCCGCTATGAGAAGCCGCAGAAGGGCCGGTACCGGCACTTCTCGCAGGTCGGCGCGGAGGCGCTCGGCTCCGAGGACCCGCAGGTGGATGCGGAGCTGATCATCCTGGCCGTGGACGCCTTCCGCGGGCTCGGGCTGAGCAACGTCAGGCTGCTGCTGAACTCGCTCGGCGACGCCGTCTGCCGCCCGGTGTACCGGGCCGCGCTGCAGGAGTTCCTGCGCGGACTCGACCTCGACGATGCGACCAGGGCCCGGATCGAGATCAACCCGCTGCGGGTGCTGGACGACAAGCGTCCTGACGTCCAGGCGCAGCTGACCGGCGCGCCGATGATCGTGGACTACCTGTGCGAGGACTGCAAAGCCTTCCACAACGAGGTGCGCGAACTGCTGACGGACGCGGGCGTCGCCTTCGAGGACGACCCGAAGCTGGTGCGCGGCCTGGACTACTACACCCGCACCACGTTCGAGTTCGTGCACGGCGGACTCGGCTCGCAGTCCGCGGTGGGCGGCGGCGGACGGTATGACGGGTTGTCGGAGCTGCTCGGCGGCCCGTCGCTGCCGTCGGTCGGCTGGGCGCTCGGCGTGGACCGGACCGTGCTGGCCATGGAGGCCGAGGGCGTGCTGGAGAAGAATCCGTCCCGGGTCGAGGTCTTCGCCGTGCCGATGAACGACGAGGCACGCCGGCTGCTGTTCGGCGTGGTGCGCGACCTGCGCCGCCTGGGCGTGAGCGCCGACACCGTCTTCGGCGGGCGCGGGCTCAAGGGCGCGATGAAGGCGGCCGACCGCTCCGGCGCGCGGTACGCCCTGGTGGCGGGCGAGCGGGACCTCGCCGATAACCTTGTCCAGCTCAAGGACTTGGTCAGCGGGGAACAGACCCCGGTGGCCGTGGACCAGATCATTTCGACGATCAAGGAGAGACTGTCGTGATCCGCACGCGCGAGGCGGGAACCCTCAGGGCCGCCGACGCTGGCACTACCGTCACCCTGGCCGGGTGGGTGGCCCGGCGCCGCGATCACGGCGGCGTGACCTTCCTCGACCTGCGCGACGGCTCGGGCGTCGTGCAGGTCGTCGTCCGCGACATGGAGTCGGTGCACGATCTGCGCAACGAGTACTGCGTCGCGGCGACCGGCGAGGTGCGGCCGCGCCCGGAGGGCAACGCCAACCCGGACCTGGCCACCGGCGAGGTCGAGGTCGTGGTCGAGACCGTGGAGGTGCTCTCCGAGGCCGCGCCGCTGCCGTTCCCGATCGATGAGCGCAAGAGCGCGAACATCAACGAGGAGGTCCGGCTGCGTTATCGCTACCTGGACCTGCGCCGCGAGGACATGGCCGCGAACATCCGCACCCGGGCCCGGGTCACCCGGGTGATCCGGGACGTGATGGACGAGAACGGGTTCTTCGACGTCGAGACGCCCTACCTCACCCGGGCCACGCCGGAAGGCGCCCGCGACTTCCTGGTGCCGGTGCGCCTGCAGCCCGGTTCCTGGTACGCGCTGCCCCAGTCGCCGCAGCTGTTCAAGCAGCTGCTGATGGTGGGAGGCCTGGAGCGGTACTACCAGATCGCCCGCTGCTTCCGGGACGAGGACTTCCGCGCCGACCGGCAGCCGGAGTTCACCCAGCTCGACATCGAGATGTCGTTCGTCGGGCAGGAGGACGTGCTGGCGCTGGCGGAGGGGATCTACCAGCGGATCTGGAGCGAGATCGCCGGGGTCGAGATCCCGCTGCCGCTGCCGCGGATGACCTACGTCGAGGCGATGGCCCGCTACGGCTCGGACAAGCCGGACGTGCGTTTCGGCCAGGAGCTCGTGGAGCTGACCGGCTACTTCGAGGGCACCGCGTTCCGCGTGTTCCAGGCCGAGTACGTCGGCGCCGTGGTGATGCCCGGCGGCGCCGCGCAGACCCGCAAGGAGCTCGACGGCTGGCAGGACTGGGCCAAGGCGCGCGGCGCCAAGGGCCTGGCCTACGTGGTCTTCGACGCCGAGAGCGGCGAAGCGCGCGGCCCGGTGGCCAAGAACCTCTCCGCCGAGCACCTGGCCGGCCTCGCCGAGGCCGTAGGCGCGAAGCCGGGCGACGCGGTGTTCTTCGCCGCCGGCCCGAAGACCGCTTCGCAGGAGCTGCTCGGTGCCGCCCGGCTCGAGATCGGCCGTCGCGGCGGCCTGATCGACGAGTCGCAGTGGGCGTTCCTGTGGGTCGTGGACTTCCCGATGTTCGAGCCGCTGACGGACGACAAGGGCGAGTTCGCCGGCTGGCACGCGGTGCACCACCCGTTCACCTCGCCCACCCCGGAGTGGCTCGACAGCTTCGAGAAGGACCCGGGCAGCGCGCTGTCGAACGCCTACGACCTGGTGCTCAACGGTACCGAACTGGGCGGCGGCTCGATCCGTATCCACCAGCGCGAGGTGCAGCAGCGCGCGTTCAAGGCGATCGGCCTGAGCCAGGAGGAGGCCGAGTCCAAGTTCGGCTTCCTGCTCGACGCGTTCAACTACGGCCCGCCGCCGCACGGCGGCATCGCCTTCGGCCTCGACCGCACGGTCGCGCTGATCACCGGCGCGGACACCATCCGCGACGTCATCGCGTTCCCGAAGACGGCCTCCGGCGGCGACCCGCTGACCGGGGCTCCCGCGCCCATCACGCCGGAGCAGCGCAAGGAGGCCGGCGTCGACTTCGTGCCCAAGCCCAAGGCGTCCGGCACCGCCACGTCCACCGCCGAGTAAGATCACGTACACGGCAAGCTTGCCCCCGCCATGCTCGGCCGCAACGCGGCAGGCATGGCGGGGGCTTGTGCGTGGAATCCCTTCAAAGACGAAAGGGCGTGAACGTGTCCTGGTTGGTGGGCTTGGTGCGGCGGTTGTGGCGCGAGTTGCTGGGGTTCGGCGTGGTGGGCGCCGTCGGCTATATCAGTGACGCGATAATCTTCAACCTGCTCTATCGGCAGGTCCCGTCCGTGCTTGCGTCGGCGATAGCCGTCTCCATCTCGACCGTGGTCGCCTACGTCGGCAACCGGTTCTGGACCTTCCGGGCGCGCGAGCGCCGGGAGACCCGTGCCGAGTTCGGCTTGTTCGTGCTGGTGTCCGCGGGCGGCTTCCTGATCACGGTCTCGTGCGTCTGGTTCACCAAGTACGTCCTGGGCGACGACTCCCGGCTGGCGGCGAACATCGCGCAGCTGGGCGCGGGCCAGGTTCTCGGCACGCTGTTTCGATTCTGGGCCTGTCATATGTACGTGTTCCCGGAATCCGGTGTGACCAGTACTGATGAGCCCGGGAACGCGGTGGGCCCGGCATCGGTCGTCGACCCCGCCGACGAGTATCAGGGGTCAGATTCTCTCGTCTAGCCCAGGTCGCCGCGGGTAAGCTGTGATCCATGCTCATGGAGGGGAAGCCGAACACCCGGCGCGACCGCATCGTCATCAGCCTGGTGTTCGCCATCCACGGCACGGTGACCGGCACGTTCGCCAGCCGACTGCCCTGGACTGCCCACCATGTGCACGCCACGCCCGGCTCGCTCGGCGCGGTGCTGATCACGCCCACGCTCGGGGCGCTGGTGGCCATGCCCGCCACCGGCAGCGTCGTGCACCGGTTCGGCACCCGCGGCGCGATGCGGCTGCTGTTGGCGCTGTGGACCGCCGCCCTCGCCCTGCCCGGGTTCATGCCGAACGTCGGCCTGCTCGCCGTCGCGCTCGCCTGCTACGGCGCCAGCGCGGGCGCCGCCGATGTCGTGATGAACGGTTACGCTGTGCGCATCGAGAAGCGCGCTGGGAAATCGATCATGTCCGGGCTGCACGGCATGTGGTCGGTCGGCGGCATCATCGGCGGTCTGCTCGGCGCGCTGTGCGCGGGCGCCGACATCAGCGCCCTGCCCGAGTTCCTGGTCACCGCCGGGGCGCTGACCGTGATCACGCTCTTCGCCACCTCGATGCTGCCCGCGGACGCCGTCCAAGAGGACCAGATCCGTCCGCCGCGCTTCGCCCTGCCGTCCAAGGCTGTGCTGGGAATCGGGGTCATCGGGTTCTGCGCCGTCTTCGCCGAGGGTTCCGGTTCGGACTGGTCGGCCGTGTATCTCACCAGCGTCGCGCATGCCTCCGCAGCCGTCGGCGCGTACTGCGTCACCGGATTCGCCGCGACGATGGCGATCGGGCGCCTGCTCGGGGACCGAATAGTCCGGCGCTACGGGCCGGTATGGACGGTGCGGGTCGGTGGCGTGATCGCCGCCTTCGGAGCCGTCATCATCGTCCTGGCCCGCCAGCCGGCCACCGGCATCCTCGGCTTCGCGGCGCTGGGCCTGGGCATAGCCACGGTGGTCCCGCTCGCCTTCGCCGCCGCCGGACGCCGAGGCGGGGACACCGAGTCCTCCGTGGCCGGTATCGCGACCATCACCTACACCTCCGGCCTGTTGGCCGGTCCTTCGATCGGCGCGCTGGGCTCGGCCGTCTCCCTCTCCTTCGCTTTCGGCGTGGTCGCCGTGCTCGGCTGCGGAATGGCCGTCGGCGCGTTCGCGCTCCGTCAGCGGGCGTAATTCGATTGGCCCAGTTGACGGACGCCGCTTAGGGTCGGGCCATGCCCATCGAAGTACGCAATGTTCGCACCGAAGACGAGTTCGACCGCTGGTGCGATGCCATCGACGTGGGATTCCAAGCCCCGTACAACCGGGGGGACGGGCGCCGCCGGCGACCGCGCTATCCCGATCTGGGACGGACCTGGTCCGCCTTCGACGGCGACGACATCGTGGGCACGCTCGTCAGCCTGCCGATGGAACTGACCATGCCCGGCCTGCGCCGAATCTCCCTCGACGGCATCAGCGCCGTCACCGTGGCACCCACCCACCGGCGCCAGGGCGTGCTGAGCCGGATGATGGCGGCCGGGCTGACCGAGGCGAAGGAGCGCGGCGACGCGGTAGCCGGTCTCGTCGCCGCGGAGTACCCGATCTACGGCCGCTTCGGCTTCGGACCGGCCACCGAGGCGGCACAGTGGACCGTGGACGCCCGGAATCTCCGCTTCCGCCGTGACCTCCCGGGCCGGATGGAGCTGGTGGACGCGGACACCGCACTGGCCGAGGCCCCGGCGCTCTACGACCGCGTCCGGGCCGGCCTGCCGGGTGCCGTCACCCGCGAGCGTTGGCGCTGGGCCCGGGACACCGGACATGACCGGCCCGAGGGCTCCCCGCCGCCCAAGGACAAGCTGCACGCGCTGTGCCGGGACGAGGCAGGCCAAGTCGTCGGCTACGTCGAGTACCGCTTCACCGAGCGCTGGACCAATCAGCGCCCGAACAACTCGATCCAAGCCTCCAATCTGGTCGCGCTGAACCCGCTCTACGAGGCGCGGCTGTGGAAGTTCCTGACCGACCACGACTGGGTCACCGAAGTCGTCGGCCCCGACCAGGACCGCTTCGATCCGCTCTGGCGTGACCTGCTCGTCGACCGACGGATGGCGGTGGCCGGCGATGCCTGGGACTTCCTGTGGCTGCGCGTGCTCGACCCGGCCGCGTACCTCTCCGCGCGCACGTACGCGAAGGCGGATCGCCTCGTGCTGCGGATCGAGGACAAGAGCGGTTTCGCGCGGGGCGACTACGCGATCGAGAGCGGCGCGGACGGCAGCGGTGAGTGCGTCCCGTGCCAGGACGCGCCGGATCTGGCGCTGCCTGTGGACGTGCTCGGCTCCATCAGTCTGGGCGGTTACAGCCCGAGCCGCTATCGCGCCCTCGAGCTTGTCGAGGAGTACACGCCTGGGGCGGCCGATCGGTTGACCACAATGTTCTCGACTTCACTGGCCCCGCATAGTCCGATGATCTTCTGAGACTGGGTGCACGCTGAGGGTGGCGCGCATCACGGGCTCCGGGTGCTCGGCAGATACGCGCCGGTGGGAGACTTGGCCGTATGAGCGAGGTCGATGGCATGAGCGTACTCGTATGGACAGCACCTGGCACCGCGACGTGGCTGGAAGGACTCGACGAACGCCTGGAGATCGCCGAGATCCCGGCGGACCCTCTGCACGACCCGCGGCTGGCCGAGGTCAAGATCTTGGTCCCGCCGCTGATGCGCAACCTCGAGGACGAGGCCTACGACCTGCGGACTTTAATGTCCAAGGCGCCGTCGCTGGAGTTCGTGCAGACGCAGACCGCGGGCGTCGACGGCATTGTGAGCTCAGTGCCGGACGGCGTGGCGCTCTGCTCGGTGCGCGGCGCCTACGACGAGCTCATGGCCGAGCTGCTGCTGGCCGGGATCCTGGTTTCGTACAAAGAGGTCGCCCACTACGTGCATGCCCAGGACGCGGGAAGCTGGCAGCCGACCGAGGTTCGGGTCATCCAAGGCGCGAAGGTGCTATATGTCGGTTATGGCTCGATCGCGCAGTGTGTCGAGCGCTACCTCGCGCCCTTCGGCGTGGAAAGCCTCAAGGTCGCGCGGACGGCGCGTGACGGCATCGAGGGCCTGGATGCTCTGCCGCGTCTGCTGCCTCAGGCCGACATCGTCGTCGTGCTCACTCCGCTGACCCCGGACACCCGCGGGCTGGTCGGCGAGCAGTTCCTCGCGTCCATGAAGCCGGGAGCGCTGCTGGTCAACGGTGCTCGGGGAGGGTGCGTGGACACGGAGGCGTTGATGGCGGCCGCGCGTGAGCGCGGGATCCGAGCGTTTCTCGACGTCACCGAGCCGGAGCCGCTGCCGGACGGGCATCCGCTGTGGTCGACGCCAGGGATCTTCATCACCCCGCATATCGGCTCGCTCGTCGCGGATAACAACGAGCGCTGCTTCCGCGTGGTGCGGGAGAACCTGACGCGTTGGCTCGACGGAAGGCCCGTGCTCAACCGAGTCGAGCACGGGTACTGAGGGCGGCACGTTGTGATGTCTCTGCCGGAGCGTGTCGTGCGCCTGACGCCCGAACAGGTAAGGCGCAAACGGAGGCTGGCTCTCGAACTGCTGTGGGCCTGCACGGCGTTCTTGCTGCCGTGGTCGATCTATCTGATGATCAGCCTGCCGCGGTCATATAACACGAGGCATTACGACCTGGCCTGGGCCGGCTTCGACGTGCTCGAACTGCTCGCTCTCGGTACCACCGCCTACCTCGGTCTGAGGCGCCGGCAGGCGATGATAGGCGCCGCGGTGGCCGCAGCGACCCTGCTCGTCTGCGACGCCTGGTTCGACATCGCCCTCGACCTCGGCACGCCCGGAATCTGGGGTGCCCTCGCGGCAGCCGTCTTCGTGGAACTGCCGCTGGCAGCCTTCTTGTTCCACCGGGCCACGTTGCTGATGCGGCTGACACTGGTCAGGTTGTACGGCGAGACGGATGACCAGGGCCGCCCGCTGAAGCTGACCCGCATTCCCATGCTCCTCGACCCTTCCCTATGGCCCGACTGGGCCGACTCAGGCGAAAACGCGACACGCCCGGACGAAACTCCGGGAACCGACACGTAGTCACATCCGTTACATGTGTGACAGCTCGGAGTGACCGGGCGTAGTGAGCGGGGGAAGCGAATGCAAGCCGAGGGATTGCAGGGCCAGGAGATCATCGGAGCGCTGATGACGCCCGCCGGTCGCGGGGATCCGTACGCGCTCTACGCCGCCGCTCGGAAGCTCGGTCCGGTGTTCGGCGGCGCGGACTTGGGCATGTACGTGTGTACCGGGCACGACGAGGTCAACGCCGTCCTGCGCTCGCCCGAGTTCGGTAAGTTCGAACGCGAGCAGATCATCGAAGGCTGGCAGGAAAGCCTGGTCGAGGGCGGATCGGTCGACACGATCTCGCGGTCGATCCTCGACGCCAATCCGCCCGACCACCGCCGCGTACGCTCCCTGATCAGCTCGGCCTTCACCCCGCGCCGCATCGCCGGCCTGGAACCGGCCATCACGCGCGTCGCCGACCAGCTGCTGGACGAGCTCGAGCGGCGCGGTAGCCGAGGCGAGCCGGTGGACTTCATGGAGTACGTCGCGTTCCGGCTGCCCGTCACCGTCATATGCGAGCTGCTCGGCGTGCCGGAAGAGGACCGCGCGAGATTCCGCCCGCTCGCCCACGACCTGACCGTAGCGCTCGAACTGATCGACGACCTCGCGAAGCTGGCTCCCGCCGACGCGGCCGCCCTCGAACTGCGCGCGTACTTCGAGAAGCTCACCGCCCAACGCCGGGCGCAGCCGGCGGACGACCTCGTCAGCGCACTGGTACAGGTCAACAGCGCGGACGACGGCCGGCTCTCCGACGTCGAGCTGATCGTCAACTTGACGTTGCTGCTTGTCGCCGGGTTCGAGACGACGACGAATCTGCTGGGCAACGGTCTCGAACTGGCGCTGAAGCGCCCGGCAGTGAAGAAAGGGCTGGCCGGCGGCGGGATCCCGGTGGAGGACTTCGTCGAGGAAGTGCTGCGCTACGACTCGCCGGTCCAGCTGACCATGCGCGTCGCGCTGACCGACGAGGCGCGGATCGGCGGGCAGCGGCTCAAGCGCGGCGAACAAGTACTGCTGCTGATCGGCGCCGCCAACCGCGACCCCGCCCGCTACCCCGACCCCGAGTCCTTCGACCCGCTCCGCCCCGACAGCGCGCCGCTCAGCTTCGGTGGCGGGATCCACTACTGCCTGGGCCAGGGACTGGCGAGGCTCGAAGCGCAGATCGCGTTCTCCAGGTTGTTCCAGCGCTTCCCGGAGATACGCGCGGTCGCAGAACCCGTCCGCAGCGACCGCCTCGTGCTGCGGGGGTACGAAAGGCTGGAGGTGGTGCTGCGGGAGGGGGAGTGAGCGGCAGACTGCGGTTGATCGAGGCTCGGCGGGGCGCCGGATGGCGACGGTGCCAAGGCCGGGTTGGTTCGGCACGGAGTGGATAGGGGCGGAGAGGATCAGGGCTGAGGGTGACGGCGGTTGCTCGGGTGTGCGGGCGTGTGCCTGGGTTGGCACGTCGGGGCTCGGGGCTCGGGGTACGCCGGTGCGGGTGCGGGTGCGGGGGCTGAGCGTGGTGGTGCTTGCTCGGGTGTGCGGGCGTATGCCGGGGTTGGTGCGTCGAGGCTCCTACGCGCGGGTGCGGGCTGAGGGTGACGGCGGTTGCTCGGGCATGCCGGCGTATGCCGGGGCTGGCACGTCGGGGCTCGGCCGCGCGGGTGCGGGCCGAGTGTGACGTGGGTGCTTGGGCACACGGGCGCGGGCGCCTCAGTAAGGCGAGTGACGGCGCGTCGGTACCGACACTCAGGCGTGGGCGCGCGGGCGTCCCGCCGGGCCGCGGCTGCCCGGGAGGGCTGCGTGGTCCCGGTCGTCCTCAGCTGGCATGCGAGTCCTGCAGCTTCACTCGTCCTGGAGCGCGCGGGTCCGGCAGCTGGGTCGTCTGAGTGTGCGGGTCCGGCGGCTTCGCTCGCGGAGCGTGCGGGGCCACTGCCTCACTCGTCCTGAGGTGGTGAGGGGGCCGCGTGGCCTCACTCGTCGCGCGGGCGTCTGTGGGCGTCGCGGCTCTCGTCCACCGCGGCGGCGCGGATCGCGTCCTCGAGCGACTCGTTCTCGTCCGCGTCGGCGAGTTGCGCTGCCTCGTCCTGCTCCTGGGTCGTCACGTGGACGGCGGCTTCTTCGGCGCCGGCGGCACCGCCGTCGATGCCGCAGTCGACCGCGGTGAGCTCGGCGCCGTCCTGGGCGTCGCGGGTGTCCTGCGTCAGACGTCCGGAGCGGGGGCCGGGGCCGTCCTGCCAGCGGTCGTCGGTCGCGGCCGGGTCGACGTCCGGCTCCTCCTGCGCCAGCTGGATGTCCAGCGTCTCGCCGCCCCGCTCGACCTCCGCCGCCGTGAGGCCGACGAGGCCCATGGTGCGGTAGCCGTCCGGCGGGATGATGCCGGTGTCCAGCGGGTCGTAGTCGAGGTCGTCGGTCTCCAGCGAGTCGGACGGCTCGAGCACTCCGTCGTCATCGCCGGGGTAGCGATCCTGCTCCTCCGCTTCGCTCACGGCGAGGCCACCTCCCAGTGTCCGACGATTACCTTCATCAGTGTGACCCGGTCGGCGGTCTCCAACCGTCGACGTGGGATCGAACGCGGCCGTGCATTAGGCCATCAGTGTCCTGGGGCTCAGAGCTCTTCGAGCAGCATCTCGCACGCTTCCAGGCACGTTCGTGCAGCTTCCATGCACAGGCGACAGTGCTGATGGTGCATCTCGTGCCGGAAGCATTCACGGGCCGTCAGCTCGCACATGCCCGCACACGACTGCAGCAGCGCGGCCGCGGCGTCGCGGCGCATGACTGACAGGGGGCGCGAGGCGATCCTGGCCGCGGCCAGGCACACGTCCGCGCAGTCGAGGCATGCGGCTACGCAGCTGGCCAGCGGGCCCGGGTCGGGCTCGGCGAGGGCGCTCGCCGCGCAGCTCGTGCACGCTTGTGCGCAGGCTCGCGCGCTGTCGATGAAGGCTGCCAGAACCTTGAGCGTTCCCGAGTCCGGTGGACTCGGCTGGGCCTCGAGCAGCTCGATCGTGCTGGGCATCCTGGCTGGCCGTCCCTTCGTATGGCGGTCCGTTGTCGGCGACCGACTGCTGCGGGCGCCGTCGGTCGAGTTGCGGCGGCCGATGGGCTGCTCGTCCGGCGTTGCCGTCAGTGACTGGCGGCGGGCTGACGGGCTGCTCGTTTGGTGCCTGCACCCGTGAACGAGTGGCAGCCTGGCGGGCTGCTCGTTCGGCCCTGCCGTCAGTGGACCGGCGGCGGGTCGGCGAGCTGCTCGTTCGGCGTTGCCGTCGGTGGACGGGCGGTTGGCTGGCCGGTTGCTCGTCCAGCGATGCCGTCTGCCCTGTGCCGTTCGTCGTCCGCCGTTCGCCGTGTTCCGTCTGGCGGCCGGCGACCGCCGGTTGCCGGGTGACGGTCGCCGACTGACGACCGCTGGGCGGCCGGCGAGGCGGTCGATGAGTGCTGCCGTCGGTCGACTGGCGATCAGCTGTCGGTCACTCGGTCGGCCGACGGACGGCCGCCCGGCGAACCGCTCGCTTAGCGCGCCATCCGTCGGCTTTCGGCTGGCCGAGGGCAGCTCGATCAGCGCCGCGGGTCGGCTTGTGGCCGGTCGAGCGGTCGCCTCGTCCTGCACTGACGGTGGCCGTTGCGCGGCCACCACGCCATATTCGGGCGTGTGGGCCGGGGTGTGGCCGCGACCCGCCGGGTTTCCAAGAACCACAAGCCTCTTTTGGGCTATCGTGGGTGGGCAAATGCCCACGTCACCTTCCGTCCCAGGCGCCGCGGTGGCCGCGCGGCTCGACGCGCTGCGCGGGCCGGTGCCGCCGCGCAGCCATGACGCGCGCACCATCGCCGCGCTGACCGTCAATCCCGGCTGCTCACGACGTGCCGTCCTCGACGCTGCGGGGGTCGACAAGCGTCGGCTCGCCGAACGGGTCGGGTCGCCGGCACGGTTCGGGCAGTCGCCGTTCGCGATTACCCGCGGACTCATGTTCGAGAAGCAGATAAAGGCCGACGGCTGCGCGCAGCTGCTCGACTTGCTGCGGAGCGAGCTCGGCTTCGACGTGCCAGGGCACGAGTACGTCGACCTCGGTGTCGAGCCCGCCGCGACGCCGGGGGGCGCGGGCGGCGTCGCGACCGACCGGGGGAGTAGGTATCGGCGCACGCGCGAGCTTTTCTCGCGGGTGGCGGACGGTGCCGCGGTGCTGGCCGATCATCCGCTGCTCACGCTGGAGGTCGCTGGGCGTACCGCGTACGTCGAGCCTGACGTCGTCGCCCTGCGCGCGCGGCGGACGGGCCCGGATCCGGGCATCGGCGGAAGCGCCGGCTTGGGCGCAAGCGCGGGCTCGAGGGCCGGCTCCGGCGGCGGCGCAGGCGCGGGTGCAGCAGGCGACGACACGGGCGCCGATTCGAGTCTGAGCGGAGGCTTGGGCTTGTCTTCCGACGACGAGCCGGCTTCCGGGAGTAAATCGCTGCTCTACATCGCCGAGGTCAAATCCTTCTCGGTGATCGACGGGCAGGCCGATCCGACGAAGGTGGGTGCGGCGGCTACGCAGGCTGCCGTCTACGTTCTGGCGCTGCGTCGGCTCTTCGAGTCGCTGGGCATCGACCCTGAGCTGGTCGCCAGCGACGTCGTGCTGGTGTGTCCGAAGGACTTCTCGAACAGCCCGACGGCGCACTTGGTCGACGTGCGGCGGCAGATCGCCGCGGTGAGCCGGCAGTTGGATCGGCTGCCGCGGATCGAGGCGCTGGTGGCCGGGCTGGACTCGGCGATCGACTTCGACCTCTCCGTCGACCAGCCGGCCGACAAGCGGGACGCGCCTCATCCGCACCGGTCCGGCGGTGAGCTGACGAAGTCGCTCTCGATGATCGAGGCCAGATACGCGCCGGAGTGCGTCACGCGCTGTGAGCTCGCGTTTCATTGCCGCGCGGAGGCGCGTGCGATCGGGTCGGCGGATGCGCTCGGGCGGTCGGTACGGGATGCGCTCGGCGGGGTGGTGTCGCTGGATGAGGCGCTCGCGCTTGCTTCTGGGGACGAGCTGGAGCAGGTAAGCGGCAGTATCGACGTGGGCGACGTGGGCGGTGTGGGCGGCGCGATGGGTGCCGCGGGCGCCGCGCGTCCTGGCGGCGGGGGCGAGGCGGCACGGCTCCTGCGTGCGGCGGCGCGCGCGTACGACGAGGCGATGGCGATGCAGCCGCGCGTTCCGGAGGCGGCAGCGCAGGGCGGCGTCGTCGCCGAACCGGGCGAGAGCAAGCCGGCCGCAACGGGGGCAGCCGGCGGATCCGGGGCGGTTGTGGCGCCGCGCGGGTCGGGTGAGGACGCCGCGGCGACGGTTCCCGGGTCTGGCGCTGGTGCCGAGGCCGGCTCATGAGCACGCTGACGGCGCTTGCCCGGGCTCGGGCGGCGCGGGCGGGGCATGCGGTGCCGATCGCGGCGGTGCGCCATGTGCACCTTTCGGACGAGCCGCTGGTCGTCGTGCCGGTCATGCAGGCGGGTGAGGCGGCTGCTCCGCTCGCCGTGATGCTGGGGACTTCGCGGTCTGCGCCGGAGCTGCTCGTCGTTTCGCAGCCGCGTAACCGGGACCAGCGGTTCGCGTTCCTCACGGCTTTCGCTCGCGTGCTTCTTCCCTACATCGAGTCGCGGCGTTCTTCCACGGAGACGGTCGAGGCGACGAAGAACCATGAGGAGTGGGAGCGCTACAACGACGCGCCGCAGTTGATCCTGCCGAACTCCGGCGGTATCGACGCGCTGCGGCTGCTGGGGCGCTCTTCTCGCTTCCGGACGGTCGACGGGCCTTACCCCGTCGATCCGCTCGTGCCGCTGCTCGGGCGTTACCTCACTTGGCTTGCCGAGGATCGCGCGGCCATGCCGGGGTCCAGCATCTGTCTCGCCCTCACTTCCGTGCTCGCGCAGCATTGGGCGACGGGGCAGAGCGCGCTCGAGGATCAGCATCTGCCGGCTCTGCTCGGCTGGATAGATCCTCCGGCGGGGCTTTCCGGCGCCGAGGCCGCGCTGCGGGCCGAGGATGCGGACTTGGTGCCGCCGGCGGGGCCGGTGACCGACCCGGCCTTCGACACGGGCGTGCTCGCTCCGCTGGTGCGGGCGCAGGAGCTCGCCCGCGCCACCGACGACACGCGGGCGGTATCGCAGGCCGAGCAGGAGCTGCGTTCGGCGCTGGAGGGGCAGCTGCTGCCCACCTGGGAGACCGCTTGGCAGGCTGTCGACGTGCTGCGCGCGCTGCCGGCGGCTGCCGCGGACGAGCTGCGCTGGCAGGTCGACCGGGGGCGCTTCACCGACTTCGCCAACGGTCTGGACGACGGCGCTCCGCCGCAGCCGAAGCGGCCGAGCGCGGTGGCGGCGGCGCGGCGGCTGGCGGACCTCGAGGCGGCGCAGCTGAGCTACGACCGGTCGCAGGCCATCGACGATCCGCTGGTGCTGGCCAGGTACCGGGTCGGCGGCGAGGCGTTCGCGGGGCGGATCGTGGCGGTGGACGCGGAGCGGCAGGAGATCAAGGGCAAGCGGGCTTGGCCGCGCCCGCTGGTGCGCCTGCTGACCGAGGACGAGGTGATCCTGCGGCCGGGCGCCAAGCTGGCCAGCCCGACGCGGGTGAGCCAGACGGCGCGGCTGCGCTCGGTGAGCCTCGCGCCGGACGGCGGCGGGTACGAGGTCGAACTCGAGCTGCTCAGCGGCATGGGCCGGGGCAAGACGCCGGAGCCGGGTTCGCTGCCGGTGGCGGGGGAGCAGCGCTGCTATGCGACGTTCCTGGCCGAGCAGCGCGGGACCCGGCCGGAGCTGCCGGAGGTGGATCAGACGCCGTGGACGCACGGCGGGCCGCCGTGGCCGCACGTCGCCCGGGCTGACGACCAGTCGGAGGACTGGGGGCCGGGGCCGGACGTGGCTTCGGTGGACGCGGCGGGGATGGCGGCGGCGCGGGCTGAACTGCTGGCGGACGGGCGGGTGCTGGGGGCAGGGGGCTGGGACTGATGCGAGGCGGGCAGCAGGAACGGCGCGAAGGCAGCAACAGCACGGCGGAGGCGGCAGGTGAGTGAGGCGAAGTCGGCGGAGGCGCGCGCGGTCATCGAGGCCGTCTGCGGCGACTTGCTCTCCCGCGCGCATCGCGGCGTGATCGTCGATTCGCCGCCGGGGGCCGGCAAGTCGACGCTCGTGGTCGAGCTGGCAGGTCGGCTGGCGGCGACGGGCGAGCGGGTGATGATCGTCGCGCAGACGAACGAGCAGGTGGACGACTTGGTCGGCCGGCTAGCGAGCGCGCATCCGACGCTCGCGCTCGGTCGGCTCACCGCTTCGGATTACGAGGTGCCCGAGCGGCTCGCTCCCCTCCGCGGGCCCTGTCTCGCCTTCTCCGCGAAGCTTCCGGAGCTTGCCGCGAGTTCGGTGGTGCTGGCGACGGCGGCGAAGTGGGCTCTGGTCAAGGAGGGCGAGTTCCCCTGGGCCATCCTCGACGAGGCCTACCAGATGCGCTCGGACGGGCTGCTCGCCGTCGCGCCGCGGTTCGCCTCAGGGACGGCGCTCTTCGTGGGCGACCCGGGGCAGCTCGACCCGTTCGCCACCGTCGACACCGACACCTGGGCCGGCTCGCCGTGGGACCCGAGCGACAGCGCGGTCGCGGTCGTCCGGGCGCACAATCCGCATCTGCCGGTGCATCGGCTGCCTTACTCCTGGCGGCTGCCGGAGACGGCGGCGCCGCTGGTGGCCAAGGCGTTCTACCCGTTCACGCCGTTCGAGGCGGGCAGTGGGCTGAGTGATCGTGAGCTGACGCTGGGCGCGCGGCCGGCGAGCTCGGCCGGGGCTGACGCGGCGTTGGATCGCTCGCTGGATCAGGCCGCGGACGCGGGCTGGGCCTGGCACGGGCTGCCCGCGGCGCACACGATCCGCACCGACGGCGAGGCGGTCGACGCCTGTGCCGCGCTGGCCGCGCGTATCGTGCAGCGCGGCGCCACGGCCGTGGACCGTTCGGCGGGGTATAGCCGTGCGGTGACGCCGGACCGGATCGCGATCGGCACGGCGCATCGGGATCAGGCGGCTGCGATCCGGGCCGCGCTGGCGCGGCCGGGCTGGGCGGGGCTCGGCTTGGACGAGGTCACCGTGGACACGGCGAACCGGCTGCAGGGCCGGGAATACGATGTGACGATCGTTCTGCATCCGCTCTCCGGCCGCCGCGACGCGACCGCGTTCCACCTGGAGACCGGGCGTCTGTGCGTCCTGCTCTCCCGGCACCGCCACGCCTGCGTCGTCGTCGGGCGGTCCGGCATCGCGGAGCTGCTCGACGCGCACCCCCATGCTGAACCGGTGCGGCTCGGTGTCCCGGTGAAGTTCCCGGACGGCTGGGCGGCGCACCAGGCGGTGCTGAGCCATCTCGGCGCGGACTGAGACGAACCGCGAGCGCGAAGGCAACCGCGAGCGCAACGCCAAAGTGAACGAACGCGAAGGCAGGGGAAAGGGGTCTTCCGCGCCCGCCGTGAGAACGGCACGGAGCGGAAGACCCCTTGATTCTCCCTGCTCAGACGCCCGACGCCGCGGCGGTGGCCGGGCCGGGGGCGTTCACATGGCAGGCGGCCAGATGGCCGGGCTCGGGCAGCGCCTGCGGCAGCGGGGTGACGTGCGCGCAGACGTCCACCGCGAGGGGGCAGCGGGCGACGAAACGACAGCCGGGCGCCGGGTCGATCACCCTCGGCGGCTCGGCCTTCGCCGCCTCCGTCGTCACCGTGAGCGGGGCACGCGGATCCGGGACGGCTTCGAGCAGCAGCTGCGTGTACGGGTGCTGCGGGTCGGCCAGCACCGTCTCGGTCGGGCCGGACTCCACGACGTGGCCGCCGTACATGACCATGATTCTGTCCGAAACGTACCGGGCGCTGGCGATATCGTGTGTAATGTAGAGGAACGACACGCCCTCGTTCTCACGCAGCTGCGCCATGACGTTGAGCAGGCCGATGCGGATCGACACGTCCAGCATCGAGACCGGCTCGTCGGCCAGGATCAGCTTCGGCCGGTACGCGAGCGCCTGGGCGAAGCCGATGCGCTGGCGCTGCCCGCCGCTGAGCTCGTAGGGGTAGCGCTCGAGGATCTCCGCACCCGGCGTCAGGCCCACCGCCTCGACCACGCGCACGGCCTCGGCCTGCCGCTGCGCGGCGTCGAGTTCGGGACGGTGCAGCTTGAGCCCGCGCATGATGCCGTGCGAGACCTTGTACACGGGGTTGAGCGAGGCGAACGGGTCCTGGAAGACCATGGGCACCTCGCTGCGGTAGCGCAGCTGCGCCTTGCGCCCGCGCAGGGTCGCCAGCGAGCGGCCCTGGAACAGGATCTCGCCGCTGGTCGGCTTGTAGACCTGCGCGAGCAGCCGGGCCATGGTCGACTTGCCGCTGCCGCTCTCGCCCACCAGCGCCACGATCTCGCGCTCGTTGATGGTCAGGCTGACGTCGTCGACCGCGTGCAGATGCGACCGGCCGGTGAAGCCGCCGCCGACGCGGAAGTGCCGGGTCAGCCCGGAGGTCTCGAGCAGGGGCGTGTTGCGCGTGATCGCCGTCATGACGTGGCCTCACTTTCAGCGGCTGCGGCGGATTCGGCGGCATCGGCGGCATCGGCGGCTGCGGGCTCGGCCGACGTCGCTCCGGACACGCCCGCGCCCTCGTGCAGCAGGCAGCGCGAGAGCGCCTCGCCGACCTGGTAGAACTCGGGCGCCTGGGTCAGGCAGCGCTCCATCACCTTCGGGCAGCGCGGGTTGAACCGGCAGCCGTTCGGCGGGGAGCCCAGGTTGGGCGGGCTGCCCGGGATGCCGGTGAGCGCCACCTTCGGGCCGCGGATCGAGGGGAAGGCGTTGAGCAGGCCCTCGCTGTACGGGTGCGACGGGTGGTCGAACACGCTGCGGGTCGGGCCCTGCTCGACCACCTGGCCCGCGTACATCACCAGCAGCCGGTCGGAGAAGTGGCTGACCAGCGACATGTCGTGGGTGACGAACACGACCGCGAAGCCGAGCAGCTGCTGCAGCTCCTTGATCTGCACCATCAGGGAGCGCTGGGCGACCACGTCGAGCGCCGAGGTCGGCTCGTCCATGATGATCAGGTCGGGGGTGAACAGCAGCGCCATGGCGATCATCGCGCGCTGGCGCATGCCGCCGGACAGCTGGTGCGGGAAGCTGCGCAGGTGCACCGGGTCGATGCCGACGAGCTTCATCACCTCGACCGAGCGGTCCTGGATCTGCTGCTTGCTCCAGTTCTCGTGCGCGTCGATGGCGTCCTTGAACTGGGCCCCGATCGACTTCACCGGGTTGAGCGCGTTCATCGCGCTCTGCATGACGACCGAGTAGTCCTTCCAACGCAGCGCGTTGAGTTCCTTCTCGGTCATGGTGACGAGGTCGCGGCCCCGGAAGTTCACCGTGCCGGCGGCGATCCGCGCGGGCGGGCTGAGCAGCTGGGCCATGCCGAACAGCAGGGTGGACTTGCCGCAGCCGGACTCGCCGACGATGCCGACGAACTCGCCTTCGCGCACGTCGAGGTCCACCCGGGAGCACGCCTCCACCGGGCCGCGCGGCGAGTCGTAGACCACCCGCAGGCCTCTGACCTCAAGCAGCGTCGATGAGGACACGGTCCGATCCTTCCTTCGTGGACTTCTTCGGCTTGCCCGGGCGGGAGCCGGCGCGCAGGTCCTTGCGCCGCACCGGGCGCAGGGCCGGGTTGCCGATCTCGTCGAAGGCGTAGTTCATCAGCGCGAAGGACGCGCCGAGCAGGGCGATGGCCAGGCCGGGGGCGAGCGCCCACCAGGGCGAGCCGGTCTGCAGCGCCTCCTGGCTGTGGGCCCAGTAGAGCATCAGGCCCCAGCTGTCGTGGCTCTGGTCGCCCAGGCCCAGGAACTGCAGTCCGGCGGCCGCGCCGACGGAGTACAGGGCCGCGCCGAGGAAGTTCGCCACGATCAGGGAGCTCATCGTGGGCAGCATCTCGAACACGATGATGTACGAGCGCCGCTCGCCGCGTACCCGGGCCGATTCCAGGAACTCCCGGTTGCGCAGCGACAGGGCTTGGGCGCGCATCTGGTTGGCGCCGTAGGACCAGCCGGTGACCACCAGGACGACGATCATCACGGTGTTGGACTGGCCGGCGTACTTGGCCAGGATCACGATCAGCGGGAAGCTCGGGATGATCAGCACGACGTTCGTCAGCAGCGAGAGCACGTCGTCGACGAGGCCGCCGAGGTAGGCCGCGGACACGCCGATCAGCACCGAGAGCACGGTGGCGAAGAAGCCCGCGATCACCGCGATCTGCAGCGACTGGCGCGCGCCGTAGATCAGCAGCGAGTACACGTCCTGGCCGAGGCTGGTGGTGCCGAGCAGGTGCGCGGAACTCAGCGGCAGGTTCGGGTCGAACTGGGCCGGATCGTCCGGGTTCGCGTTGCTGGTGAAGAGCATCGGCAGGTAGGCCATCAGCACGAACAGCAGCAGGATCACCAGGCCGGCCAGCGCCTTGCGGTTGGACAGCAGGGATTTGAGGAGTTTCACGGTCGGCTATCCCTTCGCCCGCGCGCGCGGATCGAGCCGCATCATCAGGAAGTCCGAGATCAGGATCGCCACCAGGACGGCGACGGTGTAGAGCATGAACAGCGCCTGCATCAGCGGATAGTCGGCGCTGTCCACGGCGTCGAGCAGGTAGTAGCCCACGCCCTGGTAGTTGAACACCCACTCGACCAGGATCGCGCCGGAGAGCACGAAGCCGAGCGACATGGCGAAGCCGGAGAGGTTGGGCAGGATGGCGTTGCGGGCCGCGTAGCCGAGCATGATCTTGCGGCTCGGCAGGCCCTTGGCCCGGCCCATCCGGATGTAGTCCTCGGCCAGGGTGGTGATCATGTTGTTGCGCATGGTCAGGATCCAGCCGCCGACCGCCGTGATCAGCAGCGAGGACGCCGGCAGGATCGCGTGCTGGAGCACCGAGCCGATGTAGCCGGGGGAGAAGCCGGGCACGATGGTGTTGTCCGCGGTGTAGTCGTTCGGCAGCCAGTGGTTGGTGACCGAGAAGACCTCGATCAGCACCATGCCGACCACGAAGTACGGCAGCGCCGAGGTGATCACGAAGGTGGTCGGCAGCCAGGAGTCGATCACCCCGCCGCGGCGCCATCCGGCCACGATGCCGATGAGGGTGCCGAGCAGGAACGCGAGCACGGTGGTCAGGCCGATCAGGCCCAGGGTCCACGGCAGGGCCGCGAAGATCATGCTCCTGATCGAGGCTCCCGGCGAGACCGTGAGCGAGACGCCCCAGTTGCCGGTGAGCATGTTGCCCAGGTAGGAGAAGTACTGGTCCGCCCAGTTCGCGTTCTGCTTGTAGCCGAACGAAGCGAGCATGTCCGCCAGGGCCTGAGGCGAGATCTTGCCGTGGCTCTTGGCGATCATGTACTGCAGCGGATTGCCCGGCATGAAGCGCGGTATGAAGAAATTAAGGGTGAGCGCCGCCCATAGGGTGAAGAGGAACATGCCCACCCGGCGCAGGATGAATCTCACTGCAGTCGGTCCCTTCTCGGCCGAAGGGCCGTCGGCTCGCCTCGCCCCGGTGTTGTGCCGGGGTGAGGCGGGCCGCACGGCCCCCCGGTTGAATCAGCGTGTCAGCAGGCTAGTTCGTCTTACTTCTGTGCGGACTGCGAGTACAGGTGCAGCAGGACCTGCTCGCCGTCCGGCACGATCGCCGGGCCCGGCTGGGCGTACGGGTTCGAGGCGTTCGGCCAGCCCACGACGTCGGAGTCGTTGTACTGGAACCAGTCCACCGACTCGACCACCGGGATGATCGGGACGTCCTGCGTCATGTAGTCGCTGATCTTCTGGATGTCCTGGACCTGGGTGGCCGTGTCGTCCGTGGCGTACTTGGCGAACAGCGCGTCGACGGCCGGGTTGGAGTAGCGCTCGTAGTTGGTCGAGGCGTCCTGGCCGATCGGGGCGGAGTTCTGCGAGAGCAGCTCCTGGCGCAGCTCGGTGTACGGGGTCGGGCCGCCGGTCTCGCCGTAGTAGGCGAGCTGGAAGTTGCCCTTCTGCAGGTTGTCGAAGTAGGTGCCGTTGGTCTGGTCGCTCACGGTCAGGTTGATGCCGATGGCCCCGAGCTCGCTCTTCATCACGGCGAGGTCGGCGTCCCAGTCGGTGTAGCCGGTGATCGAGATGACGGTCAGGTTCAGCGGGTGCGACTTCGAGTAGCCCGCGGTGGCCAGCAGCTGGGTGGCCTTCGCGGTGTTCGCGCTGGTGGTGTAGCCGGAGGACTGCAGGTTCGCGGTGTCCTCGTACTGGCTGAAGGTCGGGGTGATGATGCCGGACTGGTTGGCCGCCGGCTCCTGCGCGTTCTCACCGATCGAGGAGATCTTCTGCCGGTCGATCGCGTAGGAGATCGCCTCGCGCACGGCCAGCGTCGCGGTCGCGCCCTGCTTCAGGTTCGGGAACAGCGCGACGTTCGAGACCGGCGGGGACCAGGTGTGGTTGTTCGGCGACTTGGCCAGGTAGAAGCTCTGGATGTTGGGCACGAACTGGTTGCCCCAGTTGTCCTTGCCCGAGGCCAGGTCGTTGTTCGCCGGGTCGTTGTCCAGGTAGGCCGGGTACTCGACCTTCTGGATGGCCGGCTCGTTCGGCTCCCAGTAGTGCGGGTTCGCCGTGTACTGGATGTTGTTCGGGGCGCAGGGGTTGACCTCGAACGGGCCGGTGCCGATCGGCTTCGGGTCGGACCACTGGTCCGCGGTCTTCCCGCCGAAGCTGGAGGCGTCCGACCAGATGTGCTGCGGGACGATGCCGACCTGGTCGGCGAAGTTGTAGAAGTAGGTCTGCGCGTTCTGCTTGAACGTCAGGACCGCGGTGTTCCCGGAGGCGGTGGCGCTCTCCAGGCCGGCGGCCGTCCACAGCGAGTACAGGTCCAGCGCCGGGTCCTGCTTCATCAGGTTGAAGGTGAAGGCGACGTCGGCGGCGCTGAACGGCTTGCCGTCGGACCAGGTGACGCCCTGGCGGATGTTGAAGGTGATCTGGGTCTTGGCGGCGTTCCAGGTGTACCCGGTCGCCAGCATGTCCGTTTCCTTCTGGTTGCCGACGGCGTCGACGAAGACCAGCGGCTCGTAGACCAGGCCGAGCGACTCGAGCTGGTAGGACGGGCTGAACGGGTTGAACTGGCAGGACCAGGTCTGGCCCTGCTCGTTGGAGATCGTGACGACCCCGCCGGGCTTGTGCGGGCCGCCGGCGGCGGCCGTCCCCGGGCTGCTGCTTGAGCCGCTTGAGCCCCCCACGTGCTGGGTGGAGCTGCAGCCGGCCAGGGCCGCGGCGGCCATGCCTATGGCGGCGCCGGCGGCGACTACTTTCGTACGCCTCATCCTTGAGACCTCTCGAAAAAGGGGTGTGAGTGGCGGTGGAGCGCTGTGCCCGGCGGGTGTGCCGCCCGACCTGAGGGAAGGTGTAAGTAAAGTTAACTTCCACTGTCGGGCTGTGCAACGGTCCCGGGCAAAGGATTAATAACGGGTAGGCAACGGTGGGCCGGAGCGGGCGAGCCTCCGGCGCGGCGGAGGGCGGGTGACCGCGCGCGGTCCGGCCGTCCGCCGGGGGGACTCAGCCGTCTGCGGTCAGTCCGAGCCGGTCGAGGCCGAGCAGCAGCGCGCCGTGCACGGGTCTGTGCGAGGGCACTACCAGGCGTGCCGCCGGGATCTGCTCGGCCGCCAGAGCGAAGACACGGTCCATCAGCACGGGCTCGGCCGCCCGCAGCACACCGCCGCCGAGGACGACCTCAGCGTCTTGATCGAGCAGGTCGAGCCGCTCGAGCGCGACCCTCGCCCAGACCACGATCTCCACAGCCTGACGCTGCACGAACTCCAGCGCGGTCGGGTCGCCTTGAGCGGCCACCCGCAACAGCAGCGGGGAGAGTTCGTGGATGCGTTCCTCCGGGATCGCGCCCAGGTGGATCCCGAGTGCGACGTCGAGGGCTGTCGGGGTGCCGAAGTGCTCGGCCACCGCGGTGCTCAGCTCGGTGAGCGGCCCGCGGCCGTCCTCGCCGCGCACCGCGGCCCACAGCGCCATCCGGCCCAGGGCGGACCCGCCGCCCCAGTCACCGGTCAGCTCGCCGATGGCCGGGTAGCGGGCGCGCCGGCCGTCCGGGCCGATGCCCACGCAGTTGATCCCGGCGCCGCAGACCACGGCGACGCCCCAGGACCGGCTGGCCCCGGCGCGCAGCAGCGCGAACGAGTCGTTGCCGACCTCGACGGTCTCGGTCCAGCCGCGCGCCGCGAAGGCCTCGGCCAGCGCCTCCTCCTCCTGCGGGAGGTCGGCCCCGGCCACGAAGGCGGACAGATGCTGCGCCAGTGGAACGCCCTCGGGCAGGCCGAGCGCGGTGCGGATCTCTCCGACCGCCTTGGCCACGGCGTCCACCGCGGTGGACACGCCGCTGGACTGCGGAGTGAACGGGCCGGCCTGCGCCTGCGCGAGCACCTGCCCGGTGTCCGTGGCGAGCAGGACGTCCGTCTTGCTGTTCCCGCCGTCCACGGCCAGGATCGTGCCCGCCGGGCGGGCGCGGTCCGCGAGGGTCGCGGTGCCGGCGGGAGTCGCCGTGCTCAACGTGCCACTGCCCACGGCAGGAACTTCTCGTTCGCGGCGAGCAGGGCGTCGCCGAGGCGGTTGGCGAGGTCGTACTGTCCGATCAGCGGGTGCGCGAGCAGCGCCTGCACCACCCGGTCCCGGCCGCCGCGGATCGCCGCGTCCAGGGCCAGTTCCTCGTAGGCGCTCACGTGCGCGATCAGGCCCCGCATGTGCGCGGGCAGCGGGCTCTGCGGCACGGCCTCGATCCCGGTGGAGCTCACCCGGGCGGAGACCTCGATCACCGCGTCGTCGGCGAGGAAGGGCAGCGTGCCGCGGTTGCGCATGTTGACCACGCGCAGGTCGGCCTCGCCCGCCGGGTTGGTCAGCGAGGAGATCAGCTCGACCGCGGCCTCGGAGTAGAACGCGCCGCCGCGCTTGCTCAGCAGTTCGGGCTTGGTGTCCACGGTCGGATCGCGGTACATCTCGAGCAGTTGCCGCTCCATCGCGGCGACCTGCTCGGCCCGCGACTCGCTCTCGCGCAGGTGCTTCACCACGGCGTCGTGCTCGTAGAAGTAGCGCAGGTAGTAGGAGGGGATCGCGTTCAGGTCGCGCAGGACCTGCTGCGGCATCTCCAGGCTCCCGGCTATCTCCGAGCCCTGCTCCTCGATGATCCTGGGCAGCGCCTCCTCGCCCGCGATCCGGGCGCCCCGGATCCACGTCAGGTGGTTGAGCCCGACGTGGTCGAGCTCGACCTCGCTCGGGCTCACCCCGGCGCCCTCGGCGAAGCGGCGCTGGAAGCCGATCGCCACGTTGCACAGGCCGACCGCGTCGTGTCCTGCGTCGAGCAGCGCCCGGGTGACGATGCCGACCGGGTTGGTGAAGTCCACGATCCGGGCGTTCGGCGCGTACTTGCGCACCTGCTCGGCGAGCTCCAGCACGACCGGCACGGTGCGCAGCGCCTTGGCCAGGCCGCCGGCTCCGGTCGTCTCCTGGCCTACGCAGCAGAAGTCGAGCGGCAGCGTCTCGTCCACGTTCCGGGCCGCCTGGCCGCCGATACGCAGCTGGAAGAGCACGGCGTCCGCACCCTCGAGCCCCTCGGCGGGGTTGGCGGTGGCCAGCACCTGACCCGGGTGGCCCTGCTTGGCCAGGATGCGCCGGGATATCGCGCCCACGGCTTCGAGCCGCTCCGGATCGGGGTCGATCAGCGCGAGTTGCTCCACCGGCAGCTGCTCGCGCAGCCGGGCGAAACCGTCGACGAGCTCGGGTGTGTAGGTGGAGCCGCCGCCGATGATGGCGAGCTTCATGGGGTTCCTTACAGTCCTCGGCCCTTGCGGGTGTTGTCGAAGAGTTCTTGCTTGGTCTCGGCCAGCGCCGACTCGATCGCGCCGGTGAGGACGGGGTCCTCGGCCACTTCGGAGAGCACGAGCCGGGGACGGGGGATGACCATGGCGTAGAGGGCGTCCGCCACCAGCTCGCGCAGCACCTCCCCGCCGGCCTGGAGCATCGCGCCGGTCAGCACGATCAGCTCCGGGTCGAGCACCGCCACCAGCGGAGCGAGTCCGACCGCGAGCCGGTCGGCCACCTCCGTCAGCAGCGGTGTGCCTAGTGCGCCGGACTCGGCGGCGCGGCGGCAGGCGGCCGCCGCGTCCGAGCCGGGGAAGCCCTTGGCCCGGGCCAGTTTGAGCACCGCGGGCGCGCCGGCCAGGTTCTGGAAGCCGCCGTTGGTGCCGCGGCTGATGTTGCGTACCGGGGGCAGGCCGGATACCGGCATGTAGCCGATCTCGCCCGCGCCGCCGGTGAATCCGCGGTGCAGCCTGCCGTCGATGACGACGGCGGCGCCGATGCCCTCGCCTATCCACAGGACGGCGAAGTCGCGGCAGGCCAGCGGGGAGTCCCGGCGCACCACGCCGCGCGCCTGCTCGGCGACCGCGGCGAGGTTGACGTCGTTCTCGATCTCCACCGCCGGGTCCGCCTCGCCCGGCACGGTCAGCTCGGTGCGCAGCCGCGCCAGCAGGTTCGGGTCGTGCCAGCCGGGTAGGTGCCGGGCGTAGCCGATCCGGCCGCTGTGCGGGTCCGGCGCGCCGCCGAGACCGATCACGATCCGGTTGAGCTGCGCCACCGTGATCCCGGCCAGGGCGCAGGCCTCGGTCAGCGCCTCGCGGATCCGCTCGAGCGCGTCCTTGACCTCGCGCCGCGGCGTGGCCAAGGTGGACTGCGCGATGCTCTGGCCGGTCAGGTCGCAGACCCGGACGCGGATGTGCGCGGGCGTGACGTCGAGCCCTGCGACGTACGCGGCGCCGGGCCGGACCCGGTAGAGCCGCGCGTTGCGGCCCTCGCCGGGCATGGCCTCGACCAGGCCGGCCGCCTCGAGTCGGTCCATCAGCTGGGTGGCGGTGGGCTTGGACAGTCCGGTCAGGGCGCCGAGCCGGGCGCGGGTGAGCGGGCCCTGCTCGCTGAGCAGCTGCAGCGCGGTGCGATCGTTGATCGCCCGGAGCAGGCTCGGGGTCCCCGGTACTTGGTCCATCGCACCTCTCTAATAAGGAAAGTTTCCTTACTTTTGGAGGTTACGGTAATGCCCGCCCCGAGCCGAGTCAAGCATAGCGAGGGGCGGAAAAGCAGGTGCCGCCCGAGGCATTGCGGCCTCGGACGGCGAGAAGGGAACACGGCCGAGAGTAAGGCCGGCGGCGACGCGGCGCATGAGAGCGGACTGAGGCGGGGTGAGAACCCCACGAGGCGAAAGGGATCGCCGGCGGGGGAGCGCGCGGGCTGGTCGGAAGGTTGTCCCTCGGTGCCCCTCCGGTCAGGCTTTCAGCTCGACGTTCGCCAGGAACTGTTCCAGTGCCACGGCGACGCCGTCTTCGGCGTGGTGGCCGACGATCAGGTCCGCCGCCGCCAGTACCTCAGGATGCGCATTCGCCACCGCGTGGCCGATGCCCGCCCACCGCAGCATAGGCAGGTCGTTGGGCATGTCGCCGAACGCCGCCACCTGCGCGGCCTCGATCCCGCGGCGTGCGCAGAGCCACTCCAGCGCGCTCGCCTTCGACGCGCCGGAGGGCGCGATCTCCAGCAGGCCACGGCCGCCCGAGTGCGAGATCTCGGCCGCGACCGCGACCGCGCGGCGGGCGATCCGCACCATGTCGTCCGCGTCGCGCTCCGGCGAGCGAGCCAGCACCTTCACGATCGTTGCCGCCGCGAGGGTCGCGGCGGCGAGGTCGTCCGTCAGGACCCTGCGGTCGTCGGTGACCACGCCGGTGCGGAACTCGGGCTCGTAGTGCACTTCCTCGCCGGTCTCGATGGCGAATCCGGCATCCGGCAGTGCCGGGCGCAACTGGGTGATGATCTCCAGTGCCTGTGCGGGCTCGAACGACCTGATCAGCGTCGTACGCCAGGCCGGCTCGGCGGGGTCGAACTCGGCCAGCAGCGTTCCGTTGCCGCACAGTGCCACGATCCGCCCGCCTAGCTGCCGGGCCAGCGGGGCGACCGTGCGCGGCGGCCGGGCCGTGACCAGCACGAACTCCACGCCGAGGGCCACGATCGCGGCGACAGCGGCGACGGTGCGCGGGGTCAGCTCGCGCCGGTGGTCGAGCAGCGTGCCGTCGAGGTCGGTGGCGATCAGCCGGGGAAGCGGGATCATGGCCTGATCATCGCATGAGCGCTCGGTCTGGCCCTCAGCCGGTCGTTCGGAGCGGACACTGCGGGCATCACAGTCTATTCAGCGTGACAGCCGGGCAACGGGTAAAAACCCGCATAAGTCATATCGGTTGTTTGGGAACTGGTCAGTAAACCTGCACGTTGATCGTGTGATAGCCCGTCGCGCCATCGGGGACCACGTCCTGCACGGCCGAGGTCTGCACCGTGCCGGTCGCGTCGGTCGCGCGCACCTTCACGGTGTGTGTGCCCTGCCTCGCGCCCGACCACGTGTACGACCACTGCCGCCAGGTGTCCGGAGTGTCCGCCGCCGCCAGGGCCGTGGTCAGCCACGGCCCGTTGTCGATCTGCACCTCCACCGCGTCCACACCCCGGTGGGTGGCCCAGGCCGTGCCCGCGAGCACGACGTCGCCCTCCTGGACCGTGGCGTTGGCGGCCGGCACGTCGATCCGCGAGGCGGTCTTCACCGGTCCCTGCGCCGACCAGCCGTTCTGCGTCCAGTACGCCGAGGACGAGGCGAAGGTGGTGAGGTTCAGGTCGGTGACCCACTTCGTCGCCGAGACGTAGCCGTAGAGGCCGGGGATCAGCATCCGGCACGGGAAGCCGTGCTGGATCGGCAGCGCCTGCCCGTTCATCGCCACGGCGAGCATCGCCTGCCGGCCGTCGAGCACCGCCTCGACCGGCGAGCCGATGGTCATGCCGTCGGTCGAGGTGGACAGGATCATGTCCGCGCCGGACTGCACTCCCGCCCGCCGCAGCAGCGGCGCGAGCGGCGTGCCGAGCCAGCGTGCGTTGCCGCAGTACGAACCGCCGACCGGGTTCGACACGCAGGTCAGGGTGAGGTCGTGCTCTTCGAACGCGTAGCCGAGCAGCTCTTCGAAGGTGATCTCGATGGGCCGGTCGACCATGCCGTGGATCCGCAGCTTCCAGGTCTCCGGGTCCACCTGGGGCACCGTCAGCGCGGTGTCGACGCGGTAGAACTGCGCGTTCGGAGTGAAGAACGGCCCGAGCCCGCGCACGTTCGGGTGCACCGTCGCGGGCGGCTCGGGCAGCACGGTCTCCGGCTTCGGCAGCTTCACCGCTTCCCGGGCGGGCTCCGCGTCGTACCGGGAGTCGATCCACGCCTTCGCGCCGAAGCCGCCGATCGCCGCGATGGCGGCGGTCCCGGCCAGGCCGAGCAGGAAGCGGCGCCGCTCGTCCGCGCCCGCGCCCGGCTCCGTGTCCTGCAGCGACAGGATGGTCAGCCACCGCAGCACGAGCACCGCGGCGAACCCGGCGACGAGCGAGGGGAACAGGTAGCCCGAGGTCGCGTTGGGCCTGGTCACGGCCGCGACCATGCCGACGACGCCGAACCCGGCGGCGAGGTAGCTCGCCCACGTCAGGTGTCTGCGCGCGAGCACGCCCGCGCCGGCCGAGATGAGCGCCAGCACGACGTAGACGCCGATCAGCAGCACGCGCTTGTCGTGGGTGCCGAAGTTGCGGATCGCCCACTGCTCGAGCCAGCTCGGCGTCATGCTGATGGCCCACTGCCCCACGGCCACCGCCGGTGAGCTCGCCTCGCCGGTGAGCACCGCCGCCAGTTCGCCCGCGGCCACCCCGGCCCCGCCGGCGGCGATCCCGACCAGGACGCCGCGCATGATCCCGCCGCGAGGCCCGGTCCCACTGCGGCGGCCGATCCCGCCGCGGCGTCCGGAGCCGCCGGGCGGGGCTCCCTTCGACGGCTCGGGGTCGTTCGATTGCTGTTCTGCGGCCGACATGCGGGCACTGTAGCGCCGATTGCTGAAGGCCGGAGAAGAGCGGAACCCCTGCCCGGCCGGGCGACGGGATCCCATAACCCCTGCCCGGCCGGGACGGGAACTCAGAGCCGGAACGCGACCACGACGCCCCAAGCGATCAGGGCCTTGACGCGTCGCCCGACTCCGCCGCCGTACGCCCGCTCGCGCATCGAGTCGTCCTTGCCGACGCGCTGCACCATGCCCGCGTGTCGGCCGAGGCTCAGGCACTGCACCGTGTAGCCGTAGCTGTAGGGTCCGACCGTCTTGCCGCGCACGATCCGGCCCAGCACCTTGCCCACGTACATGCCCATCGGCTCGGCGGTGGCGCAGCCTTTGCGCAGGCGGCCGATGCCGGGCAGCGTCACGGCCGCCGCGTCGCCGATCACGAACACCTCCGGGTGGGAGGCCGAGCGCAGGTACGCGTCCACGACCGCCTCGCCGGTCTCGGTGACGGCCAGTCCCGCCTCCCGGGCCAGCGGCGCCACCTCGAACGACCCGGCCCAGGCGACCAGGTCGGCGTCGATGCGGCCCTGAACCGTCGTCAGCCCGGCCGCGTCCACGGCCGTCACTTCGCTGTGCTCGCGCAGTTCGACGCCGAGCCGACCGAGGGCCTCGTGCACGATCGCCTTGCCCTTGGCGGAGAACCAGCCGCCGACCTCGCCGCTGGAGACGAGCTGGATCCTCCAGTCGGGATAGGCCTCGGCGAGCTCGGCCGCGAGTTCGATCCCGGTCGCGCCGCCGCCGACCACGGCCAGCCGGCCGGTCGGTGTCTCGGCCAGGCGCTGGCGCAGCTCGGCGGCCTGCTCGGTGGAGTACGCGTGCTTCTGCGCTCCGGGCACCCCGTGCCAGGCGGTGTGGCTGCCGAGTGCGTAGACCAGGGTGTCGTACTCGACGGCGCGGCCGGTGTCGGTGAAGACCTTGCGCGCGGTCAGGTCCAGCTCGGTCACCCGGGCCTGGACGTGGGTGACCTTCCGGCCGCGCACCACGTGGGCGATCAGCGGCTTCGGCACCTCGCGCCCGGCCGCGACCTCGTGCTGCCGGATGCGGTTCGGGATGCGCTCGTCCGGCGCGATCAGCGTCACCTGGGCGCTCTTGCCGGCACGCGCGGCCGCGCACAGGCCCGAGTAGCCGGCGCCGATGACGACGATCCGGCCGGCCGGCGTGTTCTGCTTGGCGTTGCTCTGCGTAGTCATGGTGGGCCCTCCTCGCTTCGTTGTCGCAAGGGGGACGACGGGCCCGCGCCGAGTGTGACTGTGACGTGGGACACATCCCGCAGGCCACGGCCGCCCACCCCGCCGCAAGGACGGCTCAGGCAGCGGCGCGTCCCGGCATGCAGCGGCGAACCCCCTCACACAGCGGCGCTGGCTCACCTCACGCCGCGGCGGCCCGTCTGACGTGCGTGAGCTTCTCCGGGTTGACCACCACGTACGTCTCCGTGATCAGCCCGTCGACCACGCCGAACCCGACCACGCCGAGCGGCGCGTCGTCCGGGGTGAACAGGGCCATCCCCGGCTCGCCGTTGACGTCGACGAACTCGATGACGCTGCCGGGCTCCCAGTACCGCTCCATCAGCCCGAGCACCATCCGCGAGACCCGGTCCGCGCCCAGGATCGGGCGCACGCCGGCGCGGACGATGCCGCCGCCGTCCGAGTGCCAGACCACGTCGGGGTCGAGCACCTTCATCAGGCCGATGATGTCGCCCTTGCCGATCGCGTCGGCGAAGGCGCGCACGGCGTCGCGGTGCGCGCCGCGGTCCACGGCGGGGCGGGGGGAGCGGTCCTTGACCTGCTTGCGGGCGCGGGAGGCGAGCTGGCGCACGGCCGCCTCGGTGCGCTCGAGGGTCAGCGCGATCTGCGGGAAGTCGACGCCGAAGACGTCGTGCAGCACGAAGGCGGCGCGCTCGGCCGGGCTGAGGCGCTCGAGCACCGCCATCATCGCCAGCGAGACCTCTTCGCCGCGCTCGGCCTGGTCGTGCGGGGTGAGCTGGTCGTCGATCAGCGGCTCGGGCAGCCATTCGCCGTAGTACGCCTCCCGGCGGGCGCGGGCGGAGCCGAGCTGGTCGTAACAGAGCCGGCTGACGACGGTGGTCAGATAGGCGCGCGGGTTCTGCACCGCGGACCCGTCCACCTCGCTCCAGCGCAGCCAGGCTTCCTGGACCGCGTCCTCCGCGTCGGCCACCGATCCGAGCAGCCGGTAGGCCACCGCGCCGAGGTAGCGCCGGTGCCGTTCGAACTCTTCGACTTCCGCCACCGCTCCAGCCTAGCCGGGCCCGGTGAGCTGCCGGTTCCGGGCGTGCTCAAGCCGCTCCCGGACCACGTCCGGACCACGCCCGGACCACACCCGGGCCAGGCCCGGCGGCGGATCCGAGCGCAGGCCCGGGTGCGGATTCGAAGTGGATCCGCGTACAGATCTGGGAGCGTTCACGGAATTGTGAGCTGCGAAATCCGCTGCTGCATCTCGACTATGGCGCCGGGTGGTGGTAAATCTTGCCAGCGGACTGGGAACGATCCCAACGGTGGGGTGCCGTCCGGTCTCCGATAGGAGTGGTGTGAGTGACGAACACGAAGCAGCCTCGGGTGCGGATACGAAGATGGTGTGCGGCCGCCGTGGCGCTGGGCCTGGCCGCCTCGCCGACGCTCGCCGAGGCCCAGCAGGGGCACGGGGTGTCGCAGGGTTCGGGCACGGTGGCCAATCCGGGCTTCGACCTCGACGGCACCGGCACCGCGACGCCGTCCGGCTGGACCACCACGGGCACCGCCGGAGCCTCGTTCACCGAGGCGACCGGCTACGGCTACGACGGTGACGGCTATCAGCTCACGCACTGGTCGTCAGCGGCCTACAACGTGGACACCTGGCAGCGGGTGACGGGTCTGCCGAACGGCGACTACACCCTCGGCGTGTGGGTCAAGTCCGGCGGCGGCGACAGCGCGAACTACGTCGAGCTGCAGTCCGGCCCGAACGAGAACCGCACCGACGTGCCGGTGATCTCGGACGGCAGCTGGCTGCGGATCGTCACGTCGGTGCGCGTGGTCGGGCACCAGGCGGTCATCCACCTCGTCTCGCACAGCGCGGCGAACGACTGGACCAACTACGGCCTGGTGACGCTGACTGCCGGCTACGCCTCGCTGCCGATCCGCGGCGGCGACGTCTCCAGCCTGGTGCGCGGCGAGCAGGACGGCGGCGTGTACTACACCGCCTCGGGCAGGCAGGAGAACGCCCTCGACATCCTCGGTGACGCCGGCATGAACTACGCCCGGCTGCGCGTCTGGGTCAACCCGGTCGACGGCTTCGACGACGAGCAGCAGCTGCTCGCGGGCGCCAAGCAGGCCAAGGCGCACCATATGAAGATCTTCCTGGACTTCCACTACTCCGACACGTGGACCGACCCCGGCCACCAGAGCGTCCCGGCCGCCTGGGCGGACGACTCGCTCAGCGGGCTCGAGTCGGATCTGTACACGTACTCGGCGAAGGTCGTGCACGACCTGGTGGCCCAGGGCACCCCGCCGGACATGGTCCAGACCGGCAACGAGGTCAACGGCGGCTTCCTCTGGCCGACCGGGCTGGACTACGGCTCGGACAGCTCCTGGACCACCTTCGGCGCGCTGCTCAAGTCCGCCATCGCCGGGGTCAAGAGCGCCGACCCGAAGACGAAGATCGCCCTGCACATCGCCAACGCGGCGGATGAGGGCGGCGTGCAGTGGTTCTATGACAACGCGATCGCGCAGGGCGTGCCCTTCGATGTCATCGCATTGTCGTACTACTCGTACTGGCATGGTTACCTCGACGAGCTGCAGACCACGCTCGACGACACGGCCACCCGCTACGGCAAGCCGATCATCCTCGCCGAGACCGCCTACCCGTGGACGCTGGAGAGCGGCGACCCGACCGCGGCGCTGAGCTTCAGCACCGCGAGCGAGCTGGAGACCGGCTACCCGGCCACCCCGGCCGGCCAGGAGGCGATGTTCCGCGACACGCTCAGCATCGTCCAGGCCGTGCCGAACGGGCTGGGCCTCGGCGCCTTCTACTGGGAGCCGACCTGGACCGTGGTGCAGGGCAACGGCTGGGACCCGACCGACCCGAGCGCGGGTGACGGCTGGGAGAACCAGGCGATGTTCGACTACAGCGACACCGCTCTGCCGGTGATCTCGGACTACGCGCCGCGCTAGTCGCCCGCGTGCACGCCCCGGCCGCCGCGCCCCGAACCCCGGCGCGGCGGCCGGATCCATCCTTCGAAGGTGACGCACTGCTCGTAGAGCCAGTCAGTGGCCTGGATCAGCCCTCGTGCTGCTTCGACCGGAGTGTCGTAGGAATGCGCCCACTCCGCCACGATCTCCGTGCCGCAGCCTTCTTCGGCGTCATCCGCAGTGGTCTCACCCGGGACCATGACCACGGCCTCGACCTGCCACGGCGGCCCTGCCGGCTTGCTCCACAGGCAATCTTGCGGGAGGCACAGCTCGGCCGCGAACGAGACGTCTGAGCTTTCGGCGAGCCCGAAGACGCCATGGAGCATGAAGCCCTCGACGCGGTGAAATTCCAGGCCGGTGTCGGCCGCTCCCAGATGGGCGGCCACCCGGCGCATCCGCGCATCAGCCTCAGACAGGGCGCCACTCACCACAGCGGGGTCGTCCACCTCGGGAAACACCCAGCGCAGATCGCCCTGCGCGAGCGGGATGGCCTCGCCCATCCTCATCGCACCATACGGTCCATCAGCCGTTCGAGCTCCGCGGTCGGATCGGCGGTCAGCCCGCCGTGGATCGGCCCCGGCTGCAGCACCGTGCTGCGCGGAGCGCTGAGCCAGCCGAACCGGGTCCGCAGGTTCGCCGTCCCGGCGTCGCCGGCACAGGGAGCGCCGGCGCACACGTCGCGGATGCCGTCGAGGGCGGCGGTGAGCAGCTCCACGTCGACGGCCGGATCGAGGGCGCGCAGCCGATCGGCGTCGACGTGCACGGCGGCGGCGAGGAAGTCGGCTTCTTGGCAGTAGAGCACCGCGCCGACGTTCACCTGCTCGCCGCGGTCGGGGCGGGGCACGGCGCGCAGCACGACGCAGTCGTAGCCGAGCAAACCGGTCTGCGTTCGCGTCATGCCGCACTCTCCGGCCACCAGGCGCGGTCGGAAGCCCGCCGCGCGAGCAGATAATCGGCGTAACGCTCCCGGAGCGAAGCCGCCTCGGCGTCCTCCGGGGCGGAGTTGAGCCGCAACAGGAACTCGTCCGGCACCAGGGCGAGCACCTCGTCGATCAGTTCCGGCGTTATCGCGTCGGCGAGCTCGGCGTCGAGCGCCTTGAGCGGGCCGTGCCCGATCCCGGCGACAAGGCCGCCGAGCACGTGCTTGGACAGGTCGTAGCGCCGTGCCGCCCAGGCCGAGACGGCCGGCCACGAGTGCTGGAACACCAGCGCGGCGCCGTGGTCGATGGCCCACAGCTTCCGATGCCAGATCAGCATATTGGGATTGGCCCAGGTCCGGTCGACGTTGCCGGTGAGCGCGTCCAGCCAGAAGATCCGCGCGGCCTCCTCGGCCGGCGGCTGCCAGTGGATCCCGTCGTAGCCGATCGAGCCCGGCAAGAAGTCCATGCCGAGGTTCACCCCGACGCTCGCGAGCAGCAGCTCCTGCACTTCCTGGTCCGGTTCGCGCTTGCCGATCTCCGCGTCCAGCGAGATCAGCACGAGGTCCGGCACCCGCACCCCGAGCCGCCGGCCGAGCTCGCCGACCACGATCTCGGAGACCAGCGCCGCGCTGCCCTGGCCGGCGCCGCGGAACTTGACCACGTACGTGCCCAGATCGTCGGCCTCGACGATCCCGGGCAGGGAGCCGCCCTCGCGCAGCGGCGTGACGTAGCGGGTGGCGGTGACCTGTTGCAGCACCTGATCACTCTACGCCGGACGCCGCGCTCAGTCCGCCGTCTCCTCGAACGCCTCGTCCACGGTTATGGCCATGCCGAGCGACTGCAGCCGCTTGAGCGGCTCGTCGTAGCCGCGCTCGAGCGACTCGACGTCCATCAGCACCGAGGGGCCGTCGGCGATGGAGGCGGCGATGACCGAGGAGAAGCCGGTGCGCACGTCGGGCACGTGCACCTGCGCGCCGACCAGCTTGGACGGGCCGTGCACGACGGCGGAGTGCAGGTGGTTGGTGTCGTGGAAGCGGCAGGCGTTGCCGCCCAGGCACATCGGGAACAGCTCGATCTCGCAGCCGAGCTGCTGCAGCGCCTTGACATAGACGAATCTGTTCTCGAACACCGTCTCGTGCAGCACGGACAGGCCGCGGGCCTGGCTCATCAGCACCAGCAGCGGCTGCTGCCAGTCGGTGGCGAAGCCGGGGTGGGTGTCGGTGTGCACGGCGGCCGAGCGCAGGCCGTCGGGGGCGGAGGCGCTGATGTACTCCTCGCCGATGTCGAACCGGGTGCCCATCTTGCGCAGCGTCTCGATCGCGGTCACCAGCCGCTCCTGGGCGCAGCCGTGCACGCGCACCTGGCCGCCGGTGAGCAGGCCGGCCACCAGGTAGCTGAACGCCTCGAGCCGGTCGCCGGAGAGCCGGGTGTCGGCGCCGTGCAGCTTCTCCACGCCCTCGATCAGGATGCGCCGGTCCGGCTGGAGCTGGATGCCGGCGCCCATCCGCTGCAGGAACAGCGCGAGCTCCATGATCTCCGGCTCCACCGCGGCGTTCGAGATCACCGTGCGGCCCTCGGCCAGCACCGCCGAGAGCATGATCGACTCGGTGGCCCCGACGCTCGGGTAGGGCAGCTTCACCTTCGTGCCCTGCAGCCGCTTGGCCGTGGCGTGGATGCCCGTGTCGTCCACGCTGATCTGGGCGCCCATGGCGGCCAGGGCGCTGATGTGGAAGTCGAGTGGGCGCGGGCCGATCCGGTCCCCGCCGACCAGCGGCACGAAGGCCTCGCCGGTGAGGTTGAGCAGCGGGCCGAGCAGCAGCACCGGGATCCGGTTGCGGCCGGTGAAGGTCTGCGGCACGGCCGAGGCGGGCTGCTCGCCGCGTTCGACGATCAGGGTGTCGGCGTCGCGCTCGACCGAGCAGCCGAGCGAGCGCAGCATCGACGCGGTGATCTCTACGTCGCCGACCCGGGGGGCGTTGCCGATCCGGCTCGCGCCGTGGCCGAGGATCGCGGCGACCATGTGCTTGGTGACGGCGTTCTTCGACCCGCGCACGGTGACGTCCCCGCGCAACGGGCCGGTGGGTTCGATCTTCCACGCTCTGGTCATGAGGCCATTGTGGCGCCGGTCAGCCCGCTATGCCGGGGTTCCGTCGGCGGGCGCGGCCGGCCGGGGCAGCGGATTGGACAGGTTCTGATGGGTCGTCCGGTAGCCGAGCCGCAGGTAGAGCCGCCGGGCCGGCTCGTTGGGGTGGTAGTGCGCGAGGGTGCACAGAACATCCCCCGACGCGAACGCGTGCCGGGTGAGTACAGCGGTCACCGCCGCGCCGAGTCCTTGGCCGCGGGCTTGGGCGTCGGTGGCGATGGAGGCGAGATAGGCGACGCCGGACACGCGGCGGGTGAAAGCCCCGAGCGCGAGCAACTCGCCGCTCGCCTCGTCGGCCACGCCCATCCACCGCTCGACCTCGGCGTGGTCGGCGCGCACCGAGTGGCTCGGGTTGACCCGGTCCAGGAAGGCCTGCACCGCGGCGAGATCCGTCAGCACGCGGACGCGGTCCTCGCCGGGCTGGGCGGCCGGCGGCTCGTCGCAGCGCATCAGGTCCCACGAGCCGTGGCCGGGATCGGCGACCACCCAGCGGCTGACGTCGACGCCGCGCGGCACGGTGATCCCGAAGCAGGCGTCGCCGAGGTCGGCCATCGCGGCCTCGACCAGGGCGAGCGCGACGGCCGGATCGGCCACGACGTTGAGCCAGCACGGGTCGCCGCCGTAGGAGTCGATCGAGGCGAATGCGTAGCCGCCGGGAGTGGTCCACGCGCCGTGCAGGATGCCGGGGTCGGTCTCGAGCCGCAGCAGCGCGTCGTCGAGCACCTCGGCGGGCAGCTGCCGGTAGGAGTCGAACCGGGTGACCGTCTCTATACCGTGCACACCGCCACCTCGCTAGCGCTCGGTAGGCCGCGTGCGCGAAGCACTGTGCCTAATGACTCGCTCGCAAGCTCGCTCATGCTCAAGATTCTCGCACCTGCGCTGTCGGGCGTGGGCGTTAGGCTCGTCGACATGCCCGCTGAGAGCCTTTTCGACTTCGTGAACCGCGAGCACGAGGAGTCGCGCGCCCCGCTCGCGGCCCGGATGCGCCCGCGCACCCTGGACGAGGTGGTCGGCCAGGGCAAGCTGCTGAAGCCGGGCTCGCCGCTGCGGCGCCTGGTCGACGCGACCTCGCAGTCCCGGGCGGTGCCCGCCTCGGTCATCCTGTGGGGTCCGCCCGGCACCGGCAAGACCACGCTGGCGCACGTGGTCGCCCGCAGCACGGACCGGCACTTCCTGGAGCTGTCCGCGATCACGGCCGGGGTCAAGGAGGTGCGCGCGGCGCTGGACGAGGCGCGCACCCAGCTGGCCGGGTACGGGCGCGAGACGGTGCTGTTCCTGGACGAGATCCACCGCTTCTCCAAGGCGCAGCAGGACTCGCTGCTGCCCGCGGTGGAGAACCGCACGGTCACCCTGATCGCGGCGACCACGGAGAACCCGTACTTCTCGGTGATCTCCCCGCTGATGTCCCGCTCGCTGCTGCTCACGCTCGAGCAGCTGGGCGAGGAGGACATCAGCGACCTGATCGACCGCGCGCTGGTCGAGCAGCGCGGCCTGGCCGGCACGGTGACGCTGGCCGAGGACGCGCGGGCGCACCTGCTTCGGCTGGCCGGTGGCGACGCCCGGCGCGCGCTGACGGCGCTGGAGGCGGGCGCGGGAGCGGCGAAGGACAGCGGCTCGGACGAGATCACCGTGGCCGTCCTGGAGCAGGCGGTGGACCGCGCCGCGGTGCGTTACGACCGGGACGGCGACCAGCACTACGACGTGGCCTCGGCGCTGATCAAGTCGATCCGCGGCTCGGACGTGGACGCCGCGCTGCACTATCTGGCGCGCATGGTCGAGGCGGGGGAGGACCCTCGCTTCATCGCCCGGCGGCTGGTCATCTCGGCCAGCGAGGACATCGGGCTGGCCGATCCGTCGGCGCTGCAGACCGCGGTCGCGGCGATGCAGGCGGTGTCCTTCATCGGCTGGCCGGAGGCCCGGATCTCGCTGGCGCAGGCGACGATCGCGCTGGCCGCGGCGCCGAAGTCGAACGCGGCGTACCTGGCCATCGACGCGGCGTTGGCGGACGTGCGCGCGGGCCTGGCAGGCCCGGTGCCGGCGCATCTGCGCGACAGCCACTACCAGGGCGCGGGAAAGCTCGGGCACGGCCAGGGCTACGTGTATCCGCACGACCTGCCGAACGCGGTGGCCGCGCAGCAGTACGCGCCGGACGCCGTGCACGGGAAGCGGTACTACAACCCGACCCGGCACGGCTTGGAGGAGCGTTACGCGGACCGGGTGGTGAAGTTGCGGTCGCTGTTGGGCTCGGGCGAGGAGCCGTCCTCGGCGGAATCCGTCGAGCTCAAGGGGTCGGGCGAAGGCGAGCGCCGCGAGCCGAGCTGATTGCCCGTCAGTACGGTCAGCAGCATGAAGACCACGAACACGATCAGCACGATCAGCGACCACGTCGTCACGTGCAGGTAGCCGCCGGGCTCGCGCGGGTCCAGGAAGTCGTAGGGCCACCAGGTGACGATCGGGCCGCGCACGAGCGACACGGCCAGGTACACCAGTGGGAAGACGAGCCAGCGGGTCGCCACGGCGTGGCGCAGGCGTGCCGTCGGGGGAAGAAGCAGCCAGTCGAGCACGAGGATGCAGGGCATCACGCCATGCACGATGTCGTTCTGCCACGTGATCGTGGCGGCGGTGGCCTGCCCGGCCAGCAGCGTCCAGTACACGAGGCCGGTGATGACGAGGTAGAGCACCGCAGCGCCCCGAACCAGGTCCGGCACGCCCGACCGGCCCTGCAGCAGCGCCCGCCCGCCGATCAGCAGCACGGCCGCGCCGAACAGGTTCGACAGGTCCGTGAAGTAGAAGAAGAAGTTCACGGCGTCGCCGACGTGGAGGTCCCGGTCGTAGCCGACGGCCAGCGCCACCAGCGCGAGGCAGCCGAACGCCGTGCGTCCCGCGCCTGCGACGACGTGGCTCTTCGGACGGGCGGTTACCGCTCGGTCAGCTTTCATCCGAGAAAGGTAAGGGCTGGACGGGTCCGTGCGCCAGAGTCGGCGTGTGCCGACGCGGGCACGGACCCGAGCCTCAGACCCGCTCGAGCGCGGCCTCGGCGGCGCTCGCCGGCACGAGCGGCGCGGGCGCGGCGGCCGCCTGCCGCCCACGCTGCACCGCCATCGCGGCGAGCGCGACCACGCAGCCGAGCAGGCCGACCGCGGCCATGCCCCAGGCCGGGCCGGCCCCGTCGATGACCACGCCGATCAGCGGCGCGCCGATCGCGCTGCCCACGGTCAGGGCGGCGGCGTGCATGCCCATCGCCTGGCCGCGCCGGGACGGCGGCACCGCCCGGCTGACCGCGTCCACGCTCGAGGCGATGGTCGGGGCGCAGGCCAGGCCGCCGGGGATGCAGAGCAGGCACAGCGCCCACCAGTTGTCGGCCAGGCCGATCGGCACGCTGAGCGCGCCGAGCAGCAGCAGGAGCACCGGCATCGGCACCGGCCGCGGCATCGCACCGTGGATGAAGCCGCCCACCAGCGAGGCCGCGCACCAGACGATGACGACGACGCCGGCCCAGGCGATCTGCCCGTGCCCCCGCAGCAGCGCCACCACGGCCACGTCCGTCGCGGACAGGATCACGCAGCAGGCGGTGCACACGGCCAGGATGAGCAGGAAGCCCGGCGCGAGCCAGTGCGCCTTGGCCGCGTCCTCGGCCGCTTCTTCCAGCTCCGCTTCGGCCGCGCCGCCGGCGGCGTCCTGCCGGGCGGTGTACGCGTAGAGCACGGCGGCGCCGGCGGCGATGCCGAAGCCGACCACGCGCAGCGTCGAGACGGCCTCGCCCAGCGAGGTGATGGCCAGCACCGCGACCGCCGGGCCGACCATGAAGGAGAGCTCCACGGCCATCGAGTCCAGCGAGAACGCCTGGCGCCGCACCGACTCCGGCACCCGCTGCGCCAGCGACTGGCGCACCAGCGTCATGATCGGCACCTGCAGCGCGCCGCAGAACACGGCGCAGCCGAGCAGCGCCGGGTAGGGCAGCGACGGCACGAGGTTCCAGAACAGCAGCGAGACCACGCCCGTCACCAGCAGCACCGGCCGCGGACCGCGCCGGTCGATGGCCCGCCCGAGCAGCGGCGAGCCCAGCGCCAGGCCGACCGTGAACATCGCGGTGGCCGCGCCGGCCGCGGCGTAGCTCAGATGCCGGTCGAGCACGACGCTCAGCGTCAGCGCGGTGGTCCACGCGGTGCCGGGGATCCGGGCGACCAGCGCGACCAGCATGAAGGTCTTCATGCCGGGCAGGCCGAGCACGGACTTGTAACGGGCCAAGTGCATGTGTGTCTCCTACTTTCGGAGCACATACTTCCAGAACCCGGCGGCAGAATCGAAAGCTTTCCCGGCCCCGCGGCCCCTCGCCGCTCGTTTCTCTCCGGCGGCGGGAAGCCGAGGCGGCCGGCCGGCGCGGTGGAAACCGGGCTTCAGGGAAGCGAGATGTTCAGCTTCTCGCCTATGGCCCGGTACCCGATGCCCGCGTAGACGCGCTCGCTGATCTCCCCGGACGGCTCGAGCCAGGGCACCCGCAGCCCGCGCTCGAAGGCGAGCTCGGTCAGCCGCGCGGCCACGGCGGCGCCGACGCCGCGGCGGCGGAAGCGCTCGGCCACGGCTATGCCGCCCACCTCGGTCAGCCCGTCGATCGGGACCGAGCAGGACCCGCCGCCGGCCGGCTCGCCCTCGAACAAGCCGAGCACGACGATGCCGCCGTTCTCGTACGTGGCGCGCAGGCCGCCGATCGCCGGCCAGTCCGGTCGGCCCGGCTCGCCGTAGGCGTAGTGCTGCACGGTCACCAGTCCGAACAGGTCATCGTCGGCGCGCGGCTCGAACAGCTCGAGGCCGGCCACCGGCTTGGGCGCGGCCAGGTCGCCGGGCGGGCAGGCCATCAGCGGCGCCCGGCTCTCCACCTTGAAGCCGGCCGCCCGCAGCGCGGGCTCGACCGCCGGCGCGCAGCTGGGCAGGAACTCCAGCCGCGGTTTGCGCTCGCGCGCGCGGAAGACCTCGATCAGGGCGCGGATGTCGGCGGCGCTGGGCTCGGCGTGGTCGTCCGGGATGGCGTAGTTGGCCATCGGACTGGCCCACTCCGGATTGAACCGGGCGACGAACGGCCCGGTGCGCACGTGCCCCAGGCTGCGCAGAGCCAGGGTGCGGGCATGGTGCTGGACGTGGAAGTCCACTGCGGTAATCCTTTGATATGGCATGTGAGTGTACGGACATGCCGCCGATGCTGCGTCAGGACTGTCGGCGGCCCTCGGTGGCGTGCGCGCTGACAGGCATGGGCCCCACTCCCCGGTGTCGACGTCGACCGGGAGTCGTCCCCGGCCGGTGCGTGCCGATCTTGCCATCGCCGCCGGTCGGCCGCAAGGGTGCGCGCATCGGCGCGAGAATGCGCCCCCTGCTCCGACGTGCCCGGGTACGGTTTACCGCCCCCGCCGGGACCACAGCGCGCGCACCGCCGCGCCGGCCAGCCAACGGCGGTTGCGCACGGCCGGCTCGTTCTTCTCCCAGCGGACGGCCGGGCTCCGCCGGGCCGAGAGGCTCGGCGGGGCGGCGGCGGCGAGGATGGCGCGCTCGATCGCCCGCGAACGCAGCCTGGCCAGCTCGTTCGCGCGATCGTCGATCTCGCGCAGCACGTCGGCGGACTGCCAGGGTTCTGCCAGCCACTTCGTCGCGAGCGAGGCCGGGACCCAGGTCTCGTCCGCGGCCCGGGCCAGCTGCTCGAGGCTCGGCCGCGCCGCGGGCCGCACCCGCTGGCTCGACTCGATCGCCTCGCGCAGGGCGTTCGGGCAGTTGCCCACCGCCGGGCTGAGGATGTCGCCGGACGCGCTCGACGCCGGCCGGCCCGTCGCCGCGAGATAGAGCAGCGCACCGATCGCGCGCACGTCCTCGGCGGTGGACTCGGCTTCGTCGGCCGATTCGATCCGCCCGTCAGCGCCCTCGATGCGGGTCAGGCCCACGTCCACGACGATCGGACCGATCCGGCCAAGCACCACGTCGCGTGCCGTCACGCCGCGCCCGGTGAGCCCGGCATCGCGCAACGCGGAGAACGCCTCGACCAGCCCTCGCGCCAGGTGCCGCACGCCCTCTTGCGACAGCGGTCCGTACCCGTCCACAGCCTCCTGAAGCGAGGGTCCGGGCACGTATTCGGCCGCCGTCCACGCCAGTCCGCGCACCTCTCCGACGGCCAGATGCCGGGCGATCCGCGGCGATCCCAGAGCGCTGATCAGCTCCGCGGCGCTCTGCATTCGGATCAGTGCGACGTCCGCGGCGCCGGCCGGGCGGTGCAGCTTGACCACGGTCGGGCGCCCGTCCCGGGCCAACCCCAGGAACGTGTCGCCGGAGCCTGACGTAATCCTGGCCAGCGGTTGGTACGGCGTCCCGCCGAACCGCCAGAGCTCGTCGGCGAACTCCGAGTCGAAGGCCCTCCCCATGCCGTCAGCCTACGGGCGCGGACGCGGGCCTGGCGAGGGTCCGGCGGTGTCCGCCAGGCCTGACGACGTCGGCGGGGCCGGACGCGATATCGTCTAGCAGGTCTGGCCCCTCGTGGACTCCAGACGTCAATCCCACTCGGGCGTGAGCGAAGGGACGGACCCGCACGTGTCGGCAGGTGCAGTCGTCGGACTGATTTTCGCGATCTTCTTCGCGGTCGGGGTGGTCTTCCTCTGCGTGGTCCTGCTGCGCCTGGCCCAGGTGCTCAAGGAGACCAAGCAGCTCGTGGCGGGCATCAGCGAGAAGACCTCGCCGCTGCTGACCGAGATCACCACCACCGTGGTCACGACGAACCAGCAGCTCGGCAAGGTGGACGTGATCACCGACAACGTCTCGAACATCTCCACCAACGCCTCCGCGCTCGCCTCCACCTTCTCGGCCACCGTGGGCGGTCCGATGATCAAGGCGGCGGCGTTCTCCTACGGCGTGCGCTCGGCCCTGGCCAACCGCCGCCGGGCGGACGTGGAGAAGCGGGTCAAGGCCGAGATCAAGGCCGCCCGCCGGACCCGGAAGGACTGAGACCATGGTCAAGCGGTTGTTCTGGGCCGCCCTCGGCGCCGGCACCGGCGTCGTGGTCGCGGCCAAGGTGACCAAGGCCGCCCGCAAGCTGGCCCCCTCCACCCTGGCCGAGTCGGCCACCGGCGTGCCCGGCCGGCTCACCTCCGCCTGGCAGGACTTCACCGAGGACGTGCGCTCCGCCGCCGCCGAGCGCGAGTTCGAGCTCTACCACGCCCTCGGGGTGGACGCGAAGGACCAGGAGACCGGCCGCCGCTGAGCCGGGGTGTCCGCGGGCCGGTACGAGCGCGGCTGCACAGCTGGAAGAATGAGGAGCGCAGCACTGTCGCGACTCGACCTGTGAACGTTCCACCGATGTAAGCGAGAGGTAGTTCGACCATGGACTCCGCAGAGATCCGCCGCCGCTGGATCGACTTCTTCGTCCAGCGCGGGCACGCCGAGATCCCGTCCGCCTCCCTCATCGCCTCCGATCCCACCCTGCTGCTGGTCAACGCCGGCATGGTGCCGTTCAAGCCGTACTTCCTGGCCGAGGAGCCGCCGCCGGCCCCGCGCGCGACGAGCGTGCAGAAGTGCGTGCGCACCCTGGACATCGAAGAGGTCGGCAAGACCACCCGGCACGGCTCCTTCTTCCAGATGTGCGGCAACTTCTCCTTCGGCGACTACTTCAAGGAAGGCGCGATCACCCTCGCGTGGGAGCTGCTGACCAGCCCGGTCGCCGACGGCGGCTACGGGCTCGAGCCGGAGCGGCTGTGGATCACCGTCTACCTGGACGACGACGAGGCCTACGACATCTGGAACCGCAAGATCGGGGTCCCGGCCGAGCGCATACAGCGCCTCGGCAAGAAGGACAACTTCTGGTCCATGGGCGTGCCCGGGCCGTGCGGTCCCTGCTCGGAGATCAACTACGACCGCGGCCCCGCCTACGGCGAGGAGGGCGGCCCGGCCGTCAACGGCGAGCGGTACCTGGAGATCTGGAACCTGGTCTTCATGCAGTACGAGCGGGGCGAGGGCACCGGCAAGGACGACTTCGAGATCCGCGGCGACCTGCCCGCCAAGAACATCGACACCGGCCTCGGCCTCGAGCGCCTCGCCGCGATCCTGCAGGGCGTGGACAACCTCTACGAGATCGACACGTCCCGCACGATCCTGGACAAGGCGGCCGAGCTGACCGGCGCGGTCTACGGCAAGGACCACCGCACCGACGTGGCCCTGCGCGTGGTGACCGACCACGTCCGCACCGCGCTGATGCTGATCGGCGACGGCGTCATCCCGGGCAACGAGGGCCGCGGCTACGTGCTGCGCCGGATCATGCGCCGGGCCATCCGCAACATGCGCCTGCTCGGCTCGAACGCGGCGAGCATGGAGGCGCTGATCCGCAGCGGCATCGACGCGATGGGGCCGCAGTACCCTGAGCTGGTCGCCGACTCCAAGCGGATCCTGGCCGTGGCCATCGGCGAGGAGACCGCGTTCCTGCAGACGCTGCGCACCGGCACCGGCATCCTGGACAACGCCATCTCCGCGGCCAAGGCGGCCGGCGGGGACCGGGTGAACGCGGCCGAGGCCTTCCAGCTGCACGACACCTTCGGCTTCCCGATCGACCTGACCCTGGAGATGGCGGCCGAGCAGGGCCTGTCGGTGGACGAGGAGGGCTTCCGCCGGCTGATGGCCCAGCAGAAGGCCAACGCCAAGGCCGACGCGAAGGCCAAGAAGACCGGCCACGTGGACGTCTCCGCCTACCGCGAGCTGTTCGACCTCTCCGGCAGCCCGGAGTTCACCGGCTACCGCGAGACCGTCAGCGAGGCCGTGGTCCGCGGCCTGCTGGTGGACGGCGCGGTGGCCGGGAGCGCGGTCGGCGGCCAGGAGGTCGAGCTGGTGCTCGACCGCACCCCGTTCTACGCCGAGGGCGGCGGCCAGCTCGCCGACCACGGCCTGATCCGGCTCGCCAACGGCGCCGTGATCGAGGTCGTGGACGTGCAGAAGCCGGTCGGCGACCTGATCGTGCACCGGGCCGTGGTCCGGGACGGCGAGGTGACGGCGGGTCAGCCCGCCGAGGCCGCGGTGGACGTGGCCCGCCGCGCCGCGATCTCCCGCGCGCACACCGCCACGCACATGGTGCACAAGGCCTTCCGCCAGCTGCTGGGCGACACCGCGACCCAGGCCGGCTCGGAGAACTCGCCCGGCCGCTTCCGGTTCGACTTCGCCCACCCGCAGGCCGTGCCGCACTCGGTCCTGGCCGACGCGGAGCAGCTGGTCAACGAGGTGCTCATCGACGACCTCGCGGTGACCGCGCAGATCATGTCGCAGCCCGAGGCCAAGGCCATGGGCGCGATGGCGCTGTTCGGCGAGAAGTACGGCGACCGGGTCCGGGTGGTCTCGGTGGGCGAGTGGGCGCACGAGCTGTGCGGCGGCACGCACGTGCCCAACACCGGCCGGCTCGGCCTGGTCAAGCTGCTGCACGAGTCCTCCATCGGCGCCGGCGTGCGCCGGGTCGAGGCGCTGGTGGGCGCGGACGCGTACGGCTTCCTGGCCCGCGAGCACGTGCTGCTGGCCCAGATCGCCGAGGCGGTCAAGGCCCGGCCGGAGGAGCTGCCGGAGCGGATCGGCGGCATCATCGGCAAGCTGCGCGACGCGGAGAAGGAGATCGCCGCGCTGCGGGCGGGCCAGGTGCTCGCGGTGGCCGGGCAGCTGGCGGCCGACCCGGCGGACGTGCGCGGCGTGGCCTACGTCGGCCACCGCGCGCCCGACGGCACCGGCGCGGACGACCTGCGCAAGCTCGCCCTCGACGTGCGCGCCCGGCTCGGCTCGCGCCCCAGCGTGGTGGCGGTCGCGGCGGTGGCCGGCGAGCGCCCGGTGGTCGTGGTGACGGCCAACGAGGCGGCCCGCGAGCAGGGCCTGAAGGCCGGCGCGCTGGCCAAGACCGCGGCCCAGACCCTCGGCGGCGGCGGTGGCGGCAAGGACGACATCGCCCAGGGCGGCGGCACGAACGCGGCGGCGCTGGATGAAGCTTTGGAGGCGGTGCGGCGTCAGATCGCCGCCTAGCGCGCGACATTTCTGGTATCCACGCGGCGCACTGGTCGCTCGCGTCATTCCCGGGGCCCGTCCGTCAAGCGCGCGGGCCCCGTTCGTGCGAGGCTGAACCCTGACAGCGTGCGCCGTGCGGGTTCTTCACGGCCCGGCGGCGGCCGGATCGGAACGGAGCGGGTGTTGAGAGCGGGCAGAAGACTGGGTGTCGACGTGGGCGCGGTCCGCGTCGGGGTGGCCGTGTGCGACCCCGAGGGACGCCTGGCCACACCGGTCGAGACCGTCCCGGCGGGCGAGGGCGACGTGCCCCGCATCGTCGCGCTCGCGCACGAGTACGGCGCCGTGGAGATCGTGGTCGGCCTGCCCCGCTCGCTCTCCGGCGCCGAAGGTCCGGCGGCCGCGAAGGCCCGGGTGTTCGCGGACCGTCTCGCCGGGAAAATCCACCCTATTCCGGTACGAATGGTCGACGAGCGGTTGACAACCGTGACGGCGACCCGTGGACTACGCGAGTCGGGTGTGCGCGGGCGCAAAAGCCGGGCGGTGGTGGATCAGGCCGCCGCGGTCGTGATCCTGCAGAACGCGCTCGACATCGAGCGCGGGTCGGGCTCCGTGCCCGGTACCCTGGTCGCCCTGGAACAGGGCACCTCGCCGCAGGCGGCGGCCCCGGTGAAGGAGAGCGAATGAGCGACGGCGGCTGGTACGGCTATCCGCAGGAGCCGGACCCCTACGCGCAGGCGCAGGACGACTGGAGCCAGCCGCCGCTCGACTACAGCAACCCTCCGCAGGCTCCCGGATACCCCTCGTACGGGCAGGGCGGACAGGGCGCGCAGACCGGTCAGCAGTCCGCGGCGCAGTACTTCGACTACCCGCAGCAGCAGCAGCAGCAGCCGCAGCAGCAGGCGCCGCGCCCGCCGCAGCAGGATCCGCGCTACCGCCAGCAGCAGCAGCGCCCGCAGCAGCCGCAACAGCCTCAGCAGCAGCCGCGGTATCCGCAGCAGGGCCAGCAGCAGGGCCAGCAGGGCTATGCGTCAGGGTCCTACGACACCGGGTACGACACCGGCGGTTACGGCGGCCAGCAGCGGCAGCGCGGCACCGGCCAGCAGCCGCGCGTCGGCTACGAGGGCTACCCCGCCAGCGGCTACGACACCGGCTCCCACGGCTCGGGCTCGTACAACAGCGGCAGCTACGGCGCCCAGGGCTACCCGTCCTCCGGCGGCTACGACACCGGCACTCAGCAGCAGCGCGCCGCCGCCCGGCCGCAGCAGCCGCAGCGGCGTCCGGCCGGCCCCGGCCCCGGCCCGACCGACCCGTACGGCGAGCCGCGCGACGCCCGCGGACCCCGCGACGTCCGCGACCCCTACAACGACCTCGCCGAGGACCAGGCCGAGTACGAGTACCCGGCCCGCGGCGGCCGCCGCCGCGCCGAGCCCGAGCAGCCCGTGCCGAGCCGTTCCGGCTCGAACCCGCGCTACGCGGTCGAGGACGAGGAGAGCGAGCGCGGCGGCCTGCTCACCGCCGACAGCTCGGACTCGGACGGCGACTCCGGCGGCAGGCGGACCGGCTCGGGCAAGAAGGGCAACAAGCGCAAGAGCTGCCTGGCCGTGTTCGTGCTCTTCAGCATCCTGGCCGGACTGCTCGGCTACGGCGGCTTCCAGGGCTACAAGTGGTACCAGTCGAAGTACGGCCCGCCGCCGGACTTCACCTCCGCCGCCGGCCTGCCCGCCACGGTCGTGGTGGAGATACCCGGCGGCTCCGGCGGAACCGCGATCGGCAGCATCCTGCTCCAGAACGACGTGGTCAAGAGCCAGCGCGCCTTCACCAAGGCCTGCGAAGCCAACCCCAAGTGCGGCGACATCCAGGCCAACACCTACCTGCTGCACAAGGAGATGAGCGCGGCCGCCGCCGTGGACGCGCTGCTGAACACCAGCAACATCGACAACACGTCGCAGTTGCTGGTGCGCCCCGGCGAGCGCGCCGCGGACGTCTTCAAGGACCTCGAGCAGAAGAAGAAGTGGACCCAGGCGCAGATCCTCTCGGCCATCAGCAGCGGCAAGGTCGACCTGCCGAGCTGGGCCAACGCCAAGACCGGCGCGAAGTTCCCGTTCGCCAACGTCGAGGGCCTGCTGTTCACCGGCACCTACCAGCTGCCGGACTACAACGACCCGACTTCACTGATCAAGACCATGATCGACAAGCAGCTGGCCATGTTCGACGCGGTCGGCCTGACCAGTAAGGCCAAGTCGGCCGGCGGGGCGAACCTGACGCCCTACCAGGTGCTGACGATCGCCTCCATGGCGCGGGCCGAGGCCGGCACCGACACCAAGGACCTGGGCAAGATCGCGGGCGTGATCTACCACCGGCTCAAGGACACCGCGGACTTCGCGCACCTGGGCTTCGACACGACCACGCTCTACGGCATGGGCGAGACCACGACCACGCCGGACAACAAGGCCACCGGCAACCCGTACAACACCAGCGTCTTCGGCATAAAGGGCCTGCCGCCGGGCCCGATCGACAGCATCGACCAGACCACCCTGGAAGCGGCGCTGAGCCCGACCGACACGACCGACCTGTACTTCTGCGCGGTCGACGGCTCGGTGCTCTACGCCGCTAACAGCACGGCCTGGTCGGCGCTGGGCAAGGCGCACCCGGGGCTGTGCGGGAACTGATGACGCCGACCGCCCGCCGGGCCGCCGTGCTCGGCTCGCCGATCGCGCACTCGCTCTCGCCGGTGCTCCACCGCGCGGCCTACGCCCGGCTGGGCCTGGCCGACTGGAGCTACGGCCGCCGCGAGGTGGACGAGGCGGGCCTGGCGGCCTTCGTCGAGGGCCTCGACGGCAGCTGGGCCGGCCTGTCGCTGACCATGCCGCTCAAGCGCGCGGTGATCCCGCTGCTCGACGGGATCAGCGGCACCGCCCGCGCGGTCAACGCCGTCAATACCCTGGTATTCGAGGCCGATGGCACCCGGCACGGCGAGAACACCGACGTGCCGGGTCTGGCCGCGGCGCTGCGCGAGCGCGGAGTGCACGAGGTCGCGGCGGCGGCCGTCCTCGGCGGCGGCGCGACGGCCGGATCCAGCCTGGCCGCGCTGGCCGGGCTGGTGCGCGGCCCGATCGCGCTCTACGCGCGCACCCCGGCCAAGGTGGCCGAGTTCGCCGCGCTCGCCGAGCACTTCAAGCTGACCCTCGATCCGCGCCCGTGGAGCCGGGCCGGCGAGGCGGCCGAGCACGAACTCGTCGTCAACACCACCCCGGCGGGGGTGGCCGACGAGCTCGCCGAGCGACTGCCCGAGCAGGTCGGCACGCTCTTCGACGTGATCTACCACCCGTGGCCGACGCCGCTGGCCGCCGCCTGGGAACGGCGCGGCGGCGTCGTGCTCGGCGGCCGCGACCTGCTGCTGCACCAGGCGGTGACCCAGGTGGAGCTGATGACGGGCGTGCGCGGCCGGGGCGGGGAGATCCTCGAGGCGATGCGCGCGGCCCTGGCCGCCCGGGACGACGCCTGACCAGGCGTCACCCCGCGGCGTCCTTCGGTTACCCTCAGTGCAGTGAGATGCCGGTGAGCGCGCCGTCGCCGGACACCTCGGCCGTGAACGAGCCCAGTCCGGCCGCGCTGACCTCGATCCCGTCGGCGCTGCGGCTCCAGTCCCAGCCGTGGTGCTCGACGTAGCCGAGCACGCACTCGGTCGCGCCCTCCTCGAACTTGACCACGCCCTGGGTCAGGAACCGCGGCACCTCGCCGAGCTCCGGCCTGGCCGCGGGGATCGCCTCGTCGAAGGCCAGGTAGTAGATCCGCCCGCGCTCGCCCTGGCTGTGCCCGATGTACGCGCGCGCCCCGGCCAGCCCCATCACGGTCCAGGCCAGCATCTCGGCGGCGGTCTCCGGATCCTCGGCGTCGTCGTTCGCGGACAGGTCGAGCACCGGCGCCGCGAGCTCCGCGATCCCGACCTCGCCGGCCGCCTCGCACACCGCGCGCACCCGCTCGGTGATCCGCGGATCCGCCGACCACGCCTCGGGTTCGGCCCACGCCCAGCGCCAGCGCCCGTCCTCGGTCAGCCGCCCGAGCGCGTCCACCGCGAACTCCCGCCCGGCCTGCCGGTAGAGCCGCCGCTCGTGGTCCACGCTCCACTCGTCCACCGGCATGAACGCCAGGAACTCCTCGATCTGCTCGAGCACCCAGGCCGCGTGCCGGTTGCCGGCCTCGGTCAGCTCACGGCTGAAGGAGAGCACCCGGAGCGCGTCCGGCACGGGCTCTTCGGCGGGGGCTTCGAGGGCCTGCTCGGCGGGGGTTTCCGCGGCTTGCTCGGGCAGCCAGAGCGAGGGCGCGGGCGCGGACGCCTGCTGCGCCACGGCTTCCGGCACTGCGTCAGGTTCGGGTTCGGGTTCGGGTTCGGGCTCGGGCTGCGGCTCCGGCGCGGGCGCCTGGGCCGGCACCGCCCGCTGCCGCCGTCGCGCCGCCGCGAGTTCCTCGAGCATCTGCGCCGCCGCGGCCTGCCGCACCGGCTCGGCCACCGCGCCCACCTCGTAACCGCGAGCCCTGATATGCGCGACCAGGTCCGGTTGCGGCGGCAGCCGGTACTGGCTCAGGTAGTAGCCGACCGCCGCGGGCCAGATCCAGTACCCGTCCGTGTGATACGCCCGCGGAACCGCCATGCCCGCGTCCGGCGACATCTCGTCCGGCGCGGTCTTCGTCGTGGCCAGCGCCACCGGAGCCGTCGTCAGATACCGGGAGAGCGCCTCGAACTCGTCCTCGCCCACCGGCGGCCGCTTGATCAGCACGCCGCCGTTCGGCCCGCGCCCGTCGAAGACCTCGGCCACCCGCATCCGGGCCGGCGCCTCGACCGCGCCGCCGGTAGCCGCCTCTCGCTCGTCAGTCACGCTCCGAAGATCCCCTCGAGCCGCCGCGCCCGCGGGCGGCGGGCAGTCTCGGAGCGGTTTGGTCGCCGCCCTCGAAGAAGAAAGTCTAGCTACCGATCACCGGGAGATGTCCATGGTCGCGGGCAGCCGGACCGCCACCGAGTCCCCCGGCTGCAGTCCGAGCTCGAGCGCCGCCGAGTTCGTGTGCCGGGCCAGCGCGAACAGCCCGGCCGAGTCCAGGTAGCCCACGGACTCGCCCGGCCGGACGTCGGCGTGGCTGCGGCCGAACGGCACCTTCACCTCGCCGGTCCGGCAGTGCACCGTCAGCGTGTCGCCGACGCGCAGGCCGGCCTCCTCGAAGAGCCCCGCGCCGAGCGTGGTCTGAACCGTCCCCCACCGGTCCACCGAGAGCACCTCGCCCTCCAGCCGATGCGCCGTCAGCCGCGAGACCGGCTCGGGCAGCCGCACCAGCGCGTCCACCGGGACCTCCGGTCCGAGCGCGGCGGGGGAGAGCCCGGCCGCGATGTGCGCCGCCACCGGCGCGAACAGGTCCCGGCCGCGGAAGGTCGCGGAGATCGGGTGGCGCACGTGCGTCTTCGAGACGATCTGGTGCGCCGCGCTCGCCCCACCCAGCGCCCGCGCGGCCGGCAGCAGCAGTCCGTTGTCCGGACCGACCAGCACGCTCTTGCCCGCGATCACGGCGAGGGCCCGCCGCCGGGTGCCCGCGCCCGGCCCGGTCGCCGGATCGACCACGGCGAGCAGCACCCCGGCCGGCAGGTACGGCGCGGCCTGGGCCAGCAGCGCGCTCCCGCTGCGCAGATCCCCCGGCGGCACCTCGTGGCACAGGTCGATCACCCGGGCCGCGGGCGCCGTCGCGGCGATGACGCCGTGACAGATCCCGACGTGGCAGTCGCTCAGGCCGTAGTCGGAGAGGAACCCGATCCAGGACCTGGCAGAGGCGCTCACGCAGCCACCGCGCGAGCGCTCGGTAGGCGCGTTCGCGCACACTCTGTGCCTGATGATTCGCTCGCAAGCTCGCTCACGACGCGACCTCGCTAGAGCTCGGTCGGCGCGTTCGCGCACACTCTGTGCCTGATGATTCGCTCGCAAGCTCGCTCATTCCCGCACTGTAGGCAAGCCAGATGGCCGCGACGTGGCCGCCCGGTTACCGGGGGTCGCCCGCCCCCGGCCGGGTGCCCGCGCGGATCTGGACACCCAGGATCCGCAGACCCCCGGTGTGGGATGATCGGGGCATGTTGCGTTGGCTCACCGCAGGCGAATCCCACGGTCCGGCCCTCGTCGCGATCGCCGAAGGCCTGCCGGCCGGAGTGGAGACCTCGACCAAGGATCTCGCGCACGCACTGGCGAGGCGCCGGCTCGGGTACGGCCGCGGAGCTCGGATGAAGTTCGAGCAGGACGAGGTCGAGTTCCTCGGCGGCGTGCGCCACGGCCTGACCCAGGGCGGACCCGTCGCGGTGCGCATCGGCAACTCGGAGTGGCCCAAGTGGCGCACCGTGATGGCCGCCGACCCGGCCGAGGGCGAGGGCGAGCTCGACGCGATCGAGCCCGGCAGCTCCGGGCAGGCCCGCAGCGCCCCGCTCACCCGGCCCCGCCCCGGCCACGCCGACCTGGCCGGCATCCAGAAGTACGGGTTCGAAGAAGCCCGCCCGGTGCTCGAGCGGGCCAGCGCCCGGGAGACCGCCGCCCGGGTCGCGCTCGGCGAGGTCGCCCGCGCGTTCCTGCGCCAGGCCGCCGGCGTCGAACTGGTCTCGCACGTGGTCGAGCTCGGCCCGGTGCGGGCCAAGGCCGGCCTGCTCCCGCTGCCTTCCGACGAGGAGCGCGTCGACGCCGACCCGGTGCGCTGTCTTGACCCGGAGGCCTCGGCCGCGATGGTCGCCGAGATCGACGCGTGCCACAAGGCCGGCGACACCCTCGGCGGTGTCGTCGAGGTGCTCGTCTACGGCCTGCCCCCCGGCCTCGGCAGCCACGTGCACTGGGACCGGCGCCTCGACGCCCGCCTCGCCGCGGCGCTGATGGGTATTCAGGCGATCAAGGGCGTCGAGCTCGGCGACGGGTTCGAGCTGGCCCGGGTGCGCGGCTCGCAGGCCCAGGACGAGATGGAGCCCGCCAACCCGGGCGTGCGCCGGCGTACCGGCAAGTCCGGCGGTACCGAGGGCGGCATGTCCACCGGCGAGGTGCTGCGCGTACGCGCGGCGATGAAGCCGATCTCCACCATCCCGCGCGCCCTTGCCACCGTCGACGTCGCCACCGGCGAGGCCGTCACCGCGCACCACCAGCGCTCCGACGTGTGCGCGGTCCCGGCCGCCGCGATCGTGGCGGAGGCCATGGCCGCGATGACGGTCGCCGACGCCCTGCTGGAGAAGTTCGGCGGCGACTCGGTCCGCGAGACCCGGCGCAACGTCGAGGCCTACCTGGCCGAGCTGGCCGAGCGCGGCCTGCAGGTCGGTGGGGGAGCGGCATGAGCGAGCTCGCGAGCTCATCTACGAGCACAGTGCCTCGCGAATGCGGCCTACCGAGCTCCAGCGAGGTGGCGGTATGAGCCCCACGAAGCCTCTCGCCGTACTGGTCGGACCGCCCGGTTCGGGCAAGTCCACCGTCGGCGCGGCCTTGGCCGAACGGCTCGAGGTCGGCCTGCGCGACACCGACCACGACGTCGAGGCGCTGACCGGCTCCGCCATTGCCGACCTGTTCGTCGAGCGCGGCGAGGAGTACTTCCGCGAACTCGAGTCCGAGGCCGTGCGCGCGGCGCTCGAGTCGCACTCCGGCGTCCTCTCCCTCGGCGGGGGCGCGATCCTGCGCCGGGAGACCCGCCAGGCCCTGGCCCCGCACTACGTGGTGTGGCTGGACGTGAGCGTGCACAGTGCGGTCAAGCGGCTGGAGATGAACGTGCCGCGCCCGCTGCTGCTCGGCAACGTGCACAGCAAGTTCATCGAACTGCACCGGGCCCGCGCGCCGTTCTACGAAGAAGTCGCCAGCTGCCGGGTCGACACCAGCGATCTGACGGTCGAGGAGATAGTCGACCGGCTGTGCGAGCAGATCCCGTACCCGCCGAAGGAGTCCGAGGCTTGAGCACCGAAACGACGCGCATCCCGGTCGGCGGTGACGCGCCGTACGAGGTCGTGGTGGGCCGTGGCCTGCTCGGCGAACTGCCCGCGATGCTCGGCGACAAGGTCGCCCGGGTCGCCGTGGTGCACCCGAAGGCGTTGGCCGCCACCGGCGAGGCGGTGCGCGACGACCTCGCCGCGGCCGGCCTGAAGGCGATCACCATCGAGGTGCCCGACGCCGAGGAGCAGAAGTCCGCGCAGGTGCTCGCGTACCTGTGGACCGTGCTCGGCCAGGCCGGGTTCACCCGCACCGACGCGATCGTAGGCGTCGGCGGCGGCGCCACCACCGACCTGGCCGGCTTCGCCGCGGCCACCTGGCTGCGCGGCGTGCGCGTGGTGCAGGTGCCGACCACGGTGCTCGGCATGGTGGACGCGGCCGTCGGCGGCAAGACCGGCATCAACACGGCCGAGGGCAAGAACCTGGTGGGCGCGTTCCACCCGCCCGCGGGCGTGATCTGCGACCTCGCCGCGCTCGAGACGCTGCCGCGCAACGACTACGTGGCCGGCCTCGCCGAAGTGGTCAAGTGCGGGTTCATCGCCGACCCGCGCATCCTCGAGCTGATCGAGGGCGACATCGACGGCGCCCGCCGGTACGACGGCCCGCACACCCAGGAGCTGATCGAGCGCGCGATCCGGGTCAAGGCCGAAGTCGTCTCCCAGGACCTGCGCGAGTCCGGCCTGCGCGAGATCCTCAACTACGGCCACACCCTCGGCCACGCGATCGAGCGCAACGAGCGCTACCAGTGGCGGCACGGCGCGGCCGTCTCGGTCGGCATGGTCTTCGCCGCCGAGCTCGGCCGCCTCGCCGGAAAGCTCGACGAGTCCGTGGTCCAGCGGCACCGGGACGTGCTCGGCGCGCTCGGACTGCCGCTGACGTACGAGGCGTCGGCCTGGCCCAAGCTGCTCGAGACGATGCGGGTGGACAAGAAGTCGCGGGCGGACATGCTGCGCTTCATCGTGCTGGCGGGCCTGGCCAAGCCGGTCGTGCTGCCCGGCCCGGATATGCAGCTGCTGGTCAGCGCGTTCGGGGAGATCTCGGCCTAGCCGGTAGACTGGCGCAATCTCACCAATTTCCTCTAGCTAGGAGTCACCCGGCCGTGGCCTCGACCAATGATCTCAAGAACGGCATGACGCTCAACCTGGACGGCGAGCTGTGGAATGTCGTCGAATTCCAGCACGTCAAGCCCGGTAAGGGACCGGCCTTCGTTCGGACCAAGCTCAAGCACGTCCTGTCCGGGAAGGTCGTCGACAAGACCTTCAACGCCGGCATCAAGGTCGAGACCGCGAACGTCGACAAGCGCACCATGCAGTACCTCTACAAGGAGGGTGCCGACTTCGTGTTCATGGACCTCGACACCTACGACCAGCTGCACGTGTCCGGCGACACCGTCGGCCAGAACGCGGACTACCTGCTCGAGAGCGCCGAGGCCATGGTCGCCACGCACGACGGCGTGCCGCTCTACATCGAGCTGCCCGCGGCCGTCGAGATGGTCATCACCTACACCGAGCCGGGCCTGCAGGGCGACCGCTCCACCGGTGGCACCAAGCCGGCCACCGTCGAGACCGGCGCGGAGATCCAGGTCCCGCTGTTCATCGGCACCGGCGAGAAGGTCAAGGTCGACACCCGCGACGGCAAGTACCTCGGCCGGATCAACAACTAAGCGCGTTCCGCACGCTGTCACCAACCGATCCTGGCAACGAGGGACCTGACGAGAACCGTGGCTACACGCAACAAGGCACGCCGACGCGCGGTGGAGATGCTGTACGAGGCGGATCTGCGCAGCGTGAGTCCGTCCGCCGTGCTCGCCGAGCGGATCGCCCGGGTCCAGCAGCTCACGCCGCAGGACTCCGATCCGCGGATCGGCGAGTACGCGGTGAAGCTGGTGGAGGGCGTGGCCCGGCACCAGGAGCGCATCGACACCCTGATCGAGACCTATTCCGTGGGCTGGCCGCTGGACCGGATGCCCGCGGTGGACCGCAACCTGCTCCGGCTGGGCATCTTCGAACTGCTCTGGCAGGAGGACGTGCCGGACGTGGTGGCGATCGACGAGGCGGTGGGACTGGCGCAACAGCTCTCCACCGACACCTCGCCCCAGTTCGTCAACGGCATGCTGAACCGGATCATGGAGCTCAAGCCCTCGCTGCAGCGCTGACCGCGCCCCGCAGCCGGCGCCTCGGCGCCCATCGGCCACCCGGCCCGCACCCGATTTGACGGGGGCGGGCCGGACGCGTAATGTAGACCAACGTCGCCAAGAGCGATCGGACCGGGTCCAACCGGGCGATAGCGGAGCGGCGAAACCCCAACTTCGTGAGACGGATCCTCAAGCCTTAGGGCCGAAGGGATCGGTTTTCCGTCGTTCCGGTCGAAAGATCGAAACAGCGAGAAAACCCGGTGGAAATAACCGCCGCGAAAGTCTGATAGAGTTGGGAACACCGCAAGGGAAACGGAACAAAAACAAAGTACCTAGCGCGTGACTGTTTCTTGAGAACTCAACAGTGTGTCATTTGTTTACGATGCCAATAGTTTTGAATTGGCTAGTATATCCCGACCCCCGTCGGGATGTTTAGCCAGGTCATTGAATTCTTTTTTGGAGAGTTTGATCCTGGCTCAGGACGAACGCTGGCGGCGTGCTTAACACATGCAAGTCGAACGATGATCCGGTTTCGGCCGGGGATTAGTGGCGAACGGGTGAGTAACACGTGGGCAACCTGCCCTCCACTCTGGGATAACTCCGGGAAACCGGGGCTAATACCGGATATGACCTGGGGTCGCATGGCCTTGGGTGGAAAGTTTTTCGGTGGAGGATGGGCCCGCGGCCTATCAGCTTGTTGGTGGGGTGATGGCCTACCAAGGCGGTGACGGGTAGCCGGCCTGAGAGGGCGACCGGCCACACTGGGACTGAGACACGGCCCAGACTCCTGCGGGAGGCAGCAGTGGGGAATATTGCGCAATGGGCGGAAGCCTGACGCAGCGACGCCGCGTGAGGGATGACGGCCTTCGGGTTGTAAACCTCTTTCAGCAGGGACCAAGGGTGACTGAGTGTACCTGCAGAAGAAGCACCGGCTAACTACGTGCCAGCAGCCGCGGTAATACGTAGGGTGCGAGCGTTGTCCGGATTTATTGGGCGTAAAGGGCTCGTAGGCGGCCTGTCGCGTCGGGAGTGAAAGCCCACTGCTTAACGGTGGGTCTGCTTCCGGTACGGGCGGGCTAGAGTATGGCAGGGGAGACTGGAATTCCTGGTGTAGCGGTGGAATGCGCAGATATCAGGAGGAACACCGGTGGCGAAGGCGGGTCTCTGGGCCATTACTGACGCTGAGGAGCGAAAGCGTGGGGAGCGAACAGGATTAGATACCCTGGTAGTCCACGCCGTAAACGTTGGGCGCTAGGTGTGGGGACTGTTTCCACGGTCTCCGTGCCGGAGCTAACGCATTAAGCGCCCCGCCTGGGGAGTACGGCCGCAAGGCTAAAACTCAAAGGAATTGACGGGGGCCCGCACAAGCGGCGGAGCATGCGGCTTAATTCGATGCAACGCGAAGAACCTTACCAGGGCTTGACATGCACGGTGCACCTCTAGAGATAGAGGGTCCTTTGGGGTCGTGCACAGGTGGTGCATGGTTGTCGTCAGCTCGTGTCGTGAGATGTTGGGTTAAGTCCCGCAACGAGCGCAACCCTCGTCCTGTATTGCCAGCAGCATCTTCGGATGGCTGGGGACTTGCGGGAGACTGCCGGGGTCAACTCGGAGGAAGGTGGGGACGACGTCAAATCATCATGCCCCTTATGTCCTGGGCTGCACGCATGCTACAATGGCCGGTACAGAGGGCTGCGATACCGTGAGGTGGAGCGAATCCCGTAAAGCCGGTCTCAGTTCGGATCGGGGTCTGCAACTCGACCCCGTGAAGTCGGAGTCGCTAGTAATCGCAGATCAGCAACGCTGCGGTGAATACGTTCCCGGGCCTTGTACACACCGCCCGTCACGTCACGAAAGTCGGTAACACCCGAAGCCCATGGCCCAACCCTTTTAGGGAGGGAGTGGTCGAAGGTGGGACTGGCGATTGGGACGAAGTCGTAACAAGGTAGCCGTACCGGAAGGTGCGGCTGGATCACCTCCTTTCTAAGGAGCTTCTCGCCCAGGTAGGCCTGTAGTGTGCCGGCCGGGCTAGACCCGCTTCACCGGCGAGTGTCCGGTGGCGGTGCTCATGGGTGGAAACATCGTAGACAGCCGGGTCCCTTCGGGGTCCTGGCGGGCACACTGTTGGGTCCTGAAGGGACAGCCACAGTGGAGCCCGGATCGTGTGGTCCGGGTTCCTCGCGTGTGGTGGGTCTTCTTCGTCCGGGTTCAGGCCTGGGACGTATACCGCGCAGCCTTCCGGGGTTGTGGTCTGGTGGGTTCCTTGGTGGTCTGGGGTTCGGTGGGGTGTTTGTGAACTGGATAGTGGATGCGAGCATCTGAATATCGCCGCCTTTGAGCGGCGAATCAAGTCTGTTCTCTGTGTGTGTAAGTGTTTAAGGGCGCACGGTGGATGCCTTGGTACCAGGAGCCGATGAAGGACGTGTCTGGCCGCGATAGGCCCCGGGGAGCCGCCGAGAGGGCTTTGATCCGGGGGTGTCCGAATGGGGGAACCCGGCACCCGTCATGGGGTGTCACCCTCGCCTGAATGTATAGGGCGAGTGGAGGGAACCCGGGGAAGTGAAACATCTCAGTACCCGGTGGAAGAGAAAACAACATGTGATTCCGTGAGTAGTGGCGAGCGAAAGCGGATCTAGCCTAAACCTTGTGCGTGTGATACCCGGCAGGGGTTGCGTGTGAGGGGTTGTGGGACGTGCCTGGATCGTCTGCCGGCGATCCGACGAGTAAGAAACCTGTGGTGTAGTCGAACGGCATGCGAGTGGCCGACCGTAGTGGGTGAGAGTCCCGTAGACGACATGCTGCAGGCTCGTGGCGCTGTTCCCGAGTAGCGCGGGGCCCGTGAAATCCCGTGTGAATCTGCCAGGACCACCTGGTAAGGCTGAATACTTCCTGGTGACCGATAGTGCACGAGTACCGTGAGGGAAGGGTGAAAAGTACCCCGGGAGGGGAGTGAAAGAGTTCCTGAAACCGTGTGCCTACAATCCGTCGGAGCGTCGTCTCACCGGTAGCGGTGAGGCCGTGACGGCGTGCCTTTTGAAGAATGAGCCTGCGAGTTAGTGGCGCGTGGCGAGGTTAACCCGGGTGGGGTAGCCGTAGCGAAAGCGAGTCCGATAAGGGCGTTTATAGTCGCGCGTTCTAGACCCGAAGCGGAGTGATCTAGCCATGGGCAGGGTGAAGCGCCGGTAAGACGGTGTGGAGGCCCGAACCCACCAGGGTTGAAAACCTGGGGGATGACCTGTGGTTAGGGGTGAAAGGCCAATCAAACTCCGTGATAGCTGGTTCTCCCCGAAATGCATTTAGGTGCAGCGTTGCGTGTGCGTGCCGGAGGTAGGGCGCTGGATGGCCGATGGGCCCGACCAGGTTACTGACGTCAGCCAAACTTCGAATGCCGGTACGTTGAGCGTGGCAGTGAGACTGTGGGGGATAAGCTCCATGGTCGAGAGGGAAACAGCCCAGAACATCGACTAAGGCCCCTAAGCGCGTGCTAAGTGGGAAAGGATGTGGGACCGCGGTGACAACCAGGAGGTTGGCTTAGAAGCAGCCACCCTTGAAAGAGTGCGTAATAGCTCACTGGTCAAGTGGTTCCGCGCCGACAATGTAGCGGGGCTCAAGTACGCCGCCGAAGTCGTGTCAATGCCATGAGCCCGCCCCGGGTCGTTCCGGGGCCAGGTGTGGTGTTGGGTAGGGGAGCGTCGCATGTCCGGTGAAGCGGCCCTGTGAGGGAGTCGTGGAGGGCATGCGAGTGAGAATGCAGGCATGAGTAGCGAATCCACCGTGAGAATCGGTGGCACCGAATGACCAAGGGTTCCTGGGCCAGGCTGTTCCGCCCAGGGTGAGTCGGGACCTAAGGCGAGGCCGACAGGCGTAGTCGATGGACAACGGGTTGATATTCCCGTACCCGCTGTGGACCGCAAGGGCCGAGCCCCGTGATACTAAGCCCGCTGAATCTTCCGGAAGCCTTCGGGCCATGGGAGTGGAGGCCGGTGACCTGATCGGGTAGTAGGCGAGCGATGGAGTGACGCAGGAAGGTAGTTCATCCCGGGCGGTGGTCGTCCCGGGCCAAGCAGGTAGGCCGGCTGGTAGGCAAATCCGCCAGTCATCAAGGCTGAGATGTGATGGGGAGCCCGTAGGGGCGAAGTGGATGATCCTATGCTGTCGAGAAAAGCTTCTAGCGAGGGACACGGCGGCCCGTACCCCAAACCGACACAGGTGGTCAGGTAGAGAATACCGAGGTGTTCGGGTGAACTGTGGTTAAGGAACTCGGCAAAATACCCCCGTAACTTCGGGAGAAGGGGGACCCGTGCTGGTGACGAGCTTCGCGCTCCGAGCTGGTGTGGGTCGCAGAGACCAGCGGGAAGCGACTGTTTACTAAAAACACAGGTCCGTGCGAAGCCGCAAGGCGATGTATACGGACTGACGCCTGCCCGGTGCTGGAACGTTAAGGGGACCCGTCAGCCTCACGGCGAAGCGGTGAACTGAAGCGCCAGTAAACGGCGGTGGTAACTATAACCATCCTAAGGTAGCGAAATTCCTTGTCGGGTAAGTTCCGACCTGCACGAATGGCGTAACGACTTCCCGACTGTCTCAACCACAGGCCCGGTGAAATTGCACTACGAGTAAAGATGCTCGTTTCGCGCAGCAGGACGGAAAGACCCCAGGACCTTTACTATAGCTTGATATTGGTGTCCGGGGCGGCTTGTGTAGGATAGGTGGGAGACTGTGAAGTCGTGGCGCCAGCCATGGTGGAGTCGTTGTTGAAATACCACTCTGGCCGTCTCGGGTGTCTAACCCGGGTCCGTGATCCGGATCGGGGACAGTGTCTGGTGGGTAGTTTAACTGGGGCGGTTGCCTCCTAAAGAGTAACGGAGGCGCCCAAAGGTTCCCTCAGCCTGGTTGGCAATCAGGTGGCGAGTGTAAGTGCACAAGGGGGCTTGACTGTGAGACTGACGGGTCGAGCAGGAGCGAAAGCTGGGACTAGTGATCCGGCGGTGGCTGGTGGAAGCGCCGTCGCTCAACGGATAAAAGGTACCCTGGGGATAACAGGCTGATCTTGCCCAAGAGTCCATATCGACGGCATGGTTTGGCACCTCGATGTCGGCTCGTCGCATCCTGGGGCTGGAGTAGGTCCCAAGGGTTGGGCTGTTCGCCCATTAAAGCGGTACGCGAGCTGGGTTTAGAACGTCGTGAGACAGTTCGGTCCCTATCCGCTGCGCGCGTTGGAGGATTGAGAAGGGCTGTCCCTAGTACGAGAGGACCGGGATGGACGGACCTCTGGTGTGCCAGTTGTCCCGCCAGGGGCATGGCTGGTTGGCTACGTTCGGAAGGGATAACCGCTGAAAGCATCTAAGCGGGAAGCCTGCTTCGAGATGAGTCCTCCCACCACCTTGAGTGGGTAAGGCCCCCTAGAGACCATGGGGTTGATAGGCCGGACATGGAAGCGCCGTGAGGTGTGGAGTGGACCGGTACTAATAGGCCGAGGGCTTACACACCCCAACATAGACTTTCTTGATCTTCTGCTTGCTCGCATCCACTAGCCGGTTCACAGGTACCCGGCCGCTCCCGCCCGGGAGTAGTTGCTAGGAAACCTGAATGACGTGCGGCGGTCATGGCGGCGGGGAAACGCCCGGTCCCATCCCGAACCCGGAAGCTAAGCCCGCCAGCGCCGATGGTACTGCCAGGGAGACCTGGTGGGAGAGTAGGACGCCGCCGCGCAACCCGTAGAGCTGTAGGCCCCCGGACCCGAAACGGTCCAGGGGCCTACAGCTGTTTCACCCCAACTGCTCATCCGCGCCCGCACACCCGTGCCCGGGCGATTGGCCATCGGCGCGGACGGTGGGGGAGAATGGGGGGATGCGTCTAGGCAACGCCTAGATCGGTTCACTAGAAGTTCCTCTACGCGCCACGACAGGAGCCCCACTCGCATGTCTACTTCCTCTTCCGGCCGCCCCAAGCGTCCTATGACGGGCCGCCCCTCGGGGGGAAACAAGCGTGTGGCCGGCCAGTCCCGTGGCGACCGGAACGTCGGCCGCCGCGAAGACGACAAGGGCCGTTCGGGCGGCGACCGCCCCTCGTACGGTGACCGTCGTCCGTCCTACGGCGACCGTGACAACCGCGGTGGTGGTGAGCGCGGCGGTTTCCAGCGGCGCGATGACCGCGGTGGTGACCGTGGCGGCTATCAGGGCCGTGACAACCGCAGTGGCGGTGGGGACCGTCCGGACCGTGGCGGGTTCCAGCGCCGTGATGACCGGGGTGACAAGCCGTCGTACGGTGACCGTCGTCCCTCTTACGGCGACCGTGACAACCGCGGTGGTGGTGAGCGCGGCGGTTTCCAGCGGCGCGATGACCGCGGTGGCGAGCGTGGCGGCTATCAGGGCCGTGACAACCGCAGTGGCGGTGGGGACCGTCCGGACCGTGGCGGGTTCCAGCGCCGTGATGACCGCGGTGACAAGCCCTCGTACGGTGACCGTCGTCCCTCTTACGGCGACCGTGACAACCGCAGTGGCGGTGGGGACCGTCCGGACCGTGGTGGCTTCCAGCGCCGCGATGACCGCGGTGGCGAGCGCGGCGGGTTCCAGCGTCGTGACGACCGTGGCGGGGACCGCCCGTCGTACGGTGACCGTCGTCCGTCCTACGGCGACCGTGACAACCGCACAGGCGGGGACCGTCCGGACCGTGGTGGCTTCCAGCGTCGTGACGACCGTGGCGGGGACCGCCCGTCGTACGGTGACCGTCGTCCGTCCTACGGCGACCGTGACAACCGCACAGGCGGGGACCGTCCGGACCGTGGTGGCTTCCAGCGTCGTGACGACCGCGGCGGGGACCGCCCCTCGTACGGTGACCGTCGTCCGTCCTACGGAGACCGTGACAACCGCACAGGCGGGGACCGTCCCTCGTACGGTGACCGTCGTCCCTCCTATGGCGACCGTGACAACCGCAGTGGCGGTGGGGACCGTCCGGACCGTGGCGGCTTCCAGCGTCGCGATGACCGCGGTGGCGACCGTCCCTCTTACGGTGACCGTCGTCCCTCCTATGGCGACCGTGACAACCGCAGTGGCGGTGGGGACCGTCCGGACCGTGGCGGGTTCCAGCGCCGTGATGACCGGGGTGACAAGCCGTCGTACGGCGACCGTCGTCCCTCTTACGGCGACCGTGACAACCGCGGTGGCGGGGACCGTCCGGACCGTGGTGGCTTCCAGCGTCGTGATGACCGCGGCGGGGACCGTCCCTCGTACGGTGACCGTCGTCCGTCCTACGGCGACCGTGACAACCGCGGTGGCGGGGACCGTCCGGACCGCGGCGGCTTCCAGCGTCGCGACGACCGTGGCGGCGAGCGCGGCGGGTTCCGCCGGGACGAGCGTCCCGCGCAGCCGGCGGCCGAGCGCGAGCAGGCCCCGCACCTCGAACTGCCGGACGACATCGACCTGAACGACCTCGACGAGGACATCCGGGCCGAGTTGCGCACCCTCGTGCGGATGAAGGCCCAGCTCGTCGGCGGCCACCTGGTCATGGCCGGCCGGTTCATCGACGAGGACCCGGAGAAGGCCTACCAGTACGCCCGTTCGGCTCAGCAGCTCGCGCCGCGCCTGGCCGCGACCCGCGAGGCGCTCGGCCTGACCGCCTACCTGTCCGACCGGTACGCCGAGGCGCTCGCCGAGCTGCGTGCCGCGCGGCGCATCACCGGGTCCAACCACCAGTGGGCCGTGATGGCCGACTGCGAGCGCGGGCTCGGGCGTCCGGAGAAGGCGCTGGAGATGGCGCAGGCGCCGGAGGCCAAGGAGCTGGACAAGGGCACGCAGATCGAGCTGCGCATCGTCGCCGCCGGCGCGCGCCGCGACCTCGGCCAGGTCGACGCGGCCGTGGCCATGCTGCAGGGTGCCGACCTGACCCCCGCTCAGATCGAGCCGTGGACCGCGCGGCTGCGCTACGCCTACGCCGACGCGCTGCTCGAGGCCGACCGTGAGCCCGAGGCCCGCGAGTGGTTCGCCCGCGCGGCCGAGGCCGACTCGGACGGCGTCACCGACGCCGAGGACCGTATCGCCGAGCTCGACGGAGTCGTCTTCGGCGAAGACGACGAGAGTGCCGAGGGCGCGGCCGAGCTCGACGAGGAGTTCGACGACGAGGACGACGAACTCGACGACGAGGATGACGAAGAGTACGAGGACGACGACGAGGACGACGAAGACGACCTCGACGACGACGAAGATGACGAAGACGACGACGAGGAGTTCGAGCAGCGCGCGCCGCAGCTCGACGCCGCCGAGCTCGCCGCCGGCATCGAGGACGAAGAGCAGTAAGCGTCCGCGATAGCCCAGCGCATCTCAGCACAGTGCCCCCGAGGCCCTTTACGGGCATCGGGGGCACTGTGCTGTGGTCTCGCGTACAGCGCGGAAGGCGCTGAGAGAGTTGGCCCGGCTCAGCCCTCTTCGTCCAGCAGACGCAGCACCAGACCCGTCGCGGGCTTGGGCGAGAACGAGGTCGACTTGCGCGGCAGCATGACGCCCGCGGCGGCGAGCTCGTGCACGGTCGCCTCGGGCACCGGCCGCAGCAGCACGGCGATGCCGGCGTGGCGGTAGGCCTCGGTCACCGCGCTGCGGGCGTCGTGGTCGTAGCGGATGCTCTGCGCGGTGTCGGGTATCCCCCAGACGCCGACCGCCAGGGCGTGGTGGAGCACCGTCGCGTCCAGCTTCCGCCAGGCCTCCGGGCGGTCCGGCGGCACGTGCTCGGCGATCAGCTTCGGGTCCGGGTCCGTCAGCAGCCAGGCGTCGTGGCCGGCCACCACGGCCATCGCGATCCGGTCCGGGCCCACCGCGTCCAGCGCCTCGATGGCGGCCCGGTAGTTGCCCTCGACCTTCGTCACCGTGAACCACTTGCCCGCCTCGGCGACGGCCTGCGCGGCCGGCAGATCGGGCAGCCAGCGGTGTATCCCGCGCACCCGCAGCGGGTGCCGTCCGGTGTTCACCAGCAGCGCCAGGCCGTGGTCGGTGCCCGCGCGCCCGAGCGTGGCCAGCTCGCGGTAGGCGGCGTAGCGGTGGTGGCCGTCGGCGATCAGCGCCTCGCGTCCGGCCAGGTCCTCGGCCACGGCCGCGAGCTGCTCCGGGTCGTCCACGGCCCACAGCCGGTGGCGTACGCCGTCGAGTCCGGCGACCTCTACCAGCGGCCCGGAATCTTCGGCCATCCGCTCGACCAGATCGGACGCGGCGCCCTCGCCCTGGTACGCGAGCAGTATCGGCTCCGGGTTCGCCCCGAGCGCGTACATCAGCGAGCGGCGGTCCTGGACCACCGCGTCCACCACGTCCTCGTGCGGGTGCACCGGCCCGGCGCCGGCGCCCGGCAGCCGCAGCGCGCCGATCAGGCCGCGCTGGACCGAGCCGGGGCCGTCCGGACCGTCCGGTACGTGCTGCTCGTAGACGTACAGGGCCGGGCGCTCGTCGAGCGCCAGCAGGCCCTCGTCGCGCCATTCCCGCAGCGTGCGGGCGGCGCGGCGGTAGCGCAGGCGCGGGTCGGGCTCGTGGAGCTCGGGGAGTATCACGCGGACGATGTTGTGCACGTCGCCGTCCGCGAGCCGCTGCGCCTGATCGTGGTCGATCATGTCGTAAGGCGGGCTGATCACGGCGGCCTGGTCGGCGGCGGTGAAGCGGAGTCCGCGAAACGGCGAAAGGACGAGGCGGCTCGGCGTGTCGGCGGCAAGCTCGGCGGTCATAGCGAAATGCTAAAGGGGACCGTGCCTCTCCGGTGAACGGGTGGTGTGGTCGACGTTGAGGCATCGAGCGGACGAGGAGCGGGGAAGGTACGGCTCTATAGGGAGTCACGCAACCACCGACCTCTTCGGGATCGGGTGACGGGACGGGTAGGAGGCGCGGGATGATGGCGGGCGAGCGGCAGCAGGGCGAGAACGGCTGGCTGGACGAGGCGGACGAGCAGGAGCAGGGCCTGCCCAGCGGCGAGGTCTACGACTGGTACCAGCGGGGCGTGCAACTGCTCGACGAGGGCGACCCGGCCACCGCCTCCCAGGTGCTCCGGCGCGCGGCCGCCCGGGTTCCGCACTCCCGGTCCGTGCTCGAGGCCCTCGCCCGGGCCCAGTTCGACTCCGAGCAGTACGACGAGGCGGTGGTCTCCTTCCAGCGCCTGGTCGAGGAGGACCCGGACGACGACTACGCCCAGTTCGGCTGGGGCCTGTCGGCGGCGAAGCTCGGCCGGTTCGACCTGGCGGTCGAGCATCTGGCCGTGGCCGCGGCGATGCGCCCGGATGTGAACTACTACACGCTTGCTCTGCGCGGCGCGCGGGCGACGGCGCGGGCCCACGCCCACCGGCCGCCGCAGGAGCAGCGCTGACGCGGTCCCCGGCGTCGCCCGGGCCCCGGCCGTACCTGGCCGGATCGCCCGGCGGCGGCGCTCAGTAAGATCGAGGGGTGACCCAAGACTCGACATCGCCGCACTCGACGCTGCCGCTCGCCCGCCGCTACGACACCGCCCTGCTCGACCTCGACGGGGTGGTCTACCGCGGCCCCGACGCCGTCCCGCACGCCGTCTCCGCCCTGCTCGCGGCGGCCGACCAGGGCATGCGCCTGGCATACGTCACCAACAACGCCTCGCGCACCCCGGAGGCCGTCGCCCAGCACCTGGTCGAGCTCGGACTGCCGGCCAAGCCGGAGGACGTGGTCACCGCGGCCCAGGCGGTCGCCCGGATGATCGCCGAGTCGGTGCCGGCCGGCTCGAAGGTGCTCGCGGTCGGCGGTGAAGGGCTGAAAGTGGCGCTGACCGAGCGCGGCCTGGTCCCGGTCACCTCGGCCGACGACGACCCGGCCGCGGCCGTGCAGGGCTACCGGCCGGACACCTCCTGGACGGACCTCGCCGAGATCGCGTACGCGGTACAGCGCGGTGTGCCGTGGTTCGCCGCCAACACCGACCTGACCATGCCGACCGCGCGCGGCATCGCCCCCGGCAACGGCGCGCTGGTGACCGCAGTCGCCCAGGCCTGCCCGGGCCAGTGGCCGCGGGTGGCCGGGAAGCCGGAGATCGCGCTGCACCGCGAGACGATGCTGCGCACCAAGGCCGAGCGTCCGCTGGTGGTCGGCGACCGGCTCGACACCGACATCGAGGGCGCGAACCGGGCCGGGGTGGACTCGCTGCTGGTGCTCACCGGCGTGACCACACGGGAGCAGGCCGACGCCGCGGACGGGGCGCACCGGCCCACCTACGTCGCCGAGGACCTCAGGGCGCTGCTGCAGGCGGGCTGACGGACCGTGCGGGCCGCGCGGATCGGTGTCAGAAGATCTTGCGCAGCTTGAGCATGTCGCCGAAGGACGCGCTCACCTTGATCCGGCCGGAACCGAGTGCCTGCAGGAAGTTGAGCCGTCCGTCCACCAGCGCCGGCAGGTCGTCGCTGGGGATGGTCAGCCGGATCTGCGCCTGCGGCACCGATCTGACGTCGTCATAGGCGACGACGTCGATCAGCCGCGCGTCCTTGAGCCGGCCGTGGAAGGCGACGCCGAGGTCCGGGACGGTGCAGCTGACGGTGCGCTCGTCGCCGTTGCCGGCACGCCGCGCGTCGTCCAGTCCGCCGAGCTTCGCCGCCAGCCGGTCGAGCGCCGCCGCGCATTCCTCCTTGGTCGCCACGCAAGGCACCCTACACATCCCGGTTGTCGGCTGCACGCGATACCGTCTTGTCCATGAACAGCCCCGAGATCGCCGAGCTGCCGCAGGCCCAGGCCGACACGCCGTTCCCGGAACCCGAGCCCACCGGCGACGAGGCGGTCGACGACGCACTGGACCGGCTGCGGGAGCTGGGCGAGCGGTCCACCGATCAGCACCCGGAGGTCTACGACGGAGTGCACCAGGCGCTGCAGGCGGCGCTGGCCGATCTGGGCCGCTAGGCCGTGTCTTCGAACTAGCGCGCCGATCCGGACGCAGCGGGGCACCGTCGACGGGGAAAAGAGAACGAGCAGAGCATGGCAGGTCAGGCGCGACGGCGTCTCGACGCGGAACTGGTCAGGCGCCGGCTGGCGCGCTCGCGCGAGCAGGCGGTGGAGCTGATCGCGGCCGGGCGGGTCAGCGTGGGCGGGCAGCGGGCGACCAAGGCGGCGACCCAGGTGGAGACCTCGGCCGCGATCGTGGTCGCGGCCGCGCCCGAGGGCGAGCCGGAGTACGCCTCACGCGGCGGCCACAAGCTGGCCGGGGCCCTGGCCGCGTTCGGCCGCGGCCCCGGCGGGCTGAGTGTGGAAGGGCGGCGCGCCCTGGACGCCGGCGCGTCCACCGGCGGCTTCACCGACGTGCTGCTGCGGGCCGGCGCGCGGCAGGTGGTCGCGGTCGACGTCGGCTACGGCCAGCTGGTGTGGGAGCTGCAGAACAACCCGCGGGTCGTCGTGGTGGACCGCACGAATGTGCGCGAACTCACCCTCCATCAGATCGGCGGCGAGCCGGTGGAACTGGTGGTGGGGGATCTTTCGTTCATCTCCTTGACGCTGGTGCTGCCGGCCCTGTCGCGCTGCGCCCTGCCGGACGCGGACTTCGCGCTGATGGTCAAGCCGCAGTTCGAGGTCGGCCGGGAACGCCTCGGCACGGGCGGCGTCGTGCGCGACCCGGCGCTGCACGCCGAGGCCGTGCGCACGGTCGCCGCCTCGGCGCGCGAGCTCGGTCTCGGCGTGCTTGGCGTCACCGCCAGCCCGCTGCCCGGGCCGAGCGGCAACGTGGAGTACTTCCTGTGGTTGCGTCGCGGCGCGGAGCCGCTGCGGGACGAGGATGTGGCGCGCGCGGTGGCGCAGGGGCCGGCCGGCACGGCGAAGGGCAGCGTGGCGAAAGACGGCGTCGAGGGCACAGGGGGCGCAGAGAGCTCGGCGGACGCCGAGAACACGCAGGGCGCGGGGAACTCAGGGGGCACGCCGAGTTCGGCGGCGTAGGGACGTACGTATCGGAGCGCGCAGGCGCGGCGCGGAAGGAGACCGCCATGGCAATGGGGCCTGAGGCGGGGCGGAGAGCGGGCGTGCGGGCACGTACGGACGGCTCGGTAATCCGAGGTGCTCGCTACTCGGCCGGGGCCCTGCGTGAGCCCTGCCGTGCGTTCTGCGGGCCTGTCGCGCAACCCGGTCGCGCGTTCTCCGGGCTGGCAAAGGAATCTCGCCCCGCGTTGCGCGGACGTGTCGCGCCTTCCGGCGAAGCGCATGCGCAACCCGTCGGTGCTCGCGTGCATCATCCGGGGCGGCCCGATCGCGCCGTCGCCGTGGGCGCGGATGCCGTACTGTCCGATCCACAGCACCCTCACCACCCACTGCACCCGCAGATCGGCACCGCTCGAAGGGAGGACCGGTGAACGAGTCCGAGCGCACCGTCCTGCTCATCACCCACACCGGCCGCAGCGAGGCGCGCGACGCCGCGCGCAAGGTGGCGCACTGGCTCTCCGTGGCCGGGATCGGCGTGCGGATGCTCGCGCCCGAGGTCGAGCTCGACCGGCTGGAGGTCGGCGAGCCGGGCAGCTGGATCGTGCCCGAGGACCGGCACGCCGTCGAGGGCTGCGAACTCGTCGTCGTGCTCGGCGGGGACGGGACGCTGCTGCGCGGGGCGGAGCTGGCGCGGATGGCCGACATCCCGCTGCTCGGCGTGAACCTCGGGCGGGTCGGCTTCCTGGCCGAGGCCGAGCTCGAGGACCTGCACGAGGTCGTCGAACGCATCGTGGACCAGCGGTACGAGGTCGAGGAGCGGATGACGCTCGACGTCCAGGTCACCGCGGGCGGACGGCTGGTCGGGCAGACCTGGGCGCTGAACGAGGCGTCGGTGGAGAAGCGCTCGCGCGAGCGGATGCTCGAGGTCCTGGTCGAGGTGGACGGGCGGCCGCTCTCCCGCTGGGGCTGCGACGGCGTCATCTGCGCCACGCCCACCGGCTCCACCGCCTATGCCTTCTCCGCCGGCGGCCCGATCGTGTGGCCGGGTGTGGAGGCGCTGCTGCTGGTACCGATCTCGGCGCACGCGCTCTTCGCCCGGCCGCTGGTGGCCGCGCCGTCGTCGATGCTCGCCATCAACGTGCAGGACGGCGCGGTCGTCGAGCACCTGGCCGGGGTGTCGATGGACGCGTCCGCCGGCACCACCGAGGAGTTCGAGCAGGGGCACGGGCACGAAGGCTCGGGCGTGCTCTGGTGCGACGGCCGGCGCACGCTGCAGCTGCCGGCGGGCTCGCGGATCGAGGTGCGGCGGGGAGAGCGCGCGGTGCGGCTGGCCCGGCTGCACCAGGCGCCGTTCACCGACCGGCTGGTGGCGAAGTTCGCGCTGCCGGTGGAGGGATGGCGGGCGATCCGGTAGCGGGGGCGCCGCGGCTCACGCCCGGCCACCGTCCGTCCGCCGCGCCTCCGTCCGCCGCGCCGAGGCTCGCGCTGCCGCCGAGGTACCTCAATAGTCTGGCAAGCTGGGCGGATGGTGCGTGTCCCTCGGCTCAGACAACCCGTCGGCGCGGTCCAGGCCCGGGAAAAGGGCGAGAGCAACCGGGTCTCCACACCGCTGGAGCTCTTCTTCGACCTCTGCTTCGTCGTCGCGGTCGGCCAGGCCGGCCGGGAGCTGGCGCTGGCCGTGGGCGCGGGGCAGGTGGGGCACGGGCTCGCCTCTTACGCGGCGGTCTTCTTCGCGGTGTGGTGGCCGTGGATGAACTACTCCTGGTTCGCCACCTCCTTCGACCCCGACGACATCCCGTTCCGGCTGGCCACCTTCGTCCAGATCGCCGGGTCGCTGATCATCGCGGCGGCGGTGCCGCGGGCCTTCGCCGAGCACGACTTCCACCTCGTGGTGGTCGGATACGTGGTGCTGCGCCTGGCTTTCTGTTCGCAGTGGCTGCGCGTGTACCGGGACAACCCCGAGCTGCGCGGCACGGCCGCGCGCTGGGGGTGGGGCGTGTTCGTCATCCAGGTGTTCTGGGTGCTACTCCAGCTCGTGCACGACAAGGCCGACTACGACATCGGATTCGCCGTGCTGGTGGCGGCCGAGATCACGGTGCCCTACTGGGCCGGGCGGGCCGGGCGCCTCCCCTTCCACCCGCACCACATCGCCGAACGCTACGGCCTGTTCACCCTGATCGTGCTGGGGGAGACCGTCTCGGCCGCCACCGTGGCGGTGCAGGAGGCGACCGTGGCGCAGGAGGATCTCAAGGAGTTGCTCGCGCTCGCCCTCGGCGGCCTGCTGATCGTCTTCTCGGCCTGGTGGATCTACTTCGCCCACGAGATGGCCGATCTGCTGGAGCGTCAGCTCTCGCCGTTCCTCTGGGGATACGGGCACTACGTCGTCTTCGCGGCTGCCGCGTCGATCGGTGCCGGGATGGAGGTGGGCGCGGCCTGGACGACCGGCGAGGACCACATCTCGGCGCGCCTGGCCGCGGCGGCCGTGACCGTGCCGACGGCGGTGTACTACCTCGCCGTCTGGGGGCTGCAGGGCCGGTTCTTCAAGCACGGCCGGGCACAGGCGCTCATGCCGATGACCGCGGTCGCCGTCCTGCTGTGTACTCAGGCAGGCGGCTACGCGGTCATCTTGGCTGGGGCGTGCTGCACGGTCGCGCTGACCGCCGGGGTCTACGTGGGGCGCCGGGCGGATCAGACGCCGGAGTAGCCCAGGATCGTCATGTTGACGTAGTACTCGGAGGACGGGTCGATCGAGGCGAACTGGACGTACGAACCGGGGTGGGTCGCGTGCTCCATCATGCCGTTGCCGAGGTACATCCCGACGTGGCCGGGGCCGTCGCTCGCCGACGCGCCCGGCTCGAGGAAGTAGATCAGGTCGCCCGGCTGCAGCTGCGCCCGGCTGATGTGCGGCAGCTGGTCCCACATGTCGAACGAGGTGCGCGGCAGCGAGACGCCGGCGGCCAGCCAGGCCTGCTGGACCAGACCGGAGCAGTCGAACGCGTTGGGCCCGTTGGCGGCGTAGACGTAGGGGTCACCGATCTTGGACTCGGCGTAGGCCACGGCTATGGCGTTGCGGCCGGTGGGCACCGGCAGCGTGCCGGAGTAGTGCGTCCACATGCCGCCGCTGCCGAGGTTCATCGCCTGCTGCTCGGACGGGGTGAGCGAGGCGACCAGGTCCTTGGCCTCCTTGGCCAGCTGGTCGGCCTCGGCCTTGGCCGACTGGGCCGAAGCGAGCGCGGCCGCCTGCTGCTTGGTCAGCTGGGCCGCGAGGGCCTGCTCCTGGGCGAGCTCGGCCTGGTCGGACTTGAGCGTCTTGAGCTGCTCGGCCTCCTGCGAGGCGATCTCGCTCTCGCCGGAGACCTTGTCCAGGTAGGTGTCGGGGCTGGCCGAGAGGGTCAGCTCGAGGGTGCTGCTCACGCCGCTGCTGCGGTACTGGGCCGCGGCCTGCGAGCCGATGGCGCCCTGGAGCTGGGCGACCTGCGCGTTCTGCGTGCTGATCTGGTTCTGCAGCGCGTTGATCTTCTGCTGGAGCTGGGCGTAGGCCTGCTCCTGCTGGTCGTATACCTGGCCGGCCGCCTCGGCCTTGCCCTCGTCCGCCTGGTACTGCGCCTTGGCCTGGGCCAGGGTGAGCGCCTGGCTGGAGCCCGCGCTGATCGCCACCGATCCGGCGGTCAGTCCGACCACTGCGACGGCGGTGGCTTTTCGGGGCGTGACGGCCTTCGGTGCGCGGTGCGTGGCGGTGCTCATGGACTCCCACAATCCCTTCTGAGGGCAGAACTCAGACTGAACGAGGTATGGACGGGCTGAACCGTTACCTTGCCAGGGACTCACTCCGCAGAGGTAGTCCATGGCCGAAATTGCTTTGCGTCGGGCCGGATCCGGCCCGTCGGCGCCGTGCGCGCGGCACCGAACGGATTGTCGCAGTGCGCCGTTGTATGCCCGTTTCGCTCCCGGGATGAATCGGACCTTCCGGGCCGATATCACGGGCTGGTCACGGCGCCTGGCGCCACCCCCGTGTTACCGACGTGTTGTCGCCAAGTGGTCCGGACCCTAAGATCGCCGCCCGGACGCCCGCGTACCCGTCGGAACCGGCTAATCTCATTGTGTGCTGGAGCAGATGCGCATCCGCGGGCTCGGCGTGATCGAAGACGCGGTTCTCCGATTCGCGCCGGGTTTCAACGCCGTCACCGGGGAGACCGGCGCGGGCAAGACCATGGTCGTGACCGGGCTGGGGCTGCTCTTCGGCGACCGCGCCGAGTCCGGCCGGGTCCGGCCCGGGGTGGAGCGCGCCGTGGTCGAAGGACGCCTGGAGCTGGCCGACGCCTCGCGCGCGGCCAAGCGCGCCCAGGAGTACGGCGCCGCCCTCGACCCCGCCGACCCGGCGCCGGACGGCGGCGAGCGCTCCGAACTCCTGATCAACCGCGCGGTCGCGGCGGCCGGATCGAGCGGTTCGCGCGCCTTCCTCGGCGGCCAGCCGGTGCCGGTGGCCGTGCTCGCCGAGCTCGCCGAGGACCTGGTGGCCATGCACGGCCAGTCCTCGCAGCAGCTGCTGCGCCAGCCCGCGCGCCAGCGCGACGCGCTCGACCGGTACGCCGCCGAACCGCTGCTGGGCGTGCTCGGCGCCTACCGCGCTGCATATACGGAGTACAAGGCCGTCTGCGCCGAGATCGACGAGCTGACCACCCGCGCCGCCGAGCGGTTCCGCGAGGCCGACGCGCTGCGCTACGGCCTGGCCGAGATCGAGAAGGCCGAGCCGCGCGAGGGCGAGCGCGAGGAGCTCGTCGCCGAGATCGACCGCCTGGGCAGCGCCGAGTCGCTGCGCACCGCGGCCGCCCGCGCGCACGAGGCCCTGAGCGCCCAGGACTCCCCGGAGTCCGTGGGCGACGCGCTGACCCTGCTCAACCACGCCCGCCGCGCGCTGGATCCGGAGAAGGACAAGGACCCGGCGCTCGCCGCGCTGGCCGGCCGGCTGGAAGACCTCTACTGGCAGCTGACCGAATCCGCCGCCGACCTGGCCGGCTACCTGGCCGGGATCGAGGCCGACCCGGCCCGGCTCGAGCACGCGCACGAGCGGGTGGCCGACCTGGACGCGCTGTGCCGCCACGTCGGGCGCTACCTCGAGGCCGAGCCGGAGGTCACCGTCGGCGCCGTGCTGGCCTGGGGCGAGCGCGCCGCGCTGCGGCTGGCCGAGCTCGAGGGCGACGACGGCCGCATCGACGAGATGACCGGCCGCCGGGACGACCTGCACGCGCGCCTCGCCCCGCTCGCCGACCAGGTCAGCGCGCTGCGCACGGAGGCGGCGGGCACCTTCGCCGCCGCCGTCGGCACCGAGCTGGCCGCGCTGGCCATGCCGCACGCCCGGATCGAGGTGCGGGTCAACGGCCGGGAGGAGTTCGGCCCGTCCGGCCGGGACGAGGTGGAACTGCTGCTCGCGCCGCACCCCGGCGCGCCGTTCCTGCCGATCGCCAAGGGCGCCTCCGGCGGCGAGCTCAGCCGGGTCATGCTGGCCATCGAGGTGGTCTTCGCCGGCGCCGACCCGGTCCCGACCCTGGTGTTCGACGAGGTCGACCAGGGTGTGGGCGGCCAGGCGGCGATCGAGGTGGGCCGCCGGCTGGCCCGGCTCGCCCGCAGCTGCCAGGTCATCGTGGTCACCCACCTGCCGCAGGTCGCCGCGTTCGCCGACCGGCAGCTGGTGGTGGCCAAGGACACCGCCGGCGCGGTCACCTCCTCGGACGTGACCGTGGTCGCCGACGCGGACCGCTATACCGAGATCGCCCGGATGCTCTCCGGGCACACCGAGTCCGACTCCGCCAAGGACCACGCGCGCGAGCTCGTCGACGCGGCGGCGGCCGAGCGGGGGCGGGCCGGCTCCGGCGCGGCCTGAAGATCCGGCGAGAAGATCCCGGGCCGGACGCGCGCAGGCCCGGGGACCTGGCAGGATGGGGGAGACCATGAGCAGCAGCACGCGCGCCCGGCGCGCCCGGAACGAGGACCCCGACGAGGCGCGCGCCCCCGACGCCACGCTCGGGGAGCAGACGCTGCGGATGGACCGGCGCACCAAGAACCTCACCAAGCGGCTGCGCCCGGGCGACATCGCGCTGATCGACCACGAGGACATCGACCGAGTCGCCGCCGAGGCGCTGGTCGCCGCGCGGCCCGCGGCCGTGCTCAACGCCGCCGTCTCGATCACCGGGCGCTACCCCAACCTCGGCCCGGAGATCCTGGTCACCGCCGGCATCCCGCTGATCGACGAGGTCGGCGACGAGCTGTTCCAGATCGCCAAGGAGGGCGAGCGGGTCCGGGTGGAGGGCAACATCCTGCTGCGCGGCGACGTCCCGCTCGCGGCCGGCCGGCTGCTCGACGCGGCGTTCGTGCTCGCCGCCATGGACGAGGCCAGGTTCGGCCTGTCCGCGCAGCTCGAGACCTTCGTCGAGAACACCCTCGAGTACCTGCAGAAGGAACGCGAGCTGCTGCTCGACGGCGTGGGCGTGCCGGACATCCGCACCGACCTCGCGGACCGGCACGTGCTCGTGGTGGTGCGCGGCTACCACCACCGAGAGGACCTGGCCGCGCTGCGCCCCTACATCCGCGAGTTCCGGCCGGTGCTGATCGGCGTGGACGGCGGCGCGGACGCCATCATCGAGGCCGGATACAAGCCCGGCCTGATCGTCGGCGACATGGACTCGGTCTCCGACAAAGCCCTGACATGCGGCGCGGAGATGGTGGTGCACGCCTACCGCGACGGCAAGGCCCCGGGCCTGGACCGGCTGCACGGGCTCGGCCTGGACGGCGTCGTCTTCCCGGCCACCGGCACCAGCGAGGACATAGCGCTGCTGCTCGCCGACGAGAAGGGCGCCAAGCTGATCGTGACCGTGGGCACGCACACCACGCTGATCGAGTACCTGGACAAGGGCCGCTCCGGCATGGCCTCGACCTTCCTGACCCGGCAGCGGGTGGGCGGCAAGCTGGTCGACGCCAAGGGCGTCTCCCGCCTCTACCGCAGCCAGATCTCCTCCGGCTCGCTGCTGCTGCTGATCGCCGCCGCGGTGGTCACATTGGTGGCCGCGGTCGCGGTCTCGCCCTGGGCCGGCGCGTACGGGGAAGTGCTGCGCGGATACTGGGACAACTTCGTCTTCTGGGTGCAGGGGCTCTTCTCGTGATCGATTTCCGGTACCACGTCGTGTCGATCGTGGCGGTGTTCCTGGCGCTGACCGTCGGACTGGTGATCGGCGCGTCCATCCTGTCCAAGGGGCTGGCCGACAGCCTGCGCGGCAGCCTGGCCCAGTCCAACTCGCAGATCAAGAGCCAGCAGGAGCAGATCAACGAGCTCAAGGGCGAGGTCGAGCAGCGGGACAAGTACATCTCCGCCACCGCGGCCGGCCTGGTGGCCCACCAGCTCGACGCCGGCTGCGTCGCGGTGGTCCAGATCGCCGGCGCGGACGCGGACGCCTACGGCACGATGGCCACGCTGCTGCAGAAGCAGAGCGGCGCCTCGATCTGCAGCGAGACCACGATCAACACCTCGTTCACCGCCGACGGTTCGCGCCAGCAGCTGACCGCCCTGCTCACCCGGCACACCCCGGCCGGCCAGACCCTCGCCGGCACGACCGTGCAGCAGCAGGCGGCGCGGCTGCTCGGCGAGGCGCTGACCGCGGCGCAGCAGGGTTCGACCGCGCCGGCCCACCCGTCCACCTCGCCCTCGTCGACGCCGACGACCGCGCCCTCGACGGCGGTGGGCGCGAAGACGAACGCGTCGCCCGGCGCCGGGGCGGGGAGCGGCACCCCCTTGGCGGGCTCGACCGCGGCGATGACGCCGGCCGACGCGCTCGAGACGCTCCAGGACTTCCAGAAGGACGGCATGATCACCATGACCGTCCCGCCGACCGCGTGGGGACCGGCCAACCTGACCTACCTGGCCGCGCCGAGCGGCACCGGCACCGACGCCCAGAACCAGACGTATCTGGCCCTCGCCCAGGCGCTGCGCGCGGGCGGGGCGCTGCCGGTGGTGGGCGGCTCCGGGCAGTCCGCGGACAAGGGCGGGCTGATCTCCGCGGTGATCGCCGACTCCGTCTCCGTGCACGACATCCCCACCGTCGATAACACCGACTCGCCGATGGGACAGGTAGCCTCGGTGTTCTGCCTCGCCGAGCTGCTGCAGGGCGGCGGTACGTCGGTGGCCGGGCACTACGGCACCGGCGTGGACAACGACGGGCTGGTCCCGCCGAACCTGGCCGGCCTCGGCTGACCGGCGCGGGCGGGCGGAGCGGGTGCGGGCAGGACGGACGATGAGGCTAAGGGCGGATCGGGCGATGCGGAACGCGACGGCCACAGCACTGCTGACGGCGGCGGTGGGAGCGGCCGGAGCGCGGCTCGGCCTGCGCGGGGCCCAGCGGCTCACCCGCCGGACCGACCCCGGCGCGGGCGCGGCGTTCGGCGCGGCGCTGTTCGCCCCGGAGCGGTGGAACCGGCTCAACCACCGCGGCGAGCAGGTCACCCTGCTCGAGGGCCCGGCGTACGCCGCGGGCGCGGCCGCCGCCGTGTGGCTGGCCCCCGGGCTCGCGCCGCGGGTGCGCACCGCCGGGGTCGCCGCCGCGCTCGGCGCGGGCGCGCTGGGCGCCTACGACGACCTCTACGGCACCGCGGATCGGCGCGGACTGCGCGGGCATCTCAGCGCCCTCAAGAACGGCGAGCTGACCACCGGCGGCGTCAAGCTCGTCGGCATCGGCGCGCTCGGGCTCGGCTGCGGCGCCCTGGTGCGGCGCGGCAGCGTGCTGGACAAGGCCTTGGCCGGGATCGTGGTCGCGGGCGCGGCGAACGCCGTCAACCTGCTGGATCTGCGCCCGGGCCGTGCGGTGAAGGCGGCCGCCGTGGTCGCCGGCCCCGGCCTGGTCCGCCGGTCCGCCGGCCCGGCCGAGGACCGCGGCGCCCTCGTGCTCGGCGCGGCCGGGCTCGGCGCCGCGGCGGCGCTGCTGCCGGAGGACCTCGGCGAGCGCGCGATGCTCGGCGACGCCGGCGCCAACGCCCTCGGCGCGCTGCTCGGCGTGGCCGCGGCGGCCGGCGCGTCGCGGGCCGGGCTGGTGTGGCGCGCGGCCGCGCTCACGGCGGTGACCCTGGCCGGCGAGAAGGTCTCCTTCACCCGGCTGATCGCGGCGTGCCCGCCGCTGGACGCGTTCGACCGGCTCGGGCGCCGTCCCGTCACCGAGGCCAAGGTGCCCGCGCAGGCCGCCCGGGCGGCCGAGGCCGACCCCGTGCTCACCGCCGACCTCGACGATCCGCCGCACGACCCGGATACCCGTGGCTGAGCAGTCCCGCGCTCAAGGCCGGCCGGTCTCGGCGGCGTCCGCGCCGCCGGCGGAGCCGGCCCGTCCGTCCCGGCGGCACCCGCCGGGCCCGCGCGGGCTCGACGACCCGCTGCTCGAACCGGTCGACGAGCTGCACCGGTCCGACTCGCCGGGGTCCTTCAGCGGCGGCGCTTCGGTGGCCCGGGCCGCGGCGATGATCGCCGGGGTCACCGTGCTCTCCCGGCTCTTCGGCTTCCTGCGCACCCTGGTCTTCTCGCACACCGTCGGGCACGGCGACCTGGCCGACGCGTACAACTCGGCGAATCAGATCCCGAACACCATCTTCGACATCGTGGCCGGCGGCGCGCTGGCCGGGGTGGCGGTGCCGCTGCTGGCCGGGCCGTTGGGCCGGGGCGAACGCGGCTACGCCTCGCGCACCGTCTCGGCCCTGCTGACCTGGGCGGTCGGCGTGCTGCTGCCGTTGTGCCTGCTCGGCATAGGGCTGGCCATACCGCTCGGCGCGCTGATCGCCGGCCCGCACGGGCCGGCCGGGACGTATCCGGACCAGGTCGGGCGCTTCCTGATCCTGTTCATGCCGCAGATCCCGCTCTACGGCGTGGCCGTGGTGCTCTCCGCCGCGCTGCAGGCCGACCGCAGGTTCTTCTCCCCGGCGATAGCGCCGCTGCTCTCCAGCCTGGTGATGGTGGCCACGTACTCGGCCTTCGGGGTGCTCGACCCGCGGGCCGCGGACGACCTGGGCCGGCTGACCGAGGGCGCCTGGCTGGTGCTGGGCATCGGCACCACGCTCGGCGTGGCGACGCTCGCGCTCAGCCTGGTCCCGGCCGCGCGCCGGGCCGGTTTCCGGATCCGTCCGACGCTGCGGTTCGCCCCGGGCGTCGCCCGCCAGGCGCGGCAGCTGGCCGCCGCCGGAATGATCACGCTGGTGGCGCAGAACTGCGCGGTGCTCGGCGTGGTGTTCCTGACGAACTACGCGGACCCGACCGGCGGCGCCCTGACCGTCTACAACTTCAGCTGGGCGGTGTACCTGCTCCCCTACGCGGTGCTCGTGGTGCCGATCGCGACCAGCGCCTTCACCGAGCTCGCCGCGCTCGCCGACAGCGAGGACGAGCCGGCGTACCGGGCCGGCATCGCGGCGACCGCGCGGGCGGTGACCCTGGCCGGCTTCGCGGGCGCGAGCCTGCTCGCGGCGGTGGCCTGGCCGATGTCGAGCCTGTTCATCTCGCACGGCAGCGCCGGCCCGGGCGCCGCGTCGATGGCCGGCGGTCTGCTGGCGTTCGCGCCGGGGCTGCTGGGCTACGCGGCGATCGCGCTGCTGGGCCGGGTGCTCTACGCCTCGGGGTACGGCCGGGACGCGGCTTCGGCCACGTCGATCGGCTGGCTGGTGGTCTTTGCCGCGGACGCGGTGCTCATCTTCGTCTGGCGCTCCCAGCCGGTCACCGCACTGGGCGTCGGCAACTCGCTCGGGATGTCGCTGGCCGGGCTCCTGCTGCTGCGCGCTGTGCACCGCCGGGTGGGCCCCGGCGCGTTCGCGGGCCTCGGCCGGACCGCGCTGGCCGGTGCTCTCGCGGCGGTGGTCGCGGGCGGCGCCGGCTGGTGGATCGGCATCGGCTTCGGCTGGACCAGCGCCCGCGCCGCGCTGCTCGTCGGGCCGCTGTGCACGGTCGTCGCACTGGCGCTGTACGTGGGCGTGGTGCTGCCGTTCGACGGCGCGCAGCTGCGGCCGTTGCTGGACCGCTTCCGCAGCCGGACCAGGCGGCGGCGCTGATGCGCGTCATGCAGGTGCTCGGGCCGAGCACGGGAGGCATCGGCGTCTACGTGCGCGCGCTCGCAGAGCACTGCGTCGCGGCGGGCGACGAGGTGGCGGTGGTCACGGTCGATCTGCGGCGCAACCCGGCCGATCTGCCGAACCTTCGCAGGAGATTGATGCGTGAGCGGCCGGAGGTCGTCCACGCGCATGGCGTCAAGGCGGCCGCGGCGGTCAACCTCGCGCTGCTCGGGGTGAGCCGGGCCCGGCGGCCCCGGCGCGTCGTCACACTGCACAACGCGGTCGACGCGCGCGCGGTCGAGATGGTCGCGATCCGTCCCGCGGACGTCGTGCTGGGGGCCTCGGCAGACCTCGTCCATCGAGCGAGATCCCTGGGGGCCAAGGCGGCCGCGTTCGTGCCGGTGCCGGCACCGGAGCTGCCCAAGGCTGCGAGTTCGAGGTCGGATATGCGCGCCGCGCTCGGCGTCGAGGAGGACGCGCTGCTGCTTCTGAGCATCGGCCGGCTCGCTCCGCAGAAGAGCATGTCGGTACTGCTCGACGCGCTGGAGATGCTGACCACCGGCCCGGTCCGCCTGGTGATCGCCGGAGACGGGCCCCAGCGCGGCGAACTCGCCGCCCGCATCGCCGCCAGAAGCCTGCCGGCGACGCTGCTCGGCCACCGCACCGACATCGCGGACCTGCTCGAAGCAGCGGACGTGTTCGTCCTGGCGTCGCAGTGGGAAGCCCGTGCCCTGGTGGTGCAGGAAGCGTTGCGCGCGGGTCTGCCCGTGGTGGCCACGGCCGTCGGCGGCCTGCCGCAGCTGGTCGGCGACGCGGCGTTGCTCGTGCCGTGGAACGACGCGTCCGCGCTCGCCGAGGCCGTGCACCGGATCGAGGCCGACCCGCGGCTGCGCGAGCGCCTGACCACCGCCGGCCCGGCGCGCGCGGCGAGCTGGCCGCAGCCCGCCGAAGCGCTCGCCCTGGCGCGCCAGTGGTACTCCTGACCGGGGCGTTTGCCGGGAGACGGGGCGGAGAGAATCAAAGTATGGAAACGACCATGGGGGAGGACCTGGTCCTGCTCGCGCTGCGGCCGAACGGAACGATGCACGCCCAGCAGAAGCTCCGCTTCGCCCTGTCCGGCGCGGAGCTTCTGCTCCTCGCGGAACTGGGCCGTCTCGACCCGGCCGGCCGCATCCGCGTGCTCGATCCGCACAAGACCGGCGACGCGCTCCTCGACGCCGCGCTCGCCGACATCTGCAAGCGCGGCGCGGGCCGCCCGCCGCAGGCCTGGATCGCGAGCGCCCGGCCGGGCCTGCGCGAGCGCTACCTCGAGCGCCTGGCCGGGAAAGGCGTGGTGCGTCTCGAGGAACACCGCACCCTCGGCCTGTTCCGGGTCAACCGCTGGCACGTCCTCGACCTCGGCCGCGTCCAGCAGGTGCGCGCCCGGCTCGACGCGATCGCCGCCTCGACCGGCGAGCTGACACCAGATCAGGCCGCCTTCGCCAGCCTCGTCCACGTCGCCGGTCTCGACGAGGCGCTCTACCCCGGCGGCCACGGCGCCCAGGCACGCGCCCGCCTGCGCCAGATCGCCCGCAAACGCCCCACATCCGCATCCGCGGCGGCGGCAGTGCCGACCCAGGATCCGGCGAGCTGGCTGCTGAGCGTGGTAGTCCTGGCCTCGCTCGACGCGGCCGCGCCCGCCTCGGTGCTCTCCGGCCCGGACAGTTTCCCCGCGCAGCACGACGTCCACCACGGCGTGGCGCACGACCACAACACGCACCACAGCCACAACGGCCTCGGCCCCTCGCACCACCACACAGACCACGGCGGCTTCGATGCCGGGGGCGGGCACCACCACTGACGCCGTGGCGCCGCGTCTCAGCGCCCGCCGGCCGCCGGCCGTCGGCTGTCGGCAGCGGCGTAGGCTCCCGTTGTGGATCCCGCTGAGTTTCTCGTCCACCTGCGCCGCGAGCTGCAGGCCTTTGCGACGTGTCTGTGCGGTGACTTGTCTGCGCGGGTCACCACCTGCGGCGACTGGACCCTGCGAGACCTGGCGGAGCATCTCGGCCGGTCCAACGAATGGGTCGTGGCGGCCGTGCGCGAAGGTCGCGGGGACTATCAGGCTCCTGAAGCGCCGACGGACCCGGTCGAGCTGGCGGCTTGGTTCGACCGCACCGGCGCCAGCCTGCTCGAGGTGCTGCAGCAGGATCCTTCGCAGGATGCGTGGACGATCTATCCGCCCCATACCGTCGGCTTCTGGCGTCGGCGCCGATGCCTGGAGACTCTGCTTCACCGCTGGGATGCCGAGCACGCGTTGGGCATCGACAGCGGGATGGACCCGGAGCTGGCGGGAGAGGGCATAGCAGAGGTCATCGATACCATTGCGCCGCGCCAGATCGCGCTCGGCCGCGCAGCGAGCCCAACCACGGCGGTACGGCTGCTCGCCACGGACACCGACGCATCCTGGGTGCTCGGCCCGGGAAATCCGGTCGCCACGGTAGCCTCCACGGCGCCGAACCTGTTGCTGATGCTGTGGAACCGGCTGTCGTCAGGGGATCCGGCGCTCGGCTGGGAGGGCGACCATGCGGCCGGGCGCGAGGTACTGAGCGGCGCGCTGGTGCCGTAATACCGAGCAGGACTCTGACGCCGTGCGTCAGGATGCATTCATGCCTTCGAACTTCGGTATCCAGATCGTCGACTACGACCCCGCCTGGCCCGCGCGAGCCGCCGACGCGATCGCGGAGCTGGGTTCGGCGCTGCCGGGCGCATTCGCAGAGATCGAACACATCGGCTCCACTGCCGTGCCGGGCTTGGCCGCGAAGCCCATCATCGCCTGATGGCTGCCGTGGGAAGCCTCGAGACGTTCGCGAAGCACGTGGCGGCGCTCGGCAGCATCGGGTATGCCCGCCACCAGAACGGCATGGTCGACCGGCTGCTGTACGTCCGCGCCGTCGACAGCGTCCGGTCACACATCCTGCACGTCGTCACGCTGGAGAGCTGGCCGACGCGGAACCAGCGCATTCTGCGCGACTTTCTGCGCCGCGACCCGGATGCCGCCGTGCGCTATGGCGATCTGAAGCGGCGGATCGCGGCCACGGGGATCGCTGCGGGCGATTACGCCACGGCGAAGACCGTTCTCATCCAGGAGCTCACTGATCGCGCCCGCGCGGAGCAGGGGCTGGCGCCGGTGCCGGTCTGGGAGAAGGGGCCTTCGCGCTCGGCCGCGGCCTAGACGGCGGGGGATCGGAGCCGGCGGCGAGCGCGCTCGTTCCGGAACCGCGATGGAAGGTTCACGCGGCGTCCGGCGCGGGCGCAGGTCACGGCGCCGAGCATGCTGAATACGGGCCCTGACTCTTGTCGGGTCGGCGGGCCGGGCGCAGCCTGCGTCTGACGCGATGGCGTCGAGACGTGAACGAGGAGGAGCGCGCACATGCCGAACTTGAGACAGCGATTCCGGCGCCCGTCCGACGGATCCGTCGACGCGCGTCGGCGCCGGGGACTGCTCGCTGCGGCGGTGGCGGTGGCCGCCGTGGCCGCCACGCTGCCGGCTGCTATCGGCTCGAGCGGGGCGGCCGCGGCGACGGCCCCGTGCTCGGTCGGCTATCAGGTCAACCAGTGGACCGGCGGGTTCACCGCCAACGTCAGCGTCACCAACGGGGGCGGCGCGCTGACGGCGTGGACGGTCAGCTGGAGCTTCGACGGCAATCAGCAGATCACCTCGGCCTGGAACGCCCAGGTCACCCAGAGCGGCAAGGCGGCGACCGCGACCAACGAGTCCTACAACGGCGCCGTCGCGGCCGGCGGCAGCATTCAGTTCGGGTTCCAGGGCACCTGGTCCGGCACCAACGACACGCCGACGAACTTCGCCCTCAACGGGGTCTCGTGCGGCGGAGGCGGGTCGGCGTCCGCATCCGCGTCGGCCTCAGCCTCGGCCAGCGCCTCGGCGAGCCGTAGCGCGAGCCCGTCCGCGTCGGCCTCGGCCAGCGCGTCGGCATCCGCTTCGGCCTCGGCCTCGGCCTCCGCTTCGGCGAGCGCGAGCGCGTCGCCGACCGGCGTCTCCACCGGCTCCGGCTGCACCGTGACCGGCGTGGTCTTCTGCGACGGCTTCGAGAACCAGACGTCCTCGGTCCCCTCGGGCCGTTGGAGCGTCTACAACCTCGACTGCTCCGGCAGCGGCACGGCGGCGATCGATTCGACCACGGCACACGCCGGGACCAAGTCGGCCAAGGTGGTCGGCGTCGACGGGTACTGCAACCACGTGTTCATCCGCGACGCCGCCGACATGGGCCTGGCCGGGCCGGTGTGGGACGTACGGTTCTACGTCAAGCACACGACGGCGCTCCCCACCGGGCACGTCACCTTCGTGGCGATGAACGACTCCTCGGAGGGCAACACCGACCTGCGCTTCGGCGGGCAGGACGGCGCGCTGATGTGGAACCGGCAGGAGGACGACCAGACGCTGCCCGACCAGAGCCCGGCCGGGGTGGCGCAGAGCACCGCGCTGCCGATCAACACCTGGAACTGCGTCGAGCTCCAGGTGAACGGCTCCACCGGGGCCATCACCACCTGGATCAACGGCAGCCAGATCGCCGGCCTGAGCGAGAACGGCACGCCGGTCTCCAACGTCAGCGACCAGTGGCTCTCCGGCAACGGCGCCTCCTGGCGGCCGAAGCTGACCGACCTGAAGCTCGGCTGGGAGAGCTACGGCGGGGGCGGCAACGACACCCTCTGGTTCGACGACGTCGCCCTGAGCAGCGGGCGGATCGGCTGCTGAGCGTTTGACAACCCTGACGGGGTGCGGGCCTGGCATCCGGCGGCCCGCACCCCGTCAGGGTTCGTGGTCCAAGGAATCAGGCCACGTTGACCGTGAGCACGGCCGTGTGGACCGTGCCGCCCGCGTCGAACTGGACGAACACCTGCCAGGTTCCGGCCTCCGGGAACAGCGCCTCGGCGGTCATCGCGCCGGTGGAGGCGTTCACGCCGCCGAGCGAGAGGATCTGGGCGAAGGCCAGATCTCCGGCGTGGAACGCGGTCAGGTGCACATAAGAGTCCAGATACCGTTGGAAGGACTCGACGACGCTTGCGCCCTTGGACACGACGATGCTGAGCGGCCCGGTCCTCCCCGCCTTCGGGCTCCCGGTGAGCGAGACGGTGTAGCCGTCCGTGGTCGCGCTGGACGCCGGCGCGGGTGCGGGCGACGGGTCGGCGGCGCCGGGGACGGTGAACGGGGTGGAGAGCTGGTAGGTCAACGGCGTGCCCTGGCTCGAGTCGGGCGCCGCGAACGTGGCGAAAGTGCGGTAGGAGCCCGCGGGCAGCGCCGGCAGGGTGACGGTCCAGGTGCCGTCCTGGCGCATGGCCGGCTGCAGATAGCTGAACTCGGTCAGGTCCGAGCGGATGATGTAACAGAGAACGAATTCGCTCTCATAGGTCTGATATCTCGTGACGGCCTTCCCGTCCGGACCGTCGATCCGGAAGCTGTACATGCTCGACTTGCCGGCGGCCACGGTGTGCGCGGCCGGGACCAGGCTGTAGCCGTGCAGGCTGCTCGACAGGCCGGTTCCGGTCGGCGCCGCGGCGGCGAACGCGGCGGTGGTCGGCGCGGCGGTGACGTCGCCCATGCCGGGCATGTCGCCGCCGCCGGTCTGGCCCATGTCCATCCCGGTCGCCCCGGAGGAGGGCGCCGCGGTGGCAGAGGTCGAACACGCGGCCGCGCTCAGCGCGAGTCCGGCGGCCAACCCCGCCGCCAGGGCCCGGCGCCGACGGCGGTGAGACACGGAATCAATCAGCACGATGACACGCCTTTCAGGGGTGGAGGTGGAACCGGCCGCGGCGGAACGGGCCGTGGGCGGCCACCGGAGCCGCATGGCTCCGGTGGCCGCCCACGATCCCGCCGATCCGTGATTACGGGCTCTGACAGGAGATGCTGCTGGGCGCCGCCGGGGTGCCCGTGTAGTTGGCGGTGAATCCGAAGCTGGTGCTCGCGCCGGCCGCGAGCACGCCGTTCCAGGCGGCACTGTTGACTGTGGCCAGAGTGCCGGCCGAGGTCAGCGTGCCGTTCCAGGCGCTGCTGATGGCCTCGCCGTTCGGCTCGTCCCAGCTCACGTGCCACTTGTTCATCGTGCTGGTGGTCGGGTTGGTGATCGTCGTCGAGGCCTGGTATCCGCCGGGCCACGTGCTGGTGATCGTCTCGACCGCGGTGCACGCCACCTCGGGCGGCGGCGTGCCGCCGCTGGTGCCGAGGCCGGTCACGTTGCCGTTGCCGCCGTCGAACACGACGTCGGAGCAGCCGTAGAACGTCTCGGTGCTGTCCGACCGGGCCCAGATCGAGTAGATCATCTGGTATCCGGTGTAGCCGGTCGGCAGCGTGGCGTTCCAGTAGTAGTAGCTGCTCACGCTGCCCGGGCTGCCCACCGAGGGCGGGTTCGTCGCCGTGGAGAACGGCGTCGGCTCCAGGTCAGCCCAGGTCAGCGGCTGGGTGGAGTCCCAGCCCGGCTTGGTGATGTAGAGCGAGAAGGTCCCCGGGTGCGCCGCCCACATGTTGTACTTGATCTGGACGGAGGATCCGGAGGTCAGGTGGGTCTTCGGCCAGTTGGCGTTCGCCGAGTTGAAGCCGGAGAAATCGAAGTAGTTGCTGTCGCCGCTGCACAGGTCCCCGTCGGGGATCAGCGCGCTGGTCTCGCCGCTGGTGGCGCCGGAGCGGTTGCCCACGGCGAACCAGTTGTAGAGCGGGGTGGTGCCGCTCGACGCGATGGCCGCCTGGCAGGCGGAGTTCTGCGGCACGATCTGGCCGGTAGAGGTCAGCCCGTCCTCGTAGCACAGGTACGTGCGGCTGCCGATCGACTCCATGGCGCCGTGCGCCGAGGCGGGGGCCGCGGCCAGAACCGTCGCCGCCAGCGCGCACAGGGTCGCGATCAGCAAGGCACGCAGCGTTCTGCGTTGTCGTCTCAAAATTTTCCCAGCCCTCCTTGAAGGTATGGGTGGATGAGTCGATTTGAGCGTAAGAGCGCTGACGCGTAATGTGAACACGGCTATTTCGAGACGAAACATTCGAGCTGAAGCGCGCTGTATCCTTGCAGGTCACGGCCATGTAGGTGCTGCCGTCGGGACGAACTCGGTGAAACTTTCCGCACATTTGACGGCATGCGGATTCACGTGAACCACGGTGCGGGATTCACGCGAATGTCATGTGGTGTGAACCGGAGCCGGCCGATCTCAGCCGACGGTGGACGGTTCGGGCCCGGGCCGGGTGAACCAGAGCCGGGCGGCGAGCGCGACGGTCTCGAGCGCGTGCTGCTCGGCGAACAGGTGGGTGGCGCCGGGGACCACCTCGAGCCGGTGCGGCGCGGTGAGCCGGTCGGCGGCGTCCCGGTTGAGCGCCAGCACCTGCGGATCGCGGCCGCCGACGATCAGCAGCACCGGCGCCCGGACCCGGTCCAGCACGTCCTCGGCCAGATCCACCCGGCCGCCCCGGCAGACCACCGCGGTGACCCGCTCCGGCCGCTCCGCCGCGGCGATCAGCGCCGCCGCCGCGCCGGTGCTCGCCCCGAACAGCCCCACCGGCAGTCCGCGCGTGCCCGGCTGCTCGGCCAGCCGGTCGACCACGGCGGTGGTGCGCCGGCCGAGCAGCGGGATGTCGAAGCGGTACTCGGCGGTCACGTCGTCGATCTCCTCCTCGCGCTCGGTGAGCAGGTCGAGCAGGAGGGTGGCGACGCCGGCCCGCTGCAGCACCTCGGCGACGGCACGGTTGCGCGGGCTGTGCCGGGAGCTGCCGGTCCCGTGCGCGAAGATCACCGCCGAACTGGCCCCGACCGGCACGCTCAGGTCCGCGTTCAGGTGGGCGCCTTCCTCGATCGGGATGCGTACGGCGCTGGTGACCGTATCCACTGGTGACGGAGCGTGTTCAAGACTCATGGCGTCCGGGTTCCCGGATTCGCGGGCGCAATGCGTGCCGAAGCTGCCCGTCTCGGGACCACGCGGGCCTGCCTAGGCCGTTTAGGCCATCTAGAGCGAATTGATGATCGGCTGGGTGCTGGTGGGATGGATGGCTAGTCGGGTCGGGGTGGTTGTCGGGGTGGGGGCGGCCGCTTTGCGTCGCCTGGTTTGCCTGTCCACGCCCACCCGTTGCGTTGGCGGGTGGACGGGCTGCGGTTTCAAGATGAAAATCGCTGCCGGCGGGCCCTTCCCTCGGAGAGAGATGCCGGGGTTGGTGGGGTGCTGGCGTGGTGGGGCGGGTTGGGGTTGGGGGTGGTGGGGTTGCGGGTGTGTGCTCTCTCCTCGGTTGGTCCCCGGAGGCAATCAGGGACCTGCCGGGAGGTCAAGCGGCGGTGGCTTCCGCTGATGCTGGATCTTGCATGGCGCCGCTTGACCTCCCGGCAGGTCCCTGATCGGGCTTCGCCTGCCCGACCGAGGAGAGAGCCCACCCCCTGGGGGAGTGGTGCGAGCTGCGCTCGGGCTGAGCCCCGGCCCGTGGCCCGGCCGCGCTCGGCGCGGAAGGATTCTGCATCGCCGTGGTCCTGCCATCCGGATCTGTGATCCGCGTGAAGGATCGGCGCCCGGGTCATGCTTGCTGTTGAATCGTGCATTGCCTTGGTGCGATCGACCTTGATCCCAGGCCTCGCGGCAGAATCCCGCAGGCCGGCCGCGTTCGATGCGGAAGGATTCTGCATCGCCCCGGTCCGATCCGCCCGGTGCTCGCGTACCGCGCAGGATCGCGTGGCCCGGCCGCACCCCGAGGGGAAATCCTGCACTGCTTTCGGCCGCACCCCTGACGCCGTCCGCGCAGCCATCCCGTCCACCACCCCTCCCGTCGCAAGTCCGATCCCCCGTACTCTTCCATGCTAGACGCCGCCACCGACAAAAGCCGTGAATCCAGCTTTCGCCGTATAAGTAAAAATACTGGAGATTTCCGGGCACTCGAGCGCGCTTTCCGGCGTTGAAGTAGTAGAGATGGAACAAGCGACCCGGAACGGCGATGCAGAATCCTTCCGCATCGTGGGTGTTCCCCTTGAGGCCGGGCCACGGGACGGGTCTCGGGCCGAGCACAGCTCGTACCGATCCTCAGGGGGTGTGCTCTCTCCTCGGTCGGGCAGGCGAAGCCCGATCAGGGTTCTGCCGGGAGGTCAAGCGGCGCCATGCAAAATCCGCCACCAGCCCAAGCCACCGCGCCGCTTGACCTCCCGGCAGGTTCCTGATTGCCTCCGGGGGCCCGGCCGAGGAGAGAGCACGCCCCCGCAACCTCACCATCCCGAACCCCAGTCCGCCCCGCCGACGTCAGCACCCCACAGACCCCGGCATCTCTCTCCGAGGGAAGGGCCCGCGCCGGAGACGAGATCTTGAAACCCCAGCCCGCCCCGACAACGCAACGAGTGGGCGGGCGGTCCCGCGTCGACGATCACGCTCCGGCCCCGAGGCGAGCTTCAGGCCACCGGCCCGACCGTGGCGCGGGTGTGGATCCACTCGTCCCAGGTGTGGCCGCAGGACAGCACCTCGGGGTGCTCCGCGTCGCCGACGGCCAGCTTCGCCTCGGCGAGCCGGGTCTCCTCGTCGGCGGGGACGAAGACGTTCATCCGGACCCCGGGCGCGTCCAGCACGCCGAAGGTGCTCATCTCGTAGCGCAGCAGGCCGACGGCCGGCTGGTAGAACACCCGCTGCATCCGGCCGAAGCCGGCCACGTCGTTGCGCGACCACAGCTCGGCGAAGTCCGGGCTGCGCTCGAGCAGGTCCTTGATGAACTCGTCCCAGTGCGGTTCGCCGATGTGGCGGGCGTAGGCGCCGCGCAGCGTGGCCACCAGCGCGGGGATCGTCTCGTGCCGGTTGACGAAGGGGTGGCAGCAGGCCGGCAGCAGGAAGGTGCACCACAGGGTGTTGCGTTGCGGGCCGTCCTGGTCCAGAAGCGACGGGAAGACGGCGTCGAACCGGCTGTTGGTCGCGATCAGGTCGAAGCGCTCGTTGAGCACCGCCGCCATGTGGCCCATCCCGTCCAGGATCGGTCGGAGGGTGGCGGGCAGCGCGGCCAGATCGGCCTCGGCCTGGGCCACGTCCGGGACCTGGGCCAGCACGTACAGGTGCCGGTGCTCCGCGGTGTCCAGTTTGAGGGTGCGGGCGATCGCGTCCAGCACCTGCGTGCTCGCGTTGATCGGGCGCCCCTGCTCGAGCCAGGTGTACCAGGTCACGCCGACGGCGGCGAGCTGGGCCACCTCCTCGCGGCGCAGGCCCGGGGTGCGCCGGCGCGGCGCGGGCGGCAGGCCGGCCTGCTCCGGGGTGATGCGTTCGCGTCGGGAGCGCAGGAACTCCGCCAGCTCCGCCCTGCGCGCCGCTCCGTTCTCCACCGCCACGTTCGTCACACCCCCGTGTCACGCCCCGCCCGGCCGGCTGCCGGGTGCTGCCGGTACCAGGATAACCAGGCTCTAGGTATGACGATCACAATCCTCTGACCATAGTCACATGGCGACTTCCACACTGACCGCTTCCGCAGGGTCCTCATCCTCATCCATCCCTGCTCCGGCCTTGGCCGGGTCCTCCACGCCGACCGGCGCGTCCCGGCCCGGGGCCGTGCTGACGGTGATTCTGCTCGGCTACTTCATGGCCATCCTCGACGTGGCGATCGTGAACGTGGCCCTGCCCACCATTCGAAGTAGTCTGCACTCCTCCGGGGCGGGGCTACAGCTATCGGTATCTGGATATACGATCTCTTACGCCGTCTTCATCGTGACCGGGGCCAGGCTGGGCTCCCGGTGGGGCCACGGCCGGGTCTTCCGCGGCGGGCTGGTGCTGTTCACCCTCGCCTCCCTCGCCTGCGGGCTGGCGCCCAGCACCGGCGCGCTGGTGGCCTTCCGGCTGCTTCAGGGCCTCGGTTCGGCCGTGATGATGCCGCAGGTGCTCTCGTTGATCCAGCGCACCTTCAGCGGCCCGGACCGGATCAAGGCGATGAGCCTGTACACCGCGGTCATCTCCGGCGGCGCCGTGGCCGGGCAGGTGCTCGGCGGACTGATCATCAGCGCCGACCTGTTCGGCTGGAGCTGGCGGCCGTGCTTCCTGGTGAACGTCCCGGTCGGCCTCGTCGTGCTGGTCGCCGCCGGCAGGGTGCTGCCGAAGGACCGCGGCGAGCCCGGGCGCGGGCTCGACCCGCTGGGCGTGGCGGTGCTCACCCCGGCCGTGCTCGCCTTCGTGGTGCCGCTGGTGCTCGGGCACGACGAGCACTGGCCGCTGTGGGGGTGGCTGCTGCTCGGCGGCTCGCTGCCCGGCTTCGCGCTCTTCGCCAAGGTGGAGTCGCGCCTGGCCCGGCGCGGCGGCTCGCCCGTCATCCCGGCGCGGGTGCTGCGCCACCCCGGGTTCGCGGTCAGCGTCGGGACGCTGTTCCTGTCCATGGTGCTGATGATGGGCCTGCTCTTCGCCATCACCCTGCACCTGCAGGGCGCCCTCGGCTTCAGCGCGCTCGGCTCCGGTCTCGCCTTCGCGCCGCAGGCGGCCGCCGTCTTCGTGGTCTCGATGACCTGGCGCCGGCTGCCCGAGCGCCTCTACGTGCCGGCCGTGGTGGCCGGGTTCGGGCTGCTCGCCGCCACCCTGCTGCTGCTGGCCGGGACGCTGCGGGGCGGCGGCGCCGGCGGATTCGATCGCTGGGCGCTGATGACCGCGCTGGGCTTCGGTCTCGGACTGGCCTTCAGCCCCCTGATGGGCTTGATCATCTCCCGGGTGCCGCCGGCCGACGCGGCGGACGCCAGCGGCGTGATCAACACGCTGACCCAGCTGGGTCAGGTTACCGGCGTGGCCACGGTCGGCACCCTGTTCCTCGACCTGGACGGAGCCGGGACGCCGCACGCCTCGGCGCACGCGGTGGCCGTGGCGCTGTGCGTCACCGCCGGGCTCGCCGTGTTCGGCGCGGCGCTCGCGAGCCGGATCCCGCGGCCTCGGCGAAGCTGACCGGCGCGTTCAGGTCCGTACTTTGGAACCCTGTTGCGATCTCAACGACAGTGCCCGGACGAACTCCGGGCACTGCGCTGTCCCCGGGGCGCGAGTGGTCATTTGTTGCGGATGTGTTGCGTGGGACCTGGGTATGTACGGGGCGCAAGGCCATCATACCCATGACACGTCGCGATCTTCATGACTTCTTGATCGGATTGTGACGCGACCCCATGTCCTGCACGGGGATTTCTGCGCTACAAATTCAGCCAAGCACAACGTGATTCCACAAACTCGCGATGTGCAATCACGCGGGCGAGAGCGCCCCGGCTAAGGCAGCAAGACCCCGCGCTGCGAGAGTCGCTACGTGGGGACCGACGAGCAGCAGCCCGGTTTACGAGACCGGCCAGCGCGTGCGAGGAGATTGACATACTCATGTCTGGGTACGGTAAGCGGCGCTTCGCGGGCGGCATAGCCGCGGTGGGGGCCCTCGCTCTCGCCGCGACCGCCTGCAGCAGCAGCAGCGCAGCGAAGTCCACTACGCCGGTCACCAAGTCGACCACCGGCCTCAATACGATCAACAGCGGTACTCCCAAGAAGGGAGGATCGATCACGATCGGCATCGAGAAGAACGTCACCGACTGGAACTCGCTCGACGCCAACGGCAACACCGAGGACTACATCTACCTCGAGAACGGCATCTACTCCTCGACGGGAGACCCGTACGTCCCCCAGCCTGACGGTTCGGTCGCTCTCAACGCCGACCTGTTGACGTCGGCCACGCTGACCAGCTCCTCGCCCGAGACGATCCAGTACGTGATCAACCCGAAGGCGGTCTGGAGCGACGGCACGGCGATCAACGCCGACGACTTCATCTACAACTGGCTGGCCCAGTCCGGCGCGGACCCCAACGTCAGCGCTGCCTCCACCACGGGCTACACGGACATCGCCTCGGTGGTCGGTTCCGGCACCAACAACCAGACCGTCACGGTCACCTTCAAGCCGGGCAAGCTCGACCCGGACTGGAAGGGCCTGTTCGACCTCCTGCCGGCACACCTGGCCGCCCAGCACGGCTACGACACGTCGTCGACGATCGCGCAGCTGAGCACCGCCAAGTCGGCCCAGGCCACTGGCATCGAGCAGTCCTGGAACTGGTTCGACAAGACCGTCCCGACCTGGTCTGAGGGCCCGTACCTGATCCAGTCCTCCTCGTCGGACGGATCCACCATCGTCGAGGTGCCCAACCCCAAGTGGTTCGGCAAGGACGGCCCCTACTTCGACAAGATCACCTTCGTGACGATCACGGACTCCGCGCAGGAGGTCCCGGCGCTGCAGAACGGCGAAGTCAACGCCATCATCCCGCAGCCGGACCAGAACATCGTCAAGGGTGTCAAGGCCATCGGCTCTAAGGTCAAGTACCAGCTCGACGCGGGTCTGACGTACGAGCACATCGACCTGAACCTGAAGAACACCTTCCTCGGCGGCACCACCCAGGCCGCGCAGGAGGACCCGGTCAAGCTGGCGCTGCGCCAGGCCATGTTCACCGCGACCGACCGCTCCGCGATCATCGCGCGCACCCAGGCCCTGGTGGACCCGGCCTCGAAGCCGCTCAACAGCCGGATGTTCGTGCCGAGCCAGTCGCAGTACCAGGACAACATCTCCAAGTACGACCTGGGCAACGGTGACATCGCCAAGGCCAAGCAGATTCTGACGACCGCGGGCTACAAGAACATCGGTCCCGGCCAGAAGCTGACCACGCCGAGCGGCCAGCAGGTGCCGGCGTTCCTGATGCGCTACACCACGACCAACACCGAGCGTGCCACCGAGTGCCAGATCTTCGCGCAGGAGATGGCCCAGCTCGGTATCACGATCAAGGTCGAGGGCACCGACGACCTCGGTGCGACGCTGACCCAGGCCGACTCCAACCACACGTACGACATCATCGTCTTCGCGTGGGTGGACACCCCGTTCTGGGACACCGGCAACGCGCCGCTGTACGAGACGAACCCGACCTCGACGGTGACCGGCGGCAACTACGGCTTCTACACCAACAGCACGGTCGACTCGCTGCTGGAGCAGGCCACCGGCACGACGGACCTGACCAAGGCCGCGTCGCTGGAGAACCAGGCCGACCAGCTCGTCTCCCAGGACGCGTACACGCTGCCGCTGTTCCAGAAGGACACGATGATCGCGTTCAGCTCGGACCTGGTGAACGTGCGTGACAACCTGACCTCGGCCGGCCCGACCTACAACCTCCAGCAGTGGGGTTACTCGGCGACGGCGGCGAGCCAGTAGTCAAGTACGGTTCGCAACGGCTCAACCCGCGCACCCCGCGTGCGTCCTGACCCCGAGCGACAGACCGGGGCGGGCCGGACTCAGTCCGCCCGCCCCGGTTCCTTACGTCACGTCTATCCGCGCGGCGGCGAGGTCACAAGCACACGCCGCGCGGCCTCATCAGCGAGGCACTCATGTTCGCATTCACCGTTCGCAGACTACTGGTATCCATACCAGTGCTCTTCTTCTCGACCATGCTCGTGTTCTTCCTCGTCGCGTCGTCCATCGACCCGCTCGCACCGCTGGAAGCACGTAACCCCCCGATCCCGGAGGCGACCAAGCTGGCCGAGGCGCACCGACTCGGCCTGGACCATCCGCTGGTCGTGCGCTACTGGGACTGGCTCACCGGCCTCGTCCTGCACGGCAACTGGGGCCCGACCGTCTCGCCCGGCTACGACATCGGCCAGCGCCTGACCAGCTCGTTCTTCGTCACCTTCCGCCTGGTGTTCCTCTCGATCCTGTTCTCGCTCATCCTGGCGGTCGCCGTGGGCGTGCTGACCGCCGTCCGGCAGTACAGCAAGATCGACTACGTCGCCACGGCGATCGGCTTCCTGTTCCTGTCGCTGCCGACCTTCGTCTTCGCGATCCTGCTCAAGTCCTGGGCGATCGAGTTCAACCAGGCCGTGCGCCCCAACGGGCCGCCGTTGATCGCGACGTTGTTCGAGGCGAGTCCCAATCCGCCGACGAGCTTCCTCGGCAAGATCGGCGACTCCGCGGGCCACCTGCTGCTGCCGACCATCGTGCTCTCGCTGATCTCCTACGCGTCCTGGTCGCGTTACCAGCGCGCCTCGATGCTCGAAGTGCTCAACAGCGACTACATCCGCCTCGCGCGCGCCAAGGGCCTCTCGCGCACCCGGGTGCTGCTGCGCCACGCGCTGCGCAACGCCCTGATCCCGCTGACCACGCAGGTGGCTCTGGACACCGCCGGCCTGCTCGGCGGTGCGGTGATCACCGAGCACATCTTCGAGTGGCACGGCATGGGCTACATGTTCCTGCAGGCGATCGGCAACTACGACCTGTATCCGTTGTTGGCGTGGCTGATCGTCACCGCCACGCTCGTGATCGTCTTCAACCTGATCGCCGACCTGCTCTATGCGGTCCTGGACCCGAGGATCCGCCTTGCCTGACAAGAACACCGTCGCCACCCCCGGGGCCCCGTTCGATCAGGTGGCCACCGCGGCGCATCCGGAGCGCGAGTTCACGGTCAAGGTGCGTACCCAGCGGGAGATCGTCTTCGGGCGCTTCCTCAAGCACCGCGCGGCCGTCGCCTCGACGATCATCTTCCTGCTGGTCGTGCTGTTCGCCTTCATCGGCCCGCTGCTGTGGGGCCAGCAGTACACGACCATGTCCAACGACATCCAGGTGCCGCCGTCCGGGACGCACCCGTTCGGCACCGACAGCAACGGCTACGACCTGTTCGCCCAGGTGATGCACGGCACGGCCCGGAGCCTGGAGATCGCCCTGTCGGTCGCCATCGGGTCCACCGTGATCGGGGCGATCTACGGCGCCGTCGCCGGGTACTACCGCGGCTGGGTCGACACCCTGCTGATGCGCTTCGCCGACCTGATCCTGACCATCCCCGCGATCGTCCTGGCGATCATCATCGCGGACAAGCTCAGCGCGTCCATCGCCACCGCCTGGTACTTCCTCGCGTTCGTCCTGTCCGCGCTGTTCTGGCCGGTGTGCGCCCGAATCGTGCGCGGCCAGGTGCTCTCCCTGCGGGAGAAGGAGTACGTGGAGGCCGCGCGGGCACTGGGCGCGCGGGACGGCCGGATCATCTTCCGCCACATCCTGCCGAACTGCCTGGGCTCGATCATCGTGGTGCTCACCCTCACGGTGGCCAACACGGTGCTGACCGAGACGGCGCTGTCCTACCTGGGCTTCGGTGTGCAGCCGCCGGACACCTCGCTCGGCACGCTCGTGAGCAACGGGCAGACCTCGATCCAGGACGGCTACTCGTGGCTGTTCTACTTCCCGGCGCTGTTCATCGTGCTGATCGTGCTGACCATCAACTTCATCGGCGACGGCCTGCGTGACGCCTTCGATCCGCAACAGACAAGGGTGCGCGCATGACCGAGTTCGCGACCGAATTCTCCACCTCCCTCACCGGCTCCGACGTGCTGCTCGCGGTCGACAACCTGACCGTGGACTTCCCGACGGCCGACGGCGTCGTGCGGGCGGTGCGCGGAGTCTCGTACGAGCTGCGCGCCGGTGAGGTGCTGGGCATCGTCGGCGAGTCCGGTTCGGGCAAGTCGGTCTCCTCCATGGCCGTGATGGGCCTGCTGCCGAAGACGGCGCGGATCAACGGTTCCATCACGTTCCGCGGAGAGGAGCTGCTCGGGCGGACCGAGAAGGAGTTCATGCGGATCCGCGGGAACAAGATCGCGATGATCTTCCAGGACCCGATGACCTCGCTCAACCCGGTCTACAAGATCGGCTTCCAGCTGGCCGAGGCGGTGCTGGCGCACAACGACATCTCCCGTCAGGAGGCGCGCAAGCGCGCGCTGGAGCTGCTCGAGCTCGTCGGCATCCCCTTCCCGGAGAAGCGGATCGATCAGTATCCGCACGAGTTCTCCGGCGGTATGCGCCAGCGTGTGGTGATCGCGATCGCGATGGCCAACAACCCGGACGTGATCATCGCGGACGAGCCGACCACCGCGCTCGACGTGACCGTGCAGGCGCAGGTGCTCGACGCGCTGCGCGCCGCGCAGCGCGAGACCGGCGCCGCCATGGTGCTGATCACGCACGACCTGGGCGTGGTGGCCGGCCAGGCCGACCGGGTGGTCGTGATGTACGCGGGCAAGCCGGTGGAGATCGGCGGCGTCGACGAGATCTACTACGAGCCGCGGATGCCCTACACCCTCGGCCTGCTCGGCTCGCTGCCGCGGCTGGACGCGGACCGGGCCGACCGGCTCACCCCGATCCAGGGATCTCCGCCCTCGCTGCTCTCGCTGCCGCCGGGCTGCCCGTTCGTCCCGCGCTGCCCGCTGGCCAAGCCGATCTGCGACGAGCAGGAGCCTGAGCTGGTGCCGACCGGCGAACCCGGTCACTCCGCGGCCTGCCACTTCAGCGCCTCGCTGATCGGCAAGCGGGCCGACGAGGTGTTCGCGGCCACCGCCGCCGACTCCTCCCTGCCGGCGTCCTACGGCGCCGAGATCGAGGGCGTCACCGGACACATCACCGCGATCCCCGAACAGCCGAAGGCGGAGCAAGCCGAATGACCGTTACAGACACCGACCTCGGCGCGCCCATTCTGGAGGTGCGCGACCTGGTCAAGGAGTTCCCGATCAAATCGGGCGGGGTGATCCGGCGCACGGTCGGCGCGGTGCAGGCCGTGTCCGGCGTGAGCTTCGCGATCCGGCCCGGCCACACCCTGGGCTTGGTGGGCGAGTCCGGCTGCGGCAAGACCACGACCAGCCGCGCGATCCTGCACCTGCAGCCGGCCAACTCCGGCCAGGTGCTGTTCGAGGGCCGCGACGTCACCACGATGAGCCCGGCCGAGCTGCGCCGGATGCGCCGGAACATGCAGATCGTGTTCCAGGACCCGTACGCCTCGCTCAACCCGCGGATCACGGTCAACGAGATCATCGCCGAGCCGCTCAAGATCCACGGGCTCTTCGACGACGCGGGCCCGCAGCAGGTGGCCTCGCTGATGGCCCGCGTCGGGCTGAACCCCGAGCACGGCAACCGGTATCCGCACGAGTTCTCCGGCGGCCAGCGCCAGCGCATCGGCATCGCCCGCGCGCTCGCGCTCAAGCCGAAGGTGCTGGTGCTCGACGAACCGGTCTCCGCGCTCGACGTCTCCATCCAGGCCGGCGTGATCAACCTGCTGGAGGACCTGCAGGACGAGCTTGGCCTGGCGTACCTGTTCGTCGCGCACGACCTGTCCGTGGTCCGGCACATCGCCGACGAGGTCGCGGTGATGTACCTGGGCAAGATCGTGGAGATCGCCTCGACCACGGAGCTGTTCGATCACAGCCAGCACCCGTATACGAAGGCACTGATCTCGGCGATCCCGATCCCGGACCCGCGCCGGGAGCGCGAGCGGGAGCGGATCATCGTGCAGGGCGACGTGCCCTCGCCGGCCAACCCGCCCTCGGGTTGCCGGTTCCGCACCCGCTGCCCGCTGCGGATGACCCTGTCCGAGGCGAACCAGGAACGGTGCGCGGGCGAGGAGCCGGCGCTGGTCGGCCGCGGCCGGAGTGAAGCGCACCGGGTGGCCTGCCACTTTGCGGAGAACGGCTGACGACACCGGCGGTATCCGCCCATGCTGCCGGCTATCACGTGATCGCCCCTTTCCCGGGAATACCCCCGGAAAAGGGGCGATTCGCGTTGGTCTGAGCGGCCGTCATAGACTGCCCCACGCACCGGCCGCGGCTCACGGCGTACCACCCGCCGAGAACCGACGAACAGGAATGTGGGGGCAGCATGCGCCTCAGGAAGCCGAGTGGCGCACTCGCCGCTTCGTTGGTCGCGCTCGCGCTGGCGATCAGCGCGTGCGGCGGCGCGAAGGACTCCCGGAACGCGGGCCGCACCGCGCCGATCTCGATGCTGGAGCAGGTCGCCTACCAGCCCCGTGACGCGCTGCAGCAGGGCGGCACCCTGCATCTCGCCATGGACCAGTGGAGCACCAACTGGCAGGTCGAGTCGAGGAACGGCGACACGGGCGCGGACACGGCGTTGGTCATGTCGGCGATGCTGCCCTCGCCGTTCCACTTCGGCGCCGACGGCACGCCGGTCTCCGACGGCGACTACCTCACCGCGGAGCCGGTCGAGACCACCGTCGCGGGCAAGCAGACCATCACCTACGACCTGAACCCGAAGGCGATCTGGTCCGACGGCACTCCGATCACCTACAAGGACTGGGTCGCCGACTGGAAGGCGCTCGACGGCGGCGACAAGGCGTATGCGCCGGCGGACACCGAAGGCTACGACCGGATCTCCTCCGTGGCCGAAGGCGTGAACGAGCACGAGGTCGTCGTCACCTTCGCCAGCGCCTTCACGGACTGGAAGTCGCTGTTCGCCCCCCTGTATCCGGCCTCTGAGGTCGCGACCGCGGAAGCCTTCAACCACAAGCTGACCGCCTCCCTCGGCCTCTCCGCCGGCCCGTTCACGCAGGGCTCGATCAATGCGGCGGACCAGACCGTCACCCTGGTCGCGAACCCGAAGTGGTGGGGCGAGCCGCCGATGCTGAGCGCGATCACGTTCACCACGGTCGCCGCGGACGGCCAGGCGCAGGCGTTCGCCGACGGCGAGATCGACTCCGTCGACATCGGCGTGGACCCCGCCGCTCTGAAGACCGCCGAGGCCGCGAAGAACGCCGTCGTCGTGAGGGCGGGCAGCTCGCAGTACCGCCAGCTGACCATGAACGCCGCGAGCCCCTACCTGGCCGACCAATCGGTGCGCCAGGCCATCGCCGAAGCCCTTGACCGCCAGGCGATCGCGCAGTCCGACCTCGCCGGTATGGACGTGCCGGAGACGGTACTCGACAGCCACTTCTTCATGCCCAGCCAGCTCGGCTACGCCGACGACGCCGGCGAAGTGGGCGCCTACGACCCGGCCGCCGCCAGGCGACTGCTGACCCGGGCCGGCTGGATCCAGGCGGCGGGCAGCCGCTACCGGACCAAGGGCGGCAAGCAGCTCGATCTCAGTCTACTGATCCAGAAGGGTGTGCAGGTCGCAGCCGGCGAGGCGAGTCAGATCATTTCAATGCTCGAACAGGTCGGCATCAAGGTCACCGTCACGCAGGAAGGCGACGACTTCCTCACCAAGGTCGCCGCGGGCGGTTTCGATCTGGCCGTGTTCGCCCGGACCCTCGACGAGTTCCCCGTCTCCAGCAACGTCGCCCACTACCAGGGCGACACCGCGCAGGGCGGCACCTGGGGCACCAACTACTCCCACCTGGCCAGCCTTTCGCTTGACTCGCTGCTCGCGAAGGCGACCTCGGCCGTGACACTCGCGGACGAGACCACGATCATCAACCAAGCTGACCAGCAGGTCTGGCAGGAGGCCGGCAGCATCCCGTTCTACCAGGGGCCTGAGATCGACGTGCAGGCGCCGAACCTGGCCAACTACGGCGCGTTCGGATACGCCGACGTCGTCTGGCAGAACGTCGGCTTCGTGGCCGACGGGACCCCGACGTCCTGACGGTGGCGCCGCCGCAGCCATCTGGCTCCCTTGCCGCGACGGCGCTGTATCTTTAACCAGGAAGCTGTCATTTTGCCGTGATCTGGGAGGGTGCGGTGAGACGGTTCGAGTGGCAGAGGATCACAGTGTTCGTCGTGCTTGACGTCGCTGGGACGGGGGGCACCGCCCTGGGCTGGTATCTGAAAGGCCGCCACAACGGGACGCCGCTGCCGCTCGCGCTGGCGGCGCCGTCGTTCGGGATCGCCGTCGCGCTGATCGGGCTCGGCGTGTACGCGCGCGTCAAGCGGTCGGGGCAGGCGCCGGAGCGGGACGTTTGATACCGCGAGTGCAGCGGGGCGAGGTGTGGTGGGCGGTTCTCGATGAGAAGCGACCGGTGGTGATCCTCTCGTCGGCGGGGGAGGAGTTGCGGTGCATGCAGATCGTCGCTCCCGCTGACGCGGACATCACCGGTGCCGCCGTCGAGGTCCGATTGGGTGTCGAGGAAGGGCTCACGGAAGCAGGTGTCGTGCGTGTCGCGCTGCCTCGCGTCGGGCTCATCCCTTGCACGTGGCTCGTGACGCTGACCCGCGAGGACTTGGTCGAGCGGGCGGGAACGCTCTCGCCGGCGAAGCTGCGCGAGCTCACGGATGCGCTTCGGCTGGCACGGCTCGAATAGGCGCCGCTGACTTCTGTCGCCCAGGGCTCGGTATCTTGAGCGTGCAACCGCCGCTGGGAATGAGGATCGCGTGCCCCGACTGTCGATCGGTTTCGACCTGGACATGACGCTGATCGACTCCGCGGCCGCGTTCAAGGCCGTTCTCGACGAGCTCTCGGCGCAGACGGGCGTCTTCATCGACAGCGCTGCGGCCGCCGCGCGGCTGGGGCCGCCGATCGAGGACGAGCTCGCGAACTGGTTTCCGCCGGCGCAGGTCGCGGATGCCGTTGCGCAGTACCGGGAGATCTATCCGCATCAAGGCATCGCACATCTCAGTGCACTGTCCGGTGCGCATCAGGCTACTGATGCTGTGCGTGGCCGCGGCGGGCGGATCGTCGTGATCACGGGGAAGATCCCCGCGATCGCCGAGCAGTGCCTGCAGCAGGTCGGACTGGATGTCGATGTGGTCGTCGGGTCGGTGTTCGGTGCGGCGAAGGGCACTGCGATTCGCGAGCACGACGTGTCCGCCTACGTGGGGGACCACCCCGCTGATGTCCTTGGCGCGCGGGCCGGAGGCGCCGTCCCGGTGGGCGTGGCCACGGGCGCTTTCACCGCCGACCAGCTGCTCGACGCGGGCGCCGCCGTGGTTCTGGCGGACCTGTCGGCGTTCCCGGCGTGGCTGGGCACGCACGTGTCAGCGTGATCAGGAGTCTGTGCCGTACTCGTCGACGTCCAGGACCGCGCGGGTGGCCTGGAGGAAGTCGAGGATGTCGCGTCCGAGGTGCCAGCCGAAGTCGCCCGTGGGCACCCACCTCGCCTCCGTGAACCGGCTCTCGCCGTCGTCGAAGTAACGCACGACCTGGAGTGTGGCGCTGATCTCGGCGTCGGGGGCGTTCGTCAGGGCTGCGATGGCGTCGGTGTGCGGCCTGAGGCGTCGCAGGACGCATGCGATCTGCTCGTCCACCGCCAGCCCTGGCTCTCGGCACTCCACGCGCCACCGGTGCACGGGCGGGGAGGGCCGCGGCTCGGTCCTGCGGCTGCCGCGGACGTCGGTTCGGTCGGGTTCGATATCGAGAGCGGCCGTGATCTCGGTGGCCGGGGTGGAGTCGCTGGCGAGGACGAAATAAGCGTACTGATGGACCGGCATGGCTGCAGGATAGGTCGCGGGCCGATTACGCGGCGCGGTAGGTCCAGAGGTCGGTCAGGCGCCCGTCGGCCACGTGGAACAGCCAGACGAGGCGGGCGCCGGCCTGGCCGGGGAGGTTCACGCCGCCGATGCCGCCGACCACGCAGACGCGGTGGTCCTCCGCCAGGATCGCCTCGATCTCGAAGCGCATCTCCGGGCGAGCAGCGCGGATCGCGGCCACCGCGGCCTGCACACCGGCCGGGTCGGCCACCTCGGGGTGGGAGTGGTCGTTCCAGGTGGCGCTGAGGATTTGCGGAGCGGCGGCGGTGTCGCCTGTGTTCCACATGGCGAAATACTGCTGAGCGAGGTCGCGGGGCGAGAGTGTATTCGAGTCCTTAATCACGAGCCTGATGATAGGGGTCTCACGGACTAGGGGTGCTTGCGCGCGCCCTTCACGACCTTGTCCACGATGTTGCGCGGGCCGTAGAAGGCGATGCCGACCAAGTCCAGCGCGTCGCGGCCGACCGCACGCACGGCGGCCCGGTTGTCCTCGTCATTGCCGGTGACGAACATGTCGGCGATGAAGACCGAGGTCGCGACGCCACGTTCGAGCGCTCGGGCGTGAGCGGTGGCCAACTGCTCTTTGCTGCCCTCGAAGACCATCACGGGCTGCCGGAACATCGGCAGGTACGGCGTGCCGTCCCCGTCTGCGTAGGGTTGGCCGATCACCTCCGGGTCGTGCGTACCGAAACCGCTGACCAGGAAAGCGGTCACGTTCAGGCGCTGCCAGGCTTCGAGGTCCTCGCGCAGCAGGACGGCGATCTTGTTCGTGAAGCGGGCGGGCGACGGGATCTCTGGGTTCATGTACTGATCAAAGCCCGTTTTGTCGCCCAGATCTTGTACGATCTTTGCATGGCGGCTCACGACCGGTTCCGTGCGTGGCGCCCGGCGGTCGCGGGGGTGACCGAGGTGCTCCACGCGCACTTCGTCGAGCACGCGTACCCGATGCACGTGCACGCCTCGTGGACCCTGCTCATCGTCGACGACGGCGCGGTCAGCTACGACCTCGACCGGCACTCGCACCTCGTCGCCGACGCAGTCACCCTGCTCCCCCCACACGTCCCGCACAACGGCCGCTCCGCCACCGCCGCCGGGTTCCGCAAGCGCGTGGTCTACCTGGACTCCGCGCAGCTCCCGGAGGCCTTCATCGGGCGCGCGGTCGATCAGCCCGTCTTCGTCGACGCCGCGCTGCGCCGCCGAATCCACCAGATCCACGGCGCGCTCGCGCACCCGGGGGAGGAGTTCGAGGCGGAGAGCCGGCTCGCCCTAGTCGCCGAGCGGCTCGGCGAGCACCTGCGCCGCCGAGTAGGAGAAGCCGCGCCCATCACCGATCCGCCGCTAGCGCGGGCACTGCGCGACCTGCTCACAGAGCGCTTCCGCGAGGGCCTGGCCCTGAGCGAAGCGGCCGCGCTCCTGCACGCGCACCCCGCGCACCTCGTGCGCACCTTCAGCCGGGAATACGGCATGAGCCCGCATCAATACCTCACCAGCCTCCGCGTCGACTACTCCCGCCGGCTACTGCTGGCAGGAATGCCCCCGCCGCCGTGGCGACCGAGTCAGGCTTCTACGACCAGCCCCACCTCACCCGCCACTTCACCCGGATCCTCGGCGCGCCCCCGGGCCGCTTCGCCCGCAGCAGCCGCCAAGAGAGCTGAGCAGTTCGGGCTTCTCGTACGGATTGATTCTCGGCTGGGTGATCGTCGGGGTGGGGGTGGGCGCTTCGCTTCGCTGGTTTCGTCTGTCCACCCGCCCACCCCGTTGCGTTGGTGGGGTGGGCTGGGGTTTCAAGATCTCGCCTCCGGCGGGGGCCCTTCTCTCGGAGAGAGATGCCGGAGTCTGTGGGGTGCTGGCGTTGGCGGGGCGGGCTGTTGTTCGGGGTGGTCGGGTGCCGGGTGTGTGCTCTCTCCTCGGTCGGTCCCCGGAGGCAATCAGGGACCTGCCGGGAGGTCAAGCGGCGGTAGCTTCCGCTGATGGTCGATTGTGCATCGCGCCGCTTGACCTCCCGGCAGAACCCTGATCGGGCTTCGCCTGCCCGACCGAGGAGAGAGCCCACCCCCTGGGGAGTGGTGCGAGCTGCGCTCGGGCCCGGGTCCCGGCCGGTGTCCCGGTCGCGCTCGGTGCGGAAGAATCCTGCACCGCCCTGACCCGACCGACGCTCCTCTTCGGCTGCCTGGTTCGCTCAGCCTTGTGGTGTGGTGTCCGGTGGTTCGGCTGTGCTCGATACAGGATGTTGCATCACGTAGATTCCTGTATCGCCGGTTGCGGTACCGCTCCCATCTCCTACTTCAACGCCCGGGGACGTCCGCGAGTTCCCGGGAATATCCCTGATTCTTTTACCACGCAAGGGTCGTATACACGTCTTTTGTCAGTGGCGGCCTCTAGAATAGAAGTGTTCGGGGATGTCGGGGCCGGTGATGGGAGGGTGTCGTGGACGGGGTGGCTGGGCAGGTCGCGTCGATGTCCCGCGTGGTGCGGGGGGTGCTCGAGCGTGCGCGGGCGGGTGGGGATGATGTGGGGCGGGTTGATGCGGTGCGTGAGGCGATCGTGGAGGTGGGCCGGGCGGCGCAGGCGCTGCAGGGGATGCTGCTGGCGCTGGTCGGTGAGGGCGACCGGCTGGGTATCGCGCGTGGGGGTGTGGGTCCGTGGCTGGGGACGGTGCTGGATGTGACCGAGGGCCGGGCCCGCGCGCTGGCGCACGACGCCCGGCTGCTGGCACGGCTGCCGGGGGTGGAGGCGCAGTTGTGCTCCGGGATGATCGGGCCTGATTCGGCGCGGGCGTTGGCGCGCACGGTCAAGGCGGTGCGGGCGACGGGCCTGGACCCCGCGGAGGAAGCCGCCAAGACGCTCGAGGTGACCCGGGAGCGCGGTGCGCGGGCCGGGTTGGAACGGGTACGGGTGCTCGAGGAGCAAGTCGCGCCGGGTTCGATCGAGGCGCGTCACGCGCGGGAGCGCGAGCGTTCTTTCGCCCGGATCAGCACGTGCGGGGAGGGTCAGATGCACCGGTGTGAGATCCTGCTCGATCCGGTGCGCGGCGCCGTTTTCCAGGCCGCGATCGATCTGCAGGTCGCCGAGATGATCCGGACCCGGCAGTTCGACGGCGGAGAGATCGTACCGGAGGATGTGCGCAGCACCGAGCGTGTCTAATGGAGTGTGTAAGCGGGTGACCTGTTGAGCAGCAGGTGGTAGTGCCTGGCTGCTAGAAATGGTGACACGCTGTGAGTGGCAAGAAGATGGACCAGGTGCTGTCGGTGGAGGCCGAGGAGCATCTGGTGGAGGAGCTCGAGCAGGTCGAGGGTGCCCGTCGGGTCGCTGCGATCCTGGCTCCGGAGGCGATCGACTCTCTGCTGGCCGAGGCCGAGAAGGCCGGGGGCGGGGCGCAGGAGCTGCTGGCTGCGATCACCAAGGCGGTGCTCGAGCGGGCGCTGCAGGTGGAGATGGCGGATCACCTCGGCTACGAGAAGGGGGATCCGGCCGGGGTCGGCTCGCCCAACTCGCGCAACGGCTCCTACCCCAAGACCGTGGTCACCGCGTCCGGGCCGGTGCGCCTGCAGGTCCCGCGTGATCGGGCCGGCTCGTTCGAGCCGCGGATCGTGCCCAAGCGCACCAAGAGGCTCGGGCAGGTCGACGAGATGATCCTCTCGCTCTACGCCCGGGGGATGTCCACCCGCGACATCCGCGACCACCTCGCCGAGGTCTACGGCGCCGAGATCTCCCCCGCGCTGGTCTCCAACGTGACCGAGGTGGTGCGCGAGGAGATCGCCGAATGGCAGAACCGCGCGCTCGACGCGGTGTATCCGATCCTTTACATCGACGCGATCGTGGTGAAGGTCCGCGAGTCCGGCAGCGTCGTGAACAAGGCCGCGCACCTGGTGATCGGCGTGGACACCGACGGGTACAAGCAGGTGCTCGGCATCTGGATCGAACAGAAGGAGGGCTCCCGGTTCTGGCTCAACGTCCTGACCTCCCTGCGCAACAGGGGCCTGAAAGACGCCCTCGTCGTGTGCTGTGACGGGCTGAGCGGGCTGCCCGAGGCGATCGGGCACGTATGGCCCGAGGCGATCGTGCAGACCTGCGTGGTCCACCTGATCCGCACCTCGATGCGGTATGTCGCCTACGCCGACCGCAAGAAGATCGCCGCCGCGCTGCGCCCGATCTACACCGCCGCGAACGCCTCGGCCGCCGAGGCCGCGCTCGAAGCGCTGCGCGGCACGTTCGCCCGCAGCGCACCCGGGGTGATCTCCGCATGGGAGCGGTCCTGGGAGACGTTCATACCGTTTCTCGACTTCCCCCTCGAGCTGCGACGGGTCATCTACACGACCAACGCCATCGAGTCGATGAACTTCCAGCTCCGCAAGATCAGCAAGACCCGCGGGCACTTTCCCGACGACGACGCCGCGATCAAACTGCTCTACCTCGGCATCCGCCGCATCGAGGGCCGCCACATCGACGGCGAGGGCCGCCACGTGCCGGCCGGACAGCTGCGCGGCACCGGAACCTACGGCTGGAAGCGGGCCCTGAACGACTTCGCGATCCGCTTCCCCGGCAAACTCCCGGTCTGACCAGCAAAACCGTCACCGACGGCAACCGCCGACGGAGACCCGAAGAAGGAAGAACCGTCCCCAAACTTACACACTCCAATTGACAAGCCCGCAGCACCGAGCAGATGAACGCGGAAGCGGTCACCCGGCTCGCACAGGTCTTCCTCGATGCCCCGCCCGAGCAGCGCCACGCCCACTTCTCCCTGCCCGCGCTCGCCGTCACCATCGAGCCTCCCGCACCCGCGGCGGCCGTGAAGAAGCCTGCCGTGCCCGCGGCGGCCGTGAAGGACCCTTCCGCGCATGTGGCGGGCATGAAGGATCCTGCCGTGCACACCGAGATCCCCGCCGGCTGTGCGCGCACGGTGTTCGGGGCGTTGGTTCCGGCCGGGCGCCTGCCCAAGCGCGGTGATCCGCGGCGCCACGAGCTGGTGACCGACGGGCACACGGGCACCTTCGACGGGATCGCGCTGGACCATGACCCCCGGGCGCGCCTGGCCTCGCCCGCGCAGCGCGGGTTTCTCGCATGGCGCGACCGGTACTGCACCTACCCGGGCTGTGACCGCCCCCTCACGTTCGCCCTGCACGCCCACCACATCGTCCCGTTCGCGCACGGCGGAGAGACGAGAGTCGGAAACCTCCGCCTGTACTGCGCGAAGCATCACACCACCGTCCACCAGGAGCGGTGATGCACGATCCTGTATCGGCCGCGGCCAAGCCGCCGGACACTGACCCGCACGGCTCCCAGACCACGCAGTCGAAGAGAAGCGGCCGCATACGAGCGATGCACGATTCCTCCGGATCGAGCACGGCCAGGCCACGGGATGGGACCCGGGCCCGAGCACAGCTCACACCGGACCTCAGGGGGTGGGCTCTCTCCTCGGTCGGGCAGGCGAAGCCCGATCAGGGTTCTGCCGGGAGGTCAAGCGGCGCCCTGCAAAATCGAGCATCAGCCCAAGCCACCGCCGCTTGACCTCCCGGCAGGTCCCTGATTGCCTCCGGGGACCGACCGAGGAGAGAGCACACCCCCGCAACCCCACCACCCCGAACCCCAACCCGCCCCACCAACGCCAGCACCCACACGAGCCCGGCACTCTCTCCGAGGAAGGGCCTGCCAGCGGCGATTTTCGTCTTGAAACCCCAGCCCACCCCGCCAACGCAACGAGTGGGCAGGGTGGGCAAACGAAACCGTGGGCGAAGCGAAGCACCCGCCCGGCCCATCAGTCACGCCCAGGGCTTGGGAGATTTTCCGGTTAGGCATTGCCCGCCCCAACCGTCGCGCCCGTCCATAGCCCCCAGCCGTCGCCGTGCTCGGTTCGGGCCACGCGCCGGAGTGGCATGGCCCGAGCCGAGCACGTGAGCGTTCAGAGCGCCCGGGAGAGCAGGATCCGCTCGACGGTGTCGCGGGCCTCGATCAGCACCCGCAGCAGGGAGCTGTCGCACTCGTTCGCCTCAGTGAAGGCGTCGATCCGGGCGAGCAACTCCTCCGACGCCGCCCAGTACGGGAACATCACCTCGGCCAGCAGCGCGCGCATCTGCTCCGGGCGCTGCTCCCACAGGTTCGGCAGGTCCTCGAAGTAGCGCTCGGCGTAGGGGGCGAGCAGCTCGGCGTGCTCGCCGTTGCCGAGGCCGCCGGTGAGTGCGCGGACCGCGTCCGGGCCGAACTCCTCGCCGGTAAGCCTGCGCCAGGCGGCCTCCTTGTGCTCGGCGTCGGGGATCGCGGCGCGGGCGGCGAGGGCGTGGTTGCGGCCCTGGTCGGTCGCGTCGCGCTGCAGCTCGGCGTCGATCTCGTCGTCGCCGGCGCGGCCGAGGGCGGCTAGGCGGCGGAGCAGCATCCAGCGCAGCTCGGTGTCCACGACCAGCCCCGGCACGCTCTGCGCGCCGGAGAGCAGGCCGCTGACGAACTCCTGCTGCTCCTCGTCCGCCGCGGACCAGGCCAGCAGCTGCGCCCAGGCGAGCTGGTGGTCGCTGCCCGGCTCGGCCGTGCGCAGCAGCTCCAGCGCGGCCGAGGCCAGCTGCGTCTTCGCCGCGGCGATCTGCTCCGGGGCGGCGAACCGGCGCAGCGCCATCGACGCCTGCACGTGCAGGAATTCGAGCACGGAGACGGACGTCTCCTTGGCCATGCCGCGCGCGAGCATCCGCACGAACGCGGGGACCTCCAGCCGGGCCTGGAACATCATCCGGATCGCGGTGCTCCAGGACAGCGCGCGCGGCAGCGACTCGGCGAAGTCGCCGATCGACTCCACCAGAGTGGCCAGCGACCGTTCGTCGAACTCGATCAGCGCGAAGGTGTGGTCGTCGTCGTTGAGCAGCACCAGGTCCGGCTGCGCCGTGCCGACGAGGCCGGGCACCTCGGTGCGCGCGCCGACCACGTCCACGTCCACCTGCCCGGTGCGCACCAGCGAGCCGTCCCGCCGCTCGTACAGGCCCACCGCGATCCGGTGCGGCCGCAGGTGCGGATGCGCCTCCGGGGCGGTCTGGACGACCGTGAAGGCGGTGAAGCGGCCCTCCTGGTCGAGCTCGAACTCGGCGGCCAGGGTGTTCGGGCCGGCCGTCTCCAGCCAGGCCTTCGACCAGTCGGCCAGGCTCTTCCCGCTCGCCTCCTCCAGCTTGGTCAGCAGGTCGCCGAGAGAGGCGTTGCTCCAGGCGTACTCAGTGAAGTAAGCCCGTAGGCCGGCGAAGAACTGCTCCCGGCCGACGTAGGCCACCAGGGCTTTGAGCACGGAGGCGCCCTTGGCGTAGCTGATGCCGTCGAAGTTGGCCAGCGCCTCGTTCAACGTCTGCACGTCGGCCGCGATCGGGTGGGTGGAGGGCAGCTGGTCCTGCGCGTAGCCCCAGGTCTTACGGCCGTTGGCGAAGGTGGTCCAGGCCTCGGTGAACCGGGTGGCCTCGGCCGAGACGAAGCTGCCGGAGAACTCGGCGAAGGACTCGTTGAGCCACAGGTCGCCCCACCACTTCATGGTGACGTAGTCGCCGAACCACATGTGTGCCATCTCGTGCAGGATCACCACGGCGCGGGTCTCGTAGAGCGCGTCGGTGACCTTCGAGCGGAACAGCAGCCGCTCGGTGAAGGTGACCAGGCCCGGGTTCTCCATCGCCCCAGCACGGAACTCGGGCACGAAGATCTGGCCGTACTTCGGGTACGGGAAGTCGCAGTCGAACAGGGTGGTGAAGTAGTCCAGGCCCTGACCGGTGATCAGGAACATGTCCTCGGGCTCGAGGTGGCGTGCGAGCGAGGCGCGGGCGGCCAGCTCCAGCGGGATCACCTGGCCGCGGGTGGTGGTGTGCGAGCCGTACACGACCTCGTACTCGCCCGCGGTGACGCAGACGAGATAGGTCGAGAGGCGCTCGGTCGGCGGGAAGGACCAGGTGGCGACGGACGCGTCCTCCTCGGCCGGCGCGGGCTCGGGCGCGGGGGTGTTGCCCAGCACGCTCCAGTGCGCCGGCGCGGTGACCTCGACGTGGAAGACCGCCTTGAGGTCGGGCTGCTCGAAGTTCGCGAACACCCGGCGGGCGTCCGACGGCTCGAAGTTCGTGTACGTATACACTTTGCCGTCGGCCGAGTCGGTGTACCGGCCGAGCCCGCCGCCGTCGCTGCCGTAGGCGCAGGAGGCCACCACCCGCAGCTCGTTCTCCGCGGCCAGGCCGGCCAGTGCGATCCGCCCGCCCGCGTAGACCGCGTCCGGGTCGAGGGCGCGGCCGTTGAGGGTCACCGAGTGGATCTGCTCGGCGACCAGGTCCGCGTAGCTGTCCGCGCCCGGTTCGGCGCAGGAGAAGCGGATCACCGAGGCGGACCCGAAGACCTTCTCCCCGCGGGTCAGATCGAGCGAGACGTGGTACTTCTCCACCCGCAGCAGCCCGGCCCGGACGGCCGATTCTGCGCGGGTGATCTCTGCGATGGGCATGCGCTGTTCCTTCGCCGTACACGGGCCGGATCGATGTCCGGTCCAGCATATGCGCGGGGATTTCTGTGCGCTGCGCCCATCACCCGAGGCAGAATCGGCGCCCGGTGAAATCGGCGCCCGGTTGAATCAGAGCCCGGTCAGGGCACGGTTCAGAGCCCGACGGCCTTGTACAGCGAGCCGATCTCCTGCTGGTTGAGGTTGCGCACCTTGCCGGGACGCTGGTCGCCCAGCGCGATCGGCCCGAAGTGGGTGCGCACCAGCCGGTTGACCGGGAACCCGGCCTCGGCCAGCAGCCGCCGCACGATGTGCTTGCGGCCCTCGTGGATCACCACTTCGACCAGCGCGTTGCGGCCCACCGCGTCGACCATCCGGAACGAGTCCACCCGGGCGAAGCCGTCCTCGAGCTCGATGCCGTCGCGCAGCCGCTTGCCCAGGTCCCGCGGGATGACGCCCTCGACCCGGGCCAGGTAGGTCTTCTGCACGCCGTACGACGGGTGGGCCAGCCGGTTGGCCAGCTCGCCGTCGTTCATCAGCAGGATCAGGCCCTCGGTGTCCGCGTCCAGCCGGCCCACGTGGAACAGGCGCTGGCCGCGGTCGGCCACGTAGTCGCCGACGGTCTGGCGGCCCTCCGGGTCGTGCATCGCGGACAGGACCCCGCGCGGCTTGTTGAAGGCCACGTAGAAGGCGTCCGGGGCGGAGGAGATGCGCATCCCGTCCACGTGGATGACCGCGGACTCGGGCTTGACCCGCATACCCTGCTCGGTCACCCGCTTCCCGTCCACGGAGACCCGGCCCATCTCGATGATCTCCTCGCACACCCGCCGCGAGCCGATGCCCGCCGCGGCCAGCACCTTCTGCAGGCGCACGCCCTCCTCGTTGGGGTCGGCCAGGGGCCGCCGCCCGCCGCTCGATCCGCCGCGGCCCGATCCGGCCGTGCGCCGCTCCATCGTCGTGGTGCCTTCCTTGTTTCACAGTGCTCGAAGTCGATCACGGCCGCGGCTCCCACCGCGCGGCCCGGGGTCAGGCGAAGTCCTCCACCTCGACCTCGGCCGCGCCGGGCAGCAGCGGGGCCAGGTCGGGCAGTTCCTCCAGCGACCGCAGGCCCATCCGCTCCAGGAAGTAGCCGGTGGTCTGGTAGAGCACGGCGCCGGTCTCCAGGTCGCTGCCGTACTCCTCGACCAGGCCGCGCGCCAGCAGCGTGCGCATCACCCCGTCGCAGTTCACGCCGCGGATCGCGGAGACCTTCGACCGGCTCACCGGCTGGCGGTAAGCCACCACGGCCAGGGTCTCCAGCGCCGCCTGGGTCAGCTTGGCCTGCTGGCCGTCGCGCACGAAGCGCTCGACCACCGGTGCGCACTCGGCCCGCGAGTAGATCCGCCAGCCGGTGCGCGAGCCGTCGCCGGCGAGGCCCACCTCGCGCAGTTCGAACCCGCGACCCTGGACAGTGTATTCCTCCGCGAGCTCGGTCAGAGCCTCGGCCACCTCGTCCTTGGGCCGTTCGAGCACTTGGGCCAGCGAGATCACGGTGGCCGGCTCGTCCACGACCATCAGGATCGCCTCGAGGCAGGTCTTGAGCGGGGGCAGCGGCAGCGCGAGCTCGCCGCCGGTCAGCTGCCAGGCCGGCTCGGCCGCGGCGGCCTCGGCAGGCGGGGCGTACGCGGCGTACGCGGTGACGGGCTCCGGCGCCGGGGTCGGCGCGGGGATGCCCACCGCCGGCGCGGCGTCCGGCCCGAGCCCGACGGCGCGCTGGGCCGGCAGCTCCGCGAACGCCTCCGGGACCGCCCCCGGAGACGACTCGGGCCCGGGCTCGTCCCGCGCCTCGTCGCTCTCGCCGCCCTCGACGGCCTCGGGTTCGATCCGCACGCCGCGGGCCGCCCAGAACGCCGCGCCGGGGCTGGTCGGCTGGTCCTGCTCGGTCACGACTCGTCCTCCTCGTCGCCGTATTCGCTCTCTGCAATACCGGTGAGCTCGGTGATGTCGGCGAAGTCGGCCCGGGCCGGCCGCTCGGCGCCGTCCTCTTCCTCGCCGTCGGCGTCGCCCTCGTCGTACTCGCCGTCCACGTCGATGTCGCCGTCCTCGTCGCCGGTCCAATGCACCGTCAGCTCCGCGTACGCGGCGGACTGGTCCTGGTCGAAGCCGACCGCGCGCTCCCGGAAGAGCTCGAGCAGTGCGAGGAACCGGGCCACCACGTGCAGGGTGTCGGGGGCGTCGGCGACCAGGGTCTGGAACGTGGCGGTGCGCAGCACCCGCAGCTTCTCCACCACGATCGCGGCCTGTTCGCGCACGGACACCTGGATCTGGTGGATGTGCGCGATCGAGACCTGCGGCGGCACCTTCGGCGTCATCGCCTTCACGGCCAGCTTGGCGAACTGCTCCGGGGTGAGCGCGAAGACCAGCTCCGGCAGCAGGTCGCGGAACTCGGGCTCGAGCGGCACCGAGCGCGGGTGGCGCAGCGAGCCGTGCGCGTACCACTCGGACAGGCCGGCCGCGATCTGCTTGTACGCGCGGTACTGCAGCAGCCGGGCGAAGAGCAGGTCGCGCGCCTCGAGCAGGGCGAGGTCCTCCTCGTCCTCGACCTCCGCGGACGGCAGCAGCCGGGCCGCCTTGAGATCCAGCAGGGTGGCCGCGATCAGCAGGAACTCGCTGGCGGCGTCCAGGTCCCAGTCCGAGCCTTGGGCCCGGATGTAGGCGATGAAGTCGTCGGTGACCTGCGAGAGGGCGAGTGTGGTGACGTCCAGCTTGTGCCGGGCGATCAGCGAGAGCAGCAGGTCGAACGGGCCTTGGAACTCGGCCAGGTGTACGCGGAAGACACTCGGGTCGTCCGGATCGGGCTCAGGGGGGCCGAAGAACGGGACGACCGGCTCGGGGCCGACGGCCGCGGGCGGGCGGGACTCATCGGTCTCCTCCGGCGCCGCGGACGCCGACTCGTCCTCGGCCACACTCTGCTCCACCCGATCACTCTATTACGTGGTGGCGGCGCCGCTGTAGCACGCGCACGCGGCCGCGCCCTCGTGCCGGACGCACCCGCCCGGCCGCGCCCGGCGCCACCTCGAAGACAGGTTCTGAAGACAGCTCTAGCGCTGCCGGTAGCACTCGGCGCGCAGGATCCGGACCAGGCTGGAGTCCTCGCCGTGCTCGCTCAGGTCGGCCAGCACCAGGTTCACCGCCTCGCGCACGATCCGGCCCCGGTCCACCGAGAGCCCGTGCCCGGCGCGCAGCATGATCCGGGCCTGCTCGAGCCCGACGAGCTCCTCCGGCGAGACGTACACGGTGATCTTCTCGTCGTGCCGCTCCCGGCCCGAGGCCCGCCCCCCGGAGCGGCCGGCCGAGGAGGCCGGCAGCCGCGGGGCGGCGGAGCGCTGCGGCGGCAACGCCGGCTCGTCCGCCTCGTCCTCGTCCTCCACCGGGTCGGGCACGGCCCGCAACCGCGCCGCCGTGTTGCCCAGCGTCACGGGGCCGCGCCCGAACAGCTCGTCGGCCCCGGGCATCCTCACGCGACGGGGCACCGCGCGAGCACCTCCCTCGCCAGCTGGCGGTAGGCGGCGGCGCCGACCGAGCTCGAGGCGTAGGAGGTGATCGGCTCGCCGGCGACCGTGGTCTCCGGGAAGCGGACGGTGCGGCCGATCACGGTGTGGAAGACCTGCTCGCCGAAGGCCTGCACGACCCGGGCGAGCACCTCCCGGCTGTGCACGGTGCGCGCGTCGTACATGGTGGCCAGGATGCCGTCGAGCTCGAGGTCCGGGTTGAGCCGCTCGCGCACCTTCTCGATCGTCTCGGTCAGCAGGGCCACGCCGCGCAGCGCGAAGAACTCGCACTCGAGCGGCACGATCACGCTGTGCGCGGCCGTCAGGGCATTGACGGTGAGCAGGCCGAGCGAGGGCTGGCAGTCGATGATGACGTAGTCGTACTCGCTCAGCGCGGGCTTGAGCGAGCGCGCCAGCGCCGACTCCCGGGCCACCTCGGTGACCAGCTGCACCTCGGCCGCGGACAGGTCGATGTTGCTCGGCAGCAGGTCCATCCCCGGCGTGATGGTCTTGAGCAGGATGTCCTCGATCGAGACACCCCGCTCCATCAGCAGGTTGTAGACGGTGCGGTCGAGCTCCATCGGGTTCACGCCCAGGCCCACCGACAGCGCGCCCTGCGGGTCGAAGTCGACCAGCAGCACCTTGCGTCCGTACTCGGCCAGCGCCGCGCCCAGGTTGATGGTCGAGGTGGTCTTGCCCACCCCGCCCTTCTGGTTGCACATGGCGATGATCTTGGCCGGGCCGTGCTCCATGGCCGGCCGCGGGGCCGGGAAGCGCGGCATCGGGCGCCCGGTCGGGCCGACCCGCTCGCGCCGCTGCGTCGCCGGGTCCGGGGCCAGGGTGGCCGCGTACTCGGGATCGGGCTCTATCTCCGCATCGGGGTCGAACCCGTCCTCGTAGCGAAGCTCGTCGTCGATGCCGTATGGATCGTCGATCTCGACGTCGCCGGCCCAACGGCCGGCCTGACCGCCCGAAGCCGTCGTCATGGTCGAATCAGTCACCTGCCGGTCATCCTCCCAGGCCCCCCAGTTCGTAGATGGCGTCTTGTCGTCACCGCGCCGCGAGTGCGCGCCGGTGGCCGGTGGACGGCGCCCGCCGGGCGGGCAGCGCTCGTACTCGCACGCCCTAGTGTCCACCGCTCCGGGTGCAATTGTCGACCTATCGACTCGCTCACTTCACCGCGTTCCGCCAGGCCGGACGGTGCAGACTCTAGACAATATGGTGCAATGAGAGCAAAGAAGCATCGCCCATGCGGGCTAACGCCCGCAGACTGTTGCAGATTTGTCGACAAGTCTCCACGGTGGGGTCATCGTCCTGACGGATCGTCAGGGCGGAGCGTGCAGGCTGAGAACGCGTCAAAGAAGACGACTCATCTGTTTTCTGACGTCCCGATTACCGTATGCTGCAACCCGACTTATCGTTCACGGAGGGGATCCATGTGAATCAACGTAAGCTCGCCACGCCGGACATCGTGATCGCCGCCGCGGGACTGATCGCTTTCATCGCCACCTTCCTGCCCTGGTACAAGCTGTCTGATACGGCCACCGCCGGAGACGCGTCGCAGAGCCTCTCCGTCACGGTGAGCGGCTGGAACTCGCCCTCGTCCGGAAGCCTCGACGGTCAGACCATCGCCGGTCCGCTGGTGTGGATTCCGATGGTGCTCCTGCTGATCCTCGGCATCCTGGCGCTGCGTTCGTTGTTCGCGCCGCAGCTGCTCGCGGGCAAACTCTTCTACCAGGTGGGCATCGGCGTCGGGGCGCTGGGCGTGATCCTGGTGGTGGTGCGGTGGCTGACGTTCTTCAAGCCGCCGACCGAGGAGGACGGCGTCAAGCTGGACGTCTCCTCCGGCGCCGACTTCGGGCTCTACCTCGGCCTGCTCGCCGCCCTCGCGGTCGTCGGCGTCTCGATCTGGGGGATGCGACAGCCGCCGGCCGCCGCGGCCGCCCCGGCGTTCGGCGCCTACGGTCAGCAGCCGTTCGGCCAGCCGCAGCAGCAGGCCTACGGCCAGCCGCAGTACGGTCAGCAGCCGCAGTACCCGCAGCAGCCTCAGCAGCCTTACGGTCAGCCGCCCCAGCAGCAGCCGCAGTACGGGCAGCAGCCGCAATACGGCCAGCCCCCGCAGCAGGGCCAGTACGGCCAGCAGCCCCAGTACCCGCAGCAGCCGCAGCAGCCTTACGGTCAGCCGCCCCAGCAGCAGCCGCAGTACGGCCAGCCGCCGCAGCAGGGCCAGTACGGCCAGCAGCCGCAGTACCCGCAGCAGCCTTACGATCAGCCGCAGCAGCCGCCCCAGCAGCAGCAGCCTTACGGCCAGCCCCAGCCGCCGCAGCAGCCCCAGCAGCCGCCGCAGCAGTGGAGCTGAACACACGTCAGCGCCCCGGTTCGCCCGCACGCGGAACCGGGGCGCTGTCGTCTGCCCCTGCTGGGAGTCCGGGCTCTTAGGAGAGCACCTCGTCCAGCTTGAGGTGGCCGAGTCCGTGAGCGTCGGCGACCGGGGCGTAGGTGAGCTCGCCCTGATGGGTGTTGAGACCCAGGGCGAGCGCGTGGTCCGAGCGGCAGGCTTCGCGCCAGCCCTTGTTGGCCAGCTCCACCGCGTACGGCAGGGTGACGTTGGTGAGCGCGAAGGTGGAGGTGTTCGCCACCGCGCCCGGCATGTTGGCCACGCAGTAGAAAACCGACTCGTGCACCTTGAAGGTGGGCTCGGCGTGCGTGGTCGGGTGCGAGTCCTCGAAGCAGCCGCCCTGGTCGATGGCGATGTCCACCAGCACCGAGCCCGGCTTCATCCGGGACACCAGCTCGTTGGTCACCAGCTTCGGCGCCTTGGCGCCCGGGATCAGCACCGCGCCGACCACCAGGTCGGCGGTCAGGCAGGCGCGCTCGAGGTTGTAGGCGTTCGAGGCCTGCGTCTTGACCCGGTTGCCGAAGACCTTGTCGGCCTCGCGCAGCTTGGTGATGTCGCGGTCGAGCAGGGTCACGTCGAAGCCCATGCCGATCGCGATGGTGGCCGCGTGCCAGCCGGACACGCCCGCGCCGACGACCACGCACTGGGCCGGGGTCACGCCCGGCACGCCGCCCGGCAGCACGCCGCGGCCGCCGGAGAAGCGCATCAGGTTGTACGCGCCGACCTGCGGGGCGAGCCGGCCGGCCACCTCGGACATGGGGGCGAGCAGCGGCAGCGCGCCGTTGGGCAGCTGCACCGTCTCGTAGGCGATGGCGGTGGTGCCGGCCTGCAGCAGCGCGTCCGTGCACTCGCGCGAGGCGGCCAGGTGCAGGTAGGTGAACAGGGTCTGGTCCGCGCGCATCCGGTGGTACTCGGACGCGATCGGCTCCTTGACCTTCAGGATCAGCTCGCCGGTGGCCCAGATCTCGTCCGCGCTCGGCAGTATGGCCGCCCCGGCCGCCGCGTACTCCTCGTTCGGGATGGAGGAGCCCACCCCGGCGTCGGTCTCGACGAACACCTCGTGCCCGTGCTGGACGAGCTCGTGCACACCGGCGGGGGTGATCGCGACGCGATACTCGTGGTTCTTGACTTCTCGGGGAATACCGACCTTCACGACGAACCGTCCAAGAGGGGGGAACTGGGTAGGGATCTGCCGCGTAGCCTAATGCGCTCCCCGCCGTGAAACGCCTTACATCGTGCACCGCGTTTCCAGCAAGCCCCGACGAAGTGTCGGCAGGTTCCGTCTTGCTTCTTAGGAAGAAAGTGCCCCTGGCCTTGATATGCAAGGCCAGGGGCGGGATTCTTCGTCAGATTCAGAAGGGGCGGGCCGGCCAGGGCGCGTCCGCCGGGCGCAGCGCGTCGATCCCGCCCGGCTGTGCCCGGGCCGCCGTCAGGGCACAGACGGCCGCCACGATGGAGGAGGTGCCGATCCGGCCGGCGAGCACCTGCCCGAGCATCTCGGAGACCGGCACCCACTGCGCCACGATGCCCGCCTCCTCGGCCGTGCGCGCGTACCGCTCGCCGGTGGCCTCGCGCACCCCGTGCGCCAGGAAGACCCGGGTCGCCTCGTCCGAGGTGCCGGTGGAGTTGCGGTAGTCGACCAGCACCCGCCAGTCGTCCGCCACCAGGTACGCCTCCTCGAACAGCTCCCGCTCGGCCGCCTCGCGCGGGTGCTCCCCGGGCTGGTCGAGCAGCCCGGCGGGCAGTTCCCACATCAGCAGCCGCACCGGGTGACGGTACTGACGCAGCGTCAGCATCCGGTCCTGCTCGTCCAGCGCGAGCACGGCCACCGCGCCGTGGTGCGTGGTGTACTGCCGCCGGCCCTTCGTGCCGTCGACCATCCGCACCAGGTCCTCGCGGTAGTCCGTGATGCCGCCCTCGGCCAGCACCCGGCTCTCCAGCACCGGCCAGTGCTCCGGGATGTCCTCGAACTCGTACTTCACCATGGCTCAGATTCTGCCCGGTTCCGGCCCCGACCGGGCCGAGCCCGCGTCAGACGGCCCCGGCCGCCGACTCCGCGCCGGAGCTGCGGGCCACGGCCGCCGCGACCAGCCCGACGAACAGCGGGTGCGGCCGGGTCGGACGGGAGCGCAGCTCCGGGTGCGCCTGGGTGGCCACGAAGTACGGGTGCGTCTCGCGCGGCAGCTCGATGTACTCGACCAGCCGGCCGTCCGGCGAGGTGCCCGAGAACACCAGGCCGCCCTGCGCGATCCGGTCCCGGTAGGCGTTGTTGACCTCGTAGCGGTGCCGGTGCCGCTCCTCGATCTTGGCCACGCCGCCGTAGACCTCGCGCACGATCGAGCCCTCCTGCAGCGCCGCCGGGTACAGGCCCAGGCGCATCGTGCCGCCCAGGTCGCCGCCGGCCAGGATGTCCACCTGGTCCGCCATGGTCGAGATCACCGGGTGCGCGGTGTTCTCGTCGAACTCCGACGAGCCCGCGCCCTCGATCCCGGCCAGGTTCCGGGCCGCCTCGATCACCATGCACTGCAGGCCCAGGCACAGCCCCAGGATCGGCACCTTGTGCTCGCGGGCGTACTTGACCGCGTTGATCTTGCCCTCGATCCCGCGCACGCCGAAGCCGCCCGGGATGCACACCGCGTCCACGTAGGCCAGCGCGGCGCGGGCGCCTTCGTCGGTGCGGCAGTCGTCCGACGGCACCCACTTGATGGTGACCCGGGTGTTGTTCGCGAAGCCGCCCGCGCGCAGCGCCTCGGTCACCGACAGGTAGGCGTCCGGCAGGTCGATGTACTTGCCCACCAGCGCGACGGTCACCTCGTGCTCGGGGTCGTGCACCCGGCGCAGCAGCTCGTCCCACACCGTCCAGTCCACGTCCCGGAACGGCAGGTCCAGCCGGCGCACCACGTACGCGTCGAGGCCCTCGGCGTGCAGCACCTTGGGGATGTCGTAGATGGACGGGGCGTCCGCGGCGGTGGCCACGGCCTCCTCGTCCACGTCGCACATCAGCGAGATCTTGCGCTTGATCGAGTCCGGGATCGGCCGGTCGGCGCGGCACACGATCGCGTCCGGCTGGATGCCGATGGAGCGCAGCGCCGCCACCGAGTGCTGGGTCGGCTTGGTCTTGAGCTCGCCGGACGGCCCGATGTAGGGCACCAGCGAGATGTGCAGGAAGAAGCAGTTGCCGCGGCCGATCTCGTGCCGCACCTGCCGGGCCGCCTCGAGGAACGGGAGCGACTCGATGTCGCCGACGGTGCCGCCGATCTCGGTGATCACGATGTCCACGTCGGCGCCGTCCATCGCCAGGATCCGGGACTTGATCTCGTTGGTGATGTGCGGGATGACCTGAACGGTGTCGCCGAGGTACTCGCCGCGGCGCTCCTTGGCGATCACCGAGGAGTAGACCTGGCCGGTGGTGACGTTGGCCGAGCCGTGCAGATCGGTGTCGAGGAAGCGCTCGTAGTGGCCGATGTCGAGGTCGGTCTCGGCGCCGTCGTCGGTGACGAAGACCTCGCCGTGCTGGAACGGGTTCATCGTGCCGGGGTCGACGTTGAGATAGGGGTCCAGCTTCTGCATGGTCACCCGCAGCCCGCGGGCTTTGAGCAGCGCGCCGAGGCTGGATGCCGTCAAACCCTTGCCGAGCGAGGAGGCGACGCCGCCGGTGACGAAGAGGTGCTTGGTCTTGCTGGACACTGCCAACGCGGGGCTCCCGTGGGGTTTCGAGGGGTGGCCGGGTGGGGCACGGCCTTACGCATCCACGGGCTACCAGCTTATCAGCAAGCCGCCGGGAGTTCGTCAGCCGGTGTACTCGTACGGGTGAGGACGGCCGGCCGGCGAGCGTTGGCGGCCCGGGCCCACCCCCGGATACCCTGGCCCGGACGACGACCGCCGCGGCGCGCGGGGGGCGGGACGGGCTCGACGAGGCGGTGAAGACGCGAGTGGCGGTCAGGGCGGTGCGCGGCGCGGTCCAGGTGGCCGCGGACCGGCGCGAGCAGGTGCTGGCCGCGACGACCGAGCTGGTGACGGCGCTGCTCGAGGCCAACGCGCTCACCCCGGACGACGTCATCTCCCTGCTGTTCACCGCCACCCCGGACCTGACCAGCGAGTTCCCGGCGCTGGCCGCCCGCGAGCTGGGCCTGGCCGACACTCCGCTGCTGTGCGCGACCGAGATCGCCAAGCCGGACGCGCTGCCCCGGGTGGTGCGCGTCCTCGCGCACGTGGAGACGATGCGGGCCAAGGCCGAGGTCAGGCACGTCTATCTGGGCGGCGCGGCCGTGCTGCGCCGCGACATCGCGCAGTAGCTCCCGGGCGCGCCCGCGCCGGAATCTCAAGACCTGTACCACGTCCCGAGCCATGTTGAGGGAACTGATGAAAACCGCGGTAGTGATCGGCACCGGCCTGGTCGGCACTTCGGTCGCGCTGGCGCTGAGCCGGCACGGCGTGCTGGTGCTGCTCGAGGACCGGGACCAGGACGCCGTGCGCACGGCCGCCTCGCTGGGCGCCGGCACGCTGCTCGCGCCCGAGGGCGCCGGGCAGCCGGCCGACCTGGCCGTGCTCGCCGTGCCGCCGGCGCACGTGGCCTCGGCGCTGGCCGAGGCGCAGCGGCGCGGCCTGGCCCGCTGCTACACCGACGTGTGCTCGGTCAAGGGCGGCCCGGTCGCCGACGCCGTCGCCCGCGGCCTGGACACCGCCTCGTACATCGGCGGGCACCCGCTGGCCGGCCGGGAGAAGAGCGGGCCGCTGGCCGCCCGGGCCGACCTGTTCGAGGGCCGGCCGTGGGTGCTGACCCCGACCGCGGACACCGGCCGGGAGGCGCTCAACCGCGCGCTGGAGCTGGTCTCGCTGTGCGGCTCGGTGCCGGTGGTGATGGACCCGGCCGAGCACGACCGCGCCGTCGCGCTGATCTCGCACGCCCCGCACCTGGTCTCGGCGCTGATGGCGGCCCGGCTCGAGTACGCCACCGAGGACGCCGCGCGCATCGCCGGGCAGGGTGTGCGCGATGTCACCCGGATCGCCGCGGGCGACCCGGAGCTGTGGCTGGAGATCCTCAGCGCCAACGCCGGCGCGGTCGCGGACGTGCTCGAGGAGTACGCCGGGGACCTCGGCGCGGTGATCGCCGACCTGCGCGCGATCGCCGACAAGGGCGCGGCGCTGGCCCCGGAGGCCGGGACCGGGCTGGTCGGGCAGCTGCGCCGGGGCAACTCCGGGGTGGCCCGGATCCCGGGCAAGCACGGCGCGCCCCGGGCCGCGTACGCCGCGGTGCCGGTGGTCATCGGGGACGCCCCGGGCGAGCTGGCCCGGCTCTTCGCGGCGGCCGGCGCGGCCGGGGTCAACATCGAGGATCTGACCATCGAGCATTCACCCGGGCAGCAGGTCGGTCTGGTCACCCTGTACGTTGATCCGGACGCGGCGCCCGGCCTGTCCGAGCGCCTGGCCGAGCGCGGCTGGACCGTACAGGCCTGAGCGTGATCGTGGGCGGAGAAATGGACGCAGGACAGCGAGGAGTAGGCGTGTCGCCTTCACAGGACGAGCGCGGCGGCGGGATCGTGATCGCCATCGACGGACCATCGGGCTCGGGCAAGTCGAGCACCTCGCGCGGTGTGGCCCGGCGGCTCGGGCTGCGCTACCTCGACACCGGCGCCCAGTACCGGGCGCTGACCTGGTGGATGCTCGAGCACGGGGTGGAGACGACCGACGCCGACGCGGTGGCCGCGGCCAGCCTGCTGCCGCAGCTGGCCTCGGCCACCGACCCGGACGGGTACGGCATCACCGTGGACGGCCGGGTGCTGGTGGACGAGATCCGCTCGGCCGAGGTGGACGCGGCGGTCTCCAAGGTGGCCGGGGTGCACGCGGTGCGCACCCGGCTGATCGAGGCCCAGCGCGAGTGCGTGCGCTCGGCCGTGGCCGAGGGCCCGGGGATCGTGGTGGAGGGCCGGGACATCGCCGAGGTCGTGTGGCCGATCGCCCCCACCAAGGTGTATCTGACGGCGGATCAGGCGGTGCGCGCCGCCCGGCGCGAGGCCGAGCACGCCGGCGCGGGCCGGGGCCGGGAGGCCGCGGTGACCCTGGCCGAGCTGGCCCGGCGCGACGCCGAGGACGCCAAGACCACCCGCCCGCTCGACGCGGCGCCCGGCGCGGTGGTGGTCGACGGCACCCATCTGACCCTGGACGAGGTCGTCGAGGAGATCGTCGGGCTCGCCAAAGGGCGCTGAACCGGTGTCGGCCGCCCGCTGATCCCGCGCTGAGCTGGGCCGATCCGGCCGCGTGCCGAGGCGGTGTCCGGCAGCAGGCACAATGGAGGGGTTAGCCATCCCGGCCCGGTGAGGATCCCAACCGCATGTACGACGAAGAGTTCGCGTTCGACGCTCCGTTCGACCCGAGCGAGTTCGTCGACGAATTCGGCAACGCCGAGCCGCTGGACCTGTCCGGCGCCACCGAGGCCGAGCTCGCCGGCGCCAGCGGTCCGCTGCCGGTGCTGGCCATCGTCGGCCGCCCCAACGTGGGCAAGTCCACCCTGGTCAACCGGATCCTGGGCCGCCGCGAGGCGGTCGTGCAGGACGTGCCCGGCGTCACCCGGGACCGGGTGTACTACGAGGCCAACTGGTCCGGCCGGCAGTTCGTCGTGGTGGACACCGGCGGCTGGGAGGTGGACGTCGCCGGGCTGGACAAGCGGGTGGCCGAGCAGGCCGAGATCGCGGTCGAGCTCGCCGACGCGGTGGTCTTCGTGGTGGACACCACGGTCGGCCTGACCGACACCGACGAGGCCTTCGTCCGGGTGCTGCGACGCGGTAAGAAGCCGGTCGTGCTGGTGGCCAACAAGGCAGACAACCCGCAGCTGGAGGCCGAGGCGGCCGCGCTGTGGTCGCTCGGCCTGGGCGAGCCGCACCCGGTCTCGGCCATGCACGGCCGCGGCTCGGGCGACCTGCTCGACGCGATCTTCGACGCGCTGCCGGAGCGCCCGCCGGCCGAACGGCTGGGCACCCCGCTCGGCGGCCCGCGCCGGGTCGCCCTCGTCGGCAAGCCCAACGTGGGCAAGTCCTCGCTGCTCAACCGGCTGGCCGGGGAGGAGCGCGTGGTGGTCGACTCGCTGGCCGGCACCACCCGCGACCCGGTGGACGAGCTGGTCGAGCTCGGCGGGCGCACCTGGCGCTTCGTCGACACCGCAGGCATCCGCCGCCGCGTGCACCAGACCTACGGCGCCGACTACTACGCCTCCCTGCGCACCGCCGCCGCGATCGAGAAGGCCGAGGTCGCGGTCGTGCTGGTGGACGTGAGCGAGTCGCTGGCCGAGCAGGACCTGCGGATCATCTCGAAGGTCTCCGAGGCCGGCCGCGCGCTGGTGATCGCCTACAACAAGTGGGACACCCTGGACGACGAGCGCCGCTACTACCTCGAGCGCGAGATCGAGCAGGAGCTGGTCCAGGTGCAGTGGGCGCCGCGGGTGAACATCTCCGCCACCACCGGCCGGCACGTGGACAAGCTGGTCCCGGCGATCGAGGCCGCGCTCGGCGGCTGGGAGACCCGCATCGCCACCGGCAAGCTCAACGCCTTCCTCGGCACCCTCGTGGCCGAGCACCCGCACCCGGTGCGCGGCGGCAAGCAGCCGCGCATCCTGTTCGGCACCCAGCCCTCGGCCAAGCCGCCGCGCTTCGTCCTGTTCGCCTCCGGCTTCCTGGAGGCGGGCTACCGCCGGTTCATCGAGCGCCGGCTGCGCGAGGAGTTCGGCTTCGTCGGCACCCCGATCGAGATCTCGGTGCGGGTGCGGGAGAAGCGCGGCGCGCGCGCCAAGAAGTAGTCCGTCAGGTCTCGAGTCGCCGAGCCGCCGATGCGGTCCGGCGGCTCGGGCTTCGGCTCGGGCCCGGGCTCGGCTCCGACCCGGACTCAGTACGCTCAGTAGGCGACGCTGAAGCGCTCGCCGACGTGCTTGCCCGACTCCGCCTCGTCGATCAGCGCGATGGCGTAGTCCTCGGCGGTGATGAAGCTCTTGCCCTCCGCGTCGCTCATCAGCGCGTCCCCGCCGACGCGGAAGCTGCCGGTGCGCTCGCCCGGCGCGATCTCCGCGGCCGGGCTGAGGTAGGCCCACTTCACGTCGGTCACCCCGCGCAGCTTCGCGAGCACCTCGCCGTGCGCCAGCGCCTCGGGCTTGTAGCCGTCCGGGAAGCCGGGCTGGTCCACCAGCCGCTGCCCGGGCGCCACCTCGAGCGTGCCCGCGCCGCCCACCACGATCAGCCGCGGCGTGTGGCCGTCGAGCGCGCGCAGGCCCTCGACCAGGCCGCGCGCGACCGCGTCGTACGCGGCCGTCTGGTCCACGCCGGGGCCGCGCTGGGAGACCGCGCTGACCACCACGTCGGCGCCCTCGGCCAGCCGGGCGACGGTGGCCGGGTCGGTCACGTCGCCGGCCACCACGGCCAGGTTCGGATGGGCGGCGGTCACCCGGGTCGGATCGCGCACCACGGCGGTCACCTCGTGCCCGCGCTCCAGCGCCTCGGCCAGCGCCCTGCTCCCGATCATCCCGCTGGCACCGAACAGCACGATCTTCGCCATGGTCACTGCTTCGCCTTCCTGCCGAGTACCGCGAACGCGCCCAGAGCGGCGGCGTCGAACAGCGCGATCACCGCGCCCATCGGCGCCGCGTCGTGCCGTCCGCCCAAGCCTACGAGCGGAGAGGCCAACGCGCCCACGATGTACGGGGTGGGCCCGAGCAGCGAGGCGGCCGCGCCGGCCGCGTCGCCGTGCGCGGCCAGGCCCAGCGCCCCGGCGTTGGGCAGCACCAGGCCGAGGCAGCCCACGTTCACGAACAGCAGCGGCAGCAGCACCGGCAGCCCCGCGCCGGTGACCGCCGCGGCCCACACCCCGGCGCCGCCGGCCGCGGTCCCGCACAGCCCGGCCAGCATCAGGGCCCTGGCTCCGAACCGGCCGACCAGGATCCGGCTGAGCTGGCTGCCGAGCACGATTCCGGCGCCGTTGGAAGCGAACACCAGGCTGTACTGCTGCGCCGTGAGGCCGTGGATGTCCTGGAGCACGAACGGGGAGCCGGAGATGTAGCCGAACATCGCGCCCAAGGCCAGGCCGTTGCCGAGCAGGCAGCCCAGGAAAACCCGGTCCGCCAGCACCCTGCGGTAGACCGGAAGCAGCGCGCGCGGCCCCAGCCCGCGCCGGCGCCGCTCGGCCGGCAGCGACTCGCCGAACCACAGCGCCGAGGCCGCCAGCAGCACCGCGCCCACGCCGCCGAGCACCAGGAACACCCCGCGCCAGTCGGTGACGTGCAGCAGCTGCCCGCCCACCACCGGCGCGAGGATCGGCGCGAGCCCGTTGACCACCATCAGCGCCGCGAACAGCCGGGCCGTGCCGGTGCCGTCCTCGCCCCGGTCGCGCACCGCGGCCGTGGCCACCACCATGGCGGTCCCGCCGGCCGCGCCCTGCACCAGCCGCAGCGGCACCAGCAGCCAGATCGAGGGCGCCAGCGCGCACAGCACCGAGGCCGCCGTGTACAGGGCCATCCCGGTGAGCACCGGCCGCCGCCGTCCCCGCGCGTCGCTCAGCGGCCCGGCTAGCAGCTGCCCGAGGGCGAGGCCGATCAGGCAGGCGGTGAGGGTGAGCTGCGCCGCCGACGCGGTGGTGCCGAGGTCGGCGGCGAGGGCGGGCAGCCCCGGCACGTACATGTCCAGCGAGAGCGCGGCCAGCGCGCTGAGCGTGCCGAGCAGCACGATCGGCTGCGCGGCCGGCGCGCGTGCGGCGGCCGGCTCGAGCGCGTCGAAGGACTCGGCGGACAGGGCCATGCGGGCGTCTCCCGGGCGGATGAAGGGGTGGAGATCACGATTGTCCCTTACCGGTTGCGGCGGTGGAAATCCGTTCGGCGACGCCCCAGGTCCGCTGCCCGCGGCGCCGCGCGTCCCCCCTGTCCGGCCCGGTCGGCGAGGAGTACGGTTACGGGTGGATGTCCGGATGACGTCCTGGATCGACGGGTGAGGGGTGTGGCTGGCGGTGCACGAGGAGCCGGCTCTGGGTGCGATCGGCGTGCTCACGATCGGCACCCGCGGAGCGAGCGGTCCCGGCGAGGCGCTGTTGCGGGTGAGCGGGGGGACCGAGGCCTATATCGCCTGGTCCGAACACGCCCTGCCACGCGGGACGCAGGTGCTCGCGGTCACCAAACGGGGTCCGCGCGAGGTGGACGTCGTACCCTGGCCGGAAGATCCGCTCGAGGTTCCCGGAGGGGTGGCGCCGTGATCGGGCGGCAGCCGGAGCGCGGCGTTGAGGAAGACGGAAGGTAGGCGGAGACGACCATGTTGTTCTACAAGGTGCCGGCCCCTGACCAGGCGATGCTGATCTCTGGCGGGAGGCGGCAGGGCGGAGCACCGTTCCGGGTGGTGACCGGGCACGGCACCTATGTGCTGCCGGTCTTCCGCAAGGTCAGGTTCCTGACCCTGGCCATGTGCGAGGCGGAGGTCTCGGAGACCTGCGTCACCAAGCAGGCGATCCCGTTGCAGGTCAAGGCGGTGATCGCGTTCAAGGTGGGCAACGACCCGGAGTCGGTGGTCAACGCGGGCCAGCGGTTCCTCTCGGACCAGAGCCAGATGAGCATCCTGACCGGGCGGATCTTCGCCGGCCACCTGCGCTCGATCATCGGCTCGATGACGGTCGAGGAGATCATCACCGAGCGGCAGAAGCTGGCCGAGGAGGTGCTCGACACCTCGAAGGCGGAGATGGCGAAGATCGGCCTGCTGGTGGACTCGCTGCAGATCCAGTCGATCGACGACATGGGCAGCGGCTACATCGAGGCGATGAGCGCGCCGCACAAGGCCGAGATCCGGCGGCAGGCGCAGGTCGCGCAGGCCGAGGCGACCCGGGCCTCGTCCATGGCGGAGCAGGACGCCGAGCGGCAGCGGGCCGAGTACGCCCGGCAGACCGCCGTGGTCCAGGCCGAGTACAAGGCGCAGATAGACAAGGCGCAGGCGGAGGCGGCGCAGGCCGGCCCGCTGGCCCAGGCCCAGGCCACCCAGCAGGTGCTCGCGGCGCAGACCGAGCTGGCCCAGCGGGCCGCCGAGCTGCGCCAGCAGCAACTGGTGGCCGAGGTGGTCAAGCCCGCCGAGGCGGAGGCCGCGCGCATCAAGGTGCTGGCCCAGGCCGAGGCGGACCGGATGCGGATCCAGGCCGAGGCGGCCGCCTCGAACGGCCGGGTCGCGCTGGACAAGATGATCATCGACCAGCTGCCGCAGATCGTCCGCGAGGCCGCCAACGGCCTGCAGGGCGCGAACATCAACGTGCTCAACGGCGCGGACGGCCTCGGCCAGATCGCGGCCGGCCTGGTGAGCCAGGGCCTTACCATTCTGGACTCGGTCAAGTCGGGCCTCGGCCAGACCATCGAGCAGAACGGCACCGGCGCCGAGGTCGAGCGGGTCCGGATCGAGGACGACCGGGCGTAGTAACCGGCCCGGACCTCGTTCGTTGGTCCGGGCATGGACGTGATGAGCAGTCAGAACGCAGCCGAGGCCGAGGTCCCGAACGGGACCTCGGCCTCGGTGTCGGTGGAGCCGGAGCCGGAGGCGGAAGCGGAAGCCGCGGCGGAGCCTGAGGACGCGGCCGAGCCCGAGGTTCCGGAGCAGCGCGGCGCCGAGCCGGAGCCGACAACCGAGCCGGAATCGGGGCCGGAGCCTGAGCCCGAACCCGAGCCGGCGGCCAAGGTGAAGAAGCGCAAGAGCGCGCCCCGCTCGGCCAAGTCGGCGGCGGGCAGCAAGGCCCTGGTGGTCTTCCGGGACGGCCGGGTGCACTACGCCGACGAATCAGTGGTCGTACTCGACCTGGACGAGGCCGCTCATCAGGACACCGACGTGCACGACGTGGTCGACAAGCTCTCCGAGCTGCGCGACGCGGCGGAGTCCGCCGGCCGCACCGAGGCGATCAGCCTCGTCGCCGAGCTGATCCAAGCCAAGGCATTGTCCTGATCCACCCGCGCGTCAGCAGGTCGGCCGGTCGACCGCCCTCGCCGGGTCCCGCCGTCAGTGCCGGCGCGCGAACCGGAAGAGCAGGTAGGCCACGGCGGCCGCGCCCGCCACCAGCACCAGCATCATCAGCAGGCCGACGATGAAGGAGTACACCACGTAGCCGACGATGCCCAGCCCGGCCACCATCAGCACCTTGGGCAGCAGCGATCCGCCCCACGGGGCCGGGGTCCGTTCCGCCACGCGGCCGTTGTCGCGCGCCGGCGCGGCGACGGAGAACGTCATCGCGGTGTCGGCCGGGTCGGGCACGGGCCGGGCGCCGGTCCGGTTCTCCCTCGCCGCCCACGACTGCAACTCGTCGATGTGCGCCTGCGCGTGCGGCTGCTTCGGCTTCGAGGTCACCCGGCGAAATTAGCAGCTCGCCCCAGGCCACGCCAGGCGTCGCGGCCCCGCCTTCCGGCCCTGCCCCGGCTCGTGGTTCTCGGTCTGCCCTCAGCCTCAGCCTCAGCCTCAGCCGCGGGCCAGCGCGTCGTACGCCGGGCGCAGCAGGTCGGTCAGGTCCGGCTCGCCCCGGCCGCCCTCGCCCGAGACGCCGACGCCGAGCGGCCCGAGCCGGTCCAGGATCGCGCCGGGCCGCGCCTCCTCCGGGGCGGCGGGCAGCGCCGGCAGCGGCTGCGTCCCGGACCAGAACCCGCCGAGCGCCTCCGCCAGCGGCACGTCCTCCGGCTCGGGGGCGGTCTCGGACTGCTCCCAGGACTGCTCGTCCCGCAGCGACTCGAGCCGGCGCTGCAGGTCGATCTTGCGCCGGCCGCGCCAGAGCATCAGGTCGAACGGGTCCTGGTCGAGGCGGTCGGCCAGCACGTAGCAGGTGGCCGCGATGTGCTTGCACGGGCGCACCAGGTCGGGGCAGGTGCAGTCGGCGTCGAACTCGCGCCGGCTCGGGTAGAGCGAGAGGCCGGTGTCGTGGAAGACGTCCTCCACGTGTTCTGGCATCCGGCCCTCGAGCAGCGGGGTGTAGAGGTCGGTGCGGGCGGCCATCATCCGCTCCACCCGGGACCACTGATCAGGTGTCAGCACGCTGATCCGGATGGTCACGCTGTAGGGCCGCCGCCTGGTGCCGCGCACGCTGGCGTAGACCTCGCCCGGCCGCACGTCGAGGTCCTCCACGTCCCCGCTGGCCGCGTAGGTGCGGCCGCGGTGCAGCCGCTCCCGGTCGCTGAACCCCTCCAGCACCATGATCAGCCGCTTCGACCAGCGGTGTGAGACCGGTCCCGCACCGCCCTGGGTCGCCGTCATCCGCGCACCTCCGTCCGCCCGCGTCCGCAGTTCATTCCGCGCTGCAATCCGTACTTCATTCCGAGACCGCGTCGCCCGAGAGCAGCACCAGGTCGCGCAGCTGGTTGACCGAGAGCTCGGTCAGCCAGCCCTCGCCGGTGCCCACGATCCGCTCGGCCAGGCCCTTCTTGTCCTCGATCACCCGGTCGATCCGCTCCTCCAGCGTGCCGGCGCACATCAGCTTGCGCACCTGCACGTTGCGCCGCTGGCCGATCCGGAACGCCCGGTCGGTCGCCTGGTTCTCCACCGCCGGGTTCCACCACCGGTCCACGTGCACCACGTGGTTGGCCGCTGTCAGGTTCAGGCCCACCCCGCCCGCCTTGAGCGAGAGCACGAACAGCGGCGGTCCGTCCGCCTCCTCGAAGGCGCGCACCATCGCGTCCCGGGCCGGCTTGCCCACCCCGCCGTGCAGGAACGAGACCGGCCGGCCGAACCGCTCGGACAGGTGCGCCTGGAGCATCCCGCCGAACTCGGCGTACTGGGTGAACAGCAGCGCCTTCTCGCCCGCCGCGAGCACCTCGTCGCAGAGTTCTTCGACCCGGGCCAGCTTGCCGGAGCGGCCGGCCAGGCGCGAGCCGTCCTTGAGGAACAGGGCCGGGTGGTCGCAGATCTGCTTGAGCCGGGTGAGCATCGCCAGCACCATGCCCTTCTTGGCGATGCCCTCCTTCGAACCCTGGATCGCCGCGAGCATCTGGTCGACCGTGCTCTGATACAGGCTGGCCTGCTCCCGGGTCAGGTTGCACACCACCTTCATCTCGACCTTCTCCGGCAGGTCGCTGATGATCGCCGGATCGGTCTTGACCCGTCGCAGGATGAAGGACGAGGTGGCCTGGCGCAGCCGCGCCTCCGCCGCCTCGGCCCCTTCGTTGCCGCGCTCGATCGGCCGGGCGAAGCGGTCCTTGAACTGTTCGGCCGTGCCCAGCAGGCCGGGGTTGGCGAACTCCATCAGCGACCACAGGTCGGCCAGCCGGTTCTCCACCGGGGTGCCGCTGAGCGCGATCCGGCGCGGCGCGCGCAACGAGCGCACGGCCTTGGCCTGCTTCGTCGCCGCGTTCTTGATCGCCTGTGCCTCGTCCAGCACGATCCGGCGCCACTCCACCTCGCTCAGCTGCGCCCGGTCGCGCAAGGCCAGCGCGTACGTGGTGACCACCAGGTGCACCCCGCGCACGGCGTCGTGGAACTCGGTGCCGCTGAGCCGCTCCGAACCGTGGTGCACGTGGACGCGAAGCCGCGGGGTGAACCGCTCGGCCTCCCGCTGCCAGTTGGCCACGAGCGACATCGGGCACACCAGCAGCGTCGGCTCGATCCGGCGCCGGCCCGCTTCGGCACGCTCCTGCTCGAGCACCGCGAGCACCTGCACGGTCTTGCCCAGACCCATGTCATCGGCCAGGATCGCGCCCAGCCCGAGACCGTCCATGAAGGTCAGCCAGCCGACGCCGCGACGTTGATACGGCCGCAGCGTCGCCTTGAGCCCGCGCGGCGTGCCGGCCATCGCGTACCGCTGCTCGGCCGTGCCGGCGAGCAGATCGCCGAGCCAGCCGGTCGAGCTGACCTTGACCTCCAGCGGCTGGTCCCGCAGCGAACGCGGCAGCCGCTGCTGGTCCAGGCCGTGCATGGCCCGGTTGAGCACCTCGGCCGCCGTCATCGTGCCGGACTGGTGCCGGCCCACCGCCTCGGCGGCCGCGGCCAGCCGCGCCGTGTCCACCTCGACCCACTCGCCGCGCAGCTTGACCAGGTCGGACTTGGCCGCGGCGAGCTCCAGGAACTCGGCCTCGGTCAGTTCCGTCGCCCCGATCGCGGCCTGCCAGCGGTACTCGACCAGCTCCTTGAGACCGAACTTCGCGTCGAGCTCGGCCGCGCCCGGCTGCGGCGAGGTGGAGTCGGTGTGCAGGGTGAGCGAGATCCGCTTGCGCCGCCCGGCCCACCACGGCGGCAGCAGCACGCCGAAGCCGCGCTCGCGCAGCGCCGGGGCGACCCGCCGCAGGAAGTTCAGCGCCTGGCCCGCGGTGAGCGAGACCGAGACCGGTCGCGGCTGGCGCAGCGCCTCGTCGAGCTCGGGGAAGTACCGCGCCGCCCGGCCCAGACCCTGCAGCAACGCCTGCTGCGGATCCACCCCGGACTGCCGCAGCACCCGGGCCGCGCCGCTGCGGTGCCAGACCTCCGGCGCGGTGGCGAGCAGCGACGGGTCCTGGGTGGAGGCCAGCAGCAGCTCGACCGTCCAGTCCTCGACGTCGTGCTCCTGCTGGCCCGGATCGCGCAGCCGGAAGCAGGTGCGCACCGGCCCGGCCTCGTCCTGCGGCGCGCTCGTCCAGGCCTCGAGCAGGTCGATCAGCTCGTCCGCCGCATCCGGAGAGAGCAGCTCCGAGTCCAGCCGCCGGCTCTTGGCCGAGGTCAGCGCGTCCAGCCAGAGCCGCTCCACGGTCGGCCGGCTGCCGCGCAGGGGCGGGGCCAGCGGCTCGCCGTGCAAGCCGTGCGGCCCGGTGAACGCCGCCGTCGCGTACGCGTCGACCAGCGCCTCGAGCGCCCCGTCGAAAACCTCGCCGGCCCTGCGTCCGTCCAGGGAGTCGTTGAGAAGCTGGCAGCGGAAGGACGGAGGCATCGCCGCGACCAGGGACCGCCGATGCGCCGCCGTCTCCAGCGTGTAGTCCGGCACCCAGCCGGCGAAGTAGCCCTCGGCCTCCGGGTCGTAGCCGAGCGTCGGACGCAGCGCCCCCCGGCCGACCAGCGCCCCGGCGAAGGTGGCGACCGCGTGCGCGTACCGGACGGTGGGGTCGAGCGGCAGCTCCCGCTCGGTCCCGTCCTCGTCGTAGACGGCGAGCACGTCGTCCTCGCCGAGCGCGTCGAGCAGCCCGGCGCCGGCGGCCGGGTCGAGCACCAGCGTCGGCACGATCCAGGCGCGCAGCTTCGGCGCGTCGGCCGACCCGGACGGCGCGGCCGAGGTGGCGAGCCGGGCGAGGCGCTCGCTCGGCACCGGCCCGCGGGCTCCCGAGGGCAGCGCCAGCGGCACCGCGCCGCGCACGTCGGCCCCGGTCAGTGAATCGGCCACGGCCGGACCGGCGCCGGCCAGCACCCGGGCCAGCTCGGCGGGTTCTGCGGCGAAAGGGTGGCGCGCGGCGGGGGAGGGGGCACCCTTCGGCCCCTTCCTGGCGGGCGGGGCGTGCCGATCGCGCCGCGAATCCTCGGCCCACAGCTCCCAGGAGCCGGCCTCGCTGAACAGCGCGTGCAGCACGTACATCGCTCGCCTGGTTTCCCCTCGCCGGCGTCGGAAGGTTCGTAAAGTTCCAGGGTAGCCCACCGATGGCGGGGCCCGGCGGTCTCCGCCGCCGTCCGGCCCCGCCGGCCGCGGCCCGGGGTCAGCTCCAGCGGTAGCGCTGGTGCAGGTGCTCGATGACCTTGTCGAAGTCGGCCCGCTCCATCGCGCAGCCCTCGCGCCGGATGCCGTCGTGGTGCACCCGCATCACCCGGTCGATCACGGCCCAGGACTCGCGCGCCTCCCGGTCCCAGTTGCCCGCGCCCACATCCACCCAGTTCTCGGCGTCCGCGTGCCACTTGCTGGTGAGCTTGATCGCCAGCAGCGTCTCGTCCCGCCGCGCCCCCTCCTTCTCCCGGGCCACGAGCAGCACCGGCCGGTCCTTGCCGCGCCCGTCGTGCTCCTCGTAGGGCACCCAGGTCCAGACGACCTCGCCCGGGTCGGGCTGCCCGTCGTGCTTCGGGGCGTACTGCGTGTGCACCGACCCGACGGAGTGCGGGTCCACTTCCTCGGTGGCGTAAGGGCCCTGGCGTCCGGGCGAGTCGGCGAACGGGTCGTGCTCCGCGCCGTGCGCGTGGCCGCCCTCGGATATCTCCGCGGCGTGCCCGGCGTGGTTCTCCACCAAGTGCTCTATCTGGTGGTGCGGCAGGTCCAGCGGGCTCGGGTGATGGGTCTCGGTCATAGGCGGCACCCTATCGGCCCCGACTGAAGCGGGGGTGGGCGGAGGCGGGCGCGTACGCTAATGTACGCCCGAATCTGACGACGCATCTGAATACACGGGAGTTCCTGTGCCGCACATCTTCCTGGACCCCAATCTCGCCGGTATCCGATCTCTGCTGGACTACCGCAAAGAGACCGCCAAAGCCCTGATGGACCTCGCTGAGGTGCTGCTGCGCGGCGACTCCCCGCTCACCCGGGGCGAGCGCGAGCTGATCGCGGCCTACGTCTCCGAGCAGAACGACTGCGAGTACTGCGCCGCCTCGCACGGCGCCTGTGCCGCGATGCTGCTGCCCGAGGGCACCCCGCTCGTGGACCAGGTGCGCAAGGACCCGGCCCAGGCGGCGATCGACGACAAGCTGCGCGCGCTGCTGGCGATAGCGGGCTCGGTCGCGCAGGGCGGCTGGGCGGTCTCCGAGGAGCAGATCGCGGCCGCGCGCGCGGCCGGTGCCGAGGACCGCGACATCCACGACACCGTCCTGGTGGCCGCGGCCTTCTGCATGTACAACCGCTACGTCGACGGCCTGGCCACGCTCACCCCGCACGACCCCGCCGCGTACGCGGTCGTGGCCGAGCGGCTGGTGAACCAGGGTTATGCGATCCCGCGCCAGGCGCCTGCCGGCGCTGTTTCCGGCGCTGTTTCCGGAGCTGGGGCGGCTGCGGCCGCTGCGTCCGAGGGCGATTCCGCGGGTTCGTCTGCTTCCGACGGCCCCGCGTCGGCCGAGCTCAAGCCCAAGCGGGGCTTCTTCTCCCGGCTGCTCGGCTCCAAGTAGGCCGCGTCCCGCGCGCGTCGTCCTGCGGGGCGACGGCGCGCGCGGCGGCGGGTGCCTGCGCGGGTTCGGCTGCGGCTGCTCTAGTGAGGCGTGTACGTGTACGGAGTCGTCGTCGTCAGCGCACTGAATCCGAGGCGCTCCAGGATCGGACGGCTCTGGTCCGAGGCATCGACCTGAAGGTACTGATACCCGCGTTCCGCGGCCAGCGCCGTCCGGTAGGCCACGGTAGCGCGGTAGATTCCCTTGCCACGCCAGTCTTTCGCCGTCCCGCCGCCCCACAGGCTGGCGAACCGCGTGCCGCGGTGGAACTCCGTCCGCGCGCCGCACACCGGCCGGTCTCCGGCCATGGCGACGATCGCGTCGACCGAATCAGGGTCGTTCGCCACCTGGTGCAGCAACTGCCGGTGCAGCCGCGGCGAAGGCCGGCCGAAGGCCTCGTCGTGCACCTGCATCATGAGCTCCACCCCGGCAACGTCGACCACTCTCAGCAGGCTGATCCCCTCGGGCAGCACGGGCTCGACCGGCAGGTCGGCGACCGAGGCGACCAGAACCGTCTCGGGCTCCTCGGCCGTGAACCCGGCCGCGGCCAGCCGCTCGCCCAGATCCGCAGGCCGGTCGTGCGCGTAGAGCTTCCACTCGAATTCGCTCCGCGACTCGGTGAAGTGGCGCACCTGCTCCGCGATCGCCGCGTCCGCCGCCGCCCCGTCCTCGCCCAGGTCCGACCAGATCACCCCGGTCCAGGCGTCGCCCGCCCCCACCTGCCGCACCACGGACCCGGCTCGCTCGATCACGTCGGGCGCCTCGGCGACGAGGTCGCGGCGCAGCTGGCGGTCGAAGAGTTCTAGCACCGCTGAAATGTCCACAGTGCTGGATGGTAACGCCAGCGCGGACGGCGACGGCAGCGTTCACTCCGCGGCCCTGCCGCGTTTGCCCCATGCTGTGGCACAGTGATCACATGACGGATGAGTTCACCGTGCCGGAGGGCACCGTGGAGCAGGTGACTGCGGCGATACGCGCGGTGGCAGCGCAGGAGATCCTGCCCCGGTTCGGACGTCTGACCGCGGACGATATCGACGAGAAGGCCCCCGACGACCTGGTCACGGTCGCCGACCGCGCCGCCGAGCGCGAGCTCGGGGCCAGGCTGACCGCGCTGCTGCCGGGTTCGCGCGTGGTCGGCGAGGAGGCGGTCTTCGCCGACCGCGCCGTGCTCGACCTGCTCGCCGGCGACGCGCCGGTGTGGATCATCGATCCGATCGACGGTACCGAGAACTACGCCAACGGCAACGCCAGGTTCACCGTCCTCGTCGCGCTGGCCGTGCGCACCGAACTGGTCGCGTCATGGATATACGTGCCATGGCTCGATCGGATGGCCCACGCGGTCAAAGGCCGCGGCGCCTACCTGGACGGGAACCGACTGCACGCGGCGCCCCCGCCCGACCCCGCGAACGGCCTGATCGGCCTCGACGCGATCGGCTCGCAGCCGCGTTACTGGCTCGCGGCGACGCGCGAGGCGATGGCGCGGCTGAGCACCCACGGCCTCGCCATGAACTACATCGACGGCGCGGGCACGGCGTACCTGGCGCTGTCCTCCGGCGAGCGCACGGCCGCCGTGATGACGTGGGAGTACGTCTGGGACCACGCCGCCGGACTGCTCCTCTACGCCGAGGCCGGCGGCGTGACGCTGTGCGCCGACGGAACCCCCTTCCAGCTGACCGGCGGCAACGCCCTCCCCTTCGTCGCCGCGCCGGATCTCGCGACCGCACAGGCGATGGTCGCCGGACTCGCGCAGCGACGCCCGTCTCCGCAGGCGGACACGGCATTCGCGTGAAGAACCGGGACCTGGACTGGGAGGGCTGCGTCAACGTCCGGGACCTCGGCGGTCTGCCGATCGCCGGTGGCGGCACGACCGCGCCGCGCCGGTTCGTGCGCGCGGACAGCCTCGACGGCCTCACCCCGCTTGGGTGGGCCGCGCTGAAGGAATACGGCGTCACCACCGTCATCGATCTGCGCAACGAGGAAGAGTGCGGCGAGATCGAACGCCCCGACGGCATCGCGTTCCTGCGCGTGCCCTTCGACGCGTATGCGAGCCCTGAATGGATCGCGCAGTGGGATCCGCCCGGCTTGCCACGCAACCTCGCGCAGTACCTGAGGGACTATCCGGAAGCCGCGGTGGACCTCGGCAAGGCGATAACCGAATCAGGGCCCGGTGTCATCGTCGTACACTGCGCCGCAGGCAGGGACCGCACCGGACTCGCCTCGATGCTGCTGCTCGCCCACGCCGGCGTGCCCGCTGACGCGATCGTCGCCGACTACGAGCACAGCATGGAGCGACTGCTCGCGCGCAGGGAGGCAGACAGCAGCCCGGACGACATCGCATCCCTCGATGACGATGGCCGCGCTCGGATTCGCCTGCTGGCACTGGAATTCCTGGCCGAGCTGCGCCCGGAGCTCTACTTCGACGAAGCTGTGCGGGCTCGACTCGTCTAGTGTCCCTCACCGCAAATACGCTGCAGAAATCGGCCCCAGCGCCCGCCTGGCCGCGTTGCCGAAATGCCCACAGACGAGGCGAGTATGAGGGCATCCCGGCGCCTTGCCAGACGAACGCTGGAACCGATTTCTTATGCAGCGAATTTCCGGATCGGGACACCAGCTACTTCGTCCCGAGCAGCGCCGGGAGCTCGCCGCGCGAGAGCACGCCGAGCTTCGGGTACGCCTTGTAGAGGTGGTGACCAACCGTTCGAGGGCTGAGAATCAGCTGCGCGGCGATGTCACGGTTCGACAATCCCTGCGCGGCCAGCCTTACGATCTGAGCCTCCTGCGACGTCAGCACCGCCAGCGCCGCCGCGGCCGGTCCGTTCGTCGGCGTGACCACGGCCGCGGCCGTCGTCGACGCGGGACCGCCGCTCGCCGCGAGTTCCTGCCGCGCCCGCTCGGCCCACGGCGTCGCGCCGAGCAGCTCGAACGTCTCCAACGCGGCGTTGAGCGGCCCGCGCGCCTCCGTCCTGCGCCGCTCCCGCCGCAGCCGCTCGCCCCACAGCAGTTGCGTCCGCGCGCGGTCGAACGGAAGGTCGCGGCGCTCGTACAGCCGCACTGCCGCCTCGAACGCACCCAAGGCAGTGCCCGCATCGTCCTCGGCCAGCATTGCTTCTCCGCGCAACACCAGCGCGTCCGCCGCGTCCTGCCTGATTCCCGCCGCCCATCGCACCAGCCGGTCGTGCGCGCGCTCGGCCGTCTCGCGGTCGCCCGCCCGCAGCGCCGCCTCGAGCAGGTCCGGCAACGCGCGCGTCGCCGCGAGCTGGTGCACCGCGGGCCCGTTCTCCAGTATCCGCAAGTGTTCCAGCGCCGCCGACGGCCGCCCGAGACCCAGATCCAGCAGCCCGAGCGCCCACCGTCCCCACGACTCGCCCAGTGACATCACCGTCGGCGCCAAGTCGGTCAGCGCCTGCCGCGCGTACGCCCGGCACTGCTCCTCCTCGCCCGCAGCCGCCGCCAGATACGCCGACAGGCCGGCGACCTGGCTCAGCCACTGCGACTGCCCGGCGGCCTCGGCCAGCGCACTCGCCTCCAGCGCCGAAGCACGCGCCTCCGGCAGCCGGCCGAGGTGCGCCTGCATCCGACCCAGCGCGCCGAGCGCGGGGGAGACCCAGGCGATCCGCCCGTGCTCCCGGGAATCCGTGAGCACCCGCGCGAACAGCTCCAGTGCTTCCTCGTCCTGGGCCAGGATCGGCGCCAGTGCGCCCATGGTGAGCAGCGCCGGCGTGCTGTCCGCCCCCGCATCCCTTGCCTTCGCCACCGCGTCGGCCAGGCGGAATGGCAGGAAGTTGAGTTGCTCGCGCAGGGACAGCAGCAGCGCGGACTCCACGAACAGCCCCACCGTGTACGCCGGATCCTCGGGCGAGAGGTCCGTGAACGACATGAACAGCTGGCTGTACGACTCCACCTCGCGGTCACCGAGATACCAGGCGATGTCCACGGTCTGACACAGCAGCCAGCCCGCGTGCCGATACTCGCCGGCCGCGCCGAGCTCGGCCGCACCGGTATACGCGATCTGATACGCCGAGCGCAGATCGCCGAGCTCGAACTTGGCCGCCGCCCGCGCCAGCACCAGCCGCGAACGCAACTCCAGATCGGCGACGCCGCCCGCTGCGGCCAGCTCCGCAAGCACCGCCTCCGCCGCCCGCGCGCACTCCTGCGCCCGCTCCGCGTCGTCGTGCTCCACCGCCGCCTCCGCCGCGGCCACCCAGCGCCCCAGCCGCCGCGCCGGATCCGGGCTCAACCGCGCGGCCCGCTCGTACGCCGCGACCGCCGCTTGCCGGCCGCCGCGCGACGCCGCCCGCTCCGCCGTGCGCTCCAGCTCCGCCGCGAGCCGCTCGTCCGGCTCCGTCGCCGCCGCGGACTCGTGCCAGATCCGACGGTCCGCGTCCTCCGGCCCGCTCAGCGCCCCGGCCAGCGCGCGATGCGCGGCCAGCCGCACCGGCACCGGCGTGGTCGAGGCCACCGCCGTGCGCAGCAAGGGATGCCGGAACGTGAACGACCCCTGATTCGCCTGCAAGATGCCGGCCCGCTCGGCCGGTCCGATCGCCTCCGGCGGCGCCCCGAACGCCGGCGCCGCCCGCAGCAGCACGTCCAGGCTCAGCCCGTCCGCCGCCGCGGCCAGCTGCACCAGCGCCCGGCTCTCCGACGGCAGCGCCTCCACCTGCGTGCGGAAGGCGTCCATCAGCCGGTCCGGCAGCTCGGGCAGGCAGGTTTCGCCCAACATGTCAAAGCCCTGGTTCGGGCTCGCCGCCTCGGCCGGCAGCTCCAGCAGCGCGAGCGGATTGCCCTGCGCCTGCGCCAGGATCCGCTCCGTCGCCGCCGGCGAAAGCCCCTCGCCCCGCCGTTGCCCCAGCAGCTCGGCCGCAGCCTCCGGTGTCAGGCCCCGTACTTCGAGCTCAGTGAGCCCGGACCGATCGAGCAATGCGTGACCCGGCCGCCCCGCGAAGACGATCGCCGCTCGCTCCGACCCCAGCCGCCGCGCCGCGAAGACCAGCGCCTCGAGCGAGGGCTTGTCCAGCCAGTGCGCGTCGTCGACCAGGCACAACACCGGGCGCTCCGCGTCGCTGTCGCTTTCACCCTCGGCTTCGGCCTCGGTTCCGGCCAGATCCGACAGCAGCGTCAGCACCGCCAGCCCGATCAGCAGACGGTCGGACGCGCCCGAAGCCTCCGCCGGACCCAGCCCGAACGCCGCCTCCAGCGCCTCCCGCTGCGGCGCCGGCAGCGCCGCGAGCCGGCCCAGCACCGGCTGCAGCAGCAGATGCAGCCCCGCGTACGCCAGCCCCGACTCCGCCTCGAACCCCGTCGCCCGCAGAACCCTGACGCCCTGCTCGAGGCCCAGCGACTCCAGCAGCGCCGACTTGCCGATCCCTGCCTCGCCCACGAGCGCCAGCGCCCCGCCGCGCCCCGCCCGCGCACCCGCGAGCAGCGCGCGCAGAGCCTGAAGTTCCCGATCCCGCCCGCTCAGCATAGGAACGAGTCTAATCACGCCCGCCGACGAGATCAGGCGGGTTTCGCCGCCGCGCCCTACCTACCCGATTACTGATTCGTGACTGATTCCGGATCGCGCCCCGCTCCGTAGCGTCACGGCCATGACGACAACCGAACTGCGCTCGGACCGCCGCGACGGGCTCAAGCCCTCCGCCGACCCGCGGCACAACAGCCCCTTCACGCTGTTCGTGCTGCTGATCGGCGTCTTCATGGCCATCCTCGACTTCTTCATCGTGAACGTCGCGCTGCCCTCCGCCCAGAAGGAGCTGCACGCGAGCACCGCCGGGATCCAGTGGGTGGTGGCGGCCTACGGCATCGCGCTCGCCGCCGGACTGATCACCGGCGGCCGCATCGGCGACCTGTTCGGCCGGCGCCGCGCCTTCATCCTCGGCATGCTGCTGTTCACCCTCGCCTCGGCCGGCTGCGGCATCGCCCCCGACCCCAACGTGCTGATCGCCGCCCGCGCCGTCCAAGGCCTGGCCGCGGCCATCTTCCTGCCGCAGATCCTCGGCGTCATCGGCGCGGCCTTCAGCGGGCCCGCCCAGATCCGGGCGTTCAGCGGCTACGGCCTGACCGCCGGACTCGGCGCCGTGTTCGGCCAGCTGATCGGCGGCGCGCTGATCCAGGCGAACCTGTGGGACCTGGGCTGGCGACTGGTGTTCTGGATCAACGTCCCCATCGGCGTGGCGGCCGCGGTGATGGCCATGCGCGCCCTGCCCGTCGTGCGCGGCGCCGCCCGCACCCGGCTCGACCCGATCGGCACCGGCCTGGTCGCCGCCGCGGTACTCGCGCTCGTCGTCCCGCTGGTCGAAGGCCGCTCCGACGGCTGGCCGCTGTGGACCTGGTGCTGCCTCGCCGCCTGCCCCATCCTGCTCGGGCTCTTCTATGCCCACCAGCGCCGGCTGATCGTGGGCGGCGGCACCCCGGTGCTCAACCCGGTGCTGTTCAAGTCGCGCGCCTTCGCCGTCGGCATGCCGGTCGCGCTGGTCTACAACCTCACCATCGCCTCGTACTTCTTCATCCTCGCGCTCTACCTGCAGCAGGGCCGCGGCCTGTCCGCCCTCGACTCGGGCCTGCTCTTCGGCGCCGTCGGCGGCCCCTACCTGCTGACCTCGATGACCTCGGGAAAGTACGCCAAGCGCTTCGGCCGCAACCTGCTCGCCGTCGGCGCGGTCGTCCAGGGCGCCGGCTACGGACTGATGGCCGTGACGGTGCATCAGGCCGGCGCCGGGCACACGATCTGCTGGCTGATCCCGGCCATGGCGGTGATCGGAGCGGGCATGGGCTACGTGTACACGCCGATGTTCGGCCTCGTGCTCGCCGGCGTCGACCCGCGCCACTCGTCCTCGGCCTCCGGCCTGCTCTCGACGGTCCAGCAGATCGGCGGTGCGATCGGCGTCGCACTCGCCGGGATCGTGTACTTCGACCGCCTGGGCGTCCGCCTCGACGCCGCCGCGTACACCGACGCCTTCGCCGCGTCCCTGGTGCTGCTGGTGCTCGTCGCCGCAGCCGCGGCCGCCCTGATCCTGCTGCTCCCCGACCCGCGCAAGGCCGCGGCCGCCCGGGCTGCCGCTGACGCCGGTACCACTGGTGCAGCCGATGCCACGAGCGCCGCCGAGGCTCTAGCTGACACCCCGTCCGCTTCGTCCGCTCCGCCGAACTCCCCTTCGCCATCCCCCTCTTCGTCCGCCCCCACCTCATCCTCTCCCTCTGCCCCTGTCTCTTCCTCTTCGCCCTCGTCCGCCGCCGTCTCTCCCCCCTCCGTCAGCGGGTAACGGGTGACAGCGGTCAGTCCGATGGCGCAGTGAGCCGTGGTCCGGACGCTCCCGTAGCTCTCCCGCCGCTAGGGTGCACAAGCGGAACGTGGGCAATCCATCCGATCCCACGCGATCCCCACGCGATACGGAGAAACGGAAGGGTTCCGGACCATGGTGGAACTGAAGGCGGCGCTGCACACCCCGTGCTGGACGGAGCTGAGCGTCCCGGACCCCGCGGCCGCTCAGCGCTTCTACGGCGAGGTCTTCGGCTGGCGCGGCGACACCGACCCGCGCCCCGAAGCCGGCGGCTACACCATGTTCAAGATCGGCCAGTCCCCGGTGGCGGCGGTGATGCCGCTGTTCAACGAGACCCAGCCGGTGGCCTGGAGCGTCTGCCTCGGCGTCGCCGACGCGGAGAACATCACCACCGAGGCCGTCGCCCACGGCGGCAAGGTGCTGATGCCGCCGACCGAGGTGTTCGACCTCGGCACCTACGGCGTCCTGTCCGACCCGGGCGGCGCGGCCTTCTCGATCTGGCAGGCCAAGTCGTTCACCGGAGCCGAGATCCTCGGCGACCCCAACTCGCTCGGCTGGATCGAACTGTCCACCCGCGACGTCCCGCAAGCCCTCGAGTTCTACCCCGCGATCTTCGGCTGGGCCACCCACCTGAGCGACTTCTACACGGAGTGGAGCCTCGACGGCGCCCACTTCGGCGGCCTGATCGACCTGAACACCCTCCCCGTCCCCGTCGCTGACGCCGCCCCCCACTGGAAGCCGTACTTCAACGTCGCCGACGTCGACGTGGTCGCCTCGAAAGCCGCGGCCGCCGCCGGCGGAGTGCTGATGCCCCCGGAGAACGTCCCCGGGGACACCCTGCGGATCAGCGTGCTCCGCGACCCGCAGGGCGCCGTCTTCGGCATCTTCGGCCCGGTGAAGGAAAGCAGGGTCTGACCGCGCCGTTCCCCGTCGCCGTCCTGCCCCCTTGCCCCGCCCCCTTGCCTAAGCGGGTTCGCTCAGTCGAGCCCCCGCCTCTGCACGCTGCCGATGCCCGTTCGCTCAGATCGAGCTCTCCTGCCCCATGAACAGAATCTGCCCGGTCGTCAGGTCACGGATCAGGTAAAGGAACGGGTGGTCGACAGTGAAGGTCACCCCGGGCGCCCGCGCCGCCGTAGCTCCAGCCGCCCCGCCCGCGGCAGCCGCCGCGACCGTGCCATGTTCACCCACCGCGATGTGCGCCTTCGCTACCACCGCGGAGACGTAGAGGCTCTCCCGATCGGCAGTCATCCCGCTCAAGTCGGCCGCGTCCGGGTTGAACAGATCCTTGACGCCGAGCTGCCCGAGCACCTGCTTGAGCGAGCCCAGACTCGAATCCGTGGTGAAGCGCGGCAGCGTCAGCTGCATCGACACCGGCCGGATCCCGCCGAGCATGGACGTCAGTGACGCGCTGGTCAGCTGCCCGCGCAAGCTCGCGAGCGTGCCGCGACCGGAGTCGGGGAGCAGTACGTCCATGGCGAGCTTGCCGCCCTGGTACGGCAGCTCGGCCAGCTGCCAGCCCGACCCGGCGGCGTAGCCGAACGATCCGCTCTGCTCCATAAGCGCCGCGGTCTCGGTCGACCCGTCCGCGCGAGTGAACGTGCCCGACGTGTTCGTGTCCGAAGGGTCGAACGGCGAGGCCCAAGCAGCGTCGAGGTAGAGCGCGTCGGTCAGCACCATCCGCGTGTCCTCATCGATGCTGTTCGGCGGGAAGAGGTCTGAGATGTAGCCGTTGGTCTCCTGTTCCACGAGCTGGTTGACGGCCCGGCGAGCCGCGTCCGGATCCTTGCCGAAGTCGGTCTGGTGCAGCCCCGAGCCGAACGCGCCGTCGATCGCCGAGAGGTAGCTCTGCGACGGCTTGACGGTGGTAGCCGTCCAGACATCGCTCGAGATGCGCAGCGTGATAGACCCCTGCTTCGCATCGGCCAAGGCCACGGAGTCGTCCCCGCCCAGCGCGGCACTCACCTGATCGGCCGTCAGTCCCGAAGTGCTCAAACCTAAGGCGGAAAGCAGCTGAGCTGCCGTCTGCCCACGCGCACCCGGCGCGACCAGCGCGAGCAGGTCGCTGAGCGTTTGCGGCGAAAAGGTCAGGTCGCCGTCGCCCGTGCCCAGCGCTCGCAGCAGCGACACGGCGAACGCGTTAGACCCCTGCGTCGCCAGCTGCCGCTGAGCGTCGGACACCGGGATCGAAGCAGCGTGCGCCGCCATGACGAGGCTCGTCCCCGCCGGAAGGTCTGACCCCGAGCACCCCGAGAGGCCCAACCCCACCAGCGTCATCGCGGCACCCATCGCCACGGCCGCCGCCACCGGCCGCCGAGCGCTGCCCTGACCTAGTCCCCGTCCCTGGCTACGTGCCCGTTCCCGTCCCAGTTCCTGACTGAGCCCCCTCTCGCGCCCCCGTCCCAGGCGGCCCAGCCCAAGACCCGTGTCCTGTCCCAGTTCCTGACTGAGCCCCCTCTCGCGCCCCCGTCCCAGGCGGCCCAGCCCAAGACCCGTGTCCTGCCCCCGTACCTGTTCCCTTACCCGTCGCCCGCCTCGGATTTGTATCCAGCCCAGCCCACGACTCTGACTGTGGCTGGAGCCCTCCCGCCGAATCCATCCCCCTTCAGTCCCTTGGCCCCGTCCAGGACGCCGAACCGGAATGCGTCGCCGCATCATCGCAGCCCCCTCCGCCCGCCCGGCGCCGACCGCCGGGAATCAGCGCTTGGACGGAGCGCGCAGCCACTTGGTTCCCGTCATCGCGGACCCGACCGCGGCCGGTCCTCACCGCAGCTCTCTTCCACCGCGGTCCCCGTGCCGCAGTTCGGCCCCACCGCGGCCCCGTTACCGCAGCTCTCTCTTTCCGCGATCCCTGTAGCTGCGGTCCCTGTAGCCGCGGTCCAGTCTTGCCGTGGTTTCCACCACCGCGGTCCAGTCTCGCCGCACTCCCCGTCGCTGCGTTCCTCCTTTATCGCGCTCTTCGCGCCCCCGTCCCTACTCCGCCAGCAGTTGCTCCACCTTCTCCACCTTGGCCGTCATCGCGTTCACCACTCCGGGCCGGATGTCCGCCTTGAGCACCAGGCTGACCCGCCCGCTGCCGTCCTGCACCGCCTCGCACGCCCGCTTGACCACGTCCATCACCTCGTCCCACTCGCCCTCGATCGTCGTGAACATCGAGTCCGTGCGGTTGGGCAGCCCCGACTCCCGCACGACCTTCACTGCTGCGGCGACCGGCGCCGCGACGTCCTCGCCGGCCCCGATGGGCGTGACCGAGAAAGCTACCAGCATGATTACTCCCTGACTTTCGCACCTTGTCGTGTGAGATCGACTTTAACGCCGACGACTGACAAGAACCGACTCGTCGTCAGTCCGTCTGCGCCGCCGCGTCCAAGCTCTCCAGCCAGCGACTGATCCCCGCCACGTTCGCGACGCTCGACGAGAGCGCCTCGAACTTCGCCGCGATCTCCGGTCTGGCCAGCAGCCGCGCGTAGCGCTCCCGGGTGCGGTCACGTACCAGCGCCAGCGTATGGTCGAGGTCCATCTGCTCGGACCGGGCTTCGCGCACCAGCCCGACCCACACGCGCAGTTCCTCCTCCGCGCGCTCCAGCGATTCGTCGACGCGCGTGATCGGTCCGTAGTGCGAGAACAGCAGCCTGGTCGACCCGAGCTGTCGCATCCGGGCGAGCGAGTCCAGCGCGAGGTCGAGGTCGAAGTCCGGCGGCGGCGTGCCGGGCAGTATCGTGCCGGCCACGTCAGCCCCGGCCGCAGCGCCAGCCCCTGCTCCAGCTGAGACCTCGCCGCTCCCGTTCATGTCCGAGTTCCCGCTCCCGTTCGCGGAGCCGGGGGCGAGCCCGGTCAGCGGGTCGGCCCCGTCCGGCGGGATATAGAGCCCTGCCGCGTCGCCGACATAGAGGTCGCCGCTCACCGAGTCGACCAGGCCTAGGTGATGCCGCGCGTGCCCGGGCGTATGGTGCCCCTCGAGGTAGCGCCCGCCGCCGAGATCCACCCGTCCACGCGCGCCGATGGCCTCGATCCGCTCGGCCGGAGTGGGCAGCAGTTCGCCGAAGACGTCGTCCATCGCGTCGCCGAACACGCGGCGCGCGCTGGCCATGAGCCGTGACGGGTCGGCGAGATGCCGTGCCCCCGCCTCCTGCACCACGATGCGGGCACGCGGAAAGGCCTTGGCCAGATCGCCCACGCCGCCGGCGTGGTCCAGGTGGATGTGCGTGACCACGATCGTGGCCAAGTCTGCCGCTCCGACGCCGAGCGAGGCCAACGCCTCGACGACTGTGCGGGCGCTGGTCGCCGTGCCGGTCTCGACCAGGCAGGGCCGGTCGCCGAGGATCGCGTACGCGGCGGTGATCCCGTCGTAGCCCGACATGGCGGTATCGATCAGGTGGACGTCGGAGCCGAGAGCTGTGATGGCCGTGGTGGTCATGAAGCCGAATGTACTCGGCCACCTGCTCCGTGGCTCGTCTTGCGCCGACCGGTCCTCATACCTCGTACCTCTATGGGCAGCGTACGACCTGTCCCGCGTACGCCAGACCGCCGCCGAACCCGAACAGCAACGCCAGATCCCCGCTGACCAGCTCGCCCGACTCGACCAGCTTCGAGAGCGCGATGCCCACACTCGCGGCCGACGTGTTGCCCGAGTTCACGACGTCGCGCGCGATCACCTTGCCTGCCAGACCGAGCTGCCGGGCCAACGGCTCGATCATGCGCAGGTTCGCCTGGTGCGGCACGAACCCGGCGAGCTGATCCGGCGTCACACCCGCCGCGTCGCAGGCCCGGCGTGCCAGAGCCGCCACCTCGCCGGTGACCCAGCGGTAGACCGCCTGCCCCTCCTGGCTGAACCGCGGTACGTCGCCCTCGATCAGCACCATCCGCGACTTGTCCGGCGCCGACCCCCAGAACACCGGACCCACGCCCCACTCCGCGTCGTCACAGGCCTCGATGACCGCAGCGCCCGCGCCGTCGCCGATCAGGATGCAGGTGCTCCGATCGGTCCAGTCCGTCACGTCCGACATCTTCTCCGAGGCCACCACCAGGGCGGCTCGAGCGGCGCCGGCCCGCACGGCGTGGTCGGCCACTGCCAGCGCGTGGCTATAGCCGGAGCAAGCGGTGTTGACGTCCAGCACCGCCGGACTACCGAGCCCGAGCGCAGCGGCCACCCGCGCCGCCGTGTTCGGGCAGCGGTCGATCGCGGTAGTCGTCGCGACCACCACCATGTCGATCTCGTTCGCCGCTCGTCCCGAGCTCGCCAAGGCCTTGGCACTCGCCTGCACGGCGAGATCGGCCACAGACTCGGTGCGCGCGATACGGCGTTCCACGATGCCGACGCGGGTGCGGATCCACTCGTCGTTGGTGTCGACGAGCTGCTCGAGGTCGGCGTTGGTCAGCGTCTCCGCAGGCTGGTAGTGCCCGACGGCGGCGATCCGGGATGCGGTCATACCTCGAGTCTAGAGAGTTCGATGGTGTCCATGGCGTCGCGACGTCCCCCTTTTCGTCATCTTGACGATAATGCCGTGGGCGGCGTATCGTCTGCGGCGGGCACCGGGGAGGCAGGGCCCTCATACCGTAGGAAGCAGGGGTGGAATACATGGCACACATCACCAAGCGGCCGTTCGTCAGCCACTATCGCGGCACCGGCACCGGCCACGTCGTACACCTGCGCCGCGGCGACGTCGCGCACCAGGGCGTCGGCCAGTCCTTCTGGTTCCGGCCGCTCGGCACCGTGCTGTCCGAAGTGCCCGTCGACGACCGCGAGCTGCCGCTCGTCTTCCGCGGCCGCACCGCCGACTTCCAGGAAGCGGCCGTGCAAGGCTCGGTCACCTACCGCTTCGCCGACCCGCTCAAGGCCGCGCGCCGCCTCGACTTCGGCATCGACACGGCCACCGGAGCAGCCCAAGGCACCCCGCTCGACCAGGTCGCCGGCCTGCTGACCGAGCTCGCCCAACAGCACGCGCTGTCGCTGCTCGCCTCCCTCCCGCTGGCCGCCGCACTCGCCGAGGGCCCGGCGGCCGTACGCACCCGGGTGGCCGAAGGCCTGTCCGGAGACGAGCGGCTGGCCGAAACCGGGCTGGAGATCGTCGACACCCGCATCGTCGCCGTCCGCCCCGAGACCGAAGTCGAGCGGGCGCTGCGAGCCCCCGCCCGCGAACTGATCCAGCAGCAAGCCGACCGCGCCGGCTTCGAGCGTCGTGCCGAAGCCGTCAACCGCGAGCGGGCCATCGCCGAGAACGAGCTGCAGAACCGGATCGAGCTCGCCACCCGCGAAGAGCAGTTGCTGGCGCAGCAGGGCGCGAACGAGCGCAAGAAGGCGGAGGAAGCGGCCGAGGCGGCGCGCATCCGGGCCGTCGGCGAGGCCGAAAGGTCCCGGATCGCCGCGGAAGCCGAGGCGGAGCGGACGCGGATCGCCGCGGAGGGCGAAGCCGAGCGCACCCGGATCAACGCCGCCGCGGACGCCGAACGTATCCGCCTCGCCGCCGCGGCCGACGCCGAGCGGATCCGGCTGGCCGCGGCCGCCGACGCCGAGCGCGTCCGCGAGCTCGGCATGTCCGAAGCGGCGGCTCAGGACGCGCGGATGACCGTCTACCAGGGTCAGGACCCGAAGATCCTGCTCGCGCTCGCCGCGCAGGAGCTCGCCGGCGCACTGCCCCAGATCGGCAGCGTGAACCTCAGCCCCGACCTGCTCAGCACCGTCCTCGGCGGCATGCTCGGCAGCGGCCCCCGCCCTGCCCTCCCCGCCACCGGTGACCAGGCCGACGCCCGATGAGCCTCGTCCCCCGGGTCGTCGTGGTCCACCGCCGTACTGAGCGCGAGCAGATCGTCCGCGAGCGCGGCACCTGGGGCCAGGCGAAGTTCCAGGCCAAAGCCGCGAGCCTGTCGCTGTCCGCGGTGGAGGAGCGGCACTCGGCCACCGACCGCGCCCTCCAGACGGTCTCGTCCGCAGTCCCCGGCACCTGGCGCCGCGGCGCGGTCGAGCGGGAGGACCTGGACCGCTTCCTGTTCGAGCCGGAGGACATCGTCGTGGTCGTCGGCCAAGACGGCCTCGCCGCGAACGTGGCCAAATACCTCAGCGGCCAGCCCGTCATCGGCATCGACCCCAGTCCCGGCACCGGTCTCGGCGTCCTCACCCGCCACCGCCCCGACCACTGCGCCGCGCTGATCGCCGAAGCCGCCGAGGGCCGGGCGGAGATCGAGGAGCGCACGATGGTCGCCGCCGCCGTCAGTTCCACCGCCCCCCAGGCCGCGGCCGCGCAGACGGCTGCTTACTCAGGCGGAGGCGGCCCCGGCTACGGCACGTCCGCTTCTGCCGACGGCGGCTCCTCCGCCGCCCTTCTCTCCCCTCCCTCCCCACCCGCACCTCCCGTTCAAGATGGTTCCCTCCTCACCCTCCATGCCCTCAACGAGGTGTACCTCGGCAGCCCCACCCACCAGTCCGCCCGCTACGTGCTGACCCTCCCCGACGGCCGCAGCGAGCAGCAGTCGTCCTCCGGCCTGCTCGCCGGCACCGGCACCGGCGCCACCGGCTGGCTCCGCTCCGCCGCCCGCGAGCGCCACAGCGCCCTGACGCTCCCCGCCCCCACCGAGCGCCGCCTCGGCTGGTTCGTCCGCGAAGCCTGGCCCTCACCCGCCACCGGCGCCGACCTCACCGAAGGCCTCATCGAGCCCGCCCAAGCCCTCCGCGTCCTCGTCCAGAGCGAGGACCTCGTCGTCTTCGGCGACGGCATCGAAGCCGACCGCCTCACCCTGAGCTGGGGCCAGACCGTCACCATCACCCCCGCCGCCCAGACCCTCCGCCTCGTCGTCTAGCCCCCGCCCCCAACCCGCCCCCGCTATCAAAGGTGAGAACCGCCGCTCGGATGCGGTATGGTTCTTCCTGCATCGGACTTCGGGCTGTAGCGCAGCTTGGTAGCGCACTTGACTGGGGGTCAAGGGGTCGCAGGTTCAAATCCTGTCAGCCCGACGGAGAAGCAGCAGGTGAGAGGCCCTGTTCGAGAAATCGGACGGGGCCTCTTCCGCGTCTCTGACCGTCGTTTGACCGTGGGATAGGACGTCAGGGGATGGCACGTCCGCGGAAATCGGTGCCTACTCGTGATGTGTGGTGTCAGCGTCTCCCAAGGACTGCCAAGACCCCGGTTCAGATCCACGAGGCCGCGTGCCGCGCAGCCGCCGGCTGGCGCTACTCTCTCGAAGCCAACGGCCCGGACGGTCGAGCTTGTCTATCGCGCACCGCGAGCCAGCGTTCCGGCAGGCTAGGGATGATCTCTGCTCCTGGCAGACTTCGATGAACCTGATGGGGCTGAAAGGTTGTCAAGGGGCTCCGGTTCAGCATCAGGAACCGCGACTTTCTGGGTATCCAGCCGTCCGCGCTACTAATACGAAGATGGCGACCTCGCCGACGACCGCAGACCTGCGTACGAGGGAGCCCTTGAGTAAGCCATACCACGGCGGGTGGCGCAGGTCGTCGGCTCGCCATACGCGTACGGCCGTGTGTCGTCCGGCCCGCGGGACACATGAGAGCTCGGTCGAGCGGGGTTCGTACAACATGCTCCGGCCGCGCCTTCGCCGTGTGTGGCGGCTCTCGTGAAGAACATGTACTCATAAGCGGCGGTTGGCTGGCACGCGGTCAGAGTCGTTGTCGACCGCATGGCCAGCGTTGAGCTGGTGGCTCGACCCTTTCCAGGCTTTCAAGCTCTTTCCATGCTGTCGGCCAGAACCTCCCACGAAAGTCCCTCCGACAGGTAGGAAAGTCCCAGAAAAATCCCTGACGGTCTGCCGGCAGACCAGTGGCTCAAGCACATCTACGGCCACCCAGCGAGGGCAACCAGAGCTCAGACCGGCTGCACGGAAGCGGTCCGCCGCATGTACTCCGAGCTCCTGGTCATGTCATCGGCGGGGCGGGACGTAGCTGGTTCGGGTTCTCGCGCCCGCCTGGGATCCGGACGATCACGACTAGACGCGGTGCGCTCTCGCCGGCGCGCTGGACGCGCTCGATCCAGATACTCTCGAAGAGGTTGACGGCTCCCTCGGCCCCGACTGTCTTGTCGAGGGCGAGCAGAACGGCCAAGCCGGGTCCGGTGTTCTGGTACTCGCTGGCTTGGGCGACGTACTTGCGGAGAGACGCTTCGCTTGCGTCGTCTTCTTCGATCTTGCACTCGACGTTGAAGGTGGCCGCATCGAAAATGAAAAGGATGTCTGCACGGCCTCCGGCCGTATCGATCACCTCGGACTGGACCTGCCGGAACAGCGCTGTGCTCGCGAGGTACTCGCGGTAGTGCTGGTGGAACAGCGCCTCGTCGACCTTCTGCTTCTTTCCGTCCTTATCGCGTAGGCGCAGGAACTCGGTGTAGCTGCCGCCCATCTTCCGGCCCACGTCATAGCAGTAGTACGCGTACTTCACGGTCGCGGTCAGTAGGCTGTGGAACGCCTCGGCCACCCCGGGGATCCAGTCGCTCGACTGCTTCAGCTCGTCCGTCAGCCGTTTGAGGAGCTGGCTGTAGCGAGGATCGGTGATCGACTGTTCGAAGCCTTCCACGGATCGGAAGCGCAACTCCAGCCTGTCCAGGACATGGTCCGGAACCGCGTCAACGATTGTGGGGAAGTGGTCGGGTAGCTGGCGCGAGAGTTGCGCGTCGGGCTTTTCCCGGATCCACCCCGCTGCCGGGATCGGGAGAAGGTGGCCGGCTCACACGGTTCTTCAGGGCGGCCCGCAGCTGTTGTGCGGCCGGATCTGCAGTGAAGTCGGGATCGTGGGTCAGTGCGTGGTCGAGGCATCGCAGCCGGTTCTCGTGGGTGAGGAATGCATCCTCGATGACAGGGGCGACCATGACTTCGATGACCGACTGCGCGGTGCTCTCGGTCAGTACAGTGACGGTGTTGTGTGCGCAGTAGGCTCGCAGAAGCGCGGTGATAATGCCGTGGCCGTCCTCGTACCAGGGATTGTCTGTGCCGACGTACTTGGCGGCCTCACTCAACAAGGTGGTCAGCTCGGACCAGGCCACAAGGTCGCTCTGGCGATCGGCTGCCCATACCGGGCCGGAGAGGACCCCGCTCCAGGCGCGATATCGGTGCAAGTTCTCCTGGAGGCAGGCTGCGGCCGTAGCGACCCGCTCCGCGGCGTCCGGTGAGGTAAGTCCGAGCAGGCCATCGATTCCGGCGCGATAGATCTGGGCGTCGATCCTTGCAGGGTCGATGGCGGCCAGTTCGGCGAAACGGTCGCGGGTTCCGGCCAGCCCGTCGGCGATCGCCTGATAGCTGTCTTGCTCGAGTGCGCCACGGACGTCGGCGAGGGCGAGTTCAAAGGCGGCGTCGCGGGAAGTGTGCTCCGGGGTCAGGCACCGTTCGAGGGCATCGCGGAGGCCCGCGGTGGGATGGTGCGCTTCGAGCACGCCCAGAAGCCTCGGCAGCCGTGAGGCGAATTCCACAGGCAGTTCCGCCGGGTCCTCGGTAATCTCGTCCATCTTTCCGAGCAGCCGAGCGGGGCTGATGACGTCTGCGAGGGTCAGTTGTACGAGGCAGTCGGCAGCCTCGGCGCCGATCAGGGCTTGTGCGACATCGTCGCCGGCGTCGCGGGCATTGGTGATCCGATTGAGGAGGATCTTGGCGAGTGTCGGGCCGAGCTCGCGGGCTAGGTCGGGATAGGTAGCGAGGGCACTGACTGCCTGAGCGAAAGCGGAGTGGCGTGTCGAACTAGCCAGCCCGGAGAGGATGATCTTACAAGATTCCACACGCCCGTCGGCTGCGCCGGCCTGCGCAGTTGCCCTGATGAGATGGTCGAGGAACGGGCCGGTGGCAAAGTAGTCCGCGGCGAGAAGTACTTGCTCGAGGCCGCCGAGATCGTCGATAGTCGGTCCGGTCCGGCGCTGCTCAGGGGTCGCACCGGCCGTCCAAGCGACGATGCGCTCGTCCATGTCATGCACGGTTTCCCCTTCCTTCTCACTCGCGCTCTGCGATACCGCGCGGCTTGTTGATCTTAGAACAGCTCGCGGCGATTGCTGCTTGTGATGATGTGGCTTTGCTCGAAGATGTCCCAGACGGCATTCTCGATCGACGTGATCAGCACCTGCATACCCGGGATGTCGTTGCCCATGTCGTGGAGGGTCTGCAGCACCTGGTGTACGACGTCCTCGGACAGCTCATCGGCCGTCGGCGCGTCGATAAGGAGCAGACCGGGGTGCGACATGATGCCCCGACGGCGTCCGACGCGGATCATCCCCACGACGACTGCGATCCGCATGCGAAGGCGGTCGACCGGGCTGAACGCTGAGAACTTGTGCCGTTTGCCTGACTTGATAGCGCCGAGTTGGCCACCTAGCGAGAGCTTGACGCTGTTCAGGTTGGTCACGCCGAGATCGTGGGCGATGGAGACGATCTCGGAGTTGAGCTCGGCGAACAGTGCGCGGCTGTGTCCGTCGACGACCTCCTTGAGAACCTCGGCCGTCATTTCCAGGATGGTCGTATCGGCGACCGTTGTGTCGTCTTCAGCTGCCGACTCTGCCTTGACGTCGATCAATGCGGCCACCGCCGGCGTCAGCCCGCTCGTGCCTCCCGTGGCCAACGCAACGGCGCCCTCGAGCAGGTAGACCTCGCGCTGGGTCTCTTCGAAGTGCGTGAACCACGTGTTCGAACGGGCCTGAGCTAGATTCGAGACGGCCTGGTCGTGTTTGGCACGCCCGGCGTCGAGCGCGCTCTTTGCCTTGTCAAGGGCGTCCTTGCAGGTGGTCTCGGCACCCTGGGATACGGCGAGGCGTGCATCGATCTGCGCCAGCGCGACAGCCTTCGCCGCTTCGTCTTCGGTTCCCTCTGGCAAGGGGTGCGCGCAGACTGAGCACACATGCTCGTTTTCCTCGGTGGCGCGTCGAGCATCATCGATCTCATGGTCGCATCGCGGACAGGCCTCGGGCTCCAACGCACCGAGCAGCATGCGCGCGGCACTGCTCTGTCTCGCCCGTCGTGCCGCGCGTTCGTCGGACTGCCGGGCCCGACGCGCGGCGGCGTGGTTCTCGGCGGCGAGTCGATGGGTCTCCTGGAGCTCGGCAAGCGAGGCTGCATGCTGATCGACGGAGGACGCCAGCGCGGTCGTGTCCGGTGCGTTCGCCTTCAAGGCCCGAAGGCGACTCCGCGCGCCTTCCAGCGCAGTCTTCAGCGGTTCGATCTTCGCGGTTCGAGCCTGAGTGTCCTCCTTCGCCCGCCTCTCTGCCCTCGCAGTCTCCTGCGTTTGAGCCCGAAGCGCGGTGGCGAGCCGAGCTTGTTCAGCGGTGAACGGCACGTCGAGGAACAATTGCATCAGCCGGACCGGCAGCTGACCGATCAGGGATCAATGCCACGTAGCTTATGTTGATCTTGTTCGGCCGCTGGTGGCGGGTGGGTTGGTGCGGAAGATCCGGATGGTGGGCGGGTCAGGGTGCCGTATGCCGGTATCAGCGGCCTTTTTCACCCGGTGTGGGTTGTGTCGGATGCGTTTGACGGCGCGGGGGTAGGTGCGTTCGCGACGGGGCGGGTTGAGTGCGGCGGGTGCGGTCAGTTGCGCGGCGGCGCGGGCGGCGGGGGCTTTCATCTGTTCAGGGGGAAAAGCGCGCGGTACCGGTGGCGGTACGGCGCGCGATGCGCACGGCTTTGACGAAGGAGACGCGGTCCGGGTCGATGTCCGCGCCGGTCGCGGCCCGGCAGATCAGCGCGTTGATCGCGTAGTGGACCAGGAGGTAGGCCCACACCTCCTGGTAGACGAGGTCGGGTAGCTTCGAGCGTAGGACGCGCCCGGAGCCGCGCAGGTCGGTCTCGAGCTGGTCGTGCGCGCTCTCCTGTTCCCACCGCTGGTGGTAGCAGTACGCGAGGGTCTCGGCCGGCGCGCTCTGCGGGTCGAGCAGGTTCGTGATCAGGCAGATGAGTTCCGTGCCGGCGGGCCCGGCGCGGTCGGGCACGTCGTACTGGAGCACCCGTACCCGGCGGGCCTGGTGCGGGTCGAGCTCTTCTCCGGCTTCGGCGGCCCGCACGATCGCCTCGCGCCGTGCGCCGCGGATCTCGCGGTCGATCACCACGGACACGTACGTGCCGTCCTCGAGTACCCGCAGGGGTGGCAGGCGCAGGTCGGCCTTGACCCGCCACAGCAGCCCGGCCCCGGTCTCGGCCGCGTCCGAGAAGGCCGGGAAGCTGTAGAACCCGCGGTCCGCCGTGAGCAGCCAAGACCGGTCCAGACGCGCGAGCAGCGGCGCGGCCAGACTCTGCTCCCCGGTGGTGTACGGACCGATACGCGCGTCGACGAAACAGTGGCTGGCGCACTCGGTGATCCCGACCACCCGCACCTTCGGGAACGCCGACGGATTGCCCCCGGTCGTGGAGTACCCGAACTCCGCGACGTTGCCCGGCGTGTCGGGCACGTCCATCGCGAACCCGTCGATCGCCATCACCCGCAGCCCGCACGCGAACGCGCCCCGGGTCTCATCCTGAACCGCGACCGGCTCGGCACAGTACCCGAACACCCGCCGCAGCACATCACGGCCCAACCGTTTACGCGCCTGCGTGATCCCGGAGGAGGTCGGCACGCCCCAGGACGCGTCCCACACCCCGAACGCGTCGAGCGACCCGGTCACCCTCGTGGCGACCTCCTCCGCGGCATCCTGCGCGAACAGCGCCATCGCCATCGTCAGATACGCCGTCACATGCGGCGGCAGCTTCCCATCCGAACGCAAAGCCCTGATCCTCTCGTCGTTCAAGGCCTGATCCACCTTGAACCGCGGCACCGCCTCGACCAGCACCCCGAGAGAAACCTGATCCATCACCACACGCCCGCGATCCACGCCAGAGTCCACCGACACGAACCAAGACTACGACACCACCCCCCAACACCCAGGCCACACACATGATCAACCCAGGCTACGTGGCATTGGATCAGGGATGGGCCCAGCAAGATGCTGTCGCTCGCGGAGTTCAGAGCGATCGCATAGAAGAAGCTGGGCCAGCCGTGAACCTGCTGCTTGCTGTCCCGGCTGTCGTCCTCGTTCTTCGGTGCGTTCGGCTCGGCTACCCACATTGCCACAGGCTGGAGGCTGAGCTGCTTCATCATGAACTGGCTTATCAGTGACTTGACGTCATCAGGTCCTGCCGTGGCGGCGACGCGAACGCCCACGCCGTTCTGGTCGCGCCCGTCGAGCGCGAGCAGTTCCTCGATCGACTCTCCGACCAACAGCGTGGCGTTCGGGTGGCCCGGGCGGTCGAAGGCGAGGCGCACCGAAGCGGCGACGCCGCCCACCTCGATGTCGGCGCGGACATAGTGGAACCAGCCGACCGTCTCGGGCCGGCAGAAGTTGTCGAAACCCTCGCCGCGTAGCGCGAAGCTCAGCGCCCACAGCAAGCTCGACTTGCCAGCCGAGTTGATGGTGCTGGAGATGACCCATGGTCCGCTGTCCAGCTGCATGTCGAACGTGAACGCGCCGTCGTTGGCGTCGGTACCGGTCTTCGAACCGTCGCAATAGAGTCGGCGTACGAGCAGGCTCCGGTCGATCGGAAGCGGCCGGGTCAGTTCGATCTCGCGGGAGTGCAACACCTTCGCCACGTCGGCCGATTCCAGCCCTGCGATCCGCGAAGCGATTCGCAGATGCAGCTGGCTCTCTGAGGGAACCGCGAGATCCACTAGTGCAAGCTCGGAGCTCATGCAGAGACCCCCTCGGACGCGCTCTCGCGCAACGTAGCCAGCCGCTCGCGGGTGCGGTTGGCGATGGACGGGATGATCTCGCCCAAGGGTGTCTGGGCGTAGTCGCGCTGCAGGTACTGACGCTTTCGCAACGCCAGGCCGGTATGGCCCGTTGCTTCGGCCAATGCGCGTACCAACTGTGCCCGCTCGGTGTACCAGGCCAACTCCGGGTACAAGTGCGTGGCCTTGTCAGCCGTCTCCTGCCCCTTCTCGGTCAGGAAGTAGTTGGCTTGCACGATGTTGCCGCCGGCACTCAAGCGCGCCCGCGTGATCACCAAGCGGGGTGCGGCCAGCATGCTCAGGGCTCGATCGAGACGTTCGAAAGCGCCGAACAGATAGCGGATCATCGGGATCGCGCAGACCTCCGGCTCGTCCGAGTCGAGGATGTCGCCCGCGATGTCCAGCAGGATCTGCTCGTGGGAGCGTTCGTAGTCGTTGAGAAGCTCGTCCGCCAGGTAGTCCGGATTGCGCAGCCAGAAGTCGAGCTTCTGCAGCCTGCTTTCGGAGCGCAGTACCGCTACCGTGTTCGCTGGTGCTGCAGCCAGGGCGCCTGCGTCGAGCGTCTCGGCGACTGCCGCGATCAGCAGGAGAATCCGAACTGCGTCGGCGTACCGGTCCACCTCATCGTCCACAGGCACTCACGTAGCGTAGCGAAGGGCCGGTTCCGCAATCAACCCCCGTAGGCATGTTCAATATCATAGGCCTGCGATGCTTCGAGCGGCAGGGTCGCGGTGCGCCCAGCCGCCTCCGGTTGGCCGGATGGCGTCACGCGGCTGATTCAACCAGCGGGCTGGGGTTTGTCCCATCCGGCTGTGCGAGACGTCTCAGCAGCGCGGCGCGCGCTCGTGGCAAGCGACGGCGGCGGGAAGTGGTCTCGCGGGCTGATTGTCCTGCCAGGCTGAGGTCTGTACGAGGCCTCATATCTGATGCTGCACGTAGGCTGCTGTGGAATGTGTGCGCGCCAGCGGGCTTCAGAACGGAGCGCGATTTATGCCTGTGGACACGGCGGAATCCACTGCGGCGCAATTTCGTTGATCGGTAAATGGAATGGCCCGTTCGTGTCCTGTCGTGTATCGTGTGGCTCGCGGCGATCCGATCGTTTCCACTGGGCGCCGCGGGGGATGCACCGGCTGCCGTCCAAAGATCTTGGAGAAACTGCCGGTGGCGCATGGGGATCTTCTTATCACCGAGTCTGCCTTTCGCGGAGAGGGCACATGCCTGAAATCACTTCGGCCGCCGGAAATGGAACGATCGAGATATCGGTCGGCCGTGCTGGACACTCGGAGCAGGTCAGCGTCGGGCAACGCATGGCCGTCAAGGCCACCGAAGCGATGGCTCAGGTGCGTCAGACGGTACTGAACGCCGCCACCGAGTTCGCGTCTGCTATCGAGGCTCTTGAACCGGACAAGCGCCCGGCCGAAGTCGTCGTCCAATTCGGCATAGAGCTATCGGTCACGGGTTCGGCAAGGATCGCCAGCGGTCAGTCTGGCTCGAACTTCGTCGTGTCCATGAAGTACGCGTGGCCTCATCAGCAGGCAGAGAACCAAGGGCCGCAAGGCCCCTCGCCGCTGCCCTCTGCCGGCGAATGAGGCGGGCGGCGATGTGGCTGCGCCCCGCCCCGGCGCGGCGAGTGCCCGCGTACCTGGGGCGAGTCCTCGATGCACAGGGGCGCCCGGATGCGACGTGTTTCCAGTTCGCCCTCGGATATCTGGCCACCGCGAAGCACGCGCTGGGTGGTCTCGCCGAAGGGCAGGTCCTTACTGTCGACCCGCTGAGTGGCGGCGACGCGATCTCCTGCACCGTGATAGCGATCGACGACCTCAACGACTTGGCCGTGCTGCACACCCGCACGCCGCTGGGAGCATCGGTTCCCGCTATGGCCCTGACCGACACCGTGCCGTTGGGAACATCGATCGTCGTGGTCGGAGTGAGCGCGCATGTCGAGGAGGAGCACGAGTACCGCTACCTCGAGAGCCCTGGCAGTTGGGCCGGTCTCACGCAGCGAGACGGCCTTTCCCTCGGCCGGTTCAACTCCCAGGACGTGACTCCGGGCATGAGCGGAGCGCCCGTCTGTCTGCGCTCCGACCACACGCTGCTGGGCATCGTCCTCGAGCGCTATGCGAGCGGGGACGGACGGCTGCGCGATGCCGCCTGGGCAGCGCGCACCGAAGCGCTACGAGACCTGGGCGAGCGCGTGGGAGCGGGCACACCCAAGCTGTCGAAGCCCATAGGCCGCCAGGTCAAGCCTCGGACGGCAGTGCTGGTTCTCATAATCGCCATCGCCCTGGTCGCCGGCCTCGCCTTCGCACTACGCCCCTCCTGGGACGGTCACGCCGCTACCGGCGTGACCAATCCCGCCGCCAGCCCGATCGCCGCACCCTCCAACGCTCTCCCGCTGTCCGTGCAGAACGTCGCGGACATCGAGTCCAGCCTGGGCGACGGCTCCTTCGCGCTCGGCGCTGCGCTGCCGATGAGCATCTCGCAGCTGCAGACGTTCAACACGGTCACCGTGGCGAACTCAGGAAAATACGGCCCGTGGTACCACGATATGAACGGCGCCGCCATCGACTTCGGCTACACGACCATGGACCTACGGAACACGACCAACGCCCAGGTGAGTGTGACGGGCATGAGCGTCCTCAAATCGTGCTCCGCGCCCCTCAAGGGAACGCTGTTCTCAGGGTACACGCAGGGAACGGGCGACAACGTCGAGATCGCGTTCAACCTCGACGGCCCGAACCCCATGTCGCAGGACATGTTTTCCTCCGAGCCGCTCGGCACCAACTACTTCGCCGCACACACGATCACGCTGGATCCGGGCGAAAGCAGAGGCCTCACCGTCGGTGCTTACACGAAGCAGTACTCGTGCACCTTCACGCTGCGCGTGTTCGTCTCGACCGCCCGGGGCCCGTTCTGGCAGGACATCGACGATAACGGTCGGCCGTTCCGCGTCACGGCCATGCCGCCCACCCGCTCCGTCAATGCGCCCTATGCCGGATACCAGGTCGTCTATGTCAGCCGACAGCAACGACCCGCCTGGACCCAGGTCGACCCGGCAACCTACTCGAACTAGCCGAAGAGGGAAAGATGCCGCTCCGCAGACTCGTCGTTCTCTCAGTGACCCTGTGCGCTCTGGTAGCCGCCTGCATTCTCATCGGCCCGAGGCTATTGCCTCACCGGGACGCGCCCGCCGCGCGCACGGCCTCGGCTGACACCCGCAGCGCCGCGCCCGCTGGAACAGGGGTCGAGGAGGACCCGGCATTCGCGTACACGCAGTTCCGCGACATCGTCGTGATGAAAGGCACCCGGCAGATAGCGAAGTACGCGAACGTCTTCGACCCCTTCAACCCTTACAACAACCACGTGATCTGGACCGCGAGCGGCCGCTTCGTGGTCTTCATCTCGCATCTGAACGGCAACTACGAACCGACCGACCACGCCCTGATCTACATAGACGCCCAGACCGGGGCCGCGCACTCGATACCCTGCCCCTACTGCTGGGACGTCACATCGCCGAGCGCCGACACCGTCCTGGTCAAGGCCGGCAGTTCGAACGACCAGAACGAAGTCGAGCAATACAATCTGGGCGCAAGCGCGGCCCCGAAGACCTTCGATCTCCCGTTCGTCAACACCGTCGGATGGACGCAGTTCCTCGCCAGTGTCGACGGCCTCACGCTGGCGTACGGCACCACGAGCAGTTCAGGCGGGGATCTTCAGCTTCTGTCCCAAAACAATATGGGAATACGCGACCTGGGGCCTTACCAGGACGGCTACACCTGGGCCGCCGCCTCGCCCACGACCGCCTATCACGGACCCGAGATGGCCATCATGAGCTCGACCGACCCGGGCGCGTGCGCCTCCGAGATGGAGATCTACCTTGTGGACCCCGTCTCGGTCCGTTTCGCCGCGACGGACACGTCTGCGATCGTCTCCCGAGCGGACGTCACGGCATCGCGTGGCGGCATGGCGTCCCAGGCGATCTGGTGGGGCTCGGACGGCAAACTCCACGCCACGTTCGCATCATGGAGATGCGACAACACCAAGCGTGACGAGTCTTCCAAAATGATCGATATCCGCGAGTCGACTCCGTGGGTCCTGGAGGGTTTCACCTGGCAGCAGGAGAGCACGACCGTCGAAACCGCCGAGCAGCCTCTCGGCTCGATGGGGAAGCTGACCTTGGATATACCGAGCTGCCTCGGGCCCACCGTGCCGAAGGGGGTCGACATAACAACCTATTGCAATGAAGGAGATCTCTACCTGGACGGATCGGGAGCCAGCTCGCCCCAAGCGAAGAAGCTCATCGCGCAGGGCGTGATCAGTATGTCGGCTCCCGCGACGTGATACCGGATAACCGAGTCTTCCGTACCACCCGTAACCTCGTGCGCACCGGTCGGCGCGCCAACCCGGCATGAGCGCTCTTGCGTTGCTCGAGGATGGTTGGTGCCGCGCCTCACGGTGCCCGTTCGGGCACGTTTGAGAAGCGGGCTTGGCGTGTGACGGTGCTGGTCACGATCTGATAGCTGCGGCATGTCGCAATGCTCGCATGCACGAGGTCTCCGGTAGGTGAGTTCATCGACCAAGAAGACTCTCACCACACGGAGACCTAGCGTGGAGACGATACCCGCTTTCGCTCGTCACGACCTGACCGATGCCGAATGGGCGGCGCTCGAACCGCTGTTGCCGGTCGGTAAGAAGCCAGGTTGTCCGCCGATCCATGCGAAGCGGCGGTTGATCGACGGGATTCGGTGGCGGGTGCGGGCCGGGGTGCCGTGGCGGATGTGCCGCCATGGTACGGGCCGTGGCAGTGAGTGTACTGGCTCTTTCGTCGCTGGCAGCTCGACGGGGTGTGGCGCTCGATCGTCACGGCGCTCCAGGCTCGGGCGGATGCTGCCGAGCTGATCACGTGGGATGTCTCGGTCGACTCCACTATCGCTCGCGCGCACCAGCACGCCGCCGGTGCCCGGCGCGGCTGGCGGGAGCAGGTCGAGGTGCCGGCGGGCGAGCCAAATCTGCAGTTGCGTCGGAAGGCCCGCGGTCTCGAGCACGGCGCGGCGCTGCAGGAGCAGTCCGCGCCGCCGCAGGGCGGCGAGGGTGGTGCCGGCGCCGTGGTCGAGGAGACGCGCGAGGGGCGTGTGCTCGCTCGTGTGGGGCGCGTCGTAGGGCAACCAGCGCCAGACGTCGGCCGGTTCCCGCTGCAGGTTCTGGCGCCATCGGAGCGCCTGGTCGCGTTCGGCTTGCTGGTCGAGTTCGTAGATGACTTCGAGGTAGCTCAGCTGTCGGGGGTTGAGCGGCTGCTGTGGGGTTGCGGGGTGCGGGCCGCGGCGGGCGGAGCCGGAGTTCGGGCTGGCATGGGTCCGTCAGTCTTTGGCCTCGTCGATGGGATCGACCTCGTGGGCCGGCAGGACGCTCTCGCCGAGCTGCTTGGCCAGGTACAGGACGCCAGACAGGATGAGCGGGTCAGCGAAGTGGGCCGCGGCGCAGCGGTGCTGCTGGGCGACCGCGGCCCAGGCGGGGGGATCGTCGCCGGGAAGGCCGAGGGTGAACACGATCTCGATCAGCTGCGGGTTCCCGACGTTCCGGCACAACTCCAGGACCTGGACCTGCTGGTCCTTCTCGGTGCCGTAATCCTCTTTGACGGTGACCGACTTGTTATAGGTCTCCAGTCGTGAGCCCTTCGGGAGCCGTTCGCGGCTCCGGCCGGCTTGGTGGAGGTGCTGTAGAAGAGCGGTGGGCTCACGCCCGAGCGGCAGGTGTCTCGCGAGCGGCTGCGGATGGACGCGGCCGAGCGTTTCGCGGCAGGCCGGGACAGCGCGCTCATCGCGAAGGAACTGCGGATACACGTGCGCTCGGTTCAACGCTGGCGCACGGCCTGGTCTGCGGGTGGCGAGGCCGGGCTGGTCTCGAAGGCACCGGTCTCGCGCCCGATCCTGAGCGAAGAGCTGTTCGCTGTGCTTGAGCTGGAGCTCGACAAGAGCCCTGCCGCGCACGGCTGGGAGGATCAGACCTGGATCCTGGCCCGGATCGCGACGTTGATAGGCCGCCGGTTCCACAAGTCGTATACGCCCCAAGGCTTGGCCGCGCTCTTGCGTCGCCGGGGCTGGTCTCATCAGGTCCCGGCGACGCGCGATGGAACGCGACGATCAAGCGGCGGGCGCATGGGTGAAGGAGACCTGGCCGCAGGCGGAAGAACCCGGGCGGCGCTCGAGGGCTGGCTCGTCTTCGAAGACGAGGCCGGCTTCTCGATGTCGCAGCCCACCTCGCGCACCTGGTCGCGCCGCGGTCTGGCCCCGGTGATCCGGGTCCGCGGCCGCTCCCGACGGCGGCTGTCGGTCGCCGCGCGCACCTGCTACAAGCCGGGCGAGCGACCCCGGCTGATCTACCGGCCGACCCGCGACCGAACGCACGGACGCAAGAGCTTCGACTGGCGTGACCACCGAGACCTGCTGATCACCGCACATGCCCGACTTGCCGGCCCGATCATCGTAGTTTAGGAAATCTCAATACCCACCTGGCCATAGGCCTGCGCGAGTTCGTCGACGCATACGACTGGCTCACTCCGTTTGCCAGCTCCCGGCCTACTGCCTAGAACTTAGCCCGCTCGAGGGGATCTGGTCACTGCTACGCCGCAAGCTTGCCAACACCGCGTTCACCGACCCCGACCACCTGGTTCAAGCCGTCCGTCGTGGCCTGCGCGAGATCCAGTACGGGCCCCACCTGATCGAGGGGTTCTCAGCGAGACTGGTTTGACCCTTCACGACAAGATATGACGATGTCACGCTTTCAAGTTCAGTAACTTCGACGCTATGTGGCAACTCACTCCGCCATGATCGCTATTATGGCGTAGAAGATCGAAACTCCGGCAGGCGGCAGGATGGTGCCCCAAGTTCGAGAGATAAGATCATCTCTGCGCCGTCAGGGAGCTGAAGCCGCAGCGATTCCGCTGCGTTCGCGGGCGATAACAGGGTAGATATGCCAAGATCGTTCGCGGTTCCTTCGGCGCGAGCGCGCGATGAGTGGAACGAGCGCCAGGCAGGCTAGATAGATCAACATGAAGGCTGCGAATGCTGACCATCCTGGCTCGCGAGCCTTTGATCCTTGTAGGCCCCTGCGGCGGCCATGCCGAGTCGTGCCCGGGTACAGTGTGGACAAATGCCGCGAGCCGGACTTCCTTCCATCTCGATCGAGCCTCCAAGTTAAGGGATGACTACTATCAAAGAGTTGGGGGTAGGTGCGCATGTAGCTCTCTGGGCGAGAGTCCTGGCGAACGGAATATGATCTTTATGCCGAGGTCACCGCCAATGATCGGTGACCGACCGTGCCAAGCGGCGTGGGGTATCGTCTGTGGTAGCGCTGTAGCCGGTGTAGGTGGGTTTGTTGAATACTGGGTGAGCCGCTCGTCATGGCGCGTGTGGCCCGGGTGGCGGGAGTCGAGTTGGCCAGGGTCGTCTCGGTGGAAGTGCCGCAAGATGCTGTGCTGGATGTGGTGCTTCTCCATGGTTTGGATGGCGATCCGAGGAAGTCTTGGACCGCTGGTAAGGACGTTTTCTGGCCGAGGTGGTTGGCCGAAGACGTGAGCGGCGTGGCCGTGTGGTCGGTCGGGTATGAGGCGTGGTCAAGTGGATGGCGCGGTCGTGCGATGCCGATGCAGGACCGGATGGTCAATGTGCTGGCATCTCTGCAGGTCAAGCATATCGGCGAGCGGCCCCTGGTATTTGTGACGCACAGCATGGGTGGGCTGATCGTCAAGGAAGCGCTTCTGCATGCGGCGTATGGCAACACCGAGTTCGCGTCGTTCGCGGCGATGACCAAGGCGGTCGTCTTCCTTGGGACGCCGCACAACGGGTCGGGGTTGACGAAGACGGTCGAGGCCCTCGGCAGGATCTATCGCGGCACTCCTGCGGTAAAGGACCTGCAAGAGAATAGCGCCCATTTACGCCACCTGTCGACAAACTACCAGAATTGGGTCTATGAATCGGCGACGGGGATTCGGCATCTCGTGTTTTTCGAGACCAGACCTACCAAGGGCGTGCAGGTCGTCGATGCTGGATCGGCCGATCCCGCGCTGCCTAAAGTACAACCAATCCCTGTAGACGCCGACCACATCCGGATCTGCAAGCCTTCTAGCCGCGAGGACATGGTCTACGGCCGGATACTCAAGCTTGTTGCGGATGTCGCAGCCTCTGTCGGTTGTAGTGACCCGGAAATCTCGGACACCAACACGTCCCAGTATCTTATGCGACTTCGGGAGGAGTGGGCTGCCCGGTTTCCAGAGAGGCTAGACATCGCCCGCTCGGCCTCGATCGACTTCGACTTCCACCTGCACTCGGCGCTGGGACAGGCGATAGCCGCGTGGCTCCGGCAACCCGGGAGCCGCGCCCCCTTCACGGAGGTGCTATCCGACATCGACTTCACCGACGAGACACGCAGACCTCTCGTTATCCAGACGAACCTGACTGGCCGTGGGGATTCAGTGCGCACCGCGCTTGAGGATCTATGGGCGGTCGCGCAGACGGCGGCGAGCTTGCGGGCCGACAGCGCGGCCGATCTGCGGTTCGAGATTCGCTGCCGCCAGCGGAGCCTGCGCACGGTCCGCTCGGCGATGGACAGATGGCAGCCGACTAATGGCGGCGACGCCGGCGAGCTGACTGAGTTCAGGGCACGGTTGCGACTGACGACCGACCCGTCGCCTCGCTCGAAGATAAGGGAGATGCTCGCCCTCGAGCCGCTCCTACGGGTTAGGGATCCGCTGGGGTGGATCGATCGCTGGACCGAGCGTCTCGCCTCCTTCGTCGCTGAAGGAGGAAGCCCTGCAGAACTTGCCGATGAGCTGTTCTCCGACCTGGTGGCGCTGCGGTTGCGTGCGCCGAAGGATCGCCTTTCCCAGGGTATTGTCGTGCTCACTGATAAATTTGTGTCGCCAAGTGTGATCACACACGGCGACTACCTTGCTGGCGATCAACCGAAGCCGTCGCATGTCGCGGATGGCTTCTTCGCGGACCGAGCCTGGCAGGTCGACCCGGCCGTCGAGAAACTCGAAATATGGCTTGACAGTATTGAGAGCACTGAGGCCGATATCGGCCGTAAGTTGCCGGTGTACTGGTTCGAGGGCCGGTCAGGCTGCGGCAAGAGCGTCCTGATGCTTCAGGCACTGGCCAAGATCCGTCAGACGAACCGTGGCATGATGCTGTGGCTGGGAAACGATGTCGAGGAACTCCCCGAAGCTGTGTCGTTCACCTTGGCCAACGCCGAGCCGGGCGATCGGGCGATCATCGTCATCGATGACGGGTTCTCTCCGGCAGCACAGGCCCGATCTGGCGAGCATTGGCGAAGTGCCATCCGTGCCTTGAATACAGCGCGCAACGAGGGTAGGCAACTGCCGGTTATCGTTAGCTGCGGCCCAACCGAGCAGAGAACTGCATTCCGGCTGGAGTTCCTCGACGATGTCGAGGTTACCTTCCGGGTGATCGACGAACGACTCGACGCCGACCATGCGCATGAGCTCGAGCGTTGGTTCACTGCTCGAACCAATCTGACGCCGCCGGCACATCTGTCCTCCTCGAATGTCCTCATGGTGCAGAGATTCTTCCAGTACGGGACTGGAGCATCGCTGGAGAGTTTCGCGCGGAGATTCAAAGCCCGGCTAGAAGGAATGGAGGAGTCGTCGCGAGTTCCGGCGTTCATCGCGAAACTGCTGGCTGTCAACCGCCTTTATGTGGGCATGCCGGCCGCGTCGCGGCGCGCGCTGACCGACGCTGAGCGCGACGTCCTTACGCAACTCACCAAAGGTGACAAGCACATCACCGTGTCTACAGACTCGAGCCGAGGAGGAGTGTGGCTAGCTCACCCCCACCTTGCAGACGCGCTGTTCCAGGGTTGGTTCGGCGAGGGGGACGCACACAAGGCGGCAGGTGCTCTGCGTGACGCGATCATCGAGTGCGGTCTGGTGGGTGAGAGCTCCGCCGAGAGGACCGCGCCGCTGACGGCGCTCAAGCTCGCTGTATCGAGGGCTCATACAGCGGCGGTCCAGGGAAGGCTCGATCCGACGCTTCTACCCGAGGCCATCGCGGATGCATACCGGTCGCTGGCCCATTCAACGACGGGGATCGGCATCGAAGACTTGCCAGCATGGATCCGTCTCGAGCAGGCTATGCCTGGCATCGTGCTGACACCGACACCATGGGCCCTTGGATCGGCTGCGATTAAGGATCTGTCGCTGGCCCCCGAAACATGGCAGCTCACTGCGCACGCGCTTCTGGACACGCTGCGCCCGGCAGATCCTGACGCGGACGAACTCCTCGAAGCGTTGCGCCGCCGTATCCGGGCCGATGACGAGTCCTCCTACGGTGCAGGCGCCGTCGCGGCTCGTGTCGCCTCGTTCACGTGCAGCCGAGAAGACCTCGACGCGCTGGCGTGCTGGTTGGAGGATCCGCAGCATTGGACGCACTCAGGGTGGGCGGTCGCTTATCGTGCGCTCGATTCCCTGACCCAGAGCGACAGTGCGGCCCGAATCGCGTTGGCCTGGCTGCAATCCGAGACGACCCTGGCCAACCCCGGATGGGGATATGTCCTGGATCAGAAGCTTTCTCGGGTCAGCGGTCGTGCCCGCGAGCGCGTACTGGAAGCCGCGGCAGCGTGGCTAGTTCGTCCAGATTCAGCGGCCAACCCCGCGTGGGGCCGCGTCGCGCAGACTTTGTTGCGAGAGACGCGGGGCGGACTGCTTGCAAAAGTCGAACGATCCTGCCTGGTATGGCTGAGCGACGAATCCTCCTGTCGTACGACCACGTGGCACCACCTGTTCCGGCGGAGGCTTGACCAGGTGCCGCCCTCGGCGAGGCGCGAGCGCTCTCAACTTATTACGCTGGGCAAACAGTGGTTGCAGTCACGAGACTCGTTCTCGCCCGGTTGGCCGATCGTCTTCGACGCGCTTTACAGCACTCTCGGCGCGGCGGAGCGCGAGGAACTTCTGGGAGCGATCGCGGACTGGGTCTTCGACGAGGCTCATTTCTCAGAGAGCAGTTGGATCAACGTCTGTACCGGCCTGATGCAGCATCTGGACGCTCGAGAGCACGCAAGGCTTGCCACATTGGCGACCACGTGGGTTCGGGAACCGATGCATCAGTTCCTCGGCCACTGGGACAGGCCGTTGGAACGCCTCATCAAGGTGGTCGACTCCACTGAACGCGATGAACTCGTCGCAATCGGGATGCAGTGGCTGCGGGAGTGGATCGGCCAGGACGATCCCCGGTGGGGATCCGTCGCGCAGATCTTGATACGGGCCACCGACGGCATGGACCAGACCGATCTTCTCGCATTGGCGAAAGAGTGGCTCGACTCCGAGGCCGCGCAGGAAGATCCACGGTGGCCTATCGTCGCCACGAAGGTCATCGAACGAACCCCTGGCGCTCAGCAGGCCTTCGTCTTCGAGATGGCGGGCCGGTGGCTGGCTTCCTCGGCCCACCGTTCGGGTCGGGGGTGGACCCAACTCCTGGAACTTCTGGTGGACGCCGACCTCGACCGCAGGATTCTCGGGACTTCCGCGACCGACAGGCTCGTCGGCCGCGGAAGATTCCAAGACATCGACGATTGGGGCGATCTCTACGCCTTGGTCATGCGCTCAGACCTGGTAATCGACCGTCATCAGCTGATCCAATCGGGATTGGAGTTCCTGCGAACCAGGCCACTCGACGACAGGATCGACAGATCACAGGTCGTGGGTGGACTCCTGTCGGTCCTGGACGGGCGCGAACGGGCCGATCTCGTCAGGCTCGAACTGCTGTGGCTGTGGAACCGGGACAACTGGAGGCTCCCCTCGTGGAATCGCGTCTTCCAGGAAGTCATGGACGCCGTACCGGAACAGAAGGGTGAGTTGCGCCAGCTCGGTCTGCAGTGGCTTAAGAACATTCCTGGGAATGCCGGGTGGGGATGGGTTCTCGACCGGGTGCATCCGCTGACCAAGGGACAGGAGAGAGAGCAACTCGCAGCATTCCTGTGGGCCTGGTTCGCCGATCCGGTGAATCGAGACGGCCCTGCGTTCTCCAAGGCGCTGGAAAGCGCAGTTGCCATGTCAGATACCGAGGCACTCGGTGCGGTTGACATCTACGCGCTCGGACTCGGCTGGCTTGCACTAGAACGCAACTTCGTGGGCCGCCGATGGAGCTTCGTGTTCCGGGCGCTGGGCAAAGAGCATTCCGCAGAACTGGTCGCCGCCGCTGTGACCTGGCTGAGCGATTCCCGCTCACGCGCGGACATAGGCTGGGCGTACGTGCTGGTCGCGGCGGCCGACCTGGCAGACCACGAGCGGCTCGCCGAACTACACCGCCTCGCAGAGACTTGGCTGGCCGACCCCATGAACTGGGGCGATCAGAGCTGGGGCCACGTCGCAGGCAGAGTCAGCGAGATGCCTGACGGCCTGTCCGATGCAGGTGTGGCTGCCGCCGGCCGATGGCTAGCACTTCCACTGAGCAGAAGGAACAGAACCTGGCGACAGTGTTGGAAGCCGGTGGCACCGCTGCTCGAGCCGGAGGCAAAGGCGGCGGCCATTGCGACGTGTCTGAACGATTCGTGGGTTAGGTCTTCGCGGTTGTGGGGCTTCCGTTATCTGGATGCTGCTGGGCACATCGACCTATCTGTCGCCACAGTAGGCGAGCAGGTCGTCGAGTGGTGTTCTCGAAAGCGCTGGTTGAAGGATCCCGTGTGGCCCCATGTCGTCGCGCTTGGCTTGAAAGCAGCCGATCCGGCCTCGCGCGCCGTCCTGACGCGCTCGGCAGAGGCTTGGCTGCTCGATCCGGGCACTACTAGCGGTCGCGCCGCCGTTGAAGAGAGTTTGCTCGACCCAATCGTTTTCGGCGAACTCGCCGTCATGCAGACTCGGCCGGCGATCGTGTCGAACCTGGTGGACTTCGGGGCGTTCGTGAACCTTGGCGGGCTGCAAGGGTTGGTTCACAAATCGGAGATGGCAAACGGCCGCATCGACCCGCGGAAGATACTCCGGATCGGTCAACGCGTGACCGTTCGCGTCCTCAGCCTCGAGGCTGAGACGGAGAAGGTCTCGCTGTCGCTTCGGCTAGAACCGCCTGTCGACCCGGGATTGGACGCAGCCCGCGAGCGGCTCCCGCCGCTGGACCTGTCTGCCTGCGCCGTTGGCGCTCAAGTGGACGGAGTGGTGATCGGAACCATCGAATACGGTGTATTCGTCGACGTTGGTGGTGTCAAGGGTCTGGTTCATAAATCGCGGATCCCGAGCCCAGCCGACCCGCTCACATCTTTCACGATCGGCCAGCTGGTTCGATGTCGGATCGTATCGATCGACGCGGCAAAGAAACGAATTGCCTTGTCCTTGAGGGAGTAGCCACTCGCCGGGCAGGACATTGCGGAGTCAGCATATTCACTGCCACGCATCTCGCTTGACGCATGTGGTGAGGGCGACCTGCTGGTGGGGATCGTGGCACATGTCGTGCCGTATGGATTGTTTATGGATGTTGGCGGCATATCCGGTCTCCTGCACAACCGTGAGATGGAAAGCAGTGGCCCCGGGAGCCGTGCGCAGGTGGCACGGCCAGGACACCGCCTGCGTGTTCGAGTGCGCCGGATCGATCGCGACAGGGGTCGGGTGGACTTTTCGCTTCGCAACGAGGGTTCTGCTGAGCACAAAATGCCCTGTACTGTGCCAAAACCCGCCATCGTCCTTGACCTGCGGGTTCTCTATATCTGTCACGCAGCTCTGTGGTACTCGTTGATGATGCCGCCGAGGCGTTGTTGGCGGCGGATCGCGGCGTCGAGCGGGATCACGAGGGCCTCGTCGTGGTCGGGCGGCCGGTTGTTACGGCCGCGGCCCTGGTGGGGCCGGTGGCTGTTGAAGTGCTCGGTGTACTGTTCCAGAACCGTGGCAGCGTGCCGCTCGTTGTAGATCAGCATCCGGTCGGTGCACTCGGCGCGGACCGAGCGCACGAATCGCTCGGCGTATCCGTTCGCGGCAGGAAGCCTCGGTGGGCTGTGCCTGACCGCGATGTCCTCGGAAGTGAACACGGCGTCGAAGCTCTCGGTGAACTGGCCACCGCGGTCGCGGATCAGGTGGGTGAATGCACCGGCGTGCTCGCCCAGGTCGGCCAGCAGGTTGCGGGCGGCTTGCGTCGTCCACGCGCCGTCCGGGTTGGCGGTGACCCCGAGGATGTGCACGTGCCTGGTGCGCACTTCCATCACGAACAGCACATACAGCCTGCGCAGATCGATCGTGTCGATGTGGAAGAAGTCCGTGGCTAGCAAGCCTTCGGCCTGGTTGCGCAGGAACGTCTTCCACGAGGGGTCGGCGCGCACCGGCGGAGGTGGCCGGCGCTGCGTGGGCGCGAGGATCCGGCGTATCGTGCCGATCCCGACCCGATGACCCAGGCCGAGAAGCTCGCCCTGGATCCGCACGTAGCCCCAGCCGCGATTCTCGGCGGCAAGACGCAAAACCAGGGCGCGGACCTCTTTGGACACCGGCGGGCGTCCGGGACGGTTCGGGTAGGTCCATTTGCGCGAGATCAGGCGCCGGTGCCAGCCCAACACCGTCGCCGGAGTGACCAGGCGGTGGCGGCGCAGCTCGCGGGGCAACAGCCGAATCAGCGCGGAGAGGATCGCGCGGTCCGGCCAGGTCAGCTTCGGCGCCTTCGCCTCCGTCCGGCGCAGCACCGCGATCTCGTGCCTCAAGACGAGTATTTCCGCGGTCTTGGCCGCATCGCCGCGCGAAAGCAGCGCAAGAGCGCCGAAGACCCGAACCAGTGCGAGATACAGCAGACGGAAGAACACGATCCAAGATCATGCCGCCATCCGGCTTGGATCACGAAACCACAGGTCATAGCCATTGCGTTGGTTCTGGCATAGAACAGGTCGCCAGTTGGACTCACCACGGACGAGAGCTGCCCTTCCTGCCCAACCGGGTCCCGCCCCGGCTGCGCGCCGCCGTCGCGGCCGGCGAGCCCATCGCCCTGCGCTGGGCCATGCCGGACCCGGACGAGCTCGACGCGGTTCCGGACGCGGTCATCCCGGTCGAACGCATCGACGCGCCGATCCTCCTGATCTCCGCAGAACACGACGAGGGCTACGGCGTGGCCCTGCACGAGATCGCAGCCCGGCGCCTGGCCGCAGCCGACCACCCCCACCCCTGGCGCCACATCGTCCATCCAGGCGCCGGCCACCTGATCGCCGCCCCACCGCACACGCCGACCACCAGCGCCACCAGCCCGGGCCCCGGCATCACCTTCCGTCACGGTGGAACCCCCGCCGCCGACGCCGCGGCGCGCGCCGCGACCTGGCACGCATTGTGCGCCTTCCTCACCGAGACTCTCGCCGACACGTCCGGGTGACACAGCTTCATCCGCCCCGTTCGAGGCATCTCGCGAGTGCAGTCTTCCCATGCCGCCGGGGCACGTCTCGGCGCCGCCTCCCTGGTCGCCGAGGCGACCCGCGCCGTGCTGTGGCGGCCCTGGCGGTCTGAGCGGTCGCGGTCTTCCGCGCGGGACAGGGCGGAATGGTGGCGGGCGCCGGGACCGAACGGGCCGGAGCGCGGGGTCGACATCCCTCGGCGAGATACCTCGTCTCGCCTGACCGCTCTCGTCGGACGGCGTATGTTTCGGGGTGAATGCCACCGTGCCCGGTTCGAGGTTCGCGAATCCGTCGACCAGCTGCAGCGGTCTCGTTCTACACCGTGGACGCGACTGCGCATGTAGGTGTGGTGGTAAAGGTTGATGACGCGCTACGAGACAGCGCGCTGTTCAAGGACACCTCGGCTGCCTCCGGCTTCTTCCGAGGCGCTCCTGCCGGTTGCTCGCACGGGCTTCCGGGTCTGGGTTGGGTGCGGTGACGTTGACGACAGATGGATGGGCCATCGCACCGGCGCGGTTGGTGGAGGTGGAGTCGAGTTTCTTCTCCGACACCGATCGGTTTCCCGTCGGAAGCGCCGAGCCTGACAGCGTCCTGCTGATGCGCGGCGTCCCGGCGCTGTGGAGAGCCCGTTCGGAGCCTGGGCCGGGCCGCAGTCGCGGGCCCGGTTCGGATAGGTTCCGGCCATGACTGATGTGGATCCGCTGGTGCGGCCGCTGGCCTGGCTCGTGGCCGAGCTGGCGTTGCGTCTGGACGGTTCCGATGAGGAGCTCGTCGATGAGCGGTGGGCGGTCAAGGCGCTGGATCGGATCGCGTTTGTCTGCGGTCAGCTTCCGCCGGATCAGCGGCAGCGGCTGGCAGAGGTCATGGCCGACCTCGCGGCCGGACCCGGTCCCGATCCGCAGCGCGTGTTCCTGGAGTCTTTCGCCGAGGATTTCGGATTGCTAGACGAGGACGACGAATAGCGTCTCGGGCGGGCCAGGCTAGGCGCGCTCCGGAGTAAGCGCCTTGAGGGTGCCGGGAAGTCTATCCATGCAGTTCAAGCGGCGATGTGGTATTCGTGGAGGATTCCGTCGATACGGTCGCGTCGGGTGATGCGGAAGTGGTCGAGGTCGACGATGTTGTCGGGTAGCGGACGCAGCGGCGCGGCATTTCCCAACGCCCGGTGCGGTCGGTGCTCGTTGTAGAACGTCTCGTACTCGGCCAGGACGCTGCGTAGGTGGGCGAGGTCCCAGACGAGGGTGCGGTCGAGCAGTTCGATGCGGACGGTGCGGTGCCGGCGTTCCTGGATCGCGTTCATCACCGGGGCTTGGATGCCGGTGGTGACGATGCGGATGTCGGAGGCGTGGAATACGGCGTCGAAGCCGGCGGTGAACTGCCGGCCGTGGTCGCGGATGGGGAACTTGAACCGCTCGGGCTGTTCGCCGAGGTCCATGAGGGCGTTGCGGGCCATCTGTGTGGTCCACTCTGCCGTGGGATGGGCGGTGGCGCCGAGGATGTGGATGCGCCGGGTGGCGTGCTCGATCATCGTCAGGATGTGCGCGGTGGTGCCGTCGAGCAGGTCGACGGTGAAGAAGTCGGTGGCGAGGATCGCCTCGGCCTGCGAGCGCAGGAAGCTCGCCCAACTCGGCCCGTTCCGCTGCGGTGCCGGTTCGATTCCGGCCTTCCTCAGGATCGCCCAGACGGTTGACGGCGCGACCTTGATGCCGAGGCCGGCCAGTTCGCCGGCGATGCGTCGGTAGCCCCACCCGGTGTTCTCACGAGCCATGCGTAGCACCAGGGCCTTGATGTTGCGGTGTGTCGGCGGTCGGCCCTTCGGCGCGGACTTGCGGGCCCAGCGGCGGCGTAGCAGGTCACGGCGCCACCGCAGGATGGCGCCGGGAGTGACGATCAACCTCATCCTGGCGTGGCGCGCTCGAGGTATCAGCCCGAGCAGCAGCGCGATCAGCGCCCGATCGGCCCAGGAGACCTTCGGTCGGGCACGCTCGCCGAGTTGGCGCTGCAAGACGGTGAGCTGGTGCTGGAGTAGCAGGATCTCCGCCGTGCGCCAGGCCGCATCTCGGCGCGAGACCCGTGCCGCAGCGAGCATCCGGGAGGTGAGCAGGAAGACGAAACGGAGACACATAAGTGGCGATCATCGTGGTCCGATCACGGCCTACGCAACCTCATGACCAGCATGGATGGACTTCGCGGCACCCTCAGGCCATAGCCCGGCTGTCGCCGACGCCGCTCTCCCGACCCTGCGCGCGCTCCGGGTACCGCGGTGTTTCGGTTCACGTTGCTGCGGAGTCTGTCGAGTGCCTCGGTCAGTAGGACTTCTGCTTCAGAGTCGCCGCGCCGCACGAGGAACCGGAGCCGGGCATCGGAGCGCCGGCGGTGTGTGTCAGGAGTGCGGGCGGTTGGCGGCGTTGAGCCGGAGGGCTTCTTCGAGTTGGTCTTCGAGGATGATGATGCGGCAGGCTGCTTCCAGGGCGGTGCCGGCGTCGAGCATCTCGCGGGCGCGGGCGGCGATGCGCAGTTGGTAGCGCGAGTAGCGGCGGTGTCCGCCGGGTGAGCGTTGCGGGGTGATCAGTCTCGCCTCGTCCAGGCTGCGCAGAAACTCCGGGGTCACCCCCAGGATCTCCGCGGCCCGCCCCATGCTGTAAGCCGGGTAGGTCTCGTCATCCAGCTTCTCGGCGGCGGTCTGCGAGTCCGGTTCCATATAAGCCTCCACACGGTAAGAGGGCCCCGGTGCGCAAGCACCGGGGCCCAGGGTTATCCGGGTAACACCATCTCTACCGTCTACCGACCCGGGGGAGTGGATCGGTGACTGCCATCCGCACATCCGATCGAGACGACCGGAGGCTGCGGGGATCGCGTAAGCGTGACCGGAGACCACCTTTCGCTACATAGGAGACCTGCGGTAAGCCGCCCGGCCGGAACAACTCGGCCATGACGGGCGATCTGACGGTGAGCCCTTCCCTTCTTCTCAGATACCTGTCTTGCACCTTCAACCAGTCCCCTGCCGGAACCCCGTTCACTTTCTCGGTCCCAGCGCGTCGGACTGCCCTGCCATACGCCGTCTGCGCGCGCCCGGAGAAATCGGGCCTTCGCATCTGGCTCCTATCGCCTTGCACCATCCGCGCGCGCCCCTGACGTGCCGGCCTTCGCGCATGGCTTACTTCTGTCGCATTCACGGGCAGTTCGTCTCTGCCACGTCCATGGGACCTCTTCTTCCGACACGAGGAACCATACCCCGGGCAGCCGGAAATATCTACATGGGCGACATGAGTTTTTCTTAGTTCACCCGTTCAGGTGTCGGCTCTGTGGCGTCCTGTGGAGATGCCATCGGCCTGCTGGAGCCGTTCCTGCCGGCGGCCCCCGGCCCGGAGGTGATGCGCGCGGTCGGCGCAGTTCGCGCTCGCCGCGCTGGAACCGGCCGACAACGCTGGGCTGACGCGACGTCGCCGGCGACGCCGGACGCATCGTCAGCCTGGAACACTACGGGCGCCTACGCCGATGATCAGCGCCTCTACACCGAGTTTCGGCATCACCGCGCAGGCGGTCGCCGCCGTAGCCCGCGACAGCATCCACGGCACCCGACAGGCGCCCCGACCCGGCGGCTACCAGCAGACCGCCGCTCCCACCGGCGCCGGCACCGGCGACCGCGCGAGCAGGTGAAGGGCAGCGCAGCATACTGAAATCGACTCTCGCGCCAGGGGCAGAGCACACCCGCGGATCGATGACGAGCGGGTCGCTTCCGCCGACCAGCACTATCTGAGCGCGGACAGCTGGGCGAGGCCGCGTCGCCGCAGACCGGAGATCAGCGAACACCGTCGGCAGCCTCGCGGCGGCGGCCGCCGGGAACGACCGCTGCCGGGAACGACCGCACTTTCCCGTTCCGCCGACGCCGAAAATCTGATGCGAGGACAGGAGAAATTACCGGTCTCAAGGAGCATATTTCCGCGGGCTGTGAAATTCGACGTCGAGAGCGCGCGCAGCCGCTCATGCCATGATACTGTTGAGTCCAGTTGCAGTTGTGGTCCCCGATACTTTCAAGCGCCTCACCGGTTCGGCCGGGCCGGTGGCGCATTAACGTGATTCCGGCGCTTTTCCGGAGGGGCAATCATCACGGCGACACCGGGCCCGCATGGTGTGGGCCCAGGGCACCGCCCCGAAGGAGATATACATGGCTACTGGCACTGTGAAGTGGTTCAACGCGGAAAAGGGTTTCGGATTCATCGAGCAGGACGGCGGCGGCGCCGACGTGTTCGCGCACTACTCGAACATCGCCGCCCAGGGCTTCCGCGAGCTGCAGGAGGGCCAGAAGGTCAGCTTCGACGTCACGCAGGGCCAGAAGGGCCCGCAGGCGGAGAACATCGTTCCGGCGTAGCGCTGCACGCCCACGTATTTCCGGGGCCCGTACCTTTCAGGCGCGGGCCCCGTTCGTCTGCTCCTCGGCACGGCGCGCCCGGCGAAGCCGGCCCTAGGGCGGTACGGGACGCGTTCCCTTCCAGCGGTCCGCCCGCGGAAATCCGCGGCGGCAAGAGACCGATTCAGACTCACCTTCAGGGCCGACCGGCCGATTTCCGCGCATCACTGCGCCCAGCGTTTGTGAGTCGGCGCATTTTTCTCGCTTCAGTGTTTTCTTTTCCCGGTTCGTATTCGTGATTCTGTATGCGGTGACACCGCTGCCGGAATTCTTTGATACGCGCCGCATCGAGGAAGGTTCTCCGTGAACCGCACGACTCGTACGAACGACCATTACTCCCGCACCGGCGACTCTGCGCGCGGCGCCGGACTTCGATCGCAGTCCCCGGGCCGCGCCGGCTCGGGTCGGGCGGATGTCGCCGGGCGCCCGGCCGGCCGCAGGCCCCGCCCCGCCGCGCCGGCGGAGTTCGCGCCTCCGATCTCTTCTACCCCCGCGTTGCCGGCCGTCGCGACGTTCGCCGATCTGGGACTGCCCGCGCCCCTGTCGGCGGCCCTGCGCGCCGAGGGCCTGGTCGTGCCGTTCCCGATCCAGGCGGCGACTCTCCCGAACTCCCTGGCCGGACGCGACGTACTGGGCCGGGGCCGGACCGGTTCGGGCAAGACCCTGGCCTTCGGTCTCGCACTGCTTTCCCGCACGGCAGGGCGCCGCGCCGAGCCACGCCAACCACTCGCCCTCGTCCTGGTGCCCACCCGGGAGTTGGCCCAGCAGGTCACCGAGGCGCTCGCGCCCTACGCACGGCCGCTGAGACTGCGCACCGCCACCGTCGTCGGCGGCATGCCGATCGGCCGGCAGACCGCCGCCCTGCGCGACGGCGCGGAGATCCTGGTCGCGACGCCGGGCCGGCTGAAGGACCTGATCGAACGCCGAGCATGCCGCCTGGACCAGGTCGCGATCACCGTCCTGGACGAGGCCGACCAGATGGCCGACATGGGCTTCATGCCGCAGGTCACCGAACTGCTCGACCAGGTCCACCCCGACGGCCAGCGGATGCTGTTCTCCGCCACCCTGGACCGCAACGTCGACCTGCTGGTGCGCCGCTACCTGACCGACCCGGTGGTGGTCTCCGTCGACCCCGCGGCAGGAGCGGTCACCACGATGGAACACCACGTGCTGCACGTTCAAGGCGCCGACAAACGAGCCACCACCATCGAGATCGGCGCCCGCGACGGCAGTGTCCTGATGTTCTTGGACACCAAGCACGCCGTCGACAGGCTGACCGCGGACCTGCTCGCAAGCGGCGTGCGCGCCGCGGCGCTGCACGGCGGCAAGTCCCAGGCGCAGCGAACCCGCACCCTCGAACACTTCAAAACCGGGCACGTCAACGTGCTGGTGGCCACAAACGTCGCGGCCCGCGGCATCCACGTGGACGACCTCGACCTCGTGGTCAACGTCGACCCGCCGAACGACCACAAGGACTACCTGCACCGCGGCGGGCGCACCGCCCGCGCCGGCAAGTCAGGCAGCGTCGTCACCCTCGTGCTGCCCGGACAACGCCGCGAGATGAACCGCCTGATGAACAACGCGGGCATCACCCCCCGCACCACGCAGGTACGCTCCGGCGAAGCCGAACTCCGCCGCATCACCGGCGCCCAAGCCCCGTCGGGCCACCCGGTCACCATCACCGCGCCGGTGACCGAACGCGCCGCGCGCCGAAGCGCCTCGGCGCGCGGCCAACGCCACCGTGCTCCCCGGGCCCAGCGGCCCGCCTCCCCAGCCCGCACATCCAGCACGGGTGCGTAAGATCCCACGCCCCGCGAATCTCCACCTCCGGGCACCGCTCTCGCAAGCCGGGCCGCTTTCCCAAAACGGCCGACCCCGACCTCCGCGGTATTACCTTCGAATTCTGTGAGGCACCCATGCGCTGCATCATCGCCCGCTTCGCCTTCGACCTCACCAAAAGCGAGGTGGAACGGGCCATGAAGGGCATCAAACCCGAGACCGTGACCGGCGATTGCGTGATCATCGGCCGCCGGACCTACCCCCTGAAGCAGGTCGGCGAGGTGGTCACCCGGCAGGATCGCCGAGATTTCTCGGCCGAGGAAGTCGCCAGAGCCCTCAGCCGCCTCGGGTTCACCTGCACCCGCGCTGCCGCCGCCCCCGCCCCGGCAGCCGCTCCCACCCCGCTCGAGAAGGCGTCCGCGCTACTCGGAGCCTTATAACCAGAGTCGCGATAGCTTGATCGAACGGCAACGGGCGATCCACGCTCGGCCCGCCTTCGTGATGGCCGTGCTGGTGTGTCTGGCGTTGACTTCACAACGGCGCAGGTTACGCCGCTACTGGCCTTGTTTCGATCGTTCCCGGCTCGACTTTCACCGCCGGTTAGCCGCGCCATCCTGGGCGCATGGTCCGGCCGCGCTCGCGGCCGGACCTGCTCGGCGGCGGCGTTTGGCGCAACCACCATGGCGGGTCATCGAGCTTAACCGTGCTGGTGGCGTGAGCCTGCGCGATGTCTGGTAGATCAGGATCTTGCTGGAGATGAGGCGCCCGTGGCGCTCTGTGATCATTCGAGTTGCGACGCTTGAATTCTCACCGGGAGGCCACGGGCTTGACCAACGATGCGACACGTCTGCTCGGCCTCGACGGGGTAGCGGTCGTCGCCGTCGAACTCGACGAGCACCACAACCCAGTGCTGGCGCTGGTCACGGAGGGCCAAGCGACCAGGTGCTGTCCAGACTGCGGGGTGCACTCCGCGCGTCCGCACTCGTGGGTGCGCACCCGGCCCAGGGATCTCCCGGTCGCCGGTCGCCAGACTTTGTTGACCTGGACCAAACGGCGTTGGCGCTGCGTCGAGCCATCGTGTCCGAGGGCGACGTTCACCGAGCACGTCCCGCAGATCCCGCCGCGCCATCGACTCACGAGCCCGGTTGCGCGAGGCGGCCCGGGCCGGGGTGGGCGACGGCGGGCGTACCGTGCTCCAGTCCGCCCCCGACCACGCCGTGTCCTGGCCGATCGTGAACCCTGCGGTGCACGCCCATGCCGTGCGCGCCCTGCCGGAGAAGGACCCTGAGGTCGGCTGCCTGGGCATCGACGAGACTCGGCGCGGCGGGGCGCGTTGGTCGCTGGGACGAGCCCACGGGCGCGTGGAACGCAGTGGTAGGCCGCTGGCATATCGGCTTTGTTGATCCGACTGGTGGAAACGGCCTGCTCGGGCAGGTCGAGGGCCGCACCGCCGCGTCAGTGCCCGCGTGGACAGAGGGACACGACGAGCCCACCCACCCGAGCCGCGAGCAGATCTACCGTCGGCTCGAACGGTTCTACGCCTCCTGTACCGCCTCCGGCCTGCCCGAGATGCGGCGGTTGGCCACCACCGTCAGCACCTGGCGCAACGAGATCATCGCCGGAATCGTCTCGGGCGTGAGCAACGCCGGATCCGAAGGCCACAACCGGGCGATCAAGACCGACGCCCGCTGCGCCTACGGCTACCGCAACCCAGTCACCCAGCGCTTACGCGCCCGTCTGGCCACCACCCGACGCGGCCGAGGACACCTCGCAACCCGCACCAGCGCCCGACACAGCCAGCCCCGTCAACGCTCGAAACGCTAACAAGTCACGACCTCCGAACAGCTATCAATCGACGCTGCCGTCTCTTGGTAATACGCGCAGCCGCTACACCCGGTTCCCTATTCGGACTGTGATATTCCTCCGAGTCATCGAGACTTCCGACCCACAGTTGACCTGGGCATACTCCAGCCGTGACTGATTCCGCGGATTTCGAATGGGACCCCTTCGGCACCCTGCACGCCGCACTGTGGATCGGCGGCGCGCAGTGGGCCGGCAAGTCCACCGTCTCCAACATCCTCGCCACCCGACACGGCCTGACGGCATACCACTACGACTACCACGACGCCCGCGGCCACCTGGAACGCCGAGCCGCGCGCCGAGCCCGGGCCGGTTCGCCCGACGGCGAGTATCCCGGCCCGGACTGGGCGGGCTCGACGCCGGACGCACTGGCCGAGGAGAGCCTTGCCATCTTCGCCGATCGGCTCGAGTTCGTCTTCGACGACCTGCGCGCGCTCGTGAGCCCGCATCCGCTGCTGGCCGAGGGCTTCGGCCTGCGCCCCGAGGCGCTCGCACCCATGCTCGACGCACCCGACCGCATGATCATCATGGTGCCGACCGAGGAGTTCCGGCAACACCAGATCCGCACACTGCCACGCGCCAGCACGGTGACCGTCGATGTGGGCGACCCCGAGCTCGCCCAGGCGAACCGCGTCGAGCGCGACCGCCTACTCGCCGAACACGCCGCACGCGCGGCACGGGAACACGGCGTGCACGTCCTGGAGATCGACGGCTCCCGCGACGCCGAAGCAATAGCCGACGACGTCGCGAGACACTTCGCCGCCCATCTGCCACCACGCACCTGGCAGCACGGCTAAGTTCCAAGAGCCACCATGGCACGCCGACCGCGCTCACCCAGGGGCGCGTCAGCCCCTCGGTGACCTACCGATGCTCAACAGTCTGAACCGCGCGTGGCCTTGAGGACGTCGCGATTGGCCATGTCGTGGGGATCCGAGCGCGATCTCCCAGGTCGACTCAGCCGCCAGGTCCGCGAGCTCGGCATCACCCCGGTCGTCGCCCGCCGGGGCACCGAGCATGGCTCCGGGCTGGGCATCTACCGCTGGGTGGCCGAAGCCGCATTCGCGCTCCTGCACTGGTTCCGGCGTCTGCGCATCCGCTGGGAGATCCGCGTGCGCCACGAGGCGCTGTGTGTTTAACCGAGCGGGGGTGAAAGGACCCCGCCGCCCGATTGTCGCAGCATTCGGGTTGAAGCTGAGGGCAGTCTGACCCGGGAGACGCTGGGGAGGGCGGGAAGCAGCCCTGACAACGACGGGACGCATTGGTACTGCCAGACGGTGCGGGTCCGGCAAGCGAGACGAGAAGGTGTACGAGAGGAACCAGTGTTAATGCCCCGTAAGCCCAGTACCGGCTCCAACCTGGTGGATATGGGCCGGGTTTGCAGTGGCGTGGCCGCCGTGTGGTCGGGTGGCCAACTCCGAAGCCGGACAGCGGATGCCGGTGGGGAGGCCACGGTGAAGGTCTGCGGCGTAACCGTGGCGATGCTGCCGGGGCTCAGCTGGGCACCTCACTCGTCGATTGGCACACAGCGAACGTGGGAACCGTCTGCGGTCGCCCTACCGTCCGGGCAGCCAGTCCGGTCGGGGGCGGGCCCGTCGTCGGCTGACGGCCGCAGGTGGGACGGAGGCCTCGTAGTAGTCCGAGCGGAGGAAAGCTCCGTACATGGCGAAGGGGGCCAGCAAGTCAGCAGTAAGGACACTGGAATGCCTGGAGGCCGTTGGTGAATACCGATGAACTGGACGAAGCCGTGTTTCGGGCGGAGCGCCGGGTACAGGAGATCCAGACCAAGCTGCACCGTTGGGCGACCGACGATCCCGATCGCCGGTTCGATGACCTGTACAACCTGGTGTGTGACCCGGGCTTCCTGCTGGTGGCCTGGGCTCGCGTGCGGGGCAATAAGGGAGCGCGCACGGCCGGGGTAGATGGTGTGACAGCCTTCTACATCGAGGCCGTGCAAGGGGTCGAGGCGTTCCTCGACCGGCTGCGGGCCGAGGTGAAGGACCGCAGTTTCCACCCGGTCCCCGTGCGGGAACGGATGATCCCGAAACCGGGGACGACCAAGCGTCGTCGCCTCGGGATCCCGGCCCTGCGCGACCGGGTGGTCCAAGGCGCTCTCAAGCTGGTTCTGGAGCCTGTGTTCGAGGCGGATTTCCTCCCGTGTTCCTACGGGTTCCGCCCCAAACGCCGGGCCCATGACGCCGTGGCCGAGGTGCACTACTTCACCTCCCGCTCTTATGAATGGGTTGTGGAGGGGGACATCAAGGCGTGCTTCGACGAGATCTCGCATTCGGCCCTGATGGGACGCATTCGCAAACGAATCGGAGACAAACGGGTCCTGGCCCTGGTCAAGGCGTTCCTCAAGGCGGGCATCCTCACCGAGGACGGCACGCTCGCGGTAACCAGGTCCGGTACCCCGCAAGGTGGGATTCTCTCCCCCGTGATCGCCAATGTGGCGCTGTCGGTCCTCGATGAACACTTCGCCGAGTACCGGCTCGATAGAAGCGCGCTGGCCAAACGGCGCCGCCATGGTCTCCCGAACTGCCGCCTGGTCAGGTATGCCGATGACTGGGTACTGGCGGTGTCGGGGAACCGGAACCACGCCCAGGCCCTGATGGCGGAAGCGGAGGAGGTCCTGTCCACGATGGGCCTGCGCCTGTCGCCGGAGAAGACCTTGATTACCCACATCAACCAGGGCCTCGACTTTCTCGGGTGGCGCATCCAACGTCACCGCAAGCGAGGCACGACCCGGCACTACGTCTACGTCTATCCGGCCAAGAAGGCGCTGGCCGCCGTTACGGCCAAGATCAAGGCACTGTGCCGGCAGGGCAAGAACCTGCCACTGGAAGCCCTGCTGCGTCAGCTCAACTCGATGCTGCGTGGCTGGACCGCCTACTTCCGGTACGGCTGCTCCAGCAAGACCTTCGCCTACGTGAGGGCCTACCTGTGGCGCCGGGTCTTCGGATGGCTGCGACGCAAACACCCGAAGACCACCTGGAAGGAACTGCGCCGCCGCTTCACGAACGACGGCTGGTGGCCCGCCGACGGAGAGGTGGTCTTGTTCAACCCGGCGAAGGTAGGCACCAGACGCTACCTCTACCGGGGAACCAAGATCCCCGCTCCCTGGCCCAGAGGTGCATAAGGGAAGACATCCCGCCCAACGGGGCTTGTGGAGAGCCGGATGCTCGGTGACGGGCACGTCCGGTTCGGAGGGCGGGCCGGGGAAACGGGCTGGTGGGAACACCAGCGCCGCGCCCCGGTCCGACCCTACGACGACATCCACGAAGCCTTCCTCGCCCTCGGCTGCGCGATCATCTGCTGGCGACGACTGCGCAGCAACCTTTGATAGGAGTCCTAAGCCGCAGGGCCCACGACGACGGCCGCGATGGGCAGGTCCGGATGCCCGGACCGTGCCGTGAGGAGGCTCATGCCCATCGTGGGCAGCCGGATCTCCGCCTCCTCCTCGACGTACTCCAGCCCTTGTTCGTCGAGAACGCGCAGGCACTCGGAGTACGTCGTCTCCAGCAGCAGCGGCACCGGTAGCCCAGCGACGACCGGACCGGCTTGATTGACCACCACTCTCGTCGAGCATCCAGCTTCGTCGTACTCGACGACGATGCCCTGGAAGAAGACGTCGACGTCTCGCCCGTAGAGGCCGACCGCCATCCCTTCACGATCGAACCCTGGTCCCCCACCGGCTCGGCGCCGAAGAACTCGGGCTGCGGGTCGCCGCCGACCACGGACGCCGAGACGGACTGCAACGGCTCGTTCATTCCGTCAAAGCCACGCAGAGCGACAGACAGACCTATTTCAGGGAAGTACTGCGGGTCAGACCCTTCTGCGGCTGCGCCGAGGGCAGGGCGCAATTCCTCGAGAACCTCGCCCGCGGGCCCGCCCAGGAGTTCGACCCCGCGCACGACCACGCGAGCAGGATCGAACAACTCCACCGCGGCCAGCAGCCCTTCGGAGTCGTAAGCGAAGGACAGCCCGGCCGAGATGTACATGTCGGTCAACTGGGAGTTCCAGTTCGGCTGCCGCACAGCGTCCTCGGGCTCGCCATAGAGCTTTCGGACGTCGGATCGCGCAGTGCCGAAGCGGATGTCGCCCACGCCTACGAACGGCAGGACCTCGCGATCCGTTGCCATGCCATCACCTCAACGTCCCCGTGTATTTGCCGGCCTTCGTGATGGCGGCGATGTAATCCGGGATCGCTGCGACCATCTCGTTGATCGCCCCATCGTACTTAGTCCCGAAGAGTTGCCTGATGTTGGCGATGTCCATGTCGAGCGCCTCCGTCAACCTGCCTTGCCGCAGCAGGTACATCTGGTGGGCCCGGTGCATCCGGCCCTTGGCGTAGGAACCCCAGCTTTCCGTCTTCGCGTGGTCGGCCTCGTCCATCTGGATGGCGAGCCCTTGCCCCTCTGGGATACCGAACACCTCGGAACTCCGGCCTCGTTCCAGTCTCGCAGCCGCCGCCAGCAGGTCATCGCCGAGCCGTAGCCCAGCTCCTGGGGCAGGAACTCCCAGCGGATCCCGGTGCAGAGCACGAACAGGATGCCGTTGAGAACCTTGCGATCATCCAGCCGCGGGCGGCCGGGGTACCTGGGATTACGCTTGACCTGCGGCAACAGCGGCGCGATCCGCTCCCACAAGCCGTCGTCGACCTCCCATGGCCGACGCGTGGTCTTCTTCGTCTCGGCTGTCTCACACCTCCGGCCATGTCAACGAAGCCTGATACCTGCATATTCCAGCAGCTCAGCACCCTAAATTTTGTTAGGAGTCCTTAGAGCGGCTGCTGTGCGCGGGTTGCGCGCCTCACGGACGGCCGGATCGGCCGCGTTTCAACGATCGGGCAACGAGTGGATGCAACACGAATCATGGCAACTGTTCGGGATGAAGTGGACAGCGGCGGCGGGTGTCGGTGCACGTCGTGGCGTGGATCGGCGACAGGGGGACATGCTTGGGCACCATTGATATTCGTGGTCTGGTACCTGGCGGATAAAAGGTCAGGGGTTCATGGCTCTTCCGGCGGACGTATAGTCATCCTTGTCCGGGTCTCGGTTTGCGGGCCGGTAGGGCGGCGGCGATGGGTGCGGCGCGCGGAACGGATGCGAACCGATGGCTTTCGGTCTCCTGGTGCAGCGCGCGCGGTCCTGGGCAGCGGGGCTGGTTGAGGGTTCGTCTGTATTCTCTTTGCGGTTGGCGAGTTGGTCGGCGATGGCGATGGCGGCTTCGCGTTTGGCTTCGGTGGCGACGTCGCCGTCTACCGCAACGCGCTCAGGCGCCTGGATATCCGGCAGAGCAGCAGTCGCACGGGATCGTGTCTCGACGGCGCCGCGGCCGAGTCCTTCTTCGCGACGGTCAAGGCTGAGATCGGCGTTGAGGTCTGGCCCGACCGGGCCAGCGCGCGGGGACATCGAGAACTGGATCAAGGGCTACAACGAGCGGCGGCTGCACTCCGCCCTCGGCTACCAGACCCCGGCCGAAACCCGAACTGCCTGGCAGCAACGCATGTCCACCGCCGCATAACCCAAAGCGGTGTCCAAAACCGCGTCCACTCCAATGTCGACTCCACCACGCCTGACTCGCGATCAGGACCCCCCTCTGGGCTGGCCTGAGCCGGCGCGCCGGGAAGGCCGCTTGTCATTTCGGGATCCAGCGCGCGCCGAGTTCGGCGGTCGTTGGCGGCGGCCCGGGCAGTTGGGTCCGTGTGGCTTGCGGGCGCAGCGCGTCGAGGTGCAAGGCGAGGTATCGGCGCCGCAGTGTCGTGGTTCGCTCGAGATCCTCGAGGCGGACCGCGGTCAACTGCTCGAGGAGCATCGCGATGTCGCTCGGCTCGAAGTCGGCACGGATGACCTGTGCGGCCTTCGCTCGATTCAGGAGCGTTTCGGCCAGTCGTGAGGCCTCGACGGCCTGTGCCTGCATCTGCGGCGTGGGTGTGAACGAGCCCGCCAGGTTCGTCGTGAGGGAGTGCACGTCGGCATCGACGACGCCGGTGAGGAATTCGGTGAAGGCGCGCCATGGGTCGTGCACCTCGAGCGAGGACCGGGCGATCGTGATGTAGGTCGCCAGACCGTTCGCGCACAGTGTCTGTAGCAACTCCTCCTTGCTGGTGTAGCGGCGGTACAGGGCGCTGATGCCGACGCCGGCCTCTTTGGCCACGGCGGAGATCGGGGCCGACGGGTCGGCGATGAAGACTCTTCGGGCGGCGTCGAGGATCACCGTGTCATTGCGGTTGGCCTCTGCCATGCGGCCACTCAACGGGCCGGTCCGCCCAACCGCAGGGGTGACGGCGGAGGCATCGGCGGCAGGCTTCGTCATGGCTCCAGGATAACACTTGAACAGAATGATCCGTTCCGCTAGAATGGAGCTCGAACGGATCGGATCGTTCCGCTCCGGAAACCCACCGCGGCACCGCCGCAGACGAAGGGGCCTGACATGACGAACACCGGCTGGACGATCCTCGACGCCGCCCACACTGCGCTGCGCACGGTCGTCGCTCCGCTGACGGAGGCGGACCTGGCGAAGCCGACGCCGTGCGAGCAGTGGACTGTCGCTCAGGTGCTCCAGCACGCCGCCGGAGACCAGCTCGCCTACGTCGCCGCGATCACCGGCGAGGGCGGCCCGACCGACAACCCCTTCGCGCCCTCCGGCACTCTCGACCGCTCCGCCGCCGAGCTCGCCGAGGCCGCGATCTCGGCCTCGGCCGCCGCCTGGGCCACGGTGCCCCAGAGCGCTGAGACCGTGCCCTCTCCGCTGCCTCAGGGCGCGCTGGCCCCGCAGCTCGCCGTCGGCTATTGCTCGCTCGACGCAGCCGTCCACGCCTGGGACATCGCCGTGGCCACCGGCCAGCCTTCCCCGCTGACGCCGGAGCTTGCCAAGCGGCTGATGACGGCAGCGACCGAACTGACCGAACCACTGCGCGGATGGGGGGCCTACGCTACGGCCATTGCGCCCGAGAACGGCGACGACGAGGCCGCGGCCCTTCTGCGCTACCTCGGCCGCCGGCCCGAGTGGACCGCGTGATCCGATCTGTGACGGCGGCCATGTCGTCGGGGCGGGCGAAAGGCTCGGGTTCGCGGCGCCGGTCGGTCCGGCGCCGCGAACTACGACGCCCGCACGGGGCCGATCTGCATTCCCGGGCGGCACCGGTGCACGGTGAGGTATGCCACGCCGACGCGGGGATTACGCGGCGCAAGCGCCGGAATCTGACCAAGCCCGACCGGGCTGCCGGCGTTGTTCCGGATCTGATCCGGCGAGAGTTCAGCGCGCCGTTGCCCGGGCTGAAGCTCGTCGGAGACATCAGCTGCTTTCCGACGGGCGGGGGCTGGGTCTACCTCGCGACGGTCCTGGACCTGTGCAGCGAGGAGTTGATCGGGTTCGCAGTGGCGCCGCACATGTGGGCGAGTCTCGCGCTCGAGGCGATCAGCACGGCGCATCGAGCCGGGCTGGTCGCCGGCAACGCGATGATGCACACCGATAGGGGATCGCAGTATCACTCGAAGCTCTACCGCAACGCGCTGCGGCGCCTGGAGATCCGGCACAGTACGAGCCGCACGGGTTCGTGCCTGGACGGCGCCGCGACCGAGTCGTTCTTCGCCACGATCAAGGCGGAGATCGGCGTCTCGTCTTGGCCCGATCGGGCCGGCGCCGGCCGCGACATCGAGAACTGGATCAGGTCCTACAACGAGCGGCGCCTGGCCTCCGCGCTCGGCTATCTCACCCCGAGCGAGACGCGGCGCGCCTGGCAGGAGCGCATCGCAATGCCGGCATAAGCGAAGAGAGTGTCCTGAAGCGCGTCGACTCCACAACATCGCCCACGCCCGACGCCACTACACGCACCAGCCCGAGCGCGTCCTCGACCTCTACGAACTATGACGCAGGAGCCTCAAGCAGGCATAAATGCCGAAACCGGAAGTCGCCGGGGCCGTGCTGCCCGGACGTTTCCCGCGATGAAAAGAATCAGGTACTGTAAATTCGTTACATTTTTTCAGGAGCACGTCGCCCACATGTTCGGTAGTATCCGCACGGCATCATCGACATCGATTTGGGGAGTTTCTGCATGACCGGGAGCAGGGTCCTTCGTACCTTCAAAGCCGGCTGTACGGCCGCAGCTTTGACGCTTGCCGGAGCCTGCGCCAGTAGCACCGGCCCAACGAAGGCGAACAGTAGCGACACGCTCGGTTCGAGCGGCGCGGCCGGGTCTATAACCATTGCACAGGCGCTGAGCTCTATCCCGGATACCGGTTGGGACGAGGGCCTCATCGCGTTCGGTGCGACGGTTCGCATGACCGCCCTCGATGGCTCCAACGACCCCGGGCCGTATTCGACGGTTTACGGTCTCGTCGACGAACTCATCCCGCTCTACGGGGGCCCGCAGGGCGAACCGCAGGAGGTCGCGACGCTGGGGTTCGATCCGCAGAAGGCGCCGTTCACCGTCACCGTCATGGGCGGTAGCAGATCGGTGAGTTCCGCCACGACGCTCTTCGGCTCTTTCGACATGACAACAATCGCAGCGAAGCTCGCCGCGACTGGGTTCACTCGAACTGGATCGAGCAGTGGGGCCACGACCTGGGCTTACAAGTCCAGTGGCAACGGACTCGAGTTTCCGATGACGGCCGATAACGACAGTGTCCCAGGAGCGATCAGTATCTCGCCGTCCCGGCTCGTCTTCAGTCCCACCGCGTCCCCCGTCAGCTCGATCTCCGCTTCCGCCACCAAACCACTCATTCAGAACCCCACGGTCGACGCCCTCGCCACATGCCTCGGCCCGGCCACGGCCGGGCTCGTCGGCAGGCTCTACCAGCAACCAAACGTACCTGGGGCAACTCACGCCGCTCTGGGCATCACGGCCGGATCCGGCAGCACCACCACCGTGGAAGTCTGTGTCGCCGCTGACAGTCCGTCCGTAGCTCAAGGCATGAAGACACGCTGGATTACGGGCGTGCGCACTGGAAAAGACAGCGAAAGCGCCAGCCCGTGGTCCTCCATGCTCACCAACCCGCAGGCCGCAGATGAGGGTACGAGCGTCGTGCGCCTCAGTGCCGAACTGACATCTAAGGTCACGCCCTCCCTGATCCTCGACCAATACCTCAGCGGCCGCATCTCAACCCTCATCCTCCCGCCTTCATCCTGACACCCAACCTGCGGGGTGTGCGATCCTGCTGGTTGACTCGTCGGGTGCTCTTGTGGCTGGTCGTGGGCTTGCGGGAGGCTGTGTTCCGGTGCTGCGATGGTCGTGGCGGGGTTGGGGCGGATGCGATGTCGATGCGGCCGATGCCGTGGCCGGATGTGCCTGAGCAGACCCGTGTAGTGGCGCGGGCGGCATTCCCGAAGGGAAGCCCGGCGATGCGGCTGCGGGACCAGCTCGGGCCGGTATTTGCGGACACTGATTTCATCGGCGTGTTCGGTGCCCGCGGCAGGCCCGGGATCTCTCCGGCCGTGTTGATGCTGGTCACGATCCTGCAGTTCGTCGAGCACCTGACCGACCGGCAGGCGGCGGTGGCGGTGGCGGTGGCGGGGCGGATCGACTGAAATACGCCCTCGGCCTCGAACTGGAAGACCCAGGCTTTGACAACAGCGTCCTGAGCGAGTACCGCGGCCGGCTGGTCGAGCACGAACTCTCGCGCCTGTGCTTCGACAGGGTGCTGGACCGGTGCCGCGAGCTCGGGCTGGTCAAGGCCGGTGGCAAGCAGCGTACGGATTCCACCCACGTGGTCGCTGCGGTGCGGGGGCGCCGGCATAGACGAGGGACGGCAGATCATTCTGAATGCTGTGCCGTGCCCGTTGTGTGCCCGATGGGAGGCAGCCGAGCGGTGAGCCACGGGGACTCACGGGAGATCAACTCAACCACGAGCCTTTGACCAGCGCGCAGGTCAGCGAGGGTGCACGTACTCTGCTTCCCAAGCTGATAGCCCACTCACTGAGTGAACCGCATCAGTCCGGAAAAACTACGTGCCCGTCGGGATCGATGTAGGGCAGATCGGCGGGCGAGTAGTCGACGGCTTGCCACACCGCGTAGGCGGCAGCGAGCTTGACTGCTGGCGGCGTGGTGTCGGCGGGTGCATCGATGATCTCTGTGATGTGGGCTCGGGCTGCGCCTGCCGACTCCGGAATGTGGTGGAGCGCGTAGCGGGCGCCGTCTTCGGCAGCCGCGCACAGCTCAACATCTGCGGGTCCGCCCCATTGTGCGTGGGGTCCGTAGACCTTGTGGCGCCAAGCGAAGACTCGGGCGTCTACCGAGACCTCGTGCTCGTCCGCTGGTTTTACGAGCACGGCGACTTCAGCCATCATCGCCCACCTACTCGTCTGCCGTCGCAAGCGGAATCTACCTTCCATGATTGCTGAGTCTGGCAGAGATCAACCGACTCGCGTCACTGCAGCCGGTCCTGACAACAACTGCTGACACCAACCGCTAGGGACGGCGGCGAATCGGCGCAGCTCACCAGGATTGGTCGTTGGTGTCGTCACGCGCGTGGGCCCAGGTCAGCGCGTTTGCCCAGCCAGCTGGCAGACAAGTGTCCGCCATGGCCGGAGCTCCTGGAAGCTTAGTGATCCGCCTGCACGCCAACATCAGGCGGCAAGTTGGCCACGAGCAGCGCGACTCCCTCTTCCGGCGTGGCAGCCTCTCCGAGCAATTCCGCGTAGCCGGCGGTGCAGACGCTGTATGGCGGGCCGCCCTCGAGGATGAACGGAAGATCTGGCTCCCCGAGATCGCGCGGCCATGGTGGAGGGACGGTCGTGAGGAAGTGCAGGGCGCCGTGTGAGTAGAAGGGGTACAGCGCGCGGAGCCTGGGCTGTCCGTAAGCAGCTTGGGCCATGAGAAGAGTGCCATGGCGGGTGTGAGGGGTCTGCTCAAGCTCATTGCGCCAGGCAGCTGCGATGTCGGGTGCCTCGGGCGTGGGGCAATCCTGACATGAATGCCGGCTCGACGGGACTCAATTTCTTAGCTGCTTGAGATGATCGGGCGGCTGTCACGACAGTGTTCAGATACGCGCTGGGGGCGGCCGAGCGCGAGAACCGGGTGGACGCCGGCCTGCTGGCGAATGGAGCCCGTGTTTGGAGTCGACACGAGCACCATCGCGCCCGGATATCCGTTGACGAGGACCGGATCATCGCCGTAGCCTCCAGGGGCTGCTTTCGGCGAATCCTGCGAAAGTTTCGGAGTTGCTGCATGGCGCTGCCCGTACCCCGATCACCGCACCCCGGGTCCGAACCCACTCCCCCTGTCGGCACGACGGTCCCTGAAGCAGTGCCCGGGCCGGCGCGGTGGGCGGCGCTGAGGGAGGCGTGCCGACGGCAACTGCTGTTGGCGGCGTGCTGGCGGGCGGTGCCCGCGTGGGCGCGGTGGGTCTGCGGCGTGGCGCTCGCCCTGCGCAGCGCCATGACGGCAGGGATGGCCCTGATCACCGGCGCCTTGGTCGGACAGGTCGTGCAGGCGGCGCAGCACCGCCCCGACCATGTGGCCGGCGTGGTGGTCGGATACGTCGCGGTGCTGATAGTCGGCCAGATGATGAACCTGACGGACGAACCCCTGCGGTACCTGGTGCTGCGGGCGGTCGACGGGGCACACCGACGCGCGGTCTCGCGCTGGGCCGGGTCGCCGGACGGCGTGGCGCACCTGGAGGACTCGGCGCGTCAGGACGATCTGCTGCTGGCCGCGTCGGATCCGGACAACTGGACCGAGGGCACAGTGGGCCAGGCGACGTGGGCGCAGGCGATCCTGCTGAACCGATGGGTCGGCGGCCTGACCGGCCTGGCGGTGATCGGGCGCGACGACCCGCTGGTGTGCGTGCTGCTGCTGGCGGGGCTCGTGTTCTTCCGGGCGGGTCAACGCAGCGGCTTCCTGGGCATCGTACGCGTCTGGGCGGCGCAGATGGTGCACCGGCGGCGCGCGGACTACTGGACCTCCCTGCTGACGGCGCCTCAGCCGGCCAAGGAGGTCCGGATATTCGGGCTCGGCGACTGGATCGGCGAACGGCACGCGGAGGAGGCGGAGGCGCATCTGGCTCCGTCGCGTCGCGCGAAGATGGCCGACATGCGCCGCCAGTGGCTCTGGTGGGCGATCGCCACCGTCATAATGACCGCCGCCGGATACGCGGTCGGCCTCCGCGCGCTCGATGGGGACGTGCCGATCGGACGGCTCAGCGGGGATCTGACCGCCGTCGTACTGCTGTTCCCGCTGTTCGCGGCTGGCGACATGGTTCTCGCGATGGAGGCCGGTCTGCCCAGGCTGCTCGCTCTTGACCGTCTGCGGCGCGCCGTTCCGGGCACCGGGCAGCCGCTCCCGGCGGCGCCCGACGCGGCGCGCGAGGTTCCGCCGGCGGTCCGGTTCGAGGGCGTGTCCTTCGCTTATCCAGGCACCGAGCGGCGGGTGCTCGACGGGATCGACCTGGAGATCAGGCCGGGCGAGGTGCTCGCCGTCGTCGGACTCAACGGTGCCGGCAAAAGCACGTTGATCAAGTTGCTGGCCGCGATGTACCCTCCGGACGCGGGCCGGATCAGCCTGGACGGCACGGACCTGTACTCGGTGGGTGCGGTCCGCTGGCGCAGGCAGTTGTCCGTGGTGTTCCAGGACTTCATCCGCTACGAGTTCTCCGCGCGTGACAACATCGCCGCCGGGGACGCGGACCACGCGGACGCCGAGGACGTCGCCTTCGCGGCGGAGCAGGCCGGGATACGCGAGCTGATCGAAGCGCTGCCGGCCGGCTGGGAGACGTCGCTGACGGCGGGAGTACGCGGCGGCGTAGACCTCTCCGGCGGGCAGTGGCAGCGCGTCGCGCTGGCCCGCGCCCTGCTCGCGGTGCGCACCGGCGCACGGGTCCTGGTGCTGGACGAGCCGACCGCGCACCTGGACGTGCACACCGAGTTCGAGGTCTTCCATCAACTGATCGAGGCGGCGCGCGGGGTCTCGGTGGTGCTGATCTCCCATCGGCTCTCCACCGTGCGCGAGGCCGATCGGATCGTGCTGATCGAGGGCGGCAAGGTGATCGAGTCCGGCTCGCACCAGGAGCTGATCGCGGCCGGCGGCGAGTACGCGCGGCTGTTCCGGCTCCAGGCCGAGCAGTTCGAGGACGCCGCGACTGAGGAAGGCGACACGGCGTCGAGCGAAGAAGAAGGCGTGTCACACGAGGCGGGAGTACGACGGTGACGAGTGCGGCACGCGCCCTGTGGCGCGAGGTGATGATCCGCTCCTGGCGGGTGGATCGGCGGATGACGGCGGGTGTCCTGCTGCTGATATTCGGCCAGCTGATCGCGGCCGCGGCTATCGGTCTGGCGCTGCGGCAGGTGATCTCGAGCGTGACCGAGCACTCGCGGGGCATGCTGCTGGCGTCGGTCACGGTGGTGGGCGCGGGCGTGGCCATGCGCTGGATCGGCTTGTACGCCACCATAATGCTGCGCGGTGATCTGGCCGACCGGGTCGGGTTCCAACAGCTCGACCCGGAGATCCAGTCCGCCGCCGCAGGGCTCGGCGGCGTCGCCCACCTGGAGCGGCCGGAGTACCTGGACCGGCTCAACCTCGTGGTGGGCAAGGGCCAGGTGCTGGCCGACGCGTGCTGGGGTGTGAACAACACCATCGCCATCGTGGGCCAGGCGGTGCTCTCGCTCGCCCTGCTCGCCGTGGTCAACCCGTGGCTGCTGCTGCTCGGTTTGTTCGCGCTGCCCGCCGTGCGGCGTGGAAGCGCCGGCCTGGTCAGCGGCGCCGCCATGGCCGCCGCCGGTGACAACCGGCTCGAGCGCCACCTGCACGCGGTGACCACGCGTGCCTCCAGTGGCCGGGAGATCCGCGTCACCGGAGCCCAGGAGTTCCTGCTGGCGAAGGCGGACGGTGCCTGGCAGCGCGCCACCGAGGTCCAACTGCAGGCCCGTTGGAAAGCCGCCGTCCGCTCCGCGCCCGGATCCCTCGTCTTCCTCATCGGCTTGGGCGCCGCCCTGCTCTTCACCGCGCACCTCGTGTCCACCGGCCAACGAAGCGTCGCCGACTTCGTCCTGGTCGCCTCGCTCGCCGGGCAGCTGCAGGGGAGTGTCGCGCAGTCCGCGAGGGACTACCGTCAGACGCAGAGCGGCATGGCCCTGGCCGAACCGCTCGCCTGGCTGCGCGAGTACTGCGCCGGCCACCTGAGCACCAACACCGCGCAGCCGCCAGAGCGCCTGGTGAACGGCATCACCCTGACCGACGTCGAGTTCGGATACGCCGAGGGCTCGACGGTACTCGGTCCGATCAGCATCCACCTACAGGCCGGCACCATGGTCGCCCTCGTCGGAACGCACGGGTGCGGCAAGACCACCCTCGTCAAGCTCCTGCACGGGTTCTACCCGCCGACCGCCGGCGAGATCCGCGTCGACGGCGTGTCACTGGCGGACCTCGACATCGACGCCTGGCACGCGCGCAGCACCGCCGCGTTCCAAGACTTCCACCGCTACCAGGTCAAGCTGCGCCACGCCGTCGGCTTCGGTGACCTCGAGGCCTGTGACGACGACGCTCGCCTATTCACCGCCATCGAGCACGCCAACGGCGATTCCCTCTACCGCACGCTCGCACACGGGCTCGACACGCAGTTGGGGAGTCTGTTCGAGGGCGGGCGCGAGCTGTCCGAGGGCCAATGGCAAAAGATCGCGCTCGCCCGCGCCTGCATGCGCACCGATCCCCTGCTCGCGGTGCTCGATGAGCCCACCGCGTCGCTCGACCCGCCGAGTGAGCACGCCGTCTTCCAGCGCCACGCCGCCCTCGCCCGCGAACTCGGCGCGTCCCACGGCACCGTCACCATCATCGTCTCCCACCGCTTCTCCACCGTCCGCATGGCCGACCTCATCCTCGTGATGGAAGACGGGCGCATCGTTGAACAGGGCAATCACAGTGCGCTGATGGAGATGGACGGGCGCTACGCCCGGCTGTACCGCATGCAGGAGCAGGCCTACAGCCTGGAGGCGCTATGAAGCTACTCCCTGTTCCCAAGCATCGCCTCCAAGGCGCGGTGCGGGGGATCATTAGAGGGATGGACTTCAGTCCGGGTGGCGATGGGTGTGAGTCGTGATCCGCAGTAGCGTTTGCCGGTCGTCGAGTCAGTGCGGTCGAACTCGACACAGCTGAGCCGGTGGTCATTGCTCTTACGCCAGTGGATCGCGGCAGACGCGTTCGCGGCGCGTGCGCACCTCAAGGCGATGCCGTCTGTCATGGAAACGAGCGAGGCGTTAGCATCCCGTCATCGTCATGCTGTTGAGTCACCTGGAGTTCGCCTGTGACCCGTACTACGCCCCCGAGGCCGGTTGATGTCGAAGCCAGGTTTCCCGAGCTGCGGCGGTTGGCGCGCTCTGCTACTCGGTTGCACCCTCGGCGGGGCAATCCGACGGTGGATCAGAGCTCGATCGGTGGTCCGCTCTTGTGGCCTGTGGCAGAACCGTGGCCCGTGTGCTCCCACTCGGAGCACGAGGCCGTTTTCCATCAGGAGGCGATTCCCGGGGTGTCCGCGCTGACTCCGGCGCTCCAGCTCTACGTGCGTGACGTGCCGGGTCTGCCCCACCCCGAGGGCGCCGACCTGCTTCAGATCCTTTGGTGCCCGGTGGATGAGGAGCACGCGTTCATGGAGCAGCCCGCTGTGCGGTGGCGTGACGCGGCGTCCGTCACAGAGCGGCTGGTGGCTGCGCCGGCGGTGCACCCGCAGGCGTGGGCCGAGCTCATTGCGCAGCCGTGCACGATCGATCCGGAAGTCGTCACCGACTACCCGTATGAGGACGCGCCCAGCGAGTTGCTCGAGTGTTTCCTTGAGCACGACGAGCCGTTCGTCGAGGAGGTCGCGGTCGGCTGGAGCATGCGGGATCTTCTGATCGTGCTCGGCTGCAAAGTGGGCGGTTACCCCACCTGGACGCAGCCGCCGGAGTGGCCGACGTGTCCGAGCTGTCGGCTACGGATGGACCACCTTTTGACGCTGCTCGGCGACGAGGGCGGCCGCAACTGGATCCCGTTGGAGGAGTGGTCCGCCGCCGGGTACGACGGTGGTGTCGAGGAGACTGAGGCGGCCCTCACCGAGGCGGCTTCGGCCAATCGGCATCCGCTGGACATGACGTTCGGCGACAACGGCGGTTTCTATGTCTTCTCCTGTGCGACCTGCCCCGATATGCCGCTTAGCAGCTGGTTCGACTGCGGCTGACGTCGACTGCCAGGCGGGGTCGGCCGGCGACGCGAGAAAGTTGATCAGTCTGGCAGCGCAGGGTAAGCGACCGCCACGAAGCAGGTGCCCCGGCCACCTGCTTCTCGCCGGTCGCGGCGTCGTCGTGCTGCCAGGCCGCTCCGAACACCTTCTTCCCGCGCCGCTCGAACAGCGTGTCATCGATCGCCACCGTCACCGCCGCCCCGGGCGACAGCAGGGTTCGAACGATCAGGTGGGCCAACACGATTCCGAGGATCTCGGCGTTCCACCTCGCGCGGGAGAAGAACGCGTGGGCCCGATCGTGCGACCAGACCCGGCCAGACCGGCGCCGGTGAGCATCCCGGTCACCGCGCCCTTCGCGCTCTGCGCGATCAAGCCGGTGACCGTGGCGGCGAAGGTGGCGAACGTCGGCGCCGCGAACGAACCATGCAGATTCTCCAGCACCGCGAGCAGCGATGCCGGCAACGTCAACTCTGGAAGCATCGGCGGATCCCCTCACCCGAGGTGATATGAACAGCGCCGATGCTTCTCGCCGTTCCCGGTGGATCAGCCCGTAACCGGGGCCACCCATCCCATCGGGCGACCCGGCGCGACTACCGACGAGTCCACAACCCCCGACGCCGCGGCTGCTCGGGGAAAGCAAGGGCGAAATCGAAGCCGTCCTCGCCCACTGCGTGCCGCAGCCTGCGCACGATCGCCTCGGTATCGTCGTACGGGCCGTTGATGTAGAGGGGTTTTCCATCTTTGCCGAAGCCGATCGGGCACGGCCCGGCCGGCTCACCCAGCAGCGCGGCGGCGGCATCGAAGTCCGCCTCGGGATCGAACCCGAGCCCACGGGCGTAGTCAGCAGCCCCGAACACCAAGGCACGGGCAACCTCGGCGGGTACCTGCACATGCCCCTCGAAGGCCCCGAAGTAGGCGTGCCGGTGCTCCGCCAGCCGAGACGCAGTCATCGGCTCCGGCCGCAGTGCGTTCTTCACCCCCAGACACCACACATCCAGCAGAAACCCTGCGACCTGAGCCTTGGCCGAACGCGCGCTGTCCGCGGCGACGAGCACGGCAACCAGGCCGCGCGCCTTGTCGGCATCGCCGGCCCCGGGGTCCAACCCCGCCCACTGCGGCGCTCCCTCGAGATCCACGCTACGGCTCCAGCCGGCGTTCACCCAGCACCGCGGCTCACCACTGTCCGATACCAGCACGGTGCCGTTGAGCACGCCGACGACGTCCGCAACGCTCACCCCGACAGTCCTCGCGATCGCCTTCGCCGACTGACCCTGCTGACGCAGGTTTCTCACCTGCACTACAAGCCGCTCATCCACGGTTCTACCATACGGCCGTATCTGAGGCCGCCGGGCTCAAACGCCAGCAATCACACCCGCCAGAGCGACCCCTGCCAAAACAGCGAAACTCGCGATGTCGTCGATGGACGATTGGACACGCTGGTATGCGCAACGGGCGGCGTCCGAGAGGTCGGTTTCGGGCGCTGGCGGTGGGCATGGGGGTCGGCCGGTGCCTGGTGGCGTGCGTGTCTGTGTTCGACGCGTGGTCCATGCTGATAAGCGCGGGTTGGTTACCGCAGGACGGGCTGTTCGGCGGGAGCGGTTGCGCGGGTCTCATGCGGGTTGTTGATTGATTGGGCTGCTGGCAGCGGGTTACCCGGAGTTTATGGGTTCTTCGATGTCGCCGGGTGCTCGGGAGCGGGCGTTCCGGGAGAAGCGGCGGCTGCGGGCTGCGGAGCTGTTCGAGCAGGGTGTGCCGAATGTGCTGATCGCCGATCAGCTGGGGGTGACCGACTCGGCGGTCGATCTGTGGAAGGCCAGGTGGGAGGAGGGCGGCGCCGAGGCGTTGCGTTCGACCGGTCGGCCCGGCTATCCGTCTTTGCTCTCTGATGAGCAGATCCTTGTCTTGACGGCCGAGTTGGACCGCGGTGCGCTCGCCCACGGGCACGAGCAGGACCGATGGATGCTCAAGTGGGTCAACGATCTGATCGAGGAGCTGTTCGGCGTGCGCTACGGCGATGACGCCGCGGTTTGGTGGTTTCTGCGCCGTATCGGCTACTCCCGTCACCGCCCGGGACGCCGGGCGATGCAGCGCGATGAGCAGGCGATCACCAGGTGGCGCGAGGTAACCTGGCCGCAGATCCTCGAGCGCGCCCGGCGCACCAGGGCGTGGATCGTGTTCGAGGACGAGTCCGGGGCGATGCTCACCCCGCCGATCCGCGGTACCTGGGCTCGGCGCGGGCGACGGGTGTGGCTGCGCCACTCCTACGCCCCGCAGCGCAAGGTCTCGATGGCCGCGTTCGCCTGCTACCGGACCGGCCGCCTGCCAAAGCTCTTCTATAGCCTCGCCCCGGACGCTTCGTTCACCCAGGACGAATTCGGCCCTTTGCTCACCGACCTGCACCAGGCGCTCGGCGCCCGCGTGATCGTGGTGGCTACTCACCCGAGCTCAACCCGGTCGAACAATGCTGGGCGTGGGTGAAAAACGGGCCGCTGGCCCACTACTGCGCCCCCACTCTCGTCGACCTCACCGACGCAGCCGGCCGCGCACTCGACGGACCGCGCAAACGACCAGAACTACTCACGCCCTTCCTGCGACATACCGGACTCGACTGGGCATGAACAGCCAGTAAGTAGATCGACAATCGGCATTAGTCCTCGGCCGGCGTCTCGGTGAGATCGATCAGGACGATCACGGGAAGCGCGCTTTCCGGCGCGTCCAGGTCGATCTGGTCCAGTGCGGCGCACAGCAACGGGTGCAGCCTACCCAATTCGGGCCGCCCCCGAGACGCGCGGCCTTTGAGGATATGTGCCGCGCCGAGCAGGTTCACCGCATACGTTCCGGATAAATCAACCTCGATCAACCCGACTCCGAGATCCTTCGGCTGTACCTCGAGGTCCTTCGGCTGTGCCGACGGGCCTCCGATCAGCTTGGCGATCAGGGGCCAAGCGTCCTGGCTGCAGCGCAGAGTCAGCGACGAGAGCCGACTGGCGCGCTCATACCTCGCCTGTCGCTCCTCGTAGCGTTGCTTCTGAGCCGCGAGCCGCGCCTCCCACCCGGCCACTCGTTCGGCCTTCGACGCGGCGCGCCGCTCAGAGCCCGGCAGGAAGGAAGGGCGTTTGAACGGCATGGCGACACTCCAGGTTGATGACAGTCCTCTGCGAAGAGGGTACGCCGTCCCGGAGGTGGCGGCCATCCATCGCTCCGACTGCCCGGTCCAACTCCCTGGACGGTCGAACGCGACGCCTCGGCGCCGCCCTCCTCCCACCTGGCCTTCCACAGATCGACCGCCGAGTCGGTCACCCCCAGCTGATCGGCGATCAGCACATTCGGCACACCCTGCTCGAACAGCTCCGCAGCCCGCAGCCGCCGCTTCTCCCGGAACGCCCGCTCCCGAGCACCCGGCGACATCGAAGAACCCATAAACTCCGGGTAACCCGCTGCCAGCAGCCCAATCAATCAACGCCGGCCAGCTCGCCGCCAACGCCTCCTGGCTCACCGTCGAGCCGCTACCCGGGTACGCACCCGAACTCAACCCCGTCGAACAGTGCTGGGCCTGGGCCAAGAACAAGCCACCGGCCCACTACTGCGCCACCGACCTCGCCGACCTGAGCGACGCCGCCGGCCACGCACTCGACCGGCTCCGCAAACGACCCGAACTGCTCACACCCTTCCTATGACATACCGGCTTTGACTGGCCGTGAGCAGCAACCCCGCCGATCTTCAAACGGCATTAACTGGGTGTGAGCACCCAGGCAGCAGATCGACAAGCGGCATTGGTCGGCTGGTTTCTCCCACTGCCACTCACGCCTGAGCAGGACGGCCCGGGGCCGGCCCCGTAGTTGGGGACGGCCCCGGGCCGTGCGTCGTGCTACCTGTTACGGGAGGTGCTTGGCCTGACTGGCGGTCAGGGTCGTGTCGAAGGTGACCACGCGTGCGATCTCACCTGGGAAGTAGTTGCCGAGTGCTCTGCCGACCTGGTTCGCACCTAGGACGAAGGCGCCGACGACCGTTACCCCACCGTTGACGTTTACGGTATCCGCGCGCACGCCGTCAACGAACAGGAGGAGGCGGCCGGTCGAAGCGTTATAGGTGAGGACCACGTGCGACCATGTCCCGGCGGTCCATGACCCGGCGTCGCCTTGCGCGTAGGTCGCTGCGGTAGTGCCCGCGGTGTTGATACCGAACTGCCATGTCCCGTCGTCGGCGGCGGACAGGAAGACGGAGGAGTCGTTCGTCCCTTCCTGCGCGAGCACGGTGCCCGGCCCGGACGGGTTCACCCACGCGCCGACGCTGAACGACGAGCCCGGCTGGATCACTGCGCCGGTCGAGGGCTGGGTGGGGGCGTTCGTCTCCAGATATCCGGTCGTGCCGTCGAACTTGGCTGCGGCGCCGAGTGTCGGGTCCGTTGTCCAGGTCGCGCCGGCGTTGGTGTTCCGGAGCGTGTAAGCGGTGTCGCTGCCGGTGTCGAAGGCCTGGCTCGCGGAGCCGGAGGACAGGTCGTTCAGCTCCCACTCGTGCGCGGGGGTGACCAGGCTCTGCCGGGCACCCTTCGTCAGCTTGGCCGTTGAACCCTTGATCTTCGCCGTGTACGGGACGGCCGTCGCTGTCGCCGTGTCGACCGCCCAGAGGTCGGGAGTGCCGTCGCTGTTGAAGTCCGCGGTCTGCAGTTCCAGATTCGCACTCTCGTTCCAGGTCGAGGTGCCGGTGCCGGAGGCGATCACGTACTGGGTGTAGGTCAGGGTCGTGTCGTTGCTCCACACGCCGTCGTTCGCCGCGTCGTTCGCGATGATGTTGGTCCACAACACCAGTTCGCCGGTCGCCGGGTTCCACAGGTACATATCGATGTCGCCGTCGGACAACGGGTAGCCGAGCACCTTCCAGGAGTCCCAGTCGAGGGTTCCGTCCGGCGAGAGCGTGTCGCTGAGCACGGCACAGTCGCCGAAGCCGCAGAGGTCGCCGCCGAACTCCTCGTCGGTCGAGTAGGAGCCCGGCTCGGCAGCAGGAGTCAGGACCAGCTCATTGTCGAGCACGGCGATCACGTCCGGGATCCCGGTGCCGAGCTGAGTCAGATTTCCAGCATCGACAAGCTCGGCCGGGTTCACGCCGCTGGCGTCGCTGAGCACGCCGCTGAAGAGGCTGACCTCACCCGAGTAGTAGTTGCCTTCGTTGCGCACGACGTTGCTGTCGCCGTCGCCGTCGCCACAGAAGACGAAGCCGCCGCCGGCGTTCTCGGTCGGAGCCACCGTCGGCGGGTAGTACACCAGCGTGGAGGTCTCACCGCCGCCGCACCAGTCCCCTGGGATGACCTCGGCGCCGACGAAGCTGAGCGGGCCTCCGGTCTCGCTGGTTCCCAGGTTGTAGGCCTCCGACAGGTTCTGGGCGTTGGCTGAGACGGTACCGCCGGTCCCGCCCTTTGCGAACCAGAAGCCGTTCGCCAGTGCGTCGCCGGATTCCTGCGGAGCGGCCAGCAGGTCGGGCGTGCCGTCGCCGTCATCGTCGCCGAAGGTCTGCGGAGTACCGGAGCCGACGGGCTCCTGGCCCCGGAGGTACTCCTGTGTGGTTGGGCCGATCTGGCCGTCTGTACCGACGGCGTTGACGGTCAGGCTTCCGTAGGAGTCGTTGACCACGATCGTGATGGTGGCGACGCCCGTGGCCGTGTCGAAGCTGTTTCCGTTGCCCGGGTCAGCGGCGGTGATGAGCTCTGGATGGCCTTCATTCAGCGGGTAAGACACCTCATACTCGGTCGGCACGGTGGTGTCCGCCGGGTTCGGGCTGAGTGTGAAGGAGCAGATGGTGCCCATCGCGACCGTCGACCCCGAGCCGCCGGTCTGCACCGGGCAAGCCGCGGTTCCGGCCGGGGGCTGCGCGGTGGCCGAGATGACCGGCGCTCCGGGCGTGGCGTCGGCAGATGCGCTGGACGCCGCGGCGAGCTGAACGCCGAGCAGCGCGGTGGCGAGCGCAGCGGCAGCCAGGCCGCGTGCGCCACGGCACGTCTGCGGCAGGGCCGCCAGCTGTCCTCGACGCACCGCGGATTCCCATCCCTGATACAAAGAAGTTTCACCCCTCGTCATTGCATGCCTGCTCACACAGCGCGCCTTGGATGACGGCCGGCGAAGCCACCGGACCGGCGGGACAACAACCTGCCGTCCCCCTTGCCGGAGACAGTAGCGATGTTCGGGCGTCCAGACCACCGAAAATCACGCCCTTGAGACCTTGTTGATTACATCGCGACCGCGTCGACCGCCCAGCGTGCTGCGCACGGCCCCGGCTGGCGATCCCGCGGTTCATAGCGAGCGCGGTATAGCGGCTCAGTCACAGCCCGAGGTTCGAATCCCCTTGGTTTCACTGAGATCACCGCCGGTAACCAGTTGATGATTATCGGCCCTGATGCTTTAGCGCCGCCGAGTCGACTGTCTCGACGGCGCATGTACTGCGTCGGCCGTCGAGCGGCCCCGACCGCAGAGATCGCCGGTCGGGGCCGCTTGCCGGGGATTGGGTCAGGAGGCCGGGAGGTAGACGACCGAGCTTGTGGCGCTCTCGAATTGCTTGCCGCCCGAGAACGTGGCTCGCCAGAATCCGGCCGTGCTGCTGGGGATCGTGATCGAGAAGCCGTATCCGGGGCCGTCGAACCACGCGTTGGGAACCGTCGCCACGGTCGTCCAGCCGCCCTTGCCGGTGGCGGAGAACTGGATGTCCACCGGGATGGTTCCAGGGGTGTCGAAGCTGAATCCCAGGTCGCCGGTGGCGGTCACGGTCGACGCGTCGGTTCGGGTTGGGGTGAAGGAAACGAAGGTCGACGGCTGTACGACGGTGATGGCGCTGCTCGCCTGTGCGTCAGCCAGGAAGACGTCGTCGCTGTCCCAGCCTGCCGAGATCGTGGCGTCGTTCCACAGCGCGGGCGTGGCCGGGAACACCGCGTTGCCGTTCGCATCCGTGGTCTCCTGGAGGAAGCTCCCGAAGGAGTTCGACCCGAGGGTCTTTCCCACGAGCGGCGCCCATCCCGAGGGCGAGTCCCACAGCAGGGTCGCGCTGGTGGAGCTCACCGCGCCCTGGAACGGGACGCTGCGCGCGCTGGGGGTCAGGAACAGCTTTGTCGCCGTCTGCTTGATCTTGACCCCGATGGAGCGGGAAAGCGACGAGTCGTAGAAGCGGCTGTTCGGGTCGGACGAGACGTAGCCGGAGTCGTAGGCGAACTCGGCCTGGATCGAGCTCTGATACTCGCTGGTGAACGGGATCGTCACCGACCAGCTTCCATCTGCGGCCGTGATCGCCGACCCGTACTGGGAGTAGGAGGATACGTCGACTTCTTCGTCGGCCAGCGGGGTGACGTCGCCCGTGGCGGGCCACTTGCCCATCAGGTGGCCGCTCATGGTGACGCTGCGGTCCTGATAGTCGACCGTGGTGCGGTCGACGGTGGCGTCGTCGAGATTGGTCTGCACGTCGTAGTCGAAGTAGCCGGAGCCGGTGGTGGACAGGGTGTCGCCGTCCGCGTCGATGGCCGAAACGTCTATGCGATAGGTGTCGAGCGCGGGCAGTTGGATGCGGGTCTTCGGCTGCCACACGCCGTCCATCGCTGTGCCGGACACCAGCTTGAAATTGGTCACCGTGGCCACCGTCTGCTGCGTGGTCTCGGAGAAGAGGCTGACCTGGAGGCTGGTCACATCGCTCGGCGCGGAGAGCGAGACGTCCAGCTTGCCGTTGTTGGAGGAGTCGGTCACCGCGAACAGAACGCTGATGCCCGTGGTGGCGTGTGCGGCGACTGCCCCGCCCAGAGCGACGCTCCCGACGACGAACGTCGAGACCACGCTTCTCATTGTGCCGCGATGCGTCATGGAAGGCTCCTGAAATCGTGCGATGCGACATCGATGACTGATATCTGAACGTTAGCACCGCGGATGCCACCAGCTTAAGGGTTTTCACGCAGACCAGGGCACGATGGCCGCGCCTCGAGCTGCGGGCCGCCGCTTAGAACCCGCAGCTCTCATGGAGTTCCGAGGAGTGTCGGCGGTGGGCTACTCGCCTTCTCCGGGCTCCCCGCTCGGCTTCGCTTCGGCAACACTTGCTCGCGACTGCATGACCTGCGGCAGCCTGCGCGAACATGACACCACAAGCTCCACGGAGATCATGGACGGTAAGCCACTGATGATACTGTTCCTGATTATCGTTGTGCTTGCCGATGACGCCGTCGGTGCAGGTCAGGCTGCTTCGTGGTACTCGTGGATGATGCCGCCGATTCGGGTGTGTTTTCGGGTGCGGAAGGTGTCGAGGTCGACGACTTCTGCCGGTAGGGGCTTGTCCGGTGCGGCGCCGGCCAATGCCATGTGGGGCCGGTGGGTGTTGTGGTGGGTTTCGTAATCGCGCAGAAGAACGCGAACACTGTGCTCTCAGCCGCTCGAGCGCTCGTTGAGCATGGCTTCGCGCATCTGAAAAACTGGCACATCCTGACCGCGCCGCTGCCTGCCGCGGAGCCCGGACTTACTCAAGAGCCGCGGCATCGTGCGTGGCGCCATGCCGGCGGTGCTATCGCAGTGCTCATCTACTGTGTGCCGATCATGCTGCTTCCGGAGAACGTGCCCGGGCGGGTCGTGGGGCTACTCGCACTCCTGCTCTTTGCGTCGGCGCTTCCACACGTGTCATACCGAAAGCGCGACTTCCTACTCCTGCTGATTCCGTTCTGGGGGTTCGCCTACGCGTGGCGGTTCGGCTGGCGCTTAGCGCTTCTGCCCTACCGTGACTGGCGGCCGCGTGAGGGCGAGATGGCCACCGCGCGCAGCACCGCCAACGCCCCGCTGTGGACACGTGTTGGGCGAGGCCAGTCCGACTGACACCAACAGCTGACACCAACCGCGGCGGACGGCGGCGAATATCTGCAGGTCAGCAGGACCATGTATTGGCGCCAGGGGGCACATCGGTGCAGGTCGGCGCATTCGCACAGGCAGCTGGCAGGCAAAACCTCATCGGCAGAGCCGCCCGTCGGAACCGGGAGAATTCTGAGCATGGATGCATTGGAGATCTTGCGGTCTGAGTTCGGCTCAGAGCCGGGCTCGTTCATGCTCACTGCGCGGATAGAGCGTAGGTGGGATCGCGCGGCTTTCCAGCAACTCCAGCGGGCCATGCTTGAGGTCTGTCGAGAGGTGGCCGGCCGCGAGTCCATCGAGCGATGGATCGCGGAGGGGTTCTGGTTCGTCGAGGGCTTCGTGCGCGACGACTGCAACCATCCGGACTTTCATCGGCCTGAACCCGCCTACTACGACGCGGCCCGAGAGCGTACCTTCGCGCTGTCATTCTGGCTGTTCACCGGTGAGTCGCTGTACACACCCGGCTATGGATGGCCGGATGTCTGAGCACGGAGCGGACATCTGGTCTCAATAGGTGGAGTCAACACCGAGTCGGCAAAACCTGCGACAGCCGCCGACAACAAAGGACAGCGAACGGCGACCGACCAGCAGGAGAGGAGGACCAGCCGGTACCAGCGGACATCGCCCACGACCCCGGTACGGCCCTCTCAAGTCAGCGATTGAGGTCGCACTGCGGGTTGATCTGATTCAGGAAGCGTGCGTAACCGCAGTCTGACCGGATCATGGATGACGTCTAGATCAACTGACGCCCGCGGGTGACACCAACGATGGTGGCAGCAGCGGCGGCTGGTGCAGCGGGACGGCATGAACCAGAACTCCGGCAGCGATCGCCAGGCCGCTCACGCCCTGTTGCAGTCCTATAGCCCGACGGACACAACACCGGAACTCATCGACCCGCACGTCAAAGGTACGATGCGACCATGTGGTGACAGAAACTGTGTCGAGGCCATGTCGTCGCTCAGCACGACCTGCCCACCCTGATTCGCGATCTTGTGCAGGGCCCGGTCCAGGCGCGGGGCCTTCGCGGCGAGCAGCGCGATGATCTCATCACGCCAGCGGCGCATCGTGGTCTCGGAGGCCCGGTTGCCGTGGCCGGCGGGCGCTGGATCCCGGGGACGGTCAGCGCGATCACGGCCAGTCGGCGGGCTCTGGCGGCACGGCCGGCTTCTGAGAGCGACTTGGCGTCTAAGAGCACTGGTTCGAGCGAATGCCTGCTACCACTAGGATATGTTGATCTGTTGCGCGTGGGAGACGCGTAACGCTTGGAAGGGGAGGGGCCTGTGCGATCTCGGCTGAGTGCATGCCGACACGTCATAGGAGTCGGGGGGATGGCCATCGCCGCTTGCGTCGTCTACGCAACCTATGCCTACCTCAGGTGGCGCTCCCAGTCCTTCTGGGGTTGGGATCTCGGCATATTCGACCAGATCGTGCGCGACTACGCGCATTTCCGGGCGCCGGACGTCACGACCAAGCGGCATATCTCGGCGACCGACATGGGCATGTTCGCGTGGGCGGACCACTTCAGCCCCATCCTGGTGCTCCTCGCCCCGCTCTACTGGATCGACAACAGTGCCTACAACCTGCTGTTCGCCCAGGCCGTGCTGCTCTCCGCGGCGGTCGTACCGATCTGGATCTATACCCGGCGCAGGCTCGGTCTGCCCGCGGCCTACCTGGTCGGCGGGGCGTACCTGGTGTACTGGCCGCTGCAGTCGGCGGCCGCCTTCGAGTTCCACGAGGTGGCCTTCGCTCCGCTGATCCTCGCCACTCTCATCGAGCGCGTGGATGCGGGCAAGTGGCGCCATGCGGCGATAGCGGCGGGCCTGCTCCTCCTGGTCAAGGAGGACATGGGCCTGATCATCGTGATGGTCGGGATCTGGATCATGATCAAGGGCCAGCGCAGAATCGGCGCCTACTTCGCCGCGGCCGGCGCGGCCGTGATCGGCACCGTCATCTGGGTCGTGATGCCGGCCGTCGGCGGCAGCAGCAAACGCGACTGGTACTACGGCCAGCTCGGCGCCACCTTCGGCCAAGTCGCGCACAAGCTGCTGACGCATCCGAGCCTCATGGTGACCGAACTCGTCGACCCCCACGTCAAACTGCACACGGCGTTCTGGCTGCTGGCACCGCTGCTGTTCCTCAGCCTTCGCTCCTGGATCTGCATCCTGGCGATCCCGCAGATCCTCGAGCGCTTCTTCTCCGAAGTCCACTACCACTGGGAACAGCCCTACCAGTACAACGCCTACCTCGCCGCGATCCTCGTCCTTGCCGCGGTGGACGGGGCGGCCAAGTTCAACCTTGCCTGGCTGCGCACGGCCTGGGCCGCCACGGCATTCGGGGTCGGACTCGCGCTCATCCCGGCCTATCCGCTCTGGCAGTTGACCGACAGCGCCACGTGGACCACGGTCGCGCCGAGGGTCGCGCAACTGCACCTACTCGAGATGCTTCCGCAGGGCACTGACGTACTCATGGAGTTCCCACTCGACGCCACCGCCGACGAATGGGTGCACCCGATCAGCGAGGACTACACAGATGTCGCCCCCGAGTGGATGCTCACCCAGAACGTGACGGCCTTCCAGCAGAAGCTGGACGACAACCTCACCGCCAACGGCCACCCGCCCGCCTCCTACGCGCCCTACGCGGTCTACGACGGATGGACACTCGCCAAGCTCGATCGCTGACTCGAGCTGCGGGAACCCCCCTCTCCCCGAGTCCATCGGGGCCTCGGCCGGTAGATCGGGCCGCGGCTGATCGTCGAGGCCGATAGTCGCAGCGGATGGTCTCGGCTCATGGTCGCAGCTGATGTTCCGGGGCGAGCGTTGCGGGATAGCCATGCCGCCGCGATCGATCCCTTGGCTGCCGAAGGCCTGATCAAATCTGTCGATTCGAGCAGGGCATTCCTATCCACACTCCTGACGGCCTGCGGATGTGTCAGCACCTTTCGGGACCTCAAGAGGCAGTTCGCGGCTTCCACGTCCTTCCGTAGGGCTGCGTTGCACGACATGCTCCTGGCGGCAATCTACACATGGCCGCAGCTGGGAATGGACGACGTGCTGCGCTCCGCTGTCCGTCCATGGCTGCGGCTGAATATGGAGCATTCGCCATCTTGAACGTGCAGGCCAGGGCGTCTGGCGTGGCGGGATGTTGTTGTACTCGTACTGGCCGTGAGCGGCTGCCTGTTCTCTTGATCATCGTCAGGTGATGACCTCAGAAGTCCGGGTCGGTCAGCTTGCCCGGCGCGATCGCGCCCTTGCCCATTTCCGCCACGTGGGTTCGGACGCGGTGGTCGGGCCCCGCTTCGCTCCGGCTTCTATTCGGCTTCGATGCTGGCTGGCTAGGGCGACGGCTGAACGGCGCTCGCGCTCTTCGAGTGTCTCCACGGGAAGGTGCGTCTGGTCGAGGAACCAGTCGGCGAAGAAGTCCCCGAGAACCTCCACCGACTCACCCTCGGCCGTCTCGTATGACGCCCATGAGAGGTCTGCCCCGCGCAGATCGTCCGGACAGTGGCCGTTGAGCGTGCCGCAGGAGACTGAGGCCCCGCTGAACACGGCGCCGAGCGTGACTCCGCCGCCTCCGGTCTGGCGCAGCAGGTCACACCAGATGAGCATGGGTTTTCCCATCCAGGCCCCTTCCCCCTCCCGGCGTGACCAGATCGCGCAGACCGCACAGTCCTCGAACCGCCCACCCTCGATTCCGGCCTGGTCGGTGCGTTGTGCGAGCCGTTCGACCGCCGGACGCCAGCGGGGATCGAGTTCCTCCCAGTCCTCGAGATACTCCTCGAATATGTTCACGGCGTGAGGTTATCCCTGTTGCGGCCTTGAGAGGGAGCGTCCTGCGGGATGATTGACTGAATCCGGCCCAGGGCGCCGACATTCGTTCCAGGCTCGGACGTGTGACGGATCCCGGGGGCATGCAGCGGATCACCGCGCGCCGCGCCGAGTTGGACGTGCTCGAAGAGCAGTTGGCGGGTCAGTTGGCCGAGGTGCGTGCCGAGCGCGACGAGCTCGCCGTGGCCGAGAAGGTCTTGGCCCGGTTCGATCGGCTGGTCCCGCCCGAATCGCCCGTGCGCACCCCTGGTGAGCGCGCCGGCCGGCGTCCGTGAGATCGAGGGCTACGCCCCCGTTGTGCTTCGGCACGGCGGGGGCGTAGCCGTCTTTCCAGGTAGAGTGCGGGGCCGAATCATCTGACAAGTGACATCGGGGGAGTGGGTTATGCGGGGCATGGCGGTTGCGGCCGTGGCGGCGGTACTTCTGGTCGGGGTGGCGGGCTGCGGCGGCGGATCGGCGGCCCGGCCGGCGGCTTCGTCCGGCACCGCGGCGTCCTCGAGCCCGGCGGCGGCCACGGCGCGGGCGGTGAGCGCGGCATCGATCGACCAACTGCTGGTTCCGGTGAACGAGATGGGGGCCGGCTGGACGAGCCGGTCGATTCCCGGCGGCGACCAGGTCCAGGGGCAGGTCACGCTCGACATGTGCGGTGATCACTTCCCGAGCGAGAATCTGCGGATCGCGAGGCGCCAGATTGTGCTTTCCACGACCGGCGCGGATTCGGACATGTCGCCGATCTCGCAGGAAGTGGTCCTCTACCGTCCCGGCGGTGCGCAGCAGGCCAGGCAGGAACTGCTCGACGCGGTACGAACCTGCCCGACCGGCCCGGTGCTGGGGGCCGTGCAGGGCGAGGGCCTGATGACCTTCAAGCTCACGCTCCTGCCCGAATCGCAACGGCTGACCGAATCGGAGTGGCTTCCGGACACTGTCGCGATCCACGGCATAGTCACCGAGTCCACCGGTCAGATCGAGGACGAGGCGTTGATCTACCAGTTCCGCGGGGACGTGATGAGCGCCGTCTACGGCCCGGTGACGACGGGTCAGCCCAGTCCGGCGGAGTTCCTGGCCTCCACGTTGGCCGCGGCGGAGTTGAAGAGCCTGCCGTCCGGCTCGTAGCTCACCGGGGATAGCCGCCGGGCTGCGGCGGGTGCTGCGGCTGCCAGGGCGGGTATTGCTGAGGTTGCGGCGGGTTCTGCTGAGGATTCTGCGGATACCGCTGCTGACCCTGCGGATTCTGCGCCGGGTACGGGTACCCAGGCTGCTGCGGATAGGGCGAGGGCTGGCCCTTCTGCGGGTACTGCGGCGGCTGCGGACTTCCCGTCGGCGCGGCGCCGGCCACCGCCGAGCACACGGCGGTGGCCTCGCCCTCAACCGCTACGCAGATCCCGAAGACGCGGTCATGGCTCGTCCAGCCGTTCACCCGCCCACGATTATCACTGATCTGCACGCGATTCCGAGTCGGGTCTAGAGACGAGACCAGGTGTAGATACACCGTACCCGAGACCCAGGCGAGGACGATGTCCCCGACCTCGAGTTTCGCGGGATCGACCGGCGCCAGCACCACCGACTGTCGGCTGCGTATCAGGGAACCATGGAGGAGCCGCTCGGCTTGAACTCGACTGTCGCGCCACCCGCAACCCTGCCCGCCACTGCATCCAACGTGCCCATGACCACATCGTCGTGGGTCAGCTGACGGCGCTGAACTGAGTCCGACCCATGCCAGGCCCGCAGGCGATGGCAGACCATGTACGAACAGCCGGGTCAGCTCCGTCTCGGCGCGGTCAGCTGCTCGGCGACCTGGTTGATCGGACGTCCCGACTCGACGTGGTCAAGAACCTTGTGTCGGATTCGGGTGGATAGGAACGCGGCATCGAACCCTCTCAGGAGACTGGATCAACAAGTGCCCAGCATCCTGACTCCACCAAACCCGGGGCACATCAGAGTCTGGATCAACTCCGGACCAGTTCGCCACCCCTTCCGGGCCTGCGCTCAACCCACCCGGCATCACGGCAGACAGTACACTGACAGTGAGCATGGAATCGCTGACCGCGGCCGTCGTTCTAGACGCCGGGGTTACCGACCCCCCATACCTCCTGCGAAGATCACATAGCCGAGGCGCGCGAACGAAAGGGCTGTTCCATGACCATTCCGCCAAGCCCGCCGCCGGCATCGCACAGAGTCACCGAGGCGTTCGCAGGCTTTGCTCAGTCCACGGCCGCGAAAGAGGGCATCGCGCCGCCGACCTTTTCCTACCAGGCCGCCGCGAGCGCAAGCCTGCCCGACGGCGCCATCGCGACCCTCTGGGTGGGTACGGCCGAGGGAGTCAGATCCCGTTGCTACCACGTGGATGTGATCGGGCCGGATGGCCAGAGTGCCGCCGGGTTCGGCGCGTGCGCCGCGCCCGGCAACCACATCTCCCTGGGGCGCGCCGGCAGCCTCGTCATCGGATCGGTGGGTACCCACACCGCGGCCTCGGTGCGGGTGGTCACCGAGCACGGCGAAGCAGTCGTGCCCGTCACCGAAGGCTATTTCATGGTCCCGCCCCACCTCACGTCCAACCACCGCGTGCTCCACGCCGTGCACATGATCGGACCGGCCGGAGAGCACCTTGGTGCCGTCTCCGACCTGATCGCTCCGGGCAGCGGCCAGCCCATCACGGCTTAGAAGCCTGATACCCGAGATCGACACGGCCTGAATATCATATCTTTGCCAAAGCTATAGTGACGACAATGCTGACGCCGCACTACGTCGGAGAGACGACAGGAGTGCAGCCGTAGCGGGTGGATCAGATGGCTCCCCGTAGACTGCGGCGCTGATCCGCCGTTCGTCACCGCGTAGACGCACTGTCTTGACCGCAGGGTGGCGCCCGGTCGCCAGAGCGAGAGCTGGAAGCGTTGTGACGCCGAGCCCTGCCGCGACCAGCGCCTGCACTGCGATGTAGTCGTCCGTGGTGTAGCTGATGTCGGGGGTGAATCCGGCAGATGCGCACGAGCGCTGTAGATGTGCGCGACAGCGTTCGCAGCCGCTGATCCATCGCCGCCCGGCATGGTCGGAGAGCCGATCGCCGGAGACGTCGGCGGGGGTGAGGAGGTAGATGGGTTCGGCCAGCAGCGGGGTGTGGCGCATGTGGTCTTCGGCAGGCAGGTCACTGTAGTCGAAGATCACTGCAATATCTGTCTCACCCGTGCGCAGCAGCCTGATGGCCTCGGGAGGCTCTGCCGCGGTGAGGGCCAGTTCTACACCGGGATGGGCGGCTGTGAAGGCGGCCATGGCCCTTGGAACGAAGGTGCCCAGTGCTGATGGGAATGCGGCCAGTCGGACGCGTCCGGCGCGGAGTCCGGTATACGCGGCCAGTTCGGCCTCCGCCGAGTCTAGGCGGCAGAGGATTTCCTCAGCGCGCTCGGCCAGCATGCGACCTGCGTCGGTCAGCCGGATGCCGCGTCCCACGCGCTGGACCAGCTTGCTACCGGTCTCTGCTTCGAGGCGGGCAACGTGATGGCTGATCGATGGCTGTGCGTACCCCAGTGCGCGTGCCGCCGCTGTGATCGAGCCGTGCCTGGCTATCGCCGCAAGTATGCGAAGTCTCGTAACGTCCAGCATGCCCCGATCATATAGATGTCTTCGATCGATGTATAAGATATTTGGCATTTGACCTTTGGAATCGCTGGCCTGATGATCGTTGCATGGAAACTGATCCGACGTACGCTGACATCGTTGCCGCTCGGGATATCCTGGCTCGGCACCTCCCGGAAACGCCGATGTGGTCCTATCCCGCGCTGAATGACGCGGTAGGCGCGACGATCTATGTCAAACACGAGAATACGCAACCGACCGGTGCATTCAAGGTACGCGGCGGCCTGACGTTGCTCGCCACGATGCCCGCACGGCAACGCGCCCGCGGCCTGATCACCTACTCGACCGGGAACCATGCGCAGGCGTTGGCGTACGCGAGCGCCGTATTCGACACCTTGTGTACCGTGGTGATGCCGGCTGCCGCGAATGAATACAAGGTGCGTGCTGTGCGCGCGCTCGGCAGCGAGGTCGTCTTACATGGCGCCGACCTGGCTGCCGCTCAAACATATGCAGAGAGCCTGGCGGCCGAACGAGAACTTGCCCTGATCAGTGTCGGAGACAATCCGTCGCAAGTGGCCGGCGTGGGAACCCTCCACCTGGAGATCGTCTCCGCTCAGCCCGACCTGGACGCCGTCATCGTCCCAGTCGGAAGCGGCACAAGCGCGTCGGCTGCCTGCCTCGTGGCGGCTGAACTCGCCCCGCGATGCCGAGTGATCGCGGTCCAGTCGTCAGCCTCACCGGCGGGCCATGACTCGTGGCATTCTGGTTCCCTTGTCCAGCGGGCGAACCAGACGGTCGTGGAAGGTCTCGCGACGGGCAGGGGCTTCGATCTGCCACAACGCATCATGCGCCGGTGTCTTTCCGATTTCTGCCTGGTCTCGGATGCTCAGATCGCCGAGGCGCAGCTGCTTCTGGCAACCCATGCACACACCTTGGCCGAAGGTGCCGGCGCGGCCGCGCTTGCCGCGGTGTTGGCTGTGCCAAGCACGTTTTCGGGTCAGCGCGTTGCTGTTGTGTGCAGCGGTGGTAACGCCAACGGGGCTGAACTCGCAGCACTGGGGCGGAATGGATCACTCGCGAAATCGCAGCTCTGAACCAGCTGCTCCAAATCGGCCACCGAGCCGGCCTGGCCGACACGGCGGCTATCCCGGACATGGAGAGCCCCTGGTCCTCGCCGCCCGCAGATACTCTTGAAACGCGTGGTCGCCCGGCCGTCGTGATGCGACAACCAGTCCGCGCCTTGATCCACATCTGTGTCCCGGAGGTCCGATGGACATCGCCTCGCTGCTGCCGATGACCACGTCCCGGTTGTCGCTGTGTCTGTTCGCTCCTGGCGACGCCGAGGAACTGTACGCCTACCGGAGCCTGCCGAGCGTGGCGCGCTACTTGTACCGGCCGGCGTACACCCGTGAGCGCAGCGACCAGGTCGCTGCCGAGCGCGCGGGGCAGACGGTCTGGCGCTCCGGCAGGGACAAGCTCTCGCTCGCCGTCTGCTGACGCGGTGAGCCCGGCCATCTCGGCGAGGTGAGCCTCAAACCGGCCGATGCCCGCGCCGCCCAGGCCGAGATCGGCTGGACTCTCGACCAGGGTCACGAAGGGCACGGCTACGCGACCGAGGCGGCCGCGGCGCTGGCCCGGCTCGCCTTCGACACCCTCGGCGTGCACCGACTCTACGCACGCCTGGATGTGGAGAACACCGGATCCGTGCGGGTCCGTGAGCGCCTCGGGATGCGCAGAGAGGCGCATCTGGTCGAGAACGACCTCGACGGCGATCGCTGGGGCAGTGAGTACATCTACGCGGCGCTGGCTGCGGATCTCGGGAGTCGACCAGGCGGTTGAGGCCGGGAACGCGACCGGCCACCGTTCGGACCTCCGCCGCGCTACGCGGTACGCTCAATGGTCTGACATGGGCGCCGAGGTCCGAAAACAGACAATGCCATCTCCCGGGAGTGGCACCTACCGGCGGCCTCGTACCGGTCCTATGCTCGATCGCTGGGCTTGTGCCGCAACTGCCCGCACGAGTTTCCGCGGCCGCGCCCGATACCGTGACGACCGAGATCACGGACGACGGCCCGAGAACCCCGACTCAGGAGCGTGAGCGCGTCTTCGACCGCTCATGACAGAGGTCTCCGGCGGTGGGCACGCCATCCGCTGCAGCTCCTCGAGCGCCTCCAACGGAGGATACATCGGCGGTGTCAGTGGCTCCTCGAACGCTGAGAACCGACAGGTTCGTCGACTTCATCGTCAACGTGCCCACCTCCCACAGCTACACCATGAAGGTGCGCTACGCCAACGGCGGAACCGCCACTTCCACCCAGGGCCGCGCCTACGACGGCGGCGCATTCAGAACCCTGTCCTACCCCGTTGACCGGGGCGTGGGGTCAGTTCTTTACGGTGAGTACCACGGTCGCACTCACGGCCGGATACAACGTGATCAGGCTCGCCGAGGGCCAGGGGTCGGTCGCTCCGCTTGACTGTGATGACGGCCGTGGTCAACCACGGATCGTGGAATGTTGCGGGCATCGACCTCTTCTCGGGGAGCCGCGTTGTGGTGCATCGGGGAAAGAGGCGGCCTGCAGCGACGGTACTCCGGGGCGAAAACCATCGTCAGGTAGATCGCCTAGGTGTCGTACCTCCCGTTCCACGGCGCGCAGAATCCGAGACGTCCGGGGTAGAACTCAGCCCAGTCGAGTTCTTCATGGCCGGCGGGGTACTCGCCGTGGCATTCGGGGACCAGGCCGAAGACGATGCCGTCGACCTCGATCTGGAACGGGCGGTTGGCGATGTCGCCGAAGGCGCGCCCTGGGAGTGCGGCAAGCCATTCGTCAAGCCGTTCCTGCTGACCGTGGCGGATGCCGTCGCCGGGGCACCAGATGTCCGATGTGACGTGGCGCCCGTCGTGGTCGAACCGGTGCAGGATCGCGTACCAGCGCTGGTGGGCGGCCCAGTTCGCGTCGGGCTTGTACTCCGGTGCGAACGCGCCGCTGATCCAGCCGAAGAACAGGCCGCCGTCGTACCGGCCGATCGTGTCGGTGCGGTAGGTCGGCTCGTGCCGGATGGGGATGAGATCGGGGATCGCCACGCCGCCACCATAACCGGGGCGCGGCGTGGAGAGACCCGTGATCGCGCCTTCGATTCGGCCGGCGCGCCCGGCACTGCCTGGCCCACGGGCGTGAGCCGGAGCGGCCTTCCGGCGACCCCCGATCGCATTTCCCAGAGACCGGGCTCGCCGGCGCAGGGCGGCATCGACGGTGGATACGACGTGTGGCCGCGACGCTCTACGCCCTAATCGATCCACTTCAGCGCGGTCAGCGAGTTCTGGGTCCCGGCGGGGATCGAGGAGTCCTCGGCCCGTCAGGACCCGAGGGTCTTACCGGTCGGGAAGGGAGCGGCGGCCCGGCGGGTGAGGCCGGCGGCCGAGTCCCGCCCGGTCACTCTTCCTGGACCAGGACCTTGAGAACCTCAGCCGTGTGGGTGTGAGGACCTTGCGGTGGCGCTGGCTGCGCAGGCGGCCGGGATTCTTTGTCTGGATGCGGTTGTCGGGCTGCTGACCTGGGTGGTGCACCGGGGGCGGCGACCGTCGTGCACGCGGGTTTGTGATCCATGCACGTGCGTGTACGGCGGTCGCCGCGTGTTTAGTGTCGCGCTCGTCTCATCGGACCGTGTTCCCGCCACGGGTACCAGTTGGGTTCGCCAGGGCGTGCTCGGCAGCTCGTACGGGCGCGGACCGGCGCTGTCCGCGTCGGCCGGTGCGCGGTCGCGCGCTCGGGTCCGGCGGAAGCTCGGTGGGAAGCCGATCGCGCGCGGTCGAGAGCGCGGGCGGAGCTTGCCGGTCTGCAGACAAGAGCGTGCGCGGGCCGCGGCCGGCGCGAGGGCTGCGGCAGGTGGACCAGCGGGCGAACAGCCGTGCTGCCGCACGTCCGACGGTGCGGCGGGCGCTCGACTACGTGGCTCCGTAGATGCGGCTGCCCAGCCTGCGAGGAAGGCTTGAACCATGTGCGCCCCGAAGTGCAAGCGCTAGAGGCCGGCTGTCGCGTGTCCCGTGTCCTGATGGTCGGTGGTTCGCTTCCCTTGACCGAGATCCTTTGGCGTTGGGGACCATTCGGGGACCACGCGTCATCCGCGGCCGCGCACGACTCGCGCAGCCACGGTCGCAACAGACAGATCATCGAACCCGCATACCGCGCCTGACGTGCGGCAACGGCTCCCGCGCCCTGCTGGGGGGAGTAGCTCGTCGAGTTCTCCCTCGGATCGATCGTCGTCCTCCCATATCCACGGCACGGTGAGCGGGAACGGCGCCGACAAGACACGTGTCGGCCGGCCGCTGTCAACGTCTCGTGAAAACTGACCCCGTGCGGGTTGTTCCTGCGACCAGGCACTTTCGTACGGTTGGGCCTCTACCTCATTCTCATGGCGCGGCGCCGGGTATACGAGGCGACAGCCCGAACCCCGATGACATACCGTACTGAGGATGAAAAGCCTGGACACCACCGACGCGCCCGCCGTGGTCATCCGCTGCATCGACAGCGACACCGTCGTGCGCCTGTGCGACCGGTGGCGCCTGGATGCAGACAGCATCCACTACGCCGTCGAAGCCAGTGCACCGGGCCTGTCCGCCCGAGTCGACGAGGCGGTATCCGCGGTCTGGGAACGAGCGCCGGACCTGCCCGCGTTCCTCACCGGACTGGCCGAGGATTTCCGCGGCTGGTCGGGCGAGCGGTCATGGCATTCTCTCGAACGCGATCTCACCATCACAGCGGAGTTCCGCTCCGGCGGGCACGTCGGCCTCACCTGGACGTTGCGGCCCTGGCCCGCGAAACACGGCGGCTGGAGCACCGCCGTCACCACCTGGCAGGAGGCAGGCGAACAGATGACCGCTCTGGCCGCTGACGTCGACGCCTTCCTCCACGAGGCACCAGGCATCGATGGCTGAACTTCGCCCGAGGTGCCGCAAGGACGAGCGATGCCGAAGCTCGGGGTCTGGCGGCGTCGCTATAGCGTGAGCCCGAACAGGACGTAAGAGGGGGCGGCGTGGGTTCGGAGCACACCCGACGACCGATGACGAGCATCGAACTGCCGGAGGGATCGTGGTGGGACTGGGACATCGTGAGCTGCGACGCCGGCCAGCTTCGCCTGGGTGCGGGGCACGACCTCACGTATCACCACGGCCTGGAGCTGATCTTCCACGGGCCGGCAATCGTCAACTGCCCGATCGGTTTTCAGGACCCTGTCTTCCGTGCTCCGACGCCACAAGAGCTGCAGGCCATCACCAGCCGAGTCGGCGAGCTTCCATCGCTGCTGGTCGCATTCGAGGCGGATGCCGGCGGGCGGGAGCTCACAACGTGCCTGATCGCCGCCGAAAGCGTAGAGGTCAAGCTCGGCACGGTCTTCAGGTACTGGCGCGAGAACTTGACCCCGGGTGAAGGCCTCGCGCCGTGGGTACAGCCACCGGATCGGTAACTGGCCGCGCTGCTGATCTCAACGAACACGCGAACCCGTGACATCTTCGCGCCACCTTGCATGCCTTCGCGCGAACATGTGCGCTTCTCCGAAGGGCAGATTACTCGTAACCATCACCGAGCCGAGCTCATACCTGGACGCTATGAGCTGGAAGAACAGGTTCGCGGCATCCTGATCGAACGGGATGTAGCCTTCTTCATCGATGATGATCAACCGGTAGCGGCGGATCTTTTTCAGCTCCGCGTCCAGCCGTCCGGCCTGGTGCGCGCCGGCCAGGCGGGCGATCCAGTTGCTGGCGGTGTCGAACAGCACCGAGTGTCCGGCGTGCGCGGCCTTGACCCCGAAGGTTCCATACGAGTGTGCGGTCGAGCAGTTCGGTGCGGACCGTGCGGTGCCGGCGTTCCCGGATCGCGTTCATGACTGGGGCCTGGATGCCGGTGGTGACGATGCGGATGTCGGAGGCGTGGAATACGGCGTCGAAGCCGGTGGTGAACTGTGCGCCGTGATCGCGGATGGGGAACTTGAACCGCTTGGGCTGCGCGCTGAGGTCCATGAGCATGTTGCGGGCCGTCTGCGTGGTCCACTCGGCGGTGGGGTGCACGGTTGCGCCGAGGATGTGGATGCGGCGGGTGGCGTGCTCGATCATCGTCAGGACGTGGGCTGTGGTGCCGTCGAGTAGGTTGACGGTGAAGAAGTCGGTGGCGAGGATCGCCTCTGCTTGGGAGCGTGGGAAGCTCGCCAACTCGGGCCGCTTCGTCGCGGTGCTGGGTCGATCCCGGCCTTCTTCGGGATCGCCCAGACGGTCGAGGGTGCGATCTTGATGCCGATGCCGGCGAGTTCTCCGGCGATGCGCCTGTGTCCCCATCCGTCGTTCTCGCGGGCCATCCGAAGCACCAGGGCTTTGATGTTGCGGCGTGTCGGTGATCAGCCTTTCGGCGGGGACTTGTGAGCCCAGCGGCGGCTTAGCAGGTCACGGCGCCATCGCAGAATCGTGCCCGGAGTTACGATCAACCTCATCCGGGCATGACGAGTTCGGGGTATCAGCCCGAACAGCAGCGCGATCAGCGCTCTGCCGGCCTATGAGACCTTCGGTCGGGCGTGGTCGCCGAGCTGGCGCTGCAGGATGGTGAGTTGGTGCCGGAGTAGCAGGATCTCCGCCGTGCGCCAGGCCGCATCTCGGCGCGAGACGCGTGCCGCAGTGAGCATCTGGGAGGCAAGTAGGAAGACGAAACGGAGGCACAGACCCCGCGTAGCGACGGCTGATGAACGGCACAGGGTTAGCGAACTGTCGTTCGTGAGAGGCTGGATGGCATGCGTGGGACATCGGACGATCAGACTTCCCGGGATTTTCTGGTAGCACTGAACGTCGGTGACGTCTGCCACGGAACCGCAACGGAGGTCACTCGATCTCACGGGGTCGCCGTGACTCTGGACGGGTTCCCCGCGCGCCCGCTGGGGACGGTCGGACCCTTGGACGTGTCCTGGCGTCAGAGTCCTTCTTCCGCCGTGCAAGCCGGTCAGAGGATCACCGCCGAAGTGGTCGCCGTCGACCAGGAGGAAGGGCAGGTCCGGATGTCGATGGCTGCCACCGAGAACCCCGGACTCTGGAGGTTTCTGGCGTCACTTCAACGCGGCGAGATCCTTTCCGGGACGGTCGCAGCGATCGAGCGGTTCGGCGTGTTCGTGAAGCTGGACGACGGTCCCGACCACCCGGTCTATCCGGGCGTCGGATTCATCACGATCCCCGAACTGTCGTGGCGTCGCTATGAGACAGCCTCGGAGGTCGTTCAGGTCGGACAGAGCCTCTCGTGTGCGTTCCTCCAGTTCGACACCTGTAACGGCGAGGCGAGGCTGTCCCTGCGAGCGGCGCGGCCGGATCCCTTCCAGGCCATCGCGGACGGCATCGTGGTGGGCCAGACCGTGTTGCATGGGCGAGTGACGAAGCTGGTCCCGTTCGGCGTGTTCGTTCAGGTTGCCGACGGGATCGAGGGGCTGATTCATCTTCGAGAGCTCACGACGACACCCGTAGAAGCCCCCGAAGAGGTCGTCCAGGTCGGCGACGAGGTCTCGGTCCTCGTCATCGAACTCGACCGAGAGCAGCGCAAGCTGACCCTCTCCAGGCGACAGGTCTCGCCAGAAGTCCGTTGATCCCGGCGGGCTGCTCACCCGATGCCGACGACCAGTCAGCGCGGGACGACAGCGAGCATCCTCGACCGTTCTGCGACGGGGGTGCTCGGGTGGCTGCCGCTGGTTCAGCGGTTCACCACGATGCCGCGGTGGTCTTGCAGTCCTCCACGAGGCGCCCGCGGACACGGCGGAACGCTCCGTCGCTTCTTGTCTGCCCGCGCAAGCAGCGGCCATCTGGGCCACCCGTCGGCGCCCCCGCGTGCGGGTGTACCGACGAAACGGCCACGACCCGCGGTTGGCCGGACGCCAGGACTCGGGATCCCCGCCTTCAAGAGGATTGTTTCCCGCGAGAAGTCGCTGTTCGGTGGCCCGCCGGTCAGAGCACGATGTCGCTGCGGACGGGGTGGTCGGGGTCGGCGGAGCACACGAAGATCCGCATGCGCTGGTAGTTGCCGACTTGCACGCAGGTCGGTCCATTGTTGCGGCGCCCGCCGAAGTTCGTCGTTGTGAGCTCGATGTCTTGGAGCGGAGCCCAGCTGGCTGTGCCCGCGTCCCACTCGCAGCTGGGGATGGTGCAGAGGAATAGCATCGGCGCTCCGCACGGGCACAGGATCGCGGTGGCTGGAAATCCGAAGCTCCAGTCCGGGTGGCCGCCGAGTTTCCATCCCGGGGCTGTCGCGAAGAGTTGGCCGTAGTTTCCCATGTCGCCCTCGGCGTTTCCGTATTCGTCGCGAGCCCACTGCTCGACGCGTTGGGCGAGGCTGTCGTTCAGGGCGGGGGGTTGGGGATACTCGGTGACCGGCTCGGGATGCAGCACACAGGGTTCGGGCACGAACCAGTCGTACTCGATCAGTTGGGGTCTTGGCGGCGTGAGGAGGGTCAGCGGATCGATATCGAGGTGGAACTGCACGCTCACCCAGGGGGCACCGTCTCCGTTAGGGGGTGAGCTGGGGCGATGGTGGAGCAGAGGGCACCACAGGATCTGCAGGAGTTCCGCCTGAAACGGCATCTCGAACCAGGGCACGTCTGGGGCGTGGATCTGGAGTATCGGGAGCAGGGGGAAATCGAGTCCGGTCGGCGGGTTGGCGGTTCTGGGCCGGTGAGCTTGGAGTTCGATGTGTTCCTGGGTGGTCAGGCGCCGACCGCCTGCGGCAGCGGTCTCGATCAACCGGCGTCTCGCCCGAATGTCGGCCGGGGTTGAGAACTCGATCTGGTCAAAGGGTCCGTGGTCGAGTGGGCAGGTGGGCCACGGCGCGTCTGGCTGCCACAGCATCGGGCCACCGATGGAGCTGTCCCACTCGGTGGGATTCCCGGGGCGGGGGTGCAGGCGCACCGCCGTCGCCGAGAGGGGGGAGAGTTCCGGGAAGACCGTGGTGATGTCAATCGGCCGAGGCGGAGTGACCCGAGCCATTACAGAACTCCGAGACTGTGGATCGCGAGTGGGGCGGCCATCCTTGCACCGGTGGCATTCTGCTGCCGGGCTATGTCGAGGTATCGAACGATTCGCGAGCACTCATGCCACCCGACCCACCCTGGTGCGCCTCGACTCCGGCTGGCTGTCGGAGAAAATGCTGTTGAGAATGCCGACCGTCGGTCCCCGAGGCGGGCACCGATTTCTCCGCTTGGCGAAGTGTCTGCACCGGCCGAACCAGGGCCTGACGACGGGCCCGAACCCCGGCCCCGCACACGGGCGCGAAAATAGGCTGCGCTGCCTTGTGAGGGTCTACTCATCCCAGCCGAACTGGCGATCCCACACGGGCCGACCGGATGACGGTTCGGTAGGCCAGATCAGCCTCTCGGCGAGCAGGTGCTCGCCGCGCAGGATCGCAAGCAGAAACTCGGCCATTCCACCATCGAACCTCTCCCAGCTCCTGCTGGAGAGCAGGAACACCACCACCGGCCAGCGATCGGGATCCGCTTCCCGCGTGTCCCAGAAACACACGTCTGTGTTGCCGTTGTATCCCCAGATCAACAGGCCATCCGGCTCGGGATGGATCGGGAAGGGGTAGGTCTCCTCATCGCCGAGTGCGACCGCGTCCTCCCTCATCTCGGCGATAGATCGGCCGACCCCCGCCGTGGTCACGTCCACGAGCCCGCGAAAGCCCGGACGATACCCGCGCCGGGCCCGGAGCGTCGGGGCGGCGATGAACAGTTCATCGTTGATGGTCCCGGCCCCGTAGACATCCACGAACTCGCGGTAGTCACCCGGGAAACCGAATCCCACCTCGCCGGCCGCCTGGTCCCACGGAACTGCTGCCCCACTAACGCGAGGCCGCGCCATCAGCTCCACGATCCGTGCAACTACGTGACTCATCCGCTCCTCCAGCCCTCAACGACCCGGCCACAACGGTACGCCCAATCACTGCCCATTCCGGCCACCCCAAGGGCCCCGCATAACGCCCTCTCACATCTCCGTGAGCTGGGTGAGGACTTGGCCAGGTGCGTATGGCGCCGGATCAATACCTCGCGCGCCTTGGCGTCTTCCGGAGGCCCCACAATTCCGTGGGCCTCAAGCTCGTCCATCAGGCGGCCGGCCATGGCGAAGTCGCACCGGGGCTTGCGCTGGAGCATGCTCGTCGAGCCTAACTGGCTGGAGACAACCAGGTCCGCGGCCCGCAGCAGCAGCCCCCGCGGCATTAGTGCGGGTGCTGGCTCGAGTACAGCATCGGTGATCGAGTTCTGCGGCTCGGACCCTGCGGCATCTGAGCGCATTGGGCCAGCACCCGTTTCCGCACCGCGTCGGCTTCGATCGGCTGCGGCAAAGGCCGCCGCCGGCGGACCACACCTGCCGGAGCCACGACGCCAAGCTCGACGAGGCGGCCAAGGACACAACCACCGTCTCGGGCCCGATCTTCATGTGCTCGCAAAGCAGGGCCGCAGACCCCGAACGCCGCGTCACGAGCAGGTGTGCTGCGTCAGCCACCAGCGCCGGTGGAGAGTGTCGACCGGCCCCGTCGCGGGCGCCTGCCGTAGGTGCGGGGCGTTCGCCTGGCGGCGTTCGACCGCGTTGTACTCGGCGACCAGCTCGTAGACGGTGGGGCGCTCTGCGTTCTGGGGAACTGTCAGATGTGGGCCGAGTCGTCTGAGCACGGCTGCCGCGTGCGCCTGGTAGGCGCGCTCGCTGATGAGTCTGGACTTGCGCAGCTCTTGGAGCGCGTCCAGGCCATCCATCGCGGCGGTGTAGGCCGCGGCTTCGCTAGCGGGCAGTTTCTGGCCGGCGGTCGGTTGTGCGTGCAAGAGCCCCCGTGTGCTTGAGTAATACCTCTCAGCCTCCGAATCAGAAGGTGCTCGATGCTCTCGTGCGGGCATGACCCGGCCCCGCCTTACGGGGCGCCTTCCTGCGTGCATGCGCGGGCCGCTACCGGATCCGTGCTCAAGTGTGTGAGCTTCTACACCGGCGACGGCGTCAATCATCAAGATCTGTGCGAGGAGTGCGCCCGACGCGCCGAATCCGGCGTCACGGTGCCTGTCGGCAGCGTCTGCGAGCCCTGTCATGACACGCTGTTGCTCGATTGCACCAGGTGGGCGGGGCGAGCGCAGATCGTGGACGACTCGCGACCGACCGATACGACCCTGCTCATCACACCGCTACCCGTTGAGGCCATGCCTGCCCGGGCCGTAGCGCCCCTTGACGCGACCGGCTCCAGGCAGTGGCTGATTCTTTCCGGTCACGGCCGGATCTACCGCTGGGATTGCGACACGGGAGCGTGCGAACTCGTCGGCTCGACGGCTCTCACGACAAAGGGCCAGTCCCCGCACACGTGGGGAGGACATGAGGCCGCACTGCGGATTCAGGCCTCACCGAGCGGCCGATTCGTGGTGGTCGCCGTCGACTACGGCACCGACGGCGTCGTCCTCGATCTGTCCACAGGAAAGGAAGTGCTCCGACTCCACGGCGGGACGCACCACCAGAACACCGTCCCGTTCTCCGTTGCGCTCACAAGCTTCCATGGCCGCGAGATCCTCATCCACCGCACCGCGTGGAACCGCCTGGACGCCGTCGACCTCGCAAGCGGCAACACGATAACCACGCGCGAGTTTCCCGCCTCCACGGACCCTGCCCAGCGCCGGCCTCCGCACTATCTCCACTACTTCCACGGCGCTCTCCACCTGAGCCCGTCCGGCACACGCATCGCCGACGACGGCTGGATCTGGAGCCCCGTTGGAGCAGTGACCTCGTGGGCGCTGGAGCCGTGGCTCACGGCCAATCCGTTCGAGTCGGAGGACGGAGCCACCCGCATGAGCCTGTGCGCGCGGGAGTATTACTGGGATCACGCGATGGTTTGGCTCGACGACGATCGCATCGCCATTGGCGGCATCGGCGACGACGATCTATTGATTATCCCGGGAGCTCGCATCTTCGACCTGCGCCGTGGCAGCCGGAGCCCCAATGGATGGCTGGACGGCGCGGAGACCTTCGCGTTCGCCGGCCCCAGTGGGCCATTCTTCACCGCACGCGGCCTGCTCTACGCGGTGGGTGACACAGGGCTTGAGATCTGGGATCCCGATACCGGAGCTCGACTGGGATCGGTGCGCGGGTTCCACCCCACACACCATCACCGAACCGCACAGGAATTGGCGGCTCACACCGACACCTGTTTGTTGCGGTGGCGCATCGACGATCCGCGGAGGTGAGTAGAGAGCGCCGCAGCGTTCAGCGAATTGCCACGGGCCGCCGAGGCTCGCGCGAGCGGGTCGGCGCAAACCGTCGTGGAGGTCAACCGGCAGCTCCGGCGGAAGTCATGGAGTCGGCTGTGGGAGTACGAACCGGACGGCTCGCGAAGAGCGTGTCTTGACGCGCCGACCACCGCCCGGCGAAACAGGAGTTTGCCGCCCCCCGGGGATGAACCGAGCAGCCCCGCTCTGTGGGCTGGGGCCCAGCAAGTTGTTGACTAGGGCTTCGAACGGCCAGCGCGGTAGGGCTTCCGCCTGTTCACCAGCGAAAGTGCTTCTTCGAAGTACAGGTCCTGGCCGCCGCCCGTCATGAATGGCGCCCTGAGGGTGATGGGTCTCCCGGTGACCTGGTGGAGGACTATCCACGAACTGGTGCCTCCACGGCCTCGGCTAACCGAAACGTCCACGCCCTTGACCTGACCCCAGTTGCACGACCGGCGTCGAAAGAGTGAGCGCGTCGAGATGTCGGTGTCGGTGATGACGGTCCTGCCCGAGGCCAAGTCGAGAAGGTACGGCCCCGCTAAAGCACCCCACGCGATGAGCATGGTCGTCACGTCGCCTCGTAGTGCAGTTCCAGGTGCTGGCCCGCCTTGCCGACGCCGGCAGTCCGCTGACGATGACGCAGCTGGCCGATGGCGCCGTCTACAGCCGCGCCGGCCTGACCTACCAGGCCGGGCTGCTGGAGAAGGCGGGCTTGATCACCCGCGGCACGTTCGCGGAGGACGAACGCGCCGTGCTCGTCACCATCACCGACAAGGGCAGAGAACTCGTGGGCCGGGTGCTGCCCGGCCACATCCAGGTCACCCGGGGGCGACTCCTGTTCGACCCCTTGTCCGACGCCGACCTGGAGCGTCTCGGCGAGATCATGACCCGCGTCCGCGACCACGTCCGCACCCAACCGCCCCGCTCGGCCGCCCCACGCAAGCGTCGAGGCGAGGCCACGTCGTCCGCGAGCTGAGTGTGGGGATCCACCGCGCTACCGGGCTTTCTGCTCACCAGTGGGAATGTTCGTCCTGAGATGCCGTTCAATCCTGCACCTTGGACGATGAGGACATGGAACGCATCGCCCCGGATGATGACGCCCAGCGGAATGGGCCGTCGTGCGTTCAGCATGCGCCCTCGCGCCGGACCAGGCGTGGTCGGGTATGGAATCGGCAGTCGGTCAGGGCGAAGCCGCTGTGGTCTCCCTCCCGACCACAGACGCGAGCGGGAGGGAGGTGCGGTCATGTCGTCTATTGGCTCAATGCTTCAAGGAGCCGGTTGGCTTCTTGGCCGACTCGAGCCGGCTTCCTCACGGTGGTGAGCGCAGCGAGCCCGGGAATCTGCGCCGCTCCTGCCGCGGCGTTGGCCGCGCATCGCGTGGCGAGCAGGAGTAGGTCCGGTAGGCCTCGCGTGTCGGGCGTCGTGGCGAGAACGTCGATGGCCGTGGCGGTGGCCGTGAAGACCTGCGTGGCCGCTCCGGCCTTCTCAGCCTCTTGAAGTGATGTGATCAGCCGCTTCGGTCTGATCATTTCGCGGCGCCAGAGTTCTGCGGCCAGTCGGCCGAGGTGTGCGGGCTGGAGCAGATCGCGGGCGGCCAGGGTAAGGAGGGCGTCTTGGGCTGCGACTCGATTGTGTAGTCGTTCGGCTGTCAGGCCGTAGGCGAGGGCGAGGTGCGTGATGGGGCCGGGGGTCCCGGCTGTTTCGGCGAGGTGGGGGAAGATCGTGGGTCCGCTTCGGTCTTCGCCGTTGGCCTGCCGGTAGAGGATCGGTATTGCGTGGGCGGCGAGGAGTTCCGGGTCGTGGGGCAGCAATATCGGCCAGTGGTCACAGTGGATGTTCCAGCCGTCCTGCGCGAAGGCGATCTTGTCATGCGGGTCGAATGGCGGTACCAGGACCCAGTACGGGCTCGTTGCCTCCTCGCCGACGGGACGCAGGGTCTCGGGTCGGGTACCGCTGGGCATGCCCAGCGGTCTCGCGTACGGCATCAGGTTTCTGCCGTACGTCTTGGCCTGGTCGAGGTAGTCATCGAGAGCCGGTATCGGGGCCGGTAGCGCGGGCAGGGCGCTGAGTTCGGCATGAATGCCGTCTCGCTCGCTGTCGCTGACGCGGATCAGTGCTTGCTGCAGGTCGTGCTTGAGCGGGCTGGCTTCGCGCTGTTCGTACATTGCGAGGCGTGCACGCAAGACGTCGACGTCGATGGCGCCCGAGGGCATGGTGGGCGTAGCGAGGAGTGCAGGAACGCGCCGTTCGACCAGGAGCGCGTCGGTGAGTTCGTTGATGCGCAGGACGGTCACCATGATGGGCCTGGTGGCTTCGCCCGCGCTCAGACGTGCGATCTTGAACTGGCGGTGGTCTTCTCCCACCGCCGCGTCGAAGAGGCAGCGCAGTGCTCCTGGGAAGGTGCATTGCTGCCAGCCGTAGATCGTCTGCGGAGGATACGTCACGCGCAGTGGCGCGAGCGCCGCGGCCAGCGCCTCGCGGTGCCGGTCGGCATGAATGGCGACCGCCGCCATGAGCTGTTCCGCCTCGAGCGGAGTGATGGCCGTATTCGCCAACACGGGCGTGAACGCGGTGACCAACTCGTCGAGTGACTCAACCGCGGATGGCATCGGCGCAGGCTGGTAGGGCGGGAGCCGGACCGGCGCCGATGAAGCCGGGGTGGCGATGGCTTGCGCGTCCGGGGCGGAAAACACGCGTCGGGCATCGTCGCGCAGTGCCGGATCGAGGTGTTGCGCGGCTTGGCACAGCGTGGAGATGACGTCGGCGCCCGCGCTGTGCAGATGCTTGGCAGCCACGCGCAGTGCACGCTGCTGGATGGGCACGGCCGGGTGGGTGAACGCCGTGCCGATGGAGGGCAGGAGTATCGGTGCCGCGTCCTGGTTCTTCTTGAGCGTCGCGTCGATCCATCCGAGTTGCCGGCTGGCCAGGCCTGTTTCAGCTCGGGAGAAGACGTCGGTGGAGAGTCCGACCAGGGTGTAGGTGTCGAGCGCTGTAGCCGTATCGAGCCGGCGCAGGGCGTCTTGGGCGAGTTTCGCGGCCACGCCGGGGGCTGTGGCGGCCATGCCCAAGTATGTGGGCAGACGGTCGTGGATCTCCGTAGGCGTCGGCGCCAGCTGTTCGTGCACCATGATGTGGCCGCGCAGGCTTCCCGGTCTGTCGCCTGCGAGCAGCCGCGCCGCGCAGGCGTCGATGATTTCGCCGCGCACCAGCCGTCCCTCCGCGCACAGCTTGGCGAGTACCTTCGGCCAGTCGTTGTCGGCGCCGAAGCGGTGCGCGTTCGGATCGACGAACTCGCTTCCCAATCCGGGTATCTCGAAGGTGCGGGCGATGTATTGACCGAGCCGGGGTTCGGCCCGCAGCCATGAGGCCAGAGTGTGCTCCTCAGTGCCTCCTGGACGCCGGTAGCGCACGCGTGATCCAGCCGCGGCCCAGCCGACCACGTATCCGTCGCTCAGGGGCACCTCGGCACGCGAGTGCTCGGCGAGGCCGGACGCGATCTGCCACAGTGCTCGATCGGGGTTCGCCCGCATGCCAGTGGCCAGGCGACATGCGAGATCACCGGTCCAATCCGTGCCGCGACGTGCGGTCAAGAGCGCAAGGAGCTTGCCGTGGTCGGGATTGGATGATCCGCTGTTGGGGCCCCATGCCCAGGTGGCGTGTAGCAGCATGGGCTTCGACAGCCACCATGCCGCCTGCGCCGGAGTCGGGGCGGACATCAGGGCTGCGACGAGTAACGGCGCATACTGCTGGTAGACGTGCCGATAGTCGGTGCGTTCCGCGCGGCGAAGCTCGGTATGTAGCGCCTTGAGAGGCGTATGAAGTCCCTTGAGTTCGGCGGGCTCATGCGGGGCGAGCAGTTCGATGACCTTAGTGGGGCAACAGTCGGCGATCGTCTCCCGGACTTCGGTCCAGGACGGGCGTGCGCCGTGCGCCGTGGGTCGCGTGGCGGTTTCCCGGGTCATCTGGATCACTCTCCCTCGAGGGCATCGACGTGGCGGCGGTGCAGCAGCGCGGCGAGCGTGTGCTTGCACGGCCCGCGGCCGGCCTGGTATCTGGCCCACCAGGCGCAGGTGCAGCTGATCGGTTCGGCGTCGGGGTTCGGGGAGGTGAAGCGCACGAGGTGGTCGCTTTCGCCGGAAAGGACGCGGACGTTGTCTCCATGCGTCTTGACCAGGTCTGCGTCGCAGAGGGCATACGCGGCTGCGAGCCTCGGGTTGTCCCTCATCGCGCGAGCCGCCTCGTAAGGCAGTTCCCGATGGAAGTAGGCTGCGTCGACGGGGTCGAAGCCCACCCGGCCGCTGCTGCCGAGCATGCTCAACGCGGCCCGGACACGCTCACGGCTCAGTCCCGCGCGTTCGCAGAGCTCTTCCGGCTCTATCCGTCCCTCATAGTCAAGCAGAGCGACAACGGCGAGCGCATCCTCACTCGACTCCTCCTGCAACAGCGCCGTGAGCGCGGCGCCCTCCCCGGAAAAGCCTCGTGTGGCCTGTGGCGAGAGAGTGAGGGTAAAGCGCATACCCGGCAGTTCGAGGAGCCAGCAGGAGGAGACCGGCACGCTGCCCGCGGCGAGCACGGGTCCGAACACGGTCAGCGCGCCTCCGAAACGCAGCAGTGCCAGCAACTCCTTCAACCGGGCCGGATCCGGCAGGCTGACTGCTCCGGGCACCGCGCGGGAGGTCAAACGAAGCGAGCGCCCGGCAGGCACCGCCCACAGCGACGCGCGCCCTCCCGACGGCAGCGAGCGCAGAAACCGCAGCCCGTCCACGGCGCTCAGCCGCGCCTGCGGCTCGAACCGCGCCGTCAGGGCCTGGACCTCCGCGAAACCGCGAAGCCACCGTCCAGGCAGGGGCACCTTGCGCTCGACGACGGCGCCGTCGAGTGTCGTGACTTTCAACGCCTCCGGACCCACGTCAAGACGCATCGGCTCCGCCCCGCGAACCCTGCCGAGCGATAACCGGAGAGCGTCGTTGATATCGACGTTCGTCGTTCCACGCGCCAGACGTTCTCCGTCTATCGCCTCCGGCAGCACATCCAGACGTGCGTACACGCCGCAACACGCGGAGAACGACTCGAACCGCAGCCGCTCGGCGTCGCAGGTGACCACAGGATCACGAAACGACGGAGCGCGCCGAAAGTAGTGGGTCGCCGCGACGTTCGCCAGGCCGAGGAGCCCCGCGGCCGCAGGCTCCGCCTCCGCCAGGAAGCCCGAGAAGAACCGTGGATTCCCCGGCGCGTCCCCGGTTCCCGGCCGAGCAGCTTCGGCGCCATGAGCGATGCCGCCACTGGTCTGAAGATCAAGGACCCCGGTATCCGTCATCGAAGACGCACGCATGTACCTATAGGTCTGGGTCGCTGAAGTCGCGGGCATGCGCGCAGCGTACATGCGAGCACCGACACAAGTGCGCTGATGACATCGCGAGCACCCTGGCGCGACCCGTCACCAACCGAAGCCAACCCACGTCGAGCCAGCCCGAACCACTCCCAGCCCCATGAGGAACACATCGAGGCGCCCCGGGCCGACAACCGGGGCAGCGGACGGCCCCCGAGGCGAAGCGCTTTTCCCGACAATGCTTCGTTGTTCTCGATGGGCTGCGCGCGGGTTGTGCCAGGTGGCGTGGCCGGCGAAGGTGAACACTGCGTGCGCACCTTCGAAGAAGCCTGTTTCCTCGTGATCGTGCCAGATCTCGGAGCCTTTAGCGGTCGAGAACTCGGCCAATGGTGTGACCTGAGGCTTCAGGCTGCTGGTCGATACTCGTTGATGAGGCCTGCGAGGACGGTTCGGCGTTGCATCAGCTCGTTCGGCGTGGGGAAGGCGATCACGTTCGGGTCGTCGTTCGGCTCCCTGCTCTCGACGTGCCGTACCACGCCGTCGAGCGGACTGCCGCGCAGGACCACGCTCGGGGTGACTTCTGCGTATCCTGCCCGGTCGCTCATGGGGTCGTCGAACCGCGCTGGGCGGGCGGCCGCGAGCCCGTGTCGGCCACGCGGGCGACCGGTTGGGGAGCGCTGACTTAGGAACCCGAACCAAAAGGTCTTACTATGAACACCCGTCGCGCCCTACCATGAGCCCCTGCATGATCGAATCCAGGAGGGGAACGCCATGGAACAACCCGGGCCGCCGCACACAGCCTTCCCGCAATACATCACGCCGGGAAAGCGACCGCTCCCACCGACCCTGCAGCGAGCCGTCCATTTGATGCGCGTCGGCGCAGCGCTCGCGGCGGCGAACGGGCTTGGCACGGTCTTACTCGGCGACAGTTCGAGCACCAACAGTGCCACGTACGAAGTCGGCTACATAGTCGGCTACATGGGCTGGTATCTGACTCTCGCCGGCCTGTGGCTGTGGATGGCGCAGGCCAACAAGGCCGGCAAGAACTGGGCGCGGATCACCAGCACCGTGTTCTTCGGGATCTCATCCCTCATCTTGCTCGTCAACCTTGTGGTCGACCTCGCCGATGCCGCGCCGGGCGGGCTCGTGTTCGTGACCCTCGCCGTCACCTGCCTGTCCTGGACCATCGGCCTGTTCACGGTGATCCTGCTCTGGCACAAGAAGACGGCACCGTACTTCAAACCCGTCCCGATGCCGTACCCGGCATACGGCCCGGGCTACTATCACCCGGTTCCGCAGTCGTACGCCACCATGCAAAGCACCGCGCAGCCCCAGCCTGTGACGGATCCCTGGGATGTTCCAGGCGATCGGGTATAAGCAACCAGGCCCGAAGGCGCGCGCCGACACGGAACGGCCTCGCAGCACTCGCTGCGAGGCCGTCGCGCGTCTCGGTTGGTCCCGTCGGGCTACCGGGCCGCTCGTGAGGATGACCCGCGACCGATCGTCCGCGGGTGTCGAGGCGCCCAGCGGTATTAATTCGATCATGAGATCTCTGATCAATCGCGGCCTCGCGCTCGCGACCGCCGCGGCCTCCTGCTGCGCGACCGGCCTGCTCGCCCCCGCCACCGCATCGGCCGCCACAGCAGCCCTCACGCCGGGCTACTTCATCGAATCCGCCGACCACCCCGGCCTCGTCCTGACCGGCTTACAGTACGGCGGTCCGGTCCGCATCGACCCATTCGGCCGCGTCGACGGACAGGTCTGGGAACTCGCCCCCACCGAGGACGGCGTCTCCTTGGTCAACCGGGACAGCGGCGCATGCGTGTCGTTCTTCCCGTTTGCTCGCGACGCCCCTGTCGAGTTGAGGCCGTGTGACGGCTCGCTGGAGCAGAGCTGGCGCCAGCAAGACGCTGGGGACGGCACCGTGCGCTTCTTCGCTCTCAACGCCTGCTTGGCCTTCGGCCCCGGCGTGGCCGAGACCAGTCGCTGCGAAGACTTCTTTACGGCGTGGCGCCTGGTCCCCGTGGAGGGATAGAGGCGCCACGACCACATGGCCACGTCAGGACGCGAAACGGCCCCGCAGTGGTCGAGCACTGCGGGGCTGCAGTCGGGCACGATACGCGTGCCCACCGACACGTCAGTGGGTTGACTGGATGAATACCCGCCAGACGCTGCGCTCGGGGACTGCCGAACTGTCCCCAGATCGCAGGCAGACGCGCGGCCAGGAGGAAGACGAACCAGGTGTCGGAGTACCTCGGCGGCTGGTCCTGCTCGTCGACGGCGCCCTCGCCCGGCCTGCGGAACAGCAGGTGGTTATGGCCCGCGCCGTCGGCTGGACCAGTAGGCGATGGCCCGGTCCGCGAGGCTCGGTGATGGAAGCGTGTGCGGCTCGGATTCGGCTTCAGGTGCGCCCGCGCGCCTGGACGTCGGCGCGATGCGCCCGTCGAGTCTCATGATGGTGAGTGGACCCGGCCGCGCCGACGGTACGGTTCTGTCGAACGGAATGATGGCCGAGCCGAGGATCGTGGCTTCGGCGACGTAGTCCGCGTGCTGTTCGAACTGCCGGGGGCATTCGCGTTCGCTGAACTGAAGCGTCATCTCGTGGACGACGGCTCCATGCCCGCCTCGCTCGCGCACGGCGTTCTCCAGCGTCCGGCGAGCTTCGTGCCGCGCGTCGTTGACAAGGCGGGTATAGCCCGCCACCTCCCGGTTTCCAGCGGGTCCGACGCCACGTCGGGTCTGCTGGAACATGCTGTCGTCAAAGTGGCACGCGGCCAACGCCGTGCCGAAGACCAACGCGAACGGCAACCAGCCCGCGTCCAGGAGCCTCGCCAGGTCCTGGCCGGAGACGTGCGTGGTGAACAGCGCGGCGGGACGGGTCGATGCGCGTGCCCGCACAGCCGTGCCCTCGAGGGTGAGCTCCACGGTATGCGCGAAGAACTCGGTTCGGCGCAGCCGCATCCCGATGATTCCGTCCCCGCCGAGCGCCGCACACTCGTCGAGAACGCGTTCGAGCGCCCGATCCCGGGCCTCCGTCAGCGCTGCGAGCAGCGGGTTGTGCGGGTCGGCGTTTGTGGGCGTGCCGGCCACGGATCCGCCGTCACGAACGAAGCAGCGGCCGAACCCCGGCGGACCGGGAAGTGAGCTGTCGCCCGAGCCGAGGAGCACCACCGTCGTGCCGAAGACCTGCCCGACCGGTTCGAAACCCGCGGCCCGCACCGCCGCGACCTCGCCCATCGGGCTCGGGAAACTCCACCCGCGAGACGTGCGCAGCCGGGTCAGCCGGGCAAGTCGTGGATCTGACGAGAACGGATCAGCCTGCGCATTCGGCACATCCACGATGCTACTGACCTTCAAGGCGTGGTGTCGTTGCCCGGGGCTTTGTGCTTGCCGATAACCCAATCCATGCAGGTCAGATGGCTCGGAAAGCTTGGCGGGTTCCTCTGGGTCGGGTCTTCTACCGAGTGCGGCGGCGTTGAGGTGGATGACTTCGAGCGTCTGCGATACGCGGTGTGCGCAGCTCACGGGCGGCCGGATCGGCCACGTTTCAACGAGCGGGTAACGAGTGGATGCAACACGAAACATGGCAACTGTTGGGTATGAGATAGACAGCGGCGGCGGGCGTCGCTGCATGTCGCGGCGCGCATCGGCGATGGAAGGGAATGCTTGGGTACCACTGATGTTCGGGGTCTGGCGCCTGGCAGACAAAGGGTCCCGCAAGAAGCTGAGTGGCAACTTGGTTCACTCGTGCCCGCTGGCCACCAACCGTGCGCCGCTGGCTGGGCTTGGAGCCAATGGCTCCCGGCAGGTGGCGAACGTGCGCAACGCCGACTCGCGCACGGGCATGCCCGCGGTCGGTTCTGCGAGCCGGGCTGGGACAGACTCCCGCCTTTAGCGACGTTCCTACTCGTCGCGCGATGGGCCGCCACACTGTTGCCGCGAACAGGCGTGCGCGCGCTGATACTGGCCGGCAGCGGATGCCTCATCACCGGCTTCAGCTGGCTCACTCAGGCCCACGTCCAGGGCAGCTACGTCGGCGACGTCCTGGAACCCACACTGCTCATCGCCATCGGCATAGGCCTCGCACGGCGGCTGATCGGGGCTGCGGCTCGGGCTCCGGCACGGATTCGACGGCAGGTTCGTGTGGTCACGCAGCCGAGCGCGGGAAGACGGTGCCTGCGGTGGCGTCCGGCGTTCGGCCACCGTCAGGTGACCTCGCCGAGGTCCTCATTGAGACGTGCGGCGGCGTCCACGCTCGACGGCCGGCTCGCGACGAGCCGGGCGAGGTGCGCTTCGAGTGCCTCGAGTTGTCCGGGTCCCATCTGGGCCGCCCAGCGCTCGCGCACATCGTCGAACAGCGAGGCGCCGAGCGTCATCATGTCGTGGCCGTGGTCGGTGACCCGCAGGCGTTTGAGGCGGCCGTCGCTCGAGTCGGACTCCCGCTCGAGGTATCCCAGCCGCTCCAGCGCGGCGATCGTCTTGGCAGCACCCTGCTTGGAGACCGAGAGCCGCCGGCCGAGCTCCGAGGCCGTGTCGGCGCCCTCGTCGACGGCGCGCAGGGCGAACTCGTGCGATGCGCGCACGCCCGGGTGCCCGCGGTGCGCGAGTTCGCTGTGCACCTCGTCCGCCATCGACTGGAAGCCGCCGAGCAGCAGTAGTGCGAGTTCAGCGCCCCGTGAACGTGACATGCGAGGAATCATACGAGAGGCCAGGGTAGACAACCATGTTGTCGACCTGTAGATTGACAACCACGTTGTCGATCTAAGAGGAGAACGATGAGCCCCAGCACCGGCGGCGCCACCATCGCGGGCGTCGAACACCACCGCGTCGGCGTGAACGGGACCGAGCTGCACTACGTCTCGGCCGGCACCGCCGGCTCTCCCGTCATGCTGGTCCACGGCTTTCCCGAGACCTGGTGGGTCTTCCGCAAGCTGATCCCGCTGCTTAGCACGCACCACCGGGTATTCGTCCCCGATCTTCGCGGCTTCGGCGATTCCGCCACCGCGACCGGAGCGCACGACAGCGCGACCGCGGCGCAGGACCTGAGCGAACTGATCGCGCGACTCGACGTCGGCCCGGTCCACCTCACCGGCCAGGACGTCAGCGGCCCCGCCACGTTCCGCGTCGCCGCCACACACCCCGAGCTCGTGCGGAGCTACGCGGCGATCGAGACCGGCCTGCCCGGCTTCGGTGTCGAAGCGCTGGCGGACGTCACCCGCGGCGGCGTGTGGCACATCGGCGTGCTCGCAGCCGCGGGCATCCCCGAAATGCTGCTCGCCGGACGAGAACGGGTATTCCTCGAGCAGTACGCGATCCCCTCGCTCTGCGCGACCCCTGATGCGTTCACCGACGAGGACGTCGACGAGCTCGCCCGCTCCTACGCACGGCCCGACGCGTTCAAGGGCGCGGCCGGGCTGTACCGATCGATGCTCCGCGAAGGCGACGAAATCCGTCAGTTGGCGTCCAGGAAGCTCACCATGCCCGTGCTCGCCGTCGGCGGCAGGTCCAGGGAGTTCACCCCGACGACCATGCGGCAGGTCGCCGAGGACGTCAGTGCCCTGTTCATCGACGGCATCGGCCACTATGCGGCGATGGAGGCCCCCGACAGGCTCGCGGACGGGCTGCTCTCCTTCTACGAGGAACATTCTCGACGGGGGGCTGATGCCGGCAGACCCGCTCGTGCCTACCCCTGAGCGGGGCAGGCTACCGGTGCGGGTTCGGCAGATACTCGAGTCATGACGGCGAACTCGCCCCTCGGGGCTTTCCTGCACACGCGGCGCTCGCAGGTGCGTCCGGAGGATGTCGGGGTGCCCACGTACGGGGAACGCCGACGCGTGCCGGGCCTGCGGCGCGAGGAGCTGGCGCTGCTGGCGGGAGTGAGCTCGTCGTATTACACGCGGCTGGAGCAGGGGCAGTCGCTCGGCGCCTCGCCCGAGGTGCTCGACGCGATCGCCGGGGCGCTGCGGCTGGACGAGTCGGAACGGCGGTACCTGCACGACCTGGCCCGGATGGGCAAGGGGCGAACGCGAGCGCGGCGGCCGGCGCCGGAGCGGGTGTCGGAGCCGATGCGTCAGTTGCTCGACGCGCTGGGCGAGGCTCCGGCGCTCGTGCTGGGGCGGCGTTCCGACGTGTTGGCGTGGAACCGGATGGGGCACGCGCTGTTCGCAGGCCACGTGGATCCGGGTGCCCCGGACGTGCCGGGCGAGCGTCCCAACATGGCGCGGCTGCTGTTCCTGGACGCGCATCTGCGGGAGCTCTACGCGGACTGGCCGAGCAAGGCCAAGGCCGCGGTCGGGGCGCTGCGGCTGGTAGCGGGCGAACATCCCGAGGACGCAGCGCTGCACGCCCTGGTAGGTGAACTCTGCGCCAAGAGCGGGGAGTTCGCCGCGATGTGGGCAGACCACCGGATCAAGCCGTGCACGGTGGCCGCCTACGAGATGCGTCATCCGCTGGTCGGATCACTGACCGTCACCCAGCAGACCCTCAGCTACGGACCCGGACCCGTGGTCGTGGTGGCCACCGCGGAGCCGGATACGCCCTCGCGGGCGGCGCTGACCCTGCTCGCGCACGCCAGCGAGCCGCCCGTCTTCTCCACCCTGCAGGCACGCTCCCACATCCTCCAGGACTGAACCGCAAGGGCCCGAGAAGACGGCCCGAACCCGCGCGGCCGACGGTGGCCGCCGCGCACTGACCATCCATCTACTGATTTCCCCATGCGTCGGCGTGTCGCCGCCGCATGCCCGACGACACCCTGAAACAGGAAGACCATCATGTCCAAGAAGTTTTTCGGGTCTGCCGTGACGGCGGCCGTGCTGACCGCGGCCGCGGCCTCGGTCCTTGCTCCCACCACGGCATCGGCCGTCTCCGCGCCGCTGAGCGGCCCGCGGATCATCGATCACTTCGACCTGGACGCCGGCCAGAAACCGGAGAACATCGCCATGGCACCGAATGGAGACGCGTATGTCACCTTCGCCGCGGGGCAGCAGATTGCGGAGATCTCCCGGGCCGGCGCAGTGCGGATCCTGGCCACCCTGCCCGTGCCCGCCGACGGCGGCGCGGGCACCCCGGTGATGGGTTTCGCGCTGACCACCGGCATCGTCCGCGCCCATGACGGCACCCTGTACTTCCTGTATGCGACCGGCACGGCCGACCTCACCGGCGTGTGGCGGCTCACCCCCGGAGGCGTCCCGCGGCGGATCGCGGCGCTGCCGGTGAACGGCCTGCCCAACGGCTTGGCCCTGGACGCCGGCACGGACACCCTCTACGTCACCGACTCCGTGCTTGGCAGGGTTTGGAGCGTCCCGACCGTCGGCGGCACACCTACAGCCTGGTCCAGCGCACCCGAACTGGCCTCCACCGGCTTCCTCGGCGCCAACGGCCTGAAGATCCACGACGGCGCGATCTGGACGACCAACCTCGACAAGGGCACCGTCCTGCGCATCCCGATCCGCCCGGACGGCACTGCCGGCGCGGTGCGGACCGAGGCCACCGGGCTGGCCGGGATCGACGACTTCGTCTTCACCGGCCACGGCGACCAACTACTGGCCGCGCTCAACGGTCCGAGCGAAGTCGCGCTCGTCCAGCCCCACGGCAGCCACACCATCGTCCTGACCGCGGCCGACGGCCTGTCGAACCCGACCTCCCTCGCCATACGCGGCGCGAGCGTCTACGTCCTGAGCGCGGCCTACGTCACCAATCAGGACCCGAACCTCCTGACCGCCCACCTCAACGACTGAAGGAGACAACAATGCAGGACATACACGAGATCGTCCTGGGCGAGGTCACCGTCGCCCGGGTCGAGGAGATGCACGGGCCGATCATGCCCGCGGACCAGTTCTTCCCCGGCCTGCCCGAGCAGGCGTGGAAAGAGCACCGCGACACGCTCGTGCCCGACCACCTCGGCGCGGAAGACGACATGGTGATCACCGCCATGCAGACCTGGGTGGTACGCAGCGGCGGCCGCACGATCCTGATCGACACCGGCGTCGGCAACGGCAAGACCCGCCCGGCGGTCGACGGCTGGAGCCACCTGTCGCTGGACTACCTCGGCAACCTCGCCCGCGCCGGCGTACGACCCGAGGACGTGGACCTGGTGATCAACACCCATCTCCACCTCGACCACATCGGCTGGAACACCCGGCTGGCCGACGGCGACTGGGTCCCCACCTTCCCGAACGCCACCTACCTGATGCCCAAGGTGGACTTCGACTACTGGAACCCCGACAACAACCCGAACATCGCCGGCGGCATCAACGAGAACGCCTTCGAAGACAGCGTCGCGCCCGTACTCGCCGCGGGACAGGTCCGTCTCTGGGAGACGAACCACGTGATCGACGCCAACCTGCGCCTGGAAGCGGCCCCCGGCCACACCCCCGGCGCCTCCGTGATCACCCTCGCCTCAGGCGGCGACCGGGCACTGTTCGCGGGTGACATCCTGCACACTCCGCTGCAGGTCACCCACCCCGATCACAGCAGTTGCTTCGACCTCGACCCGGCGCAGTCCCGTACCACCCGTCTCCGGCTGCTGGGTTGGGCCGCCGAGAACAAGGCCCTCATACTGCCCGCCCACCTCAGCGGACACAGCGCCCTGGAGATCGAGAACTCGGGGGAGGGGTTCGCGATCAAGCAGTGGGGTCCGCTGCCCCGGTACTGACGGCGCCTCGCTGACCCCTGATTCGCCTGGCCCCTCTGATTCCCGGGCCCTGCGATCCCCGGGCCGGCTGCTCTCCGACCACGGCGCAGCCGGTCCGGGGTGCGGCCGGCCCGGCTGCGCGAAATCGCCCCTGCGCGCGGTGAAGCTTCGTACACCCGCCCTGGGTGTCCAGCCCCAGTGACCATGCCGGGCAACCCGAGCAGGATTGATCTCGCCGGGAAGCGAAGAAACGCGCTCTCGAACACAAGCACCTTATATCCACGATAAATCCACGATCATTTGGAGTTCGTCATGGCCGCATACAAGCTGCGCTCCGCCGCCCGGCGCACCGCGATCCAGGTGGGCTCGGCCGCGGCGATGGCCGGCGTCCTGGCCGGCTGCGCGCAGTCCGCCAATCCTTCAGCCTCCCGCAGTGCCTCCGCCGAGGTGGCCACGACGAAGGCCGCCCCGGCCGCCGCGCCCCAGTCCACCCTGCGCATGATCACCAATCAGGGGCACAAGCTGGCGTTCCACATCACCCCCGGCAACCTGCCGGCGATCGTCCTGGACGCCGGCGGCGGCGAGGACTCCTCCTACTGGAAGAACATCGTTCCTGTCCTGGCAAAGAAAACCGGATCGGAGATCATCACCTATGACCGGGAGGGGATGGGCGCCAGCGACCCCGTCCCCGGCCCCTGGAAGGTGCAGAACGCCGTCTCAGACCTCGAAGCCGGGCTCACCGCCCTCGGGGCCACCCACGACGTGATCCTCGTGTCCCACTCCGAAGCCGGAGAGATCGCCACCTACATCACCGGCCAGCACCCCGGCCAGTTCGCCGGCGCCGTCCTCGTCGACGCCAGCGTGCCCCAGTTCAGCACCGACACTGAGATCGCCCGGGTCGCGGCCGCCACCCAAGCACAGGTCGCAGCGATCCAGGCGCTGAAGCCCGCGTCCGTCACCCAGGCGGACCGCCAACTGCTCGCCGTCGCTGCCGACTACGTCGCGGACCAGCACGCCTACCACGAAGCCACCTGGCCGGCCGCCGTACCCGCCACCGTCATCGTCTCCTCCCAGACCCCGTTCCCGACCTCGCCGCCCGACGCCCAGGCATGGCGCACCGCGCAAGCCCAGTTCGCCGACGCGGCACCCAACCGGCACCTCCTCACGGCCGCCGACAGTTCCCACGACATCCCCCTCGACCACCCCGACCTCGTCGAGGCCCAGATCGAAGCCATGGCGAAAGACGTGGGCTGACGCGTCCTTCACCTCGCAATCGGCCGGAAACGGCGTGCAGTCGGATGAGCTTGCGCTGAGCCCGGACGGTGCCTGGGCCACCGTCCTCACCATGGGGCAGTGCGCACCACTGGCGCTACGCCGGCGCCTGCCGGCGATCTGCCTCGCCCCATCGCCCGGGACCTGCACGAGGCGCTGTGAGACAGCCGAGGGCGTCAGATGCAGCAGTTGTGCCGCGTCCGCCATCCCTCGGCGCAACGCCACCACACGCAGGACCCTGAGACAGCGCGGGTCGGGTTTCATAAGCTCTGCTGTGTCTTCACTTCAGAAAGTAGCGCTTGTCATCAAGCAGGACTTCACAGATCATCGAGTCATGAGCGACGACGACCAGTGGCGGGTGCAATTCGACGCCGCGGTGACCTTCGCCAACGGCGGCGCCCTACAGGCCCAGGACTTCCGGCTGGACGCGGCCGGGCCGCAGATCACCGCCGCGGCGGTGGGCGAGCTGTTCGTGCGCCACCTCGGGCTGTTGATGGTCGACCGGGTGGACATCAGCAATATGCTGATGCTGCGGGAGGCGCACAAGGGATCGCGGGCGACAGCGGGCGCCGAGCACCGGCGCACGCGGGCGATCGTCGACCTCAGCCACGTGATCAGGCAAGGAATGGTCACCTACCCGGGGCTGCCCGGTCCTCAGATCGGTGACCATCTCTCGCGCGAGGCGTCGCGCGACCACTACGAACCCGGCACCGAATTCTCCATCAACAGCATCTCGATGGTCGCCAATACCGGCACATACGTCGATAGTCCCTTCCACCGCTTCGCAGGCGGCGCAGACCTTGCGGCGCTGCCGCTGTCCCGTCTCACCGATGTCGACGGGGTAGTGGTCCGGACCGTCGGCAGCTCGGAGCGGGCGATCGAGCGTGGCGTGTTCCTGCCTTACGATGTCGCAGGCAAAGCCGTGCTCATCCACACCGGTTGGGACCGGAACTGGGGCACTGAGCGGTACGGCAGTGGACACCCGTTCCTCTCCGCCGACGCCGCGAAGTGGCTGGCGGAGCAGCAGCCCGCGCTGGTCGGGATCGACTCCCTGAACATCGACGACACCGACGACGGCACCCGGCCGGCACACACCGCGTTGCTGGATGCCGGTATCCCCATCGTGGAGCATCTTCGCGGGCTGGAACAGCTCCCTGCCTACGGATTCCGTTTCCACGCCGCGCCACTGGCGGTCGAGGGCATGGGGACCTTCCCGGTCCGAGCTTGTGCGTTGATCGGCGAGGAGCATTAGGAAGTCGGTTGGACGCCACCCGGGAGAGCGTTGAGTTCCACGATGAGGCTCCGGTCGCGTTCGGTCGCGGGCAGGCGGCGGCCGGGCACGCGTGGATCCGTCTCGCGGTGAGCGGCTGTGCATCGCCCCAGACGGGACGCGAAGTGCATACCCGTATTGGATAGGTTATCCGGGAGGCTCGATGAAGTGTCCTGAGTGCGGCAGCGGGAATACATCGGGTGCGCATGGAGCCCGCGGCGATTACTGGCAGTGCAAGGACTGCGGGCATAAGTGGTGGGACTTTCGACGGGCATAAGTGGTGGGACTTTCGACGTCCGAGGTTGACGGGCCCGCCTTCCTCGCTCTGGCGTGTCCGTGTGGCCTCGACTGGTTCGGCGTCGCCGTCAGCCGATCGCCGCCTCGTCCTTGAGCATGCCGCGGATCTGTTCGCGCAGTTCAGGGGTGTCTTGCTCCTTGTGCACGGTTTGTGCGTGCACCGCGGCCGCGGCGACGACCTCGTCCTCCTCGCCCGAGATGGTGAGCGTGCAGTTCACCTCGCTCGGGTATTCCCGGCAATCTGCCACCTTGCGCATGGCCCTACCTCCAAGAGTCTCGACTCCTCCCACGCAACTCGCCTATCGCCCCCGTCGCCTCTCGGATTGCGCCGTTCGGGTGAGGGGGGCGAACCGGGTCGGTGAGTTCGTCTCCGAAAGCCAAGTGCATCGGCAACCGGCTTCGGGCTTGTCCATGCCGGTCGGGTTCAAGAACGCCACTGACGGCGATGTTCAGCCGGCCATCGACGGCTGCCGGACCGCGGCCGGCGCGCGGGTCTTCTTGCCTCGACGTTCCCTCGACGATCTGGGATCCGCAGTTCGCCGCGTTGGCGATCCCGCCCACCGCGATGCGGCGGCCTGAGGTTCCGTCATGATCGCTACCTGACGTATGCGAACGCAGACACCGGACAAGGAAGCACCGTGACCACCCATCAGGAACTCTGGCAGTACGCCCGCACGCTCGCCGATCTCGGCAACCTCACGGCCGACTGGCTCGAGGGCTGCAACAGCTATCTGCCCGCCTACTTCCCAGGTGAGGATGGGAAGGTCCGACCCGCCGACGAGACGGTGTCGCTCATCCCGCACCTGGCCCGCGCCAACCGCAACGGCTACGTCACCACGAACTCTCAACCGGGCGTCGCACTCGCTGACGGCTGCGGGCAGCGCGCGTCCGTCGACGGCTTCTGCACCGAGGACACCGCCGAGCGGATCCAGAACGTCTGTCTCGGTACCGACCTCGTCGTCATGGCGACGCCGCCCGCGTGGGAGAACCCGACTCGCATCGCCGTCAGCATCCGCGATGCAAAGCCCTGCACGTGGGCCGGGGCGGTGGCTTCAGTCGTGGACATCGGCGTCTACTACGGCGAAGACTGCCCCCGCGCTGTCGCTTCGCTCTTCCTCGCCTGGCAAGTCACGATCCTCGACCCGGCGTGGGGACGGGCCGGGCTGCTCTGGGAGAGGCTGGACGCCGCCTGGGGATGAAGGGCGCTGCGGGATCATGCATGCACGCGTGGGCATCAGCACAGCGTCCGGCGGAGTGCGACGCGCACTCCGAGATTCGGCGGCCGTCACACCTCGATCTGCGAGCCCATGATGACGGTGCGGTTGCGGGGCAGGCCGAAGTACTCGGCGGCGTCGGCGGTGATGTAGGAGGTGGCGATGAACAGCCGTTTGCGCCACGGCGCCATCGTCGGCGCGTCGCCGCGGTCCAGCTCGATCGTCGAGAGGAAGTAGGACGCGTTCTCGAGGTCCAGCTCCCCCTCGGTCAGAGCCGGGTCCACCAGCCGCAGCGCCGCGGGGACGTTCGGCGTCTCCATGTAGCCGAACCGGGCGGTGACGTGGATGATCCGGTCGTCGGTGTAGCCGAGGTCGTCGACCTCGATCCTGCGCTCGGCCGGGACCCGCGGCACCGGCTCGGTCTCGACCGACATGATCACGATGTGCTCGTGCCGCACGTGGTTGTGCTCGGCGTTCGCGCGTATGGCCAGCGGTGCGCTCGCCTTGCCGCGGTTGAGGAAGACGGCCGTGCCGGGCACCAGGTGCGTCCCGAGCTCCTCGGCCCGCAGCTGCTCGACGAACTCGCGCAGCGGGCCCTCGCGCCGGGCCCGCTCGGCCGAGACGATCTCGCGGCCGCGCCGCCAGGTGGTCATCACGGCGAACGCGACCAGCCCGATCAGCAGCGGCAGCCACGCGCCGTGGATCAGCTTCGTCAGGTTGGCCGCGACGAAGAGCACGTCCACCGCCAGCAGGACGGCCGCGCCGGGGGCAAGCAGCCACAGCGGCGTGCCCCACCGGGCCCTGGCGTAGGAGAAGAACAGCAGGGTCGTGATGGTGATCGTGCCGGTCACGGCCATGCCGAAGGCGAAGGCCAGGGCGGCCGAGCTGCGGAAGGCGAAGACCAGGGTGAGCACCGCGACCATCAGCAGCCAGTTGATCCAGGGCACGTAGACCTGGCCGATCCGGTGCTCCGAGGTGTGCGCGATCCGCAGCCTGGGCAGGTAGCCGAGCTGGGCGGCCTGGGAGGTGACCGAGTAGGCGCCGGTGATCACGGCCTGCGAGGCGATCACCGTCGCCGCGGTGGCGAGCAGCACGATCGGCAGCCGCGCCCAGCCGGGCACGAGCAGGAAGAAGGGGCCGGAGACGTTGGCCGGGTCGTCGAGGATCAGCGCGCCCTGGCCGAGGTAGCTCAGCGTGCACGCGGGGAAGACCAGCAGCAGCCAGCCGCAGGTGATCGACCTGCGGCCGAAATGCCCCATGTCGGCGTACAGGGCCTCCGCGCCCGTCACCGCGAGCACGACGCCGGCCAGGGCGAAGAAGCCGATGCCGAAGTGGCCGGCGAGGAAGCCGAGCGCGTAGGTCGGCGACAGGGCCTTGAGGATGTCGGGGTGCTCGGTGATGCCGCCGACGCCGCTCAGGCCGATCGCGACGAACCACAGCACCATCACTGGCCCGAAGATCCGGCCGACCGCCGCGGTGCCGCGGCGCTGCACCAGGAACAGCACCAGGATGATCACCGCGGTGACCGGCACGACCAGGTCGGCGAGCGAGGGTTCGACCACCTTGAGCCCCTCGGTCGCCGAGAGCACCGACATCGCCGGGGTGATCATGCTGTCGCCGAAGAACAGCGAGGCGCCGAACAGCCCCAGCGCCGCCAGCACCGCCGCGTGCCGCCGTCCCCGCCGACCGCCCGGTGGCCGCAGCAGCGTGATCAGGGCCATGATGCCGCCCTCGCCGTCGTTGTCGGCGCGCATCGCGAGCAGCACGTAGGTGACCGTGACGATGATCGTCACGGACCAGAACACGAGCGAGACGACGCCGAAGACGTTCTGGCTGCTGACCGGGACCGGATGCGGGTCGGAGGGGTTGAACACGGTCTGGAGCGTGTAGATCGGGCTGGTCCCGATGTCGCCGAAGACCACGCCGAGCGCGCCGACCACGACCGCGAGCCGCAGCGTGTCCCGCGTTCCGGGGCCGTGCCCCGATGCCGCGCCCGCCCCGGGCGGCTCGGGCGGCTCGGGCGTGGCTCTGTCCTGACGATCGGTCACCGCGGCCTCCTGCACCCGGGCGGCCGCAGGATGCCCGGCGCATCCCGCGGGACATCACCGACCCGTGACTTCACACCTGATACCGAGTCAGGTCCGGTGTATCCAGACCCGATCCGGCGCACGGCGTCGCCCCAGTATGACAGGCACGCCCCGGTTCGTTCTCGATCCGGCCCGAGTCGCGGACCAGTCCGGTCCCAGAAGTCGGCTCCGGCTTCGCCGGAGCCGACTTGGTGAGAGCGCCGGCAATCTGCCGCGCGCCGTGAGCTGATGTGGCGGAACTGACCGTGCCGGTGACGTGCCTCCCGACTACGAGACGGTCACATTGTTGACGTACGCGTCGCCGTAGTTGGAGGCGTTGGCGTAGAACGCCAGGCTGTTGATGCTGGTGGCGCTTGCGCGGAAGCCGGCGCCGGAGACTTTTTCGACTCCGTTGATGTAGAGGGTGAAGGTCTGGCTGGCGGTGTCGACGTCGAGTTCGATGTGGTACCAGCTGCCGAGCGTGTAGGCCTCGATGTTGGTCAGGGTCGTGCCTTCGTAGGCTTCGATCTCGCCGTTGCTGAACGCGACGCTGATCACCGGGGCGCCCGAGGAGTTGTAGAGGTAGGGCAGGCAGAAGTAGCCGGTGCCGCTGGTGCTCGAGTCGCGCATGACGTCAGCGGAGACGGAGAAGCTGCCGGTCAGACCGCTGGAGAAGGCATGGGTGATGTTCGTACCCGGGGTGCCGCCGGTGTTCGCGGTGCGGATGAGCTCGACGCTGTGGTCGGTGGAGCTCGGCGTGGCCACCACGTTCACTGCGTTGCCGGTGGAGGTGACGGTCCAGCCGTCGGTTCCGGTGGCCAGGGCGCCGGTGGCGAGTGAGTCGAAGGTGTCCTTGAACGCCGGGTTCTGGGTCGAGGTGCTGTGCTGGAGGGCGCCGATGTCCGGCACGGTCGGGACGGTGGCGCCGTTGTAGTCGATGCCGCCGTTGTTCGCGATGGTCACACCCGCGTTGGCGGCCGGTGAGGTCGCGGCGATCTGCCAGTTGAGCCCGGCGCTGAGATCCGGTCCGGTCGCCTGGGTGCCGGTTCCGCCGGCGGTGGGGTTGGCGAATCGGGGGTCGCCGGTGATGGCATGGGCATCGCCGGACGGGACGGTCGGCGAGGTGCCGCCGTAGAGGTTCTTGTTGTAGACCACCCCGGTGCCCGACGCCATGGTCGGCGAAGCGACGGTGGTGTAGAAGATGTCGTTTGTGAACGCGTAGTTGCTCGCGGTCATGAGCCACGCCATGGACGATGACGTGTTGTAGAAGGTGTTGTTGTAGATCTGTGCGGTGGCGCTGCTCACGGAGCCGAGCTGCATGGAGTACTTGCTGCTGTTGGTGATGACGTTGTAGCGCCAGACGCTGTTGCCCCAGTGGATCTGGTAGACGAGGAACCCGACGTCGTTGTTGTGCAGGTAGTTGTACTGCACCGTCATGTTCGTGGTGCCCATGTCGGTGTCGATGCCGTTCGAGTCGCCGCCGCCGGCCTTGACGGTGGTGCCGGTGACCTCGTTGTGCTGCACGCTGGCGACATCGGAGTAGTCGAGTTCGATGCCGCAGGTGCCGACCTGGTTGATGAGGTTGTTCTGCACCACGCTGTTGCGCACATCGGCGATGAGTATGCCGTTGGAGCCGTAGGCGGTGCCCTGCTGGGTGATGTAGTTGCCTTCGATCGTGACGTTGGTGAACGGTGCGTAGCGCGAGTCGGTGGAGGAGCTGGGCACGCCCCATCCGGTCGCCACGGCGCCCGGCGCGTCGCCGGTGTACTGCTTGAGGACGATCCCGCCCCAGGAGGTGTTCTCGATCGAGGAGTTCTCGATGGTGATGTCGTTCAGGGTCGTCGCTGTGCTCGGCGGTGAGGCGATGTCGGGCACGGTGGTGTTGAACACGATGCCGCCGGTGTCCTTGGCCCGGTCCCAGCCCATCTGGAAGTTGATTCCGGTCTTGTTGTTCGAGGTGGAGCCGCCGATCCAGTCGTCCACGCCGGTCACGTCGTGCACGTTGACGGCGTTGATGGTGAAGCCGGAGAGGGCCTGGCTGTCGTCGCCGCCGATGTGGATGCCGCGGAAGTCCCCGAGGTTCGACGCTGAGCTGCCCGCGTTGTTGGAGACGTCGATGCCGGTGATGGTCCAGTACTGCTGGTCCCAGATCTTCACCGTGTCGGGCACGGTCCCGGCGCCGGCGATGGCCGGCTTGGCGCCGGATCCGTAGCCGGCGATCGTGATCGGGGCGCTCGAGGAGCCTGAGCCCTTGGGCCACAGCTGCCCGGTCCAGGTTCCCCCGTCCTGGAACAGGATCTGGTCGCCGGGCTGGAACGTGGTGGCGTTCACCTTCGCGAGCGTCTTCCACGGCGAGCTTGAGCTGGTGCCGGAGTTCGAGTCGCTGCCGGAGGTGGATACGTAGTACGTCGTGCCGGTAGCCGCGGCGGCCGGTGAGGCCGCCGAGATCGCCAGGCCGCTCGTCGCCATCGCCAGCGTGCCTATGACGGCCAGGGCTTTTCGCCCGCTGTGCAGCCGTCGGGGGAGGGAAGTCCACTTCATCGTGTCGCCTTCCAGGTTCAACCGGGGTGAGGGTCCGTACGTATAAGTACGGTCAACCGGCCGCCAGGCACTCGCGGCGGGCAACCGTGGTGGGCGGGCGGCATCGAGGAAGATAGTGATCGATCACACTTGGCGTCAAGAGACATGAAGTGATCGATCACCCTATGATGGCCGGATGTGCTTCGCGCTGGTGGGCGATGTCTGTGCGCGGCACTGTCCGGCGCGGCCGCGTCGGCTATACCGTGGGCCCGCGTAGGCATCGACGGCGACCGGTGGTTCTCGTACGGAGAGGGGTGGCAGCCGGCTCATGACAGGTGAGTCCGAAAACGGCCGCAAGCGGGCGACGATCTGGGATGTCGCGCACGCGGCGGGCGTCTCGCATCAGACGGTGTCGAGGTACCTGCGCAACGAGGGCGGGCTGCGGCCTGCGACTCGGGAGAAGATCGACAAGGCGGTCAAGGAGCTCGACTACAAGCCCAACCTCGTCGCCCGGTCCATGCGCACGCGCCGGACCAACCGGATCGCGATCGTGCTGCCGGAGCTGACGACCTTCGTCCCGATACCGGTGCTGCGCGGGGCGTCCGGGGCGGCGCGTGCGGCCGGGTACACCACGGACGTGGTCGGTCTCGAGGGCGATGAGACCCGCCGGGCCGAGGGCACGCTCTCGCTGCTCGACAGTCAGCAAGTCGAAGGCGTGCTTTCCTTCACGCCGCTGAGCGACCAGGTCATCGAGGCGGCGGGCAACCGGCCGATCGTGGTCTACGGCGAGTACGACGACCGGATGCACGCGCGCGGCGATCTGGCCGACGGCCGGCCGGCCGGGATGATCGTGCGTCATCTCGCCGAGCTCGGGCATCGACGCTTCCTGCATGTGGCGGGCTCGCCCGACTGGGCTTCCGCGCTCAACCGGCGACTCGTCTACGAGCAGACGCTCGAGGAGCTCGGGCTGGAGAACTACGGGGTGGTCGAGGGGGACTGGTCGGTCGGCTCCGGGTACGACGCGGCCCGGGAACTGTCGGCGGATTCCGGTGTGACGGCGGTACTGGCCGCGAACGACTACGTGGCCATGGGTGTGATCCGCGGCTTCCAGGACCGCGGAGTCCGCGTGCCCGAAGAGGTGAGCGTGTTCGGCTGGGACAACGAGCAGTTCACCGAGTACTTCCTGCCGTCCATCTCCACCGTCGCCTCCGACCGCGAGACGATCGGGCGTCAGGCGATGGGGCAGCTGATCGCGCTCATCCGCGACGAGCCGAAGCCCTCCATCGAGATCGAGGGCCTGTTCACGCTGATCCCGCGCGCCTCCTCCGGGCCCGCGCCGCGGTAGCGGGAGCCCGCGAGTTTCTCTGAAGTAGCAGGTCAGGTAGACCTTGGGCAAGAAAAGTGATCGATCACCACCAGAAGTCTTGACGCCTAGGGTGATCGATCACTATGTTCAACTCCGCGCCGTTGAGAACCGATGAACGGCTCGTCCCCTCCACTTGCTCCCGGTCCGGCTATCGCCTCAACCGGTGCTTTACGGCACATTGGTGTGCCACGGAAGGATCATTGATGACACAGCGCGCTAACCTCAAGGTGTTTCGGGCCTCGAGAGTCCTGTCAGGTGCCGCCGCGGCGGTGCTGACCACTGCCCTGATCTCCGCTTGCGGCGCGCCCGGCAGCGCCACCTCCTCCTCGTCGTCGTCCTCGAACCCGCTGGTGCCGGTCAAGCCGACCAGCCCGATCGCGCTGACGATCCTGGACGGGGGCGGCGACCTCACCGGCGGCGGACAGGCCGCGATAGCGCAGTTCGTGAAGGACAACCCGGACCTCGTCTCCTCGGTCACCTACCAGACCGCGGCAGCCACCGATGTGACCGGGAAGATCAAGGCGCAGCAGATGGGCAACTCGGTGAGCACCTCGCTGGTGCTCGGCGGCCCGGACGTGCTCGGCGCCGGCGAGGCGCAGCACGTGCTGCTCCAGCAGTTGCCGGAGCAGATCACGAGCCTGCCAGTGCTCTCCACCATCCAGGACGAGGGCCGGGCGAACTTCCAGAGCATGTCGAACGGGTACGGCCTGCTGGTCAACTACGACCCCAACGGCCCGTTCGTGGACTACAACCCGTCTGTGGTGAGCGCGAGCCAGGTGCCGACGACGCCGGCGGCGATCCTGGCGTGGGCGAAGGCGCACCCGGGCAAGTTCTCCTACGCCGAGCCGGCCAACTCCGGTTCCGGCCGCGCGTTCATCGAGGCGCTGCCGTACATGCTCGGCGACTCGGACCCGTCTGACCCCGTCAACGGCTGGACCAAGACCTGGGCGTACCTTCAGCAGCTCGGGCAGTACGTCAGCAGCTACCCGACCAGCTCGACGATCCTGGCCCAGCAGTTCGGCGCCGGGCAGCTCGATCTGATCCCGACGATCATCGCGCACGACGTGTCCAATCGGAAGTCCGGGACCTGGCCCGCGAACACCGGCATCGCACTGTTCTCCGACCAGAACTGGATCAGCGACGGGCACTACGCGATGATCCCGGCCGGGGTGAACGCCCAGACGCTGTACGTGGACCTCAAACTCGAGTCGTACATGGTCTCGGCTCCGGCACAGCAGATGCGGCTGACCACCGGCGTGCTGACGACGGCGAACAAGAACGTCACGGCGCAGAACTCCGGTTCCGCGGTGACCGCGTTCATCGCGCAGTGGGGCCGTCCGGACTTCTTCCCGTCCGCGCTCGCCGGCGGCAATGTCCGTACTCCGCTCACGCCGGCGAACATGCAGCAGGCCTTCAGCCTCTGGCAGCGCAATGTGGGCGCCAAGGTCGGTAGCTGATCCATGGCCGGCACGATGACCGACCTGAACGTGAGGACCACGAGCGTGGGATTCGAGAAGCTTTCGCTGCGCGGGGTCACCCGGGCCTACGGTAAGAACCCGCCCGCCCTGGCCGACTTCGACCTCGAGCTCGGCCGCGGAGAGTTCGTGGCCCTGCTCGGCCCCTCCGGGTGCGGCAAGTCGACCGCACTGGGCTGCCTCGCCGGCCTGCAGCCGCTCACCCGCGGCTCGATCTGGCGCGACGGCGAACGCATCGACACCCAGCCGACCGAGAAGCGCGGCTTCGGGATGGTGTTCCAGAACTACGCGCTCTTCCCGCACCTGAGTGTGCGCAAGAACGTCGAGTTTGGGCTGGCGATGCGCAAGGTGGCGCGCCGGGAGCGGCAGGAGCGCGCGCTCGCGGCGCTGCGCACCGTGCAGCTCGAGGAGCACGCGGCCAAGTTGCCCTCACAGCTTTCGGGCGGTCAGCAGCAGCGCGTCGCGATCGCCCGGGCCCTGGCGATCGAACCCGAAGTGGTCTTGATGGACGAGCCGCTTTCGAACCTCGACGCCGCGCTGCGCATCGAGATGCGCACCGAGATCAAGCGGATCTACCAGGAGCGCGGGCTGACGGTTCTCTACGTCACCCACGACCAGGAAGAGGCGCTCTCGCTCGCAACCCGACTGGTCGTGCTGCGCAAGGGCCGCCTCGAGCAGACCGGCACTCCGCAAGAGGTGTATACGAATCCGGCCAGTGCGTACGTCGCCGGGTTCATGGGTTACCGCAACCTGTTCCCGGCCCAGTTCCTGGAGTCCGGCTCCGGCGCGCAGGTGTCGGTCACGGCGTTCGCCACGACCGTGACCGGCACCCTGATCTCCGGCACCGGACTCGCCTCCGGTGCCGGGGTGACGGTCGCGGTCCGCCCGGAGGACCTGACCATCGGCGCGGAGTCAGACCCGAACGCGATCAAGGCGGTCGCGGAGGTGGTGGAGTTCCACGGACGTGAGCTCTCGGTCCAGGCACGCACCGCCGCGGGCGGCGTGTTGCACTTGAAGACCGACCTGCCCGTGGTGGCCGGTTCCACGCTCGCCCTGACGGCCCGTCCGGACCGGGTGCTGGTCTACCAGGGCGGGCTGGACCGCAGCGAGCTCGACGTCGAGGCCGGCGCGCCATGACCGACATCCCTGTCTCCTCGCTCGATCCGCGCCGCCCGATACGCCACCGGCTGGCCGAGCGCGGCATCGACTGGTCCCTGCTCCTGCTCCTTCCCGCGGTCGCCGTGATCGCAGGGCTGTTCCTCTACCCGTTCATCTACGGCGTCTCGATCTCCTTCGAGCCGGTGAACGGCGGCGGGGCGCTGGCGAACTACAAGAACTTCTTCTCCGACCCCTACCAGGCCGGCTCGATCCTCAAGACGCTGCGCCTCGCCCTGCCGGTCGCCCTCGTCAGCGTCGGGATCGCGGCTCCGCTGGCCTACCAGTGCCGTCGTGACTTCCGGGGACGAAAGATCGTCACGCTGGTGGTGATGCTGCCGATCACGTTCGGCAGCATCCTGATCGCCCAGGGCATGCCCCGGGTCTTCTCGCCCTTCGGCTGGCTCAACCTCGTCCTGAAGGCAGTCGGGCTCGGCTCGGCGAACCTGATCTACAACTACTGGGGCACGTTCATCGCGGCCGTGCTCACCACGCTCCCGCTCGCGTTCCTGATGATGATGGGGTTCTTCGGCGGCATCGACCGCTCGCTCGAGCACGCGGCGGCCTCGCTCGGCGCCGGCCGGGCGGCCCGGTTCTGGCGGATCATCCTGCCACTCGCGGCTCCCGGGATCCTGACAGCGTTCATGCTGGCCCTGGTCGAGGCGTTCGCGATCTTCCCCTCGGCGATCCTCGTGGGCCAGCCCGACAACCAGACCCATGTGCTGACCATCCCGATCTACCAGGCCGCATCGCAGAACTCCGACTACACCCAGGCCTCGGCGATCGCGATCGTGCTCACCGCGATCGAACTGCTGATCCTCGGCCTGGTCGTCTTCATCCGCGGCCGGCTGTTCAAGGGCGCGGCCATCGGCGGGAAGGGCTGACATGACCTCCACGACACTCGCACCCGTTCCGGTCCCGAAAACCGAAGCCCCGGCCGCCGCGCGCCGCCGCCCCACCGTCACCGCGGTACTCACCTGGATCGTCGCGGGCGTGTTCGCCGCGACCCTGCTGTCCGTGCTCGTTTCGGTGATCGTCACCTCGCTCGGCACGTCCTGGGGCGGAAGCTGGCTGCCCGGCGGCTGGACCCTCGACTGGTTCCGCCAGGCCTGGCACACTCCCGGCCTGGCCCAGTCCATCGAGGTCACCTTCGAAGTGGCCATCGTGGACGTGCTCGTGGCCCTGGCGATCGGAGTGCCGGCCGGGTACGTCCTGGCCCGCAAGAAGTTCCCCGGCCGCAACGCGATCCTGCTGTTCGCGCTGCTGCCGGTGATCCTCCCGTCGCTCACCTACGCGGTGCAGCTCGCGGCCCTGATGTACCGGCTCGGGATCGGCGGCACGCTGCTGTCGGTGATCCTGGTCAACCTGGTGCCGATCCTCCCGCTCGTCATCCTGATCACGGTGCCGTTCGTCGAGCAGATCTCCCCGGACGTCGAGAACGCCGCGAAGGTGTTCGGCGCGAACAACCTGCAGCTGTTCGGCAGGGTCCTGGTCCCGCTGCTCACCCCCGGCATCGTCGCGGCCGGCGTGCTGAGCCTGGTGCGGGTACTCGGTTCCTTCGAGCTGACCTTCTTCGTCTCCGGGGCCAAGACCCAGACCCTCGTGGTCACCATCTTCGGCGCGCTGTCGGACCCCGGCGGCCCGCCGCCCGCCCTCACCGCCGCGATGACGGTGTTCTACATGGCCATCGCACTGCTCGGACTGCTGGTGAGCCTGCGGTTCGCCAACCCCGCCCAGACGCTGGCCCGGCCGAACCACCGCTCCTGACCTGCTGCGCCTTCTGAACACCGTGCTCTTTGAAACAAACAAGGGACCACCATGACCGACCCCGCCCGTCCCGTACGGGTGGCGATCATCGGCGCCGGAAACATCGCCGAGACCTGCCACCTGCCCGCCCTGCGCGCCCAGAACACGCCCGTGGAGACCGTCGCCGTCCTCGATGTCGACATCGACCGGGCCCGCGCGTTCGCCGAACGGTGGGAGATACCCGCCGCGTACGGCGACCTCGAGGAGATGCTGGAAGAGACCCGCGCGGACCTCGCTATCGTCTGCACCCCGCCGATCGCCCACCGCGACGCGATCATCGCCTGCCTCCAGCGGGGGGTGTCGGTGTGGTGCGAGAAGCCCCCGACCCTGTCCCTGGCCGAATACGACGAGATCGCAGCCCACGAAGGTACCGACGGGCCCTACGTCTCCTACGTCTTCCAGCACCGCTTCGGCTCGGCCGCCCGCGCCCTGCGCGAGCACATCCGCACCGGAACGCTCGGGGCGCCGCTCGTCGGGATCTGCCACACCCTCTGGTACCGCAATGATGCTTACTACGAGGTTCCGTGGCGCGGGAAGTGGGCGACCGAGGGCGGCGGCCCGACCATGGGCCACGGCATCCACCAGATGGACCTGATGCTCGCGCTGATGGGGGAGTGGACCGAGGTTCGCGCCGCAGCCGGCACCCTCGCCCGCGACGTCGAGACCGAAGACGCATCCATGGCGATCGTCCGGTTCGCCTCCGGCGCCATGGTCTCCATGGTCAACAGTGTCCTGTCTCCGCGCGAGACCAGCTACCTGCGCTTCGACTTCCCCGAAGCGACCGTCGAGCTCACCCACCTGTACGGATACGACAACACCGACTGGACCTGGACCCCGGCCCCGCACCGGGCCGAGGACACCGCGGCCGACCTCGGCGCGCCTGAGCTCGACGAGGCCAGCAGCCACACCGCACAGCTGCGCCACCTGCTCGAGGACCTGCGCGCCGGACGGCGTCCCGAGGCCTCCGGCGATGACGGACGGCGCGTGCTCGGATTCATCGCGGCGCTCTACGAATCCGCCGCCACCGGCCGGCCCGTGACCGCCCCGCCCGGACCCGAAAACCCGTACTACCGCTCCATGAGCGGCGCCCTGGACACGAGCACCGAGAAGGAGACCGTCCGTGTCTGACACTGTCTTCCACCTGCGCGACGACAACGACAGCACCGCCCTCGCTGTCACCATCGGTGGCATCCAGGTCGCCAGCTACGTCTACCGGCCGGACACGCCCCTGACCGAGTCGCCGAAGCCCTACCTCTACCCGCTGCGCACCCTCTCCGGCGCGCCCGTCGGCGTCTACCGCCCTTGGGACCACCGCTGGCACAAAGGACTGCAGCTGACCTGGTCGCACCTGTCCGGCCAGAACTTCTGGGGCGGCCCGAGCTTCGAACAGGGCGCACCCGGCCACGGCTACGTCTGGCGCGAGAACCACGGCCGCCAGCTGCACAGCTCCTTCGAGCACTGCGACGCAGACGCGACCGACGCGAGCGTGGTCGAACGGCTCGACTGGGTCGCCTCCACCGACGAACGGTGGATCGAGGAGACCAGGACCCTGCGTTTCCACGGCGCCGACGCGGCCCGCGGCATCTGGGCCCTGGACTTCGCCACCGACCTGACCAACGTGCACGAGGTGACCTTGGACCTGGGCAGCCCGAGCACCCACGGCCGCCCGAACGCCGGGTACACCGGCCTGTTCTGGCGGGGCCCGCGCGCGTTCACCGGCGCGAGCATCCTCGCCGACGGCGCGGAGAACGACACGGTCATGGGCTCGCGCGGCGCGTGGGCCGCGATCAGCGGCGAGCACGACGAGATCGACGGCGGCGCCACTGTCCTCGCCTTCGCCGGCACGTCCTCGGCCGAGGTCCCGCTCACCTGGTTCTCCCGCAGCGATCCCTTCGCCTGCCTCAACCCCTCCCCGGCCTTCGACACCGAGATCAAGCTCGAACCCGGAGACACCCTACGGCTGCGCCACCGGTTCGTCTTCATCGACCACTCAACCGACCGCGCTGCCCTGGAGCCGATAGCGGACGAGTTCGCGCTGTGAGCGCCGCAGCCGGGCGGGCGTATCCGGAGTTCCCCGGCGCCGTCGGCATCAGCGAGCTGACCGCCTACCCCTGGCCGACCGCCGACGACGAACACGGCGGCTCGCCGCACATGCACCTGACGTGCACGGAGGCGTACGTCGTCGTCGGCGGCCGGGGACGGCTGCAGACGCTGAGTCACAGCGGGCCCACCGTGCAGAGCCTCGAACCCGGCGACGTCGTCTGGTTCACCCCGGGCACCATCCACCGCGCCATCAACGACGGCGACCTGCGCGTACTCGTCATCATGCAGAACTCCGGCCTACCCGAGGCCGGCGACGCCGTGATGACCTTCCCGCCCGCGCACCTCACAGCTGAGGGCTACGGGAGCGCCGCATCCGTGCTCGACACCGACGGCGAACCCAGCGCGGAGCGCGCCCGTGCCCGGCGCGATCTTGCCATCGAGGGCTTCACCGACCTCCTGCGGCAATGGGAGCGGGGAAACCACGCAGCCCTCGACGACTTCCACCGACAAGCCGCCGCTCTCGTCTCCCCGCGGCTGGCCGAATGGCAACGCCTGATCGAGGACGGCGCCGCGGCCACGGCCGCAGCCGCCCTCGATAATGTCAGGGCCCTGCGTGACGGGCGGGTCGCGCACCTGCGCGACGCCTCGGTCCAGCGCATCCCCAGCCCGCCGCACACCACCTTGGGCATGTGTGGGTTCCTGCACGCCTACGACCCGGTCCGCCGCCTCGGCCCGGACGCGTGACCATACAGGGAGCTTCAGCATGGCCCGAAAGCCTCTCGGCATCATCGTCAACGGCGCCACCGGCCGGATGGGCTACCGCCAACACCTTGTCCGTTCTCTGCTGGCCATCCGCGACCAAGGCGGCGTGGAGCTGACCGACGGCACCCGACAGCCCATCGAGATCGTCCTGGTGGGCCGCAACGCCGAGAAGATCAGCGACATCGCCGAGCGCCACGGCATCGCCCGCTGGAGTACCGACCTGGACGAGATTCTGGCGGAGGACGACCTGCGCATCTACTTCGACGCCCAGCTCACCTCCGTGCGCGAAGCCTCGATCCTCAAGGCCGTCGCCGCCGGCAAGGACGTCTACACCGAGAAGCCCATCGCAGAGTCCGTCGAGGGATCGCTTCGCCTGGCCGAGGCGGCTGCGGCGGCCGGGGTGAAGAACGGCGTCGTGCACGACAAGCTGTACCTCCCGGGCCTGCTCAAGCTCAAGCGCCTGATCGACGCCGGGTTCTTCGGCCGGATCCTGTCGGTGCGCGGCGAATTCGGCTACTGGGTCTTCGAGGGCGATTGGCAGGGCGCCCAGCGCCCGAGCTGGAACTACCGGCTCGAGGACGGCGGCGGCATCACCACCGACATGTTCTGCCACTGGAACTACGTTCTAGAGAACCTCTTCGGCCAAGTCGAAGCCGTCACTGCGGTCACCGCCACGCACATCCCGCAACGCTGGGACGAGCAGGGCAAGCCGTATCAGGCCACTGCAGATGACGCGGCCTACGCGATCTTCGAGTTCGCCGGCGGCGTCATCGCCCAGCTCAACTCGTCCTGGGCGGTGCGCGTGCACCGCGACGAGCTCGTCGAGTTCCAGGTCGACGGGACCGAGGGCAGCGCGGTAGCGGGCCTGCACCGGTGCGTGATCCAGCACCGGGCCGCCACCCCGAAACCGGTGTGGAACCCCGACCTCGCCGAAGTCGGCGGCTACCGCGGGCAGTGGCAGCAGGTGCCGGACAACGCCGTGTTCGATAACGGATTCAAGGCCCAGTGGGAGCAGTTCATCCGCTACGTCGTCGGCGACGGCGCACACCCCTACGACTTCCTCGCCGGCGCCCGCGGTGTGCGCCTGGCCCAGGCCGGACTGCGCTCGGCTGCCGAGGGCCGCAAGATCGTCCTCGGCGAGATCGAACTCACGGATCAAGGCACTCTCCCTGCGGTCGGGTGCGCCCGTCGCCGCCCGAGCCGACTCCAACGAGCACCAGACAGACGCACGGGTGCAGAGTCGACCACCACGCCCAGGAGCACCGCGGCCGGAGCCATCGGCGGGACTCCCGAGGACCGTGAGCACCTGGACGACGCCACGTAGCCGCACGCAGCGAGGGAGAAGAGCGACAAGCAACGTCTCCGGCGGACCGCCTCGGGGATGGATGACGGGCAAGGCTGCGGTTGGGAGGGTGGTGGCGGTCAACTCGGATCATCCCCGCTCTGTGGGCTGGGGCCCAGCAAGTTGTTGACTAGGGCTTCGAACGGCCAGCGCGGTAGGGCTTCCGCCTGTTCACCAGCGAAAGTGCTTCTTCGAAGTACAGGTCCTGGCCGCCGCCTGTCATGAATGGCGCCCTGAGGGTGATGGGTCTCCCGGTGACCTGGTGGAGGACTATCCACGAACTGGTGCCTCCACGGCCTCGGCTAACCGAAACGTCCACGCCTTTGACCTGACCCCAGTTGCACGACCGGCGTCGAAAGAGTGAGCGCGTCGAGATGTCGGTGTCGGTGATGACGGTCCTGCCCGAGGCCAAGTCGAGAAGGTACGGCCCCGCTAAAGCACCCCACGCGATGAGCATGGTCGTCACGTCGCCTCGTAGGAGATGCGCACCGGTTACCGTGCTGCCTGCGGCGCCTATCCCGAGCGCGAAGCTGAGTGCCGACCATCCCAGGAGCCATCGGCGCTGCCTAACCTTGAACTCGACGCTATTCACGTGCGAACTATAGAGCGCGCTGACCGCTCCGGGCAGGCGCCTTTCGAGTCAGCCAGAAGTCAGCGAAATGCCCGCCAACAGACGACACCAGCCGACAGCAGACGACAAACGCCCAGCAACAGACCATGGTGGACGACAACAGGACGCACCAGCCGAGACCCGGAATCCGCTCTGACACGGAGGAGGTCAGTGGTTCAACTCCCGGCGGGCTGTCATTGCTGTCACCACAGCCACCGTTCGAGGAATTCCGCCCAGATGAAGCCGTGGTAGCCGGCGAAGGCCGGCGGGTCGATTCCTTTCAGCTCCTGGGCTAGTGTGCGCAGTTCGGCTAGGACCTCCTCCTCCTCATAGTTGTCGGGGTTGGTCAGCCTGCTCGAGGCAGCGACGTGTTGACCGTAGTGGTGCAGGAGGCTGATCCAGTGGCGGGCCGAGGAGCCAGCGAACCAGGGTTCGGCGTCGGGCAGCACGTAGTAGACCGCGCCGGTGTCTGGCTCGATGCCGAATGCCCAGGTGAGACTCTTCTGGCCGTGGTGGTTGCGGGTCAGGCGGTACAGCAGCCGCCCGTCGTCGGTGGGCAGTTGAGGTTCCGGCTCAGCCTGGATGTCAGCGTATTCGATCAACTGGTCGACGACGGGTATCCCCGTACGCGTCAGGATGGCCTTGTCGGCGTCGGGGATGCGCCAGGCGGCGATGATGGCTGACCGAGCGCAGGTGACGTGCGTCATGCCAGCCCAGGCAAGCAGGTCGCTTTTCGTGGGTTGGTAGAGGTCGGCGTCCCTGGCGGGCTGTGTGCTCGGAGTCGACGGCGGGCGCTCGGGCTCGGATGGCTGGCTCACAGCTGGTGTGAGGGCATATCGAACGCCAGCGGTTCCGAGGGCCACCCGCCGGGACCGATGGAGGCTTCCACCTCGGAGAGGTCAACGTCTGAAGTCAGCGGAAACTCAGCGAATCGCACGGCAACGGCGGACAAGGGACGACACCACGCGACAGCGGGCGAGCAGCAGGCCAGCACGGACGCGACCGGCCGGCACCAGATGACAGTGCTCTACGGCTCTCTCAAGGCAGTGGCGTGTCCCAGAAGTCGGCGCGCTCATAGGGTGCTTGCGTGATCGAGGTTCCGGAGGTGTTTGTACGAAGCACGATCGAACGTGAGGGGGAGCGTGGTGAGCGGTGGTTGGCCGCGCTGCCGGAGATCGTCGCGACGCTGTTCGAGCGGTGGGGGTGCCGGGCCGATGGGCCGGTCATGCATGGCGAGATCGGCGTGATCGTTCCAGTGCTGCGTGATCAAGGTCCTGCTGTCATCAAGGTCTCGTTCCCTCATCCCGGCAATGTCTGCGAGCCGGACGCGTTCGCGGCCTGGAAGGGGCAGGGGGCTGTGCTGCTTTACGAGCGCGAGGATGAATGCTTCGCGATGCTGCTTGAGCGAGCGGGCTCACGGACGCTTGCGGAACTGGGCGACAACGACGAGGTCGTGGGGATCGCCGGGCGGGTCAACAGGCGGCTGGCCATCCCGGCGACTGCCGGCCTGCCGCGGCTGCGCGATCACGTGGGGCAGTGGGAGGAGTCCCTACGCCGAGATGCCGCGGACTTCGCGCACGCGCTGTCGAGGCGCGTTGTTCAGGCGGCGGTCGCGACGCTTCGTGAGCTTGGGACTGATCAGCCCGAGGTTGTGATCCATGGTGATTTGCACGCGCGCAACATCCTCAGCGCAGAGCGCGAGCCGTGGCTGGCGGTAGATCCGAAAGGGCTCGTGGGAGATCCGGCGTACGACGGCGGCACCTTTCTGAAGACACACGTGTTCGCCCTGCTTGAGGAAGATGAGCTCGACGGGGCTGTTGCGCGCTGCCTGGAGATGTTTGCCGAAGCCGCGGAACTCGATGGTGAGCGCGTCCGTCGCTGGGCTCAGTTCCGTGCGGTCGAATCGGCATTCTGGCGGCGTCGGCACCGATTCGCCCGTGCAGGTCGCAGCGCAGAGCCGGATCGGCTCACGGACCTCGCTGACCATCTTGCGCGAGTGCTCGTCTAGAGCCAGGGACGGCAACCGACATCACCACCCTGGCAAAACAGGGCTCTCAGACATCAGTCTGAGAGCCCTGGGATTCGCCTCCTGTGATCTGAAAACCTCAGCTCGGACGCGGTTCGCGCTCGTAGAGCCGCCGGGACCAGACGTAGGAGAGCACTGCGGTTCCCGCGCACCACGCGATCGTGATGCTCAGGTTGTCGCCGATCCTCGTGCCGGTCAGCAGGCCGCGCAGGGTCTCGTTGACCGGGGTGAAGGGTTCGTACTCGGCGAACCAGCGCATTCCGGTCGGCAGCGAGGCGGTGGGGACGAAGCCGCTGCCGAGGAACGGCAACAGGATCAGGAACATCGGCGAGTTGCTCGCGGTCTCCACGCTCTTGGCCGACAGGCCCAGGCCGACGCACAGCCAGGTGACGGCGAAGGTGAGCAGCAGCACCACGCCGAACGCGGCGAACCACTCGGCCACGTGCGCGTGCGGCCGGAATCCGACGCCGATCGCGGCGGCCGTGACCACCACGACGCCGATCATCGTCTGGATCGTCGCGCCCACCACGTGCCCGGTGAGCACGGAGGACCGGGCCACCGCCATGGTGCGGAATCGGGCGATGACGCCCTCGGTCATGTCCTGGGCGACGGCGATCGCCGTTCCCTGCGCCGCCGCGGCCACGGCCATCAGGATGATCGCCGGGGAGACGTAGTCCGCGTAAGCGGACCGGCCGCCGTGCAGGCCGGCCGGCATGCCGGGGCCCAGGCCCGATCCGAGCGTCCCGCCGAAGACGTAGACGAACAGGAGCAGGAACACCAGCGGCATCAGGGTGATCATGAGGGTCAGCGACGGATAGCGCTGCATGTGCCGCAGGTTGCGGCGCAGCATGACCCTCGTGTGGACGAAGGCGTGCGAGCGGGTCTTGCCGGCAGCGGCGTCGAGACCGGTGTCCGGCAACGTCATGGCGCTCATGTGTCGGTTCCCTTCTTACCCGTGAGGGCGAAGAAGACGTCGTCGAGGTCGGGGGTGTGCACACTCAGCGACTCGACGTCGACCTGCGCGTCGTCCAGCCGGCGCAGCAGCGCCCGCAGGGTGCTGACACTTCCGTCTCCGGGCAGTTGCAGGGTGAGGCCGTCGTCGTCGCGGGAGGTGGGGTCGAGCGTCGCCGCGGCGGCGTCGAGGCGCGCTCTGTCCGCGAAGGAGAGCTCGATGTGGCCGCCGGGGATGCGCGCCTTGAGCTCGGCGGGCGTGCCCTCGGCGACGATCCGGCCGCCGTCGAGCACCGCGACCCGGTGTGCGAGCTGGTCGGCCTCGTCCAGATACTGGGTCGTGAGCAGGATGGTCGTCCCCTCCGCGACCAGCCCGCGGATGATCTCCCACATGGTGCGCCGGCTGCGCGGGTCCAGGCCCGTGGTCGGCTCGTCCAGGAAGATCACCCTGGGCTTGCCGACCAGGGTCATGGCCAGGTCGAGTTTGCGCTTCATGCCGCCGGAATAGGTCGACGCGGGCTTGTCGGCGGCCTGCGCCAGCTCGAACCGCTCCAGCAGGTCCGCGGCCCGGCGGCGCCCGACGTCCCGCGGCAGCAGGTGCAGGTCCGCCATCAGCAGCAGGTTCTCCCGGCCGGTGAGGTAGCCGTCGACGGCGGAGAACTGGCCGGTGACGCCGATCGTGCGGCGGACCGCCTGCGCGTCGGTCGCAGGGTCGCGCCCCGCGATCCGGATCTCGCCGGCGTCGGGCTTGAGGTAGGTGGTCAACAGGTGCACGGCGGTCGTCTTGCCGGCCCCGTTCGGGCCGAGCAGGGCCAGGATCGTGCCGGACCGCACGCTCAGGTCGATGCCGTCGAGCACGGTCTTCTCGCCGAAGGACTTGCGCAGGCCGCGGGCCGAGATGGCGAGGGTCGTGCCGGTGCCCGGCGATATCGCGGCGGTCACGCCTGGTCCTCCAGCCGGGGCGCGCGGCGGACGGTGACGTCGCCGAGCTTGGTGCCGGCGTGCACCTCGACCTTGTCCACCGGGTCGCCGGTCTCCGGCGCGTCGGTGGAGGTCAGCTCGTTGTAGACCCGGCCGACCTCGGTGTCCAGCTCCAGCCAGGCGGCGCTGCCCTCGCGGACGCCGACCTCGACGCTGCCGTTCTTCGAGGTGGCGTTGACCTTGCCGCGTACGACCTCGCCGATCTGCACCTCGCCGTTGGCGCTGGTGGCGGTGATGTCGGACAGCGCCCGTTCGACGAACACCGAGCCGTTGGCGGCCTTGACGTTCGCCGGGCCGGTGACGACGCCGACGCGCACCTTCCCGTTGCTGTTGGAGATCTCCGCGGTGCCGTCCACGGCGCCGATCCGGATGTCGCCGGAACCGGTGTGCACCGCGGCGGATCCGCTGATCCCCTCGACGACGATCGTGCCGACGCCGTAGCGCAGCTCCAGCGGGCCGGTCTCGGCGAACCGGAGCGAGCCGAGGCCGGTCTTGAGCGTGACGGTGCCCAGCACGCCGTCGGCCTGGAAGTCGCCGAGATCGGCCTCGCCGCGCACGTCGGAGTCGGTCGGCAGCTGGATCAGTACGTTGATCGATTCGGGCCGCTTGCTGCTGAAGTTCATGAACCTGCTCCGGGGCTTCTTCGAGACCACGCTCACGGTGCGGGTGGCCTCGTCATACTCGACGCGGGTGTTCTCGGCGGCCTTGACGTCGGCGCCCTTGTTCGGGTCGCTCGGCTCGACCTCGACGATCGTCTCGACGCGGTCGGAGACGGCGAAGCGGACGTCGGCGACGTACAGGTCGAGGGCGACGGTGACGGCGGACGGGGTACTGAAGGTGGAGCGGGTCATCGCGGAATCCTTTGCCGGGTAGTCAGATCGGGGTGGTGGGCGGCGGGCCGGGGGATCAGCGGGCCCAGCCGGTGTAGTGCGCGCCGACGACGCGGTCGGTCTGCTGCCCGACGGGCCGGGCGCCGAGCCGGCCCTCGCCGGCCAGGCCCGCGGCCGCCGCCCGGACGATCCAGGCGTTGACCGAGAGGCCGCCGGCCGCGGCCGCGTTCTCGATCAGGGCCTTGAGATTGGCGGGCAGCCGCAGGTTGATCCGGACCATGGCCGCCTCGTCGCCCTCGCCGAGCGGCAGCCGCACGTCGACCGGCCCCCGGCCGGCGGCGGCGTCCTCGGCGGCCGGGGGCGCGGCGGGCGCGGGCGGCGTCACGACGAACCCGGCCGTTCCGCCGCGCAGCCGGACGTCGACCGAGCCGGGCGCGAGTTCGGCGGAGATCTCGTCGGCGGCGTCGGAGAGCGCCTCCAGCAGGGTGAGCCGCACCGCGGCGTCGAGCGGCGCGAGCAGCCGGTCGGCCAGCGATCGGGCCTCCTCGCCGCCGACCTCGGCCGCGGTGGCCAGTTCCCGCCGCAGGTTTTCGACGTACTGGGTGAGTTCCATGGCTCCACTGTGGCACCATTTTGGCACCACTGCAACCCACTATGGCTCCCAATGGCACCCGAGCGGCAGTCGGATGGTGCCACGAGGCTCGTGAAGTGGTGCCATGTGGCGGCTCATCGCAGCGACGCCGGAGCCTGCTGGCAGCTGCTGAGACCGACTGATGGCAGCCGCGCGGTGGCGGCCTTGGCCGTCACCGCACGGCCTTCCACACCCATGGCGCCCCGCCGGTCCAGCGGCTGCGCTGAACGGGCGGGGCGCCGAGCGTGGTTCGGGGTCCGGGCTGCACCGGGGTCTATGCGGACATGACCCTGGAGTGCAGGGCGGTGACGGCCTTGCGGGCGGAGGTGATCGCGCCGTGCTGCCAGGCGTCCAGATAGGAGAGCCAGTCGCCGGCGTAGAGAACTCGCCCGGTGGGGTTGTTGAGGGGCTGGAGGATCGCGGCGTCGGGGGTGTAGCCGGGCAGGTTGTGCCAGGCGCCCTCGAGGTGGGGGATGAAGCGCCAGGACTGGGAGAAGGACGAGGCGAGCTCGGTCTGATACTTGGGGCCGTAGATGCGCGCGCCGAGTTCGGTGGCGCGGGCTTCGCGCTGGGCGGGCGTCATACGGCCGTAAGCATCGGCGTCGGACCCGTAGTTGTAGTAGCCGATCATCACGCCGCGCTCGCCGTGGAATCCGTGAGAGGGGTGCCAGATGTGGGTGAGGTCCAGGTCGGTCTCGGTGATGCCGCCGTAGATGCGGTGGTCGGTCTCCCACCAGCGGCTCTTGTATTCGAGGCCGATCTTGCTGGCCGAGGCGGGGGTGATGGCGGTCAGTGCGCTCTGCACGGCGGAGCCGAGGTTGTGCGGCAGTTCGGCCAGCAGGTGCGGGGGCATCGCCGCGATGCAGTAGTCCGCCTCGATCGCCTTGGCGTGGCCGGATGCGTCGGTGTAGGTGACGGTCACGCCGTCCGTTCGCTGCTCGACGTTCGTGGCCTGGCAGCCGAGCCGCACCTTCTGCGCGCCGACGGCCTTGGTCAGAGCCCTGGGTATCTGGTCCATGCCGCCGACCGGCTGGAACATCAGCATCGCCTGGTCGAATTCGAACTCGAAGGAGAAGTACTGCCCGACGCCGGAGGCGAAGACGTCCGAGAGGCTGGGCACCGGTCCGAGCACCGTGCCGGGAGAACCGGCTGCTCCGGGGTACGGGTTGTATCCACGGTTGGGTCCTCCCGTGTAGGCGTAGCCATGGGACGCTCCGGAGAGCTGGCCCCAGTCCTCGAGGAACGAGATCAGGTGCTCTTTGTCGGTGGCGGTCAGTTCCGAGTCCAGTGCGCCCTGGTCGCTCGCCTTCGCGAGCAGCTCGCCTACATAGCCGTAGACGTCGGATTTGGCGGTGCGGTAGCGCACCGGGTGCCCGGGCGTCATGCCGCTGGACTCGTTGTAGATGTACGCGTCGGCGTTGACGTTGGTGAAAACCTCGATGGGGACGCCGAGTTCGCGGCAGTAGTCGAGCGTCACCATCCACTGTGCGAGCCGGGCCGGGCCGCAGTTCATGTACTGGGCCTCGCTGAAGCCGCAGACCTGCCTGTTGCCGAACAGGTCGGTCTGCTCGGTGCCGTTGCGGGCGGTGAAGTTGCGTCCGCCGGTGCGGTCGCGCGGCTCGAGGATCGTGCACTGATAGCCGGCCTTGCCCAGTTCGTACGCGGAGACCAGGCCCGCGATCCCGCCGCCGAGGATCACGACTTTCGCCGCGCCGCGGCCGGTGAGGTGGAAGTCCGAGACGCTCGGCGGAGTGAACGCCGCCGCGGTGGCGGCCTGCGCGGTGGGCGCGAGGCCGAGTGCCCCCATGGCGGCGAACATGGTGCCCGCGCCGCCGCTGATGCCCACCGCGCGGAGCAGGTTCCGCCGGGACATGCCGGTGCTCTGAGTTTGCGTCACTCGATCGTCTCCTTCGCACTGCCTTGTGAATATGCGTCAGCTGACGCTTCGTAAGCTGTGTAGGTGGGAGACTGGTCTTACTATGTTGCGGCGACAGAGTCCGTCTGTAACAAGTAGATATCGTCACGAGGCATAACCTGAGCACCAGGGGACCCGGTCTACCGGGGGACGGCTGCCCACAACCAAGAGCGGCACCCACGAGCCCGCCACACCGGCACCGTGAAAACACCCGTCAGGATGGCGCATCTTCACTGACAGGGGTTGTCAGTGGACTTCCTCCATCATGGTTTCATGACGACGACGCATCACGGCAACGACGACGGCCGACACGACTTCGACTTCCTCGTCGGCGAGTGGCACGTCCACCACCGCAAGCTCGCCCGCATGGCCGATCCCGAGTGTGACGAGTGGGTCGAGTTCGACGGCATCCAATGGATGCGCCAGGTCGTCGGCGGCCTCGGCAACGTCGACAACCTGCGGATCGAGCGGATGCCGGACGGATCCAGCTTCGAGGGCATGTCGCTGCGACTGTTCGACCCGCAGACGGGCCTGTGGAGTATCCGATGGGCCTCGACCGCCGCGCCCGGGCACCTCGACCCGCCCGTCACCGGACGCTGGGAGGGTGAGCACGGCAGGTTCCACGGCACCGACACCGTGGCCGGCAAGCCGATCCTCATCCAGTTCGACTGGACCGTGACCGATGAGGACACCGCGCAGTGGGACCAGGCTTTCTCCTTCGACGACGGCGGCACCTGGGTGCACAACTGGCGGATGTCATTCAGCAGGATGAGCCACTGAAGGTGTCGTGCTCTTCGTGGTCGACGACTCGCCTACCGAAGACCTCGTTCGTACGTATACTGCGACACGTGGCCATGGCCAGGCTGTGAACGAGCACCATCAACCCTCCTTTGAAGACACGGCCTGGGGGACTGCGGATGTCTGAGCCTCGTGTCGACTGGGGGCTCCTTGTCGCGGCGCGACTGACACGCGTCGGGTTCGGGAAGAAGCCGGTGCCGTGTTGGACGTCGTGATCGCAGTGGGCGCGGGGTCATAAACTTCGCTGCCCACCTGGCCTTGATCGTGCGTCGTCGCGCGGAGCAGCTGGTCGCGACGGGCGTTTATCCCCGGAGATGGTCGACGCTTGTTCTGCCACTCACGGTCGGCGTCCTGTGCGCAGCGTTCGTGGCATAGGCACGGCTGTTGAACTGAGCGCATCGTCCGACTGGTCGAGCGGGCCCCGTGGTCCAGCGCCACAAACACAACAAACACGCCGACGCCTCGACCGCGACGTGCCCGTTGCGTGCCCGTCGGGAGGTAGCCGAACGATGAACCACGGGGACTCACGGGAGATCGACTCTCCGTCGAGCCTCTGACCAGCACGCAGGCCAGTGCGGCTGCGCGTACTCTGATTCCCAAGCTGACAGCATTACGCCGGGTCAGTCGTCCGAAGCTGCAATTTCTGGCTCGATGCTGCCTGCGGACCCCGCGGAAGTCATCCGGCGCCTTGCCAATTCGATGTGGCTCGGACGAGTGCTCAGCCGAAGCTGACGACCGCAGCAGCCCGCGCCGAGGACCGTGATCACCGAGCCGATCGCCGGCCAATCCTCTGGGTTGACGTAGCCGTCGGCAAGCTCGATACGGTCGACTACTCCGATCTCGCCAGACGGAATCTGGACTCTGAGGCCGTGCCGTCTCTTCCCCACAGGAGCCCTTCCCATGACCTCTGCAGCCGAATCCGTCACGAGCGTCGAGCCGATGGAGGCACCAGCGATCTGCGTGGACCGGTTTCCAGCCACTCGTCCCGCCCTCTGCCCTGCGCGCTGAACTACCGCTCGGCCCCCAGCGTGCGGCTCTGGTGCGCGAGAGCCGGCAAGCCGTTCGCCAGATCCTGGATGGGACGCACGACGTGCACCGGGCGCTGCGCCTGGCGCGCCGGATCCTGCCCGACGTGCTGGACGCCGGTCTGCCGACAGGCTGCGAGTTCCTGGAACCGACCAGCCCCCAATACATCGCCGACACCGTGTCCTGGGGGGTGCCCCTATGGGCTTCGTCAAGTCGGAGGGGCTGTCATCCGGGGTGTGCACGGGTGTTGCCGTGGAGCGTGTTTGCGCGGTCGGGTGCGCTGTCGCCGGTCAGTTGGCATGATCGGCCCATGGCGGACAGAAAGCGCGCAGCGGCAGTGATCATCCGGGACGGGCGGCTTCTGATGGTTCGCGAGCGGGGAACCGGCCCGCTCGGGCTCCATGATGGGCAGGAGTACTGGACGGTGCCCGGGGGCGGAATCGAGGCCGGTGAAACTCCGGAGCACGCCGTGATGCGGGAGGTCGTTGAAGAGGTCGGGCTGGAGCCGCTGACCGCGCGCTTCCTCTACGATGTGCCCTTCCCGTCCGGCTGGACTGCTTGCTTCCGGGTGTGGGTGGCCCCTGGTGAACCCCGACTCGGCGTTGACAAGGATTTGAGATGTGGCTGCCCCCGCATGGTCGGGCTGAGCTGGATACCGCTACCGCGATCCTCCTCTGCCCCGGAGTCGTTCATGGTGCCCACACTGCTGATGGCGACTCCCATGACATGAGCGGTGCTACTGCGACGAAAGTTGCCTGTCGTCGCGCTGGTCAGGTGGTGATCGCGCGGGGTGTGTAGAACGCACCGTCGCGGAGCATGGCGTACAGGACGTTGATGCGTCGTCGGGCGAGGCGGAGTATCGCCTGGGTGTGGGTTTTGCCGTTGGCGCGTTCTCGGCCGTGGTACGTGCGTGAGTCGGGGTCGGACAGTGCGGCGAAAGCGGAGAGGAACATGGCGCGTTTGAGCTGCATGGTCCAGGTCCGCGATGAACTCTGCGACGCGAACGGCGCGGCGGGGTCAGTGGCGACCATTTCCCACGCGGCTTCGCCCGCGGTGGAGTCGGCGGTGGGCATCGACACCTCAGCGTGATCGAGGACGGTGGGCCGGGGGCGGCGCGACGGCGATGCGTTCAGCGCGCTCGTGGTCGATGCGGGCCAGTTCCCTCGCGATCTGGACTCACCGCCGAGCTGGGTCACTGGGTGAGACCGCCTGCTCCTTGAACTCCGGCGAGTAGCACCTACGAGCCCTGCGAGCCGTCTCGTTATCGTGGCCTGAACATCCATACTATGCCTGACTCATGTCGAAGAACTTCGGGGCACCCAACCGGGCAGCCCTGGAGCCGGAGCCAGACAGCCGTCGCAGGAGGCGAAGGGAGCTCGCTCGCGGTCAATCGGTCCTGAGCGCCTCGTGGATGAGCGGTGGCGCGCAGGGCGCTCCGGCTCCATGCCCATTGCGCCGCGAATGCGACCAAGAAGGACTTCTCCCTGCGGTTCCCGAGCTCCAGGGCCTGGCGAGTCTTGACAAGCCGATCCTGTTATCGGTAACTATTCCTTCAACGTCGACACGGCGTCAGCGAAGACCGCCGCCGCAGGCGCGATTTCGATCCTCGCGGTTGCGCACGTCTTTACAAACCAGCAGGTGAACGGGCATCACCGCTCGCCCTCTGGCCGCGCTGCCGCTGGGCTGGCGCATCGTGATCAATTGCGAGTCCCGTCCTCAACGATGCTGTCTGGGAGCAAGAATTGTGAGCGCTGACATAGCCAGAACGGCGGCAGAGCCTCCGCCGGGCCTCCGCGGAGCGGGCGTCCCGGTGCCCGTGCGGGCCGTGAGCCCGGATGCTGACATGGCGAAGTCGCTTGTCGCGTCAGCGCCGAAGCGGGGCGGGGGCCGACGCGCCGACAGCCGCCGCCGCAACCACTCCCGCACCACGTTCGAGGCCTACCTCCTGATCGCGCCGAGCCTGTTCGGGTTCCTGGCCTTCCTGGTCGCGCCGGTCGTGATCGTGTTCGTGCTCAGCCTGTTCAGCTGGAACCTGATCACCTCGCCGCAGTTCGTCGGCTTGGCCAACTACCGGCAGATGTTCGGCGACTCGCAGACCTGGCACGCGCTGCTCAACACGGTCTACTACGTGGTGCTGAACATCCCGCTGCAGACGGTCTTGGCGTTGCTGCTGGCGCTCGCGCTGAACCGGAAGATGCGCGGTTCGAAGTTCTTCCGCGTCATCTTCGTCCTGCCGTGGATGGCGATGCCGGTGGCTCTGGGCGTGATCTGGAACTGGTTCTTCGATCCGCGCTCGGGGATCATCGACCACGTCATCTCCATGTTCGGGTTCACCGGTCCGAACTGGCTGACCTCGTCGACGTGGGCGATGCCCGTCATCGCGTCGGTGAACGTGTGGCAGTACACCGGCTACACGATGCTGTTCCTGCTCGCGGGCCTGCAGGCGATTCCGCAGACCGTGTACGAGGCAGCGGCACTGGACGGGGTCAACGCGGTGCAGCGCTTCTTCCGGATCACCCTGCCGCTGCTGCGGCCCGCGATGTTCTTCGTGTTGGTGACCAACGTGATCGGCTCGTTCCAGCAGTTCGACACAGTGTTCGTGATGACGCAGGGCGGCCCGGGTCAGTCCACGACGACCATGAACTACTACATCTACCAGCAGGCCTTCCAGCTCTTCCACGCCGGTTACGCCGCGACTCTCTCCATCCTCCTGTTCGCGGTGATCTTGCTGGTGACGTTCGCCCAGTTCCGCTACTTCCGCAAGCGCACCATCTACGACTTCAGCTGAGGAGGACGAAACGATGGCAACCAAGCCGATCCGCGGGCGCATCAGCTCGACCACGATCTACCTGCTGCTGAGTGTGGGCGGACTGATCTCGATCGCGCCCTATCTGATGACCCTCAACGCAGCGTTCAAGCCGCAGTCCACGCTGCTCTCGACCCAGGCCTGGACCCCCGCCACCCCGGCGACCTGGTCCAACTTCACCCAGTTGTGGCACCAGTACGACATGTCCGGGTTCATCGTGCACGCCACGATCGTGGCCGGCGCGATCACCATCGGACAGCTGGTGTTCACGACGATGGCCGCGTACGCGTTCGCCCGGCTGGACTTCCCCGGGCGCGAGCCGCTGTTCTGGGCGTTCATCGCCATGATGATGGTGCCGCAGATCGTGACTCTGATCCCGTTGTTCCTGATCATGAGCCACCTGAACCTGATCGACACCTACCGGGCGCTGATCCTGCCCTACGTCTTCGGCACGCCCTACGGGATCTTCCTGGTGCGGCAGTTCTTCCAGACCATCCCGGCGGATCTGGAGGCCGCGGCCCGCATCGACGGCGCGGGCACGTGGGGCATCTTGCGGCGGATCATGCTCCCGCTCAGCAAGCCGATCCTGGCCACCCTGGCCACGATCACCTTCGTCAACACCTGGAACAGCCTGCTCTGGCCGCTGATGGCGACCAGCAGCGAGCGGGACGAGGTCGTCACCGTCGGCATCGCCGCGCTGCAGGGCCAGTTCGCCTCGGAACTGCACATCCTGCTGCCGGCTGCGGCCGTCGCGCTGCTCCCGCTGGTCGCCATCTTCCTGGTGTTCCAGCGGCACATCGTCCGGTCGATCGCACTGACCGGTCTGAAATAGCACACCGCGCACCACAACATCCTCATCCGAGTACAGCCACAGAGAAGTGGATCCGATTCCGATGTTCCGACGCGTCACCAGGAAGACACTCGCTCTCGCCACCGCCGCCGCTTCAGTGGCCGGGCTGACCTCCGCCTGTGGAGGATCTTCCGGTTCCTCCGGAGGAGTGGTCGACCTCACCTACATGATCTGGCAGACGAGCGAAGAGGCCGCCTACCAGCAGTCGATCAACGTGTTCGAGAAGGCGCACCCGGACATCCACGTCACCATCGATCTGGTGCCCTGGGCGCAGTACTGGGCGAAGCTGCAGACCTCGGCGGCCGGGCGGAACATGCCGGACCTGTTCTGGGACCACCTGGAATACCTGCCGCAGCTGGCGAAGGAAGGCATCATCACCAACATCGCCTCCGACGTGAAGTCTTCCAAGGTCGACCTGAGCCAGTACAGCTCGAAGCTGCTCGCCGAGTGGACCAACGGCAGCACGCTCTACGGCCTGCCGAAGGACTGGGACACCATCGCGACGATCTACAACGCGAAGGACCTGACCGCGGCCGGGATCACCCCGGCGCAGCTGGGTTCGCTCAGCTGGAACACCACCGACGGCGGCACCTTCGTGCAGGCGCTGCAGAAGCTGACGATCGACCAGAACGGCAAGCACCCGAATGAGGCCGGCTTCGACGCGAGCCACGTCAAGCAGTACGGCATCGCGCTCGAGGCCCCGAACGGCCAGCAGGACTGGTGGGACTTCGGCGTGGAGAACGGCTGCCAGCTGCAGGACAAGGCGTACGGCAACTGGACCGTTAGCTCGCCCGCGTGCGTCCAGGCGATGCAGTTCGAGCAGGACCTGATGTACAAGTGGCACGTCGCCGCGCCGGGCACGATCACGAACACCCCGAACGCCGCGGCGCTGCCGCAGATCCTGGCGCAGAACACCGCCGCCATCACCTTCGACGGCGACTGGGACCTGGACACCTACCAGAGCTCGCTGCCCGCGGGCAGCTGGGGTGTGGCCGCCCTGCCGACCGGCCCGGCCGGCAGCGGCACCGTGTTCAACGGCCTGAGCGACGCGATCTACGCCGGCACCAAGCACCCGCAGCAGGCCTGGGAGCTCGAGGAGTGGCTCGGCTCGGCCGCGTCGGAGAAGATCGTGACCGACTCGGGCACGGTCTGGGCGGCGATCCCCAGCCTGGACCCGGGCTTCATCACCGCGTGGAAGGCCAAGGGCATCGACGTCTCGGCCTTCTACCAGGGCTCCCAGGGCACGACCATCGGGTATCCACTGACCACCTCGGGTACCGCGTTCACCAACGTGGTGCTCAAGGACATGAACCAGGTCTGGCTCAACCAGATGACCCCGCAGGTGGCCGCGGGCGACATCACCACGGTGTCCAACGCAGCCGTCGCCAGCGGCAGCTAGCACGGGCAAATCGGGCGTTTGACAGCGCCTTATCAATGTTCGGAAGATATCCGAGTGACAGGGAGCGGTAACATCAACAGCGCAGCCTCGAGGACCGTGCCCGACCGCGGGCCGGCCGCCACCAGCATCTGGGAGGTGGCCCGCGCCGCCGGGGTCTCGCACCAGACCGTCTCCCGGGTGATCAACGGCAAGCCGCACGTCAAGGCCGAAACGCGGGCTCTGGTGCTGGCGACGATCGAGCAACTCGGCTTCACTCCGAACAAGGCCGCGCAGGCGCTGGCCGGCGGACCCGTGCGGGCCGTTACGGTGCTGACCACCAAGACGGCCGAGTACGGCTACGCTGCGGCGCTGCGCGGCATCGAGGAGGCGGCCCGCGCCGCGCGGTTCACGGTCGGTATCAGTGTGCTGGAACCTGATGCCGCGACCGGGACGCAGGACGTGATAGAGCGCTTGGCGGCCGGTCGGGCGGCCATCGTGATCGCGTTCGAAGCGGCGGGTGTGCGCGCGCTGGACGCGTTGCCGCAGGATCTCCCGGTGGTCGGTATCATCGAGCGGCCGGCGACCGGGAACCTGCCGGACGGCCGGCCGCAGGTGTGGATCGACGACCGCGAGGCCGCCTCCCGCGCAACCCGGCACCTGCTCGGCCTCGGCCACCAGACCGTGCACTACCTGTCCATCCCCTCCTCCACGCAGAAGCTCAGCCAGCGCACCCGGGGCTGGCGCGACGCTCTGACCGCGGCCGGGCGCCCGGTCCCGCAGCAGCACGCGGCCGACTGGACCCCGCGGTCCGGCTACCGCGCGGCGCGCGAACTGGTCGCCGACCCCGGGATCACCGCGATCCTCGCGGGCAATGACGATCTGGCTCTCGGCGTGCTGCGCGCGGCCCGCGAGGCCGGCCGGGACGTGCCCGGGGACCTGAGTGTCATCGGGTTCGACGACGCACCGCAGTCGGCGTACCTGGCACCGGCCCTCACCACGGTGCGGCTCGACTTCGAGGGGCTCGGCCGGGCGAGCTTCGGACTGCTGCACAACCTGCTCGAGCCCGCCAACCTCCAGCCGCCCGCGGCATGGGACGAGCCCGAGCTGATCCTGCGCGAAAGCAGCGGCCCGGCTCCGCGCTGATCCCAAGGTAGAACCCGTTCAGCGAGACCACGCAACCGCCGAACCGCCGTGGCTCGGTAGGCGCCCGTGCCCCTCGCGCATTTTGTTACCGCTAACTGTTGCGCGTCGTCTGCGCGCTCTAGACCTGCCCGCCGTGCAGTTCTCCGCGCCCTGCCCGGAGCGCGGCGGGTCGGATCCACCGAAGTTGCACCGCTCACCGAACGGAGCGAACAACCCACGATGAAGTCCATACGCGCAAAGGCGCGCGCCGTGGTCGCCGGAACGCTCGTCGCCGGCACGTCCTTCGCCGGCGCCCTGGCAACCGCCCCTGCCGCCTCCGCCGCCACATCCACCTTCACCGTCAACCTGGGCACCAGCACGGGCGCGGTGATGCACGGTGCGACCGGCGCCCTGTACGGGGTCTCGGACGCGGGCGTGCCGTCCGCGAACCTGATCACGCCGCTCAACGTCACCACCATCGCCCAGGGTCCGCCCGGGGACACCCAGCACCCCAACGGCGACGCCGGCAAGATCTCCTCGTCCTTCATGGCCGAGGACAGCAACGGCAAGATCCTGGTGTACCTGCAGGACTACTACTCGTCCTGGCCGTACCCGACCGAGACCCTGGCGTCCTACGAGTCCACGGTCAACACCATCATGGCCGCTCTCGCCGCGAGCCCGCAGAAGGCGGACTTCGAGATCGTGCCCTTCAACGAGCCGGACCAGCAGTGGTTCGACCTCGGCGGCGGCTCCAGCTACTACAGCAACTTCTACACCTGGTGGGACGCGCTGTACTCGGAGATCAGGTCGGACGACCCGGGCGCGGTGATCGTCGGGCCGAACGAGTCCGGGTTCGACTCCGCGTTCATGCCCGGCTTCCTGGCCCACGCCAAGGCCGCGGGCGACCTGCCGGGCCTGATCAGCTGGCACGAACTGGCCACCAGCAGCCTCGCGAACTTCGCCGGGCACTACTCCACCTACCGCGCGGATGAGACGGCGGCCGGGATCACCTCGCCGATCCCGATCGACATCGACGAGTACGGTACCGACCTGGACCTGTCCTCGCCGGGTCAGCTCGTGCAGTGGATCGCCATGTTCGAGAAGGCCAAGGTCTACGGCGACATGGCCTACTGGGATATCGCAGGCGACTTCGACGATCTCGTGACCGGCCAGAACACCCCGACCGGCGCGTACTGGCTGTACTACTGGTACGCCCGGATGACCGGCAACACCGTGGCGGTCACCCCGCCCTCGCCGAATACGGCGGACACGTTGCAGGGCGTGGCCTCGTACGACACGAGCAAGGATCAGGCCCAGGTCATCCTCGGCGGGTCCTCGGGCGCCGCGAACACCGTCATCAACGGCATCTCCTCGAGCGTGTTCGGCTCCAACGTGACCGCGACGGTCGAGGAGACCGACTGGTCCGGCTTCGCCGGTGCCGGCGCGACGCCGCGGGTGATCTCGCGGAGCACGTACTCGACCTCGTCCGGCTCGATCACCGTGCCGCTGACGACCATGAACGCGATGTCGGCGTATCGCATCGTGCTGACCCCGGCGAACACCACCAGCGTGACCCAGCCGACTGTGCCGTCCAGTTCCACGTATTACGCGGCCAATGCCTCGATCACGGCCGGCACCGTGTACACGCAGGGCGGCTATGCGACCGCCGACGGCAAGGACGTCGGCGCGCTGAATGCCTCCAACAGCGCGGTGACCTTCACAGTGGCCACCCCCACATCAGGGTCCTACAACCTCGCGATCTACTACGGGAACCAGACCGGCACCTATGCGCAGCAGGCGCTGAGCATCGACGGCGTGGCCAAGCAGTTCGTCAACTATCCGGCCACCCTCAGCTGGCTGTGGCGCAGCTACGTCACCGTGCCGGTCACGCTCACGGCTGGGACTCACACGATCACGCTCGCCGTGTCGAACGCGACGCTGGGGACATCGATCGGCCAGGTCACGCTGGACCAGATCGTCCTCACCGCGGCCTCGTCGGCCACGACCGGTTACGAGTCGACCCTCGGCCGTACCTCCGGCACCGTCACCTACAACTACGCGGCCTCGGACGGAACCGGCGAGGGCACGCTCGACCTCGCTTCCGGCGCCGCCTCGACCGTCGACGTCTACGCTCCTTCGAACGGCTTCTACCCGACCACCATCCGCTACTCCGCCAACAGCGGCAGCAGCCTGATGCTGACCGCGAACGGCGAACCGGTGGCCGGATCCTCGCTGCCGTCCACCTCCGGCTCGATCTCCACCGCCACCGCGTCGGTGTACCTGCAGGCCGGGCTCAACCCGGTCACGGTCACCGCGTCCGGCACGGGATCGGTGCAGGACGTCTTCGTCGCGGCATCGCCCAGCGGCACCGGGACGACGTATGAGGCGGAAAGCTCGGCCAACACCCTCGGCGGCACCGCGGTCGTCACAAGCGACACGTGGGCCTCGGGCGGCAAATACGTCGGGTACATCGGCGACGGATCGGCCAACACGCTCACGTTCAAGAACGTCACCGCGTCGAGCGCGGGCACGTACATGCTCGTCATCGGGTACTCGAACGACGACACGGCCGGATCGGGCAACTACAACTCGAACATCGAGTCGCGCTGGTCTCAGATCTCGGTCAACGGCGGCGTCGCGACCACGGAGGTGTTCGCCAACACCTTCAGCTGGGACAGCTTCCGTACCGTCGCCATCCCGGTGACGCTCGCGGCCGGCAGCAACACGATCGAATTCAGCAACTCGACCGGCTACGTCCCGAACATCGACTACATCCAGCTGGCGCAGCTGTAGCGCCCGCCGCACACTCCCGCTCCCGCCGCCGGCCGTGCCCGCCGGCGGGAGCGGGCACCACCTTCGAGATCGAAAGCGACGGACTCACCGGTCATGATCATCACCCACGGGGATGCCCTCGAGCTGGACCTGCACTGCACCGCCGGTGAGCCGCCACGTCTGGCCGCGGTGCGGCTCGGCGACGAGCAGACGCTGCTGGCGGCCGAGAGTTCGGACCCGGAAACCCGCATACTCCTGCCCTTGTCGCACATCGAACTCGCCGGCCACTCCCGCGAGCGGACCAGCAGCAAGCGCCACATCGGCGGCGCGGTCTCCGGGCGTCTGGCCTACCTCTCCCACACGGTCGTCGCCTCCGGCGACACCCGGATCCTGGAGATCACCTCGCACGACCCGGTCAGCGATCTGACCGTGGTCGCCTGCCTCGAACAGCGCTCCGGCGTCGCCGCGGTGCGCGGCTGGACCCGGGTCACCGCCGGCGCACAGCCTGTCGTGCTGCTGCACGCCACTTCCCTGCTCGTGCCCGGCGCCCTGCCCGTGGACACCGGCGCGCTGTGGGAGGAGCGGCTGAGCGTCTGGGATGCGGCCAACCCGTGGTGCGGTGAAGGCCGCTGGCGCCGCGCAAGCCTCGCCGAGCGCGGACTGACCGTCACCGACCGCCCCGACGCACGCAACCGCGTGGCGCTCTCGAGCACCGGATCGTGGTCCTCCTCGGAACACCTGCCGATGGGCGCACTCACCGACGAGCACACCGGTCGCGCCCTGGTGTGGCAGATCGAGCACAACGGTTCGTGGGCCTGGGAGATCGGCGACACCTACGACGCGGTCTACCTCGGTCTGTCCGGCCCTTGCGACGCGGAGAACCAGTGGTCGACGGCTCTCGGCCCGGGGGAGTGCTTCACCACGGTGCCGGTCACCCTCGCAGCTTCCGCCCTGGGGCTCGAGGGCGCGGTCGGAGAGCTGACGCGGCACCGGCGCCTGACTCGCAGGCCGCACGCCGACCATGAGAACCTGCCGATCATCTTCAACGACTACATGAACTGCCTGAGCGGCGACCCCAGCACCGAGCGGTTGTCCCCCCTCGTGGAGGCCGCGGCCAAGGCAGGCTCGGAGTACTTCGTCATCGACGCCGGCTGGTACGACGACACCGACGGCTGGTGGGACAGCGTCGGGGCCTGGCAACCCTCGACGCACCGCTTTCCGGGGGGTCTGCGGGAGGTGACGGACCTCGTGCGCGAACGCGGTATGACACCAGGTCTCTGGCTCGAGCCCGAGGTTGTGGGCGTGCGCAGCCCCCTTGCCCAGACACTGCCCGACGAGGCGTTCTTCCAGCGTGCCGGGCATCGCCTGACCGAGCGCGGCCGCCATCAGTTGGATCTGCGGCACCCGGCCGCCCGCGCCCACCTGAACGAGACCATCGAGCGCCTCGTCGACGACTTCGGCCTCGGATACTTCAAGTTCGACTACAACATCGAGATCGGCCCCGGAACCGACCGCGACACGCACAGCGCGGGAGACGGTCTGCTCGGCCACAACCGCGCATATCTCGCGTGGCTCGATGAACTGCTCGAGCGCCATCCGGGCCTCGTCATCGAAAGCTGCGCTTCCGGAGGCATGCGAACCGACCACGCCATGCTCGCCACCGCCCAGCTGCACTCGATCACCGACCAGACCGACTTCCGCCTGCTTCCCGCCATCACTGCGGCGGCGCCCATGGCCGTCGCTCCTGAACAGGGGGCGATGTGGACCTATCCGGTGCCTGAGATGACGGACCGCGAGACAGCCTTCAACCTCGCCGGCGCCCTGCTCGGCCGGGTGCATCTGAGCGGGCGGCTCGACCTGCTGCGCCCGAGCCAGGAAGCGCTGGTTCTCGAAGCGCTCACGGTCTACCGCGAGTTGCGCCGGCATCTGCCGACCGCGGTGCCGCACTGGCCGCTCGGATTGCCCGCCTGGCGCGACGGCTGGGTCTCGCTAGCCCTCGAGGTGGATGCGGCCGAAGCCGCCGGATACGTCCTCGTCTGGCGCCGCGACGGCGAGCAGGAGCTGGCTGAACTGCCGTTGGCGTGGATCGGTGCGGCGGACCGCCGGGCGAAGGTCGTCTTTCCGGCATCGAGCGCCGAGGAAGGCGAGACGAGTGCCGTGTGGGACCAGAGCGCGAGTTCGCTCACCGTCGCGCTCCAGCCGTGGAGCGCCGCGCTCGTCAAGCTCACCGGATCCGCCGAGCCCCAGACCGGCGTCACCGGTCGACACTGACGCCCCGGTCCGGCAGTGGCAGCGGGACCGGGGCGTTCTGCGGCTGATGCGGTGCTAAGCGACCCGTGTCGGGGTCATGTGATCTCCGATGGGGCGGTGGCAGGGATCCGGGCGGGGGAGCTACTGGACCGCCCCAGGCGTTGGGCCGCGAGCGGGCCGGCGAACACCGCCGCGTAGATCAAGTAGATCCAGGGGAACTGGCCGACATAGAAGTCGCGCGGACTCAACGAGATCGGGTTGGGAATCAGCACGAAGAACACGAAGTCGACGGGCAGGGCCAGCAGCAGCCAAGTGCAGGCGAGCGCCCTCGCGTGCTCCTTGGTGCGCAGCGGCTGCGGGATCCGGGCGAAGTACAACGCGGCGAATCCGGTCCACACGGCGAGGTTCACCACCGGATCGAACTTCTCCGAGAGCAGGTACGCCTTGTCCTGCAGAGGGTGTGCCGTGCCAGGGTCGTGCTGGATCGCGCCGATCACGATCGAGAGCAGGGTGCACAGGATGGTGACGGAGGCGTAGGCGGCGAGGAACATGCAGGCTGAGCTGCGGCGGCGAAGTACGGCCGTGGGTCTCAACTAAATCAACTCCTTGGCTTTTAGTGATTTTCATTCGGTACATGCAGGCTACTGATAACGCTCAATGCGCTCGTGCTCTGGCGTGCAGGACCCTTCGCTGGACCGTGAAGGTGACCGCGTAGTAGAGCAACATCGTCGATGCACCCACGTCGCCGACGGCATTGCCGCCGGCCAGCTTGTCGTAGCCCAAGTGCATCGCCGCGGGAACGATCCACAGCAGCACGGTGAGCGCAGTGCCCTGTCTCATGACCGTGCCGTCTTGGGTCCAGATCCGGACCGTCGGCGCTCGCGCGGCTCCGGAGACCGCGGCGAGGACCAGGCTTCCGCCCAGCGCGGATGCGATCGCGGCCGGATGCCCGCGGTGGCTGCGCAGATACTGGCTGAACTCCACGATGCCGACAACCGTGAGGATGAGCGGGACCCGGTGGCCTTCACGGAGCGGGCGGACCGAGACCTGGCGGAAGATCAGCAGAGCGAGTACCGCGGCGCCGATGATGAGGCTGACCATGACGTCTCCTGTGCGGGGTTGGGATTCGCGCGCCGTGAGCGCAAGAGGTCCGCGTAGACGGCTACCGGCAGCACACCAGCGTCCGCGGGAGCGGTCCAACAGAATGTCGTCCCCGGCATCAACGAACAGTTGTCGACCAAGGTGGGCGCGCTATCTGGACTTGACGTTCGGCCTTGACCGCCGGATCGTTGACGCGTGGATTTGGACCTCGCGCAAGTGCGCGCGTTCGCCGCCGTGGCCGAGCACCGCCACTTCGGCCGCGCTGCGGCGGAGCTGAACTTGTCTCAGCAAGCGCTGTCCAAGCGGATTCAGCGGCTTGAGCGGATCATCGGCGAGGTGCTGCTCGAACGTGCGCCAACCGGTGTATCGCTGACCGAGGCGGGGGAGCTGTTCCTCCCGCACGCGCAGCAGTCACTCGCGGCTGCCGACGCCGCCACGGCGGCGATGCGGGGGACCCGCCGCCCGGTCAGAGTGGATACGTGGGGCCAGCCGCACCCGCCGATGACCCGGCTCGCGGAGACGATGGCGGCCATACCAGAGGTCAACATCGAGGTCAGCAACCGGCGGAGCCTACCGCTGGCATTGCGAGCCCTGCTGCACGGCGAGCTCGATCTCGCCTTCGGCCGGGTACACGACCTCGAGCGAGCCTGGCCGCCGGAACTGTCCCGGCAGCTTGTCGAACTGAGCCGGATGGGCGTGCTCCTCAGCGGCCGCAGTCCTCTCGCCGACCGTCAGGCCCTGCGCCCGGCCGACCTGGTCGGGCATCGAGTCTGGGCGCCGGCGCAGGGTAGCTCGCCGGAGTTCGCCGGCTGGTGGCGCCGGGCCGCCGAATTTCTCGACATGGAGCGGGAGACCGGCGGCCGCAACATCGGCCTCGCCCAGGCGATCGCCGACATCAACTCCGATCCGGCCAGGGTGGCCCTGCTGCCGGTCCAGATGGTGCTGACCGAGGAGCCGGGTGTGGCCGCGATCATTCCGCTGACCGATCCAGCCCTCCTGTTCGGTTGGTCGATGATCTGGCGGGCGGGTGAGCGCAACCGCGACGTCATGTACCTGATCCGCAAGCTCGCCGAGATGAGCCGAGGGCGGGCATGGGCGTCGTTCCGCCCTGGGCTCGACTGGTTACCGCAACCCGATCTCGAGGACCTCGACGGGGAGTGAACGCGTGCTTGTGGCATCGAGGTTGTCGTCGAGCTGCGCCCGCGCGGTCGCATCGCGCGGCCGCACCGCCGGCCCGCCCGTCTTCAGGGCTACCAGGATGCGATGGTATGAGCCTTGATATAGTCGAGGTCGAAGTCGTCGCCCAGTCCCGGCTGCGGCGGCAGCGTCACGAAGCCGTCGTCATCCATGGCGTCGACGATCGTGTGCAGGTGCGGCGGAGGCTCGTCGAAGTCGACGTGCGGGTGCAGCAGTCCACGTTCGTACCAGCGGTAGTTGAGGCAGGAGCCCGCCAGCGCGAGGTTGGCGGAGCCGTTGCCGTGGACCTCGCAGTCCATGTTGAACGCTTCGGCCAAGTGCAGCGTCCGCACGGCGGGCGTGATGCCGCCGACGTCGGTCACTCCGGTGCGCAGGATGTCGCAGGCTCCGGTGCTGGCCCACTCGGCGCGGGTGAAGTTCTTTCCCCCGCTGGTCTCCGGCCCGATGACGGGGATCTCGAGTCGGTCGGCGAGCCAGCGGTAGGAGGCGATGGAAGCTTCGTCCATCGGCTCCTCGAACCAGTAGTAGTCGAGCTCTTGCAGGGCGCGCCCCAGCCGGAGCGCTTCGGTGCGCGAGTACCAGTGGTAGGCGTCCAGCATGAGGTCGACGCCCGGGCCGACCGCGTCGCGCACTGCGGCGCAGGCTTCGATGTCCCGGTCGACCGAGGGCGCCCGGGGGATCGGCGGCATCCACGTGTGCAGTTTGACGGCGCGGTAGCCGCGATCGACCAGGGCCCGGGCGAACGCGGCGAAGTCGTCGGGGGTCGCCAGGCCGCCCGGGATCTCGTCGCCGCACATGGTGGACCCGTAGGCGGAGATCCGCTCGCGCGCTCCGCCGAGCAGCTTCCACACCGGCAGCCCCAGGCGGCGGCCGGCGAGGTCCCACAGGGCGCAGTCGGCGAGGCCGAGCGCGCGGTCGGTCAGGCTGCCGCCGGCGCCGCGCTGCCTGCGGGCGAGAGCGGCCCAGAGGCGTTCGCGCGCGAACGGGTCCTGGCCCAGCAACGCGGGCCGGAGGTACCGGTCCAGCACGCTTTCGCGCACGTGGTCCGGCTGGCCGAGTACCCGCCCGGCCGCGCCGTCGGTATCCGTGATGGTCAGCAGGGCTTCGTGGACTTCGTGCGCGCCGCTCGGATGGCGATGGCCGTGGGAGTCGACGGCGGTCTTCGCGACGGTGGTGAAGACCGCCACTTCGATGCTCAAGATGGTCGCGGACAAGGCTTCTCCTCCCGGCCCGGTGTCGGTTCCGGTGTCAGTGCTTCGATTTCCACTGCTTCTCGGCGGTCGTGAGCGCGTCCGCGATGGTCTTGGCGAAGTCGGCTGCGCTCATCCGACCGAGCAGCACCTTCTGGAAGTCCGGTTCGGCCAGGGTCTTGGTGATCTGCGAGTACTGCGGCAGGTAGACCGGCGGCTGCACGATCGTGGTGGACGAGCTGTTGAGCAGGTCGCCGGCCTGCTTGGTGATGCCGGAGCTCTGATACCAGGCGTCCGCGTAGGCCTGGGTGTTGGCCGGGATCTGGCCCACCTGCTGATTCCAGTAGCTGTCCGCGGCGTGCGAGTCGAGGAACTGGATGAACTGCCACGCCGCCGCCTGGTGCGCGCTGTTCTTGAAGATGCCGAAGCCTGAGACCGGGTTGGCCAGGATGGTGTGCCGGCCGCTGGGGCCGACCGGCAGCATCATGCCCGCCACCTTCGTGCCGAGCGCCTTCTTCACCTGGCCGGTGGTGCCGAGGTTGTGGTGCACCATGTCCACTTCGCCGCCGGTGAACTGCGCGACCATTGCCGGATAGGCGTTGTCCACGTCGGCCTCGGGCGTGGTCTTCTTGTACTGCTGCGCGACCATCTGGATGAACGCCACGTTCGCCGGCGAGTCGACCGTGGAGTTGCCGTTCGCGTCGAACATCTGGGTGACGCCGGAGTACGCGTAGGCCTCGGCCAGGATCTGGAAGCCCGAGCCGGACCCGCCGCGGATGGTCCAGCCGTACTGGTCCTTGCCCGGATCGGTGAGCTTGGCCGCGTCCGCGAACAGGTCGCTCCAGGTCGCCGGCGCGCTCAGCCCGGCGGCCTGGAAGCGGTCGGTGCGGTACCAGATGACGTCCTGGTTGCCCGAGGTCGGCATCATGTAGAGATTCCCGCCGCCGCCGGCCGATTTCGCCGTGGCCAGGAACGCCGGGGATATCTGGCCCTTGATCGTGCTGCCCGCGTACGGGGAGTCGAGCGGGATCAGGGCGCCCTGGGCGACGATCGTGCTCATCACGGAGGTGGAGAAGCGGCCGACGTCGGGGGTGACGCCGCCGGCGATGGCCGTGTTGTACTTCTGCGCTACGTCGGCGCTGGGGATTCCGGTGTACTGGACCGTGATGCTCGGGTTCGCGGCTTCGAACTCGGTGATCAGCTTCTGGTAGTAGGGGGTGCTGGTCGGTCCGGCGTTGTCGTCCCAGAACGTCAGCGCGATGTGGCCGCCGGTCTGTTGGGCGGTCGCGCCGGACGAGGAGCCGCAGGCATCGGCGCACAGGAGCGCGGCGGCGACCGCGGCGCCGAGGGCGGCCGAGCGCAGGAGGCGGGTTGATCGGGGCACGGGGTCCTACCTTTCGGGGGGAGGCGGGCGAGGCGGGCGCGGGACCGGCGGGCTCAGCCCTTGACGGCGCCGGCGGACAGGCCCTGCACCAGGAAGCGCTGGACGACGGCGAAGACGAGCACGACGGGGACGGCCGCGACCACGCCGCCCGCGGCCAGCGCGCCGAAGTCGACGGTGTTCTCGCCGATGGTGCTGGACAGGCCGACCGGAATGGTCTGCTTCGTCGGGTCGTCCAGGAACATCAGCGCGAACAGGAAGTTGTTCCAGGCACCGATGAAGGCGAACGAGCCGACCGCGACGATGCCGGGGCGCAGCAGCGGCAGCACGACCGCGAGGAAGGCGCGGATCCGGCCGCAGCCGTCGACCATCGCCGACTCCTCCAGCTCCATCGGCACGTTCCGGATGAAACCGCTCATCAGGATCATCGCCAGCGGCAGCTGGAAGGTGGTCTCGGCGATGATCACGCTCCAGCGCGAGTCGATCAGGCCGAGCGACTTGAAGACGGTGAACAAGGGGATCAGCATCATCGCGCCGGGCACGAACTGCGTGCACAGCAGCATGAGGATGAACGCCTTGCGGCCGGCGAACCGGAAGCGGGCGAGGGCGTAGCCGCCCATGAGCGCGACCACGGTGACGAACAGCAGGGTGATGACGGCGATCAGGACACTGTTGCGGACGAACACCGAGTAGCCCAGCGTGTCCCAGACCGTGACGAAGTTGCGCCGCGTGAGCGGCCAGGGCACCAGCGAGGTCGAGCCGTCGGGCCGCACTGCGAACAGCAGCATCCAGTAGAACGGCACGATCGTGAAGAGCGTGTACGCGGCGAGCGGGACGAACAGGCGCAGCATCCGCCCGTCGGAGCGTCGCCGGCGGGTGGTGCGCACGGCGGCGGCGCTCATCGTTCCTCGCCGAATTTACTCAGCCTCAGATAGACGATGCAGAAGAACAAGAGGATGACGAAAGCCGCGGTTGTGAGGGCGGATCCGTACCCGAAGTCGTACGAATTGCGCGCGGTCTGAGCGACGTAGAGCGGCAGGGTGGTGGTCTGGCCCGCCGGGCCTCCGCCGGTGAGCGTGTAGAGCAGGTCGACGTTGTTGAACTCCCACACTCCGCGGAGCAGGGTGGCGAGCACGACGGCGTCGCGCAGGTGGGGGAGCGTCACGTGGACGAATCGCCGGGTGCGCCCGGCGCCGTCCACGGATGAGGCCTCGTACAGCTCCTTCGGGATGGACTGCAGATCGGCCAGCAGGAGGATCGCGAAGAACGGGACCCCGCGCCACAGCTCGGCCAGGACCGCGGCCCATACGACGGTCGAGGGATCGCTGAGCACCGCGGTGCTCGGGCTGCCGACGCCGAGCCGGGAGAGATAGTGCAGGACGCCGGTCGCGGGGTTGTAGAGCAGCAGCCAGATACTGGTGGTCAGCACGCCGGAGACGGCCCAGGGCGAGAAGACCAGCGCTCGGGCGACGGACCGCCCGACGAAGGTCTCGTTGAGCATCAACGCGAGGGCCAGCCCGAGGGCGAGCTGCAGCGCGACCTCCAGCACGACCCACTTTCCGGTGAAGGCCAGGCTGCTCCAGAACGTCGAGTCGTGCAGCAGGCGGCGGAAGTTGTCCAGCCCGGCGAATCCGTTGTCCCAGGGCTCGGTGGGGTTGTCGTGCCGAAGGCTGTCGTAGAGGACGGTGCCGATCGGGAAGAGCAGGAAGGTGCCGAGCAGCGCCAGGGTGGGGGCGATCAGCGTGTAGGGCGCGAGCCGTCGGCGCAGCAGCCGAGCGCCGCCGCGGCGAGGGCGGCCCGGCTCGTTCGGCGGCGTGTCCGCGGGGGCGGTCGTCATGCCGGTATCGGCAAGAGCCACGGCCGGCTGCCTCCCTTCTCACCGAGCACGCGAACGAACAACATAGCTATGAACAGCGTTCATATATGTGGACACGGTAAGCAGCTCCTGACGGGGTGTCAACCCCTCGCGCCGCGTCCGCGGCGAGATTCGTGGACTGAGACGCTCGCGCCCGCCGGGCTGTTGACGACCGCCGGATGCGTCTCTAACCTCGCAGCCACATGCTCGTCCACGCATATGATCCTTGTTCAGTTACCTGAACATGCGACCGAGGGAGGCACTGAGTGTGACCACCGCGCCATCTTCACCCGCCCGCCGCGGGAGGATTCGCCGCCGCGCCATCGCCGTCCTCGCCGTCTGCGCCACGCTGGCCACGGCCGTCGTGCCCGCCGCTGTGGCCTCCCAACCAGCGGGCTCAGGTCACCTACCGACGGCGCCCCGCGGGGTGCGGATTCCGGCGCTGGCCTTCGACGATCACAGCGTGAGCCTGGTGTGGAACGCGCCGGACGACCGTGCCGATGTCGCCGGCTACCACGTCTACGAAAATGACGCTTACATCGGAACCGCGGGCCAGGACTCGGTTTCCGCGGCGCAGCCTTTCATCGACGCCTTCTACGCGGACCCGGCCGACGGCGGGCAGACCCGCACCCTCCCGCACGCCTACACCGTCGAGGGGCTCAACCCGAGCACGCGCTACCGGTTCACGGTCCGCGCGGTGGACGCGGCCGGGCACGAGTCGGCGGACAGCGCCGTCGTGGTTCAGACGACGACCGCCTCGCCGCGCGTCTTCGACGTGCGCGATTACGGCGCCGTGGGCGACGGCACCACCCTGGACACCAAGGCCATCCAGGCCGCGATCGACGCCGCCACGCCGGGCAGCGAGGTCCTGCTCGCCGACGGGGTGTACAAGAGCGGCGCGCTCTGGCTCAAGAGCGACCTCACCTTCGACGTCGCGACCGGCGCCACGCTGCTGGGCTCCGAGAACGCGGCCGACTACCCCTTCGGCTTCCAGCTGTACGAGTACTCCACCGACCCCCGCTACCACAGCCTGCTGAACGCGCAGACCTGGGACTACGGCTCCCTGCACGACATCCGGATCACCGGCGGCGGCACCATCGACGGAAACGGCTGGGTGCAGCAGGGCCTTGACGCGCAGGGCTTCCCGATCTCGGCGCCCAGCAGCTCCGCCACGGTGAGCACGAACGGCATCCTGGCGAAGTCCGAGGTGGCCGCGGCCACCGCGATCGGCGACGCCGGCGCCTACAGCACCCGCTCGAACCTGATCACGCTGCGCGGTGTGCACAACGCCTACATCGGCGGCATCAACGCGATCGATCCGGCCTTCCACACCATCGCCAGCCTGCACAGCTCCAACGTAACGCTCGCGAACGACCGGCTGACCACGTACAACATCAACAACGGCGACGGCATCGACTTCGCCCACGGCAGCGGCCTGACCATCTTCGGCACCGTCTTCGACACCGGCGACGACGCGGTGAACTTCGCCGCCGGCCTCGGCGCCCAGGCCCCGCCGGACGGTCCGACCGGCGGCGCCTGGATCTTCGACGACTACTTCCGCAACGCCCACGGCGCCGTCGCCTTCGGCAGCCACACCGGAGCCTGGATCCAGAACGTCCTCGCGGAGGATGACGTCATCGACGGCTCCCAGTACGGACTGCGGATGAAGACCGTCCCGCAGAACGGCGGGGGAGTGCGCGAGGTGACCTTCCGCGACAACGCGCTCAGGAACATCACCGTGCAAGCCTTCTCGTTCACTGCAAATTACAACGACCCGAACGCCTTCATCACCGTCGAACCGGCGAGCGACCCGGCGTACTTCACCGAAGTCGACGTCGACCACGTGACCGTGGACGGGGCCGGTACGCAGTCGATCGAGGTGCTCGGACTTCCGGGCGACCAGGACACCCGGCTGCACTTCTCGGACGTGACGTTCCTCAACGCCACGCCCGCGTCGCTGAGCTATCTCAAGGACAGCAGCTTCCAGAACGTCGTGTACCGGAACACGCTCGACCCCTGGCAGATCACGAATTCCAGTGGTCTGGCATTCACCGGCACCACCACGGCGACGACCACGACGCAGGACGCCGGCGGCGTTCCGGTCTGGCCGCGCGGGGCGAGCTTGACCGCCGCGGCGTCCGCCACGTCGGTGGACCTGGCCTGGCCCGCGGCGAGCGACAACGTCGGGATATCGAACTACGGCGCGTACGTCGACGGAGCCCTCGCGGCCACGTATCCGGGGACGGCCACCAGCGGTGAGGTCACCGGCCTCGCTCCGGACCGGGTGCACAGCATCAGGATCACGGCACTCGACGCGACCGGGAACGCCGTCGGCGGACCCGCCACGACGGTGCGCACCACCGGCGCTCCCGACACGACGGCGCCGACGGCTCCGGCCGGGACCACCGCCTTCGCGGCGGTCTCCGGCGACACCGGCGCCACCTGGGCCGAGGTCGCGTGGACCGCGGCGACGGACGATTACGGCATCGGCCGTTACGAGCTCTACCAGGACGGCCGCCTGATAGCCAGGCTCGCGCGCGCCACGTCGCAGTACACGCCGACGGGCCTGTCGCCCGGCACCGCCTACACCTTCCGTCTCAAGGCCGTCGACACCTCTGGCAACGCGGCCTGGTACCCGGTCACGGTGACGCTCACCACCGCGCCCGCGGTCACGATCAATCCCATTCCCACGGCCTGTTGCGTCACGTGAGGTCGGGGACACACCCGTGACCCCTTGGCCACCCCGGCCTATACTCACCAGATGTTGACCGTGCGTGACGTGCTCGGGCTCGACCTGGTCGCGTCCTTCGGCCCGGAGGCGGTCGCGGGGGCTGCGGGTCTGGACCGGCCGGTGCGCTGGGTGCACGTGGCAGAGGCGCTGGACGTCGGTGTGATGCTCTCCGGCGGCGAGATCGTGCTGACCACCGGCCTGCTGCTGGCGGACGATCCGAAGGCACAGGTCGGCTACGTCGAGGCGATGCACGGGGCCGACGTCGCCGCCGTCGTGCTCGGCCTGGGCCGCGCGTTCTCCACCACACCGCCCACGATGCGCCGCGCTGCCGAGCAGCGCGGCGTGCCGCTGATCGTGCTGCACCGGCCCGCGCCCTTCGCCAGGTTCACCGAGGAGGTGAACGCGCGGCTGCTCAACGAGCGCTTCGCCGCCGTGGACCTGTCCGACCGGCTGCGCTCGGCGCTGGCCGCGCTGAACCTCTCCGGCGCCTCACTGCAAGGCCTGCTCGACGAGGTCGCGGCGTTCGCGGGCTGCCCGGTCATGTTGGTGAACCTGGCGCAGCGGGTGCTGGCCACGGCCGGAGACCGTGGCGCACTCGGCGAGCTGATGCGTGACTGGGGACGGGTGTCCCGGCAGGTCGCCGCACTCGCCGTGCCTTCCGCGCAGGCCCCGGCAGCCTCGCCCACCTCAAGGGCGGGCGCCGGGGCGACGACGGCCGGTCCGGACGGCTGGATCATCGCGCCGCTCCAGGCACGGGGCACGCAGTGGGCCAGGCTGCTGCTTTTCGGCTACCCGGGCACGCCGGCCGAGGGCCGGATGATCGCCGACCGCGCGGCCGAGGCGCTCGCCGTGCACCGGCTCGTCGGCGGCGGCGTGCACCTCGCGCACGATGGGCTCGAGGGCGAAGCGGCGCAGGCCATACTCGCCGACCTGGCGTCCGGCTCCGTGCGCCCGGACCAGCTCCTTCCCCGTGTCCGCGCCCTCGGCCTGCCGGTGAACCGCCGCACCTTCGTCCCGCTGATCATCAGGTCGCTGACCGGTGGCGGCGAAGCAATGGACCTGCTCTTCCGCCGCGCGCTCGCCGAGGAGGGCCTCGCCGGACTGGCCGGCTGGTACGCCGCCGACGACCTGGCCGTGCTCGTCAGCCTGCCGCGTGATCAGAACACGAGCACGGCAGTGGATCGACTGGTGCTCAAGGCCGGCGAGCACGCCGCGGGACGGGGCCGCAAGTTCGTGGTCGGCGCCGGGGCGGACTGCGCCACCCTGGACGAATTGCCGCGCTCGTTCGCCGAGGCGCTGCACGTCGCCGACGCCGCGATGGCAGATCCGCCCGCCGGTCCGGTCGCCCGGCTACGGGACGTGCGCCTGCGTGGCCTCGTCCGTCTGCTGCGCGACGAACCCGAACTCCAGGCCTTCATCGAACGCGAACTCGGCCTGCTCTTCGCCGAGACGGAGCTCCTGGACGTGCTGCGCAGTTACCTGCGTTCCGGCCGCAACAAGTCCCTCGCCGCGCAGGAGCACCACTTCTCGCGCCCCGCGCTCTACCGCAGGCTGCACAGCATCGAGACGCTGCTCGGCGTGGATCTCGACGACTGGGACCAGATCGTCTCACTCTACGTGGCGATCCTGGCCTACGACGCCCAGCAGACTTCCGGCGCCGGTCAGGAGGAGTAAGCCTTCGGCGGAGCCAGCTTGGTCAGCGCGATGTAGAGCACGAACGCCGCCCCGAGGCCGACCGCCCAGCCGTAGTCGGCCAGCGGCTGCAGGAACGGGATCAGGCCCTTTGCGGGGAACGGGCCCTGCTTCACCCCGTCGACCACCGACGAGTACGAACCGCCGACCGCGAGCAGGCCGCCGACCACGAACGACACGACCGCGCGCCAGTTCCAGCCCCCGTTGTACCAGTACCTGCCCGAGGGTCGGTAGAGCTCATCGAGTGCGAGCCGGGTGCGGCGCAGCACCCAGTAGTCCGCGATGAGAATGCCCGCGACCGTGCCGAGCAGGCCGCCGACGGTGCCCAGCCAGGTGAAGATGTACGTGTTCGGGTTCGAGTACAGCTTCCACGGCAGGATCACCACGCCGATCACGCCGGTGATCAGCGCGCCGGTGCGGAAACCGACCAGCTTCGGCAGCAGGTTGGAGAAGTCGTAGGCCGGACTGACCACGTTCGCGGCGATGTTCACCGAGAGCGTCGCGATCAGTACGACGAAGAGGCCGATCAGCGTGCCCGCGACGTTGTCCAGTCTGGTCAGCAGCTGGACCGGATCCCAGATCGGCGTACCGAACAGGGCCTGCGATCCGGAGGTGACCAGGACCGCGAGCAGCGAGAAGAGCGTCATCGTGGTCGGCAGGCCGAGCGCCTGGCCACGCGCCTGGGCGCGCTGGCTGCCGCCGAAGCGGGTGAAGTCCGGGATGTTCAGCGAGAGCGTGGACCAGAACCCGATCATGCCCATCAGCGAGGGGAAGAAGATCTTCCAGAAGCCCGAGCCCCAGCCCAGCTTCGAGGGCTGGCTCAGCAGCGGGCCCATCCCGCCCGCCTTGATGCCGACCCAGGCGAGCAGGCCGATCGCGCCGACGAGCACGAGCGGCGCGGCCCAGTTCTCGAAGCGCCGTAGCGTGTCCATGCCGCGCACGATCACGATGACCTGGATGATCCAGAACACCGCGAATGAGAGCCACTCGGTCCACGGCTGGCCGCCGACCACGCTCGCGTCGGCCCACCAGTGGCCGAAGGCCTTGCCGCCCAGTGCGAAGATGGCGCCGCCGCCGATCCAGGTCTGGATGCCGAACCACACGCACGCCACCAGCGCGCGGATGACCGCCGGCAGGTTGGCGCCGCGCAGGCCGAACGAGGCACGCGCGAACACCGGGAAGGGGATGCCGTAGCGGGTGCCCGCGTGTCCGTTGAGGATCACCGGAGCGAGCACGATCAGGTTGGCGAGGGCGATGGTGAGCACGGACTGCTTCCAGTCCATGCCGAGCGCGACCAGCCCGGAGGCGAGCGTCCAGGTCGCGATGTTGTGCGACATGCCGACCCAGAGCGCGAGGAAGTTGTACGTGTTCCAGCGGCGCTTGGCGACGGGGACCGGTATCAGGTCGGGATTGGCGAAGCGGGCGTCGTCCAGCACGACTCCCTCGGCCAGGTCTATTCGGCCTTGTTCACCCGGGGTAGCGGTGGGCGGGGCGGTTGCGGACATGGGGAGGGCCACCTCGTCTCTAAGAGTTCTGATCAGCTCAGTGCCGGTATCACTTCGTCCGCGTAGCGCTCGACGACCTCGTCGATGGCGTCGTGCATGGCATAGATCGCTACCTGGTCCACGCCGAGCGACTTGAGCTGCTCGAGTTTCTCGACGTGTGCCTCGACCGGACCGACGAGGCAGAACCGCTGGACGATCTCGTCCGGCACGAACGCCGTGTCCGGGTTCCCGGCGCGGCCGTGATGGGAGTAGTCGTACTTCTCCCGGGCCTTGATATAGGCGGTCAGCTCGACCGGAACCATGTCGGAGGTCTCGCCGTAGCGGGAGACGAGGTCGGCGACGTGGTTGCCGACCATGCCGCCGAACCACCGGCACTGGTCGAGGGCGTGCGCGTACGTCTCGGGACCCCCGTCGCTCACGTAGGCGGGCGCCGCGACGCAGATCTTGACGCTCGCCGGATCGCGGCCCGCGTCCGCGGCGGCCTGGCGCACGGCCTTGATCATCCACTCCGTCAGGAACGGATCGGCCAGTTGGAGGATGTAGCCGTCGGCCTGGCGGCCCGTCAGTTCCAGCGCTTTCGGGCCGTAGGCGGCCATCCAGATCGGCAGGCTGCCGTCCCCGACCCACGGGATGCGCATGCTGGTGCCGCCGAACTCGGCCTCGCGTCCCTCGGCGAGGTCCTTGATGACACGCATCGCCTCGCCGAGTTGCGCGAGCGTGGCGGGCCTGCGGCCGGCGACGCGCATCGCCGAGTCACCCCGGCCGATTCCGCAGATCGTCCGATTGCCGTACATCTCGTTGAGTGTCGCGAAGGTCGAGGCGGTGACCTCCCAGGTGCGCGTGCCCGGGTTGGTCACCATCGGCCCGACGACCAGCCGCTCGGTGTGCTGCAGGACGCGGCTGTAGATGACGAACGGCTCCTGCCACAGCACGGCCGAGTCGAAGGTCCAGCCGTGGGTGAACCCGAGCCGTTCGGCTCGCACCATCCGGTCCACGAGCAGCTTGGCGGGCGGGTCGTTCTGCAGCACCAGACCGAAATCCATGTTCGTTCCCTCCGTGACGTCAGGTCAGGTACTGGCAGGTCGAGCGCGACGTGTAGCGGCCGTGGCCGGTCTGCCCGAGGAACTTCTCGTCGTCGATGACCACCCGGCCTCGGCTGAGCACGGTCTTGGAGTGTCCGGCGACGGTCTTCCCCTCGTACGCGGAGTAGTCCACGTTCATGTGGTGTGTGGCGGCGGACATCGTGTAGGAGCCGCGCGGGTCGTAGAGCACGATGTCGGCATCCGCGCCGGGCGCGATCGTCCCCTTCTTCGGGTAGAGCCCGAACATCCGGGCCGGGGTCGCGCAGGCGAGCTCGATCCAGCGGCGGCGGCTGATGTGGCCGTCGACGACCGCCTGATGCAGCAGATCCATGCGGTTCTCGACGCCGGGCATTCCGTTGGGGATCTTGGAGAAGTCGCCGCGGCCGAGTTCCTTCTGCCCGACGAAGCAGAACGGGCAGTGGTCGGTGGAGATGACGGACAGGTCGTCTCCGCGCAGCGCCCGCCACAGCGACTCCTGGTGCTCGTCCGGCCGCAGCGGCGTGGAGCAGACGTACTTCGCGCCCTCGAAGCCGGGCTTCGCGAGGTCGTCGGTCGAACAGAACAGATACTGCGGACAGGTCTCGCCGAACACGTTGAGCCCCAAGTCACGAGCCCTGGTCAGCTCGGCCACGGCTTCCGCCGCCGAGACGTGCACGACGTACAGCGGCGCGCCCGCGACCCGGGCGAGCTGAATCGCGCGGTAGGTGGCCTCGGATTCGAGCAGGGCCTTGCGGACCTCGCCGTGGTAGCGAGGATCGGTCTTGCCCTGCGCGAGCGCCTGCTCGACGAGCACGTCGATCGCGATGCCGTTCTCGGCGTGCATCATGATCAGGCCGCCGTTCTCGGCGCCGCGCTGCATGGCGCGCAGGATCTTGCCGTCGTCGCTGTAGAAGACGCCGGGGTAGGCCATGAACAGCTTGAAGCTGGACACGCCTTCGTCGACGAGGGCGTCCATCTCCTTGAGCGAGTCCTCGGTGACGTCGGCCATGATCATGTGGAAGGCGTAGTCGATGGCGCACTGGCCCTCGGCCTTCGCGTGCCAGGTGTCCAGCCCCTCGCGCAGCGACTTGCCGACGGACTGGACCGCGAAGTCCACGATCGTCGTCGTGCCGCCCCATGCCGCGGCGCGCGATCCGGTCTCGAAGGTGTCGGACGCAGCCGTGCCGCCGAACGGCAGCTCCATGTGCGTGTGCGCGTCGACACCGCCCGGAATGACGTACAGCCCGGCCGCATCGAGCACCGTGTCGGCGGTCCAGCCCTCGGCCACCGCGCTACCCGTCGCCGCGACCGCGGCCACTTTCTCGTCCTCGATCAGCACATCCGCGTTCAGCTCGTCCGACGCGGTGATGACCAGGCCGTTCTTTATCAATGTACGCATGATCGGATCAGGCCTCCGTCAGCGGCCCGTAGGCCTCCGGGCGCCGGTCGCGGTAGAAGGCCCATTGCCGGCGCACCTCCTCGATCAGACCCATGTCGAGATCGCGCACGACGAGCTCCTCGACCTTGTCCGAGGCCACGTCGCCGACGAACTGCCCGCGCGGGTCCACGAAGTAGCTGCTGCCGTAGAAGTCGTTGTCGCCGTACTCCTCGACACCGACGCGGTTGATCGCGGCCACGAAGTACTCGTTGGCCACGGCCGCAGAGGGCTGCTCCAGCTGCCACAGGTACGCCGAGAGTCCACGGCTCGTGGCGGAGGGGTTGTAGACGATCTCCGCGCCGTGCAGGCCGAGCGCGCGCCAGCCCTCGGGGAAGTGACGGTCGTAGCAGATATAGACGCCGACCCGGCCGACCGCGGTGTCGAACACCGGCCAACCGAGGTTCCCCGGCTTGAAGTAGTACTTCTCCCAGAAACCCTTGACCTGCGGAATGTGGTGCTTGCGGTACTTGCCGAGGTAGCTGCCGTCCGCGTCGATCACGGCCGCGGTGTTGTAGTAGAACCCTGCCGACTCGAGCTCGTAGAGCGGCAGCACGATGACGATGCCGAGTTCCTTGGCCAGCGCCTGGAACCGCTTCGTCGTCGGGCCGTCCGGGATCGCCTCGGCCCACTTGTGGTGCTCCGCCTCTTGCACCTGGCAGAAGTACGGAGCGTTGAACACCTCCTGGAAGCCGATGATCTGCGCCCCCTGCGCGGCCGCCTCCCGCGCCGCCTTCTCGTGTGCCGAGATCATCGTCTCGACCTCACCGGTCCACGTCGTCTGGAACAGGGCTGCTCGTATCACTCGGCTCATCGCGTCAGCACTCCTTGGAACTCGGGAGCGGGCTTTGGAATGCTTGAACCATAGGAGAGCGTCGAAGGCGTATCGAGTGCCGCGCTGTAACGCCCTGAGCTCTCGGCCGTTCCACGATGTCACGACCGGTGCCCGCATGATTACCTGTGTCACCGGCGGGAAAACCGCCATCGTGGCCGCCGCGTCGGACAGCGCTGCGGCCTGGGAGTGTGACTCAGCTCCCTTGTTTGAGGCGCTCCGTCCGGGCTCCCGGAAGCATCTTCGTCAGTGGTGGCGATCCGCGTCTCGCGCGGCCCTGAGGCCTCGGGCCCGTCGCGATCGAGGGAGGGTTCTGATCAAGCCGGCCGGCTGGCCCGCTGAGCTGGCCGGTTGCGGTCGTGCGGGGCCGTGTGGCGCGGCTGGTTGTCGCACCTGACAGGTGTAGCGCGCTCGGGGTGTGGGAGACTGCCGGGCCATGAGCGCTGAGCGTCCCGCCAGTATCCCGCAGGGCCTGGTGGTGGAGTTGTCTCGAGCCAAGGTGAAGCCCGGTGCCGAGGCTGAGGCCGACCGGTGGATGCGGATGCTCAACGACCGGCTCGACGAGTGTGTCGCGACACTCGATAGCGAACGGATGGCGATCGAGATCGTGTTCCGTCTGCGCGAGGACGGTGCGGAGTACCTGTACTGGGTGACGGTCAAGGGGCAGGACGGTGCGGGGCTGGATACCGACCGGCCGATCGATCGCGATCATGTCGAGGCGGCCCTGCGGGTGAAGGAGCCGGGCTGGGTGGAGGCGCAGCCGCAGGTTCTGATGCTTCCGGATCCGGTGCGCGAGGCGGTGCTGGCGTGGGCGCTGCGCGGTACCGAGGAGACTGCTGCGGCCCCGCCATCGGATGGATGACCAGTCCAGATCGCGGTCCGTGTACACGAAGATGCCGCCCGCGTCGGCACCTCGCCATGCCCTCGAACCAACCACACCAACCAGCCACGACAAGCCGACTCAGAGCGCTAACTCACACGTCTACTGAAAGACGGAGGCTAGGACTGGAGCGCCAAGACGCCGCGCTCGCCCTCCCGACCGTCCGAGTGGGCTGACACGTCGATCGCCGCCGTCTGTGAGTGCGGGATAGGCGTTGAGTCGTTACCGGTATGACTCCTGTACTTTCCGAATCAGGTCGGCGCTCGCATCCTGCCCAAGCGCCTTCGACTCGAGTCGTTGGAAGACGGCGTTGTAGGTCTCACGTCTCAGCGCGTCGTCGTGGCTGATCACGTCATCTTCAGCGCCTTCGAGAAAGACGACGTCGTTATCCTCGTCGGCGAGTTGCAGGAGGACGACCGATCCGCTCAACGCGGGGTGTGCGCCTGCGGTGTACGGAAGAACGCGCACGGTGGTCTGCGGGGACTGCATGCACTGGAGCAGGTGGCCGAGTTGTTCGGTCATCACCGCTGGCCCCCCGACCTGCAGGTGGAGTGCTGCTTCGGCAACGATGAAGTGAGTGACGACTTCATTGTCTTCGCGAAGCAGAGCCTGCCGTTTGACGAGCAGATCCACGAGGCGGTCGCGCTTGGCCTGGTCCACTATGGTTTCGGCGCGCAGGGCGCGCGCGTAGCCATCCGTCTGCAATAGCGCCGTGATGATCGTCGGGCTGAAAGCACGGATCGATCTAGCACCTGCCTCATGGGAGAGCAGCTCGGCGAACTGGGGACGGATCAACTCGTGGAACTCGTACCACCAAGGCTTCCTCCGACTTGCGCGGGCTGCGGCGACCAGGCCGGCAACCGTGTTCGCATCGTCGACTCCGTACAGCGAAAGCATCGCCTTGAGATCAGTGATCGAGATGGTGTTGGTGCCGTTCTCGATGCGAATGACCTTGGATAGCGACCAGTCCAGTTGGTCGGCGACGTCCTGCTGCGTCCGGCCGGCTTGTGCCCGTGCATCCTTCAGTCCGTTACGCACCTGCCGACGGTGCAGTCCTGGGTCGTCCTTGAGCACCATTCGCGCCATCCTCTGCCCGTTTATCAGAGTGCCATGTGTCAGATCGCTCATGGCTGAAGGCCATATTACTACCAGCCAGTAGCTATCTGCTGCATGCGCTCATCCATGTGGCATCACCATGCTAGCCTGGATCCTCGGCAGCCGAGACTGGCCTCCCCACAGTCAACCACTGCCGGCCTGTGCAGGGGCTTTTCCGTACCCACAGCGCACGTCCACGGGATAGCGAAGTCAGTTGGCACAGCTCCGAAGGGGCGCTTGATGTCGCCGATGCGGGACAGTTGGAAAAACTTCATACCCCAAAGCGCCGCAGCCGGGAACCAGGTTGCGGCGCCCGGCGCATCGGCCGCTGGTACTGGCGGACGCCCCTGGGCCGATATGGCGACGATCTTGAAAGCCATCAAGAGCGACGAGGAGAAGTCCCGTGTGCTTGAGCTCTGGAAGGCAGCGGCAGAACACGAGGTCAAGCTGATACAGGCCCGGAACGAGGCGGATGCAAGGCTCATCAGGGTCGCCGGCCAGGTGCTCGCCCAGGTTCTCCGGATGCTCGCCCTGGTTCTCGCGGTCGGTGCGGCGGCGAGCCTGGCGGTTCTGTACATCGTCCACAGCAGCCACGTGAGCCTGAACCTCAAGTCCTCCGGCCCGTGGGTGCAGCTCGGCGGCTACGGATGCTCGGCTGTGCTCGTCTGCTACGGGTGCTTCAGAGCCCTCTACAAGCGGCTCGCCAAGGGTCGATCGTCACAGAGCGCTAACCCCTGATACCGCGGGCGCCTGAGCGGTGCTGCTGTGCCCGGCGCCGCTCGAGGCGCAGCGTGGCCGGCACCGCCAGCACTCCTCCGAGAGCCGCCAGCACAAGAGTGGCGAAGAACCACACTCCGCCTGGCGATTGCGGCTGAACCAGCGCTGCGACAGCCAAGCCGCCGACCGTGGCCATCCCGCCGACGCAGATGGAGTAGGCGGCGAATCGTGGCCCTCCGTCGGTCGAATCGCTTCCCGCGATCTCGCCACGAGGCTGTTCGGCGGGCACGAGCGTTTCGAGTGGAACAGTCTTCTGGGATACATGCGCCGACCGAGCTGGACGGCTCGCGGGTTGGCCGTTTAACCGCGCCTCCACGGGAATGCTCACTGTCCGTCACCCCACCTCTCCGCTGGGCAGCCTTGTCGACGTCACGCCGACACTGGATGCGGTCAGACGTACGGCATCGAACTCGCCGAGCAGGGCACCGCAGAGGAACTGGGTCCATTCGCTCAGGGTGAAGTACAACGGCGCGCGTTCGGGATCCTTCGAGTCGCGCACCTGGATCCGTCCATCACTGAAACGAACCTCGACGCAATTATCGCTACTATTGCAAAGCGATGACTTCCGCCACGCTTCACGCTCCGCTGTCCGCTCTCCCACCCCGAGCTCCCTAAAGGTGCTAACGCGGGCTCCATTCCTGATGCCCCACCTTGGCAGAATCCTCATTTGCAAATGCAATGTGCTGGACTTAGGTTGTTCGTGGTTCAGCCAAGTTTCCAGAGACTCAGTATACGAGCATCGACTGCCCGCCACCAGAGGGTTATTGTGATCCGCGCCACGGTTGCGTGGCCGCCAGTTCTGGCGGTGACTACTCCAGGTCCCTTGCCGCGCTCTCACACCACTACCGTACCCGATGCGGTGTCAAGCACGCTCCCATGTCCCGAAAAAAGGAGCATGAGCCGGTAGCGCACCCTGGCGTACGCCTCATGAGCGTCTCTGAGTCTGGCGTGAAGCCACAGCTCAGCGTACCCGAAAACCATGCCCAGTCGAAGCTGAAGCGTACGTCGATTGAAATCATGCCAGTGACAATTGGCGTTGCCGAGTTAAGTAGTTTACATAAACAATGTATAAATCTCGGCCTCTTCCGTCGGGGCGGTATCGGCAACCCTGGTCCGCACGTGCGCATGCAATTTGCATATTCACATGCGGAGGCAATTACGACTGGTGTGCATCTCTTCGCGGCTTCGATCTTCTTCGATCATCCTGGAACTCAAGCGAGTAAATCAACGGAGGTCCCATCTGCTGACATCACATCGGGTCGAGATCGCTGGCCTGATCGCCTTGGGTATCAGGGTCAAGGTCGACAGAGGAAGGCTGCAGCGGTCCGATATTCGAGCATGCCGGCGGCGGGCGGCGTCCGTCATCCAAGCACTGCTGGCGGCGCCGAAACCGCCGAAGCCGGCGGGGCCACGACTCCTGTACGCGTCGCGGCCCCGCCGACCTCCTATCCCGGACCCCTCATGTTCCCCGCAGGACCATCAGGGTCCTACATCAGGCGTGCCGGGCTCACAGCCCCGGGTAGGAGGGGAAGCTGCAGCTCGGCACGCTCCCGCTACCGGAGACGCTGCTCACGCTCACGCCGGTGCCCGAGGCCGTGATGTTCGAGTCGTACGTCTTGATGCCGGCGTACTGGGCCGAGGTGGTCGTCTTGTCGAGCTTGATGTTCTCCAGCGTCAGGTTGAGCGGATCGGCGGAGCTGTATCCGTCGAGCAGCGAACTCGCTCCGGAGACCGAGTTGGTCGCGACCACGCCGTTCAGCGTGATCCCGGCGAAGTTCGGGATCGCCGAGCCGTTGCCGCTGGAGTAGTTCGGGTCGATGTCGATCAGGGCTTTGATGCCAGTCATGCAGATGTTCTGGTAGGTGACGCCGGTGACGGTGCCGCCGGCGCTGGAGTCGGACTTGACCCGGATGCCGTTGTCGCTGGTGCTGGTGATGCCACCGCTGTCGGTGCCGGCCAGGGTGTCGTTCAGGAACGTCACCGAGTTGACGCCGCCGGCGGTCTGGCTGCCGATGGACAGGCCGTGGGTGCCGTAGCAGTGCGAGTTCTCCACGGTGATGTGCGAGGCCGCGGAGCCGGAGTCGGACTTGACCGCGATGCAGTCGTCGCCGTCCTGGATGTAGCTGTCGTCGATCAGGACGTTGCTGGTGTTCTCCGGGTCGATGCCGTCGGTGTTGCGGGAGTTGGCCGGGGTCTTGATCCGCACGCCCCACACCGTCATCCCGCTGCCGTTCTTGAACAGTACGTGGTACATCGGCGAGTTGAGCAGGTCGATGTCGTAGAGCGTCAGGTTGCTTGCGCCGTCGCTCTCCACCAGCTTGGGGTTGTTCTGGCTGCCGCCGCTCTTCGCGGCCGTCGCCAGCGCCCACCAGGTCTCGCTGGTGTTGAGCATGTCCTGCCCGCCGCGCCCGTCGATGGCGCCCTGGCTTCCGGAGGAGCTCTGGGTGCCCATGATTCCGCCACCGCTGCCGGACATCGTGATGAAGGGCTTGCAGCCGTTGTCGCTGGAGGCGATCGTGCCACAGGTGGCGCCGCCGGAGATCTGGTAGCTGGCCGGGTTGCGCGACGCGTACAGGGTCACGCCGGAGTCGACCAGTAGGACCTCGTTGGCACCGATGCTGAGCGGACCGCTGAGGAACGCGGCGTTGCTCCCGCTCGCCTTCAACTCGACCGCCTTACCCGAGCCCGCGCAGCTGTTGAGCGCCGACTGGATCCGCGAAGTGTCCGGCGGCGCAGATTCGGCGCTGCTGCTGAACAACTCGTTGCTCGTGGACAGCGTCGCGCTGAGCGAGGTGCAAGTGGACGGAATGGAGGGCTGCCCGGAGCCCGACGACGAGGACGACGACGGGGATGGGGAAGCCGACGCGGACGGGCTCGCCGACGCGGACGGGCGCGCCGACGGCGAAGCGGACGCGCTCGGGGTGCTGGACCCGCTCGACGCCGTGGTGTTGCAGGCCGCGCCGTTGAGCGTGAACGAGGTCGGGCTCGGGTTCGTACCGCTGGTGTAGGCGCCGTTGAAGCCGATCGAGGTGCTGGCGCCGGTGGCCAGCGCGCCGTTGTAGCTCTCGGACGTCACGGTCACGTTCGAACCGCTCTGGGTGAAGGTGCCGTTCCAACCGGAACTCACCGTCTGCCCGCCGCTGAAGCTGAAGGCGAGCGTCCACGTGGTGATCGCGGCGCCCTCGTTGGTGATGGAGATGTTCGTGCTGAAGCCGCCGGGCCAGCTGCTGGTGACCGCGTACGAGACCTGGCATGCAGGGCTCGCGGCCTGCGCGCTGGGCATCGTGAGCGCCGCCACGCCGGTGCCGAGCAGCGCGGTGACGGCCGCGACTGAGAACACGGCGAGGCGTCGGTGCGGCAGGTGTGACGGGTGCGGGGATCGCGCGACTGGTGATCGCATCGCGTTCCTTTGCGTCGAAGGGATTCGTCGGCCGTCACCCTCAAAACGGCTGGCCGCAATGTAGGCGGCCTGCGCCAGTCGGGCAACGAACCGCGTAGAGCCGGGCGCGCACCGCGGTCCGCCGAGGCTGCGTCAGGTCCGAAACACCCGGCCAGGAAGGCGTTGTGAGCGTGAACACAGAGACTGCCTCCATCGAAAATTTCACCCCTGCCTCGGTCTTCCGCCATCGCGGCCCACACATCAGGACTCATCTTGCTCAGCTTGTCGGGTGGGCCGGCGGGGCTGAGAACGGATCATCGAGTACGCATACCCAGCCTGACATGCGGGAGGGGTGGCAGCGCCCTACCGCTGGTCAAGTGCGACCGTGCCTTGTGGCGATGCAGGGCTTTGTCGGCTGCCTCCGCCGTGCTTTCAGCGCGCGCTGAGGACACCGTCGACTGCCCGGTTCCGTGCCGGTGACGAACCGCGATCTCGTTGCTCAGCGCCCTCCCATTCCTCGGCAATCATCCGACCGCCAGTCAACGCCGTCATCCAACCCGCCGGCCGACAGCGGGGGAGTGGCGACCCGGGTCCTGGCCGGAAGCCGGGTGTTCCGGTGCGTCGCCGGCTACTACAACCGCAGGAGGCTTTGCTTGGCTGGAGGAGATCAATCTCAAGGTCGAGGCAGCGCCCTACGGCGGCTTTCCGTGGACGGTCCTTCCGGGCGCTGTGTTCGAGTCCTGGCCCAACGGCCACAACGGTTACGGCGCGGGCGTTGTCATTCGCAGACCCGTGGCGTCGACCGCGGGGACGCCGCGGGTGTAAGGGCTCTGGGACGCCGTACGCGTTGAATCTTTCACCGTGTCCGCGCTGCTGACCAGTGCGTCGCACCAGGGGCCGTTGCCGCCGTGCGGCCGGGTTTTTAACATCCCACTTGGCACGTATCCGATTCGGAGCGTTATGGGAGGCCACGTTGCGTTTTGTCATCTTCCGCCGGGCGGCGGTCGCCCTACTCGCGGTATCCGGGGCGGTGACGGCCGGCGTCCTGCCCGCGGTGAGCGCGGGGGCAGCCACGTCCGGCCCGGTCTGCAGCTACCAGGTGAACAGCGACTGGGGAACCGGATTCACCGTCCAGGTCTCGATTACGAACAACGGCCCGGCGCTCTCGGGGTGGACGCTGCAGTACGCCTACGCGGGCAATCAGCAGCTGACGAACGGGTGGAACGGGACCTGGTCCGAGTCCGGGCAGAGCGTCACCGTGACGAACGCGTCATGGAACGGCACGCTGGCCACCGGCGCGTCCACGACGGCCGGAGCGCAGTTCTCCTACCGCGGCACCAACACCCCGCCGCAGGTCGTGACCCTCAACGGGACCGCCTGCTACGGCGCCGCCACCGCATCGCCCTCCGCGTCTGGATCCGCGTCTGCATCCGCATCGCCCTCCGCGTCTGGATCCGCACCACCCTCCGGGTCGGCATCCGCCTCCGCATCCGCGTCCCCGCCGCCGCCGGGCACCCCGATGGCGACGATCACGAGTCCGGCGTCCGGCAGCGTGATCCCGGTCGGCTCGAGCGTGACGGTCTCGGCCACTGCGAGCATCGTCGGAGGTGTCGGACTCGTCGACTCCGTGACGTTCTACGCGACCGACTACTGCTCGAAAGCGGCCGTGGAGCTGGGCGTGGCGAGCGCGGCGCCGTACAGCGTGCAGTGGATGAACGTGCCCTCGGGCCCGTTCGGCATCAGCGCGGTGGTCGCCACCAGCCGGGGCCTGAGCGCCATGTCGCCCGCCATCCCGATGAGCACCACCGGCGGAACCACCCCGCCCTGCGGGGCGGCCGAGCCGAACGGCAACCCGGCCGTGGCGATCGTCGCCCCGAGCCCGAACACGATCGTGAACAGCGACACCACGGTCTCGCTGACGGCCGTGGCCAGCTCCGAGAGCGGATACCCGATCGACTCGATCACCTTCTACGCGGTCGACACCTGCGGCACCACGACCACGACCGTCCTCGGCTCGGTGACCAGCGCACCGTACACGCTGCATTGGGTCGACCCCACGCCCGGAAACTACACGCTGACCGCGGTCGTCAACGCCGGCAGCGCCCCGGTGACCTCGGCCCCTGTCCAAATCGCCGCCGGGCCGAACGGCTTCCCGCCCCCCTGCCCCACCTTCCCCTCGGCATCCTCGTCCCCGTCGCCCTAAGGCGCTGACTTCTGACCTCAGACCTCTGACCCGTGCGGCCGGACGCGCCCCCGCGTCCGGCCACACGGCAATTGCCGCAGCGCCCGGCCGAGCCGCCCGAGCTCGTCAGGGGGCTCAGGCTGTGAATCAATACTCTTCTGGGTGCTTCCTGATCCCGGCGCACAGTGCCCAGATGATGAAGATGTCGATGGCGATCAACACGACGGCCCATACGGGGTAATAGGGCAGCCAGAGGAAGTTGGCGATCAATCCGAGCCCGGTGAGGCCGATGCCGATGACGCGCGCCCACATGGCCCCGCTGAAAAGGCCCAGACCCGTCAGGGCGATGAGGAAGCCCAGGATGAGGTGGATCCAGCCCCAGCTGGTGAGGCTCAGCGTATAGGCGTAGTTGCGCGTGACGACGAGCAGGTCGTCCTTGGCGATGGCGGTGATCCCCTGGAATACCGCCATGACGCCGCCGAAGAACATCAGGACCGCGGCGAAGATCGTCCAACCTGTGGCGAACGGCCGCAGGGAGGTGTCGGTGCTCCTCGGCGGCCCGGTGGCGTTGCTGGTCATGCTCGAACTCCTTCGCCTCGAATCGGGCAGTATGACCGGAACATTCCACTTCCAGGTTCACACGGCGGGAACGGGGCCGCACTCGCGCCGCGCCACGACGCGTGTCTCCCGGCCGAAGAAGAGCCACATCAGGAGCACGCCCGCCGGCATGAGCCACCGCTGGTGAAACGCCGGGCCAGGCAGGCGCTGCTGGCTTCGGCAACGCGTCAAAGCAGGATGTCGACCTGACAACGTCTTACAGCGATGTGTCGGCCGCGTTCGACCAGTTCGCCGAGTACCCAGGCGACACCTGGCCCGTGATCGAGTTTCGTACGCTGGGGAATGCGTCAACTTCGTGCGCCGTTCCCGGCGCCTGACACGCAGAATGTGAGCGCTTCTTCCCAGCTCAAGGCATGCAGGAACCTGCGAGGTGGGCTTCCTTCGCCGGCATTGTCCGGATCAGGTGTTGGAGGTCGCCATCCGGCTTGCCGCCCGATCGGCCTACTGACCGTCGGCTCTGCACGCCCTTGGCCTCTCAGCCCGCCTCAACTACTCGCCGGGCTCCCTCGCTCGCCCCACAGGTCCATTACTTACTTTAGTCGTGATCATGCTGGAGCGCACCCGCTTGCTCGGCCTTGCCGCTCTGGCTGCGGCCTGCGGCATCCGCATCGTCGTGGATCTCGCCGCGTCGAGTGCCCGGTGTCAGGTCGAGTGTCCGGTGTCAGACTGGGAGGGTGCGTGCATGGAATCGCATGCGGCCGGATGTCGATCCGGACTGCGCGCGCGATCCGATCATTCGCTCGACGAACCAAGGCCTGCTCATCGGGCGGGTTCAGGGGTGACGAGCCGGCATTCGTCTACCCCTGACCACGCTGCGGCAGGTGGATGTGGATCTGCGCGAGCATGCCCGTGCCGGATACGCACACGGTGCCGGGCTGATCCCGGAGCACCGTGTCCAGTCGGCTGAGGGTGATTGCGTCGACGGCTGCCTCGGCGTCGGCCGGCTGGAGGACCAGGCCGTCGGACAGGGCCACCAGGACGAGCACGCAGCCGGTGTCTACAGGGATCCGGCACGGTGCGGCGGCGTCCACCGGGATCGCGCGCATCGTTCCGGTCGTCTGTCCCCGGCGGGTCATCAGGTTCAGATCCCGGGTCGGGCCGGCGGGGATGCGCCCGACGGTCGCGGCGTCTCCGGGAAAGGCGAGTGGGGAGAACGGGGCGAGCCGGTGCTCGGCACCGTTGACGTCGAGGATCATCGCGGCGCCGTCGATCAGCATGATCCGTCGATCGACCCCGGGGAACGCGGAGAACGGCCCGTCGTTTTCGACCTCTGCGATGCTGACCCGCCAGGCGAAGTCGGCGAGGCTCGCCCCGGCCGGGCCGTCGGCGATCTCGCGGGTGCGGCCGCCGCCGTTCTTCCATGGCGTGACGCTGAGATCAGCCCAGCGAAGCACTCTTGTCGCGCCCACGTCGCCTCCTGGTCTTCGCACGGTCGGCCGCGCCGACACCGGCCGCAACCACGGGGAATCCGGAAGGAGCTGATTCCGGTCAACTTCTCAGTTGACTGAGGATCATCGAGGCCCGGGCCTCGGCGGCGTTCTCGTCGACGCCGAGGTACCCGGGGCAGGGTACGTCATCGCGCTCGGCCCCGGCGGTCGCCGCCTTGAGCGCGGCGGCGACCTCGGCGGCGAGCTCGGGCAGTTGCGCGGCGCCGAGTCGGTGCGCGCGGTACTCGAGCAGTTCGCCGAAGCGGAACAGGACCTGCTCGTTCAGATCGAAGTGGTAGTCGGCGTATCCGGCGAGCGCACCGCCGATCCCGTCGATCTCGCCGCGTGCCTCGCCGCGGCGCAGCTCGACACCCTCGACCACGCCGCTCAGGCTGCGGCGGGCGTTGGGCCGGGCGAGGTACGGGCAGACCACGGCGGCGTAGAGCATGCAGGCGCGGTGCCCGCCCGGCTCGGTGGTCGGGGCGGCGTTGCCATAGCCGACGCCGTTTCGCAGAGCCCTGGCGATCGCCTGGGCTTCGAGGTCTGCGACGACCCGGTACACCGAGCCCGGGTCCAGCGGCGTGCCGCAGATCGAGCACAGCCGCTCGGCCGCGCAGATCAGGATTCGGGCCATCGAGGTCAGCGCGAAGGCGGGTACGCCGTCGTTCCACGGCGTGATGGCGAGCACCGGATAGCCTCGCGCGTCGCGGGGGCGGGCGGCGAGGGCGGGCGGCATCGGCACCTGGTCGAGGTCCACGGCGAATATTCAAGCACAACCGTTATCCAGCTGTCGCCGATCTGTGGCAACCGCGCGAAATCCAGGCCCGTCTTCAGGTCGTGTCACGTCGGTCGCGCGGCCGGGAGACCGCGCACTTCGAAGGGGGAACAATGTCCAGGGCCTTCCACCGCCACAGGATCCTGCTGTGCACGGTCTTCGCCGCCTCGCTGGCCTGCGCGGCCTGCGGCGGAAGTCCGGCGCCGAGGAGCACGGCTTCAGCCGGCGCCTCGGGTGCGTCGGGCGCGCCGAGCACCACCGCGTCGGCCAGCGCGAGCGCCACGACGCAGATCTCTTACTCCTCGACGGTGCCGACGATCAGCAACGGTACCAACAGTGTCTTGATCAACGGTCGGACGGTAACCTTCCCGACCACCGTGACCGACGCGGTCTGGTCGCCCAACGGCGACCGCCTCGCCTTCGTCGACGCGCAGGGGAACATCTGCGTCTCCCGCCCCGACGGCACTGAAATCAAGGTACTGACTCCTGCTGTGTCCGGCGTCACCCGCTCCGGTCCGACCTGGGAGGACGGCGGCGGCGAGGTCGTCTACTCGCGCACCGGGGGCGATGGGATCGCAAAGCTCTACGAAGTGGCCGGCAGCGGCCAGGACGTCGACGCGCACGGCAATCCGACCGAGACGCAGGTCTTCGAGACGAGCACCGACGGCGGACGCGACACCGCTCCCAGTGCGGTCTTCGACGCCGCGGAGACCTGGTACTCCCAGGTCGCCGGAGCAGGGCCGCGAAGCGTGCTCGTCTACCAGCACGGCACCGCCTCCGGCGCCGAAGTCCTGATCACGGACCGGAACATCAGGAACATCCAAGGGTTCAACAAGCTGGTGACCGGGAGCCAGCCGGCGCTCGCCCCGAACGGCGAGCGGACCGCGTACGTCGACGGCAACGGCCAGATCGACCTCGTCTCGCTCCACGGAAACGGACCGAGCAAGCCGGTCCGGCTCACCGTGGGCCTCAGCGGCGTCACGCACCTGGCCTGGTCCCCGGACGGTTCGACCCTCGCCTTCGGCACGTCCACCGGCGTCGACTCGATCCCGGTACCGGCGAACGCCGTGTCCTCCAGCGAGCAGCCGGTGACGCAGGTCTCCGCGACGCCCGGCGTCCCGACGTACCAACCGCTGCCGGCCACCGTCGTCGCACGCATCAGCGGCCAGGATCCGACCGCGCTCTCGATCGCGCAGTCGCAGGCGCGGTTTACGACACCGAAGGACTTCGGCAGCACGATGAACGGCCCCGCGGCATTCAAGGTCTACATCGCTCCCGCCGACCCGACGCAGAGCGAGTACGACCTCGCCGCGAGCCTCTCGACGGACATCTTCAGCGGGCCGGTTCTGCTCACCGCGTCCGGCCACGGGCTCGACGCGCGGGTGTCCGCCGAGATCAAGCGGCTGCTCGGCACACCGAACCCGGATTCCTTCGTCGAGACCTCGGCGCCGCAGACGATCACGATCGTCGGCGGGACGGACGGCGTCTCCGCCGCGGCGGAGCGGCAGTTGCGCGCGCTGGGCTACCCGGTGGTCCGCGACGACCCGAGCAACGTGATCGCCGGCACGCCGAAGCCCGAACACGCCAACGGCCATAACGTCGTCCTCGCCGACGAGCACGACCCTGCCGCCGTCGCGATCGGCGCCGCCGTGGCCCGGCTCAACAACGCGAAACTCATGTTCACCGACGGCTCGACGCTGCCTCCCGCGGTCGCCGCGTACCTCAACGCGGACACCGTCGCCGATCCCACGCCCGGGGAGGATTACGGCCACGCTCAGATCGACGCCGTCGGAAACGGGGCCACCCAGGCGATCGGGACCTGGAAGCAGGTTCCGTACACCCAGGTGACGACGGTCACGGCCACCTCGGCCGAGGATCTGTCGGGCAAGGCCGCGGCACTCTTGTCGGACGGACCGCTCGGCATCGACCTCATCAGGTCCGGAAACCTCACCGACTCGCTCTCGGCGCTCGACCAGACGGTCTACACCTCCGACTGGCCGCTGATCGTCGACCCGACGAGCGGTCTGGCCGGCACCGAAGCCTCCTGGCTCGGCGCGCAGGGCGGTTCCGTCGCAGAGATCTGGGTCGACGGCTCCGCCGACCTGCCGGACTCCGTCGTCGGCCAGGTCACCAGCTCGCTCGGCGCGCTCTCCACGAACGCGGTCGGCAACCCGGTCAGTAGCGTCGTCAGCTGGACGCCCCCGCAGTAGACCCGCGCGATCCCTCGCTGCGCTCCGCCTCGGCGGAGCGCAGCAGCACCCTGGACACGTCCTTCCGGAGTATGGCGGTCACGCAGGATCAGCGAGACTCGCCAGACGTGTGCCCCGTCAGTAGTGCCCGTTAGAGTCGCACACAACTTCTCGGCGCGACACAGGGACGACAACCATGGCCATACCTGCCCCCGACTTCCACCGCTTGTTCACTGTCGGATCCGTATATACGCATCCACAGGGCCACACCGCCACGGTCGCGAAGTTGGAGACCTCCAAGCTGGTGATGCCCACCGGTCAACTGGCTGCTTGTGATCCTTTCGTATACCTGCCTGACGACGTCGCGCCGTTCCGCACCGCTGTCCTGCCGGGGGCCTACACGGTGGCGGTATCCGTAGTCGAGATCGAACACAAGGACGCTCCCGCGACCGAGGAGCCGCACTACCGGGTAGCTGCGGCAAGAGTCCTGGTAACCGGCGAAGAGGTCGCCTCCTGGGAGTTGGCGCTCACGGGGGATCAGGACCTGCACGATCTCGGACCTGATGAGTTCTTCGGCTATGGAGTCGATGCAGGCACGGGGTGCTTTGTCGACGCATCCGCGGCAGGATCGTTCGGCCCGTTCGATGGTACTGACGACGATGTGCTGCTGGACGCGTTCTACGGACCGCAGAGCGGAAACCCGCTGGTGGTCACCTTGATCGACCCGTCGAGCCAGGCCACCCTGGTTGCCTTCGCCTCCGGCTGGGGCGACGGCGCTTACCCCACGTGGGTAGGACGCGACGATGACGGGCGCGTCGCTGCGTTCGTCACCGACTTCCATGTCGTTCCCAGCGGGGACGAAACCGAGTAATGCGGTGTCGCCCGTGCTCACCGTAGTCGCCGCCGATGGGATGACGCCGAACGGCTCCCTGATCGACGACGCCGAGCGCACGGTGGCCTCCGCCGCGGGTCCCGTACTGGTCAAGGCGCCGCGGATCAACGACAAGCGCGTCTAGCCGGAGACCGGCGATCGACGCCGGTTTGCCTCAGCGACCTGTCCGGCTGCGACTACGTGCATGTGTGGGCCGACGGCGTGCACCTGAAGGTCCGGCTGGAGGAGGCGAAGGCGTGCGTGCTGGTGCTGCTCGAGGTCTGCGCCGACGGGCGCAAGGAGCTGATAACCCTCGATACCGGCTACCGGGAGTCGGGCGAGTCGTGGGCGAACCTGCTGTGCGATGCCGCCCGGCGCGGGATGCGCGCCCCGGTGCTCGCGGTCGCCGACGGGGCCCTCGGGTTCTGGAAGGGCCTGAACGTCACATCAGATCTGTCTGTGGCCAGTTCCAACCCCCACTGGCGGCCGGTTGGTCGGGAGTTATCCGGCCGCGGCAGCGACACGTTGTGCAACGATGGTGATGAAACCGATGCCGTTCCAGTCGTCATACCTGCCTACGTGCGTACCAAGCTTCGAACACCGGCCCACGAGGATGTTGCTGGAGGATGGATCCGTGATCGGTGACCGGTGGGGCGTGAGCGACGCCGAGATCTTGCGCTCCTACCCGTGCGACGACTTCGTCACTTCACCCGCGCTGCAGGCGTGGCGGGGCGTCCGCGTCGCGGCGCCCGCCGAAGCGGTGTGGCCGTGGGTCACACAAGCGAGCCTTGCGCCGTATTCGTACGACTGGATCGACAACCTTTGTCGCCGCTCACCTCGCGAGCTGGTGGGACTCCCAGAGCCTCAAGTCGGAGAACGGTTCACGACCGCTGGCGGGCGCCAGCTGGGTCAGATCGTCTCTGTTAGCCCAGTGAATCAGCTGACGGGCAGCATTATGGGCGCCTTCATGTCCTACGTCCTCGTGCCCCAGGATCACGACACGACGCGCCTGCTGCTCAAGGTCGTCATGCGAACAAGCCGCTGGGCGGCCCCCGGGCTGTCCGTGGGCGATCTGATCATGGCTCGACGGCAGTTGCTGAACCTGAAACGGCTCGCCGAGCGGCATCAACACTGAGCTGCTGATTTGGGTAGGCGGCTTGCCGCCGAGAAGCCGAGTTGAACCGGTATAAGAACGCTGTCGCTGGCGCCCGACAGCGAACAGTGGCTTGTGGCGGTCGGTGCGAATGGCCGTGGCTGGGACCAAATCTGGTCGGATCAACTGGCCGGCCACGCGGAATTCTCGCTGGCCACTGACACCTGAACAAAGGTCCCCGCATGCCGCAAGAGCTCCTGATACGAGACGCCACGGTACAGCATCAGTTTGACCCACCGTCCTGCCGCTTGACGTACTATTCCACGGTCAAGCGACGGTCGCAGACGCGGAAGAGGCCCCGTCCGATTTCTCGAACAGGGCCTCTCACCTGCAACTTCACCGTCGGGCTGACAGGATTTGCGTCTGCGACCCCCGGCCTGCCCGCGGCCGGTCCGCGAGTCGGCGGCTGGAGACCGGGTCCACGGATCGCGCGCACCTCAGTAGAACGCTTTAACGACGGGTGTCGGACAACGGGCCCGTTCAGGACCACGGGTCTGTTCACTACGATGAACCGGATCGAGTTGAAGGGCCGTCAAGAGGCGCTGGTTCAAAAGGTGGCGTCTGCCACCGGCGCGGAGGAGATCAGGATTACTCGGAGCGTTTCGACTCCGCCCGGCGCATGACGGAGCGCGGCGGCCTTCCGGTCGCCGCGCTCGGTCTGGCCTAGCCGCAGAGGGTGGGCTCGTCGGTGTCGTACGTCCTTACGCCGTCTCCGCCGCCGAAGTCCACGCACTCGTGCGGCGCGTAGGTGTAGACCGGTCCGGCGTAGTAGCTGTAGGAGCCGCCGTCCCAGGCGCCGTTGTCCGCGTTGCCGCCCCAGGAGCCGTTGGGGCCGAAGAGGTAGACGTAGGTGCTGGTCGGAGTGCCGACGAACGCGGTCTTGATGTTCACCGCGCAGTCGGTGGATCCGTTGTAGGAGACGTAGATGATCGAGTTGGACAACGGAACCTCGGCCACCGGGTAGTAGCCGGACCCGCAGATCGCGGCCGCCTGCGACTGGGAGGCCGCCTGCGCCGGTCCGGCTGCTGCCACGAGCGCGCCGGTCAGGATCGCGGCCGTGGCGAGACCCGCGGCGGAGGTGTGCTTGAATCGTGTCTTCATGTCAGGCTCCTTCTAGCCGCACAGAACGGGGCCGGTGTTGTAGTAGTCGGAGACCGACGTCTCGCCGGCCGCGTTGATGCACTCGTGCGGGGCGTACACGTACACCGGGCCGGCGTACGTGGTGAACTGGCCGTCGTCCATCCCGTCCCCCTGGTTGCCGCCGTATCCGGTGCCGGGCCGGCCGTCCAGCCCGATGTAGGCCTTCGTCCAGGTCGGGGTGCCGACGTTCACGGTCTTCATCAGGACCGCGCAGTCGGTGGATCCGTTGTAGGACACGTAGATGATCCCGCCGGGCAGGCTGTAGCTCGCGTCGGCCCAGAAGCCCGATCCGCAGATGGACGCTGCCGTGGACGCGCTCGCGGCCTGCGCCGGTCCGGCGGCGGCGACGAGCGCCGTCGCCGCGAACGTACCCGCGAGTGCGAGCGCCTTGGCGCGCTTACTGATCTTCATTTCCGTTCCCCCTTTCTTCAGCCGCAACTGTGCTTGGCGTAGTCGTACGCTTGCGCGATCAGTCGACCGCTCGGATCCCACATGTCGACTTCCTCCCAGACGCAGGAGCCGACTCCGTACTCGCTGACCGGTCCGGCGTAGTAGCTCCAGTTGCCGGGGTCATCATTGCTTCCGTAGTTCGTCCAGATGGTCAGGTCCATCCGAGTCGCCTGGCCGACGAACACGTTCTTGTAGGCGACCTCGCAGTTGGTCGTCCCGTTCCAGTAGGTGTCGACGTACGCGACGACGACGTTCGTGTACGCGCCCGTGTCCCCGTAGAACGGCGTGGGACCCCACACCAGGGTCCCCGAGCACGGCGAACTCGCCGCGCTCGCCCCGCCGGCGCCCGTCACCCCGAGGGCACCCGTCGCGCCGACGACCAGTGCGGCCGAGAGTGCGGCGCGCGTGGCCCGGCCCGTGATCCTTCCCAATTCCATCCCCTCCTCAGGACTCTGTTTCTCTGTCGGTGCCGCGTCGCGGTCCTGACGAGGCATAAAGCTGACACAGTCCGCTGACGCGGTGATACCGTGTCGCTATCGTGGGAGGGACGGGGGCGGGAATGCTGCGATTCGGGCTGCTCGGACCCTTGTTGATCACGCATCATAATGTTGCGATACCAGTGATCGGCGAGCGGCGGCGGGTGCTGCTGGCCCAACTGCTGCTGGAGGCCGGCACGCCGGTCTCCACGGACCGGCTGATCGGCGCGCTGTGGTCCGGCACACCGCCGCGGCTGGCCAAGCAGGCTCTGCACAACCAGGTCAAACGGCTGCGCGACGCGCTCGGCGAGCCGGCCGGCCGGCGGCTCGCGACCGGCGCGGACGGGTACCTGTTCGAAGCCACCGAAGATGAGCTCGACATCCTCCGGTTCGCCGCCCTGGAGAGCGCCGGGCGCGCCGCGGCCGACGCGGGGGACTGGGCCGCGGCGGCCGGGGCATTCGCCGACGCGCTGGCGCTCTACCGGGCGCAGCCGCTGGCGGACGTGCCCGAGCGTCCCGTGTTCGTCGACGCGGCCGAGTACTGGCGCGCCCGCCGTTTCCAGGCCACGCGCCGTCACCTGGACGCACTGCGACGACTCGGCCGCCACGACGAACTGCCGGATCCGCTGACCGAGCTGATCCGCGAGCATCCGCTGGACGAGGGCCTGCGCGGTCAACTGATGCTCGCTCTCTTCCTCGGGAACCGCCAAGCCGAGGCGCTTGCCGTCTACGAACAGACCCGGCGGCTCCTCGTCGACGAGCTCGGTATCGAGCCCGGCCCGCAGCTACGCCGCCTGCACAGCAGAATCCTGCGCTCGGACCAGACGCTGGCGCCGCCGCGCGAGTCCGCGGGACCACGGCCGTCCGGCGGCGCCGACGCGGTCGGCCCCAACGTGCCCCGGCAGCTGCCCGCGACCATCCGGCACTTCGTCGGCCGCGCGGAGCACCTGCACGCCCTCAGCGCGGCGGCCGAAGCGACGGACGGGCACGAGGGCGCGGCCACCGTGCTGAGCGTCGAGGGGACGGCCGGCGTCGGCAAGACGGCCCTCGCCGTGCACTGGGCCCACCGCGTCGCGGACCGGTTCCCAGACGGGCAGCTGTACGCCGATCTGCGCGGTTTCTACCCGGGCGCTCCGCCCGCGGCTCCGGCCGAGGCACTGCACCGCTTTCTGACCGCGCTCGGCGTGCCGCCGCAACGGATTCCGGCCGCGCTGGAGGACCAGGCGGCGCTGTACCGCTCCGCCGCCGCCGGCCGCCGCCTGCTCATCCTGCTGGACAACGCGCACGACGCCGAGCAGGTCAGGCCCCTGCTTCCGGCCTCGGCCGGCTGCGTGGCGCTGGTCACCAGCCGGGTCCGGCTGGTCGGCCTGGTCGCCTCGGCGGGCGCCGTGCCGCTCGCGCTCGACCGGCTCTCGGCCACGGAGTCCGCGGATCTGCTGGCCCGGCGGCTCGGCCCGGAACGCGCGGGGGACCGGGCGGCGCTCGCTTCCGTCGCCGACCTGTGCGCCCGCTTGCCGCTCGCCCTCAACATCCTCGCCGCCAGGGCACTGACCGAACCCACCCGGCCGCTCGCCGAGTACACGGCCGAGCTCACCGAGGAGGGCGCGCGCGGCCGCCTCGACGCGCTCAACGCCGGAGACGCGGCCACCGACGTGCGCACCGTGTTCTCCTGGTCCTACGCCCGGCTCGACGAAGCGGCGGCACGGTTGTTCCGGCTGCTCGCCGCGCATCCCGGCCCCGACCTGTCCACCCGGGCCGCGGCGAGCCTCGCGGGACTCGAAGCGGGCACGGCACGCGGGCTGCTCGACCGGCTGGTGGGAGCGCACCTGCTCACCCGGCTGCCCGGCCCTCGCTTCGCGTTCCACGATCTGCTGCGCACCTACGCGGTGGAACTCGCCGAGGCGGACCCGGAGCAGACGCGAGCCGCGACCGAGCGGGCTCAGGACCACTACCTGCACGCCGCGATCCGGGCCGCGCTGCTCGTCTCTCCGCTCCGGATTCCCCTTTCCGACGACGGCTCGCCGACCCCGAGCGCACCCGAGGAGATCCCGGGCGAGGCGGAGGCACGCGCCTGGTTCGACGCGGAGCACACGGTGCTGGCCGGATTGATCGGCCAGGCCGGCCGGCTCGGCCTCGACCGGCACGCCTGGCGGCTGGCCTGGTGTGTGGCAGAGCACTGGGACCGGCGTGGGCGGTATGCCGAGATCGCGGACACCCAGCGGATCGCGCTGGCCGCCACCGAACGGCTCGGCGACCGGACCGCTCAGGCGCTGGCGCGCGGGGCGCTCGGCCGGGCCCTGGTGCAATCCGGCGAGCTGGAAGCAGGGCACGAGCAACTGAACCTGAGCCTGGCGGTCCAGCAGGAGGACGGCGACGAATCAGGGCAGGCGCTCACCCACCAAGCGCTCGCGCACATGTATGCGCGCCGCGCCGAGCACGTCGAAGTGCTGCGCCACGGCGAACACTCCCTCCGGCTGTTCCGGGGCGCCGGAAACGACCTCGGCGTGGGCGTCGCGCTCAACGTCGTCGGCTGGGCGCACTCACAACTCGGCGCGTACCACCTCGCGCTGGACTATTGCCGCGAGGGCGTCGAGTTGGCCAGGGAACTCGGCCACCGCTTGGGCGAGGCCGCGACCCTCGACAGCCTTGGCGAGGTCGAGCACCACCTCGGCGACTACGCGGCCGCCGCGGCGCATTTCCGCGAATCCGTCGATCTGCGCCTCGAGCTGAGCCAGCCCCAGGCCGCCGCCGCCAGTTTGACCCGCCTCGGCGAGACCCTTCTCGCCGGCGGCGATCCCGTTTCCGCACGCCGCGCCTGGGCCGAAGCTCTGGCGCTCCTCGACGGAATCGAACACTCCGACGCCGCGGATCTGCGCGTTCGTCTCCGCGCATTGCGCGACGGGTGATCACGCTCACCCACGCACGCCGCGCCGACCGTGTACTTCGGTATGTCCCCTGAGAAGCGCCCGGACGACGGCGATGGCCCCCGGTTCGTTTGGGAGGGCGCCCAGCCTGCGGCGTCGCCCGCCCGCGATCCCCGGATGCCCGGGCAATCCGGTGCCGGTGCCGGTGCCGGTGCCGGTGGCCGGCGGGTGGTTTCGCGCCAAACCCAGGGTGCCTCTGTATCTGTCGAGCGTCTCGGGTCGTAGGCTTGGGTGGTGGCGGGTCCGGGCCGTGACTTGTCCGAAGAGCCGGCTGTCGGAGTTGAGCCGGCCGCGCTGGATTCGAGTGTCGCCTCCGTGTGTCCGCCCGGGCCCGCTGCTCGTGTTTTGCGTCGTTCGTCTGCCGTCATCACGCGCCAGACGTGGTCGGCCAGTTGTCGCTTCAATGCGTGTGGATGGTTCGAGGTGAACGGCTGTGGCTGAGAGGCATGGCTGAGGTAGTTTCGCAGGGTGCTTGAGCTGGGTGAGGTCGATGTCGGGGGTCTACGCCTGGCGTACCGGGCCCGTGGTCGCCAGGACGCCGCGCCGATGGTGTTGTTGCATGGGCTGGGCTTGGACAGCTCGAACTGGGATAGGGTCGCCGCCGGGTTCGCCGCCAGTCATCGCGTCTTCGCGCTCGACCTGCGTGGACATGGCGCCAGCGACTGGCCCGGCACGTATTCGGTGGAGTTCATGCGTGACGACGTGCTGGGGTTCCTCGACGCGCTCGGGTTGGGCCCGGTCACGCTGATCGGGCACTCGCTGGGCGGATCAGTGGCGATGGTGTTCGCCGAGGAGTACCCCGACCGGATAGCCCGGCTGGTCCTCGAAGACGCCCCGCCTCCGTTCGCGGTGGGTGATCGAGTGCCGATCCGTCCCCGCCCGGACGGGCCCTTGTCCTTTGACTGGCCGGCCGTCGAGGCCGTTGTCGGTCAACTCAACGATCCGGACCCTGCCTGGTGGGAGAAGGCCGGCAGCATGACGACCCCGACGTTGGTCCTCTCCGGTGGTCCGCGGAGCCCTACTTCCCCCGAACAGGTCGCTCAGGTCGTGGCCCGTCTGCCGTGTTGCGCCCTGGCGACCATACCGGTCGGCCACCATGTCCATCGTGAACGACCGGTCGAATTCATCGCGGCCGTGCGCGACTTTCTAAAGTGGCGACCCTGACTGATGCGGCTGGGGGATCAGCTGGAAGTAAAGCGCCAGCTCGCGCACACGAACCAGTCCGGCGCGGCGCGGCCGGGGTGACTCTGCCGGCGAGGCCGCGGGGAAAATCGCTTCGCAAGCCGCTGGGTGGTGTATTACAGTCATGAGCAGGACGTATGACACTGCTCGCCTCGCTGGCCTTGACTGGCGGCCTCGAGTCTGCGACTGTATTACACATACCCGGAGCGGTGTAATACAGCGGCATCGGGGGCCGGATGATCGACCACGAGAGGAGCGGTGCCGCTGTGTCCGAGGAGCAGCACTACCGGGAGCACCGCCTCGCCGATCTCGAGGTGATCGACATCTTGTGGCCGGACTGGGCGATCGAGCACATCCAAACGCGTACCGCCCGCCACCCGGGCCGGGACGAACTGGATCTCTACCCCGAGTGGGCCACTGAGGCCGCGCTCGAAGAGTATCGGCGATTCAGCATCAGCGCCGCGAAGGACCTGCGCGTCATCGGCTGGAGCCGGAACGCGCCGGCGGCTTCGTGGAGCACCATGAGTGGCAGAGTGTTACGTGTCGTCATCAAACCTGTGGACATCGACGAGGGCCTGTGGCGTGGGGTCACGGCGATGCCCGCGAGCGAGAACGCAGCCGCGTGGTACTGGAGACAGCGTGGCGGCTTCAGTGCGGCCTGAGGACGAGGGTATCTGTGTAATGCAAATACAGGCGGGCGCACTGCCACAGATTCGGAGCGCAGCATGACGGACAAGGCACTAACGGGGAACAATGATAATGGGGAAGAAGAGCGTCTACGGGAGCTGCTGCATGCCGAGGCTGCGGCGGCCCTGGACGACGATCTCGACGACGAGGCGTCCACCGGGGCGGTCGATCCCGCTCCCGACGCCGGGCGCCGCGCCGCGACGGCGCTTCGGCCACGCTCTCAGGTGTACTCGATCCGTGTTCCGGTCGAAAGGCTGGAGCAGGTGCGACGGCTCGCCGCGGAGCGCGGCGTCGCGCCCACGGTGATGCTGCGCGAGTGGGTGCTGAACCGATTAGACCTCGAAACCGGCGCGGCCGGCGGACAGGAGCCGCCCGAGGCGGACGGACCCGCGGCGGGTTCGCAGGACGCGGCTTCGGCCGAGCCCGAAGCGGCCGAGAACTCGCCGGCACCGGTGGAATCCAGACGTGCTCCCGCACCGAGTGCCGGCTCCGGCCGAGTGCCGAACGCGGTCGCGCGGGCTGCCGAGCGCAACGATCTGGAGGAGATGCTGCTCGGTCTCTCCAGAATCGCCGGACGTTATCCGCAGCAGCTCGGCTCGCTCTTCGGCGCGCGCGCACCATGGCAGGACGCGGATGCCCTGCTGGTGCAGAGGGCCTTACTCGCCTCGGGCTTCGCACAGCCCGGCACACCGCCGGGCCATGAGACCGATCTACTACGGCCTAACGCGGGGGCGTTTGGCGAGAGCATGCCGGGCAGTGCGTTCCGTCCGGCACCCAACCGATATCTCCAGCAGGGTTTGAGCGCATTGCAGTCCACGGTCGCGGTGGTCCAATCGCGGGAGCATTCCGGCGTGGAACTGGGCAGCCTCTATCTGGCGGCCGACGACGAGCTGTGGAATCCGTGATGGAGCCGAACGCGGTGCCGACCAGAAGGGCGGGTGCAGGGATGTCGAAGAACGGCGATGGGGCGGGGGAGAAGGAGTCGGCAGACGTCTCGAGCGTCGACCCGGCGGAAGCGCTGCTGCGGCAGGTGGTCGCGCTTCGCTCGACGATCGCCATCGACGAGCAGTTGGCCCAGCTGATGCGGCTGGTCGACTCCGCCACCTGGTCCGTGCCCATCCCCATGACGCTGATCCTGAGCGGAATGATTCTTCGCGGCGTATTGGTGCCGAGCGAGGTGGCCGCAGCGTTCCTCGACGGAGCGCTCAGCAAAGCCGCCCGGTCGGCGGCCGAGTCGCTGAGTCAGCAGACTGATTCAACGGGAGATGATGAGGACGGGTCGCAGGAAGCGGCGGATGTGCGGGCCCAGCAGGTGCGGGGCTTCGAGCAGCGGATGAGCCGGCAGCCGTTCAGCGCGGCGCAGGCCCGTCTACGCCGGCGCAACGCCGACGCGCTGATGGCCCTCGGGACGTGGCACACCGCCTCACACGAGTCCGGCCAGGTCAACGTACTCGACTTCCCGGGAAGCGTCGCCAGCCCGATATCCAAGGCCCGGAGCGTCATCCCCTATGCCTCGGGGCAGCCGGCTCTCACTCTCGCCGAGGCGAAAGTGCTGGCGGCGGGAGATTGGATCCCGCTGCCGGCCCCGGTCCGGGTCGCCCTCGGGCACATCAGCGCCTGGACGGTGGACGAGGTCTGACAGGAGCAACCGGAAGAGCGCAGCACCCACGCACGGAAGGCGCCGTCCGCCGCGTTCGCGGCCTTCGGCGCCACCGCCGGCGCCATGTGTACCTGTGAGAGGCCGAGCGCGGTCTCGGTGCGTTGATCCTCGACGCCCCGGGCCGGGAGCCTGTGCGGCCTTGGAGGTGGAGAGAGGCGGGTGCCGTCGTGGCCGGGAACGCAGATATCGAAGTCGACGTCGAACAGCTACGCCGAGGTCTGGCGGCGCTGGAGCGCAGCCTGCAGGCGCTGCGCGAGCTCAGCCGACCGCACCGGCCGGGCGAATACCGCGGTCTGGACAACGTCGGGGTTCTGGGCGCCGTGCACGAGAACGAGACGGTCGCCATGTTCGACCAGCGCATGCGGCGGCTGATAGCGACCCTGGAGGCGCTGGTCCAGGAGCATCTGGCGCTGCTGCGCCACACCATGCGGACGGGCGGGGCCTGCGTGGGCCGGTACCAGGAGAACGAGCAGGCCCTGGTCGACATGTTCAAGCAGTTGGGCGAGCACTGACGGCGCCAGCCCGGACAGTGCGCGATGCCGGACGCGGTCCGGCGGAGAGGGGAGTGCCGTCGTGTGGAACCCTGCTTACAGCGCTGCCGAGCCGGTCGACCCGTCCGACCCGGCCAAGGCGGTCATCGACGAGGTGAAGGACCTCGGCGAGCGGCTCGACCCCGCCCCGGCGACGGACGTGGCGGCCCACCTGAAGCGGATCACCGCGGGAATGTCCGAGCTCATCGACACCTATGTGCAGGTGGCCGAGGAAGCCGAATCGACATGGAACTCGCCGAGCGGGCGGATGTACGTCTCGGCGCTGCGCGTGCTGATCACGCAAGCGCAGCGGGTGGAGTCGGTCGCCGACGAGGCGGCGGGGACGGCGCTCAACGCGGCGGGCCTCGCCGAGCAGATGAAGAACCACGCACTCGAGGTGCCGGACTGGGTGGCCGGGGACGAGCTCGCGAACGCCGAGAGCGCGAGCGCCGCGATCGACTTCCGAGGCGAGATGGAAGAGGATCTGCGCTATCTGGCGGAAAGGCTCGACGGTTCCGTCGACGCCGCCGGGGGACTGCGCAACGTCGCCGCACACGACGAGCTCCTGCGCGACCCCTACGCGGCCGCCCCCCGCGATCCGCTGGCGGACACCCTTCAGCTCGCCCGGGTGGTCGTCGTCCCGCACACGCAGAGCGCGTCGCAGGTCCCGCGGACACGGCGCGTCGTGGCGCCGCGACCAGCGCGTCCCGCGCGGCCGATGCATCCGGTGAACGGGGTGCTCGAAGAGTCCGCCGACGGCGGATGGAAAGGCACGGCGCAGGCGCACGTTCCGGAACTGGCCACGATGTGGCTGGCCCCGCCCGCTGAGGGCGTGGATCCACCGGCGCAGCCGCTGGCCGGCGACGATGTCCGACGCATCGATCTGACGGCGCCGAACGCGCCGAGGATCGTCTCCGCGTTCGGAGACCGTCCACCTGCCTTCAGGCGCCGTCGCCGTTGACTGCCGATCCCTTGCCGCGCCCCGCGCGCCAGGCGCGGCGGAACCCGACCGATGACCGTCCGCTCCGGCGCCGGTTCCGCGCCGGAGCGGGGCTCGGGTCACCGCGAATCGGTCACCAGCAGCAGTTCGGTCAGTTCGGTGTTCGGCCCGGCTCCGATGTCGACGGTGACCCGGTAGATCCCCGGCTCGCCCACGCTGTGGCGGGCCCACAGCAGCCTCCCGCCATCGGGCGTTTCGCCGCGGCGCAGGGGCAGCTCGCGCGGTCGATCCTCCTCGACGGAGCCGATCGTCGCCTGCACCGCCGAAGGTGAGCGGTCCGTGTGGATTTCGAGCGTCCAGGGCTGCCCGACCTGCGCCTGGTCGGGCAGCACGATACCGATCCCGTCACGCCCGCTCGCCATCGGGCCCAACGGCTCTTGGTCCGTGAGCACCGACTTGACGTGATCCAAAGCCATTTCATGCCGGGTCAGCGCGCTGTGCCGGGCAGGAATATAGGCCGAGGGACGGGTCGGACCGGGATGCGCGGCGTCCCGCGGGACCGTGCCGTCGCCACGCCGGTCGAACCGGAGCGGGATGCCCGTGCCGAGGTCGCGCCGCAGCAGGCCGTCCGATCCGTGCCGGTGCCCGTGTAGGTGAAGCGTCAGCCTGCCGCCCTCGAGTGCGATGCTGGTCGGCGTCGGATGGGCGATTCCGATGGCCGGGCTGTGCCCGGGCAGCGCCCGCGCGGTGTCGTGCGCGTTGCTGCGCCGTGCCAAGGCCAGGCGGGCCTGCTCGAGGTCGCCGCCCAGCGCCGCTACGTGCTCAGGGGTCAGCCGCAGCACGTCGGTCCCGGTATCAAGGCACGGGTAGATCGGCAGCAGGTCGTAGACGCCTGGCGCCGACACCGCCAGCGTCCGCAGCCTTTGCGTGGGCAGCGCCGCCACCTTGTGCTCGCCGGCGAGCATCGCGGCTGCCAGTACCGAGCCCGCGAAGGGCGTGCCCAGAGTGATCACGCTGCGGGTGTCCGCGGCCAGGCGCGTGTCGGTGTGCAGAGCGTCGGAGACGATCAACCCGCCCATGGAGTGGGCGACGAACACGAGCCGCGGGGGGTCGAGGCCGACGAGTTCGGGGCGGTCCGCGCACGAGCGCCGCCAGTCCCGCAGGTGCGTGTGAGCCGCCTCGACCAGCAGGTCCGCGTTGTGGGCGACCGACAGCCGCCAGTCGTAAGGGAAGTCCAGGACCGCGCCGGGCAGTGTCACTTCGACGGCGGCCTTGCGTAAGAGGTCGTAGGGTTCGATGCCGTTGAACAGCGGTCCGCCGACCGGCAGGGTCAGCGGTTCGGTGGCGGCGACGCGCCCGGCCAGCCCTTTGCGTTCGTCATCGGTGACTTTCAGCCGCTCGAACACGCGTCCGGTGGTCCAGGCGTCCGCGAGCGCCCGGCCGCTCAGGCCCCAGAGTTTCTCGTCGGTGTACGCGTCGCGCAGCACGCTGCCCATGATCCCGGGCAGCAGCACGACCGCGTCGTGCGTGAAGACGGGTTGGATCGGCGGGTTCGCAGTCCACGGCTGGGATGCCCGCACGGTATCGATTTGAGAGTACTGGCTCCCCGCACCGGTCATGGCGAGTAAGAATACCGATTGTGCTGACAGCAGGTACGGGAAACGGCGCGGGCGCCGACACGGTCGGGACCGCGGCCGGGCGACGCAGGGTTCTGACCATTGCGGCGGCCGACTACCCGGAGGAGGACGAGGAGTTCGGCAAGGCCGTTCGACGCCAGATCGACATGCTCGAGACCTGGTGGGGCGGTCCGGCGGTGCCGGGCGGTGAATTCGAGGTCGAGCATGCCTCGCCCGTGCTCTCGCGTCGCGACGTCGAGGACTTCCTGCACTTCAGCGATCTGCGCGAATCACAGCCGCAGGATGTGCTGTTCGTCTTCGTAGCCGGCCACGGGATGACGACGGAATCCCGCCGGCACTACCTCGTCCTGCCGCGAAGCGAGCGCCGGCGCTTGCTGGCGACCGGTTTTCCGACCGCGGAGGTGGCCCGCGCGGCTCTGGGCTCGCACGCCGAGCACATTCTGATCATCGTCAACACTTGCGAGTCCGGTGGCATCGTGGAGGCGCTGGACGATGTGTGGTCCGAGCTCGGGCCCGGGCGCCGCCGCGATACGGTACTCGCGGTGCTGTCCACGGCCGACTTCGACGAGGAAATACCCATCGGGGCCTTCGGCGCGATGCTGGAACGCCTGCACCAGAGGCTGACCAGCGTCTCGGAGATCACCAGCGAGTACCTCAGCCTCGACACCTTCATGAACGAGATGAACTCCGTCGTCGACGCCGAGCCCGCCGGCGGGCTGCGCCGGCTGCGCAGGGTGCGCGAGGCGAATGCCCACAAACCGCACTTCGCGCTGCCCAACCCGCGGTACAGGGCCGCTGAGGAACTGGTCCAGCCGCCGCGCCGCCAGGTGGCGGTGCCGCAGCGGGAGATGAGCTTCTGGATCGAACGCGCTTCGGGAGCGCCGAGCGCCGACGGGCACTGGTACTTCTCCGGGCGCCGGGAGCTGAACCGTCAGGTGGCGCAGTTCCTCTCGGAGGATCCCGAGACCGCCGTCGCCGGGGCGCTGATCGTCACCGGAACCGCCGGCAGCGGAAAGTCAGCGGTACTCGCGCGTGCGGTCACCTTCGCGGATCCCTCGTTCCTCGCCGACGAGCGGTACCGGGCCGCTGTCGAGCTCTCCCCGCCGGATACGGTTGCGCCCAGCGAGAGCGTGCAGGCCGCGATCCGGGCCACCAACCGCACCTCGCGACAGGTCCTCACCCTGCTTCTGGAGGCTCTCGGCGGATTCGTGGCCGATCCGGCGGCCGGGGCCGACTCGGTCCAGGACCTGCTCGACTCCGTCGAGCGGACTCTCGCCGCTCGGCCGACCGTGACGACGATCGTGATAGACGCAGTGGACGAAGCCGACAGTCCTTATCTGCTCGCCACACAGGTGATCAACCGACTCGCCCGGCTGAGTCATCCGCCCCGACTGGTTCTCGGTGTGCGCAGCCCGCGGCCGACGCTTCCGCTCGGGACCGATCCGTCCGCGACGACGCGTGGCGGCATCGGCGATGAGAATCAGCTGCTTGCGTTGCTCCGCCGCGTCACGACCGTCGACGGCCGGACGCCTCTCGTTCTGCGGACGGACGGCGCGCACACAGAAGACGACATCGTCGAATACGTGCAAGCGATGCTCGAAGGCACCACGGCCGCGGGTCCCGAGACGGCACGAGCCCTGCTGGGTGCGATCACCGACAAGGCCTCGTTCCTTGAGGCGGGCATCGCCGCGAATCAGTTGTGTGCGGCGCCGGACGCGCTCGCGCTCTTCCTCGATCCGCGATGGCAGACGGATCTGGGGTCCGGCACCGTCGGCCTGCTGCGTCAGGACCTCATCGATTCAGCCCGCCCCGAACTGCAGCCGGACGTCGCCCTCGCGCTGTTGCGCGCGACGGCCTTCGCCCTCGGCGCAGGTGTCCCGCGCGCCGATCTCTGGCCGGCCATCGCCGAGGCCGTGGCCGACCGGCCCCTGCCGGACGCCGAATCAGCGATCGAAGCGCTGCTCAGCGGGCGGCTGGCCGGCTACCTGAGCACCGACGTGGAAGCCGAACGCGTCGTCTACCGCCCGCTTCACAAGGACTTGGCCCGCATCCTGCGGGAGCAGCCCGGTCTCCTGCGGATCCCGATGGAGCAAGCGTGACCTCTCCCAGTCCGGCCGAAGCCGGAAAGGCAGACTCGGACGAGGCGGTCCACCACCGGATCGCCGACCGGCTCGCCGCGATGGCCGCGACGGCGAACACCGATACACCGCCGCATCCGTATGTCCGGCATCATCTCGTCCAGCACGCGGCGCTCGGGCACGTGCTCGACGACACGCACCTGTCCGCGGACTTCCTGCCTTGGGAGGAGTCAGGCGGCGTGCGCGGGCAGCTCGGCCTGCCGGTCAGCGAGCGTGCGGACCGCCGCCGACTGGCCGCCTGGGCCGGGATCGAACCCTTCCTGACCGGAGACCACCGGTCGCGGGCGAGCAGCCTTGATCAGGCCCTCGCGGCGGCCGGAGCCGACCACGGCGGCAGTGGTTCCGCGATCGTCCCGCTCGCGACGCACTGGAAGCCCGCCAACCACGACATCCTCTCCCACGAGCCGAGCCCGATCACGAAGATCGAGGATGTCCCGGGCCCGGACGGCAGGCCTCTGCTCGCGGTCTGCGGCGAGGACGGCACGGTGAAGATGTGGGACCCGGCCACCGGTGCCCTGACCGGACAGCCCATAGCCGCGCACGCCGGACCGGTTACGGCGGTGGTCTCCTTCCGGGGACCGAGCGGCCGGTGGCTGCTGGCCACCGGCGGCGCGGACGGGTCCGTGTGCGCCTGGGAGCCGGCCACCAGCACGCCACTCGGCCCGGAACCGGGCCGGCTGCCCGGCGCCGTCACCGCGATGGCGGCGTTTCGAGGGCCCGGCAACGCTTGGGTCGTCGCGGCGAGCGGCGGAGGCTCGCTGCAGTTCCACGCCCCCTTCACCGGCGTGCCCGTGCGTATCGGGCTGGCGAGGTTCTACACGGGCACGGTCACCGCGATGACCACGTTCGGTTCCCCCGACCGGTATCTGGCCACCGGCGACGACGAGGGCACGGTGAAGATCTGGAATCTCGCGAACCAGAGCTTCGTCTGCCAGGTGGCGGCGTGCTCGGCCGCGATCCGCGCACTCGCCGCTCTCCCCGATCCGGAGGGCGAACTGCTGGTGATCGGCGGTGAGGACGGAAAGGTGGTGGTGGCGGACCCGCGGACGCGGGCGCTGCGCGCGCCGATCGTCACGAACGGCGGCCCCATCAGGGCTATGACCGTCTTTCCGGGCCCCGCCGGCACGAGCCTGCTTGCGACCAGCAACGACGGCATGGTCCGGCTTTGGGCCCCGCTCGCCGAGAAGCACCGGATCCGTTCTCGGCAGCGCGACACCAGCAAGATCATGGCGATGGCGGCGTTCCCCGGTAGGGACGGAAGATGGCTGATCGCCACCGGTGGAGGTGACGGGACGGTACGCGTCTGGGACCCGCAAGCCGTCCGGTCCGGCGCGCGCACGACCCCGTCCCCTGCAGGCGCCGAGACGGTGGGCCCGGTCAAGAGGCTGGCCGCGGTGCCGACCGGCGACGGCCGATGGCTGCTCGCCAGCAGCGGGGCCGGCCAGGAGGTACACATCTGGGACCCGGCCACGGGAGAGCACCGGCGCTGGCTGGCCCCGCACGCGGACCTGGTCAACGCGATGGCTGTACTGCCGCGGCCGGATGGTCGCGGGTGGCTGCTCACCGGCAGTAACGACCGCGCGGTGCGTGCCTGGGATCCGGTCAGCGGCGTAGCGACCGCCGAGCGCGCCGGCTTCGCCGACGGCTGGATCAGTGCCCTGACTGCGGTCCCGGGCCGCGACGGGCGCTGGTTGGCGGCGGTCGGCAGCAACCGCACGGTGGCCATCTGGGATCCGGACACCGGCGCGGTCAGCCGCCTGCCGGAAGACCTCGGATTCGTCAAATCGATGACCGCCCTCCCCGACGCGGAGGGCCGCTGGCTGCTGGCCATCGGCACGGAACTAGCCGTGCGGCTGTGGGATCCCGTGACCGTGGAGCGTGTGGGTACGGCCGCCGCGCAAGCCGGCATGCTCACGACGATGGCGGCCTTCCCCGGACCGGACCACCGCTGGCTCGTGGCGATCGGCTGCAATGACGGCGCTGTCCGCATCCTGGACCTGATCGGCGGCACGCCGCCACGCGAGTTGTGCGGCCATTCGGGCCCTGTCAGCGCGCTCGCGGCCTTCCCCGGCCCGGACGGACGATGGCTGCTGGCGACGGGCGGCGGCGACCGCACGGTGCGCGTCTGGGACCCCGTGGCGGAGATCAATCTGCTCACCGTCACGACGGGGGCTCCGGTGCACGCCGTCACGGCGTGCACGGAGACCGTCGATTTCAGCGCGCAGATCGCCTACGGCGGACCGGCCGGATTCGCCGCCTTCCGACTGCCGAACGGCTCTGTCTGAGGGGTCTTCCGCGCGAGGGATGTTCCACTCACTTCAACTGCGGGCGGAGTGCGGCGAGGACGGCCGTGACGGTGCCGCTTTCGAGTGCGGTCACGATGTTCGGGACGTTGACGGCGACCGCGGTCACCTGGGCGGCTACCGTCCGGTCTCTCCGGTGCAAGCTGATCGTCTCAGATCGCCGGTCGCTGTCCGCGGCGTAGGGGAGATAGCAGCGGCCAGACGCCTCGGGCTGGCCGGCGGCGACGGCCTCGGCGAACTGGTGCTCGCCGTAGTCTCCTCGTCGTCGAGCGCGACCGCGTCCTCCCTCATCTCGGCAATGGATCGGCCGATCCCTGCCGTGGTCACGTCCACGAGCCCGCGAAAGCCCGGACGATACCCGCGCCGGGCCCGGAGAGTCGGGGCGGCGATGTACAGTTCATCGCTGACGGTCCCGGTGCCGTAGGCATCCACGAACGGTCAATAGTCAGCCGGGAATCCGAGCCCCACCTCGCCGGCGGCCTCGTCCCACGGAACTGCTGCCCCGCTGATGCGAGGCGGCTCCATCAGCTCCGTGATCCGTGCAACTACGTCACCCACCCACTCCTCCAACCCGCAACGACACGGCCGCAACGGTACGCCCAACCACCGACCATTCCGGCCGCCCAAAGGAAACTCGCATCACGCCCTCTCGCTGGGCGTTTGAGCATGTCATGTCATGACGCAGTGGACAGATCGGATGGGCGGTGTGTCCGATCCAGACCACGTTCACCGGTCGAGCCTGTGTACGTCCCGCGGCCCATCGTCGACCTTCGTCACGTCCCGTGTCCGGGTCGCGCTGTGAAAGGATGCCGATCCGGAGGGGAGGCGAGCGTCATGGGAATCGACTACAGCTTCGAGATCTTCGTGCCCGCCGGTAACGTCGCGCGGGCGCTGACCCTGCTCGCCGAGCTCGCACCGCAGTGCGACCGCGACCGGCTGCCGTTGCGGGTTGACCTTCCGGGCGGTGAGCGGCTTTCCCTTCCGTTCACCTCCGGGTTCGAGCATCGTCCGATCGACGCGTCCTCGGCCGACGTGCTCGACCTCGAGACGTGGATCATGTTCGGTGCCGACGACGCGGTCCGCGAGCACCGCAATCCCGCGGCCGAGATCGACGAACTGGGCCGGGTGGAGGTTGGCTACATCTACCTCACCGTCACGTTCGCGCGCGCAAGGCACGCCCGTTTCGCCTCGTTGGACTTCACGGCGGCCGCCACGTCGATGAGCCTGATGTTCCAGCAGTCCGAGAGCGTCCGGAAGACGTTCACCGACCTCACCGTGGCCAGTGGCGGTGTGTGCTGCCTGCTCGATACGCAGACCGAGGTCCACGACATCTGCTGGCTCAACGGTGAGCCGATGCGTGAGACGGTTCCCGGGCCCCGCTTCGTGGGCTTTCACGACCTCGTCGCCGCCTGGCCCGACCCTCCTGGCTAGGGTAATTCCGGGCCGGGCTCCCGACGGCGATAGTCAGCCAGTCAGAGCCGTCGAACACGATCAGCACGTTCACGATCGCGAGGATGGGCACCGCACCGCCGCGTTGGCCCAGGCGAGCTCGAGGGCGAGCGCGACCAGACCGAGCGTCTGCACGAGGGCGCCTGCGCCGAGCAGGACCGAAAGGTTGGCGCTGCTCAACGACAGCCGGCTTTGCAACCGTGCCAGGTCGTCGGATTCCCACCAGGTGAAACAGATGGTCAGCAGAGCCACGGCTTATAGTCCCGCGCCCAAGCGAGGCGGGCTTGGAACGGGCACGGATCGGGCGTTCGGCCCGACGGCAACTATGCGCGTGCCGTTCCAACGGTAGTCGGCCGTGAAAGCACCGGATGGGCAGCAGATGCCGTCTTTGGGAAGATAACGCGGGATGTCTACGATGACGTCGGTGCCATCCTGCTCCACGAACCGGACAAGTTGCGGGTCCGCGTTATCGATCCATGCGACGTACTTCGCGCCCTCGAAGAAGGCGATCCCGCCGCAATGGCCGTCCGCCGAGCCGGTGCACATTGCGGCCAGGGCGTGAAGCGCTCCTGTGCGCTGGCTCGCGGGCGGCCCGACGACGACCGTCAGATAGTGCCCGGCGAGCTCGCCGGCTGCCGCCGAGTAGTCGAATTCCCCCGCGGCTCCAGCGGATGAGGTTGTCGGCGGAAGCTGGGTGAGTCCCAGATTGGGCGTGGCCACAGAAGTCTTCGAGGCCTGGCTGCTCGTGGACGTGCACCCTGTGGCGGCAACGGTGGTGGGGAGTACGAACAGCCAGAGCCCGAAGCTTCTCAGAGCCATGTGACGTCGACCACTCGCCCGTCTGGGCAAACGATACTGGTCCCGGTCAGCCGCAGGGTTGATCGGTGACCTCCGCCCCCACGCCCACGGTCTCGCCGGCCTGCAGATCACGTGAAACCACGGAGCAGATCTCGCGAGCCCACTGTTCGGGGTCTGCCGAGAACTGGAGGGGGGCACCGATCGGCGAGTCGAGCTCATCAGCGGAATACTCCATCGTTATTTGAAACCTGGTCCCGGTAGGGTCGGCTGCGAGCTGAGTGATCTGAAGCTGCGGCGGCACCCTCAGCGTGTTCTCGTTTCCGGGCGTCGTCTCCAGATAGAGAGCCGTTTCCGCCCCGCCGGCTACGGCCCCATCATCGAGTACTGCGAGAAATTGATCATCGGCAGCCAGGTCCGAAAGCGCCGGGCTCAGGCTTCCCTTGGAAACGAGCCCCGACAGTACGTTCCCATCGATGGTGGAGACGGATATGTATCGGCCGTCCGGGCTGAGTCGCCAATGGTCGATTCCACCCGGGACGGGTCCGATCGTCGCTACTTCTTTTACCGGCGACAAACTCCACAGCTCGATGTCGTCTGTTGCCGGGTTCATGAGCGCGACCGAGCTTGCGCCGCCGGTCGATGTCGTCGAGAAGGCGCTGCCGAGGGGAAGCGAGGAGGCGTACGGGTCTCTGACGCCGGGCCCGATCCTGGTGTGATCGAGGAGGTTCCACCGCTCGAACACCCCACCCGTCTCTGTGATCAGGGTTCCATCGGGTGCGAATTCGAAGCCGTCGACGGTCGTGTTCGGCGCAGGTGTGCCGGCAGAGGAGCCCACCGGAAGGTAGGTGACGGCCGCTCCGGTTTGTTGCTCGGTCACCTCCAGTTGCGGCCAGAGTGAGGCCGGACCCGGAGCCTGTGGATCGAAGCCCACCTCGATATGCCCGTTCGGGCTTAAGAGGGGTCGGACTGTGGAAGTCTCCGGACTCGGAATCTGCGAGGCGGGGTCGTGTGTCTGAAGGTAACCGGCGAACTTGTCCGTGGCCGCCACAATCCGCGTGCCGTCGCTCGATGCGGCGACGACATCGGCACCGGAAGACCATGAGCCCGTCGAGAACGTCGACTTGACCGCGCCGTCGCGCAGGTCCACGACTTTGCCGACTCCCGGGACGTTGTAGTTGCTCACGCCACCGGCGTTCTCGGGAGATTCGGTCTGGACGAGCGTGGAGTCCGTCAGCCAGCGTGCTTCGCTCGTATCCGTACAAGGCAGCGTGGATGCCACGTGCGGTATCGGTGCGCCGGTGCTGGGGTCGGTGAACCTCCAGTGGCCGGCGCTGCAGGCCGCGATCGCATCACCGTGTCCGGACACGATGGAGCCTGTGAGGGAGTTCAGCGCCGACTCGATCGTTGCGCCCGTGCGCGGATCCCACGAATAGAGTGATCCGCCCCCGCCCGTACCCTCTACCGCGTACAGGTCACCGCTCAGCGCGCCGAATCCGATCTGCGCGTAGCCGCCGATCGCATCTTCCGGGGTTGGCATGACGCGCTCGGTTCCGGCGGGAAGGGCAAGGGTGCGCAGGGTCTCCGAGCCGTCTGAGTAAGCCAGCAGGGTGCTGGACGGATTCCACGCCAGTACACCCGCGTTCTGGAAAGGGCCCACCGCCGGGTAGGGGAGGGTGAATGTCGCTCGGCGGGTGGCCGTGCTCCAGATCTTCATCGCTCCGTTCGTCATGATGGTGGCGAGCCATCTGCCGTCGGGTGAGATCTGCGCACGTGCGACGTCCGGCAGCGTCCACGCGGAGACGGGCGAAGCCGAATTCGGTCCCGTGTCATACATCGCGGCCTGGTTCTCGCCGGTGACCGATACCCAGCGGGCGTCCGAGTCCGCCGAGAACGTCTCCAGCGCTCCGTCAGCGTAGCTGTCCAAGATTTCGGAGTAGGGCGAGATCCCTGCGTATGCGTCGAACAGCGCTTGGATCGATTCCGGTGTGGCGGAGTCACGGTACGCAGCCACCGACAGCAGGGCGGCCGTATCACTGGATAGCGACGGGTGGTCCTCCACGTAGGTGGCGATGATCTGCGAATCCCTCGTGCGCTGCGCGGCCCCTACCGTGTGAAGAACGTGTGGCACGAGGATGCCGGCGCTGATCGAGACGCCGGCCACCAAAGCGGCCGTGATCCTGTTCCGCAGGGCGGCTCGGCTGATCACGCGGCTCTTTTTCGCAGCCTCCTGCCAAGTGTCGGCTCCGATGATCTCCGGGCCTTCGGTGCGCCGGGCCCGCTGAGCCTCCGCGGTGTTCGCACGCGGCACCACCACGCGGGTCATCTTCCCGGCGGCTTCGATCTTCTGGCGGTAGCCGCCCACCGGGATCATCCGACCGCCGTCGTCGACTCCGCCCACGATGGCCGTCCTGGCTCTGATCCGGCGGATCACAAAGGCGTTGACGAACGGCGCGCTGGTACGGCAGGCCTCGTTGACCGCGACTGTGAAGGCGCCGGTCAGAGAGATGTCATAGACCCGGTCGATGGGCCCGGCCGGATCGGTGAGGCGCCACAGCACTGTGCCCCGGGCCAGCCGGCCGCCCTGGCTCCACGCGGTGCGCAGGCCCGAGAGGAAACCGGCGTCGCCGCTGAACAGAGCCATGGACCACAGATCGGGCACGAGCGCGGGGGGCAACTCCCGCCGCATGCGGATCTGGAGGGTGGCGCACTGGCCGTCTTCCCCCTTGTCGAGGAGCGTCTCGATCGCGGCCGATCCACGGCTCCTGCTTCGACGTGCGGGCGATCTGCCTTCGTTCCGGGCCGGATCGCCCAGCTCGGCCGCCCAGAGGACGGCCGCGAAGCCGAGCGGTTCGTCCGCGAGCAGTTCGGCCAGCAGGCTGAGTCTGCGGGAGTGCACAGAGCCCCATTCCACGCGCCGCAGATCCGTCCCGACCGGCAAGAATATGTGCGCGTGGTCGAACCAGACCAAGGCGGTGGCGGCGTGCCCGAGTACTTCCGACTCGTCGTCGATGAGCGCCAGGCCGAGGGAGGCCAGCGCGCGCATCGCGTTGAGCTGACATTCCGCAGTGCCGTTGTACGGTCCTATGGCAATGCTCTCACCCATGGCGCCGGATCGCCCTTTGAACAACTCGTGCAGCGGCGTCGTGGCGTGGCACATCGCCTTGAGCGCCGTGATATCGCGTTCGACGACGCAGGCGACGATGAACGTGAGGAGGAGTTGCTCGGCGCCGGTGAGCGCCTGATACATCACCAGTTCGCTCTCAAGGAACTCCATCTCCTCGGTGAGCAGGCTTCGCACGTCCTCCACCGTGTAGCCCGAACCGGTGGACTCGTGGGTCGCGGTCATCGCCAGCCTTCGCTTTCCGCTGCGGCCACGGCCATGCTGACCGGGTGGTGGTCGACAAGCGCCGCGGCCGCGGTCCGCCAAACGGATTTGCCGGCGTTGTCCGCGGCCCATAGCGACGGACGCAGTACCTCGGGCGTATGCTCGGCGAGCTCGCGGGCCCCGACCGGCCCGAGGTCGGCCTGGACCGTGAACCGCTCCGGCGCGGACAGGCTCATCACTCCGGAGAGCCGGCGCGCTCTGACTTCCAAGGCCACCCAGTACCAGGCGGCGCCCTCGTCTGTGATGATCCGCACCGGCTGGAAGACCGCCGCCTCGTAGGACGCGAGCAGTTGCGCACGCAGATCGTCAGCGGGAACGGCGTAGTCGATGGCGACGCTGAGCGTCCCGGCTTGGTTCACCTGAGCGGTCACCCGCAGCCGGCTGTCGTCCGCGAACTGCCGGCTCTCGAACCGGACGCCGCTGCTAGCCGCGAACTTCGTCATCTCGCGGGTGAGCCTCGCGGAGAAGAAGACCGCGGCGGTGTCCGTCAGCCGCGCCGAGGTCACTGTGGCGATGTGGGTCAGGAACGGGTTGGCCTCGCCGATCAGCGCCAGGGCTCGCACGAACGCCCGCGCGGTGCTCGGCGGCAGCCTCCGGACGTCACAGAGGTAAAGGCCCTGGCAGAGGGCGGTGGCGCCGACGCGGATCAGCCCCTGGTCCGCTTCGGCGAGGCCGAGGTGAAGCTGCTCGAGCGGACCCGTAACCTGGGTGATGGCGGGAGTGAACAGGTGGCCGAGCGCGCGCACCGGTGCCGGCGGATCGCCTCGGAGCAGCCCGACGACCGACCGGCAGACCGACTCGACATCGTGCCAGGGCAGGATGTGAAAGAGCTCCGGCGGTGGATCTCCCTCGTGCGCGAGCCGGGACAAGAGCAGATAGCGGATCTCAGATGCCTGATCCGCGAGCTCCGCGAGCTCGGACTCGCTGAGGTTCGGCTGCGGCCATTGCCGCTCGATGTCGGCGATCAGGGCCACCGCCTGCTCATCGGCCGGAAGTGGCGCCCCGTAATTGTCGAGCTCGACGACAGTTTCCCCTGACTCGGGCGCGTACAGGCCCAGCGCCTGGTAGGCACGGCCGTCCCGATCGGCCACCAGGCAGCTGCGCCTTTCCCAGCCCTGGCCGAAACGAGGAAGCCAGCGCGCGTCCGCACGTTCCGCTCCGTCGTTCACGGGCCCGGGCGTCGGCGGGTCCGTGGGAAGAGTACGCGCGATCCAGTCACTCAGCGGACGGTGTGCGGCCTTCATGAGGCATCTCCCAGCAGCGCGCGCACCAGATCGACCGCGGCCGGGCCGAGACGACCGGCGAGTCGCAACTGCAGTTCGGGCGAAGCGTCGACGACGTACTCCGCGCGGAGTTCGCAGAGCTCGCGCCAGGCGGCAGCGGTCAGTCGCTCCGCCCAATTGCCGGGCACCGTGGACACCCACGCCGACATCGACGTCAGGTCGAGGTCATGTGACCCTTCCCAGCGCAACAGGAACTTGATCGCGCGCAGAATGACCACCGCCTGCTGCTCAGCCTCAGCAGGCCGACGCCGGCTCAGGAGCCTGCGCGGGACGTCGGTCAGATCGGCGAGGCCGCCGACCGGGTCGAGCACATCAGCGCGCCGTGGATCGTAGTAGATGCTGTTGATCGTGAGATCTCGGCATTCGGCGTCCTGCGCTATGTCACTGCAGCTGACCGGGAACGGCCAGCCGTTCATGTTCAGCGCACGGTACTCGTACAAACGGTCGCCGCCGGCCCGTACCTCGGCCGAGCACACCAGCGAGTCAGGGCTCACCTTTTCCCGGGACTCCATACCCAGCCGCGTGCGCGCGCACCGGGCGATCTGCGAGAAGTGGCCGGCCGGCGCCGTTCCGGCGAGATCCATGTCGCCGACCTCGCCGTCGCCGGAGATCGTGTCGCGTGTCGCGCCACCGACAAGCCAGACCTCGTGCTGAGCGCCGTCGATCGCGTTGACGAGCTCGTCGAGGACGGCAGTCCACGGTCGCCCCGGCGACCGCAGCAGCGCCGTCATCCTCCTCGGCAGGGCCTCGTCGATCGCGGCCGCCTTCCGCACGTGCTTTTGCGCCAACCGCAGCACCGGCGCCGACGCGAGTTCGAGGGCGTCTGCGGCGCTCCGCGGCACCGGGCGGTTCGGCGGCGCCGCACAGTCCTGGTCCTTGCGCAGCAGCAGGAGATCGTTGGACGCATCCGGAAAAGGTGAGGGGTGGAAGGCGAATCCCGCGACTTCGCCTTCGGCCAGGATGTCGCCGCTGAGGACGGGCCCGCACGGCTCCCTTGAGTACGGCACTGCTCCTCCACAGAACACGCAACGTGAGACCGGATGCGCCGCACCCGCAGGGCGGAATCCGTTCACGAGCAGGAAGAAGACCGCCGAAGGGTGGCTGGCGGTAGACGCCGATGGCAGGCGAGTCCTCTAACGTAGCACGCGTACTAAGGCGATGTGCGGGTTTTGATTCGCCCGTCCATCCTCGCCGCCCAAGAGTCTTCCACCACGCGGCTGACTCGATAAGCATCGGATACCTGATGGTCGGTCACCTCGGGGATCAGCACATTGAGTGTGCCCTACTCGAACAGCCCACCGGCGCGCAGCGCAAACCGTCGGTGGCAGAAGCAGAGGGCGCCTGGGGCGGGCCGTGGAGGACGACTCCGATCAGGTTCCCCAGACCAGGCACGCTCAAGAGGATTCTGCGTGCGCCCAACGCCGCTGTCTCACAGCAGGCCACCGCACCGAGCGTTCCCGTATTCGGACGCGCTGTCACTGGCGCTGCTCATGCGGCGACCGCTCTCAGCGCGGCGGCTGGTCCATCAGTTCCGACGCGGAGTGGGCTTCCAAGCGTTAGGACGAGCTTTCTTCAGGCACGCTCGCAGGGGAGGAGGAGGCGACCGTGGCGGGCGGGCTGGCTGGCGGCGTCGGGCTCGCCGAGGGGGAAGCCGGAGCAGAGGCGGGAGCGGAGGCCGAGGCCGGGGCGGATTGCCGGACCGTGGCGGGCGGCGTCGAGCTGTTGGTGGTGCGCGGCGCGGCCACGGTGGCCGAGGCGGCCCCGGCGGGCAGGTGGACGGGCGCGGTGTGCCAGGTGGCCCGGCTGGTCTGCGGCATGGTCAGTCGGCCGTTCGTCCAGGTGTGCGAGGCGGGCTGCACAGACTGGACGGCGGCGGCGGCGCTGCTCGGGTCGCTCACCACGCTTGGCGCGACCGGGAAGACGGTGCCGGGGCCGGAGTGCAGGGAGACGGTGAGGGCGGCCGCGGTGATCGTGACGACGATGGCGGCTGCGGTGCCCCCGACGATGGTCGTCCTCGAGAGCTGAAGGCGGTCCCGCAGCGTGGCCTCGTCGCGCCACCGCGCGGCCAGATCGGTGGCCGTGGGCGACTCCATCTCCCCGGTCTTCTCAAGCTCCTCGCGGCCGGGGTCGTTCTCGGTGACCATCTCAGCCCGCCGATCCGGCTGTGGCGATCGGCTGCGCCCTGATCGCGGTGTGCCACGCGGCGAAAGCGGCCGGGTCGCTCTCGAGCGTCCAGTCCACCTGCTTGCCGTGAGCCGTGCCGTAGTCGAAGTAGGCGAACGCGCTCAGGCGCGGGTCACCGGCCACGCCCTCGATCTCCCGCTCGGTCGGGCCGTGGAGCGTCGTGTACGCCCCCTGGCCCTGGTATCCGGTCCAGTAGCCGATTATCCCGGCCCGGTCCACGCAGCGGGCGCCCGGCCGGTAGGGGGCGAGGGAGATGTTCGGCAGAGGATTGATCACGTTCGGGGACCACACCCACGCCACGTTATCGGCGCCCTGGGCGGTAGACACGCTATGGAGGTGGCGCCACGCCGCAGCGAATTGGCCGGCGGTGGCGTACTGGGCGCCGCCCGCGCCCCACGGGTGCCAGTTGTTGCCTTTGAACTCGTGGTCGAAGTCGAGCGGGACCGGGACGCCGTCCGCCCGCGCCTGGTCGGCCTGTCACCGCAGTAGTAGTCCGTACATGCATCGCGGATCGCGGGAGCTTGTGACGCGGCCTGGCGTGCTTTCGAGCCTGTACCTTCGGTGCAGTGACTTAGAGGGCTGGCAGGTCGGCAGCATCGCCTGTGGCATGCGGGTGCTTGCTGGCGCCGACCTCGTGGAGGAGGCATCCGTGGACGCTGCTGCGCTTGTTGCACCCGAGCGCTTGTGGTCTGCGAAGGATGTGCTCGTTAGGCCAAGCCCCATACCTGCGACGTCAGGGGTGTATGGCTGGCACTTCCGGCAGTCCCCATGCGCAGAGCTCCCGCGCGGTCAGCTGCTCTACGTGGGCATCGCGCCGCGTCACATGAAGACGCGTACGAGTACCCAGAACCTCCGGAAGCGGGTCCGCTACCACTTCCGCGGCAACGCGGCCGGCTCCACACTGCGACTCACGCTGGGATGCTTGCTCGGACTCGAGTTGCGGCGCGTGGGCAGCGGCGGACGTATGACTTTCTGTGCGGCCGGGGAGGCCCGTCTGAGCCAGTGGATGGCAGAGAATGCCCAGGTCTGCTGGTTCGAAGACCCGGAGCCGTGGACGGCGGAAAGTGAGCTGATCGCCCAGCTCGACTTGCCGCTCAACCTGGACCAGAACAGCCACAACGGCTTCCACCCACAGCTGAAAGAACTTCGCGCCCAGGCGCGCCAGCGTGCAAGAGACCTCCCAGTCAGCCATTGAAGGCGCGGAGTGGGGGAGAACCCGAGTTACCGCCGACGGGACGGGCTTCGTTGAAGAAAGCCCTGCTCACCCGTGCGCGTCTCCCTTCGCAGCGATTCAATGGGAGATTTCAGGGCCCTGCCTCGCGCACTGCGGAAGGTGGCCGAGGCGAGGCCAGATCGGACCGGCTCAGCGCGCCTGTCCCTCGACCTTCGCCGCGCTCACGCCGAATGATGAATCGCTGGTGAATCACAGGGACTCACGGGAAATCAACTACATCGTCGAGCCTTCGACCTGCGCGCAGCGCGGCGACCGTCGTGCACGCAGGTGAGTGATCCATGCACGGTGCGTGGAGGCGGCCGCCGCGTGGCCAGTATGGGCACGGTGCGAGCCGGCCGGTGCACTGCCGTACGCCGGGGGAGCGGATGACGTCCTGCGGCGTGGTGTAGCAGGGATCTTCGTATGGGCCCTGATCAGGGGGCGGCCATCGCGCGACTCTCCAAGTAGATGAAGACTCGATTCTGTGAAGGGCGCGCGATGGCCCTGTCCCAATCTGGCCTACTTCGCTTCGGCTCTCGGAGGCACTACGCTCGGCCGATGGCCTCGAGATGATCAGGGCACTGATGTAGCGGGTACTCCAGGATCTGATCGAGGTGGCGGCCACCGTGCACATCGGTACGGAACCGGGCGAGCACACCGAGACCCGCACCACCTGGCGCGACGGCCACCGGGGGAAGCCGGTGACTACGCGGGCCGGCTACGTCGGCTTGGCGATGCCGAAGGTGCGGGTCGGATCGTTCTTCCCGGTCCTGCTCTGCGCCGCCGTCGAAAAGGCGAATCGACGGAGTCACCCCGCGGGAGGACCTTCAGCACCCGCTGCCATCGCAGTGTTCGGACCTCGCTTGAACGCTGTCAGTGTGTCCCCGCGCAGGTCGGCGGTTCATCGATCCAGCAAGTCGATGCCCAGGTCGAGAGCTGGGCTGGAGTGTGTCAGCGAGCCGACGGACAAGAAGTCCACGCCTGTCTCCGCGACCGCGCGGGCATTCGCCAACTGGAGGCCGCCACTGGCTTCCAGGCCGGCTCCCGGGTATCGGCGGGCCAGGGTGACTGCCGTGCGCATGTCCGCGAGGTCCATGTTGTCCAACAGGATAAGGCCGACGCCCTCGGCCAATGCCTCGCTGACCTGTGCCAGGGTGTCGCACTCGACTTCCATCGGGAGGTCAGGGGCGGCTTCCCGGACCGCCCGGATCGCGGCCGTGATCCCGCCGGCGGCCACGACGTGGTTGTCCTTGATCAGGGCCGCGTCGCCGAGGCCGAACCGGTGGTTGGCCCCGCCGCCGCAGCGCACCGCGTACTTCTGCAGGAGCCGCAGTCCAGGCATGGTCTTGCGGGTGTCGCGGACGACGGCGCCGGTTCCGGTCACTGCGTCAGCCCAAGCGCGCGTGGCGGTGGCGATCCCGGACAGGTGGGTGAGGAAATTGAGCAGGGACGGCTCGGCGGATAACAGACTGGCCGGCGGGGCGCTCACGCGGATCACGGCCTGGCCGGCGTTGATCCGGTCGCCGTCGGTGGCCAGCGGCGTTGCGGCATCCAAGGAGATGCCCATGACATCGAGCACGGCGAGCGCGACCGGCAGGCCGGCCAGAACCCCGGGCTGGCGGGCAACCACATTGGCGGTGACGGTGGTATCGGGCCGAAGCGCGGCCGTGGTCGCCGAGGTGGTGACGTCGGGGCCATACCGGAAGTCTTCGGCGAGGGCCTCACGAACCAGGCGTTCCGTGTCGTCGGGGTCGAGTCCGGCGGCGAGCAGTCGATCTGTGACAGCGGAATTCAGGCTCACGCGGGTACTCCTATTTCCTGGATGGGTTGTTCCGAGCGGTCTATTCGCCCATTGCGCCAGCGCAGCACACTGTGCCTGGAAGGGCCGGTGGTCGGGGCGTCGCTGCGGCGATGGCAACCCCGGCTCTCGGCTCTGGCCAGCGCGGCCGTGGCGACGAGGAGCGAGGCTGTGTGCAGGCTGACCGTCTCGACGGTGGCAAGGCTGAGGCCGGATTCGTCCGAGGGCGATACCGAGTTCAGCTCAGCCAGCAGGCGCCTCAGTCCGGCGGCGTCTCGGGCGATTCCGGCGTGCCGTGACATCGCCTCGGCGAGCGCGGGCCGGTGGGCGGCGGATACGCCGGGACCGTGAGCCGGCGGCCGCAGGTTGCGCCTTTGTTCTGGGAGGTGCCGTCCGAGCAGGTCGCCGGCACGATGCCCGGTGATCAACGACTCGGTGAGCGAGTTGGACGCCAGCCGGTTGGCGCCGTGCACCCCGGTCGCGGCGGCCTCACCGACCGAGAAGAGTCCGGGCATCGAGGTCTGTCCGTCGAGCCCGGCCCGGATTCCGCCGCACGCGTAGTGGGCGCCGGGAGCGACCGGGATGGGTTCGGTGACGGGATCGATGCCGCGGGCCCGGCAGGCCGCGGTCACTGTCGGAAAGTCTTTTTCCAGCGCTGCGCGGCCGAGCGCGGTGGCGTCCAACCACAGGTGGTCGGTGCCACTTCGAGTGATCTGTTCCTGCATGGCCGCCGCGACGACGTCCCGCGGGGCCAAGTCGCCGAGCGGGTGCCGCCCGGCCATCACCGGCAGCCCCGCGGCGTCCACCAGTACCGCGCCGGCACCGCGCAACGCCTCGGTGATCAGTGGTTGCCGGCCCCGGGCCCCCTGCTGCCACAGTATGGTCGGATGGAATTGGACGAACTCGAGGTCGCGCAGGTCGGCCCCGGCCCGGGCGGCTATCGCAAGGCCATCCCCGGTGATACCGGCGGGGCTGGTCGTGGTCACGAACGCCTGGCCGAATCCGCCGGTGGCGAGGACGACGGCCCGAGCCTTGACGACCCCGGTGCGCAACGGTTGGCCACTCGAGCCGATCACGCCCGCGACCAGCCCGCCGGCCCGCCCGTCCGCATCGGTCAGGAGATCGAGCGCGATCGTCCCGCAGTGCACCTCCACCGGGCTGGCGGCCAGGGCGGCGGCGAGTATCCGATGGACCTCGGCCCCGGTCGCATCGCCACCCGCGTGCACGATTCGGCGGCGACTGTGTCCGGCTTCCAGACCCAAGGCGGTGCACTCCAGCCGGGCGCCGCGCCGGTTCAGTTGCTCGATCGTATTCGGAGCCGCGGCCACCAGGGCCGCAACCGCCGATGGTTCGCAAAGGCCGGCGCCCGCCTGCATCGTGTCGCTGCAGTGTAAGGACCCATCGTCGTCCGGCCCTATCGCGGCGGCCATGCCGCCCTGGGCCAATGCGGTGGCGCCGCCTCCCACCTCACCTTTGGACAACAGCACCACGTGCCGGCCGTGCGTTGCGGCGGCAAGCGCGGCACTGATGCCGGCTGCCCCCGAGCCGACCACCACGACATCGGCGTTCAGTTCCCAGTCCGATTCCACGGCAGGTAGGTGGCGGAGCATGGCGCGGCTCACTCTCCCACCGCCGAGGAGGACCCGGCCGCGATCATCGCTTCCACTGCCCGGCGGGCCCGTTCAGCCACGAACGGGTCGACGTGCACCTCGGTCGTGCCTTCGCGTAAGCATCGGAGCAGTGCGGCGGGTGTCGTCATCTTCATGAACTCGCACACGGCGCCCGGGTTGACCGGCTCCCACCGCACCGCCGGGTTCGCCTTCCGCAGCTGGTGCAGCATGCCGGTCTCGGTGGCGACCAGCACGGTTCGGGCACGGGTGGCGCGGGCGGCTGTGAGCATGCCCCCGGTGGACAGGATGCGGGTCCGCTCGGCCGGAAGGTCCCCCAGGCCCGCCTGCCACAGGGCGGGCGTCGCACAACCGCATTCGGGGTGGATGAAGAGTTCGGCCTCCGCGTCGGCTTGGGCCTTCCGGCGCAGTTCGGCCGGGCTGATGTCCGCATGCACGTGGCATTCACCGAGCCAGACGTGCAGGTTGGTGCGGCCCGTCACCCGGCGCACATGCGCGCCGAGGAACTGGTCGGGAAGGAAGAGGACCTCTCGTTCTTCCGGAACGGCGGCGACGATCTCCGCCGCGTTGGCGGACGTGCAGCACACGTCGGCTTCCGCCTTGACCTCGGCAGTGGTGTTGACGTACGCGACGACCGCGGCGCCCGGGTGCTCCGCCTTCCAGGCCCGCAGTTGCTCCGCATCGATGCTGTCCGCCAGCGAGCATCCCGCTCGCGGCTCGGGGATCAGCACCGTCCGCTGCGGCGCGAGGATCTTGGCCGTCTCGGCCATGAAATAGACCCCGGCGAAGACGATGGTGCTCGCGCTTGCCTCAGCTGCCAGACGGGAGAGGGCGAGCGAGTCTCCGACGTGGTCGGCGACGTCCTGGATCTCCGGGCTCTGGTAGTTGTGCGCGAGGATCACGGCGTCGCGCTCGGCGGCGAGCCGCCTGACCTCGTGCGCCCATGCCGTGCCGGCCTCTTGCGTGGCCGTCGCAGTGCCAGTCATCTTCTTCCTCTCCGCCGGGTTTTCGCCTATGAGTCGAAAACCATGTCAGCACAGTAGCATGAAGGATGTGCGCACCGAGCAGTCCCGTCCGGGCATGACCGATCCCGCAGCGGAGAGGGTGGTTGAAGCCGCTGAAGGCCCCGGCCCGGGGCCGTCACGCTCGAGAGCGGCGGACTGCTTCCCGCACGAGGTGTTGGGCGTGGTGCTCAGCGTGCGCAGCGGGCGTCTGCATGTGCTGCTGTGGCGTCGGGCCAACCCGCCGTTCGAAGGAAAATGGTCGCTCCCGTGTGGCCCTCTGGGCGGGGAGGAACGGCTGGGGGCCTCACTCAGCCGGCACCTGGCGGCCAAGGTGGACATCACCAGGATCGCCCACCTCGAGCAGCTCGAGACCCGAAGCGACCCGGCCCGCGACCCGCGCGGCCGATCGCTGGCCACCGCGTATCTGGCCCTGGTCGCCACCGACGCACAGCCGCGTATCCCGCCCGATACGGCGTGGCACGCGGTAGACGCCCTTCCGGCAACCGCCTACGATCACGGCTCGATCATCGGCTCGGCATGCGATCGGCTGCGGTCCAAGTTGTCCTACACCAACATCGGCTTCGCCTTGGCCCCGGACACCTTCACCATCGCCCAGCTACAGGACATCTATGCCGCCTCGCTCGGGCATTCGGTGGCCGCCACCAACCTGCAGCGGATCCTCACGCGGCGCGGAGTGATCGAGCCGACGCCCGGCACGGCCCGCCCGACCGCGGCCGGAGGCAGGCCGGCCAGCCTGTACCGGTTCGCAAGCCGCGAGCTGGTCGTCACCAACGCCTTCGCCGCATTCCGCCCGCCGGAGCCCGGCGCCCCTGCCGGATCGCCGGCATGACCCGGGCCGTGCCGAGTTGAGTCAGAAGGGTGTGAGCCCTTCGCGCCTCATGTCTGGCTGGAGTCGGCACGGTTTAGAACATTTAGAACACGGCCCGATGGCTTCCGCGACGGCATGGACCACGTCCAGGGCGAACCGGATGCGGTGTGCGACTTCGCCGCCGTAGCTGTCCTTGCGATGGTTGGTGTTCATAGCCAGGAATTGGTGGATGCGGTACCCGTTCGCGTCGTGTACCGCGTCGGTGACGCGCCGCCACCCTGCCACTTGCGCTTGGCGGTAGAGGGCGGGGATGGTGGGGTGTGCCTGGCCGACTGCGCTGGGGGTGGCGGCTTCGGCGATGATCAGTCTTGCGGAGGCGCGCTGGGCGTAGTCGTGATCAGTGAAACGGGTCGCTGTCGCCGGTCGGAATGACAAGCCATGTGATCACCAAGTGCGAGAATCAGTCGCTTACATGTCTCTACCAGGCAGGATGAAGTAGTGAGTGCCCGTCGCGCTCGGTGGTCGCCGTTTCAGTTGGTATGCATCGTTCTTTTCGGTGCGTTCGCCGCTCTCATGGTCGTCGGTGCAGTCATGTCGGCCCTGGACAGCGAATCGCTGAGGCACCATGGGGTGCAGGTCAGCGCGACCGCACTGGCCGACAGCGAGCAGCAAAAGAACACCTACTGTGACGTCCAGTTCGCCGACGCCGGCGGCAAGGTCTGGAACGTGCGCATCGACTCCAGTTGCGGAGCGCCCATCGGACACCAAGTCCCTGTCGTCTATGACCCGCGGGATCCCAACCACAGCGACTTCGCACTGGACCTTGGCGCAGGCCACATATTGTTCACCAGTGCCCTCTTTGTCGTCATCAGCCTGCTCTGCGCCGCCATGAGCGTATGGGCCCTACGGGCATCACGCGACCGATTCTCTGATATCAATCGTCGATTGCCACGCTGGCGCGCGCCCGATCGCCGCCCGACGAGCCACCGCCGCGACAGCTGACCGCATTGGTGCAAAAGGTGGGCGTCGGTAGCGGAGGCGCCCAGACGATCGCGCGGCAGAGGCGCCGGGCACCGCAGCGGAGTACAGCAATCGACGCGACGTTCAGCACTAATAGACGTCGCCTACCGATGCCCTGACGTAAGGCCGCCCTGATTTACGGGGCCTTGCCACAAGTCCGGGACGAAGAGCGCACTCGGCAGGTTCGAAGGGCTCATATGTCAGCCTCATGATGAGCTTCAGTGGTTGAAGGGCTTTAGTCTGTCCCGGTGACTGCTGCCGATGTGCTCTCGATTGCATGTGACGAAACCGAGCGGCCTGCGCTGCGCCCGCTGCCGGATGCGCCTGCGAGGCTGTTGTGTGATGTCGGCGCGCCGCCGCGGCTTGTCGCGCATCTCCGACTGGTGCACGACGTCGCGGTACAACTCATCGACTGGGTCAAGCGGCGCGGCTTGGACCTGAGCATCGACTCCGCAGCAGTCTGCTTCGGCGCGGCCACGCACGATATCGGCAAGACTCTGTACCCCGCCGAGCTCTCCGGACCCGGTGCACGGCATGAAGAAGCCGGCAGGGACCTGCTCGTCACCCATGGGGTCGCGCCGAATCTCGCACGCTTCGCAGCGACGCACGCGACGTGGACTCCGGCGACTGGGACCGAGGATCTGCTGGTGAGCCTGGCTGACAAGGTATGGAAGAACAAGCGGGTCCCAGAGCTTGAGAACCTCGTTGTCGATCGGCTGTCGGCGGCGAGCGGGTTGCCGGCCTGGGACGAGTTTCTCAAGCTCGACGAGGCGCTCACGGTCATCGGCGACCTTGCGGATGACCGCCTTTCCTACCAGATGCTATTTCCAGTCAGCCGTTGATCGACGAGACAGTCCATGCAGAGCTCGATATCACTTTGGGCGAACCGGTCGAAACCGTGGGGTCGTCCTCGGTACGCAGGCGTCGCCGGTGGTGGCTGCCGTACGCGGCACTCACCAGTGTGTTCGCGGCCGTCGTGGGGGGAGCCTGCGGTGCTTACTGGTTGACACGACATCACCAGCAGGCTCTTGCACTGCAGGCTGACGACCTGACCGCCGTCGTCGCGCTCAAGGCGGGTAGCGGGTTGAGCACGGTGTTCGACTCCGGCTACGGTGCGAAAGACGGTCAGCTGAAGCTGACCGGCCCCACGACGTTCTACGTGGCGTGTACGGCGGGACGTGTGGTCATCGGCCCGTTCACCGGCTCATGCGATAGCAAATCCGCTGTCTACGGTCCGTACGGCACTGCGGGCACGGTGATTCAGCTATCTTTGCCCGCGTCGCCTTGGGCGTTGCTCGCGCGGCCTGAAGACCAGGGCCAGAGCAGACCTTAGTACGGCAGTCAGAGACCGCCGCCGGCAGCCCGGTTGATCCCACTTTCGGCGGGCAGCCATTCGGCGGATGGGGCCGCGACACATCAAGCGTGGAGAAGAGGCCGGCGGATGCCTTCGGCACCTGGGCAGGCAATCCTTGAGATACAGCATCCTGGCACACGAGCGATATGCATAACCTTGGTCGCCGACGCCGAAATCGCTGCCGTCTACGAGGCCTTCGGCGGCCGATACGGCGAGGCCCGGCCGTTGACACAGCGCGATTGCGAGGCATTGCGCGAAGGGCTCCCGGAACAACTGGCGGTGCCGCTCATACGCATCGGAAGCGGCGCGACCGCGTGCACGCCGGGCGGTGTATTCATCATCGAAGACTCCAGCGCCGAGGGCGCCAGACCGGAGATTCTGCGCGAGGTCTCGCGCGGCACACAGGCGGTGGCCGTCAGTCTGGATCCCGAAGGCCTACCTCGTCTCGCGTGGTACCGCGAGGGCAGACCGGCCGCCGCCATGATCGCCAATGCGCCGGGCCGGGTCAGCGGTCTGGGTAGCGCCGAGATCGAGCAGGTCATCGCCTCTGCGCCCGGGCTTCGTGATCGCCTGTCAGAGGTGCGGAGATGCGCCGCGCTGCCGGCGGTACTCGAGTTGGCAGCGCGGCTGACCGGTGTGAGCCTGAAACCAGGCTGGAGTGAGCAGGCGCTGCCCGGGGGGATCGTCCTACCCGTCCTGGACGATGCCGCACCGCGGGCTGAATCGGCAGGCGCGCCTGATCTACCGCGTCCGCAGGCCGCGGCATTGATCGAAGCGGCGCCGGATGCCGCGGTCGCCGCGGCCGTGCCGCTCCAGGCGCGCAGGCTCGCCGAGGACGCGGACCTGAGCCGGTGGCCGGAGGCTCTCGAGCTGATCGGCTTGCTCGCATCGAGGCCCGCTCACACCGACGTGACCGCGCGGACGGAGCACTCTCCGGGGCGAGCGCCGATCCTCTGGCGTGATTCGTCCATCAGCCTCCTGATTCGCAGGCTGAGCTCGTCGCTGCACTGGCACACCGTCATCGACCCCTCGACCGACCCGGAGCCGCCCTTGCGGACCGTGACCACCGCGCTGGGCGCGTTGCGCTCGGCCGCCGCCGTATTCACGGGCGACGAAGTGCCCGGCGAGCAGGGCGCGCGCGTCGCGCTGCACAGGCTCGTGTCCGGCCGGCCGAACCGGCTCGGCCCGGCCGCGGTCGTCGACCTCGCCGCGGATCTCGGCGTGCCGCCGCCGCGGCGGCGACCGACAGCGCGCGACGAAGCCGCGCGCGACAACTCCCGGCGCCACCAGGAAGCAACGGCGGCGGTTCGCGGATTCGCAGGGCGCCTGCCCGCCGATGGATCGTGGGTCGCTCCCGCATGGCCCATGCCCGTACCCGATCTGTCGCCTGGTCATTGCCTCCTACTCGCCGCGGATCTGAGCCCGGACGAACTGCTCGCGCGAGCAGCGGACGGCCGTCCGATCGAGAGCGCGACCGTGGTGGGAGCGACTGGTCTCGGTACGGCAGTGCCCGGAACGAGGGCGAGGCTCGCGGTCGGGCGCGTCGGCTCGTGGTCGCTCTTGGTCGAACAGGGCAGTTCGTTCACCCCCCGGCCCGAAGTGCTCCGCCGAGTCGGCGCAGGAACGCGCCTGCTGTGCGTTGAGCACGACGCGGTGCTCCGGCTTTCGTACTGCGAAGACGGGGTCCTGGTGGACCGGTTCGAACCGCTCTTTCCCGAGCGACGGGCCGGCGCCGATCCCGGCCGGCTGGATCCTCATCTCGAGGCGATCGGACGGATCGAGGAGGTGAATGCCGCGAACGCGGCCCAAGCGGCCGCAGTGCCCTTCCGGGTCGCAGAAGCCATCCTCGGCACGACGCCCGGATCGGCCGAGCCGCTCAACGACGCCGAGACCTCAGCACCCTTCGCTGCGATAACCGCCGCTCACGTGGACACCTTCCTCGTCGATGTACTCGGGCCGCCACCGCCCCGAGGCGCGAGCGAGTCGCCCGGAGCCGTTGAACCGACCACAACTCCCGGGGGACTTACGTGGTGGCCGCGCCCCGCAGATCCCGGCCGGGTCGAGCGGCAAAGGATCACGCCGCGCGCCGGCAACCCTCGGCCGAGCGCCATCGCCGCGGGACGCGCCACAGCTGTGGGCCCCCGTGCCAGCGGCCCGCAGGCTAACCCTCGCCACACATCGTAGATGAGTCGCTCACCAAGATCAGACCAAACCGCCAGTCGCTCGTAGTCTCGGCCGGGGGTGTTCGGGCGCAGGTCGGCATACTCGGGGCCCCGAAGGTCAAGCTTCTGTGGTGGGCCATTCGCTGAGCAGTTGCACCTGTCCTGCGATTTTGGCCTGCTGGTAGGCGTCCGCGACGGCGGCCATCGCCCAACTCGGCCAGAAGGTGACTCCGCCGGTCTCCTTGTCGATGACGATCACGGAGTGCCCGGGTTCGGGAGGGCGTGGTGGCGCGGTGGCATCCGCAGCCGGCTCAGGCTTGGGTCTCTTCCGCACCGTGAAGCAGGCTTCGTATTCCTCGATGTCCACCAGGTCGCCGCGCTCGCGGTTGTACTGCGAATACAGGAACCGATCGACGACGCGTGCCGCCTCCTCGGCGGTCACCGGCGTGGCGCAGCGCGTCGGGTAGGCCTGCCATCTTCCGGGATTCATCGTGACTCACACCGGTCTTCCTGCGCGTCGAGAACGGTCGCCCACACGGTGGCCGCGTGCTGACGGATCGGGGTGTTGCTCACCTGATCCGTCTGCATGTCCACCCAGACGACCTGGTCCGGGATCCGCGGCTGGGAGCAGGGGGGCCGGCCATATCAGGACTCGAGGAATGAACTCGAGTAGTCGGCGCAGTTGTTCCCACGGCTCTTGGGGATCGTCGCGGCGCACGAGCCGAGACGCAGCGAGCGTGCGGCCCGTCCGTCGAATCGGCTCATCTGACACCTTGAGGCTCAGCTCGACGCGCCGCCGAGGGCGGAGCCGAGCAGAGTCAGGGAGACGGTTCCGGGGCCGGCGGGGGTGGTGCCGGAAGCGAGGACGGCTAGGGCGAGGACGTTCGTCGCGTTGGGCTGGAGGATTCCGTTAGGCAGTACGAAGGTGTGCTGAGGGCCGACGTTGTTGATGTACTGGCCGAGGTTCCAGCCGTTGAGGAAGATCTGTACCCGGTAGGCGCGGGTGGAGTCGTCGGTCAGGGCGAGGCCGACGGACGCGTCCACTCCGGCGGGCGGGGCGTAGGTGAAGCTGGTGCGGTACCAGCGCACGCCCTGGTATGTGTCGGCGCGCGGGAATGTCGTCGCCGTCCAGGCGCTGTCGTCGAAGGTGGGCAGGTACCAGCCGTAGCGTTCGCCGTAAAGGCCGCCGTTGTTCATCGGGCCGCGGACCGGGTCGGCGGTCCCTCCCGCGATCATCCAAGTCATGCTCGGCGTGGCGCCGGTGAAGGCGGCGCCGGTCAGCCCGCGGGCGGCCTTGTGCGCGTCGTTGGCGCCGCCGTCCTCGCTATGCCCCATCGGGCGCACGAGGACTGACAGGACGTGCGCGCCGCTGCCCTGAAGGGAGCTCGGCACGCTGAAGGTCGCGGTGGCGGTCCAGTTCTGTGTCGAGTCGTTGGAGGTGGTCGGGGTGGGCTGCTGGTGTACGCCGAGCGGGGTGCCGTCGAGCCAGGCCATCAGTCCGCCGAGGGTGCCGGAGGAGTAGGACAGGCTGATGGACGTCACGTCGGCGGTGCCGGTGTAGTGGCCGCGGTACCAGACGTCGCCGTAGTGGTAGCCGTAGTCGTCGGCGAACAGCACCGGATTGCCGGCGGGTACCGGCGTTATGCTCTGTGAAGTGGTCTTGTTCGCCACCTTCCAGTGGGAGTCACCGAAGCCCGGAGCCGACTCGGGATTCTCCGTCGCGTACCGCCAGGAGCTCAGGGTGGGCAGGGCTACGGCGGGTGCGGCGGAGAGCCGCGTCGAGGCGAGCATGCTCCCGGAGCTGGTTCTGGTCGTGGATATGCTGCTCCCGTTCCAGGTCAGAGCGGTGAATCCGGCGGGTGTCCAGGCCTCGAGCGAGGCGGCCGCGGTGGTGTCACCGGTCAACTGCATCGTGCTGCCCGACCCGGTTGCGGTACGCAGCAGTGCCGGGCCGGTGACCAGGACTGGACCGGCGGCGCTGGGGTAGCGCCACAGGGTCGCCGTGGAGGCGTCGTCCGCAAGCAGGAGCAGGAGCGGCAGGCCGCCGTCTCCGAAATTCACCAGGACCCTGATCAAACCGGAGAGCGTGGCGTTGATCCGTAGCCGGGAGTGTGCCGTGTCGTAGCTGGAGGTCGCGGAGCCGGCCAGCACGGTCACCGTGGGCGCGGTCGTCGCGGGCAGCATCACCTCGATCGGATCGCCGGTGCGTCCGGTCAGCACCGCGACGTCCTGGGAGCCGATCGTGGCCTGATACATCGGTTGTCCGGTCGAGTACAGCAGGGTTCGCCGGCCCAATTTGATTCCGGTGGCCACGACCTTCATGTCCTGGCCGTTGAGCTGGATGCCGGATCCGCCGGCGGGAACGGTCAGCGTGCCGGCGCTGGTCGTGACCGGCACCGTGAAGAACAGGTCTGACGTGCTGTCGTTGCGCAGGAAGTAGAAGTGCGCGCTCGTGTCCGGGTTGGTCAGGTGGTAGACCTTCACGCTCGAGTTCGACGCGGCGGTGGCGGCCCCGGTGGTCAGCTTGCCGAGGTCGGGAACGGTCTCGAGCATGAGCCCGATCTGCTTCATCGGCACGAGCTTCGACGTCTGGTTGCGCGCCTCGTCGATCGCGGCGCCGTAGTCGTAGGAGGTGTATACGACGGGCGCGGGCAGCCAGCCCCAGGAGGTGCCGCCGAAGGTCATGTAGACGTTGTGGATTTTGATCCCGTTGGCCAGGTTGGTCAGGTAGAAGCGCCGCTCATACGCAGGGCTGCGGGTGACGCGGGCCTGGGCGTAGCCGAGGCCGGAGAACTCGGCGCCGCCCCAGGGGTCGAACCAGCCGCCGCCGAATTCGGCCTCGAACCCGGGCGTGGTGGGACTCGCCGTGGATCCGCCGGTCGCGCCGCCGGTGCCGTAGAGGCCCCAGTCGGGCGGGGTGCTGCTCGGCGAGGGGTATCCGTCGAAGGCGTAGAGGTAGCGGCCGGTCTCGCCGTTGGTGCTGAAGCTCCCGGGGGTCCAGTCGCCGTTCCGGCCCTTGTCGTTGTGGAACAGCGGCACCGTGATGCCGTCGGCGCGGACCTTGGCATACAGATGGGCCATATAGGCGGAGCCGACGCCGTCGGTCAGGTGCGCGGAGTACTCGTTCTCGATCTGGTAGAGCACGACGGTGCCACCACCGGTCGTGTACTGATGCTGTGCGATGACGGCGTTGACGTTCGTCAGCCACTCGTCGACGTGTCCGAGGTAGGTGGAGTTGTTCGTGCGCGCGGTGCCGGTGCTGGTGGTCATCCAGCCGGGGAAGCCGCCGGCGTCCACCTCCGCGTTGATGTAGGGCCCGGGCCGCACGGTGACGAACAGCCCGGCGTTCGCCGCATCGCTCAGGAACTGGCCAAGGTCCCTGACGCCGGTGAAATCGTAAACGCCCGCGGCGGAGGAGTGGAAGTTCCAGGCCACGTAGATGCTCACGGCGTTGTAGCCGTTGGCGCGCAGCTTCTGCAGGATGTCGGGCCACAACTGCGGGCTGGGGAGCCGGAACGGGTGCATCTCCCCGGACCAGATAGGCACCCGGGCGCCGTCGATGATCAGCGAGTACGGGTCGAAGGTGACGGTGTGACCGACTTCGGGATTCACCGCGAACGGCACCTGGCCGGCGATGAGAGCCGCGGGCCCTTTGGCCGAGGCGGCTCCGTCGGCAGCGGCTGCGGATGAGGCGGACGACGGCCACCGGAGCGCCACGACCAGCGATCCGGCGGTGCCCACGGCCAGGGCGGTGAAGGCGCGACGGCTGAATTCCATCGAGGACTCCATGGGTAGATAGAGGCGTTTCGCTGTCCCGGCGAGGTGGACGACCGGCTCGGCGCGTGGGATGGAGACGACGTAGTCAATACAAGGGGCGCCGCTTGAGGCCGTCAATGGTCTGCGATGATAAATGTTAGAAAAAGTTCACTTGATCTTTTTCGTCCCGGGTCCAGGCCGACTCCGTACGGGACGAGGCCACTCGGCGCTGCGGTTGGCCGCGGCGCGCGGCGTCGGCAGCATATTGCCGCAGATCAACCACGCGACTGTGACGCTTTGACTTCCGCATGGCGACGGCTGGCCATGACCGTCTCAGGGCCGCCAAGGCTCCAGCGGGCGCGCTTCGTCTCTGCCATAGAGATGTTCTATCATGTTTGGATATCGCGTCCCTAGCCGTCCGGGTCCTGATTGTCGAGCGAGGCGTGGACGATGTGCCTGGCGCGTCTCGGCTTCCGGCGGATGGCACCGTACAGTGAGCTCGCCGCGGCGCGTTCGGACGCGCGCGGCATGGTGGTCCCCGAGACCTGCGAGGTAAGCCCGGAATGACCGACGCGACCCCGAATCCGCTGCCCCCGCGGCACATTCACACCGACCGGCTGTGCCTGAGCGCTCCCACTCCGGCCGACGAGCGGGCCGTGGCCGAGATCCAGGGCGACCCGGCCACGAACGCCTTCAACCCCAACGGTCCGACCGGCCCGCGCGAGGCCGCCGCGATGCTGGTGGGGTGGATCGCCGACTGGGACCGGGACGGCGTCGGCTACTGGGTGGTCCGCGAAAGCGGAGGCTGCGCGGGCGAGGTCGTCGGCGTGGCCGGGGTCCGGCGTACCGGCGGACTCGAAGCCGACCGCGCGGTATACAACCTCTACTACCGGTTCCGGCCCAGCGCATGGGGCAGCGGCTACGCCCGCGAGGCGGCCGCCGCGGCAGTCCGGGCCGCGGCCGAGCGCGAAGAGCCCGCGCTCGTTCTCGCCGTCATCCGCGAGCAGAACGTCCCGTCGGCCCGTGTTGCCGCGGCGGTGGGCCTGAGCCCCGATGGAACGACGACGCACCACGGAAGCGAGAGCCTGCGCTTCGCCCTGCGAGTGTGATCAATGTGACCGGCGGCTTCGCTCGGTCGTCGTTCAGACCACGGTGACCGAGATCGAGTGGTAGCCGGTAGCACCGTCCAGGATCACGTCTTGGACGGCCGGCGTCGGCACCGCCCTGGACGCCGTTCTCGCCCCGTCGTCCGCTCCGTACTACCGCAGGTATGGACGCCAGGGAGCCCAGGGTGCCCGGGGAGCCCAGGGTGCCAAGGGCGCTCCACGCGATGAGCGAGGTGATCGACACCGCGCGGTCCGATGCAGGCCACAGGCCAAGGCCGTCCAAATCGATGCGCAATACTTTCTTCGCCGATACTATCTGGAGAGGAAGCATCTTCTCCGAAGAAGGGAAGCGCCGATGGCGGACTTCGTGGGCCGGCGCCGTGAGCTCGCGGCGCTAGGGCAGGCCTTGGACGAGGTGCGCTCGGCGATCGGTGGGCAGCGCCCGGGCCGGTGCGTGATCATCCGCGGGCGCCGGCGCATCGGGAAGTCCGCGCTCGTCGGTGAGTTCGTCCGCCACAGCCGGGTGCCGTACGTCTTCCACACCGCACAACTCGGCCGAGGAGCGGAACCGCTCGAGGAGTTCGCGCACGACGTCGCTTCCTCCTCGCTGCCCGAGGCGGCGATCTTCGATGAAGCCGCACCCGGGAACTGGACGGCGGCGCTTCGCCAACTCGCCGGGTTGCTCCCGCAGGACCAGGCCAGCGTGGTCGTGCTCGACGAGGTGCCCTACCTCATGGACGACTCCGGAGCGTTCGAGAGCATCCTGCAGCGCGCGTGGGACCGGGAACTCTCACACCGCCCGGTCCTGCTCCTGCTCATCGGCTCGGACCTGTCGATGATGGAGGCACTCACCTCCTACGGCCGCCCCTTCCACCAGCGCGGCAGTGAAATGCCGGTGGGCCCGCTCAACGTGGCGGAGGTGGCGCAGATGACCGGGCTGGATGCGGCGTCCGCGTTCGACGCCGCGCTCGTGACCGGCGGGCTGCCGATCGTCTGCGCCCGGTGGCGCAGCGGTGAAGGACTCTGGTCGTTCCTGGCCAGGGAGCTCGCGGACCCGCTCAGCCCGATCGTCGCCTCCGCGCAGCTCTCCCTGGCCGCCGAGTTCCCCGACCAGGCGCAGGCCAGGGCGGTCCTCGAGGCGATCGGAAGCGGCGAGCGGACCTTCACGAACATCGCGCGCGCCGCCGGCGGGATCGCGCACTCGACCCTGACCCGCGCCACCGACCTGCTGATCGACAAGCGGATCGTCGCCGGGGAACTCCCGCTCTCCCTTCAGCCTTCGAAGGAACGCAGGTACCGGATCACCGACACCTACCTCCGCTTCTGGCTCGCCTTCCTCGGCCCGCACCTGCCCGAGATCGACCGCATACGTTCCGACCTGACCCTGGACCGGATCAGACGAGGCTGGACCTCCTGGCGCGGACGCGCGATCGAGCCGCTCATCCGCGACTCGCTGTTGCGCCTGCTGCCTGCGCACGCCATCCCCGCCGTCCCGGTCGTCGGCGCGTTCTGGACGCGCAGCAACGACGTCGAGATCGACGTCGTCGGAGCGGACCGCGAGCCGATCGCGAAACAGCTGCTATTCCTCGGGTCGATCAAATGGCTGGAGAACGCGCCGTTCGACGACCACGACATGCTCGCCCTCCAGCGCCACCGCCTCCGCATCACCGATCAGCCCCTTCCGTTGATCGCCATCAGCCGCGCCGGCAGCACCACCAAACACGCCGACGCGGTATTCGGGCCCGATGACCTCATCGCACCGTGGCAGAGCTGAACGCCCTCCGGGTACCGGCCGCCATTTCCTGCGAGGAGCGGACCTGTCTGCGCGCCGTACACAAGGGAAGCACCGCACAGTGCTCGGATTGTGCTTCCGGCCCGCAAGACGGGCTCGCTCCAGATCGGCGATATCGTGGAGGCCGACGCGAATCGGCGCCGCGCCCGGGTGGTCTGGGACCTGCGGATACTCGGCTCCGGCCCGCTGCTTCAGGCGCCGCCCGCCGCCTGGCCGCCTTCTGCTCCGTCCTGCGACCCACCGCCCGTGCCGAACTCGGTGCTCGACATCAGGTCGGTCTCCCTGGCCCACCGCGCCCACTCCGCCAGCGCCTCGTTGACCCGGATCCCGGCCTCCGCCGCGATCCGGAGCGCACGGGTCTGCGGGCCGGTGCCGAATTCGCCGCGGTCCTTGCGGTCCGCGTACTGGCGGAAGGCCTTGGCGGTCTCGTCGAAGTAGCGCTCCTCGGCGACGAGGAAGGCGTCGAGATCCTCCGGCTCCATCAGCCAGAAGAAGAACGCGCGCATCAGCACCTCGACCCGGAAGGTGCGGTCGACGTCGCCCTCGCGCAACCAGCGCCGCACCTCGGCCAGGCCGGACGGGGTGATCCGGTAGGCCTTGCGTCCGCGCGCGCCGACGCTCTCCACCTCGATCAGGCCGGCGTCGGCGAGCCGGCCGAGCTCGGCGTAGATCTGCGGATGCTGCGCCGGCCAGACCGAACCGAGCGCCTCCTGGAAGCGACCGGCGAGGTCGTAGCCGCTGGCCGGCCCTTCGGCGAGCAGACCGAGCAATCCGTGGCGCAGCGACAAGGCGACTCCTCGGGCACAGGGGGCTGATCAGGCCATTTTGGCACGCCCTTGCGGACAGTCGACAGTGACATGTAGATTCTTACATGTCAGATGAACCATGTCACTGCATACAGGTGTCACTGCTGAGAGGTGGAGGCCGCCATGGCGGACGGACAGCAAAAGACGGTTCTGGTGACGGGGGCGTCCCGGGGGGCGGGCCTGCGAGTCTGCCGGGCCCTGGCCGAACGGGGCTTCCGGGTCTACGCGGGGGTGCGCTCGCCCGAGAACGCTCGGCGCGAGCTCGGCCGGGTCCCCGGCGTGGGCGTCGTCCAGCTCGACGTGGCCGACGAGGAGAGCATCATCGCGGCGCGGGAGGAACTGGACGCCGCCGGCGTGACCGCGCTGCACGGCCTGGTCAACAACGCGGGCGTCATCATCCAGGGGCCGCTGGAACTGTGCCCTGACAGTGAACTGCGACGCGGCTTCGAGGTGAACGTCTTCGGCGCGGCGCGGGTGACACAGGAGTTCCTGCCGCTGCTGCGTGCCGGACGCGGCCGGGTCCTCAATGTCACGGCGCCGACCGCGCGCATCCCCGCGCCGTTCTTGGGCGGGATCTCCGCGAGCAAAGCCGCGTTCCAAGCCCTCTCGGACGCCTGGCGAGTCGAACTGGCGCACTGGGGCATCGACGTCGTCGTCCTCGAGCCGGGCGCCATGCAGACCGAGATCTTCGCGACCGCGGACTCCGCGGCCCAGAAGGCGATGACGCAGCTCCCGCCCGCTCGGCGCGCGCTGTACGAGCAGCAGCTCGCCGCGGTGAACGCCGCCGGAGCGAAAATGAAGATGTCCGATCCGAAGATCCTGGCCGACGCCGCAGTCAAGGCAATGACGGCGAATAGGCCGAAGGCTCGCTACACGGTCGGCGCGGACACGCGGCTGATCGGGCTGCTCGCCCGCCTTCCGCTGCGTACCCGAGACCGCCTCGTGAGCGGCGTCCTCGGCCTGTCCAAGATCAAGCCGGCGGTCGGCTGAGGCCCGTCGGCGGCCTGCACGACCGCGGTCCAAGCCGTCGCCACCTGGCGCAAACCGGCCCTCGCCATGGGCGGGGGCAAGTCCAGGGCTGCGTGGCGGTCTCGGTGTCCGTGGGGCCGCCGCCTCATCTGAGGCAGCGGCCTGATCGGGTGGCTCGGCTTCTTGCCACGAGGCTGCGAGTGCGAAGTATCCGTGCAGAATAGGCGCATGCTTGATCTGCGTTGGGAGGAGGTCCGGTGCTTTTTCGACCCGGACTTGATGGGTGGCTTGCCTGACGTGCATGTCCCAGGCGTTTCTGTCGCGGACTGGCAGTCACTTTTCGGTCTGATCCGGTCGTGCGGTTGGAGGATGGAGTGCTACGAGGGCGCCCGCGCCATCGACCTGCCACCGCTACAAGCCGTGTTCAACCGTTCGGCGGAGGACGAACTACTCAACATCTGGGTACGTCCGATCCCGGAACTCCTTGCGATCTTCCGCCCGTGGGCCGGCGGTGGGGAGACCATCGATTTCGATGTTGACCTGTCGGAGTTGCAGGGCCAAGGGCGGCTCGACGTCTTCTGCGAGTTCCTGACGGCGATCGGTCGCCATCTGGCCAAACCCGTGTTGATGTCCGCCGAGAGTGACTGGCAGCATCCTGTCCTCGGTTTTGATCCCGAGTTTGATCGAGTCGTACTGATGGCCGAGCCGTGGGCGGTACCGCAGTGAGCCATGATGTCCAGATTTGCCGCGTAGGTGTCCCGAGTTCCCATCGAGGGGACACGCCGTAGCGTCGGCGGTCACCGGCATCATCTACCCATGGAGACCGCCGCTCTGATTGAAAAATGGCGCAGCATCATCATCGGCGACCAAAAATCGTGGGTTCTGTTCGCCAACGGCACGTGTGTCATCCTGATGCAGCCCGAGGGTGATCTGGCGGACCAGGCTACCGAACTGGTGCGAGAGTATGGCCCCGTCGCTGCTGGTGGTCCGGCAGGTGACTTCGGCACCCAAAGACGGCCGAGAGCCGGTCGTGCTTCACATCGAAGACAAGCGCGGCGCACCCGCCGACGCCAGCGACTGACGCCGACGGCACCGCACGCCACCGGAATCAGGCCATTTCGCTCCGGCTAGCCAACACGCCGTCAGGCTACTAACGCTCAGGTCAGCGTCACAGTGAAGCTGGGGGTCAAGGGGTTGCAGGGTCCAACGATTGTGGGCCCTGCACTGACAGTGCAGGGGCGGTACAGCGGGCTGACTCGCCTGTTCGCACCCACCCCCCGACGACGGAGAGCGCGTGCTCCGGGCTGCGCTCGTCCCAGGCTTCTTCGTCGAACCGGCGATAGGGAAGCAGGCTCTGGAGTTCCGGGTCGTAGGGGTGGTCTGAGTGGGGGTCACCGGTGTTCGGTGAGCACGGCGGGCGCGGCTTGGTGCTCGCCGGCCAACGCCAGGATGGTCTCGCGGGTCGAGGCCCAACGGTCGCGTTCGCACTCGGCGGCAGCAAGCTCGCCGCTAAGCTTGGCCACCTGTTCGCGCAGGTCGGCGATCTCTGCTTCGGCCGCGGCGTGGCGGGAGGCTAGTTTGTGGAGCAGATCTGGGATGGTCAAAGGGCCGTTCACGACCACCGCCACGGAAGGGTGCGGCTGAAGGTGAGCCGGCGGGTGAGGTTCGCGGTCGCGGCCCGGTACACCCGGGAGGCCGTCGAGTCTGGGCTGTGCTCGTAGTCGCGCACCAGGCGCCGGTGCAGTATCAACGTGCCCTGTGATTGTTCCACCACTCACCGCCTCGGCAGCGGTCGGAACCCGCTCTCGCCATCGAGACGGGACACGGTCTCGACGTCGATGCCGAGCATCGCACCGTGGATGGCGACCTGGTCTTTGAACCCGGCGTCGACGAAGGCCTTGGACACACTCGGGTTCTCGGCCGCCACCCGCGTCAGCAGCGCGGCACCGATCACGTTGTCGTGGGCGCTGGCGGCCATCACCACGACCGCGATGATCAGCCCTACAACGTCCACGGCAAGCCCGCGCTTGCGGCCAGGGGTCTTCTTTGCCGCGTCCAGCCCGGTCGTGGTCTTCGGCACTCCCGCCGCCGCACGCACCGGCTGCGAATCGAGCACCACCGCGCTCGGGTCCTCACTGCGGCCGGCCTGCTCACAGACCTGCATTCGCAGCAGGTCGTGGATCTGCTTGTCGGTCCCGTCTTTGCGCCAGAGCGCGAAGTAGTAGTACACCGCGCCATACGGCGGAAGATCGCGCGGGAGGTAGCGCCACTGGCAGCTGGTGCCGGTCTGGCAGAGGATCGGGTTGACGATCTCGCGCATCTCGTAGCGGCCCTGATGCCCGGAGACCGAGGGGTGCGCAGCCTTCCACGCCTCGATCACCGGCCCGATCAACTCCCACCGCTCAACCGAGAGATCGCTGGCCGCACCTCGCTGAGAGATCCGACGCGTCCGCTGCTTCCCGCCGGCCGGGCTCCGGTTCGGCCGCGAACGAGCCGCCAACTGCGCCCGCATCCACGACCTCGAACAACGCTTCGCCGCCGCCCACGGTGAAAACCTGCTTCTACGTCGAAGACCTCACGAAATCGGCGTCGATACACGATAGGCGACACCTCGTGTCTTCCCGTGCTCGCCCCTGTCGGACCGTTCGCAGATCCCGTAACGCTCGAGTCCCTATCGAGCCGAGCGTCGCCGCCCGCGCCGCGTCGGCGACTTCGTGTGCGCCTTTTCTTGGTGCCAGCGCTGATGAATCGCTTCATACTCAGCTCGAAAGGCGGCGCTCGGCTCACTGCCGACCGCGTAGGGTGCCGGCAGGCGGACGGCACCACCGCCATCAAGATGGATGGTGACCTGCCAGGACAGGCGGCCAGCCTTCAGCGGGACCTTGGAGTCCGCCGTGACGTCGGTGATGCGCGCCCAGGCGATCGGCCGAGTGGCGAAGAAGAAATACCCATATGCGATGCCCTCCGGCTTCAGCACAGTAGTGCGCCCGAAGAACATGACCACGAAACCGATCGCCACGATCCCGGCAATGATCGGTGCGGCAAGTACATGCTTGTGGCCGCCCATGTACCCGCCCTGGGCCAGCCCGATCGAGAGCGCCACAACCGGCAACCCAACGCCTCCGAGCAGCATCTGCCCGGGCGGCATGCTGAATCTGGTTTTCCCCACGGATTGAACGTACAGACAATGGCCTCCGCGCGGAACCGGTGAACCTCCACCACACCAGTAGTGCGACGGCGCGAAGGCCCGCATGCTTCCAGATGCCGTCCGCAACAGCGTGACCAGCAAAGATCACACCACCATTGCCATCAACGTCTCGATAGTGACAAGTAAGCTGCGCCAGCTGATCGACCACCCGATCACTGACCGCCTACGACCACTGACCCGGCACCGGACTCACTCACCTGGGGTGGCCGCCCGCGGTCAGCCGTGGTCCGAGTATCCCTGGAGCAGGGAGGCGAGCTCCGCGCTCGACGCGGGGTGGATGCTCAACATGTAGGCGCGCAACAGCTCCGGGTCCATCGTCGGCGGTGCCTGGAGGGTGAACTCGACGTCATCGTGTTCGTATATGGCGACCTGGAAGACCGTGGACGACGAGGTCATCCTGGCGAGCCACATCTGCGGACCCAAGCTGGTGCACTCGTAGCCCTTCTCCCGATTCGGGCCGCACAGGGCCTGGTAGCTGCTGAAACTCTGCGGCCCAGACTGCGCCGCTTCGTACATCATGACCGGCGCCTGCCCGGGCGACGGATCCGGCGGGCAGTTCGAGATACAGGTGTAGCTGGCCAGGAACGGGCTGGCCCCGCCGCTTTCCTCGCTGAGCGAGGTGGGGACGGGCCGGTAGCCGGCCGGAGTGTCGCCGACCAGCATGAGGTTGCTCGGTATCCACGCCGACGAGGCGGGCGAAGGCAGCTGACGCGGCGAGGCGGTGTCGTGGTGGCCGGACGCCGCCGCCGCTAAGCCCAGGGCCAGCACGACGACCGCGCCGAGCCCTGCGCGCGCGGCGCTGCGCAGGACGTTCGTGCGGGTGCGGGCCGCGGCGGCGAGCGCGTAGGCGCAGCCGATCAGCCCTGTCCGCACCAGGGCGTTGCCGAACGGCGCCGGGTCTCGGTGCCAGAGGAATCCGCCGACGGCGATCAGCAGGGTCCCGAGCAGGCACACGCTGCCGGCCCAGCGAAGCCGGCCGCCCCAGGTGTCGCCGGAGGGGATCAGCACCCGGCCCGGCTGCGCCGCCGCCGCGATCACCAGCGTCACGCCCACCAGCGCGGCGAGCAGCGCGAGCAGCATGGCGCCGACGCCGCCACCCCAGCCCGCGATGAAGATCGCCAACCCGAGCGGCGGTACCGCCGCCGCGGTGAGCGCCCAGATCGGTGCCAGCAGCAGGACGAGGTCGCGCGTACGCGGTCCGCTCGCTGTACGGGCCGCGGAATTCGGACCCGCGACCGCGTCTTCCGGCGCCGGCCGGGCGTCCTCGATCACGGGACGTTCGTCCTCAGGCTCCGGACTGGTGCTCCGCGCCGGTTCCCGCCCCATGAACAGCCCCTTATGTATTTCTGCGGAAGAGGGACGATACCAGTGCCGTCTCGCCGCGTGCACTCGGCGCGAGACGGACTGCCCGGTCCGCTGAGCCATGATGGACTCATGCGCATACGGGGCGGGCCGTCGAGACACAGTATCGGCCAGTGGCTGGTCTGCGGAGTGTTCGCCGTCTGCGCCGCGGGTCTGCTGGTCGGGGCCGTCTACGTGCCCGTCCGCACCATAGACGTCGAGGACAACGGCATCCGCACGAGCGCGCTCGTGCAGGACGAGCGCCGCGACGGCAGGAAGACCGATTACGAACTCAGCTTCACGCTCCAGGACGGGTTATCGTTCGACACGTGGACGAGCGACGTGCACGCCGGTACGCACGTCGGCGCCTCCATCCAGATCGCCTATCTCGCCGCCGACCCCGGCAGCGCCGAAGACGTGCGCGACCTCGGCACCTGGTGGCTCGCGCCGCTGATCTTCGCTCCGGTGGGCGGCTTCCTCGGTTGTTCCGGCTGGACGATGTGGCGGCTGACCCCGGAGGCCTTCCTATTCCTGCTCCGCAGCCGCGCTGGGCACCGCCGCTGACCGGCCCGGTCGCCTTGGGTCGGCCCGGCTGCGGACGGTCACGCCGGCGATGGTGCGTCGGCCGTGCCGTTCCAGGTCGAGTGCCCGTGCGGGTGTCGTTGACCGATGCGATCAGCCGGCGCACCTTCTTGAGCATCGGCTCGCCTTAGCGTTCCGCACACCCGCGTGTTCGGCCACGGTGTCGGCCTTGAGCTCCAGCATCACCGCGAGCCATTGCGTGGTCGGCGCACCGGGGCGTTGGACTGTCGGAGTATTCGCCCTTTGCGTCATCGGCGGGTCAACGGGGAGGTCCGACGATGACGTTGCCGTACTTGTTCGCCAGGCTCGGGTCCGGCTTGACCTCGAAGCCGGCTGGGCGCGGCGCGGACTTGTCGCGGCCGGTTTCGCGGAACATCCCCTCGATGCCGGCCGGCGTGTTGATCATCAGTAGGTCGGCCTTCTTCGAGGTGATGCGATAGCCGTGCGGGATGTTGCGGGGCAGGTAGACGACGCCGCCCTCGGCGAGCTCGTACTCCTGGTCGTCGCACCAGACGAGCGCCGTGCCCTTGAGTAGGAGAAAGACCTCGTCCTCCCGGGTGTGCCGGTGGTACGGAGGCGCCTCGCCCTCGGCGACGTCGAAGCGCCCGATCATCAACTGCCCGTCGGTCGCCTTGCCGTCGAGCAACATCGCCAGCGTGCCGCCGTTGAGCCATTCGAGTTGCTGCTGCTGGTCCGGCTGTGCGAGATACGCCATGCTCATGCGATCGTTCCGTTCCTAAAAGGCCTTATGAGTGGGATAATCGGTACATCCCTCGCCGCCTCCACCATAAAAGGTACTCTGGTCGGTGGCATTTAAAGGAACTCCCGCGCGAAGCCGCTCAACCAGGTCGGGGTCGGCCACTGCTCGCGCAGCAGGTCGAGGACGTGCCTGCACCCGACACCGGACGCTGCGAAAATCGCGGTCATGGAGGCCCACATGACACGCGGGACGCTCAACTACGCTCCGTTTGAGCGACTGTTCCCTCGGCAGACCGCGAGCAGTATCAGCCGGATTCGCGCCGCCGGTGAGACTCTAGACAGTTCCCGGCCGGAGGAAGATCCGGCAATCTGGGAATGGATGGCTGCGCACGCGACCTACCCGGGAGCGCCCACGCCCGGAACGCCGGTCGTCCTATACAGGGCGATGAGTGTCGAAGACCGTGACGGAGACTGGGCTGAGGTCGAGCTAGACGTTTCATGGGCGCGCAACGCCGGGTATGAGGTGGCGGCCCAGCTCGGCATCGCGTGCCACTGCGACACCGACCACGGCACGCACTACGTTCAGCGGTTCACCTCCGTGGCTGCGGACTTCAGTGACCTGGCCGAGCTCTTCGAGGCGGCGGTACAGACGGCGCTTGCCCTAATCGCCGGGCCGACTGACCCGACCTACTGGCGAGAGGTCGAAGGGTTGCCGTAAATCCGACGCGGACGTTCCCTCCTGCCCGGGAGATGGAGGGCAATCTGTATCAATGCACTTGCTGTCATCCGTTTACCCTGGACAGCCGCGCGTGCTTCGACATCTGTGACGAGTGCGGATGGGAAGACGACGGCCAGGACGACCCGTATGCAGACGAGGTGCGGGGCGGCCCCGACGATCGGCTGAGTCTTACTCGGGCCCGAGAGCGCTACGCGAGGAGGCGCGCTGCGGAGCCCCAGGACGTCGACTCTGTCGTTCACGGCGGCGAAGGCCGACGCGGCGCTGGCTGCGCGCACCCGGCCCGACCCGGTCGCCCTGATCTGTCCGGCCGCCTCCTCGTCGGCGCCGGCCTCGCCGCCGTGCTCTTCGAGACGGCACCCGTGACCGCCGTGCTGCCACCTCCTGCGGCACTGGCCTTCGTCCTGGCCGTGTCCCTCCGACGTCGTCATGCCGCCACTCGACGCGGATCACGAAGTCGCAGATCATAGTTCCTGCATTGATTCCGGTATGGAACAGGACGTTCTCGGCGCCGTTCTGATCAATCGCAACGGGGCGTCACGGGTGGGGCGGCCAGTCCTCATTCAGCCATGCTTGTCCGACACTGACGAGTGCCTCGATCGTGTACAGCGTCGGTGTAGCGCCTTGTGCGAGGCTCTCGGCCTCGGCGAGCAGCCGGGCCGCGTGCTGTGGATTGCTGCTCATGGCAGCCAACGCGAGTCTGGCCAGCGCGCGGATCTTGCCAGGCCCATCGGCGATATCCAGAATCAGGCTCTCGGCGGCGTCCAGTATCTGGACGGACATCTCCGGCCGGTCGCTGTCTGGCGCAGCAGCCACAAGATGAGTCGTCAGTTCCGTGCGCCGGGCCGCGTCGGTTACCGCGTGCGCGATCCGCCAAGCCCTGGCCAAGTCGCTCACTGCCGCAGCCTGCGCGATTTTGACCAGTGCGGGTTCTCTATCGGCGTCGCCTGTGATGTTCTGGGCGAGTGCCTCGGCCTCGCGGAGCAGCCGGGAGGCGCGCCCCGGGTCACTTGTCGATGCGGCCATGGCGACCTCGGCGAGGGCCGATGCCTTGTGCCGCTCTAGGGTGATGCTCTGCGCGATCCGCTCTCCCTCGCCGAGCAGCCAGGTCCCATGGTCAGGGTGACTGCGCGCCACCACCGCGGCTATGCCGGCCAGAATCCACGCCCGTGCGACCGGGTCGGCGGTTTTCTGCGAGATGAGTACGGCCCGCTGAGGGTCGCGCAGCGCGAACACCTTCGCGACCTGGTATATCGCCGGTTCACGGTAGTCCTCACGACGGATGCTGCAGGCGACCCGCTCGGCCTCGTTCAGCAGCAGAACCGCCCGGTGCGGGTCGGCTTTCGCCACCTCGCGGGCGACATAGGCCATGGCAATAGGCTTGTACATCTTTTCGCGGATGCTGTGCGCGAGAAACTCGGCGCGGTCCGGATCGTCGTGCGCGAGGCGCCATGCGATCTCGGTCAAGGCCGGTGCCTTGAGCCGCTTGTCGGTGATCGTCGCCGCGAGACGGTCAGCCCTTTGCGGATCGCCCTCGGCCATGAATTCCGCGACGCCGGCCAGCGCGTCCCACGTCAACCTTCCGGTGCTGCGGGCAAGCCTCTCGGCCTCATCGCGCAGCAGAGCCGACTCGGGATTGCTCTGCACCGCCCTGGCCGCGAGAGCCGTCAGATGCCGACCTTCGTTCGGCTCGGCCATGAGCAGGCTTCCGGCCTCGCCGAACAGGTGAACCGCCCGCTGCGGATCACTTCGCGCAAGTCCCTTCGCCACAGCTTCCAGCGCCGATGCGCTAGCGCCGCGGCCCACCATCGCGTACGCCGCGTGGATGGACGAGTCGAAAATCGCATCCGCCCGTCGACGCCGCTCATCCGGCTGCCAACGGGCTTCCCACTCGCTGCTCCTGGGATCCGCAGTGTCTGGCGGATCCGCGACGGACGTGACCGTGGGCACTGGCGGCGGGAGGCGGCGATTGCGGACCAGCCCGAGCAAATCGGCGGTCTCGGTCCCACGCTGCTGCGGTAACGGCAGGCCCTCGTCGCGTAGCCGGGCGAGCAGATGGCGGTAGATGTCTCCAAGGCTGATCATCTCCCCCGCCGAAGGGCTGCCCTCGCGCAACAGGGACAGCAATCGCTCGGTGAACGCTGTGTGCCGTTCGCCGGGCAGGATCAGCGCGCTCCGGTTCGCTGGTGCCGAGGCCAGCGTGTACGTTCCAGAGACCTGGATCTGACCCAGGACCTCCTCCTCGTCGCCCGTGAGAGTCTCACCGATCGCTCGACCGCTGAAGCAGCTGTCCAGGATCACCACCCGGTTGGCGGCGCGGCTCTCCAGACACGCGTCGCGTACCGCGTCGAATGCGAGAGCGGTGAACGCCAATCGGTCCGGCCGGGTGCCGAACAGTGTCAGGTATAGCTCCCGGCGACGCGGCCCGAGCAAGCCGTGGCCGCTGTAGTAGAACAGCAGCAGGTCTTGGCCCTCGGCTGCCGCCTGCATCAGCAGGTCACCGACCTGCGCCACGCCTGCCGCCGGCGGCGCGACAAAACAGTGTGCTGCGTCGAACCCGCCCAACTCCGGGTCCATGAGCACCTCGGCCAGATCCGCGATGTTGTTGTCGACCACGGGCACGTTCGGCAGCAGCGGGGTAGCGGCAGCGTACGTCGAGGTGCCGACCAATACGACCCGAGAGCGCGCCGGGTCGATCGCCCGCAGGCTCACTCAGGCTGCCTCAGCGTTTCGCGCACCAGCGCCTCGACGTTGCCGACCCGCTTGGCATCCACCTCCACCCTGCGCCCGTCCGACGTACGCAGCACGATCCGTACGTCCGAGCGCCGCGGCTGGGCCAGAAACGCCTTCAGCGAAGCGGCCAGCACGCTGATCGCCCCACCGCCGCCCACCGCAGCCACCAGGGCGTCGGCCAGCGCCCCCAATTCCCCGGGCCCGGGAGCGCTGTCGCCAGGCCTGACCAGGCCGCGAAGCTCGGACTCACGGCCCAGCCAATCCGACAACTGCGCCAAACCCTCCGCCGGATCGTCTCCCTCGACCGACAACCACACGCTCAAACGAGCCTCCCACCAGACGACTCAGTGGCCTAATTCAGGACAAGTATGACTCAGCCGAGCGCCTTGAAGCAGGCGAACAGGCGATGCAGAGGAAACCGACTCAAGACGTGCATGGACGTCGCCGCGCCGAGTGTTGGAAAACCCCGGAACAGGCAGCGTGAGGGTGAAAACGGGGTGCGGCTGGCGGCCGTGGTGGTGTGGGATGCGGGTATGGCCATCGTTTTGAACGAGCCCGGCCTCGACGGGCTCACCGGCGCTGTGGAGGCCCTGCGCGCATGGCAGGAGGATCTGACGCCGTTCCAGCTGCATCCGGGGGATCTCGGTTGGGGTTGGGCGGCGGGTGCGCAGAAGCTGGCCGGAGACGTGCGTACCTGGAGTGCGGACGGCCGAATCGTCGCCGTCGGATATCTGGACGCCCCCGATCTGCTGCGTCTGACGACCGCACCGGACCTGCGGCAGGACGCGAATCTTGCGAGGTGTCTCGCTGCGGACCTGAACGATCCGGCACGCGGCGTCCTGCCGGCGGGGAAGGTCGGCGTCGAGCTGCCCAACGGCGCTCTTGTCCGCGGCGTTCTCGCCGAGGCCGGCTGGAATCAGAGCGACCCGTGGACACCGCTGTGCCGCGCTCTGGCCGAACCGGTGGAGGATCGGGGACTGCGGATCGCGGTGGTCGGTCCGGAAACGGCGGGGGCGCGCACCGCCGTGCACCGTTCGGCGTTCGGCAGCCCCAGGTTCACCGAGGAGGTGTGGCACGTCGTGGCGGCGGGACCGGTCTACGCCGATGCGCGCTGTCTGATCGGCTATGACGAGCAGGACGATGCAGTGGCTGCGGTGACGGTCTGGTCGGCCGGGCCCGGCAAGCCCGGTCTCCTCGAGCCGATGGGCGTGCACGCGGACCACCGCGGACGCGGCCACGGCGCCGCGATCTGCGTCGCGGCCGCCGCCACGCTGCAGGAGATGGGAGCGTCGAGCGCGCTCGTCTGCACCCCGAGCGCGAACACCGCCGCTGTCGCCACCTATGTGGCCGCCGGATACGAGCCGCTGCCCCAGCGGTGGGACCTGAGCAGGACCGCCTGATACGAGCTGCTCCCCAGTGCCGACGTCAAAGCATGCTTGCTCGTCCTACTCATCAACATGGGCCTTACTATGGTGTGGGGGCTGGGCCGAGTGTCTCTGGCTTCTGGCAAGCCTTACTGCGAATGTAGTTCGCATGCGCTTTCAGGGGGATTGTTATGGTTGAGTCTCGCGGGAAATTCCAGGACGAAGATCAGTTCCCTGTATCCGACGACGGGCAGCCGAGTGGGTTGCGTGTCGGAGCGCTAGGGAGCTCGTATCGGTATGTGCCTGCTCGCGAGATTCCAAGCGGAATATACGGCGTCACCGGAATGATGCTTGGAATTCTCGGATTGATCACCGCGCCGGTGCTTGTCGGACTGGTCATCGGCCTGATCGCTTTCGCACTGTCCGTTGTGGGCATCAGGCGTACGCGAAAATCTGACTTGATGCTTTGGCCCTCTGTTGCCGGTGTCATTGTTTCGAGCATGGCGGTCTTGGTAGGCGTACTATTTGTTGTGGCGTTCTATGATACGGCGTACATTTGAAAGCCGCACTATTGGCGGTGGGAGCCGCGGCATGCTTTGGCGTCGGCGTCCGGAGGTGTGAAGATGCGGTACTCCGCCACCTGCTGGAATCCCATCCGAAGGTAGACCGGTTCCCCCGCGGACGAGGACTGCAGTGTCGCCACCTTCAGGCCTCGCTCGCGGCCGGCTCGCATCACTGCGGCGGTCATCGCCGCGCCGAATCCGCGTCGGCGGAAGCCTTCAGCGGTGGCGACGGTGTACACGCCGGCGATCCCGTGTGCGTCGAACAGCGAGGCGGTCGCGACGATCCGTCCGTCGATGGTGCCGGCGAATCTCGTGATGTCGCCCTCCCTGCCGAACTCGAGGGCGGTGCGGGCCTCGATGGACCGGCTGGGGACACCGAATACCGGAGCGATCGTGCTCACCCACTCCCGGAGGGTGGCAGGGTCGGTCACTTCAACGATGGTCAGGGCGGCCGTCGGTTCGGGAAGGTTCGCGTGGTCCAGATCCATGGCCATGATCGGCTGCCGCGCGGCCAGCTTGCCGCCCCAGGCCCGGAGCCGGTCAGCCGTGTCGGCGCGGCTGTCCGGTCCGACCCACCACCACCATGGCACGCCGGCAAACTCGAGGGCCGCCCGCGCGTGCGCATCATCGAAGTCTGATCCGGTCCACCTGAGTACGCCGTTCAACGACGGGGAACCCAGTCCGCTGCGGTACGTCGTCAGATCCCCCTCGAGCCGGCTCTCTGCTCCGTAGCCGAGCCAGAAGGCCCGCGCGTTCGCCAACTGGGGAGCGAGATCGTGGATCGGGCTCATGGTTTCTCACTTCCAAGGGGGCGACGGGGTCCGTGGGAGAGCCGTCGACGCCGTTGCCGCCAAGACTCAACAGGACGCCCAGTTCAACCGTTTACAAGATCGAACTCCGGGATGACCGGCCTACGATGGGCGGCGGTTACGCGTTCCAGACCCAGGCGACCCGGTCGTAGAGGCGCTCGAAGCCGGAGCGGAGCATGTTGTGCAGCGAGGAGTTGTGCTGGCCGGGTGCTTCCGCGAATGCTTCGGCCACCATCCATCGGCATCCGGCGGCGTGCGCGGCTCGGATACGTGCGGCGAGCAGTGCCGTCTGGACGCCGCGGCCGCGCCAGCCCTCGAGGGTGGCCCCGCCCATCATGTTCGCGCACTCGCCGTTCACGAAGATGCTGCCGACTCCGACGATCCGCTCGCCCTCCCAGGCGGCGAACTGGCGCCAGCCGGGCCGGCCTACACACGCCTCGGCCACATCGATCAGCTCAGGCGCGAATCCGAGCGCCGGCATCATCGCGCTCGCCCACTCGCGCGCTTGACGGGACTCGACGAGACCGATGTGCAGCTTCGGATCCAGCGGCCCGAGGACGTCTGTCGTAGCCACGGCGGACTCGACATCGCAGGCGAGCTTGACGTAACGAGTGCCCTCGACGAGGTCGTACTTCGCGGCGATCGAGGTCCAATCCGTCGGGAGGACTGGCGGCGCGACCATGAACGCGCCTGAGGACAGCTGCTTCTCACGGTAGAAATCGATCGTCCGCGCTACGACGTCCGCATCGATCGGATATTCGGGGCTGAATCCACCGGCACGGTTGAAGAATCCGGTCGAGTCTCCTCGCACCGCGATGGCCCGCGCCGAACCGATTTCGACCGAGCCGATCCCGAGCGCTTCCCGGACGGACGCCGGCGCGCCGGCGACGAAATCCGTGTACGCCTTGATCTCGGTCTGTTCGGCAAGCCCGAGCGGCACGTTGGTGGTGGTCATGGCAATCTCAACTTTCGTTCTCTTGCGGAGGGTGGCAGGCGCTCACACCCCCAAGATGCGACGGTGGTCGCGGAAGTTCGATCGAAACGGGGCGGGTTGAAACCCGCCCCGCAGGTGCACGGCGCGGCCTCCGCGTCGTGAATATCAGGGCCCTCTATCTGCTGGCCGCGGCCCGTTCGGTGCGGGAGGATTCCAGCCGTCCGTGCGCCAGCCAGAGGCCGACCTCGTGGGGACGTCCGTTCTGGAACATCTCCGGGATCCTCCGGCCGTGGCCGGCGATCTCCCTGGCGATCGTCGTGACCTCGGATCCCCACCCGTGGGTGGCCAGCCATCGCTCGGGCGGAAGTGGCGGCCCGCTCTGGAAGAAGCTGACGATCCGCTCGATGACCGCGCGTTCGGCGGCGTTGACCGTGGACACGTCGTCCGCACGTGGAATCGGCTCGAAGTACTCCAGGGCCACGTGGCTGCCGGCGGCGCTCAGGTCCGTCACGGTCTTGAGCACGTGCTCGCACCCTTCGGCCGAGACGTACATGAAGAGGCCCTCGATGAGCCACATCGTCGGCTGTCGAGGGTCGAAGCCCTCAGCCGAGACGGCCGCGGCCCAGGGGCCTCGCAGATCCGCCACGACCGGCCTGCGCTCGCAGCCGGCCTTCTTCAGGCCCGCCGCGTCCAGCACCGATTCCTTGAAGCGCAGCACCGGCTCGGTGTCCACCTCGTACACGACCGCGTCGGCGGGCAGGCCGAGGCGAAGGGCACGTGAGTCGAGGCCCGCCGCCAGGATGACGAACTGCCGGACGCCCTCGGCGGCCGCGGCTCGCATCCGCTCATCGTAGTAACGGGTCCGCACGCCGATGTACGTCGAGAGCATGTACCACGTCTCCGTGAGCTCGGCAGTGTTGCCGGGTGCGGGACCCGTGGGCAGCGCGACGTCCGGATCAGTCCGGGTCGCCCGGTGGACGAGGTCGACAACCGTCTTCGCCAGGGGATCGTTGAAGAGCGGGGACTTGTGGCGAGCTTCGAGTGCCCGCATGTGGGCGGTGAGCAGGCCGGTCCAGCCGACATCGGGTGGAAGCGTCTCCGCTGCCCTCGCTCCGCCGGCGAGCTCGGTTGCGCGAGTGAATTCGAGGACTGCGGTGACGAAGTCGCCGGGTTGCTCGATATGGCCGAAGTGACCGCTCTCGGGCAACTCGAGCAACCGTGCGTTCGGCAATCCGGCGGCGATCGTGCGGGCGTAGACCGGCGCGCAGATGAAGTCGTAGGCACCGGCGATCACCAGCGTCGGGGCCTGAATCGTGTGCAGCAGGTTCCGTACGTCCCAGATGACCGGAAGGCGGTTGGGGTCGACCGTGTACCGGAGGACGGGTGTGGTGCCGAGGTCGGCGACCGTCTTGCGGAAATCCGCGAAGTAGGCCGGCAGGACACGAGCGAAATAACGTTCCTTGGCTTCCGACGCGTCGGCCAGGTCGTCGGCCGGCTTCTCGACCGGCGCGGCCTCCTGCGCCCGCATCTCCTTCCACGCCAGTCCCGCGTCGACCGCCTCGGGGCGAGAGGGCCAGCGCTCGACGAAGGCCGCCATCTCCCGGGTCGCGTTCTCCATCAGCAACGGCGCGTTCACGGGTGCGGTGGAGTGAAGGATCAGACCGCGGAGCCGTTCGGGGCGGTCTATGCCGAACTGAAGGGCGACGAAGCCCCCGTGCGAGTGACCGAGGAAATACGCCGTCTGCGCGCCGAGTTCGTCGAGCACCGCCGCGGCGAAGTCTCCGTAACGGGACATCGAGTAGTCCCCGTCGGGCAGGAGATCGCTCTCGCCCGAGCCGACCGGGTCGAGGTAGACCATGGTCATGTGTTCGTGCAGGGCCGGGAACCTCAGGTGGTCGGAGTGGCCGCCGGGGCCTCCGGAGTGCACCAGGCACACCGGCCCCTCACCCGCGACCCGATAGGCCTGCCGGACGCCGTCGACCTCGATGAACCGGGTCTCGAGGTGTGGTTCCGGCATCACCGAGCCCCGCGGGCGGTCGTTGTCTGTTGCCTTCATGACTGCATGATGCGGCGGGATTCCACGAAGTTCGAAGCCGGTGTCGGATTTTCTCACCGGCCTGGTCGGTGCCGTCCTGACGTGGTTCGCGGAGAGGATCGTCGCGCGATCGAACTTTCGCGTCCCGCGCCGCATCGTGTGGATGGCAGTGCGACCACCGCACGAGAAGAAGCCGAAGAAGCCTGAAGAAGCACGGCTTCGCACCGACGATTTGGGGTTCATATGAGTAGCTGGGGCACAGACGGTTGGGCAATCGCCCCGGGGGAGGGCACCCGCGTCGAGACGGGAGGTCCGCACTGGCTGGAAGTGGTCGTCCGTGGCACCGACGTGGACAACGCCCTCGGGGCGTTCGTGTTCACGCACGACGTCATCAAGGACAATCCTCCGCACGCTCACAACGGCTTCATGAAGATCCTCTACATCATCGAAGGGCACTACGACTTCCGCGTCGGCGACGCCGAATTCTCCGGCGGGCCCGGCACGGTCGTCGTCGTCCCCCGTGGAAGCCAGCACACGTTCACCACCCCGACCGGCGGGCGCGTGCTCTTCGTCAGCTCGCCCGCCGGCAATGAAGAGTTCTTCCTCGAGCTGGGCCGACTGGGCCTGAACGCGACGCCCGAGCAGCTCGCCGACCTCAGTGCCCGATTCCAGACCGTCGGCCTGGGCGAGCAGGAGGCATCCTGGCGCGAGATGCAGCGGTCGGCGCAGGCTGACGGCTGAACATGGCCGCGCGAAGAAGCCTCAAAGTACTGACCGAGCTCTGACGTCACTGGCCGGGGTCAGTCGCCTCAGCTCTCCGTGCCCGAGGCGAGGCGGGCGAGGAATCTGTTCGCGAACAGGTAAGCGTCGCCGGGCCAGCGGGCGGAGACATAAGAGCCGTCTACGACCACGAAAGCGGGGGAGTCGTCGGTTGCGGTGCCACGCGCCGTCATCGTGAGCACGCCGTGGCAGATGGCACCGACCGGCCGGCCGGTACTCCAGAACTCTGCGACTTTCTCGCGCAGTTCCGGCGAGCCGAGGTACTGCCGCATGCCCGGCGCGTGCCCGCCGGGCAACACGAGGCCGTCGAACCTCAGCGGATCTGGAGCGATTTGATGATCGGCTGAGTGTTGGTGGGAGGTGGTGGCCGGTCGGGTCGGGGTACTTGTCCGGGTGTGGGCGGCCGCTTCGCTCCGCCCACGGTTTCGCTTGCCCACCCTGCCCGCCCGTTGCGTTGGCGGGGCGGGCTGGGGTTTCAAGATCTCGCCTCCGGCGGGGGCCCTTCTCTCGGAGAGAGTGCCGGGGTCGTGTGGTTGCTGTCGTTGGTGGGGCGGGCTGGGGTTCGGGGTGGTCGGGTGCCGGGGGCGTGCTCTCTCCTCGGTCGGTCCCCGGAGGCAATCAGGAACCTGTCGGGAGGTCAAGCGGCGGACGGCCTCCGTTGATGCTGGATCTTGCATGGCGCCGCTTGACCTCCCGGCAGAACCCTGATCGGGCTTCGCCTGCCCGACCGAGGAGAGAGCCCACCCCCTGGGGAGGGGTCTGAGCTGCGCTCGGGCCGAGTCTCGGCGCGTGGCCCGGTCGCGCTTGATGCGGAAGGATTCTGCATCACTGTGATCCGACCGTCCCGGTTCCCGATCGGCGCGAAGGGTCGGTGCCTTGGTCGCGCGTGATGTGAAATCTCACATCGCCCTGGGCTCCACCTCGATCCCAGACCTCGCTGCAGATTCCCGCAGCGCCAGCCGCGTTCGGTGCGGAAGGATTCTGCATCGCCCTGGTCCGATCCACCCGGTGCTCACTCACTACACGGGATCGCGTGGCCCGGTCGCACGCCGAGGGGAAATCCTGCACCGCTTTCGGCCACACCCCTGACGTCATCCGCCGGGCCATCTCGTCCACCACCCTCCCGTCACAAGCCCCGACCCTCGTACTCTTCCATGCTAGATGCCACCACCGACAAAAACCGTGAACCCGGCCTTTCACTGGAAAAGCAAAATCATGGAGATTTCCGGGCACTCGGGCGCTCTCCCCGGCGTTGAAGGAGTAGAGAAGAAGACAGCGGCCCAGAACGGCGATGCAGGATTCTTCCGGATCGAGCGCGGCCGGGCCGCGGGCCGGGACTCCGCCCGAGCGCAGCTCGCACCGATCCCCTCAGGGGGTGGGCTCTCTCCTCGGTCGGGCAGGCGAAGCCCGATCAGGGTTCTGCCGGGAGGTCAAGCGGCGCGATGCAAGATCGAGCATCAACGGAGACCTCCGCCGCTTGACCTCCCGGCAGGTTCCTGATTGCCTCTGGTGCCCGGCCGAGGAGAGAGCACGCCCCCGGCACCCGACCACCCCGAACCTCAGCCCGCCCCGCCAACGCCAGCACCCCACAGACCTCGGCAATCTCTCCGAGGGAAGGGCCTGCCAGCGGCGGTTTTCGTCTTGAAACCGCAGCCCGCCCCGCCAATGCAACGGGTGGGCGGGTGGACAGAAGAACCGGGCGACGCGAAGCGGCCGGCCACACCACGAAGTCCACCACGCCCCACGAACACTACGCCACTTCTTAAACGCGCCCTATGTCGGACCACCGCTCGGGCGTCTGGAAGTGCCGATCCTCCGTCAGGTCTCGATACCAGGCGATCGGCTCCAGCGAGGCGCCGAGGCGGCCGAAGATGACGCCGTCGATCAAGCGGGGATCGGCGGTGGGTACCGGGCCGGCGGTTCCGGTCTCGGTGGCGAAGACGACCTCGTGCCCTGCTGCGCGGGCCAGGTGCCAGGGCACCGCCACCTCGGTGACGTCGAAGTCTCGGTCGGGCAGCGGCATGAGTATCTTCATGGCACTGATTGTCCCGTGGTCTCCGGCGCGCTCTCGCGTGCCGCCCATCCCTTCGCCGTCCGCCCCGCCGGATCTCAACGCGGGGACCGCGGGTGGTAGAGGCGCACCCGGTTGATCCGGCCGCGATCGAGATGGTGGACCCAGACCAGTCCGGACGGGAAGGGGAAGGGGAAGGCAGCCGGGCTGTGCAACGCCGCTTCCCAGATGACCACTTCGCGGCTGGCCACGACGTTCAAGATCTGGTGGCGTACGCCGTAAGAGGCATCGCGGGCGAGCGAGTCACTCAGATGCTTGATATCCGTGCTCTGGCCGGTGGGCCAGGTGACCTGCGCGGTCGGTGACCACAAGGTCGAGAGGGCTTCGGCGCGGCCGCCCCGGTGGACTGACGCCACCGTCTCCTCGGCGAGCCTGCGGTGCACTGCCGTCAGCGCCCTCGCGTCGCAATGGGGCCGGTCAGCCGTCTTCAGCAGTGCCTCGGCCAGCTTCCGGCGGGCCTGGTTGAGTCTGCTGCGCACCGTGCCGACCGGTATGGCGCACAGCTCCGCGATCTCCTCATACGAGGTGACATCCGTGAAGTAGCGCAGCAGTGCCACCAGCCTCAACCCCGGAGACAAGTCCTCGAGTGCGGTCCGGACCCAGTCACCGAGGGCGTGATTTCCGAGCACTTCGGCCGGGTCGGGCGCACTGCGCGGTCCGTTGCCCATGAGGGGCTCGGGCAATTCGGCGGCAGGGATCGCGGAGGGCTTTCGCAGCGCGGCTCGACAGATGTTGCGCACCACCATGCGCAGCCACGGGCCGACAGCTGCCGGGTCTCTGAGGCTCCTGATATTGCCGAGGGCGACGATCGCGGCGTCCTGCACGGCATCCTCGGCGTCATTCGGCGAACCCAGTGCCGCCACTGCGACGGCGTACATGCTGCTGCGGTGCTTGGCTAGCAAGAGTCCGAGGGATGTGACATCGCCGGCCTGGGCGGCGCGCACGAGTTCCAGATCCGGCGGTACGGCGTCCATGAGAGAGTTCGACATTCGATGTAGAGCGGCAATCCTCGCATCGAGGTGTGGGCCCTCGATGTTGTGCGGATCGTGCGGTTAGTGCGGTCACGGTGCGGTGTCGGCTCGACGTGCGTTCACCGGGTCCTGACTCGCCAGCCGACTAGCGAGCAGGTCTAGAGCGTTCTGCGCGGGCGATCCCGGTTCGGCCGTGTACACGTTGAGCCTGAGTCCCGGCTGGTCGGCCACGTCGAGCGCTTCGAAGGTCAAGCTGAGGTCGCCGACGAGCGGGTGGTGCACCTCCTTCGCGCCCGAGCACGAGGCCTGGACGTTGTGGGCCGGCCACCGGCTTCGGAACGCCTGACTGTCCGCGGACAGTTCGCCGATGAGCTCGGACAGCACGTGGTCCGCAGGGCTGCGCCCGGCCTCGGCTCGCAGCAGGGCGACGTAATCGGAGGCGATGGACTCCCAGTTTCGGAAGAACTGCCGGGCGGCCGGGTCGAGGAAGGTGAAACGGGCGAGGTTGGCGGGCCGCGCGGGATTCTTGAACACGGGCTCGAAGAGCGCCTGGCCGAGCCGGTTGGCGGCGAGTAGGTCGAGGCGTGCGTTGCGCACGTATGCCGGGGCCGCGCCGATCGTCTCGAGCACGCGCCGAATGCCGTGGCTCACCTCCTCAAGCGGCTGAGTGTCTTTGGCGTCCGTGATGTCGTCGGGAGAACGCACCAGGTCGAATAGGTAGTCGCGCTCCGCCGTGCTGAGCCGCAATCCGTCGGACAGGGCATTGAGCACGTTGTCGGAGACTCCGCGGGCATTGCCTCTCTCGAGACGGATGTAGTAATCGACACTCACGTCGGCGAGCATGGCGACCTCTTCCCGGCGGAGGCCGGGCACGCGCCGATCGCCGTGGCCGGGCAGGCCGACTTGTTCAGGGCTGACCCTGGCGCGCCGCGTGGTCAGAAAACCGCGGATGGCATCTCGCCTGTTTACGCCCATAGTTCGACAGTACGCCGTTGTCGTGTCTCTCTGGGAGTAACCGCCAGTACCCCCCAATTCGGGCGAGTCTGTGCCCAGGTGGAGGCGCTGTGGCTGGTGTGTCGTGCTGCAAGCGCGACGTGGGCCGCAGCGGGGTGAAGCCCACATTGATTGCCGCGCCGAGGCAGGCCAGACTGTGCGTCATGATTGCGAACCGAAGGGCGGATGCCGCGTAGGCGGCCAGGGGCACTGAGGCCCGAACGGCGGCGCCTCGGCGCATGCCATCGATGCGGAAGAGACAAGGACTACTCGGAGCGCTTCGACGCCACATTGTGTGCGTGGTGCGACGAGTGGTTTGAGGGCGTGAACGGAGCCCTCGATGATGTCTGCGAGTTCTGTCGCGGACGGCCGGTGCTGCCGAGCCTCGCCCGAGAGTCGGCTCCATCGGACCGCGCGCTTCGCAGGGCGGCCCGGTATGCGGCCCAGCGGGCTAAATCGCCACGCGTTGTCGACGCCGGAGACTGATACCCACGGTGCCGCACTTGTCCGTCGTCGAGGTTCGGCTGTATGTCAGACGGTTTTGACGATGGTGCCGGCGCCTTCGAGGGCTGCTACCTCGTCCGCGGGCGCGGCGTGGTCGGTGACGAGGGTGTGGATCAGGGTGGAGGCGGCGACGTGAGCCCATGCGGTGCGGGCGAGTTTGCTGCCGTCGGCGGCGGCGATGATGCGCCGGCTTGAGGCGATGGCGGCTTTCTTCACGGCGGCGTCGTCGAGGTCGTAGGCGGTCAAGCCTTCGGCGGCGCTCAGGCCGCAGCAGCCGAGGATCGCGGTGTCGAAGCGCAGGGCGGCGAGGGAGGCGAGAGTGAGTGGTCCGGTCAACGCGCCTTCAGCGGTCCGGGGTGCGCCCCCGGGTACCAGAAGCCTGGTCGGGCTCGGGGTCTCGCTGAGGGTGTGGATGGCTTGGAGTGAGAGCGGCATGACGGTGACGGGCCGTCCCCGCAGAAGGCGAGCGATCTCCAAGCAGGTGGTGCCGCTGTCAAGCAGGACGGTCTCGCCGTCGGCGATGAGCGTGGCGACCTCGGCGGCGATGGCGCGCTTGGCGTCGAGTGCTTCGTGGGTGCGCAGCGCGAAGGGCGGTTCCTCGCCGCGCAGCAGCAGCGTGCGTGCGCCGCCGCGCACGCGTTCGAGGGCGCCTTGGGCGGCGAGGGTGTCGAGGTCGCGGCGGATGGTCATCTCCGATGCGCCGGTGAGCTCGGCCAGTTCCGGCACGGTGGCGCTGCCCGCCTGCTTGACGGCCCGGGCGATCTGCCGGTGACGCTCGGCGTTGCTGCTCATACCGCGATTGAACACCACCAGCAATCGAACATGCAAGTTGTTCGAAGTATCGTCTTTCGAACATCGAGACTGTTCGTTATGGTGGGTTGCATGGAACGTTCGCTTCAAGCCGCCCGCGCGGCGACCATCGTCTACTTCGTGCTGGTCGGCACGCTCATGGGCCTGTGGCTGGTACAGATCCCCACCGTCGAAAAGCACGTCGGCATCAGCCACTCCACCCTCGGCAGCCTGCTGGTGCTGCTCGGGCTCGGCGCGTTCCTCGGCATGCAGGTCGCCGGACGCCTCGCCGACCGCTGGGGCACCCGTATCGTCGTCCCCGCCGCGGGCGTGCTGTGCGGGGCGACGCTCGTGCTGCCGGGCCTGGCCCGCAACCCGTGGGAGCTGGCGGGCGCGCTGCTCGCGTTCGGCTTCGGCAACGGCAGCCTGGACGTGAGCATGAACGCCCACGCCGTCCACGTGGAGAAGGCGTACGGCCGGCCGATCATGTCCACGTTCCACGCCACCTTCTCCGTCGGCGGCGTCATCGCCGCGCTCATCGGCGCGAGGGCCACCAGCGCCGGCCTGAGCTCGGCCACCACCCTCGGCACAGCCGGGGCGGTCGGGGTCGTGATCGCGCTGCTCCCGGCACGCAGCCTGCTGCCCGGCTCACCCACCATCACCGCCACCGCCACCGCCACCGCCGCAGTCGTGCCCGTGCCCGAGCCCGAATCGGCCATCCCCGAAGCCGAAGTCCCGCGCGACGCGTCGGCCAAACGCCGCGCCCCGAAACGGATCTGGATCCTCGCGGCCCTCGCCTTCGCGTGCATGCTGTGCGAAGGAGTCGCCAACGACTGGAGCGCACTGGACGCGAAAAACGTCCTAGGCGCCGGCGCGAGCACGGCCGCCTTCGCCTACGGCACCTACGCCGCGGCCATGACCATCGGCCGCCTGCTCGCCGACCGCGTCTGCGCCCGGATCGGGCCCGCGGCCGTGCTGCGTTACGGCGCCGCCCTCGGCGCGGCCGGCTTTGTGATCGTGGCCATAGCCCCAGGGCTCGCGACGGCGCTCGCCGGGTGGGCGATCTTCGGGATCGGCCTGTCCGGGTGTGTGCCGCAACTGTTCAGCGCCGCCGGACACAGCGACCCGGCATCCGCCGGCACCAACGTCTCACGCGTCGCAGGCCTCGGCTACATCGGCATGCTCGCCGGACCCGCGGTCATCGGCTGGCTCACCCGCCTGACCGCACTCAACTACACCTTCCTGCTTCCTGCCCTGCTACTCGTGATCGCTGCTGTCGCCGCAGGAATCCTGCGCACCGGAGCAGTAGGCACGAGGGAGTCCGAGCCCGAAATGGCCGAGCATCGCTGAGATCCGGGGCGGCACATCAACCCCCACCACCGATAGGAACACTGACCACACGCACGGCCCGACCGGCCCCGGACCGTCGGCGGTGTTGCCCCGGACCTTGGCCCCGGCTACGGTTCGGCGCGTGGCCGTGCTGGAGATCTCCGACCTGATCGCCGCCTGGGACCCCGGCACGGGGGCCCGGCAGCCGATCGCCGTCGCCGACGTCACCGGGCGCCTACGTGCTGCCGGAGACCACCGGGCGGCGAGGATCGTGGAGCGGATGCCCGCCACGAGCGGGGTTCTGGAGCCGGAGTCGGTGGATCGCCTGCTTGTGCGGGTGCACACCGAACTGCAGCGCCTGGCCGAGGAACTGCACATGGCTGAGCGGTTCGTCGAGCTGCTCAGGCCCATGCTCGACGCCGCGCGGTCGGCCGGCTTCCGGCGGCTTCGGGTCGTGGACATCGGCTGCGGCATCGGGTACGTGATCCGTTGGCTCGCCACGACCCGCGTCCTTGGCGCGGACGTCGAACTGCTCGGGGTCGATCAGAACCCGGTCCTGATCGCGGAGGCGTCCAGGCTCGCCCTCGACGAAGGGCTGCCGTGCGGCTTCGCGTGCGCCGACGCCTTCGCGCTGGCGGAGGACGCGACCGTCTACATCTCCTCCGGCGTCCTGCACCATTTCCCGGTCGACGAACTCGGCGACTTCTTCCGGGCCCAGGATCGGCCGGGAACAGCCGGATTCATCCACTACGACATCGCCGCGACCCGTCTGGCCCCGGCCGGCGCGTGGGTCTTCCACCGCGCCCGGATGCGCGAACTGCTGGGTCGGCACGACGGGGTCAACTCGGCCCGCCGCGCGCACGGCGACCGGACCCTGGTGACCGCCGCCGGCCAAGTCGGGACGATGGACATCTTCCTTTTCGCACCGATCCGGCACACCAATCCGTTCTGTGCGGCCATGCGCCCGGTGGTCGGTATCCGGCCGGAGCTGTCCCCTGCTCTGCGCCGGTTGCTCGGCCGCCGCGCTCGCGCGCTCCACGGTACCGATGACCCGGTCCCGAGCCTGCGGGCAGCCACATGAGCGCCGCTGTGCACGCCGGACAGTTCGACCACGTCGCCGTACCCGTCGCGCTCGCGGCGGTGGCACTGGTAGACGCGGCCTTCGCCGGGTTCCGCGCAGCGACCGGCCGCAACGCCCGGATCGAAAAGCGGCGGTACAACCTTCGTGCCGCAGTGCGCGGTCTGGCCATCGGTGCCGCTTCGCTCGCCGTCGTCGCCGCTGTGCTCGGGATCGGCCTCCTGGGCACGCATGACGCAGGGCACGCATATGACGCACTGGTCCAGGCGGGCCACCGCATGCTCATGGTGTTGATGCCTTTCGCGGCCGCGGTGGTGGTGTCCTTGGCCGGGTACTGGCTCTTGCCGATGCGGGAGAGCACGTTCGTGATCCTGGTCGGCCTCGGGCCCTTCACACTCGCTCGCCCGCTCGTCGTCCTGGCCGCCGCGGCCCTCGCGCTGCATGACTCGCACCGTTGGCTGGTCTGGGCTGGAACCTTGCTGGCTTCGGGCGGTGTGCTGCTCGTCGAGCCCTGGGTGCATCGCCGGTGGTACCACGAACCGCTTTAGCGGCCCGCCGCCGCGGACTGGCCTAGGATCACCGCATGTCTTCCGCGAATCTTCCGGTGTTGACCATCGACGGCAGCCAGTTCGACGATCTGGAGGGCTTCGCCAGGGAGTTCTCGAAGCTGCTGTGCCACTACACGTGGCGTGGAAATCTCGATGCGTTCAACGACATCTTGCGCGGAGGCTTCGGCACGCCTGTGGGTGGGTTCGTCCTGCGCTGGCTCAACTCGGCGCGATCGCGCCACGTGCTCGGGTGGGAGGCGACCGCCGCGTGGTATGAGCAGCAGGTTCTTCCACACTGCCACCCGAGCAACCGTCAGCGGGTGCTGGACGAACTGGCCCTTGCGAAACGCGGCGAGGGGGAGACGCTTTTCGACCGCTTCATCGAGATCATTCAGGCCCACGGCCCTGGTGGTGAGGAATCCGACGATCGTGTGGTCTTGGAGCTCTGGTAACGCGGGTCGCCTTCGTGCTCGCCGGCTTCCGGATCGCCGGATCGCCGACGCTTCCCGTCACTCGGTCGGCAGCGGCTTGATCACCAGTTGGTAGGACTGCTGGACGAGCCCGTCGTCGTCGAGCAGGAGGAAGACCCTGGCAGCCCAGGCGCTCTCGCCCTGCTGGGCGGGATCGGCCAGGTGGATGGTGAAGCGGAGCATGTCGTCGTGCACGCTCAGGTCCTCGTCCCAACCCACGACGTACACCCCGCTTGCGATGAACGCCTCGTGCGCCTCCCTGACTCGCTCGGCCAGGCTCGCGCGTCCTTCGAAGCGCGTACCGTCGACGAACTCCACACCGTCGCCCGACCAGAGTTCGGCGACCGCCGCGCGCCGCTGCGCGTCGTCGGAGACGTTCCAGATGGCCAGATAGCGCTGCAGGACGGCGTTCTGCTCGGAGACGAACTCAGTGTGCTCCATGGTGATGTTCCCTTCTCGGTGTCGATCCCGGCGCTTCGGCCGTGGTCACAGCCTCGGGCGTGCCGTCGGGGCAGGGTCAAGCCGCGCCTGGACACGAAACCCTGCCTTTGTGGGAGGGATGGACAGGGCGTGGCGCAGAACCCTGCGTCAGTGGGAGGAGCGAGAATAGCGGGATGAGCGCGAACGATCCTGCGGTCTTGTCCATCGGGGACTTCTCCCGTGCGACACACCTGAGCGTCAAGATGCTGCGCCACTACCACCAGTTGGGCCTGCTCGAACCCGTCGAGGTGGATCCACAGACCGGCTACCGGCGCTACACGGTCGACCAGATCCCGGCGGCGCAGGTGATCGGGCGATTCCGGGCGCTGGAGATGCCGCTGGAGGAGATCCGCGAGATCATCAGCGCCTCGGACCTGGCCACGCGCAACGCCCGCATCGCCAACCACCTCGAACGCCTGGAGGACGAGCTCGGGCGCACCCAGCGTGCCGTCAGCACCCTGCGACGGCTGCTGGAGCCGCCTGCCACGCGGGACGGACAGGAGGTGCGCATCGAGTTGCTCAAGAAGCAGCCCACGCTCTCGGCCGCGATCACGGCGACCGTCGACGTCGCGGACGCGGCCGCGTGGTTCCGGGGTGCCCTGGGCGAGTTGTACGCGACCCTCGACGCGCAGCGGATCCCGGCCACGGGCCGCGCCGGCGGCGTGTACGCCGACGAGATATTCACCGAGCACCGCGGCGAGGCGACCGTGTTCGTGCCCTGCGAGCGGCCGGTCCGCCCGTTGGGGCGGGTCGTCTCCGCGACGATCCCGGCGGTTGAACTCGCCGTGATCGAACACGTCGGCCCGCTCAGCGAGGTCGACCGTTCCTACGGGCTGCTCGCCACGCATGTCGCACGCAATGCCCTGGCCGTAGCCGGGCCGTTGCGCGAGTACTACACCGTCGGAATGCATGACACGGCCGACGAAGCGCAGTGGCTCACCGAGGTGTGCTGGCCCGTTTTCCACACCGGCGGCTGACGCTGCGCCTGAGAAGCCATGCGCTACTGGTGATGGACCGGGTTGTAGAGCCCGGCGAAGGCGTTCTCGCGCAGCACTGCTTCGGCGCGGTCCCAGGTCCAGCCGCCCTCGACGACGAGAGCGCGCCAGCCGGCCGGGCCGAACCAGGACCAGAGGAGATCGGCGGTTTCCTTCGCCGGGTAGCGCGGGGGCGGTGTGAGCGTGTGGAGGTGCTGCGCCGCCGCGTGCATGGCCGCGCGGTAGTCGCGGGTCGCACGTTCCCAGAGGGCTGCGCCGTCCTCGTGGACGGGCAAGGCCATCCGTATAGCTTCATGCACGGCGAGTTGGGACTGGTTGCCCAGGCGGGTGCCTGCCGAGAGAGCCTCGATGATCTCGTACGGGTCATGCAGGTTGAGGAGGCGTTGCATGGCCTGCTCGTAGCGGGACTCGTCGATTCCGCGGTCGACGACGCGGTCCATGATCTCGCGCTTGCTGCCGACGCTGGCGAAGACGGTTTTGGGTGAGACGCCCGCGGCGGACGCGATGTCGGCGATGGTGACCAGGCCGTAGCCGCGGCTGCCGAACAGGTCGGCGGCGGCGAGCAGGATCGATTCGCGGGTCTGGGCGGCGGCCTTCTCGCGCAGGGGGGAGGCGTAGGGCCGACGGGTCGACATGGCCGCCAGTTTACCCGCGCGACGTCTTGGAGTCACGCGGAATAGATTAAATAGGCGCTGTGTTACCTTAATTGTGCGCCGCAGCCCGGCCCCCGCCACCTGCGGCCCGACACGACCGACTAGCGACCGCCGACTCACCTGGGAGCAAGCCATGGCTACCACCGCCACCGACAGTGCGATATCCCTCTTCAAGGTTCTGGAGACCGGCGACGCGGCGCTCGCCGCCGACGTCGTGGGCGAGGCGTTCCACAACCGGGAGGCGGTCAACGCTCCCGGCGCGGCCGCTCTGCCCGGGCCGGCAGGCGTGCTCGCGTCGGGCGCGTGGATGCGGTCGGCGTTCGCGGACTTGAGGTTCCCGATCCTCGGGACCGGCGTGGACGAGGAGCAGGGGCGGGTGTTCGTGCGGCTGCGGATGCAGGGGCGGCACGTCGGGCCGTTCGTCCTCTTCCGCGACGGGAAGCTCGACAAGGCCGTACCGCCGACCGGGCGCGAGATCGACTTCGAGCAGATCCATGTGCTGACCGTGCGGAACGGGAAGGTCGTGGGGCACGAGGCGGTGCGCGACGATGTCACCATGCTCGGCCAGCTCGGCGTGTTCCCCCCGCGTCCGGCGGTGGCCGGTCGTCTGGCCGCCTGGAAGCTGACCGGACGCGACCGGCGTGCCGCGGCCGCGGTGTCCGAGGCAGCATCCGCGGCGGCGTCCGTGCTCTGATTCGCGCACGGGTTCCCCGCCCGAGTTTACGAGGAGTCAGGCGACGCGGAAGCCCATGTCAACGCTTCGTCTTGCCGTGCTGGAAGTGCACGAACACGCGTCCGAAGTTGTCGGAATCCTTCTCCACACGGTGATAGAGCGCCTTGACGTCTTTGCGGTCGAGGTAGCGCAGCACGCGCTTCTTCAGCTGCCCCGAGCCTTTGCCGGGGATGATCTCCACCAGAGGGGCCTTCTTGGCGATGGCCTCGGCGATGATCGCATCCAGGGCCCGGTCGATCTCGGCTCCGTTGTTGTAGATCGCGTGCAGGTCGAGCTTGAGCTTCACATCCGGCCTCGTCTCGATCGGGCAGATCGCCCAGCCTGCCCGGCGGGTACCTGCTGCTTCGAAGGTACTCCCCGACACCCGCGCAGGGTGCGCCAAGATCCTCGTATCGACGCCCGCGGCGCGCGGGTCGCGCTCGCCGCCGGTATCGTCACGCGGGCTGTCCGGCGTGGCCGCCGATGCCGTGGAGCGCCGCGTCGGCGATCAGTTCGGGGGATGCCCCGTAACCGATCGCCGCGCTCATGCCGCAGATGATCGCCCGCACGTCCGCCTCGGTGACGTCGGGGCGGATGGCGCCGTTTGCGACGGCGCGGGCGTGGAAGCCGGTGAAGCGTTCGAGCAGCTCGGGGTTCGATCCGGGCCGTTGCGCGGAGGGCAGCTTCGCGATCATGCTGCGCAGGCCCGCGTCGGCCGAGAGCATCCGGGCGATCGAGCGCAGCAACGCGTCGAGCGCGATCGCGTCGTCGCCCTTCTGCCGGTATACGGCCTCGGCCTGCTCGAGGCATTCGTTCAGCGAGGCGCTGGCGACGTGACTGAGCAGGGATTCCTTGGATCCGAACACGCGGTAGACGGTGGCCACGCCGATTCCGGCGCGGGCGGCCACGTCGTCCATCTGCAGCGCCTCGCCCTTCTCCGAGAACAACGCCCTGGCCGCAGCCGTCGCGAGCTCCTTGTTGTGTTGTGCGTCAGCACGCATAGATCGTCTTCCCTTCGCGATCCATATCCGACCTGACCGCGGTCGCCCCTCCGCGGTCGGGATTGACCCTTGACAAGTGGAACTTGAGTTCCGGTAGAGTTCTAACTGGAACCCGAACCTTGGTTCCACTACCAGAGCCGATCCTACACGTGGCACGCCGTGTGTCGAGCGTCGTAATCCCACACGGCTTCGATGACTCGCGGCGGGACCCGATGGGGGAGATGACGATGGCCAGACTTGCGGTGGTGACCGGCGGCGGAACCGGCATCGGACGAGCGATCGCGGAGCGCTTCGCCGACGCCGGCGACGAGGTGATCGTGCTGGGACGCAGACCGGAACCGCTCGAGCAGGTCGCGGCGCGGTATCCGTCGGGCGCCGTGACGCCGTTGACCGCCGACCTCTCGGCGGCACAGGACGTGCTGCGGGTGGCGGAGGTCCTCGGCGGGCGCACCGTCGACGTGCTGGTGAACAGCGCGGGTGGCGTGGTCAAGGACGAACAGCCCGGGCTGACCGGTGCGTTCGAGGCGTGGGACCGGACCCTCGAGTCCAACCTCCTCGCGCCGATGATGCTGACCGAGGCCCTGTGGCCTTCGCTGCGCCGGCCGGGCGGCCGCGTGGTGAGCATCGGGTCGATCGCCGGGCAGCGCGGAGGCGGCGACGCGTATGGGGCTGCCAAGGCCGCGGTGGCGGCCTGGGGGTTCGGTCTGGCAGCGCGGGGCGGGCCTGACGGGATCACGGTCAACACGGTCGCGCCCGGCTACGTCGAGGACACCGAGTTCTTCAACGAACGTGGTCGGTCCGCCCGCCACGAACAACTGGTGGCGCAGACCCTGGTGGGCCGGGCCGGGCGTCCGGAGGACGTCGCCGCAGCGGTGTTCTTCCTCGCTTCCGCCGAGGCTTCGTTCATCACAGGCCAGGTGATCAGCGTGAACGGCGGCGCTCTACTCAGCCGCTGACCGATCCGACTGGCGCGAGTGGCGTGCGAGTCCGGTTCCCCTCAGGTTCGCCCGAAAGGCCCAACGGTGCCCACTCGGCGCGCAACGGCGCGGCGCTCGGGCGCCGCGGCGCTTATGTTCGGGCAGAGAGGTAACCCGAAGCCGCGTAGATCCGTCCGTCGGCGGCGTGCTTGTCGTGCGCCGACCTCGAGGAGGAGTAGCGCTGTGAGCAACGTGCCCGAGATCGTTCGCCGGGCGAAGGCGGTGGGTGTGTCGAACTTCCAGCCCGCACACCTAGAGCGGCTGCTCGAGCAGTCCAAACTGGTTCCGGCGGTCAACCAGATCGAGGTCCATCCGTATTTGACGCAGGACGAGGTCCGCACGTTCAACGCGGACCACGGGATCGCCACCGAAGCCTGGTCTCCGATCGCCCAGGGCGCCGTGCTCGGCGATCCGGCGGTGAAATCCGTGGCCGAGCGGGTTGGGCGCACGCCCGCGCAGGTCGTCTTGCGCTGGCACATCCAGCGTGGCGACATCGTCTTCCCGAAGTCGGTGACGCCGCAGCGGGTCAGGGAGAACTTCGAGCTGTTCGACTTCGAGCTCTCCGACCAGGACATGGCCGCCATCACCGGCTTGAACCGCAACGAGCGCAGGGGTTTCGATCCGGACACGTTCAATTCCGTGTCCTGATTCCGTCTGCGTCGCCACCCACCGTTGATCACAGACCACGTATATCGCAGGTTCCGGGTAACTCAGGCCCCTGGTCCGGGCGCGAGAGTAGAGGAACGAAGCCATGAACGACTCCACCGCGCAGTCCGCGGCTGTGAAGAAGGCCGAGCACGCCACGAGGGCCGCCGACGCGCTCGTCCTGTTCGGCATCACCGGCGATCTAGCCAAGAAGATGCTGCTGCCGGCCCTCTACCAGTTGGTGCGGGACGAGAAGTGGGACGTGCCGATCGTCGGCGTCACTCGCGGCGGCTGGAGTGTGGAGCGGCTGCGCGAGCACGCCCGCGACTCGGTCACCCAGAGCGGCGCCGTGGACGAGGAAGCCTTCGGGCGCTTCTCCGACCTGCTGGGGCTGGCCACCATCGACTACGACGACCCGTCCAGTTTCCGGAGCATCGCTGAGCAGATCAAGGGCTGCGAGTTCGTCGCCCACTACCTCGCGGTCCCGCCGCAGCTGTACGCGAAGGCGGCCGCCTGTCTGGCCGCCGTGGACCTGGCCGATAACGCGCGGCTAGTGGTGGAGAAGCCGTTCGGGCACGACCTGGAGTCCGCCCGCGCGCTCCAAGGGGAGCTCGCCAAGCACTTTCCGGAGGACCGGATCCGCCGGGTGGACCACTACCTCGGCAAGGACGCGGTCGAGGACCTGCTGACGATCCGCTTTGCCAACAACATGCTGCGTGCGCTGATGTACCGCGACCACGTGAGCTCCGTGCAGGTGACGATGGCAGAGAACTTCGACGTCGCGGACCGCGGCGGTTTCTACGACGCGACCGGCGCGCTGCGCGACGTGGTGCAGAACCACATGCTGCAGATGCTCGCCTACCTCGTCATGGAATCGCCGCGTACCGATGCGCCCGAGGACATTCTCGACGAGCGCGCCCGAGCGTTGCGTGCCGTCCGGACCGTGCAGCGCGCGGATCTCGTACGTGGGCAGTACGAGGGATTCCAGGACGTGCAAGGGGTACGGCCGGTTTCGACCACTGAGACCTACGCCGCGCTGCGCACGTATGTCGACAGCGACCGCTGGTCCGGCGTGCCTTTCGTGCTGCGTACCGGCAAAGCCCTGACCGCCTCGGCCACCGAGATCCTCGTCGAGCTGAACAAGGTCTCGCCGGACTCCTACTACACTGCGTGCTCGCAGGACGCGGCACCGAACCTGATCCGCTTCCGCATCAGCCCGGATGCCGGCGTCACCTTCGATCTGCTCGCCCAGCACGAGGGCAACGCACAGCGGGTGGATCCGGTGTCGGCGACCGTCGACTTCACCCATCTGACCGGCAGCGGTACCGCCGCCTACCGGCTGGTGCTCGGCGACGCCGTCAGCGGGGATCCGCGGCGGTTCACCCGGATGGACATGGTCGAGGAGTCCTGGCGCATCGTCGAGGAGATCCTCGACTCCGACGTCATGCCGAGCGTCTATCGCGTCGGCAGCTGGGGCCCGGCCGAGGCCGACGCGCTGACCGAGGGCGGCTGGTACCTGCCGAGCGTCGCGCGCGCCACGGACGAGTCGTGAGCAGTTGAGGTCTTCGAACACTGGCGGGAGGGAGGTCGATAGACTCTGCCGCTGCGGGCGAACGCGCGGGGAGGGTTACGACCTGCACATTACGCGGGCCGGGCTGTGGACACGCAGCGCGGAGTATCCGATTTCCCGACAGGAGTCGCCGGGGCGTGGAAGTCGCTGCTGGACTGGGAGGACTGCAAAGACGAGGGGTCAACCGCGCTCCAGGCACTGCAGGCTTTCCGGGCGATGGCCGCACGCCCGGTCGCAACCTGGGACGTGCCCGCAGCAGACGTGCTGTTCTACGGGTACGGGACGCGCATGTTCTATGGTGAGACGACGTTCACGGTGCGCACGGCCCGCTGGTTCGCCCAACCTGATACCGCCGGCGGTGGGCTTGTCCAGGTCGAGTGCGAGGTGGCGTATCGGCCGACGCCCGAACTTCTCGAGGTTCGCTCGTTCCTCGAATGGGAGGCCGCCGGGGCTTCGGAGGCGCGTGATGCCTGGCTCGCGGATATCGGCGAGCGCCCGGAGTGGGCACTGTTCGACCGCTTGGTTCCTTGGGATCTGCGGCTTGGCGGTGATGCCGTCTACAACAGGAGAATTGCCGCGGCACGCCGAGGTGGTGCGTCGGTGTGAGTCCGGGCTCGAGCGCGATGGCTTGAGGTCGTCCAGTGAGGCGTACCTAGTCTGCCGGGGCGCTGTGCGCGGCAACGCAGGTCGTCGGTCGCGGTGATGCTGGCTGCGAGCGGGAGGCTAGCCCCCGGTCGAGGCAACCCATCATCCACGCGAAACTCGATTCTTGACTGTCCTGCCGCCGGAATCCCTGTCCGAGCTCGAGCAACGCGAATCCATGGAAGACGCAGCGCAGCAGGCGCAGCGCGTGCACCATGTCGTCCTCGCCCAACCGGTAGCCGCGTAGCACCGCGGTCATGACCTCGATGATCCGGTTGCCGGCGCACAGAAGCGGGTCGTTCGGACCGGTGGATTTCTCGCCGATGGTCGCCGCATAGCGGCCGGGGTGGGCGAGCGCGTAGTCACGTAGGGCCCTGATGAGGGCTGCCAGCGCGTCGGGTCCGGACAGGCCGTGCACGGCCACGCGCACCGACCGGTCGAGCTCGGTGATCGCGAGCGTCGCAATGCCGTGCTGCAGTTCCGCGAGCCCGGCCACGTGCTTGTAGAGCGACGGCGGGCGAACGCCGAGCCGCTGGGCCAGCGGGGCCATCGCCAGGGCGGCAAAGCCGACGTCATCAGCGAGTGCGGCACCCTCGGCGATGACCTCGGCTTTGCTCAACCCGGTCCTAGGCACCGACTCGTCCGTTGAGAAACTCGACGATCAGCGCTGCGACTCGGTCGGCGGAGTCGACGTGCGGGTAGTGCCCGGAGCCCTCGACCATTGCCAGCCGACCCGCACCCGCGGGCATCTTGGCGACGATGGCCTCGCCTTCGGCTCGCGGGTCCGCGAAGTCCGGGTCGGCGTCGCCCATGATGATCAGCGCCGGGCACTTGACGTTCGGCAATTGTGCTTCAGCGTCCGCGGGAGTGGACTTGGACGTCTTGATGAACTCGGCCATCCGCCCCGGCTCGCGCAGGTTCGCGGTCATCGCGGCGATGTCCTCGGCGTAGTCGGCGGGCTTGATCGGGTAGGCCACGTCGAGATAGTGCCGCCAGATCCGCAGGCTCTTGAAGAGCGCGGTGCCCGTCAGGGCGATCGCACCCCTGCGGTAGCGCCGCACCGTGAACAGCGCAGCGAGGTCCGCGTGCTGCACCTGGGTGAAGGGGTTGACCTCCACGACGGCGCTGACCAGTTCGGGGGCTGTGGCGGCCGCGATGGTGGCTGCCCCGCCGGAGATCGAGTGCCCGACGATCACGGCGGGGCCGCCGAGATGGCGGATCAGATCGAGCAGGTCACCGGCGACGTCGGTGCGCGAGATCGCCTGGCCGCCGTTGTAAGAGGTCCAGCCCATGCTCGACTCGCCGTGGCCGCGGATGTCCATGCGCGCCACCCGGTAGCCGGCGGCCGCCAGCAGCGGCGCGAGGTGGCGGTAGACCGTGCGCTGGTTGCCGATGCCGGGCGCCAGCACGATGAGCGGCCCGGTTCCGGTGACGTCATAGGCGAGGGCGCCGCCGGCGGTCTTCAGGTGCTGAGTCTGGGTCATCTTGGTCTCCTGGTGGGACGGTCTCGGCTACTGCTGATAGCTCAAAAGCTACTCGCATTAGCTTTCGCTGTCAAGGCCGGCCCTGGAGTTCGCATCGGTGCTGGCCGGCGGCTCCGCCCGGGCCACGGCGCGGCCGGCTGGACCGTCATGTCAGCTTCTTGAGTTCCGCTCGGCGCGTGAGTTGCTCCACGAACGAGCGGAAATCCGGGGCGAGCACTGCTTTCGTTCCGAGTTCAACGTCGAACCAGCCGACTGACGGCTCACCGTGGTCGCCGACATCGATCGGATCGCATGCGTGCATGCGCGCCGACTTGGGCTCGGCGCTGTCACGCGGCCGTCCCGGGCGAACGCGACCATCGACGGAGTGGTGCGGGCTCCCTCGGCATTCGGAATGATGAGCGTTCGAGCGGGAGCCGCGGAATCAGGGCCCGTCTATGCCAGTGAGAGAGCTGATGAAGACGGGTGGTGCTTGAGTTTCATATGCTCACTGACGTGGTTTGTGCGGTGGGTACACAGCCCGCCGCGAGTCCTGGAGGCGAGTGAGGGCTGTGGGGTGCCGACTGTCGTCTCGGTTTGAGCGGACGGCCCGCGTGGGATCGCTTGACGTGAGAGCATCGGTCACACGGTAGGCGACGCAGGGTGGGGGCATGCCGAGGACGCAGGGCATTCAGCCGCGCAGGGAGATCATCGAAGTCTGGCAGGCGCTGGCCCGCCACGTGTACGCCGACCGACGGTGGCGGTGGGACGGTGTGGTCGCCGGCAACTCCGTCAGCGATGCCGAACTCCTTCTCTGCATTCTGCTTCCGGCTACCGCGATACCCGAACTCGCCTTGTCGGATCCGAACGACACCTCAGAGGATGTGCTCGCGGCTCTGGCGCCGCTCGGTGACAGCACCCAGATACCTCGAAGCATTGTCCAGGCCCTCGAGGAGTTCTGCGAGCGATATACGCTGCCGGATGGCGCGGCCGACTTCTCGGCCGGCCCTCTTCTCGCCCTCGCCGACTTCGGCACGGCCCTGACACGGCAACAGCGCGAGATTGAGCTGACCGCTTCGCACGCGATTTCTGTACACCTGTGCATCGCCGCGCTCGCGTTCACCACGACCTACCGGTCCTCCGCGGCCCGCGGCGTGATGGCCGCTCGTGTCGACCGTCTCATCTTGCGGATCAGCAGCCGGCTCACCCAAGCCCTCGTCGGCCTGCTCCGCAGCTTCTGCATGAATCCCATCGAGCCCGACTCCAGCGAGGGCCAGGACCTCTTCGCGATGCTCGATCAGGGCAGCGCCACCAGGTACGAGCTGATCACGAGGTTCAACGACGAGATGGCGGTGGTGCGCGCGCGCCTGAGCGAGGCACGTCTCGGCGTCGCCCGGTTCGAGGAGCTCGACAACCCCAACCTGCTGTTCGAGCTGGGATGGACCTGGGGGGTGGCCGATTCCGCCCCGCGCATCGAGTTGTACGAGGACGGCGAGAGGTCGGCTTCAATCCAGCGCGAGGGGCTCGCGCAATCCACGCCCGACCTGCACTTCACCATGGAGGTGCTGGACGCCATCGGTCAGCTCGAATCGGAATCCACCCGCGTGCTCGGTCTTCTCGACCCCGAGCAGGAGAGGTTGGCCAATGCTCTGCTCATTCGCCGTGATCTGTGCCGGCTGTACTGGTCGACGCTGGCGCGGTTCGACGAGGAGTACTGGCCGGTCGAGGACATTCCCTGGCGTGCGACAGACGGAGTGGAGTCCGACTACTTCACGCTGCTCATGTGCGGTGTCGTCATCGGCGACGTCCGTATCCGCGCCGCGAACGAGGACGATGTGGCAAGGCTCGTACCCCTGCTCGAGGAGTTGGCGGAGCGCTCGCGCATCACTCGTCGTCCGCTGCGTGGGGACCAGGCTCTCGACCTGCACCATCCTGGTATCGGCCTCGCTCTGCCCGGCCGCTGGGAGCCGGACGGCGAGGAGCCGCGCTGGCGGGTGACCGATTTCGCCGCCGCCCTGCTCAAGCGGACGGTTGAACTGGCCGGGCTGACCGCGAGCACGACGGTGCGCGACCAGCTCTTCCAGCACGCCGCGAATATCTGGGGCCATCTCCGTGCCCGTAGTTTCACCGGAGGCCCGGCGCTGGGCCTGTGGGACGACCCGGGCCGGGTCTTCCCCGAGCTGCCTCCAGCCGAGTCGGCGGCTCCGTCCCTGGCCGCGACTTATCACGTGGTGGACGCGCTGGTCGCCACCTGGTCGGCGCAGGCGACCCGGGTCAGCCGCGCTTCCGGGCTCGGGAGTATGGCGGAGGCGATGGTCAGTGAAGCCGGAGACCTGCTCAACCAGGAGCTCATCCGCGCCGCAGCTCTCAGCACCCCGTTCCAGAGCGCTCTGCAGGAACTGCAATCGGCGGTGAACCGGGCGAAGGACCTGGTCGACGGCCAGCCGGCCAGCGCGATCGCCCTCGTGGTCACGGTGCTGCACGAGTTGGACATGATCGGCATGGCGCGTGCCGACGCGTCCCGGGCGGTTTGACCGGGATGCTCGTGTTCTGCCTCTCCGCGCAGGGGGGTGTCGGTACCACGGTGACCGCCGCCAACCTCGCTTATCACAGTTCCCTGACGGGCGTGAGCACGTGCCTGGTGGATCTCGGCTTCCCGTCACCCGCTGCCGACCTGGTCTTCGACATCGAGCCGGGCCTGCGGCACAGGCTGCGGGACCGGGGCCTGAACGCTTACCTGTACGGTCGGGCCGCCGAGCCGCTCGGCATCGATGTCTGGGCGAACACCGAACGGCGCAGCCTCGACCGCCTGCTCGGGGCGGGCGCGATGGTCTTGTACTCCTCTGCGGGCGAGGCGCTGATCCAGATCACGGATAGCGAGGTCAGCCGGTTCGCCGACTTCCTGTTCCGCCTCGAGGAGACCTTCGACGTCTCCTTCGTGGACCTCGGCCCCGGCCGGTCCGCCCTGATCGAGTTGGCCTTGCTCTCCGTCGCCGTTCCTTATCTGCGCTCGGCCAGGACGCGGTGGCTGGTCTTCCACCGATGGTCCCGATACGAGGTGCTGAGTACGGCCCAGTACGTCTTCGGTGACCACGGGCTGGTCAGAACGGGCATCGCCTGCGGCCTGGATTCCGCAGAACTCGAAGCGTCGCTCGAGTACGTCCGTGTCGCGGCCGCCGATCTGGACGCGGGGATCGCGGCGTCCCTGCGTCCCGCGCAGTTGGCCTGGCAGCTCGAGATGGACCGCGACCTCGAGCGGTTGGCTTCACTGCACCGTATCGGCCGGGACGTCCGGCTCGGTTCGATCCCGCAGGAGCCGGTGCTGCTGCGGCGCGAGCAGCTGATCACCTCGCGCGACGTGTACGCGATCGGCGTCGCGAATCAGCAGACTCTCTACGCCTATCGACACCTGGCGTCGATGTTGCGATTCGCGCGATTCAGGGACGAGGAGAGGTAACCGAGATGCTCACCGAGCCCAGGCGCGCTCTGCTCGAGATCTGGCGTCACACCGCGGTAGCCGTGTTCCGGGACGGGGCGTGGAACTGGGGTGTGCGGGAGGAACGCGACTCGATCCGGGACGCGCAGTTGCTGCTGTGCCTGCTACGCCCCTCGGGTGCGCTCAAGGATCTGCGACTGGACGACCCCAATGGAATCCAGGACGACGCGCTCTCGGCGTTGCGCGCGATGGGCGACAGCATGACCATCCCGCGGCGCCTCGCGGCGGCGCTGGACGAATACCTCACCGAATACGCTGACGACGAGGGCACACCGGTCTTCTCTTCGCACACCTCGCTGGAGACGGAAGAGGGCAGGCCGCTCACCCGCGAGCAGGCGGTACCCGCTCTGGTGGAGGCCTATGCCGTCTCGGTGCATCTGTGCCTGTCGGCGCTCGACTTCCTGCAGGCGTTCGATTCGGCGTCCCTGCGTCTGGACGCGCGCCACGAGGTCCGGCACCAGGCGGCCAGGGTCCAGACGTCGGCGCGGATCCGGCTCGACGCCGCGCTCCAAGGGCTGCACCGGTGCTTCGTCGTGCGGACTCACGCAGTGGAGAGCGACGAGGCGCAGGCCGTCCTGCGTGTGCTGGCCGTGCCCTCGGTCGCCCGGGTACAGCGCCTGTCCGCTCTGGCGGAACAATTGCGGGGTATCCGGGCGGCGCTGGTCGACATCCGGCCGGACGATGACGACCTGCGCGATCTGGACAACGAGCGCTTCCTGTTCGAATGCGGCTGGGCTTGGGGCGAAGGTGGCGGGGTTGCGGATAAGCGGGCCGAAGATGCCGGTGTTCCGGATCTGCACGCCACGGTGGCCGTCACCGCGGCTGTCAGGGAACTGTCGTCGCAGCGCACCCGCGTGCTCGGCCTTCTCGACCCGGAGCAGCAGGCACTCGTCCAGGGCCTGCAGGTGCGTGCGGATCTCACCCGGCGCTTCTGGTCCACGCTGGCCCGCTTCGGGAACGCGTCCTGGCCGCTCGAGGCCGTGCCCTGGACCGCGTCCGACGGCGAGTCCTCCGAGTACTTCAGCCTGCTGATCGCCACGCTCACGCTGGAGGACCTCGTGGAACGCCGCGCGCCGGACGAGGAGCTGGCCCGGATGATCCCCGTGCTCGAGGAGCTGGCGGTTCTCGGCCGGATCTCGCGGCGGGCGAACCGGCCGGACGATCCGCAGATCCAGCTGCACGCCCCGGGTCTGCCGGTGTCCCTGGCCGGCAGCGACGCCTTCGGCCCGGCGCTGGTGCTGCGCATGCGGGACTACGCCGCGCTCCTGCTCGACGCGGCCATCGTCGCGGCGACGGCGACGCGGGACCTGCGCTCCAGGGACCGGCTGACCGCGCTCGCCGACCAGATCTTCGAGCACTTCGGCCGTCGGGTCCATCAGTGGGGCCCGATGAGCGGGCTGTGGGATGCGCCGTTGCAGCCGTTCTCCGGACCCGAACCGCCGACCGACCCCCGCGGGCTGCCGATCTCGTGGGCCATGACCGCCCGCGTCGTGGACGCCCATCTGCAGGCCGCTGCGATGCTGGTCGCCCCGCCGTTGCGCAGCTCACGGGTCGCGGAGGTGGCCGCGGACCTGCTCAGCGAGGCCGAGCACATGCTGAGCCGGGAACAGCTCGTCGTGCCGTCCGTGTCCAACCCGCTGCAGGAGGAGCTGCAGGGGATCGCCGACGCACTCGCGCTCGCTCGCGCGCAGTTGGAGGAGCGGCCCGGTGTCGCCCAAGCGGAAGCGCTCGAGGTGTTGCGTCGGCTGCACAAGCTTGAGATCGCCCGTCGCGACGCCGCACCACGCGGCTGAGCCGCCTCCGGTCCGCGTCAGAGATCGATGACGAGGACGCCCGCCTCGGCGGCCACGGCCACTCCGCGCGCGCCGACCGGCGCGATGCCGCGCACCGAGACGCCCAGGACCGCGGTGCCGAGGAGCCGGCCCGAGGCCGCGTGCCACAGCCGCAGCGTCGCGTCCTCGCCGGCGCTCACGAGCAGCGGCGCTCCGTCCGTGTCCGCGGGCTCGCCGAGAACGCACAGCGCGCTCACCGCTCCCTTGTGTGCGAACGGAATGGTCAGCTCGCACCGGCGGGTCACCGGGTCCCACAGCCGCAGCGTCCGGTCGTGGCCGGCCGACGCCAGCAGGCCGCCGTCTCCCGGCACCATGGTGAGCGCATTCACCGGCCCGCGGTGTCCGCGCAGGACGGCTGAGCAGGAGGGGACGCGCGGATCCCACAGCCGGATGGTCCCGTCGTCAGCGGCGCTGGCCAGCCGGTCGGCGCCGAGGGAGGCGAGCGCGCGGATGGTTCCGGTGTGGCCGGACAGGGCGGCTCGGGAGGTCTGTGTGCTCCCCGGTTCCCAGAGCCGGATCGTCCGTCCGCTGCCGCCGACCGCGACGATCTCGCCGTCGCCGCCCGTGCCGTCCGGGATGGCGGCCATCGCCTCCAGCCGATCGGAGCCGGAGAGCCGCACTCCACCGGTCTGCACGCCGGTCTCGCCGTCCCACTGCCGGATCGCGCCGTCCCAGCCACAGGTCCAGACGGTTGCGCAGGAACGGCCGAAGGTGACCGCGCGGACCCAGTCACTGTGGCCGAGGAGCAGTTTCTGCAGGAGTTCGCCGGTGTCCGCGTCCCACAGCCGGGCCGTCCCGTCGTCGCTGGCGGTGGCCAGCACCGTGCGCCCGGTCGGCAGCATGGCGCGGGCGGCCACTGCGCCCACCCAGTCCTCGTGCCCGAGCCGGGCCGCGGAAGGCTCGCCGGAGCCTCGCGGCCGGGCGTCCCAGAGCCGCACCGTGCCGTCTTCGCCCGCGGACGCGAGCAGGGAACGGTCCGCCCCGACGGACACCGCGGCCAGGGCCCGCACCGGACCGGAGTGGCCGGTCAGCGGCGCTCCGACAGCGTGGTCTGCGGACGCGTCCCACAGCCGGATGGCGGCGTGTACGCCCGCGATGGCCAGAAGCGTGCGGTCGGGATCCTGAACCTGCGCCAAGGCGGACACGGCACCCGGATCGAGCGGCTGAGCCTCTGACGTGGCTTCCGCCGCGGTGGGATCGAGCAGCCACATCTTGCGCGCCGACGCGACCACGACCGCGCAGCTGCCGTCGGCTGCGTCCACTTTGGCGATTCGGGTGAGCGCCGTGAGCGAGGAGTGCGCGAGATCGCCGTGCGGGCGAAGCGTTCTGAGCTCCCACAGTTTGATCCGTCTGCCGCCGACCACGGCGGCGAGTACGCCGCGGCCCAGGTTCGGGACCATCGCCAACGCGTCGACGGTCTCGCTCTCCCTGGTGACCGACTGCCCTTCCCGGTACTGTTCCGGGTTCGTCCACAGCCGCACGGTGTGATCGTCGGCGCTGGCCAGCCAGGAGCCGTCCGTCACGAGGGTCCTGATGGCCGCGGTGTGCTCGCGCAGGGGTGCGCCGAGCTGGCGTCCGGTGACGCAGTCCCACAGCCTGATCGTGCCGTCCACACCCGCGCTGGCCAGATGGGCGCGGCCGCCGTTCGATCCCGGGCTCAACGGTGCCAGGGCACTGACGGCGCCGGCGTGCCCGGTCAGCGGCTCGCCCACGGACCAGCCGGTGGCGGTGTCGAAGAGCCTTACCGTGCCGTCCGCTCCGGCGCTGGCGAGCAATGTGCGGCCGTCCGGCAGCGGAACGACGGCGAGCGCCAGCACGGCTCCGACGTGACCGGTCATCACCAGGTGAAGCGGCTCGCTGCGCAGACAAGCCCAACGCAGAGCGGCGCCGCGCGTCGTGTCGCCGGACAGTCGCGCCTGCGCGATCTCGCGTACCAGCGCGCGCTGCGCCACCGGGAGGGTCCGGAGCAGGTGCCGGGCGCTGAGGACCGCCGCCACCTCGTCGGACACCCGCGCCGCGCCGAACTTCGCGCGCAGCATGTCGGCCGCGACCGCGTCGGGGTCGAGGGCATCGAGCAGTCGCGTGTCTCGGCTCAGCAGCGGCCACTCGTCGGAGATGGCGACATGCGCTGTCAGATGTCTGACGATATAGGCGCCCGGTTGCCGGGGACGTGACGCTCGCGCCAGGGCCGCCAGCGCCGTCGCGATCGCGGCGTGGGCGTCTTGCGGGTTCGAGGGGACCGGCGCCGGCAGGGTCGCGGCGAAGTACTCCTGAAACGTACGGTGCGCGAGCCGGTAGACGCTGCCGCCGTCCTCGCCGTCGAGCATGATGTAGGGCGCCGCATTGTCGAGCAGGACATCGATGTCTGCTTCGGTGACGACGGTTGCGCCGAGCGCTCCCCCCGCGGCCGCCCAGATGCGGTCGGCGCGCGGCAGGCCGCGTCCTTGGGACAGCGCCAGCGCGGACAGCAGCCCGGCGGCCTTCGGCGATCCGGCCGTCAGCCGGTCGACCGCGGCCGCGAACAGCGCGAGATACGAGCTGTCCGACAGGGCCAGCAGCCGATCGGAGTTGCGCTGCTCCACCAGCTCGGGGCGGGCAGTGATCTCATGGATGAGCAACCGGGCGAAGAGGAACGAGCTCGCGTTCACCCGGACTCGGTCCGCGATCTGTTCGATCCGGTCGTCGGAGACCTCGAGCTTCGCCTGGTCGCGTGCCGCGGAGAGTCTGCGCCGGACGAAGTCGGCGACGGAGTCCGGATCCTGGGAGACGTCGAGCACGGGTGTCCGCGCCGACGTCCCGAGCGCGTCGAGCAGGTCCTGGTCCGGCGGCGCCGGCCGGTCCGGGCCCTCTCGGGTCGACGCCCGGGTGCCGACCACGACCCGGCAGCCCGGCACCGCCGCGAGCGGACGCAGCAGAGACGCGGCGACCGCCAGCGGCTCCTGGGCCTCGTCCAGCGCGTCGACCAGAACCGTCAGCGGTCGCGGCCCTCCGCCGCCCGAGCCGCCCACCTGCGCCGATCGCTCCTGCAGCCGCCGGATGAGTCGCTCGGCCGCTTCGCGGGGATCAGTGCTGACCGAAGCCGACGGCTCGCCGACGGCCGTGGCGATCCGGTCTACGACGCCTGCGACGGTCAGCCCGGTCAGATGGACCACCGCGTCGAAAGTGCCCGCGGCGAGTACGTTGGCGGTCGCCGGAGCCGGTCCGCCGGACTCCTGGGCGGCGCGGCTTATCAGGGTTCGCAGTTCGTAGTCGGACTGAAGGACGAGGTTGCCGAGCAGAGCCGATTTACCCACCCCGGGCGGCCCGGTGACCACGAACATTCCCTGCGCGGCCCCGTTCAGCCACGCGGCGATCGTGTCGAGCTCGGCCTTGCGCCCCACGAAGTACCAGGCCAATTCCCCTTGCTCGGCCCCGAGCGCACTCGGGATGAAGTGTCCGCGCTGGTCCGCCGGCAGCGCGGCCACGAAGGCCCGCAGCTGCTGGTAGACGTCGAGCGGCGCCGCGACCGAGGCCAATACCCTGTTATGGCGGATCGGCCGAGCGCGGTGGAGCTCGGGGAACTCGATGACCGTGCTCGACGGCAGGCGTTCCTGGAGCCGGCCGATGAGATCGCGCAACCGGATGCTCTCGTCGTTGTCCGTGTAGGACTCCACGGTCAGGCGGAGTGCCGTGCGGAACTCGCCGAGGAACGCGGTGCCGTAGCCGCCGATACCGATCAGGGCGAGTCGGCGTGGCGGATCGGGACGGGTGAAAAGCGCGGCGCCGAGGCGTTCGACGAAACGCGCGGCGCCGCAGGCTTCGATGACGACCAAGGCCCACGGCTCACCGTCCGCGTCGTGGTCGGCGTCCGGATGGTGCTCGGCGTCCGGATCGTCTTGCCCGGCCCAGGCTTCGGCGCGCGAGCGCCATTCCTCCATGATGTGGTCGGCCAGCGCGTCCGGCCGCATGGCCGTGCCGCCCATCCGAGCGGTCGTGCGAAACGTAGCCAGCCAAGCGTCGTCTCCATCGGAGGCACCATGGCCGACCCAGTACAGCACCGAGCTGCGGCAAGCGCGCAGGCCGTATCCCTCGAACGAAGACCACGCGGCGAGCCGCTCGGCGACGCTGGTCTGGTGCCGCTCGGCCGCATCGATCGGCCAGGGCAGGCCACGACCGCCGAGCCGGCCCAACAGCTCGAGCACCCCGGCCGCTTCCTCGTCGGCCGGCACGCTCTCGTGATGTGCGTACTCCCCGATGGGAATCGGCACGACATCGAACGCTGCGTCGCCCTCCTGCATCGGGCGATCTCAGCGGTCGTCGGTATCGGAGGCCGGCACCACGAGGACCAGCTGACGCACCGCGGACCCGCCGCCCGCCTTGACTTCGAGGGCATAGACCCCCGGCCGGTCCACGAGCACGGTCCCGGTGAGCGTCGCGGCGCCGGATCGCCGCAGCAGCGGGCGCGCCACCGGAGTGTTCGCGGCTCCCGACACGACACGGCAGCGCACCGTCGCCGACGAGCTCCCGAGCTCGGCCGGATCCGTGCTGAGGTGGACCGTCACGGGGAACGGCTGTCCGGCGACGGCCACATCGGGCACATCCAGCCCGAGTTCCACCGCCCCGAGAGGCGGACCCAGCGGTTGCTCTGTCAGGACGGCGCGCACGTACTCCACGACCTCGTCGGCGCCGGGCAGTCCGCCGTGCGACTGCGCGAAGTAGACGGGTTCGATGCCGGGAAGCGCGGCCGCTTCACGGAGCACAGTCGAATCTCCGCCCCGGTCCACCCGTCGCACACCGCCGTCGGCGGTGTCCTGGCAGATGTGCCGGTGCTCGGTCACCACACCGTCGCGCAAGCTGACGCTTTGGCCGGTGGGCTGGCTGACTCCGACGACCATACGGGTGGACGGGCCGAGCCCGGGCGCCCGCTCGGGCCGCCGTTCGAGCGCCGCACCCGCCAGCTCGGCATCGCCGCCCGCCGCGGCGACGTCCGCGCGGGTGAGCCGTCGGGCCGGCCGGTCGCCGCCCTCGTCCACGCAGCGGTACGTCGGAAGCAGATCGTGCACGGACGGCAGCGACGCGGCCAGATCGCGCAGGCGCCGATGCGGCAACGGAACCGGTCCGCCGCGTCCGGAATTCCACATGCTCAGCACCTTGACGGATCCGAAGAACGGCGTGCCGAGGGTGACGACGGTGCGAACGAGTTCTCCGCCGCCGAGTTCGTCGGTGAAGTGACGCGCGATCAGGCCGCCCATGGAGTGCGCGACGAGCACGAGCCGCACCTCGTCCGCGCGGCAGGCCGGATGGGCGCGCCACGCAGCCAGGTGCATCTGCGCCGCCTCGGCGAGCAGCCGCGCATTGACCGACACGGGCAGGCGCCAGTCGTACGGGAACGTGGCGACTGCGGCCGGATGCGCGGCGACGCGTCCCAGGGCGTCAACGAGCTTGGTGTACGGCTCGGCTCCGCGCAGGATGGGCGCGAACGCCGGGAACCGCAACAGCCGCGTCGCGGCGATGCGGCTGCCGTGGCCCTCGAGCTCTTCCGGTGTAGGCCGCAACGCGGAGAGTGAACCGCCCGTCGTCCAGGCACGGACGTACCAGCCGGGGTCGGCCAGCCCCCACAGCACGCGTCCAGTCTCCACCTCCACCAGTTCGCTGCCCATGATTCCCGGCAGGACCATGACGGCGTCGGCACACGTCGGTGCGGCGGCGGGCATAGAGGTCCTCGCTCTCGGCAGCACTCTGCGACAGGTGGCTCCTGTTACGAATCTAGCGCCGGCGCGGCGTGGCGGGCGGGCTTTTCGCTGACGAGCGCCGTCTGACGCGGCGATCAGTTGATGGTCCTGTGGCGTCGGGCAATGCTTGAGGAGTCTGTGGCTTCCATGGCGCCTGGTCGGAAGACAGGCGTTCCGGTGGATCGCCGACCAGGCGCCGCTCCGACTACTGGGCGAATGCGGCGACCGGCTCGTCCAGCACGTCGAGCGAGCGGGACACCATCAGGGCGACGGCGAGGGGTATCAGCACGATGAGCAGCGCCATCATGCCGCCCGACACGCCGAACAGGGCGGCGAGGGCGCCGGCGAGCAGCGGGCCCAGCCACTCCAGGGCGTAGGCGCCGAAGCGGTTTACCGCGGCTACGCGGCCGAGGAGTTGGTCGGGGACGGTCTGCATGACGTAGGTCTGGAGGACCACGTTGACCGGCACCATGGCCACCTGGGCGAGGCACACGACCACGGCCATCTGCCAGACCGCCGGCACGACGGCGATGAGCGCGACCCCTACCGTGAACGACCAGACCGCGGCGCACAGCAGGAGCCTGGCTTTCACACGGCGGGCCAGTGCCGGGGCGAAGAACGATCCCGCCAGCGCGCCGGCCACCGTCATGGCGGTGACCACGCCGACGGCGCTCGAACTGCCCCCGCGGTAGCGGACCAGGGCGATCAGGAGCAGCAGGAACGCCTGGGCGAGCATGTTCATGACGGACGCCATGACCACGACGAAGCGGAGGAACGGCTGGTTCCGCACGAACCTGATGCCCTCGGCGACGTCCTTGGTCATCGTGGTCTTCGGCTCCTGCGACCGGTCCGGGCCGAGCGGCTTGCGGATGTTCAGCGCGCCGAGCGCCGCGAAGACGAAGGAGAGCGCGTCGGCGCCGAACGGAAGCCAGCGGGCGGCGGCGAACAGGATGCCGCCGAGCGGGGAGCCGAGTAGCTGGGCGCCCATGTCGCGGGCCATCGCCTGGCCGTTCGCGGTCGCCAGCTGGTCTCCGGGAACGATGCGACGCAGCGCCGGTGTGCTCGCTCCGAGGACGACTCCCGAGCACAGGCCGCTCGCCAGCGCGGCGAGGACCAGCAGCGTCAGGTGGGTCCGGCCGCCGTGGACGAGGATCGCGACGGCCGCCAGTACCGCTGCCTGCACCAGCGGGCCGGTGATCAGGATCGCGCGCCGGGAGGCCCGGTCGGCCAGCGCCCCGCCCCAGAGTGTGGTGACGAGTATGCCGATCAGATTCGCCGAGCCGATGAGGCCGGCTTTCGTGACCGATCCCGTGATGCCCAGGACGAGGAGCGGGAAGGCGATGGCCGAGACGCTCGTCCCCAGGGCGGAGAGCGTGTTTCCGGTCCACCATCCCACGTAGTCGGTGTCGCGCCAGAGCGAAGGGCGGAGGTCCGCCGTCGATGATGTGTCGGACACGGTCGGTCTCCGTAATTCGGAAAATGGGGGGCCTTTTTCAGTGTTCTACGGCGCGACGGCGTCGAACAGGCAGGGACCAGGCAGTTCGGCGGCACCGGGAGTTGCCGATCCGATGCCTGGCGGGGAGCGGGGCGGACGGCGTCCAATCGAGACAGTCCCGGTCCCGACGTCGTGCCGTCCGCACGACTTGCAGCGGAGGTTGTATTCGTGGTTACCGATCTGGCCCTCGAACGGGGCCGCCAACTCGTCGAGGAGGTCGACCTGACGGATCCGGAGACCTTCGCCGGAGCCGATCTGGGCGACTACTGGCGCCGGCTGCGCCGGGAGAACCCGGTGTACTGGCATCCCGAGGCCGCCGGCCGCCCCGGCTTCTGGGTGGTGAGCCGGTACGCCGACGCGATGACGGTGTACCGCGACAACCAGAACTACACCTCGGAGAAGGGAAACGTGCTCGTCACGCTGCTCGCCGGGGAGGACTCCGCGAGCGGCCGGATGTTGGCGGTGACCGACGGGCCGCGCCATCGCGACGTGCGCAACGTGCTCCTGAAGGCGTTCTCGCCGCGAGCCATGGCCGCAGTCACCGAGCGCGTGCGGGAGAACACCCACCGCCTGGTCGCCGACGCGGTGCGCCGGGGGGAGGGGGACTTCGCGACCGAGGTCTCGGAGTTCGTCCCGATCACCACGATCTCCGACCTCCTCGGGGTCCCCGAGTGCGACCGCGAGTTCCTGCTGTCCAGGACCAGGTCCGCGCTCAGTTCGGACGACGCGGACCAGCCCGAGGAAGACGCGTGGACGGCTCGCAGCGACATCCTGCTCTACTTCGCGGACCTGATGACGCAGCGCCGGGGGAAGGACTCCGAGGACGTCATCAGTATCCTGACGAACGCCCTGATCGACGGCAAGCCGCTGGCCCGGGACGAGATCGTGCTCAACTGCTACAGCCTCATCCTCGGCGGCGAGGAGACCAGCCGGCTGACCATGAACGACGCGGTCTACACCCTCGCCCACGACCAGGAGCAGTGGGAGAACCTCCGGGAGGGCCGCGTCGGCCTCGACACGGCCTGCGACGAGGCCCTGCGCTGGGCCACGCCCACCATGCACTTCGGCCGGACCGCCGTGGAGCGCGTCACCCTGAACGGTCAGGAGATCCAGCCCGGCGAGGTCGTCACGGTGTGGCACACCTCGGCCAACCGTGACGAGGCCGTCTTCCCCGAGCCCGACAAGTTCGATCTGGGACGCACGCCGAACAAGCACCTCGCCTTCGGCTACGGGCCGCATTTCTGCCTCGGCGCCTTCCTCGCGCGGACCGAAGTGAGCGCCCTGTTGGCCGCGCTGCGCACCTTCACGACGCGGTTCGAGGTCACCGGCCCGGTCACGCATTTCCACTCGAACTTCCTGACCGGCCTGAGCAGCCTGCCGGTCCGGTTCACCCCGGACGAGGTCGGCCTGCGGACGTACGAGGAGAGCAGATGAACAGGCCGGCGGGAATCGGCGTCGCCGAATCATTGGATTGGCATACCCGGGTCACCCGGGCGCAGGAGGGCATGCTCGCCGTCGAAGGACCGTTGACCGGGAAGCCCTCGCCGTTCCACCTGCTCGTCACCGCCGAGATCGCCGGCGGCCTCGACCTTCCCCGGCTCAAGGCGGTCCTGGCGCGGGCCACCCGGCGCAACACCGCACTGCGCACCGTCTTCACCCGCGACGCCGACACAGGCGAGCTCGGCTGCAGGGTTCTGTCGTCCTGGCAGCCGATCGTCATCGAACAGGACCTGCCGTCGCTGCCGCCGAACGCGGACCGGATCGAGGTTCTGCACCGGCTGCTCGCGCCGACGGCGCCGCAGCTTCTCCGGCCGTATGACCGGCCGCCGGTCGCGTTCGTGCTCACCCACGCGGGGCCGGAACGGCTGTTCCTTTCCATTCTGGCGCACCACACCGTCCTGGACGGCGCGAGCGTCGGACTCCTGTGGAACGAGATCATCACCGCGTACGCCGCCGAGCGCGGTGCCGGTGTCGCCGACAGCGACGGTGGCGAGCACGACGGCGATCCGGTTCCCGGCATGGAGATCATCGCCGAGGCGGAGCACGCCGCGCTGTCCCGGGACCGCCTGCCGCGACGCGCGGAGATGCTCGCAGGCTGGCCCACCGCCGTGGAGATCGCCTCCGACCTCGAACGTCCCGAGACGCGGACCTTCAGCGGCCTCCGGCTTCCGTTCGCTCTGACGGACGAGGCCAAGTCGGGGTGTGTCAGCCTCGCGAGTTCCCTCAAGGTGAGCCGTAACACCGTACTGCTGGCCGCTTGGGCGCTGGTGGTCGCGCGCAGAGGAGCGCTCAGCCGCCTCATCGTCGGGGTTCCCACGATCGGACGTTCCTCCGCGGCCGCGATGCAGGTGATCGGCGGTCCCACCGGGCTCGGCACGGTCGCGTGCGAGATCCCGGTGGACGGCAGCGTCGCGGACTATGTGCGCCAGACGGCCGGGGCGACCCGGCAGGCGCTCGCTTTCGGCAGCGTCCCGTTCGAGGACCTGGTGGCGGCCTTGTCAGCAGGCGGAGACCCGTCTCGCAACCCGCTGGCACAGATCGCCTTCGGAGACCGCAGCGAAGTGGTGCGGCCCGTGCTCAAGGCGGGGGACGTCACGTTCGACGTCCGGGTCGGCCACACCGGGGGAACGGCCTACGACGCGATGATCACCCTGCTCGGGTGGGGGGCGGATGCCACGCTCGAACTCGAGTACGCGACCTCGGTCCTGTCCTGCGAGCAGGCGACGGACCTCGTCGGCAGCTTCGATCGCGCCCTGGTCGAGATGGCCTCGAACCCGGACGGCCCGTTGGCCCTCGTCACGACGATCACCGAGGCCCAGCAGCGTCGGCTGGAGGAACTCCAGTCGGGTCCCGTCGTCGGCGCTACGTCCGCCACCGGCCTGTGGCAGCTGATCGAAGAAGCCGCGGACAGGTGCCCGGAGGCGATCGCGATTCGCGATGCCGACCCGAACCGCACCGTCAGCTATCGCCGACTCGTCGATGCCGCCGCGAGCCAGTCAGCCCAGCTCGCCGCCGCCGGGGTCAAGGAAGGCGACTGTGTGGCCATCGCGGTGCGCCGTTCCGCGGAGGAGATCATTGCCGTCCTGGGGATTCTCCGCGCGGGGGCGGCGTATGTCGCCGTCGATGCCGATGACCCACCCGCGGTGACGGCGGCGATCCTGGACCGCGCCGGTGTCCGTGTGATCGTCGGCGATCACGACCGGCTCGCGCGTCTCGGTGCCGAGGGGGAGCGGCGCGTCTGCCTGCCCGTCGTCAGTCCTGAGTCACCCGTCGCCGATGTCTCGACTCCGCCGCCGGCCGCTGCGGATCCCGAGCGCGTCGCCTGCGTCACCATGACTTCCGGATCCGACGGCGTGCTGAAGGGCACCCTGATTCCCTGCCGCGCGGTCCTCCGGCTCGCTCATCACCCGGAGTACCTGTCCCAGGGGTCGAGTATCCGTTTCCTGCGTCACACGCCGCTGGCCGGCCAGGCGTCCCTGCTGGAAATCTTCGCTCCGCTGCTTGCCGGACGGACAGTGGAGATCTACCCGGACGGCGTGGTCACCCCGGATGCGCTGGCGAATTTCCTGCAGGCGCGGGCCGTCACCGGTCTCTGGCTCTCCGCCGACCTCTTCCGCCAGGTCGCGGACTCCAGGCCGGACGCGTTCCGGACGGTGGGCCAGCTCCTCACCGGAGGCGACGTCATACCTCCCGCGCAGGTGGCGCGCGTACTTCAAGGCAGTCCGGGGCTGAGAGTCACGTGCGGATTCGGATCGCCGCAGAACACGCTGTTCACCACCGTCTACCACGTCGAGGACCCCGCGGCCGCGACGGTCGCGGCCCTGCCGATCGGCAAGCCGATTCAGGGCACGGGTGTCATGGTGCTGGACTCCTCAGGACGCCCCGTCCCGCCCGGCGGGATCGGTGAACTGTTCGTCCATGGTGACGGCCTGGCCCTGCGATACGCGGGCATGCCGGCCGAGACCGCAGAGGTCTTCGGCGCCTTCGCCCCGGATACCGGGCTCCACCTCTACCGGACCGGTGACGTGGTGCGCTGGGACGCCAACGGCGACCTCAGGCTGATAGCCAGGCGCGACCGCCAGGTGGAGATCCTCGGCTTCCGTGTCGATCTCGACCACGTGGCGGGCGTCCTGCGCCGGCACCCGGATGTCCTCGACGCCGTCGTGGACGTCGAGCCGGAGGACGACAGCGGTCGACGGATCGTGGCCGCCATCAGGACTCTGACCGGCTCTCCGCTGCCCGCGACGCTGCGGTCCTTCGCCGCTCAGCGACTTCCCGGCCACGCGCTGCCGCAGGTGTGGACGGTGGTCGACGAGACTCCGTCCGGGGCCGAGAGCGGTACCGAGACCGCTGTCGAGTCCGGTGTCGAGGCCGACGCCGCGACGATCGCCGAGGCCGACCTCGTGCAGACCGGACCGGAGGTGATCCTCGGTGACGACATCGAAGACGTCATCGCCGACGCGTGGCGGAAAGTCCTGGGACACCGCGACTTCTGCCACAGCGACTGGTTCCTGGACGTCGGCGGCGATTCCCTGCTGATGATCCGCGTCCAGGCGATTCTCGAACGCACACTTCCGGCCTGGGACATCACCGTCGCCGACCTTTACGCCTGCGCCACGATCGATGATCTGGCTGCCAAACTGCGGGCCGAATCCGGCGTACGCATCAATTCCAGTATCCCGATTCACTCCGTGATAACCAGAAATGAGGAGAGAGTATGAGCGCCAATGCGACCGAGAACGGACGCCGGACTTCCAGTCAGGAGGAGATCGAGACCTGGGTCGTCGACAACTGCCGCAGCCTCGGGCTGCGGGTGGAGGGCGCGGAGAGCGACTTCTTCTCGGTCGGCGGCACCTCGCTGGCCGCGACGCGGCTGATCGCCCGCGCCGAGCAGGACTTCGGCGACGACGCGCTCCCGCCGGACGACCTCTACGAGGACGGGTGCCTGCGCGCGATCGCGGCGGCGATCTTCCGCAACAGCCGGGCCGTCGGCGTCGGCGGCGGCGACCCGGGCACCGCCTGACAGCAACGGGCGGGTCGGCGGCGGGGTCCTTCGGGCCCCGCCGCTCGGCCGATCGCCTCTATCGCCTGATACGGATTCGGAGCAGAAAGGTCCTGATCACATGTCTAAGAGGCCGGACTGGATTTTCCCTCTGCGCAAGGCCGGCGGCGCACCCAGCTGCCGTCTGGTCGTCTTCCCGTACGCCGCGGCCGGCGCGAGCGCGCTCCGGCCGCTCGTGACCCTGCTGCCGGACTCCGTCGAGCTGCTCGGCGTGGCGCTGCCCGGCCGCGAGCGCCGGTTCGGCGAACCGGCCGCGACGACCTTCCCCGAGATCATGCGGGGCGTGGTCGACGACCTCGCCGCGCGCCCGGAGCTGCCGACCTTCCTGCTCGGCCACAGCCTGGGCGCGAGCCTCGCCGTCGCCCTGGCCCGGTCGGTGCCGGAGATCTGCTCCGGGATCATCGTCAGCGCCCGGCGGCCCGCGCACGTCGCGCTGGCCCCCATCCTCGCCATGTCCGACGAAGAGGTCGGCTCGTTCCTCGACGAGCTGGGCAACACCGCTCCGCAGCTGCTCGGCGAGCCGTACTGGCGCGATCGGCTGATCCAGCTCTTCCGGCACGACACCGAGCTCGACATCGAGGCCTCGCACGTCGCCGAGACCAGGCTGCTGACTCAGCCGCTGACCGTGCTCGCGGGCTCCGAGGACCCCTATGTCGACGTGCGCGATCTGGATGCGTGGGCGGCCCGGACCAGCGGGCACTGCGATATCCGGATCTATCCCGGTGACCATTTCTTCCTTCTCGATCCGGGCAACCTCGCGGTCGTCGCCGACGCGCTGAGTGCGTTCATCGGCGGCGTGTCCGGGATTCCCGGGGTCCTCGACGAGGCCTACAGCTGAACCCTTCCGGGGGCGGCTACCGCAATCCGAACTGCCGCATGCAATTGCCGGATCGTTGCCTGGAAAGGCTCCGGACGGCGCGGCATAGTAATAAATGACAAGAGAAAGAGCCGGAAAGGAAGAATCGGAGGCGGGAAAGTGGTTGCGGCCCATGCGCCGGCTGACGGAGAAGCGCTGCTCGACTGGAATGAAAGCCCGATAGGACCGCCGGCCCTGGCGGCCAAGCGCGTCATCGACGCCGCGGGACGGCTGCACCGCTATCCCCGTGGCCTGATGGAGGAGGTGACCGAACTGGCGGCCGCCCACGTCGGGGTCGCTCCGGACCGGATCCTGCTGACCGCGGGCGTCGACGAGGCGGTGGACATCGCCCTCTCGCTCGTCGAGCGAGGCTGGGGCACGCGCCCCGGTTTCGACGGGTACGAGGACCGGATCCGGGCCAACGGCAAGCGGTTCCACCCGATCGCGCTCGGCCCGGACTGGCAGCCGGCATCGCCGCCGGATCAGGGGCTCGGCGAGGGGGACATGGTCTTCCTGGCTCAGCCCGGCAATCCGACGGGAAACCTGCTGCCGGCCGCGTGGATCGACGCGGTACGTGCAAAAGCGCAGTACGTGTTCATCGACGAGACCTACCACGAGTTCTCCACGCGTCCGAGCGTCCTGCACGCCGCCCGCGACGAGGCTCCGGACGGCGCCGTGGACAAGGGCCTGCTCGTCTACCGGAGTTTCTCCAAGGCCGCCGGGCTGGCCGGCATCAGACTCGGCTGCCTGATCGGCGAGTCCACGGTCATCGAGCGGCTGGAACCGGTACGCCGCTTCATGCCGATCGACGCGGTCAGCCTCAACGCCGCCGCGGGACTCCTCGAAGAGCCCGAATTCATGGTGCGCCTCACCGCGCACGTCCTTGAGGCGAGGACCGCCTTGTGCGAGACCCTGCGCGGCAGCGGACTGTTCGCCGAGGTCCGTGAGACCGAGACGAACTTCGTCCTGGCCAAGCCGTGGGAATGGGCGTCAGCGCCCATGTCCCGCCAGTTCGACCGCGACCTCGTCCGGGTCAAGGACTGCGCGGCGGTCGGCCTGGCCGGCTGGCTGCGGATCAGTGTCGGCTCCTGGGACGACCAGGCGCGCCTCGGCGCCAGCCTCGGCCGCGTCGCGAAGTAGCGAAACAGCACCACACCACCATCTCGGACGGGTAGGCCCGGCCGCTCACCTGATCACCTTTTAAGGAAGGCGAATCCTTCATGCTCGACGACGATTTCGAACGCCGACTGATCCACAACACGCAGCCGGTCCGCTACTTCTTCCTGGCTCAGGCCCTGCACCACGCCCTCCACGAGGGCCTGTTCGCGGCCCTCGTGAAGGAGCCGGGCCTGTCGGCCGAGGCCCTCGCCGAGCGCCTCGAACTCGACGCGTACCGCGTCGGCGGCCTTCTGCGCTACCTGCGCAACGAGGGCTACACGGTGCTCGACGACGGCTGGTCCCTCAGCTCCCGGGGCGTGGAGGTCCAGACCTTCGCCCCCTGGTACGAGATGCTGGTCGGCGGCTACGCCCCGTCCATGGACCAGCTCGGGGACGTGCTCCGGGACGGGTCGATCTACGCGTCGCGCAACACGACCAAGGTCGGCGAGGGCAGCTGCGGAATCGGTGCCTACGACGCGCTGCCGCTGGTCGAGAAGCTGCTCGCCCAGGTGGAAGTGGACGGCGGGCCGGAGAAGATCGTGGACCTCGGCTGCGGCGACGGCAGCTTCCTGATGGACCTGCTGGTCGTCAAGCCCGGCCTGCGCGGCCTCGGCGTCGAGCCGAACGCGGGGTCGATCACCCTCGGCGAGCGCCGCCGCGCCGACCTCGGACTCGACGGCCGGATGGAGCTGGTGCAGGGCGCCGCGCAGGACGCGACGCGGCTCGGCCTCCCCGACGGCGGCCGCGGCATCTGCTTCATGACCGCGTTCGTACTCCAGGAGGTCCTGCAGCAGGAAGGCCAGGAAGTCGTCGAGCGCCTGCTCGCGGACACGTTCGAGGCCTACCCCGAGGCGCGGTGGATGGTCGTCGAGATGGACCACAAGCCGCTCGCCCCCGTCATGGGCAGCCACGGACTGGCGCTCGCGTTCTACAACCCCTACTTCCTCATCCACACGGTCACCGAGCAGCGGCTGCAGACCCGCGAGTGGTGGGACGCGCTGTTCGAGCGGCTCGGCCTGACCGTCGAGGCCGTCGCCGAGCCGGACCCGCGTGCCGACTCCACCGGCCTGCAGTTCGGTGTCGTCCTTTCGAAGAAGCCGTAGCCCGGCGCCGGCCCCACGACCCCTGACTTCCCGTAGGCCGAGCCGCTCCCGGTGGGCGGTCGGCGATCCGCGAAAGGCGAGAAATGGAACGAGAGACCTTCGAACTGAGCCCGGCCGAACTCGAGCAGTTCCACCGCAACGGGTTCATCGGCCCGTTCGACCTGTACGAGACGGCGGAGATGGCGCAGAACCTCAAGGCGCTGCGCCCGAAGCTGATCGACACCCGCAAGGCGATCTACAGCGCCAAGCAGTCGATCTCGGGCAACACCAACCTGTCCAACTACGACCGTCACCTGGACGTCGACTTCCTGGCCGAGCACATCACCCGCCCGGAGATCGTCGACCGGGTGGCGAGCATCCTCGGCCGCGACACCCTGTGCTGGCGCAGCGAGTTCTTCCCCAAGTACCCGGGCGACGAGGGCACCGACTGGCACCAGGCCGACAACTTCTCCAACGTGGCCGGCTCGAAGCACCCGCAGATCGTCTGGCCCGAGGACGCCGAGTTCGGCGGCACCATCACCGTCTGGGCGGCGTTCACGGAGGCCTCCGTCGACAACGGCTGCCTGCAGTTCATCCCCGGCTCCCACAAGACCATGAACTACGACGAGTCCAAGACCATGAGCTACGACGCCGAGACCATCAACCAGGTGGAGAAGGACGGAGTCAAGCGGGGTTTCTTCGGCTACGACTACCGGCAGCTGCAGAAGGACCCCGACTGGAAGCCGGACGAGGCCAAGGCCGAGTCCCAGGTGATGCGCCAGGGCCAGTTCATCATCTTCTGGTCGACGCTGATGCACGCGTCCCACCCGCACAGCGCCCGCACCGACGAGATGCGGCTCGGCTTCGCGGCCCGCTACCTGCCGACCTCCGTACGGGTCTATCCGTACTCGGACGCGCTCGAGGAGTTCGGCGGCGGTGCCAGCCTGGAGAAGTTCGGCAACGTCCTGACCTCGGGGAAGGACGAGTACGGCCACAACCGGTTCGTCGAGACCACGGTCAACGGATACCCGTTCCCGACCCGGCAGAGCTGACCGCGGCCGGCGCGGTCTCGGAAGGAAGGACTCTCGGGCGGGCGGTTGCGGCGCGCAACGCACCGCGGCCGCCCGCCCGAGACCTCGACCGCACGATGGAGGTGCCCCATGCTGAACCTGATTTGTGACGACAAAGCCCTGGCAGCCCACCGCCGGATCAATCAGACCGGTGTCCCCTATCCCGACGGGGAGAGCGTCAAAGAGCTCTTCGAGCGCTGTGCCGACCGCGCTCCCGACGCGGTGGCGGTGATCCACGGGGACACCGTCCTGAGCTACCGGGAGCTCAACCGGCAGGCGAACGTCCTGGCCGCGCGGCTGACGGAGTCCGGGCTGCGGCCCGGCGAGGCGGTGGGCGTGCTCCTGGGGCGCTCGCCGGAGCTGATCGTCGCGCTCCTGGCCGTGGTCAAGTGCGGAGCCGCGTATCTGCCGTTCGACGCCTCGTGGCCGGCCGAGCGAATAAAGGCTCTGCTGGACGACGCGAACTGCACCCATGTCCTGTCCAATCCCGCCGTCCCGGCGGGGGACCGCTTCCCGGGATGCCGGGTCCTGCCCGTGAGCGGGCCCGACCTGACCGGGGAATCTCAGAATCCCGCGACGTCGGTGGCTCCCGAGGACATCGCCTACATCAACTTCACCTCCGGTTCGACCGGCCGGCCCAAGGGCGTCCCGATCCGGCATCGCAGCATCACCCGGCTGGTCTTCGGCGCCACCTACGCGCGCCTGGACGAGAACAGCAGGCTGCTGCAGCTGGCCACCGCCTCCTTCGACGCCGCGACGTTCGAGATCTGGGGTGCGCTGCTGCACGGCGGGACCTGCGTGCTCTATCCGCTCCCTTACGTCAGCCTCTCCGAACTCCGGCAGGTCCTGGAGACCCACGGTGTCACCGTCGTGTTCCTGACGACGGCCCTGTTCAACACGATCGTGGACGAGGCGCCGCAGACCCTCGCGTGCGTCGAGACGATCCTCACCGGCGGTGAGGCGCATTCGCTGACGCACATCGAGAAGGCGCTGCAGTGTTACGGACCGGACCGGCTCGTCAGCGTCTACGGTCCGACCGAGTGCACGACGTTCGCCACCTACTACCCGGTCCGGCGGCTCGCCGCGGACCAGACGGCCCTGCCCATCGGCCGCCCGATCCAGAACACCCGTGCGTACGTGGTCGAGGCGGGCGAACTCTGCTCTCCAGACCAGGTCGGCGAGGTACTGCTGGCCGGCCCCGGGCTCAGTCCGGGATATCTGGGGCGACCGGAGGAGACTCGCGAGCGTTTCGTCGAGGGCGAGATCGACGGCGTCGTGGAACGGCTCTACCGGACCGGTGACCGCGCCTATCTCGACGACGACGGGAACCTGGTCTTCCAGGGCCGGCTCGACGACCAGGTGAAGATCAACGGCTTCCGGATCGAGCTGGGCGAGGTCGCCCATCATCTCGACATGCATCCCCAGGTCAAGCAGAGCTATGTCACCTACGAGGCGAACGCCTACAGCGAGAAGCGGCTCGTGGCGTTCGCGGTGCCGGCGGACGAGAGCCTCACCCGGCAGTCGATCCGCGCCTTCCTGCGCGAGCGGCTGCCCGGCTACATGATTCCCTCGGACATCGAGATCTGCGCGTCGCTGCCGCTGTCGGCGACGGGCAAGGTCGACCGCAGTGCCCTGCTGTCGACCCGGCAGGCGAGGGACGCGGAGGCATGAACAGTGTCCTGACGCTTCCCGCCGACGACGTCTCCGGGCTCACCGACGAACACCTCGCCCTCCGTTCGCGGATCCGCGACGAGCTCGACCGTTGCGTCATTCCGCATGCGGACGAGTGGGAAGCCCGGGGGTTCGTCTCCCGGCAGGGGTGGCGGGCGCTCGGTTCCGCCGGGCTGCTGGAGTTCGGCCACGACGGTGAGGACTTCCTGAGCAGCGCCGTCTTCCTCGAGGAACTCGGCCGAACCGGCTATGCCGGAATCCGCGCCGCGGTCGGCGTCCACGCGTACATGGCGCTCTCCTACCTGCTGCTCTTCGGCACGGCCGAGCAACAGGAAGCCTACGTGCCGGCGGCTCGCCGGGGAGAGCGGATCGCGGCGCTGGCGATCAGCGAGGAGAACGCCGGGTCGGATCTGCGTCATCTGGGCACGCGTGCGGAGCCCGTGGGCGAACTCGGCTACCGGGTCACCGGCCGCAAGTGCCACATCGCCAACGGGTCCCAGGCCGACTTCTTCGTCGTGCTCGCCAGAACCGGCGAGGAGCGAGGCGGCCGGGGCCTGAGCGGTGCCAGCCTGGTGATCGTCGACGCGGACAGCCCGGGCGTGTCGCGTACCCCTCGGCCGATGCTGGGCTGGCACAGCGCGGACGTGTGCGACGTCGAGTTCTCCGACGTCGCGGTCCCCGCGGACCGGCTTCTCGGGCGGCGGGACAAGGCACTGATGCACCTCATGCGCGGACTCGACTTCGAGCGTCTGGCGGCGGGCCTCCTGGCCGTCGGCGGCGTCGCGCACTGCCTGGAACTGCTCAACCGGTTCGTCCGCGACCACCAGGTCAAAGACGCGCCCCTCGCCGCGAACCAGGCGGTCCGGCATCGGATCGCCGAGCTCGACAGCGATCTGGCACTCGTCCGGAACTACGCGTACCACGCGGCCTGGCTGCACAGCCGAGGCCGCCTCGACACCCGGGTCGCCTCGATCCTCAAGCTCAAGGCCACCGAACTGGCCGTCGCCGCCGCTCAGACGCTGGTCCAGTACCAGGGCGCCCGCGGCTATCGCGACGAGGCGGCCGCGGCCCGCCTCCATCGCGACGCGATCGCGGGAACCATCGCCGCCGGCGCCAGCGAACTGCTGCGGGACCTGATTTTCGAAATGGGCTGATCCGGTTCGCGAGCCGGACCCTCGGGCGAATTCCCGGCCTGCTCAAGACAATTGCCGGGGAAATGCCTGGGATATCAAAAGGCTTCGCTGCCACGATGGTGGGAGCGTCTAACTTCTGACTGGAGGTTCTCGTGCGAGTCATTCTGATATCCGGCGCTTCGAGCGGCATCGGCCGCGCGACCGCGCTGCGATTCCTAAGGGCGGGGGACCAGGTCTACAACCTCGATGTGCAGCCGCCGGACTCAGCCGCCGAAGGCGTCTCCTGGATCGAGACCGACATCGCCGACTGGTCCGCGGTGGAAAGGGCCGTCGGCCTTGTCCATGACGAACACGGACGGATCGACGTCGCGATAGCGAATGCCGGGATCAGCATTCGGCATGGTGTCTTCGACATCACCGAGTTCGAGGCGCGCCGGCTGGCCGAGGTCAACATGCTGGGTGTGCTGGCGATGTGGCAGGCGGCGGCCCGCCGCATGGCGGAGCGAGGCTCCGGCGTGCTGCTCGCCACCTCGTCCGTCAACGCGCACCGGGGTTTCCCGTACTACGCGGACTACAACGCCACGAAGGCCGGCGTGCTCGCGCTCTGCCGCACGTTCGCCATGGAGCTGAGCCCGAGGATCCGGGTGGCCTGCGTGTCACCCGGCGCCGTGTCTACGCCGATGCAACTCGCCGAGTACACGCCCCAGATGCTCGACGCGGTGAACGTCCGGATTCCGGCGGGCCGGCATGCCGACCCCGAGGAGATCGCATCCGCCTTCTATTACCTGGCGTCGGAGGAAGCACGGTTCATCACCGGTCAGGAAATCGTCATCGACGGCGGAGAGATCGCGGGCAGCACGACATCCGATTTCGGTACGGCGTATGCCGCCGGAATCCGCGCGGATGAGTTGGCTTCGATCGGATTTCCGCCTGGATAGGGATCGGTGAAGATCGGAGTGAAGATGATCGGTCCTGGAAGTGAACCCGAACTGGTGTCGGAGGATGCCATATGTACGCCACGTACGCGCGCACAAGGGAATACACGCTGAAACGACCCGAGGTCGACGTTCTGCTGGACGGCCAGCGCGAGCTGGTGGAGAGCGGGCTCTCTCCCGTCGAACCGGAGTTCTACCAGAAGTACGCGGGGTGCCAGGGTCTGGTGCCCGAGGGCCTGCGCGGCTTTCTCGAGGACTTCCGCAACGACCGGTCCTCGACGGCCTGCCAGGTGCACGGCTTCCCGGTCGGCGACGCGGCCGTCGGGCCGACCCCGCAGCACTGGGAGCGTCCCGACGGCTACGACTCGACGATCGAATCCGACGTCTACATGGCGCTCTGCGCCTCGGTCCTGGGCGATCCGTTCTCCTGGGCGACGCTGCAGCGCGGCCGGCTCATCCAGGACGTCTTCCCGATCCGGGGCGACGAGCGACGGGAGAGCGGACACGGCAGCGACGCGTTCCTGATGTTCCACACCGACGACGCGTTCCGCCCGGACTCCTGCGACTACATCATGCTGTTCGGCGTCCGCAACCACGACGCCGTGCCCACCTATGCGGCGGCGATCCGCGACGTCGTGCTCAGCGACGAGTACCGCAGGGTGCTGTTCGAGGACCGTTTCCACATCCTGCCCGACGACGAGCACATCCGGCAGCTGGAGCTGCGGGCGCCGGACGACCCGGCACTGCAGCGCGCGATCGAGATGCGCGACCATCCGCAGCCGGTCTCCGTGCTCTTCGGCGACGTGCTGGACCCGAACATCCGGCTGGACGTGCCCTACATGCGGTGCATCGGCGACGATCCGACGGCCGAGCGGGCGCTGACCGCGCTGCAGGTCGAGCTGGACCGGGTGCGCCGGCCGCTGGTCGCGGCCCAGGGCACGCTGCTGATCATCGACAACCACAGTGTCGTGCACGCCCGGGAGTCCTTCAAGGCGCGGTACGACGGCACCGACCGCTGGCTGCGGAAGATCATCGTCAGCCGCGATCTGTTCGGCGACGGCGCCGACCCCACCTGCCGCGTGCTGCTGTAGCGCACGGCTGATCCACCGACCACGCACGCACCGCCCCCACACGCACCGTCAATCCGACTGCCCAGAAAAGAGGCCGACGAAATGAACCGTTCAGGCTCGCACATCGCCGAGATACCGGAGTTCGCCGGTTCCGAGGGCGGTCAGGCGCCGAGCACCTCCCGGGAGACGCTGCTGTGCGGCCTGTTCGCTGAGGTCCTCGGGCTCGAGCTCGAAGAAGTCGGGATCGACGACAGCTTCTTCGAGCTCGGCGGGGACTCGATCACCTCGATCCAACTGGTGACCCTGGCGCGCGACGCCGGACTCGTCGTGGACTATCGCGACGTCTTCGAGGGCGAGACGGTGGCGGCGCTGGCGGCGGCGGCCACCGAGGTCGGCGCCGGCACCGGGTTCGTGCCGGTGGGTGAGCCGTTGGTGTCGTTGGATGCTGATGAGTTGGTGGAGATTGGGGCGGGGTTCGGGTCGGTGGAGGAGGTGTGGCCGTTGACGCCTCTTCAGGAGGGTCTGCTTTTCCATGCGTTGTTTGATGAGGAGAAGGCTGATCCGTATCTGATGCAGGCGCCGTTGGTGTTGTCGGGTGTGGTGGATGTGGTGGGTTTGCGGGGTGCGTTCGGGGCGTTGTTGGGGCGGCATGCGAGTCTGCGTGCGGGGTTTGTGGTGCGGCGTTCGGGTGAGCCGGTGCAGGTGGTTGCGGGTGGGGTGGAGGTTCCGTGGCGGGAGGTGGATCTCTCCGGTCTTGAGGAGGGGGTGCAGGCGGAGCGGGTGCGGGGGTTGTTGGAGGCGGATCGTCTGGTGCGGTTTGATCCGGCGGTGCCGCCGTTGGTGCGGGTGTTGCTGGTTCGGTTGGCGGCGGATCGTCATGTGTTGGTGGTGACGAGTCATCACATGGTGTGGGATGGCTGGTCGATGTCGCGGGCGTTGGGTGATCTGTTCGAGTTGTACAAGTCGGGGGGTGATGGGTCGGTTCTGCCGGGGGTGGTGGAGTTCCGGGATTATCTGGCGTGGCTCTCGGTGCAGGATCGTGATGCGGGTTTGGGGGTGTGGGGTCGGGTTCTGGAGGGTCTGGAGGAGCCGACTTTGGTGGCTCCGGGGGTGGATGCGTCGTTGTCGGTGTTGCCGGCGCGGGTGGTTGGCGCTTTGAGTGTGGAGACGAGTGCCGCGTTGGGTGTGGTGGCGCGGTCGCGGGGTTTGACGTTGAACACGGTGGTGCAGGGTGTGTGGTCGTTGTTGCTGGCTGGGGTGACGGGTCAGCGGGATGTGGTGTTCGGTGCGACGGTGTCGGGTCGGCCTCCGGAGTTGCCGGGGGTGGAGGACATTGTCGGGTTGTTGATCAATACGGTTCCGGTGCGGGTGTCGCTGGATCCGGGTGAGTCGTTGGAGGGGTTGTTGGGGCGGATTCAGGAGCAGCAGGCTGCGTTGACCCCGTTCCACTACCTGAGCCTGCCGGCGATCCAACGCCAGACCGGACTCGGCGAACTGTTCGACACGTCCACGGCGTTCGGGAACTTCGCCCAGCAGTCGGAGGACGACTTCTGGGACGCGGGCTTTCTCCGCGGCGAGGACCTGGACGTCCTCCCGGCCGGCAGCAGCGAATCCCGCGGCTTTGCCCACTATCCGCTGAGTCTCGCGGTGTTCCCCGGCGCAAGCCTGCGGTTCGACCTCGCTTACCGGCCTGATGTGTTCGGTGCTGAGGTTGTGCGGGGTCTGGCGGATCGTCTGGTTCGGTTGCTGGAGTTGGTGGCGGCTGATCCGGGGCGGCTGGTCGGGCGGATCGAGGTGCTGTCCGAGCGCGAGCGGTCGGTGGTGTTGGCGGCGGGTTCGGGTGCCGGTGTCGCTGTGGAGTCGGCGTCGGTGGTGGGGTTGTTCGAGCGGCAGGTGGCTCGGGATGGCTCGGCGACGGCGTTGGTGTGTGAGGGTTCGCGGTGGTCTTACGGTGAGTTGAATGTGCGGGTGAATCGGCTGGCTCGGGTGCTGGTGGCTGCGGGTGTTTGCCGGGAGGCGCCGGTGGTGGTGGCTTTGCCGCGTGGGGTGGAGTGGGTGGTCTCGGTGCTGGCGGTGGTGAAGGCCGGCGGGGTGTTCGTGCCGGTGGATCTGGCGTATCCGCCGGAGCGGATCCGGCACATGCTGGCGGATGCGGATCCGGTGTGTCTGATCACTTCGTCCGAGACGTTGTGGGCTGCTGAGCCGTTCGCGGGGGCGCGGGTGCTGGTGGATGATCCGGTGTGTCTGGAGTTGCTGGCGTCCTACTCGTCGGCGGATCTGGTCGATGCGGAGCGCGGTGGTGCGCTGACGGCGGACAGTGGCGCGTACATGATCTACACCTCGGGTTCCACGGGTGTGCCCAAGGGTGTGACGGTGGCGCATCGGGGTGTGGCGTCGTTGGTGCGGGCGCAGGTGGAGGCGCTGGGGGTGACGCCGGGCAGTGTGGTGTTGCAGTTCTCGTCGCCGGGGTTCGACGCGATCGTGTTCGAGGTGTGTATGGCGTTGCTGACCGGGGCGCGGTTGGTGTTGGCGCCGGGTGAGTCGCGTTTGCCGGGGCCGCAGTTGGTGGCGTTGATCCGGGATCAGGCGGTGACGCATGCGACGTTGATTCCCTCGGTGTTGGCGGCGTTGGATCCGGGGTCGGTGCCGTCGGTCTCGACGCTGGTGGTGGCGGGTGAGGCGGTCTCGCAGGAGTTGGTGGACCGGTGGTCGCCGGGTCGGCGGATGGTGAATGCGTACGGGCCGACGGAGTCGACGATCTGGGCGACGGGTTCGGGCGGGCTGGCGCCGGGGGCGGTGCCGGTGATCGGGGGTCCGATCGTCGGGACGCGGGTGTTCGTTCTGGATGCGTATCTGCAGTTGGTGGGTCCGGGGGTGGCGGGTGAGTTGTATATCGCGGGTGCGGGTCTGGCCCGGGGTTACGTGAACCGGCCGGGTCTGACGGCGGAGCGGTTCGTGGCGTGTCCGTTCGGTGCTGCGGGTGAGCGGATGTACCGGACCGGGGACGTGGTGCGCTGGACCGCTGATGGCGAGCTGGAGTTCGTCGGGCGCGCGGATGACCAGGTGAAGGTGCGCGGCTTCCGGATCGAGCTGGGTGAGATCGAAGCGGTGCTTCGCGCCCATGCGTCGGTCGGCCAAGTCGCCGTCATCGCCCGCGCAGACTCCGGCGGCGCCAAGAGGCTCATCGGCTACGTCGTGCCCGCGGTCGCTGGAGACGCGATGGATGTCACGGTTCTGCGTAACCACGTGGCCGCCAGTCTGCCGGATTACATGGTGCCCTCGGCGTTCGTGGAACTCGGAGAGCTGCCGGTCACGGTGACCGGGAAGCTGGATCGCCGGGCGCTGCCGGAGCCGGAGTTCGCCGGCTCCGAGGGCGGCCGGATGCCGAGCACCGCCCTGGAGAGGGTGCTGTGTGACCTGTTCGCCGAGGTCCTCGGGCTTGAGACAGGGCGGATCGGGATCGACGACAGCTTCTTCGAACTCGGCGGGGACTCGATCACCTCGATCCAGCTCTCGGCCAGGGTTCGCAAGGCTGGTATGTCTCTGCCGCCGCGTGACGTGTTCGCTGGCAAGACCGTCGCCGGGATCGTCCAGATCCTCAACGAATCGGAGACTGAGGAGCCGGCCGTCGCGCCAGCGGCGGAGCAGTTGGTGTCGCTGGACCCTGACGAACTGGCGGAGATCGAGACGCAGTTCACGTCGGTGCAAGAGGTGCTGCCACTGACGCCGCTCCAGGAGGGGCTGCTCTTCCACACCCTCTACGACCAGCAGGGAACCGGGCACGACGACCGGCGTTCAGCGGACGGTGGCGAGCCGGCCGACGCCTACATCGGCCAGATCCCGTTGCTGCTGTCGGGTGTGGTGGATGTGGTGGGTCTGCGGGGTGCGTTCGCGGCTTTGCTGGATCGGCATGCGAGTCTGCGTGCGGGGTTTGTGGTGCGGCGTTCGGGTGAGCCGGTGCAGGTGGTTGCGGGTGGCGTGGAGGTTCCCTGGCGCGAGGTCGATCTGTCCGGTCTCGACGAGGGGGTGCAGGCGGAGCGGGTGCAGGAGCTGTTGGAGGCGGACCGTCTGGTGCGGTTCGATCCGGCGGTGCCGCCGCTGGTGCGGGTGCTGCTGGTCCGGCTGGCGGCGGATCTCCACGTCTTGGTAGTGACGAGTCATCACATGGTGTGGGATGGCTGGTCGATGTCGCGGGCGTTGGGGGACCTGTTCGAGCTGTACAAGTCGGGCGGTGATGGGTCGGTTCTGCCGGAGGCGGTGGAGTTCCGGGATTATCTGGCGTGGCTCTCGGTGCAGGATCGTGATGCGGGGCTGGAGGTGTGGGGTCGGGTTCTGGAGGGTTTGGAGGAGCCGACTTTGGTGGCTCCGGGGGTGGATGCGTCGTTGTCGGTGTTGCCGGCGCGGGTCGTGGGTGGGTTGAGTGTGGAGACGAGTGCCGCGTTGGGTGTGGTGGCGCGTTCGCGTGGTTTGACGTTGAACACGGTGGTTCAGGGTGTGTGGGCGTTGCTGCTGGCCGGGGTGACGGGTCAGCGGGACGTGGTGTTCGGTGCGACGGTCTCGGGTCGGCCTCCGGAGTTGCCGGGGGTCGAGGACATCGTCGGGTTGTTGATCAATACGGTTCCGGTGCGAGTGCGGTTGGACCCGGGTGAGTCCTTGCAGGGGCTGCTGGGGCGGATCCAGGAGCAGCAGGCTGCGCTGACCCCGTTCCACTACCTCGGGCTCGCGGCGATCCAACGCCAGACCGGACTGGGCGAACTGTTCGACACCTCCACCGTCTTCCAGAACGCACCCTTCGACGACGGCGTGCTGCGGTCCACGGATCTGGAGATCACCTCCTACGACGACGACGCACCGGGATTCACCCACTACCCGCTGAGCGTCGATGTGTTCCCTGGAGCGGATCTGCGGTTCGAGCTCAGTTACCGGCCCGACGTGTTCAGCACCGAGGTCGTGCAGGGCCTGGCGGATCGGATGGTCCGGCTGCTGGAAGTCGTCGCGGACAATCCCGGGCAGCTGGTCGGACGGATCGAGTTCCTCTCCGAGCACGAGCGCTCGGTGCTCCTCGACCGCTGGTGCAGCACCGAAGGGCCCGATCGGGGCGAGACGCTGCCTGAGCTGTTCCAGGCCCAGGCCGAGCTGACCCCCGACGACGTCGCCCTGGTCTACGAGGGCTTCGAACTGACCTACGCCGAGCTCAACGCTCGCGCCAACCATCTCGCGCATCGGCTGATCGGCCTCGGCGCGGGAGCCGACGACCTGGTGGCGGTGATGCTGCCCCGGTCCCTCGACTCGGTGACGGCCGTCCTCGGCATCCTCAAGGCGGGCTGCGCCTACGTGCCCGTCGAGCTGTCCTGGCCGGCGGACCGCGTCGCGGAACTGCTGGCGGACGTCCGCCCCGCGGTGGTGCTGACGAACCGGGAACTCGCCCCGTCGCTTCCGGCCGACGGCGTCGCCGGGGTCCTGCTCGTGGAGGACCTCGAGACCGGTGCCGGGTCATTCGACCCCACCGATGCCGATCTGGTCCGCCCGCTGCTGCCCACGCACGTGGCGTACGTGATCCACACGTCGGGGTCGACCGGTCGGCCGAAGGGCGTGGCCGTCACCCACCGCAACGTCGTCAACATGTTCCACGCACAGAACATCGGCTACATGGCGCCGACCGTCGCCGCCGCGGGCGGCCGCCGGCTCAGCGTCGCACTGATATCAGGCTTCGGATTCGACGCGGCCTGGGCGGACCTGCTGCGGATGATCGCCGGCCACGAGCTGCACCTGATCGGTGAGGACCTGCGCCGGGACGCCCACGCGCTGGTCGAGTACTCGGCGCGCAACGCCATCGACTCGCTCAGCGTCACGCCCCTGCACGCCAAGGAACTGCTGGCGGCCGGGATGCTGAGCACGCCCGGATACCGGCCGCTCATCGTGTCGCTGGGTGGCGAGGCGGTGGACGAGTCGCTGTGGAACGAGCTCGGCGACGGCCGGACGATCGCGTACAACTTCTACGGCCCGACCGAGTGCACGATCGACTCGACGTTCAGCCGGATCGTGAACGACGTCCTTCCGCATGTCGGCCGTCCGATCGTGGACAACCGGGCCTTCGTCCTGGACGCGCATCTCCGGCTGGTGGCGCCCGGAGTGGCCGGCGAGCTGTATCTCGCTGGGGAGGGCCTGGCCCGGGGTTACGTGAACCGGCCGGGTTTGACTTCGGAGCGGTTCGTGTCGTGTCCGTTCGGGGCTCCAGGTGAGCGGATGTACCGGACCGGGGACGTGGTGCGCTGGACCGAGGACGGTGAGCTGGAGTTCGTCGGGCGTGCGGATGACCAGGTGAAGGTGCGTGGTTTCCGGATCGAGCTGGGTGAGGTCGAAGCGGTGCTTCGGGCTCACGCGTCGGTCGGCCAGGTCGCGGTGATCGCCCGCGGGGACGCCGGGGGTGTCAAGCGGCTGATCGCCTACGTCGTGCCCGCGGTCGCCGGAGACGCGATGGACGTCACGGTGCTGCGTAACCACGTGGCGGCCTGTCTGCCGGACTACATGGTGCCCTCGGCGTTCGTGGAGCTCGAGGCGTTGCCGGTCACCGCGATCGGCAAGCTGGATCGGCGTGCGCTGCCGGAGCCGGCGTTCGTCGGTTCCGAGGACGGTCGGATGCCGAGTACCGCCCTGGAGAGGGTGCTGTGTGACCTGTTCGCCGAGGTCCTCGGGTTGGGGACCGGGCGGATCGGGATCGACGACAGCTTCTTCGAGCTCGGCGGGGACTCGATCACCTCGATCCAGCTCTCGACGCGGGCCCGCAAGGCCGGGCTGTCTCTGTCGCCGCGTGACGTGTTCGCCGGCAAGACCGTCGCCGGGATCGTGGAGAACATCGCCGAATCGGTGACCGAGGAACCGGCCGTCGCGTCCGCGCAGGAACTGTTGGTGTCGTTGGATGCTGATGAGTTGGTGGAGATTGGGGCGGGGTTCGGGTCGGTGGAGGAGGTGTGGCCGTTGACGCCTCTTCAGGAGGGTCTGCTTTTTCATGCGTTGTTTGATGAGGAGAAGGCTGATCCGTATCTGATGCAGGCGCCGTTGGTGTTGTCGGGTGTGGTGGATGTGGTGGGTTTGCGGGGTGCGTTCGGGGCGTTGTTGGGGCGGCATGCGAGTCTGCGTGCGGGGTTTGTGGTGCGGCGTTCGGGTGAGCCGGTGCAGGTGGTTGCGGGTGGGGTGGAGGTTCCGTGGCGGGAGGTGGATCTCTCCGGTCTTGAGGAGGGGGTGCAGGCGGAGCGGGTGCGGGGGTTGTTGGAGGCGGATCGTCTGGTGCGGTTTGATCCGGCGGTGCCGCCGTTGGTGCGGGTGTTGCTGGTTCGGTTGGCGGCGGATCGTCATGTGTTGGTGGTGACGAGTCATCACATGGTGTGGGATGGCTGGTCGATGTCGCGGGCGTTGGGTGATCTGTTCGAGTTGTACAAGTCGGGGGGTGATGGGTCGGTTCTGCCGGGGGTGGTGGAGTTCCGGGATTATCTGGCGTGGCTCTCGGTGCAGGATCGTGATGCGGGTTTGGGGGTGTGGGGTCGGGTTCTGGAGGGTCTGGAGGAGCCGACTCTGGTGGCTCCGGGGGTGGATGCGTCGTTGTCGGTGTTGCCGGCTCGCGTGGTCAATGGGCTGAGCGAGCAGTGCAGTGCCGCGTTGGGTGTGGTGGCGCGGTCGCGGGGTTTGACGTTGAACACGGTGGTGCAGGGTGTGTGGTCGTTGTTGCTGGCTGGGGTGACGGGTCAGCGGGATGTGGTGTTCGGTGCGACGGTCTCGGGTCGGCCTCCGGAGTTGCCGGGGGTGGAGGACATTGTCGGGTTGTTGATCAATACGGTTCCGGTGCGGGTGCGGTTGGACCCGGGTGAGTCGTTGGAGGGGTTGCTGGGGCGGATCCAGGAGCAGCAGGCTGCGTTGACCCCGTTCCACTACCTGAGCCTGCCGGCGATTCAGAAGCAGACCGGTCTGAGCGAACTGTTCGACACCTCCACCGTCTTCCAGAACGCGCCGTGGGATGAAGGCATACTCCGGTCGACGGATCTGGAGATCAGCGCCTTCGACGACGATCACCCGCCGGTCATCCACTATCCGTTGAGCCTCGCCGTTACGCCGGGGCCCGAATGGAAGCTGGAAGTCGGTTACCGGCCTGATGTGTTCGGTGCTGAGGTTGTGCGGGGTCTGGCGGATCGTCTGGTTCGGTTGCTGGAGTTGGTGGCGGCTGATCCGGGGCGGCTGGTCGGGCGGATCGAGGTGCTGTCCGAGCGCGAGCGGTCGGTGGTGTTGGCGGCGGGTTCGGGTGCCGGTGTCGCTGTGGAGTCGGCGTCGGTGGTGGGGTTGTTCGAGCGGCAGGTGGCTCGGGATGGCTCGGCGACGGCGTTGGTGTGTGAGGGTTCGCGGTGGTCTTACGGTGAGTTGAATGTGCGGGTGAATCGGCTGGCTCGGGTGCTGGTGGCTGCGGGTGTTTGCCGGGAGGCGCCGGTGGTGGTGGCTTTGCCGCGTGGGGTGGAGTGGGTGGTCTCGGTGCTGGCGGTGGTGAAGGCCGGCGGGGTGTTCGTGCCGGTGGATCTGGCGTATCCGCCGGAGCGGATCCGGCACATGCTGGCGGATGCGGATCCGGTGTGTCTGATCACTTCGTCCGAGACGTTGTGGGCTGCTGAGCCGTTCGCGGGGGCGCGGGTGCTGGTGGATGATCCGGTGTGTCTGGAGTTGCTGGCGTCCTACTCGTCGGCGGATCTGGTCGATGCGGAGCGCGGTGGTGCGCTGACGGCGGACAGTGGCGCGTACATGATCTACACCTCGGGTTCCACGGGTGTGCCCAAGGGTGTGACGGTGGCGCATCGGGGTGTGGCGTCGTTGGTGCGGGCGCAGGTGGAGGCGCTGGGGGTGACGCCGGGCAGTGTGGTGTTGCAGTTCTCGTCGCCGGGGTTCGACGCGATCGTGTTCGAGGTGTGTATGGCGTTGCTGACCGGGGCGCGGTTGGTGTTGGCGCCGGGTGAGTCGCGTTTGCCGGGGCCGCAGTTGGTGGCGTTGATCCGGGATCAGGCGGTGACGCATGCGACGTTGATTCCCTCGGTGTTGGCGGCGTTGGATCCGGGGTCGGTGCCGTCGGTCTCGACGCTGGTGGTGGCGGGTGAGGCGGTCTCGCAGGAGTTGGTGGACCGGTGGTCGCCGGGTCGGCGGATGGTGAATGCGTACGGGCCGACGGAGTCGACGATCTGGGCGACGGGTTCGGGCGGGCTGGCGCCGGGGGCGGTGCCGGTGATCGGGGGTCCGATCGTCGGGACGCGGGTGTTCGTTCTGGATGCGTATCTGCAGTTGGTGGGTCCGGGGGTGGCGGGTGAGTTGTATATCGCGGGTGCGGGTCTGGCCCGGGGTTACGTGAACCGGCCGGGTCTGACGGCGGAGCGGTTCGTGGCGTGTCCGTTCGGTGCTGCGGGTGAGCGGATGTACCGGACCGGGGACGTGGTGCGCTGGACCGCTGATGGCGAGCTGGAGTTCGTCGGGCGCGCGGATGACCAGGTGAAGGTGCGCGGCTTCCGGATCGAGCTGGGTGAGATCGAAGCGGTGCTTCGCGCCCATGCGTCGGTCGGCCAAGTCGCCGTCATCGCCCGCGCAGACTCCGGCGGCGCCAAGAGGCTCATCGGCTACGTCGTGCCCGCGGTCGCTGGAGACGCGATGGATGTCACGGTTCTGCGTAACCACGTGGCCGCCAGTCTGCCGGATTACATGGTGCCCTCGGCGTTCGTGGAACTCGGAGAGCTGCCGGTCACGGTGACCGGGAAGCTGGATCGCCGGGCGCTGCCGGAGCCGGAGTTCGCCGGCTCCGAGGGCGGCCGGATGCCGAGCACCGCCCTGGAGAGGGTGCTGTGTGACCTGTTCGCCGAGGTCCTCGGGCTTGAGACAGGGCGGATCGGGATCGACGACAGCTTCTTCGAACTCGGCGGAGACTCGATCGCCTCCATCCAGGTCGTGACGCGGGCCCGCAAGGCCGGGCTGTCTCTGTCGCCGCGCGACGTGTTCGTCGGCAAGACCGTCACCGGCATCACCCAAAAGCTTGCTGAAGCCCGGGCCGAAACGCCGGCCGAGAACCCGGTCGCCGCGCCCGTACGAGAGCCGCTGGTGTCACTCGACGCCGACGAACTGGCGGAGTTCGAGGCGGAATGGAGTAACGCATAGAGGGACACCAAGGACCGGACCGAACGAAGGAATCAATCACCAGGAGAAGGAGAGTCTCATCGTGGCTAATCCGTTTGAGGACAAGGAGCAGCCCTATCTCGCGCTCGTCAACGACGAAGGCCAGTTCTCGCTGTGGCCCGGCTTCGCCGAGGTCCCTGCGGGGTGGGCCGTCGCCCACGGCCCGGACGGCCGGGAGGCCTGCCTCGCCCACGTCAACCAGGAGTGGACGGACATGCGACCCAAGAGCCTCGTCGCGGCGATGACCGCCGCGTCAGTGGCCTGACCCCGTACGACGCGCGACGCCTGGCCCGATCGGGCCAGGCGTCGCGTTGCTTGCAGACGGTTCCCGCTCGCGCGGGAACACCGGTTACCCGCGGACCGCCTCGGTCTTCGCCAGCTCGGCCGCGATCGCGGCCGCCGTGCGGCATCGGAAGACCGCGCTCACCTCGAGTGCCGTACCGAGGAGCGCGTTGATCCGCCCGACCAGTCGCAGGGCCCGCAGCGAGTCGCCGCCGGCCTCGAAGAAGTCGGCATCGGCGTCCAGCCCCTCCAGTTCCGGCCCCTCCAGTTCCAGCACTGCGGCGGCGAGAGCCCTGACGGTCGCCAATTCCGCGGAAGCGTTGCCGGACGAGGCGCAGCGCGACGGGAGTCCGGCCGCCGCCGAGATCCGCGTCTGCTCCCACGGATCGCCGACGAACAGCTCCGCGACCCTTCGGTGCGGATCGGCGGAGAACGCCTCGAGCAGCGTCTGGAGCCGCTGCCAGACACTCGCCGCCTGCTCGTCGGAAACCAGCTCACTGCGATGGCTGACTTCCAGGAAGAGCCGGTCGCCGGGAGCGGCCATCAGCTTGAGCGGATAGTGGTACGCGTCGCAGCCGGAGACGCCGGCGACGCGCAGTCCTCCGGTCTCGTCCGCCGGCGGCTGGGCCTCGGTCCGCGGATAGTTCTCGAACACCATCGAGGTGTCGTACAGCGGGCCCACGCCCGCAAGGCGCTGGATGACCGCCGGGCCCAGGTGGAAGTGGCCGGCGAGGTCGGTCTGGTTCGTCTGCATGCGGGTGAGCAGGGTGGCCAGGGTGTCAGTGGGCTGCGGTCGCATCCGCACCGGGACGGTGTTGAGCTGGAGCCCGACCATGTCCTCGACGCCGGGCAGCTCGGGCGGGCGCACCGAGACGGTGGCGCCGAAGACGACGTCCCTTCGCCCGGTGAGTTCGCCGACCAGCAGTCCCCACGCGCCTTGCACCACGGTGTTCAACGTCAAGCCGCAAGCCCGGGCCTGTGCGACCAGCGACGCCGTCAGTTCCCGAGACAACTCGCCCGAGACGCGGCTCGGCAACGTCGGCAGACCCGCGGCATCGGCCGCGGGAGCGACCAGGGTCGGGCCGGTCAGACCGTCGAGCGCGGCTCGCCAAGCGGACATCGCCGCGGCGTTGTCCTGGGTCGCCAACCACTCGTAGTAGCCGCGGGCCGGTACGGCCGCAGGCAAAGCGGACGCGTCACCGCCATGGGCGTACAGGTCGAACAGATCGCGCAGGAGCAGCGCCATCGACCAGCCGTCGGTGAGGAGGTGGTGGCTGGTGAAGACCAGTGCGTGGCGGTGGTCGCCGAGACGCAGCAGGCCGAAGCGCACCAGCGGTGCCTGGTCCGGGGCGAACCTGCGAACCCTGTCATCCGCCAGATAGGAAGCGAGACGCTCGTCCGCGTCGCCGTGGCCCCGCAGGTCGTGTTCCTGCCAGGGAACGTCCACCGTCCGTGGGATGAGCTGTACCGGCACGCCGGACGACGTCATCACGAAGGCGGCCTTCAGGGCCGTGTGGCGCTCGACCAGAGCTCGGCAGGCGGTGCGCAGCCGGAGTGCCTCCAGATCGCCCTCCAACTCGAGGACGAGTTGCACGTTGTAGACATCAGGAGCCTGACGCTCGTAGAGCGCGTGGAACAGGAGCCCTTCCTGAAGGGGCGTCAGCGGCAGGACGTCGGCCAGACCCTGGGACGTCCAGGCGCGCTCAAGGCGCTCGAGTTCGGTCTGGCCCACTTCGGCCGGGGCGACGTCGGAGGGAGTCAGGCCGCCGCTGTCCGGCAGTGCGGCATGCGCGACCAGGGCGCGGAGCGCGGCGAACCACATCTCTCCCAGCTCGCGCACCGACTCCTCGTCCACCAGGCCTTCGGGCCAGGTCCAGGACGCGAGCAGCTGCGGACCGTCGGGCGAGTCCTGGGTGGCCGCGGTGACTTCGAACGCGTGCGGCAGCGAGAGGCCCGCGTTCGCGGCCGGCCCGGTGCTGTCGGACTCGCTCGCCGCCTGCCAGTCCTCGTCGTCTCCGGCGAATCGGCCCAGGTAGTTGAAGCCGATCTGCGGGGTCGCGAGACCGGCGAACGCGGGAGCCGTCTCCGGATTGAGGTAGCGCAGCATGCCGTAACCGATGCCGTGGTCGGGGATGGCACGCATCTGCTCCTTGATTCGCTTCACCGCCCGACCCAGGCTGCAGTCCGCCGCGTCGGCCTGTTCCCAGCTGGTCTCACCGGGATCCAGACGGACCGGGTGGAGGCTGGTGAACCAGCCGAGGGTCCGGGACAGATCCAGACCCGCCGGGATTTCGCCGCGGCCGTGGCCCTCCAGATCCACGAGCACGTCGGTGCCCTCGCCCAGCCCTCGGCGGCGTCGCCAGGTGCCGACGGCCATCGAGAGGGCGGTGAGCAGGACGGCGTCGACGCCGGTGTGGAAGACGGCCGGCACCCTGGTGAGCAGAGGCTCGGTGTGTTCGGCTGCCAGGTGCACCGTCAGGGATCGGGCCGTGCCGTGGACGTCCAGGGCAGGGTCCAGCGCCCGCTCCGTGAGAGCGGGGTCGCTCGCATCCCGGAGCATCGAGGTCCACAGGGTGAGCTCGGCAGTTCGGGCAGGCTCGATCGCCGCTGCCGCGAGCCGGTGCGACCAGGTGCGCAGCGAAGTCGGCACGGCGGCGAGGTCCGGCGTGGCCCCGGCCGCGGCGGCCTCCCAGGCAGCGCGCAGGTCGGGCACGAGGATGCGCCAGGAGACTCCGTCGACGGCGAGATGGTGCACGATGATCAGCAGCCGTCCCGGGTTCGCGCAGCCGCCGTCGAACCAGACGAACCGGACCATCTGCCGCTGATCGGGGTCGAGTTCCCCACGGGCGCGGACGGCCTCCGCCGCGATAGCGGTCCGCAGCCCGGCGTCGTCCAGGCCTGAGACGTCCACCCGGCGGACGCAGTCCCATGCGAGCACCGTGCCCGGTCGGGCGATGTCCAGATCCCAGCCGCGCCCGTGCGCCCGGACGGTGCGACGCATCCGGAGGGAGTCGTGGCGGTCCAGCAGCGCCTGCGCGGCCGCGGTGAGGTGCGGCATCTCCAGCGCCGCGGGCACGCGGAGCAGCATCGACTGATGGAAGTCGTGGTCGGATCCCGCAAGACCGCGCAGCCAGTGCATGATCGGGCTGGCCGGCAGTTCTCCGATACCGGCCTCCGGATCCTCCGACGGCGCGGCCTCGGCCTGCCGGACCACCCGAGCGAGCGCCGCGACACTGCGATGGGAGAACACGTCCTTCGGAGTGAAGATCAGCCCGGCGCGGCGCGCGCGGGCGACCAGCTGGATCGAGATGATCGAGTCGCCGCCGAGGTCGAAGAAGCTGGCGTCGGGACTCACGGACGCGAGTCCGAGGACGCCGGCGAACAGCTCGGCGAGCCGGAGTTCGACCGGGCCGCGCGGGCGCCGGTCGGAGACGGTTCGGGCGGCGGTGGGAGCGGGCAGCGCCTTGCGATCCAGCTTCCCGTTCGGGGTCAACGGCAGTTCGGCCAGCTGCACCAACGCGTTCGGCACCATGTAGTCGGGCAACGCCGTGGCGGCGTGCGCCAGGAGCAGCTCGGTCTCGACGGCTTCGCCGCTCGGCACCACGTAGCCGACCAGCCGTCGCACGCCGGGCACGTCCTCGCGCACGACGACGGCGGCTTGGGCGACGGTGTCGTGCCGAAGCAGGACGGTCTCGATCTCGCCGAGCTCGATGCGCAGTCCCCGGAGCTTGACCTGGTCGTCCGCCCGCCCGAGGTATTCGAGGTTGCCGTCGGCGCTCCACTGCACGACGTCTCCCGTGCGGTACATCCTGCTGCCCGGGGCGCCGAAGGGATCTGCCACGAACCTCTCGGCCGTCAGGTCCGGCCGGTGCGCGTAGCCGGATGCCAGCTGCCGACCGCCCAGATAGAGCTCTCCCGGCACGCCGGGCGCCACCGGGCGAAGCGCCGAGTCGAGCACATAGACCTGCGTGTTCCAGACCGGCTGCCCGATGGGCACGGTGGTGGCGTCGGCTTCCGGCCGGCAGGTCCACGCGGTGACGTCCACGGCGGCCTCGGTGGGGCCGTAGAGGTTGTGGAGATCTGCGCCCAGGCAGGCGAAGAACCGGTTCTGGGTTTCCAGGGGCAGCGCCTCCCCACTGGAGAACACGTGGCGCAGACTGCGGCACTCGGCCGCGGCCGGCTCCTGGAGGAAGACCTGGAGCATCGAGGGCACGAAGTGGGCGACGGTCACGGACTCACGGCGGATCAGGTCCGCCAGGTAGGCCGCGTCCTTGTGGCCGCCGGGCGCGGCGACCACCAGCGTCGCCCCGGTCTGGAGTGCCCAGAAGAATTCCCACACGGAGACGTCGAACCCTGACGGCGTCTTCTGCACGACGCGGTCGCCCGGACCCAGCGGGTACTGGCCCTGCATCCACAGCAGCCTGTTGACGATGGCGGCGTGGGATACCACCACACCCTTGGGGCGACCGGTGGATCCCGAGGTGAAGATGACGTAGGCGGGGCTCTGCCCGGACAGTTTCCGCGCCGCGCCGCCCACCGTGCCCGTCGGCAGCGGGCCGTCCAGGAACACCTTGGGAACCTCGGACGCCGGAAGTCCCGCCGCCACGGGGCCTGTGGTGAGCATCAGTGCCGGCGCGGCGTCCTCGATGATCCATCCGATCCGCTCGGCAGGATAGTCCGGATCGATCGGGACGTAGGCCGCGCCGGTGGCCAGCACGGCGTGCAGCGCCACGATCAACTCCACCGATCGTGGGACGGCCACGGCGACGAAGTCGCCCGCGCGCACACCCTGAGTTCGCAGAACGTCCGCCAGCCCGTCCACCCTCGCCGCGAACTCGCGGTACGAGAGCGACTGCCCGTCGAAGACGACTGCGGTGGCCTCGGGAGTCAGGGCCACCCGAGCTTCGAAGAGGTCTGGCATCGTCACGTCGGGGACCGGCTGGTCGGTGTCGTTCCACTTGCGGATCACCTGGGCCAGCTCGTCCTCGGCGAGCAGCCCGACCCGGCCGACCAGGGTGTCCGGGGCGGTCGCGTAGGTCTCGAGCAGGACCCGCAGCCGCGTGGTGAGCCGGTCGACGGTGTCGCGGTCGAAGAGGTCGGCACGGTAGCTCAGCGCCAATCGCATCGTCCGACCAGGCATGACCGTCAGATTCAGCGGATAGTGCGTCGACCCGGTCGAAGCCTGCGCAGGTCCGTCTTCGCCTTCCGCCGCCTGCTCGGCCAGAAGGCTGATCCGCAGCCCGTCGGTGGGGCTGTACGCCTCGTCCCAGTCGAGGGGAGCGCTGGCGAACGCGATCGCGGTGTCGTAGAGCTCGCCGAGCCCCACGCGTCGCCGGATGTCGGCCAGCCCCAGATAGTGGAACTGGGCCAGGTCCGCCTGTTCGCGCTGGACGCGGCCGAGCAGCGCGGCCAGCGTCTCGCGGGGATCCAGCGCGACCCGGACGGGACTGGCGTTGATCAGCAGGCCGACCATGTCCTCCACGCCGTCCAGCCGCGCAGAGCGGCCCGACACCGTCTGGCCGAACACCACGTCGTCGCGCCCGGTCACACTGCTCAGCAGAAGCGCCCATACTCCCTGGATCACGGTGTTGAGGGTCAGCCCCGCCGATCGCGCGGTCGCCGCCAGGGCCTCCGTCGTTTCCTCACAGAGCCCTGCGACAGCCATCCGGGGCATCGCCACCTCGCCCCGCACCGGGCGGTCGGCCGCGACCAGGGTCGGCACCTCCAGCCCGGCCAAGGACTCGGCCCACGCGTCCTCGGCGAGTTTCCGGTCCTGGTCGGCGAGCCAGGCCAGATAGCCCTCGAAGGGGACCACCGGGGGCAGCCCCGCCGAGTCCGCCTCCTGTGCGTAGAGCGTGAACAGCTCGCGCAAGACGATCTGGAAGGACCACGCGTCGAGAAGGATGTGGTGATAGGTCATCACCAGGACTCGGCGGTCGTCGGTGAGGCGCACCAGCGTGAACCGGATCAGCGGCGGCCGCTTCATGTCGAAGCCCCGGGCCCGATCGGCGTCCTGGAACTCGGCCAGGCGCGCCTCCTGGTCGGCCGGCGCGAGGCCGCGCAGATCGAGTTCGGACCAAGGGGTCTCGACGTCCCTGCTGATCAGCTGTACCGGTTCGCCGGACTTGCGCAGCCGGAAGCAGGCTCGGAGCGTGGGATGCCGCCTGAGCAGCTCCGCGGCGGCCGACCTGAGAGTGGCCTCGGACAGGTTCCCCTCCAGCCCGAACGACACCTGGATCGCGTAGACGTCGACGCCCTCGTCGTCGTAGAGGGCGTGGAAGAGCATGCCTTCCTGCAGGGGGGTGAGGGGGAGGGCGGCTTCCAGCAGTGACTGCACCATCTTCGGGCTCTCCAGTGGGATGTAGGGTGCCGCATGATCGGGATGTGAGTTCCTTGACATGGCCGGTCCAGATCCGTCGGCCGGCGGGATGGTGCGACCGCAGCGATGCCGTCGGCGGTCAGGCGAGAGCCGCCCGCCCCAGTTCCGGGGTACTGATCAGGAACGACCTGATGTGCCGCATCATGCGGTATTCGTAGTCCCGGCCGCGGTCCACTTGGAGGAGGGAGGCGTCGGCGAGATCGGCCAGCAGTTCGACGACCTCTGTGTCGGGGTCGGAGGGTCCATTCCCCTCGGCGCCGGTGTCATCGACCGTGAGCCGGCCGGCATCGGTGCGCCGCGCCAGGCGTGCCAGCAGGGACTGGTGCCGGTTGTCCAGCAGGTCCAGACTCCAGTGCAGGCTCGACTCCAGCGTCCGCTGGTGCGGCAGGACGGCGAAGTCCGCCGAGCCGAGCCGCTTGCGCGCCTGGCTGTCGGCCAGGAGGGCGGGCAACGACATCATGCGCAGCCGGTGAGCGGCGAACTCGAGCAGCCGCGGCAGTCCGTCCAGCTCCCGGCACAGCTCGGCGACCTGCGGGAGCTTGTCGGACAGGTCCAGAGTCGGGCAGATCGTCGTCAGCCGCTGGGACAGCAGGTCGACCGCCGCCTCCACGGACAGCGGCGGCACCTCGAAGATGCTGACGCCGTTCAGCCGCGGCGGCCGCCGTGACGTGACGAGCAGATGGCACTCCGGGTAGTCGTTGAGCAGCCGCTCCACCAGGAGGGCCGTGGTCCCCAGGAGATGCTCGGTGTTGTCGAGGACCAGCAGCATCTTGTGGCCGGGCGGCCTCGGCTCCTGCCCGAGGAGCGTGGTGACGGCGTACATCGCCTGGGCCATGATCGACTGGCTGTCGAGGTGCCGTTCCCCGGGGATCCGGCCCATCTCGGCGACGACGACGCCGTCGTCGAACCAGACGCCCACGTTCTCGGCCACCGCGAGCGCGAGCCGCGTCTTGCCGACGCCGCCGGGCCCGGTGAGGACCACGACCTGGTTGGTGATGACGCTGTTGCCGAGCCGATCGAGCTCGCGCTCGCGGTCGACGAGGGAGGTGCGGGTCTGCGTGGAGCCCCGCCAGTATGCCGGAGTGGGCTGGAGCAGCTGCTGCCACTCGGCGGCCAGATCCGGCGGGACGCCGAGTCGCCCCGCCGGCTTCGTCTGCAGCACCTGCTTGAGACTCGGGTCGAGGACACCGAGCAGCAGTTCGATCGAGCTGCGGCGGGGCCGTTGGATCTGGCCCCGCTCCAGGTTTCGGATGGTCCGTACACTGACTCCGGAACGTTCGGAGAGCTCTTCCTGCGTGATCCCGCCTTTGAGCCGCAGGCCGAGCAATAGGTTGTTCGACACGCCGATCACCCCTGTCCGCCGGAACTCGTCAGCAAGAGGGCTGACCGAGTGCGCGATGCAGAGTCTTCGGCTTCCCGTTCCCGATACCCTCCTGTTGCGGTACCGGTCCGGCACCCGTCACACGAGGACGGCCGCCGGCACCGGAATCTCCTCCGCGTCCAGGACGTCCTCCGCGTCGGCTGTATCGTCGACCAGCAGGTTCAGCAGCGGGCCCGCCATGGCCGTGGTCACCACCGCCACGAGCACCATGACAGTGAACAGATTCGCCCCGATCAGACCCAGCTGGCGGCCGATGCCCAGGACCACGAGCTCGGTCAGGCCGCGCGTGTTCATCAGCGTTCCGAGGATGCCGCTCTCCCGCCAACTCAGGTGCGAGAGCCGGGCAGGGATCACGGCGCCGGCGAACTTGCCGCCGACCGCGGCCACGATGGCGATCAGCAGGGCGACGAGGCCGGTCCAGCCGAGGCCGCCGATGTTGACGGACAGGCCGGTGACGACGAAGAAGACGGGCAGCAGGAGCGAGGAGACCTTCTCCAGCGGGATGGCGATCTGCTGCCGGACCTCCGCCGTGGCGACGTGCCGGCGGGGCATCGCGAGTCCGAAGGCGAAGGCGCCGAAGATGGCGTGCACGCCGATCCAGGTCGTCGCGAGACCGGACAGGAAGATGCCGGCAGTGATCAGCACCAGCAGAGTCCCGCTGTCGTGCCGCGTGGGGCTGCTGAGCGCGCGCCGCAGGATCGGCCGGACGACCAGTGCCATGAGCGCCGCGTAGCCGACGGCGAGCCCGGTCGTCACGAGGAAGCCGCCCGGCCTGCCGGCGCCCACCATCGCGGTCGTCAGGGCCAGGACACACCAGGCGGCGACGTCGCAGATCGCCGAACAGGACATGGCCAGAGTGCCGATCCGGGTCCGGGAGAGGCCTCGGTCCTGGACGATGCGCGCCAGGACGGGGAACGCCGTGATCGAGAACGCGGTGGCCATGTAGAGGATGAAGACGTGCTCACTCACCCCGTGCGGCCCCACCGAGTGGTAGAGCGCGACCGCGGCGAAACCGCCCACGACGAAGGGTACGGCCATGGACATCGCGGCCGTCAGCCCGAGGGCCCTGCCGTTGCCGCGCAGGCGGCGGGGGTCCAGTTCCCAGCCGGCCATGAACATGAACACGGCCAGGCCGAGGTTGGCGATCACCGAGAGCGGGGTCTGGGCCTCGGGCGGGAAGAGGTGCTGCGGCAGGTGGCCCGGCAGCAGACCGAGCAGGCTGGGGCCCAGCATGATGCCGGCGACGACCTCCGCCACGACGGCCGGCTGGCGCGCCCATCGGCTGAAGCGCGCCATCAGGGCACCGACGACCAGCACGACGGCGACGTCGGCGAGGACCACGACTTCCACGGGCAGTGCGTTGGGCGATGCCATTCTTCGACGCTCCTGGGAGGTAGGTGGGTCGGGTTATGCGGATACTGCGCGAGTCGGACTGCTCAGACTGCTCAGACCGCGCTGTGCTCTTGGTCGGTGACCTCCGCCCCGCGCGGCGGCGGGACGTAGCCGAACTTCAGCAACGCGAACGTGATCGCGTCGTCCAGCGCCCGCCACGAGGCGGAGATGACGTTCTCGCCGACGCCGACGGTCGACCAGCTCGTGTGGCCGTCGCTGGTCTCGACCAGGACCCGGGTGACCGAGTCGCTGCCGTGCGCGCCTTCGAGGATGCGGACCTTGTAGTCGACCAGTTCGAGACACGCCAGCTCCGGATAGATCGGCGCGAGCGCGATTCTCAGTGCCCTGTCCAGAGCGTTGACCGGGCCGTTGCCCTCCCCGGTCGCGATGACGCGTTCGCCCTTCGCGTAGATCTTGACCGTGCCCTCGGCGAAATCGCTGCCGTCCGCGCGGTGCTCGACGATGGCCCGCCACGTTTCGAGGACGAAGAACCGCTGTTCCGCGCCTGCCATCTCGTTGCGCACCAGCAGGTCGAACGAGGCGTCCGCGGCCTCGTAGGTGTAGCCGGTCGCCTCCCTCTCCTTGACCCGTGCGGCGATCCGGCTGATCACTTCGCGATTGCCGGACAGGTCGTGGCCCAGCGCTCGTCCCTTGAGCTCGATCGACGCCCGGCCGGCCATCTCCGAGACCAGCATCCGCATGTCGTTGCCCACGGTGGACGGCTCGACGTGCTGGTAGAGGTTCGGATCAGCCTTGATCGCCGAGGCGTGCAGGCCCGCCTTGTGCGCGAACGCGGACAGCCCCACATACGGCTGTTTCGCGTGCGGGGCGACGTTGGCGACCTCGGAGACGGCGTGCGCGATCCGGGTCAGGTCGGACAGCGCCGCACCCGGGATGACGGATCGCGCCGTCTTCAGCTGGAGGTTCGCCACGACGGTGAACAGATTCGCGTTCCCGGTGCGCTCTCCGTAGCCGTTGGCGGTGCCCTGCACGTGGGTCGCGCCGGCGGTGACGGCCGCGAGCGTGTTGGCGACGGCACAGCCGGAGTCGTCATGGCAGTGGATTCCGACGCGCGCCGACGTCGAGGAGACGACCTCCCCGACGATGTCGGCGATCTGGTCGGGCAGCATGCCGCCGTTCGTGTCGCAGAGTGCTACCAGGCTCGCGCCCGCCTCCACGGCTGCCCGCACGCATTCCAGCGCGTAGGCGGGATTCGCCAGGTATCCGTCGAAGAAGTGCTCGGCGTCGACGAACACCCGCTGGCCCTCGGCGACCAGGTGTCCGACGGTGTCGCGCCACATCGCGAGGTTCTCCGCGAGCGTGGTGCGCAGCGCCAGCTCGACGTGCCGGTCGTGGCTCTTGGCCACGAGCGTCACGACCGGGGCGCCCGATGCGCGCAAAGCGGCCACCTGGGGGTCGTCGGCGGCCTGCACACCGGCCCGGCGGGTCGCGCCGAACGCGGCGAGTTGCGCGTGCTCCAGGTCGAGCTCGGTCCGAGCCCGCCGGAAGAATTCGGTGTCCTTGGGCACGGCGCCCGGCCAGCCGCCCTCGATGAAGCCGACGCCGAGGGCGTCGAGGTGGCGGGCGACGGCCAGCTTGTCGGCCACGGACAGGGAGAGGCCCTCCTGCTGCACGCCGTCGCGGAGCGTCGTGTCGTACACGTGGAAGCCGTCATCCGGTCGTACGAGTCTCGATGCCACGGGGCTGCTCCCTTGTCTTCGTCGGCTGGCTTTCCTTGGGGACTGGCGGGTGCGGTCCGGCTCCGCTCACGGTTCCTGGATGCGGCAGCCGACGATGCGCGGACCGTCGTCCGCGAGCGTGACCTCGGTGAGTGTGGTCCCTGATTCGAAGGCCGTCAGGTCGAGCATCGACCGGACGACGGAGCGCACCGCGGCCTGCTCCGAGGCCGGGAGAGCGGCCGGCACGGACGCGCCGCCGCGCAGCCGGCGGGTGATGTCGACGATCTCGTGGATGCCGTCCTCGGTCCTGGTCTGGACGGTGAACGAACTGCCCGCCCGGAACGAGGCGAGGCCGCGCGGCTTGCAGCGGCGCCCTGATCTCAGCCGTACGGACCAGGCCTCGGCGTCGAGCAGGTCCCCGAGGAGGCCCCGTGCGGTGCGGTCGCCGTCGCGGGAGCGGAACTTGAAGATGCCCATGGCGCCTCCCTCACAGCCTCGAGCCGGCGGCGCCCGCGGCCACGAGGCCGGGAAGCTTGCCCTGGACCGCGGCCAGCATGGCGACGGGATCGGTGTACGGGAATCCGTGGCCGCCCGGCATCACCTGCACGCTGAATCCGCCGCTGGCGCACCGTGACCAGTGCGGCAGCTCCGCCACCATGGTGAGCCGGTCGTCCGCTCCACCGAAGACGTGCAAGGGGCCCCGGAGCGGCAGCGGGTCGGGAACCACGTACGACTCCGCGTATTCGAGATCGATCCGGAGAGTCCGGAGGATCTCGTCGAGGAAGGTCGGGAACTCGAACAGTTCCTGGGGCAGTCCCTCGTTGTCGGCGAGCCAGGCGAGCAGGGTCTCGTCGTCGGACTTGGACCGCAGCGGGATCCGCACCTGGGGCGGCCGCGAACCGGAGACCAGGGTGGCGAGCGGGGCGCGCGGCCCGCGGTCCTCGGCCATCCGGGCCAGTTCGTAGGCGAGCACCGCGCCGAAGCTGTGGCCGAAGATCGCGTACGGCATGGTGAATTCGGGCGCGAGGCCGTCGAAGAGCGCTTCGGCCAGAGCGTCGAAGCCGTCGGGGATCGGGTCGTTCTCGCGGGTGCCGCGTCCGGGCAGCACCACGGGCGCCAGTTCGATTCCCGGCGGCAGGTGTCTGCGCCACGCCGAGAACGCACCGGCGCCGGCGCCGGCCTGGGGGAGGCAGATGAGCCGGATCTGCGGGTCGCCGACGCAGCAGCGGCCGACGATCCAGGGATTATGCGACTTCGAACTCATGGCCCTTGTTTCCTGCCCTCGGTCGGGTGCCGACTGGCCGCTTCAGCGGGTGGTACCTCGAAGCGTGCCTGTGACGCTCGGCCGGACACCAGGCAGATAGACGGCAATCACCAGGCAGTTGCGTGCGGCGACACGCCGTGGTCCGCGTCGGGACCACGGCGTGTCGCCGCACGAACACGCGCGGGATCGGAACAGGATCGGTTCAGGAACCGCCTCCGGCAGTGTCAGGGGCATCGAAAGGCCCGGTTCACCGAAGACCTGACAAAGGGAGCGGCATCATGGCAGGCAAGCTGCGTAACACGACCAGCGTCACGCTCGTGGCACTCGTTCTCAGCCTCATGACCGCGGGCGCCGCCATCGGCGTGACCGGCTACCAGCACACGTCCGGACACGCGATCGTCGCGGACGACAAGGGGCCGACGGCTTCGGTCGTCCCGACCGTCGTCCAGACCGTCGCCCCGTAGGGCGCGGCGCGAATCGGCTCAGGCTCGTCGGCCGGACTCGGGAATGCCGAGCGCCGTGAACAGTTCCTCAGATGCGGTCCGGTGGTCGGCTGCGGTCTGGACGTCGTCCAGCGCCGCGGCGGCTCGGGCCATTCCGGACAGGGCGTAAGCCTCCTCCACCCGGAAATCGATCGCCGAGGCGATCGCATGCGCTCGGCCGTGGACCCGCAGAGCCGCCGAGCTTTCCTTCTGATGCAGCATCAGTCTGCCGAGCAGGTTGTAGACCTTCGCCTGGCGCGGAGGTGATGCGCTCGTCTCGACGAGTGCGAGCGCCTGGTTGGCGTAGTACGTAGCCTGTGCGAAGTCTCCCTTGTGCTGAGCGAGATTCGCCGAGAGCGCCAGAGCCATCGCGACGTGGCCCGGCTCCTGCTTCTCGCTCTCCTCGTCGCAAAGCCGGAGCGACTCGGTGAGGTCCTCTTCGGCCGCCGCGTAGTCCCGCATGCCGAAGTGGGCGAGGGCCAGATCGTTGAACGCGGCGAGCGCGGTCTCATGGCGGCCCAGTTCCCGCATGAGCGCGATGGACTTCTGCGCCTCCGCGGCCGCCTCCGGATACCGTCCCCATTGCTCGTACAGGGTGCTCAGCACCGTGCGACTCTCCGCTTCGGCGCGCGACGCCTGCAGTTCGTGTTCCAGGGCCACCGCCGCCTCGAGATGGCGCAGCGCCCCGGGGAAGTCTCCCTGCAGGCTCTTGTACAGGCCGAGCGTGCCTTCGCTGTGTGCCTGCGTGTGCCGGTCACCGGTCTGGGCGGCCAGATCGCGTGCCTCGGCCGCGAGGCCGGCGCCTTCGGCGTAGAGCCCGAGTTTCCAGCACGCGACGCCCAGGTTGGAGAGGCTGACGCTGAGCAGCCCGGCGTCCCCCACTCGGCGGGCGGCCGCGAGGCCCAGCCGGCTGAGTTCCGCGAACTCCCTGAGCTTTCCCAGGGCGTTGAGGTGGAATCCGATCTCGCGGGCCATGTACACCGCGTGGCGGTGGTAGCCGTCGCCGACGGCCGAGTTCACCACCGACATCAGCGTGCTGTATTCCCTCGCGAACCATCTCCGCGCCTCGTCCGCCTGCCTGATCGGCGGAACCTGGGCGGTGGGCTGCTGCGTACCGCTGGACCTGCGGGTGCGGCCGGGGAAGAGGATCTCGGAGGCCGACTCGGTCGCCGCCAGGTAGTAGTCGAGCATCCTCGTGGTGGCCGCCTGATCGAGCCGGCTGGCCGGACCGCCCAGGCTGATCGCGAAGCTTCGCACCAGGTCGTGGAACACGTACAGGCCGAGTCCCGGCTGCTGCAGCAGGCGGGCGTCGAGCAGCATCTCCAGATGTTCCTCGGCCTCCCGGAAGTCGAGGGACAGCAGTGCCGCGGCGGAGTAGATGTCGAGGGCGGCGCTCGGATGCAGCGCGAGACGCCGGAAAGCGGCGCGGCAGGACTCCGGGAGCACCTGGTAGGACAGGCGAAGGGTCGCCGCGACGCTGCGGTCGCCCGAAGTGAGCACGTCCAGCTTCCGGGTCTCGTCGCGCAGCCGCTCGATCAGGTATTGCGGGGACCACAGCGGCCGGTTGCACATCCGCGCGGTGGCGATGCGGATGGCCAACGGGAGGTGGCCGCACAACTCGGCCAACTCGGCGGCGGCCTCCGGCTCGGTCTCGATCTGTTGGGCCCGGAACAGCTCGGCGACGAGGAACTCGCTGTCCTCGGGAGCCATGACGTCGATGGAGACCCACTCCGCGCCGTCGAGGTCCACGAGCCGGGCGCGGCTCGTCACCAGCACGAGGCAGCCGGGCGAAGCCGGGAGCAGGCGGCGTATGACGGAGGCTTCGGAGGCGTTGTCGAGAAGAAGGAGCAGCTGCTTGCCGACGAGCGCTCGGCGCCACTGCGCGGTGCGGCCGGCGTCGTCGTCGGGTATTCGGTCGTGGGGCAGTCCCAGGGCGCGCAGCAGCACCTCGAGCGCCGGCCCCTCGCTGACGGGACTCTCTTCGGGAGAGTAGCCGCGCAGGTCGATGTAGAGCTGCCCGTCCGGGTATTCGGCGGCGAGCTGGTGCGCGATCTTCACCGCGAGCGACGTCTTCCCCACGCCGCCCATGCCGTCGATGGCCACGATGCGAGTCTCTTGCTCCGCTCCGTGCTCGCGGCTGAGCAACTGACGCAGTTCATGGTGGCGCCCGACGAATCCGGTCGGATCGTGCGGCAGTGTGCTGGGAGCCTCCGCCTTCGCCGTGACCGGTTTCGGTCGCTGCGCGGTCGCGGTCTGGTCCGCGGTCTGCGGCGCGGCCTGAGGCGCGGTCCGGGGCGGCTCGGGTGGCGTGGGCGCGGCCAGCCCCGGGCTCGTCCGCAGGATCTGTTCGTAGAGTTTCCCCAGCTGGGGCCCGGGTTCGATGCCGAGCTCCTCCACGAGGTGCTCACGCGCCTTGTGGTATTCGTCCAGCGCCTCGGCCCGCCGCCCAGACCGGTAGAGCGTGAGCATGAGCTGTCCGCGCAGCGTCTCCCGGAGCGGATGGCGCAGAATGTAACTGCGCAGCTCCTCCACCAGCTCGGAGGGATCGTCGAACACCAGCCGCAGCTCGAAGTAACGTTCGGCGGTGATCAGCTCGCGTTCCTCCAACGCGACCGCCGCCGCGTCGATGATCGGACCGCCCATGCCGGCCAGGACGGGTCCGCGCCACAGTTGCAGGGCGGATCGCAGAACCGTGACGGCCTGGCGCTGATCCCCCTGCAACGCGACGGCCTTCGCCTGACGGACCCGGCTGTCGAACTCGTTGAGGTCCAGCTGTGTGTCCGACAAGACGACGGCGTAGCCCGGCCCGTCCGTCACGAGGCACTGGGCGCCGCCGGGGATGCGCCGGCGTAGATCGGCGACGGCCTTGCGCACCTGGTGCGTGGCCGTCGCGGGCGGTTCCTCGTCCCAGGTCGCTTCGACCAGCCGGGAGATGGGGAGCATGTGGCCGACATCCAGGAGGAGCGCGGCGAGCACCCGCTTCTGGATCGGCCCGCCGAGGTCGAGCCGGGCTCCGTCAGACCAGGCCTCGAACGGTCCAAGTATGTTGAAGCGCAGAATGCCGCCCTGGAGCACAGGTTCCCCTTGTCGCATGAAACGAACGAGCTCGCGGCTTGATATCAGAATTTATGGCCACACCGGGCATGAGTCAAGTGTGAAAGGGGTCTGCGTCTCGTACTCGTCCGCGGTCAGGTAGCCGAGCCCGCGCCGGATGCGCGGCCGGTTGTAGTAGCCTTCTATGAACTCGAAGGCGGCAGAAGCGACGTGTCGGACATTCATCCAGGCATGGAGATCGAACAGTTCCTTTTTATGCGGTCACTGAATAACGCAGGCATCACCAAACCTTTCACGCCAAGCTGCTGGCCAGCGGCTCGAGGATGACGGACGCTCGATGCCCGCCTGCTTCCACGAACGGTCGGCGGCGGGAATGGTTCCGGCATCAACGGGTCACAGGTTCGAATCCTGTCATCCCGGCGGGGAAAGTACAGGTCAAAGCCTCAATCCGAGCTATCTGATTGAGGCTTCTGTTATTCCTCGGGGCTGGGAAGCGGTGTGCGAATGGCCCCTGTCCCGCTTACCCGGAGGCGGTTGCCGACTGTGATGAGTGTTCGACCGGGGTTTCAGCGACGGGGCCGGCTGGGTTCACGCCGTTGTTGTTCTCGTGTGCGGGCACGGCGGACGGTTCGCGCCGGCGCAGGACGATGTGGATCGCCAGGCCGCAGACGAGACCCCAGCAGGCCGAGCCGATGGAGAGGATGGAGATACCGGACGCGGTGACCGCGAAGGTGATGACCGCGGCCTGCCGGTGCTGTTCGTCGGCGAGGGCGCGGGAGAGTGCGGAGCCGAGTGTGGCGATCAGTGCCAGTCCGGCGACCGTCTCGATCAGGAGCGGCGGGCTGTCCGCGAGCAGCGCGATCACCAGTGCGGCGCAGAGGCCGAGGACGAGGTAGCACACGCCGGCGCTGACCGTGGCGATCCAGCGCCGGCTCGGCAGCGGATGGGCGTCGGGGCCGGCGGCCAGCGCGGCGCTGATCGCGGCGAGACAGACTGCGAACACACCGAGGGGGGCGCTGAGTGCGGTGACGGTGCCGGTCGTCACGAGCGCGGGACGCAGCCCGGTGTGGTAGCCGAAGCCGCGCAGCACCGTGTGGCCCGCGAGGTTCTGCGCGGCCATCGTGATGATGAAGAGCGGAACGGCGATGCCGATCAGCGCACCTACGGTGAATCTCGGCATCGTCAACGACAGGTGTGGCCCCAGTCCGAGGCCGGACGTGCCGGACAGGCCGGTGTGGCGGCGCACGACCAGTTCGATCAGGACGGCGGCCAGCGCGCCGGGGGCCGCCCAGCGCTGGGCGAACCTGGAGAGCAGCAGCCAGACGGCGATCGGGGTGAGGGCCTGGCCGGGCAGTTGGACCGCGGCCCGGACCGGAGCCAGGCACAGCGGCCACAGCACTCCGGCGAGCAGCGCGGAGGTGATCGGCGCCGGTATCCGCCCGATCCAGGCCACGAGCCGGCTGGAGAGGCCGGTGGCCACGACCATCAGTCCGGCCACGACGAACGCCCCGACGGCCGCGGGATATCCGCCGTGCTGCGGGCCGGCCGTGACGAGCAGGGCCGCGCCGGGAGTGGACCAGGCGATGCTGACCGGCTTGCGCGTGCAGAGGGCATACCCGATGTTCAGGACGCCGAGGGCGAGACAGAGCGCGAACAGCGCGCTGACCGCCTGCTGCTGGTCGGCACCGACCGCGCGCAGGCCGACGAGGACCAGGGCGAACGACGCGCTGAAGCCGACCAGCGCGGTGACCAGGCCGGCGACGACCGGTTGGAGCGGGCCGGGCACGCCCGTTCCATAAAGGGAACGTTCCATAAGCGGAACGATACGCGAGAAGCGGTCATACTGGTAGCCATGGCCTCGACGCACGCCTCGACGCTCGCGCAGGAGATCGGCCGCCGCATCCAGGCGCTGCGCGCCGAACGGGGAATCAGCCTGTCCGAACTCGCCCGCGGCGCGCAGTTGGGCAAGGCGACGCTCTCCACCGTCGAAGCGGGAACGCGCAATCCGACGCTCGAGACGCTCTACGCGATCGCCGCGCGACTCGACGTCCCCCTGGCGGCGCTGCTGGCCCCGCCCGCCGTCCGCACGGTGGCGGAACCGGTGCACGGCACGGCGGTGACCGCGCACCTGCTCGAGGTGTTCACCGACACCGGAACCAGCACCGAGCTCTACCGGCTGACGATCCGTCCGGGACCCACCCAGACCTCTCCGGCGCACCCGCACGGAGTGGTCGAATACCTCACCGTCTTCTCCGGCACCGCGGTGGTCGGCCCTGCCCAGGTGCCGTCGACCGTCTCGGCCGGCGGCCACGTCAGCTTCGCCGCCGACGTGCCGCACATCTACCAGGCGGTCGGTGGCGAAGTGCACGCCTCCCTGCTCATCCGGCACCCCGGGCGAAGTGGTCGCCCGGACCCGGCAGAGTAACAGGCCTCGAATTCGCGGCGCCGCCGGTGATCAGACGCGTCCGGCGGCACCGACCGGGTCTTGGTAGATCCGGTCGACGGCCAGGCAAGCGGCTCCGCGCGCGACCGCGTCGAATCCGAGTGTGGAGACCATTACCTCGCAGTCGCCCGCGCGAGGGGTGATCACACGTGCGGCCATGACGGCGCGAACCTGGTCGATGACGTAGCGGCTCACGTGCGTGAAGTAGCCGCCGAGCACGATGGCGCGCGGGTTCATCACATCGGACAGCAGCGACAGGCCGAGGCCGAGGTCCGCCCCGACGGCGTCGAGGGCGGCCAGCGTGCGCCGATCTCCGGCGTCCGCGCGCGCGACGAGCTCATCGAGCCGCTGCTTCACGTCGATGGTCGAGTCCAACACTTCGTCGTCGCAAGCCGCAGCCCGACGCAGCAGCGCGGTCAGGCCCACCATCGTCTCCCAGCAGCCGCGCCGGCCGCAGGCACACACTGCCCCGCCGGGGTCGAGCGGCATGTGCCCGATCTCGCCGGCGAGGCCTGAGGACCCGGTGATCAGGCGACCGTCGGAGATGAAGCCTCCGCCGATACCGATCCCGCCGATGATGTAGATCAGGTCATGGACATCAGGGTTCTGGAAGCCGAGGTACTCGGCGATCACGGCCAGGCGCGCGTCGTTGCCCAGCCCGAGCGGCGGCGCCGAGCGGCCGAGCCGCTCGGTGAGGGCGCCGATCAGGGGGACGTGGGACCAGCCGATGTTGGGTGCGTTCTCGACGATCCCGTCCACCGGGTCGACGATGCCCGGCGCCGCGACCGCCGCGCCGACGCACCGCACGCCCGCCCGGCGCAGCTCGCCCGTGGTCTCCTTGATCAGGCTCGCGACGGCGTCTATGACAATGGACTGATCGAGATGGCATACGTCGAGAGGTGAGTACTTCTCGATCAGGACCTGTCCGCGCGGGGTCAGCGCCGTCGCCTTGATGTGACCGGTGCTCACCTCGATCCCGATCCCGGCGAACTCGCGCCCGTCGAGCTCGACGATGAGGCCCGGCCGGCCGATGGCGCCGGAGCGCTCCGCGTGGCTCTCGCGCGCGAGGCCGAGGTCGACGAGCTCGCCGACGAGGCTGGTGATGGTGGGCTTGGAGGCCCTGAGCAGAGACTTGGCCGCCCCGGTCCGCATCGGCGCCCTCGCCAAGGAGTTCGCCGTCTCCCGCGGCACCCTTCTCGCCGCGGTGCGCGCCGTCACCGGCTCGACCCCGAGCGACTACCTCACGCGCTGCCGCCTCGACCGCGCCAAGTCCCTCCTCGCCGCCACCGACCTGCCCATCGCCAAAATCGGCGCACGCGTCGGCTACCCCGACCCCGCCTACTTCGCCCGCGTCTTCTCCCACCACGTCGGCCTCCCGCCCGGCCGGTTCCGCAGCCAGTCCTGGAAGCCCGACGGCGAGAGCGCCCCGGGAGTGTGACTCAGCTCACTTATCCGGGGCGCTCCGTCCAGGCTCCCTGAGGCATCTTCCTCAGTGGTGGCGGTCCGCGCCTCGCGCGGCTCTGAGGCCTCGGGCCCGCCGCAAACGAGGGAGGGGTCTGATGAAGCTTGCCGGGGCGGGGTGCCCGGGGCCGGCCGTGGCGGCTGCGGTGGCCGTAGTGCTGCTGCTGGCCGGTTGCGCGTCCGGCACGGATGGCGAGGCGGTCGCGGCGTCGGATGGCGGCCGAACCGCTTCAGCCGTGTCGGCGAGCGCCGGCGCCCCGACCGCGAGCGCGGGGACCGTTCCATCGACGCTCACGGCCATCACGCCGTCGGCCGCGGCATCCTCGGCCGTGGCACAGGCGAAGGCCGACGAGTCGAAGTTCCCGAAGGCGAAGCTCTACCCGCCGTCGGCTCGCCCGGCCGAAGTCTCCATCGCCTACGTCGGCGTCTCAGGATCGGCCAGGTACATCGACGCTTTCTCGGTTGCGCTCCTGTGCGGAGAGGGTGTTCCCGACGACTGCATCCGCTACGTCGGCGCGCCCGAATACCGTATCCCGCTGGCACCCGACGCGCGCTTCATAGTGCTTGGTGTCGGCATGGCACCGAACCAGCCGGTGGACTTCGCCCGGTTCCGGACGATGGCGCAAGGCCCGGACGGAACGTACGGGGGGAACTTCGACCTCTTCGACATCACCTACACAGCGGGCGGTCAGGCCGCGAGCCTGACCATGGAGTACACGCCGTGACGCGCCTGGCCGCGACGGACGAGGAGGAGTTCCGCGAGTTCGTCACCGCGCGGGCCGGCCAGCTGTTCAAGGTCGCCTACTTCATCGCCGGCGACTACCACGACGCGCAGGACCTGCTGCAGACCAGCCTGGCCAAACTGTACGTGGCCTGGCCCCGGATCGAGCGCTCGCAGGCCGCCGAGGCGTACGCGCGAAAAGTGCTGCTGCGCACGTATCTGTCCCAGCGGCGCCTGAAACGCTCGTCCGAAGTGCCCGTGGACGCGCACGACCTGGCCGGCCGCAAGGTGGATCCGGGCGGCGACCACGACCTGCAACTCTCCCTCGCCGCAGCCCTGCGACAACTGCCGCCGCGCAACCGCGCGGTGGTGGTCCTGCACTACCTCGAGGGCCACGACACCGCGACGATCGCCGATTACCTCAACACCACCCCGTCGGCGGTCAAGAGCCTGAACACGCGCTCGCTGCGCCTGCTGCGTGCGCAGCTCGGCGAGTCTCGCGACGCCCTCTTTTCTCCCCAGAACCCGTAATTCGCCTCCTGGAGTCATGGTCGTGGACGACTACATCGAAAATCAGCTCCCGCAGTTCTTCGAGCAGGCGGCAGCTCACCTTGAGCCGCCGGTCGAGGAGATCGTGGCGGCCAGCACCGTGCTCGGGCGCCGTCGCCGGCGCCGCCGTACCGCCGGGAGCGCCTGCGCGGCCGTCGGCATGATCGGGCTGACGGCCGGGCTCGTCATCGGCATGCAGCGATTCGGCATCAGCGGCGCGCCCCGCGGCGGCGCGGTTGCCGCGGGCGGAGAAAGCCGCGGCCCGAGCATGACGCCCGCAACCCCGCCGGGCACCGCACGCCCGCCCACCACCGGCTCGCCCGTTTCCGTCCCGAGCGTCTCCGGCTCGCCCGCCTCCGCCCTGAGCATCTCCGCCCCGAGCGTTTCCGGCCCGAGCGTCTCCAGCTCGACCGGGTCCGTCACCCCCTCCACTCCGCAGAGCGCCCCGGAACTGCTCTCCCGGCTGCTCGCCGCCTACGGACTGCACGAGGTCGGCCCGCAGGTTAACCCGATCGGAGTCGCAGACCTCGTCTTCGATGATGGCCACGGACAGTCCGACATCATCGCCTCTGTGGTGCGCTACACTCCGCAGCTGGCCAGCGACCACGCGTTCACCTGCGTGAACTTCGACCCCACGGATGCGGGAGTCCGGCCGTCAGGCGCTCCGAAGCCCAGCTGCACCAAGACGAGCTCCGCGGGCGGACAGACCGAGTACGTCATCGTGACAACAGTCGACGGTTCCGGCTTCTACGACTACGAGGTGAACCTCTTCGCCTCGAACGGACTGGTTGTCGCCCTGGACGTGGGCAACGGCGTGCCGCAGGGGGGCACCGTCGACGTCACCCGCGCCCTCCCGCCGCTGAGCCTCGACCAGATGCGCGCCGTCGTCTCCGATCCGGGCTGGCTCGCCTTCCGCGACACGTCCTGAGCTTGTCCTTCAAGCCGAAGTGGCGTGCCGGCTGTCAGATCGTCGGCCGACGGCAGCGCGCAAAGAATTCTTCCCGGCGCGTGCTACCTTGCCCGATCCGCAGACGTCTTACTTGTGAATGATCTCGTCCGCTCTACCGCGGACTGGAACGGGGATGACGGGTGGGGCCCGTCACCAAGGAGTCTGAGGGGACTGCCATGCGTATCGGCATCATCGGAGCGGGACTGATCGGAACCACCGCGGCGGAACTGTTCGCCCGGGCCGGACATCAGGTCTCGATCAGCAACTCCCGCGGGCCCGAGTCGCTGGCCGACGAGGTCTCCCGGATCGGGCACGGGGTACGCGCGGCGAGCGTGGCGCAGGCCGCGGCCGACGCCGAGGTGGTGCTGCTCGCCATCCCGCTGGGCGCATACAAGAGCCTGCCGGCCGAGGCGCTGAGCGGTCGGATCGTGATCGACGCGATGAACCGCGACCCGCGACAGGACCCGGACCTCGGCCTCGCCGGGCGCGGCTCCAGCGAGCTCGTCGCCGACCACCTGTCCGGCGCACGGCTGGTCAAGGCCTTCAACACGCTGCAGTACCAGGTCCTGGCCACGGCCGGGCGCCCCGGCAGCGAGCCCGCCGAACGCCTCGGCTTGCCCCTCGCCGGAGACGACCCGGAGGCCAGGTCCGTGGTCGCCGGCCTGATCGAGGAACTGGGCTTCACCCCGGTGGACCTCGGCCGCCTGACCGCCGGGAACGGCCGGCGACAGTTCGGCGCGCTCAGCCACAACTCACTGCACACCCCGGCCGAGGAGCGCCTGATGCTCGCCGAGCAGGGCTGACCGGAAACCGGCCCCGGCGAGGCCGAGACCCGGGTCTCGGGCGAGTTGGAGCAGATGGATCTGTGGGCCGTGCATATCGCGGACGGTGACCCGGCCGGCTACGGAGTAGTCGGGTTAGCGGAATGCGATATGCCGGTCGGCAGTGCTCGAAAATGCAATACGCGACCGGCCCGGGTTGGTGCATACTCGTGCATTGCCAGCAGGGTGTGCGTGCCGCCGTGACTCCGAACCGCATCCCCGGCTGAAAATTCGGGCATCGAAGGGGGCTGGACATGGGAGCTACGTGGCGTCGGCATCTCGGGTGGGGCGTGAGCTCCGCCGTTGCCGTGCAATTGGCTGCGGGCTGCAGCTCAGCAGCGCCGGCCTCGGCCATGTCGGCAGCCGAACTCACCCAGCGTCAGCTCACTTCGAAGACAGTTCCAACGGGCTTTGAAATCAATATCATACCTCAGGATCCGACTGCAGCCGCGGACAGCGGCTCCGCCTCGCCGCAGGCGACTCCCCTCGGCCGGGTGCCCTGCGATGCATTGGAGGACGCTCTCGAGATCGTCGACACCTACGAGCCCCCGGCTTCGAGGAACACCAAGGAGATCATGCTGAGCACCACAGGGCTCAACGGCCTGAGGTGGCTTGGCAGTGAACGCCTCGTCAGTTACCCCGGCGACGGCGCCGCCCACGTGCTCACCGATATCCGTGAACTCGGCGCACGGTGTGCGAAGACGAACATCGGCGAGGCGGATACGCCCACCTATGCCACAGTGGTCGACGGGCCGAAGCTAGGCGACGAGAGCGTGATGGTGAAGGTCAGGTCCACTTTGACGACAGATTTCACCTCGGCCCACTTTTCCGTCGACGCGATGTTGATTCGGATCGGCAGTGCGCTGATCGTCCTCGATGAGACCAGCACACCCACGCCGGCGGACGGCAGCTCACCCCAGCTTGCCGCGCTTGCATCGGTCGCGGTCACGGCGTTCAACGCCGCAGGCAACTGACGGTGACCGCCGGTCCACACCTCCAGCCGTTCTCAACCATCGCGTGCCGCCGACCGCGCCTGCGAGTCAGTGTTCACAGAGTGAGAACTCGCGTTCGTACAGTTCTTCGGTGTTCTCGTCGAGGAAGTACTTGCGCTCCTGCATCAGCTCTTCGCGATACGCCTTCGCCTGCCCGAGCGTCATGGTCGAGGTCGGAGCCCAGGGCTGCTGCGGGGGCACGTCGGAGGTCGAGACGATCGTCGCCGACGGGTCGACGAGGAAGAACGCCAGGATTTTGCGATGCCCTGGCCGCGAGGGGTCCGCGAGGCGGAACGCATCGACGTGGTGCTGCAGGATGTTGGGGAACGCCAGGGCCCGGCCGGTGCGCGTCTCGGCCGAGCCGAGCACCTGGTTGAGCATGCCTTCGTTCTCCAGGCCGTAGACCGTGCGCACGCCGTTATCGTCGTTCTGCTGGTAGCGCGGTTCCTCGACCGCCGCGCGGAAACTCAACCTGCTGTCAGTGATGTTCTCGCTGTCCCAGTAGTACATGCCGGTCGAGACGATGCGCTCGTTCACCATCCCCTCCACATGCCAGCTGCCGCCGGCGTATTCGGGCTCTTCGGGGGTGAGGTGAAGGGTGGCGAGTTTGACGATGACCTGCAGGCGGCGCTTGCGCAGGTCCACTCGAGCGGCGTCGGCCGGCGACGGCGGTGGCGTGAACTCGGGGGCGTCCGGGATCAACGGCTTGCGGGTGGTCCACCATTCGTCCATGGCTTCCGACCAAGCACGCTTAGCGTCCTCGTAATCCTCGTCCTCGGTCTTGGCCGGATAGACGGGCTCGTCGACGTACCAGGCATAGCCGTCCGCCTCGATCCGTGCCGGGCGGGGATGGAGCAGATCGGTGAGTACGTTCTCGAACAGCGGGAGCATGCGGCCGAACAGGGCCGGTAGCACGGATTCGAGCTCGCGATGCGCTTCGGGGTGGACGTTGTTGACGTACGAGTAGAACTCGGCTTGGCCGTGCTCGTCGACCTCGACGTCGGTGGGCAGCCACTGGAACTTGTTCGAGACCGCGTAGGCCGCCTCGTCGTCAGTGAGGACGGTCCATGGGGCGCCGTCCGGGCGGCTCACGTTGCGCACCAGGCAGAACAGCGACGGGTGAACGAGGTCCAGGACTTGCCGGCCGGAGCCCGGATGCCAATCCCGCTGTGCTTCGGGGACGTCTTCGAGGACCTGCACCGCCTTGCGCAGTCGAGACCTGAGCTCGTCGTCGATCAACGAATCGGACTGCCACACCCCGTCGACACCGGACACCTCGATGCCGCTCTGCTCGTCCCTGAGTTGCGCGTAGTGCACGAGTTCCGCCAGCACGTAACGGATCTGCGCCTCCGTCATTCCCTGCTCGGCGGCCTCCCGCGTCCACGTGGCCGAGACCTCGGCGTCGTTCATCTTGACGTGCCACTGTGGCTTCGCCCGGATGAGCGCGCTCATCCGCATCATCTCCAGTTCCCGGAGCGTGCGGACCGGCGCTACCGACATCAGGTGTTCCTCGACGAAGGGCAACGGAAAAGCGGCTGTCTCGTGCAACTTCACAGATCTCCCCAGACTGAACACGGTGACCCATCGTGCGCACGCAGCGCGCCGCATGGTCGAGTCGACATTAACCGCCGCCTCCGACACAGGCGCCGGTCCATCACCCGGGACCGGCGCCACCGCCGACACCGCTACTCGTGCTGGTGCGGGTCGTTCGAGTCGTGATGGTCCATCAGCCCCCGTGGCGCCGGGACGAGGCCGCCGACCGGTGCCGCGCCACCACCGGCAGCTGGGGTGCTCGCGGCTCCGCTGACGACCACCTCGGTGGTAACCACCTTGGTCACGACCGTCGTGGTCGTCCCCGGCTCGGCGGCGGCCACCGCGGCGGCGACGGCCTCGGCTGTGACTGGCACCGGACTGCCTTGCCCCGCCAGTACCTGCTGATGGCCTGTGGCCAGCGCCGCGCCGAAGGTCGTGGCCGACGGAGCTTCCGCGCCGCCGAACCGGTGCAGGCCGCCGACGTTCGCCGCCGCCTTCAGGTACAGGTGCACGTACCCGCAGCGGATCTCCAGCGACTTGGTCAGCTTCGCGGTGATGCTCTCGAAGAAGTCCTTGCGGTAGGCCTCGTCGGTGACGGCCGAGACGGCGAAGAAGAACGCTGAGAACGTGGTCAGCAGCAGCGCCGTCTGGATCAGCGGGTCGGAGAACACGACCTCGGTGCCCGGGATTCGCGCCTCCAGGCCGAAGAAGTGGCCCGGATGGATGACCCGCATCCAGCCGTCGGGGTCTGCACATTTGGTGGCGATCTCGTGAACCTGGTGATAGTTCGTGACCTCGCACTCGGGGACGCGCAACCAGTCGGCGACTTGGCCGGGCTTCACCGCGATCTCACCCAGGGTGATGAAGTAGACGAACACCACCAGGGACAGCAGCAGGATCTGGATGATCTGCGTGAAGCCCAGAACGAACAGCATGTTCAGTCGCTGGCGCCGGGTGGTGCGCAGCTGCGGCAGGATCTCGTCGAGCTCCTCCAGGTGCCGCACCAGTGGCGTGCCCGCCGCGGCGGCGCTCACCGTCTCCCGGGTGAAGCCGCCGGTCAGCGAGCGGATCTCCTCCGGCAGCCGCGCGACGAGGAACAGCAGGGTGACGACGGAGAAGAACCCGACGATCCGCCACAGGTCGGAGCGGTCCAAGTACGAGGCGATGTGCCACATGTCGACGTTCAGGAACAGGAACGTGCCGAACAGGGCGAGCATGGGCAGCGCCTTGCTGGCCAGGCGAACCAGGTTCTTGACTTCCCGGACCGCGTGGCTCACCGCCCACATGATCACGGGCAGGATCGCGTAGGCGACCAGTCCGTACACCACCAGGAACAGCCCGACGTTGGCGGCCAGGTTGATGCCGACGGCCTCCGTGCTGGCGCTGGCCACCAGGCCGACCACCGGGCCCAGGACCACCAGAACGGCCATCTCGACCAGGCCGACGCGCTTGGGCAGCCGCCACCACAGGCGCCGCTGCCGGATCAGGTTGGCGACCAGGAACAGACCCAGGACGCACACCACGCCGACCACGCCGCCGATCACCCGGTCGTGCCAGGTGACGTCCTTGCTGGAGAGCTCCAGGCCCATCTGGACGATGATGAGCAGGACGATCAGCGGCAGCGTCCGGCTGAAGATGTCATCGGTCGCCTTGTAGTTCTCGATGAAGTGCGGCAGGCCCCGCTTGATGAACCACTTCTCGATGTCGCCGAGGTGGCGGTGCGCCTCGTTCAGCGCGGCGCGCTCCTGGCGTCTGGAGGCTCCGGCAGATATACGGCCATGTATATTCGCTGACGGCGTAGCCTGATTCGTTCTTATGCCCACGGTCTCTCCCCGCGATCTGGGTGGAGTGCTTCCCGAAATGAAGTTCGCGCCGCGATCCCAGGGGCGCGGCGCGGATGCTGCTGCTGTGTGCGGACGCCGAGCGCGTCCGGCGGGATCAGCGGTCCAGGAGCTTGTCCAGGTCCTTCATCGCCCGCCGATTGTGCTCGTACACGACGCCGCGCATGCCCATCGCCCGGGCGCCGGCGACGGTGATCTCGGAGTCGTCCAGGAACACGACTTCGTCCGGCTCGACGCCGAGCTGCTCCAGACACAGGGTGTAGATACGCGGGTCGGGCTTGGAGAACCCGACTTCGTGTGAGTAGATCATGAAGTCCGTCAGCTTGCTGAACCCGTAGCGCTCCTCCTCCCGCTCCCGGGCCCCGACGAAGCTGTTGCTGATGACGGCCAACTTGTAGCCCTCGCCCCGCACCTCGTCGAGGTAGTCCCACATGTCGGTGTTGAGCTCGCCGAGGTACTCGGCCCAGATGTCCTCCATGAACGCCGCTATGCGGTCCGGCTCGGCGCCGATGATCCGGCCGAGCTGCTCGTGGACCTGCTCCAACGTGATCGCGCCCACCGAGCCGGCCGACCAGACTTCGGACAGTCCGACGTGGAACTCCGCCCCGAACTCCGGTTCCCACTTCTCCTCGACGCTCAGGCGCGGCGCGATCTCCAGGATCCCGCCCACGTCGAAGACCACCGCGCGGATGGCCACCGGTTCTCCTTCTCCCTCAAGATTATCGTTGGCAGGAGACGATATCGGGTTCTGACGATGTTGGTCTTCACCCGGGGCGGGCAGGCCGGGCACGGCAGGGCGGGCTGCCGGTCGGCTAGGATCCCGGACGATGACTCCGGACTTCGGGCTTGCCCACAGCGATCTGCGCTTGATCCTGAACGAGTGGGATCCCATCGGCGTTGCCGAGTTCGCGCCGGACGACGAGTACGACTGCTTGATCGATCCGCTGCTGTCCCGGTTGCGGGACGGGGCGGGGAAGGCAGCCATCAGCACGTTTCTGTGGAATGAGGTCGAGGAGCATTTCGGCCTGGACCCGCGCTCTGCCGACACCGACACCATGGCGGACCGGCTTGTCGCGTGGTGGGCTGCCCGCGCCGGCGCGCCCGAGCTGTGAGGTGCCGGCTGTACCTCAGTGCAGCAACTGAATGAGCGCGACAACCTTTCCGGAGCGCACCGCGTGTAGGATGCATGACCGACAACATGATCACAAACCGCCGAGGCCGCTTCGCCCTCGTGGCAGCCGTCGCCGTGCCGCTGGCGGCCGGGATGTGCACGACGGCGCGCGCTGATTCCGGCAGTTGGACGCAGCAGAGCGTGCCGGGCAGCGACACGAACATCCTCGCCGTCACCTCCGTGAGCCCGAGCACCCAGTGGGCCGTTGGATTCGACGTCAGCGACGCGGGCGAGGGCGTCTCCTTCTCGCCGTTGGTGCTCTCCCACAGCGCGGGCAGCGGCACCTGGAACGCCGTTGCGACCCCGGCCCTCGGCGGGTCCAGTCGAGCCAACGCGATCTCCGCCGCCGGTCCCGACGACGTGTGGGTGACCGGCGACAGTGTCGGAGCCTCGGACGCCAAGGCGGTCGTCACCGAGCACTGGAACGGCTCGGCGTGGACCGTGATCGACGTGCCGCTCCCGAGCGGGGAGGCCGACTACGGCGAACTCCTGGGGGTGGCGACGCTCGGTCCGGCCGACGCGTGGGCCGTGGGCAACGACCAGAGCGACGACCAGAATATCAATGCTCTGATCGAGCACTGGAACGGAGTCTCCTGGCAGGCCGCGGCGCTCCCCGCGAGCATTGCGGACGGAGTCGCCCTCAGCGCCGTCACGGCCGTCGGCCCGCACGATCTCTACGCCGCCGGTGTGGACTACGCCACCAATGCGCCGGTCCTGCTGCACGGCGACGGCAGGACCTGGCGGCAGGTCGCGCTGCCCGGTGCCGGCATCAGCGGCGCGTACGGCGAATACGGTGAAGCCAATGCTCTGGTGCCCGACGGTACCGGCGGCGTGTACGTGGTCGGCACGGCCTATCTCACGAACACCGATCCCGGCCACGCGCTCATCGAGCACTGGGACGGTCGGAAGTGGCAGACGAACCTGCCGGAACCGTCCGGCTACGCGACGCTGCTCGGCGCGACGCTCACTCCGCAGGGCCTCGCCGTCGTCGGCTACGACCCGTCCGTCACGGTGTTCGTCCAGTACGGCGAGGTCCTCGAGGACGGCGCCTGGCACTCGCTGAACCTGCCGAACGTCGATGGCGGCGCCATGTACACCGCCGCTCTCTCCACCCGAGACGGGCTCTTCGCAGTCGGCGCCTACATGGCGCAGGGCGACCGGTCGGACAGCTTCCCGCTGGTGGAACAGAATCAGCGATGACCGAGCTGAATCAGGCTTCGAGTATCGACAGCTGAGCCTGTGTCAGCGCAGCCCTGAGCTGTTCGGGGCCCGCGTCGGAGTCACCCGGGTCATCGTCCCGGCGGTGTAGATCCGCCGGGCGAGCCTGGCCGACGTGGGCCCTTTCGGCGGCTCGGGGGCTGGAACGGCGCGCATTTCGGGGAGCGGAGCGCGTGCGGCGCCGACGCCGATTCGTTGCGCATCAGGCCCCTGTGCCGCGATGGCCCGGTGCTACGCTCTGCACGCACAGCTATTCGGGTCCTGAATCAGTCGTCCGGTGGGGGAAACCGTCATGCGTTCCGCCCTTATCCGCGCCCCGCGCGCCGCTCTCCTCGCCCCCGTCGCCGCCGCCGCGGGGCTGCTCGTGGTCAGCCTGCCGGGGACGGCACTGGCCGGCAGCGTCGCGCCGGCCGCGTCGGCGAGTTCGCCCGGCCAGGGGATCGGGCCGAGCCCGGCGAACGGCCAGCTCTCCGACCACTGCTCCGTGGAGCAGAGCGCGGTACAGCCCGGTGGTGAACTCGACTTCAGCCTCACGGTCTCGCAGAACACTGCGGACCCGTACCAGCTGGTCATGGGCGCGATCGTGACCATCTACAAGACGGACGACGCCGCTCCGTCGGCGTTCCCCGGAAAGGCCAACACCCTGCGGATGCGCAACCCGGCCAACGGAAGCTGGCTCAGCGCCGAGGAGATCAACGGCAACGTCTACGTATTCGACGCCTCGGGCTCCTCGCCGTGGCCGACTCTGCCGCCGCACGGCTCGGTGACCTTCGAGTTCCGGCTCACCGTCGCCGCGGGCCAATCAGCGGGTGGATACACCATCGTGCCGAATAGCGGCGGCCTGTACACCAACTACTTCATCTGGGCGAAGCCGGACTACTCCCCGCAGCAGTGCGGATTCCGCATCGGCTCGAGCAGCGGGCACAGCGGTGGCAGTGGCAGTGGCGGCAGCAGCGGCGGCGGCAGCGGCTCCGCGAACGGCACGGTCACCCACACCGCCAAAGCTCACACCGCGGCATCGACCGCACCGTCCCGCACGCCGTCTCCGACGCCGTCCCCCAGCGCCGCCGCCTCGTCCCCAGCCGGCCCGAGCAGCCCGCCGTCCGCCGCCGCCGTCCCCACCCACACGTATCAGCACCCGCAACTCGCCTCCGTCGCCGACGTCCATACGGCCGGCGCCGGAACGGGCGCGACCTCCGGCGCCCTGGCCGCGAGCGCCGCGGCGACGCTCGCCTGCATCGCCCTGGCCGGCGCCCGGCTCGCGGGCCGCCGCCGTCCGCGCGGGAAGCGGTGACCTCAGGCCCGCGCTTGGTATTTCACACGACTCGGTGGCCCGGCGATCTGGCAGACTCGTCGCCATGACCATCCGTCTCTGTGTCCTGCTTTGGCCCGCCCAAGGTGCAGAGGAAGATCTTCGAGGCTATGAGGACGCCGTGCTGCCCCTGCTCGACGAGCATGGCGGTCGGCTGGTCGCCCGCGAGACCGTTGTTCGCGCGAGCGAGGACGACCCGCTCGAGGTCCAGCTGATCGAGTTGCGGGACCAGGCGGGACTGGACGGCTACCTGTCGGATCCTCGGCGTCTGGCGCTTGAAGGCGAGCGTGCCCGGGTGATCGCGCGCACCCGGATTCTGCGGCTCGAGGCGTGACGCAACAGCCGCGCGGCGCGGGCCATACGCGTGCACAGAAATCAGCTCAGGTGGGCCTCGAGCGCGTCGGCTTGCGCCGCTAAGTCGATCGCGCGGTCGTGGTGGCCGGTGGCTTCGTAGGCAGCGGCCGCTGCTCTGCGGTCGGCCGCCTCGGCTTGCACGAGTGCGACGATGTCCGCTTCGGTCAGCACGCGCCGCGCCACCTCCGCCGAGCCGGCGCCGACCGGGCTCGCCTCGATCGCTCCCGCCCGCACGTCGATCGCGACCTCAACCGCCTCGGCGTTGTCGATCGCGGCCAGGGCGGAGCGCAGCGCGGCGACCGTGCGACGGTCGCGAGCCTTCATGGCGGCGGGCACGGCTGCGCGAAGGCGCTCGCGCAGGGGCTCGGTGTGCGGGGGAAGCATGCGTCGACTCAATCACGCCTCCGCGGCCCTGCCAACGGATTTGAAAGCCCGCGGCAGGACACATACGGAATGCGCGAAGCAGCTGTCCAGCCCTGGATCAGACTCCGCGTCGGCGAAGCCTGCGCCACAACCCCAAACCGAGCAGTGCCACGACGACTGCCCCTGCGGCGCCGGCTGCGAGCCCCGGCGAGGCGGTGCTCGGCGGCTCATCGTCCGCGGCGAGGGTAGTGTCGATCCGCGTGGCCGATGCGACCGCCACGCTCGGGCTCGGCGCGGGCGCGATCGCGCTTCGGCTCGACGGCGCAGGAGTCGGTGTGGCCGGCGTGGCCGGTGCGGCCGACGTCGCGATGTGGCGCGGAGACGGGCTGGGCTTCGCAGCCGCGTGCGTCGGGTGGACTGACGACGGCGCCGTCGAGTGCGTGGTCGTGGGCGGGCGGGACGTCGAGCTCTTGAAGGTGAACGTGCGGGTGGGCCCGTACGGGAACGAGATCGCGCCGTAGGGGAGTTCATCCTGCGTTGTCACGCCCCCCACGGTCGGAAGCATCAGGCTCCACGTGCCGGCGGGAGCCGAGTCCGCGATCGTGAAACGGACACCGGAGGAATAGGTCTTGCCCGGTTCCTCGGTCAGGAACGTGTCGAACTCGTAGGTCCAGTTCTGGGAGCCGTCCGGGCCCATCGTGACCCACGCGTGCGTGACCGGGTTCATGAACTGCACCTGGACCTCGTGGTCCACCACGGTGCCCTTGGTCCAGAGCTCGAAGCTCAGCCCGCTGATCTGAACCGGCTTGTTGTATGTGCTCTGGCCGAACGAGGTGAGCAGCGTCACCGTCTGGCCCGGCTCGACGCGCTGGGGCAGCGTGCCGCTCCAGCTCTCGGTGATCTTCAGTTCGACGCTCGAAGCCGACGCCGCAGGCGCGGCGAACGACAGTGCGCAGCCGGCCAGCACGGCGGCGCACACGCTGGTGACCAGCGTCCGTCTGGTTGCCATTTCCCCCTCCAAGGTCAAGCAATCAGCCGAACAGTAGCCTGTCGCAGCCGTGGGAATCAATGTCAAAGTGCAGATGACAAAACGGCTCTCGCGCATGACGCGTTAGCATCTGCCCGTGATCCGTCATGCTGTTGAGTCACCTGGAGTTCGCCCGTGGCCCTTACCACGCCCCCGCGTCCGGTCGATGTCGAAGCCAAGTTCCCCGAGCTGCGGCCGTTGGCGCGCATCGCTACCCGGCTGCACCCGCGGCGCGGCAATCCAACCACTCGCCAGAGTTCGATCGGTGGCCCGCTCTTGTGGCCCGCGGCAGAACCGTGGCCGGTATGTCCCCACGCGGATCATCAGGGCTTGCGCGGCGAGACGATTGCGGGGGTGTCGCCGCTGACTCCGGCGCTTCAGCTCTATGTGCGCGATGTGCCGGAGCTGCCGCACCCCGAGGGAGTTGACCTGCTCCAGATCCTGTGGTGCCCGGTGCAGGAGGACCATGCGTTCATGGAGCAGCCCGTGATGCGGTGGCGCGACTCGACGTCCGTGACGGATTGTCTGGACGTCATGCCGGCGGCCCACCCGCAAGCGTGGGCGGATCTCATCCCGCGACCGTGCACGATCGATCCCGAGATCGTTGCCGACTACCCGTATGAGGACGCACCCGAAGAGCTGTACGAGAGCTTCGTCGAACACGACGAGCCGTTCATCGAAGAGGTCGAGGACGGCTGGAGCATGTGATCGCCGTCGCCGCCTGGCGCCCAGCCGTTGGTGTGCGGACAATCAAGGGGTGAGCGACGGCTCGACGAACGGGCTGGCTGATGTCGCCTACTGGGGTCGGCATGCGGAGGCGGTTTATGCGGAGTTCGGCGGCGACCGGCTCGGTAGCCCCGAAAGGCCACGGGGCTGGTTGGACTTGCCGCTGGATGAGGCCGAAGCCAAAGCGGAGGCGTTGCGGACTTGGGCGAAGAGCAGGACAGGGAAGATCGGCCTGATGGTCGCGTGTGATGAGCACATCGACTTCTACCGGCTTCAGCGAGCGGGGTGGTCGCATCCGCTGCACGTCGGCGCGATGGACGTCGCCGGGTGCGGCATTCTGGGCATCGAGTGGGACCAGGGCGACCATTCCATGCGGCATCGTGGCGAGCGCCGCTTCGGCCAGGCCTACCCGGTCACTCTGGAACGAACGGAGTGGCGGAAAAACGGCCTTGCGATGGACGATCCCGCCGTACGCCGCCGAGCGCGGATAACGACTGTTCCCGCCGAACGTGAACGTACTCGGATTCGGGGCTTGCACCTGACGTTACGTAAGGTGTCATGCTTCGGAGCATGGGGACTGAGGAGCGCATCTGGCGGATCGGCGACGTCGCGACCGCGACGGGGCTGACCGTCCGGGCGCTGCACCACTACGACCGGATCGGGCTGGTGGTGGCGTCCGGGCGGACCGTCAGTGGGCACCGGCTCTACACGAACGCGGATCTCAAGGTGCTCTACCAGGTCACGGCGATGCGTCAGCTGGGCTTGTCGCTGGAGCAGATCGGGAAGCTGCTGGCCCAGGACCTCCAGGTGCGCGGCGTGATCGACGAGCAGCTGGCCCAGGTGGACCGGCAGATCCGGGCCGCGAAGCGGTTGCGGGAGCAGCTGCTGGCGGCCAGGGAGGCCGAGGGCGGCGAGCAGGACGACGGCACCGGCCTGCTGGAGATCATCAAGCTGACGCATGACCTGGCCGGATACCTCAGCCAGGAGCAGATCGAGGCGATGCAGCGGCGGATGACGGATCTCGGGATCGTCGCCGAACACGCTGTCGGGGTGGAGATGCCGCGGCTCTACGCGGACGCGTTGGAGGAGCTGCGGGCCGGGACCCCGTCGTCCGATCCGGTCGTCCGCAGGATCGTGGACCGCCTGGACGAACTTTCCTCGATGATCCGCGGGGCCGACGCCTCGATCGGGGCGGCCGTACGGCAGATGTGGCTCGACCGGGGAGAGCGCAGCCCCGAGCAGAGCGGCGGGGAGTGGGGCGCGTTGGTCGCCTACCTCGACGAGGCTCGCGCCGGCCGTTAGCGATAGTCGAAGCCTCTACGAAATCCCGGCAGCGCCACGAGTGCCTTCGGGCTGCCCGAAAACGCGGAAGGAAGCACGATGACCATGACCACCGAACCCCCGGCCGCCACGGACCCGGCGATGCCGCAGGGTTCTCCCGATCCGGCGGCACCACCGGCGCGCGGGCGGTCCGGCGCGCTGCTCAAGCCGTTGCTCGGCGACCTGATCGCGCCGATCGTCGTCTACTACAGTGCCCGGTCGCTGGGCGCGACGGCAGGGCTCGCCCTCGTGTCGGGCGGCCTCACCTGCGTGCCGAGGCAGGTGTGGGAAGTGGTGCGGCGGCGTCATCTCGACGGCTTGGGCATCGCGGTGCTCGTGTCGTTCGCGCTCGGTGCACTGCTCTCGCTCTCCTCGGGCGACGTCCGTCTTCTCGTTGTCAAGGACGCGCTCTGGCCCCTGGCCGCGGGCATCGTGACGCTCGGCTCCTGCCTGCGCGGCAAGCCCGTCACGTTCTTCGTGTTCCGGCCGGTTCTGACGCAGGGCATCGCCGAGAACCGTCCGCTGTGGGACGAGGTGTGGGCCGCCGGAGGCGCGTTCCGGCGCTGCCTGCGCGTCCTGGCACTCGGCTGGTCGGCGATTCTGCTCGCCACGGCGGCGACGGAAGTGGTCCTTGCCTTCTCGCTGCCGCTCGGCGCAGCAGCCGCGGTGCCCGGGCTCGTGCCGGTGATCGCGGTGCCGGTGCTGCTGGGATGCACCGCGCTGTATGCCGGGCGGACCGGAATGGGTGTGCGGCGCACGCTCGATGCGATCGAATCCGGGCCGTCGGCGGGCACTGCGTCGGCCGACGGGTCGACCACCTCCCCGGACGCCGCCCGATGAAGGTCGCCGTGGTCGGTGCGGGGATCGGCGGGCTCTGTCTTGCCCAGGGATTGGCGCGCGCGGGTCTCGACGTCACGGTCTACGAGCGGGACAGCGCCCTGGACTCGCGGGCGCAGGGATATCGGCTGCACCTGCATGCCGGCAGCGCGCTGCACGCCTGTCTGCCCGCTGACCTCTACGAGCTCTGCATCGCCACCGCCGGCCGGCCGAGCACGGTGATGACCGTGGTGACCAAACGGCTGCGACTGCTGCGCCGCATCCCGCTCGGGCTGCCGACCGATCCGTCGAGCCCGTCGAGCCCGTCGAATCCGGCAGATCCGCTCGATCCGAAGACGCTCTCGACGTCGGTGAACCGGCAGACCTTCCGCGAGGTGCTCGCCGCCCGGTTGGACGATGTGATCGAGTTCGGGCGCGTGTGCACCGGCTTCTCGCAGTCCGCTGACGGGGTGCGCGTGCGATTCGCCGACGGGACGGAGGCGTTCGCGGACGTCTTGGTGGCGGCGGACGGCGTCGGGTCCGCGATCCGGCAGCAGTATCTTCCGCAACTTCGGGTGCAGGAGACCGGGTCCATCTGCGTCTACGGCCGAACACCGCTCACCGACCGGACCCGGCCCCTGGTGCCGGCTGCGACGTGGGACGGGTTCACCGCCGTGGTCGGCAGGGGCGTGGGCATGGCGACCGGGGTGCTCGAGTTCCGGCAGGCGCCACCGGCAGCCGCCAGCCGTCTGGCGCCAGACGTACGCCTCAGCCCAGTGCAGCCCTACCTCATGTGGGCGTTGACCGGCACCGCCGAACGGTTCGCGGGACCACTCGACGGCCTCGGCCCGATACAGCTGCACGCGGCGGCCCTGGCGACGATGCGACGGTGGCATCCCGACCTGCGCCGACTGGTGGAGTACGCCATCGCCGAAGAAACAGCGCTGGTTCCGATCCGCAGCGCGGTACCGATCGAACGGTGGCAGCCGAGCCGGGTGACACTGCTCGGCGACGCCGTACACGCGATGAGTCCCGCTCGCGGTTCCGGCGCGAACACGGCGTTGCGCGATGCCGCGTTACTCGCATCCGAGCTCGCCGCTGCCGAGCGGGGTGAGAAGGAGCTGGTCCAGGCGATCGGCGACTACGAGCGGGAGATGACCGACTACGGATTCGAAGCGGTACGCGCCTCGCTGAGAAGCTGATCCAGTTCAGGACCTTGTTCAGGGCCTTGTTCAGGACATTCTTCAGAGCCTGCGGAAGCACACCGTGTACGTGATCGACGCGTCGAGGCCCGAATGCCACGATGTCCATCCGTACGACCCGCAGTACGCGCCGTCGCTGTACTTGTTGATGCGCCCGGTCACGACGACGTTCGCCTCGCTGCACGGCACGTTCTCGAACGAGCCGACTTTGAAGTCGCTCGTGGCGAGACACGTGTTGACCGTCGCGTGGCCGGCGGCGTCGGGGTAGTTGACCGAAAGGCAGAGCACGACGTCGAGCTGGCTGTAGCCGGCGGTGTAGGTCTCCGTCAGATCCATGTTCGAGTACGAATGGCACTGCGAGTTGTCGGTCGTGCCGGTCAGCCGGGCTACCACTACGTAGTCGCCGATGACGCAGTTGTTCTCGAACCAGGTCTTGTCGGTACCGAGTTGGCCGATGACGCACGTGCCCTGGGTCGCGTGGTACGCGCTCACCGTGTCGCCGCTGTCACCGCCGTCGAGGTACGTCAGACACAGCACTACTTCGTCGCTGAAGGACGTCGCCCGGTAGTCGACGTTCCGCGCGTTCGAGCATCCCGAGTTGTCCGTGGTACCCGTGAGCACCGAGACGGCCCGGAAGTTCCCCGACGTGCAGGAGGCCTGCTGGAGAATCGGCTTGGCGAAGGACCCGCTGTTCGCGAAGCACTCGCCGGCCTGCGCGGACTGCCACAGGTCCGGCGCGCTCGAGGTGGCTGGCGTGGGGCTGGGCTCATCCGAGGACGCCGCAGCGGATGGTGAATCCGGCGGAGCAGGCTGGGTAGTGGTCTGCCCGTCGTCCGGCGGGCCGTTCTGAGAGACGTCCTGGGAGTAGAGGGCCTGCGCGGCCGGCGACGAAGAGGGGTTTCCCGGCCCGTTGGCGGAGGTCTCGACGAGGCTGTGCCAGTGCGACGGCAGCCAGGCCACCGCGACGATCAGGAGCAGTGTGGCGGCTGCCGTGAGCAGCGCCCGCACCCCGGCACCGCCTGGCGGCTTCGGGTTCCCGCCCTTGCCGCCGTTCCCGCCGTTCCCGCCCCTGACCTCTTCCGTGGTCCCCCCGCCGCCGCCCACCACGATGGTCGGCTTCTCCGGCGCGGTCAGCAGCGCCCGCAGAGCCTGCGCCCTTGCCCGGACCGGTCCGCCGGCCGCGTCGATCGGCAACGGGGCGTCCGTGGTCAGCTCGCCCAGCGCGGTGCGGCACATCGCGATCAGCTTGGCCGGGTCGGGTCGCCGGCCGGGATCCTTGGCCAGGCAGGCCTCGATCAGCCGGCGCACGTCCCCGTCGATGCCGCTCGAGTCGGGCTCGGTGAAGCAGATCAGATGGGTGTAGGCGACCAGTTCTCCCTCCTCCTCCGGCTGAAAGGCGTTGCGCCCGGTGGCGAGGAAGTAGAGCGTGGATCCGAGGCTGAAGACGTCCGACTTGCCGGTCACCTTCTTGCCCATGATCTGCTCGGGCGACTTGTAGGCGGGCGTGCCGAGGTTGCGGTGCGTGGTAGCGGCTTTGGTGGCGGCGACCGACTTGGCGATCCCGAAGTCGATGATCTTGGGGCCGGTCTCATCGACCATGATGTTGGCGGGCTTGAGATCCCGGTGGACCGTGTCGGTCGCGTGGACGGCCTCGAGTGCCTGGGCGACGCCCGCCGCGATCTTCAGGATGTCGCGCGGCGGCAGGGGACCGACCTGCGCCACGAGCTCCTGCAGCGACGGCCCGCACACATACGCCATGGCGAGCCAGGGCCTGGCGCCGGTGGGTTCCGCCTCGAGCATCCGCGCGACGAACCTGCTGCGGATCCTGCGGGCGAGGAGTGATTCCGCCGCGAAGAGCGAGGCGAATGCGGGATCGCGGCCGTACTCCGGATGCAGCACCTTGACCGCGACCGGCTCGCCCTGCTTGCCGGTGGCGAGATAGACCCGTCCGACCCCACCCGAACCCAGACGCGCTCTGAGCGTGTAAGGACCGACCTTCTTCGGGTCCTCGGCTTCGAGCTTCTCGAACCGGTGCGGGGGCACGAAATACGCAGCACCCCGGCTGCGCACGAAACGGAACCCGTCCGGGCGCCCGCTGTGGTGAACCTCGGGACCCGGGACGTCGAAGAACTCCGCGCTCTCGGCGGCCTGCTCGAACCGGCGGGCGACCTCGTCATTGAGGTCTGCGATGTCGGCGCCGGGCGGTGGTAGCTCGCGCGCGTCCCGGACGGCCTCGGCGAGGAACTTCGTGAAGTACGTCAGGCCCCCGTCCTGCTTCTCGAAGTAGGTCTCCTGCGCATGGCCGCACGCCGCCCAGATATACGTCCCGCCGCTGCGCTTCACTCCCGCGGCCGGCGAGGGCGCGCCGCGCGAGGAGATCTGGTCTGCGTAGTGCGTGGCGATGCCCGCGTTGCAGCAGTCCAGGATCAGGATTTTGACGCGAGCCCGGGAGGCCTCCATCTGCTCGCGCAGATCGCGCACCCGCAACGACGTCGAGCTGCGCAGCGACGCGGCCTCGTCGGTGTCGGCGAGCCCCAGCCCGAGGTCGTACCGGCCGTCCTGGGGGATGGGCAGGCCGTGGCCGGCGTAGTAGAACAGCAGGACGTCGTCGACGTTCTCGATCAGCTTGGTGATCTTGGGCAGCAGGCCGCCGTGACGCCGCTCCGGAAGCGACGTGATGCGGTTGGACGGCCATTCGCAGGTGTCGATCAACAGCTCGCGCATCTCGGCCAGACTGCGCGCCGCCGCCGGCAAGGGCGTCAGGATCTTGCTCGTCGGCTTGTAGGTCGAGGTTGCCAGCAGGATGGCGCGCGACGCATCGAAGTCGATGTCATTGCGGCGGTTCACTGTCGGCCCCCGCTGCTCCGAGCGCCCGGGCGGCCTGCTCGATCTTCGGCAGTAAGTCCGCCGCGTCGGCGCTGTGCACCTTGAAGACCGATGAGCCGACGCGCACCTCGATCGTGGTCACCCGTGCTTCGAGCCACTTCTGCAGCGCACGCAGCGCCACGACCACCGGCCCGCTGGTCTCGCAGGCCACGGACAGGAAATCCCACGCCGTACCCTGGCTGTTGCCCTCCGCGGGACGTGCCACAGGCGTCGCATGAACACCCTTGATCTTGCTGAGCCACTCCTGGAGATCGCTCATCTGACCCGCGTCATTGAACGACACGCGCAGTTCGGTGGTCATGTGTCCCGTCGCGCCTTCCCGCTCGCCTGCTTGTGTTTCCGTCCGGCGCGCCCGCAGATCCGCACTGCCGCGCCGAGCCGAGGCCTTACGAGCTGACAGTGTGTCAGACCACAGATGGTTCGACGGCTGAGCACGCGCAACCTCACGTTACGGTCCGATACCGCTCGCTGTCCCTCCGATGCCGAAGTTACCGGGAATCACGCCGTCACGTCGGGGACCGGTCCCCAAGTCGATCGGCACAGCAGCCGGAACCGCAGCCGGAGCCGGAACCGGCGAACGGCTCCCGCTAGCCGTTGTGGATCAATGGGAACCCGCGGGTTACCGGGCCCTTGCCCGCGTTCGAGCGGAGTGGGATATTGATCAACGGCCTAATACGGGCAGGGGTCGTTGGGGCGTGGAGGGGATAACTATGAGGTGGTTGGCAGGGCATGCCGTGACCTTGGCCGTGGCCACGACCGCGGTGGTGTTCACGGGAAGCCAGGGGGCTCAGGCCTCGACGGCGACCCCGCCGCCCGCCGGTGCCGCTACGGCGAGTTTCAGCGGCATTCCGTCGCACCTTGCCGTCGGCGGGAGCTTCACGGTCACGGTGACGGTCAAGTCGAGCTCGCCGGACCGGATCGTCGCCGAGGACGCATTCATCGGCATGTGGAACAAGGCGCAGGGCGGGTTCGAACAGACGAAGGGGATCACCGTCACGTTCAAGAACCCGACCACCGGGGCCTGGGAACCGCCGAGCAGCATCGATTCGAACGGGTCGTGGAACTACGACTACGCGAACCCGCCCACCATCGCGCCACACGGCACCTTCACCTGGGAGGCGCACGTGACCATCGGCGCCCCCGCGAAGCAGGGCACTGAACACGTCATCACCAACGGAATCGGCAGTTGGACTCTCGAGACCGCGACGGGGGAGCCGACGCCCGGGCTGCTCGACTACAACATGCCACAGACCACCTTCGGCTACGGGTCCGGGACCGGGTCGAGCGGCGGCGGGTCCGGGTCGAGCGCTGGCGGATCCGGCTCGAGCGGCACCGGCAACAGCAAACAACACACCGTCACACACACCGCCAAGCCGACCCACTCGGCTGCCCGTCCCACGCACTCCGCCCCGCCGAGCCACAGCCCGTCAGCCTTGCCGAGTCCGCCCGCCTCATCCGCAGCGGCGATCCCGTCTCTCGCCCCGAGCCCCATGCCGTCCTCCTCCTCACCGGCCGAGCGCCTCGACGCCGCGTACACGTCCAGCAGCACGCCGCTCGCGTTATGGGCGGCGGGGATCGTGGTGGCGATCGGATTGGCAGGGGGCTTGCTCGCCCGGAGGCGAGTGCGCAGGCAGTAGCCGCAGCGATCGTCGAAGCCGATCTCCAGCAGTTTGCTGATTCCCACCCGCGGGCAGGCGTCGGGCGTGTACGGTTCTGGCCGTTCCGCCTCCAGCCGCCGCTGAATCGAGGGAGCCAACCATGCCTGGCACTGACCTGGACGCCACCGCGCGGATCGCGGGTTCGGCGGTTGCCCGTGTGGCCGCCCACACGTTGATTCTTCAGGGTTTCGCTCTCAGCATGCAGGAGCAGCGGGGCGTCGGGTTCAGCTCGGGCCAATTGGCGCCGTACGCGGCCGCGATCAACGACGCCGTTCGCGCTGCCGGGGAGGTCTCGTTCGCGTGCCTCAACACGGCGGTGCCGACGGCAGCTCGAACGATCACGGGTTTCACCGAGTACTTCCAGACTCAGAGCTATCTCGCCGGCGCGCTGCAACAAGACTCGGACGTGGCGGCCGCGATCGCGTTGTTGACCGCCGTGCAGGAGCAGGTTGCCTCATTCAACGAGCAGGCGGTGGGTCTGGCCGATGGCCTGCGGAATCTGCGAGCCAGGTTCGTCCAGAGTCTTGCGGACATGGACAAGGCCGCCGCCGGCCTGGCGGTCGCGGCCGATGGCAACGACGGCGCGTTGAGGTCGATCGGCGCCGAGCTGCGTGACATCGACGACAGAATTCACAGGGCGCTCACCGAAGTCGTGGAGTCGGGCCTCGCCGATCCCGAAGGCGGCATCCGGATCGGCGTCGGAGCGCTTGCCGAGCCGGCTGTCGCCGGCGCATCCATGGCGGTGGTCGTCGGGGGCGTCGCCATCGCCGCGATCGGCGGAAGCGGAGACGACGTATCGCGACCTCTGGCCGAGGCGATGGACGCCAAGTCCGACCTGATAGCCGAGCGGGCCCGGTCGAATGCGGAGACCGCCCTCGCGGGTGGACTCGTCAGTGGTCTCAAGGGCCTGGACTGGGCGGCCAGTGTGGCGGCGGCCATCGCCCAGACCCCGGTCAACGCCTGGACCCGGATCCGCGACGACCTCGGCGCCCTGACGGCCGAGCTGAAGCAGGGAAGCACCACGCCGCAGAAGGTCGGCAACGCGTTGGCCCTCGCCGCGCCGGGTGGAGCCGGGGCCGTTCCGTCCGAGATCCATCGTGTTCTCGATCAAGTGATCACGGTGGACCCCGTCATGGACCTCCGGACGACTCCCGGCGCGCTGGTGCGCAAGTTGGCCGCGGCGAGAGGCTGAGGCGCCACGCGGGCGGCGCCGGGACGACGGCACCGCCTCCACGGCTACGCTTCGGGGATCACGCCCGTTTCGGCGAGCTTCTCGTACCAGAGTGCGCTGTCCTTCTTGGTGCGCTCCTGGGTCGCGTAGTCGACGTACACGATGCCGAACCGCTTCGAGTATCCGAAAGCCCACTCGAAGTTGTCCATCAGCGACCACGCGAAGTAGCCGGTCAGCGGCACGCCTGCTTCGATCGCGCGATGGGCGGACACGAGGTGGCGCTGCAGGTAGTCGACGCGCTCGGGGTCGTGCACGCGCTTGACGCCGTCTTCCTCGACGAGCTCGTCGCGGTAGGCCGCACCGTTCTCGGTGACCATGATCTCGAACTCGGGATAAGCCTCGTGCGTCGCCACGAGCAGGTCGTACAGGCCCTGCGGCGCGACGTTCCAGCCCATTTCCGTGTACGGCCCGGGCTGCTCGACGGATTCGACGCACGCGGCGCCCGGGTGCACGGTGCCCTCGGTCGGGTGCTCGGGACCGCGGCGCACCGTGCCGGTGCAGTAGTAGTTGATGCCCACGATGTCGATCGGCTGGTTGATCAACTCGAGGTCGCCGTCCTGCACGAACGACCAGTCGGTGATGTGCTTGGTGTCCATCAGCAGGTCGTGCGGGTAGAAGCCGCGCAGCTGCGGGTCCGTGAACGCGCGGTTCTGGAGGGCGTCGAGCTGGCGCTTCGCGTCGACGTCCTCGGGATTGGCCGGGTCCGCGGCGTACGTCATCGCCAAGTTGTTGGTCACGGAGAACTTGGCGTCCGGCCGCTTGACGACCTTGCGCAGCTCGATGAGCGCGAGGCCGTGGGCGAGGTTCAGGTGGTGCACGGCCTGCAGCGCCCCGATCTCGCTGCGGCGCCCGGGAGCATGGTTGCCGCTCGCATAGCCGAGGTAGGCCGAGCACCACGGTTCGTTGAGCGTGGTCCACACGGCGACGCGGTCGCCGAGGCGCCGGCCGACGACGCGCGCGTACTCGGCGAAGGCGTAGCTGGTCTCGCGGGTGGTCCAGCCGCCGCGGTCCTCGAGCGGCTGGGGCAGGTCCCAGTGGTAGAGCGTCACGATGGGCTCGATGCCGCGTGCGATCAGGCCGTCGACGACCTTCTCGTAGAAGGCGAGGCCGGCCTCGTTGATCTCGCCGGTGCCGGCCGGCAGGATGCGCGGCCAAGCGATCGAGAGGCGGTAGGCGGACAGGCCCAGGCTCTTGACGAGGTCGAGGTCCTCGTCGACGCGGTGGTAGAAGTCGATCGCGACGTCACCGGTGTCACCGTTCTCGACATTGCCGGGGACATGGCTGAAGGTGTCCCAGATGCTCGGTCCGCGCCCGTCCTCGGTGGCCGCGCCTTCGATCTGATACGCCGCTGTCGCGGCGCCGAAGACGAACCCGTCGGGGAACTTCAGACCGCTCACGCGGAAGTCGTCGGTGATGCCCATGACGTCGTGTCCCTCGTCCTTCGATGACAGGCGCGGCGATACCCGTAAGACAGCTGATCCGCCCCACGTGGCCCGGTACTCCGGCCGCAAGTCGTGATCATGCCACACCATTCGCGTGGAGTCATGTGGGGAAGGGCCGTGGGCGGCCGAGGCAAGGCCCGTCAATGTTCGTACTTGCGGCGTAGCGGCGCCGAAGGCCGCCTGGTCCTGCGGAAGTAGTCCTCTGCGAAAGAGGGAACGCACCCTTCGCGCTCCGTACGGAAGTCAGCCGGGTCCGTGCCGCGGTGAATTACGCAGAGTAATCACGAAGACCTGCGCGGCGACGGCAATAGAGGAGTCGTCGCTCAACGTGTCGCGGGAGATGCGGAGAATAGCGCTCGAGAATTCCTTTTACGCTCGGTAATCGGTTCCGCACTTATTGCGATGAATGCGGTCGAAATGACCATCCGTGCCGCGAACATGCTGGTCAGGCTCGCTTCAGGTCGACTTCTGGGGCGTTTTCGACAGGGCGCCGGGTGGGTTTTCCTCGACGCTTGGCGACTGTCCGATTACTCGGTGTGGGTAATTTCGGAGGATTTGGACAATCCGGTCAAAGTGGGTATTGTTTTCGTTGTGCACCGGCCCACGCCGTGAAAGTAGATTCCGGCACCGGTCGCACCCGCCGAGTCCGACAGGACGGCGCAGCGGTTCGACGAAGCTCCCGCAGCGACCATCCTCGGAGCCGGGGACCCAATGAGTACCAGGCACTCAACCGTGCCGGTCCCCCGGGGTGAATCGGCCCCCTCTTCACCAACGACGCCCACGACGTGCTTATGCGTCCGTGTCTTCGTCGCCCGGTGTGGGGGCTGTAGGGCGAACTCCCCTTCCGCCCGAACCCGTCAGCTAACCCGGTAGGCGGCCGAAGGAGAGGCTCTAGAACTCGTGCTGAAGAACCGCATGTCCACCTCCGCGTTCCGCACCTTCATCTCCAGCCCGCGCCGCTACCCCGCCGCCGCGCTCGCCCTGGCCGCCGTCGGCGTCGGCGTCGCCCCGCTGACCGCCTCCGCCGCCACCGCCCCGGCCAAGCCCGCCACCGCCCACGTCGCCCCCGCGAGCGTGAAGGCCACCGCGAGCACCGCCAAGGCCACCGCCGCCAGCACCACCAAGACCACCACCAAGACCACCACCACCCCGGCGAAGACCACCGCCAAGGCCGCGACCCCGACCAGCCTGTTCGCCGGCTCCACCACCGCGACCCTCGAGCCCACCGGCACCGTCGGAAGCCAGTCGCACATCACCCTGGACTCCGACCAGTGGTCCAACGCCACCTCGATCGTCAAGGCCGCTGAGGACATGCACCTGTCCCCGTACGCCGCGACCATCGCGGTTGCCACCTCGATGCAGGAGTCCAAGCTCCAGAACCTCAACGTCGCGGTCGACCACGACTCCCTCGGCCTGTTCCAGCAGCGTCCGTCCTGCGGCTGGGGCACCCCGAGCCAGCTCAACGACCCGACCTACGCGGCCAAGGCGTTCCTGAAGAACCTCCCCTCCGGCTACCAGTCGATGTCCCTGCACCGCGCCGCCCAGGACGTCCAGGCCTCCTTCAACGGCTCCCTGTACTCGCAGTGGGAAGACCAGGCCGCCCACATCGTCTCCACCATCGTCAACCACTGATAAAACCCAGCACCACACACAGCACACGACGAACCCCTCCCGGACACACCGGGAGGGGTTCGTCGTTATTTTGGTAGCTCATCCAGAGATGAGGGGGCGATAGTTGAGCGAGCCGGAACAGAGGCTGGCGAGGGCGATCGGCTCGAGGCTTGAGATCGCCCGGGTGGCCGCGCTCGACTGGGTGGACGGACCGACGCTCGGTTTCCTCGAGATCGAAGGGATTCACGGCGCCTGGTACTTCCGTCTGCTCGCGGAACATCAGCAGACGCAGGACGGCAGCGACTCGCGGCTCTTCGAGCTGTCCGCGGCTGCTCCGGGGGTCGTCGATGAGCTCGTGGTCAAGTCCGGTGAAGCGAGGAATCCAGACTGGACGGGGGTGTGGGTCCCGCGGTGGCAGTTCTCCGATGCGGCTGCGAAGGCAGCGGCGGATGCGTTCGTCGAGCAGGCCGTCTCGTCGGCTGGAGCGGTCGCGTTCATCATGCGAACGGGCGACCTCCACCGAATCGCCGAGGTCTGGCGAGTCGCCCGGCCGAGTTCGGCGGAGTGGGCCGCCAAGTGAGCGCGAGCCCGCCCATGTGCCGCGCGCGAGCAAAAGGTTGCGGGCCGCTCAACCTTCCCAAGGTGACGGAATGCTGACACGTTGATACGGGGACTAATGAGACGGGGACTCATGGGACGGGGGGAGAAGATGATCATCACGCCGACGTGGTGGCAACCCAGCATCGTGATCTCATGGGGGGTCCTTGCCGGGGGGTGCGTTGAAGCCGCCGTGAGCGAGCCGCATGGCGTTTACTCGTTCGGCGCGCTGCTGCTGCTCTGGCTGCTCGCCTGGGCCGCAGGGCGCTCGATACGGCTGGAGGTCACCGAGGCCGAGGTGATCGTCACCCGGGGCTACGTGCGCATGCAGTCGAACGTGCCCCGGCGGGTGGCGCGCAGTCGGCTCGGTGCGATCCACTACTACCCGAAGGTGATCACCTTCTGCGGACCGGACGGCACCCTGCTCATGCGGACCAAGGCCGAGTGGAGCCTGAAGCAGATGATCACGGTCGCGGCCGAGCTACAGGTTCCCATCTATGACAACAGGCGCTTCCTCCACCTGGTGCCGAGGAGAACGGGACGCCTGGCATACGACCCCGTCTACGGCCGGCGGCCCCGCTGACGGGGACGGGCACTGGTTCCCTGCCGGTCAGCCTTCCTCGCCGCGCCGCCTCTTGCGGCGGAAGTACACGCCGGTCCCTCCCAGCGCCACGAGTGCAAGCGCTCCGACGCCCGTCGCGAGCAAGGTGCCGCCGTGTTGCTTGCCTGCCGAGTCAGAGGTGGCGAGGGCGACGGGGTCTACGGCGGGCGCGGCGGTTGACTGGCCCGATTGAGGCACGGCACTGGTCGTTTGCGTGAGCGCGGCAGATGGCTGCGGGCTCGCCGAGGGCGGAGCGTCGATGGTCGCCGAGGCAGCGACGCGAGACGCGGCCGTGTTCACGCCCGTGGAAGATTTGCTGCTGGCGGCTGGGGCGCCGCTCTTGCCGTGGGCTGACGCCGGAGGCGAATAGGGCGGCGAGTTCCCATCGGTGACGCCCGGAGGAAGGACGCTGGTGCCCGTGTTGAAGCACGTCGCGCAGTCCAGCGCCCACGAGGTCTGAAATCCCGGCGCCTCGACGCCTTCGCGGTAGAGCGCTGCCACGCTGGCGAAGCCGTAGTTCGAGTCGTTCCACGAGGTGAACTCCAGGCCGAGTTCCATCGTCGTCGAGCCCGCCTTGACCGGCAGGTAATCCGGCAGGGTGGCAGTGGCGCACACGTCCCTGGCGTCGCCCCCGAGCGTCGGGCAGGAGCCGGGGACGGCAGTGGCGCTCGTCCAGGAGCCGTCGATCTTCCAGAAGACCTTGGGCCAGACCAGTTTGACGGAGTTCGGGATCGTGCTCAGGGTGACCTGCGGCTCGACCAGGCAGTCGGGACCGTCGTTCTGCACGGTCGCGGTGATGGCGATCATCTGGTTGATCGCCGACGTCGACGCGAAGTACTGGTCTACTGAGGCCAGGAGGGAGTCGCAGCCGCCCAGCGAAGCGGCGGGGGCAGAGGTCGAGGCCGCCGTGCCCGCGGCTTCGGCCGTCGACGCGGCGGCCACGATGGTCACGCCGAGCAAGGCGGCCACGGTTGCCGCGCCTGCGAGGGAAAATATGGAGTGGCGCGCGGGGCGTGAGGCGGACATGGCGTTCCCGTCGCATTGAAACGGAGGACGAAGGCGGGCGAGGTTAGCAAGGGCTCGGCCAACGGTGCAACCGCCCTTGTAAAGCACGTGGGAACATGGCTGGGGCGTCATGCATGCGATCCTCGATTTCCTTCAGCCGGGCTGGGAAGATCGCGACTTCTTCATCGCGTATGGACGCGTCTAGGCGGCCGCGGCTGGGCGCCATCTGTCGGCAGAGCCTGGGAAGCTCTCGCCATGGGCGTGATGTACGACTATTTCGCGGCGCCTTCGGACGCCGCCGCCGCTGCGACTATCGACCTGGCTGGCGGTCCAGGCGGCCCACTGTCCCAGTTGCCGATGCCGTTTCGCGACCTGGTGGCGAAGTACGGGTTTGAGGGCGCGCGCCGATTCCTGAAGTCGACGGTCCGCGTATCCGACGCAGGCATTCCTGCACTGTTCACGAAGGGGTTCGACCCGGTAGCGGATCTTGGTGCCGTGTATGCGCTGCTGACCGGCGCAGGTCCCGAAGTTCTCGACAAGCTGGGCGATGTTGTGGTCGCCGAGAGGGATGGTGGCGAGCGGCTGGTCCTCTCAATAAGTGCCGAGGTGAGCGACAGCCTCGCCTGTTCGACCCCGGGCGATCTTCAGAGCGCTGCGGCTGAGTGGGTCGAGGCCGAATCGCCATATCGTCAGGTTGACGTGGAAGGCATCTCGGGTCTTCTTGAGCAGCTTGCCGAACTGGCTCGCATGGCTCGTGCCCGTGGCGATGGGCTGTACTGCTGGGTGTGCTTGTGACAGCCACCTGCGTTGTTGCCGCCAGGATGCCTGACCAAGCGGGCAGGTCAGAGAGGCCGCACGTTTCTTCCTCACAAGTCGGCAGCTCAGCGTGACCGGCCGATCCAGGCGTTCATGAGCTCCGCCGCCAACCAATGTCCGCGCCGTTCCGCTTCGGCGACGACTGTGACGCCATCGGCGCTACGCAACGGGTCCGCCCCACGGGCAAGGAGCAGCGCGGTGACATCGACATGCAGCGGCTTACCCGTCTGGTCGTGGCCGTCGATCTCGGTGTCTACCGCGTGACGGAGCAGGGTCCAGCCGTCACCGTTATCGTCTTCGACGTCATGACCGGCATCGTGAGGTTCGGATCTTCGCTCCGGCGCCCCGGGAAACGCGGAAGAACTGCGCTTATCGCGAAGAACTTGAACGGGTCCGGGCATATGGCTAGAGTCCGGTCCAGATGTCCGCGCTGGCGGGGCTCGGGGCCTCGGGGCGGAGATCTGCGCCGCGCGTCGACGACGCGGGCGTTCACAGCGTGACCGCGGCTCGTGCACCGCGGACCTCCATCCCCTTTTGGGGCCCATTCGCCTGGCAGGACCGGGATTCTCACTCTCACCCGTGGGTGACTCCTGCGCGACTTCCCGCCGCAGGACCGTGAGCTGTGTTCCGGCTAGGCGTCATCGGAAGAGGACCGCATGTCAGCTCACCGTCCCCCCACGCACCCGACCCGTCCGCCCACGTACCCGACTCCCGTCCCGCACCCGGCCCGTCCGCATCCGTATCCGTACCCGACCCGCAGGACGCTCACGGCGCTCGCGGTCGGGGCGAGCGCGCTGATCTCCCCGCTGCTGGGGCAGATCGACGCGCACGCCGACGCGGAGGAGCCGATCTCGCCCGCCGCGTACGAGCAGGAGCTGAACGCCGCGGCGACCGCGGACGAGGCCTACGACGCGGCTCTTGCGCAGGCCGCGCAGCTTCAGCAGAGGATCGACGCGCTTCAGGCGCGGATCTCGTCCGACATCGGCGCGCGCGACGCTCTCCAACGGACGCTCGGTTTTCAAGCCGCGCTGCAGTACCGGGGCGGTGCGATGCCCGGCCTCGAGCTCGTCCTGGACGACGACCCCGCCGCATACCTGAACGCGGCCCTGGTCCGCGAGGAGATCGCCGGCGAGGATACCAGGGCCTTGCGATCACTGGCCGAGGACGAGGCGCGGCTCGCCGCGGACCAGTCGCTCGTGCGGGCCGACCTCGCCCGACAGCAGGCGGCCGTCGACGCCGCGCAGGGCCGCAAGGATGCGGCACTGGCCGCGGCGAAGGGGGCGGAGGCGATTTTCGACGCCCTCGGCAGCGCCGGGCAGCGGGCCGTCTCCGCGGCCGGGCAGGGGGTGGATCCGGGACGGGTGCATCTGACCGCGACGGCTCCGAACGCGCGCGCCGCCGCCGCGGTGGCGTATGCGGAGTCGAAGGTCGGCGATCCGTACTCCTACGGTGCCGCCGGACCGAACGCGTTCGACTGCTCGGGCCTGACGATGGCGGCCTGGGCGCGGGCCGGGGTCGCGCTGCCGCACAACGCCGCCGCTCAGGCCGCGATGCTGGCCGCGGTCAGCGTCTCCCAGCTCGAGCCCGGCGATCTCGTCTTCTACAGCTACGACGGCGGTGCGATCGCGCATGTGGCCGTCTACGTGGGCAACGGACTGGTCGTCCACGCTCCACGGCCCGGTGAGGACGTGCAGTACGGCAACGTCTTCACCGTCGGCCCGATCGTGCGCGTGGGCCGGGTCACCGCCTAGCCGGCACGTGCGCAGTCGCGAGAGCACGGATACCTGGACGGGGTGGATCGTATGGCGGGCAGAGGGCGCCCGAAGGCCGAGTTGACGCTGACGGCGACGGAGCGGGCGGAGCTGCTCCGAGCGGTCCGAGTGGCGCAGGCTTGGCAGAGCTATGTGCTGCGTTGTCAGATCGTGCTGGCGAGTGCGGACGGCGCAACCGACATGCGGATCGCCCAGGAGCTGGGCGTCTCGATACCGACGGTGGGCAAGTGGCGCGCCCGTTTCCGGGCCGCGGGCATCGACGGGCTCGTGGACGTCCCCAGGCCTGGGCGCGGACCCGCCGTCAGCCGGGAGGAGCGTGCCTGGATCGCGGCCCTCGCCGCCGGCGGTCCGGGCGTGTCGGCGGCCGTGGGGGAGGCAGCGGAGGCGGCGTCCGCGGACCACTGGACCCTGGACGCGTTGGCCGAGGCGGTGCGCGGTGAGGGCATCGGCGTGGGCCGCGCGCAGCTGCTGCGGATCCTCGAGGACGAGGGCGTCCGGTGGCGTCGAACGACGTCGGACGGCGCGCAGACACCGTGACGCCGCGTAGCCGCGCCCGCGTGCGGCTGCGGCTACGCCTGCGGGCCCTCGTCCTCGTCGCCGTCTCCGGGCTCGGACTCGGTTTCGTACCCGCCTTCATCCTCGTCCCCCTCGGCCTCCCGGCTGTGCCGCAGCAACGACTCGACGAGGGCGGCGACGTGCTGGCGGTCCCGCGCCGAGAGCTGCTGGAGGCTCGCGATCAGCAGGTCCACCTCGGGCGCGGGCGCGGGCTCGTACATGTAGATCCCGACCGACTGCGCGGCCGCGCGCCGGACCACGTCCAACGGCAGCTCGAGGCCTTGGGCGAGGCCGCGCAGCGTCGCGGACTGCAGCATGCGCACCGGCCGTTCCCCGGAGACGAGATGATGCACGGTCGACTTGGAGATGCCCCCGCGCCGCGCCACCTCCCCGTAGGACAGGCGCTTCTCCTCCATCCGCTGGCGCATCAGCGTCCGCAGCGGGTTGGGCGTCTCAGCGTCCTCGGTCGTCGGAGCGGTCGCCGGGACGGCCGAGGCGGCGCCTTCGCTATGAGAGCTCGATCGAGGACGTCCACGGCCGTTCGCAGGGCTCGACTCCACACTCATTCTGTTTCGACCCGCGCGCGCTGCTGGCACGTATCCATCCCCTTCCGCTCATGGCGATTGTACCGGGGTGATGGGCGTGTCGTTTGCATGTGCCGGGTTTAGGGGATAGCGTTCGTTCGTCCAAACCGAACGATTCGTTCGGCAAGATTAGACGCTTAGCGCCGCATGCGCGGCAAGGAGAAACCATGAGCATCAAGATCGACGAGCTCGAGGCCGAGTCGGCCGAGCTGCTGCCCGGCCGTGAGGCGCTGGGCCGCCTGCGGTTCAGCTTCACCAAGACGGTCAACGTCACCAAGCACGTCAACGTCGCACATGTGGACGCCACCAACCTGTCCGAGGCCGTGAACTACCAGTCCGCCGGCGCCACCGCGGCCAGCGAGGCCGTCCAGACCATCAGCATCACGCAGTAGTCGGGGCGGGGCCGCGCGGCGGCTCCAGGGTCGCAGGGCGCGACGCAACGCGGCCTGCGGCAGACGCGCCATTCTTCGATGCCGCGCGTTCTCGAAAGTACTTCATTTCCGGGTTCCCCGAAACCCCTTCGTCTTATTCCACTTCCCTGACTTCCCCGACTGAAAAAAGGAAATTCGCATGAGCATGAACATCGACGAGCTGAACGCCGAGTCGGCCGAGCTGCTGCCGGGCCGTGAGGCGCTGAGCACGCTGAAGTTCAACTTCACCAAGAACGTCGTCGTCACCAAGCACGTCGCCAACGTGGGCGCCACCAACCTGTCCGCGGCGGTGAACTTCCAGTCGTGCGGCGCGGACGCCGAGTCGGCGGCGGGCCAGACGATCAGCATCCACCAGTAACGGCGGCGTGGGCCCGCCGAGTCGGCCCGGCGGCAGGCACGACTGCCGCCGGCCGCCTCGGCGGGCAAGCATCGCAGCCGGCTGTCGAACTCGCTCGCCGCGTCCGTTGAGACCGCACGGACCCGGCATCGGCAACCGCATCCGAGACACCATCCGACACCGCGCGCCCACCCCCGGCGCCGCGGCGTCCAGGGGCACCCACAGCCGTCCAGTGAGGCCGCGGCACCGGCCCCGGCACCGGCGGACACCACCAATCCGCAGCCGTCCGGGCCGGTCGTGACGCGCGCCGTCGAACGAGTTTGTGGAGGATCGAGCCAGAATGACTGCCACGGGGACGACACCCCAGGCGTCCATTCCGGGACCAGGCGGCTTCGCCACGACCCCGTGGCTGCCCCAGTCCCGGATCCCGCAGTCCCGGATCCCGCAGGAACCGGTGCCGGACCCGGTATTCCCCACGCCCAGGCGGAGCCAGGGGTTGCGCCTGCACGGCGAGTACCAGGGGTCCGGGCTCACGGAGCCGCGCTACATCGCCCGCCGGGGCGACGGGCAGGTCGTCCAGCTCTCCCGGCTGCTCTACCTGGTCGCCGGCGCCGCGGACGGTGTGCGCGACACCGAGGCGATCTCACACCGCGTCAGCGGCGAGTACGGCCGGGAGGTGAGCGAGGGCAACGTCTTCTTCCTCATCGACGAGAAGCTCATCCCGCTCGGGATCATCGTGCCCTGGGGCCAGGAGGACGACGAGGTCGTGGCTCCGCGCAGCGATCTCCTGCTCGCGCTCAAGGGTCACAAGGTCCTGTTCGACGAGCCGCGGGTCGGCGTGATCGCGCGCCTCCTCGCCTGGCTGCACCACCCGCTCGTCGTGGCCGTGGTCCTGCTCGCGGCCGTCGCCATGGACGTGTGGCTCTTCGGCTTCCACGGCGCGATCACCCCGGTGCTCGCCGTGCTCGACCAGCCGGTGCTCATGCTCGCGGTCTTCGCGCTGACGGTCGCCTCGCTCTTCTTCCACGAGTTCGGACACGCCTCGGCCTGCCGGTACAGCGGGGCTTGCCCGGGCTGCATCGGCTGCGGGTTGTTCCTGATCTGGCCGTCGATGTACACCGACGTCACCGACGTCTACCGGATCGGGCGCGGCGGACGGATCCGCACGGACCTCGGCGGGATCTACTTCAACGTCGTGTTCATGCTGTTCCTCTACGGCTGCTACGGGCTGAGCGGGCAGACGTTCCTGCTCAGCGCGATCTACGTGGGCCACTTCGAGGTGCTCGAGCAGCTGATGCCCGCGGTGCGGCTGGACGGGTACTACATCCTGGGCGACCTCGCCGGGGTGCCGGACCTGTACGGCAAGATCGGCCCGATCCTGCGCAGCGCGATCCCGGGCCGTCCGGTGGCGCCCGAGGTCGCCGGGCTGCGGCGCTCGGCCCGGATCACCGTCACCGTCTGGGTCGCCACGATGGTTCCGCTGCTGGCCGCGGATCTCGGCTATGCGCTCTGGAATCTTCCGCGAATCCTGTCGACGGGGGCGAAGTCCCTCGCCCAGCAGGTGGAGGGAACGGGTGAGGCGCTGGGGCACGGGCAGATCGCGGCGGGGCTGGCCGGCGTCGTCGGCTCCCTGATGCTCATCTTCCCGCTGGCCGGCACCGTCTACCTGTCCGTGCGCATGACTGGCCGGCTCATCCGCGCCGCGCGCCGCTCCACCGCGCAGCGTCCGCGGCTGCGGATCGCGATGTCGGTCTCGGCGCTGGTTCTGGTCGGCGCGCTGGGCACGGCTTGGGTGGCCGGCCTGACGCCGAAGCCCATCCCGGCCCAGCCCCCGCTGGTACCCGTCCTGCAGCCGGGTGTGCCCACACTCGTCCCCGCCTCCGGTGTCTCTCCGGCTTCGAGGCCCGGGGCCACGCCCTCCGCCACCGTGCACTTCCCCGGCATCGTGGCGTCGGGCACGCACAGCCCGTCCGCCGCCGCCACCGCGACGGCGTCCGGGGCCCACCCCTCCATGACCGCGAGCCCGGACCCCGTCCCCTCTACCTCGGGGTCCGGGCTCGCTTCCTCGAGCGCGCCGAGCACCTCGGCGACGCCCTCGGCGAGCTCGCCGCCGCCCACCTCGGCGACGCCGAGCCCGCCGCCCACGGCGTCTTCGGCCAGCCCGATCGCCAGCGGCACCTGAATCCAAGACCACGCCGACCGAACCGAATCCGACCGACAAGGAACAAGGAGCATCCTGATGAAGACCGAGAAGATCACACGACACCGTGCCGCGACCGCCCGCGGCGGCATGTTGCGTTACGGGGTACTGGCCTCCGCGTGCCTCGGCACGCTCGTCCTGGCCACCGGTGCCGCCCAGGCGTTCGCCGGCGTCGGCGTCGCGGCGGACGGCGCGCACGCCCTGGCGAACCCCGGACACCGGGACGTGTTCAGCGCCTCGTTCGACGTGCACCAGTACGGCGAGGTCCTCGCCGGCAGCGTCCGCAACCAGGCCGAGGCTGAGTCCATCGGGTGCTCGGACCGCTCTCCGTGCCGCTCGATCGCGCTGTCCTTCCAGATCGTGACCATGGCGGGCGAGCAGGTGCACCTCAATGCCCTGAACCTCAGCAGCGCTGAGAACGTGCACTGCGACGGCTGCGAGACCCTCGCCGGCGCCTACCAGTTCGTCGTCTCCACGCCCGTCGCGTTCACGCTCAGCCCGCAGGCCCAGGCGCAGCTTCAGCACATCCACGCCGAGCTCAATGCTTTGAGCACGTCGCATGCGTCCATCGCGCAGATCAAGGCCGACGCCGACGCTCTCGCCGCCCAGGTGACCGCGCTGCTGCGGACCGCGTCCGCCGCGGCCGCGGCCGGTCACGCCCAGCCCGCGGCGAAGTCCGACGATCCCCTGGTGACCATGCACCGCGTCTTCCACCAGGGCTGAGCCCGCACCCTCCACGCTCGCCCGACTCGACGCCCGAGCCGCCGCCGCGGCGGAACCCTCCGCCGCGGCCGGGCTCGCGCTCCGCTCTACGAAGTAAGGCTCCTCACTCCTCACCCCACGGAAGCGACTGTGATCGCAGACGACGGCGCGACCCCGGCCGGAGGCCAGGGCATGAAAGCGTGCAGGCGCCCCTCGAGCGCGCGCCCTTCGAGCGTGTTGTCCATTCCGGTGGTCTTGACCTCGGATCCCGGGCCGAGGGCGGACGCGGGCTCGGAGGCCGGGGTCCGCCCTCCGGCCGCCGTTCCGCCCCGGCCGGCGGCCCCGGCTCAGACCCCGGCCGCGGCCGCGACCCGGCCGCCCGCGCCATCGGCCGCCCGGCCGTCCCCGCCATCGTCCCCGCCATCGCCCGCGCGCCACCGAGCCCGGCACAGCGCGCCGAAGAGCGGTGCGACACATCGCATCGCCGCGCTGTGGACCCGTGCCCGAGACGCGATCTCAGCCCCACGACCAGAGGTGTAGAAGTGCTGTCCGAGGGAACGAACGGCCGTGTTCCGCGGTCATGGAGGCCACGCCCGAACGCCGTGGCGACGAGTGCGCTTGCCGAACCACCGCGTACCGCGCGTAGGAGGCGGAACGCGCCTGGGGAGATCACCGCGGTCCTGGAGCAGGTGGTGCGCGACTGGCCTCGCCAGCCGGCCCATTCCGACTGTTTCCATGCCCGGCTGCTGCAGTACGCGCCCTATCCCGTCCCCAAGTCCCGCAGCCTGACGCCGCGTCAGCTGGCCGGGCAGTTGATCGCCTCGGACCGCTTCCGCGCCCTGAGGCTGGGCCGGTGGCTCCGGCGGCCGGACAGGCCGGCCATGAGGGCGGCCGTCGAAGCCATCTCGCCGCTGCCGTTGCGCGAGGACATCGAACTGCTCGTCACGGCGCTCTCGCTGGCGGCCGAGAACCAGTGGGAGCGGCGGCGTGCGACCGCGGTCCTGATCTTCGTGGTGCTCAGCACCGTGGTCTGCTTCGCCGTCCTCGCCGCGAACCAGGGGTGACCACGATGCCGAGAACGATCCAGCGCGCACGAGAAGTCCCGGGCGCGCGAGAACTTCTTCCCGACACAAGCAGGATCGGAGGGGGCAATGATGCCGAAGCGCATCCGCCCGTCGCTCAGGAACACCGAACCGGGCACAAGGTGATGCCCGGAGAGAGCGGGGGCGACGACGATGTATCGAATAATCCCGGACCAGAGCTGGGTATGGAGATGCGCCTGCGGGGACGTGCGGCGTACCGGATGCCGGTGGGCGGTGCGGTGGTACCGGACCGACTGCCGGCAGCACGCGCTCTCCAGATGCGCCGGAAGGTAGGAGAGCGTTGGAATCCAATCCCCTCCGCGTTCGCTCGCAGCTACCCCGGCAGGTCTGCCGCATGAGCGAAGGATCCCAGGCACCTCGGCGCGGCGGCCCCGCCGAGGGAACCACGGGGCCGGACTACGGCCCCGTCGAATTCGCAGCCGCGCTGCGCGACGCGATGGCGCGGATCGGCGCGGCAGGCCCGCAAGCCGCCGGCCTGATCCGGATCCGCCGCCTCGCGCGGATCCGCCGGCGCGTGCGCCTCTTCACGGCCGGCGGCCTCGGCGTGCTGCTCGCGGCCGCGACGTTGAGCGCCGCGGCCGGCGGAGTCGGGAGTTCACCCGCGCCGCATCGCGGTGGCGCGGGCGGATTTGATAAACGCGAGACGGTTCGCCACGCCACGCCGGGGAAATGAGGTGGCACGGAAAAGGTCTGCCCGTCGGCGGATGAGGGCTGATCGCGGGCCTTGGCCGACATTTTGATTTCATCAATGCAAAGCCGTGAAATGTGGAAACCAGGGCGGAATCAATGCTTGACGAGCACTGATGCAGACAGGTGAAAATCCTCGACAGGGCGGCGGTTGTAGCTGAGATCGTGAGAGTCACGGGTATATTCCGTACTGACATAGTCCAAAGCGGACATGCTTCGTTTAATGGACATCAGTGAACGAAGAGAACGGAACACCTGTGAAAGAATCCACGCCTCGGCGTATCGCGGCCGGCGCGCTGTTCACGGCCGCAGTCGGCTTCTCGGTGGGTGCGATCGCCGCTCCCGCCCAGGCGGACGCCTTCACCCCGCAGCACACCGCGCGCATCGCGGCCTACGTCCCGGATGTGGCCGGCCACAACGGCATGCGACGCTCCTTCGACGCCCGCCTCGCGCCGAACGCCGAGTTCGCCACCCGTTTCCTGGACGGCGACCCGTGCGGCTGCTCGCCCGATCGCACGCGCGGCCACGACGAGAACTACGGTGTGTTGCCCCTTGTCAGTGCCATCCGACAACCTCGTATCGACGAAGGACACACCCGTCCCGCCGTTGTCCTGCGGGACGACCGGCGCGACTGCCCGCCGAACCGCGGCGTCGGCATTCGCCCCGAGCAGGACGTGTTCTCCACGATCAGCTACACCGTGCACCAGGCCGGCGACGACCGGCGCGACTGCCCGCCCGACCGCGGGCACGTGCGCACCTCCGACTACGGCATCGACCACGTCGGCCGCGTCGTCGACCAGCACGGGCACGGCAACCGGCACGGGGATGAGCACGGCCGAAGCGGCCGCGGCCACGGGCAGAGCGGCCACGGGCACGGCCAGGACGGGCACGGCCACGGCGGACACGGCTCCCGGGGCCGCCGCTAGGAGAACGACCGCAGCGAGGCTGAACCGCGAGCCGAACCCGGTTCGTCCGGCCGGGAGAAAGGCTCCCGTCGCCATCAGGCCGCTGCGGAAGACCGCCGCCCTCCCGCCGGGCGCGGCGCACGTCGCCCGGCGGGAGCGGCAGCGTTCCCGATCACAACCGATATCGAACTCATGGGGCCTGGGCCCGGCGCATGCGCCGGGCCCAGGCCCCATGCCGACGCCCAGGCCAGGGCGCCGAAACACTCTGACTCTCCCCGAGTGCTCACTCCCCGCCCTCCAACAGGGACGCCACGAGGGCGACGACGTGCCGGCGGTCCTTCGCCGAGAGTTGCTGGAGACTCGCGATCAGCATGTCCACCTCGGGCTCCGGCGCCGGGTCGTACACGTAGATCCCGCACGACTGCGCGGCCGCGCGCCGCACGATCTCCAACGGCAGGTCCAGCCCCCGCGCCAGTCCCTGCAGCGTCGCCGGCTGCGGCATCTGAGCCGGGCGTTCGGCCGTCGCCAGATGATGCACCGTCGACTTCGAAATCCCTCCGCGCCGCGCCACGTCCCCGTAGGACCAGCGCTTCTCCGCCAACCGCTCACGCAGCAGGGCTTGGAGTGGATGGGATACCTCGGCCATGGCGATACCTCGAGCCTTGAGTCGTGCGTATCCGGCGTGGGGGGCCGGATCGGGTTCTCGGCGTGTCGTTTTGCACGTGCCGCTGCTACGCCGCTAGTGTTTCGTTCGTCCAGACCGGACGATTCGTTCTGTAAGAATAGACGCCTCGCGCCCCCGGCGCGGCAAGGAGGATCCCATGAGCATCACCATCGACGAACTCGCGACCGAGTCGGCCGAACTGCTCCCCGGCCGTGAGGCCCTCGGCACGCTGAAGTTCAGCTTCACCCGGAACGTCAACGTCACCAAGCACATCGCGAACGTGGACGCGACGAACCTGTCCGTGGCGGCGAACTACCAGTCCCTCGGCGCCACCGCCGCCGGCGAGGCCGCCCAGTCCATCAGCATCACCCAGTAAGCCCGGCGCGCCCCGCTGTGCGGGCCCATCGCGGCTTCCTTCTTCACCGCGGTGGGCCCGTGCAGCGGGGCGTATGCCGTCCGCCGTCCGATGGCGGCGGACGCCCGTCGCGGCGGACGAGGGGAGCAAGTCGGCGGGCAAACCGAACAAGGTGAACGAGGCAGGCAAAGAGACGATGGCTCACCCGGTGGCATCAGAAGATTCATCGGCAGACCCGTGTAGCACTACACCAGGCGGAACGTCGTCGGGCAATACGCCACGAGATGACGTGAGAGCCGCTAAAGTAAAAGTTTGCCGCGGCGGTGGGACGCTTAGCGCGCCATCGGAAACACCTCGCCGCCCGAACGAGTCAAGGGGGTCGCAGGTGCTGGTCGTCCGAGGTGGCTCCACCACCGCTGTCGTGCGCAACCATTCCGGAGAATCCGTCGTGCTCCTTTCGGGCGAACTGCCCGCCGAGTTGACCGACGAGAACGTCAAACAGGTCCTCGACCTCGCCACAGCCGTGCTGGATCAGACGGAACTGCAACTGTTCGAGCGCTGCCTGGAAGCGTTGCGAAGGGGCGATACCCGGCGCATCAGGCGTATCGAGATCGACGGCGCGGTACTCTCCATCTTCTCGAGCTGAGCCTGTCGGGCTGATCTCCATCCGCTGGAGGGGTCAGCCTGCTGCGCGCCTGGCAGCGAGCGACGCTACCAGCCGCTTGAGTCATCCAACTCCATGTTCACCTGGCCGTGGACGATCCCGACGGTCACGCACTCCTGATTCCGATCCAGCGGAACGCCCTCGGATCGGCAGCTTTCGCCGCCCTCCCAGCCCGTGGATCGCGCCACAGTACGCCCAGGACAGAGCCGTGCCGACGACGTTCCATGCCCGACGAGGTGCCGCCGATCGACGCTCCAGCACCCAGTTCGTCACCACTGTGGCTGCCGTCGCCAAGGTCAAGACCACGAGCGTGGTGACCCGCGCCGCGGAAAGGATCACCCGGAAATCGACCAGTGCCGCAGCGACGAGCAGAGCAGCCACGATGCCACCGAGCTTCCAGCCGCGCGTCCAGCTGCGCATCGAGAGCGCGCAGCAGGGCAATGCCGAGGCGAGGATCAGTAAGACCACGCCGCTACAGTGCCGCAAAGTACCCTGGCGTGGCGTGGCGTGGCGTGGCGTGGCGTGGCGTGGAGCCGACGGGCGGATGAGAGGCAAGGGTCGAATGTCTGACGATCGCGGGGAAATGGACGCGCGGCAGGGGATGACGTTGCGTGTGGAGGTCTTCCCGGATGATCTCGATGCCTTCGTGCACTTCTATACCGCTGTCCTGGGCTTCGTGCTGACGGCCGATCAGCGCGGCTCGGATTCTCCTTACGCAGCCGTCGAGCACGGAAGTGTGCGCATCGGCGCTGCCCTCGCCGGGCATCCGGTCGAGCGCGCTGCGCGTGCGGTGCCGACGGGTGTCGAGATCGTGCTCGAAGTCGATGACGTGGCCGAGGTGCACAGCCAGGTGCGGGCGGCGGGCTATCCGCTCGAGCAGGACTTGACCCGGCGCCCGTGGGGGCTGACCGACTTCCGCGTCCACGACCCGGCCGGCTACTACCTGCGCATCACGGAACGGGGCTGACAGCGCTGCACGACCCGGCCCTCGCCGCATGGCAAGGGCTGGTCGAGCACTGACCCGATCCGTCCGCAGCTACCCGGAGTTACGGGACGTGGTACGGGTCGGCGATGGCCTCGCTGTCGGTGACGTTGGAGAACCTGTAAGTCGAGCTGTCGAAGTACCCGCCCACCAACGTGAAGTTGAAGTTCCACGGGTTCGTGGCCGTCGCGGTGCCCGTAATCGTGTCCCCGCCGCCGCAGCACGTCGAGACGGGCGTGCCCTGCGGCATGTCGATGGTGGTCAGAGGGGTGTCGGTCCACTGGCCCTGCGGCGATTCGATCGCGTCCGCGCCGATGTTCAGGTACGGCCAGACGTAGCCGGACTGCCGGCAGATGGTCAGCGAGTACTGGATGGTGTTCCCGCCGTCGTCGAACTGCACCCACCCGCTGACGCTGCCGACGTCGGTGACGACGCCGTATCCGCTGGTGCCGTACGCCTGGAGCGAGATGGTGTCGGTGACGCCCCAGGCGGCGTACGCCGGCGCCGGGAGCGCCAGCACGGTGCCCGACACGGCGACCGCCGTGGCCAGGGCACCTGCGAATCGCCGCCTGACTGCTCGCATCGACGAACCTCCAAAGAGTGTGGCCTGATGTCGAATCGGGAGCCTAAGCAGCGCAAAAAGGTGCGTCCAGTAAGAATCACATATCAATACACTGTAGAGGAAGATCTTGTCCCGCGGAGATATGGCCCGCAGGCGGTGCAGTGGCCGGAATCCGCACTGCGTGAGAGCTCCGCGAAAGATCCGCTGATGGGCCTGGCCACCACTTATAGGGCGCGACACCACGCCGCCGGCGGAAGCGGAGGACTTCCCGAGTCATATCCGCCCATGGAGGAAACCCGGCTTTGCAGCGCACTGCGGCCGTTCTGTCCGTATTCTCTTCAGCCTCTGGTGGGATTGTGCTTTTTGGTGGCGTAGTACCCGGTGATGACCACGGGGTTCTCCGGGACGCCGCCGAGCTCGGCTCAATGCCCGAACGTATGCCCGAACGCCCAGGCCACCATCAGCGGAATCTCTTCTTGCCAGAAGAGCCCGCCGTGCGATTCGTTTCGCTCGGTCTCCACGACGTCCGCACCTGCATCGCGCAGCGCGAGGGCCCACCGTGTCGCGTTCTCGTGGAAGAACGGCTCTAAGGTGCCGGAAACGAAGTATGCGCGCGGAAGCGAGCTCGGCAGCGCGCCGGAGGGACGGTAGCCGGCACCCGGCGAGGCGCAGAAGATCGCACCGTAGACATTCGGGTGCCGAAGCCCGAGAGCGAGCGCCAACTCCGCGCCGGCCGAGACTCCGAGCACCGCGGTGCGCTCGGCGGGCAGCGTGAGTGCGAAGTGCGAGGACACCCATCGGCGAACGTCCTCGACGAAGAACTTCTCGTGTGCCGCGAACCGTTCCGGATCAAAGCCCGGCGAGTATTCATGCAGCCGCAGCGTCTCGTCGGACGACCGGTGCACACCGACGATCATCGTGGGCGGCAAGTCCGCCGCTGCCTCGAGAACTGCACCCCACTGTCCGATCAACTGACCGTCACCGGCGAAAACGACTGCCTCGGGCGTACTCGGCGGGACGTACACGGTGACCTGCCGACCGCCGTCGTATGCGAATGTCTCGATGACGAGCTCTCCGGCGATGGACATGGTCACCGTCTCCCTCACTGGCGAACGGGCCACGCGACTGTGGTCAAGCCTTGTTCAGTGTGGCCATCCTGGCGGCCTGCTCGATCTTCGCGTAGTAGGCCGCGCGGGCTTCCTCGTCGATCCGTTCCTCGTGCTCGGCGCGCACCCCGGTCCGGCCGTCGAGGCCTTCACGCAGGATATCGGCGTGCCCGGCATGTCGGAGGGACTCGCCGATGACATGGATCATGATGGCGAACAGGTTCGTGTTGGGATGAGGCTCCGGCCACCACGGCACGTGGCCGGGGGCGTCGAGGGGAAGCTCGTCGATCGTCGCATCCGAGTGTTCCCAGGTGCGCCGGTAGAAGTCGATGATCTGTTCGCGGGTCTCGTCCCCGGTCGCCCACAGGTCGCTGCCGTCGTGGTCCTGCCACCGGAGCAGCGGCTCCGGGGAAGGGCGGTCGAAGACCTCGCCGAAGTACCGGGCCTCGATGGTGGCGACGTGTTTCACCAGGCCGAGGAGGCTGGTCCCGGTCGCTGTCAGAGGTCTGCGGGCGTCGTACTCGGACAGGCCGTCGAGTTTCCAGAGCAGCGCCTCGCGGTGCCGGCGCAGTCCTTTGTGCAGGTACGGTTTCGCGAATTCGTCGATCATGGGTCATGAGCCTGTCAGGGTGCGTCGGTGGGTTCAACCGGAGCTGATTGCCGGGTCGGGGGTCGTCCGCATCCACACAAGGTTGCGGTTTTTCGGCCTTGCGGAGGGGATCGTGAATCCGCGATGATCGCGCCATGAATGAAGGAACGGACATTCGTCCCGCCCGGTGAACGGGCACACGGCAGGACTACGGGTCTGGGGTGCGCTGCCTGAGTGTTATTCCGGTCGGCAAGTCGCGTCTTCCACCATTGATGCGCGAGGGCGGATCGTCGCTCTGCTTGTCGATCCCGATGTGACGTGCGCACAGCGAGTCCCACTGACAGCGCCTTACGACGCGACTGCCGTCGTGATCGATGGCAATGACCGGTACGAGGTCGAGATCCACGGGCTCGACCTGCGCTTCCCGAAAATCGACACTCTCGGGGACGGTTTCGTCCTGGCCGGCGCACGCTGCCAGATGCCTTCCGGACCCGTGGCGAGAACGCTCGAGGAGCTGGAGGCCGAGATCCCGCACAACGCGCGGGTGATCGGTCCCGACGGTGGCACCACGAGCACCTTCCACGCCGGCGACGGCATCGAACACCTGATGACCGACGCTTCGGGCGAGATCTGGATCGGGTACTTCGACGAGGCCTCGATCTGTGCACTCCTGCCTCCCAGCGGGCACCCCCGACGAGCAGGTGATCCGAGGCACCGGCCAAAGCCACACCGGGCAACGATGTCGACGCCCGGCCTCATCCGCTGGACTTCCCACGGGGAGCCGGCCTGGTATGCAACGCTCGACGGGTCGGGTCCGGGCAGTTGGGTGGACTGCTATGCGCTGAACGTCGGACTCAAGTACACGTGGGCCTACCCCTACACCGCGTTCCCTCTGGTAGAGATCGACAAGATCGGTGTGCGGTGCGTGCGCCGCACACCTGTCCGCTACGCCCACGGCGTCATGGTCGCCGGCGGCACTCTCGCCTTCGTCGCCAGCGCGGGCGGCCCCGCCAAGACGGGCGGCCACTACACGATCACGCTGGCGCACACTGACGGCGGTCCCATCGAGGTGTCCGGGGACTCGCCCCTGCTCCTGCCAGACGGAAGCCGCCCTCGGGCTTGGGCGCAGCGAAAGGTCTGCCGCGACGGTCGCATGTGGATGCAGTTCGACGACCCGAGCGTCTGGTACGTCATCGAGATCTGACCTTGTCCGAGGTGGTGGTCGCACCCGGAGCGGGGGAGCGGTGCGGCGCAGCCGAGGGTTCGACGAGCTTGGACCTCGCCAGCCACAGGCCGGTGAGCACGGCGGTGGCCAAGGTGATGGCGCCGGCGGCGACGAAGGCGCTGTCGAGGCCGGCCTCGAAGGAGGCGCCGCCGGATTGGCGGGTACGGACGATGGCTCCGAGTACCGCCACGCCGAGCACCGCGCCGATCTGCCGGGTGGTGCTGCTGATCCCTGATGCGAGGCCGCTTTCCTGCGGATTGACGGCCTGGATGGCGGCTCCCGTCAGCGGGGACATGGTCAGGGCGAAGCCGACGCCGACCACTGCCAGCCGCCACCACACGTTCCCGTAGCCGGTGTCGGCGTGCACCATGCCGAGCGCCGGCAGTCCCACGCCGGCCAGGGCCAGGCCGATGGTGACCACGATGCGGAAGCCGTACCGGATGGCGAGCCGAGCCGCGTACGGGCTGACGATCACCATCGCGGCGGACAACGGCAGGGTCTCCAGGCCGGCACGCAGGATCGAGCTGCCCTGGACGTCCACGAAGAACTGGGAGAAGAAGAACGACGAACCCATGAGCGCGAACCCCACGATGACCATGGCCGTGTTGGACACGGTGAACAGCCGCTGCCGGAACAGCCGTAGCGGCAGCATCGGTGCGCAACGACGCGCTTCGACGGCGAGGAAGGCGGCGAGGAGGATCACGGCGGCTGCGAAGCTGGCCAGGATCATCGGCGACGTCCAGCCGCGGGCACCGCCCTCGATCAGCCCGTAGGTCATCGTCCCCATCCCCAGGACGGACAGCACCGTCCCCGGAACGTCGATCGCGGGGGCGCTCGGGTTGCGGGACTCCTCAAGGCTGCGCAGGCCGGCCAGCAGAAGAACCACGCCGATCGGCAGGTTGACCAGGAAGATGGCGGGCCAGCCGAAGGCGCTTATCAGCAGGCCCCCGGCCACGGGGCCCGCGGCCAGCCCGATCCCGCTCAGCCCGGCCCAGAGCCCGATCGCCTTGATCCGTTCTTGCGCCACGGGATAGGCGGCGGCGAGCAGGGCCAGCGAAGCGGGGCTCAGCGCCGCGGCTCCGACGCCCTGCAGCACCCGGGCGGCGATCAACCAGCCGACGGTGGGCGCGAGGCTGCACCCCGCCGAGGCGGCGGTGAACACCGCCACGCCGGCCAGGTACACCTGCTTGCGGCCGAACCGGTCGGCGAAGACACCGCCGGACAGCAGCAGCATGGCGACCAGGAGCACGTACGCGTCGACGATCCACTGCAGACCCGTCAGCTGGGTGTGCAGCCGGCGCTGCATGTCGGGCAGGGCCGCCCCGACGATCGTGTTGTCGAGTAGCACCATGAACTGGCCTAGGCAGGTCACCGTGAGCAGCACGGCCCGGTTCGGGCTGCCGGCGGACGCGGGCGATGCAGCCATGCAGGGTTCCTCTCGATAGCCGGCGCCGCTTCACGACCGATGTGGTCGACCTCCCCGCGACGCCCTAACGCAGTCAATGACTGCGTTAGTGGACTATACGGTGGCGCGCCTCGCAAACGCAAGAAGTAACTGCGTTAAGGTGGGCGGCATGGAAGGCAAGGACGAGCGGGAGCGGGTCCGGCGACCCGGCGGGCGCGGCGCCCGCGTCGGCGCGGCGGTGCATCAAGCCGTCACCGACTTGATCAGCGAGCGAGGCTACGGCAAGTTCTCCGTCGGCGACGTCGCGGAGCGCGCGGGCGTGGCCGACAGCAGCATCTACCGCCGCTGGGGCAGCATGGAAGCCCTGCTCGCCGACGTGGCGCTGACCTATCTCAATGAGCGCTCGCCGATGCCCGACACCGGCAGCCTGGCCGGTGACCTGCGCACATACGCGGCCGCCGTGGCCCGCGAGATCACCGGGCCCGACGGCCTGGCGTTGCTGCGCCTCGCCGTCGCCCTGTCGAACTCCGGTCCGCAGGGTGTCCAGGCAGGCGACGAACTGCTCGCCGAGCGCAGCCGGCAGCTGCAGTCCATGCTCGATCGCGCCCGCGAGCGCGGCGAGCCCGCTCCCGACGCGTTCGGCGTGCTGGACCACGTGCTGGCTCCGATGTACGTCCGCGTCCTGTTCGGCATGGGCCCGCTCACGCCGGAGTACGTCGACGGGCTCGTCGACCGCCTGCTGCGGCTGCGGCTCGCCGGACCAGACGCGGTTTGAGACATCGGTCAGCTCAATTAGAGGTCTACTTTCTCAACAGCGACGCGTCCGCCGCGACCAGCTCCACGGCGCGCTGAGCTGGGAGTTTGCGGCGAGGACCGCCACGAGCGCGGGGTTCGGGGCGTCGCGGTCGGCTCCATGCGGGGCGGTTTGGTTTCGCGAGCCCCGGGTATTTGCCGCCGACCGCGGCGTTCCGTGGCACACTTGTCTGGAAGATTCTCGTATGACGAAGGGCAACACCCCGTGGCATCAGGCACCGTTAAGTGGTTCAACTCCGAAAAGGGCTTCGGCTTCATCGAGCAGGACGGGGGCGGCCCGGACGTGTTCGCCCACTACTCGAACATCGCCGCCCAGGGCTTTCGTGAGCTGACCGAGGGCCAGAAGGTCCAGTTCGACGTCACCCAGGGCCAGAAGGGCCCGCAGGCGGAGAACATCCGTCCGGCCTAATAGCCGACGGCGATGCCCCGGACGACACACGTCGTCCGGGGCATCGTGCTGCCCTCGCGCGGCTGTGACGGCGCTTCCACTGAGACGCGACGTGACGGCACGCGGACGCGGCATCACTGGTATTCGCGCAGCCGTACGTGGGCGGACCGGGCGATGGCCATCAGCAGCAAGGCCTCGCCGACGAGCATGGTGGTCCAGCTGGCGGCGTCGGTCTCGCTCTCGCCGGCTGAGACTCCGGAGGAGAAGCCGGTGTCGTTGATCTGGATCACTTCGGCCAGCTTGGCCATGTACTGGCCGAAGGTGTAGTTCGACTGACCGGGCCGGGTGCCGATGTCGAGCGCCACGGCTGCGGCAAGGTCGCCGTGCCCGGCGTCGGCGCGGATCGCGGCGTCGTCTTGGAGATAGGCGTTGAAGGCCTGGGCGGCGTCGTACGCGGCCTGTCCCTCGCCGGGGAAGGTGATGTTGCCCGACTCCGCGCCTAGGTATCCGCCGAACTGGACGCCCGAGATCGAGTTGGCCGCCGCGTCGAGGTGTACGGCGCTGACGGCCGAAGACAGACCCGAGTAGTAGGCCTGCGGGTCGCTGCTTGCCGCGTCGCTCGAGACGTCCGGGAGCGCGGCGACGCTGGAGACGTTCTGGAAGAAAGAGGCCTGCAGCGCCGGGGTACGGCCCTCGAGCAGCCAGCGGCTCTCGTCCCCGTTGGCGTCGTCGGAGACGGCTTTCGCGCGGGTGAGGGCGTTGATGGAGTCGTAGGCGTTCTTCTTCGCGTCCTCCAGATCCTCCGCCGCGTGCGATTGCGTGGCCAGGCCGAGGAATCCGAGCACGAGGCAGACGACGGCTCCGCCGGCCAACCAGCTCAGCCGCCGCCGGAACCTGCGCGCGTGGTAGCGGTTGCCCAGCATCATCGCCGAGGCGGTGGCCAGCGCGAGGCCGAGGACGGCGTACCCGTACCCGGTAGCGTCCGCGCGGTCGCCGGAGTACGAGGCGTCCACGGCCGCGCTATCCGCATCGGCGATCTTCAGCGAGGCGGGCAGAAGCTTCGCGTGCAGGAGCGAGGACGCTTGCGTGTAGGAACCCAGCGACGCCGCCGGCGGGGCGGCCGGCTTCTCGTTCTGCGTGCCCTGATCCACATACAGGGCCTGCGCGATCAGGGCCTCATAGTCGCCGAGGCCGTCCATCAGCTTCTCGGCCTGCACCGTCAGCTGCGGGTTGCGTGCGATCAGGGCCAGATCCGCGTCCGCCGCGGAGCGGTCGTGCTGGTAGGCCGCTGCCGATGCGGCGGCGTCGACCGCCACGGGCACCATCGAAGGGTCGGTCGGATGGAAGCCGACCAGCAGTGCGTCGGCAGCTTGCGCGTCCATGTCGTCGAGCTCGTAGTACAGGTCGCCGGTCGCGGAGACCTCGGTCGTGCGTGCTTGGAGACGGGCGAAGCTCGTCGCGTCGCCGCTCAGTGCCAGGACGTAGAGCGTCCCGATCAGCACGCTAAGAGCGGTCAGCTCGGCGGCGAGCAGCTTCAGCCGCCGTGGCGTCTCGCCGAGAACCCGGTCGGCCGGGCGCGCGTCGTAAAGATGCTTCACGGCCGTACGGTCCTCGCACCGCAGCCTGCCGGTAAAGGCTTCAGAGTGAATCTATGCACGAATTCAACGGCCTGACCGGCACGGTGTTCCGGCCGCGCCCAGCCCCGAGTCACGGGCGCGTTCCGGGTACGAAGCCGCGCTGAGGCGGCTGCGCTCCACCTCGTCATACCCCTTCCGTAGAGCCTGCAGAGCCCCGGTCGCTTGTGCCGGGCGTTGCATACCCGGTATACATACTGCGTATGCACGAGAGGGGGAGAGGGCGTGTCGATCAAGCACGGCATTCTCGCGCTGCTGCGTGACCAGCCGGGATACGGCTATCAGCTGCGCGCGGAGCTGGCGGAGGCCACCGGCCCGACCTGGCCGGTCAACATCGGCCAGATCTACTCGACCCTCGCCCGGCTCGAACGCGACGGCCTGGTGGCCAGGACCGCCGAGCACGCGCAGACCGCCGAGGACGCCGACGGCCACGTCGTCTACGAGATCACGCAGGAGGGGACGGGCGAGCTCGAAGGCTGGCTCGCCCGACCGATCACCCGGGACGACCGGCCCCGCAACGAACCCGCGATCAAGCTCGCGCTCGCGGTGACCGTACCCGGCGTCGACGTCGCGGCGGTGGTGCAGGGCCAGAGGGCGCACGTCCAGGCCGAGCTGCGGGAGCTGACCCGGCGCAAACTGCGCGCCGGGGTCCCGCAGCCGGCCTGGTCGCTGGTGCTCGAGGTGCAGATCTTTCAAGCCGAGGCGGAGATCCGCTGGCTGGACCATGTGGAAGGACAGGTATGCCGGAAAAATGGATAGGCCCGGTGGTCTCACTCAGGGACCTGACCCGCGCCTACGGCTCGGGCGAGGCGGAAGTGCGGGCGCTGATCGGGGTCAGTCTCGATGTCGCGGCCGGCGAACTCGTCGCGGTGATGGGCCCCTCCGGCTCCGGTAAGAGCACGCTGCTCGCACTCTCCGGCGGGCTCGACAAGCCGACCTCGGGCAACGTCGTCATCGAGGGCGTTCACCTCTCCGAGCTCTCGCGCCGCGCGCTCGCCCGGCTGCGGCGCACCAGCCTCGGCTACGTCTTTCAGGACTACAACCTGATCCCCGCGCTCACCGCGGCCGAGAACGTCGCACTCCCGCTCGAGCTCGACGGCATGCGCACGGGCAGAGCACGCAGGCTGGCCGAGGCCTCGCTCGCCGAGGTCGGCCTCGACGGACTCGGCAGCCGCTTCCCGGAGGAGATGTCCGGCGGCCAGCGCCAGCGCACCGCGATAGCCAGGGCACTGATCGGCGAGCGGCGGCTCGTGCTCGCCGACGAGCCGACCGGCGCCCTCGACTCGCAGACCTCGGAAGCCGTGCTCAGCGTCCTGAGGGCGAGGTGCGACGCCGGGGCGGCGGGGATCCTGGTGACGCACGAGCCGCGTTACGCCGCGTACGCCGACCGCACGATTTATCTGCGCGACGGGAGGATCGTGGACAGCGTCGGCGAATCCGCGGGCGCCGGGGTGGCCGGCAGCGCTCTCGGGGAGCAGGTCGCTTCGTGAACGGCTCCTGGTTCTCCTCCTGGCGCGCCGCGCTGCGCATCTCGCGCCGCGAGATAACGCGGCACCGGGCCCGCAACACACTGATCGTGGTGATGCTCGGGCTTCCCGTCTTCGCCGCCGTAGCCGTCGACACGCTGCTGACCACCGGCATGAAGCTCACGAGCGCGGAGGTGCTCGACCGGACCGTCGGGGGGACCGATGCGTACATCGAGATGCCGCAGAGCAATCCGATCTACCAGTCGCTGGATGCGAAACCGCACATCGTGCCCGCTCCGCCGACCGGTGCGGCTGCGCCGGTTCAGCCCGGCGTGACCCCGTACGCCACGCAGATCCAGAACGCGCTGCCGCAGGCGAGCGTGCTGCCGGTAACGGAGTCCTTCGGCGCGTTCTTCCACGGGCCCGACGGCTATGCGAACGCGCAGTACTGGCGCACCGACGTCGGCGACCCGAGGTTGAGCGGCGCGTACGACCTGCTCTCCGGTCGCCGGCCGGCATCGGCCGACGAGGTGGACGTCAGCCCCGCCGCTGCCAAGGCCCTCGGCGCCTCGGCGGGATCGACCGTCACGCTCGCGATCCAGTCCGCGGCGAACGGCAAAAGTTCATCGTTCACGGTCGTCGGCATCATGCAGCAGCCCGACGACACGAATGCGGCGGCGATCTTCGGCCTCACCGGCGCTCCCGCGGCGAACGGAGACTTCCCGGAGGGCTGGTACATCGAGAACCCGGGCGGAGTGAGCTGGAGCCAGGTCGAGGCGCTTGACGGCCGCGGGTTCCCGGTCGTCTCGCGCGAGGTCCTCGCAGATCCGCCCGCGCAGTCGCAGGATCCGTACTACGCGGCCGCACAGCTGGAGCCGCCGGGCCCTGTTTCGAGCTCGGCCGCGGCCGCGGCAGCCGTCTCCGCGATCGTGATCGGTATCGCGCTGCTCGAGGTCGTGCTGCTGGCCGGCCCGGCGTTCGCGGTCTCGGCGCGGCGCCGCGAGCGGGAGTACGCGATCATCGGCGCGGCCGGCGCGGACGACAAGCAGGTGCGGCGGATCGTGCTGGCCGACGGCGTCATGCTCGGCTTGGTCGCCGGAGTGCTCGGCACCGCGGTCGGCCTGGGCACCGCGTGCGCCGTCCTGCCCTTCTTCGCCCGGCTGACCGGCAAGCTCCCCGGTGCGGTGCACGTGAGCATCCTGCAAGTGCTCGGTGTGGCGCTGCTCGCCGTGCTGCTCGGCCTGTGCTCGGCGCTACAGCCGGCCCGTTCGGTCTCCCGCCGGGAGATCATGGCGACGCTCAGCGGACGGCGGGCCGCCCTCGCGCACAAGCGACGGGTCGGGGCCGTGGTGCGCGGGGTGCTGATGATCGTGGTCGGCGCCTTCGTGGAGTTCTCCGCATCGCACGGCACGGGAGCGCTCACGCAGCTCGGCATCGTCGGCGGCACCGCGCTGATCGAGGTCGGCGGCATCCTGTGCACGCCCGCCATCGTCAGCCTGGTCGCGAAACTCGGCGGCGTCCTCCCGCTCGGCCCGCGCCTCGCGCTGCGCGACTGCGCCCGAAACCTCGGGCGCACCACGCCCGCGGTGGCGGCCATCTTCGCCGCCGTGGCCGGAGCCGTGGCCGCCGGCGGGTATCTGCAGAGCTCGATCACCCAGCAGCGCCAGGCCTATCAGCCGTTCCTGCTCACGAATCAGATCGCGATGCAGGTCACCGGCTCGGCGCAGGCAACCCAGGTCGAGCAGGCCCTGCGCTCGATCATGCCGGTCACCGGCAGCTTCGTCACCGAATCGATCTCCGGATACCAGCAGAGCATCAATGCGCCGGACCAGTGGGTCCTGTCGGTGCTCACGCCCGGCACGTCTGCCTCGTGCGCCAAGGATTCCGTCAGCACGGTCCCGAAGTCGTCGGTCGAAGACTTCGAGTGCGGTCAGTACATCGAGCCGTTCGCGGCGAACGGCGAGTTGGTCGGCGGCGCGCAGGTGCTCACCGACGTCACCGGCGTCAAGAACGACGCGGCGGACGCGATGCTCGACCAGGGCGGCATCGTCCTGTTCGACTCCGCGTCAGACTTCGCCGGCGCCGTGCGCGACGGGCACGTCTCGCTCGTCACGGTGACCGACGTGCCCGGCAAAGCCGGCACCGATATCCAGACGGTGCATCAGTACTCCCTGCCCGCGCTCGTGGTCAGCGCGCGGGGCATCCCCAGCCCGGGGGCCGTGATCTCCCCGGCGGCGGCGGAGCAACTCGGACTGGTCGGCCGGGCCCAGCGGACGGTGCTCAACGTGGATATGCCCGGGCCGGTCACCGCCGACCAGCAGATCGCGGCATCGCAGGTGGCCGCCCGGTTCGGGATCTCGACCGGCGCGGACGTGGACCAGGGGTTGCCGGACACGTCGAACGTGATCAACCTGGTGGTCCTCGCCGTCGCGCTGCTGCTCGCCCTGGCCGCGGCCGGGATCGCCACCGGCCTCGCGCTCGCCGACGGGCGGGCGGACCACGAGACCCTCAGTTCCGTCGGCAGCTCGCCCTGGACGCGCCGCTGGCTGGCCGGGTCGACCGCGCTCGTGATCACCGGCCTGGGCGTCTTGATCGGCGTGCCGATCGGGTTCCTGATCGCGAAGGGCCTGCTGAACGTCGACACCATCGGCGTCTCCGCCGCCAACCCCGTCCGCTTCATCGTCCCCTGGCTCAACCTCGGCGCGATGGCCGTGGCCACACCGCTGCTGACCGCCCTCGGCGCGATGCTGCTGAGCCGGTCCACAGGCGCAGCGAGCGGCCGAACGAGCTGAGGGCCACGAGCCGGTCGAAAAACTCCGAAGGGACGAGCCGATGAGGGCACCGATGAGTGACTCACTACCGACGACGACATCGACGACCGGACCGACGACAGTATCGACGACAGCACCGAGGACCTCATCGACGACCGCGGAATCGGTCGTGCCCGCCGTGGTGCGCCCGGCTGTGCGATCTCCTAAGTGGGATTTCATACGCCGTGCCGGGCGCTCGGTGAATCGGCCTGCCGTGCTGCCCTGGCTGCTCGCAGCCATCTGCTTCGCGGACTACGCGGCATTGGGGCTGAGGGACCAGGCCCGCATGCTGACCTCCGGCTTCGACCTCGGGATATTCGACCAGGCCGTGCGCGCCTATGCGCACGGCCAGGCACCGGTCACACCGTTGAAGGGCTTCGGCGTCAACCTGCTCGGAGACCATTTCTCACCGATCACCGCGTTGCTCGCGCCCTTCTACCGAATCTGGCCGAGCGCCGACATGCTCCTGGTCGCGCAGGCCGCACTCTTCGCGCTCGCGGTGGTGCCGCTGACCCGATGGGCCATGAGAGCGCTCGGAACCTGGCCCGCGGTCATCATCGGGGCCTGCTACGGCGCTTCCTGGGGCATCGCCTCGGCGGCCGGTTTCGACTTCCACGAAGTGGCCTTCGGCGTGCTGTTCCTAGCGTTCAGCGCGACGGCGCTCGGCGAACGTCGCCTGACGGCCGCGGCGGTCTGGGCGCTGCCGCTGCTTCTGGTGAAGGAGGACATGGGCTTGACCACGGCCGTGGTCGGCATCCTGATCGCGACGCGCGGCCGTCGCGTGCTCGGGCTCGCCACTGCGGTCGCCGGGCTGGCCGGCAGTCTGCTGGAGATAACGGTGCTCATTCCGATGGTGAATCACCACGGATACACCTATATGAACAACGTGATACCCGGTGCGTCGTCCGCGTCTTCCGCCTGGGGCGTCGGCGGCCTGCACGCCGACGTCCACGCGCTGGTCCATGCCGTGGCCGGCCTGCCGAACCCGGTCAAGATCGACACTCTGGTCATGCTGCTGGCGCCGACCGCGTTCGTCGCTCTGCGCTCGCCCCTGATCTGGCTCGTCGTTCCGACGCTGGCCTGGCGCTTCGCCACCGACAACCCGTCCTACTGGGGCACCGGTTACCAGTACAGCGCGGTCCTGATGCCGATCGCCGCGGCGGCCTTCATCGACGGTCTGATCCGGTGGCGCCGATCCGGCGGACGAAAGAGCCTGATACGCAGCCGGATCGCGCTCGCCGTCGCGCTTGCGGTGACGGCGTTTCTCCTGCCGTCGCGGCCGACCTTCGGCGTGCTGTGCCCGAGCAACTGGTCCAACTCGTCCCACGTCGCCGCTGCCCATCAACTACTGGACATGATCCCCGATGGCGCCACCGTGGCGACCACCAACCGCCTCGCGCCCCAGCTGACCGACCGCGACACGGTCACCCTGCTCGGCACACAGCTGAATCTCCTCCGCCGGAACTCCTGGATCATCGCGGACACGCAGGGCCCTCCTTTCCCGGGCACTGCCGCGCAGCTCAATCAGTGGCTTGTGATGGCTCAACAGCAGGACGGCTTCCGTGTGGTCGCTGAAGACGACGGCATCCTGCTGCTCGAGCGCACGGCGTAGCAGCGTTCGATGTCGGCGAACCGGCCGATCAAAATGACACTCGCCTCGTAGGGGCAGGATCGGCAAGGGCGAACAAACGGCGGCCGGTGGCGTGGATCACGCCACCGGCCGTCGCGGTCCGGAAGCCGAGCGGGCGTCAGTTCACCGTGATGTAGTAGTCGTACGCGGTGAGGTTCGTCCCGTCCTTGGTGGTGGCGTAGACGTTCAGGTCGTAGAACGCGCCGTCACCGTCGGTCGGGGTCCAGGTGATCTGGGCGTCCCCGTTCGCGTCCGCGGGCACCGTGGTCTCGGTGTTGCCCCAGTCGAAGGAGTAGGTGTAGCTCACGACGCCGGGCACCTTGGGTGCGAAGGTGAACGTGCCGGTCACGCCCGCGCCGCCGCCGAAGTCGTTCTCGGGGTACACGTCCGAGGTGATCGTCGGAGTGGTGTCGAAGTAGTAGCTCTGGAACGCGCCGTCGCTCACCCAGCCGTTGGCGCTGGTGCTCGAGACGGTCACGTCGTCGTTGGCGGGCTGGTCGAGCTTGAGCGCGACCGTGGCCGAGCCGTCGGCGTCCGCCGTATACGTGTGCGCGGCTTCGCCGCCGATGGTCACCGTGTAGCTGACGATCGGGCTGACCGCCTCGGCGATGGCGTTCGGCGTGAAGGTGAACGAGGCCTTCTTGCCGAACACCGGCGCGGTGGCGGGCGGGGTGATCGTGGGCGCGGTCGAGGAGATGAGGACCTGGTAAGAGGTCTCGCTCGAGACGTTGAGCGAGCGGTCGAGGCTCTGCACCCACAGCGTCACCGGACCGTAGGAGCCGGCCGGTGGGAGCAGATCGAGGGTGGCGGTGCCGCCGATGGTGGAGGCCTGCACCATGTGTGCGGTGTCGGCCCACGGATTGCGCGGAGTGAAGATGCCGTAGCCGGCGGTGCCGCCGAGATCGGGCACCGGGATGATCTGCTGCCAGGAGAAGGCGTAGCCTGCCACGTCGTCGACGCCGTCGGCGCCGAGCGTGAACTGGATGGGCGCGCCGCCCTGGTCCCATCCGCCGGTCGGGTAGTTGGCCGAGGTGATGGTCGGCGCCGCCGACGGCGCGGTGGTGTCGAGCACGAAGTAGCAGGGCTGCGTCCACGCCGAGGTGTCGCTGCCGGCGACGGTGCGTGCTTGCCAAGCGTAGGTCTGGCCCTCGACGAGCGAGGACGTCAGGACGCCCACCGGTGACTGCGGCCCCGTCCGGTAATCCGAACGGGGCCGCAGTCGTGTGCTCTATCGCGCCCGCCGCAGCAGCCCCGCGGCCAGCAGCGCCACACCGGCCACCACGAGCGCCGCGTCCACCGCCAGCGCCAGGTGGAACCCGCCGACCAGCGCGTCGACCCGTCCGTACCCTGTGTGCAGCAGCGCGTTGGTACGACTGGAAGCGAGCGCGCTCATGATCGGAATCCCGACCGTCAGCGCCACCTGCTGGGTGGTCGTGGCCAGCCCGGTGGCCAGACCCTGCTCTTCGTCCGCGAGCCCGGAAGTGGCCGTCACGCTGTAGCCCACCACCGCCTGCAGGTGCCCGTAGACCCACACGGTGCCGGCCGCCAGCAGTACCAGGACGCTGCCACCGTGCGTCATCGTCGCGATCACGGCCGTGCCGACTCCCTGCGCCAGCAGCCCGGCCACGAGCACGGTCCGGGAGCCGACCCGGCCGATCGCCCGCGGCGCCAGGTTCCCGGACACCGCCGCCACCACGCCGAGCCAGCCGAACACCAGCCCGGTCTGGATCGGGCTCAGCCCGTTGACCTGCTGCAGGAACAGCTCCCCGATGAACACCAGGGCGCTGGCCGCGCTGAAGGTGAGCAGGCCGCCGAGATTGCCCAGTGCCACCGTGCGCCGACGCAGAACCCTGAGCGAGACCAGCGGATGGGTGGACCGGGCCTCCACGAACAGGAACGCGCCGAGCAGCACCACGCCGGTCACCAGCGTCCCGAGCACACTCGCCTTCGACCAGCCGACCTGCGCGGCCGTGCTCAGCGCGTAGATCAGGGCGAGCAGGCCGCCGGTGACCGTCACCGCGCCCGGCAGGTCCAGCCGCTCGGCTCGGTGGTTGCGGCTCTCGGTGATCAGGAACGGCGTGCCGGCCAGGACCAGGGCGCCGAGGACGATCGGCAGCACCATCGTGTACCGCCACCCGGCCAAGTCGGTGACCACGCCGCCGATCAGCGTCCCCACCGTGAACCCCGTCGCCATGAGCGCGCCGGCGATCCCCAGTGCCTTGTCCCGCGCCCGCCCCTCCGAGAAGGAGGTGGTCAGCAACGCCATGCCGGTCGGCACGACGCCCGCCGCACCGAGCCCCTGCAAGGCTCGGGCCGTCAGCAGCGCCGCCGGGTTCCAGGCGAAAGCCGCGAGCAGCGAGGCCGCCGTGAACAGCGCGATGCCCGCGAGAAACACCCGGCGCCGCCCGATCAGATCCCCGATGCGCCCGAACAGGAGCAGGAGTCCGCCCGAAGGCAGGGCGAACGCGGTGGCCACCCACTGCAGGTTCGACTCGCCGAGGTGCAGGTCCTGCCCGATCGCCGGCAGCGCGATGTTGAGGATGGAGAAGTCGATGCCGACCAGGAAGTTCGCCGCGCACAGCACGAGCAGCACCAGCTTTGCCCGCCGGTCCATCCCGGAGGCTCGGGCCGGAGCCGTGGACGTGCGTCTCGCCGCGGCTGCGGCCGACGCCGTAGCAGTCGCTCTCGCCGCCGCGGGGATCAAATCGTCAGTGTCGTCAGGGGTCTGGGCCGTCAGGATCTCCGTCATGGGTTCAGCATGCGGCTGCGGAACAATCCGTCCCGAGAGTGTGGTTATCGTGGTGTCGGCACCACCAGGCACACCGCGCGTGGGCGCAACGGTCGCCGAGCACGACAGCCATCGTCCACGGGGAGGGACCGAGCCATGGTGACCGCAGCCGGCACCGACACCGCCACCCGCCGCCGCGCCGATCTGCGCGACTTCCTGATCAGCCGTCGCGCCCAGATCTCGCCCGAGCAGGCCGGCATGCCCGCCGGCGGCGGCCGCCGCCGCACGCCCGGGCTGCGCCGCGAAGAGGTGGCCGTCCTGGCCGGGGTCGGCGCCTCCTGGTATCAGTGGCTTGAGCAGGGCCGCGACATCACCGTCTCCGGCCAGGTGCTCGACTCCGTCGGCCGGGTGCTCCAACTCTCCGAGCCCGAGCGCCAGCACCTCTACGCCCTGGCCGGCCTCACCCCGCCGCCCCTGCGCAGCGAAGCGATGGAGAACACCCGCGGCTGCGACCTGGCGCTCAGGCGCATGATCGACGCCTGGCAGCCCAACCCCGGCCACATCGTCGACCGCTACTGGAACATCACCGCCATGAATACCGCCGCCCAGCTGGTATTCGGCTTCGACAAGGTCGGCACGAACTGCCTGATCGACTTCTTCGAGAACGAGCAGTACAGCCGCGGCTACCCCGACGCGCAGGAGATCGCGCGCCGCGTGGTCGCCCAGTACCGCGCCGAGATGACCAACCACCCCGGGGACCCCGGCTACGACGAGGTGGTCCAGCGCCTGCTGGCCGGCAATCCGTACTTCGCCCAGCTGTGGGAGCTGCACGAGGTGCAGGCCGCAGGCGTGAACTACAAGGTCTACCTGCACCCGCAGGCGGGCGAGCTGCACTTCGAATCCATGCAGCTGCGCGTGCCGGAGTGGCCCGACCTGACCATCGTCATGCACACGCCGCACGCTGAGACCGACACCCGCAGGCGCCTCGAAGCCCTCCTGGGCGAACACGAGCGCCGCCACGGCCTGCGCGTCGTCGCCTGAGTATCGATCTGCTCGCCGGGATGCCGCCGGGACGGGTCGCGAAAGGCCGAGCCGGCCGGGACTCGTGCGGTCCCGGCCGGCTCGGCCTTCTGATCTGGATCTGGCAGGACTGGATTTCGTGAGGTGCGTGCGGCCGTCAGTCTCAGCGGGCGAAGAGCGTGCGCGAGGTGCTGGCGTGGTCGTTGCGGTTGCGCGGGTTCACCAGCGTCGCCTGGACGCGGACCTGACCGGCGGTGAACTGCTCGTTGCGGCGGTCGGAGTTGAGCGTCAGGCGCCAGGTGTGCGTCCACGCGGCGCACGAGACGTTCACCGTGCGACTGGCCTCCACCTGGTTGCGACGGTTTTCGCCGACCACGGTGACGCGCAGCTGGTCGCTGCCGCGCCCGGCGCACTGGTACGTGCCGCCGACGGTCACCTGACCGTGCGAGACGCTGGCGGTGTTGGCCGAGACGCGGGCTGACGAGGCGTTGGCCAGGGCCGGCGAGGCGGCCAGCGCGATCGTCGCCGCGGCGAGGGCGGGCACGGCCGACCAGCGGGCGGTCCGGACGGCGACGGCCTTGGTGGCGAAAGAAAAGCTCATGGTAGTCCCTTTCAGCGGTTTTTCCGTGCCCATAGGCTCGAGAACGCCCCTATGGCGGTGTTCGTGTTGAGTCATTTATTCCATGGCTCTCGCCGCAACACTCGCCCATCGCGCAGGTCAGCGCGTCGCCGGACGGCAGCGGATGGTAAAGTTCCGAAGAAAGCTGAGAGACGGTCACCTCGGGCGTCCCCGTGCGGGAGGCTTCCGCGCAGGCTCAAAGTGAATCAGCTCTCGAACTACCACTTCGGCGGGGTTCTCAGGTTTCTATCACGTTCCTTTGGCTTAGTTCTTACCCGCAGGGTTCTCGAACGGGTGAAGACGCGCGCCACGGGCGTGGATCCGATTGCGGCGCTTGGCCAGCAGGAGGAACAGCACCGTCGGCACGGCGCACACGGCGATGGCGAAGATGCTGGCTTCCGGGCCGAAGCTGCCGCCGCTCAGCATCTGCGAGCCGCTGACGGAGGCGTGCAGCAGACCGCCGGTGTGGCTGTCCGAACCGGAGACGGCGGTATCGAAGATGGCTTCCTCGGCCACGTTCCAGCCCAGGTGCACGCCGATGGCCAGCCACAGCGAGCGGGTCGCGGCGTAGAGCGCGCCGAACATCAGCCCGGACTCCATGGCGATGGCCAGCCCGCCCCAGACCGTCGCATCCGGGTTGATCAGGTGCAAGCCGCCGAAGACGAGCCCGGAGACCACCAGGGCGCCCCACGTTCCGGCCTTCTCCTCCAGGATCCGGAACAGCGCGCCGCGGAACGCCAGTTCCTCGGTGATCGACGGGCAGATCATCACCCCGAGCGTGGTCAGCGCGGCGCCGAACGAGCCCCACCCCTGCACGTGGTAGCAGCCGCTCATCGCGACCAGCGCGATCGTGACGGCGAACAGACCCACGCCGAGCCCGGTACCCAGACCCAGTTCCCGCCGGGCCCGCGCCGGAGCCAACTCCGCCGTCCTGCGCCCCTCCAGATATCGCACGAGTCTGACGTAGGCGGCCAGCGCCAGTCCGCCGGTGACCACTCCGGCGACGAGGGCGGTCAGCGGGGTCGCGTCGGCGGCACTGTCGATCCCGCTGGTGATCGCGTCCACCGCCAGCATCGCGACGAACAGCACGAGCAGGCGTATCCACGTCGATCGCGCCCACCGTGGGGTGCGTGTGGCGTTCTGCCCGCTCGATCGGGTCCCGTCCGTCGTTCCGTCTGTCGTTTCGTCCGCATCGTGCGCGCTGCGCTGGGTCGTGGCCTGCTGGGGCTGGGTGAACGACATGGCTTGCTCCTCAAAGTCCCGCTCACGCTGAGCGATGCTCGGCTTCCGTCGACTCAAAGCTAGAAGTCGAGACCACCGTCAGTAGTCACCTACCGGTGGACACCTGTCGCCGCCGCGGGTCCCCCGAGAGAGCTACCCGGCTGCTCTCCCGCGGGGGATGCCGACGCCCTCCGGCGGGCGCTACGGTCGCATGCGACCTCGTGGAATCGTGTGGGGACGCCGCACCGACCGGAACGTGGATGAGGATGCAACAGGAGACAGCCGATGGGGCATCACGCCCCGCCTCCCGAATATCGATGGAGCTCGCCGGTGACCGGCAGACGCACCCTTGGCCCGCCGCGGTCGATCGACTACGGCTGCTGACTCAATGGTGGGGATCACGACCCGCGGCGGTCAGAGACTGCGAGATCGCGCTCGTGCTCACGCTGCTCTCCTTCGCCCAGCCGCTGTCCCGCATCGGGGCGCAGATCGGCGACCTGCCTGTCCGCACTGCGTGCGCTGCGAGCGTGCTGCTGGCGATGGGCCAGGCGCTGCCGCTCGTCCTGCGCACTCGCTGGCCGGCGTGGTGCCTCGCGGTGGTGGGAATCTCGTTCGCGGCCTACGAATCCCTCGGCTATCCGTCGACTTTCGCCAGTCTGGGGCTCTACATCGCGCTGTACTCCGCCGGCGCCCACCAGCACCGGCACCGGCGCGTGGCGGCCTTGGCGGCTGTGGGCGGATACGTGGCCCTGTGCGTCACCGTGCACGCGATCGGCTCGCCGGACGCCTGGAGCGACTTCGTGGTCTTCGGTATCGCTCTGGCCGCGATGTGGGGAGTCGGCGTCGTGGTTCGCGGGCGCCGGGCTCAGGAGGCCGAGCGCCGACGGCTGTCCGCACAGGCGGCCATCGCCGCGGAACGCAGTCGTATGGCACGCGAGCTGCACGACGTGGTGACCCACCATGTCACCGCGATGGTGGTGCAGGCCGGCGCGGCACAGTACCTCACGGCGTCGCCCGGCCAGGTCGGTGAGGCCCTTGACGGCATCGGAGCCGCTGGCCGGCGCGCCCTGTCCGAGCTCCGTTTCCTGCTCAGCGTGCTCGAGGCGAGCGGAGAATCGGCCTCCCGGGAACCGATGCCGGGCCGGGTTGCGACTCTGGTGGAGCAGGGTCGGGCAGCCGGCCAGCCGATCGAGCTGGTCGAGGAGGGAGAACCGTCGCCCACGGACACGAGCCTCCAGCTGACCACCTACCGCGTCGTGCAGGAGTCCCTGACGAACGCCTTGAAGTACGCCGCGGGTCAACGCACGTTCGTACGGCTCTCGCACACCCCCGCCCACACGGACGTCGAGGTCACCACCGCCGCGGCGACCGAGCACGGGGTCGGCGTCGGCTCGCCGGCCCGCCTGCACGGTGGCGCGCACGTCTCCGGCGGCCGCGGCCTGACCGGTCTGCGCGAACGGGTGGAGATGCTCGGCGGGGAGTTCACGGCCGGGGCCGTTGAGGACGGCGGGTTCCGCGTGCACGCGCACATACCGGCAGGAGATACCGTATGAACATGCAGCCCCCGCCCATCAGGGTTCTGGTGTGCGAGGACCAGGCCCTCGTGCGCGCAGGATTCGTCACGATCTTCTCGGCCCAACCCGACATGGACGTCGTCGGCCAGGCCGCGGACGGCCGAGCCGGCGTCCGCGCCGCGGAGGAGCTGAAGCCGGACGTCGTCGTCATGGACATCCGGATGCCGCTGCTCGACGGCATCGAGGCCACCCGCCACCTCGCCGGCCCCGATTCCCCCAGCCCCGCGAAGATCCTCATCGTCACGACCTTCAACGTCGACGAGTACGTCTACGACGCCCTGCGCGCCGGCGCCAGCGGCTTCATCCTCAAAGACGCCCCGCCCCCCGAACTGATCAACGCCGTCCGCACGGTCGCGCGCGGCGAGTCCCTGCTCGCCCCCGCCGTCACCCGCACGCTGATCGGCCGCTTCGCCGAACGCATACGCCCCACCGCCGCGACGCGCTCGCCCGAGCACGAGAAGCTCCAGCTCCTCACCCCGCGCGAGCACGAAGTGCTCCTGCTCATCAGCAGGGGACTGACAAACGCCGAGATCGCCACGGAACTGGTGCTCAGCCCCGAAACCGTGAAGACCTACGTCTCCCGCATTCTGACCAAACTCGACCTGCGTGACCGCGTCCAAGCCGTGGTCCTGGCGTATCAGGCAGGGCTCGCCGGCGGCGGCTCCTGAGCCCGGCCCTGTAACTAATGAGCCGCGTCGGGAGGCCGCGTCGATCTAGGATCCAGCTGTGGACTTCAGACGGAGGCGTCCCTCAGCAGCTGCGATTGCGTGGGTGGAGAAGGAAATCGGCGCGCGAGTGCTGAGCTCGCGGCGGATGCCCGGCGGCATCGTCGCTGCCGTGCACCGACTGATCGTCGAGCGAGAGGCATCCGGGCAGCGGGAATCCGTGGTGCTGCGTCAATACGAGCAACGTGCTCTCGGCGACGTCGAGCGTGAGGCTCACGTCCTGCGTAAGGTGGCCGAGGCCGGCCTGCCGGCGCCGCGGCTGCTGGCCGCGTCCGCCACGGGTGCCGAGACCGACGGCTATCCGTCGATCCTGATGTCGCGGCTGCAGGGACGGCCGGAACTGACTCCTGCCGAACCTCAAAGCTGGTTGGTGCAAATGGCGGATGTGGCCGTGCGCATCCACGAAGCCGCGATCGAAGTGCCCGGATTTGAGCCTTGGATCGACCCATCGCAGCTCACCGTCCCCACCAGCGCTACGCGCCCGGCGCTGTGGCGCACCTTGGCGCGCGTCCTCAGCGAGGGGGAGAGCCCTTACACGCCGCGCTTCATTCACCGGGACTTTCAACATTTCAATCTGCTGTGGTCGCGGGGGAAGCTCACCGGCGTGGTGGACTGGGGTGGTGCCACCTCGGGTCCGTCAGACATCGATGTCGGACACTGCCGGCTGAACCTGGCCGTGCTGTTCGGTGCTGACTGGGCGGAACGGTTTCGCGCAGCCTACGAGGCTCGGGCAGGGCGAGCCGTCGACCCATGGTGGGACCTGCATGCGCTGGCCTCCTACAGCGACTCGTGGCAGCAGTTCATCCCGGTCCAGGTCAACGGGCGGGCGCGCGTCGATGTGGCCGGCATGACGGCGCGCGTAGAAGAGCTCGTGCAAGTGACATTGCGGCGCTTCTAACCCTCGGGCGGAGGGCAGGAGCGCTCGCACTGCCGTATCGGGCCGGCGCTCGCCGCTCGGGAAGATTGCGCTGTGGTCACACTGCTGCGGCTGGGGCTCCGCCTATGGCAGGCTGCTGTCATGACATCTGGCCCGCCGTTCGAACCGCCTTACCAGCAGCCTTACACATCCGGACAAAACTGGCAGCAGCCTCCGTGGGGCGAGCCTATGGACGCCATGCAGGCCAACGCGCCCGTGATGGTCACCATCGGAGACATCGCGTGCACGAACACGACGGTGATCACCCCGTCCGGCCAGGCTCCGATCGGCGGCGTCGTGTGGTCGTTCACGGATATGTCGAGGACGACGCGGAGCATCCCGACATGGGCGATCGTGTGCACCGTCATCTTCTTCTTGTTCTGCCTGCTCGGCCTGCTCTTCCTCCTCGCGAAAGAGGACCGCACTGACGGATCCGTCCAGGTCGTCGTGCAGGGCCGGGGCTTCCTGCACCAGGTGCAGCTGCCGGTCTCCTCGATCATGCAGGTCCAGGACTACGCCGCGCGAGTCAACTACGCTCGCTCGCTCTCCGCGGCGGCGGCCGGGGGCATGTGACGCCTCAACCGGGCGTTCGAACTCGGTGAGCCGGACGCCAGCTCCGGAGTCCTCGGATCGGAGGCCGTCTCCGCGGTCAGCGGGACGGCCTTCCCGTTTCCACGCGACCTGGTCGCACGGTGACGGTTCCCATGTGCCTTGACCGGTGACGCGAAGCTACCGAGAATCTGAGCGTGCGGATCCTGCGAAAGGTGCGCGCGGACCTCGGTTCCGGCGAGAACATCGAGCTCTACGCGACGGTCGTCGTATCAGTCGCCTTAGCCGTGCTCGGTGCGCTCAACGTCGTGAACGGCCAAGTCCTCGCCGCGGCGATCCTCGGCACCCTAGCGCTTCAAGCCGCCGGCATGCTCGCGAGCCGCCGTCAGATAAACGACCTGTCCAAGGCGGTGAGGGACCGAGCCGTCGAAGACGCCTCGATCGCGGACTTCCTGGCCAAGACCAAGCCGCATCTCCTCGAGGAGGTGCGCGGCGCTTCAGAGATCTCGATCGTCGGCGTGACGCTCTCGCGAACGATCCGGGATCTGTTCGACGAGCTCTCGCAACGTCTGGCCGACGGAGCCACGGTCAAGATCGCGCTGATAGACCCCCGCGCCAACGTCGCAGCGGAAGCCGCCCGGCGCAGCACGGCTCCCGACCAGGCAAATCTCTTCGAAAATCGGCTGCGGCCGTCCGTCGACCTGCTGCGACTGCTCGCAGTCGAAAATCCTTCGGGTAGCTTCGAAGCGCGGTTCCTGCCCTTCGTCCCCGCCTTCGGGCTCGTAGTGATCGATCCGCAGCGGCCGAGCGGCCGTATTTACGTCGACATATATTCGCATCGAAAGGCCAGCGGCGACGCCGTCTTCTGCCTCCGCCCCCACCGTGACATGAGCTGGTACCAACACTTCCAGGACGAGTTCGCCCGCGTGTGGCAGGCCGGCCGAGCTGCCGGAGAGCAGGACGGCTTCCCCGCCGTTCCCCACCGTCCGTGACGCTCGTCGAACCGCTGGCCGGAACTGTCTGCGCCCGCGCCGTGCGTTCGGGGCTCGGGTCGGGGTGGTCGTCGGGCTGCGGGCGGCCGCTTCGCGTCGCCCGTTTCGTCTTTCCGCCCACCCACCCGTTGCGTAGCGGGACGGGCCGGGGTTTCAAGATCAAAAGCTGCCGCTGGCGGGCCCTTCTCTCGGAGAGAGTGCCGGGTTGGTGTGGTTGCTGTCGTTGGTGGGGCGGGTTGGGGTTCGGGGTGGTGGGGTTGCGGGTGTGTGCTCTCTCCTCGGTCGGTCCCCGGAGGCAATCAGGGACCTGCCGGGAGGTCAAGCGGCGGTGGCTTGGGCTGGTGGCGGATTTTGCATGGCGCCGCTTGACCTCCCGGCAGAACCCTGATCGGGCTTCGCCTGCCCGACCGAGGAGAGAGCCCACCCCCTGGGAGAGGGTCTGAGCTGCACTCGGGCCGAGCCGGGTGGCCTGGTCGCGCCTGATGTCGAATTCTGTATCGCCGTCGTGCTGTCGGTCCCGGTTCCAGATCTCGTATAGGGTCCCGTGGGTCGGCCGCGTTCGGTGCGGAAGGATTCTGCATCACCCTGATGCGACCATCCCGATCCTCGATCCGTGCGAAGAGCTAGGTGGTTGTGCTTGATGTTGGATCCTGCATCGCACTGCTCCGGCCATCCCGATCCTCGATCCGTGCGAGGAGGTCGCTGGTCCGGTCGCGGGTGATGTCGGATTCTGCATTGCGCTCATGCTGTCGATCCCGATCCCAGATCTTGCACAGGGTCCCGTGGGTCGGCCGCGTTCGATGCGGACGATTTCTGTATCGCCCGGGTCCGATCCACCCGGTGCTCACGCACTGCACGGGATCACGCGGCCCGATCGCACCCGAGGGGAATTCCTGCACCGTTTTCGACCCCACCCCTGACGCCGTCTGCCCAGCCACGCCGTTCACCGCCCTCCCGTGACAACTCCCGATTCCCGTATGTTTCCATGCTAGACGCCGCCACCGACAAAAGCTGTGAATCCGTCTTTCACGCGATAAGCAAAAATTCTGGAGATTTCCGGGCACTCGGGCGTGCGCCCCGGCGTTGAAGAAGTAGAGAGTGCGGCCCAGAACGGTGGTGCAGGATTTTTCCGGATCGGGCGCGGCCGGGCCACGGGATGGGACTCGGCCTGAGCGCAGCTCGCACCGGACCTCAGGGGGTGTGCTCTCTCCTCGGTCGGGCAGGCGAAGCCCGATCAGGGTTCTGCCGGGAGGTCAAGCGGCGCGATGCAAGATCGAGCATCAGCGCAAACCACCGCCGCTTGAGCTCCCGGCAGGTTCCTGATTGCCTCCGGGGACCGACCGAGGAGAGAGCACGCCCCCGGCACCCGACCACGCCGAACCGCAGCCCGCCCCGTTAACGCCAGCACCCCACAGACTCCGGCACTTTCTCCGAGTGAAGGGCCCGCGCCGGAGGCGAGATCTTGAAACCCCAGCCATCAACTCGCGTTAAATGCCATACAGGAGCCGGTAGTACGCAGTCCGCGCCGGGTCCGCCTTGACCCCGTAGGCGTCGAGCAGCGTCTGTTCCCAGCCGGGACCGTAGTTCCACTGCGTGCTCCACGTGGCGATGGCCAGGTCGGCCCACCGGTCGGCGAGCCCGAGTGCGCCGAGGTCGACGTGGCCGCTGCACATCCCGTCGTCACCGATCAGAGTGTTGGGGGCGCAGGCATCACCATGGCAGACCACAAGCTGGTCGACCGACGGGGTATCGGCTAGTACCTCGAGCGCACGCTCGGGAGTGCCGACGTACTGAAGGTCCGCGTGCCAGTCCGCCGGGTCGATCTGGCCAGCCGCCGCCCGCGCCTGCACCGCCTCCAGCCGCGCTTCGGCCGACCAGTCGAACGGGCAGGAGTCGACGGGCAGTGCGTCGTGCATCGCCCGCAATCCGGCGCCGATCGCGCGCACAGCGGTATCAGGGTCGCGCTTCCAGTGCTCGTCCACCGCCATGCGTCCGTGAAGGCCGGCCGTGGCGAACCACGAGCCCGCATCTTCGGTGCCCTCGTCGAAAACGTGCGGCACCGCGGTGAACGCCGCAGCCCAACGCAACCGCGCTACCTCCGCGGACAGGTCGATCCCGCTGCCGAGCGGTGTCCACTTCACGAACTGCCGCCCCGGGCCCTCACCGACCTGGAAGGTCAAGCCGCCGACATCGTTCTTCCAGACGAGCCGGATCGGACGCCCCGCCGCGATCTCGGTGACGACCTGTGGGAAGACGATCGGGCCCTCAGACGATGTGGCAATCACCGGGCCATTCTCGCCGAACTCTTCGAGGCCCGCTCAACACGTCTTCGAGCGTTTCCTTGCCTTCTCAGCAGCCGGAGACCGGGACCGTCGTCGACTTCGAGTCTGCGCCCGCCGTTACGGTCACGGTGACTGGGCCGTGGCCGCACCACGGGTTCAGGTAGAGAGTATGGGAGATCGCGTACGAATCCCGGCCCGATTCGGTCTCGCTCGTGCTCTGCGTCGCCGCGCCCGGACCGGCGAGCGTTACGGTCACCGTGATCTGCCCGGTGCCGGAGGCGGTGACGGTGCCGTAGACCTGGACCTCGGGGTAGTCGCTGGCAGGGGTGACGGTCACCTGCAATCCGGTCACCGCAGCCGTCCGAATCGACGCCGAAGAAGGCGCGGACGTCGGCACGGGAGCGGATGAGGAGTCCGATGATCCGCCAGTGCTCGACCCGCCTGTGTCCGATCCGCCGGTGCCCGACCCAGCTGGGACGCTCGCTGACGCTACCGGCGCGCTGGCCAACCCGGCTGGAGCGGGGGACTTGGACGGGTGGGAGCTGTGCGGAGCGATGAAATCGACGACGGCGAGGACGACCACGATCAGGCAGCCGGCCACCGCGAGCACCGCGGCCCGGCCGGTACGCCACCGGGCCGGTACGCGAGTGACGAGCCCGCCCGAACCACTGCGCTGCTGGATGCGGTCGCGCGTTGTGGCCGGCCGAGACGGTGCCGGGTCGCTCTCGCCAGGCGGCGGGGCCAGCGAGATGACGGCGGCGTCGCGCAACCGATCGAGCGCGCTCAGCTGCGCAATATCCTGCTCCCAGTCCGCCGAGGCTCTGCGGCAGTGCGCCGCGAGTTCGGCCAGCGCTCGGTGCGCCCAGAAGTCGCGGGGCACCTCCGCGAGACGGGCCTCCAGTTGCGACCCCAGCTCGCGCAGCATCCCAGCCGTGGCAGCGGCAGAGCGCCCGCGTACAGGGCCGCTGCTCCACACGGCCTGCCCGGCAGCGGCCCTCAGTGTCCTGCGCGTCTCCTGCGTCATCCCCACTCGACCATCTTGACGCACGACGCGCGTGATCGACACCGTCCGGCCGGCCCTGTCATACGAATCGGCTTCAAGGGGCATGCGAACGGCGAAGACGGTCACTTTGCCTCTGTTGATCCAACGAACAGGGACCGCAGGGAAGGGGTCACGACGATGACTGTCGGCGAGCCGCATGGGATGACCTCGAAAGACCACATCGACGAAGCCAACGACCAGCTGACGAAAGCGCACGCGGCCGGGCACGGAACGACTGCCATGTACGAGCACACGCAGTTGTCCATCGCGCACGCCACCATCGCCGTCGCACTGAACACGATGGCGGTAGCACTCAATACCCTGTCGGACGACGGCGAGGAGGACGCGAGCTGATCGTGTCACCGCGCCCCGCAACCCGACGCGATCTCCTGCGGACGTGCCGGGATGAGCTCGCTCTACCGGACGAACATCCGGCTGAGGCGATTGGGCCGGAGCTCGAGCGGCGAGATGTCCTCCGGCATCTGGCGGAGCTCGCTGCCGAGCAGGGAGTCCGCGTCATCCTCCCGACCCGCCTGATCCTTCGTATCGATCTCGCCAACGACGGACGTCATTCCCCCGCACGCTCGGGGAGTCGAGCGCTTTTGTCGGCGAGGCGTGCAACGGCGAGCTGGAGCTGACTTCGGCATCCAGGCAGCCGACTCAGATCCCTGTCAGCAGCGGCCGGTGCGCAGGGTCCCCGTACATGAATACCCGTCGTAGCCCGGCCGCGAGTCTCGCTGCGTCGGAACCGGGCACGTCCAGCACAAGCGTGCTCGGATCGATGAATTCGAGCTCTTCCGCAAGGGCATCGTCGAAGCCCAGAGTCAGAACCGCTCCAGACAACTCGGCCGAGACGATACCGCCGTAGTGGACGGATTCGTCCTGGTCGACGAGGCAGTAGGTGTCCAGCCCGGTGGCGCGGTCCTGGTCGGAGGGGTCGGCCGCAGCACACATGAGCAAGAGGTACGATCCGCTGCCGTCCTCTTGTTCGAACAGTCCGACGACGAAGGCATCCCGGTTGTCGTCGATCGTGATCTTGACCACGGTGCCTGTGTGCGGTGCGGTCATGTCCCCGATCGTAGCCAGTGGCGGTGCGGGCCGTCAGTCAGTCCGCTTCGCAGAGGTCTGCTGCCTCGGTCAGCGCCCGCAACGCGTCATCGTGTTGGCGGCGGTCGAACCGGAACGGGCCGAAGCCCGTGTAGTCGCGCGTCTTGCGGTGAGGCTGTTCGATGCAGTCCCAGGTCACACGGTCGGCTGCCACGGTGATCTGGGTCATGAGGGGCCAGCATCCCACCTCGCCGCACTCACAGCCGAGCACGGGCGTCTTCGGCCATACCGCATCGGTGGAGCGTCCGCGAAAGTGCTCGTCCAGCGGGCCGATCCGGAAGAACAGTGGGATGAGGCCGCCGTATGCGTCGCCGGCCGGCTGCATCCCCGCGTCCGTCTCGAACCTGTCGATCAGCTCGTTGAGGGGCGCCCCGTCGATGTGCGGCATGATTTCGTACACGTCGCGATAGCCGTGCCGCCGGTAGTCGAATCGGATCTCGTTCCCAGTCACCCGTCGATTATCACTGCGCATGCGTGGTGCTCCGGCCGCTCGCCCTTGAGAAATGGGATGGACGTGGCGGGCCGGCTGCATGCAGGGTGGGCACCTGTGACTGCTGATCGCGAGTTCCTGCCCGGTCTGGAGCTGTGCCAGGCCCTGTACGAGGACGCAGTACGGCCGATTCTGGACAAGCATTTCCCAGGCCTGGCGCACTCGGCCGCCCGGATCGGTCACGGCTCGGAGGTACTGGGCTTCGACACGATCCGCTCCACCGACCACGACTGGGGCCCGAGCGTCCAGGTCTTCGTGCGCCCGCAGGACGCTGCGGCGGAGCCTGAGGTCCGCCGAGTGCTGGCTGAGCAGCTTCCTGCGTCTGTCCGCGGCTGGCCGGTGCACTACCAGCGCAAGGACGATCCGAACGACCCGGTGGAACATCTGGAGCTGACGGACGGTCCGAAGAATCACCACGTGTGGGTGGCCGAGCCGGCCGCCTGGCTCCGGTCGCGGCTGGGAGTCGACCCGGTGGCGGGGCCGCTCACTGTGGGCGAGTGGCTGGCGGTGCCGCAGCAGCGCTTAGCCGAAGTGACGGCTGGGGCGGTGTTCCACGATGGGCTCGGCGTGCTCGGCCCGGTCCGAAAGCAGCTGGGCTGGTATCCGGAGGATGTCTGGCGATTCCTGCTGGCCGGACAGTGGGTCAAGCTGGCGCAGGAGGAGGCGTTCGTCGGCCGGACTGCCGAGGTGGGGGACGGCTTGGGATCCCGGCTGGTCGCGGCCCGCCAGGTGCGGGAATTGATGCGGCTGGCGCTGCTGCAGGAGCGCCGGTACGCGCCGTACTCGAAGTGGCTGGGTTCGGCGTTTCGCCGGGACGTGCCGGGATCGGCGGAGTTGAGCGCGTTGCTGGAGGGCGTGCTCGCGGCCGACCGATACGCGGAGCGGGAGGCGATGCTCTGCGAAGCTTACGAGGAACTGGCCCGGCGTCAGAACGCGCTGGGGCTCACGGCCGAGCCGATCGACCCGACCCGGCGGCTCTACTACGGGCGTCCGTTCCAGGTTCTCCACGCCGAACGGTTCGCGCTGGCGCTGTGGGACTCCATCAAGGACCCGGAACTGCGGGCCCGCCAGCCCATCGGCGGGGCGGACCAGTGGGCCGACTCCACCGACTTCCTGGGAGACCTTCCGGCCGTTCGGGCAGCATCCGATGCATTAACAGGCCCGAAAACCGGCCGCTGGGCGCTGCCCGCGTAAACGGCTTGATGCTAATTGCCCGGCGCGGTGTCACATTCCGCGCCGGGCCGGAGTGGATACGCCATGGCTTGCCGAGGGTCTGGGCGGGGTCAGCTCTCCGTATGCTTGGCCCGCCGCCGCAGCACGAATGTCCCGCCGCCTGCCGCGCCGAGGAGTACCAGCGCACCCAGGACGACGAGCCAGGCCGACGAGCTGGAACTGGATGAAGCCGCGGGCTGTACGTCGCTCAGTACGGCCACAGACGGAGTGGGAGGAGGCGTCACAGCCGCGGCGGCCTCGGTGCCGGTGGCTGACGCCGACGCCGTTGCTGACACAGTTGCCGCCGCCGACGCCGTTGCCGAGACGACGGGGGAGGCGCTGGACGAGGCGCCCGTCGAGCTCGCGGCGCTCGGCGAGTTCACTGTGCTCGCGGCGGAGCCGGCGGATTTGGGCTTGGCGGTCGTCGGCTGCGCGGTGGGGGTCACCTGCGCGGCGACGGGTGAATACGTGAGGGGGGACAGGGACTTGCCTATGAGCGGGAGGTTCTCCGCACTGCAGATCTCGTTCTCCTGGATCCCGAACCAGTTCTTGTAGGTTCCGGTGGGCATGTCGCGGCTGAAGGTGACGCGCACCTTGAGATTGACCACGCTGCCGCTCGAAACGTTCTGCCACTCCGGCAGAACTGCCGCCCAGCTGTCGCCGCCGACCGTTCCGGAGGAATCGTAGGTGGTGCTCACGCTTTGCCAGCTGCCGCCGTTGACACTGTACTGATAGCTCGGCGGGGTGTAGGTCGGCTTGATGCCGTCGTTGCGTGTGTCGAGCGCGAACTCCGGTCCAAGGTAGTCGAAGTCCGTGTCCGCGGTGAAGGTGATCGACAGGACGGTGCTTCCGCCGCTGGTGGTGACCGTCGCAGGGCTGTCCGTCGCCGTGTAGACGGTCGACGAAGGCCCTGGCAATGTCGCGCACGTAGTCGCGTCCGCCATCGGTACCGCCGCTAGCGCCGGTGATGCCGTGCCGAGTGCCAGCAGCAGACTGAGTGCGGCCGCGCCGCGTAGACCTCGAGATGCCACCATGAACAGTCCCCTCCCGGACCCGAAGCAGTGTTCTGCCATTGCCGGGACACTGAGTCGGGGGAGTGGCGCGCCATCGTATCACCGTTGTGATCAGCGTATGCACAGGGCGAACCGCCCCATGACCCGACCCGGCTGACGTCGCGTCACATGGCTGCCGACGTGGAGTCGTCGTCGGCGATGCGGGCCAGCAGGACGGCGATGTCGTCCGCGGGATCGGGGACGAGGCGGGTGATGAGGTCCGAGATGAACTGGAATCCGAACGACTCCACGACTCCGGCGGAGAGCGCGTGGGCGAGTCTGTCCATCCCGACGTCGATCGAGGCCTCGCGGGACTCGATCAGGCCGTCGGTGTAGAGCACGAGGATGCTTCCCGGTTCGAGGAGCAGTTCGGAGGACTCGAACGCGGCGCCGCCGACGCCGAGCGGCAGTCCGGCCGGCAGGTCGGGGAACTCGACGATTCCATCCGGCCGCACGAGCGCGGGTGGCGGATGGCCCGCCCGCGCGATGACGCAGCGTCCGCTTTCGGGGTCGAGTACCACGTAGTTGCAGGTCGCGCCCGCCTCACCGGCCATCTCGGCCACGATGGCGTCGAGCCGGGTGAGGACCTCCGTCGGCGAGAGATCCAGGGTGGCGAGCGTGCGCGTGACCGTACGCAGCTGTCCCATCAGGGAGGCCGCTCGGATGTCGTGCCCGGTGACGTCTCCGATGATCAACGCCATCCGGCCGTCGGGCTGATGCGCGACGTCGAACCAGTCGCCGCCGATCTCGGCGGCCGTGTTGGCCGGCTCGTAGTGGTAGACGAGGTCGACACCGGGTGTCCGCGCGATGTTCTGGGGCAGCATGCTGCGTTGCAGCGCGAGCGCGGTGGAGCGTTCCCGGGTGTAGGCGCGCGCGTTGTCCAGGCAGATCGCCGAGCGGACGAGAACGTCGCGCGCGAGCGAGAGTTCCTGAGCCGAGAAGCCGGGATGCCGTGTGCGGAAGATGGCGATGATGCCCAGGACCGCGCCGCGAGCGGTGATCGGCAGGATCATGGCGGAGTGGGCGCCTGCCTCTTTCGCGGCGTTCAGGCGCCGTGCGAAGAACGGGCTGCCGGTCATCTCGCGGAACTCCTCGGTGGTCTCGGAGAGTTCCGCCACGAAGATGGGCTTGTCCTGGGACAGCCGCTGGTAGTACAGGCTCGCAGAGTCCAGGTACGCGACCGACCCTCGTAAGAACGCCTCGGGCAGCTCCCGGACCGTCGGCCAGCGGGTCGCGACGATCTCCATGCGCAGGTCGTCACCCTTCTCGAACTGCGGCTGCGGACCGCCGTCCAGCACGTAGGACAATAGGCTGATATTTGCCGCGTCGCCGATGTGCGGGATCAGGACGTCGAGGGTCTCCTGCGCGGTGCGGGTGATGTCGAGGGTGGAGCCGATCTTCTCGCTCGCCTCGTTCAACAGGGCGAGCCGTTGCCGGTCATGGCTGCGCTGCGTCACGTCGCTGGCGATCAGCGCCACGCCGACGACGTCCTCGCCCTCCTCGAGCCGGAAACCGCTGCAGCTCCACACCCGGTGCGTCCGTGAATCTCGAAAGCAGGGACCCCGCTGCTCGACCTCCACCACGCGTTCCCCGGATGCGAGAATGTGCCGGAGCATGGCCTCGACCGCGTCGGAGTCCAGGCCCGGCAGCATCTGGGCGAGTCGTCGGCCCACCCACTTTTCCGAGGGGCGGTCGGCGGTGCGCGCCATCGCGGCGTTGACCCAGAGGATCCGCAGATGGGTGTCGAGCGCCACGATGTGGAACGGGGACTGCTCGGGAATCTCCGCCAGGAAGAACTGCAACGACTCATTCCGCGCTGCGTCCATGGTTCTTCCCGGAATCTCGGCTGACGTGCACGATTCGATGCGGCGCTCGCGGCAAAGGTATATCACGCCCTTGTTCCAGTGCCGCGGAGAAACGCGGCTCGTGGTCTGGGTGCTCGACGTGAATGCAGGTATACGGTAATCCGATGAGAGTCCTGAGCCTCGACCTCCTCCCGGACGGCCGCTACCGCCTGGCCGTCGACGAGCCGCAGAGGGTGGGTAAGTCCCTCGCGCTCGCCTACCGGTTCCCCGAGGTCGTCCTGTCCGCGGCGGAGCTCCACGTTCTCTATTGTGTTGTGGCCACGCCCCGACTCATGATCACTTCTGAGCGGGCGTTCTGGGAACGATTCGGCTTCTACCGGGAGACCGCGTCGACGGCGTACTTCGGCCTCGTCCGCGTCGCCGGGGAACTGGACGCCGAGCCGTCCCCGACGGCGGGCACAATGTCAGCGTGATAGACACGGAATCGGCCGCTCGAGAGGCAGCGCAACTCTGGCTGGACACGAACATGCGTCAGCCGGCCGGTGCGTTCCACGTCAAGGCGGTCGCCGACATCGGACCGATCTGGCGGGCCATAGTCGGCTGGGAGGGCAGCGCCGGTTGGGCGAGCGCCGTGTGGGTCGACAAGGCCACGGGGGAGACGGGGATGGATTCCTCGTCGTCGAGCAAGATCGGACCATCGGCTCGGGACGGCTACACGGCCATGATGCGGTCGAGAGTGAGGCCCGAGTTGAAGCGGCTGGGGTTCACGGGATCGGGCAAGACGTTTACGCTCCCGTCGCCAGATCACTACGCCACCCTCTCGTTTCAGCAGTCGCGTGGGAATTCGTGGACCCTGGCGACGTTCACGGCGAACCTGTCGGTGATATCGCATGCGGAGTGGTCGGCCACGCAGCCCGCGGTGTCCGAGCCCGCGGATGGGCCGGACCCGGATTGCGGGTACGGGGTGGGCTGGAGTGAACGCCTCGGAGAAGTCAGCCACCACGGCTACGACTACTGGTGGTCGGTGTGGGCCGGGTTCCCCACTGATGACGTCGCGGATGACCTCATCGTGGCGATTCGAGACCATGCCCTGCCCGCGATGCTCGCGTTGCTCGCCTGACTTTCCCCAACCGGGCCCGCTTACAGGGCCAGGCCGCCGTCGACGACGAGGGTCTGGCCTGTGATGTAAGAAGCCTGTGAGGAGAGCAGGAACGAGACCGTGGCGGCGATCTCCTCGGGCCGCCCGGTCCGGCCGAGGCACACCTGGTCGATGATCATCGAGGCCTGCTTCTCCGGCAGGCCGGCGATCATGTCCGTGTCCACGTAGCCCGGAGCCACCGTGTTCGCGCGGATGCCGTAGCGGCCGACCTCCTTGGACAGCGCCTTGGTGAAGCCGATGATGCCGGCCTTGGAGGCGCAGTAGTTGGTCTGCATCGCGGTGCCGACCACGCCGGCGGCGCTGGAGAGGGTGACGATGGCCCCGGCGCGCCGCTTCATCATCGCGCGGATCACAGTGCGGCAGACGTTGTACGTCCCGCCCAGGTTGACATCGAGCACTGAGTTCCAGGCTTCGTCGCTCATCAGCGCGAGCGGCGTGTCCTTGATGATCCCGGCGGCCGTGACGACGGCGTCGATGGCTCCGAGGTCGTTCTCGGTGTCTTGGACGAAGGAGCGCACCTGCTCCAGATCGGCCACGTCGACCCGGTGCAGCAGCACCCGGGCGCCGTGTTCGCGGGCCTCCGCGGCGGACTTCTCGCCGGCGTCCTGGTCGGACTGGTAGCACAGGCTCAGGTCGTAGCCGTCCTCGGCTAGCCGGGCGGCCACGGCGCGGCCGATGCCGCGCGAGCCTCCGGTGACGAGGGCGACGGGGCGACGGTCGCTGTTCATGGTGGGCTCCCTAGTGTTGCTGCGGTGAGGTCGGTTGTCGCGGGTCGGCCAGGGTGGCCGCGAGCGCCTTGCGGTCGGTTTTTCCGTTGCCGGTCAAGGGAAGTTCGGGGAGCAGTTCGCACCGGTCCGGGACCTTGTACGGCTCCAGTTCCTCCCGCAGCCGGGCCAGCAGCTCCACCGGGTCGAGCTTGCTGACCGCGAACAGGACCGGATACGGGCGCTCGGCGGTGGGGGAGAGTACGGCTGCCGCCTCGACGCCGGGCACCCGGAGCGCCGCCGCCTCGACCTCGGTGGAGCTGACCCGGTAGCCGTGCGATTTGTAGACGTCGTCGCGTCTGCCGCTGAAGTACAGAAAGCCGTCCTCGTCGAGCCAGCCGTAGTCGCCCGAGTGCAATTCGGGGAACAGGCCGTGGATCCGCGGGAAGCGCTGTTCGGTCAGTTCCGGGCGGCGCCAGTAGCCGGCCATCACGTGCGGGCCGCGCACCACGAGTTCGCCGATGGTGCCGGGCGGCACCGGGTGGCCGTCCTCGTCGAGAACCAAGACCTCGGTGCCGGGCAGCGGCAGACCGCTGGCTCCGGGGCGGCGCAGGTCCTCGTCGGGGGGCATGATCGAGACGCGCTTGCACTCGGTGAGCCCGAACATCAGCTGCACCTTGAGCGTGGGGACGTGTTGGCGCAACGTGGCCAAGGTCTGCACGGGCATCGCCGCACCGGTGTTCGTCAGTAGACGAAGATGCAGATCGCCACCGTAGCGCTCAAGCATTTTCGCCAGGTTGTCGGCGAGCGACGGGACACCGGGCAGCACGGTTGCCCGGGAGCGGCGCAGGTTGCGCAGCAGTGCCGGGCCGACGTCCGAGGACGCGCCGAGCCATACGTGCGCGCCGCCGAGAGCCGCGAGGAACACCTGGTAGAGCCCGTAGTCGAAGGACAGGGGCAAGGGTGCGTAGACGGTGTCGTCGGGACGGTAGCCGAGGCAGCCTTGAATCGCCTGCGCGGCGAAGAGCAGTTGGGCGTGGGTGCTGACCACGGCCTTGGGCATGCCGGTGCTGCCGGAGGTGTAGATGAGGCAGATCGGGTCGACGGTCAGGACGGCGTCGGCGGAGAGGGAGACGCCGGGCGAGGGCGGGGGAGTCGTCAGATCTTCGAGGTCTGCGACGTGGATACCGCAGCTGACGGCGGTCTCCCTGGCGTCCGGGTCCGCGGTGACGACCAGGGTCGGCTCGGCGTCGTCGTACACGTGCCGCAGTCCGGCGCCGCGCACCTGCTCGTGTAAGAGCACGAAGACAGCGCCGATGCGGGAGCAGGCGTAGGTGAGCGCGACCGTGCCCGAGTGGTTCGGCATGATCACCACCACTCGGTCGCCGCGCTTCACCCCGGTCTCGGCGAGCCTGGTCGCGGCGTGCCGGCTGGCCTCGGCCAGCTCCGCGTACGTCAGTGTCCTGTCGGCGTGTGTCAACGCGGGCGCGTCCGGCCGGAGTTCGGCGGCCTCGTCGAGGATGTGGTGCAGCAGGGTGGAGGTCAAGACGGCGCCCCTTGCCCAGGCGGGTCCGCGACCGCCCGGAGGTTGAAGGAGACCAGGGCCAGGTAACGCAGCTCCTGGTCGTACTCGGCGACCACGGTGAGGCGGTCCTTGCGCTGGTCCGGCGCGGCGGCGAGCTCGGCGGCCAGTTCGGTCCAGACGCGGGTGCAGATCCGGCCGGGGGCCGCTTGGCGCACCCGCCACGGCCCGGGCAGTTCACCCGGGTCGGGCAGTTCGTCGGCGAGACGGCCGGTGCGCGGGCCGTGGCCGAGGATCAGGACCGGCTCGGCCGGCCGGAAGGGCGAACGCACAGGCCCTTGGTCCTCCGGCCAGGCCGACGGCGCGATCTTGGCCAGTTCCGTTGCCAGGACGGTACCGACCTGGTCCGGTTCGACCTCGGGCAACGTGCGCAGAGCGGTCAGCTCGGCGAGCCCCTCGGCGGTGAACAGCATGCCGACTGCGTGGTCGGTGGACGGGTCCAGATCGGCCAGAGCCGGGTCGCGGTAAGCGATCGTGCCCTGATCCAGGGCGAGCACCGCGATCCGCTGGTATCCGCCGCCGCGGGCGAGCGCTCCGGCCGCGCGCAGGGCGGCGAACGCGGTTGTGCGGCCCTGATCGGTGACGGCGAAGACCATCGGCTGGCCGGTCAGCAGCTGCTGGACGTGTCCGGCTACTGAGGTCGCCAGGTCGCAGTCGGGCAGCGCGTGCGCGATGACGACCAGGTCCGGCGGTGGTGCCGCCGGAACGTTCAGGGCCGCCAGTGCCTGGGTGACGAGGTACGGGTAGCTGTTGTGGTTGCCGGGCAGCGCCTGCTCGGTGTCCACGTGGACGCCGTACGGCGCGCAGCGCTCGGCGAAGAACGCGGCCAGGCCGTCGTACGGCGGGAACTCCGGATTGCGGCCGAGTTCCAGGTGCCGGGCTGTGGTCAGTCGTAACACGTGCCCCCCTGTCCTAGTGCTGGACCAGCAGCGCGGAGAACGTCGCACCCACCCCGGCGCTGACCATCAGATAGTGGTCTCCGGGGCGGATGAGTTCGGACTCGACCGCGCTGCGATAGTTGATGAACGGGTCCGCGCAGAAGCAGTGGCCGGTGACCGGGATGTTCTCGAGCAGTACCCGTTCCGTCGGTATATCCAGTAGTTTGCACAGCATCGTCCAGGAGTACCGGTTCACGTTGTGCGGCAGGATCAGCCGCAGGTCCTCGAGGCCGATCCCGGCTTCGGCCAGGGCCGCCGCGATGAGGTCGGCCAGCGACGGCACATAGGACTTCTCGAACGCGGCCACCGATTCGGCGGACAGCACCGTCATCTCCGAGTACTCGCCGTAGGTGGCGGTCTGGTAGGCGACCACCGTGTCCCGGCGGCTGCGGGTCCCGACCAGGCAGGCCGACGAGGATTCGCCCATCACCATCACGGCCGGCATGTACCTGGCCACGTGCGGATAGGTCTTCTCCCCGGCCAGGACCAGGACCAGGGCGTCCGGGTCGTCGAGCTCTGCCAGCAGGCTGCCGGCCAGGTGCACGGCGAGCAGCCCGGAGGCGCAGGCGTGCTGGCTGACGGTGAACGCCTGGGCGTGGCCCAGCCCCAGGTTCCGGACCGTCTCGAGCAGCGGCGCGGACGAGTACGGCCCGGTCGGCTCGAGGGTCCGCGCGTGCAGCACGTATCGGACTCGGTGCCGGTTGTCCGGCAGCGTGGCCAGCTGTCGGGCCGCCGCGGTCAACAGGTCCGCCTGCCGCGCATCCGGATCCCAGCGGACCCGGTCCAGGCCGAAGAACCGCCGGTAGCGGCGCACCTCCCGAGCGTTGAGGCCGAGCGGCTCGGCCACGTCCTCCAGGCTCAGGCTTGCCTCCGGCAGGTAGCCGGCCACTTCCACCAGACCGGCGCCGCTCATCGAGCCCGCCCCCGGCCCGCCGGGCCGGCCGCCGTGTGCCGGGCGACGCGCGAGCCGCGCGAGGCGAGCAGCGGGTCCCAGCCGGGCGGACGCTCGGGCAGCGCCGCGGCCGCGGCGATCTGCTCGCCGCGGCAGACCTCGGTCAGCAGCGGCCGGTCCAGGATCAGTCCGGCGCAGCGGACTGCGCCGGCCAGCGCGCCGCCGATGCCGAAGCCGCTGCGGGTGTCCGCGCCGACCAGGTACAGGCCGGGCAGCGCCGTGCGGTGGTCCGGGCGGCCGGCGCCAAACTGGGCTGGGATCGCGGCCAGCCCGTAGGGGGTGCCGCCGCCGGTCAGGGTGAATCTGCTCTGGGTCATCGGGGTGGACACCTCGTAGTGCAGGATGTGCTTGCGCAGCCCTTCCAGACCGAGTGCGTGTTCTGCCACGTCCACCAAGGCCTGGCCCATCCGTTCCTTCTCCCGCTGATATGCCGGATCGCGGCGGTAGTCGTGGGCCGGGGCTTCGGTACACGGCCCGCTCAGCGGCGCGCGGTCCGCCGGTATCAGGGTCATGATTTCGAGGGTGTGGTGCGGCGCCCGGTCGGCCGGACCGGCCGGTCCGCCCTTGGCGGTGCCGGAACTGAGGAACGCGAAGCGCGGCTCGAGTGTCGGCTCGCCGCGGTTGAGCGCCGCGTGGGTCTCGTAGACGTCTTCGGATCCGTGCCACCACAGGTTGCTCGCGGGCAGGTCCACCTCGGCCCGGTCGAGCGCGAGGAAGGCGACGACCAGCGGCAGTGCCATGGTCGCGGCCGATGCCCGCGCGACCGCGTCCGCGGGCAGGTGCTTTCCGCCGAGCAGGCAGAGGACGGTGTGGCGGTAGTCGGCGTCGGAGACGACGATCGGTGCCTCGATCCGCTCGCCGGTGGCCAGCCGGACCCCGGTGACCCGGTCCCGGTCCACCTCGATCGCGGCCACCTCGGCGCGGGTGCGCAGTTCGCCGCCGTGGGCGGTCAGCGCCTCGATCATGGTCGCGGCCAGCATCTGGCCGCCACCCTCGGGGTAGTAGGCGCCGAACATGTAGCTGCCCAGCATTCCGACGTGGCCGAGCACTGACATCTCGTCCGGGCCGACGCCGTAGTTGATCGTCTGCGCGGCCAGGACGGTTGCTGCGCGCGGGGACAGTCCGCAGTGCCGGATCAGCTGGCCCAGGGTCGCCCTGGCCCAGCGGATCAGCGGCGACGGCGGCAGCGGCGCGTCAGGAGTGATCATCATCGAGGTCAGAGCGCCGTGCAGCGAGGAGACGATCTCCACGTAGCGGGTCAGGCCCTCGGCCTCCGCGGGCAACGCCTCGGTCAGCCGCTTGGCGTACCGGTCCCAGCCTCGTGGCACGTCGACGCTGACCGAGGGCAGCCGGATCCGGTCGAAGCAGTCCGGATCGATCTCCCGGAAGTTGATCCGGTCGGTCAGGCCCAGACCGCGGTAGATGTGGTGCACCACGCCGTCCGGCCCGCAGTCGCCGATGTAGTGCGTGCCCACATCGAACTCGTATACGCCGCGGCGGCGGAACACCTGGGTGCTGCCGCCGGCGATCGAGTGCCGCTCCAGGACCAGGACGCCGAGCCCTTGCGCCGCCAGGTAAGCGGCGCAGGTCAGGCCGCCGATCCCGGCGCCGATCACGACGGCGTCCCAGTGTTCGTGGTCTGCGACGGAGTTAGCGGTCATCGGGTCACGGCCTCGGTGGGCGTCGGGCGCGCGGCGCCGTTCGCGTGGGCGGTCCGCACGGCCGGGCGGGCCTTGAGATAGCCCTGCGCCGTGTGCAGCCGCTGGATGTGGCTGGTGCCCTCCATGAACTCGAAGGCTGCGCTGTCGCGCCACCACTTCTCCAGCAACGGGTGCTCCAGGAACGCGCCGCGGCCCAGCAGCCGCGGCAGTCGTCGGCAGTGGTCGCGAGCCGTGCGCACCGCTGTCAGCTTGGCCAGCGCGGGCAGGTACTCCTGCCTCCGGTCGGCGTCGAGTTCGGCGGCCGCCTGGAGCACCAGGTTCCGGGCAGCTTCGGTCTCCGCCCGCGCGGCGTCCAGCTGCGCGAGGTCCGAGGCGTTCCAGGACACACGCTCGGCGCGGACGTAGGCGTGCACTGCGGCCGCCGTGCCCACGGCCATCGCCGCGACCTGTACCCGCACGGTGTTGAACGCCTGTTGGACGCCCCACATGCCGCGGCGCAGCGGTGTCAAGTGGTTGCCGAGCAGGTCCTCCGCGGCTATCGGCACTCCGTCGAAAGTCAGCTCACTGATCTGCGCGCCGCGCAGCCCGACGGTGTCCAGCGGCGCGGCGGTCAGCTGCGCCGGCCGGCTGGTCAACAGCGCGGCTCGCAGCGCCACCGGGCCGGGACCCGTGCGGGCCAGCACCACGCCGACGTCGCCGCGGTAACCGTTGCCGATGTAGCGCTTGCGTCCGTAGAGCAGGTGGCCGCCGTCGCCGTCCGGGCGAAGTTCGGTGGACAGCCGGGTCACGTCGCTGCCCGCGTCCGGCTCGGTCACGGCCAGGTAGCCCCAGGTGCGTCCGTCGGCGACCGCCGCTCGCAGCCGCTCGTTCTGCGCCTCGTCGCCGAGGATCCGAACCAGCACTCCGGCCAGAGCGGGCCCAGGGCAGGCGAGCACGGCGCCGGCGTCCCCGGCGGCGAGTTCGAGCAATGCCACAGCCTGGCCCAGATTGCCCAGGCGGACCGGGTCGTAGGTCTGCACCGCCTCCAGCGCGGGGTGGCGCAGGTCGGCGGCGGCGAGAGGTGCCGCGTCGATCTCCAGTGCCACCGAGCGCAATCCGCGGGCCAGTTCCCGGGCCTCGGCGCGGAGCGCGGTCAGGTCGATGTCGGCGGCCACGCCTACGCCTCGCCGACGACGTGATCGATGGCTGATCCGACCCAGGCGCTGTGTACGAGCTCTGCCGCGTACAGCTCCCGTGCGGCATGATCGAGCACGTATCCACTCGCGCCGAACAGGGTACTGATAGACCATGCAGTCCTGGCGAGGCAGGCGTGCAACGCCTCCGCGGCGGCCGGCGTGGTGGCGGTGCGCAACCCGTGGCGACAGAGCTCGAGGTCTGCCACAGCATCGGCGATCTGCGCGCGCAGCAACGGTTTGTCGATCAGCGCAGCTTCCTCGACCCGGCGGGCGGAGAGATGGTCGACGGCCAGGTCCAGCAGCCGTGAGGTCACGCCGAGCCGGACCGCGGCGAGCATGAGCGCCAGGTCCGGCACGTCGCGCGGATCCGACTGCGCAGCCGGATCGGCGAAACGGACGAGTTCGAGTCCTGCGGCGGCGACGAGCGGATCGGTCCGCGGTCCCGTCGCGACCGCTTCCGCGCCGCAACTCCCGCGCGGCACCAGGGCCAGACCGCTCGCGGTCCGCGGAGCGGGCACCGCGTTGCCGAGGATCCGGCGCAGCCCGGCGGCCAGGCCTTGCTCCCGGCCGAGGTCCGTCAGCTCGTCGAACAGGTCCGGCGGCGTGATCGTGGCTGGCACCGGTCAGACCGCCGCCGTCATCCGGACCACGAAGTCGGCCAGGCTGCCCACGCTCTCGAGCACGGAGGCGTCCAGCTCGTCGACGTTCGCCTCGAAGCCGACGGCGTCCTCCAGATCCATCAGCACCTCGAGCAGCGAGCTGGAGTCCAGGTTCAACTCGGCCAGCAGCGCGGTGTCCTCGCCGAAGTCCGGCAACTCCCGGCCGACGGCCTTCTCGACCACCAGCTTGATCTCTTCCACGGCGCGGTTGCGGTCCATCGCTGCTCCCCCTCGGGCATCAGGCGTCGAATTCGTGGTGGTGCTGCTTGCGCAGCAGGTCCTCGGGCAGGTCGCGGTCCCGTACCAGGTAGTCCCGGCCCTGGTGGAGCAGCACCTCGGCGGGGAAGCCGTGGCTCAGGAACAGCCCCGGGGACGCGGTGGGGCCGTAGGCGCCGGAGCGCAGGATCCCGATCAGGTCGCCCGGGCGCAGCTCGGGCAGTTCCACGTCCTTGGCGATGGTGTCGTTGGGAGTGCACAGCGGCCCGGTCAGCTGCCAGGCGCCCGTCGGCGGCTCATCCGGCCGGCTCAGCAGCCGCACCGGGAAGTTGCGCCGCACATAGGAGCCGACGCCGACCGCGGCCATGTGGTGGTGCGTGCCGCCGTCGGTCACCGCGAACTGACGGCCCATCGACTCCTTGACCCCGCGCACGGAGACCGCGTACACCCCGGCTCGGGCGGCGAGGTAGCGTCCGGACTCGAACAGCAGCCGTGTATCGGGGTGGCGCCGGCGGAACGACTCGACCAGCGGGCGCAGCCCGGCGCGCAACACGCCGAGGTCCGGGTCCTCCTCCTTTTCGAAGTAGGCCACCCCCAGCCCGCCGCCGACGTCCACCGCGCGCAGGTCGATCCCGGTGGCCTCGGCCACCCGCTCGGCCAGTTCGAGGACCCGGGCGGTGTTGTCCACCACGGCCGTGGCGTCCAGAATCCGGGTGCCCAGATACGCGTGTACGCCGATCACGTCCAGCGCCGGATACCGTTCGGCCAGCGGGCCGGCCGCCAGGACCTGCTCCTCGTCGATGCCGAACTGGCGCGGCTTGCCGCCCATGGTCAGCCGCGAGCCGTTTCCGGCCTCCCGCGGGTTGATCCGGATCAGCGCCGCTTGGCGCACGCCGCGCGCGGCGGCCAGCCGGTCCAGCTCGCCCAGTTCGTCGAAGGACTCGACGACGGCGGCGTAGATCCCGGCCTCCACGCACGCGGCCAGCTCCTGCGTGCTCTTGCCCGGGCCGAGGAAGATGACGTCCTGCGGCCGGAACCCGGCGCGCAGCGCGGTGCGCAGCTCGACCAGCGAGGAGACCTCGGCCCGCGCGCCGTGCACGGCGAGCAGCCCGGCCAGGGTGATGTTCGGATTCGCCTTGAGCGAGTAGAACACCTCCATCGCCGGGTGCAGCGCCTCGCTCAGTTCGCGCAGCGCGCCGGTGAGCGCCGAGCCGTCGTAGACATAGAGCGGCGTGCCGTATTTCTCGGCAAGGAATCGATAGGTGTCGGCGGCGACGGCCGGATCGTTCGCCCACATGCCGGGACACCTCCATGCTCGAATACGGACGGGTTTTCGGCGCGCGAAACGGCCGCGACCGGCACGCGAGCGCATGTGGTCGCGAAGCGCCGGGGCCAGCCTGGCCGCGCCGTCTATATCTTTGCCATATTCGGACCGTTATAGAGAACATATAGGCCCGGCGTGCACCGTTGCTTTTCCAGGGGACCGCGGAGGCGCGGCCACTGTGCGGAAAGGGAGGTGCGTCGTGCCGGGTATCAACGCCTCGAGCGTCACGGGTTCGACGATCACCGGGCTGGGCGCGTACCGCCCCACCCGGTTGATGGACAACACGCAGATAGGCCGGATGTGCGGGGTCGAGGCCGACTGGATCCTGGAGCGCACCGGCATCGAGACCCGGTACTACGGCGGGGAAGACGAGGACGTGGCCATGATGGCCGCGGCGGCCGGCACCAAGGCGCTGGCGATGTCCGGCGTCGACCCGGCCGAGGTGGACCTGCTCGTGCTGGCCAGCGCCACCCGCAGCCGGCGGATCCCGGGCGAGGCGGCCATGATCGCCTCGATGATCGGGGTGCCGGCTCCGGGCGCCTTCGACGTGAACGCGGTGTGCGCCGGCTTCGCCTACTCCCTCGCCCTGGCCTCCAACGCGATCCGGCTCGGCGAGGCGCGCAACGCGCTCGTGATCGGCGCGGAGAAGGTCTCCCACCTGCTCAACCCGGAGGACCCCGACACCTTCGTCATCTTCGGCGACGGGGCCGGCGCGGTCCTGCTGTCGCGGTCCGAGGACCCCGGCGTCTCGCCGGTGGTCTGGGGCAGCGACGGCGGCCGGCGCGACGTGCTGATGAGCAACTTCGTCGCCCCCGGGGTCGAGTACGTGTTCATGGACGGTCCGCTGGTCTACAAGTGGTCCACCGCGACCATGCCGAAGGTGGCCCGGCAGGCCTGCGAGGCGGCCGGGGTGACGCTCGCCGACGTGAAGTGGTTCGTGCCGCACCAGGCCAACCGCCGGATCATCGACACCCTGACCCGGATGCTCCAGTTCCCTTCGGACCAGGTCGTGCGCGACGTGGTCACCACCGGCAACACCTCCGGCGCCTCGATACCGCTCGCGCTCAACACCCTGTACGAGTCCGGCCGGACGCAGAGCGGCGATCTGGCCCTGCTCCTCGGGTTCGGCGCCGGCCTGTCCTACGCCGGCCAGGTCGTCCGGCTGCCCTGAAACCGGGCGGCCGCGCACGACGCACTTCATCGACAAGGGGAGAGAAAGCATGACTGACAAGCAGATCGAGGACGAGGTCATCCGGATCCTGCGATCCAACAACACCGACCTCGTCGACTGGGAGATAAGCCCGGAGATGAGCTTCGAGGACCTCGGTCTGGACTCGCTGAACCGGATCGACGTGCTGGCCGAGGCCGAGTCGGTCTTCGAGATGTCCGTCCCGGACGCCGAGGTCGGCAACATCCTGAAGGTGCGGGACCTGATCGCCTTCATCGCCTCCGTGCGAGTCGGCTGAGCATGGCCGAGCGCTCGGCGGCCGACGGACGGCCGCGCGCCGTCCCGGGCGACCGCGTCCGGGAGTTGTCGGTCGGTCAGCAGGCGCTGTGGCTGCTGCACCGGACCGCCCCGGAAAGCTCCGCGTACAACGACGCCGGCGCTGTGCTGTTCAACCCGGCACCGCGGCCGGATGTGCTGGAGCGCGCCGTCGAGGCGCTGGTGGGCCGGCACGAGCTGTTGCGCTCGCGCTTCGTCGACCTCGAAGACCGGCCGGTGCGCGTCGTGCATCCGGCCGGCCCGGTGCGGATCGAACAGCGGCAGGTGCCTGGCCTCGACGACGTGGAACTGGTCGCCTCGGCCCGAGACCTGGCCCGCAGCCCGTTCCGGCTCTCCGATGAAGAGCCGTTCCGGGTGTTCGTGCTGCACCGCGAGCAGGACGCCGCGGTAGTCGTGGCCGCGCACCACATCGCCACGGACGCGTACTCGATGCACCTGATCTGGCGCGACCTGCTCGAGGCCTACCGGGCGTACGACGTGGAGTCCGAGCCGGATTGGCCGGAACTGACCGGTACCTACGACGACTACGTCACCCGGGAACGTCAGCTGCTTGATTCGCCGCGGCGGGCCGAGCTCGCCGCGTACTGGCGGGATCTGGCCGCGGGTGGCCGGGCGGCGGCGTTGCCCACCGACCGGCCGCGGCCGGCGAGTTCCGCGTTCGACGGCGGCACGTGCAGCAGCGCGTTGTCCGACGAGGCCGCGCAGCGGGTCCGCGAGGCCGCCCAGTCGCTGCGGGTCACTCCGTTCAGCCTGCTGTTCGGGGTCTTGCACGCTCTGCTGCACCGATACACCGGCGAGAACGAACTGCTGGTCGGCTGTCCGACCACGGTCCGGCGCAGCCGGTCGCTGCGCGACATGGTCGGGCTGCTGGTGAACTCGATCGTGGTGCGCAGCAGTTGGAGCGAGGAGACCACCTTCGCCGAAGCGATCGGCCAGGTCGGCGGGCAGTTGGCCGCGGCCATGACCCGCTCCGGCTATCCGTACGCCCTGATGGGCCCGGCCGCCTCGGCCGGCGAACCGCTGTTCCGGATCGCGGCCACGATGGTCACCGGCCTGCGCGAGCAGTCCGCGGCGCAAGGCGCCGGCGGATCCGGCCGGATCGCCGGGCACCGCGTCACCCGGCTCGACGTGCCGCACCTAGAAGGGCAGTGCGACCTGACGGTGGAGTTCACCCAGGACGGCGACGCGCTCGCGGTGGTCTTCCGCTACGACCGCGAGCTGTTCGACGAGTCCACTATCGGCACTCTGCTCCAGCGCTACCTGAACCTGCTCGGCGCGGCCTGCGCCGACCCGGCGCGGCCGGTGTCCCGGGCCGTGCTCACCGACCCGGCCGAGCGCCGCCGGCTGGCCCTGCTCGGCGGCCGGGCGGACGCGGGGCCGGCAGAGAAGTCGCTGTTCTCGTGAATTACGTCAGTGGTCCGAAGTGCCGCCTGAGGCGGCACGACGCTAGGGGAGGCCGTGGCCGATCAGGGCATTGAGGGGATCCTCTCGACAGTGGGCAACACCCCGCTGGTAGCGCTCGCCCGCCTGTTTCCGGACGCCTCCTCGAGGGTGTTCGCGAAACTGGAGCGGTTCAATCCGGGCGGCAGCATCAAGGACCGGTCCGCGCTGAGCATGCTGCTCGGACGGGTCCGCTCGGGCGAGCTGATCCCGGGTGTGTCGGTGGTGGTCGAGTCTAGCTCCGGCAACCTGGCCATCGGCATCGCCCAGCTCTGCCGCTACTTCGACCTGCGGTTCGTCTGCGTGGTCGACGCCAAGACGACGAAGCAGAACCTTGCCATCCTCCGGGCCTACGGGGCCGAGATCGAGCTGATCACCCAGCCCGACCCGGAGACCGGCGAGTACCTGCCGATGCGGCTGCGCCGGGTGGCCGAGCTGGTCGAGGCCATCCCGCACGCCTACAACCCGAATCAGTACTCGAACCCGCTCAACCCGCGGGCGCACCGCGGCACCATGGCCGAGATCGTCGGGGCGCTGGACCGGCCGGTGGACTACCTGTTCTGCTCCACCAGCACCTTCGGCACCCTGCGCGGCTGCGCCGAGTACATCAGGGCCGAGGGACTTAAGACCCGGGTCGTCGCCGTGGACGCGGTGGGCAGCATGATCTTCGGCCAGCCCCCGGCGGTGCGGCTGATCCCGGGCCACGGCGCGTCGGTGGTGCCGCCGCTGGCGGACCCGGCGCTGGCCCAGGACGTGGTGCACGTGTCCGATCTGGAGTGCGTGGTGGCCTGCCGCCGGCTGGTGGACCGCGAGGCGATCCTGGCCGGCGGCTCCTCCGGGGCGACCGTGGCCGCCGTCGGCCGCCGGCTCGAGCAGATCCCGGACGGGTCGACCTGCGTGCTGATCTTCCCGGACGGCGGCGACCGCTACCTCAACACCATCTACTCGGACCCGTGGGTGACCACTCACTTCGGTGAGGTCTCCCACCTGTGGAAGGACCGCAGATGCTGATCCTGCGCCAGGCGGAGGTCTCCGCACTGCTGGACGGGCGCGAGCGCGAGCTCGTCGACCTGGTCCGGGAGGCCTACCGGCTCTACGACGAGGGGCAGGCCGCGGTCCCGCACTCGGTCTTCCTGCGCTTCCCGCGCAACGCGCGCAACCGGATCATCGGCCTGCCGGCCTACCTCGGCGGACCGCAGCCGGTCGCCGGGATGAAGTGGATCTCCTCCTTCCCCGGCAACCTGGACTCCGGGCTCCAGCGGGCCAGCGCCGCGATCCTGCTCAACAGCCTGGCCACCGGGCAGCCGGAGGCGCTGATCGAGGGTTCGGTGATCTCCGCCCGGCGCACCGCGGCGAGCGCCGCGCTGGCCGCCTCGGTCCTGACCACGCCGGAGCAGTCCGGCTCGGCCGCGCTGCTCGGCTGCGGCGTGATCAACTTCGAGGTGCTCAGGTTCCTCGCCGCCGTGCTGCCGAACCTCCGTGCGGCCAGCGTGTTCGACCGCGACCAGGACCGGGCGGAATCCTTCCGCCGCCGCGCCGCCGAGGAGCTGCCCGACGTCGCCGTCGAGGTCGCCCCGAGCGCCGCCGCGGCACTGCGCGGCCACCGGCTGCACTCGATCGCCACCACCGCGGCCGAACCGCACATGGGCCTGGACGACGTGCCGCCGGGCAGCGTGCTGCTGCACGTCTCGCTGCGCGACCTGTATCCGGCGGCGATCCTCAGCTCGGTCAACGTGGTCGACGACGCCGACCACGTGTGCCGCGAACGCACCTCGCTGCACCTGACCGAGCAGGTCGCGGGCAACCGCGACTTCATCCACGCCTCCCTCGGGCGGCTGGTGCGCGATCCCTCGGCCCTGCGCCGCACTCCGCAGCAGAACGTGGTCTTCTCCCCGTTCGGCCTCGGCATGCTCGACCTCGCGCTGGCGGACTACGTGCGCTGCGCGGCCCTGGACCGGGGCCTGGGCACGCGATTCGACGACTTCCTGCTCGACGGCGGCGCCCTGGTCGCCTGACCGGCGGCCAGGCAATCTACGAACCCTGCGAAACAACGGAACTGGAGTAGCGATGAGCGACGAGCGCGGCTTCCTGGTGGTGCTCAACGACGAGGAGCAGTACTCGCTGTGGTGGGCGGAGCGCGAGCTGCCGCCCGGCTGGCGGGCCGAGGGGACCAGCGGCACCCGGGAGGAGTGCCTGGCCCGGATCGGCGAGGTCTGGACCGACATGCGCCCGCTGAGCCTGCGCCGGCGGATGGCCGAGACCGCGCAGGCCTGACCGGCCGGCCCGCCTAGCGCGGGCCGGCACCTTGATCCGCACCACCCGTCACCTCGCTAGGAGTCGCGATGAGCACGATCTCGCCCGTCCTGCTGCACGACCAGGTCGCCCGGCAGGCCGCGCGCACCCCGCAGGCGGCCGCGGTCCTCGACGGCGGCCTCGTCCACAGCTACGCGCAGCTCGACGCCCGGGCCAACCGCCTGGCCAACCACCTGCGCGACCTCGGGGCCGGCCCCGAGGTGCCGGTGGCGGTGTGCCTGGAACGCGGCTTCGACCTCGTCGTCGCCCTGCTCGGGGTATGGCGGTCCGGCAGCGCGTACGTGCCGATCGACCCGGCCTATCCGGCCGCTCGGCGCGAGTGGATCCTGCAGGACACCGCCGCGAAGGTCGTGCTGGACGCGGACACGGACTGGACCGCGCTCGAGCGCTGCCCGGACAGCGATCCGCGGGTGCGGATCGAGCCGGACGCCGCCGCGTACATCGTGTACACCTCGGGCTCGACCGGCCGGCCGAAGGGCGTCGTGGTCACCCACGAGGGCATCGGCAACCGGGTGGGGTGGACCGTGCGCCGCCACGGCCTGGGCCCGGCCGACCGGGTGTTGCAGAAGACTTCGATCGGATTCGACGCTGCCTGCTGGGAATTCTTCGGCCCGCTCAGCTCCGGCGGCTGCGTGGTGCTGGCGCCGCGCGGAGCCGAGCGCGACCCGGCGGCACTGGCCCGGGCGGTGCGCGACGAGCGGATCACGGTTCTGCAGGGCGTGCCCTCGGTGTACCGGCTGCTCGCCGAGGAGCCGGCCTGGCGCGAGTGCTCGTCGCTGCGCCTGGTCTTCTCCGCCGGAGAGGCCCTGCACGCCGAGCTGTGCCAGCGGCTGCTGGCCGGCCACGACTTCGCGCTGTGGAACACCTACGGCCCGACCGAGTGCTCCATCGACGCCACCGCGCACCGGCTCGACCCGGCGCAGCTGACCGGGCCGGTGCCGATCGGCCGTCCGATCGAGAACCTGTACGTGGTGGTGCTCGACCCGGCCGGCGAGCCGGTGCCGGTCGGTATGGCCGGCGAGCTGTACCTCGGCGGCCGCGGCCTGGGGCGCGGCTATCTGAATCAGCCCGCGCTGACCGCGGACCGGTTCGTTCCGGACGAGTTCGGCGAGCCGGGCTCCCGGCTCTACCGCACCGGCGACCGGGCGCGCTGGCGGGCGGACCAGAGCCTGGAGTACCTCGGCCGGGTCGACGACCAGCTCAAGGTCAACGGCGTGCGGATCGAGCCGGGCGAGATCGAGGCGGTGCTGACCGGACACCCGCAGGTGCGCGGCGCCGCCGTGGTCGGCCTCAAGGACGAATCCGGCGCGACCCGGCTGGCCGCGTACGTACGCACCGCAGAGCCGGTGCCGCCCGGGCAGCTGCGTGAGTACCTGGTCGGACGGCTGCCTGAGGCGGTCATCCCGGCTGTCTTCCGCTCGGTCGAGCGATTCCCGCTGACGCCCAACGGCAAGGTGGACCGCGCTGCGCTGGCCGCGATCGTGGAGCCGGCCGAGCAGGGTGGATTCGTCGAGCCGAGCACCCCGGAGGAGCGGTTCGTCGCCGAGGCCTGGCAGGACCTGCTCGGGATCGAGCGGGTCGGCGCGCACGACGACTTCTTCCAGCTCGGCGGCTCCTCGCTGGTGCTCGCCCGGCTGGCCGGCCGCCTGATCGAGGGCGGCCGCGCGGCCATCGAGCCGCGCAAGCTGTTCACCGCGACCACGGTGCGCGCACAGGCCGCGCTGCTGGCGGAGAGCGCTGGGGCCGGCGACGGCGGAGAGGGCGCCGCGGCGGCGATCCCGCTGCTGCCGCGCGGCCGAGGGCTGCCGCTCTCCTTCGGTCAGCAGCGGTTGTGGTTCCTGGACCAGATGCACCCGGGCAGCCGGGAGTGGGTCGCGCCGTTGTTCCTGCGGCTGCCGGCCGACCTGGACGTGCTCACCGTGCAGCGCGCTCTGGACGCGCTCGAAGTGCGGCACGAGGCGCTGCGTACGCACTACACGACCGTCGAGGGACAGCCCTTGCAGTACCCCGGGGCACCCGGACCGGTGGAGCTGCGCGTGGTCGACCTTCCCGCGAGCAACGCCGAGCAGGTCGACGATCGGCTCGCCAAGCTGTTCGGCGAACAGTTCGATGGCGGATTCGACCTCGAACACGGCCCGCTGTGGCGGGCCATGCTGGTGCGCATTCCGGGGCAGCCGCATGTGCTGCTGATCACCTTGCACCACATCGCATCCGACGGCTGGAGCACCGTTGTGCTCAGCCGCGACCTGCGTGAACTGGCCGCCGCCGAGGTGGCCGGCCGCGTGCCGCAGCTGCCCGAACTGCCGGTGCAGTACGCGGATTTCGCGTCCTGGCAGCGTGCGCAGCTGACCGACCAGGTGCGCACCGGCGAACTGGAATACTGGCGTAAGGCCCTGGCCGACCTGCCGCGGCTCGAACTGCCCGCGGACCGGGTGCGCCCGGCCGAGCGAGACCCGGCCGGTTCCGGGGTGCGGGTGGAACTGCCGGCCGAGTTGGCCGGCGCGCTCGCCGACCTCGGCCGCGGCTGCGCGGCGACGCCGTTCATGACACTGCTCGCCGGATTCGCCGCGACTCTGGCCCGGTACACCGGCCAGTGGGACGTCCCGGTCGGCACCCCGGTGGCCGGCCGCGGCCGGCCTGAGGTGGGCGACGTCGCCGGGTTCTTCCTCAACTCCCTGGTGCTGCGCTGCGGCCTGGCCCCGGAGCTGTCCTTCACCGAGGCGGTCCGCCGGGTGCGCTCGTCCGCCGTGTCAGCGTTCGAACACCAGGCGCTGCCGTTCGAGCTGCTGGTGGACGAGCTCGTCCCGGAGCGCGACCTGTCGCGCACCCCGCTCTACCAGGTCGCCTTCGACCTGCAGGACGAGGGCGCGACCAGCGTCACCGCCGAGGACGACACCGCGATGGAGGCCTTCCAGCGCGCGTGGAAGGTGGCCAAGACCGACCTGACTCTGTTCATGTGGCGCCGGGCCGACGGCTCCCTGGCCGCAGCGTTCGAATACGCCACGACGGTCTTCGACCGGGACACCGTGCAGCGCCTGGCCGACCACTTCGTCAGGCTGCTGACTGCCGCGGTCGCCGACCCCGACACCGCTCTGGCCGATCTCGAGTACCTGGCCGACGCCGAACGCGGGCAGCTGGTGGCCGGATGGAACGAGACCGCGGCCGACTTCCCGGCCGGCACCGTGCTCGACCGGTTCGAGGCCCAGGTCGCCGCGACCCCGGACGCCGTCGCACTCGAAGCGGGCGAGCGCACGTACAGCTACGCCGAGCTCGACGCCCAGGCCGCCAGGACGGCGAACCTGCTACACAACAGCGGCCTTCGCGCCGGCGCTGTGGTCGGCGTGCTGCTGGACCGGGGCGTGGACCTGCTCGCCACGCTGCTCGGCGTGTGGAAGCTCGGCGGCGCCTATGTGCCGCTGGACCCGAGCTACCCGGCGGAGCGGATCGCCGCGATGCTCGAGGACGCCGGAGCCAGCGCCGCGGTCAGTACCGCCGCATACGCCGAGCGCCTGACGGTGCCGACGCTGATGGTGGACAAGCACGCCCAGATGATCGGCTCGACCTCGGTGCGCGCGCTGCCGCGGACCACCGACCCGGACGAGCTGGCCTACGTCATCTTCACCTCCGGGTCCACCGGCCGCCCCAAGGGCGTGCAGGTGACCCATCGAGGCCTGGCCAACCACGTCGGCTGGGCGGCGGCCGAACTCGCCAGCCGGGGCACCGGCGGCGCGCCGCTGTTCTCCTCAGTGGCCTTCGACCTGGTCGTGCCGAACCTGTGGGCGCCACTGGTCGTCGGGCAGCGGGTGCACGTCATCGCCCCGGACCTCGATCTGGCCCGGCTGGGCTCGGCGCTCAGCGCGGCCGGCCCGTTCAGCTTCATCAAGCTGACGCCCGGACACCTGCAGATCCTCGGCGAGCAGCTGGCGGATGAGGCGGCCGCGGACCTGGCCGGGGTGATCGTGGTGGCCGGCGAGGCGCTGCCCGGGTCGCTGGCCAACCGCTGGCTAGACCTGCTCGGCCCCGGACGGCTGATCAACGAGTACGGCCCGACCGAGGCGTCGGTGGGCACCTGCATCTTCCCGATCCGGGACCGGCAGCCGGAGGGCACGGTGCCGATCGGCCGGCCGCTGCCGAACATGACCATGTACGTGCTCGACTCCGCGCTGCGTCCCGTCCCGGTCGGGGTGACCGGCGAACTGTACGTCGGCGGGACCGGCGTCGCCCGCGGCTATGCCGGACGGCCGGAGCTGACCGCGGAGCGGTTCCTGCCCGACCCGTTCGGCGCGGGCGGCCGGCTCTACCGCACCGGCGACCTGGTGCGCCGGCTGGCGAGCGGCGACGTGGCCTTCCTCGGCCGGATCGACGACCAGGTCAAGATCCGCGGCTACCGGATCGAGCCGGGCGAGATCCGCGCGGTGCTCGCGGCGCACCCGGGCGTGCGCGACGCCGCGATCCTCGCCGACCAGCACCACCTGACCGCCTTCTACGTGCCCGACCAGGACGGCGCCGCCGTCGAAGGGCTCGCGGAGTACTGCGCGACCCGGCTGCCGGACTACATGGTCCCGGCCGCGTTCGTCCTGCTCGACCGGATCCCGCTCAACGCCAACGGCAAGCTGGACCGCTCCGCGCTGCCCGGGCCGCCCGAGTCCGGGGCCGGAGCCCAGGGGCAACTCGCCCCGCGCACCGTGGTCGAGGAGCGGATCGCCGAGGTCTGGACCGAGCTGCTCGGCCGGCCGGTCGGCGTTCTGGACGACTTCTTCCAGCTCGGCGGGCACTCCCTGCTCGCGATCCGGCTGATCGCCCGGCTGCAGGAGGAGTTCGACCTCGACCTGCCGATGCGGCTGATCTTCGAGCGGCCCAGCGTCGCCGGCCTCGCCGAGGCGGTCGAGGCCGAGATCCGGGCCGAAATCGCCGCGCTGCCGGAAGAGCAGCTGCGCCGCGAGACCGCCGCCGATTCCACCGCTGACACCGCGCCCAAGGAGCCAGGAGCATGACCCAGAGCGCCGCAACCGCCCCCGACCACGGATCCGGCCCCGCCGCCGACGACGCGGCCGCGGCCGACGCGGCCCGGGAGGAGCTGGTCCGGCGCCGGCTGGCCGGCGCCGGGCGGCGCGGGGGCCGCGACGGCCGCATCGCGCCGGCCGACCGCTCCCGGCCGCTGCGCCTGGCCTTCGGGCAGGAGCAGCTGTGGTTCCTCAACCGGCTGGAGCCGGACAGCGCGGAGTACCTGGTCCCGCTGGCGCTGCGGCTGACCGGTCCACTGGACCGGCCGGCCCTCGCCCGTGCCTGGGACGCGATCGTCGCCCGGCACGAGATCCTGCGCACCCGCTACACCATGGTCGAGGACGAGCCGGTGCAGCTGGTCGACCCGGCACCCGGCCCGGGCTCGGCGCTCGCGCTGGCAGAGCTCGATCTGACCGCGCTGGCCGGGCACGAGCGCGCCGAGCAGATGGAGCGGCAGCTGGCCCTGGACGCCACGACCGGGTTCGACCTGGAGCGCGACTGGCCGGTGCGCGGCCGTCTGCTGTGCCTGGCCGCGGACGAGCACGTGTTGTCAGTGGTCTTCCACCACATCGCCTGTGACGCTTGGTCCACCGAGGTTTTCCTGCGCGAGCTGTGCGAGGGTTACGCCGCGTACACCGCGGAGCCGCAGGGCCGCCCGGCCAAGCCGGCCGACACCCTGCCGATCCAGTACGCCGACTACGCCGCGTGGCAGCGAGCCACTCTGTCCGGCGGGCTGCTCGAGAAGCAGCTCGGCTACTGGCGATCCCGGCTTTGCGACCTGGCGCCGCTCGAACTGCCCGCCGACCGCCCGCGCCCGCCGGTGCGCGACTGGCACGGTTCCGCAGTGCCCTTCGAACTGCCCGAGGACCTGGCCGCGGGCTTGCGCGCCTTGGCCGAGGCCCAGAACGTCACCCTGTTCGTGGCCTTCCTGGCCTCGTTCCAGGCGCTGCTCTCCCGGTATACCGGCGCCACCGACATCCCGGTCGGCACGGTCGTCTCCGGACGCGGCCGACCGGAGTTGCAGGGCCTGATCGGCTACGGCATCAACAGCTTGGTCGTGCGCGGCCTGTGGGACGGTGACCCGAGGTTCGCCGGGCTCCTGGCCGGGGCCCGCACGGCCGTGCTGGACGCCTTCGATCATCGCGAGATCCCGTTCGCCCGCCTGGTCGACGAGCTCCAGCCGGAGCGCGACCTCTCCCGCACGCCGCTGTATCAGGTCGCGTTCACCATGCACGAGGGCCGGGCCGCTGACCTCGCGCTGCCCGGCGTGCAGGTGGAAGCGGTGCCCGCACAGTGGCGCGTCGCGAAGGTCGACCTGACTCTGCACATTGAGACCGGTGCCGACGGCCGCCTGCGCGGCCTGCTCGAGTACGCCGACGCCCTGTTCGACCGGACCACCGTCGAGCGGATGGTGCGGCACTATCTGCGACTGCTCGCTCAAGTCACCGCCGACCCGGGGACGCGGGTCTCCGACATCGCGCTCTACGACGACACCGAACTGTCCGTACTCCTTGAGACGGCCGGCACCGGGCGGGTCGAGCCGCCCACGGCGCGCCTGGACAAGCTGTTCGAGGAGCGGGTGCGTGTGTCGCCGGATGCGGTGGCGGTGGTGTTTGAGGGTGTGGGGTTGTCGTATGCGGGTTTGAATGTGCGGGCGAATCGGATTGCGCGTCGGTTGGTGGGGTTGGGTGTGGGTCGTGAGTGTGTGGTGGGGGTGTGTTTGGAGCGGGGGTTGGATTTGGTGCCGGCTTTGTTGGGGGTGTTGAAGTCGGGGGCTGGTTATTTGCCGCTTGATCCGGTGCAGCCGGTGGAGCGGTTGGGGTTCATGGTGGGGGATGCGGGTGTGTCGGTGGTGGTGACGGATTCGGTGGGTCGGGGGTGTCTGCCTGCTGATTTCGGGGGTGTGGTGGTGGTGTTGGATGAGGAGGATCTGGAGGGTTTGTCGGGTTCGGATCTGGGGGTGTCGGGGGGTCCGGATGATTTGGTGTATGTGATTTATACGTCGGGGTCGACGGGTCGGCCGAAGGGGGTGTGTTTGTCGCATGGGAATGTGGTGCGGTTGTTGTCGTCGGCTCAGGAGCATTATGGGTTTGATGAGTCGGATGTGTGGCCGTTGTTCCATTCGTATGCGTTTGACGTGTCGGTGTGGGAGTTGTGGGGTGCGTTGTTGCAGGGTGGTCGTCTGGTGGTGGTGCCGCGGGGTGTGACGCGGTCGCCGGATGATTTTCTGGATTTGCTGGTGGGGCATGGGGTGACGGTGTTGAATCAGACGCCGTCGGCGTTTCGGGGGTTGGTGCGGTTGGCGGGTGAGGGTGATCCGCGGATCGATCGGTTGTCGTTGCGGGCGGTGGTGTTCGCGGGGGAGAAGCTGGAGTTCGCCGAACTCGCCCCCTGGACCGCGCGCCGCGATCTGGCGCAGACGCGGCTGCTGAACATGTACGGCATCACCGAAACCACCGTGCACACCACCTTCCACCAGGTGACGCAGGAGGAGATCGAGACCGCTACCGGCAACCCGATCGGCCGGCCCTTGGCGGACCTGCGCGTCTACCTGCTCGATGCACGCGGCGGCCTCGTGCCGGTCGGCGTTCCGGGTGAGATCTATGTCGGTGGTCCCGGTGTGGCGCGCGGGTATCTCGGGCGTCCGGAGCTGACGGCGGAGCGGTTCGTTCCCGATCCGTTCGGCGGTGCCCCGGGTGCGCGGCTCTACCGCAGTGGTGATCTGGCTCGGCGTCTGCCGGATGGCCGGCTGGAGTTCTGTGGCCGGATCGATGACCAGGTCAAGATCCGCGGGTACCGGATCGAGCTGGGTGAGATCGAGGCGGCGCTGGCCGCGGTTCCCGGGATCCGCGACGCGGTCGTGGTGGTGCGCGAGGACACCCCCGGCGACAAACGCCTCGTCGGCTACGGCGTTCCGGCCGGCGGACAGGCGCCCGCGCCCGGCGACATCAGGGCCCTGCTCTCTCAGTCGCTGCCCGACTACATGATCCCGTCCGTGTTCGTGCCGCTGGCCGCGCTCCCGCTGACCGCCAACGGCAAGCTGGACAAGCGCGCCCTGCCCGCACCGGACCAGCGCACGCAGACCACCGCGGGCGAGTACGTCGCCCCGCGGACCCCGGTCGAGGAGCGGATCGCGGCCGTCTGGTCCGCGGTGCTGCGGGTGAACAAGGTCGGCGTGGACGACGGCTTCTTCGACCTCGGCGGCGACTCGATCCGGGCCGTGGCCCTGGTCGGCGCGCTGCGCACGGCCGGGTTCGACGTGGCGGTGCGGGACGTGTTCGAGTTCCGCACGGTCGCGCTGCTGGCCGGGTTCGTCACGGGGCGCCCGGCCCCGGCCGAGGCGGCCGCCCCGGTGGCACCGTTCGCGCTGATCAGTGCCGCCGACCGGGCCAGGCTGCCGGAGTCGGCGGTCGATGCCTACCCGCTCTCCCAGGTCCAGGCCGGCATGCTCGTGGAGATGCTGGCCGGCGACGGGCAGAACAACTATCACAACGTCACCTCCTTCCGGATCGTCGACCAGACCCCCTTCTCCGAGGCGGCGCTTCGGGCCGCTGCCGCGGTGGTCGTGGCCCGGCACGAGGTTTTGCGCACCGGGATAGACCTGAGCACCTACAGCCGGCCGCTGCAGCTGGTGCACGAGTCGGCCGTGATGCCGGTCGAGGTGCACGACTTGACCGGCCAGACTCAGTCCTCGATCACCGAGCACCTGCACGCCTACTCCAGGCGCGAAAGGGCCACCCTGTTCGACCTCGCCACGCCGACGCTGCTGCGGATCGGCGCGCACGCGTGCGACGGCGGCGTCTGGTGGATCTCGGTCACCGAGTGCCACGCGGTGCTCGAGGGCTGGAGCCACCACTCGCTGCTGATGGAGCTGCTCGCCTGCTACCGCCGGATCCGGGACGGGCTCGAGCCGGAGCCGGTGGCACTGCCGGAGGTGCGGTTCGCCGACTTCATCGCCGCCGAACTCGAGTCCCTGGAATCCGCGCAGGATCAGGAGTACTGGGGCGGCATCGTGGCCGACTACCCCCGGTTCGCCCTGCCGACGGGATGGGGAACGACCGACCCGGACGCGCCGCGCGGCACCTATGTGGTCGCAGCGCCCTACCACGATTTGCAGGACGGTCTGCGCGCCCTGGCCGCCAAGGCCCGGGTCTCGATGAAGGCCGTGGTGCTCGCCGCGCACCTCAAGGTACTGAGTCAGCTCACTGATGAGGCGGAGTTCTCGGCCGGTCTGGTCTGCGACGCCCGCCCCGAGATCGCCGGCGCCGACCGGGTGTACGGCATGTACCTGAACACGGTGCCGTTCGCGGTCGACCGCGAGGCGCGCACCTGGCGCGAGCTGGTGCAGCAGGTGTTCGACCGCGAAGTCCGGCTCTGGCCGCACCGGCGTTTCCCGCTGCCGGCGATCCAGCGCCTGGCCGGCGGCACCAAGCTGATCGAGGTCTACTTCAACTACCAGGACTTCAACCAGGTCGACACCAACCTGGTGGACTATCAGGCCAGCATCGACGAGAGCCCGACCGAGTTCCCGCTGACCGTCTCCAGCCGCGCCGGCGCCTTCATGCTCACGGCCAATCCGCGCTCGCTGAGCCTGGACAACGCCCAGCGGATCGCGGCGATGTACCGCGCCGTGGTCGAGGCGATGGTCGCGGACTCCGAAGGCGACGCCCGCGCGGTCTACCTGCCCGAGGGCGAACGCGAGCTGCTGCGCGCGCTGGCCGGCGGCGAGGTGGAACTGCCGGTCACCCAGGGCATCCACGAGGCTTTCGAGGCGGCCGCGGCCCGCTACCCGGACGCCGTCGCAGTGGCCTTCGAACAGGAGGAGCTCGACTACCGCGAGCTGAACGAGCGGGCCAACCGGCTCGCGCACCGGTTGCGCGAGCTCGGCGCCGGCCCGGAGCGACTGGTCGGGGTCTGTCTCGAGCGCGGGCCGGACCTGGTGCCCACGCTGCTGGGCGTGCTCAAGTCAGGGGCCGGATACCTGCCGCTGGACCCGGCACTGCCCGCGGACCGGCTGGCGTTCATGCTCGGAGACGCGCAGGCGCCGGTCGTGGTCACCAGCGGCAGGCACGCCGCCGGGATCGCAGAGTTCTACCAGGGCGCGCTGGTCGATCTGGATCGTGACGCCGAGGAGCTGCGTGCCCGCCCCGACGAGAACCCGCCGTCGCTCAGCGGCCCGGGCAACCTCGCCTACGTGATCTACACCTCCGGCTCGACCGGCCGGCCCAAGGGCGTGAGCGTCACCCATGCCAACGTTCTGCGTCTGATGGCCGCAGGCGACCGGCACTACCACTTCACGCCCGAAGACGTCTGGCCGCTGTTCCACTCCTTCGCCTTCGACGTCTCGGTCTGGGAGCTGTGGGGCTCGCTGCTCTACGGCGGCCGGCTGGTCGTCGTTCCGCAGCAGGTCACGCGTTCCCCGGAGGACTTCCTCGACCTGCTGGTCGAGCACGGCGTCACGGTGCTCAACCAGACCCCGTCGGCCTTCAAGGGCCTGATCCGGCTCGCCGCCGACGGCGATCCGCGGATCGGCCGGCTGCGGCTGCGCGCCGTGGTCTTCGCCGGGGAGAAGCTCGAGTTCGACGATCTGCATCCGTGGACCGACCGGCTCGGCCTGCAGGCGCCGGAACTGCTGAACATGTACGGCATCACCGAGACCACGGTGCACACCACCTTCCACCGGCTGGCCGCGGCCGATCTGGCGGCCGGGGCCGGCAACCAGGTCGGGCGCCCGCTGGCCGACCTGACCGTGCACATCCTGGACCGCGAGGGGTACCCGGCCCCGCTCGGCGTGCCCGGGGAGATCCACGTCGGCGGCCCCGGGGTGACCCGCGGCTACCTCAACCGGCCGGAGCTGACCGCGCAGCGGTTCGTGCCCGACCCGTTCGGCGCCCCCGGCAGCAGGCTCTACCGCAGCGGGGACCTGGCCCGGCGGCTGCCCGACGGCACCCTGGAGTTCTACGGCCGGATCGACGACCAGGTGAAGATCCGCGGCTTCCGGATCGAGCTGGGCGAGATCACCGCGGTCCTGGCCGACCACCCGGGCGTGCGCGACGCGGTCGTGCTGGTGCGCGAGGACCAGCCCGGCGACCGGCGCCTGGTGGCCTACTGCGTGCCCGCCGGCGCCGAGCCGGTCCCGGCCGGCGAGCTGGCCGAGCACTGCGCCGGCCGGCTGCCCGGGTACATGGTGCCGGCCGCGTTCGTCGCCCTGCCGGTGCTGCCGCTGACCGTGAACGGCAAACTGGATCGCAGGGCCCTGCCGGCCCCGGACCGATCCGCCCTGCGCGCCGACCAGCACTACCTCGCCCCGCGCACGCCGGTCGAGGAGCGGATCGCGGCGGTGTGGGCCGAAGTGCTGGGCGTGGCGCGGGTCGGGGTCACGGACGGTTTCTTCGACCTCGGCGGCGACTCGATCCGGGCGGTGACGCTCGTCGGCGCGACCCGCGCGGCCGGGTTCGACGTGGCCGTGCGGGACGTGTTCGAGTACCAGACGGTCGAGCGCCTGGCCGAGCTGCTGACCGGCCGTCCGGCCCCGGCCGGCCCGGCCGAGCCGGTGGCCAGGTTCGCGCTGATCGACTCGCAGGACCGTGCGAAGCTGCCGGCCGACGCGGTCGACGCCTACCCGCTGTCGCAGGCGCAGGTCGGCATGCTGGTCGCGATGCTGGCCCAGGACGGGCAGAACGCGTACCACAATGTCAACTCCTTCATGATTCCGGACGAGCGCGGATTCGACCTGGCGGCGCTCGAGGCGGCGGCCCGGGTGCTCACCGAGCGGCACGAGATCCTGCGCACCTCCGCCGAACTGGTCGGCTACTCGGTGCCGATGCAGGTGGTGCACGCCGAGGCCCGGATCCCGGTGGCGGTGCACGATCTGCGCGGGCTCGGCGACATGGAGCGGCGCGCCCGGGTGGCCGAGTTCGTCGCGGCCGAACGCGACCGGCTGTTCGACCTGGGCACCGCGCCGCTGCTGCGCTTCACCGTGCACCTGGTCGACGGCGGTTGGCGGATGTCCTTCACCCAGTCGCACGCCATCACCGAGGGGTGGAGCTACCACTCCATGCTGATGGAGTTGCTGACCTGCTACCGGGAGGTCCTCGACGGCGTCGAGCCCGGCGCGGCTGAGCCCGGCGCGGCCGAGACCGAAGCCGCCGAACCGGCCGCGCCCGCGGTCCGCTACGCCGACTTCATCGCGGCCGAACTCGAGTCCCTGGCTGGCGAGGAGGACCGCGCTTACTGGCGCGCGCTGGTCGAATCGCACCCGAAGTTCGCCCTGCCGTCCGGCTGGTGCGACGAGCCGGCCCCCGCGCCGGACGCCCCGCGCGAAGCGATCCGCGGCGGAGTCTCGCTGCGGCCGTTCGACGCGGCGCTGCGCGCCCTGGCCGCCGACTGCCGGGTCTCGCTCAAGGCGGTGCTGCTCGCGGTGCACCTGAAGGTGCTCAGCCAGCTGACCGAGCAGGAGTCGTTCTCGGCCGGCCTGGTGTGCGACGCGCGGCCCGAAGTGCTGGGCGCGGACCGGGTCTACGGCATGCACCTCAACACCCTGCCGTTCGGCCACGACCGCGGCGCACGCACCTGGCGCGACCTGGTGCGGCAGGTGTTCGCCCGCGAGGTCGAACTCTGGCCGCACCGCCGCTTCCCGCTGCCCGCGGTCCAGCGCGAGGCCGGCCGGGAGAGCCTGATCGACGTCATCTTCACCTACCTCGACTTCCACATCGTCGACACCGAACAGGTCGACTCGGACGAGACGATCAGCGACAGCCCGACCGAGTTCGGCCTGTCGGTCACCACCATCGGCGGCTACCTCGGACTGAGCAGCAGCACCCGGTACTTCAACCGGGTCAACATGAACCGGCTCTCGGCGATGTACGAGGCCGTGCTGACCGCGATGACCGCCGATCCGGACGGCGACGCGCGCGCCACCTGCCTGCCCGCGGGCGAACGAGACCTGCTGCTCGGCGAGGTCAACCGGGTCGTCCCGGCCGCCCCGGTGCGCCCGCCGCACGAGCTGTTCCAGGAGCACGCCGCCGCCCGCCCGGGCGCCACCGCACTCGTTTTCGGCGACACCCGGCTGACCTACGCGGAGCTCAACGCCCGGGCCAACCGGCTCGCGCACAACCTGCGGGCCCGCGGCGTCGGACCGGAGCGGCTGGTCGGCGTCCACCTCGAGCGCGGTGTCGAGGTCGTGGTCAGCATCCTGGCGATCCTCAAGGCCGGCGGCGCCTACCTGCCGCTGGACCCGGCCTACCCGGCGGATCGGCGTGCCTACATGCTCGCCGAGTCCGGTGCCGGCTGGCTGATCAGCGACAGTGCTCTGATGGCCGACGCGGGACAGGGATCTGATACGTCCGAGCCGTCGGGCGCCGCAGGCCCCGGCTACGAGCTGATCCTGTTGGACCAGGAAGACTTCTCGGACCATCCCGGCATCGACCCGCAGCCGAGTGCGAGCGCCGGGAACCTGATGTACGTCATCTTCACCTCCGGCTCGACCGGTCGGCCCAAGGGCGTATGCGTCACCCACGCGAACGTGCACCGGCTGTTCACCAGCACCAGCGACGACTACGGGTTCGACGAGCACGATGTCTGGACCCTGTTCCACTCCTACGCCTTCGACGTCTCGGTCTGGGAGCTGTGGGGCGCGCTGATGCACGGCGGCACCCTGGTCGTCGTGCCCTTCGACGTCGCCCGCTCGCCTGAGGACTTCCTCGAGCTGATGGTCGAGCACCGCGCCACCATCCTGTGCCAGACCCCGTCGGCGTTCCGTTCGCTGGCCGCCGCGGCGGCTCAGGGCGATGCCCGGCTGGAGCGTCTGGACCTGCGCGCGGTCGTCTTCGCCGGCGAGAAGCTGGAACCGGCCGAACTGGCCCCGTGGGCCGGGCGGCTCGGCCTGGACCGGCCCCAGCTGATCAACATGTACGGCATCACCGAGACCACCGTGCACACCACCTACTACCGACTCGACGAGAGCGACTTCGCCTCTGGCGCGCCCAGCCGGGTCGGCCGGAAGATCGACGACTTGACGCTCCACCTGCTGAGCCCGGAAGGCGACCTGGTGCCGCTGGGTGTGCCCGGCGAGATCTTCGTCGGCGGGCCCGGGGTGACCCGCGGCTACCTGAACCGGCCGGAGCTGACCGCGCAGCGGTTCGTACCCGACCCGTTCGCCGCCGGACAGCGGCTCTACCGCAGCGGCGACCTGGCCCGGCGGCGCGCGGACGGCGGCCTCGACTTCCTCGGCCGGATCGACGACCAGGTCAAGATCCGCGGCTACCGGATCGAGCTCGGCGAGATCAGCGCGGTCCTGGCCGCGCAGCCGGGCGTCCGCGAGGCGGTGGCGGTGGCGCGCGGGGAGAGCCTGGTCGGCTACTACGTGCCGGCCGAGGGGTGTGACCCGGACATCGCCGTGCTGCGCAGCGCGCTCGGCGTGCGGCTGCCGGACTACATGGTGCCCGCGTTCTTCGTCCGGCTCGAGGCGATCCCCCTGGGCAGCACCGGCAAGCTCGACCGGCGCGCCCTGCCCGCCCCGGACCTGGCCGCGCTCGGCGATCAGGTCGGCCGACGCGAGCCGGCCACCGCCACCGAGCGGCGCCTGGCCGAGATCTACGCCGAAGTGCTCGGCCTGGAGCGGGTCGGCGTGGACGCCGGCTTCTTCGAACTCGGCGGCGACTCGCTGCGCGCGGTCGCACTGGTCGGCGCGCTGCGGCTGGCCGGCTTCGACCTCGGGGTACGGGACGTGTTCCAGTACCAGAGCGTGGCCCGGCTCGCCGAGCTGCTCGACGCCCGCCCGGCCTCGGCGGCCGGCGACGCCGCGCGCTTCGTTCCGGTCGCTCCCTTCGCCCTGATCGACGAGGCTGATCGCAGGCTGCTGCCACCAGGCGTGACCGACGCCTATCCGGCCGCGCAGGCGCAGCTCGGCATGGCGGTCGCGGCGCAGAACGCGACCGGGCGCACGCTCTACCACATCGTCTCCTCCTTCCGGATCCGCGACGACCGCCCCTTCGCAGAGGCCGCACTGCGCGCCGCCGTGCAGGAACTCGTCGACCGGCACGAGACGCTTCGCACGTCCTTCGCGACCGCCGGATACTCAGTGCCGCTCCAGCTGGTGCACGGCGAGGTCTCGGCCGCCGTCGTGGTCCACCCGGACATGGGCGGCCATGAGGAGTTCGTGGCCGCCGAACGTTCGAACGCGTTCGCCCTCGACCAGGCCCCGCCGCTGCTGCGCGTCGCCGCGCACGTCGAGACCGACGAGGCGTGGTGGCTGACCATCGCGGTGAGCCACCTCGTCACGGGCGGCTGGGATTTCAATACCCTGCTGATGGAGTTCGTCCGCACCTACCGCGCACACCGCGACGGGACCGCGGCCGAGCAGCCCGAGGCGGCCGGGACCGGCGTGCGCTACGCCGACTTCATCGCGGCCGAAGTCGCCTCGCTGGAGTCGGCCGAGGACCAGAGCTACTGGCGGGCGATCGCCGAAGGCTATCCGGCCTTCGTCCTACCCGAGGGCTGGGGCGAGGCGCACGCTGCGGCGGAGGCCGCACACGCCCGCGTCGCCTACCACGACCTCGACGCTGCCCTGCGCTCGTTCGCCGCGGCCGAACGCGTCTCGGTCAAGTCCGTGCTGCACGCTGCGCACCTGAAGGTGCTCGGCCAGCTGACGTCGGAGCGTTCCTTCTCCAGCGGCCTGGTGTGCGACGCGCGGCCCGAGGTGCTCGGCGCCGACAAGGTCAACGGAATGTACATCAATACCCTGCCCTTTGCCGTCGAGCGCACCGCGGCGACCTGGCGGGAGCTCGTCCACCAGGCCTTCGACCGCGAGGTCGAGCTCTGGCCGCACCGTAGCCACCCGCTGCCGGCGATCCGCCGGGCCACCGGCCTCGGCCCGCTCGACGTGGTCTTCGACTTCACCGACTTCCACCAGGTGGACCTCGGCGCGGTGGACATCCAGGCCAGCGACGAGCAGGGCGCTACCGAGTTCGGGCTCAGCGTGAGCACCGCGGGCGGCTTCGTCAATCTGGCCGCCGATGGCAGGGTGATGAGTCAGTCCGGCCTGGACCGGGTGGCCGGCATGTACCGCGCCGTCCTGGAGGCGATCGCCGCTGATGCGGACGGCGACGCCCGAGCCGTGTACCTGCCCGCCGGGGAGCTCGAGCGGATCCTGGGCGAGTGGGCCTACGCCCCGAACCACGCGGTGACCGGCGCGGGCGAGCCCCGGCTCGCCCACGAGGCCTTCGAAGCCCGGGCGGCCGCCGACCCGGACGCGGTCGCCGTGGTCGACGACGGATCCCGGCTCGGCTATGGCGAGCTCAACGCCCGTGCCAACCGGTTGGCCCACCACCTGCGCGCCCTCGGCGTCGGGCCCGAGGTCCTGGTCGGAGTGTGCGCCGAGCGCTCGGTGGAGCAGGTGATCGCGCTGCTGGCGGTGATCAAGGCCGGCGGCGGCTACGTGCCGCTCGACCCGACACTGCCCGCCGAACGCCTGGCCTTCATCCTCGAGCAGATCGAGGCCCCCATCGTGCTCTGCGATCCGTCCGGGCGCTCGGCCCTGCCGGCCGGCCCGGCACGGCTGATCGCGCTCGCGGACCCGGCGCCCTGGGCCGAGATGCCGGCCACCGACCCGGTCCGCACGGCCGACCCGGCCGGCACCTGCTACGTCGTCTACACCTCGGGATCGACCGGACGCCCCAAGGGCGTGGTCAACTCGCATGCCGCCCTGGCCAACCGGATCGACTACGTGGCCCGGGAGGTCTATCGGCTCGAGCCGGGCTCGGCCCAGCTGGTCAAGACCGAGATCGGCTTCGACGTCGCCGTCGGCGAGGTGCTCGCCGCGCTGTCCGTCGGCGCCCGGCTGGTGCTGGCCGCGCCGGGCGGGCATCGGGACCCGCGCTACCTGCGCGACCTGATCGCAGCCGAGGGAGTCACCGCCGTCGACGCGGTGCCGACCCTGCTGGCGCCGCTGCTGGCGGCCGGCCTGGCCGAGTGCACCGGACTGCGCAGCCTGTGCTTCGGCGGCGAGGAGTTCCCGGTGGACCTCGCCCGGACGCTGACCGCCGCGTTGCCCGACTGCGCCGTGTTCAACGCCTACGGGCCCGCGGAGGCGTCGATCGACGTCACCGCCTGGCAGTGCACTGCCGAGGAACTGGCAGGGCTCTCCCGCGTCCCGCTCGGCCGGGCGCACCCGAACGTGCGGCTCTACGTCCTCGACGAGGACATGCGCCCGGTGCCGGCCGGAGTGCGCGGCGAACTGTACCTCGGCGGCGTCGGCCTGGCCCGCGGCTACTACGGCTCGCCGGAACTGACCGCCGCCGCGTTCGTGCCCGACCCGTTCGCGCCCGAACCGCAGGCGGGCTCGCCGGACGGCCCCGGCGCTCGGCTCTACCGGACCGGCGACGCAGTGTGCTGGCGCCCGGACGGCACCCTGGACTTCCTCGGCCGTGTCGACGCTCAGGTGAAACTGCACGGCGTGCGGATCGAACCGGGCGAGATCGAGGCGGCCCTGCGCGGCTGCCCCGGCGTCACCGACGCGGTCGTCGTGGTCCGCACCGACAAGGGCCGTCGCAGCCTGGTCGGCTACTACGTGCCGCGGCCCGGAGACGCGACGCCCGCGCCGGCGCAGCTGCGCTCGCTGCTCGCCGTGGCGCTGCCGGCCGCGTTCGTCCCGGCCGCCCTGGTCGCGCTCAATGTCCTGCCGCTCGGCCCGACCGGCAAGGTGGACCGCGGCCTGCTGCCCGCCCCGCAGCCCTCTGACTTCCCGGTGGGCCAGTACGTCGCCCCGCGCGACCCGCGAGAGGAGCAGGTCGCCGCGATCTGGCGCGAGGTGCTCGGCGTGGACCGCGTCGGCGTCGAGGACAGCTTCTTCGACCTCGGCGGTGATTCGCTGCGCGCCATCGCCTTGGTCGGCGCGCTGCACTCGGCCGGATACGCCACCTCGGTCCGGGAGGTGTTCGCGCTGCGCACGGTCGCGGAACTCGCCGCCGCGCTCACCCCGCTCGCCTCGGCCGGCGCCGCTGCGCGTGCCGCCGCGGTCGAGCCGTTCGCGCTGCTTTCCGTGGCGGACCGGGCGGCCCTGCCGCCGGGTCTGGCCGACGCCTACCCGCTGTCCCAGATCCAGCTCGGCATGGTGTTCGAGCTGATGGCCGGCGAGGGTCCGGGCGCGTACCAGAGCGTGCTGTCCCAGCAGATCCGGGACACCCGGCCGTTCGAACCGGAGGCGTTCGCCGCCGCGGTCCGCGCGATCGTCGACCGGCACGAGATCCTGCGCACCTCCTTCGCGCTGAGCGGCTACGCCACGCCCTTGCAGCTCGTGCACGAGGCGGCCGAACCGCGGATCGTGGTCGAGGACGGGAGGGGCCTGCCGCCACAGGAGCAGTCCGCGGCGCTGGCCGCGTACGTGGCCGCCGAGCGCGCCGACCGCTTCGAGATCGGCAACGCGCCGCTGGTGCGTGTCGCGGCGCACCTGGCCTCCGATGACACCTGGTGGCTGACGTTCACGATCTTCCACGCCGTGACCGAGGGCTGGAGCAGTGCCCTGCTGCTCGAGGAGGTCATCAAGGCCTACCAGCGGATCCGTGACGGTCAGGCCCCTGATCTGCCTGCGCTGCCGGACGTGCGGTACGCCGACTTCATCGCCGGGGAGCTCGAGGCGCTGGCCTCACCGGAGGACCAGGCGTACTGGACCGGCGTCGTGTCCGGCGCCGCCCGGTTCACACTGCCCGGGTGGGGCGAGCAGGGCACTGCGACTCCGCTGCACGGGGAGGTCGACCTGCGCGACCTCGACGAGCGGCTGCGCGAGCTCGCCACCGCCGGCCGGGTCTCGCTCAAGGCCGTGCTGCACGCCGCGCACCTCAAGGTACTGAGTCAGCTGACGGGAGAGGTCGCGTTCCACGCGGGCCTGGTCTGCGACGCGCGGCCGGAACGGGCCGGGGCGGACCGGATCCAGGGTATGTTCCTCAACACCCTGCCCTTCGTCTACCAGCGGTCCGCGCGCACCTGGCGCGATCTGATCCGCGACGTGTTCGACCAGGAGGTCGAGCTCTGGCCGCACCGCCGCTACCCGATGCCCGCGATTCAGCGCGGCAACCGGCAGCGGCTGATCGAGGTGCTGTTCAACTACCAGGACTTCTCCGGTGCCGCGCGGGCCGCGACGGGCGCGGTCGGCGGCGGCGATTCCGGCCGTGTCGCCGGGATCGGCGCCACCGAGGTGAGCCTGGGCGAAGGCGACAGCGAGTTCGCCCTGTCCGTCATCAGCGTCGGCGGCCGCCTCGACCTGACCACGACCACCGCCGCGCTCAGCCGCGCGAACCTCGACCGGTTGGCCGGCATGTACCGCGCGGTGCTGGAGGCGATGGCCGCCGACCCCGACGGCGACGCGCAGGCGACGTATCTGCCCGCCGGCGAACGCGATCGGCTGATCAGCGGCGGGGCCTCGCAGCCGGCCGTGGCCAAGGTGACCCACCGTTTGCACGAGCTGTTCGAGGAGCGGGTGCGTGTGTCGCCGGATGCGGTGGCGGTGGTGTTTGAGGGTGTGGGGTTGTCGTATGCGGGTTTGAATGTGCGGGCGAATCGGATTGCGCGTCGGTTGGTGGGGTTGGGTGTGGGTCGTGAGTGTGTGGTGGGGGTGTGTTTGGAGCGGGGGTTGGATTTGGTGCCGGCTTTGTTGGGGGTGTTGAAGTCGGGGGCTGGTTATTTGCCGCTTGATCCGGTGCAGCCGGTGGAGCGGTTGGGGTTCATGGTGGGGGATGCGGGTGTGTCGGTGGTGGTGACGGATTCGGTGGGTCGGGGGTGTCTGCCTGCTGATTTCGGGGGTGTGGTGGTGGTGTTGGATGAGGAGGATCTGGAGGGTTTGTCGGGTTCGGATCTGGGGGTGTCGGGGGGTCCGGATGATTTGGTGTATGTGATTTATACGTCGGGGTCGACGGGTCGGCCGAAGGGGGTGTGTTTGTCGCATGGGAATGTGGTGCGGTTGTTGTCGTCGGCTCAGGAGCATTATGGGTTTGATGAGTCGGATGTGTGGCCGTTGTTCCATTCGTATGCGTTTGACGTGTCGGTGTGGGAGTTGTGGGGTGCGTTGTTGCAGGGTGGTCGTCTGGTGGTGGTGCCGCGGGGTGTGACGCGGTCGCCGGATGATTTTCTGGATTTGCTGGTGGGGCATGGGGTGACGGTGTTGAATCAGACGCCGTCGGCGTTTCGGGGGTTGGTGCGGTTGGCGGGTGAGGGTGATCCGCGGATCGATCGGTTGTCGTTGCGGGCGGTGGTGTTCGCGGGGGAGAAGCTGGAGTTCGCCGAACTCGCCCCCTGGGTCGCCCGGCACAGCCTCGCCAGGGTCGCCCTGGTCAACATGTACGGGATTACCGAAACGACGGTGCACACCACCTATCACCGGATCGTGCGCGCCGACCTGGCGCCGAACGCCGGCAACCCGATCGGCCGGCCCCTGGCGGACCTGCGCGTCTACCTGCTCGACGGGCAGGGCAACCTGGTGCCCGAGGGCGTGCCGGGTGAGATCTATGTCGGTGGTCCCGGTGTGGCGCGCGGTTATCTCGGGCGTCCGGAGCTGACGGCGGAGCGGTTCGTTCCCGATCCGTTCGGCGGTGCCCCCGGTTCCCGGCTGTATCGCAGTGGTGATCTGGCTCGGCGTCTGCCGGATGGCCGGCTGGAGTTCTGCGGCCGGATCGATGACCAGGTCAAGATTCGCGGGTACCGGATCGAGTTGGGTGAGATCGAGGCGGCTCTGGCCGCGGTGCCCGGGATCCGCGACGCGGTCGTCGTGGTGCGCGAGGACACCCCCGGCGACAAACGACTCGTGGCCTACCTGACCACCTCGTCCGCAGCAGCCCCCGCACCTGACCCCGACTCAGCGGATTCCGCTGCGGATCACGCCGCAGACGATCCCCTGAGCCCGTCCGCCTTGCGGGCCACGCTTGCCAGGACCCTGCCGGAGTACATGCTGCCGACCGCCTTCGTCACCCTGCCTGCTCTGCCGCTCACGCCCAACGGCAAACTCGACAAGCGGGCCCTGCCCGACCCCGGCGACAGCGCCACCGCCCGGGTCGAGTACGTCGCTCCGAGTACGCCGGTGGAGTGCGCGCTGGCCGAGATCTGGGGCCGGGTCCTGGGAATCGGCCGGGTCGGCGCGCAAGACCGCTTCTTCGACCTCGGCGGCGACTCGATCCGGCTGATCCAGGTAATCGCCGACGCACAGCAGGCCGGCCTGGCTCTGTCGCTGCGGATGTTCTACGAAGACCTCACCCTGGAGCAGTTCGCCGCCCGCGTGCCGCAGCCGGGAACCGAACCCGGGGCGGCCGACCCGGCCGCCCTCGCCGACGCGGCCGCACCGGAAGCCGCGGCCGTCCCAAGTACGCGCGGTCGCGGGCTGCGAATCCCGTCCCCGGCGGCCACCATGGCCGAGCACCACGTTCCGGGCGTGGCGATCGCGCTCATCGAGGGCGGCGAGATCGCGGAAGCGCGCGCCTTCGGGGTGCTGCGGGCCGACGGCGCCGAACCGGCGACCGCGGACACGGTCTTCCAGGTGGGCTCGGTCAGCAAGTTCGTCTCCGTCCTCGGCGCGCTCAGCCTCGTCCGGGACGGCCGGCTGGAGTTCGACCGGAACATCAACGACTACCTGACCTCGTGGCGGGTGCCCGGGCGTCGGGCGGTGAGCCTGCGCCGGCTGCTCGGCCACCTGTCCGGTCTGACCCCGGTGGAGAACACCGTGTTCGCGCCGGACGAGCCCCTGCCCGGCCTGCCCGACCTGCTCGACGGGCGTCCGCCGTTCCGGACCCCGCCGGTCCGGGTCGACCGGGCCCCGGGCACCGCCTTCGAGAACGCCAACGTCAACTACGCGGTCCTGCAGCAGCTGATCGAGGACCGGACCGGCACGCCGTTCGCCGACCTGATCCGCGAGCTCGTCCTGGATCCGCTGGGCATGGCCGGAAGCGGCTTCGAGCCGGACTTCCCGAGCCGGTGCGGCCGGCCGGTCGCGGCCGGGCACGACGAGGCCGGCGTCCCGGTGCCCGGCGGCTGGCGGGTGCGCCCGGACACGGCCGCGGCAGGGCTGTGGACCACCGCGCCGGACCTGGCCCGGGCCGTGATCGAGGTGCGCTCGGCCTACCTCGGGGACGGCGGCAGGGTGCTCACCCGCGAACTGGCCGCCGAGATGCTCACCCCGCATCCGGGGGCGCATTACGGCCTGGGCACGGTCGTGGACGACGACGGCGCAGACCTCGAATACGGCCACGGCGGCGAGATGCCCGGCTACCGCGCCACCGTCTCCGCGCTGCTGCGGGCCGGCGACGGCGTGGTCGCCCTGACCAACGGCCGCTCCGGCCGCGAAATCGCCCGGTTCCTGGCCGCGCGGCTGCGGACCCACTGAAGAGAGGCAAGGCATGGCAGTGCGAACACGAAGCCTGATATCGATCGACGACCTGTCCGACACTGACCTGCGCCGGATCGTGGAGCGCGGCCGCCGGTTCGCCGACGGCGAACGGGCCGCGCCCCTGGCCGGAAAGGTGGTCGGCACCTACTTCGCCAAGACCTCCACCCGGACCAGGACCGCGTTCTCCAGCGGCGCGCTGCGCCTCGGCGCCGGCGTGGTCCCGTACGGGCCCGGCGATCTGCAGACCAACACCGGCGAGACCTACGAGGACACCGGCCGGGTGTTCGCGCGGATGCTCGACGTCCTGGTCGCGCGGACCGCCGGCGACCCGGCGCAGCTGCGCGGCTGGGCGGCCGAGGGCGGCATGTCGGTGGTCAACGCGATGACCGCGGACGAGCACCCGACCCAGGCGCTGGCGGACCTGACCACGCTGCTCGGGCACTTCGGCCGGCTGGAGGACCTGCGGCTGCTCTACATCGGCGAGGGCAACAACACCGCGGCGGCCCTCGCACTGGCCCTGACCCGGATCGAAGGCTTCGAATTCGAGGTGCGCACTCCGCCCGGATACGGCCTGGACCCGGCGATCGCGGCCCGCGCCCGGAACCAGGCGGAGGCGTCCAAGGGGGCCTTCGCCGAGAGACACGACATGGACGAGCTGCCCGAGGCGCTGGACGTCATCTACACGACCCGCTGGCAGACCACCGGGACCACGAAGCCGGACCCGAACTGGCGGGAGATATTCGCCCCCTTCCAGGTCGTCCGGGACCTGTGGCAGACCAGCCCGGAGGCGGTGTTCATGCACGACCTGCCGGCGCATCGCGGCGAGGAGGTCACCTCGGAGGTGCTCGACGGGCCGCAGAGCATCGCGTTCCAGCAGGCCGCGAACAAGATGTACAGCGCCATGGCGGTGCTCGAGTGGTGCCAGGGAACCGATACCGAGGTGGACCAGCGGACATGACGACCGTCGACAAGTCAGATCAGCAGCTGCGCCTCTCCGCGCCCGAGTCCGATCCGCTCGCGGATCTGGTTCCGGATCCCGTGTCGGACGCCGAGATCGAGGCCGTGGCCGAAGACGCCGGCGCCGCCGCCGAGGCCGAGGTGCCCCTGGGCAAGAATCGCGACTTCCTGCTGCTGTGGGTCGGCGCCGGGGTCGCCTACATCGGCTCCCGGGTCAGCGCCATCGCCTACACGCTGCTGGTCTTCTGGAACACCGGCTCCGCCGCCCAGGCCAGCTTCGTGTCCACCGCGGCGCTGTTGCCCAGCCTGTTCATGCAGCTGCCCGCCGGACTGCTGGTGGACCGCTGGGGCCGGCGCAAGGTGATGATCGGCTGCGACATCGGCCGGATCATCGCGATCGGCAGCGTCATCGCCGCCGTGGCCCTCGGGCACGTCTGGCTGCCGCAGCTGATGGTCGTCGCCTTCGTCGAGGGCAGCCTGACCATCCTCTACCTGCTCGCCGAACGCGCCGCGGTCTTCACCGTGGTCGAGGAGGAGCAGATCGGCTCGGCGATGTCCCGCAACGAGGCGCGCAACCAGGCGGCCGGCCTCGTCGGCCAGCCGCTGGGCACGCTGCTGTTCGCGGTCTTCCGCTGGGTCCCGTTCGCCTCGACCGTGATCGCCCACTTCATCTCGCTCGGCACGCTGATGTTCATCCGGCGCGACCTGAGCGTGACCCGCAGCGAGAACAAGCGCACGCCGGTGGGCGACCTGGCCGAGGGCTTCAAGTTCGTCTGGTCGCAGCTCTACCTCCGCAGGGCCCTGATGCTGATCGCGGCCAGCAACATCCTGTTCCAGATCCTCGCGCTCGGCCTGATCGTGATCATCCACCGCCACGGCGGCTCGGCCACCACCATCGGCCTGGTCATCGCGGCCAGCGGCGTCGGCGGCATGTTCGGCGCCCTGCACAGCGGGATCTTCATGCGCCGCTTCGGCATCCGCCGGATCATCATGGGCGTGAACCTGGCCTGGGCGCTGCTGATGACCAGCATCGCCTTCGAGCAGACCCCGGTCGGTCTGGCCGTGATCTTCACCCTGATGCTCTACGGCGGCGGCGTGGCCAACGTCGCGGGCATCGTCTACACGATGCGCACCACGCCGGGGAACATGCAGGGCCGGGTGGGCTCGATCGCCAACCTGCTCGCCTCCGGCGGCAACTCCCTCGGCGCCCTCGTCGCGGGCGTGCTGCTCGACTCGTACACGTCGAAGACGGTCATGTTCATCGTCGGAGCGGTGATGGCCGCGCTCGCGGTCCTCGCCTTCGCCTGGTTCGGCGGACGCAAGGCCGCCGCGCTCGAGAAGGAACTGCACCTCGCGGACTGACGGCACAGCGTGGCGGTACGGATCACGGCGGCCGGGACGGTAGACGTCCCGGCCGCCGTGTCTTTCTGCCCGCCGGTGGCCGCAGCCGCAGCGGTGGCCTTAGCCGTGGCCTTTAGAGCGATTTGATGATCGGCTGAGTGCTCGTGGAGCGTCGCGGCCTGTCGGGTCGGGGTGGTCGTTGTGGTGTGGGCGGCCGCTTCGCTCCGCCCTCGGTTTCGTTTGCCCGCCCTGCCCACCCGTTGCTTTGGCGGGGTGGGCTGGGGTTTCAAGATTTCGCCTCCGGCGGGGGCCCTTCTCTCGGAGAGAGTGCCGGTTCGCGTGGGTGCTGGCGTTGGCGGGGCGGGCTGGGGTTCGGGGTGGTCGGGTGTCGGGGGTGTGCTGAGACGAAAGTCCCACGGAGGCCCAGTTCAGAGCATGATCTATTAATTATGCAGCATAAGGACTTTCCCACCGACAGGGTGAGGCCACGAGCCCCCGAGCCCTCTCTCCTTGGTCGGTCCCCGGAGGCAATCAGGAACCTGCCGGGAGCTCAAGCGGCGGTGGCCCTCGTTGGTGCTGGATCTTGCATCGCGCCGCTTGACCTCCCGGCAGAACCCTGATCGGGCTTCGCCTGCCCGACCGAGGAGAGAACACACCCCCTGAGGGTCTAGTGCGAGCTGCGCTCGGGCCCAGACCCATCCCGTGGCCCGGCCACGCTCGATGCGGAAGGATTCTGCATCGCTGTGATCCGGCCGTCCCGGTCCTCGATCCGCGCGGAGGGTCGGTGCTCGGGTCGCGCTGATGTCAGATCCTGCATGGCCTCGGCGTGATCGACTCCGATCCCGGATCTCGCGGCGCAATCCTGCAGGCCGGCCGTGCCCGGTGCGGAAGGTTTCTGCATCGCCCCGGTCGGTTCCGCCCGGTGCTCACGCACTGCGCAGGATCGTGCGACTCGGTCGCACGCCGAGGGGAAATCCTGCACCGTTCTCGGCCACGTCCCGCCGCCATCAGCGCAGCCATCGCGTTCACCGCCCCTTCCGTCACAAGCCCTGACCCTCGTACCCTTCCATGCTAGATGCCACTACCGACAAAAACGGCGAATCCGTCCTTTCGCTGGATAAGCAAAAATCATGGAGATTTCCGGGCACTCGGGCGGGCTCTCGGGCGTTGAAGGAGTAGAGAAGAAGACGGCGGCCCAGACAGAACGGCGATGCAGAATCCTTCCGCATCGAGCGTGGCCGGGCCGCGGGACGTGACTCGGCCCGAGCGCGGCTCAGACTCGTACCCTCAGGGGGTGGGTTCTCTCCTCGGTCGGGCAGGCGAAGCCCGATCAGGAACCTGCCGGGAGGTCAAGCGGCGCGATGCAAGATCGAGCATGAGCGGAAATCTCCGCCGCTTGAGCTCTCGGCAGGTTCCTGATTGCCTCCGGGGACCGGCCGGGGAGAGAACCCACCCCCGGCACCCGACCACCCCGAACCTCAGCCGGCCCCGCCAACGCCAGCACCCACGCGAACCCGGCACTCTCTCCGAGGGAAGGGCCTGCCAGCGGCGTTTTTCGTCTTGAAACTGCAGGTCGCCCCGTCAACGCAACGGGTGGGCGGGTGGTCAGACGAAACGGGCGACGCGAAGCGGCCGCCCTCACCCTGACCTGACACGTCATCCCACGCCCCACCAGCGCTCAGCCGATCATCAAATCGCAATAAGCCGTGGCTGTCTCCGTACCCACAGCCGCAGCCGTATCCGCGGCCGTAGCCGTACCCATGGCCGCGGTTCACGGGTGGTGCGCGCACACGAATGGGCCGCCGTCGGAAGTCCTCCGACGGCGGCCCGTGAAGCGTTTCGCGTTGGTCAGGTTGGTCAGGTCAGGAGGAACTGTCCGCCAGCGCCGGCTCTCCGGCCGGCGCGGCCGGCTCCTCGGTCAGGCCGCGCCGTTCGTGGAAGCGGCGCAGCGGGCCGGGAGCCCACCAGGCGGCGCTGCCGAGCAGCGTCATCACCGCCGGCACCAGGAGGCAGCGCACGACGGTGGCGTCGATGAGTACTGCGACGAACAGGCCGAGGCCGATCTCCTGGATCTGCCCCGTCTTCGCGGTGGCGAAGAACGCGAACACGATCAGCATCAGCAGCGCCGCGGAGGTGATCACCCGGCCGCTGCGCTGCAGGCCCCGGCGTACCGCCGTGTCCGGATCGGCGCCCTCGGCCCGGTATTCGCGGATCCGGCTGAGCAGGAAGACCTCGTAGTCCATGGACAGGCCGAATCCGAAGGTGAACACGATCACGATCATGTACGGGTTCAGCCCGCCGACCACCAGCATGCCGAGCGGACCGGCCAGATGCCCGTGCTGGAAGACCGCCACCAGCACGCCGAAGGACGCGGAGAGCGAGAGCGCGTTCATCAGCAGGGCCTTGATCGGGATGATCAGCGAGCCGGACATCAGGAACAGCAGGATCACCATGGCCAGCACGGTGATGCCGGCCGCCAGCGGCAGCCCCGACTCCAAGCGGTCGTTCAGATCGATCAGGTTGGCCGCGTCGCCGGCCACCCAGGACTGGACGCCGGCCGGACGGTCCGCCCTGAGCCGTTCCACCAGCGCCCGCGCGGCCGCGGTCTGGTCGTCGCCCTTGACCGCCAGGATCACCGTGGACAGGTGCGGGTTCACCGCCGTCGCCGGTTCCACCCGCAGCACCTCAGGGTCGCTGCGCCACTGGGCCGCGTAGGCGTTCAGCGACGCCGTGTCGGTGCGGGCGACGACCTCCACGCCGGGCTGCGAGGTCAGGCCGAACTCGCCCGACAGCTCGTTGGCCACCTGCACCGACTCCAGGCTCTGCGGCAGGGCCTCGAGCTGCGGGACCTTGATCACGGTGCCCAGCAGCGGCGAGGCGATCGCCAGCAGCAGCGCCAGGCACGCGATCGTCATGATCAGCGGCCGGCGCTGGGTGATCCGGGCGAGTCCGGCGAAGAAGCCGTGCTCGGCCGGGTCGTCGACGCCCGCGGCCGCCGCCGCGGCGGCCTGCCGGGCGATCTGCTTTTGCGAGGGCTTGACCCGCGCGCCGCACAGGCCGAGCATCGCCGGGGTGAGCGTCAGGGAGGCCAGGATCGCCACGGCGACCGTGCTGATCGCGGCCACGCCCATGATCCTGAGCGGTCCGATGTCGAAGGCCAGCAGGCTGGTCAGCGCCGCGGCCACGGTCAGGCCGCTGAACAGGATGGTGCGTCCGGCGCTGCGCCAGGTGCGGGCGACCGCCTCGGCCCGGTCGTCGGTGCGGGTCAGCTCCTCGCGGTAGCGGACCACGAGCAGCAGCCCGTAGTCGATCGACAGGGCCAGGCCCAGCAGGCTGACCACCGTGACCGCGTTCCCGTCGAGCTGGAACAGGCCGGACAGGCACATCAGGATGCCGAACCCGCCGGCCACGGTGCCCAGCGCGGCGAGCACCGGCAGCGAGGCGGCGACCACCCCGCCGAAGATGAACACGAGCACGACGAGGGTCACCGGCAGGGACAGCTCCTCGGCGCGGGTCAGGTCGCTCTGGATCGCGTCGTTGGCCTCGTCGCTGATCAGGTCGCCGCCGCCGATCAGCACCGTGGATCCGGGCAGCGCGGTCGAGAGCTGCTGCATCCGGGCGCGCGAGTCGGTGTAGGGCAGGTACTGCGAGTCCGCCTTGTCCAGCACGACGGTCAGCGACAGGGCCTTGCCGTCCTGGGCGATCGTCGGGCCGGTCACCGACTTGACCCCGGTGATCGCCCGCGTGTCGGACTCGGCCGAGGACAGCGCCTGCTGCGTGGCCGGCGCGTTCGGGTCGACCCCGTTGACCAGCACGTAGTAGGTGATGCCGTAGTCCACGCCGTTCTGGATCGCGTCGCTGGCCTGCGCCGACTCGGTGCCCGAGAGCGTCGTGCCGTTGCTCAGATCGCTGAAGACCGGGCCGATGGCGGCCCCGCCTCCGGCCATCACGACCAGCCAGACGATCAAGATCCACCGGTACCGGCGGAAGCAGAACAGTCCCATTCGTGTAAGCATGCTGTTCAGGATCCGGCAGCCGACCCCCTCCGGTCAGTACCGCCCGATGCCGTTTCCAGCTGTACCTAGGTACAGCTGGAAACGGGAGTCTGCCGGATTTCCGGCCCTGACACGGTTCACTAGGGTTGTGCCCATGACGCCGACCGGGACCCCAGAGGGCTGCGACGACGGTCCGCGGCCCGATCCGCGGCCGGAGCCGGAGCAGTCCGCCGAAGAACAGCACCAGCGGCAGGCACCCGCCCGGGGCGCGAGCCCGCGGCACCTCGCCTCCACGGCGTTACGCGCTCCGCTCACGGCCGCCGCATGGCGCGAGACCTTCTTCATCGCCTCGGGTCTCCCCGTGGCCCTGGTGACCTCCACGACCGTCCTGACGCTCGCCTCCGTCGCGCTGGCCCTCCTGCCCACGACCGTCCTGGCGCTGCCCTTCCTCGCCGCGCTCTACTGGTGCGGGCGCCGGTTCACCGGATGGCAGCTGGCGCGCTTCCGCGCGTTGCTCGGGGTCGACATCCCGCCCCCGCCGCCGGCCGAGCGGCAGCCCGTCTGGTGGCGGTCCGTCTGGGTCGCGACGAAGTCCGCCGGCAACTGGCGCCGCCTCGCCTACCACGCCCTGTCGCTGCTGGTCGACGGGCTCGGCTGCACGATCGTGCTGGGTCTGTGGCTCGCCGGGGTGGTGTTCGGCACGATCGCGCTGTGGTCGTGGGCGTGGCCGGCCGGGTACGGGTTGTTCGGCTACTCGGTGCACGGCGTGGGCCGGATCGTGGCGCTGACCGTGTGCGGGCTGGCAGCCCTCCTGCTGGCGCCGTGGGCCGCGCAGGCCGCCGTCCGGCTCAACGTGGCGCTGGCGCACGGGCTGCTCTCGCTCAGCGGCAAGGACCAGCTGACCCGCCGGGTCGAGACGCTCACCCAGAGCCGCACCGAGATGATCGACGCCGCGGACGCCGAGCGCCGCCGGATCGAACGCGATCTGCACGACGGCGCGCAACAGCGCCTGGTCTCCCTGGCCCTGAATCTGGGCATGACGCGCACCACCCTGACCGAGGTGCCCGAGTCGGTGCGCACCGCGATCGAGCAGGCCCACGACGAGGCCAAGCTGGCCCTCGAGGAGCTGCGCGACTTCGTCCGCGGGCTGCACCCGGCAGTGCTCGACGAGATGGGCCTGGACGCGGCCCTGTCCGGGATCACCGCCCGTTCCCCGGTGCCGGTGCGCCTGCTGGTGGAGCTGCCCGAACGGCCGCCGCGCGCGGTGGAGACGGTCGCCTACTTCGTGGTCTCCGAAGCCCTGACCAACGTGGCGAAGCACGCCCAGGCCCGCCGGGTCGACATCGTGGTCGAACAGGACGGCGGCCTGCTGCGGGTGATCGTGTCCGATGACGGCCGCGGCGGCGCGGACCCGAGCCGCGGATCCGGACTGCGCGGCCTGGGCCAGCGGGTGCGCTCCCTGGACGGGACCATGTCCGTCGACAGTCCGGCCGGCGGCCCGACACTCCTGGTGGTGGAACTGCCGTGCGCATCGTGATCGCGGAGGACTCGGTCCTGCTGCGGGCAGGGCTCGAGCGGCTGCTGGACTGGGCCGGATTCGAGGTGGTCGGCTGCGCCGGGGACGCCGAACGGCTGCTGGCCCTGGTCGAAGAGCACCAGCCGGACCTGGCCATAGTCGACATCCGGATGCCGCCCACCTTCACCGACGAGGGGATGCGCGCGACCCTGACGCTGCGTCAGCGGTGGCCGGAGGTGGCGGTGCTGGTGCTGTCTCAGTACGTGGAGGAGCGCCACGCCACCGACCTGCTGACCCGGGACACCGCCGGGGTCGGCTACCTGCTCAAGGACCGGGTCGCGGACGTGGAGTCGTTCATCGAGACCCTGCGCCGGCTCGGCGACGGCGGCACCGCGCTGGACCCCGAAGTGGTGGCCCAGCTGCTGGTGCGCAGCAAGGCCCGCAATCCGCTGGGCGAGCTGACCGAGCGCGAGCTCGGCGTGCTCTCGCTGATGGCGGAGGGCCGGTCCAACTACGGCATCGCGAGCAAGCTGGTGATCAGCGAGAGCGCGGTGGCCAAGCACGTCAAGAGCATCTTCATGAAGCTCGACCTCACCATGACCGACACCGACCATCGCCGGGTCCTGGCCGTCCTGCAGTTCCTGGCCCCGTAGCCCGGCCCCGAACCCCGGGGCGGGAAGTACCGCGCAGCATGCTCGAAATCGAAGGAGCAGCGATGTCTGTACACGTTTCCGGACCGCCGTCCGGGCGCAGGCGCCGGGGGGCCGCGGTGTGCGGCGCGGCGGCACTGGGCCTGCTCGCCGCCGGTGCGGCCGGGTGCGCCGCCGTCACCGCCGGGCCGACCGACCAGACCGATCAGCACAGCAGCTATCAGCACACGATCTCCAAGGTCGAGCTCACCGTGGACTCCGGGAACATCTCGTTGTCCGCCGGGAACTCGGGCGCGGAGAGCATCTCGGCCCACCTGGAGTGGAACAAGACCAAGCCCTCCGTCTCGGAGTCCTGGAGCGGCAGCACCCTGGTGATCAAGTCCAGCTGCCCGAGCCAGTCGCACTGCAGCGTCGACTTCACCGTGCAGGTCCCGGCGGGAACCGAGGTGAGTTCCCGCACCACCGACGGCGATCTGTCGGTGCAGGATCTGACCGGGGGCCTCGACGCCACCGTCGGCACCGGCGACGTCAACCTCGCCGGGGTCGGCGGGCGGATCCAGGTCGGCTCGGACACCGGGACGGTCACCGGGACCGAACTCGCCGCCGGCGCGGTCACGGTCCACGGCGACACCGGGGACGTCTCGCTCGGCTTCGCGAACGCCCCGGACACCGTCTCCGCCGTCACCAGCACCGGCAACGTCACCGTCTCCGTCCCCGGCGGCTCGGCCGGCTACCAGGTGACCGCCGAGGCCCAGACCGGGCAGCGCACCGTCAGCGTGCCGGTCGACTCGGGCAGCTCGCACACGATCACGGCCCGGACCGGAGACGGCGACGTCACAGTGAGCTGAGCCGGACGCGGCCGGACGGACCGGGCCGCGCCCGTCTCCTCGCGGATCCGCCGCGCAAGCCGCAGCGGATTTCCGGGCAGGGACACTAGCGGGAGGGGACGAGGTCCCGCCCGTGCAGGATGAACTGGTGCGCCTCCCGCAGCGCCCGGCCCGGATACACGCCGAGCTCGTTGGACAGGATCCGGCAGCCGTCCTGGTACACGCTCATCGCGTCGCCCTGGCGGCCGCAGCGGTACAACGCGGTCATCAGGTGGGCGCGCAGCCGTTCGTGCAGCGGGTGCCGCACGACCAGGCCGGAGAGCTCGGAGACCAGCTGGCTGTGCCGGCCGAGGGCCAGATCCGCCTCGATCCGGTTCTCCAGCACCGCCATCCTCGCCTCCTCCAGCCGGTCGGCCTCGGCGTCGATCAGCGACTGGCTGACGTTCGCCAGGGCCGGCCCGCGCCACAGGGCCAGCGCGGCGCCCAGCAGCTCGGCGGCCGTCTCCGGGCGGCCCAGCCGCAGCGCCTCACGGCCCTGCGCGGCGTACCGCTCGAACAGGTCGCTGTCCAGGACGCCGTCGCCGGTCTTGATCAGGTAGCCGGGATGTTGACGGAGTATTGCGGTTCCCGTACCGAATCTCTTGCGCAACCGAGAAATGTAGGTGTAAAGCTGTGATGTATACGTTTTCGGCGGGCTTTCACCCCAGAGGAGGTCCAGCAGCACCGCGTCGGACACCGTCCGACCCTTTGCCAACAGAAGCGCCGCCAGCACCGTGCGCTCCTTCGGGCCGTCGATGGGTATCTCAGAGCCCATGTCCCACATCTCCACCGGGCCGAGGATGCGAAATTCCATGTCGCGTCGAGGCCTTCCCCTAAATATCAAATGGCGAGACGCGCGCGTCGGGTCAACAGACTAGTCCCCCCCGTTCGCACGCCTGGAATCCACTAAAGCCGACCCGGCGTGTTCGAACCGCCTTCTGCGGCCGGAAAGAGCTGCCATGGCAGAACGCTGCCACTTGAGCCGGCGAGTCGCGCCCACTCCGCTCGCGGTCGGTGGCGGTACGCTCGCGGCCGGTGGTCAGCGGCGGCGCGTCAAGGTGCGTGCGCCGACTCCCGGTTCGTCCCATTCCGGCGGGTAGTCCCGCGCCGGCCGGGGCTCGGGCGCGGCCCGGTTCTGCGCGCCGGAGTCCCGTACGGCGGAGTCCCGCACGGCGCCTGGGCGCGCGGAGCGGAGCGTGGCCGGGCTGACCCAGCCGCGGGCGGCGACCTCGATGGCGAGCTCGAACCGGGACTGCGCCTCGACCCGCTGCATCAGGTCGGCGACCCGGCGGCGCAGTGTGCGCACCGAGATGCCCAGCAGCCGGGCGACCGCGTCGTCCTTGTTGCCGGTCGCCAGCTGGCGCAGGATGGCCCGGTCCAGCGGGCTGCACTCCTGCGACTCGTCGTCCGAGGCCGGCGCCTTGGCCTGGATCCAGTAGGACTCGAACAGGGCGCGCAGCGCGGCGACCGTGCTGGCGTCCCGAATCAGCAGCGCGCCGCGCGCGGGATCGTCGGAGACCAGGGCCACGCCGCCGTCGACCACCAGCATGCACAGCGGCAGTTCGGGGGCGATCCGCGCCTCGGTGCCCTCGGGGGCGATCCGCAGCTGGTACGGCGCCCGGACCGGCACGGGCCCGGACCCGGCCGGTTCCGCGCCCTCCGTCTCCGAGTCGGAGTCGGCCTCGAAGGTCTCGATGTCGAGGGCCGCCGAACCGGTGACCGCGTCCTCGAGGCCGGCGCCGGGTTTTTCCGGACCGGCCTCCTCCGGTGCGCCGTCCGGGAGCGGGTGCCCCTGCGCGTCGGCGGGCGCCGACTCGTCGAAGCCGGCCGTGGCGTACACCGACTCCGGGTAGATCGCCCGGATCCGCACCCCGGGCCGGGCCGCCGCCTGGTTCAGCATCCGGTCGGTCAGGGCGGCGCAGTCGGGGTGCGCCGGCGTCGGCGGGAAGGCCAGGATCTCATCGCGGGCCTGGAACACCAGAACCTGAACGGCCTGATGTACCGCGGACAACCCGGTCAGCCGCTGCGGCGGATGCTCCGCCGTCTCCGACGCGGTGCTCACGCCCGGCCCGGCCGCCATCGACAGCAGGACCTCGCAGTTGCGCTGCAACTGCCGCCAGCGCTCGTTGACCACCGCGATCTCCTCGGTCAGCATGCGGTGGATGGCCAGGGCCGGATGATCGCCGGTGTCCGCCGTCCGCCGCGTGCCGGAGGCCGAGGCCCCCGGGCCGGCCGGCGGCGAATGAGCCGCGGCGGTCTCGTCCCCGTTCGGAGGCTGCGTGGAACTGACTGCCATGGTTCTTCCCCCAGCTTTGAGCGTTGGATTCCCCGCCGGCGAACGGCAGTCAGCCGGCCCGGCCCTGTATCGCTTCAAGCAGAGCGGATCACGATTCTGATTGTACCGCAGTGTACGCACGCGGCGTACGGAAAACGAAATACCACAGCAACGCTAAGAACCCGACATTCGATGTTTCCCCGGGGTTGCCGGACATGAATTCACATTCGTGTTTCGCGTTTGAAAAGAAGGGAGATAAAAGGCCTTGTTCACCACCCCTGATCATGCCGATTCCACGTGCGGACAAGGATCCTCCGGGTGTTCCCGGCCGGTCACCGCAGTCGGGAGAACAGATGCGCCAGCAGCGTTTCCCGCTCCGGCACCAGGTAGAAGTGATCACCGGGGAACACGCGCAACTCGAACCCGCCGAGGCTCAGTTCCGCCCAGGCCCGGGCCTCGTCCAGGGTGCAGCCGGGGTCGGCCAGGCCCGTGTAGGCGACCACCGGCACGCTCGTCTTGACCGGCTCGGCCGGGCAGTAGGCGGTGACCAGCCGGTAGTCGGCCCGCAACGAGGGCAACGCGATGGCCCGCATCTCGGGCAGGTCCAGCAACCCGTCGTCCACGCCGCCGAGTTTGCGCACCTCGGCCACCAGATCGTCGTCGGGCAGGTCGGCGAGGTTCTCCTCGAACGGCAGGTGCGGGGCTCTGCGGCTGGAGACGAACAGCCGGACCGGCGGGCGGCCGGCGGCCTCGAGCCGGACCGCGACCTCGTACCCCACGGTGGCGCCCATGCTGTGGCCGAACAGCGCGATCGGCCGGTCGAGCAGCGGCTCGAGCGCGGCGGCCACCGGATCGGCGAGCTGCTCCATGGACTCGGCGAAGGGATCGCCGTACCGGTCGTGCCGGCCCGGATAGCGCACCGCGAGAAGTTCCACGTCCGGCGGCATCAGCTCGGCCCACGGCTGGAAGAAGGACGCCGTCCCGCCCGCGTGCGGCAGGCACACCAGGCGAAGCCGGGGCCGGGCCACGGGTCGCAGCACCCGCAGCCACCGGTCAGTCATGGGGTCAGGGTATCGGCTCATCGCCCCGATTCCGATCCGGCCTCAGCCCGAGGGCGTGGCCATCGCGACCGCGACCTTGCGCGGCCCGGTGAAGGATTCACGGCCGTGCGCGACGCGCATGTTGTCGACCACGAGCACATCCTCGGCCCGGTAGTCGAAGCGGGTGCGAGCCGCCTGGTAGCAGCCCCGCAGATGCTCCATCACGTCGTCCGGTATCCGGCCGCCGTCGCCGTAGTACGTGTTGGTCGGCAGGTCCTCGTCGGCGAAGAAGGTGCGCAGGCCGGTCTGCACGTCAGCAGCCTGAGTGGTGATGTGGAAGAACGTCGCGTGGTTGAACCAGGTCTCCTCGCCGGTGACCGGGTGCCGGTGGACGGCGTCGCGCACCGCGCGGGTGCGCAGGCCGCCGCCGTCGCGCCACTCCAGCTCGATGCCCCGGCCGGCGCAGTACCGCGCGACGGCGTCCCGGTCTTCGGTGTTGAACACGTGCTGCCACTGCACACCGAAGTCGGGATGAAAGTTGCGCACCACGGTCCATCGCCGCCGGCGGAACTCCTCGCGCACATCCGGGTCGATCGACCGGTAGACCTCGCCGATGTCGGCGAGCGGTGTGGCGCCGAGGGTGAGCGGGGCGGTGATGCAGTAGAAGTAAAGCGTCAGCGGCCACACGGCCTGATACGAGTTCTCGTTGTGCAGGAAGATCTCCTCGTTCGGCGGGTAGTCCGTCGAGGTGTAGACCTGGCCCTTGATGGTGCTGCGCGGCGAGGAGCGCTCGGAGTAGGTCAGCGGCGCGCCGGAGAGCTCCCGCACGACCGCGTCGAACCCGTCCACCCCGCCGATCTCGAACCCGCGCAGCAGCACCGCGCCGCGTTCGACGAGCAGCTTGTGGATCTCGTCGTGCTCGGCCCGAATCCGGCCGGTGACAGACTCCTGTGATCCGGCGGCCTCGACCACGGCCGGCAGCATGCGCTCGGTCATCGGGACATCGCCACCAGCACCCGCCGCTCGCCGGCATACGGCCGCCGACCGTGTCCGACCAGAACGTTGTCGATCAGCAGCAGGTCGCCGGCGTGCCAGTCCACATCGACGGCGGCCGCCAGCCCCCGGTCGCGCACCTGGAGGACGTACTCGGCCGGGATCGGGCTGCCGTCGGCGAAAGTGACCGACTGCGGCAGCTCCTCGGCCGGCATCACCTTCGCCAGCGCCAGCGCGGTCTCGTCGCCCAGCGCCGCGGGATGCCACTGATCGGACTGATTGAACCAGACCTCCGTGCCGGTCACCGGATGGCGAGCGGTGGACGGCCGGATCTGGCTGATCCGCACACCGTTGCCGATCCACTTCCATTCGGCCCCGGACTCGGACAGGAAGGCCTCGACCTCGTCGCGGTCCACGGTCTCGAAGGTGTCCTGCCAGCTCTTGCCCAGGCCCGCGCCGCCGTGCAGGTTCTGCTGGTAGCGCACGCCGCCGGCATACGCCTCGCGCACCTGCGGATCGAGCTCCTCGAGCCAGCGGGCCGCGTCCACCACCGGTGTCGCACCGCCGCTCGCGGCTGCCCGCTCGCAGTAGAAGGCCAACCGGGACGGCCACGCCGCGGCGTAGGAGAGCTCGTTGTGCATGGAGATGGTGAACTCGGCCGGGTACTCGGTGGAGGTGTAGACGTTGCGCCCCACCTTGGTGCGCGGGGAGTTGCCGTGCACGTAGGCCAAGCGGTTCGGCAGCATCAGGTCGAGCACGGCGCCGAGCTGCTCCGTGCTCACCTCGAACTGCCGGAACACCAGAGCCTTGTGCTCGGTCAGCAGTGCACTGAGCCGGTCGCCGTCCCCGAGATAGCCGAGCAGACCGCCATCCCCTCCGGTGTCACCCACCGTGCCCGGAGAGATTGTCAACGGCTGCCACGAGCCGGCCTCGCTGATCATGGGACTCCTCACGACAACCCCGACTTTCCGGCAGTGTCGCTCGGGCGCCTATATATCTTCGATACTCGCGCAGCGGAGTCTGTCATCCTGGTGTCACCCCGGGGAAGATCGGCCACTGGGTCGTCTGCTGGTCGGAAGGAGCCTGATGAGCCAGTATTTTCGGCTGGCAGACGTGGCGTTGTGGAGCCCGTCGAACGGCGCATCGGGGTTGTTCTTGCAGCAGGCGAGCGTATTCGAGGCCCAGATCGGTATGACCTCAGGGATCGGCCCGATGGAGGAGGACGAGGCCGAGGTCGACGGCGCCCTCCTCGGAGAGTTCGTCAGCACATTGTTGGACTGGCGCAGCCGCACGAACCACACCGTCATGACGGCGCTCTCCGACGGCTTCATCGCCACATGCGTCGTCCTGGCCGAGCGCGCCGGTGCCAGCTTGCGCTGGCCGGAGCCGTTGACCGCCGCGAGCAGCCTGCACGATGTGCAGGTCGGTGCCGAAACGGGGTTCGGCGACGGATGGCAGGGCAGCGTACGCGAACAAGCGGCGCTTCTCGCTAGGGCCATGTGCCGCTGAATGCGCTCCCGTCGCGGCCAGCCGTTGGTCTCAGACGTCTCCGTCGCTATTCGTTGGCCCCTGCGATGGCGGATACGCGAGACTGAAGCGATCCGAACGCGGGAGGTGCGTGGTGAAGTTCAGCGAGCTCGAGGCCGCACAGCGCGAACGCGAGCGGTACCACGCGCTGTCCGTCCCCGAGGGACAGTGGATCGTCATCCGCGTGGACGGCCGGGGGTTCACGTCCCTGACCAATGCGCACTTCGGCAAGCCCTTCGACGACCGGTTCGGCGAACTCATGGCCACCACGGCCGCTGCGATGATCGAGGAGTTCGCCGGCCTTTACGTCTACACGCAGAGCGACGAGATCTCCTTGCTCCTGGCGCATTCTGACGGCTCCTTCGGCCGGAGCGTGGAGAAGCTCGTCTCGCTCAGCGCCGCCACCGCAAGCGCCGCCTTCACCCACGCTGCCGCGCAAAGCGTCTCCTTCGACTCGCGCATCTGGACCGGTGACGCAGTAGGCGACGTCGTCGACTACTTCGCCTGGCGCCAAGCCGACGCCCAGCGCAACGCCCTCAACACCTGCCTCTACTGGGCGCTTCGCCAGAACGGCCTGACCGCGCGGCAGGCGCAGCGTCGCATGGAGGCAATGGCCCGCGGCGCCAAGGAGGAAGCCCTGGCCGACTACGGTCCCGCGTTCGAGGAGCGCCCGGCATGGCAGCGGCGCGGGGTCGGCATGTGGTTCGAGACCGTGGAAAGGGACGGATACGACCCGCGGGATCAAACGCGCGTGACGGTGATCCGCCGCCAGCTGCACCGCGAACCGGACCTCCCGGGAGGCACCGAGTACCGCGATATGGTTGCGGCCCTCACCGGCGGCGGGTTTCCAGCATCCTGCCAAGCCGAAGAACGCCGCGACAGCCTTGCCCGCGTCGGCACGCAGCTCTAACCCGACTTGATGATCGGCTGGGTGTTCGTGAGGCCTGATGGCCTGCCGGGTCGGGGTGGTCGTCGGGGTGTGGTCGGGCGCTTCGCGCCGCCCGGGTTTGCTGCCACCCGCCCACCCGTGGCGTTGGCGGCGCGGGCTGGGGTTTCAAGATCGAAAGGCGCCGCTGGCAAGCCCTTCCCTCGGAGAGAGATGCCGGGGTTGCGTGGGTGCTGGCGTGACGGGGCGGGTTGGGATTCGGGGTGGTGGGGTTGCGGGGGTGTGCTCTCTCCTCGGTCGGTCCCCGGAGGCAATCAGGAACCTGCCGGGAGGTCAAGCGGCGGTGGTTGTCGATGGTGGTGGATTGTGCAGGGCGCCGCTTGACCTCCCGGCAGAACCCTGATCGGGCTTCGCCTGCCCGACCGAGGAGAGAGCCCACCCCCTGGGGGAGTGGTGTGAGCTGCGCTCGGGCCCGGGTCCCGTCCTGTGGCCCGAGCGCGCTCCATGCGGAACGATTCTGCATCATCCTGATCCGACCAATTCGATCCCCGACCCGCGCGAAGGGATCCCGCGGCCCGTCCACGCTCAACACGGAAGAATTCTGCATCGCCCTCGTGCGATTCACCCGGTGTGCCCGCAGCGCGCAGGGTCGCGCGGCTCGGTCGCACTCCGAGGACTCTGCTGGCGAAGTCGTGGTCTGATTTTGTGGCAGGCTGGGTGGTCGTGTCGGCTGGGTGATTGAGGGGCTTGTGGTGTTTCGTCCTGTGCGGGCTGGTGGGGTTCCGGCGGCGACGGCCGCGTTGGCGTGGGCGGTGCATCCGAAGGGCACGGGCGAGATGCGGGTGCGTGATGCGCTCGGGCCGTTGTTCGCCGATGAGGATTTCGAGCACGAGCGGTTCGCCGGGATGTTTGCGGCGCTCGGCCGGCCCGCGCTTTCGCCGGGGTTGCTGGCGATGGTCACGGTGTTGCAGTTCCTGCACAACCTCTCGGACCGGGAGGCGGTGGTGGCGATGGCGGACCGGATCTCGTGGAAGTACGCGCTGGGCCTGGATGTGGCTGAGACCGGGTTCGACGCGTCGGTGCTGGCCGAGTTCCGGGCCCGGCTGGCCGAGCCGGGGCGCGCGGACGCGCTGCTCGATACCGTGCTGGACAAGCTCAAGGCGGCCGGGCTGGTGCGCGCGGGCGGGCGGGCGCGTACGGACTCGACGCATGTGCTCGCGGCGGTGCGCTCGCTGGGCCGGGTCGAGATGCTCGGCGAGAGTGTGCGTGCGGCGCTCGAGGAGATCGCGCGGGTCGCTCCGGAGCGGGTCGTGCCGCTGCTGGCGCCGGGGTGGGAGGAGCGGTACGGGCGCAAGGTCGAGACCTCCCGGCTGATCGGGCGCGGGCGGGGCAAGGCCACGATGGAGGAGTTGGCCGGGCGGTTCGGCGCGGACGGCTCGCTGCTGCTCGAGACGCTTAAGGCGGACCCCACGGCCGGGTGGGTCCTTAGGCTGCCGCAGGTACGGCTGCTCGCCCAGGTCTGGGAGCAGCACTTCGAGCGGAGTGAGGGCGGCGGATGGGTGCTCAAAGCCGTCACCGACCTGCCGCCCGCGGCCGAGTTGCCGATCTCTCCGTACGACCCGGATGCCCGCTACGCGGTCAAACGCGCGAGCGGGTGGGAGGGAGGCAAGGTCCACCTGACCGAGTCCTGCGACGAGGATCTCCCGCACCTGGTCACGGATGTCGCCACGAGCGCGGCGACCGTGCAGGATTCCGCGCAGACAACTGATATCCAGGAACGGCTCCTGGCGCGCGGGCTGGGCCCGGGCGTGCATGTGATGGACGCCGGGTATCCCACCGCCGCGAACCTCATCGCCGCGGCCGGCCACGGCATCACCCTGATCGCGCCGGTCACCGTCTCGAGCGGGCGGGGCGCGAAGACCGGGACCTTCAGCCCGGCGAGTTCGAGATCGACTGGGACACCGGGCGCGCCCGCTGCCCGGGCGAGAAGGTGAGCAACCCGATGCGCGGGCAGAAGAACGGGCTGGTCGCCTTCAGCTTCTCCCGCCGCGACTGCACACCCTGCCCGCTACGCACCGCCTGTCTGAGCGCGCCGGCCCCTCGGCCACGCGTGCTGGTCGTTCACCCCGCGAGCCCTACGAGGCCCGCATGAACGCGATCCGCACCCAGCACACCCCAGAATGGCAGAAGGTTTATAACCAGCGCGCCGGTATCGAGGGCACCATCTCCCAGGCCGTACGCATCAGCGATCTACGCCACTCCCGCTACCGCGGGCTCCCCAAAAACCACCTCCAAAACGTCCTGACCGGCATCGCGATCAACATCAGACGCCTCGGCGCGCACTACGCGCCCACCCAGACCAAACCCCGCCGACCCACCCGTATACAAGCCCTCTACGACACCCACCACATCGGCAAACCCGCCTAACCAAACCACCCCCGACTTCGCCAGCAGAGTCCCCCGAGGGGAAATCCTGCACCGTCTTCGGCCTCACCCCTGACGTCATCTGCCCATCCACCCCGTCCACCTCCCTCCCGACGCAAGCCCCGATTCCTCGTACGCTTCCATGCTAGCCGCCGCCACCGACAAAAACCGTGAATCCGGCCTTTACCTGTTATAGAGAATTCCGGATACTTCCGGGGAACTCGGGCGCGCTCCCCGGCGTTGGAACAGTAGAGAACAAAAGAGCGGCCCAGAACGGTGATGCAGGATTCTTCCGGATCGAGCGCGGCCGGGCCACGGGACGGGATCCGGCCCGAGCGCAGCTCGCACCACTCCCCCAGGGGGTGGGCTCTCTCCTCGGTCGGGCAGGCGAAGCCCGATCAGGGTTCTGCCGGGAGGTCAAGCGGCGCCATGCAAGATCCAGCATCAACGGAGGCCGTCCGCCGCTTGACCTCCCGGCAGGTTCCTGATTGCCTCCGGGGACCGACCGAGGAGTCTTCCTGTCCCCTTCCGGTGACGCCTTGACGGCGTGAAAATGGGCTTGTGCCCGCCGCCTGTGTGAGGTCGAGTTCTCTTGGGTTTCGTATCCCGTCGAGGAGTCTGACACGGGCTGCTATCCGGGGCTGTGACTTGTTGCTTCGAGCACGCCGGCGAGACTTGGCGTTCCTCGGGTGGCCTGTCGGGTGGCGGGCACGGGGTGCCGGCTCGGGGGAGCGCGGGATCGCAAGGAGGCCCTGATGGGCGATCAGATGATGGTTTGGCGGGATGAGCAGGAAGCCGACGGGCGTGTCGAGCGGGTGGCAGCGCTCGATATCGCCAAGGCGTCGGCGGTGGTGTGTCTGCGGGTGCCCGGGGCCGGTGCGCGGCGGGTGCAGCGGACCTGGAAGGTGGCCGCGCTCACCTCGGCGATCAACGAGTTGGGCGACCTTCTGGTGTGTCAGGGGGTGGAGTTGGTGGTGATGGAGGCGACCGGGGATTACTGGCGGCCGTTCTTCTACCTGCTCGAGTCCCGTGGGCTGCGGGTGTGGCTGGTCAACGCCCGGGATGTGAAGAACGTGCCGGGCCGGGCCAAGACCGACCGGCTCGATGCGGTGTGGCTGGCGAAGCTGGCCGAGCGCGGGATGCTGCGCGCCTCGTTCATACCTCCCCGGCCGGTGCGGGAGTTGCAGGACCTGACCCGGTTGCGCGAGGTGCTGGTCGGTGAGCGCACCCGGTACCGCAACCGGGTGGAGAAGGTCTTGGAGGACGCGCTGATCAAGCTCTCGCTCGAGGCCTCGGACCTGTTCGGGGTCTCCGGGCGCGCGATGCTCGATGCGCTCGTGAGCGGGCAGCGCTCCCCGGCGGTGATCGCGGACCTGGCCCGGGGCACGCTGCGCAACAAGATTCCGGCGCTGCGCAAGACCCTCGAGGGCCGCTTCACCGAACACCACGCCTACCAGCTGCGCCTGCTGCTGGCCAACAACGACCGCCTGGACGCGCAGATCGCCGAGCTCGACGCCGAGATCGAGCGCAGGATCCGGGACCTCGAGGCGGGCGGCCCCCGGCCCCCGGACGGTATGGGCGTGCTCGAACGCCTCGATGAGATCCCCGGGGTCGGGCGCGCCTGCGCGCAGGCGATCGTCGCGGAGATCGGCCTGGACATGAGCGCCTTTCCCACCCCCGGCCACCTCGCCTCCTGGGCGAAGCTGACCCCGCGCGCCATCCAGTCCGGGTCGAAGAACACCCACGGCCCGACCGGGAAAGGCAACCGGTGGCTGAAAGGACCCCTCGGACAGGCCGCCAACAGCGCCAAACGCGGCCAGACCTTCCTCGGCGCCCGCTACCGCCGGCTGATCAGACATATGCCGAAGAAGAAGGCGCAGACCGCCATCGCCCGCAACATCCTCGAGATCGCCTGGCACCTGATCAACGACCCCGCCCTACGCTTCCGCGACCTCGGACCCGACTGGCACGAACGCCACCTCAACCAGGCCCGCGCCACCCGCAACCACCAACGCGCCCTGGAAAACCTCGGCTACACCGTCACCCTCACCCGGGCATAACAGGACACGAACACTAAACCCCCGGGGCCAGCCGGGGCGCTTCGCCATGCCCTCGAACAGTTGTATTTTCCGGCGAGAGAGCACGCCCCCGCTACCTCACCATCCCGAACCTCAGCCCGCCCCTCCAACGGCAGCAGCCACGCAGGCCCGGCACTCTCTCCGAGGAAGGGCCCGCCGGCAGCGATTTTCGTCTTGAACTGCAGCCCGTCTCGCCCACGAGCACCCAGCCGATCATCAATTCGCAGTAGGGCCGCCAGCTGGCTCCAAGATGTCATTCCTTGTCGCGCACTCGTCGCCGACGGAACGCGATGTAGGCCACCGACGCGCCCGCCATCAGGACGAAGGAGAGTGGCCAGAGCACCCGCCGCGCGGTGTCAGACCTGCTCGACGCGGACAGGACCGGGTCGAACCGACTGCTCGCCGGGATCGGCGTGCTCGCCTCGGACGAGGATGTCGCCGGCGTGGGCGAAGAGGTTGAGGGCGAGGGCGATGGCGACGCCGAGGCCGATGCCGCAGGGCTCGAATGCGCGGCCGTCGGGGTGCTCTTCGCGGGTGTGGGGGCCTTGGCAGAGGTCTTCGATGTGGCGGACGTGCCCGAGCTCGGCTTGCCTCCCTTGCCCGACGTGCTCGAACTGCCCCCGATGACGAACGTCGTCTGGAAGTCCGGGGTGTCGAGGTCGGCGTCGATCGGAGCGCCGGCCGCGTTGACGAGCTCGTAGGCCCAGGCGTCCTGGAAAAAGACGTGATACGTCCCCGCGGGCAGAGAGGAGCGCAGCGACAGCTGGAACTTGAGGGTCATGGACGCGTGAGGCTTCAGGGGCAGCCAGTTCGACAACGAGCCGAGGTCCCATTCGTATTGCCCGGTGGAGTTCTCCACGCTCGTGGGCGACTGCCAGGAGCCGGTGGCCGGGTTGAACCACTTCACAGCGTTGTTGCTGGCCACGTACGCGCTGTTGTCCGAGGGGAGCCAGACCGTCAGGAGCGTGCCGTCCACGAGCATCGTGTCCGACGAGGTCTGGCTTATCGTGTCGCTGAAGGAGTACGTGCTCCCCGCGTGAGCCGTCGAGGGCGCACTGATCGAGCTCTTCAGCGTCCCGACCGTCGGCCACGCCGTGCCCGCCCACCCCTGCGCCGGCGCCAAAACCACCGAAGCCGCCGCAGCTGAACACACCGCAACGAAGCCAGCTAAACGCCGCATCGACTCGCACTCTCCGATCACTGCGGCGGCCCGACGCCACCCCACGGCACGTTGACGTCAGCGCGAGCACAGCGGTTCCCGGCGGGTCCGACCTGGCACGCCGTCACTCCCCGTCGGCGCGCTCATCTTGGTTCGAGCCCTGATGAGGTCCGGCTTATTCGGGGCGAATCAGTCCTATATTGATAAGCCAGGAACACTCGGCCCTGTGTAATGGGGTCTCAGTACCGATAGCATGCGCGCCAGTCCCGGCGAGTCCGGGTCCGCGGAACCGCCCGATGGAGTTTCGGAAGTGGTCTGCGACGTGTACCTTCCAGCCGCCCGGGAGAGCGACCCGCCATGGCCAGATCCTCCTTACGTCCCGGTACCACCCCGGCCCTGATCGCCGCTGTGCTGACCATCGGGCTGGGAGTGCTCTTCGTTATAGGCGCGCTATGGGTGCGGAGCAACACCGCCGACTGCGGCGGTCAGACCATGCAGCAGGGCGACACCTGCGTGATCACCTACCAAGGCAGGACCACCGACGCCGACCTGGCCGGCCAGCAGGCCAACAACAAGCGCGAGGCCCTCATCCTCGACGTGGCCGGTCCGCTGTTCATGATCCTCGGTGGATACCGGCTCAGCAAGGAGGTCCGAGTGCGCAGGGCCCGCGCCGCCGCGCCGGCCGGAGAGCCCTTGGCCATGGCCGGCGCCGGCCCCCTGCCCGGCGACGGCGAGTTCGCCGTGTCTGCCAATGCGGCCCCGAACGGCGTGGCCGAGTACAACGGCTCGCCGCATCAGGCCCGGCCCAGGCAGTAGTCGTCGGACATTCGCGTCGCGGGCCGGGCAACTGCCCGGCCCGCGACGCGGATATCTGCCTAGTACTCCCCGCGCGGAGTCGGAGTGAATCAGTTCTCGACGGCCGGACTGACGGCGGCGATGAAGCCGTCCGGGTCCTGCAGGCTCACCATGAGGCTGTGCACGGGCGGCCTGAAAAACAACATGCTGGATCGGCGCGGCAAGTAGGCCGGCGGATCGAACTGAAGTCGGACGAAGTTGTCCGGCGGGCCGTTGACCAACCAGTGGCCGTTTCGCCCGTGCACGCCGGTGGTACCGCGCACCGGCGCACCGGCGCGGGCTGCGTGGCGCACCGATGACCGGGGCACCGTCAGCTTGAAACCGACCGCGTGCACCCTGAGCTCTGTCTCCCCTGCCTGGACGCCGGATTTTCCGGGGCCACCACCGAACAGGGTGTCGAGCGTGCGGGTCAGGCGGGGGACGATACCCGTATCGAGGTAGCAGAGCGGGTACCAGTTCGAGTCATGGGCCTGCTGGGTCCTCACATCGTCAGGCTACGGCATCACACTCGCGCCCGACCACCCGAAATTCATGCTCGCTGAGTAAGGGCTCTTTGTCAGCGGCATACGGAATCTCGCGAGTTCACCGTCAAATGATCTCTCCTATCGGATTGAGCGCGGCGGAGATGCGAGCGAGCCGTGCGGGCGGCAGGGCGCCTGGAGTGCGAAAGGCGTACCTGCCGTCGCACGTCCACACACCTTGGTCGTCGGCCTGCCAGTGGGCCGGGCCGGCTTGGCCCTGCCCGTCGAGCAGGAGTGTGGCGGCCCGTTCGGGGTCATCGACTTGGGTGCGTGCGGCCAGAGCCTCCGCCACGGACGCGACCGCCCTTCCGTCGATCTGGTCGTCGCCAAGGGCGGGCAGCAGTAGGAGCAGCCGGGCATGCGGATCCTGGGTGCTGCCACCGGGCAGCGTGTTGAACGCGGCCGCCTCGAGCTCATGCCAGCGCAGTCCCGGGCCGCGGAAGTGGCCGTCGTCGATGGCCAGCATTTCGGCCTGCTCCCAGTCGGGGTGGTGCGCCAGATAGTCGATGCCTGACTCGTCCGGGAAGGCGCGGTAGACGATGTAGAGCCGGTGACGGTCGGCGAGGGGCACGGTGAACACCGACCAGTCCTCACCCTGCAGTAGGTCACTGTTGAGTCCCGCGGCGTCGTCATAGTCGGCGCCGAACAAGGCTTCCTCGGCCTGCTCGCTCTGCACGCACCCGTAAAGGTGTCCAACCACGAACAGGTGCTCGTTGAGCAGTTGCGGGCGATGGATGAACGGCCCGCCCTCGTACCCTGGGATGTCGAGTGGCGGCAGCTCCGTGTTCGCGATCATGTCGCGGTGCCTTGTTGCGACTTCCACACGGCGAAGGCCAGTGCGAGCCCGTCCGTTGGTTAAACTCCTGAAGGCTGTTAAGCCGGCGCCGGAGGAGTCTGGAGGTCGTTCCCGATGAGCGCCCTCGCAGAGTTCGTCGCGTCCTTCGCCAAGACCGGGCGTATCGGGCCGCTGCGTGTGGGGATGGAGGCGACTGGGCTGTCGGCTGCCTTGGCGGATCTCGGCCTGGCCTTCGAGCCGCCGCCCGAGAGGGCGGAGTTCGCCGCGAGGTTCGAGAGTCTCGAAGTCAGCGTGAGCGAAGGCCGCGTAATCCTTCTCGGTCTGGACCATGACGGAGACCTCGTGCTCTCGGTGCCTCCATCGCTGTTGGACGCCCCGGCCTCGGAGGGCTCGCGGCTGGCGCGTAGTGAGATGGTGAAAGCCCTCAGTCGTGCTGACTGTGCTTGGGCCGTCGATGCAGCGCTCACGTTCCCTGGTCACCAGAGCGCCATCCGCACGGCCATCGGAGCGTCCCTGGTCTTTGCCGCTCCAGACCTGGATGTCACAGAGCCGGATGCCGTGCCCGACGAGGAGTACTTGGCATCCATCTACATGAGCTTCGCAAGGGGGACATGATGATCGGCTCGGGCAGCATTACATGAGCGCGATTGAGGACATTGACGCGTTCATCCGCATCGTCAAGACCCACGACGGGACCGTCAACTACCACGAGGACCCGCCGGACGCCGCGCTGATCGAGGAGGCCGAGCAGATCCTTGGTGTGACCTTCCCACCCTCCTACCGGCACTTCCTTGCCGAGATCGGCGGGTGTGACATCGAGGGCGAGGAGTTCTACGGCCTGTTTCGCCGCCGCGATGACCCACAGCAAATCATGGGGACCGCGAGCTTCTCGCTCCAAGAACGCCAGGATTCCCAGATGCCGGCCACGATGCTCGTCCTCCAGTACGACGGCATGGGCGGAATCTACGTCCTCGACACCGCCCAGACAGACGCTGACGGCGAAGCTCCCGTGCTGGTCTACCTGCCGCCCTGGGTGACCAACGGTCGACCGCTCGAATACATCGCATCGAGCTTCGGGGCGTTCGCCCTCAGGAAGGCCCGCCGTGTGATCGGGCGGTGACCGGCCGGTGGTGCCTCGGCAGATGTCTGGCTTCAACGTACGCGTGCGGCCGAACCCTCGCGCGGACGCAGACCCGACCGCGCCGCCGGCCCCGCCACAGGCCGGCAGCGCCGTCAACGTCATCGACAAGGAGAGCGGCGGAGTCACCTACTGGCCCGGCTGGCCGGCGAACGTCGTCGCGGCCGCCGCCGAGTCATGCCTTGCGGCACCTAGGCTCAGTTTCCCAACCGTGCGACCAGATCGTCGACCGAGACCTCGAAGTGCGCCAACCCTCGTGCGTCGGTGTAACCGATCGAGTGGTTCACGGCGATCATGTAGCTGTTGTCCGCCGCGGTCGTGGTCGCCACCTGCTTTATCTCGGGCCGCTCCGCCATCAGGCGGCGCATCATCTCGGCCTTGATCGCCCGGCCGAGTCCGTGGCCGCGGTGTTCCTTCAGCACGGCGGTGTCGATCTGCTGGGCGAGGTCGGGCGCCGAGGGTCGGACGACGATCTCCGTGAAGCCGGCGACCTCGCCGGTGGCCTCGTGGACGGCGATGGCGATCCGGTAGTCCTGCCCGGCCGCGGCGAACGAGGCCTCATCCTCGCGGATGCGTTCCGGCGTCCATTCCATCTCCTCCCAGTCCGAGTCCTGGGCCGGCTTGTCGGCGATGGCGTTGCGCGCCACGGTGTAGGAGGGCATGAGCTCCTCGGGCGCCGGACCCGACCAGCTCTGCAGGCGGTACCCGTCCGGCGCGGGGACGTCCCACAGCGTGCGATCGACCGACGGGACCTCGAGCGTCTGCATCAGCCCGGGGAGCGTGCAGACCGAGCCGAGTGCCACGGCGAAGCGCTCGCCGTCGGAGCCGTCGGAGCCGCCGGTGGTGACGTTCATCGCCATGATGCGCGTCCTCCCGGCGGCCTGGACCGCCGGGAGGACCGCCTTGAGGAACGCGGTGCCGATCCCCTCGCGGCGGCGGCCGAGGTCGACTTCGAGGGAGACGAACGCCGTCTCCGTGTTCTCCTGCTCGGGGAACGACACCATCCCGAAGCCGACCAGGCGGCCGGAGTCGTCGCGGGCCAGCCAGAAGTTGCGGCTGGCCAGGGCCGCAGCGTCCTTCTTCGTCATCAGCTCGAGCGTGGACGCCAGAGTGGGCAGCGGAGATCCGACCCGATCGACGGCGTGCATGCGCGCACGCATCTCGGCGATCGCCGCGTAATCCGCGTCGGTCGCGGTGCTCGAATCGAATGGTGCGAACTCCACGTCGGCAGCCCCTACCTAGAGAGATGACAAGATGACAAGCGGCGCACAGCTTGTCGGAGCAATCAGGGCCCGTCAACCGGATTGTTTTCGGCGGGTCGTCGCGGGACGCTGCCGGTGGCGACGCCAGGCGTCACAAAGTGCTTCTATTCGGACGTGCCAGCACTGCCCCGCCGGCGTACTGCGCGGAAGCGCCGAGCTCCTCCTCGATCCTGATGAGTTGGTTGTACTTCGCCGTGCGGTCGGACCGGGACAGCGAGCCGGTCTTGATCTGGCCGCAGCCCGTCGCCACCGCGAGGTCCGCGATGGTGGTGTCCTCCGTCTCGCCGGAACGATGCGACATCACGACCGTCCATCCCGCGCGGTGCGCGGCGGCGACAGTGCCGAGGGCTTCGGTGAGGGTGCCGATCTGGTTGACCTTGACCAGAATCGAGTTGCCGACGCCGGTGCGGATGCCTTCGCGCAGCAGGTTCTCGTTGGTGCAGAACACGTCGTCGCCGGTGAGTTGGCAGCGGTCGCCGACGCGGGCGGTCAGCTCGCGCCAGCCGTCCAGGTCGTCCTCGGCCATGGGGTCCTCGATGGAGACGATGGGGTACGTGTCGATCAGCTTCGCCAGGTAGTCGGCGTGCTCACTGGACGTACGGCGCACACCCTCGCCCGCGTACACGTACACACCGTCGCGGAAGAACTCTGATGACGCCGGGTCCATGATCAGGCCGATGTCCGTGCCGGGCTTGTACCCGGTGCGCTCGACGGCCGTCATGATGAAGTCGAGCGCCTCCTCGGCGGTACGGAGCGCGGGCGCGAAGCCGCCTTCGTCGCCGACGCCGGTGGCGTGCCCGGCGGCCAGCAGATCGCGCCGCAGCGTGTGGAAGATCTCTGAGCCCATCCGGACGGCCTCCGAGAAGTTCTCCGCACCGATCGGAGCGATCATGAACTCCTGGAAGTCCAGCGGGTTGTCGGCGTGGGCGCCGCCGTTGACGATGTTCATCATCGGGAGGGGAAGCAGGCGGGCGTCGGCGCCGCCGAGGTAGCGGTAGAGCGGCTGGCGGTGAGCCGCGGCAGCGGCCTTCGCGGCGGCGAGCGAGACGCCGAGGAGCGCGTTGGCGCCGAGCCGGGACTTGTCCGGCGTGCCGTCCAGCGCGACGAGCGCGGCATCGAGCCCTGCCTGATCGTCGGCGTCGCGCCCGACCACTGCGGCCGCGATCTCGTTGTTGACGTGCGCGACCGCGCGGTCGACGCCCTTGCCGTGCCAGCGCTCGGCGTCTTCGTCGCGCAGTTCCACGGCCTCTCGTGCGCCGGTGGAGGCGCCCGAGGGGACGATGGCGCGGCCGAGGGATCCGTCGGCAAGGAGGACGTCGGCCTCGACGGTGGGATTGCCCCGGCTGTCGAGGACCCTGCGGGCGGTGACGGAACGGATGTCGGTGGACTCGAGTGCGGTGGAAACCATGGGAGGTCCTTCGCGTTGGCGGACGCCGCGGCCCTGCTGCGACAACGCTGGCGCGTGCCGCGACAGCGCAGACTCTACAGCAATGCTGTGCAGTTGTGCTGTTCAGTTTGTCTGTGCAGTTTGGCTGTTCAGCTTGCCTGTCCAATTAAGCTGCGCAGATGGCGCGTACGGCCACACGGGTGATCACCGGTTAAAGTGCCCTATGCCCACCGCCGAGACCGCTGCCGTCGCCACCGAACTGCGTACCGCGATGGGCAAGCTCACCCGACGCGTGAAGCACGAGGACCACATCCCGCTCGGCCAGGTCTCCGTGCTCGGCACCCTCGACCGCGACGGGGCCATGACCACCAGCGACCTGGCCGCGGATCACCGGGTCCGCCCCCAGTCCATGGCGCGAGCGGTCGGACTCCTCATGGACCAGGGGCTCGTCGTGCGCCGGGCGCATCCCACGGACGGCCGCAAGTCCCTGCTGGAGCTCTCCCCGGCCGGCCACGCCGCGCTCGAGGAGGAACGCGGGCGCAGGGCGGGCTGGCTCGCCCAGGCCATCGAACTCGAACTCACCGCCGAGGAGCGCGAAGTGCTCGCGCGCAGCGCCGTCCTGATGGAGCGCCTCGCCGCACGTTAAGCCGCGCACGTTAGGCCTTAAGTTAGGCCGCACGAGTGCCGTCAGGTCGCGGGGGAGAGGTCTGCGGCGCTGCGGCGGGCCAGGTCGTGGGCCTCGGCAAGAGACGTCTCGTGCAGGGGGAGTAGGTGCTTGAGAGGCTCCATGATCGGTGCGTAGGTCAATTCCGGTGCGATGGTGTGGACGTCGAGGCCCAGTGCGTCGCCGAGGATGGTCTCCACGGCCGGGATGAGGAAGTCCTTGCCGTGCTGCGGGGTGCCCGGGCCGTAGCCGCCGCCGCGGGCGGAGACGAGGATGGCCGGACGGCCGGAGGCAGGATCTGACCCGCCGGTGGCGAAGGTCTTTCCGGGGATCATGATGTGGTCGAGCCAGGCTTTGAACACCGACGGCATCGAGTAGTTGTACATCGGGACGGCGAGCAGGTAGGCGCTCGCGCCCAGGAACTCCGCGACGAGTTCGTCCTGCAGTTCGGCCGCGGCCCGCTGTTGAGGGGTGTGCCGGTCGGCGGGGATTGTGCGGGCGGTGATGCCGGCGGCGTCGAGGTGGCCGAGCGGGTTGCGGGCCAAGTCGCGGGTGACGATGCGTCCGCTCCAGTTGCTGGCGAAGGTGTCTGCGACTCGCCGGGAGAAGGAGGCGTCGCCGGAGGCGGAGGAATCGATACGCAGAAGGTAGGACATGATCGTGCTTTCTGTACGTCGGGTGTTGCGGTACGGGTTTTCGGGTGCGTTCAGGAGGTGTGCGTGCCGGTGACGGCGCAGCCGTCCAAGCCGCACACTCCGTCGGCCTCGGCTCCGGCTCCGGCGATGGTCAGCGGTGACGGTGCGGCGCGGTGGCCGCCGGTGTCCCATGCCTCGGTCATCGCGGCGAGGAGCTGTTCGGTGCCGACGGCGCCGTTGATGACGCAGCGGCCGTCGAGGACGAGGAACGGCACCCCTGGGGCACCCAAGCGCTGGGCTTCGCGCTGGTCGGCGGCCACTCGTCTGCGGTAGCGCCGGTCCTCGAGGGCCTCGGCGGCAGCGTCGCGATCCAGGCCCAGCTGGGCGGCGAACCCGAGCACCTCGCTCGTGGTCCACAGCTTGTCGCCCTGCCCGAGGTGCGCGCGGAACATCGCTGTCCACGCCTCCTCACCCCGCCCCTTTCCAGGAGCTCCCGCTGGGTGACGCCGTCGCGTGGCAGGTCGGGGTGGATCTGGAAGGACCGGTGGACCAGCCGTACGTCGGCGGAGTGCTCGAAACGCTCCAATGCCTGGTGAAGCCGGTGGTCCATGAGCCCGCAGTAGGGGCAGACGATGTCCGACCAGAAGTCGATCTCCACGACGGCACCTCCATTACTTACGTCGTGTTCGTAACCCCACTATGGATTAGGATGAGAAGTGCTACAAAAGGCACATTCATGTGCGCGGCGGAGAGAGGTGACCTCGTGAGCTCGGGCAAGATCGGAGCGGAGCGTGCCGACGTCCTGCAGGCCGTGCGGCGCAAGCCGGGCCCGTGCGCGCAGTGGGACAGCGCGGAGACGAACTTCATCCGCGAGATTCTCGACCTGGTCGGCGACAAGTGGAGCGTGCTGATCATCGGCACCCTGGCCGAGGGCCCGGTGCGCTACTCCGAGCTCGCGGACGCGATCCCCGGCATCTCGCAGCGCATGCTCACCCTCACCCTCAAGCACCTCCAGCGCAGCGGCCTTGTGAGCCGCACCGCTTATGCGGAGGTCCCGCCCCGGGTCGAGTACTCCTTGACCGGACTGGGCACCTCGCTGCTCTCGACGGTCCTGGACCTGGCAGCCTGGTCCGCCGGTCACCACCGCGAAATCCGCAGCAACCAGCACGCTTTCGACGACGCGGCGATACGAACGGAGCGGTGAGCGGCGGCCAGAGCACGAATACCGTCGAAGAGTCCTGCCGTTCTACCGTGGGCGTTTCCGTGAACGAACCGCAAAGCCCTGATCGCGCGTGGGAGCGCCGGCTGCGCTGCTCAGACCGTCTCGGCGTGGTCGAACACCCAGATGGCGAGCGTGGGGAACTCGGTGTCGAGTTCGGAGGTCGGTCGATAGACCGCGCTGGACCCGTCGGCGTCGAGCCTGATCGGGACCCATGCCGCGACGTGGACACACCGGCCGTCGAGCGGTCCGCCGCGCAGGACCACGTTCGGGTCGGCGCGGCTGAACGTCGAGTCGATCATGCGTCCATCGAACCGTCCGGAGTGGCTGAGCGCGAGCCTGCGTCGGCCAGATGAGCGACGGCGCATCTCGGACGCGCAGCCCACCGGTCCCGCGGGCTCACCTGCGGGACCGTTCTCGACAGCGTGGCCCCGTGCGGATGGGCTTCAACGGCTCCCGGCTGCGATGCTGGAGCTCACGCAGCGTCGGATACCAGGCCGGCAAGCGGGTCCGCGGCGCCTGCCGCGAGCTGTTCGACGATCTCCCAGCGCTCGGCGATCCGCCCGTCTTGGACGCGGAAGACGTCGGCCACGGCGATGTCGAGTCCGACGGCGGGCAGCTGACGGCGGGAGAGCATCAGCACATTGTCTCCGTCCGCCACGAGGCTGCGGATGTCGATCCGCATTCCGGCCAACGGAAGAGTCCGCGCCGTCGCGATCCACGCCTCGCGCGACGACGTCTGGAACGGCAGGCCGTGGTCGGTGTAGTCCTCGCGCAGCAGCGGCACGACGTCCTCGAGCCTGCCCTGGCTGTACAGGGCGAGGCAGTCGAGAATCAGCTGCTTGTTTTCGGTGGCGGCGGCGGTGGCGGTGGTGGTGGTGATGGCGATGTTGTTGTCGATGCTCATGTCCACGAGCATCACCGTGCCGCGGGGGCGTTGTCGATGAACTCGTACTTCATAGACCGCGCCCAGGTGCGGCGATAGGGTCGAACGGATGGAGACGGTCGGGGGACTTCTACGCGGCTGGCGACAAGCCCGCCGGTTGAGTCAGCTCGATCTCGCACTGGCCGCGGACGTATCGCAGCGCTACGTCAGCCTCGTCGAGACGGGCCGGTCGAACCCGAGCGCGGCCATGGTCCTCCGGCTCGCGGATTGCCTCGAGGTGCCGCTGCGCGAGCGCAACCGCCTGCTGGTCGCCGCCGGATTCGCGCCGAAGTACCGCGAGCGTCTGCTCGACGGGCCGGATATGTCCGCTGTTCGAGACGCCCTGGCCAGGATCCTGCGCGCGCACGAACCCTATCCGGCGCTCATCGTGGATCGACGCTGGAACATCGTCCTGGCCAACGCGCCGGTCGACTTCTTCCTCGCGAACGTGGATCCCGCGCTGCTCAGCCCTCCGGTCAACATGGTGAGGCTGGGCTTCGACCCCCGAGGCCTGGCGCCGCGCATCCTCAACCTCCCCGAGGTGCGCGCGCTCTTCCGGGCGCGGCTCTCGCGTCAGCTCGCGAAGACCGGCGATCCCGAGATCGGCGCGCTCTACGACGAGTTCTTCGCGCACCGTGAGCCCGAAGCCCTTCACGGAACGCCGCCCCTCGACGTGGCAGTGCCGATGATCTTCAGTTTCCAGGACCGCCGGGTGAGCCTGATCTCCACGATCACGACCTTCGGCACGGCGCAGGACGTCACCCTCGAGGAACTCTCCATCGAGTCCTACTATCCCGCGGACGCGGAAAGCGCGGAGATCCTGCGTGCACTCGCGGAAACCGGGAGTGGGACAGGTGAGGCGGCTTCGACAGTTGATGCTCGCCGCGGCCCTGCGTGAGGGCTACCAGTTGGCAGCGAGACGACTCTCGTTTTGGCGGCCAGGCTTGGTTTCCAGCAACATCAGGGTCCCGATGGCTGCTGCGTTGATCAGGCTCGCCACGAACAGGGCCGCCGGGTTCGCGGCCGTAGCCAGTCCCGCTGCGCCGGACAGAGCCCACAGCGCCCACAGGATGGAAACAACGGCACGCTGGGTCCCTGCCCGCCGGTGAGCCGCAATGATCTTCATCGCGAGCCAGCAGGCGGCGCCGGGAACGAGGAGAACGACGCCCACCTCGATCGCCCTCCCCGAGTTGAACCACCTCTCGCGGCCGGGCTGCGTGTAGTTGAGCCGATCTGCACCGTACCGCGTGAGCCAGCGCGAGACGGCGATCCCGACGAGCGAGACCGAGCAGAGCCAATCGAAGCCATTGGGAACGTCAACATGCTCAACCGCCGTACCCCACAGTCCCCACCACGAGACGATGCCGAACAGGAGCAGGGCTGTCCAGGTGCCCACACCGGGACGAGTAAGAGGGGCAACAGGCCGCCTGCCGTAACCCTGCATGAGTTCCTCCCCCTTGAGCGCCGTGAGCGCCCGACGGCCCACACTCTATTGCTTGATGCAGGCCGGCGGTCGTCGCCACCAGGACGTGATACCGGTTCAGCTGCGTGAGTCCGGCCGTGCTGCTCGTCTGCCGTCGAGCCCCCTTGCCGTCGAACTCGACGATGCGCCGCCGGGCCTCGTCGATGTCGTAGCGCCCGGTCATGGCGGCGACCAGTTCGGCCGAGCCGGCGGCTACACGCTCGGGGAGGTCGCGGGCCTGCGCCGAATCCGCGGACACGCCCGCCTGCCAGGCGGCGCGTGCTTCCAGCAGGAGCCTGCATTGCTTCTCCACATGGGCCGCCATGTCCGGTGAGACCACCAGCCGGCCCTGCTCGGTGTCGAAGGTGCGGTGCAGGAAGTCGCGCACCGCCGTGCGGACCTCCTTGTCCTGCACGATCTCGGCCAGTTCGATCCAGGCCTCCAACTGCTCCGTGGACGGTTCCTCGGGCAGGTGCGGACGCCGATGGTGCAGCCGCTCGACGAAGCCGGGATGCACGTCCAGGCCGTCGGTCACGAAATCCCAGAACTCGCTGATCAGCCGGTCGCGCTCGTCGTCAGACATCGACACGAGCTTGTGCATCAGGCTGACCTGCTCCGCCGTGGTGTGCTGCCGCACGATGGCGTGCACGTCGTACTGGCGGAAGCCGCCCTCGGTCAGGCCGGTGGGCGCGACGACGCCCTGATCGGCGTAGAACCTGATCGTGCTGACGCTCAGGCCGGTGCGGCGGGCGACATCGCCGATGGAGTAGAGCTCGTTCATATTCGCCACTATGGATTCTCAAGCAGCCTGAGAGTCAAGGCGGTCGGCGACGAGCGGCCGGTCGACGTCCTCGCTGGCACGGGTCGCCTAAGGCGGTAGCGTGCCTGGATGAACGAAGTTCGCCGGCGGTACGTGGAGAGGGCGAAGGCGTCGGCATTCGGCCGGCGACTTGCTCGTGAACGGAGCGTACGGTGTGGGTTCGTGGTGTGATCGGCTTGATCCTGATCGCGGTCGGAGGTGTGTGGATCGCGCAGGGCAGTGGCACGATGCACGGGTCGGTGATGACTGGCCACTCCCAGTACACGGTGCTGGGTGTGGTGGTGGTACTCGTCGGAGTCGCCTTGGTCGGGTGGGCGTGGCGGGTGCGTAGCGGAAAGCGGTGACCAGGATGGCGGCAGGCGGCGGTTCCGATGGGCGGCCCGGCGATCCTCCGGATGCGGCTGCGGATGCGGATGCGGCTGCGCACGCGGATGCCGGCCGGCCGATCGGCCGCCGCGTCGTCCTGTCGATCATGGCTCTCGGGGCCGCGGGGGTCGTGACCGGCAGGACCGTCAGCGACACTCTGGCCAAGGTCGCCGCGCACGACCCCACCGGTCTGCTGAGCATCCTCCCGTTCGGCGACAATTTCCGGTATTACTCGGTCACCGGCTCGGTCCCCGCGGCCGATCCGGCGACCTACCGGCTCAGCGTCACCGGTCTCGTGGAGAAGACGCGGCGCTACTCGCTGACCGACCTCGCCGCTCTCCCGCAGACCGATATCGTCGCCGACTTCCAATGCGTCACCGGCTGGCGCGTGCCGCAGGTGCCCTGGAGCGGCGTCCGGTTGAGCACGCTGCTGGACGCGTCGGGCGTCGATCCTCGGGCCAAGGCGCTGCGCTTCGTGTCGTTCGACGGTGTCTACACCGAGTCCCTGACGCTGAATCAGGCGCGGGAGCCCGACATGCTCGTGGCGCTGCGGATGTTGAACGGGCCGGTGTCGCACGACCACGGCGGGCCGGTTCGGCTGTACACGGCGCCGATGTACGGGTACAAGAGCATCAAGTGGCTCTCGGAGATCCAGGTCGTGGACCGGGTTGAGCCTGGCTACTGGGAGGGCTTCGGCTACGCGGTGGACGGCTGGGTCGGCGAGTCGAACGGGAGGAACGATGCTCCCACCACCTGACGGCGAGCTCATCGAGCGTTTCACTCGGGCGGAGCGCTACGTCCATTGGGCCACGACCGGGTTGATGCTCGCGCTCATCGCGACCGGCGCGATCCTCTACAACGGCCAGCTGGCGATCTACACGGGACACCGGCAGTTCGTCGCCCTGGTGCACCTGTACTGCGGCTTCGCACTGCCGGTCCCGATGGCGGCCGGCGTGTTCTCGAAGGCCTACCGCGCCGATGCGCGCCGACTGAACCGGCACACCGATCAGGATCGGGCCTGGTTCAGGCACCGTGCCTGGCGGTCCGGGAGCGTCGAGCGGCACGAGCTGAAGGTCGGCAAGTTCAACGCCGGGCAGAAGCTGAACGCCGCGTTCCTGTGCGGGGCGATTCTGGTCATGGCCGGTACCGGGGTCATGATGTGGTTCCAGGGCCTCGTCGGTGTGTCGATGCGTACCGGCGCGACGTTCGTCCACGACTGGCTCGCCTTGGCCATCGGCTTCGACATCATCGGCCACGTCTACTTCGCGATGCGCGACCGGCACGCGCGGGCCGGGATGCGCTGGGGCAGCGTCCCGCGCTGGTGGGCCGAGCAGGAGCACGAGCTCTGGGCACAGGAGGTCGCCGCCGAGCGGGAGGCGCGGGCAGGTCTAGACGAACCCTGATATGTCCCCTGAAGTGCGACCCGACATGCCGCCTGGCCGACGTGGATGACCGCGGCCGGCCGACGTGGCGACGCTGCCACGTCGGCCGGCCGGGCCTCACGAGCTGATCAACTCTCCTGTGTCTCCGCGCGCAGTGCCGTCGTGGTGGTGCCGGGTGCGCGCAGGCGGCCGATGGCCGCGTCCAGGGACAGCGGGCCTGGGCCCAGGATCGCGACCATCAGGAGCCCCCAGCAGAACAGGACGGCCAGTTCGCCGCCGTTCTGGATCGGGAGCAGGCCGTGGCTGACGTGCACGGTGAAGTACGCGTAGGCCATCGAGCCCGAGGAGACCACCGCGCTGGTACGGGTGGCCAGGCCGACCAGGACGAAGACGCCCCCGACCAGCTCGATCAGCGCGGCGGTGCCGCCGGGCCAGTCCAGCGGCGAAAGGGTGCCGCCGCGGCTGCCCACCGCTCCGCCGAAGACCCCGAAGAGGGTCGCCGCGCCGTGGCAGGCGAACAGCAGCCCGAACACCGCGCGGTAGAGCGAGATGGCGTGCCCGTGCATCGACTTGAGATTCTGCATCCGGTATGACCGTTTCCGTGTGGGTCCGCCGAGGGGGTCGGCGGACGGGACCGGGCGGACCCCGGGGACGTCGGCGCTGACGGCCCGGGGCGCTCCGGGGGCGGATACACCGACTCGGTGAGTCAGCATCCTGCTACACGGAGTGGGAGTGGCGGCGGTTCAACGTGTTCTGCGGAATTTCTGCCGGGGTAAGCAGATACGCCGCATCCGCCACATCTGTCGTACCTGCTGCATCTGCCCCATCAGCAGCACCGGAACGAGCGCCGGCGTGACGTCGTCCCGTGCGCGGGTCGGCCCCTGCCGGTGGGCTACCATGCCGTACGGCCTCGCGGCCGGGCGGCCCGCTCCGCCGTTAGAACTCTTTTATGCGTGCGCGCGTCTCGCGGAATGGGGTCCCGGATCATGTCTGGTCACAGAGGTCGCAGCCGGCGACGTCCGGCTCGGCGCCGTGCCGTTCTGGCTGCGGTCGGCGCAGTCGCGTGCCTGGCCGTGGTCGCCGCCGTGGTCATGAGCTCGGGCGGGAATCCGAGCGCGCCACCTGTCGATCCGGCCGCGGCCGAGACGAACCGGACCGTGGCGGTCGTGACGGTATCCGCGCAGGTCGGCACGCCGAGTTCGACGCCGACGCCCTCCCGTTCGGCAGCGCGGGCTTCGGCATCCCCTTCGGCGGCCGCCCGTGGTCAGTTGGCGTCGACGTTGGACGGTTGTCCGGTGGCGCCGGCCGACAGCATCTGGCGCGCCAAGGTCGACACGCTGCCGGTCGCCTCCCGCTCGAGCGCTTACGTCGCGAACATCGGCGCGCAGAGCCATGTGCACGCCGACTTCGGCTCCGGAACCTGGGACGGCGAACCGATCGGCATGCCGATCACGCTGATTCCGCCCGGCACGAGCCCGGCCCACGTCTCCTTCGACTACGCCGATGAGAGCGACCCGGGGCCCTACCCGATTCCGGCCGGCGCGTCGATCGAGGGCGGCGCGCAGTCCGACGGGGACCGACACGTCATCGCGCTGGACCCGAGCGACTGCCGCGACTACGAGCTCTACGATGCCACGGCGTCGTCCGGCGGCGCGTGGCACGCCGGATCCGGCGCGGTCTTCAACCTGAACTCGGACGCGTTGCGTCCGGCCGGATGGACGTCCGCCGACGCGGCGGGTCTGCCGATCCTGCCCGGGCTGGCCCGGTACGACGAGGCCGCGGCGGGCGCGATCGACCACGCGCTGCGCATCACCGTGCCCAAGTCGCAGGCCGCATACCTGTGGCCGGCCCGACACGACGCGTCCTCCGACACCGACCCCGATCTGCCGCCGATGGGTCTGCGGCTGAGGCTGAAGGCCGACGTGGACATCTCCGGCCTGCCGCCGGAGGCCAGAGTCGTCGCGCAGGCGCTGAAGACCTACGGTGCGATCGTCGCGGACAACGGTTCCGCCTGGTACATCAGCGGCACCCAGGACCAGCGCTGGAACAACGACGAACTCTCCGCGCTCTCCGCTCTCACCGGCTCTGACTTCGAGGCCGTCGACACCTCCTCCCTGCAGGTCTCCGCAAACAGTGGAGCAGCACGCTGAGTACCAGGGGCGCGCGTCATCGAGACACCTACTGCGCATTGATGATCGGCTGAGTGTTCCTGGGGCGTGGTGCCTTGCCGGGTCGGGGTGGTTGTCGGGGTGTGGGCGGCCGCTTCGCGTCGCCCGTTTCGTCTGACCACCCACCCACCCGTTGCGTTGGCGGGGCGGGCTCGGGTTTCAAGATCGAAAGGCGCCGCTGGCAGGCCCTTCCCTCGGAGAGGGATGCCGGAGTCTGTGGGGTGCTGGCTTTGGTGGGGCGGGCTGTGGTCCGGGGTGGCCGGGTTGCGGGTGTGTGCTCTCTCCCCGGTCGGTCCCCGGAGGCAATCAGGAACCCGCCGGGAGCTCAAGCGGCGGCGGTTTCCGCTGATGCTCGATTCTGCATCGCGCCGCTTGACCTCCCGGCAGAACCCTGATCGGGCTTCGCCTGCCCGACCGAGGAGAGAGCACACCCCCTGGGGGAGTGGTTTGAGCGGCGCTCGGGCCCGGGTCCCTCCCTGTGGCCGGGCCGCGCTCGATCCGGAAGGATTCTGCATCACCCTGATCCGACCATCTCGATCATCGATCCGCGCGGCGGGGCCGGTGGTCCGGCCACGCCTGATGTGAGATCTGGCATCGCCGTCTGAGCCGCTGTTTTCTTCTCTAGTCCTTCAACGCCGGGGAGCACGCCCGAGTTCCCCTTAAATCTCCGGAATCTTCCTTATCCAGTAAAAGCCAGATATACGGCTTTTGTCGGTGGCGGCGTCTAGCATGGAAGCGTACGGAGGTTGTCGGGACTTGGGACTTGTGGCGGGAGGGGTGGTGGAGGTGACCAAGGGACGCGCCCGTCGGAGCGTACGACGCCGGATCGGAAGATCCCGGGCCGCATGCCGCACGGAATCGTCACCGTCCAGCACGTACGAGATGCAGGAATTCCCCTCAGCGCACGACCGAGCCACGCGATCCCGCGCCTCGCATGACCACCGGGACAATCACACCAGGGCGATGCAGAATCCTTCCGCACCGAGCACGACCAGGCCACCGGACAGAACCCGGCCCGAGCGCAGCCCGCACCACTCCCTCAGGGGGTGTGCTCTCTCCTCGGTCGGGCAGGCGAAGCCCGATCAGGGTTCTGCCGGGAGGTCAAGCGGCGCCCTGCAGAATCGAGCATCGACCCAAGTCACCGCCGCTTGAGCTCCCGGCAGGTTCCTGATTGCCTCCGGGGACCGGCCGAGGAGAGAGCACACACCCGGCACCCGACCACCCCGAACCCCAGCCCGCCCCGCCAACGCCAGCACCCACGAGGACCCGGCACTCTCCGAGGGAAGGGCCCGCGCCGGAGGCGAGATCTTGAAACTCCAGCCCACCCCGCCAACGCAACGGGTGGGTGGGTGGACAGACAAACCGGGCGGAGCGAAGCGCCCGCCCACACCACGACGACCGCCCCGAACCGACAAGCCACCACACTCCAGGAGCACTCAGCTGATCATCAATTCGCCTTAACTCTCCTGGTGGTCGGCTCGGAAGATCGGCCAGCCGATCTCGGTGACCCAGTGTGTGGGGTCGGGGCTCTCGCGGGCGTCGCGCACGTAGTACTCGCGGAGCGGGCCGGCGACGCTGATCTCGTGGTGGGTGGTGTAGGCGCCGAGTTCGCCATAGGTGAGGTCGGCGTCGGCGAGTGAGCCGCGGTGGGTGATGACCGCCAGTTCCGCGGCCGGGACCACCATGGGCTCGACCCGGCCGATGGAGCGTACGTCACCCTCCACAGGGATGAAGACCGTGGCCCGGCCGTGGTCCTCCTGGAAGATCTCACTCGCGTACAGGCCGCCGCTGGGGCCGGTCGGCTTCAGGTCCTGGGTCTGGACGGCGGCGTGCAGTTCGGCCAGGGCGCCCTGCCACCAGGCCAGCAGGTCGCTGCGGTCCAACTCGGCGGTGATCCCCACTGCCGGGCAGGGCGCCACCGTGCGGTGCTGCACGGGGGCGCCGGAGGGACGCTCCAGCAGGTTGCGCAGGGACGTCACGGCGGCACGGGTGTGGGCCAGTTCGGCTTCCAGGCGGTCGAGGTGGGTCGCGATCACCTCGCCGCGTGCCGTGGCATCCGAGGTGCTCAGTACGGCCTTGACGTCGGCGATGGGCATGTCCAGGTCGCGCAGTCGGCGGATGACCTGGGCGGTGGGGATCTGATCGGGCGTGTAGTAGCGGTAGCCGGTGTCGGGGTCGATATGGTCGGGGTCCAGCAGGCCGACCTGGTGGTAGTGGCGCAGCGTCTTAATGCTCAGGTGCGTGATCCGGGAGAAGTCCCCGACCGTCAGTGTCGGCTTCATGGAGCCAGTATCAAGTCTCCCCCCGGTGGAGAGTCGAAGTGCGCGCCGCGTGTTGACCCTCCCGTGGCCGGAGCGACCAACGTGGATACCAGGTCGCCGAGGCGGCGGCCACAGAGTCCGATTCAGAGAGGTCGACCTCATGTCTGACACCACCACGCTGCTGCCGGTCCTGGCCGAGCACGTCCGCGCCGTCAACGCCTTCGACACCGACGCGATCCTCGCCACCTTCGCCGACGACGCCTTCGTCAACGACGCCCGCCGCGAGTTCCGCGGCGCCGAGGCCATCCGCCGCTGGGCGGCCAAGGAACTGGTCGGAGACAAGGTCACGCTCGATGTGACCGAGGTCGTGGACCACTACGGCGACCAGATCGTGCGGGCGCGCTATGACGGCGAGTACGACAAGACGAACTTGCCCGGCGAGCTGATCATGACCAACTACTTCACCGTGTGCGACAGCAAGATCACCTCGCTGATCGTCATCCGCAACCAGCCCGCTTACTGAGAGCGGGCCCGCGAGCTCGGACACCCTCTCGGCCGGTCGACAGGACGAAGGGGCCCCGCCAGGCGGGGCCCCTGATCATGCACTGAGGTGCTCGTGGAGCATCAGCCAGGTGCCCTCGGTGTTGACGAGCACGTTGGTTCCTCGGCCGGTGCCTGACTTCGGTCTTCCGTCGACGGTGCCGGTCCAGGTGAAGCGATAGCGGCAGACCGCGTGGCCATGGCCGACTGTGATCCACTCCAGGTCGTCGATCCGGTAGACCTCGTTGTGAATGGTGGCGAAGGTCTCGGCGATGGCGGCTAGAACGGCGTCACGGCCGTGGTGTGATCCGTCGGAGAACCAGTAGACGGCGTCGGGGGCGATCAGCGGCGCGAGCCGGGTGAGGTCGTGGCTGTTCGTGGCCTGCTCATAGGCGCGGACGAACGCGGTGGGCTCGGCGATGGACTTGGCCGTGGACTCGGGCATGCTCGACTCCTTCCCCGCCGACGGCCGCGTCCGTCGGCCGCGTCCGACGGCTACGCCCGCGACGTCAGGCCAGGCGCGCGGGCAGGGGGGCGAGGTCGTAGTTGGCCCAGACGAAGGCGTCCATCTGGTGCTGGTCGCCCGACAGGTTCAGCACCCGGTCGATCTTGCCCTCGGCGTTGAAGTGCCACACCAGCGCCCACATCGTGTCGACCTGGCCCACGCCCTCGGTGGTGTACCCACGGTGGATGTCGACCACGTATTCGTCGTTGGCCTCCAGGAAGATCGGCTCGGCCTGGAAGCCGGCCTTGCCCAGTTGCGTGAAGAAGGCGGCTACCTCCTCGACGCCGTGCTTGGTGCCCGCGAGCGGGTGGTGGCCGGGGATCGTCCAGGCGATGTCGTCGGTGAGCACCGCGCGCATGCCCTCGAGGTCGTAGGTGGCGTAGGCGGCGAAGAAGCGGTTGATGGCCTCGATCTTCGGGTTCTGGCTCATGTCTGTATCCGTCCTCTGCTTCAGCCGGTGTTCTGCTTCTGAGATCAACTCTGCCCGGCCCCCGTGACGCGGTCCAATACATCGATCCATAACCTGGTCGCATGGATGTGGACACCCGCCTGCTGCGCTACTTCGTCGCCGTCGCGGAGGAAGGCAACCTCACCCGGGCCGCCGAGCGGCTCTACCTCTCTCAACCCGCGCTGACCAAGCAGATCAAGCAACTGGAGGCGCAGCTCGGCACGATTCTCTTCACTCGTTCCAAAGCCGGAATGAGGACCACCGAGGCCGGCGAGGCGCTCGCGGCGCGGGTGCCCGCCGCTCTCGCCGAGCTCGACTCCGCTCTGCGTGCGAGCACGGCCGCGGCCTCGCGGGCCGCGCGGGTGCTTCGGGTCGGGTTCGTCGCTTCTGCCGCCAACGAACGGACCCAGGAGATCATCGCCGCCTTCGCCCGCCGCCGGCCCGGCTGGCGCGTGGAGATGCGTCAGAGCGACTGGTCCGATCCCACTGCGGGGCTCGCCGACGGCCGCGTCGATGTCGCGCTGGTACGTCTGCCCTTCCCTGGGCAGGAGGCGCTCCACGTCGAGGTCCTGTTGACCGAGCCGCGCTGGGTCGCTCTGCCGGACACCCACCCGCTGGCCGAGCAGCCCGAGATCGAGTTCCGGGCGCTGTGGGATGAGCCGTTCATCGCCACGCCGGCCGAATCCGGCTGGTGGCGTGAGTACTGGCTCGCCACCGACGAGCGCGACGGCCGTCCCGTGCGGATCGGCGCCGTCGCCCACAACCCCGATGAGTGGCTCGCCGCGATCGCCAACGGCTACGGCGTAAGCCTTACGCCCGAAGCCACCGCACGCTTCTATCAACGGCCCGGCGTGGCTTACCGGCCGGTGCGCGGCGTCAGCCCCAGCCAGGTCGGCGTCGCCTGGCCTGCTGCGAACGACCACGACCCGGCTACGCGCGACTTCATCCACGGCTGCCGAGCCATACGCACGATTGCCGAGTGAAGGTGTACCTGGCGGTGTCACCGACCACGCCGTGACCGGCCGGCTCGGCATCAGGCTTATGATCCGTCATCCCGGTTTTCGCGTGGGCAGCGGACGGCGTTGCGGCCGGCGGATTTCGCCGCGTAGAGGCCGGAATCCGAGGCTGCCACCAGGGCCGAGGCGGAGTCGGCGTCGTCGGGGAGGGTCGCGGAGCCGATGGAGACGGTGATCGGGGTGATCCAGTGCGCGGAGTCGGCCTCGACGGTCTCGCGCAGCGTCTGGGCCCTGCGATAGGCGGTGTCCGCGTCGCAGGCGGGTAGCAGGATCGCGAACTCTTCACCGCCGGTGCGTGCGACCAGGTCGCCGGCGCGGACGTGTTCGGCGAGGAGGTCCGCCAGGGCGCGCAGAACCGTGTCTCCGGTCTGGTGGCCGAAGGTGTCGTTCACGCGCTTGAAGTGGTCGATGTCGGCCGTCAGCAGCGAGAGCGGATCGCCGCGGCGGCGGTTTCGTGCGATCTCGCGTTGGAGTGAGTCTTCGAAGACGCGGCGGTTGGCCAGGCCGGTCAGCGGATCGCGGTGCGCCTGGGCGCGCAGCTCGGCCGACAGGGTTTCGACGCGCCGCCGGAAGGTGACGATGATGGCCGTGGTCAACGCGAGTGGGGCCGCGACTTCCAGCCACAGCCTGAAGCCGTACGGCGTGTCCAGCACGGCGGCCACGATCCCGAAGCCGGCGAGGCCGAGCGCCAGCGTCGTCCATGCGACGACCTGGGGGAGGAGGCATCCGGCCAGGAGTATCGGCCACACCAGGAGCATCACGTTGGTGGCCGTGATGACGTCCGCGACCACGATGCAGGTGAAGATCAACCCGATGGCCAGCGCGGGGGACACGTAGACCAGCCAGTCCGGTGCCTGCGGGCGTGGCAGGAGCAGGACGAGCGCGAACAGGGCCGATACTCCGACGAGGCTGTAGACGACGACGCGCCCGCCTGCTCTGCCGGGCGGCAACGGCGCGCTCGCCAGGGCCGCCGCCAACGCGGCGCCCAGCAGGAACAGTCCGCCGGCGACGCGCCGCGGATACCGGAGATCGCCGACCGCCTCAGGCACGAAACCTCGTCATCGCGAATCCGAACTCCACGCGGCAGCCGCAGCGCCGGCTGACCTTCCGCAGCGGTCTCAGTCTGCCGCGCGCCGGTGAGACGACCCGGCCATTGCGCTGACCGTCGGCGAGTCGGCACCCTCCCGCTCGTCAGCCCTCGGGCGCGGCGCTCGGAACGGCCAGGAGCACCGCGAAGCGTTCGGCCTTGTCGGTCCGCCACTGCCGCACGTCGAGCCCGCAGTCCGCTAGTTCGGCCGTGAGACCGTCGCGCCGGAACTTGGAGGAGATCTCGGTGCGCATCAGCTCGTCGGCCGCGAAGTCGACGGACAGGTCGAGCGCCCGGACCTTGACGGTCTGGGCACGCTGGGAGCGAAGATGCATCTCGATGCGCTCTTCCTCCTCGTTCCACAGCGCGACGTGGGTGAAGGAGTCGGGGTCGAAGTCGGCGCCGAGCTCGCGGTTGATGACGTAGAGCACGTTCTTGTTGAACTCCGCGGTCACGCCTTGCCTGTCGTCGTACGCCCGGACCAGCACGTCGCGGTCCTTGACCAGGTCCGCTCCGAGCAGGAACGCGTCGTCGGGGCCGAGGGCGGCGCGCAGCATGCGGTAGAGCTCCGGCCGCTCGGCCGGGTCCAGGTTGCCGATGGTGCTGCCGAGGAAGGTGATCAGGCGCGGGCCCGGGGCCTCGGGCGGCAGGGTGAGGTCGGCTTCGAAGTCGGCGACGGTCGCGGACACGGTCAGCGCCGGGTAGTCGTGGATGAGCGCCGCGCCGGCCTGCTCCAGCGCACTGGGGCTGACGTCGAGCGGGGCGTAGCACTGGAGGGTGCCGCGCTCGGTGAGGGCGTCGAGCAGGAGCCTGGTCTTGCGGGAGGAGCCGGAGCCGAGTTCGAAGACAGTGGCGGCGCGCGTGGCTGCGGCGATCTCCGGGGCGACACGGGTGAGGATGCGCTGTTCGACGCGGGTGGGGTAGTACTCGGGGAGCCGGGTGATCTGCTCGAAGAGTTCGCTGCCGCGCGCGTCGTAGAACCACTTGGGCGGCAGGATCTTGGTCGCGGCGGAAAGGCCGGCGGTGACGTCGCGGCCTAGCGAGCTGGCGAGGTAGTCGGCGGGGAGTCGCTGGGCGAGGGTGAATCGGGGGGCGGGCACGGCGGCAGAGCCCGCGGACGAGCCGCTAGACGCGTCAGCAGTAGCGGAGGCTGACGGCTGGCCGGCCGGTGCCGTACTGCGACGCGTGCCGCGTGCCAGTCCATTGACGTGCCCCTCGGACGACGGCAGGGCACGGATATCAGTACCCGTACGGGTTGCGAGCAGCAGCGAGTTCTCGGGGACCTCCTGCCAAGGGCCCGCCCCGCGGGTGTCCGGGACCTCATCCGGCTCGGAGGCGACGAGCACCCGGCCGGGCGCGTCGCGGTACCAGAGCGTGTCGCCGAACCGGGTGGCGACGATGGTCTCGCCGTCGGTCAGCAGCAGGTTGAGGCGCGCGTCCGGGCGGACCGCCGCGACTTGGCCGACCAGCGCGGTCGCGGCGCTGTCCGCGGGCTCGCCCTCGCGCAGCCGGCTCGCCAGCATGGCCGACAGCAGTGCGGAATCGCTGCGGGCTTCGAGGGACAGGAGCTCGGCGGGGTCGAGCGGCGGAGCCGTGTCGGGCCCGGCTTCGGCTTCCGCGGCTTCCGCGAGCGCGGCCGGCAAGCCGGTCCAGTCGGAGATGGCGCCGTTGTGGCTGAAGAGCCATCGGCCCGCGCGGAACGGCGCGGCGGCGCCCTCGTCCTGGGCGGTCCCGGTCGTCGCCGAGCGGACCACGGCGAGGATCGCGTCGCTGCGCAGCGAGCCGGCGAGCTCGGGAACGTTGGGGTCGGCCCAGATCGGCACCGCTCGCCGGTAGCGGGCGGCCCGGCGTGGGGATCCGTCCGCAGGCTCGGCGCGGTCGGGGAACCAGCCGAGGCCGAAGCCGTCGGCGTTCACCGTGCCGTGGCGCTGGTGCTGCGGCGCCCAGGCCTGCTGGTAGAGGCCGTGCGGAGGATGGAGCACGACCTCGGCCAGCGATACGACGGGGCCGAGGTAAGCGAGGTGACGGCACATCAGCGTCCCTCCCCGGGCCGAGGGTCACGCGCCGTGCGGAAGCCGGCGAAGATCTGGCGCCGGATCGGGTAGTCCCAATTGCGGAAGGTACTCCGGCAGGCGACCTCGGCGACGCTGAAGGCGCCACCGCGCAGCACCTTGTAGTTCGGACCGAAGAAGACCTCTGAGTACTCCTTGTAGGGGAAGGCGGCGAAGCCCGGGTAGGGCGCGAAGTCGCTCGCGGTCCACTCCCACACGCCGCCGATCAGCTGGCGCACCCCATACGGGGAGGCACCGTCGGGATAGGCGCCGGCCGGCGCGGGCTGGAGGTGGCGCTGCCCGAGGTCGGCCAGCAGCGGCGTCGGATCCTGGTCGCCCCAGGGGTAGCGGCGCGAGCGCCCGGTGGCCGGGTCGTGGCGCGCGGCCTTCTCCCACTCCGCCTCCGTCGGCAGGCGCCGGCCGGCCCAGCGCGCGTACGCGTCGGCCTCGTACCAGCACACGTGCAGCACCGGCTCGTCCGGCGGCACCGGCTCCAGGACGCCGAAGCGCCGGCGCAACCAGTCTCCTTCGGTTGCTTCCGGGCCTGCGCCGCGCTGCCAGAACAGCGGCGCGTGCAGGCCCGCCTCGACGCGGTGCGCCCAGCCCTCAGGGCTCCACCAGCGCGGATCCTGATAGCCGCCGTCCGCCATGAACTCCTGGAACGCGCGGTTGCTGAGGGGCACGGTGTCCAGCCAGAAGCCGGGCACCTCCACGCGATGGGCGGGACGTTCGTTGTCGAGCGCCCAGGGCTCGTCGTCGGTGCCCATGGTGAACGGGCCGCCCGGGATCCAGGCTTCTGACGGCAGGTCAGCCGCGTCCGCGGGCGCCGGCTCCGGCCGAGGGGCGTGCAGGACGGCCGGGCCTCGGCGGAGCTGATGGGTGGCCAGCATCGTCTCGTCGTGCTGCTGCTCGTGCTGCGCGATCATGCCGAACACGAACCCGTTGGCCAGCAGCGGGTCCTGGTCGGGGCCGAGCGGGGCCTTCAGCAGCACGTCGAGGGCGCGTTCGCGCACCGCGGCGATATACCGCCGAGCCTGCGGCGGCGTCAGCAGCGGCAGCTCGGGCCGTTCGGCGCGCGGTTGCTGGAACGCGTCGTAGAGCGAGTCGAGGTCCGGGCGCAACGCGGCCTCGCCGCCGGCGGTGCGCACCAGCCAGATCTCCTCCTGGTTGCCGACGTGGGCGAGATCCCAGACCAGCGGCGACATCAACGGCGAGTGCTGCGCGCCGAGCTCGTCCGCACCGAGGCAGTCGGTCAGCGCGAGCGTGCGCCGCCGGGCCTGCTCGAGCGACTCGCGCACTGCCGCGCGCATCGCCTCGTCGGTTCGGGGCGGCGCGGGCGCGTCGGGTATTCGGATAGGCACGGCCATCAGGGTGTTCCTTCCGGTTATGCGGGCGGGATGGCAGCGGCGTCGTCCAACAGGTCGTCCGCGGGGCACCGGCCACGCGCGGGATAGCGTGCGGCGAAGTCCGCGACCTTCTCCCGCATCGCCCCGGGCACTCCGGCGCGGGCGAGGGCCGGAATGGCGGCCTCGAAGCAGGCCATTGCGGCCTTGCCGAATTCGGGCGCTGACATGCCCAGCTTCGCCGCGCGCGACCACACCGCCTGCGGCGGGAACGGCGAGGACGCGGCGCACAGCGGCTCCGTCGCGCTCCACGCGGCCTGAGCGGCCTCGGGGTCGTCGAGCAGCACCGCGGTGAGCAGCGTCGGGACGATCCAGCCGTCGCCGGGCTGGGCGTCGATCATGCGCAGCTCCAGCCAGCCGCGGGGGCGAACCGGCGGGAAGAGCGTGGTGAGGTGGTAGTCGAGGTCGTCCCGGGTGATCGGGCGCTCGGCGATGCCGCCGTCCAGCCACGAGGCGAGCGTGTGGCCGTGCGGCGCGGTCCAGTCCTCGGACGGCTTGCGCCGCAGGCACAGCAGCCCGGCTTCCAGGGCGAACCGTGCCCACGCGTCGCGCGGGTCGGCATGGGCGGGAAGGTCCTGCGGGGGGCTGGTTCGGCCGGGATCGACGTTCTCCCAGATCGCCTGCCGGGTCGAGCGCCAGCCGGTCGGCTCGCCCTGCCACAGCGGGGAATTGGCGAAGGCCGCGACCAGCACCGGACCGAGCCGGTGGGCCAACTGCCAGCGGGCCCGATAGCCGTCGAGGTCGCCGTCCTCGGTGCCGGCGTCCAGGTTGACCTGGATCGCGGTGGTGGCCCGCATCATCATCCGGCCGCACGGGCCGATCCGGTCGAAATACGTCTCCATGGCCGCGTAGCGAGGATGGTCCGTCACCCGCTGCGGGTCGCGGAAGGGGTCGAGCCCGTAGCCGGACAGCTCCAGGCCGTGGACGTCGAGTGCCCGGCCGACCAGCGCGAGGTCTTCGGCGACGGTGTCGACGCAGGCGAGCAGCCGCGATGCGGGCGGGCTGCTGAGCTCGAGCTGCCCGCCGGGTTCACGGGTGATCCGGGTGCCGCTGGGAAGGCAGCCGTCGGCCGCCGGGAGCGAGGCGAGCGCCTCGTCGAGCTGCTCGGGAAGGACTTGGCGGTGGGGTTGCGCGCGGTCGAGGACGAGCCATTCGAGCTCGACGCCGGTGCTTGCGGGCGGACCGGTCTTGAAGCACACGCCGCGGATGTAGTCAGCGGCGTGTGCGGCCGAGAGCCACTCGTCGGCCGCGATCGTGAGCCTGCGCTCCATGCTGAACTCCAATGCCGGTCGGTGATGCCGTTCGCGGCCGAGAGCTGCCGGCGCTACGTCCCGGCAGGCTGCCGCTTCTCGGCGCTGACCTTGTCGTGCACGGCCTTGAGCGCGGAGACGTAGATCTCGGAGAACGTGGGGAACGGCTGGATGGTGTCGCGCAGCACGTCCAGCGGAATCCGGGCGCGGATGGCGAGCGTCGCCTGCTGGAGCCATTCGCCCGCCTCGGGGCCGAGCGCGTAGGCGCCGGTGAGCACGCGGCCGTCGCTGAGCAGCGTGAGGAACCCGTTGGAGTCGGCGTAGGCGCGGGTGTAGGTGGCGGTCTTGGCCACCTCGGACAGCGGCACGGTGGCGCTGAACAGCGCATCCTGGGCGCCGACCGCCGCCGCCTGCGGATCGGTGAACACGACGCTCGGCACGGCCCGGTAGTCCACTTCGCGGGGCGTGCCGAGGATGTTGTCCGCGACGACCTCGCCCTGGTACTTGCCGGCGTGGGTCAGCATCCATTGGCCGGTCGCGTCGCCCACGACCCAGATGCCCTCCGCGGCGCGCAGGTTCCGGTCAACGGGGATGCCGTGCTCGTCCGCGCGCACTCCGACCGTCTCCAAGCCGATGTCGTGCACGCGGGGGCGCCTGCCTGTGGCGACGAGCAGCTTGTCGCCGCGCACTTCCCGCCCGTCGTCGAGGCTGAGGACGTAGTCCCCGTCATCTTGCCGAGCGCCGGTCGTCCCCGGGCCGAGCACCAGCTCGATCCCGTCGCGGCGCAGGACCTCGCCGAGCGCATCACCGAGAGGCGCGGGCTGGCGCGGCAGCACACGCCGGCCTCGTCCGGTCAGCACGACCTCGCCGCCCAGCCGTCGCACGGCCTGGGCCATCTCCACCCCGACCGGCCCGGCACCGAGCACGACCAGCCGCCGCGGGACGGCCTTCATGCCGGTCACCTCGCGGTTCGTCCACAGTCCCGGCAGCTCCCGCAGCCCGGGAACAGGCGGGATGAAGGAGGATGCGCCGGTGGCCACGACGATGTGCTCGGCCCGGTAGCGGACCCCGGCCACCTCGACGCACCCCGGTCCGGCGAGCCGGCCGGCTCCGCGTAGCAGGTCGATGCCGTGGTCGGCGAGCCAACGCTCCTGTCCCGCATCCGAGTAGTCGGACACCATGTAGTCGCGCCACGCGAGAGCCTGCTCGACATCGACCTTCGCGGTGGCGGCAGCCTCCCGCGCGCCCTGGACCGCCTCGCCTGGACGCAGCAGCGTCTTCGACGGGACGCAGGCCCAGTAGGAGCATTCGCCGCCGACCAGTTCCGGTTCCACGAGCGCGACCCGTAGGCCGCCCTCTGCCAGAGCGCCGGCGCAGTGCTCTCCGGGTGAGCCGCCGCCCATCACGATGACGTCGTAGGTGCTGTCCACACTCTGCCCTTCTGCTTGCCCCCTGTCGGCAGTCCGCTCCCGGCCTGTTCACCGAGCCTCGGCGCAGCCCGCTCGAACCGCAGACCCGACCAGCCTCGTACAGACGACCGCGGCCCGCATCCGGAAGAGGCTGACCTCGGCGTTCACGCCGAATCGCCGGTGCGCGTGCTCGGCGGCCAGTGGGCGGGCGTCCAGTCTCCCGAGGGGTCGGTGGTCTGCCCCACCTCGATCAGGTGGCCGTCGGGATCGCGCATGTAGCAGCGGATCTCGTACTGGTGCTGCTTCGGCGGCGTGAGGAACTGGGCACCCTGGCCGCTCCACTCCGCGTAGATGGCGTGGATGTCCCTGACCCGGATGTTGAGGAAGCTGCTGACCCGGTCGGGATCGGGCGGCGTCTCCAGGACGACCGACGGCTTGTCGTCGGTCGGGCCTCCGCCGACGTTGATGATGATCCAGGTGTTCGCGAGTGCGACGTAGGTCAGCCCGCCCGGGCCGGAGTAGACCAGCCGGCCGCCGAGCACTTCGGTGTAGAAGCGCCGAGAGCGCTCGACATCGCTCGAGACGATGAAGTGGGCGAGTACGATTCCCTCCGGCGGTGACGGAAGTTCGGCCATCAGGTGCCTCCATTCGTCGGTCTGATAATCCGATCACGCCCAGGCCGCAGGCGGGTGCGGCATGATCGGCGTTCGGCGTCGGTGGAAGAGTGCCCCTTCAAGCAGCCGGCGATTCACGGCATCACCCTCCTGGCAGCCGGATCGGACCGGCACCAGCCCGCTGTCCGGCACACCGATCGGCCGACGTGCAGTGCTGCCGATCACCTCCAGGTGTTGACTGAGGGCGAGCAGGCGCGCGCCGTGCAGGTCGCATCGGCGGCGCCGGAGGAGAGGCGGACATCGGCCATCCTGTGCGTTCCGACATCGTCCCCGGTGGGAGCCACGGACGACGGTCTCGCGCTGCGAGGCTCGGGGGATGAGCCGGCGGTCGCCCAGGTCAGTGTCCTAACCCTGATCAGCGGCCTGTCGAAGTATCCGGAGTCGAGCGACGCGCGTTTGTGACGGCGGTCTTCCGGCGACTGGAGAAGCCTACGGTTTTCCGTTGTCATGGCGGACAATGGGTCCCGCAAGGTCTCACCAGGTCCGCCGCCTTTGCCCGCCGTGACGCCGATCAGGAGAATCCGTGTACGACTCGACTGCGACCCGCTGGAACTCAGGGGTCTCGGCGAACACGCTGTTCGCCAGGACTATGACCTATGTCGCCGGCACCGCTGCGCTCTTCGCCGTGGGCGCCTACCTCGGCCGTCAGATGGCGCCGGGGGCCGGGATCATCGCGTTCATCGCCGCCTTCGTCTGCCTGATCGCGATGCGTTTCACCTCCGTCCGCTCCCCGCACACCACCACCGTCCTGCTGGCCGCCTTCGGCATGTTCCTCGGCGTGGCCGTCGCCCCGACGCTGCTCTACTACGCGTCGAGCGACCCGCAGACGCTGTGGCGCGCCGGCGGGGCGACGGCGCTGTTCGTCGCCGCGCTCGGTTCGGCGGGCTACGCCACCGAGCGGGATCTGTCGGCCCTGGCCCGCACGTGCTTCTGGGCCCTGCTCGCGCTGCTGATCTTCGGCGTCGTGACGATGTTCGCGCGGATCCCGCACGCCTCGATGATCTACAGCATCCTCGGGCTGCTCGTGTTCGCGGGCTTCACCGTCATCGACTTCCAGCGCCTGCGCCGCTCGCGCCAGAACGCCTCGGCGCAGCTGATCGCGGCCTCGATCTTCCTGGACATCCTCAACGTGTTCCTGTTCTTCCTGAGCATCTTCGGCGGTGGCGGCCGCAGGAACTGACGGGCCGTCACGGCGCGGTGACCTCCGCGAGGTCGCGAAGGATCTCGGACGCGGTCACCGGATCCATCGACGAGAGCGGGATCCCGCCCGTCTTGGGCGCGTAGTGGTACCACTGCGCACCGGCGGTGTCGGTGATCCAGACGGCCCGGAAGGACTGGTCGGGGCACTCGCTGATGGCGCCGATCCACAGGCCCGGGTCGAGGTCGACGATGATCTTGTGGCCGCTCGGCAGGTCCCGTATGACGTGGGCCTGCACGCCGCCGTCGGCGGGCGGGCTGCGGTGCCAGCCGCGCCGCTCCAGACCCAGCACCTTGGGTGCCGGGACACTCACTCCGGTGAAGCGGGCGAGCTGCGTCGCGACGGCCTCCTCCGCGGTGAGGGCGAAGATCGGGCGGCCGAGTTGGGCGAAGGGCTGGAGGATCTCGTAGTCGGCGAACAGCTCCGACCAGCCGGCGAGGTCGTCGCCGAGGTCGAGCGGGTGCGCGATGCCGACCTGGGCGCCGTCTGGGAGGGTGAAGGGCTCGTCGGCCACGTCGGCGAAACTCAGGTCCTCGGCGACGCGGAAGGCGCCGCGAAGCGTGCCGTCCGCGGCGAAGTCGCCCCAGACCAGGCGGCGCACGATGTGGCGCAACAGCGGGTGGCGCACGAAGTATGCACGGAAGTCCTCGACGGTCCAGCTGCGGCGCGTGCACATCGCCAGTTCCAGGCGGCCGATCTGATCCGAGGCCAGCGTGCGGACATCCTTCTTCAGACCGCTGAACTGCTGCGCGGCGGCCGGCGCGAGCTCCGGGTCGTCCTTGGCCCCGGGCTTCGGCAGGGCTTTGAGCCGCTTGCCTGCCTCGTCGGTGACGTAGGGCTTGAGCTGCTCGTCGAAGCCGACGACGAAGCGGCGCGAGCCGAAGTCCAGTGTCAGCGTGCCGTCCGCGTCCAGGCCGAGGTCCGGGACGAGACGGTCGCCGAGTTCGTCGGCGGTCAGCCCGAGCTCGTCGGCGATGTCCTGGACCCGGGCCGCCGCCTGTTCCCGCAGACCCTTGAACTTCGCCTTCTGCGCGATCCGGTACAGGTGCATCAGGGCCGTGTTACCGCCGATCGCGGTGAGCACGTCCAGACCTGCCACGGCGCGCGAATGGCCGCCGTCGCCGGGCCACTGCCGGATCAGCGGCGAGAGCCGGCGCACCGCCTCGTCGTCGCCGTACCAACGCAGCGCGTCCAGCGGGAAGCCCTGCTTCGACGGGTAATCCGCCAGCTGCCAGTTCTGGAACAGGGCCCAGACGAACTCGGTCAGCGAGCGCCGGTCGCAGGCCTCATCGACCTGCGCGAGGCCCGCGTAGGGCTGCTCCGGGGTGGAGACGGTGAGCATCTGGACGAACGCGAGGACGGCGTCCGGCGGCAGTGCCAGTTCACGCCCCTCGAGCAGGATCTGCGGCAGCACCGAAGGGCCGGCCCAGACCGGCACCTCCGGCATGACTTTGGGCAGGCGGAGAGTGCCGTCGTCGGCGAGCAGGACCTCGACGGCTCGCGCGGCCTCGGCGCCGTACGGCTCGGCGGCGGCCAGCACGGCCGCGGCGAAGCCGGAGGCCGCGAGCATCCGCAACGCCGACTCGGCGGCGCGACGGCCCGGGCCGGCCTTGCCCGTCGCCGCCGGGACCAGGGCTCGGGCCGCTGTGTCGGGATGCCGCTTGAGCCAGGCCTGCGCGATCGGACGGACGGTCTTGAGTCTCGCGTACCAGTCGGCCATCGCGGTGGCCACCTCGGCGGTGGCGAAAGGCATGAGCCACTGGGCGCACTCGGCCGGATTCTGCTGGGCCTTCTTCAGGGCGACGGGGAGCGCGTCGAGTTCGTAGCGGGCGAGGGCGAACGGGAGCCACGTCCAGTGACCCCACGTGGGCGGCGCCATCACCGGGAGCAGCGGACGGACCAGCCCCTCCGGCGCCTTGACCACGAAATAGGCGTCGGCGTACCAGCTACCGCCGTTGCCGCCCCCGGCGATCGAGTCCGCGATCTGCGGGAAGTCGCGGGTCTTGTGGTGGGCGTAGACCGGCACCCGGTCCACCGACCACTTCTCGCGCTCGCCTTCCTGCCAGGCGACGACCGGCTCCGCCTGCTGGGTCAGGCCACTGATGACAACGGGCTTCGGCGCGTTGCGGCCGCTCAGCCACGGCGGCGCGGCGAGCAGGGGCGGCAGGTCGCCGGGTGCGACGTCGGGCAGCCTCGTGGTCGCTTCGAGCAGGCTCTCGACGCGCGTCCGCGCCGTCGGGCTCAGCGAGGAAAGAGTTCTCTTCGCCACGTCGGCGTTCGCGAGGGTGTGCAGGCGCAGCAGGGCCGTAACGGTGTTCTGCTTCGGTGAATCGGAGCCTGCGGCCTCGGCGAGCATGCGCACGGCGCGCTGCGGGTAGCGGCGGGAAGCGGCGAGGACGGCGGAAGCGGTGTGCCTGTGTTCGATGCGGTCCAGCAGAGCTCTGAAGGCGGCGTCGGTGGGCGTCTCGGCGATCCGGGACAGGATCTGCTGGCGCTGGTCGAGGTCATGGCTGTCGCCGTACCAGGCCAGCAGGACCGGCAGGAGGTCCGGGCCGAGAACGGCCCCCATGCTCTCGATCACCTGAGGGCTGCCGTTGACGATCCACCACCACGAGATGACCGGGAAGAGCGCCGTCGCCGTGGCGATATCCGAGACGGCGCACATCAGCAGGCGCGCGGCCAGATGGCCGTTGTGCTGTTGGCCGGCCTGGACCAGCTCCGCGACGTCCTCGGCGACCCAGTCTGTTCGCTCCGGGAAGAGGAACGAGGTGAGGCAGCGCTGGACCCGGCCGCCGAAGGCTCCGGCCGAGTCCGCCTGCGCGCGGACCCGGGCCGCGACCTCTCGCGCCGTAGTGTGGTCCTGCTCGGGCACGGCGGCCAGGTGCTCCCTCAGCCGGGACGCGAGATGGAACCGCTCCGGCTTCTGCCAGGATTCCTGCTCGCCCGCCACCAGCGTCACGGGCTCGGCAGGCCGTCTCACCGGGACCTGCGTGCGCACGAGTTCGACCACCGCCTCCACGGCGAACGCCGGCCCCCGCTCGCCCACCCAGGCGTCGACGATCGCCCGCCGCGGCAGCTCGTTCAGCCCGCTGTCGATGATGAGCGCCGCGACGATCGCGGCCCCGGCCGGAGTGGTCGTGCCGAGTTCCCCGAATCCTGCAGCCTGCATGTGACGGACGAGCCCGGCATCGCTGCCCGACGCGCCGACGGCCTCAGCGGCGGAGCCCGCCACGGCCTCCCACATCCGTCGCAGCTGCCCCGCCGCATCCTGGACCGTCGCCACCACGGCCGCTCCGTCACCCCGTCGCGGTATGACGAGGCGGCGCTGTGCCTCCGACGGGTCGAAGACGTCTTCGGCCGCTGTCTCGGCGTGCTGCGCTGTTCCCACTGAGTCGTCCCCTGACACGCAATGGTGATGACTGATCAAGTGGTAGAGACTGTAGCCGGGCCTCCTGACAATGGAGGGCGGTGTTAACGGGTGTATGCGATCGAGCAGCGCGACCTCGCCCCGGCGGGCAAGGCCACAGCGATCGGCGTCAGCACCCAGATGCCCGTCAACGAGGACGGGTCCACCGACTACCCACGCGGAGACTTCCGCAGCGGGCTGGTCTACGGCATCGACCACGCGTAGCCGTTCGACGGCTTCGCATCGATGCCGGTGTCGATATCCCCATGGGGCCGGGGCCCGCCCGCCCGATGGATCGCGCGATGCTCTTCGCCGAATTCGGCGCGGACCAGGCCGCGAGCAGCGTTGACGGAGTGCGGGCCGCGCGCCCGTGGTGGTCGGAGTCCGAGATCGCGATCGAGGCCGAGGCTGCCGGACAGCGGGACGTGCCGGCCACCTCGACGAGTTCCTGGAGGCGTGCCTGCGAAGCCGCTGAGCCGGCCGCGGCTCGGCGTCCTGTCGGTCAGGGCCCTGATCAGTAGCGTCGGCGCCCCGGCGGCAGGGCCTCGACGTGGTAGGACCGGGTGTCGCCAGCCGCCGCGAGCTGCGCGATGCGGGCCGCCGCGAGCTCGACGGAGTCGAACTTGTAGGCGTTCGACCTGACGAAAGTGACTCCGTCGGCCCCGAACGAGCGGCCCCAGAACCCACCTGTGTCTGTCGCGATGATGAAGCTCGTGGAGTCCATGGGACCACTCTAGGGGCTCGATGACGATCAGGCCCAGCACACATCGTCCTGAACTGCGCGGAGAGTTTCCGGGCGGTCCGCCCCGCGAAGGGTTGCGGCTTGTCAGGCGGCGCGCAGTCGCGCCAGGGCCTCGGCGAGGAGGATCTCGGCGTCCGCGTCGCTGCGGCGCTCGCGCACGTAGGCGAGGTGGGTCTTGTACGGCTCGACGGTCAGGGCGGGCGGCGGGTTGCCCTGGTCCTGGCCCGCGGGCTGACCGCAGCGGTGGCAGTCCCAGACCTCCGGGACGGCCGCGGTGACGGCGAACTGCGGCCGCGTCGCGTGGCCGGTGGCGCACCAGAACGTGACGGTGACGCGCTCGATGAGGTCACCGCGCTCGGACTCGCCCAGCGGGCCGGAACCGATCCTGCTTCCGCGCAGCGCGCTGCTTCGTGGCATGGCCGGAACCTCCAAAAGGAATGGCCGGCCTGGTGGCCGACGCGCACTGCGTCGTTCCGCCAGGAGAGCCGGGTTCGGCGCGCATCGCGGGCAACTTCTTGACACTACTGCGCCGGCGGCCCCAGTCGATCACGAAACGGCATCGCTCGCGGCTCGTTCCGCCTACCCGCGTCCCAGGTTTGCCGTCTCGCGTCTCCACTGCGCTACCGCCCGGCGCGACTCGCTCACGCTCACCACACCGCGGTGTGCCCGGCCGGGTTCGCCGCGCCGGCGTCGGCTTCCGCCACGCGCAGGCGGATACCGCGCGCAGCGATCGCCCTCAGCACCGCGGGGTCCGCGCTCGTGTCGGTGACGAGCTCGTCCACGGCCGTCAGGTCGGCGACGTGCGCGCCGAGGCGCTGGCCGATCTTCGAACCGTCGGCGAGCACGACGACCCGGCGGGCCCGCTCGATCATCACGGCATTGATATGGGCCTCGGCCTCGTTGTGCGTGGACAGGCCCGTCTCGTCGATTCCGTCCACGCCCATGAACACCGTGTCCACGGTGACGCCGCCGAAGGTGCGCTCGGCCCACGGCCCGACCAGTTCCGAGGACGCGGAACGGGCCACCCCGCCGGTCACCACGAGCTTCACCCGGGGCCGGTCGACCAGCACGCCCGCGATGTTCAGCGCGTTGGTGACCACGGTCAGCTCGGAGCGGGTCGCCAGCAGTCTGGCCAGCTCCCAGGTCGTGGTGCCGCCGTTGACGGCCAGCACCTGCGGGCCCGCGGGCAGGCAGCGCAGCGCCGCGCGCGCGATCGCCTGCTTGGCGCTCTGGCCACGGGCTTCGCGGTAGCGCACCGGCACCTCATGGGCGGGCTTGGCGCAGCTCATGGCTCCGCCGCGGGTGCGTACCAGCAGGTTCTGCTCGTCGAGCAGGGTCAGGTCGCGGCGCACGGTCGCGACCGACACGCCCAGGTCGTCGGCGACGCCGGCGACGTCGAGGGTGCCGCCGCCGGCCAGCCGCTCCAGGATCGCGGTCACCCGCTGCGAGCGGTGCATGGAGACGGCGCGGGCATTGTGAGTTCGAGGCATCGGATTCTCCCGGATTCGACGGCTCGGCGCGGGGTGGGCCCGGGCGCGGCCGTCGTCTTACGACAGGCTCGTCGGCCTGCGGATAAGGCGGTGTCGGGAGATCGTCAGGCGGTGCCGGCCGAGCCGGAGCCGGGCGCACCGAGGCCGGGCGAACCACCGCGGGAACGCCGTCTGCGGACGGCCGTCGGGGCGGTCGAGGTGAAACCGAGTGCTGCGGCATCGAGGAGGCGCATGCCGGACTCCACTGTGCTTGCGGGCACGACCCCGCCTCGGAATCCGTCTGCGGTCCTGGCGACTCGGTCCGGGCTCGCGGCTGTGGCCGCATACCGGATGGGCGTACCTCTACTGCCGCGTTGCACCGCGACAGGCGGAACTCTACCCATTTCGTCCAGGGCTTGCCAAACAGGCGGCGGCGCCCGGCGCGGTCGAAACGCGCAACGGGACTGAGCGAAACGGGGGTCGATCTTGTTCCGGCCCCGGTGGCCGTGTTCACAATGACGCCACCCCCCGTCCTATCCGCCTACCTCGACGTTGAGGAGACCGATCCGTGCCAAGCAGACCGTTCAAGGCCGTTTCCCTGGCCACCGTCATGTTCGCGGGATCTCTGACCGCCGGCTGCTCCTCCGCTGCGGGCTCGGCCACCTTGGATACGAGCAAGCCCGTGACGATCACGGTCTGGACCGGCCAGGACATCGCCCCCGAGAAGGTGCTCGAAGGCCTGGCCAAGCAGTTCCACACGCTGCATCCGAACGTGACGATCGACATCTACCCGGGCGCGCCCACCACCGACGCGCTGCTGCCCAAGCTGACCGCCGCCTTCACCAGCGGCGACTACCCGGACGTCTCGTACACCTTCGGCTCCTGGGCCACCGAGCTGCAGCAGTCCGGCCGCGCGCTCGACCTGACCGACAAGGTGAAGGACCCCTCGGTCGCGTGGGACGAGTTCCCGCCCGCGGCGCGGCAGACCGCCACGCCGAACGGCGAGGTCATCGGCTTCCCCGCGGTCGTGGACAACCTGGCCCTGATGTACAACAAGAAGCTGTTCGCGGCGGCCGGCCTGCCCGACCCGACCGACACCTGGACCTGGGACCAGTTCCGGGCCGCGGCGAAGGCGCTGACCAACCCGGCGAAGAACATCTACGGCACCGCCTACTCCGTCTCCGGGACCGAGGACACCACCTGGCACTTCTGGCCGCTGCTGTGGCAGAAGGGCGGCAGCATCCTGACGCCGGACGACAAGAAGGCCGCCTTCGACTCCCCGGCCGGCGTCTCGGCGCTCACCTTCCTGCAGCAGATGGCCGTCGACGACAAGTCCGTCTACCTCTCGCAGGATGACGACAAGTACGCGGACCTGTTCAAGTCCGGGCTCATCGGCATGATCATGAGCGGCCCGTGGCAGCTGTCCGACAACGTCTCGGCCGGCCTCGACTACGGGGTGACCTACCTGCCCTCCTTCAACGGCACGAGCCACCAGACCATCTCCGGCCCGGACCTGTGGACGGTGTTCGACCACCACGACGCCGACCGTTCCTACTGGTCCTACCAGTTCACCGAGTGGCTCACCTCCGCCGCCGTCGACCCGCAGTTCAACCTGGCCACCGGAAACCTGCCGCTGCGCAGCAGCGAGGAGTCGAGCCCCGCGTTCGCCACCTTCGCCAAGCAGTACCCGGGTGCCGAGACCCTCGAGAAGAACCTGCAGAACGCCACCACGGCCCGTCCGACCGTCCCCGGCTACACCGGCCTCTCGCAGGCCGTCGCCACGGCGATCGCCGAGGTGCTGCAGGGCAAGAGCACTCCGCAGCAGGCTCTCGACCAGGCGGCCGCGCAGGCGAACACCGCGCTGGCGCAGGGCGACTGAGGCCGTGCCATGAAAAACAGCCTCCTCATCTCCGATCACGAGAAGTCCGCGCGGGCCGAGCGCCGCGGAAACGACGTGCGCGTCCCGGACCGCGACGAGCGACCCGGACGCGTCTACACCCGGCGCCGCCGGCGGCTGGTGGCGAACCTGACCGGCTGGTCGTTCGCCGCTCCGGCCACCCTGGTGATCCTCGGACTCACCCTGTTCCCGGCCGGCTGGGCGTTCCTGATCTCGCGTGAGCACTGGGACGGATTCAGCCCGGCGCGGCAGATCGGCTGGGCGAACTACTCGAACATGATGCAGGACCCGGACTTCCGGGGCGCCGTGGACCACACGGTGATGTTCACCGTGCTCTACGTGCCGGTGGTGCTCGTGTTCGGCATGTTCATCGCCGTGGCGCTCAACCGGAAGATCCGCTTCATCTCGTTCTACCGCACCGCCCTGTTCGTGCCGATGGTCGTCTCCGCGGCGGCCACCGGCATCCTGGCGAACTTCGTGTTCGACCCGCAGTTCGGTCTCGCGAACAACGTGCTGCGCGTGCTGCACGTCTCGAAGCAGGGCTTCCTGACCGACCCGCACGAGGTCATGTGGGTCATCGCGGTGATCTACCTGTGGAGCGACCTGGCCTTCTCCGTGATCGTCTACCTCGCCGCCCTGCAGGACATCCCGCAGGACTGCATGGAGGCGGCCCGGATGGACGGGGCCAACTCCTGGCAGCAGTTCCGGCACGTCATCCTGCCCAGCCTGGCGCCGGTCACGGTGTTCGTCGGGATCTGGGAGACGATCTCGGTGCTGCAGATCTTCGAACTCGTACTCACCACGACGCACGGCGGCCCGCTGGGCGCGAGCCAGACCGTCGTCTACTTCATCTACAACGAGGCGTTCAACCTCTCCCGGTACGGCTACGGCTCGGCGGCCGCCTACGCGCTGTTCGGCGCGACGCTGATCCTCACGCTCGGCGCGTTCGCGTACTCCCGGCGTAGCAAGATCGAGGCGTTCTGATGGCCGACACCACCGTGACCACCGCCAAGCCCCGCGCGGCGGGCGCTCGGAAGAAGCGCCGTTTCAGCCGGTGGCATCTGCTGCTCATGCCGTTGTCGCTGCTGTTCATGCTGCCGCTGGTGCAGATGCTGCTCACCTCGTTCACCGCCAACGGCGAGATCAACCGCTTCCCGCCGCGCTTCCTGCCGACCTCGCTGCACATCAGCGGCTACGTGCGGCTGTTCCAGGACGCGCCGGTGGCGCGCTGGATGCTCAACTCGCTGATCGTCTCGGGCGTGGCGATCGTCAGCCACGTGGTGCTGTGCTCGCTGGGCGGCTACGCCTACGCGCGGCTCTCCTTCCGCGGCCGGGGCGTGGCGTTCATGGCGCTGCTGGCCACGATCATGATCCCGACTCAGATGCTGATGATCCCGACCTACTTCATGTTCTCGAAGCTGGGTCTGATCAACACCCTGGGCTCCGCGTTCGTGCCCTTCCTCGCCTCGGCCTTCGGCGTCTTCCTGATGCGGCAGTTCTTCCTGTCGCTGCCCAAGGAGCTGGAGGAGGCCGGCCGGCTCGACGGGCTGAGCACGCTGGGCGTGCTGGTGCGCATCGTGCTCCCGCTGGCCCGCCCGGCGCTCGCCACCCTGGCCGTGTTCACCCTGCTCAACTCGTGGAACGACCTGCTGTGGCCGCTGATCTCGATCGACGACCCGAACAAGTTCACCATCCAGCTGGGCCTGATCAACTTCCAGGGCGCGCACCACGTCGACTGGCAGGAGCTGATGGCCTGCAACGTGGTGGCCACCGCGCCGCTGATCCTGGCCTTCCTCTTCGCGCAACGGCAGTTCGTGGCGACCATGAGCATGTCCGGCCTCAAGGGCTGAGCAGCCCGTGCGCCACCCCTCGACCCTTCCCCTCACCGCACATCGAAAGAGATCTGGCGTGATCCGCATTGCCTTCGTCGGCGCCGGCTCGGTGGTCTTCACCCGGCAGCTGTTGCACGACATCCTCTCGTTCCCGGAGCTCGCCGACTGCGCGATCGCCCTGCACGACATCGACCCCGAGCGCCTCGAGGTCGCGGTCGCGCTCGCCGCGCAGGCCGCCGAGACCCTCGGCGCGAACCCGACCGTGACCTCCAGCGTCGACCGCCGCGAGGCGCTGGCCGGCGCCGACGTCGTGGTCAACATGGTCGCCGTCGGCGGGCACGACGCGACCGTCACCGACTTCACCGTTCCGGCGGCCGCCGGGCTGCGCCAGACCATCGGCGACACCCTCGGCGTGGGCGGGATCTTCCGCGCGCTGCGCACCTTCCCGCTGCTCGAGGCCCTCGCCGCGGACATGCTCGAGGTCTGCCCGCAGGCGTGGCTGCTCAACTACACCAACCCGATGGCGATGAACATCCAGTACCTCGCCGCCGTCGCGCCCGACCTGAAGGTCGCCGGGCTGTGCCACTCGGTCTACTGGACCGTGCGCGGCCTGTGCGAGATCGTCGACGTCCCGCACGAGGAGGTCGACTACCTCTCGGCGGGCGTCAACCACCAGGCGTGGATCCTGCGCTGGCAGCACCAGGGCCGCGATCTCTACCCGGCCCTGGACGCCGCGATCGCCGCGGACGGCGAGCTCGCCCGGCGCGTGCGCGTGGACATGTACCGGCGGCTCGGCTACTACCCGACCGAGACCAGCGAGCACTCGAGCGAGTACGTGCCCTGGTACCTCAAGCACGGCAGCGAGATCGACCGGCTGCGCATCCCGGTCGACGACTACGTCGGGATCAGCGCGGAGAACCTGGCCGAGTACGCGGCGCTGCGGGCCGGGCTCGCCGCCGACGGCGCGCTGCCCGAGACCTGGGACGCGGAGGACGCCGCCGAGTACGCCCCGCAGGTGATCCACAGCCTGGCCACCGGCACCCAGCGCACCATCCAGGTGACCACGCTTAACACCGGGCTCATCACCAACCTGCCGATGGGCGCCGCCGTGGAGGTCCCGGCCACCGTGGACCGGCTCGGCATCCACCCGCACCACGTCGGGGCGCTGCCGGCGCAGCTGGCCGCGGCGAACCGGCACTTCCTCAACGTCGTCGAGCTCGTCGTCGCCGCGGCCGTGGAGGGCGACCCGGAGCACATCCGGCACGCCGCCATGGCGGACCCCGCCACCGCGGCCGTCCTCACCGTCGACGAGATCTGGAGCCTGTGCGACGCGATGGTCGCCGCGCACGGCGACGCTCTGCCCGCGTCCCTGCGCCGCACCCCGGTCGCCGCGGAAGGGGCCAAGGCGCGCAGATCCTGACGGGTCGAGAGCTCGGCGGAGATCTTCCCGCCCAGGCTGCGGACCGGTTACGCCGGTCCGCAGCCCGTGCTGTACCCGAATGAAAATTAGTGGGCAGATTTCTTCAACCGTTTCCCACCAGTCTCGTCTCTGGCTGTGAGCGCGTACGGTGCGATGCACCACAGCGCTCTGGGAAAGACACAATCAGAGGTTGGGGAGATCTCGATCATGTTCAGTACACGCACCCCTCGTTCCCGGTCCCACCGCGTCGTCGCCGTCTGCGCGCTTTCGGCGGCCGCACTCGTGAGCGCGGCGGCCTGCAGCAGTGCCCAGACCACGCCGGCCGCCCTCGGGACGGGCCACACCTCGCCGGCTTCGAGCCCGTCGACCGGCGTGACGGCTTCGCCCGCGGCGACCGTCTCGTCTGCGGCGAGCGTCTCGCCCGCGGCGACCACGGTCTCGCCCGCGGCGACCACGGTCTCGCCCGCGGCGACCGTCTCGTCCACGGGCACCGGGTGCGCGACCGCAAAGGGGTATCTCGCGGGTTCGTCGATCACCGTCTGCCCGGCGGCGGCACCGGTGGGAGCGGTCGTGCACCTCACCATCAAGGGGTGCGCCCGGGTTGATCCGGCCGAGGGGCTGCCGAAGATGGCCGCCGCCAGCGTCTCCTTCCTCGGCCCCGGAAGCTGGCTCGGCACCAACGGCGGCGGCGGCGCCAACGTGCCCTTCACCCCGCGGACCGGCTCGACCCAGGCGACGGCGACGTTCACCGTTCCCGCCACCTACCGGGGCGGGAACGCGAAGGGTGGGGCCTACCCGACCGAGAAGACGAAGCCCGGCACCGACTACACCTTCTCGACCGACCCGTCCGGGTGGTGCAACGTCCACTTCACCGTGACCGCTTCTTAGCTCACGGAGCTCTGGGCCGGGCCGGGCCGTATCCGGACGGGCCCTACGCGAGATGCACGTTCACGCCGGCGCCGCGGATGCGATCAAGCTCCGCGGCGTCGGCGTTCGCGTCGGTGACGAGGTCGTCCACCTGGGTCAGTTCGGCGACGGCCGCGGAAGTGGCCTTCCCGATCTTCGTGCCGTCCGCGACGACGATCACCCGGTTCGCTCGCGCGATCATGGCCGCCGTGGCCCGCGCCTCGGCCTCGTCGTGCGTCGTCACCCCGTGTTCCGCGCTCACGCCGTCGGCGCCGAGCACCGCTGTGGCCAGGGTGAAGAGGTTGAACGTGCCTTGGGAGAGCGGGCCGACCGCCTGCAGCGAGTGGGAGCGCACGAGCCCGCCGGTGATGATCACTCGGACCTTCGACCAGGTGCACGCCTCCACGGCGAGCGGTAGCGCGTTGGTGATGACGGTGAGCCCGGTGCGGTGGCGCAGGGCCCGGATCACCTCGGCTGTGGTCGTGCCGCCGCAGACGGCCACGGTGTGCGGCTCCCCGGCCGGGATCAGCCGCGCGGCGGCTCGGGCGATCGCCTGCTTGGTCTCGCTCGTCTGAGCGGAGCGCAGCCGAACCGGGATCTGCACGCTCCCGCCCTCTCCGGCCCGCACGCCCCCGTGCGTGCGCACGACGAGCCGCTCGTCCTCGAGAACCACCAGGTCGCGCCGCAGCGTGGCCTTGGACACGCCCAGTTCGGCGACGAGCTCGTCCAGCGTCAGCGGGGCCTGCTGGGCGCGGTCGGCCAGCAGCGCGAGCAGCTTGCGCATCCGCTCGACGCGCTTGCGGCCGGCGATGCGCGGCGTCGTGTGCGTGTGGAGTGGCTGCACGCCTGCCGCTCCCTTCGCTCGGGCCCGGGTCCTGCTGCTTCCTCCAGCGTAAACGCCCCATCCGTACGCGCCCTCTGGAAACGGTCGGCGCGTCGGATGGGGCGTTTTACGTGGGAGGTCGGGGCTGCCTGAGGCGGGTCAGGCCCCCGGCGCGGGGAGCGGTGGAAGCGCGGCGCCGTGCGCCTTCATCGCGCACAGCGCTGAACCCACGGCCGGGCCGTGGATCGGCGTGCGCAGTTCGAATTCGGGTCCGGCGGCCTGCAGGGCCCGGGTGAAGGCGGCGCGGAAGGCCGGAGCGGAGAACATTCCACCGGAGTAGGACACGGCCACCGGCTCGCCCTCGCGGTAGCCGAGGCTGCTGCGACAGGCCGAGATCAGCTCGACCAGTTCGACACCGGCGCGCTCCAGGATCGCCAGGGCTGCCGCGTCGCCGGCGTCCGCCGCCTCCACCACGGTCACCGAGAGACGCGCGACCACGGCCCGCTGACCAGCCCAGCGGTCCACGACCGTGCCGACCAGGTCGAGGTCGCTGGTGATCCCGACCTTGGCGGCGATCAGGGCGTGCAGCGGCCCGCGGGGTGTACGTCCGTCGCTCATCCGGCTGAACGCGTTCAGGCCCTGAACGGCGACCCAGTAGGCGGAGCCTTCGTCTCCGAACAGTTCGCTCCAGCCGCCGGCCCGATGCGCCACGCCGCGCCGCTCGCCGTAAGCGATCGACCCGGTGCCGGCGACGACGTTGATCCCGTCCTGACCGGCGAACGCCCCGGCCCATCCGCCCACCATGTCGTTGTCCACGGTGAAGCGGTCGTGCCCCAGCAGGCGGCGCACGATCTCGCGCACCAGCGGCATGTCGGCGCTGATCTCGCCGAAGCCCGGCAGGCCGAAGAACGCGTGGTCGAGCTCGGCCGGAGTGATGCCGGCCGCGGCGGTGACCCCCGCGAGGCCGGCGGACAGCACCCGCTCGAGCAGTTCGATCCCCGCGGCGAAGTAGTAGCAGCTCGGACCGGCCATCTCGGCGACGGTCCGGCCGTCGCCGTCGAGCACCACGTACGCGGTCTTCGAGCCGCCGCCGTCGACGCCCAGGAAGTAGCCGCCGGTCATCGACGGCCGTCCAAGGCGGCTACGGGACTCGCCGCATTGTTCAACGAGTGGATGATCACGCCCTTGACGACCCGGTTCACGTCTCCGTTCGGGAACGGGTTGTCCGGGGTCAGCTGGAGCGCGGCCGAACAGCAGAGGGCGAAGAACTGCGCGAAGACGACGAACGCGACCGCGTGGAGCGCATCGTCGTTGACCTCTGCGAGGCCGGGCAGGGTCCAGTGCGACTCGGCGGTCACCCGGGCGTCGGCCCGGCCGGCCGAGACAGTCAGGACCCTGTCCTGCCCGACTGAGGCGCGCAGCTCCTGCACGATGTCGTCGTCGTAGGCGCGGCTGTAGGAGCCGGCGGACTCGTAGACGACGGCGAGGGAGTGCGCGTCGAGCACGGCCTTGGGCCCGTGCCGGAAGCCCAGAGACGAGTCGTGATAGGCGACTACCTGACCGGCGGTCAGCTCGAGCATCTTGAGCGCCGATTCGCGGGCCAGCCCGGTCAACGGGCCACCGCCGAGGAAGACCACGCGCTGCGGGACGGTGGCAGCGAGCCGGGCGATCGAATCCTGCTGTTCGAGCAGAGCCTCGGCCGCGGCGGCGAGCGCGTCGACCGCGGATTCGTCGTCGCCGCCGAGGGCGAGCAGCACCGCCAGCAGCATCGAGGTGAAGCTGGAGGTCATGGCGAAGCCGGTGTCGTTCGACCGCTCCGGCATGAGCAGGACGAAGGAGTCCTCACGGGGCTCGTGGGCCCGGTTCAGAGCGCCGTCGGCGTTGCAGGTGATGATCAGGTGGCGGACCTCGCCCAGCAGCTGGTCGGCGAGGTCGGTGGCCGCCTTGCTCTCCGGCGAGTCGCCGGACCGGGCGAAGGAGACCAACAGCGTCGGCACGTCCTGCGGCAGGTGGGCCTCGGGGTGCGAGACCAGATCCGTGGTGGCGACCGCCTCGACCCGGCGGCTGAGCCGCGAGCCGAGCGAGGGCGCGGCGATCTGCCCGATGAACGCGGAAGTCCCCGCGCCCGTAAGGACGATGCGAAGGTTCTCCCGAGCGAGCGACGGCGCCAGGAAGGCGTCGAGCGCGGCCCGGCTCTTCCGGATGGTCTGTGCGGCCTCGCGCCAGACATCAGGCTGCTGCAAGATCTCCCGGTACGTGGCCGTCTCGGAAATCAGGGCCTTGAGCGATGCTGTGTCAGACATGGACGACTTCCCCCGCGTTGGTCTCAATGGTCTGTTCGATAGAAGCTTCGCCGCAGGCGCCGCCCGCCGCCAACGCGTAGCCGCGGAGGACGTCGCGCACCTTGTCGACGGCCAGTTCGTGCGGCGTCGCGGCGAGTTTCCCCTCGCGCACGCGCACGAACTGCTCGGGCAGGTACTGGCTCACCAGCGGCAGCGGAATCTCGAGCGCGGAGAGGTTCGCCATGAGACGCGCCACGGCGGCTTCGACCTCCGGGTCCGGCCAGTAGTAGCGCAGCCGGTCGCTGTAGCTGTAACGGCGGCCGATCCGCTGAGCCGCCGCCGTGCCGGGGTAGTAGCCCTCCCAGTACCCGGGGCGCGCGATCATCACCTGCTCGACCACCTCCGCCAGGTTCGAGCACAGGTCGGCGGGCAGCAGTTCGTCCTCGATCCGGGCGAGGGCGAACAGCGCTTCGCGCAGCGCGAAGGTGAGGCCCGGCCCGACCTTGAGGATCGCCCAGTGATCCTCGACCAGCTCGGCCAGGGCCGCGGAGGTCTGGTAATCGGTGGAATGCGCCTCGAAGACGAGGTGCGGCTCGTCTTCGAGGACGGTGCGGAGCTCGCGTGTGCCGACGCGCTCGTAGTCGATGACCTGGAGGTGGTCGAACTCGACCGCCGGCTGCACGACCAGGGCCGCGACGCGCGGCCAGACGTGGTCGAGGCCTACGGCGGCGAAGGCGGCGCGGTGGCACGCGAGGGTGTGGCGGGCGGCGGAGGCGGGCGTCGCGGTGAGCCGGCCGAGCGTCTCGTGGGCGCCGCCGGGCACCGGCACCTCGGTGCCGATGACGTAGGAGAGGGAGTCGGTGGTGCCGAGGCGCGCGGCGGCCTCCTCGGCGACGCGCAGCAGCCGGGCCGCGCGAGCCGCCACGACCTCGTCGCCCGGGGGCTCGGGGTCCCCGGCGCACGACATGCTGCAATCGAGGTGGATCTTCGTGTAGCCCGCGGCGACGTACGCGGCGACCAGTTCCTCGGCGAGCGCGAGCGCCTCCTCGGCCGGCCGGTCGCGCCAGCGGTTGGGGCCGAGGTGATCCCCGCCCAGCACCACGCGCGAACGCGGCAGCCCGTGCCGGTCGGCCATGCCCAGGACCAGTTCGCGGAAGTCCGCGGGCGTCAGCCCGGTGTACCCGCCGAACTGGTCGACCTGGTTCGAGGTGGCCTCGACGAGCAGATATCCGCCGTCGGCCAGCGTCTGGCGGATCGCCGCCTCCAGGACCAGCGGGTGCGCCGAGCACACCGAGTACACGCCGGCGTTCGCACCGGCCTTGTGCCGTTGGATCGTCTCGCGCAGATGGTTCGCCATGGATCAGTTCGTTTCTTCTCTCCGCCCGCGGGCGGGCAGCGAGCGGTACGAGCCGCCCGGCGCCCGCCCGGGGAAGCCTCCGATGAGTGGTCTCATCCTCTAGAGGCGCGGCCGGTCGATCAACGACTGGCACGGAAACGAGCACGAACCTTGCGCGGTTCGCCGGTCACTCCTCGACCGGCGTTTCGGGCTTCATCTCGAACGAGGCCTGCAGCTTCGGCGGCCGAGTGCCGAGGTTCTCCCTGATCTTGCGGTCCCAGGGCGCCATGATCAGGCTCTTGGTCTCCTCGAGCATCGACTTGGGTTCCAGGTTCCGGTAGCTCTCGACCTCGCCGGCGGCGACCGCCGTCAGCGTGGCATAGACCGGCTCCGGGTCGAACTGCGCGCGCGGGAAGGCGAGCTTCGCGTAGTCGAACAGCCGCTCCGACGCGTCGTCCTCCCAGCTGGCCCAGGTCTGGAACATGCGGTCGTTGAACCCGGTGAGGAACGGGCCCGGGTTGACCGTGGCGACTTCGATGCCGAACTCCTGCAGCTCGTCGGCCATGGACTCGGCGATGGCCTCGATCGCGTGCTTGGACGCGGAGTAGACGCCGGTGAACGGGTTCACGTTCAGGCCCTCGCGCGAGGAGACCCAGACGATGCGCCCCTCGCCCCGCTTGACCATCTGCTTGGCGATGCCCTGAGTCAACGCGAGCGGTCCGACCACGTTCACCTCGAACTGGTGGCGGACGTTCTCCGCCGGGACGTCCACGGTCGAGCCCCCCTCGCCCACGCCCGCGTTGTTCACCAGGATCTCCACGTCCCAGCCGAGCGCCTTCGCGCGGTCGCCGGGATTCGTCACGTCCAGCTTCTCGACCCGCAGGTCGACCTTCCGCTCGGCGGCCTGCCGCTTGAGCGTCTGCACCTGGCCCCAGATCTCGACCGCCGCGATGACCTCGAAACCCTTCTCGGCCAAGCGCATCGCCGCTTCGTATCCGAACCCGGTCCCCGCTCCGGTGATCAAGACGCGCTTCATGTCCGTCCGCCTCCAGACTTCTCGTCCTTACGCGTTCTCCGGGTAGACCGGCTGCCACATCGCGTCGTGCACGCTCTGCACCCAGTCGTCCGACGCGACCGTGGCGACGCCGTCGGCCACCGCGGCCTCGGCCACCGCGACCGCGACCGTCGCCGAGGACGCCCGCAGGTTCTCGACCGGCGGCACCAGGGGGGCACCGGGCTTGCTCATGTTGACCTGGCCGGCCACCGCCTCGGACGCGGCCAGCAGCATCGCGGCCGTCACGCGGGAGGCGCCGGACACGATGGTGCCCAGCCCCAGCCCGGGGTAGACGAGCGCGTTGTTCGCCTGCCCGATCCGGTAGGTGACCCCGTCGTACTCGACCGGCTCGACCGGGATGCCGACGGCGACCAGCGCCTTGCCGAGGGACCAGGCGATGACGTCCGCGGGCATCGCCTCGATCTGCGAGGTCGGGTTGGAGATCGGGAAGATCACCGGCCGCTCCACCCCGGCGCTCATCGTCTCGACGACGTTCCGGTCGAACGCGCCGTGCACCGTGGAGGTGCCGAGCAGAACGGTGGGCTTGACCTTCCGCACGGCCTCGAGCAGCTCGATCTTCTCGCCCGCGCCCTTCCAGCCGCGCACCTCGTCGGGCTTGCGCGCGTACGGGCGCTGGAAGTCGCGCAGGTCCTTCATGTCGCTGGTGAGCAGCCCCTGCTTGTCGATCAGCCACACCTGCGAGGCGGCCTGTTCCGGCGTGGCGCCGTCGCGCACCATGGCGTCGCGGATCTGGTCGGCGATGCCCACGCCGGCGGTGCCCGCGCCGAACACCACCAGCCGCTGATCCCGCATCCGCACGCCGCTCGCCTTGACCGCGGAGAACAGGGCCGCGAGCGTGATCGCGCCGGTGCCCTGCAGGTCGTCGTTGAAGATGCGGTACCGGTCGCCGTAGGTGGTCAGAATGCGCCGCGCGTTGCCCGGACCGAAGTCCTCGAAGTGCAGCAGCGCCTTCGGAAACGCGGCCGAGGTGGACCGCAGGTACTTCTCGATGAACGCGTCGTAGTCCTTCCCGCGCACGCGGGCGTGCCGGTTGCCGAGGTAGAGCGGGTCGTTGAGCAGCGTCTCGTTGTCGGTGCCGACGTCGAGCGAGACCGCGATCACGCGGCGCGGATCGATGCCGGCGGCGGCCGTGTACACGGCCAGCTTCCCGACGGCGATCTCCACGCCGCCGACACCCCAGTCGCCGATGCCGAGGATCTCCTCCGCGTCGCTGCACACGATCAGATCGACGTCGTCCGGCCCGAGCTCGAGCGTGCCGAACGCCTGCTCGATGTCGTCGGGCCGGTCGATCGACAGGAACAGCCCGCCCGGCCGCCGGTACTCGCGCGAGAACTGCTCGATCGCCTCGCCGACCGTGGGGTCGTAGACGATCGGCATCATCTCGGCCAGGTGGTCGCCGAGCACTTTGTAGTAGAGGACCTCGTTGCGATCGTGCAACTGCTCCATGTAGACGTTCTTCGCGAGGTTGCTGCCCTGCGCCTGGTACTGCCGGTAGGCCAGCTTCGCCTGCTCCTCGAGGGTCAGCACCCCCGAGGGCAGCCGGCCGGTGAGCCCGAGCTGGCCGCGCTCGGCCTCGGTGAACGCGACACCGCGGTTGACGAACGGGTCCTCCAGGACCGCCGGAGCCGCGGGGATGCGGCCTGGTTTATCGGTCACGTTCCTCGTCCTCCTTCGCTGTCGGAGCGCAGAGCGCGTCCGACCGGCTGCTGCCGAATCACGACACCCGTCGATCCTTGCACCGTACGTGTCCGCTCGCATGCGCACTGTACACACGCCGCGGCGCGGGCTCAGGGCTTGATGTGGACCTTGAGGCTGGTGCGGTCGACCATGGCGCGGTACCCGTCGGGCACGGCGGGGCGGGCGCCGACGGCCTCGATCACCACGTGGGTGCCCTGCCCGCCGGTGAGCTCGCGTACGGCGTTGATGCCCTCGTCGCCGCGGGCCGCGACGACGTCGGTGGCGCCGAACTCGCGGCCGAGGTCGGTGCGGGCCTGGTGGCGGCCCATGAGGATGATGCGTTCGGCGCCCCGGCGCTTGGCGGCCAAGACGGAGAGCAGGCCGACGGCTCCGTCGCCGATGACGGTGACGGCGGTCCGCGGGCCGACGTCCGCGATGGCGGCGGCGTGGTGTCCGGTGCCGAGGACGTCGGTGAGGGTGAGCAGGTGGGGGAGCAGCGCGGAGTCGGCGGCGATGGGCAGCTTGACGAGCGTGCCGTCGGCCAGCGGGGCGCGCACTGCCTCGGCCTGTCCGCCCTCGTCCTCGATCGAGTCCCAGAACCCGGCCTCAGGGTGGCTGCAGGAGCTCTGCAGGCCGTCGCGGCAGTACTCGCATGTGCTGTCGCTGATGGCGAAGGGCGCGACGACCAGGTCGCCCTTCTTCAGGGTGGCCACTTCGCGGCCGATGTCCTCGATGATGCCGAGGAATTCGTGTCCGACGCGGAAGGGCGCGTCCTCGGCGGTGCGCGAGGTGTAGGGCCACAGGTCGCTGCCGCAGATACAGGCGCTGAGCACGCGGACCAGGGCGTCGGTGGGGTGTTTGACGGTGGAGTCCGGGACCTGCTCGATCCGGACGTCTCCGGCGCCGTACATGACGGTGGCGCGCATCGGGGTGTACTCCGTTCACAGAAGTTGATCATCTGACGGCGCGATGCCTCCCCGCGCCCTGCATGATCCATGGAAACCGGTCCGGGCCGGATGCGGGAGCCACCGCCGTTACGGGTACCGGCGGAACCCCCCGGACGGGCCGATCGGCCGACAGGCGGGACGGGCCCGCCCCGCCTGTCGGCCTGCGTCACCAGGTGCCCGCGACGTAGGTGGTCTCCAGGTACTCCTCGATGCCCTCGAACCCGCCCTCGCGGCCCAGCCCGGAATGCTTGACGCCGCCGAAGGGCGCTGCCGGATCGGAGACCAGGCCGCGGTTGAGGCCGACCATGCCGACTTCGAGCCGCTCGCAGATCCGCAGGCCGCGGGCCAGGTCGCGGGTGTAGACGAAGCCGGTCAGCCCCATCGTGGAGGAGTTGGCCAGCGCGATCGCGTCGTCGTCGGAGGAGGTGGCGATGATCGGGGCGACCGGGCCGAAGATCTCCTCGGTGGCCACGGCGCAATCCCGGGGAACGTCGAGGAGCACAGTGGCCGGATAGTAGAACCCTGCGCCGTCCGGGACCGAACCGCCCAGGATCGCCCTGGCGCCGGCGGCGACGGACCGCGAGACCTTGTCGGCGATGCCGTCGCGCTGCCTGGCGTTGATCATCGGCCCCAGCTGAGTGCCCTCTACTGTCCCCGGCCCCATCTTCAACGCGCCCATCCGCTCGGCCAGCCTGCGTGCGAACTCCTCGGCGACCGGCTCCTCGACCAGGAATCGGTTGGCCGCGGTGCACGCCTGTCCGCCGTTGCGCATCTTCGCCACCATCGCGCCGTCGAGCGCGGCGTCGAGATCGGCGTCCGCGCACACGATGAATGCGTTGTTCCCGCCGAGTTCCATCGAGGAGTCCACGATCCGGTCGGCGGCCTGCTTGAGCAGGATCGCGCCGACCCTGGTCGATCCGGTGAACGAGAGCTTGCGCACCCGGTCGTCACCCAGCGCGTGCTCGACGATCGGGCCCGGCTGCTCCGTCGTCACGACGTTGACGACGCCGTCCGGGACGCCGGCCTCGGTCAGGATCCGGGCCAGCACCAGGGCGGTGAGCGGCGTGTCCTCGGCCGGCTTGAGGACCACCGAACAGCCGGCGGCCAGAGCCGGGCCGAGCTTGCGTGTGGCCATCGCCGCGGGGAAGTTCCACGGCGTGAGCAGGAGCGCGACGCCCGAGGGCTTCTTGAAGGTGATGATCCGATTCTGCCCGGTCGGCGACATGCGCAGCTCGCCGCCGACGCGCACGGCCTCCTCGGAGTACCAGCGCAGGAATTCCGCCGCGTAGAGGACCTCGGCCTTCGAGTCCTCGAGCGACTTGCCCATCTCCAGCGACATCAGATAGGCCATGTCAGCGGCCTGATCGATCATCAGATCGAAGGCCTTGCGCAGGATCGCCGAGCGCTCCCGGGGAGCGGCCGCCGCCCAGGCCGGCTGCGCCGCCGCGGCGGCGTCGATGGCGGCCGTCATGTCCGGCAGGCCGGCCCGCGCCACCGAGGCGATGGCAGAGCCCGTCGAGGGGTCCAGCACGTCGAAGGTGCCCTCCTTGCCGTCGACCCACTTTCCGCCGATCAGCAGCCGGGTGGGAGCTTGGATGGCCTCGGACATGGGTGCTCCTCTCAGACGCCGCGGCTGATCCAGGCGCCGGTGGTTCTTCGGCGCCGACCCGCGGCATACGTTGTCTTATTCGTCCTGAAAACCCCATTTATATCCCGGCCGGCCGGGCCCGACCCGGCGAAACGCTGCCCGCGCAAGGCCCGACAGGCGGATCGGGACGGAAACCGTCATATACCGAAGTGCCGCTTTCGTTCACTAAGGTGAGGGCGTGTCACACCCGTCGTCGTCCGCTTCGGCCGAGGTCACCACGCCGCTGCAGCCGGCCCCCGACCCGGCGCCGCCTTCGCCTTCCTGACCGCCGCGGCGGGTTTCTACGCGATGCTCGCGGGCCTGGTCAACGGGACCTGGGGCCGGCACGTCATCCCGACGTACCCGGACCCCGGCCAGCGTCTCGCGCGCCTGGCCCACAACCGGCCGCGCCCGCTGTCCATCACCTCGTCCGCCGGGGAGACCGATCTCGCCCGGGAGGCCGCCCAGCTGAGATCGGAGATCGGCAGGCACCACGCCTGACCCGATCCGTGGCCTGATCCCCCGGCAGCCCGGTCCGCTAGACCATGGTCCGAGGATCCACGACGCGGTCGAACTCGTCGGCGGACACGCCCGAGGCGAGCGCGGCCTCGCGCAACGTCGTGCCCTCGTCGTCGGCCTTGTGCGCGATGGCCGAGGCCTTGTCGTAGCCGATGGCCGGGGACAGCGCGGTCACCAGCATCAGGGACCGCTCGACGTAGTCGCCGATCCGCTCGTCGTTGAGTTCGATGCCTTCGATGCAGTACTCGCGCAGCTTGACGCACGCGTCGGCCAGGATCGTGGCGGAGTGCAGGAAGTTGTTGATGATCACCGGGCGCATGGCGTTGAGCTCGAAGTTGCCCTGGGAGCCGGCGAAGGCGATCGCCGAGTCCTCGGCCAGCACCTGGATGCACACCATGACCATGGCCTCGCACTGGGTCGGGTTGACCTTCCCCGGCATGATCGAGGAGCCGGGCTCGTTCGCCGGCAGGGTCAGCTCGGCCAGGCCGCAGCGCGGGCCCGAGGCCAGCCAGCGGATGTCGTTGGCGATCTTCATCAGCGGCACCGCGAGCGAGCGCAGCCCCGCCGAGGCGCCGACGAGCGCGTCGAGTCCGCCCTGCGCGGCGAACTTGTTGCCGGCCGTGACGAACGGCCGCCGGGTCTCCTTCGATATCTCGGCCGCGATCTGCTCGGCGAAGTCGGGCGGCGCGTTCAGGCCCGTGCCCACGGCCGTGCCGCCGGCGGCCAGCTCGTGCAGTCCCTCGACCGAGCCGGTCAGCCGCTCGAGCGCCTGCTCCAGCTGCCGCTCGTAACCCGACCACTCCTGGCCGACGGTGAGCGGGACGGCGTCCTCGAGGTGGGTGCGCCCGATCTTCACCACGTCCTGCCAGTCGGCCGCCTTCCGCCCAATCGCGGCCCGCAGGGCCCTGACGGCGGGCACCAGGTGGTCCTCGACCTCGGCGAGCGCCGCGATGTGCATCGCGGTCGGGAAGGTGTCGTTGGACGACTGGCCCAGGTTGACGTGGTCGTTCGGGTGGATCGGGGTCTTGCTGCCGAGCTCTCCGCCGACCAGCTGGATCGCCCGGTTGCTGATGACCTCGTTGGTGTTCATGTTGGACTGGGTGCCCGAGCCGGTCTGCCAGACGTAGAGCGGGAAGTGCCCGTCCAGCTCGCCGGCGATCACCTCGTCCGCCACCCGCTGGATGAGCGCGGACTTCCATTCCGGCAGGCGTCCGGCCCGGCCGTTGACGATCGCCGCGGCCTTCTTCACGTAGCCGTAGGCGTGGTAGACGGCCTTGGGCATCCGGTCGTCGCCGATGGAGAAGTGGATCAGCGAGCGCTGCGTCTGCGCACCCCAGTACCGGTCGGCCGGCACGTCGAGCGCGCCCATCGAGTCGGTTTCGCGACGTTTCCCGGTCGCGTCCAGGCCCACCGGGAGATCGAGCACGCGCGGCGCGCGGTCCTCGTTCGAATCCTGCCGCTTAGTCATCGCGCCACCTCGGCGTTTCTCGTTCGTCGGGAGTGGCGGATCAGCCGAGGAAGGCGAGCAGGTGCTTGTTGACCTCGTCGGCGTGCGTCCAGCACAGGCCGTGCGGAGCGCCCTCGACGGTGACGTACTTCGCGCCCTTGATCATCTCGTGGGTGCGCGCGCCGGTGGCCTCGATCGGCAGGATCCGGTCGGCCGTACCGTGCATGACCAGCACCGGGACGTCGATCTTGGGCAGGTCCTTGCGGAAGTCCGTGTACCAGGTCGCCACGCAGGCGATGGTCCCGGTCGGAGACGCGGCCGTGGCGGCGTTCCAGGAGTCCTGCACGGCCTCCGGGCTGATCCGCTTGCCGAGGTTGTCGTCGAGGTTGAAGAAGTTCTTGTTCCACTCGGTGAAGTAGGCGAAGCGGTCCTCGGTCAGGGCGCCGGCGATCGAGTCGAACAGCTCCTGCGGACCACCGTACGGATCCTCCGGCGTGTTGAGCAGGAACGGGGGCACGCCGGAGATGATCACCGCGTCGCGGATCCGGCCGGACCCGTAGGCGCCGAGGTAGCGCGCGATCTCGCCGCCGCCCATGGAATGGCCGACGAGGGTGACGTCGGTCAGGTCGAGGGCGGTGAGCAGCCGGTCGAGGTCGGCCGCGAAAGTGTCGTAGTCGTATCCGGTGGCCGGCTGGCTCGACTTCCCGAACCCGCGCCGGTCATAGGCGATGGTCCGGTAGCCCGCGGCCAGCAGCGCTCGCTCCTGGCGCTCCCAGGCCCGGCCGCTGAGCGGGAAACCGTGGATGAGCACGATCGGGCGGCCCGAACCGTGGTCCTCGTAGTAGAGGTCGATCGATCCGGAGTTCTCCTGGCCGACGGTGGCGTAAGGCACGATGTCTCCTCGCATGTATTGAGGTTAATCTCAATTCTGATATTACCTCTGATATCAGGCTACTCAGACGATGTTCAGGCGGTCCAGGAAGCGCGCCGCGTCCGCTTCGTCGCCGGTGACCTCGCAGTAGTCGCGCCACGGCTTGCGCGTGGTGCCCCACTTGATGAAGTCGAGGGCGGTGCTGCGGATACGGGTCGAGCCGTTCGCGCCGGGCACCACCGTCAAGGCATCACGGCCCAGATCGGCCGGCAGCACCGTCACCGTCGTCGCACCCGGGCCGGTCAGTTCCAGCACCAAAGGCTCGAGGACCGTGGCGGTCAACTCCTCGCCCTGCATCTGCGGCACGCCCGCCAGCATGAACTCGACGGCCGGCCCGACGTCCTCGTCCGTCGGTTCGGGCAACGTGAACGGCAGCGGCCCGTCCGGTGCCAACATGTCGTTGCGCACATGGCAGAAGACGTTGAAGGCCATCGTGTTCGCCAGCAGGTGCCGCGGATAGACGCCGAGCCCCGTCACGTTGACCGGATCATCCGCGATCTTCGCGTCCTGGCCTTTCGCCAGCAGCTTGAGCTGCAGCGGTGCGCTGCGCTGCCATTCGTCGATGACCCGCGCGTGGGGCCAGTCCCGCCGCTCGTCGACCCGGAGGTCGTGGTAGCGCTCGCGGTTCGCAGGCCACGAAGGGTCCGGCTTGGGCGGATCGACCGCCTCGGTGGCGAGCGCGGCGAGGTGGGCGAGCACATCGATCACCCGCCACCCCGCGCACGCGGACGGCGTCTCCCACATCTCGTCGTCCACCATGGGGATGATCTCGTCGAGTTGCGCCGCGCTCCGGCGCGCGGCTTCCAGTCCGGCGCGGGTCATCGGTCCTCCTCGCAGGATAGGCCGTCGTCACGACGGCCACGTGGCGACCGTAAGTCGGCCGCCGACGCCCGGCAACCTGTCGAGGGAACCGGGGTAGGGCCGTTCGTGGGAGTCGCACCCCCTGTAGATGCCGGTGCGCGGACGCGAGCCCTGGTGTTAGTTTTCGGGTGGCTTGCCGTAAGGGGAGGACCGAATGGCCCGGAATGACAGCGGTACCAGTACCAGTACCGGCACAGCATCCGCGGCGTCCGGGCTGAGGATCGTCCCCGCGAACGAGGCGTCGTGGGAGGACCTCGAGCTCATCCTCGGCAAGGCCAGATGCCACGGCGGCGCGTGCTACTGCCAGCGGTTCAAGGCGGGCGGGGCCGCGTGGGAACCGGCGTACGACGAGGCACGGGCCTTCCGGCTGCGCGGGCAGACGTCCTGCGGCGACCCGGAGTCCGAGGCGACAAGCGGGCTCGTGGCGTACGCCGACGACGAGCCGGCGGGCTGGTGCAACGTGGAGCCTCGCACGGCTTTCCCCGGCCTACCCGCCTCCCGCGTGGCGTGGAAGGCGCGCGGCGAGGACAAGGACGACGCCGGCGTGTGGGCTGTCACCTGCTTCATCACCCGTACCGAGTTCCGCCGCACGGGCATCACCCACGCCCTCGCGGCCGCTGCGGTGGAGTTCGCCCGCGAGCGCGGGGCACGAGCGCTCGAGGCCTATCCGATGGTCACCGAACCCGGAAAGGAGATCACCTGGGGCGAACTGCACGTCGGCAGCCGCGGCGCCTTCGCGGACGCCGGGTTCCGGGAGGTCGCCCACCCGACGCCGCGGCGCGTGGTGATGCGGATCGACTTCTGAGCCGCTCGAGCCGCTCGAGCCGAGCCGTCTACGGTGTCTTCACTCCGGTCACGCGAGCGTCCACTGCGCAATGCCCGGACCCATTCCAGAGTCGGTCTGGAACTGAAAGAGCCCGAGCTTGTCGCCGGACGGCAGTTGGAACACCTCGACGCCGAGGACGCTGGATCCGGGCGTAAGGCTCGCGGAACCGGCGAACGACTGGCCGACGCTGACGTTGTCGAGGTCGGCGTTGAACTGCTGCCCAGAGCCGTCGCGTAGCTGCACGCAGTTGTCGGGGGAGTCCGACCACGCGGATGTGCCGACGTTCTTGATGCGGAGTTGGACGGCGACGAACTGCTTGCCCGCGTCGGGCGCGTTGAATTCGTCCGCACCCTTCGCACCTGGGACGACTTTGATGAGCGTGACGGCGAGCTTGCCGCCGTTGGAGTCGGTGACGTCGATCGTGTCGCCGAGCCCGGCCGGCTTCGCCGCAGTAGCGGCGGAGTGCCCTCCGACGGGGGTGTTGTCATCGGGACTCACGGTCAGACTGGTACCCGCGCCAGAGCCGACTGCGACAGCGACCACGATGAACGCCACCACGACACCCAGGCAGCCGAAGCCGCCGATCCACCAGCCGGTGCGCTTCTTCTTCGGCGGCTGACTCGGCGGCTGAGCGAAATACGGCTGCTGGTCAGCGCGCCGTTCCATGAAATCCCCCTCGGTTCGATGGTCCACCGAGGGTGACCGTACCTGTGCAGTCGGCGATTCGTGCGGGTTTTGCGCAGTCGTGACCTGGCGTTCGATGAGGCGCTAGTGCGCCGTGGCGACCGCGACCTGATCGCCTCGCGCCAACTGCTCCACGACGGTGCCGGGCGTTCCCGGCCGGAAAGCCGACAGTTGGAGCGAGTGGGCGTCGATCCCACGCTCCACCCGCTTGGCGGTGTCCTCGTCGGGCGGGTTGCGCAACGCGATGACGACGGAGAAGGTGTTTCCGTCGAGCGAGCCGACGTCCAAGCTCACGATCTCGCTGAGTTCGCTGGCGGCCATGGCCACTTCGACATCGTGCAGCACGACCTGGGCCCGGCGCCTGTCAGCCTCATCCATACCAGGACGCTAACCCGCGAACCCGCGTTCCGCGACCGGTGCCGGCCGCGTGTCAGTCGGCCGAGGCCTGCACGACCGCGAGTACTTCTCCGCGCGCCAACTGCTCGAGCGGCGTGCCCTCGGGCATGAAGCCGTAGCCGGCGAGGTGCAGGTGACGCACGTGCAGGGCGTCTTGTACCTGCTTCGCCAAGTCGTCATCGGGCGGTACAGGCAGGGAGACCTGTACGGAGGGAGTGTTCCCGGCGAAGCTGGCCTCGTCCAGCGTCACGCGCTCGGTGAGGCCTGCGGCGTCCAAAGCGAGTTCGGCTTGCTCGAGGAGCGTCGGACCGTTCATGGCCCGACGCTAACCCGGCGTCTCGGTCTCCGCGAGCCGTGCTCGCATCGACTTCTGCGACCGGGGTACACGGAGTGGACTGGATCTGGCGCACTGGATCAAACACTGGATCAAGCACTGCATCGGAAGGGAGGCCGGAAGTGAGCGAGTCTTCCGTACGAGCGGTGGGCTGGGCGCGCTCGCTGCCGATCGACAGCAGCGTGAAGGCGGCGCGCGACTGGGCTCGGGAGCGCCTGCGCGCACTCGGCTGGACCACCGACGCGCCCGACACCGCGGACGCTGTGCTGCTTACCGTCTCCGAGCTGGTCACCAACGCACATCTGCATGCGCACAGCGATGCGCAGCTGATTCTGGCCTGGGATAACCGCTGCCTGCACGTCGTCGTCCACGACGCCTCGCCCGCGTTGCCGACGCCGCGCTCCCCGGACAACGAGAGCCTCGGCGGACGCGGCATGCTCCTCGTCGAGGCGCTCGCAGACAGCTGGCAGTCCCGCCGCTGCCCCTACGGCAAGATCGTTACCGCCTGCTTCCGGCCGCATCTGGTGCATCAGGAGGACGACGCGAGCAGCTGAGGGCATGCGCAATCGACGGCGCGTCGGCCTGTCTCCGCCCGTTGATAGCTTCCCGTCATGGACACCGGCGAAGACCTTGAACTGCCTGCCGCACTGGCGGCCGCGATGGAGCTCATGCTCGACGCGTTTTGCGAGGACCCGAAGCACTACGCCACGTCTTCAAAGTCAAAGGCACCGAAGGTAAAAACGCCCTGGACCGATGGCTCGCCTGGGCCGCACGCTGCCGCAGCCCGGAATTCACCGGGCTCGCGAAGAGAATCAAGGAACATCGCGCCACCCTCGACGCCACACTCGAACACGGCCTGTCCAACGCCCTGATCCAATCGACCAACACCAAAATCCGCCTCATCACACGCACGGCCTACGGATTCGCCAACCCCCAAGCCCTCATCGCACTCGCTCTCCTCAGCTCGGCGGCTACAAACCCACCCTCCCCGGCAGAAACTAACCCGCGGATACAGCAGGAGAGCCCGAATTCTGCATCGGCCGGCGGATTGCGGCGGACCACGGATGCCGTGTGTCCGCCGCCGGCAGTCAGCAGCGGCCGTAGATCCTGACCAGAATCGTCTCGGGCGGCAACGCTTCGAGGTACCGATGCTTGCCGGTGTGGTAGTTGGCGTTGCCGCGGGCGTCGTTGTAAGCATCCGGGCGGTGGATGCACGCGCTGCCGCAGGTTCCGTGGTGGGCGGCGCCGTCGTCTCCGATCCACCACCCGTCGAGGGTGAGCAGGTCCCAGCCACCCAGGTGCTGGGAGACGACGCTGTCGGCGAAAGTTTGCGCGTTCAATCTGGCGTGACGGAGAGCACCGGGGCGGAACTGGACTTCCGCCGAATAGTGTCGTGGGTCGCGGCCGCCTAGCGGGTGCGCTGCCTCGTAGGCGGCGATGAGCGGCTGTGCCGCGTATTCCCGGCGCGCTTGCTCGGAATCCACGCTCCCGCGTGGGCTGGACTGTAGGCGATGGCTGATGAGCTCGTAAGGCAGCGCCAGAGGGTGAGTATCGGCCAGCCGGTGCCACAATTCCCATGCCTCGACGGCCAGCGTGCGGCCGAGCTCCGGCTCCTCGGAGAGGTCGAGCAGCTCGCGTGGGCCACCCGCGCACAGACCCGGCAGGCTCGGCAGGTCGGGTACGACGCCATCCGAACCCAGGCCGTCGTGGATCAGCCGTGGGTCATCTTCGCATCCCGGGCGCACCCAGAAGCCATAGCCGTCGTTGCCGCCTCTGACTCGCCAGCTGTCCCACATGTAGCCGAAGTCCCAGTCCAGATCGGTGTCTCCCGCAAAGGGGGCGAGCGCCTTCGTCAGCGCGATGGGGAGGTCTGCCTCAGTGCCCGGCGACAGGCACACGGTCACCGAGTATTTCGCCATTGTCGTCCTTCTATTGATCTTTAAGTTCCAGGTAGCCACGCGTGCAACGGCTCAGCATATTCTGCGGTGTCCACAGACCCGCTGTCGACGGAGATTTCCGTGCTGTCGACAGAGGCCTGAGAAGCGCCCGATTCGGCATACTCGGCGTATGAGCGCTGAGACGATCCATCTCGCGGTGTACGACGGCCTGGCCGACTGGGAGGTCGGTTACGCGATCGCCCACATTCGGGACCCGCAGTGGCAGCAAGCACCCGGGCGATACGCGGTGGCCACGGTCGGGGCGACGGGGGAGCCGGTGGTCACGGCCGGCGGGGACCGGGTCCTGGCATGCGGAAGACGGCAACGGTGAGTTCGCGCGGGCCGCGCGCGCGTGCGTGCCTTGAAGCCGGCGTGCCCGTCGCGGCGATCTGCGGCGCGACCTTCGGCCTCGCGCGTGAGGGGTTGCTCGACGAGCGCCCGCACACGAGCAGCGCGCCGGAATACCTGGCCATGACCGGCTATCGCGGCGCGGCGCACTACCGGCCCGAGCTCGTCGTCGCGGACGGGGACCTGATCACCGCCAGCCCGATCGCGCCGGTCGAGTTCGCGCGGGAGATCCTGGGCAAGCTGGACGTCTATCGGCCGCGGGTGCTCGCGGATTGGTGCCGCTTGTTCGGCGAGAAGGACCCGAGTGCGTACGCGGATCTGAGCGCCGGCCCGAGCATGTGAGCTGGAGCGGAGCTCGTAGAACCCTGCGGAAGCCGGCATCGCGCCCAGTCTGATCAGTCTCCTGATACTGGCCTGGCCCCGAACTCAGAGCCCGAAGTCTGCCCTGCCAAATTGGACTAGACCTGTGGTACCTTCGGGGCCTGGGCGTCCGGGTGGGACGCGGGGGAAAGGGTCTGCGGTGTCAGACGTCGTGGTGACGAGCGTGTCCGTCGGCTTCCGGGGCGGGGAAGGCAGATCCGGCTCGCTGGCGTGGGGGCAGCAGGCGCTGTGGAACGCCATCCGGCGGACCCGGCCGGAGGATCAGTACTTTAACTTCAGCCGCGAGTTCACACCGGCGGGCCGGGCCGGGATCGAAGACGTGACCGACGCCTTGGCGCGGGTCCTGGCGCGGCACGAGGCGCTGCGCACGACGCTGGTCGCGGACGAGGCGCTGCCTGAGCAGGTCGTGCACGGCGCCGGGAAACTGAACGTCGACATGCACTGTTGTGCCGCCGCCGATGTCGACTCGGTGGCGGCGGCGACAGCGGCCGAATACGAGTCGCGCGCATTCGACTACGTCGGCGAGCTCCCGTTGCGGGTCGCGTTCGTGACGACGGACGACGACGCGGTAGCGCGGGTGGTGTTCTGTTTCTGCCATCTGGCGGCCGACTTCGGCGGCTCGCAGGTAGTGCTCGACGATCTCGCCGGGTATCTGCGAGCGGATGCGGAGCCCGCGTCGCCGGCGCCGCAGCCGTTGGATCTCGTCGCGACGCAGAACGCGCCGACCGGGCGGCGCGCTTCTGAGCGCGCACTGGACTATTGGGAGGCCGAGTACCGGCGCATTCCGCCGACGATGTTCCCGGTGGCGCGGGCTGCCGCGCAGGATCCGCCGTTCTGGACCGGCGCGCTCAGTTCGCCGGCCCTCGGCGACGCGCTCGCCCTCGTCGCCGCGCGGTGCGAGGTCGGCGATTCCGCGGTGATCCTGGCCGCCTGCGCCGCGCTGGCGGCCGAACTCGAGGGCCACGAGCTGTGCGCCATGCTGGCGATCGTGGGCAACCGGTTCCGCCCGGCGCAGCGCGCTCTGGTCTCCAGTCTGTCGATGGAGGGCCTGCTCACGCTGGATATCGACCGCGACGCCACGTTCGCGGATCTGGTCCGCCGCACCTGGTCCGCCTCGGTCCGGATGTACCGGGCCGCCGAGTACGACGAGGCCGGGCGGGACGCGATGTTCGCCCGAGTGGACCGGGACCGGGGCGAGAGCGTCCATCCGTACTGCTGCTACAACGATCTGCGCGGCGGCCCGGATCGCCCGGCGGGCACGGTCGACGGGCCCGGGCCCGGACTCGACGCGTTGCGCGCGGCCCGGGAACGCAGCGAGTTCAGTTGGGCGCGCAAGCTGCCGAAGGTCAGCTGCCGATTCTGCGTGCACGTCGTCGGCGGCGCGCCGCTGTTCCGCATCGACCTGACCGCCGACACCCGGTATCTGCCGCCGGACACGATCGAGCGATATCTGCGCGGTGTGGAGCACCTGCTCGTCGAGTCGGCCGGTCGCGAGGTCGCGGTCGGCGAGTTGGCGGGAATGCTCCGCTGATGGCGACCGCGTATGCGCTCGCCACTTCGGTCGCGCCCGGCGAACGGCTGATGTTCCAGGTCGACGGCAGCGCCGACGGGCCGGTGACGGCCACGGTGTACGACGCGGTCGACGGCACGCCGGTCGCCCGGTCGCGCGTCGAGGGGCCGCGCTGGGTGCTGGAGATCCCCGAGGGCTGGCGCAGTTCGCTTTACCGCGCGGTGTTCCGGGAGACGTCGGCGGAAGATGACGACGCGTCGGAGACGGACCCGGACGCCGAGGCTCACTTCGTCGTGCGCGCGGCCGCGCCGGGCGCACCCGTGCTGCTGTCGGTGCCGTTCGCCACCTGGCAGGCCTACAACCGCTTCGATGTGCCGGGCGAGGGGCTTTACGGAGCCGAGAACCCGGAGCGGGCCGCGCGGGTGAGTTTCGACCGGCCCGGCGGCGGTCCGCCGACCGAGCGCTGGGAGCACGGCCTGATGGCTTGGCTGCGCGCCAACGACATCGCCGTGGACTACTGCTCGGGCCTGGATCTGCACGGCGGCGACGATCTTCTGGCCGGCTACCGCCTGCTCGTCGTCAACGGACACGACGAGTACTGGACCAAGGAGATGCGCGACGCGGTGGAGACGTTCACCCGCCGCGGCGGCAACCTCGCCGTCTTCGCCGCCAACACGGCGTGGTGGCAGATCCGGCTCGAGGACGCCGGGCGCACCATCGTCTGCCACCGCGACGCCGTCGCCGACCCCTTCTCCGCGACCGACCCCGAGCGGGTCACCGTGGAGTGGTCCAGTGCCCCGGTCAACCGCCCGGAGAACGCCATGACCGGCGTCAGCTTCCGGCGCGGCGCGGGCTGCTGGGGCCCGTACATGCCGCTCATGCGCGAGGAGTCCTACACCGCGCGCTTCGCGGACCACTGGGTGTTCGAGGGCACCGGCCTGACGGACGGGGACCAGTTCGGGCGCGGCTGCTTGGGCTACGAGACGGACGCCGCGGACATCGAGGAACGTGACGGCGTGCCGAGGGCCACCGGTCGCGACGGGACACCGGCCTCCTTCGTCGTGTTGGCGACGGCCGATCTGGCGCACTGGGCGCACTACGGTCAGGGCGGCGCGGCGACGATGGGCGTCTTCGAGTCGGGCGCGGGCACGGTGTTCAACGCGGGGACGGTCAACTGGGGTGCCGCGCTGCACGACCCCGCGGTCGATCGAATCACCCGCAATGTACTGAGTCGCCTCTCGGAACCGCCCGACCGCAGCCGGTGGACGGTGATCGGCCCGGCCGCAGACATCCGTGCCCTGACGGCGGTCGATTCTCGGCTGTTCGCGGCGTTGGCCGACGGCGCCTTGGCGGTGCGTGACCTGTGCGGCCAGAATCTGCGGTGGCGGCCGGTCGGGCGGGCTGAAGGCGTTGTGGCGCTGGCGGTTCCGCGGGAGGCCGTCACCGGCGGGCCGCTCGGCATCTACGCCGCCACGGCCGACGGCGAGCTGCGATACACCGATGCCGACCCCGGGCCCGACGGCATATATCAATGGTCTGCATTCGGTCGGGTACCGGCGAACACCTCCGCCCTCGCGGCCGTGAACGGCGCGCTTTACGCGACGGACCGGGACGGCTTGCTATGGACGGCGCCGCTCGCCCGACCGGACGGTTCGTCCGGTCTCGACGCCGCGGAATGGCTGGAATGTGGAAAGGCCGGCATGCTCGTAGGTCTCACCGCGATGAACGGCCGGCTCTACGGGCTCGCGGACGACGGCACGATCCTGACGCGGCGCCCACTCGCACACGAGCCGTGGCAGCAGCTCGACGGGGACACCGGGCCGGGGACGGGATCCACGGCCCTCGCCGCCGGCGCCGGTCGGCTCATCGCCGGGTCCTGCGATGGGGTTCCGCTGCGCTGGCGCGAGGCCGGGCCGGGAGCGGCGCGATGAGGGACGCGATTCTCGAGCAGGACCACCTCGACTTCCGGGACACCGTACGCGCTTTCGTGGCGCGGGAGGTGTTGCCGCACTACGAGGCCTGGGAGGATGCCGGCCGGGTCGACCGGACGCTGTGGCGCGCCGCGGGCCGCAACGGGTTGTTGGGCCTGGACGTGGCCGAGGAGTTCGGCGGCGGGGGCATCGACGACTACCGGTTCCCGGCGCTCATCACCGAAGAACTGGCCCGGACCGGCGCCAACGGCGTGGCGATACCGCTGCACAACGACATCATCGGGCCATATCTCAATACCCTGACTGATGAGGCGCAGCGCAAGCGCTGGCTGCCCGGCTACTGCCGGGGCGAACTGCTCGCCGCGATCGCGCTGACCGAGCCCGGCGCCGGCAGCGACCTGGCGGGGATGCGTACCACGGCCGTGCGCGACGCCGACGGGTACGTGCTCAACGGCTCGAAGACCTTCGTCAGCAACGGTTCTGAAGCCGACCTCATCATCGTGGCCGCGGTCACCGACCCACGACGCGCTTCTCGCGGGCGAGTCAGCCTGCTGGTGGTCGAGCGGGACATGCCGGGGCTGGAACGCGGCCGTCCGCTGCGCAAGCTGGGCCTGCACGCGCAGGACACCGTCGAGCTCTTCTTCCGCGACGTGCGGGTGCCGCCGGAGAACCTGCTCGACGTCGAGGGCAACGCGCTGCGCGCGCTGACGGAGCACCTGCCCCGGGAACGGCTGAGCATCGCGGTGGCGGCGGTCGCGTCGGCTGAGGCGGTGTTGGCCGAGACGCTGGCCTACTGCCGGAGCCGGCAGGCCTTCGGCCGCCCGATCGGCGAACTGCAGCACGTGCGGTTCGAGTTGGCCGAGATGGCGACCGAACTGGAGGTGGCCCGGACCTTCGTCGATCAGTGTGTGCTGGACCACGTCGCCAAGCGCTTCGACGCGGTCGGCGCGGCCCGGGCCAAGTGGTGGTGCACCGACGTGCAGAAGCGGGTCGTCGACCGCTGCCTCCAGTTGCACGGCGGCTACGGCTACATGCACGAATACCGGGTGGCCAGGGCTTTCGTCGACACCCGGATGATGCCGATCTACGGCGGCACCAACGAGATCATGAAAGAGATCATCGGCCGGTCGCTCGGCCTGTGAGTATGAGTTCTGCTCTGATATATAAATCTTGACGCAAACGAGGTGACGACGTGATCTCCCCTAGCGCCAGTGCCGAAGCGCCGGCTCCGGCCGGGCTCTCCCCGCCCGCCGCGGCGGATCTGGACAGCCTGTTGATGATCCGGCATTTCGAACGGTCGCTGCTGGAGCTCTTCGCCCAAGGCCGGCTCAACGGCACGACGCACACGTGCCTGGGCCAGGAGTACATCCCGGTCGCGCTCTACCCTCTGCTGGACGAGGGCGACTTCGTCTTCAGCAACCACCGGGGCCACGGCCACTACCTGGCCCGCTTCGACGATCCGGCCGGGCTGCTGGCCGAGATCATGGGCCGGGCGGGCGCGGTCTGCAACGGCGTCGGCGGCAGCCAGCACATCTTCCGCGACCGGTATCTCTCCACCGGCGTGCAGGGCCAGAGCCTGCCCGTGGCGGCCGGCGTCGCACTGCACCTCAAGCACGCCGAGCCGGGCCGCATCGCGGTCGCGCACATCGGCGACGGCACGTGGGGCGAGGGCGCCGTCTACGAGGCTCTGAACATGGCTTCGCTGTGGCGGTTGCCGCTGCTCGTGGTGGTGGAGAACAACGGAATCGCGCAGTCCACGCCGACCGCGGCGGAGATGGCCGGGACCATCGCGGCTCGCGCGGCCGCGTTCGGGATCCGCCACCACCGCACCGACTCGATCGACGTGGCCGCGTTGCGCGGCGAGCTGGCGCAAGCGGTCGCCGGCGTTCGGGAGCGCCAGGAGCCCTGCATCCTCGAGTTCGTTACGCAGCGGGTCGGTCCGCACAGCAAGGGAGACGACACCCGCGACGCCAATGAGCTGCGCCGGGCGCGCGAGGGGGACTGGTACGAGCTTTACCGTCTGGCGTTCGGCAGCGTCTTCGCGGATGCCGACGAGCGCCAGCGGCGACGAGTGGATGCCGTCATCGCGGACGTCGCCGCCCGTCCGCCGTCGGAATGGACCACGAGCGACGGGATGCGCGCATGAGTCGGCCGGAGCGGGTCGCGGAGAATCTCAACCGCGCGCTGCACCACCTTTTCGAGCACGACCCGCGGACGTACCTGCTCGGCGAGGACATCGCCGATCCTTACGGCGGCGCGTTCAAGATCACCCGTGGCCTCTCGACCCGGTTTCCGCAGCGGGTGCTCACATCGCCGCTGAGCGAGGGCGGCATCGTCGGAGTCGGCGCGGGCCTGGCCCTGATGGGCGACACCCGGGTCGTCGAGATCATGTTCGGGGACTTCGTCGCACTCGGGTTCGACCAGCTGCTCAACTTCGCCAGCAAGTCCGTGTCCATGTATGGACGCGAGGTGCCGATGCGGATGGTGGTGCGCTGTCCGTCCGGCGGCAACCGGGGATACGGGCCGACGCACAGCCAAAGCCTGCACAAGCACTTCGTGGGCATCCCTCGGCTGAGCCTGTTCGAGCTCTCGCCTTTCCATGACGCCACCGCGGTTTTCGACGCGATGATCGAGCGTGGTGAACCGTGTGTGCTGTTCGAGGACAAGGTCCTTTACACGCAGCCGATGTACAGCGGCGGCACGGTCGACGACCTGTTCCGGTACGAGTTCGTCGAGGGCTCGGATGTGGCGCGGGTATATGTGGTCGATGAAGCCCCGGACTGGACGATCATCGCTCCCGGGGGCTTGACCGAGCGGGTCCTGGCTGCGGCCAGGTCACTGCTGCTCGAGCGGGAGACGGTCTGCGAGATCCTCATCCCCTCCCGGCTCTATCCCTTCGATCCGACGCCGCTGCTGGGTCTGCTGGCCCGGGCCGGCGGCGTCTGCGTGGTCGAAGACGGCACGGCGGACGGCAGTTGGGGCGAGCACCTGGCCCAGCTGATCCACACCGCGCTGTGGGGACGGCTGCGGCAGCCGGTCCGGCTGGTGAGCTCCGCCCGCGCCATCATTCCCACCGCGCCGCATCTCGAGCGCCGGGTGGTCGTCCAGGAAAGCACCATTCGGCAGGCTCTTGCGGAGGCTAACCGGTGATCGACGTCGAAGTGCCCAAGCTCAACAACAACGACACGAGCTACGAGCTGGTGCAATGGCTGGTCGAGGACGGAGCCGAGGTGGCCGGGGGCCAGCCGCTCGTCGTCGTCGAGACCTCCAAGGCCATCGAGGAACTGGAGTCGCCCGGGTCCGGCGTGCTGCACATCCGGGTGGAGCAGGGCGGCGAGTGCAAGCCCGGCGAGTCGATCGGTCAGCTGCTCGCGCCGGGCGAAGAACCCGTCAGCTATCGGCCCGCCGAACAGGGCCCGTCCGCTGCGCCGGCCGCCGCCCTGGTGGTCACCGATGCGGCGCGGGATCTCGCTGACATGCACGCAATCACCGAGGATGAGCTGCGTTCGCTTAATCGAACCCTGATTCGCACGGCGGACGTCCAGACACTCGTCGATACCCGCGCCGCGCAGCCCGCGGGCCTCGCGGACGACGCGGCAGCCGGCGAGCTCCTTCCGGCCCGGCAGCGCGCGGTCGGCGCCGCGGTGTCCGAATCGATGCGCACCATCCCCGCCGCGGCCGCCTATGTCAAGGTGCTGGTAGATGCGGCGCTGGCGCGGGCCGAGCGGCTGGCGCAGGAGCAGGGCGGTGGGTTCGCAGGCCTGGCGGAGCTGCTCGTGAAGGCCGTGGCCACGCTGCATCCGAGGCATCCGATGCTGTTCGGCACGCTCGTCGGCGACGGCCGCGTCCGCCGGGCCGACGCTGCGCACGTCGGGGTCACCCTCGACGTCGGGCGCGGGCTGCACGTGCCGGTCATCCACGATGCCGCCGAACTGAGCGTCGCGCAGATCGCGCAACAGCTGGGCCGGCTGCGATTCAAGGCCCTGCGAGGCGGCTTCGCAGAGGCGGAACTCGCCGGGGCCAACGTCCTCGTCGCGCTGCACAACACCGGCGGCGTCGTGCTGGCGACCCCGATCGTCTTCCCCGGCCAGGCCTGCGCGGTCTGCCTTCCGGACACCCAGGAGGAGCTCGCACTGTCCGCGGACGGCCGGGTCGTGGCGCGTCGCTACGTGAATCTCGGGCTGGTCTACGACCATCGGCTGGTGAACGGCCGCGATGCCGTGGTGTTCCTGCAGGAACTCAGGAACCTGCTGGAGGCACCGGAAGAACTGGCCTAGTGGTCTAGTCCTTTCCGCGCCTCATCTGCCATACTGGTCTAGTCCTTTCCGGGCAGTGCCTCCACGTCTCAGGAGGCTGTTTTCGTGTGTCCGCGCAGCGGGCCTGCCCGGCTCCAGACGAACGGGGACGGGGTCGAGTGTTCTACTCCACACAGCAAGTTCAGCGTGTTCCGGCTGCCTGGAACAACGGTCCGGACCGAAGTCACGGCTCTGACACAGTGCTCGAGCGCTTCCGCGAGCACGCCGCAGCCCGACCGGACGCCGTCGCGGCGACCGGCGGCGGCTGTGCGTTGACCTATCGCGAGCTCGCTTCTGCGGCGCGCGCGACGGCGCGTGGGCTCACCGCGGCGGGAGTGCGGCCGGGGGACCGGGTCGCGGTACTGGCGGAGCGGTCGGCCTTGGCGGCCGTCGCGCTGATCGCGGTCTGGCAGGCCGGCGCGGTCTACGTGCCGGTCGATCCCGACCACCCGGACGAGCGGGTGCGGTTCCTGCTCTCCGACTGTGCCGCCAGGGTCGTGCTCACCGAGCCGGGCCTGGTCGCCCGCGTGCCCGCCGGCTCGGCGGTCCTCATCGAGGCGGGGGCTGCATCGCAAGCCGCGGACGGAGCGGACCCGGCCACGCCGGCGCCGGACGAGGTCGCCTACATCATCTACACCTCCGGATCGACCGGCCGCCCCAAGGGCGTCGAGGTGACGCACCGTTCGCTCGCCCACGTCATCGCCGAACTGAGCCTGACCCTGCGAGCCGACGCCGATCAGCAGTGGCTCACCATGGCGCCGACCACGTTCGACATCTCCATGGCAGAGCTCTGTCTGCCGCTGTCGACCGGCGCCCGGGTCGCGGTGACCACCGCGGCCGAGGCCCGGGACGCCGCCCGCCTGGTCCGGATGATCGGCGAGCTCGGCGTCAGCAGGATGCAGGCGGTGCCGGCCCAGTGGCGGGCCCTGCTCGACGCCGGGCTGCGCGCGCCGGACCTGGTGGCCATGGTCGGCGGCGAAGCGCTGTCGGTCGGCCTGGCCGACGAGCTGACCTCGCGGATTTCCTTGCTGGTCAACGGTTACGGGCCGACCGAGACCACGATCGTCTCGACCCTGTGGCCGGTCGTGCCCGGCGCCGACGAGATCTCGCTCGGCCGGCCGATCGCCGGCACCCGCCTCTACCTCCTCGACGACCAGTTGCGCGAGGTGCCCGTGGGGGAGGCCGGCGAGCTGTACATCGCCGGCGCCGGGGTGGCGCGCGGTTACCTGGGCCGTCCGGACCTGACGAACGCCGCGTTCCTCGACGACCCGTGGGGGCCGGCCGGCTCGCGGATGTACCGCACGGGTGACCGCTGCCGATGGAACCCGGACGGCGCCCTGATCTACCTGGGCCGCGGTGACGGCCAGGTGAAGGTGCGTGGCCAGCGCGTCGAGACCGGCGAAGTGGAGAACCGTCTGCTGCTGCATCCCGGGATCGCCGGCGCAGCCGTCGTGGTGCGCGACGACGTTCTCGTCGCCTACGTCACCCCGACTGCCGGCGACTCGGCGGCCGGCACCGGCGCGGCGGTGCTGGAAGCGGTCGCGGTGCGCACATTCGCGGCGGCTGCGCTCACGCCCGCGATGGTGCCCGGGCTCGTGGTGGTGCTCGACGCCTTCCCGCTCACCCCGAACGGGAAGATCGATCGCTCTGCTTTGTCCGATCTGCCCGTGCATCAGACTACTGCCAATGACCTGACATCTGGCGGCGAAGACACCACCGAGGCCGACGATCCGTTCGCGACCGCCGTCTGCGAGCTGATCGCCGAAGTGCTCAACGTGGACTTCGTGCGCGCCGGCGACGACTTCTTCGAGCTCGGCGGCAGCTCCTTCGCCGTGATGCGTGTCGCCGCGGCCATGGCGGACCTGTGGTCCGTGGAGGTTCCGACAGAGGTCTTCTACGACGCCGAGACCGTCGGCGATCTGGCCGCGGCGGTGGACCGGCTGCGCGCGGGCGCGTCGTGACCGCGCTGCGCGAGGTCGCGGCGCACATCCCACCGACGGTGCCTCTGGAGGCGCTGAGCGAACGACTCGGCCTGACGACCCTGCAGACGCGCATCTTCCGGCGGCTGCACGGCCTGGAGCGCATCGCCGTGGGCGACGGCGAATCCTGGGGCGAGATGCTGCTGGCCGCGGCGTCGGGTCTGCGCGCGCTCGGCCCCGCGGCCGAGCGTGTCCGGTACGTCATCGCCGGACGCACCATCGGCTTCGCCGTCCCGCGCGACCAGCAGCCGCTGGCCGAGGTGGCCGAGAAACTCGGGCTGACCGGCGCGGTGACCTTCAGCGTCACCGAGCTCGCCTGCGCGTCCGGCCTCTTCGCTGTCGACCTGGCCGGCCGGCTGCTCGAAGCCGACGGCGATCCGGACGCGTTGGCGCTCGTGTTCAGCGGCGAGAAGGCGTTCACCCCGAGCATCCAGCACGCCCCGGAGACGACCATCATGGGCGAGGCCGTCGCGGCGTGCCTGGTCGGCGCGGACGGCGCGAGTGATCGGGTGCTGAGTTACGCGACCAGCACGCACGGGGAGTTCTACCGGGAACAGGACGACCCGGCTGTCGCGGTGGCCTTCCGCGAGATCTATCCCGGACTCGTCGCCGACATCGCGACGGAGGCGGTGCGCGAGGCGGGCCTCGGCTGGGACGAGATCCAGCTGATCCTGCCGCACAACGTGAACAAGGTCTCCTGGGTCCAGGTGGCGAAGCTGTTGGGCCTGCCGCTGGACCGGATCTATCTCGACCTCGTGCCCGTCTACGGGCACTGCTTCTCGGCCGACCCGTTCCTCAACTACCTGGCCGCTCGCGATGCCGGCCGGCTGACCCCGGGCCGGCCGTACCTGATGGTGACGGCCGGGCTCGGCGCGGTCGCCTCCGCCATGGTGCTGTGCCACTGAGACGCCGAGTCACTGAGGCTCCCGTGTCACTGAACCGCCGCTTCACCTGAAACCTGCGTACCGAAAGGGAATCCGTCATGACCACCACCTCCGGACAGACTGTCGAGCGCGGCGCGGTGCTCGCCGCCATCAGCGCCGCGGTCCAGGCCGCACTGCGTATGAGTACTGATGTCGCGGTCACCGAGTCGACCCATCTGGTCGACGAGCTCGGCCTGGACTCCAGCCAGATCTTCGGCCTCCTGCTGGAGCTGGAGGAGTCGCTGGCCATCGAGCTGGACACCGACTCGCTGCGTCTCGGCGACCTGGTCTCCGCCGGCTCGCTGGCCGACTTCGTCTCCAGGTGCCGGCCGGCATGAGCCTGACGGTGACCGCACCGCCGCACACGCGACCGCGGCTCGAGTGCGGCCTCGCCGTCGGCTTCGGCGGAGGGCGTCGCGTGCCGATCGTGGCCGAGCATCTGGAAGCGCTCAGGGCCTCCAGGCTGCTTTACGGACAGGAATCCGACCTGTCCGCGGTCGCCGCCGGATGGGGCAACCCGTACGGTTCGATGGCCGAGTCGGTCGTGGCCGGCCTCGGCCTGCGCCGGGAGGCTGATAACCAGGACCCTGATTCCGATGTCGACGCGGCGATCATCGCCTACGACGCAATGGACTGCGGTCCGCGCGAGCACCTCGGCTGTCGGCTGACGGAGGTGACTCGCGGTCGGCCGCGCACGTTCGCGGTCTCGGGCCAGGGCGAGGCCGGTCCGTTCACGGCGATGCGGATCGCCGCGGCGCTGGTGGCTTCCGGCTCGGCACGCCGCGTGCTGGTGCTCATGCTCGAACACGGCCAGGTGCCGCTGGACGGCGGCCTGCCCGCCCCGGCGTCGGACACCGCGGTCGGATTCGTCGTCGGCACGCGCGGGCCGGTGCGTCTGGCCGGCGTCGAGGTCCGTCCCTCCGGCCGCGAGCTGCCCGCGCCGGATCGGCCCGCGCCGGATCAGTCCGCACAACCGGGGTTGGCAGCGTGGGCGGAACTGGCCCGAACGCTGTCCTCGGGCGCGGAAGCCACGCTGCGCCGGACCGAGCCTGCCTTCGGATACCGTTGCGAGCTGCGGGTGGCGCCGTGACGGCGCAGGTCTCGGTTCCGGCCCTTGCTCCGCGAACGCGCGACAGATACCGCGAGATCGCCGCGTTGGCCGCGCCGATCGCGTTCGCCAGCGGCTTCGCGTTGTTCGCCCAGTGGGTCATCGTCGTCGTCATCGGCCGATTCGGGACACAGGCCCTTTACCTCAGAACCCTGTATCTGCCGCTGACCTTCATCTTCTCCGCGTTCCACGCCGGGATCGACGTCAGCACGCAGGTCGCCGTCGCCCGAGCCAAGGCGAACGATCCCGGCGGCCGCGGCCTCTCGGTCGTGGTGCGCGGTACCGCGGCTGCCGGCTTCGTCGTGATGGCCGGATTCTCCGTGCTGCTCGCGGTCTTCGCCGTGCCGCTCGCGGAGGCACTGGGCGCGCAGCCGCAGTCGGTCGGGCCGTTCGCCGCCTTCGTCCGGTTCATGTGTCTCGCCATGGTGCTGGAGGTGCCGTGGCTCGTGTTGGCCGGCGCGCTGCGCGGCTGGGGCCGCGCCGGCGCCGCGTCGACAGCGTCGATGACCGTCATGGTGCTGCAAACCGTCACCGTGTACCTCCTCGGCGGCCCGGGTGGCCTCGGCGTAACGGCGGTGCCCTGGTCGATCGTCGTCGCCGCGGTGCTGGGCCTCGCGCTGACCGCGATCCTGGTGCGCCGCAACGGTCTCGGCGTCCTCCTGACCGGCCGCGAGACCGAGGGGCCCGAGCGCTTCACCGGCGCGCTGCGCTCCGGCTTCGGCGTGCTCCGCTCGATCGGAGTGCCCATCGGCGGCACGTTCCTGCTGTTGTCCCTGCTCAACAGCGCGCAACTACGGCTGCTGAAACGCTTCGGCGACGCGACCGTGTCAGGGTTCGGTATCGGCAACGCGACGCAGACCATGGTCATCGTGCCGGCGGTCGGCCTCGGCACGGCGATCGCCATCACGGTCAACCAGGGCGGCGGTGTGGCCGCGGCCGACGTTCGCGGCGTGATCCGTCGCGGCCTGGTCATCGGTGCGAGCGTCTACGTGCCGATCGGCCTGCTGCTGTGGCTCGGATCCGGGACCATCGCCCGTTTCGCCGCCGGCACCGCGCCGGTGGCCGCCGCCGCGTCCTCCTACCTGCGCTACGTCGGCCCGACGCTGGCCTGTGTGGGGCTCATGCTCGTCCTGCTCACCGTCCTGGAACAGATCGGCGCGGGGTTCACTGCGATGACGTTCAACGCCGTGTATTTCGCGCTGAGCGTCGGCTGTGCCGCCTGGGTCGCGGCCGGCGCGGACGAACCCACGCCGTTCTTCGCCACCCTCGCGGTGGCGAACGTCGCGGCGTTGCTCGCGATCGTGCCGGTGATCCGCCACCGGATCCGCCGTCTGACCCGCGCCGCATCAAATCTCCCCGATCCGACCACGTGAAGGAACGCGCCATGCCCGAAACCCGGCCGGCAACGGCAGACCAGCAGCTCGTCCCAGGCGACGGCGCGGACCAGGCGTCGGCCGACCGGGACGAGATCGCCTCCGTCATCCGCCGCCATCCGGCGGTGGCCGACGTCGCGGTGATCGAGCGGACCGCCGCGAAGGGCGGCCAGGAGCTGGTCGCCCTCGTCGTACCCGCCTCCTCGGCATCCGTCGACACGGGAGCGTCGCAACAGGCGCAGGTCGACGACTGGGGGCGGCTGTTCGAGCAGATGTACGGGCGCGGCGGCACCGACGTCCCGGCCACGGCGCCGCTCGGAGACGACTTCGGCGGGTGGAACAGCGCCTACGACGGACGGCCGCTGCCGCGCGAGCAGATGGCGCAGTGGCGGGACGCGACCGTGGAACGCATCGCCTCGTCGCGCCAGAAGCGGATCCTGGAGATCGGCGTCGGCAAGGGACTGCTGCTCGCCCCGCTCATCGGCGACGTGGAGACCTACTGGGCGACGGACATCTCGCCGGCCGCCGTCAGCACCCTGCGTCATCAGCTGGACGCATGGCCGGAGCTCGCGGGCCGAGTGGAGCTGCGCGCGCAGCCTGCGCACGTGTTCGACGGCCTGCCGACAGGGTTCTTCGATGTGGTCGTCCTCAATTCGGTCGCGCAGTACTTCCCCGATGCCGACTACCTGAGCACGGTGTTGCGCAGTGCCCTGACACTGCTCGCGCCCGACGGCGCGGTGTTCGTCGGGGACGTGCGCAACCTGCGACTGCAGCGCACGTTCGAGACCGCGGTCCAGGCGACCAGGGCGAAGCCAGGCCAGGAGCGGGCTGACGTTCTGGCGGCGGTAGACCAGCGCGCCCGGCAGGAGACCGAACTCCTGGTCGACCCGGAGTTCTTCGACGGGCTCGTGGGGCGGGACGGCTTCTACCGCGTCACCGGGGTGGACGTGCGGATCAAGCGTGGCCGCTACAGCAACGAGCTCAACCGCTACCGCTACGACGTCACTCTGCACACCGCCCGGCCCCGCGATGCGGCCGGTATCCCGCGGCGCGACTGGGCGCAGGATGTGCGCGACCTGAATGCCCTGCAGTCCCTGCTGATTGAAGCCTGGCCGGACGGCGCGCGCGTCACGGGCGTGCCGAACGGGAGGATGGCGCACGAGGCCGAGGCCGCGCGACTGCTCGCGGTGGGAGAGCCGTTGGCGCAGGCGCGCCGGGAGCTCGAGCGGCTCGACGAGGAGATCGGCGTCGACCCGGAGGCTCTTTACGAACTCGGCGCCGCGTTCGGGTACCGGACCGCGGTCACCTGGTCCGGCGACGCCGAGGACGGCAGCCTCGACGTCGTCTTCCTGCCGCAGACCGAAGACCTCGTCCCGTCCGCAGCCGAGGGCGAAGAAGCGCTCAGCGGTGTCTATCTCTCCTCGGCCGGCGCGGCTAGCACGGCTGGCACTGCGGCTGCGGCCGCGCGCCCGCTGACCAACGACCCGGGTGGCGTCCGCCGCGCGGGCCAGCTCACCCGGGCACTGCGCACCCATCTGCGCGAGAACCTGCCGTCTCGCCTCGGTCCCGTCGCCGTTGTCGTGGTGGAGGAGCTGCCGGACAGGCCCTAAGTGGTCGGCGCGCCCGACCGCTTGCGGTCGGCCAGGGCGGGCACCCGGCCGGCCGCGAATCGGCCGCGCCGGCGGCGCACGGTGTCCACGTGCAGGTGGGTTTCAGCGGCGATCCGTGCGTTGCTGCGGCCTTGTGCTGTCAGGCATTGGACCCGGTGAACCTTCCAGGTCGGAGCCAAATTTCTCGTCAGGCGTTGGTGTGGACACCCATGCCGCCGGAGACGGCGAGGTTCTCGCCGGTGATGTAGCCGGCGGCGTCCGAGGCGAGGAAGGCGACGGCTTCGGCGATGTCGGCGGGAGCGCCGATGCGGCCGAGCGGGACGTCCAGGGCCCAGGAGTCGAACTTCTCCTGGGAGACGCCCATCTTGCTGTAGACAGGGGTGTTGATCATTCCCGGGCTGACGGCGTTGACGCGGATGCGGCGGGGGGCGAGTTCGAGCGCGAGGGAGCGCATGAGGGGCAGCAGAGCGCCCTTGGCGGCTGTCATCGCGGCCCCGAGCCCTTCGGCGGCGCCCACGGTGAACACGACCGAGGCGCCCTCGTTGAGGAGCGGCAGCGCCTTTTGCAGGGTGAAGAAGTTTCCCTTGACGTTGATGTCGAACAGGGCGTCGAAGGCGTCTTCATCGGTTGATTCGATCGGGCCGGGCCGGGAGATGCCCGCGTTGAGGAAGAGCAGGTCGATGCAGCCGAGTTGTCGGCGCGCTTGCTCGATCGCCTGGTCGATGTCCGGCAGAGACCGCGCGTCGGCCCGGAGAGCCGTGACGTCTTCGGGAAGTCCGGTGCTGGCGACGTTGCCGAGGCCGGTGACCATGACGCGGTAGCCGCGGGAGTGGAGTAGTTCGGCGGTCGCCTTGCCGATGCCGCTGGTTCCACCGGTGATCAGAGCTGTGCGTGCAGGCATGGTGCGCTCCTTCGCGTACTACTGGGCGGGGGGTGAGCAGCTCTGTCCGTGGGGGCAGTGGGCGGTGCCCGCGCCGTCACCTCTGGCAGCTTATGCCAAATTGGCAGTGACTGCCATGCGGAATGCGCGTGCTGTCTTGGCAGCGCTGGGTAATCTGGTGGTGTGCAGCAGGACGCCAAGGCAGCGACGAGGACTCCGACCACGCTGTGGGACCGGACACGACAGATGGCCTCCCGAGAGATCCTCGAGACGGCCCTGCGGCTGTTCATCGAGCAGGGCTACGACGAGACGACCATCGCCCAGATCGCCCGAGAGGCCGGCGTTTCCCAGCGCACTCTCTTCCGCTATTTCGGCACCAAGGAGGACCTTCTCGGCGGCGACCAGAACCGCTTCGGGCAGGTCCTGACAGACACGATCAGCGAACTGCCGGCCGACGTCGGCGTCTGGGAGGCCCTGCGCACAGGGGTTGCTGCCGTACTGGCCCTGCATGACAGCCGCGAGGGGGCCCTGGAGCGGTTCCGTCTCCTACACGACAACGCCTCGCTGCGTGCCGGTTGGCTCGAGAAGCGACTGCGATTCCAGGAGGACGTGCTGCCGCTCATCGAGACCCGTATGGACGCTGCTACCGGCAACGCGGGCGCGAAGGCCCGCGCGGTGATCGCGACGGCGTTCGCGTGCCTGGATGCCGCATCGATCACGTGGGTCGCCAACGACGGCAAGGACGAAATCATGGACCTATACGACGAGTGCCTTGCTGCGGTACGCGGCTGACCACGCCGCAGCCAACCAGCCCGGAAACTGAGCACATCCGTTAACAGGCCGAGTCCAGATCCGGATCTCCCAGCTGGCTACAGATGGGCCACACCCGCGTCATGCGCCACGACACCGATGGCACGTCCGGTCCGCTACCCGGACTCCATGAGACGAGTGATTCAAGTCAACCCCCGAAGGACTTCCAGCGCCGACCACTAAGGCGCGGGTGATCGCGCCGTGTCAGCCCGAGGTCTGGTCGAAGCGCAGCTTCGAGGTGATGCGGTAGCGGTCGCCCCGGTAGACGGATTGGGCGTGCTCGACGACGCGGCCTTCGGTGTCCCGCGTGGTGCGCTCGATCCGCAGGAGCGGGGCGTAGACGGGCACCTCGAGCAGTTCGGCCTGCTCGGGGTTGGCGACCGTCGGCTCCATGGTCTGCAGCGCCTCGGCCACGATGATGCCGTAACGCTGGCGCAGCAGCTGGTAGAAGTTGCCGGACTCCAGGTCGGCGGCCGCGAGCCGGGGCACGAGCAGCGCGGGCAGCTCCAGAGTCTCGATGGCGATCGGCTCGTCCTCGACGATGCGGACTCTGGTCACCCTGCGCAGGCTCGCCTCGGCGGAGATGCCGAAGCGGGTCGCCCGGGACGAGCCGGCCGGCAGGGTCTTGAACGCGACGACGCGGCTGGTCCAGGTGCCCTCGGCGGGCGGGACGGCCAGCGCGCTGCTGGTCGCGCCGGCGAGTTCCTGGGTTATCACGTGCGGGCTGGTGAACGTGCCGCGCCCCTGGTGGCGCACCAGCAGCCCCTCGCGGGTCAGCTCCTCGATCGCGGCGCGCACGGTCGGCCGGGACACGCCGAGGGTGTCGGCGAGGTCGCGTTCCGACGCCAGGCTGGAGCCGGGCGCGGCGTTCTTGATCACGTCGAGGATGTGCCCGCGGACCCGGTCGCGTTTCGCGGTCGGGACGTTGCGGGGTGCCCGCTGAATCGTGCTGCTCACCTACAAGTCATCGCACACCGGGGCGGGTGGATGCAACAACGGGCGCGGCTCGCGCACGGGCGAAAGCCCTCGCCGCCGGTCGGGCGAGGGCATTCGCGGAGATGGACCGTCTGGTGCCGGGCGTCAGCTCGCCGGGACGGTGTCGGTGAAGTTGGTGCCCGCGCCGTAGTACGCGTTCACCGCGCTCTGCACCTGGGCCGTGGACTGCGCGACCCCGCCGGCGAAGTAGACCCAGTTGACCTTCTCGTTCCAGGTCCGGGCGCCGGTGATCGGCAGGTCGATGAACCATTCGTTGAAGTCGATGGTCATGTCCTCGCGCGGGTAGTACTTGCCCGTGCTGGAGAAGACCTGGGTGCCGTCGATGTAGTAGGTGACCGTGCCGTTGAGTACGGTGGCGACCAGGGTGTGCCAGCCCTGGAGGCTGCCCTGCGTGTCCGTGGTCACCCGGTCCATGGCGTCGGCGCTGTACCAGCTCGTCGTGTACATCGAGTACGCCGGGCCGCCCCAGCCGCCGTTCGGCAGGTACTCGAAGTCGTCCTCGCTGTAGAGGCTGTTGTCGGGGCTGATCGCGTAGAACGTCTCGTTGACGTGGTCGCCGTTCGGGCCGGTCGTCGGCGCGTCGTTGAAGTAGACCCGCGCGGCGTAGGTGCCGTCGAGGAACTTCTGCAAGGTGGTGTCGATCTCCGCCTGGGTCGTGTTCGCGGACGTGCCGTCCGTGCTCGCGGCCAGGTTCATCACCTGCCCGCCCTGCGCGGTCGGGTCGGCGGGGAAGGTGACGGCGTTGGCCGACCAGGTGTTGGCCACGCCGGGGCCTCCCGCGCCGGTGCGCACGGTCCAGTCGTGGGCGGTCAGGTTCGGGTCGCTCGCGCCGGTGTAGTGGAAGTCGTCGAACATCACGCCGCTGGGCGCGGCCGGCGAGGTGGGCGAGGACGTCGGCGAGCCGGTGGGGTTCGAGCTCGCGGAGGTGCTCGGGCTCGCGCTCGGCGCCCCGGTCGGGTTGCCGCCCGGCGCGGTCCCGGACACGACGGAGCCTCCGACGGACAGCGTGATGTCCCCGTTCGCAGCGTAAGAGCTCTGGTTCGCGAACGAGTAGTCGTCGGCCTGGTTCACCGCGCCCCAGTCGGTCCGGGTCAGCCGCAGCTGCAGGTCGCCGGTGGACGCGCCGGCGGCGAGCGAGCCGCCGGTGAAGTCGATCTCGAGGTAGTGGTCCGCGGTCGCCGTCGGGGTGGCCATGGCGACGATCGAGCCGGTCAGGTTGGCACAGCCGATCTGCGCCCACTCGCAGGCGAACGAGTACGGGTGGCCGTCCTCGGTGAAGTAGTACCGGATCGCGACGGTGGAGAGCGAGACGGCAGAGCTGCCGTTGTTCACGACGGTGAGCCAGGGTTCGATCATGTCGGTGCCGGTGTCCGTGGTCTTGTACTGCAGCTGGAGCGAGCCGTCGGCCTGGGCGCTGCCGGCGAGCGCGGTTCCGGTGACGGTTGCGGCGCCGGCCAGGCCGAGCGCGGCGAGGACGGCGGCGCTGCGGCGTCGAGCGGGGTGCATCGGTGGGTTCTCTCCTGTTTCGCTAAGGGTGGGCGTCCTTGCAGGGAGGAGCAGGAGCTGACCAGAGGTCACTTTCCTCCGGGCGATGTGGCTACAACATGAACGGTGCGGCTTCGTTTGTCAACACCCCAATTTCGCGCCCAGACCTGGATGGACAGGGAGGATCCGGGCGAGAACCGGCCGTGCGCCGAGGGCTATTGACATGACCAATGGTTCGATGTCAGCATCTCCGGCACGCAGTGTGCGGGCTCTACCTCACCCTCAGGGAAGGTTCTTCATGCGAACACGTATTGCGCCGGCGCTGGGCGTCGCCGTGGCGTTGGCGCTCGGCGCCGCGGGATGCAGCAGTTCCTCGGCGCCGGCCGGCGCGGGGTCCGCTCCCGGGGTGGCGATAGCCGGCGCGGGGTCGGGCACCGGCAAGACCCTGACCGTCTGGTACATGCAGGACGACCTGACCTCGACCACGGTCGACGCGATCGACTCCGCCTTCACCGCCGCGACCGGCGCGAAGGTGAAGGTCCAGATCCAGCAGTGGGCGAACATCAACACCAAGCTGATCACCGCCCTCGCGCAGAACGACCCGCCGGACGTGATCGAGATCGGCAACACCGACGTCCCGATGTTCGCCGCCAGCGGCGGTCTGACCGACATCACCTCCGCGCTGCCCCAGCTCTCGGCCGGCCAGACCTGGCTGACCGGCCTCGAGGGTCCGGCCACCGTCTCCGGCCACAGCTACGCCGCGCCGCTGTTCGCCGGCGAGCGCGCGGTGGTCTACAACAAGGCGATCTGGGCCGCGGCCGGCATCACCAGCACCCCGACCAGCTTCACCGAGCTCACCGCGGACCTGGACAAGATCAAGGCGAAGAACACCGCCCCCGACTTCTCCGCCTTCTACGTCCCGGGCCAGTACTGGTTCGGCGGAATGCAGTTCGTCTGGGACGCGGGCGGCCAGATCGCCACCGAGTCCGGCGGCAAGTGGACCGGCGCGCTCGAGTCCCCGCAGGCGATCGCCGGCCTGCAGGCCTACAAGAGCTTCCTGGACACCTACTCCACGCCGGCGTCGCAGAACGTGACCAACACCGTCCCGGACTACAACAACATCTTCGCCCAGGGCAAGACCGCGGCGATCCTGAACACGAACGTCAACGGGATCCTGAAGATCAAGCCGGGCATGAAGGACCAGATCGGCAGCTTCCCGTTCCCCTCGAGCACGGCGGGCAAGAACCAGCCGGTCTTCCTCGGCGGCTCCGACCTCGCCATCGCCAAGAAGAGCCCCAACCAGGCGCTCGCCCTGGCCTACCTGAAGACGGCCACCAGCACCCAGGTGCAGACCGCCGACATCGCCGGGGTGGACGGCTGGACGCCGGTCTCGACCCAGCTGATCGACTCCACCTCGGCCGCCCGCACCCCCGTGCTCCAGGCCTTCTCCGAGGCGGCCAAGGACAGCGTGGCGACCCCGGCCACCCCCGGCTGGGCCACCATCGAGGCCGACAACTCCCTGCAGTCCTTCTTCGCCGACGTCGCCACCGGGCGCAAATCCGTGCAGGCCGCCGCGCAGGCGTTCGACCAGCATCTCGACCAGGCGCTCAACGCCGCGCCGTCGGAATAAGGGCCCTGTCCGACGTCGGATGAGAAGTGAAGGAACCGGTGTGAACGCCTTGCAAACCCAAGCGTCCCCGGGCCGCTCGACCGTGCGGCGCGGCGCCCCCGAGAAGGGGACGCCGCGCCGCCGGCGAGTCAGTGCCCTGCCCTACGGCCTGCTCGCGCCGGCCGCGCTCATCCTCGGCCTGGTGGTCGGGTACCCGTTGGTACGCCTCGTGATCATCTCCACTCAGGACTTCGGCCTGAGGGCGCTGTTCACCGGAACCACCCCGTACATCGGATTCGCCAACTACACCTCGATCTGGGACGACTCCCAGTTCACCGCGGTGCTCGTGCGCACTGTGGTGTTCGCCGCGACCCTCGTGGCCGGCACCCTCGCGATCGGCCTCGGCGTGGCCCTGGCCATGGTCCGGCTCGGCCGCAGGCTGCGCACCGTCTCCACGCTCTGCCTGATCTGTGCGTGGGCGATGCCCACGGTCCCGGCCGCGCTCGTGTGGCAGTGGCTGTTCCAGCCCACCTACGGCGTGGTCAACTGGCTGGTCTCGGCCGTGCACGTGTTCGGCGACCAGCGGCAGTCCGACTGGCTGGCCCAGCCGGTGTCCGCGTTCGTGATCATCTGGCTGCTCGTGGTCTGGACCTCGGTGCCGTTCGTGGCGCTGACCCTCTACGCCGGGCTCTCCCAGATCCCGGCCGAGTACTACGAGGCGGCCGAGCTCGACGGGGCCGGCTTCTGGCGCACCTTCCGGGTGATCACCGTGCCCTTCGTGCGCCCGATCCTGCTGCTGGTCACCGTCCTGTCCGTGATCTGGGACTTCAACGTCTTCAACCAGATCTGGCTGCTGACCCAGGGCGGCCCGGACGGGGGCACCACCACCATCGGAATCTGGTCGTTCACCAAGGCCTTCGCGTCCCAGCAGTACGGACAGGGCGCCGCGATCGCGGTCGTCTCGGTCATCCTGCTCGCCGCGATGACCGGTTTCTGGGTGCGCCGCCTGGTCAAGAGCGGGGAGGAACTGTGAGAACGCGCCGCCGGCCGAAGCTCGCGCTCAACGTCGTCATGTCGGTGTTCTGCGTCGTGTGGATCTTCCCGGTCTACTGGATGGTGAACACGGCCTTCAAGCCGCAGACCGACAGCCTGACCCCCACCCCGCGGTTCCTCCCGTTCCCGCTCACCCTGGCCAACTTCTCCGACGCGATCCACCAGCCGGACTTCATCGACTACCTTCTCAACAGCCTGATCGTGACCTTCTCGGTGGTCGCGGTGGCGATCGTGGTGGGCTTCCTGGCGGCCGTCGCGCTGACCCGCTTCCGCTTCCGCGGCCGGCACACCTTCCTGATCGCCGTGATGGTCATCATGATGATCCCCTCGCCGGCCCTGGTCATCCCGATGTTCCTGGGCCTGCAGAGCCTGAACATGCTCAACAGCCTGTTCGGTCTCGGCCTGACCTACACCGCGTTCGTGCTGCCGCTCACGATCTGGACCCTGCGCGGCTTCGTGCACGGCATCCCGGTCGAGCTCGAGGAGGCGGCGATGGTCGACGGCGCCAGCCGGGCCCAGACGATCCGGCTGATCCTGCTGCCGCTGGTGCTCCCCGGCATCATCGCCACCAGCGTCTTCGCGTTCATCACCGCGTGGAACGACTACATCTACGCGTACGTGCTGATGAAGGACAACTCGCACTACACGCTGCCGCTCTGGCTGGCGACCTTCTCCACCAACACCAGCACCGACTACGGCGGCCTGATCGCCGGGTCGACCCTGTTCGCACTGCCGGCCGTCGTCTTCTTCATGATCATTCAGACGCGTCTGGTCGCCGGCATGACCTCCGGCGCCGTCAAGGGCTGAGCCGACCGCACCCGCCCGCCGGCCCGCCGCCGGCGGCGGTCAGCCCTGCGGCGACCTCGCCGCGCCACCGCAAATCGAGAGGCCACCGTGATCCTTCCCCGCCCCGCGCACCTCGTCGCCGAGGCCGGTGAGTTCGTCATCGGACCGCAGGTCCCCCTGGCCGCCGGGCCGGGCACCGAGCGGGCCGCCGCCGTGCTCGCTCGGACCTTAGGTCCAGCCCGCTCGCGCACCGAAGCCGGCTGCGGCGCCGTCCGCCTGGAGATCGAGGTGGCGTCCGCCCGTCCGCCGCAGAGCTACGAACTCGTGATCCGGCCCGACGGCGTCCGCCTGACGGCACCGGACGAGGCGGGACTGTTCAACGGGGTGCAGAGCCTGCGCCAACTGCTGCGGCCGGCGGCCGAGGCCGAGCCGGGCGCGCCCGACGACAACTGGCGCCTGCCTTGCCTGACCGTCCGGGACGAGCCGTCAGTGCAGTGGCGCGGCGTCCTGTTGGACGTCGCCCGGCGGTTCCTGCCGCTGGAGTACCTGTTCGAGTTCGTCGACCTGCTGGCGCTGCACAAGCTCAACGTGATGCAGCTGCATCTGACGGACGACCAGGGCTGGCGGATCGAGATCGACGGGCTGCCGGAGCTGACCGAGGTCGGCGCGATGCGGACCGAGTCGATGCTCGGCCCGGCCGGCTGCGGCCGCTTCGACGGCACCCCGCACGGCGGCTTCTACACCCAGGACGAACTGCGGTCGCTGGTCGCCCACGCCGCGGACCGGGGCGTGACGATCGTGCCCGAGATCGGCGTGCCCGGCCACGTCCAGGCGCTGCTCGCGGCGTATCCGGAACTGGGCAACGATCCGGATCGCCGGCTGCCGGTGTGGACCGAGTGGGGCATATCAGAGCACATTCTGGGCGTGCACGACGAGGTCTTCGAGGTGCTCGAGACGATTCTCGACCAGGTGCTCGAGGTGTTCCCCTCGCCGTTCGTGCACATCGGCGGGGACGAGTGCCCCACCGTCGAGTGGGAGGCGAGCCCGCAGGGGCGGGCGAAGGCGCGCGAGCTCGGGCTGGCCTCCCCGGCGCTGCTCTACGGCTGGTTCCTCAGCCGGGTCCAGAAGATCCTGGCCGAGCGCGGCCGGCGCGCCATCAGCTGGGCCGAGGCCGAGCTGCACGGCGACCTCGATCCGGGGCTGGTCCTGATGGCCTGGCTCGATCCGGCGCACGGCGCGCGCGCCGTCGGGCGGGGTCACCAGGTGCTGATGTCGCCGCATAAGACCACGTATTTCGACTACCCGCAGAGCGACGATCCGGCCGAGCCGCAAGGCAATCCGGAGGAGGTGGTGACCCTCGCCGACGTGTACGGCTTCGATCCGCTCGAGGGCGCGCTGTCCGCGGTCGACCTGCGGGACTCGGACGCCGGCGTGCTCGGCGCGCAGGCGGCGCTGTGGACCGAGCACGTGCAGTCGGTCGAACACGCGAGGTACCTGCTGCTGCCCCGACTATGCGCGTTCGCGGAGGCGGCGTGGAGCAGCGAGGTGCGGGATTCGGCGGACTTCGAGCGCAGGCTCGGGTCGCACCTGTCCCGTCTTCAGGACGCCGGAATGACCGCGCGGACGCCGATCGCCGCCGGGCACGGCGGGACGGCGGCGGCGTGAGCGGCGAGGCCAAGACCAACGGCACCACCCGCCGGGCCACCTCGGCGAAGCGCGACCTGGTGCGCGACCACATCCTCGCGGTCATCGCGGACTACGGGCCCGGCCGGGGCCTGCCGCCCGAGCGCGAACTGGCTGAGCAACTCGGGGTCTCGCGCCCCACGGTCCGGGCCGCGATCCAGGATCTGACCCAGTCGGGCCTGCTCGTGCGTCAGCCCGGGCGGGGCACGTTCACCAGTCCGCACAAGGTGACCCAGGAGCTGTCGACCACCTCGGAGGGCCGCGGCGTCCCGCCGGCCGAAGGCTCATGGACCAGCCGCACCGTCAGCTTCGCCACCGCGGCGGCCGGCCCGGCCCGGGCACTGCGCCTCGCCCTCGCGCCGGGCGAGCAGATCACCCGGATCGTGCGGGTCCGGCTGGTGGAGGACGAGCCGATCGCGATCGAGCGCCTCGAACTGCCGGCGGCACTGGTGACCGGGCTGCGTCCGCAGGACATGGAATCCGGCAACTTCTACCAGCTGCTGCGCGAGCGCTTCGGCATCGTGGTCGCCGAGGCGCTGCAGACCATGGAGCCGACGGTGGCGAACCCCGAGCAGGCCGAACTGCTCGAGGTCCCGGCGTTCTTCCCGCTGCTCCAGGTGCAGCGCACCACGCAGGACGCCGCGGGCCGGATCGTCGAGTTCGTCGAATCCGTCTACCGCGGCGACCGGTACCGGATCACCTCGCGGCTCCGCTTCGACCAGACGTCGGGCTGAGGAGTCCGATCCGATGCACGAGGTCGAGGTCGCCGGGATCCTGGTGGATGCCGGCGGCGGCCGGGGCGGCGGGACGGCAGTGGCGGCGACCTGGGCGCAGTACGCGATGTGGCAGGCGTTCCAGGAGCTGGCACCGGACCACCACCTGTTCAACATCGCCTGGTCGCAGGCCGTCCCGCCCGGAACCAGCCGTGCGGCGGCCGAACGTGCAGGAGCGAGCCTCGTCGTGGCCTGCGAAAGCCTGCGCACGCGCCTGATTCCGAGCGGTGCAGGGCTCGATCAAGTCCTGGACGCGACTGGCTGTATTCACACCTCGATCTCGCGATGCACGACGGACGACGTGGCGAATCACGTAGAGGCCTTACAAGCGGAGATGCGCGGCCACGCCTTCGATTGCGCCACGCAATGGCCGATCCGGATCGGATGGGTCATGGTCGGCGAGGACGTGGCCCGCGTCGTGTTCACGCTCGCGCACACCGCGGTCGACGGATGGGCCGCGGGCCTGGTGAGTGAGGCGTTCGCCAACCTGCTCGCGGGGCACGAACGGGTCGAGCGGCCCGGCACCCTCCAGCCGCGCGAAGTCGCCGCGTACGAGCAGTCCGAGCAGGCCCTTCGCCGAAGCCGACAGGCATGCGCCCACGCCAGTTCTGTGCTGGCCGATGCCCCGGAGCGCGTCTTTCGCGACGAGCCACGGCCTGTGGACGGTCCAGCATTTCGTGAGGCGGTGCTGCGCTCACGCGCACTCGGACGCGCGGCAACTCACCTGGGCGCGGAAACCGGGGTGGGCTCGGCAGTGGTGTTGTTGGCCGGATTCGCCGAGGCGCTCGCCGCCGAATCGGGGACGTCGCAGCTGCTGATCATGGCCACGGCCGGCAACCGCACGCTCCCCGGCACCCAGGACGCCGTATGCGCGATGGCCCGCGAGACCCTGCTCGGTATCGACTGCGGCGATCCCGACTTCTCCCGGCTCCTGCCCGCAGTGGCACAAGCTTCGCTGCGCGCCTACCGGAACGGTCACTACGACAAGCGCGAAATGGACCGCGCCGTCGCAGAGGCCGAAGCCGCGCGCGGGACGCAGATCGACCGCACCGTCTGGTACAACGACCGCCGTCGGCCGCGCCCCGTGAGCCCATCCACGGCCCCGACCGCCCGCTCACTCGCGGCCGATGCGAGCCGTACCCGATTGACCTGGCCCGCGGCGTACGACCGCCGGTTGAATCTGACTCTGGCGCTCGACGTCCTCGACACCGTCGGCGACCTTCGCCTCTCTATGATCGCCGACACTCGCGTCGTACCCGCCGCCACCATGTCCCGCATGCTCTACCGCCTGGAGGCCACCATCGTTTCCGCCGCGCTCAGCCTCGGCCTTCACTAGAGCGGATTGATGATCGGCTGGGTGAGCGTTGTGGTGGGGGTGACCGCTTCGCGTCGCCCGTTTTATCTGACCACCCGCCCACCCGTTGCGTTGGCAGGGTGGGCTGGGGTTTCAAGATCAAAAGCTGCCGCTGGCGGGCCCTTCCCTCGGAGAGAGATGCCGGAGTCTGTGGGGTGCTGGGGTGGTCGGGCGGGCTGGGGTTCGGGATGGTGGGGTTGCGGGGGTGTGCTCTCTCCTCGGTCGGTCCCCGGAGGCAATCAGGAACCTGCCGGGAGGTCAAGCGGCGGTGGTTTGTGCTGGTGGTCGATTGTGCATCGCGCCGCTTGACCTCCCGGCAGAACCCTGATCGGGCTTCGCCTGCCCGACCGAGGAGAGAGCCCACCCCCTGAGGGTCTGGTGCGAGCTGCACTCAGGCCTAGTCCCGTCCCGGGGCCCGGCCGCGCTCGGTGCGGAAGGATTCTGCATCGCCCTGATCCGAGCAGCCCGGTCCTCGATCCGCGCGAAGAGGTTGGCGGCTCGGTCGCGCGTGATGTGAAATCCGGCATCGCCCTGTTGCGATCGACCCCGATCCCAGATCTCGCGGCAGAATCCCGCAGGCTGGCCCGCGCCTGATCGGGATGAATTCTGCATCGCCCCCGGTGCGATCCATCCGATGCTCACCCAATGCGCAGGATCGCGGGACTCGGTCGAACGCCAAGGGGAAATCCTGCACCGCTTTCGGCCCCACCTGCCCAGCCACCCCGTCCACCACCCTCACGTCACAAGCCCCGACCCTCGTACTCTTCCATGCTAGATGCCACCACCGACAAAAACCGTTTATCCGGCCTTTGCTGGATAGGTAAAATTTATGGAGATTTCCGGGCACTCGGGCGCGTTCCCCGGCGTTGAAGTAGTAGAGAAGAAGACGGCGGTCTGGAACGGCGTTGCAGGATCCTTCCGCGTCGAGCGCGGCTGGGCCCGGAACGGGATCCGGCCCGAGCGCAGCTCGCACTGGACCCTCAGGGGGTGGGCTCTCTCCTCGGTCGGGCAGGCGAAGCCCGATCAGGGTTCTGCCGGGAGGTCAAGCGGCGCGATGCAAGATCGAGCATGAGCGGAAGCCACCGCCGCTTGACCTCCCGGCAGGTTCCTGATTGCCTCCGGGGACCGGCCGAGGAGAGAGCACGCCCCCGGCACCTGACCACCCCGAACCCCAGCCCGCCCCGCCACGCCGGCACCAACGCAGCCCCGGCACTCTCTCTGAGGGAAGGGCCCGCGCCGGAGGCGAGATCTTGAAACCGCAGCCCGCCCCGCCCAACCGAAGGCCACTACGCCGCCCTATCAACTCGGCTGATCATCAGTTCGTAGTAGGGCGAGACCGATCAAGTCGTCGGGCTCGGCGTCCGGGACGCGGTCGTCGAAGGTGGCGAGCGGACTGCGTAGGGCGGTGGCGGTCCAGGCCGCGATGATGATTGCGAACGTGACGTACAGCAGCCCGATGCCGCGGCCCGGGCCGGTCCCGATCACCGCTCCCACGGTGGAGGCCAGCGCTCCGCCGGGCGCGAGCAGCGGTGCGGCGAGGCGCGAGCCCAGCGGCGCGACTACGCCGAAGCCCAGTGGGAGAGTGGACCAAGCGATCAGGGTATTGAGGGCGAAGACACGGCCGTGGAACCGCTGTGGCACCTTGACTTGGATGAGCGCGAAGTACACGCCGTTGAGCAGCGTCAGGCACATCGACATGCCGAACGCGCCGACGGCGATGACGAAGAGGTTCGGGCGGAGTCCGGTGAGTAGACAGAAGCCTGCAAGGGCCAGCGTCGCGATCAGGACCGCGCGCATCCGCTGGTGGCTCGGGCCGCCCCAGGCCGTCATCGCGAGGCCGCCGAGGAATACTCCGAGGCCGCCGGCGAAGGAGACCCGGGCCACGTCGCCGAGGCGTGCGAAGGAGAGGACCAGCGGCGAGATCAGCAGGAACAGGGGGGAGAGGAAGACGTTGAGCACGGCGAAGAATCCGAGCATGCGGCGGAAGTCCCGGTTGCCCCAGGAGTACCGGAACCCGCCGGCGATCTCGGCCGCCAGCGACTCGTGCCTGCGCCACGCCATCGTCTTTGGGAACCGGACCAGCAGGACACTGACGATTGCGATGGCGTAGCTGGCGATGTCCAGAGCCAGGATTCCGGACAGGCCGATCGCCGCCATGACGCCGACGGCGACGAGGGGGACGAGCAAACTCGCAGTGCCCTGAGTCAGTTGGACGATTCCGTTGGCGTGCCCCAGATAGCGCTTGGGCACCAGCTGCGCGACGGCCGAGCCGTAGGCCAGGCGCTGGAAGGTGAGTGCGAGTGAGAGCACGGCGAGGAGCGGATAGATCTGCCACACCTGCAGATGCCCGGTCCATAGCAGCAGTCCGAACAGCAGCTGGGTCGCGGCTGCCGCGGCGTCGCCGGCGAGCATGACGCGGCGCCGGTCGAATCGGTCCACCACGGCTCCGGCCAGCGGTGCGACCACCATGCCCGGGACCAGGGCGACGACCGAGAACAGAGCGAAGTGCGCGAGGGAGTGGCTGGTCAGGTAGATCCAGAGCGGCACCGCGAACTCGGTCAGCGCCGATCCCGTCATCGAGACCAGCTGGCCAGCGGCCACGGCCAGGAACCTGCGCATGCTCGGCTGCGGACCGGGCGGCGAGACGGGGACCGGGCTGCGCGACGTCGCGTGCCACCACCAGGTCGGCCGGTCCTGTTCGTCGTCGCGGGGGAGCTCCGCTTCCATCTCGTCGCGGTGCACGGTCGTCACGATCCGCGCGAGTTCCGTTGCGCGGTACTTGAGGAAGAAGTGCCCTGCCTCGCGCAGCACCACGACCGACGAGCAATCAGTGAGCTGATGCCACTCGCGGTACCGCTCCTGGTAGTACTCGGTCGAAGGGTCCTGCTCTCCGGCCACGGTGACGATCCGGGCCTTGAGCCGGGCGTCGCCGGAGTCGAACAGGTCGGTGAAGTACTGCTCGGCGGCTTCGGAGTCCTGGCGCATGGTGCGCACGATCCGGATGGCCTGCTCGGGGTCGAGGTCGCCCATGCTGACACCCATAGAGGTCAGCCAGTTGATGTACCCGCGATCGCTGCGCAGGCGTTCCATCCGGGCGGCGCCGGCCAGAGCGGCCAACGGTCCGCGCCGGGGCTTGGCGAACGGGAAGATCGCCCCGATGTAGACCGCCTCGAGGGTGCGGCCCTCGGCCTCGAGCCGCCTGGCCACTTCGACGGCCAGCGCCGAACCCACACCGCAGTGCCCGTATACCGCGATCGGCCCGGACACCTTCTCCCGGATCTCGGCGACGCAGCGGCCCGCGAGCTCGTCGAACGGCAGTCGCTGCTCGTCGAGGCCGACGTCGTGCCCCGGGATGGCGAGCGCCCACAGCGCATGCGTTGTGGGAAGCGCGTCGGCCAGCGGCTGGTAGACCACCGCGCTGCCGCCGCCGTAGGGCACGCATACCAGCGTCAGTTCCGGCGTGGTCGAACGCGGTGGTGTGAGCTGGTGCAGAAGTCCTCGTGGCGCGCGGTCGGCGGCGGGCGTGTCAATGAGCCCTGCGATGCCTCGCACGGTCGGGTGCTTGAACAGATCCATCACGCTCACGCCGGCGCCGCCAGACTTGCGGAGCTTGGCGATGACGCGGGTCGCGGTGAGCGAGTGGCCGCCGAGATCGAAGAAGTCGTCGTCGACGCCGAGCTCTGCGATGCCGAGCACTTCCCGCCATATCTCGGCCACCAGCACTTCCGTCGCGGTGGACGGAGCGATCACCGGTGCCGCGGCGTCGCGGGCGAGCGTGAGCGCTGGTGCGGGCAGCGTTGCGCGGTCGAGTTTCCCGTTCGTCGACAGTGGAAGGGCGTCGAGTACGACACATGCCGTCGGCACCATGTAGTCGGGCAGGGTCCGGCGCAGTGCCGCGCGATCCGGCTCCGCGCCCACGACGTAGCCGACCAGGCGCTGATCACCGGGCTGATCCTCGCGCACGACCACGACCGCATCGGTGATGCCGGGTTGCGCGCGGAGTGCCGTCTCGATCTCGCCGAGCTCGATCCGCATGCCGCGCAGCTTGATCTGGTGATCGAGCCGGCCCAGGAACTCGATCGTCCCGTCCGGCCGCCAGCGCGCGCGGTCCCCGGTTCGGTACAGGCGGGCACCCGGCGGCCCGAACGGGTCCGGCACGAACCGCTCGGCGGTCAACCTCGGGCGGCCGAGGTAGCCGAGCGCCACCTGCGCACCGCCGATGTACAGCTCTCCGGGCACTGCGATGCCCGCGGAGCGCATCGCGTCGTCGAGCACGTAGAGCCGGGTGTTGGCGATCGGCGCGCCGATGGGTACCCGCGCCGCACCCGCCAGGTCCTGCGCGCGGCAGTGCCAAGCGGAGACGTCGATCGCGGCCTCCGTGGGGCCGTAGAGGTTGGCGAGGGAACTGCCCGGCTGTAGCCGGAGACACCGCGTCGCCAGATCCACGGGGAGCTCCTCGCCGGAGCAGATGATCCGGCTGAGCGTCGGGCACGGGGGTGCCTGCTCGTCGGCCAGGAACATCCCGAGCATGGTCGGCACGAAGTGTGCGGTCGTGATGCGTTCCGAGTTGATCAGGGTACGCATGTACTCGGCGTCCTTGTGGCCGCCCGGCTCGGCCAGGACGAGGCGTGCGCCGACGATCAGCGGCCAGAAGAACTCCCAGACCGATACGTCGAACCCGGCCGGCGTCTTCTGCAGCACGGCGTCGCTGTGGTCCAGCCCGAACTCGGCCTGCATCCAGCGCAGCCGGTTGACGACGCCGCGATGGGTGTTGGCCACGCCCTTGGGCTTGCCGGTGGAGCCGGAGGTGAAGATGACGTACGCGATGTCCTGGGCCGAGGGCGGGGTGACGGGGTCGGCGGTCTCGGCGGATTCGACGCGGTGCGGGAGGTCTTCGAGGGTGACGATCTGGGCCCCCGCTACATCGGGTATCGACTCGAGAGAGCGCTGGGCCAGCAGTACGCGCGCGGCGCAGTCCTCGGCCATCGACGCGAGTCGCTGCGCGGGGTAGTCCGGATCCAGCGGAAGGTATGCGGCTCCTGATTTGAGTACGCCGAGGAGCGCGACGACGAGTTCGAAAGACCGGTGTGCGCACACGGCGACGACGTCGCCGTGTCTGATGCCCCGACCGCGCAGCATTCCGGCGACCGCTTCCGCGCGGGCGTCGAGTTCGGCGTAGGTCAGGCTCTGGCCGGCGAAGGTGACCGCCGCGGCTTCGGGAGTGCGCGTGGCTTGGGCTTCGAAGAGTCCGTGCACGGTGGCGGTGGTGGTGTCGGGGAACGGCGTTGCCGTCTGGTTCCAGCCCTCCACCGTCAGCCGACGCTCCTCCTCGCCGGGAAGCCCAAGCGAGGACAGCGCGGAGGTCGGGTCGGCGGCTACGGCGCGTAAGACGTCAGCGAAACGGCGGGCGATGCGCTCGATGGTCTGCGCGTCGAACAGATCGGTGTTGTAGACGAACGAGGCGATGAGCCCGTCGGCGTCGTCTGCGGCGGCGTACAACTCGAGGTCGTAGCGGGTGGCCCAGGATCCGGGCGCGAACCCCTCGACCCGCAGCGTGTCCCCGGCCGCGTCGTCCGCCGACGGATCGGCGTAGTTGGCCATGGAGAACAAGGCCTGGAATATCGGCGAGCGGGAAAGGTCGCGCGGCACTTTGAGCTCGGCGACTAAGCGTTCGAAGGGCAGATCTTGATGGGTGTAGGCGTCGAGGGCGGTGTCACGTACCCGCAGCAGCAGTTCGGCGAATGTGGGGTCGCCGCCGAGGTCCGCACGCATTGCCAACACATTGACGAAGCATCCGATGAGGCCGTCGAGTTCCGGCAGGGCTCGCCCGGCCACCGGCGAGCCGACGGTGACGTCGTCGCGGCCCGAGGCCCGGCCGAGGACGAGGGCGAACGCGGCGAGCAGCGTCATGTAGAGCGTTGCGCCGTGGTCCCGGCTCACGCCCGAGAGCCCGACCGTCGTGACGGGATCGACGGTGAAGTCGAAGGCGGCACCGCGGTGCGTCTGCTCGGGCGGCCGCGGCCGGTCCGTAGGCAGCTCGAGCGGGCTGACCCCGGCGAGCTGCGACCGCCAGTACGGCAGGTCGGAGCCGGGCTCTAGCCCTCGCTGCCACGCGGCGAAGTCGTCATAGCGGACGGGCGGATCGGGTGGCGTGCGTCCGGCATGGCTGGCCACGATGTCGCGCCACAGGATGCTCATGGACCAGCCGTCGGCGGCGATGTGGTGGACGGCGAGAGCCAGGACGTGGTCGTCCTCGTCGAGCCGGATGAGCAGCGCGTGGGCGACCGGACCGGCGGCGAGGTCGAATCCGCGGCCCAGGAACTCGTCCACCTGTTGACGCGCGTCGTCCGGCCCGGCGGCCGTCGCGGTTTCCAGCGGGAACCGGGCGTCCTCGTCGATCGTGGCGAGCGGACGGCCCTCGTCGTCCTCGGTGAACCGGGTGCGTAGCGGCACGTGCCGGGCCGCGGCCGCGGTCAGAGCTGCCGCCAGCGCTTCCGCATCGACGGCGCCACGGATTCGGCGCACGAACGGAATCGTGTACGCCGTGCCTGCCGCCGTGTGGCGGTCGAGGAACCACAGCCGCTCCTGGGCGAACGACACCGGCACCGGACCGTCAGGCGAACGCGTGCCGATCGTGCGCTTCGCCGCGCGACGGGCGAGGCGTTGAGCAGCGAGCGCCTTGCGCGCCTGTGTCGCGGGCGTGCCGGGCGATATCTCGGTCATGAGGCTTCCCTGGGGTCGAGCAGCCGCATGACGTCCTCGTCATCGAGTGCTGCGATCTCGGCGTCGAGCAGTTCGTCGAGCGCTTCGGCGTATTCCGCCACGGTTCGCCGCTCGAAGAGCGTGCGCAGCGGGATGTCGATCTCGGTGGTGGCGCGTATGCGCGCGGTGGCTCTGGTCGCCAGCAGCGAGTGTCCGCCCAGGGTGAAGAAATCGTCGTGCGCGCCCACCCGGCGCTCCAGCAGCTCCGCCCACACCTCGGCGACCAGCTCCTCGGCCGGAGTCCTCGGCTCGGTGAACCCCGTGGCCGGCTGGCTTCCGGGCTGTGGCAGGGCTTTGCGATCGACCTTGCCGTTCACGGTCAACGGGATTTCTTCGATCCCGATCCACCGGTCCGGCACGAGATGCGGGGGCAGGATCCGAGCCGCGTGCTGACGCAGCGCGTCCGGGGCGGTCCGGGAGACGACGTAGGCCGTGAGCGTCTCGCCCGTGGCCACCACCACAGCTCCGCTCACCTCGGGATGAGTCAGCAAACAGGCTTCGACCTCGCCGGGTTCGACCCGGAATCCCCAGACCTTGACCTGGTCATCGATCCGGCCAAGGAACTCGAGACGCCCATCGCGACGCCACCGGACGCGATCGCCGGTGCGGTACGCACGCGAGCCGGGAGGGCCGAAGGGGTCTGCGATGAAGCGCGCGGCGGTGGCGTCCGGGTCGCCGAGATAGCCGCGGGCGACTCCGGCCCCTGCGACGACGAGCTCGCCGGGTGCGCCGAGGGGCGCGAGCGAGCCGGCCTGGTCGAGCACGTACACGGCGGTGGCGCTGATCGGGTGCCCGATCGGCGGGTTGTCTTCATCCCGGATGTCGTCCGCGGTCGCGATGATCGTGGTCTCGGTCGGGCCGTAGGTGTTGACCAGCCGGATCCGGTCGCCGAAGCGGGCACGCCAGCGGGCGACAGCCGCTCCGTGGACCTGCTCGCCGCCGAGGATCACCAGGCGTAGCGCGACCGGCCACCTGATCTGGTCGAGATCGTCGACCAACGCGTGCCAGTAGGCGGTCGGCAGGTCGAGCACGCTGACGCGTCGTCCCTCATCGGTGGCGAGGAACTCGGCCAGGCTGTGCGGCCCGCCCGGCAGCAGTGCGACCGTGGCGCCGGACGCCAGCGCTGGGAAGATCTCCTCGGCGTGGGTGTCGAAGCTGGACGACGCGAACTGCACGACGACGTCGCCGGGGCCAAGTTCGTAACCGCGGCGCATCCAGCGGACGCGCGCAGCCAAGTTGGCGTGGCTGACGACTACGCCCTTGGGCTGGCCGGTCGAGCCGGATGTGTAGATGAGGTACGCGTCGTCGTCGGGGCCGGTGATATGAGGCCCGGTCGCATCGTGTTCGTCGGCGTCGTCACAGCACAGGACGGTGAACGCGCCGGGCGGCAGAGCGCCGCGCGATCCGTTGTCAGTCAACACGATCTCGGCGCCGCTGTCCTCGAGAAGGCTGGCGAGGCGTTCGGCCGGGTAGCCACTGTCAAGGGGCAGATACGCGCAGCCGACGGCCCACACGGCCAGGATGGCGGCCACGCTGTCGACGGACCGTTCCAAGCACAGGCCGACGACGCCCTTCGCCCCGACTCCGTGACGCCGCAACAGAGTGGCGAGCTGCGCGACCCGATCGTCGAGCACTGATCGGGTCATGGTCGCCGCACCGCAGACCAGCGCGACCGACGATCCCGGCACTGCGGCCAGCATGTCCGGGACGAGCTCCGTGTCCTCGTCCGCAGGACCGTCAGCCCAGGTGAGCAACTGCGCGATCTCAGGCTCGGGACTCATCGGCAAGGTGTGGATCCGCTGGCTCGGATCCTCGATGATCGAGTCCAGCAGGAGTCGGAAGTGCCCGGCCAGAGCCGCGATCGTTGCTTCGTCGAAGAGCTCTGTGTCATAGCCGAAGAGAAGTGAGAGTCCTGTTCCGCTCTGCCAGGCTTCGAGTGTGAGGTCGAGCTTCGCCTGCCGGTACCCGCCGTCGAAGGGGGACATGTGCAGATCGGCGAAGAGATCGTCGCGCTGGGGCGTGTCCTGCGTGTGCAGGATCATCATGCTGCGAAACAGTGGTGCGCGCCGCGAATCCGCCACGAGGTGCTCGAAGGGAATGTCCTGGTGCTCGAACGCTTCGAGCACCGTCAGACGCGTGCGCTCAAGCAGTTCGGTGAAGCGCGGGTCGCCGGACAGATCGCCGCGTAGAACCAGGGTGTTGGCGAAGTAGCCGATGACCGACTCGAACTCGACGCGCTCCCGTCCCGCGATCGGGGACGCCACGATGAGGTCGTCCTGCCCGGTGTGCCTTGCCAGCAGCACCTGGTACGCGGCCAACAGGAGCATGTAGAGGGTGGCGCCTCGGCTGCGGGCCACCTCCAGCAGCCGGGCCAGCGGCTCCGGCGAGATGTCGAGCCCGTGGAACGCGCCCCGATGAGCGCTCGCCGCCGGGCGCGGCCGATCCGTCGGCAGTTCGAGGATCGGCGGATCGGCGAGTTTTTCCGACCAGTACGCGCGTTCGCCGTCGTCCGCCTGCTGCGCGCGCCACCACAGGACGTCCGGATGGCTGATCGCGGGCGCCGGCGGCGGGAGCGTGCCACAGCGCCGGGCGGTATAGCAGCCGGCCAGTTCGGAAAGCAGGATATTGAGAGAGGCGCCGTCCGCGATCGCGTGGTGCATCGTGACGCACACGACGTGATCGTCCTCGGCCAGCCTCAGCAGCCGGCATCGCACCGGCGGTTCCGCAGTCAGGTCGAAGGCCCGGTTGGTCTCAGCGGCCACCGCAGACAGGGCTTCGCATTCGGCCGTGCCGCCCAGTCCCGACAGATCGAGGAAGTCGATCCGGCTGTGCCCGGGTTCGGCGACCTCGAGTACGGGCTCTGCGTCTTTCTCGGGAAAGCTGCTGCGCAGGCTTTCGTGGCGGTGGACGACGTCGGACCACGCGTCTTCGAAAGCGGCTGGATCCAGCGGACCGGAGAGCCGCTTGACCAGGTACATGGTGTAGGACGCGTCCTGCGGATCAAGGCGCTGGAGGAACCACAGCCGTTGTTGTGCCGCCGAGACGGGCACGAAAGCCCCGGCCGGTCGAGGCCGCACCGGTGCCAGGCCGGGCGCGCTCGCCCGGCGTTCCGAGACGACGCGCGCGAAGGCCTCGATGGTCGGGGCGAGGAACAACTCCTTGACCGGTATCGCGCCGCCCACCGCCGAGCAGATCCGGGCTACGGCCTGCACAGCCGCCAGCGAGTGTCCGCCGAGAGCGAAGAAGTCGTCATCGATTTCCACCTCGCCGCAGCCGAGGACGTCGCGGAACGACGCGGCCACGATCGCCTGCTCAGCGGTCATGGGTGGCCTAGGCGCCCCCGGCGCGCTTGGGGTGCCGGCGCCCGCGACGGATCTGCGCGGCGTCGGGGCTGGCAGTGCCTTGCGATTTACTTTGCCGTTGGGAGTCAACGGAAGCGCGGGCAGCTGTACGTAGCGCGTGGGCACCATATAAGAGGGCAGTGATGCCGCTGCGTGCTCGCGTAGTCCGTCCACGGATCCGACCACGTAGGCGACGAGTACTTCGTTGTGCACCGCGACGGCCGTCTGCGTCGCGCCGGGGAAGGCGCCGAGGACCGCCTCCACCTCGCCGAGCTCGATGCGATGGCCGCGAAGTTTGATCTGGTCGTCCGTGCGGCCCACGTACTCCAGCCGTCCGTCGGGACGCCACCGCACCTGGTCGCCCGTCCGGTACGCGCGAGCGCCCGCCGGCCCGTACGGGTCGGGGACGAAGCGGTCGGCGGTCAGGCCGGGGCGGCCCAAGTAGCCGAGTGCCAGGCCCGCACCGCCGATCACCAGCTCCCCGACGACGCCGATCGGGAGGAGGCGTCCCTGCGGGTCGAGGACGTAGACGGACGTGTTCGCGATCGGAGAGCCGATCAGCGTCTCCCGCGGATCGAGTGGAACCTCCCACGCGGTCGACCAGATCGTCGTCTCGGTCGGGCCGTACATGTTCACCAGGCGGCGGGTCTGTGCGCGCAGCTCGGCGGCCAGGCGTGGGGGCAGCGCCTCACCGCCGACCAGAGCGGTGATCGCGCGCGCGTCGACGTCGCCGGCCAGCAGCATCCGCCAGCCCGAGGGTGTGGCCTGGAGGTGCGTGACGCCCGCGGACTCGACCAGCCTGGCGAGCGCCAGGCCGTCCCGGGCCGTCGCGCGGTCCGCGATCTCGACTCGCGCGCCCGCGACGAGGGGCAGGTAGAGCTCGAGGCCTGATATGTCGAAGGAGAGCGAGGTCAGCGCAAGCCAGACGTCGCCGGGCCCGGTGTCGATTAGGTCTGACATTCCCGCGAGGAAGTTCGCCAGCGAGTCGTGCGGTACGACCACGCCCTTCGGCGACCCGGTCGAGCCGGACGTGTAGATGACGTACGCCGGATCCCCCGGCTCCGGCACGCGCATGGCGTGAGGCACGTCGAAAGTAGGTTCTTCGGCGGCGTCCAGGATGACAGGGGTCGTCCATTCCGGAAGCAGATGTCTGAGCTCGCTGCTGGTGATCACCAGCTGTGCCTGTGAGTCTTCGAGGACGTAAGCGGTGCGGGCAGCCGGATAGTCGGGGTCGATCGGCAGGTAGGCCGCCCCCGAACCGAGCACGCCGAGGAGCGCCGTGGCCAACGCCGGTGAGCGATCGAGACACACCGCGACGATCGATCCGGGCCCTGCTCCCAGTTTCTCGAGCCGTGCCGCCAGGGCGCCCGCCGACGCAGCCAGCCGTGCGTACGTCAGCTGATCGGGGCCGCATCCGACGGCGAGATCGTCGGGCCGGACCCTCGCCTGCGCCGCGATCATGTCCACGACCGTCGCGGCCGGGACCGACCTGGTGGTGTCGTTCCAGGCGAGGACGGTTTCGCGCGCCTCGTCCGGATCGAGCAGCGGCGCCCGCGAGATCCGTATGGACGGGTCCTCGACGAGTCCGGCGAGAAGCGTCTGGAACGACCGGGCCAGGCGGGCGATCGTGTCCGCGTTGAAGAGATCGGTGGTGTAAGCGAATACCGCCTCCATGCCCTCCGGCCCGGACCACACGTCCAGGCTCAGGTCAGTCGTCGCGTGCCGGCGGCCCGGCGGGAAGAGCGAGGCGGCCAGGTCGGCGAAGCCGGTCGGCTCGCCGTAGCCCACCGCATGCGAATGCAGGGTGAGCGACGCCTGGAAGACCGGGGTCCTGCTCGGGTCGGGGGCGGTCGGCAGCGCCGCGACGATCCGCTCGAACGGCACGTCCTGGTGGGAGAGGGCTAGTAGAACGCTGCGCCGCGTGCGCGCGAGCAGGGCGGAGAAGGTCGGGTCATCGGCCAGATCGGCCCGGAGCGCGAGCGTGCCGGCGAAGAGCCCGACCACCGGTTCGAAGTCCGGGTGCAGCCGTCCGGCGGTGGCCGTGCCCACGACCAGGTCGCTTTGTCCGGACCACCGCGAGAGCAGGACCTGGTATGCCGACAGGAGAACGACGAAGGGCGTGCACCTAGAAGCGCGCGCGAGTTGATGAACGCTCTCGACGGTGTCCGGCTCGATCCAGACAAGTTGCTCGTCCCCGGCGGTTCCGCGAATCGGCGGGCGGGGACGGTCGGTGGGCAGGCTCAGCGGCTGGATGCCGTCAAGCGCGTGGACCGCGTGGTCGAGCTTGGCGGGGTCGAGTTCGCGCTCGTCCTCGAGGACGCAATGGTCGCCGTAGGTCGCTGCGAGTTCCGGCAGTTGCGCGATCTCGCCGGCGCACCGGGCCAGGTAACAGCGGCTCAACTCGGACATCAGGATATTGAGCGACCACACGTCGGCGAGGAGATGGTGCATGGCGATGCAGAGCACGTGCTCCCGCTCGCCCAGCCGGAGCAGCAGCGCGCGGATCGGTGGCTGCTTGGCGATGTCGAATGCGGTCGCGGTGCAGTCGTTGACCTGCCGCTGTGCTTCGGCTTCGCGCGCCTGTTCGGGCAAGCCGGAGAGGTCGACGAGTTCGAGCCCGGCCGCCGCGACCGCCTCGACCTCGCACAGCGGGACACCGTCCGCCTCGATGAACCGGGTGCGCAACGACGCGTGCCGCTGTTGAACGTCGGTGAACGCCGCGGCCAGCGACGCCGTGTCCAACTCACCGGACAGGCGCTTGCTCACGTACAGGTTGTGGGCGGTGTCCTCGGGATCGAAGTGGTGGAGGAACCACAGGCGGCGTTGGGCGTGGGAGAACGGGTGACGGCTCACCGCGCCCTGCCGATCGCCTCGACCACGCCGATGACCGTGGGGTCGTCCGCGAAGACCTCGAACGGGACCTCGATGCCGATCTCCTTGCGGATCCGGCCGGCGATCTGGGTGATCGTCAGCGAATGCCCGCCGAGGTCGTAGAGGTCGTCGTCGAGCGCAATCTCCTCGACGCGCAGCACGTCGCACCAGATGGCCAGAACCTGAGCGGTAAGACCGGAATCGGCTTCGCACGACGGCGCACCGAATGCGTCGTCGGCAGACTCGGCTGCATACGGCCCGCTCCCGGCGTGCCGGACGAGTTCGCGCACGGGCGCGTCGGGGTCGGCCGCCGCCTTCGCCAAAATCTCTGCCAAGTCAGCCGCGATCTCGGCAGCGGCGGCCTCATCGATCAGGTGCGCGTTGAAGTCGAGCCGGGCATCGAAGCCGTCGGGCCCGTCGACGACGTGGGCGTGCATGATCCCGCGCACCATGGCATTGGACATCGCCCACTCCACCTCGCAGCGCATGCCTTCGAACACCGGGTTCGGCCCTCGGCGCCGGTAGCTGAGCGAGACCGGGGCCAATGCCGCCCGCGGTCGCAAGCCCCCGACGGCGCGCGCGTACGGCACACTCCGGACCGGTCTGAGCTCGCGCAGCGTTGCGCGCAAGCCGAGTGCGAGATCGCGGAACCGCTCGGCGCGGTCGGCCGGGACCGGAATCTCGTTGACGTGGCAGCCGATCGCCTGGTCGTCGCCGGGTGCCCGGGTGGACATGTCCACCGCGATCGCGGCGTCCGGGTTTCCGTAGCCGAGCAGGAGCGCGTGCAGCGCGGCGAGTAAGACTTCGAACCTTGAGACTCCAATGGCGTCGGCGAACGCGAGGTAGGGTGCGAACGCCAGCGACCTGGCTGGAGCCGGGCGCAGGGGCAGCGCGAACGATCCGCCCGGCAGGGCCACCTCGTCGAGCGCGCCGCGTCGCGTCGACCAGAGCCGTGCGGCCGCGCGCTCCACGGTCACGTCCGCCGACGGACGTCCGTTCGCGTCGACAACTGCGCCCACAGCGTTGGCAGATCGGTAGAACGACGACAGGTCCGCGAGCAGCACGTCCTTGGACATGCCGTCGAAGACGACGTGGTGCGCGACGAAGAGCAGGGTGCTGCTATCCGACCCCAAGTGCGTCAGGAGCCTGAATCGAGCTGGCGGCCCTTGCTCGAGATCGAAGGGCTCTGCGATGTCGGCGGCCAGGTCGCCGCTGGAGGCGGTGAGTGTCGGGCGTCGGGTCGAAGGTAGCTGGACCACGGCGCCCTCGTGCTCGACGAAGCAGGTCCGCAGCGCCGGGTGGCGTTCGACTACCGCGTCGCAGGCCCGGGCCAGTGCATCGACGTCGAGCGGCCCGTCGAAGCGCACGGACAGCGGCAGGTGAAAGGCGCTGCCGGCGCCGCCGAGGCGCTCGGTCAGCCAGATGCCGCGTTGCGCGTCTGTGGCTGGGGTCATGGGGGAGTCGTCAGGCATCTGCCATCGCCTTTCGCGTCGTGGCGCTTTCCCGCAGAACGTTCTTGAGGACCTTCCCGGCGTCGTTGCGCGGGAGAGCGTCCATCGTCAGCAGCCGGGTCGGCTGCTCGTGCTCGGCGAGCCGTTCGCCGAGGAAGCTGCGCAGCGCCGACAACGACAGCGGCGCCCGCGTCACGGCCGCGACGGCGACACTCGATCCGAGCACGGGATGCGGCAGCGCGAACGCGGTCGCCTCGAGGACGTCGTCGTGTTCGAGCACTGCCGCCTCCACACGGAGGGTCGAGACCTTGAAAGCCCCGCATTTGACGACGTCCGAGATGCGGTCGACCAGGTAGAGATGGCCTTCGTCGTCGATGCGGCCCAGATCGCCCATCCGAACCCAGCCGTCGCGGAACGTGGTCTCGGCCGGATCGCCCTCGAGATAGCGCCGAGCGGCGTCCGACGCGCGCAGCCAGACCTCGCCGATCTCGCCCGGGGCGAGCCGATGGCCCGCGGCGTCGGCGATCTTCAAAGCGCATCCGGCGCCGGGTATGCCGATCGAGTCGGGACGCTCCGGGTCGAAGACCATCGCGGTGTGCGCGGGCGCGGCCTCGGTGGACGTGTAGTAGTTGACGATCGCGGCCTCGGGGAACGCCTCGGCCAGGCGCGCGGCGATCGGCGCGGGCAGCGGCGCCGCCGAGGATCCGATGAGCCGGAGGCTGGAGAGGTCGTGCGCCAGCGCGGCCGGCGATGCGAGCAGTTCCGTGGCCATGGCCGGCACGAGGAACACCGTGCCGACCCGGTGCTTCTCCACGAAGCGCGCGAAGCGTCTCGGCGTGAAGCGTGCCATACAGGCGACGGCCGGGGCCGCGGTGAGCGCGTGCAGGAGCATCATCTGGGCGGCGTTCGTGCCGATCGGGAAGGCGTGCAGCAGGATCCGGGAGTGGGCGAAGGCCCGGCGGCGTGGATCCAGAACCTGACCAAAGGTGAGGTTCTGATGCGTGGCTGCCACGCCCTTCGGCTCACCCGTGGTGCCGGAGGTGAACAGGATCTGGGCGACGTCGTCCGGCTCCGGCGGCAACTGCGCGCCGATCGGCCCGCCCGGCGGTTCGGCCAGGAGTGCGTCGAAATCGAGTACTGCGCCCGGCGGATCGAGAGCCGTCATTCCGTCCGCGCGGATTGTCTTCCACGCGCCGCAGCGCCGCGCCAGGTCCGAGATCTCCCGTGGCGGCAAGCGGGCCGAGATCGGGACGGCGACGCCTCCAGCGCTTTGGACTGCGCAGTAAGCGATCGCGAAGTCCGTCCAGCGGTCGGTGTCGAAGACGAGGCAGACCACGCCGGCCCGGCCGAGCCCCTCGGCGGTCAGCGCCCGAGCCGCCGCCGAGGAGCGCGAATGCCAGTCCTGATATGTCAGGCCTCTGCCGTCGTCGCCCATCAGGGCGACGCGGTCGGGATCGGCCGCGGCCCGGGCGGCGAGCAGCGCCGGCACCGTGGTGGGCATCGTCATCGCGTGCACCGTCGACCTCCAGCCTTCGCGTCCGTATGCACGAAGACTATGGGCCTAGACCATACCACTGGTCAAGTGTACGGTGTTTGCGATCTGCGGAGCCGGTGGGGCGAGCGGCGATCGAGCGGGAGGGCTTCGAGATGGCTGAGGTCGGCGACGAGCGGGAGGAGGTCGCGCATCGGCTCGCCGAACTGATCATCGAGGCCTGTGACGGCGAGATCGGGGCGCGGGACCTGTTCGGCGGACAGGAGCTGCGAGTGCTCGGCGTCACCTCGCTGGCCCGGCTCCGTCTGCTCGACATGCTCGAAGCCGAATACGACGTCGTCCTCGAACTCGACGACGTCGCCGGCCAAGGGGTCGGCCTCGACTCGATCGTGCAGAGGGTGCTGCGCCTCAGCACGCGCCGCGCGCCGGAGGCGAGACCGTGACGGCTCGCCGAGCGACCACAAAGGAGTAGCGGATGACCAGCGAGAACACGTTCATAGTCGTGGTCAATGACGAGGAGCAGTACTCGATCTGGCCCGACGACGGCCGGGAGATCCCGTCCGGGTGGCGGCCGGAGGGAATGTCGGGCAGCAAGGAGGCGTGCCTCGCCCGCATCGAGTCGGTATGGGCTGACATCAGGCCCCGCAGTCTGCGCGAACGGACGAGCCGATGACCGCTGCGCCGACCTCCGCCGACGGCGGGATCCGACCGCCCGCGAAGGCCTTCGCAGGGCCCTTCGACGCCCGCGGAGCTCGATGGCTTAGATCTGTCCTTTGGTCAGATCTCTGACGATCGGCCGATGTACGAGGTCGCGGCCGGAGGGCTTGACACGACGCCAGGGGAGCAGGATGCTCTGCGACACTCACCAAGAACTTACCTGTGGTCAGTTCTTGGAAAGTGCCATGCGCTACCCAGAACACGAGCAAGCGCGTCACCCACCCCTTTCACCCCCTCTCGCCAGAGGTGCCACTATGCGTCAGAAACAAGCCCGCCGGGCCCTTGTGCCGACCGGAGCAGCGCTCGCGCTGGCTGCGGGCGCGCTCGTCCCGACCGCCTTGTCGGCCAACGCCGCCACCCCGTCCCTGACGGTGCTGTACAAGACCAGCACGTCCACCGTGAACTACGAGGTGGACCCCTGGTTCGAGGTGGTCAACAACACCGGCTCGGCCATCGCCTACAGCACCATCACGATCGACTACTACTTCTCCGACCCGACCAACGAGACCTACAACTTCGGCTGCGCGTGGGCCGTGGCCGGCTGCGCCAACCTGACCGGCACCGTGCACACGCTGGCCAACCCCACCGCCAACGCCGACCACTACCTGCAGATCAGCTTCAGCGGCTCGGCCGGCAACCTCGCCGCCGGCGCCAACAGCGGCGACATGCAGCTGCGCATGTGGCGCGCCGACTGGGCGAACATCAACCAGGCGAACGACTACTCGTACAACGGCGCGGACACCTCGTACACGGCGTCGAGCAAGATCACCGCGTTCCAGAACGGCTCCCTGGTCTGGGGCTCCACCCCCAACGGCAGCACGCCCAACCCCTCGGCCAGCGCGAGCGCCAGCGCCAGCGCGTCGGCGAGCCCGACCGGTGGCGGCGGCACGAACCCGCCGCCCAGCGGCGTCATGTTCGACGACTTCAACTACTCCAGCTCGAGCGACCCGAACCTGACCGCCCACGACTGGACCGTGCGCACCTCCTCCGGCGGCCCCGGCGTGTCCGGTGCCACCTGGTCCGCGAACGCGGTCACCTTCCCGGCCTCGACCGCGGCCGGCGGCACGCACGTGATGAACCTCGCCGCCAGCACCGACGGCACCCCCGGCAACACGGTCCAGGCCGAGATCGACACCACCAACCGGAAGTTCCTCGCGGGCACCTACGCCGCCCGGGTCTTCTTCAACGACGCGCCGTCCACCGGCCCCAACGGCGACTGCGTCAACGAGACCTTCTACTCGATCAGCCCGGACGACAGCCTCTACAGCGAGGACGACTTCGAGTACCTGCCCAACGGCGGCTGGGGCGGCCCGCCGCACTCGATGTACACCACCAGCTGGTACAGCGCCGACGCGCTGGACCGCGTCACCAATGACGACCAGACCAGCCTGCAGGGCTGGCACACCCTCGTCGAGACCGTGCTCAACGGCACCGTCACCTACTACATCGACGGCACCCAGGTCTTCTCCAGCTCGGGCAAGTACTACCCGCGCGAGGACATGACCATCGACTTCAACGAGTGGTTCATCGACGGCGAACTCGCCGGCAGCTCCACCCCGCGCACCTGGAACGAGCAGGTCGGCTGGGTCTACTACGCGAACGGCCAGGCCCTGAGCCCGACGCAGGTGCAGACCAACGTCAGTGCCCTGCAGTCGGCCGGGACCAGCTTCACCGACACCGTGCCCTCATCCTGAGCGGACACGGCTGACAGGTGGGCCCCGCCGGGCTGGAGACAGCTCGGCGGGGCACCGCCCGTGCCCGGCATGTCAGGGGGAAGAAGATGACCATGGAGGCCACGCTCGAGGGCGTACGCGAGCGCCTGTATCTCAAGGTGAAAGGCCAGATCGTGGAGAGGATCGAGCAGCTGCGGCCCGGTGTGCTGATCCCCCCGGAGCGCGATCTCGCGGTGGCGTACGAGACCTCGCGTACAACCGTTCGCAAGGCGGTCGCCGAACTCGTCACCGAGGGCCGACTGGTGCGACGCCAGGGGTCGGGCACGTACGTGGCCGAGCCGAAGCTGGCCTGGCCGCTGTCGGTCTCGGATTTCAACGGCCACGCCGAGGCCGAGACCGAGGGTCTGCGCACCTGCACGATCCTGCTCGGGACCGAGCGAATCGCGGCCGGCGAAGAACTCGCCGACCGCCTCGGCATGCGGCCGGGCGCTGAGATCCTGTCCATGCAGCTGCTGCGTTCCGTCAACGACGCCCCGATGGCGCTGGAGTGCGTGCACGTGGTCGGCCGGCGCTACTGCGGGCTTGAGGCCGAGATCGCCGCGAGTGAGTTCGTGTACGAAGTGTTGCGCAAAAGGATCAGCGACCGCGTCGCCCGCGCCGTGGAGACGATCGAGACAGTGCCGGCCGCCCCGAGCCAGGCAGCGTTGCTCGGCACGGAGATCGGCACGCCGATGCTGCTGGTCACCCAGCACGGCCACACCGCGCAGGGCGAGCCGGTCGAGTGGGTGCAGACCTGGTACCGCGGCGACCGATACTCGTTCGTCGCCCACATCACGAAGCCGCAGGCGCACGCGGGCCGGCACTTGATGCCGACCTGACAATATGACCAGGCCTGACCATGTCTCGGCCATGGCCCGCGCCTGACTCGCCCCCACTCGGTCTGTTGCCGCAAGGGCGCGCCGCATGGGTGGTTTTCTTGATGCATGATCTCGCCTCGTCCTGCCTCCGCGGTGCGCCGGCTCGGGGCTGAGCTCGACAACTGGCTCATCTGTTCGGCACGACACTCGTCGGCATCGCGCTTCGCCGACGAGCGGAACTGTTCGCGGCCGCGCTACGCCGCCAGGCGCAGACGGACGCGCTCACCGGCCTGGCGAACCGCCGAGCCATGCAGGATTACTTCGACCACGTCACCGCGCGCGGCGCCGGCAAGGACGAAGACCTCGCCGTGCTTGTCGTCGACGTCGACCACTTCAAGCTCATCAACGACCGCTACGGCCATGTGGCCGGTGATCATACGCTCGAACTGCTCGGCCACCTGATCGCCTCGCACGTGCGGTCCGACGACTTCGCAGCCCGCATCGGCGGAGAGGAGTTCGCGCTGGTACTACCCGGCTGCGGCATGCCGGCCGCAGGTCAACGCGCCGAAGACCTCCGCTCGGCCGTCGAACGCAGGTCGCTGGCATCCTGGCCGCACCCGGTGACGGTGTCCATCGGCGTCGCCGTCGCGCGAGCGCGAGCGGGTAACGCGGGGGCCGAAGAACTGCTCACCGCCGCGGACGCGGCGCTGTATCGGGCAAAGGAAGCGGGCCGCAACACCGTCCGACGGGCTCCCTCGTCACGCGGATGACGCTCAACCTTGTCCGCCGCCGCCGCCGCCGCCGTTCAGCCCAGCGCCAGCAACGTCACGCCGAGGGCGGCCATGCCCAGACCGAGCCACTGGGCACGACTGATCCGTTCCTTCAGCACCGCCCGGGCCAGCACGATGGTCGCCGCCGGGTACAGCGCCACGATCACGGCACTGACGCTGAGTAGTCCGTGCCGCGCAGAGAGCAGGAAGCACAGATTGGCCAGCGAATCCAAGCAGCCGGCACCCGCAGCCAGGCCCAGGTTCGGCCGCCCCGGGTCGATCCGTCGGCGCACCGCAATCGCGGCGTTGAGCACGATCAGGCTACTGACAGCTCGTCCGACGATCAGCGGGGCGACGCCGCTGTCATGCGGAGCCTGATTCAGCATGATCAGCTGAGTGGCGATCGCCGCACCCGCCAAGACGGCCACCGCCACGGCCTTCGGCCGAACCCGCCCGACGCCGGCCGAGCGCTTGACCGTCACCAGTAAGATCGCGCACGCCGCCACCGGAATCCCGGCGATCTCGGTCGCGGACAGGCGATCGCCCTCCGCGAGCCCGACCACCACCGGCAGCGCCGCCGAGACGAGCGCGGTGATCGGGGCCATCACCGCCATCGGCCCGATCGACAAAGCCTGATAGAGCAACGCGAACGCGAACGCCGATGCGGCCCCCGAAGCCGCGCCCCAGCCGAGCGAACCCGCCTCCCACCGCGCGCCGAGCACGGGCAGCAGCAAGCCCTCGATCGCCAAGCTGGCCGGCGCGCTGATCGCGACCACCCGGAAGACCTTGGCCTTCCGCGTTGCCGCACCGCCGAGGAAGTCGGCGACACCGTAGGCGCAGGCGCTGGCGATCGCCAGCAGAATCATGAGCATCGCAGAGATCCCATGTGCCGGGTTGGATGGACTGGCCCGGCTTTTCGGGCTCTGAGGTGGCACTGCCGCTGACCCGACGATACCTCCCACGACGCGAATTCTCAGTGTCCTGCCACGCTGCCGACCTGGCGGGCAGGGACCGGTCCCTGCTGGAATCTGTTTTGCTGTAGCTCGAAAAGCCAGAGCACTGGAGGATCAGCGTGAGCCTGTCGAGCGGGTCGAGCAAGCCGGGGGACTGGCGGGTCGGGGCGGTGGTCGACGGGCGGTACCGGGTGGTGGGCGAGCTCGGGCGGGGCGGGATGGGCGTGGTTCATCGGGTGCGGCACCTCGGCTGGGACATCGATATGGCCGTGAAGAGCACGCTCGAGGACGTCTTCCGGTCGCCGGTCGGGCAGGGGTTGTTCGTCAGGGAGGCGGAGGCCTGGGTATCGCTGGGGCTGCATCCACACGTGTGCGCCTGCTACTACGTGCGCGTGCTGGGCGGCGTGCCCAGGGTTTTCGCCGAGTACGTTTCCGGGGGCAGCCTGCAGGACTGGGTGCGCGACGGGCGGCTGTACGAGGGCGGGGGAGCGGCGGTTTCGGGGCGCATCCTGGATGTGGCGGTGCAGGTCGCGCGGGGTCTTGAGCACGCGCATTCCCGAGGGCTCGTGCATCTGGATGTGAAGCCGGCCAACGTGTTGCTTGACGAGTCCGGCACCGCGAAGATCACCGACTTCGGGCTCGCCCGCTCGAAGGCCGCCGTTGCTGCCGTCGCGGCCGCGCCAAACGGCGCGTCACCGGGATCTGATGTCAGCATTCTTGTCGCAAACAGCGGCATGACGCCGGCGTACGCCTCGCCGGAACAGTCTGCCGGGAAACAGCTTGGGCGGCGCAGCGACGTGTACAGCTTCGCCGTGTCAGTGCTCGAGCTCTTGACCGGTGAGGTCCGCTGGAAGGCTGGATCGGTTGCGGGGGCAGGGCTCGGCCACTACCTGTCCGACCCGGGCAATCCGGTCGTCGCACCGCCGCGGCTGGGTGAGTTGCTGGGGCGCTGCCTGCAGCTGGATCCGGCCGAGCGGCCGTCATCGATGGCTGAAATAGCCGCCGAGCTCGTCGAGATCTACGAGCTGGCGACGGGGCTCCCTTATCCGCGCCCTGCTTCGCCAGAGGCCGCATTGCGGGCCGACGAACTGAGCAACCGAGGTCTCTCGTTGCTCGACCTCGGGCGCGCCAACGAGGCAGAGGCCGCGTTTGCTCAGGCGCTGGCCGTCGATCCGCACCATCTCGGCGCTGTGTACAACGGAGGGCTGTTGCGCTGGCGCAGCGGCGTGATCACCGATGTGGAGCTCGTCGCCCAGCTTTCTGAGGTTGTCCAGCACCGCGACGATTCCTCGTGGCAGGCAAGGTATCTGCTGGCGCAGGTCCACCTCGAACGCGGCGACTTCGCTGCCGTCCGCGCATTGCTCGACGAACTCGCGCACCAACCGCCTGGCCCGGGCGACGAGCTCGCGAACCAGATCCGTGCGGCGTTGCGCTCCGGGCGCGTCGTCGATGCACAATGCGTCGGCACCAAGACGGTCACGAGCCTCGCGGAGATACCGAGTCCGCCCATCAAGCTGCTGGCGCGCCACGAGGTCAACGGCTATCAAGCGCAACGGTTCAGCGCGGATGGACGGTTGACGCTCACCGGGCACTGGGACGGCACGGTCCGGCTCTGGGACGTCGCGGCCGACAGGCTGCTGTGCACGCTCGAAGGGCATCGCGGCCAGGTCATGAACATCGACTTCGACGCTGCCGCGCGGCACGCGTTGTCCACCGGTTACGACGGTACGGTGCGGTTCTGGGATCTGGGGACCGGCCGGTGCTTGCGCGTATTCACGGCCGGCCGCGCAACGAGGTTCAGCCCGGTCCGGCTCAGCGCGGACGGGCGGGTCGGCGTATGGGTCGGCGAGAGCGGGCGCATCGAGGTCTGGGATCTGACGGCCGGCGTTCTCCATCGGGCTCTCGGATTCCCCTTGGAGAACAGCCCGATCGAGGATTCGACGTTTTCAGTGAACTGCGACGGAAGCCTTGTGCTCATCGCCGACGGAACTGGGGCGCGGGTCTGGGACCCGGTCCACGGCCGGTCCCTGGCGCTGAGGACCGAGACCCTGTCGAAGCCGAGTGACCTGTGCTTCAGCTCCGACGGCCGGTTCGCGGCGGTCGCGACGGTCGATCGCGCCATCCGGCTGTGGGACGTGGCGGACGGGCGCTGCGTGCGCACGCTGACCGGGCACACCACGCCGGCCCGCACGATGGCGCTCAGCAGCGACATGCGATACCTGTTCTCCGGATCGGTCGGGGACAAGACGGTCCGGTACTGGGAGCTGAAGACCGGCCGCTGTCTGCGCACCTTCGCGGACCACGACCGCTACGGAACGGTATGGGTCGGCCTGCCCGCCGACGACTCGCGGATCGGGCTGTCCTCGGAAAACAGCAGGCCTGCGCCGCAGCCTGTGTACACATGGCGGCTGCCCGAGGGATACACCGCCGAGCCGTTCCTGATCCGGCCTCGCCAGTACGCGGAGGTCAGCAGACTCGGCGGCGAGGTGGACGCGCTGCTCGGAGAGGCGAACCGGGAGCTCGCCGATTCCCGGCCCCAGGCCGCCTTCGACCTGCTCACTCGCGCTCGGGCGGTGCCCGGATACGAGCGGGCTCCGCGGATACTCGCGGCCTGGCGGGAACTCGGGCGTTCGGCCATCCGGACGGGGTTGCGGGCAGCCTGGTCGAGGAAACTGGCGGACGGCCGGGCGGCGCTCGGCGACGTCGTCTCGATCGGCCTGTCCGCCGACGCGCGGCTCGCGGTGACCGCGCACTATAAGTCCGTCGTGCGTGTGTGGGACCTGACAAGCAGCACGCGAAAGCTGGTGCTCGAGGACGACCGAGGCTGGCCGTCCGTGGTCGCGCTGAGCGGCGACGGCGGGCGCGCGCAGTGCCACAGCCTGAGCTCGATCAACTCGTGGGACCTGGAAAGCGGCGAACGCAGCGTGATCCCGGTGGAGCGCGAGATGACCCGGGCCGTGTGTTTCCTCGACGATGGTCGGCAGGCGCTGTCCGGCGGGGGCGACGGGGTGATCCGCAGGTGGGATCTGGCGGCGAATCGCTGCCTGGCGACGATGCCGGCGCCTTCCCCAGGGACCAACGAGATCGCCTTGAGCGCGGACGAACGGCTAGCCGCGGTCGGCGACAGCACAGGCGCCGTCCGTCTGTGGGATCTCGAGCAAGGCAGGATGCTGACATCCTGGAAGGCGCACGTCCGGCCGGTTCTGTCCGTGTCGTTGAGCCGCGACGGTCGCCTGGCCCTTTCCACCGCCATGGACGACCCGGTGATCCGACTGTGGGACGCCTCGTCCGAGACGTGCGTGCGCGAGTTCGCGGGCCACGGCGACGGCTGGATCTCCACGGTGCGCTTCACTCCGGACGGCCGGTTCGCCTTCTCCGCGGGCCACGACAGGACCCTGCGGCTCTGGGACATCGCGACCGGAAGCTGCGTGCACGTCCTCGAGGGCCACGAAGGCGCCGTACGCCATTTCGAGCTGACCGACGACCTGCACCACGTACTGTCTTCGGGCGACGATGCGCTCCGACTCTGGGACCTGGACTGGGATCTGGCCGTCGAGAATCAGGGGACTGAATAAAGCGGCGGTCCGGCCGGCCCCGACAGCGGGGGCCGGCCGGACCCTGGCTCAGGTCAGGAGGTGCTGCAGCTGACCGACGGCCAGGTCCATGTGCCGTTGGGCGAGATGGTGACGTTGAAGTTGTTGCCGCTGCCGTTCGGCGTGGCCTTCATGACGTACTGGCTCGGGTAGGTGGCGTTGATCCCGGAGGTCGAGTACACGACGGCCGGGGAGACCATGTTCATCGTCACGGTCCAGGTGTTCGAACCGCTGACGGCGACGTTGAGGCTGTACCAGTTGCTGCCCTGCGATCCGGCCGAGAGCGTCGCGGTGCAGCCGCTGCTCGTGCCGCCGCCGCCAGTGGTGCCGCCACCACCGGTGCCGGTGCTGCCACCGCCGCCGGACGAGCTGCTGCCGCCCGAGGTGACGGTGATGTTGGAGCTGCCGCTGCTCTGGTAGCCCTCGGTGGCCAGGATCTCGTAGTTCGGGGTGCCGAGGTTCAGGCCGACGCTCTTCCAGGCGTTGAAGATGTTGGACACGGTGATGGTGCCGCCGGTCCGCTTCGACTCACGAACAGCCCAGTACTGGTGGAACGTCGCGGTGCCCTGGATGGACGGCTCGTTGGTGCGGGTCGTCTCGTACAGGTCGTAGGTGCTGCCGTCGCTGTTGACCGAGCCGAGCTTGGTAGCGCCGGAGCTCGGGTTGTAGCTGCCGTAGTTGTCGACGATGTAGTACTCGACGAGCGGGTTCGTGGTCCAGCCGTACAGCGAGAGGTAGCAGTTGCCGTTGCAGTTCCACGAGCCGGAGTAGGTCACGGTGTTGCTCGTGCCCGGGTTCCAGCCGGTGCCGGCCACGACGTTCTGCGAGCCGGTGTTCCAGGTCAGGCTGTAGTTGCTGCCGGATCCGAGCGTCATCGTGGCACCGCTCGCCTGCTCCCAGAACGAGTAGTAGTAACCGTTGCTCGTGCCGGTGGAGTTCGACGTGATGCTTGAGGCCGCACTGGCGGTCGAGACTGGCAGCAGGGTCATGGCCGCGGCCGTGACCGTGGCCGTGGCCAGGCCGAGCAGCAGCCGCAGCCGGCCGCCGCCTCGGGGAAGACTGGGGTGGGTGTGCACGCGGAACGCGCCTCCTGTCGTGGTGGATCTTTCCGGTGCCGTCCGGTCGGGGCCGGACGGTTAACACGGAAGTGTTGGATCTCGAAAGACGCCTGTCAATAAGTTTCGGAAAAGTTTCGAGATCCTGCAAGATCAAATAATGGTACTGATGGGACGCGAGTGATGTGAGTCAAGAACACTGGCGAAAAAAGGTAGGGCAGGATCGGACAAATGTCGTAAAACTTCGGCAGGATTCTGTCAGGTGTCCGAAATTTTCGGAGCCACAAGTCGAATGCATCGGGCTCCTGAGGGGGCGCGGAGGGCGGCGGCCGCCGTCGAAACTGGATCTTGAGGCTGGGTGAGCCGGGTCCGGGACGGATTCGCGACCGCTCCGGCCGCCCGAGTCGCCCGAGTCGCCTGAGCGGTCCAAGCCACCACCGTCGTCAGCGCGAGGCCGGTGCGGGCTATGGTGGACGGCAGCCGAGTGGGTGGCCAGACGTCTCACGGGGTTCCGGGCCGCATGAGCAAGGGAGAATAAGGGTTCGAATGGCTAATTCCGCTCACTCGGGCAAGCAGTTCCCGACGACTCTGGCCGACGTGGCGGGCATGGCGGGCGTCAGTGTGGGAACGGCTTCCCGGGCGCTCAGCGGCAAGGGCAGGATGCGCCCGGACACCCGCGACCGCGTCCTGGAAGCCGCTACCAGGCTCGGGTTTCGCCCCAACGAGCACGCGCGCAGCCTCCTGGCCGGCCGCAGCTGGACGGTCGGGCTGATCACGACCGACGGCATGGGCCGCTTCAGCACGCCGGTGCTGCTCGGGGCCGAGGACGCGCTCGGCGCGGGCAAGATCGCGGTGCTGCTCTGCGACACCCGTGGTGACCACATCCGCGAGCGCTACTACGTCGAAACTCTGGTGGCCCGCCGAGTGGACGGGATCATCGTCACCGATCCACGCACCGCTCCTCGCGCCCCGCTCGCCGGAACCCGCGACATCCCGACGGTCTATGCGATATCCCCGTCCACGGATCCGAATGACACGTCAGTGGTCTGCGATGACAAAGGCGGTACCCGCCTCGCCGTCGAGCACCTGGTCGCCACCGGCCGCACGCGGATTGCGCACGTCACCGGTCCGAAAAGCCACGCCGCCGCCCGCGACCGTTCCGACCACACCCGCGCGGCCCTCGCCGCCGCCGGCCTCGAACTCGCCGGCGGTCGGGCATTCTTCGGCGATTTCAGCGAGGCATGGGGCCGGCGCGCCGTCGCCGCCGTGCTGCGCGCGGCGCCCGAGGTCGACGCCATCTTCTGCGGCAACGACGAAATCGCCCGCGGCGTCACGGACGCACTGCGCGAAATCGACCGCCGCGTGCCGGAGGAGATAGCCGTGGTGGGCTACGACAATTGGGAGGTCATGGCGCTGGCCGCGAGACCGCCACTGACGACCGTCGACATGAACCTCACTGAGATTGGACGACTCAGTGCCCTGCATCTCCTGAACGCCATCGACGCCGAGGCGACTCCGGGCATCCATCCGGTCGAAAGCACGCTGGTCGTGCGTGAGTCGGCCTGATCGCGCGTATCCGAGAGGACATGGACCAGCCACCGATGCACACGCCACCCGAGGGTATAGAGCTGATCCGCCTTTGGCGGCGAGGCCCAGGTATAGCAGGACCCAATATCTAGGTCGGCCATCCGGGTGTATGTCAGATTACAGATTTTCTTCCGAGGTCTGCCAGGTCGGTTTCCCTGGCCTCCCAGAGGTCGAACAGGGCATCCGCGCCGCGCGCGGTCGCTAGGGCGATCTCGACCGCGCTGGCGGGGATCATGGTAATGATCTGCATCTCGGTTTTGCCGGCGACATCGCGTATGACGTTGAATTCCCCGTCGACGTATGGATGCTCGGCGCAGATGACGCCGACCATCTCGGTGCCGGGTACGAAGGGCTGTTGCCCGGGAATGATAGTGCCAACGAGTAGGCCGGCTCCGCCTTCGAGCACCATGTGCGCGGTGCGGACGATAATCTCGGCGGCTGCTTCCTCGTACTCCGTGAGCAGGCTGCAGCACAGTTCCTGCGGGAAGATCGCGTTGACGTTCTGGAATCGCAGGCCACTGCTCACGGCGGAGCCCACTTCGCTGCCTTGCGCGCGGAGGTAGAGCACGGCGAAGCCGCGATTCGGGCCGTGGGCGGTGGGTTCCTCGACCCACTTCAGGGGCCCGAGATATTCGGCGACCTGCGGCAGGAAGCCGGCGAACGCGGGCGTAGTTGCGGGCGCGGACTCAGCCGTCACGTCTCTCCCGCGGTGATCACGGTCCGCTGGATGCCGGCGTGGTTCGGGGGCCGGTCGCGTACGTGTCGGCGTAGTGGAAGACGAGGTTCGCGTAGGAGTCCGAGTGGTTGTAGGAGAGGATCGCGCTCCACCAGCCGGAGGGGGTGGCCAGGTCGCGGTTGTCAGCACACAGGTAACGGCCGGCGGCGATCGCGGCGGCGTCGATGTTCTGCGGGTTCGTGCCGGTATCGGCGAACTGGTACCAGGTTTCGGGGAGCAGCTGCATGGGGCCGACGGCGTGGTCGTAGGTGGTGTCGCCGGTGAGCCGGCCGTGGTCCGTGGCCGGCAGGTCCTGGCGGCCGGCGGAGCCGTCGAGGGCCGGGCCGATCACCGCCTTGGTCTCGGTGCCGTCGGCGGCGAGCGCCGCGCCGCCGAATCTGCCGTGGTCCGATTCGACCATGCCTATCCCGGCGAGGGTGTTCCAGTCGAGGTGACAGTCCGGGTTCTCGCTGTGCAGCACGAGTTCCGCGTATCCGTAGCCCTGAACGGCGCGCGCGGGGATCCCGGTAGCTGCGGAGACCCTGCCGGCCCAGTCGGCGAGCAGTTCCGATTCTGTTGCCGGCGACTGCGAAGCCGTTCCCGGAGAGGCGGAACCCAGCTCCTGCACCGAGAAGCCCGTCTGCGGGCTCGCCGCGGCCGGCGGCTGGATCGTGGCGGTGGCGCTGATGAGGGGAGTGGAGCTGGAGTCGGCGGCAGGCTCCCGGTCGACGGGGGTGGTTCCCGAGAACGCCCACACGCACCCGACGACCATGCTCGCGAGCCCGCCGGCCATCAGGCCCGCGACCGACCACGAAGCTATTCGCCCGATCATCGTCGGTGCCGGGAGTCGCCGGACGACGCGCCGCCCGCGTCCCCGCATGCGTTCGGACTGATGGTGATGGTGATCGGCACGGCCGCTGCCCTCACGAGCTTGTGTCCTCGTCCTCGTCCGTTCCCAAGCGACGCAGGCGACGCGCGCGGCGTGCGGTCCGGCCGCTTGGCTGCAGCCCCACGCTATCAGAGGGCGTTTGCTCGCGTCCTTCGCCGCCGTTCTGCGCGGCACAGTACGCTGAGCCGTGGGCGCACGCCGGCGAGGACCCGGCTGAAGGAGGACAGTGGATCTCGTCGGCCGGCAAGGGCACCTGGATCTTCTGGCCCGTCTTCTGTCCGAGTCGCCGAGCCGGGGCAGCGCGGTCCTGGTCCGCGGGATGGCCGGGATCGGGAAGACGGCTCTGCTGGCCGAAGCGGCCGTCCTCGCCGAAGTCTCCGGGTACCGGGTGTTGCGCACCGGCGGCGTCGAGGCCGAGAGCGACATCCCCTACGCCGGCCTGCAGATGCTGCTGCGTCCGTTGGCCGCCGGGATGGCCGACCTGGCGGCGCCGCACCGGCAGGCGTTGGACGCCGCGCTGGGACGCGCCGACGCCGATATCGCGGACCTCTTCCTGGTCGGCCTGGCGGCTCTCGACCTCATCGCGGACGCCGCGGCCGTAGCCCCGGTGCTGGTCATCGCGGACGACCTCCAGTGGCTCGACGACGCGACCGTCGGCATCCTCGCGTTTCTCGCCAGGCGTGTGGCCACCGAACCGGTGGTCATCGTGGGAGCCGCGCGCGACGGGTACCGGTCGCGCCTGAATCCCGACGAGCTGACCATGCTTCAGCTCGAGCCGCTGTCCGACGACGAGGCGACGGCTCTGCTCGCGGACCGGGTCCCGCATCTGCGCCCGAGTGCGCACCGACGGCTGCTGGCCGCCGCGGCCGGGAATCCGTTGGCGCTGACCGAGCTTTCGCGCACGCTCGGTGCCTCGGCCGATCCCCATCTCGCCGAGATCCCGCTCACCGAGCGGCTTGAACGTGCCTTCACCGGCCGCCTCGGACACCTGCCGGAGGCCACGCGCAGCCTGCTCCGTATCGCAGCACTCGACGACGGTCTGTCGCTGCCGGAGCTTTACCGCGCGGCTCGCGCGTTCACCGGATCGGCCGTCGGCTCGGCGGATCTGGACCCGGCCGTGCAGGCTCGCCTGGTCGAGGTCGTCGGCACCGAGCTGCGCTTCGGGCACCCGCTGATGCGGTCGGCGATTCAGCAGTCGATGTCGGCCCAGGTCCGGCGCGCCGCGCACGCGGCGCTCGCCTCGGCGCTCGAGGACCAGCCCGACCGTCAGGTCCGGCACCGCGCGGCCGCGACGGGCGATCCGGACGAATCCGTCGCCACCGCGCTCCAGGACGCGGCGCGACGCGCGGCCCGACGGGGTGGCGTCGCGGCGGCGCTGACGGCGCTGGAACAGGCCGCCGCGCTCAGCGAGGACGAAAGCCGGCGAGGCGAGCGCCTGCTGCTGGCCGCCGAGTACGCCGCCGAGCTCGGCCGGGCCGAGACCGTGAACCGTCTCCTGGACACGGCGCTGACCGGGCGGCTCTCCCGCCAGCAGCACGCCCGGGTCTTCTGGCTGCGCGGCGGGGCCGACGAAGGGCTCTACAGCCATTCCTCCGGCGCTCTCTCGCTCACCGCCCTCGCCGAGGAGATAGCCCTCGAGGATCCGGCGCTCGCGCTGCGGATCCTGTGGAGCGCGGCCCAGCTCTGCTTCTGGTCCGATCCCGGTCCGCAGGCGCGCGGCCAGATCCTGGCAGCCGTCGAGCGCATCGTGCCGGACGAGGTCGACCCGTGGCGCCTGGCCGTCTGCGCCTATGCCGCGCCGATCGAGCGCGGCGGGTACGTCCTTGACCGGGCCCGGGACGTCGCCCGGATCGAAGGCGACGACGGCCGCGCCTACCGGATGCTGAGCACGGCGGCCCTGTTGGCCGGCGGTTTCGGCCTGGCCCGGGCCTTTTCGGCGGCGGGCGGCGCGGGGCTGCGGGCCCAGGGGCGGCTGGGGCTGCTGGCCCGGACCGTCGGCGCGGACGCCTGGAGCGCTTTGGTCGTGGGGGACCTCGGCGCGGCGATCGCGGCGACCGAGGAGTCCCGGCGGCTGGCCCGGGAGACCGGTCAGATCATGATGTACGGCCTGATGACGGCCACCGCCGCGAAACTCGCGGCGCTGCGCGGCCAGGAGGGCGAAGCCCTGGCGCTGGCCGAGGCGGCCGAGGAGATCGGCCTGCCCGTCGGCGCACGACCGGTATTGGCGACGGCGGCGATGGCGCGCGGGCTGGCCGCGCTGGGCCAGGGCCGGTTCGAGGAGGCCTACGGCCACTTCCGGCGGCTGCACGACCCGGCGGATCCGGCGTTCCAGATCGCGTTGCGGCTCACGACTCTCGGCGATCTGGTCGACGCCGCGACGCACTGCGGACGCGCGGCGGCGGTGCTGCCGGTGATCGCGCAGCTCGAGGAGGTTGCCGAGGTGACGCCGGCGCCGGTGCTGCACGCCGACCTGCGCCTGGCCCGAGCCCTGGTTGCGGCCGATGACGCTGCGGAGCCGCTGTTCCAGGAAGCACTGAACGCCGACCTCACCGCCCTGCCGCTCATCAGAGCTCGTACACACCTGGCCTTCGGGGAGTGGTTGCGCCGACGCCGTCGCAGCGTCGAGTCGCGGGACCATCTGCGCGCCGCCCGCGACATGTTCGATGCGCTCGGTGCGATCCCCTGGGGCGAGAAGGCTCGCAGGGAACTGCGAGCCGCAGGCGAGACCAGCCGCGGCCGCGATCCCGATGCCCGCGACCAGCTGACCGCGCACGAACTGCAGATCGTCCAACTGGCCGCCGAAGGTCTGACCAACCGCGAGATCGGCCAGCGGCTCTACCTCTCGCACCGGACCGTCAGCTCGCACCTGCACCGGATCTTCCCGAAACTCGGCGTCGTCTCCCGCGCCGAACTGCACAAGGTGGTCGGCGCATTGCGTTAGCCCACCGTCATCTGACGCTCGAAGGCACCGGCCCCGCGCACTAGCGTTCTGACCAGGTCAGGGCGGCGATGACAGGGGTTATGCCATGGAGTGGCGCGGGGCTCGGGAGGCAACGGCGGATCCGCTGCTCGGCCGCTTCGCCGAACGCGAGGCGATCGCAGGGCTGCTCGAAGCGATGCGGGACGGGCTCGGCGGCGCCTTGGTCTTCGTCGGGGAGGCCGGGATCGGCAAGACCCGGCTGCTCGATTACGCGGCGGCACAGGCCCGGGCCGCGCAAGTCGAGCTGACGAGGCTGGTGGGGGTCGAAGCCGAGCAGCCCTTGGGATACGGCGCGTTACACCGGCTGCTACGTCCGCACCTGCACCGGATCGACCGGCTTCCCCCGCGGCAGCGCGACGCGCTCAACACCGCGTTCGGCCTCGCGGACGCGGCGCCGCTGGACCGGCACCTCGTCGGTCTCGCGACTTTGACGTTGCTGTCCGGGGTGGCCTTGGAGCTGCCGTTGCTGTGCCTCATCGACGACGTGCACTGGCTCGATCGGGAGTCGGCCGAGACCTTGGCCTTCGTGGCCCGCCGGCTCCAGGCCGACTCGCTGGGCCTGATCTTCGCTGCCAGAACCGGCATCGAGGCCCGCGGCCTGTTCGACGCGATGACCTCCCTACGTGTCGACGGCCTGCCCGTCGCCGACGCCAGGGAACTGCTGGCCCTCGCCACCCCCGGCCACCTGGACGCGGCGGTCGCGGACCGGATCGTGGCCGGCACCGGGGGCAACCCGCTGGCGCTGATCGAACTGGGCGCCCAGCTGAACGCGGAGCAGTTGGCCGGCGTCGTGCCGATGCCCGACCCGTTGCCGGTCAGCAGGCTGCTGGAGGCGCACTTCCAACAGGCGGTCGCCGCGCTGCCGCCGGACACCCGGACCCTTTTGCTGCTCATCGCCGCGGCACCGACCGACGATCCCACGGTGATCTGGCACGCCGCGGGTGTGCTTGGCCTGTCGGCCCGGGCCGCCGCGGCGGCCGTCGAGGCCGGGGTGCTGGACCGCGCGGCCGCCCCCGGGTTCCGCCACCCGCTCATCCGGTCGTCGGTGTACGCGGCGGCTTCCGGCGACGAGCGGCGCCGGATCCACGCCGCGCTCGCGACGGCCACTGATCCGACCCGGATGCCGGACCGGCGGGCCTGGCATCGGGCCGCGGCGGCGCTCGGCGCCGACGACGCGGCGGCCGCGGACCTGGACGCGGCTTCGGACTGGGCCCGGGCCAGGGGCGGATATTCGGCGCAGGCGTTGTTCCTGTCCAAGGCGGCCGAGCTGACCACCGAGCCGACCGAGCGCGCCGGACGCTACCTCGCCGCGGCCGAGGCTCATCTGGCCTCCGGCGACCACGCCGCGGTGCAACCCCTGCTCGATCTGGCCGCGCCCGCCCTGAACCGTCCGGCGGCCCGCGCCCGCGCGCTGCGGATCCGGGCTTCGGCAGAACTCTTCAACACCCGCAGCGACCGCGTCGCCGCCATGATGCTCGACGCCGTGGCAGAGCTCGGCGACGCCGACATCCGGATGACGTGGGAGCTGCTCTACGAAGCCGTACACGCCGCCGTCATCGCGCGGGACCCGATGTATCGCACGACCCTGGCAGAGGTCGCCGACGCCGTGACCGCCGCCCCGCGCGATCCGGACGCTCCGGCCTGGAGTCCGGACCCGCTGATCGAAGCCCTGGCCGTCCGCGCGGCTCACGGGTACGAGCGCAGCGTGTCGAGCATCCAGGCGGCCCTGGCAGGACTGCGAGCCTCGCCCGAACTGCACGATCGGGCCACCCCGTTCTGCGTCCTGGTGAGCCTCGCCGCGACCGACGTGTGGGACATCGACGCGAACATCGAGATCATCAGCCGTCTGGCAGCCGTGAATCGCAGCCAGGGGGCCCTCTACGACCTCAGCCTCTGCGTGTCCGACTTCGCCTACACGCAGATCTGGAACGGCCGGCTGAACGCGGCCGAAGCGCTGTACGCCGAGGCGGACGACTACGCCAGGGCCATCGGCCTGACGGTTCAAGGAGATCTCAACAAAGGTCTGCTATACGCCTGGATGGGCCGCGAAGCCGAGGTGCGCGCCACCGTCGCCACGATGGACGCCGTCGCCGACACCTACGGCTTGGGCATGCTTCGCCAGCTGGCGCTACAAGCGCTCTGCATTCTCGATCTGGGCCTGGGGCGTTACGGCGAAGCGAAGCGCCACGCGCTCCTCGCTTACGAGGAGGACGCGCCGTCGCAGGGCAACCTCATGCTGCCGCTTCTCGTCGAAGCCGCTGTGCGTGCGGGCGACCGGCATACCGCGGCGCGCGCGCTCACCCGGCTTGAGGAGCGCGCGCAATCGGCAGGAACGCCTTGGGCATTGGGCATGCTGGCCCGATGCCGGGCGCTGATGGACGAGGGGGATGACGCAGAGGCCTGGTATCAGGAGTCGATTGATCTTTTCGCCAAGGTTCCGCTGGCAGCGGAACAGGCCCGGTCACGTCTGCTGTTCGGGGAATGGCTGCGCCGGCGCCGACGGCGCGTTGAGGCCAGGACGCAACTGCGGTCCGCATACGAGTCCTTCGACGCCTGGGGTGCGTCGCTGTTCGCCGAACGCGCTCGGACCGAGCTGCTCGCGACCGGCGAGACCGCGCGCCGACGCGTCCCAGGCGCCGGATCCGACCTCACGCCGCAGGAACGGCAGGTGGCGCTGCTGGCGGTATCAGGACTCACCAACGCCGAGATCGCCTCACGGCTGTTCATCACGACCTCTACCGTCGAGTTCCACCTGAACAAGGTGTTCCGCAAGCTGGGCATCACCTCGCGAAGGCGGATCGCCGCCGCGCTGGAAGCCGTAGACGGTCCGGCGCCCTCCGCCTAGCGTGCCAACCACATAGGTTCACCGGGTTGCATCGGCGAACCAGTGCGGTCAGAGCACTACTGCGAGTTGATGATCGGCTGGCTGCGGTTTCAAGATCTCGCCTCCGGCGCGGGCCCTTCCCTCGGAGAGAGATGCCGGGGTTTGTGGGGTGGTGTGGTTGGTGGGGCGGGCTGTTGTTTGGGATGGTGGGGTTGCGGGGGTGTGCTCTCTCCTCGGTCGGTCCCCGGAGGCAATCAGGAACCTGCCGGGAGGTCAAGCGGCGGAGGTTTCCGTTGGTGGTGAATCCTGCAGCGCGCCGCTTGACCTCCCGGCAGAACCCTGATCGGGCTTCGCCTGCCCGACCGAGGAGAGAGCCCACCCCCTGGGGGAGTGGTGCGAGCTGCGCTCGGGCCGAGTCCCGGCCCGTGGCCCGGTCGCGCTCGATGCGGAAGAATCCTGCATCGCCGTTCTGGGCCGCTTCTTCTTCGCTATTCTTTCAACGCCGGGGAGCGCGCCCGAGTGCCCGGAAATCTCCCATATTTTTCTTTTCCGGCAATAGCCGGATGCGCGGCTTTTGTCGGTGGTGGCGTCTAGCATGGAAGAGTACAGGGGTTGTCGGGGCTTGTGACGGAGTGTGGACGGGGTGGCTGGTCAGATGGCGTCAGGGGTACGGCTGAAAACGGTGCAGGAATTCCCCTCGGCGTGCGACCGGGCCGCGCGATCCCGTGCAGTGCGTGAGCACCGGGCGGATCCGACCGGGGCGATGCAGAATTCGACGGCAGGCACGACCGGAGCACCGACGCCTGCGCGCGGATCGAGAGCCGGGATGGCCGGATCACGGCGATGCAGAATCCTTCCGGATCGAGCACGGCCGGCGTGCAGGGTTCTGCCGCGAGGTCTGGGTTCGGGGTCGACGTACCAGCGCCGTGCAGGATTTCACTTCAGGTGCGACCGAGCACCGAAGCCTTCGCGCGGATCGAGCATCGGGACGGTCGGATCAAGGTGATGCAGGATTCTTCCGGATCGAGCGCGGCCGGGCCACGGGATGGGACTCGGCCCGAGCGCAGCTCGCACCGGACCTCAGGGGGTGTGCTCTCTCCTCGGTCGGGCAGGCGAAGCCCGATCAGGGTTCTGCCGGGCGGTCAAGCGGCGCGATGCAAGATCCGCCACCAACGGAAACCACCGCCGCTTGACCGCCCGGCAGGTTCCTGATTGCCTCCGGGGACCGACCGAGGAGAGAGCACGCCCCCGCAACCTCACCATCCCGGACCCCAGCCCGCCCGACCACCCCAGCAGCCCACAGACTCCGGCATCTCTCTCCGAGGGAAGGGCCCGCGCCGGAGGCGAATAGCTTGAAACCCCAGCCCGCCCCGCTACGCAACGGGTGGGCGGGCGGACAGACGAAACGGGGCGACGCGAAGCGGCCGCCCCCACCCCGACAGCCGCCTCAACCTGGCAAGCCACCACAGCCTCACCAGCAGCCAGCCGATCATCAGCTCGTGTTGGGCAATAGCCGAGGGCCGGGCCCAGGCACGATCCAGCATGTCCTGGCATGCCCCGAAATCACAGGACGTCGGTCATGCCGCCGTCGATGAGGTAGTCGGCGCCGGTGATGTTGCCCGAACGCCGGCTGGCCAGGAACAGCACCAGATCGGCCACTTCGGCGGGCGAGGTGAAGCGCCCGGTGGCGGCCGCGGCAGCAGCGGTGGCCGCGACCGTGCCCGGGTCGACGCCGAGACGGGCGCCCACCGTCGCCGCCACGCCGTCAGAGCCCTGCCATAGTGGCGTCTCCACCGGCCCGGGGCTGACGCAGTTGACGCGCACGCCCTGCGGTCCCACCTGCTTGGACAGTGCCTTGCAGAAGTTCGACAGGGCGCCCTTGGCCGCGCTGTAGTCGATCACCAGCGGGTCGGGCAGACGTGCGTTGACCGACGAGACTGTGACGATCCGGCCGTCCCCGGCTTCGAGCAGGTGCGGCAGCGCGCTCCGGGTGGCCCGGACGGCGGCCATCACGTTGATCGTGAAGGTCCAATCCCAGTCCGCGTCGGTGGTGGCCAGGAAGCCGTCGACCCGCGGGCGCACCGCGCCGACGTTGTTCACCAGGACGTCGAGTCCGCCGAGCTGTTCGGCCGCGGCGTTCACGAGGGTGCCCGGGCCGTCCGGAGTGGCCAGGTCGAGCTCTAGGACGCTCAGCTCGGCGCCCTGCTCGATCAGGTCGTCGAGCGCTTCGGTGCGCTTCTTCGTCCCGGCCACGACGAGCGCGCCGGCCGCGAGCAGGCCCTCGGTGATCGCCAGGCCGATGCCCCGGCCGGCGCCGGTGACCACCGCGCGCTGACCGGTCAGGCCGAGGTCGAAGGCGGGTGCGGTCATCGGGCGGCGTCCAGATCCTGCCGCCGCAGCCAGGCCAGCGTCTGGTCCGCGACCTCGCGCCAGCCGCCGTCGATGGTCAGCGAGTGCCCGCGGTTGGGGAAGGTCATGAACTCGGTGACGGCGTCGGAGTGCCGGTACTGCTTGAGCGTGGCCCGGGTGACGGTCTCGGGCACGGTGTTGTCCATGCCGCCGGAGATCAGCAGCAGCGGCCCGCGCCCGGAGTTCGCGGTGTCGACCTTGGCCGGCGAATGCGGGTTGAAGTTCGCCGCGGCGGCCTCGAACAGCGGCTTGCCCGGCGCGGGCATCGTCCACTGCTCGAACAGCGCGTCGGACTCCTCCTCGCTCAGGGCGTTGCCGAAGGCGAAGCGGAACTGCTCGGCGGTCAGCGACACCGCGCGGTGCCGGTTCGCCGGGTTCTTGAACACCGGGAGGGTCGAGCGCAGCGCGGACAGCGGCACCGGCAGAACCCCCTTGATCTGCGCCGCGTCGATGGCCACGGCGGCCACGGCCAGGTCCTGGCCCAGCAGCTTCTGGGCGATCATCCCGCCGAAGGAGTGGCCGACCAGGATCGGTCGCGCCTCCATCTTGCGGATGACCTCGGCGTAGTGCTCCACGACGTCGTCGATGCCGTGGTCGGCGATGCTCTCCGGGTTCTGCCGCGCCTCCTCGACGCTCTCCGGGTCGCCGGGCCAGCCGGGCGCGGACGGGTCGTAGCCCTCGTGGCGGAACAGGTCGATCCACGGCTGCCAGGAGGCGCTGTGCAGCCAGAGGCCGTGGATGAACAGAACGGGGGTCGGCTCGGTCATGGCCGTTCGGCCTTTCTGGGCGGGGGGAGGTTGGGGGAGCGGGGCGCAACCCTTCGAGAAGGGTCGCCGCCGCCAGCACACCACCGACCCCCGCGCCTTCGAACCGGGGAAAGACCCCAGTGTCTGCTGGGATCCGACCCCGGTACTAAAGGTCCTTGCCAGAGCTCAGCGGCAGCGCGGCCGGATCGGCGTTGGCCAGCTCGTGGAGCAGGTGTCCGATCTCGCGACGCCGGCGCATCCGCGCCGGCAGGGCCGCCTGCAGCCGCGGCGGCGGAACGGCGATGACCGGGCAGACCGCGTGAGCGAGGCAGTAGCGGGCGGTGTTCGCGCGGAAGGGGTGGCTCAGCGATCCCCGGCGGCCCGCGCCGATGACGAGCAGGTCGTTGCCCCGGTCCGCGGTCTGCACCAATGCCGCCCCGGCGGCGCCCATGATCACCAAGCCCTCGGCCGCGACGTCGTCCGGCACCCCGCCGAGGCCCTGGTCGAAGGCCTGCCGCAAGGCGGCCTCGGCGCATTCGCGCAGAATGCGGTGGTACTGAGGGGACGGCGCGCGTCGGGCGGCGACCTGGCCGCCGGGGGGATCCCAGGCGAGCACGGGCATGAGGACGGCCTCGAGGCGGCGGGCCTGGCCGAGCGCGTAGCGCAGGGCCTCGAGGCTGCCGGGAGATCCGTCGACTCCGACGATGACGCGTCCGATGATTTTCGACGCCATCCGCCCAGCAGAGCACATCCCGGGGGAGATCGGCGGCTTGCTCACGGGAACTCAACGCGTTTCGGCGCGCTCTCGACGGGCCTCCCACACCCACCGACATACTGGGCCAGATCTTGACAAAAGGTACGAGGCGTGCCGTGGAGATCACGGAAGCGTCTCGGCCCGTAAGCCGGGTGTGGAGATATGCACGGCGGCTGTTAGAGGCGCGTATGCGGGCCCCGTTTCGGCGCGTCGCTGCTGTTCCATTCCTGGTGACCGGTGTACGCGGCGAACCAGCAAGCCTCCGCGCACAACCCGGCCCGCCAAACCAAACCGTCGAGTCCTAGGAGCCCGAGATGGGCGACGTCATCTTCGTCGTACTGACCGTCGCGACCTTCGCCGTGTTCGCCTTGATCGTCAAGGGGGTCGAGCGTCTTGAGCGCTGACAACATCATCGGCCTTGTCGCCGCGATCGCGCTGAGCGTGTATCTGATCATCGCGCTGGTCAAGCCGGAAAGGTTCTGAAGTGTCCGTGGCCACATCCGGCTGGCTGCAAGCCGGCCTGCTCGTTTTCGCCCTGGCGGTGACCTACCGTCCGCTGGGCGACTACATGGCCCACATCCTCACCTCGCCGAAGCACTGGCGGGTGGAGAAGGGCCTGTACCGACTGATGGGCGTCGACCCCGAGGCGGATCAGACCTGGCCGGTCTACATCCGCTCGGTGCTGGCGATCTCCGTGGTCGGCATGCTGCTGCTCTACCTGATCCTGCGCATCCAGGATCATCTGATGATGTCGCTGGGGATGCCGCCGATGCAGGCGGACCTCGCCTACAACACCGCGGCCTCCTTCGTCGCCAACACCAACTGGCAGAACTACGTCGGTGAGTCGACCCTCGGCTACACCGCGCAGTTCCTGGGCCTCGCGGTGCAGAACTTCGTCTCCGCCGCTGTCGGCATCTGCATCGTGGCGGCCCTCATCCGCGGGTTCGTGCGCACGAAGACCGACCGTCTGGGCAACTTCTGGGTGGATCTGACCCGGCTCAACCTGCGCCTGCTGCTGCCGATCTCGGTCGTGCTCGGCCTCGTGCTGATCGCCGCGGGCCTGCCGCAGGAGCTGTCGAACCACCTGACCACGGTGAACACCGTCACCGGCGGGTCGCAGAGCCTGTATACGGGGGCTACCGGGTCGCAGGAGGTCATCAAGCTGCTCGGTACCAACGGCGGCGGGATCTTCAACGCGAACTCGGCGCACCCGTTCGAGAACCCCAACGGGTTCACGAACTGGCTCGAGGTCTACCTCATGCTGATGATCGCGTTCTCGCTGCCGCGCACCTTCGGCAAGATGGTCGGCTCGCACAAGCAGGGCTACGTGATCCTGTCGGTGATGGGGATCATCTGGGTCGCCTCCGCCGGGTTCATGACCTGGGCCGAGGAGCGGCACTGGGGCAGCGCGCTGGCGGTGGCCGGGTCGTCGATGAACGGCAAGGAGGTGCGCCTCGGCGTGCCGGGCAGCACCCTGTTCGCCACGACCAGCACCCTGACCTCGACCGGCGCCGTGAACTCGATGCACGACTCGTACACGGCGCTCGGCGGCGGCACGGCGATATTCAACATGATGCTCGGCGAGATCGCGCCCGGCGGAACCGGTTCGGGTCTGTACGGCATGCTGATCCTGGCGATCGTGACGGTGTTCGTCGCGGGCCTGATGGTCGGGCGCACGCCCGAGTACCTGGGCAAGAAGATCCGCCCGGCCGAGATGAAGTACGCGGCCCTCTACATCCTGGCCACCCCGTCGGTCGCGCTCGCGTTCACCGGCATCGCCATGGCCACGACGACGGCGCGCAACTCGATGAACAACTCGGGGCCGCACGGCTTCTCCGAGGTGCTCTACGCCTTCACCTCGATGTCGAACAACAACGGATCGGCCTTCGCCGGCCTGACCGGCAACACCGATTTCTACAACACCATGGGCGGTCTCGCGATGCTGCTCGGGCGCTTCCTGCCGATGATCTTCGTGCTGGCCCTGGCCGGCTCGCTGGCCAAGCAGAAGCACACCCCGGCCTCGGTCGGCACGCTCAAGACCCACACGCCGCTGTTCGCGGGCCTGCTCACCGGCGTGATCTTCATCGTCGTCGGTCTGACCTACTTCCCGGCGCTGGCCCTGGGCCCGCTGGCGGAGGGACTGAAGTAAATGTCTGCCATCACTCCTTCTGACGCGGTCAAGGACACCAGCCGGATGGGCGGGGGCCTGCTCGACCCGAAGATGCTCTACACGTCGCTGCCGGACGCGCTGCGCAAGTTCGACCCGCGGGTGCAGCTGAAGAACCCGGTCATGTTCGTCGTGGAGATCGGGTCGATGCTCACGACCTTCTCCGCGATCGAGCACCCCTCGATCTTCGCCTGGACCATCACCGTGTGGCTGTGGCTCACGGTCCTGTTCGCGAACCTCGCCGAGGCCGTGGCCGAGGGCCGGGGTAAGGCCCAGGCCGCGACGCTGCGCAAGACCAAGACCTCGACCACCGCGCGGCGCATCGCCTCGTGGCAGCCGGGCGTGAAGGGCGCGGAGACGCAGATCTCGGCGACCGAACTCAAGCTCGGCGACTACGTGGTCGTCACCGCCGGCCAGATCATCCCCGGCGACGGCGACGTCGTCGAGGGCGTCGCCTCGGTGGACGAGTCGGCGATCACCGGAGAGTCCGCTCCCGTGATCCGCGAGTCCGGCGGCGACCGGTCTGCGGTGACCGGCGGCACCCGGGTCCTGTCCGACGAGATCGTCGTGAAGATCACGACGAAGCCGGGCGAGACGTTCATCGACCGGATGATCGCACTCGTCGAGGGCGCGGCGCGGCAGAAGACGCCGAACGAGCTCGCCCTCAACGTCCTGCTCGCCTCGCTCACGGTCGTCTTCCTGCTCGCCGTGGTCACCCTGCAGCCGTTCGCGTTCTTCGCCGGCGCCCCGCAGTCCCTGGTCATCCTGGTCGCGCTCACGGTCGCCCTCATCCCGACCACGATCGGCGCCCTCCTCTCGGCGATCGGCATCGCGGGCATGGACCGGCTCGTGCAGCGCAACGTGCTCGCGATGTCCGGGCGCGCGGTCGAAGCCGCCGGCGACGTCAACACCCTGCTGCTCGACAAGACCGGCACCATCACCCTCGGCAACCGGCAGGCGAGCGAGTTCGTGCCCGCCGACGGCGTCTCGATCGACGAGCTCGCCGACGCCGCCCAGCTCTCCTCACTCGCCGACGAGACCCCCGAGGGCCGCTCGATCGTCGTGCTCGCCAAGGAGCGCTACGGGCTGCGCGGGCGCGAGGTGCACGACGCGACCTTCATTGAGTTCACCGCCCAGACCCGCATGTCCGGGGTGGACCTGCCCGACGGCACCCGGATCCGCAAGGGCGCCGCCAACGCGGTGCGCGACTGGGTCCGCGACGCCGGCGGGCACTCCGACCCGAAGGTCGGCCAGAGCGTCGACGCGATCTCCGCGGCCGGCGGCACACCCCTGGTGGTCGCCCAGGTGCAGGGTTCCGAGGCCCGCGTCCTCGGCGTGATCCACCTCAAGGACGTGGTCAAGGACGGGATAAAGGAGCGCTTCGCCGAACTGCGCAAGATGGGCATCAAGACCGTCATGATCACCGGGGACAACCCGCTGACGGCCAAGGCCATCGCGGAGGAGGCCGGGGTCGACGACTTCCTGGCCGAGGCCACCCCGGAGGACAAGCTCGCCCTGATCCGCAAGGAGCAGGAGGGCGGCAAGCTCGTCGCGATGACCGGCGACGGCACCAACGACGCCCCCGCCCTCGCCCAGGCCGACGTCGGCGTCGCGATGAACTCCGGCACCTCGGCCGCCAAAGAGGCCGGGAACATGGTCGACCTCGACTCCAACCCGACCAAGCTCATCGAGATCGTCGAGATCGGCAAGCAGCTGCTGATCACCCGCGGGGCGCTCACCACGTTCTCGATCGCCAACGACGTCGCGAAGTACTTCGCGATGCTCCCGGCGATGTTCGCGGGCGTCTTCCCGGGCCTGTCCAAGCTCAACATCCTGCACCTCTACAGCCCCGCCTCCGCGATCACCTCCGCGATCGTGTTCAACGCCCTGATCATCGTCGCGCTGATCCCGCTGGCGCTGCGCGGAGTGCGCTACACCCCGTCCTCCGCCTCGGCGCTGCTCCGCCGCAACCTGTGGATCTACGGCGCCGGCGGCCTGATCATCCCGTTCGCCGGGATCAAGCTGCTCGACCTCGTCATCCACCTGCTCCCCGGAATGGGACGGTAAGCACTCATGTCCAGACTTCCAGGACCGGTGCTGCGCCACCTCGCAGCCATCCGCGCGATGATCGTCCTCACCGTCATCCTCGGCATCATCTACCCCCTCGTGATGACCGGGATCGGGCAGGCGGCGTTCCACAACCAGGCGAACGGCTCGCTCATCACGAACAGCAAGAGCCAGGTCATCGGCTCCAAGCTGCTGTGCCAGACGTTCGTCAGCCCGTCCGCCGCCGAGACCGCGCTGAACAAGAAGGACGGGGTCACCGGCTACGCCGACCCGATCAACAAGTACTTCCAGCCCCGCCCCACCTTCGCCGTCGACTCGACGGCCGGCGGCTTCACCATCCAACTCGCCGACGGCTGCACCTACACCGCATCCGGCAGCAACAACCTCGGCCCGAACAGCGACACCCTGACCACGCTGATTACCGCCATGCGCACGAACATGGCCGCGTTCGACTCCGTCGGCGGCGCCACCGTCACCGCTTCACAGGTCGCTACGGACGCGGTCACCGAGTCCGGCTCCGACGTCGAGCCCTACATCACCCCGCAGAACGCCGACCAGCAGGCCGCCCGCATCGCCGCCACCCGAGGACTCTCGGTCGCCCAGGTCAAGACCCTGATCGCCGCGAACACCTCAGGCCGCGACATCGGCATCCTCGGCGAGCCGGCCGTGAACACCACCACCCTCAACATCGCCCTCGACCAGAAGTACCCGAGCACCGACACCAGCACGACGGCGTTCGCGACGGGCGTCACTTCCTGAAGTCGCACGACGTCATCACCCCCTTCCCGGCCGCCCGGCTACGGCGGCCGGGAAGGACCCGTTTCTTTGGCAAGCACGGCCGGCAAGGACGGTTGATCGCACGATGCAACGAGCCAAGCTCAGGGTCTATCTCGGCGCGGCGCCGGGCGTGGGCAAGACCTACAAGATGCTCGAAGAGGGTCATCGGCGGGCCGAGCGCGGCGCGGACGTGGTGCTCGCCTACGTCGAGACCCACGGGCGCGCCGCGACGGCGAAGATGGCCGACGGCCTCGAGCTGATCCCGCGCTCCCATCGCGAGTACCGGGGCGTGGATTTCCCCGAGATGGACCTCGATGCGGTCCTCGCGCGCCGTCCCCAGGTCGCGCTGGTCGACGAGTTGCCGCACAGCAACGTGCCGGGCGGGCGGCACGAGAAGCGGTGGCAGGACATCCAGGACCTGCTCGACGCCGGCATCGAGGTGATCTCGACCGTCAACGTCCAGCACCTCGAGTCCCTCAACGACGTGGTCCAGCGCATCACCGGCGTGCCGCAGCGCGAGACCGTGCCGGACGAGGTCGTCCGTTCGGCCGATCAGATCGAGCTCGTGGACATGTCGCCGGAGTCGCTGCGGCGCCGACTCGCGCACGGAAACGTCTACGCCGCCGAGAAGATCGACGCGGCGCTCGGCAACTACTTCCGCGTCGGGAACCTCACCGCGCTGCGCGAACTGGCGCTGCTCTGGGTCGCCGACCGCGTGGACGAGGTGCTGCAGCGCTACCGCGAAGAGCACAACATCGACCGGATCTGGGAAGCACGCGAACGCGTCGTGATCGCCCTGCCGGGAGACGAATCCGGGGACATGCTCATCCGCCGTGCCGCCCGGATCGCGGCTCGCGCGGCCGGCGGCGAACTGATCGCCGTGCACATCGCCCGCTCGGACGGGCTGGCCGGGGGCACAAGCCCGACGGCCCTGGCCGCGCAGCGCCACCTGGTCGAATCCCTCGGCGGCAGCTACCACTCGATCATCGGCGACGACGTCCCACGCGCGTTGAGCGAGTTCGCCCAGGCCAAGAACGCCACGCAGCTCGTGCTCGGCACCTCGCGGCGCAGCCGGGTCAACCGCTTCCTGACCGGCCGCGGCATCGGCGAGACGACGACCATGTACTCCGGCGACATCGACGTGCACATGGTCACCCACGACGCGCGGCCCGGACACCGTCGCCGCCGCTGGTGGCTGCCGCCGAACCCGCTGCGGCAGGCGGCCTGGGGCTCTGGCGGGCGGTGGCGCGGCATCGCGGCCGGGCTCGTCGCGCCGCCGCTGCTCGCCCTGCTGCTGACCAGCGTGAGCGAGGACCTCGGGTTCAACCTGACCACCGACATCCTGCTCTTCCTCACCCTCACCGTCGCGATCTCCCGGCTCGGCGGGATGTTCTCCGCGTGCGTGGCGGCGATCTGGAGCTCGCTGCTGCTCAACTACTACTTCATCCCGCCGGTCCACTCGATCACCATCGCCGAAGCCAACAACGCGATCGCCCTGGTCGTGTTCATCATCGTCGGGCTGACCGTCGCGTCCGTGGTGAACCTCGCGATCCGCCAGACCCGCAGTGCGGCCAGATCCTCGGCCGAGGCCGAGACCCTCAACGCCTTCGCCGTCGCGGTGCTGCGCGGCGACGAGGCGATCGCCGCCCTGCTCGAACGCTTCCGTGAGACCTTCACCATGGCCAGCGTCAGCCTGCTGCAACGCAAGGACCCGGGCAATCCGCGTCTGCCCGACGAGATCGACGACCCGACGCGCTGGACTTTGGTCGCCTCCACCGGCAGCGACCCGGCGCTCAGTCCGGGCGGCGCCGACACCGTGATCGACGCCGGCCCGGGCGCAGTGCTCGCCCTGCGCGGACGCACTCTGCCCGCCGCCGACCAGCGCGTGCTCGCCGCGTTCGCCGCACAGGCCACGGCTGCGATGGAGCGCCGCCGCCTCGCCCGCGAAGCCGCCTCCGCCCAGACCCTGGCCGCTGCCGACAAGATGCGCACCGCGCTGCTCGCCGCGGTCTCGCACGACCTGCGCACCCCGCTGGCCGCGGCCAAGGCCTCGATCAGCACCCTGCGCGACCCCGAACTCGAGCTGCCCGCGGACGACCGCGCCGAACTCTTCGAGGCCGCGGAGGAATCCCTCGACAAGCTCATCGGCCTGGTCGAAAACCTGCTGGACATGTCCCGGCTCCAAGCCGGTGCCCTCAAACCGCGGCTCGAACCGGCCGCCGCGGAGGACATCGTCCCGCGTGCCATCGACGACGTGCCCGAAGCCGCCCACCGCGTCCTGCTCGAGCCGCCCGAGCCCGGCATCCCCGAGGTGCTCGTGGACGCGCCGCTGCTCGAACGCGTCATCGCGAACCTGATCGGCAACGCCGTGCGCCATACCGACTCGCCGGTCACGATCACCGTCTCAGCCCTCGGCGACCGCGTGGAAGTGCGCATCATCGACCGCGGCCCCGGCATTCCCGAGGCCGACTGGGACCTGCTCTTCCGGCCCTTCCAACGCCTCGGCGACCGCGACAACACCGTCGGCGTCGGCCTCGGGCTCGCGCTCTCCCGCGGCCTGGCCGAAGCGATGGGCGGCACCCTGCTGCCCGAGGAGACACCCGGCGGCGGGCTCACCATGGTGCTCACGCTGCCGGCCCGGACCGAGGAGGTCACCCGATGATCAGGGTTCTGGTGGTCGACGACGAGCCGCAGCTGCTGCGCGCCCTGCGGATCAATCTCTCAGCCCGCGGATACGAGGTCGTGGTAGCCGCCGACGGCGCCGAAGCCCTGGAAGTCGCCTCGCGGCATCTGCCCGACCTCGTCATCCTCGACCTCGGCCTGCCCGACATGGACGGCACGGAAGTCATCGCCGGCCTGCGCGGCTGGACGAAGATCCCGATCCTCGTCCTGTCCGGCCGCACCGACGCCGCCGACAAGGTCGACGCCCTCGACGCCGGCGCCGACGACTACGTCACCAAGCCCTTCTCCATGGACGAGCTCATGGCGCGACTCAGGGCCCTTCAACGCCGCTCCGAAGCCGACGCCGCCGCGCGCGCCACCGAGCCGACCGTGCTGATCGGCCACTTCAGCGTCGACCTCGCCGCGAAGACCGTCACCAAGCGCTCCGACGCCCCGGCGGACGCCCCCGAGTCGGTGCACCTGACCAAGACCGAATGGGCCGTGCTCGAAGTCCTCGTGCGCAACCCCGGCCGCCTCGTCTCCGGCAAGCAGCTGCTCCAGCAGGTCTGGGGCCCGGCGTACAAGTCGGAGACGAACTACCTGCGGTTCTACATGGCGAAGCTGCGCCAGAAGCTCGAGCCGGAACCCTCCCACCCGCGCCAGCTGCTCACCGAGTCGGGGATGGGCTACCGCTTCGCGCCCTGAGTTCCTCAGCGTGGGCGGTACCGGAGGCGACGGCCACGGGTTGACGACCTATTAGATAACCGCTATCTATTAGGGGTCGTCGAGGAGGCGGTCGGTGCAGGATGTGGTGTTGGCGCTGCTCGCCAAGGAGCCGTCGCACGGTTATGACCTGCGCCGGCGGCTGGCCGCGGCGCTCGGGCCGTTGGGCGAGGGCCTGAACGCGGGCCAGATCTACGTGACGCTCGCCCGGCTGGAGAAGGCCGGGCTGGTCGTCCAGGAACGCGGGGACGAGTCGGTGCGCGGCCCGCAACGCAAGGTGTACGCGCTGACCGCGGCCGGGCAGGAGCGGGCGGTCGCGTGGATGGCCGAGAGCGTCGGACTCAGGGCGGAGGTGGCGGAGGTCCACCTGAAGCTGGTGGCCGCCGCCGTGTCAGGCCTCGCCGACCCGCTCACGCTCATCGACGGGCGTCGGCGGGAGCTGATACGCGCACTCGCCGAAGCCCAGCGCGCCGCCATTCATCAGGACACGAACACACAGGCCGGCCTGCTCCTGGAGGGTATCGCGCTCCGGATGCAGGCCGATCTGCGCTGGCTGGAGGCATGCGAGCGGACCTGGTCCGCCGCCCGGTCCGCGCGCGGCAGAGACAGGGGAGATGAGGGATGAGCGGAGTCGGCCGACGGACCGCGGACCGGCCGCGGCGCCGGACCGCGCACGCGCACCGGCGGGGCGAGGCCGGCGGGCCGGTGCTCCGCGCGGTCGGGCTGATGCGTACGTACGGGCAGGACGAGACCCTGGTGCGGGCCGTCGACGGGGTCGACCTCGAGATCCCCGCCGGACAGACCCTCGCGGTGACCGGGCCCAGCGGCTGCGGCAAGTCGACCCTGCTGCAGCTGCTCGGCGGTCTCGACCGTCCCACCGAGGGCGAAGTGTGGCTCGGCGGGCAGCGGGTGGACCGACTCAGTGAGCGGGCGCTGGCCAGGTTGCGGCGCCGCGCGGTCGGCTTCGTCTTCCAGGCCTACCACCTGATGCCTGAACTCAGCGCGGCGCAGAACGTCGAGCTGCCCGCCCTGCTCGCCGGCGCTTCGCCGCGCAGCGCCCGCGAACGTGCCGAGGACCTGCTTGCCCGGGTCGGCCTCGCCGAACGGACCCGGCATCAGCCCGCGGAGCTCTCCGGCGGCCAGCGCCAGCGCGTCGCCATCGCCCGAGCCCTCGTCAACGAGCCGTTGGTGGTCTTGGCCGACGAACCGACCGGGAACCTCGACAGCGCGGCCACCCTCGAGATCCTCCGGCTCTTCGACGAGTTGCGCGCCGCCGGCCAGACGCTGGTGATGGTCACTCATGACGAGCGCGTCGCCGCCACAGCGGATCGCGTCGTCTCCTTGCGCGACGGGATGCTGGCCGACGACATACGCATCGACCCGCGCCTGGACGGCGTCGGCGGCGGTACGGGATTCGGCGTGCTGCTGGGCTGGGACGGTTGATCGTGGGACGTCTGCTGCTGATGTGGCGTCTGATCTGGAGCGATCTGCGCCGCGGTCCCGGCGAGGCGGTCATGTTCGTGTTCGCCGTCACCCTCGCCACCGCCACCCTGGCCCTGGGCACCGCGACCACCGACGCGGTCTCGACCGGGTACGTCAAGACCCGCGCGGCCACCGCAGGACCCGACGTGATGGCCACGACCACGGACCCGGATCCCGTCGGCATCGCCTCGCGCCTGGCCCGCGTGTCCGGTGTCGCCGCGCTCGGCGGCCCGTTCTTCGCCTTCGACACCACCATCGTGGCGCACGGTCGTCCCGCGCACTCCGCGGTCGAGGGGCGCGATGCCGCGCCGTCTGCCGTCGACCAGCCGTTGGTGACCTCCGGCGGCTGGGTGCGTCCCGGCGGCGCGGTCGTCGAGCGCGGCTTCGCGCAGGCGCTCGGTGTGCGCGTCGGTGATCGGATCACCGTGAGCGGGCGCAGCTACCCGGTCGTCGGGCTCGCGATCAGCACGGCCGTCGCGGTGTATCCGTGGAGCGATCCGGCGCAGATCGGACCCGGCGACGCCGGCGGCATCATCTGGCTCACCACCGCCGACGCCCATGCGGCGGTGGGCGATGCGACCAGCCTCTACCTGATCGACCTGAAGCTGTCCGATCCGGCCGCAGCCCAGGGATTCGGCCGTTCCGCGGCCGTCCTGGCGATCAAGACGGACACCTGGCTCGACTTCCACTATTGGCCGAATGTCCTGAAGACGGACACGGCCATCATCGAGTTCACCCGGCCCACCCTGGTCGTCGGCGGCTGGCTGCTCGCCATCGCCGCGATCGTCACGCTCGCCGGATCGGCCACCGCCCGCGCGGCCCGCGACAACCGGCGTGCCGCGCTGCTCAAGGCGGTCGGAGCCGGGCCGCAGACCGTGATCGCCGTCCAGCTGACGCAATACCTGTTGCTGACCGTCGTGGCCACCGCGCTCGGACTGACCGCTGGAACGCTCGCTGCGCCGCGCCTCGTCGATCCCAGCGCCGGGCTGCTCGACACCGTAGGGCCGCCGGACTCGAACACCGTCTGGGCAGCCGTCTTCGTCGCCGTTGTGATTGCCCTGATCGGCACCCTCGGCCCGGTCTTACGCACGGCCCGTACCGCGGCCGTCCGCGCGCTGGCCGACCCGGCCCACGCACCCACCTTCCACCCGCACCTGAACGCCGTGACGGCGTTCCTCCCGACATCGCTGCTGCTCGGCATCCGGCTACTCGCCGGCCGACCCGGACGCGCAGCCCTGACCTGCGCCGGCACGGCCGCCACCACCGTCATGGTGACCGCGCTGCTCACCTATCACGCCGATCAGGACAACGCCCCCGCCGCAGTGCGTTTCGGCCCCATCCAAGTGCGCAACGACCAGACCGACCGGGTCCTGCTCGCCGTCACCCTCATGCTGGTGGCGCTTTCCGCGCTCAACACCGTGCTGCTCGGCTGGAGCAGCGCCATCCAGGCCAGGAGTACCCTGACCATCGCCCGGACCTTGGGCGCCACCCCCGGTCAGACCGTCTCAGCACTCTGCGTCGCCCAGCTCCTGCCGGCCATACCGGCGGTGACGGCGGGCATCCCGGCCGGGCTCGGGCTGTACCGGCTCTTCGGCGACTCCGTCACCCCGCCGCCGGCATGGCTGCTGACCGCCGGGCTCGTCATCCTGGCGGCGGTCGGCGCGCTGACCGCCCTGCCAACGTGGCTGCACACCCGCAGCCCCGCCGGCCGCGTGCTCGACGCGGAGCCCGCATGACGCGCGTTCAGCAGAAGCCACGTCGGCTACGACGACCGGTCTCGACGCAGTTCGGCGGCCAGCTCGGAGGCCACTTCCTTCAGGCCTTCGGGCGGCGACTTGGACGCCAGAATCACGACGCCGGCGCTGCCGTCGAGCGCGGCCAGGATCTCGCAGTTGAAGCCGCTGGTGGCGCCGCCGCGCCAGAGCATCGTGCCCTCGGCGCGGTCCAGCAGAGCGATCCCGGCCCCGAAGCGGACGCCGGGGCCGGCCTGCGTGGTCAGCGACAGCGCGCTCTGGATCAGCGGGTCGTCCGCCGAGGCGTAGTGACGGGTCAGGGTGAGCAGGTCCGCGGCGCTGGCCGTCATGCCGCCGGATCCGGGAAGCTCCGCCCCTTCGGGTGCGACGGCGTCGACCATCGCGGCCACGACCTGGTGGCCCGTCACGGTGGCGGATGCGCCCCATCCGGCGTCTGACAGGCCGAATCGGGCCAGGACCTCCCGGGAGCAGAACTCTGCGTAGGGCTCGCCGGCGACAGTCTGGATGAGTTCGCCGAGCAGCAGGTAGCCGGTGTTGGAGTACTCCGCGCGCGCTCCCGGAGACCAAGCCAGCGGGATTTGCGGGACTGCTTCGCCGAGCGACGCCGAACCGGGCGGCAGCCGACGGCCCAGGGACTTGGCCAGGCCGCCGCGGTGCACCAGCAGCTGGGCCACGGTCGGTGCCGGGTCCTCGGGGTCTGCGCGGGTCAGTGTCGGCGTTTTCACGTAGGACTGGATCGGTGCGTCGAGCTCCACGAGGCCCTGCTCGGCCAGGTGCAGCACGCCCAACGCGGTCACGGCCTTGGCCACCGATCCGACGCCGAACACGGAGTGCAGGTCCAGCCGGCCCATGGATGCGAGGTCTGACACACCCAGATACGAGGCGTGCACTAGGGCGCCGTCGACGGCCAATCCGGCCACCAGTCCGACGATGTGGCTCGCGTCCACAGCCTGGGTCAGACGCGCGTGGACGCGGCGCGCGGCGTCCGCGGGCAGCTCGGACTCCATCCGGTCCTGCCCACGCAGGCCGTCCGCGATCGTCGTCCACGCGACCGCGTCCGGCGCGGCCATCCGCGGCTCGAAGCTCCGGATCAGGTGCGGGGACTCCGGATCGACCGCGACGTCGAGCTCCCACAGGTCGGCGCCGGTGCGCACGGTCGCGCGGACCGACCACCGGCCCAGCGCGGAGACGTCGTCGACCTCGCCGCCGTGCTCCCGAAACGCCGCGAACCGCTTGCCACCGGCGAAGATCCGCGCCATCTCGCCGCGCGCAGCCAGCCGCGGCGAGAACCTCGTGGCGATCTCCTCCGGCGCGGCCCGCCCGCTCAGAGCGCCCACCACCCACTCGGCTGCTTCCCGTGTCACCTCGATCGACATGGCTCTACCGTAACAGGGCCCTGTGTTGCAGCCGGACCGAAGGCGGTGCGAAACGCCGCCAGGTTCGGCTGGCCCGCCGTTTTGTCCAGGATGGCGAACACGATCCGCTCGAACGTGCCCGCGAAGGCGCCGCCGGGGGCCAGGTTCCGCTGGAAGGCGGCTGCGACGTGGGCCGGATCGTTGCGGAAGACGCCGCAGCCCCACGCTCCGAGGACGAGCGAACGGTGGCCGTGGTGGGCGGCCACGGCCAGAACGCGCGCGGCTCGCGCCGCAAGCAGTTCGGCGACGGCGGTGCTCCCGGCCGTTCGGTCGCGGGCGATGACTCCGGCGTTCGGAGCCGGGCTGGTCAGGAACGACACCTGGTACGGCGCCTCGAGCAGCCGGTATCGCACGTCGCGGTACACCGGGACGTCGGGCGAATAGATGACGCGGTGGCTGTAGGCAGGGTCCTTCGAAGCCCGATGCGCGGCGTAGTAGTCAGGAGCCTGACGAAGTGTCGTGTAGAGCGCTGATACTCGGCACAGATCCTCCTCCTGCGCCCGTGCGCCGCCGAGGTAGCCGCCGCCGGCGTTGCGCGCCGAGGCGAAGTTCAGCACCGCGACGCGACCCGCGCCCTCTTGGTGTAGCCGCCACGCAGCGGTCATGCTCGAATCGTGGGTAACCTCGACCTGCGTCGGCTCGGATCCGGCTACGGCATCGGCTTTGGCATCGGCGAGCAGCCGGTCCAGGCCATCCGGTGCGTAGGAGACGGTGCCGGCGCACGCGGCCGCCAGTGCGCGGTCGAGCTCCACGATCGCGCCGCTCGGCGCCGTGTACCGGCCCGCCGCGATGATCTCCTCGTTGGCATCGGCGATGCCCTTGTACTTGCTCATCGAGTCCCCCCATATTCGTCACAGTGACGATAAGCCAAGAGTGACGATAGGGCGGAGGGCAGGTCCGAGGAAACCGATTAAAGCTCAACCAGGGCGGCGATAGGCTGGTTCGGAGAGGAGCGGCTGCATGGTGACGGAAGATCAGGCGGACGAGTTCCGTACCACCGGCCTGCTGCGGCTTCCCGGCGCCTTCCCACCCGCCGCTGCCGAGGCGATGCGCGAGCGGCTGTGGGAGTTCCTCGCCGAGCGAGACGTGATCGACCGCGACGCCCCCACGACGTGGCGCGTCGCGGCTCCGACCGGCTTCCAGCCCGTCACGCACTCAGGCGCCTTCCACGCCGTCGGCAGCCAGGCCCTCTGCACCGCGCTCGACGCCCTGTTCGGCGCCGACGGGTGGGTGCGTCCCCGATGGTGGGGCCGGCCGCTCGTGACGTTCCCCGGCAGCGGCCGATGGGAGCTGCCCGCAGCTGGATGGCACTTCGACTTCATGCCCGCCTCAGCCAAGCCGCGGCCCGTGCAGTACTTCGCGTTCCTTGGCGAAGTGCCGGCCAGCGGCGGTGGCACGCTCGTGCTCAGCGGCTCGCACCGCCTGGTGGCGCGGTACCTCGACGACGGCAAGTCGTTCCGCATGGGAGCGGTACGCACAGCGCTCACCGAGCATCCATGGCTGCGCGAACTCTGGGCACCTAGCGGCCCGGGTAACCCTGACGAGCGCATCCAGCGCTACCTGGGCAACGAGACCACCGTGGACGGCGTGCCCCTGCGCGTCGTAGAGCTGACCGGGCAACCGGGCGACGTCGTCATCATGCACAGCGACACCTTCCACGCGGCTGCACCCAATCGTTCCAGCCAGCCGCGGATGATGCTCACCGAGATGATCGCCCCCGACGCCGCCCAGCGCTGACGTCATCTGCCCTCGGGCTGCGACCGGACGCACATACGGGGGCCTTCCCCCGTACCCGGGGTGCATCTAGCGCCACCACCGAGACGCCGGGTGGCCGGATGTCGGTGCGGCGGGCGCTTCCCTAGCGTAGTGGTGAGCCGGTGACCTGCACCGGAACCCGATTTTTGCTTGGGGGACCCACTGATGGCGCACAGACGGAGCCCGGCGGCTGCGCTCGGCGGCTGGAGCGCGACGCATCGGAAGACAGCCGTGTTCGGCTGGTTGCTGTTCGTGATACTCGCCACGGTGATCGGCGGCGCGGTCGGCCAGAGCCAGCTCAGCAACGCGCAGGAGGGGGTGGGCAGCTCCGCGCAGGCACTGCAGATCCTGCAGGACGCGGGGCTCTCGGACCCCGCCTCCGAGATGGTGCTGGTGCACGACGGCACGCAAACCGCCGACGCGGCCGGCTTCCGGCAGGCCGTCGACCAGGTGATCTCCGCCGTCAAGGCCACCGGGCAGACCGACGACCTGCAGAACCCTTACACCGCGGGCCTGATCTCGAAGGACCGGCACTACGCGCTGATCCAGTTCGACATGACCGGTGACGCCTCGACGGCGGCCGACCGGGTCCAACCCGTGCTCGACGCCGTCGCGACGGTCCAGACGGCGCATCCGGGCGTGCAGATCAACGAGGTCGGCGACGCTTCCGGGAACCAGTGGGTGAACCAGACGCTGGGCAAGGACTTCAAGCGCGCCGAGTGGACCGCGGTGCCGCTGGCCTTCGGCATCCTGCTGGCCGCCTTCGCCGCGTTGATCGCGGCGCTGCTGCCGGTGCTGCTCGCGGTCACCGCGTTCATGGGCGCGCTCGGCATGCTCGACCTGATCTCGCATGTGGTCCCGCAGGACTCCTCCTCGAACTCCGTGATGCTGCTGATGGGCCTCGCGGTCGGCGTCGACTACTGCCTGTTCTATCTGCGCAGGGAGCGGCAGGAGCGGGCGAGCGGGCGCGACGCGAAGCAGGCGCTGAGCATCGCGGCCGCCACCTCCGGCCACTCGGTGCTGGTCTCCGGGGCGACCGTGATGGTCGCGATGGCGGGCATGTTCCTCACCGGGATGCACATCTTCGAGGGCTTCGCGCTGGCCTCGATCCTCGTCGTCGCGATCGCCATGCTCGGCTCGGTCACCGTGCTGCCCGCGCTGCTCGCCATGCTCGGCGACCGGATCGACTGGGGCCGGCGCAAGTCGAAGCGAAACCGCCCGGTCGACCCGAACGGTGGCCGGCTGTGGAACGCCACGCTCGCCAAGGTGCTCGACCACCCCAAGGGCTTCGCCGCGGCCGCGGCCGGCTTCATGCTCCTGCTCGCGATCCCGGCAGCCGGTATGCACACCCAGTCGCTGGACATCAACAAATTGCTTCCTTCGAGCACGCCGATGGTCCAGACCTACAACCAGATCAGCGCCGAGTTCCCGGCCAGCCCGGCGCCCGGCATGATCGTGATGCAGACCCCTGATCCGTCGGCTCCGGCCGTGACCGAGGCGATCGCCGCGTTCAAGGCCAAGGCGGCCGCGGACGGCGCGCTCGGCAGCGGCCCGGTCCAGGTCACGCCGTACCCGGCGCAGCACGTCGTGAAGATCCTCTTCCCGATCGCCGGCCAGGGCGCCGACGCGCAGGCGGTGAAATCGATCGACACCGTGCGCAGCACCGTGCTGCCCCAGACGCTCGGGGCGGTCCCGCACAGCAAGGCGGCGCTCGGCGGCAACCTCGCCTTCAGCACCGACTTCAACGACCAGCTCGACCACCGGATCCTGCCGGTCTTCCTGTTCGTGCTCGGCGTGACTTTCCTGCTGATGCTGCTGACCTTCAGCAGCTGGACGATCGCGACCACCGCGATCGTGCTCAACCTGCTCTCCACCGGCGCCGCGTACGGCGTGATGGTGGCGGTCTTCCAACACGGTTGGGGCGCGAGCCTGGTGGGCACACATGCAGTCGGTGCGCTCGAGTCGTGGATCCCGCTGTTCGTGTTCGTGGTCTTGTTCGGCCTCAGCATGGACTACCACGTGTTCGTCGTCTCCCGGATCCGCGAGGCGCACGAGCGCGGCCTGAGCACGAAGGACGCCGTCGCCCACGGCCTGCGGGCCACCGCCGGCACGATCACCAGCGCGGCGGCCATCATGGTGGCGGTCTTCGCGGTCTTCGGCACGCTGAGCATGCAGGACTTCAAACAGCTCGGCGTAGGCCTCGGCGTCGCGATCCTGCTCGACGCGACCGTCATCAGGGTCCTGCTCCTGCCCACGGTGATGACGCTGCTCGGCGAGCGCAACTGGCGCCGCTCGGCCCGCCACGTCGAACCGCAGCCGACGGAGAAAATCAGCGTCCTGCGCTAGGACGGAGCCGGCCGGCCGGGCCCCTGGGAATGGGGGCCCGGCCGGCCTCGCTCCGTTTGATGGCGATCATTCGGCCGAACACTCGTGCCGGACGTCCTCGGGCCAAGTCCACGAGTCAATGATCTGCGACAGGCTCTTTATGCCGACGCCGAACGGCACCGTGTCCCGGTTCGCGAAGCGGTCGTTCTGTCCGTTGAGGAGCATGAAGCCGTCCGAGGAGCCTTCGGCCCCCGGATCGACGGCGTGGTCGCCCGCGTCGTCCTCGTCGGTCATGAGCAGGAGCATGACGCGGTGGCCGTTCGTGATGAAGCCCAGGCGTCGGCCATCCGGGTGCTCGAACCAGGATTCGTGGATGCCCCGCTTGCGGCGTTCGATCGATTCGCCGCGGTGGACGGCGACGAGCGAGTCTCTGCCCAGGGACGTCCGCGCCCAGGTACCGTGGACCGCCGTCGTAGCAGGGAGCCGGTGGCAGCACGAACCCGCCCCACTTCTGCTCGAACGCGACTGCGCGATCGATCTGCTCCCCGGGAATCCCTGCGGCGAGCCACCGTTCGCGATGCTTATCGAGGTCGATCGGCTCAAGCCGCACTCCGTGGCTGCGCATGAAACCCCGCGCGCCGTGCGTCAGCCCATCCGGCACGTCGCTGATGTGGCGTTCCATGCTGCCCTCCGAGCCTCGAATCTCACCCTCGCCAGATCAGGATCCTCCAGAACTCACCCGCCATCGGATGCAGGGCCACGAGGTAAGTGAGCGGGAGCGCCGACCGGCAGAATCCCGCACCCCACCCCACCCACCCGGAAAACCCCAGCCCACCAGCGACCCCCTCTCCGAGCGAGGGCCCCTCGGAGGGGCATGAAACCCAAGCCGAAACTCCGGCAAGCCAACCGAACATCAGCCGATCGCGAAGCCGAGCATTAATCAGCATTCAGCGTCTGATGGCCCTCGACGGTCAGAGACTTGGGTTTCTCGCCGGAGCCTCCGACGCCTCTTCGTCGGCGGTCGCCAGGGCGCCGTAGGCGATGGCGTCGGGGAGTTCGCCTCGGACGATGGCGAGCTCTTCGGCCACGCGTGGCGGGCAGCTGCGCGCGAGTTCGGTGCGCAGGCCGGTGATCAGGGGTGTGGCGGTGTGCTTGAGTTCGGCGTCGATGACGAGGGTGTCGGGGTCGAGCAGCACGATCGTCGAGGCGATGGTCTTGGCGAGCAGGACGCCGAGGTCGGAGAAGAAGCGTAGAGCGACGGCGTCGCCGTTCTCGATGAGGTCTTCGAGGTCGTCGAAGCTCGGCTCGTGTCCGTAGCGGCTGGTGAGGGCTTCGATCTTGAACGGATCGAAGCTCTGGGTGACCAGGCAGCCGCGGTTGCCGCAGAAGCAGTAGGGGCCGTCGTCGACGACCTGGACGTGGCCTATCTCGCCGGCCATGCCGCGCGCGCCCTCGATCGTCATGCCGTTGATGACGATGCCGGCCCCGATGCCGTGGCGGATGAGTAGGTGGACGGCGATCTTCGCGTCCCGGGCGGCGCCGCGGCGCGCTTCGCCGAGGGCGGCGAGGTTCGCGTCGTTGACCATGCTGACGGGTCGTTCCAACAATCCGCCGACGGCGGGCCTCGGGTCGCGCACGATCCACTCCGGCAGATTCGGCATGACCGTGGCGCGCGCGGGCGCGGTGCCGGCCGGACGCTGGCGGGCCTGGGGGCTGGCCGGTGGGGCGCCGCGCCCGTCCTCGACCGGGAAGGGTGCCGCGAGCACGACGTGGCGAGCGCGGAGCGGGTGCGCTGATTCGAGCAGGTCGAGGGCTTCGCGGACGGCAGGCGCCCAGATGTCCCACGGCTGCGTCCAGCCGACGCCGGTGTCGACCTCGGTGATCGGGCCGTCCGGGCCGACGAGGCTGACGCGGGTGGGCATGCGGTGCGCGAGGCGGACGAGGGCGATCGGCGCGGCCATCGCGGTCCGCCGATAGCTCATGGACGGGCGGCCGCGGGAACCGTTCGGCGCCGCGAGTTCCGACTCGGTCAGTTCGCCGCGTGCGACGAGGGTCGCGACGAGCGCGGTGACGGTGGGGCGGGACAGGCCGGTGGACTCGACGAGTTGGGGCCGGGTGAGCGCGGCGTAGCCGTCGAAGGCGTCGAGCACGATGCGTTCGAGCAGGGTGCTCGAGGAGCGGGGTCCGCGGGGGTCGGCCATTCGGGAATCCTACGAGGTGGCGGGGGTTTCCGGGAGATCCGGGAAAGGGGGTACGGCGCGGGGTTCCGGGGGCCGCCTCGCCCTGAAACCCCGCGCCGTTCACCCGGCCCGCGGCGACGTCCCTTCGCTGCGGGTGGGTGGATCAAGCGGTGTTGACCGTGCCTCTGGCGTTCAGTTGCTGCTGATGTCGACGGTCGCGGTCAGCTGGGTGCTGCGCTCGTCGTCGGCGACGTTGACCGGGCGGTTGCCGGTCGCGGTGGTCCAGCCGGATGCGTCGGTCCAGTACTGGAGCTGACGCAGCGGTACGTGCAGGGTCACGGTCTTGCTCTGGCCGGCGGCGAGGTCGACCCGCCCGTATGCGGCCAGGGCGTTGTCCACGAACTGCACGCCGGACGGGATGGTGGCCGGGGCGCCGAGGTAGACCTGCGGCACCGCGGTTCCGGCCGACTTGCCGGTGTTGCGGACGGTGAAGCTGACGTTGAGGCCGCCGTCGTTCGCCTTGGCCGTGTGCAGGCCGGAGTAGGCGAAGTTCGTGTACGACAGGCCGTAGCCGAAGGGGTAGAGCGGGGTCTCGTTCGTGGCGTCGAAGTAGCGGTAGCCAATGTCGAGGCCCTCGGAGTACGTGGTGAGGCAGGTGCTGCTGGCGAAGGGGTTCGACGACGCCGTGCACGCCTGGCCGCTGCTGTCGACGCCGTTGCTGCTGCGCTCGGGGTGAGCCGAGTCGTGCGCGACTTCTTGGTCGAGGGACTTGGGCCAGGTGAAGGGCAGGTGCCCGCTCGGGTCGGTGCGGCCGAGCAGCAGGTTCGCTGCGGCCACGCCGGCCTGGTCGCCGCCGTAGTAGGTGTCCAGGACCGACTTGACGCTGCCGAGCCACGGCATGGCGATCGGCTGGTTGGCCTGGAGCACGACGATGACGTTCTTGTTGACGGCCGCGATCTTCTCGATCAGCTGGTCCTGGCCGTCCGGCAGCGCCGTGGACAGGTCGCCCGAGCCGGTGTCCCAGACGAAGACGACCGCGGTTTTGGCCGACTTCGCCGAGGCGACGGCGGCGTCGGTGTTCGCCTGCTGCTGGGCCGGGGTGACCCAGTTCAGCCGCACCTGCACCGGGTTCCCGGACACATCAGGGTTCTCCGCCACCGCGAGGGTGTGCGCGCCCGCCGAGAGCTGAACCAGGGTCCTGTCGTTCGCCAGGCCGTCGGGCGTGCCGGTCGGAGCGCTGCCGTCGGTGGCGTGCACGACGCCGTAGCGCGGTGACGGGCCGAACCCGGCGCCGACCGTGGCGAGGGTCTTGCCGTCCACGGTCAGGCCCGCGGTGCCGCCGATGGCCTGGATGTTCAGCCAGTACTGACCGGCGCTCGGCACGGTGAGTGTGCCGGCCCAGGATTCGGTGCTGCCGGCCTTGAGCGCGTTCTTGCCGGCGGCGGTGAAGTTCAGCTGCGGGTCAACGGTCGTCGTGGACGAACCGCTGGTCGTGCGGACCAGACCGGGCTGTCCGCTGTGGGACAAAGCCGAGGCGGGCACGGGGACGCCGGTCAGGTCGTCGGCCACGGCGTAGTCGATGTGCGCGCCGCTGCCCTTGGTGTCCGACGTCAGGGCACTGAGGGCGCTGGTCTGCTGGCTGAGCAGACCGCCGGCCGCCTCGCCGCCGCTGTTGGTCGCGATCGTCTGGCCGGCGCCCGGACCGATCAGCGCGAGCGAGGACAGGGAACCCGACGAGAGCGGCAGCGCATTGCCGTTGTTCTGCAGCAGCGTCGCAGAGTCCTGTGCCGTCGCCAGCACGGTCGCCTCGTCGGCCTTCGTGTTCTCCGGCGTGACGTTGTGCTTGGAGGCGCCCGAGAGCAGGCCGAAGCGGTCCATCTCGTACAGGATCCGTCCGACCGCGGTGTTGACCGCGGAGATCTGGACGGAGCCGGAGGAGATGGCCGCCTTCATCGCCGAGGAGGAGAAGTAGCTCGGCAGGCCCACGCCCGAAGGCCCGCCCCCGCCCGGCATCTCCAGATCGAGGCCGGCGTTGATGTACGTGGTGCCGTGGTTCGCACCCCAGTCCGAGTCCACGAAGCCCTTGAACCCGAGCTCGTTGCGCAGAATCTGCGTCAGGTCGGTCGAGTTGTCGCAGGACTGGTAGCCGTTGATCTCGTTGTACGAGCACATCACCGAGGACACGCCCGCGTTGACGGCGTCCTGGAACGGCTGCAGGTAGATCTCGTGCAGGGTCTGCGAGTCGACGTCGACGTTGTTGCCGCCGTCGTACGCGATGTAGTGCTTGACCTGGGCCATCTCGCCCTGGCTCTGGATCCCGGTGATCTCCGCGGCGCCGGTCTGGCCGGTCAGCAGCGGGTCCTCGCCGAAGGTGTTGAACCCGCGGCTCCACGAGGTGTCGCGGTCCATGTTGACGAAGGGTTCCAGCACCACGTCCTGGCCCAGCGCCTTGCCGTCGGAGCCGATGACCTTGCCGTTGGCCTGCGCGTCGGTGGTGGAGAACGTCGCGGCCACGCCCATGGTCGAGGTCATGCCGGTCGAGTCCTGACGGGTGATCACCCCGGGAGGGCCGTCCGACAGCTTGAGCGAGGGGATCCCGAGGCGCGCGATGCCCGGCAGGTATCCGGCCTGGTACTGGTCGGAGGAGCTGGCGACCTCGGCTTCGCCCTCGATCATCGAGAGCTTCTCGTCCAGCGTCATCTGGCTGATGAGCCGGTCCACGCGGGCGTCGCCGGTGATGACCGGCACCGGGTTCTGGTGGGAGGCGGCCGAAGCCGTCCCGCCGCACACGGCGGCGGTCAGGGCTCCGAAGGCGGTGACGGCGACGAGGAGCCTCGGCCGTCGTGATTTAAGTCCTATGTGCACTCAAACTCCAGTGTCAGAGTGGAGGAACCGCCGCGCGCTTGACCCTCGGTCAGTTGCGTGGGAGCGCTGTCGCAGCCTCGGAATCCGAGGCGGCCGAAGGTGTGGCGCCTGTGGGACGTGTGCGGCATGGATGAGGCTACAAACGTCCCCGAGCACGGTCAAGGGTGGATCTCAGCATTTATTAATGACTTATCAGATCTAAAACGGCTGCCTCGCCCGGCTCGGGTGCCCTGGGCTGTGTGGCGGCGGTTCGGCAGTCGCGGGAGGACCTCGGCAGTCCGCTGAGCGCGTGGCTGATCCGAAACCGCAGATGGTGGATGTCTCCATGGTATGCCGATACGATGTGGACTCATCGTGGCGCGGCGCGATGCATGGGGTGTCGGGAGCCGGACGCGCGCACGGGGCCGAGAGGCGAGTCTCGATGAGTGATTTCTTCCAGGTTGATCTGGGCGTGCTGTCCAAGATGACCAGCACGCTGCAGCAGGCGGGGGAGCAGATGGACCAGGCGCTGCAGGCGTTCGGTTCGTCCGAGGACGGGCAGGTCGGACCGCAGACGATCGTCAGTGCGGCCAAGGACTTCCAGAGCACCTGGAAGTACGGGCTCGGCCAGCTGCAGCAGGCGATCCAGGAGTGCACCGAGGGTGTCGACAAGGTGCGCCAGAACTATCAGGAGACCGAGCAGACCGTGCAGCAGTCGCTCGGCAAGATCAGCAGCCTGCTGCAGGAATAGGGGGATTCCATGTCACTGGACGTCGTGTTCGACTCGTCCTTCGTCGATAGCAACACCTATCCGAACCTGGGCTTCAACCCGGCGCCGGGCGTGCCCGGGGACGTCGAGGTGCTGGAGAACATGGTCACCAAGGCCACGAGCTCCATGCAGGAGTCCGGACAGCTGCTCGACCAGCTGCGCGACTCCGACTCGGGCGTGTGGGTGGGCGCGGCGGGCGACGCGTTCCGCCAGCACTTCAACGACAAGCTCGTCACGGACCTGCAGCACGCGCAGCAGTCGCTGACCGAGGCCTGCGGCACGATCCAGAACTGGTACAAGGACCTCGTCGGCTTCAAGCAGACCGCGCAGAACCTGGACCAGGAGGCCGCCGCCGCGCGCGAGGCCCTGCAGAACGCGAAGAATCAGGTCTCGCAGGCGAAGTCGAACCCGAATCTCAACCTGATCAACGAGATCTTCACCGACCCGCAGGCGCTGCAGCAGGCGCAGTCCGCGCTCGACCAGGCCGAGTCCGCGCTCAACGACGCGAACGCGGCCGAGCAGCAGGCGAACGACGAGCTCAACTCGATCCTGCAGCGGGCGCGGCAGTTGCAGCAGGAGGTCGACTCGGCGGCGCGCAACTACGCCTCGCAGCTGGAGAACGCGACGAAGGGCCTCGCCCCGCACAAGCCCGGCTGGTTCTCGAGCATGATGCACGACATCGGCAGCGCGTTCAGCGCCGTCGGCAAGTGGGTCGAGGCGCACGCCGACGCCATCCACTCGATCCTCTCCACGGTCTCGGCCATCGCCGGCCTGGTCGCCCTGTGCACGCCGCCGCCGGTGGACCTGGTGGCCGGCGCCATCGCGATGGGGGCCGGCGCGGGCGCGCTCGCGATGGACCTCGCGAACCCGAAGACGCGGGCCGCCCTCGGCGGCCTGATGACCGGCCACTTCACCAAGGCGAACATCGAGGCCGCGGTGACCACCGGCGGCGACCTGCTGAGCGCGATACCCGGCGTGGGCGCGCTCAAGGACATCGGCGACGCGAAGAAGCTCGGCACGGCCGCGGAGGACGCGGCGAAGTCGATCCCGTCGCTGGTGAGCAAACTGCCCCAGATCGGCAAGGACGGCGCGGAGGTCGCCGAGGACGCCGCCAAGAGCTCGTCCAAGATCGCCAACCTGGTCACGCTCAAGGCGCACCAGCTCAGCATGGGCACGAAGGGTGTCGCCTCCGTCGTCGAGAAGGTCAGCGGCAGCGCGCTCAGCGACGCCGCCAAGCTCAACGTCGAGCTCGGCATGCGGACGAAGAAGGTCGCCTCCAACCTGTACCACGACTTCCAGGAAGCCTTCTGATGGGTGTCGCAGACCTGCTCAACAACCTCGAGCCCCAGCAGAGCGCCGGCGAGGTCGCCATCTGGCTTCAGCTGCCCGCCGGATATCTGCCGCTGCCGATCGAGGACAGCGCCGAACGGCTCGCCGAGGTGGAACCCGTGCTGGCGGAACTGTGCCCGCCCGAGAACGAGGATCTGCTCTACGCGACACTGAACACGTTCGCCACACTGCTCGCCGAGCTCGACCAGCGCAATGCCGTGTACTGCGGTCTCGGCTGGCACACCGCGCCGGACGAGAGCGTCGTCTCCTCGACGCTCGTGATCAGCGTCCAGCCGACCGGCGAGGAGCGCAATCCGAAGCTGGTGCTGGGCGATCTCGTCCACGCGGCGGCCAACGCGGGAGACCACGCGCAGGCGGACCTGGTCGACCTGACCGGCGGCCCGGCCCTGTTCTTCGAGCGGGTGCGCAGCCTCCCGAAGCCGTCGTTGCCGGGGCAGCAGGGCGATCCGGGGCGCGCGGACGTCTACCAACTCGAGGCGATCGTGGTCAGCGAGAAGGGCGACCTTCTGGCGGCGCTCGAGTTCTCCACGCCCTACGTCCAGTCCGGGACGCTCTTCCGCGAGATGATGGTCCTGCTGGCGAACTCCGTGTCCTTCACTCCTCCGCCGGCTTCGGAGGACGCGAGCGCGTCGGCGCGGCAGATCCACCATCTCCTCGGAGGCCTCGACGCATGACGCAGCTCTACCCGGCCGGTTCGACCCTGCCGATCCAGCCCTGGCTGATCGAGCGAATCCAGCAGCGCCTCGGCCACAAGAGCGCCGCGGTGCAGCGGGCCGGCCACTACGAGCAGTATCTCGTGCAGCGGTTCGGCGCGTGGCAGGTCTTCCCGGTCAAGATCGGGCGCTGGGAGCGGGAGCCGTTCTGGCACGAGCTGACCGACGATCTGCTGAGCCTGGTGCTCGCGCCCGTGCTGCTGACCCTGCGCTCAGGCCGGTGGAAGCCGCACGACGAGTACGTGCAGCTGCTCGATCCGTCCTCCGGGATGCCGATCGCGGAGTTCCCCGTCTACGGCGTGAAGCTGGGCAGCGACGAGGAGAAGGCGCAGTGGCGTCAGGCTCGTCAGCTCGCGTTCCTCGGCGACCCGCGTGTCGGCGGCCTGATCGCGCCGGTGTACGCGACCTCGGCCAAGCTCGTCTACAGCACCAACCGGCGCGGTCACCCCTTCGCGGACGACGCGGCCGAGTTCGAGCGCAAGGCCGCGCAGCTGGTCAACCTGCCCTACCGTGACTTCACCCATCGGACCGACGGCCCATGGTTCGCCGACCACCCGGACAAGCCGCAGGGGCACACGAACGGCTGGAAGCCCTCGCCTTGGTACCAAGGCGGCTGACGCCCTACCTCACAGGCGATCAGTTGACGCTTCGTCCACCAGCGTCCGACCAGTGCGGCGCGTTCCAGATCTCCGCGATCGCGGCGGCTCTGGCGAAGTGGGCGGCGGCATCGTCGGGGCGGCCGAGGAGGACGGCGAGTTCGCCGAGCGTGTGGGCGACCGGACGAACGGCGAGGGAGAGGCTGACGACTCCGGCCGGCGGCCCGTCCTGTTCGGCCAGCAGGTCCGCGTAGATCCGAGCGGCAGCCTCCCGGTCGTTCAGCGCGACGATCGCCATCGCGCGCAGGCTCATCAGGAAGCTGAAGAAGAAGTCGGGCCGGATCGGGCTTTGTGAGTTCTGCGCCCGGCGCAGGCCGCGGGCCTCGTCTTCGCGGCCGGCGGCGTGGAGGGCGAGCACCAGCAGATCCGCGACCATCGGGCCCAATGCCTCGTGTAGCGCGCGCACCTCGTCCAGGTGGTCGCCGAGCGATCCGTCGTTCAGCCAGATCGCCGCGAGGGCGAGGCTGCGGAAGCCGGTGTGCACCGATCCGGCGCGCTCCATGCGTTCGGTGGCCTCGGTGTAGCAGTGTTCCGCGTCGGCGAAACGGCCTTCGATCAGCGCCAGGGTCGCGAGCGCGATCTCGCAGACGCCGGTCGCCTCGGCCATCCGGTAGGCGCGGGCGAGTTCGAGGGCTTCCTCGGTGACGCGTCGCATGGTCGCCGGGTCGTTGGCCGCGGCGGCGTTCACCGCCTGATTGATCAGTCCGGCCACGCGGTAGACGGGCAGGTCGTGCGTTATGCCGATGTCCACGAGTTCGCGCGCGTACTCCTCCCGTCCGTCGTCGCGCACGAGGACCAGCAACGCCGCGGCCCGCAGGCGGGGATCGGTCGCGAGGTCGAGCGCTTCGCGCGCCGCCGCCATGACCGTCGGGTCGTCCTCGCCGACGGTCTCGTCGGCGTATGCCGTCAACAGGCGGGAACGCACGTCGCCGGCGAGGTCGGTCCGCCGAAGCAGGCGGGTGAGGCGGTCCACGATGCGACGGTCGACCGTGCCGTATGTGCGTGCCTGCCAGGAGGTGGGCTCGGTCCACGCGGTGAACGCGGCGATCATCAGGTCGTCGCGGCCGATCGACTCGGCGTACTGGACGGCCCTTTCGCGCGTCTCCCTCGCGGCGGCGACCGCTCCGGCCCTGATCTGCGCGCGCAGCAGTCTGCCGAGCAGGTCGACGCGCTCGTCGGGGTCGGTGGAGCCGGCGACGGCGTCGGTCAGCAGCGCGGCCGCCACGTCGTGGGCGTACCGAGCCTCGGCGAGTTCGGCGGCCTGCACGCAGTATCCGACGGCCTTCGGCGATCCCGCCCGCGCCGAGTGGTGCGCCAGCGCGGCGAGGTCGCCGCCGCCCTCCAGCGCCGCGGCGATCCGCGCGTGCATCCGGGTGGCCCGCAAACGGCTGATATCGGCGATTAGCGTGTCCCGGACCAGCGCGTGAACGAAACGGACCCGCCCGGGCGCCGGCTCGTCGAGCAGCCCGGCGATCACGCCCGCGTCCAGCGCGTCCAGCACGCCGTCCTCATCGGCGTCGGCGGCGTGGACGAGCACGTCCACGGAGCTCTCCCGGCCGGCGACGGCCGCCAGCCGCAGGATGGAGACGCCGGCCTCGGGCAGCCGTGCCAATCGGCGCCGCAACACGTCCCGCACACCCTCGGGCACCTCGGAGAGGGCGACAAGCGCGCCTTCGCCCGACAACAGCCGCGTGCTCTCCCGCACATAGAACGGATTGCCGCCGGTCCGTTCGGCGATCGCGGCCACGGTCGCGTCGTCGGCCTCGCACTCAGCGTGTATGAGTTCTGCGACGGCACGGCCGTCCAGGCCCGCCAGGTCCACCCGAAGCGGCCCGACGCGGGCGACGGAGCCGAGCGCGTCGGTGAGGCGTCCGCCCTCGTCCGCACGGTACGCGGCGACGACGAAGATCCGCGCCCGTGTGCCGAGCCCGCCGGCGAGCAGCTCCAATGTGGCGGCGTCCGCCCACTGCAGATCGTCGAGGATGACGGCGACGGGCCGGTCGGCGCACGCTTCCGCGAGCCAGCCCCACAAGGCCTGACGCAGCCGGAAGCGTCCTGCCGAGGCGTCGCCGTCGGCAAGTGCGCGGTCGGAGAGCAACGGCGCCAGGTCGTGCGCGAACTCGCCCGGTGGAACGCTCGCGGCCACCACGCGCAGCGCCTCGACCCACGCCCACGTGGGCGGCGCGCCGTCGGCCTCGGGGCAGCTCCCGGCGGCCACGAGCCAGCCGTCCTGCTCGAGCCGGCTCCCGAGGTGCTCGAGCAGCGTCGATTTGCCGAGCCCCGCCTCCCCGGTGACGAGCGCGACGCGTACGCCGTCCGCTGCGCTGGCCTGCTCGGCGGCCGCCACAAGCGCCGCGAGCTCGCTCTCACGCCCGATGAAGGGCTTGGCGGGGGAGACATTCGGCGGCAGCGAAACAGAAGGCTGCGACGGCTGCGACGCCAGCGGCAGCGGCAGCGGCAGCGGCGAGCGCGGGGGCACCGGCGCGATGGCCGACCGGAGGAAATCGATGTTCTGAGAAAGGACTGCCTCCTCGAGAGCCACCAGATCCGGACCGGGGTCGAGGCCGAGCTCGTCGGCGAAAGTGGCGCGGGCGCGGCGGAGCGCGGCCAGAGCGTCGGCCTGCCGGCCGGTACTCCACAGCGCAAGGGCATGCATGCGCCAGGCTGCCTCGCGAAACGGCGCATCGCGGGTGAGGCGGTCCGCCTCGGGTACCACCGCGACGTCGCCGAGTCGCAGCCCTGCGGCGATGCGCAGCTCGCGCGCGACCAGACGCAGCTCGTCGAGCCGGGCGGTCTCGGCAACGGCCCACGGCTCGTCGGCGGCCTCGGCGAACGCCGGTCCGCGCCACAGGGCCAGCGCCTCGTCCAGCCGTGCGCGGACCTCGCGCGGAGCGGCGAGAGTACGAGCACTGTCAAGCAGTTCCTCGAAGAGCCATGCGTCCACCGACTCCGGCGCCACCCGCAGGGCGTAGCCGGGCGACGCGCTCACGAGCAGGCGGGCCGGGGTGCGCGGCGGGCGGCCGGGCTCCAGCAGGCGGCGCAGGTTGGACACGTAGGCCTGCAACGAAGCCAGGGCACGAGCAGGGGGCTCGCCGCGCCACAGGTCCTCGACCATCCGATCGACCGGCACGACCTGACCGTGCGCCGCCACCAGCAGGGCCAGCACACCGCGCTGCCGCGGTCCGCCGAGGGGCACGGACTCGCCGCCGACCTCGGCCGCGAAGGAACCCAGCACGCGGATCAGGACCATGACGCGCCTGATCATACCCGTGGCCGTCCGAGCGCGGCGTTCCAAGCCGTCTCCAAGTGTCCTCCAAAGCCCCGGGAGCAGTCTGAAGACACCACGAACCGATGAAACCGATGAAGGGCAGGAACACCGCGATGAGCGTCGACACCCAGGACATGGAGATCGTCCACCGCGCCTTCCGCCGCGAGTCGCGGCTGCTGATCGAGCTCGTCACGGCGGTGACCCCGGGCGACACCGGGCGGGCCAAGGTGATCGCCGACCACTTCCGCGACTACCGGCTGGGGCTGAAGAACCACCACGAGGGCGAGGACGAGCTGCTCTGGCCGCCGCTGCTGTCCCGAGTCGATCTGCAGGCCGACATCGTCCTGCGCATGGAGGCCCAGCACGAGCGCGTGGCCGCGACCCTGGCCAGGCTGGACGCCGCGGTCCCCGCATGGGAGGCAGCCGCCGACGCCGACCGGCGCGACGCCCTCGTGGCGGCCCTCGCCGACCACCGGGCCGTCCTGCTCGAGCACCTCGACGACGAGGAGGCCACCCTCCTTCCGCTCGCAGCCGAGCACATCACCGAGGCGGAGTGGGCCTCGCTTGGCGACCACTTGGTGGCCAACACGCCCAAGCTGACATTGCTCACGTTGTTCGGCCTCGTCCTCGAGGACGCGAGCGAATCCGAGCGCGCCCTTCTGCTGTCCGTCCTGCCCGCCCCGGTCCGCGGCATCTGGCACCTGGTCGGCCGGCCCCGCTTCGTCCGCCACATCCGCCGCGTCCGCGCCGCCTGACCTACTGTCGGCGCGTCGATCAGGATCGTCGAGAGTCCTGCGGTGGGTCACGCCGCCTTTCTACCCGGCCGGCCGGTTCCATGTACGCCTTAACGCTTGGACACGGCGTCGGTCGGCCCGGCACGATGGTGCGCGACAAAGTCGGACGGCTGCGGGGCTGCATCGACGTGATGGGGTGTCAGGGGAGCGGGGATTCAAGACGATGCAGTCCACGGTGACGGTCACTCCCGCGCAGCTGCCCGCGTTCCTGCTCGACGTCGCCGTCGTGCGGCCGGTCTTCCTGTGGGGCGCACCGGGTATCGGCAAGTCGAGTCTGGTGCGCGAGTTCGCCGCGTCGCTCGGGCTCGAGTGCGTCTCGCTGCTCGGCACCCAGCTCGCTCCGGAGGACCTGATCGGCGTGCCGCAGATCCATGACGGGCGCAGCCGGTTCTGCCCGCCCGAGATGATCGCGCGCGACGAGCCGTACTGCCTGTTCCTGGACGAGCTCAACGCCGCCCCGCCGGACGTGCAGAAGTCGTTCTACTCGCTGATCCTGGACCGTCGCATCGGCTCGTACGAGCTGCCGCCGGGTTCCGTGGTGATCGGCGCCGGCAACCGCGCCACCGACAACGCGCTCGCGCGCCCGATGCCCTCGGCTCTCGTCAACCGGCTGGTGCACCTGCATCTGCGGGCGAGTGCCGCGGACTGGCTGGCGTGGGCGGGCGTGGCCGGGATCCACCCGTGGATCCTCGACTACCTGACCGAGCGCCCGGACCAGCTCTGGGCCCCGGCGCCGAAGACGGAAGAGCCCTTCTCCACGCCCCGGTCGTGGCACATGCTCTCCGACACACTGCATTCCGCGGGTCCGGAGATCAGCGAGCAGACGCTGCAGATCCTGGCCAGGGGCACGCTCAGCCCCACCCACGCGTCAGGGTTCTGCGGATACGTGAAGATCGTGCGCAACGCCTACGGTTTCGAGGCGATCCTCAAGGGCGACGCCCGCTGGCCCGCCCGGCCCGAGGACCGCGACCTGCTCTACTTCCTGGCCGAGGCGTTCCGCGCGCGGCTGCTGCGGGAGCTGCCCGCCACCAAGGGCCACGGCTCCGCCGCCGGGCGCCAGCTCGGCTTCCGGGCGAAGGCGCTGCTGGTGGAGCTGGCCGAGGTCTCGCTCGAAGTCGCGCAGAGCGTGATCGCGGCCGACGAGGACGGCGCGCAGGCGCTGCCGGGCTGGTTCCTGGTGGAGGCCGCCCGCGATCTGCCCGCCCTGATCGCGGCACGGGCCTGATGCCGGCCGGCCGCGGCGGTCCCAAGCAGGCGCCGCCCGGCGCCGAGAACCTGTTGCGGGGCCGCGAGATCCTGGCCGCCCACCAGGGGTTCCGGCATATCCGCCTCGGCACCGAGTGCGGGCAGCGCGACTGCCCGCAGGCGCCGCGTCGGGGCCTGGTTGTCGTGGACTCGCGCGGCTCCGTGCACGTCAACCTCTGGGCGAAGACCGAGCCGGTGGTCTGGGCCTGGGCGATCGGGCACGCCCGGATACACCTGGGCCTGGGGCACGTCCCGGCCGAGCGCTCGCCTGGACCGGAGCCGGACGACGCGCTGCGGGCGGCGCGCTGTGTCGTCGTCAACCGTTTCCTGCACGGATTCAAGGTCGGCGAGCACCCCTCCGGCGAGTGTGAGTGGCCCGAGGGGGACGAAGAGACCCTCGCGGCCACCTGGCGCGTCACCGGAATCCCGGCCCGTTACGCCGCCTGCGGATCCGCGGGCGAGGAGACGGACCATCGGCAGAAGCCGCATACCGCCTCGACCGATCCACCTGACTGGCCGGCGGAGTTCGCTTCCCAGCTCACCCGCGCGGTCGCCGACTCCATCCGGCTCGCCAGCGGCAGGACCGAGGCGGAGGACAAGCGCGCCTGGGACGCGGCGCTCGAGTGGTTCGTCTCCTCGTTCCCGCTCCTCGGCGCGATCGCCGCCCGGATGCGGATCGTCGCCGACGCCGATCTGGCCGCGGCGGCGCGGATCTCCATCGCCGCGGTGGACTCGGCGCTCGGCGAGATCTACGTCAACCCGCGGGCCGGACTGACCCAGGACGAGTGGCGTTTCGTGCTCGCCCACGAGATGCTCCACGCCGCTCTGCGCCACGCGGACCGGGTCGGCGGGCGCGACCGGTACCTGTGGAACGTGGCGTGCGACTACGTCATCAACGGCTGGCTGCTCGAACTCGCGGTCGGCGCGATGCCGGACGGGCTGCTGCACGACCCGCAGCTGGCCGGGCTCTCGGCCGAGCAGGTCTACGACCGGATCGCCACCGACCTGCGCCGCCTGCGCAAGCTCGGCACGCTGCGCGGACGCGGGCTCGGCGACGTGCTGACCGAACCGCTGCCGCGTCCCGGGGAAGCGGTGACCGCGGTGGACCTCGACGAGTTCTACCGCAAGGCCCTGATCGACGGCCGCGCCTACCACGAGGCGCGCCGCGGCCTGCTGCCCGCCGGCCTGGACGCCGAGATCAAGGCTCTGGAACACCCGCCGCTGCCCTGGGACGCCAGGCTGGCCCGCTGGTTCGACGAGCACGTGCCGGCTGACGCGCCGCGCCGCAGCTACGCTCGCCCCTCCCGGCGGCAGTCCGCGAGCCCGGACATCCCCCGGCCCGGGCGGCTGATCCCCACCGAGGCGGCGCCCCGGCACACCTTCGGTGTCGTGCTCGACACGTCCGCGAGCATGTCGCCGCGCCTGCTCGGCAAGGCGCTCGGCGCCATCGCCTCCTACGCCTTGGCGCATGACGTTCCGGCCGCCCGCATCGTCTACTGCGACGCCGCGCCGTACGACGCCGGATACCTGCCGGTCGAGAGCATCGCCGGCCGGGTGCGCGTGCGCGGGCGCGGCGGCACCGCACTTCAGCCTGCTATCAATCTTCTGATACGCGCCCGGGACTTCCCGGCCGAGGCGCCGATCCTGATCATCACCGACGGGGAGTGCGAGCCGCTGCACGCACCCGCCCGCGAGCACGCCTACCTGCTGCCGCGCGGCGCCCGCCTCCCGTTCACGCCGCGCGGCGAGGTCTTCGAAGTGCGCTGAGATAGACGGGGATCAGAAGTCGATGTGCTCGTATTCGACGCTCGCCAGCCAGCCGGTCAGCTGCGCCAAGCGGTCGCGGGTGAGGCCGTGGGCCATCCATTCCTCCTGATGGTCGAGGTGGAGGAACCCCTTCCCGGCGAACGCCTCCCGCAAGTAGTCGGTGAACGTCAAGCCGTGCGGTTCATCGCGGACGAGCGGGTCGGCGCCGGCGTCGGGCAGCCAAACCGAGTAAGGAGCCCCGCCGCTGATGTCGGCTTTGTGCAGGTAGTCGGCGGCGATGGTCACTTCCAGCGGGCCGGCGAGTTCGGGGTGCAGCTCTCCGGACTCGTCCTGCCACTCGTCGACGGAGAACCACGCGGTGTCGAGGTCGATGATCTCCAGCGGGTCGGCCACCGCGAGCTGCTCCGGCACGCCCGGCGGGAACGGTTCACCCCAGGAATCACGCGGGACGAGGTCGATCGTGCCGACGACGCGCCAGAAAGCCGCCAACGCCGGCGGCACGGCAGACCCGGTGATCTGCTCGAGTTCCCGCAGCCTGTCCTCGACATCCGGGTCGGGTCCCGGCAGCGCCTTCTCCAGGGTGACCGGCCAACCGCGGGCGATCAGAGCCTCGGCGAGGTTGACGGCGTTGCGCCGGACCCGCTCCATGGTCAGCGCAGCCACCTGTTCGGCCTCAGCGCGCCACGCGTCGTCCAGATGAGCGACCGCCCCGAGTTCGCTCCACACGGCGCGGTGGTCCCCGCTCTCGTACCGTGCGACGAGATCGCCGGAACGCAGCTCTCTGACATCAGACTGCGGTCGCGACGCCCGCGAAGCCCGCGCCGCTCTGGCGGCGTCGAGCGCCGGTCCGGTGACCGCGGGATCGGTGTACTTGAGCGCATCGCGGGCCGGTCGGCCGAGGATCCGGTGGTCGCGAAGGCGGATGCACAGGTCGAGCCAGCGGCGGTCCTGAGAGAGCAGGTCGGGCAGCTCGTACGGTTGCCACACGGGGTCCGAACCGGAGAACATCCCCGGTGACAGGAAGCCGAGAGCCTCGGCGGCAGCCGCCCATCCGCTCGCGGAGGCCAGGCATTCATCGGCGAACAGGTGACCGACGTTGTCCCAGGCCGTCCCCTCGTTGCTGAACATGACCTTCAGTGCCATGAACCGGCCGAGGTGCTCGTGGTCGTGGATCCCTTGCCGCAGCACGTCGCGGGCCTCGGCGTTCCCGATCCCGAACAGTGCGTGCGCGGCGTCCACCTCGACCGGGTGGACCGGGCAGTGCTGCCACAGCCCTGCCAATGTCGGGACGGCCGGCTCATAGCGCAGCTGGCCGAGTGCTCGGATCTGCCCCTGGACCTCCCGCAGGTCGGCGACGCTGCGAACGGCGGTGATGCTCGCGTCCTGCCGGGCCTTGGCTTCCTGGGGCGTGAGGTTCTGCTCCTGCTCGATGCTGAGGCGCGTCCTGTGCTCGAAGTCCGGCCAGGCGGCGAGAGCCTCCAGGAGGGAGGCCAGCACGTGCGCTCCGTCGATCGCATCCCTCTCCGCGTTTTCCGTCACCCGCACAGTATGTCAGCAGGTGAAGCCAGAGGTCACCGACGCGAAAACGCCCGGCCCCGCGCGGCCGTCTCGGCGAATCAGGCTTCGTCGAGACGGCCGCGCAGGGCCGGGAGACCGGGTGATCCGAGCTGGCGGGGTCACGCTCGGGCGCTTGAGCGTCAGGCCCGCTTCTCGAAGGTGGAGACCGACCAGAAGTATCCGAGCACTGCGAAGGCGACGCACCAGGCGACGGCCGCGATCGCGTTCCCGGCCGTCGGGCCGTGGCCGCCGAGCAGGGCGCGCAGGGTCTCGATGATCGGGGTGAAGGGCTGGTATTCGACGAACTGCTTCACGCCGGGCTTCATCGTGGACGCCGGGACGAACGCGCTGCTGAGGAACGGCAGCATGATCAGCGGCACGGTGCCCATGCCGGCCGACTCCGGGGTCTTGGCGGCCAGGCCCAGGGCGACGGTCAGCCAGCTGGTCGCGAACGCCAGCAGCAGCACGAGGCCGATCACCGCGAGCCACTGCACCGCCCCGGCGTGCGGACGGAAGCCGATCGCGAAGCCGACGCCGATGATCGCCGCGACCGCTATGAGGGCGCGCACCGTCGTGGCGGCGACGTGGCCGTTCATCACCGCGCCGCGGGAGACGTCCATGGCCTTGAACCGGTTGATGACGCCCTTGGTCAGGTCGCCGTTGACCTCGGTCGCGGTCGGGCCGAGGCCGTAGGTCACGGCCATCACCAGCAGGCCCGGCACCGCGTAGTCGACGTAGTTGCCCGCGACCTTGAATCCGCCACCGAAGATGAACACGAACATCAGCATCATGATGATCGGGAACAGCACGGCGTTGAACACTGTGACGGGGTTGCGGACGGTGTGCTTGAAGTTGCGGCGCAGCATGATCGCCGAGTCCTGAAGCGAGGCGGATGCGGTGCTCATGCGGAGACCTCCACGGTCTGCTCGGTGGTGTGCCCGGTCAGGGCGAAGAAGACGTCGTCGAGGTCCGGCGTGTGCACGGAGAACTCGTCGGCGTAGATGCCGTATTCGTCGAGCCGGTCCAGCAGGGCCTTGATCGAGCGCGAGTCGCCCTCGCTCGGCACCCGCAGGGTCAGCTCCGTCTCGTCCGCGGTGGATTCGCGGAAGATCCGCGCCGCCGCCTGCAGGACGTTGTCCCCGGCGAACCGCAGCCGGACGTGGGTGCCGGGGATCCGGCGCTTGAGCTCCTCCGGGGTGCCGTCGGCCACGATCCGGCCGCCGTCGAGCACGGCGATCCGGCCGGCGAGCTGGTCGGCCTCCTCCAGGTACTGGGTGGTGAGGAAGATCGTGGTGCCGTCCGCGACCAGCTCGCGCACGATCTCCCACATCGTGCGCCGGCTGCGCGGGTCGAGCCCCGTCGTCGGCTCGTCGAGGAAGATCACCCGCGGGCCGCCGACCAAGGTCATGGCCAGGTCGAGCTTGCGGCGCATGCCGCCGGAGTAGGTCGAGGCGAGCTTGTCGGCCGCCTCGACGAGGTCGAACCGCTCCAGCAGCCCCCCGACGAGCCGGCCGCCGTCGCGCACCCGCTTCAGGTCCGCGATCAGCTGCAGGTTCTCCCGGCCCGAGAGCAGTTCGTCGACCGCGGCGAACTGCCCGGTCACGCCGATCGCCTTGCGCACCTGCTTCGTCTCGGCGGCGACGTCGAATCCGGCGACGCGGGCCGTGCCGGCGTCGGGCGTCATCAGCGTCGCGAGGATGTTCACGGTGGTCGTCTTGCCGGCCCCGTTCGGGCCGAGCAGGGAGAAGATCGTGCCGGATTCGACCTCGAAGTCGATGCCGTCGAGCACGGCCTTGTCGCCGTACGCCTTGCGCAGTCCCTGGACCGCTATCGCTGAACTCGTCATGTCTCTAAGGTGCCGGGCCGCCCTGACACGGCTCCGCCGCGGCGCTGACACGGCCCGGCCCCGCCTCCGCCACGGATCGGTCGCCCGGCGAAACCGGCAGGTCGGCCTACACGAGCCCCCGCTCGGCGAGCGCCGTGTAGATGTGCTTGACGGACTCGGCCACGGTGAGGCCGTCGGTCTCCACCCGCAGTTCCGGCCGGTCGGGGATCTCGTAGGGGTCGTCGACGCCGGTCAGGCCACGGATCTCGCCGGCCCGCCGGCGGCGGTAGAGGCCTTTGACGTCGCGCCGTGCGCAGACCTCGACCGCGGTGGCGATGTGCACCTCGACGAACCAGACACCGTGCGCGGCGTGCCCGGCCCGGACGTCGTCCCGCGAGCAGGCGTACGGCGCGATGACCGGGGCCAGAACCTTGACCCCGTGCGTGGCCTGCGTCCGCGCGAGCAGGCCGATGCGCTGGACGTTCGTGATCCGGTCGGCTCGGGAGAAGCCGAGATCACTGCTGAGCGTCGCCCGGATCTCGTCGCCGTCGAGCACCTGGACCCGGTGCCCTTCCTCGCATAGGACGTCGGCGAGCGCCGCGGCGATGGTGCTCTTCCCGGAGCTGGGCAGGCCGGTGAGCCAGATCGTCGCGCCGACGGTACGTGGATCGATCACCGTGCTCACTCCTCCTTCCCGGCGGACCCGGCCGCGCATGCATCGAGTATGAAGCTGCCAAGCCGGCGGATGCCCGCAACGTCAGAGGGTGAACCCGGCCGGATGCGAACGACGGCCTGACCGCATCACCTCAGGACGGCATCGGACCACTGGGCCAGCTGCTGCGCGAGCGGCTTGCTGCGTTCCATGGCCTCGAAGGTCGCGTCGTCCCGGCCGGGGTCGGTTCCGCCCTTCCGGTCGTTCGCCGCGGAGGCGACGACTTGCGCACCGAGCCAGCTGTATTTGGCGACGGCGCAGGCGGCGATCGCCGCGCGCGTCTCGTCCGCGGAGCCGGCCCAGCCGCCCTCGGCCAGACCTTTGACATACCCGTCGGTGATCGCTTCGGCGAGCTCGGGCAGGCTCGCCATGTCGATCAGGCCGTCCGTCACGCTGTCGACGATCAGGTTGGCCGGATCCTCGCCGACCGCGCCTTCACCGACGAACGCCCAGTCGATCAACACTGAGGTGCCGGAGCTGTCCTCGATCAGGTTGGCGGGCCACAGGTCGAGGTGGCAGAGCGTGCGTGCGCACGCAGTCGCGGCATCAAGGGCCTGCGAACGAGACTCCCACAGCCGACGCAGCGAATGTCGTGTCTCAGCCGGCCAGGCTCGCACGGCCGGGTCGTCCCAGTCGGCGTCGCTGATGTCGACGGTGGCATGAGGCCCGTGGCGGAGGTACTGGGCCAGCCAACCGCGGGAGAGCCACGGAAGTTCGGCGGATGAAGGGACGCGCCCGGCCCAGCGCGCCTGCCCGACGCCGAGCTCGTGCGCGAAGCGGCCGAGGCGCTGCGTGGGCACTTCGAAACCGGAGGGTCCGACGACGTCCTCGAGCCAGAGCTCGATGCTGCCGTCAGCCCGGGTGTCGAGGGAATGCAGGCTGGGCGCGCGGATGCCGGCGTCGCGGAACGCGGAGTGCGCGAAGCCCGATTCGTATGCCTCGACCTCGCGCCGCCAGTAGTTGAAGTGGTCCGGCGCAGCGCTCGTCGGCCAAGCCGTGGCGGCGGCTTGCGGACCCGTCGTCGGCGATGCGGGCGGACGGAAGATTTTCAGGATCCTGCTTCGCCCGCCATTGTCCGGCACCCGGAAGACACCGCCCGACGCGGCGTTCTCTTCGTTGTGCGGCAACGCAATCCGCTCTTCGGTCACCCGCGCCGCCCTTCATCGCCTTCTGTCAAAGACTCGAGCATGGTCGCGATGATGGTTTCGAACGAAGGTTGCGGCAAGGAAATCGCTCGGAGGCCTCAGACGCAGAAGGCTGATCGTCACCCCAGCGCGCGGTCCAGGTGCTCCGCGGCGATGATCAGGGACAGGTGCGTCAGAGCCTGCGGGAAGTTGCCCAGCTGCTCGCCGGCCTGGCCGATCTCCTCGGCGTACAGGCCGAGGTGGTTGGCGTAGGTGAGCATCTTCTCGAAGGCCAGCCGGGCCTCGTCGAGCCGGCCCGCGCGGGTGAGGGCGTCGACGTACCAGAAGGTGCAGATCGAGAAAGTGCCCTCGGACCCGCCGACACCGTCGGGGCTGGCGGCCGGATCGTAGCGGTAGACCAGGGAATCGGAGGCCAGGTCCTTGCCGAGCGCGTCCAGAGTGGAGAGCCACTTCGGGTCCGTGGGCGAGATGAACTTCGCCATCGGCATCATCAGCAGCGACGAATCGAGCACGTCGCCGTCGAGCTGCTGGACGAACGCGCCCCGCTCCTGCGACCATCCGCGCGTCATGATCTGCCGGTAGATGGCGTCGCGAGACGAGCGCCAGCGGGCCAGGTCGGCCGGCAGCCCGCGCCGGTGCGCCATCCGGATCGCCCGCTGCAGCGCGACCCAGCACATCAGCCGCGAGTAGACGAAGTTGCGCGGGCCGGCCCGGGTCTCCCAGATGCCGTGATCCGGCTGGTCCCAGTGGTCGCAGAGCCAGTTGACGGTGATCGCCACCCGCTCCCAGATTCCGCTGCTGATCGGCTCCCCCCACTTGTCGTAGAGGTAGACCGAGTCGATCACGGCCCCGTATATGTCCAGCTGGACCTGGTCGGTGGCCGCGTTCCCGATGCGGACCGGGGAGGATCCGAGATAGCCCTCGAGGTGCGGGAGTTCCTGCTCCGGCATCTCGCTGCGCCCGTCGATGCCGTACATGATCTGCAACGTGCCGGACGCGCCGAGCTCGGGCAGGTTCGCCCGCCCGTACTGTCCGAGGAATCCCATGAACGCCCGGGCCTCGGTCGCGAAACCCAGGCGCAGCATGGCGTACATGCACAGGGCCGCGTCGCGGATCCAGACGTAGCGGTAGTCCCAGTTGCGCTCGCCGCCGATCCGCTCCGGCAGGCTCGTCGTCGGCGCGGCGACGATCGCCCCGGTCGGCGCGTAAGTCAGTAGCTTGAGGAGCAGCGCGGAACGGTTCACCATCTCCCGCCACCGGCCGTGGTAGTGGGAGCCGGCCAGCCACCGGCGCCAGAACTCCACGGTCGCGCGGAACTCGTCCTCGGCCTCCAGCTCCGGGCAGGCACGTGGTCTGACATCGTCGCTGAGTTCGTCGAGGGCGAACACGGCGGATTCGCCCTCGGCGAGCTCGAATCGCGCCCGCACGTCGGTGCCGTCGGTCTCCAGCGGCTTCGTGGCGGTCAGGCCCAGCGACAGCGACGGGGAATGGAAGAGCGCCTGCCCGTCCTGCACCTCCACGGTGTGCCGCTCGGTGCCGTAGCCGAACCGGGGCGCGACGGTCGCGCGGAACGGCAGCGACCCGCGCACGCAGAAGACCCGGCGGATCAGCCGGTGGCGCCCCGCCTCCTGCGACTCGTCGACGATCGGCATGAAGTCCTGCACCTCGCCGACGCCGTCCGGCGCGAAGAACCTGGTGATCAGGACGTTCGTGTCCGGGAAGTAGAACTGGCGGGTGCGCGCGGGCCGGTCCACCCGCAGCTCGAACGACCCGCCCCGATCGGCGTCGAGGATCGAGCCGAACACGCTGGGCGCGTCGAAGCGCGGGCAGCAGTACCAGTCGATCGTCCCGTTCGTGGCGACGAGGGCGGAGGTGCGCAGATCACCGATCAGGCCGTGTTCCGAGATCGGCAGGTAGCGGATGCCGTCCACGTTTTCGTCCACTATGTCGGCCTCGTCCACCATGTGGGCCTCCCATGCAGTCGCCGGCGATCACCCGGCCGACCGTGCGGTCACGCGGCGCTCAGCACGACCGGCGTCTGCCCGCTGCCGGCCAGCAGCGTCGCCAGCGCCTGGTCGATGTCGGCCATGGCGAAGGCGGCCGGCTCCGGCATGACGATCTCGCCGCGGTCGAGCGCGTGGGCCGCCCGGCCGAGCAGCTCGCCGTCCGGATGCACCCGGATGTAGCGCGGTTCGATGCCGCGCTCGGGGTCCGGCGGCGTGGGATCCGCGATGGTCGTCATCCGTCCGTGGTCGGTGACCACGGACAGCGCGGTGCCGGCGCCGCCGGACGTGGCCACGGCCGCCGCGTCGGCACCGCGGCCGCCGAACAGCCGGCGGGCTTCTTCCGGCCAGTCGGGGTCGTCCCGGTCGAGGACCGCGGCCGCACCCAGCGCGGACACCTGGGTGGTGCAGTCCGGCTCGGAGGTCGCCACGACGTCCAGACCGTGCGCCGAGGCGATCTGCACCAGCAGTCCGCCGATGATCCCTTCCGCCCCGTGGACGAGCAGCGTCTCATTCGGGCGCACCTTCAGGACCTCGAAGAGCAACTCGTACGCGGTCAGCCCGGGCAGCGGCAGGGCGGCCGCGTTCTGCCACGTCAGCCCGGCGGGCTTGAGCGCCACGTGGGCGCTGGGTGCGAGGACGCGCCGGGTCCGGGCTCCGCTGCCCTTCAGCGGATACGTGTGGGTCAGCACCTCGGTCCCCGGAGCGAACCCCTCGGTCTCCGGCCCGGCCTTGATCACCGTGCCCGCCACCTGCACCCCGAGCGCGCACAGCTCGGCCACCCCGCTCTGCCAACCGCCCGCGCGGGTGACGTCGTCCCAGTCGCCGATGCCGGCGCACCGGACCTCGATGAGCACCTCGTCGCCCTCCGGCTCGGGTGCCGGGCCAGGCGTGTACGGGGGCGCGCTCGCGCGCGGCGGCGTGGGCCAGGGCTGCCGCTCGGTCACGGCGGCCGGGCGCGCCGCGGGCGTCGCCGCGGCCTCGGCGGTTTCGTCTTCGGTGCCGGCCGGGACGTGCTTCCCGAGCCAGTCCAGGCAAGCCTCGGCGATCTCCCGCCAGCCGCTGTCGATGATCAGCGAGTGACCGCGGTCGGGGAACTCCATCAGGTCGGCCTCGGCGGAATCGCGGTAGAACCGGTACGCGGACCTGGTGACGGCCTCCGGCACGGCGTGGTCCTCGCCGCCCATCACGAGCAGCAGCGGCCGTCGCACCTCGCTCTCCGCGTCCACGGCGGCTGCCGTGTGCCGGGCGAGGTTGGACGACGTGGCCTCGAACAGCGGGCGCGCGGGAGCGGGGACCGCCCACTGCTCGTACAGCGCGTCCGATTCCTGTTCGGTCAGCGAGTTGCCGAAGGCGTAGCGGAACTGGGCGGGGGTCAGCGACACCGCCTTGTGCCGGTTCGACGGGTTGCGCAGGATCGGCATCGCGGCCTTGAGCGAGGTGGGCGTGGCCGGCATCACCCCCTTGAACTGCGCGGCGTCGATGGCGACCGCCGCGCGCCCGTACCCCATGGCCAGCAGCTTCTGCGCGATCAACCCGCCGACGGAGTGGCCGATCAGCACCGGCGGCTCGGGCAGCTCCGCGATGATCCGGGCGTAGTGGCGGGTGATCTGGTCGATACCCGGATCGGCGACGACGTTCGGATCCGCCCGGGTGCCCTCGACGGTGTCCGGGACGCCGGGCCAGCCCGGCGCGACGGTCCGGTAGCCGTTCGCCTGGTACAGCTCCTCCCACGCTCTCCACGAGGTCGGATGCAGCCACAGGCCGTGGAGGAAAACCACCGGGGTGCCGTCGTGGCCGGTCAAGGTCGGCGCCATGATCCTCACCTGTCCAACGGGGGTCGCGCGATGCTCCTTGCGTGTCCAGTCTTGTACAAAGCCGACCGGCCTGCACGCGGCGAGCCTGGTGCCCGCCTCGGCCGGACCGTCCGACGCCGTCGGCGGACGGTCCGGCCGAGGCCGGGGGTCAGTGCGACTGCGCCTTCAGCCAGTCGCGGTAGCGGGTCGTGGCGAGCTCGGCGCCCTCGCGCGTCGTGATCGCGTCACCCTCGACCGCGGCGAAGAGCCCGGCCTTCTCGTCGGTCACCACCTGGCGCTTGGTGTCGCCGGTCTCGGCCAGCGTGATCCGGCCCAGCTCGTCGAGCTGGAAGACCTCGGGGCCGCCGATGTTCCGGGTGCCCTGCAGCGGAGCGCCGACGGTGGTCTCCACGACGGCCTGCGCGACGTCCGCCGAGCTGATCGGCTGGATCGGGGTCGGCGGCAGGTGCACCGCGTCGCCCTCGGTGGTCCACTGCATGGTCGGCGCGACGAACTCCATGAACTGCGTGGCGCGCACGATCGAGTAGGGCACGGGCCCGGCCTTGACCAGGTCCTCCTGGAGCACCTTGGCGCCGTAGTAGTCGAGCGCCGGGACCAGCTCGGCGCCGACGATGGAGAGCGTCACGATGTGCCGCACGCCCGCCGCCTGCGCGGCCGCCAGCAGGTTGGTCACCGACTTGCGGAAGAACTCGACCGAGGCCTTGTCGAAGGTCGGCGAGTTGGACACGTTCACGACGGCCTCGGCGTCGCGCAGCGCTCCGTCGAGCCCGCTGCCGGTGAGCAGATCGACGCCGGTGGACAGCGAGTGCCCCTTCGCGTCGTGCCCGGCCGCGGTGAGCCGGTCCACCACCTGGGAGCCGATGAGGCCGGTGCCGATGACGGCGATTTTCATGAGTACTCCTCTACTCGGGACATCCGTCCCTGATATGCGATACCTGCTGATGGCCGGTCGGCCGGCCGCAGGCGGTGCCGCCTCGTCACGGCCGGGGCGCGCGGCGGTCGCGGCGCGCCTCCAGCTCCTCCGCGCTGACCGGGACGATCATCGGCCGTCCGGCCGCGCAGAACATGGTGACGAGGAAGCGGGTCTCGGCGTCCGCGAGGTTGTTCGCGTCCTGATAGTGGATGACGTCGTAGCCGGGCTCGTAGAAGGCCTCGCCGGCCTTGACGACCCGTTCCGGCTCGCCTTCGAGTTCGAAGAGCATCTCGCCCTCGAGCACGTAGCCGTAGCACGGGCCGCTGTGGCGGTGCGGCGGCAGGCCCGGCGAGCCCGGCGGGAGCGTGACCAGGATGGTCATCGCCTCCGCGCCCTCCGGCAGCGGCGACGGGTGCGTCACGGTGGCGACCGTCTCGATCCGGGGCGGCGCGGCCCCGTCCGGGCTCGGGATGTGGTGCGCGTGCTGGGCGTTCAAGGTGTTGATGCTCTCCTTCTCGGGGGGCGGGTCGGCGGCTCAGCTCTTGAGGAAGTCCATCAAGTCCTCGTTGAACCGCTCCTTGAATCCGGGGACGACGGTCAGCCCGTGCGGCGCGCCCTCGTAGATCTTCAGCGTGGCGTGCGGGATGAGCTTGACCGACTTCTTCGCGGAGGCGTCGATCGGCACGATCTGGTCGTCGTCGCCGTGGATGAGCAGGGCCGGGACGTCGCCGAAGCCCTTGAGATCCTCGGTCATGTCGACCTCGGAGAAGGCCTTGACGCAGTCCAGCGAGCCCTTCAGGTTCAGCTGCATGGCCTGCAGGAAGAACGTGTCCTTGTTGCCCTGGGTGGCCTTGCTGCCGGGGCGGTTGGCGCCGAAGAAGGGCACGGCGGTGTCCTGCCAGTACTGGGCGCGCTCGGCCCGCAGCCCGGCCCGGATCTCGTCGAACACCTGCATCGGCAGGCCGTCGGGGTTCGCGTCCGTCTTGATCAGCAGCGGCGGGACGGCGCTGACCAGCACCACCTTCGAGACCCGGTCGGTGCCGTGCCGGCCGATGTAGTGCGTCACCTCGCCGCCGCCGGTCGAGTGCCCGACCAGCACGGCGCCGCGCAGGTCCAGGGCGTCGAGCACGGCCCCGAGATCGTCGGCGTAGGTGTCCATGTCATTGCCCTGCCACGGCTGGCTGGAGCGGCCGTGCCCGCGCCGGTCGTGCGCGATGGCGCGGTATCCGTTCTCGGCCAGCAGGTTGAGCTGGTCGTCCCAGATGTCCGCGTTCAGCGGCCAGCCGTGGCTGAAGACGACGGGCGTGCCGGTGCCCCAGTCCTTGTAGAAGATCTCTGTTCCGTCGCGTGTGGTGACGAATCCCATGACTTCTCCTGTCGAATCGTCGGGAGACCGGCCGTGGGCGATGCGGCCGTGCTGCCCCCGCAGCTCGTTGCCGGCCTCACTCATCAACCTATGGTCGTGGGCAGGCGCCCGCATGCCGGAGTTTCACCCGGATGGCGGCTCGACGCCGCGAGGCGTCCGCGGCTGGGCCGGCCGGGTCATTCCGCCAGCTTCCCCTCGGTGGAGACCTCTTCCATCAGCGCGGAGATCTCGGCCGGGATGCCCGGGATGCCCTCCCGGCTGACGCCGCTCGTCGGCGACCACACGAGGTTGACCTGCAGCGCGGGGTCCAGCTCGGGGTAGTCGCTGCGATTGTGGCAGCCGCGGGTCTCCCGGCGCTCCAGCGCCGCCTCGAGGGTGGCCCTGGCCGCGAGGGCCGCGGACTTGAGGTCGAAGGCGTGGGCGAGGTCCTGGAAGCCGGCGATGTCCGGGTGCACGCCGACGTCGCGCATCCGGCGCTCGATCGCGGCGAGTTCGGCCAGCCCGGCGCGCAGGCCCTGCTCGTCCCGGACGACGCCCGCGTGCTCGGTCATCGTGTTGCGGATCGCGCGTTGCAGCGCGCGCACGTTCTCCGGGCCGTCCGCGGCGAGGAGATCGTCGATCTCCGCGCGGGCCTGCTCGATCGCCGCGGCCGAGCGGGGCTGGGCGGTGAGCGACCGCGAGTAGGCGGCGGCCGCCTGACCGGTGATGCGGCCGAAGACCATCAGCTCGATGAGGCTGTTCCCGCCGAGCCGGTTGGCGCCGTGCAGGCCGCTGGCGGCTTCGCCGATGGCGTAGAGGCCGCGCACCTCCGTGCTGTGGTCCTCCGGACGCACCCACACTCCGCCCATCGAGTAGTGCGCGGTGGGCGCGATCTCGATCGGATCGCGCGTGATGTCGAGCATCTGCAGGTCGAGCATGGTCTGGTACACGCGGGGGAGCCGCGTCATGATCGTCTGCCGCGGCAGGTGGGAGACGTCCAGCCACACTCCGCCCTTCGGCGTGCCGCGCCCCTCCTTGATCTCGGTGTAGGAGGCCAGCGCGACGCGGTCCCGGGTGGACAGCTCCATCCGGGCGGGGTCGTAGCGGCTCATGAACCGCTCGCCCTCGGCGTTGCGCAGGATGCCGCCCTCTCCCCGCGCCGCCTCGCTGACCAGCGTGCCCGCCGCGTTCTCCGGCTCGATGATCCCGGAGGGGTGGAACTGCACCAGCTCGGGGTCGCGCAGGCGCGCTCCCGCGTCCACGGCCAGGCGGAACGAGTCGCCGATGTTCTCGTCGCGGCGCGAGGAGGTGCGCCGCCAGATCCGGGTGTGGCCGCCGGTGGCGAGGATGACCGCGTCGGCGTGGATCAGGTAGCGGGTGCCCTCGGCGAGGTCGAAGCCGTAGGCGCCGAACACGGCGCCGTCCTCGACCAGCAACCGGGTGATGTAGACGCCCTCGAGCACCGGGATCTCCAGCTGCTCGGCCCGCCTGATCAGCGCGCGCTGGATCTCCAGCCCGGTGTAGTCCCCGGCGAACGCCGTCCGGCGGAACTTGTGCGCGCCGAAGAAGCGCTGGGAGATCCGGCCGTCCTGCTCCCGGGCGAAGGCCATGCCGTAGCGCTCCAGGTCGTCGATGCCCTGCGCGGCGCCCTGGGAGACGATCTGGACGGTGCGCGGGTCGGCCAGCAGGTAGCTCTCCTTGAGCGTGTCGGCGGCGTGCTGCTGCCAGCTGTCCTCGGGGTCCATGGTGGCCAGGGCCGCGTTGATGCCGCCGGCGGCCAACGCCGTGTGCGCGTCCTGCTTCGGGCGCTTGCCGACCGCGAGGACGTCGACGCCGGCCTCGGCCAGCTCGATCGCCGCGCGCAGCCCCGAACCGCCGGTGCCGATCACCAGCACGAGGGTGGACAGGCTCTTCTCGGTGATGGCCATGGTGTACTCCGATCGCGGGGTTTGTCGTTCACTAAGACCGGACAGGCCAGTGATCTGTGACAGGAATCCCGCACGTGTGACGCAGCACACATCGGGGATGTACGCCTGCGCTTTCCCCGCCGCGGCGACTTGTAACATAGTGCGCGAGTGCGAAGGATATGTATGAATACTGATGGTAATGAAGAATCACTCGACCGGGCCGTGCGGGATTTCGAGGCCGCGCGGCCGCGGCTCTTCGGCATCGCCTACCGGATCCTCGGCAGCGCGGTCGAGGCGGAGGACGTGGTCCAGGAGTCCTGGCTGCGCTGGCAGAACGCGGAGCGCGCCGACATCCGCGAGCCGGCCGCGTTCCTGGCCACGGTCACCACCCGGCTGGCGATCAACGCGGCCCAGTCCGCCGCGGCGCGCCGGGAGTCCTACATCGGGCCCTGGATCCCGGAGCCGGTCGACACCGGCGCGGATCCGCAGCTCGGCGCGGAGCGGGCCGAGGCGCTCGATCTCGCAGTGCTCTTCCTGCTGGAGAAACTGAATCCGGTGGAACGCGCCGCGTACGTATTGCGCGAAGCCTTTGATTACCCTTATGCGCGGATCGCGGAAATGCTCGAGACGAGCGAGGCGAATACCCGCCAGCTGGCGAGCCGGGCCCGCAAACGCCTGGCCGAGGAACGCCGGCAGGCCGTCGACTCCCGGACGCACCGGCGCCTGCTGAAAGCATTCCTCGGCGCGGCGCAGGCCGGAGATATGTCAGAACTCGAAAAGGTCCTCACCCAGGACGTGGTCAGCTACGCCGACGGCGGCGGGGTGCGCGGCGCCTCCCGGATCCCGGTGGTCGGGCGCACCCGGGTGGCCCGGTACCTCGTCGCCTTCGCCCCGCGCTTCTGGCCGCCGACCGAGGTTCGCTGGGTCGAGGCGAACGGCCGGCCGGCCGTCCTGGTCACGGTCGAGGGAGCGGCGGTGGCGCTGCTGACCGCGGACGTGTCCGAGCGCGGGATCGAGCGGCTGCTGTGGGTGCTCAACCCCGACAAGCTCGCCCGTTACGCGGCTTCGGCGGCGGCCGGCTGAGGCTCCCCGCCCGTGCCGGCGTGCACCACGTTCGGCGCGGCGCCCGCCACGAACGCCTCCCGGGGGCGCTGCACCGAGGCCAGCGAGACCAGGTCGCGCCCGAAGAAGGCGGCGGTGAGCCAGATCGAGAGGACCCGCACCTTGCGCTCCCAGGACGGCACGGCCAGCACGTGGTACCCGCGGTGCATCAGCCAGGCCGGCAGGCCCTTGATCACCAGCTTCTTGTACTGGAAGACGCCCTTGCCCAGCCCGAGCGCGGCCACCGTGCCGAGGCTCCGGTGGCGGTAGTCGCGGATCGTGCCTCCGCGCAGCTCGGCGACGAGGTTCTTGGCCAGGCGCCGGCCCTGGCGCACCGCGTGCTGAGCGTTCGGCACGGTGTGCGCTCCCGGCACCTTCGAAGCAAGGTCGGGCACGGCCGCGTCGTCCCCGGCCGCCCACGCGCCCGGGACGAGGTCTCGCTCGGTGCCGACCCTGAGGTCGGCCCGGACCACGACCAGGCCGCGCTCGTCGACCGGCAGGTCCGTGTGCGTGCGCACCACCGGGTTGGAGGCGTTGCCCGCAGCCCACACGAGCAGGGCCGAGTCGAACTCCTGCCCGTCGGAGAGCACGATGTGGCCGTCCTCGGCGGAGACGAGCTGAGTGTTGAGATGCACCTGGCCGCCGCGCCGGCGCAGGGAGCGCACCACCCACGCGCCGGGCTTCGCGCTCACCTCGGGCAGGATGCGGTCGCGGGCTTCGACGAGGTGGAAGGAGAACTCGTCGAAACGAATCCCCGGATAGTACTTCGGGATCGAGGACGCCAGCGACAGCAGCTCGGCGAACCCCTCGACGCCGGAGAACCCGCCGCCCACGTACGTGACGGTCAGCAGCTTTCGCCGTTCCGGGCCCGGAGGCAGCGAAGCCGCCTGGTCGCACGCCGTCAGGAACCTGTCGCGAATCGCGACGGCCTCCTCCACGTGCTTCAGGCCGATCGCCTGCTGCGCCACGCCCGGGATCGGGAAGGTGCGGGTCACCGCGCCGGCGGTGACGACGACGATGTCGTACTCGAGCCGGTAGTCGGTGCCGTTCGTCATCCGCACGGTGACGCTGTGGTCCGCGTGGCGTATCTCCGTCACGGTCCCCGCGATCAGCCGGGTCCGGTGCAGATGCCGCCGCAGCGACACGGCGGCGTGCCGCGCCTCCACCGAGCCGGCGGTCACCTCCGGCAGGAACGGCTGGTAGGTCATGTAGGGGCGCGGATCGACGACCGTGACCCTGGCCTCCTCGGGACGCAGCTTCTTCTCGAGGCCCCACGCGGTGTAAAAGCCCGCATAGCCGCCGCCGACGATCAGGATCTCGCGCATGGTTCTCTCTGCTTTCCGACGGTCCGATGGTCGGACCGGGTGACGGGTCAGGCTATGGCCAGCACTGGGAAGGGCGACCGGGCCAAGAGGTGAGTGGGTACCGAGCCGAGGAGCCGGTGCGCGGCGTGTCCGGAGCGGCCCACGATGATGACGGGGTCTGATTCGCTCTGGGCGGCGAGGTCGGCGGCCGCGGCCAGGATCGCGTCGGTGGGCGCGCCCTGCCGGCGTACGAAGGTGTAATCGATGCCTGCTTCGCCGGTTTCCCCGACGATCGCGGTGGCCGCCGCGGCGATCGCCTCCGCGGTCTCGTCCCGGGCGGTCTCGATCTCGGCGTGGGCGTAGCCGGCCAGGTCGCTGTCGAGCACCACGTGGTCGGCGTACACGACGTGCAGGGGTTCGTGCCGTGCCGTGGCCAGGCGAGCGGCCTGGGCTAGCGCGCGGCGGGACGGCTCGGAGTCGTCGAAACCGACGACGACGCCGGAGGGAGCGCGCGGCGGGAGCGCGGTCTGGAGCGGCTGGCCCGGCACGGACGCCCGCCGCCGCGCCGCGACCAGCGCGAGCACGAGGAGGCCCCCGCCCGCCCAGGCCGCCAGCGTCCACAGCGGCCCGGCTGTGCCGTAGCCGCCGAAGTAGACCGTCTTGCGCACGGCCGAGGCGGCGAGCCCGAGCGGCAGCGCCGGGTTGAGGTCGCGCAGGAAGCTCGGGCCGAACGGGCCGAGCCCGGACGGGCCGCCGCTGGCGGGGAGCCCGAAGACCACGAACGCCAGCACGGCCAGCGCCGAGAGCGGCGGCCGGATCCGCGCCAGGGCCGCGGTCGGAGCCGCCACCGCCAGCGAGAACAGCGCGACGATGCCGGCCAGCGCCGGGTAGTTCCCCAGCCCGGAGACCCCGTCCGCGATCGCGGCGGTGGCCAGGCCGATCGCCGCGGCGGCCAGGACCGGCGCGCCGAACCACCACGCCCGCCGGGCCCGGCGGAAGACCAGCGCCGAGGCCGATCCGACCGCGACGCTCGGGATGAGCACCCCGAGCACGAGGAAGAAGGGCGAGAGCCCCAGCGTGTCCGCGGACCCGGGCGCGACCACGTCGGTGACCGCCAGGCTCTGCCCGGTGTGCTCCGCGATCGCGGTGAACGCGCTGGTCAGCGCCTGTGTCGGGGCGGTGCCCGCCGCCGGGGCCAGCAGCAGCTGCATCCCGCCGGAGGAATCGATCAGGGCGCCGTCGACCTGGCCCTGCGTGATCCCGGCGCGGGCCGCCGCGAGGCTGCCGTAGGTGTGCAGGTCGAACCCGCCCGGCGCGGCGTGCTGCAGCGCCTGGCCGACCTGGCCGGCCGCGGAGGCGGGCGCGACGATGCCGACCGGCAGGGCGTGCGGGCTCGGCGCGTGGAACTCGCTGAGGACCATCGCGACGAAGACGGCCGCGAACAGCGTCATGGCCGCGACGAAGACCGCGTGCGGCCGGAACCTCGCTCTGGCTCCGGTCGTGCTGGTCGTGGTTGCTGCTGGTGCGCTCATCGCGGCCTTCCCCGGGTTGCCGGTGTTCTCGCCGACCACGCTAGATCGCCCGGCGGCCGAATGTCAACGCGCGTTGGCTAACATGCGTTGGCAAACACCCGATGGTGAAAGCGCTAGGCTGGGGGCATGGAGACGACGGGGCAGACCAGCGGACCAGCGGCAGGTCAGAGCGTTCCGGGCCACGGCGGCCCGCGTTCGGCGGCCACCCGCCGGGCCATCCTCGACGCGGCCCGCTCGGCGTTCGCGGCACAGGGGTACGACCGGAGCACCATCCGTTCCATCGCCGCCGCGGCGGGCGTGGACGCCTCGATGGTGATGCGGTACTTCGATTCCAAGGCCGGCCTGTTCGCCGCCGTCGCGACCGCCGACATGCCGGTGCTCCAGCTGGCCCCGTTGCCGGCGGCCCGGCGGGGCGAAGCGCTCGTGCGCCATCTGATCGAACGGTGGGAAGCACCCGCGAGCGGCGACGAGCTCATGCTGCTGCTGCGCACCGCCGTCACCAGCGAAGACGTTGCCGCAAAGCTTCAAGACGTGCTCGCGCAGCTCATCATCGGGCCCATCGCCGCGACAGGCGCGAAGGACGCGGAGGTGCGCGGCGCGCTCATCCAGTCCCAGCTGCTCGGCACGGTCCTGTGCCGCTACATCCTGCGCCAGGAGCCGCTCGCGTCGCTCTCCGTGGAGGACGTGATCGCCTCGATCGCGCCCTCGGTCCAGCGGTACCTGGACGCCCCGGATGTGACGGCGACCTACTCGGCCGTCTCCTCGTAGATCGCGGCGCCGTCCGCGTCGGCCTGCCCGGTCCGCCGGTACTTGCTCGAATCCGAACCGTCCAAAGCCTCGACGATCAGCAGCTCCTGGCCGAGGAGGTGCGAGAAGTACCTGCCGTCCGCGCGTCCGCCCGCACATCGGACGCGTTCACGTTCGACCGCCATGCCCGGCAGCGGATACAGAGACCGGGGGAAAGCCGCCCCGGGGACGCCCGGGACGTGCCCGGCCGCCGCGACGCAGGCGCCGCGGACCTCCTTCACGGCGACGGTGAGGCCATCGGTGCCCGCGTAGATCGGTGTGTCGTCGTGCTGAACCCGGTTTGTCACTTCTATGATGAAATGGCCAGCTCCTGGCGCTCGCAGACCGCCGGTGGATCGCTCCGGCGGGATCGCGATTTCGTACTTCTCGACGAGCGTCATGGGCTGACGGTAACGCTGCGGTGGTCCACCCGCCCGGGCTGCAACCGGGGGATCCCCTAGGCGGGTGAGCGAGGGCGCGCGGAGCGGCCCTGCGAAGCCGCAGCCCCCGCGGCCCAGCGGCCCTGATCGGAGAGGACAAGGCCATGCCTTTCGTGGACATCTCGCTCGCCCGGGGCAAGTCGCCCGACTACCTGGAGGCACTCTCACGCGCGGTGCACGACGCGCTCGTCGCCGAACTCGGGATGAAGCCGGACGACGACTTCCAGCTCATCCACCAGCACGAGCCCGGCGAGATGATCTTCCCCCGCGACTTCCGGGGCGGCCCGCGCTCTGCGGACTGGGTCGTGGTGCGCATCACCGACGGGCTCGAGCGCGGAGCCCAGGCCAAACGCCGGTTCTACCGGACCCTGGTGGGCCTGCTGCAGCAGGCGCCGGGCATCGAGCCGCAGGACGTGTTCGTCATGATGTCCCTGACGACCCCGGACGACTTCTCCTTCGCCGACGGCGTCATCGGCACGGACACGGCCGCGTCCGAGTCCCTCGCGGCCGCCGCCGCGAACGCCGGCTCGCGGCGTAAGTACACGAACGCTGAGATCAGCTACGGCGTCGCAGAGCTCTTCGAGCACCACGACCACGCCCTGATCGAGCCGATGCTGCGTGACGACGTCGTGCTCAAATTGCCGACGACTCTGCCCTACGGCGGCGAGATCCGCGGATCCGGTGCGTTCACCGACTTCTTCAAGGCCACACCCGGCGGGGGCAAGGTGTGGGAGTCGTTGGAGAGCCACGTGGACCAGGTCATCGACGCCGGGAACTACCTCGCGGTGCAGCTGACCAACACGGCAGTGCCCAAGGCCACCGGCAAGGAGATCGTGTTCCACAACCTGTGGCTGTTCGGCCTCACAACCGGGCGCATCTCCAGTGCCCAGCTCTACGCCGACACCGCCGTCCTGACCCGCCCGGCCCCCGACCCAGGACACTGACCGTCGATCATTCGAGGCCTGCGACGCGGGCGAGCAGCAGGGTGGCGTCGTCCGCGGGTTCCCTCAGTTGCAGCTCCGCCTGGAGTTCGGAGAGCTGCCCGGAGGGCCGGGCCTCGAAGACGGCCTCACACAGTTCCGGGAGCGAGAGTCCCGGGTGCGCAAGGGCTGCCGCCAGCCGATCCATGCCCACGTCGATGTCGGCGCCGCGGGTCTCCACCAGGCCGTCGGTGTAGAGCGCGATCACGTCGCCTTCGCTGACGTCGAATTCCATCTGCTCGTACTGCGAGAGCCCGTAGCCGAGCGGGGTGCCGGAGGGCGACTCGGCGAAGACCACCGAACCGTCCCGCGAGACGACCGCGGGCGGCAGGTGGCCCGCGCTGGCCGCGGTGACGCGGCGGGTGGCCGGGTCATGGACGAGATAGAGGCAGGTGGCGCCGGTGATCGAGGAGGTCGCGGCCGCGTCCATGGCGTCCGCCTCGCCGAAGCTTCCCGAGACCTGGTCCAGGCGGGAGAGCAGTTTGCCCGGAGGCAGGTCCATGAACGCGAGCGTCCGCACCGCCGTGCGCAGCCGTCCCATCGCCGCGGCCGCCCCGATGCCGTGGCCGACGACGTCGCCGACGATGAGGCCCGTGCGCGAGTCGCTCAGCGCCATGACGTCGAACCAGTCGCCGCCGACCCCCTCCTCGGCGTCCGCGGGCACGAAGCGCGAAGTCACCTCGAGCCCGGGGCCGCCCTCGATGTGGCGCGGCAGCAGGTCCTTCTGCAGGGCCTGGGCCATGTCGCGGTAGTGCGCGTTCGCGCGCTGCCGGTTGAGCCGGGGGGCGGTCTGCCCGACCAGGTCCTCGGCGAGGCGCAGGTCGTCCTCGTCGAACGGCCGGGGATTCTCGTTGCGCACGAAGACCGCCACTCCCAGGATCGCGTCGCCTTCGCGCACCGGCAGCACCATCAAGGTGTGCATGCCGGTCGCTCGCACCACCCGCGCCCGGTCCTCGTCGTTGCGGAACCAGGCGTCGCGCGAGGCGTCGAGGATCGGCTGGAGGTGGGACCTGCCGGTGGTGAGCACCTCGATGAACGGCGAGGAAGGCGGCACGTACACCGGCTGGCCACGGGCGAAGAGCGCCTCGCGCAGCCCCGGGCGCTTCGAGGCCACCCCGGCCCGGTGGAAGACCGGGATCCTTCCGGCATCGGGATCCAGCAGCGCCAGCGGCTCCCGGCCGGCCAGGTCGACCGTCACGTAGTCGGCGATGCGCGGCACCGAGAAGTCGGCCAGCTCCTGCGAGGTGTGCATGACGTCGTTCGAGGTGCCGATCCGCAGGCTCGCCTCCCCGAGAACCGCGAGGCACTCGTGCTGATACAGCTCGGAAGTGACATCCACGGTCAGCGAGCACACCCCCAGCCCGACGCCGTCCGCGCCCTCGAGCCGGGAGAGCGAGACGAGGTGCGTCCGGGCGCGGGCGCGAGTCGCCTCGCACGGCAGCTCCCAGCGGTAGTCGAGCGTGGTGGAACCGGTCCTCAAGACGTTGCGCATGACCGCCTCGAGCGCATCGGAGTCGATCCCGGGCAGGATCTGCGCCATCCGGTGGCCCAGCAGCCGCCCTCGCGGGATGCCCTCGGCCTGTTCCATGACGTCGTCGGCCATCACGCAGCGGAGGGATCGATCCCAGACGGCCGCGCCCGGGGCCGGGCGGCCGACCGGAGACCAGCGCGTGGCCGCGCGCGGTGGGGTGACGTCGGGGTCCGCGGGCGCCCACAGGAGCCAGGAGACGTCGTCGGCGGCACGCCACAGGCGGGTGACCCGCAGAGGCACCTGGTCCCCCGGCGGCGTGCGCACGTTCGCGGACCAGCCGTCGCGCCCGGGGACCTGACCTGCGGTTTCGGAGAGCGCGCGGCCGTCGTCCGGCCCGAGGAAGAATTCGGCACGTCGGCCCACGGCGTCTTCCGCGCTCGGCCCGAGCATCTGCGTGGCCGCCCTCGTCCACGCGGTGACCGTCCCGTCGTCGGCGACGAGCGCGAGCGGACTCCCGCCGCAGGAGTTCTGCACCGCCCCGGCGTGCGGCCGCTCGCGGCCCGGATAGTGCAAGGCCATCGCCACCTACCTCCGTAGCGCTCCGGCACCTCATTCGATGGTAAGTCGGCACCGGAACGACCGGCATCCGCAGGAGCGCGGGGCGCCGTACGTCGCCGCGTGTCGGGCCGGGAGCCGAAGGCCCCTGGCGCTCCCCGGTGCGTTACGTTGGTGGACGGGGCTGAGACGACCCGATCGAGAGCACAGGAGAGCAGCAGCGATGACCACCGGTGCCGAACTGTTGACGGACGCTTTCGGCCGCGTCCAGGAAGCCGTCCACGCGGCGATCGAAGACCTCGACGCCGAGGAGATGACCCGCCGCATCGACCCCGCCGCGAACTCGATCGCCTGGCTCATCTGGCACCTGACGCGGGTTCAGGACGACCACGTCGCGAACGCCGCCGGCCTCGAGCAGGTCTGGCTCGCCGGCGGCTGGGCCAAGCGCTTCGGCCTGCCCTTCGACGACAAGGCGATCGGCTACGGCCACACCAGCGAGGAGGTCGGCTCCGTCCGGGTCGACGACGCGCAGATGCTGCTCGACTACCACGACGCGGTCCACGCGCAGACGGTTGAGTACGTCCGGGGTCTGCAGGACGCGGACTTCGACCGGATCGTCGACCGCTCCTGGAACCCGCCGGTCACCCTCGGCGTCCGGCTGATCAGCGTCGTGCAGGACACGCTGATGCACGTCGGCCAGGCACAGTACGTCCGCGGCGTGCTCGGGCGCGAGCCGGAATCCGGGTCCTGAGGCGAGGCGGCGGCGCCCGGGCGCGGCGCGCGGGACGGCCCTGGCACGGTAGGGCCTGGCGCGGCGGGGCCGAAGGCGGTCTGCTCGCCGCAGGAGCGTCCTGTTCGCCCAGGTGGCACGAGGTCTGCAGCTTCCACCCGGGAGACGCGGGAGAATCTCAACCCTGACACACTCGAAGCCTGCGCTCCGCCGCCCTGGTCCGCCCGCCGAGCCACTGAGGATGCCATCGATGCCCACCGAAACGCCGTCGGTCCCGAACCCCTACGCCACCGGAACCACGCGCGAGCGCATCGAGCGCGCGCTACTCGACGCCGGCTACCGACTCGACGCAGTAGACGCCTCCGCGCTCGAGCTGATGGAGGACTTCCACATCCTCGGCCGCCTGGCCACCAACGCCATCGTCGACCTGGCCGCCGTCACAGCCGACGATCGCGTCCTCGACGCAGGCAGCGGCGTCGGCGGCACGGCGCGCTACCTGGCGCACAAGGTGGGCTGCCACGTGAACGCAGTCGACTTCACCGCCGAGTACTGCGACACCTCGAAGTGGCTCAATGCCCTGACCGGCCTGAGCGGCCTGATCGACGTGCGAGAAGGCGACGTCCTCGACCTGCCGTTCGAAGACGCCGCCTTCGACGTCGTCATCAGCCAGCACGTGCAGATGAACATCGAGGACAAGGCCGGCCTCTACGAAGAGGCCTGGCGCGTCCTCGCCCCCGGCGGCCGCCTCGCCCTATGGGACGCCGTAGCCGGCCCCGTCGAGCCGCTGCTGTTCCCCGTCATGTGGGCGGAGAACCCCGAAGCCAGCCACCTGGTCACGGCGCCACGCCTGCGCGAGCTCGTCGAGGAAACCGGCTTCGAAGTCCGCGCCTGGAACGACCTGACAACGGACTCGGCCGCATTCATGCGCGCCTGGATGGCCGGCGCCGCCCCCACCCTCGGTCTGCAGGTCTTCGTCCCCGACTTTGAGCGGAAGGTCGGCACCTTCCTCGACAACCTCGAGCAGGACCGGGCCCAGCTCATCCAGGCGATCCTGGTCAAGCCCGCCTGACCGTCGCCCGCACGAGAGGCCCGTGACTGGCTTCGAACGCCGCCGCAGCGAACCCTTGGGCCCTCGCCCGGCGACGACGGCCCCTACGGATGCCGTACTGCTCTTCGACGGCGTATTCCTGCCGCGCCCAGAGCTGATCGATCAGTGGGGTCTGCGCATCTTCGATGCCCACCGGGGGCGGGGCCCGCTGGTGCGGACCCCGCCTTGAGTGCGGCAGACACTACGCGGAGCGGCGCTGGACCTTTCCGGCCTTGAGGCAGGCGGTGCAGACCTTGAGCTTCACGGGGCGGCCGTCGACGGTCGCCTTGACCGGCTGGATGTTCGGGCGGAACATCCGCGCCGAGCGGCCGAGCACGCGCCGCCGCTGAGCGTTGCGGCCCAGGCGCGCGACCTGGTTGCCGAAGCGCGGCTCCTTGCCGCACACGTCACAGCGTTGAGACATCAGCATTCTCCTCGAGGTAATCGTTCGATGGCATGCCGACCGCCCATCGCGACCGATCGATCGAGAAGGGTGAAGACCGCAGCAGACGCGGTGGTCGACGGCATGGGGAAACAAGGGCAGCGCTCAGCGCAGAGCGTCGAAGGGATCGACCGCTGTCGGGCCGGGCTGTGCCTGGTATGTGTCTCGACCTATGCCGTCTCTAGAACATGCGGCCGACGGTAGCCGCGCGGCCCATTTTGTTCAAACGGTTTATGACGTGGGGGAATCGTGGCGTCCCGTATCGCCCGCGACAGGCCGAACCCGTCGCCGAGTCGTTCTATCTCGCATCGGTCGCGGAACCTACGACTACACCTACGACGACAGCTCAGCCCGGCGCGACCACCAGGCCTCGGCGGCGGTCATCGCGCTCTCGGCCTCCCGGATCGAGTCGCCCACGAGTCCTGAGGTGGCAGCCCAGTGCAGGGGTATAAAGGTCAGAGCCCCGGGGAGCCAGCGGTGCTCGTCGGGAGTCAGCGGTTCCGGAGCCGTGCTCTCGTAGGCGTCGAGCAGTCGTCGCGGCTCAAGCGATTCGACCGGGCCAAGGGTTCCCGGCGGGCGGCCGCTCTGTGAGACGTGGTTCAGGCTGGCCGCGACGTCGTACAGCCGCTCCCTGACCCTCGCGAAATCCAGGTCGAAGGTGGCCCATGAACCGTCTGACACTTCCCCCACGTTGCCCAACTTGTAGTCCCCGTGAATCGGAGCGCATGGCAGTTCGACCTCCTCCCGGAGCTTGGAGAGCTCGCCGGCCAGGTGGCGCATACGACGCACGACCGGCTCGCTGCGGGGTCCGAACCTGCGGCGTGTGAAGCCGATGGAGTAACGCAGCTGCCCGAATGTCCTGTGGTCGTCGAGGGGTTCGGGCGGACCAGGCTCCCAGACTGCTTTGAGCGCAGTGTGAAGGCGTCCGAGCTCCTCGAATAGACGGACGTAGGACTCCTCGCCCGCCGGCGGCTCGACGTGGTCGATGAACTCCTCAATCTCAGCCCAACGATCAGCAACCCTCACGATGTCGCCGCTCCCAGCTGGAATCGGCCTAGCGACTCGGACTCCCGTGCCCTGAAGTCGCTCGCGCAGGCGCCGCAGCCCAAGCACCCGGCCGCGACTTGGCCACGGCCTGTGTACCCGAAGGACAACCGGCGGTTCAGCGTCGATCCGCACGTTGAGGTTGAACCCACCGCCGACGTCTGCCCATCCGGCCCCGCACGCGACGCGGTCGATCAAGGCCGAGACGGCCGGATCCTCCGGGCTGGCCCTGGGTCCGAACCAGCGCGGCAAAGCGGGAGCAGAGGTCGAAGCCTCGATTCCGGTCAAGGCAACCGCCCTCCAGCGCACCCGACGAAGGGTTCATCGACGCACCCCATCCTCCTCGACGCGGGTCGATCGTGCCACACCGTATGCCGCTGTAGGGACAGGGCGCGGCGGCGGCGCCTGAAGCAGCACTACGTCCCGCACATCCACTTCAGATCAGAGAACGAGCACTGTCCGCCCGGATTGCGTCGTCGAGATGACGTCACTGCCGAGAGCGGTCTCAACTACAGTCCTTCACATGAGTTTCCGATTCGAAGCTCCAGCTCTCGAAGGTCAGCGCGTGCGCCTCGAGCCGCTTGACCGCCGGCATGTGGCGGCGCTGGCCATCGCCGCATCGGAGTCACAGGAGTCGTATGAGTACACGGAGGTCCCATTCACCGCGAACGAGGTCGCCGACTACGTAAACCAACTGCGTGGACTGGCCGACGCTGGTCGGCTTGTTCCCTACGCGCAGATCGACAAGGCGTCCGGCCGGGAGGTGGGTGTCACCGCCTTCTGGGATCCGCGCTGCATCGAGGACGGGCGACTGTATGCGGTCGAAGTCGGTTTCACCTGGCTCGCAGCGTCCGCGCAGGGCACCGGGATCAACACGGAGGCGAAATACCTGCTGTTTCGGCACGCGTTCGAAGAATGGAAGGTGGCGCGGGTGGACCTGAAAACGGACGCCCGCAACACCCGGTCCCGCGCGGCGATCGAGAGCGTCGGCGCCCGACTCGAGGGCGTGCTGCGCAAGGTCTCGCGCTCTTGGGCGCCGGGCGAAGGGGGCATGCTGCGCGACTCTGCGATCTTCTCGATCATTGACACCGAGTGGCCCGCCCGTCGGCGGCAGCTTGAATCGAAGCTCGACTCCCGCCGGGCGGCATGGTCTTCGAGTTCTGATCAGTGATGCCGCCCCCCGACGTTGGCCGATACGGCCAGAGGGATTGTGCAGGATCCAGATCATGGTCATGCGGCTGGGTGGACTGCGACCATCCCTAGCCGGCGAGCAGTTCCGCAGCCCGCACGCGATGGCGCCGCACGAGCACCGCGATCCCGGTGGTGACGAGCAGACCCGGGACGAGGACGATCACCCCGCCGATGATTCCCGAATCCACCGATCTGGTGTCCTGGATCGTCACGCCGGCCACGAAGAGTGCGGCCCCCACTGAACCGCCGATCACGTTGAGGGACAGCCACAACCGGGGACGGCGCATTCGTAGCGGAGGGGCGTCCAGCGCACCGAGCCAGACGTACATGCCGAGCACGAAGCCGAACGGACACAAGGCCGTGGCGATGTCGTCGTAGCGGCCGTGCCCTGCGGCGTTGTCGCTGTAAAGAATCTCACCGCTCGGGTCGCGCAGTGCCTGAGCCTCGTTCCTCCACACGAGCACCGGGATGGAGGCTCCCGAGGTCAGGGTCGAGGGCCAGGCGGTCTTGTTCCCGAACGAGAGCGTCTGCCCTCCGAGACTCAGGTGAACACCGACGGCGCTCTTGCCCACTACGACACTGCTGACCGTCACTTGTTCCCACCCGACGCAGTTACCGGTGGGTGCCGCGCCTGGCGGGCATGCGGGAGCGGCCGCGAATGCCATGCCCTGAGCGGCGTCCTGGCTCGCCCAGCTCATCTCGAAGCAGCCGAGCACGATAGTGGCGGCGAGCAGGACAGCGGACACGCCGTGGAAGATCCGCCGGCCCCACGCGGTCTTTCCTTCAGGGCGCCGGTCGGACCGGTCGTTGACAGGCATACCGTTCCCCCATGATCAGACGACACTCAAACTAGGGCACAGACGGACCGCGCACCAGGGTTCTCAGTGGCCTGATCTAAATATGAGCTGATTCGGCAGCGCGCCACGCGCGGCGTTCTAGCAGGCTGACACCAAATCCCGCCCATCGACCAGAGAGCTGGACTCTGAACAGTGCTTAGAGCGAATTGATGATCGGCTGAGTGTTGGCGGGGCGGGCTGGGGTTTCAAGATTTCGCCTCCGGCGTGGGCCCCTTCCCTCGGAGAGATTGCCGGGTCCGCGTGGGTGCTGGCGTTGGTGGGGCGGGTTGGGTTCGGGATGGTGGGGTTGCGGGGGTGTGCTCTCTCCTCGGTCGGTCCCCGGAGACAATCAGGGACCTGCCGGGAGGTCAAGCGGCGGTAGCTTCCGCTCATGCTGGATCTTGCATCGCGCCGCTTGACCTCCCGGCAGAACCCTGATCGGGCTTCGCCTGCCCGACCGAGGAGAGAGCCCACCCCCTGGGGAGTGGTGTGAGCTGCGCTCGGGCCGAGTCCCGTTGGCCCGGCCGCGCTCAATCCGGAAGAATCCTGCATCGCCGTTCTGGGCAGCTCATTCCCTCCCTACTCCTTCAACGCCGGCGAGAACGCCCGAGTGCCCGGAAATCTCCAGAATTTTTGCTTATCCAGTGAAGAGTCGGACTCGCGGTTTTTGTCGGTGGTGGCATCTAGCATGGAAGAGTACGGGGATCGGGGCTTGTGACGGGAGGGTGGTGAACGGGATGACTGGGCAGATGACGTCAGGGGTGTGGCCGAAAGCGGTGCAGGAATTCCCCTCGGCGTGCGACAGCGCCAAGCGACCGAGCACCGACACCTTCACCGATGGTTCAGGATGCTCGGATCAGGGCGATGCAGAATCCGTCCGCATCGAACGCGGCCGGCCCGCGGGATTCTGCCGCGAGGTACAGGACCAGGGTCGACAGCATGACGGCGATGCAAGATCCAGCATCAAGCGCGACCGAAGCACCGACCCCATCGCACAGATCAAGCATCGGGATGCTCGGATGACGGCGATGCAGAATCCTTCCGGATCGAACGCGACCGCGCCACCGGACGGGACTTGGCCCGAGCGCAGCTCGTACCGCTCCCCCAGGGGGTGTGCTCTCTCCTCGGTCGGGCAGGTGAAGCCCGATCAGGGTTCTGCCGGGAGGTCAAGCGGCGCGATGCAAGATCGACCATCAGCGGAAACCTCCGCCGCTTGAGCTCCCGGCAGGTTCCTGATTGCCTCCGGGAACCGACCGGGGAGAGAGCACGCCCCCGCCACCTGACCACCCCGGACCCCAGCCCGCCCCGCCGACGCCAGCACCCCACAGACCTCGGCACTCTCCGAGGGAAGGCCCGCGCCGGAGGCGAGATCTTGAAACTGCAGCCCGCCCCGTGAACGCAACGGGTGGGCGGGCGGTCAGACGAACCAGGCGGCGCGAACCGGCCGCCGACACCACGACGACCACCCCGACCCGACAAGCCACCACACCCCACGAGCACTCAGCCGATCATCAACTCGCAGTAGTGCCGTCTTGGGCTACGAGTGCCTTGTCGGTGTGTGATGCTGACGGCAAGGGTGACGCGATGCGCGCGGCTTTCGCGGCTGTGGGATGAGCACCGAAGCGCCTCGTTCCCACCGTCGGACCGCGGCCTGGATCTCGGCGGCCTGGATCTCGGCGGCGTGGACCTCGTCTTGCTGGATGCGCACATCGCCGGCTGCGCGCGCTCGGCGCTTGCCGGGCTGCTGGATGCAGGAAGCCCGAAGATCCTTGGGTTGAGCATCGGTCGGCTCGATGTGGTCGGTGGTGATCTGGCACCGGCGTAGAAGTGTTGCCGTCCGCACAGATCGGCTGCCTGGGCCCGATCCAGCATTCGCTCGGCGAGCTTCTTCATCTGGTGCCGTAGTTTCACGAACGCGGCCAGTTCTGCGTCCTGCGACGTCTCCACCGTCCCCATCGCCCCTCCCCGGGCTCCCTGTGGTCCATGTTCGACCGTGTACTTCAAGTGTAGGTGCCGGGGGTGACAAAAGATGTGGAATCGGACTCATTTGGGAAAGAGGGCTTATATGACGTACGGGGATGTGGTGCGGTGGGTCCGGCTACTCGGCTACCAGCACCTGGGCGAGGGGTGCGCGGGCGGCGAGGCGGGCGGGGATCAAGCAGGCGGCGAGGGTTATCGCGAGGGCGAGGACGGCGAGTAGGCCGAGGGCCGCGTAGACCTCGACGGGGACTGTGTGCACGAGGAGTTGGGTGGCTGCCGCGCCGAGTATCGCGCCGAGCACGGCGGCGCAAGGGGCTACGACGGCGCCCTCCCAGAGAATGAGGCTCCTGATGTCTCGGTCGGTCCAGCCGGCGGCGCGGAGCGAGGCGAGTTCGGCCTCGCGCTCTCGGGCGCCGAGGTAGATCACGTCGGCTGCTGCGAGCAGCGACAGAACGAGGGTGATGGCTGCGGCCGCCTCGTCTACGCCGCGTACTCGGACGCCCACGGCGGCTCCGAGCAGGCTGCCGGAGCTGCTGGCGTGGAACGCCGTGTCGATGCCGACGAGCACGCCCACTGCGCCGATCCCCAGCGCCAGCGCGCTGATCGAGGCCGCGGTGCGGCCGGGCGTGCGCAGGGTCCAGCGCCAGGCGAGCATCCGGGTGGAGCGCACCTGGCCCCGGCCGCGGCGTGCGGCGGCTCGGCCGCGACGGGTCTCGCTTCCCTCGTGCGGGCGCAGGCCTTCGCCCGGATGCGAGCGCGCGGCCCGCAGGGCGGGGACAGCGGCGGCTACTGCGGCGACGGCGAGTGCCAGCGGGATCGCGGTCAGACTCCGCAGGACACTGATATGTACGCCCGTGACCGCCCCGATCGGCTTGGCCAGGGCGGCGCCGAGTAGGCCGGCCGCTCCGGCGAGCAGGAATGCCTCGCCGAGGATCAGCGCGGCGAGGCGGCGCCCGGTCCAGCCGAGGCACGCAAGGATTGCCAGCTCGGTCCGACGAGCGCGCACCGAGGCGGCGACTGCGTCCGCCACGAACAGGACGCAGACGAGCAGCACGAGCAGGAACAGCATCATGCTCTTGTCGTCGATCACGTTGACCAGGACGGCGGCCACGCCTTTGCGCGACCACTGCTCGGACAGAGTCAGCGCCGGACGACCGTAGCGGCCGGCCGGCAGGTCCACGGTGACCGTCGTGGGCGAAGAGCCGGCCACGATGTCGACGCTCAAACCGGTGCTGTCCTCGATCTCCTTGGCCACCGCGGCCAGCCGGTTCGCCGAAGACGCGTCCACGCCGGTGATTCCGGACACCCGGATCTGGACCTCGGAGATCGGCGCCGCCTGCTGCGGGTCCGAGGAGTCTAGGATGTAGGGCACCGCGGCCATCGTCGTCAGCAGCTGCGGGGGAGTGGCCACGTAGCCGCCCGGGTTGGAGTCGGCGCCGAGGGTGCGGCCGTCGAGCAGGCCCGTGCTGCTCGTGTTGCCGCCTGTGTCGGTGGTCGGCTGGAAGGTCTCCAGCGCGACTGACGACAGCTGGGAGAACTGCCGCAGCTTCGCCGGGTCGTATTCGCCCACTGCGAAGCCGGCCACGTCGTCGCTGCTGGGCAGGTTGCCCACCTCGCTGAGCGCACGGGTCGTGTAGTCCTGGGCGTAGGGGTTGTCGACGGCGCTGGCGTCGACGGATGTCAGGCCGCTGCCGGGCACCGGCCAGAGCTTCTGCGCGTCGGCGACGCCGTCGGCGTGCGGCGAGAGGATGCCGGATGTAGAGGCACTGTAAGAGGTTTGGCCGGACTGGATGCGTGGATTGAGATACACCAGCCCGCTCGCCGTCTCGAGGCCGTTGCCGAGCACGCCGGTGTAGGACGGGTCGAGGTTGGCGCTCGGCAGGACGGTCCTGGCGTAGACGGAGTTCGCGTCATAGCTCTGCGTCGTCCGCGTGGTCGCGGTGGTCTTCGCGAGTGCGGAGAGCGCGGACGACGTCGGGGCGCCGTCGACGACTGGTTGATCGGCGAAGGTCTGTACCGCGGCGGACAGCTGCTCGTCGTAATTGCCGGAGTCGGAGAGCAGTAGCGGCACGGAGACGAATTGCGCCGAGGAGTTGAGCACCTTCGCCGTCGTGTCGACCTCTGGCTTGTCGGCGGACGTCAGCGGGCTTCCCGCGGTCACGGCGTGGTCCAGGGCCACCATCTGGTCTTCTGACTGCGGATCGATCGCGGCGACGAGGAGGGAGAGCAGCCAGGGGACAGGGGCGACAAGCCGTGCCGACTCGGTCGGCTTGATCTCGCCGAGCTGATTGAAGTCGTCGTCGGTCGTGAACGTGCCGTCGGGATTCAGCCGGGCGACGGAGAAGGACGTGCGCACCGACGACGTGTACTGATTCGTCGGGACCGCGGCCGGACGCGCGTTCACCTCGTTCAGGCCGCCGGCCGCGCAGATCGGGGTGAAAGCGCCGCTCGGCAATACCTCTACCGGGACGGACGGATCCGACACGCCGCAGGACGAGGTGTCCGGCGATACAGTGCGGCCCTGGTAGACGTACTCGGTGCCGTCCTGCGGGTTCGACGTGTCCCGCCACTGTGGCCAGACGACCGGGTTCTTGGTGACGTACACGTATACCGCGCCCGGATCAGGGATCTTCGTCAGCCCGCGGTCGGTGACCCAGGTGTTCGAGACCTTCACGACCTGCTGCGTGAGCCGCGGATCCACCTGGGCGGTCGCATCGACGTACGCGGTGCCCTGGATCGGGACGTAGCCGAGCATGGCGACCGGTGCGGCTACCTGCACCCCGGAGAGCTGCTGGATCTGGTGCCACTGCGCGGTGGTGATCCCGCCGTACTGCCCGGAGAGGTAGTTGCCGCGTACCAAACCGCGCTGGGTCTCGAGCGCCGTCTCGCTGCCGGACGGGCGCACCAGCAGGTCGTAGGCGCCGCGGCTGTTGGCCTGTACCAAGCCGTTCAGCTGGGCGCGCTGCGTCGATACCGACCCGGTGAGGACGGTGAACCCCGTCACCGCGACGAGCACGCCCGCCACCACGGCCAACGCGCGGATCCAGCGACGCCGCAACTGTTCGACCGTCATCCGCAGCATCTGCCACCGCCGCATGCGCACCCGCGAACCCTCCGTCCGTCCCCGCTGGCTGACGCCGCACGGCGACGCCCGCCCGCTGTCCTCCCGCTGACCGTGCACATCAGGGCACGGTCATACGTCCGCCACCGTAGCAGTGGCCCGGATTCTGGTCTAGACCAATGGATTCGCAAGCGGTGTAGCCCGCTGATTTCGTGCCCTGATACGCCGGTATCGCCGACGCGGCGTCAGTCGGACTGGGCCGGCGGGGCGGTGCTGCCGCGGACCGCGAGGCGGGTGGCGATCTCCACTCCGGATTGGGGGGCTTTTTCGCCGCGGCCGAGGGAGAGCGCGAGTTCGGTGGCGGCGATGGCCATTTCGGTCAGCGGCTGGTGCACCGTGGTCAGCGGCGGATCCATCCACGCGACGACCGGGAGGTCGTCGAAGCCGACGACGCTCAGGTCGGCCGGGATGGCCAGGCCCGCCTCGCGCGCGGCCTGGTAGACGCCGAGCGCCTGCAGGTCGTTGGACGCGAAGATCGCGGTCGGGCGGTCGGGGCCGGCCAGCAGGTCGCGGGCCGCCTCGTAGCCGCCTTCGCGGGTCAGGCCGGCGACGACGACCGTGCTCGCGTCCAGACCCGCCGCGGTCATGGCGGAGGTGAATCCCGCCTGCCGGGCCCGGCAGTAGGCGTGGCCGGGGCCGGCGATCATGGCGACGTGCCGGTGGCCGAGGTCGATCAGGTGCTGCGTGGCCGAGCGTCCGCCGCGCCAGTTGGTCGCCCCGACGAACGCGACGTCGTCGGGCAGCTCCTCGGCCGGGTCGAACACGACGAAGGGGATTCCCTTGGCCGCCAGCTGTTCGCGCTCGGCCTCGGAGAGCTGGGCGACGGAGAGCACGGCGTGCGGACGGCGCTCGACCGTGTCCTCGAGCGGCGAGCCGTTCGAGTCGTGCAGGCCGAACTGGGAGACGACCACGCCTATCCGGTTCTTCCGGGCGATGCGCTCGACGCCGCGGATGATCTCGACCGCCCACATGTTCTCCAGCTCGCGGAAGACGAGCTCGACGACGTTGCTGCGGTTCGGCGGCTTGCGGTAGCCGTACCGGGAGATCAGCTCCTCGATCCGGGCGCGGGTGTCGTCGGAGACACCCGCCCGCCCGTTGAGTACCTTCGAGACGGTGGGGACGGACACGCCCGCCGACTCCGCGATGTAGGCGATGGTGACCGGCTTGAGCCCGTCCTCGTGCGGGTTCGCCCCGTCCGCGCCTGGTACCTCAGGCAGTTTGTCCGCCACGGTCGCCTTCCCTCACTCGGCCCGGCCCGTCTTCACCGCGCTCACCACGTCCATTGTCACACCTGCCTCATCCCGGGCGGGCCGACTCCCGGCCGGAACGGTCAGCGGGGCGGCTGTCCGTACTCGAACCAGTCGAAGTGGACCACTCCGCTCGCCGCGTACAGGCCGATCACGCGGCCCGTGAAGCCGCCGGCCACCTCGGTCGAGAGATAGCGTCCGTCGAGCTGGGCCAGTTGTGTGCGCGTGCCGTCGGCCTCCTCGACGGCGAAGGTCACGGTGTCGGGTCCGGTACGCGCGTCGCGCACCTGGGTGGTCGCGGCCATATCGACGACGAGGGTCGCGGTGCCGGACGCCGGTAGGGCCTGGGTCGCGACGGTCGTGCGCAGCGACCCGATCCGCGCGATGACCCGCACCTGCCCGTCGCCCGCCTCGATCTCGTAGTGGTGCTGCTCGTCGAGGCGCAGCGCCAGGCCGCCCCGCCCGCTCGTCGCGTCGACGAGTGTGCGCGCGAAGCATGAGGTGTGCTGCTGGCGTCGGCCGATGAAGGTCACGTCCGCGGCGTCGAGCGAGTCGCCGACGGCGTGGAGGGTGAGCCAGCCGGGCCGCTCCTTCGTGGTCGAGGTCTGCTCAGACCTCGAACGCAGCGAGATCCAACGCGGCGCGAACTCGCTCAGGTCGAAGTCGTCCCGTTCGGGCTCTGCGGCGGACGTGTCCGGCTGCAGCGGCCACGGCGGCGCGGGCTGATCGAGCGCCAGTTCCCCGACCACCGGCCAGCCGTCGGCCCAGCTGACCGGAGCGAGGTAGGTCTCGCGGCCGAGCACGTGCCAGCCGGGCGTGCCGCCGCCCGGGCGCACGCCGAGGAGCACCATCCACCAGGAGCCGTCCGGTCCCTGGACGAGGTCGGCGTGGCCCGTGTTCTGGATCGGGTGCTCGGTGCCGCGGTGGGTCAGGATCGGGTTGGCCGGGCAGGGTTCGAACGGTCCGTTCGGCCCGGCGGCGCGGGCGATCGACACGCCGTGGCCGCGTTCGGTGCCGCCCTCGGCGATCATCAGGTACCAGTATTCGCCGATGCGGTAGAGGTGGGGGGCTTCCGGCGCCTTGCTTCCGGACGTGCCGGACCAGATGCGGCCCTGCTCGCCGAGCGTCCGGCCGGTGTACGGGTCGATGCGCACCTGGCTGACCCCGGCGACGGTGCACCAGCAGGTGCCGTCCTCCTCCCAGGCGAGGTCCGGGTCGATGCCGGCGACCTCGGGCAGCGGGACCGGATCGGACCAGGGCCCGGCCGGGTCGGTGGCGGTGACCAGGAAGTTGCCGCCGGCGCTGACGTTGGTGGTGATCAGCCAGAACCGGCCGTCGTGGTGACGCAGCGTCGGGGCGTAGATCCCGCCGGAGGAGGAGCCGGTGGTGGGGGGAAGGCTCAGCTGGCCGGGCCGGTCCAGCGCGTTGCCGATCTGCCGCCAGTGCACGAGGTCGCGGCTGTGGAACAGCGGGATCCCGGGGAAGTACTCGAAGCTCGAGCAGGCGAGGTAGTAGTCCTCGCCGACGCGGCAGACGCTCGGGTCGGGATGGAAGCCGGGCAGGATCGGATTGCTGAACGTCGCGGTCACCAGTGGGGGCCTTTCAGCCTGGTTCGGAGCGGGGCGCACGAGGTCGCGGAGCTCGGCCCGGCCACAGGCCGGCGAGTACCGACCGGTCTCGCGGACGGGGCTGCTGGAAAGTATCTCGGATGTGATCGAGAAAGTTTCCTTGAGGAGAGTATCGACGACTTCGCCGCGCGGCAACGGCTCGCCCCCTGAAGGAGGCCTGGCCTGCCGATACTGCCAGGAAACTACCATGCGAGAGAAACTTTCTCGCGTGAAGCCACGATAGTTTCCTTGCGGGAAGCCGCAAGCTCGCGTAATCTCTCGGCGACATCGAAGCGCTTCGACCGGCGCCTCGTCGCCCTACCCCCGCGCACCCGTCCCGCGCCCCTCCCGTGGCGCGCCGGTGCGCCGGCGCGCACACATCTCGACGATGAGAAGGGGCTACTCACGATGCACAACGGTGGATTCGGGCTCAGTCGCAGGAGCCTGCTGCGCAATTCCGCACTCGGCGCCGGCGCCGCGGCTGTCGGCGTACCGCTGCTGGCGGCCTGTGGCAGTAGTGCGAGTGCGTCGGGCGGAGTGAGCTCGAAGGGGCTCAAGACCTCGCTGCCCGACTACGTCCCGCTGGCCGCGGGCACGAAGCCTGACATTCCGAGCGTGACCGGCGTCAACGGCGCGCTCACCGATCCGGGCTACCTGAACTACCCGACCAACCTGGTCAAGACCGTCAGCCAGGTCCCCGGATCCGGCGGCTCCTACAGCGCGATCACGCCGCTGTGGGGCTCGATCCCGACCGCGGGAAACGCCTACTACCAGGCGATCGACAAGGCGCTCGGCGCGCACCTGGCGGTGAATCCGGCTAACGGAAACACCTACAACAACACCATTCCGACACTGGTCGCCGGCAACAAACTGCCCGACTGGATCCAGCTGCCCAGCTGGTGGAACGCCTCGCTCAACGTCGGCGAGCTGGCCGCGGGCAAGTTCGCCGATCTGACCTCGCACCTGTCGGGCAGCAACATACGCAAGTACCCGAACCTCGCCGCGATCCCCTCCGGCGGCTGGGAGGCCGGCGCCTGGGAGGGCAAGCTGTACGGTATCCCGTCGTTCGTGACCGGCCAGGCGTTCGCCGGCGCGCTGTACTTCCGCAAGGACGTGTTCGACGCGAAGGGCATCGATCCCGCCGACGTCAAGAGCGCCGACGACCTGTACCAGCTCGGTGCCGAGCTGACCGCGCCCAAGGCGAACGTGTGGGCCTTCGACGTGCTCTGGCTGATGATCCAGCAGATCTACAAGGTCCCGTCCGGCGGGTTCTTCGTGCAGGACGGCAAGGTGCACAGCGGGTTCGAGTCGCCGCAGATGATCCCGGCGCTCGAGTTCGCCTACAAGCTGGCCAAATCCGGCTACGTCCACCCGGACGCGCTGGCCAACGACACGAGCAACGCCACCCAGCGCTTCTACAGCGGGAAGGAACTCGTGCAGCCCGGCGGCACCGGGGGCTGGAACGTGATGGACGCGCAAAGCGGCCGCGCCGCGAACCCCGCCTACGTCCGCGGCGCGTTCCCGCTCTTCGCCTCCGACGGCTCCACGCCGACGATCGCGCTCGGCCCGTCCACGTCCGAGATCAGCTACCTGAACAAGAACCTGTCATCCAGCCAGATCGAGGAATGCCTGCGCATCGCCGACTACCTCGCGGCCCCGTTCGGATCCTACGAGTACACGCTGATCAACTACGGGGTCGAAGGCGCGGACTGGTCGATGGGCGCGGCCGGCCCGACCTACACGGCGACCGGCCAGAAGGAGGCGAACGAGCAGACCTACCAGTTCCTCGCCTCGCCGCAGAGCGTGGTGAGCAACCCGGGCTACTCCTCGATCACCCAGGCCTACTGCGCCTGGTCGGCGGCCGCCGTCAAGCAGGCCTACAAGCCGACCTTCTGGAACATGAACGTCACCGTGCCCTCGCGCTACTCCAGCGTCTCCACCGCGCAGGAGGTCAACGACATCATCACGCAGGTCACCTGCGGCACGAAGGCGGTCGGCGACTTCCAGGCGGCACTCAAGACCTGGAAATCCAGCGGCGGTGACGCGATGGTCGCCTGGTACCAGACGAACGTATACGACATCTACGGCGCCGGACAGTAAAGCGACGCGGCTCTTGCCCGTCCTACTCCGCGGCGTCGGGGCGGGACGGGTACTCCGCGGTGAACAGGAGACGCGACGTGCAACCCCGACTCGACTGGCGCATCCGGCTGCGCCGCGACAGAACCCTCATCATCATGACGCTGCCGGCCCTCGCGCTGGTGCTCGCGTTCAACTATCTGCCGATGTTCGGCACGGTCACGGCATTCCAGTACTACGACTACATCGCCGGCTTCCTGCACAGCCCGTGGGCCGGATGGGCCAACTTCCAGCAGCTGTTCGCCGACCCCAACTTCTGGCACGCCTTCGCCAACACCCTCGTGCTCAGCTTCGTGCAGCTCGTGCTCTACTTCCCGATCCCGATCGCCCTCGCGATCATGCTGAATTCCGTGCTCAGCTCCAAAGCCCGCTCGATCGTGCAGGCCGTGGTCTACCTGCCGCACTTCTTCTCCTGGGTGCTGGTCATCACCCTGTTCCAGCAGATGCTCGGCGGCGCGGGCGTGTTCAACCACTTCCTGACCACCCAGGGGATGGGCCCGTGGCACATCATGACGGACCCGGGCACGTTCAAATACCTGGTCACTGCCCAGGCGGTGTGGAAGGAGGCCGGCTGGGGCGTGATCGTGTTCCTCGCCGCGATCGCCGCCATCGACCCCGCGCTCTACGAGGCCTCCGCGGCCGACGGTGCGGGACCCTGGCGCCGCATGTGGCACGTCACCCTCCCCGGCATGCGCGGCGTCATCGTGCTGATGCTGGTCCTTCGCCTCGGCAGCGCGCTCACCGTCGGGTTCGAGCAGTTCCTGATCCAGCGCTACGCCGTCGGTTCCGGTGCCTCGGAAGTACTCGACACCTACGCCTACTACTACGGCGTCGTGGCCAACAACTTCGGCCTCGGCGCGGCGGCCGGCCTGTTCAAGGCGGTCGTCTCCCTCCTGCTCATCTTCGCGGCGAACAAGCTCGCCCACTTCTTCGGCGAGGACGGCCTCTATCGGAGCGGCTCATGACCCTGATCACCACGTCTCCCACGCGCACGGCCGGCACCCGCCCGAACCGTGTACGCAGCCGGCCGACCCGCCCGGCGTGGGAGGAGAAACCAGGCCTGCTCGGCAGGATCGGCAAGATGCTGAGCCTGGCCGTCATCCTGCTGCTGATCCTCTTCCCGCTCTATTGTGTGGTGATCACGAGTTTCTCCACGCAGGGCTCGATCAACGTCGCCGGCGGCATCGTCGTCGTGCCGCACGGTCTGACGCTCGGGGCCTACCACGAGATGCTCAGCGGCGGCGTGGTCACCCGGGCGATGGTCATCGCGCTCGCCATCACCTTCGCGGGCACCGCGATCTCGATGGCGGTCTCGGTCATGTGCGCCTACGGCCTGTCCCGGCAGCGCTCCTACGGCCACCGGCTGATCCTGATGACCTTCATCGTCACCATGTTCTTCGGCGGCGGGCTGATTCCGACCTTCATCGTGGTCGCCGACGTCTTCCAGGGTTACGACCAGTACTGGGCACTGATCCTGCCCAGCGCCGTATCCGTCTTCAACATCCTGATCATCCGGGCGTTCTACCTGAACACGGCCCGGGATCTGATCGACGCGGCGCGCATCGACGGCGCTGGGGACTGGCGGATCCTGTGGTCGGTGGTGTTGCCGACCTCCAAGGCGGTGAGCGCCGTGATGGCCCTGTTCTACGGGGTCGGGTACTGGAACAGCTGGTTCAACGTCATGCTCTACATGCCCGCGGACAGCGGGAAGTGGCCGATCCAGTACGTGCTCTACGAATACGTCAACCAGGGCGCCACCATGCCGGGCGCGGCCGCGCAGCAGGTCGCCGGGCATGCCCAGTCAGCCCCGCTCTCGCTGCAGATGGCGGTGGTCGTGCTCACCCTCGTCCCGATCGTCATCGTCTACCCGTTCGTCCAGAAGCATTTCGCCAAGGGCGCGCTCACCGGCGCGATCAAGGGCTAGGAGATGAGGGATGGTCACCCTCACCGACGTCGCCGCCCGGGCCGGCGTCTCCGCGAGCACGGTCTCTTACGTGATCAGCGGCAAGCGGCCGATCTCCCACGACACCCGCGACCGGGTGCTGCAGGCCGTGGCGGACCTCGGCTACCATCCGCACGCGAGCGCGCGGGCGCTGGCCTCACACCGGTCGAACGTCATCGCGATGATGGTGCCGCTGCGCACCGACATGTACACGCCCATCCTGATGGAGACGGCGTTGACGGTCGCGACCGTCGCGCACGAGCGGGGCCGCGACGTGCTTCTGCTGACCGGTGACGAGGGCAGCGGGGGAGTGCGCCGGGTCGCGGCCAGCGGTCTCGCCGACGCGGTGATCCTCATGGACGTCGAACTCGACGACGCGCGCATCCCGACCCTGCGCGAGACCACGCTGCCCTCGGTGCTGATCGGCTGTCCGGACTCCCCGGCCGACCTCACCTGCGTCGACCTCGATTTCGCGGCGGCGGGCGCGGCCTGCGCCGATCATCTCGCGGACCTCGGCCACCGCCGGATCGTGCTTATCGGCGCGGACGCCGAGGTGTACCGGCGACGCACCGGCTTCGCTGCCCGCACGCTCGGCGGCTTCCTGCGAAGATCCCGGCAACGAGGGATCGCGGCGTCGCATCATCCGTGTGACGGCAGCTTCGCCGCGGCCGCGCAGCTGATCGGCCGCATCCTCGCCGAACACCCCGACACGAGCGGCTTCGTGGTGCAGAACGAAAGCATCGCCGGGTTGTTGCCGCACCTGCTCAGACAGCGCGGCAAAGCTGTGCCCGAAGACGCCTCGGTGGTCGCCATCTGTCCCGAACAGCTCGCGCTGCAAGCAGTGCCGCAGCTGACTGCCGTGGCCGTACCCGCGCAGGAGCTCGGTCGACGCGCTGTCGCACTGGCCCTAGCTCAGCTCGCCGGCCTCCCGACCAGCGGAGTGAGCCTGATACCGCCGCACCTGGTCGTGCGGCAGTCGAGCCAGAGGCCTTGCACGGCGTTGCGGAGGACCGCGGCCTGACGGTCGCGAAAGTTTCTCGCGGCAGGTGTCGCTCCGCAATGCCTTGCGCGAGGCCAGCGGGCGGCTCGCGGCCGCGCGCCGTCGCAGGGATCGGCGACCGAACTGCGGGATTGACCGATGCCAGAGCGCTGACTACTCTCGCCGAGAAAGTTGCTCGACAGTAAGCGCGAAACTTTCTCACGATCCTGCGGAAAGTCTCGCAGATCACTAATGATGCACGGCTTCCGACCCACTCAAGGAGAGTCTTCGTGCCGATCAACAAGATCCGCGCACCGCGGAACCGGCGGCGCACAGCACTCGCGTCCGCGTTGGCGGTGATCGCAGCCCTGGCCGTTCCCGGCGGGCTCACCGCCTCGCCCGCCGAGGCCGCCACCGGTGTCGCGATCACCGTGAACAGCACCACCGGTCTCGGCCAGGTGGCATCCAACGCCATCGGCCTGAACACCGCCGTGTACGACGGCAACATGAACAACGCTGCCGCGCCCGGACTGATCAAGGCTGCCGGAATCGACGCTCTGCGCTACCCCGGCGGCGGATACTCGGACGGCTACAACTGGGAGACCAACACCGTCACCGGCGGCTACGACGCCCCCAACACGAGCTTCACCGACTTCATGGGCACGGCTCAGGCCACCGGCGCCAGCCCGATCATCACGACGAACTACGGCACTGGTACGGCGGCGTTGGCCGCGGCGTGGGTGCAGAACGCGGATGTGACCAACAACTACAACATCAAGTACTGGGAAGTCGGCAACGAGGTCTACGGCAACGGCACGTACGGCGCGAACTGGGAGACGGACAGCCACTGCACCACGGCGGCTTCCGGTGGCGCGGTGACGATCGGCAGCGAGCCGAGCCAGACCTATAACTGCGGGCCGAGTACGTACGCGAGCGGCGTCCTGAGCTACATGTCCGCGATGAAGGCGGCCGACCCGAACATCCACGTCTGCGCGGTGCTGACCACGCCCGGGTTCTGGCCGGACGGCGTCACGAACTCGACTACTAGCCCGCTGCCGTGGAACCAGACGGTGCTCTCGGCGCTGGGCTCGAAGACGGACTGCGTCATCGTGCACTACTACCCGGCCTACTCCGGCATGACGACAGCGCAGATGTTGGCCACCACCACCGACATCTCCGGCATCGTCACCTCGCTCAAGTCCGAGATCAGCCAGTACGCGGGCGTCAACCCGGCGAACGTGCCGATCATGGTGACCGAAAGCGACAACACCATCGACCAGGACACCATGCCCGCGGCCCTCTTCAGCGCGGACATGTACATGTCATGGCTCGAAGACGGCGCGCTCAACGTGGACTGGTGGGACCAGCACAACGGCCCGGGCACGCCCAGCACCGTCGACGGCGCGCAGGACTACGGCGACGGCGGCATGTTCTCCTCCGGCACCAACGGAAGCGGCGTCACCGAGCCTCCGCTCGATACGCCCTTCGACTCGTACTACGGCGTCCAGATGCTCACCAAGCTCGCCGCGCCCGGCGACGAGATGGTCAGCTCGACCTCGGGAAACGCACTCGTCCGCGTACACGCGGTACGCAAGGCGAACGGGACGCTCACGGTCCTGATCGACAACGAGGATCCGACGAACTCGTACACGGCCAGCCTGAGCTACAGCGGCTTCACGCCATCCGGCACGACGACCACGTACACCCTGGCGAACAACGCGACCGCGATCACGTCGGCGACGCAGAGCTCTGCATCATCCGTGACGGTGGCTCCGTACACCCTCACGGTGCTGCAGATCCCCGGCAGCGGCGGCACCGTCGCAGCGGCGCCGAGCGCGCCCGGCCAGCCGGCTGTCTCCAACCTGAGTTCGACCACTGCGAGCAACACCTCCGGCACGGCCACCCTCACCTGGCCCGCCGCCACCGCGGGTACCTACCCCGTGGCCAAGTACCAGGTCTACCGCCTCGGTGCCTCCGGAAGCTCGACGCTGGTAGCCAGCCCCACCGCGACGACCCTCAATCTCAGTGGGCTGACGATCGGCCAGAGCTACAGCTATGACGTGGTCGCCGTGGACACGCAGGGCAACGCGTCGATCCCATCGTCACCTGCCACATTCACGGTCCCGCCCCCGGCTGGCGCCTCGTGCGCCGTCCACTTCGCCATCAGCAACAGCTGGCCTGGAGGCTTCGGTGCGAGCATCGTCCTGACGAACAACTCCACAACCGCGATCAATGGGTGGACACTCACGTTCACCTGGCCTGACGCCGGCGAGGGCATCGGGTCCGGCTGGAACGGGAACTGGACGCAGAGCGGCCAAACCGTCACGGTGACCAACGCCAGCTGGAACGGCGCCATCGCCGCTAACGGCGGCACCGTCAGCATCGGCTTCAACGGCACCGACACCGGCCAGGACGGCGCCCCGGCCGCCTTCTCCATCAACGGCGGGATCTGTTCTAACAACTAGTTGAGTAACAATCCCGCGGCATCGCGGGAGCGCAAGCCGGCCCAGGCTACGGTCTGGGCCGGCTTCTGCCGCGTTCGCTTCTGCTGTCCGCGTCAGAATTTGGGCAGGAAATCGTCCGGGATCTCGCCGTCCGCATTCACGGGCATCGCGAACTCGGGCTGGCACACCGGAGCGTTCGCCTCATCAGCATCGACGTCCTCGCTGCCCGGGGCGCCGTTCTGCCGCGGGTGCGCGGGCCGCGCGCCCTGTGCGGGGCGCTTCCGCCTGCGCGCCGCCTCGTCGTCCTTCGAGGCCTGTTTCAGCTCCCGCTCACGCGCCCGCTGCTGCTGTTCGGCGAATCTGGCCACCGTGCGCACGGCCCGGATCCCGAGCCGAGCCATCTCCCAATCGTCCATGCCGTTCGCCCGTTCCGCGTTCTCGCCGTACCTTCGCTGAGCATCAGCTTACTGCCATGAACGCGGGCGCCCGAGCGTTAGTGTCCGCCGCCGGACCGCGTTCCGGCGGCGGGGTGCGAGCGGATGCGAACACTAACGCGACTTGATGATTGGCTGAGTGCTCGCGGGGTGTGGCGGCCTGTGGGGTCGGGGTGGTTGTCTGGGTGTGGGCGGCCGCTTCGCGTCGCCCGGTTTCGTCTGACCGCCCGCCCACCCGTTGCGTTGGTGGGGTGGGCTGGGGTTTCAAGATTCCGCCTCCGGCGCGGGCCCTTCTCTCGGAGAGAGATGCCGGGGTTTGTGGGGTGCTGGCGTTGGTGGGGCGGGCTGGGGTTCGGGGTGGTCGGGTGTCGGGGGTGTGCTCTCTCCTCGGTTGGTCCCCGGAGGCAATCAGGGACCTGCCGGGAGGTCAAGCGGCGGTGGTTTGTGCTGGTGGTGGTTTTTGCAGGGCGCCGCTTGACCTCCCGGCAGAACCCTGATCGGGCTTCGCCTGCCCGACCGAGGAGAGAACCCACCCCCTGAGGTCCGGTGCGAGCTGCGCTCGGGCCGAGTCCCGGCCCGTGGCCCGGTCGTGTTCGGTGCGGAAGAATCCTGCATCACCGTTCTGGGCCGCTCATTCCTTCTCTACTCTTTCAACGCCGGAGAACACGCACGAGTGCCCGGAATATCCAGAGTTTATTCTTATCCAGTAAAAGTTGGATTCGCGGCTTTTGTCGGTGGTGGCGTCTAGCATGGAAGCGTACGAAGGTTGTCGGGACTTGTGACGGAACGGGGTGGACGGGGTGGAAGCGCAGATGGCGTCAGGGGTGTGGTCGAAAGCGGTGCAGGATTTCCCCTTGGGGTACGACCGGGTTGCGCGATCGAGCGCAGCGCGTGAGCACCGGGTGGATCGGGCCAGGGCGATGCAGAACTCCCCATCAAGCGCGATCCGAGCGCCGACCTCTTCGCCCGGATCGGGAGTCGAGATCGCGGATCAGGTGATGCAGGATTCTTCCGGATCGGGCGCGACCGGGCCGCGGGACGGGATCCGGCCCGAGCGCAGCTCGCACTGGACCTCAGGGGGTGGGTTCTCTCCTCGGTCGGGCAGGCGAAGCCCGATCAGGGTTCTGTCGGGAGGTCAAGCGGCGCGATGCAAGATCGACCATGAGCGGAAACCTCCGCCGCTTGAGCTCCCGGCAGGTTCCTGATTGCCTCCGGGGACCGACCGAGGAGAGAGGACACACCCGCAACCCGGCCACCCCGGACCACAGCCCGCCCCTCCAACGGCAGCACCCCACAGACTCCGGCATTCTCTCCGAGGGAAGGGCCCGCGCCGGAGGCGAGATCTTGAAACTCCGGCTCGCCCCGCCAACGCAACGGGTGGGCGGGTGGTCAGACAAACCGGGCGGCGCGAAGCGGCCGCCCACACCACCACGACCACCCCGAACCCACAGGCCACCACGCCCACGAGCACCCAGCCGACCATCAATCCGCAGTAGCGCCTTCCCCAACGCGCTTGCGCGCTCCGTCGAGTACGAGGTCGAACAATCTCCCGAGTTGTTCGCGACCTCCGGCAATCGCAGTGGCCGAGACGACGCCGACGATGGCGGTGACGAGATCCTCGGGCCGCAAGTCAGCCCGCAACGTTCCATCGGCCGCGCCGGAGTCCAGCAGGTGCCGCAACGCACCGGCGAGCCGCTCGCGCGACTTCGCCGCCGTCACCACGCCTGCGTCGATCAGTGCGCGCAGGGCGTCGCCCATCTCCTGCTTCGCCTCCACGTAGTCGGCGAAGCAGTCCATCCACTTCCGCAGCGCCACGTCGGGGCGGTGCGCCGCGAGCAGGCTCTCCACGCGTGCGCACAGTTGCTCGACTTCTTCGCGGTACAGCGCCTCGACGAGCGCTTCGCGGCTGGGGAAGTGCCGGTAGAGCGTGCCGATGCCGACACCGGCCTGCCGCGCGACCTGATCGAGCGTCACCTGCTGCTGCCCGGTAGCGCGCGCGGCGGCGAAGGCGTCGCGGGCCGCTTCGAGCAGTCGCTCCCGGTTGCGCTGCGCGTCGGCGCGCGGACGCCGTGCCGTGTTGTCTTCGGCCATTATCCGGAGGGTCCTCCGAATCTGCTAGTCTGAGGAGAGCGGAGGATCCTCCGCTTTTTCTCCGCTCCACTATGCCAGGACGGGAGCCCTCATGACACCGAGCAACGCCACCACCGTCCACCTCGCCGGACGCGACATCGCCCGCATCGGCTACGGCGCGATGCAGCTGACGCATGGCGGCCACGTCTCGCCGGACACCGCCGTCGACGTTCTGCGGCTGGCCGCGCGCTCGGGTGCGAACCATTTCGACACGGCCTTCTTCTACGGCGCCGGCGCCTGCAACGAGCTGATCCGCGAAGCGCTCGCGCCGTACCCGGACAACCTCGTCATCGCGACGAAGGTGGGTGCCGACAACGCCGCCGAGGGTGGTCTCGTCCCGGCGCAGCGCCCCGAAGAGTTGCGCCAGCAGGTCGAGGCGAACCTCAGCAGCCTCGGAGTCGAGCGCCTGGACCTGGTTTACCTGCGTCGCCTCGACTTCGCGCCCGGAATCATCGCCGAGGGCGAACAGAGGGTTGATCTCGACGACCAGCTCACCGAACTCGCCGCACTGCGCGAGGCCGGCAAGATCCGCTCGATCGCGCTCAGCAACGTGGACGCAGACCAGTTGCGGCAAGCGCTTCCGGTCGGAATCGAGGCCGTGCAGAACGCGTACAACCTGCTGGATCGAGCAACCGAACCCGTGCTCGAGACGTGCCGCGAGCACGGCATCGCCTGGATTCCGTACATCCCGCTCGGCTCGGCGTTCCCCGGATACCGCAAGGTGACCGAGGACGCCACGGTCCTCGCGGTGGCACGCGAACTCGGCGCCACCGCGTCGCAGGTCGGCTTGGCCTGGCTGCTGGCCCACTACGAGCGCACGGTGCTGATCCCAGGCACCGCCGATCCCGTGCACCTCGCGGAGAACCTCGCCACGCTCGACGTCAGCCTCGGCCCGAACGAGATGGCGCGCCTCAACGGACTGGCGGACTGACGGCGCATCAGGACAATCAATACGTGTCAGTGCCGGTGCCTACGATTGCTGTCATGACTGCTGATCGCGTTGCGCCGCTTCTCAAGCTGGCGCGAGACGCGAGCGGTGCCTCGATAGGGCTGGCCATACGTGCTCTGCCGCCGGGGCACTTGGTCGAGGTCCCTGATGACGGGCCGCTGTTCTGGATCGGCGAGGGCGCGCCCACGTCCGAGGACATGGCGTGGGCGCGTGCCGGGTTCGCGGTGAGCGGCCTTTGGCCGCTGCTCCTCGACAGCGACGGGTCGCCGGCAGGCGTGGAGCACCTCGACTACCGCCTGGAAGAGCAGACGCCGGGTTGGCACCTCGACAGAGGGTCGGAGCAGGATTTTCCCGAGCTCGATCCGGAGAGCCTGCTGGCCGACGCCTGGCTCGGCGAGATCACCGAGAACGAGGAGAACGAATACTACGAGCCGCATGAGCGCGTCTCCGGTCTCGCTCCGGCCGGCACCGACTGGCCCGGGCTCGCGCCCGCCGCGACCTGGGAAGGCCATCCCGATCAGTACGCGAACGGCATGGTCGAGTTCCTCTTGGCCAACGAGTGGTTCCGGCAATCGCGGATGGTTCTGGTCCCGGCCGTCTCCAGCATCGACGCGCTGATCGCGTCCCGCTGCGTGTTGCGCGGCCTCCCGGCGCCCGAGCACACTGCTGGCCTGGTCGCGATGCTGAGCAGCTGGGCGCGCCGTTTCGGCGCGCAGCCGATCGCGATGAGGCCCGACACCCTGTTCGTCAGCGTCGCCGCCCCACCGACCGACCGGCCCCAGGCCGCACACGTCGCCTGCGAGCACTTTGCCTTCGCGCCCGACAACGTCAATCAGAACTCAGACTCTTTCCCCGAGTACGTCGACGGAATCATCGATGCCAACCTCTGGGCGTTCTGGTGGGACTAGTCCTCTGACCGGGCCTGCCCGACCAGCTCGCCGCTGGCGCCGCGATCGTCGAGCACCAGCTTCGACCGCCCGATGACGGCGTAGCGAAGGTGGGTGACGTCGGGCGCCTCGACGATCCGGGTCGGGATCAGTTCGATGCCGTCGTCGGCGCCGAGGCCGAGGCTGGGGTCGAACAGGCGCTGGCCGTCACCGAGGAGCACCGGCGCGATGTGCAGCTCGAGCTGCTCGAGCAGTCCGGCCGCCAGCACTTGGCGCACGAGCTCCCCGCCGCCGGCCACCTGCACGTCCTTGCCGCCCGCCGCGACCCGGGCCAGCTCGATGGCCCGCTCGAGTCCCTCGGTGACGAAGGTGAAGGTGGTGCCGCCCCGGCGTTCGAGCACTTCCCGGCCTCGGTGCGTGACGACGAACACCGGCGCGTGGAACGGCGGCTCCTCGCCCCACGGCACCTCGCCGGCGTCGAACATACGCCGGCCCATGACATACGCGCCGGCCGCCGCGAACGTCTCCTTGACGATCTCCGAGTTGACCGACTGCTCCCCGCCGGCGAAGCCCTGCCGCTCGCGCCAGGCCATGGCGTCGACCACCCAGCGGCTGACCCGGAAGAATCCGGGCGCTTCGGGGCCGCTCATCCATCCGCTCATGTCTTCGGGGTGCTGCGGGTCTCGCGGTCCGGTGTAGAACCCGTCGAGGGACACCGACATCTGCGCGGTCACCTTGGTCATCGTCCTGCTCCTCTCGTGTCCGCTGGCCCGTATGGCCGCCGACACTCATGAGACGGAGCCGACTTCTCGTCCTCTACACGCTTATGACGTGCGCGGGTCGCCGATCCGATCCTGCGCTCGGCGGATGTGCGTGCGCATCGCGCCGGCGGCGGTGTCGGGCTCCGCTTCCCGCAATGCCTCGACGATGCGTTCGTGTTCCCGGCAGGTTGCCGCCGCCATCTCGCCGTCGAAGTGCAGCCGGTAGAGGTGCGTGTGGGAATGCAGGCGGCGAAGCGTGTCGGACATCAGGGCATTGGCTCCGGAGGCCGCGATCTGCTCGTGGAACAGAGTGTCGTGGTGGACGAAAAGGTTCAGCGTCCGCTTGTCGCTTCTGCCCCCAGCAGAGCGGCGCATCCCGTCCAGCAGCTCGTCGAGCCTGGCGAGGTCGGCTTCGCTGATGCGGGTCGCGGCGCGGGAGGCCGCGGCGGGTTCCAGCAGCAGCCGCATCTCGAACAGGTCTTCCAGCTGCTCGGAGCTGAGCAGGGGCGCGGCGGCGTATCCGGCGAGGCTTCGCTTGACGACCAGCCCGTCGGCTTCGAGGCGGGCGAGAGCCTCCCGCACCGGGGTGGGGGAGACGTCCAGGTCGAGGCTGAGGGAGTGGATGTTGAGCTTGCTGCCCGGCTCGATGTCGCGGTCGACCAAGCGCCGCCTGATCAGGTCGTAGACCGTCTCGGTCAGTACCGTGCGCTGCGACGGCGGCATCGGCGTCATCCTTCCTCGGCTCTTCTGCTGCGGCCCACCATTATCGTTCCTGCAAGAATCCTATATGATCTGCAGTCGATGGGCGGATCTGTCCGGCGCAAGCCCCGAGTATCCGACCGCCAGGAATACAGAAAATATAGGATCTGAGGATGCGGGACATGATCGAAATCGTCGACGCGGTTGCCTGGCTGGTCGATCTGGAAGTGGAGACGGTGCGGACCGACGCGGTCCAGTCCTTCGTCAAGCAGGAGACCGTCTTCGTCGAGGTGACCACGAACGATGGCAACAAGGGCATCGGATACTCCTACACGATCGGCACCGGCGGCACCTCGGTGCTGGCCATGCTGCGCGAGCATCTGCTGCCGAGGTTGATCGGCGCGGACGCAGCGTTGGTGGAGCGCGTCTGGTTCGATCTGTTCGCCTCGACGAGGGCCACGACCGTCGGCGCCATCACCTCGCTGGCGCTGGCGGCCGTCGACACTGCTCTATGGGACTTGCGCTGCACGCGCGCGGGTGAGCCGTTGTGGCGGCTGGCCGGGGGTTTCCGGCCCAAGGTGCCGCTCTACGACACCGAAGGCGGCTGGCTGCACCTGTCCACCGACGAGCTTGTTGCGGGCGCGCGAGCCTCGCAGGCCGCCGGGTGGCCCGGGGTGAAGCTGAAGGTGGGCAAGCCGCGGCTGGATGAGGACGTCGAGCGGCTGACGGCGGTGCGGGATGCGGTCGGTGCTGGCATGGACATCATGGTCGACGCCAACCAGTCGATGACGCAGGCCGAGGCGCGGCGGCGCGCGGCAGCGTTCGAGCCGTTGGGGTTGTCCTGGTTCGAGGAGCCGCTGCCGGCCGACGACGTGGCCGGGCACGAGGCCTTGGCTCGGGGTACCGCGATCCCCATCGCCGTGGGCGAGTCGATGTACTCCGTGGCCCAGTTCCGGGAATACCTGGCGCGTGGTGCCGCGTCGATCGTGCAGGTCGACGCGGCGCGGGTGGGCGGGATCACGCCGTGGCTGAAGGTCGCGCACACCGCGGAGGCCTTCAACGTCCACGTCTGCCCGCACTTTCTGATGGAGCTGCACGTCAGCCTGGTCGCCGCGGTCCCGAACGGGCGCTATGTGGAGCACATACCGCAGCTGCGGGCGATCACGCACGGCCAGATGAGGATCGAGGACGGCCACGCGGTCGCCCCCGACACCCCGGGCATCGGCATCGACTGGGACTTCGACGCCATTGACGATCGGCGAGTCGCGTGAGCACGCTGCATGCCGACTTGTCGGACGGGCGTACCCTCGGTCGAAGCTCGGTCCCCGTCACAGAACTCTCCTTCGGCGCGGCCGGCATAGGTAATCTGTACGCCCCGGTGACCGAAGCCGCCGCGCACGCTGCGGTGAATGCCGCCTGGGAAGCCGGAATCCGCTACTTCGACACCGCGCCTCACTACGGCCTGGGCCTGTCGGAACAACGCCTCGGCAGTGCACTGCGACAGCGCCCTCGCGACAGCTACACGCTGTCGACCAAGGTCGGCCGCGTCCTCGAACCGGTCGAGCGCCCGGCCGGCGATGATCTGACCAACGGATTCGCCGTTCCCGCCACGCACCGTCGTCGCTGGGACTTCAGCGCCGACGGTGTACGCCGCTCGCTCGCCGAATCTCTGCGCCGCCTCGATATCGACCGCATCGACATCGTCTACCTGCACGACCCGGACGACCACGCAGAGCAGGCCCTTGATGCCGCGTATCCGGCCCTTGAGGAGCTTCGGTCGGAAGGCGTGATCGGCGCGATCGGCATCGGCATGAACCGGGCTGAGCTTCCGGCCCGGTTCGTGCGGGAGACCGACATCGACGTCGTTCTGCTCGCTGGGCGCTATACCCTGCTCGACCAGGAAGGGTTGGACGAGTTGCTGCCGGTCGCGCAGGCACGCGGAGTCTCAGTGGTCGTCGGCGGGGTGTTCAACTCCGGCCTCCTGGCCGACCCGCAGCGCGCGCCCACCTATGACTACGGCGCGGTGCCCGAGGACGTGTTGACGCGGACGCTGCGCATGCAGGTGCTGTGTGCGGAACACGGAGCGACGCTGCGCGCGGCTGCGTTGCAGTTCCCGACCGGCCATCCGGCCGTCAGCAGTGTCCTGATCGGCGCGCGCACCGCCGACGAGGTGCGCGACGCGGTGAAGCAGGCGCGTGCGATCGTTCCCGCAGAACTCTGGCACCGGTTTCGCTCGGCCGGCCTCCTCGAGGAGTCGGTCCCGGTGCCCGAGGGGACGGCGTCGCGCGGAATGTTCGCACGCCACCTGTCTTGCTGTCACGCCTCCAGCCAGGCTGCGTCAAAGGCCGCTGCGATAGCCCGGTAGCCCGCGTCGTTCGTATGCACACGGTCGCCACTGTCGTAGGCCATCAAGTCGCGGAGCCGAGGCAGCGGCTGGTCGAAGAGAGCAGCCTGGATGAGGTCGTTGACGCCCAGTTCGACGACCGCGTGGGTCACGCCGGGAACACCCAGCACGTCGTGCTCGAAACGGGTGAGACCGGCGGCGCCGAAGCCGTTGCGGAGCAAGCGGTTGCCGCCGATCCCGAAGTTCAACACGCTGCAACCGAGTCGGCGGGCGAGGTGATCGGTGAATCGGTTGTGGGTGCCGGGGGTGCTGCCGTCGCCATTGGTCAGGGAGTCGCCGAACACTGCGACAGTCGGCCGGCCCGCATCGGCGGATTCGACGTATACGCCGCAGATCCAGTCGATGCGGCCCGCTCCGAGGTGGAGGGCGACGCGTTGGCGGTCATCGTCTCCCTGCTAGGGATCACGCTGATCCGGCGGTGATCGCGGCCAGCAGGCTGCGACTGTCCGCCCAGATGTCGCCGATCGGCCGGCCGTCCAGATCGGTCGTGTCGTAGCCGATGGAGCTCGGCAGGAGCTCCGTGGTCACCAGGAAGTTCGGGCCGGGCCAGGCCGCGCGGGCGGTACGCCAGAGTTCGAAGAACTCCTCGCGCTGTGCCGCGCCGACGAGCGGCAGTGGGTCTTGGACGCGCTGGCCGTCGTTGAGGCGCGCGTGGACCTCGCCACAGCGTCGGGCGAGGCCGTGCAAGGCCTCGCGCCATTCGTCGGGCCAGGGGGCACGCAGCTCGGACATCACCGTGTAGTGGCTGAAGTCTCCGCACAGAGCGAGCGCGGGATGCCGCTCGATGAGCGCGATGGTGCGCCGGATGTCCTGGGTGAGCCGGTGGCGGTGCGTCTCGAGGAAGAACGGCAGCTCGTAACGCGCGCTGAGGTCGAGCAGCTCGGTGACGCGCGCGTCCTGCCAGTCGTCGTCCCGCCAGTAACCGTTGACCTGCGCGTTGAGGCTGGTCATTCCGGCCGCGACGGCGCGTTCGAACATCGGCTCGGCCAGCTGGTCCTCGGCGAGGTGGCAGCAGCCCGACGCTTCCAGACCGGTTTCCGCGAGAGCCTCGATGAAAACGGCTCGGCCGTCGGCGTCCGGGGGCACGGTCTGCACGCCGTCGAAACCAGCGTCGGCGATGAGCTGCAAGCGCGCCGGCAACTGCTCTTCGGCGGGAAGCGTCAGCACACTGCAGTGGACGCTCAGCCCGCTCACAGGCCGTCCTCGTCGTGCCAGTGGTTCTGCCAGCGGGCGTCGATCGCCTGATCGGCCGCCTGGTAGCGGATGTCGGTGGACAGGCGGATGACGCCATTCGGGTCGTGGTTGTCGAGGGAGGCGTGGATGATGTGGGCGCCGTGGATCATCAGGTCGCCGGCGGAGAAGTCGGTGACCAGCCAGCGTGCGTCGTACTCTTCGGCCAGCGCCGGGAGGTCGGCGGTCATCGAGGCGGCCGGACGCTTCAGGGTGCCCGCGGTCTCCTGCCGCCGGACGGCGTGGTGGCTACCCTCCAGGTAGATCAGCGGTCCGCGCTCGATCGGGCAGTCGCCCAGCGGGATCCAGGACGAGACGACCCGGTCGGTGCCTTCACGCAGGTAGACGAGGTCGTAGTGCGCCTGGGTCGCCACGCCGATGCCGGCCTCGCCCGGACCGACGTGCCGCAGGATCTTGCGGCGGTGCAGGTGGAGGTCGCCGGTGCCGAGGAACTGTTCGTAGAACGACACGAGCTTCGGGTGACGGCACAACGAGTCGTACTCGGCGCCGGGGACGATCTGCCGGAACAGGATGCTGCGCAGTTGCTCGCGGTCGAGAACGTCCCGCTGCGCGGCGATGCCCTCACCTGGGTCCGTGCCCGGGCGGGTCAGGCCACTGGGCTGCAGCTGCTCGAAGTAGTGCCGGCGAAAGTCGTTCACCGTCGCCGGATCGAAGAATCCCGGCAGGAAGAGGTAGCCGTCGCGGGCGAACCTGAGCCGCAGCGCCGGGAAATCCTCGCGCTCGGCCTCCGAGACCGGCTCCAACCGGCCCAGTCGCCGAGGATCGGGATCGAGGCGGTATCCGTTCGAAGTGAGGACTCGCGTCGACGCAGATGATGGTTGAACTGTCACGACAACCATCCTGTTAGCGCAGTTGATCTTTGCGCAATGCACGGGTTCACGAGGTACTTGGACTCTTGTCGAATACGTTCGGCGGGCTGCAGCCCGCTGCGGGGCGAAGGTGGATGACTCGCGATCCGCGGGGCGTGATCGTCAGGTGCATTCCGTCCGCCTCGCGGCTGACGACCGCTTCGACGGCGTTGCCCTCGGCATCGGTCACGGCCAGGTCCGGGGTCGCAGCGGGAAGCAGCATGCTGTATCGCTCTTCGCCAGGCAGACGCGGCAGACGAGGCAGACGCGGCAGACGCAGCGTCGCGTGGACGAGTAGTCCGTGCGCCCAGGTGACATCGACGCCGACGCCTCCGCGCGCACGGCAGCCACGGAACTCGCCCGAGGGCCACGATTCGGGGAGCGCGGGCAGCAGCCGCAGAACGCCGTTGTGGCTCTGCACGAGCATTTCGGCGATCGCCGCGGTAGTGCCGAAGTTCCCGTCGATCTGGAACAGGTCCGGGGGATGGAGACCGAGGAGGTTCGGTGCGATCGAGCCGCTTATCAGGGAACGTACGGAGTCGTGGGCCAGCCGTCCGTCGCCGAGGCGTGCGGCGAGTGCCGCGACCCAGGCCAGGCTCCAGCCGGTCCCGCCGCCGCCGTGTTCGAGACGTCGGGCGAGTGACCGGCGCGCGGCTTCGGTGAGCGCGGGATCGCGCAGCGGATCGATCGCAGTGCCCGGGTAAAGCCCGTAGAGGTGGGACATGTGGCGATGGCCGGGGTCTTCCTCGGGCAGGTCCTCCCACCACTCGAGGAGCCGTCCGTCCGCGCCGATCGTCGGCTTGCGCAGACGGCCGCGAGCCGTATCCAGGGCCTCAGCGAAGTCGCCGTCGATACCCAGTTCTCGGGCAGCTGTCGCCGTGTTCTGAAACAGTTCGGCGGTGAGCCAGTAGTCCATCGTCGCCCCGGCGGAGACCGCCGCGAGCGTGCCGTCCGGCAGCCGGAAGCGGTGTTCGGGCGAGGTCGACGGGCAGGTGACGAGGTCTCCCGCGTCGTCTTGCGTGAGAAGGTCGAGCAGGAACAGGGCTGCTCCACGCATCAGCGGATACGCGCGCTCGGCCAGGAACGCGCGGTCCGCTCCGAAGATGTAGTGGTCCCAGAGATGGGCGCAGAGCCAGGGCCCGGCCATCGGCCAGTTCGCCCAGACCGGCTCGCCTGCGACGGGGTTGGCGCTGCGCCAGATGTCGACGTTGTGGTGGACCGCCCAGCCGCGCGCGCCGTAGTACGCGGCTGCGGTGGCGGCGCCGGTCCGGGCAAGATCGGCGGTCAGATCGAACAGCGGCTCGTGGCAGTCGGACAGGCCCGTGGTCTCGGCCGCCCAGTAGTTCATCTGCAGGTTGATGTTCGTGGTCCACAGGGAGTTCCACGGCGGTGCGACGTCCGGGTTCCAGATGCCTTGTAGCGTCGCGGGTTCGGTGCCCGGACGCGACGAAGCGATCAGCAGATAGCGGCCGTAGGCGAACAGCAGTGCCGCGAGTCCCGGATCGTCGGCGCCGGCGCGTGCGGCAGCGAGCCGTATATCAGTGGGCTGTGCGGCCGCAGCCGCAGACGCGGCCTCGCCGACGAGCGTGAGCGCCGAACTGCGGAACAACCGCTGGTGGTCGGCGACATGCTCGTCGCGCAGCTGGATGAAGGGCCTGGTCGCGCAGTCGTCCAGCAGGGTTATGAGATCGGGGACGAGCCCGTCGTCCGGGCCGGCTGGCATCTTGGCATAGCCCTGATAATTGGTGTCGGCCGCGGCCAGCAACACGATCTCGTCCGCGCCGGTAACAGTCACAGAGTCCTGTGTCGAGCGTATGTAGCCGGTGCCGCTGACGACGCGCAGTCCGGCGCCGAAACCCATGCCCTCGTCCGGCGAGTAGCGGACCGGATCGTCCTCGCTGAAGGCCACATGAGACGGCGCCCGGCCGGAGACCACGAGGGTCGCCTCATCCGGTGCCTCGATCCGCTCGCGCGGGTGCGGGGTGCTGAGCCGCGCGGTCAGTTCGAGACTGCCGGGGGTCGACGAGGTGACCCGCGTGACCAGTACGCCGGCCGGGGCCGAGACGAACGTCTCCCGCCGGATGTTCGCATCGCCGACGCGGTAGGAGACGGTGTGCACCGCCCGATCCAGCTCGAGGACGCGCACGTAGTCGGTGGCGTCGGCGTGAGATTCACCGAAGTCCAGAGTCAATGTCGCAAGCGGCTGATACGCCTCGGCGTAAGGGCCCTGCATCCGCGACGCGGTCTTCTCCGCGCGGGCGTAGTCGCGCTCGACGAGGACCGCCTCGCGCAGCGCTGCCAAGTGGTCGGCGGCGTGCGGGCGATTGCGTGGTCCGGGGCCGCCGGACCACAGCGTGTCGGCGTTCAACTGGATGGTCTCGCCGCCCGCGGACGCGGCGCGACGTACGGCCATCGTCGAGTGGGCGCCGGTGGATCCCATGCCCAGCAGGCTGCCGGTGGCTCCGTCGGCGTGCTCGTCCTCTGCGATGGCTGCGGCGAGAGCACCTCCGTAGACCATCGCTCCGAGTCGGCCGTCGCCCAGCGGGAGGGCCTCCAGGAAGGAGGCTGCCGGCTCCCGGTACCAGAGACAAGGCTCGCCGGGACGTATCAGCATGCTGAAGTTCCGCGCGCCGCCGGAGGCGGCCCGCTGCTGTCGCGCACGACCAGCGTGGGCCTCAGCATCTGGATGAAGTTGCCCGGGGCCTCGCCGGCCGCGATCGCCCGCAGCAGGACGTCGATGGCCTGGCGGGCCATCTCCCGCCGCGGGAACGAGACCGTCGTCAGCGCCGGATGCGACCGCGACACCTTCGGGACGTTGTCCTGGCCGACCACCGACACGTCACCCGGGATCGACCGGCCGGAGACCTGCACCGCATCCATCGCTCCGTGCACCAGCACCTCGTAGGTGGCGAAGATGGCGGTCAGCTCCGGGTCGGCGGCGAGCGCCCGGTTCGCGGCGGCGAAGGCGGCGTCGATCGTCGGCTCCGCCACGTACTGGACCGCGGAATCCGGCACGGTGAGCCCGTCCCGGGCGAACGCCCGGCGGAAGCCGTCCAGGCGGCGGGTGTGCGCGGGACTCGCCAGCACGGCGACCCGCTCGTGCCCGAGCTCGCGCAGGTGACGGCCCGCCAGATAGCCGGCCTGTTCGTAGTCCACCGTGACGACGGGGAAGGTGTCGGGCGCGTCCGTCTCCCAGGCGCACAGCGCGACCGGGAAGCGGGCGTCGGCCAGCAGCGGCAGATGGTCGATCAGGTCCCGGTCGCCGGCGATCAGCAGCGCGTCCACCGAACGGCTGGTCAGGCCGGCCAGCTGGCGCCTGGCCCGCTCGCCGTCCAGCCTGGTCGTGCACAGCAGCAGGTGGTAGCCCGCCTGCTCCAGGATGTCCTCGACCTCGGAGATGATCTCCGAGTAGAACCAGCCGTCGGTGGTCGGCACGAACAGGCCCACCGTCATCGTGCTGCCGGTCGAGAGCGACCGGGCGACCAGGTTCGGCACGTATCCGAGCTCCGCTATCGCGGCGCGGACCTTGGCCTCGGTCGCGGGCCGCACGCGCGCTCCGCCGGAGACGACGTTGGACACCGTCTGCGTCGAAACCCCGGCACGTTCGGCCACATCCCGCATCGTCACCACGGTGGACAACCCTAGACCTCCTCGCAGATTTTGTACCGATCCAAAGCTCTGGGCCCAAAATCTAGCGAGCGATCTTCGGCGAGTCAACGGCTTCCGACGATCACGCCAAGATCTAGACGATTTCACCTGCGCTGATGGTCACGATTCGGCCGCGCTGCAAAAGATCTATCAAGTAGACACTTGTTTTACCGCTCCAAAACACCGTACTGTTCCGTGCCACGCACCGATCTTTCTGCCGCGGATCTCGTCGACCGGCCCCATCGGCCGACGCCGCCTCCCCCCTTGAACGAAGGAACCCAATGATGGGCAGTAGTTCCAGGACCACCCGCGTCCTCGGCATAGCCACGGCCGCGACCCTCGCGCTCGGCCTCACCGCCTGTTCTTCCAGCGGCGGCTCGAGCGGCGGGGCGAAAGCAGGCGGAAGCTTCACCTACTGGTCGATGTGGCGTTCGGACGAACCGCAGGCCAAGGTTCTCCAGCAGGCCATCACGGACTTCACCAAGCAGACCGGCATCAAGGTGAACGTCACCTGGGCCGGGCGCAACGTCTCCAAGCAGATCGGCCCGGCGATCGCCGCCAACAAGGCGCCCGACCTGTGGGACAACGCCTCCGGCACGGTGTACGGCGCCACGGCCTCCGAAGGCCAGGCCGCCGACCTCAGCTCGGTGCTGAACATGACGATCCCCGGCGAGAACGTGACCGTCGGCAGCGTCATCCCGGCCAAGTACCTGGCCACGCAGACCAAGGACTCCGACGGCACCAGCAACTACGTGATCCCCTACGAGGTCACCTCCGCGGGCATGTTCTACAACACCGCCGACCCGGCGATGCAGGCCGCGATGCCGAGCGCGCCGACGACCTGGTCCCAGTTCATCGGCGTCTGCGCCGCGCTCAAGGCGAAGGGCGAGCCCTGCATCGCGTCCGAGGGCGAGGACTCCTGGACCAACGGCCTCTACCTCGACTACGAGCTCGACGCCCAGGGCATCGACTTCGCCAAGCTGACGGCCGATAAGACCGGCGCGGCCTGGGACGACCCGAAGGTCGCCACCGCCGTCGACAATGTCGAGCAGCTGATCACTGGCGGCTACATCGTGCCGACCTACACCGGCACGAAGTACCCGGCGCAGGAGACCAACTGGGCCGGCGGCAAGGCCGGGTTCTACATGGACGGCAGCTACGTGACCTCCGAGGTCGCCAAGGAGATCTCCTCGAGCTGGAAGTTCGGCATGATCCTGCCGCCCGGCGCCACCCAGGCCGACGTGACCACGTTCGGCTTCGCGGTCCCGAAGCGGGCCAAGAACCCGACCGCGGCCGAGCAGTTCATCGCCTTCTTCATGCAGAAGAAGGAACTCTCCGGGATCTCCACGGTCGCCGACAACATCACCCCGCGCGCCGACATCCCGGCCCCGGCCGAGCTGGGCGACGTGCAGAAGGCGCTGGCCGCCCCCACCCTGCGGGTCGACTTCGGCGGCGCCGACTCCGGCGACTACTACAACAAGGTCTACAACCAGAACTTCCTCGACTTCTGGCACGGCAAGATCAACGCCGCGCAGTTCATCGCCGCGATGAAGTCCGGCCAGATCAGCTTCTGGAAGACCGAGGGCTGATCGCACCGTGGCAACGCTGATCTCGGACTCCCCGCGGACGCGACGCGTCCGCGGGGGCTCCCCCCGGCCCACCGGGATGGCCCCGCTGGAACGCCAGTACCGCCGGGCCTTCTGGCCCTTCGCCGCCCCGGCCCTGATCTTCTACGTCGTGCTCTTCCTCGTGCCGATCGGCTTCGCCGTCTACACCAGCTTCTACAAGTGGGACGGCATGAGCCCGATGCACGACCGGGGCTTCGGCAACTATCGGATCCTCTGGGAGGATCCGGCCTTCCGCACCTCGCTCGGCAACACCCTCAAGATCCTGATCGTCGGCGGCGCGCTGACCTTCGCCATCGCCCTCGGCCTGACCCTGGTGCTGCGCGAGATGAACCGCCGGCTGTTCGCCAGGTCGGTGCTCTTCTTCCCCTGCCTGGTCAACTCGCTCGTCTTCGGCATCGCGGCCGGCTTCCTGTTCTCCCCGGACGGGCCGGTCAACCAGGTGCTCAAGTTCCTGGGCTGGTCCACGCCGCCGCTGTGGCTCTCCACCGAGAACCTCTTCCCGATGATCGTCGGGACCCTGGTGTGGACCGCCACCGGCTACTACACCGCGATCATCATGGCCGCCGTCGACCAGATCCCGACCTACCTCTACGAGGCCGCGGAACTGGACGGCGCCAACGCGTGGCAGCGCTTCCGCCACGTCACCCTGCCGATGGCCTGGGACGTCATCTCGGTCTGCGCGGTGCTCTGGACGGTCAGCTCGGTGAAGGTCTTCGAGCTGATCCTGACTTACGGCGGCACCAACTCCTCGCAGCCCCCGGTGCAGACATGGAACACCGCGATGTACATCTACGCCGAGGCGTTCCCGCAGGCCTCGGCGCCGCAGCTGGGCCTGGCCACGGCCGCCGCCATCGTCAGCCTGCTGCTGGTCGCCGTCATCACGGTGCTGCTGCGCCGGGTGATGCGGCGCGACCGCATCGAGTACTGACGAGCGCCCGACCGCATCCGAGAAAGGGCACCATCCGTGCAAACCCGGCGTAAGAGAACAGGGCCGGCGACGAAAGTCGCGACCTGGCTGATCTGGCTGTTCGTCGCCGCCGACCTGGTGTTGATCCTCTGGGTCTTCATCTCCTCGCTGCGCAGCGGCACCGACGTCATGAACCACCCCTTCGGGCTGCCGACGCACCCGAAGGCCGGCAACTACGGCCAGGCCTTGAACGCCGGCGGGTTCGGCCGCGCGGCGCTCAACAGCGTCTTCGCCGCCGTCGCCTCCTCCGCGCTGGCCCTCGTGCTGGCCGCGCCGTGCGCCTATGCGCTGGCCCGCCGCCGCTCGCGCACCTCCAGCGCGCTAACCATGACCTTCGCCATGGGCCTCGGCGTGCCCGGCCAGGTGCTGGTCGTCCCGCTGTTCGTCGGCCTGGCCAAGGTCGACCTGACCGACAGCCTCTGGGGCCTGATCCTGGTCTACGTCGGCCTGGCCATGCCCTTCACCGTGTATCTGCTCACCGGCTTCTTCGCCGGCGTGCCGCAGGTGCTGGAGGAGGCCGCGGTCCTCGACGGCGCCGGCCCGCTGCGCACCTTCGTGCGGGTGATCGTGCCGGTCGCCCGCGGCGGCCTGATCACCGCGTTCCTGCTGCAGCTGATCAGCGGCTGGAACGAGACGCTGTTCGCGCTCGTCCTGCTGCACAGCCAGAACAAGGTCACCCTGCCCGTGGCGCTGGTCAACTTCGTCGCCGCCGAGCAGCTCGACGGCCAGAACTGGGGCGTGCTGTTCGCCGGCGTCTGCATCATCCTCGCCCCGATGCTCGCGCTCTTCTCGTGGCTCGGCACTCGCATCATCCAGGGCATGACGGTAGGAATCGGAAAATAATGAGCTCGTCTTTACGCACCGGCGTCCTTCGGATCGAAGGCGCCTCGGACCCGGTCGCCGGCGTGCTGCCGATCCTGCGCGGCATCACCCCCGTCGCCGTCGAGAGCGACGCGCTGGACGAGGAGATGCGCCGCAACCTCGGCTACGGCAATCCCAGCGCACTGATCCCGTACACGCGCCAAGGCGAATACGACCGGGTACGCGGCGAGCGCGAGCTGCCGAGCGTGGTCCTGGAGAACGAGCACCTGACGGCCACGTTCCTGCCGGGCTACGGCGGGCGGCTGTGGTCGCTGGTGCACCGGCCCACCGGCCGGGAACTGCTGCACCGCAACGCGATCCTGCAGCCGGCGAACCTGGCCCTGCGCGACGCCTGGCTGGCCGGCGGCGTCGAGTGGAACTTCGGCACCACCGGGCATTGGCCGCTGACCTGCGAGCCGCTGCACGCGATCCGGGCCACCGCGCCCGACGGCACTCCGGTGCTGCGCATGTACGAGTTCGAGCGGCTGCGGCGGATGGTCGTGCAGATCGACGCCTGGCTGCCGCCGGGCTCGCCCGCGCTCTACGTCCACGTCTCGCTGCACAATCGGAACGCGGAGGAGACGCCGGTCTACTGGTGGTCGAACATAGCCGTGCCGGAGACCGCGCACACACGCGTCGTCGCGCCGGCGGACCGCGCGTTCCAGTTCGACTACGTCAGCGAGATGAAGCACGTGGAGTTCCCCGTGCTCGACGGGGCCGATCGCAGCTATTCGGGTCGGGTCAGCCGGGCAGCGGACTACTTCTTCGACACCCCGGCCGCACAGCGCCGCTGGATAGCGTCGCTTGACGAGACCGGATCAGGGCTCGTGCAGACCTCCACGGACCGGCTGCGCGGACGCAAGCTCTTCTGCTGGGGGACGGCCAGCGGCGGGAAGCACTGGCAGGAATGGCTCTCCGGCCCTGAGGGGAACTACCTGGAGATCCAGGCGGGCCTGGCCCGCACTCAGCTGGAGCACCTGCCCATGCCGGCCGGCGAGACCTGGTCGTGGGTCGAGGCCTACGGGATGCTCGCGGCCGATCCGGCCGCCGTGCACGGATCCTGGGACGAGGCCCGCGAGGCCGCGGGCGCGGCGCTGGAGGCTCTCGTGCCCTCGTCGGCCCTGGAGCAGGCACTGGAGTGGGCGGCCGGCTTCGAAGAGACGTCCGAGTCGCTCTCCGCCGGTTCCGGCTGGGGCGCGCTCGAGATCGGGGTGGGGGAGCTCGACCCGTTGCCCGGACTGCCTTTCGGCGCTCTCGGCTCGCTGCAGCAGCCATGGGCGCAGCTGGCGTCCACCGGCCGGCTCCCGGTCAGCGACCCGCCCGCGGCACCGATCGCGGGCCCGCGCTGGCGTGAGGCGCTGGAGAAGAGCGCGGACGACTGGCACGCGTTCTACCACCTCGGCCTGCTGCGCCTGGCCGACGGCGAGCAGGACGCCGCGTTGGACGCCTTCCGCAGCTCGGTCCGGCAGTTGGCGACGCCGTGGGCCTTGCGGGCCCTGGCCTTCCTGGCCACGTCCGTCGACGAAGCCGCGGACCTGATGGAGCAGGCGCACCAGTTGCGCCCGGACCTAAGAGAACTGACGTTCGAAGTCCTCGATGCTCTTCTCGCCGCCGGCCGCCCCGCGCAGGCACTGGCCCTGATCGAAGCGCTCTCGGACGTCGACCGGGCCCACGGCCGCATCCGCCTGTCAGAAGCGAACGCAGCCCACGCGGGCGGCGACGACGAGCGCGCCCGACGCCTGCTGGCCGAGGGAATCCACGTCGACAACGTGCGCGAGGGAGAGTTCTCCCTGGATGCGCTCTGGCTCGCAGTCCATCCCGGCACCCCGGTTCCGGCCGAGTACGACTTCCGGATGACCGACTGCTGACCCCTCGGCGGCCGTCCGGATCCACGGCTTCGGACGAGCCTGTAAGCGCCGCGCCCCCGGTTCTGGACGGTAGATCCCGGGGGCGCGGCGCTCACGTTTCGGTCAGTAGTGCCCCATACCGCGGTAGAGGTCGAGTTCGCCGTCCAGTTCCACGGCCAGGACGGTGGCGTGCGGGTCCGCGTCCGCGGCCGTCGGCGCCTCGATCCAGTGCAGGCCTGGGAACTCGTCGAATCCTCCGTAGACCCGGTGGGCGAGTTCGGTGCCGCTGCCGAGCACGCTGACGCGACGGATCGGCGTGCGCAGGCCCTTGATGGCCACGCCGGCGCGCGGCACGGCGAAGCAGATGAGGTAGAGAGTCCGGCCGTCCGCGGACAAGGTGGACGGGCCGTGATGGTGTCCGGCGGGCAGGCCCGCGCGTGTGCCGTGGACGGCGTCCGCGTGCTTGGCGATCCAGGCGCCGAGTCCTTCCAGGCGCTCTACCTGCTCCTGCGGGATGGTTCCGTCCTCGCGCGGGCCGACGTCGAGGAGCAGGTTTCCGCCCATGCCGACGGTCTCGGCCAGGTAGCGCACGAGCAGGCCCACCGACTTATGGTTCGTGTCGGCGTGCCGATAACCCCATGCGTCGTTGATGGTCAGGCACAGCTCCCACGGACCGTCCGGAGCGACGACCGGCAGAGACAGCTCGGGTGTCGCGTAGTCGGCGTGGGTCCGGATGCGCCCGTTGAGTACGGTCTGGGGATTCATGGCGAGGATCGTGTCGCCGAGTTCTTGGAAGCCCCACTGCTCGTCGGTGCGCTCCCACTCGCCGTCGAACCAGAGCAGGTCCGGACGGAAGCGAGTGATCAGATCCCGAACCTGGTCGTGGTACTGGCTGCGGAAGCGCTCCCACCGCGCCGGATCCTCTTCGCCCTCCGGGGGAGTGTTGAGGGGGTTGCCGGCCGGCTTTCCGGGATCGCCGTGCTTGACGGTGGCGTAGTCGGGATGGCTCCAGTCCGCGTGGGAGAAGTAGAGCCCGACCTTGAGCCCCCGTTTGCGCAGGGCGTCGGTGAAGGGCGTGACCAGGTCGCGTCCGGCAGGAGTCTGCTCGATCACATTGAGGTCGCTGTGCTGGGCCTCCCAAAGCGCGACGCCGTCGTGATGCTTGGAGGTGAGCACGGCGTACTTCGCGCCGACGCGGGCGAAGAGTTCGGCCCAGGCTTCCGGATCGTAGTTCGCCGCGGTGAAGCCGGCCAACTGTTTCATGTACTGCTCGCGGGGCACCTCGCCGGTGAACATGGACCATGACTCGGCCACGCCGTCGACGGCGTATATCCCGTAGTGGATGAAGATGCCGAACTTGGCATCGGAGAACCACGGTTGCAGCGTCATGAATGCTCCAAAGGCTGGAGAGAGGTGGTGGGGATGCGCTCAGCCTAGGAACGCGATCATGCTGTGTACATTGGTCTGGATCACCATGGCTGGTAGATTTTCACCATGCCCGTCGGCCCGGCACCGGAGCCCTCAGGGCTGGTGGATCTTCGTCTGCACGAGCCACCCGCGATCGCGCAGATCGGGATCGGCGTGCACGGCATCGCATCCAAGCGCGACGTCTTCCTCTTGCCGGACCTGTGGCAGTTCCACCTGTACCGCTACAGCGCCGAACTCGTCATCGGCGGGATCGAGCATCAGATCAAGCCCGGTATGACGAGCCTGGTACCGCCTGGCACCACGGTCGAGTTCCGCTACCGAGGGCGGTCCGAGCATCACTACGTCCACTTCCGGCCCGCCGCGACCGGGGCGCCCGTGAGGGTCCGGCTCGTGCAGGATGCCGCGACGATCGCTCCGCTACTGACGGATCTGTTGCAGGGCGCAGTGACCGCTGACCCCGCCTTCCCGGCCCGCGCGACCGCCGATGTGTGGGCAGCGCTGTGGCAGGTGAGCACGCTCGCCGCGGCGCCATGTCCGGACCAGCCACACCCGGCCGTAGCGGCGGCGCTGAAAGTCATCGAGGCTGAACTCGCCGAACCGCTGTCCGTCGCCGATATCGCCGAAGCCGTCGGGCTCTCGCACAACCACCTCACCCGGCTCTTCCGCGCGCACACCGGCGAGACCGTCGTAGCCCATATCCGCAGACGCCGCATGCGCCGAGCGGGCCACCTCCTCCAGGCCTCCACCTTGCCGATCGCAAGCATCGCCGCCGCGGTGGGCATCCCCGATCTCCAGGCGTTCAACAAGGCCTGCCGCCGCGAGTTCGGACTCTCCCCCCGCGCGCTGAGAGAGGCGGGGGAACGTGGCGCAGCGCCCCGGCCGCCGGCCGCGAAAACCGACATGACTGGACTACACGGATGACGGTGACGCTCACAGCGTTCCGCTCCCCGGCCAGGAGGAGGTCGGGTTGGGGTGGTCGTGGTGGTGTGGGCGGCCGCTTCGCGTCGCCCGGTTTGTCTGACCACCCGCCCACCCGTTGCGTTGGTGGGGTGGGCTGGGGTTTCAAGATCTCGCCTCCGGCGGGGACCCTTCCCTCGGAGAGTGTGCCGGGGTCGCGTGGGTGCTGGCGTTGGTGGGGCGGGTTGGGGTTCGGGGTGGTGGGGTGTCGGGGGTGTGCTCTCTCCTCGGTCGGTCCCCGGAGGCAATCAGGGACCTGTCGGGAGGTCAAGCGGCGGCGGCCTGCGCTGATGGTGAATCATGCATGGCGCCGCTTGACCTCCCGGCAGAACCCTGATCGGGCTTCGCCTGCCCGACCGAGGAGAGAGCACACCCCCTGAGGGTCCGGTGCGAGCTGCGCTCGGGCCGATTCCCGTCCTGTGGCCCGGTCGCGCGCGGTGCGGAAGAATCCTGCATCGCCTTGGCCCGAGCATCTCGATCCTCGATCCGCGCGATCGAGTCCCGTGTCGCGGTCGCGCTCGGGGCGGAAAGATTCTGCATCACCTTGACCCGGCCATCCCGACCCTCGATCCGCCCGAAAGGTCGGCGCTCGGGTCGCCCTTGATGTCGGATCCTGCACGGCCTCGGGGCGATCGACCCCGATCCCGGATCTCGCAGCAGAATCCCGCAGGCCGGCCGTGCCCGATGCGGAAGGATTCTCCATCACCCTCGTCCGATCGGCCCGGAGCTCACGCAACGCGCAAGATCGCGCGGCACGGTCGCACGCCGAGGACAATTCCTGCACCGTCTTCAGCCACACCCCCGCCGCCATCTGCCCAGCCACCGCGCCCACCACCCCTCCCGTCGCAAGTCCCGATCCCCCGTACATTTCCATGCTAGACACCACCACCGACAAAAGCCGCGTATCCGGCCTTTGCCGGTTAAAGAAAATCCAGGATATTTCCGGGGAACTCGGGCGCGCTCCCCGACGTTGAAAGGAGAAGAGAAGAGAAGAGAAGCGCAGCCCAGAACAGCGATGCATGATCGTGCATCAAGCGCGACCGGGCCACCGGCGGGACTCGGCCCGAGCGCAGCTCGTACCGGACCTCAGGGGGTGGGCTCTCTCCTCGGTCGGGCAGGCGAAGCCCGATCAGGGTTCTGTCGGGAGGTCAAGCGGCGCGATGCAAGATCGAGCATGAGCGGAAGCCACCGCCGCTTGACCTCCCGGCAGGTCCCTGATTGCCTCCGGGGACCGGCCGAGGAGAGAGCACACCCCCGGCACCCGACCACCCCGAACCCCAGCCCGCCCCGCCGATGCCAGCACCCCACAGACCCTGGCACTCTCTCCGAGGGAAGGGCCCGCGCCGGAGGCGAGATCTTGAAACCGCAGGCCGCCCTGCCAACGCAACGGGTGGGCGGGTTTACAGGCGAAACGGACGACGCGAAGCGGCCGTCCCCGCGCCGCCAGATAAGCCCGCGCCCCCGGGCCTGTGGCAGCAGGTCCGGGGGCGCGGTGTTCATGTCTGACGAAGTACTACGAGATGCTCCACTGCTGGAGCGGGGAATCCGTGTCGGCTTCCTGCGTCACGAGTGCTCCGTCGTCGGTCGAGGCGGTGGTCATCAGCAGGCTGCTGTTCGCCGCGGTGAGCGAGTACGTGCCGTTCGGCTGCAGGGCCACCCTCCACTCCTGGTTGCTGCCGTCCGAGCAGGGCCACTGCACGATGTCTATGCCCGCCGCCGTCGAACCGTAGTTGACCGAGACGCACTGGCCGGAGACAGCGCTCGCGATCTCGTACGCGCCGTCGGCCTGCTTGGTGAAGACCCAATCGGTCTCGGTGAGGCCGCTGAGCTTCGTCGTGGTCAGCCCGAGGTCCTCCTCCGTGCTGCCGCTCGGGTCGTCCAGGCCCTGGGTGCCGATGGCGATGGTGTGCGTGCCGTCGAGATCCGGCGTGGCGGGGTTGACCACCCAGCTGAAGGACGCCTTGCTGCTCGCGGTGTGCGAGGTCGCGGTGAAGGTGACGGTGCTGCCGGTCGTGGCCGTCGTCAGGGTGCCGGAGATGAGGCCGGAGGGGCTGATCGACAGGCCGGCCGGGAGTCCGGTGGCGGTGTACGTCAGGGGCTTGCCGGCCGAGTCGGCCGCGGAGAGCTGGAGCGAGACCGCGGTGCCGACCGTGCTCGTCTGGGTGCCGGGGTTGGCGGCGAGCAGGGACTCGGGCGCGGTGCCGGTCGCGGTGAGCTTCAGCGTCTGCTCGGCGACCGTGCGTCCGCCGCCGACGGTGCTGCCGGTCGTGTCGGTCCAGTTGCGGCTCGGCGTGGTCTCGGCCCGGCGGGAGCTGACCGAGGACAGGCCGATCACCAGGCCGCTGTAGCGGTTGACGATCCGGAACGTGCCGGCGACGTCGGTGTCCGGGAGGACGAACCACTGCTGACCGACGGTCGGGCCGGCGGCCAGGAGCGTGGTGACGGACGGCGCGGTGCCCCAGGCGCGCTGGGACGTGGTGCTGGAGTCGACGCCGAGGGCCTTGCCGGTCGAGGCGTTGATGATCCGGTACGAGCCGTCGCCGTTGGGCGCGAAGGCCCAGGACTCGAGCTTCGAGCCGGTGGCCGAGGCGTCAGACGTCGTGGCCGAGCTGCCGGAGACCTGCGCGAGCACCCGGCCGTTGCCGTTGGCGAGCTTGTAGGTCTTGGTGGTGTCGATCACGGCCGCCGGCGCCGAGCTGCCGATGGTCTCGTTGGCGTACTCGCCGTCGCCGCTGTTGCAGGCGATCGAGCAGTAGGACCGGAAGGACTGTCCGACGATCTCAGAGCTCGTCTTGTTGACGCTGTCGATGAACCAGCGGTACCAGGAGTCGGAGGTGTAGCTGCCGGAGTTGCCGATCAGCGTCCACTTCTGCGTCGAGAGGTCCGAGGTCACGTAGAAGCGCTGCGAAGTCACCGACCAGGTCTCGGGCTCGCCGATGTAGAGGCCGAGGTAGGCGTCGTAGGTGATGTTCATGAAGCCCAGGTACGAGTCCGACGGGAGCACGCCCGCCGCGATCTGCGCGTCCGTGGTCCCGGTGTTGTCCGGGTTGTAGTCCTGCGTGGTGGACGTGTAGCCGTTGGGGTTGGTCGAGTCGACCGGCACCATGTTGCTTTCCAGGCCGCCGACACCCGGCTGCGACCAGGAGCCGTTGTACCACTTCTCCCAGCAGCCGGTCGCCATCTTCGCCGAGATGGGGCAGCGGGCGACGTGGCCGAGGCCGATGGTGCTGCCCGACTGGCCGCCCTTGTTCACGATGCGCGAGGCGTAGTACATGTAGAAGTACCCTGACGCCTGGTCGACGTAGAGACGCGGGTCGCCGTCGCCGTAGTCGTAGGTCTGGTTCGGGAACGCCGTGGTGTCGCCGCGGGTCGTCGAGTACGGCGAGGTGATGGCGTGGCCTTCGATGGTCCAGGTCTTGCCCTCGTCGTGGGAGACGGCGTAGTCGATCGAGTCGTAGTGCAGGCCGTCGCCGAAGGGCTGGCCGGTGAACTCGTTGTGGACCAAGCCGTACCAGTCGCCGGTGTCCGGGTCGACCCAGGTCCCGATCAGGTCGCAGTAGTTGGCCAGCGGGTAGCTCGTGCTGGCGGTCGCGGTGACGCCGGTCGCGCTGTTCTGGCAGCGCCAGACGGTGTTGTTGTTGGCGTCACTGGAGTTCGCCGGGTTCACCGCGGTGCTGAGGGCGGTGTCCTCCGTGGCGGTGTCGATGTTCGTGCCGCTGAAGAACTGCCACTCGTGCGGATCGGTGGTGCCGTAGAGGGACGCGGACTCCTGATAGTAGAACGTCCCGTCCTTGTCGATGTACGGCGAGGCCGGAGTGTCCGTCGGGTTGGAGAATCCGCCGGTGGAGCCGATGGAGACGGTCAGCGTGGCGCCCGTGGCCGGGTCCGATCCCGTCGAGCTCTTGCCGGGCTTCGACGGCTTGGAAGGCTTGGCCGGCTTCGAGGGCTTGGCGGGCTTTCCGTGGGCCGGCGCGGCGGGCGAGGCCGGCTTGGCCGTCGCCGCCGAAGCCGTGCTCACGCTGCCGAAAACCGCCGACACGGTCACAGTCGCCGCGATCACCGCGGCCAGGGTTCTGCGGGGTCGTCGCACTGGTACTCCTTGTCTCGGGGAGACTGCCGAGGGTGCGGGCCCGTGGCGGAGTGATCAGGACTGCCGTCGACGACATCGTGCATGATCCGCCATTGGACCCCTGCTGTTGGTCCATGGTGGTGTCATGCCTTGTTCATGAGCCATGTACGGGTTCCGGATACACTTGGATTCTCGTCGACAGGAGCACTGAGATGTCGTCCGTCTCGCACTACCTCACTCCGCCGGTGGAGGTAAGGGCTCTGGGGCTCGCCGTCACCGGTGTCGGGTGCATCTCCGGGCAGCGCCAGGCGCGAGTAGGGCGCACCCTCGCCGGCTACGCGGGCGTGCTGCTGACCGAGGGATCCGGGAGCCTCGAGCTGCATGGACGACATGGGCGGCACGAGTTGAGTGCCGGCTCGTTCTTCTGGCTGCCCCCGGGCATCGCGCACAGCTACGGCCCCGGCCCGGACGGCTGGTCCGAGTACTGGATCCTGTTCGAAGGCCCGGCCGCGGCGCGTTACGAAGAGCTCGGATATCTCGGCGGCGGGCCGGCCGCGATCGACCCGGCCGAGCCGGACGCGGTGCGCTCCCGGCTGGCCGGTCTGCTGGCGCTGGCCGGCGAGCCCGAATCACTCGACGGCCACCTCCGCGCGGCCGCCGAACTGCACGCGCTGATCTGCGCTGTCGGCACGACCCGGGTCGCCGAGACCGCGCCGGAACCGGCCCGCCGGGACGTCGGCCGCCGGGCGCTGGCCCTGTTCGACCGGGACGCGCACCGCCCGATCGGCATCGGCGCGGTCGCCCACGAGCTGTCCGTCTCCCGGGACACGCTCGCCACCGCGGTCAGGGAACTGACCGGCTCCACGCCGACGGAGTACCTGACCCGGTTGCGGCTCAACCGCTCCAAGACGCTGCTGGCCGACACCGACCTGCCCGTCTTCCGGGTGGCCAAGGACGTCGGCTTCCCCGACCCCGCCTACTTCACCCGGGTGTTCACCAAGTACACCGGGGTGGCCCCGACCGCCTTCCGGCGGCAGCAGCAGTCCTGAGACCACTGAGACCACCCCGCCGGCCGGGACACTGGCAGTCCACGGCCGGCGACCGCGGCGTACTGACGACGCCGCAGGTATCGCGGGTTCAGGCGCCCGCGCTCCGCAGGCCGATGGTGTTGCCGTCGGCGTCCTTGACCGCGGCGATCTGCGAGCCGCCGCCGACGTCCGTGGGCTCCTGCAGGACCGTCGCGCCGGCGGCGACGAGCGCGTCGAAGCGCGCCTTGATGTCCGCGACGTCGACGTAGGGGACCGGGCCGGTCATGCCCTGGTCGAAGCCGTTCGGGTTCAGGCCGATGTTCTGCCCGCCGATGCTCCATCCGACGTAGTAGGGAGTGTCCTGCTCCGGCGGCGCGCCGAGGAGGGCCGTGAACAGGGACTTGGCCTTCTCCACGTCCTTGACCGGGTAGATGATCGCCTTGAAGTTGTCGGCCATGGGGTTCTCCTCGTTGATCGCGCCGCCGGCACTTCCGGCGGCGCAATCAACCTACGGTGGCCGGCCGGGGATCGCTTCTTCAATCCTGATCGGTCTTATCGGTCTGATCCGCCGGGCCGCCGGACCGGTTCGATCACCCGGCCTACATCGTGGGCGCGGGCTTGAGCAGGTTGAAGCGGGCCCCGAACGGGTCGGCCAACGCGGCGAGCCGCCCGGGCGCGGCGTCGGTCGCGGGCATCAGGACCGAGCCGCCGGCCGCGACGGTCCGGGCGAGCGTCGCGTCCGTGTCGGCGACCATGAAGTACGGGACCCAGGTCTCCTGCTGGACGGGCATCTCCGGGCTGATCTGCATCATGCCGCCGAAGGCGTCGGTGCCCACGCCGGGGTTCGTGGTCCACATGTCGTAGGTGCCCTCGGGCATCGTGTACGCCTCCGTCTGCCAGCCGAACAGGCCGCCGTAGAAGCGCTTGGCGGCCTCAGGGTCCTGGGTGTAGAGCTCGACCCACAGCAGGCTGTCGTCCTGGCAGGCCCGCCCGAGTCCGGTGAAGCCCTCCGGCTGCCAGAGGGCGAACTCCGCGCCGCTCGGATCGGTGAGCTGGGCGAGGAAGCCCTCGCTGCCGACCTGCATGCGCGGAGCCCGGACGCTGCCGCCGAGCGACTCGCAGCTCCCGATCGTCGCCTCGATGTCCGGGACGCGGACGTAGACCGTCCAAGCCGACTTGGCGGACGGATCCTGCAGCGCGCCGATGCCGCCGACGGTGCCGCCGTCTTTGCTCAGCATGAGGTAGCGGCCCTGGTCCGGATCGTCTTCCGGTGCCTGGTCGTTCGTCATCGCTTCGGAGCTCCAGCCGAAGACGGTGCCGTAGAACTCCGCCGAGGCGTCCGGGTCGGGGGAGCCCAGATCGATCCAGCCGGGCAGGTTGGGGGTGCCATCCGTGGTAATCATGACAGCGAGTCTTGCACCATCCACCGACAGTGACGCGTTAGCGGAGCCGTGCCGCCCTTTCCCCTGCGAGCGCGCTGGGTGCGGGGATTTGGTTCTTGCAGATCTATGGCACTTTTTGCAGTACCGGTTGTACGCTGACCGTCGTGACGAAGAGGCTGAGTGATGTGGCCGCGTTCGCCGGGGTGAGCGTGGCCACGGTGCGGCGGGTGTTGGGGGACAAGCCCGGGATATCGCCGGGCACCCGGGCGGCGGTGCTCACCGCGCTGGACGTGTTCGGCTTGGACCGGCCGGCGGCGTTCCGGGGGACGGTGAAGGGGGGCCTGGTCGGGCTGGTGGTGCCGGACCTGCAGAACCCGATCTTCCCGGCGCTGGTGGAGTCCGTCTCGATCGGGCTGGTCAAGCTCGGATTGATGACCTGTCTGTGCACCCGCACCGCCGACGGGGTGTCGGAGGCCAACTACATCGAGCTGCTGCTGCGGCGCGACGTGGCCGGGATCGTGTTCATCGGAGCCAGTTACGCCGACGCAGGGCCCGAATACGGGCGCGAGCTGCGCGAGCGGGGGATCCCGATGGTGCTGGTCAACGCCGCGGACGAGAACGAGGGGGTGGCCCGGGTCTCGGTGGACGACGAGGCGGCGGCCGAGCAGGCGCTGGCGCACCTGTCTTCGTTGGGGCACACCAGGATCGGGCTGATCCTCGGGCCGCAGGGGCACGTGCCCTCGGCGCGCAAGCTCGGCGTCTACGTCCGGCACATGCGCACCTCGCCGACCGACCAGACGTGGCGCGACCTGGTCGTGCACGTGCCGTTCTCGATGGAGGGCGGGGGAGCGGCGATGACGCGGCTGCTCGGCCTGGGCGTGACCGGGGTGGTGTGCGCGAGCGACGCGCTGGCGCTCGGCGCGATCCGGACGGTCCGGCGGCGCGGGCTCAGCGTGCCGGAGGGCGTGTCGGTGGTCGGCTTCGACGACTCGACCTACATGTCCGTGGTCGAGGCCCCGCTGACCACGGTCCGCCAGCCGGTGCGGGCGATGGGCGCCGCGGCCGTGGAGCTGCTCGAGACGCAGATCAACGGCCAGTCCGTGCCCAGCGAGGAACTGCTGCTCGAGCCGCAGCTGATCGTGCGCGGGTCCACCGGGCCGTGCCGGCCGCAGGCTCGTGCCGGTGATGCCAAGTCGTGATTTTGTGATCTAGTGCAAGATTACGACCGCGAAAGCTCGATTTTCTGCACTGATCTATAGACAACAGGCGCGCGCCCTCGTACTCTTCCAGCTACGCCCCGACGGCCGGAACGCGCGCCGGCCGCGGTATCGCACCGCCTGCTCCACCTTCAGCGACCCGTTTCGCGCTCGCCTCGCGGCCTCCGGCCCGGGTCACGCGCATCCGTTTCGGAGGAACACCAGAGTATGCACGTCTTCCAGCGAAGCAAGGCGCTCACCATCGCCGCCACGGCGCTCGCCGTCGCCGCCACCGCCACCGGCTGCAGCAGTTCTAAGAGCTCAGCGGCGGCCAACGTCGACTCGAATGCTCCGGTCACCATCACCGTCGGCTGCGAGCCGCCCACCTCGCAGGCCCAACCGCGGGCCAACTGGCTCGCCGACGTCGCGGCGTTCGAGAAGCTGCACCCGAACATCACCGTCAAGAGCGACGACGCCAACCCGTGTGACGATCCGACCACGTTCAACGCCAAGCTCGCCAGCGGCAACATGGACGACGTCTTCTACACCTACTTCACCGACGGGCCCAACGTCGTCGCCTCCGGCCAGGCCGCCGACATCCAGCAGTACGCGAGCCAGATCAACAACTACTCCTCGATCCAGCAGTCCCTGCTCGACGTCTACCGCGACGGGCAGAGCTCCTCGGGCGACCTGTACGGCATACCCACCGGCAACTACAGCCTCGGCCTGGTCTACAACAAGGCGCTGTTCAAGAAGGCCGGCCTGGACCCGGACCAGCCCCCGACGACCTGGGACCAGGTCGAGCAGGACGCCATCGCGATCACCAAGCTCGGCGGCGGCGACATCGGCTACGCCGACTACAGCGCGCAGAACACCGGCGGCTGGCACTTCGTCGCCGAGCTCTACTCGCGCGGCGGCACGGCGGTCAGCGCGGACGGCAAGAGCGCGAACTTCGACAACGCCGCCGGCCAGTCCGTGCTCGAGTTCCTGCACAAGATGCGCTTCACCGACAACGTGATGGGCACCAACCAGGGCCTGGTCTACAACGACCTGCTGCAGATGATGGCCTCCGGCAAGCTCGGCATGTACGTCGGCGACCCGAGCACCCTCACCTCCATGCACAGCCAGTACGGCACCGCCTACGACGACCTGGCGGTCGGCCCGATGCCCGGCGCCACCGCGACGCTGCTCGGCGGCTCCGGCTACATGTTCAACAAGAAGGACACGCCGGAGCAGATCGAGGCTGGCATCAAGTGGGTCAACTACGAGTTCGAGACCTCCGGCATCGGCCAGTTCGACTACCAGCGCCTGTCCTCGCAGAACCAGCCGGTGGGCCTGCCCGAGCCCGACCTGTGGCAGGGCGCGGTGGCCACCGCCGACAACACGGCCAAGGCCAAGTACGCGAACATCCCCACCACGAACTTCACCGCGTACGTCAACGCCCTGCCGTCGATGAAGCTCATCATCGAGCCCCCGCAGGCGCAGGCCATCTACGCCAAGGGCGACGCGGCGATGTTCGCGGTGCTGAGCAAGCCGAACGCGGACATCCCGGGCCTGCTCAAGACCTTCGCGGCCGCCACGAACACCATCCTGGCGAACGCCCAGTAGGGCAGGAGACGGACCGCCGGTCCGGGCCGAACGGCCCGGACCGGCGGGTGCGGGGCGCAAGAGCAATGAGGCTTGAGTAGGAAGAGCGAGAGACCCATGGCAACGACCATCAACGTGTCCGCGGCCACCGCGTACGACGCCCGCGCCGCCGCCCGCGCCCGCCGGCGCCGGGTGCCGCTCGGCCGGCGGCTGCGCAAGCACGGTACCGGCTACCTGTTCATCCTCGGCGCGGCCGTGTGCTTCGCGCTCTTCTCCTGGTGGCCCATGGTCCGCGAAGTGATCATGAGCTTCCAGAAGACGAACTTCGCCGGCCAGACCAAGTGGGTCGGCTTCGAGAACTACCGGCACGTGTTCGCCGACCCCGACTTCTGGGCGGCCTGGCGGATGTCGGGACTGTTCACGCTGTTCGCCCTCGTGCTCGGGTTCGCGGTGCCGCTCGCGATCGCCGTCGTGCTCAACGAGATGCGGCACGCCAAGGGCTACTTCCGGCTGCTGGTGTACCTGCCCGTGATGCTCCCGCCGGTGGCCGGGGCGTTCCTGTGGCGCTGGTTCTACCAGTCCGACGACTCCGGCCTGTTCAACATGGTGCTGCACGATCTGCACCTGCCGACGATCCAGTGGTTCCAGAGCTCGCACGAGCTCGCCGTGCTGTGCCTGGTGCTCTTCTCCACCTGGGCCAACATGGGCAGCTCGGTGCTGATCTACCTCGCCGCGCTCCAGGGAGTGCCCGGGGAGCTCTACGAGGCCGCGGAGCTCGACGGCGCCTCGATCCTCAAGCGGGTCCGGCACGTGACGCTGCCGCAGCTGAAGCTGATCATCTCGCTGATGCTGATGCTCCAGGTCGTCAACACCATGCAGGTCTTCCTCGAGCCGGACGCCATCTCGCACGGCGTCAACGGCACCGTCAGCGTCGTCTACCAGATCTACGACTACGCCTTCAGCTCGCTGAACTTCGGCAACGCCGCGGCCCTGGGCATCCTGCTGATGCTGGTGCTGATGATCTTCTCCGGCATCTACCTCAAGCTCGCCCGATCCGTGGAAGAGGACTGACCGATGGCCGCCGTCGACACCGCCACCCGCACGCTGATCTCCCGCGCCCAGCTCAACCGGCCGGCCGGCAAGATCGCGTACTGGACCACGCTGTGCGTCCTGATCTTCCTGTTCGCGCTGGTGTTCCTCTTCCCGCTGTACTGGCTGCTGAGCGGCGGGCTCAAGTCCGCGCAGGAGTTCGCGCAGATCCCGCCGACGCTCACCCCGGCGCACCCGCGCCCGGGCAACTTCGCCAAGGCCTGGGACGACGCGGGGCTGGCCCGGCTGCTGTGGAACACCACGTACTACGCCGCGGGCGCGCTCGTCTTCCAGCTCGTGTTCGACATCGCCGCGGCGTACGCGTTCTCCAAGCTGCGGCCCGCCTTCGGCAACGTGATCATGTTCGGGATGATGGCGACCCTGATGATCCCGACCTCCGTGCTCGCGCTGCCGGCCTACCTGACCGCCAACAGCCTTCCGTTCCTGCACTGGAGCCTGCTCAACTCGCCCTGGGTGATCTGGCTGCCCTCGGTGGCGAGCAACGCCTTCAGCATCCTGCTGCTCAAGCGGTTCTTCGACTCGATCCCGTCCGAACTGCTCGCCGCCGCGTCCATCGACGGCGCCGGGCCGCTGCGGGCGCTGTGGTCGGTGATCCTGCCGATGTCCCGGCCGATCCTGGGCGTCGTCTCGATCTTCGCGGTGGTCAACGTCTGGAAGGACTTCCTCTGGCCGCTGCTCACCCTGACCGACACCTCGGCCCAGACCATCAACATCGGCCTGTTCCAGCTGTCCGTGGGCCTGCCGGAGAACATCCTGATCGCCGCGCTGGCCATCGCCAGCCTCCCCACGATCGCCTTCTTCCTCGTCTTCCAGCGCAACATCATGTCCGGCCTGACCGCCGGCAGCCTCAAGGGCTGATCCGCCCGGCGCCCGCCCCGCGCCGGGCGCCACCCGAAGCCGTCCCCACGCCGGCGGCGCCGCACCGCCGCCGGCGGGCACTGCCCCCTTGCCTCATGCTAGGAGATCCACACCTTGACTACTCATCTGTCCGCCCCCGGCGCCTCCGCCGCGTCGACCGGATTGCTCACCGAGCCGTGGTGGCGCGGCGCGGTGACCTACCAGGTCTACATCCGCAGCTTCGCCGACGGCAACGGCGACGGCGTGGGCGACCTGCGCGGCCTGCGCCAGAAGCTCGGCTACCTGGCCGATCTCGGGGTGGACGCGATCTGGCTCAACCCGTGCTTCCCCTCGCCGATGGCGGACGCCGGCTACGACATCTCCGACTACCGCGACATCGAGCCCTCCTTCGGCACCCTGGCCGAGATGGACGCGCTGATCGCGGACGCGCACGAGCGCGGCATCAGGATCCTGCTCGACATCGTGCCCAACCACTGCTCGGACCGCCACCCGCGGTTCCAGGAGGCGCTGGCCGCCGCGCCCCGCTCGCCGCAGCGCTCCTGGTTCTGGTTCCGGCCCGGCCGCGGCCCGAACGGCGACGAGCCGCCGAACAACTGGCGCTCGCACTTCGGCGGCCCGGCCTGGACCCGGGTGACCGAGCCGGACGGGACCCCGGGCCAGTGGTACCTGCACCTGTTCGCCTCCGAGCAGCCGGACTTCAACTGGGAGAACCCGGCGGTGCGCGAGGACTTCCTGCGCACCCTGCGGTTCTGGTTCGACCGGGGCGTGGACGGCTTCCGGATCGACTCGGCCGCGCTGCTGGTCAAGGACCCGCTGCTGCCCGACCTCGACCCGCAGGCGCCCGCCGACGCCGAGCACCCGCACAACGACCGGGACGGGATCCACGAGATCTACCAGGAGTGGCGCGCCGTCGCCGACTCCTACGAGGAGCCCCGGGTGCTCTTCGGCGAGGTCTGGATCGCCGAGCCCGGGCGGTTCGCGAAGTACCTGCGGCCGCAGGAGATGCACGCCGCGTTCAACTTCCCCTTCCTCCAGTGCGCCTGGGACCCGGCCGCGCTGCGCACGGTGATCGAGCGGACCATGGCCTTCCACCGGCCGGTCGGCGCGCCCGCGACCTGGGTGCTGTCCAACCACGACGTCACCCGGCACGTCACCCGCTACGGCCGGGCCGAGACCACCTTCGACTTCGACGACCGCGGCCACGGCCGGCCGGTGGACTTCGAGCTCGGCCGGCGCCGGGCTCGGGCCGCGGCGCTGCTGTGCCTGTCCCTGCCCGGCGGCGCCTACCTCTACCAGGGCGAGGAGCTCGGCCTGTGGGAGGTCGAGGAGATCCCGGACGAGCTGCGCGACGACCCGATGTGGCACCGCACCGCCGGGGAGAACCCGGGCCGGGACGGCTGCCGGGTGCCGCTGCCCTGGTCCGGCGGGCAGGCTCCGTTCGGGTTCAGCGCGGACGCCGACGCGCAGCCGTGGCTGCCGGTGCAGCCCGCGTCGTGGCGCGACTACAGCGTCGAGGTGCAGCTCGGCGACCCCGGCTCGATGCTCGAGCTCTACCGCACGGCGCTGACCGTGCGTAAGACGGAGCCCGGATTCAGCAGCGAGCGCGAAGCGCTGCGCTGGCTCGAGAGCGGCCCGGACGTGCTGGCGTTCCGCCGGGGCGAAGACGCCGCGTGCATCGTGAACCTCTCCGCCGAACCGGTCGCCCTTCCGGCCCACGAATCCGTGCTGCTCGTGAGTGCCCCGCTGACCGAGGACGGGCTGCTGCCCTCGGACAGCGCCGTCTGGCTGCGCCTGTCCTGAAGGAGTGCTTTGATGAACCAAGCTCATCCCGGACGTCGAGGCTTACGCCGCCTCTGCGCCTTCGCGGCCCCGCTGCTCATCCCGCTGTCGGCGGCCGGCCCGGCCCTGGCCGCGTCGCCGTCCTCCACCCCCTCGTCCTCCGCGTTTCCCGTTTCGCAGGCCGGCGCTTCCGTCCCGTTCACCGAGTACGACGCTGCGACCGGGTCGAACGTGCGCACCAACGGCACCGTGCTGGCGCCGGACTACCAGTACGGCTCGCTCCAGGCCGAGGCCACCGGCCGTCAGGCCGTGCAGCTCGTCGGGCAGGGCAAGTACGTCTCGTTCACCCTGACCCACGCCGCGAACGCGGTGGACTTCCACTATGCGATTCCTGATTCGCTCCAGGGCGGCGGCATCAACGCTCCGCTGAGCCTGTACGTCAACGGCAAGCAGACCACTGCGCTGTCGCTGACCTCTGAGTTCTCCTGGCTCTACGGCCGCTATCCGTACACGAACTCGCCCTTCGTCGCCCAGCCGGACGGCGAGGTCCCGCACGACTACTACAACGACGTGCGCTACCAGTTCGCCTCCACCCTCCCGGCCGGGACGGTGGTGACCCTGCGCGTCGACGCCGGCGACGACGCGCCGTGGTACGTGATCAACACCGCCGACTTCGAGACCGTCGCCGCCCCGATCGCCCGGCCGCGGACCGGCTACATCGACGTGACGCAGGCTCCGTATAACGTCGACGCCACCGGCGCGTCGGACGTCACCGCGGCACTGCAGAACGCCATCGACACGGCCTCCGCGGCCGGCGAGGGCGTGTACCTGCCGCAGGGCACTTACAAGATCAGTGCTCCGTTGAACGTCGACAACGTCAAGGTTCTCGGTGCCGGTGAGTGGTACACCGTGCTGACCGGCACCAACGTCGAATTCAACGGGAGTCAGAACCCTGCGAGCACGAACGTCGAGGTCTCCGACCTCGCCATGTTCGGGAACATCGACGCGCGCAACGACAGCGACACGCAGGTCACCGCGTTCAACGGCGGCTTCAGCAACTCCTCGATCCACGATGTGTGGATCCAGAACGAGAAGGTCGGCGTCTGGATCTCCGGCCCGAGCACGAACCTGAAGCTCGAGCGGCTGCGCATCCAGGACACCACCGCCGACGGCATCAACCTCGACTCCTATGCGGGCGCGGTCACGGACACCGTGGTGGCGAACAACTTCCTGCGCAACACCGGCGACGACGGCATCGCCCTGTGGTCGCAGAACTATGCGGACACCGACGACCAGGTCGTGCACAACACCGTCGATTCGCCTGGTCTGGCCAACAACATCGGCGTGTACGGCGGCGGCTCCGGCGACCTCGTCGCCGGGAACCTGCTGCAGGACACGGTCCAGTTCGGCGCCGGCATCGGCGTCGAGCAGCGCTTCAGCTCCGTGCCCATGTCCGGCACGCTCAACGTGCTCGGCAACCGGCTCGAGCGCGCCGGCCAGTTCGATCCGGGCTGGGACTACGGTTCCGGCGCGGTGCTGTTCGAGGCGAACGACGCGAGCATGGCCTCCACGGTGAACGTCGTCGGCAACGAGATCCTCGACAGTCCGTACGAGGCCTTCCAGTTCCAGCACGCCGACGGCACCGACTACAGCATCTCGGGCGCGAACCTGGTCGGGAACATCGTCCGTAACGTCGGCACGTTCGTGCTCCAGGCACGGGCGCCCGGCTCGGTCTACGTCGCGGGCACCGTCGCGACCGGCGTCGGTGACGCAGGGGTCTACAACTGCGACTCTGGTCTAGCGATCACCCGCGGGCCGGGCGACATCGGCTGGAGCTCGACCACCTGCGGCATGCCGAAGCAGAGCCCGCTGTGGGTCTACCCCGGCACGACCACCTTCGAGGCGGCCGTGGTCGGGCAGGCCTCGCCGGTGCAGCGCGTGGCGATCGCCAACACCTCGAGCACCGCGACCAAGCTCGGCGCGATCACTCCGTCGGCCGGCTTCACGGTCGCTGCCGATCCGCAGCACCCGTGCGGCACGAGCCTCGACGCCGCTTCGGTGACCGACGCGAACTCGTGGTGCATCGTCGATGTCTCCTTCACCGCCGCTCGGACGGGTGTGACTCAGGGCTCGCTGAAGGTCGCCAGCAGTCAGGGCTCGAAGACGGTGCAGCTCTTCGGCGACACGGACGCCATCGGCGGCGACGGAGGCGTGGCGCCGCCGGAAAACCTGGCGCTCACCGCGACGCTCAGCTCGAGCAGCGCGCTGCAGTACTTCCCCGCCTCCAACGCGAACGACGGCAACGACGGCTCGTACTGGGAGAGCCAGGACGGCACTGACTGGCCGGCGACGCTGACCGCCGACCTCGGCGCGATCCAGCCGACCGGCTCGATCGTGCTGACGCTCCCGTCGAACTGGGGCGCCCGCACGCAGACCATCACCGTCCTCGGCTCGCAGGACGCAACCACCTACACCACGCTCGTGCCGTCGGCCGACTACACCTTCGACCCGAGCACCCAGAACACGGTGACGATCCCGCTGCCCGCCACCACCCAGGAGCAGTACCTGCAGATCTCCGTCACCGGCAACACCGGCTGGCAGGCCGCCCAGATCTCGGAGTTCGAGATCTTCGGCTGAGTCCGGCCGCGCAGCACCCCACCCATGGCACCACCCATGGCACCACCAACGCACCATCCATCGCGCAGCCCATCCGTGATCAACGATGATCAGAAGGCGAACGCTATGACGAACCCACGCGCCAGGAGCCGGTTCCGGCTCCTGGCGACCGTGGCCGCGACGCTGCTCGCGGCCCCGGTCTACGCCCTTGCCGGGGCGAGCGCCGCGCACGCGGCCACCACCACCCCCGGCGCCTCCACTCCCTTCACCGAGTACCTCGCCGCGACCCAAGCCGCCACCAACGGCACGGTCCTGCCGGTCGACTACCAGTACGGCTCGCTCCAGTCCGAGGCGACCGGCCGGCAGGCCGTCGAGCTGATCGGCAGCGGAAAGTACGTCTCGTTCACCCTCACCTCCGCCGCGAACGCGGTGGACCTCCACTACGCCATCCCCGACTCCGCGACCGGCGGCGGCATGACCCAGCCGCTCGACCTCTACGTCGACGGCACTCTGGCCACCGCGCTCTCCCTCACCTCCGACTACTCCTGGCTGTACGGCGCGTATCCGTACTCGAATACGCCGAGCGTCGGTGTGCCGGGCGGCGGGAACACCGGCTCCGAGGTGCCGCACGACTTCTACGACGACGTGCGTTATCAGTTCTCGTCGACTCTCCCGCAGGGTACGGTCGTCAAGCTGCAGGTCGATGCCGGGGACAACGCCCCCTGGTACGCGATCAACACCGCCGACTTCGAGACCGTCGCCGCCGCGATCGCCCAGCCCACCGGCTATCTCAGCGCGACCGCCTCGCCGTACAACGCGGATCCGACCGGCGTGAACGACTCCACCAGCGCCCTCCAGTCCGCGATCAACGCGGCATCCGCGGCCGGCAAGGGGCTCTACCTTCCGCAGGGCACGTATAAAGTCGGCTCCCCGCTGAGCGTGGACAACGTGACGATCGAGGGGGCGGGGGAGTGGTACACCACGCTCACCGGATCCAACGTCGAGTTCGCCGGAAACGAGAACCCGGCCAGCACGAACGTGAGCATCTCGAACCTGTCGGTCTTCGGGCAGGTCTCCGACCGGGAGAACTCGAGCTCTGACTACACCGCGTTCCAAGGCGGCTTCTCGAGCTCGACGATCAACGACGTGTGGGTCCAGAACGAAAAATCAGGTGTCTACGACATCGGGCCGGCCAACGGCCTGACCGTCGAGAACAGCCGCTTCCAGGATCTGACCGCCGACGGGATGAACCTCTACGCCCTCGACGGCGCCGTGACCGGCTCGACGATCCAGAACAACTTCGTCCGCAACTCCGGCGACGACGGCATCGCGCTGTGGTCGGCCGCCGCGGCGAACACCGGCGACACCGTCGCCCAGAACACCGTCGACTCGCCGGGGCTGGCGAACAACCTCGGCGTCTACGGCGGCGGATCCGGCGATCAGATCACGAACAACCTCCTGCAGGACACCGTGCAGTTCGGCGGCGGCATGGAGATCTCGCAGAACTACGGTTCCGTCGCGTTCTCCGGCACCCTCACCGTCAGCGGCAACGAGTTCCTGCGCACCGGCCAGTTCGACCCGGGCTGGGACTACGGCACCGGCGCGATCTGGATCTATCCGAAGGAGGGGAGCATCAACGCGACGATCGACATCACGGGCAACACGATCAAGGACAGCCCATACGAGGCGTTCATGTTCCAGAACTCCAACGCGTACTCGGGCTCTGCGACGCTCGACGCGCCGAGCAGCGGCAACAGCGTGAACGGCGTGGTCTTCACGAACAACACCGTCACGAACGTCGGCACCTTCGTCTTCCAGGACCAGGCGCCCGGCTCGGCGACGGTCTCCGGAACGACGGCCACCGGCGTGGGCGTCGCCGGGATCTTCAGCTGCGGCAGCGGATTCACGCTCAGCCAGGGCAGCGGCAACTCCGGACTCAGCGGCTCGGTCTGCCAGATGCCGACTTCCAGCGCGGTGTGGGCATATCCCGGCGTGACCACCTTCTCGGGAGCGAGCGTCGGGCAGGCGTCCGCCACCCAGCGGATCGCGGTCATGAACACCTCCAGCGCCGCGACCACCCTCGGCACGATCACCTCGAGCAGCGGATTCACCGTGTCGAAGGACTCGACCAACCCGTGCGGATCGAGCCTGGACGCCGCCGCGGTCTCCGACACGAACTCCTACTGCATGGTCGATGTCTCCTTCACCGCCCCGGCTTCCGGCATCACCACCGGGACGCTCACGATCCCGAGCAGCCAGCCCGGTCCGGTCACCGTGCAGCTGATCGGCAGCACCGGCGGCAACACCGTCACCACCCCGCCGACGATCAGCCCGACCAGCCTGACCTTCGGTTACGTGAGTTCGGGTTCGACCAGCGCGGCGCAGACCGTCACCATCACCAACCCGGGATCGTCGGCCCTGGCGATCTCCTCCGTCACCGCAAGCGGCGCGTTCAAGCAGACCAACACCTGCGGCAGCGTGCTGGCAGCCGGCGCATCCTGCACGGCCTCGGTCACCTTCGCGCCGACCAGCGGCGGAGTGCAGAGCGGCGAACTAGCCGTGGCGAACAGCGCCACCTCCACACCGATCGGGGCCACCCTCAACGGCACCGGCGTCACCGCGAGCACCAACCTGGCCGCGTCAGCCACCCTGTCGGCCGGCGCCTCGGCCTCCGGGTACGCCGCAGGCAACGCGAACGACGGCGACACCAGCACGTACTGGGAGAGCGCGGACGGCGCGGCCTACCCGCAGACGCTGACCGCGAACCTGGGATCCGCGACGGCGCTCGGCTCGGTCACCCTCGAACTGCCGCCGTCGAGCTCGTGGACGACGCGCAACGAGACGCTCTCGGTCCTCGGCTCCACCAACGGCAGCAGCTACAGCACGCTGGTGCCCTCGGCCGCCTACACCTTCGACCCGTCTACCGGAAACACCGTCAGCTTCAACCTTCCGTCCGGGACGAACGAGCAGTACCTGCAGCTGTCCTTCACTGCCAACACCGGATGGACCGCAGCGCAGCTGGCCGAGTTCGAGATCTTCCCCGGCTCCGGTTCGTCCGGCTCCAGCGCCTCGCTCACGGCCTCACCGTCCTCGCTCTCCTTCGGGAACGAGAACGTTGGCTCGACCAGCGCGGCCCAGAGCGTGACCATCCACAACACCGGCACAGCAGCGGCGTCCATCTCCGCCATCGCGGCCGGCGGCGTCTTCGCCCAGACGAACACCTGCGGCACCTCGCTTGCCGCAGGTGCCGGCTGCGCGGTGAGCGTGACCTTCACGCCCACCGCCAACGGCGCGGCGAGCGGAGCCGTGACCGTCACGAGCAACGCCACTAACAGCACCCTGACGGTGGCTTTGTCCGGCACGGGCACCGGAGGCACTGCGGCGCCGGTGAATCTGGCTCTGAGCCAGCCGATCACCGCGAGCAGCGCGACGTCGGGGTTCCCGGCGACGAACGCGGTCGACGGAAACGCTGCCACCTACTGGGAGAGCACGGATGGAGCCTGGCCGGCGACCCTCGCCGTGGACCTGGGCGCCACCGACTCGATCAGCTCGGTCGTCCTCGACCTGCCTTCGGGCTGGGGTACACGTACCCAGACGCTCTCCGTCCTCGGCAGCACGGATGACAATACGTGGACGACGCTCGTCGGTTCCGCGACTTACACCTTCAACCCGTCGACGGGCGACGCGGTGACGATCAGCCTGCCGTCCGGTGCCTCGGACCGGTACGTGGAGCTGAGTCTCACCGCGAACAACGTCCAGAACGGCGCTCAGGTCGGGGAGCTCCAGGTGATGGGCCAGCCGAACCCGGACCTGGCGTTGAACAAGTCCGCGACCGCGAGCAGCACCTGGTCGAGCTACTACGCGGCCTCAAGCGCCGTCGACGGAAGCGCGGGCACTTACTGGGAAGGCACCGACGGCGCCTGGCCGACGACGCTCACCGTGGACCTCGGCGCAGCCCAGACACTCGGCCACGTCGTCCTCGACCTGCCCTCGGGTTGGGGCGCGCGTACCCAGACGCTCTCCGTCCTCGGCAGCACGAATAACAGCACCTGGACGACGCTCGTCGGCTCGGCGACCTACACCTTCAACCCCTCAACGGGTGACGAGGTGACGATCAGCCTGCCGCACGGCACGTCAGACCGGTATGTGGAGCTGAGCTTCACGGCGAACAGCGTGCAGAACGGCGCGCAGGTAGCCGAGTTCGCCGTCTACGCGCAGTAACCCGAAACCTGACATATCGGCACCCGGATGCCGAGAGTCGTCGCGCTCTCGGCATCCGGGTCTCTATCAGGCCTCAAACATTTCTTCCGGAGGCTGGAGCACGCAGAACTCGTTGCCCTCCGGATCTTCGAGGACGTACCAGCACCACCCGTCCTCGCGCAGCATCTCGCCCGTCGTGTGCCGGGCGCCGGCGGCAAGCAGCCGCGCGGTCTCCGCGCCGAGATCGCGGTGGCGCAGGTCGACGTGCATCCGGTTCTTGCCGAGCTTGGGCTCGTCGACCCGCTGGAGCAGCAGTTCGACGCCCCTTCCGTCGGCTGGCAGCAGACGGTGGTAGCGCGCCGTCTCGCCACCCCCGCCATCCTCCGCCTCGCCCGCATCGGCATCGCTGACATAGCCGAGCGCGCTGCGCCAGAACGCTGCCGTGCGGTCCAGGTCCACGCAGTCGAGCACGAGCGCCAGCACGGTGTCCGGCTTTCCGTTATACCGGGTGGGTTCACGGTCCATCGCCCCATTGTGCCGCCCGGCCTGGCGACTATTCGACTCGTTCACGCGCGCGCCTCCTGCCTCCCGCTCGGCGCGGCTAGCGCAGGAAGCCCGTCACGACCTGGGGGAGCGTGGCATCGAAGCCGGCGATCTGCAGCACGCCTTCGTCGCGCGGGTCCGCGATCGAGTGACCGGCAGCCGACAGCGACGCCACCACGCACCGTGCGGCCGGGTTGAGCTCCGACCGGTAGGCCGTGAGTGCCTGCGACGCGTGCGTGCGGCCGGCCCAGGTCTCGTTGTCCGTCAGGACGAGCACGCCGTCGACCTCGAGACGCTGCTCCTGCGCGTACGAGAACGGCAGCGACAGGTCCGTTCCGCCACCGGACGGCTGCCACGCATCGATCTCCCGCAGATTCGTGCGCGGCGTGATCCGTGACGCGTGCACCGCGGTGTCGACATCGATCACGTACGCGTTGCCGCGCTCGATCCGGGCGAGGATGGTCGCCATCGTGCACGCCACCTGGTACGTCGTGCCCAGCGGCGAACCCGACGCCATCATCGACCTGAACGTCATCGAACCCGATGAGTCCACGGCGATCAGCAGACGCTTGTTCGAAGGCTCGACGTGGCCGAACGACAGGTCGAACGCCTCCTCGAGTGAGTCCTTGATCTCCGGCACCGGGGTCCACTTCTGCGCGGGTACCTTCGAGTTCGGTCGCGAGACACCCGAGCCGTAGACGCGCAGCGCGAGGTACACGTCGAGCGGGTGGATCCGGCCGGCCGCGAGGGCGTTGCGGTCGGTCAGGCGCGCCGCGGCGCGGCGGGTCGCCTCACCCATCGGCGTCAACGTCCCGATCCGGGTCATCCGGGCGAGGTTGCGGATCAGCGCGGTCATCCCGACCGTGTCGATGAGCGCGTCCCACACCTCCGGCTCGGTCAGCACGGCGTCGGGCAGGAACTCCCACGGCACGCCCCGCCGCGTCACCACGTCGACCGCCTCGGCGGGCGAGGCGACTGCCTTCGCGGTCAGGAACGCGTCCACCGACGGCAGCAGCTGCCGCGCCTCGTCCTCGCCCACGTTGCCGGTGATCCACCCGAACAGCGCCCGGCGCTCGGGCGACTCCGCCTTCGGGTGACCGATTCGCAGCACGTCGCGCAGAGAGAACGACTCACCCTGCGGCGTCTTTCGGGCGGCGGCCTTGCACGCCTGGAACGCCACTCGGTCCGGCGGCTGCGAGGTGAGCAGGTCGCCGAGCGCGCCGCGCACCACGCGGCCCGTCTTCGGTGCGGTGCCACCCCTGCTCGGCTTGCCGTGCAGCGCCTTCCAGTATCCGAAGAAGATCGCCTGATGAAAGGTGGTGCGCGCGACCTTCGGCAGCGCGACCCGGGCGGCGCGCCGAGTCTCCAGATCCCCGCGCGTGATCGCGGTCGCGAGCAGGAACAGCGCCGGATGGTTGCGCGGCGCACGCGCAGGCCGGCCGGTCGAGACGTCCACGGCCAGGGCCACAGCACGCCCACCGTCGGCCGCGACCGCGTCGTCGACGACCCGCACGTTCTGCAGGGTGTGCGCCTGCTCGCCGACGTAGTAGGTTCCGCCGGCCGTGCCGAGAATGAGGAAATCCTCCAGCTCGCGCCACAGGTCCTTCGCGAACGTGTAACCGCCGGCGTGGTTGCGGACCATCTCGGCCTCACGGCCGGGGATCGGCTGCGACTGCGGAGTGCGTACCGCGTCGACGGCCGCGAGCGGATCGCGGGACATTTCTTCTTACACTCCAGACAAAACTCGACCCGCCGCGAGGGCGGATGTGGATGAAGCGGGGGAGCGAGGGGTGAGCGGATATGTTTGCGGGCCACTGCGTTTCGCCATCGACCACTCGGCCACCGCTGCCGGGGGCAGCGGACGGGATTCGAACCCGCGATAACCTGTCGGTTAAAATAAGCAACAGCCTTCGACCCGCTCGGGAAAGCGAGCACGCAGGCGGGGGCGGATGTGGTTGCGGCCGCCGGGTATTGGCGTGCTCTGCCTGGCTGAGCTACCGCCGGGGCAAGCCCGGCGAGCGGGGCTCGAACCCGCGACCTCACCATCTCAGATAACCGACGACCCTCGACCCGACCGCCGCCTGCGTGAACGATATTCAGTTGTCGAATGCCGCGGCCGCGTGACCGGGAACGAAGCGGGTGTGTGCACGACGGGCACCGGCGTCTTCTGCCACAAAGGGCAACCGATGGTCATCCACCCCGCTCCACGCCCGATCCCGCGGACGCGTTGCCCCGACGATAGCGCACCGGGAACCGTGGCCACGACGGGTTTTCGGCGAGTTGCACGCACCGCGTATCGCGTCGCGGAGGTGGCATCAGAAAGCTTATTGTCAGCGATCAGGCCGCTGCCATTACGGCGGTCTTGCGCCTCGCGCTTCGGCTTTCGCCGAACCCTGCTCAGTGGCCTGATTCACGTGCCCGCCGGCTTGGCAGCGGGCCGGCTGAGGGGTCGGGCGGCTGGGTCGGCCGCTTACGCGGTTCGCCCGGCTTGGTCCTCCAGCCTAGGCGGTCGCATTGCCGATGGCGCCGGGGCCGCCGGCTCGGGTCCCGCCTCGGCGGCGTTCGCGGAACTTCCGCCAGCCGCGCCGGACTAGCTTGAAGGCTGCGATCGCAGTCACAGTCCCTGCGGCCAAGAGCACGGCCGCGATCGTGGCGGCGATCCAAGGGTGCGCGAGTGCGAGGACGATCAGCAGGATCGCGGCCAGGTCCTCGGCCAGCGAGATCAGGATGTTGCTGAACGGCTCCGGGCTGGTGTTCACCGCCAGCCGCAGCGTCGCCTTGATCACATGGCTGGCCAGTGCCGTTCCGCCGCCGACGACCGCCGCGAGGGTGGTGTTCAGCGCGCTGCCGTTGGCGGCCGCGTCGTGGCCGATCAGCCCGGCGACGAGGGCGCCGAGCGGCGGGCGGATCACCGTGTGCAGGGCGTCCCAGGCCGAGTCGACGTACGGGATCTTGTCGGCGATGAATTCGAGGGCGAACATCACCGCGGCGGCCGCCAGGACGGGAGTGTGCTGGAGCTGCGGCGGGGCCCCGTGCACCAAGCCCAGCCGCCCGAGCAGCCCCATCGCCAACACGACGCCATAGGCGTTGACGCCCGAAGCCCAGCCGGTAGTGAAGACGAGTGGTAGCAGTCCCATGGCGCGTTACCGTACCGGCCGCGGCGCGGCCGTGCCGAACTCGGGCAACGCGGGTGCCGTCTGCTTTCCGATGACTGCTGGCTGCTGCAGCTGCTGCTGCTGCTGCCGCCGCTGTCCGCTACCGCCGCTGTCGGGGCTGGGGTTCGGTGTCGGCTGCCCCCGTCTAGCGCCCGGTGCCGGCTGCTGCGGCTCGGGTCCGGTACCAGTTGCCACGCTCGGCGCTCGACGTCGGCTGCCACGCTCGGCGCCCGATGCTGGCTACCACTGCCGGGTCCGGTGCAAGCGCCGAGAGTCGAGGTCCCCGCTACGTCCGCGTGGATGGACGCGGCGGCTATCCGCCGTCGGGGTGATCATGGGAGTGTCCTGCGCCGAGGCGCGAGAGCGGCCTGCGCAATCTAGGTCGCATGCCTCGTAGGAGAACCGCGCTGCTCTGCGCCGCCCTTGCCCTCGCATCCACTCCGCTGCTCGCGGAGAGCCCTGCGCACGCCGCCGCCGGCAGCCACGTCGTTTCTGCCTCCCGGCCCGCAGGCCGAAGCTCCGGAAACTGCGTCGCCTCCCCGAACACGGGCGGCGCTCGCGCTCGGGCCGTGCTCGACGCCGTCGAGAAGCTTCGGCGCGACCTGAAGCTGCGGGCGGTCGTGGCACGGGTGACGCAGGATGGACACGACGTGTGGACCGGCGCGGTCGGGCCGTCCATGACCGGTGTCCCGGCCCGCCCGGACATGCGCTTCCGCGCGGGCTCGGTGGGCATTGCCTTCATGAACGTGATGCTGATGCAGTTGGTCGACGAGGGGCGCGTCAGCCTCGACGACCCGATCTCGCGCTGGCTGCCCGAGGTGCCGCATGCCGGTGAGATCACCCTCAGGATGCTCGGCGAGGCCACCAGCGGCATCCAGGACTACGTCAAGAACGCCGGCTTCCGCGCTGACCTGCTGGCGCACCCGTTCAAGCAATGGACGCCCCAGGAGCTGGTCTCCATCGCCGACCCGAAGGATCTGCTTTATCCGCCGGGCAAGAATTTCAGCTACTCGCACGCCAACTACGTCCTGCTGGGCGCCGCGCTGGCGCGGATCACCCACACCAGTCTCGACCAGCTGCTGAAGCAGCGCATCTACCGCGCCTTCGGACTGCGTGCGACATCGAACAGCTACACGCCCGACATCCCCACCCCCGTGCTGCACGCCTTCACCACGGGTCGCGGTGTCTACGAGGACTCGACCTTCTGGAACCCCTCCTGGACGACGGCCCCGGGCGCGGTGATCACCATGGACCTCTGCGATCTGGCCCGAGCGGGCGCGGGTGTCGGCTCGGGCCGCACGCTCACCCCGCACGGGTATCAGACCCTGCTCGACCCCGGCACGGTAGGGCTCGGCACCCCTCGGCCGTACACACCGGGCGGCGAGTGCCCGGTCGACATCTGCATCCCGCAGACCAAGGCTGCGCACTTCGGCCTGGGTTCGATCGTGGTCAACGGCTGGGTCTTCCAGAACCCTTCTTTCACCGGCTACGCCGCGGTTATGGCGTACCTGCCGTCCGAGCGACTGACGATCGCGGTGACCACGACGTCCTCGCCCACCACCTCGCCCGACGTCGTCAACCCCAGCGAGAACGTTGCCGCGGCGATCTCGCAGACCCTCGTGCCCAAGAACCCCCTGACCTTCGCTCCCTTCTAGTGATTAGAGCGATTTGATGATCGACTGAGTGTTGGTGGGATGTGGTGGCTTGTCGGGGCGGTGTGGTCGTCAGGCTGTGGGCGGCCGCTTCGCGTCGCCCGTTTTGTCTGCCCACCCACCCACCCGTTGCGTTGGCGGGGTGGGCTGGGGTTTCAAGCTTTCGCCTCCGGCGGGGGCCCTTCTCTCAGAGAGATTGCCGGGGCTTCGTGGGTGCTGGCGTGGCGGGGCGGGCTGAGGTTCGGGATGGTGAGGTTGCGGGGGCGCGCTCTCTCCTCGGTCGGTCCCCGGAGGCAACCAGGAACCTGCCGGGAGCTCAAGCGGCGGAGATTTCCGCTCATGCTCGATCTTGCATCGCGCCGCTTGACCTCCCGACAGAACCCTGATCGGGCTTCGCCTGCCCGACCGAGGAGAGAGCCCGCCCCCTGAGGGAGCGGTGTGAGCTGCGCTCGGGCTGGGTCCCGGCCCGTGGCCCGGTCGCGCTCGGTGCGGGAGGATTCTGCATCATCGTGATGCGAGCATCCCGATCCTTGATCCGTGCGATGGGGTCGGTGCTCCGGTCGCGCTTGCTGCTGAATCGTGCATCGCCTTGGTGTGGTCGGCCTCGATTCCAGATCTCGCTGCCGGATCCCGCAGGCCGGCCGCGTTCGATGCGGAAGGATTCTGCATCGCCCTGATCCGAGCATCCCGAACCTCGATCCGCGTGAAGGCGCCGTGCTCGGGTCGTGTGGCGCTGTCGCATGCCGAGGGGAAATCCTGCGCCACTTTCGGCCCCACCCCGTCCACCTCCCTCCCGTCGCAAGCCCCGACAACCCCTGTACTCTTCCATGCTAGACGCGACCATCGACAAAAGGCGCGTATTCGGCCTTTGCCGGAAAAGAAAAATATGGGAGATTTCCGGGCACTCGGGCGCGTTCCGCGGCGTTGAACGAGTAGAGAGAAAGAGCAGCCCAGAGCGGCAATGCAGGATTCTTCCGGATCGAGCGCGGCTGGGCCACGGGATGGGACTTGGCCTGAGCGCAGCTCGCGCGTTCCCCTCAGGGGGTGGGCTCTCTCCTCGGTCGGGCAGGCGAAGCCCGATCAGGGTTCTGCCGGGAGGTCAAGCGGCGCGATGCATGATTCACCATCAGCGGAAGCTGCCGCCGCTTGAGCTCCCGGCAGGTTCCTGATTGCCTCTGGTGGCCGGCCGAGGAGAGAGCACGCCCCCGGCACCCGACCACCCCGGACCCCAGCCCGCCCCGCCAACGCCAGCACCCCACAGACCCCGGCAATCTCTCCGAGGGAAGGCCCGCGCCGGAGGTGAAAGCTTGAAACCGCAGCTAGCCCCGCCAACGCAACGGGTGGGCGTGGTCAGACAAAACGGGCGGCGTAAAGCGGCCGCCCGCGCACGACGCCCACCCTGACCCGACAAGACACCACGCCCCACGAGCACTCAGCCGATCATCAAATCGCGATAGTGGCTGGTCGCTGGCGGCTAGGTCAGCGGCTGGAGAACGTCGCCTGCTCGGTGATCAGCATGCTGCGCAGGCTGAGCGTGTGCGATCCGGCCGGGAGCTTCAACGCCGCCGGATCCAGCCCGTAGGCGACGTTCCCCTTCGCATCCGCGGTGAGAGTCGCGACCGTGTGCCCGTCTATTCGGAGGTCGACCGGATGCTCGGGGAGGAACCCGGAGGCGCTCAGCTGCGACGTGGTGCCGGCGGCTATGTCGGCAGAGGCCAGATGCACACCGTGTTCGAGTGCTGTGAGCGCTGCGGCGGCTCTGGCGCTCGGCGCGTCCGCGCCGCGCTGGGCGCGCACGGCGGTGACCAGGGCCGGGACGAGCGCGGCGGCGTCGACGGTGCCCCAGCCCGTCGCCTCGTCGAACCCGGGGTGCGCCGGTAAGCCTGTCCGCTCCGTCGTGCTGTTGCTCCCGGTCACGATGTCGGTAACACCGTCGCCTGCGCCGTGCGGGCCGAGGACGCTGTAGAGCGCGTCATTGATCGGACCCACCGGTCCGCCGTTGACCTGCGCGGCCAACGCGAGCACGCCCGCGAACAGCGGCGCCGCCTGCGATGTGCCGGCCATCGCGTCCATGGTTATGTCAGGAACCTGACGCTTGGCGCCCGGCACCACGCCGTCCTGGTATGCGGGCCGGCCGTAGATGGCCGAGGATCCGGCGCCCTCGTTCGGCCACACGGCTCCGGGGCCGAGCCGCACCCCCGCGGCCGAGACGTCCGGCACGCTTCCGCCCACCGCGGTGACCCACGGAGAGTCGTCCCAGGTGGCGGTCTCCGGCGCGCGGCTGAGGTCGCCGCACTGCCGCGACGAGTCGGGCAGAGCTTGAAGGACGCCGCAGTCGCCGGTGGCCACCGTGACCGGTATCCCGGCGGCCGCTGCCGCTAGTTCCCCAGGGTCCTGCGCGGTGACTTCCGCCGTGCCGTGACTGTAGGTCAGCTCGCCTGTCCCGTCACTTATGGACACGGCATCGGCGAGGTGATGCTCGGCCACGTATTCGAGGGCTTGCATCATTTCCGGCGGCGCGACCTGGCTCGCCGCGTCGTCCTCGCGTTCGCTGTCGGGCGGCGCGACGACCACCAGGATCTTGGCGTAGGGAGCGATGGCGTGCACGGATATGACATCGAGCTCCGCCTCGCCTGCCCAGGCGCTGCAGGACCCGTAGCTGCCGAGCGCCACCATCGCGGCCGGGCACTGCGCGGGCAGCCGGCCCTGCCCGGTCGGATAGATCGTCTGGATGACCGGATCCGGCAGCCCTACGGCGTTGTCGACGGCGTGGGTGACCTGCGCGAGGGACGGGTCATCCCACCCCTCGATGACCGCGACTGTGGTGCCGCTGCCGTCGATGCCCGAGGTCCACAGCTTGCCGGCGTCGTACCCGACGACACCGGAGAGCTTGATCGCGTTCTTCACCGGCGGACGCCCGGAGGACGAGTTCGCCAGACGTTTCAGCGCCGCGCTGAGGACCCTGACATGTTCTGGATCGGGCACGATCCGCGGCAGCGGGGTCGACGAGGGCGGGGATGCGGCAGGAGCCGTCGCCCGACCGGTCGCCGCCACCCGCGCCTGCGGAGCGGCCGTGCAGGAAGCGACCAAAGCCCCTGCCGCCAGCAGGAACACCATCAGCCGCAGTCCCCGCCCTGTGCGCCGTGCGCGCCATGTGTGCCGTGTGCGCCACGTATTCAAATGAGTGTGCTTCCCCATACCGCCCCGCCTCCCCGTGATGCCCGTTGAGATATACACGCGTGGACGGCGGCGGCGGTTGCAGCAGAGTTCGGCGACGGCTACACGAGATTCAATCGAGGCCTGCACCTACATCTGCTGCCGAGTCTGAGTACTCCTCAGCTCATCGGCATGACGCGCGCGATCACGATCGAAGTACTGGTGCTGCCCGCGGCCGGGTAGGCGGCGCTGCCGTCCGGGAACGGCTTGAACGACATGTACGCGTGGTCGCGCACATTGATCGTGAACTGGCTGCCCACGGCGGCGCCGGTGCCGGCGTTGTAGACCTGCGCGGCCATCTTCGAGCCGGATCCCCAGGCCAGCAGCATCCGGCTGCCGTAGCTGACCAGGTGCGGATGGCTGGTGTCGGCGGAGGTCGTGACGGCCTTGTCGGCGGAGCCGGTGCTGAAGTGGTCCAGGCGCGCGTGGCCGCCCTGGCTCCAGGCGACCCAGTACCCGGCGTTACTGGACAGGACGACGTCGCCGCCGAACAGGGTGCCGTCACAGGTGCCCGAAGCGACCGTCCGGTAGGCCGGCTGTGCTATCCGGCAGTCGTTGTCGGTGGCGCAGACCATAATGAAATGGCCTACTCGCGGATCCCAGACGATGTGCGTGTCCCAGCTGTGGCTGCAGCCGAGTGCGAAACTGTCGTGCCCGGACAGAAGGCTGCCTGTCGGGCCGACCACCTCCATCCGGTCGCCTTCGTGGATGTCCACGCAGCTGCCGTTCTGCACCGTGATCGCGTCGGCGAAGTACGCCGCGTAGTCGGTGCCGTTGGAGGCGAGCCGGCCGTGGTGCTGGTACCACCAGACGAAGCGCGCGCCGCTGTCGTATCCGCCCAGGCTGCTGCTCAGGTTCGTGACCTGCTGCTCCCAGACCTCGTGTCCGGAGTTGTCGAAGCGGACCATCCACATGGTGTTGCACGGGCTGGAGGTGCCGCCGCACAGCGGGCCGGTGTGGCAGTCGCCCTTGCGCGTGAGCAGCAGCACGCCGCCGTTGGCGTCGGCCGCGACGTCTTCGAGGTCGATGCCGGTGAAGCTGGTGGGGGTGCCGATCAGATGGTCGTCGCAGTCGAGGTTGCCCAGATACACCTTGCCGTTCGTGCCGAGCCAGGCCAGCCAGGAGCGGCCCGACGGGGTGGCCGCGATCGCCATGGGCAGCGGCTCGGTGTCGGACTGGCCTCCGTAGCCGGTCACTGATTCCCCGACCGTGATCGTGGTCGTCTTCACCACCGGCGAGGTTCCGGCCGCCCGCGCGCAGTCGCCGTTGGCTTTCGGCGACGTCGTCGGCGACGCGGAGGCCTTCGCCGCGCTGGGCGACGCGCTGAGCGTCGCGGCCACGGTCGGATCGGCGCTGGCTGTCTTGGTGACGGTGATCGTCGCCGAGGTGTTGGCGGGTGCGGAGCGCGTGGCCGCGTAGACCGTGCCCGCCACAGCAGCGACGACCACCACGGCGGCGATCACCTTTGCCGAGCCGTGCAGCGCGAAGCGCCGTGCGGTGCGGTGGCCGTGCTTGACGGCCCGTCGACTGTGTGACGCCGGGTGCTTGGGCTTCAGCGCGGCGGCGGGCGCGTGTGCGGCACGTGCGAAGTGGGCCGCGAGCAGGATCGGAACCGGAACCAGGCTGAGCCCGGCGAGCAGCCTTTCCGCGGGCACCAAGCCCTCGCGGTGCACGGCGCACGTCACGCAGTCGCGGATGTGGCGGGCGAACAATTTGCGCCACGCCGACGAAGGCCGCCCATCCCAGCGGCGTGCCAGCGCGTCGAACTCCCGGCACCACGGCGCCGCCTGGATCGCCCGCACGACCGTCCTGGCCGTCTCCAGCTGCGCCTTCATCCGCTGTACGCGCACCGAGACGTGGCCCGCGCTCAATCCCAGCGCCGCGACGAGGTCCGCGCGGGTCAGCTCGCCCGCGGCCTCCAGCCACCACAGCGCCAGCAGCTCCCGATCGTCCTCATCCAGCCATCGCGTGGCCAGAGCGGTTTCCCGGCGCTGGTCGGTGAGGGCGAGCCGAAGGATCGTCAGGTCCACGAAGTCGGCGCCTGGATCGGCGGCGTCCAACTGCGCTTCCGGGTCCCGCTCGAAGCCGGCGGACTGCGCCTGCCGGGACCTCCAGCGGTCGCGCACCAGCCGCGTCGCGATCGCGACCGTCCAGGAGCGGAACGCGGCCGGGTCGCGTAGCTCGCGCAACCGGTCCACGACGCGGAAGAGCGTCTCCTGGACCACGTCGTCGACATCGTGGTTTCCGTCCAGGGCGCGCCCCACGATGTTGTAGAGCAGCGGGAGATACCGGTCCACCAGCACGTCGAGCGCGGCTTGGTCGCCGTTCTGGGCCGCCACGACCAAGGCCGCCTCGTCGGACGCGCCGCCTGCATTCCTGTCGTACACCGTTGCTCCGTCGCTCCCTGTCGGATTCCGTTCGGACGACTAGGAGACGGCCCACGGCCCCGCGAAAAAACAGAAACGCGGAGAATCTACCGCCCCGGCACGGGACCGGGGCGGCGGGAGGTGCGAGCGTCAGCGTTCGATCATCTTCATCTGGGCCTCGTTGTGGTGCGCTCCGGCGGGGTCGCCGAGGGCGGTGAGCCCCTCGATCTGCTCGGCCGTCAGCTCGAGGGCGTCGGCGGCGACGTTCTCCTCGATCCGGCCGACCCGGCGGGTGCCGGGGATCGGCGCGATGTCGTCGCCCTGGGCGAGCAGCCAGGCGAGGGCGACCTGCGCGGGGGTCGCGCCGGCCTCGCGGGCGACGGCCTCGACCCGGTCGACGAGCCGGCGGTTGTGCTCGAAGTTCTCCTCGGAGAAGCGCGGGTTGTCCTGGCGCGAGTCGTCGGCGCCGAGGTCGTCCCGGGTGCGGATCGCGCCGGTGAGCAGGCCGCGCCCGAGCGGGGAGTAGGCGACGAAGCCGATGCCCAGTTCGCGCAGCAGCGGAAGGATCACCGGCTCCTGGTCGCGGGTGAACAGGGAGTACTCGGACTGCAGAGCTGTGACCGGGTGCACGGCGTGGGCCCGGCGGATCGTGTCGGGACCGGCCTCGGACAGGCCGTAGTGGCGGATCTTGCCCTCGGCCACGAGCTCGGCCAGGGTGCTCACGACGTCCTCGATCGGCGTGTTCGGGTCGACCCGGTGCTGGTAGTACAGGTCGATGTGGTCGGTGCCGAGCCGGGAGAGCGAGCCCTCCACCGCGGTGCGGATGTTGGCCGGGCTCGAGTCGAGGTTCCGCGGCCCATCGCCGGCGTGCGAGACCAGGCCGAACTTCGTGGCGAGCACGACCTGCTCGCGCCGGTCCTTGATGGCGCGGCCCACGAGTTCCTCGTTGATGTAGGGCCCGTAGATCTCGGCGGTGTCGACGAGGGTGACGCCCAGGTCGAGCGCCCGGTGGATGGTGCGGATCGACTCGTCGTCATCGAGGTCGGCGCGTCCGTAGGAGCCCGCCATCGTCATCGCGCCGAGGCCGATGCGCCCGACGTCCAGGGTGCCGAGGGTGATGTGCTTCATTCTTTCAGCCTTCCGTTTTCCGGTGCGGGTCGCTGCTGATCAGGGAACTGTGAGCGGACGCCGTCACGGGACGATCATGACTTTGAGGGCTTCCCGGTCGGCCATGGCGCGGTAGCCGTCGGGCACTTCATCGAGCTTGACCGTGCGGTCGAAGACGCGTCCGGGCTCGATCTTCCCGTCCAGGATGGCCGGGAGCAGCTCCTCTATGTACGCGCGGGCCGGGGCGACGCCGCCGGTCAGGGTGATGTTCCGGAGGAACCCGGGAAACCCGAAGGCGACCTTCTCGTACTGCGGCGCGCCGACCCGGCTGATCGTGCCGCCCGCCCGCACGACGCCGAACGCGGTGTCCAACGCCGGCTCCAGCCCGACGCATTCGAGCACGGTGTGCGTGCCGTCGCCGCCCGTCAGCTCCCGGACGCGCTCGATGGCTGCGTCGCCGCGCTCCTCGACCACGTCCGTGGCGCCGAACTCGCGGCCGAGGTCGGTGCGGTCCTTGTGCCGGCCCATCAGGATGATCCGTTCGGCGCCGAGCAGCTTGGCCGAGAGCACCGCGGACAGCCCCACCGCACCGTCGCCGATGACGGTGACGGTCGTGCGCTCGTTCACCCCGGCGGTCTTCGCGCAGTGGTAGCCGGTGGGGTAGACATCCGAGAGCGTCAGCAGCGAGGGGAGCAGCACGGTGTCCTCGCCGACCGGCAGCTTCACCAGCGTGCCCTGCGCCTGCGGAACGCGCACGGCCTCGCCCTGCCCGCCGTCCACGCCGTCGCGTCCCCACGATCCGCCGTGGCGGCACGACGTCTGCAGGCCTTCCCGGCAGAAGTCGCAGGTGCCGTCGGACCACACGAACGGCGCCACCACGACGTCGCCGCGGGCGAAGCCCGAGACCTCCGAGCCGACCTCCTCGATCACGCCGAGGAACTCGTGCCCGATCCGGTCGCCGCCCTCGACCCGCGGCTTCGAGCCGTACGGCCACAGGTCGCTGCCGCAGATGCACGAGCGCAGCACCCGCACCAGCGCGTCGGTCGGCCGGCGGATTACGGGGTCGGGCACCTCGCCGACGCGGATGTCGCCGGCGCCGTGGATCAGGGTCGCGCGCATGGGGGTCCTCATCTTTCGTTCACCGATTGCCCTCGCTGTCCCCAACCCTGCCATCTCCGCCCTGGGAAAGCCCGCCACCAGGGGGTTCCTGCTGTGACAGGTACCGGCAGAGCCCCCCTGGACCGGCCATCGCGCTGCCCCGAGGACGTACCTTGGTAGGTATGGACGCACGCCGCGAGTTCGCCGACTTCCTCGCCTCCCGCCGGGCGAGGATCACGCCCGAGCAGGCCGGCCTGCCCGTCTACGGCGGGACCCGGCGGGTGAGCGGCCTGCGCCGCGAAGAGGTGGCCCTGATGGCCGGGGTAAGCGCCGATTATTACGTCAAGCTCGAGCGCGGCAACGCCCGCGGCGTGTCCGACTCCGTCCTCGAGGCCCTCGCCCGGGCGCTCCAACTCGACGAGGCCGAGCATGCCCACCTGCTCGACCTGGCCCGCACCCTCAACGCCTCCGGCCGCCTGCCCAAGCGCGGGCCGAAGCCGCAGGTGCGTCCCTCGATCCAGCGCGTGCTGGACTCGATGGCCACCGCCCCGGCCTACGTGCGCAACCGCCGCCTCGACATCCTGGCCGCCAACCGGCTCGGGCGCGCCCTGATGTCGCCGGTTTTCGACGACTCCCATCGCCCGGCGAGCCTCGCGCGTTTCATGTTCCTCGACCCGGCCGCCCGCGACTTCTACCTCGACTGGGAGCCGATGGCCTCGGACATCGTGGCCATGCTGCGGTCCGAAGCCGGCCGCGACCCCTACGACAAGTCCCTGCAAGACCTCATCGGGGAGCTGTCCACCCGCAGCGAGCTCTTCCGCACCCGCTGGGCCGCTCACAACGTGCGCCTGCACCGCACCGGCGTCAAGCGCCTGCAGCACCCGGTCGTCGGCGAACTCACCCTCGACTTCGACGCCATGGAGCTGCCCGCCGACACCGGACTGGCCATCATCGCCTACAGCGCCGAGCCCGGCAGCCCCTCCGCCGACAACCTCCGGCTGCTCGCCAGCTGGGCCGCGACCCTCGATCAGGACGGGGCGGAAGCGCACACGCCGTCAGATGCCGCCGCGGACACGGCTCTCGGCGGTTCGACGCGCCGTCGCGGCGAGTCCTGACCCGGCGGCCGGCTACCGGCGCCAAGCCGACCGAACCGCGCCGGGCCGGAGTACTCCACCGCGCGCCCGGCCCCCTCCCGGACGAACAATGGGCAGGGAGCGTTGAGCTGACCGTCGCCGGCGTTGCCGAGCGACGCTGCGGGTCGCCGGCGTCGCCGACCGTCGCGGAGAGGAGATCCCACCCTGCTCGGCCTCGACCTGCTCGTCGCGCTCGGCGCCGCGATCGTCGCCGCCGACTACGCCGCCGGACGCCTGCGCCTGGCCACCCCCATCCTGCTGCTCGCCGCCGGAGTGCTGCTCGGGTTCATCCCCGTCCTGCGCACCGTCACCCTCCCGCCCGAGGCCGTGCTCGTCCTGTTTCTGCCGGCGCTGCTCTACTGGGAGGCCCTGACCACGTCCCTGCGCCAAGTGCGCCGGGATCTGCGTGTCATCGTGCTGCTGAGCACCTTCCTGGTCATCGCCACCGCGGCCGTCGTCGCGGCGGTCGCGCACGCCCTAGGCCTGCCGTGGGGGCCGGCCTGGGTGCTCGGCAGCGCCCTCGCGCCGACCGACGCCACCGCCATCGCCGCTCTCGGACGCCTCCTGCCGTACCGCAGCCTTACCGTGCTGCGCACTGAGAGCCTGATCAACGACGGCACCGCGCTCGTCGTCTACGGACTCGCCGTCGGCGTCACCGTCGGCCAGGAACACCTCGGCCTGGCGCACGTCACTTGGCTCTTCGCGCGCTCCTACCTGGCCGGCATCGCCGCCGGCGCGCTCGCCGCCCTCCTCGGAGCCTGGCTGCGCCGGCACATCACCGAACCGCTCCCGCACAACACCGTCGTCGTGCTCATCCCGTTCGCCTCCTTCCTGTTCGCCGACGAGATCGGCGGCTCCGGCGTCCTCGCCGTCGTCACCGCCGGGCTGATCATGACTCAGATCGGGCCGCGCGTCGGCACCGCCGCGGCCCGGCTGCAGACCCAGGGTTTCTGGACGCTCTCGACCTTCCTGCTCAACGCCGCGCTGTTCGTCCTCGTCGGGCTGCAGGCCCAAGCCGCCGTGCGCGGCCTTTCCAGCATCGACCTGGCCCGCGCGTGCGCCGCCATCGCCGCAGTCTGTGCGGTGTTGATCGCCGTGCGGATCACCTTCCAGTTCGTCAGCGTCTACGTCATCCGCGCCCTCGACCGGCGTCCGGCCCAGCGCCTGCGCCGCGCCAGCCACCGCATGCGCATCATCTCCGGCATCGCCGCGTTCCGCGGCGCCGTCTCCCTCGCCGCCGCCCTGGCCGTGCCGCAATCGCTCGGCAACGGCCAGCCCTTCCCCGACCGCGACGTGATCGTCTTCGTCACCTTCGGCGTCATCGTGCTGGGCCTGGTCACCCAGGGCATCGCGCTCCCGCTCGTGCTGCGGTGGGTCCACCTGCCCACCAGCACAACGCTCGACGAGGAACGCCACTTCGCTGAGACCACCGCCGTCCAGGAAGCCCTCGACGCGCTCCCGGACACCGCCGCGGGCCTGGACACCGACACGAAGATCACGGAGCGCCTCACCGGCGAGTACCGCAAGCACCTGCGCATCCTCGACGCCCGTGCACCCGAGGCCGCCGCCGAGGACCCGGCGCTGCGGTACGACCAGCAATACAGGGCCCTGCGTCTGGCGCTTCTGTCCCGCAAGCGCGCGACCGTTCTGAGGCTGCGCGACGCCCAGCGCATCGACGACGAAGTCCTGCGCCAGATCCAAGCCCAGCTCGACCTCGAGGAAGTGCGCCTGAGCGGCACGATCATCAGCGAGTAGGTTCCATCGCTTCGGCTCGCGCACCGGAAGCGATCCTGAATCACACGGCAGCGCACAAGCCACTACTGTGTACGCCATGACTGCGAACGGGGAACACATCGCAGAGCTCTTAGCCGAGCTCGAGGTCCGGGGAGGACGCTCGCACATCGAGGTGCGAGCGGAGTTGGCGGGGTACGGGCGTGAAGCCGTCGAGTACCTGCTCGGGCTGCCCCCGGACCGGGGCGGGGTGCTGTGGGGCTGCTACGAGCATTTCGGCGTCGAGGCACTGGAACCGATGGTTCAGCGCCTCCAGTGCGAGTTGACCGGGCAGGATCGAGATCGCGTGCTGTACGCGATCGGGAAGCTGAACGTACCCGACCGCGCCGTGTTCCTGCCCTACCTGGAGCACCCGGTCGCAGCCGTGCGCGAGGGCGGACTCAAGGGGTTCGAGGATCGCCGAGAGGTGGCACTCGAATATAAGGACTCGATACTGCCTTTGCTGGCCGACCCGGACGAGAACGTGCGCATCGGTGCGTACAACGCACTCGGTTCGGGCGGGATGGAAATCCTCGATTTCATAGCAGAGGCAAGGCGCGTCGCCCCACAGCGCGCGCGGCCCTACCTGCGCGAGATGCTGCTGGAGATGGTCGGTTTCCCGGGCGTCGACGCGCGCGACCAAGCAGCGATCCGCCGCTTCATCGACGTACGTGCGATCGGCGAGCAGCCGGAGTCCATGCACCTGTGCGGGACATGGCTCGCGGTCCCGACCACGGATCAGGATGCTGTCCTTGAAGCGTTCGGCCTGTCCGACCCGATGCCCGTCACGATTCGCCTCGGCGCCGCTGCGTGGAACCGCGATCATCACGACTGGTACGAGCACAACGACTGCCGCCGCGCATACGTGACCCCGGCCTTCGACGGCTGGACGCTGGTCTTCGGCAAGTCACCGGAAGCCGCGCATTCGAGCGGCAACGAGGCGCACCGCGACGCCTTGTGCGACGAGGCCGTCCGCCTGAGCACCCGCTTCGGTGAAGCGCACTGGTACGGCGCGAGCTGCGGCGACGGCTGGACGGCCTGGTGCATCGCGCGAGACGGACAGATCGCAAGGTTCTTCGACAACTTCGAGGAGGAGGGCTCGGCCATCGGCGAGCCGGAGAAGGCCACGCACTCCACCCAGGTGGCAGCCGAGCTGTCGGTGAATCCTGAAAGCCTCGGCCCGCACACACGTGTGCAGGGCCGAGGCGTGCTCGCACTGACCTCGTGCGGCCGGGAACGCGGCGCACCGACCGGAGTGCTCGAGGTCTGAGTCCGCGTTCCTTCCGGGCTCAGATCACTCTGCTTCCCAGCGCCAGCCGTTGTTGTCGACGCACTTGATCGGATCGCCCTCTTCGTCGATGCCGCTCATGCCGTGGTCGGCATTGGAGCAGAACTGGCCGGGCTTGTAGCAATGGTTGGTACTGCTCAGCGGGTGGCAACTCGGCTTCTGCGCGGTGGTCTTCACCGGCGCCGGGGCCTTGGTCGTGTGGACCGGGGCGGCCGACGTGCGGTGGACCGGGACGACGGCGGGGGCCGTCGTCTTCCGCGGCGCCGTCGTGGCAGGAGCGAGCGACGTCGTCGCGACGGACGAGGGCGTCGCAGGCTGCTGACTGACAGCCGACGGTGGTGTCGGCGACGAGGACGGATGCGACAGAGACGACGATGACGGCGATGAAGGTGACGCGCCGACCGCCGTCGGGCTGAGCACGGTCGTCGTGGTCGGCGGCGGATTCGCGCTGGCCAGCGCGATGATCACGGCGACGCCGATGACGGCCGTGACGATCCCGCGCCGACGCACCGACCAGTCCGGACGCATCCAGAGCAGGGCGAGGCCGACCGGGAAGAAGAAGATCAGCAAGATCACGATATAGACGGTCTGCCGGTACCAAGGCTCCGGCGACGGTGTCGCAGGCGCCTGACGACGTCTCGGCGGTTGATGGAAACTCACGAATGCCCCCTCGGCGAACGAGCCCAACCTCTGTGCAGCAGCCCGACGCTAGACCTCCCCGCAGTGAAAGAAGTGGCGAACGCCTGGCTTGTAATCCGAGCGCGACGCGTGTGAAGCCGGACCGTAATCGCCGAGTCGCTCAGCGCGGATCCGCGCGACAAAGAGGCCCGGGCGGGTCGACCTCGTCGTCATGCGCGAGATCGACCCGCCCGGGCCCTTGCCTCTGTGGGGGCTGCCGCACCGGGCTCAGCGGCGGCGCGCGCGGAGGACTTCGTCGTGCACGTGGTGTCCGGCGGACGCGGCTCCGGCCGGGCGCGGGCGCTTCTCCCACGTCTCGATCTGCCACTCGGGGGAGTCTCCGAGTGCGGCCGCGACGTCCTCCACGCGCAGGTAGGCGTCGGGGTCGAAGGGTCGGCTGTGGCCATGGTCGTTGCCCGCGTCGCGCAGGGGCTCGAGGTCGTGGCCGACGAAGAGCAGGGTGCCGCCCGGCGCGACCGCACCGATCAGGTTTTTGATACCGCGACGGTCGCGGGTGCGGGGAATCGATGCGTAGTGCGCAGTGACGAGGTCGAACGCGGCGGGCTCGAAGGCGTCCTGCGCGTTCGCATCGGCCTGTCGGCAGGCGACGTCCAGCCCGTGGGCCGTGGCCGCGGCGTGCAGCCGATCGAGCGCGCGCTGGGAGATGTCGGCCGCGGTCACGTTCCACTTCTGCTCGGCCAGCCAGATCGCGTCGCCGCCTTCGCCGGCGCCGACGTCGAGGACGCGTCCGGGCGTCAGGGAGCTGATCTCGCGGACGAGCGTGCCGTTCGGATTGCCGCTCCAGATCTGCTCTCCGCCATAGCGGTGGTCCCAGTCGGACTGGTTCGCCGACGTGCGCGCGGCCGTCTCCAGATCCTCGTCGGCGAGGCTCATGGCGATCATCGCTCCGACGCGGCTGCCGTCCGCGGCCGATGGCAGCACCTGCCGGCTCGGGTCGGTCAGGTTGCCGGCGGCGTAGAGGCCCGGCACCGACGTCGCGCCGGTCGCATCGGCCTCCACGAACTCGCCCAGACCGCTCGGGTGTTCCTGCGCGCGCAGGCCGAGGTCCGCGAAGGGTTCAATGCGAGCGGTGAACCGCGTGCTTACCACGATCGCGTCGGCGTCGATGCGCCGCTGATCACTGAGTTCGATGCCTGTGACGCGCCCGTCATCCCCGGCGACGACGCGGCTGACCGTCCCTTCGACGACGTTGACGCCGCCGCGTCGCAGCAGGTCGAGAGCGGAGGGCTCGATGTCGGCGCCGCCGTGCACGACCACGGTGAAGGCGGAACTCAGGTGACGGAAGAGCGTGGCCGGATGTAGCCCGGCGGAGTGGGTGAGCAGCTGCACGATGCGCTGGTCGCGCACCTCGTAGCCGTGGCAGAACGGGCAGGAGATGACGTCCGTGCCCCAATGCTCGGCCAGGCCGTCGATGTCGGGCAGTTCGTCCCGCACACCGGTCGCGGCGAGCACTCGACGCGCCAGGATCGAGTGGCCGCCGGCGAGCTCGAGCACGAAGCGCCCGTCGTCGGTCCGGGTGACGAGTTCGACCCGGTCGGACAGGACCTCGGTGCCGAAGCTGCGGACCTCCTCCCGGCTGAGGGCCGCGAACGCGGACGGCGGCAGTCCCTCGTGCCCCAGGTAGCTGTGCATGTGCGTGGCCGGCGCGTTGCGCGGCTCACTGGAGTCAACGACGATCACCGATCGCCGCTGCCGTCCGAGCTGCAGAGCGGCGGCCAGGCCGGTCGCGCTGCCGCCGACGATCGCCACGTCGCAGTGGCGCTGGATACGGGGGGCCTCGTTCGTGTGCATGTCCTCCACGATGCGCCCGGAGCGGCTGCTTTTGCAAGGTGCCTTGCAGTATCCGCAAGATCGAACTAGGCTGGCCGGGACGAGGCAGGTTCGGGAAGACGGGTTGGCACGGGAAGGAGAGCCGCGCCCATGGCGGAGTCCGGCGACATCGAGCAGGTGGTGCGCACCCGGCTGCGCGCCCTGCGCACGGCTGCGGGCCTCTCCCTCGACGAGCTCGCCGCTCGCACCAACCTCAGCCCTTCGACGATCAGCCGGATAGAGACCGGCAAGCGATCGATCGGCCTGGACGTCCTCGTCCCCCTCGCCGCCGCACTGCACGCCGACCTCAACGCCCTGCTCGAGGCCGACGGCGACGACGACGTGGTCATCCGCCCGACCCCGAGCAGCTGCCGAGACCGCACCACCTGGATGCTGAGCCGCCCCTCGAGCAGCACCGTCGCGATCAAGATGCGCCTCGAACCCGCCCAGCACCCGCTCCAGCAGAAGGTCCACCCCGGCCACGACTGGCTCTTCGTCCTCCACGGCCGCATCCGCCTCCTGCTCGGCGAGCGCGAGATCCTTGTCGAGACCGGCGAGGCCGCCGAGTTCGCCACCATGACCCCGCACGCGGTCACCGCCGTCGACGGCCCGGCCGAGATCGTCATGATCTTCGACCGAGCCGGGGAGATCGCACACGTGCATCGCGAAGGGCGTGCGGGGGACGAAGCAGACGGGGCCTAGGCCTCGGGCAGGGCCTACGTCATTCCGTTACGGCGTCGGCGGTTGAGAGCAATGACGGGGTCTGCGGTGCGTCCGTCGCGCTGCCCGACAACCAGAGCATTGCGACGACTCCGCCGAGCAGTGACAACACGCCCTGGGCATTGAGCAGCCAGGCGATGCCGATGCGGTCGCCCAGCACGCCTGCCGCGACCATGCCCGCGGCCTGCCCGACGGCGAAGGCCGCCCCGAACACCGCGAACACCTGGCCGCGCTCGCCTTCGGCCGTCGCCAGTTGGAGCGCGGAGACCAGACCCGAGACCATGCCCACGGCCGGAACGCCGATCGCGACGAATAAGGCCACGTAGATCGGTTCCCACGAGGTGGCGTGCGGCAGGTTCCAGATCGTCAACGCGATCGCGCCGAACAGCAGGCAGGACCAGGCGGTCAGCCGGCCGGGTCGGGCGTTGCCCGATCGGGCGAGCAGGAGGCCACCCGCGACGGCGCCTATCGCCTGGACGCCTCGCAACACGCCGTTCTCCGCCGCCGTGCCGTGCAGGGTCCGCGCGACGAAGACCACGAACAACACGATGAAGAGCCCTTGTGCCATGGCGGTGAGCGCGACCACGGTCAGACCCGCGCGGATCGGGCGACGCGCGAGGAGCTCGCTCATCCGCGATTTCCCGTTCTGCGCCGCCTTTTCCGATTGCCGGGCGACCACCGTCGCGGTGTGCACGCTGCGTATCAGGGCCGCGCATATCAGGAAGCTGAAGGAGTCGCCGACGACGATCGTCCACACGCCCCCGCCGGCCAGGGCCACGCCGCCCAGCGACGCTCCGATGAGGCGGCCGAGGTTCTGGTTCAGGCCGATCAGCGAGTTCGCGGTGACGAGGTCCTGCTCGGGCACGAGCGTGGGCAGCAGGGCGTTCTTGGTCGTGTCGAAGACGGAGGCCAGCGCGGCCTGGGTGGCGATCACGCCGTAGAGGATCGGCAGGTGGGCGCCGGCGAGGAGCGGGAGCAGGAACGCGGCCTGGATCAGCGAGACGGTGACCAGCAGCATCGCGCGATTGCCGCGCTCGGCGAGGCGGGCGGCGAGCGGCGTCACCACGAGCACGGGTATCAGCTCGATGAGGAAGGCGAAGGCGGTGCCCAGGGTCGAGCCCGTCGCCTGGTAGACCAGGACCGGCAACGCGACCAGAAGCATCCAGTCGCCGACGTCGGAGATGAACCCGGCCACCCACAACCGGCGGAAATCCCGTTGCGCACGCAGGACGTTCACGACTCCGGTCCCTTCGGGAACGCGTGGAAGCCGACCGTGGCCAGCTCCGCGCCGGCCGGACGCTCGTCGCGGACGGCGGCGATGAAGGGGCGCAGAATCGCGTCGATCTGCCGGGTCACCTCGGTGAGCTCTTCGGGCGTGACGCGCAGCGTGTAGGCGCCGAACGACGACGCGTCCTGCCAGGCCCGCTCGAGCGTCGGGAAACGGGCGAGGGCCTCGCGGGTCTCCTGATGCGCCTGCTGCAAGGTCAGCGCCGCCAGCGTCGCGGCGTTGCGCCCGGCCGCGCTCTGCGGATCGGCGGCGAGGTCGATCTCGAAGCCGGTCACCAGCGCCCGCCACGGCCGCTCGCGCCCGTCGGCCGCGTCCCGCGCCGCCGACTCCACCCACCCGAACCTGGCCAGCGTCCGCAGGTGGTAGCTGCTGTTGGACGGCGTGTCTCCGACCGCCCGCGCCGCCTGCGACGCCGTGGTGGGCCCGGCGGAGATCAGATGGTTGAGCAGTTTGGTCCGCATCGGATGGGTCAGCGCCGCCAACGCCTCGGGATCGTCGATGCGGACCCGGTTCTCTTCGGTCATCGTGCGCCCTCCGTGAAAACTCTGAAAGAGCCTTTCAGGTCTAGTGAACCACGCCGGGCGCAGTTGTGAAAGGCTCTTTCAGAGTTTTCCGCGGCGCGCCGGACTCAGCGGCGGGCGGCGGGCGGGCGGCGGCGGACCGCGGACGAATCAGCCCCCTGCGGCCAGGTTCGGGTTGGCGGGCCCGCCGATGACGGTCCATACGCTGCCGTTGCCGGAGTAGAGCTCCACGTCCGTCGACGCGCTGCCGCTGTCGGATTCGTCGAGAGTGACGCCGTAGAGGCCCGTGGTGCTCTCCGCCATCGCGTACAGGCCGTCGCCGTCGTAGTCGATCTGGCTGATCTGCGTCCAGCTGCCGGGGGTGCCGTTGTACTCGTAGATGTCGCCGGTGGTCGGGTTCGTGTCGAAGACGCCCGCCGAACCGGCGTAGACCTCGCTCGCCGGGCCGCCGATGATCGTCCAACCCTGCGACAGTCCCATCCACTCGGCCACATGGTCGCCGGTCGGGCCGATGGCGAAGACGGTCTGTTCGGTCCACGGGATGTAGATCGCGCTCGCGCTCGCGGCGGTGAGCACGGGCGAGACCACCGCGGCCGCGAACGCCGCGACGGCGGCGGCCGATCGCTTGTAGAGCATGGTGATTCCCCTCCCTGAACCCCGCTGGCGCGGGATCTCCCAGGCAGATGGTCCTGGTGCGCCGCGGAATCGTCGTGAGTGGCGCGTACTCACCTGGGGCGGCGCGGCGGGGATCGAAAGTTTCAGAGCCCTCGCGCTTGTTCGCCGGAGGCTTCGACAAGGTCGCCGATCGAGTCGTCCGGCCCGCGTTGACAGTGTTCGAACACACTCCTACTTTCCGGGGCAACCGGACGCCATCCGGAATATCGGATAACACCCCACGCCCCAGGAGGATGGCATGCTCCGCATTCGTAGGCTCGCCGCCGTCTCACTCGCCGCAGCCTTGATCCCGGCCTGGGCGGCCGTCTCCGCCCAGGCCGCACCCACAGCCCGGGCCGTCGCCCCGAGCCACACCACCACACCGCTCATGCTGATGCGGCCCGCGACCGACGACCCCGGCCTGCGCGGGAAGCTCGCTCCCGTTACCGGCGTCGTGCCGGGGCTCACCGGCCCCGCGGCGCAGCGCCTGGTCGGCCCCGCCGCCACCGCGTTCCGCGCCGAACACGCCGTCGCCTCCCGCGAAGGAAGCCAGGCGGCGCTCGCCCCCGCGGCCACGTCGCACGCCACCACGATCCACAACGCCTGGGGCATCTTCCCAGGCAGCAACGCCGACACCGGGATGATGGCGGACCAGAGCATCGTCCCCAACCTCACCCTGTCAGGGCAGGAATTCCTCTACGCCCCGACCCTCAAGGCGCCGGACGGCTCCTGCGCCGAACTCACCACGGCCTACACCCCGAGCGGCGCCTTCCTGTGGGCCTGGGACTGGTGCGTCGCCATCGACGCGGCCAAGACCGTCCCGCTGAACGCGTCGTTCGTGAGCACCTACACGACGACCGTCAACGGCCACCCCGCCTACACCATGTACGAGGCCCAATCGAGCGCGGCCACCAACACCTGGTCGATCTACCTGTACAACTACACCACCCACGCCTACGACCTGTTCTACCGCCAGTCCGGCACCGACCAGAGCGGCGCCCCCGAAGGCTGGGACGTCTACGAGGTCTACACGACCCCGGCCACGACCGGCGCGAACGGACCGTACTGCTCCAAGATCGCCGGCGACACCTTCGAGAGCAGCCACATCCAGATCTACTACAGCGGCGCCTGGCACGCGGCCACCACGAGCAACGCCCCCGGGCTCCAGCCCATCCCGTCCGGAAGCGCGCTCGGCTGCTCCAGCCTGAAGTTCTCGGTGCCGACCGCCAACAGCGATTGGGTCGTCGCGAACTGACGGTGGCTCGTGCGGGATGGAGCCGGCGCCGCGCACCGATTCCTTTCCGATCCTCGCCGAGTCTCCATTCCACGGGCCGGAAGACGTCCGGCCGGTGGAATGGAGAGATCATGCGTAAGCTCATCGCAGGGGCTTTCGTCACGCTGGACGGCGTCGTCGAGGACCCGGGCGGCTTCGGCGAGCTGGAGCGGGGTGGATGGGCGCTGCCGTACTTCGACGAGACGGCGCGGGGGAGGGCGACCGACGGCTTGCGGGCGAGCGAGACCTTCCTGCTGGGGCGGCGGACGTTCGAGATCATCGAGAAGGCCTGGTCCGGCAACACCGGCCCGTACGCGGAGGCGATGCACGCGATTCCCAAGCTCGTGGTGTCGAGCACGCTGAGCGGCCCGCTGCCGTGGAACGCCACCGTGCTGGCCGGGGACGCGGCGGAGACGGTCGCGGGGCTCAAGCAGGGCGGCGGCGGGCCCTTCATCATGTACGGCAGCTTCACCCTTCTCGGCACCCTGCTGCAGCACGACCTCGTCGACGAGCTGAACCTGACCGTGCACCCGCTCGTCCTCGGCGAGGGCAGGCGGCTGTTCGACAGGGCCCTGCCGCGCCCGCTGCATCTGGTGTCGACGACGCCGAGCGAGACCGGCGTCGTCACGCTGACCTACGCCCAGTAGACGCGGCCGCATGAACGACTTCGCAGCCGAGACGGAACGGTATCGGCGGGAGCTGCTGGCGCACTGCTACCGCATGCTCGGATCGGTGGACGATGCCGAGGATGCGGTCCAGGAGACGTACCTGCGTGCCTGGCGCGCGTACGACGCATTCGAAGGCCGGTCGTCGGTGCGCAACTGGCTCTACCGGATCGCGACGAACGCCTGCCGCTCCGCGCTGACGCACCACAGCAGGCGTTTCCTGCCGTCAGGCCTAGCCGGGCCCGCCGACGATCCGATGGCGCCGACCGTCTCGGCTGCGGAGACGCGCTGGGTTCAGCCGATCCCGGACTCCATGCTCGACCCGGCCGCGATCGTCGCCGGGCGCGAGGGCCTGCGCATCGCGCTGATCGCGGCGCTCCAGGCGCTGCCGGGCCGCCAGCGGGCGGTGTTCATCCTGCGCGACGTGCTGGGGTGGTCGGCCGCGGACGTCGCGCAGGTCATGGATACGAGCACTGCGGCGGTGAAGAGCATGCTGCAGCGTGCCCGGGCCCGGCTGGCCGAGGAGCCGCCCGATCTAGACCGGCCGAGCGCGCGGGACGGGTCGATCGGGCTCGACGGCGTGCTCGCGCACTACATCGCCGCGGTAGAGCACGCCGATGGCGCGGCCCTCGAGCGTCTCTTGCGCGTCGACGCCCGGATCGAGGCGACTCCCTGGCGCACGTGGTTCTCCGGCCGCGCGACCTGCGTGCCCTACCTCACGCACCAGGTCCTCGGCTCCCCGGGCGACTGGAGGCTCCTGCCCACGCGCGCGAACGGGCAACCCGCGGCGGCCGGCTACTACCGCGGTAGTGCCTACGGAATCCTCGTGCTCGACCCGACGCCGACCGGCATCGGCCGCATCACCGCGTTCGGCGACGCTGCTCTCGTTCAGAGATTCGGCTTCCCCGCAACGCTTTGATCGCGGCCGGCGCCGCGGCGACGGGACCGCCTACGACTTGCGGTTGCCGAGCAGCCGCGCGACCAGGCCGCCGCTCTTGCGCGTGTCCTGCGGCGCGCAGGAGCACCGGTCGGACTGCGGGATGCCGGCGAGGACTTGCTCGACGTGCTGGCCGCAGCCGGCGTAGGTGGCCTTGCCGCAGGACTTGCAGGTGGCGCGCTGGCACATACGCTGCTCTCTTTCGTGATTCTTCGGATGGTGGCGGGAAAGTCAGGCCGGGGGCCGCAGCCCGGCGAGGACCACCTCGACGAGCCGGTGCACGGACGGCTCGTCGGGGAGGGCCGAGGCGGCGGTCAGCGCGTGGAGAGTGTAGCTCGCGAGGTGTGCCGGGGCCGTGTCGTCGCGCACTGCGCCTGCCGTTGCGGCGGCCGTCAGCAGGTCGGTCACCAGGGCGAGCAGCTGTTGCTGCGCTGGTTCCAGGTGGGTGCCGCGGTGCAGGAAAGCGGCCAGGTCGCCGGGATGCGCGCCGCGGTGGCGGGAGATGAAGGCGTAGGCGGTCAGCACGGCGTGGAGCTGCGCGTCCGGGTCGCCGTGCTGGGCGCGGATCGTGGCCAACTGTGCCAGGTGCTCGCCGACTTGCCTTTCGTGCCAGGCCAGCAGGATGGCGTCGACGTCGGGGAAGTACTTGTAGAGCGTGGCCCTTCCGATCCCGGCGTGCTCGGCGATCTGGGACATCGTTACTGCCGCCAGGCCGCGCTCGCCGACCAGCTGCCATGTCGCGTCCAGGACCGTCTCGCGCACGGTCTCGCGGTGCGCGGCGATCGTCTCGTTCCACAGCTTCGGCACCACCGCAGTGTACATCGCGACGTATGTGTGACACTCTGACTTGATGAAGACAGTCTGTATTGATAAATGGAAAGGGCCCGCGTGATGCCCAGCGGCGAAGCCCGCATACCGACCGAACGCGCCGCGCGCTACCTCGAGCAGTTGTGCAGCCACCTCGGCTCGATGCCGCACATGCGCCACCTGCCCTCGTCCTTGGCCGCCTCGCTCCACGGCGGCGGAATGCCGCGTGTCGAGAGCGTCGAGCAGCGCGCCGGCCACGCGGTGATCCGGTTCGCCGATGGGTCCTGCGGTCTGACGGCGCACGAGGACGCGCTGGTTCTGCGTGCCGAGGCCGCCGACGACGCCGCGCTCGAGCGGCTCAAGGGCGCGATCGCGGACCGGATCGCGAAGATCGGCCGACGTGACGGGCTGGGCGTCGACTGGTCGCCGGCCGGAGCGGCGCCGAGCTAGAAGCGTCATGAAAATCTTCGTGTTCTGATGTGGTGGCCTGGCGTAGCCGGCCCGCCGCTCGCTTGTTCACGCTGGTGTGGGTAGCTGCCAGGCTCCGTCTGTGCGGGTGAGGCCGAGGTTGATGAGGGTGCGCAGGTTCAGGGCGGCGGCGCGGGTGTGGATCCAGGTGTTGTTGGGGATGGTGCCGCGGTAGCGCAGGCGGCGGTTGTTCCCGGCGACGAGCCAGGCGACGGCCCGTTCAACGGGTGGGCGCCAGCGGCGGTAGGCGGCCTGCCAGTCGGGGTCGGTGGTGGCCTGGCGTCGGGCGGCGGTCTGCTGGTCGTGGTGGGGTCGGATGGTCAGCACCCGGCCGGCCTTCGCTTTCGTGCACTGCTCGCGCAGCGGGCAGGTGGGGCACTGGTCGAAGACCGCTTTGCGCTGATGGTGGATTCCACTGGGTGGAGTGAGCGGGATGGTGTGCCCGGCGGGGCAGGTGACCTGTCCGGTGGTGTCGATGGCGAAGTCGTCGAGGCTGAAGCCGCCGGGTACGGCCGTGGTCAGCGGCGCGGGTTTGAGGAACAGGCGGTGTCCGCGCTCGAGCAGGGCGGCGCTGGCGCTCCCGCTGCTGTAGGCGGTGTCGCCGTACAGGTCCAGGCCGGTGGCCTGGTCGTCTTCGTTGATCAGGTCGAGGGCGACGGCGGCCTCGTGGTGCTCGGGCCCGGAGCCCGGGCGGATGGCGAGGGCGGTGTAGATCCCGGTCTCGGGTTCGATGGCGAGGTGGGCTTTGTATCCGTCCTGCTTGTGGGTGCGGGTCTTGTGCACGTGCCGTGATTCGGGATCGACGGTGGAGATCACGCGGTTCTCGGCGGTGCCGCGGGTGATGCGCCAGCGCCCGTCGCGCCCGTCGGAGTCCTCCGCGGGTTCGACGTCCTGGCCGGCGACGAGGGCGAGCAGGCCGAGGGCGTCTGCGGGCTTGGGGCCGTGCTCGCGCTCGGGCAGGGCCACCAGCAGCCGGATCGCGTCGGTCACCAGCGCGTCGACGAGTTCGGCCCGGGCCTGCGGGTCGTTCCAGGCGATCGCGGGTTTCCCGGGATCGGCGTAGTCGTGCGCGGTGCACACGGCCGCGACCACGTCCGCGGCACCGGGCACCTCGCGCGCGACGCGCCGGATCGCGGCGATGATCTGGGTGACGGTGTCCTGGGTGGCCACCGCGTCATCCAGCACGGTGGAATCCAGCGCCCGGCGCACCTTGCCCTTGAGGATCCCGGTCTCGGCCACCACCGCGCGCACGGCGGTGAAGATCCGCTGTGGGTCCGCGGAGCGCGACAGGCGTCGGCGGAAGTAGGCCAGCAGCGACGGGTCGAACCCGGTGTCATACAGCCCGAGCCCGCACGCGGCCTTCCACCGCAGGTCACAGCGCAGCTCCTGGACAGTGTCGAAGTCCGAGTGGCCGTTAAGGGCCTGGAGGGTGACGGCCGCGGCCAGGATCGCCGGAGGCATCGAGGGACGTCCGTTGCGCGAGGGGTACATGTCCGCGAACATCTCCGCCGGAAACAACGCCTCCCGGTGCTCGGCCAGGAACGCGAACACGCTCCCGGCCGGGATCAGCTCCCGGCACGTCGCCCACACATCTGGCCCGACCAGCTCACCCGTCCACTCACCCTGCATGACAGCATTCTGGCCCGGCCGCTACGCGGCCGGGCCAGAATGCATGATTTTCATGACGCTTCTAGGGCGCGTTTGAGAAGTATCGCCGGGGCCGCGACGCCTGCCACGCACGCTCGCCGCGTTGCCGGAGCGGTTACAGACGAGGCGAGTATGCGCCCGCCCCGGCGCCTTGCGATCGCACGCGTCAGACGCCGCGGCCTGATCCGACGCTACTTCTCCAACGCGCCCTAGTGTTCGTGCCCTGACGCGTGGTCGTGGGCCGGCTCGGGGCTGCCGCCCATCATCCGCAGCATGGCCATCCCGCCGGTGCGGCAGAACCGGATGACGAGCACGGCGGCGAACAGCAGGAACACGATGTTGAGGACGGTCGTGTAGTTCCAGCTCACGCCTTGGTCCGGGATCTTCGCGTCGGCCTGCGACGGGATCAGGCCGAGGCCGCCGAAGACGAGTTCGACGACGTATCCGGCCAGCACGGCCGCGACGTAGAACGTAGCGGCCAGGAACGCCGCCATCCGCGCGCCGTAGTACTTCCGGTAGATCGAGAGGATCGGCAGGATCAGCAGGTCGGCGAAGATGAACGCGACCACGCCGCCGAAGCTGATCCCGCCCTTCCACAGCACCACGGCCAACGGCACGTTGCCGATCGAGCACACGAACGAGACCACGGCCACCAGCGGGCCGATCAGCGGGCCCCACAGCTTGGCCGCCAGCGGGTGGCCGGTGAAGAAGAACGTGCGCCAGAACGAGTCCGGCACCCACGCCCCGATCGCGCCGGCGATGAGCAGCCCGAGGACGAGATCGCGCAGGATCGCGGCCCACTCCATGACGAACAGGTGCGAGACGGAGGTGAAGGCGCGTCGCGAGAGCAGCCGCCGGGTGAAGGACCCTTCGCCGCCGACGGACATGTCCATCGCCGCGTGCCCCTCCATCGACCCCGCGATCCCGCGCTCTGCCTGCCGGCGCGCCTCGTGCACCCGCCGCTCGCGCAGGAAGAACCGGAACAGCAGCGCCAGGACGATGATCATGATGGGACCGCCGGTGAACTCCGCCACCGTGAACTGCCAGCCCATCAGCAGCGCCAGGATCACGCCGAGTTCGACGACGAGGTTGGTCGAGGCGATCTCGAACGCCATCGCGGCCGTGAAGTCCGCGCCTTTGCGCAACAGCGAGCGCGCCAGCGCAACCGCGGCGTAAGAGCACGAGGACGACGCTGCCCCCAGCAGCGAGGCGAGCGCGAGCGTGCGAGGCCGGTCGTCACCGAGAACGCGCGCCACAGTGGATTTGCGCACCACGGCCTGGACCACTGCGGACAGGGCGAAGCCGAGGATCAACGCCCAGGTGATCTCCCAGGTCATCGACCCGGCGACGGCGAGGGCGTGCGCGATCGCGTGCATGGGGCGTGGTTCCTTCCCGTCGACGGCCCGGCCCACCGCCCAACCCTATACCCCGTGGGGGTATTCCTGCGGGAGCCCGCCATTGCAACTTGCAACGGGTTCGGGCGAGTGACTCTGTATTCTGATTTCCTGGCGCCATTCGACGTGCTGGGCGGCCCGGGGGAGCTCCCCGGCAGCGTCGATGCTCGTCAGGGCCCTGCGGCTGGGCGCAGGATCGCTCGACCGGGTGGCCGCGGCCACCATGGCCGGGTGGATCGGGAAAATACGTACGCGTTGCCTCTAAGAGATGGGCGGGTGGTCTTGCTACGCTCCCACATCATGGACACACGCGGACGGGACGACATATCAGAGGTCGCAGTCGAGGAGAGCGCGCCCGATACAGAGGTCGCGTCTGCAGCCGAGAGTGAGTCCGCGCCTGACAACGCCCCCGCGGCCGACAGCGGCGACGAGACCAGCCCGGCCCGGCCCGCCCGGCGAGGTTGGCGGCCGACTCGCGGCGACTGGGCTGCGATCGGCGTCACGTTCGGAGCGCACGCGGCGCTGCTGATCGTCGCCTACTACTCGTCCTGGATCCAAGGCGGGAACCACACTCCCAGTAAGCTGTACGGATCCTTCCAATTCTGGGACGCGTTGCGCTACGTCAACTATGCGCAGCACGGCATCTTCTCCGGGGCGTCCACCCCGAACGACGCCGCGTTCTTCCCCGGCTACCCGCTCCTGCTCGCCTTCGTCCACCTGTTCGTGCGCAACTGGCTCGCCTCCGTGCTGCTGCTCTCCCTGGTGGCGGGAGGCGCGACGGCCGTGCTGCTCAATCGGATCGCCGGCAGCACCAAGGCCGGGCTGTTCCTTTTCACCGCCCCGGCCGCGGTCTTCCTGGCCGTCGGCTACAGCGAGCCGATCTTCCTCGCCTTCGCCGTAGGCGCCTGGTACGCCGCGCAGCGCGGCGAGTGGTCGGCTGTACCGCTCCTGGCCGGACTGGCCGGCTTCACCCGGATCGACGGGCTGGCCCTCATCCCCGCCCTGGTCGTGTTCGGACTCGTCCGGCCCGGCAACACCACCCGTCTTCGCGCCGCGTCCGCCTCCGCAGCCGCGTTGTTCGGCCCGTTCCTCTACATGCTCTACCTCCGCCTGGTCACCGGCAGTTGGAACGCTTGGCAGCAGGCCAGCCGGGCCGGCTGGAATCTCAAGATCGACTGGCCTTGGGTCTCGCTCCGCGACAGCTACCGCAACGCCTACGAGAACCACTGGGATCCGGCGTTCTACCCGTGGTCGTGGTCTTTCGAGCTGGAGCTCGTGTGCTCGATCGCGGCCATCGCGCTGGTGATCGTGCTCCTCGTCCGGCGCGAGTGGCCTGAGGCTTGTTACTCCGCGCTGATCCTCGCCAGCATCATCTGCGTCAACTACCAGATGGGCGCCGACCGCGGCCTGCTCGTCTGCTTCCCCGGCTACGTGCTGCTGGCCCGCCTCTCGGAACGACGGCCGTGGATCGGGCAAGCCTACGTCTGGGTCAGCGCGCCCGTGGCCCTCCTCCTGACCGGCTTGTACACCACCGGAAACTGGGCGAACTGATACGCCGTCGGGTGGACAGGGCACGCGGGCGCCTGGCAGGCTGACCGTGTCAGGGGTATGGCAGAGCGATACAGCTCGCGGATGGGCAGCGCACGGACACGGGCTGCCGCACGGAGGGGCGCACACACATGGCCATCGAGCTTCCCCAACCGGTCGTGGACTTCCTCAACTTCATCGGGGTCGGCTTCCCGCAGATCAATGAGGACTCCGTGCGGTCGTTCGGAGCCCACGTGCGCGAGTTCGCGCAGAACATCCAGAGCACGCACGAGTCGGCGACCAGCACGGTCCAGCAGGTCGGCCAGGCTTATCAGGGTGCTTCGTACGAGCTGCTGGTCTCGCGATGGGCCGACATGAGCGACGCGCACATGAAGGAACTGGTCGAGGCGTGCAACACGGTGGCCACGGCCATGGACGTGGCCGCGGACTTCATCGTGGGCAAGAAGATCGAGGCCATCGCGCAGTTCGCGGTGATGGCGGCCGAGTTCATCGCCGACCAGGCGGCCTCCATCGCGACGCTCGGCCTGGCCGAGGCGGCCGAAGTGGCGATCGTCGCGGCGGCCAAGGAACTGGGCAAGTTCCTGGAGCAGGAGCTCGAGCAGTACCTGATCGGCGAAGTGCTGCAGAAGGCGATGCCGCCGCTGGTCCAGGCGGTGGAGAAGGCCGTGGGCGGCATGGTGTTCAACGCGGTCAGCGACATGCTCGACGGCGGCGACAGCTCCGCCTCGCAGGTCGGGCCGAGCTTCAGCATCGATCCGGAGATGCTCGAGTCCTACAGCAACGTCTTCGACCAGCACGCATCAGAGATCGAAGGCCACTCGCAGACGCTGATGTCGAATCTGCAGAGCCTGAACTTCAGCAGCTAGCCGGGAAACGCGTTCTTCCGTCGGCCGTGGAGGCCACAGCCGAGGAAGACGCGCGAGAGTTTAAGAAGCCTGCGTCAGGTTGGCCGCGGCCGTGGTGAGCAGCGGGAGGCGCGAGTTCTCGGTGAGGCGCAACGTCAGTTCCACCGCCGCGTCGAGCGCGAGCCGCTGCCCCTGGGTCACGAACACCGGCTCCGCCCCCTCCTGGGTGCGAAGCGCCCGGCCGAGGACGCCGCCCTCGTCGTCCACGAGGTCGGTCGCGGCTCCGCGCTGGGGGCCGGGCTCCGCGTACGTTCCGACGTAGGCCGAGTCGGACAGGCCGAAGGTCGGCTTGCCGGTGGCCAGTCCCAAGTGCGTGGCGAGGTTGAGGTCCGTGCCGTGGTTCGGGCCGTTGCCCGGGCAAACGATCACGCCGGCCGGGATGGTCAGGCCCCGCAACGCCTCGACGGCAGCCAAGGTCTCCTCGAAGTTGAGCGAGAACTCCCGCGCGTCCTTCAGCGTGTGGTCCACGGCCGACGACTCCTGCTCCAGGCCGGACTCGGCATCGAAGAGCACTGCGGCGGCCCGGAGGATTCGCGCCCCGTCGCCGTCGAGGTGGCGCAGATCGACGGCGGCGACATGGACCAGCGGCGAGGGAAGGGGCTGGTCCCGCTCGACCTGGCTCAGCAGCGAACGCTCGGTGCGCGCGGCGCGGTCAGGGTCCTGCGGGATGTTGAAGCCGCGGGTGACCGGCGGCTTGACGATGAGGTTCCCCTGCTCGTCCCACTCGTTGACCTCGACGAACTCGCCGTCGCGGAAACGGCGCTCCTCGGACACGACGCCGTTGCGGTGCCAGGCCCTGGCGATCCCGTCGACGCGGCGGTTGCGCACGAAGTTCTCCGTCTTCGGCGTGCCGTCGTCGTACCACGAGCGGCCCCAGCCGTCGGGCTTGCCGCCCTTGTACGCGACCTCGGCGGCGAGCGTGCCGTTCGGGTAGTACTCGGTCATCACGCCGGTGAAGGGCTCGTCGCGGTACGAGTAGTAGAGGTCCTCGTCCATCTCGAGGTCCGGGTCGTCCTCGTTGACCCGCAGTACCAGCTCGTCGCCCGCGTCGTTCGGGCCCTCGGTGTTCATGTCAATCACCATAGCTTCTCCGCATACCGTAAGGCAGGCTGGCGCCGTCCAGCAGGTGCGAGCAGTTCGGACAGGTCCGCGCCGGGCTGGTCTTGGTCCACGGGAACAGCGGCGCGAAGGACATCTCGCCGATCGCGCTGTCGCCGCTGTTCACGCCCGCGGCCTGCCGCTCGTTGAGCATCCCGTTGGCCGCCTTCACCTCGGCGTGGCCGAACGGGTCGTCGTCGCCCTTGGTGTCGTGCCCGGTCGACGAGTCGCGCCAGGTGTAGCCGTCGTCGCCCTTGCCGTCCTTCATGTCCTGCACGCGGTCGGAGAGCGTCTGGTTGCGGTCGGCGGTCGGGATGACCTGCGCCGAGTCGCCGTTGACGCCCTCGTAGACCGCACCGGTGCGCCGGTCGACGCCGACGGCCATCGCGGCGCCGGTGTCGTTCTTGGTGAACGTGCCGGCTTCCTTGGCGTCCTGGTAGGTCTTGAGCCGCTCGTCGGCGAGGCCCTTCATGTAGTCGTCGACCGGGACGTCCTTGCCGTCCACCTTGACGTGCGTGATCAGGTCGCCGTCGCGGGTGACCGAATCCTCCGGCAGCTGGCCCAGTTTCACGCCGTCGGTCTTGCTCCCGCCGACCCACGGGACCCCGTCCTTGCCCTCGGGCGGCTTGAGCACGTCCGAGTAGACCTTGCCCTCCGCGCCCTTGCCCGCTTCCTCGGTCGGGGAGAGGATGTTCTTGAACTTCTGGTACAGGTCCGTCTGCGCGGCCTTCGCCCCGGACTTGTCCACATCGCCGCCGACCCGGCCGGCGTTCTCCTTCATCTGCCCCAGGACGTCCTTGAGGTCGTTGGCGGCCTTCTCGTCGCCCGCCTTGGCGTCCCGGCCGATCTTCTGAAGGTTGCCCTTCGTCTTCTGATAGAGCTGTCGGAGGGCGTTGGACGCGTCGGTGCCCAAGCCCTTCCCGACGCTCTCGGCCGCATCCTCGAACGCCTTGCGTATCTCGCCATCCCCGGCCACGCACAGCATCCTGTCAGAGCGACGCAGGACGCGTCTATTTCCGGCGCGGGCGCAGCGAACAGTGTCAGGCAGCTGGGAAGCAGGCGCGGGCGACGGCATGGACGTCCTCGGTCAGGTTCCGGTCTTCGGTGCCTGGGTCGAGGACCTTGGCGGCCGTGGCGGCGAAGTCGACCAGTTCGGCCGAACCGACCGCGTCAACGTTCACCTGCTGCATGCGCAGCGCGCGTGTCGCGGCCACGAGTTCGACCGCGAGCACCAGGCGCAGCAACTCCACGCACTCCTCGAGCCTCGTCGTGGCCAGCGGAGCGAAGCTCGCATGGTCTTCGTCGCCGCGGGAGACGACCGAGTGGTTGAGGGTCGCGGGCTGAGCTGCGGAGCGCAGTTGGGCGAGGGCAGACTGGACGCCGTACTCCAGGATCATCAGGCCACTGCTGCCGTCCTCGCTTTGCGCCAGGAACGGCGGCACGCCGGTACGAGAGGGCTCGAATATCTCAGCCAACCGGGCGGCGGAAAGCTCGGCCGTGCCGACCAGCGCCAGCCGCAGATGGTCGAGCGCGAGGGCGAGGCGGGCCTGGTGGAAGCCGCCGTGGTGGACGTAGCGCGGGGCGCCGTCAGGCCCGTCCCGCACGAGCAGGGGATTCTCGGCCGCGGCGTTGATCTCGATGCACAGCACCGCTTCCAGCGTGTCGAACGCCTCCACCGCCGCGCCGTGGACCTGCGGCAGCGCACGCAGGCCGAAGCGGTCCTGAACCCGGCTGCCCGGCGCCGTCGGTCCGGGTATCAGGGCACGCATTCTGGCGGCGGTCGCCGCGGCCCCGGCGTGCGGACGCATCCGGTGTACGGCCACGTCGAAGGGCTCGAGGCTGCCGTGCACGGCGAGCAGCACCAATGCGGCGAGAGGCGGGATGGAGTCCAGCAGCACCCGTAGATCCTCCAAGGCCAACGCGGCCCGGCCGATCGTCAGGGCACTGCTGGACATCAGCGGCAGCGCGTCCCAGCCGGAAAGCCGGACTGGAGCAGGCGATGCACCGTCGCCTTCGCCCGGCATCCAGGGAAGCTCGCCGGACAGCGTGAGTGCGAGTTCCGCCAGCGCAGACAGGTCCGCTGTGCCAATCGAGCCGTGCGTATGCACCTCGGGCACGTGGCCGCGCGCCAATGTCGAGGCGAGTGCCTGGACGACGTCCCGGCCCACCGCCGTGCCCGCTCGTAGCAACTGGTTGAGTCGTACTGCCATCATGGCGCGCGCGGACGGCGCCGGCAGCAGCGGTCCGAATCCGCCGCTGTGCGCACGCAGCAGGTCCCGGCCGAAGCGGTCGAAGTGGTCTGCGGTCACCAGCGTGGTCAGGTTCGCGCCCACGCCCGTGCCGTATCCGTACGTGGGGCGATGGGGAGCCGCAGCAGCGAGGGCGGAGATCGCGGCGCCTCGGGATGCGCCCACGCGGGCCAGCGCCTCGGCGGCGACCACCGGCACCGCGCGCCGACGTGCCAGTGCGGCCACGTCGGCAGGCTCGAGGTCGTCCATGCCGAGCAGTACTGTCCTCATCGAGCGGACTCTAGGGCCTGCGCGAGGTTCATATCTATTGCGAGATTTGGTGATCGGCTGAGCGCTGGTGGGGCGTGGGATGACTTGTCGGGTCAGGGTGTGGTCGGCCGCTTCGCTCCGTCCGTTTTTCGCCTGTAAACCCGCCCACCCGTTGCGTTGGCAGGGCGGGCTGGAGTTTCAAGGTCTCGCCTCCGGCGCGGGCCCTTCCCTCGGAGAGAGTGCCGGGTCTCCGTAAGTGCTGGCGTCGGCGGGGCGGGTTGGGGTTTTGGGTGGTGGGGTTGCGGGGGTGTGTTCTCTCCTCGGTTGGTCCCCGGAGGCAATCAGGGACCTGCCGGGAGGTCAAGCGGCGGTGGTTTCCGTTGCTGGTGGATTGTGTATGGCGCCGCTTGACCTCCCGGCAGAACCCTGATGGGGCTTCGCCTGCCCGACCGAGGAGAGAGCCCACCCCCTGAGGTCCGGTGCGAGCTGCGCTCGGGCCGAGTCCCGCCGGTGGCCCGGTCGCGCTTGATGCACGATCATGCATCGCTGTTCTGGGCTGCGCTTCTCTTCTCTTCTCTTCTCTTCTCTTCTCTTCTCTTCTCTTCTCTTCTCCTTTCAACGTCGGGGAGCGCGCCCGAGTTCCCCGGAAATATCCTGGATTTTCTTTAACCGGCAAAGGCCGGATACGCGGCTTTTGTCGGTGGTGGTGTCTAGCATGGAAATGTACGGGGGATCGGGACTTGCGACGGGAGGGGTGGTGGGCGCGGTGGCTGGGCAGATGGCGGCGGGGGTGTGGCTGAAGACGGTGCAGGAATTGTCCTCGGCGTGCGACCGTGCCGCGCGATCTTGCGCGTTGCGTGAGCTCCGGGCCGATCGGACGAGGGTGATGGAGAATCCTTCCGCATCGGGCACGGCCGGCCTGCGGGATTCTGCTGCGAGATCCGGGATCGGGGTCGATCGCCCCGAGGCCGTGCAGGATCTGACATCAAGCGCGACCCGAGCGCCGACCTTTCGGGCGGATCGAGGGTCGGGATGGCCGGGTCAAGGTGATGCAGAATCTTTCCGCCCCGAGCGCGACCGCGACACGGGACTCGATCGCGCGGATCGAGGATCGAGATGCTCGGGCCAAGGCGATGCAGGATTCTTCCGCACCGAGCGCGACCGGGCCACAGGACTGGACTCGGCCCGAGTGCAGCTCGCACCGGACCTCAGGGGGTGGGCTCTCTCCTCGGTCGGGCAGGCGAAGCCCGATCAGGGTTCTGCCGGGAGGTCAAGCGGCGCCATGCAAAATCCACCATCAGCGGAAGCCACCGCCGCTTGACCTCCCGGCAGGTCCCTGATTGCCTCCGGGGACCGACCGAGGAGAGAGCACACCCCCGCAACCCCACCACCCCGAACCCCAACCCGCCCCGCCGACGCCAGCACTTACGGAGACCCGGCACTCTCTCCGAGGGAAGGCCCCCGCCGGAGGCGAGATCTTGAAACCCCAGCCCACCCCACCAACGCAACGGGTGGGCGGGCGGTCAGACATGAAACAGGCGACGCGAAGCGGCCGCCCACACCACCACGACCACCCCGACCCGACCGGCCACCACCTCCCACCAACACTCAGTCGATCATCAAATCGTTCTAGATCAGCCGTTCCGCCTAGATCTGAACCTCGCGCAGACCCCAGCTGGCCGCGCGATTCCATGCGCTGAGTTCACAGCCTGAAAGTCGTCCCGGTGGCCGAAAGCGTGTCCTATACTCGCCGCATGACTTCGGCTGGCATCCGGCTCGTTCGCCGTACGCACCTGGACACTGTCCGGTACGTCGGCTGCCTGTGTTGCGCCTAGCCGTCTGACCCGCCGCTCGCGGCGGCGCTCCTGAACTTCCTCACGTCCGCATGTATCGGCGCCTTGCCCGGCGGACTTCGGCGCGGACCTCCGCGCCTCTTTCCCGGCCCCTCGCCTGCCGCCGCGTGCGCCAGGCGTTCCGGCACACGCGTCTGACCAAGACAGGCCCGTTCCATGACAGCACAGACAACCCTGCCGCACTCTCCCGTCGCCGCGCCCTCGCCTGCCGAACTGCTCGCCTTCGCGCACCAGGCCGCCGCCGACCCAGTGCTCATCGCCCGGCTCGAGACCCTGCCGGACCAGCGCACCTGGTTCGCACTGCCGGGCCCCGTCGGCAGTGAGGCCTGGGTGATCGGCTGGCCGCCCGGCGCCGAGACCGGGTGGCATGATCACGGCGGTTCCGTCGGCGCGTTCGTCACCGGAGCCGGCTCCCTGCACGAATCCTCACTCGCCGTGCCGCTGCCGACCTCCGGCTGGCGCACGCTCGAGCTGCTGCCCGACCTCGACCGGGAGCGCGACCTGCCCGCGGGCGCGGGCAGGGCCTTCGGGCCGAACCATCTGCACCAGATGGTCAACCCCAGCGCGACCGAGCATGCCGTCTCCGTACACGTCTATTACCCGCCGTTGCCCTTGATCCGCAGATACCGGCGCCGTGGACGGGTAATGGAGCTCAAGATGGTGGAGAGTCCGGAGCAGTGGTGAGCGGCGGGAGGGGAGCGATGGCGGGTGTGACCAGGCGCCGGACCATCGACGAGATCCTGTCGGAGGCTCGGGGCAGACTGGAGCGGGTGAGTGCCACCGAGGCGCACTCCCGCGCCTCGCGAGGCGCGCTGTTGATCGACATTCGGTACGAGGCACTGCGGAGGCGCGACGGCATCATCCCCCACGCCCTGATCATCGAACGCAACGAGCTGCAGTGGCGGCTCGATCCGCTTTGCCCGTACCGGCTGCCGCAGGCCGAGCACCACGACGTGGAGGTGCTCGTGCTGTGCAACGAGGGATACGCCTCGTCGCTCGCCGCGGCCGATCTGCAAGACCTGGGGCTGCACCGGGCCACCGACGTGGTCGGCGGATTCCAGGCCTGGGCCGCCGCCGGCCTCCCGGTGTCCCGGCCCCCGACCGAGGAGAACGCTTGATCACCTTCGAGAACGTGACGAAGAAGTACCCTGACGGCACCGAAGCCGTCGCCGGCCTGAGCCTGGAGGCGCCCGACGCGGCGATCACCGTGCTCGTGGGGCCCTCGGGGTGCGGCAAGACCACCACGCTGCGGATGACCAACCGACTGGTCGAGCCCAGCGACGGACGCATCCTGATAGACGGCGTGGACGTCCGGGACCAGCCGCTGACCAAGCTGCGCCGCGGCATCGGCTATGTCATCCAGCACGCCGGGCTCTTCCCGCACCGCACCGTCGCGGAGAACATCGGCACCGTGCCGCGGCTGCTCGGCATGGACCGGCGCGCGGCCCGGCGCCGGGCGCAGGAGCTGATGGAATTGGTGGGGCTGGACCTGGCCTTGGGCGGGCGTTACCCGCACCAGCTCTCCGGCGGCCAGCAGCAGCGCGTCGGGGTGGCCCGGGCGCTGGCCGCGGACCCGGCGATCCTGTTGATGGACGAACCGTTCTCGGCCGTCGACCCGATCGTGCGCAAGGGCTTGCAGGAGCAGTTCCTGCAGATCCAGGCCGAGGTCGGCAAGACGATCCTGTTCGTCACCCACGACGTGGACGAGGCGATCCGGCTCGGCGACCGGATCGCGGTGCTGCGTGAAGGCGGCCACCTCGCCCAGCTCGACCCGCCGCGACGGCTGCTGGAGAAACCGGCCGACGCGTTCGTCGAGCAGTTCCTGGGCCTGGACCGGGGCGTGCGGAGGCTGACCTTCATACCCAGCTCCGGCCTGACCCTGCGCACGGATGCCTTGGTCGCGCCGGGTATAGAGCCGGACGCATCCCAACTCGCCCTGCCGTGGCTGCTGCGCACGGACGAGAACCGCCGGCCGGCCGGCTGGTTCGCGCCGGGCGATCCGACCGGAGACGAGCTGCCGATCGGGCATCCGTTCGTGGCCGAGACCGACTCGCTGCGCGCCGCCCTGGACGCGGCGGTGCTCAGCCCCTCGGGCTGGGCCGTCGGCGTGGACGAGGACGGGCGTGTCGTCGGCGTGATCAGCCAGGAGGACATCGCCGCGGCCATCCGCGCGACGCACCATCAGCCCGCGCGCGAGCGGGTGGTCTCATGAGCGAGCTTGCGAGCTCATCATTGGGCACAGTGCGTCGCGAATGCGGCCTACCGAGCGCTAGCGAGGTGGTCTCATGAGCGAGCTTGCGAGCTCATCATTGGGCACAGTGCGTCGCGAATGCGGCCTACCGAGCGCTAGCGAGGTGGTCTCATGAGTGTTTTCGACCTGCCGAGCTATGTTCAGGAGAGCTACCTAGGCCTCGTCGGGCTTCAGCTCGAGATCGGCCTCGGCGCCACGCTTCTCGGCCTGTTGGTCGCGCTTCCGGTGGGTCAGCTCTGCTCGCGGCTGCCGCGGTTCTACCCGCCGGTGCTCGGGATCGTCACCATCCTCTACTCGATCCCCTCCCTCGCCTTGTTCATCGTGCTGATCGACGTGTACGGCGAGAGCTACACCTCGGTGTTCATCCCGCTCGCGGTCTACTCGCTGGCGGTCCTGGTGCCGGGGGTGGTCGACGCGATCCACTCGGTGCCGCGTTCGGTCCTCGATGCGGCCGACGGCCTCGGCTACGGCCGAATACGCCGCTACCTGGCCGTCGAGCTGCCGATCGCGCTGCCCCCGCTGATGGCCGCTCTGCGCGTGGCCGTCGTCTCCTCGCTCAGTCTGATGAGCGTCGGCGCGGTCATCGGGAACTACGGCGGCCTCGGCGACCTGTTCACGCTCGGCCTGCGCTTCTTCAACGTCCGGCTTATCTGGCTCGGCGTGATCACGCTGCTGGTGCTCTCCATCCTCTGCGACCTGGCCCTGCGCGGGGTGCAGCGGCTACTGACCCCGTGGGCGCGAGTGGCCGGGAGCGGCGGATGAACCTGCTGACCTATGTGCGGCAGTTCTTCGAGAACCCCGCCTACCGCACGGGCTACAACTCGATCGGCCACCGCCTCCTGGAGCACTGCGAGTACTCGTTGCTGGCGTTGGCCATCGCGGTCGTCATCGCGTTGCCGCCGGCCCTGTTCTCCGGCCACCACGGCCGCGGCGAGGGCGTGATCTCGGGCCTGGCCGTCGTCGGCCGGGCGATGCCCAGCCTCGGCCTGCTGGTGCTGCTCGCGGTGGAGCTCAACCTCAGCCTCGCCGTGACCATGATCCCGTTCGTATTGCTGGGCATCCCGCCGATCCTGCTCTACACCCACGCCGCCGTGCGCGGGGTCGACCCGGCCGCCGTCGACGCGGCGCGCGGGCTCGGCATGACCGGCTGGCAGACCCTCCGGCGGGTCGAGATCCCGGCGGCGCTGCCGCTGATCCTGGTCGGCCTGCGCAGCGCCGCGGTGCAGATCGTCGCCACCGCCACGCTGGCCGCGGAGACGTCCTTCGGCGGACTCGGACGCTACATCGTCGACGGGTTCAGCCAGTACGACTACGCCCAGGTGGTCGGCGGCGCGGTGCTCGTGGCCGGGCTCAGCGTGATCACGCTGCTCGTGTTCTGGCTGCTCGACCGCCTCCTGGTTTCCCCCGGCCTGCGCTCTCGCTAGACCAGGCCATCCCCCTTCACGACAAAGGAGCACCATGGCACGCAAGGTCTACCTCCGCTTCGCCGCCCCGACGGCAACTGTGCTCGCGCTCGGCCTGCTGGCCGGCTGCGGCAGTACCTCGAGCCCGGTCGGCTCGGGTGCGAGTTCGGGCGCGCCGAGCAGTAATCCGCTGGTACAGAAGGCCGCGCCGGACACGGTCGTGGTCGGCTCGGACAACTTCGCCGAGTCGATCCTGCTCGCCGACATCTACGGGCAGGCGCTGGCGGACAAGGGCACGAAGGTGTCCTACAAGCTCAACATCGGCAGCCGTGAGGTCACCTACGGACTGATCAAGTCCGGTGGGATCACGCTCAAGCCGGAGTACAACGGCGCGCTGCTGGCCTACCTGGACAAGTCCGCCACCGAGAGCTCGACCACCGAGGTGGACTCGGCCATCTCCGCGGCCCTGCCGTCGAACCTGGAGATACTCCAGTCCTCGACCGCGCAGGACAACGACACGCTGACGCTGTCCAAGCAGGAGGCGGCGGGCCTGGGCCTGACCCAGGGCGCGACGATCTCCGACTTCATCGCGAAGCTGGGTACGAAGAAGCTCGTGCTCGGCGGCTCCTCCGAGTTCCAGACCCGCACCCAGGGCCTGGTCGGCCTGGAGAAGACCTACGGGCTCAAGGCGTCGCAGGTCACGTACAAGACGCTCGACTCCGGCGGCCCGCTCACCGAGAAGGCGCTGACCGCCGGCGACGTGGGCGCGGGCGACCTGTTCACCACCGACTCGACCATCTCCCAGGGCGGCCTGCTCACCCTGACGGACGACAAGGGCATCTTCGGCGTGCAGGACGTGCTGCCGCTGGTGAACAAGTCCTCGTTCAGCCAGAGCCAGGCGGACGTGCTCAACGCGGTGGACGCCAAGCTCGACAGCGCCACGCTGCTCAAGCTCGACACCGAGGTGCAGGTGCAGAAGGAAGACCCGCTGACGGTGGCCGGCCAGTGGCTGCAGAGCGTGGGTCTCGGCTCGTAGCAGTCGCGGGACGCATCGCTGCACTCTGATGTGGCGGACCGGCTCCGGCCGGTCCGCCACATTTGCGTTTGGGCCGGCTCGCGCCGAGCCGGCGTTGTTCTAGAGACAGGGCCATTACCAATTCACCGGCAATTTCCATGAGCGTGCTAGTTGGATTCCAATGCAGATCGCCCGGATGCAAGTGCGGGCAAGCGGAATCCGCGATGTGACAGACTTTATAAGAGTTCTACACCTTAACCGGATCAGTCTCATCTCCTACCCACCCGACGTGCCGCTCCCCGCATCCGCGGACGGCCGCTCGCTCGGCCGGAAAACGGCTGAGTTCCGGAACCGTGGAGAAGGCCGTGTCCGGTCGCTGATACGTGCAGGGCAGGATCTTGACAGGGTACTCAATTGCACTGGATCATGTCCTCCCATGGCTGAACGGGAGATGCTCATGCGACAACGGTGGAAGACGTGGTCGGACGAAGCGATAGGTGACAGGTGGTTGATCATCAGGATGATGCCGGCGGCGGGCTGGCCGCTGGTGGTCTCGCTCGCCGCCGTCGACCTGGTCGTCGGCCTGCTTCCGGTGGCGTTCGTGCTCTTCTCCAGCGACGTGATCGGCCGGGTGCCGGGCGCGGTAGAACACGGCACCGGCTCGAGCCAGTGGCACGCGCTGATAGCCGCGTTCGCGCTGGCGTCCGGGGCCTTCATCGTGCTGCAGCTGTTCGTGCCCTTGCAGACCTCGCTCGGCGAGGTGATGAAGTACCGGGTGGACGGCCACTTCCAGCGCACCCTGATCACCTCGGCGCTCGACTCGACCGGGATCGGGCCGATGGAGGACCCGGCCACTCTCGACCGCCTCGACGAGGCGACCGAGAAGCTCGACCACAGCTGGCAGACCCCGGGCGGGGCGACCGCCGGGATGCTGCGCTACCTGAGCCGCTACGCCGGCCTGCTCGGCTACGTCGTGCTCGTCGGCGCGGTCAGCGCGTGGTGGGTGGCGCTGCTGTTGCTGGCCTCGACGATGGCCTTCCGCTACGGGCACCGTTCCGGGTTGCGGATCTGGAGCCGGCTGTGGCCGGTGATCGGGCCGCACCGGCGCCGCCGCGACTACTTCCGCGATCTCGGCATGTCCGCGGGCGCGGCGAAGGAGCTGCGCATCTTCGGGCTGACCGGCTGGGTCACCGGCGAGTTCCGCACCAGCGCGATCGCCTCGCTCAAGCCCATGTGGAAGGCCCGGCGCCGCAGCAACACCTACAACTTCCTGGTCTTCGCCGCGTTCGGCCTCGTCGTCGACACGCTGGCCGTCGCCTACATCGTCCGCTCCGCCGCCTCGGGTGAGATCTCGCTGACCAAACTCGCTCTCGGCCTGCAGGGCACGATCGCGGCCGTTCTGATCGGCGTCTTCTTCCATGAGGCCGACTTCCCGACGCAGTTCGGCATGAACGCCGTCTCGGCGGCCGAGGAGTTCGCCGCGAAGGTGGCCGGCGCGGTCGTCGACGACATCCCCGACGGCGCGATCGCCACCGCGCAGGGCCTGCCCGCGCAGACGCTGCGCTTCGACGACGTCTCGTTCTCCTATCCAGGCAGCGGACGCCAGGTACTCGACGGCCTCGACCTGACGCTCAACGCGGGGGAGTGCACCGCGATCGTCGGGCTCAACGGCGCCGGCAAGACGACGCTGGTGAAGTTGCTCGCGCGCCTCTACGAGCCGACATCCGGCGCTCTGCGCGTGGACGGCACCGACGTGCGCTCTTTCGAGGTGGACGCCTGGCGCCGACAGATCGGCGTCATCTTCCAGGACTTCACCCGCTATCAGCTCTCCGTCACCGACAACATCACCGTGGGCGCGGTCGAACGCCCGGTGGACATGCAGGCGGTGCGGGCCGCGGCCGGGAAAGTCGGCCTGGTCGAGACGATCGAGGCGCTGCCGCGCGGCTTCGACACGCCGCTGGCCCGGCAGTACGACGACGGCGCCGACCTCTCCGGCGGACAGTGGCAGCGCGTCGCCATCGCCCGCGCGCTCTACGCCGTCGACGCGGGCGCGCGCGTCCTCGTGCTCGACGAACCGACCGCGGCGCTCGACGTGCGAGCGGAAGCAGAGTTCTTCGACTCCTTCGTCGACCTCACTCGCGGCCTGACCACGCTGCTGATCTCGCACCGCTTCTCCAGCGTCCGCCGCGCCGACCGGATCGTCGTGCTCGAACACGGCCGGGTGATCGAGGACGGCACGCACGAGTCGCTGCTCACCGAGGAAGGCCGCTACGCGGAGTTGTTCCACCTGCAGGCCGAGCGGTTCGCGGCCGGCCTCGACGCCGAGGGCGCCGAGGGCGACGAGGACGACGAGGACGAGAAGGAGGAGATCTGATGAGGGACGCGCTCGCCAGCACCTGGCAGCTCTACGCGATCGCCTGGCGCACCAGCCGCGGCCGCATCCTGCTCTCGACCGTCCTGGTGCTGCTCGAAGGACTGGCCTGGCCCGTGCTCGCCCTGAGCATGAAGGGCGGGGTGGACGCCGCCGTCGCGCACGAGCACGGCTCGATGATCGGCTACGGCGCCGCGATCGCGGTCTCCGCCATCGGCGTGCTGCTGCTGCACCACTTCTCCTACGTGCCCTACATCGAGACCTGCGACATGGTCGAGGTCGACCTCGACGCCGAGCTCATCGCGCTGGCGAACGGCTCGGCCCGGATCGAGCACCACGAACGGGCCGAGTACGCGGACCGGATCGCCGTGCTGCGGCGCGAGCTGAGCACCTTCGACACCGGCCTGACCGGGCTGTTCACCGGGCTCTCGCTGCTCGTCGCGCTGGTCACCACCAGCGTCATCCTGGCGGGCGTCGCCCCGTGGCTGCTGCTGCTTCCGGTCGCGGCGCTGCCGCCGGTGTGGACCGGCCAGCTCGCCCAGCGGATGGTCGACCGGTCAAAGAGTTACGCCGCCACTCCGCTGCGCCAGGCCGAGCATTTCTACAAGCTGGCCACCACCGCGGCCAGCGCGAAGGAACTGCGGGTCCTGCGACTGCGGAGCGAGGTGGTCCGGCGCCAGTCGGAGCAGTGGGAGATCGCCAGCCGCATCCTGCGGACCGGACAGCTGCGCGCGACCTACGTCAGTGCCCTGGGTCAGCTGTGCTTCGCCGCGGCCTACGTCGGATCAGTGCTCTTCGTACTGTTCCAGGCCGCGCACGGGCACGAGCAGGTCGGCGACGTGGTCCTCGTCGTCACGCTCGCCGCGCAGGTCAACCAGCAGGTCAGCACCGGGCTGGATCTGCTGCAGAAGCTCCAGCGCGTCGCCTACGCCCTGACCCGGCTGCGCTGGCTGCGCAAGCTCGTCGCCGAGCAGGAGCCGCCGGCCCCCGATGCGCCGCTGCCCGAGACGATCCAGCGCGGCATCGAGCTGTGCGACGTCGCCTTCACCTACCCGGGCACCGCCCAGCCGGTGCTCAGCGATGTCAACCTGCGGATCAAGGCCGGTTCGACGGTCGCGATCGTGGGGGAGAACGGCGCGGGCAAGACCACCCTGGTGAAGCTGCTCTGCCGCTTCTACGACGTCTCGAACGGGACCATCAGCCTCGACGGCGTCGACATCACCCGCTTTCCGCTCGAAGAGTGGCGCGGCCGGATCTCGGCCGGCTTCCAGGACTTCGTGCGCTTCGAGCTCACCGCCCAGCGCACCGTCGGCATCGGGGACCTGCCGCGGCTCGACGACGAGGCCGCGGTGCTCGGCGCGCTCGACCGGGCCCGGGCCACGGTGGTGCTCGAGCGGCTCGAGGACGGCTTGGCGACGGAGCTCGGCCGCGGCTACAGCGACGGCACCGAGCTCTCCGGCGGCCAGTGGCAACGGCTGGCCCTCGGCCGCGCGATGATGCGGGAACTGCCGCTGCTGCTCGTGCTCGACGAGCCGACCTCGGCCCTCGACGCGATGGCCGAGCACCAGCTCTTCGAGCAGTACGCGGTCAACGCCCGAAGGGTGGGCGAGGAGGCGGGGGCGATCACCGTGCTGGTCTCGCACCGCTTCTCCACCGTGAGCATGGCCGACCAGATCCTGGTGGTCGCGGACGGGAGGATAGCCGAGGCGGGCAGCCACGACGAGCTCATGCGGGCCGACGGCCTGTACGCCGAGCTCTACTCGCTGCACGCCTCAGCGTTCGAATAAACATCCGGCCGAAGCCGTCGAATAACAGAATACTGATTGAGATTCCCCGGGTGTCCGGGCGGTCGCGCGTCGGCCGCCCGGACGAGTATTTTCGGGTTCTGCTATTCCCGGCCCGTGACAGCCTTCTGCAAGGCGGTTTCCACGTCCGCCTCCGCCAACGCGCCGCTGTACTGGTCGTGCAGGACCCGCAGCACGTTCTCGTACCAGAACGGCGAGAGCGCGGTCTTGTGCTGGTCCAGCTGCACGAAGCCGATCTCGTAGGCGCGCTGAACCAAGGCGCGCCCGCGCGCGGCCACGGAGCCGGCCGCCACCGGCCACAGGTCGCACAGGTGGCTGTAGCCCACCTGGAAGGCGTGGATCGCCCGCGACTCCGCCTCGGTCGGGTCGGCCTTGTGCTCGTGGCGCGGAAGCCGGTGGTAGACGGCCGTTGCGGCGGGGGCGTGGTGGAACCGGTACCCCTCCCGGTCCATCCGCAGCCACAGCTCCCAGTCCTCAGCCAGCCGGATGCCCGCGTCGAACCGCGGCCAGTCCGGCCCGGTCCGGCGCAGGGTCAGGCCCAGCGGCGGGATGAAGTTGGCCATCTGCAGGAACTCGCGGTCGAAGTCGTAGTTGAAGGCCGGCCGGGCGTCCCGGTAGCCCTCGGCCGTCGGCTCCGCGCGCACATCGCTGACCAGCATCGTGGTGTACACGGCGTCCGCCAAGCCCTCGATGAGCGGCGGCAGCACGGCATCGAAGTGCCCCGGGAGCAGCACGTCGTCATCGTCGAGGAAGGTCACGAAGTCGCCGTCGGCCACGTCCATCGCCGCGTTCCGTGCGGCCGAAGGGCCCCGGTTGCCTTCCAGCTCCAGCAGTTCCAGCGCGAGGTCGTTGCGGAACGGCGCCACCGCCTCGGTCACGTCGGCGCCCCCGTCGTTCACGACGATCGCCTGGATGCGGCCCCCGAGGTCCTGCGCCCGCAGGCTCGCCAGCGCGTAGCCGAGCGCGTCCGGCCGGTTCGCCGTCGGGATGACGACGCTGATCTGATCCACTGTTCCCGCCTGTCCGATCGAGCCCTGCTCCGCTGGATCACCGGGGGACTTTATCAGACCCCTTAAGTTCTGCGCCGATGGCTGATCCGTGCGTGACACCTCCGGTGGCGGCGGATTCGTGCAGCTCGGACCGCTCCGCCCGGATCCGGTGAGGATGTGGGCACGTTTCCTGCCTCTGCCCCCGCCTCGCCCGCCCGACCGCACCGGAGAAGCCCATGACCCTCGCCGAATCCGCCGCCGCGCTCCAGCCGGAACTGGCCGCGCTGCGCCGGGAGATCCACCGGGAGCCGGAGATCGGCCTGCACCTGCCCGCGACCCAGGCCCGTGTCCTGAAGGCGCTCGACGGGCTCGGGCTGGAGGTGACGCTCGGGCAGCAGCTGAGCAGCGTCACCGCCGTGCTGCGCGGCGACCGGCCCGGGCCGGCCGTACTGCTGCGCGCGGACATGGACGCGCTGCCGGTGCAGGAGACGAGCGGCCTGCCGTACGCCTCGACCGTTCCCGGCGCGATGCACGCCTGCGGCCACGACCTGCACGTTGCCGCTCTGGTCGGTGCCGCGCGGCTGCTGGCCGAGCGCAAGGCGGAGCTGGCCGGGTCGGTCGTCTTCATGTTCCAGCCCGGCGAGGAGGGCGGCGGCGGGGCGCAGATCATGATCGATGAAGGGGTTCTCGACGCCGCGGGCGAGCGCGTCGTCGCCGCCTACGCCCTGCACGTGGGCTCGGCGCTGCTGCCGCAGGGCTGGGTCGCCGGACGGCCGGGACCGATCATGGCCGCGGCCGACTCGCTGCGGGTGACCTTCAACGGCCGAGGCGGTCACGGCTCGAGCCCGCAACTCGCGCTCGACCCGGTGCCCGCGATCTGCGAGGCCGTACTCGCCCTGCAGACCATGGTGACCCGCCGCTTCGACGCGTTCGACCCAGTGGTGCTGACCGTCGGCACCCTGCACGCGGGCACCGTCGAGAACGTCATCCCGCAGTCCGCCTCTTTCGCGGCGACGGTCCGTTCCTTCTCGCCGCAGTCCCGCGCCGTGGTCGCTGAGGAGTCGGTGCGGGTGGTGCGCGGCGTCGCGGCGACGCACGGGCTCGCCGTCGACGCTGAGTTCGAGTACGGATACCCGGTCACGGTCAACGACGCCGCCGAGAGCGCGTTCGCGGCCGGCACGGTGGAGCAGGTGCTGGGGGAGGGGCGCTACGTCGAGATGCCCCACGCCATCGCCGGCTCGGAGGACTTCGGCGTCCTCGGCGCCCTCGTCCCCTCCGCCTACGTGATGCTCGGCGCCTGCCCGGCGGACCGCGATCCGTTCACGGCCGCCTTCAACCACGCGCCGGAGGCGCTCTTCGACGACGCGGTCGTCGGCGACGGCGCGGCGCTGCTCGCGGGTCTGGCGATCGGCAGGCTCGCCCGCGGCTGAGCCGCGTCCGTGTCCTGATCGTTGTCTTCCCACGGATCGATCGGCACGTAGCCGTGGGCGCGGCCCTGCGCGTCGAGGAGGTGGCCGACCAGCTTCACCGTCCGCAGGGTCAGCTGCCGGTCGAGCACGCGCGCGGCCGGCACGCGGCGCGCCAGCGCCGCCTCGACCTGCCGCGCGTCGCCGATCCGATGCGTCATCACATTCGCCACCACGTTGGCCCGGGAACCTGCCGTCATCGCGCACATCCGGGTGGCCGGCTGCTCGGCGAACCAACCCGCCGCCGTGGATTCGTCCGGCGCGGGCACGTCCAGCCAGAGCGTCGTGCTCACGGACTGGCCGCTCAGCCGCGGGCTCGCGTCGCAGCGCAGCACGAGGCGGCCGGAGCGGCGCAGGTCGCCGACCCGCCGCCGGACCGTCGACTCCGGCATGTCCGTGTGCTTGGCCAGTTCCGCGAAGCTCATCCGGCCGTCCGCGCCGAGCGCCTGCATCAGGGCCCGATCGGCCATCACGTCGCGCAGCGGCGGCTCGGCCGGACGGACCGAGGGCGCCTCGCCGCTGATGGCGCGGCGCTGAGCCGCGTCCAACGCCCCCTCATGCCACGTGCTGCCCTCCCGGACCAGCCGCTCGACGAAGGCCGTACGGGTGCGCAGCACGCCCGGGACGCGGCCGATCCGCTCCAGGACGTACGCCGTGACCTGGCCCGGTTCCAGCGCCGCCACGGTGATCAGCAGGTCCGCGTCGCCGCTGACGACCTCCACGGTCGGCGTGCGGGCGTCGCCGGCCAGCGTCTCGGCCACCGACCCGACCGAGCCCGCCTGGCACTCCACACACACCAGCGCGGTCAGCCCGATGCCCATCCGCTCGGCCGAGGGGTAGCAGGTCACCCAGGCGTCGCCGTCCGCGGACAGCCGGCCCCAGCGCCGGGACAGGGTGGCCTGGTCCACGCCGAGCGGGCCGGCCAGCTTGGACCAGGGCGCGCGCGGGTCCACCCGCAGCGCGTCGACGAGGGCGAGGTCGAGTTCGTCGATCATGGCTGATCCTTGCGTGCAGGCGGGCTTCCCGGCGGATTCGTGCGACGATAGCGCATCGTTTCCCCCGGCGGCGATCCTTTCTCGCACTTCACCTCCCGCGATCCGCAGACCCGACCGGAAGTGCCCATGCCACGTCTTGCCCCGCCGAACGCCGGCGCCGCGCTCGTCCGCTTCCTCGTGGTGGTCGAGTTCTTCAGCGGCACGCTGCAGGGCGCCTTCCCGGTCCTGCTCCCGGATCTCGGCCGCACCCTGCACTTCGGCGCGGGCGACCAGGCCATCGTGCTCGGGGTGAACTACCTCGTCTCCGGCATCACCGTCCCGGTCTCCTCCCGGCTCGGCGATCTGTTCGGCCACCGTCGGCTGCTGCTCGCGACGCTCGCGATCGCCTGCGTCGGGTACCTGCTCTCCGCCGCCGCGACCGGCCTCGCGCTGCTGCTGGTCGGCCAGGCGCTGGCCGGCGTGCTCAGCTGCTGGCTGCCGCTCGAGCTCGCCCTGCTGCGGGACCGGCTCGGCGAGGATCGCGGCGGGCGCGCCGTCGGCCCGCTGGTCGGCTCGCTGACGCTGGGCACGATCGTCGGCGCGGCGCTGCGTCCGGGCCTGTGGATCCTGGCCGCGCTGCCCGCGCTGGCGCTGCTCGTGGTCTGGCGCCGCGTCCCGGAGTCGACCACCCGCGCGCTCGGGCGGGTGGACTGGTCCGGCGCGGCCCTGCTCAGCCTCGGCCTCGGCCTGCTCTTCGGCGGGTTCAGCAGCGTCGGTTCGCACTACGGCGCCCTGATGACGGGAGCGCTGCTGGCGGGTGCGGCGGTGCTGCTCGCACTCTTCGTCCGGCAGGAGCTGACGGCCGACTCCCCGACGGTGGACGTGCGCATGCTCGCCCGCCGGTCGACGGCACCGGTCTTCGGCCTCAGCTTCCTGCTCGGCTGCGCGCTCTACGGCTCGCAGTCCCCGACACTGTCCTTCGAGGCGGCCAAACCGGCATCGACCGGCTACGGACTGGCCGCCGACGACCAGCTGCTCGGGCTGCTCTCGCTCCCGGCGGTGCTCGGCGCGATGATCGGCGCCCTCGCCGCGCACCGGCTGGCCCGCCGCTTCGGCGGCCGCGCCGTCCTGACGTGCGGCTTCGCTCTGAGCGCGGCTGGCTACCTGGGTATCGCGCTGCGCCACGGCAGCGCGGGCGCGTTCATCGCCCCCAGCGCGGTCACCGGCTTCGGCGCCGGCCTCGGGCTCAGCCTGCTGCCAGGGCTGCTGATGCACCGTCTGCCGGCGGATCAGACCGGCATCGGCACCGGCGTCTACAACACGCTCAAGACCCTGGCCGGCGCGGCGACGGGCGCGGCCGGAGCGGCGCTGCTCGACTCGTTCCTGCTGCGCCCGGGCGTGCCGACGCAGAGTACGTACGTCGCGATCTGGTTCGGCTGCAGCGCGCTGTGCGTCCTGGGCGTGCCGATCGCGCTCGCCCTGCGCAACGGGCCCGAAAGCCGGCCGGAGCCGGTACCCGGTGGTGATGTGTCCGAAATGGGGATGTTTGCACAGTAAACTGCTTCATGAGGCTAATGTATAGCCTGTGAAGCTTTATCCGATTCCTGACATGAACGGCGCCGGGGCCTGTCCGCCGGACTCCGCCGACACCGTCCACGCGGTGAGCCACCACGCCTTTCTCGACCCGGCCACCCGGATGCTGCTGAGCTCCGACGGCTCGACGACCCGTCTGCTGGAAGCCGTGGTGGGCCCGCTGCACCTGCAGGTGCTCCACCAGGCGGTCGCCGGTTCCGCCGAGGTGCCCGAACCGATCCGTACGGCGCTCCGTCTCGACGGCGCAGTGCCGGTCCTCAACCGATGCTCGGCCCTGGTGGACGGACGCTCGCGTCTGGTCTCGCTCAACCACGTGGTCGCGCTGCACACCCCGGAGACCCAGGTCGGCAGGATCGTGTCCGGCACCGACCACGGCATCGGCCCGGAACTGGCCCGCCAGCGGGTCGAACACCGGCGCGAGCAGCTCGTGACCGGACTGGCCCGTTGGCCGGAGGGGCCGAGCGGACGCTGGGCGGCGGTGAAGGTCTATCTGATCTGCCACGGCGACGAGCCGCTGGTGTATCTGCGGGAGCTGTTCAACCCGGCGCTGGTTTCCGCGGCCACCGCCGATCCGGTCGCCGTGCCCGCCCGCGACGACGGCGCACGGCGCAGGCCTGCCGCCGTGTCGGTGCCGCGTCGGCCCGGTTCTCAGGATGCGGAGATCCGACGGGCGCGGCTCGGCACCATGCCGGGGCCGGTGTCGGCTGCGGACTGCCGCTCCCTCTCCGAGCTGACGGCGCTTGCCGCGACCGGACAGGGCTTCGTGATCCAGGTCGGCGACCGTGCGAAGAGGTTCGACCGCTGTACGCAGCAGGATGTGCAGGACCGGCACGCCCTGATCCGGCTGCTGGCCGCGACCGCGAACCGCGGCCTCGGCGTGCCGGTCGCGGCTGTGAACCGCATCGCAGGTGCCCGACTCGAGGGTATGTTCGAGGCGTATCTGCACACTGCGAGCCTCCTCAACGCGCTGCACAATGCCGATCAGGCAGCTGACACGCGGCTGGTGGACCGGATGCAGGAGCGTCTCGGGCAGCTGCCCGGGCGCCATCCGCGCGCAGAGGCCGCGCTCGCGCAGGCGGCCTTCGCGACGCGGTTCGCCGTGCCCGGATCCGGATGGCCGCGCACGTTCGTCTCGCACGATGTACGCGTCCTCGACTACGAATACGCCCTGACCCGCACGGATCCGGCCGCGGGCGTATTCGCCTCCTCCGGGCATCTGCCGGCGATCGGCGAGCATGCCCGCGAACTCGACGGTGCGCACATCGCGTTCGCCGCGTCGATCGCGAACCCCGTCTCCGTCGAGGTCGGCGACGACGCCACATCAGAACAGCTCCTCGGCCTGTGCGCGCGCCTCAACCCCGCGCGCACGCCCGGCAAGCTCGCCTTGATCGCCCGGATGAGCGCCGACCGGCTGCGGACGAAGCTGCCCGGGCTGCTCGAGGCCGTCGCGAAGTCGGGACACCCGGTGGCATGGATCTGCGATCCCCTCGGCGACACCCAGGCGGGGATCACAGCGTTCTTCGACGTGCACGCCGCGGCGGGCATGCGTCCCGGCGGCCTGCATCTGGAAGCCGCCGCCGAAGACGTCGGCGGTGACGAGCGCTCCTTGCGAGCGCTCGAATGCGTCCTGCACACCGTCGACCTCGCGATCGGCTTCGCGCAGGCCGCCGCGACGACTACGAGCCCTGCGGCCGCCCCACCCGCGTCGACGATGCAGGAGCCTGATGTGACGCGACGCAAATGGGGCCGGCGTTTCGATCTCTACGACACCGACGGAGACGGCTGGATCAGCCGCGCCGACCTCGAACGGTTCATCATCGAACTCGCCTCCACGTTCCTGCTTTCCGACAGCTCGCCCAAGGTCTGTGCCGCGCTCAGCGCCCAGCTTCACCTGTGGACCTCGCTCGCAGAGCGGGTCGGCGGCAGCGACAGACTCAGCAGGCAGCAGTTCGTCAGTGCCGCGCAGGCGCTGCGGACCGCGCACGCAGAACACTTCCGCACCCTGGTCAAGGCCGAGGTGGACACCGCCGTGGCGTTGGCGGACGTGTGCGGCGACGGGGAGATCGAATCCTCCGGCTTCGTCTCCTTCATGGCCGCGACCGGAGTGCCCCGGCACCACGCCGTGACGTTCCTGTCCACGCTCAGCGGCGGCGACCGGGTCGATACCGGGAAGTGGTCGGAGTTCGCGCTGCGCTACTTCACGAGCGCCGACCCGCGCGACCCGGCCAACGCTCTGCTCGGCGAGGTGTACGCATGAGTGGCAGCCTCCTGACGGATTACGTCCTGGGCCGAGCGGCCGAATACGGGGACAAGCCCGCCGTCGTCGACGCCGCGACCGGCGAGGCGATCACCTTCGGCCGGATCCCCGCGCGGATCGAGGAGATCGCCCAGGTTCTGCGTCATCAAGGCCTGAGACCCGGCATGGCCGCGGCCGTGCGCATGCCCAACGGGCCGCAGCTGCCCCTCGTCCAGCACGCGATCCTGAGCCTGGGCGCGGTGGCCGTCTCACTCAATGCCCTGACGACCGAGCCCGAGACCGGCTCGGCGATGGTGCAGACCGGCGCCGGTCTGCTGATCTGCGAGCCGCCGGGCGCCATCGAGGCCGCCGTGTGCGGCCCGGCCCCATCGCGCTCGTCAGACGGGGCGGACGGGGCGGACGGTGACGCGCCGGCGATGGTGTTCATGTCGAGCGGCACCACGGGCACGCCCAAGCCCGTCTCTCTGCCGCACCGCAGCCTCATCGGCGCGCTCGCCCGCCTCGAGGCCGTCCACCGGGTCGAGGCCGACGACGTCGTCTTCTGCGCCGTCGCGCTCTCACACGTCTACGGCGTCCAGTCGGCGCTGCACCCGGCTCTGCGTGCCGGAGCGAGCGTGCTCACCCTCGCCCGCTTCGACCTCGATCTGATGATCGACGCGATCGTGCGCCACCGGGCCACGCTCCTCTATCTCGTCCCCACCATCCTGCGCAGGCTCGCCGACCACCCGCGCCATCGCGAGCTGGCCGGCCTGCGCGCGATCGTCTCGGCCGGATCCCCGCTCGGAGCGGACCTCGCCGAGCACGCCGCGACCCGGCTCGGCGTGCGGATCGTGGAGAACTACGGCATGACCGAGGCGGGCGGCGCCACCCATACCGTCCCCGACGACGCCCGGCCCGAGCCCGGCTCGATCGGGCTGCCGCTGCCCGGTATCCGCTGCCGCCTGGTGGATCATGCGACCGGCCGGGAGGCGGATCCGGGCGAGCCGGGCGAGCTGTGGATGTCCAGCCCGGATTTCGTGCAGGAGGGCTGGCTGCCGACCGGCGACGTGGTCGAGCGAGCGGTCGACGGCGGCTACCGGATCGTCGGACGCATCAAAGAGCTGATCAAGTGCAACGGCAATCAGGTCGCGCCGGGCGAGCTCGAAGCCGTACTGGCGCAGCACCCTGACGTGATCGACGCGGCAGTGGTCGGCGTACCGGACGAGCGCTACGGCGAGGTGCCCAAAGCCTTCGTCGTCGCGTCCGGCGCCGACGGAGCGGAACTGCTGGCCTACGTGGCCGAACGCGTCGCACCCTATAAGAAGGTCCGAGCGATCGAATTCGTCGCGGCCCTTCCTCGCAACTCGGGCGGAAAGGTCCTGCGGCACAGGCTTGCGACGAGGAACGGCGCGCCCGTCACCGTCGTCACCGGCGGCAGCCGCGGCTTCGGACGCGCGGCCGCCGAGGAACTCGTCCGCCGCGGCCACCGCGTCGTCCTGACCGCGCGTGGCTCCGACCGGCTCGCCCGGGCCGAGGAGGAACTGCGCGCACTCGGCGGCGACGTCCTCTCCGTTCCCGCCGACCTCGCCGAGCCGGGCGCGTTCGAGGCGGTGCTGTGCCGCACCGAAGCAGAGTTCGGACCCGTCGGCACGCTGGTGAACAACGCCGGCGTGCAGGGACCCGTCGGAGAGCTGTGGAAGATCGACCCGGACCAGTGGTGGGCGGCGATCACGGTGAACCTGCGCAGCGCCGCGCTCGCCTGCAGCGCCGTGCTGCCGGTGATGACGCAGCGTCGGCAGGGCCGGATCGTCAACATCGTCAGCCACGCGGGCGTCGCGCAGTGGCCGCACCTGTCCGCGTACTCGGTGTCGAAGGCGGCGCTGATCAAGCTGACCGAGAACCTCGCCGCCGAGACCCGCCGCTACGGTGTCGCGGTCTTCAGCTTCCACCCCGGGCTGCTGGAGATCGGGCTCGGCGAAACGCAGCTCGCCACCGAGGCGGCCCCGGGCTCGTGGTCCGCCAAGGTCTCCGACTGGCTGCGCCAGGAGCAGGCGGCGGGCCATCTCACCCCCGTCCCCGACGCGGTGGCTGCCCTCGCCCGGCTCATCGAGCAGAGCGACAGCCAGCGCACCGGCAGCTACCTCACCACCGCCGACTTCCCGGCCGCGAGCCGCCGCGCCACGATCGGGATGACCACGGCTCCGGCGATCAGGTGAGCGGCGGCGAGGACCAGCTTGGTGGAGACCGCCGTATCCTGGGCCGTCAGCGGCACGAGGAGTGAGAGCGCGAGCAGCGGCAGCGTCAGGCCGAGGTAGATCCGGGCAGGGTCGCGAGCGAAGCGGGCCAGTGCGATCACGACGAAGGTGAACCAGAACGTCACCACCATCGTCCCCATCGCTAACATGCCGACAGTGATCGTCGAGGCCTGATGCGAGCCGAAGCCGGCCGCGCGCATCGGCACGTCGGCCAGGCGCGCGGCCAGCCCCCACACCTCGACGACGACGCTCGCGGCGAGCCCGGCGAGGTACGCGACCTGCCACACCGGACGGCGGGACAGGAACGCGAGGGACGCGGCGGAGCTGGACATGGGTTCCTCCTCGATTGCGGACGGTGCTCTCACCGGGGAGACGGTCCCGCCGCGCGCGTCTCTACATCGGGCCCGAGCGGATTCGGTAGAAAGAAATCGAGCGGACCGTGTCGAGGGCGCGGGGACGGCTCCGTCACGTCAGTGAGAGCGCCGAACGGGCGCGCAGACCGAGAGGAAGGCGACCACGATGAAGTACCTGCTCATGATCTACGGCAACCAGGAGAAGTGGGCGAGCATCCCGGCCGAGCAGTTTCCGCAGGAGATCGCCAAGCAGGACGCCTACAACAAGAAGTACACCGCGACCGGCGAGCTGCTCGGCGCCTTCGGGCTGGCCGACGCGGTGGCCGCGAGACTGGTCACCCGACGGGACGGCGAGCCGGCCGTGAGCGACGGGCCCTACCTGGAGACGAAGGAGTACATGGCCTCGTTCTACCTGATCGACGTCGAGAGCGAGGAGCGGGCCTACGAGCTGGCCGCGGACATGCCGTGGGCCGACCAGAACCCGACCGAGGTCTGGCCGATCCTGCACGAAGCCGCGAACGACGTCTGAGCCGGTGGATGCGGTGACTGACGACCGTCGACGGGTCGAGGACCTGCTGCGCGAGCTGGCGCCGCAAGTCCTCGGCACGCTCACGCGCCGCTACGGCCGCTTCGACACGTGCGAGGACGCCACCCAGGAGGCGCTGATCAAGGCCGCGCGGCTCTGGCCCGAGGACGGCGTCCCGGTCCACCCGCTCAGCTGGCTGCTCACGGTGGCCACCCGAGTGCTGATCGACGAGTACCGCAGCGACACGTCGCGTCGGCGGCGTGAGGACGCGGTGTTCGCGGCGACGCCTCAGTCCGAGCTGCTCGCCCGTCCCGCCGACTCGGTCGCGCGGGGCGGGCCGACGGACCGGGACGACTCGCTGGAGTTGCTGTTCCTGTGCTGCCATCCGGCGTTGTCCGTGCCCAGCCAGATCGCGCTGACGCTGCGCGCCGTCGGCGGTTTGACGACGGCGCAGATCGCGGCGGCGTTCCTGGTGCCCGAGGGGACGATGGCGCAGCGCATCAGCCGGGCGAAGGCGACGATCAAATCCGGCGGCATAAGGTTCGAGATGCCGGCCGGCGAAGCGGAGGCCGCGGAACGTCTGCGGGCGGTCCAGCACGTCCTGTACCTGGTCTTCAACGAGGGATACACCGCCTCGTCGGGCGAGGACCTGACTGCGCCGAGTTTGTCCGACGAGGCGATCCGGCTCACCCGCCTTCTGCGCCGCGCGCTGCCGGAGGACGGTGAGACGGCCGGACTGCTGGCCCTGATGCTGCTGACGGACGCCCGCCGCCCCGCCCGCACGTCGCCCGGCGGCGCGCTCGTGCCCTTGGCCGAGCAGGATCGCGGACTCTGGACTCAGGACTCGATCACGGAGGGCGTCGCCCTGATCTCCGAGGTGCTGCCGCGGGGCGTGGTCGGCCCGTACCAGCTGAACGCCGCGATCGCGGCCGTGCACGACGAGTCGCCGACGATACAGGACACTGATTGGCCGCAGATCCTCGGGCTCTACGATCTGCTGGAGCAAGTCGCGCCGAATCCCATGACCACATTGAACAAAGCGGTCGCGGTCGCCATGGTGCGCGGGCCCGAAGCGGGCCTGGATCTCGTCGTAGCCCTCGAACAAGACGGCCGGCTCGCGCGCAACCACCGTCTCCTGGCGACCCGCGCGCACTTGAAGGAGATGTCCGGCGACCCCTCCGGCGCCGTGACCGACTACCGCGAAGCCGCCCGGCGCACCGCCAGTCTTCCCGAACGCCGCTATCTCTCCGGCCGCGCCGCCGCAATGGACGGCACGGGCCCCGCCTGAAATTCGCGGGACCCGTGCCGTGCTCAACGCTCCTTATGTCAGGAGCTCACGAGCTTCCACAGATGGTCTGAGGTGCCGTTGTCGTTCCATTGCAGCGCCAAGGCGCCGGACGTGGTCGAGGCGTTGGCGATGCCGAGAGCCAAACCGCTGTTGGCATTGACGATTTGATACTCGCCGTTGCCGACCGGGTTGATGTACCACAGGTGATCAGCGGTACCGTTGTCAGTCCATTGCAACGCGTCGGCACCGGCGGCCGTGGAGGCGTTCGTGATGCCTAGGACCAGGCCGCTGTTCACGTTCACGATCTTGTACTTGTCGCTGCCCTGGCTGACCAGCTTCCACTCGTGGTCGGCGGTGCCGTTGTCAGTCCACTGCAGCGCGCCGGCCCCCGACGCGGTCGAGGCGCCGCTGATGCCGAGCACCAGGCCGCTGTTGACGTTCTGCAGCTTGAACGTGCCGGACAGCGTGGACGGTGTCGGAGTCACGATGAGCTGGTAGCCGTTCGACGCGTTCATCGAGTTGACCGGCACGGTGATCGATCCGTTGGAGATGGTGTAATCGCCCACGGAGACCGTCTGCGGCCCGAGCGAGGCCGTGGTCCGGCCGGCCGAGACGACCTGTTCGAGCACCGCGTGCGCGGTGCCGCTGAAGCCGGACAGGCTGCTCAGCCCGTTGACGGTGACCGCGGCCGAGCCGCTGCCGCCGCCGAAGATCACGTTGACCTGGTTGCGGGCGGAGTTGACCGAGGCGGCTCCGTCGATGCCGGTCTGCGCCGGCGGAACGGTGGAGACCATCTCGCCGCTCATCTGGCCGTACCAGTCATACAGCCACCAGGCCGCGTTCTGCGCGCCGCCGGTGCCGGTGAGCGTGTCGCCCATGGTGCCGTACTGGTTCCAGAAGGCGAGATCGGCCTCGTACACGCCGGCCCGCTCGAACTTCGCGATGTAGCCGGCCAGCGGGCCGGGCACGCCGGCCTCGCTGGTGGTGGCGTACTCCTCGATCACGATCGGCAGGGGGCTGATGCCGAGGCTCTTCTCCAGCGCCACGCACGCGGCCACGTCGGCGACGATGTTCTGCTGGCCCTGCAGCTCGTGCCAGCTCAGGTACTGCGGAAGGGCGTTGTTCGCCTTGGCGTAGCTCAGGAACGAGGACATCGAGCTCTGGTTCCAGGCCGAGTAGCTCGGCCCGTCGATCGGGATGCTCGAGTCGTTCTTGCGGATCTCCTGGTACGACTCGACCCAGCCGGCGTTGAAACTGCCGGCGGCCGAGGTGTTCCAGGTCCAGTCCGGCTCGTTCCAGATCTCCATGGCCTGGATGTTGCTCGCGCCCGAGGACTTGACCGAGGCGACCTGCTTGTCGATCGCGGAGAGCCAGTCGGACCAGCTCACCCACTTGTACGGGAAGTTCGGGTACCAGTCGGGCATCCGCACGATGACCTTGGCGCCGGCCGCGGCCGCCTCGGGGGCCACGACCAGCGCGTCACCGGCGGGCGCGGGCTCGCCGTTGGGCAGCTGCTTCCCGCCGGGGGCCATCTGGACGAAGCTGCTGGGATGCAGGGGATTGACATCGGCCGCGGACGGCGTGCCGTTCGCGGACAGGCCGTAGAGCGCGCCGGAGGCCACATGGGTGACCGAGCGCAGGTTGGTGCTCGCGTTGACCACGAGGGTGTTGGACGAGGATGCCGCGGATGCCGGGGTGAGCGCGCCCGGCGCGAGGAATCCCGCGGCGAGCAGGAGTGCGAGCCCGGGCGCCGTCGCCTTGGGTATTCGCATGGGGGTCACGTCCTTCGGAGAGAAGGCGGAAGCCGCTACGTGCGCGGATTCCGGCGATCGGTGGGGTGGCGCGCAGAGCGCAAACGATTGCGTCGCGTACCCTAGAACTGCCCTGCGAAGTTGTCAAGGTTCGATGCATGCTGAGATAGCACTGGTAGTAGCGTGGAGAAAACAAGGAAAAGTTAGGAAACGTAAAGGGATCGCGCGGTCCTGATCATCCGGGCCGCCCGGCGGACGGCGTCGAACCGGTCCGCGGCGGGGCGCCCGGGCACGGCCCGACCACGGCGCCGGTAGGCCGAAACCAGGGCCACGCGAGGACCGCGATATGAAAGTTTTCATATCCCAACTGCAACGCTTCCACTTCCATGAGCTGCCGCTTGACGCCGTGACGAGCCCTGCTTAGCGTCCGCAATGCTCGACGGAGCCCGCATCAGGCTTCGAAACATTCCCTTGCGCGAAACCTCGGAAGGACACCGGTTCATGCGCTCCGACCCCCACGCCCGGCCCGGCCGGACCACTACCCCGGCCACGGCCGCGGAGCCCCTGCCCTGGCACTCCCGCCGGCTGACGGCCGCGGCCGGCGCCGTCACCGCGGTCGTGCTCGCGGCCGGGGCGACCCTGCTGTCCGCGGCCGGCCCGGCCAACGCCGCCACCTCGCTCGGCTCCCTCGCCGCGGCCCAGGGCGGCCGCTACTTCGGCACCGCGCTGACCCAGAGCAACCTGAGCAACTCCGCCCTGACCGCCGTCGCCAACGCCCAGTTCAACATGGTGACCCCCGGCAACGAGATGAAGTGGGACACCACCGAGCCCTCGAACGGCTCCTACAACTTCGGCCCCGGCGACCAGATCGTCTCCTACGCCCAGGCCCACGGCATGAAGGTGCGCGGCCACAACCTGGTCTGGCAGAGCCAGCTGCCCTCGTGGGTCTCCAGCCTGCCCAGCACCCAGGTGCAGGCCGCGATGGAAGCCCACATCACCACCGAGGTCACCCACTACAAGGGCGAGGTCTACAGCTGGGACGTGGTCAACGAGCCGTTCAACGGCGACGGCTCGTACGTCTCGGACGCCTTCTACAACGCCATGGGCGTGGGCTACATCGCCGACGCGCTGCGCACCGCGCACGCGGCCGACCCGAACGCGAAGCTCTACCTCAACGACTACAACATCGAGGGCGAGAACGCGAAGAGCAACGCGATGTACTCGCTGGCCCAGTCGCTGCTCTCGCAGGGCGTGCCGCTCAATGGAATCGGCTTCGAGAGCCACTTCATCCTGGGCCAGGTCCCCTCGGACATGCAGGCGAACATGCAGCGTTTCGCCAGCCTCGGCCTGGACGTCGCCGTCACCGAGCTCGACGACCGGATCACCCTGCCGGCCACCTCGGCCAACCTGCAACAGCAGGCCACGGACTTCGCCAACGTGGTCAAGGACTGCCTCGGCGTGACGCGCTGCGTCGGCGTGAGCCAGTGGGGCGTGGGCGACGCCGACTCGTGGGTGCCCGGCACCTTCTCCGGCCAGGGCGCCGCGACCATGTTCGACCAGAACTACCAGCCCAAGCCCGCGTACACCGCCGTGGTCAACGCCCTCGGCGGCACCTCGGTGACCCCGCCGCCGACCACCCCGCCCAGCTCCGCGCCGCCGAGCAGCGCCCCGCCGAGCAGTGCTCCGCCCACCTCCGGCGCGGCCGGGACGTGTTCGGTCTCTGATGTGGTCAGCGCCTGGAACACCGGCCTGACCGAGCAGATCACCGTCAAGAACACCGGCACGAGCACGATCAACGGCTGGAAGCTGACCTTCACCCTGGCGTCCGGCCAGACGATCACCAACGCGTGGAACGCCACGATCTCCCCGAGCTCCGGTTCCGTGTCGGCGGCGAACCTCAGCTACAACGGGACCATCGCCCCCGGCGCGACCACCAGCTTCGGGTTCCAGGCCAACCACACCGGCAACACCGCCGCCCCGACCAACTTCGCTCTGAACGGAGCGAGCTGCACGAGCGGCTGACGCCCGGCCCGATCATCCGAGCGGAATCCGAGCGGCCCCGTCGTATCGACGACGGGGCCGCTTCACGCTGTTCCGGCGGGCGCGTCATCCGGCTGGTGCAAGGTGATCGGCGACTGGATGCCCGACGACCCGGCCGTGCCGCTGCACCTGCTGCGTTCCGTGACCGAGGCCGTGCACGCGATCGGCGGCAAGGTCGCCGTGCACTGCCAGACCGCGGAAGGATCGCGCAACGCGGTCTTGGCCGGCGCCGACAGCCTCGAGCACGGCATGCACCTCGACCCGGCGCTCCTCGACCAGATGGCAGCGCAGGGTACTGCGCTGGTCCCGACGTTGAGCGTCCTCGTCACCCAGATCGACAACCTGCGAACGAAGGATCCGAGCTTGCGCAGGGACTGGCTGCTGAGCGGCTGCCTGGGGATGGCGCCCCTGGTCCGAGCCGCGCACGAGGCTGGGGTCACGGTCCTCGCCGGCACGGACATGTTCGAGTTCGGCAAGGTCGCCGACGAGGTCGGCTGGCTGATCGACTCGGGCCTGCCGGTTGAGGCGGCACTCGGTGCCGCCTCATGGACGGCGAGAAGCTGGCTCGGCCTCTCCGGGCTCGCCGACGGCTCGCCCGCCGACCTCGTCGCTTTCGATGCCGACCCCGCGAAGGACCCGACCGTCCTGCACCGGCCCAGCCGGGTCGTCCTACGCGGACGCGTCATCAGGTGACGGGCTCCCGCTGAAAGCCGGCATCGCCTCGTACCGCGCGTGGTCGAAGTCGGCGTGGAAGCCGTCGGCCGCCATGTCCATGACCCACATGCCGACGAAAGCGCCGGTGAAGCCGGGATGGTCGCGCCCGGCGACGACGCCGGTGTGGGCGACATGCTCGTCCGAGAGGATGGTGGCGTCGAGCTCCACCGGGACGCCGCGCCAGCCCTCGCCGGCGTCGTAGCTGAAGCGCAGGGTCGGGCCGGACAGGTCGACGCGCAGCCCGAGCGGCCCGGCGGGCACCTCGACCGTCGCGGCGGGGTGCGCCGTTCGCAAGCCGTTGTCTTCCGTCATCAGCTGCAGTTCCCGTCGTCCCTCGGGAGTGACGGTCACGTAGAGGTAGTGCCAATCTCGGGTGTTGTAGTACGCGGTGATACCGCCAGGTGGTGGAACGAGCGAGGCTCGCAATCGAGCGAGACGGCGAGCGAACAGCGGCTGTCCGTCACCCGCCGCGCCACCAGGCTCGGGGTGCGCGGGCCGTGCGGGGACTGGCCGCCGGTGATGCGCAGGTGCGAGGGGCGCGCGTCCAGGCGCAGCCACTCGACCGCCGCCGGACGTCGCAGGGTACTCCATTGCGCACCGAGCACGGGCGCGTCGAAGTCGTCGTGGGCGGGCGGTTGCGGAAACGGGCGCTCGGGCAACGCCGGGCCTTCGACCTGCTCGTGCGGCACCCCACCGACGACGCGCGGCCAGCCGTCCGCCGACCACTCCACCCGCTGCACCGCCGTCTCCCGGCCGAGCACGCACTTGCCGAGCGGCGTGTAGGGGCGCGCGGTGAGGTGGGCGAGGAACCACTCGACGGTCTGTGTGCGCACCAGACTGCCGTGGCCCGCCTTCTGTAGCACCAGATTCGGATGGCCGTGCGCGGTCAGCATCGGCCCGGCCGGATCGGCTTCGTAGGGTCCGTATATGTCACGTGATCGGGCGACCGTCACCTGATGCTCGTATCCGGTGCCGCCCTCCGCCACCATCAGGTAGTACCAGCTGTCGACGCGGTAGAGGTGCGGGCCCTCGGTGATGCCCGCGGGAGTTCCGGTGAAGATGGTCTCCGGATCGCCGGTCAGCTTGCCCGCGGCGCAGTCGTACGGCTGGATCTGGATGCCGGCGAAGGGCCGGCGGCCCGGATGCCAGTCCGCCGTCATCGAAAGCAGATAGCAGGACCCTTCTTCGTCGTGGAAGAGCGAGGGATCGAAGCCGCGCGCGTGCACGGCGACCGGGTCCGTCCACGGCCCCTCGGCGGATTCGGCCGTGGTGACGAAGTTCGGGGTGTCCCACCAGCCGTGGCCGTGGCTGGCGACGTTGGTGAACACCAGGTGGAAGCGTCCGTGCGCATGGCTGAGGCAGGGCGCCCACACCCCGCCGGAGTCCGGCGCGCCGGCGAGGTCGAGCAGCCGGGTCTCGGTCAGCGCCCCGCCGAGCGGCCGCCAGTGCGCGAGATCGCGCGAGTGGTGCAGGCTCACTCCCGGGTACCACTCGAAGGTGGAGGTGGCGAGGTAGTAGTCCGCCCCGACCCGCAGGATCGAGGGGTCCGGGTGGAAGCCGGGCAGGACGGGGTTGGTCACGGCGGGCATCGCCGCGAGGTCTCCTTGCGCGGGGGTGGGTGGATCAGCGTCCGAATCCGGCGGTCAGCCCGGCCAGCAGGTGGCGCCGGCCGAGGAGGTAGAGCACGAGCAGCGGGAGCATGGAGAGCACCACGGCGGCCATGGTGGAGGGCACGTCCGTGCCGTGGTTGCCCTGGAAGTTCCACAGGCCCAGGGTGAGCACCCGGGTCGAGTCGGACTGGGTGAGCACCAGGGGGAAGAGGAATCCGTTCCACGCGCCGAGCGCCGTGTAGATCCCGACGGTCAGCAGGCCCGGCCGGGTCAGCGGGAGCACCAGCGTGCGCAGGACGCGGCGCGGGGTGGCGCCGTCCAGGCTCATCGCCTCGTAGAGCGACTCCGGGATGTCGCGCATGGTGCTGCTCAGTACGAGCACTGACATAGGCGGCGAGAAAGCCGCTGTGGGCAGAATGATCGCGAGCAGGGAGTCGTACATGTGCACCCGCGTCATCAGGAAGTACAGCGGGATGATGGTCGCCTGCGCGGGCACGGCCAGGCCCATCAGCATCACCGTGAAGGCGATGCGCATGCCCCGGCTGCGGCCACGGACCATCGCGTAGGCGGCGGGAGCGGCCAGCGCGAGCACGATCGCGACCGTGCCGACCGTGACGGCGGCGGTGTTGGCCAGGTAGCCGAGGAATCCGGAGTCGAGCACGTTCGCGTAGCTGCCGAAGTCGGGGTGCGCCGGCGGCGCGAGCGGACCGCTGCTCAGGTAGCTCGAGCGGCTGGAGAAGCTGTTGGCGAGCAGGTAGTAGAGCGGCACGCCGACCACCACCAGCCAGATCGCCGCCGCCAGAGCGCCGGCCCAGTTCGGCCGGTCTCGCCGCCCGTGCCGTTCCAGGCGGGCCGGGGACGCGGTGCGGGTGCGGCGTCGGGCCGCCGCGGTGGCCGAGGAGCTCACAAGCCCTCCCGTTGGCTGGTCATCCGGCGCACGCCGCGGCGGCGACGGCCTTCGACGGCGCCACCCTCACCGCCCGCGACCTGCCGGCGAACGGCAAGATCCTGATGGTCGTGGGCCAGGACAGCGACACCCTGTCCGCGTATCAGAGCTCTGTGCTCGACAACCCCTCGCTCGCCGCGCCCGGCCCCGGCGGGATCACCCTGTACACCAACCTGATCGAAGGCGGGAACCCGTCCGCGCTCGCCGGCATGTTCTCCACCGCGAACTGGGGCGCGGGGAACGTGAACTTCCAGCAGACCCTCAGCCAGTACCCGAACGCCGCGCTCTCGGCCGGCCTCGACCTGTCCGATTCCGGCTCCGGCTGCACCAACCAGCCGCTGCGCGCCCTGCTCGGCGGCCCGGGCTCCGACATCACCGCGGCCATGACCAGCCAGTATCGCAGTGACCTGACCAAGATGATCAACCAGCTCAAGGCCTGGAACCGACCCACGTACCTGCGCATCGGGTACGAGTTCGACGGTCCCTGGAACTGCTACAACTCGGGCTACTACATCTCGGCGTTCCAGTACATCAAGGAGCAGATAGACGCGCTCGGCGCCACGAACGTCGCCACGGTCTGGCAGAGCGCCGCGTGGCCGATCGACACCGACACCTCCGACCCGCAGTACGACTACATCGTCACCGACCCGAACCACCTCAACGAGTGGTACCCCGGCGACCAGTACGTCGACTACGTCGCGCTCTCGGACTTCTACAACTCCGGCTCCGAAGGGGAGCAGTGGGGCTGCAGCAGCTACAGCGTCGACCCGGTGAGCCTGCAGAACACGGTGCTGACTTTCGCCCGTGTGCATGACAAGCCGGCCATGATCGCCGAGTCCGCGCCGCAGGGGTACAGCAACGCGAACCTCACCCAGAGCTGCATCATGAACTAGAACCCGCAGAGCACCACGGCTCAGAGCATCTGGAATCAGTGGTACGCGCCGTACTTCCAGTGGATCGAGAACAACAGCGACGTGATCCGCGTGGTGTCCTACATCAACACCGACTGGGATCAGCAGACCCAGTGGATGTGCGGCAACGGCGACGCCGCCGGCGGCACCGGCTGCTCGAACGGCTACTGGGGCGACTCGGCGGTCCAGGACAATCCGACGATCCTGAGTGACTTCCTAACGACGATCAAGCAGTGCATCTTCGTCAACGGCACCACCGGCACCTGCCCGACCGGAGGCGCCAGCGGCCCGGCGTCTCCGCCCCCGCCGACCAGTTCGGCGCCGACTCCTTCGGCTTCGGCTTCGGCGACGGGTGGTTCTTCGGGTTCGGGTTTCTCGGAGGGGGTGAGTGGCGGTGAGATCTACTTCAAGCCGTCCGGGTTCACGGTGTCGTCGGTGTATGTGCATTACACGGTCAGTGGGCAGAGTCAGTTGAACTATGCGATGTCGTGGAATGCGTCGGCGGGGCAGTGGCAGCAGCCGGTTTCGTTGTCGGCGGGTCAGAGCGTGAGTTTCAGCTTCGACTACACGCCCACCGGCCAGGGCTACCAGGACACGACACCCACCTACAGCTACTCCGCATAGCGAGCGTCCAGTGATCTCCGCCCGACAGTGCGTCCGGCGGAGTGGACCTCGGATTTTGCTTTACTGCGCATTGATGATCGGCTGAGTGTTCCTGGGGCGTGGTGCCTTGCCGGGTCGGGGTGGTCGTCGTGGTGGGGGCGGCCGCTTCGCGTCGCCCGGTTCGTCTGACCACCCACCCACCCGTTGCGTTGGCGGGGCGGGCTGGGGTTTCAAGATCGAAAGGCGCCGCTGGCAGGCCCTTCCCTCGGAGAGAGATGCCGGGGTTTGTGGGGCGCTGGCGTGACGGGGCGGGCTGTTGTTCGGGGTGGTGAGGTTGCGGGGGTGTGCTCTCTCCTCAGTCGGTCCCCGGAGGCAATCAGGAACCTGCCGGGAGGTCAAGCGGCGGCGGCCTGCGCTGATGGTGAATCATGCATGGCGCCGCTTGACCTCCCGGCAGAACCCTGATCGGGCTTCGCCTGCCCGACCGAGGAGAGAGCCCACCCCCTGGGGGAGTGGTTTGAGCGGCGCTCGGGCCCGGGTCCCTCCCTGTGGCCGGGCCGCGCTCGATCCGGAAGAATCCTGCATCACCATGATCCGACCATCTCGATCATCGATCCGCGCGGAGGGGCCGGTGGTCCGGCCCCGCCTGATGTGAGATCTGGCATCGCCGTCTGAGCCGCTGTTTTCTTCTCTAGTCCTTCAACGCCGGGGAGCACGCCCGAGTTCCCCAGAAATATCCGGAATATTCCTTATCCAGTAAAAGCCAGATGTACGGCTTTTGTCGGTGGCGGCGTCTAGCCTCCGTCTTTCACCAAGCGTGTGAGTTCGTGGTCTGAGTCGGCTGGTTGGTGTGCCGGGTTCGAGGGCATGGCGAAGTGCCGACGCGATGGTCGGGCTCTTCCTGGTTCCTTCGGGTCGCGGCGGACGAGGCTGTGTGGTTGGTCAGCAGGTGCAGGGCCTGGGCAGGGCGGCGAGGCGGTCGAAGGCTTCTGTCAGCTGTTTCGCCCAGGGCCAGTGCTCGGCGATACGCAGGCGTGTGCGCCGGGCCGATCTGGTGATGCGCGCTGCGACGTGCAGCAGCCGGTAGCGGATCTTCTTCGGCTCGGCACGGGCGAGAGCGCCGTCGAGCAGCAGCATCCTCATCCAGCAGGTCAGGTCGATTCCGGTCAGGGCGAGTTCGAGCCAGGCCTGGTTGATGGCGTATTCGCGGGATGGGAAGCGCCCGAAGCCGGAGTCTTTGCCTGTCCGGATGCGGTCTTCGACCCGAGCGTGTGCCCGGTGACGTGCCTCGATCCAGGTCAACGGCCCGTCGCTGAGCCGGCTGTCGGTGGCGATGACCTGGTGGCGGTATCCCTCGATGGTGTCGAACAGGCTCAGTTGGGCGCCGGGGTGCGGGCGTTCGCGCCGCACGATGAACCGGGTGTCTGCGGGCAGGTTCGTACCGTAGCCGTAGAGCAGCCCGGTGATCTCGGCGACCTCGGCGCCGTCGCGTACCTGCCCGTCGGCCTCGATCGCCGGGTACCACGCTGTGGCGGGCAGTTTCGTGATCGCCTGCCGGACCTGCTCGTCGATCGGCGCGCCGACCGAGAAGCGCACGTCCACGCCCCGGTCACGCAGGGACCTGATGTGCGCGAGGAAGGCGTGCGTGCACCCGGCGGTATCCGTGCGCACCAGGATCGGGGCCCCGTGCCGATGCTCGTCCGGGATCTGCGCGAGCGCGGCGTCGAGGACCTCGATGTGATCGGCCGCCGTGTTCGATCCGGCCCTACCCGGGCGCAGGACGCCTGAAAGGGCCTCACCCGTGTTGTCCAGAAAGCACAGCAGTGGGTGGTAGCCGAACGTCTTCTTCCAGGTCGGTGTCGCGTTCTCCTTCTCGGAGTAGCAGATGCCGATCGAGGCGTCGATATCGAGCACCAGACCGGGTATCACCCGGCCGGCGGCTTCGGCCTGCGGCAGCGCGCCGCGCGTCTCGGCGCGCTGCACCCAGGCGAGTTCGCGCGCCACCGCCCGCGCACCGCGCAGCCGGGCGATCGCGGCGGCGTCGATCGAGTTCAACACCCGCCACGCCGTCGGATCCGATGCCACGGGGCCGAACAGTTCCGCCTGGTCCCGCAGCACCGCGAGGTCGCTGATCGCCTCACCGCCGTCCGCGAGCATCACCGCGAGATCGACCGCGACGCGTCCCGGCGCATGGCCGCCGGCCCGCTGCCGCAGCCCGGCGAGCGCGTCGATGAACGCGGACTCCAGTCCCGTGGCCTCGGCCAGGTCCGCCAACAGCCGGGACCCGGCATGCCCCACTACACCGCGCCCGTCGGACGAGACGACAAGACGAGGGCGCGACGTTGTACTCTTCACCTCGAAAGTGCTCCCTGCTGCAGAACATGTGACCCTAGAGAAGCCACATCATTCCAGCTCAGAGAGCACTTTCGTATATCAGGACCACGATCCGGACGCCACTACTGAAGCGCCGAGGCTAGCATGGAAGCGTACATAGGTTGTCGGGACTTGGGACTTGTGGCGGGAAGGGTGGTGGAGGTGACCGAGGGACGCGCCCGCTTGCTCGCGTACGACGCCGGATCGGAAGATCCCGGGCCGCATGCCGCACGGAATCGTCACTGTCCAGCACGTACGAGATGCAGGAATTCCCCTCAGACCACGACCGAGCCACGCGATCCCGCGCCTCGCATGACCACCGGGACAATCACACCAGGGCGATGCAGAATCCTTCCGCACCGAGCGCGACCAGGCCACCGGACAGAACCCGGCCCGAGCGCAGCTCACACCGGGCCCCAGGGGGTGGGCCAATGCCGTTCGTTTCATGTGCTCAATAGTGGGAGGAGTGTGGGTGTTGGGGGCTGTCTGAGGGTGGTGACGGGGCGGCCGGTGGCGGTTCTGGGTCGGCCGTCATAGCGGTGGGATGAGCGTTTGACGGTGCGTTCGGCGGTGCGTCCGGGTACGGGTCTGTGTGCGTAGCGGCGCAGGTCGTCTGCTATATCAAGGGTTTTAGTGACTGCTCGGGCCAGGGTGTGTGCCGCTTGGCGGATGACCGAGCGGCGCACCTCTTTCAAGACCTTGGTGAAGGAGATCTCGTCCGGGTCGCGCCCGCGCTCGTCGGCCAGCAGGCCGTTGAGACGGGTCAGCGCGTGGTTGACGGTCAGGTGCGCCCAGATCTCCTGGAGCACCAGTTCGGGGCTGCCGGAGCGCAGCACGAACGCGTGGCCTTGCTGGTAGGTCTTGAGCGAGCGGTTGCTGCCCTCTGATTCCCAGCGCTCGGCGTAGAGCGCGGCCAGTTCGGCGGCCGGGGCTTCGCCCGGATCGAGCAGGTTCGTCAGCAGCCTGACGCGTTCCCCGCCGCGCACGGTGTACTCGATCACCCGGACCCATACCGGCTGGCCGCGTCCGCGCACGCTCTGCTCCCACAGCGCGGCCAGGTAGCTGCCGTCGGCGAGCACGCGGACGTCGGCGCGGGCGATCCGGGTGGATCCGCGCATGAGCACCGCGGTGCCCTGCTCGTTGAACCGTCTGATCAGCTCCCGGCCGGGAAACCCCCGGTCCATGATCACGATCATCTCGGGGCCGGTCGCGGCGACCACGCCCTTGATCAGATCGCGTTCCCCGGTCGCGTACGGGCCGATCGCCGCCTCGCGCACCGCACGCGTCCCGGTCTCTACCAGCGTCACCACCCGCGCCTGCGGATAGCCGCCCGACTCGATCCGCCCACCCACCCGGGTAGACGGACCGCCGAAAAACCCCCGGTTCCCCGCGCTTTCGGGCACATCGAGCACGAACCCGTCGATCGCGCACACCAGCCGCCCACGCCACCGCGCCCCGGCCGTCCGCTCGCCCGCGACCTGCCCGGCCACCAGGTGAAAGAGCTCTTCCATCACTCCCGCGCCCAGGCGCTTGCGCGCCGCGTGGATCGAGGACTTCGCCGGCACGTCCCCGGCCAACTCCTCGATCGCGCCCACCAGGTTGTCCATCACGTCCTCGTACGAGTCCTGCGCAAACAACGCCAGCGCCAGCGCGTAATAGACCATGAACTCCAACGGCAAAGCATTGGGAACCAGATCCGGCCGCGCACGAGCCTGCACCGCCTGCCGCACCAACCCCGGAGCAACCCACCGCGTCAACACGCCTAGATTGACCCGATCCGTCCTACCAGCCCAAGGATGCTTCACACCCCCTCCAACGAGCCACCACACCGAACGATACGAAAAACAGACCAACTGAAACGAACGGCATTGGGGGTTGGGCTCTCTCCTCGGTCGGGCAGGCGAAGCCCGATCAGGGTTCTGCCGGGAGGTCAAGCGGCGCCATGCAGAATCGAGCATCGCCCCAGGTCACCGCCGCTTGAGCTCCCGGCAGGTTCCTGATTGCCTCCGGGGACCGGCCGAGGAGAGAGCACGCCCCCGGCACCCGACCACCCCGAACCCCAGCCCGCCCCGCCAACAACAGCACCCACGCAACCCCGGCATCTCTCTCCGAGGGAAGGCCCCCGCCGGAGGCGAAAGCTTGAAACCGCAGCCCACCCCGCCAACGCAACGGGTGGGCGGGTGGACAGAAGAACCGGGCGGCGCGAAGCGGCCGCCCACACCGAGACGACCGCCCCGACCCGACACGCCACCACACTCCAGGAGCACTCAGCTGATCATCAATTCGCCTTAGTGCTTGAGCGAATCGGCGCCGCGGTAGCCCTCGGGCACTCCGTCGACGAGGACGATATCAGCCTTCATGTTCCGGGTGCGCAGTGACATGATCTGCTGATACTCCGGCGAATCCCACCACGCCCGCAGCTGGTCGCGGCTCGGGAACTCGATGACGATCGCGTCCATCACCGCATCTCCTTCGACGACCTCTGCGCCGCCGCCGTGCACCACGAACCGCCCGTCGAACGGCTCGAGCGCGGCGTCGATGTGCTGAAGGTACTCGACGATCTCGGCGTTGAACTCGACTTCGCGAACGAACGCGATGGCGTAGGCCCTCATGGTGGCTCCTCCTCGGATTGCGGTGCCGGGTTCTTCCCTGCACTCATGACCCTACGAAGGACTCGTCGGGCGGGAATCAGTCGGCTATCAGTAATCCGAAGCCTGACGATGCTCCCCGGCTCTCTGCCCTGAGCGAACATCGTGGTTCGCGCGACGGTCCGCGGATAGGCTCGCATAGCATGGATGCCATCCAGTTGTCTCCGCGCTTGCATCTGCTTCGCTTCCCGGTCGGGCAGGCGTACCTGTGGGACGAGCGCGGGTCGTTGACGCTGATCGACACCGGGCCGGTCGGCCAGGGCGAGGCGATCGCGCAGTCGATACGGCGGCTCGGCTACGGGCCCGCGGATCTGCGCCGGGTCGTGCTGACGCATTTCCATGAGGATCACACGGGTTCGGCCGCCGAGATCCAGGCGTGGGGCCACGCGGAGGTCCTCGCGCACCGGCTCGATGCCGCGTTCGTCCGGGGCGAGGCTGCGTGGCCGGCGCCGGACTTCTCCGACGCCCCCGCCTGGGAGCGCCAGCTGTATGCGAACAAGCCCGCCCTCCCGGCGGCACCGGCCGCGCGGGTGGATCGGGAGCTCGAGGACGGCGACGTGCTCGACTTCGGCGGCGGCGCCGAGGTCGTCGCCGTGCCCGGTCACACCGAGGGCAGCATCGCGATCCACCTGCCCGCCGCGGCCGTCCTGTTCGTGGGCGACGCCGTGGCCAACGTCGGCAGGCCGACGCTCGGAGTCTTCAACCTCGATCGCGCGCGGGCGATCGCGTCGCTGGACCGCCTGTGCGGCCTTTCCGTGGAGGTGGCCTGCTTCGGTCACGGCGAGCCCGTCCTCGCCGACGCCTCGACCGCGCTCGGACTCGCCAGCGCGCAGGCTCGGGGCGGCCCGTCAGCCCACTGAGTCCACTGACTCCGCGGGGTCGGCTTCCTCGGCGTCGTCCCGGACCGTGGCCCCCTCAGGGTTCGAGGTGAGGATGTCGCGGACCTGTTCGGCGGCGCGGAACATGCTCTCGCTGATGAAGTCGCTGAAGCGGGCGATGTTCTCCAAGCGGACGGCGGCCGGGGTGCCGCGGCCGAGGACGGCCACGCCCTGGCGTGCGGTCTCGGCGACCTGCGCGATGCCCTGGGCGCCGGCGATCGTGGACTGATACCAGAGGTTCTCGTGGACGGCGTAGCGCTCGCGGCGGCGTTCGTCGCGCTCCCGGCGCACCAGGCCCTGGCCCTCCAGGAAGGTGACCGCCTTGGAGACCGAGGCGGGGCTCACCTGGAGCCGCTCGACCAGTTCGGCCGCGGTGAGGCTGCCGGAATCGGTGACGAACAGGCTGGTGAGCACGCGCGAGGTCATCTTCGGCAGGCCCTGTGCCATGAACAAGGTGGTGAAGGTCTCCTCGTATTCGCGCACGGCGTCGTCGTCGCGCCCGTGGGCCTGGGCCCGCGCGACCCGCCCGCCGGCAGGCACCGCCGCCGCCGGTTTGCGCCGACGGGAGCGGCGCTCGGTGGCGCGCTGTGCCATCTCGGGGCGGTACGCGGTGGGACCGCCGTTGCGCATCACCTCGCGGGTGATGGTCGAGGTGGGGCGGTCGAGCCGCCGGGCGATCTCCGCGTAGGCGAGTTCGTCGGCCAGTCCCGACGCGATCCGTTGACGTTCGGCCTGGGTGAGCCTGCCTCCCGGCATCGCGGGCTCCTTTCACACGTGCTCGACCTTGACGCCGCCAGCATAGCGTTCATCTTCATTCAATGCAACGAACGCAGGGCTCTTCGTTGCGTTAGTTCTGTCCTCGATGCAACGAAATCCTCACTCTGACCTCGCAGCACTCCACTGCGATGCAACAAGTATGTTGCGCGATCCATGAACGCAACGTAGCGTTTCCCATGTCAGAAACAATGACCCGAGGAGCGCACCATGCAGACCTACGCCACCCCCGCCCCGATCCGCACCCTGCTGCAGATCCCGGCCGGACGCGTCCAGTTCATCGCCACCGACCGCGCCGAGACCACCGTCGAGATCCGCCCGGCCGACCCGGGCAAGTCCCGCGACCAGAAGGCCGCCGCGCGCACCACGGCCGAGTTCGCCGACGGGACCCTGCGCATCCGCACCGACGAGCCCGCCCACCCCCGCCTCGGCCCGACCGGCGCGATCGAGGTCACCGTGCAGGTGCCCGCCGGCTCGCACCTGAAGGCGGAGACCGCCGCGTGCGAGGTGCGCGTGGTCGGACGGATGGGCGAGATCGCCTTCGACGGCGCCCACCGCCACATCAAGATCGACGAGGCCGCGGCCCTGGAGCTGACCGCGGTGGACGGCGACGTCGAGGTCGGGCGGCTGACCGGCCCGGCCCGGATCACCACCGCTCGCGGCGCCATCCGCGTCGCCGAGGCGGCCCGCGGCACCCTCGAGCTGAGCACCCAGTCCGGCGACATCACCGTCGGCGCCATCCCCGGCAGCAGCGCCACCCTCGAAGCCACGACGCTTCACGGCCGCGTCCACAACACCCTGCGCAACAGCGCCGCCACCCCCGACCTCGCCATCCACGCCAGCACCAACAACGGCGATATCACCGCCCACACCCTGGAGAAGTGAGCAGCCGACTCGCCCGTTCAGACGCGGACGGGCGCGCTGAGCCGGCCGTCGCCGAGGTCGAAGACCTGGTCCGCCGCTTCGGCGATGCGACGGTCGTGGGTGCTGAGCACGATGGCGGTGCCCTCGACGTCGGCGATCTCCCGCAGCAGGCGGAGGATGCCGGCGCCGGTGTTCGAGTCGAGGTGGCCGGTCGGTTCGTCGGCGATCAGCAGATCGGGTCGCTGGGCGAGCGACCGGGCGACGGAGACGCGCTGCTGCTGGCCGCCGGAGAGCTCGGCGGGGCGGTGCTCGGCCCGGTCGGACAGCCCGACCAGGTCCAGCAGGCGGCGCACGCGCCGGTCCCGTTCCCGGGGATCGGCGCGCGCCAGCCGCAGCGGCATGCTGACGTTCTCCGCGGCGCTGAGGTGGGAGACGAGGCCGAAGGACTGGAAGACGAAGCCGATCCTGGTCCGCCGCAACAGGATCCGGTCCCGCTCGGAGAGCGAGGCCAGGTCGGTGCCGTCGATGCGCACCGACCCGGCGCTCGGCAGATCGAGCCCGCCGAGGATGTTGAGCAGCGTGGTCTTTCCCGAGCCCGAGCGGCCGCGCACGACGTGGATGCGCCCGGCCTCCACGACGAGGTCGATGTCCCGCAGGGCATTGACTTGCGTCCTGCCCCGGCCGAACGAGCGGCTCACGCCGACGGCTTCGAGCAGGGGTGCCTTCATCTCCGCGTTCACGCTTCGTCCTGCTCGGGCTTGGTGTCGGCCTCGTCGAACCCGGCCGCTCGTCCGTGCTCGGGCCAGACCTCGATGTGCCCGGGTTCGCGAGTCAGGCGGACCAGGTTCTTGATGCCGAGCGGTTCGGTGAACTCGGGCGGCAGTTGGAGCCGGCCGGCTCGGTCGATGACTGCGTATTCGACGTCTGCGTTCGAAGGATGGAGGGGACCGTTGCCGTCGTCCAGTGACGCTTCAGCGCCGGGCGCGATGCCCGGCCGGTGCGTCTCCGTCGCGATCCGCCCGTCTCGGATGGCGACCGTGCGCCGCACCTGGCCGGCCACCTCCTCGTCGTGCGTGACGATCAGCGTGGTGACGCCGTGCTCGACGTTGGCCTCGCGCAAGCCGGAGATGACGTGCCGCGCCGATTCGGCGTCCAGTTCACCGGTCGGTTCGTCGGCCAGCAGCACCGCCGGGGAGTTGGCCAGTGCGACGGCGATGGCGACGCGCTGCTGCTCACCGCCGGAGAGATGTCCGGGAGTGCGGTCGCGGCAGTGCGCGACACCCATCGAGTCGAGCAGTTCGAGCGCACGCGCTCGGCGCGCCTTGCGCCCGATTCCGTTGAATCGCTGGGGGAGCGCGACGTTCTGCGCGGCGGTCAGTTGTGGCAGCAGGTTGCGCGGCGGACTCTGCCAGATGAAGCCGACACTCTGCCGCCGGTAGAGCATGCGCTCGTGCGCGCTCAGACCCGCCAGTTCCCGCCCGTCGACCCGAACCGAGCCGGCCGAAGGCGAGTCGAGGCCCGAGAGAATGCCCAGCAGGGTCGACTTCCCGCTCCCGGACGCGCCCACGAGCGCGATGAACTCGCCCTTGGCGACGTGAAGGTCGAGCCCTTGCAGGGCCTGGACTTCCAGGTTCTCGGTCCGGTAGATCCGCACCAGCGACGTGCACTCGATCGCCGACGACGAGGCGCCGCTTATGGTCTGCGTCTGCGCGTTCACGGCCTACTGTTCTCCCTGAGCTTGGTCGCCGAGGCGTAGGACTGCGGCCGCGCCGCGCCGGGCGAGAGCGGCGCCGCCGAGGCCCGCGAGGAGGGCCAGCGGAATGAGCGTCGATACCGGTACGGCGAGGTCGGCCACGGTCAGCCGCACACCGGCCCGGCCGAGGACCGCCGCCAGCGCGGGCCGCACGATCCATGGAAGTACGTACGCTGCGATCGTGCCGCCGAGCACCGCGAACACGATCGGCGCACCGAGTTCGACGGCCGTGACGCCGCGCGCCTGCCCCGCCGTCATTCCCGTGACCGTCAGCCGGGCGGTCGTCGCACGCCGTTCCGCCGCGTCCCCGAAGGCGCTGATGGCGACGATCACGCATCCGGCGCCCAGCGCGGCCGCGGACAGCACGGTGAGGTACATCGCGATCGCGTGCGCCAGCGGCTTCTGATCAGCGCTCTGCGCCACCGCGCCGGTCGTGCGATGCAGGGCGAAAGCGATGTCCGCGGTGCTCAGCGCGAGCGTCAGGATGAAAACGATGATGGCCGCAGGCGCGGGTGTGCGGGCGATGCGACCCAGACCGAGTAGGAGGATCGCGCCACGTCCGCGCCGGGACCGGCGCATCAGGACACGGAGAACGGCTGGTCCGAGCGCCAGCGTCACGAGCGTGGCGAGCGTGGCGGCGAGCAGGGGAGCGCAGGCCGTGTAGAAGTCGACGCCCCCGCCCGACGCCAGTCCGCTCGCGTGCACCTGATCGAGCCCAGCCACGCACAGCACGGCCGCTGCCGTTCTGAGCACCAAGCCCCGATCGACAGCGAACACACGGCTGCGGCGTCGCAGGCCACTGCCGGTCTTCTCGGCTCGCACGTGCCGATGCAGAGCGGGCCAGTAGCGTCCAAAGGTGAGAACCGTCGGAGCCGCCGTGGCCGCGACGCCGATCAAACCAAGGTGCCACCAGAGAGCCGACGGCGCCGTCCCCGGCAGGGCGAGGGTGATTCCGCTCGCCACCGCGAACATCGGGAGCATCGTCAGGATGCTGTCGGCCGCAGCCCGCCCGAGCAGTTCGCGCAGCGGTGCGCCGCGGGCCAGCAGAAGCCTCGACTCCGAGGCGCGCCGGTCCAGACTCGTCCGGGTGAGGAGCGCGAGGGCGATGAGCCCGATCACGACCAGGCTCGCCATGGGCAGCGCGATCTCCACGGCCTCGTCGTTCTGACCCTCGACGAAGCGCTCCAGAGTCGGCGCGAGGCCGGATTTCAACTCCAGTCCGATGCCAAGATTGTTGCCGGTGTTGCTGCCCGAAGCACTGGCTCGGTAGAGCTCCAACGCATCCCCGTCGAGGCCCGAGGTCAGTGCACTGACGATCGCGGCGGTTTCCCCGGGCTGGTACCCGGTCTCGACGAGGGGCACGGTCCAGCTCAGCTCCAGCTCGCCGGTCTCGTAGACGTTGCCCAGGATAGCGATCTCGTTCGTCCCGATGAAGGCGCCGGTGTCCCAGTACGGCGGGGTCAGCCCGGGCGTGTCCAGCACGGGAGCACCGAGGTAGGGGCGCGAGCGCCAGAACGCCCCGTCGGGATCGGTGGGCGTGACGACCCCGACGACGATCATCGGCGACCCTCCGACCACCAGGCTCGAGCCGACGTGCGCGCTGAGCCTCGCGAGTGTCGCGGGGGTGACCGCGATCTCCAGCTCCTGCGAGCCGTCCGGCATCAGCTGCGTCGTATCAGGCCAATGTCCTGCGACGAGCTTGGCGTGCGCGGACAGGTTCTGCCGGTAGTCGACCGTGAGCATCGGCGGTGTTCCGGGCGAGGCGATCGCGCTCGCCGGAGCGTCGCTCAGGCCGACCGGCGGCGAGACGAGGTCGGCCCAGGCCTGCGTCATGCCCTGTACGGGCACATGCGGCGCCATCGTGGCGTAGAACCGGCCGGTCTCCTGATCGATCGCGGTGCCCGGGTCGCTGTTCGCGGCGGCGAACAAGGGATAGTCCGCGTCGGCCTCGACCGTGCGCAGAGTGACCGGGGTCTGATTCACCGCGGCTTGCAGCGCGTTCGTCCGCGATTGCAGATCCACCCGGGCTGAGACCGCGGTCGCGCTCATGACGCAGCCCGCGAGCAGGGCCAAGGCCGCGCAGCCGGGCCTGCGCCACGCGGCGGCGAACCTGTTGAGAGGAACCCCCATCTTCGCGACCCTCACCCTCGAGCCCCGAACTGTGCGAACCGGCCCGTGCGCGCAAGGCAGCTCGCGAGGGCGACTGTCACGGTCGTCGCGACGATGATCAGCGCTGCCGTCGCGCTCCAGGTTGCGTCCAGCAGCACCATGACCGAAGGCCGGGGTGGTGAGCCGTCCGCGCCGAGCACGAACACCGGCGTGAACACGCGGGCGAAGAGGAATCCGAGGCCGGTGCCGAGTAGAGCCGCCGGAACGATGACGCACGCGTGCAGGAGGCAGGTGAGCCCGACGAGCTGCGAGCGGGTCGTGCCGAGTGCGCCGAGCACCGCGTCGCGCCGGGCCGAGTCGCGTGAGGCGGCGAGCAAAGCCGTCACCAGGCCCAGCATGGCGAGAAGCACGAGCGCGGGCGTCGCGATGTCAAGCGCCTGTTGCGGGATCGCAGACAACGGATCCGAGATCAAGTTGGCCTGTACCTCGTCCGCAGTGGTAGCCACCGCGCCGGCCGGCAGTGCGGCAGGCGCATTACCGCTCTTGGTATCCAGCCACCAGGTGTAGCTCGGCCAGAGCTCGGCCCCGCCGGCGTTGACGACGTCGGCCAGCGTGGGAAGGTCGACGATCAGACCGTCCGGGTTGCCGGCCGGGAGTGCCGGGAACGCCGAGACCGTGGCGATGATCAGAGCACTGACGGACACGCCGTTCACACTGAGCTGGACCGTCGACCCGATGTGCACGCCGTTGGCGCTGAGGTAGTCATCCGTGGCCAGGGCAGGAACCACGAGCCCGGGTCCGGCCGCCGGCGCCAGCATGACGTCGGTCGACTGGTTGTGCCGGGTCCACTTGGCCATGGCCGCCGCGCCTGGGAACGAGATGGTGCCGCCGCCTCCCGCGACCTGCTCGGTCAACCCGGAGATGGCGAGTTTGTAGGCCTTGTCGGCGGTTCCGAGCGTGACGCCGATGATGCGCAACGGATAGTCGGCTTTGGCATCGGGTGCGATCTGTGCGCTCAGGGCGTGCTCGGCCTCGTCGGGTGCGAGTTGCCCGACAGGGATCGAATACGTCAGGCCGACCGCGTCTTGGATGGTCAGAGCCACGGAGACCGTATCCCCCCTGATGTTGGAAGCGTGGCCGGTCGCGGTCAGCGTGCCGGTGAGGCCGAGCGCGACCGGCCGTCCTGGCACGGAGATACCGGACATCACAGGATGCTGTGAACTGCTCGGTGTCAGCCCAGCCCACAGCTTCGCCGCGGACCCGTCCACCAGATCGGCACGGAGCGCGACCGTCGAAGCGGCGTTCGCCGCGTCGAGCGCCACGAGCGTGCCGGTCCCGATGTCGATCTCGTCGACGGGAGTGGCGGCGATGACTCCGGGAGCGGAAGCGACCGAGGCCACCTCACCAGGCGGCAGGGTCTGGCGCAGCGCGACCGCGACCTGCGCGCCATTGACGAACGCGGCTTGGTCGTGCGCGGATCGGAGTCGGCTGGCATGCTGCGCGGCCAAGGATCCGCAGCCGGCGACCGACGCGACGCACAGCAACGCCGGAACGAAGTACCGCAGAGGTGTGCGCGCCAGTTCCCAGGTCGCCAGCCGCACCGGTGCGCTGCGGACCCGGCGGGCGACGAACTCCGCGACCCGGGCGCCGCCGCCCACCAGCCGTCCGCACAGCGCGGCACCGGCGGCGACGGCCAGAGCAGGCGCGGCGGCGACGATCAGCACCGGGGTGGCGCCGCTCCCGTTCGCCGCGCGGGTGGAGAGCCCGACCTCACCGGCCTGCCACACTGCCACGCCCGCAAGGGCGATCAACGCGATGTCGCCGCCCGCGCGGATGATTCCGGGGACCGAAGACTGCCGGCCGGAGGCGATGGCGACGTCCGCGGGCTCGGCGGTCCGGGCCGCGCGGCCGCAGAGCAACAGCGAGGCCACCAGTGCGACCGCGAGCCCTGATACCCAAGCTACGCTCGGAATCGCGCGCCCGAAGTCCTCGCCCCACAACTCCGACTGCGTCAGCACTCCACCCACGGCGAACAGGAAGACGATCGCGACGTCCACCACGTAGAAGGAGACGAGGGTTCGCCGCGGCGCCCCGCGCGAACACAGCAGCGCGGCCTGGACTCTGCTCCGTGCGACCAGGCTCCCTGCCGCGGCCGCGAGCGCGACCCCCGCCAACACCCCGAGCAGGATCGCGCCCGCCAGGAGTTGAGCCCGGCCCGCAGCTGTCCGCGCCGCGATGCCGGCGACGAGCCCGGGTAGGCCCGAGGAGACCGTGAATCCGTTCTGCGGCGCCAAATCCGCGGAGTGTAGAAGAGCGCTGGCCTGCGCCGCGAGCGTCGCCGAGTCCTGATCTCCCGTTGCGGGAGTGAGCACCCACGTGCCACTCGCGGTACTGAGGGCACCGGCCGCGAAGGCCGCAGGATTGGCGACCAGCGGACCGAAGTAGGTCGTGGGGCCGCTCGGCTCCACACCCGACATGCCGATCTGGTTCCACGTCAGAGCACCCGGATCGTCGTCGGCATACCGGAAGGAGCCGGTCACCACGAAGGCGACGCTGGAGTGGGAATTCGGATCGGTCAGGCTCACGCTGGCGCCGACGCGCAGGTCCATGGCTTCGAGGGCTGATTCCGGCACCGCCACGCCGATCGCCTTGCCGGGAACGAAGATCGGCCACGTGCCTGCAGTCAGAATGGCGTGCGGCCGCACCGCAGCCGACGAGACCGCGTAGGTCTGCTCGGTCGAAGCGTCGTTGCTCTCGGATGGAAGATCGAAAATCTCTGACACGGTGAGCGCGTCGACGTGCCACAACGCGGAACCCGCATGCGCCACAGCATCCCGAACGCGTTGAGCGCTGGCGGCGTTGTCGGCGAAATCCTGAGCCGGCCGGGAGATCACGACAGCGTCCGCCGACGAGGCACGCAGGTCGCGCTGCGCCCCCTCCGACAACCCCGTGCCCCAAGCGGTGGCGAACAGTGCGGCCAACCCCGCGGCGACCGCCACCGCGGCCGCCAGCGCCGCCAGGGCCCAGTGCCGGGTCCGCAGCTCCCGCAGTGCGGTCATCCAGCACGCCGTGCGCAGCAGACATCTGTCGCGGGCACTCCGACGTGCATACGACTCCCCCTGAGATGGAACTGTATGTACCGAAAAGTCGCGCGGTGAGCGCGCAGGAGAGCGCTCTCCCAAAGCCTGGAGGAATGAACTCCACGGTGTCAACCCCCGTCGTGCGGAACAAGCAGGACGCGAGGAGGTCGATGACCTCCTCGCGTCCTTGGGCAGTGAACTTCCGGCCGACCTGCTCAGCCTTCGACCGCGGCCTCCACACTCGGGTAGAGACTCAGTTCTGTGAGCAGGCCCGCGGTCTCGAAGACGCGGACCACCGCCTTGCCCGCGCCGGCGATGCGGAAGGCGCGGCCGGCGCCGTGCGCCCGCTGCATCGCCTCCAGGATGGTGCGCAGGCCCGAGGAGTCACAGAACTCGCACTTGGTCAGGTCGAGTACGGCCACCGGCCGGCTGAGCGCGTCGCTCAGCGGACGGTGCAGCTTCGTCGCGCCCAGTAGGTCCAGGTCGCCGTGGACCGACACCACTGCATAGTCGGCCGTGTCAGCTGTGACTGCCACATCGAACGTCGTCTCGCTCATGCTCTGCATCCCTCTGGCGTCTGTCGTGTCGTCGCGGCGCCTTCGGAGCCGCGCTGGCCCCTCGTACCCCGCGACGGCACGCTCATCCGTCCTGTTGCCTATCGTGTGACTGCTTATTGCGCGACGGTCCACACGAAGGTGGCCGAGCCGGACACCCCCTTCGTATCGGTCGCGGTGATGGTCACGGTGTAAGTCCCGAGTGTGGTGCCGGTTCCGGAGACCGTGCCGTTGGCTGCGATCGAGAAGCCTGGCGGCAGTCCGGTCGCGGTGTAGGTGAGCGTCTGGGACGCGTTCGAGTCCACGGCCTGCATGGTGAAGGAGGCCGAGGCGCCCTTCGGGCTGCTGTAGCCGAACGGGTTGACCACGCCCACTGTCTCCGCGCCCGGCACGCCGGAGTTGGCGGTGACGTTCGCGCTCACGGCAGCGTTGGCGCTCGAGACGCCGGCGGCGGACGCTCCCGCCGCGATCTGGCCGGTCAGGGTCTGGGCCAGGCTGGTCGAGCCGGTCAGCGGCAGGTTGTTCGACGCGTCCCCGACCTTGATCGAGTACGTGCCGGCCTGCGCCTCCCACTGGTTGTCCGTCTGCGCCCAGGAGGCGAGGTCGTGGATGTTGAGGGGGAAACTCACGGTGGCGCTTTGGCCGGGGTTGAGGCTGACCCGGTCGAAGCCCTTGAGCTGGAGCGGCGGGTCGGCGCTGGCGGCGGGATCGCCCACGTACATCTGGGCGACGTCGGCTCCGGCGACCGAACCGGTGTTGGTCATCGTCGCGGTCACGGTGGCGTTGCCGTCGGCGTTGAAGGCGCCGACGCTGAGGTTGGAGAACGAGAACTTCGTGTAGGAGAGCCCGTATCCGAACGAGAACAATGGCGTGATGTTCTGCGACTGGTACCAGCGGTAGCCGATGTTCACGCCCTCGCTGTAGATCGGCCCGGTCGGCGTGCCCGGCCACTGCGCGGTCGTCTGCGCGGGAACCTGGCTCAGACTGGACGGGAAGGTGACCGGCAGCTTGCCGGACGGGTCCGCGGTGCCGAAGATCAGCGCCGCCGTCGCCGCGCCGGTCTCGCCGCCGCCGTACCAGTTCTCGAACACGCCGGCGACCGAGCCCAGCCACGGCATGACGACCGGGCCGCCGCTGTTGATCACGACGATGGTGTGCGGGTTGGCCGCGGCCACATCCGCGATCATCGTCTCGTCGGCGCTGGAGAGGTCGATGGAGGTCAGGTCGCTCTCCTCGCCCTCGGGCAGGTTGACGTAGATGATCGCGTCGGTGGCGGCCTGCGCGGCGGCGACCGCCTGCGGGATGTCCGCGGTGCCGTTGTCGTCGCCCTGGGTGTAGGTCACGGTGACGTTCGGCCCGACCGCGTTCTGGATGCCGGTCAGCGGCCAGATCGTGTTCGAGCTGTCGACCCCGCCGCTGCCGCCGCCGGCGAGCTCGACCCCGGCGCCGCCGTCGGTGCCGATGACCGCGATCGTCTGCTTGGTGGTCGGGTTGGGGTTGAGCGGGAGCAGGCCGCTGTTCTTGAGCAGGACCGTGCCCTCCTCGCCCATCTGCAGCGCGGTCTGCACGTGTGCCGCGTTGGTGACGGTGTTGGAGAGGGATCCGGACGCGGGGTTGTCGAACATGCCGAACGCGAACATCTGAGTGAGGATCTGGGCGACCCGCTCGTTGACGATCGCGGGGCTCAGGGTGCCCGCGGACAAGGCCGCGGTGACGTCGCCTGCGTTGGAGAACGGCATCGCCACGTTCATGCCGCCCTCGAGGTCGCCGACGGCGGAACCGGCGCCACCCCAGTCGGAGGTGATGAAGCCGCCGTAGTTCGCCTGGTTGTCCAGACCGTCCTGCAGCATCTCGGCGCTGGCGCACGAGGCGGCGTTGTTGACCACCGCGTAGGAGCACATCATCGAGGCGGGCGCGGACTGCTCGGCCGCGGCCTGGAAGGGTGCCAGGTAGAGCTCTTCGAGCGCCTGCTGGCTGACCGTCTCATTGTTGCTGCCGTTGGGGTACTGCTCCTGGTCGTAGGCGGCGACGTGCTTGACCATGGCCATCACGTCCTGGCTCTGCAGGCCGTCGACCTCGGCCGTGGTGATCTGGCCGGCAAGGTACGGGTCCTCGCCGTAGGTCTCGTAGGTCCGGCCCCAGCGCGGGTCGCGCACCAGGTTGGCCGTCGGGCCGAGCGAGACATTCGCGCCCTTGCCGGCGAACTCGGCGCCCTTGGCCGTGCCTTCTTGCTGGACCAATGCCGGGTCCCAGGTCGCGGCGGCGTTCTCGCCGTCCGGGAACGCGGTGACGCCGCCGTTGCCGTCGCCGACTCCGGACGGGCCGTCCTCCATGTTGATCGAGCGGATGCACAGGTTCGGAATGGCCGGGACCTGGCCGATGTAGCTCGAGGTGCCGTCACCGGAGAGCAGGCTGGCCTCCTCGGACTGGTTCATGGTGTTGAGCACCTGCTGTACCCGCTGGGAGACCGGCGCGGTGGACCCGACCCAGGGGCAGCTGCCGTTGCCGCCGTTGCCGGTCCCGCCGGTGAGCGGCGCGGTCGTCGTCAAGCCGTAGACATCGAGCTCGAAGATCGAGTCGCCCCACTGGGTCGCCCTCGTCGTGGCGTAGACGCGGACGTACCGCGCGGTGGTGGAGACGGGGTACGTCTCCTGCCCGCCGGCGCCGGTCGTGGTGGAGTACACCGTGGTCCAGGTCGCGTTGTCGTTGGACACCTGGATCTGGAACGCGGAGGCGTAGGCGGATTCCCAGAGCAGGCCTATGCTGCAGATCTGCGTCTTGGACCCGAGGTCCACATCGAGCCACTGCGGGTCGCTGTACGCGCTCTCCCACCGGGTGCCCGGGTCGCCGTCGGTGGCGGCGTAGGCCGGGTTGCCGGTGGCGGAATAGGTCGAGGAGGCCGTGGTCGGCTGGCCCATCGCAAGATCCTGAATCCCGCAGTACTCGGTCGGGCTGGTCCCGCCGCTTCCACCTCCGCCCCCGCCGCCTCCGCTGCTCGAGCCCTGAGAGAACGCCATGTAGTGGAAGTTGAAGCCGTTCGAGTCCTGATCGACGGTGAGGGTCTGGGTGCCGGCCGGCAGCGTGACGCTGACGGTGACGGTCGTCCAGGTCTCGTATCCGCCGGTGTTGGGCACCGCGACCGAGCCGGTCAGGTTGGTGCCGGAGGAGTTCACGATGTGTAAGGCATCTGCGATTCCGTACGGCGAGGCGACCCGGAAGCCCACGGTGTACGCCCCGGCGCTCGCGACGTTGACGGTGTACTTGAACCACTGGCCGGGGTTGGTCCAGCCCATGTCGTAGGCTCCGCCGCCAGTGTTGTTCTGGGTGTCGGCTGTGGTCTCGAGGTCGACGCCGTCGCTTCGGTAGCTGTTGGCGCTTCCGTTGGTGGAGGCCACGTTGTAGGCCGTGCCCTGGCCACCGGTGTCGTAGTTGGCGACCGGGAGCGTGCCCGGGACGGCGGTCGGGGTGCCGCCGAACGGCTGGTCATTGCCCGACGAGCCTGAACCCGTGCCTCCGCCGCCCCCGCCGCCCGAAGTCTGGGTGAAGGCCATGTAGTGGAAGTTGAAGCCGTTCGAGTCCTGATCGACGGTGAGGGTCTGGGTGCCGGCCGGTAGGGTGACGTTGGCGGTCACCGTGGCCCAGGTCTCGTATCCGCCGGTGTTGGGCACCGCGACCGAGCCGCTCAGGTTGGTGCCGGACGAGTTGGCGATGTGCAGCGCGTCGGTGATCCCGTAGGGCGAGGAGACGCGCAGCGCGACGCTGTAGGTTCCGGCAGCGGCGACGTTGACGGTGTACTTGAACCACTGGCCGGCGTTGGTCCAGCCGATGTCGTAGGCTCCGCCGCCGGTGTTGTTCTGGGTGTCGGCGGTGGTCTCGACGTCGATCCCGTCGGCCCGGTAGCTGTTGGCGCTTCCGTTGGTGGAGGCCACGTTGTAGGCCGTGCCCTGCCCGCCGGTGTCGTAGTTGGCCGCCAAGACGGTGCCGGGCACCGGGGCCGCCGTGCCGCCGTAGGGCGCCTCCGCCGCGGCGGACGCCGGGGAGTTGGCGCTGGCGGCCATGGACAGCGAGAAGAGCGCCGTGACCGCGAGCAGCGCACGCAGCGCGGGCCGGCGGCGGGGTCCGCCGCGCGCGGGCGCCGGGGGCCGTGGGAGTGGGCGAGGACTCATGACATTCCCTTCGATTACCTGATCCGCGGCCCGAATTCCGGGCGCGTGCCAGCGGTCGCAGAGCACATATACGTGCCCGCGTCTCGTCGGCATCGGAGCGCGCGCGATGGCTGGTGAAACCTGTGAGAGCGCTCTCCGAGGGAGGTGTACGGGAATTCCCGGGCGGTGTCAATCCCATGCGACAGGTTCCGGGAATCGATCACGGATTCACCCCATGGGTTCCGGAACCCGGCAGAACTCTTGACATGCGGATCGTTCAATACGGATTGATGACCGACTGGGTGCTGATGGGGTGTAGTGGCTTGTCGGGTCGGGGTAGTCGGCGGGGCGGCCGCTTCGCGTCGCCCACGGTTCTTCTGTCCACCCGCCCACCCGTTGCGTTGGTGGGGTGGGCTGGAGTTTCAAGATCTCGCCTCCGGCTGGGGCCCTTCCTCGGAGAGAGATGCCGGGGTTGCGTGGGTGCCGGCGTGGCGGGGCGGGCTGTTGTTCGGGATGGTGAGGTTGCGGGGGTGTGCTCTCTCCTCGGTTGGTCCCCGGAGGCAATCAGGGACCTGCCGGGAGGTCAAGCGGCGGTGGCTGTGGCTGGTGCTTGATTCTGCATGGCGCCGCTTGACCTCCCGGCAGAACCCTGATCGGGCTTCGCCTGCCCGACCGAGGAGAGAGCACACCCCCTGAGGGTCCGGTGCGAGCTGCGCTCGGGCCGAGCCCCGGCCCGCGGCCCGGCCGCGCCCGATCCGGAAGAAACCTGCACCACCCTGATCCGACCATCCCGATCATCGATCCGCGCGAAGGGTCCCGTGGGCCGGTCGCACCTCATGTCGGATCTTACATCACCCTGATCCGAGCATCCCGATCCCAGATCTCGCGGCAGAATCCCGCGGCCAGCCGCGCCCGATGCGGAAGGATTCTGCAGCGCCCCGGTCCGATCCACCCGGTGCTCACGCGATGCGCACGATCGCGTGGCTCGGTCGCACCCCGAGGGAAATCCTGCACCGCCTTCAGCCACACCCCTGACGCCATCTGCCCAGCCACCGCGCCCACCACCCCTCCCGTCGCAAGTCCCGATCCCCGTACTCTTCCATGCTAGACGCCGCCACCGACAAAAACCGCGTATCCGGCGTTTACCAGATAAAGAAAATTCAGGCTATTTCCGGGCACTCGGCGACGTTCCCCGGCGTTGAAGGAGTAGAGAGGAAGGGCAGCTCAGGACGGCGATGCAGGATTTTGCCGGATCGATCGCGGCCGGGCCGCGGGCCGGGGCTCGGCCTGAGCGCAGCTCGCACCGGACCCTCAGGGGGTGTGCTCTCTCCTCGGTCGGGCAGGCGAAGCCCGATCAGGGTTCTGCCCAATGCCGCGTAGTTAAGGGTTCTGGTGGTCTGTCAAGGGCTGTTTCTTGATCGTGTAGGTGCCGGGGGCTGTTTTGGTCAGGAGTCCTTGGTGGGCCCAGCGGTTGATTCTGACGCCCAGGTTGTTGGTGTGTTTTCGGCCGCTGATACCGAGGGCGGCGGCGATCTCGGGGATGCGTCGGGGCTGGTCGGGGGTCTGTCGGAGGAGGTTCAGGACGTGGTTTTTCTCGGGTGCTCGGCCGGGTTGGCCGGGTTGGCCGGGGGGTGGGGCGGGTGGCGGGGTGATGGTGGGCGGGTGGATCGTGAGGGTGATGCCGGTGATCGTGGTGCTGTGGGTGGGTCTGGTGGGGTCTTTGTAGGTGTAGCGCTGGCCGGGGGATTTGAGTTTGCGGGTGCTGTGGCGGGGGCGGCGGGCGGGGTTGGGGTGGGGCCAGGACGGCGTGGCCGATGGGCCCGGGCCGGTCGGTGGGGTTGCCGAGGTCGGCGAGGATGGTGTGGGTGCGGGCGGTGTGCAGGGCGAGGGTGAAGGACATCCGGTCGGGGTCGGTGCCGGGGATTGTTTCGGCTGCTTCGCACATGAGGGTGCGTAGGGCCTGGTAGACGGTGAGGATGCCCCACATCTCCTGGGCCAGGCCCGCGGGGTCGCGTGAGCGTAGGACGCGTCCGTCGAGCAGGGTGTGGCGGATGGCGAGGAACGCGGTCTCGGTCTCCCAGCGTTCGTGGTAGAGGGCGAGGAGTGTGGGTGCGGGGTCGGACCGGTGTTCGAGCAGGGTGGTGATCAGCCGGTAGGTGCCGGTGTGGGTGGAGCCGTCGGTGGCGGTGACGGTGACCTCGGCTTCGATCACCCGCATCCTGAGTGTGCCGATCAGGGTGAGGTAGGAGCCGTCGGGTAGGTGTGCGAGCACGGGCGGGCGGCGGTTGGCGGTGGCGCGCACGAGCAGGTGTGCCCCGGTGCCGGCGGCTTTGGCCAGGAAACCGGCGGCGTCGAAGCCGCGGTCGGCCAGTAGCAGCATGCTCGCGTCGAGGTGGGCAAGGAGTTTCTCGGCGTAGGCGATCTCCCCGGTGCCACTCGGTCCGAACACCGCTGCGGCCAGTGCGCGGGTGCCGGTCTCGGCCAGGGTCATGAGCATCAGCATCGGGTAGCCGGCGTGTCCGTGGCGTACCGGTGCGCGGCCGTAGACGGCCCGGTTGTCCGGGGTGTCGGGGATCTTGGTGGAGGAGCAGCCGTCGAACGCGACCGTGCGCCACCTGCGGTAGCGCGTTCCGGGGGTGTGTGGTTGCGCGATCGGGCCGGCGAGCACGTCGAAGAGCGCTTTGACCGGTTCCGGCCCGATCCGCCGGCGTGCGTCGCGCAACGCCTTCTCCGAGACCGCCGGTGCCCTCAGTCCCGCGCTCAGCACGGAGAACACCCCGGATATCGGGGCCTTCTCGAACAGCGCCATCGCCAGCACGAGGTAGAGCGCGACGCGTGAGGGCAGCCGGCGCACTCGCCGCTCGGTGCGGCCGGTCTCGGCGAGTACCGCGTCGACCAGCTCGAACGGGATCACCTGTGTCAAAGGACCGAGATGGCCCGCGGCGAAGGAACCACAGGCGCGCGTGATGGCGCGGGTGAGAGCGGGCATGGCAGACTTGGCAGGCAACGAGACCTCTGATTTCCCGGGCAGTCCTGGCAGACCGCACCGGTGTATCAGAGGTCTCGTCCCGTTCGCGCGTCCACCACCCCGACCAAGACCGACATGCCCTGAAAAGCACCACTTGACAGGGCCGGGAAACCCTTAACTACGCGGCATTGGGGTTCTGCCGGGAGGTCAAGCGGCGCGATGCAAGATCGAGCATGAGCGGAAGCCGCCGCCGCTTGACCTCCCGGCAGGTTCCTGATTGCCTCCGGGGACCGACCGAGGAGAGAGCACACCCCCGGCACCCGACCACCCCGGACCACAGCCCGCCCCACCAACGCCAGCACCTACACGACCCCGGCAGCTCTCTCCGAGGAAGGGCCCGCGCCGGAGGCGAAATCTTGAAACCCCAGCCCGCCCCGCCACGCAACGGGTGGGCGGGCGGTCAGACGAAACCGCAGGTGGCGCGAAGCGCCCGCCCACACCCTGACGACCACTCAGCCGATCATCAGCTCGCAGTAGGCCACCTTTAGCCTCTTCGACGCCTCCACGGTGGCAAGTTGGGCTGCCGGCAACGGAGTCGGCCGACTCGACCGGCTACGGCGGCTCCGGCACCCAGGTGCAGATCTGGACGTGCGGGGACACCTCCAATCAGCAGTGGCACATGCCCTGACCTCACGAGACGACCGCGCGGCCCGGCGCGTCCGGGCCGTGCGGCCTTAGGGCTGAGAGAGCGCTCTCACGCGACCCCGATGCTGCGGTGCGGGATATCGGGGTCGAGCACCGAGGGTGGGACGACGTGGCCTGATACCGAGATCCGCCTGACCACCCGTGCGACAACCTGGTCGACCGGACAGTAGCCGTGCTGCTTCGAGTCGCGGCTGCCCGGATGATCCCCGACCAGCAAGAGCATGCCCGGCGGCACCCGGAACTCCGGACCCGCGGCGCCCACCGCCTCTCGGAAGGCAGCCGGAACCTCGTCACCAGCGGAGGCGGCGACGCGCTTGACGAACAGGCCGGCACCCGCGGCGAGTTCTGCCGGCAGCGGCTGGCACCACCCATTGCGCTCGTCCGGCCGAGGCACCACCACAATGGCGCCCACGGATGGCGACGCAGGCTGCTGATTCGTGCCCTGCTTCGCCCGCCGGGCCAGGAGCCGGTCGCCGTCCGCGTAGGTCGGATACATGCTCCAGCCCTCGACGACCACCACGAGGTAGCGTCGCAGGAATCTCATTGGGCCGCCGCCATCGTGTCCTGATATCCGGCCGCCTGAGCCTCGAAGAGCCGTGCGTACTGGCCGCCGACCGCCATCAGCCCGACATGGTCGCCGTCCTCGATGATGACCCCTTCGGACAGGACGTAGATCTGCTCGGCCGCGCGCACGGCGCTCAGCCGGTGCGAGATCAGCAGGTTCGTCTGGCCGTCCCGCAGGGTCCGGAGTCGCTCGTGGACATCGCGCTCGGCCTCGGCATCCAGGCCCGAACTGGGCTCGTCCAGGATCAGCAGGTCGGCCTGGTCGCGCATCAATCCTCGAGCGAGGGCCAGCCGCTGCCACTGGCCGCCGGAGAGCTGGACCCCGCGCTGCGGGCCGACGCCTGGTGCCGCGTCCACGAAGAACAGTCGGCTGAGCAGCGTGTCGTAGCCTGACGGCAAGGCGCTCACCGCGGCGTCGACCCCGGCCTGCACGGCCCGCGCCACGACCCGCTCCCGATCGTCCAGCGCAGGCAGGTCACCGACCCCGACGTTCTCACCGGCCGTCAGGTCGTAGCGCATGTGGTCTTGGAAGATCGCCCCGATTCTGCGGCGCAGGCTCTCCGGGTCGATCTCGCGCGCATCCAGCCCATCCCAGCGAATCGAGCCGCGCTCCGGCTCGTGAAAGCCGCACAGCAGCTTGACGAGCGTGCTCTTGCCCGAGCCGTTCAGCCCGACGATCGCGGTCGACTGGCCGCGCGCGATCGTCATGCTCACCCCCTTCAGGACCCAGGGTCCATCCGGGCTGTAGCGGAACCAGACGTCGCGCAGTTCAATGCCCTCGACGAGCGCCGGACAGCCGGCAACCGCGGCCGGACGGTCGTCCGCGAGGTCGACGATGTCGGTGTAGTAGCCGAAGCAGCCGACAGCCTGGTTGAGCGTCCCGGCAGAGGTGCTGATGGTGGCCAGGCCGCCCTGGATGGCGGCGAGCGCCGCTACGAACACTGACACGTCGCCGACCGTGATCGCGCCGCGCGACGCCGCGTCCGCCGCCCACAGCAGCCCGATCCCGGCGATCGACGCGCCGAGGATCGCCAGCGGCGCGTTGAACAGCACGGTGCGCAGATCGGTCCGGCGCTCGGCGTGGTTCACGGTGGCGGTGTCGGCGGCCACCCGCGACCGGAAGAAGTCACCGAGGCCGAACAGTCGCAGCTCCCTGACTGCCACGGGGTCGGACATCAGGCTGCGGGCCGTCAGCTGGCGACGGGCGGTCTGGCTCGTCGAGGCCATCACCTGGTTGCGTTCGGCGCTCAGCCGCAACTGCACGACGAGGCCAGGGACGCCGGCCGCGAGGGCCGCCGCGGCCAGCAGCGGGGCGCGCGAGCCGAGGAAGAGGACGAACGAGGTGATCGTCACGAGCGACTGGCCAAGGATGAAGAGAGCTGACACCGCCTGATCAGGTCCCTGAGTAGTGGCCTGCTGTGCCATGCGGAGCTGGTCGAGGAAGCGCGGGTCCTCGAAGCGGTCCGTGCGGTGGAAACCGTTGACGGCGTGGAAGATGCGGTCCTGCACCGTCAGGCCGAGTGCCCGGCGGATCTGCGATCGGCAGTACTGGACCAGGATGGGCAGCAGCGCGGTCGCGGCTCCGACCAAGGCGAGCAGCACGACGAGCTCGGCGATCGACGACGTCGGACGGTGCCGCACGACGTCGTCGATGATGTCGCGGAGGATGAGCGACGCCGCGGCCCCCACCAGGCCGCTCGCTATCGACAAGACGATCTGGACGAGGACTGCGACCGGCGCGACGGAGACGGCCAGCGCCAGGGCCCGCGCGACCAGCCGGCACCAGCGGCGGGTCCGGTCGGCGCGCTTCATCGGCTGCCGGCTCCGGCAGCGATCTCGCTGACGACTTGCGGCGCGTGAACGCCGGACAGATCGAGTAGCCGCACGTCCAGGCCGGTCGTGCGCACGCCGCCGCCCGCATCGGCGATGACGAAGGAGGGCCAGGCGCGCAGCTCGACGGCGTCGCTGAGCAGCCCGTGCGCCGTGGTGTCGGAGACGTTCCGGATGCCGGGGCCCAGCGCCGCGACGTACGACTTCAGCGCGTCCGGATCGCCGTTGAGCACCGCCACTGCGTCACCGGGGAAGGTCTCGGCGAATTCGCGGAAGCGCGGCAGGTGTTCGGGGCACGCCTTGCAGGTCGAGGAGAAGAAACCGACGAGGAGCGGGCGGCCGTCGTGGCCGAGCTCAGAGGCATGGGGGAGGGGCGTGCCCGCGCTCAGCGCCGGCGCCTTGCTGCTCCCGCCGCCGGTCGAGGCGAATGCGCCCGCGGGGAAGGGCGCGTGGGCGTGCGCCGGTTCGGCGGATCCCTGGCGCAGCTTCCTGGCCAGGCCGAGGGCCAGCAGGAGATTGAACAGCGAGAGCACCCCGAAGAGTGTCACGGCAATGGCGAGCACAGTCATCGGCCTACTCCTGTCAGCGGCTGCCGCCGGCTCTCGGCCGGCGACAAGAGGAAGACGACGTCGTCGAGCGACGCCACGACGGTGGCGACAGCGACCGCCGCGAACGCGACCGTCACCAGCCCGGACCGCATCCCGTTCGGGCTCCAGGCCAGGCCGCTCAGCACGGCCAGCGCCAGCAGGAAGGTGTTGCGCCCGACCTGGAGCCACCCGGCGGGCTCGGTCGAAGCCCCGAAGCACGAGCACGCGACGGTCTCGCGGCGCAGGATCAGCCGGAGGATCAGCAAGGTGAAGGACAGCAGCAAGACCCCGGCGAGCGCGGCACCGACGCGGCCGGTCGCCGGGATGAGCAGCAGGATCGCGGCGAGCGCTTCGGCGCCGATCGAGGCGACGGCCAATCGCCCGGCGGCCCGGTCGGTGACGCCGACCATGTCCCGCACCGAGGCCGCGAACCCGGCGCGGCTGCGGAACTTGCCGGCCACCGCGACCGCGAACACCAGCGCCAGCGACCAACGTGACAGGGCTATGACATAGAACATCGGCATCCGTCCGCGATGGTCTCGGAGTCTCGTGGTGAGCGGAGTCTGCGCAGGTGTGGCGGCGTCGGCAGGTTTCGGGCGGGACCGGAGCGGCGGAAGTCGGCCGCCGCTCCGGTCGCGGGACCTACCGGCTGGCAGCCGGCTGCCTAGCAGGAGCCGCCGTTGTAGTAGGTCGTCGAGCTGGCACAGTTGCCGGCGACGTGGTAGACGGTGCAGTCGAGCCACGGCGCCCGCGTGCCGTTGTTGTGGTCGCAGGTGCAGGTCGTGTACGTCGCCGGGGTGCAGCTCGCGGAGGCCTTGACCTCGGGGAGCAGAAGGCCGGCGGTACGGTCGGCGAGCTTCATCAGTGCTTTGACCATGTTGGGGCCTCTCAGCGGATCGGCGCCGCGGCTTCGGCGCGATTGGTCTGGACCTGTCAGAGCATGGCCGAGCCCGCTGGCGCCGCCGTGGCGCCCGGCGCCAGCCGGACGCCAGAAGGCTGCTCAGTCCACGACGATCTTCCCGTCAGAGACCCGGATCACCCGGTCGCAACGGGCGGCGACGGACTGCTCGTGGGTGGCGATGACGGCGGTGAATCCGTGGGCCTCGGCGAGTTCGAGGATGAGGTCGACGACGGCTGTGCCAGTGGCGGAGTCGAGGGCGCCGGTCGGCTCGTCGGCGAGGAAGAGCGAGGGGCGCCCGATGAGGGCCCGCGCGATGGCCACGCGCTGCTGCTGGCCGCCGGACAGCTGCGAGGGCAGGGCGTCGTGGCGTCCGCTCAGGCCCACCGCGTCGAGTAGTTCGGCGGCCCGCTCGGCCTTGTCGAAGTCGACCTTCCGCGGCAGCACCGCGGCCACCACGTTGTCCAGTGCGGTGAGCGCCGGCAGCAGGTGGAAGCGCTGGAAGACGAAGCCCACCGTCTGCCGGTAGTCCGCGGCCGCAGTACGCCGAAGCTGCGTCACCTCGGTCGTGCCGACCGTGATCCGCCCCGAGTCGGCCTTCTCGATCGCGCCGATCAGGTGCAGCAGCGTGGACTTGCCCGAGCCGGACGCGCCGGTCAGCGCCACGCGCGAGCCGGCCTCGACGTCCAGGTCGACGCCGTCCACCGCGCGGACGGCGTTCGAGCCGGATCCGAACGCCTTCCTCAGTTCGCGCACGACGATGGGAGCAGGGAAATCCGACATGGCTCTCTTCCGTGTTGAGGCGGCCGGCGGGCAGCCCGGAGTCAGGACAGGGCGGGCGCCGGCGAGACCGCGCCATCGAGGACCGTGCGGTGCAGGCGCTGCAGGTCCGCACCCGGCGCCACGCCCAGATGCTCGAAGTACGTGCTGCTCGTGCGCTGATACGCCTCGAGTGCCTCGGTGCGGCGCCCGTCTTGAGCGAGCGCAGAGATGTAGAGGCCTGCCAGGCGCTCGTGGAACGGATGCTCGTCGAGCAGCGGGCGCGCGCGGGCTGCGGCCGAGGCGAAACTGCCGAGTTCGACGAGCGCACGGATGCGGAGCAGTTCCGTGCAAAGCCGTTCCTCACGCAGGAGCGCCGCGTCCGAACTGTCGCCGATCTCGGTCGAGACATCCAGGAACGGATTGCCGCGCCACAGGCGCAGAGCGCTCTGCGCATGATCGAGCAATGAGCTCCAATCGGCGCTCTTCGCGTCGCTCTCGCACATCTCGTGCCATCGGCGGTACTCATCGAGGTCTAATTCACCCGGCGCGACGAGGATGCGATAACCGGGCGCCCGGGTCTCGATGCGTTCGCCGGCGACGTTCCCCAGCTGCCGACGCAGTCGCAGCACATGGGTATGCAGGGCATTGACAGCGTTGTCCGGACGGCTGGCCGGCCAAAGCCGCTGGATCAGCTCGTCGGTGGTGCGGACGCGATTCGGACGCAGCAACAACAGGGCGAGCAGATCGCGTTGTTTGCCGTGGGCGAGGCGTAACTCGCGGCCGTCGACGAACACCTCCACCGGCCCGAGCAGTCCGAACCGCAGCATCGAGCATCCCCTCCCGTGGTATCACAGGGCCCTGCCGCTCACGCAAAGAAAAAGGGCCCGGTGCCGACGAACATAGCAGGGGGCGCGGTTAATGGTCTAGACCAAATGTCAACTCCTCAGCATTCACTCAGTGTTCGCGCGATGGGCGCCCGCGCGGCGAGCCGGGCGGGCGCCAGGCAGGCGGCCCCGGTGGCGGCGAAGCCGAGCGGGCCGAGCACCACCAGCGCCGGATAGACGGCTGCCGGGACCTCGCCGAGCAGCAGCCTTGTACCCGCCAGGCCGAGCAGGCCGCCGAAAACCGCGCCCAGCGCCGAGATCAGCGCACCTTCCCATAGAACCAGTCTACGTATATCAGCATCACGCCACCCGGCCGCGCGCAGGGAAGCCAGTTCCCCGAGCCGCTCGACGATGCCGAGGTAGAGGACGTCGGCCGTGGCGGCTATGGCGAGGGTCAGGGTGAGGACGGCTGCGACGACGTCGGCTCCGCGTACCTTCACGCCGACCGCGTCGGCCAGGAGCGACTGAGACGCGGCGGTGTGGAACGCCGCCTCGATGCAGACCAGCAGCGCCGTCGCCCCGATGCCGAGCGTCAGGGCCAGCACGGCGGCAGCCGTGCGCCATCGGGTGCGCCCTGCGGCGGTCCATGCCAGCGTCCTGATGCCGGACACATTCCCGCCGCGGCGCCGGCGCGCGGCGACGACGTCGGGAGTGAGACCCGCGCCGGGGTGCGTTCGGCCGGCTCCGATCGCGGGCTTGACGGCTGCCGCGAGCGCGACACTCAGCGCGACCGGGATCGCGAGGGCAGCGCGGACGAGACCGACGTGCAGGCCCAGCGCCGCGCCGAGCGGGCGCGCCAGCACACCGCCGGCGACACCGGCCGCCAGCGCCACCAGCAGGACCTCGCCGAGCACGAGCAGAGCGATGCGCCGCGACCGCCAGCCGAGGCAGGCCAGCACCGCCAGTTCGTTGCGCCGCGAGCGGACCGAGGAGGAGACCGCGTTGCCCACGAACAGAATGCACACGATGAGCACCAGTACGAACAGAAACAGGCTCTTGCGATCGACCGCGGAGATCAGCGCGACCGCGACCCCCTCGCGCGACCAGAGCTCGGCCAGCGTCAGCGCGGGCCGGCCGTGATTCCCCGCGGGCAGGCGCACGGTGACGGGTGAGGGCGAGGACCCGGCCACGATGTCGACCTGCAGACCGGTGTCCTTGCGGATCTCGGCGGCCACCGCGGCCACCCGGTTGCGCGAGCGTTGGTCGACGCCGGTGACGTCGGCGACCTTGACCTGGATCTCGGAGATGGGCGCCGTGGTGCTCGGATCGCCCGTGTCGAGGATGTAGGGGAGCGCGTCCATCGTGGTCAGCAGCTGGGGCGGCGTGGCGACGTAAGAGCCCGGACTCGAGTTGCCGGTCAAGGATCGGCCGCCGAGCGACTGCCGGCTCGCCGCGTCGGCGCCGGCTGCCGAAGTGGACTGGAAGGTCTCCATGGCGACGGCCGAGAGCGAGGAGAACTGCTTGAGCTCGGCCGGATTGAAGGTGCCCACCGCCACGCCCTCGACGGCGTTGCTGACGCCTGGCGTATCGCCCTTGACCGAGACGGACCGGAAGGCGTCGTCGGTGACGTACGCCGGCACGTCGGCGCTCTCGCCGTACGTCGCGATATTCCACGTGTTCTGATTCGGCGCGCCGAGATCCACGGCACTCAGGCTGCCGTCCGCGTTCGCGTGGTAGGTCGGTTCCTGCGCGACGTACCGGGGATTGAGAGTGGCGACCATGGCGGAGGAGTCCTGATCGTAAGAACCGGAATACTTCACCAAAGGCTGCTGCCGCACAGTGGACGCATAGACGCTCTGTACGTCGAGCGTCGTGTGGCCGGCGCCGCTCGCCTCGCTCGCGCCGGCATAAGCCGTGGCGGCAGCGGCGGTCTGCTCATAGACGCCGGACAGATCGCCCTCGATGCGCCCGGATGTGGACGCAAGTTGCTCATCGAGCCCTGAGTCGTCGGAGAGCACCACCGGCACCGTGGCCGAGGCACCGCCCCGCACGCCGGCCGAGCTCTGGCCGAGCGCCGGCTTCATCGCGTCGGCCAAGGCGGATCCGCGCTCCGTCGCCGAGTCGAGCCCGACCAGCGCGTCCTCGGCGGTCGGATCGATCGCCGCGAGCTGCACCATGACGTTCCAGTTCACCAGGACGTCGAGGCGCTTCGAAGACACCGGCTGCTGCCCGGGAAACGGATGGTCGATGGTGAAGCCACCGTCGGCGCCGAGGTGTGCGACCAGGAAGTCGCTGCGATTCGCCACGGAGAACCGGTCGGTCGCCGTCACCGCCGTGTTCCCGATCGCCGCGCATATCGGCCGGAACGTCCCGTCCGGCAACGCCTCGACCGGCACGCCCGTGCCGACGAGCACGCCGACCGTGCCCTGGCCTCCCGGGGCAGGCTCTGTGCCGCACGAGTCCGCGGGGATATGCACCTTACGGCCCTGATATATGTACTCGATCGAAGAGTTCAGGAAGACACTGCCGTCCTGGGTGCCGACGAAGGTCGGCCAGATCACCGGGTTCCGTGTGACGTAGACGTAGTCGGCACCGGGATCGTCGATCTTCGTCAGACCGCGGTCGGTGAGCCACGAGCGCGAGACCTTGATCAACTGCTGCTGAAGCGACGGGTCCACCTGAGCGGTGACGTCGACGTCCGCCGTCATCCCGATCGGCACATACCCGAGCATGGCGACCGGCGCGGCCGTGCGCACACCGGTGAGCTGCTGGATCCGGTGCCACTGCGCCAGACCGATGCCGCCGTACTGCCCGGCCAGGAAGTTGCCCCGGACGAGGTCGCTGTTGCGCTCGGGCTCTGATTCGCTGCCCGCGGGCCGGACCAGGATGTCGTACGCGCCGACGCTGTTGGCCTGCACAAAACTGGTGAGCCTGGCCTGCTGCGTCGAGACCGAGCCGGTGAGCACGACGAAGCCGGTCACCGCGGTGAGGATCCCGGCGAGCACGGCCAACGTCCGTCCGCGCTGCCGGCGCAGCCGCCCCCACGTCATCCTGAGCATCGAGCCACATCCACCCGTCCGCGCCGCCGTCTCGGCTGCCCACTATGACGTGAACCTCTTGCGGTTCACTGTCGCTTCACGCGTCCTCGGCCGCGAGCAACTCGCGCGCCCCCGCCCGCACGGCCGCCCAGGCGGTGCCCGCCCGCTGCGCCCGCCGCCGCTGCAACCAGCGCGAACCAGTGCAGTGCCGGCTCATCCCGACCCCACGGCTCAACCTCCTGCAACAGCCGCAGATCGAATCGAAAGCGGATCATCGGGCAAGTGTCGCAGATCGCCCGGGCCCGATCGGCGGGGTCCTGGTCGGAGCGGGGCGGCGCGGCGGTCGACGTCGAATTGGTCGAGACCATTGACTTTCCTTGGAGGGTAACGGTACTTTCCAAGGAAAGTCGAACCGGCCGTGCGCGGCCGCCGAATCAGAAGCGGATCATGAAGTCGCTGCGCACCATCGCGAAGGCGTCTCCGGCCGATGTGCGCGCCGCGAACCGCCGGCTGCTGCTTCAGCACGTCGGCGAGGGGCACGGGCGGATCTCGCGGGCGGACCTGGTCCGGTTGGCAGGACTGAACACGGCCACCGTCTCCGGCCTGGTCGCGGAGCTGCTCGAGCAGGGCCTGATCCGCGAGGTGGGCTTCGGCCCGTCCATCGGCGGCAAGCCCCCGATCCTGCTGGACCTCGACCAGCAGTCCTTCGCGGTGCTCGGCGTGCAGCTGATCCGCGACGGCTTCCGCGTCGCGGCGGTCTCGCTGCGCGGCGAGATCATCGAGCGGCACGACCAGATCTGCACGCCCGAACAGGTGATCGACGACCTCGTGGTCGCGGTGAAGACGATGGCTGACGCCCTCGGACGGACCGTGCTCGCCGTAGGCGTCGCAGTGCCCGGAATCGTCGACCATCGAGGCCTGATAGCGCGCTCGGTCCTGCTCCAGCGCAATGATTTCGACCTCGGCGGCGTCCTCGGCCGACGGCTCGGCTATCCGGTGCACCTGGTCAACGACAGCGACGCGTGCGCTCTCGCCGAAGTGGCGATGAGCGAAGAGCCCGAACCCACGCTGCTGGCGCTCTACGTCGGCGACGGCGTCGGGGCGGGCCTGGTCCTGTCCGGAGCGCTGTTCCAGGGCGAGACCTTCGGCGCCGGCGAGGTCGGTCATCTCAATCTTCGTACACACGACCTCCGGTGCGAGTGCGGGCGGGCCGGCTGCCTGGAAGCCGCGGCGCGTATCAGCGTGCTCACCGGCCGGCCGCAGTCGCTGCAGCTGACCCCGCAGGGCCAGCAGGCGACGGGGCAACTCGACGAGGTCGCCGCGGAGCGGGCCGGCCGCAACATCGCGGCGCTGCTCGAACTCGTCCACGAACTGATCGACGTGCGCCGGACGGTCGTGTGCGGGCCGGTCTGCGCGCTCGGGCCCGGCCTGCTCGACCACATCCGGGCCGCGCTGCATGACAGCAGGCCCTATCTCGGCGGCCACATCACCGTCGAGTACTCCAAGCTCGGCTGGAACGGCACGTTGCTCGGCGCCGCGGCCACCGCCGCGCACCTGGAGCTCGGGCTGTTCTGGTCGTTGGCCGCAACGGTGAACAGGGGGAGAGAATGACCATGGAGGCCACGCTGGAAGGCGTGCGCGAGCGCCCTTACCTCAGGGTCAAGGGCCAGATCGTCGAGCGGATCGCGCAGCTGCGGCCCGGTGTGCTGATCCCCCCGGAGCGGGACCTCGCCGTCGCGTACCGGACCTCGCGCACCACCGTCCGCAAGGCGGTCGCCGAACTCGTCACCGAGGGCCGGTTGGTCCGCCGCCAGGGGTCGGGCACGTACGTGGCCGAGCCGAAGCTGGCCTGGCCGCTGTCCGTCTCCGGCTTCAGCGGCCACGCCGAGGCCGAGACCGAGGGTCTGCGCACCTGCACGACCCTGATCGGGACCGAGCGGGTCGCGGCTTCCGCCGAGCTCGCCGACCGTCTCGGCACGCAGCCGGGCGCCGAGATCCTGTCGCTGCAGCTGCTGCGCTCCGTCAACGACGCCCCGATGGCGCTGGAGTGCGTGCACGTCTCCGGCCGCCGCTACGGCGGACTCGAAGCCGAGATCGAATCGAGCGACTACGTCTACGACGTCCTGCGCGAGAAGATCAGCGACCGGGTCGCGCACGCCGTCGAGACGATCGAGACCGTGCCTGCCGCGCCCAGGGAGGCCGCGCTGCTCGGCACGGAGATCGGTACGCCGATGCTGCTGGTCACCCAGCACGGCCACACGGCGCAGGGCGAGCCGGTGGAGTGGGTCCAGACCTGGTACCGCGGCGACCGGTATTCGTTCGTCGCGCACATCACCCGGCCGCAGGCTCACTCGGGCAAGGGCGCCGGCACGAGGCCGTGAGCCCGCCGACACCGACGCCGACGCGGATGCTGACCGCCGACGCCGACGCACGGAAGAACGCCGAGCCGCGGGCGGGGTCAGGTGATCTCACAGAGTGGTTCTCGCCTGCCGCCTGCTCGATGACCTGCTAATTTCCGCCTCATGGTGGATGACAGCGACAGCACGGCCCTCCGGACGCTCGGGGCGGACAGCAAGAGCGGCATCCTCCTGTTCGGCATCACGCCGCCGCGCGTGAGCATCCCGACCGAGCGGATCCGCGAGATCACCGCCGCCACCCTGGCGCGGCTCGCGACCGTCGACGTGGACGGCCTGGCGCTGTACGACATCGACGATGAGAGCGACCGCAACCCGGAGGAACGGCCGTTCCCCTACCTGCCGACGCTGGACCCCGCCGCCTACCATGCGGACTACCTCGGTGAGTGGAAGCGCCCGACGGTCATCTACCGGTGCGTCGGCAAGTACTCCGAGGCTCAGATACGGGCCTGGCTGCAAGAGGCCGACGCCGAGCGCGTGCTCAGCGTCTTCGTGGGCGCGTCCTCGAAGAGCAAGGCGGTCCAGACCCTTCTGCCGCAGGCGCACGCGCTGCGCCGCGAATACTGCCCGAGTCTGCAGCTCGGCGGCGTCGCCATCGCCGAACGCCCGGACGAGCACCTGCGGCTGATAGCCAAGCAGGAGGCGGGATGCGGCTACTTCATCTCGCAGGTCATCTACAACGTCGACGCGGCCAAGAACATGGTCTCCGACTACTACTACACCTGCCGTGATCGGCAGCTCGCGCCGAATCCCGTCCTCTTCACGCTCTCGGTGTGCGGCTCGGTGAAGACGCTGGCGTTCCTCAAATGGCTCGGCGTCGACGTCCCGCGCTGGCTCGAGAACTCCCTCTGCCACGCTGAGGACACCCTCGCCGAATCGTACGAGCACTGCCTGGCCAACGCCCGCGATCTGATCGCCTTCTGCCGCAAGCTCGACATGCCGTTCGGCTTCCTCGTCGAGAGCGTGTCGATCCGCAAGGTCGAGATCGAAGCCTCGGTGGCCCTCGCCCGCGAACTGAGCGGGCTTCTCGGACGCGCCGCGAAGTAGGCCTCTGCGTCGCGCCGTGAGAGGCTGACCGCCATGCCTGAAGTCGATGGTACGACAGAGAATCCGGCGCCCAAGGTGCCGCGGTTCCCCTGTGTTTGCTGTGGCCACCTGGTCTTCGAGCAGCGCGTCGGCTCGTTCGAGATCTGCCCGGTGTGCTTCTGGGAGGACGATCTCGTGCAGACTCGCTGGCCCGACTTCGAAGGCGGCCCCAACCAGCTGTCGCTGATCGAGTGCCAGCGCAATTACCGGGCCCTCGGGGCCGTGCAGACGCGCGTGCTCAAGTACGTGCGGCCGGCTGCGGACGACGAGCCGATCGAGGACGGCTGGTTCCCGCTCGGTCCGGCCGACCTCGTCCACTTCGAGCCGGTTGCCGAAGACCTGGAGCCCTGGCCGGAGGAGATGACCAGACTTTACTGGTGGCGTCCCACCTTCTGGCGGGCCCGACCGCCACGTTGAACTCCGGCGCGCCAGCCGACGCCGGCTGCGTGCTTGATCGCCGCGGAACTCGACTAAAGCGGTCGGGTCAGGATCCTGACCTGAGCGGATAAGGGAATGCCCTGATATGTTCGATCCAATGCCTGCCGAGCCTGAAGACGCCGTACCCGCCGGTTACGAGCCGGAGCCCGCCGAGGCCGCGAACACGACCGGCAAGAGGGATGGCCACCTCCTCCTGGCGACTTTCGGCACCCCCTGGCTGATGGCGGGCGCGTGGCTCGAATGGGCAAGCCACTACAGCGGTTGGGTGACGCTGCTGATCGCCGGCGGCGGAATCATCGGTTTCTGCGGAGTTCTGGGCGAGGAGGCGGTAGCAGCGCCGTTTCTCGTGGGCGCGCTGCTCGGGCTCGGGGCCTATGCCTACGGCATCGTCACATCGCACGACTCGATCCGCATGCTGCTTTATCTCGGCCTTTGGACGGCTGCCTGTTACCTGGTGCTCGGCGCGGCGTCAATGGCCTTCGGACCGGCGGAATCACCGGATCCGGGCTCAGCGGCTGAAGCCCCGGCCGAGCCGCAAGAGCCGCAGGACCGGGACGTTCAAGAATCCGCCGGCTAACGGCAGGACAGGGGAGTGGCCGGATGCCGCAGCGGATCGACATCGACGGGCCGGACGTGGATCTGACCCCTTCAGGCCTCCTTCTCTACCGGGGCGAGCTGTTCACCGGCGAGGCCGTGGAGTACTTCGAGGACGGCAGCCTGTGGACGCTGGAGACCTACACCGAGGGCTACAAGAACGGGCCCACGATGCAGTGGTTCCGGGACGGGACTCTCGAGGAGCAGGGGCAGACGCGGGCGAGCATCCCGGTCGGGGAGTGGACGACCTGGCACGCGAACGGGCGGCTGCGTCAGCGAACGGTCTTCTCGGGCGATGGCTTCGTTCTGAACAAGCTTTCCGAGCAGCAGTGGGATGAAGAGGGAAATCGGATCAGCGACGAGTAGGCCCTGCGCCGCAGGGGACTCTCGCCGGGACCCTCAGCTCTGGAGCCCAGTCAACAGGCAGGCAACGTCGAGGCCCGTGGCGACTGCGGTCCTGAGACCTCTCGGTCCCGCTGCCGCGTCCGCTTCACGGTGCCTCCCACGGCGATCCCCACACGGCGACTCCCTCACGGGACTCGCCCACGTGCCTCCTCAGGCCAAACGCGGCAGTGGGGCACGGAAGTTCCGCGGCTTATGCTGGGCAGATGACAGTCGCGGTGCCCCCGGCTTCGGCTCCGTCTCCGGTGGCTCCGCCTCCGGCGGCGCCGGCGGGGCCGGTGCTCTTCAGCACGGCCGGTCTGGCCGAGGCGGAGCGGGTCGCGCTGTGGGAGCAGCACAACGCGCAGGCGCTGATCGGGCTCAGGTGCCGGTCGCTGGAGGACGACGCGCTGGAGCTCGAGGCCACCGAGATCAACCTGCAGCTCCCGCGCGTGCATCTGGCGCGGGTCACCGGTACGCCGCATGTGGTGGAGCGGACGCGGTCGGTGGTGCGGCGGCTGCCGTCGGAGGCGGTGGCGTGCTACTTGGCGCTGGCCGGGGAGGCGTTCTTCTACCACGACGACGGGGTGCGGGTGCTGCGGCCGGGGCAGCTGATCGTGTGCGATGCGGACCGGCCGTTCATGCGCGGGTTTTCGCAGGGGCTGGAGGAGCTCGCGGTGAAGGTGCCGCGCGAGGTGTGGCAAGCGCTCGATGGGCCTTCGTTGACGCAGCCGCTGGTGTTCGACGTGGACGAGGGCACCGCCCAGGCCCGCGCGCTGGCTCGGATGGTGGGGCGTGCGGTGCTGCCGCAGGCGGCCGCGGGGGCGGTCGAGGAGGGCGTGCTGCTGGAGTTGCTCGGCAGCGTGGTGTCGGGGCGGGCCTCGATGTCCGCCGCGGTGCATCTGGCCACGGCGAAGGCCTTCGTGGACGAGCACCTGGCCGACGCGGGCCTGACCGCGGCCCGGGTCGCGCGGGGGATCGGCGTGAGCGAGCGGCATCTGTCCCGGGTCTTCGCCTCCGGCGGCGAGGGTTTCCCGCAGTACCTGCTCGGCCGCCGGCTCGAACGTGCCCGGGTGCTGCTGCTCGCGGGCACGCCGGAGACCGTGGCGTGGACGGCGGCGGCCTGCGGGTTCGGTTCCGCCTCGCACTTCTCGCATACGTTCCGGGAGCGGTACGGGGTGCGGGCGGCGGACCTGCTGCGCGGAGGTAAGATCGAGGGCTGATTCGGTTCAGGCGCCGTCCGGGGCCAGCACGATGTCGAAATCGACCCTCGACCAACTGCGCCCGCCCAAGTCTCGGCCGTCCGGCGTCGGCGCGCCGCCATCCTGCGGCTGGAAGTCCTTGACCAGCGAGTCCTTCACGCCGAAGACGGCGTCGCTCGCGAGCAGTTCGTCGCCGCGCACGAAGATGTGCGTGACGAGGGTGCGCCGGCCCAGGGCGCTGACCATGAAGTGCAGGTGCGAGGCGCGCATCGGCGAACGGCCGGTCGCCGCCAGCAACCGGCCGACCGGACCGTCGTGCGGAATCGGGTACGGGGTCGGAGTCAGGGCCCAGAATCGGTAGCGGCCGTCCGTGTCGCTGAAAAGGTGCCCGCGCGCGGCGACGCGATCGTCGCCGTACTGGGTGTCGTAGAACCCGTCTTCGTCCGCCTCCCACACCTCGATGCGCGCGCCCGCGACCGGCGCTCCGTCGGCGTCGGCGACGGTTCCCTCCACCCAGCACGGTTCGCCGACGGCGCCGAACGCGAGGTCCTCGCCGTGGCCGATCTCCGGGCTGTTCTGCACGAAGAAGGGCCCGAAGACGGTGGCTTCGGTGGCGTCGCCGTAGGCCTCGTTGTTCACCGCGACGGTCTGCATGGACACGCCGAGGACGTCGGAGAGCAGGATGAACTCCTGTCGGCGCTCGTCGGTGATGTGGCCGGTGCGGGTGAGGAATTCGATGCCGGCGTTCCACTCCGCCTCGGTCAGGCGGACCTCGCGGACGAAGCTGTGCAGGTGCCGGACCAGCGATTCCATCACCTCGCGCAGGCGCGGATCGGCGCAGTCGGCGAAGGAGCGCAGGACCTGCGCGGTCACCGCGGCCTCGCGGTCTTGCTGCTCGTCGGTCATCGGGGTTCGTTTCCTTCCCAGGCGGCGTCGAGGAGCGCGGCGATCTCGTCCACGGTGACGGGACGCGGGTTGCCCGGCGGCGCCGCGGCCACGACGGCTTCGGCCGCCGGCCGCACGCCCTCGCGGGGCATGCCGAGATCGCGCAGCGAGCGGGGAGCGTTGAGGCGCTCGCGCAGCAGGGCCAGGCCCTCCGCGGCTGTGCGCGCGTCGAACGCCCTGGCCAGACGTGCTGCGGCAGCCAGCGCGTCGGGCGCGTTGAAGGCGAGCACGTGCGGCAGGATCACGGCGTGGGTCTGGGCATGCGGCAGGTTGAACATGCCGCCGAGCACGTGGCAGATCTTGTGGTGCAGCCCCGATCCGGCGGACGCGAACGCCGCCGCGGACAGGTAGGCGCCATAAAGTACTTGCTCTCGACCTGGCAACGCGCGCGGCTCGTCCGCGATAAGAGACAGTCCGTCCCGCAGTGCGCGCACGCCCTCGACGGCCAGAGCCTGGTTGATCGGATCGGTACGCGGAGCCCACATCGAGTCTACGCAGTGAGCCAGGGCATTGAGGCCGGACGCGACGCTCAGGTCCATCGGCAGATCGAGGGTGAGTGAGGCATCGTAGACGATCACGCGTGGCAGGACCCTGTGATCTGTGCCAGTGGTCTTAGACCCGGCCTCGGTCATGCCCCACACCGGGGTCGCCTCGGAGCCCGCGTACGTCGTGGGCACGGCGACGATCGGCAGCGACGTCGTCAGCGCGACGGCTTTGGCCAGGCCGGTGGCCGAGCCGCCGCCGACCGCGACCAAGACGTCCGCAGCGTGCGCCGCCGCCGCCTCCCGGGCCCGCTGCGCCACCTCGACGGGTACGTGCATGACGACCTCGTCGTGGCGGTGGACGACGGGCAGTCCGGCCGTGATCCGCTCGGCGAGCTCCCGGCTGGACCCGGACGCGATCACCAACACCCGGCCGGCGCCGAGCTCGGCGACCTCCGCGGCCAGGTGCTCGGCGGCCTCGCCGGAGCCGAAGCGCACCCGTTGCGGCAGGGTGTCGTGCACGAAGCGCACGGTTCCTCAGCTCCTTCCCAGCACGGACAGCAGCGCGCGGCGCAGCTGGGCTTCAGGGTCCTGCGGCAGCGTAGCCGCGCGCCAGGCGATGTGCTTGTCCGGGCGCACCAGCAGGACGCCGCTCTCCTCAACCTCGCGCAATTTGGCCCAGTCGTAGTACAAGTCGGTCACCTCGCGGCCCGGCCCGATGACGACGGTCTCGAGCGGCACGCCGAGCTCCCGCCCGACCGTCTCCGCAGCCGCCTGCCAGGCCTCGCCGGCGATACCGGTCAGCAGCGTCCAGCGGCTGTAGGGGGCCAGGTCCATCATCGCGAGCCGGTGCGCGTGGTCTCCGACCCAGGCGTGCGGCAGGTGCGCGCCCGGCACGGTGGACATCGCGTAGTAGAGGTCTGCGTCAGCGGACTCCGGCGGCGCCGTGCCGTCGGAGATCACGGCCGCGGAGGCGTAATGCTGGCCCAGCTCCACCCCGTGCGCGTTGAACTCGTAGTTCTTCAGCTCCATCGCCCGCACCAGCGCGGCCCGCTTGGCCGCTCCGGCGGCGGTGTTGGCCTTGCGCTCCTCGATCGCCGCGGCCATCTCGGCCTCGCTGTCCGCACCGAGCACGCCGAGGGCCTCGAAGATGTCCACGAACTCGCGGCTGGACTTGTTGGCCCGGGTGACGATCCGCTCGGCGACCGGCGCGCGCTCCTCGGTGTACGTCTCCAGCAACGCGGGCCCGGCCTGGCCCCGAAGCACGGCCGCCAGCTTCCAGACCAGGTTGTAGGCGTCCTGGACCGAGGTGTTCGAGCCCAGGCCGTTGCTCGGCGGATGCCGGTGCACGGCGTCGCCGGCGCAGAACACCCGGCTCTGGTGCAGCCGGGTCGCGTACATCTCGTTGTTGCCCCACAGGCTGGTGCCGGTGATCTCCACCTCCAGATCCGGCATACCCAACAGGCTGCGCACGATCTGGATCGCGGCGGCCTCGTCGACCACCGGGGGCTCCTCGGCGATGTCGTAACCCCACACGATCAGCCACTCGTCCCACGGCCGCACCATCCGGACCAGTCCGGCCCCGATGCCCCCGACGTTCGAGCCGGGCTGGATCACCCAGTACAGCACCGACGGCCGGTGCGCGACGTGTCCGCTGATGTCGGCCTTGAAGGTGATGTTCATCGACCCGGCGATGTCCATCGCGCCCACGAACGGCAGGTCGATGTCCGCGGCCACCTTCGACCGGGCCCCGTCCGCGCCGATCAGGTAGCGGGCGCGGATGTGCTGGCGCTGCCCGGTGAGCCGGTCCAGCACCTCGACCGTCACCCCGTCCTCGTCCTGACGGTGAGACAGGTACTCGGTGGAGAAACGGACTCGGGCGCCGCGTTGGGCGGCGTTGCGGACCAGGATCGGCTCGAGGTAGGTCTGCGGGATGTCGACGGTGAGGCAGGGGGAGGCGAGCCGGTAATCGGCCTCCCGGTCCGGCCGCGTCCCCCAAGTGCGGATCCGGCCGATCTCCTCGCCCGCGATACTGGTGCAGAACACGGTGTCGCCGACCAGGCCGTGCTCGGTGGCGTCGGCGAGGATCTGCTGCTCGATGCCGAGATCGCGGAAGACCTCCATCGCGCGCTGGTTGGTGATGTGCGCACGCGGCGTGTTGGCCGTCCACCGGTATTTGGTGATCATGACGCAGTCGATTCCGAGCGTCGCCAGCAGTAGTGCGGCGGTGGCGCCCGCCGGCCCGGAACCCACGACCACGACCTCCGTGGTGACGGCCGGATCCGCCGTCGGTTCGGACTCGATGGTGCCGTCGTTCGATTCCGGCATGAGCGGCCTCTCCTCTTCCGGCGATGTCCTCGCCTCGAGGCCAGTCTCAGGCCGTCGAAGGCCGGGGAGAAGGGGAAACGCCCAGGTGGGCGGAAATGCCAACAGGTGGCGGATCCACGAAGGGATCGGCGCCGGCACCTGGCCGGCTTGGGGGAGCCGACGGCGAGCACGGCCGTCTTAAGCCGATGAGCAGCTCGGAATACCGCGCGGCCGAGCCTGCCGGTGTGCGATGTCCGGGGCACCAAGGCGCCCCGGACATCGCTGAGCCTTGCTAGGCCGGCCGGATGTTCTCGGCCTGCGGGCCCTTCTGGCCCTGGGTGACGTCGAACTGGACCTTCTGGCCCTCGGTCAGCTCACGGTAGCCCGTGGCGGCGATGTTCGAGTAGTGGGCGAACACGTCCGGGCCGCCCCCGTCCTGCTCGATGAAACCGAAGCCCTTTTCGGAGTTGAACCACTTCACGGTGCCTGATGCCACTGGTACTGCCCTTCGTGAACGAGAAATCTTCCACGCTAGTGTGCCATGGGCCGCCCACATTGGGTGGTAAACAGGCACAGAATCGTGATCAAGATTGTGACAACGGCGCCTGCGGGCGCTGCGCGGGCCCGGTTGGATCTAGCGCCGGACGGCGTGTCGGCGCTCGTGCGGCCCCGCCACGGCGGCCCCGGCTCGCTCAGTACTGGCTCAGTAGACGTCGCGGACGTAGCGTTTCTCGTTCGACAGGCGCTTGAGGTACGCCGCGCCGGCTTCGGGGGTGAGGCCCCCGTGGGTGGTGGCGACCTCGCGCAGCGCTTGATCGACGTCTTTGGCCATCCGGGAGGCGTCGCCGCAGATATAGAGGTGCGCGCCGTTCTCGAGCCAGGTCCACAGTCGGTGGCCGTGTTCGCGCATGCGGTCCTGGACGTACACCTTGGCGCGTTGATCGCGGGAGAAGGCGGTGTCGAGGTGGGTGAGGGTGCCGTCTTCGTGCATTGCGGCGAGCTCGTCGCGGTAGTAGAAGTCGGTCGCCTGGTGCTGCTCGCCGAAGAAGAGCCAGTTGGCGCCCCGGTGGCCTTGGGCGCGGCGGTCGTCCAGGAAGCCGAGGAAGGGCGCGACGCCGGTGCCGGGGCCGATCATGATGGCGGAGGCCGCGGGGTCGGCCGGCGGGTGGAAGTGCGGCGAGGGCTGGATGTGCAGCGGGACGGGTGTGTCGGGCTCGGCGTCGGCGAGGTGGGTCGAGCAGACGCCCTTGCGGATCCTGCCGAGCGGGCTTTCGTAGCGGATGACGGAAACGGTGAGGCTGACCTTGGACGGGTCGGTGCGGGGGCTCGAGGAGATGGAGTAGAGGCGGTTCTGGAGTTTCGCCAGGGTGTGGGCCCATTCCTGCGCCGTCGCGCGGACGGGGTGTTCGGCCAGGACGTCGGCGGCCTGGCGTCCCCAGGACCATTGGGACAGCTCGCCTTTGTTGTCCGGGCGCAGCAGCTTGAGCAGGTGGCGGTCGCCGGTGCGCTCGGCGAGGAACTTCAGCAGCCCGCTGCTGATCTTGGTGATGTCGAGGTGGCGCTGGAGCGCTTCGGCGAAACCGAGGGTGCCTCGGCCGTCGATGCCGACAGGGGTGTCGGCATCGATGCCGGTGAGGGCGAGCCATTCGGCGACGAGGGCCGGGTCGTTGGCGGGCCGGACGCTCAGTGCGTCGCCCGCGCGGTAGGTCAGGGGTGTGCCGGTGAGGTCGAAGGTGAACTGCCGGACCTCCTTGGTGGCGCCGGGGCGGCTCAGCAGCCGGTTCCCGACGAGGAGTGCGGTCGCGGTGACCGGGCCGGGACGGTCCCCTGCCGCGTCCGCAGCAGGCGTGGCAGTGGGACGCGCTGAGGCGGCGGTGAGCGGGCCGGGGGAGTCGGTGAGGGCGGCCAGGACACGGTCGAGCCAGCCGGTGGCGTCGGGTTCGAAGTCTGGTTCGCAGTCGGCGCGAGGGGCCAGCCGGGTGGCGCCGAGCTCTTCGAGGCGCTCGTCGAGGCGTCGGCCGTGGCCGCAGAAGTCGTCGAAGGAGGAGTCTCCGAAGGCCAGGACGGCGTAGCGCAGGTGATCGAGCCGGGTGGTCGTCTGAGCGAGGGCATCCCAGAAGTCGCCTCCGTTGTCGGGTGCGTCGCCGTCGCCGAACGTGCTGGTGATCAGGAGGGTGTCGGCGGCGGGGAGGGCGGCGACGTCGGCCTTGTCCATGCCTTGGAGCGTGACGACGTGCCCTGCGGCGGTCAGGCGCTGCGCTGTGGTGGTGGCGAAGCCTTCGGCGTTGCCGGTCTGCGACGCCCACAGCACGGTCACGGCTCGACCGGCCGGGCTCGCGATCGGTGCGCGGGAGAAGCGGCCCGCCAACAGGCCGTCCACCCACAGGCGGCTGTCGGCGGACAGGGGAGCGAAGGCGGGCAGGACCGGCACTCCGACGGGCTCCGTCCCGACGCCGGCGAGGAATCCGGCCAGGTAACGGCGTTCGTTCTGATCCAATTCCGGAGGTTGCAGGCCACTGATACCAAGCCGCACCGCAAGGCTCTGATCCACTTCGGCAGGCACGGCCACGACGGTAGGCACGGCCACCGGCTCGCTCTCCGGCGCGGTCACGCGGACCGGAATCGCCGACCTGGTCAGCGAAACCGCGCACACCTTGAACTCGGGCTGGAACGAAAGCGGATCGACGGCGTCGTTCGTGACGGCGTTGACGCTGAGGTACTCGCCGAAAAGGTCGTTCCAGTGGAAGGGCGCGAAGCAGTTTCCGGGACGCACCCGGTCGGTGACGACGGCGGGCAGCACCGCCTTGCCACGGCGCGAGGCGACCTCCACCGAGTCGCCGTCGACCAGGTTGAGCTCACGCGCGTCGTCGGGATGGATCTCGATGAACGGGCCAGGATTCAGCTTATTGAGTTTCTCGACCTTGCCGGTCTTCGTCAGGGTGTGCCACTGGTGCTGGAGCCGGCCGGTGTTGAGGACGAAGGGGTAGTCGTCGTCGGGCATCTCCCGGGCGGGGATGTGCGGCCGGGGGAGGAAGACGGCGCGGCCGGAGGCGGTGGGGAAGCGCGGGCGTCCCTCCTGGTCCAGGTAGCGGATCGGGTTGCGGTCGGGGCCGTCGGGCGCTGCGGGCCACTGCACCGGCGTCAGGCGCAGCCGGTCGTAGCTCACGCCGGTCAGGTCGTAGCCGGTCCGGGGGTTGGCGGCGCGTTTGATCTCCTCGAAGATCTCTTCCGCGCTGGTGTAGGCGAAGGCTTCGGTGTAGCCCATGGCCTGCGCGACGCGCGCGATGATCAGCCAGTCGGCGATGGCCTGCCCGGGCGGGTCGACGGCAGGCCGGGCCAGGGTGAGGTTGCGTTCGCTGTTGATCAGGACGCCTTCGGTCTCGGCCCACAGCGCCCCGGGCAGCACCACGTCGGCGTAGCCGTTGGTCTCGGTGTCGGCGAAGACGTCCTGGGTGACCACGAACTCGGCGCGTTCGAGCCCTGCGATCACGGTCTTGCGGTTGGCCACCGAGGCGACCGGGTTGGTGCAGATGATCCAGCAGGCCTTGATCCGGCCCTCGGCCATCTGCTCGAACATCTCGATCGTGCCCTTGCCCACGCCGTCCTCCCGCAGCGTTCCGGCGGGCAGGCGCCACAGCTCCTCGACGAAGGCGCGGTCCTCGGCGACCAGGACCGAGCGCTGTCCGGGCAGGCCCGGGCCCATGTAGCCCATCTCGCGTCCGCCCATGGCGTTGGGCTGGCCGGTCAGCGAGAACGGCCCGCTGCCCGGCCGGCAGATCGCGCCGGTGGCCAGGTGCAGGTTGATCAGGGCATTGGTGTTCCAGGTGCCGTGGGTGGACTGGTTCAGGCCCATGGTCCAGCACGACATCCACGCGCCGGCCTCGCCGATCCAGTCCGCAGCGGTGCGGATGTCGGCTTCGGGCAGGCCGGTGAGCTCGGCGACCGCGGCGGGCGGGTAGTCGGCCAGCAGCTGCGCCATCGCCTCCCAGCCCTCGGTGTGCTCGGCGATGAAGGCCGGATCGGTGTGCCCGCCCGCCACCAGCAGGTGCAGCAGGCCATTGAGAAGGGCGAGGTCGGCGCCGGGCTTGATCGGGAGGAAGAGGTCTGCTTTGTCGGCCGTGGCGGAACGGCGCGGGTCGACGACGATGAGCTTCGCCCCGGCCTTGACCCGCGTCATCATGCGGGAGAACAGGATCGGGTGGCAGTCGGCCATGTTCGAGCCGATGACGAAGAAGACCTCCGCCTGCTCGAAGTCGGTGTACGAGCCGGGCGGTCCGTCCGCGCCCAGCGAGAGCTTGTAGCCGGTGCCGGCGCTGGCCATGCACAGCCGGGAGTTCGACTCGATCTGGTTGGTGCCGATGAAGCCCTTGGCCAGCTTGTTCGCCAGGTACTGGGCCTCGAGGCTCATCTGGCCGGAGACGTAGAGGGCGAAGGCGTCCGGGCCGTGCTCGTCCACGATCGACCGGAAGCGGCGCGCCGTCTCCCGGATCGCCGCGTCGAGCTCGGCGGGCACCGGCTCGACGCCGCGCTCGGGGCGGACGAGCGCGGTGTCCAGCCGGCCCGGCGCGGCGAGCAGGTCGGCGGTGGTCGCGCCCTTGGTGCACAGCTTCCCGAAGTTCGCCGGGTGGTCCTTGTCGCCCGAGGCCTTGCGCACGACGCGCCGGCCGTCCGGGCCGGCCCCGATCTCCAGCACGATGCCGCAGCCCACCCCGCAGTACGAGCAGACGGTCCGGACCGTGCCGTCCGATCGCGTGGTGCCGGCCATGGTGGCTCCCCTCCCGAAGCTGTCTGGCCACGACGGTAGGAAACGGCTGTGACACGCGGGTGACGCCTGATCGCGTGCGAGGTTTCGCCGCGCGCAGACCGGAGGATCTCCCCGTGCCGGTGCGGCGACGTCCGGACGAAATGTTCATCGGACTTATCCGGTCCCGCGCGCCGCCGGGCGTGTCCGTCCCCATCGGCGCCGCCGCTCGCTACTCTCTGAGCCCGGGAGTTCATAGCAAATCGCTGAGATAAGCCGGTGGTCCCGGCCGGCCCCCTCCGGTCTCCAGGAGACGATCATGGACAAACTCTCTCGCCGCGGCCTGCTCAGGTCGACGGCCGTAGCCGGTCTCGGCGCGGTCGTCGTGCCCGGCACCACGGCCGCGGACGTCGCAAGCGCGAGCACCGCGACGCCCTGCCCGCGCTGCCCGTGCCCGCCGGCCGAGCTGACCGGCCGCATCGTGCGCCCCGACGACGCCGGCTACGCGCAGGACAGCCTCGGCTGGGACGAGCTCTTCGCGCACTATCCGCTGGTCATCTCGTTCGCCCAGAACACCCAGGACGTGGTCAACGCCCTCACCTGGGCCCGGCAGAACGACGTCGCCTTCCGCGTCCGCAGCGGCCGGCACAGCCTGGAGGGCTGGTCCAACGTCGACAACGGCCTGGTCATCGACGTCAGCGAGCTGAAGTCGGTCCGGATCGACGCGGCCGCCAAGATCGCGAAGGTCGGCGCCGGGCTCAGCCAGCTGGAGGCGGTGACCGCTCTGGCCAAGCAGAATTTCGCCGTGACGACCGGAACGGAGGGCACCGTCGGCCTGTCCGGCGCGACCCTCGGCGGCGGTTTCGGCTTCCTCACCCGCTGGCTCGGCATGGCCTGCGACAGTCTCGTGGAAGCCGAGGTCGTCGTCCCGGCCGGCACCGGCTGCGCGAAGGTGGTCACGGCCTCCCTGAACGAGAACGCGGACCTGCTCTGGGCCCTGCGCGGCGCCGGCAACGGCAACTTCGGCATCGTCACCTCGCTCAGCTACCGGCTCGCCCCGCTGCGCAGCGTCACCTATCTGCAGGCGACGTGGACCGGCATGGGAGACCTGCACGGGGTCTTCGACGCCTGGCAGAGCACGGCCCCGCACGCCGACGACCGCCTCGGCACCCAGGTCGAGGTGCACAAGAACCAGATCCTGCTGTTCGCGGTGCTGGCCGAGGGGACGCCGGCGCAGGCGCGGCAGATGCTGGCTCCGATCCTGTCGGTCGGCAGCCCTCAGATCACCGTGCAGGAGGGCAACTGGGGCGACGTATACACCGGATTCCAGGTGCCGACCCAGGACGACCCGGCGAACTGGAAGTTCTTCTCCCAGTTCACCCGCAAGCCGTTCCCCAAGGAGGCGATCGACGTCATCGGCACCTTCATGGCGAAGGCCCCCAACGACGACAGCAATTTCTTCACCCAGGCATTCGGCGGGGCGGTCAAGCGCAAGCCCAAGGGCGGCACCTCCTTCCCGCACCGCGACGCGCTCTTCTACTCCGAGCCCGGCGCCGGCTGGGGCAAGCGCGGCGGCACCCAGCCAGGCGTCTGCGACCCGCTCACCCCGCAGGCCCAGGCCTGGATCGCCGAGTTCAGCCAGGCCATGCGGAAGTACGTCGACGGCGCCTACGTCAACGTGCCGAACATCGGGATGCAGGACTGGGAGACGGCGTACTGGGGTCCGAACTACCGCCGGCTGCGCCAGCTCAAGGCGAAGTACGACCCCAGCAACATCTTCCAGTACGAGCAGAGCGTCCCGCCGGCGTGACCGGCCGCGTGTGACGAACGGAAAAGCGCGCCGCCCGGCCGAGAGATCGGCCGGGCGGCGCGCTTTCCCACCAGGCTCCGGCCACGCGGGAACGCCGGGCCGCTGACGACGCTCTGCCCGGCTCCGCGGCGGGAAGGCCCGCTTCCCCCGTTCGGCCGAACGGGCTACCTCAGCCCGGGCCGTGCGCCGGAGCTGACGCGCCCTCAGCCGCACCGGGCCGTTCGCCCGCGGGCAGCCGGGCCGCGGCGGCGAGGCCGAGCAGGCCGAAGCCGCCGAGGACGATCATCGCCGCGGCGTAGCCGCCGCGCACGAGGTTCGCGGCGAGGATCGTCCCGGCGATCGCGGTGCCGAGCGAGGAGCCGAGGTTGGACACGCTGCGCGAGAGGCCGGAGATCTCGCCCTGCTCGCTCTCGCCGAACGCGGACTGCACGAGGTTGACCGAGGGCGTGAGCATCAGGCCGAGCCCGAACCCGATCAGCAGCAGCCCGGGCGCGAAAGCCCACGCCTTCGATGTGAGGTACACCAGGCCGATCAGTACACCGATGCCCACGATGGTGACGCAGAACCCGGTCATGATCAGCGTGCGCTGCCGTCGGCGCCGGGCGAAGCTCGCCGCGGCGAGCGAGGAGGCCAGCAGGCCGACGGTGGCGGCGGTGAAGATCACGCCGGTCCCGATCGCGCTGTAGCCGCGCACCACCTGCAGGTACGCGGAGACGGTGAAGGAGGATCCGAGCAGCATCATCCACTGGATGTTCTGGGTCACCAGCCCGAGGTTGGACACCCGGTTGCGCAGCAGCGCGGGCGAGAGCAGCGGCGCGCGGCCGGCCCGTTCGGCCCGCCGCACGTGCCCGAAGAACGCGACGAGCACGAGCGCGCCCCCGACCATCAGACCCAGGCAGACCCACCAGTTCCGGCCGGCCGCGAGGATGCCGGAGACCAGCAGGATCAGCCCGGCCGCGGACAGCACGACGCCGAGCAGGTCGAGCCGCGAGCGCGGGTCGGCCGGCTCGGGATCGACGAGGCGCCGGCTGAGCGCGAGGATCAGCACGACGATCAGCGCCTGGAAGCCGAAGGCGGCCCGCCAGCTGATGCCGGAGGTGATCAGCCCGCCGATCAGCGGACCGGCCGCGGCCCCCACCCCGCCCGCCGCGCTGATCACGCCGAACGCGCGGGCCCGCGCGACGGTGCCGGTGAACAGCAGCGTGGCCAGGATGTAGACCGGTGGGATCAGCAGGGCGGTGCCGATGCCCGCGAACACCGAGTTGCCGAGGATGAGCACGCCCAACCCCGGCGCCACCGCGCTCAGCACCGCGCCGACGCCGTAGACGCCGAGGCCGATCCGCAACAGCCGGACCCGGCCGTGGCGTTCGGTCAGCTTGCCGCCGGGGATCATGAATGCGGCCATGATCAGCAGGAACAGCGTGATCGCGCTCTGCACGCCGTGCACCGTGGTGCCCAGGTCGTGGCTGATGTCGGTGATCATCACGTTCATGTTGGACCCGGCGAAGCTGCAGACGAACTGGGCCAGTGCCAGCGGTACGAGAGCCCTGCCCGCATCGGCGGGCGGGCGTGGCGGCGGGTCGGTGCTTTGTGACACGGGATCATTTTCGCCCGGTCCGTCCGCTTCGGCCCGGCACCGCCTCGCTGCGTGTCGGGCCCGGCGCGGGTGACGTCCCCGGATCCCGCGAACAGGTCAGCGGGATCCGGGGGCGTTCGAGCTCAGCCCTCGGTGATGCTCACTGTCGGCTGGAACGCGCGGTCGAACCCGACCTCGCGGCGCGGGCCGGTCAGGGTCGCGCCGAGGCGGGCGCGGATGTCGCGGCTGGAGGCGCCGACCCACAGCTCCACCTCGCCCGGCTCGACGATGCGGCGGCCGGCCCGGCCGGTGTACGAGGTCGCGTCGGCCGGCAGGTCGATCAGCACCGTGCGGGTCGTGCCCGGCTCGAGGTCGACGCGCGGGGCGGCGATCAGCTGCTGGAGCGGGCGCGCCACTTCGGCCTGCGGGTCGTGCAGGTAGACCTGGACCACTTCGCTGGTGGCCGACGCGCCGTCGTTGCGCAGCGTCACGGCGAGCCGGAGCGTGCCGCCGGTCGGCCAGCCCTCGCCCGCCGTCAGCGCGATGTCCGTCCACGCCGCCGGGTTGTAGGACAGGCCGTGGCCGAAGGGGTAGAGCGGCGTCGGGTCGACCGTGCTGACGTCGCTGCGCTGGGCGAGGGTCGCGGCGAGGTAGGTCGAAGGCTGGTTCGCGCCCTCGGCCGGGAAGCCCACCGGCAGCCGGCCGGCCGGATCGACGCGCCCGGAGAGCACGTCGGCCAGCGCGTTCGCGCCCTCCTCGCCGGGCAGGAAGCCGCAGACCACGGCCGCGAGCCGGTCGGCGTAGCGGGAGAGCTCGTACGGGCGGCCCACCAGCAGCACCAGGACGACCGGCGTTCCGGTCTCCAGCAGCGCTTCGAGCAGCTCGCCCTGCCGCCCGGGCAGGCGCAGGTCGGAGGTGTCGCAGCCCTCTCCCGAGGTGCCGTTGCCGAACAGGCCCGAGACGTCGCCGAGCACGGTGACGCACACCTCGGCCTCGCGGGCCGCCGCGACCGCCTCGGCGATCTGCCGATCGCCCAGCTCCCGCAGCACTTCTTCGTCCCCGAGGTCTTCGGGTGCCGCGCCCTCGGCCATCGCGCGCTCGGCCCGCAGCCGGATGGAGCCCTCGGCGTCCGGGACCGGGCAGCCCTGTGCATACGAGATCTGATACCCGGCCGGATCGGCTTGCAGCGCCTCGAGAACCGTGCGGGTCTCGACGCCGATCGCGACGTCCGGGTGGTGCACGAGGATGTGCCGGGGGAAGGAGTAGCAGCCGAAGACGGCGTCGGCGACGTGCGCGCGCGGCCCGACGACCGCCAGCCGCTTGCCGGGAGCCAGCGGCAGCGCGCCGTTCTCGTTGCGCAGCAACACGATCGCGCGCCTCGCCAGACGGCCGGCCAGCGCGCGGGTCTCGTCGTTGTCGAGTCGCTGGTCGGCTTCGCCGAGGATGGCGGGCTCGGGCGACCAGTCTGCGTCGAGCAGTCCGAGCTCGCACTTCTGGATCAGCACCCGCTCCAGCGCCCGATCGACCAGCGCCATGTCCGCCTCGCCGGATTCGAGCGCCTCGATCAGCGGCGCGCCGAAGCAGTCCACGGTCGGCAGTTCGACGTCGATGCCCGCGGCCAGGGCCTGCGTGGCGGCCTGCCCCTTCGAGCCGGCGGTGCGGTGCAGGCGGTGGAGGAAGACCACCGCGAAGTAGTCCGACACGACCGTGCCGTCGAAGCCGTACGTCTCGCGCAGCAGGTCCGTCAGCAGCGTCGGGTCGCCGGCGACCGGCACTCCGTCGTTGTCCGCGTAGGAGTTCATCACCGAGCGGGCCCCGGCGTGCAGCGCCATCTCGAACGGCGGCAGGATCACGTCTGCCAGTTCGCGCGGCCCGATCGATACGGGGGCGAGGTTGCGTCCCGCCCGCGAGGCGCTGTAGCCGGCGAAGTGCTTGAGCGTCGCGACGATTCCGGTGGACTCGAGGCCCCGGACGTATTCCGAGCCGAGCGTTCCTACGAGGTACGGGTCTTCCGCGATGGTCTCCTCGACCCGGCCCCAGCGCAGGTCCCGCGCGACGTCCAGCACCGGCGCGAGGCCCTGGTGCACGCCGAGGCGACGCATGGTCGTGCCGATCTGCTCGCCGACCTGGCGCACCAGCTCCGGATCGAAGCTCGCGCCCCAGCACAGCGGCGACGGGTAGATCGCGGCCTGCCAGGCGCCGAGGCCGGTCAGGCACTCCTCGTGCACGAGCGCCGGTATGCCCTGGCCCGCCTCGGCCAGCTCCCGCTGGGTGTTGGCTATCGCGCGCGCCCCGGCCACCGGATCCACCGGCGCGGTGCCGAACGGGCGGGTCAGCTGCCCGACGCCGTCGCGCCGCACCTGCGACCAGTCCGCGGCGGGCAGGTCGTTGGAGTGCTGGAACGGCGCGACCTGGCCCGAGGCGTCGGCGCCGACCCAGATCCCGTAGAGCTGCGCCACCTTCTGGCGCACTGTCATGCGCGAGATCAGGTCTTTGACGCGTTCGGCGGACGGGGCGGCCGCGTCGCGCCAGAGCTCGGCGGGCGTGGAGTTCTCTATAGCCATGTGCGGCCGTCCTTAATCGGGAGACGTGGCTTCCCGTCTGGGAGGTGGTGCCGGTCGGCCCCGGCGGGGCGGGCGTCGGCGAACAGGGCGGCGGGGCGCCGAATATCCGAGTACTGCGAAGTCGGGCCGGCCGGGGCGGCGCTGCCCCGGCCCGTCATCGGGTTCAGGGTGCGGACGCGGGCGGCGCGGTCGAGCCGCGCACCACCAGCTCCGTGTCCAGGGTGAGATGGGTCAGCTCCACCGGCTGCTCGCGAATGAGCCGGATCAGCATCTCCACCGCGCGGTGGCCCATGGTGCGGATGGGCTGGTTGACCGTGGTCAGCGGCGGGTTGCACAGCGCCGACTCGGGGATGTTGTCGAAGCCGACCACCGACAGGTCCTCGGGCACCCGCAGACCGAGCTCCTGGGCGACCGCGATCGTGGCGATCGCGGTGATGTCGTTGGCCGCGAACACCGCGCTCGGCCGCTCCGGACTGTCGAGCAGTTCCCGGGCCGCGGAGGTGGCCAGCTCCGCGTCGTACCCGCCGATGCGCACCAGCGAGTCGACGAAGGGCACGCCCGCCACGTCGAGCGCCTCGCGGTAGCCCTGCTCGCGCAGCTTCGCGGACTGCAGGTCCTCGCGGCCGGCCAGCAGCGCGATCCGCCGGTGCCCGAGGCCGAGCAGGTATTCCGTCGCCACCCGCGCGCCGCGCAGACTGTCCGCGTCCACGGTCGGGAAGTCCGAGGGGCCGGTGTGCGGATCGACCGCGACCACCGGCGCGCCCTGCTGCACCTCCACCACCGTGGGCGTGACCAGTACGGCGCCGTCCACCAGCGTGCCGCTCAGGCGCGAGAGGTAGCGGCGTTCCCAGCCCACCATGTCGCTGGTGCCCCCGCCCGCGCTGTAGACCACCAGCTCGAAGCCGCTGCCCCGGATCGCGTCCGCCGCGCCCTTGAGCAGCTCGGTGCTGAACGGCTCCAGGTCGGCGACCAGGATGCCGATCACGTTGGTGCGGTGGTTGCGCAGGCTCTGCGCGACCAGGCTCGCCTCGTATCCGAGCTCGCTGATGACGGCTTGCACGCGTGCCGTGGTGTCCGCGGCCACGCCGTAGCGCTGGTTGATGACCTTGGACACGGTGGCGACCGAGACGCCGGCGTGTTCGGCGACGTCGCGGATGGTGGCTCGGGCTCTGGGCTGATGCACGGCGTCACCCTAGCGTTAGAAATCGTTATCGACAACGATTGACAAGTCTGGAAACTCACGCGCAAACTCATCGCCAGCCCCCAGTGCCCTCGGGGTCCAGGTGCGACCATGACGATAAGATCAGGGAGTTTCCACGATGACGAGGAAAGCACGCGGCGCGACGGCCGTGGCCTTCGGCTTGGGCATCGCACTGGCTGCCAGCGGCTGCGCCGGCGGCAGCAGCGGTGGCGGCGGCGGCGGTTCGGCGGACGGCGCGGTCACCTTGACGCTGTGGGAGAACGCGTCGACCGGACCGGGCGTCGCCTTCTTCACGAACGCCGCGGCCGCGTACCACAAGCTGCACCCGAACGTGACGATCAAGATCCAGACGGTGCAGAACGAGGATCTGGACGGCAAGCTGCAGACCGCGCTCAACTCGAACTCCGCGCCGGACCTCTTCCTGCAGCGCGGCGGCGGCAAGATGCAGGCGATGGTCGACGCGAACGAGATCCAGGCGCTCCCGCTCACGGCCACCGACAAGGCGAACGCGGGCGCTGCCGCGCTGGCCGGCAACACGATCGACGGCCAGGTCTACGCGATGCCCTTCGACACCCAGCCCGAGGGTTTCTACTACAGCAAGGACCTGTTCCAGCAGGCCGGCATCGCCGCGCCGCCGACGACCATTCCCGAGCTCGAGGCCGACGTCGCGCTGCTGAAGAAGATCAACGTCGCGCCGATCGCGGTCGGTGCCAAGGACGCGTGGCCCGCGGCGCACTGGTACTACAACTTCGCGCTGCGCGAGTGCAGCCAGGCCACTCTGGCCAGCACCGCCAAATCGCTGCAGTTCACCGACCCGTGCTGGACCAAGGCCGGTGACGACCTGGCCGCGTTCCTGAAGGTCAGCCCCTTCCAGAACGGCTTCCTCACCACCTCGGCGCAGCAGGGCGCCGGCTCCTCGGCCGGCATGGTCGCCAACCACAAGGCGGGCATGGAGCTCATGGGCAACTGGGACCCCGGAGTGATCGCCAGCCTCACCCCGGACCAGAAGCAGCTGCCGGACCTCGGCTGGTTCCCGTTCCCCGCGGTTCCGGGCGGCCAGGGCGACCCGAGCGCGATCATGGGCGGTAGCGACGGATACTCGGTGTCCAAGAACGCGCCCAAGGAGGCCTTCCAGTTCCTCGAGTTCCTCGAGACCAAGGACCAGCAGGAGCTCTACGCCAAGGCGTACGACTCGATCCCGGTCAACGCGGCCGCTCAGTCGGTCGTGACGGACTCGTTCAACATCTCCTCGATGAACGCGTTCAACAAGGCCGCCTACTCCATACAGTTCCTCGACACGGAGTACGGCCAGAACGTGGGTAACGCCCTGAACACCGCGGTGGTGAACATGATGGCGGGCAAGGGCAGCGCTGCCGACATCGTCTCGCAGACCAACGCTGCTGCCGCGAAGGGCTGAGTAGTTAGATTATGAGTGAGTCCCTGGGTACTGACACCGTGAGTGGGAGCCAGTCGCAGGGCACGTTCGGGGCCGGGGGCGCGGGTGTGACCGCGTCTCCGGCTCCGCCGCGAGCGGCCGCGCGCCGCCGCGGGCGTGCCCGGATGCGGTTGGAGATCACCCTGCTGTCCGGGCCGGCGATCATCATGTTCCTCGCGTTCGTGATCTTCCCGGTCGCCGTCGCCGCGTACTACGGCTTCTACCGGTGGCACGGGTACGGTCCGGCCACCGACTGGGTGGGCCTGAACAACTACAAGCTCATCTTCACCGACCCGGCGTTCCAGCAGGTGCTGTGGCACAACCTGCTGATCGTGGTGCTCTCCCTGGTGATCCAGGGCCCGCTCGCGATCATCATGGCGCTGTTGTTGAACCAGAAGATGCGCGGGCGCGGGCTGATCCGGGTGCTCATCTTCGTGCCCTACGTCATCTCCGAGGTCATCGTCGGGACCGGCTGGTCGCTCATGCTCCAGGCCAACGGCGCGATGAACGACCTGCTCGGGCACATCGGGCTCGGCGCGCTGCAGTCGGACTGGCTCGCGGATCCGAACCTGGCGCTGTGGACGCTGATGGCGATCATCTCGTGGAAGTACATCGGGTTCGCGGTGATCCTGATGCTCGCCGGGCTGCAGTCGATCCCGGACGAGATCTACGAGGCCGCCGCGATCGACGGGGCCTCGTTCTGGCAGATGCAGCGGCGTATCACGGTGCCGCTGCTCGGGCCCACGATCCGGATCTGGGCGTTCCTCTCGATCATCGGTTCGCTCCAGCTGTTCGACCTGGTCTACATCATCTGGGGCCAGTACGTCTCGGGTACCGCCGGGACCTCGACCATGGCGATCTACATGGTCGCCCAGGGCCGCGACGCGGGCAACTACGGGTACGGCTCGGCCGTGGCCGTGGTGATGTTCCTGATCTCGCTCGTGGTCGCCCTGATCTACCAGCGTTTCGTGCTACGCCGCGACCTGCGCGGGGCCGTTACCGAAGGGACCGTGTGATGGCCGCCGCCTCCAGTACCCGGGTCTGGACCCCGGCCGGACGCAACCGGGACCGGCGCCGCCAGAAGGAGCAGTGGGGCAACCCGGTCACCTACTTCATCGCGCTGATCTTCATCGCGGTGTGTATCGCCCCGGTGCTCTACCTCGTCCTGGGCGGGTTCCGTACCAACTCCCAGATCACCACCAGCCCCGCCGGACTGCCCCACCCCTGGGTCCTGTCGAACTACACCGGGATCCTGAAGTCCTCCACGTTCTGGGGCGAGTTCGCTAACTCCACTGTGGTGGCCTTGGTCAGCTCGGTGGGGATCGTGGCCCTCGGGCTGATGGTCTCGTTCGTGATCGCGCGTTACGACTTCAAGCTCAAGGGCGCGATGTACTCGCTGTTCGCCGCGGGCCTGATGTTCCCCCTCGTGATCGCGATCACCCCGCTCTACATCGTGATCAAGGATCTCGGGCTGATCGACAACCTGTTCGGGATCATCATCCCGCAGATCGCGTTCGGCCTGCCGACCACGGTGATCATCCTGGTGCCGTTCCTGCGCGCGATCCCCAAGGAGATCGAGGAGGCCGCCGCGCTCGACGGCGCCAGCCGCCTCGGGTTCTTCGCCCGCATGGTCCTGCCGCTCTCGCTGCCCGGGGTGGTCACCACCGGGATCCTCGCGTTCATCGGCAGCTGGAACAACTACGTCCTACCGCTCTACGTGATCAACTCCCAGCGCAACTTCACCCTCCCGCTCGGAGTCCAGCAGTTCTCCTCCCAGTACTCCACCGACACCGCGAAAGTCCTCGCGTTCACCTCCCTCGCCATGCTCCCCGCCCTGATCTTCTTCTCCATCTTCCAGAAGCGCATCGTCGGCGGACTCACCGGAGCAGTCAAGGGATAGCAGTACTTGCTCGCGCTCAGCTCCAGGCGACCCGCAACGCTGTGGTCGCCTCGAGCGGGCTCGCGCCGCGGTGGGTGACGAGGATGCCCTCGCCCTCCGGCGAGGACGCGGCGACCGGGCGGCCGGCGCAGATGTGCCGGTTCCAGGCCGCCGTGAAAGCCTCGACCCGCCGCGCGCTGCGGGCGAACACCGCCGGCACGGCGTGGTAGACCACTGCGTTGCCCGGCGCCGAGCCGAGCAGCCAGGCGCGCACGACGGCTCGGCGCTCCCGGCCCGCCGCGGGCAGACTGGCCAGGTGGTAGCGCGGCATCAGCCACCGCGGCTCGGCGATCGGGCCGGCCAGTTCGTCCAGCGCCTGGACGAACGCCAGCGACGTGGCCGGATCCACGCCGCTCAGCTGCAGCCGGTAGGTCCCGCTCGGCTCGACCACCGCGTCCAGCGCCTCGGCCCCGACGGGCGAGATGCCGCACTGCTTCAGCGCATCCGCGACGGCACCGCCGAGCGACGCGATCGGCGGCTCGCCCGCAGCCTCAGCCAGCAGCCGGGCCGCGCGTCCGGGCGTAAGCCACAGCAGCATCCGGCTTCGCCCGCTCAGAGCGGCGCCGCTCGGGCCCGGAAGCGCGCGGCGGACAGGAATCGTCTCGCCGGTCGTCGTTCGCAACGGCGCGCGGCGTGCCGTCACCCGGATCGTGTGGACCAGTTCATCGGTGTACGGCTCGCCGATCGACCAGTCGCGCCGCGTATCGACGCGTTGTCCGGCCCGCAGCAGCATCGCGACGTTGGAGGCGTCGAAGACTGCTGATTCCGGCGGTCCGTACGGCGAGAAAGCCGGGTCCACGTGGCCGATCCCGGAGACGATCTCACCCGCGGCCCTGACCGCCAGATGGCCCTCGTGCTTGCGGACGAACCGGTGCCAGTCCGCGGCGCCCTTCGGATGGCCCTCTGCCACGCACACGACCGTCCAGTTGTTCGTGACCTTCTCCGGCCACGAAGGATCCAGCCGCAGGCCCCGTCCGCGCATCTGCACTACCGACCCGGTCGTGGTCGCGGTGGTCAGATCGACGACCACGTTCACGCCGTGCGCATCCCAGCCTTCGCCCAGCAGCGCGCGCGTCCCCACCAGCACGCGGGTGTGGCCGGCCTCGAAGAACCTCGTCGCCAACGCGACCCAGGTGCGCGAACTCCAGGCCCCGCGCAGATGCGCGAGACCGTCCCGGAGCTCGACGTCGAGGGCCAGCGCCGAATCTTGCTCATGCGCCCACCGAGCGAACGCGGCAGCGGTCTCCGGTGCGGCCGCGACCGTACGGCCGGTCACCAGAATCGGTGCGAGGTCCGCCGTGCGTTCGTCCTCGACGAGCTGGCGTAGCACGTGCACGGCCCCGCCCGTCTCCGGCTTGAGCACGTCCGCAAGGCTGGCGGAGACCGTGGCCGTAGCGGACTCGAAGTCGCAAAGAATCAGGGCTCTGAGAGCTGGGCCGAGCTCGCCCGCTTCCACGGCGAGGATCTCGATAGTGCTGTGGGTCTTGGCGTCGCTGCGAGCGAGCACGCGATCTACCGGCGAAGACGCCGCACGCACGCCGTTGGTCGTGAGCCGGTACCCGATCGACGGCAGCGCGGCCCGAATCGCGGCCACCGCTGCGGCGTCCTGCGGATCCGCGGAACGGCTCAGGCAGTTGCCGACGTAGTCGTCGAGCAGCGTCACCCAGTCCTCCGCGGACGGCTCGCGCCGATGTTCCTCGCGCACGCGCGATCCGGGCGGCAGCGAGAGCAGACCGACGTGGTGCATACGCAGCGCGGCCGCGGCGAGGGCCGGCTCCTGCTGCTCGAGACGGCTCCACGGCACGGTTCCGGCTTCGACCGCCACCTCGCCGCCGGTCGCCGCGGCCCGCTCGATGAACCGTGTGTCGCACCACGCCAGGAACCCGGTCGAGGCGAACTCCGGATCCATCAGGCCACTGCGAAACTCGACGAAACGCTCGGCCTGCCCCCGGATGTAGTCGGCCTCGACCGGCGTGGGCGGGGTCAGGAACGCCAGCTCGGCGAAGGGGGCCAGATAGCCCTGCCGCACGACGGCGGGCAGGCTCGCGCCGCGCAGCGGTGCTCCGAAAAGCCGTTCCACCAGCTGCGCCTGGGTGTGAGTGAGTGTCTCCGGCGGCGTCGCGGTCAGACCAAGCACTGCCGCGTCGTCGAGTTCGTCCAACAGCTCGACGACCAGCCGGCCCCAGACCTCCAGCAGGTGATGGCATTCGTCGAGCACGATCGTCAGCGGCCCGACGGAGTGCATCGCGGCGACCAGCGCGCGGCCGTTCTCGTGCAGTTGCTCCAGCAGCGGCCCGGTCGATTTCACCCCGCGACCGCCGTGCTCGTCATCGAAGACCGCGAGCGACTGATAGGTCAGCACCGTCACGGGATGCCGCAGGTCGCGCTCCGTCCCCACCTCCAGCAGGGGGACGGTGCCGTTGGCAGGATCCTGATCCGACGCCGCGAACCGCTGCCAGGTGCGCACCCACTGGCCCTGGATCGCCGTGTTCGGAACCAACACCACGATCCGGCGTCCCAGCCGCCGCGCCGACTCCAAGCCTACGAGCGTCTTACCCGCGCCCGGCGGCAGCACGGCCCAGCAACGTGACCGTCCCGCCGCGAACACCGCATCGACCTGGGCCAGCGTCTCGCTTTGATATGCGCGGAAGCCCTCCGGCCAGACGGTGGCGGCGAAACGGGAACTGGAGTGCCGTACGTCGGCCGAGCGTGGGGACATGGTTCGAAACCCTACGCCAGATGTACGACGGAGCAGAGTGCGTCCCGCCGGGTGGGCGGCGGGACGCACGCGGTGCTGTTCAGGGTTGGGTCACAGCGTCCACTGCTGGTTGCTGCCGCCGTTGCACGTCCACAGCTCGACGAGCGTGCCGTCACCCGTGTCGCCGCCGGTGACGTCCAGGCACAATCCCGATTGCACGCCGGTGATGGTGCCGTTCGAGTTCAGTACCCACTGCTGGTTCGCCCCGCCGTTGCAAGGCCAGATCTCGACCTTCGTTCCGGCCGTGGTCTGGTTGTTGTAGGCGTCCAAGCACATCTGGCTGCTGCCGCTGTAGACCGTGAGCTGCTTGGAAGCGGTCTGCGTCCAGATCTGGTTCGCGCCGCCGTTGCAATCCCAGATCTCGAGCTGGGTGCCCGCGGTCGTGGTGTTGTTGTTCACGTCGAGGCACTTGCCGGCGCCTACCGCGTTGACCTCGCCGGTCGGATACACGGTCGCGCCGCTGCCACCGGAGACGCGGTAGACGACGGTGCCGTGGGCGGGCACCGACGCGCTGATCGCGCCCGAGGTAGTGGATGAGGCGCCGGTCCACTGGTTGACGAGACCATAACTCGACGCACCGGACTTGCCTACGGCCGCGGCCGTGGTCGAGATGGTCGCGCTCGAACCGGTCTCGTTGAACAGCGCGACAGCGACATCGCCATTCGCCAAAGGCTTGGCGATCACGTCCAAGCCGCCGGATGCGGCGACTTCGACCCCTTGCTTGCCGGCGGAGTCCTGGTCGATGGCGATCAGGTTCTTGTTGGTCAGGGTGGAGAGCGTGGCGCTGCTCGCGCCCGCGATGTTCGTGCCGGAGATCAGCGCCGCGGCCATCAGCGCCCAGAGGCTGAACTCGCTCTGGTCCTCGGTGGCGGACATCCCGTTGCCGATCTCCAGCATGTCCGGGTCGTTCCAGTGCCCCGGCCCGGCGTACGACGCCAGCGCGACGTTCTGGTGGAAGTTCGAGAGCATGCTGGAGAAGCTCGCGTTGATGTCACCAGTGGTACGCCAGCTGTTGCCGTCGTTCGCACCCCAGGTCCAGACGTTCTCCTGCCCCCAGTTGCACAGGCTGAACAGGATCGAACGCCCGGTAGCGGCGAGAGCGTCGCGCATCGTCGTGTAGCGGGTCTGGGCACTGACGCCAGTGTTGTTGCAGTTGTCGTACTTGAGGTAGTCCACGCCCCAGGCAGCGAAACTGGCCGCGTCGGTGCTCTCGTGCCCAAGGCTGCCCGGGTACCCGGCGCAGGTCGCGGTGCCGGCGTCCTCGTAGATGCCGAGCTTGAGGCCGAGCGAGTGGACGTAGTCGGCGACAACCTGGATGCCGTTCTCGCCGTTGGAAGCGGCCGGGAACTTGGTCGGATCGGGCACAAGCTGGCCGGCCGAGTTGCGGCTCGAGCTCATCCAGCAGTCATCGATGTTGACGTACTGGTAGCCCGCAGCCTGCATCCCGTCGTTGTGCATGGCCAACGCGGTGGACTCGATCAGCGACGCGGAAACGTTGCAGCCATAAGCGTTCCAGTCGTTGAAGCCCATCTGTGGCGTCGTAGCCAGCCCATTGGCCAGCGCAGACGCCGGCGCAGCGGTCGCGGCAGCGAGGACGGGAGCGGCAGCGAGCGCCAGCGAGCAGACCAAGAGCAGGCGCAGCGAGCGCGCGGGGCGGGGGAAGCGGAAGGAGCGGGCGGAGCCGGGTTCTGAGTGTGGTGCGCGTGGGTGTCGCACGGTATCGACCTCCGTTGGTCGATTCGAGGGCTGGGGACGGTGGGAGCGGCCTGACGCACGCACCGCCATGTGCGTGCGGTCCTGTCTGATATGTGTAGCTCTTGAGCCTTTTACCGTCAACAGTGCTTTGAGAATCGTTGATTAGTGTTCGATCGCCGCAGCCACGCGCGGATAACAGGCCCATCCTCTGTGCGAGAGTGCAACTGGTCGGAGCGGACGTCCCGCCGACTGCTCTGCTACTGATCGATCGGCTGGTGTTTGGTTGGGCTTGCGGGCTGGCTCTTCGGTTTGGGTTTTTTGTCTCTCCGAGGGGCCCTTCGCTCGGAGAGGGGGTTGCTGGTGGGTTGGGGTTTTCCGGGTGGGTGGGTGGGGTGCGGGGTGGTTCCTCTCCTCGCTCGGTCACCGGAGGACATCAGGGACCTGTCGGGGGTGCAAGCGGCGGTGGTTTGGGTTGGTGGGGTGGTTGTCGTTGCGCCGCTTGCGCCCCCGGCAGAACCCTGATCTGGCTGCGCCTGCCCGAGCGAGGAGAGGATCCACCCCTTCCGGGCCGGGTGTGCGCTGCGCTCGGGCCGGGCGACCGGTGCGGGTTTCCGCACGGGTCAGTGGGGGTCGGGGTGGTGGAGGGTGCGGTGGTGTTCGGCGCAGAGGGAGGTGAGGTTCGTCAGGGTCGTGGCCCCGCCTTCGGAGTAGGGGGTGAGGTGGTGGGCTTCGAGGGACCAGGGGAAGGGTCGGTCGCACCCGGCGTAGGTGCAGGTGCGGTCGCGTACGGCGAGGGCGGTGCGCTGGGCGGCGCTGGCCAGGCGGGCGTGCGGGTTCTGGTCGATCGGCTGCCCGTCGAGCAGGACGGGGCGGTGGTCGCGGTCGTGGTGCAGGATCCGGTGGCGCGCGTGATCCTCCAGCCATGCCGGATCATGCAGCCGTGCGCGATCGCGCGGCCGTGCGGAATCTCGCAGTGGTGCCAGGCGGGTCGGAGGTGTGCGGACGAGAGCGGCGAGGGGGATGACGTCGTCGTAGGCGCTCAGCGCGCATCCGTCCGGGATCCGGCCGCCACGAGCGCCGCCGGAGCGCTCCTCGAGGACCGTATCCGATGCCGGATCCCGCATCACCGCGATCGTGGGGCCCATGGTGCCCGATACCGGATCCGGCAGCACTGCGGTGGCGGGGGTGGCAGTGGCCGGTGTGTGATGATGCGTGCCCGCCGCTGCGTTCGCGGCGGCCGCAACGGTGGCCGGGGGCGCTACCGGATCCTGCGTCACTGCGGTGGCGGCTGTGCCGGCGGTGGCCGCTGCCGGATTATGCATCGGCCCGGAAGTGGTCGTCGGTTCCGCGTCGGTGTCTGTGTCCGGGAGGGGGGCGGTGAAGATGACGGGCGGGGTGAAGGCTGCTTGGCGTAGGCGGGGTGGTGCGTTGAGGCAGACTTTCGCGAGGTGGTAGAAGGCGTGGGCGGTGATCTGCTCGGTGGTTTTCACGTCTTCGGGCAGGATCTGGATGCCGTCGCGGCCGTTGACGCGCATCCAGTGCGCGGTCAGGGCCTCGAGCGCGGCTTTCACGACGGCGGCCCGGGCGGGGTCGAGCAGGATCTCGAAGCGCCACAGCCCGTTCTCGAGCCTCCACGATTCCGCTTTGCTGCGCTGCCGATGCCGCTCATGATCCGACTTGGCCTTGTCCGGGTCGAGCCGGTGCTCGAGTGCCCGGACGTGTCCGGCCGCGGCGCTGACCCCGTCCTGCTTCACCAGGTGCAGGATCGCGCTGGTCGCTTCGGCGGGGTCGATGCTGGTGTCTTTGCAGGCTTTGACGGTGCGGGCCAGCAGCCGGGTGGCGTCCGCCGTGAGCTCGCCGGCGGTCAGGTGTGGGGCGAGGTCCGGGACGCAGGCGAGGAGCCGGGCGTCTCGGGCCAGGGCGCGGGCGTGACCGGTGGCATAGCCCTGCCGTGCCGCGAGCCAGGGCCCGATCCCCCCGCGCGCCGCTTTGACCCGGTCCGCCTGCGCGAGCGCCTGCAGGTGCAGGCCGTGCGCGACCTGCTCGATCCGCCCGATCGCCGCCGCCAGCTCCAGGCTCGCCGCGGCCGCCTCCCGATCCTCCGGCCCCGCCGCGGCCAAGGCCTCCAGCTGCCGGGCCACACTCGCGCGCAGCACCACGGCCATCTGCTCGAGCCCTGCCACATCCGGCACCTCTAGCGCGTCCGCGATGTCCGTCATCGACCCCACCCACTCCCCCTAGCCACCCGTGTTCAACCTGCTACCTCAAGTATAAGACAGGGTTCCGACAAAAGACGCATATACGGCCACTCGTTCCCACACGAAAGAGGACGAATAATCCGCAACCCGGCAGCCACGCCACGCGTCTACAGGCAGAAGACAAACGAGCCCGCGCCACCCGGCCGGACCCCCGGCACAATCCCGCACGCACACGCCACCCATCCGCAGCAGCACCGGACCGGGATGACGTCCCGACCGGCACAATCCCGCACGCACACGCCCACCATCCGCAGCAGCACCGACCGGCACAATCCCGCACCGGCGCCCGGCCCGAGCGCAGCGCACACCCGGCCCGGAAGGGGTGGATCCTCTCCTCGCTCGGGCAGGCGAAGCCAGATCAGGGTTCTGCCGGGGGCGCAAGCGGCGCAACGACAACCACCCCACCAGCCCAAACCACCGCCGCTTGCACCCCCGGCAGGTCCCTGATGTCCTCCGGTGACCGAGCGAGGAGAGGAACCACCCCGCACCCCACCCACCCACCCGGAAAACCCCAACCCACCAGCAACCCCCTCTCCGAGCGAAGGGCCCCTCGGAGAGACAAAAAACCCAAACCGAAGAGCCAGACCGCAAGCCCAACCAAACACCAGCCGATCGACGACCCGAGCATCAATCAGCATTAACGCCAGCGGTGAGCCTGAGACTCGCTTGTCTACACGAACAAGCCGGACGGCTGGATGAATGTGCTTGACGTTCCGGAGGGCGCGCGCGGTCTGGCTGGTCAGGAAAGGGGTGACGTCGGTCGTCTCCGGACGTCTGGCCAATTTCGAAGACGCAGCTCGTTGCGGCCCTGGCGGTCGGCGGCCGGGTCTTGGTCCGTGAGGGCCGGAGCCAGAGTGGGGTAGCGGGTTCTGGCGATCAGGCCAGTGTCCCGGCTGTCAGTTGGTGCTGCAGCGCCGCTGTGTCCAGCAGTGCCCAGTGCTCGATGATCCGACCGTTGCGTACACGGACCATGTCGAGGCCGGTGACTTCGTAGCAGCGTCCTGAATCGATGTGGGTGCCGCGGATGGTGTAGCGGTTTGTGGAGAGCTCATCGGAGCTGACGTTCTGCTCGATCGTCGCTGTGACGTCGCGCAGGCCGTCGTACATGTGCTCCCACTTCTCCGCCCACGCCGCGATTCCGATGTGATCGCCCGAGACGCCGCCGCGGTGGTCGATGACCGCAGGGTCGATGAGCGCGAGCGCCTCCTCACCTTGGCCGGCTTGCCCGAGTTCGACGATCCGTCGGTGCACCTGTGCCGCGTCGGCCTCGGACCCGGCCTCGGACCCGGCCTCGCACCCGGCCGCGGGCTCGGACTCTGCCTCGGACCTGGACTCGGCCTCGCTGGTGATTGCCCCCGTTGTCATGCTTCCTCCCACGGACGTCGCGGAAACCGGGGAACTCCCCGGTTCTGAACTACCCGTAGACTAAATGGGGATCACCCCGGTTAGCAAGGAGTCGCATACGTGCCACACCCCACAGCCGCCCACGACTCCGACCCCGCGGCACCTCGCAAAGCGGGCCCGGGCCCGCGCCCGCTGCGCGCCGATGCGCAGCGGAATCGAGAGTTGCTGATCGCTGCCGCTCGCGCGCTCTTCAGTGAACAGGGCACTGACGCCCCCCTCGACGAAGTCGCTCGTCGAGCTGGCATTGGCAATGCCACGATGTACCGGCACTTCCCCGACCGGCGCGAGCTGCTCATCGCCGTCTACACCGACGAGGTGGAGGCCCTGAGCGCCGAGGGGGCATCACTGCTCTCCGAACCCTCGTCGCCCGATGCTCTCTTCACCTGGCTGCGCGCCTTCATCACGCACGTGGCCACCAAGCGGGACCTTGCCCTCGCCATCCCCAGCGATCACGCGGGTGAGCGTTCGGCTTTGTTCGACCGCTGGCATGCGGCGATGCACGCGACCGCAGCTGCACTACTAGCACGCGCACAGGCTGAGGGCACCGTCCATGGCACGCTCGATCCCGCCGACCTGCTCGCACTCGCGAGCGGCATCGCCCTGTCCACAGCGAACGCCGCGCAAGCAGACCGCTGCCTCGCCCTTCTGCGCGAGGGCGCGACCGTGCATCAGCGATGAGTTCACGCGCTGCCGATCAGCCGGCGGTGCTCTCGCGGATCGCCAGTTCGTAGGGGGCCCACAGCTCGATCGGCTCGTCGTCGGCGCGGTCGCCGAGGCGGGCGATCAGGCGGTCGACGGCGAGCCAGGCGATGGTGGATTTGTTGGGGGAGATGGTGGTGAGTGACGGGGTGTTGTAGCGGCCGGCTTCGATGTCGTCGAATCCGACGACGGCCACGTCCTCGGGGACGCGCACGCCGCGGCTGAGCAGGGTGCGGATGGCGCCGAGGGCGAGGAGGTCGTTGTAGCAGAACACTGCGTCCGGCGGGCCTTTGGGGTGGTCCAGCAGCGCGGCCATCGCTTCGGCGCCCTCGGAGTGGTGGAAGCGGCGGTTGGTGACGATCAGCGACTCGTCCAGCTTGCGTCGGCGTGCCTCGTGCGCTTGGCGGAAGCCTGCGGTGCGCAGTTGCGCGGTCTCGCCGCTTTCCCAGGGCTGGTCGCCGATCGCGGCGACGCGGTTGCGGCCGATGTCGAACAGGTGCTCGGTGGCGGCGCGGGCGGCGGCTACGTTGTCGATGGCCACGTGGTCGTAGGTGCTGCCGGCGATGCGCTCGCCGAGCAGGACCAGGGGCCGCGAGGGGTCGCGGTGCGCGAGGTCGGCTTGGGAGAGCGCGAGCGGGCTGAGGATCACGCCGTCGAACATCGCGGCCATCGAGCCGCCCATCACGATCTCGCGCTCTCGGTCCGGCTCGCCGTCGGTCTGGTCGACGACGACGGTGTAGCCGTGCTGGCGGGCTTTGGTCACGATGGCGCGGTTGAGCTCGGCGAAGTAGGGGACGTCGAGTTCCGGCACCACCAGCGCGATCATGCCGGTGCGGCCTTGGCGCAGGTTGCGGGCCATCAGGTTCGGCTGGTAGCCGAGTTCTGCGACGGCGGCCTCGACGCGGGCGCGCCGTTCGTCGGACACCCGGGCGTATCCGTTGACCACGTTGGAGACTGTGCGGATCGAGACCCCGGCGCGCTCGGCGACGTCGCGCAGGCGAGGGGTGCTCATCTTCGGGCCTCCGAGGGGCGGGTGCGGGTTATTTCAACGATGCAGAGCATATCAGGCGGCCTTCGTGGCGGAAGGGGTGTGCGGATGCTGCTTGTCCGACGCTCGGCAACGCGGCGAAGCGCCGCGGCGGCGGGCAAGGCCGGGTCGAAGGCAGGACGAGCGAGAGGAAGTATTTGCTGTTCAGCGCAGGGATCCGGGCCGTTTCTGCGGCAGCGTCGGCGGGAGTGAAGGCGAGGTCGTGGATTTGCCTGTCGGCAAGTGGTTGTCGGGGGTTTGCGCAGTCGCTACCTTAACGGATGTCCTTCTGCAACGTTGCAGGACCCATGCACGGCCCAATCTGCAACGTTGCAGCAGTCATTCCACGAAGGAGTCTGCATGACTCGCACAGGACGTCCCTTCGACCTCCGCCCGAGACGCGGGAAACCGCGGGGTCCCGTGTCGCGCGGCAGTGCCGGGCTCGGGGCGGTGCTCATGCTCGGCCTGGCTCTGGCCGGCCTGCAGTCCGTGATGGCGGCCGCGCCGGCCGCCGCTGCCGCCACCACCGGCACGCTTTACGCCCCCAACACGAGCGTCAACGCGAGCGAGGACGCCAGCTATTCGCGGGTGATCCGCCTTGCGCACAGCTCCACCGAGAACGGGGACCTGCTGGCGACGTTCGCCCACTCGGGCGTCAACGGCACGAAGGCGAACTTCCCGATCTACAAGCCCACCGATGACGGCAAGACCTGGACCTCATCCCCGATCGGCACCGTCACCGACACTGTGCACGGCTGGGACCTGGACGGACCGACGCTCTACGAACTGCCGCGGGCCGAGGGCTCGCTGCCCGCGGGTACCCTGCTGGCGGCCGGCACGGCGTGGAACCACGGTGACTACACCCAGCAGGCCATTGAGGTCTTCTCCAGCACCGACGACGGCGTGACCTGGAGCTATCGCAGCTCGTGCGCCTCAGAGTCCGGCACGGCGAACACCCAGGGCCACGGCATCTGGGAGCCGGAGTTCGACGTGGCCTCCAATGGGAGCCTGGTCTGCTACTTCTCCGACGAGCGGCCTTCGAGTGACAGCTACAACCAGGTCCTCGCGCACGTGGTCAGCACTGACGGCGGTGCCACCTGGGGGAGCGAGGTCTACGACGTCGCGGTACAGGACGGCGTGCAGCGTCCCGGCATGGCGACTGTTGTCAATCTGCCCAACGGCAGCTACGCCATGTCCTACGAGGACTGCAAGGCCGGATACGACCCCGACGAGGCCTGCTCGGTCTACATCAAGACCTCGACGGATGGCGTGAGCTGGAACGCTTCCAGCCTCGGCACGCTGGTTCAGACGGCCGATGGAAGGCATCTGCTCCACACGCCCTATCTGGCCTGGTCTCCGATCGGCGGCGCGAATGGAACGCTGCTGATATCCGGGCAGCGGGTGGTCGCCGGGTCCGACGGATCTCTCATGGTGCAGGACGAATCCGGCACGGTGCTTCTGGCCAACACGAATCTCGGCGTCGGGTCCTGGACCGAGACGACCGCGCCGGTCAACACCAACCCGACGGGTGGCTACGACTCGGGCGAGACCTCGTGCGCGGGGTACAGTTCGCCGATCCTGCCGTCAGTGTCGGGCTCGACCATCCTGTATCTCGCCGGAACTCACATCAGCAACGGCAAGTGTGAGGTCACTTTCGGCACTGACGTGGCGCCGGGCGCTACCGGTGCCATCACGAATCCCAGCATCTCCGGTGAGTGCCTCGACGTGAACACGAACACGTCGACCGAGGGCAACGCCGTCCAGCTCTGGAACTGCGGCACCGCGACCGGCCAGCAGTGGTCGATCGAGCCGGATGGAACCATCCGTGCTTTCGGCGAGTGCCTCGACATCGACGGCAACGGCACTGCGAACTCCACCAAGGTCGAGCTGTGGCCGTGTGACAACGCCGGTGGCCAGCAGTGGCGCGAGCAGTCGAACGGCGCGCTCTACAACCCGCAGTCCGGGCGCTGTCTGGATGATCCGGCCGGTGCGACGGCCGAGGGCACGGTGCTGCAGATCTACGACTGCAACGGCCTGTGGACGCAGGACTGGTCCACGGCCGTGTAGCGGCTGCCTGTACGAAGGAAGACGAGGAAGACCGAGGAATAGCGCCCGGCTCCGCCAACCCGCCGTGTTCGGCGGGCCGGCGGAGCCGGGCTTCGTCTCGGCTGACATCAAACCGTGATGACGGGCCGTCTTGCAACGATGCACGACGCCGGGATATCGTCTTGCAACGTTGCAGTGCAACGTTGCAAGACGGCCCCCGGCCCGCGTCGGGCAGGCCGGCGGCGGGCCGGACCGCGGAACCTGATCCCCGCGGTACCGCCAGGCCCCGAAGATGAGCCAGTTAAGATCAGCCCCACACTGCGAAGAGAAAGCAGAGGTTGCGATGGCTACGTCCCACAGCGACGTCGGCAACGTCCGTCGCACAGACGGTGCGAGCCCGGCGGAGGCGAGCGCCCGCCCACGAACCGGCCGCGCTCTCCGGCGCCGGCGCATATTCGGTCTGCCGATGATAGCCGCCGCGGTGGCGCTCACCGCCACCGCCTGCGGCAGCTCGGGCCTGCCGGCCGGCGGGTCGGCCGGCAGCACCGTGGCCGCGAGCGCCACCGCCGCCGGCTGCAAGGCGGGTGCCACGGTCGTTACCTTCTGGGGTTGGTCGGCCGGATACAACCTGGTCGTCGACGAGTTCAACAAGACGCACCCGGACATCTGCGTCGAACTCGACAACGCGGGTGCCACGACCACCGAGTACACCAAGCTGACCAACGCGCTGACCGCGAAGAGCGGCACGCCGGACGTCGCGCAGATCGAGTACTTCGAACTGCCTTCGTTCGAGGTCACCAACAGCCTGGTCGACCTGACCCAGTACGGGATCAACTCGGCCAAGAGCAACGAGGCCGGCTGGGCCTGGGACCAGGTGAGCAGCGGCTCCGGCGTCTACGCGATGCCCGTCGACGCCGGCACGATGGCGCTGTACTACAACGAGAAGGAGTTCACCGCCGCCGGGATCACCACGGCCCCGACCACGTGGGCCGAGTTCGCCTCGGACGCCGCCAAGCTCAAGGCGAAGAACTCCAGCCAGGCGATCACCAACTTCGACCCGGAGAGCACCCAGGACGTGCTAGCCCTGATGCAGGAGTACGGGGCCTTCCCGTTCACCTACACCGGCGGCACGACGGTCGGCATCAACTTCACCGGCAAGGCCGAGAAGGCTTTCGCCGACTACTGGCAGGGCCTGATCGACGCCAAGGAGGCGACCACCGCCACCGACTTCTCGCAGGCGCAGTGGGACGGCTTCGACAGCGGCGCCGCCGCCTCCCGGCTCAGCCCCGCCTGGGGTCCGGTCGGCATGCAGGGCAGCATCTCCAAGACGCTCGGCGACTGGCGCGCCGCGGCGCTGCCGGAGACGACGGCCGGCGCGACGCTGCAGGGCAACTGGGGCGGCTCCACTCTCGCGGTGGTCAAGGGCTCCAAGAACGCGGCGGCCGCGGCCACCTTCGTCCAGTGGTTCGGCGGCTCGGACGACGCCTGGAAGATCCTGAGCGGCGACACCGCCGGCGCGTACCCGGCCTACACCCCGCTGCTTGACTCCGACGCGTTCCTGAACTCCACGCTGAAGATCTCCGGTGACTCCACCTACAACAAGGTGTTCGCGACCGCGGAGGGCCAGGCGAGCGGCGCCCAGTGGCCCCCGATCATGACCGCCGCGCTGACCCAGTGGACCTCCACGTTCGCCGGGGTGAGCAAGGGCTCGGAGACGATGGAGCAGGCGTTCACCACGTTCCAGTCGCAGATGGTGGCCTACGCGAAGGACCAGGGCTTCACCGTCGAGGTCGGGAGCTGACGGTGACGAGCCGTCAGAGCAACGGCGGCACGGTCGAGACGGCCGTGCCGCCCGTCCTCCGGGCCGGCCGGGCGGCCGGGCCGCACCCCGCGCCCGCCCGCGCCGCCGGACGCCGCCGCGGGCTGCCCCGGTGGCCCGGGGCGGCGTTCATCGCCCCGCACATGCTGGTGCTCGCCCTGTTCATGCTCCTGCCGATCGGCTACGCGGTCTACATGAGCCTGTACACCACGAAGCTCATCGGCGGCACCCGCTACTCCGGCCTGGCGAACTACCGCACGGTGCTGGCCTCCTCGGAGTTCTGGACCGGCGTGCGCGAGGTGCTGATCTTCGCCGCGATCCAGGTGCCGCTCACGCTGGCGCTCGCCTTCTTCTTCGCGGCGATCTTCGACGCCGGAGTGGTCAAGCACAGCCGCTTCTTGCGCACGGTGTTCTTCATGCCGTTCGCGGTGCCCGGCGTGGTCGCCGCGGTGATGTTCTCGTTCCTGCTGGAGCCGACCTTCGGGCCCTATTCGCGGGTGCTGGCGACGCTGGGCCTCGGGCACGTGGACTTCTTCTCCTCGAGCCTGATCATGCCGACGATCGTGCTGATCGTGGTGTGGGAGTGGACCGGCTACAACATGACGATCCTCTACACCTCGCTCAAGACGATCCCGCGCGAGATCACCGAGGCCGCCGTCGTCAGCGGGGCGTCGCTGCGCACGATCATCCTGCGGCTGAAACTGCCGATGGTGCGCCCGACCCTGGTGATGCTGGTGTTCATCAACACCGTGGGCGCGCTGCAGCTTTTCACCGAGCCGTCCATCATCGAGTCGTTCGAGCCGCAGGCGGTCTCCTTCGGGTTCACCCCGACGCTGTACGTCTACAACACCGCGATCGGCAGCAGCGAATACAGTCTCGGCGCCGCGGCCGCGGTCCTGCTCGCCGTCATCATCGGCCTGATCTCGCTGGCCGGGTTCGCGGTGCGCCGCAGAAACGGAGAGTTCCGATGAGCCTGCTTCGTTCCCGGCGCTCCCGCTCCGGGCGCCCCGCCGTCCGGCCCGACGAGGTCCCGGTCCGACTGTACGGCCTGAGCCGCACCACGACCTCGGTGATGACGCTGATCAGCGTGCTGTTCGCGCTGTTCATCCTGGCGCCGCTGGTCTGGCTGCTCATCGCCTCGACCAAGTCGCAGACCTACGTCTACTACAGCTCCGGATTCTGGTTCGCCGGCCCGTTCCGGCTCTTCCAGAACATCAGGGCGCTCGGCCAGGACGTCAGCGGCGCGGGCACCTACCTGACCTGGCTGTGGAACACGATGCTCTACGCCGTCCTCGGCGGGGTCGGCTCCACGATCATCTCGGCGCTGGCCGGATACGGCTTCGCCCGGTTCCGGTTCCGCGGCTCGAACGCGCTCTTCTCCGTGGTGATGTCGACCCTGCTGGTGCCGATCAGCGCCGTGGCGCTGCCGCTGTTCCTGGTCTACGCCAAGGTCGGCCTGGTCAACTCGATCTGGGGCATGATTCTGCCGAGCATGGTCTCGCCGATCGGCGTGTACCTGATGCGCTCCTACATCGACGCCTCGGTGCCGTCCGACCTGATCAACGCGGCGCGCATCGACGGCGCGGGCGAGCTGCGCATCTTCTGCCGGATCGTGCTGCCGCTGACCGTGCCCGGCCTGGTCACGGTGCTGCTGCTGACCGTGGTCGCGGTGTGGAACAACTACTTCCTGCCGTTGATCCTGTTCAGCCGCAGCAGCCTCTACCCGCTGACCGTGGGCCTGTCCGCCCTCTCCCAGGCCGCCCAGACCGGGACGCAGAGCCAGGACATACCCGTCCTGATCGCCGGTGGCCTGGTCACCGTGCTGCCGCTGATCGCCCTCTTCCTCCTGCTCGAACGCTACTTCCGCGGCGGCGCGCTGCAGGGCAGCCTCACCAGCTGACCTCGCCGGCGCCCGCCCACCTCGATCCTTCCTCCGCAGTGCGGGGCACTCCGAGTGCCCGCGCGCTCTGTCACCGACCCTGGGAGAACTCTCGTGTCATCCGTACGTCCCGAATACCCTCGGCCGCACTTCGACCGTTCGCACGCCTGGCTCAGCCTCAACGGCGAGTGGGACTTCGCGCGGGACCCGGCTGGTTCGGCCTCCCCCGAGCGGATGGCCGCCGCGGAGCAGTGGTCCGAGCGGATCGTGGTGCCGTTCGCCTGGGAGAGCGAGGCCTCGACGGTCGAGGCGCAGTGGCTCGAGCACGGCTGGTACCGGCGCTCCCTGCCGGTCCCGGCGGAGTGGGCCGGGCAGCGCGTGGTACTGCACTTCGGCGCCGTACACCACCAGGCGCGGGTCTGGGTGAACGGCGCGTTCGTCGGCGAGCACGAGGGCGGCAACACTCCGTTCGAGTTCGACGTCACCGGCGCCCTGGCTGCCGCCGCGGAGGGGACGGCGGAAGCCACTGTGCTGGTCAAGGTGTACTCGCCGGCCGACAAGCGCGAGATCGTGCACGGCAAGCAACGCAGCATCCCGCGCGACGTCTACGACATCTGCGCCTTCACCCCGAGCAGCGGTATCTGGCAGCCGGTCTGGCTCGAAGCACGTCCGGCCACCCACCTGGCCGAGGTCGCGCTCACCCCCGCGGATTCGCTCGACGCCGTCGTGGCGCGGATCGCCGTGGCCGGCCCGAACGCGAACGGCGCCCGGGTGACGGTCGAGGTCGCAGGCCGCAGTGTGCAGGCGATCGCAGAGAACGTCGATTCCTCCGACGGCGCCCGCGTCGAGGTCGCCGTGACCGTGCCGATCAGCGAACCGCGGCTGTGGAGCCCCGAAGACCCGCACCTCTACCCGGTGCGCGTGCGCCTGGAGTCGGCTGACGGCGAGGACACCGTCGGCGCCTCGACCGGACTGCGCCGGATCGAGACGCGCGGCTCGCAGATCCTGCTCAACGGGCAGCAGGTGTACCTGCGCGGCGTGCTGGATCAGGGCTACTGGCCGCGCACCGGCATCACCGCGCCGGACGACCAGGCGTTCGTCACCGACATCGAGATCGCCCGGGAAGCCGGCTTCAACCTGGTCCGCAAGCACCTCAAGCTCGAGGACCCGCGGTTCCTGTACCACGCCGACCGGCTCGGCATGCTGGTGTGGGCCGAGCCCGCCAGCACCGGTGTGTTCACCCCGGCGGCGGTGGCCCGTTTCGAGGCGCAGATCGAGCCGATGGTGCGCCGCGACGGCAACCACCCGAGCGTCGTGGTGTGGGGCCTGTACAACGAGGAGTGGGGCCTGGATTGGGACGTGGCCGCCGACCCGGCCAAGCAGGAGGCCGTGCGCCGCGCCTACGACCTGCTCAAGGCGCTCGACCCGACCCGCCCGGCGGTGGATGACTCCGGCTGGTCGCACGTGGCCACCGACCTGGTGGACTGGCACATCTACGACGAGACCCCGCGTGGCTGGGCGGAGAAGGTCAGGGCTCTGCTTGAGCGCAACGAGGCGACCTTCCCGGTGGGCCTCGGCCCGGACTGGGTGGTCGACAAGCATCTGATGGCCGAGGTCGGCGCAGGCGCCCCGGCCGACGTGCCGAACCTCAACAGCGAGTTCGGCGGCGGCATCACCAGCGTCGAGCGCGGCTGGAATCTGCGTTGGCAGACTCAGGAACTGCGCCGCTACGACCAGCTCTCCGGTTACGTGTGGACCGAGCTGTACGACATCGAGCACGAGACCGCCGGCATCTACTCCTTCGACCGCAAGCTCAAGGACACCGGCGCCAATCCGCCCGCGCTGACGAACGCAGTCACGGTCCTGATTCCCGAGGTCGAGCCGCTCGCGCCGGGCCGCGACCTGGTCGCGGGCAGGGGCGGCGAGATCGCGTTCGTCGTGCGGGTCTCGCACCACGGTGACGAGCCGGTCGAGGGGTACGTGCTTCCGGTCTGGAGCGCGCCGTTCGCGCTGGATGCGGAGCGCGACGCCGTGGCCGGTTCCGCCGACGAGCCGGCCGCGACGGAGTCGGTGAAGGCGCAGCCGTTCCGGCTGAGCGAGCCGGTCCGCGTTTGCACGTCCCTGCCCGCGGGCGCCGTCTCGGCGCGCCTGCACCTGCTGTTCGTCGCCGCGGGCCGTGTCGTGGGCCGCACGCTGCTGGACGTGACGTCCTCGCGCTGACAGGACTCGTACATTCAAGCAATGCTCTGAGTCAGGGTGCTGCTGAACCCGCCCGGCCGTGTACCCTCGGCCGGGCGGGCCGTCGTCTACCTGCGCTTCCGCGCCTCCTCAAGCCCATGTCCGCTAAAAGTCCGCTTCCGCGGTGAGATGCCGGTCGGCCGACCGGACGTTTAGGACGGTCAGGGAACTGCGAGGCTCGCGGATGCTGATCCGTCACGCGACTCGCACCTCACATCGATTTACTATTCCGGCACGGCGGCCTACGCTGAGTTACCGCGCGTCCACACGGGAGCGTCGAGCCGCCGGAAGATCTCGCCTGCGAAGGAGAGTCGGTTTTCATGTCGGACAGTCCAGAGGTTGCCGTTTCTCCCCTCGTCGCGGAGCCGAAGCCACCGGTCGGGGTGGACCCCACGCGGGCGAGCATCGCCAGGGTCTACGACGCCTTCCTTAACGGCAAGGACAACTACGCCATCGACCGCGCGGTCCTCGCGCAGGTGCAAGAGCACATGCCGACAGCGCAGGAACTGGCCTTCGAGAACCGCGGCTTCCTCACCCGGGCCTGCCGGTTCCTGGTCCTGGAGGCCAAGATCGACCAGTTCCTCGACCTCGGCTCCGGCCTGCCCACGGCCGAGAACGTGCACCAGGTGGTGCAGCGCATCAACTCGGAAGCCGAAGTCGTGTACGTGGACAACGACCCGGTGGTGCTCGCGCACGGCCGCGCGCTGCTCGAAGCGAACGAGCACTGCCGCTTCATCGCGGAGGACATCTTCGAGCCGAAGGCCATCCTGTCCAACGAGGTGATCACGCGTAAGATCGACTTCACCCGTCCGCTCGCGCTCGTGCAGAGCGGTACCCTGCACCACTACTCGGGCCCGAAGGACCGTCCCGCGCAGATCATGCGCGAGTACATCGAGGCGCTCCCTTCCGGCTCCTTCGTCGTGCTCTCCCACTTCTTCGACCCGGAGAACGAGTACAGCTCCACCGCGCGCGACGCCGAGCAGGCCTTCCTGCACAGCCCGATGGGATCCGGCACCTTCCGCACCCAGGCCCAGCTCCTCGAGCTGTTCGCGGGGCTCGAGCTCGTCGAGCCCGGCCTGGTCCGCTGCGCCGACTGGTGGCCGGACGGCCCCCGGCTGCGGCCGCTCACCGCAGCGCAGCGGTGCATCGCGGGCGCGGTCGGTCGCAAGCCGTGATCTAAGACGCGCTCTCGACGAAGTACTGCGGCACGTCGATGCCGAACTCCGTGCGCAGCAGGCGAATCAGTTCCGCGCGGTCCTCGATCTCGCGGACCGCGCGGGTGCCGTCGACGTGCCGCTCGGTCAGGGTTTTGCCGGTCAACTCGAGGTGGCGCTCGGGGCTGTTGTGCTGGATGAACGGCGCCAGCTTGAACGGCGAGCGCGGGAACGTCGAGGTGTACCAGTTGAGCATCTGGTAGTCGACCGGCAGGAACGTCTCCTCGGTGAACATGTACTGATTCACCCACTCGCCGTCCGTGTGAGCCTGCAGCGTCCAGGTCGGTAGCGGATTCGGGCCGGTCTCGCGCACAAGGCGGTGGCGGCGCGGCTCGTCCCGCAGTTCGGCGTCGGCGATCAGCGGGATCGGCGCGAGGAGGCAGCCCACGGTGCCGAAGCCGACGTCGGTCAGGTAGGGCTGGGGCTCGTCGTCGAAGTGGACGAGGAGCATCGTGTGCGAACGCGGCCGCACCGCGTCGCCCCGCGCGCCGTACAACACGCGCCCGGAGTGCAGGCTCACCGTGTAGCCGAGCTCGCGCAGCACCGCCGCGAACAGCAGGTTGTGCTCGTAGCAGTAGCCGCCGCGGCCTCCGGAAACCAGCTTCGCGGCGAGATCGTCGAGTTCGAGCGAGGCGCACGGCCACTGACGGGGTCGAGGTTCTCGAACGGGATGGAGAAGACGTGCGCACGCGTCAACGTGGCGAGCGTCTGCCTCGTGGCGGGGTAGTCTTCGCGACCCGGCTTGAGGCCGACCCGCGCCAGATACGCATCCACGTCGAACGTCATGGTTCGAGTATAGGCGGACGTATGGGCTGCTCATGTAGTGTGATCACGAGATGAACCGTGCCGTGGAGGAGACCAACCGTCGCATGCTGCGCGCCCGCGACGCGATGGATCGGGACTACGCCGAGCCGTTGGACGTGCCCGCGCTGGCCCAGATCGCGCACGTCTCCCCGCGCCACTTCATCCGCGTCTTCCGTGCCACGTTCGGTGAGACGCCGCACCGCTACCTGCAGCGTCGGCGGGTGGAGCGGGCCATGTTCCTGCTGCGGTCGTGCGACCGGAGCGTGACCGAGATCTGCATGGAGGTCGGCTTCACCAGCCTGGGGACCTTCAGCCGCACGTTCCGGGAGATCGTCGGCGAGTCTCCGTCCGACTACCGCCGGCGCGGGCCGCTGCCGGAGGTGCCGACCTGTTTCGCGATGGCCTGGATGCGGCCGCGGGGCTGAGCCGTTTGGCGCTTTCGGATAAGCACCAGGCCGGGTCCGCGCACTACCGTTGCTGACATGTTCACTTCGATCAACATTTCGCAGATCTACGTGCTCGACCAGGACGAGGCGCTGGACTTCTACGTCGGCAAGCTCGGCCTCGAGGTCAACACCGACGCCGATCTCGGCTTCATGCGGTGGCTCACCGTTCAGGTGCCCGGTCGGCCCGACCGCGCGATCCTGCTGGAGAAGCCCGGCCCGCCGCGGCTGGACGAGGCGACCGCGGACCAGGTCCGGGAGCTGCTCACCAAGGGCGCGATGGGCGGCTCGCTGTTCTTCACCACCGACGACTGCCGCAAGACCTACGAGACCTTGCTGGCCAAGGGCGTCGAGTTCACCGACGAGCTGACCGAACGCGACTACGGGACCGACTGCGGCCTGCGCGACCCCTTCGGCAACAGCATCCGCTTCACCCAGCTGAGCTCTGCCGGCTGACGGGACGAATCCGGCTCAGACAGTGGCCCGGGCTGCGGCGTGCTCCGCGAAGACGTTCGCGAGCAGCCGCAGCAGCGCGGCGTTGAACTCCTCGGCATCACCGGCGTCGTCTACGGCGTGATCGAGGGCGGCGGAACCGGTGCCGATCGGCCTGCGCGAGCAGCGCGCGGGCCTCGTCGAGCATCGTCGCACCCGCCGGAGTGAGGGCGACACCGGCCGGGGAGCGTTGCAGCAGCACCGCGCCGACCTCGATCTCGAGTCGCTTGATCGCGCGGCTCAGCGGCGGCTGGCTCATCCGCAGCCGCACAGCCGCCCGCCCGAAGTGCAGCTCCTCGGCCACGGCCACGAAGTAGCGCAGCGTACGCAGCTCCATGAGCAGTCACGATACCCCAGGGGTATCAGGCTGCCGGAAGAAGTGTTGGACGGCGGTGCGGGCGAGCCGGTGCAATGGCGCCATGCATATCGCGTTCTGGATCGTCGCCGGCGTGCTGGCCTTGTTCTATCTCTACGGCGGCGGGATCAAACTGATCCAGAGCCGGGAGCAACTGCTGCCGATGATGGCGTGGGTCGACACCACGCCGATGCGGGCCGTGCGCGCCATCGGAGCGGTCGAGGTGCTGGGCGCGATCGGCCTGATCCTGCCGCCGCTGACCGGCATCGCCCCGTGGCTCGCCCTCGCCGCGGCTGTCGGCTTCGTGCTCCTGCAGATCCTCGCCACGCGCGTCCATCTGCGCCGTGGCGACCGCCAGATCGCCCTCAACCTCGGCCTCGTCCTGCTGGCCGCCGCCACGGTCTGGCTGGCGACGATCTGGCTCTGACTGCTGACGGGTCCGTCGTCAGACTTCCGCCAGCCGCAGGCCTTGACCCTGACGCTGCGTCAGGGTTGCAGCCTTGCACCATGACGAAGAACTTCGCTTCCGAGGCCCGATCCGCGCCCACGTCGCCGCCTGCGCCGCCTATCGGCGGATTCCAGGAGGTCGGCGGCCACCGCCTGTGGGTGCATGAGGTGGGCAGCGGCGGGCCGGCCGTGGTCTTCCTGCCGGGCGCGGGTGCCTCGGGGCTGGACTACCTCGCTGCGCAGCAAGGGGTTTCAGAGTTCTGCACTGCGCTGGTCTACGACCGTGGCGGCAGCGGATACAGCGATCGGGTTCCGCTGCCGCGCACTGCGTCCGCGGTCGCTGAGGAGCTGCGCGAGTTGCTCCGCGCTCTGGACCTCGCCGGGCCGTACATCCTCGTCGCGCACTCTCTCGGCGGCGCCTATGCGCATCGGTTCGCGCAGCTCTACCCGCACGATGTGGCCGGGCTGGTATGGCTGGACGGCTTCCATCGCGACTGGGACACGTTCATGCCAACCGCGGCGAGCCCTGCCGCGGGCGGGCAAACGGAACTGGTCCTCGAGAAGACCCGCGCGATGCGTCCGGCTCTCCGCGCGATGTTCACCGAGCTGGTGGCGGGATATCCGGAGCAACTGCAGCAGCCGCTGATCGATGCGCACCTCAGCGACGAATGGCTGCGGGTAGGCATCGTCGAGCGGGGCACCTTGGTCGCGCTCGCGGACGAGCTTCGAGGCGGGCCGGGGCTTCCCGACGTGCCGCTGATCGCGATCACTGCGGAGGGCGTCGATCCCGGCCCACAGGCGCAGATTCCGGAGCAGGCGCTGCGTGCAATTCATGAAGGGATGCGGAAGATGGCCGCTGCCGTGGCGGGTTCGGTGACGTCGGGGGAGCATCGCGTCGTGTCCGGCGTCGGCCACCTCCAGTTGTGCTTCACGCACGCTGACATCGTGGTCGGCGCGGTGCTCGACGTCGTCGATCGGGTGACCCGCGCCGCGTGACCATGCGCCTAGACTCGGCTCGACCACGTTCTCTCGGACCGGAGGTGGCGGTGCTCACCATCGGGCAGCTCGCGGCGACCGCCGGCGTGACCGTGCGCACCGTCCGCCACTACCACCAGGTCGGCTTGCTGCCAGAGCCCGAGCGGGACGCCTCCGGTTACCGCCGGTATGACGCGCAAGCGGCGGTGGATCTCGTTCGGATCAGGACTCTGGCCGAAGCCGGGGTGCCGCTTTCCCGCATCGACGCGCTGCTGCACGCGGAGCCGGAGGAGTTCGCGGCCGCCGTCAGCCGGATCGACATCGCGCTGCAAGCCAAGATCGACCAGCTCGCCGAGCATCGCCGCCGCATCGCCGGGCTCGCGAGTGGCGAAGAGCTCGTCCTGCCCGGCGAACTGGTCGCCGTCTTGAATCGGCTGCGCAGCCTCGGAGTCAGCGAACGCACGGTCCGGCTCGAGCGCGACTGGCTCATCCTGATGCAGGCGGCGGAGCCGGAGGCGGTGCCACGGTGGGTGCGGGAGAAACACGCCGGCTTCGCGGATCCCGAGAAGATGCGGCTGTATCTCGCCTGCGACCAGTCCGTCGACTGGGATCCGCACGATCCGTGCGTCGATCGACTCATCGACGACCTGGAGGCCTGGGAGGTCGGGCACGCGGGCGGCAGCAGCCGCCCGGAGAACCCGACGCCGGTCTTCGCCCTGATCCTCGCGGCGTCGCCGGCGTGGCGTCGGGTTCTCGACGTGCTCGCGCAACGCGCCGAGCGGCGGCGATCCGCACCGCCCGGCGGGGGCTGACCTGCCGAAGCGGACAGGCACGCGGCGAGTGGGGGAGGAGCGAAAGCTCAGACCCGCAGCACGATCTTGCCGCTGGCGCGGTTCGTCTCCCCGCGGCGGTGTGCCTGCGCGGCTTCGGCGAGCGGGAAGACCGAGTCGATCTCGACGCGGAGCCGGCCCTGCTCCACCAGGCCGACGATGGCGGTCAGGCCGAGCCGATCCGGCTCCACCAAAGTGAATCCGGTGGGGATCGCGCGGACCCGTGCCGTTTCCGCCGCCTCCGGGGGCACCGGAAGAATCGACACCAGCGCGCCGCCGTCCTTCAGGACGCTGATCGAGCGCGCGCTGTAGTCGCCTGCGATCGGGTCGAAGACCACGTCGACCGGGGTCTCGCGCAGCACCTGCGCGAAGTCCACGCTTCGGTAGTCGATCATCTCGTCGGCGCCGAGTGCGCGGACGAAATCGTGCTTGGCCGCGCTGGCGGTGCCGATGACGTAGGCGCCTGCGCTCTTCGCGATCTGCACCGCGAGGTGGCCCACCCCGCCCGCCGCCGCGTGCACCAGCACGCGCTGACCCGCCGTCAGCTTCGCTGTGTCGAAAAGGCCCTGCCACGCGGTCAGCGCAGCCAGCGGCAAGCCGGCCGCCTCCTCGAAGCTCAACGCCGCGGGCTTGCGCACGAAATGGCGGCTGGGCGCGGCGACGAATTCCGCATAGCCGCCGGGCGGCGTCGGGAACAGCGGCATCCCGAGCACCTCGTCGCCGGGTTTGTACATCGTCACGCCCGGCCCCACCTCTTCGACCACGCCGGCGACGTCATAGCCGAGGATGGTCGGGAAGCTGCGGGTGCCCAGGCCCCTGCCCGCGCGCGTCTTCCAGTCCGTCGGGTTCACTCCGGCCGCTCGCACCCGCACCAGGATCTCCGTCAGCCCCGGTACCGGCCTCGGGACCTCGCGCAGGGTCAGGACTTCCGGGCCGCCGGCGCTCTCGGCGACGACCGCTTGCATCGTCTTCTCGCTCATAGTCCTTACTCTCGCTGCCGTGGCCGGGTACCGCCTAGTGGCCGGATGGACAGCATATGAAAGGATCGGGCCATGGTGACCGAATCCCTGTCGCACCCTCGTCCGCATCGAGTGGTCGTGCTCGCCCTGCCGGGGGTGGTGCCGTTCGAGCTCGCCATCCCGGGCCGCATCTTCGGCGGAGCCCGGGCGGCCCAGCACGGTTACGCGCCGCTGTACGAGGTCCTCACCTGCTCGGTCGACGGCCGGCCGGTGCGTACCGACGCCGACTACGCGGTCGTCGTCGTGCATGATGCCCGCCTCCTGGCGACTGCTGACTCGGTGGTGATCCCGCCCTCGCACGCGCTGGGCGAGATCATCGAGGGCGGTCTGCTCGCCGAGCCGATTCAGCGCGCACTCAAGGAGATCCGGCCGGGCACCCGGCTGATCGCCATCTGCACCGGCGCCTTCGTCCTCGCCGCCGCGGGCGTGCTGGACGGGCGTCCGGCGGCGACGCACTGGGCGGAGGCCTCGGCCCTGCAGAGGCTGTTCCCGTCGGTGCGGGTCGAGCCGGACGTGCTGTTCATCGACGACGGCGACGTGCTGACTTCCGCCGGCGTCGCCGCCGGGATCGACCTTTGCCTGCACGTGATCCGGCGCGATCACGGCAGCGCGGTGGCGAACCTGGCGGCGCGTCTGTGCGTGGTCCCGCCGCGGCGCGAAGGCGGGCAGGCGCAGTACGTGCAGCGCCCGATTCCGCCTGCCGCCGATGGCGGCACCGCGGCCACCCGCGCGTGGGCGGTCGAGCGTCTCGGTCGGCCCCTCGGCCTCGAGGAGCTGGCTCGGCACTCGGGAATGAGCGTGCGCACCTTCACCCGCCGGTTCCGCGCCGAGACAGGGGTCAGCGTGGGCGTGTGGCTCGCGGCGCAGCGCCTGGATTACGCCCGCCAACTGCTCGAGGACTCCGAGCTGGCGGTGGACCAGATCGCCGAGCGGGCCGGCTTCGGCACCGGCGCCAACCTGCGCCGGGCGCTGCGCGAGAAGGTCGGTGTCTCACCGTCTGCCTATCGCCGCACCTTCCGTGGAGAAGACGAGGCTCACACCCAGGAGGGCAGCCACATGCGGTCGAGCCAGTCGTCGTACGGAATCGTCTCGCCGGTGTAGAGCGGATAGAAATATCCGAACAACAGGACCACGCCGATCATCACGGTTCCGGCTGTTGCGGCGCCCCAGGCGCGCCGGGACACGGATGCGTCGGCGCGGCCGATGATCGCGCCGAGCGTCATCGTGGCGGCGAGCGCGACGAACGGCGCGAAGGAGACGGCGTAGAACGAGAAGATCGTGCGCTGGGCGTAGTGCATCCAGGGCAGCAGCCCGGCGGCTTCCGCGCACAGGATCGCGGCGGCGCGCCAGTCCCGCCGGCCCAGCCAGAGCCACGCCAGGTACGGCAGCGACGCGCACCCGAGCCACCACAGCAGCGGGTTGCCGAGCGCCAGCACCTCGGAGCAGACGCCGCTGCTCGCCGAGCAGCCGGACGGCCCGATGTAGAACGCCACCGGGCGGCCGAGCACCAGCCAGGACCACGGGTTCGACATATAAGGGTGCGGAGTCGTGATGTTGACGCTCGCCTGATATTGCTGGGCGAGGTAGAACCAGAAGGAGCGCAACGAATCCGGGGTCCAGCCGGCGAGGGCACGGCCGAACGGTATGTCGAAGCCGCGGGGCGGATTCGCCTGCGCCCAGAACCGATCCCAGCCGCCGCCGTGCGAGGTGTCCGCGAACCAGCCGGCGTATGAGGCCACGAAGACGCCGATCGCGGTGACCGGCAACGCCAGGACGGCCCAAGGCGCGTCTGCGCGCAGGACGGCGCGGGTGGGCCGCGCCACGCCGATCGCGCGGCGGGCTCCACGGTCCCACGCCAAAGACAGCAGCATGAATGCGAGGAGGAAGAACACACCGTTCCACTTCGTCGCCGTCGCGAGCCCCAGGCACACTCCGGCGAGCAGCCGCCAGCGCCGCACGCCGAGACGAGGCCCGGACTCGCGGATCGGCAGCGGGCCGGGATCCTCGCGCCGCCGGTGCACGGCCCACGCCGCCATACGCGCACGGGTGCGGTCGCGGTCCACGACCAGACAGGAGAATCCGGCGAGGAGGAAGAACATCTGCACGTCGTCGAGCAGAGCCGTGCGCGCCATCACGAAGGCGAGACCGTCGAACGAGAACAGCAGGCCGGCTATGGCACCGCACAGGGTGGAGCGGAACATCCGGCGTGCGGTGCGGGCCAGGATGAAGATCGCGAGGGTGCCGAGCAGGGCCGGCATCAGCCGCCAGCCGACCGGGTTCAGGCCCCAGATCTGCTCGCCGAAGCCGATGATCCACTTGCCGATCGGCGGATGCACGACGAATTCCGCGCAGGTCGGCTGGCAGCCGAACAGGGTCGCGCCGTGAGCGCCGGGCCCGACGCCGCCGGATCCGACCAGCGCCGGATCGGCGACCGCAGAGCGCTGCCACGAGTGCTCCCAGCCGTAGCGGTACATCGACCACGCGTCTTTGGCGTAGTACGTCTCGTCGAAGACCACCGCGTCCGGCCGGCCGAGGTTCCAGAACCGCGGCAGGCCGCCGAGGACGGTGACCAGCAGCGGCACGATCCAGTCGGCGCATCGGAAGAACTCCGGCGGGAAGGGCGCGACGAGGCGTTCGGCCAGCGGCGGGCGGCGCACGGCGGGCGGCAGGCGGAGCGCGGGTCGGGATGCGGCGCGGAGCAACGGACTGGTCCTAGGAAGTGCGGGGCGTGGGCGACGAGGCGGGGGACGAGCCCGAGGTCGCCGTCGCCGAAACGGTCACGGCGACCTGCCCGGATCCGCCCGCGCCGGTGCGTTCGGCGACGGCGTATCCGCCGAGCGCGAACGCCAGCACCGCGGTGAGGGCGGTGCCTGCCAGGACCCTGCGACGGGCCAGGCGGCTCCGGCCGTCGGCGATCAGCTGTTCCCGGCTGACCGGACCGGCCGCGACGGCGCCGGTCGCCATCGTCAGCAGGGGTCTGATCCATTCGTCGTCCGGCTCGCCGGATCGAATCAGCTCGGCCATCTCGCCTCATCTCTCGTGCGCGGCCGGTTGCCGCAGATCGGGCACGGCGCGCAGCCGGGCCATCGCCCGGGCCGTGTGCGTGCGCACGGAACCGACCGAGCAGCCCATCAGCTCGGCCACCGCGGACTCCGGCAGGTCGTCCCAGAACCGCAGCACGATCGCGGTCCGCTGACGCCGGGAAAGGCCCATCAGCGCCTCGATGACGGCGCTGCTCGGAGCGTGCGACTGCGCCGACGCCAGGTCGGCCGCGTCCGGCGGCGCGTCGGTCAGCACCTCGGCCACCCGGCGCCGGCGGTGCCGGGAGACGTTCGTGTTGATCAGCATCTTGCGGACGTACGCGTCCGGCGCGTCGCTCGCGCTCACCCGGTGCCAGGCGACGTAGATCTTCGCCAGCACCGTCTGCACCAGGTCTTCGGCCAGGTGCACGTCGCCGACGAGCAGGTACGCCTCGCGGAGCAGGCCGGCGCGCCGGGACAGGACGAAGTCGCAGTAGCGCTGCTCGCTCGCGCGGTCCACGCCCGCCCCTCCCTTTCGCCGGCCTCGTTCTGATAGACGCGAACGGGGCCGGGTCGCTAGGACAGCGGAGGGAGAAATTTATTCGTCAGACCAGTGGGTCTTCTCGAACAGGTCGGCTACGGCTTGCGGCCGATCCCGGCGAGCAGCCAGTCGACGTCCTGCTCGGTGCCGTCCGGGTTGAGCAGGATGGGCAGGTCGGCCGGGCGGGGGAGCATGGGGATGTCAGGATCCTGGCGCCAGCGGCAGGCGACGCTGAGGCCCGGCTCGACGAGCTCGAGGCCGTCGAAGAAGCGGCGGATCCGCTCGGCTGAGCGGGGCGTCCACGCGTGGGTGTTGGCGCGCTGCTGGACCTCCGCGATGGCGCGGGTGCGCGGCTCGTCCACGACGTGCGATATGGCGACGTAGCTGCCGGAGGGCAGGGCGTCGAGGAGCTGGGCGACGATGCTGTTCGGGTCCTCGTCCTCGTCGATGAACTGGAGCATCGCGATCAGCAGCACGGCCACCGGGCGGTCGAAGTCGATCAGCTTGCGCACCTGGGGGTCGCCGAGCACCTCGCCGGGCAGGCGCAGGTCCCTTCGGGCGAAGGAGACCGTCTCGCTGGTGGACAGCAGGGCGTTGCCGAAGGCGTTGACCAGCGGGTCGTAGTCGACGTAGACCACGTGGGCGTCGGGGCGGATGCCGTGCGCGACCTGGTGCACGTTCAGCTGCGTGGGCAGACCGGAACCGATGTCGATGAACTGCGTTATTCCGGCTTCACCGGCCAGGAAGCGCACGGCGCGGTAGAGGAACGCGCGGTTGGACCGGACCGCCGTCGGCGAGTCGGGGACCGCGGCGACCATGTTCTTGGCGGCTTCGCGGTCCACCTTGTAGTTCTCGTGCCCGCCCAACAGGTAGTCGTAGATCCGTGCCGTGCTCGGCAGTGCCAGGTCGTTTGCGGTCGGAGCCGGTCGGCGCAAGTTCACCGCGCACCCTTTCAGACGGGGCTTCGTGGATCGGCAAAGAACTGACCATACTTTAGCCGTCCTAAGCTGTTCGCAACATGTGCTCCGGACGATCTGCCCGGGCTTCTCAACGCCACTTCGCCCGGCCGGGCTGACCCGGCCGGGCGAAGTGGTCTGATATGTCACTACTTACTTGCTCTCCCTGCCCGCTAGGGGTTACGACCAGGGCGAGGGCACCGGCGGCACCACGACCGGGGGCCGGTCGTCGCAGGTGATGGTGTTCGGCAGCTCCCAGGAGGCGAGCCAGGGGCCGGTCGTGCCGCCCCCGGTGTTGCCGCCGAGGTCGGTCACGGTGAACTCGGAGCCGGCCGGCGTGAAGTCGAAGGCGCCGCAGTTGTTGATGCCGACCGCGCCGACGTTGCGGGCCACCACGTTCTGGAACGTGGCGTTGCCGGCCGAGCGGGCGCTGACCACCGAGGTGCCGGTGCCGTCCACTTCGATGTTCTTGAAGTGGACGTTCGTGATCGAATACAGGTCCTTGACCGAGTAGTCGGAGACCAGCATGATCGCGTTGTAGGTGTTGTCGAGGAAGTCGTCCCCGACCACCTCGATGTCGGCGTTGATGTTCTGCTCGAGCGCGTAGATCCAGATCGCGCCGAGGCCGATGTTCCAGTTCAGCTCGTAGGTTCCGGCGCGGACCGTGGTGTTGTTCGTGATCCACGCGTGCCCGGTGAAGGCCTGCGAGGTGAACCGGGAGCCGAGCTGGATGCCGCTGCCCTCGCGGATCGGGTCCGCGATCAGGTTGTTCGAGACCGTGTTGTCCGTGCCGCCGTAGAGGGCGATGCCGTTCGCGAGGACCGGCGTCTGCACGGTGTTGTGGTCGAAGGTGTCGTCCGCGTCCTCAGTGGTCTGCGACCACATGGCCATGCCGTCGTCGCCGGTGTTGCGGATGAAGTTGTTCGACGCGACCGAGTCGGTCACGCCGGTGTGGAAGTTGATGCCGTCCGCGATCTGGTCCACGATCATGTTGTTCGTGAACTTGTCGTTCGTCATCGGGCCGTCGAGCCAGATGCCGACCTTCGTGTGCTGGATGTAGAGGCCGTCGAAGGTCGAGTCGTTGAACGATCCGCCGATCCCGTTGACCTGGTCGGTGTCGATGCGCTCGCGCACGTCGCCCTCGATCGCGAACCCGGACAGGTGGACGTTGTCGCTGCCGCCCGCCGACGCGTCCTTGCCGTAGAAGCCGACGCCGGTGTGCACGGAGCCGTCCGGCGCGGGCGTGCTCAGGGTGACCTGGTGGCCCTTGAAGACGGTGTACCAGTTGCCGGCGCCCTCAATCGTCACGTTGTCGACGATGATGTGCTGGTTCACCTGGTAGGTGCCCGGCGGGACGTACACCTTCAGACCGGTCTTCTGGGCGAGCGCGATCGCGGCGTTGAGCGCGGGTGCCGAGTCACGCCGGCCGGTCGGGTCGGCGCCGAACAGCAGCACGTTGAGCGCCTTCAGGTCCACCTTGGGCGGCGCGACGAGCTGCGAGTCCATCAGGTCGACCGTGGTGGCCACGCCGCCCGAGGTCGGCACGGACAGCCGGATCTTCTGGCCGGCCTGGTAGGTCTTGCCGAGGAAGAGCCGCTCCTCGTCGTAGAAGTGGCTCGGCCGCCACGGGGTCGGGAAGGTCGGCTCCGGGGTGGTCTGGTCCGGCACGCAGCTGCACTCGGTGGTCCACCAGTCCGGGTCCAGCGGCCCCGCGTTCGGGTCGTTGGAGTACGGATACTCGTTGTAGAGCCACGAGTACTGAGATGTCAGGGTCATGACGCGCTGGTCGCGGCCGTTGGCCGTGACGTCCAGCGGGGCGGTGATGCCGCCGCCGTCGGGCGCGTCCGGGATGCTGTAGCGCACGGTGATCGCGTTGGTCGCGGCCGGCAGGGTGAACTCGACGTACTGGCCCGGGTCCAGGGTGACCGCGGACCGGCCCGAGGCCTCCGCGGGCAGCGTGTAGGCCGTGGTGCTCGGCCCGATCACGGTGCCGTCGGTGACCGCGTTCTCGGCCTCCTGCTCCTGGAAGCCCACGGCCGCGCCGCGGCCGGCCACGAGCGAGGGGTCGAGGGCGGCCCGGGTGACCGCGGTCGGGGTGGCACCGGAGGCCGCGTGGGCGGCGCCGGCGCCGGTCAGGGTGAGCGTGCCGGTGGCGACGGTCACCAGGGCGATCGTCACCGGGGTCTTGCGCCTCGGCCGGGGCCCGCCGGACCAGGCGGGTCCGGCGGCGGGGATGTTCGGGGACATCGAAAGTGTTCGCCTCTCTCAGTCAGGTGGCGCAAGCGGACTCGGGGCTGGGCGAACGCCGCGAGGTGAGCTGACAGTAAAGCCGGCGTCAGGGAGTCCACAAGCCTTGCGTCGAAAATTTCTTTGAGATTAGCGCGATGATGCAAGCTTGCAAGATTTTCTTGCGATGCAATCGCAAGTTCTTACCCTCGCCCTGCTCCTCGCCCCGTTCTCCGCCCGCCTCCCGGACGGCTCCGGTCCAGGCCTTCACGAAACGTCGCAGAGTCGTGATTGGCGGTGGCTACCGTGACGGGTAGTATCCGTGCGTCAACGCTCGGCCCCGAACGCGGTGGCCGTCTATGCGAGCCTGGTGGGGGCTTTTGGTGGCACTCCATGCGCGAACGGCACGGCCTCAGCGAACGGCGCAGGGCCGGCGGACCGCGGAGAACGGCGACGGCCGGCAGCTCTCCCTGCGCGTCGTCCTGCTCGTCCTGGCGTTCGTCCCCAGCGCCGCGATGGTGGCGCTGCTGGCCGACAACTCGGGGCAGCTCTACAGCGACTGGCAGACTGCGAAGAACCGCGAGAACAGCGTGGTCGTCCACAACGGGTCGGTCCCGACGGTCGAGATCTTCTACGCCCTCCAGCAGGAGCGCCAGCTGAACGCGGCCGCATTGGCGGATCCCGCGGCGTACAAAGCGAAACTGGCGCAGGCGCGCAAGGCCACGGACGCCTCGGCCACGATCCTCTCCTCGCTCTCCGGCGGGATGCCCGCGGACATCACCGCGAGCCTGCAGCAGCTCGAGGCGGGCCTGACGAAGCTTCCGGCCTACCGGGCCGCGATCGACAACGGCACGGCCACGCAGCAGCAGGCCTTCGACGAGTACACGGCCCTGGTCGGCTCGGACCTGTCGCTGTTCACCGCGTTGAGCAAAACCGGCGTCGCAGACATCGACGTCAAGGTCGCGCCGACGATGCTCCCGGCCTGGGGACAGGAGATGATCTCGCGCGAGGACGCGATCATCACCGCCGGCGCGGCCTCCGGCCGGCTGACCGGCGCTCAGCGTGCTGAGATCGCCCAGGCCGTCGGCGCCCAGCAGTTCATCTACCAGGACGAGGTCATCCCGAGCTTCCCGGCGTCTATCTCAGGCCTCTACCAGAGCCTGATCACCGGCTCGACCTGGCAGCAGAAGACCGCGGTCGAGCAGAGCCTGCTCAGCGCGCCCGAGTCCGCGGGCAGCGGCGACACGGCGGTGTCGCCGGCGCTCGGCCGGCAGTGGCAGCAGGTCACGGCCGCGCTCGATCCGCGGCTCATGCAGGTGACCCAGGTCGAGACCGGCTACATCCTGGCGAGCGGCAACGAGGTGCTCAGTTCGCTGCGTTCGCACCTGATCCTGCAGAGCGTCCTGGGCGCGGTAGGCGTCATCCTGGTGATCGCGTTCACCTCCTGGCTCGTCGGCCGGCTGCGGCGGCGCATCTCCGCGCTGCGCGAGGCGGCGATCCGGCTCGAGACGCGGCTGCCCGAGGTGGTCGAGCGGATGCGGCGGGGCGAGCAGGTCGACGCGGCCGCGGAACTTCCGGAGCTGCGCTACAGCGGCGACGAACTGGGCATGCTGGGCCGGGCGCTGAACGCGGCCCGGAGCAGCGCGCTGGAGACGTCGGTGCGGCAGGTCGAGCAGTACCGCGGCTTCGAGCGGCTGCTGCAGCGCATCGCGCGGCGCACGCAGCTGCTGATCGGCCTGCAGATGAAGCGGCTGAGCGAGATGGAGCGGCAGTACGAGGACTCCGCGATGCTCGAGGGCCTGTTCGACCTCGACCATCTCACCACGCGGCTGCGCCGGTACGAGGAGAACCTGGTCATCCTCGGCGGCGGGCAGCCGCAACGGCGCTGGCGCAAGCCGGTCCCGCTGCTCAACGTGCTGCGTTCGGCCCAGGGCGAGGTGCAGGACTACCGGCGGATCCGGATCGACACGCGCAGCCGGGTGTGGATCGCCGAACGCGCGGTCGGCGCGCTCGTGCACATGCTCGCGGAGCTGATGGAGAACGCCGTCTCCTTCTCCAAGCCGCCGACGCCGGTCGAGGTGAGCGCCGCGCCGGTGTCGCACGGCCTGGCGGTCGAGATCGAGGACCGCGGCGTCGGCATGGACGATGCACAGTATGTTGAGATCAATGCTATGATGATCGAGCCGCCCCGGATGGACGTGCTCTCCCGGGCCGACGACGCGCGCCTCGGCCTGTACGTGGTGGCCCGGCTGGCGGCGAACCTCGGGGTGAAGGTCGAGCTGCGGCCCTCCTCCTTCGGCGGCACGCGCGTGGTCGTGCTGATCCCGGCCGAGCTCGTGCTCAGCGAGGAGCAGCTGCCGCCCTCCATCGCCGACGACGACGAGTTCGAAGCCGGCAGCCGGCTTTCGGCGATCATCGCCGCCGCCGAAGAGGCGGCCGCGCTGCCGGTCGAAGCGAGCGCGCCGGAGCGGATCGGCGTGCCCGAGCCCGAGCCGGCACTCGCGGCCGTCGGCTTGCCGGCGGCGGTCCCGGACGGCGGGTCCGGGCTCGATCCGCTGCCGCGCCGGGTACGCCAGGCGAGCCTGGTGACGGAGCTGCGCAGGCCCGGCGACGGAAACGGCGCTGCCGCCGAGCCGGCGCAGGCCGAAGCGGCGCCGGAACCGGTGCGACCGGGACGGGCCGGGGCCACGGTCGGCGCCTTCCAACGCCAGTCCCGGCTGGCGCGGCTGGCCGCCGAGGGCGAACCGAACACGGAAGAAGGCGAACGATGACAGAGCGATCCTCCCTGCCGCAGCGCACCACGGCCACCGACCGCGACCTCGACTGGCTGCTCGACCGCCTGGTCGACCAGGTCCCCGGCACCCGGCACGCGATCGTGCTGTCCGACGACGGCCTCGTGGTCAGCCAGTCGAAGGGGATCGAGCGCGCCGACGCCGAGCGGCTGGCCGCGATCGCCACCGGGCAGCAGAGCCTGGCCCGCGGGGTCGGCGAGCTGTTCGGCGGCGGCGGCGTGCGCCAGATCATCGTGGAGCTGGCGGGCCTGTGGCTGTTCGTCAGCGCGGCCGGCCACGGCACGCACCTCGCCGTGCTGGCGGACCAGGAGGTGGACGCCGAGGTGATGGCGGTGGCCATGCACACCCTGGTGCTGCAGGTCGGCCGGCACCTCGGCACCGAGACCCGGGTCGGTCCGGAACACGGCGAGGAGGGAGCCGATGCCGGAGCGCCACTGGGCCGACGTGCCCCTCGATGACGATCCGGAGAACTCCTCGGTCCGGCCGTACACGATCACCCAGGGCCGCACCGCTTCCGCCCGGCCGGATCTGAGCCTGATCACGGTGGTCGCCGCGATCGACCCGCCGCCGGCGCAGCTGCCGGTGCGCGGCCTCGAGCCGGAGCACCGTTTCATCCTGGACCGATGCGCCACCCCCACGGCCATCGCCGAGCTCGCCGCGGAGCTCGACCTCCCGGTGGCCGTGACGAAGATCCTGATCTGCGACCTGATCGCGCTGGGCGCCGTGACCACCCGTCATCCGCGGGCCGTGACGGCCGGGCAGCAGCCGGACAAACGACTCCTGGAGGCGGTGCGAGATGGGTTACGACGGCTCTGAGCCGTGGTCCGGCCCGCGCGAGGGCAGCGCGGCGGCCGCGGTGAAGTTCCTGATCGCCGGCGGCTTCGGCGTGGGCAAGACGACGATGGTCGGGGCGGTGAGCGAGGTCGCGCCGCTGCGCACCGAGGAGTACCTGACGGTCGCGAGCGTCGGCGTGGACGACATGGCCGGCATCGGCGAGAAGGTCACCACGACGGTGGCGATGGACTTCGGGCGCATCACGATCAGCCCCGACCTGGTGGTCTACCTCTTCGGCACGCCGGGGCAGGACCGCTTCTGGTTCATGTGGGACGACCTCGTGCTCGGGGCACTCGGCGCGGTGGTGATCGCCGACACCCGGCGGCTGCAGTCGAGCTTCGGCGCCATCGACTTCTTCGAGAACCGCGGCATCCCGTTCGTGGTCGCGGTCAACTGCTTCGACGGACGCCTGGAGCGCTCGATCGCGGAGGTGCGCGACGCCCTCGACCTCGACCCGCGCGTCCCCATCCTGATGGGGGACCTGCGCCACCGCACGGTCAGCCGCGATGTGCTGCTGTGCCTCGTCGACCATCTGATGGCGGGCTACGGGCAGGTGGCGACGGAGCGCGCGACCGGGTGAGGCCGCCCCCGGGCCTGCGAGCCCGGGGGCGAGCCCGTGACGAGCCGTCAGGTCTGCGCGAGCGCCGCGCAGCGCCGCGGGAGGTCGACCACGCCGGGCCGGTGGTCGAAGGTGCGCATCTGCAGCCACTCGTCCAGCTGGGGGTCGAAGAGGTTCTGGACGCCGAACTGGAGGACCTGCCAGAAGGTGCCGCGGTCGTCCTGGTCGACGTAGACGTCGCCCAGCGCGAGGGGGAGCCGCAGGAAACTCCCGGGCGGGCGCTTCGGCACGACGACGCCGACCCGCCAGTGGTTCACCCGCCGGTCCGCACTGCCCTGGAGGATCTCGGAGCCGACGAAGCGCGCGCCGCGCAGGGCGTCGTTCAGCTGGGTGAGGCCGAAGCCGGGGATCCGGGAGCACGCGTGCGAGACCGGGCCGGGCCACTTGTACGTCAAGGTGTAGAGCGAACCGCGGTAGATCAGGTTCGTGAACCAGATCGGGTACCGCGGGCCGCCGGCGGTCATCTGGCTGTCGCCGTCTCTGCCCTCCCAGGTGAAGGGCACGGTGATGCCGAGGTCGCGGACGATCCACGTGCCCTTGCCGCGGAAGTCGCGGGGGAGGCGGGGCGGCGCCGGCATGTGCGAAGTGGAGTAGGCCGGCGCCGCCACCGGCTGCTCCGCGGCGTGGGCCGGCGCCGACAGCGTCGAGACGAGGGCGACCGCGCCGACGAAAGCCGACAGCGCCGCGCGATAGGGGAGTGTCCATGACATGCCGTTCATCTAAAGCCAGGATTTGCGTGCTCTGATGCCGTGGCGCGCCGCGTGTCCGGCCCGGTCCGCGTCTTTCCCCCATACGGCGGATCGGTGGGTTCCGCCCTTGTGGGAAGGACGTGATTAGCATGGCTTGTGGTGGAGAATCCGGAGGGGCCCCAGGACGCCGTTCCCCAGGACGCCGTTCCCCAGGACGCCGTCCCCCAGGACGCCGTGCCCCAGGACGCCGTCCCCCAGCAGGGGAAGGACGAGCTCTGGGCGAAGCTGCTCGACGGCGGGGTAACCGAGGTCTACGTGCCCGGATACGAGACCTCCACCTATGGACACATGAGGACCACGCTGGGCCTGGAACCGATCGTCAGTCGCCCCTACCTGTACGACCGCGAAGGTGTGCCGCGTGATGCGGCGGAGCTCGAAGAGGTCGCCCGGCAGCTCGCCGCGGAGCCGCGCTGGCTCGCCGGCGGCGGACCGTGGTTCTGGGATCGGCATTTCGCCGAGCGCGCGGAGCTCGTCCTGGTCGTCGCCCTCGATGATGCCGCATGGCACCGCAGCCACAATCAACATCCGGTCGACTACCTCGATCGCGCGGTGCGCTGGTCGGCGCGCAGGGTCGTCGCCCGCGGACGGGAGAAGGCCGGGCGCCCCGAGGATTGGGCCGAGCCCGATCGGCCCTTCCTCCAGGCGGTCTCCAGCCGGAGCGTGCTCTCGCCGATGGAAGCCGCGGTGGCCGCCGTGCGCGATCAGTATCCGGAGAAGACCTTCTTCGTGGGCGAATGGAACCTCGGACTGCTCAAGGACGTCCGCGCCCGCTGACCGAAGCAGGCGGGGGATCGCGCCGCGCGGCCGCGGCGTTCACGCATCCGGCGACGTCCGCGGGTCCTCCACCGGAAGCGGGCGGTGCGCCACCCACACCGTCGAGGCGTCCGCGGGGGTCAGCGGCCGTCCGTACAGAAAGCCCTGCCCCGCTCGGGTGCCGAGGGCGAGCAGCTGTTCGTGCTGTTCCCAGGACTCGACGCCCTCCGCCATCGTATGGATGCCCATCGCCTCGCCGATCGCGAGCAGGCCCCGGACGAGTCGGCGCATGCGGTCGGAGGTGGTGAGTCTGCTGGTGAACGACTTGTCCACCTTGATGATGTCGATCGGCATGTCGTGCAGCGAGATCAGCGAGGCGTAGCCAGTGCCGAAGTCGTCCAGCGCGATGGCGACGCCGAGGTCGCGCAGATGCTGCAGGCGCTCGCGCACCTCGACGTCGTCGTGATCGAGCAGCGCCGTCTCGGTGACCTCGAGCACCAGGTGCCTCGGCTCGATCCCGACCTCCGCGACGACGTCGCGCACCGCCTCGACGAATCCCTCTTCGCGCAGTTGACGCACCGACACGTTGACGTTGATGGAGCAGCCCGGGACGGGTCTCAGGGCACTCCAGGCCACCGCCTGTTTCGCGGCGATCCGCAGCACCTGCCGTCCCAGCTCCAGGATCTGCCCGGTCTCCTCCGCCAGCGGGATGAACACATCGGGCCCGAGCAGGCCGAGGGTGGGATGCGGCCAGCGGACCAGGGCCTCGAAGCCGAAGACCTGCCGCGTGTCGAGGTGGACGATCGGCTGGTACCAGACGGCGAGCGCGCCCTGCGCGAGCGTCTCGTCGAGGGCCGCGCGCAGCTCGGACCGGCGTACGGCCTGGTCGAGCAGGCCGGCGTGATAGCGGCGCCAGCGGTGCTTGCCCTCGGCCTTCGCCGCGTACATCGCCAGGTCGGCCGCGCGCATCAACGCGTCGGGGTCCGTGTCCCGGTCGGCTTCCTGCGCCTGCGCCTCGTCCGGCGTCTCGGGGTACGCCGCCGGCCCGAAGGCGACGAGTCCTAGGCTCGCCGCCACCCGCAGCGGTCCGGCGCTGGTCTCCAGCGGTTCGTCGAACGCCTCGCCGAGCCGCTGCGCGACCGCCTCGAGCATCGACGGGTCCGAGCGGTGCGCCATGAGCACGGCGAACTCGTCGCCGCCGAGCCTGGCCACGGCGTCCTCCGCGCGCACGTGCTCCAGGATCCGACCGGCGAACGCCACCAGCACCTCGTCGCCGATCGGATGGCCGAGGGTGTCGTTGACCTCCTTGAAGTCATCGAGGTCGATCATCAGCAGGCCCCCGGCGCCCGGGTCCTCAGCGGCCGCGTTCTGGTCCCGGAGCATCAGCAGCTGCAGCGCCTGACGGTTCATCAACCCGGTCAGCGGATCGGTCAGCGCCTGCTTGCGCAGCTCGTCCTCGAGCCGCCGCTCCTCGGTCACGTCGCGCAGCGTCAACGCGATGCCGCGCACGGCCGGATCCTCGCGCAAGTCGCTCCACCGGGCCTCGGCGCGCACGATCCGCTCGTCCGCGGACCGCACGTGTACGGCGGTCGGCCAGCGCGGCGCGGCGTGCGGATCGTCGTCGAGCTCGTCGAAGCAGTGCGCGACCCGGTCCCGGTCGCCGCCGGTGAAGAGCCCGGACACCGGGCCGCGGCCGAGCCGCGCGCCGAACAGACGCTGCGCGGAGTGGCTGGAGAAGCGCACTTCGCCGCGCGGGGAGGCCACGATGATGGAGTCCTGCGCATCCGCGATCAGGGTGTGCAGATAGGCCTGGGCCTCGCGCCGCAACGACGTGCGCTGCCACGCCCGCATCGCCTGGACGAGCCGGGCGAAGACGAGCAGGAAGATCGTGATGCAGCAGCCCACCAGCACCTGCGTGTCGCGTGGCGTGGAGCGGTAGGCGTTGACGAGCAGCAGCACCGGGCTGATCAGCGCCGCGCAGCACAGCAGCGCGATCCAGGTGCGCGGGGCGACCAGCGCCCAGGGCCGTCCCGCCGGCGGCTGCACGACCTTCGCCATCGCTGGCAGCAGCGCGGCCAGACCCCACGTGATGTAGAAGGCTGCATAGCCGATGATCTCACCGGGCGCCGACGGCCAGTCCGGGTGCAGCTCCGTCAGCGCGAAGTAGGTGTCGGAGTAGAGCGATCCGAGCGCGCCGAGCAGCAGCAGCCAGACCGGCCAGGAGCGCAGCCGCCCGGACAGCGGCAGTTGGAGCGTGAGCGCGAACACCAGCGGGTCCCCGAGCAGGTACGCGAACAGGATCGTCATGGCCAGCACCGACAGCTGCGGCAGCGGTGTGACCGGAACGCTGAACACTCCCCAGCTGAGCGCTCCGAACCCGACCGCCACGATCAGCACGTCCAGCAGGGTCCCGCGGCTGTACTCCGGCGGATCGCGCCGGACGAACCCCAGCAGCGCGTAGATCATCACCGGGTAGACGGCGACATAGATCGCGTCCGCTGCGCTGGGGAAGGGTCCGTCGCCGCCGATCGAGCCGCCGAGCGACTGGTAGACCAGGTCGGCGATGATCTCGATCGCCAGGGAGACGCCCAACAGCACCCACGGCAGCGCCGGGTCCGGCTTATGCCGCATCACTCCGACGACCACGGCGGCGAGCGCGGCGATCCCGAGCACCGCCCAGGACGCCATCTGGCCGGCCGGCAGGAGCTCGTAGCAGCCGAACGCCGCGGCCGAGATCACGAGGAACGCGGCCACCAGGCCCCGCAAGACGCGGTCGGGCCGGGCGGTGCTGGCGATCGGGTCCGTACGGGAGGGGCGGGAGGTCAACACCCGCTCCGGGCGTCGCTGCGCGGACAGCGCGAAGTGACGGTACGACCCATGGTCCGATGATGCGTCATGTCCGCGCGGATTCGCGGGAGTCACGGCGCAGTGCGACCCGAGTGGGCTGATATCACCTGAACGGGGGTTATCGAACGGATCATCAGATCGCGCGCCGATCGGGCACCGGCAGACGGGACGCGTCTGCGCGGCGGCCCGCCCGAGGTGTCGGGGAGCCGCCGCGCGCTCGCGGGGTCGATCAGGTCGTGATCAGGTCGTGCCGGGCGTGATCTGCGCCGTGAGCTCCCGGATGACGGCGTCGGTCAGGTAGACCGCCCAGTTGAACCAGGTCGTCGGATCGCCCCTGCCGAAGCCGTCGACGTGGACGCCGGTGACGGTGGCGAGTTCCGGCAGGCCGGTGTTCTTGCTGATCCGGCACACGCCGCTGCCGCTCATGCCCTTGGCCGTGCTCGCCCTGTACCTCAGGAACGCCGTGTCGGGGCTCGCGATACGGGGCCCGCGCCCGTAGTACATGGCAGGAGTCGGATCGCCGGGGTCCGGCGGCTGGGACGGGTATCCGGTGATCTGGACATCGGCGATGTCGTCCACCGCGATCGTCGCCATGGTCGGATAGACGCCGAAGTCGGGAACCTGATCGGGCCGGAGGGCGATGATCGCGTAGTCCTTCGGGCCGGCCACGTTGTTCCGATAGGTCGGCGGGATGTAGATCGCGCTTCCCGGCAAGGCGATCGCGGCCTCGCTGAGCCTGCCCAGCGTGACGGTGGGCAGGAAGACGGCATTGAGCCCCGCCCTCTGCGTCGTCTTGTCGTAGACGTTGTGCGCGGCGGTGAGGATGCCGTAGTTGTCGCCCACGCTGATCAGCGTGCCGGTGCCCAGGCTGATGGTCTCCTTCATCTCCGTGATGAGATAGCCCACGCAGCGCTGGTAGTCGTCGGTCGGCTGCTCGACCTGGAGGAGGTCGCTGCCCGGGATGATGACGTGCGGTGCGGCAACGTCTTCGGGCAACTCGCGACCCTGGTGCGTCTCGTGCATGGTGCTGGAACCCTTCGCTGTTGCGGCCCTCGGTGAGGAGGGCTCTGGGTTTGTCAGACCGCGGTCTCGCTCACGCTCCACTCGCGGCCGCGGTCGAAGGTGACCCAGAGCTCGGTGACGCCAGGGGCGTAGGAGAGGTTCTGCGAGCGGTCGGAGATCTCCTCGGCGTCGAGGGCCACGCCGGCCTCGAAGTTGCCCGCGGTGATCCAGTAGTTGGGGTGCGGGGTGAAGACCTCGAGCCGGTTGCGGGCCGCCGGGGCGGCGTAGGCGGGGGAGCCGCCGATGGCCAGGCCGATCGAGCCGCAGTTCTGGTCGGGCAGCGTGGCCAGTTCGTCGACGTAGATGTTGCCGCGCTGCGGGGTGCCCGCGGCCAGCGGGGCGAGCTGCAGCAGCGGGACACCGTCCTCGTACGTGAGCTCGACGCCGTTGTTTCCGGTGTCAGAGGGGTCGACGCCCACCTCCTGGCCGACGGTGAACATGACCGGGCTGCCGGAGTTCCCGGTCAGGCCCGCCTCGGACCACATGACCGAGTAGTCGATGGTCCACTCGAACAGCAGGTGCTGGCTGGGGTGCGCGCCCTTGGCGAACCAGGCGAGGCTGACGACGTTGTAGACGCCGAGGTCGGGGTCGTTCTGGTAGACGGCGAAGTTCTCGAAGGCGTTGGAGGAGTTGGTGACGTGCAGGCGATAGGTGGTGGACATTTGCTTTGCTCCTGAAAACGGTGTCGGCTTTGAATTTCCGGGTCCGACCTTGTTCCGGATCCGCTGATATCAGTACACCTCGTGCATCCCCGCAGCTCAATCGCGCATAAGGGTTATGATTCGTCTCTTTTCGGCGTGAATGATAAATGCACACATTCATGGACGACGCGAAGGAAAAAAACCGGTTTAGGGCACGCATCGCCGCCCCCTTCGCATCACGTATGCGGCGCGCGCGGTCCAGCGTCGTGGGTTTCGGCGCCGGCGGGCGCGACGCAAGGCGGCACCGGGGCCGACGAAGGCGATGGAAACGACGGAAAGGCGTTACGGGGCGGTCAGTAGACCAGCGTGTGCCGGTGGAGGTAGACGACGAGGGCCGGGAACTCGTCGTCGGGCTGGTCGGTGGGCTCGTAGACGTGCCGCACCAGACCCCTGATCCGCACCACCGGGACCGGTGCGGTCACCCTCACCCGCTCGCCCTCGAACGGGCCGCCGCGCAGGATCGCGTTCGGAGCGTCCTCGGGGCTAGGCCGGTCGGTGTCCATGTCCCGATCTGAACGCGCTGCGCTCTCGGCGGCAACCTGGCACGGCCAGGCGGGCGAGGCGCGTCTGCAAGAGCCCGATGATGAGTGGCAACTAATCAAGTGGTGTCCGCAATAACTCCGATAGTCCGAGGGGATCGAATCGCCTCTAGGCAGCGTAAATCGGGTGTAAGGCCCCGAGTCCTCGGAAGATCCGTGCACCGTGCGACGCCGGGGAAGATGGTCGGCTAACGGCCATTGACGAGACCGAAGCACGTATGTAACCTTCGGCCAAGGTCGCGCAAAATTTTGCCGCGATGTAGTTGTGTTTCGCACCCGGTACCGCAAGTTCCCGCAGGGACGCGCCCCTTGGTGTCCGTGCCTCCGCCCTCTCTAGCCCCGGAGAGACACGTGGTGTCGATCTCGACAGCGCGCGGACGCTCGCCACCCGCGCCGGCAGGCCCGCGTCACGCACGTCACGCACGTCCCGAACGTGACCGGTGCCGCCCGGGCGACGTCGGATCTGCCCCGGTTCCCGCCCACGCCACCGTCTAAGCAGAACACTTCTCTACGCAGAACAGGGATGACCCATGAAATGGAAGCGCGCGCCGCGGCTCCTGGCCGCAGCGTTGTCGTGCCTGCTGATATCGGCCGTGCCGATCATCACCTCCAGTGCGCCCGCGTCGGCCGCGAGTTCGAACCTCGCGCTCGGCAAGACCATGAGTTCGAGCGGCTACAACCAGACCTACGCGCCGAGCAACGCCAACGACGGGAACCAGGCGAGCTACTGGGAGAGCACGAACAACGCCTTCCCGCAGTGGCTCGAAGTGGACCTGGGCGCCAGCACCCAGGTCAACCAGGTGGTCCTGCAGCTGCCGAACGGCTGGGGGAGCAGGACCGAGACCCTGTCCGTGCAGGGCAGCACCGACAACACCAACTTCAGCACCATCGTCGCCTCCACCGGGTACGCCTTCGACGGCAGCGCGAACACGGTCACCATCAACTTCGGCCAGACCGCCACGCGCTACCTGCGGCTGAACTTCACCGCGAACACCGGCTGGCCCGCCGGTCAGCTCTCTGAGTTCCAGGTCTACGGGCCCACCACCACCTCGGCCAACCTGGCGCTCAACCGGAGCACCTCGGAGAGCAGCCACACCCAGACCTACGCGTCGGGCAACGTCACCGACGGGAACCAGAGCACGTACTGGGAGTCGAACGACGGCGCGTTCCCGCAGTGGGTCCAGGTCGACCTGGGCTCCACCGTCAGCATCAACAAGGTCGTGGTCAAGCTCCCGACCGGTTGGGGCACGCGCACCCAGACCTTCTCGGTCCTGGGCAGCACCGACAACTCCAACTTCACCACGCTGGTGACGTCGGCGACCTACACCTTCGACGGCTCCGCCAACACGGTGACGATCAACCTGAGCGCCACAACCACCCGCTACGTGCGGCTGAACTTCACCGCCAACTCGGTCCAGAACGGCGGCCAGGTCAGCGAGCTCGAGGTCTACGGCCCGACCAGCGGTGACACCCAGGCGCCGACCGCCCCGACCAACCTCGCCTACACCCAGCCGCAGTCCGGCTCGATCGCGCTGAGCTGGAGCGCCTCCACCGACAACGTCGGCGTCACCGGGTACGACGTCTACCTCAACGGCTCGCTGATCACCAGCGTCCCGGGCACCGCGACGACCTACACCGACAGCGAGCCGGACACCCTGACCGCGACCTACTTCGTGCGCGCGCACGATGCCGCGGGCAACCAGTCCGGCAACTCCAACAGCGTCACCCGCACCGGCCAGACCGGCGACCAGACCGCGCCGACCGCGCCGTCGAACCTCGCGGTGACCACGCCCGTATCCGGCACCGTGAAGCTGACCTGGTCCGCTTCCACCGACAACGTCGGGGTCACCTCCTACGTCGTCTACCGCAACGGCGCCGTCGACGCCACGGTCAGCGGCACCACCCTGACCTACTCCGAGTCCCAGGCGGACACGGCCACGGTCATGTACTACGTGGTGGCCAAGGACGCGGCCGGCAACCAGTCGCAGCCGAGCAACACCGTCACCCGCACCGGCTCCGGAGGCGGCACCACCGGCACCAACCTCGCCGTCGGCCGCCCGACCACCGGATCGGCGTACACGTACATCTACGCGCCGGCCAACGCCACCGACAACGACCTGACCACCTACTTCGAGGGCTCGTCCTACCCGAGCACCGTCACCACCAGCCTGCTCGGCAACGCCCAGCTCAGCTCGGTCGTGGTCAAACTGAACCCGTCCTCCGCCTGGGGAGCGCGCACGCAGACGATCGCGGTGCTCGGCCAGGACCAGTCCGGCGGCGCGTTCGTCACGCTCGCGGCGGCGCAGTCGTACTCCTTCGACCCGAACACCGGCAACTCGGTGACGATCCCGGTCAGCGGCAGCTACCAGAACATCGAGCTGTCGATCACCAGCAACAGCGGCGCCCCCGGCGGCCAGGTCGCCGAGTTCCAGGTCTTCGGCACCCCGGCGCCGAACCCGGACCTGACCGTCACCGGCTCGTCCTGGACGCCGAACAGCCCGATCGAGACCGACTCGATCACCACCTCGGCCACCGTGGCCAACATCGGCACCGCGGCCTCGCCCGCATCCAGCGTGAACTTCTACCTGGGCTCGACGAAGGTCGGCAGCGCGACCGTCCCGGCGCTCGCCGCCGGCGCGACCACGACCGTCTCCGCCAACATCGGCACCGAGAGCGCGGCCACGTACTCGCTCACGGCCAAGGTCGACGAGGCGAACACGATCGTCGAGCTGAACGACTCCAACAACTCCTACACCAACCCCACCTCGCTCGTCGTCGCGCCGATCCAGAGCGCTGACCTGGTCGGGGCCACGTCCTGGACGCCGAGCAACCCGTCGCCGGGCAACAGCGTGGCGTTCACGGTGGCGCTCAAGAACCAGGGCAACATCGCCACCAGTTCCGGGGCCCACAACATCACCCTGACCGTCGTCAGCTCCACCGGGGCGACCGTCGCGACCCTCACCGGCTCCACCACCGGCACCATCGCCGCCGGCGCCACGGTGAACGTCAGCATGGGCTCGTGGACCTCGACCAGCGGCAACTTCACCGTCAAGACCGTGATAGCCGCCGACAGCGCCGAGCAGTCCGTCAAGCAGGCGAACAACACCAGCAGCACGACGCTGTTCGTCGGACTCGGCGCCAACATGCCGTACGACAACTACGAGGCCGAAGCCGGCACCGTCGGCGGCGGCGCGGTCGTGCTCAGCCCGAACCGCACCATCGGCGACCTCGCCGGCGAGGCGTCCGGCCGCCAGGCCGTCACCCTCGGCTCCACCGGCAGCTACGTCCAGTGGACCTCGCGCGAGGCGACCAACACGTTCGTGGTCCGCTTCTCCATCCCGGACGCCACGGGCGGCGGCGGCATCACCTCGACGCTCGACCTCTACGTCAACGGCACCCTCGTCCAGCCGCTGAGCCTGACCTCGCACTACGCGTGGCTCTACGGCGCCGAGACCGGCCCGGGCAACGACCCGAGCGCCGGCAGCCCGCGGCACATCTACGACGAGGCGAGCTTCGTGCTCCCCGCGACGTACGCCTCCGGCAGCACGATCAAGCTGCAGAAGGACGCTGCGAACACCAGCACCTACACGATCGACTTCATGCAGCTCGAGCTGGCCACCCAGACCGCCAACCCGAACCCGGCCACCTACGTCACGCCCACCGGTTTCGACCAGGCGTCCGTGCAGGCCGCGTTCGACAAGGTCCGGATGGACACCACCGGCACGCTCGTCGGCGTCTACCTGCCGGCCGGCCAGTACTCGGTGACCGGCAAGTTCGAGGTCTACGGCAAGCCGGTCCAGGTCGTCGGCGCAGGGGTCTGGTACACCCAGTTCAACGCGCCGGCCGGCCAGGAGGACACCGACGTCGGCTTCGACCTGCAGTCCGGGGTCAACGGCTCGTCCTTCAGCGGGTTCGCCTGGTTCGGCAACTACGACCAGCGGATCGACGGCCCGGGCAAGGTGTGGAACCTGAGCAACGTCTCCAACATCACCATCAACAACGTCTGGGTCGAGCACGAGGTCGTCGCGGTCTGGGGCGCCTCGAAGGTGTCGAACTCCACGTTCGAGAACATGCGCATCCGCGACACCTACGCGGACGGCATCAACCTCACGAACGCGAGCACCGGCAACCTGATCACCAACGACGAGGCCCGCGCCACTGGTGACGACAGCTTCGTGCTGTTCGCCGCCGAGGACCAGGCCTCCGGCAACCTCGAGAACAACACGATCTCGAACGTCACCTCGCTCTTCCCGTGGCGCGCGGCCGGTGTCGCGATCTACGGTGGCGACAACAACACGGTGAAGAACTTCTACGTCGCCGACACGCTCTGCTACTCCGGCCTGACGGTCAGCTCGCTGAACTTCGGGTATCCGTTCCAAGGCTTCGGCACCTCGCCCACCACGATCCAGAACTTCTCGCTGGTGCGCGACGGCGGCCACTTCTGGGGCGGGCAGGTGTTCGGCGCCGTCTGGATGTTCAGCGCGACCCAGCCGTTCCAGGGCATCCGGATCAGCAACGCGAACATCTCCAGCCCGACGTACTCCGGAATCATGTTCCAGACGGACTACGTCGGCGGCCAGCCGGTGAACTCGTTCACCGACACCACCTTCACCAACACCACGATCACCGGCGCGCACCAGAGCGGTGACGCCTACAACGCCAAGTCCGGCTACGGCATCTACGGCAACCCGTTGCCGGAGTCCGGGCAGGGCCCGGCGGTCGGATCGGTGACCTTCACCGGCCTGACCGAGAGCGACAACTACATCGACATCTACAACCCGTCGTCCCCGACCTTCACGATCACCGTGAACTAGCGGCGCGGTAGCAACGCGGCGGAGCTCCTGCCTCGAGGGTGCGGTTCCCGGCATCCTCGAGACAGGGGCTCCGCCGACCTTCACGATCACCGTGAACTAGCGACGCGGTAGCAACGCGGCGGAGTTCCTGCCTCGAGGGTGCGGTTCCCGGCATCCTCGAGACAGGGGCTCCGCTGTCGTCGATCTGTGCGTAGAGCACGGCCCCCGGCTAACGCGACTTGATGATCGGCTGAGTGTTGGTGGGGTGTGGTGGCTTGTCGGGTCGGGGTGGCCTTCGTCGTGGTGTGGGCGGCCGCTTCGCTCCGCCCTGTTTGTCTGTCCACCCGCCCACCCGTTGCGTTGGCGGGGTGGGCTGCGGTTTCAAGATCAAAAGCTGCCTCCGGCGGGCCCTTCCTCGGAGAGATTGCCGGGTCTGCGTTGTTGCTGGCGTTGACGGGCCGGGCTGGGGTTCGGGGTGGTGGGGTTGCGGGGGCGTGCTCTCTCCTCGGTCGGTCCCCGGAGGCAATCAGGAACCTGCCGGGAGCTCAAGCGGCGGACGGCTTCCGCTGATGGTCGATTGTGCAGGGCGCCGCTTGACCTCCCGGCAGAACCCTGATCGGGCTTCGCCTGCCCGACCGAGGAGAGAGCCCACCCCCTGGGGAGTGGTGCGAGCTGCGCTCGGGCCGGGGCCCGGCCGGTGGCCCGGCCGCGCTCGGTGCGGAAGGATTCTGCATCACCTTGATCTGATCACCCCGGTCTTCGCTCCGCGCGAAGGCGTCGATGCCCGGGTCGGGCCCGATGTGAAATCCTGCACGGCCTTCGTGCGATCCACTCCGATCCCAGACCCCGCTGCAGAATCCTGCAGGCCGGCCGTGCCCGATGCGGGCGATTTCTGCATCGCCCTGATCTGATCCACCCGGAGCTCACGCACTGCACGGAATCGCCCGGCCCGGTCGCAGCCCGAGGGGAAATCCTGCACAGCCTTCGGCCTCACCCCTGACGCCATCTGCCCAGCCACCTCGTCCACCTCCCTCCCACAAGCTCCGACCCTCGTCCTCTTCCATGCTAGATGCCACTACCGACAAAAACAGTGAATCCGGCCTTTCACCGGAAAAGGAAAAATAAGGGAGATTTACGGGCACTCGGGCGCGCTCCCCGACGTTGAAGGAGTAGAGAAGAAGACAGCGGCCCAGAACAGCGATGCAGAATCCTTCCGCATCGAGCGCGGCCGGGCCACGGGACGTGACTTGGCCCGAGCGCAGCTCGCAGCGGACCTTCAGGGGGTGGGTTCTCTCCTCGGTCGGGCTGGACTTCCCCCTTGGGGCCGGGCACCTAGATGACTGATCGGGTTTCATTGCGCGGGGGTGGCGCGAGCGTTTTGGCTGGTCGGGTCGTTGGTTAGTGGTCGTAGGCGATCAGGGAGCGCTTGACGTGCGCGCCGGTGCTCCAGTTGTGCCAGACGGCGGCGTTCAGGGCCAGGATGCGCTGGACTACGCGGGCGAACAGTCCGGACGGTTCATGTGCTCCTGGATGCTCGATGCCGAGTTGACCCTTGAGGGTGTCGATGACGGATTCGACCCGGTTGCGAAACCACTTGGGAAACACCCCCGGATCTGTCTCGTTGCGCATCGCCGGGCGCACCAGGACGACGCCTTGATCGAGGAGTTCCGCTTCGAAGGGTTTGCTGCGAAACCCCTTGTCGCCCACGGCCGTGGTGGCGTGGGGCATCGTCGTGTATGGCTGTTCCTGCATCAGGAGCACGGCCCGGCGCTCGTCGATGAGTTTCGGGTTGACCAGGACGAACCCGGTGACCAGGCCGTCAGCGGTGACCTCGAGGAGGAGTTTGCAGCCCCAGAAGTACACACTGTGGGACTTGTCGTAGCCGTAGCCGGCGTATCCGAACAGGTTCGAGCAGCGCACCGTCGTGCGCGAGGTTCCGCAGATCACCTTGGTCCCGTCGATCAGACGGACCACGTCCTGACTGGAGGGGCACGCGGTCGCGAGGTAGAACACCGTGTGCTGCATCAGCGGGCCCACGGCGCGCAGTCTCACGTTGTACTGCGATTGAGACAAGAGCCTGGGAAACAGGTGCCCGATCAGCTTCGGGGCCGAGCGGATCCAGTGGCGCTCGTCGTTGAAGCGCAGATGGGCTTGGGCTACGGCGATACACACGACCTCGGCGTCGGTAACCTCCGGCGGTCGACCGGGGCGGTCGGGGGCGGATTCCAGCGAAGGCATGATGCAGTCGGTCAGCGCCACGTAGAGTGCAGTCAGAAGGGTGTCCAGGTCGATGTGCATAGCGAACTCCCAGGTGAGATTGGTTATTCGCTATCCAGCCTGGACACCCTTCGTGATCGTTCACAGCAGATCGACGGGTTCGCCACCCCCACGCAATGAAACCCGATCAGTCATCTAGACTGGGTGGATCGCGTGGTCCACCAGGAAGTGGTGTCGAGTGGTGGGTAAGCAGCAGAACCCGGTGTACTCGGAGGAGTTCAAGCGGGATGCGGTGAGGCTGGTGACCTCTTCGGGGCGTACGCGGGCCGAGGTGGCGCGGGAGCTGGGGATCAGCGGGGAGACTCTGCGGACCTGGGTGAGGGCGTTTGCGGCCGAGGGCGAGGCGGCCGGTGGGTCGGATCTGAGCGCGGATGAGCGTGCTGAGCTGCGGGAGCTGCGCCGGAAGGTCAAGCAGCAGGACGAGGTCATCAGCATCCTAAAAAAAGCCACTGCCTTCTTCGCGAACGACCCCCGGTAGAGGCGGTCTACCGGTTTGTCGGTGCGGAGAAGGCGCATCATGCGGTCACGCTGCTGTGTGGGGTGCTGGGGGTTTCGAGGAACGCGTACTACGACTGGGTTGCCGCGGCTGCGGCCCGGCTGGCGCGGGTGCGGGCCGAGGAGCTGCTGGTGGCGGAGATCGTGCTGATCCATCTCGGTTCGCGCGGTGCGTACGGTTCGCCGCGGGTGCATGCCGAGCTGGTCCGGCGTGGTCATCGGGTGAACCGGAAGAGGGTGGAGCGGCTGATGCGGGATCACTCGATTGCGGGTTTCACCCGGCGCAGGGGGCGGCGGTGTTTGACGAAGCAGGATCATGCCGCGCGGTTCGCCCCGGATCTGATCGGCCGGGATTTCACGGCGCGGGCTCCCGGGGAGCGGCTGGTGGGTGATGTGACCTGTATCCCGACGGGTGAGGGGTTTTTGTATCTGGCCGGCTGGGTGGATCTGGCGACGAAGGAGGTGATCGGCTGGTCGATGGGCGAGCATCACGACGGGGCGCTGGTCGGCGCGGCGCTGGAGATGGCCCGGGCGCGTGGCCGGCTGCGGCCGGGGTGCGTGGTTCATTCGGATCGGGGCGGGGAGTATACGGGCTCCGGATTCAGGGGTCTGATTGCCCGATGCGGGTATCGGCAATCGATGGGCCGGACCGGGTCGTGCTACGACAACGCGGTCGCCGAGAGCCACTGGGCCCTGATCAAAACCGAGATCGGTGTGCGGGAATGGCCGGACCGCGCCTCTGCGCGCGCTGCGCTGTTCGAGTACATCGAGGTCTTCTATAATCGCAAGCGGCTGCGTAAGTACCCGGGCTGGGGCTATCTGACCCCGCTCGAGGCACGGCAGCGCTACGGCCAGGTCCTGAACCTGGCAGCCTGAGCAACCAAAGATGTGTCCGGTTGCCGGGGGGAAGTCCAGGGCAGGCGAAGCCCGATCAGGGTTCTGCCGGGAGGTCAAGCGGCGCGATGCAAGATCGAGCATGAGCGGAAGTCGCCGCCGCTTGAGCTCCCGGCAGGTTCCTGATTGCCTCCGGGGACCGGCCGAGGAGAGAGCACGCCCCCGGCACCCGACCACCCCGGACCTCAGCCCGCCCCGCCAACGCCAGCACCCCACAGACTCCGGCATTCTCTCCGAGGGAAGGGCCCGCGCCGGAGGCGAGATCTTGAAGCCGCAGGCCGCCGCGCAAAAGCAACGGGTGGGTGGGTGGACAGGAGAACCGGGCGACGCGAAGCGGCCGCCCCCACCACGACGACCACCCCGACCCGACAGGCTCCATACCTACGAGCACTCAGCCGATCATCAATTCGCAGTAATGTGGCCGAGTGTCCGAGCCTGAGCGAAGGAAGATGCCGGCGTACCCCACCGACTGCCACCCGCCCATCGGCCTTGCTCAAGCCCGAATGCTCGTCGAGCGCTACCTACACATGTCCGAGGTGGGTATCCGGCCTGAGGGCGCCCGGTTGGTGTACGGCGACTACGGCTTCTGCTTCACCATCTCCAAAGTCCTGCCGCCCCCACCGGTCGGTGAGGACGGCATCCCGCTTTATCCCGTCGAGCCGGGCGGCGGCGTCATCATCCTGGACAAGGAGTCTGGCGAGTTCTCGTTCTGGCCCAGTTGGGGCACGAGCTTCGCGGTCGAGAAGTACGCGCAGGCCAAGGCTTCCGACGGCATCGAGCACGCCACCGAGTGGCCGGAGGGCTACCAGTAGGGCACGCTCAGGCGCCCACCTCGGCGGGGGCTTCGGCGAGGAAGCCGCCGGACTGGTGCTGCCAGAGCTTCGCGTAGGCGCCCTTGGTGGCCAGCAGATCGTGATGCGTTCCCTGCTCGATGATCCGGCCGCGGTCGAGGACGACGAGCTGGTCCATGCCGGCGACGGTGCTCAGCCGGTGCGCCACCACGAGGGCGGTGCGGCCTTCCATCAACCGCCAGAGTGCTTCCTGGACGAGGAGCTCGCTCTCGGAGTCCAGGGCGCTGGTGGCTTCGTCGAGCAGCAGGATCGGTGCGTCGCGCAGGATGGCGCGGGCCAGGGCGACGCGCTGGCGTTGGCCGCCGGAGAGCTTCACGCCGCGTTCGCCGACCATGGTGTCGTAGCCGTCCGGCAGGGCGCGGACGAACTCGTCGACGTTCGCGGCCTCGGCGGCGCGGTGGATCTCGGCCTCGGTCGCGCCGGGGCGGGCGAAGGCGATGTTCTCGCGCAGAGACCGGTGGAACATCGCAGGGTCCTGCGGTACGTACGCGATCTGGCCGCGCAGGTCGGCTTGGCGCAGGTCGCGGATGTCCTGGCCGCCGACCAGGATCCGGCCGCCGTCGATGTCGGTCATCCGCAGCAGCAGCCGGGTCAGCGTGCTCTTTCCGCCGCCGGAGCGGCCGACCAGTCCGATCCTCGATCCGCTGGGCACGTCCAAATCGAGTCCGTCGAACAGCGGCGCGCCGCCGCCGTAGCTGAAACTCACCCGCTCGAAGCGGACCTCGGCGGAGCGGGACTGCAGCGGCTGCGGCGTCACCGGGTCGAGGACGGTCGGGGGCGTGCGCACGAGCGCGGTGAACTGCGCGGCCTCGGTCAGCGCGCTCTCCAGATTGCGGTAGATCCGGCTGAAGTCGAACATGATCCGGGTCGCGTTCGAGAAGTAGGAGAAGACGACCACGATGGCCGCGACTCCCTCGCCCCGGGTGGCGAGCACGACCGCCAGCAGCAGGCCGAAACCGTTGGCCAGCGCCGACATCGGCGCGATCAGGGTGTCGACGCGCAGGTTGCTGTAGTCCCAGGAGAGCAGTGAGAGCCGCTTGGCCTGCGCGACCCGGGAGCGGTGCTCGGCGGCCTCCCGGCGTTCGGCGGCGAAGGCGCGCACGGTGTCCATGTTCGTCAGGCTGTCCGCGACGTGTCCCGCGACCCGGGCGATGGCCGCTTCGCGCAGGTTGACCAGCGCTTGGCGGCGCCGGATGATCGGCACCACGGCGACGGCCGTGACCGCGAGCAGCCCGAGCAGCCCGATCACCAGCCACGGGTCGTAATGCCAGAGCACCACCGAGCCGAAGGCCAGCGGGACGAAGTTGCCCACGACCTCGAACACGAGCGTGTCAGCGGTCTGCTCGAATCGGGAGGCGAAGCTGAGGACCCGCTTCGTGAGCGATCCGGCGAAGTTGTCGTGAAAGAACGCCGAGTCCTTCGAGAACAGCTCGTCCAGTCCCACCACGTACAGGTTCTCGATGCCGAGCGCGTCGAGGCGGTTGAGAAAGTGCATGCCGATGCGCCAGATCACCTCGGAGAGCAACAGGATCCCGAAGAATCCGAGCACATAGGGAAGCGCCGCGCCCAAAGAAAGGTGGGAGTTGTCTGCGATCCGCGTCACCAGGTGCGCGACCAGCAACGGCGCGATGTACCCGAGGCCGATGTTGCCGAGGGCCGGTCCCAACATGGCCGGCAGCGCGATCCGCCACATCCGCGTCAGTTCGCGCCGGTAATAGCCGACGGCGAGCATCACCGAACCCTTGTCCGGCTTCTCTTCGAGCTCGTCTTCGGAAACACCCATCACGCCGCCTCCTCATCATGTCGCAGGATTGAGCGGCTGACCGCCATAAGAGAGGTCTCAGTGTCGCGTGACGGCGGCGAGCACGTCCAAGGGTTTTTCCGGCGGAGAAGGGGCGGAACGCTCTCCCGGGTGGGGCCGCGTGGAAAGCCACGCGGCCCCGGCGGCTACCAGGAAAGCGGCAGGGTACTGATGAAGTTGTCGAGCAGCCCTGAGATGATCTTGTCGTCGTGCAGGGAGGGGTGCCAGTCGCAGCCGAGGTGGTCCAGGCTCGGGTCGTCGTAGTACCAGTAGTACACGTTCTTGTCGCCCATCGCGTTGCGGTTGGCGACGACCTGCTGGGCGCTCTGGGCGAACAGCGTGGTGTTGGACAACGCGGTGGCGCTGACCACGATGACGGTGTTGGGGCCGTACTGCTGGCGCAGGGTGTTGATGAAGCCCTGGTAGGCCGACTCGTACGCGGCGGCCAGCTGGGCGGTCGTGCTCCACGCCTCACCGGAGTTGAGCGCGGTGGAGAAGTCGTTGATGCCGAGGCCGACCACGACCAGCTGCGGGTGCCAGGTGCCCGGGTTGTACCAGACGTCGTTGTTGACCGCTTCCAGTGTTCTGTTGTAGTACGTGCGGAAGTCGGTGCCGGCGCTGGAGCCGTTGTAGTTGCGCACCATGCCCATGCCGGACATGGCGTTGATCTGGTAGTCGGCGTTCAGGCTCTTGGCGGTCAGCGCGCCGAAGCTCTCGTCCGCGTCGGAGTTGGCGGTCACTCCGCCGATGGTGGAGCAGTCGTGCTGAGTGGCCTGGTTGCCGTAGCCGGCGGTGTAGGAGTCGCCGATGAATTCGATCTGCCGGGTGCGCGCGGCCGGCTTGGACAGGATCGATCCGCCGGCGGCGGGCACGAAGCCGCCGAACTGGCCGACCTGCCACGGGCTTTCGGTGCGCTTGTCCAGCCGCACGGTGTGGTCGGCGTTGCTCAGACCGTTGATCCAGTACGTGGTCTGCCCCGGCGTGACGATCTCAGCCGGGGTGGCGCCGTCGATCGAGACGTCGTAGTCGTTGACCGAGTCGTTGAGCACGATGCCGACGCCCGTGCCGTGGAAGCGGGCCTCGAAGTAGATGCCGGGCCAGGCGTAGGAGACGTAGTTGCCGGCGGTCTCGGTCTGCCCGACGGTGTTGACGTTGGCCAGCGCGGAGGCGGAAGGCTGCGGCGTGGGTGAGACGGACGAGACGACGCCGTTGCAGACGGTGCCGTCCAGGCGGAAGCCCGTCGTGATCGGGTTGCTGCTGTTGTTCCAGGTGCCGGTGAAGCCGAAGGACTGGGTGCCGTTGGTGGGCAGGCTCGCGGTGTAGCTGGCGTTGACCGCGGTGGCGGCCGCGCCGGCCTGGGTGACGGTGGCGCCCCAGGACTGCGTGACGGTCTGCCCGGCTGCGAAGGACCAGGTCAGGGTCCAGCTGCTGAGCGGGTCGCCGAGGTTGGTGATCACGACGTTGCCCTGGAATCCGCCGGGCCACTGGCTCTGCACCGTGTACGAGACCGTGCATCCGGCCTCCACCGCGGCGGCGGGCAGCGTCGCGGCGGTGACCATGCCCGCCAGGACGCTGCCGACCGCGGCGATCGCGAGCAGACCGCGTTTGAGGGTCATTCGGGGCTCCTCGGGTTGTGGGTTTGCGAGGTATGTCCGCACCGTGACTTGTTTAACCGGTTAAGTCAACCGGGCCGCCCGGCCCGGCGTACGCACGGCTGGTCCCCGTAGTGGGCGAGCGCACTGTGACGGAGAAAGAGCCGAAACTTTCGTGTCGGCCGCACCGCCGTCCGAGGAACGCGGGCGCGTGCGTCCACCGGCGAGCCGACGCCCCGCCGGTGGGCTGGCGCGCGGGGTTTGGGAGGATGGGCGGGCTATGAAGGTCGGCCGATCGTTGCGCGGGGTGCGGGCCGCGGTGTTCGCCGCGGCGTGCGTCGGCGTGTCGGCGGCCGGACACGCGTGGATGTCGGGGACGCCGATAGCTGTGTGGGCACTGATCGTCGCGGTGCTCGCTGTGGGCGGCGTCGGCTACGCCGTAGCTGGCCGGCAGCGCGGGTTCGCGTCGATCGCGGGACTGATGCTGGCCGGTGAGGCCGGGCTGCACCTGCTGTTCAGCGCGGCGCAGCGCACGACGACGAGCGTCGCCGCGGGTGCCGCCGCGAGTACGCCGACCACCTCTGCTACCTCGTGGTCGCCGGATATGTCGCGGATCAAGATGGCGCATCCGATTCCGGCCGTGGACTGGCTGTGCGGCCACGGTATGGACGGCATGCGAGCTGTGGCCGCGGCCACAACCGGCGTGCCGGGCGGATCCGGTGGCTCGGGCGGCGGCGGGGCGATGGCCTCGATGCCGTCGATGGCCGCGCTCGGCATGGCCGGCATGGTCGGCGTCCACGTGGCGGCCGGACTGCTGTGCGCCTGGTGGCTGCGCCGAGGCGAGGTCGCGACCTTCCAGTTGATGCGCGCGCTCGCGGGCTTCGTCGTGCCGCTGCTGGTCTTCTGCGTCGCCGGCGCGCGCCCGGTGCCGGACCTCACAATCGTCGTCCCGAACGTTGCGGGCGCACGAGTGCCGAGAGCCCGACGCCTCCTCGTGCACGCACTAATCCGGCGTGGTCCGCCGGTTCTCGTTTTCAGCATGTGACAAGGCTGCCGGGCACATTGGCCCGCAGTCGGCCGCGTCGTGGCTTCGCCGCGCCCGCGCCTTCCTTCTTCATGCCCTGATCACAGGAGCCATTCGTCCATGTCGCATCCCCGCTTCCCCCTGCCCGTGCGCTTCGACGCCCGGGCACGCCGCGGTTCGGCCGCGGTCGCCTGCACTGCGGTGGCATTTGCCACCGCGTGTGCCTGCTCTTCGACGTCGTCGGATTCCGGCGCCAAGGCGGCCGCGGCAGCCGCCGCGGCTTCGGCGAGCGCGAGCCCGTCGCCGCGCGGATCGGCTTCGGCCGGTCCGATCCGGATCACCGATGCGTACCTGCCCCAGCCCGCGTCCCCGGACGTCGCCGCCGTCTACTTCCTCGTCGCCGACACGAGCGCGCAGGCCGATGTCCTGCTCTCGGCCACGTCCGTGCCCTCCGCGCAGGTCTCGCTGATGACCGAGTCGACGAGCGGCGGCGCGGAGAGCATGACCCCGCTCGCCGACGGCCTGCCGATACCCGGGAACTCCGAGGTCGCGCTCGGCCCCGGTGGCTACCACGTCATGCTCACCGACCCGGCGGTGCCGCTCAAGCAGGGCGGCACGGTACGGCTCACCCTCACCTTCCGGGACGCCGGGAAGGTCCAGGTCGACGTCCCGATCACCTCGTTGCTCTCGGACGCGCAGACGGGTTCCGACCCGGCCTCAGGAGGCTCCGATATGACCGATATGCCGGGAATGTGATCACCGTGAGAAGCGAAGGACCTGACATGGGATCGATCCCGCACCGCTCCGTCCTCACCCGCCGCACGCTGTGCGCGGTGGCCGCTCTGGCGCTGACCGGGACTCTGGCGGCGTGCTCCTCCTCGTCCTCGGGGAGCGCGAACTCCGCGGCGCTGACCGTGGACTCCGCGCCGAGCTCGATTTTCGACGGGATCCAGCTCGGGAAGCCCTACAGCAAGCCGGACCTGACTCTCACCGATGCGGACGGCGCCTCGTTCAACCTGGTCAAGGGCACCGAGGGCAAGCTGACGCTGCTCTACTTCGGCTACACCCACTGCCCGGACGTGTGCCCGACGACGATGGCCACGCTCGCCTCGGCTATCCGGGCCCTGCCGGCCGCGCAGACGGCGAAGATCCAGGTGGTGTTCGTCTCCACCGACCCGGATCGCGACACTCCGGCCGTGCTCAAGGCCTGGCTCGGCCAGTACAACCTCGGCTTCATCGGCCTGACCGGTTCTTTCGCGACGATCCAGAAGGGCGCGTCGGCGCTGGGGATCGACGTCGAGGCGCCGGTCAAGCAGGCGGACGGCGGGTACACCGTCACGCATGGCGCGGAGGTGGTCGCGTTCGACCCGGCGGGCAAGGCCTACGTCGTCTACACCGCGGGTGCGACCGTCGGCCAGATCACTCACGACATCCCGCTCATCCTGGCGGGCCGGGATGGCTGAGCCAGGCACGCTTTCGCGGCGCCGGCTATTCGCCTACACCGGCGCTGTCGGGGCAGCCGGAGTGGCAGTGGGCGCGGGCGCCGCAGCGCTCGGACCCGGCAATGGCGCCACCGATCCCGCTTCCGCGGCTCTGGTCGGCGACGAGCAGTTGACGTTCTACGGCACGCACCAGCCGGGCATCGCGGCGCCAGCGCAGACCCACGGCTGGCTCACGGCCTTCGACCTGGCTTCCGGGGCGACGCTCGCTCAAGTCAAGGCCCTGCTTCAGCAGTGGACTGCGATCGCCGCCACCACGATGGCGGGCCGCTCGCTTACCGCGGGCGAGGACGCGATGACCTACGGGCGCGGCCCGTCAGGTCTGAGTGTGACCGTCGGAGTCGGAGCGTCGCTGCTGACCAAGCTCGGACTGAACCATCAGATCCCTGATCAGCTGGCGCCGCTGCCGAAGTTCCTCAACGACGCGCTCGTGCCCGCCTCGTCCGACGGCGACCTGTGCGTATTGGTAGGCGCGAACGACGGACTGGTCGCGGCTCACGCTCTGCGCGCGCTACAGCGTGCGGCGGCGACGTGCTGCACGCTGCGCTGGCAGGTGAACGGCTTCGCCGACGCCGCCGGGAGCATGCCCAGCCCGGCCTCGACGCCGCGCAACCTCATGGGGCAGCTCGACGGCACCGGCAACCCGAAGCAGGGTACTGCCGCATTCGACCAGACCGTCTACGCACCGGCGACAGCCGACCCGGCGTGGATGCGCGGCGGCAGCTACCTCGTCTACCGGAAGATCAGAATGCTGCTGGACGACTGGGACACCCTCGACCGGGCCGGGCAGGAGGCGGTGATCGGCCGGGACAAGCTCACCGGCGCGCCGCTCTCAGGCGGCGACGAGTTCACTGAGCCGGACTACCGGAAGTTCACCCCCTCGGGCGCCCTGGCCATCCCGGCCGGCGCGCACGTCCGGCAGGCCAGCGCCCAGGCGAACAACGGCGCGACGATCCTGCGCCGCGCGTTCAACTACTACGACGGGCCCCGCTCCGACGGCGCGCCGGACGCCGGGCTGATCTTCCTTGCGTTCCAGGCGGATCCGGCCAACGGCTTCACCGTCATCCAGCAGCGGCTGGCCGGCGTGGACAGTCTCAGCACCTTCATTCGGCACGAGGCGTCCGGCCTGTTCGCGATCCTGCCCGGCTGCCGGCCGGGCGAATACCTCGGCCGGGAGCTGCTGGAAGGGGACCCGGCGGAGTGACGTGGAAGCGGCGCCCGAGGCCCTAGACCGCAAGCCAGACCGGGCCGGTGGCACTCCTTTCGCGGGTGCCGCCGGCCCGATCTGCTGCTCAAGGCCGTTGCTTCGCCTACTTCGTGAGGTACGCGATGAGCCCGTCCGCGATCGCTTTCGCGATGCGGGCGCGGCCCGCGGCCGACTGCATCAGGGCGATGTCCCCGGCGTTGCGCATGTTTCCGCACTCGACCAGCACCTTCGGCACGGTGGAGAGGTTCAGGCCGGCCAGGTCGCTGCGCTTCTCGAAGCCATCGGTGCCGATGTAGGTCGAGGGCGTGAGGCCGGACTCCGACAGGAACGTGGCTTGCAGCGCTTGGGAGAGGGTGTAGGAGGCGGCGTCGTTGGCCGCGCCGCCGGCGGACTTCGTGGCGCGGATGATCTGGAAGCCGTGGCCGGAGGCGGCGAAGCCGTCTCCGTGGATGGAGATCGCGGCGTCCGCGTGGGCGTTGTTGCCGATGGCGGCGCGGACGTTCACGCAGGGGCCGACGCCGGTGTCGTTGGTGCGGGTGAGGATCACTTTCGCGCCGTGGGCTTCCAGCAGCTGCTGCACGAGGAGCGAGACGGAGAAGGTGAAGGCGTGCTCCGGGTAGCCGTCGTTGCCGTTCGTGCCGGTGTTGTCACAGGCCTTTGACTTGCCGAAGCCCATGGGCACGAGCTTCGCGATCTCGGAGGCGTGCGCGGCGTTGCCGCCGTCGTGGCCGGGATCGATCACGATCGTCCTGCCCGCCAGCGGGTCCGCGTCCGCTGCGGATACCGCTGAGGAGGTGGCCGCGGCGGCAGACTTCTGATTCGCCGACGCGGCGCTCGCCGCTGCCGCCGAGGAGGTGGCGACCGCGGGCAGCAGCGCGTGGCCGTCGCCGGTGGCCGGGCCTGCGCAACCGGTAGCCGCCAGGATGCAGGCGGTGAGCAGCGCGAACAGGGCAAGCGGACGTCTCGTGCGTATGGGCGTCTTCACTCGCCCTACCCTGCCCTGTACCCGCCCATGGCGCGCAAGTCTCTGGCGGGCTCCCGCCACCGCGGCCGCCTCCTTGCCGCCGTTCAGTCGATGAGTACACTGCGAAACCGCCGGCCCCCGACCCCACCGCGCGCTCGCCCTCGCACCCGCTTCTGCGCCATGACGGAGAGCCATGACCGGCCAGACCTCAGTCGAGTCCGTGAGCCCGAGCGCGCCGCGCCTTCCTCCCCACCGGCGTACCGTGCTGGCGGGCGTCTCCGGGATCGGCTTGGTCAGCGTCCTCCGGAGGGCGCAGGGGTACGGCCCTCGCAAGGCGACGCCGAATTTGAGCAGCCTGCAGTGGGCCGGCCAGCGCGTCATCTACTCCTACCCGGGGCTGACCGTGCCCTCCGCGCTACTCACCGCCATCGAGGCCGGCCAGTGCGCCGGGGTGATCTTCTTCGGGGAGAACATATCCAGCGCGTCGCAGATAGCCGGTGTGGTCAGCCGGCTGCGCGCGTACACCACCGGGCAGCTCGAGCCGACGGCGTTCGACGCGGCGCTCGCCCGAGTGCAGGCGCTGCGCTCCAGCCTCTCCTAGCTCCTTTACTCCCCGTTCCGACCGGTCCGGGCGCCCAGGGTCCGACCGGTCCGAGCCACCGCGGTGGTCGCGGAGCCGAGCTGGTCCAGCCGCGAGCGCAGCGCGCGCGTCTCCGGATGCTGCGGGCCGAGGGTGCGTTCCTGGTCCTGGAGCAGGCCGAGCAGGACCGGCCAGGCCTCGCGTGCGCGGCCGGTGGCGATCAGCAGTTTGCCGATGCGGTCGCGCACCGACAGGGCCTTGCCCGGGTCGTGGTTCACCAGCGCCGCGTACGCCGGCAGGATCGCCTGGTATTCGGCCAGCGCGTCCGAGATCTCGCCGGCCTGCTCGAGGCACTGCGCGGCGAGGAAGCGGTAGCCGAGCGCCTCCGCGCTGGCCGCGCCGTGGTTCGCGGCCGCGGCCTGGGCCAGGTGCAGGAACTCGCTGCGGGCCGGGCGGACCTGTCCGTCGAGCATCAGGATCCTGGCATACTGCTTGCGCAGCGAGCGCACCACCGGGCCGTGCGGGTCGTGCTGGCGCCGGGCCGCGTCGAGCGCGGCGCCGAGGATGTGCACGGCCGGGGCGTACTTGCCCGCGCCGATCAGCTCTTCGGCTTCGGCGAGCGCCGCGAACAGGTCGATCTCCGGCCGCTCGGACGCTTCCGGTGCGACGAACGGGGTGCTGGGGCCGCCGGCCCCCGGCGGCGGGGCGAGTGGGGTGTGGAACGGACGCAGCGGGTCGAACGGGTGCTCCGCCTGCGCGGCATCCGGCCGGGGCGGGGGCAGCAGCGCGGTCAGGCGCTGGTAGACGATACGGGCCGAGGCCGGGCGCGATTCGGGCTGCTTGGCCAGCAGTTCCAGGATCAGAGCTTCCAACGCCTCCGGCACGTCCGGGCGCAGCACACGGACCGGGGTGGGCGCTTCGCCGGCGTGCTTGGCGAACAGGGCGTACGGCGTCGGCGCGCTGAAGACGGGGTGGCCGGTCAGCACTTCGTGCAGGACGCAGCCCAGGGCGTAGAGGTCGCTGTGCGGCCCGGCGAGACCGGAGGTGGCCTGTTCCGGCGCCATGTATCCGGGGCTGCCGAGCGACTCGCCGGTCCGTGTCAGCCTGCTGAGGTCCGGATCGAAGACCGCTGCGATGCCCAGATCCAGCAGCACCGCGGTCCCGTCCGGGCGCAGCATGACGTTGCTCGGCTTCAGGTCCCGGTGGACCACCGGGATCGCGTGCACGGCGGCCAGGATCGTGGCGATCTGGGCGCCGAGCGCGGCCGCCTGCCACCACGGTATCCGGTCGTTCTCGGCGATGAAGTCCGCCACGCTCATGCCGTCGATGCGCTGCATGACCAGGTAGAGCTCGCCGCCGGCGCGGTCGGGGTCGCGGCCCGCGTCGTGGATGGCGACCACGCCGGGGTGGTCGATCCGGGCCAGCGCGCGGCACTCGCGGGAGAAGCGCGCGGCCAGTTCCGCGCCCGGGTTCTGGCCGGCCGGGGCCGAAGCGAGGATGATCTTGACCGCCACGTGCCGGTCGAGGCGCTCGTCGTACGCGCGCCAGACCTCGCCCATCCCGCCCCGCCCGAGCGGGACGTCGAGCCGGTACCGGCCGGCGATCACACGGCCCTGCCTCACTGTTCACCCCGCACGTCGCGGCCCTCGCGCGCCCGGGCGGCCGACTCGCCGAGCAGGTCGCGCAGTTCCCGCAGCTCGGCCTGGACCTCGGCGGCGACGTCGTTCGGCCGGGCGGACGACGGCTCGGCGACCGGCGGCGCGGTCGGATAGGCCTGCGGCGGCGCCGGATACCCGCCGTAGCCGTACCCCGCGGCGGGTGCGGGTGCGGGTGCGGGTGCGTAGCCGTAGCCGTAGCCGTAGCCGTAACCGCGGCCGGGCACGTCCCACGCGGCCGGCGGCACCGGCGCCGGCTTGGGCTTCGGGGTCAGCGCCTTGCTGGCGACGGCCGTGTAGAGAGCGGTGAAGATGATGTTGAGGATCTCGACGAGGCCGACCCAGGTCGGCGGCGTGTTATCGACATCTGATACGCGCACGGTGCTCGTCAGCACGATGACGAGCACGAACGCCGCGGCGGACCCGGCGAACCACAGCCAGGCCGTGGCGTTCTTCCTTCTGAACGCTATCCGCAGCGGGGGCACCCAGCCGAGCAGTCCGAGCGACCCGATCGGCACGAGCGTCCACAGCACACGACGCATCACGATTCTCACCGGAACAGCATAGGAGTCTTACGAGTCATTCAGCAGGCAGAGCGGTGCCTTCGACAAGGGCATTCGTGATCTCCCGGGCGAACCGCTCGCCGAGATCCGCGACGAGGCGCAGCGAATCGCTGAACTCCACGATCCGCTGGAACGCGGCGGCATAGGAGCGCTGGCGAGAAAGCGGCAGCCGCGGCAGCGGAGCCTTGCGGATGTCCATCCGGCTCGTCGAGGACGCGTGGCTCACGGCTTGCCGCGCGGCGGCGTCGCTGCGCAGGAAGCCGGCCACGAACCAGGGGTCGAGCACGCCCTTGTCCGTGCGCAGGGCCACCGTTCCCCGCCCGGTCGCGGTCCCGACGAGCGGATCTCCGTCGCCGACGACGACGGCCTGGCCCATAGCTCCGCCGAGGACCGGCACGAGGACGTCTCCCGGTGCGATGGCGGCCTCGGCCAGGATCTCAAGAGCCTGGGTCCGAGCCAGGTCGCCGAGCGTCGTCATCGGCCAGGGCAGGCTCGGCGACGGATCCGGTCCCAGCTCCGGCAGTAACGCGCCGAGCTGGGCGAGGACGCTCTGCACGGTCGCCCGGCTCGCGAGCAGATCCACTCGCCCCAGGCCGGTCTCCGGGTGCGGGACGTGGCGGCCCGGGCTGAGATCGACGAGGTCGTCGAGCAGCTCGATGACCGGAAGGACGGCACTGAACCCGGGTTCGACCGCGGCCGTGTCCGGCGAGTGCTCGAAGGCGTGCCAGGCTTCGACGATACGCTCCACGGTATCTCCGAGGGCTGCGACGTCGACCGGCGCGGACTGGTCGATGAACAGCAGCCGGTTCGGCGCAGGGCTCGCGAGATCGGGACGTCGCAGTATCCAGATATGCGGCGGAGCGCCGTACGGCGCGGCCCAGGCCGCGGGCAGACCGATGACGCCGCGCAGCGCGCCCCGGCGGAGCAGCTCGGCCCGGATCCGGCGGCCCGGGCGGCGCACGGCGACGCCAGGGGGGAGGAGGACCACGGCGATTCCGCCCGGGCGCAGGCGGGCGAGGGCGTGCTGGACCCAGGCGAGCTCCGGCTCCGCGCGCGGCGGCATGCCGTACTCCCACCGCGGGTCATAGGAGAGGTCGTCGAAGCCCCACTCGCGCTGGGCGGTGGGGGGTTGGCAGAGCACTGCGTCGGCGGCGAGACCGGCGTGCGTGTCGGCGAGCAGCGCGTCGCCGGGCTGGATGTCGATGTCGAGGCCGTCCGCGAGCAGCATGAGGCGGGTGGTCGCGAGGGGAACGAGGTTCGGTTCGGCGGCCTGCCCGGTGAGTGAAGTCGAGCCCTGCCGTGCGGCGGCGGCGAGGAGGGATCCGATGCCGCAGCAGGGGTCGTAGACGTGAGCCGGCGGCGAGGACGCGGACGCGCGCGGCGGGGCGGAGAGGCCGGCCATGAGGCGGGCCAGCGGCTCGCCGACGTTCCCGGCGTCCCGATTGCGCATATACGTGGTGACGTACCGGTCCTGCAGGCGCTCGAAGACCTCGCCCCGGCCGTCGGCTTCGGCCAGCTTCGAGGCCTGAGCGACGAGTTCGGGGTCGAGCGTCTGCTCCGCGGGTGAGCTGGGGGCGCCGGCCAGCGCGCGGCCGAGCCCGGTGAGCACGGCGCGGGTGGCGTCCGCAGTGCCGCCCGCGGCGTCGACGGCACGCCACAGCAGTTCGTCGGCCGGGGTCTCGCTGAGCTTCCCCTCGGCGCGCAGCCAGTCTTCCACGGCGCGCAGCGAGAACGTCGGGCTCGTCTCGCTGCCCCCGACCGGCGCCGGAAAGTCCGCGTGCCGCTTGCGCCAGTTGCTCACCGCCGCCCGGCCGACGCCGGCGATGCGGGCGATCTGGGCGGCGGTCACCTCGGTGTGGTCCGTCATGCGCCCAGCGTACCGCGCGCTGTTCACGAATGTCGGACTCAGCGCCGTCGGATTTGCTGTTGACAGTGTTCACATCTTCCTGCTTCACTTCATATGTCAACACGGGGCAGTCGCCCGGGACAGTCGCTGAAAAGGGGAGTACACGTCATGTCTCGCAACCTGAAGAAGACCGTCGGCGCGTTCACGCTGGCCGCCGCGCTCGCCGTCACGGCCACCGGCTGCCAGGCCGACAAGTCGAGCTCCGCGTCCGGCTCGGCGAAGACGGCTGCAGGCGCGAAAACCACAGCCGGCGCGAAGTCCGCCGCGCCGAAGCCCGCCGCGCCCAAGGGCATCGGCAACGGAACGCTGATCGTCGGCAAGGACATCCAACCCGGCACCTACAAGGCGCTGGCGACGGACGAACTCGGCGGCTACTGGGAGCGCGATAAGGACACGACGGGCTCGGACGACTCCATCCTCGCCAACGACAACGTCGACCAAGGCGACCAGGCGGTGGTCACGATCCTGCCCACCGACAAGGCTTTCAAGTCCAGCGGCATGGGCGGATGGGTCCCGGCGAACGGCCCCTCGCTGACCAGGGGCAAGTTCGGATCGGGCACGCTGATCGTCGGCATCGACATCCAGCCCGGTACCTACTCGGCCAAGGCGACCGACTCGACCGGCGGCTACTGGCAGCGGATGACCAACACCACCGGCGACACCGACTCGATCGCCGCGAACGACAACGTGGACTACGGCAACAAGGCCGTGGTGACCATCAAGGCCTCCGACAAGGCTTTCGAGTCCAACGGCTTCGGGCCCTGGACCAAGGACTGACCTAGGTCGGCCGACGCTCGCCGGGGCGAGAACCTCTCAGGGTTCTCGCCCCGGCGAGCGTTGCGTCGGATGCGGGCCGCGGGCAGGCCGAGCGCCGTCAGTTCGCCGACGTCCTGGTAAATGCGCGTACATCGCGCGTGCGGCGGCCGGGCGTTACGGCAGGGCGAAACCGTTGAAGTACCACAGGGCGGCGGCGTACCAGGAGACCGCGACGGCGACGACGAGGCATCCGCCGAGCACCGGGAGCAGCCACTTCGGCGTCTCGCGCCACTGCACGACGAGCACCTTCGCGGCGAACGCGCCGTAGAAGAAGCACCCGCTGAGCGCGTGGACTGCGGCGCGGGTGGGGGTGAGCTCGATGCCGTAGGTCGTGATGCAGTGCACGGCGATGGGCACGGACAGCAGGAACGCCAGCGCTCCGATGACGCGGTGCGAGATGCGCACCCGGCGCGGCGCCCGGGCGACGCCGGGCAGGCGTCCGTACATCCACAGCGCGAGGGCGAGCTGGATCAGCGCGAGGCCGAGCAGGGCCGTGCCCAGCTGCGCCTTGAGCCGCACCGCGTCCTCGAGGTGCTGGCCGAACAGGCCGGTGGTGTAGTCGGGCGTGACCGCACGACCGATGGCGAAGATCGCGAGGAACACTGCCACGAACAGGACGAGCGTGGCCGCGGCAGCCGGCCACGCTCGCCGGCCGCGCGGGCCGATCGATCCCTGCGTAGTCACACTCGTAGTCTCGTACGCCCGCGTTCGCACGCGGCCCGACACGCCGAGACGGGGCAGCACGTACCGCCGGACGTGGTGCGCGACCACGCGGCGGGACGCCGGGGGACCTCGGCGGTCAGTAGAGTCCGGCCGAGGCGCTCGCCGAGCCGGTGGGCTTGGTGGTGTCCGCGCTGCCGTTCGGGTTGACCGTGTACCAGAGGGCGCCGAAGGCGTTGACGCCCTGCCCGTTGGTCGAGCCGGGGCCGGTGTCCAGGGCGAAGTGGTAGAGCGGGTGGCCGTTGTAGGTCACCTGGGTCGTATTGTCGGATCGCTTGGTCGTTCCGAGCATGGAGGAACTCACCCCGGTGCCGGTCGGCGTCCCGACGGTCAGATCCGGCGGCCACTGCGCCGCGCAGGTGCCGGTGCAGGTCGAGGTGGGTCCGGTGTCGGCCTCGAAGAGGTAGAGCGTCCGGCCCGAGCCGTCGACCAGGATCTGGCCGACCGGCGAGCTCGCGGTCTTCACCGTGGCGGCGCCGGTGGGCGTGATGTTGGCGGTGGCGCTCTGGAGGGCGGTCGTTGCGGGCGTGGATGTGCTCGAATTGTTCGAGCTGCTGCATCCGGACAGGCTGGCCACGACGGCGGCCAAACCGGCCAGACAGCTGGCGACGCGCTTCATGACAGGTCTCTTTCAGGTGAACTCGGACCCCTGGGAGGCAACACGCGAAGCCTTCGAGGGTTGATGTGCGAGTCACGTTACGTACTGGCACCCGATCCGGCCTTCCGGCGCTCCGGGCCCCGGCGCCTTTCACCCGTCCGGATGAGAGCCGGGCGCGTCCGGCCGTCAGGACCGTCTCGAGTCCGGCCCGTACCGGGCGCGGTGCGCCGCGTCGTAGGCCTCAAAATCGGCCACGGTGGCGCTGCGCAGCCGCAGTGCGTCGGCGAGTTCTTCGGTTCCGACGACGTAGACGTGCTGGCCGCGCCAGTCGAAAGCCATCGCGCAGTCGCCGTCGAGGCACGCGATGCGGACCGCCTGCACCGCTTCGCCTTCGATCTCGACCTCTACCGGCTCCTCGAAGCCTGGTTCGATCGGCCGAGCGCCGCAGTTGAGCATGACGGTGCGCACGTTCTCGATCGTTCCGATCACCGGAGTCCAGTCCAGGCTGCCGCGCGTGGTGCGCACGACGACGCGTCGACCGCCGTCGTCGGGATCGCGGTAGCGGACTTGGATGGCCCAGGGTCGGCCGTCGGAGTTCTGGAAGCCGGCCAACGCGATCAAGCCCTCCGGCACCTCGTCCGAGATCGCCACCGGCCCGGGGAAACGTGCGACGTGATCCGCCATGAGCAGCCTGCGGTGATCGGGTCTCTCTTCCGGGCCTCTGTGGTACATGCCGAACCCTTCGAAGCCGGCGGCGGCCGGATCCTGCCGCGCCGGCTTGCGCGCCTGGCCGGTCCGGCCCGGGCCGTGCGCCCGGACCGAACCAGAGTACTGCTAAGGGCTGAACCTCGTGCAGGCCCTAGGGGTGCTGGGTGAGCAGGTGCGCCTGGAATCCCTGGCCGTAGGTCACCGTCGGGGTGCCGTTCCAGTCCTGGATCAGGTCGTTTCCGTTGCTGTTGCACACGCCCCAGGGGTTCCAGGTCCAGGCCGTGTAGCCGATGCCCTCGGTGTCGGCCCAGGTCATCACCGAGTTGATGTAGTCGTCATTGCAGTTGTTCTGGCCAATCTCGCCCGCCTGCACCGGCACCTTCGCGGCGACCGGGGCGATGGTACTGTTCCAGCAGGTGCTGCTGTTGCAGCTGTTGAAGTTGTACGAGTGCCAGGAGGCTACGATGTTCCCGTCCGGGTCCGTCGGCTCGTAGGCCAGCCACTGGCTCAGGTCGTTCGCCCAGGCCAGGCCGCCGATCATGAGGACGTTGCTGGCCCCGGTGGCGCGCACCGCGTTCACCAGCGTCTGCATGCCGGCCACCTGGTAGCCGATGCCGGTGCAGGTCCCGCCGTCCCGCAGGCAGGTCCACGCCTCGGTGGCGTCCGCCCAGTTGTCCGCCGCATCCGGGTAGGGCTCGTTGAACAGGTCGAACAGGACGGCGTTGTCGCCCTTGAACATGGTGGCGACCTGGCTCCAGAAGGTGGGCGTGTACTGCATGTCGGGCATCGGCTTCTGGCAGGTGGCCGCCGTGTCCGAACAGCCCGCGCCGTTGCCGGTGTAGAGCCCGTAGGTCCAGTGCAGGTCCAGGATGACGTTGATCCCGTTCGCCACCAGCAGATCCGTGTAGCTCTTGACGGCCGACTGGTACGCCGCGCCGCTGGTTCCGCTGGCCGGCACGTCCGAGGTGCCGAGCCAGCACTCCTCGTTGAGCGGGATGCGCACGGTGTGGATGTTCCAGGTCTTCATCGCGTCGATCATGGTCTGGTCGGCCGGACCGTCCCACATACCGTTGCCCTGGATGCAAGCGAACTCGCCGCTGGAGCGGTTGACGCCGAGCATGCGGTAGTCCGCGCCGGCCGCGGTGACCAGGTGGTTGCCGGACACGTGCAACGCGGGCGCCGGACCGTTGTAGCCGGACGGGCTCCCGGAGGGCGAGGCCGAGGCGGACGCCGAAGCCGATGCGCTCGCGGACGCCGACGGGCTCGGTGACGCGGAGTGCGAGGCCGAGGCGCTGGCGGAGGGCGAGGACGAGGTGACCGACCCGGTGCAGGCGACGCCGTTGAGCGAGAACGACGCGGGCACCGGGTTGCTCCCGGTCCAGGCGCCGTTGAACCCGATCGAGGCGGTGCCGTTGGTGGCCAGCGACGCGTTCCAGCTCAGGTTGGTCGCGGTCACCTGCGCGCCGGCCTGCGCGAAGGTGGCGCTCCAGCCCTGGGTGACCGACTGCCCGGCGGCCGGGAAGGCGAACGCGAGCGTCCAGCCGTTCACCGCCGCCCCCAGATTGGTGATGGTGACGTTCGCGGTGAAGCCGCCGGGCCACTGGCTCTGCACGGCGTAGGCGATGGAGCAGCCGCTACTCGCGGCGGCGGCCGGCAGGGTCGTGGCCACGGTGAGCCCGGCCGTGGCGAGCACCCCGGCGGTGACGGTGGCCACCAGGGCATTGCGACGGAGCATGGGAGATACCTCCCTCTCGGAGAAGGAATTCTTCGACGAGAAGGCTGATTCGCTAAACCGATTTAGTCAAGAATGGCGGGACCGGTCGCCGAGAGCGGCGGCCGGGTGGCGGGATCCGGTCGTCCGACGGTCCAGCTCATGGGCACCGGACTGCCCGGCGCCCTCGCCGCGAAAATTTCGTGCGGCTCGATCTTGGCTCCTTCGCGGCTCGATCGCGGCCGCCGGGACCGATCAGCCCAGGCGCTTCTCGAAGAAGTACTGGGCGTGTGCTTCCGGCGCGTACTGCGGGATCTCGGTGTATCCGCTGGTCGCGTACATCTGGAGAGCCTCGCTGAGGGCCGGATGGGTGCCGAGTCGGACGGCTTTGAGGCCGCGCCGCGCCGCCTCGCCCTCCAACCGAGCCATCAGCGTCCTGCCCAGGCCCAGCCCGCGCGCAGCGGCCGCCACCCAGACGTTGCGGATCTCGCCGAGCCCCGGCTCGAGGACGCGTACCGCGCCGCAGCCGACCGCGACGCCGTCTTCGTAGGCGACCAGGAAGGCGCCGGCCTCGCCCCGCACCTCCCGCGGTCGGACGAGGTCTGCCTCCTCGAAGCCTTCGGGAAACCGCTGCCGCAGCTCGGCGACGTACCCGGCCAGGCAGGCGCGCGCGTCGGGCGACTCCGGATCCACCGCCACGACGTCGACGGCCGCGAGTCGCAGCAGCCGCTGCGCGGTGTCGAGGGCGGTGACCAACTCGTCCCGCTGCTTGTCGCTGAGCGCGTCCAGCAGGGTTTCGGCCGCGTCGTTCGCCCGGCGGTGCTGTTCATCGAGCTCTGCTTCGCCCGCCGCGGTGAGCCGCGCCACGCGCGAGCGTCCGTCGTCCGGGTTCGCGCTCAGCCGCACCAGCCCTTCGTCCTCGAGCGAGCGCAGGATCCGGCTCAGATATCCCGGATCGAGGCCCAGCCGGGTCCGTAGCTCGCGCAACGAGGTACCGGAGCCGATCTCGAACAGCACCCGGGCCGCGCCGAGCGGGCGGGCCTGTCCCAGGTACTCGTCGGAGAGCACCCCGACGCGCCTGGTGAAATACCGGCTGAACCGGCGGAAGATCATCGTGTCCTGAGAGGATGTGCTCACATTATTTGACTTTAGTCAAACAACCTTCACTCGACAAGGGGCTGGCCATCGGCGGCCTCATCCGCGAAGGTGGAAGGAGAGCCAGCTCCTTCGAAGGTGAGGGAAGCCATGAGAGTTGAGGACGTGCTCCGACACAAGGGGCGCGGGGCGACCACGATCCGCCCCGACGCACCCTGCCGGGAACTGCTCGCGGTCCTGGCCGAGCGGAACATCGGCGCCGTGGTGGTCTCGGCCGACGGCGAGACGGTCGGCGGGATCGTCTCCGAGCGCGACGTGGTGCGCCGCCTGCACGACCGCGGCGACGCGATCCTGGACGGCCCGGTCTCCGAGATCACCGTGTGGGAGGTCTCCACCTGTGCCCCCGGCGACCAGGTCGAGCAGTTGCGCGAGACGATGACCGAGCGCCGGATCCGGCACGTGCCGGTGGTCGAGAACGGCCGCCTGGTCGGCATCGTCAGCATCGGCGACGTGGTGAAGTCCACCATCGACCAGCTCGAGTTCGACCGCCAGAACCTGATCGACTACGTGCAGAGCTGAAGAGGCCGGCGGCGTGGTACGCACGCCTCCACGGGTTTCAATACTTTACTGTCCCGCATGGTATTGACACGTGTTCCGCGGAGGCGTCGCAGCACGGCGCTCTTCGCCGCCGCAGCTCTGGCCGCCGCGATCGTCCCGTCCGCCACGGCTTCTGCCGCCGCAGCTCCGCGCGGAGGCGGAGACCGGGGCGACTGCGTCGCGTCGCCGACGCCCACCCGCGGCCCCGGCCTGAAGATCCTTGATATCGCCAAGACGGCCGAACGACAGTACGGACTGAACTCCGTCATCCTCAAAGTCACCGAGGGCAGGCGCAACCTGCTCACCGCCGCGCTGGGCCGGTCCATGACGGGCATCCCCGCCGATGCGGACATGCGCTTCCGCACGGGCTCGGTCGGGATCGCCTACATGGGCATGATCCTGCTTCAGCTGGCCCAGGAGGGCGTCGTCGACCTCGACGACCCGATCTCGCGCTGGCTCCCGCAGGTCCCGCACTCGCAGCAGATCACGCTGCGGATGCTGGCGGACTCCACCTCGGGCCTGCACGACTACGTCATCGACCCGGTGTTCGCGGCCGAGCTCGAGGCCCAGCCGTTCAAGTACTGGACCGAGCCCGAGCTGCTCGCCTTCCCCTTCAGCCACACGCTCTGGTACACGCCGGGGACCAACTGGAGCTACTCGCACGCCAACTTCGTCCTTCTCGGCGAGGCCCTGGCGAAGATCACCGGCAGGCCGCTCGACGAGCTCCTGCGCGAGCGGATCCTCGAGCCGCTCCACCTGGACAGCACCTCGATCGACTCCAAGCCGCCGATCGTGCATCCGGTACACGCGTTCACCTCAGAGCGCGGCACCTACGAGGAATCCACCTACTGGAACCCTTCCTGGACCACCGCGCACGGCGCGATCCTGACTCAGGACATCTGCGACCTGGCCACCTCCGCCCAGGCCGTCGGGTCCGGCGCGCTGCTCTCCCCGGCGTCGCACCGGATCCAGCTCGACCCGGGCACGGTCGGGCTCGGCGACGCGGCCGCGTGCCCGCCGGGAATCTGCCGCCACAACACCGAGGCCGCGCACTACGGCATCGGCATTCAAGTGATCAACACATGGGTCGTGCAGAATCCGTCGTTCTCCGGCTACTTCGCCATCCAGGCCTACCTGCCGTCGCAAAAGCTGTCGATCGCCGTCGACACCACCGACGGCCCCGCCGCCACCCCGAACACCAACTACGCCCAGACGATCGCCACCAGCATCGCCGCGTACCTCGCGCCGGGCCACCCGCTCAGTTGACCGGGCCCGAGACGCGTCCGATTCGTTCAAGACCGGCGGCATGGCGGAAGCCTAAGTTGGACGCATGACCACACCTCGGGTGCACCTCGACCTCATCGGCCTCGTCGTCGCGGACATGGGCAAGGCGCTCGCCTTCTATCGGCGCCTAGGCCTCGAGCTGCCCGCGTCGGCCGACGCGGAGCCGCACGTGGAGCTGACGCTGCCGGGCGGCCTGCGGCTGGCCTTCGACACGACGGACGTCGTCCGGTCCTTCGACCCGCAGTGGTCGCCCGCGGTCGGCGGCCCGGCGATGTCGCTGGCTTTCCACTGCGGCAGCGCCGCGGGCGTGGACGCCGTGTACGAGGACCTGGTCGGGGCCGGCTACCGCAGCCATCGGCAGCCGTGGGACGCGTTCTGGGGCCAGCGCTACGCCCAGGTCCTCGACCCGGACGGCAACAGCGTGGACCTGTTCGCCTCGCTCGCGGACGGGTGAGAAGACGTTGATCAGGCCCCTGGCTTAACGGCGGCGCCGAGCGGCTGCCCGGTCAGGGCCCTGATCTCGCGGGCGAGGTGCGCCTGGTCCGCGTAGCCGGTCGCCGCGGCCACGTCGGCGAAACGGGGGCGCTGTGTGGAGCGGGCCAGCGCCAGCGCCCGCTGCACGCGCAGGATCCGGGCCAGCGTCTTCGGGCCGTAGCCGAACGCGGGCAGGCAGCGGCGCAGCAACTGCCGCTGGCTGAGGCCCGCCCGGTGCGCCATCTCGGCCACCGGCTGGCCGGCCTGCGCTTGTGCGGTCAGCGCACTGATGAGCGGATCAGTCGACTCGGCCCGCCCGGCCAGCTCGACGGCCAGACGTTCCAGCGCCACACCGTGGTCGGGCGCGTCAGCGATCCGCTCCGCAGCCCGGCGTGCTTCCGCCGCCGACCACAGGTCCTCGAGCCGCACGCGCTGGTTGAGCAGCTCGTGCGCCGGGACGCCGAGCACGCTCGGCGCGGTGCCAGGTGCGAACCGCAGCCCGGCTGACGCGGCGCCCGCTTGCATCCGGATCGCGAAGGGGACCGAATCGGGCCCGGCGACCTGCAAGGTGCCGTCGTACCACATCAGGTCCATGCAGCCGTCCGGGACGATCAGCGCGTCACCGTCCGCGGCGGCGACGCTGGTCCACAGCACGCCGCCGCGCACCTGCGCCGGCCGCTCCTGATACACGGCTCCTAGCCTGACACAAGCTGCCGACAAAACCTGGTCAGGCGCCGGCCTTGGTGATCGCGAACAGCGCGTAGCTGTAGCTGAGCCCAAGCCTCTCGGGATGCGTCTCCAGCCACTGATTCGCGATCTCGGCGGGGAACTCCATCCGCAGCACGGCTTCGAAGTCCTCGCGCTGCTTGAAGCGCCACTCGCTGTGGACGGTCGTGCGATCGGCGCCGCGCTCGGCCCACCACGTGTCGGTGGGGCTGCCGCCACCCTGCGCGGCGGCCCACGCGGAGCTGCGCAGCAAGGTGGCGAAATCGCCGTGCTCCAGGTCGTTGTCGATGACGATCAGCGTGCCGCCGGGACGAAGGACCCGCATGACCTCCGCCAGGCCGGCGTCGCAGCCCGGCGGGAAGAAGTACGCGAAGCGAGCGTGGACGACATCGGCGCTCTCATCGGGAAGCGGGATGTGCTCGGCCGAGCCGCGCAACACCTTCGCGCGCGCGTCGCGGGCGGTGGCGAGGGGCAGCAGCCGCTCGTCGGGTTCGACCCCGACGACCTCACCGGCTTCGTCGACGTAGCGGGTGAGCCAGTATCCGCTGCCGCACCCCAGATCGACGAGGGTGCGTCCGCGCCACGGAGCGCGCGCCCGCATCGCCGCGAGCACAAGGCTTTCCGGGTCGAAGGCCTCGTTCTCCAGTTCGTAGAGGGCGGCGTTCTCACCCTGGTTGGGTGCGGGGGAGAAGTCGGAGAGATCGTTGTCGTCAGTGCGAACCATGGTCATCCATTGAGCCCGAGCCGCGGATGCGTGTCGAGCGGTTTTTCGCACAGCTCCTAGTGCCTCCGCGGTCGGCCTCCGGCCGGCGGCGCGGTCTACAGTTCAACTGAGCCGGGACGAGCAGAGTGGAGCGCGCAGGTGAGCGACGTGGCGGGGAGGTGGCAGCTCCTCGATGAAGCGACGCGATGGGCTGCGGCGGTGGGAGAGTCACACTTCAAGGCGCCGCTGCTGGCTCGAATCTCAGTGCTGCGCCAGGACGACACCCCCGAGTTCGCTGCGCAGGAGGCGAAAGGCGCGGTGGCTCTGGCGGCCGGCATCGAGGATCCCTATGCCCGCTCCTTCGTACTCTCCGAGGTTTCCAAAGGCCTTGCGCCCACCGACCCGGCGAACGCGGCGTCGGCGGCCCGGGCTGCGCTGCGCATCGCCAAGACGGTCGTCGACCTGCGCTCGAGGACGATCGCACTCGCTGAGGCGGCCGGCGCGCTCGGAGTGGTCGACCGCGAACGTGCCAGGCGCGCTCTCGCGGAGGCCGAGCTGCTAGCTGACTCCACGTGCTCGTGCAGGCGGCGCTGCCTGCCTGCTGCCGTGCTCGAACGCGTGGCTGAGCTGGATCCGGAGGAGGCGCTGCAGAAGGCGGATCGAATACCGGACCCGGCGCTGAGAGGCATCGTGCTGTCTCGGGCCATTCCTCGCCTCGCCGCCTCCGATCCGCAGCGTGCGGTGGGTCTGGTCGAGCGGGTACCCGAACTCCACGAGCAGATCAGCACGTGGGTCGGTCTGTGCGCGGAGCTCGTGGACGCTTTTCCTGAGCTGGCCGTCCGGGCCGCCGAAAACGCGGCGGGCAACGCGAGGTTCAGCCACAACGGGCTCGTCCAGCTGAACGCGCTAGCCTCAGTGGCGCGGTCGGTTCACCGCGTCGATTCCGCTCTCGCCGGGGAGCTGCTTACTGCCGCTGAAACAGTGTTCGGACAGGTGGAGCCCAGCCACAGTCGATCCCTCGCCGCTGCCGGACTTGCTCGTGCCCAAGCCCGCTTCGATGCCGACCTGGCCTCGAAAACCGCGCGGCAGATCGTCCATCCGCACCCGCGAGCGCATGCCTTCGTTCTGTTAGCCGAGGATGTGAAGACATCGGTTCGCCAACAGCGGCCAGGAGAGCTCTGATGTCGACAAGCAGCGCGGATCGTACGGTCGGCACGCCGGATGTGGTGACGACGGAGCGGATCTCGGCAGCTCTAGATGAGATCGAGCGGGCTGCACGGGAGATTGCTGAGGACTCCGGGGAGCGGCTGAAGAAGCTGTCCCTCCTCGCCGAGTGCGTCGCGCCGAGTGATCCGGGGCGCGCGGCGGCGCTGTGGGACGAGTCCGAACAAGCTGCTCTGAGTCTCGCCGACGAGGGCGCGCGGGCCACTTGCCTCGCTGGCATCGCCCGCTCGGCATGCCGCCACGACGCGGAGCGCGCGGAGCGGATCGCCCTGCAGATGCTCGCTTTCGGATGGACCGGGCCTTCCGGCTACACCGGTCTGCTGGCCACCTTCGCAGGCCAGCCGGACGGGGTGGCGCGCGCGGCACGGATCGTCGCGGGGATCGCTGACTCGGCTGCTCGCGAGGAGATATTGCAGGACGCCATGCACGACCCGCAGGGCTTCGGTGTGCGGGAGGTCCTGGTCGACTTCATGCCACCCGGCGAAGCCCGGACGCAGTGGCTTCGGCAGATCGCGGAGGCGAAGCTCTGGTCCTCCCCGCAGCCCCTTGCGACGCTGCTGTCGCGGCCGGGGATTGCGACCGATCCGGCCGGCCGGCTGCACGACCTGGGCATGATCGCTTTCGGTATGGCGGATCGTCGCGACCCCGAGCTTTCACAGGCCCTTGAGTTGCTGGACCAGGCGATCGACGCCGTCGGTGACGCCGACGCGCGATCGGCGGCTCTGGACGAGCCGGTGTTCCGCTTGGCCGGCGTCGCCCCCGAGGCGGCTGCCCGTCTTCTGCCGCACCTGCGCGATCCGCATTCGATCTGCGCGGTGTCGCAGGTCTTGGCCGAAACGCTCGCGCCGCTCGACCCGGACCGAGCCGAGCAGATCGCGCTGGGCATCGACTACGACGCGGCGCAGCGTGACTATGCTCTGGCGGAGTTGGCGGGTGGCCTCGCCTGCTTCGATCCCGACCGCGCGGAGATGATCGTGGCGCGCATCGCCGATCCGGAAATGCGGATAGACGGGGTGGTCCGGGTGGCCACCGCGCTCGTCGGCATCGACCCTGACCGGGCCCAGCGCCTCGTCGCAGGTATCGATGATGTCGCGGTGAGAGACGACGCGCTCAGTGGTCTGCTCTGGCGCTGCGCGCGGCAAGATCTAAAGCGGGGCCTGCAGATTGCCGAGAGCATCTCAGACCCCGAAAAGACTGACTTCGCACTCGAAGACGTTGCCTCGTATCTCGCGGAGACGGACGCGGCGGCCGCAGAGCAGGTCATTGCGATGCTGAGTAAGCCGGAGCGGGCGGACTGGGCCCGGTGCCTGTGCGTCGACGATCTCGCCCTCACGGATCCGTCGGCCGCTGAGCGGTTCGCGGCGGCGGTGTCCGACCCGGCGATCCGGGCGGAGGCGTGGTTGAGGTTGGTGCGGGTATGGCTCGAGGAGCGAGGGCGCGCAACCGCGTAAGCTGCGCAGGTGGAAGACAGGGCTCAGGATCGGTCATCGAGGATCACGCGCGCGTTCGACGAGCTCGCGCCCGATTACGATCACGGGCACCACGACGCCGTCGCCCGCGCTCTGATCGACTTCATGCGACCGGCGACGTCCGGCGCGGCAGCTGACGTCGCTTGCGGCAGCGGGGCTGTGGCCGTCGCCCTCGCGGCCGCGCGCGACGCGGACGCGTCGCCGGTCCTGGCGATCGACCTTTCGCCGGCGATGATCGAGTCGGGTCGCGAGCGCGCCGAGCACGCAGGTGTGGCCGATCGGATCGAGTGGCGGGTCTCCGAGGCCGTGCCGCTGCCTGTTCCGGCTGCATCGCTCGAATCGATCTGCTGCGCATCCTCGCTGCACTTCCTCGGTGCCGGCGCGCTCGCGGACTGGCGCAGGGCGCTGCGTCCCGGCGGCCAGGTCGGGTTCACGATGCCGGCGGCTTCGGGCTTCCGGGCTGGAGGAGTCTTCGCCGAACTGGTCGCGGACCTGCCGTTGCCCGATTCCGTCGACGCAGCTTCTCGGATCGCGATCGACGCGGGCTTCGTCTCCGCACGCGCTGAGGCATTGCGACTCGGCCGGCGGACCGTCTTCCTCGTCACGGCGTTCATGACGAGGTGACGCCCGCCTGAGAGTCAGGCCCCTGCGCCGCCGTCGACCGGCACGATCGCGCCGGTGACCATGCTGGCCCGGTCGCTCAGCAGCCACGCGGCCACCTCGGCGACCTCGCGCGGCTCGGCGAGCCGACCGAGCGGCGTCGTCGCGGTGAGGGCCTTGACGATGCCGGGGCGTACCGCGTCCCACGCGGCCATCATCTCCGTCTCGGTGCCGCCGGCGGTGATGCCGTTGACCCGGATCTGCTCGGGGCCCCAGGTCACGGCGGCGGTCTCGGTGATGCTGTTCAGGGCGCGCTTCATCGCGCCGTAGGCGGGCAGGGCCGGGTTGGCGCGGCGGCTGCCGATGCTGGAGGTGTTGACGATCGCCCCGCCGCCGGTGCGCCGCATGAGCGCGGCCTCGGCCGTCATCGCGGTCCAGTGCGCGCGGAAGTTCACTTCGAACTGTTCTGCGATGTCGTGCTCGCTGGTGGCGTCGAGCGGACCGGGCCGCTGGACGGCCGCGCCGTTGTTGAAGGCGCCGTCGAGTCGTCCGTGCACCTGCTCGACGTGGTCGACGGCGGCGTGGATGTCGGCGCGGTCGGCGAGGTCCATGGCGACGGCGTGGGCGGTGCCGCCGTCGAGGCGGATCTCGTCGACGATCCGCTCCAGGGCGGCCTCGGTACGGGCGGCGAGGACGACCGCGGCTCCCTCGGCGGCGAAGAGCCGGGCCGCCGCGGCGCCGATGCCGCGGCTGGCTCCGGTGATGAACACGACTTTCCCGGTGAGCAGGCCGACGGGGGAGGGGCCGATGATGGTCGTCATGCCGTCAGCATCGCGCCGCAGCCGAGCCCGGATGCAGGCACAGCCGGTACCAGGATGCGCGGCGGCCGAAGGAGGAGAATCGGCGGTATGCAGAAGAAGGAACTCGGCGCGTTCCTGCGCAGCCGGCGCGAGCGGCTGCGGCCGGAGGAGGTCGGGCTGCCGTCCGGCCCGCGGCGGCGGACGCCGGGGCTGCGCCGCGAGGAGGTCGCCGTCCTCGCGCACATCTCCACCGACTACTACATCCGGCTCGAGCAGGGCCGGGCGCCGCGTCCGTCCGGCGAGGTCCTCGCCTCGATCGTGGACGCGCTGCGGCTGAGTGAGCCGGAATCAGAGCACGTGCACGTCCTGGCCGGCACGGCCCCGGCCCGGACCGGGCTCTACCGGCGCGACGTGCGTCCGAGCATTCTCGCGCTGATCGAGCGGCTTCCGCTGACCGCGGCGATCGTGACCTCAGCCGTCTTCGACGTGCTCGCCTGGAACGATCTCGCGGCCGCGCTGATGACGGACTTCTCCCGCATCGCTCCGCGCGAGCGCAACCTGGCCCGCAAGGCGTTCCTCGGCCCGACCCGCGGGGACAGGGCGCTCTATCAGATCTCCGACCCGGCCGAGTTCCGCCACCACGTCGCGCAGCAGCTGCGCGCCATGCTCGCCCGCTACCCGGCTGATCCCGCGGTGACCGGCCTCGTCCGGGAGCTGCGCGAGGGCAGCCCGGAGTTCGTCCGGCTCTGGGAGCGCCATGAGGTCGAGGGCGCGCCCATCCACACGAAGACGTTCCGCCACCCGGTCGTCGGGGAGATCACCGTCGAGTGCGACGCGCTCTCGCTCACCGACAGCGACCAGCACCTCGTGCTCTACACCGCGCCGCCCGGCTCTCCTGGCGCCGAGGCGCTGGCGCTGCTGAACGTGCTGGGCACCGAAAGCCTTCACACCGCCCGGGAATACCGCTCGCCGAGCACGCGCACCGCCTCGACCAGTTCCGGCGGCTCGGTCACGGTGAAGTCGAACCCGATCATGCCGAGATAGGCGGCCAACATCTCCGCATTGTCGTTGCCCGTGCTCAAAACGCAGGTATCGGGATCGACGCTGCGGATCGGGCCGACGTAGCCGGGCACGCGCTCGGCCACCTTCTCGGCCGGTGCGTGCACCGTGATCTGCGCCGCCAGCCGCCATGGCGCGGCCGACGCGCGTGCCGAGACGTAGCGGGCCAGGTCCTCGTCGGGCAGTTCGCGTGGGGCGAACCGAGGGCCGGCCGGGAAGCCGGGCGTCATCCGGTCGACCCGGAAGGTGCGCCAGTCCGCGCGGTCGCGGTCCCAGGCGACCAGGTACCAGCGCCGTCCCCAGTTGACGACGCCGTAGGGTTCCGCGACGCGGCGACTCTCGGATTTGCCGCGGTCCTGGTAGGCGAAGCGGACGAGTTCGCGGTCGCGGCAGGCCGCGGTCAGCTCGGTGAGCACGTTCGCGTCCACCCGTGGCTGGTTCTCGGCCGCGGCCACGGAGGCGACGTACGTCTGCAGCGCGTTGACCCGGCGCCGCAGCCGGGACGGGAGCACCTGCTCCACCTTCGCCAGCGCGCGCAGCGAGGTCTCTTCGATCCCTGAGATCGAGCCGGACGCCGCGGTGCGCAGCCCGACCGCGACCGCCACGGCCTCCTCGTCGTCGAGGAGCAGCGGCGGCAGCTGCGCGCCGGCGCCGAGCCGGTAGCCGCCGACCGCGCCGCGGGTGGCGTGCACGGGATAGCCGAGGCTGCGCAGCCGTTCCACGTCGTTGCGTACCGTACGGGCACTGACACCGAGGCGCTCGGCGAGCTGGGGGCCGGTCCAGTCACGGGGGGTCTGCAGCAGGGAGAGCAGACGCAGCAGGCGAGCCGAGGTTTCCAACATGGTTCGATTCTCGCGCACAATCAGGAACGGAGCTTGCCTGATTGCCCCCTACCGTGGAACACATGACGACGAACCCCACTGACCGCAAGTGGCTCGGGCTGAGCGCGATCCTGGCCGCCACGCTCATGGACCTGCTCGACGCGACCGTGCTCAACATCGCCGGCCCGGAGATCCACCGTTCGCTCGGCGGCGGCACCGCCACCCTGCAGTGGTTCACCGCCGCCTACACCCTCGCGCTGGCCTCCGGGCTGCTCCTCGGCGGCCGCCTCGGCGACGTGGTGGGGCGGCGCCGGATGCTGCTCGGTTCCTCGGTCGCCTTCACCGCGGTCTCGGTGGCCTGCGCCTTCGCCTGGTCTCCGGCCTCGCTGATCGGGTTCCGGGCGGTGCAGGGGCTGGCCGCGGCGATGATGGTGCCGCAGACCTTCGGCCTGCTCAGGGAGCTGTTCCCGGGGCCGGAGCTGACCAAGGCGTTCGGGATCTTCGGCCCGGCGATCGGACTGTCCACGATCCTCGGCCCGGTGCTGGCCGGCGTCCTGCTCGACGCGAACCTGCTCGGTACCGGCTGGCGCGCGATCTTCCTCATCAACCTCCTGCTGGGCGGCTACACCCTGCTGGTCGGCCGGCGCGTGCTGCCCGACACGGCGCCCTCGGCCCGCGGCTCCCGGCTGGACCTGGTCGGCACGGTGCTCGGCGGCGGCGCGATGACCCTGCTGATCTACCCGCTGATCCAGGGCCGCGAGTCGGGCTGGCCCGCCTGGTCCTTCCTGATGATGGGCGCGAGCGTGCCGGTGTTCGCCTGCTTCGTGCTGCGCCAGCGGCTGCTCGGCAAGGGCGGCGGCACCCCGCTGATCGACCTCGGCGTGTTCCGCAACCGCTCCTACACCTCGGGTCTGGCCTTCATCCTCGCGTTCTTCGGCGTGGTCGTCGGCTTCTCCCTCAGCTTCGGGCTGTTCCTGCAGCTCGGCCTCGGCTACAGCCCGATGCACGCCAGCCTCACCGCCCTGTCCATGGCCTGCGGCGCGTTCGTCGGCTCGGCGCTCAGCAGCACGATCGGGCTGAAGCTGGGCCGGCGCATCCTGCACCTCGGGCTGGGCGTGATGGGTGTGGCCACGGTCGGCTTCCTGCTGGTGCTCGGCTCGGCCGGCGCGGGCGTGACCGGCTGGGACATGACCGCACCGCTGGCCGTCTACGGTCTCGGCATGGGCGCGATCTTCGTCCCGCTCTTCGACCTGGTGGTGGGCGAGGTGCGGATGGACCAGCTCGGTTCGGCCTCCGGCGTGCTCGAGTGCGTCCAGCAGTTCGGCGCCGCGCTCGGCGTCGCGGTGCTCGGCACCGTGTTCTTCAACGCCTTCGGCGCGCATGCCGGGTCGGCGGCTGCACCCGCCGTGCACGCGGCGAAGCTGATCGGCGAGATCTCGCTCGGCCTGACCGCCCTGTCCTTCCTGCTGGCGTTCCTGCTCCCGCGGCACGGCCAGCAGGGCGACCACGGCGCCGAATCCGGTGAGGCGGCGCTCGACGCGGCGCACGACGACGCGCCGCGGCAGCAGCCGGCGCTGATCTGACCGGTCCGCACCCGCCGGACACGCAGTGCCGGGGCCCGCTCGGGCTCCGGCACTGCTTGGTGCGCCACACTGGGAGTGTGAGCGAGACGAAAAACAGGACGCTGGTACTGCTGCGGCACGCCAAGTCCGATTGGCCCGCGGATGTCCCCGACCACGAGCGTCCGCTGGCCGACCGCGGCCGCCGCGACGCGCCCGCGATGGGCCGCTGGCTGCGCGAGGCGGGCTTCCGGCCCGACCACGTGCTCTGCTCCACCGCGTTGCGGACGCGCCAGACCTGGGAGCTGGTGAAGGGCGAGCTCGCCGGAACTCCGCCGACCACGTTCGAACCGCGCGTCTACGGCGCCACCGCGCTCGAGCTGCTGGACGTGATCGCGAGCGCTCCGGCCGAGGCGGGGACGACGCTCGTGATCGGACACAACCCCGGCCTCGAGATTCTCGCCCTCACGCTCTCCGGCGAGGTCGCGGGCCGCGAGAACGACCACCTGCGGGAGAAGTTCCCCACCGCCTCGGTCGCAGTGTTCGCATGGTCCGGCCGCTGGGACCAGCTCGCCGCCGGGTCCGCTCGTCTTGTGCACTTCGTGACGCCGCACGACCTCTAGACCGTCTTCGAAGCAGGGCTCGAAATTCTCTTTCCCGCGGGCGACAACCTTTCCGCACGGTTCGGCGTGTGAGGTGCATGACCGACACCGAGTACGCGGCATTCGTCGCGGCGAACTGGGATCGCTATCTCAGATTGGCCTATCTGCTCACCGGCAGTGAACACGCGGCCGAAGAGCTCGTCCAGGACACGCTGGTCAAGCTCTACGCGCGCTGGCGGCGGCTGTCCGTGATCGGCGACCCGAACGCCTATGTCCGGCGGATGCTGGCCAACGGCAACGTCAGCCGGTGGCGCCGGACGCGCCGGGAACACCTGGTGGACGCCCCGCCCGAGACCGGGGACGCGGCCGCGGGCCGCGGCCTGCCCGCGACCCCCGAGCTTTGGCCGGGGGAGCGGGAGGGCGCCGAGGAACTTCGCAGGGCACTGATGCTCCTGTCGGCCGGGCAGCGCGCCGTCGCCGTGCTGCGGCACTTCGAGGACCTGAGCGAGAAGCAGGTCGCCGCGGTGCTCGGCTGCTCGGTCGGCACAGTCAAGAGCCAGAACGCGAAAGCCCTGGCCGCGCTGCGCCGGCACCTGAGCCCTGCCTTCGACGAAGACGACAAGATGAGGAGCCTGATATGACAGACCGGGACGAAGCACTGACCGCGGGCCTGCACGAGCTGGCCGACCGCGTCACCCCCGGCGCCCCGCCCGTCAGCACCCTGCTCGGCCGGGGACACCGCAACCGGCGCACCCGCGCGGCGCTCGCCGGCACGGCCGCCGTGGCGGGGATCGGCGCAGTCGCCGTGTTCGCGGCGACCGCCCCCGGGTACGGCGCCGCGCACTCCGCCGCAGCCGGCGCGCCCTCCGGCAGCCAGGCCGCCCCGACCGGACCGATCTCACTCTCGCTCGCGGCCGAGCGCACCGACGCCAGTCCGTTCCACTTCTCGGTGGCCGTCAAGTCCACCGTGCCCAAGGCCGACGGCGGGGAGGTGCGCAGGGCGTCCAGTGAGGGCGCCTCCGACCCGTCCACCGGCGACGGCTACGTCAAGTCGACCACGGACGGGCAGACGATCCGGATCGGCGACACCTGCTACTCCCAGCCCGTCGCCGGCGCGCAGTGGCTGGTCATGCCGTGCGGCGACGACTCGAACAACGCCCTCGCGGGCCTGACCGCCGACCCGGCGGCCGTCCTCAAGCAGCTGGAAGCGGACGGCCAGGCGACCCATGTGGGGCGCAGCGGCACCGGGTCCGGTGAGGTCGACACGTGGAAGTTCACCATCACGCGTAAGGCGCAGTCCACGTCCGCTGGCACGTTCCTCGGCTACACCGCGACCGGTACCGCCACCGTGGGCGTGGCCGACGGACACGTCCACGCCGTCGATTTCACCATCAAGGCCTTGGCCACGCCGAAGCCGCCCACGGTCGTGGGTGTCTCGGACGTCTCCATCACCTTCTCGCAGTACGGCGTTCCGGTGCACGTCACTGCCCCGGCAGGCGCCACTCCGGTGCAAATCGGTACCAAGTGATGCTCTTTCAGGTCGACTGAGGCGGCCGGCGATCGGGGCCGTGATGGGGCATGCGGTCCTCGGACCGCAGCGCGAGAGCGTCGATCGCCTCCGCGGCCCCGGCGCACCAGACGTGGGTGCCGTCCGTCCAGTCGAAATGGAGTACCGCGCAGTCGGGGAAGTCCTTGCGCCGGGCCGGGATCGGCATGCCGTCCACGATGACCTCGCTCGCACGTTCGGGTGTCCGCTCGTCCTCTTCGCGGGCCGCGAACGTGCGAGTGCGGGACTCGTCCCGGCTGGGCGTCGGCCGACGGGGGCCGCCGCGGTCGCGCTCGTTCTCCCGAGTCGTGCGGAAGTTGAGAAGGGTCACCATCGTGCTCTCCACCGTGAGGATGACCGGCGGCGGATCGGCCGGCGGACGCACGGTGCGCACCTGAAGCCAAGTGCCGCGCTCGGCGTCCCGATACCGCGCCTGCGCGCTGTAAGGCAGGTCGTTCTCGTGCTGGTTTCCCCACGAAACTGTGGTTCCCGGCGGGACCGCGGCCGCGCAGGCGATCGGGCCCGGATACGCCTCCGTCAGGGCCCTGAGCATCTCCCGCCGTCGTTCCCACTCGGGATCATCCTGATGCATCATGGTTTCAGCGTACATCAGGGCTCGACTATACTGCGCCCGGCGCGCTCACCGCCATCCCAGCGCCGGCGCGACGTGCTGCAGGATCCCGTCGATGACGTGGGCGTTGTACGCGACGCCGAGCTGGTTCGGGACGGTCAGCAGCAGCGTGTCGGCGGCCGCGACAGCCTCATCCCGGCGCAGCTGCTCGACCAGCTTGTCCGGCTCGGCCGCGTAGCTGCGGCCGAAGATCGCCTGGGTCTGCGGGTCGATGTAGCCGACCTGGTCCTCGTCCTCGCCTCGCCCGCCGAAGTACATCCGGTCCTGGGCGTCGAGCAGCGGGAAGATGCTGCGGCTCACGCTCACCCGCGGCTCGCGTTCGTGGCCGGCCGCGGCCCAGGCGTCCCGGAAGGCCTGGATGTGCTCGGCCTGGGTGACGTGGAACGGCGTTCCGTGGCCGCTCGCCGAGTCGTTCGCGACCAGCGTGGAGCTCTGCAGGTTCATCCCCTGCTCGGCTGCCCACTGCGCAGTCGCGCGGGACGCGGCGCCCCACCAGATGCGCTCCCGCAGGCCCGCGGAGTGCGGCTCGACCCGCAGCAGCCCCGGCGGGTTCGGGAACATCGGCCGCGGGTTCGGCTTGGCGAAGCCCTGGCCTCCAAGTACGTCGAGGAAGACCCGCGCGTGCTCGCGGGCCATGTCCGCTTCGTCCTGGCCCTCCGCCGGCTGGTAGCCGAAGTAGCGCCAGCCGTCGATCACCTGTTCGGGTGATCCCCGGCTGATGCCGAGCTGCAGTCGCCCGCCCGCGAGGAGGTCGGCGGCGCCCGCGTCCTCCGCCATGTACAGCGGATTCTCGTAACGCATGTCGATGACGGCGGTGCCGATCTCGATCCGCGAGGTCCGCGCGCCGATCGCCGCGAGCAGCGGGAACGGCGAGCCGAGCTGGTTGGCGAAGTGGTGCACTCGGAAGTAGGCGCCGTCCGCGCCCAGCTCCTCGGCCGCCTCCGCGAGCTCGACCGACTGCAGCAGGCTGTCCGCGGCAGATCGCACCTGCGATCCCGGCCCATCCGACCAGTGCCCGAACGAGAGAAAACCGATGCGCTTCACAAGATCACCCAACGCCTGAGGGCGCTGGGACATTCCACAGCTCGTGCCGGCTGCCACGCTGCCACGGACCGCCCGCTGACCTGCCCTGTTCTCAGACGTTGACGGTGTTGCCGGCGATCACCACATCCGCGATGCGGGCCCAGCCGAGCCTGGAGTACAGCTGCTGCCCATCAGGGCTGGCGATCAGCAGCCCGGTATGTGCGCCGCGCGCCAGCGCTTCAGCCGCCAGCATGCCCATCACCACGCTGCCCAGACCGCGTCGCCGGTGGCCGGGCATGGTCTCTATTCGGTCCGGGACGGCATCGTCGCCGGCGATGCCGAGCTGGCCGCGGGCCGCGAGCTCACCGGCTCGGTCGTAGATCTCGACGGCGACGGCGGAACCGTCGGCTTTCACGTCGCTGGTGTATTCCGAATCGAGCGGCTTGAGCGGCTGCTCGGTCAGGTCGACGCCCATGAACCACTCTTCCCGCTGAAGCAGCACGAGGCCGGTCGCTTCGATGGCCTCCGACGTCTGCGCGAGGTGCCTGGTCGCCGCCGTCAGCCAGGTGCGCTCCGATTTGGCGAGCACCTGCGCCGCGAGGCGGGAGACGGACGGCGGGTCGTCGTCGGCGTGCAGAGTGAAGACCTCGAACTCGCGGTTGGGCTGCTTGCAGTTGATCCACAGCCCGTCATCGGCCGGCTCCGCTTCGGGTAGGTGCCGGGAAGCGCACCAGCCCTGAAACCAACGGCGGATCAGGTCTTCGAGGTTCTCCATTCGCTCATTCAAGCAAAGCGCGGTGACAGGGTCGGCGGCCGCGTCCTGAGTTGCCTCGTCACGGCCCGGGGCGTGCGGAAAAGCCGTACCATTCCAGCTGCCGCCCGGCGGTGGGCCCAGCGGCTCGTTTCGGGCGTGGGCGCGGGAGTCTGTCGTGGATGTGCTGTCCCTGTGGCCGTTGACCGCCCGTGCGCCGGAGTTGGGCGCGTTCAGCCGGGTTTGGGGCACCGCTCGAGGGCGGTCCGTGGTCGTGTTCGGCGCGCCGGGCGTCGGCAAGACCCGGCTGGCCGAGGAGTTCCTCGCGCAGGCCGTGCGGGGCGGGGCGCCGCAGGGCCGGGCCACGGCATCGGCGGCCGCGGCCCGGGTGCCGTTGGGCGCGATCGCGCACCTGCTGCCGACCGGCGTGGATCTGGCCGATCCGGTACGCGGCTTCGCACAGGTCGCGAGCGTCCTCGGCGGGTCGGGCCGGGCCCGCGTGGTGATGATCGATGACTTGCACTGGCTGGACGCGGCCTCCGCGATCCTGCTGCGGCAGTTGCTCGACGCCGGCTCGATCCGGCTGATCGGCACGGCGCGTGCCGGGGAGCCGGTCAACGAGGCGGTTCAGCTGCTGTGTACGGACGACGCGGTGTGCCGGATCGACCTCGCGGCGTTCGATCTGCACCAGGTCGAGCAGGTGGTGCGGGCCGCGCTCGGCGGCGCGGTGGGTCGGCACACGGTGCGCAGGCTGTACGACTCGAGCGGTGGCAATGCCCTGTATCTACGGGAGCTCGTCTCCGGCGCGCTGACGGCGGGCGCGTTGACCGGCGATGGCGAGATCTGGGAACTGGCCGAAGGGCGGATGGCCGGGACCCCGCGCCTGGTCGAGCTGATCGGTGCGCGACTGCAGGCCGCCGGGCCGCGTGGCCGAGCCGTCCTCGAGCTGCTGGCGTTGTGCGAGCCGGTGCCGTTGGCCGACGCCGAGGCCGTGGCCGGGATGGACGTGCTTCTCGACCTGGAGTCGGCCGGACTGATCCGCACCCGGACCGACCGCGGCGGTACGGAGGTGTCGCTGGCGCACCCCCTGTACGCCGAGGTGATCCGTGCCGGCCTCGCGCCGCTGCGCAGCCGGAGAATCCTGCTGGAGCAGGCGGATCGGGTCCGGTCCGGCGGCGCCGCGCACGGCTTGGACACCCGCCGGATCGCGGCGTGGCAGCTCGAGGCGACCGGTCACGCCGAGCCCGCCCTGCTCATCGAAGCGGCCGCGCTGGCCCGCCACGCCCACGACTACGTGCAGGCGCGCAGCCTGCTTCAGGCGCTGGGCGAGAACGACCACACGACGTCCACCCGCGTCATGCTCGGCGAGGTGCTGTGGCAGCTCGGCGACGCGGCGCAGGCCGACGCGGTCCTCGCCGCGGCCGCGTCCGCCGCGACCGACGAGCAGGGGTTCCTCGCCGTCACGATGGCGCGCGCGGCCAACCGCTTCTGGGGCGAAGGCGACCACCGCGGCACCTTCGAGCTCTTCGAATCGGCTCGGCAACGCGTCGTCGACCCGGCCTGTCTCAAGAGCCTGCGTCACGTTGAGGGCACGATGCGCATCAGCGCCGGCGATCCCCGGCGCGGCCTGGAGCTGCTCGAGGATCTCGCTGAGGACGTCGCGGACTCCGACGACCCGGTCGCCTGGTTGAACGCGGCCTCGGCCATCCCGGCCGGGCTCTCCCACGTCGGGCGCACCACCGAGGCCTTGGCCTGGGCCGAGCGCGCTTACCGGGCCCATCAAGGGATCGCGGGCCAGGTGCTCTTCGCCCACCCGGCGTCGCAGCTGATCTCCGGGGTCGTCGCGCTGACCGCCGCGGGACGCTTCGACCAGGCGCGCGCGACAGCGGAGGAGGCGATCAGCCAACTGGACGAGGCGCACGCGCCGGCCATCCGCGTCTGGATGATCGTCTATCTCGGCTACCTCGAGCTGCTGGCCGGCCGAGTCGCGGACGCGCGCCGCTGGTTCGCGGAGGTCGCCGCCCTGGCCCGCGCGCTCGCCGGCACCAGCGCGATGAACCTGGCTCTGGTCGGCCTGGCGCTTTCCGCGGCGTTGCTCGGCGACGTCGAGGCCGCCGAAACGGCCACTGCCGAGGCGAACGCGTACCCGACTCAGAATGCTTACGTTCATTGGAACACGCTCGCCGCGGCCTGGCTGCACACTGCTCGCCGCGACGCGCCGTCCACGAGCCGCGCACTGCTGATCGACGCGGCCAAGCGGGCACGTGCCAGTGGCCTGATATTTGGTGAGGCGCTTCTGCTCACCGACTCAGCGCGCTTGGGTGATGCCGCGCAGGCAGCTCCCCGGCTCGCACAGATCGCAGAGGTCTTTGACGGCGCGCTCGTCCCGGCCCTCGCGCACCTGGCTGCCGCGTTGGCTGCCGACGAGCCGACTGCGTTGCTCGCCGCCGCAAACGAGGCCGCCGCGCTCGGCGCAGATCTGCTGGCGGCGGAGGCCGCCACTGCGGCATCAGCCGCGTATGCGAGATCGGGCGACTCCCGCCGTGCCGCGGCAGCCGCCCAGGAAGCTCGCCGTCACTTGGAACGATGCGGCATCGACCGGCCACGCACCCCGCTGCTCCAGGCATCACAGGCCATTGCGTCGCTCACCGAGCGCGAACGCGAGATCGCCCAGATGGCCGCGCACGGCATATCCAGCCGAGACATCGCCGAGGCACTGCACGTGTCGGTGCGTACCGTGCAGAACCACCTGCAGCGCACCTACGCCAAGTTGGGCGTCAGCAGCCGTGGAGAGCTGACCCGCGCGCTCGGCTGACCTCGCCGCGACCTCGCCACGCAATTGAGTACGGGTTACTCACGACGAGACGGTCCGGGAGCGGAACGCTGGCTGGGCATATTCGTACCGCAGGAGGGGACTGCCGTGCATCACAACTCAGTGCATCACAAGAGAACTACAGTGCTCGCGACGGCGATCGCGACCGCGATCGCGTTCACCACGGCGACCGGCACCAGCCAAGCCGCGACCACGACCGTGACCGGCCGGATCCGCGTCCCGTGGACCGAGCAGACCGTGTTCGCGCTCAGCCCGACCGACAGCTACGTGACCGAGTGGATGGGTCTGAGCTCCGGCTGGACCGTCATCGGCGGCCCGGCCAGCCGCGTGTACGCCGGGTCCGCGGGGGTGTTCGCGACCGACCCGAGCTCGGGCGACATCTGGGAGTACAGCGGCACGCCGAACAGCTGGACCGAGATCGGCGGGCCCGGCAAGGAGTTCGCCGAAGGCGGCGGCCATCTCTACGGCCTCGGCCCCAACGGCGCCTACGTGGCCGAGTGGAACGGGACGCCCGGCAGCTGGACCGTCATCGGCGGGACCGCCCAGGACATCTACGCGGGCACCGACGGCGTGATCGCGACAGCCCAGTCGACCAACTCGTCCGGTGACGTCTGGCACTACAACGGCACGCCGGGGGATTGGTCCGACATCGGCGGCCACGGCTGGGATTTCGCCGTCGGCAACGGGGTGATATACCGCGCGGATGACAACCTCACCAGCGTCTCCGAATGGACGAGCGGCACGACCTGGACCCCGATCCTGACCACCGGCAAGGACATCATCAACCTCGTCGGTGGCGATCAGGGCGTATACGTGTACGACTACAGCACGGCCGGCAACCAGATCTTCGAGTACGCCGGCACCCCGAACACCTGGTCGCTGATCGCCTCCGGAACCGGCCCGTTCCCGGAGGTCGAGAGCGCGACGAGCCTGTACGGCGTGGTCGAGGGCCCGACCGGCCCGACGAGCGTCGACCAGTACTCGGGCACCGGTACCAGCTGGACCGTCATCGGCGGCCCCGCGGACCCCAACCTCGCCGCAGGGGACTGATACTTCTGCGAATTGATGATCAGCTGAGTGCTCGTGGGGGCGTAGTGCCTTGTCGGGTCGGGGTCGTCGTCGGGGTGTGGGCGGCCGCTTCGCGTCGCCCGGGTTCGTTTCCACCCGCCCACCCGTTGCGTTGGTGGGGCGGCCCGCGGTTTCAAGATCAAAGGCGCCGCTGGCGGGCCCTTCCTCGGAGAGAGTGCCGGGTTCTGTGGGGTGGTGTGGTTGGTGGGGCGGCCTGGGGTTTTGGGTGGTGGGGTTGCGGGTGTGTGCTCTCTCCTCGGTCGGTCCCCGGAGGCAATCAGGGACCTGCCGGGAGGTCAAGTGGCGGTGGCTTTGGTTGGTGGTGAATCCTGCAGCGTGCCGCTTGACCTCCCGGCAGGTCCCTGATCGGGCTTCGCCTGCCCGACCGAGGAGAGAGCCCACCCCCTGGGGGAGTGGTGCGAGCTGCGCTCGGGCCGGATCCCGTCCGGTGGTCGGGTCGTGCTCGATGCGGAAGAATCCTGCATCGTCGTGGCCCTGCCATCCCGATCCTTGATCCGTGCGAGGGCATCGGCGTCTGGTTCGCACTTGCTGCTGAATCCTGCACCGCTTTGGTGCGACCGGCCTCGATCCCTGGCCTCGCGGCAGAATCCCGCAGGCCGGCCCCGTTCGATGCGGAAGGATTCAGCATCGCCCTGATCCGGTCCACCCCGTGCTCACAACTGCACAGGATCGCGTGGCCCGGTCGCACCCCGAAGGGAAATCGTGCGCCGCCTTGAGCCACACTTCTGACGCCATCTGCCCAGCCACTCCGTCCTTTACCCCTCCGGTCACGAGCCCTGACAACCTCGTACGTTTCCATGCTAAACGCCGCTACCGACAAAAGACGCGTATCCGGCCTTTGCTGGTTAAGGAAAATCGAGGATATTTCCGGGGAACTCGGGCGCGTTCCCCCGCGTTGAAGTAGGAGAGAAGAGGAGAACGGACCAGAACGGCGATGCAGGATTCTTCCGCACGGAGCGCGACCGGGCCACGGGATGGGACTCGGCCCGAGCGCAGCTCGCACCACTTCCTGACACGAAGATGAACGTAACGTGCAGGTCGGAGCGGGGTCGGGTTGGTTCCGGGTCAGGCTTCGATCGGGTCAAAGCGGACGGTTAGGCCCAGGGCGTTGGCCTGGCGGGTGATCTGGCGGATCGTTCGTTGGGGGTCGCGTCGGGTCAGGGCATCGGCGCCGAGTTCGTGGAAGGGGATGTGGTCGTGCAGGATGTGCCAGATCGCGATGACGATTTTGTGCATGACGGCGACCAGGGCGCGCTGGTTGCCGCGGCGGGAGGCTAGGCGCCGGTAGTAGGCGGCGTAGTAGGTGTCCTTCTGTTTGATCGCCGCCATGGCCGCGACGCCTAGGATCCGTTTGAGGTTGGCGTTGCCGCGGCGGATGTGCGCGGACTTGTTGACCCCTGCGGACTCGTTCATCCCGGGGCACACCCCGATCCAGGAGGAGAGGTGTTTGGGGGTGGAGAAGTAGGCCATGTCCCCGCCGGTCTCCGAGATGATCACCTGGGCGGCGTTCAGGGCGATGCCGGGGATGGTGTCGAGGTTGGCCAGGTCCCGCTCGCGCTGTGCGGTCCGCAGCAGGTCGGCGATCCACCCGTCCAGTTCGGCGATCAGACCGGCCAAGTGGTCGATCTGGGCCAGGAAGTGGGTGCACATGCGGGCGTGGTGGTCGGTGAACGTGCCGTCCAGGGCCTCGATCAGGGCGGGGATCTTCTTGCGGGCGCCGGCCACCGCGAGGTCGGCCAGCCCGGCCGGGTCGCGTTCCCCGTTGATCAGGGCGGCCAGGACCCTTCGGGAGCTGACCCCGGTCACGTCGGTCAGGACCGAGGTCAGTTTCATCCCAGTGTCCTCCAGCTCTTTTTCCAACCGGTTGATCTCCCTGGCGCGTTCCGTGGCCAGTTCGGTGCGCCGGCGGGTCACCTCCCTCAGTTCCCGTACCACGCGCTCGGGCACGAAGGAGGCCATCACCATCCCGGAGGCCGCCGCCCTCGCCAGGAACGCCGCGTCCGACGGATCGGACTTGCGCCCCTTGATCCCGCGCATGTGCGCCGGGTTGACCAGCATCAGGTTCAGCCCGGCGTCCTGGAGCGGGTAGAACACGCACCGCCAGTAATCCGACGTGGCCTCGAGCGCGACCACCTCCACCGCGCGCTCGAGGAGCCAGGATGCCAGCCGCCGCATCTCGCCGGGAACCGTGTCGAACCGCTCGGTCTCCAACGCCCAGGTGCCCGACCGGCGCGGATTGGGCGTGCGCACGCACACCACCACGAACCGCTTGCCGACATCCACACCCGCCGCGCGCAGATAGAGAACCTCGTCGTGCACGACCGTCTTCGCCACCGTCGCACCCACTTTCCCAGACCAATCGAAGGGGGTGGGCCGCCCACAGGGCCTTGAGAGGTAACTATCCTGACACACGTGCTCCCGCCGAGCCGCCACTGGCGGTCGGCCTGACACAAACCGCAATACCACGCAGGCCCATGCACCATTCTCAGGGTCGAGATCAAAGCAACAAGGAAAGATCGGCGTATCGGGCGGCCCAGACACATCTTCCCCCACCCGCAGAGCGAGCGCAGCCCCCTGATCTCTCAGGGGGTGTGCTCTCTCCTCGGTCGGGCAGGCGAAGCCCGATCAGGGTTCTGTCGGGAGGTCAAGCGGCGCGATGCACAATCGACCATCAGTGAAAACCTCCGCCGCTTGACCTCCCGGCAGGTTCCTGATTGCCTCCGGGGACCGACCGAGGAGAGAGCACACCCCCGGCACCCGACCACCCCGAACCCCAGCCCGCCCCACAAACGACAGCACCCGAAGGACCCCGGCATTCTCTCCGAGGAAGGGCCCCAGCCGGAGGCGAGATCTTGGAACCCCAGCCCTCCCCGCCGACGCGACGGGTGGGCGGGTGGTCAGACAAACCGGGCGACGCGAAGCGGCCGCCCACAGCCCGACGACCACCCGACCCGACAAGCCACCACGCCCCACCAGCACCCAGCCGATCATCAAGTCGCTCTAGGCGCGGCGGCCGTCCGCCACGTCGGCCGACAGGGTCGCCAGTCGGTCGGTCAGCAGGCCGGACATCGCGCGCACGCCGTGGCCGATCGCACGCTCGTCCGCGGCGAAGTCGGGGGTGTGCGGTGCGCCGTTAATCCCCGACTCGGCGTCCGCGACGCCGAGATAGAACTGCGCGCCGGGCGCCTGGTGCAGGAAGAGCGCGAAGTCCTCGCAGTTGAACGGCCAGGACGCCCCACACCAGGCCACTGACTCGGGGCCGAGCGCCGCGCTCAGGTAGCGGCCGGCCGCCGTGCTCAGCTCGGCCGAGTTCACCATGGCGGGGAACGGATCACCGGGGAACTCGACGTGCCCGCCTACGGCCGCGGCGATCTGCTCGACCTGCTGGCGCAGCTCGGTATGCAGTTCCTGAGGCCAGACTCGCAGGATCACGTTGGGGATGGGCTGCGCGCCCTCTGGCTGCTCGGTCCACTGGGCGACGCAGATCGACTCCTGGATCGACGCGGCGATCTCCGGGTCCAGGACAGCGCGGAAGCGGGAGTTGTACTCGTCGATGCTCCGCGGGAAGACGACCGTGCCGAGTTTGTCCACCTCGGCCGCGACGGCGGCGGCCGCCGCGTCGTCACCGGCCGGCAGGATGATCCGCATGTGGTCGAGTCCGGGCAGGCCGTAACCCGGGGACACCGTGATGGTGCCGGCGGGGAACGGCGCGCAGTGCACCGCGTAGAACTCGCTCGGCGCGTGCTTCTGCACCAAGCCGGTCTCCAGCATCGCCCGCGCGCCCTGCAGGTTCTCCTCGGCCGGCTGGAAGACGAACACCAGCCGCCCGCGCAGCGACTCAGTGTTCTGCGCTAGGGTCCGCGCGACGCCGATGCCGATCGCGGTGTGCAGATCATGGCCGCACAGGTGCGCGACGCCGGGGACGCGTGAGGCGAAGCCGTCGTCGAAAGTCCGGTCCGAGAGCGGGAAGGGCAGCACGTTCGTTTGCGCATCGACGGCGTCCATGTCCGCCCGGTACCCCACCGTCGGTCCTGCCGAGGCATCGAGCACTGCGACGATCCCGTGCCCGCCGACGCCGGTCGTCACCTCGAGACCGGCTGCCCGCAACTGCTCGGCGACCAACCCGGCCGTCTCCCGCTCCTCGCCGGCGAGCTCGGGACGGCTGTGGATCTCGCGGCGCAGCGCGATCAGGTCCTCGTCAAGATTCGTCACCGGGACATCTTGGGCCGAACCCATAGTCCTTCGCATCATCATTTTCAGCAGGTCGTCCTCGCGCGGGGACCCGAGGATGATCAGGCTTCGATCTCCAGCGGCAGCCCGGCCAGGCCGACCAGGCTCGGCGTCCGGAAGGCCGACACCTTCGCGATCCGGTTGCCACGGAAGGTGATGACCTGCAGCGAGCCGGCGGACAGCGTGCCCGCCTGCGCGTCCGCGGCCACCCGGTAGACCGCGAACGCGGGCTGGCCGTTGGCTGACGTCGGGATCATCCGCTGGTACCGGCCGAACTGCCGCAGCCGGAACGAAAGCAGCCGCCGCATCATCTCAGCCCCCTGGAACCACATCGGCTGCGGCGGCATCTCCCAGATCGCGTCCTCGGTCAACAGTTCCATGAGCGCGTCGATGTCCGCGTCCACGAAGGCCTTGGCCCAGCGGTCGAGAATCTCGCGCTGTTCGGCTTGGCTCGGCTCACATACGTCGTCGGCGTCCGGAGCGACGTCGGCCAGCCGGGTGCGGGCGCGTCTAAGGAGGCTGTTGACGGCCGTGTCGGTCAGGCCGAGCAGCTGCGCGACCTCGGCGGTGCGCCAGGCCAGCACGTCGCGCAGGATCAGGACGGCACGCTGCCGGGGCGGCAGCCACTGCAGCGCGGCGACGAGGGCGAGGCGCAGACCGGCCCGCGCGGCGACGACGGACGCCGGGTCGGCGGCCGACGCGTCGACGGCGAGCAGGGAGTCGGGAAGCGGCTGCAGCCAGAGGATCTCCGGCGGCACCGCGCTCAGATCGCCCTCCGGCTCGCTGCTCGGAGCGCCGATCCCGGTCGGCAGCGGTCGCCGCGCGCGATGTTCGAGGGCTGTCAGACAGGCGTTGGTGGCGATGCGGTACAGCCAGGTCCGCAGCGACGCCCGGCCCTCGAAACGGTCGTAGGACCGCCAGCCCCGCAAGTAGGTCTCCTGCACGAGATCCTCGGCGTCGTGGATGGACCCCAGCATGCGGTAGCACAGGGCGAGGATCTCCGGCCGGTAGGGAGCCGCCAGCGCCTCGAACTCGTCCTCGGGCCGCTCTCGCGCCCGGCCGCCGTTCACCGGCGCGACCGTCCCGGATTCATCCGTCACGGTGGTCATTCTCGCTACCTCCCATGTTCGAGGGCGCCTGCCGGATCGGGCCCTTCTTGGTACTGACTCGCCCCGAGCCGGAGAATGGTCGGTGAAAAAGCGACGTTTTCCCGGGCCGGGCGCGGTCAGTACCGACATGAACACCGCAGTGGACGAGAAGTCCCCGATGACGTCGGCACAACGCTGGATCCTGGCCCTCACCTCGTCGGCCGCCTTCATGATCGCGCTCGACGGCACCATCGTCACCACCGCCCTGACCACCATCAAGCGAAGCCTGGCCGCGTCCGTCGAATCGCTGGAATGGACCGTCAGCGCCTACATCCTCACCTTCGCGGTCCTCATGCTGCCGGCGTCGGCGTTGGGCGACCGCTTCGGGCGCCGCAAGACCTTCCTCGCCGGCCTGGTCCTGTTCACCGGATCCTCGGCGGCCTGCGGCCTGTCGCAGACCATTGCGGAGCTGATCGCGGCCCGGGCCGTGCAGGGCGTCGGGGCGGCCGTCATCATGCCGCTGGCCGTCGCCCAGCTCGGCGCCGCGTTCCCGCCCCGGGAACGCGGCCGCGCCATGGGTATCTCGGCAGGCATCATCGGGCTGGCGACCGCCAGCGGGCCCTTCGTGGGCGGCGTCGTGGCCCAGGGCCTGGCCTGGCAGTGGCTGTTCCGCGTCAACGTCCCGGTGGGCGTCGCCGTCATCGCGGGCGTCGTCCTGAAGATGCGGGAGACACACGGCCCGCAGGCGCGTCTCGACCTCGTCGGCGCCGTCCTCACGACACTGGGCGCGCTCGGACTGGTGTGGGCCCTTGTCCGCGGCGACAGCGTGGGCTGGACGTCAGGGCAGACGATCGGGGCACTGGCCGGCGGGGTGGTGCTGATCGTCGCGTTCGTCCTCTGGGAACGCCGCACCGCCGCCCCGATGATCCCGATGCGCTTGTTCACCCATCGCGCCTTCTCGGCGGCGAACGTCGCGAGTTTCGCACTGACCGCGGCGATGTACGGGCTGCTGTTCTTCCTGGCGCAGTATTTCCAGACGGTTCTGCACTGCGGGGCGATGGCGGCGGGGGCCAGGATGGTGCCCTTCTCGGCGACGCTGCTCGTCTTCGGCCCGGTCTCCGGGCGCCTGGCCGACCGGGTCGGGGAGCGCCATCTCGTCGCGGGCGGTCTGGCCCTGGTGGCGGCCGGCCTGACCGCGATCGCGCTGCAGGCCGGGCCGCAGGGCTCGTATACGGCCATGCTACCGGCGCTGATCGCCGCCGGCGCGGGCATCTCGACGGTGATCCCGCCGGTGCAGAAGGCGGTGGTCGGCGCGGTGCAGCCACACGAGATCGGCCAGGCGTCCGGCGTCTTTAGCATGCTGCGACAGTCGGGTGCTTTGTTCGGCACGGCGCTGAGCGTCGCCGTTTTCGCGGCCTCGGGCAGCTATGTCTCGGCGCGGAGCTTCTCAGACGGATTCACGACGGCGATGGGTGTTTCGGCGGCGGTCGCCGGCATCGGCGCTCTCGTGGCGCTGTTGATACCGAATCAGAAGTATGCGATCGGTGCGGTGAATGCGATCGGTGCAGTCGGCCCCGGTGCGACACAGGGCTCCAAGGCCACCGCGATGACCACTCGCGGCTCCTGAGCCGGTCCACGCTGCTCAGGGCTCAGCGGCCCGCTTCCTCGGCCACGTCCCGGTTCCCGCACCGGACGCGGCCGAGGAAGCGGGCCGCCGCATGTGCTTGACGCCGCGGCGCAACGATGCCTCAATGAGAGCATTACATCGTTGTATTCAGCTGATCTAACAACGAACCGGACTTGTACTGATCTCTCGTCCTGCCCGCTACGCGGTGCGTTGCCTCAATGAGGGTTTTACATCGTTGTATCGGGCTGTCCAGGCACTGGAGCCCACTCATGCCTTTGTCTCGTCGTACCCTGATCGTCCGGAGCGCGCTGTCCGCCGCCGCGCTGTCCGCCGGGCCCGCCCTGCGCGCTTCCACCGCCTCCGCCGCCGCCGGGTCGCTCGTCCCGGCCCGCGGCGGGCTCTACCCGCCCAACGCCTCGCCGCTCTCGCCCACCGCGCTGCTGCGGCTGCCGCCCGGCGCGGTCACCCCGGCCGGCTGGCTCGCCGGCCAGCTGCAACTCGAGCTCCAAGGCCTGTGCGGCCGGTACCAGGACACCTCCCACTTCCTGGCCACCGCCACCACCGGCTGGCTCAACCCCTCGCAGATCGGCTGGGAGGAGGTGCCCTACTGGCTGCGCGGCTACGGCGATCTCGGCTACGTCACGGGCGACGCGACAACGTTGTCAAAGTCCGCTTCGTGGATCCAGGGGATCCTCGCGACACAGGCCTCTGACGGCTTCTTCGGGCCGACCTCGCTGCGCACCTCGCTCAACGGCGGCCCGGACTTCTGGCCGTACATGCCGCTGCTCCAAGCGTTGCGCACGCACGAGGAGTACACCGGCGACTCCCGCGTCATCCCCGCGATGACCGCGTTCTTCAAGTACATGAACGCGCAATCCGGCTCGGTGTTCAGCACGAGCTGGATCTCGTACCGCGTCGCCGACGGCCTCGACAGCATCTTCTGGCTCTACAACCGGACCGGCGACGCGTTCCTGCTCACGCTCGCCGACACCATGCACACGCACAGCGCGAACTGGCTGAACAACCTGCCCACGCCGCACAACGTCAATCTGGCGCAGGGTTTCCGCGAGCCGGCCGTGTACGCGCAGCGCTCGGGCCAGTCCGCCCAGACGCAGGACTCGTACACGAACTACACCTCGATCATGAACACGTTCGGCCAGTTCCCCGGCGGAGGCTTCGCCGGAGACGAGAACTGCCGCCCCGGCTACGTGGATCCCCGACAGGGCTTCGAGACGTGCGGCATCGTCGAACTGATGGCGAGCCACGAGCTGCTCAACCGGCTCACCGGTGATCCCGTGTGGGCCGACCGCTGCGAGCAGCTGGCGTTCAACCTGCTGCCGGCCGCGCTCGACCCGTGGGGCAAGGGCGTCCACTACATCACCTCGGCGAACAGCATCGATCTGTCGAACACGGCGAAGACCCACGGCCAGTTCAGCAACACGTTCGCGATGCAGGCCTACATGCCCGGCGTCGACCAGTACCGCTGCTGCCCGCACAACTACGGCATGGGCTGGCCGTACTTCACCGAGGAGCTGTGGGCCGCCACCCCCGACAACGGACTGTGCGCGGCTATGTACGGACCCTGTTCCGTCACTGCCAAGGTGGCCGGCGGCACGTCCGTGACCATCGCCGAGAGCACGGGATATCCGTTCACCGACACGATCACCCTGACCGTCACTCTCGCCGCGCCGACCGCGTTCCCGCTGTACCTGCGCGTGCCCGGCTGGTGCTCCTCGCCGACGATCACGGTCAACGGCACGCGGGTCAGCGCACCCGCCGGCCCGGCTTACACCTCCCTCTCGCGCACGTGGAGCAACGGCGACACGGTGAGCATCCAGTTCCCGTCCGCCCCGGCCGTCACGACCTGGGCCGGCAACGGTGGGTCCATCTCGGTCTCGAACGGCGCGCTGGACTACTCCCTGCAGATGGGCGAGAGCTACGTCCAGTTCGCCGGAACCACCGAGTTCCCGGAGTACGAGGTACACGCCACCTCCGCCTGGAACTACGCGCTCGCGCTGCCTTCCGCGAATCCGGCCGGCGCGCTGCACTTCAACGCCGCCGGAGGCTCGGTGCCGTCGAGCCCGTTCACCCAGCAGACCGTCCCGGTGAGCATCACCGCGCCCGCTGCCCAGTTGCCGGGCTGGACGGCGGATGATCAGAGCACGGTGACGCCGCTCGACTCCGGACCGATCCAGGCGGCCTCCACCGGGAACGTGACGCTCATCCCCATGGGTGCGGCCCGCCTGCGCATCACCGCGTTTCCGGCGGCCGCCGCCACCGGCGCCGCGTGGACCGAGGCCGGCGGCTGGTTCCGGCTCCGCAACGCGAACAGCGGGCTGGTCCTCGGCGTCTCGAACATGTCCTGGACCAACAGCGCCCAGGTCGTCCAGTTCGACGACAACGGCACCGCCGACCACCTGTGGCAGTTCATTGACAACGGCGACGGCAACGTCCGGATTCGCAACGCCGACAGCGGTCTGGTGCTGGGGGTCTCCGGCATGTCCACGTCGAACTCGGCGAACGTCGTCCAGTTCGCCGACAGCGGGACCCTCGACCATGTCTGGTCCCTGATCGACAACGGCGACGGCCGGCTGCGCGTCCGCAACGCCGACAGCGGCCTCGTGCTCGGCGTCGCGGGCATGGCGACCTCCGACTCGGCGAGCGTGGTGCAGTACGCCGACAACGGCTCCGCCGACCATATCTGGACCCTGATCCCGGACGGCCCGGTCCGGATCATGAACAAGAACAGCGGCCTCGTCCTCGGCGTGTCGAACATGTCGACCGCGGATTCGGCCCAGGTCGTCCAGTTCGACGACAGCGGCACCGCGGACCACCAGTGGACCTTCGTGAGCGATCCGAGCGGCTGGTGGAAGATCCAGAATCGTAACTCGAGCAAGGTCCTGGGCGTGTCCAACATGTCCACGTCCGCCTCCGCGGCCGTCGTCCAGTTCACGGACAACGGCACGGCCGATCACCTGTGGCGCCTGCGGCCTGGCGCCGGCCCCTGGTTCCGCATCCAGAACGACAACAGCGGCCTCGTCCTGGGCGTCTCGAACATGTCGACCGCGGATTCGGCCCAGGTGGTCCAGTACACCGACAACGGAACCGCCGACCACCTGTGGCGGATCCTATAGCCGGTTTTCAGCCGACTTCGATGGAAAGGTCGCTATACAGGTAGTCGAAGTTCGCGACATCGGGCTGTGCCTTGGACAGGCAGATCGCGAGATCGTCCGGCACGGAGGCGTAGACGACCCGCGCGGACGGCGCGTCCGGGTAGACCAGGCGCTCGTCCGCCGGCGTCGTCGCGAACCCAGCGGCCGGGCTGCGTGGGTCGAGCCTGACCCAGCCCGCCGGCCAGTGCACCGCCACCAGACCGTGCATCGCGGTGAGCATCTGGTAGCACAGGCCGGTCGGGATCCCCTCGGCCCGCAGCAGCGCCGTGAGCAGGTGCGCCTGCCCGTGGCAGATCGAGCTGCCGGCCGCCAGCACGTCCGAAGCGCGGTACGCCGCGCTCCACCGCCCGAGGTCGTAAGAGTGCTCGATCTCGTCCCTGACATAGGCGAACACCGCCGCCGCGGTCTGCTCCGCGTCCGCGCGCCGCAGCCGCCCGGCGAGCTCGCGGATCGCCGCGTGGCCGTGGTCGATGATCTCGTCTTCGGCGAGGTAGTCGGAGAAGTCCTCGGACTGCGGCGTCAGTGTCATCGAACCATGATTCCATGCCGAAGGTCGGGGCATCGCCGGAACTGATGAAGAGCGGTTCCGGCTGCCTCGCGGGGGTGGAGCGGTCATGCATGTGCGGCTTCGGCTTGCTAGGGTGCTGCGCCATGGACGGAGTCAAGGTCGGCGGGGCTGGTGAATGGGCCCGGGCCGGCTTCGGCGCGTTCTTCGCTGAGCAGCGCCGCGAGGTCGGGCTGTTGGCGCAGCGGCTGTGCGGAAGGCGGGACGTCGCCGAGGAGATCGCGGCGGACGCGTTCGCCGAGGCGTGGCGCCGGTGGGAGGAGCTGACCGCCTCCGGGGCGCCCCAGGCGGCCATGGGCGAGATCGTGGAGCGGCTCGTGCACGACCGGGCCGACCGGGCCGCCCGCCGCGCGCGGCAGCCGCAGGGCGGCGACGCCGCCGACAGCGGCGCGGGCGAGCCGGACGGCGAACGGGTGCGCGCGCTGCTGGCCGAACGCCTGGCCCTGATACCCCCGCAGGACGCGCCGACCGTCGTCATCGCCAAAATCGTCGACGCCGGTCCGGCCGGGAGCCACGCGGCGAAGGCCGGGCTCGCCGCCAAGCTCCGCCGGCCCGCTCCGATCGCCGGCGCCCTCGGCGTGGTCGTGCTCGTGGCGGCTGGAGCGATCGCGATGTCCGGTTCGGGCGGCGCTCCCGCACCGGCGGAGCACTCGACGCTCTCGGCCGCACAGCCCGGCGCGGCCGAGGTAGCCGTGAGCGACAGTGCTTCGCCGTCGGCTTCAGCAGCCAGTCCGAGCCGTTCCGCCAGTGCCACGGCGACGATGTCCGCGACACCCTCCGCCAGCCCGTCGGCCAGTCCGTCCGCCTCGTTGCGGGCTTCTGCCACGCCCTCGGCCGCCTCCTCGTCATCGAAAGCTGTGATCGCCTCCAGCACGCCCACGGTCACCTTGCTGACGGCGTCCGCGTCAGCCTCCGGCGAAGGCCGGAACAACACGTGGAGCGGGCTGGAAGTCGTCACCTCGGTCAAGCAGACACTCAGTGCGCTGACGATCACGATCACTGTCGCCGACTGCAGCGGACTGTCCCAAGCCGAGTCGTGGAACTCCGGCGCGGGCGGCGCGTTCGACCAGACGACCACGAGGAACGCGGACGGCTCGCTGACCTACGTGTTCCAGCTCAATCCGGGGCAGCAGGTCCAGCCGGGCAACATCGACTTCTCGGCCGACTTCCGGCACGACGCGCAGGCCTGGACCGCGTCCGCCGACAGCTACTCCATCGTCGCCCAGGCGGCCGGCTCCAGCGCCACGACGAGGCTCGCCGGCGGCTTCTGACGGCTCAGCCCAGCAGGTCCAGGACCGCGGCGAGGACGTCGGGCCGCTCGTCGACCGGGATGGGCGCGACGTGGTGCAAGACGCAGCCGAGCGCCGTCGCCCCGCCGTCCTTGCTCGGGTTGTCGCCGACCATCACCGTCTCCGGGCCGGTGCTGCCGAGGGCGTCGAGGGCTACCTGGAACAGCGCGGGGTCCGGCTTCTCCACGCCGTGCTCGTAGGACAGCACGAACACGTCGATCAGCTTGTCCAGCCCGAAGTGCACGAACACGGGCCGCATGTCCCAGCCGATGTTGCTGACCACCGCCACCGGTATGCCCCGCCGCCGCAGCTCCTCGAGGGTCGGCTCGGCGTCCGGGTAGGGCCGCCACATCTCCGGCTCCATGTGCAGGTCGTACAGGACGCGCGCCAAGGCCGGGTCCGGGATGCCCGAGAGGTGCGTGAGCCCCTCGTAAGCCGCGCGATGACTCTCCGCGGTCAAGTCGCGCCGGTCCCACGACCGCTGCATCTCGGCACTCATCTGTCTCGGCTCGGGGCCGCCCGGCATCGCTCCGTTCACCAGGAGGCGCTCGGCCAGCGCGTCGCGCTCCGGCGCGGGCAGCTCGAGACCCAGGCGGGCGAGGCCGGCGTCGAGCCACGTACCGGTGGGTTCGCAGCGGAGAAGGGTCTGCGAGAAGTCGAACATCACGGCTTTGATCACGGCCCCCATTGTGGCATCGCGATCGGAGCGCGTCGTCACTGACCGTAAGTTCATCCTCCGTTAACCGGACGTACCCCTGAAATATGCAGTCACACTGGCATCCGTTTCCCGTCTGGACGCAGCGTGTTCATCGTTAGGCCGAATTCCGGCGCGCGCCGCGCGTCGGTCATCGACGCATGATGGGATGGCTAAGGCTCATGGCGGAGTCGACCACGCCTGGCATCACCGCTGCTCTGGACGAGGCGCCGCTCAGCCGGTTCCATCGCCGGGCGGTGCTCACCTCGGGAATGGGATTTTTCACCGACGCTTACGACCTGTTCATCGTCGGGGCGGCGAGCACGCTGATCGCGGCCCAGTGGAACCTGAGCACGGCGCAGACCGGCCTGATCAACTCCATCTCGCTGCTCGCCGCGTTCCTCGGCGCGTTCTTCTTCGGCCGGGTCGCGGACCTCGCCGGACGCAAGCGCACCTACGGGCTGCTGGCGATCCTCATGGTCGTCGGCGCGCTGGCCTCGGCGTTCGCGCCGAGCCTGGCCTGGCTGCTGGCCGCGCGGTTCGTGCTGGGCGTCGGCGTGGGCGGCGACTACCCGGTCTCGGCGGTGCTGATGACCGAGTACTCCAACCGCAGCAACCGCGGCAAGCTGGTCGGTCTGGTCTTCTCGATGCAGGCCCTGGGCACCATGGCGGGTTACGCGGCGGGCCTGATCCTGCTCGGCACCGGCGTGGACCACGGCCTGGTCTGGCGCCTGCTGCTCGGCTTCGGCGCCATCCCGGCCGCCTGCGTGATCTACCTGCGGCACAAGATGCCGGAATCCCCGCGCTTCACCGCGCAGGTGCGCGGGGACGGCGCGGCGGCGGCCGCCCACCTGAGCTCCTACACCGACGGCGCGGTGCTCGCGAGCGGCGCTGCCGAGGCGGGGCCGGCCGCCGGCACGTCGCGCCTGTCCTCGCTGCTCCGCAACCGCCGCCACCTGCGCACCCTGCTCGGCACGGCCGGCGCCTGGTTCGTGTTCGACTACGCCTACTACGGCAACTCGGTCTCGGCGCCGCTGATCGTCAAGAGCGTGCTCGGCGGCGGCACCCACTCGCTGACCCAGACGCTCGGGCTGAACCTGATCGTCTTCACCGTCGCGGCGGCGCCCGGCTACTACCTGGCGACCGTCTACATGGACCGGATCGGTCACCGCCGGCTTCAGTTGATCGGCTTCACCTTCATGGGGCTGGCGTTCCTGCTGATCGGCGTGATCCCGGGGATCACCACGATGGTGCTGCCGTTCCTGATCCTGTTCGGCATCAGCTACTTCTTCGCCGAGTTCGGGCCGAACACCACCACGTTCGTGATGGGCGCGGAGGTCTTCCCGACCGCGGTGCGCTCCACCGCCCACGGCATCGCCTCCGGGTTCGCCAAGGTCGGCGCGTTCATCGGCGTCTTCCTGTTCCCGGTGATCCAGCGCAACCTCGGCACGGCCGGCGCGCTGGAGCTCTCGGCCGGGTTCTCGCTGCTGGGCGTGCTGCTGACGCTGCTGGTGCCGGAGACGGCCGGGCGCAGCCTGGACGAGATCAGCGCCGAGCCGGCGGCGGCCACTCCGGTCGCGGCCACTGCCGACGCGGTCACCCCCGACGCTCCCACCCCGGCCGTCGTCGCCGCGGCCGAGAAGATCGCCGTCGAGGGCGCGCGCGAGCAGAGCATCGGGATTTAATCGGGATTTGAGGCCGTCCCCCGCGACGACCAGGCGGCCTACGCCTGGTCGTCCCACGGCTCGCCGGTGCCGAGGAACCCGACCCGGCGGGCCACCGACACGGCGTGGTCGGCGAAGCGCTCGTAATAACGGCTGAGCAGCGTCACGTCGATGGCCGTCTGGACCGCGTAGGGCTGGTCCGCGCTCAGCAGCGCGGTGAACACGCCGCGGTGCAGGCGGTCGACGGCGTCGTCCTGCGCGTCGAGCCGGTCCGCGGCGCCGGTGTCCCTGGTCTCGATGATCTGCGCGCACTTCTGCGCCAGCTCGGCGCCGAGGCCGCCCATGCGCGCGAAGGTGCCACGCAGCTCGTCCGGGACCGCGTGGTCCGGGAACCGCATCCGGGCGACGGTCGCGATGTGCCGGGCCAGATCACCCATCCGCTCCAGGTCCGCGCTCATCCGCAGCGAGGTGACCAACGCGCGCAGGTCGCGCGCCCGCGGCTGCTGGAGGGCGAGCGCGTCGGGGGTGTGCACGTCGAGCTGGCGGTAGAGCGCGTCGATCGCCCGGTCGCCCGAGATGACCGACTCGGCCAGGCGCAGATCCGCTTCGAGCAGTGCCTCAGTGGCCTGGGACAGCGCCTGGCCGGCCAGTCTGGCCATCTCCGCCAGGGCGTCGCCGGCGTCGGCGAGATCATAGGAGGCGTCATGCATGGCGCTAGTCTCCCAGACCGCGGCGGGTGCGTCGGGGACGGCGCCCGTAGCATGAAGGTATGCGGACTCTCATACCGGTTCGTATCGGCCCGGCCGTGGTGGACGTGGCGGTGCCGCCGGGACCTTCGCCTGCGCTGCCGGGCGTCCGGATGGCCGGGTTCCGGGGCTGCGCGCACAGCACGCTCGATCTGCAGGTGGTGCCCTACCCGGAGTTGACGCTGTTCGTCGACTTCGGCGACGCACTGCTCGTCGACGACGCCAGCGGGCGGCAGCAGCGCGGCACCATCGTGGTCGGGCTCGGGCCGGGCAGCGTCCGCGGCAGCGCGCGGGAGGCCGACTGCCTGCAGATCCGGCTCTCGCCGCCGGTCGCGCACGCGGTGTTCGGCGGCTCCTCGGAGTTGGGCGGAACGGTCACGGGCTTGGACGATCTGTGGGGGAGTGAGGCCGCGCGCTTCCAGGAGCAGTTGCGTGAGGCCGGGTCGTGGGAGGGGCGCTTCGCGCTCGCGCAGGCCATGCTCGCGCGGCGCTGCGAAGCGGGGCGGAGGCTTGATCCGGAGGTCGGCTTCGTCTGGCGGCGGATGATGGGCACCGGCGGGCAGACGCGGGTCGAGTATCTCGCCGACGAGGTCGGCTGGAGCCGTAAGCGCCTGTGGTCGCGGTTCCGGACGCAGGTGGGCCTCACGCCCAAGCAGGCCGCGAAGCTCATCCGCTTCGACAGCGCGGTGCGCCGGCTCGCGGCCGGGCACAGCGCCGCGTCGGCCGCCGCGGACGGCGGGTTCGTCGATCAGTCGCACCTGAGCCGTGACGTGAAGGATTTCACCGGGATGACGCCGGCGGCCGTCGCGCACGCGTCGTGGCTCGCCGTCGACGACATCGCCTGGCCGACACGGAACATTTCTCCAAGACCTCAGGCGCCGCTGCGGCGACGCTGAGAGGCGTGAAGAAAACTGACGAACGGTCTGCGCGCGAGCAGGTCGTGCAGCTCGACGACAGCGACGTGTACGTCGTCGAACACGGTGACCCGGCCGCGCCCGCCCTGGTGCTGATCCACGGGACCATGGTCTCCGCGGTGTGCTGGGAACCGGTGATGCCCGCCTTGGCGAGAGACTTCCACGTGATCGCCGTCGATCTGCCCGGCTGCGGGCGGTCGACGACGGCTGTCGGCGGGCTCGACGTGCCCGCCCAGGCGCGCCGGGTGGGCGAGGTCCTGGATCGGCTCGGCGTGCGGCCGGTGACGGCGATCGGGCACTCCTCCGGCTGCCTGGTGGCCACCTCGCTCGCCGAGCAGCGGCCCGACGCCCTCGATGCCCTGGTGCTGATCGACATGGGCCCCGATCTGACCGCCGAGTACCCCGAGAGCCCTGTCGCCGGCCTGATCTTCCTGCCGATCGTGGGCGCTCTGCTCTGGCGGCTGCGGACCGAGTCCGCCTTGCGCAGCGCCGCGAGGTCCGGCTTCACCCTCCCGGTCGAGATCCCCGGCGTCCTCATCGAGCACCTCATGCGGGTGACCCGCCGGGACTTCATGGGCATGACGCGCGGATCGCGCGACTTCCTCACCCGGCGAAGCCTTCCGGACCGGATCGCGCCGCTGGGCCTGCCGCTGCTGGTGGTCTTCGGCACCGAGGACCGTCGCTGGCGCGTCTCCAGCGCGGATGCCTACCGCGGAGTCCCGGGAGCGCGCACCGACCTGCTCGAGGGCGTGGGCCACACGCCGATGATGGAGGACCCTGATAGGACCGTTCCGCTCCTGCTCGACTTCCTCGAGTCCGTCCGGGCAGGGGAAAAGGAGTCGGATATCAATGCTCGGTGACACTTCTTCGGGGACGACGACGGCGCCGTCGCCCCGACGCCGCGGCGATTATGGCGTCGACGGCGACTTCGAAACGGTCTCGCCACGCGGCCAACTCGTTGTCGTCGGCGCGATCGTCGCCGCGCTCGCGGCGTTGACGGCGGTGCTGGCCACCGTCGCCGATGCGCCCGCGTTCGCCGTGATTCCCGGCATCTTGGCAGTCGCGCTCGTCCTTGGCGTCACCTCTTACATCCACACCACTCGCGTCGGGAAGTTCGTGGTCTGGTCCCGAGTGCTCGGTGATCTACAGTTGCGCGGCGACGAAGAAGTGCTCGATCTCGGCTGCGGCCGCGGCGCGCTGCTGACGATGGTCGCTGAGTTGCTGCCGAACGGACGCGCAGTCGGCATCGATCTGTGGCATGCGGACCAGACCGGCAACAGCCCCGAGGCGACCCTCCGCAATGCCGCCCTCGAGGGCGTAGCCGACCGCGTCGAGGTGCGCACGGGAGACGTGACCCGGCTGCCCTTCGACGACGACAGCTTCGACCTCGTCATCAGCAACCTGGTCCTGCACAACATCCCGTCGGCGGCAGCGAGGCAGGCCGCGATCGACGAGGCCGTCCGTGTACTGCGGCCCGGCGGCCGCATCGTGATCGGCGATTTGATGCACACGAAGCACTACCGCGCACGCCTGCTCGAACTAGGGTTGACCGACCTGAGCCGGCGGGATCTCGGGTGGCACATGTGGTGGGGTGCGCCCTTCTTCCCGACCCGGCTCGTCACGGGCTGGTACCGCCGGTGATGACGGGAAGGCTATGGCCCCCGAAACGGCTCAGGCCATGGCCGGGACGTGCCTGCCGATCCAAATGAGACAGTCTTCTGCGATTTCGCGCCAGCCGCTGTCGATGGTCAGCGAGTGGCCGCGATCCCGGTACTCCATCAGATCCGTCGTCGCGCGGGACGCGTTCTGCTGCTTGTATTCGGACTTCGTGATGGCTTCCGGCACAGTGCGATCCCGGCGGCCCATGATCAGCAGCAGTGGGCCGCGCTCGTCCGCATGGGTGTCGACGGCGGCGGGGGAGTGGCGGGAGAAGTTCGCGGCGGCGGCCTCGAACAGCGGACGACCTGGGGCCGGGATCGCCCACATCGAGTGCAGCTGGTCGGATTCCTCGGCGCTCACCGCGTTGCCGAAGGCGTAGCGGAACTGTTGCGACGTCAGGGAAACGGCCTTGCGGCGGTTCGACGGGTTGCGGAAGACCGGGAACGTCGCCCTGAGCGCGGAGAGCGGGACCGGCAGCACGCCCTTGAACTGCGCGGCGTCGATGGCCACGGCCGCGCAGCCGTACCCCTTGCCGAGCAGCTTCTGCGCGATCATCCCGCCGAAGGAGTGGCCGACGAGCACCGGCGGCGAGGGCATGGCCTCCACGATGCGCGCGTAGTGGTCGGTGACTTCGTCGATCCCCTTGCCGGCGATCGCCTCGGGGTCCTCTCGGGACGCCTCGACCGTGCCGGCGACGCCGGGCCAGCCGGGCGCCGCGGTCGTGAATCCCTTCTCCTGGAACAGTTTCTCCCACGCGTACCAGGAGGTCGGGTGCAGCCACAAGCCGTGGATGAACAGCACCGGCGTGCCGTCGCCGGAGCCCGTGGTCGGCGTCATCTTCTTCACCTCGCCGAAGAGGGGGTTAGCCGGACGGATGGGCGGTTGCGGAGTAATCGTGGCGCAACGACCCGATTGCCCAGTCTTACACATGATCGATCTGATTGCGATTGCGAGGAGCCGGGAGCGCCCGTCTAATGAGGAGAAGCGCACACCCCCAGATGGAGCGGACCGAGGAGGCACCCGGTGGCCGACGTGAGCGGCTCGATGATGGCGCTGCGTGCCCACGCCCGCGGCGGCCCGGAGCAGCTGGTCTACGAGTCGGCCCCCCGCCCGTCGCCCGGCCCCGGGGAGGCGCTGGTGCGCGTGCACGCGGCGGCGATCACGTTCGCCGAACTGGGCTGGGATGAGACCTGGACCAGGCAGGACGGCTCGGACCGCACCCCGATCATCCCCGGCCACGAGGTCTCCGGCGTGGTGGAGGAGGCGGGCCCGGGCTGCGCCCTCGCCGTCGGGGACGAGGTCTACGGCCTGATCGACTTCGACCGGGACGGCGCGGCCGCCCAGTACGTGACCGTGCCCGGCGACGTGCTCGCCCGCAAGCCGGCCGGCGCGACCCACGAGCAGGCCGCGGCCATGGCGCTCTCGGCGCTGACCGCCTGGCAGGCGCTGGTCGATCAGGCCGGGATCGAGCAGGGAGAAAGGGTCCTGATCATCGGCGCGCCCGGCGGTGTCGGCGTGTACGCGGTCCAGTTGGCTCGGGCCAGGGGCGCCGAAGTGACGGGCACCGGCCGGGAATCCGGCCGTGAACTGGTGACCCGGCTCGGCGCGCAGCGGTTCCTGGACTACACCGCGGGCCCGCTCGATCCTGGCGCATCAGGGTTCGATGTCGTACTCGACGCGGCCGGCGCCGGGGATGACGAGTCGTTCTACCGGGCGCTGCGTCCCGGCGGCCGGATGATCCTGCTGGCCGGACCGCCTGACGCCGATCGCGCGAAGAAGCACGAGGTGCACGCCACCTTCTTCATCGTCACGCCGGACGGAGCGGAGCTGGCCGCGCTGGCCGCCCTGGTGGACAAGGGCGAGCTCGAGCCGGTCGTGGGCCAGCGCTACCCGCTGGCCGAGGGGCGGACCGCGTTCGAGAGCGGAAGCCGGCCGCGCCCGCCGGGAAAGACCGTGCTCCTGGTCGGCTGAGCGCCTGAGGGTCGGAGCGACTGAGCGCTTGAGCGCCTGAGCGCCTGAGTGCCGAGACGTCCGCCGCCGCACGAGATCGAAGGGATACGGGCCGATGGAGCTCGCGCTGGAAGGACGCACTGCGATCGTCACCGGAGCCAGCCGTGGAATCGGCCTGGCTTGCACGAGGGCACTCGCGGCCGCCGGGGCGGACGTGGTCGCGGGCGCCCGGAAGGGGTCCGACGAGCTGACGGAGCTGACCGAAAAAGCCTCGGTGCGCTGGCTGGAGGTCGACCTCGCGCAGCCCGAGGGCCCGGCCCGGCTGGCCGCCGCGGTGGGCGGCCCGGTGGACGTCCTGGTCAACAACGTCGGCGGAGCCCCGGCGCGGCCAGACGGGTTCGCCGGCATCACGGACCAGCAGTGGGCCGACACGCTGAACCTGAACCTGCTCGCCGCGATCCGGATGACGCGTGCGGTGGTGCCCGGAATGGTCGAGCGCGGCTCCGGGGCGATCGTGAACATCGGTTCGGTGAACGCCGAGCTCCCCGACCCCCTGGTGCTCGACTACAGCGTGGCCAAGGCCGCCCTGCACGCGTTCGCGAAGGGCCTGTCCAAGGAGGTCGGGCCGAAGGGTGTGCGCGTCAACACGGTCAGCCCCGGCCCGGTGGCCACGGATCTGTGGCTCGGCACGAACGGCATCGCCGACTCGGTCCAGCGTGCCACCGGTGCCGCCCCAGGCGAAGCCCAGAAGGCCGCCGCGGCAGCCACCGCGACCGGACGCTTCTCCCGTCCGGAGGAGATCGCAGACCTCGTGCTCCTGCTCGCCTCGGACGCCACCGCCAACGTCACCGGCTCGTTCATCCGGATCGACGGCGGTTTGGTGCCGACTTGGTGAGGACGGGCTGCCCATTGCCCGCGCGTGCTGAGTTAGGTTAGCCTTACCTAACTCCTGCTCATGCGGAGCGGAACAGCGAAAGGGCAGGCCGAGGTTGAGGTACACAGGACCGAAGGTGCGCCGGTCGAGGCGGGCGGGCATTCCGCTCACGCGGAAGGCGGAGAAGATCATGGAGCGGCGCCCGCAGCCGCCGGGGCAGCACGGCACCGGCCGACGGCCCGGGAAGGAGAGCGACTACGGTCGTCAGCTCTCGGAGAAGCAGCGCATCCGCTGGTACTACGACCTGACCGAGCGGCAGCTGCAGACGACCTACGACCGGGCCAAGCGGCGCCCGGGTCGAGCCGGGGAGAACGTCATCGCGGCGCTCGAGTCCCGGCTGGCGACGGTCGTGCTGCGGGCCGGGTTCGCCGCGTCCATCTACGCCGCGCGGCAGTTCGTCAACCACGGCCACGTCCTGGTCGACGGCGCGAAGGTCGACATCCCCTCGTACCTCGTCAAGCCCGGCCAGACCGTGGCCATCCGCGAGCGTTCCCGGCGCATCCCCGCGTTCGTGGCCGCGCAGGAAGGCGTGTACGCGGACGAGCACGACGCCGGCTACCTCGACGTCCAGCGCGAGCACCTCTCGGCGACCCTTGTGCGCGAGCCCCGCCGCGCCGAGGTGCCGATCAGCTTCAATGAGCAGCTGCTCGTCGAGTTCTACTCCCGTTGATCGCCGTCGAACTGCGAGGATCCCATGACGCACCAACAAGATCCGGTCGTTCCACATCCGCTGCAGGCCATGCGGGTACGCACCCTGGCTTCCACGGCGAGGGTGACCGACGTCGAGACGCTCGCCGACGGCCGGACGCTCTCGGTGCCGGGCGCTGTCACTGAGCGCGGATACCCGGTCGTGCTGCTGGAATCGGGCAACGCGCTGCACGCCGCGTTGCTCGGCGGGCAGAACGACGTCGCCGCCCGGGTGACGCTCCAGGCGCCGCGCGAGGTGGGCGGGCACAGCCTCGTGCGCGCGACGTTGGGAGCCTGTGGTTGGCTCCGCGCGCTTCCGGAGGCCGGCCTGCGCGATGCGGCCGTCGCCATCGCAGAGCACTACCCGGACGAAATCTTGTTCACCGCACTCGAATGCGCGGGCGAGCCGCACGCGCCGCTGATCGCAGAGCTCGATCTCGCCAGTATCGACTGCGACACGGTGGACAACCGCGGGGCCGTGGACGTCGAGGAGTACCTGGCCGCCGACCTCGATCCGCTCGCCGACGTGGCCGAGGACATCATCGAGCACATCAACAGCGACCATGCCGACCTCATCGCGCCGTGCTTGGCCACGATGATGGCCAAGCCGGTCCGCGTGGCGTGGCTGTGGGAGCTCGACAGCGAGGGCATCGCGTTCCTGGCCGAACTGCCCGGCGCGGTCGGCGCCTCCGTGGTGACCGTGCCGTGGCCGCAGCCGATCCGGGACCCGGCCGTCCTCGATCTCGCCCTGCACTCGCTGTTCGTGGCCGGCCGTTGCCCGGAAGCTTAGGGCTCTTGGCGTATGAGTTTCCTGACCCTCCGGATGCGGTCGTCCAGGCGCGGATGCGTGCCGTAGCCGAACACGAATAACGCCCACTCGAGGGTTCCGTTGAAGGGCAAGCGTAGGAGGTCCAGGCACTCCGCCAACGCTTCCGCGCCGACCAGGTCGACCGCGTACGCGTCCAACGCGTACTCGATGCGGCGGAGCAGGTGGCACACGACGTGGCCGATCAGGAAGGCCGCTACGCAGATGGCGGCCGCTGTGCGGGGCGGGACGAAGGCGAAGGAGATCAGGCCGCCACACCACATGAGGGTCCTGAGATAGCGCGCGAGTCGGGCCGCGGCCAGCGCCAGCACCGGACCCGGGCCGGTGATCGCCGATGCGGCGCCGATCTGGCGCGCGATCAAGGCGTCGATAGCGCCGGGCGGCAATGATTCGATCCACAACCGGGCCACGACGATATCAGTGCCCTGGCTGTACACCCCGCCCTCGTCGACGAATCCGATCCCGATGCGACGGTCCAGGTACAGGACCGGGTTTCCGGCCCGTTCGAGCAGGTCCTCGAACCGGGCGCGGACGGCCGCCTCGTCGACGGCAGCGGTCATCGGTTCGTCCCCTCCTGCGCGCAGCGCTGTGTTTCACCCCTCCGACTCTGAGGCTACTCCCGCGTTTCGGCGGCCGCGCACGGGAGAAACCGAGCGTACGAGTGCGGCGACGTTCGGGCGAAACGTCGGGATGGGACCGTGGTGAGATGGTGATGACCATGGAAAAGCCGACGTGCAGGGATGTCGCCTGGGTCGAGGCGCGCGCGTACGCGCATGCGGCCGGCTCGCCTCGGGCGGCGGTGCGGGTGACGCTCGCCGAGGCGTCGGGTCTGGTGCTGGCCGAGGATCTGGCGGCTGCCTTGCCGTTGCCCGGCTTCGACACGGCGGCGATGGACGGATACGCGGTCGCGGGACGTGGGCCGTGGCGGGTGCTCGGGCGGGCCCGGCCGGGCGCGGCGTGGCCTGGGCTGCTCGCCGAGGGGAACGCTGTGGAGATCGCGACGGGTGCGGTCGTCCCGGCGGGAGCGTGGGCGGTGCTGCCGGTGGAGGACGCGAGCGTGGCCGGCGACGAGGTCGCCGGCCCCGAGCCGTCTCGAGGCCGGCACATCCGGCCGACAGGCGAGGACGCCGCCCCGGGCGCGCGGCTCGTGCCCGCGGGCACGCCGATCCGCCCAGCCGTGCTCGGATTGGCCGCGACTTGCGGCTACGACGAGCTGTTGGTGTATCCGGCCCCGATCGTGCGTGCTCTCGTCACGGGTGACGAGTTGGTGCTCCACGGCCGCCCGGATCCGGGCCGGATCCGGGACGGGCTCGGCCCGCTGCTGCCATCCCTCGTCGCAGAGTTCGGCGGCCGCCTCGCCGGCATCGCACACGTCACCGACCGCCCGGCCTCCGGACTGCGCGAGGCGGTCGAGGCCGCCGGCGACGCCGATGTGGTCGTAGTGACCGGCTCGACGTCGGTCGGCGCGGGTGATGGGCTGCGCCGGATGATCACACAGCTCGGCGCGCAGTGGATCGTGGACGCGGTGGCGTGCCGGCCGGGCCATCCGCAGGTGCTCGCCCGGCTGCGCGGCGGGCCGTTCGTCGTCGGGCTGCCCGGCAACCCCTTCGCCGCGCTCGTCGCCGCGCACACGCTGCTCGAGCCCTTACTCGCCGGACTGTCCGGCCGCGGGCTGCGCCGGCTCCCGCAGGCCGCGCTGCTTCGCCCGGTGGCCCCGCTGGCCGGGCGCACGCGGATCATCCCGGTCAGCTGGGACGGCCCCGGCGTGCTTCCGCTGGGCGGCGACCGGCCGGCGTTCCTCAACGGCGCCGCTCTCGGCGACGCGCTCGCCGCGGTCCCGCCCGGCGCAGCGGCCGGCGATCCGGTGCCACTGATGACGCTGGGCTGACGGACTGTCAGAGTGCGCGGGGAGCGCCACGTAGTCCAGCGGGAGTCGAGGGTGGCTATGGCAGACCAGGCGACACTACGGGAACTGCTTCGCGGCCTCGCGGTGTTCGATACCGAACTCCCGCCGTTCGACGCGGCCTCCGCGCCCGCGGAACCGGTCGCGCTGTTCGTCGAGTGGCTGTCCGGCGCGATCAAGGCCGACGCACGAGGCCGAGGGCGAGAACGCCTGGACACGCGACCTGCTCTGGCCCTGACCGCGAGCCGCGCCGTGGCGTCCGGCTACGGCATACGCCTGCGGACGACGGCGGGATGGGCGCCGAGCGCCGCGAGCGTCGCGACGGACTCGCCCGGACCGCCGCCGGCCAGCTGCCTGCTGTCGACGAAGATGGCGTCCGTGCCCAGTTTGGCGCTCGCCAGCAGGTCGCTGCGGGGCGAAGAGCCGGCCGCGGACACGCGCACCACGCCGGCCGGCACCAGCGGGAGCAGCTTCGCCAGCGTGGACTGGACGGAGCCGGGCGTGGCCCGCAGCGTCGGGCGCAGCAACAGCGCGGTGGCCTCGCCGCGCAGCGCCCGGACCAGATCATGTGCGCTGCGCACCTCGACCACCGGGGTCAGCCCGATCGTGCCGGCGCGCTCGACGAGGGAGATCAGGGCCGCGTCGGTCACCAGCGGCGGATGCACCAGGATGAGGCTCGCGCCGTGCGCCCGGGCCTCCCAGAGCTGGTAGCTGCACACGACCGGCTCGAGGCTGAACAGCGGCACCTGCGTGTGCGCGTCGACGTCGGCCATGGCAGCCAGCGCCGCTATGGGTCCGGCGGTCCCGGGATCGGCGGACACGGCGATCACCGCCGCGCCGTCGGCCTCGTACCGCTCGGCGCGCGGCACGTTCTCCGCGGCCGGTCCCGGCTCGAGCTCGGCCACGACGGCGATGTGACTGCCGTTCAGCGCTTCTCGCCCGTTCAACGGCGTCGGCCGGTCCAGCGCCCGCGCCTTGAGCTCCGGCAGCGGCACCCGGTGCTGCCGCTCGGCCAGCGCGGCGAGCGCGTGTGCGGGGACCGTGGTGGAAGTCCGGGACGCTGCTGACGGTGCGTGCACGTAGGCCTCCTCGCCGGCGTCCCGGAGGCGCTCGGTGTTCCGATAGCCGCCCGGCATACTCAGACGGTAGCTCCGACCGGGCGATAAGCCCAATCGCCCACGTGAGCGCGACGCGGCGGACGCGGCGGAGGGCGGAGAGAACTCGCGCGGCGGCCGGCTCGCAATAGCCTGGCGGTCGGACAGGTCGGACCAATCCGAACCGGGGCCTGCTTCGAAGGAAGGGTATGACCTTGTCGAAGACGGTGGTACCGCAGGCCGGCGTGGCACGCGGAATGCTCGGATGAGCGAGCGCGAGCCGCTGCGGGCCCTCGGCCCGGACTCCGCTGCCCCGGCGGCCGAGGGACTCGACGGCTGGCTGCGCCGGGTCAGCCTGGGGGAGAGGGACGCGTTCGAGCACGTCTACGCCGAACTCTCGGGGCCGGTCTTCGGGCTGGCCACGCGGATCCTGCGGGACCCGGCACAGGCCGAGGAAGTGGCGCAGGAGGTGCTCGTGGAGGTGTGGCGCAGCGCGAGCCGGTTCGACCCCGGACGCGGCTCGGCGAGGGCCTGGGTGATGACGATCGCGCACCGCCGCGCGGTCGACCGGGTCCGCGCGGAGCAGGCGGCGACGGAACGGGCCGAGAAGAGCGCGCGCGAGTCCGCGCGGGTCCTGCCGGAGAAGGACGTGGCCGAGGAGGTCGAGGGAAGGCTCGAGCGCCAACGGCTGCGCCGCTGCCTGCGCGGGCTGACCGACCTGCAACGCGAGTCGGTCACCCTCGCCTACTACAGCGGCTACACGTATCAGCAGGTCGCGGAACTGCTCGGGTCGCCGCTCGGCACCATCAAGACCAGGATGCGCGACGGCTTGGCCAAGCTGCGCGACTGCCTGGGAGTGGGGACGTGACGACCATGGCAGGTCCCGGCGTGCACACCCTGACCGGCGCCTACGTCTGCGACGCGCTCGGCGAGGCCGAGCGGGCCGCGTTCGAGGCGCACATGGCCCAGTGCGCGGACTGCGCCGCGGAGGTTCGTGAGCTGAGAGAGGTCGTCGCGATCATGGCGATGGCGGTCGCGCAGCAGCCCCCTGGCTCGCTCAAGGACGGCCTCGACGCGCAGATCGCGGTGACCCGCCAGCTCCCGCCGATCACCGATGAGGGTTCCGACCCACAGACGCAGACGCAGCGGCAGTCGCCGGCGCAGCGGCAGGCGCAGCGGCGCAGTTCGAAGCGCCGCCTGCGGGCCGGGTGGGCGGTCGCGGCGGCCCTGGCCCTGCTTGCCGCGGGCCTCGGCTGGCGCACGATCGACCAGCAGCACCAGCTCGACAGCCTGAACGCCCGCTCGACGCAGATCTCTCAGCTGCTCGCCGCCCCCGACGCCGCCACCGCGCGCGTGAAGGTGACCGGCGGCGGCACCGCGCTGCTCATCGACTCGCGCCAGCTCGACGAGGCGGCAGTCGGGTTCACCGGCCTCGCCGGCGCACCCGCGGGCAAGACCTATCAGCTGTGGCTGATGACACCCGACGGCAAAGCCCGCTCCGTGGCGCTGATGTCGACCGACCCTGCCACACCCGTGGTGATCCGAGGCCTGACCGGCGAGGCGAATGTCGGTATGACGATCGAACCGGCAGGCGGCAGCCCGCAGCCGACGACGACACCGGTGATGGTGGCCGCCCTCGGCGGCTCCGATTGAGTGGATCAAGGCTCGGCGTCACCGTTCGCGCCGAGGCGGGAGCGGGATGAAGCCACTGGTGCGATGCGCGTAGGCGGCGAACTCGGGTCGGGTTCGGGTCATATGACGATCCGCCAGCCGCATGCCGCTGCCGAGGGTCAGCAGCAGGGTCATCACGATGGGCGAGGCGATCGTGCTCAGCCCGGCCCACTGGTCGGCGCCGAGGAGGAACAGGCCCCACCATACGCATGCGTCGCCGAAGTAGTTGGGATGCCGGGTGTAGCGCCGCAGGCCGGTCGTCAGCAGCCGGCCCCGGATCGCCTGGTCCGCCTTGAAGCGGGCGAGTTGCCGGTCCGCGACCGCCTCGAAGACGAAACCCAAAGCCCAGAGCGCGCAGGCGGCCGCGGTCTGCGGGCCGGGGGACGCCGTTCCGAATGCCGCGACCTGGATCGGCAGGGAGATGAACCAGGCCAGGAATGCCTGCAGCGCGAAGATGTGGGTGAACGCGTACCACTGCCTTGATCCGCGCGCTTTGCCGAGCAGTTGTTCATACCGGGGGTCCTCCGGCTTGCCGCGGGAGCGGAGACCGATGTGCACGGCCAGCCGCAGGCCCCACACGCCGGTCAGTACCAGCACCAGGATGCGCCGCGCCAGATCCCCGTGGCCGGCCGAGAGCCCGAAGGCGACGGCCGCGATGACGACGAACGCAGCGCCCCACGCGACGTCGGCCACCCGATAGCGTCCGCTTCTGGCGCCGATCGCGAACGCGGCGGTGAAGACGAGCAGCGATGCGGCGGCGGTCACGGGCAGCGACAGCGCCCACGCGTGCAGATCAGTGCCCGTCATCGCCGGATCCCTCCGTCGGCATGCCGAGCAGGATCTGATCCACGCCCATTCGGCCCTGCTCGAAGGCGAGCTGCCCGCCGCCCAGGTACAGCCGCCAGACCCGTGCGGTCTCATCGCCCACCAGGTCGCGCGCCTTCACCCAGGAGTCCTCGAGATTCTCGCGCCAGGCCGCGACGGTGCGCACGTAGTGCTCGCGCAGCGATTCGGTGCCGTGAACCTGAAACCCGGCCGCGCGCCATAGGGCGATCGTCTCTTCGATCGGGCGCATCTGCATGTCCGGCGCGATGAACGCTTCGATGAACGGCCCGCCGCCCGGAGCCGTCCCGTGGGCCCGCGACATCTGCTGGATCAACGCGCGGCCGCCGGCCTTCAGCGCGGTGCGCACGGCAGACGTGTAGACGGGGTAGGCCTCTGCTCCGACGTGCTCGCCCATCTCGATCGAGGCGACGGCATCGAAGGCGTGAGGCTCGTGGAACTCGCGGAAGTGGGCGACGCGCACCTCGACCTGATCGGCCAAGCCGCGCTTCTTCAGTTGATCATTGATATAGGCAGCCTGCTGCTCCGAAAGGGTGAGGCCGAGCCCGTGGACGCCGAACCGTTCCACCGCGTGGATCAGCAGCCCGCCCCAGCCGCATCCGATGTCCAGCAGCCGCATGCCGGGCGCGAGTTCGAGCTTGCGGCAGATCAGATCGAGTTTGTCGCGCTGCGCGTCGGCGAGGGTGTATCCGGGTTCGGTTGAGGTCCAGTACGCACTCGAATACGCCATCGTCGGGTCGAGCAGCAGGGCGTAGAAGTCGTTGGACAGGTCGTAGTGGTGAGCGATCACGGCACGATCGCGAGCCAGAGTATGCAGATCTCCGTTCACCCGGGCCTGGGACGCAGGCGGCGCCGGGCGCGGGCCGACCGCCCCGAAGCGAAGGGCGGTGCTGAGCAGGCGCACGAGGTTGGCGGGCTTGGTCATCCGGGGCGGACTGTCGCTGCGGCCGACGTCGTCCCACACCCGGCGCAGCCCTTCGGCCACGTCGCCGTTGAGATCGAGCTCCCCGGTGACGTACGCCTGCGCGAGTCCGAGCTCGTTCGGCGCCCACAGGAGGCGCCGCAGCGCGCGTGGCGAGCGGATGACGAGCGTCGGGTCTGCCACGGGCCCGGCGTGGCTGCCGTCCCATGCGCGGATCCCTACGGGGAGCCGGCGGCCGCCGGTCAGGTCTCGGTAGAGCCGGTCCAGTCGCGGCGCGACCGGATCCGCAGTCGGTCTCGACATGGAGCGGGCTGTCCTCTCGGAGGCGATGGTGTGATCAGATGACCGTGGACATGGCTGGGTGGATGGTTGAGCCGAACGAGGGGTCACCGGAAGGCCGCGCAGATAGAGCCGGACGCCCTGGACCCGGATCCGAGCCGCAGTCAGCAGCGTCGGACACGGCTGGGTGAGCGCGCGTCGTACCACGGCTCCCAGCGAGGCGGGAGTCGCGCGACCGCGAAGTACGGCAACGAACGGAGCTGCATCCGGCGGCTGGTAACGGATGGTCAGGTGGAGATCCTCGCCGGGCTCAGGCACGGACATGCGGTACTGGCCGGAGACGGGGTAGAACGGGGAGACGTAGAACTGCTTGTCCGCATCGGCGCGTCCGGCATCGTCGGGCCGCAGCAGATAGCGGTGGCGGCCTCCGTACGTGTTGTGGACCTCTGCGATGACGCACGCGAGCGTTCCGGCCGCGTCGTGGCACCAGTAGACGGTCAGCGGGTTGAACACGTGCCCGAGAGAGCGCGGTGCCGTCAGCATCAGCACACGGCCGCCCGCCAAGTCGATCCCTTCGCCCGCGAGGTAGCTCTCCACGTTCTGCCGCAGCCCCAGCTTCGGATCTCCCGCATGGTCGCTCGCCCTGAACTCGGTGAGCCGGTTCAGCGGGCCAGGCAGACGCGGGATGTGGTCGAGGTCGACGAGCCACAACGACGTCCGATAGGTGAAGTCGTTGTGGACTGGACCACGACGCACATGGCGGATCGTGCAGTCGTAGATGCGTGCCTCGGGCATGGTCGCACGTCGCATCGCACTCACCACTCGACTCCGAAGGCTGCCGCGGCGGCGGCGCCCGAGGCACATCCGTCCTCGTGGAAACCCCAGCCGTGGTAGGCGCCGGCGTAGGCCGTATGAGGGGTGTTCAGCTGCGGCAGACGTGCCTGCGCGGCCACCGATTCGGGCGTATAGACGGGATGTTCGTAGACCATACGAGCGATCACAGCGGCCGGATCGATCACCTTGGTGGTGTTCAGAGTGACCAGATAGTCCCGCTCGGCCGTGAACCGCTGGAGCTGGTTCATGTCGTAAGTCACCAGGGCCCGCTCGCTCGCCCCGACGTCCCACGCGACTCGGCGCCCGGCCCGGCAGCGCGGGACGAGGTAGTTCCAGCAGCTGCGCGCGGCGGCGGCCCGCGGCAGCACCGAGGCGTCGGTGTGCAGGACGGTCTCGTTGCGCGAGTACTCGATCGCCCCGAGCACGGCCCGTTCCTCCGGCGAGGCATCCGCGAGCAGGCGCAGCGCCTGATCCGGGTGGGTGGCTATGACGACGCGGTCGACCTCGTGGACGGTGTCGGCCTCGTCTCGGACCTCGACGCCGTCGGGCGTCCGGGAGACGGCACGTACCGGCGTGGAGAGGTTGACCGCCGAGAGCGCCTTGACCGCCCGCTCGACGTAGACGCGCGAGCCGCCCGTCACGGTGCGCCAGCGCGGCGAGCCGGTGACGCTCAGCATGCCGTGGTGGTCCAGGAACTCGAAGAGATACCGGGCCGGATAGCGCAGCACCAGGTCGGGGCCGGTGGACCACACGGCCGAGACCAGGGGCACGAGGAAATGGTCGGCGAAGTAGGCCGAGTAGCCGCCCTGGGCGAGGAACCGGCCGAGGGTGGGCCCGGATACGGCCTCCTCGAGCCCCGAGCCGTGCGCGGCGTCGAGTGCGTCGGGCTCGGCCAGGAGCCGGCGGGCCTGGCGGTGGAAACGCTTGATCTCGCCGAGCATGCGCAGGAACCGCAGGTCGCGCAGGTTCGCCGAGCGGGCGAAGACGCCGCGGGTGCCTTTGGCCCCGGCGTACTCCAGGCCGCAGCCGAGGCAGCGCACGCTCATCGACATCCCGGTCTCCTGCGTGGACACCCCGAGCTCGCCGAACAGCCGCAGCAGGTTCGGATACGTGCGCTCGTTGTGCACGATGAAGCCGCTGTCGACGGCGAGCGCGCCGGCCGCCGGATCGGCGACGTCGTGCGTGTGGGCGTGGCCGCCGAGCCGCTCGTCCGCCTCGAAAAGCAGCACGTCATAGCCGCGCTGGAGCAGATAGGCGGCGGTCAGTCCGGCGATCCCGGACCCGATCACGGCCACCCGTGCTCGCGGTTCCGCTGCTTCCGAACAGCCGTGCACCCTAGCCATGTGCCCACCCGTCCCCTGCTCGTAGCCGGTGGATCGTCTTTCCGGGTGTTCGGCGCCGAGGCCGGTCCGGATTGGGTGGGTCGCCGGGCGGGTTGTCGAGCGGGTCTACGCGGGGTGCGTCGGGCTCGGCTCGGCCGGGCCGGTGAGGTAGCGCCGCGCGACCGAGCGGTTGTACTTGCCCAGGATCGCGTCGAAGGCGAGCAGGTCCTCGTCGGTCCACTCGGCGAGCAGGTCGGCGACCATCTCGGTGCGCATCCGGCGCACGTGGCGCATCCGCTCGAGGCCGGACGGGGTCGGGGTGACCACCGTGCACCGGCGGTCGGCCGGATCGGGTTCACGCTCGACCGAGCCCTGCGCCTGCAGCGCGGCGACCTGGCGGCCGGCCGTGGACGGGTCCAGGCCCAGCAGCGTGGCCAGCGCGCTGATCCGCATCGGGCCGGACTCGTCGAGCGCGCGCAGCAGGAGGTACTCGGCCCGGTCGAGGCTGTCGTGGATGTCCGTGCGCCGGTGCAGCAGCTCGAAGTGCCGCGTGAGGATCGCCGTCTGGCGCTCCACCGCGGCCAGCGCGCCCCGCCGCGGCTCCGCAAGCCGGTTCACGATCGCCTCCTATTATCGGTATCATGCAAGTAATTCCCGGATCCCGACGAGCCGACGGCTCCTCGATACCGCGCCGTCCGCCCGCGATCTGAAGGATAGACAGTTCCCGCAGCTCGAGACGAGGTGGGCACAGGTGGGTGTGGCTCCGGGTGACGGCGGACCCCTCGGCACGCTGCGAGAGGCCTGGGATCGGGTGATCGCCTCCGACCCCGGCCTGGTGCGTGCCAGGATGGCGATATCCGCGGCGGTCGCGATGACCACGGCGCTGCTGGTCGAGTACGGATACGCCTCGGCGATCGGCGCCGGGCAGCGCGGCGTGCTGGTCGCCATGATGCTCGGCGGCGTGGTCGCGATGATGGGCTCGATGGCGCTGGCCGGCACCTCGGTGCGCCCGAAGCTGCGCACCGGCGTCTTCTTCCCGGTCGCCTTCGGCGCCGGGATGCTGCCCGGTGCGCTCGTGGCCGGACGCACGGACGTGATGCTGACGGTCTTCGTGGCGGTGATGTTCGTCGCGGTGTGGGCGCGCCGGTTCGGGCCGGCCTTCTTCTTCTACGGCTTCATGCTGTGGATGGGCTATTTCTTCGCAGCCTTCCTCGACGCCTCGGTCGACGAGATCCCCTCACTGCTCGAGGACGTGCTGGTCGGCACAGGCGTCTCGATCCTGCTCTCGGTCACCGTGCTGCGCACCCACCCGCGGCGCACGCTGCGGCGGGTGCAGCGGGCCTTCGGCGCGCGGGCAAGGGCGGTGGCGCGGGCCGCCGCGGATCTGCTGACGGCCGACGGGGATCCGCGCCGCACGGCCCGAGCGCAACGGCGGCTGCACGCACGCGAGCTGCGGCTGGCCGAGGCGGCGCTGATGATCGAGGCGTGGACCGTAGAGCCGGGCGTACTCCCGCGCGACTGGTCCGGGCCCGAACTGCGCCGCCGACTGCTCGACGCGCAGCTCGCGATCGACGAACTGGCCCACGCCGCGACCGCGCTGGCGGCGCACGGCGGCGACCTGGTGTATCCGGCCGCGCGCGTAGCCGGGCATCTGGCGCGCCGCGAGTACCCCGCTGTGCTGTACGCGGCCGGTCCGCTGCTACGCGCCGAGAAGGCCGGCGCCGAAGTCGACGTCGAGGACGCCGAGCTCCGCCGGGCCTTCGAACTGCTCGGCGCCGTCGCGCTGACGATCCCGGCCGCGACCGGCGCCGCGCCCGCCGCCGCGCAGCCGCTCCCGGTCGGGCCGCAGGCTGCGGCCGTCCGTCTCGCCCGGGCCGCCGTCGACTACGTCGTGCTCGCGAGCGAATCCGCGGACCCGACGGCCGCCGGCCCGGACGAAGCGCCGGCCGAGCTCGTCCCGGCCGCCACCTTCACTCTCGGCATGCTGCCCGGCTCAGCCTCGATAGCCGGCGACCTGCAGGCACGCGGCGGCCGCTGGAACCCGCTCAGCCGCGCCAAGCTGACGACACGTCAGGCCGTCCAGGTCGCACTGGCCGGGGCGCTGGCGATCATCCTTGGGCGGCAGATCTCCGAGGTGCGCTACTACTGGGCCGTCATCGCGACGTTCGTGACCTTCACCGGCACCGCGACCCGCTCGGAGACCTCGCTCAAGGCGGTCAACCGAGTGCTCGGCACGCTCGCCGGCCTCGGCGCGGGCATCGGACTGGCGGAGGCGACGGCCGGGCACACGCTGCTCGTGCTCGCCGTGATCGTGCTCGCGATGACGTGCGGGTTCTACGTCGTGAACCTCTCCTACGCCGCGATGATCGTATTCGTCACCATCATGGTCTCCCAGCTCTACAGCGTGCTGCACGAGTTCACCCCGGGACTGCTCGTGCTGCGGCTGGAGGAGACCTCGCTCGGCGCGGCCATCGGCATCGCGGTAGGCCTCGTCGTCCTGCCGACCAGCACCCGCGAGACGGTGAGCGCGGCACAGCGGGCGTTCCTCGAGGCGCTGGCCTCGGTGCTCCAGCAAACGGCCGCGGCCTGGGAGGGCGACGCGTCGGCAGACCCGACGGCGTCGGTGCGCACGATGGAGGACCGGCTGCGCCGGTTCGCCCTGGTGGCCCGGCCGTTGACCAGGCCCCTGATCTCGGGCGCGGACCCAGCCCTGATGCGCCGTCGGATCGGCCTGCACACGGCCCTGTCCCGGCACGCCAGGGCCCTCGCCGCGACGACCCCCGGCCCCGAGCGCGACCCCGCCTTCGCCCAAGCCTGCCGCGACCTGGCCCGGATCGTCACCGGGCTGCCCCCGGACGGCGACACCGCGCCCGCCCGCACCTACGTGCGGGCCTGACCCTCTGCGCGATCTGCCGCGGCTACGGAGCTCAACGCGAGTTGATGGTCGTCTGAGTGCTGGTGGCTGGCTGCGGTTTCAAGCTTTCGCCTCCGGCTGGGGCCTTCCCTCGGAGAGAGTGCCGGGTCTCCGTAAGTGCTGGCGTTGGCGGGGCGGGCTGGGGTTCGGGGTGGTGGGGTTGCGGGGGTGTGCTCTCTCCTCGGTTGGTCCCCGGAGGCAATCAGGGACCTGCCGGGAGGTCAAGCGGCGGTGGTTTCCGTTGGTGGTGGATTTTGCATGGCGCCGCTTGCTTAAGATTTAACCATTAGTGATCATGGTCGGGTGTTTTCGATGTCGCTCGTTCATGGCTTGTGCCGGTCTTCTTACCGGCTGGGTGGCGTGTGCGCGGTGGCCGGGTCGTGCCCGTCGGGCGGCCGGGGCCGGCGGTGGTGGGTTTCGGCTTTGCGGCGGGGGTGCCGATTTTCCGTGCCAGTACGGGGAAACCCCGGCGGACCCGGCCGGGTGTCGGGATCCGGTCTGGGGGTGTCGGGCGCTGCCAGGGCAGGCGCAGGTGAGCGCCGAGCCGGCGGGCGAGCCTGAGCTGGGTGTATGCGGTGATGGTCAGCCAGGTCCAGCGGTCGGCCTGCTCCGGGGTGCCCACCTGCGGCGCGGTCCAGCCGAGCGACTGCTTGAAGAACCTGAATGTATGCTCGATATCGAATCTCCGCAGATAGGCCGTCCAGAGCTGATCGAGGTCGAACCCGGTCCCGGGCCTCGCGTGGTGCCAGAGCCACAGGTCCTGCGGTGCGCGGCCGCCGGGCAGGCGCTGGGTCTGGACCCTGATCAGGGTGCCGGGCAGGCGCGGCAGTTGCTGCGCGTGCTCGCGCCAGGCGCCCTGGCGCTCGAGCTTCTGGTGCAGCCCGTGCCAGGCGGTCACGATCGTGCGCCCGCAGCGCGGCGAGTCCCGCTCGACGCGCAGGTCCGGGTCGTGCCAGGTGCCCGGGTCGGCGATCGCGAAGCGTCGGCCGTGCACGGGCGGGCGTCCCGGGGCACCGCGCGGGCGCGGCACCGGGTCGCCGTAGTAGACCCGGTCGCGGCGCACCCGTCCGAGAATCTGCCTCTCCAGGCCCCGGCCGGCGGTCAGATAGGCGATCCGGGTCAGGTCGTAGCCGGAGTCGAACACGAACAGTGCGGCAGGGCGCCCGTGCGAGAGCCCGGCGGCGGCGCAGCGCTCGAGCACCGCTTCGACCTGCGCGACGGTGACCGCGGTCGCGTCCTCGGCCACGGCGAGGCGGCGCGCGTCGAGCGGTGCGCACCACGAGTGCGCGCCCCACTCCAGCCCGACCGCGACCGAGTACGGCCATCCCGGCACGGTGCCGCGCCGGTTGCCGCACGCACACGAGTGATGGCAGTGGTGGCGCTCGCGTGCGCACTCGGCGTGCGGACGATGCCACGAAGAGACATCGATCGCGAATTTCAACGGTCCGTCATCCAAGGGTTCCCACACGCTGGTGATCAATCCGGCCAATGCCGGCACGTCGATCTCGCCACTGGCCACGGCGTCGTACAGGGCCCCGTGACCACGACGAAACGGCCGCTGCAGCGACAACTCGGCGAGCGAGCGCACCCGACCGTCCGTCGCGAGTACCGCATCGACGAGATCGAACAAAGAATCCGCGCGCCGCGCGAAGCAGCCGTGCACCCCGGCCCGAAACCCCCGCAGAACCTTCAACGACCCCCCGCCCCCGGCCGCGCGGGACTGGCCGGGCTCCTCACGGCATGGCATCATGAGACCCACGGCCACCTACCTTCTTCGTATCCTTCGACAGAAACGAAGAATCGCAGGTGGCCGTGCCGCGCGTCAGCAGAACACCGAAACTCCCCCAGAAACGATCTCGCCGAGGTTAAATCTCAAGGCTTGACCTCCCGGCAGAACCCTGATCGGGCTTCGCCTGCCCGACCGAGGAGAGAGCCCACCCCCTGGGGAGTGGTGCGAGCTGCGCTCGGGCCCGGGTCCCGGCCGGTGGCCCGGTCGCGTTCGGTGCGGAAGGATCCTGCATCGCCGTGATCTGAGCATCCCGATTCCCGATCCGCGAAGGGGTTGGTGAGTCGGCCGCGCCAGATGCTGAATCCTGCTTTGCCGTTCTGGGCCGCTCTTTTCTACTCTCTTCCTTTAACGCTGGGGAACGCGCCAGAGTGCCCGAAATCTCAGAGATTTTTGCTTATCCGGTGAAAGCCTGATGCGCGGTTTTTGTCGGTGGTGGCGTCTAGTATGGAAGAGTACGGAGGATCGGGGCTTGTGATGCGAGGGGTGGTGGACGGGGTGACTAGGCAGGTGGCGTCAGGGGCGTGGCCGCTTGCTCGCGCACGATGCCAGGTCGCGAGAGCCCAGGCTGTATACCGCGCGGTCGTCATCGTCCATCACGGATGCGATGCAGAATTCTCCCGGATTGAGCGCGGCCAGTCTGCGGGTTCCCTTCGTGGATCGGGAATCAGAGCGATCGGATCAGGGCCGTGCAGGATTCTTCCGCGTCGAATGTGGCCTGTCCGCGGGATTCCTCTGCGAAGTCCGGGATCGGGGTGGATCGCACCAGGGCGATGCAGAATTCCACCTCAGGCGCGACCCGGGCACCGATGCCTTCGCGCGGATCGGAAATCGGGATGGTCGGATCTGGGCGGTGCAGGATTCGTTCGCATCGAGCGCGGCCGGGCCACGGGACGGGACCCGGCCTGAGCGCAGCTCGTGCTGCTCCCTAGGGGGTGTGCTCTCTCCTCGGTCGGTCCCCGGAGGCAATCAGGGACCTGCCGGGAGGTCAAGCGGCGGCGGCCTGCGCTGATGGTGAATCATGCATGGCGCCGCTTGACCTCCCGGCAGAACCCTGATCGGGCTTCGCCTGCCCGACCGAGGAGAGAGGGCTCGGGGGCTCGTGGCCTCACCCTGTCGGTGGGAAAGTGTTTCTTGTCGCCCCGGTTCAGGTCGGTGTGGGTATGAAGTGTGATGAGCTCGCGATCGAGAGGCTGGCCGGGGAGCGCTGTATAAGGACTTTGTATTGCCGCAGACGGCGGTGCGGGCATCGCCGCGAAGCGCGTGTCTCAGCCTAGGGTGTGTCCTTGCGCTCCACCGGGGTGACACGGCGCCGGTGGGCTCTCCCACGGGCCGCACGGCGAGAGGGGATGCGATGGAGCAGGAGCACACCTACCGTAGAGCCGCGGGGATCGATCTGGGCAAGCGCGTGATGTCGGTATGCATCCGGACCCCGGGCCGCGGCGGGGCGGTGGATCTCGAACAGCTCACCTACACGACGATCACATCACAGATCCTTGCCTTGCGCGACCGCTTGGAGGACGCGCGGGTGGAGATCGTGGCGATGGAGGCGACCGGAGACTACTGGCGCCCGGTCTGCTGGATCCTTCAAGGCACCCTGCCCGGGGTCGAGGTCCTGTTGGTCAATCCAGCTCACGTCAAAATCCTCAAAGGGCGCAAAACCGACCGGGCGGACGCGGCGTTCCTCGCCCGTCAAGCAGCCGCCGGAAACCTGCGCGGCTCGTTCATCCCCCCCGAACCGGTACGCGAGGTACGCGATCTGACCAGGCGACGCACCACTTTGACCTCGCTGCGCGGCAGCGAGGTCCAACGGCTGGAGAAGACACTCGAGGACACCGGCGTAAAACTCTCCAGCGTCATCAGCAGCCTCACCGGCACGACCGGACGCACCATCCTCCAAGCCCTGGTCGCCGGCACCCGGGACCCCGCCATACTCGCGCGGCTCGCGGACCCCAGGATCAAAGCCGGCCACGAACAACTCACCGAGGCCCTCACGGGCTACTTCACCGACCACCACGGCTACCTCGTAGCCGACCACCTCGAAGAGATCGACCACTACACCGGCAAGATCCGCGCCCTCGACGAACGGATCGCGCAACTCCTCGACCAGCCCGACAAACACCAGGACGTCCGCAACCTCACCACCATCCCCGGCATCGACACCACCGGCGCGCAGATCATCGTCTCCGAACTCGGACACGAGATGAACGCCTTCCCCACCCCCGGCCACCTCTCCTCCTGGCTCGGAGTCGCCGGCGGACACAACGAATCAGCCGGAATCAAACGCAAAGCCCGACCCGCCGACGGCAACAGCGCCATGCGCCGACTCCTGGGCATCGCCGCGTTCACCGTCATGGGACACAAGGGCACCTACCTCAACGCCCGCTACCACCGACTACGCGGACACATGGACTCCCGCAAAGCCCAAGTCGCGATCATGCACGACATCGCTATCGCGATCTGGTTCATCCTCCACGACAAAGTCCCCTACCGAGAACTCGGCCCCGACTACTTCGCCCGCCGCGACCCCGACAAGATCACCCGCCGCATCCACGCCCTCGCCCGCTCCATCGGCGCCACCATCGAAATCCACCCCACCCCCACAACCTAAAACGACCACCTAAGCCGACCTGCAAACTCGCCATACTTTCGTCTCAGCACACCCCCGGCACCCGACCACCCCCAACCTCAGCCCGCCCCGCCACGCCAGCACCCCACAGACCCCGGCATCTCTCTCCGAGGGAAGGCCTGCCAGCGGCGATCTTCGTCTTGCAACCGCAGCCCACCCCGCCAACGCAACGGGTGGGCAGGGTGGGCAAACGAAACTGTGGGCGAGCGAAGCGGTCGCCCACAGCCTGACGACCACCCCGCCCCCACGAGCACTCAGCCGATCATCAACTCGCGTTAAGAAGCCCGGCCCATCGCGCGGTGCGCGCCGGCCTGCTCCACGTCGGCCGCGATCACGGTCCACCCCTTCGCGTCCGGGCCGTCCAGGCGCAGGTCGAAGGCGAAGGTGAGCGGACGCCGCTTGCGCGCGTCGCCCTGGAGCACCTCTTCGGTCCGGCGGTCGACCTCGTAGTAGACGCCCTGGGCGCCGACCGCGATCCGGAAGACGATCGGCTCGCGGGAGGCCAGCGAGCGCACCTCGATCTTCTCGATCGCGGCGTCGCGCATCACAGTGCGGTTGACGGTCTGGACGGTCGTGAAGTCGAGGCTGCCGTCGTTCATCGTCCACTCCTCGATGAACTGCTCGACGGCGACCTCGAGGACCGACTTGTCGAAGCGGGCGTCGAGCAGGCTCACGTCGCCGGCGGCGGAGTCGGCGTCGGTGCTCCAGGAGAAGTTGGTGAGCGAGAGGATGTCCGGGACGTCCTTGGCCGAGGTCTTCTCGGCGACCTCGAGGACGGCCTCCCGGGCGACTTCCTTCTGATCCCAGCTGTCGATCTCGATCTCGGCGGTGAGGTGGTGCGCGCCCTCGGCCGCCTGCTCGATCGAGGACACGATCCACTCGCCGGCCTTGTTCTTGCGCAGCGTCCAGTACTCGACCGGGCTCGTAGAGCCGTCGGCGCGGCGGGAGTCCGAGCCGTAGGCGCGGCGCACGTAGTCGTTGAGCCGGGCCGAGATGCGGAAGGTGACGGTGTCGTTCTGCTCGCCCTTGCGGTTCGCCACGTCGACGAGCTCGAGTGTCGGGCCGGAGAGGATCTCCACCACGTTGACCTCGCCGCGCGACTCGTAGTCGCGCAGTTCGTCGGCCCACTTGCGGTAGAGCACCGGGGACAGGATCTGCCGGAGCGTCGCGTTGTCGCGGTTGGTCCAGGCCCGCTGCGCGGTCACGTAGAGCCAGCTCGCGCGCTGCTTGAGTGCGGCGACGTTGAAGCTCGCGTCGGTGTCGCTGAGCACGTCGACCCGGGCCTCGACCAGGGCGGCGCGGGCGCTCGCCTGCGCGTCCGTGCGGTGGGCCACGCGGTCCGACTGCGTGTTCGAGGAGCGCTTCTTGCGTGCCTGCTGCACGCGGCTGTAGATGAGCACGACGATGATGACCAGGACGATCAGCACCAGCACGCCGGCGGACCCGCCGCCGCCGATGCCGCCGACCACGCCCACCCCGCCGAAGCCGCCGCCCCCGCCACCTCCGCTGTGGCCGCCGCCGCTGAATCCGTGGCTGCCGCCGCCGCCGCGGGCGTACGCCACGGCCGGACTGGTCAGCGCAACAATCGCCGCCACCAAGGCTATTCGTCGACCCCCGCGCACGCGTTCCTCCTGAGATTGAGACGACCCGGCAAACAGCGTACCGCCACGTCCACGTGTCTTCAGCTGCGCTGACGCCACGAATCGGCGGTCGATGGAGTCGTAAGGCCGGAACCTGCGCCGGTTGCCTTCCGGTCTTCTCCCCGGGCTGCTCCCTGACCAGCCCTTTCTTCGGTCTTTTCAGACCCGGCGCCCCACGCCCCCGATCAGGCTGTAGCGGGCGACGTCGGCGTCGAGCGGGTCCGTTTCGAGCGCGCCGGGCTCCGGGCGCCAGTGGATCAGGTCGACCAGTCCTGGATCGAGCAGCTCGTATCCGGCGAGGATGCGAGCGACCTCGTCCCTGCTGCGGAATACGCCCGGCTGGGTCGTGCGCTCGTAGACATGCTCGATCTCGCCGACCACGGTGGGCTGGTAGTCGTTCGTGCCGTGGCTGACCAGCAGATATGAGCCCGCAGTGGTGCCTTCGCGGTAGGCGGCCACGATTCCGGCCGGGTCGTCCCGGTCGGGCACGAACGGGAGGACGGACACCAGCAGCACGCCGACCGGGCGGGACAGGTCGAGGCCGCCGGCGCGGACGGCGTCGCGCAGGACCGCGTCGGGGTCGCGCAGATCGGCGTGCAGGACGCTCACCGACGGCGTGCCCGAGAGCAGCGCCGACGCGTGCGCCACCGCGACCGGATCGGAGTCGACGTATACGGTCCGGGACCCGGGCCGCGCCGCCGTGACGATCTCGTGCACGTTGCCGACGGTGGGGATCCCGGAACCGAGGTCGAGGAACTGGTCGATGCCGAGTTCGCACAACGCGGTGACCGCGCGGGAGAGGAAGGAGCGGTTGGCCCGCACCACGTGCGGCGCGTCCGGGAAGACCTTCATCGCCTGCTCGGCCAGCTCCCGGTCGCAGGCGAAGTTGTGCGAGCCGCCGAGGAAGTAATCGTACATACGCGCCACGGACGGGCGTTCGATGTCGACTTCGTCCGGCGCCCACGCTGGCCGATGCCGTTGGTGCATTTTGCAACCACCTCCGTTGCGCCCATTGATACCAGAGGTGGCACGGGCTGCACACCGCCTGGGCGATCGAATTCACGGCCAACAACGGACGGTCACGCGGGTGTGGCGACGCGTGGCGCCGCGGGCGCATGTGGCAGGTGGGTCGGCCTGGTCCGCTCGGCCCAGCGGGCGACCGGGACGGTGGCCACGCCGAGCAGGAGGAAGAAGCCGCCGAGCGCGAACCAGCCGGCCTGGCCGCCGTCGATGCAGATCAGGGTGAGGATCGCCGGGGCGAGGGAGCTGCCGAGCAGGCTCGACCACAGCCCCTGCATGCCCTGGTACTGGCTCTGCGCGTGCGCGGGGGCGAGATCGTAGCCGAGGGTGAACGAGCCGGAGGCGTGCCACAGCTCGCCCGTGGTGTGCACCGCGCACCCGGCGGCGAGCAGGAGCACCGCGGCCCACTCGGGCACATCCGGCAGCAGGCCCAGCAGCGGGCAGCTGACCAGGAAGAAGCAGCCCGCGTTGCGGAAGGCCCGGGCGCCCTGCCCGATCGTGGTGACGGCCGCGCCGACCCGCACTTGGAAGAACACGCACATGAGGGTATTGACCAACATGCCGAGGGCGACCGACCAGCGCGGCGCGTGGGTGTGCGAGACGACCCACAGCGGCAACGGAATCAGCAGCACCTGGTACTGCAGCGTCATCAGGCCATTGACGACGGCCCACGCGTTGAACGGCACGTCCCGGGCCGCACCCCAGCGTCGTTCCTTCGCCGGACGCGGCAACGGCGGGAGGTGCGGCAGCCGCCGCAGCATCGCCGCGGACAGCAGGAAGGTAGCCGCGTTGCCGAGGATGAGCAGCTCGTAGGCGAGCCGGGTGTCGACGTCGATGGCCACGGCCGCGATCAGCGTGCCGACCGCGATCCCGCCGTTGGTGACCGCGCGCAGCCGCGCCCGGAACGCTGCCGCGCCCTCGCCGCCGATCCGCCGGGCCAGCCCGCCGCGCACCGCGTTGGCCGCGCCGTTGGCCAGCAGATCGACCGCGGCGACGAGGACGAGCGCGGCGAAGTCGTGGATCAGCACGTAAGCCGCGGTGGTGACGCTGAGCAGGAGCAGCAGCGCGAGCTGCACTTCGCGCGGACCGCGCCGGTCCGCGAGGTCGCCGACGAAAAGGCCCGCGGACACGCCGATCAGCCCGGCCAGGGTCAGGCCGAGCCCGGCCCGGGCGGCGCTCAGATGCACGACGCGGGTGAAGTAAAGGATCGACGACGTCATGAACATGCCGTTGCCGACGGTGTTCACGAGGGTCGAGGTCATCAGGATGCGCTCGGGCCCGGGCTCGGGCAGACGGCCGGTCAGTCGGGCGGCTGCCCGGACGCGCGACGCGGGACGGCCGCTGACAGCCGGATCAGGGTGCTGGGAAACGGTGTCAGCGGTCGCGAAAGCCATGGTCTAGACCGTATCGTAATGGTCACCTGGCGGGCCAGAGAGTTACCTAATCTTGATCGGGTCGGGACTCACTTCTCGTCGGCGTGCTTGAGGGCGGCCTTGTGCAGTTGGTGCATCTGGTAGGCGCCGGCTCGCTCCGGTTCGCGGCCGGAGAACTCCACGAGGACGGTGCCGGTGGCGATCACCGTGACCGTCCGCCGGTACCCGGAGTCGAGGAGGTCGTTCGAGCCGGACTCCCACCACACGGACTCGATCCCCAACTCGTCCCAGCGGTATCCGGTCAGCTGCGAGCCGACGGCTGCCACGACGCCTTCGGTGAAACAGTAGAGTCGCGGCGCGCTGCCGCCGGCTCGGCGCTGCACTCTGGGGATCGCGACCGCGACGATGGCGGTGAGGCCCATGGCGATGGTCAGCGCCCCTATGACGGGCCACCAATCGTGCGGCTTCTTATAGAGCTCTGCGATGCCCCCGGCGACGAAGACCACTCCGAACGGGAAGGCGCATCCGGCCTCCGGCTCGTAGGACGGGCTGGCGACCTTGACCAGCCGGCCATAGCCGCCGCTCAAGCCGATCGCCCGCGCGCGTTCGCGTTCGCCTCTGCCCACCCGGACACCTCCACCCCTCGCCCGCCGCCGTTGATCCGTCCCTACCCGCTCGCGCGCGCACGACGCGGTTCCGGGAGCTCCGCGCAGGTTCCGGTCCTCCGGATGTATTGACGCGCCGTCATTCTCGCCATACACAACAGGTGCTTGGAGAGCGCTCTCCCGCATGCTCTCCCCGAGAACTCGCCCACGCGCTCGCAGAGGACTGCCGGCTGCGGACCGGGCGAAGATCAGCAACCGAAAGGGAAATGCAATGAGGCATCTCGCCCTGCTGCGGCCGGCCGCGCTCGCGCGCGGCAGATCGCGCCCACCCCGCCGCCCCGCCATCCGCGTGCTGCTCGCGGTCGCCGGCCTGTCAGCCCTCTCCGTGGTCGTCGCGCCCACCGCCGCCCACGCCGCCGCCGACGCGCCTTTCGGCGGCACCGCGGCCGCCGTGCCCGGCACGGTCCAGGTGGCCAACTACGACACCGGCGGCCAGGGCGTGGCGTACAACGTCACCTCGACCAACGGATCGGCCAACAGCTACCGGACCGACGGGATCGACCTCGAGGCCACCGCCGATACGCAGGACACCACGGTGGCCGGCGGCGCCGACGATCAGGGTTGGACGACCGGCGGCCAGTGGTTCAAGTACACCGTCAACGTCGCCACCGCCGGCACCTACACCGTCGCGCTGCGGCTCTCCTCGCCCTACGGGATCACCGACGCGCTGCACATCGCCAACGCCGCGGGCACCAACCTGAGCGGCTCGGTCGCGGTCGCGAACACCGGCGGCTATCAGACCTGGGCCACCGTCGACGCGAGCGTGACGCTGCCTGCCGGGCAGCAGACGCTCACCCTCGTCCAGGACTCCAACGGCTGGAACTTCCACTACATGACCTTCACGCTGACCTCGGCCGGCGGCGGTGGCGGCGGCGGGGGAGGCTCGGGCGGGGACCTGCCCTTCGGCGGGACACCGGCCGCGGTGCCGGGCACCCTGCAGGCCGCGAACTACGACACCGGCGGCTCGGGTGTGGCGTACAACGTCACCGCCGCCAACGGCACCGCCAACAGCTACCGGACCGACGGGGTCGACCTCGAGGCCACCGCGGACACCCAGAACAACACCGGCGGCGGCGCCGACGACATGGGCTGGACCGGCTCCGGCCAGTGGTTCAAGTACACCGTCAACGTCGCCACGGCCGGGATCTACACCGTCAGCATCCGCGTGGCCGCGCCCGCCGCGGTCGCCGACGCGCTGCACGTCGCCAACTCCTCCGGCACGAACCTGTCCGGAGCGGTCGCCGTGCCGAGCACCGGCGGGTATCAGACCTGGACGACGGTGACCGCGAGCGTGACGCTGCCGGCCGGATCGCAGACCCTCACCGTCGACCAGGACGCCGGCGGCTGGAACCTGCACTTCCTCTCCTTCGCTCAGGGTACGAGCGGCGGAGGCGGCGGCGGGGGCGGTGGAGGCGGCGGCACCGGTCCGACCGAGTACTGCGGCTTCCAGGACCTCGCCCTGGGCCAGCCGACCACGGCCTCCTCGACCTACTCCGCCACCGGCAACCTGGCCTCCGCCGCCACCGACGGAAACCCGGGCAGCCGCTGGGAGAGCGCGTACAGCGACCCGCAGTGGCTCGAGGTCGACCTTGGCACCGCGACGCAGATCTGCAGCGTGGGCATCTCCTGGGAGGCCGCGTACGCCTCGGCGTTCTCGATCCAGGTCTCCAGCGACAACTCCACCTGGAGCACGCTCTACTCCACCACCACCGGCGCGGGCGGCAGCCAGACCTTCACCGTCTCCGCGACCGCGCGCTACCTGCGCGTCAACGCCACGAAGCGGGCGACGCAGTGGGGTGACTCGATCTTCGAACTCGATGTCTACGGCTTGACGACGACCGCGCCGCTGTCCGGCGGCAACGGCAACGGCGGCAACGGCACCTGCTCCTGGCTCAACTCCACCGCCCCCGTCTCCCAGCGAGTGCAGCAGATACTCAACACCATGAACCAGTCCGAGGAGTTCACGCTGCTCTCCGGTGACGGCGGTTCGAGCTACATCGGCCAGATCGCCGCGATCCCGAACCTGTGCATCAAGGCGACGAACCTGCAGGACGGCCCGAACGGGGTCGGCGACGGCACCGGCGGGGTCACCGCGTTCCCGGACGGCGAGAACGCCGCCGCGACCTGGGACCCGGCGCTGATCCAGCAGGAGGGCACGGCGATGGGCGCCGAGTTCGCCGGCAAGGGCGTGAACATCGCGCTCGGCCCGACGACGAACCTGGTGCGCGACCCGCGCTGGGGCCGGACCTACGAGACCTACGGCGAGGACCCGTACCTGGCCGGCCAGATCACCTCCGCGGAGGTCGACGGCCTGCAGAGCCAGGACGTGATGGCCATGGTCAAGCACGTCGCGGCCTACGACCAGGAGCAGTACCCGAACGGGAACAACAACGAGACGGTCAGCCAGCAGGCGCTCGAGGAGCTCTACCTGGCGCCCTTCCAGGCCGCGGCCGAGCAGTCCGCGCCCGCCTCGATGATGTGCTCCTACGCGGTGGTCAACAACGCCGCCTCGTGTCAGAACGCCGACATGCAGATCGACGGGCTGGACGAGCAGGCGAACTACGGCGGTTTCATCACCTCGGACTGGGGCGGTGACTACAACAACGTCGCCTCCGAAGTCGGCGGCATGGACGTCGGGATGCCGTTCCCCGGCTCGATCCCGACCGACTTCGCCACCGCGATCACGAACGGCACGCTGAGCCAGTACACGGTGAACGAGGCGGTCGGACGGATCCTGACCCAGATGTTCGCCTTCGGCATGTTCGACAACCCGGCCACCGGCTCGCTCTCGACCAGCGTGACCTCCGCCGCGCATCAGCAGACTGCGTTGCAGCTGAGCGAGGAGGGCACGGTCCTGCTCAAGAACAACGGGATCCTGCCGCTGAACCCGAACGGCACCGAGTCGATCGCGGTCATCGGCACCGACGGCGGCGCCGGGGTCGAGCTCGCCGGCGGCGGCAGCGGCACGGTCACCAGCTCGAACACGATCTGGCCGATCACCGGCATCCAGAACGCGGTCGGCGCGAACGTCAAGGTGACCTACACGGCCGGCAACGACAACGGCACCGCGGACATCCCGCAGGCCGTCGCCGCCGCGCAGGCCGCCACCGACGCGATCATCTACGTCAACCTGCCGGAGGGCGAGGAGAGCGACCTGACCTCGCTCGACCTGTCCAGCACGGACGAGACGATGATCGCGGACGTGGCCGCGGTGAACAAGAACACGATCGTGGTGCTCAACAGCGGCGGCCCGGTCGTCATGCCGTGGCTGGGCTCGGTCGCCGGCGTGTTCGCGAACTGGTACCCGGGGCAGGAGGTCGGCACCGCGATGGCGGCGCTGATCTTCGGCACCGCGGACCCGTCCGGCAAGCTGCCGGTCACCTTCCCGTCCAGCCTGAGCCAGGTTCCGGCGCAGACGACGGCGCAGTGGCCGGGCACCTCGGCCGGCGTGAGCTACAGCGAGGGCGTGAACATCGGCTACCGCTGGTACCAGTCGCAGAACATCACCCCGGCCTTCCCGTTCGGGTTCGGCCTGTCCTACACCAAGTTCTCCTTCTCCAACCTCGGCGTCGGGGCCCTCAACGCCTCCGGCAACGCGACGGTGACGGCTACCGTCACCAACACCGGCTCGGTGGCCGGTGCGGACGTGGCCCAGCTGTACGTCGGGGACCCGGCGGCCAGCGCCGACCCGCCGGAGCAGCTGCGCGGCTTCCAGCGGGTCTCGCTCAACCCGGGCCAGAGCGCGACGGTGAGCTTCCCGGTGAACATCCACGCTCTGGCCGCATGGTCGAACGCTGACAACCAGTGGGAGGCGAAGGCGGGCACGTACTCGATCAAGGTCGGGGACGCGTCGAACAACCTGCCGCTGACCGGCTCGACCAGCCTGGCCCAGACCCTGACCGGCCAGGTCGCGGCGGGCCAATCGAGCGCCGGGGTCTCCCCGGCCAACACCGCCGTCAGCGCGAACGTCACCGCCAACTCCGGCGTGCCGGGCGCGGAGACGGTCGGGGTGGCCAACCCCTTCGGCTACAGCAGCCCGAAGGGCGCCTCGGCCTCCTTCACCATGCAGGCCGTGGACTCCAACACCGCGCAGACACTCACCTACACCGCGACCGGGCTGCCGCCAGGCTTCTCGATCGCAGCCAACGGCACGGTCTCCGGAACCGGCTCCACACTCGGGACCTACACCGTCACCGTCACTGCGACCGACACGAAGGGAGTCTCCGGCTCCGCCACCTTCGTCTGGTCGGTGGTGCAGTGAGCTAGCCGGCTGCACTGTCGCAGTACTCAAATAACTGAGAGAACGCCGCCGCGCGGACCGGTTCATCAGAACCCTCCCGCGCGGCGGTGTTCAAAACCCCGGTATCATCGTCGCTGCACTGGCTCTACAGGGCAGTTCGCGGTGTCGTTCGCCGAACCGCCTGCCCTGCACGAGGTGTGAGCGGCGCCGCCGGACCGGCCGTCGAAACATGCCGGGTCTCGGTCTGTGGACTGAGCCGGCGAAATGCGAACGCAGGTTCACGTTCATATTACGCTCCGGCAACGACCGCGCCCCTCCTCTTCCGCCGAGCGGGGTGTCCGCCCTATGTTGTCCGGCCATGGAGACGAGCGATGACCAGGTGGGATGTGCCGTCGGTAGGGCTGCGGCGGGGGCCGCGGCGGCCACCTCGGCCGCGGGGCTCGCGGCGCTGACGCTCGGGCTCGGCTACCTCGACGGCACCGGCCTGTTCGCTCCGGAGAACTGGCCGGACGCCGGCGTCGTGCCCGGATCCGCCGGCAGTCCGGCCTGGGCGACGTTGGTCTATCTTCCGCTGTTGATCATCGGCAGCACGTTCGCGCTCTACCGGACGCTGCGTTCGGCCCGCTCGGGCGTGCGCGCTCGCTGGGTGCTCGGCGCCGCCTGGTCCGGCCTGGTCCTGACGGCCTTCGGCGCGAAGGTGGCCTACACCCTGCTGCTGCTGGCGATCGCCGGGACCCATGATCTGCAGAAGGCTGAGACGGCTCGCGCGCTGCTCGCCGAGTGCGGGCTGACCGGCGCGAAGTACGCGCTGTTCGGCGTTTTCGCCGCAGCGCCGGCCGCTCTCGTCTACCGGATCGTGGCGCGTCGCGCGATCGCCACGGCTCGCGCGGCCGGCGCGGCCCGCTCTGAGACCGAGGTGACGCTGAAGCCGCCGCGCGTCGGCTGGAGCGCGGGCTGGCTGCTCGTCGGGGCTCCGGCCGCCGTGGCCGCCGCGGACGGCAGTTTCGGCTGGATCGGCGGACGCTGGTCCACCCTGATCCTGCCGCTCGGCGGACTGGCCGGCAGTTGGGCCGTTCTGCGCCGGCTGCGCGCGCCCGTCGCGCGCGGTCTCGCTGACGATCGCACCGGCGGTGCGACTTGGTGGGTGAAGTGCGCGACGCTGACCGCCGCGTCAGCTCTCGGATTCCTGGCGGCCTTCGTCGTGGACGGCGTCGTCAACGGCTTCGGTGGCGGGCTGTATCCGATCGTCGGCGCCCTGATGTACGTCGCTGTCGGCGCCGTCGCAGGGGTCTGCGCCAGCGTCGCCGCCACCGCTTGGGCGCTCGCCCGACCCGTCGTCCCATCCGCGTCGGCCAAGCGGCTGGCCGGTCGATGGGCCGAGGTCTCCCGGCCGGCTCGGCTCTCGATCACCGCGTGCGCCGCGGCGTCGGCGATCGGCCTCGGCCTGCTGCCCACGGCTCTGGTCGACACCCCGGCGGCGTTCCCGCTCCCGTCGGCCGCCAGCGCCGACGGCGGGGGACTGCTGGCGCTCACCGTGCTGCGGGCCGACGGCGAAGCACCGGTCATCGCCGACAGTGCCGGCCGACAAGTCCTCCTGCGCGGCGTCAATGTCAACCAGTTGGTCGACTACGGTCAGCCGGACCCGTCCGAGCCCACCGTCCGCCCGCTCACCGACGCCGACTACGCCGAGATGGCCGGCGTGTACGGCTTCGACGTGCAACGCCTCAACCTCTCCTGGTCCCGGCTCGAGCCGAGCCGCGGCGTGTTCGACCAGGCCTACATCGCGAGCGTGCGCACGGCGGTGGACCAGGCCGCGGCGCACGGCGTCTACACCGTGCTCGACATGCATCAGGACACGTACTCGAAGTACGTCACCGCCGCGTCCGGCACGACCTGCCGGATCGGCGCGACCCCCGAGTTCGGCAACGACGGCGCCCCCGCCTGGGCCACCCTCACCGACGGCGCGAAGGCCTGCGGGTTCCAGGGCCGGGACCTGTCGCCGAACGTCGAGCAGTCCTTCACCGATCTCTACGACGACACCGACGGGATCGGCGCACAGCTCGCCGACACCTGGGGCGTGCTGGCCCGGGCGTTCGCCGGGGACAGCGCCGTGGCCGGCTACGACCTGCTCAACGAACCCGGACCCGGCAACGCCCCGGGCGTCACCTCGGCCCTGCTGCTCGGCCGGCTCTACCAGCAGATCATCACCGAGATCCGGGCCGGCGAGGGCAGCGCCGCGGACGGGTTCCACCACCTCGTCTTCTTCGAACCCTCCATTCTCTGGTCCGGCCTCGGCTTCGACGTCACCCCGCCGGCCGGCTTCTCCAGCGACCCGGACCTGGTCTTCTCGCCGCACCTCTACAGCCAGTCGATCACCATGGACCAGGGCCTCGGCGTCACGCTCACCACCATCGAGCAGGGCTTCACCACCGCCGAGCGCACCGCCGCGGCCTACGACGTGCCGCTGTGGTCCGGCGAGTGGGGCTGGTTCGGCGACCAGGCCCAGGATTCCGGCCGCTTCGACACCTTCCTCGACACGCAGAACGCGAACCTGCTCGGCTCGGCCATCTGGGTGTGGAAGAAGGCCTGCGGCGACCCGCAGACCGGCCGATCCGACCAGTCCTCCGGTGGTCTGAACCCGGTCGCCTGCCCCGCCGGCACCGAGCTGCCCGCCTCCGCCACCGAGACCGTCGCGCTCAGCCAGGCCTACCCCCGCTCCGCGCCAGGACGTCTAAATACCCTGACGTCCTCCGCCACCGGCGTGGACCTGCGGCTGGCCGGCAGCGGATCGGGAACGCTCGACGTGTGGATCCCGGGCTCCGCCTCGGCCCGGCCCGCCGTCGCCGTCCACGGCCTGACCGGTCTCGCCCTGGCCGCCCAACCCGGCGGCGGCTGGCGCCTGACCGCGCAGGCTGCCGGCGCCTACGACCTCACCGCGACGGCGTGAGCGGAGCAAGGCAGTAATCTGCGGCTTCCTCTCGTGTTGTATGGCGACCGAGGGAGGAAGCGTTGGACGCAGAGCACGAACGCGAGTTCCGCGACTTCGTGGCATCGCGCTCGAAGTCGCTGCTGCACACGGCTTATCTGCTCACCGGGGACTGGGAGCAGGGCCGCGACCTGTTGCAGACGGCGCTGGCCGGCACGGCCCGGCGGTGGGCGAGGCTGCACGACCGGCAGTCGCCGGAGGCGTATGTGCGCCGTGCGCTCTACCACGCGCACATCGACCGCTTCCGGCGGCCCGGCTGGGGACGGGAGACGGCAACCGCCGAGCCGCCGGAGCGCGCGCCGTCGGGGGCGGGCCTGGATCACGCGGATGCCGTGGCGCAGCGCCGGGATCTGGTCGCGGCGCTGCGCCGGCTGCCCAAGCGCCAGCGCGCGATCGTGGTCCTGCGCTACTTCGAGGACCGCCCGGACGCCGAGATCGCCGACCTGCTCGGCATCAGCGCCGGGACCGTACGCAGCCAGACTCACAAAGCCCTGACCACGCTGCGGGTGAGCATGCGCGACGAGATCCGGATCGAGGGATGAGGGAGATGGATGAGATGGAGACGATCACCGAACACCAGCTGCGCGAGCGGCTGTGGGCCAGTGGAGACAGCGTGGACCCCGCGAGCCTGGCCGGCCTGGCCGACGACGCGCTGCACCAGGCCCGGCGCCACCAGCGAGCGCTGCGCACCGGCGTGACGGCGTCCATGGCGCTCGTCGTGGCCGCGGTCGGAGTGGGCGTGAGCACCTTGGCCGGAAGTGCGGATCGACCGGCCTCCCAGGCCACGGCCGGCCTGGTGCGGCTGGCCACCCCGATCCTGATCGCGCCCGTGGTGTCCTCGACGGCAGGAGCCTGCGGCGGCGGCGGCTACCCGTCGATGGACATTCTGGGTTCGTCGGGCCCGGTGTGCTATCGGGTGGATGCGGCGCGGGAACTGTCGATCACCGAGGTCGAAGCCGTCTACGCGACACCGCAGATCGTGGAAGGACCCGACGGGAGCACCCGGACGGGAGCGGCGGGGAAGGGTGGCGTCGAGCAGTGGGAGGTACCGGTGACCTTGCTGAGCGACGACAAAGCCGCCTTTGCCCGCTTGACCGGCGCTGAGACCGACCAACAGGTGGCCGTCATCATCGATGGCAGAGTGCTGAACGCACCGGAGGTCATGGGCACGATCACCACCGGGACGTTCTCGATCGTCGGTGTCTCGCAGCAGCAGGCGGCCAGCCTCGTCAGGGAGCTGACGGGAAAATAGCCGCGACGAGCGGTGCGCGTCTCGCGATAATTCCGACATGAGTGCAGACAAGAAGGAAGTCAAGGTCGTCGTAGCCCATCAGGACTGTGCCACGCTGCGCGTCGGCGACGTGTTCCTGAAGATCGACGCCGATCAGACGCGCACCGACGTCGAGGTCGAGGCGATGGCCTTGGCACCGCTCCCGACACCCGAAGTCCTGTGGCGCAAGCCGCCCGTGCTCGCCATCGCCGCGGTCCGGGGCACTCCACTCGCCCGCCTCGGTGAGCCGTCGACCGCGTCGCCGACGGCTTGGGCCGCGGCCGGTGCCGCACTGCGAAAGCTGCACGACGCGCCACTGCCGCCCTGGCCCGGCCCGACGGTCGAGAAGGTCGCGGCAGACCTCGAACACGAATGCGACTGGCTCGTCTCGAACGATGTCCTGCCCGCCGAGTTGGTCGCGCACGCCCGCAGTGTCGGCGAGGTCGCGCTTCGGCCGTGGACACCCGTCTTCATCCACGGCGACCTGCAAGTGGCCCACGTCTTCATGGAGAACGACGAGGTCACCGGCGTGATCGACTGGTCCGAGGCGGCCCAGGGCGATGCGCTCTTCGATCTCGCCATCCTGACCCACGGGCATCAGGAGCACCTCGGCGACGTCCTCGCCGGCTACGGCGCCGACGTCGAGACCGACGTGGTGCGCGGGTGGTGGTCGCTGCGCAGCCTCCTCGCGATCCGCTGGCTGCTCCAGCACGGCTTCGACCCCTTCGATCCAGGATGTGAAGTCGATGTGCTCAAGACCGCTTACGCGTCTAGCATCTCCCGGTGACAGCATTCGTGCACGGTGGGTGAAGGGTCGTCGATGCGCTTCGCGTTGCTCGGTCCGGTACGGGTCACCGGTGTAGACGGACCGCTGGAGATCAACGGGACGCTGCGGCGAACGCTCCTCGCGGCGTTGCTGTTGCGGGCCAACGAAGTCGTCTCAGCTGATCAGCTGGCTGATTTACTGTGGGGCGACCAGCCCCGGCCGGCGACCGGGTCCCCGCTGCACAACCAGGTGACGCGGCTGCGTCAGGCGCTCGGATCCCATGGCGGCCGGATCAGGGCAGTGCCACCGGGCTACGTCGTCGACGTCGGTCCGGGCGAGCTCGACACCGCCGAATTCTCTGAGCTCTGCGATACCGCTGCGAAGGCCGCCGGTCAGGGCGATTGGGCCACCTCGGCCCAGGAGTACACCGCCGCCCTCGCACTCTGGCGCGGCGAGCCCTTCGCCGACGTCCCGGCGCTGCAGACGTTCGCGGCGGTCGAGCAGTTCGCTGAGGAGAGGCTCCTGGCTCTGCAGGGTCGGATCGAGGCCGATCTGCAGCTGTCCCGGCACGACCAGGTCATCGGCGAACTACGTACCCTGATAGCTGCGCATCCGTGGCGCGAGGCTTTCCACGCTCAGCTGATGCTCGCGCTGTACCGCTCGGGCCGCCAGCTCGAAGCCCTCGACGTCTATCGCGACCTGCGTCGTGCCGTCGCCGACGCATTCGGCGTGGAGCCGGGCAACACCATCCGTTCGCTGCACGACCGGATCCTGCGCTCCGACGCGACTCTCACGCCGCCGACCGCGGTCCTTCCGCCGGCCCGCGCCCGCCAACTGCCCGCCGACACTCGCGCCTTCACCGGCCGCGAGGCCGAGCTCGACACGCTGATCGCTGCCGCGCGTGGAGAAGCCGAAACGGACGCGGCCCCCACCGTCGTCATCTCCGCCATCAACGGCATGGGCGGGATCGGCAAGACCGCACTGGCGATCCGCGCCGCCCACCGCCTGGTCGCCCACTATCCCGACGGCCAGCTGTTCATCGATCTGCACGGCCACTCCGCCGACCTCGACCCGATCGCCCCACCGGACGCGCTCGACTATCTGCTGCGCTCCCTCGGCGTGGAACCGCGGGCGATCCCGCAGGATCCGCACGAGCGCGCCGCGCTCTACCGGACCAAGCTCACCGGTACCAGGACCCTGATCGTGCTGGACAACGCCCGCGGCCCGGCCCAGATCAAACCACTGATTCCAGCCGAGCCCGGCTGCCTGGTCCTGGTCACCAGCCGCAACCTGCTGACCGGCCTCGACGACGCGGAATTCCTCAGCCTCGACTCCCTGCCGCCGGCCGAGGCCGTCGCCCTGCTCGCCGCCGCGGCCGGCCCGGGCCGGATGGAGGTGCACGACCCGGCAGCCGCCGAGCTCGTCGAGCTGTGCGGAAGGCTCCCGCTCGCCATCCGCATGCTCGGGGCGCGCCTGCGCCATCGTCCGAAACTCTCGCTGAAAGCGCTGCTGGCCACACTCCAGACCGGGCGCGACCCGCTGGCGCTGCTCAAGGACGACGACCGGGACATCACCCGCGTCTTCGCCTCCTCCCTCGACGTCCTGCCCGAAGCGCAGCAACGTCTTTTCGCCCGCCTCGGCCTGATCCCCGGCCCCGACTTCGACGCGCTCGCCGCCGCGGCACTCGAGGACATCGACGTCGCCGAAGCCGAACGCCGGCTCGAGTCGCTCTACGATCACAGCCTGCTGATTCAGCACACGGAAGGCCGCTACCGCTTCCACGACCTCCTGCGCGCCTACGCCCGCACCCGCGCGGCCGAGGGCGACCCGGTCGAGAACCAGGCAGCGACGGAACGGCTGCTGGACTATTACGTGGAGACTGCGGCCAGCGCGAACGCGGCGTGGTTCGGCCGGCCGGCTGGCCCGCGGCCGGTCGGCCGCGTCGCCCCGGCCGCTGCGGGCGCCGTCGATGCCAAAGGCTGGTTCGCGGCCGAGAGCGCCGCTCTGCTTGCCGTCGTCGAGTCTGAGTCAGTCGAGCCACGGCGTAAGTTCGAGCTCGCCAAGAGCATGACGCCGTATCTTCACGAAAGCGGCCCGTGGGACCGGTTCATCGCACTGCAGTTGGCCAGGATCGAGATCGCCCGGGCCGAGCACGACATCTCCGCCGAGGCGGCAGCGCTGCGGGTGCTGGGGAATTCGTACAACGAGCGCGGCATGTCTGAAGAAGCTGTCGACTGCCTGCAGAGGGCGATCGAGGCCTTCCGTACTTGCGCCGACCTCATCGGCGAGGCGCACGCGCTCAGAAGCCTGGGTCACGTGCTCTCGTCGAGGCACGCCAACCTCGCGCTCGAATATACCCGGCAGGCAGAGCGCATCACACAGGCGGTCGGCAGCCCGTTCGATCATGCCTCGGTACTCAACGTGCTCAGCATCCTCGCTAACCACCACGGCCGGTTCGAAGACACGGTGGAACACAGCCGGATGATGATCGAACTCGGCCCTCAAATGAACGACCGGTTCCTCGAGGCCAATGCGCACTTCCATCTCGGCCACGCGATGTACGCGCTGGGTAGATTCGACGAGATCGAGCCGTGCCACCATGCAGCTCTGAAGCTGCTGATGAAGTCGGAGCAGTTCACGGCAAGCTTCCTGCAAGAGTTGGGGCGCCTGCGCATGATGCAGAACCGATACGCCGAGGCCACCGAGTACCTCGAGCAGGCATTGCAGAGCTTCGCCGGCTTCAGGCACGCGCTCGGCCTCGGCTACGCGCGTGGGGAACTCGGCCGCATCCGGCTCAGGCTTGGTGATCCCGAGGCGGCGATGGCGTTGCAGCAGTCAGCGCTCAAGATCTCCCTGGACTCCCGACAGTCCTATCTCGAGGCTTTCATCCGCACGAATATCGGCCACATCCATATTGCGAACGGACAGTTCGATGCTGCGGACGAGCAGCTGCGCAGCGCGCTTGAGCTCAGCGTGCGCGGTGGCTTCATGTTCTCTCAAGTGGAGGTCCGCGTCGGCATCTGCGCGCTCATCTTCGCCAGAGACGGAGCGGCTGCCGCGTTGGCGCACTACCGGGAAGCGGTCGAGTTCGCCCGCAAGGTACGCCACCCGCGTGAATTGGCATCAGCGCTCGTCGGACTCGGGCGCTGCGAGCTGGAGACCGGTGCTCAGGACTCCGGGGTCGCGCACCTCAACGAGGCGATCGACCTCTACCACCGCATGGGTGCGACGATGGACGAAGCCGAAACTCGGGCCCATCTGCCCGCATCAGAACACGATCGGTAAGACGAGCCGTGACGGGCGGGCCGGGTCACAGTGGACGGTCTGGCGTGCCGCAGGGGTGAGATCCCAGCGGGGGAAGCAGCTTCCTGTTACCTGCAGGCGGATGCGATGCCCGGCTGCGAACATGTGCGCGATAGACCATAGGTCGATCACGTGCTCCTGCGCGTCCGGTTGATGCGTGCGCAGGATGCCGTCGCTGATGTTGCGCGAGACGCCGTCGCTGTCGACGTCGCAGAGCCTGGCCACCCAATCGGTCACCGGCGCAGTGGATTCTCCCGTCAGGTATACGCGGACGCGTCCGATGACCTCCAGCGGCGCTTTCAGCGGCTCGCTCGTATATACGAGCACGTCTTCGCGCTCTTCGACCTGTCGCTGGTCGTGTGGACCGGCCGGAAAGTCCTGCGTCAGCAACACTGCGCCGCCGTGCGTGACGACAGGATCGTCGGGGTCACGCAGGAAGACGCCGCCGTCGTGCAGAAACCACGAGGTCTCGGCGGATTCCGGGGGCCAGTGCGGCATCCGGCGCCAAGCGTCGGCGCCCGTGACGTACACCAGGACGTACTGCTCCGGTGCAGGCGTCTCCGGCCCGAGCTGCTGGAGGACCCAGTCCAGCTCATGGTCCAGCAGCGGGTCTCCGCACACGCGGTGGGCCTGGCTGCCGTGCGCCCAGGGCCCGACGATGAGCGAGACCGGTGTGCCGTTCGTATGTGCCCTGATGTATCGGTCGAGACTGCCTTGAAGGAAGCAGTCGTACCAGCCGGCCACGATCAGCGCGGGGACTCCAGCTACATCTGCTTGTTCAGTGGGACGCGGCCGCGGCAGAGGCAGCCGCAGCTCGCGAATCGCGTCCTCGGAAGGGAATGCGGCGAACGCGGCATCCACCTGCGCGAGCGCTCGACGAAGTTCGCCTGGCCGGCGTGCGAATCGCCGTTCCAGAACATTGACTCCCAGCCCCAACGTCCACTGCGTCACCAGGCCTATCTCCTTGGTGCCGCCGCGCGCGAGTAGGCCGTCGAACGGGTCGTCCCAGGTGAATTCGGGTACGACGACGCGCAACGCGGGCGGCCCGGCCGAGGCGGCCGCCCACTGGGTGTGGCCGAGGTAGCTGGGCCCGTACATCGCGACCCGGCCGTCCGCGTCCGGCAGGCGGGCTGCCCAGGCGATGGTGTCGTAGCCGTCCGCGGCCTCGTGCGCGAGCGGCGTCCAGTCGCCTTCGGATCCGAACCGACCGCGGCAGTCCTGGATGACCACCAGGAAGCCGCGGCCGGCCGCGCGATCCGGGTCGAGACGTTCGAGCACGCCGGCGTCCGAACGCCCGTAGGGCGAGCGGGCCAGCAGTACCGGCCACGGGCCGTCGCCCGTCGTCGGCCGGTACACGTCGGCACGCAGGACCGTGCCGTCGCGCATCCTCGTCTCGACCTCGGATCGCGGCATCGTCAGCTGATCGTCAGGTCGTCGAGGTAACCGCGGTAGCCTCCGGTCGCGTTGGGATCGTCGAAGCCGACCAGGATCCTGCTGATCTGCTTGTTGGCGTTGTTGGTGCCCAGGTTGACGGTGACGTGGTTCCACGCGTCCAGCGTCAGGTGCCCGCATTGCGACGCCGGATGGATCTTGTTCCCGTTCTGGTCCACGGCGCCGGAGTCCCGCAGGGTGCTGCCATCGGTGAAGATCAGGTCGACGGCGACGCACGTGCTGTTGGTGGAGCCGGCCGAGACCCAGGTGGTGGTGGCGTTGCTCTGCGGGTAGATCCAGTAACTCAGGGTTTTGCCGCTGCCGACGGCCAGCGGGCTGCCGCTCAGGTCGTAGACCTTGAGGTAGGCGTGCACGTTGGTGCCGCCCTGCGCCAGGCCCGAGTACATCAGCGAGCCGCTGCCGGTGTGCGAGGTCTCGCCGGTGCGGATACCCGCCTCCGGTCCGGTCAGCCCGCAGCAGATGCCGGCGACGCCGGCCGAACCGCCGCCGGTGGTGTCGACGGTGTCGGTCCAGGTCGGCGCCGGGCCGGTGGACTCGAAGCCGGAGCTGAAGCTGCTGCTCGTGGTCTGCTGCAGCGGCTGGGACAGCTCGGTCTGGATGGTGGGGAGTGATGTGCCCGCCGGCGCGAGGTCGACGGTGTCGCCGGCCGAGGTCGCGATGGTGAGCTTCGCGCCGGAGACGGCGCCGGTGTCGGTCCCGTTCTTGTAGACCTCGACGTTCGAGCCCGACCACGGGTTGGTCACCACGAGGTTCCCGCCGTGCTGGCTCACCGCCCGGATGTACTGGACGCTGTTGGCGGACATGCTGCTGGAGATCAGGAAGTCACCGTAGGCCAGCAGGTCGCCGAACTTCGCGTTCGTCCCGGTCGGCCAGTCCGCGAACACCTTCACGTCGTTCTGGAACGACTGCAGCAGCATCTCGTCCAGGCCGGAGGTGGTGACGTTCAGGTTCTCGATGCCGCCGCCGCTGTGGTGCACGGCCATGTTCGGGTAGCTCTGGTTGGCGGCCTCGTCGTGCAGGTTCGTCAGGATCGTGTTCGGGTTGTATCCGACCCGGGCGGCCGCGGCGTAGAACGTGGCCGGGGCGTTGCCGCCGTCCCAGGCGTTGGTCAGCGCGCCGATGGTGTTGCGGCCGTCCGTCAGCAGGGTCGAGCTGCTGTCCAGCCCGATCAGGCTGCCGGGGTAGATCGCCTGGGCGTCGATGTCGTTGCCGTCGTTGATGAAGTCGCTGCCGGTCTGCGTCTCGCGCAGGATGGTCTGGCCGTTCTCCGTCATCGTGGACAGCGGGCTGAGGTGGGTCTCGATGTTCTGCCAGGTGGTGCGGGTGCTCGAGTCCTGGCCGAGGGCCGTGCTCATGTCGATCAAGCCCTGGAAGAGCAGGTGCACCAGGCCGATGGACATGCCGCTGTCGGTCTGCGGATAGCTCTGGTCCTCGTGCGGCGCGTCGTTGAGGATGTCGTAGGTGCCGGTGGTCGCGTTATAGCTGAGGTAGTTCTGCCAGAACAGGCCCACCTGCTTGAGCCACGGATAGACCTCGGCCGCGTACGTGCTGTCGTCGGTGTACTCGTAGCGCATCACCATGTCGCTCGCGAGGTTCACCGCGTCCGACTTCTGGTTGTGCAGGTTCATGTCCGCGCTGGTGCCGCCGGGTGAGATCCCGACCGGGTAGAGCACGCCGGTGTACCCGTTCTGCGTCGCCAGGCTCTGGCCCCCGGACTGCCAGTCGAGGACGGCTTTGTCGTAGGAGTCCATCTGCGCGATGTGGTTGGTGGACAGCGCCGAGTAGAACGGCGCCTCGTAGTTGTAGTTCGTGTGGAAGTCGCCGTTCCAGCCCATGGAGCCGGTGATCCAGTCGCCCCAAAGCCCGGGCGCGGTCTTCCCGGACCGGGACACGCACGCGAGCAGGTAGAGCGAGCCGTACCAGCTCTTCTCGACGGACTTGTCCGGGATCTCGACGTACGACTGGTTCCAGTAGGTCTGCCACCAGGAGCGGTGCGCGGACTGATGGGTGTTCACGTCGCTCTGGCTGAGGCTGCCGACGAGCGAGTCGGCGCTCGACTGCCAGCTCGAGCTGTCGATGCTCGAGACGATCCCGGTTACCAGGGTGGAGGTGGTGCCCGGCTGGATGGTCAGGTTGATCTTGTTACCGGAGATCGACTGGGTCTGGCCGATGGTGCGCGCGGCGATCCGGGCGTGCGGGTCGCTGCCGGAGCCGGTGTCGGCGTAGACGTCGGCGTCGAGGTCGCTGCCGGTGGTGGTGACCGTGGGCGTGCCGCCGGAACCGTTCTGCAGGGTGATCCCGATGGTCTGCGCGCTGCCGCCGGTCAGGGTGAAGGAGGTGACGAACATGCCGGCGTTCGCGTCCACCCAGCTGCTGGTGGCCAGGGTCTGCGCGCCGAGCGTGTAGGTGCCGTCCACCTCGGCCTGGGCGATGTTCTGCACCACGTGGTAGGACGAGCCGGACATGGCGGAGTCGGTGACGACGATCCGGCCGAGCGGCTTGATGGCGTGGGTGGAGGAGGAGAAGAAGTCGTTCTTGCCGATGTACATCGTCTGGTCGGCGATCGAGCCGCCGACCGCCACGCCGATGTCGCCGTTGCCCAGCATCGGCGCGTCGACGGTGTTGCCGTTGGTCAGGTTGGTCGGCGGGCTGGTCCAGACACCGGTGTACTGCTGGACGATCCGCCAGGCCTGTCCGGCGGTCACCGAGTCCGCGCGGGCGGTGGGCGCCAGCGCGGTGCCGAGCGTCGTCGCGGCGAGCGCCGCGACCATCATCGTGCCCACGGTCCGTCCGGACCGCGCACCTCGTATCATCTAGCTGACCTCTCATCTTTGAGATTCAGGTCCGCGTCGGTATTCTCGGGCAGGGGGCAGCGAGCCCGGACCCTCACGCGGGCGGGCGGCTTCGACGGACCCTGGGGCCCGTTCGAAATAACGTTATCCGGAAGAGTGGGGGCTGGCGTTGGCGTCTGTCAAGGGCCCGCGGGGTTCCGGAACCGGCGCCGCGAGCGCGCCCGCCCCGCCGGGCCGGGGATCAGGCGCGCACTTCCCCCGAGCCGCGCACCTTGAGCTCGAGCGGCACCACCACGTTCTGCACCGGCCGGCCCGGCTCGGCCATCCGCTTGCGCAGCAGCTCGACCGCGGTGCGCCCGATGGTCGCGGTGTCCTGGGCGACCACGGTGAGCGCGGGCTGGAGCAGGTCGGCCAGCGGCACCTCGTCGAAGCCGACGATCGCGATCCGGCTCGCCGCCTCCCGCCCGAGCAGCCGCAGCACCGCGATGGTGCTGTCCATGTTGCCGGTGACCAGCGCCGTCGCCGGCTGGGCGCCGTGCAGCGCGCGCTCCAGCGCCGCGCCCACCCGCTCGGTGGTCAGCTCGCCCGGGTGCACCAGGTCCTCGACCGGCTGGCCGTGCGAGCGCAGCGCGGCCCGGAAGGCGGCGGCCCGCTCCCGGCCGGAGAAGACCCGCTCGCCGTCGCCGATGTAGGCGATCCGCCGGTGGCCGTGTTCGTGCAGGTGGTGGAAGGCCATGCCGATGCCGGAGGCGTTGTCGGAGATGACGCAGTCCACCGAGATCCCGCTCATCGGCCGGTCCATCGAGACCATCGGCATGCCCGCCTCGAGCTCCGGCTCGAGGTAGCTGTGGCTCTCCCCGATCGGCTCGAGGATGATCCCGTCCAGCCGCTGGCGGCACATCGAGATCAGGATGTCGCGCTCCCTGGCCTCGTCGAAGTCCGTCGAAGAGGCGAGCAGGGTCAGCCCGCACTCGCGCGCGGTCCGCTCGATCGCGGCCAGCTCCGGGTTGACCTCGGCGATCCGGCGCACGGCCGCGCCGATCGTGCCGGTGACGCCGGTGCGCAGCTGCCGGGCCCGCTCGTCCGGGCGGAAGTTGAGCGCCGCGATCGCGGCCTGCACCTTCACCACGTACTCCGGGCCGACGGTCGGGTCGTCGTTGACCACGCGCGAGACCGTGCGCAGCGCCACGCCCGCCTCGCGCGCGACGTCGACCATGGTCGGGCGCTTGGGCCGCGCTCCGGCTCCGCTCCCGCCCCGTGCTGGGCTCATCCCGGTCCCTCTCTCGTCCCTCGTGGCGGCGCCGTTATCGGATCGACTCTTGACACGTTCCGGCGTTCTGACTCTATCCTCGCGATAACGTTATCTCGGTCGGTGGCCCGGCGTCGAGCCCCACACCGTTCGGGTCACATCATCCCCCAGGAGACTTGAATGAGGCATCGTCGCCTTCTCGCAAGCACTCTCGTCGCCGCCGGACTCGCCTTCTCCGCCGGTTGCTCCGCCGCTGCGCCCGCAAGCCCCAAGGGCGATGTCACGCTGACCTACCTGACCTTCGAGACGCCGGACCTGACGGCGTCCTTCTGGAAGACCTCCATCGCCTCCGCCCAGGCCAAGGTGCCCGGGCTGAGCATCAAGGACGTCGTCTCGCCCAACACCGACCGGGACGCGTACGCCAAGCAGCTGCAGGCCTCCGGCCAGTTCCCGGACCTGCTGCAGTCGATCACCCCGTCCACCTTCGCCCAGGCCGGCCTGATCCAGCCGTACCCGCAGAGCTGGGTCAACGCCAACTTTCTGCTGCCGATGGGCAACGCGTACAAGGGCAAGGTCTACATCCCGCCGACCAACTCGCAGATCATTCCGATGGTCTTCTTCAACAAGTCCCTGTTCGCCAAGGCCGGCATCAGCGGCACCCCGAAGACCTGGTCCGACTTCATGGCCGACTGCGCCAAGCTCAAGGCGGCCGGCATAACCCCGATCGAACTCGGCGGCGGCGACTCGTTCGCGGCCTCGATGCCGCTGGTCGGCATCCTCTCCGCGGACGTGCTGGGCAAGGACCCGAACTGGCTGCAGGAGCGGTACCAGAACAAGGTCCACTTCACCGACCCGAACGTGGAGACGGCCGTCGCGAAGTACCGCACCATGGTCACCGACGGGTACTTCGAGCCCGGCGCCCTGAGCGTCAGCTACGCCGACTCGATCACCAACTTCACCTCCGGTAAGACGGCCATGTACATGATGGGCAGCTGGTTCCTCGGCTCCGTGCCCAAGGCCACCGCGGACGACTTCGGTTCGTTCATGACCCCGACCGACGACGGCACGCTGGTGGTGCCCTTCTCGGTCGGCGGCTCGATGGCGATCAGCGCCAAGACCCCGGACCCGGCCAAGGCCACCGCTTTCGCCGAGGACTGGTCGCTCGACCCGGCCAACCTCAAGACCCTGATCGAGGGCGACGGCGCGTTCCCGATGCTCAAGGGCAAGACGCTGGACGACTACGACGTGAACGTCACCCAGGTGTTCAAGGACTCGTACTCGTACGTGACGCAGGACAACACGAAGGTGTCGGCCATCGGCTGGGCCACCAACGACGACTCGATGCCCTCGGGCCTGAACGACGACTTCTACGCCGCCTCACAGGCGCTGTTCAACTCCAACGACGTCGCCGGGCAGATGGCCAAGCTCGACGGCGAGTGGAACACCGCGACCCAGTGATCCGGCCGCCGGCGCCGGGCTCGCGCAGCCCGGCGCCGGCGCCTCGTCCCCGCCCAGCCGATCTCCAGCCAAGGAAAGCGCCATGACCACCCGAGCCCGTCGCCGCCGCGGCGACCCCGCCCTCGGCGCCATAGCCGCCGTCGCTTTGGGGCTCTACGCCCTGTTCATCATCGTCCCGGTGATCATGAGCGCCTGGAAGAGCTTCACCGACGAGAACCCGCTGATGGCCCAGGCGAAGTTCGTCGGCCTGGCCAACTACCGGGAGATGACCCACGACAGCACGCTGGCCGCGAGCCTCGGCTTCACCCTGGCGCTCGCCGCGGGGGTGACCGTGGTGGCCAACGCCGCCGGCATCGGCTTCGCGGTCCTGCTGAACAAGACCTCGCTCAGCTTCCGGATGATGCGCACCGTCGCCTTCCTGCCGCAGGTGCTCTCCGGCGTGATCGTGGGCTTCGTCTGGCGCTACATCATGGCCGAGGACGGCATCCTCAACCACCTGCTGACCGGCCTCGGAATCATCTCCCGGCCGATCTCCTGGCTCGGCACCCCCGATTTGGCCATGTTCTCGGTCGGCGTGGTCGCCGCCTGGGTGCTGACCGGCTTCACCACGGTGGTGCACCTGGCCGCGCTCCAGTCCATCCCGCTGGAGATGTACCAGGCCGCGCGGGTGGACGGGGCCGGGCGCTGGCAGCAGTTCCGCCACATCACCTTCCGGATGCTGGCCCCCGGCACCACGATCAGCGTCACCATCTCGCTGATCACCATGCTCAAGCTCTACGACATCATCGCCGCGCTCACCGGCGGCGGACCCGCGTTCGCGACGCAGTCGACCGCGCTCTACATCATCAACCTCGCCTTCACCGACGACCGCTTCGGGTACGCCTCGGCCGTGGCCATGCTGCTGCTGGTCGTCTCCGCCGTGATCGCGCTGTCCGTGACCAGCCTGCTTCGCCGCCGGGAGGTGGACCTGTGACCGTCCTGACCACGCAACAGCGCCGCAGCGCGCCGCCCGCCGCCCCGGCTCCGGGCGCCCGGCGCCGGCCCTGGGCCTCGCGCGGCCACCTCATCGCGGCCGCGATGCTCACGCTCGCCTTCGTCAGCCCGATCTACCTCACCATCGTCAACGCGTTCAAGAGCCAGTCCCAGATCCTCGGCAACCCGGTGGCGCCGCCCGCGCCGCCGACGATGGCGAACCTGACCGACGCGCTGGCCCGCCCGGACCGGATCGTCCAGATCGGCCTGGCGAACTCGGCGGTCACCGTGATCGCCTCGCTGCTGCTGATCGTCCCGCTGGGCGCCGCGTTCAGCTTCTGGCTCACCGGCCGCTCCGCCCGGCTGCGCCGGATCGTGCTGGCGGTGTTCGGCGCGGGCCTGATGATCCCGCCCGCCGTGGTCCTGCTGCCGACCATCAGGATCCTGACCTTCCTGCACCTCGACCACAGCTACCCGGGCCTGGTCCTGGCCAACGTGGGCGGCGGCTACCTTTCCTTCGCGGTGTTCGTCTACTCCGGCTTCCTGCGCGCGGTCCCGACCGAGATCGTGGAGGCGGCGTCCATGGACGGGGCCGGCTCGCTGCGGATCTGGTGGAAGATCGTCATGCCGCTGCTGCGCCCGGCCACCGCCACCGTCACGATCTTCCTGTCGCTGTGGATCTGGAACGACTTCATGAACCCGCAGTTCATCCTCGGACCGCTCAAGGGCCAGACCATCACCACCGGGCTCTACCAGTCCCTGGGCCAGTACTCCACCAACTACGCGCAGCTGTTCGGCGTGATGTTCCTGGCCGCGGTGATCCCGGTCGCCGGATACCTGGCCCTGCAGAAGCAGTTCATCGCCGGCCTGACCTCAGGGGCCACCAAGTGACATCGAACCAGAGCACCGCGATCCCGAAGCAGGACACGGCGATCGAAGAGATCCTGGTGCTGCACCACAGCCATCTCGACGTCGGATACACCCACTCCCAGCCGATCCTGTGGCGGCTGCAGACGGAGTACATATCCCAGGCGATCGACTGGCTGGAGCGTACCGCCGACCTGCCCGAGGGCGCCCGGCCCAAGTGGACCTGCGAGGCGACGGAACCGGTGCGGCGCTGGCTGGCCGACGCCTCCGCCGAGCAGGTGGCCCGGTTCCAGGACCTGTGCCACCAGGGCCGGATCGGCCTGTCCGCGCTCCGCTGGCACGTGAGCTCCACCATCGACCGGCCGGGCATCCGCCGCCTGCTGGCCGGCAAGCGCGAGCTCGAGGACGTCGTCGGACGGCCGATCCCGGTCGCCTGCCAGCACGACGTCAACGGCATCCCGTGGCCGATCGCCGACGAGCTGCTCGACGCCGGAGTCGACCTGTTCGTGATGGCGGTCAACCGGCACCTCGGCGGGCCGGTCACCCCGAGGCCGGGGCTGTTCGCCTGGCAGACCCCGTCGGGCCGGCGCCTGCGCGTGTTCAACGGCAGCCACTACACGATGTTCGACCAGCTGCTCAACGCCTGGGACGACTCGGTGGAGCGGATGGCCGTCGGCTGGGACGCCTTCCACGAGCGCCTGCGCCGGGCCGGATACCGGCTGCCGTTCGTCTACCTCACCTCGACCTGCTCGCCGATCATGTGGGACAACGCGCCGCCGAACCCTTATCTTCCAAGCCTGATCCAGCGCTGGAACGAGCAGCAGCTCGGCCCGCGCATCCGCTACGCCACGTTCGACGATCTCAGGGAACGTGTACACGCGGTGCCCGAGGACGAGGTCCCGGTCCTCGACGGCGACTGGACCGACTACTGGAGCTTCGGCGTCGGCAGCATGCCGGCCGAGACCGCGCTGAACCAGGGCACGAAGTCGCTGCTGCGGACGGCGGAGGCGCTGCGGGCCGAGCCCGCGGCGATGGCCGAGGCGGCCGAGCGCGCCGACGCCTTCGACGAGCACACCGCGAGCCACTGGAACTCCGACCCGGCCAACCCGCAGGCCCGTTCGATCGAGGCGATGAAGCAGGCGTCCGCGCACGAGGGCCACGAACTCGCCGCGTTCGCCGTGATGGACGGGCTCGAGCGGCTGGCCGGGAATCCGGTCGCGGACAAGGGGATCGCCGGCGTCCTGGTGGTCAACCCCACGCCGTTCGAACGCACCGTCGCGCTGGATCTGCCGGAGAGCTGGTTCGCCGAACCGACCCCCGCCACCGAGCGCACGTACCGGGCCAGCCGCATGGCGTACGAGAACCGGCCGTGGCGGGTGCCCGGACCGGATGAGGCGCGCCGAGCGACCGGCCCGATCACCCTCGCACCCGACAGCTGGCGGATCCTCGACCTCGACCAGCTGCCGACCCCGTCGTTCGCCGGCCAGCCGACGCACGAGCTCGTCCGGCACCGGCACGCGGCCCGGGAGTTGAACTTCGCCACAGCGGTCAACCGCGTCGCGGCCATCGGCCGGATCGAGTCGCCGTTCCACGTGCTGACCTACGACTCCGACTCCGGGCGGATCCTGTCCCTGCTCGACCGCGGCACCGGACGCGAGATCCTGCGGCCCCGGCCGGGCATGGACCTGCTCTCGTTCGTCCAGGAGCGCCCGGACCCGCTCGTCGACGGCTCCCGCCGCGCGTTCTACCGGCGCGACCTGGACCGGGAGATGATCGACGAGTCCTGCTGGGAGCCGTGGACGCCGCGGCACGAGCCGGCCGAGCGGATCCTGAGCTGCACGGTCGAGCAGCGGGCCGGCCGGGTGCTGCTCGAGCGCCGGTTCGAGGCCCCCGGCACCCGCGGCGTCGTCCAACGCATCTGGCTGGACGCGCTCGACCCGCTCATCCGCGTCGACATCGAGGTGGATCTGGTCGGGGACGCCTCGCCGCGCGGCGTCTACTTCGCCCTGCCGCTGGCGCTGGAAGCGGGGTGGCAGGCCGAGTTCGACACCGCGGGCCAGGCCGTGCGCCTGGACGAGCAGCAGCTGCCGGGCGCCTCGCGCGGTTGGGTGACGGCGCAATCCACCGCGGCCATGTGGGACGAGACCGGCGCCGTCGCGCTGATCACCCCGGACGCGCCGCTGGTGCAGTTCGGCGGCTTCCACTTCGGGCCGCCGCCCGCCGCCGTCGACCGGGGCTCGGATCCGCTGCTGCTGAGCTGGGCGGCCAACAACTACTGGGACACGAACTTCCCGCAGATACAGCAGGGCACTGTCAAACTCCGCTACGGGCTGCTGACGCTCGCCGGGCCGGACCGGGCCGTGATCGCCGAGCACGCCGAGAAGCTGCGTCGTCCGGTGCTGGCCTGGCCGGTGACGACGGGCGGCAACCAGCCGTCCGAAGGAGAACTGTGACACCGGTGCCGAAATACGAAACAGAGCCCTGTCACGTCGTGGACGAGGCGGCGGTCGGGCTCGGCTATGCGACGGCCTCCGCGAGCCTCGCCCGCGGATCCGTCCTGTGCGTGGACGGGCCCGCAGCCGTCGCCTGGGACCTCGTCGCCGGCGAGATACGCGACGCGCTGGAGTATCGCGGCCTGCTGGTGAACCTGCTGGACATCCGCGAGCACTTCGCTCCCTGGCCGGAGATCCTCGCCGGCACCGCGTCCGCGGTGCTGGAGGAGGATCCCGACTTCGCCCCGCTCGCCGAAGCGGGCCTGGCCGATCTCCTCGGCCAGGTGCCGCCGGTCGCGGTCGAGGACGACGCGGTGACCATCGTCTTCGGCCCGGGTGCGGCCCTCGTCCGGCACGACCGGCTCTGGTACGCCGATCTGCCCAAGAGATACGCCGAAGCCGAGATCACCGCGGGACGCGGCCGCAACCTGGGCCAGCCGATCGGCACCGGCCCGGGCACGACGCGGCGCCTGTTCTACATCGATTGGCCCGTCCTGGACCGGCATCGGGACGAGATCGCCGGCGACATCGACCTCTGGCTCGATACGCAGGACTCCCGCACTCCGGCCTGGATCGAGGGCCCGGCGCTTCGTAAGGCACTGGCACACCTCGCGAACCGGCCGTTCCGTACCCGCCCCACGTTCAACACGACGTCCTGGGGCGGGCACTGGGCGCAAGAACGGCTCGCCTTCAACCGAGCCGCGCCCAACACGGCGCTCGGCTACGAGCTGATCGCCCCGGAGAGCGGCATCCTCGTCGGCAACCCGGACGGTCCGCGCGTCGAACTGCCGCTGCAACTGCTGGTGGCGCTGCATCCCGAGGAAGTCCTGGGCGGCGACGTCCACGCGATGTTCGGCACGTCGTTCCCGATCCGGTTCGACTACCTCGACACGGTCGGCGGCGGGAACCTCTCCGTGCACTGCCACCCGCAGCCGGACTACATGCGCAGCGTCTTCGGCTGGCCCTACACCCAGCACGAGACCTATTACATGATGGTCGGCGGACCGCAACGCCGTGTGTTCCTCGGCCTGCGCGAAGGAGCGGATCTCGAGGAGTTCCGGCAGGAAGCCGACCGCGCGGTGCATGAGGCAGTGCCTTTCGACATCGAGCGTTACGTCCAGACGTTCCCCGCCGAGCAGCACCAGCTGTTCCTCATCCCCGCCGGAACCCCGCACGGCAGCGGCGAAGGCAACGTCGTCCTCGAAATCAGTGCCACGCCATACCTCTACAGCCTCCGCTTCTATGACTGGCTGCGGACGGACCGCGAAGGCAGGCAGCGCCCGGTGCATGTCGGGCACGCGTTCGAGAACCTCAACCCGGACCGGACCGGCGACGCCGTCGCCCGAGACCTCGTCCAGCAAGCCAGGGAACTGCGTGCGGGCCCCGGTTGGCGCGAAGACCTCATCGGCCGGCTGCCGGAGATGTTCTTCGAGGTCCGCAGATTCGAACTTGATCCGCAGGCCACCGCGAGCGATGCGACGGCTGGGGCGTTCCATATCCTCAACGTCGTGCACGGAGACGGCGTTGAAGTGGAGACAGACAGTGGACATCGCTACGTTCTGGCATACGCCGAGACGCTGACCATGCCGGCGTCGGTCGGCGCGTACCGTGTAAGGGCCCTTGGTCATGGGCCGGTCCGCTATGTCAAGGCCCTCGTCCGGTGAACGCGGACGCTGATTCGGTCGTCGCGACCATGGACATCGGCGGCACGCACGTGACCGCCGCGCACGTGGCCGTCGGCAGCCGCGCGGTCGTGCCCGGCCGGAGCTGCCGCCTGCCGCTCGACAGCCATGCGGCTGCCGAAGAGATCGTCGGCGTCCTCGTCGAATGCGCATCGCGCCTGCCCGCGCTGCCGGGAAACCGTTGGGCGATCGCATTGCCGGGGCCGTTCGACTACGAAGAAGGCATCGGCCGGTACACCGGCGTCGGCAAGTTCGACGCGCTCAACGGCTACGACCTGGGCGCCGCGCTGGCGGCACGGCTGCACACCGACGCGTCGGCGTTGAGCTTCCACCACGACGCGGAGGCGTTCCTGGCGGGGGAGTGGTGGGCAGGGGCTGCGAGCGGGCACGAGACGGCCGCGGGCTTCACCCTCGGCACCGGCGTGGGCTCGGCCTTCCTGCACGAGGGCCGAAGCGTGCGCGAAGGCCCCGGCATCCCGCCGGGCGGACGCGTCGACCTCCTGCGATTCGAAGGCAGGCCGCTGGAGGAGACTGTCTCGCGCCAAGCCCTCCGGCAGGCTTACGCCGAGCAGACGGGCGAGCCCGAACCGCCCGACGTGCGCGGGATCGCCGAGCGGGCGCGCCGGGGAGAGCAGGCCGCGCGCGTCGTCTTCACCGAGACGTTCCGGGTGCTCGGCAGCGTCCTCGCGCCCTGCCTCGCCCAGTTCCAGCCCTCGATCGTCGTCGTGGGAGGGTCCATCGCGAGGGCCTGGGACCTGGTGGCCGGCCCGCTGCGTGCCGGCCTTGAGACCGGCGGCGTGGTCGGCACGCAACTTGAGCTCGCACAGCTCGGGGATGCCGCGGCGTTGCTCGGCGCGGCCGCCATGGCGCGCGAGGCCGTGCTCGGTTGAGGCCGTTCGGCGGCGGCTCAGGGCGCGTGTGTGCTGTCCGCGACCACTGATGCCGCCGCCACGGTCTTGCTCAGAGCCTGCTGGTCGGCGAGGGCGATGGCCAGTTCCCCGGCCGTGTCGGGGTGCATCGGGGCACTGTCGTGCAGACCCTGGACGAAGGGCTGGGCGGTGCACAGCTCGTGGCCGGTGAACTCGGGCTTGACCGCGGTGAACCCGAAGGTCTTCGCGCCGTCGCCCAGCACCTGGTTGAGCGTGCCCAGCCGGGCGAGCAGGGTCGCGGCCTTCGCCGACGTCAGCCCCTCCGAGCTCAGGCAGTCCAGCTTGGCGCCGAAGGGGGAGAAGTACTCGTTGATCAGCACGCGCGGATGTGCCGGCAGCGCGGCCAGGTCGTGCAGCAGCTGGTAGTAGTCCTGGGTGAAGGTGTTGAGGTTCGCCTGGAACATCGCCGCGGTGGCCTGGTCGTCGCAGCTCGGACCCATCGCGCACATCGCCGCCATCGCCTCCCACTGCAGGTCGTTCGCGCCGATCCCGACCACCACGACGGACGCGTGCGAGGCCTGCTCCAGGACGCCGAACTGCGGCGCCGCGATGCCGCTGCCGAGCTGCTGCGGGCCGAGGATCCCGTCCGCGACGGTCGCGCCGCTGCAGGCCAGGTTCAGCACGTTCCAGGCGTTGACCTCGGCCAGATCGGCCGCGTAGGAGTCGCTGCTGCGCCCGCAGGCGCGGTCGAGCGCGCTCGGGTTGCGCACCAGCGGGTTGCCCAGCCCGGCCGCAGTGGAATCCCCGAGCACCACCGCCTGCACGCCGGGCAGGCTCGCGCCCACCGGCTCAGGGGCGGCCCCGACCGGGGTGCTCCCGACCAGGTCGTCGAGCGAATGCACCTGCCGCAGCGTGCCCGGGGTGCCGGCCGCGAACGCGACGACGAAGCCGACGTTGAGCACCACCGCGGTCAGCGCGCCGAAGGCGACCAGCTTGATCGTGGTGCGGTGCGGATAGCGGCGCACCCCGGCCACCGCGAGCAGGAGCAGCACGGCGAAGGCGCCGGCGATCAGCGTCTGCCAGAGGAAGTAGTGCTCCCAGCCCTTGATCAGCGCGGAGGCCAGGTCGCCGGTCGTGCTGTGCTTGGCCGACGAGGTCTGGACGAACTGCGCGAGCTGGTTGTCCAGCGAGATGTGGGTCAGCTCGAGCTTGGGCCGGATCAGGCCGTGGAACTTCAGCGTGGTCGGCATGGTCTGGCCGAACAGGTCCAGCTCGCCCGGCCCGGACAGCGAGAAGTCCGGGTCGGCCGCGCCCACCTGCACGCTCTGGCCCGCGGTGGAGACGGTCTGGGAGGGGGTGACCAGCAGCGCGAGCCACGCGGAGGTGGTGCACAGGACCAGGATCGCGGCGGCGCCGAGCAGCCGGGCCCGGACGCGCCGGGGCGCGCGGGTCTCGGAGCGGGGCGGGCGTCGGCGGCGGAGGTGGAGTCTGGGGGGTCGCTTCACAGCGTTCGCCTCCCGTTCGTGCGTACAGCGGGCGGCCCCTGCGGACCTGAGGTCCAGTCAGCGCAGGGCAGCTCATCATCTCATAGACCGTGCGAAATCTGAACGATCTTCTCGAGCGCGGTTTCCCGGGCCAAAACGGTCCGGCCCCCCGATATCAGACGTTTCCCGCGCCGGCCGGCCCGGCCGGAAACAGCATGCGGAGTGCGAGGACTGCCACGCGCTGCAGCTGGGCGCGGGTGTGCCCGCTCGCGGCCTGCACCGCGATGCCGTCGGTGACGGTGTGGACCAGACGGGCGAAGTCCCCCAGATCGCAGTCGGGCGGGAGGTCGTCGGCGCGCTCGAAGCGCCGGCGCAGCGCGGTTTCGCCCGCCATCCGCCGGGCGACCGCCTCTCGGCGGATCGGTTCGGCGTCGGGGGCGCAGGCCTGCGCGCTGTCGACGCACAGGCACCCGGGCGGAGTGCGCGGCCCGGCGGTCAGCCCGACCGCCCCGAAGAGCAGCCGTTCGACGACTTCTCGCGCCGTGGGAGCCGCCAGTGCGTCGGCCGCGTATGCGCCGGGACCGGCGAAGTAGCGGTCGAGCGCGGCGCTGAACAGCTGCTCTTTATTGCCGAACGAGGCGTAGAGACTCGGCCGGTTGATGCCCATGGCCGCGGTGAGGTCGGCCAGCGAGCTCCCTTCGTAGCCCTGCCGCCAGAACACTTCCAGCGCCGCGTCGAGCGCCGCGTCCGGATCGAACGCGCGCGGACGGCCTCCGGGCATGGCGCTTCCTCCTCGGGTTTTTTACCTATCGGTACGTTACCCCTTGCGCCGGGGATCCGCGGCCCCTAGTTTTGTACCGTTCGGTATGAATCTAGCTCGGACGGAGCCCGGGGAGGGCACGTGATCAAAGTAGGAGTCGTCGGTGCGAGCGGTTGGGCGGGCGTCTCGCACCTGCCCGCCCTGGCCGGACTGCCGCAGTTCCAGGTGACGGCCGTGGCGACCACCAACCAGGCCACCGCCGAGCAGGCGGCGGCCGCCCACGGCGCCAAACTGGCTTTCGCGGACGCCGCCGCCCTCGCCGCCCATCCCGAGGTGGACCTCGTCGTGGTGTCGGTCCGGGCCGCGCGGCACGCGGACGCGGTACGGGCGGCGCTGGCCGCAGGTAAGCACGTGCTCTGTGAATGGCCGCTGGGTGTGGACGCCGCGGAAGCCGAGAGTCTCGCCCGGGAAGCCGACGCGGCCGGCGTCGCGCACGCCGTGGGTTTGCAGGGCCACTGGTCCCCGGACGCCCGGTTCGTGGCGGACCTGCTCGCCGACGGCGCGATCGGCCGGCTCGAATCGGCCGTGCTCGTCGCCGCCGGAGACCCGTTGGGCGGCCCCCGCATCGCGCCGGAACTGGACTGGTCCACCGACCCGGCCGGCGGCACCTCGCTGTTGACCGTCATGGCCGGCCACTTCCTGGCCACCCTCGCCCGGATCACCGGACCGCTGGTCGAGGTCTCCGCCCGGCTGCCCCGCGCCCACGACCGGGTCGAAGTCACCGGGACCGGCGGCCGCACGGTGCCCAACGCCGTGCCCTCGCAGGTCCTGCTCCACGGCGTCCTCGAGAGCGGCGCCACCGCCTCCGCCGTCGTGCACGGAGGCAGCGGCTCGCCCGACGGGTTCCTGATCAAACTGGTGGGTTCCGCCGGTACGGTCACGGTGACTCAGCCGAGGCCCGGTACCTACCTGCACTGGACGGACTGGGACATCCGCGTCGACGGCGAGCCGGTGAAGCCGCCCGAGAGCTACCGGACCGTCCCCTTCGACCCGGCCGCCGGGCCGATCGCCAACGTCGCAGCCCTCTACCGGGGAATCGGCCAAGCGCTGGCCGATGGACGCCGTCCGCAGCCGGACTTCCACGTCGGCGCGGCCCACCACCGCGTGCTCGACGCCATCGAGCGCTCCGCGCTCACCGGCGCCACGGAGAAGATCGCGGAATCCCTGCCTATGGATAAGTAGTGGATGCCTCGGCCGGCGGTTCGGGCTCGCCGCAGGACGCGTGCCCGGACGAGCAAAGGCGCACGCAGCACGCTTCCTCGTCGGGGTGCAGCACGGCGGTGGCGGCGCCGTCCGCGCCCAGGCCGCGCAGGAAGCCGGTGAGAAAGCGGTGGTTGATCCCGCAGACCAGGTCGGTCGAGGTGATCGCGAGCGGGTGGAACGGGCAGTTGCGCAGTAGCACCTGGTCGGGCGCGGTGCGTTCGGGTTCGAAGCCGAACTCCTCGAGGCTGCACGCGGCCAGGCTCAGTGCGCGTTCCGTGCCGAGGCGCCCGGGCCGGTGGCGTTCGCGTTCGTGCGAGCCGAACGCGTGGCCGCGGCGGTCGGCGACCTCCAAGGCCGCCTCGCGGGCCGGGCGGTCGGGCTCTTCTGCGGTGACCGCGGCGGCAAGGATTTCGGCGAGCAGTTCGTGCCGACGTTCGGGGATCGAGACCCGGATCGCGTCGGGCGCGGGCTCGTAGAGCTTCGGTGCGCGCCCCACCTTGCGCGTGCGGCCGGGGGCGTCGAAGCGGGTGCGCAGCAGGCCGACGTCCACGAGCTTGTCGAGGTGGAAAGCGGCGAGCTTGCGCGAGATCCCGACGCTCTCGGCCGCCTCCTCGCGGCTGACCGGGCGATGGGCGCGGCGGATGAAGGCGTACATGCCGCGGCGGGTGTCGTCGCCGAGCGCGCCGAGTGCGGCGAGCGCGTCGTTCTCTTCGGGGGCCACGGGATCAGGGTAACGCTTACGGGTGTATCCGGAACCGGCCTTTACAGCCGATGAGGGCTGGCCCCTGACTGCATTGGCAAATAAGGCCAACCCTCATTCGCGAAATGACGGTCAGCTGGCGGCGACCTGGTCCAGGGGCGTGTCGGCGTCGGCGAGCTTCGCCGCGTCGACACGACCGCCAGTCTGCACCAACTGCTGGATCTGCTTGTTCACATCCCAGATGTTGACGTTCATACCGGCCTTGACCCGGCCGTCCGCGAGCCAGAAGGCGAGGAACTCGCGGCCCTCGAGGTCTCCGCGCACCACGACGTCGTCGTAGCCGCCCGGCTCGATGTACCCGGAGTATTCCATGCCGAGGTCGTACTGGTCGGTGAAGAAGTACGGCACCCGGTCGTAGACGGCTTCCTCGCCGAGCATCGCTCGCGCGGCCACGGCGGGCTGCTTGCGGGCGTTGTCCCAGTGCTCGACCCGGATGTGCTTGCCCAGCAAGGGATGGAACGCGTTGGCCACGTCGCCGGCGGCGAAGACGTGCGGGTCGGAGCTGCGCAGTGAGGCATCGACCCGGACGCCGTTGTCGATGGTCAGGCCGGCCGCCTCGGCCAGGCCGATGTTGGGCGCCGCACCGATGCCGACGACCACCGCGTCCGCACCGATGCGCGTGCCGTCGGCCAGCAGCACGCCGCTCGCCCGACCGCCCTCGCTCAGGATCTCGGTGACGTGGGAGCCGGGGCGCAGGTCGACGCCGTGCTGCCGGTGCATGTCGGCGAAGACGCGGGCGATCTCCGGGCCGAGCACCCGCCCGAGCGGCAGCTCGTCCGCCTCGAGGACGACGGCCTCGATCCCAGCCTCGCGGGCCGCCGCCGTCACCTCCAGCCCGATCCAGCCTCCGCCGACGAACACGACGCGCGAGGCGGTCCGGAGTGTGGCCTTGATCTGCTCGCAATCCGGGATCCGGCGCAGGTAGTGCACGCCCTCGAGGTTCCCGCCGGGCACCGGCAGACGGCGCGGGCTCGAACCGGTGGCCAGCAGCAGCGCGTCGTACGCCACCCGGGTGCCGTCCGCGAGCGTCACGCTCCGCCCGTCCCGGTCGATCGCGGCGGCCGTGGTGCCGAGCCGGAGGTCGATGTCGTGGTCGCCGTACCACTCCGCCGGGTGGACGAAGGCCTTCTCAAGCTCCTGCTTGCCCTGCAAGTACTGCTTGGACAGCGGCGGCCGCTCGTACGGCACCTCGGTCTCGTCGCCGATGAGCACGATCCGGTCGCTGTAGCCCGCCTCTCGCAGCGCCTCGGCGCCCTTGGCGCCCGCCAGGCTCGCCCCGATGATCACGAACGTCGTCGATGCCATCCCCGTTCATCTCCCTCGCAGCGCTGCCCCCTGCGGCGACCCGCTACCACCCAGCCAAGCCCCCGCGGCCGCACCCGGCAACCGCAATGGCCCCGGTCCCGGCATGATCGCCGCCGACCGGGGGTAGCGCGCACACGTGAACGCTCACCACCACCCCGAGACGCCGACGGTCGACGGAATGGCCGGAGACGACGTCGGCTACGACAGCACCGAGTGGACGGCCGTGCACCCGCGCCGCATCGACGACGAGCAGTGGCAGCGCTACGAGGGCTACCTGCGGGAGATCTTCAGCGCGCTCGGCCTGCCGGGCGGCACCATCGCCACCGACCTCACCCCGCGCCGGTTCCTGCGCGCTCTCTACGACGCGACCAGCGGCTACGAGGGCGACGACAAGCTGGTCACCGCGTTCCCCACGGAGTGCCACGGTGGATCCGACTGCCGGATCAGCCAGGTGGTCGAAGGCCCGATCCCGTTCTTCTCCCTGTGCGAGCACCACAGCCTGCCGTTCTTCGGCAGCGCGTACATCGGCTACGTCGCGCACGAGCACATCCTCGGCCTGTCCAAGCTCACCCGCCTGGTCAGGCTCTTCGCCCGCCGCTTCTCCGTGCAGGAGCGCATCGGCCAGCAGCTCGCCGACGGGCTCGAACGGATCCTGCAGCCGCACGGCGTGGCCGTGCACCTCGAGGCCGTGCACCTGTGCACCCAGATGCGCGGCGTGTACGAGCTGAACTCGAGCACCCGCACCACTTATTGGCGCGGCAACTACGACGGCGACGCCCAGCTGCGCAACGACTTCTTCGAGCTCTGCAGTTCGGCGAGCTCCCACCGCGGCCGGTTCTGAGACGCCGTGGACGCCGAGCCGCTGGTCCGCCTCTATGAGGACCCTGATCTGCTGCGCGAACCGCTGCCGGCCGAGCTGGCCCGGCTCTACGGCGGCGAACTCGGCTTCACAGAGCCCTGTCTCTACGCCAACTTCGTCTCCTCGCTCGACGGTGTCGTCGCCCTCGGCCCGGAGTTCCCCTCGTCCGGATCCACGATCAGCGGCCACGCCCCGGCCGACCGGTTCACCATGGGGCTGTTGCGCGCCTGCGCCCATGCCGTGCTCGTCGGCGCCGGCACCCTGCGCGCCTCCGCCGACCACCGCTGGGTCCCCGAGTACGTCTACCCGGCCGCGGCCGACGCGTTCTCCGCGCTGCGCCGGGCACGCCGCCTGCCCGCCCAACCCGAACTCGTCGTCGTCACCGCGCGCGGCAATCTGCCCACGGACCATCCCGCCCTGCAATCCGGCGCCTTGATCGCCACGACCGCGAAGGGGGCCGCCGAACTGCGCGGCCGGTTGCCCGCAGGGTGCACAGTCGTGGAACTGGGCGCCGGGGAATCCGTCGACTTCGCCGCGCTCATCCAGGTCCTGCGCGAGCGCGGCCACACCACCGTCCTGTCCGAAGCCGGGCCGCACCTGCTCGCACAACTCATCGGCGCTTCGCTGCTCGACGAGCTGTTCCTGACCGTCTCGCCGCTCCTGGCCGGGCGCGACCGGATCCCGCGCGAAGGGCTCGTCGCAGGACTCGAACTGCTGCCGAAGTACCGTGAGCAGGCCGAGCTGATCAGCGTCCGCAATCAGGGCTCGTATCTCTTCCTGCGTTACCGCTTCCGCGGCCGGCCCGTCGAGACCGCCTGACGCCGCGGGCGCGGACGGCGACGAACGCTCCCCCGGTCTCAGCACGTGTGTGCTCGGCCGCTGGTCCCGTGGCCGGACCGCCCCGTTCCGGCTGGTACCCTGGTGCCAGCGAAGGGGAGTAGCCCCGCGCCGGGACGTCGACATACTGACCAGAGCCTTCGGGCGCGGTCCGGCCCCCGGGGGCGCCGGAAGTCGGGCGCTGGGCGAGACCTTCGGCACCTGCAGCCGTTCCACCGCTGCCGGGCCGAGGCGTCCCCATCCCGCGGGCCGGTTCGGCGCGGCCCGCCCCCGAAGGATCCATGTGAGTCTCGCCCTGATCGCCACCGTCTTCGGCCTGGTCTTCCTGGCCGAACTGCCGGACAAGACGGCACTGGCCAGCCTGGTGCTCGGCACCCGCTACCGCCCCTCGTACGTGTTCACCGGCGCCGCCGCCGCGTTCGCCGTGCACGTCGTCCTCGCCATCGCCGCCGGCAGCCTGCTCACGCTGCTGCCGCACCGCGTGCTCGAAGGCGTGGTCGCCGCCCTGTTCCTCCTCGGCGCCGTGCTCATGCTGCGCGGACGCCACGGCGAGGAGGAGGAAGAGCACATCGACATCAAGGGCGGCAAGGCGCCGACCTTCGCGCGCGTGGCCACCACCGCGTTCGGCGTGATCCTGGTCGCCGAGTTCGGCGACCTCACCCAGATCCTGACCGCCAACCTCGCCGCGCGCTACCACGACCCGATCGCCGTCGGCATAGGCGCGGTGGCCGGCCTGTGGGCGGTGGCCGCGCTCGCGATCGTCGGCGGCCGCGGGCTGCTCAAGCTGGTGCCGATGACGGTGATCACGCGGGTGGCCGGCCTGCTGATGCTGCTGCTCGCCGGCTTCAGCCTGGCCCAGGCCATCCGCGGCTGAGCGCTCGTCCCGCGTCGCCTCCCTGACACAGAGTTCTGACGCGTGGCCGGCTCGAACCGCCCGGGCCCGGCCGCCGTGTATCAGGACGCGGATCCGCGCGGCTCGCTTCGCCTCCCCGGCGCGGTCGCCGTCAGTCTTCTGCCACACTCGCGCCGAACTTCTCAGGCAATTCTCACATATCACAGTGAACCGGACGTCCGGTCGCGGCCGTGTGGAGGATGGGGCCCCACCCATCAGACCTCTCATTCACGGGAGACACGCAGATGACCAGCACCCTGACCCGGTCGCCGCACCGCCGGGCCGCACGTCTGGCCGCGGCCACCGCCGCCGCGGCGTTCACCGCCGCGCTGACCTTCACCGCCTCGCCCGCCTTCGCCAGCGGCGGCGGCGGTGGCGGGAACGGCGGTGGCGGCAACGGCGGCGGCAGCGTGACGCCGGCGCTCAAGTCGATCACCTTCACCCCGGCCTCGGTGACCGGGGGCGGCGGCGAGACCGCGACCGTGACCTTCGCCTCCTCGGCGAGCCAAGGCGCGGTCGTCCAGCTCGCCAGCAGCGACCCGGCGGTGGCCGGGTTCGACCCGAACACCCAGGACGAAGCCGTCGTCACCCCTGGCCACTCCAGCGTCGCCGTCGCGATCGACACCACCGCCGTCACCGCGCCGACCGCCGTCACCATCACCGCGACCGCGTTCGGGAACTCGATCAGCGCCACCCTCACCGTGAACCCCGGCAGCGCGCCCGCCCCCGACACCGTGCGGATCACCGAGTTCCGCTGGGACAAGGGCGTGCAGACCATCGCCGCCACCGACTCCAACCCGAACGCGATCCTGACCGTGTTCGACGCCGACGGCACCTTCACCGGCATCACCCTGACCAACCAGGGCGGCGGCCGCTACCAGGACCAGCGCGGAGAGGTCTTCGAGCCGGACCAGCCGATCATCGTCGAGAGCAACTTCGGCGGCTCCGCCACCGCGACCGTCACGAACTGATCCACGGCGAGTCTCCCCCGGCGGCCGGTGCGCGCTCGCGCACCGGCCGCCGGCCGCGCCGCACCGACTTACACGCCGGCTACCGGTGCCCTCGTTCGGGACGTCCCCCTTCGAGGTAACCTCCCGCGTGGCGAGACTCCGGCGAAGCAACCCCATGTGATGCTCGCGTTGCCATCAGACCGCTCGGGAGGTTCGCATGTCCCTGTTCCATTCCCGCCGCCCCGCGGCGAGCTCGCTCCGTCTCCGGCCGGCCAAACTCGGCCGCGCCGCCGCCGTGGCCGCCCTGACCCTGTCCATCACGGCTCTCGGCGGTGTCCAGCCGAGCTTCGCCGCCGAGCACGCCTCTGCCGCCGGCTCGGTGTCGGCCAGCGCGCTGCGCTTGCACGACCAGATGCGCGAACTGTGGGACGACCACATCACCTACACGCGCCTCGCGATCGTCAGCTTCGCCGGCGATCTGCCCGATCTCGGCCCCACCGAGACCCGCCTGCTGCAGAACCAGACCGATCTGGGCAACGCCTTCAAGCCCTTCTACGGCAACGCGGCCGGCAACCACCTCACCTCCTTGCTGCGCGTCCACATCCTCACCGCCGTCGACATCCTCGTCGCAGCCAAGGCCGGCGACGCCGCCAAGCTAGCCGCCGCCGAGCGGGCCTGGTACGACAACGCGAACGAGATCGCCGACTTCCTGCACAGCCTCAACCCCCGCCACTGGTCCGACGCCGACCTGCGCGCCATGATGAAGCACCACCTCGACCTGACCCTCAAGGAGGCCGGCGACCGTCTCGAGGGCCACTACGCCCAGGACATCGCCGACTTCGACCAGGTGCACCAGCAGGTCCTCGGCATGGCCGACATGCTCTCCGACGGCATCATCGAAGCCTTCCCGCGCGACTTCCGCCACTGAGCCTGCCCGGGCCGGCCCTGGCACGCGGTCGCGGCGCACCCCTATGATCCAGCGGTGAACATCAAGACTGTCCGCCAGGGAGCGCCGCGACCCGCCCCAGCCGCCGTCCTCAGTTGGGCCACAGTGCTGAACATGTACGCGCTGTACAACTTCTACCGCGGAGATCTCACTCAGCCCGGCGGCCCGTCCCCCGTGATGACGCTCCTCGTCGCGATCCCCGCCCTGCCGGTGTTCATGACCCAGCACGTCCACCGCGGCAAGGCCGCTCTCTTCACCGGCCTCGCCGCGGGCATCGCCTGCAGCTTCGCCGTCGCCGCGGTCCTCGGCTTCAACGAAGACTGGGCCGACTACACCGGCATAGCCGTCGGCACCCTCGTATTCGACGTTGTGTTCTGGGTGCGCAGCCACAGGCAGCTATAGGCGCGATCCCCGGCTCGGCGCGCCGAAACGGGCCAAGCAGTGCCAGACCTTCTTCAGGTCCTGTAGTTCGTAGCGGCCGCAGCGGGCCGCCAGGCCGATGATGCGCGGGTCCAATCGGCCGTCGATCGCGATTTCAGTGCCCAGATCCACGTACTGCCGGCCGCGGTAGTCCGGGTGGCGTTGCAACCGGTCGACGGTGAGCTGGAAACCCTGGTGCCACTCGATCGGGCACGGCAGGGCGTGGGCCGCCTCTTCGACTTGCGTGCCGCGGTAGCTGGGGTCGAGGACGAGGGCTTCGATATCGCAGTCGAGCCTGACGGGGCCGTGGATCTGGGCTTCGATGTGGCCGTCCAGGGCATCGACTTTCGCGGCCTCGGCGAGATCGATGAGGGAAAACCGTTCAGAGACGCCGAACGCACGCGGGTCGGCGGAACTGTCCGGATAGCAGAACGTTGCTCTGCCGAGGGCGGCTTCGGTGAGACGCAAGTGCGACGAGCCGAAGCGCGGTGCGGCGCCGGTCGGGTCGCGCGTGAAGTTCAGCGCGCCGTAGACGGGTCGTTCTTCGGGGTCGGCGGCATCGTAGGCGCCGGCGAAGATGCGGCTTTCCCAGAGCCATCGGTCGCCGCCCGGGTAGGCGGTCAGGCCGCCGTTGCTCGTGCCGGTCGAGAACTGCGAACGGTAGACGCCGTCATCGGCCATCTTGCGCAGGATCGGCCGGCCGCCGGATTCGCGGTCCGGGTGGAAGTTCATCGTCAGCCGCAGCCCGGGGTCCAGCGGAGTGCCAAGGGACAAGGCCGCGACGTGGTCGAGTGCCCTCTGGGCTGCGTCGCCGATCCGGCTCGCTCCCGGCGGACGTCCTCGAGGTGGCACGACCATGGTGACAGCCCCCTGTTTCCGCGGACATGCCATCATTATCATCGCCAGGTCCTCGGACCGCCTAGGACGACGATAAGGTTCACCGGAATGTCAAGCTTCGAAGAAGAACTGCCCGCCGCGGCCTCGCCGGAACGGATCGAAGCCGCCGTCGACGAGGTCGCCGCCTTTCTGCGGACCGGGGCGTCGACCGGATACGAGCGGGTTGATCTCAAGGCAAGGATGATCTCGGACGTGGCCGAATCGGACGCCTTCGAGTCGATGGCCGACGGGTCGACCAGCGCCGCGACGGTGGACGAGCCGCGGCTTTTCGAGCTTCTTCGGGAGCTGCGCGAGGCATTCTACGATCCGGATGACGACGGCACCTGGATCTCGATGCGGCTCTACGCGGTGCCGGACGGGGGACGGTGGCTGACGGTGAACCATTTCTGGGAGCCGGACTGGCGGGTCGCGCCGCCGGACGAGAAGTACCGGGAGGATCTGGAACGCTACCCCCGGCCGTATTCCGAGACGCCGGACTGGCTGTCCGCGAAGGTGGGGCAGTCCTAGCATGACTGTCGACATCGACTACGGTCCCCCTGAGGGTTCGAGCGCGCAGCGGCTGCCTCGGGAGGGATACCCGCAGGCTACGAAGCGTGTCGTCTGGAGTGTTCTGGCGGCGGCTCCGGTCGGCTGGAAGAGCGTGCGGCTCGAGTACCGCGGGGTGGGGCGCTACCACGAGTCCGAGGCCGAGGTCGAGATGCTCGACGGGTCCCGTGTTCCCTGGGAACTGCCCGCGCCGCTGAAGATGGCGATCAGTAACCTGCGACTGTCTCAGAGTTCCCCCTCGGGCACCTGGCATCGACTCAGCCTGACGGTCGAGTTCCCCATGACCGTGCCCGAGGTCGAGTTCGACTGGTACGGCGTACCCGAGTTCCACGGGCTCTGCCCGGCCGCCGAGTATCGCAGGGAGCTGTTTCATCGGTACCGGGCGCCCGAGTGGATTCCGGCCTGGCTCCCGGCGCGCGCCGTGCTCTCGGACAGCGCTCTGTCCGAATACACGTGGATTCCGGGCGAGAGCGTCGTGCCCGTACTCGATCTGGAGCCTCCGGTGCAGGTGTCGATGCCCGTGCCCGACGGCCTTCGCGCCGCGCTGCTCCCGCTGCTGCCCGAGGGCTGGGATTCGGTGTCCGGCGAGGTGCTGGTGATCGGCACCGTCCGGGAGTATCGGCTTCTCGCCACCGACGGTGAGGGGACGCGGCACACCCTCGAAGTCACGCCTGAGCTGATCGAGGCTTTCGCCGCGCACCGCAGCGAGGACTACACGCGGGAGCGCGGCGCCTGGCTGGGCCTCACGCTCGACCTGCATTCCGACGGCGCTTCCTCGATGCTGCTGGACTACTCGACCCGTCCGATGCTGCACGACGCGCCGCCCGTGGACGTCTACGCCGAAGAGCTGTGGCACTTCCCGCGGGCTGACGAGGCGATTCCGGAGTGGCTGCATTGGCGCGCCGGGTTGGAGCCCGCGGCTCAGAAGCGGCCGTCCATCCCGCGCGCAGAACTGCGGCTGAAGCGCACGAAGGAGACGGCGACCGTGTGGGGTGAGCGCAAGTACCACAAGCCCATCCCGGCCGAGGAGATCGTGCGGGTGGCGGCATACCTGCGCAGCGCGCCCGCGCTGCTGACGACCGTCGCCAGGGGCAAGGACCGGCTCTTCCGGGACCGGCAGGATCCGGTCCCGCTCGGTTTCCGCACGGACGGCGTTTGGATCTGGCCGGAGGACGTCGCCTACCACCTCGAGCAGGATCAGGCTTGTCCGGATCCCCCGCTGCTCAAGCACATCCGCGAACAGGACTTCACCGTGCCCGAAGTGCCCGCGGAGATGTTGAAGAGGGCTTACATCGAGCTGACCGACTCGATCGAAGGCTCGACCTGGCGCTGACCGAGGCGGCCGGCCCGGACGGCCGGGTGCTGACCCAGCTACGGGAGAAGGGGATGCGGATCGAGCGGGTCGGCGACGGCGCCGCGGCTGAGGCCTGAGGCAGGTCGACGCTCTCTGCGGCCGTGATCCTCGAGGTCAGTGGTCGAACGAGTGCCGGATCCCGATCCGCAGTACCGCGCTTCGTCGGCTCGGCCTGCTAGACCTGTGACGGGTCGTAGCCGCTCGGCGGCCAGGCCGGTCGGCCGCGTGGTGCGCTGACTGCCCGGGGCGGATGGCCCTCCCGGGTCGGGCCGGTCTGCGCCAGGCGCAACCGGCGGCGCTGCGGCGGGCCGCAAGAGAGAACCAAGGTGCAGCAGCACATGGTGGTCAGGGCCAGGTAGCCGCGGCTGAAGGCGAACCCGAAGTCACATCGGTCGCAATCGGCTTCGAGTACGTCCACCGCCCACAGTCGCTGCCCGGCCAGCGACACCAGGTCGGCGGGGTCGCCCGGGCGGTCGCCGAGGGCACGCCAGCCCTCGGGGTCACCGCGCCGGTCGGCCGACGCGGCGACGTCCACATCGGCGCGGGTGACGCTGTGAGCGTTGATGTGAAAGGAGAATTCGAGCTGCAGCCCTTCGAAAACGAACAGTAGCGGGGCGTGGCTGCCCCAGGCGCGCGTGAAGCGGCGGCCCAGCAGGCCGCTCGTCGGGGTCCACACTCCGGTCAGGCGCCGGCCGACGGCCTCCGTCAGCAGCGGGCCGTGCCGGTCTACCACCTCGTCGTAGTACTGGGCCCAGTCGGGAGCGGTGCCTGATCGCGGTGTCCACGTGGCGCTCACCGTCTCCATGATGCGCCCGGCCGGACGTGGGAGCCGCACTGCCGGCTCACGAAGACATAACGATCGTTGCCGCCGCGGACACGCATTAGGCGAGTGCTGATTCCGGCGCCTTCAGCACGCCGCGCACGGTTGCGGCGTGGCCCTTGACCTGGCGCAGGTGCTCGCCGCCGGCGTCGGTCTGCGCGGCGCCGGCGAGCGCTTCGAGCGGCGGGGCGCAGGCTCGCACGGCCTCGATCGCCGCCACCGCGGCCTGCATGCGCTCCCGTCCGCGCCGGCCCGCCCGCGTCAGGCCGACCATCGGCAGCGCGGACAGGCGGCGCAGGCCTTGGAACGTCGGGGCCACTTTCCCCAGCTCCGCCAAGGCGTCGAGGAACGCCGCGTGCCGCGCCCGCACCTGCTCCGGATCCCTCGGCGTGGCACGGAAAGCCTCGGTGAACGCGCCGAGCGCGGTCAGCGCGTCGGCCAGCCGGCGGCGCAGGACTGCGGTGCTCTTGATCGGCAGTACGAACCAGGCCACTGCGACGGTCAGCGCGCCGCCGATCAGGATCTGCTCGAGCCGCTCGCCGAGCAGGCCGATGTGGGTCTCACCGAAGTAGCCCTGCAGCAGCGAGAGCATCGAGGTCACGCACCCGGCCCAGTACGCGTAGCTGATCGTGCGCAGCCAGCCGCCGACGATCAGCACCACCAGGATGCCGACGACCGCGACATCGTCGCGTGGCGCGAAGGTGCCGGCGAGCAGCGTCGCCGCGACGGTGCCGACGCAGGCGCCGAAGATCCGTTGCAGGCACTTGTAGGCGACGTCGCCGCGTCCGCGGTTGCCGCTGTTGACGACGAACGCGGTCAGCACGATCCAGCTCCAGTGCGGCGCGAACGCCCAGCGCCCGATCAGGAAGGCCAGACCGAGGGAGAGCCCCGTCTGCACGGCCATCCTCGTGCTCGGCTGGATCCGCGCCTTGGACCTGCGCGGCGCGCTCGCCTCCGGCGCAGTCGGCAGCGCGCCGACGAGCCCGATCCGCTCGCCCAGCTCTTGGCACACCCACACCCATCCGAACGCGATGACGGCCGCGACCGCGCTCCACAGCATCGAGTGCCCGACCGTCGGCATCCCCGCCACGAGGCCGCTCGGCAGCACCGGCACCGGCGTCACCAGCAGCGCGATGAAGGGGAGCGCCATCAGCGTGCCCAGCCGCCGGCCGGCCGGGCCGAAGCGGCGAAGCCAGATCGAGAGCGCGAGCGCCGCCGTGAACAGCGTGTCCGCGACGTTCGGGTGCTCCGCGAACAGCCGCCCGATCTCGGTGCAGGCGACCGAGATCAGCGGCAGCGTGACCAGCGTCTCCAGGCGCCGGCGCAGCCCGCCGTGCCGCTGCGTGCGCCCGAGCGTCATCCCGAGCACGACCGTGAGCACCACGATGGTCGGCCCGAGCTGCTCGAGATGGTCGAGCGCCAGCCCCGAGCCGAAGCAGGCGAGCACCACGGCCGCCTGCAGCAGGGCCGGCCGTATATTACGCAGTGCGTAGGATAGAGAAGCCACTGGTGATACCGATCCCCTTCTTCAAGCGGCAGCCGCGTCCAAGCTCACCTTGAAGATAGTAAGTGATAGCGTAGTAATATGGCGAACGACATCTCCCCCGAGCTCGTCGCGCAGGTCCGGCGCGGCGCGACCCGGCTGGCCCGGCGGCTGCGGGCGGAGCGCCCGGCCGACGGCCTGAGCCTGAACAAGCTCGCGGTGCTCAGCCACCTGCACCGCAACGGCCCCAGCACGCCCGGCGAGATCGCCGTCGCCGAACGCCAGCAGCCGCAGTCGCTCACCCGCGTCATCGCGGACCTCGAGCAGGCCGGTCTGATCATCCGCGAGCGCGACGAGCGCGACCGGCGCCAGTCCGTCCTCTCGCTGAGCCCGGACGGGCTCGGCGCCCTCGCCGTCGACGCCTCCGGCCGCGACCGCTGGCTCGCTCAGGCGCTGCGTGAACTGAACGAGACCGAGCGCCAGGTGCTGCGCCTGGCGGCCACGCTGATGGAAGAGTTATCCGAGCTCTGATACACGGGTGTGCAGCTTAGCTTGCACGCGCAGCGGTGTCCGGGCGCCCTCACCGCGTGATACTCAGGTCGCTGACGCAAAGCACGAATACGTTTGCGGCCTGTGATCAACTCCCCGATCATGGCCGTGCTGCTCGCGGCTCAGGTCGGGCTGGTGTTCGCGCTCAGCGAGTACTTCGGGCTGGTGCACCGCGCCTCGGCCTGGGACATCGGGGTCCGGCTCGTCGCGCTCAACGGGTTCACGGTGCTTCTCAGCCCCCTGGTCGGGCGGCTGATCGGGCGCGTCGGCGCGGGCCTGCTGCTGTTCGCCGGGCTCCTCATCGCCGGCGGCGGCGCCCTGCTGGTGACCCGTTTGAAGGCCGACACCGGCACCGGCGTGGCCGCGCTGGTGATCGCGGTCTTCGGCATCGGCATCGCCCTCGCCATGGCGCCAGTGACCACGATCGCCGTCGACAGCGTGCCGTGTCAGTTCGCGGGCACCGTCGGGATCGGCCAACAGCACCCTGCGACAGATCGGCAGTGCGCTCGGGCCGGCCGTCTTCGGCGTTCTCCTGTCCGACCGCACCCTGGCCGCGCTTCCCGGCCACCTCGCCGCATCCGGCCTCAACCCCATAGACCAGGGCACCGTGCAGGGCATGGTCTCGAGCGCCGGCATCCAGGCCGGTGCGTTCCTGCAGCTCTCCACGCGGCGGGCCACGGCGCAGGCGCTGGGTGCATACGACGCCGGCTTCACCGACGCGCTGCACACCTGCGCGCTCGTCGGCGGAATCAGCATCTTGATCGCCGCGGCGGTCTCGCTCGTGCTGATCGGAATACGTTCCCGCAGATCAGGCGTCGAAATCGACTGAGCCGCGAGCGAGAGTACCGTGCCGCGCCGGAGGGTATGAGTAACTCGCTGCCGGGGGTTCGTTCCGCAAGGTGGGTTTGCGCAGTCCGCGGAGCAAGGAGGGGATCGATGTCCGAAGAGGGAAACGGCGTGTTCGGCCGGCGCAAGAGGCCGCAAGCCGCCGCGGCGGCGGCGCAGGCCGCCGACGGAGCCACCAACGGCGGCCAGAAACAGCCGAAGAATCCGCCGCAGCCGCTGCCGGTGGTTCCGAAGACGCCGTCGCCGACCGATCCGACCAGGAAGGTGAAGCCGGCCACGCCGCCGTCGAACGCGATCCTGCGGGCGTTCGGGAAGCGTGGACGCGGGCCCAACCTGCCTCAGGGATGATCGAGAGAGCCGATGCTGCCGAGCACTTTCGCCGGTCTCGTCGCGTTCGCGGTGCTGCTGCTGCCGGGCTTCGTGTACAACCTGCGGCAGGAGCAGTTCGCCAGCAGGGCGGACCAGTCCCCGCTCCGGGAAGCGGTGCAGATCGTCACCGCGAGCCTGCTGTGCGACGCCGTGGTCCTGCTCCTGTTCCTCCCGGTCAGGCTCTGGGCGCCGCGTCAGACACCCAGCCTGACGAACTGGTTCAAGGCGGGGAACGCGTACTGGCTGGCTCACGACAAGCTGATCGTCGAATGGCTCTTCGGTTACGTCGCAGTGGCCTGTGTCCTCGGATTCGTTTCGGCGCACGGAAGACTGCGTCATGGCGTGGTGCGGTCACTACAGCGTTTCGCAGAAGTCGAACCACCGGCGCAATCGGCCTGGGCCAAAGTGATGCGGCAATTCGACGACACGAAGTACAAGGTCTGCGTGTACGTCGGGTGCCACCTTGAAGACGGGCGCTTCCTGAGCGGGCCGCTCTTGTCGCTCAACGATCTCGTGGAGGAGACGCAGGATCGCGAACTCGTCCTTTCCCAGCCCATCTTGGTTCGGGAAGCCGGTGAGACGGCTCTGCGAGAGCTGACGGGTGTGGGCTTCGTCGTCATCTCGGCGCGGAAGCTCGTGAGCCTGGAGTTCTCGCACTTCGTCAGCCGGGACGACTTCCCCCGGGCCACGCGGGATCCGGTCGGCTCCCGGGGCGTCGGCCTCGCGACAGCGCAGCCGCTGCCCGGGCAGGGATGGCGACGCGTGGCCGGCCGGCGGGATCAGGGCCGCCGCCGCTGAGCATCGAGGGTGGGGCGCGGCCCGAGTTCACGTCGGCCCGCGCTCGCGTTCCCTGGAGCTCTTCGGGCCTTCGGCGGCTCAGCTGCCTTCGAGCACGATCCAGGTCCGGCCGGGCGCCAGGAGCATGGTGGCGCCCCCGACCGTGTAGTCCGTGGGCGAGGTGTCGCCCGCCTTGGACCACTGACCGTGCCAGACCTGGCCGCCGCGGTAGAAGTCGGCCTGGCCCGAGCCGGTGGTCTGGGAGAAGACCTCGTTGTCGGCGTGCCCGGCGTTGTGGTCGGTGAACTTGCCGGCGACGACGTGGACATGCTGGATGATCACGTTGTCCGCGCTCAGGCGCCCCTGCCCGGAACTCGTCGCCGCGCGCCCGTCCACACTCACCAGCCACTTCTGCCCGGAGGCGGTGAAGGCGAACGAGGCGCCGGGCAGCTGCGCCGCCGCGGAGGCGGCCGGCTGCCCGCCGTCCGGCGCGGCGCCGAACTGGAAGCCCACGTTCTGGGTCTCGGCGAGGTTCGGGTACGCGGAGAAGACCGCGGAGGTCTGGAGGTAGGTGGGGGAGGAGCCGCCGTTGCTGAACAGCTTCGGCGCGACCGCCGGGGTGATGTTCTGCAGGTTCGCCGCGGCGAGCTCGGGCAGCAGGCCGGAGATCGCGCCGGTGTAGGCGAGCCCGACCCGGCCGAACGGCGCGAGCAGCGGGATGTCCGTCTGCCGCGCGCTGCGCAGCGGCCCGACCCGGACGTCCGGCGCGGTCGAGCTGTCGAACACGGCCAGGTAGCGGCTCAGACCGCCCTCGACCTGGATGACGTAGACGAGATCCGCGGAGTTCAGTCCGGAGAGCTGGGTCTGCGCCGCGCCGACGTTGTCGATCTTCGCGGCGAGGACGTGGCCGCCGGAGCCCTGGCCGGTCAGCGGATTCGTCGCGGGCGAGCTGGACGAACACCCGGCCGCGGCCAGCAGGCCTGCGGCCGTGGCGGCCGCCGCCACGACGGCCGTCGCGAGCGCGGCGCGGCCTCGTCGTCGATAGCTGAGCCGGTTCGTCATCCGCGTGTCGCCTCGGGTTCTCATGCGCTTTCACCTGCCGGGTGCAGGTCTGCCTCGGCTGATGCGGCGTCAAACTTCCGCTGGTGCGATGGAGTGAGGCGTCCGGGCCCGCTACTGTCGAAGGTGGAGGAAGAAGGGGCCGGCACATGTGGGACTCGGATGGCGGGTTGGGTTCGTTCGGCGGGGAACTGAGTGAGCGCAAGCGTGGGCGGTTGCGGCGCGCGTCGCCCTCGATCGCCTGCCTGGTAGGCGCGGTCGTGTTGCTGGCGTTGATCGGCGACGCGGACGTGGACTCGGGCAACCTGTGGGCGATCCCGGCGCTCGCGCTGATGTGGACGGCGGTGACGATCCCGGCGTGGCGACGCGGCGGCGGCCCGCGCGACGCGTTCGGGCCGCAGGCCCTGCGCTTGCGCCGGTTGCACACGCGGGTGCACTTCCGCGCGACGATCCTGCTCGCGTACGCGTCGCTGGCGCTGCTGTGGGTGGCCAGCTATGCCCACTTCGAGTGGTCGGACGAGTACGACACGACGAACCCTGCGACGGACTCGGCGCACTACAGCTCCTATGCCGGGTGGAGCCTGTGGCTTCTCGCCGCTGCGGCGGTTCCGCTGCTGGTGCAGCCGCTCACCTGGCAGCTGTGGCCGAGGGCGGTCCGCATGGCGGTGCGCGGGGCGCGGATGGCGGCCAAGGACGCGAGGTCGGCCAGAACCCCTTTCATCCAGCGATGACGACGTCGGCGGCCTGACGGGGCCTGCGGCGTGTGGTGCGCGCAGGCCCCTGGCAACGCTCAGCCCTGCGCGGCGTGGGAGACGTGCTCCCAGTCGGCCCAGGTCTGCAGCCGCTGGGCGTAGACGTGCTGGACGATCTGCGTGGGCTGCGATCCGAAGAGCACGCGCAGCGGCGGGTTCTCGGCGTCGACGATCTGCAGCAGGGCCGAGCCGGCGGCGGCCGGGTCGCCGTACTGGGCCCCGCCGGCGCGGGCCGCCATCGCCTCGCGGATGTGGTCGTAGGCCGGGTTCGGGGTGGCGTGGACGGCGGAGGAACCGCCCCAGTCGGTGGCGAACCCGCCCGGCTCGACCAGGGTGACCTTGACGCCGGTCCCGGCGAGTTCCTGGGAGAGTGCCTCGCTGAGCCCTTCGAGGGCCCACTTCGAGGCGTGGTATCCGCCGAGCGAGGGGAACGCGGCGATGCCGCCGATCGTGGAGATCTGGACGAGGTGGCCGGCGCCCTGGGCGCGCAGGATCGGCAGGACGGCCCGGGTGACGAAGAACGCGCCGAACAGGTTCGTCTCGATCTGGTCGCGCAAGTGCTGCTCGGTGATCTCCTCGATCATGCCGAACAGGCCGTAGCCGGCGTTGGCAGCGCCGGCTCAAGGCCGCCTCGCCCGCCCTGGCCCAGTCCTCGAAGATCACCGGCGAACAGTTCGTCACGGACCTGCGCGCCTGGGCCCTCGCCCGCGCCGCCGGGACCGACGAGACGTCCGCGATCCTGCAGACGAATCTGGCCATGGCCGCGATGATCACCGCGTACGAGACCTGGCGCGAAGAGGAGAGCTTCGACGAGTACGCGCGGCGGGTCAAACGCTGCCTCGACCAGGCCCGGCCCGCCTAGCATGCCGCCGACGACCCCTCCGGCGCCCTCGGACGTACCGAGCGTGCCCGGCGTGCCCGCGGAGATCTGGCGGACGGAGGGCTTCCAGCGCTGGTACGCCGCTCAGCTGCGCGCCGGCAACGTCCTGCGCGCCGCACGGCTCGCGTGGGAGCTGCGAGCCGGCCCCGAGAACCTGCCGATTCTCTGGGTGCTGAGCGTGGCGGTCTTCGTCACCGCGGAGAACCGGGTCAAGGAGAACGAAGTCCTCGTCGCGCGCCCCGACGTCAGCGCCGTGGCGCTTTACCGCCCGGGCCCCACGCTGGACGAGACGGTCGTGGTGCTCATCCGCGAGTTCCGCAGCCCCGGGGCGACGGCCGACGGCTACGTGCACGAACTGCCGAGCGGCTCGGGCACGGAGCCCGGGCACCGCGCGCAAGCCGCCGCGGAACTGGCCGAGGAGACCGGTTTCGTGCTCGACGCCGACCGGCTCACCTCGCACGGCAGCCGTCAGGCCGTAGCGACGCTGTCCATCCACCAGGTGCACCTGTTCTCGGCGCGGATCGACGAGGCGGAGTTGGCCGAGCTTGTCAGCCTTCAACAATGCGCACACGGCGACGGGGTCGAGGAGCGCACCTGGGTCGAGGTGACCACGTTCGGCGAGATCCTGCGCAGCCGTTCCGCCGACTGGACCACGCTCGGCATGCTCGCCCAGGTCTTGCTGGCCAAGGGCTCCGGCGAATAAGGACCCTGCTCACGCAGGATCTCAAGCCCCGTGTCGGCGCCACTGCCGCTTCCCGGCGCCCTTCGCGGTGTAGAGCGCGATGTCGGCTCGGCGCAGCAGTTCGTGGGTGCGGAACGGGGCCGTGACCACGGCCAGCCCGCCGCTGACGGACGTCGTCAGCGGCCCCGAGTCGAGCACCACCGGCTCCCGGAACGAGGTGACGATCCGGTCGGCCAGCTGTTCGAGCTCTGCGACGTGATGGGCCGTGGTGACCAGCACGGCGAATTCGTCGCCGCCGAGCCGCGCCACGGTGTCCGCGGCCCGCACGGAGGACTCCAGCCGGAGCGCGATCCGTTGGATCAGCTCGTCGCCGGCCGCGTGTCCCAAAGTGTCGTTGACCTGCTTGAAGTCGTCGACGTCCAGCATCATCACGGCGACCGGCCGATCGCCGGCGTTCTCGGGCGCGAGCGCCTCGTCCACGGCTTCGAGGAAGCGGCGCCGGTTGGCCAGGCCGCTGAGCGGATCCTCGTGGGCCAGGTCCTGCAGCCGGGCCAGCAGTCGGCGCTGCTCGGTGACGTCGTGCAAGGTGATGGCCAACGCGCCGACCGTCGGCTCGTGCCGCAGGTCGGCGCAGCGCGTCTCGCTGTCCACGACGGACCCGTCCGCGGCGGTGAAGCGAAGGTCGATCGGACCCGCGTGCGGGCTGGCGAGCAGGTCGCGCACGGTGTCCTCGGCTCCCGCGGCGGCCAGCTCGGCCAGATGGACCCCGGGCGCGGCCCGCGGGCCGAGCATCCGCGCCGCGGACGGGCTGGCGTAGCGGATCGTCCCGTCGGCCTCCACGACGAAGATCACGTCGGACGTGTTCTGCACCAGCGTGCGGAAGTACGCCTCCTTCTCGTGCTGGCGCAGCTCGCGCTGCGACTTGAGCCGGTCGATGGCGAGCGCCGTCTGGTCTGCCAGGATGCGCAGCGGGCCGTCCAGCGCGGACAGTGACGCCCGGTTCGATGCGGCGATCATCGTCCCGATGGTCCGCTCGTGCCCGGCGGTTCCGGTGGCCAACGGGTACATCGTCACCGTTCGCCAACCGCCCAGATCAGCCGTCGAACCTTTGCCGCGGGACCCGTCCGGCCGGTGGTCGAGGAGCAGCACCACGTCGGTGTCGATGCGTGACGCGGTCAGCTCGGCGCCGGCGCGCGCGAGTCCCGCGGCGACCTCGGCGAGGCTCCCGGCCGACAGCAGCAGCGTCCCGGTCCGGCGCAGCGTCCGCTCGGTCGCCGTGGAGCGCAGCCCCTCCCACATCGCCAGAGCCAGGCGCGCGGCCACGGACGTGAACAGCACCAGCGCGACCGCCGTCTGGCCCGGGCCGTCGGTGAGCTGTCCGCGCACGTCCTGCACGAACAGGATGACCGGGCCCAGCAGGGCCGCGATCGTCATCAGGATGCTCCAGTCGCGCGGCGTGAGCGCCGGGCGCCGTTCGGCCGGATCGCGCGGAGCCAGCGTCGGATCGAGCACCGCGGCCGACCAGGCCAGCCGGGAGACCGCGAACCCGACGTACACCCCGGTCCCGGCCGGCGGTGCAGGGTCGGGGTGCGGCAGCACCGCGAACGCACCGAACACCAGTCCGACCGAGCCGATGACGAACAGGGCGCCGACCCGCACCCGACCCGTGTCCGAGCCCATCATCAGCACCGAGAGAGCCAGGACCGCGACATAGCCCAGCATGTAGACGAAGGCGATCACCTTGGGCTGCCAGGACGGCCAGACCGGGTGCACGCTGTCGAACAGCGCCAGCCACAGCAGCAGCGCCAGGGCGACCGCGACGATGCAGGCGTCGAGGATCGCCGACCAAGGCCGCTCGATCCCGGGAACCGTGAGCAGCGCCAGCGCCGCGATCATCAGGGGCAACGCCGCGATGAACCAGGCGTCGGTGACCGTGGGAAAGGTCCCGGGCCGTTCCGTCAGGCCCCCGTCCCGGAGGAACAAGATCAGCCCGATCAGCTGCGCGAGCAACGCCCCGACCAGCAGCATCCCCGCCCACAGATGGTGGCGCCCGAGCTTGCACGCTCCGACCACCGCTGCGACGACCGCCCCGGCCGCCAGCGCGACCGTCGCCGCGGACCGCGTCCCGGGCACCGACGCCAGCGCCGTCAACGCGACGAGCAGCACGAGATAGGCCGCAGATATCGGCCCGCCGTGGGGCGATAGGCGGCCCAGCCGTCCGCCGCGAGACCCCATGTCTCCAGCATCGGCCCCCGGCGCTCGCCCGAAAACCCGGGCGCGCCGGCCGAGTGACGCCGGACCAGGTCAAGGCGCCGGCGCGCGTTCAGCCGCCGGTGGCGAAGCCCGGAAACAGCGTCATGCCGCCGTCGACGAACAGGGTGCTGCCGACGACGTAGTCCATCAGGTCCGAGGCCATGACGGTGACGGCGTTGGCGATGTCGTCGGGCTCGCCGACGCGGCGGTAGGGGATGAGCTTCAGCAGCTCGGCCTCGGCCTGCGGGCTCGACCAGGCGTCGCGGTTGATCGGCGTCTTGATGGCGCCGGGCGCGACGGCGTTGACGCGGATGCCGTGCGGGGCGAGTTCCTGGGCCAGGGTCTGCATCATCATCAGCACGCCGCCCTTGGACGAGGCGTAGTTGACGTGGCCGGCCCAGGGGATGATCTGGTGCACCGAGCTCATGCAGATGATCTTGCCGACGCAGCGGGAGACCTCGGGCACGAGGCCGCGGCGCAGGAACTCCTTGGCCGCGGCGCGGGCGCACAGGAACTGGCCGGTGAGGTTGACGTCGATGACCTTCTGCCACTGGGCCAGCGTCATGTCGGTGACCGAGGCGTCGCGCTGCAGCCCGGCGTTGGCCACGAGGACGTCGATGGTGCCGAACTCGGACACCATGTGCGCGAACATCTCATCGACCTGATCCTCGTCGGAGACGTCCGCCTGGGCGGCGTAGGCGCGCACGCCGAAGGACTCGATCTCCTTGACCACCGCTTCCGCGTCTTCGGGTCCTGCGACGTAGTTGACCACGACGTCGGCGCCGGCCCGGCCGAGGGCGATGGCGGTGGACTTGCCGATGCCCGAGTTCGCCCCGGTCACCAGCGCCTTCTGACCGCGCAGCAGCGGCAGCGTCATCGGCTGCGCTCCACTCGCGCTAGCCGAGCCGTTCTTGTTGCTGGTCAACGTGTTCTCCCATCAGTGCGTGGTTGAGGTCGCGTATGGGTGGGGCTCAGGGCACGGCGCCGATCGGGACGGCCATGGCGGCCGCCTCGGTGGCGTCGGTGGGCACGGCGGCCTCCGACCGGCGCCGGTCCAGCACGATCAGCACGATCCCGGCCGCGCCCAGGTAGATCAGTAGGTTGATCAACGCCTGGCTGGTGCCGTGGCCGTCGAAGTAGATCGAGTGGTGCAGCAGGATGTAGGCGTTGCGCGGCGGCAGGTACGGGCCGATGTCGCGCCAGAACGCGGGCAGGTACGGCACTCCGCTCGCGCCGCCCGAGGACGGGTTGCCGACGAGGATCATGGCGACGACCGTCACCAGCGTGCCCGCGGGCCCGAGCAGCTTCTGCAGCACCGCGGCGACGAACGCGACCGCGGCGATGATCAGCGAGCAGATCGGCCAGACGATCCAGAACTTGCCGCTGGGGAAGCCGCGCAGCCAATAGCACACGATCAGGTCGACGAGCAGGCCGCCCGCGATGGCGAACCCGGCCAGCTGCGCGGCGCGCCAGTGGCCGGCCGCCCTGCCGGTGGCCGACATCAGCAGCGTCGAGCTCATGTACCCGCCGATCAGCAGCGGGACCAGCATGAGCGCCTGGACCAGGCCGAACGGGTCCTTCTTGGCGAGTGGGACGGGCGCGTACGGCTTCACCGTGAGCGTGTGCCCGGTCCGCAGCGCCGCATCCTCGAACCTCACCGTGAGATCGAGCGGAGCCAGGTCGCTCATGGACGGCACCACGAGCAGGGTCTGCGCGGATCCCGAGGAGATCAGCGCGCCGTAGATCTGGGCGTGGTCGATGGCTGACTTCGCGGCGGCCTCGTTCGGGTACGCGGTCACCGCGAGCGAGATGTCCCGCTCGGCCGCGGTGAGCACCGGTGACGTGCCGACCTGGCCGAACGGCAGGTTGGTGGCCATGGGCGCGTGCCCCGAGCTCATGTACGTGGTGGCGAAGAGGCACTGCATCACTGCGCAGATGCCGAGCGCCGCGAGCATCCCGATCACGGCCCGTCGTCGGCGGCCGGCGGGTACGGCCGTCGTCTCGGCGTCGCGATGCGGCCGGATGCGGCCGTACCAGCCGATGACGGCGACCCCGGCGGCGGCGTACAGGAGCAGGACGACGATGGGGGTGGTGATGTCGTTTCCGCCGAAGTAGATCACGTGGTTGACGAGCGTGATCGCGTTCTGCGGCGGGAGCGCCACGCCGATGTTGCGCCAGTAGACCGGCAGCAGGTACGTGCCGGGACCACCCGCTCCGGCGCCGCCGATCACGATGAAGAACACTGCCACCAGCAGGGTGCCGAGTTTCCCCATCACCGCCTGCACCGCGGCGGACGCCAGCGCCACGGCCGAGGTGATCAACCAGAAGCACGGCAGCAGCGGCCAGAATCGGCTGCTGGAATACGCGCCGATGCCGAAGCCGACGATCACGTCGGTCAGCAGCGCGCCGACGAGGGCGTACCCGATCAGGATGAGGCCGCGCCAAGGTGCCGCCGCGACTCCGTGCGCCGCCTTGTAGACCAGCACGGCGGCCAGATAGCCGCCGATCAGCAGCGGGAGCAGCAGCAGCGAGGTCACAGCGCCGGTGGGATCGCGGGACGGGAGCGGCGCGACCGTCTTCACCGTGACCGGCCGGCCCAGCTTGTGCGCGGTGGCGAGGAAGGCCGGTTCCAGCTCGGTCTGGGCGAAGAAGCTCTTCGCCGGCACCACGACCAGGGTGTCGACCTTCGCGCCGGTCATGAACGCGCCGTAGAGCCGACCCTGCTCGGCGGCGGCGGTCACCGCCGCGGCGTTCGGATACGAGGCCAGCGCCAGGCCCTCCTTCGCGGCGACCTCGGCGGTGATCTCGGACGGCTTGCCCACCACGCCGAAGGGCATGTTCCGCGGCACGAGCAGCTGCTGGGCGCTGATCAGGCAGAGCGCGAACAGCGCCTGCGTGACGAGCACGAGCCCCAGTGCGACGACCACCTTCACCGCGGCTTGCTTCGTCGCGGATTGCGGCTGAGCCACCATCGGATCGCGTTCCTCCTTTGCAGACCATCAGGCCATGGGCCCGGGGGCCCGGCAACCCGGGTCCGGCCGGAGGATGAAGCCGCGGACTCATTCGTCCTTGACGGTTTCGTCCTTGACGGTCCGCGGCCGAGCCGAGCTGCCCGCTTCGAACGCCCGCTCCCGGCGGATGTCCCGGGTGAACGCGTAGGACCAGGTCAGGATCGCGCCGAGGCGGTTGCGGTAGCCGGTGAGGAAGGCGATGTGGATGAAGAGCCAGCCGAACCAGCCGAGCAGGCCGCTCAGCTGCAGCGGTCCGGCGCTCAGCACCGCCCGGCCGCGGGAGATGTAGGCGGCCGACCCGAGGTCGCGATACCGGAACGCCTTGGCCTCGGTCCGCCCCTCGGCCAGACCCTTGATACGCAGGCCGGCGTAGCGGCCGGCCTGCATGGCCACCTCGGCCACGCCGGGCAGCTTGTCCAGGCTCATCATGTCGCCGACGACGCTGATCTCCGGATGCCCGGGCACGGTCAGGTCAGGCAGGACCTTGATACGCCCGGCTTTGTCGCTCTCCGCCCCGGTCGCCTTGGCCAGCGTCCCGGCCATGGCCGGCGCCTGGACCCCGGCCGTCCACAGCACCGTCCCGGCGTCGTAGCGCCCGCTGCGCCCGTCGCGGTCGCGGGCGAGCAGGCCGTGGTCGTCGACCTGAGTGACGAGGGAGCCCATGTGCAGTTCGACGCCGAGCGCGTGCAGCGAGCTCGCCGCCTTCGCGGACAGCTTCGGCCCGAACATGGCCAGCGGGGCGTCCCCGCCGTCGAACAGCAGCACCCTCGCGTCTTCCGGGTCGATCGAGCGGTACTCCGCGCGCAGGGTGTGGGTGGCCAGCTCGCGCAGCTGGCCGGCCAGCTCGACGCCGGTCGGGCCCGCGCCGACGAGGGCGAAGGTGAGCCAGCGGCGCCGCTCGGCCGGATCGGTCGCGCTCTCGGCGAGCTCGAACGCGCCGAACACCTTGCGCCGGATCGCCAGGGCGTCGCTGAGCGTCTTCATGCCCGGCGCCCATTGGGCGAACTCGTCGTGCCCGAAGTAGGACTGGTGCACGCCGCCGGCGACGATCAGGTGGTCGTATGGCAGGAAGACGTCCTCGCCGCCCTCCCTCCGGGCTAGCACCCGGCGCCCCGCGGTGTCGAAGTCCCGGACCTCGGCCATCACGAACTCGACATTGCGGTGCCGCTTGAACAGATCGCGCAGCGGCGCGGCGATCTGGCCCTCCGACATGATGCCGGTCGCGCACTGGTAGAGCAGCGGCTGGAACAGGTGATGGGCGACCCGGTCGACCACGGTGACGCGCACCGGGGCGTTGCGCAGCGCGCGGGCCGCGAACAGCCCGGCGAATCCGCCGCCGATGATCACCACGCGTGGCTGCGCGCCGTGCTCGTCGCTGTGTCCGTTGCTGTGTTCGTTCATGGGAGTTTCCGGCCTCAGCTCAGTCGCTCGGCGATACGGTCGCCGACGCGCAGGGCGTTCGCGATCGCGGTCAGCGAGGGGTTGACCGCGCCGATGCTCGGGAAGAAGCTCGTGTCCACGACGTAGAGGTTGTCCAGGTCGTGGGCCTTGCAGTCGACATCGAGGGCTGAGGTGCTCGGGTCCGTGCCGAACCGCACAGTGCCGGCCTGATGCGCGGTGGCGCCGATCGGCATGGACTTGTGCAGGTACAGCAGGTTCGGCATCAGGTGATGCGGGTGCATGCCGAGGTCTTCGAGCATGCCGTGCAGCTTGTGTTGCAGCCTCCTGACACCCTCGACGTTGTTGTTCTCATCGAGCGTCAGGTGGATCCGGCCCTCGCTGTCGAGGGTGACGCGGTTGTCCGGAGCGGGCAGGTCCTCGCCGCACAGCCAGAAGTCCACCGCGTGGTGCGCCATCACCTCGAAGGGCATGTCCGGGGAGGACATCCCGGCCCAGCGCGGCGCGTTCCCGCGGATCTGCTCGTCGTCGGACTTGCCGAGCATCTGCAGCCCGCCGAGCGGATAGTCCCAGTCGTCAGAGCCCAGATACCAGTCGTTCATGGCGAGGGTCTTCTGGAACTGCGTGTCGTTGGGCTCCTTCGAGACGGCCATCACCGCGAGGTTGTTGTGCCGCATGTAGTGCCGGCCCACCACATCGGAGCTGTTGGCCAGGCCGTCGGGATGCCGCTCGTCGGCCGAGCGCAGCAGCAGCGCCGCCGAGTTCACCGCGCCGCAGGCGACCACGACGATGTCGCCGTGGTACTCGGCCGGGGTGCCGTCCGCCAGCTCGGCGAACACCGCGGTCACGGTCCGGCCGCTCGAGTCCGTATGCAGCCTTCTGACATTCGCGCCGGTGATCATCGAGACGTTCTCGTGCTGCAGTGCCGGATCGACGCAGATCACCTGCGAGTCGGACTTCGCTCCGAGCAGACAAGGGAATCCGTCCACCCGGTCGCAGCGGATGCACGCGCTGGTGTGGGTGGCCCGGCCGTTCTCGCCCTGCGTCATGTCGACGCCGATGGGCAGGTGGAACGGGTGCAGGCCCTGCTTCTCCAGGTCGTCGCTGAGCTGTTCGATGCGCGGCTCGTGCTCGACCGGGGGACGGGCGTACTGCGCGCTCGCCGGACCTTCGGTCGGATCTTCGCCGTGTCGGCCGTGGACGAGGTAGAGGTGCTCGGCCTGGGTGTAGTACGGCTCAAGGTCCTGATAGTCGATCGGCCAGGCCGGGGAGACGCCGCCTTGGTGGCGCAGTTCGCCGAAGTCCTCCGGGCGAAGCCGGAACAGGGCGGCGCCGTAGAACTTGGTGTTGCCTCCGACGTAGTAGTTGACCTCGGGCTGGAACTGGTCGCCGTGCTTGTCGTACCACTGTTCGGCCGGAAGGTACTTGCCCTTGACGAAGACCGCGCTCGACTCCCAGTTGTCCCGCTCGCGCGGCAGATAGTCGCCGCGCTCGAGGATCAGGATTCTCTTCCCGGTGGGGGCCAGCCGGTGGGCGATCGTCCCGCCGCCGGCCCCGGTGCCGATGATGATCACGTCGAAATGCCGGTCGTCGCCCACGTCAGGTTCCTCTCGGGTGGTGCACGGCGCTGCTCACAGGATGGCTATTGGATTCACCGGCGAGCCCGTGCCGTTGGCGACCCGGAGCGGCGCGACGACGCACAGGAAGGACCAGCGTCCTTCCTCGGCCAGCAGAGGCAGCAGCTCCTCGAACTGCAGGTAGTCCAGCATGTGCAGGCCGAGCGCGTTGATGGCGAGGACGTGCACGGGGAAGTCGACGCCCTCGACACCGCTCGGGGCCACGTCGTTGTTGCCGTCGCTGCCCAGCACCGCGATCCGCCGCTCGGCGAGCAGCTCCAGCGCCGCCGGATGCAGCCCGGCCCGGTGCCGAGCCGCGTCCCACGGACCGAGCTCGTCGCGTCGGGCCCGGTGCCCGACCCGGATGAAGAGCAGGTCGCCCGCGGACATCTCCACGCCCTGCGCCCGTTCGGCCGCGAGCAGATCCTCGGCCATCACCTGCTCACCCGGTTCGAGCCAGCGCACGCCGCGCAATGCTGGGATGTCGAGGAGCAGACCCCTGCCGACGATCCCGTCGGCCGCGACGGCGATGGACAGCGGCGAGGACTCGATCACCTCCGTCGAGCCACCTGGCACGTCGTTGTAGAGCGTGCGGTCGAAGATCACGTGCGAGAGCGCGTCGATGTGGCTGTCCACGTCGCCGTGCACGTTCAACGCGATGCGGTCCAGGCCGAAGTCCAGCCCGTGATCGGCGGCCCCGCCCGCGCCCGGCCCGATGATTTCGTGCCGGGCCGGGTCACGGCCGTCCCGGGTCGGCCGGGTCTGCACCGGAGCCGCGAGCGAGACGCTGCGCCCGGTGCGCACCAGGGCCGCGGCGGCCCGCACCTGCTCGGCCATCAGATGGTTCAGCGCCCCGCGCCGGTCCTCCGGACCCCAGGGGTTGCCGTCGCGCAGACGCTGGTAGAGCACCCGGAACTCGCGCTCGTCGAGCGGCTGCGCGGTCACAGCCGGCCTCGGCGCGCCGCGGTGTCCAGCGCCTCGTCGAGCGTACTCGCGGCCATGATCAGGGCGAGGTGGGTGAACGCCTGCGGGAAGTTGCCCAGCTGCTCGCCGCGCGGGCCGATCTCCTCGGCGAACAGACCGACATGGTTGCAGTAGGTCTGCATCTTCTCGAACGCGTACCGGGCCGGAGCCAGCCGCCCGGACTGCGCGAGCGCGTCGACGTAGAGGAAGCTGCACAGGCTGAAGGTGCCCTCGGAACCGCGCAGCCCGTCCGGCGAGGCCGCGGGGTCGTAGCGGTAGACGAGGCTGTCCGAGACGAGCTTGCGTTCCATCGCGTCGAGGGTGGAAAGCCAGGCCGGATCGCCGGGCGCGAGGAACCCCACCCGCGGAATGAGCAGCAGCGAGGCGTCCAGCACATCCCCGCCGTACTGCTGGACCAGGGCGTTCTCCTTCTCGCTCCAGCCGCGCTCCATCACCTGGTCGCGGATGGTGTTGCGGGCCTCGGTCCACCGGGGGATCTCACCGGCCAGGGCGAACTCGGTGGCCAGCCGGATCCCCCGGTCGAAGGCGACCCAGCACATCACCCGGCTGTAGGTGAAGTCCTTGCGGCCTCCGCGGGTCTCCCAGATGCCCTCGTCCGGCCGGTCCCACGCGTCGACGAGCCAGTCCAGCGTCCGGGCCATGGACTTCCAGCCGCGGTAGCTCGACCCCTTCGCGATCTCGCGGCCCTGGGCGAGCGCGTAGAGCGCCTCGCCGTAGATGTCGAGCTGGAGCTGGTCCGAGGCCGCGTTGCCCACCCGCACCGGCGCCGATCCACGGTAGCCCTCGAAGTGCTCGAGGATCTCCTCGGTCAGGTGCGGGTCGCCGTCCACGCGGTACATGATCTGCAGCGGCTCGCCGTTGCGGCCCTCGCTCTCGCGCAGGCGCTCGGCGAGCCAGTGCACGAACGCCGTGGCCTCCTCGACGTAGCCGAGGTCGAGCAGGGCGCGCACCGACAGGGAACCGTCGCGCACCCAGGTGTAGCGGTAGTCCCAGTTGCGTTCGCCGCCGACCTGCTCCGGCAGGCCCATCGTCGCGGCCGCGACGGGGGCTCCGGTGGGCGCGTATGTCAGCAGCCTGAGCGTGACGGCCGACCGCGCGACCATGGACTGCCACCGGCCGGAGTAGGTCGAGGTGCGCACCCACTTCTGCCAGTAGTCGATCTCGTCCCACAGCATCTCGGAGATCCGCTCCACGCTCAGCGGCTCCGGCGGCGTCGCGTCGGCCCCGTCCACGGTGAACACCACCGCGGCCAGTTCGCCCTCGTTCAGCACGGTCTCCCCGTGCACGTCGTCGCCGTCGCGTTCCAGCGGGAAATGGGTGCCCTGCAGGAACGCGGTCATCCCCTGGGCGTGGAAGGCCGCCACGTCGGGCTTGAGGTCGAGCTCGTGCCTGCCGCGGGCGTAGTCGAAGCGCGGGCGGCACTCCAGGCTGAAGCGCATGGTCCCGCGCACCACCCGGACGGCGCGGAAGAGCGTGTGGCGCTCGGTGGCCACCGCCTTGCGGTCGGCGGGCATCCAGTCGATCACCTCGCCGATGCCGTCTTCGGTGGTGAAGCGCGTGACCAGCACCGACGTGTCCGGGTAGTAGAGCTGCGCCGCGGTGGTGCCGGGGCCTTCCGGGCTGAGCCGGAAGTACCCGCCGCCGTCGTGGTCGAGCAGCGCGGCGAACAGGCTCGGCGAGTCGAACCGCGGCGCGGCGAACCAGTCCACCACGCCCTGGGAGGTGACGAGCGCGGCGGTCTGCAGGTCGCCGATCAGGCCGTGATCGGCGATGGGCGGGTAACGGTCCACGGCGACTCCCGAGGAGTTCGGTCTTCCGCTGTCGTGACCACTATCCGTCCGAAATGCGACCTTCGCCCGTCGGGGGCTCAGGCGGCGGCCGGGGCCCGCCTCGCCGCGAGAAGCGCCACGACGAGGGCCAGGAGGGCGAAACTCGTCCCGAGCGCGCGCGTGCGCGGCACGATGGGCAGTACCGCAGTGGCCACGACGCCCAGAACGTACGCGGCGTTCTCGGCGAGGTTGATCGGGAGGTCGTAGTCGTGTTGGCGTCTCATAGGCCGAATAGCGCGATATCTGAACTCTGTTGTCAAAGTAAGAGCACCGTACGCATTGCGCCCGCCCGTACACTGAGCGTTGATGGGTGGACACTCCATGGAGGGGGAGTCGATGCTGTTCAAGCACAAGCACCTGTTGGAGGAACTGCGCCGTAACGGCCGCAAAGCGACCGGCGAGATCCTCTCGATCACGACGCTGGGGGCGGCATCCGGCCTCGGCGGGGCGTTCGCCCCGGACGAGGACCTGTCGCACACCTGGTACGACTGCCGGATGGTGCTGCGGGTGGTGCCGGAGGATCGGGCCGAGCCGCCGTTCGAGGCGACCGTGCTCACCCGGACCCACACCCAGAAGTTCCAGGGCGCGCACGTGCCGGTCTGGTTCGATCCGGCGGACCACGGGAAGGTCGTCGTCGACTACGAGGCCGACCTCGAGCGGATCATCACCGCCACCGCGGAGGTCAAGCGGCTGAGCGGGATCTCAGATCGGTCGCGGCACCGCACCGAGCAGCGACTCGGCGTCGCCTGGACGCCGGTGGACGACGTGCTCGTGCCGATCGAGGCCGCCGCCCGGGCGGGCCGGGGCCGCGTGCAGGTCACGGACTGGCCGGTCGATGCCGTGCATGAGGCCGCGAACGAGGCCGTCGCCTTCGTGCGCGCCCACGCGGCCACCCTCCTTCCGCCGCGCGACGGCGGCTGGGACGCCTGGTTCGCCGGCCACGACTTCCGGATCTTCCAGAGTTACGGCCCGGTCCCGGCCACCGAGGGCGCCCTCGACACCGCGAACGTCCAGGTCGGAGTGGCCCTCGCGGTGCTCTCGGCGCTCACCGGCCGGATGGTGCGCTTCGAGGTGTCCGTGGCCGGCGTGCTCGCGCCCTCCGGCGAATTGCTGCCGGTCGCCTCACTCCGGGACGTGGCGCACACGGCCAAGCAGGCCTTCGCTCAGCGCCTGGTCGCATCCGTCGGCAACGAGCACCAACTCGGCCAGGTGTCCGCCAAGGTGAAACAGAACATTGAGATCATCTTCGCCGGAAGCCTCGGCGAGGCGATGCGCCTGGCGCTCACCAAGCACGTCACCAAGGGCTTCCAGCCGATCTGACCTCGCGTCAGGATGCTGAGCAGCTGACGGTCGGGCTGGACGCGGAACCGTTGGCGGTGAACCCGAAAGTGGTCGAGGAGCCGGCGGTCAACGCGCCGTTGTAGGAGGCGTTGGTCACTGTGACGTTCGAGCCGCTGGTCGTCAGCGTGCCGTTCCACAGCTCGGTGATGGTCTGTCCGCTGACAAGTGTCCACTTGACGGTCCAACCGGTGATCGCGGAACTGCCCGCGGTCACCGTCACCAGGCCTTGGAAGCCGCCTGACCACGAGGTCTGAGTCACATACGCAGCTGCGCACGCACCGGACGGCACCGGCGTGGTGGCTGATGCGGACGGGCTCGGCGGCGCGCTCGCGGACTTGCTCGGTGACGGGCTCGGCGATGGGCTTGCCGAGCGACTGGCCGACGGGCTCGGCGAGGCTGACGCCGTCACCGACCCGGTCTCGAAGGCGCCGAGGTCCGGGGCCGAGCCGTTGTAGGGCAGGCCGACGTTGACGCCCTTGTCGATCAGCGTGCTGTTCGCGGCCAGATGCAGGTAGGGGAGTGCCGGCAGCGAGCCGTCGGACTGGCGCGCCGCGTCCCATCCCGTCGTGGACACGCTCTGGAACTGCGAGTCCGACATCGTCACGCTCAGGTTCCACGAGTTGTCGGCCGCGTTCGTGCCGGTCATGTTCGAGGTCAGACTCCCGGCGTACGCGATGTTGTTGCGCAGGTTGCCGATCCCGATCGCCGCGCCGCTCGAGGAGATACCCAGCATGTTGAAGTCAGGGTGGTTGTCGTAACCAGTGTTGTTGTAGAAGTTGTCTGCCACGGTGTGGTGGTTCGCGTAGAACCCGGCCGCGGAGTTGTCGAAGGCCACGCTGTCCTCGACGGTGTGTACGACGCCGTTGCCGACGTAGACGCCGCCATAGCCGCCGGCCTTGAACCCGTTGCCGTTGCCGGACGGCGCGACCGTGGTGGTCTCCGGCAGGTAGCCGTTGCGCCAAGCCCAGGAATCCTCGATCGTCACCGACGAGTACGCGTTGATCAGGTCGAACCCGTCATCGGAGTTCCACCACGCCCGGTCGCCGCGGAACACGTTGCCCGGGTAGCCGGCGGAGATGTGCGCGCCGAAGCCGTCGGCGTTCTGGCCGGCGCCGTCCGAGCTGTTGGGGTCGTAGTTGTCGTGCGAGTCCGAGTTCAGCACCAGGTTGCCGCCGCCGTTCTGGATGAACAGGCCGGGACCCATGTTGTTGTGCAGGTTGAGCTGCTCGAACACGTTGTCGCTGCCGGTGATCCAGATGCCCCAGGACTCGTGGTTGAGGTCGTTGTTCTGCGGCACTCCCTCGACCTCGAGGCCCTTGAGGTGGATGTAGCTGCCGGTGACGTCGAAGCCCTTGATCCGGCAGTCGTCCGCGTCCTTCGAGAAGTCGAAGACCGGGTGCTCGCCCGGATAGGCGACGTAGTTGATCAGGTTCCCGGAGCTGCCGCTCTTGTTCAGGGTGATCCCGTCGACGCTCGCGGTCTCGCTCGAGCAGCTGCTGTCGGCGTGCGTGTACGTGTAGGTCCCGCCGCGGAAGTAGACCGTGTCGCCCGGCTGTGCGACGGACTGCGCGTGCGCGAAGGTCGCCCAAGGTGCTGCCTGCGTCCCGGCGGCGCTGTCGCTGCCGGTCGGGGCGACGTAGTAGGCCGCGCCGGCCGCGTTGCCCACGTCGGCAATGCCCGCGACGAGCCCGCCGGTACCGGCTGCGACCGCGCAGGCCAGCAGGATGCGTGCGGTGAGTGCGCGTCTTCTCATGCTGACTCCGGCTGCGTGATCGCCCGTCGCGCTCCGTGGTGTGAGCGCTCCCGGGGAGAGTAGGAGCGGGGCGGCCGTTCGGCAAGGAAGGCAACGCTGATGCAAGCGCTTACTAGCGCAGCACGGCGTCGAGTCGACCTAGATGCGGGCACTGATTCGCCGAAAACATTCCTATTTGCGCTGGTATGTAGAGCCATCTACCTGCCGGAGTGACCTCGCTCCCGCTCTTGTCACATCCGATGTCTGTCGTGTACGTTCACCAGACAGCAAGCGCTTACTACCCTCATCTCCCGTATCCCAGGGGAGAGGAAAGGGAACTTCGATGCTACGAACCGATTCCGCTCGGACGCGCTGGACGCGGCGGTTGCTGCCCGGCGTCGCGCTCAGCGCCGCCACCGCGATGGCCCTGCCGGTGACGGCCGAGGCCGACACCGCGACTCCACCGCAGTACACGGCCACCGGAACCGCGCACCTCAACGGCGAACTGCTCAGCGACATCGCCGGCTCGGCGTTCATCGGGGCCGACGGCCAGTTCCACTGGACGACCGGCGACACCCCGTACGACACGAACCCGGCACACGCCTGGGCGAACACGTTCACCAACACCGACCTCGGCGCGGTGAGCGCCGGCGTCGGCGGCAGCACCACCCAGGCGACCGCCGACGCGTACTACGGCGACCCGGGGTCGGTCTGCTACCAGGTCGACGGGTCCGCCACACATCCGATCCCCTCGCCGCAGGAAGACGACCACTGCGACGTCATCGGCGTGTGGGTGGACCCTTCATCCGGGACCTGGCACGCGCTGCTCAACGACGAATACCAGTTCGACCCTTGGGACGTGAAGGGCGCCGGCGCGACCGTCGCGGAGAAGATCTCGACCGGCCTGCACAACGACCGGATCCTGCTTGCCACCTCGAAGGATCAGGGCCAGTCCTGGCAGTACGCCGGGCCGGCGCTGACCTCGGCCTGGGATGACGATCAAGTGGTGGACACCACCTCGTCGCCGGGCACGACGTACCCGTTCGGCGACTCGGGCTGCCGGCTCTTCGTGGACTACTCCACCGGGTACTTCTACATCACCTACAACGTCAAGATCTACAAGAAGCCCTCCGCCTCCACCGTCGCCAGCTGGACCGAGATGGCGCGCGCGCCGATCAGTGGCGGCATGGCGTCCGGGACTTGGCAGAAGTGGTACGACGGCGCGTGGTCGCAGCCGGGCGTGGGCGGCGTCGACGGCAACGTCGGCTCGGTCGGCGGACTGAACGTGGCGTACTCGCCCACCACGGACGCGGTCACCTGGAACGGCTCCGGCGCGAACGCCTCGGCGTCCTACCAGTCGACGAACGTGCCGAGCAACCACCTGTTCGACTTCTCCGACGGCAAGGGCGACACCTACACGGTGAACTCGCTCGCGCACACCGTCGTGGACGACGCGACCGGCCAGTCGATGACCCAGGGCGTCAGCTACACCGACCCGGTGACCGGCCAGAACATGAACGTCCTGGGGGTGGCCGACCAGTACGTGAACGGCGTGAAGATCACCGGCGGGATCCGGATCACCGAGACCGACCCCGTCTCCGGCGCCGCCAACGTCGAGACGCTCATCACCGGCAGCCAGTTCTATCAGGACCCGAACTCGAAGCTGATCTACCTTCCCTCGCTCAACAACGAGTCGGCGATCAGCTACGACGCCTACTCGCAGACCTACCGGATCGTGGGCTACGACGGCAACGTCTACGAGACCACGAACCTCGGCGACCCGGACTCGTGGACGATCGTCGGCCTCAGCCCGTCCGGCTCCGACGGCGGCTACCTGACCACGCTCGACGACGGCAGCCTCACCAACCAGAACGTGACCGGCCGCTCGTTCCTCACCATCTCCGACCTGTCCGGCGCCGTCTACGACGTCGACCAGGCTGCCGTCGCCGACCCGACCGGCCTCTCGGCCGAGCACAAGGCGCTCGACACCGCCGGAGACGCCGTGGACTCGACGACCTCATACATCCTGCGGGTCGGCGGCAAGGCCGTGAACGCGAACGGCGGCCCCGGCCTCGTCGGCGGCGACGGCAAGGCCACCAGCTCCTCGTCGTGGCAGCTGGTGCCGGTGGCGGACCCGAGCTCGCCCGGGAACGACAGTGGCTTCTACCGTCTGGTGAACCCGGAGACAGGCCAGGACCTGCAGATCTCCGGCGATACGGCGGCCACGCAGCGGGCCATCGGCGCCGTCGCCACGTCCGCCGCCCAGCAGCCCGACAGCACGCCGCTCACGAGCAGCAGCCTGGGCACCTCGGCCGGCAGCGACCAGTGGTATCTGCAGGCGGTGGCCACGAACGGCACCTCGATCGCGGGCTCGACCACCTACCGCCTGGTGAACCGCGACAGCGGTCTCGCGCTCGAGTTCTCCCAGGGCCGCATGCGCCTTGAGCAGCAGAAGGCGGGCGACACGGGCCAGTTCGTGACGCTGAGCACGCGGTAGCCCCGAGAGCGGGCGGGCGGCATCGATCCCAGCGGATTGGTGCCGCCCGCGCGTTCGTGTCAGGGAGCGAGCATACTCAGGGCTCGCGCGGCGGCCGCGGTGGAGATGGGATCGGCCAGAGCCGCTTCGAGGCCGGGGATCAGTTCGAGGGCCTGCGGGCCGAGTTCGACGGCGTGGTCGGCGACGAATTCGGCCGCCCTGGCGACGGTCCAGCCGGTGAGGCTCTCACCAGCGAGATCGAGAACGTCGCGGAGCACCTCGATGACGAAAGCGGGCCGGGTCGTGAGATGCCACAGCGCGCGGCCGAGTGCCATGCGCGCCTGGTGGGCCGGCAGGCTCGGTGTCGGGACCGGAATATCTTGCAGCGCCTGGAGAAGCAGCGGGACGAGAAGGTCGGCATGCTCCGAGAGCTCGTCCACGGCGTCGGCCGCAGTGGCGCGATCATCTGGGTTCTTGCTCGTCGTTGTGAGCCCGAATTGCACCGCGGCCAGCAGCGGACCTGCTTCCCGTGTCAGCGTACGGATAGCCTGAGCCGCTGCCACGCGGGCTGGGACTGCGTCACGCCCGTCGGCGGACCGCGCGACGTCGTGCAGCGCCGCCACGCATGCGGGTGACTGCGCGCGGATCGCGGCCAACGCTCGGGCTGCGGAAACAGGCTTGAGGCCGAGAATCCGAGTCAGCTCCGGGGCGGCGGCTTGAGCGAGTGTGCCCCACGAGGTGAGGATCTTGGCGAGTTGAGCGGGCTCGTTGCTCGTCCGGACCAGGATGAACGGGTTCCCGACCTCGTCCGACGGTTCGTGCGCGGCATCGCAGATCTCGTTGAGGCGGCGCCGGATCGCAGCCAGCAGGTCGACATGGAAAGACATCGCGACGCCCTCGCGGTCTGCGCGATATCCCGCGACGGCGTCGAGCGTCTGGGGCCGATCGGTGAGCGCGCCAGCCAGCAGCCCTGGCACTACCGCGTCGTTCCAGCGGGCTAGGCAAGCGAGGGCTTCGTCGGCGAGCACCGCATCGTCGGAGTCTGGCTCGCTCTCCGTTCTGGCCAGCGCAACGAGACGATCCCGCGCGGCAGGGGCGGCTGCGGCAGGCTCAAGCAGCTCAAGCAGGCTCACGGCGCGGCGGGCGGGACCGGGCCAGTCCAGCAGACGCGCGAGCGGCGTCGCCAAAGGTCCCGATGCGGTGCGGTGAGCCGTTATCAGCCCTCTGGCCGCCAGCAGGTAAGGGTCGACCAGGCCGCTCGGCGCGCCGAGGGCGCGCTCCAGTCCCGCGACCAAGAGTTCGACCGCAGCCTGCGGACCCTGGCGTTCAGCCAGCTCATCGACGAGCACATAAAAGAGCTCTGAATCAGCCGGGATGGGAGCCAAAGCCGTATTGAGCGCGCGCTCGTCGAAGGCTCGCCCGGCGAGGATCCATGCGAGTGCGCAACTGACCCGCAGCACGGCCTCGTCCGGCGAGCGCTGGGCGGCGGCAGCGGTGGCCTCAAGCGCCTCGTCGGCCAGAACCGCGGCAGCAGGGGCATCCACGCGGACCATCGCGCGCAGCAGCTCGGCTCGCGGCAACGCCTCAGTCTCCGCGCGCCAACGCTGAAGAATCAGGGATCGTGCGCCGTCCTGCGCCGCACCGTGGACGAGTACGAGCGTCGCGGCCGTGCGGATCTCGGCGTCGGGATCGTTGAGGAGGGTTGCGATGGCGTCGTACTGCGCGGCAACCGCGCCGCGTACGGCGTCGGGCTCCTCGATCCCGCGCAGGTCCGTGCTCTTCGCGATGCGTCCGAGCAGCTGCAACACCTCCGCCGTGCGCGAGCCCGCTGCCCCGGACGCGGCGATCCCGGCCAGAAAGAGCACGGCCGGGACCGTAGCCGGATAGACCGAACCCTGATGCCAGATGCTGCCGTGCAGCTCGTCGAGCGCGGCTTCAGCCTGCTCGTCATCCCTGCTCGCGAGCGCGCGCAGCACAGCCGGAACGTCGTCAGCCAGTCCGTACGCATGCTCCAACGAAGCCCAGTCGACATCGTCGAGGCCTGCGAGGGCGGGAGGATCCGAAGTCATGAGCCGGATGATGGCAGAAGGCGCCGACAGAAGCGGCCACCGGTGTCAGTCCGATTCCCGCAGCGTGGTCAATCTCCCGGCGGCGTCGGTGCCGACAACGACGAAGCCCTCGGACTCGAAGAGCAGCCGTGCGCCATTGCCCTGCTCGACGCTCAGACTGATCCGCGCGAAGCTCCTAGCCGCCGCATCATCGAGAAGTCGACGCAGCAGCGAGCGCCCGATGCCTACTGCGAGTTGATGATCGTCTGGGTGCCGGTGGGATGTGGTGGCTTGTCGGTTCGGGGTGGTCGTGGGGTGTGGGCGGCCGCTTCGCGTCGCCCAGGTTCGTCTGACCGCCCGCCCACCCGTTGCGTTGGCGGGTGGGCTGAGGTTTCAAGATTGAAAAGCGCCGCTGGCGGGCCCTTCTCTCGGAGAGAGTGCCGGGTTCGCGTGGGTGCTGTCGTTGGTGGGGCGGGTTGACGTTGGGGGTGGTGGGGTTGCGGGGGTGTGCTCTCTCCTCGGCCGGTCCCCGGAGGCAATCAGGGACCTGCCGGGAGGTCAAGCGGCGGTGGCCCTCGTTGATGCTGGATCTTGCATGGCGCCGCTTGACCTCCCGGCAGAACCCTGATCGGGCTTCGCCTGCCCGACCGAGGAGAGAGCCCACCCCCTGGGGGAGTGGTGTGAGCTGTGCTCGGGCCGAGTCCCGTCCGGTGGCCCGGTCGCGCTTGATCCGGAGGGATTCTGCATCGCCGTGATCCGGCCTGGGCTTCCCGGTCCTCGATCCGCGCGAAGGTGTCGGTGCTCGGGTCGCGCCTGATGTGAGATCCTGCACCGCGCTGGTGCGTCGACCCCGATCCCAGACCTGCGGCAGAATTCCGCAGGCCGGCCGTGTCCGATGCGGAGGGATTCTGCATCGCCCCGGTCGGATCCGCCCGGGGCTCATGCACTGCACGGGATCGCGTGGCCCGGTCGCACGCCGAGGGGAATTCCTGCATCGTTTTCGGCCACACCCCTGGCGTCATCTGCCCGGCCATCCCGTCCACCACCCCTCCCGTCGCACGCCCCGATCCTCCGTACTCTCCATGCTAGACGCCACTACCGACAAAAGCCGTGAATCCGGCCTTTGCTGGAAAAGAAAAAATAATGGAGATTCCGGGCACTCGGGCGCGCTTCCCGGCGTTGAAGAAGTAGAGAAGAAGAGGGCGGTCTGGAACGGTGATGCAGGATTCTTCCGGATCGAGCGCGGCCGGGCCACGGGGCGGGATCCGGCCCGAGCGCAGCTCGCACCGGACCCTCAGGGGGTGTGTTCTCTCCTCGGTCGGGCAGGCGAAGCCCGATCAGGGTTCTGTCGGGAGGTCAAGCGGCGCGATGCAAGATCGAGCATGAGCGGAAGCCACCGCCGCTTGAGCTCCCGGCAGGTTCCTGATTGCCTCCGGGGACCGGCCGAGGAGAGAGCACACACCCGCAACCCCACCACCCCAAACAACAGCCCGCCCCGCCAACCACACCACCCCACAGAATCCGGCATTCTCTCCGAGGGAAGGGCCTGCCAGCGGCGTTTTTCGATCTCGAAACTGCAGCCCGCCCCGCCCCGCGACGCAACGGGTGGGCGGGTGGACAGAAGAACCGGGCGGCGCGGAGCGGCCGCCCACACCACGACGACCACCCGGCTGACAGGCCACTACGCCCCACCAGCACTCAGCTGATCATCCCTCGCGTTAGGCCACGCCACGGTTGCCGGAGTGCCAGCACCAACTCGGGCGTCGCCGCGTCGATAAAACCGTAGCCCGCAGTGTCGTCGGGCAGGGCCGCAGGGTAGGTCTCATGATCGAGCATCTGCTACTGGATTTCAGTTCGACCGTCAGTATGCTTTCACCGTGCTTGTCAGCATTCGTCGGCGGTGTCGAGGGGGCGGGATGCGCGGTCGGTTCTTGGCGGCCGGGGTCGGTGGGCTGCTTGTCGCGGCTGTGGCGGGAGCGCCTGCACAGGCGGCCACGTCGCCGGCGGTCTCGTGCACGTACACGATCGAGGATGAGTGGTCGGGCGGCTTCATCGCCCAGATCTCCATTGCCGACAACGGGCCTAGCGCCATCACGGGGTGGACGGTGCGCTGGACTTTCAACGAGTACACCACCGGCATTTCCGCTTGGCAGTCGAACCTGACGGCGCCGGACGGGTTCACCGCCGCCGCGACGAACGCGTCGTATAACGGGACGATCGCCAGCGGCGCGGTGACATCCTTCGGGTGGAGCGCACGTGCGGCTGCCACGTCCGTGCCGACGGACCTGACCGTCAACGGCATCCCCTGCTAGGGCGAACCGGGCCGATCGCCGTCGCGCTCGATGCCGAGCTTTCGGTGCAGGTCGTGGGCTAGCTCGCGGTATTTGCGGGCATCCTCGACGTATCCACCCTGCTCCAGTGCCGCGGCGAGGCCTCGTGCGGCTCGGGCGTGCTCGAAGCGGTCGCCGTTGCCTTCAGCCAGTTCGAGCGCGGCCTGGTGCCTGGCCTCGGCCGTGCCGATACGGCCGATGGCCAGCAGTGTCTCACCCAGGCAGTTCAGCGTCTCGGTCTCCAGGCTGCGGTCCCCGGTCTCCCGGCTCAATGCGAGCCCACGACGCAGGTACCCGAGTGCTGCGACGTGCCTGCCGGCGCGCCCGTGGACGGCGCCGATCGTGCTGAGTGCGCTGCCTTCGCCGCCGCGGTCCCCGCTCCGGCGGCACAGCTGAAGCGAACGCTCGAGGTGCGCCAACGCCTCCTCGGAGCGGCCGGATTCGCTGTGTACCAAGGCGAGATTGCCGAGCGCGTAGCCCTCGAGCCGCGCGTCGTTCAGCTCGACGAAGATTTCAGCAGCCTGCGATAGCTCACGGGCCGCCTGCTCGTGCTCGCCCAGCCGTCGATGGAGCGCGCCGAGGTTGATCAGCTGCGAGCCTTCGCCGTGCCGGTCTCCGGCAGCACGATGGCGCTCCAGGGCTCGGCCGAGGTGTTTCGCCGCGGCCTGATAATCGCCGAGCCGCTCTTGTACCAGTCCGAGCCGGGCCAGTGCCCGGGCCTCGCCGTCGTGGTCGCCGGCGTGCCGGTGTTCCTCCAGCGCCTGCTCGAAGTCCGCTCGGGCCGCTTGGTGGTCGCCGAGCCACCAGCGGATGCTGCCCAGGTTCGCCAGGACGGCCGCGTGCCCATGGCCGCAATCCTCTGCCGCGCCCACCGCTGCGGTGTGCAACGCCAGCGCATCCTGATAATGCCCACCCACCTCGAATGCGCGCCACAGCACACGCGATAGGTCGACGCAGTGCTGCGGCCAGCCGTGCCCCGCGGCGTGCACTCCTGCGGCAACCAGTGCAGTTCGCTGCCGATCAAGCCAGAGTGCTGCGTCGCTCGCCTGATGTACCGGCGGGACGGGAGTCAGGGGCGCAGTGACCTCGGGGCGGCTGTGCCGGTCATGCGGGAAGAGGGTGTTCATCGCCGCTGCCGCCGTGCCGAGGTAGTAGTCGAGGAGCCGGGAGAGCGCGGCATTTCGGTCGTCGCTGACGCAGCACTCTTCGGCTCGCTCGGCGGCATAGGCGCGTAGGAGGTCATGCAGGGCGAAGCCGTCACCCGCGGCGGCTTCGACGAGATGGGCACGGGTGAGCTGCGTCATCAGGTCTTCGGCGCCGGCCACGTCCAGATCGGTGAGCGCTGCCAAGGCGAAGGCGTCGAACTCGCGACTCGGGTGAAGCCCGAGCAGGGCGAACGCGCGCGCCACAGGCGCAGAGAGCTGACGAAACGACCACGAGAACACAGACCGCAGCGCTGTCCGCGGGTCCCCAGCGGCATCGAGCAGGTCGAGACGTCGTTGCTCGTCGCGCAGGCCGGAGAGCAGTCGTGCGGGTCCGTGCCCCGGCCCCGCCGAGGCCGACTCCGCGGCGATCCGCAAGGCGAGAGGCAGCCGGGCGCAACGCTCGGCCAGCTCGGTTAGTCCTGCCAGTTCCGCCAGTTCCGCCAGCTCCGCCGAGCCCGGAGTCCGCTCCTGCTCCTGCGGCTGCGTTCCGATCAGAGTACGAAGAAGCGCGGTCGCCTCATGCATCGGCAGCGCGGTCAGGCCGATCCGCCGCGCGCCCTCGCGCGCCACCAGCCCGGGCAGGTCGTCCCGGCTCGTCACCACGACGAAGCACGACGACGCGCCGGGCAGCAGGGGACGTATTTGCTCCGCGTCGGCCGCGTTGTCCAGCACGACGAGCGTGCGGCGCCCGGCCAGCAGCGTGCGGTAAAGCGCGGCGCGATCGGCGGTCTCGGCCGGTAGTCGCGGCTCGGACTCACCGAGTCCGCGCAGCAGCCGGGCCAGCGCCTCGGCCGGCTCCACCGGCGGTTCCGGGCCGTAGCCGCGTAGATCGAGGTACAGCTGTCCGTCGGGGAAGCGACGGGCGGCGCGATGAGCCCAGTGCACCGCCAGCGCGGTCTTGCCCACGCCGGCGGTGCCGGAGACGACCGAGATCGCGGCCGCGCGGCCATCCCCCTCGGATGGCGCGAAAGCCAACGCGTCCAAGGCCGCCAAGTCGGCCGCCCGGCCAGTGAACCCGTACACGTCCATCGGCAGCTGCCGAGGCGCGCGCTCCGCCACCCCCTCGTTTCGTGGCGGTCGCCGCGCCTCCTCGACCCCGTCCCGGGCCGTGGCCAACGCGCCCTGCTCCGCCGGGCTCGCACCGAGCAGGCGGACCAGGATGTCGAAGCGGTCGGTCGGCGGCAGCACCCGCCCGGTCAGGTACTCGCCGATGATCCCGTGCGACCAGCCGGTCGCCTCGGCCAGCTCGCGGTAGCTGGGCTCGGCCCGCCCGAGCCGCCGCGCGTGGCGGCGGCGCAGTTCGCGCAGGAGCCGGGCGAGCTCGGCGGTGGTGCGCACCGGGTCGCCCGGGTCTGTGCGCGGACGTCCGCCGACAGGGGAACCGGTGTCTATGGGCGACCAGACTAGCCGCGGATCAGGCTCCTGTGCAGGGCACGCCGTCGAAGCTGAACCCGCTCGGCGGGGTGGCCGCCGGCGCGGTGCCGGTGAAGCCGACGAGTAGCGATCCGCCTTGTCCGATCGTGCCGTCGTACGACGCGGCTGTGATCGTGCCGGTGTTGCCGCTGCGGGTGAGCACGCTGTTGAAGACGCTGCCGACGCTCGCGGTCGACACCAACGAGAATCCGAATGACCAGCCGCTGATATCAGAGGCCGTTGTGTTGACGATGTTCGCGGTGAGGGTGAATCCTCCGCCGCCGTACACCTGCAGGTTGGCCTGGCAGGACGGTGTGGCGGTGATGGCCAAGGTCGTGACGGTACCGGGGTCGGAGCGCGTCGAGGTGTTGCCTCGTGCGTCGAACGCGATTGCGGCGAATGTGTACGAGGTCGACGGAGACAGGCCACTGATACCTTGCGAGTTGCCCGACGGCGCGACGGTGCGGATCGTAGTCCAGGTGCCGTTCACCAGCTCCTGCAAGTAATAGCCGGCGACCTGGACGTTATCAGTGGACTGGCCCCAGAAGACGTTCACCACCGTCGTGGTGACGCCGCTGAAGCTCGGCGTACCGGGCTTGGAAGGCGGCACCGTGTCCGGCCCGGAAAGCGTGGTGAAGGAGACGGCGGCGGAAGGCGGGCTCTGCGCGTATCCGATGTCGGGCACCGCGGCCGAGTACACGCGGAACGTGTACGTCGTGCCAGGAGCCAGCCCGGTCAGCGCGAGGTATTCACAGCTCCCGGTCGCATAGGTCTGCCATGATCCGCTGACGTAGCGCTGCACCACGTCGCCCGTCGAGTAACACGAGCTGCTCCAGTACATGTCGGCCGTCGTGTCCGTCACGTGCAGGACTTCAAGCCCGGTCGGCGCGGGTAGCCGCGTGTCCGCATGGGCGGGCGCCGCGGCGAGCCCGCTCAGGCCCAGCGCGAGGGCCACGATGAGTCCGCGCAGGGTCCGCGGAATGCCAAGACGTGTCATGCCGTCATGGTGATGGCGACCCGGCCGCCCCGTGCCCGAACCTGGTCACGGTTGGACACGGTTGGACAAGGCGGCCGGGGCGAGTGCGCCCGGGGTCGAGCGCGTCATAGGCCGTCCGCGTCGTGCCAGTGGTTCTGCCACCGCTGGTCGATCTGGTCGGCGGCGGCCTGGTAACGGATGTCGGTGGACAGCCGCATCACGCCGCGCGGGTCCTGGTTGTCGAGCGAGGCGTGGATGATGTGCGGGCCGTGCACCATCATGTCGCCGGCCTGGAAGTCGGTCATCAGCCAGCGCGCGTCGTACTCCTCGGCCAGCGCGGGCAGGTCCGCGGTCATCGAGGCCGCGGGGCGCTTGAGCCGGCCGGCCGCTTCGTCCGCGCGCACCCGCAGGTGGCTGCGCTCCAGGTAGATCAGCGGGCCGCGCTCGATCGGGCAGTCGCCGAGCGGGATCCAGGAGGAGAGCACCCGATCCGTGCCCTCGCGCAGGTAGACGAGGTCGTAGTGCGCCTGCGTCGCCACACCGACGCCGGCCTCGCCGGGCCCGACGTGCCGGATGATCTTGCGGCGGTGCAGGTGCACTTCGTCGGCTCCGAGGAACCAGCGGTAGAACGCGACGATCCGCGGATCCCGGCACAGCGCCTCATACGCCGCACCCGGCACGATCTGCTGGAACAGCACGTGCCGCAGCCGCTCCCGGTCGAGGACGCCGCCCTCCGCCGCGATCCCGTCCGCAGGGTCGGTACCGAACCGTGTCAGCCCACTGTCAGCCAGCTGCGCGAAGTAGTGGCGACGGAAGTCCAGGACGCTCTCGCGGTCTAGGAATCCCGGCAGGAACAGGTACCCGTCCCGGGCGAGACGCGCCCTCAGGGCCTCGCGGTCATGGCGCTCGACGTCGGGCACGGGCTCGAGACGCCCGAGGCGGCGCGGATCGGCGTCGAGCTGGTAACCGTTGGAAGTCAGGACGGCTGTCGAAGTGGCGGGGGAGTGCGGTGCTGTCATAAGTCCATGTTCAGGGTGCGGCTGCCGTGATTGAATGCACGGATCACGAAGCAACTAGGACTTTTGTCGACCTCAGGGCGACGCAACGACACCCCACGCGATCGCGAGTACCGCGCGGCGTTACACGAGATGCGCGTCGGCCGCCGCGCAGCGAAGAGCGTCGAGAACAGGCCGGAGAAGGGGGTGTTCCTGCGCGCCGCGGCGGACGGCGGCGAACACGCGGCGGGTCGCCGGGGTGCCCACGAGCGGGAGCATGACGACGTCGGGCAGTTCGACGCCGCGCAAAGCCGAACGCGGCACGAGTGCGACGCCCGCACCCGCGCCGGCCAGCGCGGCCACTGCGCGGAAGTCGTCGGAAGAGTGGGCCAGCCGCGGCTGGAATCCCGCGGTCTCGCAGGCCAGCATCACCACGTCGTGGCAGGGATTGCCCGGGTAGGGGCCGATCCACGGCTCGTCCGCCAGATCGGCGACGGCGACGGCCGCCTGCTCGGCGAGCCGGTGGCCGCGCGGCAGCACCGCGTCGAAAGGCTCGGCGTACAAAGGGAATCGGGACAGCCGCTGGTCGTCCTCGCCGGGCGCGCCGCGATACTCCACCGCGACGGCCAGGTCCGCGCGGCCGTCCAGCACCAGCATCAGGCTGGCGTCGCCCTCGGCGTCGCGCACCTCCAGGCGGATCCCGGGCGCGCTCACCCCGAGCTCGCGCATCGCGGGCGCGACGATCGCGGCGATGCCGGTGGCGAACGAGGCCACCGTGACCTCACCCGCGGCGCCGGAGGCATAGGCGGCGAGCTCGGCCTGCGCCTGCTCGAGCTGCGCGAGCACGGCGTGCGAGTGGCGCAGCAGGATCTCGCCGGCGGCGGTGAGCCGCACCCCGCGGCCCTCGCGCACCAGCACCTGGTGCCCGACCTCCTGCTCCAGCGCCGCGAGCTGCTGGGAGACGGCCGAAGGAGTCAGGTACAGCGCGGCGGCCGCCGCGGTCACCGTTCCGTGGTCCGCGACGGCCCGCAGGGTGCGCAGCCGGCGGGAATCGATCACCCCTCGATCATCTCATCGACTCCCGCGCGGCCACGAACGCCGCCACCGCGCGCTCGACGTCCTCGGTCGAGTGGGCGGCCGAGAGCTGCACCCGGATCCGGGCCTTGCCGTGCGGGACCACCGGGAAGGAGAAGCCGATCGCGTAGACGCCGTGCTCGAGCAGGGCCTCGGCCATCCGCCCGGCCTGCTCGGCGTCGCCGATCATCACCGGGGCGATGGGGTGCTCGCCCGGCAGGATCTCGAAACCCTCCGCGGCCATCCGGGAACGGAAGAGCGCGGTGTTCGCGGCGAGGCGGGCGCGCAGCTCGGCGCCGGGGCCGCCGGCGTCCTCGAGCAGGTCAAGCACCTTGATCGACGCGGCGGCGATCACCGGCGCGAGCGAGTTGGAGAACAGGTACGGGCGCGAGCGCTGGCGCAGCAGCGCCACGATCTCGGCCCGCGCGCTGACGTAGCCGCCGGACGCGCCGCCGAGCGCCTTGCCCAGCGTGCCGGTGAGGATGTCGACGCGGTCCATCACGCCGTGCAGCTCCGGCGTGCCGCGCCCGCCCGGGCCGACGAAGCCGACCGCGTGCGAGTCGTCCACCATAACCATCGCGCCGTAGCGCTCGGCCAGGTCGCAGATCTCGGTCAGCGGGGCGATGTAGCCGTCCATGGAGAAGACGCCGTCGGTGACGACCAGCTTGCGCCGGGCCTCGCCCGCGGTGGCGTCTTTGAGCTGCTGCTCCAGGTCGGCCATGTCGCGGTTGGCGTAGCGCAAGCGCCGCGCCTTCGACAGCCGGATGCCGTCGATGATGCTGGCGTGGTTGAGCGCGTCCGAGATCACCGCGTCGCGCTCGTCCAGCAGGGTCTCGAACACGCCGCCGTTGGCGTCGAAGCAGGAGCTGTAGAGGATGGTGTCCTCCATGCCAAGGAAGCCCGAAAGCCGGGCCTCGAGCTCCTTGTGCACCTCCTGCGTGCCGCAGATGAACCGGACCGAGGCCATACCGTAGCCCCACCGGTCCAGCGACTCCTTCGCGGTCGCGACGACCTCGGCGTTGTCGGCCAGGCCCAGGTAGTTGTTGGCGCAGAAGTTCAGCACCTCGCCGGGACGCCCTCCGGCGGTGACGGCCACCGTGGCGCTCTGCGGCGTGCCGATCACCCGCTCGGGCTTGTGCAGCCCGGCGTCGCGGATCTCGTCGAGCGTGGCCTTCAGGTCCGCGCGGAGGGAGTCGAGCATCTTGGAACTCCTTGTTCTGCAGGTGGCGAAGCGGGCGGAAGCGAGCCGGCTCAGACGGTCCAGTCGAGGATGACCTTGCCGCAGCGGCCGCCGGCGGCGTCGTCGAAGGCCGCGTCGAAGTCCGCGTAGCCGTACCGGCCGGTGATCACCGGGCTCAGGTCCAGGCCGCCTTCCAGCAGCACCGACATGGCATACCAGGTCTCGAACATCTCCCGGCCGTAGATGCCCTTGAGGGTGATCATGGAGGTGACGATCCGGGCGAAGTCGACCGAGAACTCCTCGGCCGGCAGCCCGAGCATGGCGATCCGGCCGCCGTGCGTCATGTTCGCGATCATGTCGCGCAGTGCCTCGGGCCGGCCGGACATCTCCAGCCCGATGTCGAAGCCCTCGCGCAGGCCGAGCAGCTGCTGGCCCTGCTCGATGGTGGTCTCGGCCACGTTCAGCGCCAGGCTCACGCCCACCTTCTCGGCCAGCTCCAGCCGGTACGGGCTGACGTCGGTGATCACCACGTTGCGCGCGCCGGCGTGCCGGGCCACCGCCGCGGCCATGATGCCGATCGGGCCCGCGCCGGTGACCAGCACGTCCTCGCCGACCAGCGGGAAGGAGAGCGCGGTGTGCACGGCGTTGCCGAAGGGGTCGAAGATCGCCGCGACGTCCAGGTCGACGTCGACCCGGTGCACCCACACGTTCGAGGCCGGGAGCGTGACGTACTCGGCGAAGGCGCCGTCGCGCCCGATGCCGAGCCCGATCGTGCTGCGGCACAGGTGCCGCCGACCGGCCAGGCAGTTGCGGCACTTGCCGCACACCAGGTGTCCCTCGCCGCTGACCAGGTCGCCGACGGCGATGTCCGCGACGCCCGGGGCGAGCTCGACGACCTCGCCGACGAACTCGTGCCCGAGCACCCGCGGGGTCCGCACGGCCTGCCGGGCCCACGCGTCGAAGGCGCGGATGTGCAGGTCGGTGCCGCAGATCCCGGTACGCAGCACCTTGATCAGCACCTCGCCGGGGCCTAGCTCGGGCTCCGGCACGTCCATCAGCCACAGTCCGGGCTCGGCTTCGGCCTTCACGAGCGCTTTCACTTCGGCTGCCTCCAGGCAATGGCTGAACAGGGGAAACGGCGGGAATCGCGGCGTAGTCGCCGGCCGCGACCGCGTCCCCAGCCTGCCCTGTGGCGGCCGATGCGGTCCATCGAGAGTTGCTGAAGCCCGGGAGCAGCAAAACTTCACGATCGCGGGCAGGCGGCGTGGCGGCGGTTCAGCACCGCGTTTCCGCACCATGCTGAGTCGCCGCGTCGCCGCCTGCCCGCGTCGCCTGCCTCCGCTCGGTCAGCGGCTCTGATCGTCGTCGGGCGCGTCCTCGATCCGGATCTGCTCCCGGCGCACCGTGCCGCGGACGGTCTGCTGTTCGGTGTGCTCCTCGACCGCCAGGCGGACCCGCTCGGTCGGCTCCACCGTGGTCTCCACGACCGGCTTCTCCGCGTGCAGGGTCACCACGTGGTCGGACTCGGAGAGCTCCGGCCCGGCCACCGCGTCGCCGCGGTTCGCGTCGGTGATCGGCTCGCGGATCAGGCGCGCCTCCTCGTGGCGCAGCGGAATGGTCTCCTCGCGCTCTTCGGACTCGATGTACTTGTGCAACCTGGCCTGGCCGCTCTCGCGCCGCTCGACCCGCACGTGCATCTTCTCTTCCGACAGCGTCATCGCGTCGTCGGCCAAACCGGCGTCGGCGCTCATCGCGGCGTCCGCGCCTGCCTGCGGCGCCGCGGCCCGGGGAGCCGCTGCCTGCTGCTCCTCGGCCGCCCGCTGGCTCGCGGCCTGGCCGGACACCTGTCCGGCCGCTCGCTGGTCGGCTGCCGCCCGCTGCTCGTTCCCCATCCGCTGCTGCCCGGCGGCCCGCGGCCCGGGGGCGCTTCCGTCGATGCCGTAGAAGCTGTAGAGCCGGCGCTCCTCCTGCGCGGAGAGGTGGCCCTTCGCGTCGACGTCCACGTTCGGCGCGGACTTGATCTTGTCCTTGGAGTAGGGGACCTTCAGGTGGCCCTCCGATGCGACCGCGTCCCGGATCGGGATGAACGTCTCGTTGCCGCCCAACATGCCGGTCTTGACGGTGACCCACTCGGGCCGGCCGGTGGCGTCGTCGTAGAAGACGTGCTTGGCCTGGCCGATCTTCTGCCCGCTGCTGCCCAGCACCTGCTGGTTGAGCAAGCCGGAGATCTCCTGCTGCGTGATCATGGTGAACCCCTTCTCTCGACCTCAACTGGGTAACCTGGAGCGAGGGGTATGTAACGGGTGGCAAGGTAAAAACTTGGATCTTCCGGACGAATCGGATGCGTTACCCGTTCGGGCAGGTGCCGTGCGTACGATCCATGTGAAGTGTCCCCACTTGGAAAGGACCCCCCATCATGCCCCAGCAGGTCAAGGCGGTCATCGCGCGGACCAAGGGCGCGCCGGTCGAGCTGGTGACGATCAACGTGCCCGACCCCGGCCCGGGCGAGGCCGTCGTGAAGGTGCAGGCCTGCGGGGTGTGCCACACCGACCTGCACTACCGCGAGGGCGGGATCAACGACGAGTTCCCGTTCCTGCTCGGGCACGAGGCGTCCGGCATCGTCGAGGCGGTGGGCCCGGGCGTGACAGAGGTGGAGCCGGGCGACTTCGTCATCCTGAACTGGCGCGCGGTGTGCGGCCAGTGCCGGGCGTGTCGGCGCGGTGAGCCGTGGTACTGCTTCGCGACGCACAACGCGAAGCAGAAGATGACACTGGAAGACGGCACGGAGCTGACCCCGGCCCTGGGCATCGGCTCGTTCGCGGAGAAGACGCTGGTGGCCGCGGGTCAGTGCACGAAGGTGGACCCGGAGGCGCGTCCGGCGGCGGTCGGTCTGCTCGGCTGCGGCGTGATGGCGGGCATCGGCGCCGCGATCAACACCGGCGCGGTCACCCGCGGCAAGTCCGTCGCCGTGATCGGCTGCGGCGGCGTCGGCGTGGCCGCGATCGCAGGGTCCGCACTCGCCGGTGCCGATCCGATCATCGCAGTGGACATCGACGCGAAGAAGCTGGCCACCGCCCAGCGCCTCGGCGCCACCCACACCGTCGACTCCTCGGCCACCGACCCGGTCGCCGCGATCCAGGAGCTGACCGGCGGGTTCGGCGCGGATGTCGTGATCGAGGCGGTCGGGCGCCCGGAGACGTGGAAGCAGGCGTTCTACGCCCGTGACCTGGCCGGCACCGTCGTCCTCGTGGGCGTGCCCACGCCCGACATGAAGGTCCCGGACCTGCCGCTGATCGACGTCTTCGGCCGCGGCGGCTCGCTCAAGTCGTCCTGGTACGGCGACTGCCTGCCGAGCCGCGACTTCCCGATGCTGGTCGACCTCTACCGGCGCGGCAAGCTCGACCTCGACGCGTTCGTCAGCGAGGAGATCGGCATCGGCGACGTCGAGGCCGCCTTCGAGCGGATGCACCACGGCGAGGTCCTTCGCTCGGTGGTGATCTTCTGATGGCCGCCCGCATCGACCACGGCGTCACCTCCGGCACGTTCTCCCTCGACGGCGAGACCTTCGAGGTCGACAACAACGTCTGGGTCATCGGCGACGACTCCGAATGCATCGTCATCGACGCCCCGCACTCCGTGGACGGCATCCTCAAGGTCGTAGACGGTCGCCGGGTGAAGGCGATCGTGTGCACGCACGCCCACGACGACCACGTCCGCGTCGCCCCGGAGCTGCGCGAACGCGTCATCGCCCCGATTCTGCTGCACCCCGACGACCGCCCGCTGTGGGAGCTGACCCACGAAGACGAGCTCTGGGACGCGGAGCTGGCGGACGGCCAGGAGCTGACCGTCGCCGGCACCACGCTGCAGGTGCTGCACACCCCCGGCCACGCGCCCGGCGCAGTGTGTTTATACGCCCCCGAACTCGGCGCCGTCTTCACCGGCGACACCCTGTTCCACGGCGGTCCCGGCGCCACCGGCCGCTCCTACAGCGACCGCCCCACCCTGGTCGACTCCATCCGGGCCAAGCTCTTCGCCCTCCCGGACGACACGATCGTCCACACCGGCCACGGTGAGGACACCACCATCGGAGCCGAGCGCGCCGCACTCTGATTCAGAAGACGATTAGCCCGGCCGGGCGAAGAAGAGGCGGCGTTCTTCTTCGCCCGGCCGGGCTTTGCGTGTCGCGCTCGGGTCAGTGGAGGTAGATACCGACGACGTTGGCGATCGGTACGAAGGCGCCGTTGTCCGGTGTGGACAGCTGGTAGCGGCCGTCCACCGCCACCGACCGGTGGTCGTCGAGCAGCCGGAGCCGCCTCGAGGGCACCGTCACCGAGAAAGCGGTAAGGCTCGCGGTATCGCCGGGTGGAGAGTAGCGGACGGAGAAAACCGGTTGCCCCGCGGCTCGGCGTCCTGCTGTAGTGGCTGGCGTCCGAGTGAGCTCCCCGATAGACGGAGTTGAGATGCGAGCGCAGTTCATGTCCCACCACGTGGCCCTTTCCCCTGCCATCAAGGACATGAAGACCTTTGCGTTCGCTGAATCTCGGAATCCTGGCGCATGTCGACGCCGGTAAAACCTCGCTGACCGAGCGCCTGCTCTACGCCACCGGCGTGATCGGCGCCATCGGCAGCGTAGACGCGGGCAGCACCGTCACCGACTCATTGGAGTTGGAGCGTCGGCGCGGCATCACCATCAAGGCCGCCGTGGCCAACTTCGAGCTGGACGGGGTATCGGTCAACCTGATCGACACGCCCGGGCACTCGGACTTCATCGCGGAGGTCGAGCGCGCCCTCGCGGTGCTCGACGGAGCGGTGCTCGTCGTTTCGGCGGTCGAGGGCGTCCAGCCGCAGACGCGCGTGCTTATGCGTGTGCTGCGACGTCTGCGTATCCCGACGCTACTGTTCGTCAACAAGATCGATCGACGGGGCGCGCAGGCCGAGTCGCTGCTGACGAGCATCGCGGAGCTACTGACCCCGCACGTGCTGGCGATGGGCACCGTCCTGCATCCAGGGACCGCGAATGCTGAATACGTGCCCTTCGACGCGGCGGCCGACGACGCGTTCCGCAGTCGGTTGCTCGACCGCCTCACCGCGCTCGACGACGACCTGCTCGCCGCGTACGTCGACGGCGACGGAACGGTGGCCGGCCGCCGGGTGCGTCGGGCGCTGGCCGCACAGTCGCGGCGTGGACGGGTGCATCCGGTCTTCTTCGGCTCGGCGATCACCGGCGCCGGCGTGAGCGAGCTCCTCCAAGGAATCAGACATCTGCTTCCACTCGCTCCCGACGATGCCGACGCGCCTGCAGCAGGGATCGTATTCAAGATGGAGCGCGGCCCGGCTGGCGAACCCGTTGCCTACACGCGGATGTACGCGGGCACCGTGCGCGTGCGCGACCGGATCAGCTTCGGGGCCGTCGACGCTGCCGGGGCTTTCGCGGACTCCGTCGCCGTACGCGAGGGGCGCATCACGTCGATCGCAGTGTTCGAAGGTGGCGCTGCGGTACCGAGCGGACAGGCCACGGCCGGCGCGATCGCGCAGCTGCGAGGCCTTTCCGGGGTGCGGATCGGCGACGTCATCGGCACGGCCGACGCCCGGATCAGGGCACGGGCCGGGCGGCACCACTTCTCCCCGCCGACACTCGAGACCGTCGTCGAACCGCGCACCGACCGCGACCGGGCGCGCTTGCATCCCGCCCTCGCGCTCCTGGCCGAACAGGACCCGCTGATCGACCTGCGGCAGGACGACGTACGCCATGAGATCTCCGTCTCGCTTTACGGCGAGGTGCAGAAGGAGGTCGTGCAGAGCACGCTCGCCGAGCATTTCGGCGTCGAGGTGGACTTCCGGCCGACGACGACCATCTGCGCGGAGCGGGTGGTCGGCGTCGGCGAAGCGGAGGAGCGGATCAAGCAGGGCGAGAACCCGTTCATCGCCGGCGTCGGCCTGCGCGTCGAACCAGGGGAGCCGGGTGACGGCGTGCGCTTCGGATACGCGATCGAACTCGGGTCGCTGCCGTTCTCGTTCCACAAGGCGATCGAAGAGACCGTGCATGCCGTGTTGCGCGAAGGGCTGCACGGCTGGCAGGTGCGAGACGTGCGGGTGACGCTCATCTCGTCGCAGTACTGGCCGCGGCAGAGCCCGATGCACGCGACGTTCAGCAAAGCGTCGTCCAGCACGGCTGGAGACTTCCGGCAGCTGACGCCGCTGGTCCTGATGGACGCGTTGCGCCGAGCCGGCACGGTGGTGCAGGAGCCGATCCAGCGCTTCCGGGCCGAGGTGCCGGCTGAGGTCTTCGGGACGCTGCTGCCGGTGCTGACCGGGTTGCGCGCGGTGCCGCGCGAGTCCTCGGTGGCCGGATCGTCGTACCGGGTTGAGGGCGACATCCCGGCCGGGCGCGTGCACGAACTCGAACGGGCGCTGCCTCCGCTCACGCGCGGCGCCGGGGTGCTGGAGACGGCCTTCGACCGCTACCAGGACGTGGTCGGTGTCGAAATGCCCGAGCGCTCCCGCACGGATCTCAACCCGCTGGACCGGAAGGAGTACCTGCTCCGGCTGAGCCGGCGCGTGGCGACGTGAGCGGCGAGCGCGGCGGAGGGCCCCGAGAGTGCTAGGTTTACGCGATGCCGCAAGATCATGATCGCAGTGTTCGTGGACGTCGCAGTGCTCGTGGAAGTCGCAGTGCTTGTGGAAATCAAGATGATCACGAGCGTCGTGACGTGGTGGTGGCCGTCTGGCGCCGGCTGCGCCGGTACCAGTGGCGGCTGGTGTGGCTCAGGCAGAGCAAGTTCGTGGTCACCACTACCGGCCTGGTCCGCGACGACCAAGGCCGGGTGCTGCTGCTGCGCCACCGGTTCTGGCCCGTCGGCCGCCAGGCCGGGCTGCCCGGCGGCTATGCCGTCTCCGGCGAGCGACTCGAGGAGGCCGTGGCGCGCGAGGTGCACGAGGAGACCGGCCTGCACGTCGAGGTCGCGCACGTGATCCAAGTCCGCAGCGGCTACCGCCTGCGCGTCGAGACCGCCTTCGCCGCCAGCCTCGTGCCCGGCGGCGAACTGCGCATCGACGCGCACGAGATCCTCGCTGCGGACTTCTACGAGCTCGACGATCTGCCCGAAGACCTGATGCCCAACCACCGCCGGCTGATCCGGGAGAACGCCGACTGGTTCACGCGGCGCCCGCCGGCCCTTTCGAGCACCGAAAGGACCGGCGGACGAGGCGACTAGCGGATCAGCTCACTGATCTGCTAGCTGCAGGAGACGCTGGTCGGCAGCGCGTCGCTGCTCGACCAGGTGCCCTGGATACCGATGTTGGAGACGGAGGTGCCGGCGGCCACCGTGCCGTTGTACGAGGCGTTGGTGATCGTCACGTTCTTGCCGGACTGAGTCGCCGTACCGCCGTACGAGCTGGTGATCTGCTGGTCGCCCGGCCACGCGAAGCTGACGATCCAGCTTGTCAGTGCCTTGCTTCCCGCGGTGACCGTGATGTTGTCCACGAACCCGCCGGCCCACGAGCTCTGTGTGGTGACCGTCGCCGTGCACGTCCCCGACGATGGCGTCGTCGGGTTCGAAGATGGCGAGGCCGAGGCCGAGGCGGAATGGCTGGGCGACGCGCTCGCCGAGGCCGATGGCGAGGCCGAATGCGATGCGGAGGTCGCGCTCGCGCTCGGGGAAGTCGCCGTCCCGGATAGCGGGAACTGGATCGTGGCCAGCAGGGACTGCTTGGCGGCCAGTGCCGGTGTCGGATCGTACTGGCTGTCGAGCAGGGCGAACGAGTCCTCGCCGTTGAGCGCCCAATAGGTCCAGCTCAGATTATTGGACTTGATATACGAGACCAGACTGGAGAACCACTGGCCCTGCGATCCCGCAGCACTGCTCGAGACGTCGGCCGCGGTGTTGTCCGTGCCGAACTCGCCGACCCACAGCGGAGCGATGCCCTGCTGCGGAATGTAGCCCCAGTACTGGTTCCACACCGCGTCCAGGCTGGCGGACGTCGTGGACGAGTTGAACCACGTCTGCTGGAACAGGTCCGGGCCGTAGTCGTGCGCGGAGTAGACCACGTGGCCGGCCGAACTGAGCGTGACAGGGTACTGCGCCACGCCCTGCAGGTCGCCGCCCCACCAGGTGGAGTCGTAGCCGCCGGTGGCCGCGCTGTCCGGGAACTCGCTGATGCCCTCGCAGAAGATCAGTACATTGGGATCGACCTTGAGGATCGCGTTGCCCGCGGCCTCATAGGCCAGCCGCACGTCGGTGGACGTGTCGCCGGTGCCCCAGGTCGCGCCCTGGGCGTAGGTGTCGCCGGCCGGGGTGTGCGGCTCGTTGCGCAGGTCGAACCCGATGACGGTCGGGTTGTTCGCGAACGCGGTGGCCATGGTCACCCAGTCGTTGACCCAGTCCTGGTTCGTGTACGTGCTCGTGTACCACAGGCCGTTGGCCTCGGCGGTGTTGCCCGCCTCGGAGCGGTGGTCGTCCAGGATGACCTTGAGCCCGTCCTGCCCGGCGTAGGTCACGATCTTCTGCAGGATCTGCATCGAGGTCAGGCCCTTGAGATCAGTGTTGATCGGGCCGGTGCTGCCGTAGTAGCTGAGGTTGCTGGGCACGAAGGAGCTCTCCACCATCTGGTCGGAGAACGGGATCCGGATCGTGTTGTATCCCAGGTTCTTGATGTCGTCGACGATGCTGTGGTAGTCCTGCGCCCACAGGCCGTGGGCCAGCTCGTCGGTGGTCTCGAACCCGTACCAGTTGATGCCGGCGATGCGCACCGGGTTGCCGGCGGAGTCCAGGATCTGGCTGCCGGAGGTGTGCCAGTAGCCCGAGCCGACGGCCGCTGCCGTGGCTTCGGGCTGGGCGGCGGCCGAAGCCGCGGTGGTGAGTGTGGCGGCCGCGAGGCCGGCGGCGGCCACGGCGGCCAGCGCGGCCACGGCCCTTCGTCGGCGGTCCGGTTGACGCGAGAATCTGAGCACTGTCTTACCTCGGGAGGTCTCGGCGGAGTACGTGCTTCTTTCCAGCAGTGAACGTTCAGATTCGTTTGCGGGTCAAACAAACCCGGCCGCCGCGCGAGTGCCCCGGCGATCCTCCCCAGTACCGCGCCCAGTGGAGGGGGTGGGTCGGAGTGAAATTTTCTTGCTGATGTTGTCGAGAATGGGAGGGCGGCTCCGTCCCAGGGGGACGAGCGGCCGCGACCGGCCGCACCGGGAAGAAGGAGTACCGCCATGAAGTACCTGCTGCTCAAGCACTACCGCGGCGCGCCCGCGGCGGTCAACGACGTGCCGATGGACCGCTGGACGCCGGAGGAGGTCGACGCGCACATGCAGTACATGTACGACTTCGCGGCCCGGCTCGAACGCGGCGGCGAGTACGTCGACGGCCAGGCGCTGGCGCCGGAGGGGGCGTTCGTCCGCTACGACGGCGAGGGACGCCCGCCGGTGGTCGACGGGCCGTTCGCCGAGACCAAGGACCTGATCGCCGGCTGGATGATCATCGACGTGGAGAGCTGGGAGCGCGCGGTCGAGCTGGCCGGCGAGCTCTCGGCCGCGCCCGGCGCCGGCGGCCGGCCGATCCACGAGTGGCTCGAGGTTCGGCCGTTCCTGGCCGACGCGCCGTCGGCCACCGAGTGAACGAGCTGCTGCTGCGGGAGCTTGTGCCCGCGGTGATCGGCGTCCTCGTCCGACGCGGAGCGGACTTCGCGTCGGCCGAGGACGCCGTGCAGGACGCCCTGGTCCGGGCGTTGGAGGCCTGGCCCGAGGACCCGCCGCGTGATCCGAAGGCGTGGCTGGTGTCGGTCGCGTGGCACAGGTTCCTCGACGCCGCGCGGTCCGACGCGTCGCGGCGCAAACGGGAGCTCGCCCTCGAGGTCGAGCCGCCCGTGGGCCCGGCGTCCGCGACGGATGACACGCTGCGGCTCTACTTCCTGTGCGCGCATCCGAGCCTGCCGCAGGCCTCTGCGGTCGCGTTGACGCTGCGGGCCGTCGGCGGCCTGACGACGCGCCAGATCGCGGCGGCGTACCTCGTGCCGGAGGCCACGATGGCGCAGCGGATCAGCCGGGCCAAGCGGCGGATCGCCGGGACGACGCTCGACCAACCCGGCGATCTGGGCACGGTGCTCCGCGTGCTCTACCTCGTGTTCAACGAGGGATACAGCGGGAGCGTCGACCTGGCGGCCGAGGCGATCCGGCTGGCCCGGCAGCTAGCCGCCTTGACCGACGCTCCCGAGGTCGCGGGGCTGCTCGCGCTCATGCTGCTGCACCACGCACGCCGCGCCTCGCGCACCGGCGCGGGCGGCCGCCTGGTGCCGCTGGCCGAACAGGATCGGTCCCTCTGGGACACCAACCTGATCGCGGAGGGAGTGGCGATCCTGCAGGCGGCGCTGACCCGGGACAGGCTGGGGGAGTACCAAGCGCAGGCCGCGATCGCCGCCCTGCATGCGGACGCCCGCAGCGCAGCCGAGACGGATTGGGTGCAGATCGTCGAGTGGTACGACGAACTGCTGGCGCTCACCGGCAGCCCGGTAGTGCGGCTCAACCGCGCGGTGGCTGTCGGGGAGGCCGACGGAGCGCAGGCCGGGCTGGCCGCGTTGGCCGGAGTGGGCCCCGAGCTCGCCCGCTACAACGCGGTGCTCGCGCACCTGACCGAACGCGCCGGTGACCTCGAACGCGCCGCCGATCTGTACGCCGAGGCATCCCGCACCGCCGTCAGCGTTCCGGAGCGCGATCACCTCACCCGGGAGGCGGCTCGGGTTCGGCAGGCGCTGGTCCGCGGCGCGCGCGGCGCCCGCGGCGAATAATGTCTCGCTGAGACATATGTCTCGTCCAGACATATGTCCCACTGGGACACCAAAGCGTACGCTGGAAGCATGACGAGGACGCAGAGCGGCGGCGACCGCACCTCCGAAGACCGCAGGCGACTGCGGTCGCGCGAGACCCGCCGGACCATAGCGGCTGCCGCGGCGGACCTGGTCCTGGAACACGGCCTCGCCGCGGTCACTGTGGAGGACATCGCCGAACGGGCCGACGTGGCCCGGCGCACCTTCAGCCGGCACTTCGCCGGCAAGGAGGAGGCGGTGCTCGACGCCACCCGCGCCGACGGCGTCCGCATCAACGAGGCCCTGCGTGCGCGTCCGGCCGACGAGCCGCCGCTGACCGCCTACCGGGCGGCCGTCGACGAATGGCTGGCCGAGCACGAGCGCCTCGACGCCGTCGCCTACGCCCGCTGGCGCGACCTGGTCCGGCTCACCGAGATGGAGCCGACCCTCTTTGCCGCCTACGAGCGGATCCGGGTCGACGCCCAGGACGAGTCCGTGGCCATCACGGCCGCGCGGATGGGCTGCGACGCGGCGTCCGACTTCCGCCCTGCGATCGTGGTGTGGGCGGCGGCCGGGACGCTGACGGCGGCGTTGCGCGCATGGGCGCGGCAGGACCACGACCAGGTGGCCGGGCTGCGTGCGTGGGTGCGCGAAGCCTACCGGGCCCTCGTCGAACAGGCGGCCGAGGACATGGCCGCCGAAACCAGCACAGCAAAGCAATAAAGGTGCGTGAACCATGAAGGCATTGCAATACCGTGAGATAGGCGCGGCCCCCGAGGTCGTCACCGTGCCCGACCCCGAGCCCGGCCCTGGCCAGGTCCTGCTGAAGGTGACGGCGGCGGGCGTCTGCCACTCCGACATCGCCGTGATGAGCTGGCCCGCCGACGGCTTCCCCTACGCTCTGCCGCTGACCCTCGGCCACGAGGGAGTGGGCGTTGTGGCGGGCCTGGGAGCCGGAGTGACCGGCCTGGCCGAGGGCGATTCCGTCGCCGTGTACGGCCCCTGGGGCTGCGGCACGTGCGTGAAGTGCGCCGAGGGCAAGGAGAACTACTGCCTGCGCGCCGCCGAGCTGAGCATCATGCCGCCCGGACTGGGCGCGCCCGGATCCATGGCCGAGTACATGATCGTGGACTCGGCCCGCCACCTCGTCCCGATCACCGGCATGGACCCGGTGGCGACGGTGCCGCTGACCGACGCGGGCCTGACGCCGTACCACGCCATCAAGTCCTCGCTGCCCAAGCTCGTCCCCGGTTCGACCGCTGTGGTCATCGGCACCGGCGGCCTCGGCCACGTCGCGATCCAGCTGCTGCGCGCGATGAGCGCCGCCCAAGTCGTCGCGCTCGACGTGAGCGAGGACAAGCTCGCCCTCGCCCGCAAAGTCGGCGCGCACGAAGCGTTCCTCTCCGACGGCGAGGCGGCCGGTCGGGTTAGTGCACTGACCAACGGCCGCGGTGCGGCGGCGGTCTTCGACTTCGTCGGGATCGCGCCCACGGTCGAGATCGCCCGCCAGTCGGTCGGGGTCGAGGGCGACGCGACCATCGTCGGCATCGGCGGCGCCGGCCTCCCGGTCGGCTTCGGCCACACGCCGTTCGACGCGTCGGTCAAGGCACCCTACTGGGGCAGCCGCAGCGAGCTGTTCGAGGTGCTGGACCTCGCCCGGGCGGGCCTCGTCTCCGTGCACACCGAGACGTACTCGCTCGACGAAGCCCCACTGGCCTACGAGCGGCTGCACGAGGGCAAGGTCAACGGCCGAGCCGTCATCCTGCCCAACGCCTGAGCGATTCAGCACAAACCAGAACCAGAAGAAGTGATGCAAGATGAGCAATACGACGGAATTCTCGGGCAAGACGGCGCTGGTGACCGGCGCGGCCTCCGGCATCGGCCTCGCCGTGGCGCGTCGCCTTTCGGCCGGCGGAGCCAAGATCGTGGTGGCCGACTTCAACATCGAGGGCGCGTCGCAGGCTGTTGAGAACATCAAGGCCGACGGCGGCGAAGCCGCGGCGGTGCAGGTGGACGTCGCCGACCCGCAGTCGCTCGAAGCGGCCGTCGCTTTCGCGGTCAACACTTTCGGGGCGTTGCACCTGGCCGTGAACAACGCAGGCATCGGCGCGGACTCGACGCCGGTAGGCGAATACGACCTCGAAGTATGGCGCCGCGTCACCGGAGTCAACCTCGACGGTGTCTTCTACTCGATGCGCTTCGAAATCCCGGCGATGCTGGCCGCCGGCGGCGGCGCGATCGTCAACACGGCCTCCATCCTCGGTTCCGTCGGCTGGGCCGGATCGGCCGCCTACGTGGCCTCGAAGCACGCCGTGGTGGGCCTGACCAAGTCGGCTGCGCTCGAGTACGCCGACAAGGGCGTGCGGATCAACGCGGTGGGCCCCGGCTTCATCGAGACGCCGTTGCTGCAGGGCATGGACCAGGCCGCCTATGAGCAGCTGACCGCGATGCACCCGGCCGGCCGGCTCGGCCGCCCGGAGGAGGTTGCGGAGCTGATCGCGTTCCTGCTCTCCGAGCGGGCCTCGTTCATCCACGGCAGCTACCACCTGGTCGACGGCGGCTTCACAGCCCGCTGAGACCGACGTCGCGCTGCCCGATCCCCTGTCGCGTGGGCCGGGCAGCGCACGGCTGGTATGCCGGGGCCGCACCGGGTATATCAGTACCATGTATGCAATAGGGGAGGACGTCGTTCTGCTGGCCATCAAGCGGAACGGACGCGCCGTCGCGTCTGTGGGGGTGCACTTCGCACTCGGGGGCGCCGAACTCGCGCAACTCGCCGAGGCCGGGCGCATCGAGATCGACGACTCAGGGCACATCATCGTTCTGGACCGGAACGACGTCGGCGACCTGCCCGGCGACGCTCCCGTCAACGCGACGCTCAGGGCGCTCGGCCGAGAAGAAGTACCGCCCACCGCACGGGAGTGGGTGAGCGGTCGGCCCGTCACGTTGGCCGTCACGTATCTGGAATATCTCGCCGCGTCCGGTGTGCTCCGCGTCGAGGATCGCAAGGTACTGGGTATCTCACGTGGCCGGCGCTGGATCGTCGTGGACACCGCGCGGGTGGCCGAAGCGAAGAGCAGACTCGACGTGATCGCGACGTCCACCGGCGAGGTGACCGCGGAGCAAGCGGCCTTCGCCGGATCGATATGCGTGGCCGGGCTCACCTGGAGGCTGTACAAGGGCGCCGCCGAGCGCGCACGGATCGAGGAGATCGGCACGTGGGACGAGAGCGACAGACCCCTGGACCTCTCGGGGCCATCCACGCAGGACGCGGCCCTGTCCACCGACAACTCGCCGATTTCGGCGCCCCAGACCGCGGTCTGGTCCGCTATCCGCTCCACCCTGGACGCGACGCACCACGCGATGGACCAGTACGGCCATCCCGGCCACGACGGCGGATCCCATCACAGCGGCGGCGGATCCCATCACGGCGGCGGTGGATTCCATCACGGCGGCGGTGGATTCCACCACAGCGGCGGCGGATTCGACGGCGGCGGCGGTGGTGGTCACCACTGAGCCGGCCGGCCCTCCGGCCTCGACGGTTTCGACAAGCCCTACTTGACCGTCTCTTAAGGTCAGCGGGCTTGACGTCGCTATTGGTCTAGTCCAATCTTCCGTGGTGCGGTACCTTTCGGCGCGAAGAGGCGTCAGGGGCCGTCACCGTGAAGGGACCGAGACCCACCCATGACGCGAAACCAAGCGCCGAGCAGGCGCATGCGCGCCGCGCTGGCGACGACGGCCGCCGCCACCCTGGCCGCCGGCGGCGCGGTGTTCGCCGCCCAGGCCCAGGCGGCGAGCACCAACATCCTGACCAACGGCAGCTTCACCACCGGCACGCTGGCCGGCTGGTCCTGCGACGCAGGCACCGCCTCCGTCGTCACCAGCCCCGTCTACAGCGGCGACACCTACGCGCTGGCCGGCGCCGCGTCCGCCTCCGACGACGCCCAGTGCACCCAGACGGTCTCCGTGCAGCCGAACACCTCGTACACGCTGTCCGGCGAATTCGAGGGCGCATACGTCTACCTGGGCATCACCGGCGGCGCCGACAACTGGACCCCCTCGGCGACCTCGTGGACCCAGCTGTCGACCACCTTCACCACCGGCGCCTCGCAGACGTCTGTGACGGTCTACACGCACGGCTGGTACGGCCAGGGCACGTACTACGCCGACAACCTCGCGCTGACCGGCCCCGCCGGCAGCAGCCCTTCGGCCTCCGCCTCCGCGTCGCACAGCGCCTCTGCTTCCGCTTCCGCTTCCGCTTCCGCATCCATATCCGCATCGCCCTCCGCCTCCGCTTCGGCCTCGCATTCCGCCTCCGCCTCTCCTTCCGCTTCCGCTTCCGCGAGCAGCACCGGTTCGTCCGGCCCCAGCACCTGCGCGGTCAAGTCGCGGCCGACCGGCAAGGTGATCCAGGGCTACTGGGAGAACTGGGACGGCGCGCTCAACGGCGTGCACCCCGGGCTCGGCTGGATCCCGATCAACGACCCGCGGATCCAGCAGCACGGCTACAACGTGATCAACGCCGCCTTCCCGGTCATCCTGTCCGACGGCACCGCCGAGTGGCAGGACGGCATGGACACCAACGTGAAGGTGGACACCCCGGCCGACTACTGCGCCGAAAAGGCGGCCGGCGCCACGATCCTGATGTCGATCGGCGGCGCGGCCGCGGGCATCGACCTCAGCTCCAGCACCGTGGCCGACAAGTTCGTCTCCACGATCGTGCCGATCCTCAAGGAGTACAACTTCGACGGCATCGACATCGACATCGAGACCGGCCTGACCGGCAGCGGAAACATCAATACCCTGTCCACCTCGCAGGCGAACCTCGAGCGCATCATCGACGGCATCCTCGCCCAGATGCCCTCGAACTTCGGCCTGACCATGGCCCCCGAGACCGCCTACGTCACCGGCGGCAGCATCACGTACGGATCGATCTGGGGCGCATACCTGCCGATCATCAAGAAGTACATGGACGACGGCCGCCTGTGGTGGCTGAACATGCAGTACTACAACGGCAGCATGTACGGCTGCTCCGGCGACTCCTACGAGGCGGCCACGGTGCAGGGCTTCCAAGCCCAGACCCAGTGCCTGAACAACGGCCTCACCATCCAGGGCACGACGATCAAGGTGCCCTACGAGTACCAGGTGCCGGGCCTGCCCGCCCAGCCGGGCGCCGGCGGCGGATACATGACGCCGTCGCTCGTCTCGCAGGCCTGGAGCAGCGTGAGCGGCCAGATCAAGGGTCTGATGACTTGGTCGATCAACTGGGACGGCTCCTTGGGCTGGACCTTCGGTGACAACGTCAAGGGCCTAGAAGGCCGCTGACCTAGCCGCCATCGCATCGCGGGGTGCCGCGCCATCCAGGCTCGGCACCCCGCGCCGCGTCCCTCAGCAAGGCATCGGCCCGTCCGCCTGCGGCTACCCGAACGGTCGCCTGCGGGCGCGAACCCCGGGCCGCGAAGCCTAGCGTCCCACCATGGACGACTGCGTAATGATCATCGCCGGATTCCCCACCGAAGACGACGCCCACTCCGCCGTGCACGCGGCAGTGGCAGGAGAGGCCGCGGCGCGAGCCCGCCTCCTCGGCAAGCGCTTGACCACCTGGCGCGGCGCCGACGGCAAGACGACCGAGGAGTACGAGTGGACCGCCGTGTTCGAGACGGTGATCCTCAAGCGCCCGGACGTGGCCGGCCTGATCAAGCGGTACCGCGGCAGCGCTGAGACCGCCGCCTGCGCCAGCGTCCGCAATAGCGAGCCGGACTACCAAAGCTGGGTCCACACCGCCACCGGCACCTAGCAGCCGGCCAGCCGGCCCGGCTCGGCCTGCCTCGCCGCCGCTCTCGGCTTGTGTGCCCGCTGTCCGTTGTCCGGCGAAAAGAACCCGTCCTGTCTCCCCCTCGGCATGGAGCACTCCGCCACCCGGTTCTCCATAAGCGCGAAGTTATCCCTACGACAGCGCGCCGTCGCGGCTCTTGTTTTTCGACGGCGGCTACAAGGGCCGCTGCGGAGGGGGAGACAAGAGATGAAGATCGGTATGAGCACCGGCGTCGCGCGCACCCGGCGGACGCGGATCGCGGCGGCCGCGGGGGCGGTTGCGCTGGCGGCGACGGGCGTGGTCGCGGGCGCCGCCTCGGCGCAGGCCTCCACCGGATTCACCATCCACATCACGCCGGACAACACCGCGTTCCTGCTGCTGGACGTGAGCGGCGGTTCGACCTCGCTGGGCGGCGGGGTCATCGACTGGGTCGCCAACGGCGGGGCCAACCAGTCCTGGACCTTCATCCCGTACAGCACCAACGTCTACGAGATCGAGAACAACAACAGCGGGATGTGCCTGACCACTGACAACGTCGCCGGCGACCAGGTCTACCAGTTCACCTGCCTCGGCGCCTCGACGCAGCTGTGGTACACCCAGCTGACGCCGGGCTCGACCTCGGACTGGACGATCGAGAGCCAGTCCAGCGGGCTGTACCTGGACGTGAACGGCGACAGCCCGTGGCAGGGCACCAGCATCGACACCTGGTACTTCAACGGCGGCTACAACCAGTACTTCGGCGCTATCTGACGCCGCCGTACCAGCCGGCCGCGCTGACCCGGGAACCCTGAGCCGCATCCCGGGGGCCGTGGGCGCGTCCCGGATTCTCACCCGGCGCACGGGAGCGAATCCGGGGCGCGACGCCGTTTCGCGCTCTACTCTCACCGGCATGGCAGGGGGAATGGACACCACAAGGCTGCGGGCTTTCCGCGAGGTGGCGAGACAGGGTTCTTTTACCGCTGCGGCCACCGCGCTGCAGATCAGCCAGCCGGCTGTGTCCCAGCACATCACGCGTTTGGAGCAGGAGTTCGGCTGCGCGCTGTTGGAGCGCTCGAGCCGTCGGGTGCGGCTGACCTCTGCGGGGGAGGTGTTCCTGCGCTACGTCGAGACCCTGCTGGCCGGTCTCGCCGAGACTCGGCGCGAACTGGCAGCGCTTTCTCGTTCGGACAGCGGTCCGCTGCGGGTGGCGGTGTTCCCGAGCGCGGTGGCCACCTTCGTCCCGGCCGCTGTCGGTGCCCTGCGAGAGCGGTTCCCAAAAGTCAGCGTCCTGATGACAGAACTCGATCCGCCACAGGCTCTGCCGCGTCTGCAGGCCGGAGACGTCGATCTCGCGGTCTGCTACGACTACCCGACCGTGGCTACACCGCCCGATCCGCGCCTGCGGATCGCCTCGTTGGCCGTGGACCGCATGGCGGTCGCGGTTCCGGCCGATGCGGTCGCGATGCGGCGCGGCCCGGTGCCCTTGGCCGACCTCGCGGCCGAGCAGTGGATCGCACCCGGGCCCTCACTGTGCCGTACTGCTCTCAACGAGGCCTGCCGCCGGGCCGGATTCACTCCAGAAGTGGTGTCAGAGACCAACAATTACCAGGCGATGATCGGCCTTGTCGCGGCCGGCGTGGGAATCGCTGTGGTCCCACGCCTCGTCGCCGGGTTCGCCTTGGGCCGGCCAGTTCGACTGCTGCCGCTGTCCGGGACACGGCTGGCGCGTCGCGTCGACATCGTCGACCGGGCCGGCGGCGCCCGCACTCCGGCAATGGAGTGTCTGCAAGAGATCCTCGCATCCGAGCTGGAGAAGGTGCTTGCCGCAGCGACGACCGGAGCGCAGCCGCAGTCGACGACGGTGAGGTCCGCGGCCGCTGCCTGAGGCCGCCCATGGGCAGTAGCGTGCGGCCCAGTCGGACTTTGCGGGCAGCCGACATCCAGGCTGGTCAGGAGCTAATGCTGTGGGTCGCCTGCGGCTCCTGCGTGACGGGGCGTGTGGCCGCGTACGTGATTCATCTCGGGGTTGGCTCACGTATGGGGACCAGCCAGAGGCTGCGTGGGCTGGACCTGCTTGGTTGTCGATCGGTAAAGGTGTGGCGTGCCGATTCGCGTGTGGGGATACTGCGTCAGTGACCGGTTCCGCACTGCCTCGACTTCTTCGACCTCGTGCCCTGAGGCCCGCGATGTAGTACAGCCGCCAGGCCATTGCCGCGCTGCGCGAAGCCTTCGGGGCCTCGGGAGCCCCGGCCCGGGCTGTGTTTGCGTTCGAAGAGCGGCGTGGCGAGATGCGCCGGGTCTCTGAGGCAGACGTGGTCTGGCGAGCGGCTCATCACTGGTCGCGGCACAGTTGCAGTAAATCGCGTGGCGCCGCTGTTCGGTAGGGATACCATGCGATGTCTCAGTGTGGAAGTCATTGACCGGAGGTGGGGGCGGTGCGCGTGCGAGCGGCGCTGTCGGTGGTGCTGTGTCTGACATTCGCCTCGGTCGCGGGGCCGGTGGCCGCTGCCGCGGCCGCGAGTTCGGCGCCTTCGAGCCTCGCGGTCACGCCGGCGACTGCGGCGAGCTGCGGCTCGGGCGATCTGGCGATGTCCGCGTCCGGCGGTGGCGTCGAGGCCCTCTCTCCGGGAGCCCGCTCCATCGAGTCGGTCACCTTGCGCAACAGCAGCTCCGCTGATTGTCCGGTCAGCGGGTTCGACGTGGTGCTCCTCCAGAATGGGCAGAACCCGCCGGAGCCGACGCTCCAGTGGCGCGTCGACGGCGGCGCGTGGCGAGGGGCCTCCCTGTCGCGGGACCACGGCTCCTCCAGCGACCCCTTGTGTGCGAGCCCTTGCTGGAAGACGAACCTCATCGCGATCGATGTGCCGGCTAAGAGGACGCTCACGATCGACATCGCGCTGATCTTCCAATCCGCCGGCTACACCTCCGAAGGTTTCTCGGGCGCCGCGAGCTACGTCGACGACACCGCATTCCCGCAATATCTCAACGGACCCTTGCTCTACTGGTCGTACGACAACGCCCAGGCGAGCAGCAAGGGCAGCGGTACCGGCAGCGGAGGCGGCGTGTCCAGCAGCGGCTCCGGCGGCAGCAAGTCGTCGGTGGTCAGTTCCCGGACACCGGCGCCGTCGCCGACTCACTCCGCTGCGCCGAGCCCCAAGGCCAGCCCGAGCCCCAGCCAGTCGGCATCCGCCGCCAGCCCCTCGGCGAGGTCCTCCTCGCCCGCGGCCGTCCCATCGCCGCGCACCGCCGCTGTCGCCGACGTCCGCTCAAGCGGCTCCGGCATGTCGGGGGTCATCGCACTGATCGCCCTCGTGGTCCTCGCGCTGGCGGCCGGCGCCGGATTCGTGTTGATGAGGCGACGTCGTGCCGGTCAGGCGACCGGTGAAAGCTAGTACGTCGACTTCGTCGGCTGACACGCAGTGGGTGTCGTTGAGCTGCAAGGATTTCCGGGCCGTGAAGTGGCTCGAACGAGCGCAGGCCGCTCCGTGATCATCGTGTTGTGACTCGGTCTGATCAAGGAACGGCCTGCTCGGCCACTATTGCGGGAGGGTTCGAGGAGCGCTTCGCGGAGCTGACTCGACTGCTCGTGCCCGTCTTTGCCCGGTGTGACCTGCGATCGAACGCGGAAGCGTACGTGCGTGCCTTGCTGGTGCCGGGCATGGCCGGCAACTGTGACCGTGCTGACCGTCCCCGAGATCTAGTGCCTGCTGACCACGACCGACAGCCGGAGAACGCCTGCAACCCGGCACATCGAATTCCATCTGGCCCCCCGAGGCGAAGCTGTTGTGGATCCGGGTTTGCGGCGCCGCCGGGATTGAGCACTCGCGCGCGCCATCGGCAGCCTGGAGTGGGGGTTGGGGGGTCGGCAGGCGCGAACGGCGAGAGTCGAAGGCCCGTGGCAAGCGTGTCGGCGACGGCGGGAAGGATAGATGGGGCGGTGCTGGGTGTTCATGGTCGTTGATTGGCTGTCGTGGCGGGGTGCGCTGGGGTGCCCTTGCGGGCGGCCTGAAGTGCTGGTTAGTCACTGTAGAGCTGACTGAGGGTCAGGTAGTTGGCGACATGACAGGGCGGTCGGTATTGGGGTTGGGGGTGTAAGTAAGTTTCACGGCTGGTTATTCGGCTCTGGCGCAGATGATCTAGGCCTTACTTGCGCTGCTGGAGGGAAAGCGCTGGTGGTAGGGGTGATTGTGGCGGGTACGGATGGGTGTCGGCGGGTGGGGGATGGCCGGGAGATGGCGAGCGTTTACGTTGCGGCCTTGTCCGGATACTGTCTGGCAGCCCGTTGTGCCAGGAGAGGACGGAAAGCGATGCGTGTACCGAAAGTTGCTGAAGAGGGACCTCGGCGAACGCCTGCTGCGGGGCGGAGGCGACGTTGCGCGGCTGCTACCGGGGCTGCGGTGTTCGCTACGGTCACGCTTGCCGGGTTGACGCAGTTGAGCGGTGTTGCTGTCGCCGGGAGCATTGCCGGCAGCACCCAGTTCTACGTCGACCCGAACACCGCCGTGGTGCAGTGGGATGCGGCTAACGCCGGCGACTCGCGCGAGCCGGCGATTGCCTCGCGGATTGCTTCGCAGCCGCAGGGGATCTGGTTCTCCAACTACAGCCCGTCGACTGTTCAGTCGGATGCCTCGGCGATCACTTCCGCAGCGGCTACGGCGGGGAAGACGCCGGTGCTGGTCATGTACAACATTCCGAACCGGGACTGCGGCGGGGCTTCGGCTGGAGGTGCGCCGGACATCGCCAGCTACGAGACTTACATTCAGAGTTTCGCGAATGGACTCGGGACCCACCAGGTGATCGTCATCCTGGAGCCGGACTCGCTCGCGCTGCAGACTTGCCTCTCTGCGCAGCAGGCTACGGACCGCGACAACGCACTTGCTTTTGCTGGCAAGGCGATTCACACCGCCGACCCGGCCGCCAAGGTGTACATGGACGCGGGGCACTCCAGCTGGAACTCTGCCTCCGCCCAGGCTGCCGCGTTGAACGCGGCGAGCGTGAAGACGAGCGCGGACGGGATCTTCTCCAACGTCTCCAACTTCATGACGACCTCCGACGAGGTCTCCTTCGACAAGCAGGTCTTGGCCGCGCTGGGCAACCCGTCGAACCTGCACATCGTCGTGGACACCAGCCGCAACGGGAACGGCCCTGCCTCGGGTGACCCCTGGTGCGACCCGAGTGGGCGCGCGCTCGGCCAGACGCCCACGGCGAACACGGGCGACTCGGCGGTCGACGCTTACCTGTGGATCAAGCCGCCCGGCGAGTCGGACGGTTGCGCGGATGCTGCCGGCACCTTCGACCCGGCGCTCGCCTACGCGCTGATCGCCAACGGGCCGAGCCAGAGTGCTGTGCCGTCTGTCTCTGCGTCGGCTTCGCGTTCGGCCTCGGCCTCGGCCTCGGCCTCGGCCTCGGCCTCGGCGTCGCCGTCTGCGTCTGCGTCTGCTTCTGCTTCTGCTTCGCACTCCGCCTCGGCTTCCGCTTCCGCCAGCCCGTCGGCTTCGCGGACGACGAGCGCGCCGGCCGGTGGCTGCCACGTCACCTACGCGAACCAGAGCGAGTGGGCCGGCGGCTTCACGGCCAGCCTCTCGATCACGAACAACGGCAGTTCCGCCATCAGCAGTTGGACCGTCACCTATCGGTACGCCGGCGACCAGAAGGTCACCAGCGCGTGGGGGGCGACGGAGTCGCAGAGCGGGACGACCGTCACCCTCACGAGCCTGTCGTACGACGGCGCGATCGCTGCCGGTGGGACCCTCACGGGTGTCGGCATGCAGGGCACGTGGTCGGCGAGCGACGCCGCGCCGGGCAGCTTCACGCTCAACGGCGTTGCCTGCTCCTGACCTCTGCCATCTGAATGCGCTCGCCCCGGTGCAGGGGCCGGGGCGAGCGCTGACTCGGCAAGTTTCTGAGCCCCGAGGGTGGGAAAGCCCGACGTGGCGGCTGATTCTGCTAGAGCTTGGCCGTGCTTCGCGGCTGCGTGTTGTCGGACCCTCTGCATATCTTGTCTCTATGGCAACGATCTATGTTCCCCAAGTGAGCCTTGAGCCCTGGTCGGAGGGCGACCTGGAGCTGCTTCGTAAGACGAACACGCCCGCGATGACCGAGTACCTCGGCGGTCCGGAGACCGAAGAACAGCTCGTCGCGCGGCACCGGCGCTATCTCGACCCGGATGCGAATGGGAACATGTTTCGGATCGTGCTGCCGGAAGGCGAGGTTGTGGGGTCGACCGGCTACTGGGATCACGAGTGGCATGGTGAGCCGGCCTATGAGACTGGCTATGGGATCCTGCCGGAGTTCCAGGGGCGCGGCCTGGCGGTAGCGGCGACCGGCGCGGTCGTCGGGAAGGCTAAAGCCGACGGCAGGCACCGTTTTCTACAAGCGTTTCCCTCAATAGACCACCTCGCATCGAACGCGGTCTGCCGCAAGGCGGGGTTCGTACTCGTCGAGGAGTGCGAGTTCGAGTACCCCAAGGGTCATTTCATGCCCTCGAACGTGTGGCGGATGGACCTGGCGGATAGGCCTGGGGTGGTCGATGCCGAGTCGTTCGTCGGGTGAGCATGCTTACGAGGGCATAGCGCTGGTTTCGTCCAGACGAAGTAACGGGCTTGGAGGCGGAATAGCTCGCCGAAGATCGCCTCACCTGGGGGCATGTCCATGGTGCCGTCGCCGCGGGCCCGCCCGAACCGGCTGATGTACCCGGGATCCTCGAGATGTCTGATGGATGGCGACGCCATGGCCGATCGCCGAGGTGGGTCCGTCCACGAGTTCGCCGATGGCCATGGTGCTGCCGACCGGCGCCGCGCCGGCGAGGGCGGCCGTGACCGCGGTGAGCGTGGTCACGGCCGGCGCCTGTGCGAAGGAGGAGCCGATGAGGTTGGGTATCGCCCACCGCGTCGACGGAGACGGCAGCCGGCTGGCATCCATGATCACGCCCGTTCCTCGCGGCATGGGCCGATCAAGGCGCGGTCGGATCACCGGAGAAAATCATTTTTCTGCGACGCTCCCCGTCGGCGCACTGCCGGCTTAGTCAACTGGCCAGACATGTGCTGCAACGTTCACCCTGTTCCAGGCGTTGATAGTGGTGATCAGCCAGACCAGCTCGGCCAGTTCGGTGTCCTCGAACTCGCGGGCGGCCGCGGCCCACACCTCGTCCGTGACGGGCCCGTCGGAGAGCCGGGTGACGGCCTCGGTCAGGTCGAGCGCGGCACGTTCCCGGGCGGTGAACAGGCCCGTCTCGCGCCAGACCGGAAGGAGCAGGACGCGGCGCTGCTGCTCCCCGCCGGACAGGGCGTCGGTCAGGTGCGTCTCGACGCAGTAGGCGCAGCCGTTGATCTGGGAGGCGCGGGCACGGACCAGCTCCTTGAGTCCGCTCTCGAGCCCTGATTCGGCGGTGGCCTTGTCCAGGGCGTTCATGGCGCGCATGGCGGCGGGGGCGAGCTTGTCGGCGGCCACGCGTTGGGCCGGGGCTGGGACGTAGGCGGCGGTCGCGGCGGTGTTCGTGTTCGTTGTCATGTCTTCGAATCTACGCGCGGAGTGGACCGATGCTAAGGTCCACTTCTATGCGCAAGGATTGGTCCACTTCTACGGGGTCGGGCGTTGACCTGCATCTCGACCTCGCGGCCGGGGAGGGTCGGCGGGACGGGTTGGAGCGCGCGCTGCGGTCCGCGATCCGCTCGGGACGGCTCGCGGCGGGTAGCCGGTTGCCGGCGACGCGGGTGCTGGCGGCCGAGCTGGGCCTTTCGCGGGGGACGGTGAGTGCGGCGTACGACCAGCTGGTGGCGGAGGGGTATCTGCTGGCGCGGCATGGTTCGGGCACGACGGTCGCGCACGTGCCGGACGCCGGGACCCGCCGGTCCGCGCGTTCCGTGGCACCGCTGCCGCACGATCTTGTGCCGGGGACGCCGGATGTGACGGCGTTTCCGGTCGAGGTGTGGCTGCGGGCGGCGCGCCGAGCGCTGAACGCGGCGCCGTCCTCGGCCTTCGGGTACGCCGGTGACCTGCGCGGGCGACCCGAGCTGCGCGCGTCGCTCGCCGACTATCTCGGCCGGGCGCGGGGGGTCGCGGCAAGCCCGGAGCGGATCGTCGTGGTCGGAGGGTATGTACAGGGCCTGAGCTTGCTGGCGCGTGCGCTGGGTCCCGGTGCATTCGGGATGGAGGATCCGTGCCTGCCGTTCCACCGCGAGATCGTGACGAACGCAAGTCGAGAGATCGTCGCGCTGCCCGTCGACGGCGATGGCGCCGACGTCTCCGGTCTCGGCTCTGGCCGACGGTCCCCGAACTGTGCCGCGGTGGTCGTGACTCCGGCCCACCAGTACCCGTCCGGTGTGACGCTGGCACCCGCCCGGCGCAGGCTGCTGATCGAATGGGCGAGGTCGAGCGGCGGAGTCGTGATCGAGGACGACTACGACGGGGAGTTCCGCTACGGCCGGCAGCCGGTCGGCGCGTTGCAGGGGATGGATCACGAGCACGTCGTCTACGCGGGCACTTGCGCGAAGGCGCTCGCGCCCGCACTGCGCCTAGGTTGGCTGGTGCTCCCCGCCACGCTCGTGGACCCGGTGATCGAGCAGTTGCGGCTGACGACGCTGCAGGTGGAGGCGCCTGGCCAGCTCACGCTAGCGGAGCTGATCAACAGTCACGCGTACGACCGGCAGATCCGCCTCGGCCGCGCGCGCTACCGTCGGCGTCGAGACGCGCTGATCGAAGGGCTCGCGCGATTGCCCAGACTCGGCGCGGCGGGCATCAGCGCGGGTCAGCATGTTCTGGTGCGGCTGCCGCAGGACGGTCCGGGGGAGGCCGACGTGATCGAGGCGGCGCGGCGGCGCGGTCTCGCGCTCAGTGGTCTGGCAGAGCACTGGCACGCGGGCCACGCCGCCACACGGCCTGCCGATGGCAGCCAGGGGCTGGTCGTCGGCTACGGCACGGGTTCGGAGTCAGCCTATCGAGCGGCGCTCGTCGTGTTCTTCGACGTGCTCGCCGATTTGTACGGTGGGTTCGAGACGGCGACGAGCTCCTTGGCGAGCGTGTCGTAGTACGTCACGGTCCAGCCGGGGCCGAGGACCTCGGCGGTCCGGGCTGCGAGGCGCAGGCCGATCGCGTTGAACGCGGCTTCGACCGCGTCGTTCGCGAATCCTGACTTGGCCGGGTCATCGGGCACGTAGGTCGCCTCGTAGGCGCGCTCCCACGTGTCGATGTCGGCGGCCAACTCCTTCGGGACGCCCAGCGAGGCCGGATCGACGTTGTCGCGGAATCCCGCCTTCTCCACCCAGAACGAGTAGCACTCGTACTCGGCCATGATCTTCAGATCGCCGGTGCCCGGCCTGCGCATCGCGTCCCCTAGCCCATCTTCCAGGACTGGCTCGCCGCACCGTCGCAGGTGGCGACGTCGAGCAGGCTTCCGTCGGCAGTGGCCGCGCCCGTGGTGTCGAGGCACAGCGTGCTGTCAGCGGAGCTGACGATGCTGCCGTCAGTGTTGACGGTCCACTGCTGGGCGGCTGAGCCGGTGCAGCTCTCGATGACTACGCCCGAGCCCGCCACGGGAGTCGACGTGCCGGCCTGCATGCACATGTCGCCGTAGACGGAGAGCTCGTGCGTGCTCGTCAGGTCCCAGGTCTGGTTGCCGCCGCCGTTGCAGTCCCACAGGTCGAGCTGCGTGCCCGCGGTGGTCGAGAAGCCCGGCACGTCGACGCAGCGGCCGGATGCGGTGCCGCTGATCTGAACGCCGGGAGGCGCGGCCGGCTGGTCGTTGACTGGCGGAACGCTGCCGAAGCCGTAGCCCCACTTGAGCTGCGCGACGCCGGAGGCGCTGTTGTCCACCAGACGGCCGTCGGCGTTCACGCTCTCGATCGAGTAGGAGTCCCCGGTGCGCAGGCCGGGCCAGTAGACCAGACCCATACCCATGCCGCGGGCGATGTCCGTGGTCGCGGCCAGATAAGCGGTGGAGACGTTTCCGTTGTGCGCCCCGTAGTTCAAGCCGATCGTCATCGGGGAGCCCGCCTCGTCGATGATCGTACGGCTGGCGTAGCCGCCGATCCGCGGAAGCAGGTTGTTGATCCAGTCGGCTTCGGTGGTGTAATCGGCCCAGTAACCGTAGAAGTGCAGCGACAGCAGCGTGCCGTCCAGCGCCGCGCTCGCGCCGACGGCGGTGACGTTGTCGTTGTAGCCGGTGCCGCTGACCACGACGCGGCCGCGTGGGATGTCGGTGCGGTCGGCGAGCCACTGGGTGCAGATCTGGATCCACTGCGCGGCGGTATAACCGTAAGGCTCGTTCATCGGCTCGAAGAAGACGCGCGGGTTGCTGCGGTACGTGGCCGTGACCGTGTCCCACATCTGGTTCCAGGCGGCGGTGTCGTCGATGACGCCGTCGTTCGAGGACTTCTCGTCCCAGTAGCTCAGGATGACCTTGTCGCCGGCCGCGGTCGCCGCGTCGATCGTCGCGCGGTAGGACTTCCACCACGCGGTCCCGACGCTTGCCGGGTTGATCGGCAGCCGCAGCGTGTCAGCACCCAGATTCTTGCGGAAGCCGGAGACCATGCTCTGCGTGATCCGGTAGACGGTCCCGTAGCTGTCGGAGGTGCTCAATCCGCTCGGCACGACCGGGCCGCTGGCGTAGTTGTCGCCCGGGGCGGCCCAGTTCACGCCGTCGAAGCTGCTCGGCGCCGCAGGAGCCAACTTCGCCGCCGGTTCCGATGAGCCGGACGCGCCGGACGCGGTCGCGGTCACGCCGATGGCGAGCAGGCCGGTCACGACGGCGAGGGCGGCGGTGCGGCGCCACGTGGGCAGTCTCATGGTGTTCGTGTCTCCCTGAGGTTCGATGTGCGGGTGTGGCGGGTATGGCGGGTGTGGCGAGTGCGCGGCGGCGGCGTGCGGGCCGCCGCCGCGCGGGGGATGGAATCAGTACCCCCAGCCCCAGCGGACCTGTGTGACGCCGGAGGCGTTGTTGTTCGACAGGCTGCTGCCGCTGTGGGACTCCATCGAGTACGAGTCGCCGGTCTTCAACCCGGCCCAGTAGACCGACCCCATCGAGTCGGTGCGGGCGGTGTCGGTGACTGCGGCGAGATACGACTGGTATTGGCCGTTGCCATGGTTCGTCAGATAGTTGATGCCGGTAGTCATGGGTGCGCCGAACTCGGTGACGATCGTCCGGCTCGCGTAGCCGCCGATGCGGCTGTTGAAGTCGGACACCCAGGCCGATTCGGTCGTGTAGCTGTTCCAAGTGCTGTAGTAGTGCAGCGATAGCAGGGTTCCGCTCAACGCGGATGAGGCGCCTTCGCTGGTCACGTGGTCGTCGTAGCCGGTGCCCGCGACGATCACGCGCCCGTGCGGGACGCTGGGGAACTCGGAGAGCCAGGACGATGCGATGGAGATCCACTGGCTCGCCGAGTATCCGTACGGCTCGTTCAGCGGCTCGAAGTACACGTTGGCGTTGCTGCCGTACTCGCTGACGACCGTGCTCCACATGCTCTGCCAGGCCGACATGTTCGTGATCGTCCCGACGCTGGAGCTCTCGGTCCAGCAGGCGATGATGACTTTCATGCCGTCGGCCAGCGCCGCGTCGATCGCGCCGCGGTAGGCGCTCCACCACGCTTGGCTGACGGACGGGGGGTTGATCGGCAGGCGTACGGTGTTCGCGCCGAGGTTGGCCTGGAAGGCCTTCACGTCGGTGTTCGCGACCGAGTAGACCTGCGCGTAGGTGTCGGAGGCGCTCAGGCCGTCCGGGATCACCCACCCGGAGTTGTAGTTGTCCCGGGTGTCTGCCCAGTTGACGCCCTTGAACTGGTTGGTCGCCGCCGCAGCCGGCTGCGCCTCGGCGACCCACGCCGCCGACACCGCGACCATGCTCGCGACCAGCACGACCCGCGTCAGTACCCGATGCACCCGGTGCGACATTGCACGAGTGGACATGTTTGCTCCGATCGGAAAACGAACCGAGGAGTGTCTGATTGTGTTTGATTCAGTTCATGGTTACGTAACCATGGGCAGTGTGGCCGCGCGCCAGAGGGCTGTCAAGGGTCGGGCAGCAGGATCGGCCGCCGCGGGGCGGAGGGCACCGCGGTGAAGAAACGGAACTGAACGGAACCGCCGGACGGAAGTCACCGCGCCGACGGATCGGACCTGCGGGCCGGACCTGCGGGTCTTAGGGGAGGTCTTGGCGCGGATCCGATAGCCGACGCCTCACGGGTTGAGGCACGCGCCCGCCGGGTCGTCGAGGAGAGACGAGAACGCCTCCGGCTCGAGCGGCAGGGAGAAGAGGAAGCCCTGTCCGTAGTCGCAACCGAGCTCCAGCAGGCGGGCGCGCTGCTGTGCCGTCTCCACCCCTTCGGCCACCACCTTCATGCCGAGTGCATGGGCGAGGGTGATGACCGCGACGACGATCGCGTCGTCTCCGCGAGCGCCGAGGCCTGCGACGAACAGGCGGTCGACCTTCAGTGCGGCGACCGGGACGTCGCGCAGGTGGGCGAGCGAGGAGAAGCCGGTGCCGTAGTCGTCGAGCGCGAACTGCACGCCGGCCGCCGGCAGGGTTTCGAGAGACGAGCGGGCCAGGGGTGAGGCCCGGTGTACTGCGGTCTCGGTGACTTCGAGGCACAGCCGGCTCGACGGCAAGGCGTTGCGGCTGAGCGCGTTTGCGACCGCGTCGACCAGGTCAGGGTCGTGCGAAAGCTGCCGGGGGGAGAGGTTGACCGCCATGTTCAGCCGCCGGCCGGTCGGCTGGGCGCGGTCCCACTCGGCCAGTTGCCGGCAGGCGGTCTCCAGCGCCCACCTGCCGATCGGGATGACGAGGCCGGAGTCCTCGGCGATCCCGATGAACTCGGCCGGCGGTAGCAGGCCGCGCTCGGGATGGCGCCACCGGATGAGCGCTTCCGCGCCGGTGACCCGCCCGTCGGCGAGCTCGACGACGGGTTGGTAGACGAGTTCGAACTCGCTCTGCTCGCCGGCGCGGCGCAGCTCGTGTTCCAGGTCCACCCGGCGCACGACCGTCTTGCGGGCCGCGGGCGCGAAGAAGCGGTAGCCGCCGGTGGCACTCTCCGAGGCCTTCGCCTCGTACATCGCCGCGTCGGCGTCGCGCAGCAGCGAATCCGCCGTGCTCGAGCGGCCTTCGGACAGCGCGATGCCGATGCTCGCGCTCATGTGGACCTGCTTGCCGGCGCAGGAGAACGGCGGGGTCAGGCTCTGGCATACGTGCTCGGCGACCACGGCCGCCTCCCGCTGGTCCTCGAGGTTCTCGCACAGGACCACGAACTCGTCTCCGCCGAAGCGCGCCACCAGGTCGCCCCGGCGCACGGCCTGGCGCAGCCGGCCGGCCACGGCGGTGAGCAGCTCGTCCCCGACGGCGTGCCCGAGCCCGTCGTTGACCAGCTTGAACCGGTCCAGGTCGAGGAAGAGCAGGGCGAGCCGGCCGCGGTCGGCGTCCAGCTCGATCGCCTGCTTGATCCGGCTCACCAGCAGGGTGCGGTTGGGCAGGCCGGTGAGCGGATCGCGTACGGCCCGCTCGGCCAGCGCCTGCTCGATCCGCCGCCGCTCGGTCAGGTCCCGGCTCACCGTCAGGATGCTGCGGACCCGGCCCTCCTCCTCGGTCACCTCGGGTACGAAGCGGGTGTTGAGGAAGATCTCCCGGCCCCCCGCCAGCAGACTCAGTTCCCGTTCCACCCCGGCGCCGGTCTCCAGCACCTCCCGCAGCGCGTCGTCCCAGTCCCGGGTGAACTGCGCGGAGAAGCCCATCTCACCGATGGTGTGGCCCAGGATCGCGTCCAGCGAGAGCCCGGTCAGCTCCGCCGCCGCCGGGTTCGCGTAGGAGCAGCGCAGCTCCCGGTCGAACCGGGACATCGGGTCCGGGCTGGTGTCGATCAGCATCCTGAGCTCCCGGCCGACCCGGTCCAGCTCGGCCGTGCGCGCGACCAGCTCGCTCTCGGCGTTCTTGCGGGCGGTGATGTCGCGGCTGATGCCGAAGGTGCCGATGATCCGGCCGTCGAAGTCGCGCAGCGGCTGCTTGCTCGTGCTCAGGCACACCTCGTCGCCCGTGGGCGAGCGCATGTGCGATTCCTCGTGGTCGGTGACCGCGGTCCCGGTGCGCATGATCATCTGCTCGATCTCGACGGTGGCCGCCGCCTGCTCCTCGGTGAAGTACGCGGACGCCGGCCGGCCGATCATCGTGGCCGGATCCTTCGCGCCGGTGTACGCGGCGGCGCTGGCGCTCGCGCGCAGGAAGTTCGAGTCGCGGTCTTTGAAGTAGATGTTGTCCGCGCTGGCGGAGAGCAGGTTGTGCAGGCAGATGCGGTCGAGCTCCGACTCGTCGACCGCCGGCTCCCGGGCCTCGCCGGGCGCCGCGGCAGCGTCGGCCCGCCGTGCGCCGGCCTCGCCGTCTCCCGTATCCGCCGCCATCGAGGTGCCCGCTTCCTCACGTCGGGATGGGTCGCGCGCCGCGACCCGGGCGCCGGCCCCGCTCACTCCGCGCGTGCGGCTATTTTATCCGGGATACGGGGGTTTCACCCGGCGGTTCTCACGACTCGGCGCGAGGGATCTGGTCGAGCGAGGTGTAGACCGGGATGCCGCGTTCGCGGGCGATCGCGACGTCCTGATCGGCGCCACGGGACTCGCCAGGCAGGCGCAGCACGGCGTCGCAGTGCTGGAGCAGCCGCTCGGCGGTCGGGTACATCACCTGCGCGGCCAGGGGGTCCGCGGGGCCGCTCGGCCCGGCGCTCTCCAGCACCGGCAGCGCCACCCATTCGCCGATCTGCAAGGATCTACTGCTCGAACGCCTGAGCCGGGACGGGCGCGTGGTGGCCAAGGACCTCGCCGCCGAGCTGGGTATTTCGCCCGACAGCATCCGGCGCGACCTGCGCGAACTCGACGCGGCCGGGCTCGCCGTACGGGTCTGCGGCGGCGCTTTGCCCGCATCCCCGGCGGTCATCGACTACGCCGCCCGCACCGCCGTCGCCCTGGACAGCAAGCGTCGTGTCGCCGCGGCGGCGGCCACGCTCAGCCATCCGGGCGGCACGGTCATCCTCGACGGCGGGACCACGACCCGGGCTGTGGTCGACGCGCTGCCGCGCACGCTGGAATGCACGGTGATCACGCACAGCCCGACCATTGCCGCCGCGCTGCTCGATCACGCGGCCGAGGTCTTCTTGCTCGGCGGCAGGCTCTTCAAGCACTCCGCGGTGACCTGCGGCGCCGCGGCGGCGGAGGCTGCGGCGCAGATCAGCGCGGAGGTCTTCCTTCTCGGCGTTACCGGCGTGCACCCGAGCGCCGGCCTGACCACCGCGGACGCCGACGAGGCAGCGATGAAGCGCGTGCTGGCCGGCCGGGCCGCCGACACCTACGTCCTCGCGAGCGCGGAGAAGATCGGTACCGCCTCTCGCTACCGCGTCCTCCCGCTCGACGAGGTCACCGCGATCGTCACCGACGTGGAGGACGAGGGCGACACAGTGCTCGACGAGCTGGTCGCCCAAGGCGTGGAAATCATAAGGGAGCGTACATAGCGGCCCGGGTGTCTGACCGCTGTGCTGCGGTCGGGCACCCGGGCTCGTCTGAAGAGCTCGTCACTTCTTGACGATGGACTCCACCCAGGAGATGAAGTTCGCCGTGGACGTCGAGTCCCCGGTCGTCTCGGCGGTCGTGTGCGCTTGGGCCCACACAGTGGCGAACTGGATGTCGCGGACGCCGTAGTTCTGCAAGGCCAGCAGCAGGTTGATCTCGGTCGTGTTGGCGGTGTCGCCCTGCATGATGCCGGTGTGGATGCGCCAGTGCGGCGAGACCTTCGACTGGCGGTAGCCGCCGAAGGCCGGGGATACGATCGGAGCCGTGTGCGCCGAGTACCTGCCGAACCTACCCTTCGGGTTGACCCGCGCGGTGTACGTGCTGCCGTCGCTGTTGAGAGTCGCCGTCAGATACGCGCCCGGCACGTAGATCGAGAGGTTCTCGTAGTCCGGTGCCTCCGGGTTCGCGGCGTACACGTTCCCGATCTGGTAATAGACGTCGTTCGCAGCGTCGTAGGACCAGGCGGTCGAGTCGAACTGCAGCGAGTACGCGCCGTTCGAGGGCGAGCTGTCGGCGAAGGCCGTGCCGACCGAGCCCTCGGCGACTCCGAATGCGGCCAGTGCCGCGGCGCCGGCGCCCTGGAAGACGGTTCTCCGTCTGATCTCCACCCGTGGACCTCCTTGTACATCGGGGGTGCGCCGCCGGGGAGCGGCGGCCCGTCTGGAGGCTAACGGTCGCCATGATTGGTCTCAATACTATTGACAATTGTCTTCGGATGAAGATCCGAGTCAGGATCCTCATGAATCCCTCAGAACGCCAGGTCTGATTGCCGCCAGCGACTTTCCGCCGCGCCTGTGAAGCTCGTGGCCATGAACCGACTCGAAGGAAAAGTCGCCCTGGTGACCGGTGGGAGCCGGGGCATCGGCGCCGCCGTCGCGCTGCGCCTGGCCGAAGAGGGCGCCGATGTCGCGGTGACGTACGAGACGAGCGCGGAGCGGGCCGCCGAGGTCGTCGAGCAGATCAAGGGCCTCGGCCGACGTGCACTGGCCGTGCGAGCCGACTGCGCCGCCCCGGAGGCGCTGGTAGGCGCGGTGAATGAGGCTGCTGGGACGTTCGGCGCTCTGGACGTCCTGGTCAACAATGCCGCGGTGTACATCACCGGCCCGCTCGAGGAGCTGGGGGAGGCGGAGATCGACCGCACGTTGGCGGTGAACGTCCGCGCCCCGTTCCTGGCGGCTCAGGCGGCGGTGCGTCACATGGACGGCGGGGGCAGCATCGTCAACATCGGCAGCAACGTGGCCGGGCGCACGCCCTTTCCGCAACTGGCCCTCTACGCGATGAGCAAGACGGCCCTGATCGGCATGACCAAGGGCCTGGCCCGGGAGCTCGGACCGCGGGGCATCACCGTCAACCTGGTGCATCCCGGGCCGACCGACACCGATTCCAATCCGGCCGACGGCCCGGCCGCCGCCACGATCGCCGGCTTCACGGCCCTGGGCCGTTACGCCGAGGCTTCGGAGATCGCGGCCACGGTCGCCCACCTGGCGGGTCCGGACGGACGGTATATCAGCGGAGCGGTGCTCGCGGTCGACGGTGGATTCACCGCCTGAGAAGGACTCCCTACAGACGGCGATGTCCGACGCCGCGGGACCTCCGCGGCGCCGGGCATCGCTGACGGTTTTCGCCTCGCGGCGTGATGCGGCCAAAGAGCACGGCCGGGCCTGACGGCAGGACGGTCTCGAGGCACTCGGCAGGTCGGCGATCGCGCCGGCCTGCTTCGCGTTTTGATCACGGAATCGCGACGATTTGCTTGCCGGGCGGGTGCGGCGCGGACGGCGCGCTGATCGAAAGTTTCAGGCAATGGCCACGCCCCGCCCCGGCGGATCCCGGCCGTCGGCCGCGTGGAGCGACTCCAGTCGCACGTGGCTTCGACAACGCGTGGACACGAGTTGCGCAGCGTGTGCGCGAGGAATGTCCGGAAAGTCCGGTTAAAGAGGGAAATTCGAGGCCGATAGGAGCGCGAAGATCGAAACGTTTCGGGAACCGTCGCCGACTTCCTCTTGAATGTTTCGATGGGCTTTCGGAAATCAGTCATTGACTGGCGCCCCGCGCCGAGCGCATACTCTCCAGCGAGCGAAATCTCCCCGTGACGGAGACGAATCCGTGCGGTCACAGCCCGCCCACCTGGCCTGCCTACCCGGCATGCCCGGAGCCGGAAAGCAGGGTCGCCGTGCTCGTCACGACTTCGCGCACGCACCGAAACCAGAGGGTCGCGGCGGGTTTGTGGTGGACCGTTCCCGTTCAACCGTGCTCGAAAGTTTCGGTGCGCGGTAGGCCATCTCCATCCGCAAGCTCATCCCGCTCCATGCCACAACGACGACAGATCAGGGAGTTTCCACGATGACGAGGAAAACACGCGGCGCGACAGTTGCCGCGATCGGTTTGGGCATCGCACTGGCCGCCAGCGCCTGTGCGGGCGGCAGCAGTGGCGGCAGTGGCGGCAGTGGCGACTCCGCCGGTGGCAAGGTCACCGTGACGTTCTGGGAGAACGCGACCAACGGCCCGGACGGCCTCGCGTACTTCCAGTCCGCGGCCAAGGCGTTCGAGGCGATCCACCCGAACGTCACGATCCAGTACCAGACCATCCAGAACGAAGACTTCGACGGCAAGCTGCAGACCGCGCTCAACGCGAACTCGGCGCCGGACATCTTCCTGCAGCGCGGCGGCGGCAAGATGCAGGCCGAGGTGGATGCCGGGCAGCTGCAGGCGCTGAACCTCTCCGCCACGGACAAGACCAACGTCGGCGCGGGCGCGCTGGCCGGCCTGTCGATCGACGGCCAGGCCTACGCGGTGCCCTTCGACACCCAGCCCGAGGGCATCTACTACAGCAAGGACCTGTTCCAGCAGGCCGGCATCACCACGACGCCGACGACGATCGACGAGCTCGAGGCCGACGTCGCGCTGCTGAAGAAGATCAACGTCGCGCCGATCGCGGTGGGCGCCAAGGACGCGTGGCCGGCGGCGCACTGGTACTACAACTTCGCGGTGCGCGAGTGCAGCCAGGCCACTCTGGCCAGCACCGCCAAGTCGCTGCAGTTCTCCGACGCCTGCTGGACCAAGGCCGGTGACGATCTGGCCGCGTTCCTGAAGGTCAGCCCCTTCCAGAACGGCTTCCTGACCACCGCCGCCCAGCAGGGCGCCGGCTCCTCGGCCGGCATGCTGGCCAACCACAAGGCGGCCATGGAGCTCATGGGCAGCTGGGACCCGGGTGTGATCAGCAGCCTGACCCCGAACCAGAAGCCGCTGCCGGACCTCGGCTGGTTCCCGTTCCCCGCGGTGACCGGCGGCCAGGGCGACCCGAGCGCGATCATGGGCGGCAGCGACTCGTACTCGCTGTCCAAGAACGCGCCCAAGGAAGCCCTCGAGTTCCTCGAGTTCCTGGTCACGAAGGACCAGCAGGTGGCCTACGCCAAGGCCTTCCAGTCGATCCCGGTGAACCAGGCCGCGCAGTCGGGCATCACCGAGTCCTACAACGTCTCGGCGCTGCAGGCCGCCAACAAGGCCACCTACTCCGTGCTCTACCTCGACACCCAGTTCGGCCAGAACGTGGGTAACGCGATGAACACGGCCGTGGTCAACATGATGGCGGGCAAGGGGAACGCCGCGGGCATCGTCTCGGCTTCCAATGCTGCTGCCGCGAAGGGCTGAGTAGTTAGATTATGAGTGAGTCCCTGGGTACTGACACCGTCGCCGGGAGCCAGTCGCAGGGCACGTTCGGGGCCGGGGGCGCGGGTGTGACCGCGTCTCCGGCTCCGCCGCGAGCGGCCGCGCGCCGCCGCGGGCGTGCCCGGATGCGGTTGGAGATCACCCTGCTGTCCGGGCCGGCGATCATCATGTTCCTCGCGTTCGTGATCTTCCCGGTCGCCGTCGCCGCGTACTACGGCTTCTACCGGTGGCACGGGTACGGCCCGGCCACCGACTGGGTGGGCCTGAACAACTACAAGCTCATCTTCACCGACCCGGCGTTCCAGCAGGTGCTGTGGCACAACCTGCTGATCGTGGTGCTCTCCCTGGTGATCCAGGGCCCGCTCGCGATCATCATGGCGCTGTTGTTGAACCAGAAGATGCGCGGGCGCGGGCTGATCCGGGTGCTCATCTTCGTGCCCTACGTCATCTCCGAGGTCATCGTCGGGACCGGCTGGTCGCTCATGCTCCAGGCCAACGGCGCGATGAACGACCTGCTCGGGCACATCGGGCTCGGCGCGCTGCAGTCGGACTGGCTCGCGGATCCGAACCTGGCGCTCTGGACGCTGATGGCGATCATCTCGTGGAAGTACATCGGGTTCGCGGTGATCCTGATGCTCGCCGGGCTGCAGTCGATCCCGGACGAGATCTACGAGGCCGCCGCGATCGACGGGGCCTCGTTCTGGCAGATGCAGCGGCGTATCACGGTGCCGCTGCTCGGGCCCACGATCCGGATCTGGGCGTTCCTCTCGATCATCGGTTCGCTCCAGCTGTTCGACCTGGTCTACATCATCTGGGGCCAGTACGTCTCGGGTACCGCCGGGACCTCGACCATGGCGATCTACATGGTCGCCCAGGGCCGCGACGCGGGCAACTACGGGTACGGCTCGGCCGTGGCCGTGGTGATGTTCCTGATCTCGCTCGTGGTCGCCCTGATCTACCAGCGTTTCGTGCTACGCCGCGACCTGCGCGGGGCCGTTACCGAAGGGACCGTGTGATGGCCGCCGCCTCCAGTACCCGGGTCTGGACCCCGGCCGGACGCAACCGGGACCGGCGCCGCCAGAAGGAGCAGTGGGGCAACCCGGTCACCTACTTCATCGCGCTGATCTTCATCGCGGTGTGTATCGCCCCGGTGCTCTACCTCGTTCTGGGCGGGTTCCGTACCAACTCCCAGATCACCACCAGCCCCGCCGGACTGCCCCACCCCTGGGTGCTGTCGAACTACACCGGGATCCTGAAGTCCTCCACGTTCTGGGGCGAGTTCGCCAACTCCACCGTGGTGGCCCTGGTCAGCTCGGTGGGGATCGTGGCCCTCGGGCTGATGGTCTCGTTCGTGATCGCGCGTTACGACTTCAAGCTCAAGGGCGCGATGTACTCGCTGTTCGCCGCGGGCCTGATGTTCCCCCTCGTGATCGCGATCACGCCGCTCTACATCGTGATCAAGGATCTCGGGCTGATCGACAACCTGTTCGGGATCATCATCCCGCAGATCGCGTTCGGCCTGCCGACCACGGTGATCATCCTGGTGCCGTTCCTGCGCGCGATCCCCAAGGAGATCGAGGAGGCCGCCGCGCTCGACGGCGCCAGCCGCCTCGGGTTCTTCGCCCGCATGGTCCTGCCGCTCTCGCTGCCCGGGGTGGTCACCACCGGGATCCTCGCGTTCATCGGCAGCTGGAACAACTACGTCCTACCGCTCTACGTGATCAACTCCCAGCGCAACTTCACCCTCCCGCTCGGAGTCCAGCAGTTCTCCTCCCAGTACTCCACCGACACCGCGAAAGTCCTCGCGTTCACCTCCCTCGCCATGCTCCCCGCCCTGATCTTCTTCTCCATCTTCCAGAAGCGCATCGTCGGCGGACTCACCGGAGCAGTCAAGGGATAACAACACCCCGCTGAGACCACGGCTCCGCACCGGATGACACAACGCCCGGTGCGGAGCCGTCAGCGTGTGTGCAGCCGTCGGGCGGCCCGCTTGAGCTGGATGATCCGTCCGGTGCCGGGGACGACGACCAGCAGGACGCCGAACGCCGCAGCCATCAGGAGCGCGACCCCGACCGGGGCGTTCCAGTGCGCGCCGTAGAGATGGATCTCCACTCGTTGCCCGTTCTGGAGGACGAAGACGAGCAGGAGGACCAGGATCGCGGCGCCGAACGAGAGCATCACCCACAGGTCCCCGAGCCGGGTGCGCTGCACGGCCAGCGGGTCCGGATGTGCCGGCGCAGCGGGGCGGGCGCCCTCGTCAGGGGGAGATACGGGGTCTGGTTCCCGCCTCGGTTCCGTCCCCGGCGAGGTGTCGGCGCGGTCGAAGGTGCCGGTGACGCTGTCGCCGTCGGCGTTGTCGGGCTGCTGCGGCGGTTCGGCGCCGCGCGCTTCAGATGGTTCCGCTACTGATGCCATGGCGTCCTCTCCGACGGCGGGCACGGCAATCGCGGCCCTGCTATCCGCCGGATACCCGCACGCTGCGTTTTTCAACTCCGCGGCGGACGGCGCGGCGGGGGAGGGGAATACAAGTCGTGCGTCGGGATACTCGGCAGCCATGAGATATGAGATGACAAGACACCGTGGGATCGCGGCCGTGGTGATGGCCGTCGTCGGCGTGATAGCGCTGATCCTGGCGCTGCACATTATCTTCGTGCTGCTGGATGCCAACCGGGGCAATGCGATCGTCTCCACGATCGGCACGTGGTCCTGGCACTTGGCCGCCTGGTTCAGGGGTCTGTTCCAGACCGGAAGCGGCAACTGGAACACCGTCCTCGACTACGGCCTCGCGGCCCTGGCCTACCTGTTCGTCGGCCGGCTCGCGGCGAGCCTCGTCGAGCGTGTCTAAGCCGACTGAGAACCTTCGGATTCGAGAGGCACCGTCATGGCAGCAGTCTTCATCCTTGCACCGGTAGTCATGCTGCCGCTCGTCCTGCTGCTCGGACGCATCGAGCAGCGGGTGCTACGCCCGGAATCGCAGCCGGACGGCCCTGGCCGTCCGGCGCCGGGCGAGTCGGCCTAGCCCGGATCGTAGCCAGTCTCTACCCGGTCAGGTGAGCGGCGTCATTGAGCCGGACGAGGGTCCATCGCACCGGCAGACCCGGGTGGTGTTCCGGTTCCCACGGGGCTGACGGATCATCCTGCGTGACCCATTCGGTGATCGAGGTGGGGGTCACCTTGATGTCGAAGTCACGGTGAAGCGGAAGAGATCCGAAGGCGATCAACGAGGCCTCCACGGCCTCGGCGTGGGTGACCACCATTGTCGTCGTGCCGACGTGGCGTGTCGCGATGGCCGTGAGCGTCTTGCACACGCGCAGCACGAGGTCGGCCCAGGACTCGTTGCCTTCCTGGAAAGGGTGGAACACACCGCCGTCGGTGCGGCCGTGCTCGCGCCGGATCTCGTCCCACGACATACCGTCGGCCCAATCAGGCATGTGATACGTGCAGAGCCCGCAGTCCGTGATGACCTCAGCACAGGAGCCGGAAGCGGATGAGATCGGCCGGACCCCGGCGACAACCTCGGCCGTCTCGATCGCCCGTGGGATGATCGAACTGTAGACGACCGGATGATCGGAGACGTCGAGAGCGCCCAGCGCGACACCGTCTGACGACAGCCGGTCGCGCAGCCGGGCAGCCTGCTCGCGACCGAGGTCGGTCAACCCGCGACAGCCGCGCGGGCCGCCGTTAACCCCGTCGGCCTTGTGGTGAGAGTCTCCATGTCGTACCAACAGCAGGCGAGTCGTCGGCATGCTGCCTCCACTATTGCGATTTGGTGATCGGCTGAGCGCTGGTGGGGCGTGGGATGACGTGTCAGGTCAGGGTGAGTGCGGCCGCTTCGCTCCGCCCGGTTCGTCTGACCACCCGCCCACCCGTTGCGTTGGCGGGGCGAGCTGGAGTTTCAAGATCGAAAGTCGCCGCTGGCAGGCCCTTCCTCGGAGAGAGTGCCGGGGTCTGTGGGGTGGTGTGGTTGGTGGGGCGGGCTGGGGTTCGGGGTGGTGGGGTTGCGGGTGTGTGTTCTCTCCTCGGTTGGTCCCCGGAGGCAATCAGGAACCTGTCGGGAGGTCAAGCGGCGGTGGCTTCCGCTCATGGTCGATTGTGCATGGCGCCGCTTGACCTCCCGGCAGAACCCTGATCGGGCTTCGCCTGCCCGACCGAGGAGAGAGCCCACCCCCTGGGGGGATCAGTGCGAGCTGCGCTCGGGCCGAGCCCCGGCCCGTGGCCCGGTCGCGCTTGATGCACGATCATGCATCGCCGTTCTGGGCCGCTCTTTGCTTCTCTACTCCTTTCAACGTCGGGGAGTGCGCCCGAGTTCCCCGGAAATCTCCCGTATTTTTTCTTTTCCGGCAAAGGACGGATTCGCATCTTTTGTCGGTGGCGGCGTCTAGCATGGAAATGTACGGGGATCGCGGCTTATGACGGGAGGGGTGGTGGTCGGGATGGCTGGGCAGGTGGCGGCGGGGGTGTGGCTGAAAACGGTGCAGGATTTGTCCTCGGCATGCGACCGAGCCACGCGATCTTGCGCGTTGCGTGAGCTCCGGGCCAATCGGATCAGGGTGATGCAGAATCCTTCCGCATCGGGCACGGCCGGCCTGCGGGATTGCGCCGCGAGGTCTGGGATCGGGGTCGATCGCGCCGAGGCCATGCAGGATCCGACATCAGCGCGACCCGAGCGCCGACCTTTCGGGCGGATCGAGGATCGGGATGGCCGGGTCAAGGTGATGCAGAATCCTTCCGCACCGAGCGCGACACGGGACTCTTTCGCGTGGATCGAGGATCGAGATGACCGGATCAAGGTGATGCAGGATTCTTCCGGATCGAGCGCGGCCGGGCCGCGGTCCGGGACTGGGCCCGAGTGCAGCTCGCACCACTCCCCAGGGGGTGGGCTCTCTCCTCGGTCGGGCAGGCGAAGCCCGATCAGGGTTCTGCCGGGAGGTCAAGCGGCGCGAAGACGAAAACAGCACAGCGCGGGCCACCGCCGCTTGACCTCCCGGCAGGTTCCTGATTGCCTCCGGGGACCGACCGAGGAGAGAGCACACCCACGGCACCCGACCACCCCGAACCCCAGTCCGCCCCACCAACGCCAGCACCCACGCGACCCCGGCACTCTCCGAGGGAAGGGTCCGCGCCGGAGGCGAAAGCTTGAAACCCCAGCCCGCCCCGCCAACGCAACGGGTGGGCGGGTGGTCAGACGAAACGGGCGACGCGAAGCGCCGCCCGCAGCCAGACGACCACCCCGACCCGACCGGCCACCACCTCCCACCAACACTCAGCCGATCATCAAATCGCTCTAGGCGTATTAGAGGCGCTTCCCCTTGGGCAGCTTCACGACGGTGAGGAAGAAGTCGTCGATCTGGCGGATCGCCGAGACGAACTGGTCGAGGTCGACGGGCTTGGTGACGTAGGCGTTGGCGTGCAGGCGGTAGCTGCGCAGGATGTCCTCCTCGGCCGAGGAGGTGGTCAGCACGACGACCGGGATGCTCGAGAGCTCCTCGTTGGTCTTGATCTGCTGCAGCACCTCGCGCCCGTCGTACTTGGGCAGGTTCAGGTCGAGCAGGATCAGGTCCGGTCGCACCGCGTCGGTGTAGGCGCCGCGCCGGAACAGGAAGTCCAGCGCCTCCTCGCCGTCGCGCACCACGTGCAGGGTGTTGCCGATCTTGTTGTCCTCGAAGGCTTCCCGGGTGATCAGCTCGTCCGCGGGGTCGTCCTCCACGAGAAGCACGTCGATCGGAGTCGGTCCGGACATGGAATTCACAGGGCGCTTGCCTTCTCGACCGGGGCGGAGTCCTCGACGACGGCCGGGGACGGTTCTTCGGATTCTTCCACGTGCGGCGCCGTGCCGTCGGCCGGCGGCCGGGGCGCGGGGGACGCGGCGGGTGCGGCAGGTACGGCGGCCAGCGTGCCGGGCAGGGTGAAGACGAACCGGGTGCCCACCGCCGTCCCCGGCTCGATCCAGATCCGCCCGCCGTGGTGCTCGACGATCTTCTTGCACAGGGCGAGGCCGATCCCGGTGCCCGGGTAGGCCTCCCGCGAGTGCAGGCGCTGGAAGATGACGAAGACCTTCTCGGCGAACTCCGGCGCGACGCCGATGCCGTTGTCCGCGACCGTCAGCCGGATCACGCCTTCGCGCCCCGGCTCGGGTTCGGCCGTGATCTCGATCTCCGGCGGGCGGTCGGGGGAGCGGAACTTGATCGCGTTGCCGATCAGGTTCTGCCAGAGCATGCCGATCAGCGTCGCGTCTCCGGAGACGGTCGGCGCCGGCCCGTTCATCCGGACCACCGCGTCGCTGTCCTCGACGGCGTACTGGAGGCCTTCGAGCGCGCGGGTGAGCGAGGCGTGCAGGTCCACCGGCTCGCGCTCGTCGTTGAGCCGGCCTACGCGGGAGAACGCGAGCAGGTCGTTGATGAGCACCTGCATCCGCTTCGCGCCGTCGACGGCGTAGTCGATGTACTGCTTGCCGCGCTCGTCGAGGACCTCGCCGTAGCGCTTGTCGATCAGCTGGCAGAAGGAGGCGATCTTGCGCAGCGGCTCCTGCAGGTCGTGCGAGGCCACGTAGGCGAACTGCTCGAGCTCCTCGTTGGAGCGGCGCAGTTCGGCCGTCTGCGCGTCGAGCACGTCCTTCTGCCGGTGCAGGGCCGCACGCTGCTTCTGGGCGGAGGTCAGCGCCCTGGTGAGCCGGATCCGCATGGCCTCGAGGGCGCTCGCGAGCACCCGGACCTCGCGCGGGCCGGTGGCGGTCAGCGGCACGTCGAAGCTGCCCTCCTGGACCGCCTCGGCCTCCAGCCGCAGCCGGTTGAGCGGCCGGATCACGGTGGCTTGGACCAGGCCGGCGATCAGGCAGACGGCGGCGAGGACGACGATGAGCATGGCGATGAAGGCGCCGTCGCGGACGCGGTCGAGGTGGGCGAGGTTCGCCACATCCGCGGACCGCTCGGCCTCCAGGTCCTTCTCCGCCTTCATGAATTGCGCGCGCAGGTGGTCGAACGCGGTCTTGCTCGCGGCGATCTCGTCCGGGTCGACCGTCTTGCCGGCCCGGGCCGCGGCGATGAACGGCACCGCGTAGTCGTTCCTCCACGCGGAGACGGCCTGCTGCAGCGACGCCAGGTCGACCAGATCCGCCTGATGCCCGACGAGCAGGGTCTTGATCTGGGCCGTGTCCGCGGACTCCTGGGCCTGGCCCTGCGTGTACGGCTCGAGGAAGTCCTCCTCGCCGCTGAGCAGGTAGCCGCGGACGCCCGTCTCCTCGTCGATCAGGGCGCCTTCCATGTCGACCAGCGCGGTGCGGGCCGGGCTGACCCGGTTCAGCAGCGTGTCCGAGGCCTGGGACGCGTGGTCGAGCAGCACGGCGCCGATGGCGCTGAAGAGCAGCACCAGCACCGTCATCGTGCCGATCACGGCATAGAACCAGCCCCGGACGCCCAGCCGGGGTCCGGACTTCTCGTTGCTCATCGTCCGGAGACCTCTCTGAAAGTACTGTCATCGTGGCCGACGGCGCCGAGGTCGACGGCTCCGGCGCCGTCGGTCGTGCCGGTGTGGCGCAGGTGCAGCACGGCCACGTCGTCGTTGTCGCCGCGGCCGGTGCGGTCCCGGGTGGCGGCGATCAGCTGGTCCACGAACTCGGCGTCGGCGAGGCCGTCGAGGCCACGCGCGCACAGCAGCATCCGGTCCTGGCCCCACAGCAGGCCGTGTTCGTCCCGGTTCTCGTAGAGGCCGTCGGTGTACAGGATGATCTCCTCGCCCGGGCTGAGCGGGAGGAAGGTGACCGGCCAGTGCGAGAGGCCCGGGATGATGCCGAGCGCCGGGCCGTGCTCGCCCTCGTGCAGGGTGATCATGCCCGCTTTGCGGGTGAGGGCCTGCGGATGCCCGGCGCGGATGAACCGCACGTACGGCTCGCCCGGCCGCCACGTCAGGGTGGCGAGGGTGGTGTAGGTCTCGTCGTCGTTGCGTTCGGCCTGCAGCAGCCGCTCGAGGCTGTCGAGCAGTTCCGCGCCGTGCTGCCCGGCGAGCACGAGGGTGCGCCAGGCGACGCGGAGCGCGACGCCGATCGCGGCCTCGTCCGGGCCGTGGCCGGAGACGTCCCCGATCACCGCGTGCACCGCGCCGTCGCCGGTCTCGACCACGTCGAAGAAGTCGCCGCCGAGCAGCGCTCCGTCCCGGTGCGGCAGATAGCGGGTGGTGACCGAGATCGGCGCGTGGCGCAGCAGCGGCGTGGGCAGCAGGCCGCGCTCGAGCCGTACGTTCTCGGCGGCCCGCCAGCGCGCGGCGCGCAGGTCCGCGGCGGCGCGCTCGGTGCGCTTGCGCTGGACCGCGTAGCGGATCGTCCGCTCGAACCACTCCGGTTCGACCTGGCCCTTGACCAGGTAGTCCTGGGCGCCGGCCCGGACCGCGGCGAGCCCGGCCTCGCGGTCGTCGAGGCCTGTCATCACGACGACGCTGGTGGAGCCGAGCTCGGGCAGCCAGGAGCCGAGCTCGCCGATGCCGTGCAGGTCCGGCAGGTGCAGGTCGAGCACGAGGCAGTCGATGCCGCCCGCGCGCACGGCCGCGGCGGCCTCGCGCGCGGTCGCGACGCAGACCACCTTCGCGGTGAGGGCGGAGTCGTCGAGCAGTTCGACGGTCAGCAGCGCGTCGGCCGGATCGTCCTCGGCGACCAGGATCCTGAGCGTCTCCTGCTCGATCACCGAGTGCCGGGGCTCGGGCAGTCGCGCGCCGAGCGGGGATTCGGGTGGGCCGTCCGCCGAGATCCCGTCATACGAGACCGCGGAGCTCACGGACATCCTCGTGTCCGCAGGGGTCTGCGGGCAGCAGTCGACTCGAGCACGGGTCCTCCTCGGCGGCGTACAAACGACCACCGCTCGTACCCGGTCACGGCGGTTCCACACCCCTGGTCGCGCCACCACCGAAAGATCGAATCTGCACGCACGCGCCGTCACGCGCCGCTCGACGCCCCGCCGCGGCGGGCGCGGGCCCGACTTTGACGCCACTTTGACGCCCCCGGCGAGCATAGCGGCGAGCGGCCGCCGACCCGGTCACCGCCGGAACGCGGCCGAGATCCGCTCCGCACGAGAAGGGAACCGCATCCATGCTCCACGGCAGATATCCCGACCGGTACCCCCACCCGATGCGCAGGAGGCTGCGCCGGCTGCTCGGGGTGGCGGTCGTCGCGGTCACCGCCCTGGTGACGACCGCGGCGCTGGCTCCGGGCGCCTCGGCGCGCGCCGCCGCGACGGTGGCGCCGATGACCGCGCAGTCCTGGCACAGCGCCATCGCGCACGTCTCCACGCCCGCCAAGGGTTGTTACACCGCGACCTACCCCGCGCTGACCTGGCACAGCGTCAGCTGTGCGGCCGCGCCGAAGAAGACCTACGCGCCGCAGTCCGGCGCGGCCTCCACCGCCGGCGTCGGCACGGTCGGCCTCGCGCCCGAGACCGTCGGCAACGGCGTCGACTTCTCGGCCGGCGTGACCGGCCTGATGACCGGCGCGACCGGCTCGTTCCCCACCGTCACCGGCGTGACCGGCGAGACCAGCCTGGGCGTGGCGAACTCCTACTCGCTCCAGCTCAACTCGCGCCCGTTCCCGACGCCCGTCTGCGCGACCGGCGGCCCGAGCTGCCAGGGCTGGGAGCAGTTCATCCTGTCCAACCCGGGCTCGACCACCGGCTACGTCTTCATCCAGTTCTGGCTGATCAACTACCTGACGTCGACCGTCACCAGCTGTCCGACCGGGTGGACCTGGGCCCCGGGCAGCGCGCACTGCTACAAGAACGGCAGCGCCATCGGCGGGATCCCCTCGCAACCGATCACGACCCTGGGCAACCTAAGCCTGACCGGCACGGTGACCGGCGGCGCGAGCGGCTGGGACACCGCGCAGCTGAACATCGCGGGCAGCACCACCGTCTACTCGGCCTCGACCAGCGACACCACCCTCGACCTGTCCGGGGGCTGGACCGCCGCCGAGTTCATGATCGGCGGTGACGGCAACTCGTCCCAGGCCGCCTTCAACCCCGGTTCCACCATCACCGTCCAGACGGTCGTGCACAACGGCACGACGGCGGCACCGACCTGCATCTACGGCGGCTGGACCGGCGAGACCAACAACCTGACCCTGGTGGGCACGGCCACGTACGCGACCGGCGCGTCGCCCTCGATCCGCAGCGTCCAGAGCAACATCCCGGGCCTGCCGGCCTCCTGCAAGTCGGCCAGCGGCACCGGCGAACCGCATGACACGACCTTCGACGGGCTCTACTACGACTTCCAGGACCAGGGCACCTTCACGGACACGAAGACCTCGACGATGACCGTGCAGGCGGAGCACATCCCGGCGCCGCCGACCTACCCCAACCGCACAATGGCCGGCGCCGTCGGGACCCAGATGGGCTCGGACACGGTGGCCTTGTGCGGCGTCACCAACACCTCCCTCTACATCGACGGGGCCCTGACGACGCTCGCCAGCGGCAGCGCGATGGCCCTGCCGTCAGGGGACACGGTCACCCGCACCGGGAACACCTGGCTCGTGACCGATCCCCAGGGCGACTATCTGCAGGCTGACACCAGCAGTTCGATCTGGATGGACCTGCACGTCGGCCTCGGCACGTACCCGGAGGCGGTCGGCGGGCTGCTCGCCAACGCGCCCGGCAACCCCGGCGCGTTCGAGACCAGCACCGGCGTGATCATCCCCGCGCCGATCTCCGCCTCGGACACGACGACGATGTACCACGTCTACGGCGACAGCTGGCGCGTTCCCACCGCCAAGTCGCTGGTCGCGGTCTGCAAGATCCAGACCGCTGAGACCGATCCGACCACGACCGGCTGGGCGAACACCCTCCCGCAGGACGTCCAGGCCAAGGCGCTGACCGTCTGCCAGCAGGACGGCGTCAAGGACGTCACGCTGCTCGAGGCCTGCACGCTCGACGTCGCGGTCCTCGGGACCCCGCTCGCGGCGCGGTCGTTCATCGGCGAGCCGGCACCGGTGGTGGTCGGCTGGAGCGAGGACACCGTGGCCAAGTAACGGCGAACGGTGGCCGCGGGCCCGAAACCCCTGCCGGGTTTCGGGCCCGCGTACGTCAGGGGACTGCGTCGAAGGAGACCTCGAAGGGTTCGCGCACCGGATTGCCGTTGCCGTCCCAGCATTCGACCGGGATCGAGCCCTTGGACCAGTCTCCGGCGATCGCGCAGGACGCCGCGTCCGAGCCGACCGCGACGACCTGCGGGACGCCGGTGGCGAGGCTGAGCGGCATGGTGACGCTCGCAGTCAGCGTTTCGGGGTCATAAGACTGCGACCATCCGGCGCCGGTGCCAGGGTCCTTCGAGGCGAAGCGACGCGTCGGGTCCGGTGCCGATCCCGCGGTCGTGTCGACCCAGGCGTAGCCCGACGCCAACCCGCCGGCACTCCGCCCGGCGTCCGGCAAGCCGAGCAGGTTGCCCTGGGCGCCGTAGGTGAGCGTGAAAGGCGTGTCGGCGGGCGCTTTGCCGTTGAAGCAGGCCACGTCGGCGACGGAACTGCTGCTGTCGACGAGCTTGCAGGCGCTCAGACCGTTCGCCGCTCCGTACGCGGACACGAGATCGACTCCCGGCTGCGTACCCGATTCCGCGCGCGTGACGGTGTAGCGGCCGACTCCGGTCCGCCGCACCAGCGCCGGCACGCCGTTCCACGCGTACTGCTCAGTGGGCTGATACGCCTGCGCGCCGGGCTGGTCGGCGCGCAGGTAGCCGAAGACGGCGTACTTGGTCTGCTCGCTCGTGAACGACAGGCTGAACTCCCAGTCGACCGGAGCGCCCTTCGCGTCCGCGCAGAGGACTGAGACAGCCTCGTCGAACCCGTCCGGCCCCCACGCCCCGATCCGGCAGCGGTTCGCCGAGATCCCGCCGACGGCGGTGACCTGCGGGACGCCGTTCGTGCCGCCCAGGCCGGAGAACCAGACCACGTAGCTGCCGGTGCCGAGGTGCTCGACGGTGTTGGCCGTCGCGCCCGAGTTGTACTGCGCCCACGCCGGGGGGACCTCCCGGACGTCGAGCGGATCGCCGCAGCCCGGGTCGAGCACGAAGCCGGCGCCCGCGGGCAGCGATCGGCCCGCGCCGCCGCCGTCGGCCGGCGGCATCACCGGGAGGTTGGAGGCCGGTGCGCAGATGCCCATGTTCTCGTCGCCGTGCGCGGGCGGCATCCACTGGCCGGGCAGCACGCCGAGCGCCAGGCCGAACGCGACCGCGGCGGCCAGCGGAAGGCCGGCCCGCCGGCGAAGGAGGGGACGGGAATCTGCGCGATGCATCGTTGCCTCCGAGAAGTGGGTGCGGGCGGCGCGGCGAGGGGGCGCCCCCGGGTTCAGGTTCGGCGAAAACTCCCCGGAAGGGAAGAGCCCTGCGATGTCGGACAATCCCGGATCCGACGGCTATATTGACGATCAGGGCTCTCATCGACGCAGGCGGGAGGTCGCGGGTGGCCCACGAGCTCGCCGACGGTGCGCCTCGCCTGCTGCTGGTGACCGCGGCCGCGGGGTACGGCAAGACCAGCGCGGTGCGCTCCCGGCTGCGCGGCGTGCCCGTCAGCTGGTACTCCGGCTCGGCCGCGGCCGCGATGCTGCGACGGGCGGAACCCGGCCGCGCGGCGGCGCGCTGGCTGGTGCTCGACGAGCCGGCGCTGTCCCCGGCGGAGCTCGGCAGAGCGCTGACCGAGGCGATGGCGACGACGCCGGAGCGGCGGATCGCCGTGATCACAGCGCGATTGCCTGAAATTCCCACGGCGCGCTGGCGGGCGAGCGGGCTGATGGCGGAGCTCGGGCCTGCGCAGCTGGCGCTGTCCCCGTCGTCGGCGGCAAGGACGCTGCGCGGCGAATACGGGCTCGATGACGCGACAGCCGGGCTCCTCGTGCGGGCGACCGCGGGCTGGCCGGCGCTGGTGCGCCTGGCCGGGCAGGCGGCGGCGGGCCAGAGGTCGCCACACCAGGTGCTCGAGCTGTTGGGCGGACCGGAATCGGTCGTCGCGGACTACCTGATACAAGAGGTCTGCGACAAGCTGGATCCGAGGGTCCTGCGCGCGCTCGACCACGCCTCGCATCTCGGGTCGGTGACCTCCGATGCCCTGGACTTCGACGACGGCAGCGCCCTTACCGCGCTGGCGAGGGCCGGTCTGGTGGTACCGGCCGGGTTCGGCCCGCTGCGGTACCACGTCGTCCCGCTGCTCGCGGCCGTGGTGCGCGCACGTCGGCCGCAGAATACTGCGACGCGACGTCAGTGGTCTGAGCGGGCAGCGGCCGATCTCGTTGCAAAGGGCTGGCACGGTGAGGCGGCGGAGGCCCACCAGCGGGCCGGGGATCTGCGGGCGAGTGCGCAGATCCTCGAGCAGCACGGCGCGCGGATCCTGGCCCGGGACGGGCTGCTCGCGGTCATCGATCTCGTCGAAGCCTTGCCCGAGGAGCTACGCACAGCAGGCGTGCGGCAGGCTTACGGAGAGGCGCTGGCGCTGACCGGCGACACGGACGGGGCCCGCGCCCAGTACCGGCATCTGACCGGCGGCGCGGAAGCTACCGGCGGAAAACTGTCGCCGGGCCTGGCCAGGCGTCTGGGCTATCTCGACTACCGGGCAGGCGACCCGCTGTCGGCGCTGCGGCTCTACGCCCAGGGCTACCACGAAGAAGATCAGAGTGCTGAGGCGGCGCTGCTGGTCGCCTGGATGAGCGTCGCGCACTGGGCGGCAGGCGACACCAAAAGCGCTGCCACCGCAGCCGAAACGGCACAGCGCGTGGCACTTGCGTCCGGCGACTACCGCCCGATGATCGCCGCGCACGTCGCGCTGGGCCTGACCGCCGAGATCCGTGGCGAGTCCGCGGCGGAACAGCGCCACTTCGGCAAAGCACTGGAGCTCGCCGCCGCGAACGGCGACGTCGTGCAGGAGGCGATGGCCGGCAACAACCACGCCGCGCGCCTGCTGGGGGAGGGCCGCCTGGCCGAAGCCTTCGCGGCGGCCGAACGCTCGGTCTACCTGTGCGAGGCGATCGGCCTGCGCGCGATGCTCGGCATGGCCTTGAACAACGCGGGCGGCGCGCTGCGCCAGCTGGGTCGGCTCGACGAGGCGCTGGATCGGTTCGAGCGGGCCGTCGCGGTCGAGCACCGGGTCGGCTCGGCCTGGCTCGCGTATCCACTAGTAGACATCGGTGATATCCATCGCCTGCGCGGTAACGCGCAGCTGGCCCGCGCGGCGTACGAGGAGGCCGTCCGCATCGCCACCGACACCGAGGACCGTTACGGCCTCGTCCCCGGGCTCGCCGGCCTCGCCCTCGTCCTGGCAGACCTCGAGCCGGACGAGGCCCGGTACGCCGCTGAAAGGGCCCTGCGACACGCCGAAGGCCCGATGCGGGTGGAGGCGTTGCTGGCCGCGGGTCACGCCGCGCGTGGCCGGGGCGACGCGGCCGAAGCGGTCCGGATCGCCGACGAGGCGGCCGAGCAGGCTCGGTTCTTCCGCGACCGGCCCCGACTCGCGCACGCTCTCGAACTGGCCGCCGTAGCCGGGACGGTGCCGCGCGCGAGCAAGCGCGGATTGAACGAGGCATTGCAGATCTGGCAGGAGGTCGGCGCCGCGTTGGACGCCGACCGAGTGCGCGCGATCCTCGGTTCCCGGACCGACGCGGGCGCGCCCGAGCGCGTCGCCGCCAGACTGGCCAGAGAACGCCTGGCCGCGGCCGGGATGCCGCTGCCGGCCTACGCGGTGGGTGGCAGCGGCGGCGGTGTGGAGATCCGGACCCTCGGCCGACTCACGATCCTGATAGGCGGCGAGCCGTTGCCCGCCACGGCCTGGCAGTCGCGCAAAGCCCGCGATCTGCTGCGGATCCTGATCGCGCGCCGGGGCCGGCCCGTGCCGCGCGAGGAGATCGGACAACTGCTGTGGGGCGACGACGATCCGGGGCCGGTGGGCCATCGGCTCTCGGTGGCGCTCTCGACCGTCCGATCCGTGCTGGACCCCGGTCGGCGGCACCCGGCCGACTACTTCCTCATCGCCGACTCCGGCAGCATCGCCCTCGACACGACCCGGGTGGCCGTCGACGTGGAGCGCTTCCTGTCCGAAGCCGACCACGGGTTGCGCCTGCACGAACGTGGCGAGAGCGCGCAGGCCCTGGAAGCCCTGGCCGCCGCGGAGCGCGCCTACACCGGCGACTTCCTCGAGGACGAGCCCTACGACGAGAGCACCGTCGCCGTGCGCGAGACCGCCCGCGCGACGTACCTGCACCTTGTCAGGGTACTGGCAGAGCTGTACCGGCGGATCGGCGACACCGCCGGCTGCCTGCGCAGCCTGCACCACGTCCTGGATAAGGACCCTTACGACGAGCCCTGCCATCGCGAGATCATCGACCTGCTGGAGGCGGCCGGCTCGCACGGGCAGGCCCGTCGGGCGCGGGACCGCTACGCCGCGGCGATGCGCGATCTCGACCTCGACGAGTAGGCCAGCCCAAGCCCTGGCCCGATCCGGCTCAGTGCCCTCCGGTGGACACGTGCAGGGACTCGGTCAGCTTGCGCCGGATCGTCGGGCTCAGCGGCTTCTCCACGACCCGGTAGATCGACCACGCCGCCGCGATCATCGCCAGGATGAGGGTGACCAGCAGCAGATAGGCGTTGACGTGCCGGTCCAGCCGGCTGATCACGGTGAAGCCGATCTCCTGGTGGATCAGGTACAGCGGGTAGGTGATCGCGCCGAGGACGATCGTCCACCGGCCCCGGATCCAGGAGAGCCGGCCGGTCGCGACCAGGCCGATGAGCGCGAAGCAGACGGCCAGCAGGGCGAAGACGATCTGCAGGTTCAGGTGGTTGTGGGCGACCGTGCTCTGGGCCTGCACGTCGCCCTGGATCTGATCGGTGCCCACGACGTACGACACCCCGACGATGCACCACAGCAGCAGGTTCTGCCCGAACCGGTACATCAGGTAGAAGGCGATGCCGGCCACGAAGTACGAAGAGTACTGCGAAACCAGGATCTGCTCGGCGAAGTCCGGGGAGAAGGAGGGGACGAGGAGCGACGCCGTGGTCCACACCACGCAGAAGCCGACAGCACGCTGATACGTCAGGCCACGCCAGACGACGAGGGCGAAGAGCAGGTAGAAACGCAGCTCGATGAGCAGGGTCCAGTACACCGAGTCGATCGAACGGTCCCCGAGCAGGTTCTCGAGCATGGTGAAGTTCGCGAGGACCGTGCCGGTGTTCGTGTCCAGGCTGAAGCCGGGCCATATCGCCACCACCGTGGCGGTGAGGGCGACCGCTAACAGGTAGGCCGGGAACAGGCGGGCCACCCGGGAGACGAAGAAGGCGCCCACCGGGCGCCCCCAACTGCTCATGCAGATCACGAAACCGCTGATCAGGAAGAACAGCTCGACGCCCATCCAGCCGTACTGCGATACGGCGTGCAGCTTCGGGAACAGGTGCCGCACGGGAGTGTGCCAGCCGCGGCCGCGGGCCGAATAGTGGAACACCACCACCGTGATCGCTGCGACGAAGCGGAGGAGGTCGAGGGCGTGCAAGCGGTTGCCGGGCTTGGTTCGCGACGACGCGGCGGCCTCGGCCGGCGGCGCCTGCGCCGTGGCGGGGGCCGGGGAATCGGGCGCGGCGGGCGGGGAGGCGGCGACGTCGGTCGCCGAGCGGGCCTTCGGTACCAGAGCGGTGGATGAGGGCTCCGGTACGTCCGCCTTCGCGTCCGCCCTGGCAATGTCGTCCCGCACGCTTACGCCTCTCCATCGGCGCACACGGCTCGCAAGATGCCCCTTGCAACCGGGTCGCGTCGACTCGTCGGCGAAAGGCTATCACCGGCCGGTCGGCCGCTGTCTATCAACCTCAGAGCATGTTATCCGGATCATCGGCGCTGTTCACGCCCAGTTCGTCGAGTAGTCGCCGCACCGACACCGAGTCCGCGCCCTTGAGCGCGTGCCAGTGCTCGAACACGTCCGCGGCGGCCCGGGCGATCGCCGCGGGCGCGCCGACGGCGTCGCAGGCCTCGGCGATCTCGTGCATCTCCGGCGCCCACCGCCACGCGCGCGGGCCCGCGCCGGCGACCTGGTCCGGCCGGGCGAGCGCCGTCCCCGGCACCGCGTGCTCCGCCAGCTCGAGAAGCTCGTCGAGCACGCCGTGGCCGGACGCGAGGGCGTAGGCCTGGACGGCCAGCACGTAAGAGATCTTGTTGAAGGAGGCGAACGCCAGCTTGAGCGCGGAAGCGCGGCCCACGTCGCCCGCCAGCACATGCGGTTCGAGCGCGGTCGCCTCGAACAGTGCGCGGACCCGCTCCGCCGCGGCGCCCGGCCCGGAAAGGTAGAGCCGCGTCTCGCCCGGCCGGTGCGGCGGGCCGCCGACGATGCCGCCGTCCACCACCGACGAGGGGTCGGCGAACAGCGTGGCGATCGACGCGGCGTTCGCCGGGCTGATGGCGTTGAGGTCCGCGTAGATCCCGGCGAAGTCGAGGGCTGCGACCGAGCGCGCCACCTCGAGGGCGTTGGCCGGCGGGCATACGCTCAGGATGATCTGGCAGCGTTCGGCCAGCTGCTTGAGCGAGCCGGCGTCGCGCAGTCCCGCCTCCGCCGCCCGGGCACGGCTCTGTGCGCTGCGCCCCTCGGGCAGCCACCACACGATCGCGCCGTTGGCAGCCGCCTGCTCGGCGACCCTCGCGCCCATCGCGCCCGGATGAAGCAGCCCGATCTCGAATGCGGCCATGCTCTCCATCCTAGCTCTGTGATCAGCCCTCTTTCGCCTGCCACGGCGGCGGAACTACGCTCGCGCCATGATTGTGCGAGCGTTCGAGAGCGCCGACTGGGACCAGGTGTGGCCGATCGTCGAGGAGATCGTCCGTGCCGCGGACACCTACACCTACGATCCCGCGATGACCGAATCCGCGGCCCGGGACACCTGGATCGAGCCCGGCGACGGCCCCGGGCTGACCGTGGTCGCGACGGAGGACGACCGGATCTTCGGCACCGCACGGATGGGGCCCAACCGGCCCGGCCCGGGCAAGCACGTGGCGACCGCCAGCTTCATGGTCTCCGCCGACGCGCGGGGACGCGGCGTCGGCCGCCGGCTGTGCGCCCACGCGCTCGACTGGGCGCGGGAGCAGGGCTACGCGGGCATGCAGTTCAACGCGGTGGCGGCCTCGAACGTGCACGCCGTGCACCTGTACGAGACGCTCGGCTTCACCCTCGTCGGCACGGTCCCGGGCGCCTTCGAGCACCCGGAGCTCGGCCGGATCGGGTTGCACGTCATGTACTGCGACCTCGCAAAGGCCTGATCCACGCCGTTCGGTGGGCGGGCGCCGACCGGGGGCGGAAACACGGCGTCCTTCCCGCCCGCCGAGGCGGATGGGAAGGACGCCGGAGAGGTGCAGGGGGGCGATCAGGCCACCAGGTTGGTGAGATTCTGGTCGGGGCCGCCGTTGAGGATGGTGCCGCCGCACATGCTGTCCACGGCGGTGGTGTCCGCGTCCATCCGGCTCACGGCGGAGTCGAGCTGGTTCAGGGCGTTGTTGCTGAGGTTGCCGGTTTCGGCGGCCTGCATCGTCGAGATGAAGACCCCGAGGTCCTTGGCGACGGTGTCGACCGCGGCCTTGACCGAGGAGCGGCTGGAGAGCGCGCCGTCCTGCTCCAGAGCCGTCGAGAAGCCCTGCAGGTCCGAGACGTACTTGTCGACGGCGGCGAGGTAGGCGGAGATGCTGTTGCCCTGGTCCGCCTTGGCCAGCGCGTCGTCGTCTTTGCCGACCTTGGTCTCGAAGTCCGTCGTGGCCTGCGACTCGACGGCCACGCAGCCGGCGTCGACCAGGATCGAGTTCTGCGCGGCCGACTCCGCCGCCTTCAGCGGGGCGGCGAGGTTGCCGCCCTGGTCCGCGGCCTTGGCCGCGGCGGTGGCGTCGTTGTGCTTGCTGGTGAAGGAGCTGGACTCGACGCTGGTGCCGACGAGCAGCGCGACCAGCGCGAGGGCGGGCACCGCCAGGATCGCGGACTTCGCGAACACCGAGCGCCGCTTGGCCTTCTTGGCGGCCGCGGCCGCCTGCTCCTCCGGGCTCGGCATCTGCGTGTAGGCGAAGGCGGCGGCCTGCACGGCCGGGTCGACCGGCTGCGGCCAGGCCTGGACCTGCGCGGCGTCGGGCTGCTGCTGGGGGGCCTGGGCCTGCTGGGCCCACTCGGCCGGCACCGGCGGCTGCGGCGTCTCGGCGGGCTGGGCGGGCTGGGCGGGCTGGGCGGGTGCGGGCTCCGCGGGGAATTCTTCGGGCTGAGTCATGGGGTTACCACTCTTTTTGTGGTGAGGTGAAAAAGGTCTGGGGGAGGGGGCGTACCGCGCGGCCTAGTAGCTCGAGCAGAGCGCGTCGAGGTCCTTGCCCGTGCCGCTCAGCGTGGTCAGCGCCGCGGCGGCGGCGCCCTCGGAGGCGGTGGAGTGGTTCTGGATGTTGTCCAGCGCGGTCGAGAGGGCCTGCAGCTGGGAGTTCATCTTGTCCAGGTCGCCCTTGACGGGCGCGTGCGTGGCCCGGCCCGAGGCCTCGGTCAGGTCGGTCCCGATCGCGGCGATGTCGCTGGAGACGGTGGTGATCGAGCTGTTCGAGCTCGAGGCGCTGTCCTTGTTGGAGGTCAGCGTCGCCGTGTCGGCCTTCAGCGTGGCCAGATCGGCCGGCAGCTTCGACTCGACGCTCTTGCAGCCCTCGTCCAGAGCCGTCGAGGAGGAGACGGTGGAAGTGGCCTGCGACACCAGCGCGATGACCCCGCCGCCCACGATCACGGACACGACCAGGCCGATGATCGACAGGACCTTGCCGGTCTTGCGGCTGTAGGCCTTGAGCAGTCCGAGGGTGGAGAGGATCAGGCCGACCGGCCAGATGAGCACGGCGAAGATCACGCCGAGCACGGCCAGCACGTTGCGCTGCTTGGGCGCCGGCGGCAGGGCTCCGGCCAGCGCCGGGTCGAACGGCATGCCGGCGAACTGGGTCGCGTACGGGGCCGCGTAGGGGACGGGCGCGCCGTAGCCGGGCTGGAGCGGGGCGGTCGGCTCGGGGGCGATGGCGGCGGCGACGGGGACGATGTCGGTCGCGACCTGCTCGAGCGGGGCAGCGGGCTCGGGGGCGGCGACGGCGGCGGCCACGGCCACGACTTCGGTCGCGACCTGCTCGGCCGGGGCAGCGGGCTCGGCGTCGGCGGGCGCGGCCTGCTGGGGCAGCACGGCGATCGTTTCGGCCGCGGCGGCCTCGATACCGACGACTTGGGTGCTTTCGTCCCCTGCGGGCTCACTGTCCATACCCTGATCCTCCCCTTGGCTGTTCAACAGAATGCTCGTTTCTTTCAACGATGTGTGAGGTGAGCGGCGCAAGTATACTCTTGCGTTGACTGGCGCCATGCAGAAGGTTGATCAAGATTTGGGATCGGTCCCAGAACGGTTTCATGCCGCCTGGGAGGCCGCAAAACGTACATCGGGTTACGAATCAGGCCCCGAGTATACGAGGCGCCCTTGCGCCGGTAAGCCTGGTTTCTCAGGGCACGAACAGGCCCGACGTGCCGACGCGCGCGGACGGCGGGGCGCGCGCCGCGGGCTCGCCGGCCGATGCTTTCGACGACGTCCGCCGGAACCGTGATCTCCTCCGGCGTCGATTCCGGGACGGACGTAGCCTGATGCGGCCAGTCTGTTTGCCTCGATGCGAAAGGGCGGAGTCGTGGAGTTCCTCGTCACTATGACCACCCGCGTCCCCGAGGGGACTTCCGACGAGCAGGTCGCGCAGGTCAGGGCGCGGGAGGCGGAGAATTCCGCGGGGCTTGCGCGGGAGCGGAGACTGCTGCGGCTGTGGCGGCCGCCGCTTGGGCCGGGGGAGTGGCGCTCCATCGGCTTGTTCGCGGCGGCGGACGCCGAGGACCTGGAGCGGACGCTGGCCGGGATGCCGCTGCGCGTCTGGCGTACCGACGAGGTGACTGCGCTCGCGGCGCATCCCAACGATCCGACGGCGGTTTCGGACGACGGCCGGAATGTTGCGGAGTTCCTCACCGCTTTCCACGTCGCGGTTCCCGAGGGCGCTGCCAAGGCGGACTACGAGCGGGCCGACACCGCAGAGGCTGAAAGCGCGGCGACGCTGGCCCGCGAGGGAAGCCTGGTCCGCCTGTGGAAACTTGAGCCTTCAGCAACCGAGCCCGGCGTCAAGCAGGCGTTGGGCTTGTGGCGAGCGGCCGACTCGGACGAGCTCGCGGCGATTATGAGGTCGCTGCCGCTCGATCCGTGGATGACGGTCGAGACCACGCCGCTGACCAGGCATCCCAGCGATCCGGGGCACAACGCCGCCGACAAAGCTTAGCGTCAGGGGCTCGGCAGCCCGATCGCGCCGCCCCGGTGGCGGGCGTCCGCGATGGTGTGTTTTGATCGATTCGGCGGTTATTACCCGATCGTCTCCCAGGAGGCGCGATGAGTGCTGCGAGCGGTGCCGGCGGGGCCGCCGCGCGCGGCATGCGGGAGGTCAGCGAGCTCGACGCGGCCGTCCTGTCCGCGCTCTTCGAGTCGCCGATCAGCCTGTACGTACTCGATCCGGAACTGCGGCTGATCCGCTTCAACCCCTCCAGCCGGGGCATCCGCGACTTCCCGATGGCGGACATGCTGGGCCGGCCGATCCAAGAGGTGCTGCACCTGTTCAACCTGGACCGGCCCGAGGAGGCGGAGCGGCTCACTCGCCAGGTCCTGGCGTCTGGCGAGCCCGTGCTCGACGAGCGCTTCACGGCACGCAGCCGCGATCCGGTGGTCGAATCGGTGCACTCGGTCGGGTGCTTCCGCCTGCATGATTCGAAGGGTGCTGTGCTCGGCGTGCTCGTCGCGGTGACCGATGTCACCGAGCGGGCCGAGGCGGGGGCGCGGCTGAGCCTGCTCAACCTCGCCAACACGCATATCGGCACGACCCTGGACGTCTACCAGACGGCGCAGGAGCTGTGCGAAGTGTGCGTGCCGCAGCTGGCCGACGCCGTGTCGGTGGACGTGCTCGACTCGCTGTTGCGCGGCGAGGTGCCGGCGCCGGGTTCGAAACTGCGCGGGCAGTCGCTGCGGCGGGCCGGGTTCTTCTCGATCAGCGGCAACCCGGGCATTCCGGCCGTCGGCGAAGGCGCCTCGTACCCCTACGACACGCCGTTCGACAATGTCCTCTCGAGCTTGCATTCCACCCTGATCGGCCAGGTCGATCTGGGTGCCGAATGGCTCACGCACGACCTGCGGGGCACCCGGATGCGCGACGTCGGGCTGCATTCGATGATGTCGGTGCCGCTTTCCGCGCGCGGCGCGGTGCTGGGCATCGCCAGCTTCTACCGTTGGCGCAATCCGGTGCATCTGGGCCCCCCGGACGTCGAGCTCGCCGAGCAGATCGCCGCGGTCGCCGCGCTGAGCCTGGACAACGCCCGGCTCTACACCCGCGAGCGCTCGGTCGCGCGCCTGCTCGGGGCCTCGTCCCAGCGGCCCGGCGGAGAATCGGTGCGTTCCGCGGTGCAGATCGCGCACGCCTACCGGCCGGCCGGGGCGGGCGGGGCCTGGTTCGACGTGGTCTCCTTGTCCGGCTCCCGGGTCGCCCTGGTGATGGGGGACAGCACCGGCCTCGGCGCGCACGTCGCCGCTGCGATGGGCGAGCTGCGCGCCGCGAGCGCGGCCTTGTCCGGGCTCGATCTGCTGCCGGACGAGATCCTCGAGCGGCTGCACATCATGGCGGGTGGGCCGGACCGGCGCGCTTACGAGGCTTCGGCCGACGGCGGCGAGGGCCGATCCGAGGGCTCGGCCGACGCGGACGACGCCGACGAGGCCGGGGCGCGGCGGGAGACCTGCCTGTACCTCGTCTACGACCCGGCCACCCGGACGTGCTCGATCGCCAGCGCGGGCCACCCGCCGCCGATCGTGGCCTTCGCCGACGGCCGGATCGAACAGCTGGCCGTGCCGCAGGGGCCGCCGCTCGGGCAGGGCGAGGCGGAGTACGTCGCCTCCGAGCACGTCCTGCAGGAGGGCGCCGTCCTGCTGCTGCACAACGACGAGCGCCTCCAGCCCGGCCGGGAGGGCACCGAGGTCCCGTTCGAGCTGCTGGCCAGGGCCGCTTCGGGGCCCGGGGCCTCGCTCGACGAGCTGTGCGACGCGATCATGGACGCCGCCGCCTTCCCGCCGGAGCGGGACGCCATCGTGCTGCTGGCCCGCACCCGGGCGCTGCACGCCTCGCAGACGGCGTCCTGGATGCTGCCCGCCAGTTTCGAGGCGGCCGGGCAGGCCCGGCGGCTGGCCACCACCCAGCTCAAGGACTGGGGGATCGAAGAGCTCAGCGACAGCACCGAGCTCGTGGTCAGCGAGCTGGTCACCAACGCGCTGCGCTACGCGGAGGGCCCGATCGGCCTGCGCCTGATCTGCGATCGCGCGCTGACCTGCGAGGTCAGCGACGACAGCAACACCGCGCCGCGGCTGCGCCGGGCCCGCGACGACGACGAGGGCGGCCGCGGGCTGTTCATCACCGAGCAGCTGACCCAGAGGTGGGGCGCACGCCCGAACCGGCACGGCAAGACCATCTGGGCCGAGCAGCCGCTGGTGCGTTCGCCCGCTCTCGGCGCTACGCCGCCCGCGTGACGGCGCGACACATTCTCTCCGGTTGCTCCCGTGCGTGCCGACCGCACCTAGCTGAGGCCGCAGGCGCGGACCACGGCAGAGAGTGTCAGGCCTTGGATGCTCAGGGTGAGCGCGACGACGGACGCGGTGAGCACGAGAACCAGCGGCCGGTCCGTGGCCGCGTGCCCGCTGGCGTCGGCTAGCGGGATGGAGAGTGCGGCGGCCAGTGGCATCACGCCACGAGTGCCGGCCCACGTCATCACCCGGGTGGCTGGCCAGGCGGGGTAATGCCGAGTGGGCTCGGCAAGCGAGACAGTGGGGCGCATCCAGGCCAGGCGTACGGCGATCAGCGTCACGGCAAGGACGACGGCCTGCACCGGCCACCATCCGGTTCCCGGCGGCAGGTCGCCCACCAAGGCCGGGAGCTGAAGGCCGATCAGGGCGAAGACCACTCCGGGGATCACGGCGACGCCGATCCCGGCGAGCACCAACACCGAAGGCGCCGGCACGCTCCAGCGATCGGCGAACGTGGCCACCAGCGTGCTCGTGAGTACGAGGGCGAGAACGGCTCCGGCACCGGGCATGCGGACGCACCTCAGTCTGGATCACCGGGCCTCGCGCTGCTGCGCTGGATTCTTCCCCGGGCCGACCAGACTTCCCGGCACACCACCAGGCATTCTAACGGCCGTAAGGCAATGGGCCGTTGTCAGCCGCGGAGCGCGGAGGCGAAGACGGCGGGCAGCTTGCCGATCCTCGGGGCGGCGGTGAAGTCGGTCATGTGCCGGATGGTGGCAAGCCCCGTGCGGTTGGTGACGAAGTACGGCGGCCGCGGGGAGAGCGACGGCGAGCCGGAGACGAGGCCGCGCGGAGCCGGAGCGAACGGCGCGCGCAGCACGGTCTTCTCGATGTCTTCGAGCATGAACGCGTTGTGGACGAAGCCGATACCGCTTCCGATGGCCTGACGGGTGTGGCCGGGGTATGCGCCCCACGGCGTGTAGCCGAGCAGGAAGCCGATCGCGGACCAGCAGTTGACGCCTACCGTTCCATAGCGCAGCTCTGCGATAGCCCACGACAGGGCATTGCGAGCTGCGTTCTCGGTGCGGGGATGGACGATGACGGTCGCGCCGAGCGTTCCGGGGAGCTTCGTGTTCGCGAACTCGACGGCGTTGCGCAGGAAATCGGCCGTGCTTCCGCCCGCCAGGCGCACCACGCCGAGCGCACTGGCGAACACCTCCTCGGTCAGCAGGATGTCATCGTGGTCTGCGACGTTCGGGATCAGCAGGCGGCTGCCGGCCGCCCAGCATTCGGCGTGCGGGTGGGCGTCGCGGACGGCGGCCAGGCGCGATTCGGCGCCGGGGTAATAGTCGTGGCGCGGCGGCAGGTCCCGCAGCACCCCGCGGATCTCGTCGAGCAGCCGCTCGGTACCGTCCCATTCGCGCGGGAGGATTAGGATCTGGCTGGCGATGCAGTTGTGGCCGGAGTTGTTCATCTTGCTGGTGACGATGTGCTCCGCCTGGAAGCGGAAGTCCGCCGGGCTCCACTTTCCGGGCACGACGATGCACGGGCTCACCCCGCCGAGTTCGCTGCTGAACGGCTTGTCCAGCAACGGATCGTCCTCACGGCGGCGCCGTCCGGCTTGCCCGTCGATGCCCCAGACGATGGCGTCATGGGAGCGCTCGCTGCCGGTGATGTGGAGCGTGTCGACGTCGGCGTGCGCCGCGAGATAGCTGCCCACGTGCGCGCCGCCGTCGGCGAAACGCACCCAGTCGCGGTCGATGAACTCTGCGAACACCCGCTCGAAGTGCGGCCGCAGATAAGCGTTGACCGGGTTCATCTTCGCGATGACGACCTGGCCCTCGACGAAGAGCTTGTGCAGGACGTCCAGCGCCGTGATCGCGGCGACGTTGCCGGCGCCGAGGACCAGGGCGACGGCCGGCTTTCCGGGCCGGCCGCGGTACTCGCCGGCCGCCCGGGCCAGGGTCTGCTCGACGCCGACTGCGCCGCGCATCCGCACCCGGGCTGAGAAACCGCTCAGCAGAAGGCGATCCCAGCCGCTCGCGGGAAACACGTCCACCCAGGTGCGGCCCTCGGACTCGCGTACCGCCGAGGCGTCGAGCGGGCCGCGCCCGGTGGCTATGGTCCGCAGCACTCGTGAATAAGCACTCACGTTCTGCGCCAGCGCCCACGGCCCGCCGGCCCAGTCTTCTGCGGCCCACGGCGAGTCGGCTCCGTAGCCCTTGGCCCGGGCGCTCGCTGCCGCCGTCTCCTCGGCTCCGGACCGGATCCGCGGCAGCATCCTCTCCAGCAGGCCGATCCGCTCGTCGATGGAGGTCGCGGCCCAGAAGTGTGCGCCGCGGCGCAGCTCGGCCAGGTCGCGGTCGAGGCCGTCGGTGACGATGACGGTGCCGTCCATGAAGGTCCTTAACAGTGCGGGAGCGGAGCGGAAGGTCAGCCGGCGAGGCGGCGGGCGTCGCGGGCGGGATCGACAAGGGTGAGTGCCGCGATGCCACCGATCAGGAGCACAGCGGCGCAGAGCAGCACCGCGTGCCGGTACCCGGCCGGACCCTGGAGATCGACGAGCCGCCCGGTCACGGTCGGCGCGATCAGGCCCGCGGCGGTGCCGACCGCGCTCAGCAGTCCGAGCGCGCCGCCGCGCCGCCCGGCCGGCACCAGCTCGGCCACGGTGGTGAAGGAGATGCTCACCATGACGCCGGCGAGCCCGAAACCGACCACCAGCAACAGAATCACGGCCGGGCCGCGGTGAGCCGCCGCCAAAGCGACGCAGCCGAACGCGCCCAGCACCAGCGCGCAGCCGCCGACTCCGGCCCGGGCCCACCGGCTCGGCACGCCGCGGGCGGTCAGCCGGCTGGTCAAGCCCGCCTGCGCGAGCATCACGACGCCGGTGATCGCCCAGACCGCGGCGACGATCTCGGCGGCGGTGTCGGTCGGATAGCCCAGGCCGTCGTGCAGGTAAGAGGGCATCCACACCAGCGTCAGCGCGACCGCCCAGTACGCGGCGAAGTACGCGGCGGTGGCGCCGATCCACGTGCCGCTGCGCAGAATCCGCCGGTAGGAGGGCTGTCCCAGATCGGCCGAGGGGGCGAGCGCGTACTCAGTGGCAGGATCCTGTGCCACCGTCCCCTCGCGGCCGAAGCAGAACCAGAGCACTGCCCATACGAGCCCTGCGACGGCGACCACGGCGAAGGCGGAACGCCAGCCGTGCCGGTCGATCATCCAGGTCAGCGTCGGCGCGGCGATCACGACGCCGAGCGCGGTGCCGATGGTGATCAGCGCGCCCGGGAGATTGCGGCGCCGGTCGGTGAACCAGGTGAAGACGGTGTGCTGGGCCACGGGATAGGCCGGACCCTCCGCCGCGCCCAGCACGATCCGCGAGCCGACCAGCGCACCGAAGCCGGCGCCCAGCGCCATCGGCACCTGGGCCGCGGACCACACCACGGCCATCGCCAGCAGCAGCCACCGCGGCCGGATCCGGTCGGCCAGCAGGCCCACGGCCGCGCCGCTGAGCGAGAACAGCAGGAAGAAGGCGCTGTTCGCCAGGCCGAACGCGGTCGCCGAGAGCCCGAGGTCGCGGCGGATCGGGTCCGCCGCGAGTCCGAGCACGGACTTGTCCGCGAAGTTGACCACCATGAAGGCCATGAGCAGGGCGGTCACTCCCCAGGCCCGGCCCGCTCCGGAGGCGGCGGAGCGGGTGGCAGGGGTGACGGGTGCGACATCGTCGTCGATCACAAGGGCTCCGTCGGAGACTGCGGGAGGGGACGGGCGGTACGGACGGGCAGTGCTGGGCGGCCGATTCACCGCGGTCGGGTCAACGCTGTCGTTCCAGCGCAGGCGACGCTGCTCAGGCGAGCGGGACGCCGGCGATCGCGATGCGCTCCATCACGCGCCGCGCCGGGTAGTAGTCGTTGACCGCGTAGTGCTGGGTGGCGATGTTGTCCCAGATCGCGACCGAATCCGGCTGCCAGCGGAAGCGCACCTGGTACTCGGGGATGCGCGCTTGCAGGGCGAGCTCGTCCAGCAGCGCGCGGCTCTCGTCCTCGGGCAGGCCCACGATGCGGGTGGTGAAGGGCTCGTTGACGTAGAGCAGCTTGCGACCGGTGCGCGGGTGGCGTACGACCACCGGGTGCTCGACCGGCGGCAGGCTCGCCTGCAGCGCCAGGACCTGCTCGTCCGACATCGGGATGCCCCAGGTGGGGACCCAGTCGTGCACCGCGGTCAGGCCCTCGATCCGCGCCTTCAGATCGGGCGAGAGGTTCTCGTAGGCGGCGTGCATGTCCGCCCAGATCGTGTCGCCGCCCGCGTCGGGCACCTCGATGGCGCGCAGGATCGAGCCCAGCGCGGGCGCGGCCATGAACGAGTGGTCGCTGTGCCAGATGTTCTCCATCCCGATCGCCATGCCGTCCTTGGCCAGGCGGGAGACCCCGACGCTGGCGCCCTTGGGGAAGAACGGGTTCGGCTCGGGCTCGCCCCACACCGCGGCCAGGGCGCGGTGGGCGTCGTGGTCCAGGCCGTGCTGGTCGCGGAGGAAGAGCACCTTCCACTCCAGCAGCGCCGCGCGCAGTTCGGCGGCGAGGTCCGGGCCGAGCGGGCCGGCCAGGTCCACCCCGGCGACCCGGGCGCCGATGTGCGGGGTGAGCGGCGTGAGCTCGAGCAGCCGGTAGACGGCCGGCGGAGTGTCCGGAGCGGTCCGGTCGACCTGCCGGCGGCCGAAGTGGAAGAGCGTCTTGTCGATCGTGGGGCGCTTGAGCGCGGGCGCGGTGCCGGTCACGCGAGTCCTCCGTCGTCGCAGGTTTCGTTACCGGAAGTATCGATATTCGGCGACGGCGCGGCAAGGGTCCGTGCGAAGAAGTTTTCGACGCCCCGTCAGATCGCGACGGCGCGGGCTACCAGTTCCACCAGGTCCTCGACCAGCTTCTCGTCGGGCTGGGCGAGCTCGCCGATCATCCGGAAGATCAGCGGCGCGGCCACCAGCGTGGCCGCCGAACGGATCTCGACGTCCGGGCGCACGTCGCCGCGGGCGATGCCGCGCTCAAGCACGGCGCGGGTCTCGCTCATGATCCGCTCGGTGTAGGCGCCGTACGCGGCTCGCACCGGCCCGCCCTCGGCGGCCGCCGCGATCATCCCGGCGACGAGCCGGTCGGTGCCGGGTGTGCGGTAGGCGGCGAGCCGCGCGGTCAGGATCGCGTGCAGTTCGGCCCGGAAACCGCCCAGGTCCGGCACCGAGAGCACGCCGATCCGGGAGTCGGCCGCGGCGATGACCAGGTCCTGCTTGGTCGGCCAGCGCCGGTAGATGGCCGGCTTGCTCACCTCGGCCCGCGCCGCCACCGCGTCCATGGTCAGCGCCTGCAGCCCCTCCTCGGCCACCAGCTCGATCACCGCGTTCAACACCGCTGCCGTCACCCGTTCGTCGCGCGGGCGGCCCGGCCCCCGTTCACCCGGTCGGCCCTGTGCAGCAGTCATGGCGAGGAGCCTAACGCGGGCGCCTTAGGCTTCGCGCGCCTCGTTCAGCGCCCGGTCGAGTGCCGTGGCGGACATGATCAGGGCCAGATGAGTGAACGCCTGCGGGAAGTTGCCGAGCTGCTCCCCGGTCGGGCCGATCTCCTCGGCGAACAGACCGACGTGGTTGGAGTACGTCAGCATCTTCTCGAACGCGTAGCGCGCCTCGCGCAGTCGGCCGGCCCGGGTGAGGGCGTCGACGTACAGGAAGCTGCACAGGCTGAAGGTGCCCTCCGAGCCGCGCAGCCCGTCCGGCGAGGCGGCCGGGTCGTAGCGGTAGACGAGGCTGTCCGAGACCAGCGTGCGGTCCATCGCCTCCAGTGTGGAGAGCCAGGCCGGGTCGCGCGGCGCGAGCAGGCACATCCGCGGGATGACCAGCAGCGACGCGTCCAGCACGGCGTCGTCCCCGTAGTGCTGGACCAGCGCCTGCTCCTGCTCGTTCCAGCCCTTCGTCATGATCTGGTCGAGGATCGCGTCCCGGGCCCGGGACCACTTCGCCAGGTCGGCCGGCCGGCTCCAGTCGGTGGCCAGGTCGATCCCGCAGTCGAAGGCGACCCAGCACATCACCCGGCTGAAGGTGAAGTCCTTGCGGCCCCCGCGGGTCTCCCAGACGCCCTCGTCGGGCCGGTCCCAATTGTCGGCAAGCCAGTCCAGCATCCGCGAGAGCGCCTTCCAGCCCGCATATCCGGTACTGCGATGCACCTCCCGGCCCTCGGACAGGGCGTAGAGCGCCTCCCCGTAGATGTCCAGCTGGAGCTGGTCGGCGGCGCCGTTGCCGATCCGCACCGGGGCCGAGCCCCGATAGCCCTCGAGGTGGTCGAGGGTCTCCTCGGTCAGAGTCGGGTCGCCGTCCACCCGGTACATGATCTGCAACGGCTCGCCCGTCTTGCCTTCGCGCTCGTGCAGCCGGGCGCTGAGCCAGTGCACGAACTTCTCCGCCTCCTCGACGAAGCCGAGGTCGAGCAGCGCCCGGACGGACAGGGACGCGTCGCGCACCCAGGTGTAGCGGTAGTCCCAGTTGCGCTCGCCGCCGATCTGCTCCGGCAGGCCCATGGTGGCCGCGGCCACCGGCGCGCCGCTCGGGTGGTATGTCAGGAGCTTAATGGTGATCGCGGAGCGGTTCACCGCGCCGGACCACCGGCCCCGGTAGGTCGAGGCGCGCACCCACCGCTGCCAGAAGTCGATGGTGCTCCACGCGTCGCCCAGGATGTCCTGGACCGTCCGCGGTTTCGGTGCGGCGCCGTCTGGGTCGCAGACGGTGAAGGCGACCCCGGCGATGTCGCCCGCGTGCAGGACCACCTCGCCGACCACGTCCCGGCCGTCCTGGCTGATCGGGATGTTGCGGGACTGCAGGTACGCGGTGGCGCCGGGCGAGCGAAAGACGGCGTTGTCCCCGTCGACCTGCAGCTCGTGGTCCGCTCGCGCGTAGTCGAACCGGGGCCGGCAGGCCATCCTGAGGGTGACGGAGCCGCGCATCACCCGGATCCCGCGGTAGAGGGTGTGCCGGTCGGTGGGCGTCGGATCGGTGATCGGAGTCATCCAGTCGATGACCTCGCACACCCCCTCCGGCGACATGAAGCGGGTGATCAGCACCGCGGAGTCGGGGTAGTACAGCTGCTGCGCCATGACGTCGCGATGGGCCGGCGCGAGCGTGAAATGGCCGCCGCGGTCGTGGTCGAGCAAGGACGCGAACACGCTCGGCGAGTCGAAGCGCGGTGCTGCGAACCAGTCCACCACCCCGCCCGAGGAGACGAGGGCCGCGGTCTGCAGGTCGCCCACCATGCCGTGGTCGGCGATCAGTGGATAGCGGCTCATGGCGACTCCCTGGCTCGTGCGGACTAGGTCGATGCTCGCCGCCGCGTTCCGCCACCCGGCCGAAGCGGGTGGCCGGGGTCATCCGGACAGGTGAGTGAATGGGGCTGTCCGGGCTAGGCCGCGTCGGCGTGCCTACTGGAACGGGCCGGGTGTTTCTGGGTGGATATGCGTGACGCGCTATCTGCGTCGTGGACCGCCGTCACGGATCGGAGCTTGCCGCATGAGTCAGCTCGATCTCGCCCGGCTCCAGTTCGCCATGACCTCGATCTACCACTTCCTTTTCGTGCCGGTCACCATCGGCGTGTCCGGGCTGACCGCGGTGCTGCAGACCGCGTGGTACCGGACCAAGCGCGAGGAGTACCTGCGGCTGACCCGGTTCTTCGGGACGCTCATGGTGATCAGCATCGCGGTGGGCGTGGTGACGGGGCTGGTACAGGAGTTCCAGTTCGGGATGGACTGGTCGCACTACTCGCGCACGGTGGGCAACGTCTTCGGAGGGCCGCTCGCGCTCGAAGGGCTGGCGGCGTTCTTCCTCGAGTCGACCTTCCTCGGGCTGTGGCTCTTCGGGTGGGACAAGCTTTCCCCGCGACTCCACCTGGCCACCGTCTACGCCGTGGTGATCGGCGGCGCGCTGTCGGCGGCTTTCATCATGTCGGCGAACTCGTGGATGCAGCACCCGGTGGGCTATCAGACCAATGCGGCCGGGCAGCCGCAGCTGAACGACTTCTGGGCGCTGTTCACCAATCCGGTGTTCCTGCGTGGATATCTGCACGTGCTGCTCGCCGGAGTGGTGACCGGCAGCGTGGTGATGCTGGCCGTGTCCGCCTGGCAGCTGCGCAAGGGGCAGGAGCCGGAGGTGTTCCGGATCTCGGCGTCCCTGGCGCTGCTGGTGCTCGTGCCGTCGCTGCTGCTGGCCATGCTGGTGGGCAGCGAGCTGGGGGTGACCGAGGGCAAGTACCAGCCGATGAAGATCGCCGGCGCGGAGGCGCAGTGGACGACATGCCAGCCCTGCTCGTTCTCGATGTTCCAGATCGGCGGCGGGAACAAGGATCAGACCCCGACGAAGATCATCGCCATCCCGCACCTGCTCTCGCTGCTCGCCACCAACCACTGGAACGGCAAGGTCCTCGGCCTCAACCCGGTCAACGCCCAGTACAACCAGCAGTTCGGTCCCGGCTACTACGTGCCGAACATCTTCATCCAGTACTGGTCGATGCGGGTCATGGCGTATCTGGCCACTGTCGTGCTCGCCATCGGGGTCTGGGGGATCTGGCTGCTGTACCGCCGAAAACTGGGGCACGCCAAACTGTTCCAGCGCGTGGCCGTGTGGGCGGCGGTACTCCCGTTCCTGATGAACACCGCCGGGTGGCTGCTGACCGAGAACGGCCGCCAGCCGTGGATCGTGCAGGGCCTGATGCTCACCAGCAACGGCCTGTCCCCGTCCGTGAGCACCGCGCAGGTGGCCACGAGCATCATCGTGTTCTTACTGCTCTACGCCGGGCTCGCCATCGTCGCGGCCGTCGTGATGGCCAAGTACGCCCGCAAGCAGCTCGCTCCCGCCCGGGCCCACTCGGATCATCCGATCCCCGCGGTGAGCTACTAGCCGCGCCCGTCCGTCCCGATCTCTCGACCTCTTCCCGACCTTGCCGAGGTGCCCATGGGGTTCGCCACGTTCTGGTTCATCGCCATCGCCGTGCTGTGGACCGGTTTCTTCGTCCTCGAGGGCTTCGACCTCGGCGTCGGCATGCTGCATGCCTTCGTCTCCCGGGACGAGGCGGGCCGGCGCGCCTCGATCAACACCATCGGCCCGCTCTGGGACGGCAATGAGGTGTGGCTGATCGTGGCCGCGGCCGGGATGTTCGCCGCGTTCCCGGCCTGGTACGCGACCATGTTCTCCGGCCTGTATCCGGCTATGGTGCTGCTGCTCGCGGGCCTGATCATGCGCGGGGTCTCGTTCGAGTTCCGCGGCAAGATGGACAGCGTGCGCTGGCGTGCCGCCTGGGACGTGCTGCTCACCGTCGGCAGCCTGCTGGTACCGCTGCTGATCGGGATCGCGCTGGCCGACCTGCTGGGCGGGCTGCCGATCGCCGCGAACCAGGAGTACACCGGTTCGTTCGGCGACCTGTTCTCCGGCTACAGCGTGTTCACCGGGGTCACCATCGTCCTGCTGTGCCTGCTGCACGGATCCACGTTCCTGGCGCTCAAGACCACTGACGAGCTGCGGGCCAACGCCCGGCGCATCGCGCGCGTCGTCGGCCCGGTGACGACGCTGGCGGTGATCGCCTGGGTGGCCTGGACGCACAGCGTCGGCAGCGAGGGCGTGTTCCTCAACATTCCGGAACTGGTCACCGCGCTCGGTGTCGTCGGCGCCGCCGGGATGCTCGCGGCCGGGCGCGACGGCTGGGCCTTCGCCTCCACCACGCTCGCGATGGGGTCGGCCGTGGTGTCAGTGTTCGTAGAGCTCTATCCCCGCCTCATGGTCTCCAGCACGAACCCGGCCTTCGACATCACCGTGCACAACGGAGCTTCGGGTACTTACTCGCTCCAGGTGATGACCATCATCGCCGCCGTCTTCCTGCCGATCGTCATCCTCTACCAGGCGTGGACCTACCACGTCTTCCGCGCCCGCGTGTCCGCCGACCAGTACCGCAGCGGACCCGACACCGGCCCGGTCGAGCCCCCCGAGCCGTTGCCGGCCTCGTGAAACCCCTCGACCCGAGGCTGCTGCGCCACGCCTCCGCGGTGCGCGGCCATCTGATGCTCGCCGCTTTCATCGGGCTCTGCGATGGGGCGCTGCTGATGACGCAGGCTTTTGCGATCACCTCGCTGGTCATGCGCGCCCTGCACAAAGCGGACGCGACCGAATTGAGCGCCCCGGGGCTGACGCTGGCGCTGGTGGTGCTGGGACGCGCACTGCTCGCGTGGGCCGGTCAGGTCGCCGCACACGGGTCGGCTGCGCGCGTGAAGTCGCAGCTGAGGCGGGCGTTGCTCACCCACGTCGTGCGCCTGGGCCCATCGTGGCTCGCCACGCAGACCGCCGGCGACGTCGCCACTCTGGCCGTGCGCGGCACCGACGCGCTCGACGACTACTTCGCGCGGTACCTGCCCGCGCTCATCACCGCACTGCTCGTGCCGATCAGCGTCACGATCGTCGTGCTCGCCCGTGATCCGCTCTCCGGCGTCCTCGTCTTGGCGACGCTGCCACTCGTGCCGCTCTTCGCGGCTCTCGTCGGGATGACGTCGCAACGCCGCGCCCGGGCGCAATGGAGGGCACTGACGCAGCTCGGCGGCCACTTCCTCGACGTCGTCCAGGGCCTTCCGACGCTGGTGGTGTTCCGTCGCGCGCAGGCCCAGGCAGCCACGATCCGGCGCGTGGCCGAAGGCAACCGCCGCGCCACGATGGGCACACTGCGTCTGGCGTTTCTGTCCTCTGCGATCCTCGAGTTCCTGGCTGCCATCAGCGTCGCGCTGGTGGCGGTGACGATCGGTCTGCGCTTGCTGGCCGGGCGGATGGATCTGTCCACCGGCCTGCTCGTGCTGCTGCTGGCCCCCGACGCGTACTGGCCGCTGCGTCAGCTTGGTGCGCAGTTCCACGCCAGCGGCGAAGGGCTCGCTGCGGCGGAGCAACTGTTCGCCGTCCTCGAGACCGATCCACCCGGCGGCGTTCGCGCGCCGGCTGCCTGTGTGGCCGCGCCGGACTTCGCGGCTGCTGAGCTTCGGCTGGAGGGCGTTGCAGTGTCCTACGACCGTGCCAACGCGGCGCTACCCCCGCTCGATCTGACGGTTCGGCCTGGCGAATACGTGGGCGTGGTCGGTCCGAGTGGGTGCGGGAAGTCCACGCTGCTCGCGGTACTGCTCGGATTCGTCGCGCCGAGTGCTGGACACGTACGTATCGCAGGGCGCGACGGTGTGGTGGACCTCGCAGACCTGGACCTCGACGACTGGCGTGCGCAGATCGCCTGGGTGCCGCAGAATCCGTGGTTCGCCGCGCGCAGCGTCGCGGAGAACGTGCGGCTTGCGCGGCCGGAGGCCGACGACGCGCAGGTCGCTGAAGCCTTGCGGCTGGCCAACGCCGAGGAGTTCATCAGAGCCCTGCCGCACGGTGCCGACACGGTTCTCGGCGCCGGTGGGGCGCCGCTGTCTGCGGGCCAACGGCAACGTGTCGCTATTGCTCGGGCCTTCCTGCGTGACGCACCGCTGGTACTGCTCGACGAGGCGACCGCACATCTGGACCCTGACAGCGAGCGCGCCATCGCCGATTCCGTACGCCGCTTGGCCCGGGGCCGCACGGTGATCGCGGTCGCGCATCGGCCGGCGCTACTGGAGCATGCTGGCCGGATCGTCGAACTCGTGCCCGCACCGGTGGTAATGGCGATGGCGCAGTGAACGGGGAGCTGCGCCGCTTCGCGGCCATGGGCCGGCCTCCGGCCCGACGCCTCACCCTCGGCATCACCGCCGGCGCGGGGGCCTTGATGGCGAGCGCGGCGCTGACGATGACAGCGGGCTGGCTCATCACGCGAGCCTCGCAACGACCGGATATGTTCACCCTCTCGTTGGCGATCACCGCCGTGCGGCTGTTCGGCATCAGCCGTCCGCTGCTGCGCTATTGCGGGCGGCTGGGTTCCCACGACGCGGCGCTGCGGGCGTTGGCCGGACTGCGCGCGACCGTGTTCGAGCGCATCGTGCCGCTCGCTCCCGCGCGCCTCGGCCGGCATCGGCGCGGAGATCTGTTGGCCGGCCTCGTCAGCGACGTCGACGTGCTCGAAGACCTGTGGCTACGCCTGATCGAGCCTGCCGCCGTCGCCGCTCTCGTCTCCGTGTGCTGCGTCGGCTGCGCGGCCTGGGTGCTTCCGTCCGCCGCGACGACGCTCGCGGCGGGACTCGCCTGCGCGGGGCTTCTGGCGCCTCTGGCCGCCGCGGCTTCCTCGCGGCGGCTCGAGGCCAGGCTCGCGCCGGTGCGCGCTGCCCTGTCCAGCGCGGTCGTCGACCTGCTGCAAGGAGCGCCGGACCTCGTCGCCGCAGGGGCGGCCGAGGCCGAACTGGCCCGAATCGAAGGGCTCGACGCGGAGTTGACGCGCATCGCCCGCCGCTCCGCGTGGGCGACCGGCCTGGGTTCGGGCGTGGCGGCGCTCGCGTCGGGTGCTTCGGTGCTGATCACAGCCATGCTGGGGGCGACGGCCGTGCGCTCCGGGCAGTTGGCCGAAGTCAGTTTCGTCGTCATCGTGCTGCTGCCGCTCGCCGCCTACGAATCGCTCGTGCCGCTGCCCGCCGCCGCGGTGCTCGTCGCGCGGGTGCGCCGCGCGGGCCGTCGGTTGCGGGAGCTCCTCGACGCCGAGCCGGCCGTCACCGATCCGCCCGCGCCCGTCCCGCTTCCCACCGGCCCGCATGCCGTGGTGCTCGCAGGCGTGCGAGCGCGCTGGCCGCAGGCCGAGGCTTACGTGCTCGACGGGCTGGACCTCGAACTCTTGCCGGGACGACGCGTCGCTATCACCGGAGCGTCCGGCGCCGGTAAGTCGACCCTCGCGGCCCTGCTGTTGCGGTTCATCGACGCGAGGGAGGGCTCGGTATCGATCGATGGCGTGGACATGCGCAGGCTGCTGCTCGACGACGTCCGCCGAGTGATCGGCCTCGTCGCCGACGACGCCTACGTCTTCGCCTCGGATCTGCGGGAGAACCTCCGCCTGGCCAAGGTCGACGCCGATGACGCGCAGCTGGTGGCGGCCCTGGAGCGGGCCCGGCTCGGCGACTGGTACCGCGCACTGCCCGCCGGCTTGGACACGTGGCTCGGCGAGGGCGGCGCACTGATCTCCGGGGGAGAGCGCCGGCGCATCGCATTGGCCCGTGCCCTGCTCGCCGACCAGCCGGTGCTCGTGCTCGACGAGCCGACCGAGGGCCTCGACGTGCCGACCGCCCGGGCGCTGATCGCCGACCTGCTCGACGCGGCCTCCGGACGCAGCATCCTGCTGCTCACCCATCGGACCGAGGGGCTCGACCTCGTCGACGCCGTCTTCGAACTCCGCGACGGCCGCTTGCGTCCGACGGATCCGACGGACCCGACGGACCCGGCGTCACTTCTGGTCGTGCGGGCACCAGACGGCCGTCCGGCCGGCCAGGCGAGTGCGGCGCAGCGGGTTCCCGCAACGCGGACAGACCGGGTCGGGGTCGTCCCGGTGGCCGGTGAGCCACGAGTCGCGGGTCGGGACGCATCCCGCTTCGACGGCCCGGCGGAGGGTCGAGCGCATGTCGGAGTGGAGGCGGGTGCGATCGGCTCGGGACAGCTCGCGCGTCGGGTGGTCCGGACGGATCCGGGCCCGCCAGAGAATCTCGTCCACGAGCAGGTTGCCGAGACCGGCCACCACGGACTGGTCGGTGAGGGCTGATTTGATCTGGCCCCGACGGGACGCGAGGGCTTCGTCGAACTCCTCGCGTCCCACGGCCATCGCGTCGGGGCCGAGCGGGCCGAGCACCCGCTCGACGCCCGCTTCGTCGTGCGCCAGCCACAGGCCCTTGAGTTTGCGCTGGTCGCGGTAGCGCAGCTGGTGGCCGGAATCGAGGCCGAACAGGACGCGGTCATGCCTCTCCATCGCGTCCCCGGGCTCCGCGCAGACCAGGCGGCCGGTCATGCCGAAGTGCACCACGAGCGTCGGGCCGTCGTCGGTGCGGGCCAGCAGCCACTTGCCGCGGCGCTCCGGCTCGGCGAACCGCCGGCCTTTGAGCGCGTCGGCGAGGCCGCGGGCGCTGACGCCGTGCAGCACGCCGGCATCGCGCACCTCGACGCGACGGACGGTCCGACCCGTGGCGCAGGACTCGAACACCTTCCGGAAGCCTTCGACGTCGGGCAGCTCAGGCATAGGTGTAACGATATATCCGGATTGCGAAGTTCCCGGGCGGGCGCGCTGAAAGTTTCGAGAACGCCTCCGGCGGCGCGGCCGGCCCGTCCCTGGTGGACGAGCCGCCCCCGCCTTCCAGCGGCAGCCGGCTGTTAGCGGTGTCCGCGCGCTGCCGTCCCCTCAACGGAGAACACGCACCGCCGCTCGCGGCGACCAGCGTCGATCCTCACCCTCACCCACGAAGGATTCTTCTGTGATGTCCTCATACACGAATGATCGGCGGCCCTGGCCGGTGCTGGCGTTGGCCGTCACGACCTCGGTCCTGGTGGTCGGTTCGGTGGCGTCGGCACGTCCGGCGCACGCGGCTACGGTGTGCAGCGCGAAGTCGTACGGCGCGACCGGGAACGGCACGACCAAGGACACGGCCGCGTTGCAGAAGGCGCTCACGGCCTGTGCGAACGGCGGAGTCGCGGAGCTGACTGCGGGCAAGTACCTGACCGGCCCGTTGACCCTGCCGAGCGGGATCACCCTCCAGATCGACTCCGGCGCGACCCTGCTGGCCTCGCAGTCGGCCTCGGACTACCCGGCCTCCGGCGGCGACCTGACCCCGCTGCTGTCGGCGAACAAGGCGAGCAACGTCACGATCGACGGCGGCGGCGTGATCGACGGACAGGGCGCGCCGTGGTGGGCGGAGATCGAGGCGGAGAAGGCGGCCGGGCAGAGCCTCTCCCCGCGCCCCGCGATGATCAGCCTGAACTCGGTGACCACCGCGACGCTGACGAACATCACCGTCAAGAACGCGCCGAACGCGCACGTGACGATGAAGGAATCGACCGGGGTCACGATCACCGGGGTGACCATCAGCTCCCCGTCCACGTCCCCGAACACCGACGGGTTCGACATCTGGTCCTCGAGCAACGTGCACCTGACCAACAGCACGATCGACTGCGGGGACGACGACGTGGCGATCGACTCCTCGGCCTCGGACGGCGCTGCGCACGACATCACGATCTCGAGCGACACGATCCTGCACGGGCACGGCCTGTCGATCGGCAGCTACACCGACGGCGGGGTCTACAACATCAGCATGCACGACGACACGATGACCGGGACGGTCGCCGGCATCCGGATCAAGTCGGCCCGCGGGCGCGGGGGAGCGGTGCACGCGCTGACCTACACGCACATCACCATGACGAACGTGACCACGCCGATCCAGATCACCGCGTACTACCCGGACGTCCCGGCCGACGGCGACCCGGCGCAGACGGTGACGAGCACGACGCCGGACTACTACGGGATCGCGATCAGCAAGGTGACCGCAACCGGGGCGAGCGCGGCCGGCCAGATCGTGGGCCTGCCCGAGCAGACCATCACCGGCCTGACGCTCACCTCGGTCAACATCGCCTCGAAGACCGGTGTCACGGTGCGCAACGCGGCCGTGACCACGAGCTCTGTCACCATCACCGCGTCCTCGGGCTCGGCGTGGATCAAGCAGAGCAAGGCGTCGGTGAGCTGATGAAGATCGGGAAATTCACCTTCCTCGCCATCGCGGCCATGCTCGTCCCGACGTCGGCGGCGATCACCGTGGTGGTGCTGCCGAGCGCGGCCCAGGCGGCGACGGCGCCGGTGGCGGGCGGGATCTACACGCTGGTGCCGGGTGCGAGTGGCAAGTGCGTGCAGGTGCCGTCGAGTTCGAATGCGAGCGGGACGCTGTTGACGCAGGCGGCGTGCGCGACCGGGTCGACGTACCAGGAGTGGAAGGTCGTCGCGAGCGGCGGGAAGTACAACCTGGTCAACGTCGGCAGCGGGATGTGCATCGACGACCCGAGCGGTTCGACCACGTCGGGCACGCAGCTGCAGCAGTGGGGTTGTGGGGCGGCGCAGAGCAATCAGCTGTGGTCGCTCACCGGCTCCTCCGCGACCCCGGGCAAGTACGAGGTCGTCAACGGCGCGAGTTCCGAGTGCATCAGTGACCAGGGCGGCTCGACCGCCGGGAACAACCCGATCGTGCAGGAGACCTGCTCGGACATCTCCCGCATGCAGATCGCCTTCAACCTCGTCGGGTCCGCGCCGACCACCGGCACGACCACCCCGTCGAGTCAGCCGACCGTCGCTTCCGACGGCACCGGCAAGTACACGACCGTGCAGGCCGCGGTCAACGCCGTGCCCGCGAACAACACCAGCCGGGTCGTGATCACCATCAAGCCCGGCACCTACAACGAGATCGTGACCATCCCGTCGAACAAGCCCTACATCACGTTGGAAGGGCTCGGCACGTCCGCCAGCCAGACGGTCATCGTGGACAACCACAGCAACGCCGGCGGATACGGTACCGGCGGCAGCGCGACCGTCTTCGTCGAAGGACACGACTTCGAAGCCACCAACCTCACGATGTCGAACAGCTACGGCGTGGGCAGCCAGGCCGTGGCCGTGAACGTCGAGGCAGACCGGGCCGTGTTCAACAACGTCCGGTTCCTCGGCAACCAGGACACGCTGCTGGTCAACAGCTACCGCGGCTACTACGTCAACTCGTACATCGAGGGCACCGAGGACTTCATCTTCGGCGCCGCCGTGGCCGTCTTCAACGACTGTCAGATCTACGCGAAGGCGACCGGCGGCGGCACCATCACCGCGGCCAGCACGCCCTCCGGCAACACCTACGGCATCCTGATCTACAAGTCCACGATCACCGGCGCGGCCAACAACAAGACCACGCTCGGCCGGCCGTGGGGCGCGGCCGCCCAGGTGCTCTACAGCCAGGACTCGCTCTCGGCCACCATCGCGACCGCGCAACCCTGGATCGACATGGACGGCACGCCCTGGACCGGCGCTCGCTTCGACGAATACGACAACACCGGCGCGGGTGCCACCACCAACGGCAACCGTCCGCAGATGAGCAGTTCCACCGCGGCGAACTACACGCCGCAGAAGTACCTGGCCGGCACCGACGGCTGGAATCCGCTGTAAGACTGGATTTGCCGTAAGAAAAGCCGCTTCCGGAGCCGGGACCTGACACCCGGCTCCGGAACCCGCGGGGCTGCTTCCGCCGTAGCGCCACAGGTGGGAGGATGGCTGCCACGATGTCCGGTGAGTCCACTCTGCCGACACTGCGCGCAGCCACCTTCGCCGCGGTGTGCCTCGGCCTGGGCACGCTCATGCACGCGGTGACGTCGCAGGGCTCGATCCCGACCTCCGCGCTGACGTTCGGTGCGATCGGGGTGTTCGCGGCGGCCCGCCTGGCTGCCGGCCGCGGCGAGCGCAGCCTGCTGGCCATCGGCGGCCTGATGGGCGCGTCCCAAGTCGGCCTGGACGTACTCTTCGCCCTCACCCGGCACACCCCCGCGTTGCAGCTGGGGATCTGCCGGATGCCCGGGATGGCGCACACGGCGCTGCCGGCGCCGAGCGCGCGCATGCCGATGGAACCGGCCGCAGCCCGCTTCGACGCGACCGCCATCCTGCTGATCGCGCACGTGCTGGCCGCCCTGGTCTGGGTTCTTTGGCTGCGCCGGGGCGAGGCCGCGCTGCACGCCGTCATCCGCTGCGCCGCCTTCCGGCTGCGCCGGGTGTTGGTCGTCGTCGTACAAGCCCTCGCGCCCGCGGACCACGCCCCGCGGCGCCCGCGGGCCTTCTCCCGTGTTCGCTCCCTGCGGTCGCAGTGGATGCGCGGCATCCTCGAGCAGCGCGGTCCGCCGCGCTCGGCGGTGTACTGCTGAAGCCCGCGCGGGCCGGAACGGCCGCGCGCCGGGCGATCACCTGAGCTGTGCGCAACGCGCGTAACGACGTGCGTCGATCACGCCTGCCGCGGCTCGGGCCCGTATGCCTCCGGCTCCGCCGTGACAGGAGAACTCCACCTTGCCTGCTTTCCCGCTCCATCCGACGACGTTCCGCCGCCTCCAACCGTTGCTCAGCCTCCCCGCCCGCGCCGGCCTGTGCGCGATGTGGCTTTACTACGCGGTACCGAAACTGTCTTATTCGAACGACGCGCTCGGTCTGGCCGTCCGCGCCTACCGGATCGCGCCCGACGGTCTGGCCGACGCCTTCGGCACGGTCCAGCCCTTCCTCGAACTGGCTCTCGGCCTGCTCGTCCTCATCGGGCTCGGCACCCGTCTGGCGGCCGCGCTCTCCGCGCTGCTGCTGCTCGTCTACATCGCCGGGATCATCTCGCTCGGCGCGCGCGGCATCGCCATCAACTGCGGCTGCGGCGGCATCGCGAGCCAGGCCGCGGCCGGCCACACCCGCTACATCCTCGACGTGCTGCGCGACGTCGGCTACCTCGTTCCGGCCGGATGGCTGATCTGGCAGCCGCGCTCGCCCCTCGTCCTCGACTCCTGGCTCCTCGGCGAGCCCGAGCCGCGCTACCTCTAGACCTCACCGAAGGAGTACGACCATGACCAAGCCCGATCAGCGAACCAGATCCGACGCACGTCAGCGCGCGGCCGCCGCTCGAGCTGCCGAGCTCGCCCGGGCCCGCCGCAAGCGGCAGTGGCTGACCGGGGCGATGGCCCTGGTGGTGATCGCCGCGGTCGTCGGCATCGGCCTCGCCGCCAAGAGCTCGAACCAGAGCTCGAACACCGCCGCCACCTTCGCCGTCCCGAAGGGCGCGGTGGCCGACCCCTACGTCGACGCCAAGACCCACACGGGCAAGGCCACTGCGATCGAATACGGTTCGCCCGACGCCAAGGTGACCGTCTCCGTGTTCGAAGACGTGCGCTGCCCCTACTGCGACATCTTCGAGCTCGGCGCCCGCGGCGTGTACAAGCAGTACGCCGACGCCGGTGAAGTCAGAGTCCTGTTCCACGTCGTCAAGCTGATCGACGAGAACGACCAGGGCGCCGGCGAGAACGCCTCCGGCTCGCGCGCGGGCGGCAGCGCGCTGGCCTGCGCGCAGAACGCAGGGCTCTTCGACGCGTACCACGACGTGCTCTACGACGACCAGCCGGTGGAGACCACCGATCCGTGGTCCGATCCGTCCGCCCTGATCACGCTCGCGAAGAAGGTGCCCGGCCTCGACACGCCCACGTTCGAGTCCTGCGTCAAGAACACCACGTACGGCGGCTTCGTGGATCAGAACTGGTCCGACTTCAACGCGCTGCACATCGACGCGACGCCCACCGTGCAGATCGACGGCACGGCCCTGACCACGGCGCAGCTCTTCTCCGCCGCGTCCAAGTCCGGCGTCACCGCGAACACCGCCGAAGACGGCCAGGGCGCGAACGTCGCGGGCATCCAGTCGGCACTGCAGGCCGCGGTCGGCAAGGCCTACCCGGGCGGAGCCCCGGCTCCGTGGACCGCCGCCTCGGCGCAGCCGTCCTCCTGACAGGCGGTCACGACGCAGTCGGCCGGGCGGATCCGCCCGGCCGACGGCCCGATCGTGACTGTCGGTGAGCACGCATGCTGATAGCCGGCGAGGGCGCGGGGCGGAGGTGGACGACTGAGACGCGGTGATGAGGCCGTACACTGGTGGGTGTGAGCGCCATCCGGGCCTCATGCCGCATGCTTGATCCGCTCGCCGTATCCGCCGGACTTCACCGGCCCACGCAGTCACCCGCGTACCCCGGCCGGTGCCTGTCGTGCTCAGCCGCGGCCAGTCACGACGTTCGGAGTGCCCTATGGCGGCCCGCCGCCCAGCCGGTTCCACGGCGCCCACACGCGCACGCAAGCCCGCCCCGACGGCCGCGACCACGCTCGCGCCCGCGGCGCCCGCAGCCGTGCCCGCGGCCACCACCTTCACCGAGCTGGGTGTGCCGGAGAGCGTGGCCGAGGTGCTCGCCACGCAGGGCATCACCACGCCGTTCCCGATCCAGGCGGCCACCCTGCCGGACTCGCTGGCCGGGCGCGACGTGCTCGGCCGCGGCCGGACCGGCTCCGGCAAGACCCTCGGCTTCCTGCTGCCGGTGCTCATCCGGCTCGCCCGCGACCCGCGCAGGCGGCAGCCGAACCACCCGCGCGCGCTGGTGCTGGCCCCGACCCGGGAGCTGGCCACCCAGATCCACGCGGCCGCCGAGCCGCTGGCCAAGGCGCTCGGGCTGCGCACGGCCGTCATCTTCGGCGGCGTCGGCGCGCGCCCGCAGATCTCGGCGCTGCGCTCCGGCGTCGACCTGGTCATCGCCTGCCCGGGCCGGCTGCTCGACCACATCGAGGGCGGCCACGCCATGCTGGACGCGATCGAGATCACCGTGCTCGACGAGGCCGACCACATGGCCGACCTCGGCTTCCTGCCGATGGTCAAGCGCCTGCTGGACGCCACGCCGGCCGGCGGCCAGCGGCTGCTGTTCTCGGCCACCCTGGACCAGGGCGTGGACCAGCTCGTGCGCCGCTACCTGAACAAGCCGGTGACGCACGCGGTGGACTCCCCGCACGCCGAAGTGCCGACGATGACCCACCACCTGCTGCACATCGAGGCCGAGCACCGGCTCGCGATCCTGGTCGAGCTGACCTCCGCGCCCGGCCGCACGATCGTGTTCACCCGCACCAAGCACGGCGCGCGCAAGCTCGCCAAGCAGCTGCTCGCGAACCGGATCCCGGCCGTCGACCTGCACGGGAACCTCAACCAGGGCGCGCGCACGCGCAACCTGACGGCGTTCGCCGCCGGACAGGCCACCACCCTGGTCGCCACCGACATCGCCGCCCGCGGCATCCACGTGGACGAGGTCGCGCTGGTCGTGCACGCCGATCCGCCGGTGGAGCACAAGGCCTACCTGCACCGTTCCGGACGCACCGCGCGCGCCGGGAGCTCGGGCACGGTCGTCACGCTGATGACCGACGACCAGGTCGGCGAGGTGCGCGAGCTGACCCGCAAGGCGCGCATCTCGGCGACGACGACCCGGCTCGCCCCGGGCAGCCCGCTGCTCGAGCAGCTGGCCCCGGGCGAGCGCAGTTTCGGCGAGCCCGAGGTGCTCGCCGCGCTGACCGGCGAGCCGCGCGCGGCGAAGCCGGAGCGGTCGGCCGGGCCGGCGGCGGCCACGGCCGAGGCCGGGGAGCGCCGGCCGCGGCCGCGCGGCCGGGGCCGCGGCGGAGCCGGCGGCACCAAGACGAACGGCTCGGCGGCCAAGACGAACGGCACGGCGGCGAGGACCAACGGCACGGCGGCGAGGACCAACGGCGCGGCGGCCAAGACGAACGGCACGGCCAAGGCGAGCGGCGGCGCGGGCGGCGGTTCGGGCGCGAGCACGCGCGCGAAGCGTTCCGGCGGCTCCGGAGCATCGGGCTCCGGCGGTGCGGGCGGCCCGGGCGGCGCGGCCAAGGCCTCGCAGAACTTCCGCAGCCGCGGCCGCTGACCGCGGCCGGGCTCCTCGGCGTCCCGCTTCGGCGTAAGCGACTTCTCCCTCCTGGGGGAAGTCGCACGTCGTCGATATAGCTCCTTAACGGAGCTAAATATATACTGGGGACGTGGCTATGGTCTCCTCGCTGCGGCAGCGCAACTACCGGCTGTACTTCTTCGGGCAGCTCGTCTCCGTGATGGGCACCTGGATGCAGACGGTGGCGCAGTCCTTCCTGGTCCTGGACCTGAGCCACAGCGGGACCGTGCTCGGGCTGAGCACCGCGGCCCGGTTCGTGCCGATCCTGCTGTTCGGCCCGGCCGGCGGGCTGTACGCGGACCGGCACGACAAGCGGCGCATCCTCTACGCCACCCAGACACTCTCCGGCCTGCTCGCCGCGGCCTTCGCGATCCTCACCGCCACCGGCGTCATCCGGATCTGGTCGGTGGTGATGCTCGCGCTGGCACTCGGGTTCGTCAACGTCTTCGACAACCCGGCCCGGCAGAGCTTCATCACCGAGATGGTGCCGCCGGAGGACCTGGCGAACGCCGTCACGCTCAACTCGGTCGCGATGAACCTGGCCCGGGTGTTCGGCGCGGCGCTCGGCGGAATCCTGGTGGCCGCGCTCGGGCTGGCGACCTGCTTCGCCTTCAACGCGGTCTCCTTCGTCGCGGTGCTGGCCTCGCTGGCGGCGATGAACGCGGCGATGCTCTACCCCTCGAGACGGGTGAAGCAGCGCAAGGGGCAGATCCGGGCCGGGCTGGCCTACGTCCGCGAGACGCCGGGCCTGCTCATACCGCTGCTCATGATCGCTCTGGTCGGCATGCTCGCCTGGGAGTTCCCGGTGACGCTGCCGCTGATGGCGAGCCGGGTGTTCGGCGGGGGAGCGGGGACCTACGGGCTGATGACCTCGGTCATGGGCGCCGGCGCGGTCGTGGGCGGACTGGTCTCGGCCGCCCGGGCGAAGCTGCGGGCGCGCTCGCTGTGCCTGGCCGCGATCGGCTGGGGCGTCGCGATCACGGTGGCCGCGCTGGCGCCGTCGCTGTGGACCGAGCTCGTCGTGCTGCTGTTCGTCGGCTACGGCAGCATCACCTTCAACTCCTACGCCAAGACGACGCTCCAGCTCACCGCGCGGCCCGAGATGCGCGGACGGGTCATGGCGCTGTGGGGACTGGCCTGGCAGGGCTCGACGCCGATAGGCGGCCCGCTGGTCGGCTGGATCGCGCAGGCCACGGACCCGCGCTGGTCGCTGATCGTCGGAGGCGTGCCGACGCTGCTGTGCGGCCTGCTGGCGCTGCCCGCGCTCGCCCGCGTCGATCGCAGGGCTCTGGCAGCGGCGTCGGAGACGTCTGCGACGCCCGGTGCCGAGCGCGCCGCGGTCTCCGGCTCGGCCTGACCGGCGGGCCCGATTCGCCTCACCGGCAACGGTTTCCCGCTCTGAACGGCGCCGCGGCGGCGGCCATTGACGCCGCGCGCGCCGTGGACTACAGTCCCCGCCATGCTCAATCGTTAGAGCAGTTCGGCCATCGCCTCGAAAATCCGCGCCCCTGAACTAGGGGCGTTTTCGCCGGCCGACTGCTCAATCGATTCAGCTCAGGTGATCCGCAGTGGCGCGGCACAGATCGAAGGAGGCTGTCATGGGCAGGGATCGGGCACCACGAGCGGATGCGGCCCGGCCGCGCCGGGCCCCGGGTCATTGCCCGGCGGCCCGGTCGACCGCTAACCTCCGGGAAGACCCGTTCCGATGCCACCGGTGAAACGATTGACTGACCCGTCCGCCCCCCATGCGCCGACGCCCGCCGCGGGCCGCGCGCCGGTCACCCTGCGGGACATCGCGTCCGTGGTCGGGGTCTCGCCGAGCGCGGTGTCGATGGCCCTCGCGGACCACCCGCGGATCGGCCGGGCGACCAAGGACGCGGTGCGCACGGCGGCGCGCGAGCTCGGGTACGTGGCCAACTCGGCCGGGCGGGCGCTGCGGGCCGGGCGGGCGACGGCGATCGCGGTGGTCGTGCCGAACACGGCCCAGCACGTCTTCGGCCACCCGTACTTCTCGCACCTCCTGGTCGGCGTCACCACGTCGGCCAACGCGCACGAGTGCGGCGTGCTGATCTCGACCAACCCGGATCAGAACCATGAGGTGGCCGCGTACGACCGGATCCTGCGCTCGCAGGCGGCGTCCGGGGCGATCATCGCGTCGGCGGCGTCCAACGATCCGAACGTGAGCCGCATGGTCGACACCGGCCTTCCGGTGGTCCTGATCGGACGCTACCCGCATCTGCCGCAGTCGGTCTCGGTCGGCGTGGACGAGTACGCCGGGGCGGCCTCGGTCACCCGCCACCTCGTCGCCGACCACGGCCTGCGCCGGATCGGGCACATCAGCGGCCCGCTCGAGCACCAGACCGCGCTCGACCGGTACGAGGGCTTCCGGGCCGCGCTGGCCGAATGCGCCGAACCGTGCGCGCACACGCTGGCGATCGGCGACTTCAGCGAGGAGGCCGGACGCGCCGGAGCGGCCGAGCTGCTCGACGGCATGCCCGACCTGCAGGCGATCTTCGCCGCGAACGACGAGATGGCCTACGGCGCGCTGCTGGAACTGCGCTCGCGCGGACTGCGCGTCCCGCAGGACGTCGCGCTGGTCGGCTACGACGACTTCGGCGTCTCGCGGCTGACCTCGCCGGCGCTGACCACCGTGCGCGTGCCGGCCGAACAGCTCGGGCTGCACGCCGCGGACCGCCTGTTCGACCTCGTCGAAGGACTCGCCGGCGAGACCACGCACACCGAGCTGCCGACCGAGCTGGTCATCCGCGAGTCCTGCGGCGAGCATCCGCCCGCCGCCGCCGCCGCCGCCGCCGCCGCCGCCGCAGGCGACTGAGCCGGGCCGCCGCACCGCCTTCCCCCGAGACCGGGCACCGCGTCGCACGCCGACGCGCGCCTGATCATCCCCGAAGAGCCCCACCCGCACCACGCACGCCCCCACCGAATAAGGAGTTTGATTTTCATGGTCTCAATCAAGCGACGCGGGCGCACCGCGGCGGCCGTGGCCACGCTGACCGCCCTGTCCGCCGCCCTGGCCGGCTGCGGCAACAACGGCGTGAGCAGCACCACCTCCAGCGACGGGGTGGTCCAGCTGACCATGCTCACCGGCTTCACCGGTCCGGACGAGGCCTCGTACCAGGCGCTGGTCAAGGAGTTCAACCAGACACACCCCAAGATCCATGTCACCATGACCGTCGAGCCCTGGGCCACCGTGGCCCAGAAGCTGCCCGAGTCCTGGGCCACCGGGCAGGGCCCCGACCTGGCCACCCCGAGTTCCGACCCGGGCTCGATCTTCAACTACATCACCACGAACTCGGTGCTGCCGCTCACCGGCGCGACCGGCACCGGCGACGAGCAGATCGACTCGGCCGCCTTCCCCTCCTCGGTGCGCGACGCCTTCACCGTCAACGGCCAGCTCTACGCCGTGCCGGCGAACATGGCCACGCTCGTCCTCTACTACAACAAGGACATGTTCACCGCCGCCGGGATCACCTCGGCGCCGACCACCGAGGCCGACTTCATCGCCGACGCCAAGAAGCTGACGCTCGGTTCGGGCGGCAAGACGACGCAGTACGGGCTCTCCCTGGCCGACAACAACACGATCCAGATGTGGCCGATCCTGCAGTGGATGAGCGGCGGCGACATCATCGGCTCGGACGGCTGCGCCAAGGTGAACGACGCCGCCAGCGTCGCTGCGCTGACCCAGTGGAGCCGGCTGGTCATCCAGAACCACATCAGCCCGGTCGGCCAGGCCGGCGCGGACGCCGACACCCTCTTCTCCTCGAAGAAGGCGGCGATGGAGATCAACGGGCCGTGGGCCGCGGCCGGCTACAAGTCCGCGGGCATCGACCTCGGCATGGCGCAGGTGCCGGTGGGCTCGGCCGGACCGGTGACCCTGGCCTCGACCGTGCCGCTGATGATCGAGAAGGCCACGCCGCACGCCGCCGAGGCCAAGGAGTTCCTGGCCTGGTACACCAGCAAGACCGCGCAGACGAAGTTCTCCCAGATATCCGGCTTCCCGCCGGCCCGCACCGACCTGGCCTCGGCCGTGGCCGGCGACGCCACGCTCTTCGCCCAGGCTCTGCCGGACGCGCGGCTCTACCTGGCCGGCCAGCCCAAGGCCACCAGCATCGACGGCGACGTCTACGTGCCGATGATCCAGAAGATCGAGCGCGGCGCGAACGTCCAGTCCACCACGGACTCCGCGGCGCAGCAGATCAACCAGCTGACGGGCTGCAAGAGCTGACCCCGCCCCGGGCGGCGGGCGGCTCCGGCCCCCGCCGCCCGGGCGACCGACGAGTGGAGGAGGAAGAGATGGCACAGCTCGACCCCGCGCCCGCGGCGCGCGGCGGGCTCTCGCGCGGCCGGGCGCCCGCCCGGCGCGGGCGGCGGCGCTTCAACAGCGCCTACCTGTTCATCGCGCCGAGCCTGTTCATCATCGCCGTGTTCATCGCCGAGCCGATCCTGCAGTCCGGCTGGCTGAGCCTGGAGCACTACACGATCGGGGCGGGCAGCAGCCCGTTCGCCGGCTTCGGCAACTACACCGCGCTCTGGCACGACTCCCGGTTCTGGAACGCGCTGAAGGTCACGGTGATCTACACGGCCGTGGTCACCGTCGGCCAGGTCGTGCTCGGCCTGGGGATCGCCAGCCGGCTGCGGCGCACCACCTGGTACTCCTCGCTGCTGCGCACCGCGTACTTCTTCCCGTACATCGCCTCGCTCGTCGTGGTGGGCGTGATCTGGAAGTTCCTGCTCGACCCGCAGGTCGGCCTGGTCGACGCCTGGCTCTCCGACCTCGGCGTCTCCTCGCCGCCGAACTGGCTGCAGTCCACCGGCCTGGCCCTGCCCACCGTCATCGCGGTCGGGCTGTGGAAGAACGTCGGGTTCACCATGATCGTGCTGCTGGCCGGGATGCAGCAGGTGCCGGCCGACCTGTACGAGGCCGCGACCCTGGACGGCGCGGGACCCTGGCGCCGGTTCCGGCACGTCACCCTGCCCGCGCTGCGGCCGTCGCTGCTGTTCACCATGCTGATCGGCACGATCACCGGGCTGCAGCTGTTCGACCTCGTGTTCGCCATGACCGGCGGCGGGCCGGTCTTCTCCACCGAATCGGTCGTGATGTACCTGTACCAGAAGGGCTTCGTGGAATCCGACATGGGATACGCCAGCGCCATCGCCTGGGTGCTGTTCGTCATCATCCTGGCGGTCTCGGCCGTGCAGCTGAAGCTGGCGGGAGACCGCGATGACGATTAGCTCCCCGCAGCGGACGCTCGCTCCCGCCGGAGCCCGCGGCCTCGGCCGCGACGAGCCGCCGCCGATCCTTCCGCGGTTGCTGCGGCTGGCCTCCGGGCTCGGCGGTGTGGTGTCCTGGCTCATCGTGGTGGCCGGCGCGCTGGCCATCGCAGTGCCCTTCGCCTGGATGCTCGGCGTCGCCTTCCGTACCAACGCAGACCTCTACGCCGACCCCGCGCGGCTGCTGCCGGGCCAGTGGACCCTGCACGGCGTGCGCGCGGTGCTGACCCAGCTGCCGTTCGTCCGCCTGATCGTCAACACCTTCGTCTTCGCCGGCGGCACCACCCTGCTGCTGCTGTGGTTCGACTCGATGACCGCGTATGCGTTGGCCCGGCTCAAGTTCCGCGGCCAGAACGTGATCTTCCTGCTGATCCTGGCCACCCTGATGGTGCCGTTCCAGGTCACCCTGGTGCCGGTGTTCCTCAACCTGTTCCACCTCGGCTGGCTCAACAGCTATCAGGGCCTGATCATCCCGCGCGCCACCAGCGCGCTGGGCATCTTCCTGCTGCGCCAGTCCTTCCGGCAGCTGCCGCGCGAACTCGACGAGGCCGCCCGGATCGACGGGGCGAACGCGTTCACCGTCTACTGGCGGATCATCCTGCCCAACGCCAAGCCCGCGCTGGCCACGCTGTTCATCATCCAGTTCGCCGCGCTGTGGAACGACTTCCTCTGGCCGCTCGTCGTCAGCACCCTGACGCGGATGCAGACGCTGCCGGCCGCGCTCACGATGTTCTCCAGCCAGTCCGGCGTCGACCACGCCGCTCTCATGGCTGGCGCCGCGATCTCGTTGACCCCGCTGGCGATCGCCTTCCTGCTGCTGCAGCGCTTCTTCGTCCAGGGCGTGGCGACCACCGGCCTGAAGTAGCGCCGCGCATCCTCCCCGCAGCCGCATCCTCCACCACTGACCGTCCCCGGCCGGATCCGCAACGCCCGGCCTCCTCCCGAAACGGAGCACGCGTGTTCACCAGCACGGCGACCATCGACCCCGCCTTCGTCATAGCCCCCGTCCCACCCCGGCTGTTCGGGTCGTTCGTCGAGCACATGGGGCGCTGCGTCTACGGCGGCGTCTACGATCCCGGCCACCCGGCCGCGGATGCCGACGGCCTGCGCGCCGACGTGTTGACCCTCACTAAGGAGCTCGGCGTCAGCGTCGTGCGTTACCCCGGCGGCAACTTCGTCTCCGGCTACCGGTGGGAGGACGGCGTCGGCCCGCGCGAGGACCGGCCGGTCACCCTCGACACGGCCTGGCGCTCGATCGAGCGCAACACCTTCGGCCTCAACGAGTTCATGAGCTGGTCCCGGCAGGCCGGCGTCGAGCCGATGATGGCGGTCAACCTCGGCACCCGCGGCGTCGAGGACGCCTGCAACCTGCTGGAGTACGCGAACTTCGCCGGCGGCACCCGCTACTCCGACCTGCGCATCGCCCACGGCGTTCGCGACCCGCACGCGATCCGGTTGTGGTGCCTGGGCAACGAGATGGACGGCCCTTGGCAGATCGGGCAGAAGACCGCCACCCAGTACGGCCAGTTGGCCGCGGAGACGGCCAAGGCGATGCGCCGGATCGACCCCGACATCGAGCTGGTCGCCTGCGGCAGCTCCAACGAGCGCATGCCCACCTTCGGCAGCTGGGAGGCCGAAGTACTCGACCAGGCCTACGACTTCGTCGACTACATCTCCCTGCACGCGTACTTCGAGCAGACCCCGACCAACCGCGCGCAGTTCCTCGCCTCCGCCCACACCATGGACGCGTTCATCGAGGGCGTGGTGGCCACCTGCGACCACATCGGGGCGAAGAAGCGCTCGCGGCGCAAGCTCAAGCTCTCGTTCGACGAGTGGAACCTGTGGTACGAGAGCCGCTTCGCCGGCCAGGACAACCTGGACTGGGCCGAGGCGCCGCGGCTGATCGAGGACGAATACACCACCGAGGACGCGGTGGTCGTCGGCAGCCTGCTGATGAGCCTGCTGCGGCACGCCGACCGGATCGGCGTGGCCTGCCTCGCCCAGCTGGTCAACGTGATCGCGCCGATCCGCACCGAGCCGGACGGCACCGCGTGGCGCCAGACCATCTTCCACCCGTTCGCGCTCACCGCCCGGCACGCCCGCGGCCAGGTGCTGCGGGTCGAGCCGGCCTCGCCCGAGGTCGCCGCGCCGGACGGCGCCGGTGCGCCCTCGGTCGACGTCACGGCCACCCGCGACCCGGAGACCGGCGCGCTGACCGTCTTCGCGGTCAACCGGGACGAGCGGGAGTCCGGCCGGCTCGACCTGAAGCTGGTCGTCGGCGAGGACCTGCGCGTCGTCGAGCACCTGGTGATGGGCGGCGGCGACCTGATGGCGACCAACTCGCAGAGCGCGCCGGACCGGGTCACCCCGCGCGAGAGTGCGCAGCACGAACTGGCCGCGGGCAGCCTCTCGGTCGTCCTGCCGCCGGTGTCCTGGAGCGTTCTGCGGCTCGAGGCCGCCCCGGTCCGCTAGAGCGATTTGATGATCGGCTGAGTGTTGGTGGGGGTGGTGGCTTGTCGGGTCGGGGTGGTCGTTGTGGTGTGGGCGGCCGCTTCGCGTCGCCCGGTTCGTCTGACCACCCTCCCACCCGTTGCGTCGCGGGGCGGGCTGGGGTTTCAAGCTTTCGCCTCCGGCGGGGGCCCTTCTCTCGGAGAGAGTGCCGGGGTTGCATGGGTGGTGTGGTTGGTGGGGCGGGCTGGGGTTCGGGGTGGTGGGGTGCCGGGGGTGTGCTCTCTCCTCGGTCGGTCCCCGGAGGCAATCAGGGACCTGCCGGGAGGTCAAGCGGCGGCGATTTGCGCTGATGGCCGATTTTGCATGGCGCCGCTTGACCTCCCGGCAGAACCCTGATCGGGCTTCGCCTGCCCGACCGAGGAGAGAGCCCACCCCCTGAGGGTCCGGTGCGAGCTGCGCTCGGGCCGGCTCCTGGCCTGTGGCCCGGTCGCGCTCGGTGCGGAAGAATCTTGCATCGCCGTGATCCGGTCATCTCGATCCTCGATCCGCGCGGTCGAGTCCCGTGTCGTGGTCGCGTTCGGTGCGGAAGGATTCTGCATCGCCGTGATCCGGCCGTCCAGGTCCTCGATCTGCCCGAATGGACTCGGTGTGCTCGGGTCGCGCTTGATGTCGGATCCTGCATTGGCCTCGGCGCGATCGACTCCGATCCCGGATCTCGCGGCAGAATCCCGCATGCCGGCCGTGTCCGATGCGGAAGGATTCTGCATCACCCCGGTCGGATCCGCCCGGTGCTCACGCAACGCGCAAGATCGCGCGGCACGGTCGCACGCCGAGGGGAATTCCTGCACGGCTTTCAGCCACACCCCTGGCGTCAGCTGCCCGGCCATCCCGTCCACCACCCCTCCCGTCGCAGGTCCCGATCCTCCGTACTCTTCCATGCTAGACGCCATCACCGACAAAAGCCGTGAATCCGGCCTTTGCTGGAAAAGAAAAAATAATGGAGATTCCGGGCACTCGGGCGCGCTTCCCGGCGTTGAAGTAGTAGAGAAGAAGACGGCGCCTAGAACGGCGATGCACGATTCTTCCGCACCGATCGCGATCGGGCCGCAGGATGGTCTGCCCGAGCGCAGCTCACACCGGTCCCTCAGGGGGTGGGTTCTCTCCTCGGTCGGGCAGGCGAAGCCCGATCAGGGTTCTGCCGGGAGGTCAAGCGGCGCGATGCAAGATCGAGCATCAACGAGGGCCGCCGCCGCTTGACCTCCCGGCAGGTTCCTGATTGCCTCTGGTGCCCGTCCGAGGAGAGAGCACGCCCCCGCAACCTCACCATCCCGAACCTCAGCCCGCCCCGTCAACGCCAGCACCCACGCGACCCCGGCATTCTCTCCGAGGGAAGGGCCTGCCAGCGGCGCTTTTCGTCTTGAAACCGCAGCCCGCCCCGCCAACGCAAAGGGGTGGGCGTGGGTGGTCAGACAAACCGGGCGACGCGAAGCGGCCGCCGCCCGCCGCCCGCCAACCACCCCGACCTGACAAGCCACCACGCCCCAAGAGCATCAGCCGATCATCAATTCGCAGTAGAAGCCCGCCTTCGGGACGGCGCGGCGCCCCGGACTGATCCCGGTCCGGGGCGCCAGCATGACAAAGCACTGGTATACCGGGCGTGGCCACGGCATGATGGGCGGATGACCGACAAGCCGTTGAAGGTGATCCGCGGACAGTGGTCCGAGACGATCGTGTGCGGCGCATCCGGCACCGGCCGCACTCGATTCGCCTACAAGCTCGCCGACCGGTACAACGGCCACGTCGTCGACAGCAGCGACGTGCTCGTGGCGGCGAAGGCCATGGCCGGCGAGGGGCAGCATCCCGAGCTGTTCTACCGGGACGCCGAGGACTGGCGAGCGTTTCCCGAAGGCGAGACCCCCGCGACGGCGCAGGAACTGGCCGAGGCGAGGTTCCGTGCCGCGGACGTGCTGTTCCCGGCCGTCAAAGCCGTCCAGGTCGCGCAGCCTCGCCTGCACCTGGACGACTACTTCGAGTCTCCGCACACCGTCGTCACCGGCCGCCACGCCCTGCCCGCCCTCGGCTTCGACTTCGTCGTGCTCCTCATGGAGACCGAGGAGCAGATCCGCGCCAACCTCCGGTCCCGGTCCTGTCCCGACGACGTCCTCGACCTGCGGGTGCGCACCTCGATGCTGGTCCAAGCGGAACTCGTCCGCCGAGCCCAGGAGCACAAGGGCCGCCAGCCGCACTGCGACGTGATCTTCACCCAGGCGCGCCCCTGGGAGGACGTCGTCGAACGCGCTTACACCGCGATGAGTGATTGGTGGGACTACCGCACTGCTCTCGGCGGGATGTGGTGACTGGTAGTAGGCGCGCTCGGCGGACCTGCTACTCCGTGCGCATCGCGAGCAGCATGCCGGGCCAGTCCCCGGCCGGCGTCGCGACGGTGAACTCCTGCACCCGCGCGAAGCCGTAGCCCTCGTAGACGCGCACCAGCGATCCCTGCTCGCCGGCCCAGCAGTCGACACGGATCAGGCCGATGCCGCGCTCGTCGGCCTCCAGCCGGGCCCGGTCGATCAGTGCGGCACCGATGCCACGGCCGCTGTGGCGGCGCGAGACCAGCAGAAGATTGACGTAGAGTTCCCGCTCGTCGACGGCCGGGACGTAGGGCTGTGGGGTCTCGGTGATCACGAGGGCGCCGAGCACCGCGCCGTCCTCGTCGGCCATGATCCGCATGCCGCCGCCGTGCGCGCGTTCGCGCACCGTCGCTTCGCGCTTCTCGTTGCCGGTCCACGGCGTCGTGCCCCACTGCTGGGTGTTGCCGCGCTCGTTCATCCACACCACCGCCTCGTCGCCGAGCGCCAGGACCGCGGGGATGTCATCGGGACCGCCGTGCCGAATTCTCATGATCCCCTTCCTAGCAAACCCGTGCATTCCCGCGCGAGTGGATTCCCGTAGAGTAAGCGGGATTCCACGAGGGGGACTCTTGAGACTCAGCAGATCGATGCGCCGTGCCGCGGCTCCCGCCGTCCTCGGCCTGATCACGACGGTCGTGAGCGGTTGCGGGTCGATCATCGCCGACAACAACACGGACCCGATCACCGTGCAGCGATCGCAATACGTCCTTCTCATGCTCCAGGACTCCGTCGCGAACGGGCCGGGGGGCGAGGACGTCGCCACGTCGGTCGTCGAGGGCTACGGCGGCGGATACGTCACGCACACGAGCCTGTCGGGCGCGCCGGGGCCGTCCCAGGTGCTCACGCTCACAGTCGTCCTCGGCGGGGGCAGCCCACAGGACCACATGCAGGGTGAGACGGACATGGCCCCTTCGGGCATCGCCTGCTACACCTTCACCGTCGGGTACTACGGCTATAAGGACACGAAGTCGCATGCCTCGTGCGCGGCCTCGCTCACCACCGACGTGGCGAAGGCGACGGCCGCGCGGCAGCTCAGCGAGCAAGAGGACGCAGAGCACTACGGTGCCGGGATCGCGTTGAAAGCCATCCCGACGACGCTGTCCGCAGCCGAGAAGTCGATCGGGCTGAGCGGCCCCACCGGTGCTTCGGCGTTCGCCGGCGTCACCGCGGCGGACTTCGCCGGCGGCACGGACACGCTCCAGCACAAGCCCGACGCGGCCCTCGCGCTGCCGCAGCCCGGCGGCGGCTGCATCTATGTCAGCTATCGATGGATCCAGGCGTCCTGGGCCGACCACGGCTCGGCCGGCACCTCGGACTCGATGATGATGCGGGCATGGGCCGCGCCGACCGACGATCCGTGCACCGGAGCGGCGGCGCTCAGCGCCGGCGGCTTCCTGACCGCGGACACGAAAGCAGGGGGCTGATCAGCCGGTCGCGCCTAGCCCGGCGAACGCAATGCGCCAGGCGGCGAACCAGTCGCGGAACCACGGGTGGGGTTCGGCGAGCGGCAGGACACTGCGAACGGTCTCGTCGTAGTAGGCGCCGGCCTTCTCGCGCCGGGGATGGGTGTCGAGCCGCTGCGCGTTGCTGAGCCGGTCGGCCAGCTTCACCAGGATCGCCTCGTCCGGAGCGCCGCGCAGCCGCTCGAGATACGCCGCGCGCGCCTGCTCGCGGCTGACGCCTTCGTCGCGCGGAGGCTTGGTGACCCAGTCGACCAGGGTCGCGACGCGGTCGCCGAAGCGTTCCCGCACCTGATCGAGCGTGCAGTCGGTGTCCTCGACCACGTCGTGCAGCACCGCGGCCCGCAGGATGTCGGCGTCGGTGACCCCGACGGCATCCACGAGCACTGACGTCGCCTCGAGCAGGTGCTCCAGATACGGTTCGCCGGCCGGGCGCTTCTGGTCGCCGTGTTGGAGAAGTGCGAACTCCACGGCCTCGTCGAGGGCCGTCAGCACGTCCGCCGGCAGCCGGTCCGTCCAACGCCTGCGCGCGGCGGGCCATCCGTCCTTGACCGCGAAAGTCTGCATCACGCGCGATCCCCTCCGCCCCCGGGCGGGTCGGCCGCCTCGATCGGCGGCTGTGAATGACAGCATGTCACATCTTGTGAGAAGATCTCGTCTCCGCGTGTGGGTACCAGGGGAGTGGGTTGTGGCACACAGGAGCGGGTCAGAGCTTCCAGACGATCTCGAGCCACCGTTCCGGGCCCTGGTCAACGAACTCCGCATACTCAAGAACGTCCACCACCTGACACTCGAGGACCTCTCCGCGCGCACGCACTACGGGCGCTCGTCCTGGGAACGCTGGCTCAACGGCAAGCGGCTCGTCACGCGGTCCGCGGTGGAGAGCCTCACGGCCTCGCTCGGGATCGACGACGCGGCACTGCTGAGCCTGCTCGCCCAGGTGTCGCCGGGCCCGCGCACCCCGCACGAGGACGCACCGGCCCACGAAGCCGAGCCGCGCGCCACGGCGGGCGCCATATCGGCCGGGCCGTTCCAGCTCCCGGCCGACATCCGCACGTTCACCGGGCGGGCCGCCGAGATCGCAGAGCTCGAACGTACGATCACGGAGACGGCCGGGCAGAGCGACTGGCCGGTCGTCTGCTCGGTGGACGGCATGGGCGGGATGGGCAAGTCGGCGCTGGCCGTGCACGTGGCCCACCGCGTCAGCGGCCTCTTCCCGGACGGCCGGCTCTACCTGGACCTGCACGGCCACACCCCCGGGTTCGAGCCGCTGGAGCCGGTCAGGGCCCTGCTTCACCTGCTGCGGTCGCTCGGGGTGGCCCCCGAGCAGATCCCCGAGGGCGTGGACGCGCGGGCGGCGTGCCTGCGCGACCGGGTGCACGGGCGGCGGATCATGATCCTGCTGGACAACGCGGCCAACGCCGCCCAGGTCCGGCCGCTGCTGCCGGGCTCGGCGGGCTGCCTGGTAGTGATCACCAGCCGGGTGCGCATGGTCGACCTCGACGACGTGCTGCCGGTCTCGCTCCCGTCCCTGGCCGACACGGAGGCGCTCGACCTCTTCGTCAAGATCGCCAACCTGGGACCGGAGGCGCGCGCCGACCCGCGCCTGGTCGAGATCGTCCGGCTCTGCGGCAACATCCCGCTGGCGATCCGGATGACCGCCGCGCGCGTGCGCCACCACCCCGCGCTCGGGTTCGACGCGGTGATAGAGGACCTGCGCGACGAGCGCGGCCGCCTCGAAGCCCTGCGCACCGAGGACCGCGACGTGGCCGCGGCGCTGGAGCTGTCCTACTCCCGGCTGCCCGAGCGCGAGCGCCTGCTGTTCCGCCGGCTGGCCCTGGTGCCCGGCGTGCACTGGGACGCGTACGCGGCCGCGAACCTGCTCGGCACGGACATGCGCACCGCCGCGCGCGTGCTCGAATCGATCCACGATCACAATCTGCTGATTCCGTGCGGCCCTGGCCGCTACGGCTTCCACGACCTGGTCCGGCTCTTCGCCCGGTCCCTGTTCGAGCGGGCCGGCAAGATCAGCGACGACGACGAGCGCGCCTACGAGCGGCTGCTGGGCTACTACCTGCAAACCACGGCGCAGGCCTCTGATCTCAGCTCCCGGATGACGCGCAGCTGGCCGGTGTCTCGGACGCCGGCGCCGTGCTCGGTGCCGCAGCTCGCCTCCGAGGCCGCGAGCCTCGCCTGGCTGCGCACCGAGCGCGTGAACCTGATCGCCGCCATAGTGCATAGCCACGAGCAGGGAAGGCATCAGGTAGCTCACACGCTGCTGGCCGACCTGGCCGGATTCCTGCTGGGCGAAGGGCATTGGGAGCAGAGCAGGGCCCTGCATCAGCATGCCGCCGCCCGGGCCGAGGACGAGGCCGATCCGCTGTGGCAGGGCATCGCCCTGATGCATCTGAGCACGGCCAACCAGCTCTCCGGGAACAACGACGGCGCGTGCTCGGCCGGCGAGCGCGCGTTGGACATCTTCGAAGCGCTCGACCACTCCCTGGCCCGCGCCAACGCCCAGGTGCTGCTGGCCGGACACCACTACATGGCAGCGCGCCTTCCGGCCGCCGAGCAGCTCGCCACCGCGGCGCTGGAGACCTTCACCGAGCTGAGCGACCTGAGCGGGGAGAGCAGGGCGCTGTGGACGATCGGCCGGGTCAGATACGCCGAGGCCGACCTGGCCGGCGCCGCCGACCGGCTCACCCGCGCGGTCGAGCTCGCGTACGTGGTCGGCGACACCCAGTCGCTGGCCAACCGGCTGGTCGACCTCGGCCGGGTCTACCAGGGTTTCGGCGACCTCGACCTGGCCACCTCGCTCTACCTGGAGGCCAGGAGCGTGTTCGCGCAACTCGGCCGCAAGCACGGGGAGGCGAACGTGCTGTGGAACCTCGGCCGGGTGCACCTCGAGCTCGGCCGCTTCGCCGACGCGGCCGAGGCGCTGGAGGAGGCGCGCGCGCTGTACGCGGAGCTCGGCTCACGCAACGGCGAGGCGTACGCCCTCCTCGACCTGGGCCGGCTCTTCCTCGCCCGGGAGCGCACCGAGCTCGCGCGCCTGCACTTCGAGCGGGCCCGGGACCTGTTCCGCGACATCCGGCAGCTCGACGGGATCGCGAACGCCGAGCTGGGGCTGGGGAACACGGAGCTCGAAAGCGGCCGGATCGACGCGGCGGGGAAGCACCTGGAGTGCGCGCTGAGCAACTTCCGCACCACCGGAGACCAGCTGGGCCAGCGGATGGCCGGCTGCGGCCTGGCCGATCTGGCCGGGGTGAGGGAAGGCGCGATCTCCGCGCTCGACCGCTACACCGATCTCAAGCAGGACGCGCGGAAGTTCGCCAGCCCCAGCCTCGACGCCCGGATCCGCCTGGGTGAGGAGCGCTGGACCCGACGGCTCTGAGCCGGCGCGTCGCCGTGACTTCTCAGCGGTCCCTCTCCTTCTTCAGCGCGTCCGCCTTGTGCACGGCCCGGCCGCCGGCCTTTCCGAACGAGCGCGGGTACTCGCTGAAACGGATAAAACGCAAAGATCACTGACTACTCTACGAGCATGGACGGGAGCCCAAGGTGGGGCGCGGACGGCCATCGAAGGCTCTGACGTGGACGCGGCGCTGATCGTGGCGTCGTACGGAATCTTGAGGATCCGGAGCGCGTCCACCAGCTGTCAGCCGCCGATCGAGCGCTACAGCGAGGCGAACCTCGATCAGATCGCGATGTGGGCCGAGACGGTTTATCAGCTCCCGCAGATCGGTCTGGTCGCGCGGTTCTCCGGCCGCCGCGGCCGCGCGTGGATGACGGCGTTCTGGAGCGGCGCGGAGCAGCGGGTCCGGGACCAGTTCCTCGCCGGACTGCGGGAAGAGGGCTGCCATCGGCCCTGGACGCCACCCGCTCCGCGCGTCCGCCCGCCCGAGCTCCCCGTGCCACGTCGGCGCAGGGTCGGGGATTATGAAGCGGCGCTGATCATCGCCGGCGCGGCGCTCGCCGAGATCCGGGAGCTGGCCGATCCCGCTCGGCCGGCGAGCGAGCGGCTTGGCCGGGACACGCTGCAGCACATCTGGCAGCTGGCCGACCGGACTCACAACCTGCCGAGCGTGGCGCGGACGTCGCGGTTCGTCCCGCAGGGGATCGGCCGTCGGCCGATGGACTGGGAGTGGGGGATCGACTCGCCCGAAGTGCGCGAGCGGATGCAGGGCTGGATCGCGCAGGCCGGCTGCCGCTGGAGCCCGCCGACCCGGGTCGACCGTATCCTGCGGCGGGCAGAGCGCCGCGACCGCGGGGAGCGCAATCGCCCGCCCGACCGGCCCCGGGCGTGGGACCGGCTGACGGACCCGTTCGGCTGGCCGGTGCGGACCGGGCCGTTGCGCCGCCCCGTGCCGCCGGCGGCCCGTATCGTCAGGCCGATCGACGCCGAGACCTTCGTCGCGTGGACGATCGGATGCGACGAACCGAGCGGGCAACGCGACGCTCTGGCCGCCTGGACGATCGGCCACCTGGCCCCGGGCCCGGTCCACTTCCTGATGGCCGAACCGGACCGCTCACGTCGCCGGTCGGAGCACCCGGACGGACTGAGCTGGTTTCACGCCCTGCTCACGATGTCCGACGGGACTCAGCTCACTGGCTCGCGCCGACTCGCCGCCCGACTGGTGGACGCACTCCCCGCCACGCTGCCTCGTCCGCAGCAGTTCCGACTCGCGCACCAGATCGTGCGCCGCGCGAAGATCGACCTCCGCCGTCCCGGATCGCTCGGCGCATGGGAGTCACGCCACGCAGACGCATGCTCCGTCGAGCGCTGCGGCGCACCACCGTATCCGCATTCGTGGCGGAATCGACCGGCGGCGTGGTGCCCTGTAGACCCCCAGCCCGGGCCGCCTTTCTAGGCGAACCCGGCCTCTGAGAATGGCTGTATGAGCCAGCGGATGAGGCTGGTCTCGTCGCGTGCGGCCAGTTCCCGCGCGGTGCGGTGGTGGAGAGTCGGGTGGAAGTCCGGCACGGATCCCAGGCGGGCTCCGGTGTCGGGGTCCCAGACCTCGAGCCCTGATTCGGCGACGGCGTAGAGCAAGCCGTCCGCGGCGAAGAAACGGTCGCCGGGCCCGGCGAAGGCGAAAACCTCGGGGGCGGCGGACCGTTCGTGCGGACCGCTGGGGAAGCGGCGCAGGTCGAAGATCCGCGCTCCTGGGACGATGTTCGTCTCGCGGTCACCGATGCCGCCGACGGCGATCCGGTGGTCGTCGAGCCAGACCATCGCGTGGTCCCAGTAGTACTCCCGCCAGCACAGGGCCACCAGGCTGGCGCCGTCCTCCGACTCGAAGGGATTGTCGGCCAGCCACGGCTCGATCGACCACACCGAGACCTCGCCGAGCGGGTGCCAGAGCCAGCCGTCGTCGGCGATACGGGAGCCCGACGGGTTGGCGTGCAGCGCGCCGTGGAAGTAGTCGAGATAGTGGGGCGGGCTTTCGACTCCCGCGTCACTCGCGGGCTCGGGGGTCGCGCGCGCCGCCAGTTCTTCGCCGGTGACCAGGTCGGTGGCGTCGAGCCGGTTCCAATCGGTGCGGTGGATCAGGATCTCCCGGCCCTGGTGGTTCGCGAAGGCGATGGAGAACGGCACGTGCTCCTCGCAATAGGTCCCACCGTGAAGTTCGAGGACCTGCTGGCCGGTGGACAGATCGATGACCACGCCTTCGCTGCCGTAATCGATGACGACGGCGGCGAAACGGCCGCTGGGCGACGCGTGGATCCGCACGGAGGCGCGCTCGTGATCAGCGGCGTGCAGGGACGGGAGCTGCGCGACGAGTGTCGTCGTGCCGACGAGGTCGCACGCGCCGGAGTCGCTCTCCCAGCGGTGGATCCGGCCGTCCTCAGACAGGATCAGCCACGTCGGAGTCCCCGGTATCTCAAGGGGCGTCATCGCGTTGACGGGCAACGCCTTCGGCGGCAAGGGCGTGATGACCATTGCCGGATTATATCGAGCACTGATAAAGCGAGCGACGGCTTTTGAAGTTCAGCTCCATTGAGCGATGTCGGCGCCCCACACTGCGCCGACGCGCTGGTAGTCGTACGGCTCGGCCATCCGCGCCATGGGGTTGAACGCGGGCAACGGGTAACGCAGGCGGCCGGACGGGGTGTCCTGCTCGTTCATGCAGTCGTCCAGCTTCAGGGGCTCGTGCGTCGGGCCGGGCGAGTCCTCGCCGAGCTCGAGCAGCGCTTGCGCGGTACGCGCGAGGTGGGTGCTGACGTGCAGGCTTCCGCCTTGGCGCGTCTGCCGGGCCAGGGCGACGAGCACGCCGGCGGCGAGCAGGTAGCCGCTTGCGTGGTCGAGGGCTTGCGCCGGCAGCGCTCCCGGCCTCGTGCCGTCCGCCGATGTCAGCATCGAGATACCGGTCGCGGCCTGGACGATGCTGTCGAAGCCGCGGTGCTCCTGCCACGGTCCCGCGCTGCCCCAGGCGTCGAGCGTCGCGACCACGATCCCGGGGCGACGCCGCGTGATCTCTTGCGGGGTCAGGCCGAAGCCGTCCAGGGCGTGCGGGCGGTAGCCCGTCACGACGACGTCGGCCGTCTCCAACAGCTGGTCGAAGGTCTCGCGGTCCTGGGGCTTGCGCAGGTCGAGCAGCGCGGAGTGTTTGCCCATGCCGTTGTCGAGGTGCTGCGCCGCGATCTCCGGCAGTCCCGGGTCGTCGATGCGCAGCACGTCGGCGCCGAGCAGCGCCAGGGTGCGGGTGGCTACGGGGCCTGCGATCACGCGGGCCAGATCCAGCACGCGCAGCCCTGCGGCCGGACGGTTCTGGTCCCGCAGCTTTCCGCGCGACTCGCGGGCCGGCGCGTGCGCGTCGCCGAGTGCTGCGATACCGAGCAACGGCAGTCCGGCGACGGCCTTGGACTGCGGGTGGGCGGACCATTCCTTCGTCGTCCTGACCGCCACGGCAATGCCCTGATTCGCCCGGACGCGTTCCTCGACCTCGAGCGCGTCGATGTCCGCCAGTCGCGTGGTGAGCGCGGCACGATCGGCGTCGGGTGGCAGGTCGAGTGCGTCGAGCAGCCGCGCGCGGTGGTGCGCGTAGTTGGCGTGGGTGCGCACCCACCCCTCACGGGTGGGGAAGAAGCCTGATAGCTTGGCGAAGCCGGGGAAGCTCTCGCCGTCCACGCGCAGCAGCTGGTCGCCCCGGAACGAGGCCGCGACCCGGCGCGGATCCACCGTCCAGCGCGTGGTCACCGGCGAGGCCCCGCGCGCCCGGGCGAGATGCGCCGCGCCGGCCGCGGCGGCGGCGACCGCGCCCACGGCGAGTTCGGTGACGGCCAGTCGCGACGGCAGCGTCGGCTCGCTCTGCTCGATATAGGCCGAGGAGGCGGCGGACTCGTACGCGATACCGGTCGAGGTGCAGAAGTCAGCGAAGATCCGGTTCACCCGGCCAGTCTTCCACGGGGCTCGGGCCTGGGCGAACACCCGCGCGTGCGTGGCGTGCGGCGGGACCTGGCGTGCTGTCAGACGCCGGGCCGGTCCGGCTCCTGGGCGGCGAGCTGGTCGGGCCCGACAGCGGTGAAGCCCAGCACGGCCGCGACGGCGAAGGCGACGACGCCCACCACGTGCCCGGCGTCGTCGTCGGCGAAGATCAGCAGCACGGCCCCGGCGACGAAGCAGCCCAGCGCGGCTCGTCCGGCCCAGGCGGGACGGCGCGCGTCCACGCCGGCGGTGTGCGGCTTCGGACCGCGGCGGTCCGGCAGGAGCCTGCCGGAGAGGCTGAGCCGGAAGAGGAAGAACAGGCTGGGGAACAGGATCGCGCCGCCGATGATCACCGCGACCAGCAGCGCCACCAGGGTGGTGGTGTCGGCGGCCGCGGCGCTCACCGTCAGCCCCGGCAGCAGGTAAGGACGCTGCGCCGCGGCCCAGCCGCACAGCAGCGCGGCGACCGCGGCGACCGCGGCCAGCCGGGCGACCGCGTACCGGCGCCGCGAGACCAGGGTGATGCTGATCAGGCCCGCCAGCGCGGAGATGATCACAGCGGCCAGGCCGAGGCCGCGCGTCAGCCCGTGGAAGAGCGAGGGCGCGTCGTCGTGGGCCACGCCGAGCGCGGCCAGCGCCAGGATCCCGGTGGCGACCGCGGCGTCGAGGGCGCGGCGGCGGAAGGCGTCGTCGAGCCCTGCCACGGGCGAGCGGCGCGCGTCGGCGGCCAGGTAGATCGCGGCCAGGAACGCGCCGGTGCTCACCGCCATGAACCCGCTGAGCAGGGAGACCGAATTGGTCCAGCTGCTCCACAGCCCGCCCGCGGCGTTGCCGACCGGGACCCGGCCCGAGGCGATCGCCCCGACGCAGACGCCGAGCATGAACGGGGTGACGATCGAGGAGAGCGAGAAGGCCGTGTCGATCACCCGCCGTTCGCGCGGCACGTCGGTGGCGGTGTGCAGGGCGTAGCTCAGGCCGCGCAGGATGATGCCGAGCAGGGCGAGGAACAGCGGCACCGCCAGCGTGGAGAAGACCGAGCCGAAGAAGGCCGGGTAGCCGGTCCACAGCACCGTGAGCACGAAGACGAGCCAGACGTGGTTCGCCTCCCAGACCGGCGCGATGGAGCGGTGCGCCTGGTCGCGGATCTCCCGGCCGCGCTCGCCCCAGCCGGCCGACAGCTGCCAGAGCCCGGCGCCGAAGTCGGCTCCGCCGAGCACGGTGTAGAGCACGAGGCCGGCCAGCGCGATCGCCAGGATGAGCAGCCGCAGGAACATGGCGCCCTTTCGTCTCTCAGTCGGTGGCCGGGAACGCGCCGGGCACGCCCGGGCCGCCGGACGGGCCGGTGGTGGCGGGCGCCGGCGGTCCGGCCGCGGGCAAGGGGGCCTTGGCGAGCCGGTGCAGCGCCCAGAAGGTGGCCACGACCAGGACCGTGTAGGCGGCGGCGAGCAGGCCGAAGCCGACCGGGACGGACCGGGCGCCGGTGACCGCCGCGTCGGTGCGCATCACGTCGTAGACGACCCACGGCTGCCGGCCGACCTCGGTGGTGGTCCAGCCCGCGATCAGCGCCAGGTAGGCCAGCGGCCCGGCGGCGGCGACGGCCCAGTAGAACCACTTGGCGGCCGGCAGCCGGCGGTGGCGCCAGAGGATGAAGAAGAAGACCACGGCGAGCAGCGCCAGCAGGCTGCCGATCCCGACCATGGTCTGGAAGGCGTAGCGCACGAGGTTGATCGGCGGCCGGTCCGCCGGGAAGACGGTGTCAAGGCCCTGGATCGTCGCGCTCCAGCTGTGGTACGCGAGGATCGAGAGCAGGTGCGGAATGCCGATGCCGTACTCCACCCGCCCGTCGGTGTACCAGCCGAGCAGGTGCTCGGCCGCGCCGCTGGTGGTCTGGCCGAGCCCTTCGATCGCGGCGAGCTTGACCGGCTGCTCGGTGGCGACGTCGCGCGCGGCCCAGTCGCCGACGACCACCTGCATCGGCGCGGCCAGCACGGCGGCGGTCAGCGGCACGGTGAACGCGATGCGTTCGTAGCGGCCCCACCGGCCGCGCAGCCGGCCCACCGCGTAGGCGCCGGCCACGAGGAAGCCGGCGACCATGTTGCCGGCCAGGTACATGTGCACGAGCTCGTGCCAGAAGTACGTGTTGGCGAACAACGCCTGGAACGGGTGGATGTCGGTGACGTGGCCGTGCGCGTCGACGGTGAAGCCCTGCGGGTGGTTCATCCACCCATTGACGGCGATGACCATGAACGAGCCGAGGATCCCGGCGATGCAGATGGGCAGCGCGCACAGGAAGTGCAGCCGCGGGGGCAGCCGGTCCCAGCCGTAGACGTAGATGCCGAGGAAGATCGCCTCGAGGAAGAAGGAGAAGCCCTCGATGGCGAAGGCGAGGCCGAACACGCCGCCGAAGACCCCGGTGAACATCGGCCAGAGCAGGCCCATCTCGAAGCTCAGCACCGTGCCGGTGACCACGCCCGCCGCGAACAGCGCGACCATGACCCTGGTCCACCGCCGGGCCAGGGTGTGGAAGAGCGGATCGCCGGTGCGCAGGTAGCGCCACTCGACGAACGCCACCATCGCCGGGAACGCGATGCCGAAGCAGACCAGCGGGATGTGCACCACGAACGACATCGCCTGCATCTGCCGGGCCTCGAGCAGATAGGCCTGCATGACCGGCGGCAGCGTCGGAGCCGCGCTGAGTGTGGATGCCAAGGGTGCCAACTCCGGGATGCTCGTCTCAACCGCGTTATCGTCAGGCGTCCAATCTGTCAGCTCGTCGGCGCAGGTGCACGCGGCAACGCCGGGTGACTTCGGCATTCTCGCCGGAACCCGGCCGGGGCGAGCCAGGGCTCATACAATCCTGCCTGACAGACGTTCCGTCGCGACGAGGGATCCGAGAATGCAGCTGACCAAGCACGCCCACGCCTGCGTGACCCTGGCCAAGGACGACGTGCGCATCGTGATCGACCCGGGCGTCCTGACGCCCGACGCCGCCGAGGCCGTCGCCGACGCCCAGGCCGTGCTGATCACGCACGAGCACGCCGACCACTTCGACGAGGAGCTGATCACCCGGGCCCTGGACGCGCGCCCCGATCTGCAGGTCTTCGGACCGGGGTCGGTGGTGGGCCGCTGGGCGGCGCGCCGCGGCCAGGTCCGCGCGCTCGGGGCCGGGGAGCAGCTGAACATCGCCGGCTTCGACATCGCGGTCTTCGGCGAGCTGCACGGCCTGATCCACCGGGACCTGCCCAGCGTGGCGAACATCGGGTACCTGGTCGACTCCGAGCTTTACCACCCCGGCGACGCCTACCACGTCCCCGACGCCGACGTACCGACGCTGCTGCTGCCCACGAGCGGGCCGTGGACCAAGTTCGGCGAGGCGGCGGACTACGTGCGCGAGGTCAAGCCGCAGCGGCTGCTCCAGATCCACGAGGCCATGCTCAGCGAGATGGGCCAGCAGTCACTGGCCGGCCTCCTGAGCCCGGATCGGCTCACCCCGGTCCAGCTGACGATCGTGCCGGTCGGCAACACGATCGCGATCTAAGGCGAATTGATGGTCAGCTGAGTGCTCGTGGGGTGTGGTGGCTTTTCGGTTCGGGGCGGTCGTCAGGCTGTGGGCGGCCGCTTCGCGTCGCCCGGTTCGTCTGTCCACCCGCCCACCCGTTGCGTAGCGGGGGAGGCTGGGGTTTCAAGATTTCGCCTCCGGCGCGGGCCCTTCTCTCGGAGAGAGATGCCGGGGTCTGTGGGGTGCTGTTGTTGGTGGGGCGGGCTGAGGTTGGGGGTGGTGGGGTTGCGGGGGTGTGCTCTCTCCTCGGTCGGTCCCCGGAGGCAATCAGGGACCTGTCGGGAGGTCAAGCGGCGGTGGCTTGGGTTGATGGTCGATTGTGCATGGCGCCGCTTGACCTCCCGGCAGGACCCTGATGGGGCTTCGCCTGCCCGACCGAGGAGAGAGCCCACCCCCTGGGGGAGTGGTGCGAGCTGCGCTCGGGCCGGGTCCCGGCCTGTGGCCCGGCCGATCCGGAAGGATTCTGCATCACCCGGTCCGACCAACCCGATCCTTGATCCGTGCGATGGGGTCGGTGCTCGGGTCGCGCTTGCTGCTGGATCTTGCATCGCCGTCATGCTGTCGACCTCGGCCCCGTACCTCGCTGCAGAATCCCACAGGCTGGCCGCGTTCGATGCGGAAGGATCCTGCATCGGTCTGATCCGAGCGTCCCGATCCTTGATCCGTGTGAAGGCGTCGGTGCTCGGGTCGTGTGGCTCGGCCGCGCGCCGAGGGGAAATCCTGCACCGCTTTCGGCCTCACCCCTGACGCCATCTGCCCAGCCATCCCGTCCACCACCCTTCCGTCACAAGCCCCGACCCTCGCACTCTTCCATGCTAGATGCCGCCACCGACAAAAACCGCGTATCTGTCTTTCACCGGATAAGTAAAAATTCTGGATATTTGTGGGAACTCGGGCGTGCTCCCCGGCGTTGAAGGAGTAGATGGAAAGAGCGGCCCAGAGCGGTGATGCAGGATTCTTCCGGCTCGAGCGCGGCCGGGCCACGGGATGGGACTCGGCCGGAGCGCAGCTCGCACTGGACCTCAGGGGGTGTGCTCTCTCCTCGGTCGGGCAGGCGAAGCCCGATCAGGGTTCTGCCGGGAGGTCAAGCGGCGCCATGCAAGATCCAGCATCAACCCAAGTCACCGCCGCTTGACCTCCCGGCAGGTTCCTGATTGCCTCCGGGGACCGACCGAGGAGAGAGCACACACCCGGCACCCGACCACCCCGAACCCCAGCCCGCCCCGCCAACGACAGCACCCACGCAGACCCGGCATCTCTCTCCGAGGGAAGGGCCCGCGCCGGAGGCGAAATCTTGAAACCCCAGCCCGCCCCGCTACGCAACGGGTGGGCGGGTGGACAGACGAACCGGGCGACGCGAAGCGGCCGCCCACACCACGACGATCACCCCGACCCGACAAGCCACCACATCCCAGGAACATTCAGTCGATCATCAATGCGCAGGAGAGCCGGACAGGCCCTGGCAGCCTGTGCCGCCGATGAGAGCATCGCGGAGGTCTGCGAAAGTACGGAAGTGCAGGGCGGGCATGCCGAGGCTGCGGGCGGCCGCGACGTTTCCGACGGTGTCGTCGATGAACAGGCATTGATCCAGCGCTGCGCCTACCCGCCGCGCGGCATCGACGTACACGCGACTGTCGGGCTTCGCATAGCCGATGCGCGACGTGTTGACGATCACGTCCGCGACGTCTTCGAGCCCTTGCTTCGCCAGGTCCAGTTCAAGCCGCGTGGTGGCATTCGACACGAGCGCCACCGGTATGGTGCCTCGGGTCTGTCGGAGCAGGGCCGCGACCTCGGCATCGATCGTCGGCAGCTGCACCGACCACGCGGCGACCACGGCTCGTGCGGTGCTCCAGGAGCCGCAAGCCACTGCGAGGGCGGCTTCGACGGACTCCCGCCACTCCTCGTCGGTGACGAGCCCGGTGATGGCGGGGATCAGGCGCTCCGGCGCGAACGCCGCGCCGGCGAACGTACCCGAGGGCAGGGCGTGGTCCTGATCGAGGGTGTCCAGCGGAGGCCAGTGGCGCAGCACGCCATCGATGTCGCAGAGTACGGCCTTGTACGGCAACTCCGGCACGCTGCGTCTCGACAACCTGTCTCAGCCCGTTTCAGCTGGCGGCGGCCGCGGCGGCGGCGAGCTTCTCCACCATCCGCAGCGGGGCGATGACCTCGGCCGGGACGCCGTAGTCGGCGGCCAGGTCGTCGATCGGCCGGTAGAGCAGCTCGACCTGATCCTCCCGCTGCCGGATGAGCAGGCGCAACGGCAGCTCGTAGGCGATGTCCGGGCTCGCGTTCATCGCCGGCGTCCCGCCGCGCGCCGCGCCGAACACCAGCACGGTGGTCGGCGGCATCTGCAGGCCCGCTTCGCGCGCGTTCTCAGCGTGGTCGATGCGCGCGAAGAGCCGCACTCCGAGCGCGGCGAGCCGCTGCTCGACCCGGCTGACCGTCTCGGCGAAGCTGTGGGCGCTGGGGACGGACGTCAGCTGCGGCACTTCAGCTCCTGGTGTGCTGTGGGCATGGGCATACCCGATTATCCTCGCTCCCGCGCGCCCCGGGCGCCCGCCCGGACGGCCGAACGGGTCAGTCCGGGCCGCGAGCCCGGCATGATCATCTGACGGATGGCCGTTCACCGCCCGCGTGGAAGCCCTCGAACAGCGGCCCGCCGATCCGGTCGAGCATCTCACGGACGATCACCTCGATCGCGGCGACGTCGCCGAACGCGGCGGCCCATCGCTCGGCCAGCCGCGGATCCAGCTCTCGAAGCTGGCGCAGCAGCCACTTGCCGCCACCGGACCAGTGATCGGCGAAGGCGAGCACCTGCTGCGCGGCCGAAGTCCACGCCGTCCCGGCGATCACCGCTTTCTCTCCCGGGTCGACTGCGTGGACCAGGTCGTCGAGCAAGTCCGTCAGGTGGTAGCGGGCGTTGTCGCGTTCGTCCGTGCTCAGCGGCGCTGGCCCTTCGGCCAGAAGGCCCTCGCTCTCGGCCTGCCAACGCGACGGATCACCGACCAAAACCGCGCCGCGGGCGACCATCCGATGCATGGAGGGATTGCGCCCGTGCCGGCCTTGGTCGAGATAGTGGGTCAGGCTCTGCTCGTCGTGAACGAACAGCTCGACCGGCCAGCCGCGGAAGCGGCACGCGGCCCGATAAGGGGTCTGCGGATCGCCGTCCGGCAGCAGCACGACGATGTCGAGGTCTGATCCGGGGGTCCGCTGAGCCGTGATCACACTGCCCGCCAGCACCGCCCAGCGGGCGTGCGGGAAGCGCTCGTTGACCAGTGCGCGGGCGTCCGCCGCCGGATCTTGGTTCATGGGGGCAGAGTCTAGGGCGGGCCTTAGAACAGCGCGACGAGATTTGCGTACATCGGCGAGGTCTCGACGAGGTCGGCGTGGGTGCCGAGGTGCGCACGTGTCCCGTCGAGCAGCAGGATGCGGTCAGCTCGCAGGGCCGAGCTGATCCGGTGTGCGATGGTGATCACCGTGCCCGGCCGGCTGTGGAATGCCGCCTCCGCGCGGGCTTCGGCGGATGCGTCGAGGTGGCTGGTCGCTTCGTCGAGGATGACGACGTCGGCCGGCGACACGTAGGCGCGTGTGAGGGCGATGAGTTGGCGCTCTCCTGCGGACAGGCGGGCCGGATCGACCGGGGCGTCGAGGCCGCCGAGGCGGGTGAGCAGTGCGGTCAGACCGAGGCGGTCCGCGGCTTTGAGCAGCGTCTGATCGGAGCAGTCTTCGGCGAGATAGCGGAGGTTCTCGCGCAGTTCACCGGCGAATACGTAGGCCTCTTGCGGCAGCAGGACGCGGGCCTGGTGCAGGACGTCCGGTGCAATCCGCGGCAGGGGCACCCCGCCGATCAGCACGCTGCCGTCGTCGGGCGCGATGACGCCGGCGAGGATGCCTGCGAGCGTCGACTTTCCGATGCCGGACGGGCCCACCACGGCCAGGTGCTCGCCGGGGGCGACGACCAGGCTCAGATCGCGCAGGACGGGCTCCGCGCCGGGGCCGTACGCGAAGGTGACGTGCCGCACCTCCACCGGGCGCCGCTTCAGCAGGATCGAATGCTCCGGCGCCGGGGGAGCGGCCGGCAGCCGTGCCGCTTCAGCCAGCCGCTCGGCCGCCACGTTCAGCCGCAGGAACGAGCCGCCGAGCCCCTGTACGAGTAGGCGTAGGGCGGGTTCGAGGACGCCGACCAGGTAAGTCAGGACACCGACGATCCCGCCGGCGGTCATGCCGTGCCGCACCAGTGTCGGGGAGGCGAGCAGTACCAGCACGATCGGTACGTGCGCGCCGAGGGCGACGATGAGGCGTCGCAGTGCCGCGACCCAGGCGAGCGACCGCGCCGCGGCGGCCTGGGCCCGGGCGGCCCGCAATCCGCGGTCCACGCCCTGCTGCTCAGCCCCGCAGGAGATGAGGTCGCGCAAGGACTCGAGTGCGTCCACTGATACGCGTGCGAGCTGCTCCTCGGCGAGGAAAGCGGTCCGCTGACGGCGGATCATCATCGGCAGCAGCGTCACGAAGAGACACACCGCCGCGACCAGGGGCAGCGCGATGAGCGGCACGGCGGCCGGGGCGAGCGCCGCCGCGCCGAGCATGACGGCGACGGCGGTCAGGACGAACTGCCAGGCGATCATGAGCTGGCCGGACGCGGAGTCGCGCACCGCCTCCACTTGGCGGGTGATCTGTGAGACGGCGATGGCCGCGGAGTTCGTGCGTGGCGCGTTCGACCGCGCGGCGCGGTGCAGGGTGCCGGTGACGACGGATCGCAGCAGCGAGTCGCGCATCGGCTCCACGATGCCGGACAGGCTCGGATAGGTCTGCCGCTGCGCCCACGCCCCTGCCAGCGTCACCGCGGCGAACACGCCGAGCCAGCGCGCGGCCGCGGCCGGGTTGTGCGCGAGGAAGCCGTGGTCGACTGCTTCGGCCAGCACCTTTCCGGAGACGAGCGTCGGCGCGGCGGAGAGCAGCGACCACACCGACAGCGAGACCACGGCTCGGCGGCTGCGGCGCACGCTCGCGGCAATCAGATGCAGGCCGGCTCTGTTTCGGGCTTCGGCGCCGGGCCGGGCTTCGCGACGCGGCTCGGGGATGTGGTTCGCGCCCTGTTCCGGTCGTGCTTTGGTCGCGATCGCGCGGCCGGGCATCGTTCTCCTCTCAGGCCTGGGACGGGCGGAAGACGGCGCGGTAGTCAGGGTCCTGCCAGAGCTCGACGTGCGGGGCCATCGCGCGGATGCGGCCTTCGTCCAGCCAGGCCACCGCGTCCGCGCGGGCGGCGACGGCGGCGCGGTGGGTCACCACGAGCCGGGTCCGGCCGTCCAGCGCGCTGTCTAAGGCTTTTGCGACGACCGCCTCGGTGATCGTGTCAAGGCTCGACGTCGCGTCGTCGAGGATGATGAGCCGCCCGCCGTGCGCGATGGCGCGCGCGAGCCCCAGCCGTTGGCGCTCGCCGCCGGACAACGGCGTCTGCGCGATCGGAGTGAGGTAGCCGTCGGGCAGCCGGCGGATGAAGGCGTCGGCCTGGCAGGCGCGGGCGGCATCGTGCACCCGCTGGGTCGCCAGCGCTTGCGGTGCCAGAGCTATGACATCCTCGACGGTCTCCCCGGGCAGCGCGGGATCCGTGAACGCGTAAGCGATCGCCGCGCGCAACTCCTCCGGGCGGACCTCATCGATCGGCGCGCCGTCGAGGAGGACGCTGCCCTCGTCCGGATCCGTCAGTCGGCCGGCGACGGCCGCCAGCAAGGACTTTCCCGAGCCGGAGTTGCCGACCAGAGCGATGCAGGCCCCTGCTGGAATGGTCAGATCGAGTTTGTCCAGGATCGCTTTGCCTGCTCGAGAAACCCGGACCGCGCGCAGCTCGAGCTGCCCGAGGCCCGCCGGCAGACGGCGGGTTCCCGGGCTCCGGACCGGCTCGGCGAGCACCGCGGCGATCCGGGCGGCGCCTGCTCGCGCCCGGGCGAGGGCGAGCAGGGTCTGCGCGGTGCCGAAGAAGCTCAATCCGGTGGTGGTGTAGCCGATCGCGGCCACCAGGCCGCCCGTGCTCAGCGCGCCGGTGCCGACGCCGTAGCCGGCCACGGCGATGACGCAGAGCTGTGTGAACGGCGCCAGCAACGAAGTGGACCAGGCGATCCGCCGCTGGCTGTTCCACAGTGCGCGTCCACGCTCGGAGAGCGCGGGCACCGGCTGCATCACCCGTTCCACTTCGCGGTCCGCCGTGCCGGAAGCCGTGATCGTGCGGATCCCGGTGAGCGCGTCGAGCAGCCGAGCGGCGACGGCGGCCTGCCCTTGCTGGTACTCGACGACGAGGTTGGTCGTGCGCCGAAGGTAGCGCTGGACCAAGACGAAGCAGGCCGGCGCCGTCAGCAGGAAGGTCAGCGCCAGCGGGGGGTAGAGCAGGCCGAGCGCCACGACCGCTCCGGCGGACATGACGATCTGGGCCGCGAAGTAGACCACTGACGTCGAGGCCGCGCCGGCCTCCGCGGCGCTTCCGGTCAGTCTGGCCACCAGGTCGCCGGGGGCGCACCACTCCGGGAGGCGGCCGATCGCGGCGATGTGCTCCAGCAGCCGGCCGCGCAGGAACATGGTCGCGTCCGCGGTCGCGTGCGGGTCGGCTAGCTGGGTGAGCGCTTCGGCGAGGATCAGCACGCCGAGGGTGGCGAAGCAGGGGACGCAGGCGCGGGCGCCTTGCGCGGAGAGCGCGCCGTCCACCGCCTTGGCGAGAGCCGCGGGCAGGACGAGTGAGGCGGCGGTGCTGCCGAGGACGCAGAGTGCGAGCGCGATCGGCCATCGCGGGGTGCTTCGGGCCGTCTGCCGCAGCAGCCGGTCGGCGGCTGCGAAGTCCCGGTCGGGCCTTGAACCGGCCCGTCGGACGTACCCGGGTGTACGCATGGGAGTCCTTTCGGCGGGCGTAAGGTTCACGGCGGGGGGCGGCGGGAACCCCGACGGTGTCGGGGCCCGGAACGCCGGCCCGGGCGGGCTGATACCGCCCGGACCGGCTCCTGGATCAGCTCACTGCCTCAGGTTCGCGAAGTCTCGTAAGACCGGCGGAACCTCAGATGCAGAGCAGGGTGCTGACGGTGCTGGTCGTGCAGGTGACGACGCTGAGCGAGCTGAGCACGGAGCGGAACTCCGAGGAGGCCTCGGGGGCGCGCAGCGACTGCAGGTTCAGGATCGACATGGTTGTCTCCTTCTCAAGGGGTGAACTTCTTCGGTTGCCTTGCCATCCGGCGGGTTTCGCCGGAGTTCGGGGGCGACGGTGTCGCCGTCGCGAGGTGCTTCAGCCGTCGAGCGCCGGGGCGGCGTCCGCCGCGACGCCGGCCGTGACGCGGGCGGAGGCGGTGAAGGGGAGCGCGGTGACGTCCGCGAGCACGGAACCGAGGCCCAGGAGCACGCCGGCCGAGCCGGTCGCCACATCCATCGAGAGCCGCAGCAACTGGTCTCCGGGGAAGGCCGCGTGGCCCTGATAGGGCACCAGATGCCAGGCCAGCGAACGGATGTGACGGCGGATCACGGCGTCGAAGCCGTTCGAGCCGCCGCGCAGATGGGCGAGGTAGGCCAGGAGCCCCGCACGGCCGTTGAAGAGCCCGGACTGGACGATGAACTCGGGTTCCGCCGCCCGCCGGATCTGGTCCTCGAGCAGCCGCAGGGCCGGATCGGGCCGATGCGCCAGGTAGTCGTGCAGGACGAACCCGATCCCGGCGCTGCCGGTCTCGATGTACGGCAGCACCCGGGACCCCTCGTCCACCTGGAGCGTGCCGTCCTCGCCCAGCTGGCAGTGCGCCAGGTCCAGGTCGAGGGCTTCCCGGGCCAGGTCGAGCAGGGCACTGTCACCCGTGGTCTCGTAGAGCCGCAGGAACAACAGCGCGGAACCGCTGGCGCCGCGCAGGAGGCCCGTGCCCGCCACGAGGTCCGAGTCCGCGGCGTCGGCAGGCGACGCCGCGGCCGGCTGGTGCAGCGCGTCGGCCAGGCGGTCGGCGGCGTTCTCGGCCCAGTCCCGCAGCGCCCGGTCGCCGAGCACGGCGGAGAAGTGCAGCAGCGTCAGCCCGATCCCCGGCAGCCCGGCGAGCAGGTCGGTACCCGCCTCGTCGAAGGGACGGCCCATCAACTGGTCGAGCAGGTTCACCGCCTCCTCGGTGCGGCCGAGCCGCTCCAGCGCGTAGGCGACGCCGTGCGAGCCGATGAACAGACCCGGTCTGACCCGCTCTCGGTCGACGGCGTCGACGAGCCACTCGACGTGCTCGGGATCGACTGCGGCGCCGGAGACGTGCAGGGCGTGCAGGACTCCGGCCGCGCCGTAGGCCAAGCCGAGGCCGTCGTGGGTGAACTGCGCGGGGTCGCCGGGAAAGAGCCGGTCCTCGCGTTCGGGCGTGGCGCTGGCGGTGATCGCGGCGGCGATCGAGTCGCGCAACGCGGGCCAGTCGGCGCTATCGCCGCTCAGCAGGGCTCGAAGTCGCGGGCCGGGATCGCGCCGGGGCGCGTGGTCGGGCCGTGCGGCGGGTGACGTCGCCGACAGCCGGGTGCGTATGGACTCGATCATGTCGGCGGGCAGGTCGAAGCGCAGCCGGGCCGCTTCGGCGAGTTCGCCGACCTTGTTCGGATCCAGCGCGGTCAGAGGCAGCAGCGGGACGAAGCACCAGAGGGTCAGCGCGGCCATCGCGTACTCGTCCACCGCGAATCCGGTGACCGCCGCGGGCGCCGCGAAGCCGGCCGCGCCGAGCGCCGGACGCAGGAAGGCGTCCGCGGGCGAGGCGAGTTCGAAGTCGATGAAGGCGACCCGGCCGTCCGGCCGGACGATGAGGTTGCGCGGATGCAGGTCGCCGAACACGACGCCGCGCTCGTGGATGGCCCGCAGCCCCTCTTCGGCGCTCGCGAGGACCTTGAGCGCCTCCTGCCGGTAGTCGGCCACGGTCTGCTCGTCCGTGTCGGGGTGGATGAGCGGGAACCGCCGGCCGAACCAGAGGTTGAGCGGCTCGCCCTCGATGTACTCCTGGACCAGGAAATGGTGCTCCCACGCGGTCAGGTAGCCCAGGACCTCGGGCACCGCGTCCACCCCGCGCAGCCGCTCCAGGATGTCGCGTTCGTGGCCGAGCCGGGTCACCGCGTCCACGCCGCGCTGGTCGAGGCCGGCGTGCGGCCGGGCCTCCTTCAGGACGACCGGGCGCTTGTCGTCGCCGTCGGTGCGGGCGCCCAGGTAGATGCCGCCGCCGTTGGAGAAGTGCAGTGCCGACTCGATGCTGAAGGGGAAGTCGGCGACGCTGTTGGAGGCGCGCTGGGCCAGCGCGGTGGCCAGCACCCCCGGCACCGGCGCCCACTCCGGCACTTCGAACACGGCCCGGCGCACGTCCGGCCGCAGCCGGCCGGAGGGCTCGCGCAGCGCGAGCACGAGCTCGCCCGTCTCGGATCGGCAGTACTGCTCGGTGAATCCGCCGTAGCGCAGGTACAGCGGTCCGTCGCCCCACCGCAGATCGCTGAGAATATAAGGGCCCTGCTCCCCGGACAGAGCCGCGCCCAGATCCTCCAGACATCGTTCCAGCAGCTGGTCATCCGTCGGATACAGGGTGAGGAACTTCCCGCTGGAACCGCGGGCGGCGTACTTCGCGTTCTGCGTGTGCACGAGAGCCGGGCTGCGCAGGTATTTGAATGCCATCCGCTGCTCGAGGCAGTACGCGTGGACGATGGCGAGCACCCGCTCCGCATTCTCCAGCCGCGCCGAGACGTGGATCTTCCAGCCCTGTTCCGGCAGCTCCGCCTCCTCCGGCTGCAGGCCCACCCACACGTCACGGGCGTTGCGCAGCCACCCGGGCGGCAGCGGCTCGCCGGCCGCGGCGAACTCCTCGATCGAGCCCCAACGGACGGGCGAATCGTAGAAGAGCGCATCTGCGTACGAGTACGCTTCGTAAAGCATGTCCATGGCGGATCCTCCGTTGGCAGCACACGCAGAAGTCGAGACGCATCACATCATGCGAACGGCTCAGTAAATCAACGACGCGATCATACGCACCAACAATCAGGCTTCTGATAAATGTGGCGACACGAATCAACCTAACCCGGCCGACCCCGGGGCGTGAAGTCCGCATTCGAGGCGCACAAGACTGCGTGCCTGGGCTGGTGGCGCGCAGCCGGTGACTGTATGACAAGAGCGATGACCGTACGGCAGCGGGCGCACGCGGGGCGGCGGGTCGTGACGTGCACGCCGACGGGCGCCGATACGGATGCGGCCGGATTCCGTTGCGCGCTCGGGGAAATCCCGGCGTGCAGGCCTATCACGGAGTATGAAAGGGTTTTGCGATATATCCCGCCGCCCGGGCCGTCACGCGGGTCGCCGGAGCTTGCCGGCGCACCCCACGCAGGTGCTCGCCGCCGGCCGCACCTCGAGCCGTTCGGCCGGAATCTCCCCGCCGCACACCGCGCACCGTCCGTAGTCGCCCGACTCCACCCGCTCCAGCGCCTGGTCGAGCTGCGCCACGTGCTCCCGCGCCGCCCCGAGCAGCGAGGCCACATGAGCCCGCTCGAAAGCGGTGCTCGATCCCTCCGGATCGTGCTCGTCGTCGACCGCGACCAGGGCGTTCGCCTCCACCAGCCCGTCGAACTCCTCGCTCAACGCGGCGACCTGTGCGAGCGTGCGCTCGCGCGCGTCGGCCAGCCGTGTCCGCAGATCGGAGGAATCGCCCATATCGTTCACAGCGCCGGGGCGGGTGCGGGCATTCCTCGCACGCCGGGCCGCGGGCCCGACGGCTAAGATCGGTCGAATGAGCGCCACCCTGACTGTGAAGAACCTCAGCGCCGGGCACGGCGACCGCGTGCTTTTCTCCGGCCTCGACCTGGTCGTCGCGCCGGGTGAGGTCACCGGGCTCGTAGGCGTCAACGGCGCGGGGAAATCCACCCTGCTGCGCCTGCTGGCCGGGCTCGACGACGGCGCGGGGGAGGGCGGGACCATCACCTTGAGCCCGCCGACCGCGACCGTCGGGTATCTGCCGCAGGTGATCGGAGCGACCCGCCGGACGGCGTCCGACGAGGGCGCCGGCGAGAGCGTGCGCGCGTTCCTCGGGCGGCGCACCGGCGTGACGAAGGCCCAAGAAGCGCTGGACGCGGCCACCGAGCTGCTGGTGGAGCAGGCGCCCGGCGCGGATGACGCGTATGCCGTCGCGCTGGACCGCTGGCTCAACCTCGGCGGCGCCGACCTCGAGGAGCGGGCCGAGAAGGTCGCCGGGACGCTCGGCCTGCGGGTGAGCCTGGACCAGCCGATGGCGACGCTCTCCGGCGGGCAGGGCGCGCGGGCGAACCTGGCCTCGCTGCTGCTCTCCCGCTACGACGTCTTCCTGCTCGACGAGCCCACCAACGACCTCGACCTGGCCGGCCTCGAACTGCTCGAGGACTTCGTGCGCAACCTGCGCGCCGGAGCCGTGCTGGTCAGCCACGACCGCGCGTTCCTCGACCGCACGGTGCACCGCGTGCTCGAACTCGACCTCGCGCAGCAGCAGGTCCGGCTCTACGGCGGCGGCTACGGCGCGTACCTGGAGGAGCGGGAGCGGGCCAGGCGGCAGGCGCGCGACGCCTACGAGCAGTACGCGGACACCCGGGCCGGGCTCGAGGCCAGGATGCGCACGCAGGTCGGCTGGGCGGACAAGGGCGTGCGCGAGGCGAAGTCGAAGGCCACCGACAACGACAAGCACATTCTGCACGCGCAGGTCGCGCGCTCGGAGAAGCTGGCCGGGAAGGTCAAGGCGACCGAGCGGATGCTCGAGCGGCTCGACGTGGTCGAGGAGCCGCGCAAGGAGTGGGAGCTGCGGATGGAGATCGCCGCGGCGCCGCGCTCCGGAGCGGTGGTGGCGACGCTGCGCGAGGCGGTGGTGCAGCGCGGCGAGTTCACGCTCGGGCCGGTCAGCCTGCAGATCGACTGGGCGGACCGGGTCGCGGTCACCGGGCCGAACGGCTCCGGCAAGTCCTCGCTGATCGGCGCCCTGCTGGGCCGGCACGAGCTCGCCTCCGGGCAGGCTTCGCTCGGCTCCGGCGTGGTCGTCGGCGAGGTGGATCAGGCCCGCAGCCTGTTCACCGACAACTCGCCGCTGCTCGAGGCCTTCGCCGGCCAGGTGTCCGACCTCACTCCGGCGGATGTCAGGACGCTGCTGGCCAAGTTCGGGCTCAAGGCGGAGCACGTGCTGCGTCCGGCGGCGAGCCTGTCCCCGGGCGAGCGCACCCGCGCGGCGCTCGCGCTGCTGCAGGCCCGAGGTGTCAACCTTCTGATCCTGGACGAGCCGACGAACCACCTCGACCTGGCCGCGATCGAGCAGCTCGAATCCGCGCTGGCGAACTATCCGGGCACGTTCCTGCTGGTCACGCACGACCGGCGGATGCTCGACGCGGTCACCGTGAACCGCCGCTTCGCGGTCGAGGACGGCCGGGTGACCGAGCTCGACCGGTGAGCCGCGCCGCTGTCAGCCCATTGCCACATCAGCCCACTGCGACGGCTCACAGGTAGAGGCGGAAGGAAGACAGCACCTCGATATGGTCGATGAGGTAGGCGCCGAGCGTCCAGTGCTCGGCGTCCAACTCACCGGTGGGCCGGTATACGTGGCGTTCGTGGCCTCGGCCGTGTCTTCAAACTGTCGAACCGTCCGGCGCCCCCGGCCGCGAGGACGCCTCGGCCACCCGGGTGAGCCCGCGGCCCGCGCCGTCACCAGGCGGCGGGCAGCGCGATCATCGAGTCGACGATCTCGCCGCCGCTGAACTCCAGCTCCTCCCGTTCGACCGTCATCCGCAGCGTCGGCAGCCGCCGCAGCAGGGCGCCGAGGCCGATGCTCAACTCGGCCTTGGCCAGGTGCGCGCCGAGGCAGTAGTGCGGTCCGCCGCCGAAGATCAGCGGCATCGGGGCCCGGCGGTCGAACCGGATCGTGTCAGGGTCTGGATACGCCTCGGGGTCGCGCATCGCGCCGTTGCTGGGGATCGCGATCGCCTGGCCGGCCTCGACCCGGCCGGAGGGCAGGTCCACGTCCGCGACGGCGAGGCGCAGCATCGTGCTGTTGCTCAGGCCGGTGTAGCGCAGCAGCTCGTCCACCGCGGCCGGCACCAGGCTCGGGTCCGCCAGCAGGTCGTTCCACAGCTTGCGACCGTCGTTGAGCAGCTCGGCCAGGAACCGGCTCAGTGCGGTCGAGGTGGTCTCGTTGCCGACCGCGATCAAGCCGGTCACCAGGCTCAGCAGCTCGTGCTCGGTCAGCCGGTCCGCGCCGTCGCGCGCCGCGATCAGGTCGTCGATCAGATCCTCGCCGGGCTCCGCCCGCTTCGCCGCGATCAGCTCGGCCACGTACCCGAGGAACGCGCCGACCTGGGCCATCGTCTCCTCCGGCGTCATCTGCGCGCCGGAGGAGAAGGCGTTGGACCAGACCCGGAAGCGCAGCGCGTCGCGCTCCGGCACGCCCAGCAGCCGGCAGATGATGCGCACCGGCAGAGCGAAGCAGTACTCGGATACCAGCTCGGCCGGCGGCCCGGCGGTGACCAGGGCGTCGATCAGCTCGTCGGCCACCTGCTCGATCACCGGCTTCCACCGCTCGACCCGGCGCGGGGTGAACGCCGAGGCGACGATGCGCCGGATCCGCAGGTGGTCCTCGCCGTCCTTGTTGAGCAGGATGTCAGGGTCCTGCAGGAAGCTCGGCTCCACCGTCATCCGCGGCGCGTCGGGCCCGGTCAGATCGTGCGAGAGCCGGGTGTCGGCCATCGCCGCGGCCACGTCCCGGTAGGTCAGCAGCAGGATCGCCGGATCCCCGCTCGGCAGCCGCACCTGCCCGAACGGGCAGGTCGCCCGGCGTTCGGCGAACTCGGCCGGCGGGGTGAGCGAGTCGCTGGGGAACGGGTAAGACGGCAGATCGGCCGTCCCGACGGTCTCAGTCATGCGCGCGACCTTTCGGCTCTTGCGTGTCAGGACCGTGCGTTCGGCACGGTGCTCTTGAAGCTCAAGGTAATCCGGTCGCGTCGCCGCGCAAGGACCGCGCGGCACCTGATCCCCGGCGGCTGGGGCCCGGCAGTGCCACAGCCGCCGGGAATTGTCAACATACGCATCTGCCGATAGTGTCTGCTCGCCTCCGGGATCCCGGAAGGCGACCACCCGGAAGCAAGGGAACGAAAGTGCCCATCACCAAGAGCGGCATGCGCAACAAGGTCATCGAGACTCTGAGTCAGGTCGCGCCTCCCGGTGAGCAGTTCGTCGCCTGCGTGCACGGTATGACCGGCCCCAGCCCGTGGCTCGACACCGTGATCGGCAGCATCGGCGCGACCATCATGCAGGCCTTCCGCAAGTACTACTTCGTCACGGTCACCAACACCAGCGTGGTGGTCAACCGGGCCGGTCGGATCGCGGCCAACCCCAAGGAGATCGTCGCCGTCGTGCCGCTGGCGAGCGGGGCGATCGAGAAGGTCCAGAAGGGCGCGGTCTGGGGCAAGCTCTACGTCCGCTTCCCGGGCGAGGCCAAGGCCACCAAGATCAACATAGGCCGGATCTGGAACAAGGACCTCGACGTGCTCGCCGGTGCCGCCGCGCCGTTCGCCCAGGTCCCGACCGAGGTCGCCGCGCAGCAGTAAGCCCTGCGGCGGTAGAACCAAGGCTTGAGACCGGGGTGATGCCGGGAGCTACCCACCGCTCCCGGCATCACGCCAGTGTTCTGTGTCCAGCGCACGGCGGTAACGTTCGGCCATGGCCGATGACGCGTTCCTGCCGCTGGTCTTCCTGGACGTCGACGGGCCGGTGCTTCCGTTCACACGCGACCTGGCCGGGCTCAGCGCGTCGCTCGGGCTTCGGCTCGCCGCGCTGCCGGGCCGGCTCGTCTGGGCCACCGCCTGGGAGGACGGCGCGAACGCCGAGATCGCGCCGCGGATCGGGCTGCCCGAGCTGCCGGTGGTGATCTGGCCGGAGCCCGCGCCGCACCACGAGCGCGAGGACACCTGGTTCGGCCTGCACTGGAAGACCCGGGCGCTGGTCGCGTGGGCGCAGGGACGGGACTTCGTCTGGATCGACGACGAGCTCACGGACGCCGATCGGGAGTGGGTGGCGCGGGTCCACCCTGGCAGAGCCCTGCTTCACCACGTCGCTGCGGACCGGGGCCTGGCCGACGAGGACTTCGCAGCCCTCGACGAATGGCTGCGAGGGTCGCGGTAGCCGGATTCGGTCAGCGTGCCGGCGGCGAGCCCGGCTCGTCGGGCCACTCCGACCACGCCGCCGGATCCGCGACCAGGTCGCGCCGCAGCGCCTCCGCGTACCGCCGGGTCTGGCGCCCCGCGCGCAGACCGGTCAGGACGGCCGTAGCCGTCAGCAGCGTGCGGGCCTTCGGCAGCCGGCGACGGGCCTGGCGCGGCACCGCCCGGAGCGCCGAGAGAGCGAGACCGGGCACGGCCGCGAAGGACGCGAGATTTCCGTCCGGACTGCGCGAGACCCACTGCTTGAAGTGCTCGGCGGTGCCCTCGCGCGGCACGCTCGGGCCGCCCAGGCCGTACGCGGTGCGCAGTTCGGCGGCCACCCGAGCCCGCAGCGCGCCCGCCGCGGCCGACTCCCCGGCCGCCGCCAGCGGCGCCGCGCCCGGGAACGGCAACAGGGCGCAGGAGGCGCCGGCCGCGCCCACGGCGGCGGTGGAGCGCGCCGCGTCGGACACGAGCCGCTTGGCGAGCTCGTCGGGCCCGAGGCCCGGGTAGGCGCGCCGCAGCTCGGCCACGCTCCTCGCGTGGCGATGGGGCAGGTAGGAGGCCGTCCGCGACTTGAGCCGGGCCTTGAGTACGGGGACATGTACGAGGTCCATGTCTTCCGGATTACCTGATGAACCGCTCTCATGCGAGCCGGGGGAGGGCGTGAACCGCGACGAATTCCGATCCGGTCGCCGATTATCGGGCGCGCGCATCGAATGGCCTGGTCAAAACCCTTCGCGCAGCTCCCGTGGGCCGGGCACCCTCGTCCGTGCGGCCGCCATAGTGGGCGTGCCCGTCCCTACGATGTCGGATGTCCGTCCGGCGCCCGCCCCGTCGCGGCGTGATGGCCCTCGCTTTCCGACCCCTTGGAGGAGCCCCACCGTGATGAGAGCGGTTCTCTACGCCTCAGTCATCGCCCTGATCTGCTCGCTCGGCGGAACCCCGATCGCGATCAAGGTGTTCACCCGCCGCGGCTTCGGCCAGCAGGTGCGGACCGACGGCGTCCAGGCTCACCTGGTCAAGCAGGGCCGGCCCACGATGGGCGGCATCGTGATCGTGCTGTCCACGCTGGTCGCCTACTTCCTCACCAAGGCGTTGACCTGGCAGCGGCCGACGGCCTCGGCCCTGCTGGTGCTGTTGCTGATGGCGGGCATGGGCATGGTCGGGTTCGTCGACGACTTCATCAAGATCCACCGACGCCGGTCCCTCGGCCTGCGCGCGAAGGCGAAGCTCGTCGGCCAGTGGGTGGTCACGATCGCGTTCGCGTTGCTGGCACTGCGTTTCCACAACTCCATGGGGCTGACCCCGGCCAGCGACCACGTGTCGTTCCTGCACGACATCGGCTGGCTCGGCCTGGGCCCGGTGCTGTTCGTGCTCTGGAGCTATGTGCTGACCGCAGGCTGGTCCAACGCAGTCAACATCACCGACGGCGAGGACGGCATGTGCACCGGCGCCTCCGTGATGGCGTTCGCCGCGTACCTGGTGATCGGGGTGTGGCAGTACGGGCAGAGCTGCGGCTCGGGTTCCGCAAAGGGCTGCTACGAGGTGCGCGATCCGCTGGACCTGGCCGTCGTCGCGGCGGCGGTGATGGGCTCGTGCTTCGGATTCCTCTGGTGGAACGCCATTCCGGCGAAGATCTTCATGGGCGACACCGGCTCGCTGGGCCTCGGCGGCGCCTTCGCGGGCCTGTCCATCTGCACGCACACGGAGCTGCTCGCCGTGATCATCGGAGGCCTGTTCGTGTTCGAACTGCTCTCGGTGGTGATCCAGGTGGGCTGGTTCAAGCTTCGGCGCAAGCGGGTGTTCCCGATGGCCCCGATCCACCACAGCTTCGAGCTGATCGGCTGGCAGGAGGCCAACATCACCATCAGGTTCTGGATCATCGCAGGGCTCTGCGTGACGCTCGGGCTCGGCGTGTTCTACGGCGGCTTCGCGGCGAACGGCTGACGGCGGCGGCAGCGGCAGCGGGCTGACGGCCCCCGGTCCCCCGGTCCCCCGGCCCGGCGGACAGGTCCGACGAATGGTCTAGACCGATTCTTTGCCCGGGTGCTCTTGACTGGTCTGGACCAATGTAGCTAACTGTGAGGCGATGACACCACTCACCCACCATTTTCAAGGAGTGGCCCGTGTCCCACCTCCATGAGGCGCTGCGCCTCAGATTCACCGCCGTGCTGGCCATGCTGGTCGGCGCCCTCGGTCTGTTCGTGCCGGTCGCCACGGCGCAGCCGGCCGCCGCCGAAGCGGCGTGCGCCGCGGCGTGGAGCGCGAGCGCCGTCTACACCGGCGGCATGACCGCCTCCTACAACGGCGACAACTGGTCCGCCAAGTGGTGGACCCAGGGCGACATCCCCGGCAACAACGGCCAGGCCGTCTGGGCCGACCAGGGCGCGTGCAGCGGCGGCAGCAGCGGCGGATCCGGTGGCGGCGGCACCGGTAGTTGCAGTTACCCGGCGTGGGTCGCCGGTCAGAACTACAACGTCGGTGACATCGTCACCTACACCGCGAACGGCCAGCTTTACATCGCCACGAACGCGAATCCGGGCTACGACCCGACGATCAGCACCTGGTACTGGTCGCCGTACACCTGCTCCGGTTCCGGCGGCGGCGGTGGAACGGGAGGCGGCACCAGCGGGTTCGTCGTGAGCGAGGCGCAGTTCGACCAGATGTTCCCGGGCCGCAACTCGTTCTACACCTACTCCGGCCTGGTCGCGGCGCTCAGCTCCTACCCGGCCTTCGCCACCACCGGCGGCACCACGGTCGAGAAGCAGGAGGCTGCGGCGTTCCTGGCCAACGTCGACCACGAGACCGGCGGACTGGTCTACATCAACGAGATCGACCAGTCCGGGGACTACTGCGCGTCCGAGTCCTACGGCTGCCCGGCCGGCACCTACGCCTACTACGGCCGCGGCCCGCTGCAGATCTCGTGGAACTTCAACTACTACGCGGCCGGGCAGGCGCTGGGTCAGGACCTGCTCGACAACCCCAACCTGGTCTCCACCAACGCGGCCGTCTCCTGGGGGACCGCGCTGTGGTACTGGTTCACCGGCACCGGAAACGGCTCGGTGACCTCCCACCAGGCGATGGTCGGCGGCTCCGGCTTCGGCGCCACCATCCGGGCCATCAACGACATCGAATGCAACGGCGGCAACTCCGCTGAGATGCAGGACCGGGTCAACGACTACGAGTCCTTCGCCTCCATCCTCGGTGTCAGCCCCGGCGGCAACCTCACCTGCTGAGGCGGGGACTGTCCGGAAGCGACAGGCCGGTCGTCCCGCGGCGCGAGCCGCCGGACGACCGGTCGGCCCCGTTCCACGGATCAGGGCAGGTCGGGCAGCAGGGCTTCCCACGCCCGCAACCGAGGATCGGTCGGCTCCGCGCGCGCGGCACGCAGCGCCGACAGGGTCGGGGTGAGCATGTTCTTCACGCCGCGCAGACGGCGGATCGCCGCGATCTCGAGGTCGCGCCACCGCGGAGTCTGCTCCACGGCCTGGTCCAGCCCGAGCGGCACCTCGCGCAGGAACAGCGCCTCGATCCGCCGCGGATCGAGCAGCGCGGACTCTGCGCTGGGGTCGAGCACCTGCAGGAGCACGGCCGAGAGGTTCAGCCTCCGCACGACGGTGTCCTCGTGCGAGACACCGCCGGCGTGCTCCGCCGCTGAAAGCACCGCCGTGTACGTGCCGAGCGCCGCGATGACGCCCTTGCCGTCCAGCTGAGCGAGCTCGCCGGAGATCCGCGACGCCAGGACTTGGACGAGTCCGCGCCACTGACGGCGGGGCACCTCATCGGGCGCCTCGGCGACTGCCGTCGCCGCTTCGAGGAAATCGGGAAGCGCGAGCGATGAAAGCTGATTGAGGTCCGGCATCCGACGCAGTATACGAACTCTGCGTGCGGCGTGCGACGGTGTCGCACCGAGGCGGTAGGGTCCGGCTACCATCACCCGGACTTCGGGAGTACACCGTGGGCTTCAACGGCGACGTCGTCGTCTACCGCAGTCCGCACGCGCTGGCGGACCTTGACGCTTCGGTCGGCACCAGCGGGCATCCGGTCTTCGGCGAGTGGACGGGAAACGACGGCTGGCGCGTCGTGCACGTGAGCCACGACGACGACCCCGGCGAGTACGACCGGGAGTGGCTGACGGACATCGCCGAGGCCACCGGACATCCCGTGCTCGTGTGCAACGTCTTCGAGAGCGACGTGGCGCGGCTGCGGGGGGTGGCGGGCGCGCTCTTCGTGGACGGGTGGCTCGATCCGGATGCCGCGACGCATTCCCTTGCGGGCTGCTGGTTTCAGAAGCTCGCCGACGAGGTGAATGAGGACCCGTACTACGTCGGTGGCGACTTCGGCAGCGAGCAGTTCTATGACACACTCGCCGCGGAGGTCCGCGGGGCACTGGATCGGGCTCGGCCGGACGTGGTCGAGGCCGTGGTCGCCTGGGCGCGGGCGGCCGGCTACGACGTCGCCACGGAAGACGTGGATCAGCACTTGCAGCGGAAGAGAGAGCCGTACGTCGAGGATCTCTTCTTCGAACTGCTGCAGCTGATCGGGTTGATGCCGTAACCGGGACCGGAGCGTCTCGCCCCCTGAGCTACGAAGCGCTGTGCGCGAAGCCGGTGATGAGGCAGTCGACCGCAAAGGCGAAGCGCTCGGCGTCGTCGGTGCCGCGGCCGGTGGCGGCTGCCTCGACCATCAGCGGGTAGCGGGCGGGGTCCAGCGCGGAGAGCCACTCGGCGCCGCCGGCCTCGGCCTGCCGGGTCACCTGCGTCTCGGCCGCCACGTGGCCGACCACGAGGAGAACCAGGGTATTGATCATGTGCAGCGCGCGGCCTAGGTCGAATCCGGCGTGCGTCAGCATACGTAGATACACTTCCACGCGGTCGAGCGTTTCCGGGGTGACGGCCGGCCGCGAGGTGGCCAGCGGCAGGATCCCGGGGTGGCGCAGCAGGCCTTGGCGCAGGCCGTGGGCGAACTCGCGCAGGCCCTGCTGCCAGGAGGAGGCGTCGGCGTCGGCGCTGAGGGCGGGGGTGGCCAGGGTGAAGCTGCGTTCGAGCATGCCGTCGAGCAGGGCGTCCTTGGTGGGGACGTAGTGGTAGAGCGTCATCGCCTCGACGCCGAGTTCGGCGCCGAGCGCGCGCATCGTCAGTGCACTGAGCCCTCTGCGGTCCACGTAGTCGAGGGCGTGGTCGAGGACGGCTTGGCGGGTCAGGCCGGCCCGTTGGCCCGGGCCGCGCGGACGATCGGTTGACATTCTTACATCGTAAGGGCATGCTTGCGGTGTCGGAAACTTACAGCGTAAGAAAAAACGGGAGGGCTCCTCATGACCGCCACCGCCACGGCGCCCGCGCTGGCCGCGAACAAGCAGGTCGTCGTCGATTTCGCGAACGCTCTGAACGGCGGGCCGGACGCGGACTGGGACCGCTTCCTGGCGCCGGACGTGGTCGACCACAACAAGATCATCTTCGGTGAGCAGGACGCGCCGGGCGCGGCGATCGAGGGCTTCCGCCGGCAGCTGGAGGCCTTCAGCATCAGCGACGAGGGCGACGGCTTCCGGGTCGAGCAGCTGATCGCCGAGGGCGACGAGGTGACCGCCCGGATCCGGGTGGCCGGCGTGCACGACGGCTACCACCCGCGGATGCCCGAGCCCACCGGCCGGCGCTGCGACATCGAGCAGATCTGGATCTTCACCGTGCGCGACGGCCGGATCAGCGAGATCCGCGCGGTCAGCGACCGGCTGGGCATGTTCCTGCAGCTGGGCTGGGACTGGCCGGCCACCGACTGACGCCGGATCCGGAGCCCTGGCGACCCGGGTCGCCAGGGCTCCGGACCGTTCGGGCGCCCCCAAGGAGCTCAGAGGTCGTTCGGGGAGGATTCACCGGGCGAAACGGCTCTGGGTTCGAAGGCTGCAGGTCATCTCTGCCCGGGAGCGGCAGATCCTCCCCGGACGACCTCTCAGTGCTCTACCATCGGGCGTCATGTCGACTCGCGCGGACCATTACATCGTCTGCGGTTCCAACACCCTCGCGCACCGCTTGGTCGTCGAGCTGACCGAGCAGTACGACGTGCCGGTGGTCGCCATCGTGGCGAGCCGCGACCACGACCACGCGCCCGAGATCGGCAAGATCCTCGGGGCGGACGGCGTCGTGCCGGCCGCCACCGTCACCGAGGAGGCGCTGGCCGCCGCGGGCGCGGACGCCGCCCGCGGCATCGTCCTGGTCGGCGGGGACGACCAGAGCAACATCCACACCGCGCTGCGGGTGCAGGCCCTGAACCCGGGCATCCGCATCGTGCTGCGGATCTACAACCAGCGCCTCGGCGCCCACGTCGAGCGGCTGCTGAAGAACTGCTCCGCGCTCTCCCGGTCCGCCACCGCGGCGCCCGCCTTCGTCAACGCCGCGCTGCGCCGGCCGAACTCGGTCCGGGTCGGCGACCAGGCGGTCAGCGTCGAGATCAGCGCCGACCGGGAGCGCGAGGACTTCCTGTGCACCGTCGCCGACCGGATCGACCGGCAGGATCTGGCCCGGATGCGGATGCTGCCGGACGCGCCCGGCCCGGCCGCGATCTGGATCGGCCGGACCGAGCGGCAGCAGGTGGTCGATCCGGGCAGCCGGGCCGTACTGCGCTTCGTGGACGAGGAGCCCAAGCCGGTCGTCTCGCGCGGCGCCCGCACGGTCTGGCGGCTGGTCGACGTGGTGCGCTTCTTCACCGGCGTCCAGCTGCGGATGGTGCTGCTCGGCGCGGTCCTCGCGGTCATCTGCTCGTTCGTCCTGATCTGGGCGCTGGCCCGCCCGTTCGCCTGGGCGGTGTACCAGGCGCTGCTCGACTTGACCGGCTCCGCGGTGCCGGACGTCTACGGCCAGCTCGGGTCGGCCGGCGTCGGCGGAGCCTGGCAGCGGGTCGCCCAGGTGGCCATCACGCTCAGCGGCGTCCCGCTGATGGCCGTCGTCACCGCCGTCCTGGTCGAGAACGCCGCGTCTCGGCGCCGTTCGGCCCCGCGCCCGCCGAGCCGCGGCGTGCGCGGCCACGTGGTCGTGATCGGCCTCGGCAACGTCGGCACCCGTGTCGCGGCCCTGATACAGCAGCTGGGCATCCCGGTGGTCTGCATAGAGAGCGACGTCAGCGTGCGCGGCATCCTGGCGGTGCGGGCGCTCGACATCCCGGTACTCACCGGCGAAGCGCCGCTCGAGCACCAACTGCGCCAGGCGCGCGTGCACCGCAGCCGCGCGGTCATCGCGCTGACCGGTGACGACGCGGCCAACCTGGAGGCGTGCCTGGAGGCGCGGGCCATCGCGCCGGACGTGCGCATCGTCCTGCGACTGTTCGACGACGACTTCGCCGCGCACCTGTACCAGTCCTTTGACAACGCGGCCTCGCGCTCAGTCTCCTACCTCGCGGCGCCCGCGTTCGCCGCCGCGCTGATGGGCCGCGAAGTGCTCGGCACCCTCTCGGTGCACCGGCACGTCGTGCTCATCGCCGAGTTCGTGGCGGAAGAGGGCTCGGAGCTGGTCGGCCGGACGCTGCGCGACATCGAGGAGCCCGGCGAGATCCGGGTGATCGCAGTACGCTCACCCACCGCTCGCGACTACCTCTGGCGCCCGGACCACGGTCGGCACATCGGCGCCGGTGACAGGTACGTTCTCGTCACCACCCGCGCCGGGCTCGGCCGGCACACCAGTCGCGTCGCCCCGCCGCGCTGACACTCATCAGTGCTCTGCCATGACCACGGCCGCGCGAAGCAGGTCGGCCGCTCGTACCACCGCGTGGTCGGGCAGGCTGCCGTAGCCGATCACCAGAGCGCGGCCGACGTCCGCGCCGCTGCTGTGGAAGAAGTCCAGCGGCGAGAGCATCAGCCCTCGATCGGCCGCCGCCCGCACCAGCCGGGCGCTCCAATCCGGACCGCGCGGCCCAGGCAGCCGGATCACCAGGTGCAGGCCGGCGTCGGCGCCGCTGACCTCCGCCTGCGGCAACGCGGTCCGAATCGCCGCGATCAGCGCGGCCCGGCGGTCCCGATACCGGCGTCGCAGGGCCCGTAGGTGCCGATCGTAGCCGCCGGACTCGATGAACGAGGCCAAGGCCAGCTGGTCCACGACCGGCGGCGGCGTGGTCGGCGAGCGCCCGGCCAGCACCCTCGGCAGCCAGGCGGGCGGCAGCACCGCCCAACCCAGGCCGAGCCCGGGCGACAGGGTCTTGCTGACCGAGCCGAGCAGGGCCACCCGGGCCGGGGCGATGCCCTGCAGCACCCCGACCGGCTCCCGGTCATAGCGGAACTCGGCGTCGTAGTCGTCCTCGAGCACCAGGCCGTCCGCCGCCTCCGCCCACCGCAGCAGCGCGGCCCGCCGTTGCGGCGCGAGCACCGAGCCGGTGGGGAACTGGTGCGCCGGAGTCACCGCCACCGCCCGCAGCCGCGCGTACGGGTGTGAGCCGTCGCGCGCGTTCGCGAGCAGATCCGCCCGGATGCCGTGCTCGTCCACCGGAACGGGTACGCACGCGACCCCGGCCGCCCCCGCCGCCTGACGCACCTGCGCCCAGCAGGGTTCTTCGACGCCGATCTCCCGGATGCCTCTCTCGCGCAGCGCGACGCAGATCTGGCTGACCGCGTCCGCGATTCCGCGGCAGACCAACACATCTGGGCCGAGTGCCGCGGCGCCGCGGACCCGGCCGAGGTAGTCGGCCAGCACGGCGCGCAGGCGCGGATGGCCCCCGCGCGGGCGGGCGCCCAGATCGGCGTCGGCGGCCTCGGTCAGCGCCCGGTGCACCGCGGCTCCCCAGGCCCGCCGTGGAAAGGAGCGCAGATCCGGCTGCCCCGGCGTCAGGTCGAGCAGGGCGGTGGGCCGGACGCCGGTTCCCACCGGTACGGCCGGCGTCGGCGCAGCCGGGGTGTCCAGCACGCGCACCCGGGTCGCCGAGCCGGTCCGCGCCTCCAGATAGCCCTCGGCGATCAGCTGCCCGTACGCCTCCGTCACGACCCAGCGCGAACAGCCCAGATCCGCGGCCAGCTGCCGGCTCGGCGGCAAGGGCGAGCCCGGTGGCAGCCGCTGCTCCCGCACCGCCTCCCGCAACGCGTGGGCCAGCCGCCGATGCCGGCTCCCGGGGCCGCCCCCGCCCGCGATCTCCAGCCAGAACCCGCCGTCCGACGACTCCACCGCGATGCCCGCCCCTGTCCGTGATCGGTCTGGTTTTCCCGCGCGGTATTGGCCTGCTGAACCAGACCATTGACACGCTACCGTTTTCCGCGGAGCCCAGACCATCGGAAGGTAGATCAATGCTTTACCAAGACATCGGGCCGGAGGCGGCCGGCCTCCGGGTGAGCCGGCTGTGCCTCGGCACCATGTACTTCGGCACGTCCGTCGACGAGGCGACGGCCTTCGCCATCCTGGACCGGTTCCTCGACGCCGGCGGCAGCTTCGTCGACACGGCCGACTGCTACAACCAGTGGGTCGGCGCCAAGGACGGCGGAGAGAGCGAGGAGCTGATCGGCCGTTGGCTGCGCTCGCGCAAGGCGGCCGACCGCGTGACCGTCGCCACCAAGATCGGCTGCCGCACCACCGTGATCGGCCGGCCCGTCCCGGAGAACTTCGAGGGATTGTCCGCCGCGGTGGTGCGCAAGGCGGCTCTCGACTCGCTGCGGCGCCTCGACCTCGAGCAGGTAGGACTGCTCTACGCCCACTACGACGACCGGTCGACGCCGCTGGAGGAGACGGTGGGGGCATTCGCCGGCCTGGTGGAGGAGGGCGCCGCCGCCGTACTGGGCTGCAGCAATTCGGCCACCTGGCGGATCGAGCGGGCCCGGCGGATCGCCGCGGATCACGGTCTGCCGGGCTATAGCTGCGTCCAGCAGGCAGGCAGCTACCTGTGGCCCCATCCCGCTCCGGCACAGCTGCACGTGGTGACGGACGAGCTGATCGACTATGCGTCCGAGCACACTGATATGAGTATCCTGGCTTATTCGCCGCTGTTGGCCGGCTCGTACCTGCACCGGGACCGCCCGCTGCCCGGCAGCTTCGGCCACGCGGCTTCGCGCGAGCGCCTCCGCGTGCTCGACGAGGTGGCCGCCGAGCTGGGCGCCCCGGCGGGTCAGGTCGTGCTCGCCTGGCTGATGGGCGGCGCCCTTCCGATCATCCCGGTCTTCGGCGTGACTTCGGTCGAGCAGCTCGAGGATGTCCTGGGCGCGGCCGAACTGACCATCCCGGAAGAGCTGCGCGCACGACTCGATGCGGGCGGCTCCTGCTAGGTGGTGGAGACGACCGCGCTGATCAGGCCTCTCTCACCAGCGACAGGTAAGAGGCGTGCCGGTCGAACATCTCCAGCTCCCGGGCTGCCGCGAGGTCGGTCCAAGCGACGTCGGAGACCTCTGCTTCGGCGGGCGTGAGCACGGCGTCGGCCAGGTGGTCCTCGTCTCCGTTGACCAGCACGACCGTGTTCTCGGTCCACGCGTGCAGCGTGGTGATCGCGTTGGGGGAGCGCAGAGCGAGGGCTATCTCGGTGCGGGGCGCGGGCAGGACGAGGCCGGTCTCCTCGGCCAGTTCGCGCAGCGCAGCGTCCTGCACGGAGGCGTCTTCGCGGTCGACGAATCCGCCGGGCAGCGCCCACTTGCCGACGTCGCGCCGACGCACGAGCAGGATCTGGGTGCCGCTGCGGGCGCGGCGGGTGACGAGCGCGTCCACCGTCGCGTTCGGGCCCCAGCGCCAGAAGAAGCCGAGACCGGTGGGCAGGCCGATGCCCGGATGCGCGAGCAGGCCGCGCCAGTCCGGGTGGACGGGGCGTCCGTGCTGGTCGACGAGCAGGCCGGACGCTCGCCAGCGGGCGGTGAGCGCCGGGTCGACGATGGGCTCGCCGTCGAAGTCGGGCAGCTCGGGGTCGCTCATCGCGGCCGGCGCGTCGCGGCGGTTGCGGTGGCCGGTGACGTGCCAGGGGCCCGGCGGGACCCACAGGGTCGTCTCGTCGAAGCGCACCTCGGGGTGGGAGAGGAACAGCCGCGTGGAGGGGTAGCCGTCGGCGATGATGAGCGATGCTGCGTACCGATCGAGCTCTTCCGAGCCGAGCAGGACGTCACGCCTGGTGCCTACGTCCACGAGGCCCCCTTGTTCTCCGGGTGAATATGAGCTGCCGTCACCTGAAAGCGTCTCACACGCCCCCGACAGCGCCACCGCCCCTGATGTGCACGCCGCCGTCGGACGTCTTGGTGACCGAGAGGTCGTCGAAGTCCGTGACGTGCAGTGTCGGTCCGTGGGCGGCCGCCCGCTCGCCGATGCCGACCACACGCATGCCGGCGGCCTTCGCGGCGGCGATGCCGGCGCCGGAGTCTTCGAACGCGAGACAGTCGGCCGGATCCACGCCGAGCTCGGCGGCGGCCTTGAGGAAGCCGTCGGGGGCCGGCTTGCCCGCGCTGACCAGCTCGGCCGTGATCAGGACGGATGGCAGCGGGAGCCCGGCGGCGCCCATCCGGGCGCGGGCTAGCGGGTCGCTGGCCGAGGTCACGAGCGCGTGCGGGACGCCGGCGAGCGCGGCGAGGAGCCCGGCGGCGCCGGGGACCGGGATCACCCCTTCGAGGTCTGCGGTCTCCCCGGCGACCAGCTCGCGCGAGTCGGCCAGGTGCTGCGCCAGTGGCCGGTCCGGCAGGAGTTCGGCCATTGTGTCGTGCGACTGCCGTCCGTGCGAGATCCGGTAGGCGTAGCCGCCGTCGAGTCCGTGGCGGTCGGCCCAGCGGTGCCAGGCGCGTGCGACGGCGGCGTCGGAGTTCACCAGCGTCCCGTCCATGTCGAGCAGGATGGCGCGGGCGGCCGACAACGGCATCTGTCCTCCGCGAGTTCGTGGGGGCCACGTGTGCGTGATTTGTATTGCAATTGTACAAACGCGGCGGAGGGCGGCGGAACGCGGGGCCTGCGGCGCGGGCGGCGCGGGCGTCAGGCTTCTCCCAGCCGGTCGCGCAGGGCGCGCGCCCGGGCCGGACAGTTCGTGATCACCACCTCGACCCGGGGATCGCTCAGGAACTTCGCGATCAGCTCGTCCCGGTCCACCGTCCACAGCATCGTGCCGATGCCGTGGGCCGCGCACCGGCGCAGCACTCCGGCGTGGACGAGCCGGTAGTTCAGCGCGGCCCAGTGCGCCCCGCAGGCGCGCAGCCGCCGGATCGGGAACACGTCGCCCAGCCGCGCCGCGACGCGCCGGTCCGGACGCAGGCCCTGCAGATCCCCGCCGAGCGCGAGCGCGGTGCGGACCTCCGGGAACTCGCGGCGGATCCGGGCGATCGAGGCGTCCTCGAGCGTCGTGACCACGAACGCGTCCGGGCCGAAGGCGTCGAGCGCGAGCTTGACCGCCGGAGCCTCGTACCCGGCGCCCTTCAGGTCGAGGTGGCACGCGGCCTTGCCGGCGAGCACCCCCATCGCCTCCGCCGCCAGCGGCACGGCATAGCCCAGCAGTTCACACATCCGGCCGTATCCGAGGTCGGCGACGGCGCGGCCGTCCGGGCCGCAGAGCTCGTCGTGGTAGTCCACGAGCACGCCGTCACGGGTCTGGCGGATGTCGATCTCGACGTAGTCCGCGCCGCTCTCGGCGGCGGCCCGGTACGACTCGTGCGGCTTCGCGGAGCCGTCGGCCGCGTCGTGGCCGGATCCGCCGCGGTGCGCCGAGATCGCCGCTCGAGACATGGCCCGAACATAACAGCCCGCATGCTCCGTTCGGCCGTCCGCCGCGCCTTCTCCAGGGTGAACGTCCGTGATCCGCGGCCGCGTCTCGGCTTGGATGTCGCTCAGCCCGGGCCCGCCGATGAATGGAGAAGACGGCTCATGCGAAAGGGTCCGCTGGCCCGCCGGTATCCGGCGGTCGCGACGATGGTCGTCCTCGCGCTGGTGCCCTACCTGGCGCTCTCGGCGGCCCTGAACGCGGTCTCCCCGATCATCGCCGCCCAGCTGCGGATGAGCGAACAGACCATCAGCCTGGCCGCGGGCCTCGCCAACGCCGGCTACGCGGTGGGCACGATCCTGGCGGTGCAGCTCGCGCAGCACCAGCCGCAGCGCCGGATGCTGCTGGTGTACGGCAGCCTGCTGGTGATCGGCTCGGTGCTGGCCGCCGCGGCGACCGGCCCGGCGATGTTCATCGTGGGGCACGTGCTGCAGGGCCTGTGCACCAGCCTGCTGCTGATCGCGGCCGTGCCGCCGCTGATCCTGGGGTACTCGCTGGAGCGGATGCGCGAGACGGCGATGATCCTGAACGTGTGCATCTTCGGCGCGGTCGCGCTGGGTCCGGTGATCGGCGGGATCCAGGCCTCGGCGCACGGCTGGCGGCCGCTGTTCTGGATCATCGCGGGCATCGCCGTCGCCGCACTGGCCCTCTCGATCCTGACCTTCGAGGACGATCCCCCCGCCAACCCGGACGCGCCGCGCGATCCGATCGCGCTCAGCCTGGCCTTCTGCGGGTGCGTCGCAGCGTTCTACGGCGCGTCGGAGCTGCTCACGCACTCCTTCCGCAACCCCCTGGTGTGGGTTCCGCTGATCGGCGGACTACTGCTGATCGTGGGGCTCGTCGTGCACGAATACGTCGGCGCCAACCCCCTGCTGTGCGTGCGCGGCCTGGTCAGCACCTTCCCGATCGCCGGCATCACGGCCGCCGTGTGCGCGGCGGCGGCTTCGGTGTCGGCGATCTCGCTGACCGCGGCCGTGCTGACCGGCCGGTTCACGCCGCTGCACCTGGGCCTGCTCTACCTGCCCGAGTTCGGCGCGGCGTTGCTCACCGCGGTCATCTTCGGGATCGTCTTCAAGACGCGGCTGCTGCATTACTACGCCCTGGCCGGATTGCTGATGCTGGCCATCGGGATCCTGGTGGTGAACGCCGCGGCGCCGCCCACGGCCGTCCTGGTGGCGGTGGGGTCGGGGCTGATCGGCTTCGGAGTGGGCGCGTCGGTCGTGCCGGCGCTGTTCATCGCCGGATTCTCGTTGCGCTCGAACAACGTGCAGCGCGTGTTCGCGCTCATCGAGCTGATCCGGGCGGTCGCCGCGTTCATGGTGGCGCCGATCCTGCTCCGGGTGGCGCAGGTGGCCGAGTCGAATCCGATCGCGGGCACGCGCACGGCGCTGTGGATCTGCTTCGGGATCTCGTGCGCGGGCGTGGTGATCGCCGTCTGCCTGTACGTGCTCGGCGGCGTGCGGCCGCCGCGGCCGGCGCTCGAGCGGTGGCGGGCAGGCGCGGAGCCCGGCTGGGAGTCTCCGCCGCTGCTCGCGACTGTCCGCGCCCGCTAGGATGTTTAGCTCAAGGCCTTCTCGACGGTATCGGCTCTGAGCTGGGTTTTTACTAGACCGCTGGACAATCGAAGGGGTCCGCGACTATACAGACATCCTATGTATACGACGGTTTCCGGTATGCCGATGCTGTGGTTCACCGCTCCCGCCCGTGCGTGGGAGGAGTCCTTTCCCGTCGGCAACGGCCGCCTGGGCGCGATGGTGCGCGGTGGCCGGCCGGCCGAGCGGATCGCCTTGAACGAGGACACGTTCTGGTCCGGTCCGGGCGAGCGCGCGCTGCCCCAGGTGCCGCACGGACTGCTCGCCGAGGTAAGGGCCCTGATCGAAGCGGGACGGCACGCCGAGGCGGGCGAGGCGCTGCGGGCGACGCAGGGTGCTGACGCCGAGGCCTTTCAGCCGGTCGGCCATCTGGAGATCGAGCACCTCGAGGACGCGCCGCCGGATGTCTATCGGCGCTCGCTCGACCTGCGTGAGGGTGTGGCCGCCACGCAGTGGGAGTCCGCCGGACTGCTCGTGCGGCAGGAAGTGCTGGCGAGCGCGGTGGACCAGGTCATCGCCGTCCGCCTGGAGACGGGACATCCGCAGGGCCTGCATCTGCGGATCGGTCTCGGCTCACCGCAACCGCGCAGCGCTTGCCGCGTCGACGACGACGGCCGACTCTCGCTGCTGCTCGCGGCTCCCCGCCACGTCGTGCCGTGGCCGCGGACCGACGGGGTGATCAGCTCGGACGACGAGGTGCGTTCCGTGCGCGCGGCGGCGATGGCGCGGATCCTGGTCGAGCCTTCGCAGGAGTCGTCTTCCGCAGAGTCCTGCGTAGTGGCGGGCGAGAGCTCCATCGAAGTGCGCGACGCCGTGGCCGTGACGATCTTCGTGGCGATACGCACCGGCTTCACCCGCTGGGACGCGCTGCCGACCGACGACGCCGAGGCGTGCCTGCGCAACGCTCTGCTGGAGGTGAACGCCGCCGCGGACATGGGTTGGGAGGCGGTCCGTGCCCGGCACGTGTCGGAACATCGAGAGCTGATGGATCGGGTCACGCTCCGGCTGGAGACCGGCCAGGCGGCGCCGGATGTCCCGATCGACGAGCGGCTGGCCCGACGGGCCGCCGGCGAGTCCGACGAGGACCTGGCGGCCGCGGCCTTCGCCTTCGGGAGATACCTGCTCGCCGCGAGTTCCCGGCCGGGCACCCAGGCGGCGACGCTTCAAGGCATCTGGAACGAGCAGATCGCGCCGCCGTGGAACAGCCAGTACACCACCAACATCAATGTGCAGATGAACTACTGGCCCGCCGAGGTGGCCGCGCTCCCAGAGTGCCACGACCCGCTGCTGGGCTTGGTGGCCGACCTGGCCGAGGCGGGACGGGAGACTGCTCGGCAGCTCTATGGCGCCCGAGGCTGGACGTGCCACCACAACACCGACCTGTGGCGGATCACGGTGCCGGTCGGCGCCGGCGCCGGCGATCCGAAGTGGGCGCAGTGGCCGATGGCCGGGGCGTGGCTGTCCCTGCACCTGGCCGAACGGTGGCGCTTCGGCCGCGATCTCGACCACCTCGAACGCCAGGCGCTGCCGATCGCCGTGGACGCGGCGCGTTTCGTGCTGGATCTGCTCGTCCCGAACGAGGACGGCGACCTGGTCGTCTCGCCGTCGACGAGCCCTGAGAACTGCTTCGTCACGGAGCACGGCGTGGCCGGCGTGGACCGCGGCACCTCCTCCGACAGAACTCTGGCACGAGAGCTGTTCGGCTTCGTCCTCGAGGCTGCGGCGGCCCTGACTGCAGCGGGCCGGGCTCCGGCGGCCGAGGATCAGGCCGCGATCGGCGAGGTGCGAGACGCGTTCGAACGCCTGGCGCCGCTGTGCATCGGCAGCCGCGGCCAGGTGCTGGAGTGGTCCGGCGAGTGGGAGGAGACCGAACCACACCACCGCCACGTCTCCCACCTGATCGGCCTGTACCCCGGGAGCCTGCTGGCCACCGACCCGCGCCTGCGAGAGGCCGCACGCACGACACTGCACGAGCGCGGGGACGAAGGCACCGGCTGGTCGATCGTCTGGAAGATCGCACTGTGGGCCAGGCTGCGCGACGGCGCCGCCGCACACCGCCTGCTCGGGCACTACCTCCGTCCGGTCACCCCCAACGCTGACGGTGGCTGGGAGACCGCGGGCGGCGTCTACACCTCCCTGCTCTGCGCGCATCCGCCCTTCCAGATCGACGGCAACCTCGGCGTGACCGCCGCGATCGCGGAACTTCTGTTGCAGAGCCACGAGATCGACGACGATGGCACGCCGATCCTCGACCTGCTGCCCGCGCTGCCCCCGGCGTGGACCGCGGGGACGGTCACGGGTCTGCGGGCCCGCGGCGGGGTGACGCTCGAACACCTGTCCTGGCGCGACGGCCACGTCGAGTCAGCAGCGTTGCACGCGGCGCAGAACACGACCGTCGTCATCCGTTATCAGGGGACGAACGGCCAGTCGACGACTCGTAGCGTGTCGATCAAAGCCGACCAGACTGAGTACGTAGTCTGATGCTGATCTGACCGACCGCGCGAGCGAGCAGGTAGCAGCCGGCAGCGCCCACCCCGACGTAGAAGCCGATCGGCCAGTTCGTCTGATACGACAGCGCGATCGCTGCCCAGACCGTGACCAGTGCGAGCAGGACGCTCAGCAGCATCGCGGGCACGGGCTGCTTCGTCAGGATCCTGGCAGCGGCCGGCGGCCCGACCATGAGGCTGAACATCAGCAGCGCGCCGACCACCGGAACACTCGCGGTGGTGGCCAGGGCCACGACAGCGAGGAAGAGCAGGTCCATACGTCCGCTGCGGATGCCGCGCGCCGCTGCGGTCTCCGGCAGCGCGCTGGAAAGCAGCAGCGGCCGGTAGAGCAATGCGATCGAGGCGAGGCAGAGCACGCATAGCAGGGTCGTGAGGCCGACCTTCTGCGTGCTGATGCCGAGCACCTCGCCGAACAGCAGCGAGTAGACGGCTGGGGCGTATTCGTTGCTCCAGCTCAGAAACAAGGCGCCGAGCCCGAGCATCAGGGCGATGGTCAGGGCGGTGACGGCATCGTGGCGGCCACGCCGGGAGAGCAGGCCGATGCCGAGCGCACCGGCGAGTGAGAACGCGCCGAGCCCGAGCAGCGTGTCCCAACCGAGCAGGCTGGCTCCGGCCGCGCCGGCGAATGCGGCGTTGGGCACGGCGTGCGCGGCGAACGCGGCACCGCGCATCACGACGAAGAACCCGACGACGCCCGCGACCACGGCGACCAAGCTCGCGGTGATCCAGGTATCGGTCATGAAGGGGGCGAACACGATCAGGCCTCCGCGACCGTGGCGGCCGAGACCGTGCCCGTACCGACCGAGCGACGCTCGCGCAGCCGCGCGGTCGGGCCGCTGGCCAGGTACCCGAGGAAGATCAGGGCCATGATGAAGAAGCTGACCGGCCACCCGTCGCTTCCGGCCGGCGGCCAGTGGTAGCTGTCGTACGCCAGCAGCACGCCGAGCCACGTCGCGACGAGGCCGAGGGCCGCCGCCAGTGCCATCGCCGTGGCCGGGCGCCGGGTCAGGCGCAGCGCGGTCGCGGCAGGGCCGATCAACAGCGCTGGGCTGAGGATCGTGCCGACGGTCAGAGCCGAGAGCGAGACGGCGATGCCCATGGTGGCCAGGAAGGTCAGGCCGAGCAGGCGGACGTGCACGCCGCGGGCTGCGGCGAGGTCGTTGTCCACGGAGCTGAGCAGCAACGGCCGGTAGAGCAAGCCGAGCGTGGCAAGACCGAGTACGCCGAGGACGACCGTGGCGGGCAGAGTGTCGCCGGTGACCGTGAACAGCGAGCCGAAAAGGATCGTGACGGCCGCGCCGGTGGTCGAGGTCCGGGTCGCGTCGAGATAGAGGAAGAGGGCTGACAAGCCGAGTACGCCGCCGAGCACGATGCCGGTGGACACGTCGCGGGATCGCTTGCGCTCGGCGCCGAACAGGTCCATCAGCCCGGCCACGACCATGCCCACCCCGGCGATGCCGAGCAACGGGCTGGTCCCGGTGAGATAGGCGCCGGATCCGCCGAGCGTGCCGAGGTCGCTCAGCGCGTGGCCGGCGAAGGACTGGCTGCGCAGCACCGTGAACACGCCGACCGCGCCGGAGACCAGCGCCACCACCGCGCCGGTGACCAACGCGTCGCGGACCGGCCCGCTGCCGAAGAACCCGGGCTCGAATATGGCGGACAGCAGGGAGCTCATCGGGCGCTCACCCGCATCGGGCCCAGCGCCGGACTGCCCGTGGAGCCGGCGACGACCAGGATCCGGCCGTCGACCCGCAGAACCCTGACGGGGTGGCGGTAGAGCTCGGTGAGCACGTCGCTGCGCACGACCTCGTCGATACCGCCGGCCGCGGCCCGGCCGCCGGCCACGTAGATCACCCGGTCCATGACCGGAAGCAGCGGGTTCATGTCATGCGCGGTCAGCAGCACCGCGACCCGCTGCTCCCGGGCCACTCGGGCGGTGAGCTCGACGATCTCCTGGCCCGAGCGCAGGTCCAGGTTGGCCAGCGGCTCGTCCATCAGCAGCAGCTTCGGTCCGCCGATCAGGGCGTGCGCGATCAGCACCCGCTGCTGCTCCCCGCCGGACAGCGTGCCGACCCGCTCGTCGGCGAAGCCGGCCGCCCCGACGGCTTCCAGCATCTGCCCGACCTGCTCGTAGCGCCGGCGCGAGGGGAGCCGGGGCCCGAGCCGGTGCCCGTCGAGGCCGAGCGCGACCAGGTCGCGTGCGCGCAGTGGCGCGTCCGGCTCGATCTGCACCTTCTGCGGCACGTAGCCGATCGCGCGCCCGTGCCGGGCCGGCGGACGGCCGTCGATCAGCACGCTGCCCTCGTCGGGGCGGCGCAGCCCCATGACGATCCGCAGGATCGTGGTCTTGCCCGCGCCGTTCGAGCCGATCAGGCCGGTGAACTCGCCGGGCGCGAGCCCGAAGGCGACGCGGTCGAGGATCTGCCGGCCGCCGAGCCGGATGCTCACGTCCTGCAGGGTCAGGATCTCGGGCGGGTCAGTCATGGGAGCTCCTCACGGGCAGCGCCGGGACGGGGGAGTGTCAGGGCACGGCGATGGTCACAGGGTGGGCGCGGATTGGCCGGAGCCGATCGCCCCACTGAGCGCGGCCACCTCGGCGAGCATCCACTTCTGGTAGTCGTAGCCGGGGGTCGGCATGGTCTCGTAGACCCCGACGATCGGGATGCCGTTGTCCTTGGCCAGGGTGAGCAGCGACGTCGTCAGACTGTCGGTGACCTGCTGGTTGTAGACGAACGCCTTGATCTTGTGCTCGGTGAACAGAGCCTGTTGCGCGGCGACGTCCTGCGGCGAGGGGTCGGTGCCGTTCATCACGGCGGCCTGGAACGCCCACGGAGTCAGATTGCTGACTCCGGCGGCGTCCAGCAGATAGTCGGCCACCGGCTCGGTGGTGGCCACCGCCGCACCGCCGTAGCGGGTCTTCAGCTCGGTGATGGCGCTGGTGTAGGCGCTGAACGAGGTTTTGAACGTGGCGAGGTTCGCGGCGTAGTAGGCCTTGTGCGCCGGATCGATCGACGCCAGGTCCGCCGCGACGGCGGAGGCGACGGCCGGCATCGTCGTGGGCTGATACCAAAGGTGCGGGTTGGCGGTGGAGTCCGGCAGCGCGAGCAGTTGCTGCACGTCGATCACCTGCTGGCTCCCGTGGCCCGAGGACTGCTCGATCTGGTGCATGAAGTCGTCGTAGCCCAAGCCGTTCTGAACCACGAGCCTGGCCCGGCTGACCTCCGCCGCGACCTGCGGACTGGCCTCGTAGGTGTGCGGATCCGTGTTCGGGTTGCTCATGACGGCCGACACGGCGACGTACCGGCCGCCGATCTGGCCGAGCACGTCGGCGTACTCGTTCTCCGCGCCCACGACCACGATCTTGCTGTTCGCGGCGCTCCCGGCGGCGTCGGAGCCGGAACCGGAGCCGGACGGATACGAGCAGGCGCTGGTGAGCAGGGCGGCGGCGGAGAGCGCGAGCGTCGCGCAGAGTGCCCGGCCGAAGAGGCTGAGGCGGTGGGCGGGTCGGGCGGACGTCGAGGGCATGGTGAACAGCCCCTTCCTCGGTGTTGGCGGGGAGAACGAGCGCGCTGGCGGCGTGTCAGGAAGACGACCGCGCACTCAGGCCGGGCGCGCACTGGAAACGATAATGATTTTCATATCCATTGTCCAGGGCCCCCTGCCCCTCGTCCGCTTTGTCGCGTATATTCCCTTATTCACTCGAACCCGAACCCGCGATCGCCCCGGAACACCGGGCGATGCCTGGCGAACGCCCCGCCCGCGCGCGCTCCAGAGGCGGAAAAAGGCTCGTCCGGTCACCGTGGCCGGTGACCGGACGAGCCTGTCCCTCTGTTCGTTTCCTTACTCCAGGTGCGGTCTCCCGCTCAGCGACGGCTGGGCCGACGCCGCCGTGCCGCCACCGTGGCGAGTCCACCGGCGCCGAGGAGCGCGAGCCCCGCCAGTGCCCACATGCTGCCCTCGAAACCGGTCGAGGGCAGGTGGCCGTGGTGGTGTCCGTGCCCCCGCCAGTCCTTGACCTTGACCGTGGCGCAGGGGTGCTCCCGGTCCAGCGTGACCGTCGTCACCGACTGGCGGGGCCAGTAGCCGCGCGGGGCTGCGGTCTCCTGCCAGTAGTAGGTGCCGAGCGGAAGGTCCTTGGCCGAGCAGATGCCGGAGGCCGGGGTGACGCAGGGCCCGCCGACCTTGGAGTCCGGGTAAGCGCCCGTGGTCTGCAGACCGGGGATGCCGTTGGTCTCCCGCCACAGCTGGAAGGTCGCACCCGCCAGCGGCTTGCCGGTACGCCCGTCCACCTTCTCGACGGAGGTGAACCCAGGCTGCCGCTTGACCCGGTAGTCCTTCATCACGACGTTCGCGTAGGAGTGGTCGTATGACAGGACGACCTTCGTCACCGGCTGGCCGGGCAGGTCGTAGCCGAGAGGTGCCGCGATCTCCTGCCAGTAGTAGGTGCCGAACTGCAGGTGGTCCGCCGAGCAGACGCCGGAGTACGGGGTGACGCAGGGCCCGCCGACCTTGGAGTCCGGGTAGCCGCCCGTGCTCTGCAGGCCCGGGATGCCGTTGGTCTCCCGCCAGAGCTGGAAGGTCGCGCCGGCGAGCGGCTTGCCGCTGCGGGCGTCCACCTTCTTGACCGAGGTGGACCCGGTCTGCTTGATCATCCGGTAGTCCTTGGCGATCACGTCCACGTTGGTGTGGTCGCAGTCGATGACGACCGTCAACGTGGCGTGGTCGGGCAGATCGTAGCCGGGGGGCGCGCTGATCTCCTGCCAGTAGTAGGTGCCGAACTGCAGGTGGTCCGCCGAGCAGACACCGGAGTTCGGGGTGACGCAGGGTGCGCCGACCTTCGAGTCCGGGTTGCCGCCCATGGTCTGCAGACCCGGAACGCCGTTGGTCTCGTGCCAGAGCTGGAAGACGGCACCGGCCAGCGGCTTGCCGGTACGCCCGTCCACCTTCTCGTCGGAGGTGGATCCGGTCGGCGTCACGGTCTTGTAGTCCTTGGCCGTCACGTCCACCTTCAGGTGGTCGCAGTCGATGACGACCGGGATGGTGACCCGGCTGGGCAGGTCGTAGCCGGGGGGCGCCGCGATCTCCTGCCAGTAGTAGGTGCCGAGCTTGAGGTGGTCGGCCGAGCAGACGCCGGAGTTCGGGGTGACGCAGGGTGCGCCGACCTTCGAGTCCCGGTTGCCGCCCGTGCTCTGCAGGCCCGGGATGCCGTTGGACTCGCGCCAGAGCTGGAAGGTCGCGCCGGCCAGGGACCGCTGCGTGTACGCGTCCACCTTGTGCACGCTCGTCGACCCGGTGGAGTCGTCGCCCCAGCCGCCACCGTTGCCCCAGCCTCCGTTGCCGGAGCCGCCGTTGCCCCAGTTCTCGTCGTTCCGACCCGGCGAGCCGGCCTGGGTACTGTCCGACTGGGTGTTGTCGGCCTGAGTGCTGTCGGTCTGGGTGTTGTCAGCCTGAGTGCTGTCCGACTGGGTGTTGTCGGCCTGAGTGCTGTCGGTCTGAGTGCCGTCGGACGTGGTGTCGGTGCCCTGAGCGTCATCGCCCGGCGCGGCCGCGTCGCTCTGACCCATGCCGCTCTGATCCGAGCTGCTCTGACCCATGTCGCTCTGGTCGGTGCCGCTCGGGCTCGTGCTGTCCTGGTTGACGCCGCTCTGGCGGTCGTCGGTCGGGGCGGCCTGGTCGGCCTGGGTCCCGTCGGCCGGCGTCGACGCGTCGTCCTGGGCCCCAGCGGCGTTCCCGGCCGCTGGGACGTCGGAGGCCGTGCCGGTGTCGGACGCGTCCGTCCCGGTGTCAGACCCGTTGTCGCCGGCCGGCGTCGCGGCCTGGCAGTCCGCCCCGAGACAGGCTCCGGAACCGCCCGGAAGCGAGTCCGCCGAGGCGGTGGCCGGCGCCACCGTCAAGAACAGCGCCGTCGGCACCAGCGCCAGGGCCAGGGTGTGCCTGATCGGCTTGATCAGGCGTCCCCGGGTCGCAGCGTCCCGAGGCGCGGAAGCTTTCTTCACCATCACTCCTTTCCGTCAAGCAAGATCCATCAGGAGCCGAGTGTAAGAAGGCGATGGCCCGCATTTCCCGGACGCGACGAGGAATTGTTCAGAAAAGATCTGTGATACGTCCACTCGTGGTAAGTCGGCTTCCCGTACATCGCGAAAGGCATATGAGCGGATGGGCGTACGATGCGGCCATGAGTGTGAGCGTCGGCCAGGCGCTGGGGGACCGCTACCGGCTGGTCGAGCGGATCGGGCGCGGCGGCCACGGCGAGGTCTACCGGGCCCGGGACGAGAGCCTGGACCGATCGGTAGCCGTCAAGGTGCTGAGCCGTTCGAAGCACGCCGACCCGCGCACGACCGGCGAGTTCCACGCCCGGTTCGACCGGGAGGCCAGGGTGATGGCCTCGCTGCGTCACCCCAACATCGTCACCGTGCACGACCGCGGCGTGCATGGCGAGGCGACCTACGTCGTGATGGAGCTGCTCGCCGGGCCCGACCTGGGCACGCTGCAGCGTTCTGAGGTTGTTCTGCCCATCGAGCGCGTGACGGCCTACGGCGCGCAGACCGCGGCAGCGATCGAATACCTCCATCGCCGCGCCGAGCCGGTGGTGCACCGGGACCTCAAACCGTCCAATCTCGTCCTGGACGGCGAGGCGGTGAAGGTCTGCGACTTCGGTATCGCCGCAGTGCTCGAACCCGACCTGACGAAGATCACCCGCTCCGGCGAGATGGTCGGCACGCCCGTCTACGCGGCGCCGGAGCAGTGCCGCGGTGAGGACGCGACTGCGGCCTGGGACGTGTTCTCCTTCGGCACGGTGCTCTACGCGATGCTGGCCGGCGGCTCCCCGTTCGCCGGGCAGGGCGGCTGGGAGCTGGCCACCTACCGGGTGCAGTACGAGCAGCCCGCGCCGATCGCCGAGGTGCGCCGCGACGTGCCCGAGCCGCTGGCCGAGCTGATCGAGGCGATGATGGCCAAGACCGCGGACGACCGCCCGACGGTCTCCGAGGTGCGCCGGCGCCTGGCCGGCCTACTGGCGAGCGAGAGCCGGGCCGCCACCGTCACCCGGTCCGCGCCGCCCGAACCCACGCCGCCGACGCTGGCCCGGGCGCAGCTGCGGGCGGCCGAGCAGTTGCTCAACCTCGGCCGGTACGCCGAGGCGGATGAGGGCTTCGCCGCCGTCGGCCGCAGTCTCGACGCCGCCGGCTACGGCCGGGACTCGGCCCGGTTCGCGGCCGAGTTCGGCCGGGTCCGGGCCGGGTACGCGCGCGGCGAGGGAGTCAGCTGCGCGCTGCGCCTGGTGCGGCTGCTCGAGCATGCCGAGCAGGCGCTCGGCCCGGGCGACGAGCTGGTCCGCGCGCTGCGCCGGTTCCAGCAGGCCAGGAGCTGAGCCGGGTTCACTGGCTCGTCTGCAGCGCCCAGACCCGTGCGTACACGGTGGCGATGCCGTCGCCGGTGTCCACGCTCTGGATCTTCACCACGGCGAGCCGGTTGTTCAGGGTCTTGACGCAGATCAGTCCGCCGTCCGCGGCGACGCCTCCGTTCACGCTCGCGCCGCTGAGCAGGTTGGCGCACTGGGCGCGGCTGGGCACGCCGGTGCCGGTCCACAGCGCCATGCCCCACGAGGCGGAGAAGTCGTAGCCGGAGGACGAGTTGGTGCTGCCCACATAGAACAGGTCGTTGGAAATCGGGTTGTTGTCCGGCGGGATGTCGTCGAAGCTCAGCCCGTTCTTGCCGAACGTGGTCGAACCCTGCCACTGGACGGTGTCGTCGCTCTTGTCCGGGGCCGGAGATCCGCTGCCCAGCGCGCTGCCCTGGCCCACCTCCTGGTCCGCCGAGCTCGACACCTGCGGCGACGAGTTGTCCGCGGGCGTGACCTGACCGGTCGTGGCCGACGCGGACGGCGACGGCGGGTGCGAGCCGGCGCCGTTGGAACCGGGCGGGGAACGGAACAACGCCAGTGCGACGACCGCGCCGATCAGCACACCGAACGCGAGCGTGATCGCGCCCACCCGGAGCCGCGAGCTGAGCGCTCGGGCTGCAGGAGGCGGGACCGGCCCGCCCGCGAACCCGCCGTACTGCGTCGCCACGGTAGGCGGCACAGTCGGTTGCGGGACGGTCGACTGCGGCATGGTCTGCTGAGCGGTCACCGACGGGACGGTGGGCGGCGGCCGTGCCGCGATCGCGGCGATCGCGTCGGTGCGCGCCGCGACGGTTTGCGCGAGCGCCGGCGGCAGCCAGCCGGCCGCCGCGTCCGGCGGCGGCGTCTCGCAGGCCTGGCGGATCGCCCGGGTGTCCGGCCGCGCGGCCGGATCCTTGGCCAGGCAGGCGGTCACCAGCTCGAGCAGCTCCGGCGGAGTGCCCGTCAGATCCGGCTGTTCCTGCACGATCCGGAAGATCACCGCCAGATCCTCGCCCTCGCCGAACGCGGCCCGCCCGGTCGCGGCGAAGAAGGCGAGCGCCCCGAGCGCGAAGACGTCGAGCGCGGGCGTCGCCGGCAGCCCGCGGATCTGCTCCGGCGCCATGTACTGCGGCGACCCGACTCGCTTGCCGGTCAGCGACGCTGTGGTCGCGTCCGCGGCGCGGGCGATGCCGAAGTCGATCACCCGCGGCCCGTCCGCGGCGAGGATGACGTTGGCCGGCTTCAGATCGCGGTGGATCAGGCCGGCCGCGTGGATCGCGTCGAGCGCCTGCGCGATCCCGGCTATCAGCCGGCGCACGCAGGCCACCGGCAGCGGCCCGTGCAGCCGCACCGCCTCGAGCAGCGACGGGCCCGGGATGTACGCCGTCGCCAGCCACGGCGTGGCCGCGTCCGGCCCGGCGTCGAGCAGCTGGGCGATGTGGATCCCGTTGACCTGCTGCGCGGCCTGCGCCTCCTGGGCGAAGCGGCGGCGGAACTCCGGGTCCGCGGAGAACTCCGGGCGCACCACCTTGAGCGCCACGGGCCGTCCGCCGGGCAGGAAGGAGAGGAAGACCTGGCCCATCCCGCCCGCGCCGAGCCGCGCGTAGAGGCGGTAGCGGCCGATCTCGGTCGGTGCGCCCGGCTCGAGTCGGGAGAAGCCGTCGAACGGCGCGGTCATGGCATCCACCCCTACTTGGCTGCTCGCCGGACTCGAGACGATCTGAGTGGCGCTAGTATGACAGCCCGTCAGCGGACGTCGCACGCGTGCCCGCCCGCCTCGGAACGCGTGTGGTCGTGTCGGAACGCCCGGCTGGTGTCAATCGCATGACAACAGCCGAGGAAGCCGTCGAGCCGGCGTACCTGATCCTGCGTAAGGTGGGCTGATGGATCATTCGGATCTCGACGCACCCCGCATCGCGTACGGCTTCTTGACGATCGGCGAGTGCGTGGAGCTAGGGCGTCGCATCGGAGCGCTGTTCGACCCCTACTCGACCCTGCTTTCGCGCCACGCCCGGTTCGGTCCGGGCACGGTGATCTACCCCACGGTCAGCGTCGAGTGCGCGCCGGACGCGAGATGCGAGTTCGGCCCCGACAACATCCTGTATCCGGGCTTGCGGGTCACCGTCGGATCGGGCGCCGCGGTGGTGGTCGGGTCCGGGAACCGGCTTGGGGAGGGCGGGGCGCGGATCACTGCCGACGGGGCCGGGGCGAACGTGCACATCGCCGACCGCACGCGCGTGAGTGACGGCGCGATCCTCGGCGACGGCTGTGTGCTGGGTGTCGGCTCGCAGATCCTCGGGGCGATCAGCGCACGTGCGGTGCGCCTGGCCGCGGGCGGCGACTTCACCTGCCCTGATCCGGATCTGCGCGGCGCGGTGCTCAAGGGCCGCGGCACCGCACACGGCCTGTCGCTCGCGGTCGGTGAGGTCGTCAACGGCAACGGCCCGTTCGCCGACAGCCCGGTCGAGCGGCAGCGCGTCTATCACCCCGACGCTCCGCACGGATCATGACCGAACCGAGCGCGATCCGGGTGACCCTGCTGGTGATCTACACGCCGCAGTTGGAGGAGTGCCGCGAACCCGCCGCTGGCACCGGGACGTCACCAGATCAAGGATCCCGACGGCCGAACGGTCGAGGTCCAGGCCCGCTAAGGGCTTGGCTCCGGCCGGGGTCAGTGCCGTTACTCGTGCGCCGTCATCCCTGCCAGGGCCTTGACGGTGTTCCAGTTGCGGCCGGTCGCGGTGATTCCCTTGAGGCGGCTCGCCGGCCGGGACAAGGCGGTGGCCAGCGCCGAGCGGCCGATGCCGCCGGGGAGGTGCAGGTACATCACGCGGTCGCCGATGCGGAACTCCTCGGGCTCGAACGCTGCGCGGTCGATGTCCGCGTACCGCTCGTCGCCGATCTCGGCGGAGTAGAAGGTGGCGTGCAGATGCTTGCCGGCCACGTCGTCGGCGGGGAACGGGCAGGCCTTGATCACGGCGGCGAGGTAATCGCCGTCGCGGACGAGACAGGGGACGGAGAAGCCGAACTCCTCCTCGAGCGCCGCCTCGATGCGTGCGGACGCCGCGCCCTCGTCCTCGCCGTCGCGAGCGGTGAAGACGGCGTTTCCGCTGGCCAGGTATGTCTGGACGTCCGAGTAGCCCAGCCCGGCCAGCAGTTCGCGCAGCTGTGCCATCGGGACTTTGCGCTTGCCCACGTTGACCGCCGAGAGCAGTGCCGCGTAACGCGTCGCCATGTTCGGAGCCTACCCGCCCCCTCCGACAACGTCGTGCGGAGCGCCGTCGGCTCTTGCAAATTAGGTAAGCCTTACCTATGTTCTCTTCTTGTGGACGTATTCTCCCTAGTCGCGCGCGATGACGTGCCGCCGGTGTTCCTGCGGCTGCTGCTGGCGGGGGCGCTCGAGCCGCGGGAGTACGCCGAGTTGCTGGTGCAGTACCGCGAGATCTACGCGGCGCTCGACCGGGCCGCCGCCGCGCACGCCGCGGATGACCCGCGACTGCTCCGCCTCCGCGCGGGGATCCGGGCCGGGCTCGAGGATCTCGAGGCGGACTTGGCCGTGCTGCTCGGGCCGGGGTGGGCTGATCCCGACGCCGAGAGCCCGGAGGTCATGCCGGCCACCCGCGCCTACTCGGCGTGCGCCAGTGCCGCTGCGGCGAGCGTCGAGGGGCTGGTGGCCCATCACCTGGTGCGACATGCCGCCGACGGGCTCGGCGCAGGCCTGATTCACCTGACTTTGGGCGAGGCCTACGGACCGCTCGCAGGACGACTCGCCTTTCACACCGTCGCCGATTCGGCAGGCTCGAAGAAGCCCGGCGATGCGGCCATCGCCGATCCGTCCGCCTGGACGCGCGAGCAGCGCGAACGGGTCGCGGCCGAGGCGGCGGTCGCCGGTGCCTGCGACCGCGCACTTCTCGACGAGCTCGGCGCGGCGCTCGCGCGCCGTTGAAGCCTGCGAGCGATCACTGGATCATGCGAAGGGCACGGCGAACTCGCAGTCGGGCCAGACGGCCTCGCCCGGCTCCGCACTGGGCGTGTACGTGAGCCGAACGCCGAGGTCATCCGGTGTCGACGCGAGCTGCTCCGGATCGAGGCCCTGGTCCTCGGCCCAGGTGCGCAGCGCCTCCTCGGCCAGGCGCCACTGCGCCGTGCCGATCTGCTCGCCCGAGCCGAGGCTGACGTACGCCTCGCGGTGCGCGGGCTCGACGCGCAGCGTGAGCTGCGGGAACTGCGCGGCGATGGCTTCGGCCTCGGCTTCCGGCACCGGCTTGCACCACTCGACCGGACCGTCGCCGTCCGCGCTCACCTCGCCCCAGTAGATGCAGAAGAAGCCGCGCTCCCGGCCTTCTCCCTTGGGGAATCGCGGATCCTTGAGGATCCCCATGAACTCCTTGCCGAACGCCCACGCCCCGGACTCGTCGACGTTGCGCTTCAGGCACAGCAGACTGCGCGGTGGCATCTCCCGGCTTGCGACTTCGTACATGCCTCTGCTCCTCCCGGTAAGTCGGTCAACGAGGATGGTGACGAGCGTGGCTTGGGCGGCGTGGTCCGCCTCGGCTGCTCGCCAGAAGGCGGTCACCCGCTCCGCCAATTCGGGCGGGCCGAGACCCAGCCACTCCTTCGCCGTGGCGAGCGGGACCCCGACCTGGCGAAGCGTCGCGATCAGCCGCGCCTGCTCGAGCTGGCCGCTCGTGTAGTAGCGGTAACCGGACGCCTCGTCCACGCGTGCGGGCGAGAGGAGGCCGAGGCCGTCGTAGAGCCGCAGCGCCTTGGCGGACAGTCGCGACCGGCGGCCGAACTCGCTGATCCCCATCTCGTCCACATGCCATCATCTCCTCGTTCTCGGGCGAATCGCCCGATGGAGAGAGCGTGGCCTCTGCCCCAAGGGGAAGGTCAACAGGGACTGAACCCCGCCCACGCGCCAACGGCGTCGGCGGCGGTGTAGGAGCTGTCGACGCCGTTGAAATAGAAGCTGCGGTTCGCGACGCTGCCGCAGGACGACGTCTCCTCGACATTCGACCATGTGCCGTTCAGGTCGACTTTGTAGGCGAGCGTGGTGCCCGAGACGGCCGGGACGACGGCCTGCCACTCGTCGGCGGCGATCAGCGTCATCGGGTAAAGGCCGGGATTCCAGTCGTCGGCTGAGCTCATGCCCGTGCCGAGGGCGGAGAAGGCGCCGGCGATGTAGACGGTGTCGCCGCTCGGTGTGCCGGCCGGGACCGTCACGTCGATGATCGCCTGCGCGTTGCCGCACGTGTGCGGACCGGCCCAGTCGGCGACGGTGTCGGTGACGGTCGTGCCGTTGACGGTGAGCGATCGGTTCGCGGTCGCGGAGCAGGTTCTCGATTCCTCGATGTCGCTGAGCGAAGTGCCCAGGTAGTACTTGTAGGACAGCGCTGCTCTCGAGGTGGCGGTGATCGTGGCCTGATAGTGCGTATCGTCGACCTTTGTCATCGCGATTCCGTGGCCGGCACTCCAGTCGGAGCCGCCTTCGCCGAGGGCTGACAGGTTCCCGTTGAGGTAGACGTTCAGGCCCTCGGCCGCCGTGTCGACCGGAACGGTCACGTCGACGGTCTCGGTATACGTCGTAATCGCCGTGCCGATGAGCGAGTCGACGTCGAAGGCCACTGATCCGCCCGCCGGGACGGTGACGGTCGCCGATCCGCCCGAGACCACGATGCCGGTTCCGGAACAGGTGCCGCCGCTGTAGGTGTCGTTGACGATGTCGCAGTACGTCCCGTCGGGCAGCCCGGTGGCGAAGGTGTCGGTGAGCGCCGCGGAGCCGTTGTTCAGTGCGATCCAGGCGTCCGCGCCGCGGGCGAACGCGATCAGGTCGTTGCCGTCGGTGGTCCAGTGGGCGACGGCGTCGTTGTCGGTGTAAGCGAGGTTGTGCCAGCCGACCAGCGCGTCGATCGCCGCGTTGCGCTCGGTGCACTCCCACGCGCCAGTGCCGCACGTGGTGTCGGTGACGTCGCCGTTGGCGGTGTCCGGCGGTGCCTGGTTGTAGCTGCTGAACTCGAAGCCGGAGAAGATCTGCGGTGTGCCGTAGCCGTAGGCAAGCAGGAACTCGTCGGCCAGAAGGTAGGCGGAGCCGTCCGCGTAGTCGAGGGTCGGACTCGAGGCCCGCTCAGTGTCCTGGTTCGTCACGAAGGAGGATGCTGACGTGCTCGGCAGTGCGGGGCTGAGGCTGCCGAGCGCGGCGAGGTCGCCGTTCTCGAAGTCGTCGGTCAGGTCGTAGCTGTAGTCGAAGGAGGTGACGGAGCCCGTCGGCTCGAACGCGGCGGGGTTCAGCCGGGAATCCTGGCCGCTGGAGCCGGGATAGACCTCTTGGGTGATGAAGACGCCGGTTCCGGTACTCGCGTCGGGATCGAGCAGTGCATCGATGGCCGCGATGTCGCTCTCGCCGATCTCAGTGGCCGAATCCAGCCGGAAGCCGTCCACGCCCTGACCGATGAGGGTATTGAGATAGGCGGCCTCGATGTCGCGCACGGCCGCGGTGTTGGTCGCCAGGTCGGGCAGGCCGTCGAGCCGGCACGCGGTGACCTCGGTGTAGCTGAGCCAGTTGACGATGCTGTCGCTGGATTCGGGGCAGTCGGCCGGGTAGCTGTGGAAGTCGGCGGCGCCGTACGCCGGGTATGCCAGGGTGCTGGAATCGAACGAGGCGCCGCCGTAGCTGGTGTCGGAACCTCCGTCGCCGGCGGCCATGTGGTTGAGCACGACGTCCGCGTACACCTTCACGCCGGCGTCATGGCAGGCCGCGACCATCGACGCGAACTGCGCCGCGGTGCCGAGACGGCTCTCGAGCGAGTAATCGACGGGCTGGTAGACGTCCCACCAGTAGTGGTCGGCGTTGTCGTACGAGTCTTGCGGCGGTGAGATCTGCACGGCCGCGAAGCCGTCCGGGCCGAGGACGTCGGTGCAGTCGGCGGCGACCGAGTTCCAGTCGTACTCGAAGAGGTTGGCCGTGACGTTCCGGGACAGCGCGGTCGCGGCGTGGGCCGGCGTGGCGGAGGCGGCGAGCACGGCGGCGGGGGCGACCAGGGCGGACGAGAGGAGGGCGCCGACGGTGAACAGCGCGGATCTGGATCTGCGGGCAGGCGGGCGGGAGTCGTTCACGTTTGCTCCGTTGCATACGTGCGCCAGATTGGTTGTCTGTGCAAACAAACTCGGTGGGTCAGGCGCACCATAGCGAAGGAGACGGGGGCCTGGAAGGGTCGCGGACAACATCCTTCCGGCCCGGCCGCGGCGACTTTGTTGCCGGACAAGCGAAACCGGGAGCGGCCGCGGCCGATTTCTCCGCAGGTGGCCGGTCCTGGCAGGATCAAGTGCGGGGAAGTGAAAGGATGGCGGACGTGACGGGCGAGAGCGGCGGGATTCAGCAGGCGGCGGACGTGCTGCGGGCGGGAGGCCTGGTCGCCTTCCCGACGGAGACGGTCTACGGTCTCGGCGCCGACGCGGAGAACCCGGTCGCCGTCTCGCGCACCTTCCAGGTCAAGGGCCGGCCGCCGAACCATCCGCTGATCGTCCACATCGAGAGCGCGGCGCACCTGGACGGCTGGGCCGAGGACGTGCCGGAGACCGCGCGCGTCCTGGCGGAGCACTTCTGGCCCGGGCCGCTCACGCTGGTGCTGCGGCGCAGCAGCCGTGTGCCGCTCGAGGCGACCGGCGGGCTGGAGACGGTCGCCGTGCGCGTGCCCGACCACCCCGTCGCCCAGGCGTTGCTCGCGGCCTTCGGCGGCGGGCTCACGGCGCCCTCGGCCAACCGCTTCGGATCGGTCAGTCCGACCACGGCCGAGCACGTGCGGACCGAACTCGGCGACGCCGTGGACCTCGTGTTGGACGGCGGCCCCTGCCAGGTCGGCGTCGAGTCGACCATCGTCGACGTCAGCGCGGAGGCCCCCGCCATCCTCCGGCCCGGCGGCGTGACCCGCGAGGACCTCGAAGCGGTACTGGGATACCCCCTCGGGGTGCCCGCGACCAGCGACGTGCGGGTCCCGGGCCAGCACCCCTCTCATTACGCGCCGCGCGCGCGGGTCATCCTGGTCGAGCCCGAAAACGTCATCGCCGAGGCCGAGCAGGCCCAGCAGGCCGGGCGCCAGGTGGGCGTGCTGCTGCCCCCGACCTTCGCGGACGCCGAGGTCAAAGCGCACGCCGTGGTGAACGTGCCGGCCTCGCCGGCCGCGTACGCCCGCGCCCTCTACCGACTCCTGCGCGGCTTCGACGAGAGCGGGTGCGACCTCGTCGTCGCGTCGCTGCCGCCCGAGGACGGCATGGGCCTCGCGATCGCCAACCGGCTGCGTCGGGCCGCCGGACCCCGCGGTTAGGAACCTGCCGGACCGTCCCCTCATCCCGGTGGCAGACGGGCCGTGAGAGTTCGGCCACAGCGTGTTTTGATGGTCGTATGGCATTGCGGCCGGTAGAGGTCGGCGCACAGAGCGGTAAGCACATCGTGCCGCTACTGCGGTGGATGTATGCCGTCCTCGTGGCCGCGTTGATCGCCGCCCTGGTGCTTCTGCCGAACCACGTCGGCGCCGCCTGGGCCGTCTTCGGCACTGCCGCCTTCGCGGCCATGGTCGTCGGCGCCCTGATCCATCCGTCGAGCTTCCGGATCCCGCTGTGGCTGGGTGCGGGCGCCGGGGCGTCCATGCTCGCGGCCCAGCTGTGCGTGACCGCCGGCGTGAGACCCGGGCCACCCGACGGCATCACGCTGATCGACCTGTTCGCGCCGCTCGCCGCCATCTGCGCCTGCGGGTACCTGTTCGTGACGATCTCACGCCGGGTGCGGGGCTGGGACGCGGGCTTCCTGTTCGACGTGTGCATCATCGTGGGCGGCGCGACCGCGACGATCTGGCTCTATCTGATCGCGCCCTACCTTTCGCAAGGGCCGATGCCCTTGCTCGCGCGGCTGGCGCCAGGGATCTATCCGACGGTGTGCGCGGTGCTGCTGACGCTCGCGGCGATGCTGGTCAAGGGCGTGGGGCGGCGGCGCCGCGGCGTCGTGCTCACCGTGACCGGAGTCGCCGGGCTCGTCTACTCGAACCTGTTCATGGTGGTCACCCGGCTCAACGACCTCGAGGCCGCCGGCTTCTGGCGCCACGCCGCGCTGGCCGGGGCGGGCTGGATGCTGTTCCAGGCCTGCTGGGCGGTGGCGCCGCTGCACGTGCCCGGCCCGCGCTGCCCGAGCGCCGTCGGCCGCTGGCCGCGCCGGCCGATGAGCCTGCGGCGGCTGCTCGCCCTGCTCGTCGTGGTGCTGGCCAACCCGATCGTGCTGAACATCCAGATCAGCGGCGGCCGGGTGGCCCCGCTCGGCCACTTCCCGGTGGTCGGCGGACTGATCTTCATCGCGGTCATCGCGCGGCTGAGCTTCGTCGGCGCCGAGTACATGGCCTCGGTGCGGCGGCTGAACACGCTGATCGAGGCGCACCGGCAGCTGTCCGGCGCGCAGTCGGCCACCGAGCTGGCCCAGGTGACCGCCGAGGTCGCCGGCCGGCTGCTCGACGGGAAGGGCGAGGCGAGCGTCGCGCTGGTGACCGGCGGCCGGCTCACCTCGGCCACCTGGCAGGAGCCGTCCGCGCTGACCCGGTTCGATCCCGGCCGGTGGCGCTCCATGATCTCCGAGTGGAGACCGCTCGCCGGCGCCGACGAGCAGGCCGAGGGCCGCCCCGACCGGTCCGAGGACCGGTGCGCGGAGCGGCCCGGAGACCGGCAGCGCTTCCTGGTGTCGCAGGACGTGCCCTTCCGCGAGGGGGTCGGCTCGGCGACCGCGCTGGCCTGCCCGATCGACACGGCGCGCTCGCGCGACCGGGGCCGCCCGCTCGGGATGATCGTCGTCGCCGGCGCCGTCGGACGGGTGACCGGCGCCGCCGACCCGCTCGTCCTGCTCGCCGCGCAGGCGGGGGAGAACCTCGAGCGCATCGGCGTCACCATGCGGATGGCCCGCAGCCACCTGCGCGCGATGACCGCCAGCATCTCCGACGCCATCCTGGTCGTGGACGAGGACGGCCTGGTGCGCTACTCCAACATCGCGGCCGAGGCGATGTTCGGCGGCAAGGCGCGCCGGGGGATGAGGCTGTCCGATCTCGTCGGCCTCGACTACGCCCAGGCCGTCGCCGCGAGCACGCACGACGCGAACCTGCAGTGGGCGCTGCCCGGCCGCGACCAGATCGTCGACGTCGCCGTGGACGACCGGCGCGGCGACCCGACCGTGGAAGGCCTGGTGCTGACGCTGCGCGACGTGACCAAGCTCCACTCGCTGGAGAAGGAGCTGCGCCGGCGCGCCACCCACGACCAGGAGACCGGGCTGGAGAACCGGCTCGCCTTCACCTCCCGGCTGGCCCAGCTCCGGGGCGGGGAGGGGATCGCGCACGCCGTGCTCGCCGTGGCGATCGACGACCTGCCCGAGATCGCCGAGGAGTCGGGCCCGTCCACCGCGCACCGGGTCGTGGACGAGTTCGCCCGCCGGCTCGTCGGCGTGTTCGGGCTGGAGCGGCCCGAGGTGGCCCGCATCGACGCGACCACGCTCGCGCTGCTGATCTCCGGCACGCCCAACCTGCCTCCGGCCGAGGCGCTGCTGGCCCGGGTGCGCACCGCCGGCGCCCGCCCGGTCGCCATCGCCGACCGCGCGATCACCATCTCGGTCAGCGCGGGCCTCGCCGACTGCCCGCACGACCGCCCGAGCGAGGAGGCGCTGGAGGACGCGTTGCTCGCGATGAACACCGCCCGGCGCAACAGCCCGCGCGGCACGGCCGTGTTCTCGCTGGACCTGCGCGAGTCCAGCCGCGAGCAGGCCGAGCTGCGCGCCGGACTGAACGAGGCGCTGCTCGAGGGCGCGTTCTTCCTCCAGTACCAGCCCGTGGTCGACTTCTCGACCCGGGCGCCGCTGGGCGCCGAGGCGCTGATCCGCTGGCAGAAGCCGGACGGGAGCCGGGTGCGGCCGGACCTGTTCATCCCGTTCGCCGAGCAGACCGGCCAGATCGTCCCGATCGGCGGCTGGGTGCTGCACCGCGCCGTGCAGGACTACCGGCACTGGCCGCAGATCACCCGGGCCGCGGGCGATCCCCGGCAGCTGCGCGTGAACGTGAACGTCTCCCCGGTCCAGCTGCGCGAGCCCGACTTCCTCGACCAGGTGCGCGCCCTGCTCGGCGAGACCGGCCTGCCGCCCTCCTCGCTCGTGCTCGAAGTCACCGAATCAGGGATCGTCGAACAGGTGGAGACTCTGGTGCAGGCCCGCGAGCTCGGCATCGGGGTGGCGATGGACGACTTCGGCACGGGATATTCGTCCCTGAGCTCACTGCGCCGGCTGCCGATCTCGACCGTGAAGATCGACAAGGCCTTCGTCGACGGCATCGCCACAGACTCGGTGCAGTTCGCCCTGGTCGAGGGGATCGTCAGGCTCGCCGGCGAGCTCGGCCTGACGACCGTCGCGGAGGGCGTGGAGACCGAGGAGCAGCACGAGCGCCTGCGGGCCGCGGGCTGCCAGTGCGGACAGGGCTACCTGTACTCGCGTCCGCTCGGCGCCGCGGAGTTCGAATCCTGGCTGTTGGAGAGCGGGTAAGAGCCGGAAGAACCTGGTCGTCTTCGCCCACGGCCACGTGCGATCGTGGTCGACGTGAGTGCGTGCATCTTCTGCGAGATAGTCGCCGGCCGGCAGCGCTGCCATCGCGTCCTCGAAGGCGAGCACACGCTGGCATTCCTGGACATCAGACCCGCTAGACCAGGGCACACCCTTGTCGTTCCGCGCGTGCACGCGGGAGACCTCTGGGAGATTTCCGAAGCGAGCAGGTAGGCGGCCAAGCCGAGGGCGGAGCGCAGCTGGCCGTGGCGGACGTAGGCCGGCTCGACGGCCGGGTCGAGCAGCCAGGGGCGGCGGCGCAGGTAGGTGTACATGAGCAGCCAGCTGGCGCACATCGCGGCGGCGATCAGGGCGTAGGTCAGGACCGCGGTCTGGGAGTCGGCGCCTTCGACGTCCTCCTGCAGCGCGTCGGACAGGACACCGGTGGGGAAGGCCAGGGCGGCCGTCGTGCACAGGAGCAGCAGGTTCGCGGCTTGCAGCCCGCGGTCCACCTTCCGGATCCTGGCAAAGGCCTGATGGTGGTTGAGCCAGATGACGGCCAGGTAGCCGAACGACGCGAGGTAGCCGAGGTACGCGGGCCACTGTGCGAGCAGGGCGTGGCCGAGGCCGCCCGGGCCGTGGGCCGGGTCGTGGATCTCCAGGACCAGGATGGTGACGGCGATGGCGAACACGCCGTCGCTGAACGCCTCCAGCCGGGCCGAGTCCGAGCGGCTGAAGCGCGCGGCGGCGCGTGCGGCGGCGTCGGACGGGTCCGGCGGGTGGCGCGAGGGCTCGGGCATGGGCTGGTTTTCAGGGCGTCGGGAGGGTGTGCGGTCTGCGTGTGGCGTGCTTTGCCGATCATCACCCGACTCGGCCGTCCGGGGCTCGTTCGGCTGCTGCCGAAGTGATGCCGTGTCACCCGTTCGGTCCTACGCGGACGCCGCGTCCGGGCGGCCGGGGCACACGGCCCCGACCGCCCGGACGCCGCTGGTGCGGGTCAGCCGCACAGGTGCCGTTCGAAGAACCGGACCGCGCCCGCCGCCTCGAAGCGCGGCATGTCCATGTGCTTGCCCGCGTTCACGTGCAACGACTTCTCCGTCGAGGCGAAGGCGTCGAACAGGGCGAGGCCGCCTTCGCGCGGGATGTGCTCGTCGTCCCACTGCAAAGCGAACTCGATCGGGACGGTGATCCGCCGCGCCGCGTCGAGCAGCGTCGAGGGCCAGAACAGGCCGAAGACCGCGGCCCGGATCAGCGGCTCCTCGGCGACGAGCGGCACGCCGACCGCGGTGCCGAGGGTGATGCCCCAGAAGCCGACCGGCGCGTCGCCGATCTCGGGCCGGGCGAGCAGGCCGGCGAGCAGCGCGCGCCACTCGGGCACGGTGCGGCGGGCGAGATCGGCGTTGTAGGGCTCGACGATCGGGCCGATCGGCTCGCCCGCCCGCCGCGCCGCGTGCAGCGCGGCGACCACCTTTTCGTCCTCCGGCCCGCGCGGACGCGGGCCGTGGCCGTCGACGTCGAGCGCGACGGCCCGGAAGCCGGCGTCGGTCAGCAGCCGGGCGCGGCCGGTCATCGAGGGGTGGTGGCGGAACCGGCCGCCGCCGTGGCCGAGCGCGACGAGCGGTGTGCCGGGCTCGGCGTGCTCGGGTTCCCAGAGGGCGGCGGTCACGTCGCCGAGCACGAATTCGCTCGTGGTGACGCCGTCGGAGGCGGAGTGCGAGACCAGGCGCAGGTCAGCCGGGTTCAGGTCGTTCATGGGAGTACCTCTCACAAGGAAGGGCGGTGCTCCCGGCGGCTTCTCAGGCCGCACACCCCGTGACGGAACCGGGGAGCACCCACGATGGAGCGACGAAGTTGCTCACGGGGTCTCACCTCCCTGGTTCGGGTCACGGTCTCGGGTCATCGTACAGGGCGGGCGCGGTGCCGAAGTACGGCAGGTGTCGCGACCGATCGCCCGCCGGCTAGGCGACGTCGAACTCGTTGCCCTCGGGGTCGGCCATGGCCACGCCGTAGTGATCGAGGCCGGGCTCCGAAGGGCTGCCGAGCAAGGTCGCGCCGAGCTCCACCAGCCGCTGGGCCTCGGCGTCGACCCGAGCCTTGCGGGTCTCGATCGGGACCGAGCGGCCGCCGCCGACCTTGATGTCGAGGTGCAGCCGGTTCTTGATCGTCTTGGTCTCGGGTACGCGCTGGAACCAGATCCGCGGGCCCTCGCCGCGCGCATCCACGATGCTGTCCTCGCCGATACCGAGGTCTTCCTCGTCCACTCCGAGGTCGCGGTAGTAGGCGTCCCAGCTTTCGAAGCCGTCCGGGGCGGGCTCGAACGCGTAATGCAGCGCTTCGGCCCAGAAACGGGCGAGCCGGTCCGGGTCGCAACAGTCGATCACCAGCTGGAAGCGGACCACGTGCCGCGCCTTCCTCGAGACGGCCGCCGCGGAAGCGGCGGAAGGGCGCCATTATCGCGAAACCGGGCCGTCCGCGGCGTCCCCGCCGCCCGGGACCGTTCAGACCGGCGGATGCCCTGGAAAACGGGGCGAAACGTACTATTCGCGCAGTTCGGCGATCAGGCCGCGGGTGCGGGTGCCGTCGGCCGCCTCCCAGACGCCGGTGACCTGGCCGGCCGCGCCCGAGCGAAGCGCCGGCGCGTCGGTCGGCAGGGGGCGCAGAACCCGGTGCAGGCGCAGCGTCGCGCCGGACTCGGCCGTCAGCTCGGTCCCGTCCTGGTCGTCGATGGCGGCGGCGCCGGTGAAGTCGAAGTCCGTCTCGGTGCCTTCGACGTAGGCGGATGTCACGTCCTGGTCGAGCGCGTGGCTGACGCTCTGGGACTGGGCCACGACCTGGCCCTCGATCAGCGCCAGCAGTTGCGCGACCACCACCGGGTCGTGCGCGCCGTCGTAGATCCAGCGCGTCCCCAGCACTCCGTGCTCCATCGTGCCGACCAGCGCGTGCTCGGCGCCCTCGAGCGGGGCGCCTCGGTAGGAGAGCGGCACCAGGTAGCTCGCGGCCGAGGCGGTCGCACGGTCGGTGACCACGATGAACTCGATCCCGACCTCGCCCTCGGGATCGTCCAGCCGGAAACCGCCGGCCTTGACCAGTTCCGGCTGGTCCGCGCCGCCGAGGTACCACGCCCGGGTCGGCAGCCAGGGGGTGAGCAGTTCGGTTTTGGTCGGCTTGATGGTGGTGTTGTGGATGACGGCCATGATTCACATCCTGTCAGAGGTGAGTTCCACCCCGGCCAGCAGCCACAGCAGTGCGAGCGTGACCAGGCCGCTGCCGGCGAGCGCGATCAGGCAGCCCGCGTACAGCGCGTAGTGCGAGATCTCGTAACCGGGGGAGTAGTGGACACGGTGGTAGTAGGTCAGGGCGCCGCAGAGCACGGCGCCGCACACGGTGACGGCCGTGCCGGCGGCGATCGGGCCGTGGGTGAGCACGCTGCGGGCCGCCCGGCTGGCGAGGGTCCGCGGCGCCCTCGGCCGGACGTGCCGGAACGCGGCCAGGCCGAGCACGGCCAGGCTCGCGTAGCACAGCACGATCAGGTCGGCGCCGAGGGTGTCGCTCGGGCGGTGCCAGCGCGCGATGATGGTCAGCGCACCGATCTCCGTCGCCGCCGCGGCCGCGCACAGGGCTATCAGGCCGCGCAACCGGAACGGCGCGACCAGGATCAGCGCGAACATCACCGCCATCGCGATCGTGGTGTGCCCGCTCGGGAAGCTGTTGCCCGCGACGTACCCGTTCGGGTCCAGGTCCGGCCGCACCACGGTGCGCTTGAGGAACTCGGTCGTGCCGACGCTGGCCCCGATCACCGCCACTCCGGCGATCGCGGGCGCGATCTGCCGCCGCAGCAGGCCGATCAGCAGGACGACGGCCACGGCCGCGACCGAGGTCCAGGTCCCGATCAGGTTGAGCGCGCGGGTCGCCTGGGCCGGTCGCTGCATGGCGGTGTGTCCGGCGCCGCGCCAGACCGCGTCCTCGAAACGCTGTCCCGTCCCGGTGCGCACCGCGATGAAGTAGACGGCCGCAACGAGCAGGACGCTCGCGGCCGCGATGGCCAGGGACTTGCGCGTGGTGCTGGTCAATGTGTGTCCTGGATCTGTGGAGAAACGCGAGGCTACACATTCAAGGACGTCGGGACGGCGCGAGGTGTTGCGTCGGGCGCCGGGTCGGAGCCGGGGTGACCGTGCCGAGCCGGCCGGAACCGAGCCTGACCAGCGCCGGGAAGTACGCGCAGATCGAGCGTGAGCGTCGCTTCCTGCTGGCCGTCGCACCCGACGAGGGCATCACCCGGCAGCGGCGGATCACCGACCGCTACCTCCTCGGCACGCGGCTGCGCCTGCGCCCCGTCTGTGACCTGGAAACCGCCTGTGACCTGGAATCCGGCGTGTGCGAGCTGAAGTTCACCCAGAAGGTGCTGGCCGGAGAGCCCGGCCATGTGCAGGGGTTGATCACCAACACCTACCTGTCCGAAGCCGAGTACGACCTGCTCGCCACGCTCCCGGCCGCGATGCTCGCCAAGACCCGCCTGAGCATCCCGCGCCTGGGCGTCGACGTCTTCGATCCTCCCGGAGCGACCTGACCTTCTGGCTGGCGGAGTACGGCATCGCGTAGCGGTCGGAATGGCGGATAGGCCGGTGCGTGAGCAACCGGCCTATCCGCCGCTGTCTTCGCCGACGCCTCTACTCGCCTTGCGGCTTCAGAGCTCCGCGCCACCGCACGTTCGGGAGCAGGGCGGCGAGGTCGACCCGGCCGGTGTACTGGGCGACGATCGGGAACAGCGACTCGATCAGGGTGTTGGACAGCAGGTGCGGCTTGAGGCCCAGGTCGGGCAGGCCGGAGTGGACCACGTTGTAGTAGTGCTCCTCCTGCTCCACCCGCGGGTTCTCCAGGTGCTCGACCTCGACGTCGCCGGGGTAGACCTCGGCCACCGTCTTGGCCATCTCCTCGATCCGGAACGACTCGGTCATCTGGTTGAAGACCCGGAACTCGCCCACCGCGGCCGGGTTCTCGCAGGCCAGCCGGATGCACTCGACCGTGTCGCGGATCTCGATCATGCCGCGGGTCTGGCTGCCGTCGCCGTACACGGTCAGCGGCCGGCCGAGCACGGCCTGGATCACGAAGCGGTTGAGCACCGTGCCGAACACCGCGTCGTAGTCGAATCGCGTGGCCAGCCGGGCGTCCTGGGCGGTCTGGTCGGTGGACTGGCCGTAGACGATGCCCTGGTTCAGGTCGGTGGCGCGCAGACCCCAGACGCGGCAGGCGAACTCGATGTTGTTGCTGTCGTGCACCTTGGACAGGTGGTAGAACGAGCCCGGCTTCTTCGGGTAGAGCATCCGGTCGGTCCGGCCGTTGTGCGTGATCTCCAGCCAGCCCTCCTCGATGTCGATGTTGGGCGTGCCGTACTCGCCCATCGTGCCGAGCTTCACCAGGTGGATGTCCGGGTCGACCTCGGCGATCGCGTACAGCAGGTTCAGCGTGCCGACCACGTTGTTGGTCTGCGTGTACACCGCGTGCGCCTGGTCGATCATCGAGTACGGCGCGGCGCGCTGCTCGGCGAAGTGCACGATCGCGTCGGGGCGGAAGTCGCGCACCGCGCCGGTGGTGAACGCCGCGTCGGTCAGGTCGCCGACGTAGGATTCGAGGTTGAGCCCGGAGATCTCGCGCCAGGCGCTGATCCGGTCCTCGAAGGACTCGATCGGCACCAGGCTCTCCACGCCGAGCTCCCGGTCGTAGCCGCGGCGGGCGAGGTTGTCCAGGACGCCGATCTCGTGCCCGGCCGCGGACAAGTGCAGCGCCGTCGGCCAGCCGAGGTAACCGTCGGCGCCAAGAACCAGGATCCGCATGTAAACCACCTTTTCGGCATCGCGAACCGCCGGTCGGATCCGGTCGGATGACGGCGGCGGAGGGAAGTCAAGCCGAGCTTGCTGATCCGGTCCTGGCCGGTGTCTCGAAGATTCCTGCAGATCAAGGACGTGGCCGAGGTGGAGCGGGCGGGATTTTCAGGATGCCTGCAGCGGCTTGGTGGACAACTTTCAGGATCGGCGGCCAGGATGTCTTGCCATGGACACCACCCGGGAGCCGCTCGCCCACCTGCTGGTCGTCGACGACGAGCCGAACATCCGCGAACTGCTCTCCGCCAGCCTCAGATTCTCCGGCTTCGCCGTGAGCGCGGCCGCGGACGGGCGCGAGTCGCTCGCCGCCGCGGCCGCGCACCAGCCGGATCTGGTGATCCTGGACGTGATGCTGCCGGATCTCGACGGCTTCGAGGTCGCGGCCCGGCTGCGGGCCTCGCACCACGTGCCGGTGCTCTTCCTGACCGCGCGCGACGCGGTCGGCGACAAGGTCACCGGGCTCGCGCTGGGCGACGACTACGTGACCAAGCCCTTCAGCCTGGAGGAGGTCGTCGCCCGGATCCGCAACCTGCTGCGCCGCTCGCAGGGGCAGGCAGCGCCCGGCCGCTACACCGTCGCCGACCTCGAACTCGTCGAGGAGGCGCACGAGGTGCGCCGCGGCGGGCGCTGGATCGAGCTGTCCCCGACCGAGTTCAAACTGCTCAACTACCTGATGGCCAACGCCGGCCGGGTGCAGTCGAAGGCGCAGATCCTCGACCACGTGTGGAACTACGACTTCGCCGGGCAGCAGGGCATCGTCGAGTCCTACATCTCGTTCCTGCGCCAGAAGATCGAGGGCGACGGGCCGCGGCTGCTGCACACCGTCCGCGGCGTCGGCTACGTGGTGCGGGAGCCGAGGGCGGGCGAGTGAACATCCGGGCACCGGCCTCCCGGGTGCCGCTGTGGGCCCGGCTGGTGCTCGGCACGCTCAGCCTGGCCGCGATCGGATTGAGCGTCACCGGCCTCGTCGGGGTGCAGCTGTTCCGCGACTACCTGCTGGAGCAGAGCGGACACCAGCTGATGACCGAGGCGCACTCGATCTCCAGCGCGCATTGGAACAAACCCACCTATCAGTCCTTGAACTGTGGCAATGTGCCCAACGACAACGCCGTCGAGCTGATCAGCGAGGTACACGGCACCACGCTGCTCTCCTCCTGCGACGCCACAGTGCGCCAGACCACCGCCGCGTCGGCCGAGCCGACCGCCGCGATGCTGGCCGCCGCGGCGGCCGACGGCCAGCCGATGACGCTGACCAGCCAGGTCGGCGCGGGCAAGGTCACCTGGCAGATAGCGGTCGTCCGGGAGCGCTACCGCGACGTCTCCGCGGTGCCCGAGTACACCCCTCAGCCCGCCGACACCGACGCGGTCCACCACGTGGTGACGCCGACGCCCGACGGCGAGGCTGTGGGCGGCTACGTGCTGGTGGCCACGCCGCTGGACGAGATCGACGCGGCGGTGGGCCACCTGGTGGACCTCGATCTCGGCGTGGACGCCGCGGTCGCCCTCGCGCTGCTCGTGCTGGGCTACCTGCTGGTGTACCGCACGCTCCAGCCGTTGCGCCGGATCGAGTCGGCCGCGGTCGCGATCTCGGCCGGGGACCTGGCCCGCCGGGTCCCGCACGGCCACCCGAAGACCGAGATCGGCCGGCTCTCCGCCTCGCTCAACGGCATGCTCGGCCGGATCGAGTCCGCGTTCGGCGCGCAGGCGCGCTCCGAGGCCGAGGCGCAGCGTTCGGAGGCGCGGATGCGCCAGTTCATCGCCGACGCCGGCCACGAGCTGCGCACCCCGCTCGCGTCGATCCGCGGCATCACCGAGCTCTACCGCCAGGGCGCGGTCGAGGCCGGGCAGGTGCCGGACATGCTGGGCCGGGTCGAGAACGAGGCGACCCGGATGGGGCTGCTGGTGGAGGATCTGCTGCTGCTGGCCCGGCTCGACCAGCAGCGTCCGCTGGCCCGCGACCGGGTGCACCTGGTCGCGCTGGCCGCCGACTCGATCATCGCCGCGCGGGCCCGGGCGAGCGACCGCAGCATCGAGCTGGAACTCGGGCCGGAACGCGCGTACCGCGAGCGGGACGAGGGCGCGGAGTCGGCCGGTGAGCCGATCGTCATCGGCGACGAGAACCGCCTGCGCCAGGCCCTGGACAACCTGCTCACCAACGCGGTCTGCCACACCCCCGCCGGCACTCCGATCACGATGCGGGTGCGCCCGGCCGACGAGAGCGGCCACTGCGTGCTCGAGGTGGCCGACGCCGGCCCCGGCCTGAGCGCCGAGGACGCCGCCCGCGTCTTCGAACGCTTCTACCGCTCGGACCGCTCCCGTGCCCGCACCAGCGCCTACCAGGGCAGCGGCCTCGGCCTCGCCATCGTCGCCGCGATCGCGCACGCCCACGGCGGCACCGCTTCGGTGCGCAGCGAGGCCGGTCACGGAGCGTGCTTCACGCTGCGGCTGCCGGCCGCGGCCGCGGCCGAACCCCCGCGATCTTGACGGAGCTTTCAGCCGGATCCACTAGCCTTTGAGGCGATCAGTGGGAAGAAGGAGAGTGGCCGTGACCGAGATCGTCGCACCGTTTGCGCAGCGTTATGGGAGGTTGCTGCGCTACGCCGCCGGTTCCGTCGTCGCGACCGTCTGCAGTGAGGTGGCGCTCATCGCCGCCTACGGGCTTTTCGACGCCGACGCCCAGGCCGCGACCGTGGTCGGCTGGGTCGCCGGCGCGATTCCGAACTACGTGCTCAACCAGCGCTGGGCCTGGCGGGACCGTGGCAAGAGCGACAAGCCGCTGACCGAGGCCGCCTGGTACTGGGGGGTGACCGCCGTGACCGCGACGCTCGCGATCCTGGCCACCTCGGGCGTCGACTCCGTCGTGAGCGGCCACATCACCGGCCGCGGCGACCGCGCCGTGCTGCTCGGCGGCGTGTACCTCGCGGTGTACGGCGTGGTCTTCGTGGTGAAGTACATCATCTTCGACCGCTGGGTGTTCGGACGGACGCCCGAGGAAGCCTGACGCGCTCGCGGCCCTGACCCGCGGTGGAACACGGGGTCAGGGCCGCTTGAAGCGCGTTCGGCTTGCTTGCCTTCTTGCTAGATCCGCACTTCGGAACGCCCGCGGCCGAGGACGCGGCGGCGGGTGCGGCCCCACACCCACTCGCGCAACCAGGTGCCCAGGACGACCCGGGCGTAGCGGGTGCCGAAGACGAGGTTGTTGCCCTTCTTCGTGGAGCCGTGGCTGCGCAGGCGCATCGACATCGGCACGTCCGCGACCCGGTATCCCTTGGCCAGGGCGCCGATCAGGAACTCCGAGGTCTGATACTGCGACTGGGTCAGCCGCACGTTCACCGGCACCTGCGCCCGCATGGCCCGCCAGCCGGAGGAGGTGTCGGTGACCTTCGTGCCGGTCAGCTTCGTGACGCAGAAGCCGAAGAACCGCACGCCGGCGTGCCGGACCAGGTCCCGGTTCTCCCGGCCGCCGAGCACCCGGGAGCCGATCACCAGGTCCGCCGAGTCCTCGAGCAGGGGGGCGAGCAGCCGCGGCAGCTCCCCGGCGTCGTACTGGCCGTCGCCGTCGCTGGTCACGATGTAGCGGGCGCCGGCGGCGTGCGCCAGGTGGTAGCCGACGCGCAGCGCCGCGCCCTGGCCCCGGTTCACCGGCAGCACGCAGGTGGGGGCGCCGTGCTCGATGGAGATCCGGGCGGTGTCGTCGGTCGCGCCGTCCACCACGATCAACGGCTTGACGGCCATGCCGAGGCACTCGTCCGGCAGGTCGTCGATCACCGAACCGATCGCGTCCGCCTCGTTGTAGGCGGCGATCAGCACCACGATCGGGGCGAGCGCGAAGTCGGCGCCGTAGCGCTCGCGGAAGTCCGCGACGGCCGCCTCGTCCGAGGGCTCGGGGTAGGCGCGCATAGGCGGCCACATCCGGCCGAAACCGAGCAGCGCGGCGATGCCGTACGCGCCGCCGATAGGCAGGGTGACGAGCGCGGGCAGCTGGTAGCGCCAGGAGAACTCGAACACGTCCGCCGCGAGCAGCAGTACCACACCGGTGCTGGTCCACAGCGCGCACTTGGCCCGCAGCCCGCTGCGTCGCGCGCTGCGGGTCAGCCCGAGCGCGCCGCCGAGTCCGGCGAGCAGGAAGATGGCGTACAGCACGTTGGGCGTATAGCCGCCGCCGAGCTGGTAGTCACGCAGCAGTTGGGCGACGCCGGTATTGACCGCCGGGGCGCTCTGGCCGAACTTCGCCATCTCGGGTGCCGCCTGCAGCGGCGGGAACTCGGGGTAGGCGGTCTGGAACTGCCAGCGGGCCACGGCCGTGCCGCCGCTGACCTCCCCGTGCGGGGAGATGAACAGCTCGAGGAAGTCGTGGCCGACCGCCTCCGCGAACCGGAGTGGCTGATGCTCGATCACATAGCGCGAGAACTGGGCAGCGTTCTCCGGCGCGTGCTGGCCCGTAGCGGCCGCGACCGTGAAGTACGGCGACGTGTGCGAGCTCGAGTAGAAGTCCGGACCGAGCCGCTGCCGGTCGCTGACCGTCCCGGACGGGCACAGCGGCTTGAGATCGGCCGGCAACGACGCGCAGTCGGCGATCGTCGAGGTGCGCCCGTAGAGCATGACGCTGTTGCTCGCGCGGATGATCGCCGGCCCGGAGTAGGTGGCGGCGTAGATGGAGTAGGAGACCAGCGGCACGGCGCCCGCGACGACGAACGCGGCCGTCACCTTGAGCCGGCGCCGCCAGCTCGGTCCCGTCCCCAGCAGGACGAACAGCAGCGCCGGCACCAGCGCGGCCTCGCCGACGGCGCGCACCGCGACGGCCGCGCCGAGGATCAGCCCCGCCCCCGCGGCGAGCCACGGCCCGGGCCGGTGCCGCCAGGTCAGCAGCGTCAGCGCGGCCGTGATCATGACCAGGAACAGGCAGTCGGTCAGCAGGTTCTGCTCGATCTCCCACTCGTACGCGTCGAGCAGCACCGGCATGCTCGCCAGCGCGGCGACGGTCTTCGGCATGCGGTGCCGCACCATCAGCACGTAGACGCAGACTCCGATCGCGAGCCCCAGCAGGTGCTGGACCGCCGCGACGAAGGTGAAGTCGCCCACGTCGAGCAGCAGCTTGAGCATCAGCGGATACCCGACCGGCTCGGCGCCGGTCGGCCGGAGCGGCCCGGAGTTGGCGAGGTAGCCGAAGGAGTCGATGTAGAGCAGGGCGGGCCGGTATGCGACCATCGTCAGGACGCGACCGGTCAGGCCCACGGCGAACACGAGGGTGAAGAACCAGTGCGTGCGCAGGGCCGCGCCGATCGTCCGGAGCCGCGCGGCGCGCTCGGGAGACGTCGGGGCCGCGGCGGCCGGCGCGGAGGGCGCGGCGGGGGCCGCCAGGGAAGTCGTGAGCGGATCGGGCACGAGCGAGCCTCTCGAAAGCGGATTTCGAGGCCAGTCGACACCGCCGGGCTGAACCCTCCTTGAGTCCCGTCTGCAACGCCCCTGAACGCGCCAGCGCCGCGACGTGCCCGGCAGCGCGCCCGGCGCAGCGCCGAGCGCGGGCTTACAGCGAACGTTCGGGAAACCCACAGCGCGGCTTCAGGGCGGCGAGACGCGGAACCAAAATACTGACGCCGTCGACGAACGATAGCGTATGGTCGGGCCGTGAAGACGACGGAAGCGCAGCTCGCGGAGCTCGACGCCGCCTGGGAACGGAGCCGCGGCGGTCAGACGCCGCTGGGGTCGGAGTTGGGCCGGAACCGGCACGAGAACTGGGTGCGCTTCCACTCCCTGCCCGAGTCGAAGCGGTACGCGGAATCTGAGGAGGAGCACGCCGAGATCCTCAACCGGCACTACACGGTGCTGCGTGAACTCGCGTCCCAGAACGAGTTCTGGGTGATCTCCGCGCGCTGGACGGACGGGCCGGACCTGGGCCCTGACAATCCATTGCGGCACCGGCTGCATCCGTCGGGCCGTCACTGGCGCACCGTGCGCTGCGAGTCTGACGAGGAAGCCACCTTCTGGCAACTCCACGCTTCCCTCGAGCCCGCCGAACCCCAGCGGTTCGAAGGCCTTCTCCGAGCAGTGGCGGACTACGAGCTGGTCGAGGTGATCCTCGCCGATCGCGAACTCGGCTGGCTCTACCACCCGTACGACGGCGGCGCCGACGTCTACGCACGCGACGTCGCGCAACGCGATCGGCTGCGCGACGAGCACGCCGCTTGGCTCTCGAAGCATCCGCTCGGGTTCTGATGCCGCGGTCCCGGAACCACGCGTATCAGTGCCGGAATGGCTCCAGTATCGCGCGGACCTGTTCGGCGGCGCCCCAGTCGTAGTCGAACTGGGCGATGACGGCGAGGTGCTGGCGCAGCTGGATCAGCGGCATGCGGGTGCGCCAGTCGGGGTCCAGGCCGGTCAGTTCGGCGTAGGCGTCGAAGAAGCGCTTCGTTTCGGGCGGGTGCGGGGAGCACCAGAGGTGGGCCAGGTCGACCTCGGCCCACATGAAGGAGACCGCGGGGTCGATCACGGCGGGGCGGCCGTCCTCGGTGGCGAGGACGTTGTGCGCCCACAGGTCGCCGTGGGTCAGGCAGGCGGGGCGGGGCGGCAGCAGGTCGGGCAGGCGCTCGCACAGGCGTTCCAGGGCTCTGCGATACCCGGCGTCGAGCGCGGCTTGGACGCGGCGCTCGGGCAGCCAGCGCAGCAGACGGTGGCGGGCGAAGAACTCGAAGCCGTCTGTGGTCCAGGCGTTCTGCTGGCGGTAGCGGCCGAGCCAGTTGTCGCGCTCCCAGCCGAACCCGTCATGCACGGTGGAGGTGTGCAGCCGGGCGAGTTCGCGGGCGAACCGCTCCCAGAAGGCTTCGTCGGCCGGACGCGGCCGCAGCAGGGAGAGCACGAGGACTTCCCTCGTCGCGAGCACGACTTCGGGCGTGCTGAGCGCGCCGCGTTCCCGCAGGGCTTCGAGGCCCTCGGCTTCGGTCGCGAACACGTCGTCGGCCGGCACCTCGGTGAACGACTTGACGAACACGGGGGCCTTGCCGGGCCGGTGGGCGATGCCGGCGGTCGCCGCCTGACCGCCTTCGACCAGCTCGACCTTCGCGACGTCGTCGAAGCCCGCGGCGCGCAGGCGATCCTGGAGGAAGGAGGGTGTGGACACGGGGATCAAGGCTATCCCCGCCGCCGTCCGGGTGCTGCCGGAAATTTTCACGACCCGGGATCGCGCCTGACCTGCGCAGCGGACTGTGCGCGCTCACAACGCCTGGCGGCACGATATTGACGGCCTGTCAGTTCCGAGCAATGCTGTGCTTCGCAAATACCCACACATCCCCAAGCGGTTCCCGTAGACGAGGGTGACTTCCCGTCGCGTTTGTTAGCGTTAACATTGGTTGAACCAATTGTTTGCAGTGATCCGGGCCTGCGGGGGCCGGGGATTCGACCCGAACAATGGAGTTCAGATGAGCGATCGGCGATCGGTCAGGGCGCGTGCGGTGCGAAGGCGGTTGTGGGCGGCGGGAGGCGCGGTCGCCCTCGCCGCGGGGCTGGCGGTGGCGGCTGCTGCGCCGTCCCAGGCGGCGTCGCAGGGTCCGTGCGACATCTACGCGTCCGGTGGCACGCCTTGCGTGGCGGCACATTCGACGACGCGCGCGCTGTACGCGGCGTACAACGGCAACCTCTACCAGGTGCGGCGCTCCTCGGACAACTCGACGCTGAACATCGGCGTGACCTCGGCCGGCGGGTACGCGAACGCGGCGGCGCAGGACTCGTTCTGCTCCGGCACCTCGTGCGTGATCACAGAGATCTACGACCAGTCCGGCCACGGCAACAACTTGACCGACGCCCCGGCCGGCGGCGAAGCGGGTGGCCCGGACGGCCTGGCGAACGCGACGGCCGCGCCGACGACCCTGAACGGCCACAAGGCCTACGGGGTCTACATCGCCGCCGGTGACGGCTACCGTGACGACTCCACCAGCGGGATCGCGACCGGCGACAACGCGGAGTCCGAGTACGCGGTGCTCGACGGCACGCACTACAACGGCGGCTGCTGCTTCGACTACGGCAACGCCGAGAAGAACAACGACGACGACGGCAACGGCACCATGGAAGCGATCTACTTCGGCAATATCAAGGTGTGGGGTTACGGCACCGGGAACGGCCCGTGGATCATGGCCGACATGGAGAACGGCCTGTACTCCGGCGTGAACGCGGGCTACAACGCGAACGACCCGACGACCAGCTACCGCTACACCACCGCGATGATCGAGGGCGGCGCCAACAAGTGGGCCATCCTCGGCGGCAACGCCCAGTCCGGGGGCCTGGCCACCGACTACAGCGGCGCCCGGCCGAACGTCTCGGGCTACAACCCGATGAAGAAGCAGGGTGCGATCATCCTCGGCATCGGCGGCGACAACTCGAAGGGATCGGCCGGCACCTTCTATGAAGGCGTCATGACCACCGGCTACGCCTCGTCGTCCACGGAATCCGCCGTGCAGGCCAACATCGTTGCGGCCGGGTACGGCGCCGGCGGCAGCACCAGCTCTTCGCCGTTCACGCCCGGCGCCCGGGTGTCGATCCAGGCGACGACCCCCTGCTGCACCGGTGACTACATCCAGCACGACTCCGCCGACACGAAGGTGGTCATCGCCGCCGTCACCTCGAGCAGCTCCTCGACCGCGAAGGCGGACTCCACCTGGATCGTCGAACCCGGACTTTCCAACAGTTCCTGTATCTCGTTCCAGTCCGCCAACGAGTCAGGACAGTACCTACGCCATTACAACTTCGAGCTCTACCTCGAACCCAGCGACGGCACCTCGCAATTCGCGCAAGACGCGACATTCTGTGTCCAGCCGGGCAACAGTGGCACCGGGTACTCGTTCCAGTCGGTGAACTATCCGACCAAGTACATCCGGCACTACAACTACACCGCCTATGTGGCCGGTGACGGCGGATCCAACGCCTGGGACAGCACGTCGTCGTGGACGCAGGACACCTCGTTCCTCGCCGCAAGCCCGTGGAGCTGACAAAGGGCTGATGGCGAAGTGATCACGGCGGTCCGGTCGACGCTCGTGGAGGCGGCACGCGCCGGAGACGAAGCAGCGCTGACGCGGCTGCTCGGCGAGTACCTGCCCCTGGTGTACAACGTCGTCGGGCGGGCCCTGCAGGGGCACGCGGACGTCGACGACGTGGTGCAGGAGACGATGCTGCGCGTCGTGCTGCGCCTGCCGGAACTGCGGGACCCGGATCGCTTCCGCTCCTGGGTGATGGCGATCGCCAACCGCCAGATCCAGGACCGGGGCCGGGCGGTCGGCACCGCCTGGCCCCGGTTCCTGCCGCTCGAGGCGGCCGAGGAGGCCGCGCCCCCGGTCGGCGACTTCGCCGACGAGGCCGCCGACCGGCTCAGCCGGTTCGCCCAGCGGGAGGACCTGCTCGCCGCCGCGCGCTGGCTCAGCGCCGACGAACGGCAGGTGCTCTCGCTGTGGTGGCAGGAGCTCTACGGCCGGTTGACCCGGGCGCAGACCGCCGCGGCGCTGTCGGTCACACCGCAGCACGCGGCGGTGCGGGTCGCACGGGTCAAGGCGAAGCTGATGCTCGCCCTCACCGTGGTGCGCGCGTGGCGGGCCACCCCGCGTTGCCCGCGCCTCGCCTCGGCCGCTCCGGACTGGAACGGCCGAGGCGATGCGCGGGCCTTCCGACGGCTGTCAGAGCACGTACGCACCTGCCCGACGTGCAGCGCGGCGGGGAAGTCGGCCTACAGTGCCGGGTAAGCCGGGAACGAGCAGCTCGGCACGCTGCCGCTGCCGGAGACCGAGCTCGTGGTCACGCCGGTGCCGCTCGGGGTGAGGTTGGAGTTGTACAGGCCGACGCTGGCGTAGGCGGCGGTCGTGGTGGTCTTGTCCAGCGACACGTTCTCCAGCGTCAGGCCGATCAGGTGCGACGAGTCGTACCCGTTGATGACGTTGCCGCTGCCGGACATCGAAGAGGTCGACTTCAGGCCGTTGACGAGGATGTTCGTGTACACCGGGATCAGCGAGCCGGTGGAGCTGTTGTAGCGGGTGTCGAACACGAGCGGCTGCTTGACCTGGGTGACGCAGTTGTTCAGGTAGCTGACGGTGGAGACCGCGCCGCCGGCCGCGGAGTCGCTCTTGATCCGCAGGCCGATCGGGCTGCCGCCGACCGCGCCGTTGGCGTCCACGCCGGTGATGGTGTTGTTCTCCACCAGCATGTTGGTCAGCCCGCCGTTGGTCTCGCTGCCGATGGAGATGCCGTGGGTGCCGTAAAAGTGGTCGTTCTCGATGGTGATGTTCTTCGAGGCGGAGCCGGCCTTCACCGCCACGCCGTCGTCGCCGTCCATGATGTAGCTGTTCGCGATCGTGACATTGGTGGCGCCGGCCGGGTCGATCCCGTCGGTGTTGCCCGCGGTGGCCGGGGTCTTGATCCGCACGCCCCACGCGGTGAATCCGGTGCCGTTCTCGTAGACCACGTGGAAGTTGGCCGCGTTGAGCAGGTCGATGTCGAAGAGGGTGAAGTTGTTGGCCTTCTCCGCCTGGATCAGCCGCGGGTTGTTCTGGGTCAGGCTCTCCGACTTGGCCGTGGCGGCGAGGCCGAACCAGCTCGTGCTGGAGTTGTAGAGGTCGAGGTCGCCGCGGCCGTCGATCCGGCCCTGGGTCCCGCTGGACGCGCGGACCGCCTCGATCCCGGCGTTCGCGCCGCTGACCGTGATGAACGGGTGGCAGCCGCCGGAGTTGGCCGAGACCGTGCCGCAGGTGGCCGAGGACCCGCTGACCTGGTAGTTGGCCGGGTTCAGCGAGGCGTAGAGGGTGACGTTGCTGTCGAGCAGCAGGACCACGCCGGCCGGGATGGTGAGCGGGCCGCTGAGGAAGGCGGCGTGGGTGGAGTCGCTCGCGACGAGCTTGACCGCGACCGGCGTGGAACCGCTCTGGGAGCAGGAGTTGAGCGCCGACTGGATGCGCGAGGTGTCCGGCGGCGTGGCCTCCTGGGTGGTGCCGGACTTGCGGCTGGCCATCTGCAGGCCGGAGGAGATGGTCGCGCAGATGGTGCTCGGCACCGTGGGCTGGCTGACCGAGCGGCTGTCGCCGGTCGCGGTGGTGACGGCGGCGGGCGTGGCGGCCGCGGCATGCTGGGCCGCGCCGAGGATCAGGCCGGCCGGGAGCGCGAGCAGCGCCGTCGCGCCGGCGACCGCGCGGCGGGCGCCGCCGCCGACCCCGCCTGTCGTGGATCGAAGCATCTTGACGTCCGTTCTGAGTGGTGGGACAGAAGGGACGGGACCTGCCGGCCCCATCGGCTCGTAGACGGCCCGCCGACCCGCGCGATAACGGGTCGGCGGGCCGGGCGCCCGGATCCGCGGGCCGCCGACCGGGAGGGCTTCGAAAGTTTCACTCAGCCCAGGTTCACCCACTGCCCGAGCGCGCGGTCCGCGCCGACCAGCGTGTCCCGGTGCTGTTCGCCGTCTGCGATGGAGACGGTCCGCACGCCCTGGGGGTGCAGGACCCAGAAGTGGCTCTTGCCCGCGGCCCGCTGCATCGTCGGCACCGGGAGGAACGCGTCGACCTTCTCCACGCCGGCCAGCGACGTCCACCGACTCAGCTCACTGTCACCGCCCGCGCCGGAGTCGAGGTGCTCGTGGCCGTCGGCGATGGAGATCATCCGGCACTTCTGCGCGCCGTGCCCGGCCGCGGCAGCCGGCGTGTGGAAGATCCAGTAGCGGCTCTCTCCGCCCACGCGCTGCCGGTCCGGCACCGGCAGGATCGCGTCGATCCGGGCGACGCCCTGCAGCGAGCGCCACGCGCTGAGCGGCCGGTCGGCCACTTCGAGCTTGCTGGTATGCCTCTCGCCGTCCGCGATCGAGATGATGCGGTACATCTGGGCGCTGCCGATGGAGTGGAAGACCCAGTACCAGCTCTTGCCGCCCACGCGCTGTATGTCCGGAACGGGCAGCACCGCGTCGACGCGCCGGACGTCGACGAGCGCCGGCCAGCTCGCGATGTCGTCGGTGGGCCGCAGTACCAGGTCGGTGCCGTCGTCGCCGTCCGGTACGACGATGGTGCGCTGTTTGCCCTGCTGGAACAGCCAATACCGGCTCACTCCGCCGACCCGCTGCAGATCCGGCACGGCGACGATCTCGTCCACCCGCGCCGTCGTCGGCATGTGCCCGTCCAGCCGTCCCTCGGCCAGGGCCTTGAGGGTACTGATAGACGGCGCGAACGCGTACACGGCGCCCTCGGTCCGCACGAAGCGTCGGAGCGTGAGCGGCGTGCACCGACGCTCCGTACCCTCGGCGTCGACGCTCTCGAAGTGGATGCAGCCGTCGTTGATCGGTGCCTGGGCCTCGCCGGATCCGGGCAGCCGGCCGCTGATCATCGCGTCCGGCCCGGGCGGGTTCTCCCGGCCGCGCGGGAAGTCGCCGGTGTTGACCCAGTCCTTCTGGATGAACTCGAACTGCTCCACCAGATCCGCCTGGTAGCACACGAACAGCAGGCCGCGCGCGGCATCCGGGCCGCCGGCCGCTCCTCGGGCCGGGTCGAAGGGCTGCCCGTAGGGCGCGCCGCGCCGGATGATGCGGCGCGCGTCCATGAACTCCTCCGGGACCGGTCCGCCGTCGACGAGGCCGTCGCGCGGAGCGGTCTGGCGCAGGTGCGAGAACAGCGGGGTCTTCAGGCCGTCCGGATCGTCCTTGAAGCTGAGGTCGTTGTCCCCGGCGGCGGCGCGGTCGTTGATCGGGTCGTGGGCCGGGAACTTGTGCACGGGCGCGCCAGAGCGCCACCGGCCAACCATCCGCGCGGCGAGCCACTCGACCGTCGCGCCCTCCGGCGCGACGCCCTTGGCCTGCTTGAGCACCTGGAGCTGGTCGGCGACCTGCGCCCACCAGCCGGGAACGTCCTGCGCGAGCCGGCGGACCACCTGGAACGAGCCGTCGTTCATCCACGGCGGCACCGCCTCGGCCGGGTAGCCGCGGCGGTCGCCCGCCACCTCGACGCGGGGGCGGCCGATGACGAACTCGCCGGGCGGGATCAGCCGCGTGCCGGGGTGCTTCTTGACGTAGCCCGGGCGCTGCGGGTCCTCCTCGTCGAACCCGCGCACGCCCGGTTCGCTCACCCCGTCCTTGAAGCCGAAGTGCTCCTTGCCCCGCCGCTCGCCGACCAGCGTCGCAGCGTTCTGCTGGAACACCAGCAGCGCGGCGGCGCGGGTGGCCGCCTCGCGCTGGTCGTCGATCGCGCTCTGCAGGCCGCCCGCGGTGTCGGAGGCGATGGTGACCACGGCGTGGATCTCGCGGCCGTCTCCGTGCCCGAACAGCCAGCGGTCCGTCGCGCTGTCCTCGATGTCGCCGAGTTCCCGGGCCCGCGCCGCGGCGCCGTGGACGAACGCCTCCAGCGTCGTGCCCGCCGGCACGGTCGCGATCGGATCCGCTTCGCCCGAGAACAGCCGCAGGCCGGGGTAGGTGAGGCTGACGCCGAGCCAGGTGGCGTTGAGGGCCTCGGGATCGTCGCCGCCCGAGGTCCGGCGGGCCTGGCTGAACTTCTCGTTGAAGGCCGCGACCTGCCGGGTCGTGGCGATCCGGGGTGCGAGCTCGGCGAGCCAGGATCCGGCCCGCGCCGGATCCTCGAAGTGCAGGAACAGCAGGCTGACATGGTCCTTCTTGAACCCGGCCAGGATGTCGCCCTGGATCTCGGCGCTCTCCCGCAGCGGGAGCGGCGCGGCCTCGACGGCGCCGGCGCCGGGCGTGCCGGTGGTGGTGCTGATGCTGGTGCTGGTCAACGGTTTCTCCGAAGGGGAAAAGGAACCGGGGGCGGCCGCCGGAGGACGGCCGCCCCCGGAAGGTGGGCGGAAAAGGCCTGGATCAGGCCTGCGGGTCGAGCTGGACCCACTTCGCGATGCTGGGCACGCCCTTCGCGTCGAGCAGGAAGAGCATGTAGTAGCCGGGAGGCGCGTCCTCGGCGGTCTCCGGCGACTTCAGCAGAAGCTGGTTGCGACCGGTGTTGGTGATCGGCAGTTCCAGGATGCGCTGGCTGGTGTCCACCGAGTGGGTGGAGGTGATCGGCGCGACCAGGACCGCCTTGGTGATCCCGGTGCTGGTCGTGCTCACCGGGAAGTAGTGGCCGTAGCCGATGGGGGTGTCCGGGACCTTGGTCAGCTCGGGACGCGGGCCCTTGAACAGGTAGGACGGCTCGTAGATCTCGATGGTGCCGTTGACGGCGCGGTTCTTGATGTCCGGGTTGTTCGCCAGCTCCTGCAGCTCGTCCCCGGTCACCATGATCCGGCCGTCCGGCAGCAGCACCGCGTTGGAGTGGTAGCCGCGCGGCAGCCGCTCGGCCGGGCCGAGCGTCCACTTGCCGCTCGCGTCGCGCATCTCGACCTGCCGGTACTTCAGGATCGAGTTCGGGTTGTAGTCGCCGAAGCCGTAGTTGCGGATCCCGTACGAGCCGTTGAGCGTGATCAGGGTGCTGTCGGGCAGGATCAGCGTGTCGTCCATGGTGCGGCCGAACGCGCGCGAGGTGCCCTTGGTCCACCGGCCGCCGGAGAACAGGTAGGTGCTCGGGTCGTCCTTGTTCCCGCCCAGGATCATCACCGAGTTCGGGCCCTTGGTCCCGTTCGGCATGGCCACCGCCGAGCCGTACTCGCGCATCCCGCCGTCCGGCCGGTTCGGCAGCGAGGTACGCGCCTGCGTCTTCGGGTCGAACACGAACTGCTGGTCGGCGTCCCGGCCGAAGGCGTAGATCTTGCCGTCGTTGAGCGAGAACAGGTGCGGGTAGTCCATCCGGAACGGCGCGTCCGACTTGGTCCACGCCTCGTTCGGGTTGCCCTCGGTGTAGTCCTTGCCGTAGGGCACCTCGGCCGAGTTCACCGGGAACTGCTCGATCACCGGGGTGGGGGTGCCCCAGCCGAGCTCGCTCTGCCCGGACATGACCACCTCGCGGCCCTGGGCGGTCTCCACCACGCTCGGGTACCAGCGGCCGACCGACATGTCCTGCTGGCTCAGCCACTTCTCGTGCCAGGGGTCGAAGACGAGGACGAACTTGGCCCCGGATCCGTTGTTGCCGCCGAAGTTGCCGCCGAACACGGCCACCATGCCGTTGGGCAGGTAGGCGTGGCCGGCGCAGAAGATCGGCGCCGGGCGCGGCTCGTTCAGGCCGTCCGGCAGGTCGACCACCGGCGGCGGCACCGCCTTGAACGCGTTGAGCCCGGTGCCCAGGCTCGGGTCCCACAGGTAGGCGCGGCCGGCGTTCTCCTTGCCGATGGTCTGGGTCGGGGCGGGTTCCTGCTGCGGGTTGTCGGTGATGCGCTCGAACGAGAAGAGCAGCACCTTGCCGGTGGGCAGCAGCGCGACGTGGTCGCCGAAGTCGGGGGAGGAGAAGTAGTCGGTGAACCGGCCGTACTTGGCCAGGTCGGTGAACTGGGCGTTGAGCGAGGCCTGCGAATCCGTCAGGGATTTCAGGCGCACGGCGCGGATCGGGTCCGGGTAGTCGCCCACGGCGCGCACTTGCGGGGTGAGTTTCCCGTCGGGCTGGTCGGCGGCGTGGCCGGGGCCGGTGAAGGCCGCGGAGAGGGTCGCCGTCGTGGTCAGCACGAGGGTGGCGCGCACGAATGCCGCGGGCAGTCTGCGTGGCATGGCTGGAACACTCCTAGGGTTGTATGTGGCGGTTGTTATGGAAGCAGCTGAAGTGACGAATGTGATGCAGACACGCGTGGCGGAGGTCTGATTTCGCCCATGATCGTGATCCAATGACGCCGCAACCGGTCCGACTAGGTAAGGAACCTCCATGGCCCCCCGCGCCGCCCGCCTCACCCTCGCCGCCGTCGCGGCCCTGTTCGCGGCCGCCGTCGCCGCGCCCGCGCAGGCCGCCGCCCTGCACGCGGACTTCAACCCGCGCTCGATCACCGGGCCGACGATCCGTCAGGGCGCGGACGGCGCGGACCACACGCTGATGTGCCCGCCGGAGGAGAACGTGCTCGGCGGCGGCTTCACCGTCTCCGCCCCGGCCGGCCGCACCCTGGACGCGAAGTCGAGCGACCTGATCTCCAGCCGCCCGGACGCGGACGCCACCGGCTGGATCGTCGCGGTCCGGAAATCAGTCAAGCCCACCGACGGGCACGCCCGCGTCGCCGCCGACCTCACCGTGCAGATCGTCTGCACCGAGGGCGAGGTCTCGCCCGGGGCCTGACCGGCCGTCCGGCACCGGATAACGGCTGGTCACCGCAGCCGCCGACGGCGAGGCCCGCCGCCTCGCCGCCGGCGGCCGCCGCCATGCGCCACTCCCCGCCATCCCTCGGTCGTGTGGATCGGCAGATAGTGAGTGGTTTCATCCATGAATCGGTGAAAAGAATCCACTATCGACGCAACCTGCGCGACATGCACGGCCTCACGTGCATCGGGTAAGTCAGCGGGCGCCTTGGGGCGCCTCGGACGGGAGAGGGACGTGGTCCTCTCCGGTCCGGGAGCGTCCCGCGGGGCTCAGGGATATGGAGGGAACTGATGTCCATCTTCAGCAGGAGCGGCGGCGGGGCCGGGGCGGGCGGCGCGGCCGGACGGATCGCGCGCCGCGCCGCGGTTCCGGTGATCGCGGCGGCCTCGGTGGCCCTGGCCGCCGGACCCGCCCTGGCCGCGGGCACCTCGGTCGGCATCTCCACCACCAGCGCGGGCGTCTCGGTGGGGCAGCTGACCGTCAGCGGCGCCTATCAGTGCCAGGACGCCGCCCCGTACGCCGAGCTGGAGGTCTCGGTCAGCCAGGACGGCCCGCGCGGCGCGATCGAGGCGAACACCCGTGAGCGGGTGGCCTGCACCGGGTCCACCCTGGTCTGGCAGTCCATGCTCGCGCCGCGGCAGGCCGGGGAATGGTTCTCCGCCCACGGCACCAGGGTCACCGTGACTCTCTGGACGCCGGGCCGCTGGAACGAGCGGGCGAGCTCCTCGATCGTGCTGTGGCCTGCGGCATAGCCTGGCCCGCCGGCCGCGAACCGCGGCGGGTGTCCGGGCCGGCGACGAACGTCAAGGTGGTCAACGACTTCACCGTCACCGCCACGATCCCGCCGCACGCGCCCGGCGCCGTCGACGTGACCGTGGCCACGCCCGCCGGTACCAGCGCGACCGGCTCGGCCGATCAGTATGCGTACATTCCTCCTGCCCCCGCAGTCACCGGCGTGAGTCCGGGCAGCGGACCGGTGGCCGGCGGCAGCACCGTCACCATCAGCGGTTCGTCCTTCACCGGCGCCACCGCGGTCGACTTCGGCGGCACTCCGGCCACCACGTTCACCGTGTCGAATGACGGATCGATCACCGCCACCGTCCCGGCCGCCGCGGCCGCGGGCACCGTCGACGTCAAGGTCGTCACGCCGTATGGCACCAGCGCTTCGAGCGGCGCGGATCAGTACACCTACACGGTCGACGGAACGAAGCTGACCGCCGCTCCGCTGCTGTTCTCGCTGAGCCCCAGCCAGGTGACCGTCACCCTCGATCTGTCGGCCACCCTGACCGACACCGTCACCGGGCAGCCGGTGCCGGGGGCGACCATCACCTTCAGCGTCGGCGGCAAGACCGTGTGTACCGGTACGACCAACGCGCACGGCACCGCGACGTGCAACGCGCCGTGCTCGGTGCTGGCGGTCCTGCTGGCCGGCCGCTACACCGCGACCTTCGCCGGCTCGCCCGCGCTCGGACCGTCCAGCGCGACGGCCGGGCTGCTGAACATCGGTTAGCGCTACGTGGTCCGCGGGAGTTGCGGAACCTCGCCCGAGGCTCCGCAACTCCCGCGAGCGCCCGGCGTGTGTGACCGTTTCGTTCAAGACCGCAGCGCCCCGGCGTGGCAACGTGGGCCCCATGAGTATCGACTTGCAGAAGGCTGCTTCGTTCCTCGCCGGGTACGGGCGGGTGCTCGACCGGCGCCGCTTCGCCCTGCTCGCCACCGACGCGGGCCCGACCGTCGAGAACCGGCGGGCCGTGCTCGCGGCGCTGGACGGCTACCGCAACGCCGACGACGGCTACGGCTGGGGGATGGAGCCCGATCTGCGGGCGCCCGAGAGCCAGCCGGCCGGCGCGCTGCACGCGCTGGAAGCCATCGCCGACGTCGGGCCCGAGACCGCCTTGGCCACGCCGGCTCTGCTCGACTGGCTGCACCGGGCCACGCTCGAGGACGGCGGCCTGCCCTTCGCGCTGCCCGTCGCCGACCCGACGGCCTGCGCTCCGTTCTGGGCCCAGGCCGACACCGGCACCTCGTCGCTGCAGATCACCGCCGCGGTCGCGGCCCAAGCCCACCGCGCCGCCCGCTTCGACCTGCGGATCACCGGGCATCCGTGGCTGGAGAAGGTCACCCGGTACTGCTTCGACGCGATCGCAGCCCTCGATGAAGCACCCTTCGCCTACGTGCTCTCCTTCGTGCTGGGCTTCCTCGACGCCGCCGCCGACACCCGGCCGGAAGCGCTGGAGCTGTTGCGGCACGTCGGCAAGTTCGTGCCCGAAGACGGTGCGGTCCCGGTGGCCGGGGGAGCGGAGGGCGAGACGCTGCACCTGCTGGACTACGCCCCCAGGCCCGGCCGGCCCGTACGCGGACTCCTCGACGAGCAGGCGGTGATCCGGGACCTCGACCGCTTGGAGAGCGGGCAGCTGGAGGATGGCGGCTGGGCCGTCGACTTCACCAGCTACTCCGAAGCGGCCGCGCTCGAATGGCGCGGGTACGCCACCGTCGGCGCCGTGTCGATCCTTCGGGCGAACGGGCGATGATCACGCAGGCTCGACGGGCCGGCGCCCCCACGCGCTGATCATGCCGGGGGACAGGTCGGCCACGGCGGGCGAGGACAGGTAGTCCAGCGCCTCGTCGAGCACGCCGGGCTCCAGGGTGCCGCCCGGCTGCTCCAGCGCGTCGCGCATGCTCAGCCACGTGGTCCGCCAGAAGGCGGTGATCGGCGCGTCGGGAACCAGCGGCGGCAGCAGGACCTCCGCGCCGACCTCGAGCAGGCCCGACTCGCGCAGCAGCTGCGGGTAGCCGGTGACCCAGGAGACGTCCGTCCCGATCCGGCGGCGCAGCGCCTGCCACATGGCAGCCATGGTCCGCCGGTACGCGGGATGCGGCGAGCCGGCCGTGGTCAGGTCGACCGCGTCGCCGACCACCAGCCAGCCGCCGGGGACGACCCAGTCGGCGAGCCGTGCCAGCATCTGCGCGTATGAGGGCAGGTGCATGAGCACGAAGCGGCAGTGGACGAGGTCGAACGAGCCCGGGTCGAGAGCCGGGTCGGTGACGTCCGCCACCAGCGTCCGCAGCCGGCCGTCGGGACGGGTGGCGACGAACCTCGGATCGCGGTCGAGGGCCACCACCTCCTCGACCCAGGCCTGCTCGGCCAGCCAGCCGCTGATCGTCCCGGTCCCGGCGCCGACGTCGAGGCAGCGCCACCGCCTTCCGGCGCCCGCGCCGCCGCTCGAGGCGCCCAGCGCGCTCAGCCGAGCCTGAGTGAACCCGTCGTAGGCCCGGGCTCCGTGGTCGACGCGCGCGGCCTCTCCCGCGTCTTCCGGCTCGAACAGATCCCTGCCATACCCCGCCTCCGCCACATCAGGCTCCTTCCAGTCGCTGATCGCATTGTCACCTGCGCACAGCATCTCCGGTCGCCGACACCGGCGGCGCGTCGCCGCGCCGGGCCTGCCGACCGCTCCGGCCGCGCTGTGCCAGACTGGCGAGATGGCTGATCATGGGGACGCGGGCGCGGACGCGGACGTCGATGTCGCCGTGGTCGGCGCCGGCCCGGCTGGCGCGGTCGCCGCGTGCACGGCGGCTCGCCGGGGACTGAGCGTCGCGTTGATCGACCGGGAGACCTTCCCCCGGGACAAGACCTGCGGCGACGGCATCGGCCCCGGCGCCGTGCGGGTGCTGCGCGACCTGGACCTGGACTCCGTGCTCGGCGGACGGCGCCGGATCGAATCGGTCACCGTGTTCGGGCCCGCGGGGGAGCGGAGTGAGAACCCTGTCCCGGTCCTCCCGCGCAAGTCCACCGACGTGTTCGTGGTGCCGCGCCTCGAGTTCGACGAGCACCTGTTCCGCGCGGCGCTCGCCTCCGGAGCCGAGGACCTGAGCGGCACCCGCTATCTCGGCATGGCCGACGTCGGCGAGCACGGCCGCATCGTCGAACTGCGCGACGCCGCGGGCGCGCGCCGGCGGGTGCGGGCCCGCCTCGTGATCGGCGCGGACGGCGCGTACTCCGCGGTACGCAAGGACCTGGTCGGCGAGGACCGGACCAGCCGCAAGTTCGTCGGCGTCGCCATGCGCGCCTACGCCGAGAGCCAAGGCTTCGACGACGGCCCGAGCATGCTCTTCGAGTTCAGCCCCGACCTGCTGCCCTCCTACGGCTGGATCTTCCCGGTCGGCGAGGGCACGGTGAACATCGGCGTCGGCCTGCCCATCGCCCAGCTGCGCGACCGCGGCGTGGACCTGCGCATGCTGCTCGGCCAGTTCGCCGATCGCCTGCGGGAGCGCGGCGTCGCGCTGGGCGAGCTGCGGCAGGAGCGTGGGCATCAGCTGCCCGGCGTGATGGGGATGCCGCAGCTGGCCTTCGGCCGGGCGGCGCTGATCGGCGACGCCGCCTCGATGATCAACCCGGTCAGCGGCGAGGGCATCGCCTACGCCATGACCTCCGCCCGCCGCCTGGTCGACGCGCTGCCGGTGGACCTCGCCGACGGCGTCGCGCTGAGCACCGCGCTGGCCGGGTTCGAGCGGGGCTTCCGGTCGGACCATCGACTGCACTTCCTCTCCTGCCGCTTCACCATGGCGCTGCTGCGCCACGCCGTCCCCGCCGGCGTGGTCCTCCGGGCGATCCAGAACGACCCGCGCGTGCTGAGCGGCGTGTTCGACATGCTGTTCGGCGACGGACGCCTGCAGGCGGGCACCGCATTGCGGATCGCCAGGCACGCGCGATAACGCTGGGTGTTTGTATTGATTCATGAAGTGACATTGCGGCGGGGTGGTCGCTTTCCGCGTTTATGGAATTGCGGAGAATAGCGGCGGGCGGTCGTTGTTACGCTCGGCTATGGGTATTTCACGGAATGCGGCGAAAGGCGCTTGGTCGGGCGTCCGTGCAGGTGGGGCGGTGGTTCTGGGGTGTTTCGCGGGCTTTTCGGGTGGGTTTTTCCTGACCTCGGGTAATGGCGTCATCACGGTCGGTTGAGTTTCCGCCGGAATTTGGACATACCGGTCATCTCGGGTAATGTTCTTGTCGTGGCCCGGTCCACGCCGTGAAAACAAGTTCCGGCACCGGGCACCCGCCGAGTCCGATACCCGGGCGGCGCCGCGGTCGACGAAGCTCCCGCAGCGCGAACCCGATCGGAGCCGGGGACCCAATGAGTACCAGGCACTCAACCGTGCCGGTCCCCCGGGGTGAATCGGCCCCCCGCACCCAGCAGACGCACCCCGCACGGAGCCCCGTGCGTCCGCGTCACGGCGTGCACGGGGCTGTAGGGCGAACTCCCCTTCCGCCCGAACCCGTCAGCTAACCCGGTAGGCGGCCGAAGGAGAGGCCCCAGAACTCGTGCTGAAGAACCGCATGTCCACCTCCGCGTTCCGCACCTTCATCTCCAACCCGCGCCACTACCCCGCCGCCGCCCTCGCCCTGGCCGGCATCGCCGTCGGCGTCGCGCCCATCACCGCCTCCGCGGCCACCGCCCCGGCCAAGCCCGCCACCGCGCACGTCGCCCCCGCGAGCGTGACCACCACGGCCAGCCCCGCCCCGGCCACCGCCACCGCCACCGCGGCCAAGGCCGTGACCCCGACCAGCCTGTTCGCCGGCTCCACCACCGCGACCCTCGAGCCCACCGGCACCGTCGGAAGCCAGTCGCACATCACCCTGGACTCCGACCAGTGGTCCAACGCCACCTCCATCGTCAAGGCCGCTGAGGACATGCACCTGTCCCCGTACGCCGCGACCATCGCGGTTGCCACCTCGATGCAGGAATCCAAGCTCCAGAACCTCAACGTCGCGGTCGACCACGACTCCCTCGGCCTGTTCCAGCAGCGCCCCTCCTGCGGCTGGGGCACCCCGAGCCAGCTCAACGACCCGACCTACGCGGCCAAGGCGTTCCTGAAGAACCTGCCGTCGGGCTACCAGAGCATGTCCCTGCACCGCGCCGCCCAGGACGTCCAGGACTCCTTCAACGGCTCCCTGTACTCGCAGTGGGAGGACCAGGCCGCCCACATCGTCTCCACCATCGTCAACCACTGATAAACACGACGAAACCCCTCCCGGACACACCGGGAGGGGTTTCTCCATGTCCAGGGTCAGCCCGAGAAGCAGTAAGGCAAATGCCCGACGACCTCGGCGGGTACGGCCGTGCAGGTCATGGAGGAGCCGTACTCGATCACGCTCCAGGCACCGGTGCTCTGGTCGTAGCGGAACAACACCGAGCTGGAGTCCGCCGCGTCCCCCCTGCGCGGACGCGTCACCGCGCCGAACTCCGCCTCCACCGGCAAGCCTCCCCGCCCCGTTGCCGAGACCTCCGGTCGTGCGCCGGAATCCATCACTCGTGACCCCACACCGGTGCATACGCCGAGGGCACAGCGAAGGTTGCCGTCAACGCGCAGAGGATTCTCAGGCGCATTGCGGCAGGTGTGCGGCGATGTCGTCGGGAACGAGGCCCGCGCACAGGTCGGCACTTCCGACGTTCTTGGCCGTCCACCGGCGCGACGCCGGTGGAGACGAGCAGCGAGGTGGAACGGCGATTCATCAGAGGATTTCCTTCCCGGTGGAATCTGAGTTCTGTGAACACACCTGTGCATACGACGCGCACGCCGCCGAGGTTGCCGTCGGCCGCGGGCCGATCGCAAGCCGTTCACCCGGGCGCGTACCCCCGTGCGCCGGTGGCCAGGGTATGGGGAGTCTTCGTACCCTGTGTTTCGATGCGGTGGCGGGCGACGAGAGGGCGGAGCCGTGGAGCTTTCCGTGTCACGTTCCTGGAGCGACGGACGTGACGTGCTGTACGTGAACGACGCGCTCACCGGCCGGGAGCTGGGGCGCTACGACCGGCAGTCGGGCGAGTTCGCCGTCGGCGACCCGATCCGCGTGCACGCCGTGGCCCGGGCGCTCTGGGACTTCCTGGACTACGGCGTCGTCGCCGCACGGGTGGTCGAGGAGGTGTGGGCGGCACAGGCGCCGGCCGAGGCCGAAGCACCTGAAGCCCCTGAAGCTCCTGAAGCCCATCAGGATTCTGAGGCGGCTGAAGTACCCGAAGCGGTTCCGGCAGCCGAACTGCCGCCCGAGCCCGCGCCGGCTGCGGCGCCTGCTGCGGCACCGTCCCTGACGCCGCCCGCAGCACCGCCCGCCGCGCCGGAAGCCGGCCACCGGGCCGCGCGCGTGCTCGACCGCGCGCTGACCAAGCTGCGGCGGGACGGCTGGGTGGTGCTCTCGCCCGGCGGCAAGCGCGTCGGCGCGGACTTCGACCGGCTGATCATCGGCCCGGCCGGCGTCTTCGCCCTGACCGTCAAGCAGGCCGGGCCGCCCATCGGCTCGCACGAACGCGGCCATGACGCGGACTCGGCCACGCGGATCCTCAGTGACGCCACGGGTCTGGCGGTCAAGGTCCGGCCGGTGATCGTATGGGTCGGGGCCGGGATCGGGCGCCTCGACGCCTGCGCGTTCACCGGCCACGACGGAGAACCCTGCGACGTCCTCGCGGCCCGCGACGAGAACGTCGTGGACATGCTCTGGAGCCTTCCGGCCGTCTACTCCGCGAAGGAGCGGCACCAGTTCCTCGACGTCGCGCGTCACGCCGACTTCTGGCGCGCGGCCTGACGCCGCACGTCATCTCACCTCACCGGGGAGCGGGCCTCGTCGTCGCTGAGCGCAATGGTCTCGCGGGCGAGGTAGTCGACCAGGCCGGTCCAGGAGCCGGTGCGGGCGTACTCGGCGCGCTGGCGCTCCGCGCCGCCGCCGTCGCGCAGCAGGCGGTGCAGGGTGGACACGGCGAACGGCAGGTCGCCGAGGGCGTCGAGGGCCGGCTCGGCGAACTCGAGCAGCGCGTCCAGCAGCGCCGGCACCGGCTGGTCCTGGCCGGTCGCGGAGTCGAACAGGCGCGCGGCCATCCCGTACCGCGCCGCCCGGTAGTGGTTCTCGACGAGGCGGTCGTCGTCGATCTTGCCCGCGCCGGGGCGGTGGTCCAGGCGCTGTTCCAGGCCGGCCAGGATGACGGTGGCCAGGCCGCGGAGCAGAACCGCGAGCAGTACGGTCGTGTCGAGGTCGCCGTTCACGTCGGCCACGCGGGTCTCGAGCGTCGGGTAGTGCGCGCTCGGCCGGGCGTACCAGTAGAGCATCGCCGGGTCGATGATGATGCCGGTCGAGATGAGCTCGGCCACGGTCTTGTCGTAGCCGCGCTCGTCGAGGACCGGAGCCGGGCCGACGGTGGGCCAGCGTCCGTACGTCAGGCCGCGTCGGCTGGCCCAGCCGGTGTCGGCCTCGGCGGCGAAGGGGGCATTGGCCGCGAGCGCCTGCAGCACCGGGAGCCAGGGCCGCAGGGCAGCACTCAGCGCCAGGGACTCGCCGCGGCCGAGCGAGCCGAGGTGCACGTGCAGGCCGCTGATCTCGCAGTCGGCCTTCACCAGCACCGGGCCGAGATGCTCGGCGAGGCGCAGGTAGCGGCCGTAGCTGCGGATCGGCAGCGGCCGGCTGGTGAGGACCGCGCAAGGGCTGGCCACCAGCAGGCATCGCGCGTCCCGAGCGGCGCGTGCCGCTACGCGCCGGCAGCGGGCGAGATCGCGGCGCAGCTCGGCAGCGGTGCCGCACGGCTCGCTGTGCGTCTCGAGCTGACTGAGATAGAACTCGGACTCGATCTGGTCGCCGAGCTCCAACCGGGCCTGCGCGATGACCTGGTCGGACCGTGCGGCCGCCACCCGCGTCTCGGCGTCGACCAGCAGAAACTCCTCTTCGACGCCGAACGTCAAGCGGTCGCGCCCGAAAACCTGCTCCACCACGTCGCCTCCGTCGGTTGGGTGATCCGAGAGGAGGCGGATACCCGCGCAGCCGATTGATACGCCTGGCGAGCTACGAGGCGGAGCCCTGGATCCACGAGACAGCGCGGTGGCCACGCGTCACGACGAGCTCGCCGTACGCTACGAGGCCACCGCGCTGACAGCCGCCGTCAAGGCCGGCTATGACGTCCTGGGATGGCACGGCCTAGCCGGGGAAGCCGATCGCGTAGATGCCGACGTTCGGAAGGTCCAGCACCGCGATGACCTCCTACAGAACGCTACGAAGTTCGCGCTATCAGGGAACAGATTCCGTGGCAACAAGATTTTTTCGCATGGTTGCCGGCGTGATGTCAGCCAGGGGATGGAAACCCCATGCCAGGCAGAGATGAGCGCACAAGGCTCCGCAGGCCGAGCCTACCGGGGGCCCGTGTGTCCCTGTCTGGCAAAGGAGCCGCCATCGGGGTTCGTTGTGACTTTTGTGGCTACAGAAGACTGAAGTGTGCTTCCGAGTATTGAAGTTTCAGATTTCTGGTGAGTCGGGCCAGGTCTTCAAAGGAACGTCGGATGGGGTCAGGCGCCGCGGCCGTGCTCGAGGATGTCGAACGAGCGATTGATCAGGTCCCTGATCCGTTCCTTGGCCTCCACGTCCTCGACGCCCTGGGCGGTGAGCTCCTCCGCCACGCGCAGGGCGAGGGGGTGGATGCTGAGCACCTGGTGCGCGAGGATGCGCGGAGTCGGGTCGGCCGGGGCCGCGCCGAGGAGTTCGGCCAGGGCGGCGGCGATGGCGTCCTCGTGTGTTGCCCACATCTGCTGGCCGCGGCCCTGCAGGGCGGCGCTGCCGGCCATCACCCGGCGGAAGCGGGCGGTCCGGCCGTGCGGGTGGTCGTCGAAGCGGCCGAGCGATCTGCGGCGCAGCCCGGCCAGGACGCTCTCGTCCGGCGTGCGGTCGGCCACCGCTTCGAGCCAGCGCTGTTCGACCTCGTCGGCCCGGTCGAAGAAGAGGTCTTCTTTGGCGGGGAAGTAGTTGAACACGGTCTTGACCGACACGTCGGCCGCCGCGGCGACCTCGGCCACCGTGGTCTGGTCGAAGCCCTTGTCCGCGAACAGCTGCAGCGCGCAGTCCGCGATCCGGGCGCGCAGCTCGCGCTTCTTGCGTTACACGCGAGTATGGGCGCGGACCCGAGTCCGTCATCCTTCTGCTTCTGCCCGCAGGTGCTGCTCGAGCCGGTGCTGACCGGACTCGCCCGGGAACGCGGCGCCCAGGTGCACTTCGACGCCGAACTGACCGAGCTGCGCCAGGACGCGCACGGCGTGGCCGCGATCGTGAACGGACGCGCTCTCACGGCCGACTACGTCATCGCCGCCGACGGCGCCGCCAGCCCGATCCGCGAGACGCTCGGCATCACCAGCTGGACGCTGCCGCCCACCCACCACTAGATGACTGATCGGGTTTCATTGCGTGGGGGTGGCGAACCCGTCGATCTGCTGTGAACGATCACGAAGGGTGTCCAGGCTGGATAGCGAATAACCAATCTCACCTGGGAGTTCGCTATGCACATCGACCTGGACACCCTTCTGACTGCACTCTACGTGGCGCTGACCGACTGCATCATGCCTTCGCTGGAATCCGCCCCCGACCGCCCCGGTCGACCGCCGGAGGTTACCGACGCCGAGGTCGTGTGTATCGCCGTAGCCCAAGCCCATCTGCGCTTCAACGACGAGCGCCACTGGATCCGCTCGGCCCCGAAGCTGATCGGGCACCTGTTTCCCAGGCTCTTGTCTCAATCGCAGTACAACGTGAGACTGCGCGCCGTGGGCCCGCTGATGCAGCACACGGTGTTCTACCTCGCGACCGCGTGCCCCTCCAGTCAGGACGTGGTCCGTCTGATCGACGGGACCAAGGTGATCTGCGGAACCTCGCGCACGACGGTGCGCTGCTCGAACCTGTTCGGATACGCCGGCTACGGCTACGACAAGTCCCACAGTGTGTACTTCTGGGGCTGCAAACTCCTCCTCGAGGTCACCGCTGACGGCCTGGTCACCGGGTTCGTCCTGGTCAACCCGAAACTCATCGACGAGCGCCGGGCCGTGCTCCTGATGCAGGAACAGCCATACACGACGATGCCCCACGCCACCACGGCCGTGGGCGACAAGGGGTTTCGCAGCAAACCCTTCGAAGCGGAACTCCTCGATCAAGGCGTCGTCCTGGTGCGCCCGGCGATGCGCAACGAGACAGATCCGGGGGTGTTTCCCAAGTGGTTTCGCAACCGGGTCGAATCCGTCATCGACACCCTCAAGGGTCAACTCGGCATCGAGCATCCAGGAGCACATGAACCGTCCGGACTGTTCGCCCGCGTAGTCCAGCGCATCCTGGCCCTGAACGCCGCCGTCTGGCACAACTGGAGCACCGGCGCGCACGTCAAGCGCTCCCTGATCGCCTACGACCACTAACCAACGACCCGACCAGCCAAAACGCTCGCGCCACCCCCGCGCAATGAAACCCGATCAGTCATCTAGGTCAACGTCTTCGCCCGGGCGGATCTGTCCGAGCTGGTCGAGGGGCGCACGTTCAGCCAGTGCGAGGTCGCGAACGAGACCGTCCGCGGGGTGATCCTGTCCAAGAACAACACGGACGAGTGGTCGTTCCACTTCGAGTTCGACCCGCAGCGCGAGAGCCTGGAGGACTTTCCGCCGCAGCGCTGCGCCGAACTGGTCCGCGCGGCAGTAGGCGACCCTGATATCAAGGTCGAGATTCTGGCCGGCAGTACCTGGGACACCGGCGTGCACGTCGCGGACGCGTACCGCGTTGGCAGGGTTCTGCTCGCCGGTGACGCGGCGCACCGGCACGCGCCGTGGGGTGGATTCGGGGCCAACACCGGCATCGCCGACGCGCACAACCTCGCCTGGAAGCTGCCGGCGGTCTTGGCCGGCCACGCCGACCCCGCGCTCCTGGACACCTACCAGGCCGAGCGGCGTCCGCGCGCCGTGCTCGCGGCCGCACAGGCCAGGCTGCGCACGGATTTCCTGGCCAGGTACGGCGTCGTGACCACCGAGAACGAGAAGGACGTGGCTCGCCAACTCGACTCCGCCGTCATCATGACCCGCTACCGCTACATCTCCTCGGCCGTGGCCGACGACGTTGCCGCAGCTGATGGCGAGTGGGTCGAGCAGCTCAGCGGCCAGGTCGGCACCCGGCTGCCGCACGTGTGGCTCGAGGCCGGATCAGGGGCCGAATCAGGAGCCGATTCCAAGGCTGGCCAAGGCGAGCAGCTCTCGAGCCTCGACCTGTGCGGACCCGGATTCGCCCTACTCGTCGGCCCCGAGGCCGCCGACTGGTCGCAAGCCGTGCAAGCAGTGAGCCGCGAGACCGGCATCGATATTGCGTTGTGCCGCAAGGGCGAGTGGTTCGACGCCTGTGAGCTTCCCGCCGACGGCGCCGTCCTCGTGCGCCCGGACGCCCACGTCGCGGCCCGTTCGGACCGCGGCCTGAGCCCGGAAACCCTCCCCGGCATCGTGCGCGCGCTTCTCAGCCGCACTCCGGCAGGGTTCTGATTGCTACCGGCCGGAGACGTGCCCGGGCGGGGTCTTGCCGGGCTTCTTGGCCAGCCCCGGCGGCACCGGCTGGGTATGCGACGCCTTGTCACCGGCGTCCCCGGCGGCAGGCGGCGGCACCGCCGGTTTGCTGCTGTGACGCGGGGATGAGCTCGCAGTGCTCTTACTAGCGGAGCCGGCCGGCGTGGACGACGTCGTCGATCGCGGAGTGGGGTGTGTCACGGTGCTGCTGCTGACGGGCTGCGCGGCCGAGGACGAGGCGGCCAGCGGCACGCCGATCGCGCCGGCGAGGCAGAGGCTGCCTCCGGTCACGATCACCGCGGCGCGTGAACGGGCCGACCCTGAGCGCCAGCGGCTGGGGCGTCGCGCGGCGGGAACGGGCGCGGGTGCGGGCGGAGCGGCGCGGCGGGCCGGGTCGAGTGCGGCGGCGACGGCCGTGGCCGTCGGCCGGTCCGCCGGGTCCTTGGCGACGCAGGCCCGGTAGAGCGCGTCGATCCGCGCGTCTTGGCCGCGGTCGGGCAGCGCGGGCGGAGCGGCCTCGAGGTGCGCCACGGCGAGCGCGGGCAGCACCCGCTGGGCGAACGGTGCCTGGCCGGCCAGGCACCAGTAGAGCAGGCAGCCGAGCGCGTAGACGTCGGTGGCGGGCTCGGGCGTCTTGCCGAGCCACTGCTCCGGCGCCATGCACGCCGGCGTCCCGATCGCCGACGGCCCGGTCAGCTCGCTCTCCGCCTCGGTGCGGGCGATTCCGAAGTCCAGCAGCTTGACCCCGTTCGCGGTGAGCATGACGTTCGCCGGCTTGACGTCGCGGTGGATCACCCCGGCGCGGTGCGCGGCATCGAGGGCGTCGGCCACCTGCGCGCACAGCCGCAGCGTCTCGTCCAGCCCGAGCGCGCCGCGCCGGAGCCGGGCGGCCAGATCCTCGCCGGTCAGCAGTTCGGTGACGAGAGCGAGGGCGCCCTCGGCCGGGTCCGCGTCCTCGACCAGGTCGTACACCGCGGTGATGCCCGGGTGGTTCAGGTGCGCGAGCGCGTGCGCCTCGCGCCGCAGCCGCTGCTGCTCCGCGCCGCCGGCCTCGCCCGTCGCCCGCAGGATCTTGACCGCGACGTCGCGGTCGAGCCGGTCGTCGTGCGCGATCCACACATACGCGCTGGCCCCGGCGCCGAGACGGCGCACGAGCCGGTACCGGCCGCCGACGAACTGCCCGGGCCGTTGTGGCTCGACCGAGGGCACGGCGGTGTCGGCACCTTCGGTGTCTTCGGTGAGACTGCATGCGACTGTGGATGTTCCCAGATGGGTGAGGGGACCCATACGACTTGCCTCCGGCCTGGACCTCGGAGTCCGAGATCTTCCGGTAACCCCCGAATGGCGGATGAAACGCCGATGCGGCATCGCCGCCGGTGGGACGGGCCGAACGGGGTACCCGCCCGCCATGCCAACCGGATCGCTGCCGCTGTTCACCGTCGGCCACGGCACGCTGGAGCGCCCTCAGCTCGCCGAGCTGCTGCGCGACGCGTCGATCGGCCGGATCGTCGACGTGCGCACCGCGCCCGGCAGCCGCCGCAACCCGGACGTCGGCCGCGAGCGGCTGCTGCAGTGGCTGCCGGAGGAGGGCGTCGAGTACCGCTGGGAGGGGCGGCTCGGCGGCTTCCGCAAGACGGCCCCAGACTCGCCCGACACCTTCTGGCGCAACGATTCCTTCCGCGGCTACGCCGGCTACACCCGCGACCCAGAGTTCGTCGCCGCGATGGACGAGCTGCTGACCCAGGTGGGCGCCGACGCCGTCCGCACGGCCGTCATGTGCAGCGAGACGGTGTGGTGGCGCTGCCACCGCCGCATCATCGCGGACTTCGCCGTCCTGGCCCGCGGCGACGAAGTGCGACACCTGATGCACGACGGCAGGCTCGCGCCGCACACCCCGACCGCCGGGGCGCGGCTGCGCGACGACGGACTGCTGGTCTACGACCTCGATGGGAAGAACAACCCGTGACCGAGGTACCCGAACTCATCAGCCCTTGGAGTCGGAGCTGGAATCGGAACCCGACTCGGTCGTCGAACGCTGCGTCTTGGCGCCGGCGGTCGCCGGCATGACCCGGGCGGCCGCGGCCTGCGCCTTGCTCCGCCACGACCCGACGACCACGTGGTCCTTGCCCGCCATCAGGCCCTGGTAGGCCTCCCGGGCGACGTCGGCCGGGTCCTCCTTCGGGCCGGAGCCGGGTTTCGTGTCCTGCGTGCGGGCCCGCTTGAAGAACTTCGTGTCGGCCGGGCCGGGCATGAGCGAGGTCACCGTCACGCCGGTGTCGCGCAGCTCCTCGCGCAGCGACTGCGACAGCTGCCCGACGAACGCCTTCGACGCCTCGTACACGGCGTGGTACGGCCCGGGCGCGGCGGCCGCGATCGACGAGGTGAACAGCACCTTGCCCGCGTGCCGCTCGACCATGTCGGGCAGCATCCGCTTGGCCAGGTGGACCGAGCCGGCGCAGTTGAGCGCGACCAGGCGCAGCTCGGTGTCCAGATCGAGGTCGCGGGCGAAATCGCCGCCGCCGCCGCCGCCGGCGCCGACGCCCGCGTTCACCGCGAGCACCTCGATCGGCCGGCCGACCGAGCCGGTGGCGCTGACCAGCTGCTCCACCCCGTCGAAGGTGGACAGGTCGGCCCGCACCGGGCGGACCACCGCACCGCGGGCGGTGAGGCGCTCGGCCGTCTCCACGATGCCCTCGTCCTCGGCGGCGACGACCAGGTCGAAGCCCTGTTCGACGAGCTCGTCCGCCAGGGCGGAGCCGATGCCGCTCGACGCCCCGGTGACCACGGCCATCTGCCGCGTCGGCGCCATCCTCAGCGTTTCTTCCCCGGTAGTCATCGGTGCCGCTCTCCTCACGTCGGGCCGGGGGACCGCGGGCCGGGCAAAGCCCGCCGATCCGGCGGCTTGCGGACAGTCGCCTGTAGTGCCCGTTTCGGCCCCGGTCATGCGCGTGGGCGACAGGCCCGAACGGGTTGATCTCCACACCGCCGCGCATGTTTGCCCGGTGGGGGGGCATGGGTCGCGCCGCGTCGGAACGAGGTCCGCCGCTCCGGAGGCCGGCCCCAGAACCCGGCCGCCGACCGCGGCGGACCTCCCCGACTGCCGCAGTCCTCTGCTATCCGAACGAAGGCGTGCGTACGAGCGGGAGTGCCATGAACGAGCCTGGTCCGGTCAGGAAGATGGTCGAGAAGATGACGGAGGCGGCCTCCGGCGGCGATCGGCCGCACGCCGAGGCGCCGGGCGCGCCCGGCGCGGAGCCGGCGACGGTCTCCGAACCCACCGAGCCCCGGGCGCCGCTGCCGCCGAAGCCGGACCAGGCGCAGCCCGCGCCGCTCTCGGCCACCGGCCGCGGACCCGACGCGGGCGACGACGCCCGGGCGCAGAACGGCGAGTACCTCACCACCGCGCAGGGCGTCCGCCTCCCGGACAGCGACCACTCGCTCAAGGCGGGCCCGCGCGGGCCGATCCTGCTGCAGGACCACCACCTGCGCGAGAAGGTCATGCACTTCGACCACGAGCGCATCCCCGAGCGGGTCGTGCACGCGCGCGGAGCCGGCGCGCACGGGGTGTTCCGCAGCTACGGCACGGCCGCGAAGATCACCAAGGCGGCCTTCCTCACCGGCGAGGTCGAGACGCCGGTGTTCGTGCGCTTCTCCACCGTGCTCGGCTCGCGCGGCTCGGCCGACACCGTCCGCGACACCCGCGGCTTCGCCACGAAGTTCTACACCGATGAAGGCGTCTTCGACCTCGTCGGCAACAACATGCCGGTCTTCTTCATCCAGGACGCGATCAAGTTCCCGGACGTCATCCACGCCGGCAAGCCGCACCCGGACCGGGAGATCCCGCAGGCGCAGAGCGCCCACGACACCTTCTGGGACTTCGTCTCGCTGCACACCGAAGCCACCCACCACACCCTGTGGAACATGTCCGACCGCGGCATCCCGCGCTCGTTCCGGATGATGGAGGGCTTCGGCGTCCACACGTTCCGCCTGGTCAACGCGGCGGGGGAGAGCACCCTGGTCAAGTGGCACTGGAAGCCGAAGCTCGGCGTGCACTCGCTGGTGTGGGAGGAGGCGCAGCTGATCGGCGGCGCCGACCCGGACTTCCACCGCCGCGACCTCTACGACGCCATCGAGGCCGGCGCCTACCCGCAGTGGGAGCTCGGCGTGCAGACCTTCCCGGACACCCCCGAGCAGACCTTCGAGGGCATCGACCTGCTCGACCCCACCAAGATCGTCCCGGAAGAGCTCGCCCCGGTGCGGCCGCTCGGCCTGATGACCCTCAACGGCAACCCGACGAACTTCTTCGCCGAGGTCGAGCAGGTCGCCTTCCACGTCGGCCACCTCGTGCCCGGCATCGACGTCACCGACGACGCGCTGCTGGCCGGCCGGCTCTTCTCCTACCTCGACACCCAGATCACCCGGCTGGGCGGCCCGAACTTCGCCCAGATCCCGATCAACCGCACCCACGCGCCGGTCAACGACATGCTGCGCGACGGCTTCCACCAGGACGCGGTGCACACCGGCGTGGCGCCGTACAAGCCCAACTCGCTCGACGGCGGCTGCCCGTTCTTCGCCGGCGCCCCCGCGCCCGCCCCGGACGCGCACCCCAGCCGCGACGCCAAAGCGGGCGCCCCCACCGGCGCGCAGCACGCCGTGGACCCGCGAATCACCCTGCTGCTCACTGAGGCCTGGCGGCACTCGAAAGCCATCGGCGCCTGGGGAGACGGCGAACTCGCCCTACGGGCCACCGGCATTCCCGGCGACGCGCCGGGCATCGTCGTCGGCGCCGACGGCACGACCGTGCTGAGTCAGATCAGCGAGCTGATGGGCACGCACCGGGTCTGGGACCGCTTCCCCTCGCTCACCGGGGCCGCTTCATGAGCGACGACGAGATGGGCGACGACGTCTACCAGCCCGAGAACGAGGAACAGGCCGACGCGGCGCCCCTCGACCTCGAGGACGCGGTCGGCGAGCGCGACTACGACGAGACCCTCGACGAGGGTTACTCGCCGCCGGAGAAACCGCTGGGAGCCGAGAAGATCGGCATCACCGCGGCGGAGCAGCGCGAGGGCGAGACGCTCGATGAGCGGTTGGCCCAAGAGGAGCCCGACGTGGGCGAGGACCAGCAGCGGGACGGGGTCGGCGACCTGCCCGGCGGCACCGGCGAACCGATCGACCCGGAGGCGGGGGGCGCTCGGTCCGGCCGGCTGGTCGCGCCGGACGAAGGCACCCACTCCGACACCGACAATGAGCTGACGGCGTCCGACGTCGGCATCGACGCCGGTGCCGCGAGCGCCGAGGAAGCGGCGGTGCACGTGGAGGAGGACCCCGACATCGATCGGGAGTAAGAGATCTGCGTCAAAGCGAGACGGCTCGCAGTAGTCTGAAGACTACTGCGAGCCGTCTCGCTTCTTCGCGATGAGCATCCGCCTCGGCAGGGTCCATGACCGCAGGGTGTCGAGGAGCGACGACACTGGCGCCCCGTCCTCAGCGTCAGCCGCACGAAGACTTGGGGGTCGTGCCGGCCGGGGTCAGCGAGATCTCGACGGCGTTCTCGGCCATGTTGCCGGGCAGACTGCCCACGGAAGGATCAGCGGAAGCGTCCGCGCCGAGGTTGGCCATCGCGATGATCAGGCCCGTATATCCGTGGCCGGTGAAGGTGAACTCCGCCATGCCCTTCGCGGCCCCGGTGGTGGGGTCGGAACTCAGTGTGTTGACCGTGATCTGGTAGCCCGCCTGAGGAAGAGCCGCAGTGTAGAAGGTCGACGCCTGAGTGGGGGTCACCGAGCCCAGCTCGATGAGGACCTCCTTGCCGCAGGGCATGTTCGCCACCACCTGCGCACCGCTCGGAATCGGGAAGGAACCGATCGGCCCGTCTACGTGGACCGTACCGGCCGCAGCGGCGGAAGCCGACGTCGCATGAGTGGGGGACGCGGTCGGCGAGGATCCGGCGCGGCTCACGGCAGCGGAGACGGGCGTCTTCGGGTCCGCCGAGGTCACCCCGGCGGAGCACGCGCCCAGCGACGCGATTGCCGCGCAGGTCGTCGTTACGGTCATGGCCATGCGGCGGTACGTGTTCATCGAATGCCTCCAGGTAAGTCCGGTCGTTGCCAAATTCACCCTAGGCACGCGCTTTGCCGCGGAAATCGCGGCGCTGTCGCGGGACTGCGACAGCGGGCGCGATTCCGGTACGGCCCTGCACCGGAAGCCGGATGCTGACCACCGTGCCCTGCCCGTCCCGGCTGCGGATCGCGACCTGCCCGCCGTGCCGGGTGATCACGACACGGACCAGGGCGAGCCCGATCCCGGTACCGGGCACACTGCGGGCCGCGCGGCCCCGGGCGAGCTCGTGCCAGACCTCGCCGATCTCGTCCTCGGGGATCCCCGCCCCGGTGTCGGCGACCTCCAGCAGCACCCAGTTGCCGTCCTCGCTGGCGCGTATCTCCACCGTGTCGCCGGGTGCGGAGAACTTGACCGCGTTGGCGACGAGGTTCTGCAGCGCGATGAACAACAGGTCCCGGTCGCCTTCGACGAGCGGAAGCGGCCACGGCGCCTGCGGCACGTTCACCCGGACGACCCGCTCGCTCGCCAGCGGGATCGCCTCGGCGGCTTCGGTCACCTCGTGCAGCAGAGCGGGCAGGTCCACCGCCGCGGCCTCGATCGCCCTGGTCTCCAGGTCCGCCAGCTTGCGCAGATCGCCGACGAGCCGGGCGATCCTGTTCGCCTGCGCCGAGACGCTGGCCAGGGCGGCGCTCGCGGAGGTCTCGGCCGCCACCACCGGCCCGACCTGCTCGATGTTCGCCAGCCCGGCGCGGATGGCGGTCAGCGGGTTCTTCAGCTCGTGGTCGAGCCGCATCAGGAAACGCAGCCGGTCCTCGGCCGCCTTGGCCACCGCCTCGCCCACCGCCGCCTCGGTCGCCGCGGCGGACCGCTGCCGGATCACGGTGAGGAAGGCCGGAACCACGGTGCCGAGCAGGCCGGCCACGCCCACCAGCAGCGCGGGCGAGACCAGCGCGTACAGCCTGGTCTCGGGTTCGGTCAGCTCGATGACGAGGCCGAGGGCGATTCCGCCCAGCAAGGGAGCGAGCAGCCGCAGCCGTAGCAGGCTCCCGGGTACCAGCCGCGTCATCGCACCTCGTCCACTCGCGCGACGAACCGATACCCCTGGCCGGGCACGGTCGCTATCCACTCCGGGCGGGTGGGCTCGTCGCCGAGCGCCCGCCGCAGTTCCGCGATCCGGTTGTCCACGGCGCGCGTTCCGACCGGGAAGTCGAACCCCCACAGCACCTCGAGTAACCGATCTCGGCTCATCAGCTCGTCCGGGTGGGTGAGCAGGTAGTCGAGCAGCAGCATCGCCTTCGGCGTCAGCAGGAGTTCGGTGTCCTTGAGCCAGGCCCGGCGCGAGATCCGGTCCATCCGCAGGCTGCCGGCCCGCAGCGCGGGCGACGCGGACAGCGGCCTGCGCCCCGGCCGGGCGCGGCGCAGCACCGCGCGCAACCTCGCCAGCAGCTCGTACGGGTCGAACGGCTTGTTGAGGTAGTCGTCCGCCCCCTCCTCCAGGGCGATCGCGCGTTCGGTCGATTCACCCACCTGCGTCAGGAGGATCACCGGCAGCCAGTGGCCGTCGGCGCGCAGCCGGCGCAGCACCTCCCGGCCGTCGGCACGGGGCATGAGCACGTCGAGTATGCATCCGTCCGGGTCGAGCCGTTCCACCAGTTCCAGTGCGGCCTCGCCGTCCGAGGCGACGTGCACGGCAAGCCCGGCCCTTTCGAGGAAGGGGGCCAGGTTGGACGTGATCGCGTCATCGTCGTCGGCGAGAATCACCACAGGACGTGAATCTTGTCTTCCCATGCCCGGCATTATCGTCCGTACGGGCGGACGGCATGACGTCGCAATAGTGGTACTCGGCGAATCAGTGGCAGTTGATCAATATTCTTACGATTTCATCCAGGCTGTGCGCTTGCGCCGGTTCGCCCGTAGCCAGTCGTGGCGCGCGTGCTCGGCGGATCGGTCGCGGTGTGCGGCCAGCCGTTCGTGCAGCAGGCCGTACGTGTACGCGTTCTCGCCCTCGGCATGGGCCCGCAGTGCCACGGTCCGCAGCACGTCGGACGCGATCGCCGCGTCCTGATGACGGCCGAGGCTCGACTGAAGCTTCTTGAGTGCCTTCGCCGACTTGCGCGGCTTCTTGCCGAGGGCGAGCGACGCGGCCTCCGCGGCGTATCGCGCGCGTTTCGCGGCCTTGCGCGCGGAATGCAGGGCACTGTCACGCTCGCCGGGAAGCGACTGCGTCGCCGCGCGCATTCTGCGCCCGACGCGGCGCTGGGAGCGGCGCACCATCCGCGGGAGCGCACGCTTCGCAGGACGCTGAGCTTCCTCCGCGTCGGCCTCGATCGACGGCGGGGCAGCGACGAAGTCCTCCAGATCGTTGAGCAGGTCCAGATACCGCGGCGAGTTCAGCACTTCGCCGACACGCCTTTCCGCGTCGGCGACGAGCGGCGCGAAGTGGCCGGCGATGCGGGCCCGCACCGGACCGAGGACGGACTCGACCGGGATCTCATCGAGCTGGCGGAGAAACAGATCCCGCAGCACCTCCTGGTCGCGGGCCGCGCCGAGCTCTTGGCCGAGCCAACGCAGCTCATTGATCAGCTGCTGGGTGCGCAGGCCGCCGAACAGCGTGCCGAACTCCTGCAACGCGGCCCGGCTGCGGCGGGCGGCCACCCGCATGCGGTGGATCGCGTCGGCTTCGGAGCGTCGCACGAGCAGGTCCATCCGCAGGAGTTGTTCGCACTGCTCGCGCAGGTAGGCGCGCACGACGTCGGCGGCACCCGCCTTCTGCAGCCGCAACTCCGGCTCCTGCGGCAACGCGTCCGCCAGTGCGGCGGCGAGCTTCATCCGATGCGCAGACGGCGTCAGCCCCCTGCTACGCAGCGTGCGGTCGGCCGCCTTCAGCAGCCGCGCGCCCTGGCCGGCGTCCACGTCGGCGGCGAGCTCGACCTCGACCTCGGTCCACCGCTTGAGCGCCGCCTCGCTGCCCATGGCCGCGGCCGTGACGGTGTCGTGCGCGATCTCGGCCAGCGGGCTACCGTCGGCGTCGACGAGAGCGCACAGGCTGCGCCGCGTGGTGATCGTGGCCACCGGGTGCAGCGGCCGGCCCCGCAATCGCGCGGTGAGCAGCTCGACGAACTCGGCCGGCGGCTCGGACCCCTGCGGAAGCCCCAGCTCGGTCCGCGTGCTCGCGGCACCCTCCGGAACCTTCAGGTGCCAGCCGGCGTCCTTGCCGCCAGTCCGTCGGCGCAGCGTGATGCCGGCCCGGGCGAGGTCGTACGCGGCGGTGTCGTAGTACGTCGCGTCCAACTTCACGGTCGCTGCCGCCGACTGCGAGGCCACATGCGGCAGCTCGCCCAGGTCCAGCAGCTCGGGCAGCGGTGTGCCGGCCGGTGCGTCGTACTTGAGCTCGGTCTCATGAATCGCGGTAGCCATGCGCATTCGGCTACCCGAATTGTGGCGAATGATGAGCCGTTGTAGGCCGTCCTTCACAGGGCGAGGGCTCACCGATATCAGTGGCGCCCCGCGCGCCGACCTTGGCATGCTGACCTCCATGGACACGCTCGCGACCCCGCCGGCACGCCCCGCGTACGAGAGCACCGCCCGCCGGATCGGCTGGGACGGGCTGCCGGCCGGAGTGCGCGCCGTGATCTCCGCCCGGGTCGGCGGGCAGGCACGCGCGGAGGCGAGCGCGGGCTGCGGGTTCACCTCCGGCTTCGCCGCCCGGGTGCGCGGGCGCGGCGGCTGCTGGTTCGTGAAGGCCGCGGGCGCGCGCGAGGCGCCGTTCGCCGCCGAGAGCTATGTGATCGAGGCGCGCATCAACTCGCTGCTCCCGGCCGGGGTGCCCGCGCCCCGGCTGCGCTGGACCGAGCGGACCGACGCAGCCGCGGACGGACACGATGCCACCGCCCTGCTGGCCCGGCATCCCGCCGCGGCGGGGGCCGACCCGGAGCAGGTCGACAGCGTGCTCGCGGGCATAGCCGGCTTCTTCGTCGGGCGCTGCATCCAGCCGGAAGACGCGCTGTCGCCCTCCCTGCGCATGCACCAGCGCTACAGCGCGCACACCATGCTCAGCTGGCTGGCCGAGCGGCGCGCCGACCTGAAGGCCGCGTGACGCGGCAAGATCCGGCTGGAGATAATCCCTGAATGGCCACCACCTTGCACGTCGACGACGGGGCCGGCCGCGCGCCGGCCCTTCGGCTCGCACCGACCGTCTCAGCCCGCCGCGCCTTCGGCGAGATCCCGCCGCCGGCGCTGGTGCTGCTCGGCATCATCAGCGTCCAGGTGGGCGCCGCGCTGGCCACGCACCTGTTCGGCACGGTGGGCAGCCTCGGCACGGTTTCGCTGCGGATCTTCTTCGCGGCGGCGGTATTGATGCTCGCCTGGCGGCCGTCGCCGCGGCTGACCCGCCGCACCTGGGCGGTGATTGCCGGCTACGGGGTGACCCTCGGCGCGATGAACCTGTGCTTCTACCTCGCGCTGGCCCGCATCCCGCTCGGCGTCGCGGTGACGATCGAGTTCCTCGGCCCGCTGGCGGTGGCGCTGCTCGGGTCCCGGCGCTGGCTCGACGGCCTCTGGGCGCTGCTCGCGGCCGGCGGCGTGGTGCTGCTGATGGACGCGGGAGGAGGCGGCCTCGACCTCGTCGGCATACTGCTCGCCCTTGCCGCCGGGACGTGCTGGGGCGTGTACATCCTGGCCGGCGCGGCACTGGGCCGGCACACCACGGCCGGCAACGGCCTGGCTCTGGGCATGGCCGTCGCGGCGTTGATGGTGGTGCCGTTCGGCATCGCGCAAGGGGGAACGGCGCTGCTGCGCCCCTGGGTGCTCGCGGCCGGCCTCGGCGTCGCGCTGATGTCGTCGGTGATCCCGTACTCGCTCGAGCTCGAGGCGCTCCGCAAGATCCCGCCGCGGGTCTTCGGCATCCTGATGAGCCTCGAACCCGCGGTGGCCGCCCTCGTCGGCCTCGTCGTGCTCGGCGAGTCGCTGCACTGGCCGCAGTGGCTCGCGGTGCTGTGCGTGGCCGCCGCGTCGGTCGGAGCGAGCCTGAAGGCTAAGGCGGAGAGGTAGGCCCGGCCTGGTGGCGTCGCAGCAGCTGCTCGAGGGCGGACATCTCGCGGGCGAGCGCCTTGCGCCCGGACTCGGTGATCTTGACCCAGGTCTTCGGGCGGCCGCCGCGGGTGTCCTTCTTGCGCAGGGCGATCAGGCCGGCCTTGGACAGCACGGCGAGGTGGCGGTTGAGGTTGCCGGCGGTCAGGCCGAGGACGTCCTGGAGGAAGGAGAACTCGGCCTCGTCCGCCTCGGCCACGACGGTCAGGATGCCGAGCCGGTTGCGCTGGTGGACGACGTCGTCGAGGTCTGCGGTGGGGTGGGCGGCCGGCGGGTTCTCGAGCGTCATCGGGCGGCACTCTTCCGCTTCGGCAGGTGCGGCGGGCCGGCGGCGACGGCCGCGCCGATGAGCAGCACGGCGGCCGGGAACAGGACCGCGGCCATCGGCGCGAGTGTATACGGCATCTGATCGTCGCGCACTCCGCACCAGGAGAGCACCCGGAAGACCGTGTTCTCCGGGTCGCCCAGCATGCTGTAGACGGCGGTCGCGCAGAAGGCGAGAGCCGTGACGGCGAGGAACAGGCTGCGTTCCGTCGCGGCCAGGACGCACAGGCCCAGGCCGATCACGAGCAGCGCGAGCGTGCCGCGGTAGCTCGCGTTCCACCCCAGCTCCGAGATGAACCAGTTCCGGCCGAAGAGCGGCAGGCCGATCACGAGCGCGCTGACCGCCGCCCAGGTCAGGATGCTCGGCGCCACGCGGCTCCGCACGCCGGTCTGCCGGGCGTGGCGGCGGTACCACAGCACCATCGCCGCCGCGCCGACCGCGATGGCGGCGAGCCAGAACACGGCGAGCGTGACCGGAGCGGAGTCGCGGTAGCCGTCCACCATGCCGCCGAAGCTCTGGACCCAGGCCGGATCCGGCCCCGACACCCCGGCGCTCAGGCCCGGATGCGGCTCATGCTGGACGTAGAGCGGAGCGGCCGCGGCGATCAGGACCCCGAAGACCAGCAGCGGGAAGCCGTACGCGCGGCGGAGGCGGCGGGTGCGCCGCCGGATCGAGCGCAGCTCGGCGACCAGGTCGCCGGCCGCGGCGGCCGCGCCTCGATCGGGCTCGGGAATCTCTGCCGGCACGGTGGTCACGTCGCCCCCTGGCTCGTCGCGTCAAAGTTTGCATCGCAAAGTTTGCACTGCAAAGTGTGCGCTGCCGGGCCCGTGGACGCAACCCCCGCCGCGTCCCGCCGGGGCGCGCGTCAACTAGACGTAACCTTCGCGTTGCATCTGTCACCGGAACGAAACATCTCGCGCCGCGCCCGGTAACCGGGCGCGGAGATCGTATGGGCGCATCGCATCGCGCTTGCTGACCTTGACGAGAGCTGCGCCGACCGGAGGAACCGTAATCGTGCCGACTGTGGACACCGGCAACACCGCGTGGGTGCTCGCGAGCTCCGCGATGGTCCTGCTCATGACGCCCGGACTGGCGTTCTTCTACGGCGGCATGGTCCGCGCGAAGAGCGTGCTGAACATGCTGATGATGAACTTCATCTGCATCGCCGTGGTCAGCGTCGCGTGGGTTCTCTACGGATGGTCCGTGGGGTTCGGTAACGCGAACGACGCACACGGCAACGGTTTCTGGGGCACCTTCGCGCAGTGGGGCATGCACGGCGTGGACACCGGGATCAAGCCCGGCAGCCACCTCGCGCTCTACGGCTCGAGCGGCGTGCCGATCTTCGCGGTGGCCTGCTTCCAGCTGATGTTCGCCATCATCACCCCGGCCCTGATCTCCGGCGCGATCGCCGACCGGACCAAGTTCGTCGGCTGGGCCGTGTACGTGGCCGGCTGGGTGACGCTCGTCTACTTCCCGATCGCGCACTGGGTCTTCTCGCCGAACGGCTTCATCAACGCGAAGCTGCACGTCATGGACTTCGCCGGCGGCACGGCCGTGGAGATCAACTCCGGCGCCGGAGCGCTGGCCTGCGCGCTGGTGGTGGGCAAGCGGATCGGCTTCCGCAAGGACCCGATGCGCCCGCACAACGTGCCGCTGGTGATGCTCGGCGCCGGACTGCTGTGGTTCGGCTGGTTCGGCTTCAACGCCGGCTCCGCGCTCACCTCGGCCGGCCAGGCCTCGGTGGTGTTCCTCAACACCCAGATCGCCGCGTGCACGGCGGTGTTCGGCTGGCTGGCCGCGGAGAAGGCCCAGCACGGGACGTTCACCACGGTCGGCGCCGCCTCCGGCGCGGTGGCCGGCCTGGTCGCGATCACCGCCGCCTGCGGCTCGGTCTCCCCGACCGGCGCGCTCTTCGTCGGGCTCATCGCCGGATTCGTGTGCTGTTACGCGGTGAACCTCAAGCACCGCTTCGACTTCGACGACTCGCTCGACGTGGTCGGGGTGCACCTGATCGGCGGCATCGTCGGCACGCTCTGCATCGGCCTGTTCGCCGCGCCCGCCGAGGTCGCCGGGTTCTCCAACGGGGCCAGGGTCGGGCTGTTCTACGGCGGCGGCTTCGACCAGCTCGGGGCCCAGGCCGAGGGCGGCGGGATCATCCTGGTGTACTCGTTCGTGCTCTCCTTCGCGCTGGCCAAGCTGGTGCACGCCACCGTCGGCCTGCGGGTGAGCGCGGAGGCCGAGATCACCGGCGTGGACCAGACCGAGCACGCCGAGACCGCCTACGACTGGGGCGGCCTGGCCGGGACCCTGCACCGCGCGGCGGTCAGCTTCGGCGGGGCCGCGTCGGCCAGGCCCGCGCCGGCGCCGTTCTCGGCGAGCTACGAGGACTTCGAGCCCTGAGCCGCCTCCGCCCGCGCCCGTCGCAGGATGCTGCGGGCGCTGGCGGCGGCGTCGAGGTCGGCGTAACAGCCCTGCAGGTGCCGGTGCCCGCCGGCGGTGAAGCCGGTGCGCGCGTGCAGGGTGCGGGTGTTGTCGAAGACCACGCAGTCACCCGGCTCGAGCCGGAAGTTCAGCTGGGCCCCGGGCCGGTAGAGCAGCTCCGCGAACGCCCGGTAGGCCTGGTAGAACTCTGCGACCCGCTCGACCGGCAGCCGGCCGGTCAACGGCCGCATCGAGCGGTTGTTGAAGCGGATCCCCTTGATCCGGCCGAGCACGTCGACGTCGATCATCGGGTTCGTCGCGGCCAGATCGGCCGATTCGTCGGCGTACCGGAAGGTGACGGGCGTACGAGCCAGCAGGTCGAACGCGTCAGGGTTCTGCTCGCGCAGCGCGGCCGCGGCTTCGAAGCCGTCGACCAGCCCGGACTCCCCGCCGCCGGCCGCGTTCGCCAGGCAGTGCAGGAGCTGAATGGTCGGCACCGGGTCGCGGTACGGGTTGTCGGTGTGCGGCGTGATCGGCAGCGAGCTGAAGGCGAGATTCGCAGGATTCTGCTCCACGCGCACGTCGAAGAGCGAGCCGTAGTTGGTCTCCCGCACGTACCCGAACGTCTCGGCGACCTCCAGGACGGCGCGTTCGCGGACCGCGACGTCGTGGAGCAGAAAGAAGCCGTACGTCAGCAGGGCATCGAGGCAGCCGAGGCGGGTGGACTCGTCACGAGCGAACTGCGCGAACGAAGCGCCCGGAAGCGAATCCGCGGAGGCGAAGGTCGCTCTGTTCCAGAGCACCTTCGCATCCTCGGCCCGGTCGTCGTACGGCAAGTTGGCGCCGAGCCGGTGCGCACGAAGCCAGGACTCTGCGAAGCGCGAGGTGTGGCCGCCGGGCGCGAAGCGGACGGATACTTCGCCGGACCCGTATGCGGCCTCGACGATCGTCAACTCGGCGGGGGAGGGGAGGTCGGTGATGCCGAAAAGCTTCTGGCCGCTGCCGGGTAGCGCGCAGTCGGCACACGGGCAGTTGTCCCGAAGCCAGATGGCGGGGTAGCGGGCATCGTCGAGGACGAGTTCGGCGCCGCCGGCTTCGATCCGGGCGGTAGGTTGCGGGTTCACGGAGCGCTTCCTGTCGGGGGCGGGGTCGGGGTCGGGGGAACGGCCCGGTCGCGCGTCAACGGCGCCAGGGCGAGGGAATTGCGAACGGTGAAGGCGACGCCGTCGCCGATGTAGCGGTCCTCCGACCACTCCAGCGGCCGGCCCTGCGGGTCGGTCGTGCGCCGGCGTTCGCGCAGGATCGCGCGCCCCAGCTCGATCTCGAGCAGGCGCGCGTCCTCGGCGCTCGCGTTGACGGCGTCGATGGTGTGCTCCGCGTGGGCGAAGACGATCCCGTGCTCCTCCAGCCGCTCCGAGATCGACTCCCGCTCCAGGTCGAGGAAGGACAGCCGCAGCCCGGCCCGCTCCGCGTACGCCGTCCGCTCGATCATCATCGGCACGCCGCTCAGCAGCCTGACCCGGACCAGGTAGACCAGCGGATCCCCGGCGGCCAGGCCGAGTTCGCGGGCCTGCGTCTCGGTGGCGGCCCGCCGCTCGAGCAGCTCCACCCGCCCGCCCGGCACCTCCCCGATGGACTGCGCCCAGCGCGAGAAGGAGCGCAGCCGGCTGAAGCTCTGCACCCGCGGCTGCGCCAGCACCGTCCGCCGCGCCCCCTGCTGCGTGGCGATCACCCCGTCCTCCGCCAAGATCCCCAGCGCCCGCCGCACCGTGCTCCGCGCCAGCCCGTGCACCCGGGCGAGCTCGTGCTCCGAGGGCAGCTGCGACCCGGGCGGATACGTGCCGTCGCCGATCGCGCGCCGAAGCCCGGCCGCGAGGTCCTGGTAGAGCGCCGCGTTCTCGGCCGCCATGAAGCCTCCTCACACTTGTAGGTACAAGCTAGATCCTGTTCCTACAAGTTGGCAACTGCCGTGGCCCCCGCGACCACCGGGGTCCATGGGACTGGAAGCGACCCCCGCGAACGGAAGATGAAGTGAGTGCCCTTATTCGCAGAAGGGGTCGGAAATGGCGTCGTGCGCCCAGATATACCGGGCGTTGAGCGTGTCGAGCCGGTCCTAGGAGTGGGGTTCGATACACCCATTGTTCAAAGAATCAGAGCTCTTCATCATGGGTAGGAGGTCGGCAGAATTCAGTCGCAGCCACGGCCACCGCCCGCTTGGGAAGGACCGGCCGGCAGGGGGCGGGAGCCGCATTGAAGACCAATCCGAGACAACGCCTGCTCGATCTGTGGACTGCCTACGCGCGGTACTGCTACGGCGAGGAGCAGTGGCGCTGGGGCGGGCGAGACCAGTCCAGTAGCATCAACGACGCCGAGCAGCTGCTGATCCTGCTCTACCCGTCCACGGAGATCGAATCGCTGGCCCTGGACCGGCCGGACTCGATCCGGGACGACGTTCTCGAGACGCTCAAACCGCTGGGCGACGAGCGCGACATCCCGCGACTGCTGGTCCGGCAGATCACCGAATACCTCGACCGGTACACCGACGACGCCGGCAACCCGATCTTCAGCTCGAAGAGCTACCTCTCCGCGCTCTCGGCCGACGAGACGATCTCACCGGAGCAGACCGAATACGAGGTCGTCGACGCCTACTCGATGGCCCTGACCTTCTGCCTGGCCGCCAAGGGCTTCGCCCGCAGCTTCCAGCGCCAGCTCACCCGCAAGGATCTGGTGGACGAGATCGACGTCGTCTGCAGCCGGCTCGACCGCCGGCTCGACGCCTCGATGGTCGGCCTGCTCCGGTCCTTCTCCATCAGCGTCATGCCGACCGGCTCCCCGGCCGAGCAGGCGCTGGTGCGCACCATCAGCCAAGGGCGCAACACCGGGCGCACCGCCAACAACGCCCTGCTCACCCGGCTGGCTCCGATCCGGGCCAAGCTGCGCGACCTGACCTTCGGCCTGCGTTCGGTGGAGGACGAGCTGGACGCGGGCAAGTTCTTCGAGTGCGGCTGGGCCTGGGGGGTGACCAACAACGCGCCCGAGGTCGACATCGGCTCGGCGGCCGAGGTGAAGCAGAGCGACGGCCTGGCCGAACCGCGCCCGTCGCTCTACTTCACCGTCCAGGCGCTCGACGGTCTGATCGACCTCTTCTCCGAGCGCACGAACCGGCTCGGCCTGCTGACCGGGCAGCAGCAGGTGATGCGCGAGGCCCTGCAGCTTCGCTGGGGCCTGACGCTCGAGTACTGGTCCGCGATCGCGCTGTTCGGCGACAACAAGCTGCCGGTCGAGGACATCCCCTGGGCCACCACCGACGACCAGGTCTCCGAGTACTATTCGCTGCTGGCCGCGGCCCTGGTCGTGCAGCGAGTCGGCAACTCGCGCGAGCCGACCCAGGAGCAGCTGCTCGTGCGGCTGGCCGCGATCTCCGAGGAACTGGCCCAGCGCGGCCGGATCAGCCGCCGCGCCCTGAACGCGCAGGACGGAGCCGTCGCCCTGCACCACCCGGGCCTGCGCATTCCGATGCCCGGCTCGGAGAAGGGCGGCCCGGCGCTGGCCTGGAACGTCGTCGACTTCGCCCCGCAGCTGGGCAAGACCGCCCTGCGCGCCGCGCGCAACTCGCTGGACTGGCGTACCCGCTCCCGGCTGCTGCGCGTGTCCGACGACATCGGCGAGCACATGCAGACCCGCCGGCTCGCCAACGGCCTGTGGGACAACGTGGCCGGCGCGTTCGCCTTCGAGACGAACGACTCGGACCTGCCGGTCTGGGGCATCACCGAGCGGGTCATGGAGATGCTCGTCTCCGCCTCCCTGTTCGCCGAGTCCCCGGTGGCCCCGGACAACAGCCTGGTCGAGACCGCCCAGGCGGAGGTCGCGGAGGCCGATCACCTGCTCTCCCAGGAGCAGCTGACCGCTCCCTCCGACCCGCGCTCGCCCACCCAGGAGCGGCTGCGCGAGGCCGGGCTGCGCCTGCAGCGCGCCGAGTTCCTGGTCGCGAGTCGTCCCGCCAGCGCCCGCTCGATCGTGGAGCAGGTGCTGCGGGATCTCGACGAACTGGCCGCGGCCCGCCAGGACGCGGATCGGAGGCTGTGACCGGTGATCGTCTTCGCCACATCCGACAAGGGCGGTACGGGGCGTTCGGTGACGAGTTGCAACATCGCCTACCGGCGCGCGCTCATGGGCGACGACGTCGCGTACCTCGACTTCGATTTCGGTTCGCCCACCGCCGGAGCGGTGTTCGACATCCCCAAGGCCGAGCGCGGAGTGGACTCCGGGGACGGCCTGCACAGCTATTTCCTGCGCGGCAAGCGGCCGCAGCAGCTCGAAGTGGCCGCCGTGACCGACAACGACAGTCTGCGCGACCTGCGCCGCAGATCGGCGGGCCGGCTGGTGCTGATCCCCGGCGACCTCGACGGGGGTGAATTCGACACCCGCAGCCGGCCGGGACCGCGCGGCCGGGCCGGCCGCGGCGAGCCGAACTCGATGGCCGAGAGCTGCGCCCGGCTGCTGGTCGACCTGGACAACGAGTTCGACTTCATCATCGTCGACCTCTCGGCCGGCCGCTCCTACGCGGTGGACCTGGTGCTCGAGGCCACCGCGCTGCCGCAGATGGACCAGGCGATCTGCCGCTGGCTGGTGTTCCACCGCTGGACCCGGCAGCACATCATCGCCGCGGAGGGCCTCGTGTTCGGCCGCAAAGGCCTGATCGAAGGGGGCGTCGACCGGGGCCACGACCGCGAGACGCTGCGCAAGTCGCTGCGCTACGTGCGCACCGCCGTGGTCAACCTGAAGGAGGCCAGATTCGGCGCCGAGACCGCCGCACAGGAGTCCTGGCTGCGCGAATACGACCGGAAGCTGACCGAGCTGGCCGACCAGAAGAGGCTCGGCCGGGCGAACACGGCCGGCCAGATCCCGTTCGACCCGGTGCTCCAGTGGCGCGAGCAGATCGTCTCCAACGCCGACGTCGAAGTCTCGAAGGTGGCCAACCAGGCGACGGTGCGGGCCTTCGTGTCGCTGGCCGAGAACCTGAGCAACGAGACGCTGTGGGAGGACTGGTGAGCGAGGACATCGCCGTCGAGTACCACGAGGCGACCGAGTCCGCGGGCGTCGAGCGGGTGCCCTTCGCCCACCTCTCGGTCGAGGCGGGGCATCTGTATCTGCGTCAGCTGGCCGACCTCGGTCTCGTGCGCGACCAGTTCGCGGCGGTCCTGCCCCGGGTCGCCCTCGCGGTCGAAGAGGCCCGCGCGGCGCACGGCAAGGACGCCCGGATCAGCACCTGCCTCATGATCGACGACTACAACACGAACCCGACCGATCCGAGGCCCAGCCCGGCCGTGGCCCTGGCGATGCTGAACGAGGCCATGCGGGAGACCGGACTGCGCATCGACTACGTCGCGCGCGAATCCGGGTGCGTCGACGCGAGCAGCATGTTCTACCCGGACTCCCGCTCGCGGGTGCCGCTGGCCGAGATCGTCCTCGGGTTGATCACCCCCGAGCCGATCGAGGGGTCGAACGGCTCGGGCAGCTCGCCGCTGCTCAGCGGCTGGGTCAGCAACGGCCGCCGCTCGGAGGACGTCGGCGCCGCGATGGAGGCGATCGAGTGGCGCCAGCCCGAGGAGTACGGCAATCACGGTCACTCCGTGCTGATCGACGCCGAGCTCTACAACGACCGCGTCGCCGCCGTGCCGGAACCCGGGGGCGGCAAGCGCATCGAGCGCGTGTGGTCCTGTTCGATGCTCACGGCGGTCTGGCATCTGCTGCGCCTCGGCATGCTGCGCAACGACGGCCGCCGGGTGGCCGTGCCCTGCGACATCTCGGCCGCGACCAGCCTTCCCCGCACCTGGGAGGAACTGCCGACCGTGATCAAGGTCAACCCCGCCGCGGCGCCGTTCTGCGCCTATCGGGCGGTGTCGATCCTGCCCAGCTCGGCTTCGATCACGGAGGTCGCCGCCGACGTGGTGATGAACCACATCTCCCTGGTCGACGAGGCCTTCGAACTCGCCACCAAGGCGGCCGCGGCCGAGCCGTACCCCTACTCGATCTCCTCCAACTGCTCGCATCGGATCCGCCGTGAATACCTCTGGGACTGAGCGGATCGGTCCGCAGGACGGCGGCGCGCTCGTCCTCGGGGCGGTCGAGACCTGCCTGGTGCAGAACACGGCCGTGCTGACCGACGAGGTCGGCCGGGAACTGCTGCAGTTCATTCCCGGGCGCACGGTCAGCCGGGTCGACTATCCGGTCAAACGCGCCGTCTCGCCGGATCAGCTCGAGGGCGTGGACTGCCGGCTGCGACTCAACGGCAAGGGCCGGGCCCGCGGCATCGGCACGGTGGCCTGGCACGCCGTGCTCAGCGGCGGCCGGGTGCTGCAGGGCTCCGCGTACTCCCGGCTGGTGGCGGCCACGGCCGACTACCGCCGCACCTGGGACCACTACCTGCGGCAGCCGGGCGTCGTCGAGGTCATCGGCAAGCACGACTCCATCGCGCTGGAGGACGGCTATCTGGACGTCGCCGACAACCAGGCGGAGGCCGCGGAGGGCGTGGACATCGCCGCCATCGGGAACAAGGCGGTCCAGGCGGTGCATCGGACCATGGGCGAGAAGAGGCTCGACTACCGCACCCCGTTGAACACCACGCCCGGGCAGCTGCGCTGGGCCGCGATCCTTCAGCAGGGCGGCCGGCAGACGGTGGGCATCCGTAAGGAGAACGCCGGCAAGAACTCCTACACCTTGCGGCTGACCGGCGGCCCGGATGACCTGAAGACCTTCGTCCGGTTCGCCGAGGACCTGGCCCTGCACATCTGGCTGCTCGGCGTCGCGGCCAGTGCCAACGAGAAGGCCACGCGCGGCGAGGCGTCCCGGATCGTGCCGGTCTTCATCGACGAGTTGTACGGGCTCTGGCTCCCGGCGCGCGGAAAGGCGATGCGGAGGCTGTGGGAGGGCGTGTTCGAGGTCACCGGATACCAGGACAGGTGGGAGATAGAGATCAACCGCCTGATTTCGAAGGCGCCGGCCGGGCGGGAGGCGATCGGGTACCGCAGATCCCCGGTCCGGGACCGGTGACCGTCCGGGCCGAGCGGTCACCGGGAACCTCGTCGTCCCCTCGCCTCGGCCGAACCTCGGGTCGGGCGCGCTTCGCACGCCCAGTATGGAGTAGCTCATGAACTCGTCCGGCGACGCCTCGACAGTCAGCCGTTCCGATCACAGATCGGATCAGGACCGGGCTTCGGCCGCCGGGGCGGAGTTGCGCTGGGCGAGGCGTGAGGATCTTGAATCGGTGGCGGACCTGGACCGCGAGGTATTCCCCGAGATGCCTTATCCGCTGTTCGTCCTACGCCAGCATATGGACGCCCGGCCGCAGAGCATCTTCCTGGTGATCGAGGCCGACGAGACGATCTGCGGATACGCTCTGGCGACGGTGGTGTCGAACCACCGCAAAGCATGGCTGCTCGCTCTCGCGGTCTCGGAAGACTACCGGGGCCAAAGCTACGGCGACCGGTTGTTAGCGGCGGTCTTGGCCAGTTGCGCGTCCCGGGGTGCGCGGCGGGTATTGATCACCGTCCGGCCGAACAACGAAGCGGCCCTGGGTCTCTACAAGAAGTACGGCTTCCACAAGACCTCCAGCGAAGAGAACTACTACGGAAATCGGGAGCCCAGGGAGATCATGCAGGCCAAGCTCCAGGGCGACCCCATACGGGCGAGATTGGGGGGCGGCCTCTCGCACGGCTTCGGTTCGAAACCAGGCGGCCTGCTCAGCGGCGAGGCAGGATCCTGAAAGAGTGTCGGACTTCTTCGAAAGCCCGGCAGACAGCAGTATCGTCATCTGGATCGAGCGGCGCGTGAACGAGTACGCGCCGATGCTGGAGGAAGCTCTCCAGCCCGGTCCGGCGAAGGAGAGCCAGGCGGCGCCGCCGAACGAGGAGGCCCTGCTCGCCGACTTGGACGACCGGCTCGACCGGGCGGTCGAGCTGTTCAACATCAGCTTCGCCAGCCGACCGTACGGCCGAAGCGGCAGTCTGCGGCTCGAGCCGGTCGAACTCGATCCCCGGATCGAGTCCGAGAACCCCGCCGTGCGCAGGCGGGCGCTGGTGCGCGGGCTGCTGGCCGCGGAGATCGAGTCGCAGGGCGAGTACCGGCTGCACCGGGCCCAGAACACCGCGCTGGCTAAGCGCTACGAGACCCTCGGCGCCGAGTTCGGCCGGGTCGGTTGCTTCGCCCACGCCGCGTTCGCCTTCCAGCGCGCGGCGAACGTCTACCTGTCGCTGCAGGATCACAAGGCCCAGGACCGCTGTGCGCTGGCCGAACGGCAGATGAAGTGCCGGTACCGGCCGCCGGGACTCGTGCGGATCGGCATGCGGCTGGCCGATCTGCTCTGCGGGTACGGATACCGCCCCGGCCGCCTGCTGCTCGTCATGGTCGTCCAACTGGCCGTGTTCAGCGGCCTGCTGACCCTCTTGTCAGCGGACGACTTCGCCCTGGCGCTGCACATCTGCCTGGTCAACTACCTCAACCCGCTCGGCCTCAGCGATCTCAAGGGCCTGCCGCTGCCGGGCATCTACACCGTGACGGTGGAGTGCTACGCGGGTGATTTCTCCATAGCGATCTTCAGTGTGCTGCTCACGCGCAAATGGTTCCGGCTCTGATGGGGGGCTTCATGCCGGCGGCTTGTGGGGCGAAGACCTAGGCGCTGTAACTGAACGGGCTCGGAGCCTCGTAGAGTTTAGACCGCAGGATCTCCCTGGGCTGCAGATCCCCGTAGTAGTTCTCTTCGCGTGAGGTCTTGCGGAAGTGGTACTTCTTGTACAGGCCCAACGCGGCGTCGTTGTTCGGACGCACGGTGATCAACACCTGCCGCACGCCCTGGTTCCGGCACTGTTCCAGGACCGAGGAGAGCAGTCGGTCGCCGTAGTGCCGGCCTCGGTACTCCTCCGCGACCGCGATCCCGAGCAGCCAGGCCTTCCGGCGGCTCGAGATCACCAGTGCCAGCGCGTACCCGCCCACCACCCCGTCCTCCTCGATCACCAGGAAGATGCTCTGCGGCTTGGCATCCAGATGCTGGCGCAGCACGAACAGCGGATACGGCATATCGGGGAAGGTCTTATGGTCCAGATCCGCGATCGCTTCGAGATCCTCACGCTCCACCCAACGCAGCTCGACCTTCCGGTCCGAACTCCCAGCCTGGCCCGGCGCGGCCTCGGCAGGCCCGGTGCCCGGAGCGCGGGTGGGTAAGCTCATGAGCGACTCCATACTGAGCGGACGAAGCGCCCGACCAGAGGATTCAGCCGAACGAAGTCAAATAGTAAACGATTCGTCGAGGTCTTGGAGACAAAGGCACTAGCTGCTCCCATAGATCACTCTGAGGCAGTAATGGGAGGGGAATCGATCTTGCTCGAGTCCTGGTCGGGCGGCTGCCGCCCACCAAGGCGGCGTACCGCGGCGACGACGCCCGGCGCCGTTGCGCAAAGATTCAGGTCATTGATATAAGCGCGATTCGCGCAGAGCCCGGGCGGCGACGACTGCGTCTGATCCGAAACGATGGGGAACATCAAAGCGGTGGGGCTCCCCGATTTCACGGGGAGCCCCACCGCTTTGACGTTCAGCGCGGCGTTCGGCCGCTGGGTCGGTCCGCCCGGGCGTCGCCGGCTACGCGCGCGCGGTGCCGAAGGCCGCGGTGTGCGCCGCCTGCAGGCGGTCGAAGTCCTCGTGCCGGCGGTGCAGCCGGTCGAGTGCGGCCTGGTGCACGCGGCGCAGCTGCCCGTCGATCTCGGCGAGCTCGAGGCGGGCCGCGGCGAGGTCTTCGGTGAGGTTCGTGCGGGCCCGGCCGAGCATGCGGCGGGCGGTGGCGATCTCACGTGCGTCCCCGCTCCCCTCGGCGTGCTGGAGCAGCTTCCAGGCCGCCTGGGCGGTGTCGCAGGAGGCGCGGACCTGGTCGGAGACCCGGCGGCGCAGGGCGGCGAGCTGGTCGACCCAGGCGTGCCCGAGGATGTCCTCGGCCACGTCCACCGCCTGATTCGCCCGGACCTGCGCGCGGGTGTGTTCGTACCGCGCGACGAGGATGGCGCTGTGCTGGCCCTCGGTCATCTCCACCACCGCCCCCCGGCCTACCAGCGGCCGTACCAGCGGCGCCGGCCGCCGGACGACTCGCCGCTCCTGATGCCGAAGCCGATGAGCCAGGCCACGAAGACGATCACCGCGATCCACCACAGCACGTGCGCGGCGAAGCCGAGCCCGCCGAGCACGAGCGCGAGCAGCAGGACCAACAGAATGACACCCACGATGGAAAACCCCTTATCTGTCCGGTATCGCGTGACGGCTTACTGATGCGCGTCAGGATTCGCTGAACTCGGGGTTGCCGATCGGACCGGGCCCAAACGGGTCGGGTTCGCAAGGATGTTCTTCTCGCCGGGGGCCGGTGCCGGGGCCGGCGGCCGGCCGGGGCTCAGCCCGCCGCGAGCGCGCTGGCCACGTCGGGGTAGGTGGCGATGATGCCGGTGGCGCCGGCCAGGTCGAACACGCGGGTGAGGGCGGCCGAGGGGGCGGCGATCCGCAGGGCGGTGCCGTACTTCTGGGCGTGCCGGTGCGCTTCGATCACGGTGCGCAGGCCGGCCGAGTCGCAGAACGTCAGCTCCCGCATCTCCAGCACGACGGTGTGCTCCCGCAGCGCCCGCAGCAGGATCAGCCGCAGCTCGCCGGCGGAGGCCAGGTCGAGCTCTCCGGCCGCGGCGAGGAGCAGATGGCCGGTCGCGTCGTCCACGGTCGGCGGCGTGCTCAACGCGAAGCCCTGATGCTCGTCCACTTCCGACACCTTGTTTCCGGGGGTTCAGGGGCGGCATGGCGTGGCGCGGACCGCGTTGTGCGATCCTACCGGTCAACGGCCTTGCGCCGTGAGCCGGTGCGGCTCGTCCGCCTCGCGGCACCACACCGCCCGCACGGTCTTGCCGCCCGCGGGCACGCCCGCCTCCACCTCGAATCGGGAGACGAGGCGGGCCACGATGTGCAGGCCCAGGCCGCCCTCGCCGGTGTAGTCGGGCCGGCGCGGTTCGGGCGGGGCCGGGCTGCGGTCCTCGATCTCGACCGCCAGCTCCTCCTCGCCCGCGCGTACGCGCAGCAGCCACCAGCCGTCGGCGTGCCGGATCGCGTTGCTCACCAGCTCGGAGACTGCCAGTACGACGCCCTGCGGGGAGACCCAGGGGCAGTGCGCGGTGACGTAGTCGGCGACGGCGGCGCGCGCCTCGGCGATGGTGGCGTCGCCGGATCCGCGCTCGAGCGGCTGCGGATCCGGGCCGTACGAGGTGTCGGCGAGCTGCGTGTCGGCGAGCTGCGGGGACGGCACGCGGCGGTCTGACGACATCACGCCGGCGCCTCCTTTCCAGCGGCACTCTGATCGCGCCGCCCGGAGCAGCTTATCGACTCGGCCCGGCGCGGTTCACCCGGCATTCGCCGGAGCTTCGGGCCGGGTGCGGGCTCAGGCCGCCGCGAGGCCGGCCGCGGCCGGCCGGGCCACGGCCGGCTTGCGCGCCGGGACCGGCTCCCACGCGGGCCCCGCACCGATGCCGTCCTGTTCATCCAGTTCAGTATATTCGTCTCCGAAATCCGCGCAGGCCTGCCGGAGGAACTCGCGGATCCGCGGGCGGATCGCGGCCAGCGCGAGCCGCCGGCCGGCCGCGGCGAGCGAGGCGGCCAGCTTCTCGAATTCGGCCAGGCCCGCCAGGTCCAGGAAATACAGGCGGCTGAGGTCGAGTACGACGACGTCGCCGGGCTGCCCGGCCGCCTCGGCCACCGTCGCCCGCCACTCCGGCGAGGCCACCGTCGAGCGGTCCAGCTCGCCCTCGATCGAGAGCACCGGAGTGCCGCGGCGCCCCCGGATCGGCCCGGACGTGCGCAGGCGCAGGCTCAGGTGGGCGAAGGCGTCGGGATCCACAGGCGGCATGGCGGTACTCCTCGAGCGGGTGACGGTGGGGCTCCCGCATACCCGAATGTGCGCGAGTCATTCGAGTCAGGCGTGAGTCAGGCGTGAGACGGGCGGGTCTGAGCGGATGCGGCAAAAACCCGCGGGGGCCACCGTTTGGCCGAGATCACGCCGGGCATACGGACTCGCCGGTCTCGACGGGTTCCCGGCGCCGCAAGATCGGCCGGAGTCATTCGTGGAAAGGACATGGTTATTGAGCCCGCAGCACGTTGCCGAGCCGCCCGGCTCCACCAGCTACCAGCTGCGCCTGCAGCCGCACGCCGACATACGCAGCCCCGAGCCGGCGTTCATCGCCGCGCTCGGCGAGCAGTTCGACCAGGCCGCGTCCCTGGCCGGGGGGCGCCTGTGCGTCACGGTGTCCGGCGCGGTGGCCGGCGATGACACCCAGGCGGCAGTGGCGACGCTGCTGCGCGCCGCCGCCACCCGCCGCGCGGCCTCGAACCTCGATTCCGTACGGGTCCTGGTGGACGAGGCGCATTACACCGACGACGGGCACTGCCACGTCCTCGCGCACTGCGAGACCGACGGCCATGCGCGCGACTGAGCGCCGTACGCACCGTGACCACGCCGAGGTGGCAGCGTGATCGACGAGGCGACGGATACGGAGACCGGCCCGACCCCGCGGGGGTACGCTCGGGCGCGGACGATGTCGCACCCCGCGCGGCAGCGAAGAGGACAAGTGGGGCTGAGCAGCATTGTGGATGACGACAAGCGGTGTATGACGCGCGAGCTGCCGGGGGGCTCCGGTTCGATTCCCGCCGCGCGCGAGTACGCGCGTGACTTCCTGGAGCGGGCCGAGCCGGCGGTGGCCGAGACCACCGTGCAAGACGCCCTGCTCGCGATCAGCGAGCTGGTGACGAACGTGGTGCGACACGCGCCCGGGCCGTGCACGCTTCGGCTCGCGCTGGACGAGGGGTACGTGCACATCGCCGTGAGCGACACCTCGAGCGTCGTGCCCCGGGCCAAGCCGCCGCAGCCCGAGGGCCTGGGCGGTTTCGGCCTGCACATGCTGCGCAAACTCGCCGGCGAGGTCGAGACCCGGGTGCACGCCTCGGGCAAGACGGTGTCGGTGTCCCTGGCCCGTGGCCGGGCCGGATGACCGGCCGGTCGGCCGACATCGGAATAAGCATGAGTGGATGGGTGGCAAGGATGGATGTGGCGGGCGAACTCGATGTCCGGATCGACAGGTCCGCGCAGCACACCGTCGTCCGGCTGGCCGGCGACCTCGACCTGGGGTCCTGCGAGCGGATGCGGGAGGCGGTGGCGGACCATTTGCTCGACGGCCCGGTGATCCTGGACATGTCGGGGCTGGGGTTCTGCGACTCCTCGGGGCTGCGGGCGCTGCTCGACATCCACCGCCGGGCGGTGGACCACCAGGCCTCGCTGCGGCTGGCGGGTGTCGGGATGGAGGTCAACCGGGTGCTCGAGCTGACCGGGACGCTGGAGTACTTCGATCTCTACCCGGACGTGGAGCACGCGGTGGCGGGCTGACCCCGACCCATGGCCGCCGGCCCGGCCGGTCCCACTCTGTGTCAGAGCGGGACCGGCCGGGCCGAAGCCGTCCGGGTCAGGCGCCCGGCGTGAGATCGGCCGCGAGCAGGGCGATGTCGTCGTCCTTGGCCCGGCCGAACTCGTCCAGCAGGGCGTCGCAGAACTCTTCCAGTCCGGCCGGGCCGCGGCGCGCCGCGTCGGCGAAGCCGGCCAGCGACTTGCTCAGATCCTCCCGGCGCACCTCGACCAGGCCGTCGGTGCACAGCACCAGCCGGGTCGGCCCGGCCAGCTCGATCGCGGTGGCTTCGTAGCTGCCGCCGCCGAGGCCGAGCAGCCGGCCGTGCTCGGTGACGAAGCGGTCTCCGTCGGCGGCCAGTAGCAGCGGCGGGACGTGGCCGGCGTTGGCGATGCGCACCCGGCGGCAGCCCGGCTCGACCAGCACCAGGCAGAGCGTCGCGGTGGCCAGCTGGGTCCGGCCGTGCAGCAGCACACTGTCGAGCAGACTCAGGATCCGCTCCGGCGGATGGTTCTCGATCGCGTAGGCCCGCAGCGCGTGGCGCACCTCGCCCATCAGGATGGCCGCCTCGAGCGAGTGCCCGACCACGTCGCCGATCGCCAGCAGCAGGCCGCCCGGCGTCTCGATCGCCTCGTAGAAGTCCCCGCCGATCTCGGCCTGCGCGCTCGCCGGGACGTAGCGCACGGCCAGCCGCACGCCCTGGGTCTCGGGCGGGCGGCTGGGCAGGAAGGAGCGCTGCAGCTCGAGGGCGAGCGCGTGCTGCTCGGTGTAACTGCGCAGGGATTCCAGGGCCAGCGCGCAGGCCTGGGCGATCTGAATCAGCAGCATGCGATCGTCGTCGGCGGGGGCGCGTTCGCACGAGATCGCGACGCAGACCGGTGGACGGTCGGCGCGGGCGCGCACCGCCGCGACCAGGATGTCCCCGCTCAGCCGCGGCTTGGGCACGATCTCGCGCCACTCCTGCTGTGTCATCAGCGCTATGCCCGCGCCCGGCCTCGCGCCGAGCGCGCGGTAAGCGATTTCTTCGAGCAGCTCACTCGAGATCGGCTCGTTCACCACCGCGTCCTCGCCGGTGAGCCGGTAGGTGCGCACCGGCCGGCCGGAGACGCTCAGGTACACGCCGGCCGCTTCGACCCCGAGCACGGTCCGGGCGCCGGAGACCGCGGCCATGGCGAACCGGGCGAAGTCGGTGGCGCGGTACAGGTCCAGAGTGGCCTCGTTGAGCCGCAGCAGCCGGTCGGCCAGCCGCTGCGCGATCCGGCGGGCCCGGGTGTAGCGCAGCACCGCGGTGAGGGTGGCGAGCAGCTCGTCGTGGTCGACCGGCTCGGTCAGGTAGGCGTCGGCGCCCTCGTGCAGGCCCTGCGCGCGGTCGGCGACGGAGATCGCGGTGGCCGAGACGTGGATCACCGGCATGTCCGCGGTCGCGGGCGCGGCCTTGATCCGGCGGCAGAGCTCGAATCCGGTCATGTCCGGCAGGATGACGTCGAGCACGGCGACTTCCGGCGTGGCGTCCGGCGAGAGCCCGGCCAGGGTCTCGAGCGCCTCGGTGCCGTCGAGCGCCTCGACGACCTCGTGGCCGGCCCGGCGCAGCCACTGCGCCAGCAGATAGCGGTTGGCCGCGTTGTCGTCGACGATCAGGACGCGGCCGGTCTCGATCCCGGCGGCGCCGTCGGCGATCATCGGGACTCCGGTTTCCGGGCCGGCACGCCGAGGGCGCGGGCGAGTTCGGGGACGTCGACGCTGTCCTTCGCCAGGACGGCCCGGGCGTGGGCCAGCCGGGTCCGATCCACTTGCTCCGGCGGGAACGCGGTGACCACCACGACCGGGACGTCGACCAGATCCGGGGCGTCGGCCAGCCGGCGCACCGCCTCGTAGCCGTCCACCTGCGGCATGTCCAGGTCGACGACCAGCGCGGCCGCGTGCTCCTGGCGGGCCGCGGCGAGCAGGTCGGCGCCGTCCGCGACCTGCACCACCCGCTCGGCGATGCGGTCCAGCAGCGGCCGGAACGCTGCCGCGAAGGCCGGGTCGTCGTCCGCGCTGACCAGGCACGGCACCTTCGCGAACGAGGTGGGCGCCGGGTCGGCGGCGACGGGCAGGGTGACCGTCATCCGGGTGCCGCGGCCGGGTTCCGAGTCGACGGTGAGGCTTCCGCCGAGCAGCTCGGTCAGCCGGCGCGCGTAGGGCAGGCCGAGCCCGGTGCCGGCCTTGCCGCGCTGGTGCGCGCCGCGGACTTGGTAGAACTCTTCGAAGATCCGCTCGTGTTCGGCCTCCGGGATGCCGATCCCGGTGTCCTCGACCAGGATCGCGATCCGGCCCGAGTCCGGTTCGGGCTCGGCCACCTCTATCCGCACGTGGCCGGACTCGGTGAACTTGACGCTGTTGGAGATCAGGTTGCGCAGGATCCTGATGAGCATCGTCTCGTCCGTCACCAGGGCCGGCAGTCCGGTGGGCCCGGGGAAGCGCAGCTCGACCTGCGGCCGGGGGAGCGAGGGCCGGATGACGGCTTCGAGCTGCACCAGCACCAGGCCGAGATCCACCTGCACCGGCTGCGGCACCAGCTGCCCGGCCTCGGCCTTGGCCACGTCCAGCAGCTCGTCGACCAGGGCCCGGAGGGTCTCGCCGGACGCTGCGATCAGCGCGACCTGGTGGCGCTGCTGCTCGCCGAGCTCCCCGTCCGGGGCCTCGGCCAGCAGCCGGCTCAGGCCGATCACCGAGTTGAGCGGCCCGCGCAGCTCGTGGCTGACGTTGGCCCAGAACCGGGTCTTGGCCTCGCTCGCCTCGCGCAGCCGCCGGCTCTTGTCCTCCAGCTCGGCGTGCAGGGCGACCACGCCGATGTTGGTCTGCTCCAGCTCGCTGGAGAGCTCGGTGTAGAGCGCCATCACGCCCGCGTTGGTCTGCTCGAGCTCCGCGTTGAGCGCTTGGAGCTCGTCCCCGTGGGCGCGGGCCTGTTCGAGTGCGAGTATCAGATCTCTGGTCTGCATGCGCAGGTCCTCCTCCCGGCTGGTGGCCGAGCCGTCGTGGACGGCCGCCGCGACGCGTTCGGCCGCCTCGGCGAAGTGTGCTTCGGGCAGGCGCACCGGCTGGCGCAGCACGATCCGGCCGCCGGTGCCGCAGATCTCGTGGTCCAGGTCGCTCACCAGCCGGTGCGCGGAGCGCAGCGCGTCGGCGCCGGGGGCCGGCCCCCCGGCCCAGCGCAGCGTCACCTCGAGGGTGGCGGCGGGCTGCGCGAGCAGGGTGAAGCGGATGGTGACCTCGGCGCAGCCGAGCCGGTCGCGGCCGAGTTCGCTGAGCGCGGTGGCGAGCCGGATCTGGTCCTGCGGGGCGAGTCCGAGCACCTCGGCCACCGTGCGCCCGTCGCGCCGCAGCGCGAACACGTCCGGCTCGCTCGACAGGGCCGTGGCGAGCAGCGGGACGCCGGTCACGGCCGGCCTCCCGGCGCCGCCTCGGCCGTCTTGACCACCACGACGCCGGCGTCGTCGCGGCGCACCCCGGCCTCGCGCAGCAGCTGCGCCGCGATCACCGTGCCGGGATGGCGCAACAGGCCGGCCATCGAGGACGGATCCCAGCGCTCGGTCAGCCCGTCGGAGTGCAGTACGAGGCTCGCGCCGGCCGGCAGATCGGCCTCGAAGCCGCGCAGCCGGGGCAGGTGGTGGCCCACGATCCCGGGCGCGGAGAGCAGGCTGGAGCGACCGAGATCGGTGACGATGAAGGCACTGATATTGCCCACGCCGCAGTAGGACACCCGTCGCGTGCGCAGGTCGATCCGGGCCACGCCGAGGGCGCCGCCGCGAGTGCCGGCCATCGCCGAGTGCAGAGCCCTGACGATCTCGGTCGGCTCGGTCGCGGCCGCCCGGCGGAAGGCCGTCACCGCGTGCGCGCTGGCGCGGGCCGCCAGCGGCCCGTGGCCGAGGCCGTCGCAGAGCACGACCAGCAGCTGCTCGGCGCCCGGATCGGACTCCTCGCCGGCCGGCTCCGCTTCGGCCGGCTCCCCGACCGTGCGCACCGCCCAAGCGTCGCCGCACACGGTCTCGCCGCTGAGCGGCCGGGTCAGCCCGACCACCGCCGGCTCCGGGTACGGCGCGTCCGCGCGGTCCTGGAACCTCGCCAGCAGCACGGTGCCCCGGCCCATCAGCGACTGGACGTCGAAGGTGTCGGCCATCCGCTGCACCACGCCGAGGCCCACGCCCAGGGTGCCGGCCGAGGAGTAGCCGTCCCGCCGCGCCGTGGCCAGGTCCGCGATGCCCGGCCCGTGGTCGATGGCGAGCAGTTCCACCGTCGGGCCGGCGGCTGTGCGCAGCAGCCGCAGCAGCAGGGAGCCGTCCTCCGCGTGCCGGTTGAGGTTCACCGCGACCTCGGTCACGGCGAGTTCGATCTCTGAGATGCGGTCCGCGCCCAGGGCGGCCCGGCGCGCGAACTGCGCGGCGGCCCGGCGGGCCTGGCCCGGCAGCGCGACCTGCTGGCGCAGCCAGACGCCCTCGTGCGGGTCGGGCGGCAGATCAAGCGCGTTCAGTGGGCCCACTTGGTCACCGTCACCGTCGTGCCCTCGCCCGGCCCGGTGCGCAGGTCGAACTCGTCGACCAGCCGCCGGGCGCCGCTCAGGCCCAGGCCCATGCCGCTGCCCGAGGACCAGCCGTCGCTCAGCGCCAGGTCCACGTCCGCGATCCCGGGCCCGTCGTCGGCGAAGCTCAGGCGCACCCCGCGCCGGCCGGTGCGTTCGAGCACCCCGCCGGACATCAGGCCGCCGCCGCCGTAGACCAGGGTGTTGCGAGCGAGCTCGCTCGCGGCGGTGACCAGCTTCGTCTGGTCCACCAACGACAACCGGCACTCCACCGCGAGCGTGCGCGCCAGCTGCCGCGCACGCACCACGTCGTCGGAGGTGGTGATGGGTTGGGTTCGGCCGGCCGCCGCGTTCGTGGGCGTGGTCACGGACCCGCCGTGGTCGCGGCGGAGCGCTCGGCCAGGATCGCCAGCCCCTGCTCCAGATTCAGCGCGGTGCGCACGCCGCCGAGGGAGAGTCCGAGCTCGACGAGGGTGATCGCCACCGCCGGACGCATCCCGACCACGACCGTCTCGGCGTCCAGCAGCCGGCTGATCGCCGCGATCGTGGCCAGCATCCGGCCGACGAAGGAGTCGACGATCTCGGCCGCGGTGATGTCGATGATCACGCCGCGGGCACTGTGTTTGACTACCTCGTCGGCCAGGTCTTCTTGCAGGTTGAGCACCGTCTGATCGTCCAGGTCGACCTGGATGGAGACCAGGAGGGTAGAACCGATCCGCAAAATGGGCAGTCTTTCGCTCACGACGCGACCTCGCTAGAGCTCGGTCGGCGCGTTCGCGCACACTCTGTGCTCATTGATTCGCTCGCAAGCTCGCTCACGACGCGACCTCGCTAGAGCTCGGTCGGCGCGTTCGCGCACACTCTGTGCTCATTGATTCGCTCGCAAGCTCGCTCATGCGCTCGCCTCCGTGCGCCGGGCATTGGTCTCGGCGGAGCGGCGGAGCGTGTGACGCAGCGCGTCGGCGAGGGTGGCCTTGGTCACGATGTCGCCGAACTCGATGCCCAGCGCCACGATCGTCTGGGCGATCTGCGGCCGGATACCGGACACGACGCACTCGGCGCCCATCAACCGGGCCGCGACGACGGTCTTGAGCAGGTGCTGGGCGACTTCGGTGTCCACCGCCGGCACGCCGGTGATGTCGATGATCGCGTGCTCGGAGCCGGTGTCCACCAGGGCTTCGAGCAGCTTCTGCATCACCACCTGGGTGCGCGCGGAGTCGAGGGTGCCGACCAGCGGCACGCCGATGACCCCGTCCCACAGCTTGACCACCGGCGTGGAGAGCTCGAGCAGCTCCTCCGCCTGCGCGCTGATGATCTCCTCGCGGGTGGCGGCGTAGCTGTCCACGGTGAACATGCCGAGCTCGTCGGTCAACCGGCTCAGCGCCAGGTACGCGCCGATGTCGGCGGACGAGCCCTCGTCGAGCAGCTGCTGCAGGCTCTGCTTGAGGGCGAAGACGCTGACCGCGGTCTCGGCCGGGGTGAAGCCCTGCCGCGCGCGGTTGCGCGAGAGTTCGGCCAGCAGCGCCCGCACCTCGGTGTAGTGCTCGCCGCCCGCCTCCAGGCCGCCGGTGTGCACGGCCTGGACGATGGCCGCGTAGAGCTCGTGCAGTTCCCGGTCGATCTCGGCCTGGCTGATCCGGCCGGCCAGGGTGGCGGAGACCACCTCGATCCAGTTGGCGGCGAGCTCCTCCCGCCGCGTCGTCATCAGACCGAGCAGGTGATCTGCGGACCCCTGATTCACTTTTTTACCTCTTCCCTCGGCGCGCAGCGCCTAGCGCGGCCCGTGCGTCCATTCGCCGGGGCCTGCTTCGCGTTACCCGGTCGCGCCGGAAGGAAACGGGGTCTACGGCCGAAACGTTCATGGAGAATCCGGCGGGTGCTCGGGCGGGAAGAGCGCGCGAATCCCGGTGAGCTCCAGCAGATGGCGCAGATGTTCGGGCTGCCGGCGCAGGCTCAGGCCCACCCCGGCCTCCTCGGATCGCTGCCGCGCCAGCAGCAGCGCGGCCAGTCCGCTGGAGTCGCAGAAGTCGAGCCGGGCGCAGTCGATCTCCAGCCGCGCCATGCCGTGCCGGCCGCAGTCGGCGAGCCGCGCGAAGACGACGTCGAGCAGCACCGGCGCGGTGTCGATGTCGAGGTCGCCGTGCAAGGCGAGTCGCGGGCCGTCGGCGATCACGCGTATGCCCCGCTCGATCCGCGCCATGGTCGGGGTGTCGAAGTTCTCCACGTCACTCACTCCGCGCACTAATGGTAATACACTGATTTGTTGTCGGCGCGCGCGCAGTCGGCCGCCGCGAAGCCCACCGGTCCGCGTTCGCGCCGTCAGCCTGCGGCGTCCGTCTTCGGGTGCCCGACCAGCGTCGGGTTATTCGGTGCGACGTGATGCGCGACGCGACGGCCGCGGAGGCTATGGTGGGTGGATGTGCTGGATCGGAGTCAGGCAGTGAGGTGGTCGTCCCCGGGCTCGGCCTTGCGCTCCGCGGTCACCGTGAGCGAGCGCACGGTGCTGCTGCATGTGGCGGGTGAGCTGGACTACGGCTCGGTCTCGGCGTTCGAGGCGCTCCTCGAGCGGGTCCGGTTCCGGGCCGCGAACCGGCTGACCCTGGACCTGAGCCGGCTGACGTTCTGCGACGTCCCGGGTGCGCGGGCGATCTACCGGCAGTATCTGCGGCTGGCGGAGCTCGGCATCCGTCTCGACATCGCCAACCCGCACAGCTCGGTGCGCTATGTGATGCAGGCCACCGGTCTGCCCTACCCCTGGGACTTCGGGCTCGCGGTCGCGGCCGAGGACGCGGCGCAGGCGCACGTCGAGACGCTGTCCGACGCGCTGGCCCAGGCGATGAGGGCGACCGGTGCGCGGATGGGCAGCGCGCAGTACTTCCACCAGGCCACCGGGACGCTGCGGCTGGTCGCGACTCCCGGCTTCGGCCAGCGGTTCTCCTCGTTCTTCGAGACGGTGCGGGGCTACGGCACCAGCTGCGGCGCCGCCGCCACCGATCAGCGCCCGGTCTACGTGCGCAACGTGTCCAACTCGCCCATCTTCGCCGGCAGCCCCGAACTCGAGGTGCTGATCCGCTCCGGGGTCGGCTCCTGCGTCTCGATCCCGGTCGTCACCGCGGACGGGCTGCTAGGCGTCGTCTCGACGCATCAGCCGGTCTCCGAGGAGTGGCGCGGCGATCCGGAGGAGCTGACCGCCGAAAGTCTCGCCGACCTCGCGCTGTGACCGGCCCGCCCTCGGCGAAGTGCCGGGGCGGGCCGAGACGGAGTGTGCTTAAGGCACGGTCCAGTCCTGGTTGGACGTGCCGGTGCAGGACCAGATCTGCACCTGCGTGCCGGCGGCGCCGTAGCCGGTGTCGTCGAGGCACTTGCCGGAGGCGGGATTGAGCAGCTCGCCGTTGGACTGGTGTTGCCAGACCTGGGCACCGGTGCCGTTGCAGGAGTAGAGATCCACCTTGGTGCCGTTGGCGGTGCCGGCCGCGTCCACGTCGAGGCACTTGCCGAGCACTTCGAGGCTGCCGTTGGACTCGGCCGTCCACGACTGCGCGGTCGTGCCGTTGCAGGTGTAGACCTGGATCGGGTTGTAGTTCGCGGTGCTCGCGCTGCGGTCGTCCAGGCAAAGCCCCTGATATCCGGTGACCGGGCCGGTGGAGCCGCCCGGCGGAGGTGTCGTCCCGCCGCCGCCTCCGCCCCCGGTGAAGCCGGCCGGGTTGTAGCAGGCGTTGGTGGAGGAGTTGAACAGCGGCGTGGTGTCCACCGGCTCGTTGCTCGGCGGATCGACGATCACCGGGGCGGAGTCCTGGGTCAGGTCGTCCTCGCAGTTGATCACGTCGTTGGAGTTGCCGCCCTGGCCGCCGATCCACAGGTCGATGTGGTAGGACCCTGATCCGCTCCAGTCCTGGTCGCACTCGACGCAGTCGTCTTCCATGATGAAGTACCGGTGCAGATAGGAGTAGTAGACGATGGTGCCGACGGCCAGCTCGGACTCGTCGGTGGCGTAGGTGATCGGGTTGGCGTAGGTGCCGGTGCCGCCGGCCGCGTTGTGGAGGGTGGGGTTGCCGTCGCTCGCCGGGTAGGCGATGTCGTTCCCGGGCGGGGAGTTGTCCGGCCAGCCGTAGAGGGTGACCAGGAAGTTGCGCGTCGTGCTGGCCTGGGCCGTGCCGGTCGCGGCGACGATGCCGAGGGCGGCCATGGCCGCCGTCAGCAGCGCCGTGACCAGCATGGTCAGGTGGCGCTTGGTCAAGCGCATGGGTGTGGGTCCCTTCTGGTGGTGGTCTGCCGAAGGTGGGTGTGGCGGCCGCCGCAGATGGTTAGGTAACTTTACGAACCTTGGCCGGACCGTACGCCCGGCCCGGAGCAGTGGTCAAGACCACTTCGGGTAAAACCGCCGCGAATGCCGATTTCCGGAACCGGCCCGGACCGCCGGGACGCAGGGCGGAATCAGGGCACGGATCCGCTTGGGCTGCGGCCTCGGCCGGAAACGCGCCGGCCCGCGGCAGGGCGGAAGCCGTTGCCGCGGGCCGGATTTGTTGTATCAGTTCACATATGTCGGCAGGCCGGCCGGGGCCAGCCGGATCAGCCAGGTCAGCCGGTCAGGCTGATGTCGTCCACGTAGCCGCGGTAGGTGCCGTTGCCGCCCGGCTGGTCGTAGCCGAGGTCGATGCGCTGCAAGGTCTTGCCCGCGGCCACGGCGCCGATGTTCGCCGTGACGTGGTTCCACTGGTTGAGCGTCAGATGCCCGCATTGGGAGGCCGGATGCAGACGGTTGCCGCTCTGGTCGACGGCGCCGAGATTGCGCAGCGCGGTGCCGTCGGAGAAGACCATGTCGAGCGCGACGCACGTGCTGGCAGCCGAGTTCTGCGGGTAGATCCAGTACGACAGCGTGGTGCCGGAATCGATGGCCGGTGGATGCGCCGACGTGTCGAACACCTTGGTGTAGGCGTAGTCGGCGGTGCCGCCCGTCGCGTCTCCCGAGTACATCAGGGCCGTGGTTCCGCTGTGCGCGTTCTCCTGGCGCATGCTGGTCTCCGGCCCGGTCAGGCCGTAGCCGGGATACGCCGTGACGTTGCTGATCCCGCCGCTCTGGCCGCCGCCGGTGTCGACGACGTCCGCCCAATCGGGATACCGCTGCCCCGGCTCGAATCCGGTCGAGCTGAACGCGGTCTGCGCGCTCGGCCGCAACGGCGCGGTGGCCAACCCGATCGAGGTGTCGGCGGCGCCGTAGTACATGTACCACTGGTTGTTGTGGAACAGGATCGAGTTCATGAACACCGTATTGGCCGTGCGCCCGTTGAGCTCGTAGGGCTCGGCCGGACTCAGTGAGGCCTCGGTGAGCTGACCCAGCTGCTGGGTGAGGTTCGTCGAGGAGAACTCGACTTCGCTGATCCCGTAGTACCAGCGGTCGTGCGCCATCAGAGTGCCGGCCACGAACATGAGGATGTTGTGGTTAACAGGCCCGTTCGCGACGGTCTGGTAGTTCGTGACGGTCACGCAGATCTCCCAGGGCGCGTAGTCGCTCGGGAAGTTCATGGTGAACGGTGTGATGTTCGTCCAGTGCAGCATGTCGGTCGAGTAGGCGATGAACCGGCCCTTCGCCGGATCCGAGTCGCCGAAGTACATCACGTACCGCTGGCCGTACTGGGTGTTGATCAGGACCGGGGTGTCGTTCCCGTCGGTAACGACCGCCGGGTCGTAGTTGGTGTTGATGATCGGCACGGCCGTCGTCCAGTGCACCAGGTCGGTGGACGTGGTCTCCATGATCGTCTGCGGCGGGCTGTTGGACCAGTCGTAGCCGGAGATGAAGCTGTAGTACGTGCCGTTGAGCTCGTAGAGCCGCGGATCGTCGACCCCGCCGGATTCGTAGGGGTCGACGTTGTTCGTGATGACCGGGTTGCTCGCGCTGCGGGTGAAGCTGAGCCCGTCGGTGCTGGTGGCCAGGCCGATCTGGTCGGGGTTGCCGCCGTCGGCCCGGTAGAGCATGTCGAACTGGTTGTTGCGGTACACCACGCCCGGGTTGAGCACGTGCTGCGATTCCCAGCTGTCGTTCGGGTTCGCGGTCAGGACGGGCGCCGGATTCGCCTGCGGCTGGCGGGTGAACGGTCCGATCGCCCAGTCCGGCAGGTTGCTCGCGGTGTAGTCCGAGGCGTACGAGGCCGTCGCCGGCAGCGCGAACAGCGCTCCGACGAGCAGGCACAGCAGCGCGAGGACGCGCGTCGGCCGGCGCCGGCCGGTCGTGCAGGTGAGTGTGCGTAACAGGTGCACCGGTCCTCCTTGATCACGTGGTGGCGGAGTAGACCGTGGCAGACATATGACATCGTTGTCACGGCTCGCAGACAGGGTTACACCGGCACTGCGGCGCGTCAAGGCAGAGCACCGACCTTTTGCGGGCCCTGCGATCAGTGATCGACGATATCCGCAGGCCGTGGTCTCGGGGCTCGATTAAATCATCGGATGCATCGCGGTCGAGGGCTGCCGATCGCGGCGCCGATCAGTGAGCAGATGTGACGATCCGTCAAGTCTTCGCATCGGCCGTTCACGCGAGCGTCATGACGCGGGCGCCCCTGGGTAATCAAGCCTCTGCATCGTCCGGGAAACCTGCCGGATGCCGCTTCATCGGCGACCCACCGATCTCGAAAGGCCCCACCCACATGCCCCGCAAGCGCAATCGCACAGCCGCCGCGACCCGGCGGCTCGGGCTCGCACTCGCCGCCGCCACCACCGCGGCGGCCACCGCCCTCGCCGCCGCGCCGGCCCACGCGGCCGGCGGCACCTATTCGCTGCTGATCCTGCCGGACCAGGGCGAGAGCTCGATCTACAGCTTCGTCAACGCGGCCACCAGCTCGATCGACATGACCATGTACGAGCTGCGCGACACCACCATGGAGAACGACCTGATCGCCCGGGAGAAGGCGGGCGTGAACGTCCGGGTCATCCTGGACGGCCAGGAGACCTCCGTCAACAGCGCCGCCTACAGCGCCCTGCAGGCCGGCGGTGTCAGCGTCACCTACTCCTCGTCGTCGTTCACTTACACGCACCAGAAGACGGTCACCGTCGACAACAAAGAGTCCTACATCTCCACCGGCAACCTGGACACGACCTACTACTCGACCTCGCGCGACTTCGGGGTCTTCGATACCGACTTGAACGACGTCAACGCGATCGTCGCGGTCTTCAACGCCGACTTCGCCAAGACCTCGATCACCCCGGGCGACGGCGACGACCTGGTCTGGTCCCCGACCGACTCGCAGACCCACATCGTCGCGCTGCTCAACGGCGCCCAGCACACCCTCGACATCGAGCAGGAGGAGTTCTCCGACTCCGCCGAGCTCAGTGCGATCGTGGCCGCCGAGAACCGCGGCGTGACGGTGCGCCTGGTGCTCGAGAACGAGAGCAACGAGTGGGCCTCCGGCATCAGCCAGGTCGAGGCCGCGGGCGCCAAGGTCACCACCTACACGTCCTCGACCGGCTTCTACGTGCACGCCAAGACGGTCGTGGCCGACTACGGCACCTCGAGCGCGAAGGTGTTCCTCGGCTCCGAGAACATGACCGCCAACTCGCTGAACAGCAACCGGGAGCTCGGCCTGATCGTGTCCGACGCCGGCGTGCTGAGCGGGGTGGAGAACACCTTCGACACCGACTTCGGATCGAGCACGAGCAGCGGCTCGGTGACGGTGACCAACCCCGGCAGCCAGACCGGCACCGTCGGCACCGCCGCGAGCCTGCAGATCTCCGCCTCCGACGCGGCCGGCGGCACCCTGGCCTACACCGCCACCGGCCTGCCCGCCGGCCTGTCGATCAACTCCAGCACCGGCGCGATCTCCGGCAAGCCGACCACCGCCGGCACCTACTCGACGACGGTCGTGGCGACCGACTCGACCGGCCCGTCCGGCTCCGCGTCCTTCACCTGGACCATCAGCGCGTCCGGCGGCGGCAGCGGCTGCACCGCCGCACAGCTGCTCGGCAACCCGGGCTTCGAGACCGGCACCGCCGCCCCGTGGACGGCGTCCTCCGGCGTCATCGCCGACAACAGCAAGGAGCCGCCGCACAGCGGAACCTGGGACGCGTGGCTGGACGGCTACGGCAAGACGACGACCGACACGCTCTCCCAGTCCGTCGCCGTGCCCAGCGGCTGCTCGACGTACAAGTTCACCTTCTACATGCACATCGACACGGCAGAGACCAGCACCACCACGGCCTACGACACGCTGAAGCTGCAGGTGCTCAACAGCTCCGGCACCGTGCTCACGACGCTCTACACCTACTCCAACCTCAACGCGAACACCGGCTACACCCAGCACACGTTCACGACGCTGGGCAGCTACGCCGGACAGACCGTCACGTTGAAGTTCACCGGCGCCGAGGACTCCGTGGACCAGACCTCGTTCGTCATCGACGACACGGCGTTCAACGTCAGCTGAGCCCCGTGTTCTGATTGCTTTTCGATCGTCCCGAGGCGGGGCGGGCCGCGATGGCGGCCCGCCCCGCCACTTTCGGCTCATTCCGGAGTGCACCCCGGTCCGGCCCCACGAAGACTGGGGACCATGGAATCCGAGGCCGCCACCGCCGAGCGCCGCTCCGCGCGCTCCAGCCGCCCGCGCGCCGGGAAGCGCGCACCCCAGCGCGAGTCCGGCCGTGCGTCCGGCCGTGAGTCCAAGCGCGCGTCCCGGATCGCCAACGCCGAGGACGCCGCCCGCCGCGCGGCGGCGAGCCTGAGCGGGCTCATCGACCACCCGGCCGAGGGCAGCTCGGAGGTCAGCCGCGGCGAGGAGGGGAACTGGCGGGTCTGCGTGGACGTCGTGGAGCTGCGCCGGATCCCGGACACGATGAGCCTGATGGCCACCTACGAGGTCGACCTGGGGCAGGACGGCGACCTGCTCGGCTATCGCAGGCTTCGACGTTACCACCGGGGCACCGCCGACGCGTGAGCACGCCCGCCGCCCGGACCATCCCGACCCGAGGAGCAACGCCGCCGTGACTGTCCTGACCAACGACGTCATCTACGCCCGCCGGAGCGGCACGTTGTACGACGTGCTGGAGCTGATCCTGGACCGCGGCATGGTCATCGACGCCTTCATCCGAATATCGCTGGTGGGCATCGAGATCATCAAGATCGACGCCCGGATCGTGGTCGCCAGCGTCGACACCTACCTGCGCTTCGCCGACGTCTGCAACCGGCTTGATCTGGAGCACGACCGCACCACCCGCACCGTGCCCGAGCTGTTCGGCGGCATGTCGGGCAGCGCCGCCAAGGGCGCGGCGAAGAAGGGCGGCAAGAAGGCGATCAGCTCGGCCGGCGAGAAGGCCAAGGGCCTGAAGGACTCGCTGATCGGCGGCGACGAGGACGAGCACGGCTCGCGACGCCACAAGGGCAAGCAGAAGCAGGAGGCCTGATCGTGCGCCTGTATGTGTACGGCGTGACCACCGCGGCCGAGGGCGCCGTGCCCGCCGGGCTCAGCGGCGTGGGAGGAGCGTCCGCGCCGGTGCGGCTGCTGCCGGCCGGGCCGATCGCGGCCGTGGTCAGCCCGGCGCCGGCGCTGGTGCGCGCCCGGCGCCGCGACGTGATGGCGCATCAGGAGGTGCTCACCCGCCTCTCCCGCACGGCACCGCTGCTACCGGCCACCTTCGGCCTGATCGCCGAGGACGAGCCGTCGCTGCGCGCGTCGCTCGAGCGGGACGCCGAGGCGAAGCTCGCCGCGCTCGAGCGGGTGCGCGGCCGGGCCGAGATGAACTTGAAGGTCGCGGCGGTCGAGCGCGGGCTGGCCGAGCTGGTCCGGGGGAGCGAGAAGCTCCGCAGGCTGCGTGCCGAGGTCGAGCGCAACCCCGACTACACCGCGCGGATCCGGCTGGGAGAGGCCGTGGCCGACGGTCTGCGGCAGCGGGCCGAACTCGTGGCCGAGGAGGCACGGCGTCTTCTCTTCGACCTGGTCGAGGACGCGGTGCCGGGTCCCGAGGCCGACGGGTACGTCGCCAACATCAGCTTCCTGGTGGACCTCGGGCAGCTCGACGCGGTCTCCGAGGCGGTCGAACGCCTCGCCGCGGAAGCCGCCTCGCACGCGGAGCTGCGCCTGACCGGCCCGCTGCCCTGCTACAGCTTCTGCGCGCAGCCGACGCCGCAGCCGGTCGGGGTGTGACGGGGTCATGGGACTGATCTCGGGACTGCTGCTCCTGCCGCTGGCGCCGGTGCGGGGGACGGCGTGGGTGGCGGATCTGCTGCTGGACACGGCGGAACGGGAGCTCTACAGCGCCGACGCGCTCCGGGCCCAGCTGGCCGCGCTCAACCACGCCTACGAGGACGGAGACCTCGGCGAGGAGGAGTTCGAGGCGGAGGAGGACCGCCTGCTCGACCTGCTCGAGCAGGCCCAGGAAAAAGCCAAGGCAGGCCACGGAGCGAGAAGAGACACGTGAAATGGACAAAACCTGCAGGACTGCGATGGCCGCGGCGGTGGCGGGCGGCTACTTCTTGGGGCGGACGAAGAAGGCGAAGCTCGCCCTGGGACTCGCCATGTTCGCCGCGGGGCGACGGCTGAAGCTCTCGCCCGGCGACCTGGCCGCCGCGGGCATGCGCCAGCTAACGGAGAACCCGCAGCTGGCGGGCCTGCGCGATCAGGTGCGCGACGATCTTCTCGGCGCGGTCAAGACGGCCGCGACCGCCGCGGTGGACCGCCAGGTCAGCTCGTTGAGCGGTTCGCTGCGCGACCGGACCGAGGCGATGGCGAAGCTGCACGAGCAGGGCGGCCCGTCAGAGGACGAGGAAGCCGAGGAAGACGAAGACGAGGGCCAGGAGGCCGACGAGGACTACGAGGACTACGAGGACGAGGCAGAGGACGAAGGCTACGAGGAAGAACCCCCGCGTCCGAAGCCGAAGAAGCGCGCGGCCGCCAAGAAGGCGCCGGCCAAGAAGACGCCGGGCCGCCACCCTGCCAAGGCGGGGCGGTGAGCGGGATGGCGAAGGAGGATGAGGACTCGAAGAAGGGCGGCGGGCTCGAGGAACTGGGCAAGGAGCTCGTCAACTACCTCAGCCATGTGGCCCAGGGCCTCGTCGACAAGTCCGAGGGCAAGATCGGCGACGTCGTCGGGCGGCTGACCGACTCGGCGATCTCGTCGGAGGACGCCTCGCCCGCGATGAAGGCGGGCGCGCGGGCGCTGAAGGGTGAGAACCCGGCGAGCTCGTTCTTCAAGGAGCGGGCCAAGGGCTTCGGCGGCAAGGTCAAGAACGCCATCCCGGGGATGGGCGGGGGCGACGGCGACGGCGGCGGAGGCGGTGGCGGAGGCGGTGGCAACATCAAGGTCATCAACATCATCGAGTCCATCGACGTGCCCGTGCCCCTCCGCAAGGTCTACGACCAGTGGACGCAGCTCGAAGAGTTCGGCTCGATGGTCAAGGGCGTGCAGAGCGTCGACGCGAAGGACGAGGTCACCACCAGCTGGAAGGCCAAGATCGCGTTCTCGAACCGGAGCTGGACCGCGACGGTGCAGGAGCAGGTCCCGGACGAGCGGATCCACTGGACCTCCGAGGGCGCCAAGGGCAGCACGGAGGGCGTGGTCACCTTCCACGAGCTGGGCCCGAACCTCACCCGGATCGTCGTCGTGGTCGAGTACACGCCGGCCGGATTCTTCGAGAAGACCGCGAACATCTGGCGGGCCCAGGGCCGGCGGCTGCGGCTCGACCTCAAGCACTTCGCCCGGCACGTGTCGCTGCACCTGGACGAGGACGTCGAGGGCTGGCGCGGCGAGATCCAGGACGGCGAGGTCGTCAGCTCCGGCGAGGAAGAGGAGCCGGAGGAGGGCGAGGAGGAGTACGAGGGCGAGGACGGCGAGGGCGAGGGCGAGGAAGAGGGCTACGACGAGGACGAAGACGAAGACGAGGACTACGACGACGAGGACTACGACGAAGACGAGGATGAGGAAGAGGATGACCGGCGTTAACACGGCGACCACGGACCGCTACGGACACCGCACCGACCGAGATCCCTCGCCCTGGGCCGCACCGGCGACCGCCAGCCTCGCCGACGTGCTGGAACGGGTGCTGGACAAGGGGATCGTGATCGTCGGCGACGTGAAGATCGACCTGCTCGACATCGAACTGCTGACGATCCGGCTGCGGCTGTTCATCTCGTCGGTGGAGACGGCGCGCAAGGCCGGGGTCGACTGGTGGGAGACCGATCCGGCGCTCTCCTCGACCGGCGCGCTGCACGAGGCCGAGCGGCAGCAGCTGCTCGAACGCGTCGCCCAGCTCGAACAGCTCGTCGGCGAATCGGCGGGAGCGTGAATGGTGGGCGCGTTCGCCGAAATCGAGGTCAGCACCCTGACGTGTATCTTCGCGGTTCAGGACACTGACGGCGGCCCGCCCGTCGGCTGCGGCGGATACGCGGGCGGCTCGGCCCCCTACCGGCTGGCGCTCGGTGGCGAGGCCGCCGGCCTGGTGGTGGTCGCGCAGGACGTGCCCGCCGCCGAGTTCTCCGAGGAGGCGTTGCGCGGCCGGCTCGCCGATCCGGCGGATCTCGAGGTCCTCGCGCGCACGCATCACTCGATCGTCACCACGGTCGCGGCCTCCGGCCCGGTGATTCCGCTGCCCTTCGCGACCCTGTTCACCGACGCGGACCGGGCCGCCGCGTCGCTCGAGGCCAAAGCCGGCCAGTTCCGCGCGCTCCTCGACCGACTGCGCGATCACGCGGAGTGGGCGGTGAAGGTCTACGCGAAGCAGATCGGCGCACCCCGAGACGGCGCGGAGCCGCCTCGATCGCCGTCGGCATCCGTGCCCGCGCCCGGGGCCGGCCGGGCGTATCTCGACCGGGTGCGCGCCCGTCGGCAGGATCAGGAGGCCAAGCAGGCGGCTGCACTGGCCGAGGTCGAGCGGATCGACGCGGCTATCAGGGCTCTGGCCGACGGCGCGGTCCGCCGCCGTCCGCACGGCGCTCAGGTGACCGGCAAGCACCGCGTCCAACTGTTCAACGGCGCGTATCTGGTGAACGTGGACCACGCCGAGCAGCTGCACGCCGCGATCGACGCGCTGCGGGCGGACACCGTCGCCGTCGAGATCGAGGCGTCTGGGCCCTGGGTGCCGTATTCGTTCGCTGAAACGAGTACTGAATCATGCCTCTGATCGAACGCGCTCACCCCTGGACCGGCCCGGACAGCGACGCGCCGGTCGGCGTGCCGCTGGTGGACCTGCTCGACCGGGTGCTGGCGACCGGCGTGGTCGTCGAAGGCGACCTCGTGATCGCGCTGGCGGACGTCCCGCTGATCCGGCTCTCGTTGCGCGCGCTGCTCGCCTCGGTCAGCGACAGCCTACCGGCGCCCTGGCACGAGGGCGGGCCGCTGTGAGCACCGCGACCACCGCACGGGTGGACCTCGACCCGGCCGAACCCGCGCGTGATCTGGCTTGCCTGGTCCTGACCGTAGTCGAGTTGCTGCGCCAGCTGATGGAACGCCAGGCGATCCGGCGGATCGATCGGGGCGATCTTTCGCCTGACCGCGAAGAGCGGCTCGGCACCGCGCTGATGCTGCTGGACGAACGTATGACGCAACTGTGTGAAAGCCACGGCATCGGGCGCGAAGACCTAGGCCTGGACCTCGGCCCGCTCGGCACTCTGCTCGCCGACGACTGGTGATGCGGACGCGTCCGGCACGGGTTGCTCACGACGCGGCAGCAGTAGCGGGCTGGCGAGGATGAGCAGCCCGGCGACCGTAAGGGCCGTCTGCGTGCTCGTCACTCCGGCGAGCAGTCCACCGAGTGCGGTGAACGTCGCGATCGAGGCCTGCTGCCCGATCGACCAGGCCGACAGAGTGCGGGCGACGCGGTGCTGCGGGGTCTGCTCGAGCCGGTAGGTGGCGAGGACCGGGTTGTACAGGCTCATGCTGACGATGATCGCCAGCTCGACGGCTATCACGGTGAGCAGGCCGACGACGCCGGGGCGGATGAAGGCCAACCCGATCAGCCAGACCGCGCGCAGCGCGCCGACGATCCGGAACACCCGGTGCCGGCCGTAGTGGGCCACGAACCGGCTGGCGAGGCGCGAGCCGATGAGACCGCCGACACAGGGTGCTGCGAAAGCGAGACCGTACTGCCAGGGCGGGAATCCGAGCTGGCGCAGCAGGCGCACCGCCAGCAGCGGCTCGGTGGCCATGATCAGGCCGCCCACGGTCAGGTTGTTGAGGTAGAGCGCGCGCAGGACCGGATGGGTCAGGATGTGGCGCCAGCCCTCGAGCAGGTCCCCGGCCCGTACCCGGCCTTTGCCGGCCGACGGCGCCGGAGCCTCGTCCCGGCCGCCGATCGCCAGGACGCCCAGCGCCGAGAGCAGGTAGCTCAGTCCGTCGGCCACCACCGTCGTCACCGGGCCGAACACACCGATCGCCGCGCCGCCCAGCGGCGGCCCTACGGCGATGGAGCTCCAGTTCGTCGACTCGAACCGCGCGTTCGCCACCAGCAGGTCCGCCGGTTGAACCAGGGTCTTGAGATAAGCGCCGCTGGCCGAATTGAAGACGATCTTGGCTGTGGCCAGCACGGCTGAGACGGCGAGCAGTTGCGCGAAGCTCAGCACGCCGAACGCGTAGGCGACCGGAACCGTGGCCATCGCCGCGAACCGGGCCAGGTCCATCGCGATCATGACCGGGCGTTTACGGCGCAATTCCACCCACGGTGCGAGCGGTAGCGCGAGCAGCGCGCCCACGGCCGTCCGATCGCGGAGAGCGCGGAGACCTGCGCCGGTCCGGCGTGCAGCACCAGGACGGCGATCAGCGGGAACGCCCCGAAGCCCAGCCCCGACCCGTACGCGCTGACCGCATACGCCGCCCACAGCCAGCCGAAACGCCGCCCCAGAGTCCGTCGTCCGGCCACCCCGCACACCCGCCTTCCACAACGCTTCGTTGACCGTGCCGAATCCAATCAAGGCGAAGCCGGCGGGTCAAGCAACTGACTCTGCGGCAAGGCACAACCTCTGGTTGTTCAGGTAGAGTCCGGCGCGTGGACATCGAAGCCGTGCGCACCTTCGTCGCCGTCGTGGACAACTCCAGGTTCCAGGAGGCCGCCGACGCGCTCTCGATCACCCAGCAGGCCGTCTCCAAGCGCATCGCGGCACTGGAGAAGGACCTCGACGTGCGCCTGTTCATCCGCACCGCTCGAGGCGCCCGGCTCACCGTCGACGGCCAGGCGTTCCTGCCGCACGCGCGCGAACTGCTGCGGGTGGCGGAGCGGGCGGACGCTTCGGTCCGGCCCGGCCGGCGCGCGCTGCGGATCGACGTCGTCAACCGGCGCGTCGCGTCCGCGGTGCTGCTGCAGGACTTCTACCGCACGCACCCCGAGATCGAGCTGGACGTCGTCACCCTGGACGCCGACGTCGACGCCGCGGCTGCCGCCGTCGCGGCCGGGACGATCGACGCGACCTTCCACGGCGTGCCGCCGCAACGGCTTCTGCCCGAGAAGGTCCGCACCGGCCCGGTGATCGCGGAGCCGCATGAGCTTCTGGTCGGACCGCGCCATCCGCTCGCCAACGCCCGCTCCGTCACGCCCGCGCAGCTGGCCGGACACCGGATCTGGATGCCCGGCCTGGGCGCCCGGGGCGAGGTGGCCGACTACTACGCCGAGCTCGCCGCCGCGTTCGGGCTCACCATCGACATGATCGGCCCGGTGTTCGGCAACGAGGCCCTGCTCGACGAGCTCGCCGACTCGGCGGACCTGGCGACGCTGGTCGGTGTGCGGTCCCGGTACATGTGGCCGGACAGCTACGACCTTCGCCGCATCCTGATTCGCGACCCGTCGCCGATCTACCCGCTGTCGCTGATCTGGCGCGGCGACAACGCCCATCCGGCGCTCGCGACCCTGCGCGACTACCTCGGATCCAGGCGGTCAGACACGCCGGAAAGCGCGTGCTGGACACCGAAATGGGACGTCCCGGCTATCCGGCGTGCAGCTTGAGCAGAGCCATCAGGTCCTCATGGCCGATCGAGCGGATCAGCTGCTTGCGTTGCCCGGTCCGCTTGCGGTTCTCGGCTTCGAGGGCGATCCCCTTGCCCGGTGCGGAGGCCATGCCGTCCCACGCCAGGATGTCCACCCGGCCCGAGATCGCGCTGACCGCCCTCGCCCCGGCCCGCGCCAGCGCCGACTTCAGATCGCTCCGGCTCAGCCCGCCGTGCTCGCCGCTGACCAGGATCGTCTTACCGGCCAACGGACCCGTCGCCGTCAGGGCACTGAACCAGTTCGGCGCGGGCCTCGTGCCGGCCGCGCGGACGGCCCAGCTCGACGGCCCGCCGCCGAGCGGCCGGGAGACGTCATCCGGTGCGGCGAGCGGCCGCGGCAGGGCGGCGGCCAGCTGCCTGGTCCGCACACCTGCGGCGAGAATCAGCTCTCGTATGCCGCCGGCGTCCACCGTGCGGGCCGCGGCCTCGAGGAGACGGAACGCGGTGACCGCGTCGTCGAGCGCGCGGTGGTTCGGCTGGGCCTGAAGATTCAGCGTCTCGGCGAGATTCGAGAGTTTGTAGGACCGGGCCGGCCAGACCCGCCGCGCTGTCTCGAGCGAACACAGGAATTCGAGGTCTGGCAAAGGAAGTCCGAACACCGCACAGCTCTGCTCGAAGACCTTCATCTCGAAGCTCGCGTTATGCGTGATCAGCAGCCGGCCGTCGATGAACTCGAGCATCTCCTTGAGTACGACGTCGAATTCGTCGGCGTCGCGGGCCTCCGGCGGCATCAGCGCGTAGGCCGGATCCCACCGCCGCTGCACGTCGTAGGGTGCTCGAGGCCTGATGAGCCGGTGGAAGGTGGCGATCGGAGCCCACTGCTCGGACACCGCCACCATGCCGACCTCCCACACGCTGGCGCCGTGCAGGTTCGCGGTCTCGAAGTCGATCGCGACCCAGGATTCCCGGGTGGACGGCGGCTGCTGCAACTTCGACTCCTTCTCGCCCGGTCACGGAGGTGGCGATCATGAGCACCTTAGCAAACCGGGTTTGCGCCCGGCGCCGCGCGGTTACCCGACGCTTCCGAAAACGACTGAGTCGGCTGGAGGCTGGAACCTGATGGCTGGTGAAGTACGTGAAGCAGAATTGGAGTCCGATCGGACGGCGCGGCAGATCGGGCGGATGGCGCTGACTTTCCTCGCCGTCGCCGCCCTGGTGGTGAGCGCGTTCGTGGATTGGGCCGGGCCGCTGGTCGGCGACAAGCTGACGCTCAAGGCGCTCGTGAACACCGAGTTCCACACCCAGAGTGATTTCACCAAGACGGTCGGTGCGCTGGCCATTCTGGTCGCACTGGTCGCGTTGCTCGGTCTGGTGGATCGCACCGGCTGGGTGACGCGGCTGGCCGGAGCGGCGTCGCTGATCATCTTCGTGATGTTCGCGGTGCAGGCCTACCGGTACTTCGGCGACGACGCGGGCGCGGCCGTCCACCACAGCCGCGTCGGCGTCTGGCTGCTCCTCGGCAGCGGGGTGCTGCTGCTGATCGGCGGCTTCCTCGGCGCGAGGGTGGTGGCCGTCCCCGCGGTCGTCGAGGCCGAGATGGCACGCGAGGCGCGCGCGGAGAACCGGGCGCGCCTGCGTGACTAGGCCGTCGAGTCCCCACTCGCGGTGATCGCCTGTTGCCGGTTCGTGCTGAGCGAGCCGGCATCGGCGTCTTCCGGCGCCGGCGCGTTCCGCTCGATCCAGGCGTCCATCCGGAGCCACTGCTCGCGCAGCCACTGCTCGCGCTGCGCCTCCTCGGCCGGGATCGCCTCCACCGGGACCGTCCACCAGGTCGCCTCCACCGGCGTGGTCAACGGCACCGCGACCCAGGCGTCGCGCACCGACTCGATCCAGTCCAGCCCGGTGTGCGCCAGGAACGCGACCTGGGTGCCGGCCGGCGCGGCGTCGATCGCCGCGAACAGGCCGGAGCTGTGCGGCGGCAGGACGTGCTCGAGCTTGCGGGCCGTCGGCAGCAGCTTGGCGCGACGCGCGCGCAGCCGCTCGATCAGCCTGCTGCGACGCGCGGTGGTGAACTTGCAGCCCTCCGGGAAGATGACGAGCGCGTCGTCCGGCCCGAGCGTGCCCGCGATCGTGGCGATGCGGTCGGGGACGCGGCGCCGCTGGTCCGGCTCGAGCCCGACGAAGCAGTTGGGCGTGCGGCGCAACAGTATGTCGATGAAGGGATCCATCGTCAGCAGACGGCTGAGCACCACCCGGGGATGGTGCCCGGAGACCGCCAGCAGGCCGTAGACCAGCAGGAAGGAATCGCCCGGACCGGCGTGCCGCGCGGCGAGGATCATCGGCCCGCGCGGAAGCAAGGGAGCGGGGGAGGGCGGCGCTATCTGCAGGTCGAAATGCCGGCAGGCGGTGCGGTAGAGGCGTCCGAGCGATCGGTGTAAGAGCTCGTAGTGGGCCTCCGGCCCGGCCCTGCGCAGCCGAGCCAGCTGCCACAGGCCGGTCGCCTCCACCGCCAGATAGCTGCGGGCGAACGCTGCGAAGCGGCCGGCGCGCCGGCTGACGAGCGTCGCGACGGGCAGCAGAAGCGCCGCGAGCAGCACGCAGAGTGCGAACAGGGCGAAGCCGGCGATCCGGCGCGGCAGCGTGTGGCGTAGCAGAAACCTGATGATCACAGCCCGGCCGCCCCGAGGTACGCGGCGGACGCGACGTACGCGCGCTCGATGCGGTCGCCGGTCCGTCCGTAGTCCCGGTAACGCAGGTAGCGTCCCCAGTCGCCGGACGCCGGCGGCGTGGCGCCGGAGGGCAGCAGGTGCGCCTCGACGCCGTCCGGCAGGTCGGCCAGGGTGCGGTGCAGGCGATGGCGCCGGGAGATCTCGAAGGCCACGGAGGCCACCTCCCACGGCTGACGCGGAACGCCCAACGCGTGCTCGACCCGCCCGGCGTGCAGGATGAAGATCCGGGTGGCGCCGAGCTCGACCGCGCGGCCCGCGGGCACGCTGTCCACCAGGCCGCCGTCGAGGAAATGCTCGCCCCGGTAGGCGACCGGCGGGAGCAGCCCGGGCACGGCGCTGGAGGCGAGCACGGCCGGCACTACCGGCCCGGAGTCGAACCACACCTCGGCGGCGCGTTCGATACACGCCGCTACACACTCGAAACGCACCGCGAGGTCAGCGAACTCATAGTCGCCCAACGCGTCCTCGAGCAGCCGCCGCAGCGGTACGTTGGAGTGGAAGTGGGTCCGGCTGCGCAGCGCGGTGCTCACCCGCCCGGCGAACGAGCCCTCGAACACGCCGCTCGCCTCCAGGCCGGTCCACACCGCCTCGAGCCGGGCGACCCGCTCCGGGCCCGGCTGCGCGGCGAAGAACGCGCCGTTGACGGCCCCGACCGAGGTGCCCAGGATCAGATCCGGCTTGATCCCGGCGTCCATCAGCGCGCGCAGCATCCCCACCTCGCAGGCGCCGCGCGATCCGCCCCCGCCGAAGACGAAGGCCGTGGTCGGATTGGTCGCACCGCGTGGTCGCACGGTCATCCTCTGTTCTCCTCCGCTGGGCCGCAGGACAGGAGACGGATAACCGCTGCGAACCGGGTTATTACGTCCGGGTGCGGGTGAGCGAGTCCGTCAGGGCACTGTCGACGTCGGGGAACCTGCGAAGAGCTGATCCGCCCAGCCGGGCTCGGTATCGCCCGGTCGTGGGCGGTACTCGCCGACCTTCGGCTGTCCGCAACGGCGCTCGGCTTGGATGAGTGGGGGCATTCGATACTGGAGACGACCGCGCTGACGGACGGTGACGACGCACCGGAGACCTCAAGCGGCGCGCTAATGCGATTTGATGATCGGCTGAGTGTGGGTGGGGCCTGGAGTGGCTTGTCGGGTCGGTGTGGTGATCGTTGTGGTGTGGGCGGCCGCTCCGTGTCGCCTGTTTTGTCTGTCCACCTGCCCACCCGTTGCGTTGGTGGGGTGGGCTGGGGTTTTAAGCTTTCGCCTCCGGCTGGGGCCCTTCTCTCGGAGAGAGATGCCGGGGTCTGTGGGGTGCTGTTGTTGGTGGGGCGGGCTGACGTTGGGGGTGGTGGGGTTGCGGGTGTGTGCTCTCTCCTCGGTCGGTCCCCGGAGGCAATCAGGGACCTGTCGGGAGGTCAAGCGGCGGTGGCTTGGGTTGATGCTTGATTCTGCATGGCGCCGCTTGACCTCCCGGCAGAACCCTGATCGGGCTTCGCCTGCCCGACCGAGGAGAGAGCCCACCCCCTGGGGGAGTGGTGCGAGCTGCGCTCGGGCCGAATCCCGTCCGGTGGCCGGCCACGATCGATGCGGAAGGATCCTGCATCACCGTGATCCGCCATCCCGACCTTCGATCCGTGCGATGGGTCGGTGCTCCGGTCGCGCTTGCTGCTGAATCGTGCATCGCCTTGGTGCGGTCGGCCCCGATCCCAGATCTCGCGGCAGAATCCTGCAGGCCAGCCGTGCCCGTCGCGGAAGAATGCTGCATCGCCGTGGCGCGATCCATCCGGTGCTCCCGCGATGTGCGGGATCGCGCGGAGCGGTCGCACCCCGAGGGGAGATCCTGCACCGTTGCCGGCCCCACCTGCCCAGCCACCCCGTCCACCACTCTCACGTCACAAGCCCCGACCCTCGTACTCTTCCATGCTAGATGCCACCACCGACAAAAACCGCGTATCTGGTCTTTGCCGGATAAATAAAATTTCTGGGGATTTGCGGGCACTCGGGTATGTTCCCCGGCGTTGAAGGAGTAGAGAAGAAGACAGCGGCCTGGAACGGCGATGCAGGATTCTTCCTGATCGAGCGTGATCGCGCCGCGGGACGGGAATCGGCCCGAGCGCAGCTCGCACCACTCCCCAGGGGGTGGGCTCTCTCCTCGGTCGGGCAGGCGAAGCCCGATCAGGGTTCTGCCGGGAGGTCAAGCGGCGCGATGCAAGATCGAGCATCAACGAGGGCCGCCGCCGCTTGACCTCCCGGCAGGTCCCTGATTGCCTCCGGGGACCGACCGAGGAGAGAGCACACCCCCGGCACCCGACCACCCCGAACCCGAGCCCGCCCCACAAACGACAGCACCCGAAGGACCCCGGCACTCTCTCCGAGGGAAGGGCCTGCCAGCGGCGCCTTTCGATCTTGAAACTGCAACACGCCCGGCTAACGCAACGGGTGGGCGGGTGGTCAGACGAAGCGGCCGCCCACGACCCAACGATCACCACGCTGACCCGGCAAGCCACCCCACCCCATGAGCGCTCAACCGATCATCAATTCGCAGTGAAGCCGCGCATCACCATCCGGAAGTCGCCGAGACGTCCTGACGATTGCCTGACCCGCGCGGTCAGGCAGCGATCAGGCCTCTGATCAGACTTAAGAGCAGTTCGACTTCCACCGGCTTGGTCACGTGCCCGTCGAAGCCGGCGGCGAGGCTGCGTTCGCGGTCGGCTTCGGCGGCGCGGGCGGTGACGGCGATGATGGGCAGGTACGCGGACGAGGGGGTGGCGCGTATCCGCGCGGTGGTCGCGTAGCCGTCGAGGCCCGGCATCATCAAGTCCATCAGGATCAGGCTCACGTCCGGGGTGCGCTGGAGCATCTCGATCGCCTCGAAGCCGCTGTCGGCGGCGAGGGCGGTCAGGCCGTACAGCTCCAGGGCGCTGACGAGGGCGAAGACGTTGCGCACGTCGTCGTCGACGATCAGCACCTTCTCGCCGCCGAAGCGGATCCTGCCGTAGCCGGGGTCCGCCACCTCGACGGTGAGCTCGTCGGCGCTGGGGGCGCTGGTGAGCCAGTGCAGGGTCAGCCGCTCGGTGGCCTGCCCGGCCGAGCGGGCGATCTCGGCCCGGGAGTGGCCGCGGGCGGCCTCGGCCGCGCGGTCGGCCGCCGAGGGGTCGCCGTCCGGGGCGAAGAACACGGCCGGGATGTCGGGCAGGGCGGAGGCGAGTCGGTCGGCCATGGCGGCCAGCGCCTCGTGCGGCCCGCGCGCGTCGAGCAGGGCGCACAGGATCTGGTAGCGCGCGGCGGCTTCCCGCAGCTGCTCGGGGGAGTGCACCCGCAGCACCTTGGCACTGTCCCAGGCGCCGCCGAGCCCGCGCACCACGTTGCTCGCCATCGCGTACATCGGCTCGAGCCCGTCCGGCGTGTCCGCGTTCTCGAACACCGCGATCGCCGGCAGGTCGTTCGCCCCGATCCGCGGCGGCTCGGACCCGGTCCGGGAGGCGCGTGTGGATCCGTCGGCCGCGGCGCGGGCGGCGCTGCCCCGCTCCTCGAGCAGCTGCGCGCGTTCCGCGATCGCGTTGAACAGCCGGACCAGCTCCGCGACATCGTCGGTCTCACCCGGCACGATCGGCGCGCGCGCCGCGACGTCTCCGGCGTGGAACGAGCGCATCGCCCGCAGCAGGCCGGCGAGACGTCCGCCTCCGGCCTCGTGGACGCCGCTCAATTGCTCCTCCTGCCTTCACCGTCACGGTGATCGCGGTCCGCCCGCACAGCGAAGCTATCAGGCCGCACCCCCCTCGCGGCACCCGTGGTGCGCCGCCGAGTCGCGGTTTATCCGTGCCCTGAGCGGTTATCCGTGAGGCCGGGCCGATGCGGGGAGGTCCGCAGATCAGCGACGTGAAGGGTTGTGGGAATTGAGCACCGTGGACACCATGCCGGTGCCCCGCGCACGAATCGTGGGCCGCGCCCGGCCCGGTGGCCGAGGACGTTCGCTCGCGCCGCGGGTGCGCACCACCGAGATGCGAGCGCTGGACTGGCAGCTCGCCGGCGCCTGCCGGACCGAGACCGAGGAGCTGTTCTTCGGCCCGGTGGCGATCCGGGAGGAGCGCCGGGAGAAGTCGCGGCGGATACGCGAGGCCAAGCGCGTCTGCGCACGCTGCCCGGTCTGGGAGCTGTGCCGCGGCTATGCGCTGGAGAACGAGGAAGAGTTCGGGGTGTGGGGCGGCCTGAGCGAACTGGAGCGCTGGGAGCTGATCAACGAGCAGCGGGTCCGGCGGCGCTGACCACGCGCGTCGCCCCCGCAATGGACGCCCCGACAGGACAACGCACCCCGACCGGCCGCAGGATCGAGCCGGAGGCGAACGTGGCGGTCACCAATGTGGGCCTGGTCGTGCACGGCGGGCGGCCCGAAGCGGCGCAGGCCGCCGAGGACGTCCGGCAGTGGTGCTCCCGCAACACCGTGCAGTGCACCGACCTCGACGTGTGGAGCGAGGGCGGTCGGCGCAGCGCGCGCGAAGAGATGCGCGCGGCCGGCCGGCCCGACCTGATCGTCACGCTCGGCGGGGACGGCACGTTCTTGCGCGGCGCCCGGCTCGCGGCCAAGAACGACGCGCTCGTGCTCGGCGTCGACGTGGGGCGGGTGGGCTTTCTCACCGAGGTCCCGGCCGCGCGGGTGCGTTCCGCGCTGAACGCGGTGCACGAGGGCCGGTTCGAGACCGACGTCCGGATGCTGCTCGCGGTGCGCGCCTCCCGGCGCTTGGAGGTGCCCTCCGAGCTGGAGAGCCTGATGGTCTACGACCGCGGCCGTCGGTTGCCCCCGCCGCAGGTGACCGGGGACGAGGCCGGCGGCGAAGGCGTTCCGCTCGACGTGCACGCACTGAACGATGTCGTGGTGGAGAAGCTGGCTCGGGACCGGCAGGTCTCGGTCGGCGTGTACGTCGACGGCCGGCTCCTGGCTTCGTACTCGGCCGACGCGCTGCTGGTCGCCACCCCTACCGGCTCGACCGCCTACAGCTTCGCGGCCGGCGGCCCGGTCGTCTCGCCGTGCGCCGAGGGCCTGGTGTTCACGCCGGTGGCGCCGCACATGACGTTCAACCGATCGGTGGTCACGGGGCCGGGGGAGCAGGTCGGTCTGCGCATCCTCGAGAAGTCCGCGCAGGCCGTCGTCACGATCGACGGCGAGGTCCGCGGCGTGCTCGACCCGGGGGACTGGATCTCGGTGTATACGGCCATGGATCGGCTGCGGGCCGTGCGGCTGGCGCCGATGGACTTCTACAGCCGGCTGCGCAACCGGATGAACCTGACCGACGCCCCGGCCGCGGTCGCGGATGGCGCGCCCGTGCCCCCTCCGCCGCTGGCCCGCTGAGGGAGCGCCGCCGGTCCGCTCCTCAGCGCAGGCGTTGCGCGGCCGCGAAGATACGTCGGGGGCACTCGGTGGCGAACCATTCGAGGTAGCCCGGGTCCGTGTAGCCGCGCGGCGTCATCTCGATCAGCAGCAGCAGTTGCATGTAGAGGTGGTAGAGCGAGATGCGCCGTTCCGCGGCCTGGCCGGCCTCGATCGTGCCGCCCGCGCGCAGATATCCGGCTCTGATATCAGGGTCCTGGTCGGCTCGGCCGAACACGTCCATGCCGACGAACTCCATCAGCGGGTCGCCCCAGATCATCCGCTCGCCGTCTATCAGACCCGTGATGCGGCGCGCGGTCCCGTCGGGCGGAGTGGAGACGAAGATGTTGCCAGTCCACAGATCGAAGTGGACGAGTACGGGTTCGATGATCTCGGCAAGGTGGACGGTGTTGTCCGCGACCAACTGCCGCAGCTCGTCGGCTGGCAGCGGCAGCGCGACGTTGTAGCGTTCTGCGTCACGCAGCAGTTCGCCGAGCATCGCCGTGTAGGCCTCCGGCCAGGAGTCGGCGGACAGTTCCCGGACGGCCGGGTAGCCGAATCTTCCGTTGGGGTTGGTCACCGTGTGCAGGCGCGCTGCCGTCGCCCCGAGTTCGGTGCGCAGCGCAGCTTTCTCCGCGTCGTCGAGGTCGGCGTCGACCGAGTCCCAGGTGACGCCCTCGAGCGCGGCCAGCACCAGGAAGTCGCCGTCGATGGCGGCACGTTCGAACCCTGAATAGAGTACCTCGGGCAGCGGCACGCCCGAGATCGCGGCGGCCCGGAAGAACACGTCCTCGCCGCGCATGATGTCCCGCTCGTAGCCGAGGAGCGCAGCCGCGGGACCCGGGGAGATCTTGAGCACGACGTCCCGGCCGTCCTCGAGCAGGATCCGGTACGCCGCATTGAAGAAGCCGTCGTTCAGCTCGGTGCACCGGGCGATCGCGGCCCCGGGCCCGAAGGCCTCGCGCAACAGCACGGCCACGGTCGCTTCGTCGACGCGGCGCTTGGTCAGACTGTCGGGCACAGGCGGCATCCTTCGATCAGATGATCGTCCTTCGGGTGGCTGTCACCTTAGCGGGAACGGGCCCGCACAGCGCGGCGCCCGCCGACGTCTTGGCTGCCAGTCGGCGGGCGGCGCTGGGCCCTCCCGCGGGCTTGAGGGGCGGGGCGGGAGGCTCGGCACCGCGGAACGGGGGGAGAGTCCGTCGGTGCCTCGACGTCGGGTACCCGGGCCGCGGATCCTGACACGGGGGCGCACCATGATTCTTTCGGTGCGCGGCCGGGACCCCTCCGGAGCAGGGTCCTTACTGGTCGGCCCCGCCGCGCGCGGCGTGCGCCCGCGTCGGCGCCGTGCCAGTCCAGGCACAGCACCGTGGCGTCGTCCTGCATGTTGCCGTGGGAGGCCCGGATGACCGCTTCGGTCACGCTGCGGACGAACTCGCGCGGGCGCTCCGCGGTCTCGCGCATCAGGCGGCGCAGGTCGACGGCCTCCGCCTGGCGTTCCTGCGCGCCGTCGGTGTAGAGCAGGAGGCGGTCGCCGGGGCGCAGGTCGAGATCCTGGACCCGGTGCGGACGCGCTTCGAGCAGGCCGAAGGGCATGTCGACCTCAAGGTGTGGTGCCATCACCGCGCCGTCGCGCAGGATCAGCGGCCAGGGGTGGCGGGCGTTGACGATCTGGGCGCTGCCGCCGTCGAGGGCGAGGCGCAGCAGCTGGCCGGTGGCGAAGGTCCCGCGGCCGTGGTGTCGTAGTCGAGCACGTAGTCGTAGCTGTCGCCCGCGATCGCGTTGGCCGGCACCAGCGCACAAGCCAGAGCGAACTCGGCCGCTTCGCAGGAGGGGGCCGTGGGCAGCAGCTGCCGCTGGATCTCCGCGGCCAGGCTGATCGGCGCGGCGCGCCGGCCCTGCTGGGTGTCGGTCTCCTCGGTCACCCGGACCATCTTCAGCCCGACGATGTCGAGGTGCTACCACGTCCAGCGACGCCACCGGCGAGGCGTTCTCCGCCTCGGCGAGGACGTCCGCCAGGATGATCCTGTCCCCGTTCATGCTCCGCCTTCCCGCGCTGCCCGCCCTCTCCTCAAGGAGGCGCCGCGTACCCGCGAGAGTCGATCTTCAAGCGCAGCCGGCCGCGTGAATCCCCGGCGCTTCCTTCGCTTCTCACAGCTTCGGTCAAGGTCCGCTGCACATCTCATGGCAATCTCATGGAGCGCTCACTGGACCTAGAGGTGATCGGCTTTAGATTCTCAGGCCGACCGGGGGCGTGGCGCTCGTCCGCCGCCGGTCCCCGTCTCGCCCGAATCAATGATCGAGGACCTTGTATGTTCCTTACCTATCTGGGCCGTGAGCTGCGCAGGCGCAGCCGCCAAGCCCTGGTCATCGCCCTGGGCCTCGCCATCGGGATCGGGCTGGCCATCTCGGTGGACGCGGCCTCCAACGGCGCGAAGGCCGCGCAGGCGCAGGTGCTCAAATCCCTTTACGGAGTCGGCACCGACATCACCGTGACGCAGACCGCGACCCGCGGCACCGGCGGCGGCCAGTCCTTCGGCATCACCGGCCAGCAGCAGACCTCCGGCGGGACGAAGAGCACCTCGGCCACCCAGGACGTCGCGTCGGTCGCGCCCGGCACCGGGACGATCGCCACCTCGACCCTGGACGAGATCAAGGGCGGCACCGGCGTCTCCGCGGCGGTCGGCAGCCTCAGCCTGGTCGACTTCAAAGTGTCCGGCACGCTGAGCCAGACCATCACCCAGGACAAGTCGAGCGGCAACTCGGGCAGCGGGTTCCCCGGCGGTTCGCGCCAGCCGCAGCCCGGCTTCACCGCCGGCCCGCCCCGGGGCAACTTCGACTTCAATCAGACCACGATGGAAGGCGTCGACGTCACGGCGCCCGCCATGGGCCCGATGTCGACGCTCGCGGTGAGCTCCGGCCGGGCGCTCGCGGCTTCTGACGCCTCGTCCGCGGTGGCGCTGGTCAACAGCAGCTACGCGACGCAGAACAGCATCAAGGTCGGCGCGACCGAGTCCCTCGGCGGCACCAAGTTCACCGTCGTCGGCATCGTGAGCACCACCGCGGCGCAGGACTATTTCATCCCGCTGGCCGAGGCGCAGAAGATCTCGAGCCAGACGGGCAAGGTCACCACGGTCTACGTCAAGGCCGCCAGCAGCACCCAGATCGACTCCGTCGCCGCGCAGATCAAGAAGACCGCGTCCGGCGCCACCGTCTCCACCTCGGCCGACCTGGCCAACTCGGTCTCCGGCTCGCTCGCCTCCACCACCTCGCTGCTCGACAGCCTCGGCAAGTGGCTCGCCATCGGCGTGCTCGCGGTCGCGTTCCTGGTCGCGGTGCTCTTCACGATGTCCGCGGTGGGCCGGCGCACCCGGGAGTTCGGCACCCTCAAGGCGATCGGCTGGACCTCGCGCCGGGTGGTGCGCCAGGTGGTCGGCGAGTCGATCGTCACCGGCCTGGTCGGCGGCGCGCTCGGCATCGGGCTCGGCTTCCTCGGTGCCTACACGATCGACAAGGTCGCCCCGGCTCTGTCCGCCTCGTCCTCGACCAGCAGCGCTAGCAACACCGCGGGCGGCTTCCCCGGCGGCGGCGGTTTCCCCGGCGGTGGCGGTGGCGGCGGCTTCGCGACCGCGGCGCCCAACGGCGGCGGCGGCGCGCGGACGGCCGGAGCGGGCCGCGGCGCCGGCGACATCACGGTGCACCTGACCGCGCCGGTGCACCTGAACATCCTGCTGATCGCGGTCGGTCTCGCGGTGCTGGGCGGCCTGATCGCCGGTACGGCCGGCGGCTGGCGTGCCTCCTCCCTCCGCCCGGCCGACGCTCTGAGCAAGGTCGCCTAGGACCTGCGTCTCCGGGCTTTCGCTTCCGAAGGAACAACATGTATGAGATCAGTGGTCTGACCAAGGTTTATCAGGGCAAGGGCAAGAACGAGAAGGTGAACGCGCTTCAGGGCGTGGACGTGGTGATCCCGGACAACGACATGCTCGCGATCCAGGGTCCGACCGGGCATGGGAAGTCGACGCTACTGCAGTTGCTGGGCGGTCTGGACCGGCCGACGGGCGGTTCGCTGAAGTTCGACGGCCAGGAGATGGCGAAGATGGGGGAGATGTCGCTGACGAAGCTGCGTGCGCAGAACTTCGGCTACATCTTCCAGGGCTTCAACCTGATCCCGACCCTCACCGCGCAGGAGAACGTCGAGACGGCGCTCGTGCCGATGGGTGTCTCCAAGGCCGAGCGGCGCGAGCGCGCGGCGAAGGCGCTGGCCGAGGTCGGTCTGGGCGACCGGAGCGGCCACCTGCAGACGGAGCTCTCCGGCGGCCAGCAGCAGCGTGTCGCGATCGCGCGGGCGCTGGTGAAGGAGCCGAAGGTGATCCTGGCCGACGAGCCGACCGGAAACCTCGACGAGGAGACCCGGGACGACATCTTCGGCCTGCTGGAGAACCTGTGGGCGGACCGAGGCCTGACCGTGATCATGGTCACGCACGACTCCGTGCTGGCCAAGCGCGTGCCCCGGCTGGCGCAGATCAAGCACGGCAAGCTCACCATCAAGCGTGACGGCAGGGCCAAGCAGGCGGCGTGACCCGCCGACGGGTGCCCCGGGCGCGGGGCACCCGTCTCGGTCGGCTGGCTGCTGATACAAGCGCGGCGCGGCGGTGTGCCGATCGCGCGCGCTCGGGCACGACCCCTAGCGGCGCGCGCCGACGCCGTTCGCGCTGGTCATCTGGTAGCTGCGCCAGGCCTGCGCGCCGGCCATGGACGCGTGCCGCGCCTGGCGCATCCGGTCCGCCGCCATGGTGCTGGGCGAGACCTCCTTGCGCGCCATCCACTGCCGCGTCGCGCGGGTCAGGGCGAGGCCGATCAGGCCGCTGCCGGCAGCGGCCACCATCATGCCCGCGCCGGCCACGATCGCGCCGATCTTGATCATCCGGAAATCGAGCATGAACGCCGCTTCTTCGGAATTCGTCATACATTCACCCTGCAACACCTCGGCGCCCTCGCGCGCCCGCACCGCTCATCCGGGTGACGGCGCCGCCACTCTCGCGCGGGCCTCGTCCAGCGTCTCGGTGGTGGGGAAGAGCACCTGGGCGCCGCTGAGCGCGAGCAGCCGCACCACCTGCTCCGGCGGCGCGGCCAGCACCAGCCGGCCGCCCGCCTCCTCGGCCCGGCGGCGCAGCCGGATCAGCGCGTTGAAGCCGGACGAGTCGCAGAAGGTGACCGCGGACAGGTCCAGGATCAGGTTGTGCCGCTCCTCCACCGCGTGGGCGCCGCGCTGGTAGAGCTCGGGAGCGGCGAGCAGGTCGAGGTCGCCGGACATCGCCAGCACCGCGGCCTTCTCGTGCTCCCCGGTGATCTCGCGGATCTCCATCGGGCTGCTCATGACGCTCGCTTCCTCGAGGCTTGGCTTGCTTGCCGGCGCTCGGCCATCTCAGCCCGACGCGATCTCGCCGCCGAGGGCGGAGAGGACCTTCTCGGCTCCAGTGTGGAGGGGATCAGCGGCGTCCACACCGGTCCGGGCGCGACGGCGTTGACCCGGATGCCGCGTTTCGCCAGGGCCTGGGCGAGCGAGTAGGCGACGGCGACGTCCGCGCCTTCCTTCGCGGAGCCGACGGCCGTGGCGCGGCCGATGCCCGAGTCGCCGCCGGTGATCAAGGCCTTGCGGCCGGCCGGCAGGCCCCGGCCGCGGTATCCGGCCATCGAGTCCCGAGGCAGCGGGTACACGGCGCCGATGGTGCCGGGCGCGTCCTGCTGCCGGCGCAGAAAGGCCGAGCCCTCGCGCATGCAGTCGCTCATGTCTGCTCCTGCCCGGGTTCGGTCGATCATTCCGGGACTCCGTCCGTTACCCGGCCCGGCCCGTTCCATGCGTGCGTATCCAGCGGATTCCCGGGTACTGGCCGTGCCGTTTCATCGTCGGAGAAGGAGAAGCGAGATGGGCACGAACAACACCAGCACGGCCTCGGCGCGCTCGTTCGACCGGCCCTCGCTCGAGGGCAGGGAGATCGCCTTCCTGATCGCGCCCGAGGGCGCCGAGGAGTCCGAGACGATGCGGCCCTGGGAAGCGGTGGCCCAGGCCGGCGGCCACCCGGTGCTGATCAGCCCGACGGAGGGCGAGGCGCAGCTGTTCGACCATCTCGACCGCGGCCGCACGATGCAGGTGGACCGGACCCTGACGGCGGCCAGCCCGGCCGATTACGACGCGCTCGTGCTGCCCGGCGGAGTGGCGAACCCCGACATGCTCCGCACCGACCCGGAGGCCGTCGCGTTCGCGCGCGCGTTCTTCGAGGCCGGCAAGCCGGTCGCGGCGATCTGCCACGCGCCGTGGCTGCTGGTGGAGGCGGGCCTGGTCGAGGACCGCGCGCTGACCTCGTGGCCGAGCCTGCACACGGACGTGACGAACGCCGGCGGCAACTGGCGCGACGAGGAGGTCGTGGTCTGCGAGAGCGGCCCGAACACGTTGATCACCAGTCGCAAGCCGCAGGACCTGCCGGCCTTCTGCGACACTTTCGTCGAACAGTTCGCCCAGGCCGTCGCCCGCTGACTTACCGTGCCGGATCTGGCAGGGTGTCGGATCGCCTTCAGGAGCCGGTCTCTGACGAGTCGTCAGTCAGTACGTCACGCGCGGACCGATTCGGCGGCGCCGGCGCGGGCAGATGCTAGGGTCCGAATGAATAAGAGCGGTGTGAAGATGACGGAGCTGGGAACCTCGGTGGACAGGGTCAGCCTTTCGGCGAAGCTCGCCGGGATGGCGGAAGCGGTCGCCGGGTGCGCTTCGACGAAGACCGCCGGCGAGCAGATCGTGCGTACGGCGGCGGACGTCGTCGAGGGCACGGCCATGGCGGGCTTGACCGTCTTCACGCACACGGGCCTGATGCGGACCCGCGCGTACACCAACACCCACGTCGTATTGCTCGACCACCTGCAGGCGCGCTACCGCGAAGGCCCCTGCCTGGCCGTCGCCTCGGTCCGCGGCCGGGAGGTCATCGTGGTCGAGAACATGGCCCGGGAACGGCGCTGGCCGCGCTTCGCCCCCGCGGCGGCCCAGCTCGGCGTGCGCAGCACGCTCGTGTGCGGCCTGCCCCTGCCGGGCGGCGGCACGGTGGCGCTCAACCTGCACGCGTACGAGCCGGACGCCTTCGACGCCACCGCGGTGGAGCGCGCGGCGCTGTTCGCCGCCTACTCCTCGGTGGCCTACAGCCAGGCCCGGCTCGCCGAGAACGTGGTGACGGCGCTGACCAGCCGGCAGTGCATCGGCGAGGCCACCGGCATCCTGATGGAGCGTCGCCAGCTCGGCTCGGCGCAGGCGCTGGAGCGGCTCTCGCTCACCGCGCAGCGGCTGAACGTGCAGCTGTGGAGAGTGGCCGAGCACGTGGTGCGCACCGGCGCGGATCCGGACGAGATCACCGCCGCGGACCTGCCCGAGGAGTAAGCGCTGCCTCTCAGAGCAGCTCGCCGGTCGGCTTCGCCTCCGGCATGGGCACCGGTCCCAGCACGTCCTCGGCGCGCAACGCCCGGTGCACGACCGCCCGGGCCGCGTCGGTCATCCGGACGCCGTGCTGCCGGGCGTAGACGCGCAGCGCCGTGCCGGCCTCCTCGATGGAGATGTGGCCGGACTCGGCCAGGAAGCCCTTGGCCTGCTCGATCGCGACCTTGTTGCTGATGGTGGCCTGCAGCCGGGCCAGCACGTCCTCCGGGCCGGTGCGCCGGTCCGGGCGGCCGAGCATCGCGAACGCGGCGACGTCGGCGAACGCCTCAGCTGCAGTTCCCGGCTCATCTCCGCTTCCTCCTCCCGTCCGCGCGGTCCGATCCTCGTCTCACTCATCCTCGTCCAATCGCACGCGGCGCGAAACCACCTCGCGGGACAATCCGGTCAGATCCATCCCGACGGCGAACGCGCGCGCCCGCAGCCGCAGCAGCGCCTCCTCCGGACCGACCCCGCACTGCACCATCACCATGCCGGTGGCCTGGTGCACCTCGTCGTAGTCGGCCTGGCCGGGCAGCCAGGAGGACAGTTCGCCCTCGCCGCGCTCGTACTCGGCCTCGCCGCCGGTCGCGTAGAGCCGCAGCACGCCGAGGGTGACCGCGTCGGCCAGCAGCAGCGCGGCGCCGATCTCCGGCTCGGCCAGCGGACCGGGGCGGCGGCGGTACAGGTCCATCGTGCCGACGGCGATCGCGCCGACGGACAGCGGGAAGGCGAAGAGCGCGGCGGTCTCGAGCTCGAGCGCGCGGTGCGCGAACATCGGCCAGCGCTCGGCGTCCGAGGCCCGCCCCAGGTCGGCCACCAGGACGGGGCTGCCCTCGGCGAAGGCGTGCAGGCCGGGGCCGCTGCCGAGGGAGAGCTGTGCCTCGCACAGTTGGGCGGCTGTGTCGTCGGTGGAGCAGAGCAGCTGCCGGGCCGCCCCCTCGGCCAGGAGCGAGACCGAGGCGCCGTCTACCGGGAGCAGCCGGGGCCCGAGGTGGCACAGCCGGCCGACGAACTCGCCGGGCGGGGCCGCCTCACCGGCGCAGGCGGCGATCATCCGTGCCGCCTCGGCGGGGTCGCTGTCGATCTCCTCGCTGTCCAGCGGACTTCACCTCCGGGCCTTCGCTTCGCGGGTCCGATGATCCCACAAGGCTTTCCCGAATACCCGGATCCCGGTGGGCCACGCCCGCGGCGGGTGCCTCAGTCGCCGCTTTCGCCGAACAGCGCGCGGCGAACGCGGGGCGGCGACGTCCGCGCGCCCCGGACAACCTCGGCCCGAACGCGGAACCACCCGAACGAGTGATGACTGGGCTATCGGAAGAGTGGTATGCGACTTCTGCATTGAATTCCCGGTTTATCCGCGCTCCAAAGGGTTATCCGTCGGCGCATCCCCCCGACACGAAGCCGAGGAGCCGTCCCATGCACTCCGATGGCCACGATGGATCCGTCCGCGCACCGGCGCCGCCCGGGTCCCGCGCCCGCACCTGCGAGCTGCTGGCGGAGCTGACCATACCGGCCGAAGCCGACTCGCTGGGCCTGGCGCGGCTCGCCGCCGTGCACGTGGCCGGCGTGCTCGGGGTGCCGGTGAGCCGGCTCGCCGAGCTGCGGCTGGCCGTCAACGAGGCCTGCGCCCTGCTGTTCCACGCCCCGCCCGCCGCGGCCGCCGAGCGGGTGGCGCCGCCGTCGGCGGTGTCGCTGCGGTTCGAGCGCGACGGCTCGCACCTGTGCATCTCGGCCCGCGGCGCCGCGCCGTACCGCGGTCCCGCGCCCGGGGAGATCGGCTGGGTGCTGCTCCAGGCCCTGGTCGAGGACATCCGGATGGAGACCTCCGGCGGCATCATGACCCTGACACTGCGCGAACCGCTGCCGGCTTCGTGAGCACCGGCGTACACGAGGAGCCGGGCCCGTTCGCCGCCCCGGCGCGGGCGATCGGGCCGGTCGAGCGGGCGGAGCAGCGGGCTGAGACGATGCGCACGCTGACCCGGCTCTCCGCCCTGGACGCCGATCACCCGCAGCGGGCCCGGCTGCGCGCGGAGGTGATCGAGGATCACATGGCCTACGCGCGCCACCTGGCCGGCCACTACAGCCGGCGCGGGGTGAGCGACGAGGACTTCGCCCAGGTCGCCTATCTGGGGCTGGTCAAGGCGGTGGACAACTTCGACCCCGGGCGCGGCACCGGCTTCCTCGGCTACGCGACCCCGATGATCATCGGCGAGATCAAGCGCTACTTCCGGGACGCCACCTGGGACGTGCACGTGCCGCGGCGGATGCAGGAGATCACCGGCGCGCTGCGCCGCGCCCGGGAGGAGCTGACGGTGCGACAGGGCCGGGAGCCGACGATCTCTCAGCTCGCCGAGCACGTCGGCCTGGACGCGGACGAGGTGGTCGAGGCCCTCGACGCGGCGGAGGCGTATTCGACCTCTTCGCTCGACCGCCCGGTCGGCCTGGAGGAGGGCGGCGCGACCCTCGGTGAGACGATCGGGCACGACGACCCGGGCTTCCGGCTGACGGAGGACCGCGAGGTGCTGCGCGGGCTGGTGGCCGGACTGAGCGAGCGGGACAAGCGGATCCTGCTCATGCGGTTCTTCCGGGGCATGACCCAGGCGGAGATCGGCGAGGAGCTCGGCATCTCCCAGATGCAGGTCTCCCGGCTGATCACGAAGGTGCTGGGGCAGTTGCGCGAGGGCTTCGGCTGACGAGACGGGTGCGAGAAGGAGGCGGTGGAAAGGGTGACGGGGCCGGACGAGACGCGGTTCGCGCATGAGGCGCTGCTGTACCGGGGCGAGCGCGGGTTCGCCGCGCAGGTGGCCGCCTTCGTCCGGGAGGGCCTGGACGCGGGCGAGCCGGTCGCGGTCGCGTTGACCGCGCGGCACGCGGACGCGCTGCGGGACGAGCTCGGCGCGGACGCGGCGCGGGTGCGGTTCCCGGACGCGGCCGATCTCGGCCGCAACCCGGCCCGGCTGGTGCCGTGGTGGCGGGACTGGGTCGCGGGCAACTCCGGCGGCGGCCGGTGCCGCGGTGTGGGCGAGCCGGTGGGCGGCGGGAACGGCGCGGCGTGGGACCGGGCCTGCCGGGTGCACGAGCACATGACCAACGCCGCGTTCGAGGCCGGTCCCGGCTGGCGGCTGCTTTGCCCCCACGACCTCGGGCTGCACTCGCCCGCGATGATCGAGGCGGTCGCCCGCTCCCACCCCCGGATCTGCGGCCTGCCGCTGCCGCCCGGCGCCGGCGGTTTCGACCCGCGCGGCGCGCTCACCGCGTTCGAGGAGCCGCTGCCCGAGCTCGGCAAGCCGCTGTTCGAGACGGCGTTCAGCCTGCCGGATCTGCCCCGGCTGCGCGGAGCGGTCCGGGACCACGTGCCCGCGCTGGGCCTGCGCGGCGGCCAGGTGGCGGACTTCGTCCTGGTGGCGGACGAGCTGGCCGGCAACAGCGTCCAGCACGGCGGCGGCGACGGACGCATGGCCCTGTGGGTGGCCGAGGGCCGCGCCGTGTGCGAGGTAAGCGACAAGGGCTTGATCATCGACCCGTTGGCCGGACGGCGGCGCCCCGACCTGCGCGAGCACGGCCCCGGAGCCGGGCTGTGGAGCGCCAACCAGATCTGCGAACTGCTGCTCATTCGGTCCGCCCCGAACGAGGGGACCACCGTGCGCGGCTACTTCGACGTGCGCTGAAGCCCGAAGCGCGACGACAGGCACAGCTCGCGGGCCGGGTCGCGCACGTCACCCGGGAGGCGGGCGTGCGCCAGCGGCTGTGAGCGATCCGTTCGTATGGTCTTGTTTATCCGGTTCTTTCCGGGCTAACCGGCAGAGACCGGGCCGAGCGGAAGGTGGAGAGCATGCGATGGGGTAGGCGAGCACACAAGCCGCAGGAGACGCCCGACACAGCGGACACGGGCGAGACCTACGCGCTGCAGGAGGCGCGCAAGGGCACGGCGGCCGAGCACCCGGCCATCGTCGTCACGCCGGACAAGAAGGCGCACTCCGGGGCCTTCGTCGACGGCGTCTTCGTCGAAGCCCGGGAGAGTTCGTACACCGAGCATCCTCCCGGCGAGCCGGAGCGGCACGAACGCGACGTCGCCGCGGGCGAGGTGCCCGGCGAGAACGAGACGATGAAGGACAAGTGGTGGGTCGGGCGGGGCGGCGGCCCGAACGTGGGCGGAGACGAGGAAGGCTAGAGTCGTCTCGTCTGTCCACGACAGTTGGGGAAGCGCGTTGAACTTCTGGTCCATTTATCAGCATGGCTTCGCGCGCGTCGCGGCGTGCACCGGCCACACCGCGATAGCCGACCCGCTCGCCAACGCGGCGGCCGTGGTGCGGCTGGCGCGCAGCTGCGCGCAGGAGGGCGTCGCGCTCGCGGTCTTCCCCGAGATGTGCCTGACCGGGTACTCGATCGAGGACCTGCTGCTGCAGGACGTCGTGCTCGACGAGGTCGAGACGGCGCTCGGCGAGGTGGTGGCCGGCTCGGCGCAGCTGCTGCCGGTGATCGTGCTCGGGGCGCCGCTGCGGCACCGCAACCGCGTCTACAACTGCGCCGTCTTCGTCCACCGGGGCCGGATCCTCGGCGTCGTGCCCAAGTCCTACCCGCCGAACTACCGGGAGTTCTACGAGCGCCGGCAGATCGCCTCGGGCGAGGACGAGCGCGGCGGGCAGATCCTGCTCGGCGGCGCGAACGTGCCGTTCGGCGTGGACCTGCTCTTCGAGGCGCAGGACGTGCCCGGCCTGGTGGTCGCCGCAGAGGTCTGCGAGGACATGTGGGTGCCGATCCCGCCGAGCGCCGAGGCCGCGCTGGCCGGCGCGAGCGTGCTGGTCAACCTGTCCGGCAGCCCGATCACGGTCGGGCGGGCCGAGGATCGCAAGCTGCTGTGCCGCTCCGCGTCCGCGCGGTGCCTGGCCGCCTACGTCTACTCCGCGGCCGGGCTGGGCGAGTCGAGCACCGATCTGTCCTGGGACGGCCAGACGATGATCTACGAGAACGGCACGCTGCTCGCCGAGACCGACCGGTTCCCGACCGGCGACCAGTACGCCGTCGCGGACGTCGACCTGGACCTGCTGCGCCAGGAACGGGCGCGGATGGGCACCTTCGACGAGAACCGCCGGACGCACCGGGCCCGGACCGACTACCGCCGCATCGACTTCGAGCTCGACCCGCCGGTCACCGACCTGGGGCTGCGCCGCGAGGTGGACCGGTTCCCGTTCGTGCCCGCGGACCCGGACCGGCTCGCCCTGGACTGTTACGAGGCCTACAACATCCAGGTCGCCGCGCTGCAGCAGCGGCTCGCCGCGATCGGCGGCCCGAAGGTGGTCATCGGCATCTCCGGCGGCCTCGACTCCACCCACGCGCTGATCGTCGCCGCGCGGGCGATGGACCGGGCAGGCCGGCCGCGCAGCGACATCCTGGCCTACACCATGCCCGGCTTCGCGACCGGGGACCACACCAAGGGCAACGCGCACAAGCTGATGAGCGTTCTCGGCGTCACCGCGCACGAGCTCGACATCACTTCCACCGCTCGGCTGATGCTGCAGGAGATGGGCCACCCGTTCGCGGGCGGCGAGCCGGTGTACGACGTCACCTTCGAGAACGTCCAGGCCGGGCTGCGCACGGACTACCTGTTCCGGCTGGCCAACCAGCACGGCGGGATCGTGCTAGGCACCGGCGACCTGTCCGAGCTGGCGCTCGGCTGGTGCACCTACGGCGTGGGCGACCAGATGAGCCACTACAACGTGAACTCGGGCGTGCCCAAGACGCTGATCCAGCACCTGATCCGATGGGTCGTCAGCAGCGGCCAGTTCGATCCGGAGGCGGACGAGACCCTCACCGCGATCCTGGACACCGAGATCAGCCCGGAACTGGTGCCGGGGGAGGAGCTGCAGTCCACTGAGGACCGGATCGGGCCCTACGCGCTGCACGACTTCACCCTCTTCTACGTGCTGCGCCACGGGTTCCGGCCCTCGAAGATCGCCTTCCTGGCCTGGCACGCCTGGCACGACGCGGACGCCGGGGCGTGGCCGCCGGGCTTCCCCGCGGCCAAGCGGGCGGCCTACGACCTGCCGGTGATCCGGCACTGGCTCGAGTACTTCTGCCGCCGCTTCTTCGGCTTCGCCCAGTTCAAGCGCTCGGCCATGCCCAACGGGCCGAAGGTGCTGGCCGGCGGCTCGCTCTCGCCGCGCGGGGACTGGCGCGCGCCCTCGGACGGCTCGGCGGACGCCTGGCTGCGCGAACTCGACCGGGTCGTGCCGAGCGACCCGGCGTCCGGAAGGTCAGAATAGGGACATGATCGACCACGTCTCCGTCCAGGTCCGCGACTTCGCCGCGAGCTGCGCGTTCTACGACTCCGTCCTCGCCCCGCTCGGCGGGCGGCGGCTGATGGACGAGGGCGACGCGGTCGGGTACGGCACGGAGCAGGCGGACTTCTGGATCTCCGACAAGCAGTCCCGGGAACCCGCGGCGGAGGTGCACCTGGCTTTCTCCGCCGCGACCCGCGACCAGGTGCACGCGTTCTACGCCGCGGCCCTCGCGACCGGAACCGAGATCATGCACGCGCCGCGGGTGTGGCCGGAGTACCACGAGTTCTACTTCGCCGTGTTCGTGCGCGACCCCGACGGCAACAACGTGGAAGCGGTCTGCCACGCGCCCGAGGGCTGAGCTCGCTCCGGCGCAGCCCGTCCGCGTCTCAGTGCGCGAAGGTCCAGCGCGTCGCGCCACCGGGTTCCGTGGTGGTCAGGCCGACCGCGGCGTGCAGGGTGAAGCGGTACACGTGCCAGGGTGCCGGGCCGGCGCTGGGCGCGCTGTAGGGCGCGGTGAGCGCGTCGTCCTGCACCTCGGCGGGCCAGCCGCCGGCCCGGTAGCCGGCCGCGATGCGCTCGAGGGTGGCCGCGTCCGTCTCCCGGCGCGCCTCGCCCTCGAGGACGAGGTCGACGCCGGGCAGCCGCACCGACATCGTGCACCGCGGGTTGACGGCCAGATCGCGGGCCTTGCGGGTGGTCGGGTTGCTGGTGAAGTAGAGCGCGCCCTGACTCCACTGGGCGCCGAGTCCGGCGGCGTGCGGCGTGCCGTCCGGCCGGCAGGTGCCGATGAAGTAGGTGACTTCCGGCGTCGGCCCCTGGGCCAGCGCCTCCTCGGCGCGGGCCCAGTCGACGACCGGCAGGCCGTAGCGTTCGCCGAGGTTCTTGGACGCGAGGGGGGTCAGATCGGTCATAGCTCATTCGAGCGCACGGGGACGAGCCCGGCAATCCCCGCGGCGGTTCCGACACGCCGTCACGTCCAGCGTAGAGCCCGCCACCATTCGCTATCGTCCGGCGCGTGGCGCGGCGGCATGGTGAGGCGGAGCGGCGGCGGATCGCATGCCATAAAAGGCTCATGACGATCAATCACGTATGACGCGTGGTTGAACCCTACGGGCGCGATCGCGCCTACGAGGAGGCTTTCCCATGAGCTTGTCGTTCTTCTTCACCAAGGCCGGCGCCGTCAAGACCGCTCGCTGGGCGACCGTGCCCGCCATCGCCGCCGGCGCCGTCGCGCTGGCAGCCGGCCCGGCCCTCGCCGCCGGTTCGCACGCCCGCGTCTCCACCACCTCCGCCGTCGTCTCGCACGGGCAGGTCACTGTGAACGGGCGCTACCAGTGCGCGTGGCGCTCGCGGTCCGAGGAACTGCAGGTCTCCGTCAGCAGCGCGGACCGCCGCGGCCGCGCCGAGGCCACCCGCGAGGTGCGGGTGAACTGCAACGGCTCGCTGCAGACCTGGCGTCTCACGTTCGCCTCGAACCACCGCGGCCAGCAGTTCTCGCCCGGCGCGGTGCGGGTGGACGCGACCCTGTGGAGCCCGCAGAACCGCTACGACCGGGCCAGCTCCTCGCGCACCCTCATCGCCCGCTGGATCTGATCCGACCCACCTTCCAGACCGGCCGGGTAGGCCGGGCGCGGCCCCCGACCGGGCCCGCCCGGCCTACCCGGCTTTCACGGGCCGGCCGCGAACAGGCCCGGATTACTCCATTCGGGTGAGGATCGGCGAGAACGTGGCGCAGCTCGCGCGGCGTGGCAGGATCGAGGGAGAGGTGATGCATCGTGTCCGCAGCAACGAGCGACCTGTCCCGCGATCCCTACGGCGACCGGCGGCGCACCAGCCACGAGCGGCTCGCCGGGCAGCCCTGGGAGGCCTCCTACCTGGGCGAACCCGCGCCCTGGGACATCGGCAGGCCGCAGCCGGCCGTCGCGCGGGTGGTGGCGGACGGCGGGTTCACCGGGACGGTGCTCGACGTCGGCTGCGGGACCGGCGAGAACAGCCTGCACATCGCCGCCACCGGCCTCGACGTGCTCGGCGTGGACGTCGCGCCCACCGCGCTGGCCATAGCCCGGGCCAAGTCCGAAGCCCGCGGCATCCCGGCCCGCTTCGCGACCGCCGACGCGTTCCGGCTCCAGCGCCTCGGCAGCACCTTCGACACCGTGCTCGACTGCGGGCTCTTTCACACCTTCGACGAGGACGAGCGCCGGGACTACGTCGCCAGCCTCGCCCTGGTGACCGCGCCCGAGGGGACGCTGCACGTGCTCTGCTTCAGCGACGAGGGCCCCGAGCCCGGCCCGCACCCGGTGGGCCGCGCCGAGTTCGACGTCTCGTTCAACGCGGAGTCCGGCTGGCGGATCGAAGCGCTCGAGAGCACGCGCATCCAGACCCGCTTCCATGGCGAAGACGGCGCTCCCGCGTGGCTGGCGACCATCGAACGAATCGCGTAACGCAGTCCCCTCCGGCGCCGATCTTCGCTAGAATGCGGGCATGCGATCTTCCTCGTGTCTGGGCTGGTGGCGCTCCACTTAGGAGCGGCCGCCTCGCAGGCGCGAAACAAGGGCCGTTCGGATGAACGGCCCTTTCGTCGTCCCCTGGGGAGCACCGGGTCGTGACGTCCTGACGGCGTATGCGACTGACCTCAAGGAGACTTCGACATGTCCGCCATCGCCACTACCACTCCCGCCGCGCCCATCTCCATCTCCGCGGCGCAGGCGCGCAGCAGTGATCTGGAAGAGCTGATCAGCGCCGACCCGGGGCAGTTCCGCATCCTCACCGGCGACCGGCCCACCGGCCGGCTGCACCTCGGCCACTACTTCGGCACGCTGCACAACCGCGTCCGGCTGCAGGACCTCGGCGTGGAGACGTACGTGCTCATCGCCGACTACCAGGTGCTGACCGACCGCGACGTCGCCGACAACCTGACCGAGTACGTCGAGGAACTGGTGCTCGACTACCTCGCCATCGGCATCGACCCGGCGCGCAGCACGATCTTCACGCACAGCGCCGTGCCCGCGCTCAACCAGCTGATGCTGCCGTTCCTCAGCCTGGTGTCCATCGCCGAACTCGAACGCAACCCGACCGTCAAGGACGAGATCGCCCACTCGCGCCAAGCCGCGGTCAGCGGCCTGATGTACACCTACCCCGTCCATCAGGCCGCCGACATCCTGTTCTGCAAGGCCAACCTGGTGCCGGTCGGCCGCGACCAGCTTCCGCACGTCGAGCTCACCCGGACCGTGGCCCGGCGCTTCAACGAGCGCTACGGCGTCGTCTTCCCGCGGCCCGACGTGCTGCTGTCCAACGCGCCGCTGCTGCTCGGCACCGACGGGACGAAGATGAGCAAGAGCCGGGGCAACGCGATCGCCCTCGCCGCCGACGCGGACGAGACGGCCCGCCTGATCAAGGGCGCCACGACCGACGTCGAGCGCCACATCACCTACGACCCGGTCGCGCGGCCCCAGGTCGCGTCGCTTCTCCTGCTGGCAGCCCTCTGTCAGGACCGCGCTCCGGAAGCCGTCGCCGAGGAGATCGGCTCAGCCGGAGCCGCGGCGCTGAAAAGGACGGTCACCGACGCCGTCAACAGCTACCTCGCGCCGATCCGCGCCCGCCGTGCCGAGTACGCCGAGGACCGCGGCTACCTCCGGCAGATCCTGCGCGCGGGCAACGAACGGGCGAACGCCGTCGCCGACGCCACGCTCGTCGAAGTCCGCCAGGCCATGGACGCCCTCTATTAGGGATCCGCGCGGCCGCTCAGCCGATCAGACGCGCGAGCCCGTTGATGGTGAAGTAGACCCCTGCTCCGGTCAGCGCCACGATGACGATCGTGCGCCCGTGCACGGCCAGCCATGCGTTGGCGCTGTGGAGCAGGGCCGCGGTGCGGTCCGGGGCCAGGGCGAACAGGATGATCGGCACCTCGGCCATGAGCAGCACGACGACCGCGAGCAGCAGCACCTCGAGGGCGCCGACCGCGCCGCCCGGGCGGCCTTTGGTGACCGAGTGCAGCGAAGCCAGGTAGAGCGGCGAGGGCGAGCCGACGAACGCGCCGAGCGCGATGACGGCGAGCAGCCCGGTCTTGCGCTCCCACCACGCCCGCGAGTCCGTGGACTTGCGGTGGAAACGGGAGGTCCGGGCCGGCCGGTCCTTCGGGTCCGGTTTCGGCTTCGGCGACCGCCGGGCGAAGTAGGGCACGAAGACGAGGACGGCGATCCCGAGGCCGAGGTCGATCGCCGGGGAGACGGAGTGGTGCTGGTGCCGGTTCTCCAGGTCGGTGTTGCCCAGCGCCTCGACCACGAGGAAGCCGACGAGCAGGGTGATGGCCGCGGCCGTGGCCAGGAAGATCAGCGCGTGATGCATCGGACGCTCGCGGCTGAGCAGCGTGGCCACGATCAGCAGCGTCCACGGCGCGAATCCCGCGATCAGCGCCGCGAGCACCGCCTCCCACAGCATCCGCCGCTCCGCGTTCGCGCCCTGGTCGGCGCGGCCGAATCCGGCGAGCGCACCCTGCCAGCTGCCAGGCTAGTTCCGGGCGGTCCGGTCTCCTGGCACTGACACGCGGGCGCGTCCGCCGGTCGGCCGACTCGTCAGGCCTGGAACACCGCCTGCCCGGCCACGTACGTGGCGGTCACCCGGGCCTCGTGGATCTCCTCCTCCGGCGCGCCGAACGGGTCGCGGTCGAGCACGGCGAGGTCGGCGAGCATGCCGGGGGCGATCCGGCCGGCCTGGTCGACGTGGTTGACCCGTGCGGAGCCGGCCGTGTACGCCGCGAGCGCCTGAGCGAGCGTCAGCTTCTCGCTCGGGATGAGCGCCGCGCCCCCCTCACCGGGCGCGACGCGGTTGACCGCGACGTGGATGCCCTGGATCGGGTCGGGGCTGGTGACCGGCCAGTCGCTGCCGGCGGCGAGCTCGGCTCCGGCGGCGCGCAGCGCCGCGAACGGATACTGCCATTGGGCGCGCTCGGGGCCGAGCAGCGGGATGGCGAGCTCGTCCATCTGCGGTTCGTGGCAGGCCCACAGCGGCTGGATGTTGGCCGTGGCGCCGAGCGCGGCGAACCGGGGCACGTCGTCGGGGTGCACCACCTGCAGGTGGGCGAGGTGGTGGCGATGGCCGAGGCCGCCGTTGGCCGCGAGCGCCGCCTCGAGCGCGTCGAGAGCCTCGCGCACGGCCCGGTCGCCGAGGGCGTGGAAGTGCACCTGGAAGCCGAGGCGGTCGAGTTCGGCCACGTATCCGCCCAGCTTGGCCGGGTCGACGAAGCTCAGACCGCTGCCGCTCTCGCCGGCCGGCTCCCCTCCGTGCCCGCGGCAGGCGCAGGGCTCGAAGTAGGGCGAGTTGAGGGCGGCGGTGCGGTTCTCGATGATGCCGTCCTGCATGATCTTCACGCTGCCCGGGTCGAACCGGCCGTTTCCGGCACCGCGCCCGATCCGGCGCCGCTCGAGCAACCCGGCTATCTGCTCGGCGCCGCGCTCGCGTTCCCACCACAGTGCGCCGCGTACCCGTGCGGTGAGCCGGCCGGAGACCGCGGCCCGCAGGTAGACCTCGAAGTTGTCCGGCAAGCCGATGCCGGCGCCGACCAGCGCGTCCTGCCAGCCGGTGATGCCCAGCGAGTGCAGCAGCGCCTGCGCCCGGTCGAACGCCGCGTCGTACTCCTGCTCCGAGATCTTCGGCAGCAGCGACTCGACCAGGACGACCGCGCCCTCCTGCAGCACGCCGATCGGCTCGCCGCGCCCGTCCCGCTCGATCCGCCCGTCCGCCGGATCCGGCGTGTCCCGGGTGATCCCGGCCAGTCCCAGCGCTCGGCTGTTGACCCACGCGCCGTGGTGATCGCGGTTGGGCAGGAAGACCGGGCGGTCCGGGACCACGGCGTCGAGGGCCGAGGCCGTGGGCAGCCCGCCCGGGAAGGACTCGAGCGACCAGCCGCCGCCGGTGATCCACTCCTGCTCCGGATGCGCGTGGGCGTAGTGGCCGATGGCCGCCAGGTACTCCTCGGCCGTCTTCAGAGCGCTGAGATCGCAGCGGCCGAGTTCGAGGCCGCCGAAGACCGCGTGGATGTGCGAGTCCTGGAAGCCGGGGACGAGCAGCCGGCCGGCCAGGTCGACCCGCTCGGTGCGCGGGCCGGCCAGATCCAGGGCCTGCGCCCCCACCGCGAGGATCCGGCCGTCCGCCACCGCCACTGCCGTGCGCGCCGGTCCGGACGCGCCGTCCGCGGTGAACACCGATCCAGAGTGGAAGAGCAGTTCTGCCTGAGGTGTGCTGTTCATGCCGCGCTTTCTTCTTCCGTCAACGAGACCACGAGGCTATGCGAACCGTCGAAGGCGCCGCGCGCGAAGTAGGCGGACCGCCGACCCCACTTGGCCCAGGCCGACAGCACGATCCCGGCCGCCACGACCGCGATCGGCACGAGCGCGAGGAACCGGCCGTTCTCGGCGCTGAACGCGAAGTCGGGGCTGGCCTGCCAACTGCTGACGGACAGGAAGATCCCGAGTCCGAGCAGAAGCAGGGAGCTGATCGCGGGGATCACGACCGCGACCAGCGCGCTCCTGACCCCGGCGGTCAGATCGCGGCGGAAGCGCCAGGCGCAGGCCAGCCCGGCCAGGCCGTAGTAGCCGGAGACGAGCGTGCCGACCGAGGTCGCCATCGCCAGCACGAACTGGTTGAGCGTGCCGATGCCGATGCCGAGGACCGCGATGACGGCGGCGATGCCCGCGATCAGCAGGCTGCCGACGGCCGGCGTGCCGTACTTCGGGCTCACCCGGGTCCAGGCGCGCCCGAGCGTGCCGTCGCGGCCCATGGCCAGCGCGCCGCGGGCGTTGGGCAGCACGCCGGTCTGCAGCGAGGCGATGGAGGAGAAGAGCATGGCCAGCAGCGGCAGCGCGGCCAGCGGCTGCTTGGCGATCGCGGTGCCGAGGTAGGGCAGCAGCTGCGCGCCGTTCGCGCCCATCGTGTCCAGTGAGAAGTAGCGCTCGAAGCCGAAGGCCGCGAGCAGGAACATGCCGAGCATCAGGAAGATCGAGCCGAAGCCGGCCCGGGCCGAGTCGCGGGCGCTGCGGGTCTCCTCGGTGAGAGTGAACGCGCTGTCCCAGCCCCAGAAGCAGTACACACACAGGATGAAGCCGGTCGCCGCGAGCTTGGCCGAGGGCGCAGCGAACGGGTTGAACCAATCCAGCGTGATCGGGTGGCTGCCGCGGATCGCGGCGTAGCCGCAGAAGCCGATCAGCACCAGGTACTCGAACGCGATCATCGGGGTCTGCAGCCGCGCGACCACGTCGGCGCCACGCAGCGCCAGCAGCGTCAGCCCGGCCAGTACGAGAACGCCGATCACAGTGGTCAGCGCGATCGAGCCCGGGTCGAGCTCGAGGCCGAAGACGCTGGTCCAGTGGCATTCGCGGGCGAAGGTGAGCACCATCGAGCCGCAGACCTGGCTGCCGTAGGCGAGGTAGAGGGTAGAGCCGGCCAGGTTCACCCAGCCGCACTGGAAGCCGAGCCAAGGGCTCAGCGCACTGCCGACCCAGCTGTAGCTCGCGCCCAGATTCCGCTCGACCCGGTTGAGCCGGCTGAAGGCGAGCGCGATGCCGAGGATCGGCAGCGCCGCGAGCAGCACCATCGCCGGGACCGCGGCGCCGGTGTCCAGGCTGATCAGGCCGAGCCCGATGCCGATGCTCAGGGTGGGGGCGGTGTTGGCCATGGCGATCACGGCGGTCGCCCCGGCGCCGACGCTCGGCCGCAGGCGCGCCTGCCCGGCCGTGTCGGGGGCGGGCTCGGGGTGGTCGGGCGCGGGGCTCTCGGTCATCGCACGTCCTTCGCGTCGGGGAGGGCGGAGGTAAATGCCCAGGGGTTGCCGACGATAGTGCGGCCTCCGGAGCCATCAGTCAACAGTGTTGACCGAACTTTTTTCCAGGCCGGGCCCCATGTCGTCCGAATCGGCTGCGCAGATGACTTCGTGAGTGCGAAGGGCGGCGCCGGGACCGATCCAGTCGCCCGCGCCCCGTGATGCCTCGGCACCTTCCTGCGCGCGGTTGGAATCCTCAGATGTCTCTCTAAGACTATGACCCGCTTTCGCAGTATTTGTCGCGAGCAGCGTTTACGCTGAGGGCAACCAGATGAATACGAAGTGCAATGGCGTGCACGATGGCCGATCAGAATTCTGCGGCGCGACCGGCCATGAAGAATCTCCCCCGGACCCGCCCCCGGCGAGGGCACCGGGCACCGGCCCGGCGCAGGATTCTCCCTCGAGGTGGTGCTCTCTCGGCGTCGGGCATGCGCGGCACGATCAGCGTCGTGGCGCAGGCGCAACCGGCGAATGCGGAATCCTGCGACAGCCGGGCCGAGCCAACGCCGGTTGCGCATGCGCCACGACGCTGATAGCCCCTCGGGTGTCCGGCGCCGGGAGAGCGCCGCCGAACCCCACCACCACGAACCCCACCACCACGAACCCCACCACCACGAACCCGACCACCTGCGAACCGAGACCTCGCCCGGCTACCTGCTCGGCGGAGGGCCCGCCGGAGGCGCACGCCTTTGTCACGCCAGGAGCCGGCGTGACCCGACCCCGCGCAACGCCGCGCGTGGTTGAGCCCCCGAGCGTGCGAGGGTCGCGCAGCGCAGTGCCTCGACGACCGGAGGGAGGTAGAGCTGAAGGCCAATCAGCAATCGGTACTCCAACCGGTTCGGTTCCAGCAGAGCCAAGGGCCTGGCCCCGTTACCATCCCGTGGCAGCCACCGGCCCGAAGCCGTCCGTGATTGAATGTGCGGCGACCAGGAACGAGGGCGGCAGGTGGCAGATGACGTGGCGGGCAAGCGGGCCGAACGGGCGGCGGACAGTTCCGCCGGCGAGCCGCCCAAGCGGTCCGAATTGTCCGAGCCGTCCGAGCCGTCCGAGCGGTCCGAGCCGGCCGAGCCGGCCCCGCGGGAGCGGGTGATCGCCAAGCGCACCCGCAACACCCGGACCCGCTCCGGCGCGGTGCTCTCCAAGGAGCTGATCGTGGACACCGCGATGGGCCTGGTGGGCGAGCACGGCGCGGCCTCGCTCTCGGTGCGCCGGCTCGGCGCTGCGCTCGGCTGCGACCCGACCGCGATCTACCGCCACTTCGCCGGGATGGATGCGCTGATGCTCGCCGTCGCGGACCGGCTGATCGGCCAGGCGCTTTCGAACTACCGCCCCGGCGGAAGCTGGAAGGAGAACCTGCGCTCGCTGGCCCGCGCCACCTACGCGGCGTACCTCGCCCACCCGCGGGTGGCCATCGCCGTGGCCGCGCGGGTGACCGGCGGCGAGAACGAGGCTCGGGTGATCGACCTGCTGCTCGGGCAGCTGCGCACGGCCGGCTTCGAGGGCGAGCAGGCCGTGCGGCTCTACCGCAGCCTCGGCGACTTCATCCTCGCCTTCAGCGCCGTCGACGCCGACTACCTGGCCAGCCCGGCCGAGGAGCAGGAAGCCGACAGCCGGCGCTGGCAGGAGGCGTACGGCGACGTCGATCCGGAAAAGCTGCCCAACCTGGCCGCGTTCGGTCCGCTCGTGGTCGAGCACGCCCAGATGAGCGCCTTCGAGTCCTGCCTCGGACTCCTTCTCGACACCTTCGAGCGGCTGGCGTCAGACGGGCGCTCCGGCTAGCGCCGCGACGACGCCGACGAGGGCGGCGAGCAGCAGGATCGAGACCACGCCGCGCCGGCCGAGGAAGAGCCCAGCGGCCGCGGCGGCGAGCAGCGGGTACTGCCAGCCGTGGCTGAGGGCGAGTGTCAGCGGGACGGCGGAGCCGGCGATCGCCCCGATGACGGTCGGACCGGCGCCGGTGAGGAACGCCTGGACCGGCTGGTTGCGGCGCAGCCGGTCGAAGTGGTGTGCACCGAGCAGGACGAAGAGGAACGACGGACTGAATGCGACGGCCACGGCCAGCAATCCGCCGCCGATCCCGGCCGCCGCGTAGCCGACCGCGCCCGTGGTGAGCACCACCGGGCCGGGGGTGACCTGGCCGAGGGCGACCGCGTCGAGGAACTGCGCGCCGGACATCCAGTGGTACGTGGTCACCGCGTCGTGCTGCATCAGCGGAATGATGACGAATCCGCCGCCGTACGAAAGGGCGCCGACCTTGAGCGCGGTCCACGCCAGCGCGCCGAGCCCGCCGGTGCCGACGCCCGCAAGCGGCAGCGGCAGCCCTGCCGGGGACAGTGCCGCCGGCTTGATGCGCACAGCGATCTCGATCAGGCCGCAGGCGAGCAGGACCAACACGAGGAACGGCCCGATCGTGGCCGCCGCGACGCCGCCGATCACGGCGTAGCCGATCCAACGTCGGCGCGACGACGCGGGCGCGTGCCGGCCGGGCTGGGCCGGGTCCTGCATCCGCTTCCAGCTGGCCGGGGCGAGACCCCACGCCGCGTGCACCGCGACGGCTGGAACGGCGGCCCCGGCGCCCGCCGCGGCGCCGAGCACCCAGGTCGGCGGGTGTGCGGCGAGGAAGAGCGCTGAGAGCGCGAGGATCAGGACCAGGCCGGGCACGATGAAGCAGACCCCGGCGACGACGGCGCCGAGCCGGCGGCGCAGCCGGTAGCCGCACCAGATCGCCAGCTGGGTGGAGGCGGGCCCGGGCAACAGGTTGCAGGTGGCGATCGCGTCCTCGAACTCGTCCGCCGGGATCCACTTCCGCTCGGCGACGCACAGCTTGCGCAGCAGCGCGATGTGCGCGGGCGGGCCGCCGAAGCCCGTGATCCCGATCCGGCCCCATTCCCGGGCGATCCGGGGTAGCGGCACGTCGGGCGTGGTCTGCTCAGGCAGGGACTCGGTCACGGCGCGCACGATAGCGCGCCCGGGCGAACTTTCGGAGAAGTCGTCAGGGCACGGTGACGGGGCGTAGCCGCAGCAGCGCCGTGACGGCGGCGCGGCTGGTGCGGCGGCCGAGCACGGCTCGCGGGGTCTCGCGGAGCATGACCGCGGACCAGTAGAGCGCGGTGGCCGGAGCGCTGTGCCGGCGTCGGTACAGGCGCACGCGGTTGACCGAGAGCAGCGCCCACAGCCGGGCCGAGGTGTTGGACTCGCCGCCGAGGTGGGTGACCCTGGCCTCGGGCGCGAGGCGGGTGGCGAAGCCGTGATCGCGGGCGCGCAGGGCGAACTCGGTCTCCTCGGAGTAGAGGAAGAACGATTCGTCCCACAGCCCGCACTTCTCCAGGCACTGCGCCGAGATCAGCATGATCGCACCGGTGGCCCAGTCCACCGTCGTCGCCTCCTGATACGCGGCGGGGTCGAGCACGCTCTCGCCGAGCCACCCCACCCGGCCCGCCCGGCCGCCGAGCACGGCCTCGCCGAAGGCGCGCGGGATCGAGGGCTCGCGGCGCAGCGAGTGCGCCAGTTCGCCGGTCGCACTATAGATACAGGGTACGACGATACCCGTGCCCGGAGCGTCGAGCGCCGCCAGCAGCCGCGCCGCGGTGCCGGGCTCGAGCCGGATGTCAGGGTTCAGAATCAGGGCCGAGGTATAGGGCTCGGCCGCTCGCAGGCCCGCGTTGATCGCGGCCGCGTAGCCGGCGTTGCGGCCGGTCTGCAGGACGCATCCGTCCACGCTCTCGTGCGCGCGCAGCCAGGTCTCGGCCAGGCGCACCGTCTCGTCCGCGGAGTCGTTGTCGACGACCGTCAGGTGGTAGGCCAGCCCGTCCAGGCCGGCCGGAAGCGAGTCCAGCAGACCGCCGAGGATCGCCGCGCTGTTCCAGGTGACGACGACCACCTCTATATGAGTACTCATACGCTCGTGCCTCCCGTGGACGTGGCCGACTCCCGGCTGCTCTCGTCGCGCAGCCAGGTCGCGAAGTCGCCGGCCGCGACGGCTTTGCGGGACTTGCGCCGCGTGACCACGGTGACGTACAGGAACCAGGCCACCCGCGGGGTCATCCGGACCGGCGCGCTGCGTATCAGGGCCATGAGGTCGGCGCGGCTGGTGCGGGCCTCCGCGCCGGCGCCGGCGAGCTCGGCGCGCGCTCCGGCCTGGGCGGTGACGGTGTTGACCCGGGTCCGCCGGCGCACCAGGTCCGCGAGCGTGCGCGGCGGGTATATCAGAGCCCGTGCCTGCTCCACCACGGTGCGCTCCTGCTCGCTGAACGCGAGCGAGGCGGCGAGGTCGTCGCCCATCAGCTCCGGGATCGCGGCCAGCCGCTCGTATCCGGCCGCGGACACGGCGATCACGCCGCGGCCGAAGAGCCCGGAGCGCACCACCGGCAGCCGCAGCCACACCTCGTAGTACCAGCGCACCGTCCAGGAGCAGCCGGCCAGCGGGATCTCCCGCTCCGGCGCGGCGGCCAGCACCGGGCCGGCCTGCACCGCCGCCGCCAGCGCCCGCGCGTCCGCGCAGCCGAGTTCGACGTCGGAGTCGAGGTAGATCCGCGGGAAGCTGCCGGCCGCCTCGTCGCCCAGCCGCAGCGCGCGGAACTTGTTGGCCACCGGGGTCTCAAGCACCCGCACCGCCGGGCCGAAGGAGCGCGCCGCCTCGGCCGAGTCGTCGGTGCAGCCGTTGGCGATCACCACGACCTCGAACTCGTCCGGCTCCGCGCCCGCCAGCAGGCGCGGCAGAAGACGGCGAAGGGCCGGGGCCTCGTTGTATGCGGGGACGATGATGCTGGGCACGCGGGCCAGTATCAGGGCCGCTCGTCGACGCTGTCCACCGGAACCGGGAAAATATCAAGTAACGGCAATCTACGGTAAAGTACGGCCAAGATCGAGGATCTCGGCGGTCCGATGGCTGCCCGATTGGTTCCAAGCGTCCTGTTATGCCGACATCGAAACGTAAGTCGAGCCTCACTCCGCGTGACAAGTCACGCGGGGCGCGCGCTGTCACCGCAGCTCGCGCCCCTGTGCACCAGGCGGCTTTATGAAGCTTTGGTGAAACCCTTTCAATCGGACCCCGTTTGCCGCTAGCTTGCTGCCGTGTAGGAAGCTGCTGCCGCTTCTGGTTCCCCAGGCTGTCAGGGTGTTGAAGGGGAGGGACCTTCACCTGTGACAGAGGTGGTGGCATTCGCGTTTCCACGTGCACTGTCTGTTCCGCCGTACACTGATCATTGTCCGGGGAGAGCGATGACTTCAGTCAGTTTCACCTCCACGCGTCGAGAACCGGATGCGGAGTTCCGCGGGCTGCTGGCGGGCCCGCGCCGCCCCCGAATCTGGACCCTGGTCCTATCCGATGCCTGCGCCGCCGGGGTCGCGGCGGCGCTGACCACCGTCTGGCACCTGGGCGGGAGCGATGCCGCAGGGCTGCGCGGCACCGCCACCCGGGTGGCCACGGCGGCGATCGTGCCGCTGTGGGTGCTCGGCCTGGCCGCCTGCGGCACCTACGGCCGGCGCCTGCTGCCCGGCGACGACGGCCTGGGCGGACGCGTGCTGCGCGCCGCCGCCCGCGTCGGCGTGCTGCTGGCCTTCGCCGGCCTGCTGGTCGACAGCGTGGCCCTGCTGCGCCGGGTCGTGCTCGCGGTGGTGCTCGCCGCGCTGTTCACGCCCTTGCTCAGGGTCCTGGTCCAGCGCCTCGGCGCGCAGGGCTACGGCCAGCGGCACGGCCCGCGCCGCGGCCTGATCGTCGGTCAGGCCGGGCCGATCGACGAGTTCCTGCGCCACCTGCGCCCGGCCGACGCCCGCCGGCTGCGCGTGGTCGCCGCCTGCGTGCTCGGCGAGGACGAGCCGGACGGCCTGCTCGACCTGACCGTCCCGGTGGTGGGCGGCGCCAACGAGATCGTCCGCGCGGCCCGGGCCAACGGCTGCGACGCGGTGATCCTGCTCGGCGGCTCCGGCCTGAGCCGGGCGGCGCTGCGCCGGATCTGCTGGGAGCTGCACGAGGCCGGCGTCGACGTGGCGCTGGCGCCGATACTCGCCGACGTGGCGGCCGAGCGGATCGCGGTGGCCAGCAGCGGCGGCCTGCCGCTGCTGCACCTGCGCGCGCCGGTGCTCACCGGCCCCTCGCGCTGGGCCACCGACCTCTGCCAGCGCCTGGCCGCGCTGCTCATCCTGACCCTGCTCAGCCCCCTGATGCTGACGCTGGCGGTGCTGGTGCGCGCCACCAGCCCGGGCCCGGCGCTCTTCCGGCAGACCCGGGTGGGTAAGGGCGGCGCCGAGTTCACCTGCCTGAAGTTCCGCACCATGGTGGTGGACGCCGAGGCCCGGCTGGCCGCGCTCGCGCACCTGAACGAGATGCCCGCGGACTCGCCGCTGTTCAAGATCAGCAACGACCCGCGGCTGACCCGGATCGGCGCAGTGCTGCGCCGCTACTCGCTGGACGAGCTGCCGCAGCTGTTCAACGTCGTCGGCGGCTCGATGGCGCTGGTCGGACCGCGCCCGCCGCTGCCGGCCGAGGTGGCCCGCTACACCGAGGAGATGCGCCGGCGCCTGGTGGTCAAGCCGGGCCTGACCGGCCTGTGGCAGATCAGCGGCCGCTCGACGCTCTCGGGCGCCGAGTCGGTGCGCCTCGACCTGAGTTACGTGGAGAACTGGTCGCCCAGCCTGGACGCGATGATCCTGCTGCGCACCACTACGGCCGTCGTGCGCGGCGACGGAGCCTACTGATGGGGGAGAGTATGACCACGGAGATACCCGGAGCCCGAGCGGCGGAGGCCGACGGCCGGCTGGGGGTGGCGGTGGTCGGCGGCGGCTACTGGGGCCCGAACCTGGTGCGCAACTTCCAGGCCTCGGAGTCCTTCGAGCTGCGCTGGATGTGCGACCTGCAGATCGAGCGGGCCCGCCGGGCCCTGGGCCGGTACTCGACGGTGACGGCGACCGACGACTACGCCGCGGTGCTGGCCGACCCGAAGGTCGCGGCCGTGGCCATCGCCACGCCGGCGGCCACCCACCGCGACCTCGCCCTCGCCGCCCTGCGCGCGGGCAAGCACGTGCTGGTGGAGAAGCCGCTCGCGGCCAGCTACGCCGAGGGCCGGGAGCTGGTCGAGGTGGCCGCCGAGCAGGGCCTGACCCTGATGTGCGACCACACCTACTGCTACACCCCGGCCGTCACCTACATCAGGGATCTGATCGCCTCGGGCGAGCTGGGCGAGGTGCACTTCCTCGACTCGGTCCGGATCAACCTCGGGCTGGTGCAGCCGGACGTGGACGTGTTGTGGGACCTGGCTCCGCACGATCTGTCCATCCTCGACTTCATCCTGCCCGCCGGGATGGAGCCGATCTCGGTGGCCGCGCACGGCGCCGACCCGATCGGGGCCGGACGCGCCTGCGTCGGCTACCTCACCCTGCGCCTGACCGGCGGCGCGATCGCGCACTTCCACGTCAACTGGCTCTCGCCGAGCAAGGTGCGCACCACCATGATCGGCGGCTCCAAGCGCACTCTGCTGTGGGACGACCTGAACCCGGCCCAGCGGATCGCGCTGTTCGACCGCGGCGTCGACCTGACCCCGCTGGACCAGCAGAACGAGCAGACCCGGCGGCAGATGCAGATCAGCTACCGCTCCGGCGACATGGTCGCGCCCGCGCTGGTCGAACGCGAGGCGCTGCGCGCCATGGTCGAGGCCTTCGCCACCGCGATCACCACCGGAACCCCGCCGCCGACCGACGGACGCGCGGGCCTGCGCGTGGTGGACATCCTCGAGTCCGCCTCGCGCAGCCTCGAACTCGACGGGGCACCCGTCGCTCTGAAAGGTATGAAGGGAACCAGCGCGTGAACAGCTTGCACAACGCCTCGGCGGAGCACAACGCCTCGGCGGAACACGGCGAGGCGCAGGGCGCCGCGGTGCCGGTCGCGGGACGCCGCGTCCTGGTCACCGGCGGCGCCGGCACCATCGGGTCCAACCTGGTGGACCTGCTGGTGCGGGAGAAGGCCGCGGAGATCGTCGTGTTCGACAACTTCGTGCGCGGCCGTCCGGAGAACCTGGCCTGGGCCCTCGCGAACGGCCCGGTGCAGGTGATCGACGGCGACGTGCGCGATCGCAAGGCCCTGGCCGAGGCGACCGCGGGCGCCGACCTGGTCTTCCACCTCGCCGCGATCCGCATCACCCAGTGCGCGCAGGAGCCGCGGCTGGCCAACGAGGTCCTCGTCGACGGCACCTTCAACGTGCTCGAGGCGGCGGTGGAGGCGGGCGTGCGCAAGGTCGTCGCCTCGTCCTCGGCCTCGGTGTACGGGCTGGCCGACGTCTTCCCGACGCCGGAGGATCAGCACCCTTATCACAACGACACGTTCTACGGCGCGGCCAAGGCCTTCAACGAGGCCACGCTGCGCAGCTTCAAGGCCATGTACGACCTCGACTACGTCGCGCTGCGCTACTTCAACGTCTACGGCCCGCGGATGGACATATTCGGGCTCTACACCGAGGTGCTGATCCGCTGGATGGAGCGGATCGCCCAGGGGCAGCCGCCGCTGATCTTCGGCGACGGCGCGCAGACGATGGACTTCGTGCACGTGCGCGACATCGCCCGGGCCAACCTGCTCGCGGCCGAGGCGCCGGTGACCGACGAGGTCTTCAACGTGGCCTGCGGGGTCGAGACCAGCCTGCTGCAGCTGGCCGAGGGCCTGCTCGCGGCGATGGGCGCGCAGGGCCTCGCGGTCGAGCACGGCCCCGAGCGCGCGGTCAACGGCGTGCGCCGCCGGCTGGCCGACATCTCCGCGGCCGAGCAGCGGCTCGGCTTCCGGGCCGAGATCGGCCTGGACGAGGGCCTGCGCGACCTGGTCGACTGGTGGCGGGCCGAGCGCGCGGCCGAGGCCGAGGCGGCCGCCCGATGAGCACCCTGACCGACCGGATCCCGGTGATGGTGCCCTACCTGGGCATCGAGGAGGAGCAGGCCGCGGCCGAGGCGGTGGCCTCCGGCTGGATCGCGCAGGGCCCGCGGGTGGCGCAGTTCGAGCGCGCCTTCGCCGAGAGCGTCACGGCCGCGCACGGCGTGGCCGTCAGCTCCTGTACGACCGCGCTGCACCTGTCCCTGGTGGCCTGCGGGATCGGCCCCGGCGACGAGGTCGTGGTGCCCTCGCTCTCCTTCATCGCCACCGCCAACGCCGCGCGCTACGTCGGCGCCGACCCGGTGTTCGCGGACGTGGACGAGACCACCGGCAATCTGACCCCTGACACCGTGCGCGAGGTGCTCGGCCCGCGCACCCGGGCGATCGTGCTCGTGCACCAGGGCGGCGTGCCCGCCGACGTGCGCGCGATCAAGGAGCTGGCCGAGCCGCTCGGCATCGCCGTGGTCGAAGACGCGGCCTGCGCCGTCGGCTCGGTCTACCGCGGCGCCCCGGTCGGTGCCGAGGCGCAGGTGGCCACCTGGTCCTTCCACCCCCGCAAGCTGCTGACCACCGGCGAGGGCGGCATGCTCACCCTCGACGACGCCGACCGGGCGACCCGGCTGCGCCGGCTGCGCGAGCACGGCATGTCCGTCTCGGCCGCCGACCGGCACGCCAGCGCCGGGCCGGTCTTCGAGCAGTACCTCGAGGTCGGATTCAACTTCCGGATGACCGACATCCAGGCCGCGGTCGGCCTGGTCCAGCTCGGCCGGCTGGCGGAGATCGTGCGCCGCCGCCGCGAACTGGCCGCGTACTACCACGCGCTGCTGGCCGGCGTGCCCGGGCTGCGGGCGGTGCGCGACCCCGAGTACGGGCAGAGCAACTACCAGTCGTTCTGGGTGCTGCTTGACCCGGACTTCCCGGGCGGCGGCCGCGACGGCGCGCTGGCCCGGCTGGCCGAGCGCGGCATCTCGGCCCGGCGCGGGATCATGGCCGCGCACCTCGAGCCGGCCTACGACACGGTCAAGCACGTGGACCTGCCGGCCACCGAGCGGATCACCCGCGACTCGCTGATCCTGCCGATGTTCCACACCATGACCTCCGCCCAGCAGGAGCGGGTGGCGGCCGCGCTGCTGGAGCCGGTGGCCTCAGGTGTCTGATCACGCACCAAGCCAGAGCCCGTCCGAGCTGCTGATCGTCGGCGCGGGCGGGCTCGGGCGCGAGACCGCCCAGGCCGTCGCGGCCGCGTGCGCGGCCGGGCGGGACTGGCGGCTGCTCGGTTTCCTGGACGACAACCCCCTGCTGGCCGGGGGAGAGGTGGCCGGCACGCCGGTGCTCGGCGGCAGCGAGGCCGCCGGCGCGATGCCGCATGCCAGAGTCCTGCTGTGCGTGGCCGGCGTGCGCGACCCGCTGATCCGGCTGCGGGTGGCCCGGCGGATGGACCTGCCGGCCGAGCGCTACGCCACCTTCGTGCACCCCTCGGTCGAGGTCTCCCAGGACTCAAGCATCGGTGCGGGCTCGATCCTGCTGGCGCAGAGCGTGCTCACCGCCGCGGTGCGGATCGGCGAGCACGTGGCCGTGATGCCGCGGGTCGTGCTCACCCACGACGACGTGGTCGAGGACTACGCGACCATCGCCTCCGGGGTCGCGCTGGCCGGCGGCGTGCACGTCGAGCGCGGCGCCTACATCGGCGCCGGCGCGACCGTGCGCGAATACGTGCGGGTCGGCGCCGGCTCCGTGGTCGGCATGGGCTCGGTGGTGCTCGATGACATCCCGTCAGGGCAGGTGTGGGCCGGGAACCCGGCGCGGCACTTGCGGACCCTGGCGTTTTCCGAAGAGGGCCGCGCCGCGGCCGCGAACAGGGGAGGATCGTAAGTCATGAGGGGGATACCGCTGGTCGACCTCAAGGCCGCGCACGAAGAGGTCGAGGAGGAGGTGCGCGAGGGTTTCGCGCGCGTCCTGGCCACGACCGGCTTCGTCGGCGGGCCGGAGGTCGCCGCGTTCGAGCAGGAGTTCGCCGCGTTCAGCGGCGTGAGCCGGTGCGTCGGCGTGTCCAACGGCACCGACGCGCTCGAACTGGTGCTGCGCGCGCTCGGACTCGGCGCGGGTGACGAGGTGGTGCTGCCGGTCAACACCTTCGCGGCCACCGCCGAGGCGGTCAGCCTGGCCGGCGCCACGCCGGTGTTCGTGGACTGCGACCCGGACACCCAGCTGATCGACGTCGAGGCTGCGGCCGCGGCGATCGGCCCGCGTACCAAGGTGCTGATCCCGGTACACCTCTACGGCCAGCTCGCGCCGGTCGAGCGGCTGCGCGAGGCGCTCGCCGGCGCCCCGGTGCGCATCGTCGAGGACGCCGCCCAGTGCCAGGGCGCTACCCGTTTCGGCCGGCAGGCCGGGGTCGGCGGCGTCGCGGCCACCAGCTTCTACCCGGGCAAGAACCTCGGCGCCTACGGCGACGCCGGCGCGGTGGTCACCGATGACGCCGAGCTCGCGGACGCGGTGCGGATCCGGGCGAACCACGGCGGCCGGAGCAAGTACGAGCACGTCGTCGTCGGCCGCAACAGCCGGCTCGACGCGCTGCAGGCGGTGGTCCTGCGGGCCAAGCTCAAGCGGCTGGCCGGCTGGAACGAGGCGCGCCGCGCCGCCGCCGCGCGCTATCACGCGCTGCTGGCCGGGCAGGACGGGATCCAGCTCCCGGCGGTGCTCGAGGGCAACGAGCACGTCTGGCACCTCTACGTGGTCAAGGTCGGCGAGCCGGGCGAGGGCGCCGAGCGCCGCGACGCGGTCGTGGAGAAGCTCAACGCCGACGGCATAGGGGCCGGGGTGCACTACCCGTACCCGCTGCACCTGACGCCGGCCTTCGCCGACCTCGATCATTTCCGGGGCGCGTTCCCGCACGCCGAAGACGCGGCGGACCGGATCCTGTCCCTTCCCCTGCACCCCCATCTGACGGCCGAGGAACAGGAGCGGGTCGTGGAGAGACTCTTGGCGGCGGTCGGGTGACCGCGAGAAGGCACGGCGGCTCTTCCACCCCGCGACGGGCCCTGCTGGTCGCGGGGTTCGTCGCGTGCGGACTCGGCCTGGCCGCGTGGCTGGTGCTCGGCTCCGGCGGCTCCGGACCCTCGAAGATCGTGGTCGGCGAGCCGTTGACCGGCAAGACGGTCCCCGGATCGAGCGCCGGCGCGCCGCTCTCGCCGAGCGCGAGCAGCAGTGCGAGCGCGACCGGCACCGCCAAGGCCTCGGCCGGCGCGGTCCCGTCGCACACGCTCACCGGCACGGCCGCCGCGGCCGCCTCCTCGTCCGCCGCAGCCGCCGCGGCGCAGGCGTGCTCGACCCCGCAGGCCTGCGGCTACCCGAGCGCGTCGAGCACCGGGCCGCGCACGAGCAGTCTCAGCGCGCACTCCGGCGACATCGAGGTGAAGACCAACGGCACGACGATCAGCGGCTGGAACCTCTCCGGTTCGCTGGACATCTACGCCGACAACGTCACCATCATCGACACCAAGATCGATTCGAAGAACTGGTGGGCGGTGAACCTCCGCTCCGGCTACACCGGCCTGAAGATCCTGCACAGCAACCTGACCGGGACCCCCGGCGCCGGACCGGACAACGGCGGCGAGGACTACGCCGTGTCCAACATGGGCGAGGGGAACATCGAAGTAGGCTGGGACGACGTCTCCGTCTTCGCCAACGCCCTGTCCATGGGCCACGGCTACATCCACGACGACTACGTGCACGACATCGTCCCGTTCATCAACCGTTCCGGCGGCTACGCCCACCTGGACGTGGTGATCAGCGACGGCGACGACACCGCGGGGCTGCGGGTCGTCCACAACACCCTGATGAACCCCGTGCCCACCGGGCAGGGCACGACCTCGGTGATCGGACTGCTGCCGAACACCGGACCCATCTCCAACACCACGATCACCGACAACTGGCTGGCCGGCGGCGGTTACACCATCTACGGCGGAGGCACCGGGGCCAGCGGCGTCGTGGTGACCGGCAACATCTTCTCCACGACGTACGCGAGCGGGTGCGGGTACTACGGGCCGGTCGCCTACTGGAACACCGGCGGCAGCGGGAACCAGTGGTCGGGCAACCGGCTGACCAGCGGGGCGCAGGTCGTCCCGTCGAAGTGACGGGATAGCTCAGCACAGGCACGACGGCGCTGCCGGCAGCCGGCAGCACATCCGAGGGAGGGCGGCGGGTCCTGGTGGGGTCCCGCCGCCCGAGAAGGGCGAAGAGAAAGATGAACTTGCGAAGATGGACGCGCAGCGTGCGCACTGCGATTTTCTCCGCGGCGGTGGTCCTGGTCGCGACGGTGGCCGCGCCCCAGGCGGCCTCGGCCGACACCGGCCCCTGCGGGCCGGGCTCCAACGCGATCGTCTGTGAGAACTCGCAGCCGGGCACGCCGCTGTCCGACTGGTACTCCCCGGGAGCCTGGGGCGACATCGAGGCCTTCCCGACCACGACCAGCGTGGCCGTCGGCGGGACGATCAACTTCTCGGTCAGCTCGCCGGTCGGCTACAAGGTGGAGATCTACCGGCTGGGCTGGTACGGCGGCGACGGGGCGCGGCTGATGCCGACCTCGCCGACCGCGGTCTACCCGGCCGTCACCCAGCCGGACTGCGACAAGTCCGCCTCCACCGGCATGGTGGACTGCGGCAACTGGTCGGTCAGCATGAGCTGGACGGTGCCCTCGAACGCGGTCTCCGGGGTCTACCTCGCCGAGTTCGACCAGAGCGACAACCAGGGCCTGATGCCCTACCCGTTCGTGGTCACCAACCCGTCGAGCACGTCCGACATGGTGGTGCAGACCTCCGACCAGACCTGGCAGGCCTACAACATGTGGGGCGGCGCCGACCTGTACGAGGGCAACGGACCCGCTCCGGACGGCCGCGACTACGCCGTGAGCTACAACCGGCCGATGAACATCTCCGGCGAGAACGGCATCTTCGGGTCCGAATACCCGATGATCCAGTTCCTCGAGCGCAACGGCTACGACGTCAGCTATCTGTCCTCGGTCGACATCACGCAGCATCCCTCGCTGCTGCTCAACCACAAGGTCTTCGTCTCCTCCGGGCACGACGAATACTGGGACCAGCAACAGTTCGACGCGGCCACCGCGGCCAAGGACGCCGGCGTGAACGAGGCGTACTTCAGCGGCAACGACGTGTTCTGGCGCACCGTGCTGCAGCCGAGCATCGCCAACGGCGCCGCGAACCGGACCATCGACGAGTACAAGATGACGAAGCTGGAGTATCCGCAGCCGGACGGCGTGGCCGACCCGAGCGGCCAGTGGACCGGCACCTGGATGGACCCGGCCGGCGCTGCCACCGGAGCCGAACCGGAGAACCAGCTGACCGGAACCCTGTTCAACGTCAACGGATACCGCGCCGACGCGATCACCGTCTCCTACCCGTACAGCCAGGACCGGATCTGGCGCAACACCCAGGTCGCCTCGCTCACCTCCGGCCAGACCTACGAGATGCAGACCGGCACGCTCGGCTACGAGTGGGACTCGGACATCAACGACGCCACCCGGCCACCGGGTGAGATCGACATGTCCTCGACCACGATCTCCATCACCAACGGCACGCTGCGCCAGGACTGGGGCAACCTCTACGGCAACGGCACCGCCACGCACAGCCTGACCGAGTACCGGGATCCGAAGTCCAACGCGCTCGTCTTCAGCTCGGCCACCGTGCAGTGGGCCTGGGGCCTGGGCACCGTGCACGCGGACCTGACCACCACCGAGGACCCGGTGATGGAACAGGCCACGGTCAACCTCTTCGCCGACATGGGCGTGCAGCCGAGCACCCTGCAGTCCGGCCTGGTGGGCGCCGCGAAGTCGACGGTCGGCACCGGCCCGACGGTCAACGTGGCCACCCCCGCGCCGAACGTGTCCACCCCCGCCATGTCCCCGCTGACCATCAGCGGCACCGCGACGCCGGCGAGCGGCGCGGTCGTGGCCCGGGTCGAGGTCTCCACCGACGGCGGCACCACCTGGAACCCGGCCAGCGGCCTGGGGAACTGGACCTTCAGCTGGACGCCGCTGCAGACCGGCGCGGCCACGATCCTGGTGCGGGCCGAGGACGACAGCGACAACATCGGCGCGACGGCGAGCATCCCGGTCACCGTGACCGCCGCCGTGTGCCCCTGCTCCGTCTTCCCCGACGCGTCCACCCCGGCCAAGCCGGACAGCGGTGACGCGCACGCGGTCGACGTCGGCATGAAGTTCAGCCCGACCCAGTCCGGCGAGATCACCGGCATCCAGTTCTACAAGGCCGCGACGAACACCGGCACGCACGTCGGCTCGCTGTGGACCTCGACCGGGACCCTGCTCGGCAGCGTCACCTTCACCAACGAGACGACCTCCGGATGGCAGGAGGCGAACTTCACCCAGCCCATCCCGGTCACCGCCGGCACCACCTACGTGGTCTCCTACTACGCCCCGAGCGGCCACTACTCCGCCGACGCGAACTACTTCGCCACGCAGGGCGCCGGCATCGCGCCGATCCAGGGCCTGTCGAACACCGCCGCCAACGGCAACGGCGTCTACAAGTACGCCAGCGCCACCGCCTTCCCGACGACCGCGTACCAGGCCAGCAACTACTGGGTGGACGCGATCTTCCAGGGCAACGTCAGCAGCACCACCCCGCCGACGGTCACCTCGACCACCCCGGCCACCGGTGCCACCGACGTCCCGGTCAACAGCACCCTGACCGCGTCGATGAGCGAGGGCCTGACCGCGAGCTCGGTCAAGCTCACCGTCACCGACCAGAACGGGGTGAGCGCGCCCGGCTCGATCACCTACGACCCGGTCGGCCACACCGTGACGTTCCAGCCGGCCGGCCAGCTGGCCATGAACGACACCTACACGGCCTCGCTCACGGCCACCGACCTGTGGGGCAACGTCATGCCGTCGCCGTACACGTGGACGTTCACCACGTCCGCCACGCCGCCGGCGTACACCTGCCCCTGTTCGCTGTGGAACGGCACGGCCGTGCCCGCCAACACGAACACCAGCGACCAGCACGCGGTCGAGGTCGGCATGCGGTTCCAGTCGGCCGTGGCCGGCTACGTCACCGGAGTCAGCTTCTACAAGGGCACCAAGAACACCGGGACGCACATCGGGAACCTGTGGACGAACACCGGCACGCTGCTGGCCACCGGCACCTTCACGGGTGAGAGCGCGAGCGGCTGGCAGACGCTGACCTTCGCGAACCCGGTGGCGATCACGGCGAGCACGCCGTACGTCGTCTCCTACTACACGCCGACCGGCTTCTACTCGTCCAACTCGCAGTACTTCACCGCGCCGATCAGCAACTACCCGATCACGGCGCTGGCGAGCGTGGCAGGATCCGGCAACGGCATCTACCACTACGGCACCGGCTCCGCGTTCCCGACCACCAGCTACAACGCGACGAACTACTGGGTGGACGCGGACTTCACCACCCAGGCGCCGTCGTCCGGCGGCAGCGGCGCCGAGGACGCCTCCGCCACGATCGGGACCTCGACCATCACGCCGACGACCAGTTCCTGGGAGAACGCGGTCTACCCGGCCACCGTCGGCTTCTCCCAGGCGATCGAGCCGCAGAGCCTGAAGGTGACCGTGACCACCACCCAGGGCTATCAGGGTTCGGAGTCCGCCGCCGGCACCGCGGTGACCGGCACGGTCTCCTACAACCCGAAGACCTTCACCGCCTCGTTCCACCCCACCACCGCGCTGGTGCCCGGCCAGACCTACCACGCGACGGCGACGGCGACGACGGTGGCGGGCAAGGCGGTGGCCCCCATCACCTGGACCTTCACCGCGGTGGCGGCCCAGCCGGCCACGCCGGCCGGCGGGACCGTCCCGGCGGACGGCACCTCGCCCCCGGTGGTGCTGGCGGTGGAGACCAAGCTGCCCAAGCGTTACTCCGTCCCGCTCGACGTCTGATACCGCACCTTCGATATCAGGCTCCAGATAATGCAGTGACACGATGACAAGCTGGAAAGGCTGACCGCGTGAGCACGGTGAGCGTGATCGTCCCCTGCTACAAGTACGGCCACTATCTACAGGAGTCCGTCGGAAGCGCGTTGAACCACCAGGACGGCGTCGACGTGCGCGTCCTGATCATCGACGACGCCTCCCCGGACGACTCGGCCGACAAGGCCAGGGCGCTCGCGGCCGAGGACCCCCGCGTGCAGGTGCTGGTGCATCCCCGGAACAAGGGGCACATCGCCACCTACAACGAGGGCCTGCTCGAGTGGGCCGAGGGCGACTACGTCGCCCTGCTCTCGGCCGACGACCGGCTCACCCCCGGTGCGCTCAGCCGCGCCGCGGCGCTGCTCGACGCCCACCCGGAAGTCGGGTTCTGCTACGGCCACCCGGTGCGCTTCCAGCACGGCTCGGCCCTGCCAGCGGCGAGGACCGCGGGCCGGGGCTGGACCGTCTGGGACGGCCAGTGGTGGCTGCGGCGGCACTTCGAGACCGGGCACGGGTGCATCACCTCGCCCGAGGTGGTGGTGCGTACGAAGCTGCAGCGGCAGGTCGGCGGTTACGACCCCGGCCTGCCGCACTCCGGCGACATCGAGATGTGGATGCGCCTGGCCGCCCACGCCGACGTGGGCTACCTGCGCGGCGTGGACCAGGCGTACTACCGGGTGCACGGCGCGAACATGTCCACCACCGACTTCGGCGGCCAGCTCGACGACCTGCGCCAGCGCAAGGCCGCCTTCGAGGCGGTGCTGGGCCGGTGCGGCGAGCAGATGAAGGACCGGGACGAGCTCGACCGGCTCGTCCACCGCAAGCTCGCCCGCCAGGCCCTGCGCCGGGCGGTGCGCGCGTACGACCGCGGCCGCACGGAGCAGGTGCCGGTCGACGAACTCGTCGGCTTCGCCCGGGAATGCTGGCCCGAGCACGAGGACCTGCCGGAGTACCGCGCGCTGAAGATGCGCCGGCGCATAGGCACGAAGGCGATGCCCTACCTCCAGCCGCTCGTGCTCACCGCCGTCACCCACAAAGTGCGCGAGCGGATGTGGTGGCGCACCTGGCGGCGCACCGGAATCTGACGAGGGCCGGCCGGGCCCGCAGGAGCAGGAACCGACGAGGGGAGCCGTAGATGCTGGGAAACGTCAGACGCCTGCTGACGGCGGGGACCGCGATCCTGCGCGAGCCGCCGTGGGCCGCGCCGGGCCACTTCTACTCGCCGATGCCCGGCGGCGCGGACACCGACCGCGCCGTGCGGCGGCGCGAGGAGGAGCTCGAAGCGGCGGCGCAAGCCGGCCTGCCCGGCATCGACCTGAACGCGCAAGGCCAGCGGATCCTGTTCAAGGAGCTCGCCGCCACCTTCGCCGACGTGCCGACCACGGCGGCGGAGGGGTGGCGTTACCGCCCGGAGAACAACATGTACGGCCTCGGCGACGCCGCCGTCTACCACGGCATGCTCCGCCGCTTCCCGCCGAGCAGGATCGTCGAGGTGGGCTCGGGCTTCTCGTCCGCGGTCGCGCTGGACACGGCCGACCGCTTCCTGTCCGACGCGGACCTGAAGTTCACCTTCATCGAGCCCTACCCCGACCGCCTGCTCGCCCTGCTCGGCGATCGGGACCGCGAACGCTGCACCCTGATCCGCAAGCCGGTGCAGGATGCCGGCACCGAGGTGTTCGAGGAACTGGAAGCCGGCGACCTCCTGTTCATCGACTCGTCCCACGTCAGCAAGGCCGGCAGCGACGTCAACCTGCTGTTCTTCGAGATCCTGCCCCGCCTCGCCGACGGCGTGCTCGTGCACGTCCACGACATCGTGTGGCCCTTCGAGTACCCCGAGCGCTGGCTCCGCCAGCGCCGCGGCTGGACCGAGGCCTACCTGCTGCGCGCCTTCCTGGCGTTCAACAGCGCCTTCAGCATCGAGCTCTTCAACGCCTGGCTGTGGCACTGCGAGCCGGAGCTGGTGCGCGAAGCCCTCCCCTCGGCCGCCGGCCAGGTGCCCGGCGGCATCTGGCTGCGCAAGGGCAGGCGGCCGTAGGAGTGCCATAGTAGGGGTCTGTTGTTCCGGGCGACGAGCTCAGGACGAGTTGTCGATGTTGAACAGCTCGCTGCCGCTGTCTCCGGTGCACGACTGCATGGTGATGGAGCCGTTGTCGGGCACCGTGCTGATACACAGCGCAGTGTCGGACTCGATGACGTAATTGCCCGAGACCCGGTTGAAGGTCCAGCGTTGGCCGGCGCTGTTCTGGTTGCAGGAACTCGTCACGGTGGGAGTGCTGCCCGCGGAACCGGCGGCCAGGCAGCGGCCGCCGGAGTCGATCTGGATCAGGCCGGTGTTCACGTTGTACTGCCAGTCGCCGCCGTACTCCGATTCCTCACACGGGTTGCCCTCATTGTTGTCGAGGCCGACCCAGAAGTCGGTTCCCGCCGGATTCTGCTGATAGTGCAGGCAGTAGAGCGTGTTGCTGACCGGTTGGAAGCCGATCACGCTGCCGTTGCTCGCGCCTGAGGGCAGAGCGCGGCTGGTCTTGGCCGGAGCCGGCGTGGGCGAGGCGGCGGCAGGGTGGCTGGCGGCGGCCCCGTTGGCGGTGGTCTTCGCGGGGGCCACCACGTGGCTTGCCGTGGAGGCGGCGACCTGCGGATTGTTCGTCTGGTCGGTGCTTCCACGGGTCAGCGAACTGCGGCTGACGTGCGACGCGGTGGCCGACGCCCCGGGGCTGGCCGCGCCGGTACCGCCCGTCCCGATGTCCAGCCCTCCGCCGCCGCGTACGACGTTCGAGTTGGCGCCGCCACCGGTGCCGCCGAGCGCCCGGACGCCGTAGTAGCCGCCGACCCCGAGGCCGACCACCACCACGAAGACGATGGCTGCGACGGCCCGGTAGGAGAGCCCGGCGACGTAGGTCTGCCGGTTGCCCGTGCCGCCCTGCTGGATCTGCGTGGGGCCGCGGAAGTCATTTCCCTCGACGCGGTTGGAGCCGCCTCGACGGTCGCCAGTCGTCGGCACGCGGACTCAGCGACGGGTCTGGGTGTTGTGGTGGCCGCCCTGCTGAATCTGGGCCTGGCCGCGGAAGGTGTTGCCGTTGATCTCGTGGCGCCCGTCGGCCGGCCCGGCGGAGCCTTCGAGCTCGGCGAGCAGCCGTGCGAGCAGTCCGGCCGCGTCCCCGTCTTCGCGCATCAACCCATGAAGACGTACTCGCCAGTAGGCTTCGAGATCCGCCGCGGCCCGGGCGTCCCCGTGCCGCCGTGCCTCCTCGAGCGTGGCTCGAGAGGTCCTGAGCTCCTCGGCGGCCTTGCCCGGATCCTTTTCGCCGCGGCCGAGAAGCGCGGCGAAGCGGTCCTCGGCCGCCTTCCAGCCGTCGGTCACCATCAGATTGACGAGTGTGCTTGCTCCCGCCGACACCAGTGCGGAGACGTCCACCAAGCCCCCTATGCCACAGCTGCGATGAAGTGTTCGCGTCGATTGTAGAGGCGAGGCTAATCGCAAAAGTCTGAGGATATCGATTCGTGTCCCCGGCGAAGTCGATTCGATTCCCATGAAGCGGTGAGGTGTCCGGAACGGAGTGATCCCGGCGGCATCGCGTTCGGCTTGCTTTCGAATCACCCACGGATGGGTCAGGAGAAGCAGGATTTTCCGGACACCAATGCAGGGGAGTTCCCTGTTGCGGCGAGGCTCTCCCGGCGTCGGGCATGCGCGGCACGATCGGCGTTGCGGCGGGGTGCTTTCACCCGATCATCAATCACCCGATCGACTGGACCGGCTTGCCGCCTGACCGCGGGATGTGATCGGCTGGGGGCAGCATCGCGTGCTGGTGACGGACTGCGTCAAGCATGGAGGTGTTGAACCGAAGGGACCGCCACCCGTGGCTTCCCAAGAAGGCGATCGCGTGATCGCCCTTAGTTTGCAGCTCGCCGCGGCACATCGACGACTCCGTCATCAGATCACTGAGGTCAGGGCGGGCCTCGGGCAGCGCCGGATGCGCGATGACACACTCGTGACCCACTGCCTCGCTTTCTGCGACGCGCTGACGGCACACCACCTCGGCGAAGACGAGGGGATCTTCACTGCCCTCGTGGCTCAGCGCCCTGATCTCGCCGGGACTATCGCGAAGCTGGTCGAGGACCACGGGATGATCGCCGCGATCCTCTCGCGCGTCCGCGAGCTCGCCGACGCGGCCGCCGTGTCGGACGGCGCCGCAGTGGAGGCGATCAGGCGTGAGCTCGACGGGTTGGCGGCGATCATGGAGTCCCACTTCCGCTACGAGGAACGGGCCGTCGGCCGGGCGTTGGACGAAGACGTGGCCGAACATCCCGAGGCCCATCGAAAGGCTCTGCCACGGTCGGTAGGATCCGATCGACACCCATCGGCACTCCGTCGGGCCGCTGACGACGCTGGCGGGTCGGGGCAGGTTCACCCACAACGAAGCAAGGACCAGAGAAGTGATCAGTAGGGGCAAGCAGATGGTGGTCGGTCTGGCCGCAGCCACCGGTATCGCGTTCGGCGCCGCGGGCACGGCGCATGCGGACACGGTCGGCACCCTCGGCTCCAGCAGCGCCGTCAACCAAGCCACCGCGAACGGCTCGGGTGACGCGACGGTGTCTTGGACCGACCGGAGCGGGACGATTTTCCTCGGTTCCAAGACCATTCCCGCCTACGCGATGGCGGACTGCATTGACTACAACACCGACTACACCATGGACTGTTGGCTGGAGCGGAGCACCGACGGCGGCGCGGACTGGTCCCAAGTCTCCGGCACTCACGAGCTGACCAGTTCAACCTCCGAGGCATTCCAGCCGGGCACGGCCACGGGTGGCTACTACGACGGGCCCGGCTACCTGGCCCGCGCTTGCTTTCGGTTCACGTCGTGGTCCGGTGCGGCAAAGCACTGCACAGACGGCATCTGACCGTTCAGGTCGAAGCGGCATGGCGGAGTCGTCAATGCCCTGACGTCCAGTGGTCCCGCGGCTTCGAGTCGCGGGACCGCGCCTCTGCGGAGGTTGAGATCATGCCTTGATTCCGCACGCCGAGTGAGCGACGATTGCGGACATGGGGAGGAAGCAGGCGTTGGGGCGTCCGCGGGACACACGACGGAGCCCGAGGAGGACCTGGGTGCGGGCCGCGCTCTTCGCGGCTTTCGGCGTCGGGGTCAGTGTGTGGGCCGTTTCAGCGGCGTACACACAGTTCGCCTTGCGATATGACGGAATTACCACGCAAGCACGGGTAGTGGTGACCCAGGCGGCCGGTAAGGTCGTGCAATGTGAGGTCTCTTATCAGGACTCCGCAGGTGTCCGGTACGAGGCGTGGCTCGACAGCCAGTGTGGGGGCGCGCAAGCAGGGCAGAGCGTCCTGGTGCGGTATCTGCCGAGTCGACCGACGACGGTCGCCGCTGTCAGCTCCCTGACCTTGCCGTCGATCCTGAGCAACGAGTCAGGCTATCTGTTCCTCGGGCTTCTGGCGTGCGCGGTCGCCGTGGTGGGCATCCTCGCGGTCACAGGAGTGCTCGGGCGCTGGGCCGCACTTTGAGAGCCCTGAAGGAACCGCTTCAGAGCGGCAAGCTCAGCCGCCCGCGCGAATCAGGAGGCTGCGGCTGCCGCCTCGTCGCCGTCCCAGGTCGTGTAGTACGTCTGCGGGTTCACCAGGTAGCGGACGGTGCCGCGGGGGATGTGGGTGACGCGGTGGCGGCGGGCGAAGGGGTAGAGGGTGGCCCAGTCCTCGCGCGGGAGCACGCCGCGGTCGCGTCGCAGCCTGCTGAAGCGGAGCCTCGCGTCGGCGCGGACCACGAAGGCGTTGGCGTCGAGGTAGGCGCGCTCGCGGGCGGTGCGGACGTCGAACGGCTCCGATATGACGTCGTAGTCCGTGCCGTCCGGGAGCATCCGGCGCAGCGCGGTGTAGACGCCGGCCAGGCGCGGGTCGGCTTCGAGCGCCTCGATCGTGACGGCGAGGTGGTCCGGCTCCCAGGTGTTGTCGTCGTCCAGGAACGCCAGGTACGGCGAGTCGGCGAGGCGGATGCCGACGTTGCGCACGACGCCGAGGACCGCGCAGTTGCGGGACAGGCTCAGCGCGGTCAGGCGCGGATCGTCCGGCAGGTCGGGCAGTCCGGCGCCGTCGTCCACGACCAGGACCCGGTGCTCGCGCACCGTCTGTTCGAGAGCTGATACCACTGCCGCGCGCAGCTGTTCCGGGCGCCGGTAGGTGGGGATGACCGTGGTGACCAGCGGCGGTTTGCCCGCCGGCGGCGGTAGCAGGGCCCTGAGGCTCTTGACCTGCGCGTTCTCGAAGCGCAGGACCGCCGGCACGGTGTGGCCCAGCAGTACCTTGTTGCGCAGCTCGTACGGCGGCAGCCAGCCGACGCGGGCCCGGACCGCCTTCTTGACCTGTGCCTTCACCACTGAGGCTCTCCTTGGGGGACGTCCCAGGTGTTCGGGGGACGGGGGTCGGTACGTCTCAACCGCGCGGTCCGCCATTTCGGCCGGCGGTGCAGCCGACCGGGGCGCCGGCCGCGCATGCGGGCCACGGCCGGCCAGATGATCACGGCGTAGACGGCCAGCGCGGGCACGGAGGCGACGAACAGCACCGGCGTCCCGTGCAGGCCGCCGAACCGGGCCACCGCCAGCGAGACGGCCGCCATCGCCGCGCCGCCGACCACCGGGCGCCAACAGGCCCGCAGTACCACCCCGGGCTTGATCCCGGCCCGGGACAGAGCCCACAGGAAGAACGGGGTCACCAGCGGGCCGGCCACCAGGATGTGCCCGGCGCCGACGCCGGCGATGCCGCGCATCCGGGCGGCGAAGATCAGGGCCGGAATGAGGGCGACCAGCCACCAGCCCTGCACCAGGATCAGGGCCCGCTGACGCCCGGCCGCGACCAGGCAGTCGTAGGCGAGCTCGAAGGCCACCCGCAGCACGCCCAGCATGGCCAGGAAGCTCAGCGCGCCGGAGGCCCCGGTCCATTCGTGCCCGTAGACGAAGGAGATGGCCGGCTTGGCCAGCGTCAGCAGCAGCACGCAGGGCGGCATCGCGGCCGCCATCAGCAGGCTGAGGCTGTTCTCGAAGCCCTTGGCGATCCGGCCGGTCTCGGCCAGCCGGGAGAAGCCGGCGAAGGACACCCGCCGGGCCACCTCGGAGACCGCGCGCACCGGCCAGCCGGACATGTTGAACGCCAGCTGGTAGAGCCCGAGCGCGACCGGTCCGAGCGTCGCGCCGACCACCACCGAGTCGACGTTGAGCATGCACAGCACCAGCAGGCTCGCGCCCGCCAGCGGCGCGCCGAACCGGATCAGGGCCTTGGCCTGCTCCCGGTCCCAGCCGGGCTTGAGGTATCCGGGGGCGCAGACGGCGCAGCCGACCAGGCCGACCACGTTGCCCGCGACCGAGCCCCAGGCGAAGCTCATCGCGCCGATCCCGGCCACGGCCAGCCCGATCGTCAGGCCGCTGCCGACGACGAAGTTCGCCGCGTCGATCCACATCCGGCGCTGCTGGGCGAAGGTGCGGTTGAGCACCCCGGCCGGCACGCAGGAGATCCCGTCGATGATCACGGCCAGGCCCAGCACCCGCAGCACGCCGGTGGCGTCGCCCGAGCCGAGCAGCCGGGCCGCCTCCGGCGCGATGACGAAGAGCACGGCGTAGAGCACGGTGGACGAGAGCGTGGAGAGGGTCAGCACGGTCGGCGCGAACCGGCGCACGTCCCCCTCCCAGCGCACGATGGCCAGGCTCACGCCCATCTCGTTCGCGGCCAGCAGCACCGCAAGCGCGGCCAGCCCGATCGCGTACAGGCCCCAGTCCCGCGGGCCGAGCAGCCCGCGGGCGAGCACGACGCCGGTCAGGAAGTTGCCGATCCGGATCACCACGGTGTTGACCAGGCTCCAGCGCACTCCGCGCCGTACGTTGCCGTGCAGGTCCTCGTGCGGATCGGTGGGCTGGTCGGTGGGCTGGTCGGGGTCGGGTGCCGGGATCTCCCCGACGCGCGGCCGGACCCTCACGCTCCGCCCCCCGCCCCGTCGATCGCGGGCACCCGCTCCATCCGGATGGTGGCGGCCTCGGCGAACAGCGCGTCGCGGCGCTCGGCCGCCTCGCGCCGCATGATGCCGAGATAGGCGCCGGACAGGCCGATCAGCAGGAAGAGCAGGCCCGCGAACATCGGGAAGCCGAGCGAGTCGAAGGTGGCGCTCAGGATCAGCGACGCGGCCATCGCGGCGGCGAAGCACTGCCCGAGCTCGCGCCGCACCGGATCGTCGGTCAGCCGACGGCCCAGCCGGGCGCAGCGCCAGCCGGTCAGGTACAGCCCGAGGATCGCCAGCACGCCGACGACGCCGATCTCGACGATGGCGAGCAGGTACATGTTGTCCGTGTACCGGTACAGGCTCGGGATGAACGTGCCGTAGCCGCGGCCGAACCAGGGCCGCTGCTCGATGTACTGCGCCACCCCGGCGTAGTCGGCGGTGCGCGCCTGGGTGCTGTCGTCCGAGTTGCCGAGGAAGGAGGCGAACAGGCCGAAGGTGGTCGAGACCAGCCCCGGCACGGCCAGCTTGAGCAGCCCGATCCCGCACACGATCACGCCGAGGGCGGGCCACCGGCGGTGCGACGGCCAGGTCGGGATCAGCAGCATCAGCACGACGGCGAGCCCGATGATCGAGGTGCGCGAGACCGTCAGCGGCATCGCGCCGCCGATGCAGATCACCGGCACCCAGCGCCGGGCCCAGCCCTCGCGGGCCGGGTCGAGCGCCTGCTGCAGCGCGAACGGCAGCAGCAGGGCCAGCACGGCGGCGAGCTCGAGCGGCTGTGAGGTGTTCGAGGACGGCCGGATGTAGGCCCCGCGCGTCATCAGGGAGCTGACCAGGCTGCTGGCCCGCAGGCCCGGGATGTGCACCCGGGCCAGCAGGTTGCTGGAGGTGAAGAACTCGACGATGCCCAGCGCGCCGACGAAGGACCCGTAGACCACCGCCCGGCGCAGCAGCAGCTGCAGGTCGGCCAGGTCGCGGATGCCGGCGGAGGCGATCACCACCACCCCGATCCAGGCCGCGAAGCCGATCAGCCCGCGGTCGGCGGCCTGGATCTCCAGGGCGGCGGCCTGCCGGTCCGAGGAGGCCAGGGCCAGGTAGGCGAGCAGGATCGAGGCGCCGAACACCCACATGGCCACGCGCACGGCGCCGGTGCCCGGGGCCGGGCGGACCCGCCCGGCCAGCCAGGACGCGGCGTACCAGATCAGCGCGACCAGCGCGAAGATGTTCGCCGGCGTGCCCACGTCGCCGAACGAGGGCAGCACCCAGCCCGAGGGGATGAACTCGACGAGCACCAGGTAGGTCGTGAGGACCACGACGCTGCGGGCTCGGATGCGCGGGGTTGCCACGTTCTCAGTCGCGCACTTCCGACAGCGGGCTGATCAGCTCGCTGGTGATCTGCGTGCTGCGGTCGCCCGGCCGGGAGGAGCGGCGGCGCACGTGCGCCGGCTCGCCCGTAGGCCCGGCGGCCGGCGGCGCCGGCGGCTCGTAGGAGGACGACGGGGGAGCGGCGCGCCGCTTGCCGGCGCGGCGGCGCAGGGCCAGCGCGTCGACGGCGAAGGTGGCCAGCAGGGCCAGGGCGAAGCCGCCGGCGCCGGCGCCGAGGGAGTCCTGGGTGCGCTTCTTGGTCTGCGCCAGCGCCGGGCTGCCCGGCACGATCACCGCGGACTCGATCATCGCCTGGGCCGGCACGCCCTGCTGCTGCTGGAGCTGCTGGAGCTGCTGGCTGGTGTAGGCGATCAGCTTGCTGATGGCGGCGCTGGCCGCGGCCGGGGTGGACCCGTTGGCGGTCAGCTCGATGAACGGGCCCTGGCTCGCGGCCAGCACGGCCGTGTAGCCGGAGACGCCCTCGTCGCCCAGCTGCTGGGCCGCGTCGGTGGAGGCGAGCCTGCGCACCAGGAAGTCGGCCGTGTCGTTGAGCGAGGAATCGAAGTTCATGAACGGGTTCGAGGTACCCGGGACCGTGGACGTGCCCTTGATCGACTGCTGTGACGCCAGCAGACTCATCATGGCACTGGTTTGATACTGCGCGGGTATGGACACGTAGACGCCCGCGGTCAAACCCATGACAAGCAGGATGGATGGCAGCAACACGTACCATCTCCTGCGTATGACCCGCCACATTTCGGCGAGGCTCATCGACCCCTCCAGGGACACCGGGGCGGACCCCGGTAAGGCTGTGCTCGATCAGATCACTTGCACACTGGCTCGCGCTCCGTGCGGGAGGAACCCACCTTGCCACTCCCCCCGGAGCACGTACGGATGCGGACTCGCTGTGCCCGCGGGGCCAAGTCTGTCAGACGCGGCGCGGGATTTCACCGTCCTCGCGTGAAATCCGTGCCGAGCGCGCCTTCCATGCGCCGCGCGCGCGCCGGTACGCTGGCCGCCGACGGGGCGCGACCGGCCGTACACCGACCGCTGCTGCGAGACCGTCTGTGTACGACGTCCTTAGGGAGAGAGGCCGTTGACGTTCCAAGAGGTGCTCACCGCGCTGCGCGCGCGCTGGTATGCCTTCCTCGCCGTGCTGCTGTGCGTGGCCGCTGTGGGTTACCTGGCCATCCGGGAGAAGCCGCTCTACCAGGCGACCGCGGTGGTGGCCCTGGTCCCGCCGAAGGAGCCGAGCGTGCCGAACCAGCTGGCGGCGGCCACGCCCTCGCTGGCGGCGGTCGGGGTGGCCGTGGACGACCTGCTCACCAGCGGGGCCGACGCGGACGGGCTGCGCGCCCAGGGCGTGACCGACACGTTCACCATCGCGCCGAGGAACAACGGCACCAGCGAGACGCCCGCGTACCGGGTGCCCAGCGAGCTGATCACGGTCACGGGTCCGGACCCTGACGCGCTGGTGCGGGAGGCCGGGGTCCTGATCCAGGCCTATGGCGCGGGCCTGCACACCATGCAGGCGAACACCGGCGTGGTGGACAAGGTGCAGATCAGCGACGCCACCCTCGCGCCGCCGACGGCGGTGCAGTTGCACGGCTCGCATTCGCGCGGCGCGATCGGCGTGGCGTTGCTGGGCTTCGGGCTGGCGGTCGCGGTGTCGCTGCGGCTGCACAACCGCCGCAAGGGGCGGTCGGGCTCGGCAGCGTCCTGGGATCAGGAGACGAACACGGAGGAAGCGGATGCTGTCATCGTCTGAGCCGGACACCGCGGCGGCACCGGAGCCGGCAGGCGTCCGGATCGCGCCGAGCGCGAGCGTGGAGCCGGGGGCGAGCGTCGGCGCCGGCTCTTCGGTGTGGGACCTGGCCACGGTGCGGCAGGACGCCAGCGTCGGAGAGAACTGCGTGATCGGCCGCGGGGCGTATCTGGGCCCGGGCGTGCGGGTCGGGAACAATGTCAAGATCCAGAATCAGGCCCTGATCTACGAGCCCGCGGAACTCGGGGACGGCGCGTTCGTCGGCCCCGCGGTGGTGCTCACCAACGACACCTACCCGCGCGCGGTCACCCCGGAGGGCCGGCTCAAGACGGCGGACGACTGGGAGGCCGTGGGCGTGCGCGTCGGGGAGGGCGCCTCGCTCGGCGCCCGCAGCGTGTGCGTGGCGCCGGTGCGGATCGGCCGCTGGGCGCTGGTGGCCGCGGGCGCGGTGGTCGTGCGGGACGTGCCCGACTTCGCCCTCGTGGTCGGTGTGCCGGCCCGGCGGATCGGCTGGGTGGGCCGGGCCGGAGTGCCGCTGGTGGACGAGGGTGAGGGCCGGTTCCGCTGCCCGACCACCGGGCGGCTGCACCAGGAACGCGACGGGGTGCTGACCGAATCAGGAGCCGCCGACCACCACGGGTGACTTCCCGTTGCGGATCAGGAGACGGGGAGTGCCGGTGCCGTCCGCCGGCACCGCCCAGATGTCGTAACCGGCGGGCGAGGGCACCTGGTACATGACGGTGTCGTCGCCGAGCCACGCGGCCTGGTCGTCGATGCTGCGCGTCTCGGCGAGCGGGGTCTCCTTGAGCGTGGCGAGGTCGAGCACGTAGAGGCGCCACGGCGTGGCGAGATTCGTCGAGACCCGCTTCTTGAACACGATGCGGGTGCCGTCCGGCGAGAGCGAGGGGCATTCGACGTTCGAGATCACCGAGGTCAGTGTGCGCGTGGCCAGGTCGCCCCGCATCAGCCAGGTCTGGCCGGCCGAGCCCATGGTGACGTAGAAGTGGACGTCGTCGGGTTCGAAGGTAATGCCCCAGTAGTTGATGTCCACAGCCTTATAGATCTTGCCGTTCACCTTGGCGGTGAAGGTCTCCAGGCTCTGGATGACCGTGCCCGTCTTGACGTCGTACACGCCGGTGCGGGTGGAGAACTGCGGCCCGTTGTAGGAGTCTCCGCTGACGAACACGGTCCAGGCGACCAGTCGTCCGTCCGGGGAAACCCTGGTCCGACTGGGATTTCCGGGCAGGGGGATCTTCGTGAGGAGTTTCGGCGTACCGGTCGTGTCCTGATACACCTCGGTGTACTGCGTCGGATTGAGCGCACTGCCGGCGTTCAGGCAGGAGAGGGTTCCCGCAGCGGCGTACGACCGTTCGCACTTGAGCGTGGACAGGTCCGGGGAGGCTCCGGCATCGGACTCGGGAACCTCGGCGAGGTGGTACTCGTCCGCACCCACCGCCGTGGACATGTAGAGGATCTTCGGTGTCCCGGACAGCGGCACGGTGCTGGAGAACGCGTGCGCGGTCGACGCGACCTCCGAGGAATGCCGCTGCGCCGCGTAGACGCTGTAGCCGGCCGCCGCGCCCAGGAACAGCACGCTGCCGAGGACGAACGCCCAGATCCGCCACCGCGCGATCCCGGGGCCGTCAGTGGTCTGGTTGCGCGTGGCACTCATGACGTCGAGCTCATCTCTTTCTCGGGGCGGAGCAGCTTCTCCGGACGGGCCAGCTTCACCGCGACGACGAGGGCGAGCACGAGGGCCAGGACGTAGCCGCCGACGACCGCGCGCGAACCCGCCATCGACCAGGCGAAGCCGAAGGCCAGCGACGAGACGAACGCGCCGAGCGCGCGCACGCTCTGCAGCAGGGCCAGGCCCGCCGTCCGCAGCTCCCGCGGCAGCATCGGACCGGCGTGCGCCATCAGCACGCCGTCGGTCATCGCATAGAAGAGCCCGTGGATCGGCAGCGTCACGACCAGCAGCACGACGCCGCCGATCGGCCCGGCCAGCAACAGGTAGACGGCCAGCAATGCCAGGTGCCCGTAGAGGAAGATGCGCCAGCGCCCGACCCGGTCCGCGATCCGCCCGGCCGGGATCGCGAGCAGCAGGTAGGAACCCGAGGTGCCGACGGCGAGCAGGGCGTATTCGACGGCTGTCAGGTCGAGCCGTTGCTGGATCACGAGATAGATGAACGTGTCGCTGATCCAGGCGGCGCCCAGCACCGTCGCGGCCACGCACACGCGCCGGAACCTCTTGTCCGCCAACAGCCGCAGCGCCGCGCGGAACGAGGTCCGCTCGGACTTCCCGGCCGCGGCCGGCTCGCGGTGGTCGGACACCAGCAGGATCAGGGCCAGCAGGCCGATCGTCGCGATGCAGAAGCTGACCACGAACACCGCGTCGAACGCGGTGGCGGCCACCGACAGGCCGAGCGCGACCACGGCGATCAGCGGGCCCAGGAAGGCGCCGATGGTGTCCATCATCCGGTGCACGCCGAAGGCCCGCGCCTGGATCGGCGCCGGGCTGGAGAGCGAGATCAGCGCGTCCCGCGGCGCCGTGCGCAGGCCCTTGCCGAGCCGGTCGGCGCCCTGCACCAGCCCGAGCCCGGAGATCGAGCGGCCCACCACCGGGAAGCCGAGCTTGCTCACCGCGGACAGGCCGTAGCCGACCCCGGCGAGCAGCTTGCGCCGCTGGAACCGGTCCGCGAGGTACGCGGCGGTCAGCGAGAGCAGCACTGGCACCGCGGAGTAGAGCCCGTCCAGGAAACCGACCGTGACCGTGGAGACCTGGAGGTAGACCAGCAGGTAGTAGCCGACCACCGAGGTGATCATCTCGGCCGAGACGTCCGTCAGCAGGCTGACGAACCCGAGCGCGTACACGTTGCGCGGCACCCGCTCCGGGGCCGCGCTCGGCCGCGGTTCGCCCGCCTTCCCGACCCGCGCCCGGGCAGGGTCGCGCGTCGCGGAAGCAGTCGCCGCGCCACCACGCGGGATGTACATGAAAGCCTCCCCTTCGCCCCCGATGATAGGGCTGCCTCAGTACCGCGCGCAGGCAGTGTGCGAAGATCCCGCCCGGAGATCACGGATCCGTCACAGTGCTGCCACGCCGCGACCGGGTCGGGCCCGGGCCGTTATCGTCGGTCCCGTCCGTGTCGTCGAGCTCGCATACCCGCCTCGGGTGGAAGCCGGGAGAGCCCGTGCCCTCACGCAAGAACCCTGACCGCGCCGCCGTGGCGACCGGCCCGGGAGCGGTGATCGTCGTTTTCAACCTGCCCGTCCCGGACGATCACCGGGTCTGGGCCGAGGCGCTCGCCCTGCGGGACGCCGGATTCCGGGTCGCCGTCGTGTGCCCGTCCATCCGCGACGCCCGACCCGGACGGCGCCGGATCGACGGCGTGGAGATCCGGTGCTTCCGCTCCTTCGAGGGCGAAGGCAGGCTGGCGACGATCTTCGAGGGCGCGTGGACCACGTTCGCGGCCGGCCGCGAGGCGCGCAGAGCCCTGGCGGAGCTGCGCGGCGCGCCACGCGCACTGCAGGTGTGCAACCCGCCGGACCTCGCGTTCGGGCTGCTGCGCCGGGCCCGCAGGCGCGGCGTGCGCACGCTCTACGACCAGCACGACGTGGTGCCGCTGCTCGCTTCCTCGCGTCCGTCCTTCCGCAAGCTCGCGCCGTTCTTCCTGGCCTGCGAGCGCCGGACCGTCGCCGCCGCGGACGCGATCCTCACGCCCAGCATCGAACAAGCCGACCGTCTCAGGGAGCTGTACGGGCGCGAAGCGGTCATCGTGCGCACCGCGCCGGTCGAATCCTCGGCGTCCGCGGAGGCGGAAACGGATGCGGGCCGCGGCGACGGCGAGGGCCACGAGATCGTGCTCGGCTACCTCGGCGTCATCGGCGAGCAGGACGGCGTCGGCGACCTGATCGAGGCCGTGCACGCGCTCAAAGCCAAGGGCCGCAACGGGTTCCGGGTCGACCTCGCCGGTGACGGCCCGGCTCTGCCGGCGGTCCGAGCCCGCACCGCCGAGCTCGGCCTCGAAGACGTGGTGCGGATCAGAGGGTGGCTCGGCCGCGACCAGATCGACCGGTTCTTCCGCGGCATCGACGCCATGCTCGTGCCCGACCCCGACATCGAGTTCAACCACTACTGTGCGATGAACAAGGTGACGCACGCGATGGCCCGCGCCATCCCCGTGGTGCTGCGGCCGCTGCGCGAGAACGCCCGCCTCGTCGCAGGGGCCGGATTCGTCGCCGAGGACATGGGCCTGCCCGCGTTCACCGCCGCGATCGAGCGCTTCCTGGACGCCTCCGTCGCCGAGCGGGAGGCCCAGGGAGCCCGGCTGCGCAAGACCTTCGAGGCCGAACTCGCCTGGGAGGCCTCGAGCGCCCGCTACGTCGCCGCGTACCGATCAGCGCTCTGAGCCGAGGCGTCAGGCCGCTGCGAAAATGCGGTCCAGGTGCTCGAACAGGGTGCTGTCCTCGGTCAGGTCGACCCGGGTGCCGAGGTAGCCGTCGGGCCGGATGAGGAACGCCTCGGCGTCGTGCGGCGCGTACGCGGCCCGGAACTGCCCGGCGGAGTCGTGCACGACCGGGATCCCATCACCGACCACTTCGACGCCCTCGGCGAGCACCGCGTAGGCGTCGAGGTGCCCGCCGGCCCGGTAGGCCGCGTCGGCGGCTAGACGCGGGAAGACGGTCTCGGCGGCCGCCGCGTTCTGCGCGTAGAGCAGCAGGGTGGGGTCGGTTCCGCGCAGCAGGTCGAACAGCCGCAGCGGATAGGTGGCGATCGCGCTGTGCAGCTCCCGGCAGTCGGGCGCCCGGCCGCCGGGCCGCGCGCCGGAAGCGGCATCGTCGGACTGCGTAGGCGTCGGCCCGGTGAGCGGGCTGTCCGGATACGCGACGAGCAGCTGGGCCTCGCGCTGCATGATGGTGGACGGGTCGTCCGGGTCTCCTTCGAAGCCGCTGCGGGCGTGGCGCACCGTGCGGCCGACGACCTCTTCGGCCACCGGGCGCCGCTCCGCCTCGTAGCTGTCGAGCAGTCCGTCGGCGGACTGGCCGTGCACGGCCAGCGCCAGCTTCCACGCCAGGTTGTACGCGTCCTGGATGCCGGTGTTCATGCCCTGGCCGCCGGTGGGCGGGTGGATGTGCGCGGCGTCGCCGGCGATGAACACGCGCCCGTGCCGGTAGTGGTCGACCAGCCGGTGGCTGATGCGGAAGACTGAGGACCAGCGCAGGTTCGAGGCCGTGACCGGCTCGGGGGAGAGCCGGTCGAGCACCGCCTGCAGGTCCGAGAGCTCCGGGGCCCGGCCCGGCTGCAGACCGTGCACGACCTCGTCGCGGGCGGCCTGGCCGGACTCCGCCGAGGGCGTCGGCAGCTGCATCGACATCCGGTACCGGCCGTGCCCCGGCAGCGGCACGCACACCAGCAGGTCGTCGGTCTTGCCGTCGGTCTGGTGCATCGCGCGGATCCCGTAGCCGCGCGGCAGCGACCAGTCCACCTCGAGGTCGCCGATCATGTACTCCTCGGGGAACGCGTCCCCTTCGAAGCGCAGCCCGAGCCCTCTGCGCACGGTGCTGTGCGCGCCGTCGCAGCCGACCAGGTAGCGGACGGCGATCCGATCCTGGGTCTTGCCGCCGGGCGCCCGCTCCAAGGTCGCCTGCACCACGTCGGCGTCCTGAGCGAAGGAGACGAGCTGGGTGTTGTGCTCGACCTGCACACCGAGCGCCGCCAGGTGCTCGGTCAGGATCCGCTCGACCTCGTACTGCGGGAGGGCGGCGAAGCCGTAGGGCACGTCCGACGGCAGCTCCAGCGTGAGGGCCGAGACCTCGCGCCCATTGAGGTAGACGCGCTGGCCCAGCAGCGGTTCGGCGGCGTCCAGCGCCTCCCGGACGACGCCCATCGCGTCCCAGACCTCCAGCGTCCTGGGCTGGATGCCGACGGCCTTCGCGTACGGCATCGGCGCGGTGAGCTGGTCGATCACGCGGCACTTCACGCCGCGCCGGGCCAGCTCCGCGGCCGCGGTCAGCCCGACCGGGCCGGCCCCGACCACCAGGACATCGCAATCCACCACCATGGCAACCTCCTCCTGCCGCTCCTTCCTACGGCAGCACGGCCCGCCGGGCGGGGCCACTCGAGCCTGCCCGGCGGGCCGTGGGGTGCTACTGCATTCGGTGGATGCCGTCCGCGGGGCTCACGCGAACGTCAGGAGCAGCAGCGATACGAGAGCGCCGAGGAGCAACTCGGCGGTGAGGGCCGCGGCGACCAGGCCGACCAGCACTTTCTTCCATCCCGCGGCCCTGCGCACGCCGCTCAGGTCGAGCGGTGGAGCCGTGGCACCGGTCGCGGCGCGCCACCAACCGTCGACGGCCCACGCCTTGGCCGCGAAGTCGTCGTCCCACAGCAGGAAGCCGATCCGGGGGCCGGAGAGCCGGGTACGCCGCCCGGACACCTCATGGGCGACGAGGCGGCTGCCGTGCCAGGTGGTCTCGACCGAGAACGAGGCGATCTCGGTCCACGGCAGCAGGCGGCCGCGCTGTTTGTGTACCTGCAGCCCTTCGGCTCGGGCGGTGACCCCGGCGTTCACCGCGAAGACCCTCGCCGCCTCGACGAGCAGGCAGGTGACGACCAGGCAGATGGTGGCGGACAGGACGCCGGGACCGCCGTCCGAGTCGCCGGCCGGTGCGAGGACGAAGCCTGTGAACGCCTGAAGGGTCAGGGAGCCCAGCAGCATCAGGATCATCACGATCTGCACGGTGGCCAGGCGTATGCGCGAGGTCGGGCGCCACCACGCGCCCGGGTTCCGCGCGTTCCAGCCGCCCGCGCCCCACCCGCCGCCGAGCTCGACGCTGGCCTGGACGGAGTCCTGGACGCCGCGATGCGTCTCCCACCACCGGCCGATGACGTCGGCCTTCTCCTCGAACCGCTTGTCCCAGTTCAGGAATCCGGTACTCGGCGCGCGCAGCCGGGTGCGCCGTCCGCCGGCTTCGTAGAGCACGACGACGCGATTGCCGGAGAAGCGCTGGATCTGAACGTACTGGACGTCGCGCCACGCGATCTGCCGTCGGCGCAGGGTGCGGACGATCGCGCCCTCCGGGGTGAGTTCGACCCCGGCACGACCGAGCAGGAGCCAGGTGCCGAGCGCCGCGGCCAGCGGCGGAGCCGCGAGGGCGATTCCGACGGACGGGGAGATCACTATCATCTCCGTCGGCAAGATCGCGAAAACCAGTAAGAACGGCGCCCGCTGCCAAGCCGTCGGGCGCAGACGCACCTGCGCGCCTGCCGTCCATGCGCCCTGCGCATCCACCGAGATCCCCCTTTAGAGCCCGCACCGATGTGCGGGCAAGGAAATCTAGAGCTTGAGGCTGCGCGTAGGCAAGCAGGGGTGTCCGGTGCCCGTCGGCCGATCCCGACGGGCACCGGGCACCGGTCCTAGATGAACAGCTCCTTGCCCCACCAGTCGCCGGCCGCGGACAGCCCCGGCGGCACCGCGAACAAGGCGCTGCCGGTGTGCCGGATGTACTCGTTGAGGCTGTCCTGCTGGCCGAGCTTGCGCTGGATCGGCACGAACTGCTTGCGCGGATCCTTCTGGTAGGCCAGGAAGAACAGGCCGGCGTCGAGCAGGCCGGTGTCCGCGTCGATGCCGTCGGTGTAGGAGTAGCCGCGGCGCAGGATCTTCTGGTTGGCGTTGGTCGACGGGCTGGCCAGCCGGATGTGCGCGTTGAGCGGGATGACCGGCTTGCCGTCGGCGCCCTTGGCGGCCAGGTCCGGGGTGTCGAACTCGTTCTTCCCGCCCAGCGGCGCGCCGTTGGTCTTGTACCGGCCGAAGACGTTCTCCTGGTCGGAGAGGAAGTCGGTGTCCCAGGACTCGATCAGCATCCTGATCCGGCGGGCGACCAGGTAGCTGCCGCCGCGCATCCACGGCTGGTCGGTCTCCCGGCCCACCCACACGTAGTCGTCGAGGTCGGCGCCGTCCTCGCCCTTGATGTTGCGGGTGCCGTCCTTGAAGCCCATCAGGTTGCGCTCGGTCTGCTGGGTCGTGGAGGTGGACGAGGTGCGGCCGAAACCGAGCTGGGACCAGCGGATCACCGCGGTGCCGCGGGCGAGCCGGGCGAAGTTGCGGATCACGTGGAAGGCCACCGTCGGGTCGTCCGCGCAGGCCTGCACGCACAGGTCGCCGCCGCTGCGGGCCTGCTGCAGCGAGCCGTCGCCGGGCAGCGTCGGCAGGTCGGCCAGGGCGGCCGGGCGCTTGGAGGCCAGGCCGAAGCGCTGGTCGAACAGGCCCGGGCCGAAGCCCACGGTGACGGTGAGCGAGGAGGCGCCGAGCCCGTCGGCCTCGCCGGTGTCGATCGGCGGGGCCTGCGGGTCGGTCTCCACCGCGCCGATCGGCAGGCCGCGGGTCATCTGCGCCGCCGCGGCGGCCCAGGTGCCCAGCATGACCTGCAGATCGGTGGCGCTGGTGCTGGTGACGTCGAACGCGGCGAAGGCCAGCCGGTCCTGCGCCGGGGTGGCGATGCCGCCCTGGTGCCCGCCGTAGAAGGCGACCAGGTCGGAGGTGGACGCCGCGGGGGCGGCGCCGCCGGAGGATCCGGCCGCCCGGGCCACGCCGTACCCGGCGCCGCCCGACGCCGCGACCACTCCGGCGGCGCCGAGGGTGCGGCCCAGCAGCGTGCGCCGGCTGGTGCCGCCGCCGCCCGCGGGGCCCGCGCTCACCGTCTCAGGCTCGTCCATCAGGCGCTCGCGACCTTCGCCGCGACCTGCGAGAGCGGCTCCTGCACGGCCTTGACCGCGGCGGCGAGCTTCTGCTTGTCGGTGTCGGTCAGGGCGGTGTAGAGCTGGAAGCCGGAGGCGTTCGCACCGGTGCGGTAGGTGTCCACCAGCTTGTCCAGCGCGCTGAACTGCTGCGCGATGTTCGAGGTCAGCGACGCGTCGATCTTGGCCAGCGCGGGCTGCAGCGCGGCGAAGGCCTGCTCCGCGCCCTCGTCGTTGGCCTGGAAGTCGAGCAGGTCGATGTGCGAGTAGCGCTCCTCCTCGCCGGTGATCTTGCTGCTGGCCACCTCGTCGAGCAGGTCCTGCGCGCCGTTGGCGAGCTCGTACGGCTTGTAGGTCAGGCCGGTGGTGAGCGACTGGAGCTTCTTGACGTCGGCCACCAGGCCGTCGCCGTAGGTGGCCAGGCCGCTCAGGCTCTTGTCCTGGAACAGGCCCTTCTCGATCCGGTGGAAGCCCTCCCACTGGCTGGCCGGCACGTCGTCGACGCGGGCGTCGATGTCGCTGTCGAGGTTGTCCTTGCCGACGGTGAAGGACTCGGCGACCGGCTCGATCTTCTCGTAGTACGGCCGCGCCTTCATGTAGGCCTGCTGAGCCGCGGTCAGATCGCTGCCCTGCAGGGCGGTGTCGAGCGCCTGGGCGGTCTGCAGCAGGTAGGTGATCTGGCTGGTGACGTAGGTCGCGTACTCCTTGGTGCCCTGCGCGAGCAGCGCGTCCACGCTGGAGTCGCCGCTGCTCGCGGCCTTGCCGGTGACCGTGATCGTGGTGTTCTCCTGCGCCGCGCCGGGGCAGTAGAGGGTGTACGTGCCGGCGTCCACGGTCACCGAGAAGCTGCCGGAGAAGCCGGGCGGAAGGTTCTCCTTCTCGCCCACGATCCGCTGCCCGCTCTGCAGCTCGACCTCGCTGACGGCGGTGGCGTCCTTGTTGGTGATCGCGAAGGTGATCGCGCCCGCCGCGAAGCTGGTCTTGTCCGAGCTGCACCCGCTCGCCGCGGTGATGGTGACGCTCGCCTTGTGCGGGTCGCCGCCGGCACTCTGCGTGCTCGCGGCGTCGGCCTTGGCCGAGGAGGACGAGCTGCATCCGGCCAGGGCGCCGGCCGCGGTGACCGCGGCCAGGGATATCGCGAGGACGGCTCGCGGGCGGCGGGCGGCGGGGATGGTGGGCACGGGTTCTCCTGTCGAGGAACGAAGCGCTGAGCTGTTGTTAGGTAAGGCTAGCCTAAGTCAGACCTGATCGGCAGTCGACGCGGCCGGGGCGCGGGTGACGTGCGTCACCGCGACGCGCTCACGCTTCCGACGCTCCGTCAGCACCAGCGCGGCCGTGCCCAGCAAGGCGAGCACGGCGAGGGTGCCGGCTGCCTCCGCGCCCTCGGCCAGGCCGGAATGCCGGTCCAGGGCCGTCAGATCCGCGCGAGCGGCCGACGCGGCGGCGGCCGAGTCGGCCGCCGGCATCGCGGCCGTACCGGTGGCGACGGGGCTGTCCAGCGGAACCGTGCCGACCTGAGTGCCCGTCAGGGTGGCGAGCACGCTTTCGGTCCAGCGCAGGTCGAGGACGCGGCCGGTGCGCGGCTCGACCCACGCGGTCAGCACGCTGCTGTCGGTGTAGTGCACCTGCACCGTCGCGTTCGCGTCGGTCGTGCGCACGCCCAGCGGCAGCCTGCCCCCGTTGAGCGCGGCGACCTGCTCGAACGTCAGCTGCGCCGGCCGGCTCGCCGACGCGCCGCCGGGCACGGTGGCCGTGTAGACGTCGGCGGCGAGCCCGGCGTGCTGCGCGGATCCGCTGCGGTGCAGGGTGATCGACGTCGCGGCGGAGCCGGACGTGCCGCCCGCCGGGCTCTGCGCGATCGTCCGCACCACGGCCGTCTGGCCGGGCGTGCCGGCGAGCTGCGCACTGAAGGAGCCCGCGCTGGTGGCCGGATCCGCGGCGGGGGCGGACGGGGCGAAGGCGACCAGCAGCGCCGTCGCCAGGACGCCGAGCCCGGCCAGCGCCGAGCCGCCCTTGATCAGCGCGCGCCGGGAGACCGGCCGGTTCGGCGGCCAGGCCACGAACGCGCCCACCGGGACCAGGTAGGCGAACCAGCCGATCACCTCGATCAGCACCGGGTGCTCCTGCACCCCGAGCATGCCGGTCAGCAGCGCGGACTGGACCGAGCCGGGAGACACCAGCCAGGTCAGGTCCACCGTCGAGCTCTGCCCCGCGTCCAGCCAGCCCGCCTCGTGCGCGGTGTGCAGCGCCGTGACCACGAGCCCGGCCGCGACCAGGACCAGCACGATCCCGGTGCCGCGGAAGAACTTGGAGAGGTTGAGCTTGACCCCGCCGCGGTAGATCCCGTAGCCCAGCAGCACCGCGAGCAGGATGCCGGCCACCGCGCCGCCGGCCGCCTCGGCCGTGCCGCCGTTGTTCTCGTTGAACGCGGCGAGCAGGAACACGACGGTCTCGAAGCCCTCGCGCAGCACGGCGAGGAAGGCCATCACCACCATCGCCCGGCCGCCGCGTCCGCCGCCCTCGCCCATCGCCTCCGCGGCCAGCCCCTCGAGCTGCCGCTTGAGTTCGCGCGAGTGCTGCTTCATCCACACGACCATGTACGTGACCATGCCGACGGCCAGCACACCCACGACCGTCTCGAGGCCCTCCTGCTGACGCTGCGGCAGGTCGGCCGAGACCGCTTCGAGCGTGGCGCCCACCCCGATGCACAGCAGCACCGCGAGGCCGACGCCGAGGTAGACCCAGCGCAGCAGATCGCGGCGGCCCTGCCGGCTGAGGAAGGCCGCGATGATCCCGACGATGAGCGAGGCCTCGAGTCCTTCCCGCAGGCCGATGACGAAGGTAGGCAGCATCGCGAGCGTCCCGTCCAATTCGATAAGGGTAGGCAGTCCTTATTAAGGTATGCCTAACCTAGGTTAGCCGACAGGGCGCGCGTTCCCTCACGCGCCCCCGTCCGCCCGGCGCAGTGGCCGCCGGGCGCGGCCCGGCGCGGGCTGACGCGGTTTCCGATGTGTCCTGATTTAGGCTGTTCGCCGACTGCGGTTCGGCGCAGCGCCCGGCGACGGAAGAAGGCTCCATGCTGCTCACCTCGGCCCGCTCAGCGCGCGACGTGCTCGCCATGGCCCGCGGGACGCTCGCGCCGGCCGAGGGCGGCAACCGGCTGCTGCCGCTGCTCGCCTCCGGCCGGGCGCCGCGCTCGGTGTTCGCGACCATCGCGGCGGAGGAGACGCGCATCGTGCACAGCGACTGGCGCAGCTTCCTGACCGTCGCCGGCCGCTGCGCCGAACCGCACAGCCGGCGGCTGTTCTCCGCCCTCGCCGACGGCGAGGCGCTGGCGCTGAGCCGGCTCGCCGCGCTGCGCACCGCGATCGGCATGTCCCCGGCCATGCTCCGGGCCTACCAGCCCAAGGCGGGCTGCCAGGCGTATCCGGCGTACGTGGCCTGGCTCTGCCTCTACGCCGAACCCGCCGACGTGATCGTCGCGCTGCTGGCGAACTTCGCCGCGTGGGGCGGATACTGCGGCGCCGTGGCCGCCGCCATGCGCGAACAGTACGGGTTCGACGACGAGGCGTGCGGTTTCTTCGACTTCTTCGCCGCCCCGGCCCCGGACATCGAGGACCTGGCGGCCGACGCACTCCAGGCCGGGATCGACGCGGGGCGGGACAGCGAGGAAGCCTTCATCTACGGCCGGCTGTTCCAGTCGTACGAGCTGATGTTCTGGAACACCGTCGCCGACGAGTGCGCGCCCGACCTCGTCGATGCCGACGCCCGCGCACTCACGTCACTCGCCTGACTTCGGCGCGGACGCGGCCGGCTCTTCGTCCCAGAGTCGCGCGCCGTCCCGGCGGGCGATCTGCTCGAGCACGCGCGCGAGTACGTGCTCGATCTTCATCGCCGCGAGCCGCCGCCCGTCCCGCAGGCGCAGCGAGATGTCGCCGCTCGCTGCTTCGCTCGCGCCGACCACGGCCTGATACGGCACCAGCCGGGCCTCGCGGATGCGGGCTCCGAGACTGCCGCGGTCCGGAGCGTAGAGCTCGACGCGCAGACCCCGCTCCAGGCAGCGGTCGCGGATGGCCTGTGCGTACGGGAGTTCCGCGTCGCTGAGCGGGAGGACGGCCACCTGGACCGGAGCCAGCCACGCCGGGAACTTGCCCGCGTGCACCTCGAGCACGTGTGAGATGGCGCGCTCGATGCTGCCGATGACACTGCGGTGCACCATCACCGGCCGGTGCTTGTTGCCGTCCGCGCCGATGTAGTGCAGGTCGAACTGCTCCGGCTGATGGAAGTCGACCTGGACGGTGGACAGGCTGAACTCGCGGCCGGCGCTGTCGGCCAGCTGCACGTCGATCTTCGGGCCGTAGAACGCCGCCTCGCCCTCGGCCTCCTCGTAGTCGAGCTCGGACGCCGCCAGGATCTCGCGCAGCAATGCGATCGAACGGCTCCACATCGCCGGGTTGTCCACGTACTTGGCGCCCGGGCCGGGCAGAGAGAGCCGGTAGCGCGCGCCCACGATGCCCAGCGCGCGGTGCGCCTCCCCGATGAGAGCCAGCGCGGCCCTCGCCTCCTGCTCGACCTGGTCCTCGCGGCAGAAGACGTGCGCGTCGTTGAGCTGGATGGCGCGCACCCGGTTGAGGCCGCCGAGGACGCCCGAGCGCTCCATCCGGTACATGCCGCCCAGTTCCGCCATCCGCAGCGGCAGCTCGCGGTAGCTGTGCGCGCGGGACCGGTAGATCACGGCGTGGTGCGGGCACAGGCTTGGGCGAAGCACGAGCTGCTCGCCGCCGACCTCCATCGGCGGATACATGTCCTGGCTGTAGTGCGACCAGTGGCCGGAGATCTCGTAAAGCTCGCGTTTCCCGAGCACCGGCGAGTACACGTGCTGATAGCCGGCGCGCCGCTCCAACTCGCGCACGTACTCCTCGAGCGCGTGGCGCACGGCCGCGCCGTCCGGGAGCCAATAGGGCAGACCCGCGCCGATCAGCGGGTCGGTGTCGAAGATGCCGAGTTCACGGCCGAGCTTGCGGTGGTCGTTCATGGTGGCCTCCTGCGGTGAGAAGGGCGCACGGCCACGGGAAACGTGAGAACGACGAAGCCCCGGGGCCGCTCGCCCCGGGGCTTCGAGAAAGGTGACGGAAGTCAGCGCGCCGGGACAAGCTCCGGCGTCGTCGTCTGCAGGTGCAGGGGTCGCTGATTCACGGTGTCGAGTCTAACAGCACGCACCGCGCCGCGACCAGGTGTTTCAGCTCGTCACCGTGGGCCAGCCGTTCGAACCCCAGGTCAGGTGATTGAGTCCGAGCTGCGCGGTGCCGTTGAGGTTGCCGCTGTAGTAGTGGTAGACGAGCACGTCGCCGTCGGTGTCGTGCAGGACCGTCTGGCCGCCCGGGCCGATCACGTACCCGTGCGTCCCCAGGATCTGCGTCCCGCCGCCGGACATCGCGGCCACGCCGCTCTCGTCCGCGTACGGGCCGGTGATGCTGGTGGCGCGGGAGACCATGATCCGGTACGTGCTGCTCGTGCCCTTGCAGCAGTAGTCGAAGGAAGTGAACAGGTAGTAGTAGCCGCCGTGCGGATAGACGTAGCTGGCCTCCTCCGCATCCGGGCTCGGCCGCTCGGAGATGTTGTAGCGGGTGGTGTTGCTCGCGAGCTGCTTGCCGGTGGAGGGGTCGATCTGGATCATCTTGATGCCCGACCAGAACGAGCCGAAGGACAGCCACCACTTGCCGGAGGTGTCCACCACCAGCGCCGGATCGATCGCGTTGTAGTTGCTCGAACTCGACGACGAGTAGACCAGGCCCTTGTCCGTCCAGGATCCGGGCGCGGCGGTGGTGCTGGTGGCCAGGCCGATCGCGGAGACGTTGGAGCCGAACGAGGAGACGGCGTAGTAGAGCCAGTACACGCCGTTGTGGTACGAGACGTCGGGCGCCCACAGGTCGTTCCAGCCGCCGTAGGCCTTGGCCCACGTGGCTCCGCCGGAGAGCACCTGGCCGTCCGCGCTCCAACTGGTGCGGTTGGTAGAGGTGCTGATCTCGATGCCGCCGCCGGTGTAGAACAGGAAGTAGCGGCCGGCGGAGGTCTTGACCATCGACGGGTCGTGGGCGTAGGTGGAGCCGCTGATGGTCTCGGGGTTCGGATAGGTCGCGGCGCTCGCGCGCCCGGCCGGCAGCAGCGCGGCGGCCAGGGTGGCGAGCGCGGTCAGGAGCAGGAGTGCGACGGAGAGCCGGGCTCGGTGGGTGGTCAAGTGCGTCTCCGTTTCCGGTGAGCGCGTCCCCGGCTCCGTTGCCGTGAACGCTCCCAACGGAACGTACGGAGAATGCGGCGCTTCAGCAAACAGGGCTTCGAAAGTTTCAGGGGCGGTGGACCGCACGGCCGCCGGCCGCCGGTCCACCGCCCCTTCTGAAGACGCGTCAGGCCGCGTCGGGCGGCGTCAGATCGCGCGCAAGACCTCTTCGACCATGGTCTTGGCGTCGCCGAACAGCATCTGGCTGTTCTCCCGGAAGAACAGCGGGTTCTGCACGCCCGCGTAGCCGGCGGCCATCGAGCGCTTGAACACCACGACGTCCGAGGCCTCCCACACCCGCAGTACCGGCATGCCGGCGATGGGGGAGCCGGGGTCTTCGGCGGCGGACGGGTTGACGGTGTCGTTGGCGCCGATGACGAGGACCACGGAGGTTTCGGCGAAGTCGTCGTTGATCTCGTCCATTTCGAGGACGATGTCGTAGGGGACCTTCGCTTCGGCCAGCAGGACGTTCATATGCCCGGGCAGGCGGCCGGCGACGGGGTGGATGCCGAAGCGCACCTGGACGCCGCGTTCGCGAAGGCGTGAGGTGAGGTCGGCGACGGGGTACTGGGCCTGGGCGACGGCCATGCCGTAGCCGGGTGTGATGACCACTGATTTGGCGTTGGTCAGCAGCGAGGCGACCTCGGTGGAGGTGACTTCGCGGTACTCGCCGAGGTCGGCCTGCGTGCCGGTGGGCGCCTCGATGCCGAAGCCGCCGGCGATCACCGAGATGAAGGAGCGGTTCATCGCCTGGCACATGATGTAGGACAGGTACGCGCCGGAGGAGCCGACGAGCGCGCCGGTGACGATCAGGAGGTTGTTGTCGAGCAGGAAGCCGGAGGCGGCCGCGGCCCAGCCGGAGTAGCTGTTGAGCATCGAGACCACCACCGGCATGTCGCCGCCGCCGATGGAGGCGACCAGGTGCCAGCCGAGGGCGAGTGCGACCACGGTGACCGCGACCAGCAGCCCGAGGCTGGGCGAGCCGACGAAGAAGCCGGTCAGCACGGCGAACGCGGCGAGCGCGCCGAGGTTGAGCAGGTTCTTGCCGGGCAGCATCAGCGGCGCGGATTTGATCCGGGCGGAGAGCTTGAGGTTGGCGACGATCGAGCCGGTGAAGGTGACCGCGCCGATGAACACGCCGATGAAGACCTCGGCGTGGTGGATGTGCAGCAGTGAGCCGGTGAACTCGGTCTGCGCGCCATCGTGCTCGACCGAGTAGTAGCCGTCCCAGCCGACGAGCACGGCGGCGAGGCCGACGAAGCTGTGCAGCAGGGCGATGAGTTCCGGCATCCCGGTCATCGCCACGATCTTCGCCCGCCACAGGCCGATCACGGCGCCGCAGGCCATGGCCACCACGAGCAGGGTGACCGCGATGGCCGCGGCGTTGTGCACCGCCACCCCTATGGTGGCGGCCAGCGCCACGGCCATGCCGGCGATGCCGTAGACGATGCCCTGGCGCGAGGTCTCGTGCTTGGAGAGCCCGGCGAGGGTGAGGATGAACAGCAGGGCCGCGATGATGTACGCGGCGTCGGCGATGCTCTGCGCGGTCACGGATCAGCCCTTCGAGAACATGCCGAGCATGCGGCGGGTCACGGCGAATCCGCCGAAGATGTTGATGGAGGCGAGCAGGATCGCCACGAAGGAGAGCACCCGGATCACCGTGCTGTCGCTGCCGATCTGCAGCATCGCGCCGACCACGATGATCCCGGAGATCGCGTTGGTGACCGACATCAGCGGCGTGTGCAGCGCGTGGTGCACCTTGCCGATGACGTAGTAGCCGATCACGGTCGCCAGCATCAGCACCGTGAAGTGCTCCGGCAGCGGCGCCGGCGCGAACGCGTTGACCAGCCACAGCGCGAGGATCCCGATCCCGGTGAGGGTCAGCTTCCGGGTGTGCGACATCTTCGGCTTCTCCGGCTTGGCCGCCACGGCCGCCACCGGGGCCGCGGGCGCGGCCGAGACCTGCACCGCGGGCGGCGGCCACAGCTTCTCGCCGCGGTGCACGACCGTGATGCCGCGCTGGACCACGTCCTCGAGGTCGAGCACGAGCGCGCCGTCCTTGCCCGGGGTGAGCAGCTTCATCAGGTTGACCAGGTTGGTGCCGTAGAGCTGCGAGGCCTGCGCGGGCAGCCGTCCGGCCAGGTCGGTGTATCCGATGATCGTCACGCCGTTGCCGGTCACCACGACCTCGCCGGCCCGGGTGCCCTCGACGTTGCCGCCCTGGGCCGCGGCCATGTCCACGATGACGCTGCCGGAGCGCATCGAGGCGACCATCTCCGCGGTGATCAGCCTCGGTGCCGGGCGGCCGGGGATGAGCGCGGTGGTGACGATGATGTCGACCTCGGGTGCTTGGGCGGCGTAGAGCCGGGCGGCCAGGGTGTTGTAGTCCTGCGACATCTCCTTGGCGTAGCCGCTCGCGGAGACCTCCGCCTCGGCCGACTGCACTGCGAGGTACTCGCCGCCGAGCGACTTGACCTGGTCGGCGACCTCGGGGCGCGGGTCGGTGGCCAGCACTATGGCCCCGAGGCTGCTGGCCGCGCCGATCGCGGCGAGTCCGGCCACGCCGGCCCCGGCGATCAGCACCTTGGCCGGGGGCACCTTGCCGGCGGCGGTGACCTGGCCGGTGAAGAAGCGCCCGAAGACGTGGGCGGCCTCGATCACGGCGCGGTAGCCGGCGATGTTGGCCATGGAGCTGAGCACGTCCAGGGACTGCGCGCGGGAGATGCGCGGAACCGCGTCCATCGCCAGCACGGTGATCGGCCGGGCCGAGAGGGCCTCGACCAGGTCGGGGTTGAAGGCCGGGGCGAGCAGGGAGACGAGGGTGAGCCCCTCGTGGGTCTGCTCGATCTCCGCCGCGTCCGGCGCGTTCACCTTCAGGACGACGTCGGCGGCCCAGGCCTCGTCCGCGCCGCCGATGCTCGCTCCGGCCGCGGTGTACGCCTCGTCCGGGAAGGACGAGAGCGTACCCGCGTCGGCTTCGATGATCACTTCGTAGCCCAGGGCGCGCAGTTGCTCGACGGTTCGCGGAGTCGCCGCCACGCGTGTCTCGCCGGCCAGGCGCTCCCGGGGCACTCCGATGCGCATGTTCATGGTTCGAGCCCTCCTCAAGCGGGTCTCGATCGTGTCCTGCCATGGGTCGAATGCGGCAGGGCTGGTGAGAGCACCTTAAAGAAACTCGGGACGCCGATCCAAGACTTGTATTTCGCGTCGTCATCCCCTAAGCCGCGAAGAGACGAAAGACAGGAGTCGATCCCTGATGCACTTGGCGTCGGCGTGCATGCCGATACGCTCGTAGATCGTCAGGGCCTCCCGCAGCCGCGCGGCGGCCTGATCGTTGTCTCCCTCGGCCTGGTAGTGGTCGGCGAGCCCTTCGAGCGCGACCGCCTCGTCGTCGGGCTTGTCCAGCTCCCGGTTCATGGCCCGGGCCTGCTGGTAGAGCTCGAACGCGCGCACGCGGCGGCCGGACGCGGCGAGGGCGGAGGCGAAGTGGTTCAGCGCCCAGGACTCGTTGCCGCGGTCGCCGAGCTCCCGGTAGTTCTCCAGGGCCTGTTCGAGGGCGGCGACGGCGCCCGCGTAGTCCCCGTCCGCCTGCCGTACCCGGCCGAGATTGGTCAGGGCGTTGGCCTCGCCTCCGCGGTGGCCGGCCGCGCGGCAGATCTCCATGGCGTCGACGAGGGAGGTAGCGGCGGCGGTGAGGTCGCCGGTCTCGAGCTGCACCTGACCCAGCATGGTCAGGGCGTTGGCTTCGCCGAGGCGCAGGCCGAGCTCGCGGTAGCTCTCCAGCGCATGGCCGAGGGCCTCGATCGCGCCGGGGAAGTCGCCGAGCAGGTGCCGGAGGTTGCCGAGGCTGGCGAGCGCGGTGGCTTCGCCGTGACGGTGGCCGAGCTCGCGGAAGATCTCCAGGGCTCGGGTGAGGGTTTCCGCAGCTGCCGCGTTCTCGCCGCTGAGGTACTGCATCTCACCCAGGTCGTTGAGCGCGGTGGCTTCGCCGTGGCGGTGGCCGAGCTCGCGGTAGAGCGCCAACGCGCCCGCGTGGGCCTGCATGGATTCGGCGTAGTCCCCGGTCATGTAGCGCACTCGGCCGAGGTCGTTGAGGGCGTTGGCTTCGCCGGAACGATCGCCGGCCGCCCGGGAGATCTCCAGTGCCCGCTCGATGGCTTCGCCCGCGCCCGGATAGTCGCCGATCAGCTGACGTACACGGCCGAGGTCGGTCAGGGCTGCGGATTGCGCGACCCGATCGCCCTGGGCGTCTGCGGCCTGGGCGGCTGCTTGGTGGATGTCGAGGGCGCGGCTCCAGGGACCGTCGCTGAGCAGGATCTCAGCCAGCCCGGCGGCCAGCGACGTCTGTATATCGCGGCCCTCGGCGTGGGCGTGGGTGAACGCCGCGTCCAGGTTGGCGTGTTCGGTGCGCAACCACGAGCGGGCGGCTTCCGGGTCGGACAGTGCGGGGGAGTACGAGGGTGACGCGCCGTCAGGTTCGGGCCTGGGGTGGCGGGCGACGAGCAGCGTGGCGCGCTGCGCGGTGTGGGCGTAGTAGCGCAGCAGCCGGTCCATGGGCGCCGCCCGCTCGGCCTCCGGGTCTAGGGTCACCGCTAGGGATCGGGCGTGGGCGCGGATCAGGTCGTGGAGGCGGTAGCGGCCGGGGCCGGCCGCGATCAGCAGGCTGTGATCGGCGAGCCGCTGGAGCGCCCGTGCGGCGGTGTCCGGGTCGCTGTCGAGCAACGCCGCGGCCGCGTGCGCGTCGATCTCCGGGCCAGGATGCAGGCCCAGCCGTCGGAACAGCAACTGCAGATCCTCGGGCAGCTGCCGGTAGGAGAGATCGAACACCGCTTCCACGCTGCGCGTCTCGTCCGTGTAGGCCGCGAGCTCCTGGCCGGGACGACGCGCGGTCAGCCGGTCGATCAGGATGCTCAGGTTCCAGGCCTCGCCGCCGGTGCGCAGCAGGGCTCCGGCGATCAGCAGCGCAAGCGGGAGGTGGCCGCACAACTCGGCTGCCTGCTCCAGCAGCGGCTGGTCCTGCTCGCGCTCATGCTCGCCGAGGCGGGCGGCTTTGCGCAGCAACGCGACGGCTTCCGGCTGCGGCAGCACGTCGAGCGGCAGCGGCAGTGCGTCGTCCAGGGCCTTGAGGCGCCGACGGCTGGTGACCAGGACGAGGCAGGCCTCGGTAGCCGGTAGCAGCGGTCTGACCTGCGCCTCGTCGGCGGCATTGTCGAGCAGGATGAGGGTGCGGCTGCCGGCCAGCCGGTCTCGGTAGTAGGCGGCGCGCGAGTCGGTGTCCGCGGGGATCTTCTGCGGCGGCACGCCGAGACCGCCGAGCAGGGCGGCCAGCGCGTCGCCCGGATCCCGGGGCGCGGTGCCCTGGGTGAACCCGTACAGGTCCAGGAACAGCTGGCCGTCCGGATAGTTCGGGGCGAGCCGGTGCGCAGCGCGGATGGCCAGTGCGGTCTTGCCGATGCCGCCCATCCCGTCGATCGCCGAGATCACGACCGTCCCGGCGGCGCCCGCGGTGCGCGTCTGCTGCGAGAGCGCGAGCAGGGTCTCGAGCTCCCGGGCGCGTCCGGTGAACAGGCCGGTGTCCGGCGGGAGCTGGCGCGGACCGCCGCCCCCGACCGGCCCGGAGGGTCGTTGGCGTTCGGTGGGCGGCGCGGACAGGGCCTCGATCGAGGTCGTGCCCGGATCGCTCACGCCCGTGCGGAGTTCGGCCAGCCGTTCGCGCACCTCCCACGCGCTCTGCGGACGTGCCTCGGGTGCACGCGCCAGCAAACGCGCGACCAGGTCGGCGAGCGGGGGCGGCGTCCCGGGCCGCGCCAGCTCCAGCCGTGGCGCGTCGGTGGTGGCCTTGGCGGCCATGACTTCCCACGCCGTGTCACCGGTGAACGGCGCGCGCCCGGTGAGCATGGTGAACAGCACGCCGCCGAGCGCGTACAAGTCAGAGCGCGCATCCCCGCGTTCCGCGGTGAGCTGCTCCGGCGCCGCGTACTCGAGCGTCGCGGCCGGAGCCAGCCGCGAGGAGTCGACCACCGAAAGGCGCCGCGCCTGCAGGAATCCCGCGATGCCGAAGTCCACGACCTTGGCGACGCCCGCGGTTGTGATCATCACATTGCGCGGCTTGATGTCGAAATGCACGACGCCGGCCGCGTGCGTCGCCTCCAACGCGGCGCAGACCTGCTCCGCGAGCTCCAGCGCGCGGTCCGGCGGCAGCACGCCGGAGGTCTTGATCAGGGCGCTGAGCGGAACCCCGTCGACCAGCTCCATGGTCAGAAAGAGCGTGCCGTCGTGCACGCCCCGGTCGTAGAGCGCGACCACGTTCGGGTGATTGATCTGCGCCGCCGCGACCGCCTCCCGCTCGAAGCGCGCGGTCAGGTCCGCGGCCGAGCCTTCACCCAGCGGCAGCAGCTTGAGCGCGACATCGCGTTGCAGCACTCTGTCACGGGCGGACCAGACCTCGCCCATGCCTCCGCGCCCCAGACGCTCGCCGACCTCGTACCGACCGGCTAGCAACGTTCCATGTTCCACGTTCGCCCCTCTCCGACGCTCCTACTATGCCCGGTCGGCCGGAGAGGGGCGACGGGGCGTCAGTCGAAGATCAGATCGAACTGCTCTGACGAGGTGGAGATCGAGGCCTGACTCGCGATCAGGGGCGAGGTGCCGGAGTTGGGCGTGGTGACGTAGTCGTCGTCCGCGTGGGCGCGGAGGCTCACGCTGCCGTTGCCGTTCGCGATCAGGTCGAAGGTCTCCCAAGGGCCGATCGCGGTGCGGTTGGCGATCAGCGGCGAGGCGCCGTCGCTCTCGGCGGTGACCCATTGGTTGTCGTTCAAGGACTTCAGGTTCACTGTGCCGTCAGTGCCGGTGACCATCTCGAAGGTCTCCGCCTTGCCGATCGAGGCGGCGTCCGCGATCAGCGAGGTCGTGCTGTTCGCGGCGTCCACGTACTTGCTGTTGGCGTGCGCCTTGAGACTGACCACCGAGACATTCGTGGAGAACGCGGTGGTGTTGTCGGCGTAGCCGGCCGCGACGACGTTGGCCTGGACGGCGTTCTCGGTCGCGTCGGAGGGGTAGCCCGCGGTGACGGCGCCTTCGAAGAACTCGCCCTTGCCCAGGTCGCTGTTGTCGCCGCCGGTGCCGAGCTCGATCGAGTTCTGCACCTTCATCGGGTTGTAGCCGCTCGGCAGCGCGCCCGAGTACGCCGTGGTCAGGCCGCCGGACTGGCCGTTGCCGTACTTCAGGGTGAAGTTGGTCGTGCCGTTGTTCTTCTCCCACGCGGTGAGGAAGGAACCGGTCTCGCTCGGGATGCTCGCCGGGTTGTTGCCGGTGTCGCTGAAGTACATGCCGTTCTCGAGGTCGCCGCCGACCCACGGGCCGACGCCGGTGCAGTTGCCGGTCCAGCAGGCGGTGCCGTAGTAGATCGCGTTCATGGTCGCGTTGCCGTCGTCGCTGTCGTTGGTCTCGGCCGACCCGAAGTCGAAGCAGCAGCTGCCGCTCGTGAGGTTGGACGAGGTCAGCATGTAGACGCCCTCGGGCTGCGAGCCGGTGGGCACGTTCTTGGCGGCGTTGTTCCGGTAGCCGGTGCCGACGGCGTTGAACAGTGCGCCGTACGTCGTCTGGCCGCCGACGGTGACCGGCAGCGCCATGGCGTTCGCGCCGATGTCGGCGCGGTTCGCGGCGGGGCCGCCGAGGCCGTTGGAGCAGCCGGAGCAGGACTTGCCGGGGGAGACGGGCAGGTTGTTGCCGTTGGCGGTCTGATCGTAGATCAGGGTGATGGTGCAGGTGGTGCCGTTGCAGAAGGAGACCTGCGGCGCGGAGTTCGCCACGCCGCCGGCCGACTTCGGCGCGACGTTCAGGGTGCTGCCGTCCGAAGCCCGCTGGATCCGGTAGAGCGAGCCGTTGTAGGAGGCGAACAGCGCGCGGGTGGTGCTGTACGCGGCCTCGCACGGCGTTCCGGCCGAGGCGAAGATGTCGCAGGGCAGGGTCGAGGCCGCGGCGGCGGCTCTGGTGGCGGTCGTACCGGATAACGGCACTGCTATCGCGAGCGCCAGCAGCAGCGCACCAGCAGACGCGCGCGTCGGCGGACGGTGGAGAGGGCGAGCACGTGGACCTCCGTCGGGTCGGTGAGCGGTCGGCCGGTCGCGCGGGCAGGGCGGAGCGCGGCGCGGCGCCGCGGTGGCGTCGCCGTCGCCGGATCAAGGGGTGCGCGGCCGAGCGGCCGTGACGTGTCATCGGTTTGTGCCAGGGCCCTGCGTCGCGGAATGGTGTGGGCTCGCGAGCCGGTCCCGGGGTGATTCAGGACCCATATTCTGCCGACTCTAGGTCGAAGTCAAGGGCGCGCAATCCCCGTCAGCGGGACATTTCGACGGTGGTTCGGGCTGGATCCGGCTTTACCCAGGTGGCGTGCCGGACCGGTCCGAGAGCGCTCTCCGGAAGCCCGGGTTCCGGAACCGGGCGCCTCCGACCATGGGCTCTTCCGCGGACCGCGCGTCCCCCGGGCGGCCCATCGGCGAGGGGCTGTGGCGCGATCGGTTAAGCCATTCGGCGCTATCGCGATGTCGTTTGAATCCGATCTGTCGGGTACTAGGCCCGCATGCCCCGACTGCTCGCAAGCCCGCTCGCCCTGGTCTCCGCCACCCGGTACGCCGGGGCCACGGGGTACCAGTCGGCGCGGCTGGCGTGGACCGCCGCCGCCGGCGCGGCGACCGTGGCGCGGGCTGTCGGCACGGCGGCCGTGGCACAGGCGGCCCAGCGCCCCGGGCCGGTGCTCGCCGCCATGGCCGACGTCGGGGCCGGCCGGCACGTGCGCCGGGTCTGGACCCGCTCGGGGCACGCCCACGTGGAGGTGCGCGGGCTCAGCGGGCGCGGTGCCCGGCATCAGAAGGTGGCCGGCGACGTCACCGAGGCGCTCGGCCGGCTCGAAGGGGTGCACTGGGCCCAGGTCAACTCCGTCACCCGGCAGGTCCTGCTCGCCTTCAACGAGGACGCGATCGGCCTGGACCAGATCGTCTCGGTGATCGAGTCGGTCGAAGAGCAGCACGGCACCGACGACGGTGAGTTCGCGGCGGCAGGGACGGAGGTGACGCCCGAGCATCCGGCCGACGACACGCCGATCGCCGTCACCGCCGTCGCTCTCGCCACCGACCTGGCCGGGCTGGCCCTCGCCGGCGCCGGCCGGATGATGCACGTCGGGCTGCTCCCGCGCTCCGCCCGGTTGCCGCTGCTGATCGCCAACACACACCCCTGGGCCCGTCGGCGACTCGAGCGCCGGCTCGGCCACCTGCAGGCGGAGCTCCTGGTCGCGCTGGGCACCGCGGGCGTCAACGCGGCCAGCCTCGGCCCCGGTCCACTCGCCGTGGACAGTGTGCACCAGGCGCTGCGCCTGACCGAACGGCTCGGCCGCCGCTCCGTGTGGCGCCGGCGGGAGCCCGAGCTGGTCGGCGACGGGGTCGGACTCGGCCACGAGACGCCCGACGTCGGGGAACGGCCGCAGCCGCTGCCCGAAGGGCCGGTGGAGCGGCTGGCCGACGAGACGGCACTCGCCTCGCTGCTCGAGGCCGCCGGAGCGCTGGCTTTCGCCCGCGACCCCGGACGTGCCGCCGAGCTCATGCTCACGACCATGCCGATGGCCGGGCGGCAGGGTCGGGACGCGTACGTCGCGATGCTCGGCTGGAACCTCACCCGGCACGGAGCGGTGCCCATGGACGGCACCGCGCTGCACCGGCTCGACCGCGTGGACACCGTCGTCATCGACTCGGCCGCGCTGTTGACCGCGCAGCGTGTCGTGCTGCAGGCCGAGGTCGCCGGACGCGCGACGAAGATGACGGACGCGGACGTGTGGCGCATCGCCGAACAGCTCATCGCCCCCGCGGCGCCCGAAGGCCGGGAGGCGGGCGCCAAGGACTGGAGGCTTCGGACTCCCCGGTCCGCGAAGGCGAAGCCGCAGCCGCAGCCCGGCGCCGAGGAGTTCGACCTCGTCGACCGCTCCGGCCACCGCCGTGGCCGCGTGGCGCTCGGCCACGCGCTCGACCCGCTCGCCGAGGCTCTGCTGGAGGCCGCGCACCAGGCCGCCGACCGGATCCTGCTCAGCCACGACGCGAGCACGGCCGAGCTGGTGCAGTGGGCCGACGACGTGCTCCCTGCGAATGAGGATCTGCACCCTCATATCAGGCGTCTGCAGAATGAAGGCCGCGTGGTGCTGCTCGTCTCCGGCGCGGACGAGGCGGCGCTGGCGGCCGCGGACGTGGGCGTGGCAGTGCTGGCGCCGACCGCAGAAGGAGCCGGACCGGCCGCGTCGAGCTGCTGGTCTGGCGACCTGATCACCGGGCCTGGGCTGGCCGAGGCGTGGCGGGTCGTCAACGCGGTGCCCACAGCGAAAGCGGTCAGCCGCCGGTCGAGCCGGCTGGCGCTGGGCGGAGCGGCACTCGGCGCGCTGCTCACGGTCCGCGGCGGACGGCGGCGGACGCGCGTGCCGCGGATTCAGGTGTCGCCCGTGCACAGCGCCGCGATGGCCGCCCTCCTCGCGGGCGCTTACAGTGGCCTGCGATGCGGTCGACAGGATCTGCCCGAAGGAACTTCGCGGGCTCCGTGGCATGCCCTCACTGCTCAGGATGTGTATAACAGGCTTCTGCAGAGTCGACGCGACGCCGATCGGGAGGCGGCTGCGGCGCGACGTGCTCCTGCGCCGGTCCGGGCGACCCGTGCGGCGGCGTCACGCGTCGCGGCCTTCACACCGGTGCGCGTGTCCGGTGAATTCGCACAGTCCGTCGCCGACGAGCTGCGCGATCCGCTCACCCCGGTGTTGGCGCTCGGCGCCGCAGCCTCGGCCGTGGTGGGTTCGAGTATTGACGCGTTCCTCGTCTCCGGAGTCATGGGCGGCAACGCGATCATCAGTGCCGGACAACAGATGCGCGCCCGCAAAGCCCTGCGGCGCCTCATGCTCGGCGAACGCCCGGCCGCGCGCCTGGCCCGGTGGGAGCCGCTGGGCCTGGCAGACGAGGGCGAGGACTGGATCGACGGGCTCGAAGACGCTCGGACGCGCAGCCTCCCGGCCGCGCGGCTTCGCCTGGGCGACGTGATCGTGCTGCGGTCGGGAGACGTCATCCCGGCCGATGCGAGGCTCATCCGCGCGGAAGAACTCGAAGTCGACGAGTCCGCACTGACCGGCGAATCGTTGCCCGTGGCCAAGTCCGTCGAGCCGACGCCGGGCGCCGACCTGTCAGAACGTGCCTGCATGGTGTACGAGGGCTGCGTCGTCGTGGCCGGCACCGGGTACGCCGTCGTCAGCGCCGTCGGCGCGAAGACCGAGGCCGGCCGGGCGACCGCGGCGGCAGGGACGGCCCGCGCGCCGCGCGCCGGAATCCAGGCGCGGCTCGTCGAACTGACCCGGATCGCCCTGCCCGCCACGGCGATCGGCGGCGGCGCGGTGACGGCTTTGGCCGCGGTGCGCGGGGTGCCGCTGCGCCAGGCGCTGGCCTCCGGGGTGGCGGTCGCCGTTGCGGCCGTGCCCGAAGGCCTTCCGCTGGTGGCCACGGTCGCGCAGCTCGCCGCCGCCCGTCGGCTGTCCGGCAAGGGCGTGCTGGTGCGGTCGGCCAACGCGCTCGAAGCTCTCGGCCGGGTCGACACCGTCTGCTTCGACAAGACCGGCACGCTGACCGAGGGACGGCTCTCGGTGGCGCGCATCGCAGCATTCGACGAGGTGCTTCCGGCAGACCGGTCGGCGGTCGTGCTGCACACCGCCGCGTGCGCGTGCCCCGATCCCGGCGACGAGAAAGGCGCCACCCGCAGTTTGGTGCACCCGACGGACATCGCCGTCGTGCAGGCGGCGCGGGAGCACCCGGCTGAATCCGACGCATGGGAGCGCGTCGCTGAACTGCCCTTCGAGACCACCCGTGGCTATTCGGCGGGCCTGTGCGCTCGTGACGGCCACCGACTGCTGGCAGTCAAGGGTGCGCCGGAGACCGTACTCGAGCTCTGCGTCACCGTGCATACCGAGAAAGGCGACCGGAAACTGACTCGTGAGCGTCGCAGCAAGGCCGCGGCCACGTTGCGGCAGCTCGCCGACGACGGATTGCGCGTGCTGGCCGTGGCTCGGCGTGAGCTAGACGGGCAGCAGCTCCCCGACGACGCGCAGGCACAGCTGGCCGAGCAGGTCAGGGAGCTGACACTGCTCGGTTTCGTCGCCATCGCCGACACCGTGCGTCCGAGCGCGGCCGAAACAGTCCGCCTGCTGACGGAAGCGGGCGTGCGTACCGTCATGATCACCGGCGACCACCCGCGCACGGCCGTCGCCATCGCCCGGCAGCTCGACATCCCGGACACCGAGACCGTGCTCACCGGCGCCGAACTCGACCGGCTGCCCAAGACCGAGCGCGATGCGAAGATCGCCGCGAGCACGGTGTTCGCGCGGGTGTCGCCTCAGCACAAAGTGCGCATCATCCAAGCTCTGCAAGGCGCGGGCCGCGTCGTGGCGATGGCCGGCGACGGAAGCAACGACGCCGCCGCGATCCGTCTGGCCGACGTCGGGGTCGCGCTTGGCGGCGCCGGCAGCCGGCCAGCGCGCAACGCCGCCGACCTGGTGCTGGCCGAGCCCGACCCGGTGGGTATCGTCGCGGCTCTGCAGGAAGGGCGCGCACTCTGGCGCAGCGTGCGCGACGCCGTGGCGATCCTGGTCGGCGGCAACGCCGGAGAGATCGCCTTCACCCTGCTCGGCACCGCCATCGGCGGACGCGCGCCGCTGGGCACCCGCCAGTTCCTGCTCGTCAACATGATGACGGACATGCTGCCCGCGCTGGCCGTCGCCCTCGCCCCGGCCCGCCCCGCCGCCGAGGGCGCCGCGCAGGGCCCGGATTCCGCCCCGGTTCCCGGCACCTGGGGCCCGGAACTGGTGCGCGACCTCGCCGCGCGCGGCGGCGCCACCGCGCTCGGTGCGATGCTCGCCTGGCAGGCCGCGCGGGCCACCGGCCGGGAGCGTCGCGCATCCACGGCGAGCCTCGCCGCGCTGGTGATCACGCAGCTCGGCCAGACCGCGGTCACGAGCCGGCACAGCCCGCTCGTACTGGCCACCTGCGTCGGTTCGGCGGCCATGCTCTTCGCCGTCGTCGAGACGCCCGGCGTCAGCCAGTTCTTCGGCTGCACGCCGCTGGGACCGGTCGCCTGGACGATGGTCGGCGCCTCCGCGGCGACGGCCACCGCCGCCGGCGCGCTCGCTCCGGCCCTCATCGAGAAGATCGCCGCGCATCTGCACCCGACAAAAGCCCGCATGAACGAGACGAAGGAGGCAGGACGATGACGAAGGTCACGGTGCTCGGCACCGGTTTGATGGGAGCGGGGATGGCCCGCAGCCTGGCCAGGGCCGGAATGACGGTGACGGTGTGGAACCGTACCGTCGAGAAGGCGCGGCCGCTGGAGGCGTTCGACATCGCAGTGGCCGAGGACGCCGAGTCCGCGGTCCGCGACGCCGACGTCCTCGTCACGATGCTCTTCGACGCCAACGCCGTGGACGAGGTGATGACTCCGATCCTCGGCACCTTGCAGGACCACGCGGTGTGGGCGCAGTGCGGGACGGTCGGGATCGAGGCGACCGAGCACCTGGCCAGGACGGCCGAGAGCCGCGGTGTCGCGTTCGTCGACGCCCCGGTTCTCGGCACGCGGGCGCCCGCCGAGAACGGCCAGCTGATCGTGCTGGCCGGCGGGCCGGGCGGGGTCAGGGACGCCGTCACCCCGGTCTTCGACGCCATCGGCTCGCGCACGGTGTGGGTCGGCGACCAGCCGGGGGCCGGACACCGGCTCAAGCTCGCCGCCAACGCGTGGGTCCTGTCCGTCACCGGCGCCACCGCCCAGAGCGTCGGACTGGCCAAACGACTCGGCGTCGATCCGGCCCTGTTCCTCCAGACCATCGCCGGAGGAACGCTGGACTGCGGCTACGCGCAGCTCAAGGGCAAGTCGATGATCGAAGGGGACTTCGCCGTGTCGTTCAGCCTGGCCGGCGCGATGAAGGACGCGGACCTGATCGAGCGGGCCGCGGACGCCGCGGAGAGCGACGGTCGGCTGATGGGCGCCCTGCTCGGCTGCTTCGAGGCCGCCGCGCAGGGCGAGGGCGACCCGACGGAGCTGGACATGTCCGCCGTCATCCGCGCTTTCACCTGAGCCGGTATCAGAAGGCGAAGAGCACGAGAAAGCGAGGAACACGAAGGCCCGCGGCTCAAGCGCCGCGGGCCTTCGTCGATCGAACCGTTCGCCTACTGGTCGCGGCTCTTGTGCGCCTGTTCCTTCAGCAGCGCCTTCTTCGCGGCGTGGCCGCGCTCGCCGTTCTGGATCTCCATCAGCGCCACCTCGGGGTGGTGCAGGTCGAAGGCCGGGGACTCCGAGCGGACCCGGGGCAGCGAGTTGAAGTTGTGCCGCGGCGGCGGGCAGGAGGTGGCCCACTCGAGTGAGCGGCCCCAGCCCCACGGGTCGTCGACCGTCACCCGGCGGCCGACCTTCGAGGTCTTCCAGACGTTGTAGAGGAACGGGAACATCGAGAGACCGAGCAGGTAGGAGCCGATCGTGGACACGGTGTTGAGCGTGGCCCAGCCGTTCGAGGCGAGGTACGTGGCGTAACGGCGGGGCATGCCCTCGGCGCCGAGCCAGTGCTGGACCAGGAAGGTCGTGTGGAAGCCGATGAACAGTGTCCAGAAGTGGATCTTCCCGAGCCTTTCGTCGAGCATCTTGCCGGTCCACTTCGGCCACCAGTAGTAGAACCCACCGAACATCGCGAATACCACCGTGCCGAAGAGTACGTAGTGGAAGTGGGCGATGACGAAGTATGAGTCCTGCACTGCGAAGTCGATTGGGGGCGAGGCCAGCATGACCCCGGTCAGGCCGCCGAAGAGGAACGTCACCAGGAAGCCCACGGACCAGAGCAGCGGTGTGTCGAACGATAAGGAACCTCGCCACATCGTGCCGACCCAGTTGAAGAACTTCACGCCGGTGGGCACCGCGATCAGGTACGTCATGAACGCGAAGAACGGGAGCATGACCGCGCCGGTGGTGAACATGTGGTGCGCCCACACCGTCACCGACAGGCCCGCGATGGAGAGCGTCGCGAAGACCAGGCCCGAATATCCGAACACGGGCTTGCGGCTGAAGACCGGGATGATGTCCGAGATGATGCCGAAGAACGGCAGGGCGACGATGTAGACCTCGGGATGGCCGAAGAACCAGAACAGGTGCTGCCAGAGGATCGGTCCTCCGTTGGAGGCGTCGAAGACGTGCGCGCCGAGCCGGCGGTCGGCCTCGAGCGCGAACAGCGCCGCGGCCAGGACCGGGAAGGCGAGCAGCACGAGCACCGAGGTCAGCAGCACGTTCCAGGTGAAGATCGGCATCCGGAACATGGTCATACCCGGCATGCGCATCGTGATGATGGTGGTGATGAAGTTCACCGAGCCGAGGATCGTGCCGAAGCCGGACAGCGCCAGGCCCATGATCCACATGTCGCCGCCGGCGCCGGGCGAGTGCACGCCGTTGGACAGCGGCGAGTACGCGAACCAGCCGAAGTCCGCCGCGCCCTGCGGGGTGAGGAACCCGCCGATGGCGATCAGCGAACCGAACAGGAACAGCCAGTAGGCGATCATGTTCAGCCGCGGGAAGGCGACGTCGGGGGCGCCGATCTGCAACGGCATGATCGCGTTCGTGAAGCCCGCGAACAGCGGGGTGGCGAACATCAGCAGCATCACCGTGCCGTGCATGGTGAAGGCCTGGTTGTACTGCTCGGGGGAGAGCACGTCCAGGCCGGGCCGGGCGATCTGGGTGCGGATCAGCAGGGCCATGATGCCGCCGAGGCCGAAGAAGATGCACGAGGTGATCAGATAGAGGAAGCCGATCACCTTATGGTCGGTGGAGGTGATCCACCTGATGAACACGCTCCCCGGTTGGCGGGGCCGGACCGGCTTGACCGTGGAAGCCCGCGGCTCCCGCTCCTCGACAGTAGTCACATGGACGCCTTAGCTGGACGGTGGTTCGGTGGACCGTGGCGCTGCGGCCGCGCGGCGTGGCGGACCGCGCGACCGTGACGATGCGTCAGGGCATCGGCGGAGGTGGATGTCCGGAATTAGAGCACTTAAACCCTATTGATGGCAAACGCCACTGAACGCCAGCGTTTGACCGTTCATCACACCGCGGTGGCCCGGCACCGCCCGGAACGCCTCCGGAACGCGCCCGGGCCCGCGTGCCGAGGCCGCCTTGCCGCGCCCGGCCGCCCGGGCCGGGTACCGTCGAGCCGCCGGAAGAATCCTGACCTGGACGGATCCGCTCGTGCCGACCCACCTCTCCCTCGTCTCCGAACACCGCGGCGGCACCGAGATGCTGCTGGTCTCGGGCGAGGTGGACCTGTCCACCGCGCCCCGGCTGCAGGAGGCGATCGCCCGCGCCGCGGAGCCCGGCCGGCCGCTGGTCCTGGACCTGACCGGGGTCGAGTTCCTCGACTCGGCCGGCGCCCGGGTGCTCGCCGAGGGCCACCAGGACCTCGACCGGCGCCGCGGCAGGCTGCTGATCGTCCCGTCCGGCGCGGTGCGCCGGGTCTTCGACCTCGGCGGGCTCGAGCAGGTGCTGCACGTGCACGCCACCGTGGACGACGCGAACGAGGCCGGCCGCCGGTTCCTCGCCTCCCACCGCCACGACGGCTGAGGGCGGCTCAGGTCGTCGCATTGCTCTCAATGGATGAACTTGGCCGCGACCGGCCGGAAGCACCGTTTAGCCCGCGGCCGGGCTGGCAACACCAGCCGTCGAACTCGACCCGGACAGGACGGAACCGCCGTGACCTTGGCAGCCGACACCTCCGCGCCGGCGGTGAGCGCGATCTTCGAGCGGCGGGCCGACCCCCTGCGGGCCCTCGCCGACCAGGCTCGGGCGCTCGCCGACGCCGCCCGCGCCATGGCCGCGCGCTTCCAGGCCGGCGGCAAGCTGATCGTCTTCGGCAGCGGCGGCACCTGCACCGACGCGCAGCACGTCGCGGTCGAGTTCGTGCACCCGGTCATCGTCGGCAAACGCGCGCTGCCGGCCGTCTCGCTCACCTCGGACGTGGCCACGCTGACCGGCGTCGCCGAACGGCACGGGCTAGCCGAGGTGTTCGCCCATCAGCTGCGGCTGCTCGCCGAGCCGGGCGACATCGCGCTCGGCCTGTCCCCGGACGGCGACACCGCGCACGTCCTGCGCGGCCTGATCCACGCGCGCGGCCAGGGGCTGCTCACGGTCGCGCTGCTCGGCGGGGACGGCGGCGCGGTGGTGGCCCGGGGCGCCGCCGAGCACGTGCTGCTGGCCCGCTCGGACGACTCGCGCGTGGTCAAGGAGGTGCACGTGACGGCCTATCACATCCTCTGGGAACTCGTGCACGTCTTCCTCGAGCATCCCGGCGCGCTCGAGTCCGGGGCGGTGCGGCCGTGACCGAAGGATTCTGCCTCACCTGCTCGGACACCGCCCTGCCCGTCACCGTGCTGGAACTGCTCGAGGACGACCTCGCCGTGGTCGACGCCGGCGAGGGCCGCCGGGAGACGATCAGCGTGGCGCTGGTGCCCGCGGGCGTCGGGGACACCGTGCTCGTGCACGCGGGCGAGGCGATCGGCATGGTCAGGGAGCTGACGAGATGACGGCGACCGGTCTCGAGGCCCTCTACCCCTTCCTCTACGCGGACGGCGGCGCGCTCGAAGCGCTGCTGGAGGCGGCCCGGTGCTCCACCGAGGCCAAGGCCGCCGAGATCACCGAGCTGCGGGCCGAGCTCGCCCGCGCCCACGGCGCCCGGCTCGAGCTGTGCGCGCGTCAGATGGCCGGGCGCTTCGCGTCCGGCGGCCGGCTGCTGGCCTTCGGCAACGGCGGCAGCTCGACCGACGCCCAGGAGCTCGCGACGCTGTTCCTGCACCCGGGCGGGCGGTTGCCGCCGCTGCCCGCCATCGCCCTGACCAACGACGTCGCGGTGGTCACGGCGCTGTCCAACGACGTCGGGTTCGAGGTCGCCTTCTCCCGCCAGATCGCCGCCTTCGCCCGCCCCGCGGACGTCGCGGTGGGCATCTCCACCAGCGGCAACTCGGCGAACCTGCTGCTCGGGCTGGAGGAGGCGGCCCGCAGGGGCCTGCTGACGGTGGGCATCGCCGGGTACGACGGCGGCCGGATGGCCGAGCTGGAGTTCCTCGACCACCTCTTCACCGTCCCCTCGCCCTCGGTGCACCGGGTGCAGGAGGCGCAGACCACGCTCTACCACGCCCTCTGGGAGCTGACCGTGGCCGCGCTCGCCCCGGCCGCCACCCCCATCCCCGCGCCGACCGGGCGCGCCGAGACCCGCGGGAGCAACTGATGTGCCTGGCCATTCCGGGCGAGGTGATCGAGGTCGGCGTCGGCCGGCCGGAGCTGGCGAAGGTGGAGGTGAGCGGGGTCCGGCGGACGGTGAACCTGGGACTGCTGGCCGAGCCGCCGGAGCCCGGCGCGTGGGTGCTGATCCACGTCGGCTTCGCGCTGTCCGTCATCGACGAGGCCGAGGCGCGGGCCACCCTCGCGCTGCTCGAGGACCTCGGCCAGGCGTACGAGGACGAACTGGCCGCCATGGCCGGTTCGACGATCGAATAGGAACGGGACCGGCGATGCGCTTCGTCGACGAATACCGCGACGCCGAGACGGCGCGGGCGCTGGCCGCCCGGATCGCCGCGCTGTGCGAGCCCGGTCGGCGCTACACCTTCATGGAGGTGTGCGGCGGGCACACGCACACGATCTACAAACACGGCATCGAGGACTACCTGCCCGAGCAGGTCACCCTGGTGCACGGCCCGGGCTGCCCGGTCTGCGTCATCCCGATGGGCCGGGTGGACGACGCGATCCACCTCGCCCGGCAGCCGGACGTGCTGATGACCTCGTTCGGCGACATGATGCGGGTGCCCGGCGGCGACGGCAGCTTCTTCGACTCCAACGCCGCGGACACCGACATCCGGATGGTCTACTCGCCGCTCGACTCGCTGCGGCTGGCCCGGGAGAACCCGGACCGGCAGGTGGTGTTCATGGCCATCGGCTTCGAGACCACCGCGCCCTCGACCGCGATGACGCTGCTGCGCGCGGCCGCGGAGAAGCTCGAGAACTTCTCCGTGTTCTGCAACCACGTCACCATCGTCCCGGCGATCAAGGCCATCCTCGACTCCCCGGACCTGCGGCTCGACGGCTTCCTCGGCCCGGGCCACGTCTCGACCGTGATCGGCTGCCGCCCGTACGAGTTCATCGCGCGCGAGTACCGCAAGCCGGTGGTGGTGGCCGGGTTCGAGCCGCTCGACATCCTCGAGTCCATCCACCGCCTGATGGTCCAGGTGCGGGAGGGGCGCGCGGAGGTGGAGAACCAGTACGCCCGGGTGGTGCCCTGGGAGGGCAACCCGGTGGCGCTGCGGGCGATCGGCGAGACGATGCGGCTGCGGCCCTACTTCGAGTGGCGCGGGCTCGGCTTCATCTCGCACTCCGCGCTGCGGCTGCGCGAGGAGTTCGCCCGCTTCGACGCCGAGGAGCGCTTCGAGGTGCCCGGCGTCCGCGTCGCCGACCCCAAGGCGTGCCAGTGCGGCGAGGTGCTCAAGGGCGTGCTCAAACCGTGGGAGTGCAAGGTCTTCGGCACCGCGTGCACCCCGGAGACGCCGATCGGCACCTGCATGGTCTCGCCCGAGGGCGCCTGCGCCGCGTACTACAACTTCGGCCGCTTCAGCCGTTCCCGGGTGCGCGAGGCGGCGGTGAGCCGATGAAGTCCGCCGACATCCCCGCGCAGGACGCGCGCGAGCGGGAGGTGCTCGACCGGATCGACCGGGCCCGGCGGGCCCGCGCCCGGGTGCGCGAGGAGCGGGTCACCCTCGCCCACGGCTCCGGCGGCAAGGCCACCCACACGCTGATCGAGGCGATCTTCCTCGAGGCCTTCCGCAATCCCCTGCTGGAAGAGCTCGACGACGCCGCGCAGCTGCGCCTCGGCGACGCCGGCGTGGCCCTGACCACGGACTCCTTCGTGGTCAGCCCGCTCTTCTTCCCGGGCGGGAACATCGGCGACCTCGCCGTCAACGGCACGGTCAACGACCTGGCCGTCTCCGGGGCGGTGCCGCGCTACCTGTCCGCCGGGTTCATCCTGGAGGAGGGCTTCCCGATCGCCGACCTCAACCGGATCGTCGCGTCCATGGCGGCCGCGGCGCGCGAGGCCGGCGTGGAGATCGTCACCGGGGACACGAAGGTGGTCCAGCGCGGCAAGGCGGACGGCTGCTACATCAACACGGCCGGCGTGGGCGTGCCGCGCCGCCCGCCCGGCGCGCTGAGCCTGGCCTCGGCGCGGGCCGGGGACGCGGTGCTGGTCTCCGGGCCGATCGGCGAGCACGGCATCACGATCATGCTGGCCCGCGGCGGCCTCGACCTCGAGGCCGACCTGGTCTCGGACACCGCGTCGGTGGCCGGCCTGGTGGCCGGACTGCTCGAGGCCGTGCCGGGCGTGCGCGCGATGCGCGACGCCACCCGCGGCGGCGTCGCCACCGTGCTCAACGAGCTCGCGATGGCCGCGGAGGTCTCGGTGGTGCTCGACGAGGGCGCGGTGCCGGTGCGGCCCGAGGTGCGCGGGGCCTGCGAGCTGCTCGGCATCGACCCGCTGTACGTGGCCTGCGAAGGCCGGATCGTGGTGGTGGTCGACGGCGACCAGGCCCAGGACGCGCTGGCCGCGCTGCGGGCGCACCCGCTGGGGGAGCAGGCGGCGGTGATCGGCCGGGTGGCCGCCGACCCGCCCGGCCTGGTCCTGCTCTCCACCGCCTTCGGCGGCACCCGCATCGTCGACATGCTGGTCGGCGACCCGCTGCCGAGGATCTGCTGACCGTGCACGAGCTCTCGATCACCCAGAGCGTGGTGGACGCCGTCGTCGAGCGCTTCGACGGCGCGCGGATCGCCGGCGTGCGCCTGGAGATCGGCCGGCTCTCCGGGGTGCTCCCGGACGCGGTCCGCTTCTGCTTCGACGTGGCCGCGGCCGGCACCCCGGCCGAGGGCGCCCGGCTGGAGATCGACGAGCCGGCCGCCCGGGCGCGCTGCCGGGATTGCACAGACGAATTCGAACTCGAGGACCCGATCCCGCTGTGTCCCTGCGGCAGCGCCCACATCGAGGTGCTGGCCGGAGCGGAGCTGCGGATCGTGTCGGTGGAGGTGGCTGCCTAGCATGTGCGGAACCTGCGATTGCGCGGAGGGCGGGCGCGGCCCGGCCGAGCCGCACCGGCACGCGGCGACGCGGACCGAGGACCTCGAGCACCGGGTGCTGGAGAAGAACCAGCACCTCGCCGAGCAGAACCGGGACTGGCTGCGCCGGCACGGCGTGGTGCTGGTGAACCTGATGAGCTCGCCCGGTTCCGGCAAGACCAGCCTGCTCGAGCGGGCGGTGGCGGATCTGCGCGGGCAGCGGCCGATCTGCGTCATCGAGGGCGATCAGGCCACGCCGCTGGACGCCGAGCGGATCCGGTCGGCCGGCTGCCCGGCCGTGCAGATCAACACCGGGGCCGGCTGCCACCTCGACGCCTCGATGGTCGGCGACGCGGTGCGGGCGCTGGAGCCGGCCCGCGGGGCGCTGGTGTTCGTGGAGAACGTCGGCAACCTCGTCTGCCCGGCGCTGTTCGACCTCGGCGAGGACCACCGCGCGGTGGTGATGTCGGTGACCGAGGGCGTCGACAAGCCCCTGAAGTACCCGCACATGTTCGGGACCGCGGACGTGGTGCTGCTCAACAAGATGGACCTGCTGCCGTACGTGGACTTCGATCCGGTCGGCTTCCACGCCCGGGTCCGCCAGGTGAACCCGGACGCCGAGGTGCTCGAGCTCTCGGCGACCCGCGGCGACGGCCTCGAGGCCTGGTACGACTGGCTCCAGGAGCGTTCCCGTTCGATGTCCCTGCTGCAGCCGGCCGGCTTCGGTGAGACGGCCGCGGTCACCGTGCCCGCCGAGAGGCCGGCGTCGTGAGCACGGCCGCCGTGTCAGCCGGCGGAGCCTCCGGCGCCGGCTTCGACGGCGCCCGGGCCGTCGCCGACGCCGTCCTGTACGAGGGCTACCTGCTCTACCCGTACCGGCGCTCGTCCGCGAAGAACCGGATGCGCTGGCAGTTCGGCGTCCTGGCGCCCAAGCCGTGGCTGCCGGCGGACGTGCTTCAGGACACGAACGTGGCCGGTTCCGCCGACGCCTGGCGGCAGCAGACGGAGTGTCTGATCCAGGTCCGTTCGCGCGACGCCGCCACGATCACGGTGTGCGTCCGGTTCCTGCAGATGCAGCACCGCCGGGTGGAGGAGCGCACCGAGGCCGGATACGCCCCCGTCGACGCGCTGACCGTGTCAGGGGTGCGCTTCCTCACCTTCGACGAGGCGGTCCCGCGCGAGCACGAGTTCGTGGTCGGGCTCGCCGGCCTTCGCGAGGCTCCGCTGCTCGCCGAGATCGAGGTGCCGGGCGGCGAGGAGATCGAGCAGCTCGCGGACTCGGGCCGGATCGTGCGGGTCCGCCGGCCGCTGCACGCCGTGCTGAGTCTGTCGGCGACGCCGCTCGAGGCGGTCGTGCCGCTGTTCCGGCTGCGGCTCGAGGTGAGCAACGCGGCCGCTGCCCCCGGTGCGGGGGCGCCGCGGGCCGAGGCGCTCGGCGCCTCGCTGATCGCCACGCACAGCCTGCTCGGCGTGGCGGGCGGGCGCTTCGTCTCCCTGCTCGACCCGCCCGCCTGGGCCGAGGACGCGGCGAAGGGCTGCCGCAACATCCACACGTTCCCCGTGCTCGCGGGCGCCCCGGACGAGTGGGGCGTGGTGCTCTCCGCGCCGATCCTGATGGAGGATCACCCGCGGGTGAGCCCGGAGAGCCCCGGCGACCTGTTCGACGCGACCGAGATCGACGAGATCCTCTCGCTGCGCACGCTGACCCTCACCGACGAGGAGAAGAGCGAGGCGCGGGCGACCGATCCGCGTGCCGCCGCGATCATCGACCGGGTCGAGACGATGCCGCCGGAGGTGCTCGGCCGGCTGCACGGGACGATCCGGGGGCAGCGGCCCGCGGCGCCGGTGGAGGAGCGCGCCTGGTGGGAGCCAGGCGCGGACGACGCGATCGATCCCGCGACCGACCGGGTGCTGGTCGACGGCGTCCCGGTGACCAGGGGCGGCCGGGTCCGGCTCAACCCCCGCAAGCACGGCACCGACGTGCACGACATGTTCCTGATCGGCCGCACCGCGCGGGTCGAGGCCGTGCTGACCGACGTCGACGGCACCCGCTACGTGGCCGTGAGCATCGAGGACGACCCCGGCGCCGACCTGCACGGCCGCCACTATCACTTCACGCCGGAAGAGCTGACCAGGATCGAGGGCGAGCGGTGACGGCGGATCAGCCGCGCGGCGTGCTGGTCGCCGGCGTCGGCAACGTCTTCCTCGGCGACGACGGCTTCGGCGTGGCCGTGGTCCGGCACCTGGCCGGCCGCGAACTGCCGGAGGGCGTGACCGTCGCCGACTACGGCATCCGCGGCCTGCACCTGGCCTACGACCTGCTCGACGGCCGTTTCAGCACGCTGATCCTGGTGGACGCGGTGCCGGTGGACGCGCCGCCCGGCACCATCGTCGTGCTCGAGATCTATCCCGAGACCGAGGACGGCGCCGAGGCCGAAACCGAGTACTGCGTCGAGCCCCAGCCCGAGGACGGCGCCGAGGCCGAGGCCGGGCCCCGGTTCGCCGGCGTCCCGGACGCGCACGGGATGGATCCGCAGACGGTGCTCGACCTGCTGCGCACCCTCGGCGGGCTCGGGCCCGGCCGGGTCGAGCGGGTCTGCCTGGTCGGGGTCCGCCCGGCCCGGCTGGAGGAGGAGATGGGCCTGAGCGAGCCGGTCGCCTCGGCGCTGGAGCGGGCCGCCGAGGCGGTGTTCGGCCTCCTGGGTGTCGCGACGGCCGCCCCGGTCGCCCACACGTATAAATAGACGCATATTAGAGATGGAATCATTGGCGTCCGAGCACAGAGGAGAGCGGCGATGACCGCCACCGAGGCAACACACCGGCGCGAGCAGCCGCAGCGCGGCGTCGAGGAAGTCCACATCCTCTGGATCTCCGAGGGGATGAGCTGCGACGGCGACACCGTCTCGATCACCGCCTCGTCCCAGCCCGCCATCGAGGACGTGGTGGCCGGGCTGATCCCGGGCCTGCCCAAGGTGCACCTGCACAACAAGGTGCTCTCCCCGTCGCTCGGCGGCGAGGACTACCTCGCCCCGTTCCGCGCCGCCGCCCGCGGCGACCTCGACGCCCCCTTCATCCTGGTGATCGAGGGCTCCATCCCGAACGAGCGGATCAACGGCGAGGGGTACTGGACCTCCTTCGGCAACGACGAGCACACCGGCGAGCCGCTCACCCTCAACTGGTGGATCGACCACCTCGCCCCCAAGGCCTGGGCCGTGGTCACGGCCGGCACCTGCGCCGCGTACGGCGGCATCCACGCGATGGCCGGCAACCCCACCGGCTCCATGGGCCTGGCCGACTACCTCGGCTGGGACTTCCGCTCGGCCGGCTCGCTGCCGATCATCAACGTGCCCGGCTGCCCGGTCCAGCCGGAGAACTTCATGGAGACCCTCACCTGGGCGCTCTTCCACGCCGCCGGCAGCGCGCCGCCGCCCCCGCTGGACGCGCAGCTGCGGCCGCAGTGGCTCTTCGGCCGGACCGTGCACGAGGGCTGCGACCGGGCCGGGTACTACGAGCAGTCCGACTTCGCCAAGGACTACAACTCGCCCAAGTGCCAGGTGAAGGTGGGCTGCTGGGGCCCGGTGGTCAACTGCAACGTGCCCAAGCGCGGCTGGATGAACGGCGTCGGCGGCTGCCCCAACGTCGGCGGCGTCTGCATCGGCTGCACCATGCCCGGCTTCCCGGACAAGTTCATGCCGTTCCTGGACGAGCCCCCCGGCGGCGGCTTCTCCTCGATGGCCTCCAAGCCCTACGGCATGTTCGTGCGCCGGCTGCGCGGCATCACCAACCGCACGATGAACGCCGAACCCAAGTGGCGGCACAACCAGGACGCGCTGACCTCCGGCTACGACCCGCGTTGGCGCCCGAACCGCTCCACCGGCACCGCAGGCACACCGACCAAGGAGACGAACAGATGACAGCGACCCGCGAAGCGCCTTCGAGTACGGCGCCGGGCCAGCTCGTGGAGATGTCCTGGGATCCGATCACCCGGATCGTGGGCAACCTGGGCATCTACACGAAGATCGACTTCGCCAACCAGCGGGTCGCCGAGTGCCACAGCACCTCCTCGATCTTCCGCGGCTACTCGGTGTTCATGAAGGGCAAGGACCCGCGCGACGCGGGCTTCATCACCAGCCGGATCTGCGGGATCTGCGGCGACAACCACACCACCTGCTCGATCTACGCGCAGAACATGGCCTACGGCATCGCCAACCCGCCGCTGGCCGAGAACATCATCAACCTCGGCGAGGCGGCCGAGTACATCTTCGACCACACCATCTTCCAGGACAACCTGGTCTTCGCCGACTACTGCGAGGCGATGGTCAAGGACACCAACCCGAGCGTGCTCGCCCGGGCCGAGAACACCCAGGCGCCGCACGCCGCGATCCACGGCTACCGCACCATCGCCGACATCATGCGCGCCTTCAACCCGTTCGAGGGCGAGATCTACCGGGAGGCGCTGAAGGTCAGCCGGGTCACCCGGGAGATGTTCTGCCTGATGGAGGGCCGGCACGTGCACCCCTCCACGCTGTATCCCGGCGGCGTCGGCACGATGCCCAGCCCGACCCTGTTCACCGACTACCTCTCCCGGCTGATCAGCGTGCTCGACTTCATCAAGAAGTCCGTCGCGCTCAACGACGACGTGTTCGACTTCTTCTACGAGGCGCTGCCCGGGTACGAGGAGGTCGGCCGCCGCCGGGTGCTGCTCGGCTGCTGGGGCGCGTTCCAGAACCCGGAGATCGTCGACTACAAGTACGAGCACATGACCGAGTGGGGCCGGGCCATGGGCGTGACCCCCGGCATCGTCGTGGACGGCAAGCTGCTGACCACCGACCTGGTCGAGATCAACCTCGGCCTGCGGATCCTGCTGGGCAGCTCCTACTACGACGACTGGGTCAACGAGGACCCGTTCGTCACCCACGACCCGCTCGGCAACCCGGTGGACCAGCGCCACCCGTGGAACCAGACCACGCTGCCCGCGCCGGGCAAGCGCAACTTCGAGGACAAGTACAGCTGGGTGATGAGCCCGCGCTGGTACGACGGCCTGAGCGGCGAGCACCTCGCGCTCGACACCGGCGGCGGCGCGTTCGCCCGGCTCTACACCACCGCGCTGGCCGGCCTGGTCGACAGCCCGTACGTGAAGTCGACCGGCCGCAGCGTGCAGATCTCGCTGCCGCGCAGCCGGGAGCTGCCGGAGCAGACCCTCGAATGGCACATCCCGAAGTGGTCCAACGCGATCGAGCGCAACCGGGCCCGGGTCTACTTCGTCGCCTACGCCGCGGCGATGGCGGTCGGCTTCATCGAGGAGGCGCTCGGCCGGGTGCGCTCCGGCGACACCCGCACCTTCACCGACTTCGAGGTGCCCGAGGAGGCCATCGGCTGCGGCTTCCACGAGGCCGTGCGCGGCGTGCTCTCGCACCACCTCGTCATCCGCGACGGCAAGATCGCCAACTACCACCCGTACCCGCCGACGCCCTGGAACGCGAGCCCGCGGGACAGCTACGGCACCCCCGGCCCGTACGAGGACGCGGTGCAGGACATGCCGATCTTCGAGGAGAACGGGCCGGACAACTTCAAGGGCGTCGACATCATGCGCGCGGTGCGCAGCTTCGACCCCTGTCTGCCCTGCGGCGTGCACATGTACCTCGGCAAGGGCCGCACCCTGCAGAAGACGCACTCGCCGATGTTCGGCGCCAACCATGGCTGAGGCGGCGCGGCGCGATCCGGTGAGCCGCTCCCGGCTGCCGGACGAGGAGGTCCGGGCCCGGCTCGTCCGGCTCGAGGAGACGCTCGAGCTGATCGAGAAGACGCCCGGGCCGGCCGGCGAGCTGGCGTTGTCGGCGGTCGCGGAGCTCGCCCACATCTACGGCGAGGCGCTGGCCCGCGCGGTCGACCACGCCGCGGCCGCGCAGCAGCCCGAACTGCTCGACGCCCTGGTGCGCGACGAGCTGATCGACCATCTGATGGTGCTGCACGAGATCCACCCTGAGCCGCTCGAGCCCCGGGTGGAGCGGGCCATCGCGCAGCTGCGCCCGGCGATCGAGGAGCGCGGCGGGCGGATCACGCTGCGCGGCGTCGAGCACGACGTGGCCACGGTGGAGCTCACCGTCGAGGGCTGCGGCTCGACGGCCCAGGGCATGCACGACGCCGTGCGCCAGACGGTGCTCGACCTCGCGCCGGAACTGGCCGACGTCGCGGTCATCGCGAAACGCCCGCCGTCCACGGCCGCGCCCGCCTTCGTGCCGTTGACCAAGCTGACCACGCAGACGACGGGCGCGAACTCGTGACGGCCGTCGCGGCCGAGGCCACGACCGCGCTGGCGCGGGCGATCCGCCGGCCGCCGGTCCGGGACGAGGCGGAGGAGCGCTGCGACGTGTGCGGCGTCGCGCTCTCCCCGACGCATCGTCACCTGGTGGACGGGCAGAGCGGGGAGCTGCAGTGCGCCTGCCCGGCGTGCACGGTGCTCTTCCAGCGGGACGCCTCGGCGGCGGCCGGCCCGCCCGGCACGGTGGGCCGCTTCCGGCTCGTGCCCACCCGGCGCGAGCAGCTGCCCGAGCTGCCGGTGGACGAGCTCGCCGAGCTCGGCCTGCCGGTGGGTCTGGCCTTCATCGTCGCCCACCCGGACGGCACGGCGCTGGCGCACTACCCGAGCCCGGCCGGCGCCACCCGCTGGGACCTGGACGCGGCGGACTGGCGGCGCGTCACCGAGCGCTGTCCGCCGCTCGCCGCGCTGGAGCCGGAGGTGCAGGCACTGCTGCTCAACACCGCGCGCGGGCGGCACGACCACTGGATCGTCCCGATCGACGACTGCTACCGCCTGGTCGCGCTGATCCGCCGGGAGTGGCGCGGCCTGTCCGGCGGGACCGCGGTGTGGCCGGCGATCGCGGGCTTCTTCGCAGACCTCGGAGAAAGGAAGGACCATGGCTGAAATCCGCGTCGGCGAACCCGACGTAGAACCGGACGCCTCCAGCCACATCAAGGGCGTGGCCCAGGGCAACGCCAAGGGCGCGTACGACAAGGAGGTCGGTCACAACGACGACGGCACCGCGGACTCGCGCCGGTCCACCGGGGTGAACCCGAAGGCGCACAACCCCATCCTGCCGGTCATGCCGAACCTGCCCCCGGGCTGAGCGCCGGGGCGAGAGAAGGAGCGAAGCGTCATGAAGCGCCTGTTGTTCTCCATGATGGCCGTCGGCGGTCTCGCCGCGATGGTGTGGCGGGAGTACCCGACCCTCCAGCGCTATCTCAGGATCAGAGGCATGTGAGGTGCCCCTCCCGCGGGATCAGCCCTCGGGCCTGCGCTGCCGCGACGGCCGCCTGGCCCAGGCTGATCCCGCCGTCGTTCGCGGGCACCTGCCGGTGCGTCAGCACCCGCAGGCCGGCGCCTTCGAGCCGCCGCACGACGCCGGTGGTCAGCAGCACGTTCTGGAACACGCCGCCCGACAGCGCGACGGTCCGCACGCCGTTCTCCTCGCTCAGCCGCTCGCAGACCCGTGCGATCGCGTCCGCGACGCCGTGGTGGAAGCGGGCTGCGATGACGCCGGGATCGACCCCGGCCAGCACGTCCACCGCCGCCGCGCGCACGAGTTCCGCGCCGCGCAGTCTCAGCGGTTCCTCCGCTCCGGCGGGCTCGGCCACCGGTAACAGGTAGGCGCCCCGCTCATCGAGGTCGGCGATCTGTTCGAGCGCGATCGCGGCCTGGCCTTCGAAACTGATCTCGTCGCGCAGCCCGAGGAGCGCGCCGACCGCGTCGAACAGGCGGCCGGCACTCGACGTCAGCGGCGCGTTCAACCCGGCCCGCGCCAACACGACGACCTGCGTCCACCGGGCCTCGTTGCGGCGCAGTACCGCGAGTTCGACCGGCGCCCCCTCGTCACCGAACGCGGCGTCGAGGTACGCGGCGGCCATCCGCCACGGCTGCCGGATCGCCGAGGTGCCTCCCGGCATCGGCACCGGCTCGAGGTGGGCCGCGCGCCGCGCCGAGCGCAGGTCCGCGAGCAGAAACTCGCCGCCCCACAGCGTGCCGTCGGTGCCGTATCCGAGCCCGTCGAAGGCGACGCCGATCACCGGGCCGCACTCGCCGTTGTCCGCGAGGCAGGAGGCGATGTGCGCGTGATGGTGCTGCACCTCGACCCGGGTCAGCCGCTCGTCGCCCTCGGCGAGTTCGAGCGCGTACTTCGTGGACAGATACTCCGGGTGCAGGTCGTGGGCGATCACGGCGGGGTCGAGGTCGAGCAGGCGACGCAGATGAGCGATGCCCTGGTGGTAGGAGCGGAGCGTCTCGTGGTTCTCCAGATCGCCGATGTGGTGCGAGACGACGGCGCGCCGGTCCCGGGCTAGGCAGAACGTGTTCTTCAACTCGCCCCCGCACGCCAGGATCGGGCGATCGGCCGCCACCGGCAGGGTCACCGTATCCGGGACGTAGCCGCGTGACCGGCGGACCATCATCGGGCGGCCGAACAGGGGCCTGACGACGGAGTCGTCGGTGCGGGTCTGGATCGGCCGATCGTGCACAAGGAACGCGTCGGCGATGCCGGCCAGCCGCTTGGCCGCGTCCCCGTCGAGGTGCGCGATCGGCTCATCGGAGACGTTTCCACTCGTGAGGACGAGCGCCTCGCCGACTTCGCGCAGCAGCAGGTGGTGCAGCGCAGTGTACGGCAGCATCAGCGCGAGGTGCCGATTGCCCGGAGCCACTGCCGACGCCACCCGCGCCTCGGGCAGGCGATCGAGCAGCACCGCAGGACGCTGACGGCAGCTCAGACACTCCGCGCCGACCTCATCGACGCGGCACAAGGTCCGAGCCTGCGCGAGATCCGCGACCATGAGCGCGAACGGCTTCTCCTCGCGGCGCTTGCGGCGTCGGAGCTGCGCAGTCGCCTCCTCGTCCGCGGCGAGTACAGCGAGGTGGTAGCCGCCGAGCCCTTTGACCGCGAGCACGCCGCCGTCGCGCAGCAGCCGGGCGGCCGCGGCGATCGGCTCGCCCATGTCCCCGGCGCCGTCGCGCTCGAAGCGCAGCCGTGGACCGCAGGCGGGACAGCAGGTCGGCTGGGCGTGAAAGCGCCGATCCGCAGGATCGTGGTACTCGGCCGCGCAGGCTTCACACATCGGGAACCCGGCCATCGTCGTCAGCGGCCGGTCGTAGGGCACGCCTTGGACGATGGTGAAGCGCGGCCCGCAGTCGGTGCAGTTCGTGAACGGATACCGGAACCGGCGATCGGCCGGGTCCTCGACCTCGCGCAGGCAGTCCGCACAGGTCGCGGTGTCCGCCGGGATGGGCGCGGGCCGCGTTCCGCGCGCGGCGCTGGCCACGATGCTGAAGCCGGGCGTGCCGGTCGTCGGCGCGGGCGCCCATTGCACGCGCTCGACGCTGGCGAGCGCCGGGGCCTCGAGCCTCAGCCCGCTGAGGAACTGCGCCAGCCGCGGCTCGGGCCCCTCGACCTCGATGAAGACCCCGTCGACGTCGTTGCCCACCAGCCCGTCCAGCCCCAGCCGCCCGGCGAGCGCGTAGACGAACGGCCGGAAGCCGACCCCCTGCACCACGCCCTCGACCCTGACCACGCGCCGTTCCCGCTGCTCCGCCGTCATGGCGCGATTCTGCCAGCGCGCGCCCGCCGGGCCGGGCGGCGGCGCACCGGCGGCCCGGCGTGTCGGCGTGCGCGGCGGCCGGGGCTTGGGCACAGTGGCGGCATGTGTCGCTGGCTCGCGTATTCGGGCTCTCCCATGCTGCTCTCGCACGTGCTGTACACGCCGATGCACTCGATGATCGACCAGAGCCTGCACGCGAAGATGGGCGCCGAGCCGACCAACGGCGACGGCTTCGGCATCGGCTGGTACGACGACGCCGGTCCGGTCCCGGGCGTCTTCCGCAGCACCGAGCCGGCCTGGAACGACCAGAACCTGCGCGAGGTCAGCGGCCACGTCACCTCCCGGCTCTTCTTCGCGCACCTGCGCGCCGCGATCGGCTCGTCGGTGCAGCAGTCCAACTGCCACCCGTTCCGGCACGACCGGCGGCTGTGGATGCACAACGGCTTCATCGACGGCTTCCACCTGGTCAAGCGCGACCTGGTGCTGGCGATCGACGAGTCGCTCTTCCCCGAGATCGCCGGCACCACCGACTCCGAGCTGCTCTTCTACACCGCGCTCACCTTCGGGCTCGAACAGGACCCGCCCGGCGCGGTGGCCCGCGCGATCGGACTGGTGGAGCAGCTCGGCCGGGCCCGCGGCGTGGAGAACCCGTTCCAGGGCACGATCGCGACCAGCGACGGCGAGACGCTGTGGGCGTTCCGCTACTCCAGCGCCGGCCAGTCGCGGTCGCTGTTCTTCAACCGCACCGTGCCGGAACTGCGGAAGCTGTTTCCGGGCCGGGAGATCCTGCAGGAGGCGTCCGACGACGCGCGCCTCGTGGTCTCCGAGCCGATCGGCGACCTGCCCGGCGCCTGGGTCGAGATGCCCGAGTCGTGTTACGCGGTGGTGCGCGACGGTGACGACGAGCTCAGGGAGTTCTCGCCGCGCAAGCCGTAGCGAGATCCGGATGTGACCCGGCACATCTCGTATACATTACATTATTGTGATACGGTGTCAATAGATCGCAGGAATCTGGGATAGCCTGCGTCCATGAGCATCGAGCGCACTCTCTCCTACGCCGACGGGGACACCCCGCTGCGCGGATATCTGCACGTGTGCCACGCGGCGGCCGGACGGCTCCCGGGCATCCTGCTGGTGCACGGCGGCGCCGGCCTCGACGCCCACGCCCGCGAGCAGGCCGGGCGCTACGCCGACCTGGGCTACGCCGTGCTGGCCGCCGACATCTTCGGGCCGGCCGTCCCCGGCGCCGGGCGCGAGCAGACGGTGGCCGCGATCAAGGCGCTGCGCGACGACCCGGACACCCTGGTCCGGCGCGCGACCGCCGGGATCACCGCCCTGAACGAGGCCCCGGAGTCGGCGGGCTGCTTCGCCGCGGTCGGGTTCTGCTTCGGCGGCATGACCGTGCTCACCCTAGCCCGCGCCGGAGCGGACCTCGCCGCCGTGGTCAGCATGCACGGCTCGCTCGCCACCGGCCGCCCGGCGGAGCCCGGAGCGGTACGTGCCCGGGTGCTGGCCTGCCACGGCGCCCGCGACCCGCACGTCCCGATGGCCGACGTCGCCGCGTTCTCCGAGGAGATGATCAAGGCCGAGGCGGACTGGCGGCTGGCGATGTACGGCACCGCGGTGCACGGCTTCACCCACCAGCACGCGGTGCCCGGCGAGATACCGGGCGTGGACTACGACCGCACGGCCGACGAGGAGTCCTTCGAAACGGCCAGCGCGTTCCTCTCGGCCGCCACGCCGGGCATCGGCTAGCACCCGCGCTCACTGCGCCGCCTCGAACGCCGCGCCGACCGGAGTGATCACCGGCCCGGCTTGGAACAGCCCGGTGTTCGGCAGCGCGCTGGTCGCGGGCAGGCCGAACCAGGCGTAGCGCTTGACGTAGGAGAGCTTGTCGAGCATCGCCGTGGCCTGGGTCAGGAACGCCGCCTGCACCGACTCGCTCGGATACTGCTCGCCGCCGGAGAAGCTGATCAGCGCGAACTCGGTGAGCCAGATCGGCAGGTGGTACTTGGCGTAGACCGCTTCGATGTACGACTGCAGCTGTCCGGTCGCGGCGCTCGGGTCGAAGTCGGAGCCGTACCAGTGCAGCGTGATGAAGTCGACACGGTAGCCGTCCTGCCGGGCGCCGGACATGAACTGGTCCAGCCACCCGCCGGAGTCGGCGCCGCCCGCCGCGACCGCGGGGGAGCCGAGTTCCAGCCCGGTCGACTGCAGTTGCGGCCAGAGCGCGAGCGCCTGAGCCGGCGTCATGTTCGACTGGCCGCCGTTGTCCGGCTCGTTGAAGCCGAGGACGCAGCCGCAACTCGTGGTCTGCTTCGCCTGGGCGAGCGCGCCGGCGGTGACGCTGCTGCTGCCCCAGATCATCGGCACGAAGCCGGCGTGCGGGGCGGATATGCCCTGAGCGCTGGTTGACCACGTGTAGAACCAGGAGGCGCCGGACTCGGCCAGGGCCTGGTTCTGGCCGGTGAAGGTCCAGACGCCGACGCCCTTGCGTGAACTCGTCTGCGCGCTCGTCGCCGGAACGACCACGGCCGCCGCGGAGGTGCGCGCCGCTTTGCTCGGACTGGCGGACGGCGACGCCGAGGCAGCAGGGCTCGCGCTCGCCGTCACCGTGTCCGTCGGCTCGGCGGACGGGCTGGGCGAGGAGAGCCCGATCCCCGAGGCCTGCTGCGTGCCCGCCGTCGGCGTCGTCGCCGGGTGGGCGTTGGGGATCACCGCGTACGCGGCCACCGCCACGGCGACCACGGCGACGCTCGTGATCAGCGCCGGATGGCTCGACGCGAGCGACTTCGGGCCCGAGCGCCGCGGCCTGGCCCGCCGCCCGCCGTGGCCGGTGCGCGCGGGCTGCGCGACGTGGCCGCTCGCACTGCCGTGAGCAGCGGCCGCCAGCAGCGTCGGCGGCAGCGGCACCAGCGGAAGCCCGCGCAGCAGGCTCGCCACGGGCACCAGCGCGCGGTCCCGTGCCGAGCACACCGCGCAGTCGCGCACGTGCCGGGCGAAACGCTTGCGCCACAAGGGATTCGGTGTGCCGTCCCAGCCAGCCGCCAGCTCGCCGAGCGCTTCGCAGCGGCCGACGTCCCGCAGCGCGCGGACCACCGAGCGCGCGGTATCAAGCTGCTGCTTCATCCGGTGCACCCGCACCGCCGCGTGCGGCGCGGACAGGCCCAGCGCGTGGGCGAGCTCGGGCCGGGCGAGGTGCCCGCTCTCCTCCAGCCACCACAGCGAGAGCAGCTCGCGGTCCTCCGGGTCCAGCCAGCGCGTCGCCTCGGCCACGTCGCGCCGCTGCTCGGTCAGCCCGAGTCGCAGCACCGTGACGGAGGCGAAGTCCGAGTCCCGGTCGGCGTGCTCGCGCCCCGGCTCGGAACGCGTCGTGCGCGCCGTGGCCACCCGCTGCCGTGCGCCCTGGTCCCGGGCCTGGCGCAACGCGATCGCCACCAGCCAGGACCGGTAGGACTCCGGCCGCTCCAGGTCCCCGATCCGGCGCACCACCCGCAGCATCGTCTCCTGCACGACGTCGTCCACGTCCGCGTGGCCGCGCAGCGCCCGGCCCACCAGGTTGTAGACCAGCGGAAGCGACGCCGAGACCAGGGCGTCGAGCGCGCGCGGGTCGCCGGCGCGCGCGGCCGAGACGAGTTCGGGCGCGGGGTCTTCCTGCCGGACTGACATCGACATGGTTCCTCTTCCGGTCGTGGGGCGCGGTCTTCGGGCTCTCGCCCCGCTGGTGCACAGGAGACCGGCGCGTGCGCCCCAGGATTACCGAAAATCTCCGGCCAGGGCGCACGGAGGTGTGCCGGGGCGGGTGGAATCCCGTAAACGGAGAAGCGACTCCGCTTGTGTTATGCTCCGACTATCCGGAGTTCGCCTCCGCTTAGCTTCCCCTGCGGATCGGTCATCGGTGCCCGGCTCCGGCAGGTCCGGCTCCGCCATCCCCGCCGGCTTTCGGCTCTGTGATCTTCGAAGGAACCGCCATGGCCTTGGCCAACCGACGTCCGCATTACACCGTGACCTTCACCGTGCTGGTGGTCGCGGTCACCGCCTACTCGCTGCTGCAGTCGATGATCGCGCCGGTGCTGCCCACCATCCAGGGCCACCTGCACAGCTCGGAGGCCGCCACCACCTGGCTGATGACCGGCTACCTGCTCTCCGCCTCCATCGCCACGCCCATCCTCGGGCGCATCGGCGACCTGGTCGGCAAGGAGAAGATGCTGGTCGTCACGCTGATCGGGCTGACCGTCGGGTCCGCGCTGGCGGGCGTGTCGCACAGCATCGGCCTGATGATCGTGGCCCGGATCGTGCAGGGCGCCGGCGGCGCGATGCTGCCGCTCGCCTTCGGCATCGTCCGGGACGAGTTCCCGGCCGCCAAGGTGCGCGGCGCGGTGGGCGTGATCGCGGCGCTGACCGCCGTGGGCGGCGGGCTCGGCCTCGTGCTGGCCGGCCCGATCGTGAGCCACCTCGACTACCACTGGCTGTTCTGGTTCCCGATGTTCGCCACCGCCGCCGCGGCCGTAGGGGCGTTCGTCTTCGTGCCCGAGTCCCCGGTGCGCGGCAAGGGCGGGCTGAGCTGGCTCGGCGGCCTGCTGCTCTCGGCCTGGTTGGTCACCCTGCTGCTCGGGGTGAGCGACGGCTCGTCCTGGGGCTGGGGCTCGGCCGGGATCATCGGCCTGTTCGCCGCCACCGCGGTGCTGATCCCGGTGTGGATCTACGCCGAGCTGCACTCGGCCCACCCGCTGATCGACATGAAGATGATGCGCATCCCCGCGGTGTGGACCGCGAACCTGGTCGCGCTGCTGTTCGGCGTGGTGATGTACACCTGCATGACCTTCCTGCCGCAGCTGCTGCAGACCCCGAGTGCCACGGCGGGCTACGGCTTCAGCGCCGACGTGACCAAGTCGGGCCTCTACCTGCTGCCGATGACCGCCACGGTGTTCGTCGGCGGCGTGCTGGCCGGCCGGCTCGGCGAGCGCTTCGGCTCGAAGCTCGTGCTGTTCGCCGGCAGCGCGCTGAGCGTGCCGCCGTTCGTCCTGCTGGCCCTGGCGCACGACAGCAGCTGGCAGATCTACGTGGGCGTCAGCATCATCGGCCTCGGCATCGGACTGGCCTTCTCCGGGATGTCGGCCCTGGTGGTCGAGTCGGTCTCGGCCGACCAGACCGGCGTGGCCTCGGGCATGAACGCCAACATCCGCACCATCGGCGGCGCGATCGGCAGCGGGATCGGAGCCAGCCTGCTGACCTCCGGCGTCACCGCCGCCCACCCGCTGCCCGCGGACTCCGGCTACACCCACGTCTTCTGGATGCTCTCCGGTGCGGCGGTGCTGGCCGCCCTGGCTGCCATGATGGTGCCCAACGCCGCACGCCTCCGCGTCGCCGGAGATCGTGCGCCGATCGGCGAGGCCAGTGACGTGAGCGAGGGAGTAGCGGCATGAGCGAGCAGCAGGCGCCCGAATCCTCCGCCGCCAAGCCCCTTCGGCGGGACGCGGCGGAGAACCGGGAGCGCCTGCTGCGCGCCGCGTTCGACCTCTTCGCAGAACAGGGTCCGGAGGTCGGGGTGAACGAGATCGCCCGCCGCGCCGGGGTCGGCCCGGGCACCCTGTACCGCCGGTTCCCGACCAAAGAGGCGCTGATCGACGAGCTCTACGAGGTCGTCATCGACGAGATGCTCGCCGCCGTCCACCAGTCGCTGGCCGGGGACGTGCCGGGCGAGGCGCTGGAGCAGTGCCTGCGCCGCACCGGCGAGATCATGGCCGCCCACCGCGGCTGCCTCGCCCGGCTGTTCGCCACCCGCCCCGAGGGCGCCGCGGAGCGGGGGCCCGAATGGTGGGCGGCCGTGGAGGCCATGCTGGTGCGGGCGAAAGGCGCCGGCCGGGTGCGCGAGGATGTCTCGGTCCAGGACGTGCGGCTGTGCCTGATCAGCCTGCGCTGCGTGGTGGAGGAGACCGTCGCGGCCACCCCGGAGCTCTGGCGCCGCCACCTCGACCTACTGCTGGCGGGCCTGCGGCCGATGGTCGAACCCGGCTAGGTGTCGTGTCCTGTGAGGTTGGGGACGCAGCCGCCTGCCTCGGACAAAGGTGCGTACGGTGGGGCATGAGGGCCTTTCTGATCGCAGGTGCAGATGTCGCAATCCACACCAAGCCAGAGGGCCCTCAGCCATTTCAAGACCACTGAGCCGTTTAACCCCGTCACCGACCTCTGTGGTGAGTACATCTAGATCAGCCGTTCCGCCTGGATCTGAACCTCGAACAGGCCCTATAGCGGGTTGATGATCGGCTTAGCGCCCGTGGGGTGTGGTGGCTTGTCGGGTCGGGGGCGGCCGCTTCGCGTCGCCCGGTTCGTCTGACCACCCGCCCACCCGTTGCGTTGGCGGGGCGGGCTGCGGTTGCAAGATTTCGCCTCCGGCTGGGGCCTTCCCTCGGAGAGAGATGCCGGGGTTGCGTGGTCGCTGGCGTGCCGGGGCGGGCTGGTGTTCGGGGTGGTCGGGTGCCGGGGGTGTGCTATCTCCTCGGTCGGTCCCCGGAGGCAATCAGGGACCTGCCGGGAGGTCAAGCGGCGGTGGCTTTGGTTGGTGGTGGATTTTGCATGGCGCCGCTTGACCTCCCGGCAGAACCCTGATCGGGCTTCGCCTGCCCGACCGAGGAGAGAGCCCACCCCCTGGGGGAGTGGTGCGAGCTGCGCTCGGGCCGGATCCCGTCCGGTGGTCGGGTCGTGCTCGATGCGGAAGAATCCTGCATCGTCGTGGCCCTGCCATCCCGATCCTTGATCCGTGCGAGGGCATCGGCGTCTGGTTCGCACTTGCTGCTGAATCCTGCACCGCCTTGGTGCGACCGGCCTCGATCCCTGGCCTCGCGGCAGAATCCCGCAGGCCGGCCCCGTTCGATGCGGAAGGATTCAGCATCGCCCTGATCCGGTCCACCCGTGCTCACAACTGCACAGGATCGCGTGGCCCGGTCGCACCCCGAAGGGAAATCGTGCGCCGCCTTGAGCCACACTTCTGACGCCATCTGCCCAGCCACTCCGTCCATTACCCCTCCGGTCACGAGCCCTGACAACCCCGTACGTTTCCATGTTAAACGCCGCTACTGACAAAAACCGCGTATCCGGCCTTTGTCGGTTAGGGAAAATCAAGGATATTTCCGGGGAACTCGGGCGCGTTCCCCCGCGTTGAAGTAGGAGAGAAGAGGAGAACGGACCAGGACGGCGATGCAGGATTCTTCCGGATCGAGCGCGACCGGACCACCGGCCGGGACTCGGCCCGAGCGCAGCTCGCACCGGACCTCAGGGGGTGGGCTCTCTCCTCGGTCGGGCAGGCGAAGCCCGATCAGGGTTCTGTCGGGAGGTCAAGCGGCGCGATGCACAATCGAGCATCAGCGGAAACCTCCGCCGCTTGACCTCCCGGCAGGTTCCTGATTGCCTCCGGGACCCGGCCGAGGAGAGAGCACACCCCCGCAACCTCACCATCCCGAACCCCAGCCCGCCTCGCCACGCCAGCACCCACAAACCCCGGCATCTCTCTCCGAGGGAAGGGCCCGCCAGCGGCGCCTTTCAATCTTGAAACCCCAGCCCGCCCCGCCAACGCAACGGGTGGACAGGGCGGGCAAACGAAACCTGGGCGACGCGAAGCGGCTGCCACCACCCGACGACCACCCCGACTCGACAAGCCACGCTCACGCCCCAAAAGCACCCAGCCGATCATCAACTCGCGTCAGGGCGGATTCAGTCCGCGGCGGGCGCTATACCGCCGAAGAGGTTGGCGATCAACGCGTCCGCGAACGCTTCGTCCACCGGGTGCTCTGGGCGGACGGGCAGCATCAGCCGGTGGTAGCAGGCGCCCCAGAGCTGGTCGACGATCGCGTCGAGGTCGGCGTCCAGGCGCAGCTGCCCGGCATCCTTGGCCTTGCGCAGACGTTCGACCGCGAGCTGTCGGCGCCGGCGCACGTACTGGTTCGAGAGCGCTTCGATGAGTTCTGGTTCGCTCTGCGCCGCGCCGATGATCTGCGCGATCGTCGCGCCGCTGCGGGAGAACAGGCCGACGAGCGCGTGCAGTTGGGTGGTCAGATCGGCGCGCAGGTCCCCGGTGTCGGGGAACGCCAGCGTCTCCTCGAGCGCGCTGAAGTAGGCCTCGAACGCGAGCACGCCGGGGGAGCTCCACCACTTGTAGAGCGTCATCTTGCTGACACCCGCGCGGGTCGCGACCTTCTCGAACGTCACGCCCCTGATCCCCTCCTCGAACAGCAGCGCGCTGGTCGCGGTCAGGGCGGCATGGCGCACGTCCTCGGCCCGGCGCCGGCCGCGGCCGGGCTTGAGCAGAGGCGGGGGCGGGGTGTCGCGCTCGGTGTGCTCCATGCCTGGTCTCCTCGGCCACTCTAACCGCGCCGTTCCCCGGGCGCGGCCTGCCCGCGGAATATATGGATGGTTCGTACACTTGATGCTAGTGTACAACTCGTCCACTTAACTCGAGGGAGCCTCCCATGAACGCCACCAGCAGCACTTCCGACCGCGTCGCCCTGGTCACCGGCGGCTCGGGCGGGATCGGCACCGCCGTCTCCCGGCGCCTAGCCGCGGCCGGGATGACGGTCGTGGTGCACTACGCCGGCCGGGCGGATCAGGCCGAGAAGGTCGCCGCCGAGATCGAGGCGGCCGGCGGGCACGCCGTCGCCCTGGGCGGCGACGTGGCCGACCAGGACCAGATGACAGAGCTCTTCGACACCGTGGAGCGGCGCTTCGGCGGGATCGACGTGGTGGTCAACACCGCCGGCATCATGCTGCTCGCCCCGCTGGTCGAGTTGAACCTGGACGACTTCGACCGGATGCACCGGGTGAACGTCCGCGGCGCCTTCGTCGTCTCGCAGCTCGCCGCCCGCCGGCTGCGCGCGGGCGGCGCGCTGATCAACTTCTCCACCTCGGTCACCCGGATCCAGCAGCCCAACTACACGGCCTACGCCGCCACGAAGGGCGCGGTCGAGGCGATGACGCTGATCGCGGCCCGCGAGCTGCGCGGCCGGGACGTGACCGTCAACGCCGTGGCGCCCGGCCCGACCGCCACCCCGCTCTTCCTCGACGGGAAGTCGGAGCAGCAGATCGAGCAGCTCGCCCACGCCGCCCCGCTGGAGCGGCTCGGCACGCCCGAGGACATCGCCGAGTCGGTCGCCTTCCTGGCCGGCCCGGGCGGACGCTGGACCAACGGCCAGATCCTGTACGCCAACGGCGGCATCGCGTAGCCGCAGCCGGCGAGGCGGCCTTCGCCGGTTATTGAACCTCGGTCGGAACCTGGGCCTGGGCGGCGTTGTGCCGGGCGTGCGCCTCGGCCAGCGCGGTCTGGATCTCGGCCTGCCGGCGCGCGACCTCGCCCGCCATCGCCTTCTCGCGGCCCTTGAGCCGGTTGTTGCCCCGGCGGCGGAGATTGGCGTACCGCAGCTCGCGGACGGCGTTCACGATCAGCACGATCGGAACGATGAAGGCCTTGAAGAGCAGGAAATACGTGCCGCCGTGGAACATGAAGACCAGGTAGATCCCGTAGCCGAGGAAGCCCAGACCGAACAGCAGGTTCGCGATCCGGGAACCGCGGCTGAGCCCCGGCACCGGGCCGAGCACGAGCAGGGCCACCCCGGAGACGAGCAGGAGTATGCAGTACCAGGAGAATCCCGGATGGTTGGTGAAGTCGAGGTTGCCCACGATGTCCTCTACTGATGATGTCGCCGATGGATGATGCGGGCGCTCAGTGTACTGACCTGAGCTTTGATCCACAACGGGATATCAAACGACTCATCAGCGGGCATCGACGCGCGGCTCCGAACGCGCCGTCGGAATCCCGCCAGCCCGGAGCCGCGGCCTGGATGACCATGGTGGGTATGAATCGACGTTATGAGATGAGCGCCATCGCCCCCGAGGTTCTGCGCGTCCTGCGCGGGCACGACGACGCCGGGAACGCCCCCCGGATCGTGGTGGACGAGGACGGCGGCAACCCCTTGCGCTGCTGCCTCGGCCGGTCGAAGGCGGGCGAGACCCTCGCACTGGTCTCCTACGCGCCGTTGCGCCGCTGGGCCGAGGAGACCGGCGCGCAGCCCGGCCCGTACAACGAAGTCGGCCCGGTCTTCATCCACCTCGACGACTGCGGCGGCGCCGCGCCCGAGGTCGCCGAGGGCGTTTTCCCGGAGGGCGTGCGCGGCAAGCACCGGGTGCTGCGCGCCTACGACGCCGACGGCTCGATCCTCGGCGGCCGCCTGGTGCGTGAAGGCGCCGAGGCTACCGCTCCGATCGAGGAAGAACTCGAGGAGCTGTACGGCGATCCGGCGGTGGCCGTCGTGCACGTGCGGGCTGTGGAGTTCGGCTGCTTCCTGATGGCGACGCGCCGCAGCTGAGCCGCGAGCGCCGGGCCCGAGACAAAGGGTTCGTATCTCAGGCCCGGCACTCACCTGTGTCTTGCCGGCATCAGTTGCGGTAGCGGAACGTGATCCGGCCGCGGCTCAGGTCGTAGGGTGTGAGCTCCACCAGCACCCGGTCCTCCGGCAGGATCTTGATGTAGTTCTTGCGGATCTTCCCGCTGATGTGGGCGAGGACGCGGTGCCCGTTGTCCAACTCGACCATGAACATGGCGCTGCGCAGGCACTCGACGACGTGCCCCTCGACTTCGATGCCGTCGCGCTGTCTCGTCATTGTGCTGACCGTCTCCTTCGGGAGCCTTGAGGTCAGGCGCTCCCGGCGACACCGAAGGTCAGCCGCAGGACCGTGACCAGCTGAGGGAGCACCCGTGGGGGTATGTGTTCACGAGTCTCACCTCCTGTTGTCGTTGCACGGCCGAGCGCGACACTAGCAGGGCCGCGTCGCGCTCGGCCAAGGGATTATTTGACCGACCCGGCGGTGAGCCCGGCCACAAGATACCGCTGCAGCAACAGGAATCCGACCACCACCGGCACGCTCACGACGAGCGAGGCGGCCATGATCTGGTTCCAGTACACGTCGTTCTCCGACGCGTAGTCGCGCAATCCGACGGCCAGCGTCCGGCTCGCGTCGTTCGTCATCACGGAGGCGAAGAGCACCTCGCCCCAGGCCGTCATGAACGTGTACACGGCGACGGTGATGATGCCCGGCCGTGCGGCCGGGACCACGATCCGCAGCAGAGTGCTGATGGGGCCGCTGCCGTCCACCGCCGCGGCCTCGTCCAGCTCCCGCGGGATCGAGTCGAGGTAGCCCACCAGCAGCCAGACCGAGAACGGCAGGGTGAAGGTGAGATAGGTGACGATCAGGCCGAGCCGCGTGGTCGAGAGCTCGATGCCGGTCGCGTTCCCGATGTTGACGAAGATCAGGAACAGCGGCAGCAGGAACAGGATCCCGGGGAACATCTGGGTGGAGAGCACCGCCACCTTGAACGCCTGCCGCCCGAAGAACCGGTACCGGCTCACGGCGTAGGCCGCGAAGATGGCCACCACGACCGAGATCGCGGTCGAGCTGCTCGCCACGATGGCGCTGTTCTCGAAATAGTGCGCCAGCGGGACGGTGCTCCAGATGTCCACATAAGGACTCAGCGTCAGCCTCGAGGGGATCCACCGGAACGCGGCCTGCACGTCCACCAGCGGCTTGAGCGAGCTGGTGATCATCACGTACAGCGGCAGCGCGGTGAACGCGGCCAACAGGGTCAGGCATATCCGCCTGGTCCACAGGAACGAGCGCGGCGGAGCGGTGGGCCGCCGGCGCGGGGCCGGGGCGGCCGCGGCGGTCACGGGCTTGTCAGGCATCTGCGCCTCTCCGTCCGCGGTTGGTGATCAGCAGGTAGACGGCGGTGACGACGAGCAGGAACAGCAGCAGCAGCACGGACATCGCCGAGCCGGTGCCGAAGTTCCAGGTCTGGAACGAGGTGTCGTAGATCTGCAGCGAGAGCAGGTTCGCCTGGGTCGGCGCGACGTTGCCGAAGAGCACGAACGGGGTGGAGAAGTCGTTGAAGTTCCACAGGAACAGCACCAGCACCAGCACCTGGTTGACCGGCCGCAGCGAGGGCAGGGTGATCTTGCGGATGCACTGCCACACCCCGGCCCCGTCCACGGCGGCCGCCTCGTAGAGGTCGGTCGGGATGGACTGCATGCCCGCGGTGACCACCAGGAAGGCGAACGGCCAGGTGCGCCAGACGGCCGTGATCACCAGCGCGGCGAAGCTGTTGCCGCCGATCAGCCAGAACGGCAGGTGCGAGGTCAGGTGCAGGTCCCGCACGATGATCTGGTTCACCGCGCCGTGGTCCCGCTGGAACATGAACTCCCAGGTGATGGTCGCGGTGTAGGCGGGCAGCGCGTACGGGACGAGGAAGTAGGTGCGCAGCGCGCCGCGGCCGCGGAACGGGTTCTGCATCAGTACCGCGGCCCCGGTGCCGAGGAGCCAGGACAGCGCGACCACGAGCACGGTGAAGCCGAGCGTGACGTAGAACGAGTGCAGCAGCGACTGGCCGACCGCCTCGTGGAAGTTGAGCGCGAACCGGTAGTTGCCCAGGCCGATGTTCGGCGCGGTGGACCAGTTGCGGATGAAGAAGACGGTCAGCTGCTTGAAGCTGATCCAGATGCCCACCAGCATCGGGACGATGTGCACGAGCAGTTCGAAGCAGACGGCGGGCAGCAGCAGGACGTAAGGCAGGGCCTTGCGACGGGTCCGAGACCAGGTGAGACGGCTGCGGCCGGCGCGCGTCGGCGGCGGCGGGCTCGGGGGACGGTCGGTTTCGGCGGCGAGAGCCATCGCGCGTGGTTCCTTCCGGACAGGCGGGGCGGTGGGACGGCAAGCCGGAAGGTGTCGCCGGGCCCTAGGGCCCGGCGACACCTCGGCTGGACGTCAGAGCGCGCGAGACTCAGCCCGCGGACGCCATCTGCTGCTGGGCGCTGGTGAGCGTGGACTGCACCAGCGCGTCGGTGATCGCCGTCCCGTTCGCCGCATCGGAGAACAGGGTTTTGAGCGCCGCGCCGATCGCCGTCTCGAACTGGCTCTCCGCCGCGATCTCCGGCATCGCCGTGGCCGAGGTGGCCAGCACGTTCTGGAACACCTTGTCGTCCGCGGTCTGGAAGGCCGGGTCGGTGTAGGCGTCGGTGACCGAGGGCAGCGAGCCGTAGGTCTTGTTCAGCGAGATCTGCGTGTCCTTGCTGGTCATGAACTTCACGAAGGCCAGCGCCGCCGCCTGGTTCTTGGTGTTGGCGAACACGGAGAGGTTGATGCCGCCGACCATCGAGTCGATGTGCTGGGAGCCGGCCGGCGGGCTCGCCGGGAACGGCAGCGGCGCGACACCCCACTGCGAGGACTGCATGCCGTACTTGGTCAGGTTCGCCCCGGCCGGCTGCCACATCAGCATGGCCGCCTTGCCGCTGGCGAACTCCTGCAGCGCCTCGGTGCCGTTGGAGTTCTCGGCGTCGCTCGGGTTGGTGATCTTGTCGGTGCCCATGAATGAGACCAGCTGCTTGATCGCGGCCACGTTCGCCGGGGTGTTGAAGGTGGGGTTGCCGGAGGAGTCGAACCAGGAGCCGCCCTGCTGCTCGCTCAGCACGAACGCGGCGTGCGCGTTCTCCGGCGTCTGCGCGGCTTCCAGGGTCAGGCCCCACTGGTTGCCGTGGGTCAGCTTCTGGCCGTCCGCGATCAGGTCCTCCCAGGTGGCCGGGGGACTGGAGATGCCGGCCGCGGCGAACATCGCCTTGTTGTAGTAGAGCCCGTACGCGGTGGAGTAGATCGGCACGCCCACCGGGGGCTTGCCGGCCGCGCCGGTCGCCGCCAGCGCGCCGGGCAGGAACCGCCCGGTGTCGCCGATCTGGTTCATCACGTCCGGGCTGATCGGCAGGAAGGCGCCGGTGGCCTGGAGCGAGGCGGACCAGGTGTTGCCGATGTTGACCACGTCCGGGCCCTGACCCGAGGCGGTGGCCGCCAGGATCCGGTTGAGCAGGTCGTTCCACCCGATGACCTGGAGGTTGACCTTGACCCCGGTCTCCTTGGTGAACTCGTTGAGCTCCGGGGTGAGCACCTGGACGTCGTCGCTGATGGAGCTGCCCTGGTCGCTGGCCCAGTAGGTGATCGTCTGGCCCTTGAGCGAGCCGCCGGCCGTGGCCGAACCGCTGCCCGAGCCAGAGTTCCCGCTGCTGCAGGCCGAGACGATCAGTGCCGTGGCCAGGACGGCGGCGGTATTCGCGAAGCGATGGGAACGCGAGATTCTGAGCATGGGACATCCCTTCTTCACTGCGGCCGCCGGCATGGCGGGCCGCGAAGGCGGCGGAGGATGGATTGAGCCCCGTGCGGACGGCTGCGAGCGCCGTCGTGACTTCTTTCACACCTTAGTTCGTGTTCCGATTTAACTTCCGCAGTACTCTGCCGTCAAGAGCCGGCCGCCTCGCCCGTGTGTGACGGGCGGGCTAGGCCGGCGCCGGTGCGGTCCTCGGAGGGGGTCGATGGCGGAGCCGCGCGGACGCAACGTCCGGGACGTGCGCAGGTCGAACAGGTCGCTGCTGTTGCGGCATCTGTACTTCCACCGCGCCTCCAGCCGGTTGGAGCTGAGCCGGGCCACCGGGCTGAGCGGAGCCTCGGTCAGCTCCGTCGTCAGTGAGCTGATCGAGGCGGAGGTGGTGATCGAGTCCGGCGCCACCGAGTCCGCGGGCGGGCGGCCGCGGATCCTGCTGGACGTGGCGGCCTCCCGTTTCCAGGTGATCGGGGTCGACGTGGGCGAGACCCGGATCCGGGTGGAGCGCTTCGATCTGGCCCTGACCGAGCTGGCCCGGGCCGAGATCCCGATGGTGCCGGGCCGCTGCACGCCGCGGGACGTGGTGGCCGGCGTGGCCGCGGGCCTCGCGGAGGTCGGCGCGCCCGCGCCGGACAGCGGAATCCGTATGCTGGGCATCGGAATCGGGGTGCCCGGGATCGTCGAGGTCCGGCCCGAGGCGGCGGTGGTGCACTGTCAGACCATCGGCTGGGACGCGGCGCCGCTCGAGGCGCTGCTGCGCGAGGTGACCGATCTGCCGCTGTTCCTGGACAACGGGGCCAACGCCCTCGGCCAGGCGGAGATGTGGTTCGGTGCCGGGCGCGGGGCGAGCGACACGCTGTTCCTGCTGATCGGCTCCGGCATCGGCGCCTCGGTGATGCTCGACGGCGTCACCTACCGCGGCTCGAGCACCGGCGCGGGGGAGTGGGGCCACGTCACCGCCGCGATCGGCGGCCGGCTGTGCCGGTGCGGGACCCGGGGATGTCTGGAGGCTTATATCGGGGCGGAGTCGATCATCGCGCGCTACGCCGAGGCGTGCCCGCAGGCCGCGGCCGGCCTGTCCGGCGCCGACGACGAGGAGAGCGCGATGCTGCGGATCCTGGCCGTGGCGCGGGCGGAGAGCGATGCCCCGGACGTGCTCGCGGCCCGGGCGGTGCTGGACGAGACCGCGCTGCACCTCGGCGTGAGCATCGGCAACCTCATCAACCTGTTCAATCCGGAGCGGATCATCATCGGCGGCTGGGCCGGCCTCCTGCTCGCCCGCGAGCTGCTGCCCAGGGTGCTCGAGGTGGCCCGGGCGCACGCGCTGCGCCATCCCTTCGCCAAGGCCGCGATCGAGGTCGGCCGGCTCGGTCCGGACGCCGTCGCCCTCGGCGCCGCCACGCTTCCGGTCGCCCGCTTCCTGCAGACCGCCGGCGCCGCACCGCGGCCGAGTTAGGGGGCCTATATTGCCTACCTGTATAAGTTTTCCGCAAGGACGAGCTGATGGGGAGCTGATGCAAGACCGCAGACGGGCGACGGTGAAGGACGTGCGCCGGGAGAACCGCTCGGCTGTGCTGTGGCGGCTCTACTTCCACCGCCCCTGCAGCCGGCAGGATCTGGCCGAGGCGACCGGCCTGAGTCAGGCCTCGATGACGAGCGTGGTACGCGAGCTGCTCACCGAGGGCGTGGTGACCGAGGCTGGATCGCAGGACTCTGACGGCGGACGTCCGCGCACGCTGCTGGAGATCGATCCGGACTACGGGTTCGTGGTCGGCGTCGACGTCGGCGAGACCCGCATCCAGGTGGGGCTCTACGACCTGACCCTGGCCGAACGCGCGCAGACCGAGTGCCGGCTGGCCGACCCCACCGAGCACGAGCCGGAGACGGTTGCGCAAACGATTGCCACGGGCCTCGAGGCCGTGCTGCGCGACGCCGCGGTCGACGCCGGCTCGGTCCTCGGCGTCGGAGTCGGGGTGCCGGGAATCGTCGAGCAGGGAGACGAAGCGCTGGTGCACGGCCAGACCTACGGCTGGGACGCGGTGCCGCTGGAGCGTTTGCTGCGTGCCCACACCGACCTGCCGCTGCGTTTCGAGAACTGCGCCAAGACGACCGGCCAGGCAGAGCTCTGGTTCGGTGCGGGACGCGGCGCGCGCAGCGCGGTGGTGGCGATCCTCGGCTCCGGGGTCGGCGCGTCGCTGATCACCGGCGGCGGCATCTACCGCGGCGCCACCTCCAGCGCTGGCGAGTGGGGCCACACGAAGATCGTGGCCAACGGCCGGCGGTGCCGCTGCGGCTCGACCGGCTGCCTGGAGGCGTACGTCGGCGCCGAGGCCATCCTGGACCGCGCCGGCATCGCGCTGCCCGCCGACGGCGACGAGGAGTCCGCGCTGGCCGCACTGGCCGCCGATCCCTCGCCCGTCGCCGCGGAGGTCATGGCCGAGACCGCGGAGTACCTCGGCGTCGGGATCGCCAACCTCGTCAACTTGTTCAATCCCGAGCGGGTCGTGCTGTGCGGGTGGGCCGGCCGGCTGCTCGGCGTCCGGCTGCTGCCGGCCATCCGCGCCTCGGCCGGCCGGCACGCGCTGCGGCATCCGTTCGCGGCGACCTCGATCGAACTCGGCCTGCTCGACTCGGACCGCAGCGCCCTTGGCGCGGCCACACTGCCGCTGGAGAGCGTGCTGGACAGCCGGATCCGCCGCGCCGCGCCCTGCCGCTGACGACGCGGCGGCCGGCCCCGCCGACGTCGCGCCGCCCAGGTCCGGCCGCTCTTGGACACGTTCGAGCGACCTTCGCGTGTCGTCCTTCCCTCTCGGTGATCCGCGCCGAACCGTGCGACTACGTTTGCCGGTGTTTGTTACTCATGGGGTGTTTGAGTCGCACCGAGGGAAAGGGCTTATATGTTCACCACACGTCGCCGACTCGGCCGGATCGGGGTGCTCGTCGTCGTCGCGCTGACCGGCCTCGGCACCCTCGCGCCGGGCGCGCTGGCCGCCGCGTCGCCCCAAGACGCGCGCCCGACGGCCGCGGTCTCGATGGGAGACAGCTACATCTCGGGCGAAGCAGGGCGCTGGCAGGGCAACGCGGTACCGCCGAGCACCTCCGGGGACGTCTGGGGTACCGATCGCGCGGCGTACGACTGCGACGCCACGAGCTGTCAGCATGATCCGAGCCGGGTCTACGGGGCCTCCTACGGCAACGGCTGCGACCGCTCGGACGTCTCCGAGATCCAGTCTGCCACGCTGCCGGTGGATCAGCGGGTCAACCTCGCCTGCTCCGGCGCGGTCACCGACAACGTGCTGCCCGCCGCGGACGGCGGCCAGACGTTCAAGGGCGAGGCGCCGCAGGTCGACCAGCTGGCCACGCTCGCGGCGCGCGACGACGTGAAGCTGATCGTGGTGTCCGTCAGCGGCAACGACCTGAACTTCGGCGGCGTGCTCACGACCTGCTTCCGGGACTTCACCCTGGGCCTCGGCCCGTGCGAGGCGTCCCAGCAGCCCGCGCTCACGCAGGCCATCACCGCCGTGGAGCCCAAGGTCGAGGCGGTGCTCGCCTCGATCCGCGCCACCATGGCGGCGGCCGGGTACAAGAACTCTGATTACCGGCTCGTGCTGCAGTCCTACCCCTCCCCGTTCCCGGACGGCGGCGACTTCCGCTACCCGGAGACGTACGCGCGGCTGACCACCGGCGGCTGCCCGATCTACGACACCGACGCCACCTGGGCCCACGACGTCGTGGTCGCCCAGATCGCCGCGATGCTCGAGCAGGCCGCTGCGGCTCAGGGTGCTGAGTTCCTCGACGTGCAGCGCGCCGACGCCGGGCACGAGGTGTGCGCGACCAGTGCCGCACAGGCCACGTCCGCCGACTCGCCGGCGAACCCGATCCCGGCCGCGCAGGCCGAGTGGATCCGCTTCGTGACCACCGGCGCCACCCAGGGCATCCTGCAGGAGTCGATCCACCCGAACGCCTACGGCCAGGCGGCCCTCGGCAGCTGCCTGACCAAGTTCTGGGCCCAGGCGCCCGGCCAGTACGCCTGCACGGCGACGGCGAATCAGGGCCTTGAGGGAATCAGCCTGACTCCGGAGTCCTGAGCGCCGACCCGGCCGCGGTCACCGCCTGCAGATCGCGCAGTGTCGCGTGCAGCAGTGCCCTGAACGCGGCCGGGTCCTCCTGCCGCACCCAGCGGCCGAACCCGACATGGAAGACCGCCACCCCGGCCTGGGCGGCGAGGGCCGCGGCGTTCTCCGGCACGCCCCGCCCCAGCAGGGCGCCGGTGATCGCCTCCCCGAGCGTGTGCAGCTTGATCAGTTCCCGTTCCTGCAGCTCCGGATTCGCCGCCACGATCCCGGCGCGGATCCGGGAGAACGGATGGCGCTGCCCGAACACCTCCGCTACCGGGTCGAGCCCGGCCATCACGGCGCTGAGCGCGTCGGCGTCCGCGGGCGCCTCGGCGATGCCCTCGAGCCACACGCTCTGCAGCTGCTCCGAGCCGTTGAACAGCGCCTCGCGCTTGTCCGGGAAGTGCCGGAAGAAGGTGCGCTTGGTCAGCCCGGCGCGCTCGGCGATCTCCGCCACGGTCGTGGCGTCGTATCCCTGCTCGTCGAACAGTTCGAGCGCCGCCTTGGTCAGGCGGCCGGCGGCGTCGGGCTCCCAGCGTGTCATCGGCTCCAGGGTACTGGACCACACTCGAGGTTGATGGCACTTGGTGTCATGAGTCGTGTTAGGCTGAATGACACCAAGTGCCATCACTTCCACGGGAGTCCCTCATGCGCGTGTTCGTCACCGGCGCCTCGGGCCACATCGCCTCCGCCGTCATCCCCGAACTGCTTGCCCACGGGCACCAGGTCCTCGGCCTCGCCCGATCCGACGCCGCGGCCGAGCGGGTCGCCGCCCTCGGCGCCGAGGTACGCCGCGGCCACCTGCACGACCTCGACGTCCTCAAGGCCGCGGCGGCCGAGGCCGACGGCGTCATCCACCTCGCCTTCGACCACTCCCTGACCCAGACCGGCCAGATGGTCCGGGCCGCCGAGGCGGACCTCGAGGTCGCCAAGGCCTTCGGCGAGGTACTGGCCGGCACCGGAAATCCGCTGGTCACCACCTCCGGCGTGCTGATGCTGGCCTTCGGCAGCATCACCGGCCGGCTCGGCACCGAGGCCGACGTGATCGCAGGCGGCCCGCGCGTCGACACCGAGAACCTGACGATCAGCCTGGCCGAGCAGGGCGTGCGCTCCTCGGTCGTGCGCCTCGCCCCGCTGGTCCACTCGGATCTGGACAAGCACGGCTTCACCCCCTCGCTCATCGCGTTCGCCCGGCAGAGCGGCGCGGCCGCGTACCTCGGCGACGGTGCCAGCCGCTGGGCCGCGGCCGACTCCCGCGACATCGGCGTGCTCTACCGGCTCGCCCTGGAGAAGGCGCCGGCCGGCACCCGGCTGCACGGCGTGGACGACACCGGCATCCCGTTCAAGACGATCGCCGAGACCATCGCCGGGCAGCTCGGGATCGAGGCCCGCAGCGTCACCGAAGAGGAGGCGCCGAAGTACCTCGGTTTCCTGGCCGCCTTCGGCGCGCTCGACGCCCCGGTCTCCAACGCCGTGACTCGCGAGGTGCTCGGCTGGGAGCCGACCCGCCCCGGCTGGGTCGAGGACGTCGAATCAGGCCACTACTTCAGCTGAGGCATCCCTCCGCGCCCGCCCGCGGCGTCCGGTGCGCCGAGGCCGGTCCGAGCACGCCGCACGGACCGGCCCGGCGCCCTATCATCACTCGAGTGCGGCCGGGCGCCATGGCCGCGCCACCGTCTGTCAGCCGCCGGAGAAAGGCCACCGCGATGACGAACCGCCCCTCCTGGGCGCCCGACGACATCGACATCGAGCGTCCCGCCCCGGCCCGCATGTACGACTTCTACCTCGGCGGCTCGCACAACTTCGCCGCCGACCGGGCGCTCGCGTCCCAGGCGCTTGAGGTCTGGCCGGACTCGCCGCACATAGCCCGGGCCAACCGGGGTTTCCTGCGCCGGGCGGTCGCCTTCGCCATCAGCCGGGGCGTCGACCAGTTCCTCGACCTCGGCTCCGGCATACCGACCTCCGGCAACGTGCACGAGATCGCGCACAGCCTCGACCCCACGGCCCGGATCGTCTACGTCGACAACGACCCGGTCGCCGTCGCGCACAGCCGCAACCTGCTCGCCGGCAACGAGCGCACCGCCGTCGTGCACGCGGACCTGCGCGACACCGAGACCGTGCTGGCCGAGGCCCTGCGCCGACTCGACTTCGACCGCCCGGTGGCCGTGCTGATGTTCGCGGTGCTGCACTTCGTCCCGGACGAGGACGACCCGGCCGCCGTCGTCGAGGCCTACCACCGTGCCACCGTCCCGGACTCGCTGCTGGCGGTCAGCCACGCCACCAACGACTTCGAGCCCGAGCGACTCGAGGAGATGGAAGAGGTCTACCGCAGCGCGACGGCCGGCCTGACCGGCCGCGGCCACAAGGAGATCCTCGACCTGCTCGGTCCCTACGAGGTCGTCCCGCCCGGCCTGGTGAGCATGATCGACTGGCGTCCCGATCCCGAGTCGGGCCCCGACCCGCTGGGCGGCGACGCACGCCGCTATTCCGCCTATGCGGCCGTTGGAATGCACCAATGAGTATTCGTCTTCTTGCTCAGTCGCGCAATCGCGGGCTCTACCTCGAGGTCGCGCAGACGGCGGCGGCGCTGCTGGCCGCCGAGGATGTCGCGGACCACTGGGACGAGCCTTCGGCGCTGGCCGACTTCAGCGTCCGCGGGCTGGCCGGGCACCTGGCCGGGCAGATCTTCTTCCTGCCCGCCATGCTGGCCGAGCCGATCCCGGCCGAGCCCGTCATCGACATCGAGGACTACTACGCGCGGGTCGAGTGGATCGGCACGGCCCTGGATACGCCGTTCAACCAGCGGATCCGCACCGGCGGCGAGCAGGACGCGGCCGGAGGCCCGGCGGACCTCGCCGCGCGGGTCGCGGCCTGCGTGGCCGAGCTGCGCACCACGCTGCCCGGCGAGCCCGGCCGGCCGGTGCGCCGACCGACCTGGGGTGCCTGGTCGATCAGCTTCGACGACTTCGTCACCAGCCGAATGCTCGAACTGCTGATCCACAGCGACGACCTCGCCTGCAGCGTCGGCGTCCCGACGCCCGAGTTCCCGGCCGAGGCGGTACAGACGGTGGTCGACCTGCTGTCCCGGATCTCCTTGCGCCGACACGGATCCACCGCCGTCCTGCGCGCGCTCAGCCGGGCCGAGCGCGCACCGGCCTCGATCTCAGCCCTCTGACGCCGCCTCCGCGGCGATCGCGTCCAGTTCGGCGACGGCGTCGGCCGGCAGCTCCAGCGCGGCGCCGGCGATGTTCTCGCGCAGGTGCTGCGCCGAGGACGTGCCGGGGATCAGCAGCATGTTCGGCGAGCGCTGCAGCAGCCAGGCGAGCGAGACGGACATCGGCGTCGCCTCCAGCCGCGCCGCGACCTTGTGCAGGGTCTCGGACTGCAGCGGCGAGAAGCCGCCGAGCGGGAAGTAGGGCACGAACGCGATGCCCTGCCGCGCCGTGCTCTCCACCAGCGCGTCGTCCCGGCGGTTGGCGATGTTGTAGAAGTTCTGCACGCACACCACCGGGGCGATCGCCTGGGCCTCGGCGAGCTGGTCGGCGTCGACCGTGCTCAGGCCGAGGTGCCGGATCAGGCCCTGCTCGCGCAGCTCGGCGAGCGCGCCGAACTGCTCGGCGATCGACCCGGGCTCGGGCGAGTCGAAGCCGCCGACCCGCAGGTTGACCACGTCCATCGCCTCCAGGCCGAGCCGCTCGAGGTTCTGGTGGACCTGCTCGACCAGCTCGGCCGGCGTCCGGGCGTGCGGCCACCCGCCCTGCTCGTCCCGGCGTGCGCCCACCTTGGTGACGATGCGCAGGCCGTCCGGGTAGGGCGCGAGCGCCTCGCGGATGATCTCGTTGGTCACGTGCGGGCCGTAGAAGTCGGCCGTGTCGATGTGCGTGATGCCCAGGTCCACGGCCGTGCGCAGCACCTCGAGCGCGGCGGCGCGGTCCTTCGGCGGCCCGAACACGCCAGGACCGGCCAGCTGCATCGCGCCGTAGCCGAACCGGGAGACGCTGAGATCGCCGAGACGGTAGCTGCCGCCGGGCAGCTCGATGCCTGACATGAGGGTTCCTCTCCGCTCGCCGGTGCCTCCGGGAGCACTTCCCACCGTAGCCAGCCCGGGCCGGCGCAGCCGAGGCCCTGCTCATCCTGGGAGTGAGGGGACCAGGCACCCCCGGCCCCCGGTTTCGTAGGATCGGAGGCATGAGCAAGACGGCGAACGCACTGGGGGAGTACCTGCGAGCGCGCCGGGAACTGATCGACCCGGCGCTCGTCGGCCTGCCGGTCGTCGGCGTGCGCCGCACCCCGGGCCTGCGCCGCGAGGAGGTGGCCACCCTCGCGGGCATCAGCGCCGACTACTACCTGCGGCTCGAGCAGGGCCGCGACCGCAACCCGTCCCCGCAGGTGCTCGAGGCCCTGGCCCGGGTGCTGCGGCTGGACGAGATCGCCACCGAGCACCTGCTGAGCCTGACCGCCGCCCGCCCCGCCGCCCGGCGCCCGCGCCGAGAGGTGGTCCCGGCGGGCATCCGCCAGCTGCTCGAGGTGATCAACGTGCCGGCGTTCGTGGAGAGCCGCTCCTTCGACGTCCTCGCCGCGAACCGGCTGGCCGAGGCCGTCTCCCCGAACATCCGCCCCGGCCTGAACCGGCTGCGCGCGATCTTCCTCGACCCCGGCGAGCAGGCCCTCTACGAAGACTGGGAGAAGGCCGCCCGCGGCCTCGTCGCCGGCTTCCGCGCCTCCGTCGGCAGCGACGTCGGCGACCCGCGGATCGCACAGCTCGTCGGCGAGCTGTCGCTGGCCAGCGAGCCCTTCCGCCGCCTCTGGGCCCGCCACGACGTCACCGCCCTCGCCGGCGGCACCCTGCGCCTGCGCCATCCCAGCCTCGGCCCGCTCGAGCTGCGCCGCGAGAAGCTGCCCCTGACCGACACCGGCGGCCAGATCCTCGCCCTCTACCACGCCGAGCCCGGCTCCGAATCCGCCCGCGCCCTCGACCTGCTCCGCTCCGCCCCGGACGGCGAACCGCGCGGCGTCGAAGCCGGCTAGGGCGAGCAACGCGGGTAGGGTTGTGCGATCAGTCGGTCAGAGCAGCGACTGCAAGTGCGCGGCCTGATCCTCCAGCGATCCGGGCGGGTTGCGCCGGTGGGCCGGGCCGTCCGGCAGCAGCATCAGGAACCAGAACGCTGCGAACGCCGGCCGATACGCCCGGGCCCGCTCGTGTTCGTCGGGCCGCAGGCGCAGCCGACCTATCAGGTCTTCCGGGGCGATCGCGGCTCCTAGGCGCGTGGAGATGTGCTCGACTACGTCGGCGACGTCGTACGCGCGATCGTTCCTGCCGGCGCTTTCGAAGTCGATGATGCGAATCTCGTGGCCGTCCCACAGGTAATTGGCCAGGTTGCCGTCGCAGAGGCCGAAGACCGGAGAGGGCTCGCCGATCAGCGCGGCTCGCGTCGGCCAGTCGGAGTCGATGAATGCTGCGACAGCGTCGAAGGCGGCGTGCACGGCGTCTGACGCGTCGTCCGACGGTCTCGCGCGGGTGGCGCGCATCTTCCGGAGCAGTTGCGCCATGTCGGCCGGGGTGTCCTGCGGCTCGGCTGTGGCCAGGATGTCCGGTGGCACGCAGCGATGCATCCGGTCGAGTGCCGCGGCCAGGGCGTCGACTTGCTGCGAGGTCGCTCGCTGCGTGGCGAGTGGTTTGCCGGGCACGCGGCTCATCACGATCCGGGGCGGCTCGCGGTCGAGTTCTCCGCTGATCGGCTCGGGGCCGAGGCCGGGAGCGTAGCGGTGCAACAGGTTCAGCCCGCGCCATTCGCGCAGATGTTCGCCACGGTCCCAGCTGCGGAAGGTCTTCACGGCGCGAGCTCCGTCGAGGCTGACGCCGTGTGTGGTGAAGACGTCGGCGGGCTGATTCTCCGTCATCCCGCGAGGGTATCCGGCGCGCTGGTGCCCGGCTGGTCAGGCCCCCGGCGCGGCGATGTTGACCAGCCACGGGACGCCGAACTTGTCGGTGCACATGCCGAACTCGTCGCCCCACACCTGCCGGCGCATCGGCATGGTGATGGCGCCGTCGGCCGAGAGCTTGTCCCAGTACTCGCGCAGCCGGTCGGCGTCGTCGCCGCTGAGGCTGACGCCGAAGCCCTGCATGCCCTGGAACTCCATCCCGGTGGGCAGGTCCGCGGCCATGATCGTGTAGCCGGCCTCGGTGTCGAGCTGCCCGTGCATGATCTTCTCGGACTCCGGCGAGTCCTGGGCGCCGAGGTCGGCGAAGGTGCTCAGGTTGAGGCTGCCGCCGAACACCTCGGCGTAGAACTCCAGCGCCTGCCGGGCGTTGCCGTCGAAGTTCAGGTAGGGGTTGAGCCGGGACGCCATCGTCTCCTCCAGCCGCTTTGCCGCGAATCGCACCTGATGGTGAACCTAGCGTGCGGGAGCCGGTGCGCCGGTCCGACGCGCCGCGCCGTCGCCCTCTCCGGCGGTGGACTGGACGGCGGACACGCAAGATCTCACTTGCGGGTCCGTGCGGGGGTCCTGTCGGCGCGGCGCCCTACCCCGTCGGCCGAGCGCTGTCATCGCCGGTGCGCCGTTAGAGGAGCGGACTGGGTCGAAATCGGTTGAAAACGGACGCGCGGACCCCGCGGCATCCGCCATTCGGGTGAAAAGATCGCGGTATCCGGAACTCATGTTCTTTTTTCTCTATCAGCCTGCCGGATCCTCGCCGCACAGTGGTGTGAGGAGGACATGCAGCGACTAAGGAGATCCGCGATGTCTGACAGCCCCATGAACCAGCCCCGTGGCGAGACCCCCGGGTCAAGCTCGGTCCGGCCCGCGGCCGGAGCCACCACCCCGGCGGCGCACGGCCGCCCCGGCGCCGCCGTGCACGACGCGCCGGACATCCACACCCACCCGGACTCGGCCGAGATGCGCCAGCGCTTCGACAAGGTGCTCGAGGGGCCGCGGGCCACCGCCGTGGACGGCCTGGCGGTGATCACCGGCCTGTACGCGGCCATCTCGCCGTGGGTGATCCACTTCCAGTCCACCAACTCGGTCATGACCGTCAACAACCTCATCATCGGGTTGGCGATCGCCGGCCTCGGCATCGCCATGGCGGCGCGGCCGCTGCGGCTGATGCAGCTCGGCTGGGTGCTCTCGGTGCTCGGCGCCTGGCTGGTGGTCAGCCCCTGGATCGTCTCGATCGCCCACCACGCGCCTCGGGCGCTGATCTGGAACAACGCCTTCACCGGCGGGGTGGCGGTGGTGCTCGGCCTGGCCGCGATGGGTGTCATCGCCACCGGCCGGCACCGGGCGCACCGGGTCTAGCCCGGCGCGTCGTCCCGGCCCGGTTCCTTCTCACCCCCGTCCCCGTCCGACGCGCGGCCGCTGGCGCCGCGCGCCGGGGCCGGGGACGCTTACGGCTCCAAGCATCAACCGCTCTCATCTCGAGGGGATCTCCCATGAACTGGGCATCGTGGACGACGACCCGCATACTCACCGGGCACGCCGGGGTCAGCACCGCCGAGGCGGGCGTGCTCCGCGGGGAAGTCGACGTCCACACGACCTGGGCCGACGGCCAGGCCATCGTCACCGCGCAGTACAGCGGCTCGTCCGACTGGTACACGGTCACCGGCAGCCCGGTGCCCTGTGAGACCGAGAAGGAGAGCCGGGACCTGCACCAGAGCATCGTCGACGGCGCCCGCACGAGCGAGGTGCCGCTGTCGCTGGGCATGGTCTAGCCCGGGCGGGCCGCGCGCGGCGCTAACCGCGCGAGACGTCCCGCAGGAACGCCTGCAGCCGCCGCAACGGCCAGGTGTTGATGACGTCGTCGGGGGTCAGCCAGCCGCGCTGGGCGGTGCCGACGCCGTACCGCAGGTTGTCGAGGTGCGGCACCGCGTGCGCGTCGGTGTTCACGGCGAACTTCACCCCGGCCGCGCGGGCCGCGATGATGTGTTCGTCGTTCAGGTCGAGGCGGTTGGGCGAGGCGTTGATCTCGAACGCGGTGCCGGTGCGGGCCGCCGCCCGGAAGACCGCGTCCCAGTCCGCCGCCACCGGCCCGCGGCGTCCGAGGATCCGCGTGCTGGGGTGGCCGATCACGTGGATGTACGGGTTCTCACAAGCCTTGATCAGCCTTCTGGTCATCGCGTCGGCCGGCTGGTTGAAGTGCGAGTGCACCGAGGCCACGCACACGTCGAAGCCGGCCAGGATGTCGTCCGCCCAGTCCACCCCGCCGTCCGGGTCGATGTTCAGCTCCGTGCCGTGCAGCAGGCGCAGCCGCTTGTAGGCCCGGTTGAGCTCGCGCACCTGCTGGCGCTGCTCGAGCATCTTGTCGGTCGACATCTGCTGCATGTAGAGGTTCGGCGCGTGATCGGTGATGGCGAAGTAGGCGTAGCCGCGCTCCGCCGCCGCCTGGACCATCTCGGGCAGCGAAGCGATGCCGTCGGTGAGGTCGGTGTGGGTGTGCAGGTCCCCGCGGATGTCGCTCTCGGTGACGAGCCCGGGTACCGTGCCCTCCTGGGCGGCCGCGATCTCCCCGCGGTCCTCCCGCATCGGCGGCGGCACCCACTGCAGGCCGAGCCGTTCGTAGAGCTCCTCCTCGGTCCGGGAGGCGATCAGCTCGTCGGTCCCGGCGTCGAAGAGCCCGTATTCGGACAGTTTCAGCCCGGCCCGCACCGCGATCGTGCGCACCCCGACGTTGTGCGCCTTCGAGCCGGTGAAGTACTGCATCGCCGCGCCCCATGACTCCGGCGGCACCACCCGCAGGTCCACCTGCAGGCCCGCGGTCGTGCGGATCGAGGTCTTCGTCGGGCCGCTCGCGATCACGTCGGCCACGTCCGGCATCGCCTTCAGCGCCCGCATCAGCGGCTTCGGGTCGTCCGCGGCGGCCAGCACGTCGACGTCGCCGATGGTCTCGCGGAAGCGGCGCAGCGACCCGGCGTACGCGCACCGGGTGCAGCCGGGCACCGCGCCGATGACCTCGACGATCTGCTCGGCGGCGGACAGGGCGACGTCGAGGTGCACCCGGCCGGCGCCGTGCCGCAGGATCTCCACGCCGTGCATGATGTTCTCGGCCGTCTTGGGGCCGAAGCCGCGCAGCTCGTCCAGCCGGCCCGCCTGCACCGCGTCCACCAGCTCGTCCACGGAGGTGATCCCGAGCTCCTGGTAGAGCACCAGTGCTTTCTTCGGCCCGAGTGTGGGGATGTCGATCAGCTGCCGCAGCCCGGCCGGGATAGCAGTGCGCTGCATCTCCAGGGCGGGGAACGTGCCGCTGTGGCAGAACTCGACGATCTTGTCCGCGATCGCCTTGCCCACGCCCGGAATCTGCCGCAGCTGGGCCGCGTCGAGGGTACGCACCTCGACCTGGTGGCCGGCGACGGCCCGCGCGGCCTTCTCGTACGCGCGCGCCTTGAACGCGTCGCCGCCGCTGATCGAGGTCAGCTCGGCCAGTTCGGTCAAGGCGGCGGCGACCTCGTCGTTCGACACAGCCATACCGTCCAGGCTAGGCCGGGTCAGCTCGGCCCGGTGCGCCGACGCGGCACCCGGGTGATCGCACGGCCGCCGGCCAGCCCGACGGCCAGGCCGCAGAACACCACGAGCATGCCGCACCACACGCACACGGCCGGCGTCCGGCCGTCGAGGACGACGCCGGTCAGGGCGGCGGCGACCGGCGCGATCCCGGTCAGCACGCCCGCGGCGCCGGGACCGAGCGCGGCGACGGTCGAGTACCAGCAGATGAAGGCGACCGCGGTCACCATGAGAGCGAGGTAGGCGAGCGCGGCCCACTGGCTCGCGGTGATCCGGGCGACCGAGCTCGGACCCTCGGTGGCGCATCCGAGCACCGCGAACATGATCGCGCCGATCCACACCGAGTGCACAGAGACGCCCCACGCACTGTGCCGCGGCAGCACCGGGACGGCCAGCAGGGTGAAGCAGGCCTCGCACGCGAGCACGACCGCCGCCCAGGCGAGCCCGATCGCGTCGGTGCGGCCGGTGCCTTCGACCAGGGCGCTGCCCGCGGTGACCGTGGCCGCCGCGATCAGGATCCTGCGACTAGGAACGCGTCGCTCGAGCAAGGGCCCGACGACGCCGAGCACGATCGGGACACAGGCCACTGCGACGGCGATGACCGCGGGCTCGGCATGGTCGAGCCCGCGCACGATCGCGACGTTGAAAAGGACGAGCCCCACCGCGGCGATCCCGGTGAGCCACAGCCATTCCCTGCCGCGCGGCCAGACCAATGCGGCGCAGGCGCGCTTGGCCATGGCCAGCAGGACCAGCCCGGCCACGAGATAGCGCAGGGCCTGCGCGGTGAAGAGCGGAGCCGTGGTCAGCGTGCGGGAGACGCCGACGCTCGCGCCGAGCAGGGTCATCGCGACGGTGCCGGTGGCGAGGTTGCGGGCCCGGACCGGCCGGCGCGGTCCGGATCCGAGATCGGCTTCCGCTGCCGGAGCCGAGTCCGTTCGTAAACTCATGCGGCCAGCGTGCCTGAGACAATGGCCCGGTGGACAGATCCAATGCGGCCCGATCCGACCGGTCCAAAGTCGCCGGCCGGGAGAATCCGGGCACTGACTTCCTGCAGCTGGGTCTGGCCCAGGCGCCGGACGGCGGGCTCTCCGCGTACCTGGCCGACCAGTTCCGCGCCGCCATCGCCGACGGACGGCTGCCGATCGGCGCGCGGTTGCCTCCGGGCCGAGTGCTTGCGGAGGAGCTGCGCGTCTCGCGCGGTGTGGTGACCGAGGCCTACCAGCGGTTGATCGAGGACGGGCAGGTGGCCGGCCGCGGCCGGGCCGGCACGTTCGTCGTCGCCGCTCCGCTCGCCCCGATTCCGGCGGGGCCGGCCGCGGCGCCGACCGACGAGGTGCGCGCAGAATCTCTGCCCGGCCTGGACTTCGGCCTCACGCCGACCGCCGACGTCTTCGACGCGCTGCGCCTCAGCCCGGCCCGGATCGACCTGACGCCCGGGGTGCCGGACTTGGCCGCGTTTCCCCGATCCGCCTGGTTGCGGGCCGAACGCCAGGTGCTCACCTCGCTCACTCCGGCCGCCTTCGGCTACGGGGATCCGCGCGGCGTCGCCCGATTCCGGCAGTCCGTCGCGCACTGGCTCGGGCGCAACCGCGGCATCCGGGTCGATCCGCGGGACGTGGTCGTGGTCACCGGCGTGGCGCAGGCGCTCGGCCTGGTCGCGCACGTGCTCAAGCAGGAGGGCATCGGGGAGATCGCCCTGGAGGACCCGGGTTCGCTCGGTGTCCGCCAGCATCTGACGAGCCAGCACCTGCGCACGCCGCCGGTCTCCGTCGACTCCTGCGGGCTGCGGGTGGATGAGCTGCGGGCGAGCGGTGCCGCGGCCGTCGCGCTCACTCCGGCGCATCAGTTCCCGACCGGGGTCGTGCTCGACGGCGCCCGACGGCGCGAACTGGCGCGCTGGGCCGACGAGGGCGGGCTGATCCTGGAGGACGACTACGACGCCGAGCACCGCTACGACCGGCCGCCGGTCCCGGCCATCCGCGCGATGCTCACCGAGCAGGTCTTCTACGCGGGCAGCGTGTCGAAGATCCTCGCGCCTGCCCTGCGGGTCGGCTGGCTGCTCGCGCCGCGGCGGTATCAGGAGGCTGTGGTCGACGCCAAGCGGTACGCGGATCTCGGCAATCCCTCGCTCTCGCAGCTGGTGCTGGCCGAGTTGATGGACTCCGGCGAACTCGAGCGGCATCTGAGGATGCTGCGACGTCGGCACCGCCGCCGTCGCGACGCGATGATCGAGGCGATCGGGATCCACTTGCCTCAGGCGCGAATCCACGGCGCCGCGGCCGGTCTGCACTTGATGATCACGTTCGACGCGTCGTTCGCGGACACCGACCTGGCGGCCGCCGCGCTCGCGCGTGGGGTCAAGGCGCAGCCGTTGTCCTGGCACTACCAGCGGCCGGGCAAGCCCGGCCTGGTCCTCGGCTACGCCGCGGCGACTCCGGCCGACATCGCGCAGGCCATCGCGATCATCGGCTCGGCGCTGCGCTCGGACCTGCCCTGACGAGTCGCGCTCGGACCGCGCCCGGAAGAAGACGAGGCCGGCCGGCCCGGGGTGAGCCCGGGCCGGTCGGCCGTCGTGTCAGGTAGTGCCGTATCAGGTGCTGATCATCACGGGGTCGAGCAGGAGATGCTGGTCGGGGTCGACGCCGTGCCGGTGGCGGTCCATCCGAACGAGGTCGAGGCCCCCGCGGAGAGGGCGCCGTTGTACGGCTCGTTCTTGACGGTGATCGCCCCGGTCGTGCCGCTGTTCACACCGTTCCACAGACTGCTGATGGTCTGTCCGCTGGCCAGCGTGAGCTTCACGGTCCAGCTGCTGATCGCGGACGAGCCGGCCGTCACGGTCACGTTGCCGTTGAAGCCGCCGGTCCAGCTGCTGCTGGTCGAGTAGCTCGCGCTGCAGGAGCCTGAGCCGCCGGCCGGAGGCGTCGTAGGCGCCCCGGTGGTCGGCGGAGTCGTGGTCGGCGGTGTCGTGGTCGGCGGGGTGGAGTTGCTGCCGCCGGAGGTGACGGTGATGTTGGAGCTGCCGCTGGACTGGTAGCCCTCGGTGGCGAGGATCTCGTAGTTGGGGGTGCCGAGGTTCAGGCCGATGCTCTTCCAGGCGTTGAAGATGTTGGACACGGTGATGGTGCCGCCGGTCCGCTTCGATTCACGGATCGCCCAGTACTGGTTGAACGTGGCGGTGCCCTGGATCGAGGGTTCGTTGGTGCGGGTGGTCTCGTACAGGTCGTAGGTGCTGCCGTCGCTGTTGACGGAGCCGAGCTTGGTGGCGCCGGAGCTCGGGTTGTAGTTGCCGTAGTTGTCGACGATGTAGTACTCGACGAGCGGGTTCGTGGTCCAGCCGTACAGCGAGAGGTAGCAGTTGCCGTTGCAGTTCCACGAGCCGGAGTAGGTCACGGTGTTGCTCGTGCCCGGGTTCCATCCGGTGCCGGCCACGACGTTCTGCGAGCCGGTGTTCCAGGTCAGGCTGTAGTTGCTGCCGGATCCGAGCGTCATCGTGGCGCCGCTGGCCTGCTCCCAGAACGAGTAGAAGTACCCGTTGTTGGTGCCGGTCGAGTTCGAAGTGATGCTCGTGGCGGCGCTGGCGGTGGTGCCGGGCAGCAGGGTCATGGTCACGGTCATGGCCGCGACCACGATGGTCGAGCAGGCGCCTGTGATCAGTACCTTGAGGCGGCCGCTTCTGCTGCTCGGCCGCAGGGAGGCATCGTCCACGTGGGTGCTCCTTCTTCGTCGAAGGGGACTGGGTCGATCCCGAAGTATGGTCTTGGCCGAACCGGACCGCAACAACTTCCGGAGATTTCTTCGAAACTATTCGATCTTTGCTGGCGGCTCTGTCAGATTCTTCGCTGTTCAGATAGGGTGCCGTGATCAGGAACATTCGAATTCTGCCGAGTGAAAGCTGCAGCGGCCCTGATTACTACCGAGATTCGGCTCGAATGTTTCGAACTTCGATCGAAAGTTTCTGGCTTAACCGCGGTCCGGCCGCAGCACGGTCAGCGCCACCACGATCGCCGCCGCCAGCAGCCCCGCGCCGACGCCGAAGGCGAGGTGGTAGCCGCCCATCAGCGCGTCCGCGGAGCTCTCGCCGCGGCCCAGCAGGGTGCTGCTCCGCGCGGCGGAGAGGGTGGTCAGGACGGCGGCGCCGGCCGCCGAGCCGAGCTGCTGCGTGGTGTTGTAGATCCCTGAGACGAGACCGGCGTCCTGCTCCCGCGCGCCCGACATGGCCAGGCTCGCCGCGGCGGGCATCGCCAGGCCCCCGCCCGAGATCAGCAGCATGGTCGGGAGCAGATCGGCGGCGTAGCCGGCGTGCGTCGAGAGCCGCGGCAGCAGCGAGAGCGCGGCGGCCAACATGATCAGGCCGCTGATCAGGACCCGCCGGGCGCCGAACCGGCCGATCAGCCGGGCCGAGACCAGCAGCGCGGCGGCGCCGATGGAGAGCGCGGCCGGCAGCATGGCCAGTCCGGTGGCCGCCGCGCCGTATCCCAGCACGTGCTGCATGGCCAGGGAGACCACGATCTGGAAGGCGAACATGGCCGAGATCATCAGGATCTGCACCAGGTTCGCGCCCACCAGGCTGCGCGAGCGCAGGATGCGCAACGGCATCAGCGGCGTGGCCGCGAAGGCCTGCCGGACCAGGAATCCGGCGGCCAGCGCCGCGGCCAGCGCGCTGAGGCCCAGCGTGCGGGTCGAGGCCCAGCCGTACTGCGCGGCGCCGACCACCGCGTAGATGCCGAGCATGAGCCCGGCGATGATCAGCAGGGCTCCGGACGTGTCCGCGCCCGCCTTCACGCCGAGGCCGCGGTCGGCGGGCACCGCGCGGGCGGCCATGGCCAGCGTGGCCAGGCCTATCGGCAGGTTGATGAAGAAGATCCAGTGCCAGCTCAGGGTCTCGGTCAGCACGCCGCCGAGGACCTGGCCGAGCGACGCGCCGGCCGCGCCGGTGAACGAGTAGACGCCGAGGGCCTTGCCGCGCCGGCCCGGCTCGGTGAACAGCGTCACCAGGATGCCGAGGCTCACCGCCGCCGCCGCGGCGCTGCCGACGCCCTGCAGGAACCGCGCGGCCACCAGCAGCGCGGGCGAGGTGGCCGCCCCGGCCAGCATGGAGGCGGCGACGAACAGGACGGTGCCGCCGAGGAACATCCGCTTGCGCCCGATCAGGTCGCCGAGCCGGCCGGCGAGCAGCAGCAGGCCGCCGAAGGCGAGCAGGTAGCTGTTCATCACCCAGCTGACTCCGGCCGCGGAGAAGCCCAGGTCGCTCTGGATGGAAGGCAGCGCGACGGTGACGATGCTGCCGTCGAGGATGGTCATCAGCGCGCCGGTGGAGACGGCGGCGAGCGCCAGGGCGCCGCGACGGTCGAAGCCGGAACTCTCGGCGGGCGGAGCGGAGGCGGCAGGGGCGCGGTCGGCGCTTCGGGTCTGTGCGGACATCGGATTCCGGCTCTCTGTAGGCGGGGCCTGCGGTACTTCCGACTGTAGCAGATAGTTCTGTAGTAGACGATCCTTAAGTAGAAGATCCGCTTCAGAGCGTCCGCTGCGGTAGAATGGGCTCATGACCTCCCTCGCGCCGACCCGGTCGGCGGGTGCCGCCCCTACCAGGGGCGTGCCCGACCTGTCCTTCCTGCTCGACCACGCCGGCCACGTCCTGCGCACCCGGATGAGCGCGGCGCTGGCCGAGATCGGCATGACCGCGCGCATGCACTGTGTGCTGGTCAAGGCGTTGGAGGAGGAGCGCACGCAGGCGCAGATCGCCGAGCTCGGCGACATGGACAAGACGACGATGGTGGTCACCGTCGACGCGCTGGAGAAGGCCGGGTTGGCCGAGCGCCGCCCCTCGCCGACCGACCGCCGAGCCCGCATCATCGTCGTGACGCCGCAGGGCGCCGCGGTGGCGGCCAAGAGCCAGGCGATCGTCGACCGCGTCCACGGCGACGCGCTCGGTTCGCTGCCCGAACCGGCCCGCGCGGCGCTCATCGAGGCGCTCGGCGCGCTGGTGGCGGGCCATCTGGCCGAGCCGGACGACGCGTCGGCCGGGGTGCGCCGGGCCCGCCAGTAACGGCGTTACCGTGATTGGGTCGGGTTGATCGTCGGGGCAGCTGGGGTTTCAAGATCAAAAAATGCCGCTGGCAGGCCCTTCCCTCGGAGAGGGTGCCGGGGTCGCGTGGGTGCTGTCGTTGGTGGGGCGGGCTGTGGTTGGGGGTGGTGGGGTTGCGGGTGTGTGCTCTCTCCTCGGTCTGTCCCCGGAGGCAATCAGGAACCTGCCGGGAGGTCAAGCGGCGGTGGCTGTGGCTGGTGCTTGATTCTGCATCGCGCCGCTTGACCTCCCGGCAGAACCCTGATCGGGCTTCGCCTGCCCGACCGAGGAGAGAGCCCACCCCCTGGGGGAGTGGTGTGAGCTGCGCTCGGGCCCGGGTCCTGTCCGGTGGCCCGGCCGCGCCCGATGCGGAAGAATCCTGCATCACCGTTCTGAGCTGCTCTTTCTCCCTACTTCTTCAACGCCGGGGAGCGCGCTCGAGTGCCCGGAAATCTCCGGTATTTTGACTTTTCTGGCAATAGACGGATGCGCGGCTTTTGTCGGTGGTGGCGTCTAGCATGGAAGCGTACGAAGGTTTTCGGGACTTGTGGCGGAAGGGGGGGTGGACGGGGTGGCTGGGCAGATGGCGTCGGGGGTATGGCTGAAAGCGGTGCAGGAATTCCCCTCGGCGTGCGGCAGGGCCAGGGGCCCGAGCTCCGACGCCTTCACACGGGTCGGGGATCGGGATGCTCGGATCAGGGCGATGCAGGATTCTTCCGCGCCGAACGCGGGCCGGCTTGCAGGATTCTGCCGCGAAGTCTGGGATCGGGGTCGATCGCACCAAGGCGATGCAGGATTCAGCAGCAAGCGCGACCGGAGCACCGACCCTCTCGCATGGATCAAGGGTCGGGCTGTTCGGATCATGGTGATGCAGAATCCTTCCGGGTCGGGCGTGGCCGGGCCACGGGACGGGTCTCGGCCCGAGTGCAGCTCGCACCCGTCCCTCAGGGGGTGGGTCAATGCCGTTCGTTTCAGTTGGTCTGTTTTTCGTATCGTTCGGTGTGGTGGCTCGTTGGAGGGGGTGTGAAGCATCCTTGGGCTGGTAGGACGGATCGGGTCAATCTAGGCGTGTTGACGCGGTGGGTTGCTCCGGGGTTGGTGCGGCAGGCGGTGCAGGCTCGTGCGCGGCCGGATCTGGTTCCCAATGCTTTGCCGTTGGAGTTCATGGTCTATTACGCGCTGGCCTTGGCGTTGTTTGCGCAGGACTCGTACGAGGACGTGATGGACAACCTGGTGGGCGCGATCGAGGAGTTGGCCGGGGACGTGCCGGCGAAGTCCTCGATCCACGCGGCGCGTGTGCGCCTGGGCGCGGGAGTGATGGAAGAGCTCTTTCACCTGGTGGCCGGGCAGGTCGCGGGCGAGCGGACGGCCGGGGCGCGGTGGCGTGGGCGGCTGGTGTGCGCGATCGACGGGTTCGTGCTCGATGTGCCCGAAAGCGCGGGGAACCGGGGGTTTTTCGGCGGTCCGTCTACCCGGGTGGGTGGGCGGATCGAGTCGGGCGGCTATCCGCAGGCGCGGGTGGTGACGCTGGTGGAGACCGGGACGCGTGCGGTGCGCGAGGCGGCGATCGGCCCGTACGCGACCGGGGAACGCGATCTGATCAAGGGCGTGGTCGCCGCGACCGGCCCCGAGATGATCGTGATCATGGACCGGGGGTTTCCCGGCCGGGAGCTGATCAGACGGTTCAACGAGCAGGGCACCGCGGTGCTCATGCGCGGATCCACCCGGATCGCCCGCGCCGACGTCCGCGTGCTCGCCGACGGCAGCTACCTGGCCGCGCTGTGGGAGCAGAGCGTGCGCGGACGCGGCCAGCCGGTATGGGTCCGGGTGATCGAGTACACCGTGCGCGGCGGGGAACGCGTCAGGCTGCTGACGAACCTGCTCGATCCGGGCGAAGCCCCGGCCGCCGAACTGGCCGCGCTCTACGCCGAGCGCTGGGAATCAGAGGGCAGCAACCGCTCGCTCAAGACCTACCAGCAAGGCCACGCGTTCGTGCTGCGCTCCGGCAGCCCCGAACTGGTGCTCCAGGAGATCTGGGCGCACCTGACCGTCAACCACGCGCTGACCCGTCTCAACGGCCTGCTGGCCGACGAGCGCGGGCGCGACCCGGACGAGATCTCCTTCACCAAGGTCTTGAAAGAGGTGCGCCGCTCGGTCATCCGCCAAGCGGCACACACCCTGGCCCGAGCAGTCACTAAAACCCTTGATATAGCAGACGACCTGCGCCGCTACGCACACAGACCCGTACCCGGACGCACCGCCGAACGCACCGTCAAACGCTCATCCCACCGCTATGACGGCCGACCCAGAACCGCCACCGGCCGCCCCGTCACCACCCTCAGACAGCCCCCAACACCCACACTCCTCCCACTATTGAGCACATGAAACGAACGGCATTGGGGGGCGTGCTCTCTCCTCGGTCGGGCAGGCGAAGCCCGATCAGGGTTCTGCCGGGAGGTCAAGCGGCGCGATGCAAAATCGACCATGAGCACGAATCACCGCCGCTTGACCTCCCGGCAGGTTCCTGATTGCCTCCGGGGCCCGACCGAGGAGAGAGAACCCACCCCCGGCACCTGACCACCCCGAACCCAGCCCGCCCCACCAACGCCAGCTCCCACGCGACCCCGGCACTCTCCGAGGGAAGGCCCCAGCCGGAGGCGAAATCTTGCAACCGCAGCCCGCCCCGCCAACGCAACGGGTGGGCGGGTGGTCAGACGAACCAGGCGACGCGAAGCGGCCGCCCCCCACCCTCACGACCAGACCAACCCGACAAACCATCCCACACCCCGCGAGCGCCCAGCAGATCATCAAATCGCTCTACGCCGTACCCCCGAACGCCTGGGCCCACGTCACTCGCGCGGCTCAGGAGGGCCGCTGGAGTCGCGTACCACCAGCCGACAGGGTACTGACTCAATGCCCTGGTGCTCGCGGCCGTCGATCGCGTCCATCAGATGCAGGGCCGCGGTCCGGCCCACTTCCAGCAGGTTCGTGTCCACGGTGGTCAGCGGCGGGCGCGAGGACATGGCCATGACATCCCAGTTGTCATATCCGACCACTGCTATATCCTGCGGCACCCGGATACCGTTCTCCCGCAGGCAATCCGCGACACCGCGGGCTATCTGGTCGTTGCCGCAGAAGAACGCGTCGCACTCCGGGTCCGCGCGCAGCACGATGCCGGCGGCGGAGCGGCCCCAGGCCTCGCTCCACTCCCCGTGGTGCGCCCGGCCGGAGGCGGGTTCGAGGCCGTGCTCGGCCAGCGCGGCCGCGGTGAACGCGGCCCGCCGGGAGGCGGCCGCGTGGTGCTCCGGGCCGCTGACGTGCGCGATCCGGATCCGGCCGGTGGTGAGCAGATGCCCGATGGCCAGGCGGACGCCGTGCTCGTCGTCGGAGATCACCGAGGCGTCGGCCGGATCGGTGGAGGGGCCGAGCGCGTAGACGGCCGGGATGCCGAGCAGGTCCGGCAGCGGCGGGCGGGGGTCGACCCGGCGCCCGGCCACGATGATGCCGTCCACCCCGCGGGCCGCGAGGGTGCGCAGGTAGTGCCGCTCCCGGATGGCGTCCCCGCGCGAGTCGCACAGCAGCACCGAGATCTGGCCGGCGCCGAGCGCGTCCTCCGCGCCGAGCAGCACCGGGATGCTGAACCGGCCGATGCTGTCGGTGGTGATCAGCCCGACCGTCCTGGTCCGGCCGGTCAGCAGAGACTGGGCGAGCGCGTTGGGGTGGAAGTCGAGCCGCTCGGCCGCCGCCAGCACCCGCTGCCGGGTCTCCGGGCGCAGCCGGCCGCGGTTGTTGAGCGCGCGCGAGGCGGTGCCCGGGGTCACCCCGGCCATCGCCGCCACGTCGCTCAACGTGGCCCGGGCGGGCGGCTTGGCTGCTGGATCTGCCACAGGCAAACCATATCCCACCTGTTTCTCCCGTTCCAGTGCGCTGATGATCCAGGTTTGACGAGATCAGAGCCTACGTAGATCAAAGAAACAGAGTGTTGACGCTCTCTCAGATAGGTCTTAGTTTCCTACTGCGCAAAGGTTTTCCCACAAGGAGGGCGCATGATCGTTCCACCGGTTCGCGTCGGCACGGCGCTCGGACCCGTCCGGCTCACCGAGGCCGCGCACACCCGGCTGCGGCCGGCCGCGGCCGCGGTGACCGGCGGGTTCTGGGGCCGGCGGCGCTCGGTGATCGCGGAGGCGAGCATCCCGCAGGGCCCCGGCCTGCTCGAGTCGGCCGGAAACCTGCACAATCTGCGGGTGGCCGCGGGCACCGAGTCCGGCGAGTTCCGCGGCCGTTACCCCTTCGTCGACTCCGACGTCTACAAGTGGCTCGAGGCCGCCTGCTGGCGTCTGGCCGAGATCGGTCCCGGCGAGGGCGGACCGAGCGCCCGGCGGCTGGCCGACGACGTCGAACGCATCAGTGCCCTGATCGCGGCGGCGCAGCAGGACGACGGCTACCTCAACACGTGGGTGCAGCTGGGCCGGGGCGAGGGCCGGTGGACCGACCTGACCTGGGGTCACGAGCTTTACTGCGCCGGCCACCTGATCCAGGCCGGGATCGCGCACCGCCGGGCCACCGGCCGCACGGTCCTGTTCGACGCCGGCCGGCGGTTCGCGGACCTGCTCGAGCTGGTCTTCGGGCCGGGCGCGCCCGGCGGGATCGACGGCGTCGAGGGGCACCCGGAGATCGAGACCGCGCTGGTCGAGCTCTACCGGGAGACCGGCGAGGCACGCTACCTCGCCCTGTCCGGCCACCTCGTCGACCGCCGAGGCCACGGCCTGCTCGGCGGCGGCGCCTACTTCCAGGACCGCGTCCCTCTGCGCCAGGCCGAGACCGTCGAGGGCCACGCGGTGCGCCAGCTCTACCTGCTGGCCGGGGCCACCGACGTGGCCACCGAGACCGGGGAGAGCGCCCTGATATCAGCGGTCGAACGCATGTGGACGGCGATGGCGGGCGCCAAGACCCACCTGACCGGCGGGCTCGGCGCCCGCCACGAGGGGGAGTCCTTCGGCGACCCGTACGAGCTGCCCACCGAGCAGGCGTACTGCGAGACCTGCGCGGCCGTGGCCTCGGTGCACTGGAACTGGCGGCTGTCCCTGCTCACCGGCCGCGCCCGCTACGCCGACCTGGCCGAGCGCACGCTGTTCAACGCCCTGCTCGCCGGAGTGTCGCTGGACGGCACCCGGTGGCTGTATGTCAACCCTCTGCAGGTGCGCGACGGCTACACCGACCCCGGCGGGGACAAGACCAACCGGCGCACCCGGTGGTTCCGCTGCGCCTGCTGCCCGCCGAACGTGATGCGGCTGCTCGCGGCGCTGCCGCACTACCTGTCCTCCGCCGACGCCGACGGCGTGCAGATCCACCAGTACGCGGCCGGCCGCATCTCCGCGGAGATCGCCGAGGGGCCGGTCGGGCTCCGCGTGGAAACCGATTACCCCTGGCACGGCACCGTCCGGCTGGCCGTCGAGAACTGCCCGGAGGGGGAGTGGGAGCTCGCGCTCCGGCTGCCGCACTGGTGCTCGCGCTACGTGCTGCGGGTGGCCGGCCGGGATCTGCGCCCGGAGGACGGCGACGGCTGGCTCCGGATCCGGCGCGCCTGGCAGCCGGGCGAGGAGGTCGAGCTCACCTTCGACCTGCGCCCCCGGCTGACCGCGGCCGATCCCCGGGCCGACGCCGTGCGCGGCTGCGTCGCGATCGAGCGCGGCCCGCTGGTGTACTGCGTGGAAGAGGTCGACCACGCCGGCGGCGGCCTCGACCGCTTCGTGCTCGACACCTCCACCGCGCTGACCGAGGAACACCGCCCCGAACTGCTCGGCGGAGTGGTCACCGTCCAGGCCTCGGGCTGGCGCCGCCGGTCCAAGCGCTCCGGCGACTGGTGGCCCTACCGCCCGGCCCAAGCCGCGCCCGTCCGCCGCGCCGAGGCCGCCGAGCCCGGCGAGCGGCTGACCCTGACCGCAGTGCCCTACTACGCCTGGGCCAACCGCGAGGACGGCGCCATGCGGGTGTGGCTGCCCACCGGCTGACCGCGCCCGCGCCCCTGAAAAACGCAAGGCCCATACTCACCAGGAAGGATCCGGGCATGACCCGTGGAGTTCACCCGTGGCGCGATGAGGCGAGGCGGGTGAGTGCGCGATGAGGCGCACCCGACCGACGCGCAAACCGCGTCGCACCCTCGCGGCCGCAGTCGCCGGCCTGCTGCTGGCAGTCGCGCTGCCCGTGCTGACCGCGGCCACGCCGGCCGCGGCCGCGAGCACCTTCACCACCACCGCCGTCAACAAGGGCAGCGCCGACTGCCTGGACGACCCCAACAGCCAGACGACCACCGGCATCCAGCTGATCCAGTGGTCCTGCAACTCCGGCACCAACCAGAACTGGACCTTCACGCCGGTCTCCGGCACGACGGCCACCTACACCATCTCGAGCTTCGCAGGGCTCTGCGTGGACGTCTCGGGCAAGTCGACCGCTGACAACGCCACGGTCATCCAGTACACCTGCAACAGCCAGTCCAACCAGCAGTGGACGCTGCAACCGGTCTCGATCAGCGGTGCCACCAACACCTTCAACCTGGTGTCGGTCAACTCCGGCAAGTGCATCGTGCCCACCGGGGACAGCACCGCCAACGACGCCCTGCTCGTCCAGCTCCCGTGCACGAGCGCGACGACGCGCGTCTGGGGCCTGACGTCCTACCCGGGCGGCACCACCGGCACCGGGAACACCGTCACCGTGGGCAATCCGGGATCGCAGACCTCGACCGTCGGCACGGCCGTCTCGCTGCAGGTCTCCGGCTCGGACTCGGCCAGCGGCCAGAGCCTGACCTACACGGCAAGCGGGCTGCCCGCCGGTCTGTCGATCAGCTCCTCCGGCCTGATCTCCGGGACGCCGAGCACGGCCGGGTCCTCGACGGCCACGGTCACCGCCAAGGACAGCACCGGCGCGACCGGCTCGACGAGCTTCTCCTGGACCGTCAACGCCTCCGGCACCACCACGACCTACCAGGGCATCCCGGCCGTGGCGCCGAACGCCTGCCACAACTCCAGCCTGCCCAACGCCTACGGCACCGGCTTCCCGACGCCGAACGACCCGTACGGCCAGGGCTACTACAACGAGTCCGCCCTCGGCTGGGACGGCAACTACTGGCCGGTCTTCAGCTACCTGTCAGGCTCCTACTTCGCCCGCGGCGTGCCCACCACGTACAACTCCGGCGGCACCAACATCTGCGGCGCGATGTACTCCTTCAGCATCTACCAGACCGGCGGCGCCCGCCCGGCGCAGTCGGTGCAGTGGACTGAGGACAGCGGCTACCTGCCGGCCCTGACCACGTCGTTCACCAGCGGCACGACCGCGGTCTCGATCAAGGACTTCGCCGACAAGGTCACCATCTCCGGCAACTCGTTCATGCTCGTCTACACCCGGGTCTCGGTGACCAACAACGGCAGCTCCGCGATCACGCTCGACCCGGGCGGCACCGGCACGAACCTGGTGCGCCTGACGAGTTCCTCGCTCAACACCGTCCAGCCCGGCGCCACGAGCAACCACGACTACGTCGCCGCCGTGGACAACTTCGGCTCCGGCGTGGCGCTCCCGAGCACCTCGACGCTCAGCTCCAGCGCGCCGACGCTCGACAGCGCCTACAGCGCGATGACCTCGTACTGGAACGGCCGCGTCGCCGAGACCCCGACGATCTCGCTGCCGAACCTCACCCTGCCGAACACCGGCAGCCTGGCCAACCCGGGCACCGCCCTGGTCAACGCCTACAAGGCCGGCACGATCTACAACCTGATCATGCAGGTCGGCGAGGCCCAGTTCTCCGCCGCGAACAACTACGCCTGGCTGCTCAACCACGACGTGCCCGGCGAGCTGATGGCACGGTTCGAGACCGGCGACCTGCACGACGCGCAGAACCTGTTGCTCACGGCCCGGATCTCGGAAAGCCCGAGCTTCAACGAGCAGGGCGCCAACTGGTACTACGACGGCGACTGGAAGACGCCCGCGGTCTGGGCCGAATACCTCGCCAAGACCAACGACACCGCGTTCGTCAGCCAGTACTTCCACGACGACGCCAGCGGCTCCAGCCAGTGGGGTCCGAGCCTCTACACCATCATGCACACCATCTACCAGGGCCAGCTCTCCTCCGACGGCGTCCTGGCCAGCAGCTTCGACAACGACTCGTCCGGCCGCTGGCTCTTCGACGACTACTCGGCGCTGCAGGGCCTGGCCGCCTACAAGTACATCGCCACCCGCCTCGGCAACACCACCGAGGCCGAGTACGCCGACAGCGCGTACACCTCGCTGCTGAGCCACCTCAACACCCTGCTGGGCAACACTGAATCAGCGAACGGATTCAGCTACCTGCCGTGCACGGTGAACCAGGCCGACTCGGCCAACCGCTGCGGCACCTACAACGACGCCAACTGGGCCTCGGCCGAGTGGGTCGGGCAGGACCAGTGGTCGACGATGCTCCAGGGCGGTCCGCTCAGCGGCATCGCCGGCGACCCGGCCCAGGGCGACGCGCTCTACGCCTACGGCTTCGGCCGGCTCTCCTCCAACGGACTGCCGTACCCGACCTTCGGCGCGTTCAACGGCTACTCCACGGCGTACAACACGGCCTACGCGATCAACGGCCTGTACGGCACCCAGTACCGCGACCTGCCGATCACCAGCTACGCCTGGCAGCTGTCGACCACGACCGGCGGCCCGAATGCGTGGTGGGAGGCGAACGGTTCCGGACCCAGCTCCGGCAACCCGTGGATCGGCAACCACGCCGGCCCCGAGTTCGGCGCCTGCCCGTACGCCTGGCCCACCTCGGCCCAGCAGCAGGGCCTGCTCGAATCGCTGGTGGCCGAAGGGTTCACCGCGAGCGGCACCGGTCCGTACACGTACACGTATCCGCTCTACATCGGACGCGGTGTCCCGAACACCTGGATCACCGCCGGACAGAACATCTCCGTCAATAACCTGACGAACTCCTACACGGCGAGCAGCGGCTCCCGGTCCACCTTCGGCGTCTCCCTCGCGGTGACCAAGCCGAGCAGCGTCCGGGTGGTCACCGTCTCGCTCACCGGCACCCTGCCCTCGGGCAGCATCCAGATCCAGCTGCCGATCTTCAACACGGTGAACGTCACCGCGGTGAGCGGCGGCACGTACAGCTCGTCCACGCACAGCGTCACCGTCACGCCCGGCACCACCACGATCACCATCACGCTGGCCAGCTGAGATCGAGGAGCGCGACCATGTTCCGCACCAGACACCTGCGAAGAGCCGTCAGCGCGGCCATGGCCGCGCTCGTCCTCGCCGTCACCGGATCCGCCTGCTCCAGCGGCGGATCCGGGCAGCCGGCGGCCGGCGCGACCACCGGGGTCACCATCACCATGTGGACCCGCGCCGGCACCCAGTCCCAGACCCAGGCTTTGATCGACGCCTACAACGCCTCGCACAAGAACCACGTCGTGCTGACCGTGTACCCCAACGAGCAGTACCCGGCGAAGATCGCCTCGGCCGCGGGCGCACACGCCCTGCCGGACATCTTCACCTCCGACGTGGTGTTCGCGCCGAACTACGTCTCCCAAGGCCTGTGGGCCGACGTGACCAGCCAGTTCAACGCGCTCTCGTTCAAGAGCGACGTCGTGCCCTCGTTCATCCGGGCCGGCAGCGCGAACGGCAAGGTCTACGCCATCCCGCACGCCCTGGACCTGTCCGTCATGTACTACAACAAGACCCTGTACAAGAAGGCGGGCCTCGACCCGGACAAGCCCCCGACCACGCTGGCGGAGTACGCCACCCAGGCGCGCGCCATCGCCAAACTCGGCGGCGGCGTCTACGGTACGTACGAAGGCGGCAACTGCGGCGGCTGCGTCGAGTTCACGGTGTGGCCCTCCATCTGGGCCGACGGCGGCCAGGTGATGAACGCCGCCGGCACCCAGAGCACCATCGACTCGCCGCAGGCCCAGGCCGTCCTGCAGGTCTACCGCGGCCTGTTCGCGGACGGGACGATGGCCCCGGCCGCGAAACAGGAGGACGGGACCACCTGGCTCGGCGCCCTGGAGAACGGGAACATCGGCATCGCGCCCGGTCCGTTCTCCTGGTACAGCCTGCTCAAGCAGAAGGGCCTGGACATGGGCGTCGCGCCGATCCCCGGCGTGAACGGCGGCCAGTCCACCTTCATCGGCGGCGACGTCGCCGGCATCTCGGCGACCAGCTCGCACGAGGCCGCGGCCTGGGACTTCCTGTCCTGGACGCTCGGCCAGCAGGCCCAGGTGGACGTCATCGCCAAGGCCAGCGAGATGATCGCCCGCACCGACCTGGCCGACAACCAGTACGCCGAGGCCGACCCGAACGTGCTGGTCGGCAACCAGGTGCTGGCGAAGGGCCAGACCCCGTACGCGCTCAACTTCAACGCCAGCTACAACGATCCGCAGAGCCCGTGGACCACGACGCTGCGCGGCGCGTTCTTCGGGCCCAGCCTCACCCAGGCACTGGCCACCGGCCAGAGCGCGATCACCTCTTCGCTGCAGCAGCAGTAGCGGGCGTCCGCCCGCGCTACGAAGGAGCCGCCATGCAGACCACCACGGTGAGCCCGCAGGACGCGCCCCCGGACGCCGGCCCTCCGGCCGGCGCCCGGCCGGGGCGCCGGTCCCGGCGCGCCACGCGCCGAGCCGTCTCCGGCTGGGCCTACGCCCTGCCCACGGCCGCCGTGGTGGCCCTGCTCTTCCTGACGCCGCTGGTGCTGGTGGTGTGGATGTCTCTGCACCACTGGCCCCTGCTCGGCAACCCCACCTTCAACGCTCCGCAGAACTACTCGGAACTAGCCCAGAACAATCTGCTGATGTCAGCAGTCTGGTTCACGCTGCGGTACACCGTGATCATGACCGTGGTGCTCTTCGCCGTCTCCCTCGGGCTGGCCCTGCTGGTGCAGAACCCCCGGCCCGGGGTCGGCCTGCTGCGCACCGCCTACTTCCTGCCCGCGGCGGTCGGCTTCGCCACCGCCTCCCTGCTCTTCCTCGGCTTCCTGAGCTCCGCCGTCGGCCCGGTCAACCCGATCCTGCAGCACCTCGGCCTCATCAGCGCCCCGGTGGACTGGATCTCCGGCAGCCCCGGCGGCGCGCTCGGGTCCATCGTCACGCTGGTCACCTGGCGCTTCGCCGGCTTCAACATGATCATCCTGCTGACCGGGCTGCAGGCCATCCCGGTGGAGCTCTACGAGGCCGCGCGGGTCGACGGCGCGAACCGGCTGCAGTGCCTGCGCCGGATCACCCTGCCGCTGCTGCGCCCGACCATCGCGCTGGTGCTGATCATGATGATCACCGGCTCGCTGCTCGCCTTCGACCAGTTCTACATCCTGACCAAGGGCGGCCCGGACGACTCGACCACCTCGGTGGTCATGGTCATCGTCCGGGAGGCCTTCGTCCGCTTCGACCTCGGCTCGGCCGCCGCGCTCTCCGTACTCGCGCTCGTGGTCCTGCTCATCCTCAATGTCCTGCAACTGTCCATCCTGCGCCGGAGGAACGACTCGTGAGCACCCGCCGGACCGATCGCAGACCCCGGACATACCGCTCGCGCCGGGCGGCCGGGAAGCTGGGCTACTACACCACCGCGACCGCGCTGGCGATCCTGTTCCTCTTCCCGCTGCTGTGGAGCGGGTGGGCGTCGGTGCGCACCTCGAACGGCTTCGGACTGGCCAACTACCGCAACATGGTCCACTACGGCGACGGCATCGGCACCTACCTGATGAACAGTGTCGAGGTCACCGCGCTGACCGTGGCCGGCACCCTGACCGTCTCGCTGCTCGGCGGCTACGCCTTCGGCCGCTTCCGCTTCCCGGGCAAGAACGCGCTGTTCCTGGCCACGCTGGCGATCCTGATGGTGCCCTATCCCACGATCCTGATCCCGCTCTACGTCCTGCTCGGCTGGCTCGGCCTGCAGAACTCGCTGCTGGGCCTGGCCGCGGTGCTCGTGATGTTCCAGCTGCCGTTCGCCACCTTCCTGATGCGCAACGCGTTCGAGGCGGTGCCGCAGGAGTTCGAGGACTCGGCCGCCGTCGACGGCTGCGGCACCTTCGCCACCCTCAGCCGGGTGATGATCCACGCAGTGCGCCCCGCGGTCGTGACCGTCGGCCTGTTCGCGTTCCTGGCCGCGTGGAACGAGTTCTTCGCCGCCCTGATCCTGCTCAACTCCTCGGACAAGTTCACCCTCCCGCTCGCCGTGGTGGCGATGGAGGGGCGCACCTTCGGCTCCATCGACTACCCGACGCTGCAGGCGGGCGTGGTGTTCATGGCCATCCCCTGCCTGATGCTGTTCCTGGTGCTGCAGCGCAGCTACGTCCGCGGCTTCATGGCCGGCGCCCTGCGGAGTTGAGGAGCGGCCGGCGGCGGGACGCGGCGTCCGGATGAGAAGCTGGCAGGGTGAACATGGCCTCTGACCCGGATCCGGACGCGGCGTCTCCGGCCGGATACCGGCGCTCGGCCGGCTCCCCGCGCGGCCAGGCGCGGCGGCGCGAGCTGCTCGAGTACGTCACCGCCGACCTCGCCGCGCACGGACTGGTCGACTTCTCCCTGCGCCGCGCGGCCAAGGCCGCCGGGACGACGCACAAGGTGCTGCTCTACCACTTCGCCGGCGCCGAGGAGCTGCTGCGCGAGGCGGTGGAGCTGCTTCGGGAGCGGCGGGCGAGCTCCGGGCAGGCCGCGGCGCTCGATCCGGCGCACCCGCAGAGCCTGGCCGAGCGGGTCAAGGCGATCTGGCCGCTGCTGGTCGGCACGGGAGAGGGCCAGCGTGCGCTGGACCAGGCGCTCGGCCTCGCGATGTACGACCCGCAGCGCCACGGCATGCTCGCCGCCGACTCCTCCGAGCGCTTCCTTCCGCTGCTGGCCGGCCTGTGCCCGCAGGAGTGGAGCGCGCAGCGCAGGGAGCAGGTCGCGGAGCTGGTGTTCGCGGCGTTGCGCGGGTTCCTGGTCCAGCGGCGCACCAGCCCCGACGGCGAGACCGGCGGCGAGGCGGGCCTCGCGGCGCTGCTGCGGATGCTGGAGCGTGAGCAGGCCGAATCCTGACCGGAACGGAAGCGGGACCCTGCCCTCGCGCATTTGTGAACCACGTGGTTCACTTGTGTCGAGGGGCGGTTCCGTTCCCGCCCGCAGGGAGGCTTCCATGTCCGGCACATCCCGCACGACTTCCCCCACCCGCGAGGCGGTGTCCTTCACCGTCGCCGGCGCACGGCTCGCGGCCTGGCACTATCCCGGCACGGACGGCTCGTGCGTGGTGATGGCCGGCGGCTTCGCGGTGACCAAGGAACCGGCCACCGACCTGTTCGCCGCGCGCTTCAACGCGGCCGGCTTCGGCGTGCTGGCGTTCGACTATCGGCACCTCGGCGAGTCCGAAGGCGAACCGCGCCAGGTGATGCGGGTGCGCGAGCAGCTCGCCGACTGGCAGGGCGCCATCGACTACGCGGCGACGCTGCCGGGTGTCGACCCCGCCCGGATCGCGGTGTGGGGCTTCTCCGCGACCGGCGGCCACATCTTCCAGGTCGCCGCGCGCAACCCGCGTCTCGCCGCCGCCATCGCCCAGACCCCCAACGCCGGCGGCATGACGGCCGCCCGCGCGGCCATGCGGTTCCAGACCCCGGCCGCCTCGCTCCGCCTCACCGCCCGCGGCGTCCTCGACGCGCTCGGCGGCCGCTTCGGCCGTGCGCCGCTGACGGTTCCGCTCTGGGCGGACCCGGGCACCGTCGCGGTGCTGACCACGCCGGACGTCGTCGACAGCCAGCGCGCGCTCGATCCCGAGAACAAGCACGCGCAGGACTGGCGCAAGGAGGCCGCCGCACGCTCCGTGCTGCGTCTCGCGGCCTATCGCCCCGGCCGGGCCGCGGCGCGGATCAGCTGTCCGTTGCAGGTGATCGTCTGCGCGGATGACAAGTCCGCCTATCCGCCCGCCGCGATCGCCGCGGCCCGTCGCGCCAAGAACGCAGAGCTCGTAGAACTTCCGGGCGGGCACTACGCGCCGTTCCTGGCCGCGCACGAGGAAGCGGCCGAAGCTCAGATCAAGTTTCTGACACGCCGTCTTCGATCAGGGCACTGAGTCGCGCTTCCGGGCGCTACCGGTCGCCCTCGCGCTCGGTCAGCAGGGCGTGGCGCACCTGCCGGCCGATGTGGTTGACCTCCTCGCGCCCGGCGGCGTCGAGCAGGGCGGGCAGCAGGACCGTGTCCTGCCGTTCGATGTGCCGCTGGGCGTCGAGGACGAATCCGTTGACCAGGGCGTTGAACTCGTCGTCATCGCCGTGTTCGATCCCTTCGACGGTGGCCCGGATGTCGTGCACGTGCCGCTCCTGCTCGACCGCCTCGCGCTCGCCTCCGGGCAGGTAGCGCCGGAACGCGGGCAGCAGGAACTGCTCCTCGGCCTTGGCGTGGGTGAGGAAACGGCTCGTGGCGTCGCGCACGAGCAACGCGCGCTCCAGGCAGGGTTCGAGCGTGGCGATGCGCAGCACCAGCCGCTCGATCTCCGCGTGCTCCCGGCTCAGTTCCGTCGTGGCATCGGCTCCCTCGGGCATCGTAGCCTCCTTCATCAGGTCGGATCCGGCTCCCGTACCCGGGCCGCCGCGCATCATGCGCATCGGACGGTCAGGGCGCTTCGCCCTCGGCCCGATCGGCCACGTAGTCCGTCCACGCGCGCATCGCGAACCCGCCCACGCACAGCGCGACGAACAGTCCGACGCCGATCCACAGCAGCACGCGCGGGCCGAAGGCCAGGCCCTCGCCCGCCAGCAGGAACGACGCCAGCATGCGTGGCCGGCGGGTCCGCGGTGGACACCGACCACGCTTTCATTCCGGGTCCGTCCGCGGGGGTTGCCGGTGACCGCGGCGGCGGGAGTCGCCTTCGCCGCCGCGGTCACGGTGTTCGGGTCCTAAGTCCCGACTCAGCCCTGCGGCCCGACGGCCTCGCGCACGGCCGCCGCGATGCTCTGGGCGTCGATCCCGGCCGCCGCGAGATTGCGCTCCGGCGAGTCGGACCCGGGCAGCGCGTCGACCGCCAGCCGCCGCAGCGTGCACGGCACGTCCGCGAGCGCCGCCGCGACGGCCTCGCCGATCCCGCCCTCCGGCCGGTGGTCCTCCACCGTCACCATCAGGCCGGTCTGCTCGGCGCAGGCCTGCAGCGCGACGGCGTCGATCGGCTTGATCGAGTACAGGTCGAGCACCCGCACCGGCAGCCCGTCGTGAGCCAGTTCGGTGGCCGCCTTCAGGCACTCGTGCAGGGTCACGCCCGCGCCGACGAGGGTGGCCACGTCGTCGGCGCCCTCGCCCCACAGCTTCGACCCGCCGATCGGGAACGCCTCGTCCGGCTGGTAGAGCACCGGATACGAGCCGCGAGTGGTGCGCAGATAGCTGATACCGGGGATCTGGTTCATCGCGACGGTCAGCTTGGCCGCGCTCGCCGCGTCGGACGGGTAGAGCACGGTCGAGCCGTGCAGCGCCCGCATCATCGCCAGGTCCTCCAGGCCCATCTGGGAGGGCCCGTCCGGGCCGATCTCCACCCCGCAGTGCGAGCCGGCCAGCCGGATCGCCGGGCCGTCGATCGCGCTCATCCGCAGGAAGTCGTGCGCCCGGCTCACGAAGGCCGCGAAGGTGGCCGCGTACGGACGCCAGCCGCGCTCGGCGAAGCCGACCGCCGTCGCGACCATCTGCTGCTCCGAGATGTAGAGCTGGAAGTAGCGCTCCGGGTGCGCCTTCTCGAACTGCTGCGACCCGGTCGAGTTGCCCACCTCGCCGTCGAGCACGACCACGTCCGGATCGTGCTCGCCGAGGGCTACCAGCGCTTGGCCGTAGGCCTTGCGGGTGGCCATCTCCTCGCCGACCTCGTAGGTCGGCGCCGTCACGTGCGGCCGCGACTCGCTCGGGGTGCGCCGCAGCGCCGCGTGCACCTGGTCGGGCTCGTCCGCCGCGTCGCGCGGGATCGGGCCCCGGACGCGGACGTCGCTGACGCCGCCGAGCTCGGCGATGGCCTCCTCGGCCATGTCCTGCGGCAGCGGCTTGCCGTGCCAGTCCGGCGAGTCCGCCACGCGCTTGTACCCGCGGCCCTTGACCGTGCGGGCCAGGATGACCGTCGGCCGCTCGGCGACCGTCGCGTTCTGCAGCGCGGCGTCGATCGCGCCCAGGTCGTGCCCGTCGATCACCTGCACGTCGGCGCCGAAGGCGCGCATCCGCGCGGCGTAGGCGTCCAGGTCCCAGCCGAACTCGGTCGGCCCGGTCTGGCCGAGCCGGTTGACGTCGACGATCACGGTGAGGTTGTCGAGCTTGTGTAGGCCGGCCTTGTCCAGCGCCTCCCAGACCGAGCCCTCGGCCATCTCGCCGTCGCCGCACAGCACCCACACCCGGTAGGGCCGGTCCGGCATGGCGCGTCCGGCCAGGGCCATCCCGGTCGCGTAGGCGATGCCCTGGCCGAGCGAGCCGGTGGCCACCGGGACCCAGGGCAGCCGCGGGGTGGGATGGCCCTCCAGCCGCCCGCCGCGCCGGTAGGTCTCGAGCAGCTCCTTCTCCTCGATCGCGCCGACGGCCCGGTACATGGCGTAGAGCAGCGGCGAGGCGTGGCCCTTGGACAGGATGAAGTAGTCGTTGTCCCGCCGCGACGGATCGGACCAGTCGTACCGCAGGTGGCGGGCGAGGAGCACCGCGGCCAGGTCGGCGGCGGACATGCTCGAGGTGGGGTGGCCGGAGCCCGCGGCGGTGGTCGCGCGGATCGAGTCCACCCGCAACTGCCGGGCGAGGTCGGCCACGGAATCGAGATCCGCGCCCGCCGACGAAACCCCGGCGCTGATGCTGGTCATATGTGTCTGCCTCCTTCGTGCCGGCGCCGCGCACGGCCCGGCGTCCCCCGGTCCGGACCGGGCGCGGGTTGCCGCTCGGCCGGTCGGCAAACGCCGGAACGCGGGCGGCCGCCTACTCCGTTCGGTCGGTCCCGCCCTGATCCTGCTCGCCCCGCCCCTCGTCCTCCCGGTATTCCTCGTCCTCCTCGTCGGCACGCCCGCCCACCGAGCCCACCGAGCCCTCTCCCCGCTCGTCGCCCGGCATCGCCATGGATTCGGCCTTCGTAGCGCGGCGCACGGCCTCGCGGGCCTCGTCGATATGCCGGTCGAGCTGGTCGGTCTCCTCCTCGATGCGGCGCAGCCGCTCCGCCGGCGTGGTCGGGTCCGGATCGGACATGGCGAGCTCCTCTGGGTCGATCGGGTCGATCCTCAAGTGATCCGGTATCCCGTTTCCCCCCGAAACGGACGGTCACACCGTGCATGCTTCCGGCGATCTCGGGCAACCGCACCCCATGAACGAGATGATCATGTACGTCTTCCGGCTGACGACGACGGTCGTGGGCGCCCGTGTCCGGTGAGACCGTGCCGTTCGCGGACCGCGAGGACGCCGGCCGCCGGCTCTCCGTCCGGGTGGCCCAGCTGGGCCTGCACGACCCGGTGGTGCTGGGACTGCCGCGCGGCGGCGTGCCGATCGCGCGCTGTATCGCGGACCGCCTCGGCGTGCCGGTGGACGTGTTCGTCTCCCGCAAGATCGGCCTGCCCGGCTCGCCCGAACTCGGCATCGCCGCGATCGCCGAGGGCTCCGCCGAGGTCGTGCCCGGTCCGTACTTCCACGACTTCGGCCTGGACGAGCGGCAGGTGGAGGCGCTGGCCGAGGGCGAGCGGCGCGAGCTGCGGCGCCGGGTCGCGCGGTACCGGGGAGAGCGGGCGCTGCCGGATCTGGCCGGGCGCGAAGTCGTGCTGGCCGACGACGGACTGGCCACCGGCGTCACCGCCACCGCCGCGGTCCGAGCCCTGCGACGCTGGGATATGCGTAGGCTGATTTTCGCCGCCCCGGTGTGCGCTCCCGACGCGGCGGCGCGGCTGGTCCCGCTGGTCGACGTCGTCGTCAGCCTGCTGACTCCGGCCCGCTTCGAGGCGGTCGGCCAGTGGTACGAGCGGTTCGAGCAATTACAGGACTCTGATGTGATCCGGCTGCTGGCGGGCGCGCATCCGGAAAGCGGCCGGGCGGGCCGTTGATAACGCTTTGACCATGCCGCGCCGGTGACCTACGTTGTCCTCCATCGAACACGAAGAACGTGTTCGAACACAGCAGGGGCGAGGTCCGGCACGGGCCGGGGGAGGGGTCGGAGCGTGGCGGTCACCAAGCTCAACCAGATCATCGCGGTGGAGAAGGGCGTCAAGGCCAAGTCGTTCTCGGAACTCACCGAGGCGCACCACCAGCTGCTCAAGCCGGCCCTGCTCTCCGGCATCGCGCGCACGTACCAGCCCAAGGACGACGAGGGCGAGCAGCTGCCGCCGGAGTCGACGAAGGTGCAGGTGAAGGCCGAGGAGGTGCTCCAGCGCACCGCGGTCTCGCTCACCCGGCTGTTCGACGTGACCGCCACCAAGGACTGGGCCAACTGCGCGGCCAAGGCGAACGTGATCGTGGACGGCACGGTGCTGATCGAGGACGTCCCGGTCACTTACCTGCTCTTCCTGGAGAAGCAGCTGACCGACCTGCACACCTTCGTCAAGAAGCTGCCGGTGCTCGACGCCGCCGAGTCCTGGGTGCTCGACGCGTCCGCGGACAGCTGGAAGACCGAGCCGGTGCAGACCTACCGGACCAAGCGCGTGCCGCGCAACCACGTCAAGGCCGAGGCCACCGAGAAGCACCCGGCGCAGGTCGAGGTCTACTACGAGGACGTGACCATCGGCTACTGGACCACGGTGAAGTTCTCCGGCGCCCTGCCCGCCAAGCGCGTCAACGACCTGCTCGAGCGGGTGGAGAAGCTACAGCAGGCGGTGAAGTTCGCCCGCGAGGAGGCCAACGGCACCGAGACCGCCGACCAGCACGTCGGCGCGGCGGTGTTCGGGTACCTGTTCGGCTGACCCGGCCCCCGCCCATCAGAAGGCTCCTTCCCGGTTGAGCCCCGGGGAGGCGGCGCGCAAGCGCAGACTGAAACTCAAGTGGAGACTGACGAAGCCGCGTCCCAAGAGCAGGTTCGACTCCTGCCCCCGGCACCACGCGCCGGGGTAGCCCAAAAACGGTAGAGGCAGCGCGGCCATCACCAGCAGACTATCGCTCGAGACTCGGTCATCGCCGCTCCTGCCCCGAATCGAACGGACCTGGACGACCACGTGAAATGCCGGTTCGAATCCGGCCCGCCGCTCTTCCTGCGGCGGTAGGCCTAATGGCAAGGCCGCGCGTTCGATCAGAATGATCCAGGCCCTTAAACGTGTCGGGGCGTCGATAGAGCGGCACCCTTTCAGGCTGTACGCCTGCTGGGGAACCCAGGATCCCGGTGGATGGACACTCCACCGGGATCCGCCCCTTTTTCCGGCCGGGGCCATGGACCCCGGCGCCGGTGTCAGGTGTTGTTGGCGAGGGCGAGCAGGCGCGCGGCGGTGCCGTTGAACTTGTCCCGGTCCACGGCGCCGGAGACGCCGCTGACCGAGCCCGAGTCCGAGTACTGCCACAGCGTCGCGTACGAGAACGCGGCCGGGATGGTGGGGCTCGCGGCGGTGGTCCAGTCCGCGATGAACAGCGGGCTCTTGGCGGTCATTCCGCTCCAGTCGGCGGTGCAGGTGTCCCACCAGCTCGGGCTGGTGTAGATGACCACGTCGCGGCCGGTCTTCGACTTGTAGGTGTTGTAGAAGGACAGGATCCAGGAATCCATCGCCGAGGTGGACAGGCCGTAGCAGCCGCCCTCGAGGTCCAGCATGCCCGGCAGCGTCAGGTTGTCGGCCGACCAGGCGCCGCCGTGCGCGGCGAAGTAGGTGGCCTGCGCGGCGCCGCTGGATGAACCGGGCTGGGCGAAGTGGTACGCGCCGCGGATCACCTTGGCGTTGTACGCGTTCAGGTAGTTCGCGCTGAAGTCCGGGTCCGTGTAGGTCGTGCCCTCGGTGGCCTTGATGTAGGCGAACGAGATGCCGGCGGACTTCACCGAGGACCAGTTGATCGAGCCCTGATAGTGCGAGACGTCGATGCCGAGCGGACCCCAGGCCGCCGCGAGCGGGGTGATCGTGGCGGCGGAGGTGAGGTCGAGCTGGCGGGTGTCGGGCTTGAAGTTCTTCGCGTCCTGGACGTAGCCGACGCCCATGTAGCCGTCGCCGAGCGGGATGGTGCTGCCCTTGGGCAGCGCGGACGAGGCGCTGGTCGAGGCCGCGGAGGTGGCGGACGCGGTCGCGGCGCCCGCCGTGATGGTCGCGGTGAGGGCGAAGCCGACGGTCAGGGCGCCGACGGCGAGCAGCCGTCGCCGAGCGGTGGTCGCGGCATGGGTCGAGAACATGGGTATTCCTCCTGGGGCGCTGTGTGGGTAGGCGCTCCGGGCAGGCCGTCCGAGCCGCACGCGGGGTCGCGTCCGGCCACCGGGCCGTGTCCGGCGACGGGCTCGCGACTGGTGGTGTCCTCGTCCGCCCGTTGTTCCCGTCCCGCCGCGCGCGGCGAAGCCCGGGCAGCGCCGGGCCTCGCCCACGACGACGGCGTGGACGGGCGCCCGGATCCGGCCCCCTCGTCTTCGAGGTCTGAGTCGTATCCGGGCTCAGACGATTTTCTAGCAGCCGGAACACCATGGCGCGGCAAAGGGCGCGTCATGAATCAGAGTTCTTTCTTAAACGCCCAGGTGGACCGCCCCGCCGGGGTGTTGCTGACTTACCGGCTCACCGTGAAGTGCAGGTGAATTCCCACGTCCTCGGGTGCGGCGGCGCGGCGAATGCCTGGCTGCGGCGGCGGTCCGGTCAGATGATTCCGCCGTTGATGCCCGGTGGATCGCCTAAGAACTCCGCTCCTCGCGCAGGCGCGCCCGCCGACGTCGTCGATGCTTGATTCCGGAGGCCACGCCCACGACGAACGCCGCGGCCGAGATGCTCACGTAGCCGATCCACGGCCGTGGTTGCGGGTAGCTGATGGTCATGCCCGCCATCACCAGGTCGGCGAGCAGCATTCCGCCCAGCCCGTAGCCCAGGTACCGGGCGGCGACGCGCAGCCAGCGCGGCGCGTTCGGCGCGATGGGCCGCTCCCCGATCAGGGCGGCGAGGGCGATGAAGGTGAGCAGCCCCTGGACCAGAGCGATCAGCACCAGCGGGACGGCCAGGGCGAAGCGCCAGAGGCCGAGCGACTGCTGCGCGAACTCCGCGAGCGCCCACGCGCCGACGATCTCGGCCAAGACCAGGGCGGACGAAACCGAGATCTGCAAGGGCGTCTCGACCTCGATCTCGAATGAGAACGTACGCCCCGCCTCGTCGTCCGGCCGCGGCGGATCTGACGCGTGTCTGCTCATAGCGAAAGCGTACGTCCGCCTCGACGTCCGAGTCTCTAACTCCCAGCCGGTATCTTGTCGAGGATCTTCCCGTGGATGTCCGCGAGCAGGTATCCGCCGCCGTAGTCGTTGGCGCAGTAGACGCGCAGAGACGTGCCGGGAGCGAAAGCCCAGTTGGGGTCGACGATGACATAGTGCATGGTCGGATTCTCGACGTTGAGTTCCTGGTCGGACTTCTGGATCAGCCCTGGTATGACGCTCCAGTCGATCGTGGTGAGGTCGGCCGAGTTCTCGCCGTCCTCCACGTAGCCGCCGGGATCGTCGGACGTGATCTTGCCGTCCTCGTACGTGTACTCGTCGTACTCGCCGGCGCCGTCCTTGGCGGGGGCCTCGAAGTCGGCGTAGTCGGCGTAGAGAGCCAGGGTATAGATCTTCGTGGTGCCGATCAGTGATGGCAGAGCCTTGACGAAGGCCTCGATCCCGGCGGGGGTGAGCAGAGCGCCCGGCGCGGCGCTCGCGGACGCCGCCTGAGCCGTCGGTGTCGCCGCGCTCGAGCCCGGCGCCGTGACGCCGCGAGCAGTCGGCTGCGTCGAGCCCTGTCCTTCGGCGGACGGCGCGGCCCGATGCGAGTGCGTCGCCCACAGCACGGCCCCGACCAGTACCGCTACAGCGGTGAGCGCCACGGTGACGCCGAAGCGCGCTCCCATCCGGGGTCGGCCGGCCGCGCGGGCGGGCACGGGTACAACCCCGCCGGTGGACAGGGTCGGCGGCGGCGCGTCCCAAGGCTGCGGCATGCCGCTGATGCTGAGCGGCGCGGCCGCCTCGGCGAGCAGGCGGTCCACCGCGTCGGCCTTGAGCCGAGCGGCCGGATCGCGTTGGAGCAGCCCGGCGAGGACGGGCATGAGCGGGCCGGCGTGGACCGGATGCGGGATCGGTGCGTCGAGCACGGCCGCGAGCGTCGCCATCGTCGTCGCCCGGCGCATCGGGCTGTGCCCCTCGACCGCGAGGTAGAGCAGAATCCCGAGGGACCACAGGTCCGAGGCCGGATTCCCCTCCAGGCCACGCAGCCGCTCCGGCGCCATGAACTCGGGCGAGCCGATGATCGAGCCGGTGGCGGTCAGCTGGGTCGAATCCCGCACCGCGGCGATGCCGAAGTCCGTCAGCACCGGCGTCCCGTCCGGCCGCAGCAGCACATTGCCAGGCTTCACGTCGCGGTGCTGGATCCCGGCGCGGTGCGCGGCATCCAGCGCGGCGAGCACGCCGCGGCCGATCCGGGCCACCTCCGCCGGCGGTCGCGGGCCGCCGCGCAGCAGGTCCTCCAGCGAGCCCCCGGTGACGAGCTCCATGACGAGCCAGGGGTGACGCAGGTTCGGCGTGTCGACGATGTGGAAGATCGCCACCACGTTCGGGTGCTGCAAACGTGCCAGTGCCCTGGCCTCCCGTAGCACCCGCTCCCGCTGCCGCGCCGCCGCGGTGTCCCCGGCCGAGCCCGCGTCGTCGCCGGACCGGACCTCCTTGAGGGCGACCTCGCGCTGAAGCGCCAGGTCGTAGGCGCGCCAGACCAGGCCCATGCCGCCACCGCCGAGCTGGTTCAGCAGCTGAAAGCGACCATCGATGACAACGGGCTCCACCGGCCCCTCGTTAATCACGCGAGTCATTGTAGGGAGGTCTGATGACAGATCCACACCACGCGGGCACGCCCGGTACCGCAACGGAATCCGCGTACGGAACTCAGTGGTGCGCACCTGCGGGGGACTTCACCGCCGTCGTCACCAGCGGCGCCGCTCGAGGCCGGGTGGTCACCCTGTTCTACGAGCTCGGCGAATGGACCCTGGGCCCGGCCTTCCTCGACTACTACGAGGACTGGCTTGAGCGTGCCATCCGGCAGCTGCGCACCGAGCCGGGTCGGATGACGATCGTGTGAGTGGCGGTGAGCGCGGATATGCGTGATATACGTACCCGATGACCATGAACTGCGTCGTCCTCGACGACTATCAGGATGCCGCGTCCGCCAGCGCCGACTGGAGCCCGTTGGCCGGCCGGGCCGAGGTGCGGGTGCTGCGCGCGCACATCGACGACCGCGAGGCGCTGGTCGCGGCGTTGGCCGAGCAGGAGATCGTGGTGGCCATGCGGGAGCGCACGGCCTTCGACGCGGATCTGCTGCGGCGCCTGCCGAAGCTGCGCCTGCTGGTGACGACCGGCATGCGCAACGCGTCCATCGACGTGGCCGCCGCGAACGAGGCCGGCGTGACGGTCTGCGGCACGGCCGGCAGCTCGAGCTCGACCGGCGAGCTCACCTTCGCGCTGATCCTCGGCCTGGCCCGGCATCTGACGGCGGAGAGCAACGGGTTGCGCGCGGGCGGCCCCTGGCAGCTGACGCTCGGCCGGGACCTGAGCGGCGCCACCCTCGGCCTGCTCGGCCTCGGCCGGATCGGCAGCCAGGTCGCCCGGATCGGCGCCGCCTTCGGCATGGACGTGGTCGCGTGGAGCCAGAACCTGACCGGGCAGCGCGCCGCCGAGGCCGGGGCCCGGCTGGCCGAGAGCAAGCAGGATCTGCTGCGGCAGGCCGAGTTCGTCTCCGTCCACCTCGTGCTCTCCGACCGCACCCGCGGCCTGCTCGGCGAGGAGGAGCTGCGCGCGATGCGTCCGGACGCCTACCTGATCAACACGTCGCGCGCGCCGATCGTGGACCGGGACGCGCTCGTCCGCGCCCTGACGGAAGGCTGGATCGCCGGCGCGGGCCTCGACGTCTTCGAGTCCGAGCCGCTCCCGGCCGACGATCCGCTGCGTACGCTGCCGAACGTGCTGGCCACCCCGCACCTCGGCTATGTCACGGAGCGCAACTACCGCACGTTCTACGGCGAAGTCGTGGAGGACATCGTCGCGTTCCTGGACGGCGCGCCGGTCAGGGTTCTGCCGTCCTGAAGCCGCGCGAGGGCTGCACAGTGGCGGGAGTTCAAGCCAGGTCGGCGAGTACGTCCTGCAGCGTGACCAGCCCGGCGGGTGCTCCGTCCGCATTCGTCGCGACCGCGAGGTGGGCGCCCGAGCGTCGCATCGCGTCGAGCACGTCGTCGAGCGGCGTCTCCGGGGCGACGCGCGCGACCGGGCGCAGGTCGGCGGCCGGGAACGGGACCCCCGGCACCGCCCCGAGGACGTCCTTGACGTGCAGGTACCCGAGGATCTGGCCGTCCTCGCACACCGGGAAGCGCGAGTAGCCGGTGCGCGCCGCGAGTTGTTCGAGCTCTGCCGGAGTCACGCCCGGGTCGGCGCACACGGCGTCGGCCAGCGGGCGCAGCACCCGTTCCACCGGTCGGCGGCCGAGATCGAGCACCTCGCGGGCCAGCTCGGTCTCGCGCTCCGGCAGCAGATGCGCCCGCGACGAGTCCGCGACCAGCGCCGCGAGCTCCTCCTCGGTGAACACCGAGGCGACCTCGTCGCGCACCTCGACCCGCAGCAGCCGCAGCACCCCGTTGGCCGTCGCGTTGATCGCCGCCACGAGCGGCCGCAGCGCCCGGGTGAGCCCGACCAGCGACGGCACCAGCAGCAGGGCCGTGCGCTCCGGAGCGGCCAGGGCGATGTTCTTCGGCACCATCTCGCCGAAGAGCATGTGGGCGTAGGTCGCGAGCGCCAGCGCGATCACGAACGCGATCGTGTGGATCAACCCGGACGGCAGCCCGATGTCGGCGAGCACCGGTTCGAGCAGGTGCGACATCGCCGGCTCCGTCACGGCGCCCAGCACCAGTGACGATGCGGTCACCCCGAGCTGAGCCGTCGCCAGGAGGCCGGAGACGTGTTCGAGCCCCCACATCACCGTCCGGGCCCTGCGATTGCCGGCCTCGGCCCGCGGCTCGATCTGGCTGCGGCGCACCGAGACCAGGGCGAACTCGCCGCCGACGAAGAACGCGTTGGTCACCAGCGTCAACACGCCGATGAGGAGTTCCACGACGCTCATGACACCACCTCGCTGGCGCTCGGTAGGCGCATTCGCGGGCGCACTGTGCTGAATGATGAGCTCGCAAGCTCGCTCATGCCTCCTCCTTTTCCTGCCCGTCGTGGTGATCCCCGTGTCCGTACCCGAACCGGTGTCTGTGCTCGTGATCGTGACTGTCGTCGTGAGCACCTGACTCAGCCGCCGGCGTCGTGATCTCCACTCGCTCCGCCGTGTGGTGCTCGACGCGCTTGACCCGCAACTCCCACCCGCCCGCTTCGATCCGGTCCCCGACCTTCGGGATGCGGCCGAGGTCCGCCGCGATCAGCCCGGCCAGGGTCTCGTAGGGCCCGGCGGGCACCACCAGCCCCAGGGCGCTCAGCTGGTGAATCCGCACGACGCCGTCCACGCTCCATCGCCGGCGTCCGGCGCCCGCCTCCAGTTCGACCATCTCGCCGTTGCGCTCGGGATCGTGCTCGTCGCGGATCTCGCCGACGATCTCCTCGAGGACGTCCTCCACGCTGACCACCCCGGCCATCCCGCCGTACTCGTCGAGCACTACGGCCAGGCCCGGCACTCCGCGCACCCGTTCCAGGAGCACGTCGGCGGGCAGCGACTCGGGCACCAGCAACGGATCTGACATCAGGTCGACGACCGGCATGCGGCCGCGCAGTTCGGCCGGGATGGTCAGCGCGGCCTTGATGTGCACCACGCCCACCACGTCGTCGAGCGAATCGCGCCAGACCGGGAAGCGTGAGAAGCCGGTCGCCGCGCTCAGTTGCGCGACCTCCCGCGCGGTCGCGTCGAGACCGAGGGCCTGGACGTCGACCCGGGGCGTCATCACGTTCTCCGCCTTCAGCTCGCGCAGTCGCAGAGCCCGGACGAAGTGCTCGGCCGTGTCCCGCTCTATCGTCCCCTCGCGGGCGGAATGCCGTGCCAGCGCCACCAATTCCTGCGGAGTGCGTGCGGAGGCGAGCTCCTCGGTCGGGGACAGCCCGTACGCGCGCACGACCCGGTTCGCAGCCCGGTTCAGATGCCTGATGAACACGCTGAACGCGGTGGCGAACATGCGCAGTGGCCCGGTGACCGCCTTCGCCACGCCCAGCGGGTTGGTGATCGCCAGGTTCTTCGGGACCAGCTCGCCGGCCACCATCAGCACGCCGGTCGAGACGAGCAGCCCGATCACCAGCGCCGCGCTCTGCGCCGTGTCCGGCGAGAGCCCGAGCGCCCGCAGCGGCCCGCGCAGCAGGGTCGCGATCGACGGCTCCGCCGCCATGCCGATCACCAGGCTCGTCACGGTGATGCCCAGCTGGGCCGCGGAGAGCTGGATGGTCAAGTGCCGCACCGCGTCGAGCACCCCCGCCGCCCGCCGGTCCCCGGCCGCCGCGGCCTGCTCCACCCGCGAACGCTCGACCGTGGTCAGCGAGAACTCCGCGGCCACGAACACGGCGCACAGTGCGGTCAGCACGACTGCCAGCAGGATCAACAGCGCCTGGATCACCCGCGCCACCCTAGCCTGCCCGCGCGCCTCCAGGGCGGGCGCTGGGCGCGCGGAGCCGACGTGTCGTCAGAGGGCCGGGCCGCTCGGGCCCGGCCCGGGCTTGCTCCGTGGCAGGCTGACGGGCCATGGTCGTTCCCTGTGACGATCACTCATGCGCCCGCCGGCTACGTGTGCCCCTTCTGCCGCCTGGCAGCCGGTGGCGAGGACTGGCTGAACTCCCAGCGCGACATCGTGCGCCGCACGCCCGAGGCGATGGCGTTCATCGCCCCGCGCTGGTGGCCGAACAACCTCGGCCACGTCCTCGTCGTTCCGACCGGCCACTACGAGAACCTGTACGGCCTGCCGCCCGATGCCGGCCACGCCGTCCACGACGTGGTCCGCGAGGTGGCGCTCGCCATGCGCGATACATACGGCTGCGACGGGATCTCGACGCGACAGCACAACGAACCAGCCGGCAACCAAGACGTCTGGCACTACCACGTGCACGTCTTCCCGCGGTACGCCGGCGACGATCTGTATCGGACGAAGCCGATGGCGCAGAGCGCTTCGCCCGAGCTGCGCCTGCCTTACGCGGAACGGCTACGGGCCTTTTGGGGCGGATGAGCCGCCGGCCTCAGACTGCGGTGAAGACGAAGCCGCGGTCGAGCAGTTCCGGGAGGAAGATCTGCAGCGCCGCGACGGTGTTGCTGCGGTCGCCGCCGCCGTCGTGCTCCAGGATGATGTCGTGCTCGTGGGTGGTGCGCAGCACCGTGTTGACGATGTCCTGCGTGCTCACGTGCGCGGTGTCCCAGTCCTGCGGGTCCACGGACCAGCCCAGCGGGGTGAGCGAGCGGGTGGCACAGGCCGCGAAGACGGCGGGGGTCCAGTAGCCGTAGGGCGCGCGGAAGATCGTGGGCTGCTGATTCGCGTCGGCGAGGGCGTCGTTGCAGGCGTCTATCTCGGACACGATGCGGGCGGCCGAGTACTTACGCATGTCGGCGTGGTCCCAGGTGTGGTTCGTGATCGTGTGGCCGGCGGCCGAGACCTCGCGCACCAGGGCGAGGTTGCCGCGGACCTGCTTGCCGATCATGTTGAACGTGGCCTTGATGTCGTAGCGGTCAAGGATCTCGAGGATCTGCAGCGTGTAGATCGGGTGCGGGCCGTCGTCGAGGGTGAGCGCGATCGCCGTGGGCCCGGCGGAGTCGTCCACGTAGTAGCGCGGCGCCGAGGCCAACCGGGACTGCGGCTTGTCGGTGGGCGAGGTGCCGGACGGGTCGCTGCCGTCGGGCAGGGAGGGGTCGTCCAGGCCCGGTGCGGGGTCGAGCGCCTGCGGGTGGCTGCCGCCGGCGTTGCTCATCGCGGTCGAGCCGCGCCGGGTTATGGAGTTCGTCGTGGTGATCGCCAGCAGCATGAACCCGGCGGCGGAGAGCAGCATGCGGCGCCGCGGCGGCTGCTCCGTCTCCTCGTCCGACTCCCCGGACGGGTCGTTCGCGTCTTTGTGCTCCAAGGCCCGACCGCCTTCCCGTGTCGAGATCGCCCTTCCCCGCTGCGCGCCAGATGATCACACGACTGGGCCGTTGAGGTGGACGGACAGGCCTGACTCCACCCGTTCGGACTAATGCAAGGGTTTTGTCTTACACTGACGCCGTGCTGGAACTGGGGGAACGGGGGACGGAGCCGGCCATGCGCCGACGGATGGCCCGGACGGTGGCCGTGACCGGCGTCGCCGTCGTGCTCGTGGCGGGGGCGCTGGAGATCTTCGGCGGATCGGTGGACACGTCGGTGAGCGCGCCGACGCGGTCGGCGCCGCTGCGCGCGACGACTGAGGTATACGACAACGACTACTGCTCGTTCCTCGCACCATGTTCGGCGAGCCCCGATGCGGTCCACGTGGACGACGTGGCCCGGGCCACGATCGAGCCCCCGAGCTCGCCGAATCCCAACGCGTGCTGGTATTGCCTCATCCACGGCGTGGAGATCACCTACGGCCAGTGGTACACGGGCCTTGATTATGCTCATCCCGTGGCGTCACTGAAGATCGCTGACGCGTCGTCGCCGCCCGTGCTGCACCTGACCAGTGCCCAGCTCCACGCCGCTCTCGTCAGCGACGGCTACGACCTGGACGCGCCCGTCACCGTCCACGACGAGGTCTGCGTGCCCGGAGTCCCGTGTGCGGCGAGCGAGGTCCCGATGGATGCTGACGGATTCAGTGCGTCCATGTCCGGGCCGGCGCGGCCCGGGGAGACGTGGGAAGTGGTTCCGATCGTGGCGGAGCGCGCCTACGCCCAGACGGACAACAGCTGGAAGCATCTCGGCGAGACGCGGACCAGCGGCGAACAGAAGGTACTGATAGGCGTCGAGGAAGTAGTCCTCCAGTAGGCCCGCGGCCGCGCTTCCTTACATCGGCTGGATGTCAGTGGCGGCGGATAGTGTCGCGGGATGACTTCATCACTGCAGCTTGAGGCGATCACGCCGGAGAACGTGGGCGCTGCGTGCCGTCTGAAGGTGCGGCCGGAGCAGGAGGACTTCGTGGCCCCGGTCGCGTGGTCGCTCGCGGAGGCCTATGCGAGCCCCGAGATAGCCTGGCCGCGGCTCGTGCGCGACGGCGATGACGTCGTGGGGTTCGTCATGGGGGGCTTCGACCCGCAGAGCCCGGTCGAGGCCTTCCGCTGCGGGATCTGGCGGCTGAATATCGCAGCCGACTGCCAGGGGCGCGGGTACGGCCGGTTCGCGGTGGAGTCCGTGCTGGCCGAGGCGCGTCGTCGCGGGCAGAAGCGGGCGACGGTGCTGTGGATCCCGGGCGAGCACGGCCCGCAGGACTTCTACCTCAGGCTCGGGTTCCGGCCGACCGGGGAGGTGATGGGCGATCAGATCGTCGGCGAGACCCTGCTCGGCTGATCCTCCGAGCGCGCGGCCGCGCTGAGCTGTAAGCCCCACTGATCCGCGCCAAGCCGCGCTAGGTCGCCTTGGCCGCCAGCGTCTGCTCGATCAAGCGCGCGGCGCCGGCCATGCCGGCGGGGGTGGGGTGGTACGGCCAGTCGCCGGAGGTCGTGTAGAACGCGTTCACCCACGGCTGCGTGGAGCAGGCGTCGTGCTGCTCGCTTGCGCCCGCCAGGTCGACCAGGGTCGCGCCGGTCGCGTGGGCGGCAGTGGCGGTGTCCTGGGCCAGGGTGGCGGCGAGTGAGCGTTCGAAGGCGAGGTGGCCGGCGCTGAGCGGCACGTTCGCGCAGCCTCCGGCGGCCGGCAAGACGGTGAAGTAGGTCACGAGCAGCACCCTGGCATGCGGCGCGCGCGCCCGGATCGCGGTCACGACGTTCTCCAGACGGCCCGTCAGCGAGGGCAGCGTCCGCTCGATCGCGCCGACGTCGACGAGGTGGCACGACGTGCTGCCGCCGTCGTGACAGGAGTAGGCGGACAGGCTGCCGAAGTAGTCGATGTCGTTGCCGCCGATCGTCACCGTGACGAGCCGCGTCCCCCGGCCGACGGCGTCGATCTGCGGCGGCCGGCCGCCCTGCCTGTGCGTGAGGATGTTGTCGGTGGTGGCGCCGATGCACGAGACGTCGGTCAGCCGGGCGCCGATCTGCGCGGCGACGAGGTTGGCGTAATTGCGCGCCGAGCGCACGCAGCCGGCCGGGCTGCCCGGCTCCGCCGGCTCGATGCCCGGGCCGGCCGCGAAGGAACTGCCCATCGCGACGTACGACAGCCCGGACGCCGCCCTGGACGCCGCCCTGGACGACGCGGTGGACGAGGCTGCGCGCGACGCGGCGGCCGCGGTCCGGGACGAGCCGGCCGGGTTCGTGGAGCAGCCGGCCGCGAGCAGAGCGAGGGTGAGGAGCAGCGCAACCAGCCGGAAGCCGGCCGGCTTGGCGGCACGGGTGGCGCGCAACTGCGTCTCCTTTGGCGGCGATGAGGGATCGTGCTCAGACAACACCGTCAGCGCACCATGGCTGAGAGCAGCCTGCTGGCCGCGCCGGATGCTTGTCAAGGCGATGTGACGCCGGCCCGCCGACCCCCCGATGGAGACCTCAGCCGGGGACCGAGCCGGAGACCCGGCCGGAGAACGCTCAAAAATCTCCCGGAAGATTCTCGCGGGTGATGTCGAGAACCCCGTCCCGGCTCCGATAGAGGAGTGAAGAGGCGCACCGGCGCCTCACCGAACGAGGAGCGACCCATGAAGTACCTGATCATGCTCTACCCGGACGCCGAGGTCCTGGACGCACTGTCGCAGGAGGAGCGCAATGCCGTCTTCCAAGGTCACGGCGATTTCATGGAGGCGGTCAAGGCTTCCGGCGAGTTCGTCGGGACCTTTGCCCTGGCCGGTCCGGACCAGGGCGCCGTGGTCCGCGTGCGCGGCGGCGTGCCCGCGGTGACAGACGGCCCCTACGCCGAGGCCAAGGAGCTGGTCGGCGGCGCTTACGTGATCGACGTCAAGGACCGGGAGCGCGCGATCGAGGTGGCCGCGATGATCCCGGACGCGAAGATCGAAGGCCTCGGGGTCGAGGTGCGGCCGATCGTCTTCAGCGACGGCGCCGCGGCTTGATCGACTCGCCCGGGGGCCCGTCGAGGCCCCCGGGCCCGGCTCAGGCTAATCTTGCGCTCGTATGCCTGCTGCGGACCGAGACATCGACGAGCTGCTGCGAGACCTGGTCCCGCAGGTGGTGGGCGCCCTGGTGCGCCGCTACGGCAGGTTCGAGGAGTGCGAGGACGCGGTTCAGGACGCGCTGCTCGACGCGATCGTGCAGTGGCGCGAGGACGGCGTCCCGGAGAACCCGGTCGGCTGGCTGACCCGGGTCGCCCACCGCAGGCTCGTCGACCGCGGACGCAGCGACCTCGCGCGCAGGCGCCGCGAGGCGGCCGTGGCGGCGATGGTCCGTGCGGAGGAGCCGACCGAAGACGCGCCGGGCGACCTGCCCCGGCCGGACCGCGACGATTCTCTGGTCCTGCTCTTCCTGTGCTGCCACCCGAGCCTGTCGCCGCCGTCGCAGCTGGCGTTGACGCTGCGGGCCTGCGGCGGGCTGACCACGAGTCAGATCGCGCGCGCCTTCCTCGTTCCCGAGGCGACGATGGCGCAGCGGATCAGCCGGGCCAAGCAGCGGGTGCGCGGCGACGGCGCGAAGTTCGAGCTGCCGCCGGCCGCGGAGCTGCCGGAGCGGCTCGGCGTGGTCCTGCACGTCCTCTACCTGATCTTCAACGAGGGTTCGACGAGCACCGCCGGCGAGGACCTGCACCAGGTCGAGCTGAGCAGCGAGGCGATCCGGCTCACCCGGCTCCTGCGCCGATCGCTGCCGGGTATGCCGGAGGTCGCGGCCCTGCTCGCGCTCATGCTGCTGACCGACGCCCGCCGGCCCGCGCGCACCGACGACGCCGGCGATCTCATCCCGCTCGCGGAACAGGACCGCACGCGGTGGGACGCCGCCGCGATCGATGAAGGCCTCGCGCTGACGGCCGAGGCGTTGTCCGGCGGATCCTCCGGCCCTTACCAACTTCAGGCCGCCATCGCCGCCGTGCACGCAGAGGCGCCCAGCGCCGAAGAGACCGACTGGCGGCAGATCGTCCTGCTGTACCGCCTGCTCGAGCGGGCGTCACCCAATCCCGTGGTGACGCTGAACCACGCCGTCGCCGCAGCCATGGCCGACGGCCCGCAGGCCGGCCTCGACCTGCTCCGCCCGTTGGACGAGGACGAGCGGATGGCCGGCCACCACCGGCTGCACGCGGTACGCGCGCACCTGCTGGAGATGGCCGGCGATCACTCCCGCGCCCGCGAGAGCTACCGCGAAGCCGCGCGGCGCACGGCCAGCGAGCCAGAGCGGCGCTTCCTGGAGTCCCAGGCTGACCGGCTGGCCGAGGGCCGAGACTGACGGCGGCTCACTCGGAGACGGCGACGTAGCGGAACAGCTCCCGGTCTCCGTCCGCGATGTGACCCCACGAATCGGGTTCCTGCTGCTCTGCCAGGTCCAGCTCCACTCCGGGCAGCTCCTGCCGCAGCCGCTCCATCATCGCGTCGGACAGGAAGTGGTGGTGCAGGTCGAGCTGTTTGAGGTGGGTGAGCGGCTGGCCCGCGAGCAGAGCCGCGGCGCCGACGTCGCTCAGCGTGCCGAGCGAGAGGTTGAGCGATGTGAGCTGGGCCACGACCGGGGCATGCGCGAGCGCGGCGGCCAGCTCGTCCGCGTCCTGCGCGTCGCGCAGACCCAGGTGGCGCAACGCGGGGAAGGCGGCACCGGACAGAATCGGCTCGAGGTCCCGCGAGGTGGCGCCGCCGCCGTACTCCGTGATCCCGAGATAGAGGTCCAGGCTCGCGAGCGCGGGCAGGTTCGAGGCGGCAACGGCGCGGACCGCCCGCGGCGCGAGACCGCCGCTCTGCATGACGAGCTCTTCGATCCCGGCGTGGTTCAGCGGCTCGAAGGGCCCTTCGATCCCGCCCCGCAGCCCGAGCACGCGCAGCCGGGGGAACGCGGCGATCAGCGCGGTCGGATCCCGCTGCTCGATCCAGGAGATCTCGGACAGATCCTGCGGGATGTCCGAGACGAACAGCGCCTCGAGCGCGGGGAAGCGGTCGGCCGCCGCGGCCAGGGCCGCCTGGAACTTGTCGACGTCCTCGCCCGAGACGTCCCCGTCCCAGGCCGCCAGTATTAGTGCCCTGATGCGGGTGGTGTCGACGTGCTCCAGGAACAGCGGGAAGATGTCCTGCGAATTGGCGTCGCCGTACTCGTCGACCCCGACGCGCCAGGCGAAGGCCTCGACGTCGGCGGGTATCTCCGGGCGGGGCGGGTCCTCGTCGCCGTCCCAGGCGAATACGCGTACGGGCAGGCCGTCGAACGTGCTGAGCGCATCGCGGCGAAATTCTTCGATCACCCGCGCAGGCTACTCCCCGGCACCCACACGGGAGGCGGCACTGATCGATCGAGGCCTGATTGTTCTCCCGTCGCCGGGCAATACGGATGGCCAGAATGACGCAACCGGCTCCAGGAGGCCTTAGATGCCTGCGAACATGCCCGCTCGCCCCGACTCGCCCACAGCCCCCTCGCCCGAACTCGAACACGACGCGATCGGCCTGGTCAAGCAGCGCCTGCGCCGCCGTTACCCCGACGTCGCGCCGGAACGGGTCGGCGCCGCGGTCGACGGTGCGTACCACCGCTTCGACCACAGCCGGGTGCGCACCTTCGTGCCGATCCTGGTCGAGCACGAGGCGCGCGAGGAACTCGCCGGACCGGCCTGATCGGGCGTCACTCGTCCGGTCTTCTCGGCGCGACAGCGCCAGGGGACGAAACGGACAATGGAAGACGCCTGGCTCGTCGGGGCCGCGCGTCCCCGTCCGTCCCACGCCGAGGTGATCCATGCGCCTGCTGCTCGTCCACCCCAGTGCCCTGATGTACTCGGAGATCTTCCTGCGGCTCGAACCGCTCGGCCTCGAGCGGGTGGCCGGGGCGGCCCGGGATGCGGGCCACGAGGTCCGGCTCGTGGATCTGCAGGTGAGCGACGCCAAGGAGCTGGCCCGGGAGATCGCCTCGTTCCAGCCCGAGGCCCTCGGCGTCTCGCTCAACTACCTGGCCAACATCCCCGAGGCGATCGAGCTCGCGCACAAGGTGAAGCGGACCGTCCCAGGCTGCTTCGTCTTCTTCGGCGGCCACAGCGTCTCCTTCGTGGCCCAGGAGGTGATCGAGCAGGCCGAGGGCGCCGTGGACGCGGTGGTGCGCGGCGAGGGCGAGACCGCCGTCGGCCCGCTGCTCCAGGCGGTGCGCGATGGGGGCGTGGCGGACGTGCCCGGCATCGTCACCTCGGCCGGCCAGGGACCCGAGCCGCTGATGCTGCACAGCATCGACAGCCCGCTGCCGGCCCGCGATCTGACGCGCCATCGGCGGCGCTACTTCATCGGCGAGCTCGACCCCTGCGCCTCGATCGAGTTCACCCGCGGCTGTCCGTGGGACTGCTCGTTCTGCTCCGCCTGGACCTTCTACGGCCGCAGCTACCGCAAGGCCTCGCCCGAGGCCGCCGGCGCGGAGATGGCGAGCATCCGCGAACCGAATGTGTTCATCGTCGACGACGTCGCCTTCATCAAGCCCGAGCACGGCCACGCCATCGCCGCCGAGCTCGAACGCCGCAAGATCCGCAAGCGCTACTACCTCGAGACGCGCAGCGACGTCCTGCTGCGCAACGAGGAGGTCTTCGAGCGCTGGACCAGGCTCGGGCTGCGCTACATGTTCCTCGGCATGGAGGCCATCGACGCCGAAGGCCTGGACCTGTACCGCAAACGGGTGAGCCCCGATGACAACTTCCGTGCGCTCGAGGCGGCCCGCCGGCTCGGCATCAACGTGGCGATCAACCTGATCGTGGACCCGGCGTGGGACGAGGAGCGCTTCCGCGTCGTGCGCGAGTTCGCGCTGGCGGTGCCGGAGATCGTGCACCTGACGGTGATGACGCCGTACCCCGGCACCGAGATCTGGCACACCGAGTCGCGCCGGCTGACCACCCGCGACTACCGGCTCTTCGACATCCAGCACGCCGTCGTGCCCACCACGCTGCCGCTGCCCGAGTTCTACCGCGAGCTCGTCCGGACCCAGGCCGTGATCAACCGCAAGCACCTCGGCCTGCGCACCGCGCTCGGCGCGGCGCAGCTGCTCGGGCGCAACCTGCTGCACGGCCAGACGAACTTCGCCCGGATGCTCTGGAAGTTCAACACCGTCTACAACCCGAAGCGGCAGCTGGCCGACCACCGTCGCCCGGTGGACTACCAGCTGCCGCTGCCGAGCCGCCTGGATGTCGGCGACCGGCGCAAGCTCTACATCCACAACCGGCCGATCGTCGTCCGGGGCGAGGCCGCGGTCACGGACCCCGCGGCCTCCCCGGCCAACTAGCCGGCTTTCAGTGGATCTCAGGGTTCGGTCGGCGGCGGATCGGTCGCCGCCGGATCCTCCGGAGCCGCGGCCGCGTCGTCGCCGGCCGCGACCTCCGCGAGCGGCGCGCTGCTGGTCGCGGCGTCGACCACCGCGCTCTCCGGGGCGGTCTCGTCGGCCGACCCGATCTGCGCGTTCACGTCGCCGATGTAGGTCAGTGCCTGCTCGTCCGGCAGACGTACGGCCATCGCCCAGAAGTAGATCAGCAGGCTGAAGACCAGGACGATGGCCAGGTCCCACCACTGCGGGATCCGGTTGGTGGCGAAGCACTGGGTGGTGGAGGCGGGACCCGCGCTGCAGTAACGGCCCTGCCAGGAGATCGTGCCCAGGCCGATCAGGTAGACCGGCAGCCACTGCGCGGCCTTCCAGTCCAGCCGGGGCAGCCGCGGATTGAGCTTGAGCAGGAAGTTCGCGCCGATCAGCAGGTAGCCGATGACGATGGCGAAACCGAGCTTCTGCAGCGTGTCCCAGCCGGACCAGTAGATGACCAGGCCGGAGACCATGAAGGCCAGCGGCGAGATGATCGAGCCGCCGCCGAGCTTGAACGGCCGGTAGCGGTCGCGGTCCTGCTGCCGCAGCGCGCCGAAGGCCAGTGGCGCCCCGGCGTACATCAGCACGCTGGCCGAGGTGACGAAGCCGACCAGCGATTTCCAGGTCGGGAACGGCAGGAAGGCGATACAGCCGATGACGAAGGCGACCAGCAGGCCGAACCACGGCACCCGCCGCTTGTCGGTCTTCTCGAACAGGGGTGGCACGTAGCCGTTGCGGGACAGGCCGTAGGACACCCGGGAAGAGGCGGTGGTGTAGATCAGCCCGGTGCCCGAGGGCGAGATGATCGCGTCGATGTACAGGATCGCGCCGAGCCAGCTGAGCCCGATCAGGCTGGCCAGGCCCGCGAACGGACCGGCGTCGCCCTTGAACGACAGGCTCGCCCAGCCGTGCGCGAACGAGGACGAGGGCAGCGCCGCGATGAAGACCACCTGCAACAGCATGTAGACCAGCGCGCCGATCAGGATGGAGCCGATCACCGCCCGCGGGATGTCCTTCTGCGGGTTGCGCGCCTCGCCGGCCAACTGGTCGGCCTGCTCGAAGCCGAGCAGCGCGAACATGATGCCGCTGGTGGAGACCGCGGACAGCACGCCCTCGGTGCCGGACGGGGCGAACCCGCCGGCGCCGAAGTTGGAGCCGTGGAAGTGGGTGGTCGCCAGGACGATGATCACGAAAACCGGGACCGCGAGCTTCCACCAGGTGGCCGCGGAGTTGGTGAACGCGAGCCAGCGCACGCCGAGGAAGTTGATCAGCGTGAACAGGGCCATCATCCCGATCGCGATGAGCAGACCCTGCCAGGTCAGTGTGCCGTTGCTCTTCTGCAGCCAGGTCAGGTGGACCGAGGCGTACTTGATGGCGGCGTAGACCTCGATCGGGGCGACCGCGACGGCCTGCAGGTAGGAGAACCACCCGAAGGACGCTCCGGCCACCGAGCCGAACGCGTAGTGCGGGAAACGTCCCGTGCCGCCCGCGACCGGATAGGTGCCGCCGAGCTCCGCGTGCACGAGCGCCAGGATGATGATCGCGATCGCGCCGATACCCCAGGACAGGAGCGCCGCGGTACCCGCGGCCTGGGCTGCGTAGAGGGCGCCGAACAACCAGCCGGAGCCGATGATCGAGCCCATCGAGGACCAGGTGAGGCCGATGAAGCCGATCTCACGCTTCAGTGCGATCCCGCCTGGAGCGCCGCGCGCGGCGCCGGATGCGGAGTGCGAGGACAGGGCCATGAATCTCCCCACAAGATCGGGTATATGAGTGTTCAGGTGCACTAGTGCGTGCAAAGTAGGGCGGGAGCGGCGACCCGGCCAGGGGAGGCGGCGCCGTCGCGCGGCCAGTGGTCTCTGCGGGACGCCGAACGGTAGAAATTCCTGAGAAAACGCTGTCCGGTCTTGACGGCGGCGGGCGCGAGAGGAGTCAGGGTACGCAGGGGGTCTGGGCGGTGTCGGCGGGGTGTACGGGGCGCGCGAGGGGTTAAGGTAATGGACTGATCGGTCCACTTCGTTCGATCACTGACTTTCATGCGATCACTGTCTGAGCGGGAGGCGCGTCCCATGGCCCGGGAGCTGACGGCGAAGGGTCGGGCGACCCGTCTACGGATCATCGACGGCGCGGCCGAAGTGCTGCGGGAACGCGGCGTCGCGGCGGTGACACTCGACGACGTGATGGCGCGCACGCGCACCAGCAAGAGCCAGCTGTTCCACTACTTCCCCGGCGGCAAGGACGAGCTGCTGCTCGCTGTCGCGCAGTACGAGGCCGACCGCGTGCTCGAGGATCAGCAGCCTTATCTGGGCTGTCTGGACTCGTGGGAAGCCTGGGGGCGCTGGCGCGATGTCGTGGTCCAGCGCTACGAGGAGCAGGGCGACCACTGCCCGCTCGGCTCACTGCTGCTGCAGGTCGGCCGTACTACGCCGAGGGAGCGCACGTCGTGATCTCCGGCCGCAGCGCCGACCGCGGAGCCGAGGTGGTCGAGGCCATCCGCGCCCGCGGCGGCCGCGCCGACTTCGTCGAAGCGGACCTCGACGGCACTCCCGAGGCCTCGCGCGCCCTCGCCGACCGAGCCGCCACGGTGCTCGGCGGCCGGATCGACATCCTCGTCAACAACGCCGGCATCTACCCGCCCTCGACCACCACGACCGTCGACGACAAGACGTTCGACCTGGTCTACGCGGTGAACGTGAAGGCGCCGTTCTTCCTCACCGCCGCGCTCGCACCGGCCATGGCGGAATCCGGCGGCGGCGCGATCGTCAACCTGGGCTCGTGGATCTCCCGCCTCGGCATCCCCGTCAGCGCGCTCTACAGCTCCACCAAGGGTGCGATGGAGACGCTGACCCGCGCGTGGGCGGCGGAGTTCGGGCCCCAGGGTGTCCGGGTCAACGCCATCTCGCCGGGCGTGGTGCACGAGCCGATGACGCACGGCGCGCACCCGGGCGACGTCATGATGAACGGCACGCCGGCCGGTCGGGTGGGCACCCCGGAGGAAATCGCGTACGCCGCCGTCTACCTGGCGAGCGACGAGGCGAAGTTCGTGCACGGCATCGTGCTGGACGTCGACGGCGGACGGACGACCGCGGCCGTAGTCGCCGCGTAGCCTCACCCGTTCGTGTGCTCCGGCTCCCGTGGTGTCGGCGAGGGCGCGGGCGCAGGGTCGGGCAAACTAGACCATATGAGTGAGAGTCAGGTCTCGATCAGTGTCCGGGTCCGGGTCGCCGCCGACGATGTCTGGGCGGCGCTGACCGACTGGCGTTCGCAGAGCGCGTGGATCACGGCCACGAAGGTGCGCACCGTCGACGGGGACGGCCGGGGCGTCGGCGGGCGGATCGAAGCGTTCACCGGCTTCGGTCCGCTCGGCTTCCTCGACACCATGGTGGTGACCGAATGGGAGCCGCCGAAGCGCTGCGTGGTGCGCCACACCGGCAACGTCGTACGCGGCACCGGCGCCTTCGAGGTGGCCGGGGACGAGGACGTGTCCCGTGGCACGACCCTGACCTGGTACGAAGACCTCGAGATCCCCGGCGGGACCGTCGGCGCGTTCGGATACGCCCTGGCCAAGCCGGTCGTGGAGTACATGGTCACGCGCTCCCTCAAACGCTTCGCCCGCCTGCTGGAGGAGCGTTCGGCCCCACCCGGCGAGTGAACCGCGCGACGGACGTCGCGGTTATCGTCGAGGTATGCCAAATCTTGGGGAGGAGATCGTCCTCGTCGCGCTGCGCCCGGACGGTCGGGTGAGCGGGGCCACCACGTTGCACTTCGCGCTGGCGGGGGCCGAACTGGTGAGCCTGGTCATCGCGGAGCGGGTCGGCATCCGGGACGAGCGGATCGTGATCCTCGATCCGGCGCCCACCGGGGACGTGCTGCTCGACGCCGCGCTGGCCGACATCGCCAAAGTCACCGGCGGCGGCCGCCCGCCGAAACCGAAGACCTGGGTGGCGCGGAGCCGGTCGCACCCGGTCACCACGTACCTGCGGCAGCTGGCCAAGCTCGGCATCGTCCGCGAGCAGCGAAGCAAGGCGCTGGGCGTCTTCACCAGCACGCGGTGGATCACCGTGGATCCCACGCCGGTCGCCGCGGCTCGCGCGCGCCTCGACGGGATCGCGCTGTCGCAGGAGCCTGTCGCGGCCGTGGAGGCGGCGTTCGGCGCTCTGGTGCACGTGATCGGCCTCGACAAGGTGCTGTACCCGGGCCGCGAGGGAAGCCCCGCGAGGGCTCGCCTGAACCTCATCGCCAAGGGCGACCCGGCTTCGCGTGCAGTCGGCGAGGCGATGGAAGGCGTGCAGGCGGGGGTCGACGCAGCCGTGGAAGCCGCCGTCGACGCCGCGATCCACGCCTCAGTGGCGGCCGCGCACCACGCCGCCACGGCCCACCACGCGGGAGGGGCGGGAGGCGGCCATCACTGATCCGGTCGGCCGCCCGGCAGCAGCGCGCGGACCGCGTCGATGGTGTCGGCCTGCGCCGCCTCCTTGTCCGGGCGGTAGCGCACGACCCGGGCGAAGCGCAGCGCGACGCCGCCGGGGTAGCGCGGGCTGACCTGCGCGCCGTCGAGCGCGATCTCCACCACCAGCTCCGGTCGCAGGAAGACGGCCGCCTTGGTGCGTCGCTGCTCGTACTCGGGAAACGTCGTGGTCTGCCAGGCCAGCAGTTCGTCGGTGAGCCCCTTGAAAGTCTTGCCGACCATCACCGGCGCTCCGCCGTCCGGGTCGCGGGCGCCGAGATGCAGGTTGCTGAGCATCCCGGTCCGGCGCCCGTGCCCCCATTCGGCGCCGAGCACGACCAGGTCGAGGGTGTGCACCGGCTTGACCTTCTGCCAGGCCCGGCCTCGCCGTCCGGCTGCGTACGGACTGGCCAGCGCCTTGACCATGACCCCTTCGTGGCCGTCCGCGAGCGCGGAGGTCAGCAGCGTCGCGGCCTGCTCGGCCGTCGGCTCGGCCACGCCCGGGATCAGGTGGGTCGCCGCGACCCGGCGCAGCGCCTCGACCCGTTCCGATAACGGCGCATCGAGCAGGTCGGTGCCGTTCAGGTGCAGGCAGTCGAAGAAGTAAGGCCGCAGCAGCAGTTCGTGCGCGGACGCGGCACCGAAGCGGCTCATCGTCTCCTGGAACGGGCGCGGCCGGCCGTCGTCGTTCAGGGCCAGCGTCTCGCCGTCCAGGACCACCGATTCGCACGGCAGCGCCCGCACCAGAGCCACCAACTCCGGCACGCTCTCGGTGATCTCGCGCAGGGTCCGGGTGTAGATGTGCACGTCGTCGCCGTCCCGATGCACCTGCACGCGCGCGCCGTCGAGCTTGTACTCGACCCGAGTCGCGCCGAGCTCGTCGATCGCCTCGGCCAGGGACGCGGCCGGAGAGGCGAGCATCGGCCGCAGGGGCCGGCCGATCTCGAGTCCGAACGCGTCCAGCGCCTCGACCCCGTCGAGCAGCGCGGCGGCAGCCGTGTCGGGCAGTGAGCCGGAGAGCATGAAGGCGCGGCGTACCCGCTCGCCCTCGGCCGAGCACGCCCGGGCGATCGCGTCGAGCATCACGCCTTCGAGGGCGCCTTGGCGCAACTCACCGGTCAGCAGCCGCATCAGGAAGTCCTGCTCGACGGCCGTGGCGCGGCCGAGCAGCTCGGAGAGCAGCGTCTCGCGCCGCGCCTGCGACCCCGACCCGCTCGTGCCGGCCAGCGCGGTCAGGGCGGCGTCCACTTCCGCGACGGTCAGCGACGGCGCCGCGGCGGGCGGGCGTTCGAGGCGGACCAGGGTGCGCCAGCCGGTCCCGATCCGGCCCTGGACCGGAAAGCCCGTCAGGAAGCCGGTGACGGAACGGATCGCGGTGCGTGTCGCGTCGGCGGCCTTGCCGGCGGCGGACGACCTTGTTCCGGGCTCGGGCGCGGCGGCTGCCTGCAGAGCGGCGGCCAGGACGTCGACCTTGGCCAGCCGGGACCGCGTCGCGGCGACCGCGGCGGAGGCCTGGACCACGTCGGCGAACAGCATTCTTCCATCCTGCATCGCCCCGGCGTCCTACGCTGCCCGACGCACCCGGCTGGGGATCAGCCGAGGCTCGCCCGGTAGAAGGCGATCTTCTCCCGAAGCTTGGCCCGCTGCCGCTCCAGCAGCTCGATCTGCTCCGCGACGCTCTGATCGTGCTCCTCGAGCAGGGCCAACCGGTCAGCGACCGTCTCGTCCCCGCCGCGCGCCTGTTCGGCGTACTCGCGCATCTGCGCGATCGGCATGCCGGTGTCGCGCAGGCAACGCAGGATCCCGAGCCACTCCACGTCCTCTTCGCTGTAGCGGCGCTGGCCGCCGACCGCCCGATGCACCGGATCGATCAGCCCGATCCGCTCGTAGTAGCGCAGAGTGTCGAGGGAGAATCCGGTCAGCTCCACGGTTCGGCCGGGTGAATGAATGCCGCTGGACATGACGGCAGCTTGCCACATCCGCCGACTTGACCTGGAGTGCGCTCCAGCTGTGAGGCTCGAGGCATGGAGTTCACGTCATTGGGCGGACCGGGTGGTCCGCAGATCAGCACCCTGTGCCTCGGCACCCTTCCCTTCGGCAGCGCGGTCGACGAGGCCACCTCGTTCGCCATTCTCGACCGGTTCCGCGAGGCCGGCGGCACCTTCCTCGACACAGCCGATTGCTATGCGTTCTGGCGGGAGGGCTGCACCGGTCGGGAGAGCGAGCTGCTGCTCGGCCGCTGGCTCGCCGATCGCGGCTGCCGCGACGAGCTGGTCATCAGCACGAAGGTGGGCGCGCAGCCGGTCGGTACGACCGGGGGCGGGAACGTGGGGGAGCTCACCTGGTCTCGGACCGCAGAGGGTCTGTCCCGACGGGTCGTGGCGTCGGCAACCGAGGGCAGCCTGGGCCGCCTCGGTATCGAGCGGATCGACCTGCTGTTCGCGCATATAGAGGACCGCAATGTGGAGTTCGTCGAGACCGTCGGCGCGTTCGGCGAACTGATCGAGCGCGGCGTTGTAGGCATGGCGGGTGTGTCGAACCACCCGACCTCGCGCATCCGTCAGGCTCGCGCGGCTGCCGCGGAGCTTGGCGTGCCCGGATACCGGGTGGTCCAGCAGCGTCACAGCTTCCTGCGGCCCAACCCGGGCGCGAGCTTCACGAATCAGGAGGCTGCGGACGAGGAGCTGCTGCGGTACGTCGGCGAGCAGCCGGACATGTCGCTGATGGCCTACTCCGTATTGCAGGACGGCGCGTTCGTGCGGGCCGACCGGCCGATCGCCCGCCAGTATCAGAGCCCGGGGAACGCGGAGCGCATCCGAAGCCTGCGAAAGGTCGCCGAGCAGGCCGGCGTCACACCGAACCAGCTCGCACTCGCCTGGCTGCTGCGCGGCACGCCGGCCGTCGTCCCGGTCCTGGGGGTGAGTACGGTGGCGCAGCTCGAAGAGGCTCTCGGTGCGTGCGAAGTGCCGGCGCAAGCAGTGGAAGAGCTGCGCGAACGCTGCTGACCGGCGACCGCCGGCAGAGGATATGGCGGAGCCCGCCGGCATCTTGGCTGCAGCCGGCGGGCTCCGCTGGCCTCCCGCGGGTTGAGGAGAGGAGCGGGAGGCGGCGTCACGGGACGGGGGGGAGATCCCGTGCGCCTGAACCCCGGGTACCCGAGGTTCAGGCGCACACACGGGGTGTCGCCAAGATTTTCTTCGCCGCTTCCCGATCAGCTCAGAGCCAGTGCGACGAAGCCGTCTTCGGCGAAGTTCGCCCGCAGCATGCGCAGCGCCGTGGCGCGCCACTCCACCTCGAAAGCTCCCGCGCGAAACGCTTCCTCGGCCAAGCCGGCCACGTCGACCAAAGCGCGGGAGCAGCGCCAGTAGGCGAGTCGGAGCGGGTCGATCGAGGCCTCGCCGTAGCCGTCGAAGAACCAGCTGCGTTCCCGGTCGCCGATGTGCTCGTCGCCGTAGGTGCCGCCGAGCACGAACATCAGGTCTTGCTCCGACGTCGACCACGCCGCGTCATCCCAGTCGATCAGCCAGATCCGTCCGGGGGCGGCCAGCACGTTGCCGAGGTGGGGATCGGTATGGCAGATAGTGCTGGGCGTCACTGCTGGGGCAAGGCTTTGCGCGCGCGCAGCCAGCATTTCGATGTGCTCGGCGTGCTCGAACCAGACCTGTTGCGCATCGGCCGCCGTCGCGTCGAGCGGGTTGCCCTCGCGCAGGAACGCGTCGGCTTGGCGGGCGGCGGCGACGTCTGCGTGGTGCGCCGCACGAGGTAGGACAGCTGCGAGATTCGGCGTCAGGGGAAGCGCGTGCGTCGTGGCTAGCAAGCGGCCGAACCCGCGCCACTGCTCCTCATCCAGCCCACCATCAATACCCTGCCGCTCGCCGACCCAGGGCGTCACGGAAAGCCGCCGCCCCTCGCGTTCGGCATAGAGCCGGCCGTCGAGGGTGCGCAGCGGAGCCGCGACCTCCCGCACTCCACGTGAGGAAAGCGCGCTGGGTACGGCCAAACCGGCTACAGACCCGCCCGACGACCACTTGATGGCGTAGGCCGATGCGCCACCCGCGCCTCCGCGGTAGTTCGATGCCGCACGGTCTACGCCCGCGTCGATCGACTCCAGCGACGTCAGTTCGATGCCGAAGTCCTCTGCGACATAAGCGCGCACATCAGGCATCGTTGAAGCCCATCGCTGTGCCGAGCTTGCGGGCGAAGCGGTGCATGTGCGGGTCCATGCCTTCGATCGGCTCAGCCAGCAGTTCGTCGAACGAGACCCAGCGGACGCCGTCGAACTCGCCTGGATCGGGTCGCAGCCGGGCGTCCGTGCGCGCGAGTTCGATCACATACCAGAGGCTCACGTCCGTGTGCTTGCGTACCGTAGGGCCCTGCGTCTCCGTGACGGTGACGAACAGCGGCTCGGCACCGAGCGACGGCAGCGCGACCGCAGGCAGGCCGAGCTCTTCCTCGCACTCCCGCCGCACCGTCTGCCAGGGCAGTTCGCCCGGTTCGCAGTGCCCGCCGGGCGGAAGCGCGAGGCCTGACTTGCGATGGGCTGTCAACAGCACCGCGCCCGTCGCCGGATCACAGGGCACGAAGCAAGAAACCAGATGCATCGGCGGCTGATCCGGCGGGACGAGCCGGCACAGCGGCACACCCGAGTCGACCCACTCGAGCACGGCGCGCCGGTGCTCTGCCTCCAAGCCGTCGACGGGAACGATCGCGTCGACCGTCCGGGCGATCTCTGCGCGGTGGTGGTCTGTGTGCACGAAACCAGACTCTACCGAGGCCGCCGGGCACGGAGCTGAAAACTTCATCCCCTTGCTTGCCAAGTTTGCGAAGCCGCCGTATTTTACCCCACGCGAAGCTCTTCGCACGGCTGCTATGAGGGTGGCGGCTTTTTTAAGCTCCCTTATTCGCTCAGGCCGTGGAGGCTTTGAAGATGAATCTCCCCAGCAATACCGGACCCGGGCGTGCCCGCACGCGGGCGCGGGCGTACGCCGCCGTCGCGGCGGCGGCCGTGGCCACGCTGATCGGCGCGCTCTTCGTCGTGGCCCTGCCCGGTTCGGCCAGCGCGGCGGCCGGCGCCGGCAGCTACACCATCGTCAACGCGGGCAGCAGCCTCTGCCTCGACCTGCCCGGCTCCAGCTCCGCCAGCGGCGTCCAGGCCGACGTCCAGAGCTGCACCGGATCCTCGAACCAGACCTGGGCCCTGGCCGCATCAGGCTCCGGATACAGCATCAGCTCCGCGGCCAGCAAGCTGTGCCTGGGCGTCGCCGGATCCTCGACCTCGGCGGGCAAGGCGATCGAGCAGCTGGCCTGCGACGGGTCGACCAACGAGCAGTGGACGCTCACCGCGAGCGGCAGCACGTACCACCTGGTCGACGTCAACAGCGCCAAGTGCCTGAACACCTCGAGCAACGGCACGACGGCAGGCACGCTGGTCGTGCAGAACAGCTGCGACTCCACCACGACGAAGTCGTGGACGCTGAACGCCGCCTCCGGTACGACCACCACGCCGCCCGCGAGCCCCTCCGCTTCGTCGAAGCCCTCGGCATCCGCATCGGCATCGCCATCAGCGTCCGCTACCCCCACCGGCTCCCCGGTGACCGGCGCCCTCTACGTGGCCACCAACGGCACGGACTCGGCGGCCGGCACGCTCGCCGCCCCCACCACGCTCGCGTCCGCGATCACCCGCATTGGCGCCGGCGGCACCATCTACATGCGCGGCGGCACCTACAACTACACCCAGACGATCACCATCGCGCCCGGCAACAACGGCACCGCGAGCGCCCTCAAGACGATCTCGGCCTACCCGGGCGAGACCCCGATCCTGGACTTCTCCGCCCAGAGCGAGGTCTCCAGTAACCGCGGCCTGCAGGTCAACGCCACCTACTGGCACATCTTCGGCCTGATCGTGCAGCACGCCGGGGACAATGGAATCGCCATCGGCGGCAGCAACAACACCATCGAGCGCGTCGTCGTCCGCGACAACCGCGACACCGGACTGCAGATCTCCCGGATCGACTCCACCACCGCCCAGAGCGCCTGGCCCGCGAACAACCTCGTCATCAGCTCCGAGGCGTACGACAACGACGACTCCTCCGGCGAGAACGCCGACGGCTTCGACGCCAAGCTGACCGTCGGCCCCGGCAACGTGTTCGAATACGACGTCTCGCACAACAACATCGACGACGGCTACGACCTGTTCACCAAGTCCGACACCGGCGCCATCAGCCCGGTGACGATCGAGTACTCGATCTCCTACGACCAGGGAACGCTGACCAACGGGACCCAGGCTTCCAACGGCGACAGGAACGGATTCAAGCTCGGCGGCGACAAGATCGCGGTCAACAACATCGCCGTGCACGACATCGCCTTCGACAACGGCCACGACGGGTTCACCTACAACAGCAACCCCGGAAACATGACGATCACCAACGACGTGAGCATCGACAACGGCGAGCGCAACTTCCACTGGGAGTCGGGCAACTCGGTGTTCAGCAACGACACCTCGTGCCGCTTCAACGTCAGCGGCACGAACGACAAGCTGGTCGGCCAGACCGACTCCACCGACCAGTTCTGGACCGGTACCAACGGTTCCCGCTGCTCCTCCTACAGCGGCGCCATCGGCTGGTCCTTCGCCTCCAACGGCCACCTGAACGTCACCTTCGGAGGCACCGCGGTGACGCTGTGACCTGACGGAAAGCGGCCCGACCGGGCCGGCCCGACGAGAACGAAAGGAGACATCCTTGAAAATCAGGACCCTGCTCTCTACCGCGCTGGCTGCCGCCATCGGCCTCGCGCTCGCCCTCGCCGGGCCGGCCTCGCCCGCAGCGGCCGCCGACCTGACCGCGACCTTCACCCCCGGCGCCGCCTGGAACTCCACCTCCGGCTCCGCCCTGCAGATCCACGGCCTCGGCATCATCAAGGTCGGCAGCACCTGGTACGCCTACGGCGAGGACAAGACCGGGGAGACGAGTTCGAACACGTCGTTCCAGGACATCCCCTGCTACAGCTCGACCGACCTGAAGAACTGGACCCTGCAAGGCAAAGCACTGACGTTGCAGTCCAGCGGCGACCTCGGGCCGAACCGGATCGTGGAGCGGCCGAAGGTCATCTACAACTCCTCGACCCACGAGTACGTGATGTGGATGCACATCGACAACTCCGGTTACTCGGCCGCCGAGGCCGGCGTGGCCGAGAGCTCCACGCCCTGCGGCCCGTACACCTACCTCGGAGCCTCGCAGCCGCTCGGCTTCCAGAGCCGCGACATCGGCCTGTTCCAGGACTCCAACGGCACGGCATACCTGCTCACTGAGGACCGCGCCAACGGACTGCGCGTCGACAAGCTCTCCTCCGACTATCTCAGCGTCGTGAGCGCGGGGAGCTCGAACGGCGGCAGCGTCTCGCTCCTGGCCGACTACGAGGCACCGGCGATGGTGCACGTCGGCAGCACGTACTACCTGCTCGCCTCGCATCTGACCGGCTGGTCCACCAACGACAACATCTACGCGACGGCGAGTTCACCGGCCGGGCCGTGGTCGGCGGTGAAGAGCTTCGCGCCCGCCGGGACGAACACGTACAACACGCAGACCGCGAACATCATCACCGTCAGCGGCAGCTCGGGCACCACGTACATCTACGCCGGCGACCGCTGGACGACCTCGAACCTCGGCACCTCGCCGCTGATCTGGCTGCCGATGGACATCTCCGGCGGCACGGTCGCCGTCGGATGGCAGAACTCGTGGACGCTCGACCAGAGCACCGGGACGTGGACCGGCACGTCGAACCCGGCCAATGCCACGCACTATCTGACCAACGCCAACAGCTCCCTGGTCATGGACGTCAACGGCGGGTCCACCGCGAGCGGCACCAAGATCATCCAGTGGACCAACCACAGCGGAACGAACCAGCAGTGGCAGCTCAAGGCAGTGATCGGCAATATCTACACTCTGACGAACGTGAACAGCGGGCTGTGTCTTGAAGTGCCGGGCAGCTCGACCACTCAGGGCACTCAGTTGGATCAGTACGCGTGCAACGGCGGCGCGAACCAGGAATGGGCGCTGAACGCCGTCGGCTCGTACACGTCGTCGAGCAACGCGAGCTACGAACTCGAGAACCTCAACAGCGGCCAGGTCGTGGACGTCTCCGGCGGCTCGACCAGCACCGGCGGCATCGTCATCCAGTGGCCGACGGACGGGGGAACCAACCAGGAGTGGACCCTCGGATAGCCGCTCCCCGCACCGCCGGGCTCTTCTCGCACCCGACCGCCGGTATCAGTACCCTTCTGCCTCAAACGGCGGGAGCGGGCTGAGGCGGCCCGCGGCGGACGGGAAGGGCCCGGTGGCGGAGCGGTGGAAAGCGGCGGGAGCGGCGATGCGCGGCGGGCGGGGCGCGCCGGGCAGATAGGGCGGGCGGGACGGACAGGCCATGCGGGGCCGACGCCGGGCACCCGCGAGCTGATCATGGCGACGGCCGAGCGGCTGTTCGCTGAGCGGGGGATCGCGGCGGTCTCCGGCCGCCAGATCAGCGAGGCGGCGGGGCAAGGCAACAACGCGGCCGTCGGCTACCACTTCGGCACCAAGAACGACCTGATCCAGGCCGTCGTGCACCGCCACCTCGAGCAGGTGGAGCAGCGCCGCCGGCGTATGCTCGATCACCTCGGCCCGCAAGCCGCGCCGCGGGACTGGTTCGCGTGCCTGGTGCGCCCCCTCACCGACCACCTGGCGTCGCTCGGCGTCCCGTCCTGGTACGCCCGGTTCTCGCTGCAGGTGAGCACGGATCCGGTGCTGGGCCGGACAATCCTGGACGAGACGCGTACCGCCCCCGGCATGGCGCGCATCGCCGCCGGGCTCGGACCCACCCTCGCCGCGCTGCCCGGCGGCGTGCGCGAGCAGCGCCTGCGGATGATCAGGTACCTGATCGCGCACACCTGCGCGGAGCACGAGGGGGTGCTCGCGGAAGCGGCGAAGCCGGGGGCCGGCGGCGGGGGAGCGGACTGGGATCCGGTCGCGCGCCTGCTCGTCGACGCCGTCTCCGGGCTCCTGCTCGCACCCGTATCCGTCGACCGCTGATGCCCCAGCAGAGTCTTCGGGAGCTGACTATCTAATCGCCTGCGCACATCATCGATCCCTGATTGATACGCCCAGTCACGAATTCCCGAGATTGTAAGTCGGACGCTTGACTTATCATCACTTGGCGCAGTTGACTTCTCACGTACGGCGATCTGCGCGAGGAGGATGACCGTGGCCAGTGTCGGTGGAACAAGACCGGTGCTGTGCTTCCGGCCAGTGCGTGCTCGATCAGGAGGCGGCTTCATGAGCATCCTCGACCACCCCGCGGACAATCCCACTGACAACCCCACGGCCGCGGCGATTCCCGACTACCCCATGCGCAGGGCGTCCGGCTGCCCCTTCGACCCGCCGCCGCTGCTGCAGGAGCTCCAGCAGCAGACGCCGCTCATCCGGGTCCGGCTGTGGGACGGCAGCACGCCCTGGCTCGTCACCCGCCACGCCGATCAGCGTGCGCTGCTCGGCGATCCGCGGCTGAGCGCGGACCCTGATTCGCCCGGCTACCCCCGGCAGGCCGCGTCCACGCCCTCGCGCAAGCACCCCGTGCCCGGCCAAGGCGGCATCAGCTTCATCGCCATGGACGACCCCGAGCACGCCCGCCAGCGCCGGATGGTCACCGCGTCCTTCGCCATCAAGCGGATCGAGGCGTTGCGCCCGAGCGTGCAGACGCTGGTGGACGAGCTGATCGACGCCATGCTCGCCGGCCCGAACCCGACCGACCTGGTCCAGGCTTTCGCGCTGCCGCTGCCCTCGCTGGTGATCTGCCGGCTGCTCGGCGTGCCGTATCAGGACCACGGCTTCTTCCAGCGCAACAGCAGCACCCTGCTCCAGCTCAGCGGCTCCGACGAGGAGCGCACCGCCGCCCGGTCCGCCCTCTACCTCTACCTCGACGACCTCGTCGGGCGCAAGCTCGCCGAGCCTGGCGACGACCTGATCTCGCACCTCGTCGAGCGGATCCCGGAGGGGGAGCTGACCCGCGAGGACGTGGCCCAGATGGCCGTCCTGATGCTCGTCGCCGGCCATGAGACCACTGCGAACATGATCGCGCTCGGCACCTTCGCCCTGCTCCAGCACCCGGAGCAGCTCGACCGCCTGCGAGCCGTCGAGGACCACGCGCAACTCGCCGCCGCCGTCGAAGAGCTGTTGCGCTACCTCAGCATCGTCCACACCGGCCGCCGCCGCGCCGTGCTCGCCGACATCGAACTGGGCGACCAGAGGATCCGGGCCGGCGAAGGAGTGATCCTCGCGAGCGACCTCGGCAACCGCGACCCCGCCGCCTTCCCGGACCCGGACCGCCTCGACCTGACCCGCAACGCCCGCCGCCACACCGCCTTCGGCTTCGGCGTGCACCAGTGCCTCGGCCAGCCGCTCGCCCGGATGGAGCTGCAGGTCGTCTACGGCACCCTCTACCGCCGCATACCCACCCTCCGCCTCGCCATCGACCCGGCCGAAGTCCCCCTCAAGCACGACGGCATCGTCTACGGCGCCTACCGCCTCCCTGTCACCTGGTAGCACTTCAGCTGGCGGTTCCGGTGGTCTCGCGGAGTATCACGGTCGCGTGGCCCTCCTGGAGGCTCTGCTCCGAGACCAGCGTCAGCCGGGCGGTGGTCTGGAAGCGCGGCACAGTGGTGGCACCGCAGGAGACCATCGTGGCCTTGAGCTTCGCGATCGTGGATGCGAGTCCTTCGGAGAGGTCGCCGGCGTAGGGCACGAAGCCGTCGACGCCCTCTTCGAACAGCAATCCCTGATTTCCCCCCTGGCCGTAGCGCTGCCAGTTGCGCGCCCGGTTCGAGCCTTCACCCCAGTACTCTTTGACGAATCCTTCGCGGGTCCGCACCTTCGCTCCGGGTGCCTGGTCGAAGCGGGCGAAGTAGCGGCCCATCATGACGAAGTCCGCGCCCATCGCGAGTGCCAGGGCCACGTGGTAGTCGTGCGCGAGCCCGCCGTCCGAGCAGAGCGGCACGTATTGGCCGGTCTCCTCGCAGTAGGCGTCGCGGGCCCCGGCCACATCGATGATCGCGCTGGCCTGGCCGCGGCCGATACCCTTCTGGTCGCGGGTGATACAGATCGCGCCGCCGCCGACACCGACCTTCACGAAGTCCGCCCCGGCCTCGGCCAGGAAGCGGAAGCCGTCGCCGTCCACGATGTTGCCCCCGCCGATCGGCACGTCCGGGAAGTGCTGCTTGGCCCAGCGCAGCGCCTCGGCCTGCCAGTCGCTGTATCCGTCGGAGGAGTCGAAGCACAGGACGTCCGCGCCGGCCTCGACCAGGGCCGGTACTCGCTGCCGATAGTCATGCGTGTTCACGCCCGCGCCCACCCGCAGCCGCTTGGCGTCGTCGACCAGCTGCACCGGGAACCGCTTGTTGTCGGTGTAGTCCGCCCGGAACACCAGATGCTTGAGGTGCCCGTCCGGGCCGAGGACCGGCAGGCAGTCGAGCCGTTCCTCCCACAGCCGGGCGTTGGCCTCGGACAGCGTCACCTCCTCGGCCGCGTGCGCGACCTCGGTGATCGGCCGCATCCGGCTGGAGACCGGCGCATCGGGATCGTGGCGCTGCGGGTGGAAGTCGCGCGAGGTGACCAGGCCGAGCAGCCGCCCGGTCGCCGTGCCGTCCTCGGTCACGGCCGCCGTGCTGTGCCCCGTGCGCGCCATGACCTCGCTCAGCTGCCGCAGGCTGTCTTCGGGGCGGACGTTGGTGTCGCTGACCACGAAGCCCGCCTTGAAGTTCTTCACCGTCACCACGTCCGCGACCTGCTCGTCGATCGACCGGTTGTGGTGGAGGAAGCCGAGGCCGCCGTTGCGGGCGAGGGCGATGGCCAGTTCGGGCGAACTGACCGCCTGCATGATCGCCGAGGTGAACGGGGTGCGCAATTCGATCGCCGAGGCCTGTCCCCTCGCGTGGCGCACGAGCGGAGCGCGCAGGTCCACGGCTGCGACCGAGCAGTCCGTGGAGGTGCGGTTCGGCAGCAGCAGGTACTCGGTGAACGTCCGTGAGACCCCTGCGATGATCTGCGCCACTGGCACTCCCGTGTCCTCGGGTCGGCGGGCTGCCCGCGCGACCGCACCGTCGAGCCCCCCTTCCAGCTCGGCGGGTGCCCGGGGTACGCCGGAGCACGGACGCCGAACCGCCGAAAGGAGGTGAGCGACCGCTGCCGAACGTCGAGGGGGTGCTGTGATCCCGAACCCTACTGATCCAGAGCCGGAGACTCCAAACCCGGTGCGCTGGAGGTCATCGCGTTACCTGGCAGGGGAATCCGGCGCTCGTCAGGGCCGCGCGCAGACCTTGGACCAAGAGCTCGATCTTCTCCGGCGAACCGGCGTGAGCCGCCCAGTAGATCCGGCCGGTCGGCGGCTGCAACGTGGCGCCGGTGAGCAGGACCACGCCCGCGCGGCTCCCGCCCTCCCACGCGAGGTCGGCGTCGCGGACGGCCGTATCGAGGCGTGCGTCCAGGTCCTCGTACTTCGTCCCCTCGGCCACCGGGGCGTTGAACGAGCCCAGGCTGCTGCACAGACCCGGCGCCCGTCGGTCGAGCTCCAACCCCGCGCGTCCCATGGAAAGGCGGGCGTTCACTTCGAGGACCGGCACGAGCGTGCCGTCCCGCGTGACGAGGCCGTCCACGCTCACCGGCCCGAAATAGCCTGCCTCGGCGAGCTCTACGCCGAGCTGCCACAGTGTGGCGGTGTAGTCGGGGTCGGAGCGCAGGCGCTGCGCCAGCGACTCGTCGAGCGTGTCAGAGCTCGAGAACGCCAGGCCCTGGCAGGTCATCCCGCGCAGGCCGACCAGCCGGGTGGTGCCGCACGCGTCGACGTCCAGGTGGGCGGAGAAATCGGCGGTGCGTACCAGGTACGGCTGCACGAGCAGGGCGGTGTCGGCATTGTCCAGGCGTGCGCCGATGCTGGTCAGGACCCTGCGTTCGTGCACAAGCAGCGAGCCGCGGCCGGCCACGCCGTGGGCGCTCTTGAGGACGACCGGGCCTTCGATCCCGGCCGCCGCGGCCTCGAGCTCGGCGCTCGAACGCACCACCGTCGCCGCGCCCGGCAGGCCGTGCCGGACGCTGAACGCGTTCGACCAGACCTTGGAGTTGACGGTGGCCGCAGCCTCCGCCGGCGGGCTGTGTTCGGCGATGCCCAGCGCCTGGATGGCCCGCGCTGTAGCGGGGATCACGGCGTAGGGCCGCGCGCGGTTGCCGGGCGTGCTCAGCTGGCCGGCCAAGCCGGCGATCCGCTCCTCCACGCACACGTCCGCGTCGCCGGGCACGCCGCGCACCGAGCCGCAGGATCCGTATACGGCCAGCCGGTCGAGCAGCCCCGGCGTCGGCTCGCGGCTGCACAGCACCGCGTCGCCCGGCGTCGAGAGCATGATCAACAGTTCGTCGGCCGACGCGAGCGCCGACGCCGTAGGGCGCGCGGCTGCTTCCGGGAGGGCGCTGCGGTCAGACTTCTGCCAGAAGCGCTCGGCATCGAAGGTCCCGAAGAAGGTGCCGGACGTCTGCGCGGAGGCGTCCACCGTCTTCAACTCTCTTCGCTCATGGTCAGACCCCGTCGAGATAGAGCAGGATGCACGGGAAGCACAACGGCACGCGCGACATCCTGAGCCAATCGGTGCCTCCGGGAGACTATCCGCCGACCCGGCGAGAGAACGCTCTCCCAAGGTGGCGGGTGCGCCTTATTTCATCATCGAGTATTGAGTGAGTCAAGCGATCGACGGTCCGGTTCCAGACTCAGCACGCAGGTGGGCCGTTCGACCTCGGCCACACTGCGCGGATCACCCGGCTTTCCTGTTCCGGCCTCGATCATCAGCGTCGTAATGCACGCGGAACGCTCGTTGGCCACGTAGAGCCGCGATCCGACCAAGGCGAAGTGACGCGGCCGGACGCCGCCGGCAGGCGTTTCGCCGAGGTGGCGCAGCCGCGGTCCGTCCACCGTGAAGGCGGCGATGGTGTCGGCGCTCCGGTTCGCCACGTACAGGAACCGGCCGTCCGGTGAGAGCGCGATCTCCGAGGGGCGGTTGGGGTCGCCCGGAACCGGCTCGGCCAGCGAGGCCGGGACCGATCCGCTCCAGCGTACGCCGCCGGCCTGGTCAGGCAGGTAGACCGACACGGTCGAGCTGAGCTCGTCGCTGACGAACCACGGCCCGGCCGGGTGGCGGACGAGATGCCGTGGGCCCGCCTTGGGATCGTCGGCGTGCGCGGTCCACGCGAGTGCGAGCGCGCCTTCGGGGTCGATGCGGTATCCGCGGATCTCGCCGAGCCCGAGGAACGTGATGACGGCCTCGTCGTCGCACGTCGAGACGTGGTGGGAGATGGCACGCCGGTCACCGGCGGGCACCTCGACGTGGTGAGGGGCTCGCAGGGAGCCGTCGTCGGTGACGGGCAGCACCGAAACGACGCCGGAGCCGCCGTAGTGGCTGCAGATCAGGAAACGGCCGTCGTCGGTGACGGCCGCATGGCTCGGCTGAACGCCGCCGCTCCGAGAATTCGAGAACTGCGTCAGTATTCCGTCGCCGTCGACGGAAAGGGCGGTGACGGCTCCTTCTGCCAGAGTATTGACGGCGTAGACGACCGGCAGGCGCGGATGCGAGGTGAGAAAGGTCGGAGAGGGAATCCCGACCGGCGCGCCGGTGCTTTCCAAAGATCCATCAGTGTCCTGCGAGAAGACCGTGACTCCCCGTCCTCCTGCGGTAGATCCGACGATGATCAGCATCCTGGCATGTTAGCCCGTCCGGCCCAGCGGGTCCCGGCCCGCTGTTCCCGGCCCCGGTTTGCGCGCGGCGGGGACGGTTACCCGAGATCCGTTCGGTTACCAGCAGGAACCGTCACCCGGAGGTGTGATGATGGTACGTACGAACGGATCCGGCAGGGTCCTCGCCAGCGTCTTGGCAGTGGTCGCTCTGGTCATCGGCGCATTCCAGGGCTGGACCTCGTTCCGGACCGGGGACAAGCTGACGCTGCACGTGTTGACGGGCGTGGACTTCGGCGCGACCGGCGACATCGTCAAGACCGTCGGCGGGCTCAGCATCCTGATCGCGCTGGTCGCGGTGGTCGCGCTGGTCGATCCCAGCGGCTGGCTGACCCGGCTGGCCGGGGCGGCGGCCGTGATCGTCGCGGTGATGTTCGCCATCGAGGCCTTCCGCTACTACGGGCACCACTTCGACACCGCCCTGCACAACGTGCGGGCCGGCTTCTGGCTGGAGCTCGGCGCTGGTGTGCTGCTGCTGCTCGCGGGCAGCTTCAACTCCCGGCGCGCGGTCGTGGTCCCGACAGCGGACGAGAACGCCGAGACCCTGGTCGAGACCCGGCACTGACGACGTTCAGGCGCAATGCCGAGGCCCGGCCGTTTGGGCGGCACGACGGCGGGCACCCGCCACGCCGTCGTGAACTTCAGGGGGACGACTCCAAGGAGGTGCACATATGCCGAGCGGATCGAGCCCCAAGCGGGAGCGGCAGTACGAGCACATCGAGAAGAGCCAGCGCGCCCGGGGCACGAAGCCGGGGCGGGCCAAGGAGATCGCCGCGCGCACGGTGAACAAGGAACGGGCGCGCACCGGCGAGGCCAAGACGGCGAGCAAGGAATCGTTGCGGGACATGTCCTCGAGCCGGCGCGGCGGGCAGCGCTCGCACAGCGGCTCGGGCGGGCAGACCTACCGCCAGCTCTATGCCGAGGCCCAGCGCCGCGGCGTCGACGGACGATCGAAGATGAGCAAGGCCCAGCTTGAACGCGCCGTGGGCTGACCTGCGCAGCGGGCCGCGCCGGACGACGTGCGGTAGTTAGCGGGGATCGAGGACCTGCGCCTGGTCGAGCAGGCGCTTGGCAGTGCGCAGGTCCTCGATCATGCCCGCCGGCATCTTGTCCCGGTCCGGCGCGCGCAGCACGGCGCGGTAGACGCCTACCTGGAAGGGCGAACCGAAAAGCGCCTGTCCGGCTCTCACGCCGAGCGCCACGGTCACGTGGGGGTGCGCGACACGCAGTTCGGCCAACCACCATCAGCCATTACGGGCGGCAGGCGAGGACCTCGCCGGAGTCCGGGCGCTGGTGGATCGGACGCTTGCCGCTGTGCGGTTCGGGCCAGCCCTACCCCGCCTATATCGGTACAAACAGTCCGTGACAAAACCGAAAGTACGTGATGTTTGGCCTCGATCGCCCGGGCAACATGGTGCCCATGGTCGCGAGGAACGGCAAGGCTGCGGGGATCAAACCCGGCGACGTGGTGGTGGTGACCGGCGCGAGCGCCGGGGTCGGGCGTGCGGCGGCCTCGGAGCTCGCCCGGGCCGGCGCGAAGGTGGCTCTGGTGGCCCGGGGCGAGTCCGGGCTGGACGGCGCGGTCAAGGAGATCACCGAGGCCGGGGGGACGGCCAGGGCGTTTCCGGCGGACGTGGTCGACCCGCAGCGGATCGAGCAGGTGGCCGCGGAGGTCGAGGACTGGCTCGGTCCGATCGAGGGCTGGGTCAACGTGGCGTTCACCTCGGTCTTCGCCCGCTTCATCGACATCATGCCGGACGAGTTCCGGCGCGTGACAGAGGTCGACTACCTCGGCTACGTGTACGGCACCCGCGCGGCCCTGGGGCGCATGCTGCCGCGCGACCGGGGCACCATCGTGCAGGTCGGCTCGGCGCTGGCCTATCGCGGGATCCCGTTGCAGAGCGCGTATTGCGGCGCCAAGCACGCCATCCAGGGCTTCAACGAATCAGTGCGCTGCGAGCTCATGCACGACAAGAGCGGCGTCAACGTGACGATGGTGCAGCTGCCGGCGGTCAACACCCCGCAGTTCGACTGGGTCCGCTCCCGCCTCGGCAAGCCCGCGCAGCCGGTCCCCCCGATCTACCAGCCGGAGCTCGCCGGGCGCGCCATCGCGTACGCGGCCGTGCATCCGCGCCGGCGCGAGTACTGGGTGGGCGGCAGCACGGTCGGCACGCTGCTGGCCAACGCCGTCGCACCGGGCGTGCTGGATCGCTACCTGGCGAAGACCGGGTTCTCCTCGCAGCAGGTGGACCGGCCCGAGCCCGAGATCGAGGACAACCTGTTCACCGCCGCCGACGGCGCGGACGGCCACGACCACTGCGCGCACGGCAGCTTCGACGAGAGCGCGAAGGACCGCAGCGTGCAGCTGTGGGGCTCGCAGCACCACGGCGTGCTCGCCGCGGCGGCCGGCGGCGGGCTGGCCGCCGCCGCGCTGGGCCTGCTCGGGCGCCGCCGCTGAGCTTTCGAGCCGGCGGCCCGCGACGGCCCGCGCCAACCCGCGAAAGAACCACAGCTCAACCCTCCAGGAGGACATCATGGTTGGTCAGACCGTAGCCGATTATCTTCTCGACCGCTTGCGGGACTGGGGCGTGGAAACCGTCTTCGGCTATCCCGGGGACGGGATCAACGGCCTGGTGGCCGCCTGGGGCGAGGCAGATAACAGGCCCAAATTCGTGCAGGCCAGGCACGAGGAGATGGCCGCGTTCGAGGCGGTCGGCTACGCCAAGTTCTCCGGCAAGGTCGGGGTCTGCGCGGCCACCTCCGGGCCGGGCGCGATCCACCTGCTCAACGGCCTGTACGACGCCAAGCTCGACCACGTGCCGGTGGTCGCCATCGTCGGGCAGACCGCGCGCAGCGCCATGGGCGGCTCCTACCAGCAGGAGGTCGACCTGCACGCGCTGTTCAAGGACGTGGCCGGCGCCTTCCTGGAGACGGTCAACGTCCCCGAGCAGCTGCCCAACGTGCTCGACCGGGCCATGCGCGCCGCCATGGACCAGCGTGCCCCCGCCGCCCTGATCATCCCCTCGGACGTGCAGGAGCTCGAGTACAGCGCGCCGCAGCACGCGTTCAAGCAGGTGCCCTCGAGCCTGGGCGTGGAGTGGCCCACCACGGCGCCGGACGCCGAGGCGGTGCGGCGGGCCGCGGAGGTGCTCAACGCGGGGGAGAAGGTGGCGATCCTGGCCGGCGCCGGCTCGCGCGGCGCCCGCGGCGAGGTGATGCAGGCCGCCGAGATCCTGCAGGCGGGCGTGGCCAAGCCGCTGCTCGGCAAGGACGTGCTCTCGGACGACCTGCCGTATGTCACCGGCTCCATCGGCCTGCTCGGCACCCGGCCGAGCTACGAGCTGATGAAGGAGTGCGACACCCTGCTGATCGTCGGGTCGAGCTTCCCCTACACCCAGTTCCTGCCGGAGTTCGGCCAGGCCCGCGCGGTGCAGATCGACATCGACGCGAAGTTCGTCGGGCTGCGCTACCCGAACGAGGTGAACCTGGTCGGCGACGCGGCGTCCACCATCAGGGCCCTGATCCCGCTGCTGGAGCAGAAGGAGCGGGGCAAGTGGCGCGAGGGGATCGAGTCCGGCGTGGCTCGCTGGCAGGAGACGATGACCGCCGAGGCCATGGTGGACGCCGAGCCGGTCAACCCGATGCGGCTGTTCCACGAGTGCTCGGACCGGCTGCCGGACAACGCGATCGTCACCGCCGACTCCGGTTCCTCGGCGAACTGGTACGCGCGGCACCTGCGGTTCCGCGAGCAGATGCGCGGCTCGCTCTCCGGCACGCTGGCGACCATGGGGCCGGGCGTCCCGTACGGCATCGGCGCGAAGTTCGCCTGTCCGGACCGGCCGGTGATCGCCTTCGTCGGCGACGGCGCGATGCAGATGAACGGCCTGGCCGAGCTGATCACGATCAAGCGGTACTGGCCGGAGTGGGAGGACCCGCGGCTGATCATCGCGGTGCTGCACAACAACGACCTGAACCAGGTGACCTGGGAGCTGCGCGCGATGGGCGGGGCGCCGAAGTTCACCGAGTCGCAGAGCCTGCCGGAGGTCGACTACGCCGGCTTCGCGCGCAGCCTCGGGCTCGGCGGCATCTCGGTGGACAAGCCGGAGGAGATCGGGGCGGCCTGGGAGCAGGCGCTGATGGCGGCCGGGCCGGTGGTGCTCGACGTGCGCTGCGACCCGAACGTGCCGCCGATTCCGCCGCACGCCACGTTCGAGCAGGCCAAGGATACCGCTGCCGCGCTGATCAAGGGCGACGAGGACCGGTCCGGCATCGTGAAGCAGGGCTTGAAGACGAAGATCCAGGAGTTCCTGCCGCACAAGGACGCCAAGGACGCCAAGGACGACCAGGGCGACGGTGCCTGAGTGGGACAAAGGCCCGAGTATCCGGTGCACGTGCTGCGCGACTACGCCCTGATCGCCGATGGGGAACGGGGCATCCTGGTCGGGCCGCGCGGCGAGCACGCGTGGCTGTGCGCGCCGGTGTGGGACTCGGCGGCGGTGTTCGGCGCGCTGATCGGCGGTGGCGGCCTCTATGCCGTCACGCCGGTCGGCGACCCGTTCGTGTGGGGCGGGTATTACGACGAGGCGACGCTGATCTGGCGCAACCGCTGGGCGACTGATACCGGCATCGTCGAGTGCTGTGATGCGCTGGCCAGGCCCGCCGATCCGCACACTGTGGTGGTGCTGCGGCGGATCGAGACCGTGGACGGGCCCGCCCGGGTCCGTGCGGTGCTCGATCCGCGGGCCGACTTCGGCCGGCACCGGCTGACCCGGCTGCGTTGCCGGGACGGGGTGTGGGCCGGGCGCTGCGGCAGCCTGTACGTGCGCTGGTCCGGCGCGCCGGATGCGGCGCCGTGCGAGGACGGCGGCCTCGAGGCGGTGTTCGAGGTGCCGGAAGGCGAGCACCACGCGTGGATCCGCGACCAGTGCTATGCGGGCCAGGCCGTGGCGGCCGTCGGCCGGCATACGCTGATGAATCGCGCCGTCGATTTCGTGGCCGACCGGCTCGCCGAGGACGGAGCGAAGCTGCGGCCCGCCTACACCGTGCGCGGCGGCTCGGCGATCTCCCGCTCGGCGAGGGCGAGGGCGCGTTCCTGCTGTGCGGCTTCGCCACCAGCCTGGCCCTGCACCAGCAGGGTGACGAGGCGCGGGCGAACCGCTGGTTCGAGCGTTCCCGTTCCGGCTGCGGCTCGCCCGGCCTGCTCGCCGAGGAGTACGACGTCGAGCAGCGCCAGCTGCGCGGGAACCTTCCGCAGGCCTTTGTGCACGCCATGCTGCTCGAGGCGGCGACGCGGCCGGCCCGCCCGCCGTCCACGATGATCGGAGGTACCGGCACATGAGATCCCTGACGAGCTTGACGAAGAAGCCTGAGACAGTGGTCGCCGCCCAGGGCATCGACCGGCTGTTGCGCGACGTGCGCACCGGCCGGTTCGAACGCTCGCTCTCCGCCCTGACGGCGGCGGGCGCGCTGGTGACCGCGGCGGAGATCTACTTCGAGCACGACTCCGCGAGCTTCGGCAACAAGATGATGTGGGTGCCGGTGGCACTCGGCCCGGTGGGCGCGGCGGCCGGCGTCGCCGGGGTGGTGAGCCGGCGGATGGCCAAGACCGTGCTGCCGATCACCTCGGCGGCCATCGTCGCCAACGGGTTGCAGGGCACGTATCTGCACGCGCGCGGCATCGCGCAGAAGCCCGGCGGCTGGTCCAATGCCCGCTACAACCTGGAGATGGGTCCGCCGCTGTTCGCTCCCTTGCTCGTGACCATGGTCGGCGGCATGGGGCTGCTCGCCTCGGTGCTGCGCCGGGAGCAGTGAGGGGAGGGGAAGGACAGATGGAATGGCGTGACCGCTTCCCCGGCTTCGATGTGACGGACCAGTGGAAGCACTGGGACGCGACCACCGTGGGCACCGTGCTCGCGCGGGTCGGCCAGCCGCCGCCGATCCGCTACTTCAATCCGGAGGAGCACGCGACGGCCGACGCGCTGTGCTCGCGGCTGCTCGCGTTGGGGCCGGACTGCCCGGTGCCGGTGGTCGCGATGATCGACTCCCGGCTGGCCGAGCAGGAGACCGACGGCTGGCACTACGAGGACATGCCCGAGGACGGCCTGGCCTGGCGGCTCTCGCTGGCTGCGCTCAAGGCCGACGCCGTGGACCAGTACCAGCTGCCGTTCTACGACCTCGGCGAAGCCGAACGGGACCGGCTGATCGGGCACGTGCACGATCTGGGCAGCAAGCCGTGGCACGAGATGCCGGCCGGGCACCTGTGGAGTCTGTGGACCCGCTACGCGTGTACGGCCTTTTACTCGCACCCGTATGCGTGGAACGAGATCGGCTTCCCCGGTCCGGCGTATCCGCGCGGCTACAAGCACCTGGGCGTGGACGCGCTTGACCCGCGCGAGGCGCCGGATCGGGGGGAATCGTGAACTCCGTACGCGAGCGCAACGCCTCGGCTTGGCTGCTGCCGAACGACGGCACGCGCACCAACCATCAGCTGCGCCGGGGCATGCGCCGCTTCGACGACACCGACGAGGTGGACGCGGTGATCGTCGGCTGCGGCGCGGGCGGATCCGTGCTGCTGCAGCGGTTGGCCCGGGCCGGCTGGAAGGTGGTCGGGTTCGACGCCGGCCCGTTCTGGGACCCGGACACCGACTGGGTCAGCGATGAGGCCGGGTCGCATCACCTGTACTGGACCGATCCGCGGGTGATCTGCGGCGACGACCCGGTGCCGCTCGGATCGAACAACTCCGGGCGCGGGGTGGGCGGCTCGATGGTCCACTTCGCCGGGTACGTCCCGCGGTTCCATCCCAGCGATTTCAGGACCCTGAGCCAGGACGGGGTGGGTGCGGACTGGCCGATCGAGTACCGCGACCTCGAGCCCTACTACAGTGCGATCGAGCAGGAGCTCCCGGTGGCCGGCGAGTCCTGGCCTTGGGGCGACCCGCACGGCTACCCGCATCGGCCGCATCCGGTCGGCGGCAACGGCGAGATCTTCCAGCGCGGCGCCCGCGAACTCGGCATCACCGCGAAGGTCGGGCCGGTCGCGATCCCCAACGGGCGCTTCGGAAACCGGCCGCACTGCATCTACCGCGGGTTCTGTCTGCAGGGGTGCAAGGTCAACGCCAAGGCCTCGCCGCTGATCACGCACGTGCCCGACGCGCTCGCGCACGGGGCCGAGATCCGGGCCGACAGCATGGTCGCGCGCATCGACGTGGACGAACACAGCGGTCGCGCCACCGGCGTGCACTACATCCGCGGCGGCGTCGAGCACTACCAGCGGGCCAAGGTGGTGATCGTCGCAGGGTACTCCATCGAGACGCCGCGGCTGCTGCTCAACTCGGCGTGCCGGGACTTCCCGGACGGGCTGTGCAACAACTTCGACCAGGTCGGCCGGTACGTGATGGTGCAGGGCGCGCCGCAGACCGCGGGCCGCTTCGCGTCCGAGATCCGGATGTACAAGGCCCCGCCGCCGGAGGTGAGCAGCGAGGACTTCTACGAGACCGATCCGACCCGGCCCTACCGCCGCGGCTTCTCGGTGCAGAACGTCTCACCGATGCCGATCACCTGGGCCGAGCACGTCGCCGCGCAGGGCCACTGGGGCGAGAATCTCCGCAAGCTGATGAGCGACTACGTGCACTGGGCTACTCTCGGCTCGCTGTGCGAGTTCCTGCCGCAGCCGGACAACCGGGTCACCCTGGACAAGGATCAGACCGACCGGCACGACCTGCCGATCGCGCGGCTGAGCTACAGCCAGTGCGACAACGACAAGGCCCTGCTTTCGGCCGCGCGCCAGACGATGGAGCAGATCCTGCAGGCGGCCGGGGCCGAGGACGTCATGACCATCGAGCGCTACGCCCACCTCGTCGGCGGCGCCCGGATGGCCGCGGACGAGCAGCACGGTGTGGTCGACGCCGACTGCCGCAGCTTCGCCGTGCCGAACCTCTACATCGCCGACGGCAGCGTCCTGCCGACCCAGGGCGCGGCCAACCCCGCGCTGACCATCATGTCCGTCGCCGCCCGCGCCGCTGACAAGCTGGCGGGGCGGAGGTGAGCCCCGGCTACCACGCGAAAGTGCGTTGTCCCGGCCCGTTGCCCGGGTAGACGGTGCCGAACAGGTGGGCGCCTTCGCCCTGGAGGTAGCTCGCGCAGTTGTCGCAGCAGTTGCGGCTCGCGCCGCCGCCCTGCGGGGTCCAGCCCTGGCTATGGATGTATTCGAGGGCGTTGACCTCGGCATGCTGGTTCTTGACCTTGCTGCTGGGGGCGACTTGCCATCGGTCCGTGCCGCCCTGGCCGCTCAACTGGACCATCGTGACGGCCGCGTCGAGGTCGTTGCGCAGGCCCGGCGAGAGCAGGCTCGCGCCGTTCGTCGCGGCGATGCGGACGCGGTTGCCGCTGCCGTCGAGGGCGGAGACGACGGCGGTGGTGCGGTAGCCCTGAGAGCTCGTCGGCAGCGCGCTGTGCAGTTGGGAGGCGATGTTGTAGTCCTGTACCGCCCAATCCTCCTGCTGGGTCAGGCCCAGCGGGTCGACCTGGGTCAGCGGGTTGCCGACGTAGGTGCGGGGATTGGGCTTGGGGTCGATGCCGAGGGGGTCGGCGCACACGTACGTCCCGGTCTCCGGGTCGTAGTAGCGGTGCAGGTTGTAGTGCAGCCCGCTCTCCGCGTCGAAGTACTGGCCCGGGAATCGCAGCGGGCACTCGGTTTCCGCTTCGGGGGCTGTGATCGTCGCGCCCCACAGGTCGGCGGTGCGGTGCCAGGCTATTCGGCCGTCCATGGCGACGAGTTCGGCGGGTGTGCCGACCAGGTCGGTCACGATCGCGTAGAAGCGCTGGTCGTACGTGCGCTGGTCGGCCGTGCCGGCCCAGATCTGTTCCCGCTGGGTCGCCGGGCGGTAGTTGCCCGGTTCGTAGTCCCACGTCAGGACCCTGGCTTCGCCGTGCGGGGTATTCGTGGTCTGTTCTGCTAGGCGGGTCTCGTCCCAGTCGAAGCGGGTCTCTTCGACCAGTTCGCCGGCTTCGTCGAGGCGCTGCTTACTGCGGCGCCGTCCCAGCGGATCGTAGACGTAGCGCCATCTCGTGCCGTCAGGGGTCTGTGTCTCGACGAGCTGGCCGAGGCTGTTCCAGGTGTACGTCCAGGAATGGCGCTGGCCGGACAGGGTGCGTCGCAGCACACGTACCAACTGGCCGGCATCGTCGTACTCGTAGTGTGTGCGTCCGGCGCTGCGCAGCAGCAGCCCGTCGTACTGCCTCTCGCGATCGGTCTCCGTCCCGTCCGGCACCTCCGGCGCCCCCACGGTGGATCGGGCGATGTTGCCGAGCGCGTCGTAGGCGTACTGCTCCACGCGCGCCGGACCGGTCACGCCCGTGACGCGGCCGAGCAGGTCGAGGTCGAAGCGCCGGTCTCCGCGCAGCCGGTCGGTGATCTCGAGCGGCACGCCGTCGGCCCGGTAGCTGACCGCTCGCTGCTGAAGAAGCTGGTACGCCTGGCTCGGATCGTCCTGGACGCCGGTCTCGCCCGGCCGGTACGCCCAGACCGCCTGCGCGGTGAGCCGACCGACTTCGTCATAGCTCTGAGTCAGGGCGCCGTGGGTGCCGAAGCGGCGGCTCGTCTCGCGGCCCATCGCATCGTGTTCGAACGCGATCACCGCTTCCGCGGCCGTCAGCGCGACCGGCCGGCCCGCTTCGTCGTACGTCCATGTCGTGGACGCGCCGCCGGGAGTGCTCCGCCGCACGTGCTGCCCGACCGCGTCGTACTCGTGCGTGACGGTGTGCCCGTTCCAGGTCTCGCTCAGCAGGCGGCCGAGCGGGTCGAGAGTCAGATCCAGCACGCCGTCGCCGTTCGTGGCCCGCCGCAGCCGGCCGAGCTGGTCGTACTCGAACGACTGCTCCACGTCCGGGCCGCGCACCGAGGTGATGTGCCCGAGCGCGTCGTAGCCGAACTCGATCGACCGGTTCTCGCCTTCGGTCTGGCCGATCAAGCGGCCCGCGAGGCCGCGGCGGTACTCGATGGTGCGACCCGCATAATCGGTCTGGGCGCGAAGGTTCCCGGCCGGATCGTAGGCGTAGCGCCAGCTCTGGCCGTCGGGGCCGGTCACCGCCGTCGGGCGCAGTTCGGTGTCGTACGCGAAGCGGTGGCGTCGGCCCGAGGGATCGGTGCGGGCGATCAGGGTACTGAATGGTCCGTACTCCAGGCGAGCCGTGGTCCCGAGCGGGTCGTGGTACTCGACAGCGTTGCGCATGTCGTTGTAGGACCAGACCTCGCGCTCGCCGTTGGAGTGCTCCCGCGAGACCAGGAGCCCGCGTGCGTCCCAGGCGAAGCGGACTTCCGTGTCGTCCGGGTGCACGATCAGGGTCATCCGACCGGCGGCGTCGTATGCGTAGCGGGTGACGTCCCCGAGCGGGTTCGTCTCGGCGACTGGCAGGCCGGCGGCGTTGCTCTCGAACGTCGTGGTGTGCCCGAGCGCGTCGGTGATGGTGGCGAGATGGCCCTGCCGGGTGTGCGTGTACCGGGTCGTCGCGCCGGTCGGATCCGTGTAAGCGGCCAGGTTGCCCCGCTCGTCGTAGTCGAACCGCCAGGAGTCGCCGTTCACCTCGGAAAGCGTCGTGAGCAGGCCGAGATCGTTGTAGGCGAGCTCGGTCGCCGTGCCGTCCGGCCGCGTCACCCTGACCGGGTCGCCTGCCTCGTTCAGCGTGTACTCGGCGCGCTCGTCAGCGCCGTTGGTCTCGGCCAGCAGTCGGCTGTTCCGGTCGTACGCGTAGCAGCGGGCACTGCCGTCGGGCTCTTCGATGCGCACCGGCCGTCCGTGCGCGTCGAAACCGTATGTGGTGCGGTGCCCGAGGCTGTTCGTGGACGTCGTCACCCGCGCGTCGTCGTCGTAGGACATCGCCATGGAGAGCATGCCGTCTGGACCGTGGCCGGCGATGACGCGTCCGCGCTCGTCGTATTCGTACCCGTACGCGAATCCGTCGCGCCTGGTGATCAGGCTGATCCGGTCCTGCTCGTCCCACTCGTAGAGTTCGGCGGCATCGGCGCTGTCGGTCACCGCGATGAGCCGGCCGCGCGCGTCGTAGTCGTAGCGCACCAGCGTCGTGGACCCGTGCGGCGCGGCATCGTCGGCCAGATGCAGGGCCTGCACGCGGAATCCGGCCGGTGTGAACACCGTGTCGACCTTGATCCGGTAGCCGCCGACGTGCCGCACCTCGACGGGCAGGCCTTCGTCGCAGACCACGTCGATGCGGTTGCCGTCGCCATCGGTGATGGCTGTCAGGGGTCGCTGATACGCCTGCGCCGCTTCAGACGCGTCGGGCGTGTCGGCCGTCACCGTGAACTCATAGGAGATCCGGCGCCGCGGGTCGGTGATCCGCACCGTGTCGAAACGACGGTCCCAGGTCAACGGCCAGCGCGCGCCCTCAGCCGGGAAGACCTGCGCATCGTCCCGCTCGGGCGTGGGGTAATGCAGGATCCTGCCGTCGTCGTCGGTGAAGTGGATGCCGTCCGCGTCGATCTGGATCCGGGTGTCGAGCGTCGAGGACCAGCCCGGGCCGAACAGACGCCCGCCCCGGTAGCCCGAGGCGTAGACCCGGTGCAGGATCAGCGGTAGCCGGCCGGGCAGTTCGACGTCGGTCTCCCCGGTGATCATCTGGCCGGTGGCGGTGTCGACCGGGTCTCCGGCCACGGTGGACTTCTTCGCACCGTCGTGTTCGAGGACGTTGCCCTCGTCCTTGGACAGGTCGCCGGCGGCCTTGCCGGTCGCCTCGCTCTGGCTCTTGCCGCTCGAGCTGCCGGGATCCTTCGACGCGTGCACGTCCTTGGGCGCGTCGCCGTCGTGCAGCGCGCTGAAGTCCTTGGCGGACTTGGAGTCCGAGGCCACGCTGCGTTCGATGTTGCCGTTGATGCCCTGGTGGGCCTCGCCGTAGAACCTGCGGAAGACGTTGGGCACGCCCTTGCCCAGCCCCTCGCCGAGCTTGTCCGCGCCGTCCTTGAGTGCCTTGGCGATCTCAGTACCCACGAGCTTTGACCTCTTCGAAACGTGCGGGGAGCGCTTACCGGAAGGGCAGTGCTTATCGGAAGGACAGCGCTTACTGGAAAGACAGTGAGGAGACCGCCGACGTGAACGTCTCCGCATGCTGATTCATCGTGTCCGCGTGCGTCAGCAGCTCGCTCGCCTGCTGGCGCAGGGCATCGGGATCCATCATGAAGGACTCTGCCGCCGACCCGGCCGCCTGCGCGGTGCTCGCGGCCTGGAAGGTGAAGCCCTCGACGGCTTTCTCGATCACCCCGATGAGCGGGGTGACGGCGGCGTCGATCACCTTGCCGACGATGTACTGCGTCAGCTGGTCCTCGAGGAACTGGACGAGCTTCTTGCCGGCCTGCTCGACCGCCACCAGCGCCGCTTCGGCCAGGCCGAGGGTGGCCACGGCGGCGGCCTGGTCCGCCACGAACGCCACGGCCATGACGACCAGTTCGGCGATCGCCACGCCCTTCTGCGCGACGATGAAGTCCGCTGCCGCGTCCAGCGCCGTGGCGAGCACCTCGCAGGCCTGCGTCAGCTCACTGAGGTGCTGTGAGGACAGATCGGCCCAGCGTTGGACCAGCGCCTCGTAGGAACTGCCCTGATACGACTGGCTCATCGCCGAGACGGTGGAGGTGGCGTCTTGGTGGGTACCCTCGACGTTGCTGGCGAAGGTACGCACGTGCGAGGCCAGATCCCGCACTTGGTCCTCGTTCACCTGAGGCCAGTCGATGCCGATGAAATTGAGGAACTGCACGACTTCCGCCGGCGGATCGAGCGCCACGCCGTCCTCCTTGCCAAGATCCATGGTGCACACGGAACTTATCAGAAGACTGTATGTCCCGAAAGCAACTGCATGAATGCTCTGCGTTACCATCGGAGCGGCGTCGACCTGCTACGGGGCATCCTCGTGCTCGATCCGCAGCGGTTCCGCGGGCGGCAGGCGCAGGCTGAATCCGGCGTCCGGCCGGCGTTCGTCACCGCGGAAGACGACGTTCAACGTCAGTTCGGGGCGGGGGAGCCGGCCGAGATCGGCCGGCGGCTGGTGGCGGCGCACCCCCTGCACGCGGACGCGCTTGGGCGGGATGCCGACGGCGCACGCGTCGCCGACGCTCAGGCCGCTGAGGTCATCTGCTTCGATACGCCATGGTGTGTTGTGCCACTCGGGATGGTCCGGGTCTCGCGGGAAGGCGAAGGTCCCATCCCAGCGCACGCCTGTCGAGGCCGGATCCACCGTCCCCCACGGCCAAACCAGCATGAAGTGTGTTGCGCTCACCCCGACGACGCGGGCCTGGGCCGACGCGCAGGAGATCCGCAGGACCTCGCCGATGCGGAAGCCACCCGAGCCGGGGCCGAGCGCAACGTCGCCCTCCGCGCGGTGCGCTCGTCGCGAGCGGGAGAACGGGAACACCGGAGCCTCATCTCGCGCTCGACCGTCGAGGACCCGTCCACGCTAACAGAGCCGGAAAAGCCGAGCGGGCGGGCCGAAGCCCGCCCGCTGACAATAGCTTGCCGCTCACCACCTGCCGTACCAGCGCCGACGCGATCCGGCGCCTTCACCCCGGCTCACACCGAAGCCGATCAGCCACGCGATGAACACCACGACGGCGATCCACCACAACACGTGCGCCGCGAAACCGAGGCCGCCGAGCACGAGGGCGAGCAGCAAGACCAACAGAATGACACCCATGTCGTTACTCCTTCTGTGTCGCTGCTGTCAGGTTGCCGATCCGCCCCGGCTCAAACCGGTGCGCCCGAAAACGCGTCACGGGCTCGGATGGGCGGCGCTGATGTCGGCCAGCGCCGAGCGCTGATCCCGCTCGATCGCGAGGTCGCCCAGGCTCACCACGCCGACCGGCCGCCCGTCCTCGACCACCGGAAGCCGCCGCACCGCGTGCTCGCGCATCAGCGCCAACGCGCGGTCGACCTCGTCGGCGACGCGGCAGGAGACCACGTCTCCGGAGCAGATCTCCATCGCGGTCGCCGTGTCGGAGCGCTCCTCGGCGACGGCCCGCACCACGATGTCGCGGTCGGTCAGCACGCCGTACAGCCGCCCCTCGTCGGTCACCAGCACATCCCCGATCTCTCGTTCGCGCATCAGCCGCGCCACCTCGGAGATCGGGACCTGTCCGGGCACCGTGGCCGGGTCGGTCGACATGATCTCGCTCACTGTCTGCGCCATGATGTGCCTCCTGGTCCTGGAGGGTTCCGGGATCCGTTCCTGGAAAATCCGACAAGTGCCCCGAAAATGCCGTTTCATGCAGGTCAGTCGCCCTGGAGCAGCACCTGCTTCGCGCCGGGCGCGGCAAAATCCCGGTGAACGCGTCGGCAGGCCGGTGTAGCGTTTCGATCATGAGCTGGCTGCCCGCGGACTTCTCCCATCCCGTCCGCGTGCCCGTCCCCGGCACCGGGCTGCACCTGCGGCCGATCCGGGAGGCGGACACGCCGCTGGACTACCCGGCCGTGATGGGCTCGCAGCCCCGGCTGTGGGAGGTCTTCGGCCCGGCCTGGGACTGGCCCAAGCCGACCATGACCTACGACGAGGACCGGGTCGACCTGCTGCGCCACGAGCGCGAGATCGCCGCGCACCAGTCGTTCAACTACTGCCTGCTCGACGAGCAGGAATCCGCGATCCTCGGGTGCGTCTACATCGACCCGCCCGAGCGTGTCGGTGCCGACGGCGAGATGTCCTGGTGGGTCGTGGACGAGCTGGCCGGCAGCGACGCGGAGCGGGCGCTGGACGCGTGGGTGCCGCAGTGGATCGCGGCCGACTGGCCGTTCCAGCTGCCGCGCTGTCTGGGCCGTGACATCAGCTGGGCGGACTGGCTCGCCCTGCCCGCCGTCGCGGCCTAGGCCGCGACGTCTTCTTCGCGCCGCGCCCTCTTACCGCGGGTGCCGACCACGTCCACCAGGGCGATCAGCAGCGACGCGCCGACCAAGGCCAGAATGACCGTCAGGCCGCGGTCGAACGCGTCGGCCCACATCTGCGGGTTCGCGCCCGCGGTGCCGGTAGCCTGGCCGCCCCCGGGAATCTCGCTGAAGAACATGGCACCGACCACGGCGATGCCGACGGCCGAGCCGATCCGCTGGGCGGTCTGCAGCACCCCGCCCGCCGTGCTCGCCTCGCTGACCGGCACCTCGGAGAGGGTGATGGTCTGGTTCGGCGCGATCACCAGGCCGCTGCCGATCCCGGCCAGCAGCAGCGGCGCCGCGGTGGCCCAGGCCACGCCCGGCCCGCTGACCAGCCGCGCGGCCAGCATCGTCGCGCCCAGACCGACCAGCACGGCGACGATGCCGCCGGCCACCAGCGTCCGCCCGGCCCGCTCCACCAGCCGCCCGCCGACGGCCGCGGAGATGGCCGATCCGGCCGCGAACGGGGTGATGGCCAGGCCCGCGATCAGGGCGCTGCGGCCCAGCCCGTTCTGCAGGAACAGGGTGAAGATGAAGAAGAGCGCGGTGAACCCGGCGAAGTAACACAGCGCCAGGGCGGTGCCCAGCGAGAACGACTGACGGCTGAACAGGCTCAGGTCCACGGCCGGATCGGCCTGCCGCCTTTCCCAGAACACGAACGCCGTCAGCAGCACCAGGCTGACCGGGATCAGCAGCCACTTGCCGGAGCCGTGCCACTCCTGCGCCTCCACCAGCGGCATCAGCAGCGAGATGACGGCGAGGCCGAGCAGCCCGACGCCCACCGGGTCCAGCCCCCGGGCTCTGCGCCCGCTGCTGCGCTCGTCCTCCTCCTCGCCCTTGCCCGGCAGATACCTGCGAGCCGCGGGCAGCGCGAGCACGCCGATCGGCACGTTCACGTAGAACACCCAGCGCCAGCCGTCGCTCGGCCCGCCCGCCTGGATCAGCAGGCCGCCCAGCAGCGGGCCGATCGCGGTGGAGATCCCGATCACCGCGCCGAGCAGGCCGAACGCGCGGCCGCGGGCGGCGCCCCGGTAGAGCTGCTGGATCAGCCCGACCGTCTGCGGGCTGAGCATCCCGCCGGCCAGCCCCTGCGCGAACCGCGCCGTGACCAACCAGATCGGACCGGTGGCCAGGCCGGCCAGCGCGCTGGTGAGGGTGAACACGGCGAGCCCGAGCATGAACATCAACCGCCGTCCGTGCGCGTCCCCGAGCCGGCCGGAAGGCACCAGGATCAGGCCGAAGGCGAGGGCGTAACCCGAAAGCACCCACTGCAGGTCGCCGGACGACGCGCCGAGGCCGGCCTTGATGGAGGGCAGTGCGACGTTGACGATGCTCACGTCCAGCAGCGTCATGAAGCCGCCGACCAGGCACACCGCGAGTGCGGCCGAGCGGCGCCGGTCGTTCGCATACGCAGTTCGCCCGCTTTGTCTGAGCATGCGGGTGAGGCTACCCCGTCAGCGCGCGTGTATTCGGGATCAGCCGGGTAACCCGAGCGTTTGCGCGGGGCGACCCGCGGGTGGAGCCGATATGAGGAGAGTAAAGACGTGAGCGACGATTTCGTGCTCGATGTGGAGCGGATCCGGGCCCAGGCGCGGCAGAGGATGGAAGCCGGACCGCGCACCCCGGCGCTCGGCGCGGACCCGGAGAAGGTGGTCGCCGTGCTCAACGACGTGGTCGCCACGGAAGTGGTGTGCTGGACCCGCTATATCCGGCACGCGATCTCGGCCAGCGGGATAAACCGCTCGCAGGTCTCCGCCGAGTTCACCGAGCACGCCGCGCAGGAGCTGCAGCACGCGCTGTGGGCGGCCGAGCGCGTCTCCCAGCTCGGCGGCGAGCCGGATCTGGACCCGAACACCCTCGCGGACCGGGCGCACACCGACTACACCGCGCCGGCGCCGAACGACCTCGAGCAGATGCTGCGCGACAACCTGCTGGCCGAGCGCATCGTGATCGAGACCTACCAGGAGATCGTGCGCTGGCTCGGCGACGGCGATCCGACCACGCGCCGGCTGCTCGAGCGGATCCTCGAGGAGGAGGAAGAGCACGCCGACGACATCGTGGACCTGCTCGGCATCTGAGCGCGAGCAGGCGGACGACGGACCGGCTGACCCGGCGTCTGACGTCGGGTCAGCCGCGCATCTCGCGCACGTCGTCCGAGTCGAGGGTGCGGTAGTGCTGCGCGATCCGGACGACCACCGCCAGGAACACGGCGGTGACGGCGACGCCGATCACGATCGCGGTGAGGCAGAAGTTCTGCAGCACCGGGTCGGCGGCGTCGCCGTGGGCGAGCTGGTTCGGGCTCTGGCCGTGGGGCGGGCCGAGCAGCACGGGCGCGGTGGAGCGGGCCCGGTAGGCGAGTGAGACGAACAGCAGGTAGGTCGACCCCTCCATCAGGGACAGGCCCATCACCATCTTGATCATGTTGCGCCGGGTGAGCAGGGTGTAGAGCCCCAGGCAGAACACCGCCGCCGAGGTGAGGTAGTTCGCGACGATCACGGGCTCCGCTCCCCGTCGTGCCCCTCGTCTCCGTCATCCCCCTCGTCGTCGTGCCGGGCCCAGTCCTGGCGCACTCCGAGTACCGCGAAGACCACGATCGCGAGGCCCGTACCCACCTCGATCAGCTCGCCGACCGAGAACAGCTGGACGACGCCGCCCGAGCGGATGGTGCCCGGCGCGGTCAGCGGCAGCCAGTTCGCGCTGAAGGAGCCCTTCAGCAGCAGACCGAACAGCTCGGTGGCGATGATCAGCAGCGCCCCGGCCAGCTCCGTGGTCTCCAGCAGCTTGGGCTTCGCGACCTTGGCGATCCGTCGCCGGCCGAATCCGGCGTAGGCCAACAGCAGGACGCCGAGCATGACGGCGCCGCCCGGGAAGCCGCCGCCGGGGGAGTAGCCCCAGGCGACGAGGTAGAACCCGGTGACGGCCAGCACCGGCGCGGCCAGCCGGATCGCGGTGCGGGTCACGACAGTCAGCGACTCGGCGCGCTCCGGGTCGTGTCGGCCGAGCCGCTCCTGGTCCGGGTCGTCGTCGAGGCGCCGCCTCCGGCCCTCGTGCTCCTCCTGCTCGTGCTCGTCGGCCTCGCGGGCTTCGCGCTCCTCGGAGTTCGGGGGCTGCTGCGGATCGATCTCCCGCTGCTCGCGCTCCCCGGCCGTGTGCTCGCCGAAGTAGCCGGCCCGCGCCTCCCGCGGCCGAGTCAGCACGATGACGCTGACCACGGCGGCGAGCAGCAGGAACGTCTCGCCGAACGTGTCGAAGCCGCGCGAGCCGTAGACGACCTCGTTGACCGGCTCCAGCAGCTTCCAGTCCGGCAGCGCGGTGACCAGCGCGTAGCGGGCGACGGCCGGCAAGGGCGCGTGCTCGCGCGGCGCGGTGAGGTAGCCGGCGCACAGGACCACGGCCGTCGCCGCGGTCAGCCCCAGCCCGAGCGCCCGGCGGTGCTGCGGCTCGCGTTCAACGACCGGCGTTCCCTTCCCCCTCATCCTCGCCCTCCTCCCGCAGCTCGCCCTCGTCCAGCACGTGCGCGCGGACCTTCGCGATAGCGGCGAGGTAGAGCACTGGCAGGGCGATGGCGCCCACGACGACCTCCGAGTGCGCGTCGTCGGGCGCGCCGAGGACGACGAAGAGCACGGCGAGGAACGTGCCGACGGCGGAGAGCGCCATGGTCGCGCCCGGGAGGTTGGTGACGCGCACCACGAGGACGGCGGAACCGAGGATCAACGCGAGCACCAGGTAGTCCAGCACCCAGAACTCACTCATCGTCAGCCACCTCGTCGCGCACCGCTCCGGGCCACATGGGCGTCCCGGCGCGATAGGCGGCGCGGGCCAGCGCGTGCGACGCGGCCGGGTTGACCACCAGGAGCAGGAAGCCGACGATCAGCGCCCGGGACGCATACGAACTGATGATCCCTTCGCCCGCCACCAGTGCGATCAGGGCCGGCAGGGCGCCCATGGTGATGGTCTTCGACGAGCACTGGATCCGGTTGTAGAGGTCTGGCATGCGCAGGATGCCGACCGCGCCGGAGAGGGAGAAGCCGAGTCCGACGGTGACCAGGCCGGCCACGATCGCGGTGTGCGCGGCGCTCACAGCAGCCCCCTCTCCAGGAAGCGCGCCCAGACGATGGCGCCGAGGTAGCTGAAGGAGACGAGCCAGACCGCGACGTCGAGGTAGATGGTCCGGTCGGCGTACGCGGAGTAGAAGAGCACGGCGAGGGCGGCCTGGGTCGAGGCGGTGTTGAGCGCCACCACCCGGTCGCTCACGCTCGGGCCGATGGCCAGGCGGGGCAGCAGCAGAAGCGCGACGGTCAGTTCGGCGACCGCCGCGGCCAGGTAGACGTCAGGGTTCATGATTCCGACCGATCCTCCAAACGGTGCCCGGCCAAGCCCTCGAGGCAGCGTTCGACCGGCTCGTTGATCGCCGCGCGCTTGTCCTCGGGGGAGCCTTCCGGCACGTCGACGGCGTGGTACTGCAGCAGGTGGCGGCGCCGGTCGAGGTCCACGATCTGGTTGTCCACGATCAGCGAGGTGACCAGGCCGACCGTGGTCAGTCCCAGGTCCGAGCGCTCGCGGGTGGGCACCACGACCATCCCGCTGCGCAGCGGCCGGCTCGGCTTCCAGATCCGGGCGGCCAGCCGCAGGTTCGCCATCGGGATCCGCACCGCCGCGGTGGCCAGCAGCCGCAACGCGGTCAGGGCGTTGCGCGGCACCAGCAGCCGCCACGGCCCGGCGACCTTCCCCAGCGGGGCCAGCGCGATTCCCACCGCGAGCGAGATACCCGCGCCGATGAGCAGTTGCTCGGCGGTGCGGGTCCAGGTCAGCAGGATCCACACGAGATAGCACCAGCTGGCGAGCGCGAGCATGGGCCCTCGATACCCCGGGGCGGCGAGAGCATGCGCCGCGCTGGCCGACCGGGCGAAGCGCGCGGACGGGCCGAACGGGTGAGCCGGGTGAGGAAATCGCCCGCCCCGCCGGTGAAAGGCGCCGAATCGGGTAGCCGGGGGCTTATTCACGGACCACGAGGCAGTGCGACGACAACGAGCAGCAGTGCGACAACGGAGATGAGGCGAGCATGGCGCGGGTCGGGTATTTCCTCTCCAGCGAGGAGTTCAGCCCCCGAGAACTCGTCGAGCAGGCCAAGATGGCCCAGGACGCGGGGTTCCACGCGCTGTGGATCTCAGACCACTACCATCCGTGGACCGAGGAGCAGGGCGAGGCGAGCTTCGTCTGGGCCACCATCGGCGCGCTTTCGCAGGCCGTGGAGCTGCCCATCACCACCGCCGTGACCTGCCCGACGGTGCGGATGCACCCGGCCGTGGTGGCGCAGGCGGCGGCCACGGCCGCGGTGCTCACCAACGGCCGCTTCACCCTCGGCGTCGGCTCCGGCGAGGCGCTGAACGAGCACATCCTGGGCACCGGCTGGCCCGCCTCGACCGCGGTGCGCCTCGAGATGCTCGAGGAGGCCGTCGAGGTCATCCGGCGGCTGTGGACCGGCGAGACGGTCAACCACCGCGGCAAGCACTACACCGTCGAGGGCGCGCGGCTCTTCACCGTGCCGCCCGAGCCGCCGCGGATCTTCGTCTCCGGATTCGGCCCGAAGGCGGCCACGCTGGCCGGGCGGCTGGGCGACGGGTACGTCTCCACCTTCCCGGACGCGGACCTGCTCGGGGCGTTCCGCAAGGGCGGCGGCGCCGGCAAGCCGACCCAGGCCGGGCTGAAGGTGTGCTGGGGCCCGGACCGCGCCGGCGCGGCCCGCACGGCGCACCGGCTCTGGGCGACCGAGCTGCTGCCCGGCGAGCTCGCCCAGATGCTGCCGCTGCCGGCGCACTTCGAGCAGGCCAACTCCCTGGTCGACGAAGAGGCCGTGGCGCAGCGCTTCCCCTGCGGCAACGACCCGCAGGAGCATCTGCGCGCCATCACCGAGTACTTCGACGCCGGGTTCGACGAGGTGTACGTGGGCCAGATGGGGCCGGACCAGAAGGGCTTCTTCGACTTCTACAGCCGGGAGATCCTGCCTCAGCTCGCTGCTCCGACCGAGTGACGGGGCATCACCCGCTCACGTAAGGCTGGACGCCGCTGACGACGGGGTGCACCTCGAAGTCGGCGCAGATGCCGTCGCCGCCGAGGGTGAGCGTGCCGAAGGACGAGGTGCTGCGCGTGTTCGGCGGCGTGACCTCGAGGGTGCCGGTGGCGTCGGGGTAGCAGGCTTCGCCCGCGTTGCCGACCCACTCGACTATCGCCGAAGCGCTCCCGCCCGACGCGAGGGTGACCAGCAGGGGGCTGCTGGTCCCCGGGCCGCCTCCGATATAGCCGCTGAGGGTGCGGGTCGCGTTGAGCAGCGTCGTCGAACCCTGCACGACCGCGACGCCCGGGTAGCCCTGCAGCGTGCAGGCGGAGCCGCCGCGGTTCGTGAAGATCAGCACGTCGCCCCCGTGGTTCATCGCGGCGCCGGCGCTCTTGACGGCGACCCGGATCGCCGAACCCGTACACGGCGCGGCGCCGGACTCGCTGCTCTGGCCGGCCGCCGGATGTGTCGCCGGGTGTGTGGCCGTGGGAGTGGAACCCGAGAGTATGGCTCCGCTCGTGCTCGCAGATGCTGCGGCGGACGTCGACGAGCCACTCGCGCTGCTCGCCGCGCCTGCCCCGCCCCCGACCGATGAACCGACGCAAGCGGTCGCGGCGACGAAGACCGCGATCGCGACGAGTGTGATGCCCGCGAAGCGGGCGACGCCCTTCACCTTCATGATGCCTCCCCATGTTCTGCGATCGTCGGATGATGCCCCGTGATCGCTCTAAAAGGAGAGACGAACGTCCGTCGAGTTGGTTGACGGGGATTCAGGCGACTTCATCCCCAGCGCAGCGCGGCGACCAGTACGACCAGACCGAGCACGGCGTAAGCGGTGTAATCGTTGGCCGAGCCCGTGTGCAGCGACCGCAGCAGCCGCAGCGGCGCCGGATCGCGGCGTGCGCGCAGGTATGCGCGGACGCCGAGCGCGGCCAGCGCGAGCGTGATGATGGTGATGGCCAGCTCCTGCCAGTCCGCGTAGTCGAAGGACACGTGCGTCGGCACGATCGTCCCGCCGGAACGCAGCTCCGCGGCGGCGTATCGGCCGGCCTCGAGCAGTCCGCCGGCCGCCGGCTCCATCAGGTACCTGAGGATCCGCTGCGGCAGCACGCCGAAGGCGATACAGCAGCTGCTCAGCCCGACCAGGCCCACGGCCATGCCCGGGCGCAGCCGCTCGTGCGAGGGCAGCGGCGCCTCGATCTCGGTGTCCTGCGGCTCCCGGCGGAAGAACGCGAGCCAGGTGGCCCGGCCGAGCGCGCCGACCGTCAGCAGTTGGGCCACGAGCATGATCGCGTAGGGCACGTCCTGGTGAGTCTCCGTCAGACCCTTGTGGATCAGGCTCAGCGAGACGTACCCGTTGAACGGCGGCACGCCCGCGATCGAGGCGGCGCCGATGGTGAACGCGACCGTGATCGCAGGGGCCTTGCGGGCCAGGCCGCCGAGAGCGCGCAGCGAAGTCTGCCCGGTGCGGTGCACGATCGCGCCCGCGCACAGGAACAGCAGTGACTTGAACAGCGCGTGGTTGACCAGATGGTAGACGGCGCCGGTGACACCGGTGGTGCTCCCGGAGGCGAAGCCCACCGTGATCACGCCCATCTGCGAGACCGTGTCGTAGGCAAGCACCCGCTTGAAGTCGTCCTGGGCCAGGGCGAGGGCGGCGCCGAGCACGGCCGAGCACAGCCCGACCACCATCAGCGCCCCGAGCACCGGCAGGCCGGAGCCCGGGAACACCTGGAGCGCGAGCCGGGAGATGCCGATCAGCCCGAGGTTGACCATCAGCCCGGAGAACAGCGCCGAGACCGGCCCGGGCGCCGCGGTGTGCGCGTCGGCGAGCCAGCCGTGGAACGGCACCAGCCCGGCCTTCGTGGCGAACCCGGCCAGCAGCAGACCGAGCGCGACCGCGTCGAGCACCCCGGCCGCCGCGGGCAGCGCGAGATGCAGCTGGCCGAAGTTGAGCGCTCCGGTGTGCACGTAGAGCAGGCCCGCGCCGATGAAGACCGTGAAGCCGGCCAGCGTGGTCAGCACCAGGATCTTGAACGCGGCCTCCAACGCGATCGGCCGTTCCAGGAAGAATCCGGTCAGGCCGTAGCTGGACAGCGCCGCCACCTGGAACCAGACGAACAGGTTGAACAGGTCGCCGGTGAGCGCGGCCCCGATCAGCGCCGAGAGCAGCAGCTCGAACAGGCAGGCGAAGCCGCCGAGTTCGCGGGGCCCGAGCCCGCCGAGCTCGGAGAGCACGTAGACCAGAAGGAGTAAGCCGATACCGGCGATGGAGAGCGCGCACAGCAATCCGAACGGGTCCGCCGCGAACGCGATGCCGAGCGCCGCGCCGCCGACCGGCTTCCATCCGCCGAGGTAGTGCACGAGGATCGTGCCGCCGAAGACCTTCGGGGCGACCAGCGCCAGGACGGCCAACGCGCCGCCCATGCCGACCAGGCAGCCGATCAGGGCCGCGTGCCGAGACCAGCGGGCGAGCAGCGGCGCGAGCACCGCGCCGATGAGCGGGATCGCGACCGCGAGCGGGAGGAGCGACCCGGCAGCCGCGGTCGACAGACTCATCTCGCCACAGTGCCCGTTTCGGCGGAGGACATTCTCCGCTTGGTCCGACGGAGCGGCAACCGCGGCCCATCCGCGCGGCTGCGCGCATCAGCAGCGGGAATCGGGATACCTGTTGGCTCCGGACGCGAGGGTTCCGGAGGGTCGGCGGAGCGGGAGGCGCGCACAGCGATGGGCACACCGATGGGCACAGCGACGGGCGGGGCGAGCCGATGAAGCGGTTCATCACGTCGGTGGACGCCTTCCAACAGCGTCATCGAGCACTGGCGTTCCCGATCGCGGTCTGGCACAAGTTCAGCGACGACCAGGCCGGGTCGCTCGCCGCGTTGCTGGCCTACTACGCGTTCTTGTCCACGTTCCCGCTGCTGCTGGTGCTGGTGACCGTGCTCGGCATGGTCTTGTCCGGCAACCCGCAGTTGCAGAAGGACGTGCTCAACTCGGCGCTGACCGAGTTCCCGGTGATCGGCGACCAGTTGCGAGCCAACGTGCACTCACTCGGCCGCAGCGGCTTCGGCCTGGCCGTCGGACTGGTCCTGACCTTCGTCGGCGCCCGCGGCGTCGCCAACGCGATGCAGAACGCGATGAACACCGTCTGGGGCATTCCCCGGCACGAGCGCCCCAGCTTCCCCGGTTCCTGGCTGCGCAGCTTCGCCCTCATCGCGATCATCGGGCTCGGCGTGGTGGTCACCTCGGGCCTGTCCGGGATCGCCTCGTGGAGCGGGCACACCGAGTTCGGCGGCGGGCTCAGGTTCCTGATCGTCGCCGTGTCGCTGGTGCTCAACATCCTGCTGTTCTGGCTGGGGCTGCGCACGGCCACGTCCGGCAACGTTACTTGGCGCGACCTGATCCTCGGCGCGATCCTGTCGGCGATCGTCTGGCAGGTGCTGCAATACGTGGGCGGCTACGTGGTGGCGCACTCGCTGCGGCACGCCTCCGAGCTCTACGGCACCTTCGGCTTGGTCCTCGGCCTGCTCAGCTGGTTCGCCCTGCAGGCGCAGCTGACCCTCTACGCGGTGGAGGCGGACGTGGTGCGCTCGCGCCGACTCTGGCCGCGCAGCCTGTTCCCGCCGCCGCTGACCGAGCAGGACCGGGAGGTGCTGCGCTCGTACGCCGAGGCCGAGCAGCGCCGCCCGGAGATCAGGGTCGAGACGCACTTCGAGCCGGAGCAGGATACGGAACCCCACGAACAGGCCGAGGAACCCCACGAACAGGACGTGGAACCCCACGAACAGGACGTGGAACCCCACGAACAGGACGTGGAACCCCACGAACAGGACCATGGCGAGGGCAGGAGAGACGAATGAACGCATCCCGATCCGTTGATCAGGTGACTTCGGTCGAGGTCGCGGCCTACACCGTGCCCACCGAGCAGCCCGAGGCCGACGGGACATTCGCCTGGCTCTCGACGAGCATGGTCGTCGTCCGGGTGACGGCGGCGGACGGGACCGTGGGAACCGGCTGGACCTACGGCGCGCCCGCCTGCGCAGCGATCGTGCAGGACACGCTGGCCGACGTCGTCCACGGCCGCAGCGCCTTCGACGTGGTGGGCGCCTTCGATGCGATGGTCAAGGAGATCCGCAACATCGGCCGCCCGGGCGTGGCCGGCTACGCCGTCTCAGCCGTCGATACGGCGCTGTGGGATCTCAAGGCCCGCATGCTCGATCTGCCCTTGCACCGCCTGCTCGGCGCGGCCCGGTCCGCAGTGCCCGTCTACGGCAGCGGCGGGTTCACCACGTACGACGCGGCGCGACTCGACCGACAGCTCGACAGCTGGGTCGCCGAGCAGGAGATCCCGCGCGTCAAGATCAAGATCGGCGAGTCCTGGGGAACCCGGGTCGACCGCGACCTCGACCGCATCCGGCAGGCCCGCGCGCGGATCGGCAACGGCATGGAGCTCTACGTGGAAGCGAACGGCGGTTACACGCGCAAACAGGCGATCAGGGTGCTGCGTGCGGCCGAGGACGCGGACGTGACCTGGTTCGAAGAACCCGTATCCTCCGATGATCTGCACGGACTGCGCGAGGTGCGCGACGCCGTCACCGCCGACGTGGCCGCGGGGGAGTACGGCTACGACCTGACCTACTTCGCCCGCATGTGCGCGGCCGGCGCCGTCGACTGCCTGCAGGCCGACGCGTCGCGCTGCGGCGGCATCACCGAGTTCCAGCGTGTAGCCGCCGTCGCGGCCTCCCACGGACTGGAGATCTCCGGCCACTGCGCGCCCCACCTGCACGCCCACATCGCCGCGGCGATTCCCAACTTCCGGCACCTCGAGTGGTTCCACGACCATGTGCGGATCGAATCGCTGCTGTTCGACGGCACGCTTGACCCGCATGGCGGCACCATCGAGCCCACGGACGCCCCGGGCAACGGCCTGACCCTGCGCGAGAAGGACGCCGAGCGCTATCGCGTCGCGGCCGTGTGATCGCCCGGCGATCGGGTACTTGTAACCGCTTGATAAGCCCCCCCACGCGCCGGTCCGGGCACGTCCACCCGCAGGTCCGGCGGAAGGAGGATATATGTCCCGCGGTGGCGCGCAGCGTGTCGGTGTTCCCCGTTCGTACTTGATGTGTCCCCCGGATTACTTCTCGGTCAGGTATGCGATCAACCCCTGGATGGACCCGGCCCGTCCGGTCGACGTCTTTCGCGCCCGGGTCCAGTGGCACCGGCTACGCCGCGTGCTCGCGGGCCTCGGACACGCCGTGGAGCAGGCAACCGCCCAGCCCGATCTGCCGGACATGGTCTTCACCGCGAACGCCGCCACCGTGATCGACGGCCGCGTGCTGGTGGCCTCGTTCCGCCACCCGGAACGCGCCGCCGAGTCGGCGCTGTTCGAACAGTGGTTCCGCGAACGCGGATACGGTTGGGTACGTCGGGCCCGCGGCGCCAACGAGGGCGAGGGCGACCACCTGCCAGTCGCCGGCGTCATCCTGGCCGGCCACGGACTGCGCACCGATCCCGCCTCGCACGACGAGACCAGCACCTACTTCGGCCGGCCCGTGGTCGGTCTGACCCTGGTCGACCCGCGCTTCTATCACCTGGACACCGCGCTCGCGGTGCTCGGCGAACGCGAGATCATGTACTACCCCGGGGCCTTCAACCCCGAGAGCCTGCAGCGGCTGCGCTCGCTGTTCCCCGACGCCATCGAAGCCGACGAGGCCGACGCGGCGGTGTTCGGGCTCAACGCCATCAGCGACGGGCGCCACGTCGTGCTCCCCGCCGCGGCGACCGGCCTGGCCCGGCGGATCGCGGAACGCGGATACCAGCCGGTGGCGGTGGAGCTCGGCGAACTGCTCAAGGCAGGCGGCGGACCCAAATGCTGCGTGCTGGAACTGCGGTCCCGGATGGCCGGCGCGCCAGTCCGCGCGGTCCGCGCGGACCGCGTCGTCGAAAGGCCCCTGGTGAGGAGCTTCGCCTGATGGGCATCGCCGGCAAGCACCTGCCGCCGCTGGCCCCGCCGCGCGGCCCGGTCAGCGAGCTGCTCACCGAGCGTCTCGCCGCGCCCCCGGACGGCCGGGGCCTGTATACACACGCTGCCGAAACCGGCGATCCGCTGGCCGAGGACCTCCAACTCGCGCTCTACCTCTGCTACGAGCTGCACTACCGCGGATTCACCGGCGTGGCGGCCGAATGGGAGTGGGAGCCGTCGCTACTCGCCCTGCGCGGACGCCTCGAGGAGCGCTTCCTCGAGGCGATGCGGGCTGAACTAGGCCCGGTGCCCGCCCTGAACGACCAGCTGGAAGAGCTGCTGATCGAACCTCCGACCGGCACGGGCCCGTCGTATTTCCTGCTGGAGCAAGGCGAACGATGGCAGGCGCGCGAGTATCTGGCGCTGCGTTCGCTCTACCACTTGAAGGAAGCCGACCCGCAGGCCTGGGTCATCCCGCGACTACACGGCCGTTCCCAAGCGGCACTGGTGGCGATCGAGTACGACGAGTACGGCGGCGGACATCCGCAGCGCGTGCACTCCCGGCTGTTCGCCGAGATGATGCGGGATCTGGACCTTGATACGTCGTACGGCGCGTACGTGGCGGCCTCACCCGCGCAGGCTCTGGCGGTAGTCAATCTGATGTCGTTGTTCGGCCTGCACCGCGAGCACCGCGGCGCGTTGGTCGGCCAGTTCGCCGGAGTCGAGATCACCTCGTCACCGGGCGCACGACGCCTGACGGAGGCGCTCGAACGGCTCGGAGCCGGCGAGGCGGGCACGCGCTTCTATCGGGAGCACATCGAGGCCGACGCAGTACACGAACAGCTCATGCGCCGCGAGGTCATCGGCGCGCTGCTCGACGACGAGCCAGAGCTCGAACAGGACGTCGCCTTCGGGCTCGCCGCAAGCGGTCTGGCCGACCAGCGCCTGGGTGAGCACGCAGTCGCGAGCTGGCAGAAGCGCCGCAGCTCACTGCTCGTCCCGCTCGCGGATGCTCCGTCCGGCTGAGGCGACCTGACTATGGCCGCTGGAGGCCGCGACCTGGCGCTGGTCGCTGGCGCTATTTGCTGGAGGCCGCGGGCCGCGAGCGGCGGCGGTGGCTGGTATCGCAGAACGGGAAGCTGCGGCTGCGTCGGCAGGTGCACAGCGCCACGGTCGGCCGTTCGCTGACGTGGACGCTGCCGTTAGCGAGCACGATTTCCACCGGGCCCTCGACCAGCATCGGCCCGATCTCCTCAGGCATCACGACGCGCACGCGGCGGCCGCCGCCGCACCCGCCCGGCGCCTCGGGCTCCCGCTCAGCGCGCCCGCTCACCACGCACCACCACCAGCTCCTCTTCGCGCTCGCCCGCGCCGATGAGTCCCTGCCGCTCGAACCATGCCGCGCGCGAGCGCATCACCGGCCCGAACGGCTGCCGGCTGCGACCGACCACACTGGCTTGCAGGCCACCGCGTTCCAAGGCCGCGCAGGTGGCGGCCACGCCGCTAAGGGCCGACTGCACCAGCAGCACTACGCCGCCGGGGTTGAGCACGCCGGGCACGTCCTGGCACAGCTGATCGAGCAGCACCCGCCCCTGCGGCCCGGCATCCCAGGCGCGGGCGGCGCCGTGCTCGGGCAGACGTTCGGCCGGGCAGGGGACGTAGGGCGGGTTGGACACCACCAGATCGAAGCGCCGGCCGCGGACCGGGTCGAGCAGGCTGCCGCGGCGCAGGTCGATGAACCGGCCGCGCAGCGCCGCGTTGACCCAGGCCGTGCCGAGCGCCCGCCGCGAGACGTCCACGGCGGTCACGGACGCGCCCAGGCGCGCCGCCGTGACCGCCAGCGCCCCACTGCCGGTGCCGATGTCCAGGACTCGGGTGCCCGGGCCGACCCCTTCCTGTCGCAGCGCCGAGAGCAGCAGGAGGGTGTCGCCTTGAGCTGCGTAGACCCCAGGAGCTCGGACCATGTGCATGAGCCCACTTTGCCCCCAAAACGCCGTCGCATGCGCTCGCGGGATGCGGCGGAGCCCCGGGTCAGCTGCGGTGGAGCGATCGTGGCTCGGGTCAGGTCCGCTCAGGTCCAGGGGCTCCGGGTCAGCCGTTCACGCGGCCGGCCTTCCCGGCTATGACCGGATGGGTCTGGAAGTCCCCGCACAGGTCGTTCGGCAGCTCGAACGAGGTGGTCGTGGTGGTGTTGGGCGGGGTGATCAGCAGGTGGCCGCCCGCGGCCCCCGGGCAGGACGAGCCGAGCGGCCCGGCCACATCCCACTCGAGTACGGAGGAGGCCGAGGCGCCGGGGGCGAGCGTCACCGTCGTCACCTTGGTGCCGCTGCTCTCGTAGCCGACGAGCGTGCGCTGCGCGTTGAGGACGACCTTGCCTGAGGTGTCGGCCACCGCCGCGCCCGGATATCCGCTCACCGTGCACGCCTTCGAGCTCTTATTGGTGAACACGAGCACGTACGCGCGATGCCCCAGGCTCGCGTCCGGGTTCGTCTCCGCGACGGTCAGCTGGGTGCCGGCGCAGCCGTTCGAGCTGCCGGAGCTGCCCGAGCCGGCGCTCGAACCGGTCGCGGTGGCCCCGCTCACGGCGGGGTCCGCCGCGGCGCTCGTGGCGGCGGCCGGTGCGGTCGTCGCCGTGACGACCGCGGCAGTGCTCTGCGGCGCGGACCCGGCGGAGACCGTGTCGGCCGAAGTGCAACCGCCCAGTGCGGCGGCCGCGCCCAAGGCGGCGACGCCGACCGCGCACCGCCCGATGATCTGATTGTTCGACATCTGGTTCGCTCCCTCGATCCCCGTGGGTCTTCGAGGGGAGAGACGAAGGGAACGAAGATCGGTTGTCGCAGGATGGTAACGGGTGGCGCCGGGGAGATGCGTGGGGTGGACCCGGGCTGACCTCGGAGAACCGGCTCGCCGGGCTCGCTGCGCCCATTCGAGCCCGGCGCCGCGTCAAGGCGCGGGCGGCTGCTCGCTCACGGTGCGCAGCAGGGTTCGTAGCGAGTGTTCGAGGGCCGAGCGTTCCCCCGGTTCGAGCGCCGTCTCGAGCTGGGCGAGGTTCGCCGCGTGCTCGGTGAGTGCCGCGTCGATCAGTTCGAGGCCCGAGCGGGTCAGGGTGATGCGGAAGCTGCGCCGGTCGGCCGGATCGAGGGTCCGCTCGACCAGGCCGGCCGCCTCGAGCCGGTCGAGCCGCTTCGTCATGCCGGCCCGCGACATCATGAGCGCCTCGGCCAGTTCTGAGGGGGTCAGCGCGTGCGGGGGCAGTGCCCGGCGCAATGCGGTCAGCACGTCGAACTCGCCGCCGCGCAGCCCGTGCCGGGCGTAGACCCGGTCCATCACCGAGCCCAGCACCGATGACAGCTGGGCGATCCTGCCGAACACACCCAGGGCGCTGAGGTCCAGGTCAGGACGCTCCCGGCGCCACTGGGCCAGGATCTCGTCGACGGCGTCCCCGGGCTCTTGCTCGCTCATGTCCGCGATTCTAGCTACCGGGTGATAGTATTCCGGTGTACTATCTTCTAGAGAAGTAAATCGGAGACTGCGAGGAGGCGCCATCGTGACCGTGTTCCCGAACGAGCGCGCGTGGAGTGGTAATGCCCTGCTGACCAGGGCGGACGAGGCCGAGCAGCTGGGTGCCGGGGCCAACACCGTCCGCCTGCTCGCCGACGGCTCGACCACGGACGGCGCGATCAGCGCCAACCGCACTCGGCTCGCGGCGGGCGTGGAGGGTCCGCCGCCGCACTTCCATAACGGCTCCGCGGAGATTTTCTTCGTCATCGAGGGTGTGGCGCAGGCCTTGGCCGGGGACAGGGTGCTGACGCTGGAGAAAGGGGACTTCCTGGTGGTGCCCAAGTCCATGCCACACGCCTTCGCCACGCCCGCGGGCTCGGCCGCCGACCTCCTGATCGTCTTCGCGCCCGGGATGCAGGACCGCAGTGCCTACTTCCGGTTGATCGACCGGGTGACGCGCGGCCGGGCGAGCCCCAATGCCGCTCAGCGTAGTGGGATCATGCTTGTGACCTGTGTGTTCGTGCGGTGATTGGTGGGGCGTTACGGTCGGGGGGTGTCGCATAGTGCTGTGGAGGGCCTGTCGGGCCGTTTGACGGATCATGTGTCGGTCGGGTTGTTGGCGGCGGCGGTGCCGCGTGTGGTGATCGATGACGCGGTGGCGGAGTTCGGCAGGGGTGCGAAGCGGGCGGATGCGAAGCTTCCGGCGCATGTCATGGTGTATTTCGCGATGGCGATGGCGTTGTTCGCGGACGAGGACTATCAGGAGGTCCTGACCCGGTTGACCGAGGTCCTGAAGGATTGGGGGCGTTGGGACGCCGGGTGGGAGTGTCCCGGGTCGGGCGGGATCACCCAGGCGCGCAAGCGTCTGGGTTCTGACGTGGTCCGGGAGGTGTTCGAGCAGGTTGCGCAGCCGGTGGCGGGGATGCTGACGCGGGGGGCGTGGCTGGCGGGCAGGCGGATGGTCTCGATCGACGGGTTCGAGTGGGATGTGCCGGACAGTGCGGCGAACGCGGGGTACTTCGGGTACGCCGGTTCGGGCGGCAACCGGTCGGCGTTCCCGAAGATGCGGGTGGTGACGTTGGTCGAGTGCGGCTCGCGGGCTCCGATCGGCGCGGACGCGGGGCCGTGCGGCGGCAAGGGCAGCGGGGAGCAGTCCGCGGCGCGTCGGCTCTACCGGTTCCTCGACCAGGACATGCTGTTGTTGGCCGATCGCAACTTCTACTCGTTCGCCGACTGGTGTCAGGCGTCGCAGACGGGTGCTGAGCTGCTGTGGCGCCTGGGTGACACGATTGCGCTGCCGCTGGTCGCCAAGCTCGGGGACGGCTCGTACACCTCGGTGGTGTTCGCGTCGCGTACCTCGGCGAAGGTCCGTGAGCAGGTCCTGGCGGCGGCTCGGGCGGGGGCGGATCTGGAGGAGTTCGAGGATCGCGCGCGGCTGGTTCGGGTGGTGGAGTACGAGGTGGCGGACCGGGGCACCGCTGGGGAGCGGGAGCTGTTTTGCCTGCTGACGACGCTGCTGGATGCGCGCAGTGCCCCGGCCGCGCTGCTGGCGGCGGGATATCACGAGCGGTGGGAGCACGAGCAGGCGAACGCGCAGGCCAAGACGGTTCTACGGGGACCGGGGAAGGTCATGCGGTCCCAGAGCCCTGACATGGTGATCCAGGAGCTCTACGGCTACCTGCTCACCCACTATGCGATCAACTCCCTGATCTGTCGGGCCGCGACCGAGGCGGACATCGACCCGGACCGGGTGAAGTTCACCAACGCGGTCCGCATCATCCGCCGCCGGATCGATGATCCGGCGGCCTTTTCCCCCTGAGGGCCTGGCGGCCCTGCTCGAGCGGTTCAACACGGAGATCACCGCACCGCGCGAGCTGCATCGCGAGCGGCGCCACCGTTCCTACCCGCGCGTGGTCAAACGGGCACGTCACAACCAGTACGCCGTGAAGAAGGCCACTGATGTCGGGGTACGCCACGCCGGGCCGCCGACCCTACGCATCGCCAACCTCCCGCCGGCACGCCAAGTGCTGCATCCGGGACGGATCAGCACGGGAAACCTCGAACTCACCGCATGATCAATCTACCGTGAGCGGCATTGGGGCGAGCCCGCAGGAGATTCTCGAGACGCAGGACCGGTTCGACAACCACTTCCTGGACAGCCCGCAATGGCGCGAGGCCCGCGGGGGTGGGAATGCCGGTGGCGTCTGAGTGAGTCGAAAGATTGCCGGGACGAATGCGCGGTTGACAGTCAAAGGGGCTCTGCTAGACACGATCGGGAAAGGTCGTGTCCTCGGGGCCGCACCCATCGGCCGCGAAAACGGGCGCGCCGTCGAAGAATCCGCACCACCGGATGAGGAAGGCAGGTAAACCCGTGAGGGAACTGTTCGAGCTGGAGCCCCGTGACGCCGGCACGCAGGTCGTGGAGCCCGCGATCGCCTTTGACGAGGTCACCACCGGATTGCACGACCGCAGCCGGTGCGTCGGGTGTTGCGAGGAGCACACCAACATCGATCTGATCACCCACTCCGTCACCCAGTGACGAAGGGGTCTGATTCGTAAGGTCGGCGCGGTGAGCGGCGTGGCCGTCAGGCCGTGCGGGGGCCAGGTTTCGCGCCACGCCCGGTGGCGCTCGCGGAAAGGCGTTCGACATGGCGGAAGTGGATTTCGAAGGCCGGGTCAGACACCTGCTTCAGCAGTGCCCCGGGTCGCCGCACAACCTGCGTGGCAATGAGACCTGGCTGTATCTGCACCACCCGGATCTCGGCCTGCCGCCGCACGGTTGGAAGCTGCACGTCTCCACCCGCGCCGCCACCTTCGCCGACCTGGTCGACCGGCTGATACCGGTGTTGCTCGAGGAGCGCTGCTCGTTCAAGCTCGCGCGGTCGGCCGAGGTGCTGACCCGGCTGAACAACGGCCACAGTTCGCCCGCCACGGTGGGCAAGGCGGTGACGGTCTATCCGCCGCAGGACCGGGTGCGCGAACTCGGCTTGCGCCTGGCCGACCTGTTGGGCGGCTGGGCCGGACCGCGAGTGTTGAGCGACCGCGCCGTGGCCGCGGATGCGCCGGTCTACTACCGCTATGGTCCCTTCACCCGACAGTGGGGCGCTGACGAGCGGGCCCGGCTCGTCACCGTGATCCACGGCCCGGACGCGCGGGACGAGGAGTTCGGAGGGCTCGCCACGATGCGTTACCGGCAGCCGTCCTGGACCGTCGACCCCTTCCGACAGGGTCCTGATCCGGTCGCAGCCACGCCCGGCTTCGCGGCGTTCGCGGTGGAATCCGACGGCATGGCACCGGAATCCGAAGCAGAGGTCCTGGGCGGACGCTTCCGGCTGATCGAGGGCGTTTTGGAGTCGGGGCGCGGCAACATCTACCGGGCCGTCGACGAGCGCGATGGTGCCAGTGTGATCGTCAAGCAGGCCCGCGCCCTGGTCGACGAGACCGAGGCGGCCGGCGACGTGCGGTTGCGGGTGCGCAACGAGCGGCGGGTGCTGCAGGTCCTCGCCGGGCTCGACGGGGTGGCCGGCTTCGTCGACCACTTCCGGCACGGGCCGGACGAGTTCCTGGTCACCGTGGACGCCGGTCGGTACAACCTGGCTCAGGACGTGACCTTGAACGGCCGGTACGCCCCAGTCCGCTCGGCGGCTGCGGCGCGGGGAGCGCGGCCGCTCGAGCTGCTCGCGCAGCGGCTGGCCCGGATCCTGCTCGCAGTGCACGAACGCGGCGTGATCATGCGTGATCTGACGCCGCGCAACATCGTCGTGGCGGGTGAGAGCATCACCCTCATCGACTTCGGGCTCGCCTCGTACCAGGACCTGCACCTGCCCGGCGGCACACCCGGCTACGCGCCGGCCCGGCAGCGCCGCGGTGAGGAGCCGAGCGAGTCCGACGACTTCTTCGGCCTCGGCATGACCCTGCTCTACGCCGAGAGCAGCCTGTCGCCGAGCACGCTCGGCGAGGATCTCGAGCTTCCGGCCCACCGCGCCCTGCAATACCTTCGCCGCCGCTACGGCGAGGCACCGGCCGGGGTGATGGGCGCCATCGAAGACCTGCTGAGCTTGGACGAGCGCGCCCACGCTGCCGCGCGTCGGCTTGCTGCTGGTGTGGTGGGCGACCAGACCGCGCCGCAGACCACGACCGGCGCCGCGCTCGATCCGCTGCTGCCCGCGCACATTCGGGAGAGCCTGCTCACCGACCTGCTCGAACAGTCGCATCGGAGCATCACCGGTCCGTCGAGCCGCTCGATCACCCACGACGCCTCGATCTACAGCGGCGCGGCCGGAGCAGGGCTCGAACTTCTGCATCACCTCGACCGGCCTGGTGTGCGCGAGCACGTCGGCGAATTGGCCCGGTTCGCGGTGCGGGTCGCCGACGAGATGCGCCTGCCGCACGGCTACTTGTCGGGCCGCACCGGCGTGGACGTCTTCCTCGCCCACGCTGCTGCGGCCGGCATCGACGTCGGCGACGCGTATGCCGGGCCGGTGCTGCCGGGAGAGGAGTGGAAGCCGGTCGGGGCGGACCTGATGATCGGCGCGGCAGGTGTGGGGATCGGCCACCTCGTCCTGAGCGATCTCGGAAGCGGCGGCGCGGATCACCTCGAGGTCGCCCGGTGGTGTGCGCAGGCGATCTGCGACGGCAGCGCGGCCGGGCGGAACGAGCACGACGATCTGCTTCCGGCGCAAGCTGCGGTCGAGACCTCGACCGGCCGCGCGCACGGTCTGGCCGGCACCGTCGAATTCCTGCTCTACTACGCTGAGCGGACCCATGACGACGAGATCCTCGGCCAATCCCGCGAGTGGGCGAACCTGCTGCGTGCGCGCGCGGAATCGCTGCTCGATCGGCTGCCCACGCCCTACGCCGCGCCCATAGCCGTGTCTTGGTGTCAGGGCATGGCGGGGATCAACCAGACCTTGCTGCATGCGGCCGACGTGTTCGACGATCCAGAGTTCGGCTTGCTCGCCGGGCGAATAGCTGACGCCTGCGTCGCTTTCCTACCGCACGTCAGCGTGATCGCGCAGTGCTGCGGGCTGGCCGGCGTCGGCAATACCCTGATAGATGTGGCCCTCGCCGAGCAGGGCGTCCAAGGTGGAGAAGGCGGACGGGCCGGCCGCTACTGGGACGGCGCCGACGAGGCAGCGGCCTTCTTGTTGCTGCGCGGTGCGGGCACGCCCACCCACCCGGTTTTGATGGTGGACAGACCTGAAGACGGCTGCGCGTCGTGGGCGTTCGGCAACGCGGGGGTGCTCGCGTTCTTCCGCCGCCTCGCCGAGCGCGGCGGGCCGTGGAGCCTGCCGATGCCGATGCCGATACCCGTGCGGGCGAACGGTGATGGTGGGCGCGGGTAGCCGCCTCGATGTAGAAGACCGCGACGGGCGCGGGCAAACGGTGAAGGCGCACACAGGTAGGCTGCCGCGGTACAGAAGGTAGCCATCGTGCGTGCGGGCAAAGTGTGGGTGGTGCGCGCGGGTATGCTGCCGCGGTACAGAAGATCTCCATCGCGCCGAGGGGGCTTACAACGTGAGCAGCGTTTTCGTGACCGGGTCGACCCAGGGCATCGGCCTGGAGACCGCCACCACCTTGATCGCGGCCGGGCACCAGGTCGTGCTGCACGCTCGGGACGAGGCCCGGGCGGCTGACGCCCACGTGCTCCTGCCGGAGGCCGCCGGCATCGTCGTCGGCGACCTCGCCTCGCTCGCGCAGACCCGCGAGCTCGCTGCCGCGGCCGCGCGGGTCGGGCCTTTCGACGCCGTGATCCACAACGCGGGCGTGGGCGGGGGAGTGCCCGAGCGGGCGGTCACCGCGGACGGCCTCGAGCGGATCTTCCAGATCAACGTGGTCGCTCCCTACCTGCTCACCGCCCTGATGCCCAGGCCCTCGCGGCTGATCTACCTGACCTCGGGCCTTGAGGAGGCGGGCCGGGTCGAATGGGACGACCTTCAGTTCGACTACCGCAGCTGGGACGGCATGCAGGCCTACAGCGACTCGAAGCTCTACGACGTGATGCTGGCCTTCGCGGTCGCCCGCCGCTGGCCGAAGACGGTCGTGAACGCGGTCGATCCCGGCTGGGTCAAGACCCGGATGGGCGGGCCGGCCGCCACCGACGAGCTGCCGCAGGGTGCCGACACGCAGGTCTGGCTCGCCGTCGGCACGGACTCGGACGAGATCGGGATCAGCGGCCGCTACCTCAAGCACCGCCGCGTCCTGACGGCCAATCCCGAGGCGCGCGACGAAGCCCAGCAGGAGAAGCTGCTCGCGGTGCTCGCCGAGATCACCGGGGTGCGGCTCCCCGACTAAGCCTTCTCATACTCTGGCTACCAATACAGGGTTTTGATGGCTTGCCACCTGCTCGAACAGTACGAATACGCGCAACGCTAAAGGGCTATTGCCCAGTGTTTGCCGCGGCTTTGCTCTGGTCTGGCCCGGTGTTCGCCATCCTCCGTCTCAATGCCGTCCCGACACGACGGGGCGGCTCGAGACGGAGGATCACATGCCCCGCCTGATACCCACGCTCGTCGTCGCGGCTACCGCCGTGGCGACGGGACTCGGCGCGACCCCCGCGTTCGCCGCGGCCGCGGCCCCGGCTGCCGCCCACGCGGCCGCGGCCTCCTCGGCCGCGAACTGGGCGCACAGCGACGCCATCCGCAACGACGCCAGGTCGCACAAGATCGACGCCACGGCGCACGCCACCCCCTCGGGCTACGGCCCGTCGAGCATCCAGTCGGCCTACAAGCTGCCCTCGAGCACGGCCGGCAGCGGCGAGACCGTCGCCATCGTCGACGCCTACAACGACCCGACCGCCGCGGCCGACCTCGCCGTCTACCGCAGCCAGTTCGGCCTCGCGGCGTGCACGGTGGCCAGCGGCTGCCTGAAGATCGTCAGCCAGACCGGCTCCACCACCTCGCTGCCCAAGACCGACGCCGGCTGGGCCACCGAGGAGTCGCTGGACCTGGACATGGTCTCGGCCACCTGCCCTAACTGCCACATCATCCTGGTGGAGGCCACCAGCTCCTCCAATGCGAACCTGGGCAAGGCGGTCAACGAGGCCGCGGCGCTCGGTGCCGACGCGATCTCCAACAGCTACGGCGGCAGCGAGTCCTCCTCGGACAAGACCTATGACACCACCTACTACGACCACCCGGGCATCGCGATCACCGCGTCCTCCGGCGACAGCGGCTACGGCGCCCAGTACCCGGCCGCCAGCCCCTACGTCACCGCGGTCGGCGGCACCTCGCTGAGCACGTCCTCGAACTCCCGTGGCTGGACCGAGACCGCGTGGTCCGACGCCGGCGCGGGCTGCTCGGCCTACGACGCGCAGCCGAGCTACCAGGCCAGCGTGGGCACCGGCTGCTCCAAGCGCGCCATCGCCGACGTGTCGGCCGTGGCCGACCCGAACACCGGCGTCGCCGTATACGACTCGACCGCGTACGAGGGCTACGTCGGCTGGCAGGTCTACGGCGGCACGAGCGTGGCCTCGCCGATCATCGCGAGCGTCTACGCCCTCGCCGGCAACACCGCCTCGGTGAACAACGCCGCGCTGGCCTACGCCAACACCGGCTCGCTCAACGACGTGACCTCCGGCAGTGACGGCTCGTGCTCCACGAGCCAGCTCTGCAAGGCCCGCGCCGGCTGGGACGGTCCCACCGGCCTCGGCACCCCGAACGGGGTCGGCGCCTTCTAAGACCAGAACGTGATCTTCTTCGGCCCCGGGCGCAAAGCTGCGCCGCGCCCGGGGCCGAAGAAGTCATATATAGTGCATAATCTGTAGGTAACGGACCAAAACCGCGGCCGCCGCCGAGCCGGCGCGGGAACAACTGCCGGGCTGCGGGTGTTGCCGCAGTCGGCGGACAGCGTCGTCGCCCTCCATCCTTGCGATTCATGGAAAGTAGTTGGCAGCGATGCTCTCCGGCACCGTCCGTCGTGCCCTGCTCGCCCTGGCCGTGGGCGGATTCGCCATCGGCACCGGGGAATTCGTCATCATGGGGCTGCTGCCCCAGGTGGCCGGCGACCTGTCGGTCTCCATTCCGCAGGCCGGGCAGCTGATCTCCATCTACGCGCTCGGGGTGGTGGTCGGCGCGCCGCTGCTGACCGCGGTGTCGGTCAGATATCCCCGCAAAACGGTACTCATGGTCCTGATGGGCTGGTTCGCCGTGGGCAACGTGCTCTCGGCCGTCGCGCCCACCTTCGGCCTGGCGCTGGCCGCCCGCTTCGTCTCCGGCCTGCCGCACGGCGCGTTCTTCGGCGCGGGCGCGGTGGTGGCCGGCTCGCTGGTCGAGCAAACCCGCCGCAACAGCGCGATGGCGGTGATGTTCGCCGGGCTGACCGTCGCGAACATCATCGGCGTGCCGCTGACGACGATCCTGGGCCAGCACGCCGGCTGGCGCGAGGTGTACGCGATCGTCGGGCTCATCGGCCTGCTCGCCGTTGTCGCGATCGCGGTCGCGGTGCCCGGTGAGACGGCCAAGGCCGAGGAGAACGAGGTCTCGCTGCGGCGCGAACTGCGCGCGTTCGGCAACCCGCAGGTGTGGCTGGTGCTCGGCATCGCCATGCTCGGCGGCGGCGGGCTGTTCGCCACCTTCAGCTACATCACGCCGATGATGACGAACGAGGCGCACTACGCCGACTCCTCGATCACCTGGCTGCTGGTGCTCTTCGGCCTCGGCATGACCGTCGGCAATCTGGTCGGTGCCCGGCTCTCCGACCGCTTCCCGGCCCGCACGCTGCTCATCTCGCTGGTCGCCGAGATAGCGGTGGCCTTGGCGTTCCTCGCGTTCGACCACAACCGGGTCACCGCCGCCGTGGCCATCTTCCTGTTCCCGGCGACCTCGCTGGCGGGGCTTCCCACGCTGCAGGGCCGGATCATCGCGCTCGCCGGCGGCGCGCCGAACCTGGCCGCGGCCTCGATCCAGGCCGCGTTCAACATCGCCAACTCGATCGGCGCCTACCTCGGCGGCCTGGCCATCTCCGCCGGTTACGGGTACGGCTCGCCGAACGCGGTGGCCGCCATCCTCGTCGTCATCGGCCTCAGCTTGGCGCTTTTCGCGGTGAAGGTGGAGCGCGACCGGGCCGAGCCTCCTGGTGTTCGGGAAGCTCGGCCCGGCCGGACTCAGGCCCGGGGTCAGTCCGCCGTGTTGTCCGTGATGGCGGAGGCGAGCGAGAGCGCGCCGCTCAGCGGCAGGTTGCGGGACGAGTCGCCGACCAGGATCTGATAGGAGCCGGCGCCCGCGACCCAGTTGCCCGACGTGGCGTTGTAGGCCGCCAGGTCATGCGGCGTCAGGGTGAAGGTCACCGTGCCGGAGGCGCCCGGATTGAGCGTGATCCGCTGGAACCCCTTGAGTTGGTGCGGCGGTTCCCCGGCTGATGCCGGGTCCCCGACGTAGAGCTGGGCCACCTCGGAGCCGGCCCGGCTCCCGGTGTCGGTGACCGTGGCCGTCACCGTGGCCTTACCGTTCGTCATCGCGCCCACCTGCACGTTGCTGAAGGAGAACGAGGTGTACGACAGGCCGTAGCCGAACGGGAAGAGCGGTGTGACGTTGTTCGCGTCGTACCAGCGGTATCCGACGTCGAGCCCTTCGGTGAAGTCCACCTCGCCGTTCGTGCCGGGCCACTGCGCCGTGGTGCTCGCCGGGAGCGCGGAGAGCGAGCTCGGGAACGTCACCGGCAGGTGCCCGGACGGGTTCACGTCGCCGAACAGCAGCGCCGCGATGGCCTGGCCGTACTCCTGGCCCTGGTAGAAGCCCTCGAACACACCCGCGACCTGGCCGAGCCACGGCATCAGGATCGCCGAGTTGTCGCCCAGCACCAAGATCGTGTTCGGGTTGGCCGCGGCGACCGCCTCGATCAGCTGGTCCTGGTTGTTCGGCAGGTTCAGCGTGGTGGTGTCGGACTCCTCGTGGCCGTAGTCGTCGGCCGCGAAGACGATCGCCACCTTCGAGGACTGGGCGAGCGCTACCGCGGAAGCCTGGTTCGAACCGTCGTTGTAGCTGACTGTGACGTTCGTGCCGGCCGTGCGCTGCTGAATGCTGTAGAGGGGGTCGTAGGTGCCGGAGCTAGTCGCCCCGCCGCTGCCGCCGCCGTCGGTCACGGCGCCCGAACTCGCGTCGCTCCCGATGACGGCGATGGACTCGCCGCCGGTCGGGCTCAACGGCAGGACGCCGTTGTTCTTCAGCAGCACCGTGCCCTCCTCGTCACCCTGCAGGGCGGTGGCGAGATGCGCGGGCGCGGCCACGATCGCGGTGGTCGAGCCGCTGGGCGCCTTGTCGAACATGCCGAAGCGGAACATCTGGGTCAGCACCCGGGACACCATCGTGTCGAAGGTGGCCTGGGTGACCTGGCCGCTCGCCACCGCCTGCTCGAGCGCGGAGGCGAAGAACCCGCCGAACGGCATCTCGACCGTCTCGCCGGCGTTGGCCGACGGCACGGTGGAGTGGATCCCGCCCCAGTCCGAGGTGATGAAGCCGGTGAACCCGGCCTGCTGGTAGAGCGGCACGTTCTCGATCGACGGGTTCTGACAGGAGTAGGCGCCGTTGACCATGGCGTAGGAGCACATCATCGCCGCCGCGCCGCCCTTTTGGACCACGGTCTGGAAGGAGGAGAGGTACATCTCCTCCAGCGTGCGCGGGTCGATGATCTCGTTGCCGGGCGCGGAGGGCTGTTCGATGCTGTACGCGGCCACGTGCTTGACCTCGGCCATCACGTCCTGCGCCTGCATGCCCTCGATGTCCGCGCTGCCGATCTCGCCGGCCAGGTAGGGGTCCTCGCCGAAGGTCTCGTAGGCCCGGCCCCAGCGCGGGTCGCGCACCAGGTTGATGGTCGGGCCGAGCGAGACGTTGACGCCCTTGCCGGCGAACTCCTGGCCGACGGCCACTCCGTAGTTGTATTCGTATGAGGTATCGAAGGTCGCTGCGGAGACTTCGCCGTCCGGCATCTGGGTGACGCCGCCGAGCCCGTCGCCCACGCCGGTGGGGCCGTCCTCGAGGTTGACGGCCGGGATGCACAGCGCCGGCTGCGCGGCGATCTGGCCGATGTACGTGCCGGTGCCGTCGCCGTAGAGCATCGCGTCCTTCTGGTCCTGCGTCATCTGACCCATCAGCTGCGCGACGCGGGTGGCCACCGGCGTGTTCGGCGAGTTGAGCCAGGGGCAGCTGCCGGGCGCGGGCTGCGAGGGCGGCGGAGGAACGGTCGCGGTCTGGTTGTCGGTGGTGAAGACCTGGAACTCGTAGAGCGAGTCACCGTAGCCGGTCGCTCGCGCGGTGGCGTAGAGCCGGATGTACTGGCCGGTGCCGGTGACGGACAGTGTCTGGGTGCCGCCGGCACTGGTGGTGGTCGAGTAGATCGAAGTCCAGTTCGTGCCGTCGGTCGAGGTCTGGATCTGGAACGCAGTCGCGTACGCATTCTCCCACTGCAGCACGACACCGCAGATCGGCAGGCTGGCGCCGAGGTTGACCTCCAGCCACTGCGGGTCCGCATAGGCGCTGGCCCAGCGGGTCACGGTGCTTCCGTCGACCGCGTAGAAGGGGTCGTATGCAGGATTCGAGTCCTGTGTCGAGGATGCGGTGGCCGGGTGGCCCAGGGCCGCGTTCGTCGTGCCGCAGGTGCCGTTGCCGCCACCGCTGCCCCCTCCACCGCCGGTCGAGCCGCTGCCGCCGGTGAAGACCTGGAACTCCCAGAGCGAGTAGCCGTAGCCGGTGGCTCGGGTCGTTCCGTACATCCTGATGTAGCGCCCGGTGCCGGTGACGGCCAGGGTCTGGGTGCCGCCCGTTCCCGTGGTGGTGGAGTAGATCGAGGTCCAGTTCGTGCCGTCGGTCGAGGTCTGGATCTGGAACGCGGTGGCGTAGGCGGTTTCCCAGTTCAGCACGACCTGGCAGATCGTCACGGCCGAGCCGAGGTCGACCTGAAGCCACTGCGGGTCGCTGTACGCGCTGGACCAGCGGGTGGTGGTGCTTCCGTCGGTCGCGGCCGCCGCCGGGGTGCCGGCGTTCTCCAGCGAGGACGCGGTGGTCGGCTGGTCGAGCGCGGCGTTCTGCGTGCCGCAGCTGGAGCCGGACCCGCCGCCTGACCCGCCGTAGACCTGGAATTCCCAGAGCGAGTAGCCGTAACCGGTGGCTCGGGCTGTGCCGTACATGCGGACGTAGCGGCCGCTGCCGGTGACATTCAGGGTCTGGGTGCCGCCGGTGCCGGTCGTGGTCGAGTAGATGGTGGTCCAGGTGGCGGCGTCGTTCGAGGTCTGGATCTGGAACGCCGTCGCGTACGCGGATTCCCAGTTCAGCACGACCTGCGAGATCGTGGAGACGGAGCCGAGGTCCACCTGGAGCCACTGCGGGTCGCTGAACGCGCTGGACCACCGGGTGGTGGTGGAGCCGTCGGTCGCGGCGGACGCCGGATAGCCGGCGCCTTCCAGCGAGGACGCGGTGGTCGGCTTTCCCTGGGACAGCAGCGCGGTCGCCGCATGCGCCGCCCGGGCTCCGCCGAGCAGCGAGGCGAGCAGGGCGAGGATGCTGAGGACCGCGATGAGCGGACGTCGTGATGGCCGGGCTGGTCGATACGGCCGGAACGGCCGATCGAGGGCCCGGAGGCTGGCAGCCATGACTCTCCTTCGAGGTGGGTGCGCCGTCGCGCCGATGGCGCGGCGCAGGATGGGAGAGCGCTCTCACGCGGAAGTGAACTCCCGGCCGTCCGGAGCGTCAAGGCCGCCGGGTTCCGGAATCCGGCATGCTCGCGCCGACGTCGGGTGGCGCCCGATCCGGCCGGCGAGTCCTGTGAGCCGATGGACCGCAGGGTTCGAATGCGTTTGGAGAGAGCGCTCTCGGATTCTGTTATAACTGGTCCATGGCCATCAGCGACGCGCGCCGAACCGTCGTGCCCACCCTGGAGGACGTGGCACGCGCGGCGGGGGTCTCGCGCGCCACCGTCTCCCGCGTGGTCAACGGCGCCCCGAACGTCTCCAGCGATCTGCAGCGGGTGGTCCAGGACGCCATCGCCGCGGTCGGCTACGTGCCGAACCGGGCCGCGCGCCAGCTGATCACCGGCCGCAGCGGGGTGATCGCCCTCGTCATGTCGCTCGCACCGGAGGCGGCCGGGCCCGGACCCGGCCACGACGGCGCTGAATCCGCCGCACCCGGCACGCCGGACACCGCCGACACTTCGCCGGACCGCGTCTTCGCAGACCCCTTCTTCGGCCGGATCGTCGCCGGCGTACTCGCCTACCTGCGCCCGCGTCGGCTGCACCCACTGCTGATGCTGGCCGAGGACGACGCCTCGCGCGCGCAGGTGCTGGACCATCTGCGCCAGGGCGCGGCCGACGGCGCGCTGGTGGTCTCCATCGATCCGTCCGATCCGTTGCCTGGCCTGCTGGTCGAGGCCGGGCTGCCGGCTGTCTTCTTCGCCCGCCCCGAACGCCCGCTGCCCGTGCGCTACGTAGACCTCGCGCACCAGGACGGCGGCCGGCTCGCCGCCGAACGCCTGCTCGCGCAGGGCCGCCGCCGCGTCGCGGCGATAGCCGGCCCGCTCGCGCTGCACGCCGGCCGGGCGCGGCTCGACGGCTTCTGCGACACCATGGCCCGGCACGGCGTCGCTTACGTGCCCTACACCGTCGGGAACTTCACCCAGGACAGCGGCGAGCGGGCGATGCGCGAACTGCTCGAACGCGAACCCGAGCTGGACGGGGTCTTCGCCTCCAACGACCTGATGGCCGTCGGCGCGTTGCACGTCCTGCTCGAACGCGGCCGACGGGTGCCGCAGGACGTCGCCGTCATCGGCTTCGACGACAGCAGCGCGGCCACCTCCGCCAGGCCCCGGCTGACCACGGTGCGTCAACCGGTGGAGGAGATGGCCGCGCAGATGGCGCAGCTGCTGCTCGAGCGCCTCGATGAGCCCAAGGCTCAGCCCCGCGCGGTGCTCTTCGACTCCGAACTGGTCGTGCGCGCCTCGGGCTGACCCGAAGCGCGCACGGCCGTCAGGGTTCGTACTACGGGGTGTAGACCCCGAATTCGTACAGCGAGTAGCCGTACGCGGTGCCGCGGGCGGTTCCGTAGACGCGGACGTAGCGTCCTGATACGCCGCTCAGGCTGATGCTGTCCACACCGCCGATCCCGGTCGTGGTCGAGTAGACCGTCGTCCAGGTGCTGTTGTCGTTCGACACCTGGATCTGGTAGGCCTGCGCGTAGGCCGACTCCCAGACCAGCTGAACGCCGGAGATCGGGTCCGACTTGCCGAGATCCGCCTCGATCCACTGCGGGTCGCTCCAGTCGCTGGCCCACCGGGTGGTCAGGTTCCCGTCCGTCGCGTTGCTCGGCGGGAACGGCGCGCCGGTACCAGTGGCCTGATACGACGAGGCCGTCGTGGTCGCGCCGCGGGCCACGTTCGTGCCGGACATCGTCGCGGGTACGACGTTGATCGACGCGGTCTGGATCCCGGCGTTGCCCTGATCGTCGTACACGTATACGTCGACCTTCCACACGCCGATCTGGTTCGGCGCCGTCGCGGTGATCGTGCCGCCCGACGTGGTGAAGGTCGCGCCCTGCTGCGCGGTGCCGCCGGTGATGTACTTGGCGTCGTAGTCCACGCTGTAGCGCAGCGGAGCGCCGATCGGGCTGCTCGCCCCGACGTTGATGGTGAAGGTGCCGCCGGCCGGCACCGCGGTCGGGTTGCCGATGGTCATGCTGGAGATCACCGGGGCCTGATTCACCGGGTTCTGGCCGCCGTAGAGCGCGTTGATCTCGTAGAACGAGTCGCGGCGCCAGTCACCGGTGATGAAGTTGTACCAGATGCCGCCGAAGTCGTTCTCCACGCCGTAGTTGAACAGCGTCGCGCCCAGCGCCACGCCGCTCGCGGCCTTCACGCAGTTCCAGTCGGTCGCATAGCCCTGAGTCGAGGCCTGGTCGGTGTCCTCGGTCGGCACTCCGTTCTCGTCGTTGGCCACCTCCCACTCGCCGTCCGGGCCGGCCTCGGTGAGGATGTAGGGCTTGTTGTAGCCGCCGGACTGCCAGGCGGACTGCACGCCGCAGGCCGCGCCGTACGAGTTGACCGCCATCAGGTCCAGGTGCGGGGTGTACTGCTGGTAGTACGGCCAGGCGCCCACCCACGCGTCGGTGGAGGTCACCGGGTGGTTCGGGTCGGCGGCGTGGATCGCGTCGGCGACTCTCTCCACGAACTGCGCGTACGCGATCCGCTCGTTGGTCAGCTGCGTGCCCGAGTATGTGCTCGAGAGCGAGTTCATCACCTCGTTCCCGACGTCCCACATCAGCACGCCGCCGTTGTTCTTATATTGATTCACTAGCGAGACGATGTTGTTCAAGTCGCTGGTCTCGTCGGTGGTATCGGTGATGTAGTCCTCTGATTGACTGAGCCAGAAGCCCATGACCACCTTGACCCCGTTGGCATCCGCCGCGTTGAGCAGGTCGACGGTGTCGGTGTTGTCCGTGCCCCACGTCCGTACCGTGTTCGCGCCGGTCGCCGCGATCTGCGGCAGGTAGTACGGCGCGTCGGTGTTGGCCGGGCCGTAGGTGACGCCCTTGACGTAGTACGGCGATCCGTTGACGGACAGTCCCCAGTTGCCCTGGCTGCCGGTCACCTTGACCACGCTCGGGGTGTTGGCGGGGGTCGGGGGAGCGGTCGGCTGGCTGGGAGCCGCGTTCACCGCCGCGGTCTGCACCGAGAGCGACGCGACGCTCATGGTGCCGCCGGACGAGGTCTGCGCGTTGGGCGAGGTGCACCCGCAGTCCGCGTTCGGGAAGGAACCGCCGATGGCGAGGTCGAGGATGATGAAGAACCCGTGGTCGATGGCCGCCTGCCAGGCTGCGGTGCCGACTTGGGACTCGGTGACCTGCCAGTACTCGTGGCCGTCGAGGTACCAGCGGATCGACTCGTTGCTGACGCTGCGGTCGATGACCTCGGTGTAGGTGTGGTAGCCCGTCTGGCAGCCCGCGCAGGCGGTCATCCCGCTCGTGCGCCCGGTGTACTCGTTGCAGGCCCCGCCCGGCGCGACCCCGCAGTGCAGGGTGGACGAGGTCTCGCTGTGGCCGTTGACGTCCTCGAGGATGTCCGTCTCGCCGATGGACGGCCAGGTCCCGCCGGTGCGGTCGCCTGCCCCGAGCGTCCAGAAGGCCGGCCAGTAGCCGACCCCGTGGGTGGGGTTCGGCTGCTCGATCGAGGCGGAGATCTCCATCATCCCGCCGGCCGGAGCCGCGAAGTCGGAACGCTGTGACTCGATCCGGCCCGACGTCCATGAGCCGCCGGAAGACAGAGCCGTGATATCCAGGCGGCCGCTGCCGTCCAGGTGCACGTTCGAGGTCGAATTCGACATGGTCTCGACCTCGCCGGTGCCCCAGTTGGCCGGACCGCCCGGTGAACTGGTGCCGGTGTCCTCGATCCAGTCCGAGGAAGAGGGCGCGGACCCGGCGGAGCCGCTGAAGTCGGCGTTCCAGACGGTGTTCCAGTTCTCGGCGGGGATGGTCGGGCCGGAGGTGGGCGTGGAGCTGCCGGTCGGGCTGGCCGACGCGCTTGCCGAGGCGCTGGCCGACGCGCTGGCGGAGGCGCTGGCACTGGCCGTCGGGGTGGAGCTGGCAGCGGTCCCGGCGTAGACGTCGAACTCGTAGAGCGAGTAGCCGTAGCCGGTGGCGCGCGCGGTCCCGTACATGCGGATGTAGCGCCCGCTGCCGCTGACGGTCAGGTTCTGCACCCCACCGGTGCCGGTCGTGGTGGAGTAGATCGTCGTCCAGGTGGAGTCGTCGGTCGAGGTCTGGATCTGGAACGCCTTGGCGTAGGCGGACTCCCAGTTGAGCGAGACACCGCAGATCGACTGGGTGGAGCCGAGATCCACGGCGAGCCACTGCGGGTCGCTGAAGGCGCTGGACCAGCGGGTGGCGGTGTTCCCGTCGGTGGCGGCCGACGCCGGGAACTGCGCGCCGTTCTCCAGCGAGGACGCGGTCGTGGGCTGATTCAGCGCGATGTCTGCGGTGCCGCAGCTCCCGGTGGCGTCCGGGCTCGCGGCGTGCGCCGCGAGGAGCGGAAACGCGGTGAGCGCCAGCGCGATGGCGACGGTGACGAGCACGGCCAGGCCGGCCCGTACCCGCGGTGGCAGGTCGCTGAGAGGTCTCCGGCGCGGCGTCGGGCCGGAGAAGGATGCGGTCATCGGGGCTCCTGGGTGGTTCGTAGGGACGTCGGCCGAGGTCAGAGCCGCTCAGAGGACTGTGCCGCGTGATGAGAGCGCTCTCTCGGGGTGCCTGGAGGTGCGCCGGGGACGCGGGGCGGCGGATGGGCCGTCCCGGGTGCCCGGATCCCTCCGGTGCCTCGAGCAGATCGAGCGCCCTGCCTGCGCGAAGTCCTGCGGGCGGGTGTCGCGTGCCGGCGGATGGTGCGGGTTCGGCCGCGCGCCGACGGGCCCCACCGCTCGGATCGCGAGGCGATCCGAGCGGCGGCCCGCGCCGGGTGGGGTCGCGCATGCCACGGTGGTGCCAGAGAAATGGTGCTGGTGGTACCAGAGCGGGAGAGCGCTCTCCCACGGGGATGTCTACGCTCCCCGCCCGGCCCTGTCAATATTCGGATGTTGGTGAGGACCCGCTGCGGACCCTCATCTGCGCCGACTCGCCGAGGCGTGAATCAGGTTGACGCCCGCGCTAACGTCCCTTCGTGATCGATGAGAGCTCAGCGGCTCCGGCGCTCGCCGCGGACAAGGCCGCGTTCGCTGCCGAGATCGCGGCGGCGCTTCCGGGAGCAGCCGCATTCGATGACGGCGCGCTCGCATGGCTCGATTCGGGGCTGCCGGACAGCACTTTCAACTTCGTGTACCGGAGCCCTGATTCACCCGCCGAGTTCGCCGCGGCCGTGGACAGGGTCATCGGGCACTTCCGTCAACGCGGCTTGCCCTTTCACTGGAGCCTGGGTCTGCGCGCCGACCCGGCAGGCGCCGCCGAAACGCTGCTGGAGCGCGGCCTGGGCTTCGACGAGGCAGAGCCGGCCATGCTGCTGGACCTCGCCGCGCCCCGCGTCGCCGAGGTGGCCGCAGCCGTTCCCGGCCTGGAGTTCCATCCCGTCGCCGATGACGACGCGTTGCTCACCTGGACGCGGGTCTGGGGCTGCGGCGCCCCGGACGACGTCGTCGAACGCTGGCATCGGGTCTACTCGACGTTGCCCTACGGTCCGGCTCGTGCGCTGCGGATGTTCATCGGCACACTCGCATCCGAGCCGGTCGCGACCGTCTACGTGCACGTCGTCGCGGACGTGGCCACCGTGCACTACGTCGTCACGCTTCCCGAGCACCGCCGCCGCGGCATCGGTGCGGCGATGACGGATGCCGCGCTGCGCGAGGCCCGCGCGGCCGGTTGCCGCCTCGCGGTACTGACCGCTTCCGAGTTCGGCATCGGCGTATACCGCCGCCTCGGATTCCGTGAAGCAGGCCTCGTCGACAGCTACATCTGGCGCCCTGAATAAGGCGTGAGCGGAAGAGTCTCAGCGTTCAACGGCCAAGCGCACGCCCAGCCCGATGAACACGCCGCCGGTGGCCGCGTCCAGCCTTCGCCGCGCCCGCTGCCGGCGCCCCAGCCACCGGCCGATGCGTCCCGCGAGCACGCCCACGGTCCCGTCCACCAAGAACTCCAGCGCGATGAAGACCGCGCCGAGCACCGCGAACTGCAGCCAGACCCGCCCGAGGCGAGGATCGACGAACTGCGGCAGGAACGCGATCGTGAAGGTGACCATCTTCGGGTTCACCAGGTTCGTCAGCAGACCCCGAAGATACGCGACCCGCCCGGGCATCCCCGCGCCCGCCGGACCGCCGAGTTCGAGCCGGTCCTCGCCGCGGTGTCGGATCGCCTGGACGCCGAGGTAGACGAGGTACCCGCCGCCGGCGATCCGCAGGGCGGTGAACGCGGCCGGGGCGGCGGCGAAGAACGCGGAGAGCCCCGCGGCCGCCAAGGTGATGTGCACGACCTCGCTGGTGGCCACGCCGGCCGTGGCGAGCAGGCCGGCCCGCGGCCCGCCGCGCATGCCGCAGCCGAGGATGAAGAGCATGTCGGGCCCCGGGCTGATCATCGCGATGAACGTGGTGATGAGGAACAAGGCGAACAAGTGCTGATCGATGAGCATGGGTCGATGCTCGTCAGGCTGCAGCGGATGAGGCAACTGAGATTCGAAGGCTGGGATGGTGCGGGCCGGCCGATGTCTCAGCGCCGACACCCCATCCGCCGCAACGCGTCCGCGCGCCACCATTTGGGCTGCGTCGGCCCGATGATCCGCGACGTCGGCTGATCAGGATGCAGTCCCAACCGTTGCAACGCCGAAGCCCGGATTTTGAAGGTGAACGAGCCCCAGGGCGTGCCGTCCTTGTATCTCCCACAGTAATGGTCGATCACCAGTTCGCCGGCGTCCAGGGGATACCAGTCGAATTGCCGGTCGAGCAGTCAGTCGCAGACCGCGCGATACGGGCTCGGGCAGCCGGGGAGGTTCTGGTAGGCCATGATGACGACCCAGTCAGGGATCGTGCCGTGTGTCTCCATGAAAACCATGGTGCCATGAGTCGCGCGCGCGAGCTATCGAATACTTGACCGTCCGCGGATGATCGGTCAGGCTGCGGGCATGAAATCCCGGGCTGACGGCATGTGGTGGGGAACGGCGATCGAGGCGCCGGATCCCGGCGCTCTGGCGAGGTTCTACGCCGAGCTTCTGGACTGGCACGTGGGACATGAGGACCCGGAGACGGCCGTCGTCGCGGCTTCGCCGCAGGGTCCGTACTTTGTTTTCCAGCGGGCCGAGGGTTATCAGCCTCCGGTGTGGCCGCCGGCGGACGGCCGGCAGCGGGCGATGATGCATTTCGATTTCCAGGTGGCGGATCTGGACTCGGCGGTGGCCGAGGCGGTCGCGTCGGGGGCCACCGTGGCCGAGTTCCAGCCGCAGGATCATGTCAGGGTTCTGCTCGATCCCGCCGGGCATCCGTTCTGCCTTTGTTTCGACGAGGGCTGACAGCCGCTCAGCCGGCCGCTCCGACCGCCGCGGCGAACTCGCCCATCGCGACCCGGCCGGCGTAGACGCCGAAGAACATCGAGATCAGCTCCGGCCGGTCCTCTATCGCGCGGAAGATCGGGCCGAGGGCGTCGCCTCCGCCGCCGGTGGCGAAGGCGAGGGTGGTCTCGAACCCGTTCGCGCCGTCGCGGTCGCGGCCGATGACGTGCGCGGCGGTCGCTTCGTCGACCGCCGCCGGGCCCGCCGCCAGGGCCGCGGGCAGCAGGTCGGCGAGAGACTGGGCCTGGGCGAAGGCGTCGCCGATGCCCTGCGCGGTCACGGCGTCCTTGGCCACGGCGGCATCTCCGGCCAGGACCCAGCCGGGGCCGGCGGACTCGCGGATCCGGTTGGCCATGTCGCCGGATCCGACGATGCGGGCGGTCCGGTTCTCCTCGGTCAGATAGCCCCGGATCTCCGGGGCCAGTGCCTCGACCTCGTCCAGGAAGTGGCGTTCGAGGTCGCGCTTGACCTCCTCGAACCGCTCGCGCGGCCAGCCGACGAGGACGAGGTGGCTGCCGTCGTGCGTGGGGAACGCCAGCACGGCCTTGCCCTGTCCGACGAAGACCTGCGCGCCGTTGTCCGGCAGCCCGCTCCAGTAGCCGTAGTACTGGCAGCCGAAGTTCCCCTCGTCCCGCAGGACCTGCGCGCCGACGGCTTTAGCCACCTCGGAGTTGCGTCCGTCCGTGCCGATGAGCAGCGCGGCCTGCTCGGCGAAGGCGCGGCCGTCCCGGTCTCGGAACTCCGCCCCGACCACCCTGCCGTCCTGCCAGACCGGCCGCTGGAACGAGACGCCTTCGCGCACCGTTGCGCCGGCGGCGGTCGCGGCTTCGACGAGGAGCAGGTCGAGCTTGGTCCGGCGCGGCGCCAGCACGAGAGTCGAGCCGTCCGCGGCGGGATAGGGCGCCGCACGCAGCGTCAGTTCTGGGGCCGGCTGGAACGCGATGCTCTCGATCTTCGGGCAGCCGCTGGCCAGAAGCGCGTCGAGGAGACCCCAGCTGCGCAGGTGGGCGACACCGGCAGGGTGCAGCAAGTGGGTCGAGACGGTGTCGCTCGGGAACACGACCCGGTCCGCCAGCAGCACGCGCACGCCCTGGCGGGCCAGCAGGAGCGCGGTCGACGCGCCGGCGCAGCGCGCCCCGACGATGATGACGTCATACACGTAATCATGGTGCCAGGGTCAGGGGTCGAAGTCAGCAGGGGAACAGGCGGGCGTGGCGCGGGCCCGGCAGTCCGGATCGGGCCCGCGCCACGCCGTGCCTGATCACAGGCTCAGCGGGTCAACCGGTTCAGCAGGCGTTGAGCCACGTGGTGGTGAAGTTCTCATTTCCGCTGAGCGCCGAGTCCGAGTCGCAGAGGGTGGAGCCGTTCTGGATCTCCATCTGGTAGATCGTGTACTGCGAGCCGGTGAACGAGCCGGCCGGCGAGCCGTTCACAGTGAAGCTGGTGAACGGGTCGGTCCCGGTCCACTTGGTGAGGTGGTCGCCGGCCTGCTCCATCACGGCCTCGGCGGAGGAGTTGCCGGCCGAGAGCGACTTGCTGACGCTGTAGGTCCAGCCTTCGGTGTTGTTCACCAGGGTCAGCTTGTAGGTCGTGCCGGAGGTGTGGGTCACCGTGCCGGTGAAGCTGTCGCCCTTCTTGATGGTCTTGTTGATCGTGACGTAATTGGCCGGGTACATCTCGTACCAGGCGTAGTAGTCGACGCTCGAGCCGCTGCAGTCGGCCGAGGTGCCGATCTGCTCGACGGTGCTGTCGCTGAAGCCGTCGAGGCCGACCCACGGCGACATGTCGGTCTCGCCGCCGCTGGAGGAGCAGGTCGCGGCGTTCTGCACCCAGGTCGCGCTGGCCGAGGTGAAGGCGGCGCCGGTGACGGCGTAGCCGGGCCAGTTGGTCGAGTAGTCCAGCACGGTCTTGCCGGCGGCGGCGCGGGCGGCGTTCGGGTGGGCGCCGGCGGCCGGGCGGAACAGGCCGCCGGGGTTGAACGAGGCGCCGGCCTTGGCGGCCGGGGCGGCGGCGAACGCGGGGCCGGCGGCGGCGGTCAGGCCGAGGGCGACGGCGGCCACGCCGAGGGCGGTGAGCGAGCGGTTGCGGATCATCGCGGTGGGCTCCTTCGTGGGTGGAAGGCGGCAGCGGCAGGACCCTGACACGTTGGGTGGCCGGTCGGGCCCCGTCCGCGGAAGCAGGGTGGACTCTACTGCCGAGTAGTGAGTCAGAGAACTGCTGGCGCGATGTGGTGAGGCTCACGGTTTGGCGGGGCGTCGGGTGCTGAACCGCGCGGTCCCGGACCGTTCTCGGACTCGCGGCGGACGGAGCTTGGTGAGCTGAGCCGATCGGGCCGAGGAGCGCGCGCGCCGCCGGGTGGAAACCTGGTGGTCGCGCGCTTTTCTTCTGCGCAACCATGACACGGCGCCAAGATTTCCAGATACTGGAGGGCTTCCCATTCAACTGAGGAGGACCGTGTCCAAAATCCGTTCCCTGACAGCAGCCGGCACCGCCGCTGCGTCAGCCGCGTTCGTGGCCCTGGTGCCGACCGCCGGAGCCCACGCCGACGCAGGCGCCGGCGGTGTGGTGATCGAGGAGGTGTACGGCGGCGGAGGAAACTCCGGCGCCACCTACACGAACGACTTCATCGAGCTCTACAACAGCGGCACCAGCACGGTCTCGCTCGCCAACGACTCGGTCCAGTACATCTCGGCCGCACCCGGCGCCAGCACGACCTGGCAGGTGACCGCCCTGTCCGGCTCGATCGCGCCGGGCGCGCACTACCTGGTCGGCGAGGCGGCCGGCACCGGCGGGACCACGGCGCTGCCGACCCCCGACGCCACCGGCACCATCAACATGTCCGGCACCAGCGGCACCGTCGCCCTCGACACCACGCAGACCGCGCTCACCTGCAAGACCGCCGCAGACTGCGCGGCCGACGGCACCATCGGCGACCTGGTCGGCTACGGCACGGCCGTGGTCTACGAGGGCAGCGCCGACGCGCCGCTGCTGAGCAACACGACCGCCGACTCGCGTTCCGCGACCGGCACCGACACCGGCCAGAACGGCGTCGACTTCACCGCCGGCGCGGTGGACCCGGAGAACTCCTCCTCCACCGGCTCGAGCTCCAGCCCGACCCCGACGCCGACCCCTAGCCAGACCCCGGCTCCGGGCCCGCTGCGCATCCACGACATCCAGAGCGACAAGTGGATCTCGCCGGAGAACGGGCAGCAGGTCACGAACGTGCCCGGCATCGTCACGGCGATCCGTACCAGCGGCTCGAAGGGCTACTGGGTCCAGGACCCGAACCCGGACAGCGACGCGGCGACCAGCGAGGCGGTGTTCGTCTACACCTCCTCCGCCCCGGCCGTCGCGGTGGGCGACTCGGTGCTGGTGTCCGGCAAGGTCGAGCAGTACTACCCGCTCGCCAGCGGCGACACCGACGCCACCACCTCGAACCTGTCGACCACTGAGATCGGCAGCCCGACCACGATCACGCTGAGCACCGGCAACGCGCTGCCCGCGCCGATCGTGATCACGCCAACCACCGTGCCCAGCACCTACGCGCCGGACCTCGGCAACGCCAGCATCGAGAACGGCACCATCCAGCCGACACGTTCCGCGCTCGACTACTACGAGTCGATCGAGGGCATGCGGGTCGAGGTCGACAACGCCTCCGTGGTCGGTCCGTCCGACGCCTACGGCGAGCAGTACATCACCACCAAGCCGGGCCAGGACGCCACCATCCGAGGCGGGGCCGAGCTGCTCGGCGAGAACCAGACGCCGGCCGGCCGGCTCGAGGTCGTCGCCGACAACGGCACCAACCCCGAGGTGAACGTCGGCGACGAGTTCTCCGGCGCGACCGTCGGCAACATCGACTACTCGCAGTACGGCGGCTTCCTGGTCTCGGCCTCGCAGCTCGGCACGGTCGTGTCGGGCAACCTGGCGCCGACCGTGGCCACCGCACCGGCGAAGAAGCAGCTCTCCATCGCCACCTACAACGTCGAGAACCTGGCGCCGAGCGACCCGGCGGCGAAGTTCACGGCGCTGGCCAAGGGAATCGTCACCAACCTCAACTCGCCCGACATCATCGCGGTCGAGGAGGTGCAGGACAACGACGGCGCCACCGACGACGGCACCGCTGCCGCGGACAAGACCCTGGCCGCGCTGACCACGGCGATCGCCGCGGCCGGCGGCCCGCAGTACGCCTACCGTCAGATCGACCCGGTCAACGACGCGGACGGCGGCGAGCCGGGCGGCAACATCCGCCAGGTGTTCCTGTACAACCCGGCCGTGGTCACCTTCGTCGACCGCGGCGGCGTGAACGTGGACCGGTCGACCACCGCCACCGCGGTCATCAAGACCAAGGGCGAGCCGGACCTGACCCTCTCGCCCGGCCGGATCGACCCGGCCAACCCGGTCTGGTCCTACAGCCGCAAGCCGCTGGTGGGCGAGTTCTCGTTCAACGGCAAGACCGTGTTCGTCATCGCCAACCACTTCGACGCGAAGCTCGGCGACCAGAACCAGGACGGCCGCTACCAGTACCCGGAGCAGGACTCGGCGATCCAGCGGGCCGGCCAGGCCCAGGTCGAGCACGACTTCGTGCAGCAGCTGCTCGCCATCGACAAGAAGGCCGACGTCGTGGTGGTGGGCGACCTGAACGACTACCAGTTCAGCCCGTCCCTCGCGGCGCTGGAGACCGGCAACGCCTCCGGCACCGGCCCGGCGATCCTGACCGACCTGATCACCACCCTGCCGGTGGACCAGCAGTACACGTACGACTACGACGGCGTCTCCGAGGTCCTCGACCACATCCTGGTCTCGCCCGGCATCACCTCGTACGACTACCAGGTCGTGCACATCAACGCCGAGTACGCGAACCAGACCAGTGACCACGACCCGCAGGTCGTGGACCTGAAGCCGTAGCCTCCGGCGCGGCTCGCGAAGCGGCCGTGCGGCCCACCTGGGAGTGGGCCGCACGGCCTTGGCGTTTACGAGGTCGGAAGCAGCGAGGTGCTCCAGGTGCTGTCGCGGTTGAGGGTCACCGCCAGCCCGGGCGTGCCCGGCACGAAGTCGAGCGCGACCGCCGTACTGATCTCCTCGATGTCCAGATTCTCCCCGGGCGTGAAGTTGCCCGCGGTGAGCCAGAAATGCTGGGTCGGGTGGGGCGTGAACACCAGCTCCTGGTTGGGCTCGGTCTGGACCGCGTACAGGGCGGCTCCCGACATGCCGATGCCGACTTTGCCCACGCCGTCGACCGGGACGGTGACGAGCTCGTCGACGTAGAGGCTGCCGAGCTCCGCCGTGCCGAGGGCACGGCCCGGTACCAGCGCGTAAGCCCCGTTGGTGTAGGTGAGCGCGATCTGATTCTGGTTCAGGTCGGAGGGATCGGCGTTCACGCTCTGGGTGATGGTGCTGCCGCCTTTGCCGAAGAGCAGGAAGCTGTAGTCCTGCTGCCACTGGAACTGCACCGTCTGCTGCGGATGGGCGCCCTTGACGAACCAGGCCAGGCTCATCACGTTGTAGACGCCGAGGTCGGGGTCGTTCTGGTAGACGGCGAACTGCTCGAAGGCGCTGGAGTCGTTCGTGACCTGGAGGGTGACCGCGTCCGGCGAGGCGCCGGTGCGGGGTGCGGCCGGGACGGCGGCGGCCCGGGCGAGGCCGCCGGGCAGCAGGACGGCGCCGCCGGTCAGCGCGCCTCCGACGGCGGCGGTCCGGAGGAAGGAGCGTCGCGAGCGTTCTGTCATATGCGTGTGCTTTCTCTGCGACCGTGTCCGTTTGATAACGGTTTGATCAGATTTTAGACAGCACGCGCAGCCGCCCCGGGCAGGCCCGCGTGCTCCATCCGAGTGGATTGCGCGGACCCGCCGGGGCGGGCTGAGGCCGGCCTAACGCGAGTTGATGGGCGGCCGCTTCGCGTCGCCCTGTTTGTCTGTCCACCCGCCCACCCGTTGCGTTGGCGGGGCGTGCTGCGGTTTCAAGATTTCGCCTCCGGCGGGGGCCCTTCCTCGGAGAGATTGCCGGGGTCTGTGGGGTGCTGGCGTTGGTGGGGCGGGTTGGGGTTCGGGGTGGTGGGGTTGCGGGTGTGTGCTCTCTCCTCGGTCGGTCCCCGGAGGCAATCAGGGACCTGCCGGGAGGTCAAGCGGCGGTGGTTTCCGCTCATGCTCGATTGTGCATGGCGCCGCTTGACCTCCCGGCAGAACCCTGATCGGGCTTCGCCTGCCCGACCGAGGAGAGAGCACACCCCCTAGGGAGCAGTGCGAGCTGCGCTCGGGCCTGGTCCGGTCGCGCTCGATCCGGAAGAATCCTGCATTGCCGTTCTGGGCCGCTGTCTTCTTCTCTACTCCTTCAACGCTGGGGAGCACGCCCGAGTGCCCGGAAATCTCCCGTATTTTTTCTTTTCCGGCAAAAGCCGGATTCGCTGTTTTTGTCGGTGGTGGCGTCTAGCATGGAAGAGTACGAGGGTCGGGGCTGGTGACGGGAGGGTGGTGGACGGGTTGGCTGGGCAGATGGGGTCAGGGGTGTGGCGGAAAGCGGTGCAGGATTTCCCCTCGGGGTGCGACCGGGCCGCGCGGTCCTGCGCAGTACGTGGGCATCGGGTGGATCAGACCGGGGCGATGCAGAATCCTTCCGCATCGAACGCGGCTGGCGCTGCGGGATTCTGCCGCGAGGTCTGGAATCGAGGTGGAGCCCAGGGCGATGTGAGATTTCACATCGAGCGCGACCGAAGCGCCGACCCTGCGCGCCGATCGGGAATCGGGACGGTTCGGATCACGGCGATGCAGAATCCTTCCGCATCGAGCGCGGCCGGGCCACGCGATGGGACTCGGCCCGAGCGCAGCTCGCACCGGCCCCTCAGGGGGTGTGCTCTCTCCTCGGTCGGGCAGGCGAAGCCCGATCAGGAACCTGCCGGGAGGTCAAGCGGCGCGATGCAAGATCCAGCATCAACGAGGGCCACCGCCGCTTGACCTCCCGGCAGGTTCCTGATTGCCTCTGGTGTCCGGCCGAGGAGAGAGCACGCCCCCCGGTACCCGACCACCCCGGACCTCAGCCCGCTCCGCCAACGACAGCACCCACGCGACCCCGGCACTCTCTCCGAGGGAAGGGCCCGCGCCGGAGGCGAGATCTTGAAACCGCAGCCCACCCCGCCAACGTAACGGGTGGGCGTGGACGGACGAAACAGGCGACGCGAAGCGGCCGCCCACACCTTGGCAAACACCCCAACCCGATGAGCCAGCACGTCCCACGAGCGCTCAGCCGGTCATCGACTCGGTTTCGAGCGCGACCGAGGCCGCGCGGGCGCGCTCGGCGAGGTAGTCGCCGTAGCGGACCGGCGGGAGGTCCTGGCGCACGCTGATCGGCGCGGGCAGCGGGGTGACCTCGGTGTCGACGTCGGCCTCCATGAACATGATCAGCGAGATCAGCTCCTCGCCGGGCTGGTCGGCCGGGGGCGGGAGCACGCGGTGGCGGGTCGAGCGCCAGCGGTCGCCGGTCCACCGGGCCAGCAGGTCGCCGATGTTGATGGTGTACGCGTCGTCGTGCAGGGGCGCGTCGACCCAGTCCCCGTCGAGGGTCTGGATCTGCAGCCCGCCGTAGCCGGCCTGCCGGTCGAGGATCGTGAGCATGCCCCAGTCGGTGTGCGGCGCGACCCGGAACTGGCCCTCCTGCGGCGCCCCGGTCTCGCGCAGCGGCGGGTACCGGTTGATGTTGAAGGTGTGCGGCGAGTTCCGGCTGCGAGCGCGGAAGAAGCCCTCGGGCAGCCCGAGCGCCGCGTCGCAGACGTCGAGCAGCTCGTCGTAGAGCGCGCGCACCTGCTCGGCGTAGAGAGCGCACAGTTCGGCCAGGTCGCGGACCTCGGCCGGCTGGACGTTCGGGGCGAACCAGGCCGCGTCGGTGGCCGCATCGCCGGTGGCGAAGTCGCGGCCCATGGTCAGGCTCTCTTTCAGGTCCGCCCGGGAGGTGTCGGCCTCGAGCCCGTAGAAGGCGTTGGCCTCCTTGCCGATCGGGATCCACCCCCGCCCGCCGACCGGCGCCGCGTAGCGGGACTTGGTCGAGTCCGGCAGGTCGAAGAACTCCTTCGCCGCCGTGCGCAGCTTGGCACGCAGCGTCGGATCGATCCCGTGTCCCGATATGAGGAGAAAGCCGGATTCGCGCAGCGCGGCATCGGTCTCGGCGGCGACGGCGGCCCGGTCGCCGCGGCGCCAGCGATAGAGATCGATCAGAGGAATCATGCGGTTCTCCGTCATGGTGCAGGTCGGGCGTGGCCCTCCCATGATGACGGGCCGCGGTCGCCGGGGGAAATCCGGGCCTTGACCCGTGGCAGAATCAACGCGTGGATCACGTAAGGGTCAGTCCGCTCCTGCGCGCCCGCTACAGCCCGTTGCGCTTCGACCAGGGCCACGAGCTCGCCGACGAGCAGCTCGAGGCGCTGCTCGAGGCTGCCCGCTGGGCGCCGTCGGCCGGAAACTCCCAGCCTTGGGCGTTCCACCCGCGCCGGCGCGGCGAGGAGGGGCACGCGACGCTGGTGGAGCACCTGGCCGGCAGCTCGCGGCTGTGGGCGCCGGACGCCAGCGCACTGGTGGTGAACCTGGCCCGGCGCGAAGTGGACGAAAGCGGCATGCCGTACTCCGAGTTCGCCGACTACGACCTGGGCCAGGCCGTGGCGCACATGACGCTGCAGGCGCAGGCAATGGACCTGGCCTGCCGGCAGTTCCGGGCCTTCGACCTCGACGGGCTCGAGGAGGCCCTCGGTGTGCGCCCGGGCTGGCACATCCTGACCATGACCGCGGTCGGGGTGGCGGCCGCGGCCGCGCCGGACGGCCGGGAGCGGCGCAGCATCGTCGATCTGCGCACCGCGGGCCGGTCGGACGCGTGAAGTGAGTACACCCAGTGTGTGATCTGAGTAGCAAGTCCGTAGCAATGCGCTGTCTCCGCGTGCGGTAATGGGGGGTATGGGAATGTCAGACTTCGAAGATGGGCGCGGCGGCCGCGACGACCCGGCCGAGTACGAGCGGTACCCCGAGTACGAGGAGTACGACGAATACGACGGCGGCGACGGACGCCGCGTCGGCCGCGCGCCGATGGCGCGTGGCAGACGTCTGCGATTGTCGCTGGGCATGGCCGGCGGGTTCGCGGCCGCGGGTTACGCCGCCTATCTGCTGCTCTCCTCGGGCTCCGCGCCCTCGACGCCCCCGACCGCGACCGTCGCCGGACAGGCGGCCGGCAGCGACAACGGCGCTCCCGGCCCGAGCCCGGTCGCGCAGCAGGCGGCGCAGCACACGACGCAGGCGTTCCTCGGCGACTGGCAGGCCGGCGACTACACCGCCGCGGCGAAGCTCACCGACTCTCCGAGCGCGGCGGGCAAGGCGTTGGCGGCCTACCGATCCGGGCTTGATCTCAAATCCCTGAGTATCAAGCTGAACAGCACGGACTCCTTCGGGGCCTCGGTCTTCAGCGTCTCCGCGACGGTGCGCTCGGGCAAACTCACCGGCGTCTGGCACTACACCTCGCAGCTGCAGGTCTACGTCGGCCCGTCCGGCCCGGTCGTGCAATGGCAGCCGGACGTGCTCGCGCCGAACCTGGGCGAGGACATGACACTGGGCGTGCAGACCGTGGATCCGAGCGGGGGAGAGGTCACCGACGCGAAGGGCGGCGACCTGTCCCAGGCCTCCGACCCCGGTGTGCAGCGGATAGCGAGCATGCTCGCAGGCGCCGCCGACGCCGGCCAGGGCGGCGGCACCCCCGGCCTCGACGTCGTCTACACGGACGCCGACGGCGAGGCGGGCGACACCCAGCCGTCCGTCGTCACCGCGCCGGCGGCCAAGAACCTCGCCACCACCATCGATCCGACGGTCGAGAGCGCGGCCGTTTCGGCGGTCGCGCGCCAGTCGCAGAGCTCGATGGTGGTGCTCCAGCCCTCGACCGGGCACATCCTGGCGATCGCCAACAACGACGGGCAGAACGACGACGCGCTCACCGCCCAGATCGCGCCCGGCTCCACCATGAAGGTGGTCTCCTCCGCCGCGCTGCTGAATCAGGGCATGTCGATGAACACCGACGTGGCCTGCCCCTCCGCCTACACCGTCACCGGCGTGACGTTCCACAACTCCTCGGGTGAGTCCGAGTCGGCCGGAACCCCGCTGATCGAGGACTTCGCAGCGTCCTGCAACAACGCCTTCACCACCCAGTACCAGAAGCTGTCCGACGGCACGCTGGCCGAGACCGCGCGCACCTATTTCGGGCTGGGCGCGCAGTGGGACATCGGCCTCGGCCAGGGAACCGACTACTTCAGCATCCCGCCCGCCGCCGAGGACTCCGAGCTCGCGGCCGAGTCCTTCGGCCAGGGCGTGATCCAGACGAACCCGCTGGCCATGGCCTCGGTCGCGGCGACGGTCGACACCGGCGTCTTCCGCCAGCCGATCCTGCTGCCCGGCGCCCACCAGGTGTCCGCCACGCCGCTGCCCTCGTCCACGGCGAGCCAGCTGCGCAGCATGATGCACGCGGTCGTCAGCTACTCCGACGGCACCGCCCACAAGGTCGGCTTCGGCTCCGATGTCTACGCCAAGACCGGCACGGCCGACCACGGTGCCCCGGGCACCGCGGCCGACTCGTGGATGATCGCCTACGACCCGCAGAAGGACGTGGCCATCGCCTGCGTCGTGCTCAACGGCGGGTTCGGCGACGAGGCGGCAGGTCCGCTGGTGAAATCCGTACTCAACGCGCTGTGATCGAACCGATGCAGGCGGTCAGCCCACCGGGGCCGGCCGCGGCTCCGGCACCTCGGTCGTGGCCTTGGTGCCCTCGGTCAGCACGCTCGTGCACTCCGGGCAGCGTTGCGCCGCGATCGGGATGCTGCGGGTGCACACCGGGCAGGGGCGCTCGGTCGTGGCCTGATCCTTGGCGATCATGCGCAGCAGGCGGGCGACCGGCAGCACGATCGCGAAGTAGATGACGGCGGCCGAGATCACGAACGAGATGACGTCATCGATGAACACACCGTAGGTGAAGACCGAGTGCCTGACCGTGAAGCTGTAGCTCTCGAACCTCTGCGTGCCGCCGAACATTTTGAGCAACGGCGTGATGAACGAGCTGGTCAGGCCCTTCACCAGGTCGGAGAACTGAGCGCCGATGACGACCGCGACCGCGAGGTCGACGAGGTTGCCCCGGAGGATGAACTGTCGGAAACCCTTCATGGCGCAAAGATTAGCCGTTCCGCGCCGCCGCTCCGGCGTTTGGCGCGCTGATCGCTAGAGAGCCGCGGCCTGCTCGCCGAACACGACCTGGCCGCCGGGCGCCAGCACGGCCGAACTGCCGCGGCAACGCACCCGGATCGGCGACTGGCCGCCCGGGCCGGCGCTCACCCGCACCTGGTCCTCGGCGATCTCGACGTCCAGCGCGTGCTCCCGGTAGGTCATCGAGAACTCCAGCCGGCCGAGCTCGGGCGGCCAGTAGGGGTTGAGATGCAGCACGTCGCCGCGCATCTCCACCCCGGCGAAGCAGCGCTGGAGCACGTCGAGCGAGCCGGCCATCGCCGCCAGGTGCACGCCCTCCGCCGTCGTCCCGCCCTGCACGTCGGCGACGTCGCTGCGCAGCGCCTCGAGGAAGTAGTGCAGCGCGTCGTCGCGGTGGGCCCGGGCCAGCACCGAGGCGTGGACCACGGCGCTGAGCGTCGATCCGTGCGAGGTGCGGGCCAGGTAGTAGTCGACCGTGTCCGGGATCGACGCCGGATCCCAGGCGTAGCCGAGCCGCCGCAGGATGCCGCGCAGCTCGCCCGCGGACAGCAGGTAGAACAGCATCAGCACGTCCGCCTGCTTCGAGGCCTTATACCGGTTCACGTCGTCGTGCTCGGCCTCGAGGATCCGGTCCAGCCGGGTGATGTCGCGATGCCGGGCCCGCAGCCCGTCCCAGTCCAGCTCTTCAAGCTCCTCGTATCCGGCGAACTGGCTGATCAGTCCGTCCTCATGGAAGGGTACGAACATCCGGTGCGCGATGCGATCCCATCGCTCGGTCTCTTCCGCGGTCAGCCCCAGCGCCTCGGTGAGCTGATCCCGGCGCGCGGCCGGCAGCAGCCGAAGCAGGGTCCTGGCACGCTCGAGCACCCACACGGCCATCACATTGGTGTAGGCGTTGTCGTCGATGCCCGGTTCGGTGTTGCCCGGATAGTGCGTGTGGAACTCGTCCGGGCCGACCACGCCGCGTAGCCGGTAGCGGTCGAGGGAGTGGTCGTAGCAGGCCAGCGATCCGAAGAACCGGGCGATCTCCAGGAACATCTCAGCCCCGTGATTCACCGCGAACCAGCGGTCGTCGGTGGCCTGGTAGTACTGCCAGATGTTGTACGCCACCGCCAGTCCCACGTGCCGCTGCAGGTGGGTGGCGTCCGGCAGCCACCGGCCGGACGCGGGGTTGAGATGGAAGCGCTGGCTGGTCTCGGACCCGTCCGAGCCGGACTGCCAGGGGAACATCGCGCCGCGCAGGCCCGCGTCGCGTGCGGCCCAGCGCGCCGTGTCCAGCCGGCGATGGCGGTAGTCCAGCAGCGAGCGGGCCACGTGCGGCAGGCGGGTGGTGAGCGCGGGCAGCACGAACAGCTCGTCCCAGAACACGTGGCCCCGGTAAGCCTCGCCGTGCAGGCCGCGCGCCGGCACGCCCGCGTCCAGGCCGATCGTGTTCGGCGAGACCGTCTGGAGCAGGTGGAACAGGTGCAGCCGGAGCACGTTGGCGGCGTCGTCGTCCCCGCCGAGCTCGACCCGGCAGTGCTCCCACAAGTGCCGCCACGCCCGGGTGTGCCGGTTGAGCAGCACGTCGAAGCCGTCGAGCCGGCCGAGCCAGCGCTCCGCGGCGTCCGCGGGCGCGCTGATCGCCCGATCGCGGCTGGTGAACAACGTGGCGATCTTCTCCACCGTCACCGGCTTGCCCGCCTCGAGCGGGAGGATCAGTTCGTGGCCGACGCGGGAGCCTTCGGTGATCGGCCGTCCCGTGCACGCCGACGGCTCGCCGCCGCTGAACGCCCGGCTTCGAACGGCCTGGGCGATCCGCTCCCGGGACTGCACCGTCTCCGTCTCCACCAGCGCCGAATCCGCGCTGAGCACCTCGGCCCGCTCGACCCGCAGATGCTTGCCGGAGAGCTCCCGGTACCGGCTCACCCCGGCATTGGCCGTCTGCCCGTCGAGGGTGGACTGAACCGTGAGGGTGCCGTCCCAGTCCTCCGCCAGCACGGTCGTCTGCAGCCCGCCGACATGCTGGTACTCCATGTGGGCGAAGCGCCGTTGCACCACCCGGGTGGAGCGCCCGGCCGGGTCGCGGAAGGCCAGATCGCGCACCAGGACGCCGAGCCGCAGGTCAAGCGTCTGGCGGTAGTGGGTCAGCGCCACCGAGCCGGCGTCGAACCACGGCCCGTCGTCGAACCGCAGCGTGGTGGCGAGCCAGTCCGGCAGGTTGACCACGCTCTCGTTGACCACCTCGTGCCCGGCGACCACGTCGGTGAGCGCGTTGTAGTGCCCGGCGGCATAGGTGCCCGGGTAGTGGACCGCGTCGGCGGACGACTCGGGCGCGGATCCGCGCGTGGCGAAGTAGCCGTTGCCGACTGTGCACAGCGTCTCGCGCAGCTTCTCCTGCGCGGGATCGAACCCCTCGTACGCCAGCGACCAGGCGGACCAGTCGGACATCCGGCCTCCTCGGTGATCACCTCCACTGTGACATGCGGGCGTTCCACCCGCATGGTGATGCGTCTCCTTCCGCCCTGCGCTGATGGGTGCTCCGACAGTGCCTGTCGGAGGCGAGTGATAGAAACAAGCGTTCGTGGTTCACGGGTAGGCGAACACACACCAAGGCAAGGAGCGTGCGGCGAATGGGTTTCGGCAGTCACCTCAAGGAGTTCGCCGGACTGCCGGTGCTTGATTTTCCGGTGCGGGGCAAGGGATCGGCGACTCCGGTCGAGCCGGACGGCGTGGCTTGGCGGCTGAGCGCCGACGCCTCGGAGCAGCGCCTGCGTGCCTTCCACGTCGACTGGGACGCGGACCTCGACGCGATGCTCGAGACGCTCGACCTGTCCCTGGGGACGCTCGGCGACGAGGGCGCCGCCTCGCTGCTGGCCGGTCAGCCGTTGACCCACCTGGCGAAACTCGACCTGCACCACCACTTCATGTCCGACGCGATGATGCAGCGGCTGCGCGCGGCGCTGCCCGGTGTCGACCTCGACCTGAGCGAGCAGGAAGAGCCCGAGGAGTGGGACGACGACGAGCCGCCGATGCGCTACATCGCAGTCAGCGAATAGGCCGAGGGAAGCCAGCTGTGATCGAAGTCCTGCAGCACGACCTGCCCCACCACCTCGCGGTGGGCGAGTGAGCCCCCTGCGACTGGCTGTCGTCGGCAATCCGGACAACCGGCGCGTCGGCCTGTTCAATGAGGCGGCTGCCTCCTTGGGCATGGCCGCGCCGCGCGTCGTTCCGTGGCTCGACGTGCTCGGCGGCTCCGCCGCGTTCCACCAGGGCGAGCTTGTGCGCATCGATTCGCCCGGCGAGGACGCCGAGGTCACGCGGCTACTGCGCGGTGAGTCGAGGCCGATCGACATGTATCGCGTCGAGGGAACGCGCGCGTGGTACGAGGGCTTCGTCAAGGCCCTGGAAGCGCTGCACGCTTCGATCGAGGCCGACGGCGCGCAGGCGCTTGCGAGCGCGGACGAGACGGCGATCGCCTTCGACAAGTCTCGATGCCACGCCCTGCTCAGCGAGCGCGGAATCAGTGTCCCGGAGGCGGTATCCGGCGTCGTCGATTTCGAGAGCCTCGTGGCCAGCCGGCGCGAAACCGGCTGGGACGAAGCGTATGTCAAGATCCGGCACGGCTCATCCGCTTCGGGCGTCGTCAAGGTGCGCACCTGGCAGGGCGAGCTGCGGGCTGAGACCTCGGCCGAGCTGCATCGGGCGCCGAGCGGATACGAGCTCTACAACTCGCTCAAGTTCCGCACCTATCAGCGCCGATCTGAGATCAAGTTGGTGATCGACCGGCTCGCCGAGGACGGGCTGCACGTCGAGCACGGCATCGGCAAGATCAGCATCCAGGGCCAGGCAACGGATCTGCGCCTGGTCACCGTCGGCGGCCGCGTCACCCACGCCGTCGGGCGTTCCAGCGACCTGCCGATCACCAACCTGCACCTCGGCGGCAAACGGCGCGAGGCCGCCGAGTACCGCGAGGTGATCGGCGAGGAGCGCTGGGCGCAGGTGATCGAAACGGCCGAGCGGACTGCCGCCTGCTTTCCGCAGTCGCACTGCCTCGGCATCGACATCCTGTCCGACCAGGAGCGCGACTACGTCGCCGAGGTCAACGCGTACGGTGACCTGCTCCCCAGGCTGCTCGGCCTGCCCGGCACGCTGGGCGAGGCCGTCGACACCTACACCGCCCAACTCAAGTCCCTGCAAGCACAGTACGGCTGAAGAACAATCATGGACATGAACGCGATCGTCGGGAGTCACGACCTGCTCTTCGTGACCCTCGATACCTGCCGCTACGACGTAGCCGTCGAAGCCCTCGAGGCCGGACGCCTCCCCAATCTCGCCCGTATCCTGCCGAAAGACGCCGAAGGCCGGCCGCACTGGGAAGAGCGGCACACGCCCGGCAGCTTCACCTTCGCCGCGCACGCCGCATTCTTCGCCGGTTTTCTGCCCACGCCGGTCACCCCGGGTCCGCACCCGCGCCCGTTCGCCGCTCGCTTCGGCGGAAGCGAGTCCACCGACGGAGAGACCTGGGTCTTCGACGCCCCGTCCCTGCCCGAAGGCCTCGCCAAGGCCGGATATCACACGGCCTGCATCGGCGGCGTCGGCTTCTTCAACCCCGCGAACCCGCTCGGCGGCGTGCTTCCCGGACTCTTCCGCGAGGCGCACTGGTCGCCGGAGACGAGCGTTACGGCGCCGGACGCCTTCGAGAACCAGATCGTGAAGGCCCGCGAGATCGTCGAGGCCAGGGGCGCGGACGAGCGGCTGTTCCTGTTCGTCAACGTTCCGACCCTGCATCAGCCCAACTGGTTCCACCTCGAGGGCGCAAGCCGCGACGACAGTTCGCCGACCAAGGGTGACACCCGCGCCAGCCACGCGGCAGCGCTCGAACACGTCGACCGCCATATCGCCGAGCTCTTCGAGGTGATGAGCGCGCGTCGCGACTGCTTCGCGATCGTCTGCTCCGACCACGGCACGCTCTACGGCGAGGACGGCCACAACGGCCACCGCCTCGCCCACCCGCTGGTGTGGACGGTGCCGTACGCGGAGTTCGTCCTGCCGCGCCGCACCCACGAAGGAGCGAGCACCTCATCATGAGCCTGATATCGGTCGCGTCTCCGACGTCTCACGCACTCCTCGCGCGTCCGTACGAGTCGTACGTGTACGCGTACCCTCACAAGACCGCGTACCGGCCGCTCGATCCCGCGCCCGCGCTCTCGGAAGTCTGGCACGGAGAGCAGGCGGACGCGCTCTCGCTCTACGCCCACATCCCGTTCTGCGAAGTACGCTGCGGCTTCTGCAACCTGTTCACCCGCATCGGCGCTCCCGACGAGCTGACCACGCGCTACCTCGACGCGCTCGAGCGCCAGGCGTCGCAGACCTTTGCGGCCCTGGAAGCAGCCGCCGCGGGAAGGCCCCGATTCGCCAACGCCGCGATCGGCGGCGGCACTCCGACGTTCCTGGAGGCCGCCGAGCTCTGCAGGCTGCTCGACATCCTGGAGACGACGATGGGTGCGGACCTCGGTGCGATCCCGCTGTCGGTCGAAGCCTCGCCCTCCACCGCGACCCCGGACCGCCTCGCCGTCCTGGCCGAGCGCGGCACGACGCGCCTCAGCCTCGGCGTGCAGAGCTTCGACCCGGCAGAAGCCCGCGCCGCCGTCCGTCCGCAGAAGGCGGCGGAGGTGCACCGCGCCCTGGCCGCGATCCGCGAGACCGCGATTCCCGTGCTCAACATCGACCTCATATACGGCATCGACGGCCAGACCGAGCAGTCCTGGCTGGCCTCCCTCGATGCCGCGCTGACCTGGGCCCCGGAAGAGCTCTACCTCTACCCGCTCTACATCCGGCCGCTGACCGGGCTCGGCCGCACCGCCGATCCAGCCGACCCTGAAACCGCCCTCGAAGCCTGGGACGAGCAGCGCCTGCGTTTGTACCGCGCCGGCCGCGACCACCTGCGCGGTAACGGCTACGAACAGACGTCGATGCGCATGTTCCGACGCATCGACGCGTCGGGTCCCGGCGGCGGTGGCGGTCGCGGTGGTGGTGGCAGCGGCGGTGGCGGTCGCGCGGAGCCTGCGTTCGCCTCCGGCGGCGACTACTCCTGCCAGAGCGACGGCATGATCGGCCTCGGCTGTGGTGCCCGCTCGTACACCGCGGGGCTGCACTACTCCTTCGATTACGCCGTCTCAGCGCACGAGGTCCGGGGCATCATCGACGCGTACACCACCACGGAGGACTTCCGCCGCGCCGAGATCGGGTACGGCCTGTCTGAAGACGAGCAGCGTCGCCGCCATCTGCTGCAGTCGCTGCTCCAGGCGGAAGGCCTCGACGAAGCCGAATACACGAAGAAGTTCGGCAGCCTGGCCCGGGAGGACTTCGCGCGAGAGCTCGTCCTGCTGGAGGAACGAGGCCTGCTCGAAGAAGCGCCGACCGCACCATCCCCGGCCGATTCCCGCCTTCGGCTCACTCCGGAAGGTCTCGCCTGGTCCGACGCCATCGGCCCGATGCTCTTCTCCGACCCCGTTCGCGCCGCGATGCGCGCGTACGCGCTGAAGTAGGGCCCAGAACGTTGGACGCCTCCCTCACCATCCTCTATCGCGGCCCGCTCGCCAGCTGCGACTACGACTGCGGCTACTGCCCCTTCGCCAAGCGTCGCGACAGCCCGGAGCAACTACGGGCCGACCGGGCCGCGCTGGCCAGGTTCATCGAATGGGTCGCCGCCGCCGAGCAGCGCGAGCACGGAGAGAAGATCAGTGTTCTGTTCACGCCGTGGGGCGAGGCGCTGACGCGGTCCTGGTACCGGAACGCGATCGTGGAGCTCAGCCACCTGCCGCACGTCGGCAAAGTCGCCGTGCAGACGAACCTCAGCTGCCGGCTCGGCTGGCTCGACGAAGCGAACCGCGACACCACCGCACTCTGGTGCACCTACCATCCCGACCAGGTCGAGTTCGACCGCTTCGTCGCGAAGCACCGACACCTGCTCGACCTCGGCATCCGGCACAGCATCGGCATCGTCGGCCAGCCGGAGCACCTCGACGCCGCGCGCCGACTGCGTGAAGCGATCGACGACGGTGTCTACCTGTGGGTCAACGCCGCCGAAGGCAAGACGTACACCGACGCGGAAGCGGCCGACTGGACGGCGATCGACCCCTTATTCGAAGTCTCCCGCCACGCGCACCCGTCCCTCGGCCGCGACTGCCGCACCGGAGAGACGGTGATCTCCGTCGACGGCGATGGGAACGTCCGGCGTTGCCATTTCGTCCCGCGCACCGATCCGACCGAACACCTCGGCAATCTCTACGACGGCTCCTTCCGCGCGGCGCTGCGCCCGCGCCCGTGCCCGCTCAAGCAGTGCGACTGCCACATCGGCTACGTACACATGCCTGAGCTCGGCCTCTACGGCACCTTCCGCGGCGGCGTCCTCGAACGCGTCCCGGCCGCTCTGCTGACGCACACGCTCACGCCGGCGGGCGCGCCGATGCCGCGCACCTGATTTTTGATCAGATGCGCGGCACGGCGTGCTTGTCCCCGTTTCTCGGTCAGGTCTGTATCTGCGGCTGGTACTCCTCCTCGGTCAGCCCGAACGTCCAGGCGACCGCGGCTTTGGCGGTGCGCATGTGCGGCGGCACCCGCAGCCAGTAGGTGCGGAACGTCCCGTCCGGCTCCGCGGTGGAGTTGACCACCTCGACCATGCTGATCGGTTCATCGCCCTCGATGAACACCTGCCACAGCCGGCCGGCCTCGTCCTCCTGCATCGGCTTGGCGCCCGAGTCCACGATGTAGCGCTCGTGGCCGTAGTGTTCGAGCATGATCCGGCGCACCTCGGCGTTGCGCTCGCCCTGGATGATCTGCGGCGTCAGGGTCGCGAGCGTCTGAGCGAAGTCCTCGGCGATGGTCACGCCGTGCCAGCGGTAGAGGGCGAAGCCGTCTCCGTAGGCGAGCGCCGCCCCTTCGCCGTTGTGTGCGCGGCCCTGTTCGTCTAGGTGCACGGTGGTGGGACGCTCGCACAGGATCGCGGCATCGGCGAACGGCCACCACCAGTGCAGCTGCTCGGCGACGTGGGCGAGAGCATGGAGGATTGCCGCATCGGCGGACACTGCGTCAGCGGTGGCGGCGGGCGCCTCCGACGCGATCGTTTCCTCAGCCGCGACGGCGGCGCGGTACGCCTCGAACAGCGGCAACCAGGAAGCGTCGTGCTGGCCGTGGTCGGCGAACGTCAGCGCGAGGAGCATCCGGCTGCGCTCGGCCTCGTCTTCCGCGGCATCGCCGATGCCGGTCGTGATGGTCTCCACCAGGCGCGTCGCGCTCGGCATGAGCGGGCCGCACGTCTCACGCCAGGCCTGCGTCCAGCCCTGCGCGCCGAGCTGCGTGAGCACGTCGGCCCGCGCACGCTGCCACGGCCCGTTGCGCAGCTCCTGCCGCAGCGACTCGCCGAATCGGCCGGCCTCCTCGGCGCTCGCGCCCGTGATGAGGCGGGCGCCCTCGAGGGGAGATGCGCACCAGACGAAGTGCTGCGGCGGAGCGAAGCCGGCCAGGATGTAGAGCTCGGCGACCGCCGCCTCGGCCGCGGCCCGATCGACCGGCTCGACGCAAAGGCTGATGCGCGACCACTTCTCCAACAGCTCCGGTGCTGCGGCCGCGATGATCTTGTCCAGAAGGGCGGGCGCGCCGCCGGACACGGGCGCTACCGTCGCGGTCGGTGCTTCGGCGGTCATCAGCTCTTCCTGGGGGTCTGGCGCCTCGGCCGTCGTCATGGAGCCCGTACCGGGTCCGGCGTTGATCGCCTCAGTCGCGGCTGTGGGGTCCGCATCGGTAGCCGAGCCCGAGCCGGCTTCGATCGTCATCTCTGCCGAGGTCTGCATCAGTCGGCCACGATCCGCACGGACCCGGGCTCGTACTCGCGCTGCCGGATCACTCGGTACCAACCGGGCGGGAGGGCGAACGCCGCGTGCTCCTCGTGCACGACGCGCCCGCCCTGCGGCAGGTGCAGGTGCATCGGCGCGAGCTCGGTGCGGCCGCGGTAGAGCGCGCCCTTGCCGACGACGGCGTGCGCGTGGCCGGTCGACTCGCCGAGCGCGAGCACCATGCGTCCGCGTCCGTCGCGGGCGGCCGGCTCGAGCCGGGCTATCTCCGCGGCGATCGCCGACGGCGTCTCCTGCGCCGTGCCGGGAACCGGCACGATCAGGACGTCGCCTTGTCGATACATGACTCCTCGTTCCAAGATCGGCATGGGTGATCCGTGGTCTTTCGGCGCGCGCTGCCTACTGATGAGAACTCTACGGACGACCACTGACACAAACTGAGTCCTCGTCCGCCTCAGTGGTCGAACCCGTCCCGTCCGCCGCATAAGCTGGGGCGATGGCCGAGAATCAGGGCACGCCGCTGTCCCGCAAGCTGGGGATCAAGCCGGGGCATCGGGTGGCGGTCGTGGACGCGCCGGAGACCTTCGACGCCGCGCTCGGGACGCTGCCGCCAGGCGTGGAGCTCGTCTACGCCGCTGCGGCGGATGACGCGCTGGGCGCGGCGCCGTGCGATGTCATCGTGTGGTTCGCCACGCGGCGCGATGCACTTGGCGACGCTGTGGCGCGTTTCGGCAGCCTGCTCACTCCGGCCGGTGGGTTGTGGATCGGGTGGCCCAAACGCGCGTCGGGGATCGCGACCGAGGTGGACGCCGACGTCGTGCGCGAGGTGGCCTTGCCCACGGGGCTGGTCGACAACAAGATCTGCGCCATCGACTCGGACTGGTCCGGGATCCGCCTCGTGCTGCGACGGGAGCTGCGCTCTAGCTAGTAGGGTCGCACATATGAACGCTGAAATCCTTGCGCAGGAGGGCTACTTCTCGATCTCCGTCGACGACGCGCCTGTTCGGCAGCTGTTCCCCGGCATCCGGGTGCGGCCGCTGTGGCGGGGGCCGAACGGCGCGAAGGCCGCGGTGCTGGAGATGGATCCGGGTTCGTCGTTCCCGCGGGACGATGTTCACTCGCCCGGGCCGGAAGAGGTCTACGTCGTGGCGGGCGTGTTCAACGACGGTGCGCGCGACTACCCGGCGGGGACGTTCCTGCACGCTCCAGCCGATTCTTGGCACGTGCCCGCCAGCGAGGTCGGGTGCACGCTGTTCCTGTTCTACCCAGAGGGCTGACGAAGCCTCCCGCTATTCGTTCCCTGGTTCTGGCTCTACGCTCGTGCCCTCGCGGTAACGGCCGGGAGTCGTACCGAAGGCCCGGCGGAACGCGTCGATGAACGCGCTCGGGCTGCGGAAGCCGCAAAGCCCTGCCACTGTCGTCACGGGCTTTCCGGCGGCGAGCAATGTCAGTGCCCGTTGAAGGCGCAACTGGCCCCGCCACTGCGGGAACGACATGCCCAGCTCAGCGCGGAAGAGCCGGCTGAGCGTGCGTTCGGCCGCGCCGACCTCTCGGCCGAGCTCAGCCAAGGACCGCGGGTCCGCTGGGTCGTCGGCGAGGATCGCGGCGATGGCGCGAAGCCGGTCGTCCTCGGGCGCGGGCAGCGAGAACGGTAGTTCTTCAACCCGGCGCAGCCGGTCGAGGGCGACGAGTTCGAGGTGGCGGCGCTGCCGGGCGTCGAGGGCCTGCGCCGGTACGGCGGTGGCTCCGTAAGGGCCCTGGCCCTCGCACAACGCGACGATCACCTCGCGCAGCAAGGTATCCGCGGCCAGCACGGTGGGCCGATCGAGTCGCAGAGGGTTGACGGACTCGGCGAACACGAGCGTGCGCATCTCGGTCGGACCGTGGGCGCGGTGCGCGTGCGGGACGCCGGCCGGGATCCACGCCGCTCGGTGCGGCGGAACGATCCAGATGCCGAGCGGGGTCGAGATCTCCAGCACGCCGCGCAGGGGATAACACAACTGGTTGACGTCGTGGTCGTGCCAGTCGATGAGTTCGCCGGACAGCAGCGACCGCCGGGTGGGCCCGGACAGTTCGTGGCGGTTTACCGACATGACTCGGCAGAATAGCGGAAGTCGGCACCCGGCCCGGCGCGACAGAGTCGAGGTATGAACGCCACACTCACTCAGGCGGTGCCGGACGGCCCCGGACCGGGCGGGTCAGCCGCACCTGACGCTGATCTGAACGTTGCCGACCCCGACGCCGCCGACCCAACCACTGGTGCTGAGGCCGAGCCGCGTCCGTGGACGCGGATGCGCCTATGGGCCGCCGCGCACGCGGTGGACGATCTCTATCAGGGCCTGATCCCGGCGACCGTCCCCTACTTCGTGCTGGATCGGCACTACAGCTACCTGGCGGCATCCGGCTTGACCCTTGCGGCGACGCTCGGCAGCTCCCTTCCGCAGCCGTTCATCGGGGTGGCCGTCGACCGCTTCCGCCTCGGCGGGCTCGCGGGCATCGGTGTCGCGGTCGCGGGGCTCGGCGCGGGACTGTCCGGGCTCGCCGGGCCGTACTTCCTGGTGTGGCTGCTGATCCTGATCTCCGGCGCGGGTGTGGCCATGTTCCACCCGGCCGCCGGCAAGTCGGCCCGGGAGGCGGCGGGGGAGAGCGCCTCGGCCATGAGCATGTTCGCAGCGGGCGGCAGCGTCGGGTTCTTCCTGGCGCCGGTGCTGGCCACGCCGGCGCTGTCCGCCTTGGGCGTCGGCGCCACCGCCCTGTTCATCCCGCCGGCACTGCTGGCCGGGTACGCGCTGCTGCGTTCGCACGCACGCCACGCCGCCGCCGCTAGAGCCAAAACCGAGGCTGAGGCCGCGTCCGCGGCACCGCCGGTCGCGGTCACGCCGGCCGGCCCGGACCAGTGGCGCCCGTTCGCCGCACTCACCGGCATCGAGGTGGTCCGCTCGATCGCCTTCTTCGGTGTCAATACCTTCATCGAGCTGTACTGGCTGCGCTCGCTGCACGCCTCCCGCGCGCTGGCCGGAACGGCGCTGGCCTGCTTCCTCGTCGGCGGGGTGGCCGGGACGCTGATCGGCGGCCGGATCGCCGACCGCATCGGCACCATCCGCACCGTCCGGCTCGGCAGCCTGCTCGGCCTGCCCGCGCTGGTGGCGCTGCGCCTGTGCCCGGGTGCCGTGGCCCCACTGATCTTCGCCGTGCTGGCCGGTCTGGTGCTCAACATCCCGTTCGCGGTGCTGGTCAAGCTCGGCCAGGACTACCTGCCCGCGCGCCCGGGCACGGCGGCGGGGGTCACCCTCGGGCTCGGTGTGAGCGTGGGCGGCCTCGCTTCGCCGATCCTGGGCGCGGTCGCCGAGAGCCACGGCCCGCGCGGTGTGTTCACCGTGCTGTGCGCGGTGCCGATCGCGGCCACGCTGCTCGCCTTCCTGCTGACGGCGCCGGAGAAGTACAAGGTGGCGGGAAGCGCGACGGAGTAGAACACCCGGACTCCCTCGAATGGTCTAGTGGTGCCCGTATGGCCGACGCCTGGTTGCCCCGGCGTCGGCCGGGTCGTTCCATGGGCTCATGGAGCAGCCCAAGTTCGTCGAACATCCGGACCCGAACGTCGTACTGCGCGGCGGGCCCCTCGACGGCTGCCGTACCCGCGTGCACAACTGGTCGCCGGCGTCCCTCGAGGTGGGCGGCGAGATGTACACGTACCGGCCGCTCGGCGAGTTGGACACGGAGTACCCGACGCTCAACGTCTACGTGTTCGACGAAGCCTCGCGGTAGCGCGCCAGCGCCTGCTCCCGGGCCAGGCGCAGGTCCACGATCGGCTCGGGGTAGTCGCGGCCGATGACGCAGCCGGCGGCTTCCTGCGCGTCGTCCGGCATCCGCCAAGGCTCGGCGAGATAGCGGTCCGGCACGTCAGCGAGCTCGGGCACGTACATGCGCACGTATTTGCCGTCGGGATCGTAGCGCTTCTGATGCAGGGTCGGGCTGTAGAGCCTGCGGAAGACCGGCGCCGTGTCGACGCCGACGGACGCGATCCATTGCCAGTTGCCGTTGTTGTTGGCCTGGTCGCCGTCGAGGAGCAGTCGCATGAAGTGCGATTCGCCGCGCCGCCAGTCGACTCCGAGATGCTTGGTCAGGAAGCAGCCCACGAGCATTCGAGCTCGATTATGCATCCAGCCCTCGCGCAGGAGTTGGCGCATTGCCGCATCGACCAGCGGGAAGCCGGTCTGGCCGGTGGCCCATGCGTCGAAGACCTCGTCGTCGTCCACCCACGGCAGGGTTCCCCGATAACGCTCCTGGTGCTCCTGCCACGCGTTCTCCGGCCGGAAATAGTGGACGTGGTGGTAGAAGTCGCGCCAGCACAGTTGCCGCCGGAATGCCTCGGCACCCTCGCCCGTGTGCGATAGCGCTGCTTCGATTGCGCGTGGCGAGAGGCAGCCGAGGTGCAGGTACGCGCCGAGCTTCGAGGTTCCGTCGACCCCGAGCAGGTCGTGATTGCGGGCGTAGTCGGTGACCGGGCCGTGCAGGAACCAGTCGAGCCGGTCCGAGCCGGCGCTCTCGCCGCCCGGCAGCGGCTCGTCCACCTCCGGCTCCAGGCCGAGCGCCTTGAGCGACTTGGGCACGCCATCGGACTGCGGTCGCTTCGAGGGCGCGCGGAGCGTCGGCGCGGCCAGCGGTTTGCGCCGATCGGCTTGCCCCCAGGTCCGATAGAACGGCGTGAACTGGGAGTAGGGCTTGCCTGCTTGCGTGCGTAGGGCCGTGGCGTCCTCGACCACGGTCAGGCCGGGGTGCGCGACCATCTCGGCATCCGTGTCGGCGAGCGCTTCCGCGACGCCGCGCCCTCGATCGCGGGCGAACGGCGTCAGATCCCGGGTGACGTGGACGCGGCGGGCTCCGGTCTCGCGGACCAGCTCGGGCAGCAGCTGCTCGGGCTTGCCGTGCCGCACGATCAACGGCGAACCGAGTTCGCGCAGGCTGGAGGCGAGGTCGGCCAGGCTTTCGAGCAGGAACTGCGTACGCGTCGGCGAGGCGTGGCGGCCGTGCAGCAGCCGGTCGTCCAGGAAGAAGACCGGAACGACCCGGCCCTGGGCTGCCGCGGCGTGCAGGGCCGGGTGGTCGTGTACCCGCAGGTCGCGTCGGAACCAGACGATGTCGGCGGCGGTCATGCCGAGACCCTTTCAGGCCCGCGCGCGCCGGTGGCTCAGGCGCGGCGGAAGAACGGAGCCTGGCACTCGAACGGGCGCCCCTATCGCGATTTGATGATCGGCTGAGTGCTTGTGGCGCGTGGTGGCTTGTCGGGTCGGGGTGGTCGTCGTGGTGGGGGCGGGCGCTTCGCGTCGCCTGGTTCGTCTGTCCACCCGTTACCTTTTACGTGTCCCCGCAATGGGGGCGCCTGGCCTCCGGGCCCGGTATGGCTCTGCCACCCTGCCGTGTCTATGGCCTTGGGCGTGTTGCCGCCGGGTTTTGGAGCACTGCCTGACCGCTGATAAGGGGCCTGGTCCGCATCCCGTGCCCGGCGCAACGCCGGGCGTTTTCTCGGGGCGGCCTGTGTAACGTGGTTGCCGGCTGCGGTGCGATGGTCGAGGCCAGGGCCATGCGAAGTAGAAGGCGGCGAGCGTGTACGACACCAGCGGTATCGGGGTCTTCCTCGGCCTGGACGTGGGCAAGGGCGAGCACCACGCCCACGGGCTGACCCCGGCCGGCAAGACCGTCTACGACAAGCGCCTGCCGAACACCGAACCGAAACTGCGCGCCCTGTTCGAGAAGCTGATCGCGAAGTTCGCCACCGTCCTGGTGATCGTCGATCAGCCCGCGAACATCGGCGCGCTGCCGCTGAGCGTCGCCCGCGACGTCGGCTGCCAGGTCGCCTACCTGCCCGGCCTGGCCATGCGCCGCGCCGCGGACCTCTACGAGGGCGAGGCCAAGACCGACGCCCGCGACGCCGCCGTGATCGCCGACGTCGCCCGCACCGCACCCAGGGCGCTGCGCACCCTGACCGTGCTCGATGAGACCGAGGCGGAACTGGCCATGCTCGTCGGGTTCGACCAGGACCTCGCGGGCGAGTCGACCCGCACCTCCAATCGGCTGCGCGGCCTGCTCACCCAGATCCACCCCTCCCTCGAACGCGTCCTGGGCCCACGCATCCAGCACCAGGCCGTCCTCGCGCTACTCGCCCGGTACGGCTCCCCTGAACTGCTCGCCGAGGCCGGCACCCGACGCATCGTCAAACTCCTGAAACCCCTGGCCCCGCGCCTGGCCGAGCGCCTGGCCGAGGAGATCGCCGAGGCCCTCGCAGAACAGACGGTCGTGGTGCCCGGCACCCGGGCCGCAGCCCTCGTCATCCCCTCCCTCGCCCGCCAGCTGACCGAGATCCTCGCCCAACGCCGCACGCTCGAGGGACAGCTCAGTGCCCTGCTGGAGGCCCACCCTCTTTCCCCGCTCCTGACCTCGATGCCCGGCATCGGGATCAGGACCGCCGCGACCATCCTGACCACCGTCGGCGACGCCGCCACCTTCCCCACCGCCGACCACCTCGCCTCCTACGCAGGACTTGCCCCGGTCACCAAGTCCTCCGGCAGCTCCATCCGCGGCGAACACGCACCCAGACGCGGAAACCGGCAGCTCAAACGCGCCATGTTCCTCTCCGCCTTCGCCGCCCTGGCCGACCCCGACTCCCGCGCCTACTACGACAAACACCGCGCCGCAGGCAAAACCCACACCCAAGCAATCATCCGCCTCGCCCGCAGACGCATCAACGTCCTCCACGCCATGCTCCGCAACGCCACGCTCTACACGCCCCACACCGCCACCACATAACCCGAGCAACACCCACCCACATGCCCGTTACAGCGAGCAGCCCAGACTTGACGGAAGACATAGGGGCACGCCCACCCGTTGCCTTGGCGGGGTGGGCTGGGGTTTCAAGATCTCGCCTCCGGCGCGGGCCCTTCCCTCGGAGAGAGATGCCGGGTCTGCGTGGGTGCTGGCGTTAGCGGGGCGGGCTGGGGTTCGGGGTGGTCGGGTGCCGGGGGTGTGCTCTCTCCTCGGTCGGGCACCAGAGGCAATCAGGAACCTGCCGGGAGCTCAAGCGGCGGTAGCTTCCGTTGATGCTCGATCTTGCATCGCGCCGCTTGACCTCCCGGCAGAACCCTGACCGGGCTTCGCCTGCCCGACCGAGGAGAGAGAGCCCACCCCCTGAGGTCCGGTGCGAGCTGCGCTCGGGCCGATTCCCGTCCCGTGGCCCGGCGCGTTCGATCGGAAGGATTCTGCATCGCCGTTCCGGGTCGCTCGTTCCATCTCTACTACTTCAACGCCGGGAAGCGCGCTCGAGTGCCCGGAAATCTCCAATATCTTTACTTATACGGCGAAAGCTGGATTCACGGCTTTTGTCGGTAGTGGCGTCTAGCATGGAAGAGTACGAGGGTCGGGGTTTGTGTCGGGAGGGGTGGTGGACGGGATGGCTGCGCGGACGGCGTCTGGACTTCCCCCTTGGGGCCGGGCACCTAGACTGGGTGGATCGCGTGGTCCACCAGGAAGTGGTGTCGAGTGGTGGGTAAGCAGCAGAACCCGGTGTACTCGGAGGAGTTCAAGCGGGATGCGGTGAGGCTGGTGACCTCTTCGGGGCGTACGCGGGCCGAGGTGGCGCGGGAGCTGGGGATCAGCGGGGAGACTCTGCGGACCTGGGTGAGGGCGTTTGCGGCCGAGGGCGAGGCGGCCGGTGGGTCGGATCTGAGCGCGGATGAGCGTGCTGAGCTGCGGGAGCTGCGCCGGAAGGTCAAGCAGCAGGACGAGGTCATCAGCATCCTAAAAAAGCCACTGCCTTCTTCGCGAACGACCCCCGGTAGAGGCGGTCTACCGGTTTGTCGGTGCGGAGAAGGCGCATCATGCGGTCACGCTGCTGTGTGGGGTGCTGGGGGTTTCGAGGAATGGACTTCCCCCCGGCAACCGGACACATCTTTGGTTGCTCAGGCTGCCAGGTTCAGGACCTGGCCGTAGCGCTGCCGTGCCTCGAGCGGGGTCAGATAGCCCCAGCCCGGGTACTTACGCAGCCGCTTGCGATTATAGAAGACCTCGATGTACTCGAACAGCGCAGCGCGCGCAGAGGCGCGGTCCGGCCATTCCCGCACACCGATCTCGGTTTTGATCAGGGCCCAGTGGCTCTCGGCGACCGCGTTGTCGTAGCACGACCCGGTCCGGCCCATCGATTGCCGATACCCGCATCGGGCAATCAGACCCCTGAATCCGGAGCCCGTATACTCCCCGCCCCGATCCGAATGAACCACGCACCCCGGCCGCAGCCGGCCACGCGCCCGGGCCATCTCCAGCGCCGCGCCGACCAGCGCCCCGTCGTGATGCTCGCCCATCGACCAGCCGATCACCTCCTTCGTCGCCAGATCCACCCAGCCGGCCAGATACAAAAACCCCTCACCCGTCGGGATACAGGTCACATCACCCACCAGCCGCTCCCCGGGAGCCCGCGCCGTGAAATCCCGGCCGATCAGATCCGGGGCGAACCGCGCGGCATGATCCTGCTTCGTCAAACACCGCCGCCCCCTGCGCCGGGTGAAACCCGCAATCGAGTGATCCCGCATCAGCCGCTCCACCCTCTTCCGGTTCACCCGATGACCACGCCGGACCAGCTCGGCATGCACCCGCGGCGAACCGTACGCACCGCGCGAACCGAGATGGATCAGCACGATCTCCGCCACCAGCAGCTCCTCGGCCCGCACCCGCGCCAGCCGGGCCGCAGCCGCGGCAACCCAGTCGTAGTACGCGTTCCTCGAAACCCCCAGCACCCCACACAGCAGCGTGACCGCATGATGCGCCTTCTCCGCACCGACAAACCGGTAGACCGCCTCTACCGGGGGTCGTTCGCGAAGAAGGCAGTGGCTTTTTTAGGATGCTGATGACCTCGTCCTGCTGCTTGACCTTCCGGCGCAGCTCCCGCAGCTCAGCACGCTCATCCGCGCTCAGATCCGACCCACCGGCCGCCTCGCCCTCGGCCGCAAACGCCCTCACCCAGGTCCGCAGAGTCTCCCCGCTGATCCCCAGCTCCCGCGCCACCTCGGCCCGCGTACGCCCCGAAGAGGTCACCAGCCTCACCGCATCCCGCTTGAACTCCTCCGAGTACACCGGGTTCTGCTGCTTACCCACCACTCGACACCACTTCCTGGTGGACCACGCGATCCACCCAGTCTAGGTGCCCGGCCCCAAGGGGGAAGTCCAGCCCGCGGAGTTCTGCCGCGAGGTCTGGGATCGGGGTCGGTCGCAGCAAGGCGGTGCAGGATTTCACATCAAGTGCGACGGGAGCATCGACGCCTTCGCGCGGATCGAGGACCGGGATCGTCGGACCAGGGTGATGCAGGATCCTTCCGCACCGAGCGCGGCCGGACCACGGGACGGGCTTCAGCCGAGCGCAGCTCGCACTGCTCCCTAGGGGGTGTGCTCTCTCCTCGGTCGGGCAGGCGCAGCCCGATCAGGGTTCTGCCGGGAGGTCAAGCGGCGCCATGCAAGATCGAGCATCAACCCAGGCCACCCGCCGCTTGACCTCCCGACAGGTTCCTGATTGCCTCCGGGGACCGGCCGAGGAGAGAGCACACACCCGCAACCCGACCACCCCCAACGTCAGCCCGCCCCACCAACGCCAGCACCCCACAGACCCCGGCAATCTCTCCGAGGGAAGGCCCTCGCCGGAGGCGAGATCTTGAAACCTCAGCCCGCCCGGCCAGCGCAACGGGTGGGCGGGTGGTCAGACGAACCGGGCGACGCGAAGCGGCCGCCCACACCCCGACGACAACCCCGACCCGACCGGCTACCACCTCCCACCAACACTCAGTCGATCATCAAATCGCTCTAGGCGCCGGCCGTGCTGCGCGCGGTCTCCGACGCGATGAACTCCGCCAGTCGGCCGACGCCTTCGCGGATCCGTGCCGGAGTCAGGCCACTGAAAGACAGCCGCATCTGCCGCTCGCCTCCGCCACCCGGGTAGAAGTACGCCATCGGCGTCCACAGCACGCCGAACTCGCTCGCGGAACGGTCGAGCGCGGCGTCATCCGCACGGAACGGGACGTCGAGGGTGAGGAAGAACCCTCCCTGCGGCCGGTTCCACCGCGGCCCGGATCCCGCTGGCGCGCTTTCCGGAAAGTGTTCTGAGAGCGCGTCTAAGAGGGCTGCCAGGTTCTCGCCGTAGTACGCGGCGGCACGGGCATTGAGCTCGGCCAATCGGCCGCCGCACGCAATGAGCGTTCCGGCCACAGCCGCCTGGCTGAGCGCCGAGGTGTTGACCGTGACCATGCTCTTGATACGCGCCAGCTCGTCGGCGAGCAGTCCGGCATCCACGGCTTGATCCGCGACGACATAGCCGACCCGCGCGCCGGGGAACATCGACTTGGCGAACGAGCCGATGTGCACGACGACCTGTTCACGGTCGAGAGCCTTGAGGGTGGGCAGCCGTTCGCCGGGACTGACCAGCCGATAGGGGCTGTCCTCCAGCAGCAGGACACTGTGACGTGCCGCGACCTCGAGCAGCGCGTGACGGGTCGCGAGATCGATGGTGTTGCCGGACGGGTTGGCGTGGTCGGGGATCACGTACAGTGCGCGAGGCCGCAGCCCCTTGCGACGCTGTACCTCGATGGCGCGGACCACGTCGTCCGGGTGCAGGCCTCCGACGGGACGCTCCGCGATCGTGACGATCCGCAGTCCGAGCAGCTTCGCGGCGCCGACGATGCCGACATAGCAGGGAGTCGATACCAGCAGCACGTCCCGGGGGTCGGCGAACAGGGCGCGCAGCACGAGCAGCATCGCTTCCTGCGCTCCGACCGTCACCACGATCGACTCCGGCGACGCCTCGATGTCCTCATCGAGGTGCAGCGACTGCGCAATCAGGCCTCTGATGATCCCGGCCGACGGTCCGTACTGGTAGAGCGTGCTGCGGACGGCCTGCTCGGAACGGCCCGATGTGGTAAGCGAATCAAGGTAGATGCGAACCGCACCGAAGACGTCTTCGACCTCGAAGAAACCGTCGTACGGTCGGCCCGGCGCGAACGAGACAGCGTCCGGGTAGCAGTCCGCGATCTCGTTGAGGAACGCCATCGAGTCGAGGTCCGGGTCGGACAGGCTCGAATGGAGCGATGCACGCGTGAGCGGAAGCGTGGGCTCGGCGCGAGGCGGCGTGGCGGGGGCAGGAACGAGCGCGAGGCGACTCGTGTCGAGCAGGTCACGACCGATCTCCTCAAGACTGCCGACGCCCGTAAGCGTCATCGCGTCACGCAACTCGTCCCGCAGTAGTTCAAGCACGGCTCGCACGCCGAGCTCCCCGTCCACGGCCAGGCCATGCAGCGCGGGTCGGCCCACCAGCACCGCGTCAGCGCCGAGAGCAAGCGCGGTCAAAACGTCCGTCCCCGTCCGCACGCCGCCGTCGAGAAGGACTGCCGCGCGTCCGGCTACTGCGGTGGCGATCGCGGGGAGTGCTTCCAACGTGGCTGGTGCGGCATCTAGCTGCCGGCCGCCGTGGTTCGACACGATCACGCCGTCCACGCCCGCGTCGACGGCCCGAAGAGCATCAGCGCTGCGCAGTACCCCCTTGACGAGGATAGGCAGACTGCTGATAGCGCGCATCCAGTCGATCACCGACCAGTTCAGCGAGGTGTCGTTCGTGGCACGGGCGTGATCGGTCGGGGAGGCGATGGCCGGATCATCGAGGTCTGCGGGACCGATGCCGGGCGGCAACCGGAAGCCGTTACGCAGATCCCGAAGCCGGTGGCCGAGATGCGGCGTATCCACAGTGAGAACGAGTGCTGCCGCGCCCGAGTCCTCAGCCAGCTGGATCATCCGCTCGGCTGTCGATCGGTCCCGATGACAGTAGAGCTGCTGCCACCACACCGCGCCCGCATCAGCGGCCGCCGCGCCGACCACCTTGGCCGCGCGTCCGGAGTACATGCTGCGGATGAAGGGCACACCGGCGGCGCCGGCTGCCCGAGCGGTGGCGAGTTCGCCCTCTGGATGGGCGAGCGTGTGAAAGGCACACGGCGCGATCCCGAGCGGAGCGGTGAAGGACCCGCCGAGGATCCGCGCCTCGGTCGTGGCGATACCGGCGCCTGTCAGGACACTGGGAAGGATGCGGACGGCCGCAAAAGCCGCGCGGTTCGCGGCGAGCGCGCGCTCGTCGCCCGCGCCGCCGGCCAGATAGTCCCACACCGGTTGGGACAGCCGGGCCTGCGCCGCCGCCGCGTAGTCGTCGAGGGTGAGGAGCACCGTCGTACCTCTTCCATGGTCGTTCTGCTCAGGCGGTCACGTTGCGCACGGCTTGCCGGAGCCGATCGCGCGACGGCTGCAGAGCGCGGTCGAGTTCGATGGCGAACGGCAGCACGGCGCCGTCCGGGCGGCTGACCCGGCGGGGTGCCGCACGCAGCAGGCCCGTTTCCGCCGCGAGCGCCAGGATCTCCGCGCCGAAGCCGCAGGAGCGGTTCGAGTCGTCGATCACGACGAGCCGGCCGGTCTTCGCCAGCGAGCTTTCGAGTGCGGCATGGTCGAACGGGTAGAGCGTGCGCGGATCGAGTACTTCGATCTCGATGCCATCCTGCGCGGCAACCTCGTCGGCCACCGCGAGCGCGTCATGAACGAGATGGCCCACCGCGACCACGGTGACATCGCCGCCCTCCCGGTGAATGCGTGCTCTGCCAAGCGGGATCGGCGCCAGCTGCCAGGTGACGTCCTCGCGGATGCCCATTGCCGCGGCTGGGGCGAACACCACCGTCGGGTCGTCGTCGCGGATCGCCGAGCGCAGCAGGCCGTACGCGTCAGACGGCGTTGCCGGCACCACCGTCTTGATGCCGACGTGCGCGAAGAGGCTGTAGGGATGATCAGAGTGCTGACCGGCCCAACCCTCGCGTGAGCCCGATCCGGGTACCACGTAAGTGATCGGCGCATGCGCCTGGCCGCCGGTCATCAGCGAGATCTTGTGGGCCTGGTCGACGATCTGCTCGAAGACCAGGAAGAGCAGCGACGGGATCTGGAACTCGAGCACCGGCCGCATTCCGCGCAGCGCCGCGCCCAGTGCGAGCGAGGTGAAGGCCTGCTCGGACAGCGGCACGTCGACGACGCGATCGGCGCCGAAACGCTCGACCAGCCCGAGCGTCGGACCGGCCAGCCCCGCACCGACGTCCTCGCCGATGACGCACACGTCCGGGTCTGCGGCGAGTTCGTCGACCAGCGCTCGATTCATCGCCTTCGTATAAGAGAGCTTGCTCACGACGTGGCTCCGAAGGCGGCTTGGTCGGCGTACAGGTAGCGGGACGCGTCGGCGGGGTCGGGCGGGGGACTGGCCTGAGCGAAGGCGAGCGCTTCGGCCAACTCCGCTTCGACCTCCGCGTCGACACGCTCCCGCTCCTCGTCGGAAAGCTCCGCGCCAGCGGTGAGCAGCGGGTCGCGCGCTCGCCACTGCTCGACCTCCTCGGGCGTGCGGTAGCTCAGACGAAAGCGCCGCTCGATCGTGTGGTGGCCTTCGAAGCGGTAGGTGCGGCACTCGAGAAGCGCCGGGCCCTCACCGGATCTAGCGTGTGCGACACACCCCGAGGCGGCCTCGTGCACTGCCTCGACCGACATGCCGTCCACTGACTCCGCGTGTATGCCGAAAGCTTCCGCCCGGCTGACGGCGCTGCCCGCGACAGCCGTGCGCGCCGGGAGCGTCGTCGCGTATCCGTTGTTCTCACAGACGAAAAGCACCGGCAGTCGCCAGATCGCAGCGAGGTTGAGCGTCTCGAGCACCACGCCCTGGTTCAGCGCGCCGTCGCCGAAGAACGTCACCGCCACCCGATCAGAGCCCGAACGCCGCTCCGCCCACGCCGCGCCTGCCGCGATCGGCGCACCCGCGCCCACGATCCCGTTGGCACCGAGGATGCCCTTGCCGAGGTCGGCGGCGTGCATGGAGCCGCCGCGGCCTCGGTTGAGCCCATCGCGCCGGCCGAGCAGTTCGGCCAGCACGCGGCGCGGTTCGGCACCCTTCGCCAGGACGTGACCGTGCCCGCGATGGGTGCTGGTGATCAGGTCATCCGGCCGCAGTGCCGCGCAGACCCCGACGGCCACTGCTTCCTGCCCTATATAAGAGTGTGTGCCGCCGACGACCTCGCCGTGCTTGACCAGATCGAGTACGAGTTCTTCGAATCCGCGGATCAGCCGCATCGACCGGTAGAGGTCTGCGATCGTCATCCCTCGGACCGCCAGATCACCGGGCAGAAGTCGGGATCGGCGTAGTCGGGTTCGGCGTCGGGGGTGCGGCGGACGAGCACATCGTGGTTGTAGACGACGTGCGAGCCATTCGGCTTCTCGAAGCGGCGGTAGCGGTTCTCGCCGTCCTGCAGGTGCAGCGAAACGGCACGCCGCGGATCGGCGGCCCGGTTCGGGCCGCTGCCGTGGTAGACGCGGCAATGGTGGAAGCTGACATGCCCGCGCGGGATGACCATCGGCACCTTGGTGATCCGCTCGCCGTTGGCCTCAGCCGTCTCCCGCAGAATCTGTTCCAGCTCGCCCCGGTCGCGCTCGGCGAAGTGCCGGGTCGAGTCGTCGCCGCCGTCCGGCTCCTGCCAGCGGTGGCTGCCGTCGATCATGGTGATCGTGCCCATCTCCTCCCCGCAGTCGTGGAAGGGGATGAACGCCGTGAGCATCCGCTCGGAGGTGCAGGTCTGCCAGTAGTGCCGGTCGGCGTGCCAGGGCACGAGATTGCTCAGTTCCTCCGGGTTCGGCGGCTTGTAGATCAACGTGGCCTGAAAGACGCGGATCTCCCCGGTCCCCGCCAGCGCCGCAGCCACCGCCCCGACCAACGGCTTCGTCAGGATCGCGCGCACCGCGTCGCTTTCGTAGTGCACGTAGTCGTTGTGGCGCTGCACCGGACCGTCCGCGGCCTGCCACGACGCGAGGTGCGGCGGGGGCACCGGCAGCTCGTGGTCGCGCTGGCCTCCGTAGTACTTCTCCGTGGCTTCCTGCAGTTCATCGAGCTCTGCGTCCGAGAACAGGCGCCGTGAGAGATACCAGCCGTGCTCCTGGTAGTGGGCCACTTCCTCGGGCGTGGGCAGCAGATCGGTGGGGATGTCGGTCAGGGTCACGATTGACGCTCCACAGCCTCGTACAGGGCCTTGATATTCGCGGTGCCGAAGGTGCCGGCGCCGCGCCGCTCGATCAGCTCGAAGAAGAAGGTGCGGCGCGGGTGGACGGACGCGGTGAAGATCTGGAAGAGCTGGCCGGCGTGGTCGTGGTCTACCAGCACGTTGAGTTCCCGCAGTACCTCGACCGGTATCCCGGTGGGGCCGACGCGCGGCTCCAGCCCCTCGTAGTACGCGGCGGGCGTGGTGAGGAACTCGACGTCGCGCTCGCCGAGAGCGCGCACGGCGCCGACGATGTCGTTGGTGCGCAAGGCCAGGTGCTGCACGCCCGGACCGCCGTGGGCGTCGAGGAAGGCGTCGATCTGGCCGGGGCGCCGATCCGGCCGCGGCTCGAGGAAGGTGAAGGTCAGCGCGCCGCCTTCGCTCTGCACCACGACCGAATCCATCGCCTGCTCACCGACTTCGATCAGCTCGCCGAAGATCCGGCGCAGCCCGAGCGCGCGGTCGCAGAACTCGACGGTGGGTGCGAGCGCGCCGTGCGGGACGCAGACCGCGATGTGGTCGATGGCCTCGAACATCCCGCCCGGTTCCGGGTCCGGTCCGGCTTCGGGCGGACCGACGAAGCGCAGCGAGAAATCCGGGAAGACCTCGACGGCCCGTGCCTGAGCCGAGCGCACGAGGGCGCCGGCCGCGGCGGCGCGGGCGAACGCGGCATCGGGATCATCGCAGAACACGGCGATGCCGGCGACCCCGTCGCCGTGCCGGCCAAGGAAGTCGGACCCGTCTTTCGGCCGGGTCAGCTTCAGCCGCACGCCGCCGTGCGCGAGCACGACGCCGGAGCACGGCGTGGCGTGGATCTCGTCCACCCGGAAACCGTAGCCGGACACGAGTTGGTCGGCAGCCTTGTCCACGTCCTCGACGTGGAAGTCGGCTTGGGCGATGGCTCGGATGCTCACGTGGTTACTCCCTTGGGTCGCCTGTCCGCGCGGGTCCCGGGCGGGCCGAACAGCAGGCTGAGGTTGTGGCCCCCGAAGGCGAAGGAGTTCGACAGCGCGTGGTGCACCTGTCCGGTTCTGGCCGCGCCGCGCACGTGGTCCAACGGCGCGCAGTCCGGATCCGGCTCGTCCAGGTTGAGCGTGGGCGGCAGCGCTTCGCGGCTGAGCGCGAGCACGCACGCCGCGGCCTCGGCCGCCCCCGAGGCGCCGAGCAGGTGCCCGGTGGCGCCCTTGATCGAGCTGACCGCCGGTTCGTGCGATCCGAAGACCTCCCGTATCGCCAGCGCCTCAGCCGCGTCTCCCCGTTTGGTGCCGGTACCGTGCGCGTTGACGTACCCGATGTCGGTGGCGTCGCGGTCCCCGTCGCGCAATGCCGCCGACATACAGTCGATCGCGCCCTCGCCGTCCGGGCGCGGCGAGGTCGGATGGAACGCGTCGGTGGACGCACCCCAGCCGATCAGGTCCGCGTATCCGGCGGCGCCGCGCGCGTCGGCGTGCTCCGTGCGTTCGATCACCAGCACAGCCGCGCCCTCGCCGAGCACGAATCCGTTGCGGCGCGCGTCGAACGGCCGGCTGGCCGCCTCCGGCGTCGGCCACCCCTCGGCCAAGGCGCGGGCGTTGCGGAAGGCCGCGGCGATGGTCGGATGCAGCGGCGTGTCGGTGCCGCCGCACACCACCACGTCGGCCAAGCCGTCTCGGATCAGCCGCAGCCCTTCGGCGATCGACTGAGCCCCGGCCGCGCACGCGGTGGCGATCGCCGCGCTGTGGCCGCGGATGCCGTGCCGGATCGCGATCCGGGCCGCGGCCATGTTGGGCAGCATGCCGGGAAGCAGGTAGGGGCTGACTCCGGGCCGACCCGAGCGCATCCGCCGCTGCGCCGCCGCCTCGTACGTCTCCATGCCGCCGCCTCCGCTGGAGACCACGACGGCGGCCCGGCGCGGATCGACGTCCCGCCCGACCTCGATGTCCGCGTCCGCGAGGGCGTCGCGGGCCGCAGCCAGGGCAAGCAGCGCGAAGCGGTCCACCGAGCGGCCTTCCGTCGGCGGGAGCACCTCGGTGGCGTCCACGTTCGGCGAGATGCCGGCGGCCTCCAGCCAGCCCTCCAGCGGATGGCCTTCCGGCGGACGACTCAGGCCGCTGCGACCGGAGAGCAGGGCGTCGAAGAACTCTTCCGGTTTGCGCCCGAGCGGGGTGACCAGGCCGATCCCGGTGACGGTGGCGGCCCGGCTCACCGCACTCCCTGCCCTTCGAGGAGTTGCCCCTCGAGCAAATGTCCTTCGAGGTGCCGACGGCGTAGCAGGACCTTGCGTACCTTGCCGGTCGGCCCGAGCGGGAGCGAGCCCTCGTCGACGACGATGACGTCGCGTAAGGCCTCTGCTGTAGTCTCGTCGAGAGCAGCCGCGACCTCCGCTCGCCGGTCACGCTTCTCATCCGCGCCTTCGACCAGGCACAGCAGCACGTCGGCGATGGCGCGATCTCCGTCGCGGAAGGCCACCACCGTGCAGTCGAGCACGTCCGGGCATGCCGCCAGCACCCGCTCCTCGGACCGCGCCGTGTAGAGCCGCCGTCCGTCGCCGACGTCCACCGCGTCCACGAGCCGATCGACGTGGTAGTAGTAGCCGTCCTCGTCCCGGTACATCAGGTCGCCGGTCAGGAAGTAGCCGCGCAGACGGGTGCGGAACGTGGTGACGGAGTCGTTCCAGTAGCCGAGTGCGAGCGTCGGCGACTTGGTGCCCAGCTCGCCGATCTCGTTCGGACCGAGCGCTCGTCCATGAGGGTCGAAGACCTCGCAGTCCACGAAGGTATGCGGGCGCCCCACGCAGCGGCCGTAGCGCTCGCTGTCGGGGGTGTGGCTGAGGAAGAAGTGCGAGTGGCCCATCTCGCTCGATCCGAGTCCGTCGATGAATACGGACCCTGGCTCGCGGACGCGGCCACCGGGCCGCGCGACGACGCGCGATCCGACCGCGACCAGGCGGCGGATGTGCGCTTCGTGCGCGCAGTCGCCGGTGTTCCACCACAGCGACACCGAGTCGAGGTCGCGCGAGGCGAGGTCGTGGCCCGCCATGTCAGCCCACGTGGAAGCGAAGCCGAATACGCCGTGTGGGCGCCAGGACTCGATCGCGTCGAGCACGGCGGGGCCGGTCTGCGCGGACACGTGGGCGATCGAGGCATCTGTGCTCAGAGCCTGGTTGACCGCGATGAGGGTGGCCGCGTGCGGGGACGGCAGGGCACTGAGTACCCGATCCGCACCCTGCGCGGCCGGAAGTGCGAGCCGGTGCCGGATCGCCGCGTGGAGACTCGCGTGCGAGTGGACGACGGCCTTCGGCATGCCGGTCGTTCCCGACGAGTGCGTGATCGCGACCGGATCGCCCGACCAGTACGGGTGCTGCTCGGGGGCGGCATCCGGATCGCCGTCCGCGGTTTCGGCCACGTCCGCGAGCACCGGCGCGCCGAGCGGCCGGTCGCCGATCGCGGCCAGATGGGCGGCGTCGAGCAGCACTCCGGAGGCACGCAGGCCCCTGATGTACGCTGCGGCGGTCTCCCCGTCCAGGTTCGGATTGAGCAATGCGGGGACGGCGCCGAGCCGGGTGAGCGCCAAGAACATCAGGACATTGTCGGCGGCGCTGCCCACGTGCACGGCGACCGGATCGCCCGGCCGTACTCCCCGGGCGTGCAGGGCCGCGGCCCTGGCGCGCACCGCGTGGTCCAGCTCGCGCACCGTGAACGGCGCCCAGGCCGGGTGTCCGTCCACCTCCGTGTCGAAGAAGACGCGCGGCTCATCGAGATTCACCCCGAGGCGGACGCGGGTGGCGAGCACCGTGCCCGCGCCCAGGTCGGGGTCGGCAGCTAGCAGGGCACGCAGGTTCGGGGTCTTGTCGCCGGGCATGATCAGGGTGCTTCCTTTCCGGGAAGGTGGCCGCGCAGCAGCAGTGCTTCGGCCGTGTCCTCGGCAGTGGAGTCAGGGTCCTGCTCGACCAGGACCACCAGGACCTCGTCGGCGTCGCCGTCGAGCAGCAGCAGTTCGGCCTCGGCCAGCGCGCGGTCGCGGATGGACCTCCCGCCGGGCAGCGGGCCTAGGCAGACGATCGGGCCGTCGAGCCGATGCCGGGCCGCGACGTGGCCGAGCACGGCGTTCGGGTTGGACTGAAAGAACAGCAGCGGCGCCACCCGCCGGCCGGTCGCCACCGCGTCGGCCACCTCGCGGGCGGTGCCCGCATCGCCGCTCTCGCTGGCCAGCACCAGGCCGGTGCGACGGTGCGGTTCCTCCGGACGCCCGTCCAGACAGAGTCCTGCGACGGCGGCGACCAGCGGATTGAATGAGGACACGATGAAGCCGGGCACGGCCGGCGGTTCGGCGGCAGTCGGCCAGCGCTCGTGCCGCAGCAGGTGCAGGGTGCTCGGGATCGTGATCGTCATACCGCCTGCACCACCAGCGCCGTGTTCGCGCCGCCGAACGCGCTGTTGAGGCTGAGCGCGTGGCGGGTATCGGTCACGCGTCCGGGCGTCAGCACCAGATCGAGCGGGGGCTCGTCCGGGCCGAGATACCCGGCGTTCACCGGCAGGGCGCCGGTGTTCAGGGTGAGGATCGTGGCGACGAGCTCCAGCAGCGCCGAACCCTCCAGCGCGTGTCCGTGAACTGACTTGGTGGAGCTGACCGGAACCTGGTCCAGCCCGGCTCCGAAAGCCGTGCGCAGCGCGGAGATCTCGGCGGAGTCGGCCAGCGTGGCGCCAGTGGCGTTGGCGTTGACGTACCCGACGTCCCGCGGCCCCAGCTCGGCGCGGCCGAGAGCCAGCTCGATCGCGCGGGCGAGTCCGGAGCCGTCCGGCGTCGGCCGGCAGACGTGGTAGGCGTCGCCGGTGCGGCCCCATCCGGCGATCCAGGCCAGCGGCGCCGCGCCACGCTCGCGCGCCGCCGACTCCGCCTCCAAGACGACGGCCGTGACCGCGTCGCCGAGGAGCAGGCCGCCGCGCCCCTCGCTGAACGGCCGCGCTTGGCCGTCGCGTGCGAGCGCCCGTCCGGCATCGAACATGGCGAAGGTGTCCGGCTCGACGAGGTAGCCCGCGGCCACCACCATCCGCTCGCGCAGTCCCAACGAGATGCGCGCAGCGGCGTCCGCAACGGCAGTGCTCGCCGCTACACACGCGCACGTATATACGTCCTCGAGGTGATGGATTCGGCCGACCCGCCGAGCTATCCCGGCCGTTCGCCGGTCGGCGTGTACAGCGAGAAGCACCGGAGTGCAGTCCTGTTCGACGAGGCCGGCTTGCCGGCGCGCCGAAGCGATCGCCGTCAGCACCTCCTCGGCGAGGTCCGGTGTACCCGGCAGGTGTGCGGCATCGTGGACCGCGCGCCCGGCCGTGGCGAAACGGCCGACCGGCCCGAAGGCGGCCTTGCCGGCGCAGATCGCGGTCGAGAGCGGCTCCGGGCCGCGGCCGAACGCGCTGAGCACTCCTAGCCCGGTGACGGCGACCCGCCTGCGGGACGAGCCGGCCGCCACCTCAGGCACTGTCCAGCGCGGGCAGCCCGAGCACGGTGCGCAGCGCGTTCGCCGCCTGCTCGACCGTCTCGATCCGGGCCAGCTCCGCGTCGTCGAGCTCGACGATGACCGAGTAGGCCTGCTCGAACTGCGCGATCAGCCAGGTCAGCTCGAGCGAGCCGATCTCCTCGCCGACCTCGCCCGCGGCGCGGTCGCCGAAGCCGGCCAGCAGCGCGCGCACGGTGGCCGGGTCGGGTGCGGTCGAGGGCGTCACCGGGCGCCGCCGACCGTGCTGGTGCCGGCCAGCCGCTTGCGCACCTCCGCGGCGAACTCGTCCAGGCTCATCAACGCGGTGTACTCCATGTCGTCGAGCTCGAAGACCACCCCGAACTCCTCCTCGACCTGCACCGCGAGGTCGGCCAGGGCGAGGGACTCGAGGTCCAGGCCGGCCGGGCCGAGCGTGGTGTCGCCGTCCACCTCGGACACGTCGTAGTTCATCGCGCTCAGGGAGCTGACGACGAAGGCGCGGATGCGGCTCTGGTCGACGTCGTTCATGGGTTCTCCTTCGTCGGTGTGCGGGCAGGCGCAGGCGTTCCCGCGCCGGCGGCACCTCGTCGTGCGGGGCCGGGCGGGAAGTCGGGGGTCGGGGCGGTCAGCCGGCCGGGGCCGGTCGGGTGGGCGGCTGCGCGCAGGTACGCAGGGCCGCGACGTCGCGCAGCAGCTTGCCGGTCGCGGTACGGGGGAGTTCGGCCAGCGGAACGAGGCGGCGGGGCAGCTTGTAGGAGGCGAGTTCCGCGGCCAGCTGCCGGCGCACGTCCTCGAGCTCGACGCCGTCCGCGCAGGTCAGGTAGGCGAGGATGGCGCCGTCGTCGAACACGACGATGGCGCCGGTGACGCCGGGCGTCGCGGCCAAGGCCTGCTCGACCTCGGTCAGGTCGACCTTCAGGCCGCCGATGGACACCTGCGAGTCACGCCGGCCCAGGATGGTCACCCGGCCGGTCGCCGGGTCGATCCTGGCGGCGTCCCGGGTGTGCAGCCAGCCCTCCGACCAGCGCGCCGGGTCGCTCGCCCCGAGGTAGGGGCTCTCCGGCCGGCGGATGTGCAGTTCGCCGTCCTCGATCCGCAGCTCAAGGCCCTTATTGGGGTCGAGCGCGGGGCGCGCGGTGCCGTCGAGGTCGGTGGCGATCACGCCGAGCTCGGTCATGCCGTACATCGAGCCGAGAGGCACGCCGTACGCCGCGGTGAACGCCTCGGGCACGCCGGGGCGGGTCAGCTCGCCCGCCACGATCATCCGCTCCAGCGCAAGCGTCCGGGGCGCCGCGGCCGCGGCCAGCAGCTCGGCATAGAAGGGCACGCCGATCACGGTCGTCGGTCGCGGCGGCTCCCCGGCCTCGGCCCCGGCGTCGACGGCGGCCAGGATCCCGGCGGCGGTGAGCCGCTCCGGCAGCACCAGCTCCACCCCGGCGTGCAGCCCGTGAAGCAGACCGCCGACCAGGCCGAGCACGTGCACGATCGAGGAGAGCAGCACGACCCGTCCGCCGCGCCGCGGGAAGCCGTCGAGCACCGCGTACCGGTCGAGCTCGAACTCCAGGTCGGCGGCGGTGCGCGCGATGACTTTCGAGGGTCCGGTGGAGCCCGAGCTGAGCTGGATCAAAACATGGTCGGTCTCGGCGGGGCGTCCCTCGGGGCGCGCCACCAGCCGCGGCCCGGCGACGACGCTGTAGCCGCGCATCGCCGTGTTGGCCTGCTGTTCCGGCTCGATGAGCAGCTGCGGGGCCAGCCGGTCGAGCGCGCGGCCGACCTCGGCCTCGGTCAGCCGATGGTCGAGCAGGCTGACCTGCGCCCCGATCCGCCAGGCGGCGAGCAGCGAGGTGACGAAGGCGAGCGACGGCGGCAGCCGGAGGGCGGCGCTGCCGCCGGGCGCGAGCCCGGCCGCGCGCAGCCGGTCCTCGGCTTCGGCGACGCCGGCCCGCACCAGGGTGCGGTCGAGCGCCTGCCCGAGGCGGAGGCAGGGTTCCCGGTCCGGGCCGGCCAGCAGCAGCCGGTCGACCCACGGAGCGGCGAGCCCGGGCATGGCTCGACCGCCGCTTTCTGCGTTCAACACGATCCCACCAGAGCACGTTGATCACTGAAGAAAGGTTCTGATCTAGCAGCGGAACGGTGGCGCGTGCCAGACGGTGCCATATCCGTGACGCCGGGTCAAGGGTCTATACCAATTAGCCGGAAAACTCGATACGCTGCCGCTCGTCGCGTTGCGCGCCTGTGCGGAACGCCGCTTCGACGTACCCGAGTACGCGCTCGCAATAAAAATGTTGCGATACACGTATGCGAAAACAAAGGAGTATCCGTGACGTCGGAGCCCGCCCGGGCGTTCCCCGGCTGGAACTGGCAGGACCCTGACTCACTGGCCGAGCGGATGGACGAGTTCTCCGCCTCCATCGCCCGTTGCGACAAACTCGAGCAGCTCGCGCCGCGGCTGCCGCGCACGCGCGCCGAGCTCGCCGGGCACGGGGTGACCGGGATCGAGTTCGCCGCCTTCCGCACCGAGCACCCGTCCGGCCTCGCCACCGATCTCGCCCCGCTGACCGGCCCGGACGGGGCGGCCGAGCTCGGTCCGCTCTACCGCGTCGACGGCGAGAGCCTGTTCACCCGGCTGGACGTCGGCGAGCCGTTGCCCTTCGCGGACGGCAGCCTGGACTGGGCCTACGCCGAGCACCTGATCGAGCACGTCACCCTGCCGGTCGCGATCCGCTGGCTGGCCGAGGTCCGCCGCGTCCTCGCGCCGGGCGGCCTGCTCCGGCTCACCACGCCCGATCTGCGCATTTATATCGAGGGCTATCGGGACGAGGACCGCTTCTTCGCGAAGCACCGGCGCCGGCTGGAGGTGATGCAAGTCGGTCCGCCCATGCCGGAACGCAAGGCCTTCATGCTCAATCAGATCTTTTACCTTTACGGACACCGGTGGATCTACGACCTCGATGAGCTGACGTTCGCGTTGGCGGAGGCCGGTTTCGACGTGTCGAAGGTCCGCTCGTGCGGATTCCGCACGGGCGAACGTCCGGACGTCGCAGCCCTCGATACGACGTTCCGTCGGGATGAGACGATGTACGTCGAGGCGACCGCCTGATGCCGCTGCACCCCGAGGCCGAGGCCGCTCGGCGGCACCGCGCTGAGCAGGCGGTGGCACCGCTCTACACGCTCACGCTGGCCGAAGCACGGGCCCGGGATCTCGCCGAAGTCCAGGCGGGCGGCGGCAGACCCGAGCCGGTCGGCGAGGTCTGGCATCGCGACATCCCAGGGCCGCCCGAGAGCGGGACCACGCTGACGATCCGCGGCTACGAGCCCTTAGACCGCGTCGGAACCGGCCCGCTGCCCGTGCTCGTCTACTTCTTCGGCGGGGGCTGGACTCTGGGCGACCTCGATACCTGCGACGGCATCTGCCGAGCGCTGACCAACGCCGTCGGCTGCGTCACCGTCTCGGTGCGCTACCGCCGCGCGCCCGAGGATCCGTTTCCGGCCGCCGTAGAGGACTGCTACGCCGCGGTCTCCTGGGTCGCCGAGAACATGCCGGGCAAGCTGGCCGTCGGCGGCGACAGCGCAGGCGGCAACCTCGCCGCCGCCGTCAGCCTGCGAGCCCGGGATGACGGGCAGGGGCCCGAGATCTGCCATCAGCTGCTGGTGTATCCGAACACGGATTACCGGCCGCAGGAGCCGCCAGAGCTCGATGACGAAGATCCGCTGCTGTTCAACCGTCACTCGGTCCGCTGGTACTGGGGCCATTACCTGGCCGACCCGGCCGACGGCGAGAACCCGCTCGCCTCGCCTCTGCGCGCGCCGAGCCACAAGGGCCTGCCGCCCGCGACCGTCATCACGGCCGAGTACGACCCATTGCGCGACGAGGGCGAGGCCTACGCGCGCAAGCTCGCCGACGCCGGCGTCCCGGTCGAGGCGCGCCGCTACGACGGCATGTCACACGGCTTCTTCGCGATGCCCGGCACCTTCGCCCTCGCCCGGGACGCCCAGGCGTACGCCGCGGCCCGGCTGGCCGCGGCGTACGACGCGCGGATCAGCTGACCCGGCGGGCGAACAGGCGGGCCGACCAGGCGATCGCGGCCGCCGCCAGCACGGCGGAGACCGCAAGGCCCTCCCACACCGAGTGCGCCGCGCTGTTCCCGGTGAACAGCGCGCGCATCCCGTTGACCGACCAGTAGAACGGGTTGACCGTCGCCACTCCGCGCAGCCAGGCCGGGGCGAGCGCGAGCGGCAGCAGCACGCCGGAGAGCAGCGAGATCGGCTGGGCGATCGTGTTCACCAGCGGCGCCAGTGCGGCGTCGGACTTGACCGCCATGGTGATCCCGTAGGACGCCGCGGCCGACATCAGAGCCATGAGACCGAACAGCAGGTAGGCCAGAGCCAGGTCGGCCGGCGCGACGGTGAGCCCGAACGGCAGCGCCAGCAACGTGATCACGACTGCCTGGCCGACGAGCAGCGTCGTCTCCCGCAGCGCCCGGCCGAGCAGCAGCGCCAGCCGGCTGACCGGGGTCACCCGGTAGCGCTCGATCACTCCGGCCCGCAGCTCACCGAGCAGGTTGAACCCGGTGAACAGGCCGCCGAAGATCGCCAGCGCGGCCAGCAGCCCGGGGACGTAGATGCGATACGCCTCGTTGTACGTGGTGGCGCCCATCGGGGCGAGCGCCACCTTGAGCAAGGGAGCGAACAGCAAGAGGTAGACGACCGGCTGGATCAGCCCGATGGCGATCCACACCGGCATGCGGGCCATGAGCAGCATCTGGCGCTGGTAGACGAGCCAGACGTCGCGAAGCGTCTTCATATTCCTCGTGACTCCGATGGGTGCGGCGGGATCAGGGTATTCATGCGATGGTGCGGCCGGTCTTGGTCAGGAACACGTCGTCGAGGCTGGGCCGCTGCAGCTGAACGAGATCCGGCTCGATCCCGGCGCCCTCGAGCGCGCGCAGGATCAGCGGGATAGCGGTGCCCCCGTCGACCGCGTACACGCGCAGCGCGTCCTCGGCCGACATCTCGAGCTTGCGCACGTACGGCTGGTCGGCCAACGCCTTCTGCGCCTGGGCGGCCCGGTCGGCGATGCCCGCGGCCGCGTCGGCGCCGCCGCCGAGGCCCACGATCACCACGTCGCCGGAGATCTCGCTCTTGAGGTCGTCCGGGGTGCCCTCGGCCACGATCTCGCCGTGGTCGATGATGGCCACCCGGTCGCACAGCGAGTCCGCCTCGTCCAGGTAGTGGGTGGTGACGAAGACCGTCATGCCCAGCGCGCGCAGCCGGCGGATCTCGGCCCAGACCTGGCCGCGGCTGGCCGGGTCGAGCCCGACCGTCGGCTCGTCCAGGAACAGCGCGCGCGGGCGGTGGATCACCCCGAGGGCGATGTCGAGCCGCCGCCGCTGGCCGCCGGAGTAGGTCTTGCACGGCCGGTCGGCGTACTCGCCCATGCCGAACGCCTCGACCGCCTGGGCGGCCCGCTCCAGCGCCTCCGCCTTGCCGATCCCGTGCACCCTGGCCTGGATCACCAGCTCCTCGCGGGCGGTCGCGCCGTCGGCGGTGCCGCCCTGCTGCGCGACGTAGCCGATGCGGCGGCGCACCAGGGCCGGATCGGTCATCAGGTCGGCGCCGAAGATCATCGCCTCGCCGCCGTCCGGGTGCAGCAGCGTGGCGAGCATCCGCAGCGTCGTGGTCTTGCCCGCGCCGTTCGGGCCGAGGAAGCCGAAGATCTCACCTTCGTCCACGCTCAGGTCCACCCCGCGCACCGCGTCCACCGTGGTGGTCTGCCGGCGCTTGCGGGACTGGAAGGATTTGCGCAGGCCCTTCGTCGTGATCAAGCGTGCTCTCCCTAGTCCTGGTCGGTACGGATGGTGCCGGGCTCTGGCACTAGCGCCTCGAGCCGGCGCACGGCGGCGGACAGCCCGCCGCCCTGGCGCAGCGCCTCGCCCACCCGGGCCGCGGCGGTGCGCGGCTCCGGATCGTCGAGCACTGCTTCGATCGCCCGCCGGATCTCGTCCGGCCCCGCTCCGGCGAAGTCCACCAGCCGGCCGGCACCGGCCGCCGCCACCTGGGCGGCCGTGATCGGCTGGTCGTGCCGGATCGGGGCGAGTACGAGCGGGACGCGGTGGGCGAGTGCCTCAGTGACGGAGTTGAGTCCGCCATGGCAGACGAGCGCGGCGACCGCGCCCGCTTCGAGCAGATCGAGCAGCGGGACACGCGGCAGCACCAGCACGTTCGCCGGTGCAATCTCCTCGAGCCCTGATTCGAGCGGCGCGACCAGCACGCCCTGCACGTCGGCGAGCTCGCCCAGGGCCTTGGCCGTCCGCCGCAGGAAGTCCGCGGCGAGATCGCCGGCGAGCGTGCCCATGGTGACGATGACCAGGCGGCGCCGGGGATCGAGCGCAGCCCACGGGAAGTCCGGTCCGGACGGCCGGGCTCCGAGCAGCGGCCCGACCAGCGCGTAGTGCGGAGGGTAGGCATCTTGGCCGGTCAGGGCTGGACTGGTGAGCGCGAGCACGAGGTGGGGCGAGGCGCGAGGGTCGAGGAAGCCGGCCGGATCGAGCCCTGCTTTGGCCCACAGCGTGCGCAGGTGCTCGAGGATCCAGCCGTCGAGTTCGGGCTGGTCCCGGAACGGGCGCCCGAGCTCCATCGACGAGGTCGCCAGCGTGGCCCACGGCACGCCGCGCCGCTGCGCGGCCAGCGCTCCGGCCGGGGTGTGCTCGTCGCTGATCACGACATCCGGGGCGAACTCGGCGATGGCCTTGTCCACCGCGGTGAGGGTGAAGCGGGCGTACGGGACGACGAAGTCGGCCCAGAGCGAGCGCACCGCGGCCTCGCCGCCGGCGCCCTGATCGCGGAGCATCTTCGAACCCGTACGGAAGATCTCTGCTTCCTCGCCTAGCAGGGGTCTGAGGAACATCTCCGAGCCGGCCCATGCGGCCGCGTGCCCCCGGTCCATCAGGGCTCTGCCGAGTGCCGCAGTGGGGTTGACGTGCCCGGAAAGCGGTGGAGCGACGAACAGGAAGCGGCGCTGCGGCGTCACTCGGCGGCCCTTCGGTTCCTTCAAGCGGAGACGGATGGGGATCTGCAGGACGGCGGGTGCTCTCTTGTGGAGCGCGCGGGACGGCGGCATACTACAGCTCGCCCCGCAAATGGACTAGACCACGCGAGAGGACCCCCGGTGACCGCTCTGCACGCGGTGGCCGTGCATCTCCCGCCCTCGTCCGTGCCGATCGAACAGGTCGGGCGACGGCTCGGCCTGCCGGATCGGCAGACCGTGCTGTTCCGCCGGTTCCACGGTCTGGACCAGGTGCGGCTCGACCCGGATGGCACGGTGGAAGACCTGCTGCGCGCAGCGGCCGGCGCGCTCGCCGCCCTGCGCGGCAACGAGCACCGCGTCGCTTACGTGCTCTACGCCACGAGTCTGCCGGTGCAGACCCCTTATCCGCACAACCCGCTGCGCACCCTGTGCCGCGAATTAGGCCTCGAACACGCGCTCGCGTTCAAGGTCTCGCACCACGCCTGCGCCAGCGGCCTGCTCGCGATCGACCTCGCGGGCCGATTGCTGGCCGCGCACGGCGGCGCCACCCCCGCGGGGGAGGAGCCGCTCGCGCTGGTCCTGGCCGGGGAGAAGACCTTCACCCGGGACGCGCAGATCGCGCCGGAGATCTCGGTGTTCAGCGAGGGCGCCGCGGCCTGCCTGGTGGGCCCGGGCGGCGACCGCGACCGCGTGTTGTCCTACCGGGCCGCGTTGCGCGGCGAGTACGACGGCAGGCTGTCCGAGGACCCGGCCCTGCTGACCGCCTTCAACCGGGCCTACCCAGAGCTGCTCGAAGCCGTGATCCGCGAGGCGCTGGACGCGGCCGGCACCCGGCTGGAGGAGATCAAGCTGATCGTGCCGCACAACGCGAACCGGATCTCCTGGCGCTCGCTCAGCCGCCGCACCGGCTTCCCGCTCGAGCGGATCCTGCTGGAGAACGTCGCGCCGTACGGGCACTGCTTCGCCGCGGACGCCTTCATCAACCTGCACACCGCCACCCGGCAAGGCCTGCTGCGCCCCGGCGACCGCTACCTGGTGGCGGCCGCGGGCATCGGCGCGGCATTCTCGGCGATGGTACTCGAACACTGATCCAATCGGCGGCCGGCGGGCCGCCGCGACCGTTGCACGCCTCCTTTCGGAAGGACCCGGCAATCACCATGGACCAGACGCAAGAGCAGACCGAGAGCGCCGACGTGCTGCGGCCGCGCGTGGTCGACTCCATCCGCATCCTGCTGCCCCGGGTGCTCGGCCGCGACGTGCCGCCCCCGGCCGAGAGCGCCTGCCTGTTCGACGAGGTCGGCCTGACCTCCGCGCACACCCTCTCGCTGCTGCTCGAGCTCGAGGAGGAGCTCGACATCCAGATCGACGTCGAGGAGATCGGCCAGGACGACCTCGGCTCGCTCGGCTCGCTGGCCGACTTCGTCGCCTCGCACGCCGTCGAGGGCTGAGGCGGTGCCGATCGCGCAGCGCACCGGAACGGTCCGCGCGTTGGCCCGGTTCTTCCCGGGTGCCTCGGAGCTCGCGCGCGAGCCGGTGCTGCGGGAGTACCTCGCCGATGCGGCCCGGCCCTACGGTGTCGCAGTGTGCGAAGACGAGTTGGCCGCGGGCCGTGGCCACAGCTACGGCGAGATGGGGCAGGGGCTGCTGGAGGAGGTGGTGGGCGAGGGCGAAGAGGTGGGTGTGCTGATCCTCGCGCACGCCGTCCCCGACGTCCGCCCCGGGCGCTCGACAGCCCTCTACCTCAGCAGCGTCTGCCCGGGCCGACCGCATGCGTTCGCCGTCACGGAGCAGGGCGTTTCCGCGGCGTACACGGCGATCCGTCTCGCCGCGACGTTCCTGGGCTCCGGCGAATCACGCAATGCACTGATTCTCATCGTCGAGCAGGCCGCGCAGTTCTACGAGATGCGGACGCCGGTCTCCATGCCGAAGCAGCATGCCGGCGTGGCGTTGTGGCTGGAGCCGGGCGACGCGACGGTGTATCAGCACACGTGCGTAACCCGCGCCGAAGCGCTGCGGCTACTGCCCGAGGCACCGTTGCTGCTCCTCGGTGATGGCCTCGCCGAGGTCGCGGGCGAGCAGCCGATGACCGGCGCGTGGGCCGCATACGCGGAGCAGCCTGGCCCAGCCGTGATCGCAGACTACGACCCTGATATACAAACACTAAGTATCTGTGTGCTGGGGACTCCCGCGTGACGCGGGAGGACGAGGTCACGGTGTTCCTGGTCCATACCGACCAGTCGAAGGCCGTGACCGACCGCCTCGCGCGCCACCTCGACGCACGCGAATCGCAGCGTGCCGAGGCGATCCGGGATCACTCTGGACGGAGTCGCTTCGTCGTCGCACACGGCGCGATGCGCGAGATCGTGGCCGAGCGCCTGAGTGTGCGGCCGGCCGAGATCCGTTGGCACGAGGGCCCGAACGGCAAGCCCTCGTTGGAATCAGAACTCCGTGTCAACCTCTCCACCGGCGGTGCGGCTGCCCTCGTGGCCCTGACCTGGCATCGCGACGTCGGCGTCGACATCGAGCCGCTGCCGTCCGAGCTGGTCGCGACCCGCCTCGCGTCCCGTCACTTCCCGGCGGCACAGGCTTGCTACGTCGCCGAAGGCCCGACCCCGGACGAGATCGCGGCGCGCTTCACGACTCTGTGGAGCCGCAAGGAGGCTTGCGTGAAGGCGCACGGCGGCCGGCTTTCCCAAGGCATGGCGCTGGCGGTCGACGGCGTCACCCCCATTTGCCTGCCTTTCCCGGCAGACGCGGAAGACGGCGTCGTCCGCGTGCACGACCTCCCGGCACCGCCCGGCCACCGGGCCGCAGTGGCCCTGACCGGCGCCGCGCCCTTCGACGTTTTTCACCGTGTGTGGGACCCCGAAACGGAAGCAGGGACAGATGGCTGAGGCACGACCACTTCCCACCGAGGCGCCGGGCGTCTATCTCTTCCCCGAAGCCTTCGAGCGGATCGTGGCCGGACTGCGGCGTGGGATCGACGCACTCGCCGCCGACGAGCCGATGCGGGTGCTGGGAGTGGCACCGGTGATCGCCCGCGCCACCATCGAGCGCACCGGATACCCGGCCTCGTTCCCGCACCTGCTCGGCACCGTGCACGGCTTCACCGGCGGCGCGAAGCAGTGGTCTGATCTCTCCCCGCTGGTCGAGTCCGGCGGGGCGTGGCAGAGCGAGCATGAGCCCACCGACCTCGTCCTGCTGCCCGCCGGGTGCTACCCGGTGTACGCCACGATGGCCGGGCAGACGATCGACCGGCCGCGCACGCACCGCGTCTCAGCACGCTGTTTCCGTCAGGAGGCGACCGCCGAGATCGGACGGCTGCGATCGTTCCGGATGGTCGAATTCGTCACCGCCGGAGACCCGGACCACTGCGCGAGCTGGCGTGACCGCAGGCTCGAACAGATGGCCGACTGGCTCGGATCGCTCGGTCTGAAGGTCTCCGTCGAGGATGCCGACGATCCGTTCTTCGGCACCGGACGCAAGCTCTACCAGGCGGCCCAGCGACGCCAACGGCTCAAGTTCGAACTGCGCGTCGCGCTGGCCGACGACGTGGTTCAGGCCGTGGGCTCGGCGAACTGCCACAAGGACCACTTCGGCGCGGCGTTCGACATCGCCGCCGACGGAGCTGCTGCGCACACCGCGTGCGTCGGCTTCGGCCTCGAACGCATCGCGCTCGCCCTGATCCACGCGCACGGCGCGGAACTCGAAGACTGGCCGGCCGCGGTCGCCGGCGCGCTCTGGGGAGAGGAGCACGCCGCATGATCGAGTCCCGGCGCGTCGCCATCGCCTACCACGGCCAGAGTTCGGGCAGCGGCCCGCTCTCTCTCGGCCAGGACAACATGATGCGATGCACCATCGAGAACGAGCCCGCCGACATCAACAAACAAGGCTCGTGGCCGGTGCCCGACGGCACGAGCCTCGACCAGGTCATCAGCGCCCTGCGCACGCTCGCCGAGCGGCACGAGGCTCTGCGCACCGTTTATCCGTACCCTGACGGCGGCGGCCGGCCGGTCGAACAGGTCGTGCTCGGCGAGGGTGAGTTCGGCATCGATGTCGTCGAGACCGACCGCGATCCCCTGATCGAGGTCGACGAGATCGGCCGACGCAACCGGGCCATTCGCTTCGACGTCGCTCGCGAGTTCCCGCTGCGGCTCACGCTGGTGACGGTCGACGGCGTGCCGAAGGGACTCAGTGCCGTGATCTGCCACGCGGCGGCCGACGGCGCGGCGACCGCGTTCCTGGTCACCGAATGGCTCGAACTCGTCTCCGGCCGCACTCTGCCCCCGCACACCGGTCCGACGCCGCGCCAGGTCGCGCTCGACGAGCGCTCGCCCGCCGGTCTGCGCCGGACGAAGTCCTCGCTGCAGCACTGGGAACGGATCCTGAGCACCGGCCCGCACGCGATCTTCGCGGACGCGCGCCTCGGCCCGTCCGACGGAACGCACACGTCGCTGGTGATCCACTCGGTGCGCGCCGCCGAAGCGCTGGAGGCCGTCTCCGCGAGGCTGTCGGCCAGCACTTCGACGATCATCATGGCCGCCTACGCGGCGATGGCCGCACTGCAGGCCGGCCGGGATGACGTCGTCATCGCCGCGCTCTCGGCCAACCGCCATCGCCGTTCGCTGGTCGAGTACGTCGGCACTGTCGCCCAGGACGCCCTCATCGCGCTGAGCACCGACACGCCGGACTTCGACGAACTGATCGGCCGGGCCGGCGCAGCCGGGATGACAGCGTACTGGCACAGCTCCTTCGACTCGGCCGAGATCTGGCGGCTGATCGACGAGATCGGCGCGCGGCGCGGCGCTCGCTTCGCCCGGCACCTGGTCCTCAACGACCTGAGCACGACCGTGCCGGACGCGCTGTTGCGCGACATTCCGGCCCCGCCCGAGGACCCGCACGTCATACCGTTGCCGGTGGAGCCGATCCCCACCCGCCTGATGCTCAACGTCTGGCGGCTGCGCGGCTGCGTCTCGATCACCCTGCACGCCGACCGGCAGCTGTTCACCGAGCAGGAGGCCGAGGACTTCGCGCGCGGCCTGCTCCGGCTGATCGAGGAAGCTGCGGAGCGCACTGTGCCGATCGCCGAGATCAGCGCCCTGACGGGCATCGAGCCGGGGCCGCGCCCGGGGGAGTGGCGGCTGCTCGACTCGGCCTGGGTCGATCTCGCGGCCGTGCGGGAGCTGCTCGCCACCGCGCTGGACAAGCGCCCGGTGGATCTCGAGGAGAGCGACGGCCGCCTCATCGCGCACATCGGCGACGACGACCGCCCGCTCACCCCGCGCGAGGTCCACGAAGCCCTGGTCGACGTGCTCTTCCACCGCCGGCGCGGCGGCGCGCCCGGCCTCGCCGCCGGCGACGAGAAGGTGCTCGTCGGCTCGTCCGGATCCGGGTGGGAGACCACGATCGCGCCGCATCACTACGTGATCCACCGGGGTGCGCCGCACGGACCCGTCGTCGCGGAGGGTGCCGGGCGCGACGAGGTTCAGTCGTGACCGGGCAGCCGCAGTGCCTCGTCGAGGATCAGCTCCTCCATGCCGAACAGGACACGCTCCATTTCCGGGCGCGGCAGCCGGCTCGGGTCCGCCGTCATCGTCAGGCCGAGAGAACCGGGAATGTCCACGGCGTCGAGCGCGAAGCTCACGTTGGGACGCGGCGGGAACTCGGTCGGCCAGTGCAGGCGCGTCTGCCCGCGCAGCTCCTCCAGCGCGTCGGGCGATGCCGGCGGAGCCGCGACCGTGGATTCCTGGCCCGGTTGCAAACCCCTGGTGTCGTTCACGAAGCAGCTCAGATCCCCGTTCAGGTCAGCCAGATCGGCGTCGAGCCGGGCCTTGTCGTAGTAGGCGTAGCGATACGTCGCCAGCGAGGCCCCCGCCGCCGCGTATACGAGCTCTGCGAAGGGCACGTCACGCACGTCGAGATGGAAAAGGCCCTCCTGCGCGACGGTGCTCACCGCCTGCTTCAGCCCCGGCAGGAACCGGTTGTTCACCACGACCTGGAAGAGCACCCCGCCCGACCCGCTCAGCCGGCCGATCATCGTCGCCGCCGCGGCCAACAGCAGCGTCGCCGGAGTGGTCGCGAGGTGCGTCGAGACCAGCGGCACCGCCCGGGCCAGCGCCGGCGAGTCGAGCAGCGCGTTCGGGAACAGTGCGTCCGCGGGGAGGTCCGCGCGCGGCGCGAGGAGGGTCCGCGGCCCGCGCTCGGCCTTGGCCACCCAGTGCCGTCGGGCCTTGCCGTCCTGCCGCTGGCCGCGTTCAGTAGCCTGATACTCCGCCTCGTCCAGCGGCTGGAGCGCGTCGACGGGACTCGCCTGCGTGCCCTTCACCGTCAGCTCGGCCAGATCCAGCACCAGGTGGCGCAGGCCCCAGCCGTCCACGGCGGTGTGCGGGACGGCGAACACGAGGTGGCGCACCATGCCCGCCGACTCGATGATGCCGACCCGGATCGGCCAATCGGCCGCGCAGTCGAACGGCTCGGCGCCGAGCCGCTCCAGCAGCGCGTCAGCCTCCTGCTGTACCTCCTCGGCCGCGTCGCAGGTGACCACCGTGACGGCCAACTCTCCGCTGCCCAGCAGTGTCTGGCGCAGCTCGCCGTGGGCGCCCGGGGCAAGCCGCGTGCGCAGCGACTCGTGCCGCAGCATCAGCAGGCTGACGGCCTCGATCAGCTGCTCGACCCGGTAGCCCGGCAGGACGGCCCCGCCGCCGCAGACGTTGTAGCGGGCGGCGTCCTGCGGGGCGAGCGCCGCCACCGCGTCCCAGATCGCCCGCTGGCCCCAGGTCGCCCGGGCCTGTCCGGTCCGACCGCCGTCGAAGGTGCAGCTCACCTGCCGCGCTGTGCCCGTCATCGCGTGATTCTCCCGGTAAGTTCGTGTTTCATTCGAATTCTGATGATAGAGCGGTGTTTGGTCATGGGAAAGGGGGTCTGCTGATGCGGATGTCGATCCCGGTGATCCGGTGTGCCTGGTCGGATCTCCTGCTGGCTGATCTGTCGGTCTCGGTCGTGTTCTGCTACGACCGGGAGCTGGACGCGCGATCGGTCTTGTCAGGGTTCGAATCCGCGCTGGCCCGGACGCCCGCGTTCGCCGGCCGGCTGCGGCCGTCTGGCGCGGAGCTGGAGATCGTCTGCGACGGTGAGGGAGCGGAGTTCCTCGAACGCGACTCACCGCTGACCCTGCCCGAGGCGATCGGCCGGCTGACCCTGCCGGACTCAGGCCTCGTCGATCACGTCGACGCCCCGGCGGCCCGAGCGGGGAGGGGCCCGGTGACGCGGGTGCGGCTCAACCGCCTCGCCGACGGCGGAACCGTGCTCGGTTGCTCCTGGCACCACGCGATCGGTGACATGGGCAGCTTCACGACGTTCATGCGCCAGTGGTCGGCGGCGAGCGCGGGGGAGGAGAGCGAGGAGTCGCTCCTGATCGAGGACCGCGCCGCCTTCCTGGACGCGATGCTGCCGGAGAAGGACAGCGGCCGCGCGGGATTCCGCGTCGTGGACGAGCAGGAGTCGGCGCAGCTCAGGAGCATCGCCGAGTCCTCGACTCTGGCGAACCGGCTCGTCCAGGTCTACTTCGGCGAAGCGGAACTCGCCCGGCTGCGCGCAAGGTTCGAACAGGAATCCGGCCGGCGCCTGTCCACGAACGACGTCCTCACCGCGCACGTCGTCCGCACGGTCCGCCAGCTCGACGGCGACACGGCGGAGCGCGAGCTGGTCGTGCCGGTGGATCTGCGACGCACCCTCGGCACCCCGCGCGGGACGATCGGCAATCTCCTCGGCGAGATCACCCTGCGCGGCCGCGACGTCCCCGCGTCTCGCGTCGCCGCGGACATCCGGGCGGCAGTCGAAGACTTCGCCGACGCGCACCTGACCCTGCGCACCAGCCGGACCGTGCTCGAAGAACTCGGTCCGGAAGGCCTCGACCGCTGCGTCCCGCTCGGCTTCAACCCGCCCGAGCGGACCTTCACCACCAGCAGTTGGCGCGGCTTCGGCGCTTACGAGGTTCGCTTCGACGGCGCCGCACCCGTGCTGATGGCACCGGCGATCAGCCTTCCGCTGCCCTGGGTGTGCTGGATGGTGGAAGGTTTCCACGGCACTGGCGCCCTGTGCACCATTTCCCTCCCCGCCGCGCTCGCCACACGCTTGCGCTCCGCCGACGGCCGAGCCCTGCTGCACGCCGACCGCGAGCCACAGGACGAACTGCCTGCCCTCGCCAGCGCCATCCGCCGCCTGCTCTGACGGGCCGACAGCCGCGCGTCCGGCTACCTTCCGTTAGTTGTCAGTGGCGGAGCGTAGGCTGTGCCCAAGCTGAACGACGAGGCGGAGGAAGACATGAGTGACACGCCGTACGACGAGGCCAAGGTCGTCGATTCGCCGACGGACTGGGTCAGCTCCCACATCCAGAAGTACGTCCAGACCGAGGGCGCCGACGGCCACGATTTCCGTAGCGGAGCGCCGATCCTGCTGCTGACCGTGCTCGGCCGCAAGTCCCGCGTGTGGCGGCGCACGGCGCTGATCTACGGCCAGGCCGGCGACGCGTACGTGGTGGTCGCCTCGAAGGGCGGCGCCCCGACGCACCCGGCCTGGTACGGCAACCTGGTCGCCCACCCGGAGGTGCACGTCCAGGTCAAGGGGGCCAAGTTCGAAGCGCGCGCCCGGGTCGCCGCCGGGCCGGAGCGGGAGAAGCTGTGGAAGCTGATGGCCGGGATCTGGCCGGACTACGACGCGTATCAGGCCCACACCGATCGCGAGATCCCGGTGGTGGTGCTCGACGCGGTCTGAGGTGCCCTTTCAGACGACCAGCACCAACTTCCCGCTGATGTGCCCGGCCTCGCCCAGCCGGTGTGCCTCGGCGGCCTGGCAGAGCGGCAGCGCGTCGTGGATGCTCGCGCGCAGCGCGCCGGAGCGAGCCATGTCGGCGATGACCTGCATTCCGGCGTGGTCGGACTCCACCAGCAGCGTCTTGTAGCGGATGCCGTGCTCGTCGGCGATGCGCTCCTCGTCGCTGCCCGGCTCGGTGCGCAGCAGGGTGACGAAGGTGCCGCCCTCGCGCACCGTGCTCAGCGAGTCGAGGCGGGTTTCCCCGGCGAAGGGGACGAGCGCGGCGTCCGCCTCGCGCACCGCGGCGTGGATGTCAGTGGTGTGATAGTCCAGCGCATCGGCGGCACCAAGGGAACGGACGTGGTCGAGGTCTTTCTCACTCGCGGTGCCGACGACCTTCGCGCCGAGACGGCTGGCGATCTGCACGGCGAGGTGCCCGACGCCGCCCGCCGCGCCCTGAACCAGCACGCGTTGCCCCACCGTGACCCGGGCGGTGTCGTTCAATGCCTGCCACGCGGTGAGCGAGGCCAGCGGCAGTGCGGCTGCGTGCACGAAGTCGACGTTCTCCGGCTTGCGGACCATCGACCGGGCCGGGGCGAGCACGTACTCGGCGTAGGCGCCGACCCCGTGCGGGTAGGGCAGCATGCCGAAGACCTCGTCGCCCTCGTCCAGGATGGTCACGCCGTAGCCGATCTTGTCGACGATGCCCGCCACATCCCAGCCGAGCACCAGCGGCAGCCGATCGACGAACAGCGGTGCGGCCCGGTGCTTCCAATCAGTCGGATTCACCCCCGCCGCCCGCACCCGGATCCGGATCTCGCCCGGGCCCGGCTCGGGCGTCGGCAGGTCCTCGGTCAGCCCGAGCACTTCCGGGCCCCCGTAGCTGGTTTGCACGATCGCGCGCACGGGACCTGCTCCTCTCAAGCGGGCCGGCTCAAGCCAGCACTCTGACCAGTTCGTCGGCCAACGGTGCGGACGAGCTGGGGTTCTGTCCGCTGAACAGGTTGCGGTCGCGCTGGGTGTGCGGCCGGAACGGCGGGCCTTCCTCGACCCGCAGCCCCACTTCCTTGAGCCGGGTCTCGAGCAGCCACGGCGCCGTGAGGGCCGAGCCGGCCAGCTCCTCTTCCTTGTCCGTGAAGCAGGCGATGTCGAAGCCTGCGAAGGCGTTCGAACCGTCCGGCCGGGTCGCGGTGAGCAGCGCGGCCGGGCCGTGGCAGACGATGCCGATGGGCGTGTTGGCGTCTAGAGCGCTGGTCAGCAGACGACCGGCGTCCGCGTCGACGGCCAGATCCTCCATCGGGCCGTGGCCGCCGGGGACGTAGAGCGCCGAGTAGTCCGCCGGGTTCACGTCGGCGAGCGCGATCGGATGGGCGAACTCGCTGGACTGTTCGACCGCGGCGCGCATCCGGGCCGCGCCCTCGTCGCCGCCGTTCGTCCCGGGCTCCAGGCTGGCCGGGTCAGCGGGCGGGACCACCCCGCCGGGCGTCGCCACCGTCACCTCGTGCCCGGCCGCGCGGAATGCCTCGAGCGGCGTCACGGCCTCCTCCGCCCAGAACCCGCTCGTTCTGCGCGAACCGTCCTTGAGCGTCCAGTGGTCGCTCCCGGTCATCATGAACAGTATCTTCGCCATGGTCGCGCTCCCGTCGATCAGTTCAACCGCCACCCTGGACGCACTCGCGCCCGGACGCATCCGGAGCCGCCTTGTACCCGTGGCGGCCTCGTACATCCGGGCGATCGGCGGGGGATCGCACGCCGCCGCGGTGCGGGCAGCTCAGCGCCGGCTCAGTCGCGACGCTCGAAGACGAGGTGGGGCGCGAGGGAGCGCAGGAAGTCCGGGGCGTCGAAGATCTCTCCGGCGGAGGCGACGCCGCTGATCTTCGTCCGGCCCGTCAGGATCCGGTGGACGGCCTCGACCGCGAGCGGCGCGCTGATGGCGTAGATGTCCTGGCCGGAGGCGAGGGCGCGGCGCTCCTGGTCACCACGGCGCACGACCACGTCGACGACGAAGGTCTGCGCCGAACGGCCACGCTCGTCCACCGCGGTCGGCGCAGCGGCGTTCGGGGCGGCCAGATCGTCGGCCGCCTCCACTGCCATGTAGTTGCGTACTTCGCGTACCGACAGGTGGCTCGGGATGGTCACGACATCGGCCATGGTGAACTCCGCCAGAACCTTGCGCGGACCGGTCGGAACAGGGAACGGCCATTCCTGCAGCTCAAGGTCCCCGGCGGCGTCGTAGTACGTCAGAGCGCCCTCGGTGAACCGCACGCGCTGACCAGCGCGGCGCTGGTGCGAGACCGTGCCCGCGGCCTGCGTGCCGGCCGTCGGGTGCCAGCTGCTCAGCCCGTACGCCACGTGGACCTCGTCGACCGACGTCCAGCCGTCGTCGCTGACAGCTGCCGTAGCCAGCAGGTCGCCGAGCCCGCCGAAGAACGCCATCGCGGGCACCACGGCCACGTCCGCAGCGCGGGCTCGCTCGGCGAACTGCGCGAAGGTGTCCACGTTCGCCTCGATCTCGGCCGCCACATCGACATACGGAATGCCGGCGCGCAGAGCCGCCTCGATCACCGGGATACCGGTGGACGCGAACGGGCCGGCGCAGTTGATGACTGCCGCCGCGTCCGCGAACGCCTGGTCCAGCGAGGCCGGGTCGTCGGCCGACGCCGTTCGGGTGATCAGTTGGGGGTAGGTGCTCGCCAACTGCTGGAGCTTGGACTCGTCCCGGCCGACCAACAGCGGGACGTACCCGCGGTCGATCAATTCCGCCACCACGAACCGTCCGGTGTGGCCGTACGCACCGAATACGGCCACCGTTCGAGCGAAATCCACCATCATCAACACCTATCCCTCCAGCGACACGATCTCTCGACAAAGGAATCGTGTCAGCGCAGGCGGCGGCGAACGAGTGTCTGGAACGCCAAGTGCCGTACAGTTTCGGACATGAGTACGCTCGCGTTCGCCGCCACTGACGGGATGCTGCACTACGAGCTGGCCACGGCCTGCGAGATCTTCACCCGGGACCCCTCCGGTCTCGCAGATCCCTGGTACAACGTGGCCATCTGCGCATCCGGCCCGGTCCGGATCGGTCGCTTCCAGATCGAACCCGACGCCGGCTTCGATCAGCTGGCCCGGGCCGACACGGTGATCATCCCAGCCCTCGACGACGTCGACGCCGAGATCCCGGCCGCCCTCCTCGACGCCGTCCGCACCGCCCACCGGGCCGGCGCCCGGATGGTGTCGCTGTGCACCGGCGCGTTCGTGCTCGCGGAAGTGGGGATCCTCGACGGCCTGCGCGTCACCACGCACTGGGCCCACACCGACGCGCTCGCCGCACGCTACCCCCGGGTGAAAGTCGACCCGGACGTGCTCTACGTCGACAACGGCCAGGTCCTCGCCTCGGCCGGCAAGGCCGCCGCGATCGACCTGTGCTTGCACCTGATCCGCCGCGACCACGGCCCGAGCGTCGCCAACGCGGTGGCCCGGCGCATGGTCGTGCCGCCGCACCGGGCCGGCGGCCAGGCCCAGTTCGTCGCCACGCCGGTGCCCGCGCGCGAGGACCACCCCATCAATGGCCTGCTGTCCTGGGCGATGAAGCGGCTCGACCACCGGCTGACCGTGGAGGACCTGGCCCGCCAGGCGAACATGAGCTCGCGCAACCTCGGCCGCCAGTTCAAGGCGGCGACCGGCACCACGCCGCTGCAGTGGCTGCTGATCCAGCGCATCCGCCGGGCCCAGGATCTGCTGGAGAACACCGACCGCGGCATCGACTTCATCGCGCAGGCGGCCGGGATGGGGACCGCGACGACGCTGCGCCGGCACTTCCAAGCGGCCGTCGGCGTCTCTCCGGACGCCTACCGCCGCACCTTCGCGGGCGCGAAGCCCGCCTGACGGCCCGTCGCCGGGACCCCTCCGGAGCGGCACCGGTTACGATCGAGGAAGATCAGAACCCGGACACACTCCTTGGGGGGACCCTATGCCCGGCAAAACCTTGCGCGCCCTGCCGATCGCCGCCGCGCTGCTCACCCTCGCCGCCTGCTCGAGCTCGACGAGCGCCGCGTCCTCGCCGACCAGTTCGGCGAGCACTGCGCCGTACCGCGCCGCGTGCAAGGCCGAGGACAAGGCTTACCACGACTCCGAATACATCCTCGACGGCAACCTCACCGCACGTAAGGCCTATGACCAGCTGAAGGATTACGAGGACGCGATCGACGCGGCGGAGACCAACGCCATCGAGGGCTCGAATCTGTGGAACGACCTCGTGACGGAATCGACCAAGGTCGAATACATGGCGATGGATTCGGACATCTCGCAGGACGTCGCGCAGGGGAGCCTGAAGGAGTTCAAGGACGCGCGCGGCGCCGTGGTCGCCGACTGCGAGTCCTACGGCTACGTGTCCGTCGCCCAGACGGACTTGTCGGACTGATCAGCCGCCACGTCAGGCGAGCTGATCTACCCCTCGGCGCGGCGGAAAGCCCGCCGCGCCGAGGACGGGAGAGGGTCAGGCCGACTTGAGCGTGAGGCCGCCGTCGACCGGGAGGACCACGCCGGTCACGAACGAGGCGTTGATCAGGTATCTGATCGCCTCGGCCACGTCGGCCGGCTGCCCGATCCGCTTGACCGGCGTGCCGTCGGCCGCCGCCGCGAACTGCGCGGCGCGTGCCTCCTCCGGCAGGAACGACCACCACGCGGTGTCCACCGCACCCGGGGAGACGACGTTGACCCGGACCGGAGCCAGCTCGGCCGCGAGCGGCGGCACCACGGCGTCGAGCGCGCCGTTGGCCGCGGCGAGCGTGACCGTGCCGGGCAGTGCCGCCCGCGAGGACGCCGCCCCCACCATCGTGATGGAGCCGGTGACCTGCGCCTTCTGGATCGCGTGGAGGTAGCCGAAGAGTTTGCCGTCGAAGGCGCCGCGCACCGCGTCGAGGCCGGTCTCCCTGATCAGGCCGAGCCCGAGTGGACCCGGACTGAAGGCGAGCACCAGGTGGTCGAACGCACCGGTCCGCTCGAAGAAGGCCTCCACTTCGTCCGCGTCCGTCCCGTCGACCCGCTCGGCCGCTGCGACCCCGTCCTTGACCGCCGCGAGCCGCGCCTCGTCGCGCCCGCAGACGATCACCTCCGCGCCGTCCGCCGCGAGCGCCTGCGCCGTCGCCAGACCGATCCCGGCGGTCCCGCCCATGATCACTACACGCATCGTGCTGCCACCTTCATCTGAACCAACCACGTGTGCGGGCCCGAATGGGCCCTCGATCATGGTTTCAGCGGCCGGCACGGCCTTCCAGACGGCGTTCACACCGGTAGTAGCGCTACCAGTATCCGAGCTCGGCTACCCTGGAACCGTGATGGGCAGCGCGATGCAGCAGCGGCGCGAGCTCGCCGAGTTCCTGCGCAGCCGGCGGGAGCGGCGCCGCCCGGAGGACGTAGGCCTGCCCGTGGGTGCCCGGCGTAAGACCCCGGGCCTGCGCCGCGAGGAAGTCGCCACGCTCGCCGGGCTCAGCGTGACCTGGTACACCTGGCTCGAGCAGGCCCGCGAGATCCGCGCCTCGCGCCAGGTGCTCGGCTGCCTGGTGGACGTGCTCGGCCTCGATGCGAAGGAAACCGAGCACCTGTACCAGCTGGCCGGAGAAGCCGCGCCGCTCGGACCGCCGGACCTCGCCGCTGCGGCGGCTCCCTCGCACCGGATCCTGCTCGACCAACTCGATCCCAGCCCCGCGTACCTGGTCAACCGGCGCTTCGACATCCTCGCCTGGAACCGCGGATGCGCCGCGCTGTACCCGGATCTGGCCCGTCTGCCGCCCGAGCGTCGCAACGTCCTGTGGCTCACCTTCACTTCGCCGGGGATGCGGACGATCTCCATGGACTGGGAACGCGACGCCGAGCATGCCGTCGGGGTGTTCCGGGCGCAGCTGGGACAGGGCGTGCTCGACGACTCGATCACCGCGCTGGTCGGGCAGCTCGAGGACGAGAGCGAGGAGTTCCGTCGGCTCTGGCGCTCCCGCGCGGTGGCCGCCTACGCTCCGAGCCGCCTCGCCTTCAACCACCCGCGCCTGGGACCGGTCGAGTTCGAGTACGTGAAGATGCACACCGCGGACGACGACAAGACGTTGGTGGCGTTCCTCGCCGCGCCCGGGTCCGAGCTCTCCCGACGGCTCGGCGCCCTGATCGCCGAAGGCGACGACATCGCACCGTGATCATGCGAATACCAAGGGTCGATCATACGCGGGATTGCCTGCGCTGATCCTGGTATACGGGCCGCTTGGTGCGGGAACGCGCGCGGATGGGATGCTGAACCCCATGCGAATACCCCCGTCCGGCCGTGAACCGGGCACCCTGGCGCGCCCGACCGCGCTGCTCGTGGCCGGCGCGACGTTCATGGAGCTGCTCGACGGGACGGCGCTGACCACGGCCGCGCCCAAAGTCGCGGCCTCCTTCGGCCAGTCCTCGGCCGCGATGGCGGTGCCGATCAGCGCCTACCTCGTCACCGTCGCCGCGTTCATCCCGCTCGGCGGCTGGGTCGTCGACCGGTTCGGCGGGCGCAAGACCTTCGCGGTCGCCGTGGTCGTCTTCACCCTCGCCTCGGCGCTGTGCGCCGGGGCGCCGTCGCTGGCCGCGCTGGTGGGAGCGCGCGTCGTCCAGGGCATCGGCGGCGCGCTGATGGTGCCGGTCGGCCGGCTCGTCGTGCTGCGCAACATCCGGCGAGAGGAGGTGATCCGCGCGGTGGCGCTGTTCACCTGGCCCGCGCTGGTCGCCCCGCTGCTCGGGCCGGTGATCGGCGGGATCCTGGCCACCTACACCTCCTGGCGCTGGATCTTCCTGCTCAACCTGCCGCTCGGGGTGCTCGCGCTCTGCTTCATCCGGACGATCCCGCCGGAGACCGGACCGCGCCGCCGCCTGGACGTGCGCGGCTGGTGGTCGAGCGCCGCCTGCATGGGCTGCCTCACCGCGGCCGCGGCGATCGTGGCCATCCCCGGCTCCAACCTCGCGGCCGCGGTGGCCTGCCTGCTGGTCGGCGTCGTCACCGGCGTCGTCGCCGTGCACCGGCTGCTCACCGCCGAGCACCCGCTGGTCAGCCTGGACGCGCTCAGGGTCCGTACATTCCGGGTCTCGCACGCGGGCGGCTCCGTCTTCCGGGTCGTGTGCAACTCGGTCGCGTTCCTGGTCCCGCTGCTGTTCGTGGACCAGTTCGGCTGGACGCCCGCGCGCGCCGGCGAGACGCTCATCGCCCTCTTCTTCGGAAACCTCGGGATCAAGCCGGCGACCACGCCGCTGTTGCGCCGCTTCGGCTTCCGCGCCGTCATCGTCGTCTCGGTGTGCGCACTCGCGGCCACGGTCGCGCTGATGGCGGCGCTGAGCCCGAGCACGCCGCTCGCGCTGATCCTCATCCTGCTCGCGGCCAGCGGCGCGTTCCGCTCCACCGGGTTCACCGCGTACAACACGGTCGCGTTCGCCGACGTCGACCCCGCGATCCTCACCGACGCCAACACCCTCTCGTCCGCGATCCAGCAGCTCGCGGTCGGTCTCGGCGCCGCGGCCGGCGCCCTCGCGCTCCGCCTCGCGCTCCTGCTCGACCCCCGCGAGAGCTACCGGGAGGCGTTCGTGTTCATCGCCGCGATCCTGATCGTCCCGATCGTCGAGGGCGCCCTGCTGCCGCGCGGCGCCGGCGGCAGCCTCACGCGCCGCGCGTCGTCACCCGAGCCGGCGGCCTCGCGAAGTTAGTATCGGCGCATGGCTGCCCAGGAGTCGCCGATCGCCGAGGGCATCATCGTCTTCGGCCGCGGCCACGAGACCGGCCGGGTAGACCGGCTCAGCGAGGCGAGCCTCGTCCGGGTCGAGCGGCTGCGGGAGTACCTGGTGGCCCATTCCGGGCACTTCGCCGAGCGGCCGGCGACGGTCGTGTTCAGCGGCGGTTGGGCAGGAGTGGCCGGAGCGGTGGCCGAGCGCCCGGCCGACGAACTGTGCGAGGGCAACCTCATGGCCGCCGCGGCCCGCGACCTCAGCATCGAAGGCGCCCCGCTGGCTCGCTTCGCGCGGCTCGAAGCCGAGATCGAGTCCGCGAGTACGCTGGAGAACGCGATCCAGGTGCACGCCGGACGCTATTTCGACGCGATGGCCTTCGACGCACGCCATCCACTCGGCCTCGTCGCGCACACCGGCCACGTCGAGCGAGCGGCGTATTACTGCCGGAAGGTCTTCGGCCTCGACCGCGCCGCGCTGCTGCCGATCGTGGCCGTCGGCGGCGACCAGCTCTCCGCCGGCCTGCCGGAACCGCTGATGAACCTCGTCACCCGGGCCGCCTGCCTCTGCGCCCGACGGCCCGAGGTCCTGCGGCGCCGCGAACGCGCGCTCATCCGCGTCGCCAGGGCCCTGCGACGCGAATAGCCCTGCGCCTTCGGTCATTCAGCTCTTCACCCTTGACGAAAACCAGTTGCTCGAAGCCCCGCTCTTGGCCACCCTGAACCCCGTGTACGTATGAGTACCGAGGCACCCCAGCGGGCGCGCGTGACGTCGTAGCCGCCGCCCGGCGATGAGTGCTGCCTCCCGCGACCTCCCGTCGGCGTACTCATAGAAAAACTCTTACAAATGAATCAAGATCTTGGTCGCAAGTCCCTGTGGACGGTGCGGCAGCTCGGCCTGCCCGCCGTCGTCCGCTCCTGCCCGGACTGCCGGTGCACCCGGCACCAGGCCGCCGGCAAGTTCCGGGTCAACGCGAACGGCAAGCTGCTCGACGTGTGGATGCTGGTGCTGTGCGAGGGATGCGGCCGCACCTCCAAAGTGCCCGTGCACGAGCGGATCCACGTGCGCGAACTCGACGGCGCACGCCGGACGGCGTTCGAGAACAACGACGGGGACCTGGTGCACGAACTCGTCACCAGCGCGTCGCTGGCCGAGCGCGCCGGCTACCGGCTCGACTGGGAGGGCACCTGGGCGCTGGAGACGGACATGCCCTTCATCGAGCTCGAACAAGGCGCCCTCGCGGACACGGAGGTCATCGTCGGCTTCGAGCTGCCGGTCCCGATCCGGGTGGAACGGCTGCTGATGGAAGGGCTCGGACTCAGCCGCGGCCGGGTACGGGCCCTGATCGAGGAAGGGCTCATCCGGCTGCCCGGCCGGCTGCGGGCGAGCGGCCGGGTGAGCGCGGGCTTCGGCTTCGCCGTGGGCGGCGGATCCGCGCCTTTCATGCCGGGTTTCATGAGAGAAACCCGCTGAGCTCGGTCGAATTTGTTTCGACGCATCCGCGCCGCTTGGCCACCTCCGGGAGCGTTTGTACCATCACCGGCGCGATGCCCCGTGACACGACGTGGACACCCACCGCGTCGGCCACACGACTTCCGGATCTTTCCGGTAGGAGGTAGATACGCGTGCACGACCCCTTCCACGGCGCGGCCCCGACCCCGGGCACACCCCGCCCGACCCGGCTGCGCCGCCGACTCGCTGCGCTGGCCTCGGCAGCACTGGTGGCCGTCGGTCTGAGCACCGCGGCCGCCCCGCAGGCCTCGGCGGCCGCAGGCTGCACCGCCGCCTACGCCACCCAGAGTGAGTGGAGCGGCGGGTTCGTCGGCTCGGTGACGGTGACCGACTCCGGCACCACCGCGCTCACCGCCTGGACCATCACCTTCAACTACCCCGGCGACCAGAAGGTGACGAGCAACTGGAACAGCTCCCTGGTGCAGAGCCTGGAGTACGTCACCGCCTCCAACCTCGCCTACAACGGGGCGGTCGCGGTCGGCTCCAGCACGTCGTTCGGGTTCCAGGGCACCTGGGGCTCGAGCGACGCGGTGCCCACGAGCATCACCTGCACGCCGTCCGCCGCCGTCACCCCGACCATCGTCACCACGGCTGCCGCCGCCCCGGTGATGCAGGGCTTCACCGACACGTTCGGGGTGGCGCTCTCCCAGGCGCCCACCGCCAACGTGACCGTGGCCGTGGCCCGCTCCTCGGGTAACAGCGGTCTGAGTGTCAGTGCGGGCGCATCTCTCACCTTCACCCCGACGAACTGGAACACCGCGCAGAACGTCACCGTCGCGGCGAACACCGCCGGCACTGGAGCCGCCGCCTTTGCGGCCACCTCCAGCGGCTACACCGGCGCCTCGGTCACCCTCACCGAGGTGGCCGCGACCCCGGCGCCGCAGTTGCACGTGTCCGGCAACAAGATCGAGGACGCGAGCAACAACCAGGTGATCCTGCACGGCGTCAACCGCTCCGGCGCCGAATACGCGTGCGTGCAGGGCTGGGGCTTCTTCGACGGCCCGGTCGACGAGGCGTCCATCCAGGCCATGAAGAGCTGGACCCACATCACCGCGGTGCGCGTCCCGGTCAACGAGGCCTGCTGGAACGCGGAGTCGTACGTCAACTCCGCCTACTCCGGCGCGGTCTACCAGCAGGCGGTGGAAGGCTTCGTCAAGCTCCTCAACGCGAACGGCATCGTCGCGATCATCGATCTGCAGTGGACCGACGGGCTCTACACCGGCACGTCCTCGGGCTGCTCCTCGGCCCAGGCCACCTGCCAGAAGCCCATGCCGGACGCGGCCCAGGCGATCCCGTTCTGGACCTCGGTGGCCACCGCGTTCAAGGGCAACAACTCGGTGATCTTCGACCTCTTCAACGAGCCCTACGCCTCCCGCGCCACCGGTAGCACCACCACCGGCTGGCAGTGCTGGGAGACCGGCGGCACCTGCGCCGGCATCGGCTACTCCGTCGCCGGCATGCAGGGCATGGTCACCGCGGTCCGCTCCACCGGCGCAAGCAACATCCTGATGCTCGGCGGCGAGGAGTACTCCAACGACCTGAGCCAGTGGCTGACGTACGAGCCCACCGACCCAGACGGCGACCTCGTCGCCTCCTGGCACTCGTACGACGGCAACACCTGCAACACGCAGGCCTGCTGGACCAGCCAGGTCGCGCCCGTCATGGCGAAGGTCCCGGTCATCGTCGGCGAGATGGGCGAAGGCGACTGCGCCGGCACCTACATCGATCCGCTGACCACCTGGCTGGAGAGCGAGAACACCGGCTTCCTGGCCTGGACCTGGGACGCCTGGGGCAGCTGCTCCAACGTCCTGATCACCGACTACAAGGGCGATCCGACCGGATACGGCGCCGCCTACGAAGCGATTCTCAAAGCACTGCCTTAACGCGCTCTTCTCCGGCCCTGACCCCCTGCGCTTCGCTACGGGGGTCAGGGCCTCCGTCGAGCGCACGGCACCCTGTGCCTACCTGGGGGCACGGCCCCCAGACCCCCACGCCGGGGACACCCCGGACCCCGCGCGCGGGTCAGGCGAGGGCGAGGGTGCTTCAGTGGCAATGGGTTGTCGCGGTGTTGGTTGACGGTTCGGTCGTGCCCAGGAACCGGGGCGCCTTCTCGGCCCTGCCCCGGGACTGGCGTAAAGAGCTTGGGCATGGCGCCACGGCCTGCAACCATGAAGGGCGTGGACGGGCTGGCGAGTTTCTTCGAGCGAGGCTGGGTCCGCCTGGCAGGCGCGTTCGACCCGTCGGGCCTGGCCGAGGCGCTGTGGCGAGAACTCAGCGCGCACGGCCCGCAGCCGGGCGATCCCGTGACCTGGCGGCAGGCCGGCAGCCAGTCGCCGGCGGGGAAGTGGCTCACACGGTTCGGGCAGTCGGGCGTGTTCACCGGGGTCGGCAGCGACGCCGTCGGCAACGCTCTGCAGGAGCTCCTCGGGGACGGGTGGACCGGCCAGGCAGGCGGCTGGGGACGCCCACTCGTGACCTTCACCGCAGACGGCGACTGGGAGATCCCGTCCGGCGGCTGGCATCTCGACTCGCCGCCCGCGCCCGACCTACCGTCCGTCCGGATGTTCGCCTACCTCAGTGAAGTCCGCGCGCGGGGCGGCGGCACACTGGTCATCGAGGGCTCCCACCGATTGGCCGCCGCTTATCCCGGCGCGCACTCGCGCACGGTGCGCGACGAGCTCTCACGGCAGGACCCATGGCTCCACGAGATCTGGCACCCCTCCGGCCGCGAGGATCGCATCGCGGCGCTGATGGACCACGGAGCGGAGGTAGCCGACGTCCCACTGCGGGTCACCGAGCTCACCGGCTCGCCCGGAGACGTCGTGCTCTGGCACCCGGCCCTTTTCCACACTGCCGCCCCCAACACCGCGCGCCACCCCCGATTCATGCTCACCCACACCGCGCTTCGCCGCGTCCGCTGACATCGCGGTCCGGACCGGACTCGTCAGCGGCCGGCCATGACATCTTCGACCTCTGGCGTTGGGCGCCAGCCGCGTCAGGGCTGCGCCTCGGTTAGCCCGCCGTGAGGACGTAGTCGAGCTGCTGGTCCAGCTCCGGCTCCGTGATCGCACCGATCGCGCGGACGGCGACCTTCCCGTCTTCGTCCACGATGAGCGTCGACGGAATCCCTTCGGCGGGTACGATCGACTTCAGATCGAGCACGAGCTTCTCTTCGGGATCCGCCAGCGCCGGGTATGAAATGCCGTAGCGCGACAGGTACGCGTTGGCGGAGGAGTCGTTGTCGAGCGTGTCGACGCCGACGAACCGCACGTTCTTCGACGCATAATCCTTGGCCGCCTCGGCGAACGAAGGGGCCTCTTCACGGCATTGCGTGCACCATGATCCCCATATGTTGATGACGGTGACGTGGCCGAGGTAAGAGGTCGTATACGAGGATCCGGTGGTAGTGGATCCCGAGAGCCGGGGCGCCTCGCCGCGCTCGGCGGTCTGGAACCGGGTGATGGTGGTCTCCGGGTCGACATAGCCGATCCCACCGCTGCTCACCGTGCCGCCGGAGCAGCCGGCCAGCCCGGCCGTGCCGATGAGGCCCACCGACAGCAGTGCGAGCGCACCGCGGCGGCCGCGGAGTCCTGATCCCTTCACCGCGCCAGTTTCGCATGCCCCTGAGTCGGCTCGGACCTCGGGTGGCCGAATCCAACTCCGGTCGCGCAGCCCGACCGCGTGAAGCGGCGGGCCTCGCGGCGATTCGATCTTCGCCGTGTTCAAGTTTCGGAACCCCGGACCGTTGACTGGTCTAGGCCACGGCCATATCGTGACGTCGGTTCACCCACCTAATCATTGTTCTCATACATGAACACGATTGCGGACCTAGGGATCGTCATGAACGCCATCACCGCCCACCTGCGCCCGCGCAGGCTCGGCGCCGCGGCCGTCGCGCTGGCCCTCGCCGGGACGGCGCTCGCCGCCGCGCCCGCCCCGGCCTCGGCCGCGACCGCGCCGCCGGTCGTCAGCATCACCCAGAGCGCGCTGAGCACCTCGCTCGGCGCCGGCTCCCTCGGCTTCTCCTTCGAGGCCTCCGATCTCGCCCTGCCGAGCTTCACTTCGGGCAACCTCGCCAGCTACCTCAAGACCCTGGGTTCCTCGGTGATGCGCATCGGCGGCAACACCGTGGACGAGACCTACTGGACCTCCAGCGGGGAGACGCCGCCGTCCTGGTCCATCGCCACCATCACCCCGGCCGACCTGACCGCGCTGGGCACGCTGGCGAAGGCGAGCGGCTGGAAGGTGATCCTCGGGGTCAACCTCAAGCACTACGACGCGGCCCGCGCGGCCGACGAGGCGGCGCACGCGTCGGCGGCGCTCGGATCCTCGTTGCAGGCCATCGAGATCGGCAACGAGCCGGACCTGTATTCGCAGTACTCGAGCAACACCGCGCAGTACTTCACCGACTTCAAGGCCTACGTCGCGGCCATCACCGCCGCCGCCCCGGGTGTGGCGATCGAGGGCTCGGACGCGGCCGGCTCGCCGACCGGGTTGTGGCAGAGTGCGTTCGTCACCGCCGAGGCCGGCCTCGCCCATCCCAACATCAGTGAGCTGACGAACCACTACTACCCGCTCAGCGACTGCTCCAGCGGTGACGATCCCACGATCGCCCAGCTGCTGGGCACTTCGGTGCGCAACGCGGAGACCTCCGTCGCCGACAACGCGGTCACGCAGGCGGCGAAGCTGCATGTGCCGCCGATCATCGACGAGGGCAACTCCGTGGTCTGCGAAGGCATGCAGGGGGTCAGCGACGTCTACGCGTCGGCGCTGTGGGAGATCGACGAGCAGCTCGACTTCGCCCGCGAAGGCGTGTCAGGGGACTACATGCACGGCACCGTGCTGCAGTGCGACACCGGCAAGCCGCTGTTCATGTACTACACCCCCCTGTGCGCTCCGAGCGCGGCGGCCGCCACCGCCGGCACTCTGGCCGCGCAGCCGGAGTACTACGGGCTCGCCGCCGTACACGCGGTCGGCACCGGCAGCTTCCTGAACGTGAGCAACGCCGACTGGGCCAACGTGCGCGCCTACGCGGTCCGGCACGCCGACGGCACCATGACCGTCGTGCTCGACGACGTCCAGGACCCGGCGAGCAACGGCGCGACCACGCTGCAACTCGACCTCGGCGGGAACTTCAACGCCGGCAGCCGCGTCGACCTGACCGCCGGCGGCCTGACCGCGACGAGCGGCATCACCCTCGGCGGGCAGAGCGTCCAGGCGAACGGCGCCCTGCCCGCGCCCACCGCCTCGGCCGTCGCGGTGAACGGCAGCACCCTGACGGTCTCGGTCAACGCCGGCAGCGCCGCGCTGATCACGCTCACCCCGGGCAGCGGCGGCGCCACCGGCACGACACTGGTGGGCGGCCTGTCCGGCAAGTGCCTGAGCGTGACCGGCGGCGCCACCGCCGACGGGTCCACCGCGGACATCTACACCTGCAACAGCACCCCGAGCCAGAACTGGACGATCAACGCGAACGGCACGATCGTCGGCGCCCTGTCCGGCAAGTGCCTGGAGGTGACCGGCAGCTCCACCGCCGACCGCGCCGGCGTCGACATCGCCACCTGCAACGGCGCCGCGAACCAGCAGTGGACCACCGGTTCGGGCGGCACCATCGTCGGCACGCAGTCCGGCAAGTGCCTGAGCGTCAGCGGCGCGGCCACCGCGGACGGCTCGCTGACCGACATCTACGACTGCAACGGCAGCGGCAGCGAGATCTGGTCAGAGGGCTGATCGGCTAGGAGAGCTCGAAGATGCCGTAGGCGAACCCGTCCGCGGTGATCTCCGAGCCGCTCCCGCGCACTCCGGTCTCGCGCATGGGCCGGAGTGCCCCGAGGTCGGTGCGGTCGTGTCCGATCACGACCGCACCGGCCGACGGGTTGATCACGATCAGGAACCTGCCGCCGCGCAGGTAGACCAGCGGATAGCCGTCATGCAGCACCTCGAGGCTGCCGTGTACACCGAGCTCCGGATGCGTGCGCCGCAGCTTGATCAGTTCCCTGACGTGGTGGACGAGGCTCTGTTCGTCGGCACGCTGTGAGGCGAAGTCCGGGCGATCGGCCGCCGGATCGACCGGCAGGTACAGGCGCTCGGCGGGGGCGTCGGAGAACCCTGCGTTCGGGCTCTGATCCCACTGCATCGGCGTGCGCGAGCCGGCCCGGTTGTAGCGCGGACCGAGCACGCTGCCCTCGACGTCCGGCAGATCGGGGATGTAGCGCATGCCGATCTCGTCGCCGTAGTAGATCGCCGGCAGCGTCGGGAAGGTCAGCTGGAACGCGAAGGCCGCCGGAAGCTGCGCGGCCGGGCGCGGGCCGCAGTGCAGCCGGGCGAAGTCATGGTTGGCCGTGGGCAGCACGATCCGGCCCGGACCGCCGACCGCGGCGGTGGTCTCGTCGTATGCGGCCAGGAAGGTCTTGGCGCTGCCGCGGCCCTCGGCGTCGAAGAAACAGGGCTCTGCGACCTGGTCCTCGCGGATCGTCACCTCGCCCAGGTGCCAGAGCGAACGCAGCGGCTTGCCGTCACTGGGACCGCCGAACTGCAGGAAGAAGTCGGCGTCGAAGCCGGCCGGGACGGAGGTGGCCGGGTCGCCCCACTCGGACAGCAGCACCGCGTCCGGGTGGGCTTCGGCGAGCCAGGCCCGGATCTCGCGCCACAGCTTGGCCGTCTGCTCGTGTCCCGGGTCGTCCTTGACCAGGGAAGCCGCCATGTCGACCCGGAAGCCGGAGACGCCGCGGCGCAGCCAGTAGTCCATGATCTCGGTCAGCGCGGCCCGGTTCGCCGCCGGACCCTCGGCGTCCACGGGCCGGCGCCACGGCTCCTGCGGATCCACGCGCGCATAGCCGAAGTTGAGCGCGGGCTGGCAGTCGAAGAAGTTCGGCAGGTACCCGCCGGACCGGCTGCCCGGCGAGGCGACGAATCCCTCCGGCAGCGCACCCGACGCGTCCGCCTCGGCCCAGACGTAACGGCCGTCGGCCGGGTCGGACGCGCTGGCGAGGAACCAAGGGTGCTGATCCGAAGTGTGCCCGGCCACCAGGTCAAGCAGGACCCTGATGCCAAGCTCGCGGCCGCGCAGGACGAGCGCGACCAGGTCGGCCTCGGTGCCGTAACGCGGGTCCACGCGCCGGTAGTCGGCGATGTCGTAGCCCGCGTCGCGCATCGGCGAGGCGAAGATCGGGTTGAGCCAGATCGTGTTCACCCCTAGCCAGGCCAGCTGCTCGAGACGGCCGGTGATCCCGGCCAGGTCGCCGATTCCGTCGGCGTCGGAGTCGGCGAAGGACTGCGGGTAGATCTGGTAGAGGACGGCGTCGGACAGCCAGCCGGGGGCGGGGGAGGCGGACACGTGCGGAGCCTTTCACGGAAAAAGGATGCGGTGCGAGAGCGGTGCGGCGGCCTGGATTCGCAGACCTAGCCCTTGACGGCGCCTGCCGTGAGACCGGAGACGACGGCGCGGCGGAAGATGAGCACCAGCAGGGCGATCGGGAGCATCGCCACCGCCGAGGCGGCGAAGATCGTGCCGTACGGCGTGGTGAACTGGCCGCCGAACAGCGCGATGCCCACCGCGATGGTGCGGTATCTGTCCTCGTTGTTGAGCGTCAGCGCGATGATGAACTCGGTCCAGGCGGCCACGAAGGTGAACACGCCGGCGGTGAACACGCCCGGCAGGGCCTGCGGCAGGATCACCTGGAGCACCGTGCGCACCGGCCCGGCGCCGTCCATCTTGGCGCTCTCCTCCATCGCGAACGGGATGGTCAGGAAGAAGTTGCGCAGGATCCAGATCGCGAACGGCAGCATCAGCGCCGTGTACGCGAGCACCAGGCCCTGGTAGCTGTTGAGCCAGCCGATGTCGCGCAGCAGCAGGTACAGCGGCGCCACCACGGCGATGGTCGGGAACAGCGAGATCATCAGCAGCGACGTCATGATGGCGGTCTTGCCGCGCATCGGCAGCCGGGCCAATGCGTACCCTGCGAAGGTGCCGAAGGCGAGGACGATCACGGTGGTGGCCACGGCCACGACCGCGGAGTTCTCCAGGTACTGGCCGAAGTTGTAGTTGGCGAAGGCGTTGCGGTAGTTCGAAACCGTGGGGTGCGGCGGCACGGCCGCGGCCGAGGTGATGTCGGACTGGCCCTTGAACGAGGAGGCCACCATCCAGTACAGCGGCAGCGCCACGAAGGCGGCGATGAACACCGCGGCGATGTTCGTGCCGAGGTTGCGGGTACGACGTCGGGCCATGGGTCAGTCCTCCTGCTCGCCGACCTGGGTACGGAACACTTTGAGGAACAGCAGGCAGAACACCAGCACGATCAGCGCGGTGCTGGCGGCGACCGCCGCGCCCGGGCCGAATTCGAGGTCGTTGAACAAGACCTTGTAACCGAGCACCGCCAGGGACTCGGTGCTGGTGCCGGGGCCGCCGTTGGTCAGCACGTACGGCAGGTCGAACAAGCCGAAGGCCTGCAGGATCCGGAAGAGCACGGCGACCGCGAGCGCGGGCCGCAGCAGCGGCAGCCGGATCCGCCAGAACACGGTCCAGCCGCCGGCGCCGTCCACCCTCGCCGCCTCCACCACTTCGGACGGCAGCATGACCAGGCCGGCCAGCACCATGATCGCCACGAACGGCGTGGTCTTCCAGATGTCCGCGACGGCCATCGCGATCGAGGCCTGCAACGGCGTTCCCAGGACATTGAGTTCGTGCACGCCGAAAGCGCCGCAGATCGCGTTCAGTACACCGTAGACGCCGTTGTACACGTACGCCCACAGTTCGGCGGACACGACCGTGATCAGCGCCCAGGGCAACAGCAGCAGCGCCATCATCCAGGCACGCGCCTTGGTCAGCCGCTCGAGCACGAGCGCGATGAGCGTGCCGAGCACCATCTCCACCGCGACCGTGATGACGGTGTAGAGCACGGTGAACTCGAGATCGTGCCAGAACCGTGGAGCGTGGAACAGGATCGAGTAGTTCGACCCGGTCATCCCGCTCAGATGGAAGCCGTTCCCGCTCACCTGCACGTTGCTCGCGGACATGACGACCGAGAAGACGATCGGGAAGATCATCACCGCGGCCACGACGAGCAGGGCCGGGGAGGCGAAGGCCCAGCCGAGCCGGGCGGAGCGGCGCCGCAGGCCGGAGCGCCGGCGCGAGGGCAATACAGTGCTCGACATCAAGTCACCTGTGGGTCGGGGGCGAAGGGGCGGGCCGCGCCGCGGCCCGCCCCGGGATCCTCTACAGTCCGGAGTTGCCGAGCGCCGAGTCGATCTGCGAGTTCGCGCTCGACAGGGCCGCCTGCGGGCTGACCGAGCCGCTCAGCGCGGCGTTGACGTTGTTGTAGATCGCCTGGCTGACCTGCGCGTACTGCGCGACGTAGGACGGGCGGGCGTTGAGCTTGTTCTTGGCGGCCACCGGGAAGGCCGGGTTGGCCGCCTGCACCTGCGGGTCCGCCAGCACGCCGGCCACGGTCGGGATCTCCCCGCCCTGCTCGGCGATGATCGTCTGCGCCTGGGTGCCGGTCATCCACTTGAGGAAGGCGACGTCCGCGGCGAGGTTCTTGCTGTGCGGGTTGACGTAGAGGTTCCACCCGCCGGTCACCGAGTAGCCCGGCCCGGTCTGGCCCTCGAAGGTCGGCAGGTTCACCACGCCGACGTCGCCGGCGATCTTCGAGGAGCTGCCGCTGTTCGCGTCGGCGTAGGCGTAGGTCCAGTTGCGCAGGAACGCGACCTGGCCGGAGGTGAAGAGCGACTCGGACTGCTGCTCCTGGAAGGTGGTGACGGCCGAGGGCGCCACACCGGAGGTGATCAGGCCCCGCATGTACGTCAGCGCCTTCTGCGCCGCGGCCGAGTCGATCGTGGAGGAGGTGCCGTCGGCGTTGACGCTGGCCGCGCCGGCGTCGGCCGCGAACTCGGTCCAGTCGCAGGTCAGGCCCTCGTAGGAATCGAACTGCGCGGCGAAGCCGTACTTGACCAGCCCGTCCTTCTGCAGGGTGGCGGCCTCGGACTGCAGCTGCTCCCAGGTGGTGGGCACCGGAAGCTTGGCCTTGGCCAGCAGATCCTTGCGATAGAACAGGAACGCGTTGTCGGTGAACAGCGGCACCGCGTAGGTCTGGCCCTTGTACGTCAGGGAACTGACGAGACCGTTGGAGAAGGTCTTCCAGTACGAGGAGTCGAGGTAGGAGTCGAGCGGCAGGGCGAGGTTCGCCTTGGCGAACTGGGCCGGCCAGACCACGTCGCCGTTGTAGACGTCGAAGCTGCTCGAGCCGCCGGATATCTGGGTCACCAGGGTGGAGCGGTAGGTGTCGGAGTCGCTCGGCGCCTGCTCCAGCTTGACCGTGATGCCCGGGTTGGCCTTCTCGAACGCCGCGATCAGGGTCTTGCGCACGTCCGTGCTGGTGGGCCCGAACTGGTTGGCGAACCAGGTGATGGTCCCGGTGGCCTTGCCGGTGGCCGCGGGCGTCGCGGCGGGGGAGGAGGACGAGGAGCAGGCGGCGGTGAAGGCCAGAACGGCGGCGCCCGCGGCGGCTGCCGCGGCCCTGCGCGTGGTCTTTGACATCGATCGCTTCCTTGCGATTCGGGCGGCCGGGGCCGCGGTTCGAGGTGGAGCGGGCGGTGCTCGTCGACGTACGGGTACTGCGGTGGTGCCGGTTCGGTGCGGGTTTCACGACACCGGGGCGCGGACGGTCGCCCGGAGTACCAGGCAGGCCGCGCCGCGCGTCCACATGTCGTCGTCCACCGGGTCGAGCAGGACGGTGCAGTCGGCCGCGGCGGTGGAGAAGGAATGGTGCGCCAGCGCGTCCTCGGCGGCCGGGCGCATCAGGTCGTAGACGCTCACGCCCTCGCCGGCCAGGATCACCAGCTCGGGATTGATCAGGTTGCACAGGGTGGCCAGGCCCCGGCCGAGCGCGTCGCCCGCCGCGGCGAACGCGGCCCGGGCCGCCCGGGCCCGCGGCGCGAGCGGGTCTCCGGGCCCGTACTCGCCCCGGGCCAGAGCAGCGGCCGACTCGACGTCGGGCTCGTCCACGCCCGCTTGGCGCAGCCGGGCCAGGATGGCCGGATCGCCGGCCAGCGCCTCCAGGCAGCCGCGCCGCCCGCAGGAGCAGCTCGGGCCGGCCGGATCCACCGGGATGTGGCCGAATTCCCCGGCCAGGCCGCTGGATCCGGTGAACAGCGTGCCGTCCACCAGCAGCCCGCAGCCGATGCCCGCGCCGAGCGTCACCACGGCGAAGGTCTCGGTGTCCCGGCCCGCGCCGAACCAGCGCTGCGCCACCACCAGGGCATTGACATCGTTGCCGATGTACACCGGCAGTCCGGTGGCCGCGGCCAGGGGGCCGGCCACGTCCACGTCGCGCCAGCCGAGGATGCCGGAGTAGCGGCAGCGCCCGGCGCCCGCCTCGACGTGCCCGCCGAGGCCGACCCCGATCCCGAGCGCACGCGCCGCTCCGTCCGGGAACCGGGCCAGCAGCCGGCGCACCAGGCGTCCGGCCGCGGTCAGCGCGGTCACCGGCGCGCAGCCGTCGATCCGCACCTCGTCGCGGCCGAGCACCCGGGCGCCGAGGTCGGTGACCACCGCGGTGACGGACGCGGGCGCGATCTTCACGCCGACCACCAGGTGCCGCTCGAGGTTGACCCGCAGCATCCGCTGCGGACGGCCTGGTCCGGTGGCCGGCTCGGCCTCCGCGCCCTCCCGGATGTAGTCCGCCTCCAGCAGGGCCGGCAGCAGCCGGGTCACCGTGGACGGGGAGAGCCCGAGCCGGGTGGCGATGCCCGAGCGGGAGATCGGCCCGGCGGTGAGCACCTGGCTGAAGATCTCCGCGCGGGTCGCCTCGCCGAGCAGATCCGCCGTCCGCATCGAGGGTGCCTTTCCGCGTCGAAGCAAGCTGAGGCAAGGCGGCGGCCCGCGCAGGGCCGCCCCTGATCCGGTCGGGTGACCGGATGACGAGGAGTATGGCCGAGCTGATTTTCGTGAGTCAAGAAAAAAATTCGAGGCGACGGCGTCGCGCCCGACTCGTGCCGGTTCGTCCGTGCGCGAGGACGTGGTGGCAGGACACTGCGAGTGCTGGTAAGTTCAACGGTTGTCGTCGGACGCTGGGTGGGGAGCGCGCGTGTTCTTTCTTTTCTCGGCCGGGTACCGCAAAACCGTCCGCAGGGTGGAGGAGGGCATGTTCTTCTGCCTGCGCTGTGAAGCAGAGTGCGCATACGAGCTTCGCGAACTGCACTCCGAGCAGCACGTGTTCCGCGTTCTCCCGGTGCATGAAAGCAGCCGTATGTTCGTGCTGTGCACCGGCTGCGGGACCGCGTTCGACCCGGAATGCCTGGACGAGTCATCGACGGCGGAACTCGCCGAGCTGGAGATCGAGGTTCCGCACTTCGCGTACGGAAACTTCGCGCCTCGGGGGAGCAGGTCAGGTCGGCGGAGCCTGTCGGCCCATTCGGACTTCCGGCGGCACTAGTGTCCCGATTCGGAAAACCGCTGCATGAGAAATCGGTTCCAGCGTTCGTCTGGCAAGGCGCCGGGATGCCCTCATACTCGGTCTTCTGTGGGCATTTCGGCAACGCAGCCAGGCGGGCGCTGGGGCCGATTTCTGCAGCGAATTTGCGGTGAGGGACACTAGCCCGCCACTGCCTCCCGGATCACCAGGCAGGCCGCGCCTCGTGCCCACTGCGCGTCGTCGGTCACGTCCACCGTCAGGGCGCAGTCACGCGAGGCGGTGGAGAACGAGTGGGCACGCCAGGCGTTCTCGCAGGACTGGCCGAACAGGTCGAACGCGTCGGCACGCTCTCCGGCCAGGATGATCCGGGCCGGGTTGATCAGATTGCCCAGGGTTGCCAGGGCTCTGCCGAGCTCCTCACCCATCGAGGTGAACGCGGCGGCCGCCGCCGCGTCGCCGGCCCGGGCCAGGCGTACCGCGTCCTCGATCGAGGCCGGGCGTGCTCCGCCGGCGCGTTCGATACCACGCAGGATCGCCTCGTCCGAGGCCACCGTCTCCAGGCAGCCGCGGCGTCCGCAGCCGCACTCCTCGCCGTCGGCGCGCACCGGGATGTGGCCGAGTTCCCCGGCCAGGCCGCTGGATCCGGTGAACAGCTCGCCGCCGAGGAACAGCCCGCAGCCGATCCCCGGGCCCACCGTCACCAGTGCGAAGGTGTCCACGCCGCGGCCGAGTCCGAACCAGCGTTCTGCCACCGCCAGCGCGTCCACGTCGTTGCCGACGACCGTGGGCAGGCCGGTCGCCGCGCCCAGCGGGGCCGCCACCGCCACCTCGTCCCAGCCGAGGATGCCCGAGTGCACCACCCGCCCCGCGCCCGGGTCCACGTGCCCGCCGACGCCCACGCCCACGCCGATCAGCCGGTCCGGAGCGCCGCGGTCGGAAGCCATGAGGTCCAGCACCACGGCCGCGGCCGCAGATATCGCGGCCGCCGGATCATGACCCGCCGTCAGCCGCCGCTCCCGGACGCACAGCACCTGCGCCCGCAGATCGGTGAGCACGCCGGTGACAGTGCCAGGAGCCAGCTTCACCCCGATCACCGCGTGCCGCGACGCCGCCACCTCGAGCAGCCGCTGCGGCCGCCCGACGCCCACGCTGTGCTCGCCGGTCTCCGCCACGTAGCCGGCCTCGATCAACGGATTGACGACCTTGGTCACCGTCGACTGGGACAAGCCGGTGCGCTGGGCCAGCTGGGTGCGCGAGAGCGGCCCGGCCGTGAGCACCTCGGCGAACAGCTGGGCCCGGGTGCCGTCCGCGCCCGCGCCGGCCGTGGTGGCCTGCGCGGGCGCGTCGGCGGCCAGGCCGATGGTGATGCGCTCCCTACCGACGGTCATCGCCGCACCCCGCTTGCCGTAGTCCCTGGATCACGCCGCTGCGGCCATGATAGGTCCCCGGCGCCGGTACGCCAGATATTGTTGCTTGCCAACAGCAATTAAATGGCGCCCGGCGTCTTCGGTGCCGCTACCAGCGGTCGTGGACCAGAGGCTTGATCAACTCGTCGTAGACCTCGGATACGGCCTGGTGCGCCTCCGGCGTCAGGTGCGGCAGCGAGCCGGCCGCGGCGTTCGCCCGGGCCTGCTCCGGATTGCGCGCACCCGGAATGACGACGCTGACAGCGTCCTGATCCGCGATCCAGCGCAACGCGAACTGCGCCAGGCTCACGCCCTCCGGCACCAGCGGCCGCAGCCGCTCGACCGCCTCGAGCCCGGTCTCGTAGTCCACGCCGGAGAAGGTCTCGCCGACGTCGAAGGCCTCGCCGTGGCGGTTGAACGCGCGGTGGTCGTCGGCCGCGAACTCCGTCTTCACCGTGTACCGGCCCGACAGCAGGCCGCTGGCCAGCGGGACGCGCGCGATGATGCCGACGCCCGCGGCGCGCGCGGCGGGCAGCACCTGCTCGAGCGGCTTGAGCCGGAACGCGTTCAGGATGATCTGGACCGAGGCCAGGTTCGGCCGGCGGATCGCGGACAGCGCCTGCTCGCAGGTCTCCACGCTCACCCCGTACGCCGCGATCCGGCCGCGCTCGACCAGGTCGTCGAGGGCGTCGAAGACCCGGTCGTCGGCGTAGACCTCGTCCGGCGGGCAGTGCAGCTGGACCAGGTCGATCCGCTCCACGTCGAGGTTGCGCAGCGAGCGGTCGTTCCAGGCCAGGAAGTTCTCGGCGTTGTAGTTCGCTGCCTCCTGAGCCACCCGGCGGCCCATCTTGGTGGCCACCGTGAGCGGCGCCCCGGCCTCCCGCAGGAAGCGGCCGACGAACTGCTCGCTGCGCCCGTCCCCGTAGACGTCCGCCGTGTCGATGAAGCTGACGCCCGCCTCCACCGCCGCGCGCAGGGTGGCGAACGCGTCCGCCTCGTCCACCTGCCCCCAGTCGGCGCCGAGCTGCCACGCGCCGAGCCCGATCACACCGACGTTCCGGCCGGTGCGGCCGAGTTCCCTGGTCTCCATGAGCGATCCGCCTTCGAAGAGTTCAAACGAGCTGACGTCCTGCCGGGCCATGGTAGCCCGCGCGGATCCACCGCCCGGGGAGGGCTCGCGCAGATCACGGCCGGTTCCCGGCCGTGCGCGGAGGGCATGGGAATCCCGCGAAAGCGCCGAGCGCGTCCCCCCGCGCCGAAGCCGGAGGGACGCGCTCGCTGTTGCCGGATCTCGCTACCGGAGCCGGATGGCCTGCGTGTCCACCGTCTGATGCGGCGTATCGACGCCGGGCCGGCCGCGGAAGTCGGTCCAGACCGGGTGCAACACCCCGTCGGCGCCGAGGGCCACGGCGCTGTAGTCGCCGATGAACTCGCCCTGCAGGGTCTGGCCGCTCACTGCGCCGACGCCGACGAACTGCACATCAGGGTTCTCCGAAGCGGTGGTGATGCGATGCTGCGGCGAGTGCTGCCCCGTCCGGTCCACGGTGGTGTAGGCGTAGTCGAGGTCGATGCCGCTCGGGTCGTACGAGCGGGTGTAGTAGGTCACTGCGACCCTCCCCGCATTCGCGGCCACGGCCGGGAAGAACACGTCGCCTCCGGGCTCGGCCGCGGTGACGTCGCTCCAGTGCCGGCCGTCGCCGGAGCCGGCGATGAAAGCCGTGCCGTCGGTCTGCACCGACGCTCCGGACGAGTCGTACTGGCCGTTGCGGTCATCCGACCAGACCACGTACAGGTGCTGGGTGACCGGGTCGATCGTCAACTGCGGGTACGAGTTGATCCGGAAGTTCTCGCCGGTCAAGGCGTCGTCACCGATGTCGGCGTTGAGCGGGTAGTCGAAGTTCTGCCCGATCAGCGCGTTCGTCCAGGTCCTGCCATGGTCGTGGGAGGTGGCCACGACGGTCTCGTCATGGTCTGACGCACCGGTGCAGGCGAGTGTCGCGCACACGGACGACTCGTACGCCACGTAGAGCGTTCCGTCCGCGGCCACCTGCGGGTTGGAGCCCTGGGCGAACGCCGTCAGCCCGCCGGAGAAGTCCGTCGTGGTCGGCGAGACGCGGCGCGCCGAGGACCAGGTCCTGCCCTGATCCACCGAAGTCTTGAGCATGATGGGCGACTCGAGGTAGTCGCCCGAGTCGTCGTAGGTGAAGCGGCTCCAGGTCAGGTACACCTGGCCGGTGTGCGGGTCGACCGCGATCCAGTTCTTGTCGTTGAAGTAGTCCGTGTCCGTCGGCGTGCCGTCCGCCGCCGCGCCGTCGATCTGCACGATGCTCGGCTGGCCCCAGGTCAGTCCGCCGTTGTGGGAGACCGAGACCACGAGGGCCGAGCCGTCGTTGAGGCGTGAGAAGGCGATGTTGGCGTAGTAGACGGTGTTATGCGGACCGAAGGCGAGCACCGGGTCGCCGGCTCCGTCCATGTCGGACAGTGCGCCGGTCGCGCCGGTCTCGTAGGTGAGCCCCGGCAGTTGCACGTTCTTCCAGGTGCGGCCGCCGTCGAAGGAGGTGTACGCCCAGCCCGAGGAGTCGTTGCGCTGCTCCCGGTCGTTGAACACCCGGTAGTCGTTCGAGCCCGCGACCAGGTTGCGCGGGTTCTCCGGGTTGACCGCCACCGACGTCTCGTTCTGCGCGGCGTAGCAGCCGGTCTGGCTGCCCACCGGGACGACGGTGTCGCCGGAGATCACGTCGAGGTTCGGCGCGATCGACCGGTAGACGTGTGTGTCGCCCGCATAGGACTGGCAGAGGGCTGACAGCGCCGGATCATCGCCCTGGTCGTCGTCATCGCCCTGTGAGAGCACGTACTTGAGCAGCGGGTTGTGCGGAGCCGCGGCGGTGGCCGCCACGGCCGGGGACGCGAACGCGGCGCCGGCGATGAGGGTGACGACGGCGATCGCGCCGGGTAGCAGGCCTTGGTGGCGCAAGCTGATCCCTCCCGAGAGTAGTGTGGGTGAGGGAGAAACTAGAGCCACGACAGGCCTCTGACAAGACTGTTGCGGCTCGTCGCGATCCGTCGCCGGTCCGTTCGCGGGAGCGCCGCCGGGATCAAACGGAGCCCGTCAGCCACCCGGTGAGTTCGATCACCGACCGCGCCAGTTCCTCGACGGTCCGTCCGTCCGTGGCCACCCGCGAGACCGATTCGGGCGCGGTCTGCTGCAGGTAGGACGCCATGCGAGCACTGCGTTCCGCATGCGGTTCGAGCTGGCTGCCGATCTCCCGTGCCTCCAGGCGTGCGCGCGTGACGTCGTCGGATGCGGTCAGCAGCACCGAGATCACCCGCACCGAGCCGCCCAGCGAACGCACGATCAAGTCGGGTTCGAGGACTGACACGGTGTTGGTGTAGACGAGCCGTCGGCACCCGTGCGCCGAGTAGTTGCGCCACATCGCGGTCAGGTTCGCCTCGGTGATCCCGCTCTTGCTCGGGTCCTGTGCCGGCGCGGGGAAGAGCTGGTCGAGGAAGTCGCCCTCGACGTAGGCGTGCCCGATCTCAGCGCTCTGCAACTGGGTCGAGATCTCCCAGCCGAGCGTGCTTTTTCCGACCCCCGCGCGCCCGCCTATCAGCAGTGCCTCGGCGGCGAAGCTCTGGTTCTCGTCGTGCAAGTCCCCTGATTCCCTCCGTAGGCGACAACCCCCGGTTGACATAGGCAACCTGGGGTTGTCACAATGACTGCATGGTCAAACATATCGAATCCACCGCGCACACCGAGTTGTTCGAGGACCTCTTGCGGGTGCGGGCCGCGGCGATCGAGCACGCCGCCGCGGCCCGCAGGCTCAGCCGCGAGCGCCGGGACCTGATCGAGAAGCTGATGGCCGAAGGCTTCTCCCAGGCCGACGTCGCCCGGGAGCTGGGCGTGACGCGGCAGGCGATCCAGAAGATGATGGCGGCGGTGGCGGACGCCGGCCGCGGATGATCGGGTGGCGTACCGCTGCCCGAACAGCGCTGATCAGGAGTCGCGCCGGCTGACGACGAGGCGGAAGCCGGCGTCGAAGTCAGCACGCTCCATCAGCTCGGCGTTGCGTGCGTGCCAGGTCCCGTCCTCGAGATCCGCGGCGAGCCGCGTCATCGCGCGGCGGCGCACCTCGGGCTCGAGCTTGGCCAGCGCGGAGGAATGGCGCCAAAGCCCTTGCTCCAGGAAGGCTTCGGGGCGCCGCCAGAACGCCGGGTAGACGGCATCGGTGAAGTCGTGCGGCATCCACATGACCCGCACGTCCTCGGTGCCCAGCTCGGCCGCGACCTCGGCGGCGGTGGTCTGGCGGCGCTCGTACGCGGCGAGCTCGGGCGCGTAGTCGCGGGCCAGCCAGAACTGCGCCAGCCGCTCGGTGTCGGTGGCCAGCAGCACCTGCCGCTCAGCCACCCGGCGCAGCTCGGCCAGGCCTCGCCGCCAGTCCGGCCAGTGGTGCACCGTCAGCACGCCCATCGCCGCGCCGAACGCCCCGTCGGCCGCGGGCAGGTGCTCGGCCACGCCCAGCACGCACGGCGCCGCGCCCTCCGGCCGCTGGGAGAGCATCTCCGACGACGGGTCGAGCGCGACGACGAAGCGGTCGTCGGGCTCGTACGAACCGGCCCCAGCCCCCACGTTCAGCACGGGCGAGCTTGCGCCGAGGGCGTCGAGAATCGCCGCCCGCCACCGGGGATCTTCCCGGCGAGCCGCGGCGTAGCCGACGCCGATGGAGTCGTAGAGGGCTGAGTGTGCGAGAGGTGCCATGACCGCATCCCAGCAGAACCGCCCGTCGGGAGCAACCGGGCCGGCCGCGCCGGCCGACCGCTCCCGGCCGTTCCGGCCCAGCTCACGCGGGGTGACCGGGCCGCCGCGGCGGGGCCGCGCCGGCCGCCGGATCTGATCCGGCGTCAGCGTTCTCCAGGCTTTGACACGCTCCGGGCGCCGGGTGATACTGGCGCTGTGGCTGTCGCTCATTTGTTCGAAGAACGGCCGGCGGACCCCGCCGCCCGCCGCGCCGCGCTAGCGGCCGCGGTCGAACGGCTGGCCGCACGGACGTCCGCCGCGCCGCTTCGGCCGGTGGTCACCGGCATGACGCCCGAACCCGCCGACCCCGTGGCCGACCCGGCTCCGGGCCCCGCCCCGGCCTCCGCCGGTCGCGACCCGATCGCTCTGCTCGAACCGCTGGCCGCGCTCGTCCCCGGCGGAGTCCGTCGCGGCGAGGCACTGTCGCTGGTCGGCGGCCGTCACCTCGGTGGCGCAATCTTGGGCGGCGGGCCCGTGACGGTCGACTACCTCGCCCTCGCACTGCTGGCCGGCGCGTTGCGGCAGGGCCTGTGGTGCGCGGCGGTGGGCGCGAGCGCGCTGGGCGGCGCGGCGTTGGCCGGCCTGCTCGGCGCCCACGCGGTGCGGGCTGGGGCGTTGCAGCGGTTGCTCATGGTGCCCGAGCCGGGCGAGCAGTGGGCGGAGGTGTCCGCGGTGCTGGCTGACGGAGTCGACCTGCTGCTGCTCAGCCCGCCGGGCGCGGTCTCCCCGCAGGTGGCCCGGAGAGTGGACGCGAGACTCCGGCAGGGCGCGGCGGCGGGGGAGCGGCACCGGGCGGCACTGCTCGTGCTCGGCCCCTGGCCCAGCGCCCGCACAGTACTGCGCGTGAAACGGCTCGGCTGGATGGGGCTCGGTACGGGCACCGGCCGTCTGCTCGGGGGCCAAGCGGTCGTGACCGCCGAGGACCGAGCTCGGCGCGTACGCACCGCGCAGGTCTGGCTCCCGGCCGACGAAGGCGGTCTGGCCCCCTGGGTCGAGTCCGGAGCGGTGGGTGCGCCCGCGTTCGATCCGGCCGAGAAAGACCAGGGCGGGATACGCCGGCTCACAGCCGTGGCCTGAACCTGGCGTGCGGCTCCGCTCGCGGGCTGATCCGGTGAGCCGTATAGGAAAGCGTTTCGATGGAGTAAGCAGTGGATCAGGGTGCGAGTTCCCCAGGCGAGGGGCCCCGCGACGCCGCGCCGCCCGGCGCCGACCGCGTCCTCGCCGTCTGGTGCCCGGACTGGCCGGTGCTGGCCGTGGGCGCCGACCCCGACATGCCCGCTGCCGTCTTGGCCGGCAACGGTTCCCGTCGCACTGTCCTGGCCTGCTCCCCGGCTGCCCGAGCTGCTGGGGTGCGGCGTGGGCAGGCCGTACGCGACGCACAGCGACGCTGTCCCGAACTCACCCTCCATTCGCGCGATGAACGTGCCGAGGAACTCTGGTTCGAGCCTGTGGTCCAGGCGGTCGAGGACGTCGCGGCCGGGGTGGAGGTGGTGCGCCCCGGGCTGATCGTCCTCGCCGCCCGCGGCCCGGCCCGCTACCACGGTGGCGAGAAACTGCTGGCCGCTTGCGTGCGCGAGGCCGTGGCCGATGCCGGCACTCCGGCCGGCGGCCCGCTCGGTTGCGGAGTTGCCGTCGCCGACGGAGCCTTCGCAGCTTGCTTGGCTGCTCGCCACCCGGTCGACGAGCCGCTGATCGTCCCGCTGGGAGACGCGTCCGCGTTCCTCGCCCCGCATCCCCTCGACGTGCTCGACCTACCAGACCTGGCCGAGTTGCTCGGACGCCTCGGCCTGCGCACCCTCGGCGAGTTCGCCGCCCTGCCCGCCGCCGCGGTGGCCAACCGTTTCGGCGTGGTGGGAACCCAGGCGCACCGCCTGGCTCGCGGCCTCGACCCGCGCCCGCCCGCCGCGCGCCGCCCGGGCGAGGACCTGAGCGCCGAGCACCTGTTCGACCCCCCGGCCGAGCAGGACGAACCGATCGTCTTCGCCGCCAAGGCGCTGGCCGACCGGTGGCACGCGCTCATGGCCGCTGCCGGGGTGACCTGCGCCGCCGTCCGGATCGAGCTGGTCACCGAGAGCGGCCGGGAAAGCGTGCGCAGCTGGCGCAACGGCGACGCACTCGGCGCAGCCCTATCCGCCTCCGCGCTCGCGCAGCGGGTGCGCTGGCAGCTTGACGGCTGGCGGACCCGTTCCGCGCGCGGCGAATCAGACGAATCCGGACGCACCGGAACCGGCAAGGACGACGCCGACGGCCGCGCCGTCGTCGACCCGGTCGCCTGCCTGCGTCTGGTCCCCGGCCCGCTGCAGACCGACACCGGCAGCCAGCAGACGCTTTGGGGCCGGGAGGAGGTGCCGGACCGAGTGGGCCGGGTGGCCGAGCGAGTCCAAGCGATGCTCGGCCACGAGGGCGTGGCCCTGCTGCACGAGACCGGCGGACGCGATCCGAGTTCCCGGATTCGGCGGCTGCCCTGGGGCGAGACCCCGTCCATCGGCCCGGCCGACGACCCCGCGGCCCCCTGGCCCGGCGCCCTGCCCGCCCCCGCGCCCGCGCTGGTCCCGGACGAGCCGTACCCGGCCGAGCTGCTCGACCCGCGCGGCGAGCAGGTCGGGGTGACCGGCCGGGCCCGGCTGACCGCTGGCCCCGCCGTACTGGTGCTCGGCGGCGACCGGCTGCGGGTGACCGGCTGGGCCGGCCCCTGGCCGTACCACGAGCGCCCCTGGTCCACCGCCGTCCGCCGCCGGGCCCGGCTGCAATTGTCGGTCGCGGACGGCCGCGCGTTCCTGCTCGCGCTCGAACACGGCGCCTGGCGGGTGGAAGGGGTGTATCAGTGAACGAGCTTGTTGGCGAACAAATGAGCACATTGAGTTCATGCATCCGCCCGCCTATCGTCGGCGAGGCTGCGGCATGAGCTTCAACAATCCCCTGATGCCCTGGCGAGAGCTCAATCGCGCCCTGTCCTGGACCCGGCACGGCGACCTCGAACTCACCGACGTATCGGACGCGCCGGACCCCTCGGACCCGCCTGCAGGCGACGACCCGCCGCTTGCCCCTGTGCGCCTTGCTCCGCCCCCGCGTCCGTCCTCGCTGCATCCGACCCCTGATTCCGTCGTCCCCTACGCCGAACTACACGCGCACTCCGCCTACAGCTTCCTCGACGGCGCATCTTCGCCGCGCGAGATGGTCGCCGAGGCCGTGCGGCTCGGCCTGACCGCTCTCGCGATCACCGACCACGACGGGCTCTACGGCGCGGTCCAACTGGCCCAGGCCGCCAAAGGCACCGGCTTGGGCACCGTGTTCGGGGCCGAACTCTCCCTGGCCGCCGACCGGGCCGAGCGCACCGGCGTGCCAGACCCGCCCGGCGCGCACCTACTGCTGCTTGCCCGCGACCCGGACGGATACCGGGCCCTGTCCCGGGCAATCGGCGACGCCCGACTGCGCGGCGACGGCAAGGGCCGCGCCGTCTACGACCTCGAAGACCTCGCCGCCCGCGCAGACGGACGCTGGACCGTGCTCACCGGCTGTCGCAAAGGGCTGGTTCCCCGAGCCATGGACCGAGGCGGCCCGGAGGCTGCCTCCCGCGAGCTCGACCGGCTGCGCGCGCTGTTCGGCCGGGACAACGTCGCGGTCGAGCTGGTCGACCACGACCTGCCCGAGGACGACGCCCGCAACGACGCGCTGGCGGAACTCGCGTCCCGTCACAGGGCCCTGACGGTCGTCACCAACCAGGTGCACTACGCAGCGCCCAAGGACTTTCCCACCGCCTGCGCGCTCGCCGCGTTGCGCGCCCGGCGCACCCTGGAGGAGATCGACGGCTGGCTCCCGCCCGGCCCGACCTCCCATCTGCGCACCGGCGAGGAGATGGCCGAGCGCTTCGCCCGCTTCCCCGGAATCCTCACGCGGACGGTGGATCTGGCCGCCCAATGCACGTTCGACTTCGCCGCCGTCGCTCCGTCCCTGCCGGACTACCCGGTGCCTGACGGCTTCGAAGACGAATTCTCCTGGCTGCGCCAGCTGGTGATGGACGGCGCCCGCGACCGCTACGGCACCCGGCGCGAACGCCCCGACGCCTACCGGCAGCTGGACTACGAGCTCGGCGTCATCGCCAAATACGACTTCGCGGGCTACTTCCTGATCGTGCAGGGCATCTCCGCATACTGCCGGGACAACGGGATTCTGGCCCAGGGGCGCGGTTCCGCAGCTAACTCAGCAGTTTGCTACGCGCTCGGAATCACCGCGGTCGACCCGGTGGCCTTCAAGCTCGTGTTCGAACGCTTCCTCAGCCCCGAGCGCGAAGGCTATCCGGACATCGACCTCGACATCGAGTCCAGCCGACGCGAAGAGGTGATCCAGCACGTCTACCGCGCCTACGGTCGCACCCACGCCGCGCAGGTGGCCAACGTCATCACGTACCGAAGCAAGATGGCAGTGCGCGACGCGGCCCGCGTGCTCGGCTACCCGTCCGGCGCGCAGGACGCGTGGTCCCGCGCGATCGGCCCATACACAGGCGCCGCCGACCTGGACGAGAGCGGCATCCCAGCAGACGTACTCGCACTGGCCACCGGCCTGCACGGCCTGCCGCGACACCTCGGCATCCACTCCGGCGGCATGGTGCTGTGCGACCGTCCGGTGGCCGAGGTCTGCCCGACCGAGTGGGCCCGGATGGAGAACCGCTCGGTGGTGCAGTGGGACAAAGACGACTGCGCCGACGGCGGCCTGGTCAAGTTCGACCTGCTCGGCCTCGGCATGCTCGGCGCCCTGCACGACGCCTTCGACCTGGTGCGCGAGCACCACGGCGTCGACATGACGCTCGGCCGGATCCCGACTGAGGACCCCGAGGTCTACGACATGCTGTGCGCCGCCGACTCCATCGGCGTCTTCCAAGTCGAGTCGCGCGCCCAGATGGCGACGCTCCCGAGGCTGAAGCCCAGAGAGTTCTACGACCTCGTCGTCGAGATCGCGCTGATCCGGCCAGGCCCGGTGCAGGGCGGCGCGGTCCACCCGTACATGCGCAGGCGCGCGGGCATGGAAAAGGCCGAGGCACCGCACCCGCTGCTCGAGGAGCCGCTCCGCCGGACCCTCGGCGTGCCGCTGTTCCAGGAGCAGGTGATGCAGATGGCGGTCGCCGCCGCCGGCTTCGCCCCCGCCCAAGCGGACCAGCTGCGCCGCGCCATGGGCGCCAAGCGGTCAACCGAGCGGATGCTGGCGCTCAAGAGCCAGTTGATGTCGGGCATGGCGGCCAAGGGCATCGCCGGGGAACTGGCCGAGGACATCTACGCGAAGCTCGAGGCGTTCTCCTCATACGGATTCCCGGAGTCGCACTCGATCTCGTTCGCGTACCTGGTGTATGCGAGCTCGTATCTCAAGAGGCACTATCCAGCCGCGTTCACCGCAGCCCTGCTGCGCAACCAGCCGATGGGCTTCTACAGCCCCGCCACCCTGATCGGCGACGCCCGCCGCCACGGCGTGACCGTCCTAGGCCCCGACGTGAACGCCTCAGCCGCCCAGGCAACCCTGACCCCCGCCGCCGGCCCCTACCGCCCAACCCACCCCTACGCCTCGGCCCACCCCCAGCCCGCGATCCGCCTCGGCCTCGCCTCCGTCCGCGCCCTCGGCCAATCCGCCGCCGAGCGCGTGGTGGCGGAGCGGGATGGGGCGGAGTCCGAAGCGCAACCGCCTCGCGCCGTTGGCGGCGCAGCGGGGCAGAGTTCGGCGGCGGAGCGCTCGGCGGCCGTGCAGGATTCCCACCCATCTCGCTCCACCGAGCGGTTGGGTGCGGAGCGCTCGGCGGCCGTGCAGGATTCCCAGCCACCTCGCTCCACCGAGCGGTTGGGTGCGGAGTGCGTGGCGGCTGAGCGAGAAGCCCGGCCGTTCGTCGACCTTGAGGACTTCGTCCGCCGCACCGACCTGCCCAAAGCCGTGCTCGAAGCACTGGCGACGGCCGGCGCGTTCGCCTGCTTCGGCCTCACCCGCCGCGAAGCGCTGTGGCAAGCGGGAGCGCTCGCCGGTACCCACGCCGGCCACCTGCCGGGCACAGCCGGAGCCGAATCGGTGCCGAAGCTGCCGGAGATGACCGTCGTCGAGCAGACCTTCGCGGACCTCTGGGCCGCCGGCGCGTCCCCCGACTCGCACCCGATCGCCCACGTACGCGAGCGACTGAAGGCCACCGGCCACGTGTCCATCGCCGACCTGGCCGACGTCCCGAACCACCACCTGGTCCGCATCGCCGGCATCGTCACCCACCGCCAGCGCCCCCCGACCGCCGGCGGCGTGTGCTTCCTGTCCCTGGAGGACGGGACGGGCCTGGCGAACATCGTGTGCTCCCCGACCGTGTGGGAGGACCAGAAGAAGGTGGCGCTCAACCACGGAGCCCTGCGGATCATCGGCCACCTCGAACGCTCCGACCACGGCGCGGGCGCGATCAACATCGTCGCCGGCCGCCTCGAGCCCCTCCGCGTCGCCGCGCAGCCCTCGAACATGCGCGGCCGCGACTTCCGGTGACGGATGGGGATAGGTCGACCAGGCGTGGCGGCGGGACGGTTGCGCCGCAGAACTCTCGGCAGCGAGGTCGAGCGCGTCGGCCTGCCCGTTTGATCGGGTGGTCGGTCGGGTCGGCTTGTCTCTTCGATCGGGTGATCTGGCGCGCAACTTTGGCTCTTCAATCGGGATGGTCGGGACGGTTGCGAGAGCCAGGTTGGCTCTTCCATCCGGAACGGTCGGGCGCGCGGGTTTGGCCCTTGGATCGGACCGGTCGGGCTCGCCATCACGGCTTTTCATCCACAGCGGTCGAGCCTGTCGTGCCGTGTGATTTCTCCTGTGGTTGAGGCGGTCGGGCCTTCGTGCGCCGGGCCTGCTTCGGTTCCCCGTTCTTGTACGTGAAATTGCCGAGCACTCGAGGGCGGCGCGCGATACCGTGGTAACCATGAGCACCCTGATAAGGGCGACGAGCGGGCGAGCCGAGGTCGAGCCGTGGCCGGCGACGGCTGCGTCGGCGAAGACTCCGTCTCGCGGGGCGGTAGTCGGGATGAAGGCCGCGTCGGCAGGCGCGGCGTTCAGGATGGGCGCGGTGCCGGGCGTCAAGGCGCTCTCGCACGCTGGAACCGCGCCAGACAAGGGGAAGCTCCCCAACGTCTCGTCGCCATCTCCCCATGGACCGGCCACGGCGCCGCCGCCTTGCCCGGCGGTGGTGACGGCCTGGATCGGCGCGGGTCCCGGGCTCAACGAGCCGGCCGGGTTCGCAGTGGACCTGGACCGCGTGCTGACCGTTCTGCCACGACGCAACTTCGTCCCGCCGCAGGCCAACGGCCCGGTCCCGCGTTCGCGGTGGTCGAAGGGACGGGGTCGGTGGACGGGCGTCCCGTTCGCGGGAATGGGATGGCCCAGCATGTCCCGGATCTGGGCGCGCGGAAAGGGTCGGCGTCGATAGGCCGAATCGGTGACGCGTGACGGCCATCACATGCCGCTAGCCTGTGTGATCTATGGCTAGGTGGTGGTGCTTGAGGGTGTCGCTGACGTGCATGAGTGGGCCTGAGCTCTAGGCTGAGGTGCACTGATGAACGCCTATCGGAAGAGGCGCCTCCCGTGAAGCCGAGCGACATCGCCGACGTCTTGAAGCGTCCTCTCAGTCAGGAACTCCTCGCTCGTCCGCTGACGCGCCTGGCCTACGTCGCGAAGGACGGCACGCCCCGCGCCATCCCGATGGGGTTCACCTGGAACGGCACGGAGATTGTCATGTGCACGGCGAAAAACGCGCCGAAGCTCAAGGCTCTGCGCCAGAACCCGACAGTCGCCCTGACGATCGACACGGACGCGTATCCGCCGAAAATCCTGCTCATCCGCGGTCAGGCAGAGCTCGACGTCGTCGCGGGCATCCCGGATGAGTTCCTCGCGACGAACGGCGTTTCGATGATGACACCGGAGCAGCGCACAGCCTGGGAAGCCGAGGTTCACTCGCTCTATGACGGCATGGTGCGGATCGTGGTGACTCCGGGCTGGGCGAAGCTGATCGACTTCGAGACGACCTTGCCCAGCGCCGTGGAGGAGCTGATCCGGCAGAGGGACGAACTCGGCGGACACGCCTGATCTAGGCGCCGCCAGCACCTGCCGGCCCAACTGTCGGTCTGGGGATCTTCAGTTTTTTAGAGGCCCGTACGGCGAGCCCCGCGCTGTGCGGTCTAGCAGCCAAACCGCCCAACGGCCCAGCGGCCAAGCCGTTCAGCAGTGGAGCTCCCACCAGCCGAGCCCTCCGCAACCGAGCTGCCTGCCCGCCGTGCACCGGTCGAGCCGGCCACCGGTCGAGCCGCTCAGTAGCCGAGCTGCCTACCCGGTTGGGCCGCCCGCCGGTCGAGTCGCTCAGTAGCCGAGCTGCCTATCCGGTTGGGCCGCCCGCCGGTCGAGTCGCTCAGTAGCCGAGCTGCCTATCCGGCTGGGCCGTCCACCGGTCGAGTCGCTCAGTAGCCGAGCTGCCTATCCGGTTGGGCCGCCCGCCGGTCGAGTCGCTCAGTAGCCGAGCTGCCTACCCGGTCGAGCCGGCCACCGGTCGAGCCGCTCAGTAGCCGAGCTGCCTACCCGGTTGGGCCGCCCGCCGGTCGAGCCGCTCAGTAGCCGAGCTGCCTACCCGGTTGGGCCGCCCGCCGGTCGAGCCGCTCAGCAGCCGAGCTGCCTATCCGGCTGGGCCGCCCGCCGGTCGAGTCGCTCAGCAGCCTAGGCCTGCGCGGCTGAGCCGGCCACCGCTTGGGCGGCCCAGAGGGCCAGGCGGCTCAGCCGCGGAACGACTCGACGGCTAGGCTGCTCAGTCCGAGATCGCTGCCCATGCGTCGGCGACAATCGCGCCGAGGTCGGCGTAGATCGGTGTCCAGCCTAGTTCGGTTCTGATACGCCGAGTGTCCGCGAGCAGCTTCGGCACTTCACCGCTCGCCGGCCGATGCTCGACGGGCACGGCTCGGCCGCTGACGCTACGTACGGCAGCGACGATGTCCAGCACGCTCGCGCCGACCGCGCCGACGTTGAACACCGCCCGTCTGTCCGGCTGCGCGTAGGCCAGAGCGGCCACGAACGCCCGGGCGACATCGTGGACGTGCACGAAGTCGCGCACGGCGGTGCCGTCGCCGTTGACCGTCAACTGTGCCTGCGACCCCGAAGCCACGGCAAGGGCCTTCGGCAGGATCGTGTCCGCGTCACCGATCCGACCGTCGACCGATGCCCCGGCCGCGTTGAACACTCGCAGCGCGACGGCTCCGAAGCGCCCGTCCAAGGGGGCGTCGAGTACCGCGCGTTCCGCCGCGCGCTTGGTCAGCCCGTACTCGTGCGTGTCGGTGAAGTCGAGGTCCTCCGGAATCGGCTGGACGTCAGGTGCACCGTAGACCGCCCCCGACGACGCCAGGACGAACCGGACGGGACGTCCCGAGTGCGCGGCTTCGGCGGCCGCCGCCGCAACCAAGATCGCCGTGCCCCGCTCGTTGACGTCCTTGTATTCGGCCAGACGCTCAGCCGCCTCGCGCACGCGCGTGAGCGCTGCCAAGTGGCAAACGCCGTCCACGTCGCTAACAGCTCGACGCATCGCCTCCGGATCGCGCACATCCCCGTGGACCACCTGCACGGTGCCGCGCGCAGACCCGTCGAACGCAGACCCGTCGAACGCAGACCCGACGAACGGAGAGCCAGTGGCCGCGGACCCAGCGAACGGAGAGCCAGCGGCCGCGGACCCTGCGGAAGGGGACCCTGCGGACGAAGCTCCAGCGGACGGTGACCTCGTGAACGCGGCCGCGGACGCGACGGACTGGGACGCGACAGACACGGGATGAAGCACTTCGGTGCGCCTGCTCGTCAGCGCACGCACATCGTGTCCTTCGGTCATCAGTGCATCGACGACCGCGCTGCCGAGATACCCGAAAGCTCCGGTGACCAGTACTCGCACGCTGCTATGAAATCACCTCCCTGTCCCTCGATGTCTCTGTTTCCTTGCCGCACCTTCTGCCGAGCGCCCCGTGTCGCCGTCGGCTCGCCACTCCCTGCTTGGCCGCCCTGCCCTGCCACCGGCCCCGGCACATCGCCCCGCGCCGAGCGGCCCGTGGCCCCATGGCGCTGCGCCCCGTCGACCGTCCGCCGGTCCGCCGGTCCGGTGGGCCCCCGCAGACCCACCGGCCGCCTCAGCCGCGGGTCGCTATGGCATAGGTGACCCAAGGGCGCAGGTCGCCGGTGAGCGGGGCTGGGAATCCGGCCTCGCGGAACAGGCCGGGCAGGAGCGGACGCTGGTCCTCCTGCATCGCCGGGTCGGTGATCGCGCCCACCACGCGGCGCCCGAGGCCGGTGCGTGGCGGACGGAATTCGGCTATGAGCACCCGGCCGCCCGGACGCAGGACTCGACGCATCTCGCGCAGCGCCGGCACCCGCAGCTCGGTCGGCAGGTGGTGGAGCATCAGGCTGCTGGTGACCACATCGAACCGGCCGTCCTCGAATTCCAAGCGTTCGGCCGCCCCGACGGTGTACGTGCAGTGAGTCGACGAGCGGAGCCGGTTTGCCTCGGCGACCATGGCGGCCGATGCGTCCACTCCGCTGACCGAGCCGCCGGGCGCCACGGCTGCGGCGAGCATGCTGGTCAGATATCCCGTGCCGCAGCCGACATCGAGTGCCCGGTCGCCCGGCTCGGCACCGCTCAATCCGGCGAGCTTGCGGAAGACCGCGGGCCTCCGTCCGGCGAAGAACGCGTTGACGAAGCCGTCGTAGCTCCGGCTGTGATGGAGCGTGATACCGGTGGTGTCCGCGTTGCCGTGAGCGCCGGCGTGGCCGTGCGCATGCCCGCGATCGTGCCCGTGCCCTGAGTCGTTCCCTGAACCGTCCCCCGAGCCGTGCCACCCGTGGCCACGGCCATGCCCGTCGGTGAGAGTTTGGCCGCGCCCAGCGGGTTGGCCGTCACCGTAGCCGTGGCTGTCGGCGAAAGTCCGGTCGTGGTCGTGGTCCCCATCCTGCTCGACGAGGTGGTTCTGGCGCTGGTCCCGGCCTCCGTCGGGCGTCTGGTTGTGGTTGTGCCCGTGCTGGTGCGAGCCGTGAATGCGGCTGGCGAGTGACATGGCCCCTCCTTAGTCGCCACTAAGTGTGGTTCAAACTTAGTTGCGACTAAGTTGGATGTCAAGTCTCGGCTACGATGAGATCCGTGACCGGCAAAAACGCTGTCGAGCCCCCCGTCCGCCGCCGTACCCGCCTGGCTCCGGCCGAGCGGCGCGCCTCGATCCTTGCCGCGGCCACCGAGGTGTTCGGCCGCGTCGGGTACCAGAAGGCGAAGATGTCGGACGTGGCCGCCGCCGTCGGGGTGACCGAGCCGGTGGTGTTCCAGAACTTCGGGACGAAGTCCGCGCTCTACGTCGCCGTGATCGAGCAGGTGGGAGAGCACGCGCGGGAGGCGTTCGCGCGGCGGACGTGGCACGGCACGGGGGTGCGGGGAGCGCTCGAGGAGATCCTCTCGCCCGGCCATATCGAGGCGATGCACACCGGCGCCGGGCACGGAGTGCTGTTCGCGGACGCCATGAGCCTGATCGCGGATCCGGAGATCGGCGCGGCTGCCCGGCAGGCCGTGGGGGTGCTGGCCGACGCGCTGGCCGAGATGGTGAGCGAGGGGCGTCGCGCAGGCGAGTTCCGCGCGGATCTGGATCCGGATGCCGCGTCCTGGAGCATCCTGTCGCTGATGGCCTCGTACTACTTCCGAGTGGCCGTGATGCCGGATCGTGCGGACCTACAGGAAGGCATCTCTGACCTTCTGCTCAGGTCTCTGACCGACTAGCGACCTGGGGCGCGACCGGCCGAAAACGAATCAGCCCGAAAACGAATCAGTCGAGGTACCGATCGCGCAAAGCCGAGGCCAGCGCCGGCACGTCCGCACCGGTGGACGCTATGTACTCGAGCACGGAGCCGTAGTCGCGGGCGAGTTCGAGCAGGAACAACTCCATCGCGCGGGCAGGAGCGCGGAAGACGTGGCGCATGGGAGCCGCGGTGCCTGCACCGTTTTGGGCGTACCAGTCCGCCAGGAATTGCGGACGGGCCTCCTCGGTGAGCGCATAATCCGCGACGATCTCAGCCTCGGGGACGTCCATCAGCGTGAGTATCAGAGCCGCGATGATGCCGGTGCGGTCCTTCCCGCTCTTGCAGTGGAACGCCAGTGGCGCGCTGTCCGCGTCTGCGATCACCTCGAGTGCCGTGCGCACCTGGGCCTTCCCGTCGAGGGCGGTTTCCGCGTAGCGGTCGGCGAAGAAGCGTTCCGATGGCTGGTCCGGCTTGTCCACAGTCTGGTCGTACGGCCGGTGCTCGATGCTCAGATTGTGCCAGGCCAGCGCCGCCGCGCCGGGGACCTTACCCTGGCGCTCGATCTCCCACGGGTACCTCAGATCGATCACCGTGCGCAGGTCCAGCTTCGCGAACCGCCGAAGGTCCTCGGCGCTCGCGTCATTGAGCTTGAACAGCCCGTCGGCCCGGTACAAAAGGCCTGATCGCACCGCGCGGCCGTCCTTGGTGCGCAACCCTCCGAGGTCGCGGATGTTGAACAGTCGCTCGAACTCGATCTTGCGCTCCACGGCGCTCACGATAGTGGAGCGTCTGCGTGTGTGTTGCCGCGTGCCCTGCCGTCAGCCCAGTTCGTAGTCGAACCAGATGCGGTGCGTGCCGTCCGCGTCGATCGCCATGCCGCCAGTGCCGTGGATGCCGGTGAGCAGGCCTGTGCCGCTGGCAGGCACGATGCGGAAGATCTTGTCGGCGCAGGTGGTGTTGGCGTCTGCAGTCGCGGGCGAATGGGCGAAGTCGAACGCGCCGTTGCGCCCGCTCACCGTGCCTTCGAAGGACTCGAGGGCGACGCATGTGCATTCCTCCACGCCCCTGCACGAGCTGACGTCATCGCACTGGTCGTGGGAAGTTGCGAACAAAGTAGCCGAGTGTCCGGCAATGTCACCCTCGTAGTGCTTCTCTATGCTCGCGGCCGCGTCCGGGGCGATCGAGGCCGACGTGAACGCGACCACCTTGAAGGTTCCCGAAGCTCGCATGGAGCTCATGATAGAGAATGCAGTCATGCGTGTGACGTGGCACATACCCGGGCGTCGGGCCCGGCTCCTTGCCGGAGCGGTTCTGCTCGCGGCTGCTGTTGGCGTGACAGCCGCGGTGAGCCAGAGTTCGGCTTGCGCCGCGACGATCCCGGAACAGACCGGAGCTCTATCCGCGGGCACGCACTTCTACCTCGATCCGCATTCGGCTGTCGCGTACTGGGACGCCAACAACGCGAACAGCCCGTACGAACCGGCCATCAATGCCCGGATAGGCGCGGTACCCGCGGCTGTCTGGTTCACCACCTATGATCCGGATCGCATTACTGCACGCGTGTCCAGTGTCACCTCTGCCGCAACGGCTCAGGGCGCTGTCCCGGTGCTTGTGCTGTACGCGATACCCGAGGTCAACTGCACGAAGAACGCGGTCGGCGCGGCACCGAACGTCGCCGACTACGAGTCCTGGGCCACGGCCTTCGCGGCAGGCCTGGGCGGGCATAAGGTGATCGTCATCGTGGAGCCGGATGGATTGGCGTCGCAGACGTGCCTCAACTCGCAGGAGGCCTCTCAGCGTGATGCGGCAATCGCCTTCGCGGGACGTGCCGTGCACCAGGCCGACGCGGCGGCGCGTGTCTACTTCGATGCCGGCAACTCGGCCTGGAACCCGGCCTCCGTGCAGGCGAAGCGACTGCAGGCCGCGGACGTGGTGGGAAGCGCGGACGGCATCTTCTCGAACGTGTCCAACTTCCGTTCCACCGCGGACGAGGTGGCCTACGACAAGCGGATCCTGGCGGACTTGGGCAACCCCTCCAGCCTGCACATCGTGATCGATACAAGTCGCAACGGGAACGGGCCGGGCAACACGTGGTGCGATCCGTCAGGGCGCGCGCTGGGGCATCTGCCCACGGTCGACACGGGCAGTTCGGTTGTCGACGCCTACCTGTGGATCAAGGATCCGGGGCAGGCAGACGGCTGCGCGGCCTCGGCCGGGGCCTTCGATCCCGCGCTTGCCTACGCGTTGATCGCGAACGGACCCGGGGGAGCAGGCCCTTACGCGGCAAAAACGCCGACGGCCCCGCCCTCGCAGCTTTCGGGAGCCGCATCGACGCAGCCGTCGACCGCCCCGTCTTCGAGCACGACGAACGCCGGGGACATCGCGAGCGCTGCGGACACGAAGGCGGGCGGCTGCGGCGGCTGATCAACCGAGGCCAGGGTGCCCCCGGGCGTTCCTCAGCGGTGGGCGGCGAGCCTTTCGAGCAGCCGCTCCTTCGCGGTCGGCCACTCGGTGTCGAGAAGGCCGAAGAACACCGAGTCGCGCCAGGTGCCGTCGTGGCGCTGCTTGTGCTTGCGCAGCACGCCTTCTCGCTGAGCGCCGAGCCGGGCGATCGCGGCCTGAGAACGCTCGTTGAGATGATCGGTCTGCCACTCGACCCGAACCGCGCCGAGCGTTTCGAAGGCGTGTGTCATCAGCAGGAGCTTCGCTTCGGTGTTCACGCCGGTGCGCCAGTACGCACGCGCCGTCATCGTGCCGCCGATGTGCACGGAGCGCTGCCGCTCTTCCGGCGGGCAGTAGGACGAGGTGCCGATCGCGGCGCCGCTGGCCGGGTCGCGGTAGAGCCACGGCACGCGCTGGCCGAGCGCTTGCAGCCGCAGCATGCCGTGGATGTTGGCCGCCATCTCGTCTTCGTTGGTCGGGCGCGCACCCGGGATGTAGCGCCAGACGTCCTCATGATCGAGCGCTGCGAAGAGTTCCGCCGCGTGTTCGAGGCCCAGTGGCTCGAGCGCGACGTGTTCGCCGGCCAGCGGAACCGCCTCGAGCCACGGCGACGGCGGGACGAGCGGGTGGCGGGCGATGGGCTCCAGGGCGGAGGCGAGCGACGTCACGGCGGGCGCCTTTCTGTACTCATACAAAGTAACCTTTGCAGTAATACAAGGCTACCCGCCGTGATGATTCCCCGTCCACTCGAACCGGAGACCGCGAGCCGTGAGCTCGTGAGCTCGTGAGTCTCCGGGCAGAACGAACCCGGGAGCCCGCAGCCTCAATTCGTCCGGTCCGCGATGAGCCGGCCGGCCACGGCCCAGTTCTCGGCCGGGGTCTCCTGAATCCACACCTGGACGGTGTCGGCGGGCACCTTGAGCGCGTCCACGAAGGCGTCGGTGATCTTGGCGACCAGCTCGCGCTTGAGCTCGACGCTGCGCGGGCCCTGCTGAACGGTGACGATGGGCATGGAAGGCTCCTTCGATCTGAGGTTCTTCGGTTTCCGCGGACTGCTGCTCCGCCCGCTGGATTAAGTTCACCGCGTTTCGAGCCCTAGATCGAGAAGGAGATCGCGCATACAGCGATCGCGAAACGAGATCGCCGATGCGCCCCTGGAGCTACCGGTCCAAATAGGCGAGCACCGCTAGCACGCGGCGGTTGTCGTCGTCGGAGGGCGGAAGGTCCAGTTTGCTGAAGATGTTCGAGGTGTGCTTCGCCACGGCCCGCTCGGTGACCACCAGCTTCGCCGCGATGGCCGCGTTGGACCGGCCCTCCGCCATCAGTCCGAGTACTTCCCGTTCGCGCGGAGTCAGCATGCCCAGAGGCTCGGACGCGCCGCGTGCCAGCAGCTTCGCGATCACTTCCGGGTCCATCGCCGTGCCGCCGCCGGCGACGCGTCGCACGGCGTCCACGAACTGCGCGGCGTCGAAGACCCGGTCCTTGAGCAGGTAGCCGACCGCGCCGGCACCATCGGCCAGCAACTCCCGCGCGTAGAGGCGTTCGACGTACTGCGACAGCACCAACACCGGCAGACCGGGGATGCGCTCACGGGCCGCCAGCGCGGCCTTCAGCCCCTCATCGGTGAACGTGGGGGGAAGCCTGACGTCGACCAACGCCACGTCCGGCCGATGTTCGAGCATCGCGGCCAGCAAGGACGGACCGTCGCCCACGGCTGCGACGATCTCGCAGCCGTGGGCTTCGAGCAGACGGGCCAGGCCTTCCCTCAGGAGGTAGAGGTCTTCGCCAAGGACGACACGCAAGGGATCTCCAGTGTCACGGTGGTGGGGCCGCCGACGGGGCTGTGTACGGCCATGACGCCGTCGAATGTACCGATCCTGCGCTCGATTCCCGCGAGCCCGGTCCCGCCCGCCCGTTCTGCGCCCACTGGCGTGCCGTCCACACCGGCAACCGCGGCGCCGCCGCGGCCGTCATCCGTGCACGTCACACGCAGTCGCTGGTCTCGATGCCAGAGGTCTATTCGCACGGATCGGGCGTGCGCGTGCTTGGAGACATTCGTGAGCAGTTCGCTGATAGCGAAGTAGGCGGCGGACTCGACCGCAGGCTCGAGGCGTCCGGGGACGTCCACCGTGACCTCCACCGGGAGCGCGCTGTCGAGGGCGAGCGCGCGTACCGCGTCGCCGAGCCCTCGATCGGCAAGGACCGGCGGGTGGATGCCGCGGACCAGCTCCCTGAGTTCGGTCAGCGCCTTGGCCGATGCTTCGCGGGCCTCGACGAGCAGCGCGCGGGCGGCTTCCGGATGCTTGTCCAACAGCGCTTCGGCCGCGCCGAGGTTCATGCCCATGGCGACCAGCCGCGCTTGAGCTCCGTCGTGGAGATCGCGTTCGATCCGACGTAGTTCCGCAGCTTGGGTATCGACGGCGTCGGCGCGCGTCGCGGTGAGCCTGGCGACACGGTGGGTCAGCGCTTCCTGACGCGCTTGCGTGGTCGGTCCGAGCAGAACCGCCGTCCAGCGGCCATGCGTCCGGATCAACGCCGGCGCCGCCCAAACGCTGCCGGCGATGAACGCCGTTCCGACCGGTATCGCGCACCAGCGTAGGAACGTGAGGTGGCCCGCTTGCCCGACGTGGATGAAGGTGTACCAGTCGTTCATCCCCGCGTGGGTGAGCGGATCCCAGAAGATCCCGATGACGTAGCCGTAGACGCCGTAGAGGAACAGGCCGGCGGCGAGCGAGGCGAGAAAGGCCCCGACGAGCGGATCCAGAATCGCCCACGCCAGGTCACGCCACGTCTGCGGGTCGGACATCTGCGCCCACAACCGCGCCGTCTTCGACGCGAAGTTCACTCCGGGCTCGGGCAGCGGCTGATACGGCACCGCGATCTCCACACCGCTCCACTTTGATGCGCGCTGCCGAGCCGCGTTGGCAGCCTTGCGTAGCAACACCAGGCTCGGCGGCAGCAGGACCAAACCCGCGCCGATCGAGGAGACGGAGATCGAGCCGATGACGAAGGTGAACACAACCGCGTGCCACACACTCACTCCGAGCAGCGCCCAACCATGCCCGGTCGCGGTAAACCAGGACCGCAGCAGCGATCGTCCGCGCCTTTGTCCGAACTTCCCTGCCATGCCGGTGTCCTCCTCGTTTTGCCGTATCGGCCTGCTCCTCAGTCTGTCGGCGTCAAGCATGGTGCGCACGGGCCCCAACCACCGAGCCTAGGGTGTACCTGGTGACACCTTAGGCAAGTGGTGGGCTACCTCAGCTGCTCGATCAGCGCCACAGCCCGCTCCGGACTAGGCAACGCGTTGATCTCCGCTTGCACCCGCCTGGCGGCTTCATGGAATGAAACGCCCGCCACCTTGCCCGTCAGTTCCATGATGCAGTCGGCGGCGTCCTTCGAGGTGAACGTTATCGGGTCGAGCTGACAGGCCGTGCCCAGCGCGACGCAGCGGTCGGCATTGTGCGGCTGGTCAGCGCCGAGGGGGAGCAGGATCGAAGGCAGTCCGTGCGCGAGCGAGCCGACGAGAGTGCCGGATCCGCCGTGTGCGATGACGAGATCCGTCGTGGGAAGAATCTCGTCCTGCGGGATGAAGCGTTCGATCCTCACATTTTCCGGCTGAGGGCCGAAGGACGCCGGGTCGAGCTTCGGGCCGACAGTCACCACCAGATCGACCGGGATCGTCCGTGCGGCTGCGAGGACCTTGTCGAACAGCTCCCGGAACGTGTCGATCGTGCCCAGCGTGAAGTACACCTTCGGTCGCTCGTTCGTCGGTGTCGTTACTGCCACGGCGTGGCTTGGCCGGCAGTAGAAGGTACCGGCGGGCAGTGCGTAGCGGGGATCGCGCAGGATCTGCGGCGCCGGCATGATCACGAGCTGGCCGGGCAGTTTGGTCAGGTCCGGGTCCGGGTCGAGCTCGTACTCGGCGCGCAGCTCGTCGAGCGGCTCGGCGACGACGTCCGGGCGGATGAGGCCGCCGGCGAGCAGCACGACGACCGAGGCGGTCGGGATGCCCAGTGATTCCGCGGCGATCGCCGAGCCGAAGTCGACCTCATCGCGGACGATCACATCCGGTTTCCAGTCGAGGGCGATTCGGCGCACTGCCTCCGCGTGGGTCCGGGCGCCGCCCCCGGCGAAGGCCTCGCGCATCACCTGTTCTTCGCGCTGGCGATCGGGGGCGGTGAGCGGGTCCTCTTCCGCGCCGGGCGGCCGGTGGTTGGGCGGGCTGGTCGGGATGCCGGTGAAGCCAGCGCCGGCGATCTCGTCGATGCGGCTGCCCCGTCCGGCTACGGCGACGGTGTGACCCGCGGCCCGTGCTGCCTGCGCGAAGGGAAGCAAAGGGCGCAGATGGCCGCTGCCACCGATGAATGTGAAGAGAATACGCACTATGCGAGCCTAACCCGCGCGGCCGACATGACACCCTCGAGCTGCGTACGCGGCCCCGTACAATGGATCATCATGAGCTCACTCGAAATCCGGCGCGCCCGTTTCGCCGAACTCGACGTCCCGACGTTGTACGCGCTGCTCAAGCTGCGGCAGGACGTGTTCGTCGTCGAGCAGAACTGCGCGTTCCCGGAGATCGACGGCCGAGACGCGGAGCCCGGCGTCATGCATCTGTGGGTCGCAGACGAAGAGGGCCCGCTGTCCTACTTGAGGGTGTTCGAGGACGAGGGCGATGGCGTCGCCCGCATCGGCCGCGTCGTCACCGCCGCCCACGTGCGTGGCCGCGGCCTGAGCGCGCGGCTGATGACGGCCGCGCTGGAACTCGTCGGCGATGCCCCCTCGCAGCTTGACGCCCAGGTGGAGAGCGCGTCGTTCTATGCCCGATTTGGATTTTTTGTCGCAGGGCCGGAGTACCTTGAAGATGACATTCCACATGTGCTCATGACGAGGGCCGGTCGAGCAGTCGGCTGAGCCCGGGCACGGGGCTGATTCTTTGGGGGAGGGCCGGGCATGGAGCTGCGTCAACTGCGGTACTTCGTGGCGGTGGCTGAGGAGCTGCACTTCGGGCGGGCCGCGGAACGGCTGATGATCGTGCAGTCGGCGGTCAGCCAGCAGGTGCGCCGTCTGGAGCGCGAGCTCGGCGTCGATCTGCTCGATCGATCCCCTCGACACGTGCGGCTGACCGAAGCCGGAGCTCGATTCCTGCCGCATGCCCACGCGGTGCTGGAGGCCGAACAGCGGGCTGTGGCCGCGGTCGCCGACTTCGCTGTACATTCCGGCCCGCTCGGCGCTGTGCTGCGGATCGGAACGAGTACCGGCATGGGCGAGCACCTGGAACGCTTCCTCGAAGCCATGGGTGTTCAAGCGCCGGGCACGCGCATCGAGTTGAGTTCGGGGCCGACTGCGGCGCGGCTCGAGCAGGTGGCCACGGGTCAGCTCGACGCATGCTTCGTCCGGGGAGTAGAGCAGGGTCCTGACGGCGTGCGGCTTATACCCGTATGGCAGGACGAGCTCGTTGTCGCCATATCCGCCCGGCATCCTCTGGCAGAGCGGGAGGCCGTGCAGCTGCGCGACTTAGCGGACCTGCCCCTACTGCTGACGGCGCGTCGCTACAATCCGCCGCTGGTCGACCTCATCACGGGCGCGTGCCGTGACGCAGGGTTCGAACCGGTGCCGGGTCCCGTACACAGCAGTCTGCAGGACACTCTCGCGGCGTTCGGGGCAGGCGCGTCGGGCTGGACGGTGCTCTACGCGGCGCACGCGCGGCAACTGGCGACGGGTCGCGTCAAATATCTACCGGTGGGGGAGCCGCGGGACGAGGAGGACGCCGGAGATGCGCCACTGTGCCTTCCCACGGTCCTCGCCGTGCGGCAGTCGATGCCGCGAATACGGTTGCTGCCGCTGCTGGCCGCGTGCCGGGAGAGCGGGCGGCAGGCCTAAGCACGGGAGCCGGCCTCAAGCGCCGGCAGACCTTCTTCAGCGTGGCGGGGTGCGGAGCGAGGCCGCGCCCTTGAGCGACTGCATGATCGGCGTGGTTTCCACCTGGTGAATGGCGGCCAGCGTGGCGACGCGCGTGGTCAGGTAGGTGTACACCGACTGGATGTCCCGGCACAGCGCGACGGCGTGCAGGTTGGTCGCGCCGGTCGTCGCGCAGGCGTAGGCGACTTCCGGATGCTCGGCCAGCGCCTGGCCGGTCGCCTCGAGCTCGGCGGGGGCGACCGAAAGCCACAACAGGACCCGAGCGGAAAGATCGAAGATGTCGTGGTCGTATTCGAGATCCAAGTAGACCGCGCCCGAGCTGCGCAGCTGGGTGAGGCGTCGACGCACCGTGCTCTGCGACCAGCCGGTCGCCGCGGCAAGGTCGGCGAAGTCCGCTCGGCCGTCCTTGCCCAGCACCGCGAGCATGCGCCGGTCGCCCTCATCGAGGACCACCGGATCGCCGCCGTGCCCGGTGCCGTACGCGCGCGGGGTTTCCGGTTGCAGTGCCCTGACCTGCTCTTCGGTGAGGGCGTCGGACTTGAGGGAGAGCCCGCGCGACCCGCCGAAGAAAGTGTGCATCACGCAGTGTGCGGTCATGCTGACGACGCTGGGGGTGCGCGGCAGACGGGTGAGCAGGAGGGATTGCGACTGCATCCCTTCGGGCGCGGTCGTCATGCAGCTGATCTCGGTGCCGCCCGAAGTGAGGCTGACCCAGGAAGTGTCGTTGCGCAGCGCCAGCATCTGGCCGACCTTCTGGGCGCCGTCAGGCTTGCACTGCACCCGGATGATCCACTGCACCTCGCCGAGCATCGCCGCGTCGGTGGTGGCGATCACCCGGATGCGCCCGGCCGTGCGAAGCCGGGTGTAGCGGCGGGCGACGGTCTGGTCGGAGACGCCGAGCACCTCGGCGATCCGGCTGAACGGGAGCCGGCCGTCGAGCTGCAGCGCCTGCACGAGCTGGCGGTCGAGCGCGTCGTACCTGGCGGATTTCACCAGGACAGGATAACCCGTGTCGGATTGCGCCGCGATCACAAGGCCGCGTGGAGGGTGGTTGATCCACCGTCGGCAGGGCCAGCCGCAGCGTCGTTCAGTACCCTGCGAAGCAGGTCGAACTCCAGCCACGGAGAGGCGGCGAATGTGCGGGATTTCACCGTGCCCGAGCCACGTGTGTCGGAATCCGCCGCTATCCCGTACCTGGCTGTCATGGAAGGTGTCAACGCGCAGAGAATGACCGCCATGACGACGCAGAACCTCAACGACGTGACCGACCACGTCGGCACGCACGCAGAGGCGAACCAGCGCCACGCGTGGAAGTGGACGCCCCTGGTGACGGTGTGCCTCGGCGCATTCATGCTGCTGGTCGACGTCTCCATCGTGAACGTCGCGCTGCCCAAGATGACCGAAGAGCTGCACTCGTCCTTCACCTCGCTCCAGTGGGTGGTGGACATGTACGCGCTGGTGCTGGCCTCGCTGCTGATGGTGGCGGGCTCGCTCGGCGACCGGTTCGGCCACCGGCGGCTGTATATAGGCGGCCTGGTCGTGTTCGCGCTGGCCTCCCTGGCGTGCGGCATCGCGCCGAACGTGGGCGTGCTGATCGCATCGCGCGGGGTGCAGGGCGTGGGCGCCGCCGGGATGTTCACGGCGACCACGGCTCTGCTCTCCGCGGCGTACCAGGGTCGCGACCGCGGTACGGCGTTCGGCGTGTGGGGCGCGGTGAACGGCGGCGCGGCGGCGCTCGGGCCGATCCTGGGCGGTCTGCTGACCGAGCAGTTCGGCTGGCGCTCGATCTTCCTGGTGAACCTGCCGGTGGCCGCGATCGCCGTGTTCATGTCCCTGCGGGTGCTCGGCGACGCGCCGCACCGCGGGCAGCGACGGGTAGATGTGCCGGGCGCGGTGGCCTTCACCGTGAGCGCGGCGGCGGTGACCTACGCACTGATCCAGTCCAACGACGACGGCTGGGGCTCGGCCACCGTCCTCGGCCTGTTCGCGCTCGCCGTCGTCGCCCTGATCGCGTTCATCGTGATCGAACTGCGCACCGACGACCCGCTGCTGGACCTCAAGCTGCTGCGCAACCGCTCGTTCGCGGGCCTGATGCTGGCCGGTCTGCTGCTGATGGCGGGAGCGTTCGCGCACCTGACCTACACCTCGATCTGGCTGCAGTCGATCCTCGGGATGAGCCCGATCCGGGCGGGGCTCGCGGTCTCCCCGCTGGCGCTGACCTCGTTCGTGGTGGCGGGCTTCGGCGGCAGGCACCTGGGCAAGTACGCGCCGCAGTGGCCGATCGGACTGGGCCTGACCCTGATCGGCACCGGCACCTTGCTGCTGACGCTGGTGGGCGCCGGCTCGTCGTGGACGGCGCTCGTGCCGGGCCTGATGGTCACGGGCGTCGGCGTGGGCATGAGCACGCCGGTGCTGACCTCCGCGGCGATGTCGGCGGTGCCGCATCAGCGCGCGGGTATGGCCGGCGGCGCTCTCAACACCTTCCGGCAGCTGGGCTACGCCCTCGGCATCGCGGTGCTCGGCACGGTGTTCGCCTCGGCCGCTACGGCCAAGCCGGGTGCGGAAACGCGAGCCGCGGTGGCTGCCAACCTAGACCACGTCTTCACCGTGGCGGGTGTGATCGGCCTGGTCGGCGCCGCTGTCGTGCTGCTGCTGGTGCGCCGTTCCGACCACAAGGCCTGGTGATGCCGCAGCGCGGATCGATCGGGTCCGCGTCGGGAAGACCTTGACAGGAAGAACCCGGGGCGGGGCCGCATATTCTTCGCGGCCCCGCCCCGGGTTTCGTCTGTGTGGATCAGCCCTCGACGGATGCAGCCAGCTTCGCCGCGGCGCCCCAGGCGTGCCAGCGCTCGATCTCGATCCAGCAGCTCACCCGGCCCTGGTCCCGCACGCGGTAGTCGTCACCGGTGTAGTGCCGCGAGATCCGGTCGATCACCGAGAGATCCGGGTCCCGCTCGAGCGAGACGATCCGACCCTGCACGCTCACGTGGGAGTACCAGGACTCGCCGTCGAGGACGGTCAGGCTGATCCGCGGATCCCGCTCCAGGTACTCCAAGCGCTTGCGGAAATCAGCCAGGTTCACCAGGATCCGACCGTCCTCGTACAGGTACCAGGTGGCCACGGAGACCGGCTGCCCGTCCGGCCGGTTGGAGGCGAACACGGCCGGGTTGGGCCGACTGAGGAACTCGGCGATCGGGGCGGGGACAGGGGTGTTCGGCATGAACAGACCTTATCAATCCTCGTCGGATCCGACGGTGCAGCGCGCCGCAGCGGGCTCGGCCATATCCCACGCTTCGCTTTCCGTTTCCCACCACGAGTTTTTCGGTTTCCCTGCCGGCCCGTCCGACGTGCTCAGCTTCGGTGCCGTTGCACCCAATGTCCCAGCGCCCGGCTGAGCCCCTTCGGGTCCGGGTAGGCCGCGTCGGCCGCCCACGCGACGTAGCCGTCCGGCCGAACCAGCAAGGCCGGCCCGTCCGGGTCTATCCCTGCCGCCACAATCAACCGGCCGGACGCCGCGGCGGCCGAGGCTTCGCGGTCGTACTGTCCACTGCTGTCGATGAGCGTGAATCTTCCGATGCGCAGCAACTCGTAGAGCCGCGACGGCTCGCCACGCAGCGCGAGGTCCTCGGCGCGCGAGCCGGCCAGCAGGTGCGAGCCGCGCGGCGTCGGATATTTCACCCATAGGCCGGAAAGCGCCAGCGGAAGCTTCCGAGCCACCTTCGGCATATGCAGAGCCGCCGAAACGATCTCATTGCGCGCCGTGCGAGCGGCATTGGACTGCAGCATGGCGATCCGTAGCAGCGCTCCGCTTCCCTTGATCACCTTCGCTCCGACCGGATGGCGTTCATGGTGGTAGGAATCGAGCACATCCGGGCCGCCGGTCAGCGCAGACGCCAGCTTCCAGGACAGGTTCACCGCATCCTGCATGCCGGTGTTCATGCCCTGGCCGCCCGCCGGGGAATGCACGTGCGCGGCGTCGCCGGCCAAGAAAACCCGTCCCACGCGGTACTTCGGGACCTGTCGCTCATCGCTGTGGAAACGGGACGTCCAGCGCGGCGAGTGCATGCCGAAATCCGTGCCCAGCACGGATCGCGTGATGTCCTGGAGCTGCTCGAGCTCGACCGGATCGGACTCCGAGGCTGGATGGGCCCGATCCCAAGCGATAACCCGGTAGTAGCCGTCGCCGAACGGCGCGACGAAGCTAAACCGGTCGCCGATAGAGTTCGTGGCGGCAACGCCGGGCGGCTGATCGGCCAGCTGCACATCCGCGAGTAGCACGGACGTCACCACGGTGCGCCCTGGGAACGGCTGCTTCACCAACTGTCGCACGGTGCTGTCGTGTCCGTCGGCCCCCACCAGATACGCCGCGCGGATGCGCCGCCCATCCTCGAGTTCGGCGGTCACCCCGACCGCGTCCTGCACCAGCGTCGAGAGCCGCGCCGGCCGGACGAACTCGACGCCCACCGCCTCGGCCCTCCGGGCGAGCACCTCTTCGGTGGCCGTCTGCGGCGCGACGAGCATGTACGGGTAGCGGGTACGCAGCCCGGAAAGGTCGATCACGGACTTGTCGAAGAGGCGCATCGACGGCACCGGCCGGCCGCGCTCGATCAGCGGCTCGGCCAATCCGCGCTGGTCAAGCTGCTCCAGCGTGCGCGCGTGCACCACGAACGCGCGGGTGAGCTCAGAGCCGTGCGCATGCTTCTCCACCAACGTGGTGTGGATCCCGGCCGCCGCCAGATCTCCCGCGAGCAGCAGACCCGTAGGCCCCGCGCCGACGACGATCACATTGGTATCTGAGCGTTCTGTCATCTCCGTGAGCATGCGAGGGAGCATAGATGGCGGTGTGCGCGGCGGGAAAGGCGCCCCCCGACCGCTTCCGGCCCACAGCGGTCCCGTCTACGATCATCCCCATGGACCAGACGATCTCCGCCGCGGCCGCCGAAGACCCGCTGTACCTGCCGGATCAGTGGGCCCTCGACCCGAAGGTGACGTATCTCAACCATGGGGCGTTCGGCTCGGTCCCGCGTCCGGCCCTAGCGGAGCGACGTCGCTGGCAGGACCAAATTGATGCGAATCCGATGGGGTTCTACCGGCGAGTGATGGACGGCGCGATCGACCGTTCCCGGCTGGCGACCGCGCGCTTCCTCGGCGCGGACGACGAGGGCGTGGGTCTGTGCCTTAATGCCACCACGGGCGTCGGCGCAGTGCTCGGTTCGTTCAAGCTGGCGCCTGGAGACCGGATCCTGACCACGGACCACATCTACGGCCCGGTCCTGTGGGCGGCGCAAGTGGCGGCCCAGCGCGCAGGAGCCGAGGTCGACGTAGCGAAAGTTTCCCTCGACGGCGACGACGAGGAGACGGTGAGCGCGGTCCTCGCCGAAGTGACCGGCGACACGCGCTTGGCGATCATCGACCACATCTCTTCGTCCACGGCGAAGCTGTTTCCGGTTGAGCGGCTGGTGCAAGCGCTGAAGGAACGAGGGGTCAAGGTCCTCGTAGACGCGGCGCACGCCCCCGGCGCAGTCGACGTGAACCTTGAGGAACTCGGCGCTGACTACTGGACCGGCAACCTGCACAAGTGGGCGTGCGCGCCCAGGGGCACGGCGGCGATCTACGCGGCGAAGGAACTGCGAGACGGCCTGGAATCGGTCCCGATCTCGTGGCGGCGGCCGCAAGGATTCCCGCACTCCTTCAGCAAGATCGCCACGGCCGACGTCACCGGCTGGCTCGCCGCACCGGCTTCACTGAAGTTCTTTGAGGATCTCGGGTGGGAGGCAGTGCGCCGGCGCAACAACGCGCTCGCGCACGCGGGCCAGCACCTGATCGCCGCGGAAATCGGCGTGAGCGCGAGCCTCGAATCGATGCCGGACCGAGGCGAGGAGAACGGCTACCCCATCCCGATGCGCCTGCTTCCCCTGCCCGGAGTGACGGCCACTCGCGAAGCGGCCGTCGCATTCACGGACCGTCTCGCCATCGAGTACGCCATCGAGTGCCCAGTGGACGCGTGGAACGGCCAGACGCTGCTGCGCATATCCGCCCAGCTGTACAACGCGATCGCCGACTACGAGCGCCTCGCCGCGGTGCTGAAGGAGACCCTCGCGAGGTAGGCGCGGGAAGGCCTCGAGATTGATCTGCAACTGAAGGCTTGCGCATCGCGAGACGATGTGCAACTATGGAGTTGCGGTTAACGGGGTGTCAGATCCACCGGCGCGGCTCGCAGCGCGAGCCTGCCGCTGGGGACGACGCATGATCAATCACGAGGGGATTCACCATGTCCGTCAACGATCGGATCGAACGAGACGTCTTCATCGCCGCGGACGCGGCCCGGGTCTGGGCGGTGCTCACCGAACCGGAGCACATCGGCATGTGGTTCGGCAACGGTGAGCCGGGCGAGATCGACCTCCGTCCCGGCGGTCGCATCGTCTTCGACCACGGCGACCAGGGCAAGCTCCCCGCGATCATCGAGCACGTGGACGAGCGCAAGTCGCTCTCGTTCCGCTGGGCGGCCGACGACGCGGAAAGCGGCGAGCCGGCGCGGATGAACGCGACGCTGGTCGAGTTCACGCTGACCCCGGAGGGTGCGGGGACCAGGCTGCGGGTCGTCGAGCGCGGGTTCAGCAGGATGGAGGCGGAGGATCCGGCCGAGGTCGAGCGCCGCTATAAAGCGAACGCCGGCGGCTGGGGCACGGCGATCCGCGGCCTCGCCGCCTATGTCGAGAGGCCGGATGGCGATGACTTCGAGGAGTCCGGGCACGACGACATCGGGGGAGCGGGCCACGATGCGGTCGAGGAGCCGGAGGGCGCGGTCCTCGAGGAGGTGGATGCGTTCTGAGCGATGAAGAGGCACGCCAGTCGGGAAGTGTGATGCGGCGCGCTGGAACTCCTGCTGCAGATGGCTTGCCGGCTGCAGCGGCCGGTCTGGGTTGATGCTCGCTGTCGCTGTCGCTGTCGCTGTCGCTGTCGCTGTCGCTGTCGCTATCGCTGTGGCTGTCGCTGTGGCTGTCGCTGTGGTCGAGGCGCGGTGGGGTGGGGCGTGGCGGGCCCGGCGTGGCGGGCCTGGGTCGGGTCCGGGGCCCGCAGCGCACGTCACACGTCGGCAGGGGCCTGCGGCGCACGCCGGGCGGTGGGCCGGGGTCGTGGGGTGTGGGTCGGGCGTGCGGCCGGCATCGTGAAGTGGGCTTCTCGTGGCCGCAGGGCATGTGGCGCGCTGACCTACGCGCCGAACCAACCCCTCGATCTAGAAGACGGGTACGCTGATTGCCGATTGAAGCTGCTGATGCTGTTGGCCGCCGCGTTCGCACTCGATCGCAGAGCTATGCCGTCATGTCCAGCGGGCGTGTGAAGACGACGCGGTCCTGGCCGGGGCCGTCGTAGTCCTCGACGATCTCTGCGGCGAAGCCGAGGTTGCGGTGGAACGCGATCGAGCCGGCGTTGGTTGGCGACGTGATCGCCTTGAGGCGGGTCGCCCCGGCGGCGCGGGCGGCGTCGATGAAGGCGGCGTAGAGGCTTCGGCCGAGGCCGCGGCCACGGGCGTCGTCGCGGGTGGCGATCAGGTGGACGTAGCCGGTGCCGCCCGGTGCGACGAAGCCGAAGAGGTAGCCCCGGATGCCGTCCTTGGATCTCGCCACCAGGCAGGTGTCGCCGAACTCTTGCACGAGGGCGGAGAGGTGGAGGGCGCGCAGATCACGCTCGCCCCAATAGCGTCCGTGGTCGGCGAGGACCTTCCGCAGGTCGGCCATGGTGGCGTTCTCGATGGCTTCGGCCGCAGCGTCTGCTGGTGCGCGTCCGCCGATGACGGCTGTCGCTGTCGCGGTGGCTATCGCGGTGGCTGTCGCAGTCGCAGTCGCAGTCGCAGTCGCAGTGGCGCCGGCAGTGGCAGTCGCGGTGGCATCGGCAGTGGCAGTCGCGGTGGCAGCGGATATGGCGGTCGGGGCGGGGGCGGGGGCGGGGGCGGGGGCGGGGGCGGGAGTGACGGTGCGCGGCGCGGCACCGGCGCTGTCCGCAGAGCTGGCAGAGCGGGAGTCGGTCACAGCATCGATGATCGCAGTTCGCTGCCGTGGGCGCGGTGTGGGCGCGGTGTAGACGCAGTGCGGAAGCAGGATCGCGGTCGAGGCCGACGAGAGGGGTGCGGGACGGAGAGGGGATGAGATGGAGGAGGACGGTGCCGAGCCGCCGATGGAGCGTCGGCTCGGCACCGTCCCGGGGGCGGGAAGCCCGCTGTTGCGGTTTCGTCAGTAGGCCAGGTTCAGCTGCCACTGCTGGTTCGTGCCGCCGTTCGACGGCCACTGGATCACCGTCGCGTTTTCGGCGAGCGAGGCGCCGTTGACGTCTGCCGCCATGCCGCTGTTGCGTGCGGTCAGGGTGTAGTAGCCGTCGGCGAGCTCAGTCAGCGTCCACTGCTGGTTGGTGCCGCCGTTGGCGGACCACTGTTCGAGCTGGGCGCCCTGGGTGGTCGAGCTGTTCGGGACGTCGAGGACGAGGCCGCTGTTGACGTTGGTGACGGTGTCGTAGCCGCCGGAGAGCGGGGTGAGTGTCCAGCGTTGGTTGAGGCCGCCGTTGGGGACCCACTGAATCAACAGGCCGCCGTTGGACGTCGAGCCGCCGGTGATGTCCGCGACCAGGCCGCTGTTGTGGTTGACGAGCGTGTATGTCGCGTTCGGCTCGGGGACCGAGACGAGCAGCCACTTCTGGTTCGCCGCGGCGGTTGAGCTCGCTTGGTCGACGGCGGCGCCGGTGGCGGACGAACTGCCGGCCACTTCGGCGGCGAGGCTGCTGCTGGCGCTGGTCAGCGTGTAGCTGCCGTCGGCGTTCTGGGCGACTTGCCACTGCTGGTTGGCGCCGCCGTTGGCGCTCCACTGGTCGAGCTGGACGCCCGACGTCGTGGAGCTGGCAGGGACGTCGAGGACCATTCCGCTGGCCACGTTCGTCAGCACGTCGGTTCCGTTGCCTTGGCCGAGGAGCTGCCACTGCTGGTCCGTCGCGCCTGATGCGGTCGGCTGGAGCAGGGTGGCCTGGACGATGCCGGCGCCCTGGGCGGTGGAGCCACTGGCCGTGGCCAGGGCCAGACCGCTGCTCTCGTTCAGCAGCTGGTACGTCGCCGCGACGGGGTTGGTGCCGATCGGGGTGATGGACAGGTTGGCGAACTCGTCGGTCTGCCAGCCGTTCACGCCCAGACCGACTTGGCCGTGGGAGTACGACGCGTCCGTGGCCGAACCGACGGTCGTGCCGTTGATCGCGGCGGTGATCTTGGTGCCGCTGAAGCTCAACGCGAGCTGGCTCCAACTGCCGGTCCCGGGTGCGGTGACCGTACCTGAGGCGAGGGTCGTCAGGGTGCCGTTGTAATCGTTCTTGACGATCTGCCACGCGCCGGTGTTCGACAACTGAAGGTAGTACTCGTCGATACCGGCGACCGAGAAGGGATGCTGTGAGCCGACACGCCCGAGCAGTTGCACCGCGCCGGCTTGGTTCATGAGGGCGTAGGCCGAGACGGTGTAGTTCGTCCAGCTGAGATCGCCGAGGGTCGTGTACGGGTTCGATGGGTTGTCCCAGCTGATCGGGGCCTGAGCCGCCATCTGCTCGACGCACTGCCCGCTGCGGCCGCCGGTGCAGGGCCGGATCTCGAAGGAGCCGTTCTGATCCGACAGGTACTTCGCCTCGCTGCCGGTCGCGTCGCTGCTGAACGTGTCGGTGTACGGCAGCGGGAGATCGGCCGTGGCCGGGGACGCCGCAGTTCCTTTGCCCTGGCCGGTGGTGGTCGAGACCGTGTAGATGTAGCCGGGTTGGAGTGTGAGCGAGTATGTGCCGTTGGAGGGGGTGATGTCCTGGCTGTGCACGAAGTAGGCCGACGGGTTGTTCGAGCCCAGATTCGTCGTCCAGACGTGGACGGTGCCGGTCGAGAGGCCGCCGCCGACGGTGAACGTCGCGGTCTGCGCGGCCGTCGCGGTCGTCGTCTCGAGGATCGTGGTGTAGTCGGAGCCGTTGGTGGACTTCAGGCTGACGTACGCGCCGTTGGACTCCGAGCCGCCCAGGTAGCCGCTGCCGGTGTTGAGGAACTGCCAGCCGGGTGCGGTGAACTGGGTGACCTGTGCGGTGGCCCACGTCTCGGCGCCGACCTCGTAGGCGCCGGACCACGGGGAGTTGGCGACCATCAGGCCGGTGGTGTCGTAGCCGAGGTTCGGGTAGATCGCCGCGACGAGTGGCCAGTTGATGTACGCCGTCATGCTCGCGTCGGTGTATCCGCGCACGATGGAGCGGATCATCGCCGGTGCGCCCGAGTTGGTGTCCTGCGAGCCGTTTTCGCTGGCCCACAGCGGCTTTCCGGAGGACAACGCCGCGCTGGTGGTGGAGCAGGTGTCCGCGCTGCCTCCGTCTCCGCCGCACGGGTAGTGGGTGCCGATGATGCCCACGGCGGTGGCGAAGGCGGAGTTGTCGTCGATGTCGCCGGCGATCGACCAGTCCGAGTCGGCGCCGACGATGGTGACGTTCGCGTAGCCGTCCGCGTTGAGGGTGCTGCGCAGCTGCTCGTACCAGGAGATGTTGTAGCCGCGCTCGTTCCAGCCGCCGAGATAGTTGATGCTCAGGCCGTGTGACTGGGCGCAGCCGAGCCAGGCGACCAGGTAGTTGATCGTGTCGGTGGACCAGAAGTTCCCGCCGCCGATCCACCCGGGCGCTCCCCAGGCCAGACCGTAGAGCTTGATGGCGGGATTGAGCGCCTTCGCCTGCTCCATCAGCCACCACTCGTAGCCGGTGCCGCAGTTCACGGTGCCGGAGGTGTGCTCGATGCTGGATTCCGAGCCGTCGGTGGAGTTGGTGTCGCCGCCGATCTCGACCTTGAGGATCTGCAGGTCGGCGCCGTAACCGGGCTTGAAGAGGTAGTTCAGGATGGCGGGGCGCTCGGAGGGCGGATAGTCGATGAGGAGGCGGGAGTTGCCCCCGCCGCCGCTGATCGCGCCGATGCCGTCGAACGTGCGGCCGGCCGATGTGCCGTTGACGGTGACGGGGGTGGTGGTCGTGGCGGCCGGAGCGGCGGCGCCGGCCTGACCCGCCGCGTTCGCTTCGGTCACGGAAGCCGCGTCGTCGGTGGTCGTGGACGCGTTCAGGGCAGCGCCGCCGTGAGCGGTCGGGTTCGTAGCGTTCAGAGCGGCGCTGTTGTGGGTGGTCGTGGACGCGGCGGTGGGCGCCGCGTACGCGGGAGTAAGGGGACTGAGCGCTAGCGCCGCGGCGGCCAGGCCGAGGGCGGCCGTCCGCGGGCGCCACAATCGTGTTCGCATGAGCGGGTGCTCCTCGTGGGAAAACGGCGCGAGAGGCGCCGGAGGCAGCAGATACAGACGAGATCGCACACAGATTCACTCGGTATTGCCACAATTTCCACCGTTAGTGCACAGCCGCTTTCGGGTTCTGTCAAGCGGCCGCCGCTGGGTCGCCTTCGCAGTGTTCGACCTTGCTCAGCCAGCCGTGGAACGCCTGCCGGAACGGCTCGGCGTCGCCGGCGACTTCCGGGAGCAGCGAGTCAGCTTGGTTGCGTGCGGCGGCTATGACTTCTGGCGGGTAACTGAACCGCACCTGGTGCTCCAGGAACTCGTCCTCGTCGTCGATGAAGGTGCGTCGCCCGTCGCGCATTCTGATCACGTCGAGGTCCAGGTCCACCATGGTGACCTCGTCCGGCGTCGGCCACTGCGGGATCGTCGTGATGTCGCAGTAGATCTCGACCTCGTTGGGTGCCGTGTGGAAAGTGCCGGTCCACCATGCGTTCCTGGGGAAGAGCGCGACTTGAGGCTCCTTGAAGGTGACCGGCGGGTTGTAGCCGGGCCGCATCGTCAGGCCGGCGCCCCAACCCAGCCAGACGCCGTAGTCGTCCTCGCCGAGGCGGCGCAGCACGCCGTTCCAGTGCAGCGATCCGTCGTACTTGCGGTAGGTGACGCGAATGAGAGCGCTCATGTCTACGAGCGTATCCAGCCGGCCCGCGGGGAGGCGGGCTGTTTCACGCGCCGGCGGTGATCGTCAGGGTCATGCAGACCTGGCGTGCTGGCCCGACGGCGGCGCTGAGAAAAACCCTTGCGAGGGATCCGGTTCTGGCTGTACTGTCTCAGCCGTGCCGGGGGATCGGCACCGTTCTCGCCTTGCGAGGGCGCGAGTCGAGTGAAGGAGGTGAGCCTCGATGGCCGTCACTGTCTACAGCGTGTCCGCTTTCGCAGCAGTACTCACCGATTTCACGTCCGACGTCCGACCGGTCTGACCAGCGCTCTGCGCTGTTGTATGGGCTCTGCGACCGTACGTCGCCGCGCCACCACAAGCCGGTACGGCTCGTCGGGGATACTTGCGATCCTCTTCGAAAGGCTCAACTTGTCTTCTCTCGACCGGTCTACGACCAGTCTTCACTTTCCGCCCATGCTCGGGTGGGATGTCACCTTCGATACCTGCTTCACCCCCTTCCTCGCCTCCGGAGCGGTCCCTGGGCGCGTCGTTCGCGTCGACCGAGGGCTCTGCGACGTCCTTGTCGCAGACGACGATGACCCCGGCCTGCTGCGCACGGTGCGTGCCGACTGGTCCGGTATCTCTTCGGCCGATCCGATGCGCAATCCCTGCACGGGGGACTGGGCCGTCGTGCACATGGACGCCGGCCAACCGGCCAGCATCAGTGCCCTTCTTCCGCGACGCACAGCCGTAGTGCGCGGCAGTGCGGGGGAGCGGTCGGATGGGCAGGTGCTCGCCGCCAACGTGGACCACGTGCTCATCAGCGTTTCGCTCGCCGCCAAGCCGGATGCGGGGCGCATCGAGCGGCTGCTCGCGCTGGCCTGGGAATCAGGCGCCATACCTGTCGTCGTGCTCACCAAGGCCGACGCGCCTCATGACCCGAGTTGGGTCGACGAGGTTGCCGCGGTCGCCCCCGGCGTCACCGTCGTCGCTGTCAGCGCCCTGACCGGCGTCGGCATGCTCGAGCTATCGGAGCTCCTCGGCTCGGGTACCGCCGCTCTGCTCGGGCAGTCGGGCGTCGGTAAGTCCACGTTGACCAACGCTCTCTGCGGTGCGGACGTCATGGCCACGGGTGCTACTCGCGCGGTGGACGAGAAGGGGCGGCACACCACCACGACCCGCGAACTGGTGGCGCTCCCCGGCGGCGGCGCGCTCATCGACACGCCGGGGCTGCGCAGTGTCGGGCTCTTCGGCGGTGAGTCCGGAGTGGATCAGGCCTTCAACGACGTGCTCGAACTCGCCTCCGCGTGCCGTTTCGCCGACTGCGGCCACGCCTCGGAGCCCGGGTGCGCCGTCACCGCGGCGGTGGCCCTCGGGACGCTGCCGCAACGCAGGCTGGACAGCTACCGCAAGCTCCTTCGGGAGAACGCCTGGGTCGCCTCGCGGTCGGATGCGCGCGTGGCCGCCGAGCGTCAACGCGAGTGGAAGATGCGTTCGCGCAGCTCCAACCCGGCCCGGCCCTGATCAGAACCCTCGAACTAAGGACAACACCTGTGATCAATCTGAAGAACTCTGACGTGCGCACGGGGTCGGAGAAGGACATCCTCCACGTGAGCATCGACCGCCATCGCAAAGCCCTGCTCTGGAAGATCGAAGGGCTCAGCGAGGAGCAGCTGCGCCGCGTTCTCGTGCCCTCGGGAACGAACCTGCTCGGACTCATCAAGCACCTCGGCGCGGTGGAGTACGGCTGGTTCTGCGAGACCTTCGGCGTGCCGACCGAGCCGCTGCCCTTCGATGACGACGATGAAGAAGCCGACCTGCGCATCGAGGAGGGCGAGACCGCCGAGTCGGTCCTGGCTTTCTACGAACGCGCGTGTGCGGCCGCCGACAAGGTCATCGAGGAGCATGATCTCGACTTCGTCGGGCGGGCCTGGAACGGCGATCCGGTTTCGCTGCGGTGGGTGGTCGTGCACATGATCGAGGAGACGGCCCGTCACGCCGGCCATATCGACATTCTCCGCGAGCTCATCGACGGCAAGACGGGAGACCACGACCGGACCAAGTGAGGCGGCGACCACGCAAGCACACCCGGGGATGCACGGCCTGTGACGTGTCGGACGTGCATCTCCGCGTGCGCTCACGTACGCTGCGCTGGTGCCCCGCCCCGCTCTGAATCTCGAAGGACCGGCCGACCTGCCCCCGGTGCGGCCCGGCATGCCCGAAGGCCTTGCGGCGATTCGGACCGAGCACGCGCTGCCCGACGGCTTCGCGGACGCGGTCCTCGCCGAGGCGCACGAGGCGTGCCGGGCTCCGCGCCTGCCTGCCCTCGACCGCACCGACTTGGAACTGATCACGCTCGACCCGCCGGGATCGCGCGATCTGGATCAGGCCATGGCGATCGAGCGGCGCGCGGGCGGGGCGGGTTACCGGGTCTGGTACGCCATCGCGGACGTCGCCGCGTTCGTCGCGCCGGGCGGGGAGCTCGACCGTGAGGCGCATCGCCGTGTCCTGACGTACTACCTGCCCGACGGCCGGATCCCTTTGCACCCGGCCGAGCTTTCGGAAGGCGCGGCCTCGCTGCTGCCGGGCGAGGAGAGGCCCGCGGTGCTGTGGTGCGTAGACGTGGACGGTCACGGCCGCACGACGGCAGTGGACGTGTGCCGGGCACGGGTTCGCTCGCGCGCCCAACTCGACTACCCGGCGATGGAGCGCGCCCTGGCCGACGGCACGGCGCCCGAGGTCATCAGTCTGCTGCGCGAGATCGGCACGATGCTGGAAGCGCGGCAAACCGCGCGGGGCGGACTGATCCTGAACATCCCGACTCAGGACGTGGCGGCGGCCGCGGAGGGTTGGCGGCTGTCTTACGCCGTCGAGCGACCGATCGAGCGCTGGAACGCGCAGATCTCGCTGCTGATCGGCGCAGCCGCGGCCTCGATCATGTTGGAGGGGCGGATCGGTGTGCTGCGCACGCTGCCGAACCCCTCTCCGGTGATGCTGCGCCGGCTGCGCCGCGCGGCGAAGGCGCTCGGGTTGGCCTGGCCGGAACGACGCGGCTTCCAGCAGATCATCAATGCCCTGACGCCGGATGACCCGCACCAGGCGGCGTTGCTGTGGGAGTCCATGGCTTTGCTCCGGGGCGCCGGATACACCCCGTTCGACGGCGAGGTTCCGGTAAATCACCGCCATGCGGCTCTGGCTTTGGAGTACGCGCACGCCACGGCACCGCTGCGGCGGCTGATCGACCGCTACACCTCGGAGACGTGCCTGGCGCTGGCTGCCGGCGAGCCGGTGCCGGACTGGGTGCGCACAGCGCTGCCGGTACTGCCGGGAGAGATGGAGCGCGGCGAGCGGGATTCCAAGGCGGTGGAGCGGGCGTGCATCGATCTCGCCGAGACCGTGGTGCTGAGCGAGTCGATCGGTGACGAGTTCATCGGGGTCGTCCTCGACCTCAACGACCGGATCGACTGGGACCAGAACGGCAAACCGGACGCCGGAACGGTGATGCTGCGCGACCCGGCCGTGATAGCGCGCCTGGACGGGCACGATCTTCCGCAGGGTACTGAAGTGCGGGTGCGGCTGACGAAGGTGGACCTGCCGACGCGCAAGGTCTTCTTCGACTGGATCGACGCCGAATAGGCGGACGGCTGTGCGGGCGGAGCGGCTTCGGCCCACGGCGATGAGCGAGACGCGCGCGGCGAGAGCGGGCGATTTGGGCGGCCTGCGAAGTTTTGTCGGAGGTCGCGGTTAGCCTGGTCGCATGGGTGATCAGATGCGTTACGGGGTGGTCCTGCCGGGAGGCGACGCGACGGAGCAGCTCGAGCTCGCCGTGCTGGCGGAAAAGGCCGGCTGGGACGGCGTCTTCGTCTGGGAGGGCGTCTACGGCATCGACGCCTGGGGTCTGCTGTGCGCGATGGCGGTGCGCACCAACCGGGTCCGGCTGGGCACGCTGCTGACGCCGCTGCCCTGGCGGCGGCCGTGGAAGGTGGCGAGTCAGGCCGCGACCTTGGACCAGCTCTCCCACGGCCGGGCGATCCTCGCCGTCGGGCTCGGTGCGTACCCTGACATGGTGATGGGGACCGAGGAGGTGTCCGACCGGCGGGAACGGGCCGAGCGTCTGGACGAAGGGATCGACTTGATCCGGACGCTGTGGTCGGGCGGCCGGACGTATCACGGGCGCCATTTCGACTTCGACGCGACCGAACGCGGCGAACTCGTGGACCTCGCGCGGCCGGTGCAGGAGAAGCTGCCGATCTGGGTCGTGGGGCGCTGGCCGCGGCCGAAATCGATGCGGCGGGCGGCACGGTGTGACGGGGTGATTCCGGAGTACTCCCCGCCGGACGTGCCCGCGACCTCGCAGGATCGGCGCGAGCTGCGCGCGTGGCTCGCGGAGCACGGCGCGGCGCCCGACATCGACATGGTCGCGGAAGGCCAGACGCGCGGGGATGACCCGGAGGCGGCGAGGTACGTCGCCGGCCACGGCGAGGACGGGTGCACGTGGTGGCTGGAGGTGCGTTGGGAAGGGACCGAGGAAGGCAGCCCGCTTGAGCTGATTCGCGAGCGGATCGCCGCCGGGCCGCCCCGCGAGCAGCGCTGACGGAGCGGTGCCTACGGAGCGACGCTGACGGGCTGCCCCGCGAGCAGTACTGATTGGAGTTCTGACGGGGCGGTGCTGAGAGGAGTGCTGAGGGTGCAGCGCTCGCGGCCCCGTGCAGCAGTGCGCTGTGGAGGGAGACAGGACGTCGACGGGTCAGCGCGTCAGCTCGTGGTCGGGCACGCTGATCGACTCCGGGGTCTGCACGATAGTCGACGCGAGCAGCGTGGCGGCTTCGTCGCCGCGGCCTGGTTTGGTTGGGCGGTCGGCTACGTCGCCATGGTCCGGACTTGGCAGGGCGATCGGTTTCGCCGCCATCACTGGCTCGGGTGGGAGACCGGCCCGTCGAGAGGGCCGGGCCGGGTCAGGCGGTCGCTTCCGTCGCGAGGGTCGGGCTCGGTACGGCGATCGGCTTCAGCGACGGGACTGGGTCCACAGCGTCGGCCGGCGCGTTCGTCTTGATCGGCAGCTCCATCCACATGACCAGCTTCGAGGGATCCGACAGAAGCGGTTCGCCGGTGCCGTCGTAGCGGAAGCCGTAGCGGGCGTAGAGGCGAGCGGCTGCCTCGTTGTCCTCGACGACGCCGAGGCGCAGGCGCGCGAAGCTGTTGCGCCGGCACCAGGCGACGCAGGCGTCGAGCAGCGCCGGGCCGAGGCCGCGGCCGCGGGCAACAGGGGAGATCCACATCGCGATGATCAGCGGCTGGAAGTCGTGGTCGGCCGGGAGGACGATCGAGCACATGCCTTGGGGCTTGCCGGCGATCGCGGCGATGAACCGGGGCTGCGGCGGTTCGGCGCGCCACGCGCCACGCCAGTTGTCCTCGTCGCGCTGGAGTGCTGCGGTGAGCGTCTCGCCGAAGGCGCCGGGGGCGTCGCGGAGTGCGGCGAGACGGAGATCGCGCCACACCTCCCAATCGGATTCCGGCGGTTCGAAGACGCTGATGTCGAGATCGGTCATGGACGTCATTGTTTCGGCGCGTTGATCAGCGCGGCAATCCGTTATTCCGGCCGGTAGTGAACGCCATCGTCCGGGTATGACGCGATATGTGAGGAGCTCGGGCAGCAGATGGATGCCGCGCCTGGGGACGGCGGCGGCAGGGGCGGTGGGGGTTCTGCTGTTTCCGGCGCCGGATCTCGGGGTGCTGGCCTGGGTGGCCTTCGTGCCGCTGCTTCTGCTGATAGGGGCGTCGGACACGCGCTGGGAGGCGGCGCTGCGCGGCTGGTGGGGCGGGTTCGGCTTCGTCGCGGCGACGTTGTACTGGCTTGTGCCCAACCTGATTTATTTCTTCCCGCTGGGTGCGGCGGCGCTGGGGCTGCTCTGGCTGCCGTGGGGGGTGCTGGTGTGGGCCGTGCTGCGCCCTGAACCGCCCGGGCTGCCTGAACCACACGGACCGGCCGGCCGGCTGGGATGGGGGAGATCGCTGCTCGCGCTCGCCGCAGTGCCGTCGGGCTGGGTGCTGATCGAGGTGGTGCGTTCCTGGAAGCCCTTCGGCGGCCCGTGGTCGCTGCTCGGGGCGAGTCAGTGGGACCACCCCGCCGAGTTGGGGCTCGCGTCTCTCGGCGGCGTCTGGCTGCTGAGCTTCGCGATCATGTTCGCGAACACAGCCGTCGTGCTGATCGTCCGAGCGCGCGTGCCCGTGCGCGCAGTTGCGGGTGCGCTCCTCGCTCTCGCGGTGGCCGGCGGTCCGCTCTGGTTCGCGACGCACGCGCTGCCGGCCGCCTCGCGGGAGTTGAACGTGGCGCTGGTGCAGCCCGGCGTCATCCACGACCCGCAGGCGCGCGACGAAGAAGGTGTCGCTTTGACCAGGGCGCTGGTGCGGCAAGGTTCGCATATCGATCTGGTCGTCTGGGGTGAGAGCAGCGCCGGCGACGATCTGTCCCGCGACGCCGCGGATCAACAGCAGATCGAGGCGCTCTCCGCGGCCTTGGGGGCGCCGGTCCTGGTCAACGGCAATGCCGTGCAAGCTGATCACGACGCCCGGAAAGTCAGCTATCTGTACACGGCCAGCGGCATCCACGGCGAGTACGCGAAGACGCGGCTGGTGATGTTCGGCGAGTACATCCCGTTCCGCGGCGAGCTCGGCTGGCTCACCGGCCTGACGAAGGCTGCGGGCGTCAATCTGGTGCCGGGCAACGGGCTGGACGTCTTCAAGGCCGGCGGAACGAATATCGGACCCCTGATCTGCTTCGAATCGGCGTTCCCTGACATGGGCCGCACGGAGGCGGACCACGGTGCCCAACTGCTGGTCTACCAGTCGGAGGATTCGACCTTCCAGGGCAGTTGGGAGCCGGCGCAGCATGCGAGTCTCGCGGCGGTGCGTGCTGCGGAGACCGGCCGGCCGGCCGTCCAGACCTCATTGGCGGGCGTATCAGCAGCCTTTGACGCACAGGGGCGTCAGCTGGCATGGCTGCCGAAATCGGTGGTCGGCAGCGTGGTCGCGAACGTCCCTTTGCAGGCGGCTGATACGCCCTATGATCATTACGGCAACTACGTTCCGGTGGTGTGTGCCGGACTCACGGTGTTGAGTCTCGGCGCTAGCTACCGGCTGCGTCTGATGACGAACCCGCCGGCCACTGGGCGGCACGCAGATCCGGCTGACTGACCGCGATCAGGGTGACGCACCCGAGCAGGGCGGCCGCGCCGATCAGGACGGTGGCGGGGGAGAGCACTTGGAGCACGGTGCCGCCGAAGGCCGCGCCCAGCGGAGTACCGAGGCCCATGAACGTCATAGTCGCGCTCATCACCCTGCCGCGCTGATGGTCCGGGACCTGCTGCAGAATCAGCACATTGACCAGGATTTCGACGGCCGGCAGCAGCAGGCCTATCGAGAGCATGCAGCCGGCCATCCAGAACCCGCCGAACGGCGCCGCGAGCAACGCGATGACCGCGGCGGCCCCCGCGCCGAAGGCGGCGAGCACGTTTCCGGGGCGCAGCAACGCATGCACGCGCGGCACCAGCGGTGCGCCGAGAATGCCGCCGGCCGCGAAGCAGGCGAGGATCGCGCCGAGATAGCGGGTCGGCACGCCCTGGTGCCGGGCTTCGAGGATGATGACGAGGTCCAGCGGTACCCCGATGAGGTTGATCATCGTGATGAACAGCATGGTCGATCGCATCACTGCGGACCGCCAGATGATGCGCAGGCCGGCCAGCGGGCCGTCAGAGTCCCCGCTCCCGCTCCCGGGCACGTCGGCGACGGGACGCGAGTCGAAGCGCACGAGGTAGGCGCAGGTGGCGGATACGCCCATGCCGGCCGCGATCACCGTGAACGGCAACGAGCGGCTGAGGGTGAACATCATGGCTCCCAGCGCAGGGCCGAGGAGCGCGGCCACGCCGTTGAAGATCTGCTGTGCGGCCAGCGCGGGGGTCACCTGCTCGGCCGGGACCACGCCGCGCAGGGCCAGGATCCTGACACTGCTGAAGGGTTGGCAGGCGCCTAGGGCCATGGCGACGAGGTAGACCTCGATCAGCCAGACGTGGCCGGCGGCGAGGCTGACGGCGAGCGCGGTGGCCAGCAGCGCCCGCACGATCTCGCTGGTCACCAGCACCCGCCGGCGGTCGTGGCGGTCGATGAACGCGCCTGCCGGAATCGAGCAGAGCACCATCGCGGTGAACTGGATCGCGCCGAAGAGCCCGGCCAGGATCGGCTTGCCGGTGAAGCCGAGGACGAGCAGCGGGTAGACCACGTCGGCGACGGCGACGCCGGTCAGCGCGGCGAAGGCGCCGAGGTTGAGGATCTGCAGGCGCGGATTGCGCCAGACGGAGCCGGCGGCCGCGCCTGGCACGGTGACGGTGGTGACGGCGGTTTCGGTGGTGGATACGGAGTTCACCGCGGTGGCGGTGGTGGAGTCAGCCGGTTCGGCCATGGTGGTCATCAGTCCCTGCCCCTGAGGTTCCGCATCAGCGAGTCGCATTTGCGGGTCTAGCATCATTCACGCATGCGTGAATGATGCTGTCAAGCAGAATGCTCGCGCACTGTGTAACATTGCGGCATGGCGAGTGGGAAGCAGGAAGACGTCGAGGCGCTGCCTCTCGGCCCGCAGAACCTGCCCGAAGTCGAGCGGCGCCGGACGATCAGCGATCCCGCCGCGATCAAAGCCATCGCGGACCCCCTGCGCATCCGGATCATGCGCCTTATGCAGGACGGCGCGCACGTGGAGCCGCGCAACTTCACGGTCAAGCAGATCGCGACGGAGCTGGGAGAGCCGCCGACCAAGCTCTACCGCCACATCAAGCTCTTGCTCAAGACGGGGTTTATCCAGGTCGCCGAGCTGAGGCTGGTCGGCGGGATCGTGGAGCAGCACTACCGGACCGCGGCGGCCGAATTCGCCCTCAGGCCGCAGCCCGGCGACGGGCTCGCCTCCGGCGTGATCGAGGCGGCGGCCGGAGCCGCGATCGACGAGTTTCTGGGGCGGTACCAGGATGCGCTGCGGGCGGGGCGGACGTACCTGCGCCGGGAGGACGCGCTTGAGCATCCGCCCCATGTGGCCTCGGCCGGCACCATCTCGAGCGTGCGGATCCCGCAGGCGAAGGCGGCCGAGTTCGCTGAGCGCGTTGCCGCGCTGGCAAGCGAGTTCTGCGCGTTCGACCACGAGGAGAGCGGTATCGAAGTCAATCTATTGACGATCTTCTACGCCACCGAGTAGCCCGAAGCGCTACCCGAGTTCGAGTGTCGTGGCTCCGAAGATCTTGTGACCGGCCAGCGGGCGGATCGGACCGGTGTACATGCGGGCCGTCTCGAAGACCTCTTCCAGCCCGCGCGACTTCGCCAGCGCGAGCCCTGCCTGGTTCGGCTCGGGCACGTCGAGCATGACGGGTGAGCCCGCGGCCGAGGCGGCCAGCGCGTCGAAGAGCGCGGCCGCGTCCTGCGCGGTGTCGGCGAACAGCGGGCCGATCCGGTGGCCGTCGTGTGCTGGGCGGATCGCTCCGTACCCGGCTACGCGGCCGTCGCGCAGACACGCGTAGGCGGTGTGATGCGGGCTGGCGACCCAGCGCGTGACGAATTCGGGCCGGTCGGCCGGGTAGCAGTGGCTGTCGTAGTCGGCCACCGCGTGCACGACGCCGGCTTCTTCGCCGACCTCGACCAGATCGCCCGACTGTGCACGAGCGGAGTGGCTGACGGTCGGTACGCCCGAGTATCGCAGCGTGCGATGAGCAAAGGTGAAGCCGGACTTGCGGTAGTTGGCCTGCTGCCCCACGACGCCGTCCAAGCCCACCGTGCGAGAGCCCGCGTGTTCCAGGCCGGCGCGCCAGGTGGCGAGGCCGAAGCCGCGGCCGCGCAGATCAGGCCGTACGAGGTAGAAGCCGAGGAACGCGTACGCGTCGTCGTAGGCGACGACGGAGACCGCTGACACCGGGCAACCGTCGAGGCGCCCGAGGAAGAAACCGTCCGGATCCTGCGCGAGGAAGTGCGCCCGGTCGGCCAGCCCCGGATTCCACTGCTCCTCGGCCGCCCAAGCGACGACTTCGGCCCAGTCCTGCTCATCGGCGACGCCGACCTCGAATCCCACCAGTCGCTCCCAGTGCTCTGCGAACCGCACGCTCGGATCAGCAGTCTACGAGCGAGGCGCGGAAATTGTCGGAGGGCACCGTCAGACTGAGGGTGATCAGGGAAGATCAGCAGACGGGGAGTCGGGATGAAGGTCGAGATCGAGCGCGGCGCGTTCGCCGAGATAGTCGGCGGTGCAGCTAAGGCGCTCGCCGCGCGTCCGGCCGCGCCTACGCTCGCGGGTCTGCTGCTCACCGCTGACGCGGAGGCGGGGACGTTGCGGGCCGCGGCGTTCGACTTCGAGCTCGCGGTGCGGGCTACGGCGCCGGCGCGGGTCGGCGAGTCCGGCACGGTCCTGGTCTCCGGGAAGCTGCTGGCCGAGATCACGCGGGTGCTGCCGGACGTGCCGGTGGAGCTCGTTCTTGAGGGCGGGCCGAAGGCCGCAGGCGGCCAAGACGGTGCGCAGGGGGAAGTCGCCACGACTGGGCAGAGCGGGCATCTCGTGCTGGCCTGCGGCGCGTACCGGTACACGCTGACCTGCATGCCCGTGCAGGAATACCCGGCGCTGCCGGACTTTCCCGAGTCCGTCGGCACGGTGAGCGGCGCGGCACTCGCGACGGCTGCGGCGCGCGTCGCGATGGCGGCCGAACGCGACGACGCGCTTCCGTTCCTTACCGGTGCTCGGCTCGAGTTCGGGCCCGCATACCTGCGCATGGTTTCCACCGACCGGTATCGGCTCGCCCGAGTCGACGTGCCTTGGCAGCTCACTGAGGCGGTGGGTGCCGGAGCCGAGGCGGCGGCGTTGGTCCCGGCGCGGGCATTGTCGGAGGCGGCGAAGCTGCTGCCAGGCGCGGAACAGGTCTGCATAGGACTCGGCGATGGACGGCTCGGATTGGCCGTGGGTGGCTTGGAGCTCACGCTGCGCCAGCTCGACGGCGAGTTCATTCGCTACGCCCAGCTCTTCCCCGACGAGTACGCCGGCGAGGCGGTGCTCGACGTGGCGGCGCTGACGGAGGCGGTACGGGCGATCGCGCTGGTGGCCGAGCGACACACGCCGGTGCGGCTGGAACTCACGCCCGGACAGGTGAAGGTCTCGGCGGGTTCCGGCGATCACGCCTTGGCGGACGTCACCGTCGAGGTCGGGTACGAGGGTGAGCCGGTGGTCATCGCGGCGAACCCGGCATTCCTCCTCGACGGCCTCGGCGCGCTCGGCACGGCGTATGCGCGGCTGCGCTTTCCCGCGAAGATACGGCCGGTCTTTCTCAGCCCACTGGCCGAGCCGACCGGGACGACGGGCGGCGGCGGCACCGGAACCGAGGCCGACGCATTGTTCCATTACCTTTTCATTCCATCCCGCGGAGCGGAAAGGGGTTAACCGCGCGACGATGATCCACTAACCTGCGCAAGTGGGAATGATCTCCGCGTACGGCCCGGGTGTGGCCCGGCAGTTGGTGGGCAAGTCGATGGCCGTGCTCGCGGCGATCAGCGTGTTGATCGGGGGCCGCTGGGCGGCCTTCTCGGTGCAGGGGCTCGGCACGCCGAGCTCGGCGGTCGCGCGATCGACCAGTCACGATGCGCTATGGCTCGGGCATTCCTGGGTGGACGGCCGGGAGAACGAGGCGGACGCCGCCGCGCTCGCGTTGCAGCTGCGTGGCACCGGGATCACCGACGTGTTCGTGCACGTCGGGCCGCTCAATGACGACGGGACGCTGGACCCGGCGAAGGCGCCGCGGGCGGAGTGGTTCGTCGACCAGATCCGGACGTCGATACCCAGCGTGCGGGTGCAGGCGTGGCTCGGAGACGAGGTCGAGCCGGTCGGCGCGATGAACTTGGAGGACCCGGCGGTCCGGGCCCACATCGTCGCTTCGGCTCGTGCGGTGATGGCGCGCGGCTTCGGCGGGGTACACCTCGACCTCGAGCCCATAGGGGATGCGGATCCCGGCTACCTCGCCCTCCTGTCGGCGGTTGAGCCCGTCGTCCACGCGGCGGGCGGAGTGCTGTCGGTGTCCGGCGAGCAGGTCGAGCCGGTGCCGGGGATGCGTTGGGCGATGGAGGCCGTGGCCGGGCGCGACGCCTGGTGGTCTGTCGGCTACCTGCACCAGGTCGCCGAGCGCGTGGATCAGATCGCCCTGATGACGTACGACACCGAGTTGTGGAGCGAGAGCGCGTACGCGGGCTACGTGCGCGACGAGACGGAGCGGGCTTTGGCGGCCGTGCCGAAGAACGTCGCGTTGCTGATAGGCCTGCCCGCTTACCACGACATGCACAGCCTCGGGCACTCGTCCTCTGCGGAAACGGTCGGGGCGGCGCTGCGTGGGGTGAAACTGGCGCTGCCTGACGGCACGCCGACGGACCGGCGCTTCGGTGTGGCGCTCTACGTCGACTTCGCCGCCACGCCCGCCGACTGGTCGGCCTACGACTCCCAATGGGCGCCGACGGCTGACACGCTGCTCGCGGGCCGGTCGCCGGGACCGATTTTCTGACCCGCCGACGGGGGGAAATGTCACGGTGCGAAGGCCACGCGCGCCTCGCCTTCTGGGGCGAGCAGCCCGAGCGTCCGCTCCGCTTCGGACTCCACCTCCCGCTTCTCGGTCGGCTTGAGCGTGCGCAGTGGGCTTACTGTCAGCCTGCCCGCGTCGTATCGCCACGTCGCGGCGACGAAGCCGTCGACGAGTACGCTTGCCAGGATCCTGCCGTTGGCCGTGAATATCGCGGCCCGGTATTCGGCGTCCAGGATCCTGGTCCGGTCGGCGTGGGAGAGCAGGATGTTGTCGTAGTCGGGCAGCAGGCGCACGGGCGGCTGCAGATCCTCGTCGGCGAGCGGGGCTTCGGCCGAGTCGTAGAGCACCGTGCCGTTCTCATCCATGTAGCGGGAGAGCCGGTCGCCGAGCCGCTTCACCACGGCGCTCAGGCGCGTCAGGCCACACCACATCTGCATGTCCCGGACGCTTGCTGGTCCGAAGGCCGCCAGGTAGCGCAGCACGACGGCGTCGAGTTCGTCTGGTGACTCGCCGGAGGGAGCGCCGCCGCCGCTGCTCAGCCAGGATTCCAGCGACGTGTGGGTGGCGGCGCCGCCTTGGCCCCACAAGCCGCGCGGGGGCACCTGTACCAGCGGGACGAGTTGGCGGACGCCTTGGGCCAGGGCGTTCGGCTCGGCCTGCGGGAACTCTTCAGCCAGCAGCTCGCCGAGGCGAGCGAAGGTCAGCGGCTCGCTCTCCACGAGCTCCCGGCCGCGGGTGGCGAGCGCCGGCAGGTCGACGTCGCGCAGTTGGGCGCCGTAGTTGTGTCTCAGCCCGCTGTCGATCACCGGTTTGAGGACGCGGCGCAGCAGGATCGCGTCGCTCGCCGACACCAGGTGGATCGTGTTGCGCTGCAGAGCTATGCGCACCACGCGACGGTTGCTGACCAGCTCCGACAGATCCTCGGGGTCGAACTCGCTGAGCCGCGCGAACAGGCCGAGGTACGGCGGGTTCGGGGCCTGCGCCTGCATGCCCACGAGGTGTTCGACCGCCTGCTCGGGGCTGAGCGCCGCGCGCCGCAGCAGCATTTGCCGCTTCAGGAGGGTGCGGTTGAGCGTGCGGGTGCTGAGCTCGGTCATGATCTCAGCCTAGTCGCGGCCACCGACAGAATCGTGGCGGCGACCTGCGCGGTCGGCTATTCGCCGATGTCCTCGTACCACAGCTCGGGGCGCTCGGCGATGAACGTGCGCATCAGCTCCACGCACTCCGGGTCGTCGAGCACGGTCACGCTGACGCCGTGTTCGGCGAGCCAGTCGTGACCGCCGTAAAAGGTCTGCGCCTCGCCGATGACGACGTGGCCGATGCCGAACTGGCGCACCAGGCCCGAGCAGTACCAGCAGGGCGAGAGCGTCGTGACCATGATGGTGTCGCGGTAGCCGCGCAGCCGGCCGGCGTTGCGGAACGCGGCGGTCTCGCCGTGGACCGACGGGTCGGCGTCCTGCACGCGCCGATTGTGGCCGCGGCCGAGCAGGGTGCCGTCGGTCCGGAACAGCGCGGCCCCGATGGGGATTCCGCCCTCGGACAGGCCGAGCCGCGCCTCCTCGCGGGCGACGGCGAGCAAGGCGAGGGGGTCGACGGCGCCGGGGGCCGGGGAAGTCAGGTCGGTCATGTGCTCACCTTACGACGTCCGGTGGGTGCCCCTACCCGCCCGAGGTCGGCCCGAGGGTCTACCGGGACGGTCGCCCCAAGTCGCGCGCGGCCTCGGTGACGGCTTCGGTGAGTGCGGCGAGGGCGGGGGAGTCGAGCTTCCACTGCTGCCAGTACAGCTGCACCTGCACGACGCGCCCGGGGGCGAGGTCGACGATCGTGTCCGGCGGCAGCTGAGCCTCCTGCTCGTCGGGGATCATGCCCCAGCCGAGCCCGGTGGCGACGGCCCGCAGGTAGGCCACCGACGCCGGGATCAGGTGTCTTACGTGGGGGTGGGACGACGCGCCGGTCAGCTCGCGAAGGAAGTCGTCCTGCAGACGGTCGTGCCGATCGAAGATGACGACGGGTGCCGACGGCAGCTTCTCCTTGAGCGGGCCGCCGCGCAGCCAGTGCTCGGCGAACTCGGGTGTGGCGCAGGCACGGTACGTCATCACGCCGAGCGGCTGTACGCGGCAGCCGGCGACCGGACGGGCCGAGGAGGTCACGGCCGCGGCGACGCCGCCGCTGCTGAGCAGTTCCGCGGTGTGCTCCTGATCCTCCCGGTGCAGCTCGAAGCCGACCCGCAGCGACTCGGGGACGCGGGCGAGGGCGTCCAGGAACCAGGTGGCGAGCGAGTCGGCGTTCACGGCGATGGCGAGGGTCGTCGGGGCCTGCGGCTCTCCGGCGAGTCCTGGTCCGAGTCCGAGTTCGGCCGCGGCGTCGGCCTCGAGGCGGGCGAACTGCCGCGCGTAGCGCACGAGCACTTCGCCGGACTCCGTGAGCGTCAGCGGCTTGGTGCGCGCGAGCAGTACGCGCCCGATCCGCTGCTCGAGCGCCTTCACCCGCTGGCTCACCGCAGAAGGCGTGACGTTGAGAGCTCGGGCAGCGGCGTCGAAAGTGCCTTCGTCGACGGCGGCGAGCAGGGTGCGGATCTGGTCGAGGGGAAGTTCGGGCAGCATGGTGACGATGCTACCCGAGCGTTAGCAGCTCTTATGTTAGGTAAGAATCATTAGCTGTACTGATGGACCGGCGTCCGGTTACGTTCCGGGTATGGTTCTTCATCCCCACCTCGACGTCGGCGCCGTGGCCGCCGGATTCGGCACCGGTCTGTCGCTCATCGTCGCGATCGGCGCGCAGAACAGCTTCGTGCTGCGCCAGGGCCTGCGCCGCGAGCACGTCGCGACGATCGTGACCGTGTGTGTGACCTCTGACCTCGTCCTGATCGTGAGCGGGGTGGCCGGGCTGGGCGTGCTGGTACGGACGAGTCCGACCGCGCTGGCCGTGATCGCTTGGGCCGGAGCGGCCTTCCTGATCGGGTACGCGCTCACCGCGGTACGCAGAGCCCTGCGACCGGGCGTCCTCGTCGCCGCCGAGGCGGGCGCGAGCGGGCCGACGCGCCGTGGCAGTCTGCTCACCTGCATGGGTCTGACCTGGCTCAACCCGCACGTCTACCTGGACACGGTGCTGCTGCTCGGCTCGATCTCCGCGGGCTACGGGACCGGCCGCTGGATGTTCGCGGTCGGCGCGGGCGCGGCGAGCACGCTGTGGTTCTGCGGCTTGGGGTTCGGCGCCAGGCTGGCCCGGCCGGTGTTCGCCCGGCCGGGCTCCTGGCGGGTGCTGGACGGCGTCATCGCCGCGACCATGCTCCTGATCGGAATCAAACTCCTGACGTCGCGGTGACCGCGGGTGACCGCGGGCACCGCCTACTCGGTCCGCAGCGCCGCCGCGGTGCGGAGCCGGCCGGCCCAGCCGGCCGGGCCGAGGGCGCCGATCAGGGCGATCGCGACGCCGCCGAGCGCGAATGAGACCACTTCGACCGGGTGGTAGACGTTCAGCACGTCCGAGGGGAGGTTCGCCTGAACGGCGTCGCCCATCCGAGGCATCACGAAGGCGTGTAGCGCCATGCCGAGGGGAGCTCCGATGGCGCCGGCGACGAGGCCGAGCGACAGCACTGAGGTGAGCACCATCATCGTGGTCTGTCTCGGAGTCATGCCCACAGCCTTGAAGACGCCGATGTCGTGCACCCGTTCGCGCGTGTCGAGCATCACGCTGCCGATCACGCCGAGAGCCGCGACCAGCACCAGGACCAAGGTCATCATCACCGACAGCGCGCCCATGATCAGCTTGAGCTTGCCGCCGCCCGAGGTTCCGACCACGGCGACCGAGCTGGACGGCGCCAGCGCCCGGTTCAGCGCCGACAAGTACGACCCCTGGTCGACCCCGGGCTTTATCTGCACACTGATCGATCCGAGCGGGGTAGTGTGCTGCACTGCGGCGAACGTGTCGGCGTCGGCCAGCACCTCCATGCCCTGCTGGTGCGTGTCGAACGCCTCGCCCACGATCGTGAGCGGGAAGTCCTCGCCGTATTCGCTCACTGTGATGCTGTCGCCGAGGTGCAGACCGGTCACGCGCATCAGATGGGTGGGCAGCACGGCCTGGCCCGGACCAGTGAGCCAGTGGCCTGAGACGATCGGGAGATAGCTCCACGAGCCCCGGCCGGTGAACTCGGTCACCGTGCCGTCCTCGCCGACGCCTTGGACCGACATCGGGAAGCTGACGGTGGCGGCATACGCGGCGGTGCCCGGTTGGGCTTCGATCGCCTTGATCGCCGCGGCGGAGTCCTGCGCGCTCGGCGGGCCGTCCTTGTTCGCATCGATGAACACGAGCACGCCGCCCTTGTTGTCCGACTCGTCCGCAGTGGCCTGGTTGAGCGAGCTCGCCACGCCCACCGCGAACGTCGCCGCGATCACGCCGAACACGACGGCCAGGGTGAGCGCCAGCGCGCGGGCGGGCCGGGTGAAGGGAGCGGCCAGGCCCAGGCTGACCGAGCGCGGCAGCGGGGTGCGTGTCAGCAGCCGCTGCACGGCTCGGCCTCGGCCGGCGGACGGAGTACGCCCGGCGGACAGGGCTTCGAGCACGGACATGCGCCCTGCCCGGCCGGCCGCGAGCATGGCCGTTGCCGCCACCAGGGCGAGCGCCCCGATCGGCACGAGTACTTCGATCGGCGTGGACAGCGACGGCGTGCCCACGTCGAGCGCCTCGCCGGTGTTGCCGAGCAGGCTCACGGCGCCGATGGTGCCGACGACCGTGCCCAGGACCACCCCGACCACGCACGGGATCGCGGCTTGCAGTGCGCTCATCCGGACCACCTGGGCCGGGGTGCAACCGAGGGCTTTGAGGATGCCGATACGCCGGGACGACGCCGCGATCGTCGCGTTGATCACGCTGGCCAGGATGATCACGGACAGGATCACCCCGAGCACGCCGAACGCCGCGAGGAACGGCGGGATGATCGCCGTGCCGCCGCTCTGCCGGGCCGACTGGAGGGTGAGCCAGGACTCTGTGTCGGTGACGACGCCGCTCGGCAGCCCAGTAGTCACAGCCTTCTGATCCGCTGCGATCTGCGAGGCCGTGTCGGCCGAGGTGAACCGGTAGAGCATCTCGTATCCGGTCTTCGCGCCCGCCGGAGTGAGCGTGGAGATCTCCTGCGGCAGCACCCAGGCGTCAGCGGTCTGGCTCACTGAGTCGGCGATGCCGACGATGGTGAGCGTGGGACTGCCGGGGGAGTGCGGGAAGGTCAGCGTGCTACCCATCGGCGCGCCATCGAGCGGCGAAGACCCTTCCGCGATGACGATCTGGTTCGCCGCGCTCGGCCAGTGGCCCGCAGTCAGTTGCACGGCGTCCACTGTGGTGCCCGGCTCGGCCCGGCCGACCAGGTGCATGGCCGGCAACGGAAAGTCGGCCAGGTCGAGGTCGGGGGTGTTCAGCGTGGTCGTATAGCCGCTGAGCACCACTGTGGGGAACGGGCCGGCCGAGTCGGTGACGCCGCTCGTGTGCGCGGTCGCGGCGGCCTGGGCGGCGCTGGTCCGCGCCGCGTCGTAGTGAATTGTCAGCTCACTCCCATGCTGCCGTGCGAACGCCTGGTCGAACGGTCCGTTCACCCCGGCCAGCAACTGCGCGGCCAACAGGGCGCAGGCCATCGAGCCCGCCGTGACCAGCACCAGGATCAGCGTCTGGAGTTTTCGCCGCTTCGCTCCCGCGCGCGCCGCTTTCCTGAGCAGCGGGCTCATCGAGTCACCGCCGACAGGGTCTGGTCGGACACGACGCAGCCGTCGAGCAGCCGAACCTCGCGGCTGGCGCATCCGGTCGCGAGATCCTCGTCGTGGGTGACCAGCACGATGGTCTGGCCCTGCTCGTTCAGTTCCCTGATCAGTTCCTTGACGTCCTCGCGGGAAGCGGTGTCCAGAGCGCCGGTCGGCTCGTCGGCGAGCAGCAGCGGTGGCCGGTTGATCAGGGCTCTGGCGACGGCGACGCGCTGGCGCTCACCGCCGGACAGGCGACCGGGATAGTGCTTGGCGTAGGCGTCCACGCCGAGCGACTGGAGCAGGGTCCACGCGCGGTCCCGTGCCTCGGCCCGGTTGAGGCCGGCCAGCTGTGCGGGCAGCAGGACGTTGTCCATCACGCACAGGTCGTCGATCAGGTTGAAGAACTGGAACACCATCCCGATCCGGGCCCTGCGATACTTCGCCGCTGCCGCCTCGCCCAGCCGGTCCACCCGGACCCCGTCGACCGTGATCTCACCCTCCGTCGGCCGATCCAGGGCCGCGACGAGGTTGAGGAACGTGGACTTTCCGCTGCCCGAGGGGCCGAGCAGCGCCACCGCCTCTCCCGGATACACGCTCAGCTCCACCGGGCCGAGCGCCGGCGGGCCGTCCTCGTATCGCTTCACGACCTGCTTGAACTCGATGACGGGCGCTGGCATCGGACTTCTCCTCAAACCTCATGGATACGACTGCGAATAGATGTGTTCGGCGATGCAGCGCGAGCGTATGCCGGGAAGCGGGATCGGATCGTCGGTCCGGCGGGCGAACTCTCGCTACCGCATCCGGACCATGCGAGCCCGGGTCATCCCCGCGATGTACACCGGGCCGCGGGCGCGATGATCCGGGAGACCGATGCACCAGGGTCCGGCGGCTTGTCACAATGGCTGACGTGAAATGGTTGTCTCGACCCGCTCCCGCCGAACAGCCGCGCGGCCTGGGCCGGCTGCTGCGCGCTCAGGGCCCGGCTCCCCGGCCGGGAATACGTGAGTACCTGTTCGATATTGTGCTGGCCTTCCTGCTCGCGTCGCCTATGAAGGCCGCGCGCAACTATTCGCAGGTGCATCTCGGCGGTCTCTATGCCAACATGGACGTGGACAAGGGCACGCTGGTGACGTTCGCCTTCGCCCTGCTCGTCCCGCTCTGCTTCCGCCGGCGCTTTCCGCTCACCGTGCTGTGGGCGATGATGGCGTTGCTGCCGCTCTGTCCCATGCCCTTGGTGACGATCGCGATCGGCCTGGTGATCAGCGCGTACTCAGCCACCGTGTACAGCCCTTATCGGCAGCTGGCCTACTGGCTGATACCGTTCGCGGCCGTCGAGCTGTTCGTCTTGGACTACGCGAACCTCGTTCCCGGCAACAACCTCTACGTGCTCCCGGTGGCGGTGCCGGCACTGGCGGGGCTGTACCTCTACGGCCTGCAGGTGCGTAAGGACGCGACGGGCACCGTCGCCGAGGAGCAGCGGCGGCTCGAGCGCGAGCAACAGGACGCCATCCGTCTCGCGGTCGAGGAGGAACGCGCGCGGATCGCCCGGGAGTTGCACGACGTGGTCACCCACAACGTCAGCGTGATGGTGGTCATGGCGGGCGCGGCGCGCAAGGTGCTGGACATGAGTCCGCAGCAGGCCACCGACGCGCTGCTCGAGGTCGAGGCCGCCGGACGCGCCGCCATGACGGAGCTGCGGCAGGTCATGGGCCTGCTCACAGAGAACCCGCGAGACCGCCACGAGCTGGCCCCGCAACCAGGGCTGGATCAGATCGGCGCGCTGATCAAGCGGATCCGGGCCACCGGCGTCCCGATCGAGTACCGGGTCCAGGGCACGCCGCGCCCGCTGCCGCACGGCATCGACCTGACCGCCTACCGCGTGGTGCAGGAGGCCCTGACCAACGCGATCAAGCACGCCTCGGGCGCGAGCATCGACATCGACGTCGAGTACGCGCCCGCGTTACTCGGGCTCAGGATCGACGACAGCGGCGGCGTGGCCGGCCAGACCGCGGCGAGCGGCAATGGCAGGGGACTGATCGGGTTGAAGGAGCGGGTCGGCGTGCACGGCGGGACGGTCGAGGCGGGGCCACGGGCGCTCGGCGGATATCGTGTGCGCGTGCAGCTTCCGCTTCCTGCCGAGGACACGGTGTGAACCCGACGATGACCGAGACACCCAGCACCGACCGCGTGCGCGTGGTCGTGGCCGACGACCAGCAGCTGGTGCGCACCGGCTTCCGGATGATCCTCGCGGCCGACGGGATCGAGGTGGTCGGCGAGGCCGCCGACGGGCACGCGGCGATCGAGGCGGTCCGGCGCACCCGGCCGGACGTCGTCCTGATGGACATCCGGATGCCCGAGCTCGACGGGCTCGAAGCGACCCGCCGGATCCTCGCCGGGGCTGCCGAGCCCGTCGACGCGACGCCCGACGGCACGGGGAATCCGCCCCGTATCATCATCCTGACCACCTTCGACCTCGACGAGTACGTCTACGACGCGCTCGCGGCCGGGGCCAGCGGATTCCTGCTCAAGGACGTGACGCCCGAGCACCTCGTCGGCGCGGTCCGCCTGGTGCGTTCCGGCGACGCGCTGCTCGCCCCCGCCATCACCCGCCGGCTGGTGCAGAAGTTCGCCTCTCGGCCGGCCGAGGCCCGGCCGATCCCCGCGCCCCGGGCCGAACTCGCGGCGCTCACCCCGCGTGAGCTCGAGGTCTTCCGGCTGCTGGCGCGCGGGCTGAGCAACGCGGAGCTGGCCGAGCAGCTGGTGCTGAGCGAGGCCACGGTCAAGACCCACGTCGCCAGGATCCTGGCGAAGCTTCAGCTGCGCGACCGCGCCCAGGCGGTCGTCGCAGCCTACGAATCCGGGTTGATCACCCCCGGCGAACCCCAGGACTGACGCCTGCGCAGACCGCTGAGACTCTAGGATCAGCCCATGGCCCTCGGTATACGCGAACTTCTCGACCTGCCGACCTGGCGGGCCTTCGACATCGACGAGTCCGGCCGCATCCTGGCCGGATCCGACGCGACCGGATCCGTCCAGCTGGTCGAACTCGGCCCGGACGGCACCGTCACCGAGCTCACCGCTCTGCCCGGCGCCTGCCACGGCCGCTACCTGCGCGGCCGGCGGGCCGTGGTGGTCGTGCACGACGACGGCGGCGACGAGCGCGCGCAGCTGTCCTTGCTGAGCCTCGATCCGCCGCCGGCCGAGCCGGTGGGCCTCGACGGGCTCGGGCCGCTGGTGTGCGATCCACGGTTCATCCACGACCTCTGCGACGTCGTGCCGGGTCGGATCGTCTACGGCACCAACCGGCGCAACGGCGTGGACTTCGACGTCGTCGTGCGCGAGCTCGCCGACGGCAACGAGACCGTGGTCTTCGACCAGGGCGGTTTGACCGCGCAGGTCGTGGTCGCGCCGAACGGCCGGGACTGCGCCTTCACCCGTGACGGCTCCGCGCCCATGTCCGAGCAGCTGTTCGTCTCCACCGCCGACGGGGTGCGCGCGATCACCGGCGTGGCCGAGCCGGCGTCGCACGGTCAGCTGGCCTGGGACCCCGACGGCCGTTCGATCCTGGTCAGCTCGGACCGCGATCGCGAGTTCGTCGCGGTGCTGCGCTACGACCTCGCCGCCGGAACGTGGAGCGAGGTGGTCGCAGACCCCGAACACGACGTCCACGGCTTCCCCTCGCCGGACGGCACGACCCTGCTGGTCGTCACCAACGACGGCGGGTTCACCCGGCTGAGCCTGCACGACGCGCGCACCGGCGAGGTCCGGCGCCGGCTGGAGCTGCCGGATACGGGCTGGGCCGGCCTGTTCCCGCTGCCGACGCCGGTGTGGTCGAGCGATTCGCGCTCGGTCGTGGTCAGCTTCACCGGCCCGGCCGCGCCCGGCGACATCCTCAAGATCGACGCCGTCGAGGGTTCCGTCGAGCAGGTCACCGACTCCGCCGGCCCGCTCGCCGGGCACACGCTCGCCCGGCCGGAGATCCACGCCGTACCCACCCCCGACGGGGAGTACGTGCCCTGTTTCGTCTACCGGCACCCGGATCCGACGGATCCCGCGCTGGCCGCGTCGGCCGTGCTGAACATCCACGGCGGCCCGGAAGCCCAGGCGGTGGCCGTGTTCAGCCCGGTGATCCAGGCGTTCGCCGCGCAGGGCCACACCGTGCTCGTGCCGAACGTGCGCGGCTCCGCGGGATACGGACGGCGCTGGGTCTCCCTCGACGACGTCCGGCTGCGGCTCGACTCGGTCGCCGATCTCGCCGCCTTGCACGCCTACCTGCCCAAACTCGGCGTGGACCCGGCGCGTGCGGCGCTGCACGGCGGTTCGTACGGCGGCTACATGGTGCTCGCGGGCGTGGCCTTCCAGCCGGGGTTGTGGGCCGCCGCGGTCGACCTCGTCGGCATTTCCTCGCTGGTGACTTTCCTGCGCAACACCTCCGCGTATCGGCGCGCCGCGCGGGAACGGGAGTACGGCTCGCTCGAGCACGACCTCGAATTCCTCGAGCAGGCCTCGCCGCTCAGCCGGATCGACGACGTGCGCGCGCCGCTGTTCGTCATCCACGGCGCGAACGACCCGCGCGTCCCGCTGTCCGAGGCGGAACAGCTCGTCGCCGCGGTGCGCGCGAACGGCGTCCCGTGCGACTTCCTGGTCTACGACGACGAGGGCCACGGTCTGGCCAAGCGGGCCAATCGCCTCGACGCGTACCCGCGCGTGCTGGATTTCCTCTCCCGTCATCTGATCGGGTGAACTATCGGGTGAACTGCGGGTGTCCGGCGCGTTCGCACCCCTGCGGAGTCCGTCGAATGCCTCCGCACCCGATATTGTTAGGATCCACGGGTGCGGCTAAGGGTGCTGCGAAATCCGGATAGGAACGGAGCACATGCCGATGACGCTCACTGAGGCCGTGAAGGCGGAACGGGAGCCGCGGCCGAGCGTGGGCTCGCGGCTCGCGGGCCGGGCCGACGCCCTGCTGGACCTCGGCATCGTCGCCGCGGTGGGTCTGGCGCTGCGGCTGCCCGCCGTCGGCTTCGGCCTGCCGGCCATGCTGCATCCGGACGAGCCGGGCAACGTCGTCGTCGGCGCGAGGATGGCCGTCAACAGCGACTGGAACCCGCACTACTTCGCCTATCCCTCGGTGATGTACGACGTCGAAGCCATCTCCGTCCGCGCGCAGGGCCTCGTCACCGGCCACATGCTCAACGCCTCCGACTTCACCACGCAGGGCATGGGGATCAACCAGACCAGCGACCCGGACATGGTCCTGTTCCTGCGGTTGATCACCGTCGCGCTCTCGGTGGGCCTGTGCCTGCTCGTCTACGGCCTGGTCCGCCACATCACCGGCCGCCGGTGGGTGGCGGTGGGCTGCGGACTGCTGGGCGCGACGTCGCCGCTGCTGATCACCAACGGCGTCTTCATCACGCCCGACACCTACTCGGCCTTCTTCTCCACGGCCACGCTGGCCGGCGCGCTCGCCGTCGTGCGGCGGGGCAAGCGGCTCGACTACGTCCTCGCGGGACTCGCCGTCGGCCTGGCCTGGGGCAGCAAATACGACATCGTGTGCTCGGTGCCGGTCATCGTGGCGTACCTGATTCGGGAAGGCCGCAACGCCTATCGGCCGTCCGCGCTGCTCTCGCTCGGTACTGCCGCGTTGGCGGCGGTCGTCTCCTTCGTGGTGAGCACGCCCGCCGCGCTGTTCGATACCAGCTCCCTGATCACGGGCCTGCGAGCGGAGCTGTCCCACTATGCGACCGGTCACCCGGGCGCGCAGGGCGGAGCATTCGAGTACTACCTCAGCGCGCTCAGCCACGATCAGTTCCTGCTGATCCCGGGCGCACTCTTGGCAGTGGTGGCGGCCTGGTTCGGCCACTTCCGCAAGGAGACCGTCGTCGTGGGCGCCTACAGCCTCGGCTACTTCGGCCTCATCGCGTCGGAGACCGTGCGTTTCGACCGCGACCTGCTGCCGCTGCTGCCCGGTCTGATGCTGCTCACCGGATTCGGCGTGGCCTGGATCGCCCAACTCGTCGCGGAGCGTCGGCCCGCGCTCCCGCGGCCGGCGGGCTTCGCCGTGGTGACGGCGCTGGCCGCGGCGATGCTGGTACCCGCCGTCATGGGGGCCGCCGGAGTGCCGCAGACGCTCGACGAGGCGCCGCGCACCGAAGTCGCCGCGTGGCTCGACGCGCACCTTCCCCAGGGCGCGGCGGTCGTGGACGAGCACTACGGCCCGTGGCTCGAGCCCAGCCGGTACCACGTGACCGAAGTCGGGTACGTCGTCTCGGAGGCGTCGCTGCCGGCCGGCCAGCAGGCGATCATCCTCACCGATCAGGGATCCGGCCGATTCACCGACGATCCGGCGCAGTACCCGCACGAGTTCGCCGCCTACCAGGCACTGCTGAAGAACTACTGCCTGGCGGTGAAGTACACGAACGGGCCCTGGGCGGAGGTCCTCACGCCCTGCACGAGCGGCTGAGAACGCAGCGCGGCGGCGGTGATCAGTCTTCGATCACCGCCGCGACGCGCCGAAGCTCTACCGCTCGCGCTTGGCCGGCGCGGCGGGGTCGCTGTCCGAGAGGAAGGCGGCGCAGCGCTCGGCCTCGTCGAGCTCGCCGATCTCTCCGGCCGCCTCGCCCAGTGCCCGCAGCGCGCGCAGGAAGCCGCGGTTCGGCGCGTGCGACCAGGGGATCGGGCCGTGGCCCTTCCAGCCGTTGCGCCGGAGCGCGTCGAGTCCGCGGTGGTAGCCGGTGCGGGCGTAGGCGTACGCGGCGACCGGCTCGCCGGCGTCGAGCGACTGCTCCGCGAGCAGCGCCCAGGCCAGCGACGCGGACGGGTACGAGGCCGCCACCTCGGTCGGCGTCGCACCGCCGCCGAGCAGCTGCTCGGCGCGCGGGTCGGCGGGCAGATAGGTCGGGGGCGGGCCGGCGATCAGGTTCTCAGGCATAGCCCGAGTCTAGGCCCGCCCCCTGTTCTCCGACCGGTCAGGCCGCCGCCTCGGCGGCCCCCTGCGGCAGCAGTTCATCCTCGGAGGCCAGCCGCTCCCGGCGGGAGTAGTACGGCACCTTCTTGACCATGTAGTACACCATCGGGATCAGGCCCAGGGCCAGGCCGCCGAGGCCGATCTCCTTGGTGCCGGCGCTCAGCGAGTCGCCGAACAGGTTCTCCACGAAGGTGAAGATCATGAAGGCGGAGCCGAGCAGCGGCAGGACGCCGATGAACAGAGCGTTGCTGAGCGAGGTGAGCACCTTCTTGCGGTAGACCACGGTGACCGCGAGCGAGGCGAGGCTGTAGTAGACCGCGATCTGCATGCCGATCGCGTTCACCGAGTCGGTCATCACGGTCTGCACGCTGGACTGGAACGCGGCGGCCACGAACAGGGCCAGGCTCACCAGCGTCACCGCGGCGGTGGCCACCACCGGGGTGCGGCGGGTGGCGTGGACCTTGCCGAAGATCTTGGGCAGGGTGTTGTCGCGGCCCATCGCGAACAGCGAGCGGGAGACCTGGATCAGCGTGGTCTCCAGGGTGGCGATGGTGGAGAGCATCACCGCGATGATCATCAGCTTGCCGGTGGCCGAGCCGCCGACGGCCGCGCCGAGCATGGTCGGCAGGCTGGTGCTGCCTTTCGCGATGGCGTCCTGGCTGAAGAACAGGTTGATGTCGATGGTGTAGAGCTCGAACAGTGCGAAGACGATGACCACGCCGATGATGCCGCCGCGCGCGGCCAGCTTCGAGTGCTTCGACTCCTCGTTGAGGTTCGCGGTCACGTCCCAGCCCCAGTAGTAGAAGGCCGCGATCAGAGCCGCTCCGGCGAACCCGGACATGCCGTGGAACTGGGTCGGGGAGAACCAGCTCCAGGAGAACGCGGCGCCGTGCCGCCCGGCCTCGTGGAAGAGCGCGACCAGACCCACCACGGCCAGGATCGCCACCTCCACCGCGGACATGATCCACTGCGCCTTGGTGGTGATGGTCACCCCGGCCGCCACGATCGCGGCCATGATCAGGAACCAGATCGCGCCGACCGCGGTGACCGCGCCGGTCGACCACTGCCTGTTCTCGTTGAACAGCGAGAGCGTCGCCTGCCCGGCCGGGACGGCGCCGCTGACCATGAAGATGGTGGCCGAGGCCACCACGGCCCAGCCGGATATGAACCCGAGGCCCGGGTGCAGCGCCTTGCGCACCCAGGAGTAGGCCGCGCCCGCGTTCACGTCGCTCCGGCCCAGGTGGGAGAAGGCGAGCGCGATGCCGAGCATCGGGATGCCGCACCACAGCAGCGCGGCCGGACCGCCGAGCACGGCCGCGCCCACCAGCACGGCGGTGGTGGCCGAGATCGAGTAACCGGGTGCGCTGCCGGCCACGGCCATCACGATCGAGTCGGCGCCCTTGAGGGCGCCGTGGGCCAGTTGTGGCGAGCCGCCGGAGCCGGCGGCGGCAGCGGGGGCGGGCTGCTGCAAAGTCTCACTCATCGCGGGCGACTCCCTGTGGTCGATGACTCAAGATCCGAGTGATCACATCCGGCTGGAACCTTTCCGGGGAGTAGATCACCCTGTGTAGTCGGGGACAAGAGGTCCGCGCTGAGATTTTCCATAACGTACTGGCAGTTCCGGAGGCGCTACGCTGACACGCTGTCGATACGGGTGCGAAGTCAAGGAGGGCGCAACACGTGAGTGCCGTGGCGATCTCGGTCCAAGGCCTGCGCAAGAACTTCGGCGACAAGGAGGCGGTGGCCGGCATCGATCTGGCCATCGCCGCCGGATCGTTCGCCGGGCTGGTCGGTCCCAACGGGGCCGGCAAGACCACCTCGCTGTCCATGATGACCGGGCTGCTCCGCCCTGACCTGGGGCGGATCGTGATCAACGGGGTGGACGTGTGGGCCGATCCGCCCGCGGCGAAGGCGGTGATCGGGGTGGTGCCGGCCGAGGCGCGGCTGTTCGAGCGGCTGACCGGGCGGGAGCTGCTGGAGTACGCCGGGCGCCTGCGCGAGATCGCCCCCGAGGCGTGCCGCTCCCGGGCCGGCGAGCTGCTCGACGTGCTCGATCTGGTCGGGGACGCGAACCGGCTGGTCGCGGACTACTCCACCGGCATGCGCAAGAAGATCGCGCTGGGTAGCGCGCTGATCCACAATCCGTCGGTGCTCTTCCTGGACGAGCCGCTGGAGGGGGTGGACCCGGTCTCCGCCGACGCGATCCGGCGCCTGCTGACCCGCTTCGTGGCCAGCGGCTCGACCGTGTTGTTCTCCAGTCACGTGATGGAGCTGGTCGAGCAGGTCTGCGACCACGTCTCGATCATCGACAAGGGCCGGATCGTGGCCAGCGGCACCACGGACGAGGTGCGGGCCGGCAAGTCGCTGCACCAGGCGTTCATCGACCTCGTCGGCACCCGGCTCAACGGCGGGGAGGGACTGTCGTGGCTCGGCTCCTCGTCCAACTGAAGCTGCGGCTGCTGCGCAACGCGCTGCGGGGTTCGAAGCAGGCGCGCGCCACCTTCATCTTCAGCTGCATCGCCGCCGTCCTGGTGGCCGCGCTGCTGTTCCTCGGGCTCGCCACCCAGCGTAACCAGGCCGGCGCCGTGGACGTGGCGACCACCACGTTCACCAGCCTCGCCTTCGGCTGGCTGATCCTGCCGCTGCTCGTGTTCGGCCTCGACAGCACGCTGGACCCGGCCACGCTGGCGCTCTTCCCGCTGCGCACCCGCCCGCTCGCGGTCGGCCTGCTGGCCGCCTCGGCCGCCGGAGCCTGGCCCGCGGCGAACGTCATCGGCCTGCTCGGGGTGACGGTCGGCGTCGCGCACGGAGCCCTAGGGGTGCTGTTCGCGCTGGTCGCGGTGGCGCTGCAGGTGCTGTTCTGCATCGTGCTGGCCCGCGCCGTGACCACCTCGCTGGCCGGGCTGCTGCGCTCGCGCCGCGGCAAGGACTTCGCGGCTCTGCTGATCATCCCGATCTTCGCCCTCTACGAAGCCTTCGTGCAGCTGGTGCCGAAGCTCACCGCTGAGGGCAAGATCAACGAGAACACCTTCAACGGCATCGACAAGGTGCTGCGATGGCTGCCGCCGGGCCTCGCCGCGCACGCGATCCAGGATGCCTCCACCGGCCACGCGCTGACCGGGCTGCTGCGCCTGCTGGTGCTCGCCGCGGTCATCGTGGTGCTCGCGATCGGCTGGATCCGGTCCCTGGACCGCGCACTGGTCACCGCCGACGCCACCACCCAGGCGGTGACGGTGCGCGCCTCGGCGTTGCCGTTCGCCCGCCACGGCCTGCGCGGCACGGTCGCCGCGCGGGCGCTGATCTACCAGCGCCGCGAGCCCGGGGCGAAGATCTTCTGGGGCATCGTGCTGGTGATCATGGCCGCCTCGGCGGTGAGCACCGTGCGTACCTCGGCCTACCTCGGCGGCCTCATCGGCAGCGCGGTGATCGGCTGCGCGTTCGTCGGCATCTTCAACGCGGACGCGATCGGGATGACCGGCCCCGCCTTCGGCTTCGACGCCATGGCGCTGCACAGCCGCAAGAGCTGGCGGGACTACTTCGCCGGACTCGACCTGGTGCTGGTCGTCTTCGCCGTGCCGCTGCTGGCGCTGCTCTCGTTCATCCTGGCCTTCGTGGCCGGACACCCGCTCGACGGCTTCATCCCGGTGGCCGCGGAACTCGCCGGCATAGGGGTGGCGGCCGGATTGAGCAACCTGATGAGCGTGACGCTGCCCTACCCGGTCGAGCGCCGCGTCGGCAGCCCCACGCCGCGTGCGATCGACGGCTACCGCGGCCAGGTGCTCGCGGCGACGTTCATGCTGCTGATCGCGACCATCGTGCTGATGGTGCCGGTGATCATCGCCGGCGTGGCCACCCGGCACGACCCGGCGGCGCTGCGGCTGCCGCCGCTGCTCGTCGGCGCGGCCTGCTACGGGCTGCTGTTCGCGACGCTGTTCCAGCGCATCGCGGCCCGGATCGCCGAGGGCAAGCTGCCGGAGCTGTGCGAGATCGCGTTCCGCAGCAAGCTGTGACGCGCCGCGTGCGCGGCGAGCTCGGCCGCGTACCGCTCCTCGGCCGCGGCGTGCGTGCTCTGCGCGCGCCCGGCCCGCTCGGCCGCGCGCAGCGCGAGCTGCGCGTGGAACTCGGCCGGGCGCCCGGCCGCCTCGTAGCGCCGGGCGAAGGCGGGATCGCGCTCGGCCAGCTCCGCCGCCCGCCGCGCGTACCCGGCCGCCCGGTCGGCGGCCGCGCGGGCGGCCTCGGCGTAGCTCTCGCACAGCTGGCCGGCCGTGGCCACCGAAGGGAGCCGGGTGAGGGGCATGTCAGGGATCATGGCACGCCGCCCCGCCCGGACCGGCCAGGCGCGCCGCGTATCGCGCGCGATGCGGATCCTGATTTCCCCGGCCGCTCCCGCCCGGATGATCCCTATTCGCGGCCTGTCTCCGCTTGTAGCATCAGCCCATGACCTTCACGATCACCGTGCTCGGCGCGGCCACCCCGTACCCCGCTCCCGACGCCGCCTGCTCCGGCTACCTGCTGCGGGCCGGCGCGACGAAGGTCTGGGTGGACGCGGGCTTCGGCACGTTCGCCAACCTGCAGCGCCATCTGCACCCCGCCGAGCTCGACGCGATCTGGATCTCCCACCTGCATCTGGACCACAGCCACGACCTGCAGACCGCGTTCTACGCCCTCGCCTACGGCGATCTGGGCCTCGCCGCGCCGATCCCGGTCTACGGCCCGCCCGGGTGGGTGGCGAAGTACTTCGGCGAGCACGCGGGCCACTTCAGCGACATGACCGACGTCTTCGAACCGCACGAGGTGGCCGAGGACTGGAGCCGCCATATCGGTGATCTGCGCCTTTCGCTGTGCCGGGTGCACCACAGCCAGCCCGCGTACGCGCTGCGGGCCGAGCATGAAGACAGAGTCCTGGTTTACTCGGGCGACACCGCGCCGTGCGAGGAACTCGTCCGGCTCGCGGCCGGCGCCGATCTGCTCGTGTGCGAGGCGGACTTCGACTCGCCCGAGCAGCGCACCGACGAGGTCCTGCACTCCACCCCGGAGGAGGCGGCCGAGATGGCGCTGGCCGCGGGAGCCAGGAAGCTGATGATCACGCACGTCGCCTATTCCCTGGGGATCGAGGCGGCGACGGCACGCGCGGCCGCGGCCTTCGGCGGCCCCACGGTCGCCGCCCGGGAGAACGAGACGCACGAGATCTGACCCCTTCGTCGGCGGCGTGCCGCGCACGCCGCCGACGAACGGGTTGTCAGCAGGCCTGGCCGACCACGTTCGCGTCGTAGGCGTCGTAGTCGTAGATCCAGCCCTTGGAGACCGGGCCGTCGCTCGGGTCGCCGGTGTCGTCCACCAGCACGGCGGACTGGCTCTGCGCGTAGCTGATGTAGCCGTGGTCCAGCTTGTAGATCAGATCCAGGCTGCCCACCTTGTACTGGCTCGCGCCGGCGGCGTTCGCACAGTTGAAGCCGCCGGTCGCGGTCATGGCGACCCGGCTTCCGGTGACGTTCATCCAGCCCTCGTACACGTACAGCGCCGAGCTGCGCAGGCCGCCGGAGTCGGTGGTGTCGAACTCGTGGCCCATGCCCAGCAGGCCCTGCTCCGGGCTCGTGCTGCCGTCCGCGATGTGCGCTGTGACGGACGCGCCGTTCGAGGTACCCGAGACCGAGCTGGTGACGGTCTGGTCGAAGGTGTCCTCGGCCAGCTGGTTCCAGATGCCCATCTCGTCGCTCGCCGTGTGGCCTTTCCACAACCACGCGGGCTGGATCGCCGCGTCGGCCGCGGATCCGACCGTGGTGAAGCAGCCTCCTGCGTTCGTCAGTCCCGCCGCGTCGAGAGCGGCGGCCTCGGTGGCGTCATCGAAGCCTGCCAGCATGCCGTCCCAGGTGGTCGGGCCGAAATACTCGATCGCGGCGAGCTCGACGTCGACGTATCCGTCCTCGTAGTTGGGGTTGTTGGTCTTGGCGAAATCGCCGAAACCGCAGATACCCGAGGAGAAGTCGTTGGCGTCGTTGTAGGCGTAGTTCCCGCCGTAGCCCATCGCGGCCATCAGGAGGCTGACGTCGTTCTGCTGCGTGGCGCTCAACTCGCTCCACACCGGCCCGTGCCTGACCAGCAGCAGCGCCTGGGCGACGGGCGCGGCGGCCCAGCCCTCGAGGCCGCCGTCGGCGTCCGGCTCGTGGCCGCCGGCGACGAGGTTGGCCACCTGCTTGAGCAGGGCGCTGTCGACGGTGGTGCCCTTGGTGGACTTGGCGCCGGGGTCTTGCAGGTCGACCAAGGCGAGGTAGTAAAGGGCCTTCGACGCCTTGATGCCGCTCGGGCTGGTGCCGGGCCGCGGCGTGCCCGAGGTCGGCGCGGCGAACGCGATCAGCGGCGCGGCCACGGCGGCGTCGATGTCGGCCTGGGTGAACGCGGCGGACGCAGACGACGCGGAACCGCTCGGCGATGCGCCGGCCGAAGCGGAAGCAGACGCTGATGCGGAAGCCGAAGCGGAAGGCGAGGCCGAAGCGGACACTGATGCGGATGCTGAGGGTGACGGCGAACTCACACTGCCCGGATAGGTGACCGTGACGTTCGTCGGCGCGGTGTAGCCACCGGAATCAGTGCCCTGAAAGCCGAAGGTGGTGCTGGCGCCCGCTGTCAAGGTCATGTCATAGCTCAGCGCGGTGAACGTGTACTGATTTCCGCTGGCCGCCTCGCTCGCCCGCCAGAACCCGGTCACGCTCATGCCGGCGGCCAGGTCGAACTGCACGCTCCAGCCGGAGACGGTCGCGCCGGAGGTGTTGGTGATGGTCGCGGTGTCGGTGAAGCCGCCGGTCCAGGTGCTGGTGGCGGCGATGCTCACGCTCAGCCCGCCGGCCGCGCTGGCCGGGGCGGCCAGGGCGAGCCCGGCGGCGCCGGCGGCGAGCAGGCTGAAGGCGGAGCCGAGGATCAGCCCGCGGGTGAAGAATCCGCGGGCCGCGCCGGAATCCTGTCGGGTCACCGTCGTCCCTCCAAAGGGGGGAGTGAAGAGGTCAATGAGCCATCGCCCACAGTGAGGCTTGCGCATCTCTTTCGACAAGGCGCGGCTCCTGTATCAGGGCCGTCACATCAGGCGACCCCTGACTATCTTCATCAAATTTTGTGAAAGTTTCGGCCATACGGCCTCGGGCGATGCGAGCATGTCTGCACCCGAGGTCCGTCCCCACTCAGGTGCCAGAGGAGTGCCCATGACGCAGCATGTCTCGCAGCGCCCGCGCCGAAGGCGGTTCCGGCTAGGCCTGATCGCGGCCACCGTCCCGCTGCTGGTGGGCGGAGTGGTCGCGGTCGCCATCGCCGCGCCGTCCGGGCACGGCTCCGGGCTCGGCGCCGACCACCGCAGGCCCACCGGGACGCGGCAGAGCTCCGCCGCGCCGACGAGCCCGGCCGCCGCCGACCCGAACGCGGACTGCACGCTCGTCATCCCCGCCGACCCGCTCACCGCGCGCGGGCTGGCCACGCCCTACCGGCTGACCGCGACGAACCCGGCCGACGGTCCGTGCCACGAGGCCGACGTCGATCAGTCGGCCTTCGTCCAGGCGACCGTCTACGACCCGGCCACCGGCGCGCTCTCGGTGTACGACCCCTTGGTCATCGACCAGGGCAGCCGCGCGGCCGTCGCCCCGGTCCTGCCGAAGCTGCCGTCCGGCGCCGTCGTCGGGATCTGGTTCGGCTTCGACGCGGACAACCTGACCCTGCGCTCGGCCGTCCCCGACGGCCTGCGGTCCGCGCACTGTGTCAACGGCCTGAACGACTCGCCGTTCAGCCAATACGCGTACTGCGACGCCGCGCAGTTCTTCGTCGCGGTCAACCACGGCATCGCGGTGCACAAGCTCGCCATTCCCGCGCTCGGCACCGCCGTCGACGGCCAGCCGTGCCCGAGCACCCGCGACTTCTCCATCGTCGACCAGGACCAGAGCGACAACGTCACCACCAAGTACCTGACCACGGCCGACGGACGCACGGCCCAGGACACCCCCGCGAACTCCTCCCGGATGGCGGGCGCGGCCGTGCTCGCCAACCCGAGCGACAACGCCCTGCTCGACGAGTTCGTCGATCCCGCTCTCGGCTGCAGCCCTTGGCAGGCCAAGGATCTGGCCACCGGCGGCAAGGCCACCTCGCTCGCCCTCGACGAGATCCAGGCCGCCGCGCACCAGGCCGCGCCGTCGGCGCTCGTCCCGCTCAACGACCCGATGACCGTCACCGACAACGGCCAGAGCACCCAGAAGACCAACCTGTACCGGGCCGGAGTCGACCAGGGCGCCCTGCCGGCCGGACAGCGCCCGGTCGCCTACTGCCGGGACATGGACACGATCCAGACCGCGCGGCTCAAACTCGACTACGCCCGCTTCGCCGCCGCGCCCACGCCCGACCCGGGGGCCGACAGCCTGCTGACGTTCCTGGCCGGCCGGCTGCAGGGCTCGTTCGTCAACCTCGGCTGCGATCACTACGGGCTGGCCAACCCGATATCCTCCGAGCAGACCGACGACAGCGGCGTCCTGGTGTCCTTCACCTTCGCCGGCACCGCTGCCGCGACGCCGAGCAGCACGCCGTCGCGCTGAGGCGCGCCGGCCCGAGCAGAGGAGGAAACCCGGGTGTCCCGTCCGCGCGCCAACCTGACCGCCACCGTCATCGGCACCGTCGACCCGAGCGGCCTGGCCCGCTTCTACGCCGACCTGCTCGGCTGGGAGATCCGCCGGGACGGGCCCGGCTGGGCCACGGTGCGCGACCCCGAGGGCGGCCCCGGGCTCTCCTTCCAGTTCGAGCCGCACCACCGCCACCCCGTCTGGCCCGGCCACGGCCGGCCGGAGGAGCAGCAGATGATGATGCACCTCGACATCGAGGTGCAGGACCTCGCGGAGGCCAGCGCCCTCGCCGTCTCGCTCGGCGGCGCCGTCGCCGAGTTCCAGCCGCAGGACGACGTCATCGTGCACTACGACCCGGCCGGCCACCCGTTCTGCCTCTGGGTGGCCACCGGGGAGTGAGCGCCGTCGTCAGGAGACGGGCACGGTCAGCAGCACGTTGCCGTCGGTCGTCTCCACGACGAACTGCCGGATGTTCGAGGCCTCCATCGCCACGCCGCCGGGGATGGTCGCGGTCTGCGCCCCGGAGTAGGGCACCCACCAGCTGCCCGCGACGGACTTGTTGCCGTCGAAGTCCACCGCGTACATGACGCAGTTGTCGCCTCTTGGCACGCCCTTGAGCGTCACCTGCACCCAGCTGCCCCACGCGGTGGGCCGGTACTCGACGGTGCCGGAGACGCCGTTGACCGAGTTCGCCGCGCTGACCGTGTCGACCGCCGCCGACGAGTTGCCCGCCGCCTGCACGCCCACGAAGACGCCGGCCGCGGCCAGCGCCACGAGCGCGCCGGACAGCGCCGCCGACGCGCCGGGCCGCGAGGGCCAGCGCAGCCGGGAGCGGGACCGGGGACGCGCGTGCGGCATCGGCGCCGGGGGAGCGGCCTCCGGCTTCCAGGCGCGCTGCGGCGCGACCAGGGGCGCCAGCCCGGCCCGGGCGCGCAGCCGCTCCCAGCTCGCCGTATCCGCGCCGAACCCGGCCGCCGGCTCGAAGGCCTCCGCCGGCACCTCGGCCAGCAGAGCCGTCACCGAGGTAAGGTCCTGATACTCCGCCTGGCAGACCGGGCAGTCCGCCAGGTGCCGGCGCAGCTCCCGCGCCTCATCCGGCTCGAGCGCGCCGACCACGTACGCGCCGAGCTCCGCGAGCCACGGGTGGAACCCGTCCTCGCCCGTCGGAACACTCTCGTTCATCGCGTCAGCCCCCTTTCCGCACAGGCCGACCGCAGCGCGCGCAGCGCGTAGTACGTGCGGGACTTCACGGTCCCCGGGGGCACACCGAGCGTCTTGGCCGCCTCCGCCACCGTCGCCCCCCGATAGTAGGTCTCCACCAGCACCGACCGGTGCTCCGGGCTGAGCTGCTCGAGCACCTCCGCCACCTGCAGCGCGTTCAGGCTGCGCTCGAACGCGTCCTCGCCCGGGTCCGGCACCGAGGCCGCCCAGTCCTCGCCGAGCCGCTCCGCCGCGACCTCGCGCGGCCGCGCCTGCCGGGCCCGCGCCGCGTCGATCACGAGGTTGCGTGCGACCGCGAACAGCCAGGCCCGCACCGAGCCCTTGGCCGGGTCCAGCGCGTCCGGATGGGTCCAGGCCCGCAGCAGCGTCTCCTGCACGATGTCCTCGGCCGCCTGCCGATCGCCGTGCGTCTGGCGCAGCACGTAGCCGAAGAGCTGGCCGGAGTACTGGTCGTGCAGGGCACGCAGCCGCGCCTCGTCCGCCCGCCCGTCGTTTCCGGGCGCGCCGGACGGGCCGTCCTCGGCGGCGGACGCACGTGCTCCGAATGAGCGCTTCACCAGCTCCGCTCCGGTCCGGGGGTCTGAAGGCTCGACCATAGTAACCGGGGCGGCGGCGGCGAAGGCGGTTCCCGCACTCCCGCGTGTGCTCACACAGGTGGGAACGGGGCGCGCGGAAGAAAGGTTCAATCGCCCCGGCGCGAAGACGCGGGCTCCGGCGCGGCGAGAGCAGAATAGGGGCCATGGAGATCGCCGTCATCGACGAGCCCGAGGCCGCCTGCAGCGCGCTCGATCCGGTCCGTTCCCGGCTGCTGGCCGCGCTGGCCGAGCCGGGCTCGGCCAGCACGGTGGCCAAGAGGGTGGGGCTGACCAGGCAGAAGGCCAATTACCACCTGCGCGACCTGGAGGAGCACGGGCTGGTCGAGCTGGTCGAGGAGCGCCGCCGCGGGAACATGGTGGAGCGGGTGCTGCGGGCGAGCGCGCCGTCATTCGTGATCTCGCCGGCGGCCCTGGCGGAGCTGGCGCCCGACCCGTCGCGCTCGCCCGACCAGCTCTCCGCCCGGTGGCTGCTCGCGCTGGCCGCGCGGCTGCTGCGGGAGGTGGGCGAGCTGGTGCGGGGGGCGCACAAGGCCGGCAAGCCGCTGGCCACGTTCGCCATCGACGGTGAGGTGCGCTTCGCCGGCGCCGCCGACCGCGCCGCCTTCGCCGACGAGCTGGGCACCGCCGTGCGCGAACTGGTGGCGCGCTACCACGACGAGGGCGCGCCGGGCGGCCGCAAGCACCGGATCGTCGTAGCTTTGCATCCGAGCCTTAATCCCGCCCCGTCGGAACCCTCCCCGTCCGCCGCGACCCTCGAGGAGTGAGCATGTCCCAGCAGTTCGAAGTGCGCCGCGAAGTGGTGCTGCCGGCCACGCCCGAGCAGGTCTTCGCCGCGGTGACGCGCGAGACCGCCGCATGGATGTTCCCGGTCGAGTCCTCGCCCGCGGTCGGCGGGCTGGGGCCGGAGGATCCCAAGGTCAAGGTCTGGACGCCGCCGGAGCACGTGGGCATCCGGGTGGAGGGGCCGGACGAGTTCTTCAACGCGCTCGACTATCTCATCGAGGGCCGGGACGGCGGTACCGCCGTGCTGCGCTACGTCCACAGCGGCGTGCTGATGCAGGACGACTGGCAGGACCAGTACGACGGGATCGGCGCGCACACCGACTTCTATCTGCACAGCCTCGGGCAGTACCTGGAGTTCTTCGCCGGCCGGCCGGTCGCCTACCTCGCCGTCTCCGGGCCGAAGGCCTCGGCCGAGCCCGGCGCCACCGGCCTGCTCAAGACCGCGCTGGGGCTGACCGAGTCGAGCGCGGTCGGCGACGCGGTCGCGCTGGAGATCCCAGGCTACGGCTGGATCGAATCCGAGCTCGATTATCTGAGCCCGCATTTCGTCGGATTGCGCAGTCCCGACTCGCTTTACCGCTTCTACGGCCGGGAGGCCTTCGGCGGCACCGTCGACGCGGCGCACCACCTTTTCGCGCCAGAGGCCGACGCGGCCGCGGCGACCGCGGCCTGGCAGGGCTGGCTGGACAACGTCTTCGCCTGAGGACTGGAACCGTCGTGCATGATCTCGCACCAGTCCGCGGCACGCCCGTCTTCGGCAGGTTAGTGTCCCGATCCGGAAATTCGCTGCATAAGAAATCGGTCCCAGCGTTCGTCAGGACAGGCGCCGGGATGCCCTTATTCCGCTGCGTGCTGGTGGGGCGTGGTGGCTTGTCGGGTCAAGTGGTCGTCGGGGCGCGGGCGGCCGCTTCGCGTCGCCCGGTTCTTCTGTCCACCCGTTGCGCTGGCAGGGCGAGCTGCGGTTTCAAGACGAAAAGCGCCGCTGGCAGGCCCTTCCCTCGGAGAGAATGCCGGGTTCGTGTGGGTGCTGTCGTTGGGAGGGCGGGCTGGGGTTGCGGGGGCGTGCTCTCTCCTCGGTCGGTCCCCGGAGGCAATCAGGAACCTGCCGGGAGGTCAAGCGGCGGTGGTTTCCGCTGCTCGATCTTGCATGGCGCCGCTTGACCTCCCGGCAGGTTCCTGATCGGGCTTCGCCTGCCCGACCGAGGAGAGAGCCCGCCCCCTGGGGAGGGGTCTGAGCTGCGCTCGGGCCGAGTCCTGTCCCGTGGCCCGGTCGCGCTCAGTGCGGAAGGATTCTGCATCACCCTGATCCGAACATCCGATTCTCGATCCGCGCGAAGGCGCCGATGCCCGGGTCGCGACTGATGTGAAATCCTGCACGGCCCTCGTGCGATCCACCCCGATCGCAGATCTCGCGGCAGAATCCCGCAGGCCGGCCGTGTTCGATGCGGAAGGATTCTGCATCGCCCTGGTCGGATCCACCCGGTGCTCCCGTGATGCGCACGGCCGCGTGGCCCGGTCGCATCCCGAGAGGAAATCCTGCACCGCTTTCGGCCACACCCCTGATGCCACATGCCCAGGCATCCCGTCACCCCCCCCGTCACAACTCCCGATCCCCGTACGCTTCTATACTAGACGCCACTACTGACAAAAGTCGTGAATCCGGCTTTCATTCGATAAGCAATAATTCTGGAGATTTCCGGGCACTCGGGCGAACTCCCCGGCGTTGAAGAAGTAGAAAAGAAAAGAGCGACCCGGAACGGCGATGCAGAATCCGACATCAAGCGCGACCGAGCCACCGCACCCGGCCTGAGCGCAGCTCGTACCGGTCCTCAGGAGGTGTGCTCTCTCCTCGGTCGGGCAGGCGAAGCCCGATCAGGAACCTGCCGGGAGGTCAAGCGGCGCGATGCAAGATCGAGCATCAACGGAGACCTCCGCCGCTTGAGCTCCCGGCAGGTTCCTGATTGCCTCCGGGGACCGGCCGAGGAGAGGGCACGCCCCCGCAACCTCACCATCCCGAACCTCAGCCCGCCCCGCCACGCCAGCACCCCACAGACCCGGCATCCTCCCCGAGGGAAGGGCCCCGCCGGAGGCGAGATCTTGAAACCGCAGCCCACCCCGCCAACGCAACGGGTGGGCAGGGTGGACAGAAGAACCGGGCGGCGCGAAGCGGCTGCTCACACCAAGACGACCATCCCGACTCGACAAGACACCACGCCCCACGGGCACTCAGTCGATCATCCATGCCCAGTAGGCTCGGCGACATGATGGTGATGTCGTCCGGGACTACTCGTGCAGCCCGGTAGCGGTCGGCCCGGGACGCGCGCGCCGATGCCGGATGGAGCGACGTCGCTCTATGCGACGGTCAATGGCGTGCGGCTCCACTACGTGATCGCCGGCAGCGGCGATCCGGTGCTCCTCCTGCACGGCTGGCCCGAGACCTGGTACGCATGGCGCAAGGTCATTCCGGTGCTGGCGGCCCGGTTCACCGTGGTTGCGCCCGACATGCGCGGCTACGGCGATTCGGAGCGTCCCGTCGGCGGCTACGACAAGGTGACGGTCGCAACCGACCTGCGCGAGCTGATGCGGTCGCTGGGATTCGGCCGCGTTCACCTCGTCGTCCAGGACATGGGCGGGCCGGTGGGCTTCGCCTATGCGGCGAGCTTTCCGGCCGATGTGCGCGACCTCGCCTTCATCGAGAGCGCGGTTCCGGGGTTCGGCCTCGAAGCGTCGATGGACGTGGCTCACGGCGGCAGTTGGCACATGGGGTTCAACATGGCGGAAGGGATCAGCGAGCTGCTGGTCGCCGGGCGCGAGCGAGCGTTCATCGAGTACTTCTACCGCCGCGGCACGCTGCACCCGGACGCGCTGACCCCGGCCGATATCGACGAATATGCGCGCACTTACGAGGCGGGTGGCCTCGTGGCGAGCTTCAAGTCTTACCGGACGCTGCTCGACGATGCCAAAGTCAATCGCGAGAAGCTCGCCGTGCAAGCGCTCACCCTCCCGGTGCTCTCGCTCGCAGCCGAGAAGGGGTTCGGTGACCTCTCCCATGCCTCGATCACGCAGGTCGCCGACCAAGTCGAGCGGCAGACCATCGCGGGGGCGAAGCACTTCCTGGTGCAGGATCAGCCGCAGGCGGCGACCGAGGCGATTCTGAGCTTTCTGACCCGGATGGATGAAGCCTGATACGGGCCGTTCAGCGGCGCGGCGCGCGGGGTCGGGCGAACTTGGCCCGGCTCCGCTCGACGATCTGCGGGACGTCCGTGCCGATGCCGGTGGTCGGGCTCGTACTCGCGCTCGCGCGCCCTGCGGTATCCGAGCTCTGCGACACGCCGCGCACCACCTCGGCGACCTCGGCGATGACCTCTGGCCCGACCCGGCAGCAGCCGCCGATCAGCCGCGCTCCGGCCGCGATCCAGTCACGGACCAGGCCGGCGTCGAACGACGGGTCCTCGCGCCAGGCGCGCGCCTCGGCGTCCCAGGCCTCGCCGCTGTTGGGGTAGGCCACCACCGGCTTGCCGGTGATCGAGCCGGCGATCTCCACGGCCGCGCGCACGTCCTGCGGGACGCAGCAGTTCACCCCCACCGCCACCACCTCGTCCACGTCGGCGGCGAGCGCGAAGGCGTTGCTCAGGGCCTGTCCGGCGCGGGTGCACGCGCCCACCGCGCTGAACGAGATCCAGCACGGGACGCCGGAGCCGCGCACCAGGTTCATCAGGGCCCTGGCCTCATCGGCGTCCGGGATGGTCTCCAGCGCCAGCAGATCCGGCCCGGCCTCGATCAGCGCCTCGAGCCGGGGCGCGTGGAAGGCCTCGAGCTCGGCGACCGAGAGCCCGTAGCGTCCGCGGTACTCCGAGCCGTCGGCCAGCACCGCGCCGTACGGTCCGACCGAGGCCGCCACCCACCGGCCGCGGGCCGCCTCGCCCGCCCCGGCCGCGCGTTCCTCCGCCGCTCCCCGCGCCTGCCGGGCCAGTTCCACGCTGCGCCGCAGCAGCTCGGCGGCCTGCGCGCGGCCGATGCCGCGGGCCGCGAAGCCGGGGAAGCTCGCCTGGTAGCTCGAGGTGATCACCACCTGCGCGCCGGCGGCGAAGTACGCGGCGTGCGCCGCGGTGATCTGGTCCGGGTCGTCGGCCAGCAGCCGGGCCGACCAGAGCCCGTCCCGCAGGTCCTGACCCTGCGCCTCGAGCTGGTTGGACAGCCCGCCGTCGAGCACGATCGGCCCGGCGGCCAGCGCCCGGGCGAAGTCGGCCGGCGCGGCCGCGGCGGCGGGAGTCTCGGATGCGGCGGCAGCCTGGTCGGTCGCGACCACGATTCCTCCTCGGGGGTTCCAAGTGATGGCAGGGCTCTGCTGCCCGGGCCGGAAGGGCCGAGACGCGCGGGAAACGGCCCGTGGACGCGACGCTGCGTCGGATGCCGGACGATGCGAGATCGATGCTAACCCCGTTCGATCATGCTTCACCGGACGCGCGGCGCCGTGCCGCCTCGGCTTCCCCCGTTCTGCGTAGCACTGCGCCGTTCGGTCCTTCAGTCCTCGTCGTGCCTCGGCCACGGCAGCAGGAGCAGCGGACGGCCGGTCCGCGACCGCCACCCCTCGACCAGGTGCAGCGCCACCAGGATCGCGTCGTTGAGGGCCAGCGTCGCCCAGCCCGGCAGCAGCGGGGCGGTCAGGGTTCCGAGGCCGGCCAGCACCGTGGCGGCGGCGCGCACCGTGCCGACGCCGCCGAACATCTTGTGCCGGTTGTGGCAGAAGGCGAGGATGTAGAGCGCCACGCCGAGGCCGGCCAGATACGCCGGCACGCCGTGCGGCCGCTGCGTCGGTTCGGCGACGAGCACCGACGAACCCGCCGCCGTCAGCAGCACCCCGGCGGCCAGCAGGAGATGACCGTAGCTGAAGACGTCTCGGACGATCTTGGTCTGGATCACCATGGTGCGCATGGCGAACTCGATCGCCGGCATCGCCATCGGGAAATAGGCCCACCACAGTCCGGCGGCCAGCAGGAACGCCAGGATGACGGCCACCACCACGGCCGGGCTCATCGTGCGCGAGGCGGCCTGCGAGCCGATGGTGGCGATCGTCTCGCCCAGCACGATGATCACGAACAGGCCGAAGCGCTCCGGCAGATGCGCGGGCTCCCAGCGCATGTGCGCGAAGCGGCGCGGGCGCACGACGGTCGAGCCGATCTCGATGACGGCCGCCAGCAGCCAGATCCACACCCGGTACGGCATCGGCGTCAGGCCGCCGACGAGGTAGAGCGGCGCGCCGATGCACAGGCTCACGGTGAACGGGTCGAGCCGCACCCCGAACACGCCGCGGGCCCGCATCGCCGCGCCCAGCAGGATCCTGACGAACAGGTACGACAGGGCGAAGAAGACGCCGCGCGCGCCGTACGCCCCGCTCACGCACGTCGACATGAGCAGCGCGCCGAGCGCGATCCCGAGCAGCAGCACGTGCTTGCGGACCGGCGAGATCCGCAGGCCGTTGAACAGCAGCGCGGTGCCGACCCAGCCCCACCAGAACGGGATGAGCAGCAGCAGCGAACGGCCGAGCGCGCCCCAGTCGGCGGCGAGCTGCATCTGCCGGGAGACGTCGGTCACGGCCAGCGCGACCACGAGGTCGAAGAAGCACTCGGCCCAGCTCACCCGTTGGCCGGAGGACTCGCCGTCCTCGGACTCGGCCGCCACGCCCGCCTCGCCGGCGGCCGATTCCGGCTCGCTCTCGTCGGTCAGTTCGAGGGAATCGGACTCCGTCACGCCCCTGATTATGCCCGGGCGCACGGACCGCGCGGCGCGTGAAAGTTTCACGCTCTTGGCTGAAGCCGCGCGCGAAGCGGCCGGTCCGGCCACCGGGTCGGACCGAGGCCGGCTCAGGCTGTTGACGTCCCGCAGAGAAACCGTAGGGTCACGGATCGTCTCGTTCGCTCCGCACGGGAAATCAAGGAGTCGCGTTGCCATTTCGCACACACCACCGGGCGCGCACGCGCCGCCCGGCCCTGCTCGCCGCGCTCGCACTGACCGCGACGGGCCTGTGCGCCGTACCCGGCTCGGCCCAGGCGTCCGCCGCCGACCACACGCTCTCGACGCACGCGCGCCTGTTCGTGCCGCCGCCCACCTCCGCGGCGGTGAGCCAGATCATCCAGCTGGCCAAGACCGGCGACGTCGCCGACGCGGCGCTGCTGACCAAGATGGAGGCCACCCCGCAAGCCGTGTGGTTCACCAGCGGCACGCCCGACCAGGTCCGGCAGCAGGTGCGCCAGACCATGGCCGAGGCGACGCTGGAGAGCGCCGTCCCGGTGCTGGTCGCCTATGACATCCCGGGCCGGGACTGCGCGCAGTACTCGGCCGGCGGCGCGCTCGACCCGGCTTCGTACGAGGCCTGGATCTCGGCGTTCGCGGCGGGGGTCGGCAACGGGCACGCCGTGGTGATCCTGGAACCGGACGCGCTGGGCAACCTGCCGTCGAACTGCGGCGGCTTCGGCTCGAGCTCGTATCCGTTCACTGATGCCGACCGGTACGCCGAGATCGACTACGCGGTCAGCGCCCTCGAGGCCAAGCCGAACACGAGCGTGTACCTCGACGGCACGCACAGCGGGTGGCAGTCCGTCGGCACCATGACGCAGCGGCTGCTGCTCGGCGATGTGCAGCAGGCACAGGGCTTCTACCTCAACGTCTCGAACTACCAGCCCGACAACGAGCTGACCGACTACGGCCAGTGGATCTCGGACTGCATCGCCATCGTCACCGACCCGTCGCACTGGGCTTACAACAACCCCGGCGACTGTGCCAGCCAGTACTACCCGGCGACGCAGGGCGACTTCAGCACCTGGGATCTGACCACGCAGTGGTACGCGGCGAACATGGACGGCGCGGTCTCGAGCACGCACTTCGTGATCGACACCAGCCGCAACGGCAACGGCCCGAACGCCATGTCCGAGTATGCGGCGGCGCCCTACAACCAGTCGGCGTCGGTGATCTCGTCGCTGTCCTCGGGCAGTTGGTGCAACCCCCCGAATTCCGCTCTGGGCCTGCGCCCGACCACGCAGACCGGAGTGCCGCTGCTCGACGCGTACCTGTGGGTCAAGACGCCGGGGCAGTCCGACGGTCAGTGCGACGCCGCGGGCGGCGCGCGGGCCTGGGACTACAGCGCCTACACCCAGGCGGGCTGGCCGACCGACGCCGCGGGCCAGAGCCAGTTCGACCCGCTGTGGGGCCTGACCGACCCGGCCGCGGGGGCGTGGTTCCCGCAGCAGGCCCTGCAGCTGGCCCAGGAGGCGAACCCGCCGCTGCTGCGCCACTAGTCGAATCCTGATAAGCGACGCAGTGCCCTGCCGGACCTCACGGTCCGGCAGGGCACTGTTGTCAGAGCATTCAGCCGGCGCAGGTCACGCCGTTGAGTGTGAACGCTGTCGGCGCCGCGTCACTGTTGGTCCAGGTGCCTTGGAAGCCGTAACTGGTATTGCCGCCTGGGCTGATGGCGGCGTTGTAGCTCATGTTGGTGGCCGTCACCGCCTCGCCGGACTGCGTCTGTGTCGCGTTCCAGGAGTTGGTGACCTTCTGGTCGCCTCCGAACGTGTACTTCAGTGTCCAGCCATTGATGGCGGAAGTGCCGTTGTCGGTGATGACCACGTTCGCGGTGAAGCCGCCGCCCCACTGCGAGGTGGTGGAGTACGCCACGGTGCAGGAGGCGCCGCTGGTCGCGCTGGCGGACGGCGAGGCCGAAGCGGAAGCCGAAGCCGAAGCCGACGCGGACGGAGAGGCCGAAGCCGAGGCCGACGCGGAGGGCGAGGCGGACGCCGAAGCCGAAGCCGACGCCGACGGCGAGCTGCTGGAGGTGCCGCCGCCGCTGATGACGAAGGTCTCCAGCGACCGGGCCGGCACGCTCGCGCTGAAGGCGCTGCCGCTGACCGCGATCGAGGACTGCGTGGCCGCGTTGTTCGAGCCGTTGGTCAGCACCGGGACCGCGGTGCCGGAGGTGATGCCGGTCCCGCTGAGCGAGTAGTTGACCGAGTCGGCGCTGGTGCCGGTGTTCAGCGCCACCACCGTGATCGTCCCGTCAGGGTTCTTGAACGCGCTCAGGTCCAGCGCGCTGTTGCTGGTCGTGGTGGCGATGCGCACCGCGCCCGGCTTGATGTAGCGGCTGTAGTTGGCGAAGGCCCACAGCCGGCCGGCCGGGGTGACGGTGCTGCCGTTGATCTCCAGCAGGCCCTCGTTGTCGCCGTTCTCGGACGGGGTCGTGCTGCCCCACCAGTACAGGAACGCGGAGAGGTTGGCCGAGGTCAGGCCCTTGTAGATGTTCTGCGCCCAGGTCAGGCCCGAGGCGTCGGTGTTGTCGTCCCAGGCCGGGTCCCAGGTCTCGAAGGTCGACCACTCGGTCTGCCAGGCCGGCTTGCTCCAGCCGCTCAGCGCCGAGGCGGGCGCCTGGGTGTAGCCGTGGCTGGTGAACACCTTCGTGTACTGGTTCGCGGTCGAGTCGGCCTCGATCGCGGCGGCGTAGCTCTGGGCGTAGTCCCAGCCCTCGGTGGCGCAGCACTCGACCTGGGTGGACAGGCCGGAGTTCGCCATCGTCGGGCCGAGCTTGTCGAGCAGCTGCGCGGTCTGCGCCGGGCTCAGCTGCATGCTGTCGTAGCTGGTGGAGAGGTTGGCCTCGTTCTCCGGCCCGATGTAGGTCAGCGGGATGCCGGCCGCCGAGTAGTCCGCCGCGTACTGCTCCAGGTAGTTGACGTACGCCTGGCTCCAGTCGCCGCTGCTGCAGGTCGCGCCGGTCAGGCCGCAGACGGCCCCGCCGCCGGAGGTGGAGTTGTTGGTCTTCATGAACGACGGCGCGGTCCACGCGTCGGCGAACACGTTGGTCACGCCGTAGTCCGCCTTGATCTGCTGGGCGAACCAGAGCTGGCCGGCGTCCTGGCCGATCGAGGCGAGCGAGGCGTAGGCGGGGGTCGCGGTCGGGCTCGAGGGGGCGGTGGGCTCGATGGTGGCGCCCGAGTCGGCGCTCACCTCGTTGCGCAGCATGTTCAGGCCGGCGCCGGTGGTCGGGCTGTAGAGGTCTGCCAGCACCGCCTGCTGCACCGAGCTGGAGGCGTTCATCACGGTCTGGGCTTCGCCGAAGGCCTCGGACGCGCCGAACCCGGTGATGGTCTGGTAGGTGGTGGCGCCGTTGATCGTGGCGGTGTCGGCCGCGAAGGCCTTGTGCGCGCCGTTGAACATGACCAACGAGGCGATGACGGCGACGGCCGTCGTGGCTGCCGCGGCCCGGAAGGCTTGCGGTCGCCTCGAGGTCGTCGCTCCGGCCGAGGATGGTCCGGCCAGGCTGTCAAGCATGGGTGTGCTCCTTTCGGTTGGACGGGAGGCTAGAGCGGAGGTGTGGCGAAAGCCAACAAATCATGCGGAAACAGAGCAAAGCTCCTGGTGATGCACGGAAACTTTCACCCGGCTTCGCGTGCACCGGTCCGCGGCCGCCCGTCCGCGCACACGGCGGACCGGAGGTGTGTCAGAGTTCTTGCGTCGAGAAGCGGTCGAGGCGCCCGCACATCCCGAAGGCGCGCGCCTCGGGCGCGCCCGCGGTCTCCACGCCGATCCCGGCGCCGAGCAGGTGCTCGATCCGGCCGCGGCGCAGCTCGGCCAGGTGCCCTTGCGTGCGCTGCGCGGCAGCCAGGGCGCCCTTGCGCCACACGGTTTCCCACGCCGCGTAGCGATCCGCCCGCAGCGCCACCGCAGCGTGGTAGAACTCTGCGGTGCAGGCCAGGTGCACGTGCGGGGACCCGCCGCACAGTGCGTCCGGTGCGGCCTGCCGGTACACCGAGAGCCCGGAAACGCCCGTCCCGCCGGGGAATCCGGGCCGTCGCGCCTCGTGCTCCGCCCCGCTCACCAGTGCCGCCCGGCCAGGTGCCCGACGATCCGTGCCCGATCCCAGGCGCCGTCGGCCACGGTGAGCCGGTAGCAGCGGGCCAGGGTCTCACCCGTGGGCAGCGGCAGAGCCTCGAAGAAGGCGAGTGAGGGGTTCACCGCGGCGAACGGCGCGGAGCGCACGAACCAGTGCGGATCGCCGCCCGGGATGTCCGGCGCGGCCCGGAAAACCAGCGTGGCCTGCCCGTCGTGCTCGTCGAAGGTGCCGGTGTAGGCGAGCCACGGCGCCGTCTTGCCCATCACCGCAGGGCCTTCCAACCCGCCGCCGGCCAGGATCGTCCCGTCGGCGAACGAGCGCGGTCCGCGCCAGTAGAACCCGGTGTACCCGGCGAGTTCGCGGCCTGCGACGGTCGGACTGCCGAAGTCCAGCGTGCGGCCGCTGACGTTGGTCAGCGCGGTTCGGAACTCCAGGGTCCAGTGCCCCTCGTCCCGGTTCACGTCCACGATCCGCACGCGCCGCTCTTCCCGCAGGAGCAGCTCGTCGTCAGCAGTGATCCAGCCCACTGATTCCGCGAAGCCGAGGCCGGGGTCTGATTCCCCTCGCTCCGGCTCGCCGAAGGCGCGGTGCTCGAGCCGTCCGACGTTGGGCAGGACCACATAACCGCCGTTCGGGGCGCCGTGCACGTAGCTGACGCCGCCCCAGAAGTTCTGCCCGGAAAGGTGCGAGGCCGTCATCGCCAGCCCCTTGTGCCAGCGGTGATCGTACGGCCGGTGCACGGTGACCACGCCGCCGGAAAGCGTGCGTAGCGGATGGAAGTAAGGCGCCGGGCATTCGAACGGATCGATCGCGGGCCGGTAGTGGTAGCGCAGTATCTCGGTTCCGGCGGCGTGCACGGAGATCCGGGCGGCGTCGACGTCGTGGCACAGGTGCGGCGCTGCCTCCGCCTTCGCGCAGCCGCGGCCGTCGAGCCGGTGGTAGTAGGGATCGTCAGGGCCCAGATCTTCGTGGTGCACCGGAGCACCCGTGGCCGCCGAGCGGTATATCGCGGTGATGAGTTCGAGCGCCGCACGCCCCTCGCTGCCGCTCACCGGCGGGCGTTCGCCGCGTTCCCAGGCGTCGACCAGATGGGTCAGCTGCGCAGCGTGCGAGCTCGGTATGTCCGGCCCCTGGTCCGCCCAGGCCGCAGCCGCTTCGGCGGCGGACTCGTCCGGCGACGGCGTGAAGGTCCAGTCGGCCTCGCGGTAGCCGTAGAGGTGGCGTACCTCGACGCTGCCGCGGGTGAAGTCGAAGCGCAGGTAGCTCTCCTCGCGCGGGGAGAGCACGCTGTTGAGGACGGTAGCCACGGCTCCGGACTCGAAGCGCACCACGGCGGCGGAGACGTCTTCGGTCTCCACCCGCCGGTCCAGCGTGGCCGTCATGGCCCGTACTTCCGCCCAGTCTCCGAGCACTGCGAGCATCAGGTCCATCTGATGAATGCCGTGCCCCATCGTGGGACCGCCGCCTTCGGTCTCCCAGCGACCGCGCCACGGCGCCTCGTAGTACTCGTGGCCGCGATACCAAGCGGTGACGCACTGCGCGACCAGCGGCCGGCCGAGGGCTCCAGAGCGCGCCAGGCGGGCCAAGCGCAGTCCGGCCGCGCCGAAGCGGTGCTGGAAGACGACGGAGGCATAAGGGCCCGAAGATCCCTCCGCCGCGGCGATGCGGTCGTATTCGGCCAGCGAGCGAGCCGGCGGCTTCTCCACCAGCACCCAGGCGCCGGCGGCCAGGCAACTCACCGCGTCCGACGCATGGGCGGCCGGCGGCGTGCACAGGTGGACCAGGTCGGGGCGGTCGAGTTCCAGCATCTGCTCCACGGAGCCGCGTGCGGCCGGAATCCCGTGGCGTGCCGCGAAATCCGCGAGCCGGGCCGGGTCGTTGTCGACCACTGCGACGATCTGCACCCGAGGTTCGAGCGAGCGGAGCGCGGGCAGGTGCGCGAGTTCCGCGATCGATCCGGCGCCCACGATCGCCACGCGGGCCGCGCGCCCCGGTGCGGCGGTCTCGGTCGGTGCGTGCGGCTTCGAGTCTTGCACCGAGACCTCCGAATGTTTCGCACCGAGTTTCGAGTTCGCGGTGGGAAAGTACGCCGCGCTTGCGGCGACGTCAACCGTTTCGCCGGAGTTCGCAGCGGCGTGTCCACGCCGTTCGGCCGGGCTCCGCACGGCCCCGGGCCCGGATGCGCCCCGCGCGGTTGCCCGCGCGGGGCAACGGGATCAGGCCGTGCGCGGCGAGCTCGTACTGGCCCGCTCCACCAGCTCGGTGGCCAGTTCGATGCGCAGCGCGGAGGGCCGCCGGCCCCGGGCGATGTCGATGACGATCCGGGCGGCCGCCGCGGCCATCTCGGCCAGCGGCTGGCGCACCGTGGTCAGCGGCGGCCCGACCCAGCGGGCGGCCGGCAGATCGTCGAACCCGACCACGCTCAGGTCGTCCGGGATGCGCAGGCCGAGCTCGCGCGCCGCCTCGTACAGGCCCAGCGCCTGCATGTCGTTGCCCGCGAACACGGCCGTGGGGCGGTCGGCCAGGCGCAGCAGTTCGCGGCCGCAGGCGTAGCCGGCCTCGTGGTGGAAGTCCCCGGCCCGCACCAGGCTCGGATCGAACCGGATCCCGGCCGTCTCAAGCCCGGCCCGGTAGCCGTCCACCCGGGCCCGGCTGCACAGCATCGACTCCGGCCCGGCCAGCACGCCGATCCGGCGGTGCCCGAGCTCGATCAGGTGGCGGGTGGCGGCCAGCCCGCCCTGCCAGTTCGTCGCGCCCACGGCCGGCACCTCGGCCTCGAGGTCGCCGGCCGGGTCGATCACCGCGAACGGGATGTCCCGGGTGGCCAGCTGCTCGCGCTGGGCCTGGTCCAGCTTCGCCAGCACCAGCAGCACCCCGGTCGGGCGGCGCGCGAGCACCCCGTCCAGCCAGGACTGGCCCGGCACCATCCGGCCCGCGGTCTGCGAGAGCACCAGGCTCAGGCCCTCCTCGTGCGCGACCTGCTCGGCGCCCCGGATCACCTCCATCGCCCAGGAGCTCTCGAGCTCGTGGAAGACGAGGTCCAGCAGCGGCGCGGCCTGCACCGCGCGGCGGCGGTAGCCGTACTCCCGCAGCAGCTCCTCGACCCGCTCGCGGGTCGCCGGAGCCACGTCCGCACGGCCGTTGAGCACTTTCGAAACAGTCGGGGCCGACACGCCGGCGGCACGGGCGATGTCGGCCAGAGTGGCCGTCTCGCCCGGCGCGCCCTCGGCGGCGCCCGCTTGTCCCCGCAGGGGAGTCACAGGTGAGGTCACAGCTTGGATCGTAGCTTGTGTTGCGCATATAAGCGCTACCCCTGCGCGGATCTGCGCTGAGATCTAATCGTGTCTGATCCATCAGGGCCCTGCCCTTGACGCCGAAACCGCCCCTCGCTAATTTGCCAGCAACATTCGGACATCGGCTCGAAATTATCGGCGAAGGGCGAGGTGCTTGGTGACGGCGACGTCCGGCAGGCGCAACCCGCTGGTCCACCGGCGCGGCATGACTTCGAAGGCGTCTACATCGAGAGGAACCGCGGCCCGATGACCACCGCGCCCGAATCCGCCCGCAGCGCCCCCGACCCGACCCCGCCGGACTGGCGCCGGACCGAGCTGCCGGCACAGCTCCGGGTGGCCGACTTGATCGCTCGGATGACGCCGGCGGAGAAGTGCGCCCAGCTCTACGGAGTCTGGGTGGGGGCCGATGCCGAGGGCGGCGAGGTCGCCCCGCACATGCACGAGAACCTGGCCGAGCAGGTGGACCTGGAGGAGCAGGCCAAGCTCGGCCTCGGCCAGCTCACCCGTCCGTTCGGCACCGCGCCGGTCGATCCGGCCCTCGGCGCGCTCTCGCTCGCGCGGACTCAGCGTACGATCACGGCCGCCGGCCGCTTCGGCATCCCGGCGCTCCCGCACGAGGAGTGCCTGGCCGGATTCGCCGCCTGGGGCGCCACGATCTACCCGGTCCCGCTGGCCTGGGGTGCCGCCTTCGACCCGGAGCTGATCGCCGAGATGGGCGCGCGGATCGGCGCGGACCTGCGCTCGGTCGGCGTTTACCAGGGCCTTGCGCCCGTCGTGGACGTAGTGCGCGACCTGCGCTGGGGGCGGGTCGAGGAGACCATCGGCGAAGACCCGTGCCTGGTCGGCCTGACCGGCGCCGCATATGTCAGAGGCCTGCAGGAAGGCGGCGTGATCGCGACGCTCAAGCACTTCGCCGGCTACTCCGCCTCGGTCGGCGGGCGCAACCACGCCCCGGTCCGGGCCGGGAACCGGGAGCTCGCCGACGTGATCCTGCCGCCGTTCGAGCACGCCGTGCGCGTGGCCGGCGCCCAGTCGGTCATGCAGTCCTATTGCGAGATCGACGGTCTGCCCGCCGCCGCGGACGCCGGACTGCTCACCACACTGCTCCGGGAGACGTGGGGCTTCGAGGGCACGGTCGTGTCCGACTACTTCGGCATCGGCTTCCTGCACTCGGAGCACGGCGTGGCCGCCGACGACACGGACGCGGCCTGCCAGGCGCTGTCGGCCGGGGTGGACGTGGAACTGCCCACCGTGCGCGGCTACGGGCAAAGGCTCGTCACGGCGGTGGAGAACGGCGAGATCGCGGAGACCTTCGTCGACCGGGCGCTATGGAGGGTCCTGATGCAGAAGTGCGAGCTCGGCCTGCTCGATCCGGACTGGTCACCGGTGCCGCCCGTACTCGGCGGAGGGGCCGCCGAGACCCCGCTTCCGCAGCCGGCCCCCGGCACGGTCGACCTCGACAGCGTGGCGAACCGCGCACTGGCCCGCCGCGTGGCCGAGGAATCGGTGGTGCTGCTGGACAACCGATCCGGCCTGCTCCCGCTCGACCCGGCTTCGCCGGGCTGGCCCGGGCAGCGCGGCATCGCCGTGGTCGGCCCGCTCGCGGATGAGGCCTCTGCGATGCTCGGCTGTTACTCGTTCCCGGCCCACGTCGGCCCCCAGCACCCTGGGACGCCGGTGGGCGTGCGGATTCCGACCGTGCTCGAATCGCTTCGCTGCCAATGGCCGGGCATAGAGCTGCACACGGCCAGGGGCTGCGAGGTCGCCGCCGATCTCGACCCGGAAGAACTCGGCCGCGCGGTGGCCGCCGCCCGGGACGCGGACCTGTGCATCGCAGTGCTCGGAGACCGGGCCGGACTGTTCGGCCGCGGCACCAGCGGCGAAGGCTGCGACGCCCCGGATCTGTCGCTGCCGGGCCGGCAGGGCGAGTTCCTCGACGCGCTGATCGAGACCGGCACGCCGGTCGTGCTGGTGCTGATGACCGGGCGCCCCTACGCGATCGGCCGCTACGCCGACCGCCTCGCCGCGATCGTGCAGGCGTTCTTCCCCGGCGAGGAAGGCGGCCCCGCGGTGGCCTCGGTGCTCAGCGGCCGGGTCAACCCCTCGGGCCGGCTGCCGGTCAGCGTGCCGCACAGCGAAGGCGGCCAGCCGTGGACGTACCTTCAGCCGCCGCTCGGTCTGCTCAACTCGATCAGCAGCGTGGACCCGACCCCGGCCTATGCGTTCGGCCACGGGCTGAGCTACACCGGGTTCGTCTGGGAGGACTGCGCGGTCGACGCCGACGAGGTGCCGGTGGACGGCGAGTTCGTGATCGAACTCACCGTGCGCAACGTCGGCCCGCGCGACGGCAGCGACGTGGTCCAGCTCTACCTGCACGACCCGGTGGCGCAGATCACCCGCCCGCGTGCCCGGCTGATCGGCTTCGCGAAGGTCGCCGTCCCGGCCGGTGAAGCGCGGCGGCTGCGCTTCCGTTGCCACACCGACCTCGCGGCGTTCACGGGACGGTCCGGGCAAAGGATCGTCGAGCCCGGAGACCTCGAGATCCGGGTCGCGACCTCGAGCGCCGAGGAAGCGGTCAAGCACCGGCTCGCCGTCCGCCTCGTCGGCGAGGTCCGTGACGTCGATTCCGCGGCCCCGCACCGGATCGCGGGCGAAGTCGCGATCGCCGAGGCGGCGGCGTAGGCCGAACACGGCGGCGGGCCGACCCACGAGGTCGGCCCGCCGCCGTGTTCGCCTCCGCTGATCCCGCTGCCGCAGATGGACACCGCAGGCATGGCGGGAACAGCGTCGGATCGTGTTCGGTGCGGGAGATGCGGATCACGCTTCCCGCGCCGCGGCCGAAGCGGCCGGGATCTCAGGGGTCGATCAGACCCGGCACAGCAGCTCGCCGTGCGGGATGCCCAACCAGCCGTCCCGGTCGCGCGCCCACTCCAGCCAGCCCTCGGCCAGCCGCTCCAGTTCGTCCGGAGTGGCCAGACCCCCCTCCACGGCCACGCGGGCGAAGTCGGACTTCGTCGCGCGCTCGGCCCACAGTCCGCCCCACCACTCGCGCTCGGCCGGGGTGTTGTAGCACCACATCGAGGCCGTCGCAGTGATCTGCTCTTCGGTGAAGCCGGCCTGGCGCGCCCAGGACTTCAGGTGCCGGCCGGCGTCCGGCTCGCCGCCGTTGGCCCGGGCCACCCGGCAGTACAGGCTCACCCATTCGTCCAGCGCCGGCAGCTGCGGGGACCAGAAGAACGCGCTGTAGTCGCTGTCGCGTACGGCCACGACGCCGCCGGGACGACATACCCGGCGCATCTCGCGCAGCGCGCCGACCGGATCGCCCACGTGCTGCAGCACCTGGTGCGCGTGTACGACGTCGAAGCTGTCGTCCGGGAAGTCCAGGGCGTGGACATCACCGACCACGAATCGGACGCGGTCGGCGACGCCCTTCTCCGCCGCGTGGTACCTGGCCTGATCCAGCACGCTCTCGGCCCGTTCCACGCCGACCACCTCGCCCGGCGCGACCAGGGCGGCCAGGTCCGCCGTGATCGTGCCCGGACCGCAGCCCACGTCCAGCACCGTCAGGCCGGAGCGCAGGTGGGGGAGCAGGTAGCCGCAGGAGTTGGTCGCCGTGCGCCAGGTGTGCGATCGCATCACCGAGGCATGGTGGCCATGGGTGTAGGTGGCCGTCTCGGACATCTCAGCAATCTCCTTCGAGAGCGTGTCTGGATATGGAGACCCTAGCAGCGAGTTCCATTATCCGGTCAAAGATGTCTCATATACTGATCACTCCGAGGCGGCGGCGAGCGCCGCGCGTGCGCGCACGAACCGGTCGAGCTCGGCCAGCAGGGTCGTGCGCACCGCGTCCCGTTGCGCCCCCAGTTCGGCCAGGATCCTCGCGGCCTCGGCGGATTCGTCGCGTTGCAGGGCGAGCAGCAGGTGCTCGGTGCCGATGTAGTTGTGGTTGAGGTCCAGCGCCTCGTCGAGGGTGGCGCGCATCGCGGCCTTCGTCTTGGCGGTGAACGGGATGGCCCCTTCGGTCGGTTCGCCGGCCGGCGGCTGAGCGGCGATCACGTGGTCGTACACCTGCTCCTTGCGCACCTGCAGCCGGGCCAGGGCGAGCGCGGCGAGGCTGTCTGCGGGCTCGAACAAGGCGAGCAGCAGGTGCTCGGTGCCCACCGCGGTGTGGCCGAGGGCGCGGGCCTGCTCGATCGAGCCCTGAACGACCTGCTGCGCCTTGGCGGTGTAGCGCTGGAGCGTCGGAGTCACGCCGGTGAAGCGCTTGTGCGCGGCCTGCTTGCTCACCCCGAGCGAGGCGCTCAGCTCGGCCCACGACATCCCGGCCTGCCGGCACTGGAAGACGAAGTGGTCCAGCAGCCGGTCGCCGAGCTGGCTGAGCCCGCCGGCCACCTCGGCGGCCTTGGCGAGCTGAGCGGAGGGGTCCTCGTCCGGGACGCTGGCGCGGACGGTCTCGATGAGGTCTTGCAGCGTCGGTGTCGGTGTCATGAGTCAACTGTAAGTTGACGAAGCCGGATCGTCAACGCAAAGTTGACGATCGGCTCGCGGGTGTCGCGCGGGTTAGAGTGGCGGGGTGTCGGACCGCGCCTTCTTCGCCCGAACCTCGCTGGAGGTGGCGCCCGACCTGCTCGGATGCCTGCTGACCTCACGCTCGGCGCTCGGCGAGGTGACGCTGCGGATCACCGAGGTCGAGGCGTACGCCGGATCCGCCGACCCTGCCTCGCACGCGTACCGCGGCCAGACCGCGCGCAACGCCGTGATGTTCGGCCCGGCCGGGCACGCCTACATCTACTTCATCTACGGCATGCACTACGCCATGAACGTCGTCTGCGCACAGGACGGCGTGGCCGAAGCCGTGCTCGTCCGCGCCGGCGAAGTGGTCGACGGCTTCACCCTCGCCCGCGCGCGTCGCAAGTCGAGCCGTACCGACGCGGACCTGGCACGTGGGCCGGGGCGGCTCGCCTCCGCACTGGGCCTCGGCCGCGGTCTCGACGGAGCGGACCTGTGCGAGTCGGGCGGAGAGCTCACCATCGAACGCGGCGAGCCGACCGATCCCGCCCTGATCCGCAGCGGCCCGCGCACCGGCATCACCCTCGCCGCCGACCTCCCCTGGCGCTTCTACATCCACGGCGACCGCAGCGTGAGTCCGTACCGCCGCGCGAAGTCGGCCGGCCCGCCCGACGCCGCCTGAAGCAGGCCGCGGACGCGCGATCGCCCGGTGGTCGGGACCGAAGTCCCCTACCACCGGGCGAATGCGTATTGGTGCTTATTCGGTGCGGCGTCATGCGGGCGGGCCGCCGCGTGACTTCGGCGTCAGCCCTCGAACTCAGCCCTTGACGCAGACGAGCTGGCGCAGCTCCGCCACCACCTCGACCAGGTCGGTCTGAGCCGCCATGACGCGCTCGATCGGCTTGTAGGCGCCCGGGATCTCGTCGATCACCCCGGCGTCCTTCCGGCACTCCACCCCGGCCGTCTGGCGCTCCAGATCAGCCTGCGTATACGTGCGCTTGGCCTGGCTGCGGCTCATCCGCCGCCCCGCGCCGTGCGAGGCGGAGTTGAACGCGGCCTTGTTGCCGAGGCCCTTGACGATGTAGGAGCGGGTGCCCATCGAGCCCGGGATGATCCCGAACTCCCCGGACCCGGCCCGGATCGCGCCCTTGCGGGTGACCAGCAGCTCCTCGCCGTCGTAGGTCTCCTCGGACACGTAGTTGTGGTGGCAGGAGATGGTCTGCTCGAACTTCGGCCGCGCGCCCTTGAACTCGCGCGCCACGACGTCCTGGAACAGCGCCATCATCACGGCACGGTTGTACCGCGCGTACTCCTGCGCCCAGAACAGATCGGCCCGGTAGGCGTCCATCTGCGGCGTGTGGGATAGGAAGACCGCGAGATCCCGGTCCACCAGACCCTTGTTGTGCGGCAGGCTCTGGGCGACCCCGATGTGGTGGTCCGCCAGCTCCTTGCCGATGTTGCGGGAACCGGAGTGCAGCATCAGCCACACGTGGTCCTCGCCGTCGAGACAGAACTCGATGAAGTGGTTGCCGGAGCCGAGGGTGCCCATCTGGCCGCCGGCCCGGCCCCGACGGGCCTTGACCGCGGGGGCCAGCTCGTCGAACTCGCGCCAGAAGGCCTTCCACCGGTGCTGGTCGAAGCCGTGCAGCTTCGCCGGGTCCACGGGGTTCTCGTGCAGTCCCCGGCCGACCGGGATGGCCCGCTCGATCCGGTAGCGCAGGTGGCTCAGGTCGTCCGGCAGGTCCTTCGCGGTCAGCGAGGTGCGCACCGCGGTCATCCCGCAGCCGATGTCCACGCCGACGGCCGCCGGGCAGACCGCCCCGCGCAGGGCGATCACGCTGCCGACGGTGGCGCCGATGCCGAGGTGCACGTCCGGCATCACCGCCACGCCCGCGACCTGCGGAATCGTGGTGACGTTGTAGAGCTGCTGCAGTGCCTTCGGCTCGACGGTGTCCGGGTCCGCCCACAGGCGGATGGGCACGTGCTTGCCGGGCAGTTCGTACATGGGCATGAAGAATCCTAGCTTCGTGCTTGAGATCAAGATTAGTGCGCACCCGCCGCTGACGCACGGTGGCGATGGCGGCGGCGGGGCGGGCAGACGGGCGCGGAGAGGTCCGACCGGGGACTACTCACCCACCCTGGTAAGGGGCCTGCGACAGTGGCGCGAGGATCGTCGCTGCAGCACTGGATTGCCTCCCTACCAGGTCGATGTTGCGGGCCGGTCCGCTCCAGTCGGACTCTCAGCCGCGCCGCAGTCCATTGAGCCACACCGTGCCCGACGCGGCAACGCAATTACGGCCGCCCGCCGGAGCACCGGGCGTCGTCGGCTGCCGCCCTGTCGAAACCTCGGATGTCTGTGATAAAACGGCCGCATGCGCATCGCATTGCACACCAGGGTCAGAGCAGACCGGATCGACGAGTACGAGGCCGCGCACCGCGAGGTGCCGCCGGCGCTGGCGGCGGCGATCCGGGACGCGGGCGCGAGCAGCTGGTCGATCTGGCGCAGCGGGTGCGAGCTGTTCCACCTGATCGAGTGCGAGGACTACGCGCGGCTGCTGGCGAGCCTGGAGAACCTGCCGGTCAACGTGCAGTGGCAGGCGCGGATGGCCGATCTGCTCGACGTCGTGCACGACTACTCGGCCGAGGGCTCCGAGGCCGGACTGCCCGAGGTCTGGCGACTGCCCGAGGCGTGACGCGGCGGGCAGCCGCGGCGAGTCGTCAGCCCCGGCCGGCCAGGGAGAGATCGCGGCCGAAGAGCGTGGCGGCGAGCAGCGTGGTGAACCGCTCGGTGATCTCGCCGTCCGGGAAGAGATCGGACAGGATGGCCCTCTCCCGGTCGAGGAACGCCTGCATCCCGTCGCCGAGTTCTGCGATATAGGACTTCGAGGCCAGATTCGCCAGGTGCGTCTCGAGCGGAACGGTGCGCTGCCAGTCGAAACTGAACGACTGCTTGGGCAGGTCCGGGTCGAGGTCCACGTTCTCCCAGGCGTGCTCGGCCGAATGATGATGCCACTGCATGTTGGCGGCGCTGATGCGTTCGCGCTGCTCCCACTCCCAGCCGCTCTCACGCGAGGTCTGGTTCCACCACAGCGCGAGCACGCCGTGCGGACGCAGCACCCGCCGGGCTTCGGCGAGCGCGCGCGGCTGGTCCATCCAATGCCACGCCTGGGCGTAAGTGATCAGGTCGGCGCTGTCGTCCGCGAGCGGCAGCGCGTTCCCGCTGCCCTGCACGACACGGGCGCCGGGCGTGGCCGCGACCAGTTCGCCGAGCATCGCGCCGGACAGCTCGACGGCGGTCACGTGCGCGCCGCGCTGCGCGAGCTGCCGGGTCGCGATGCCCGTGCCCGCCGCCACGTCGAGAACGTCGGCGCCGGCCAGCCGTCCGCCGAGCAATTCGTCAAGGGCGTCGAACAACGCCTCGGGATAGGTCGGCCGAGCCGCCGCGTAGTGCCGGGCCGTGGATGCGGTATCGAATTTGGACTGCTCCTGCGCCATGCCGCCAGGCTACTGGATCTTCCCCTGCCCAGGGGCGATCCGCTCCGCCGAGGCCTGCCCTGCCCTGCAGGGCCCGCGGCCCGCGGGCCCTGCGAGCGGCTGACGGCCGTTCAGCAGGCGGAAGCCTCGACCACGGGCACGGTCGCCGTCGGGAGCGGCCGGTAGTGGTAGTGGTGGTGGGTCGTGAAGCCCAGACCCCCGTACAGGGCCAGCGCCGCGTCGTTGCCCTCGGTCACTTCCAACATCGTGGAGCGGGCACCCCGCTCCGCGGCCCAGTCCAGCAGGGTCTTGATGATCAGCCGGGCCAGCCCGCGCCGCCGGGCCGCCGGGGCCGTCTCGATGCCCGCCAGGCCCACCCACTCGCCCGACGGCCCGGCCAGCACCGCGCGGCCGATCGCCAGCGGTTCGCCCGACGCCTCGTTGTACACGGTGGCGTAGCAGTACCGCTCACCGGAGCCCATGATTTCCTTGGCCTGCGGCGGAATCCCGCCCGCGCGATAGAGCCGCAGCCAGCGGTCCTGCGGCCGGTCCGCGGTGGAGAGCGCGACGTTCGGATAGCCGAAGGCGGTCAGGGCCGCACGCACCCGCGTCACATCAGCGGTCTGCCGTAGCGCGGCGGCCAGCCCCTCCGCGCAGCCGTGCGCGGTGAGCAGAGCGTCGAGCTCGCTGCCGACGACGGCCTGCACCAGCGGGGGCAGCTCCCGGCCGGCGTACCAGTCGCAGATCGAGGCCAGGGCGTCGGGAAGCTCGCGGCTGAGCGGGCCGAGCGGCCAGACCGAGTTGGCCCGGTGGGTGAACCCCACCCCGGCGCGCAGCTCCCAGCCGTCCATCCGCTCGGTCTCGAGGTACCCCCAGCAGTCCGCGGCCACCGCGAACAGTTCGTCAGCATCCGTCATTGGTACAGGCATGAGCTAGATCGTACCGGGACCCCCGGGCCGCCACACGGCGCAGCATGGAGCGCAAAAGCTCCTGCTCGGCGGGGGAGAGGTCGCCCAGCAGCTCGTCCTCGGCGGCCTTCGTCTGCTTCTGCAGCTCGAGCAGCCGATCCTGCCCGGCCGCGGTGGCCCGGATCAGCTTGCTGCGCCGGTCGCGCGGATCGGCGACGCGCTCCACCAGCCCGGCCCGCTCGAGGTCGTCGACCAGGTACACCATCACCGTCCGGTCCACCCCGAGCTGCTTGGCCAGCTCGGCCTGGTTGCGCGCGCTGCCGTGCGCGGCGCCGCACAGCGCCTCGAAGCCGCGCGGGCCGTGCGGGATGTCGCCGACCGCCGCGCGCAGGGCGCCCATGTGCGCCCGGAAGGACTCGGCGAGCAGCCAGGAAAGGCTCTCCTCGAGCCCGGCGGGCAGAGCGGGTGCGACTTCTTCCGGCATGCACTCAGCGTAGCGCACTGCGCGGACTTGACAAATAATCTGCGCGACAGACATTCTTGAAAGTAGACAAGATGCCGCACAGACAATCTTCGGAGGCACTCATGGCCCACCTGCTCCACATCGACTCCTCGCTGTTCAGCGAAGCCTCGGTGTCGAAGGAGATCGCCCGCACCTTCCGGCAGACCTGGGCCGCCGAGCACCCCGGTGGCCTGGTCACCTACCGCGACCTCGGCGCCGAGCCGGTCCCGGCGCTGACCGAGGCCGCGCTCTTCGCCGCCCAGACGCCCGAGGCGGAGCGCTCTCCGGAGCAGGCCGCCGCGCTGCGCGCCCGCGAGGAGCTGGTGAACGAGGTGCTCGAGGCCGACGCGTACCTGCTCGCGGTGCCCATGTACAACTGGGGCGTGGCCGGCACCTTCAAGGTGTGGCTGGACCAGATCCTGCTCGTCGGCACCACCGCCGGCGGCGAGGTCCCCCCGCTCTCCGGCCGCCCGGCCACGGTGGTGCTGAGCTACGGCGGCGGCTACTTCCCCGGCAGCCCGCGCGAGGGCTGGGACTTCGTCCAGCCTTACCTGGAGACGGTGCTGGGCAAGGCGATGGGCCTCGACGTCACCTTCGTCACCGCCCAGCTGACCCTGGCCGAGCGCAACCCGGCCATGGCCGACCTGATACCCCAGTCCAAGGAGCTGCGCGCCCAGGCCCACGAGCAGGCGGAGGTCTCCGCCCGCAGCCTCGCCGCCCGCTTCGCCGCGGCCTGAGCCGGGCGCGAAAAACAGAGGTCTGGCCGTTCAGCGTCGCACGGTTCAGGCCACTGGTTCGGTCGCCGGTTCGGCCGCCGGCTCGTCCATCGTCTCCCTGGCAGGGGTGGCCGGCACGGCTTTCGGCGTGTGGGCGGGGAGCGCCACCAGTGCGATGCCGGCGAGTACGAGGGCGCAGGCGCCGATCGTCGCAGCCGTCAGCGACTCGCCGATCAGCATTCTGCTGGCGATCAGCGCCACGACGGGGATGCCGAGGGCGTAGGGGGTGACGCGATCGGCCGGGTGCTTGGCCAAGAGGCTGGACCAGGCGCTCATGCCGAGAATCGTGCCCAGCACGACCATGTACGCGAGCGCGAGCCAGGCCCGGGGGCTGGCGGCGGCCATGGCGGCGATTTCGGCGTGGAGGCCTCGGCCGTGGCCGGGTACGTTCTGCGTCAGCGAGAGTGCGAGCAGCGGCAACGGCGGTATCAGCGCCGACCACACGACGAGGCGGAAGCCGTTGTCCGGCCGGGCTCGGGTGAACGGCGCCATCCGCGTGCACACGTTCCCGATCGACCAGCTCGCGCCGGCGCCGAGCACGATCAGCAGCGCAGACCACGGCACCGCCTGCCCACGCGTCAGGCCGACGAGGAGGAGTCCCAGGCAGCTGATCAGCACGCCGACGATCCGCCGACGGGTCGGGCGCTCGCGCAGCACGACGGCGGCGACCAGGATCGTCATCGGTGCCTGCGCGTTGAGCACCAGCGCGGTCAGGCCGGAGGGCATGCCGTGCGCCATGCCGAGGTACAGCAGTGCGTACTGCCCGGTGCTGCTGAACAGGCCGATCAGCACGATCCAGCGCCAGGCCAGCGGCGGGCGCGGGACGAACAGGCAGCACACCGCGACGCAGCTGAATCGCAGACCGCCGACCAGAAACGGGGGCAGTGCGCTGAGCGCACCTTCCGTCACGGGAAAGCTCAGTGCCCAACACAAGACGATGTATCCGGCGAGTAGACGGTCACGAAGAGGCATAACGCTACGTGTGGCCATGGCCTCTATGAAACAGGTCGGGTAATCTGCTCGTCTATCGCAAAGATCTGCGTGTAATCATAAAGGTGATCTGCATGATCGACCCTGTCCATCTGCGTACCCTCCGTGCCCTCGCCGACCACGGCACCGTCGTGGCCGCTTCCGAGACCCTGCACTTGAGTCCCTCGGCGGTCTCCCAACAGCTCACGTCGCTGGCCCGCACCACCGGTTGCACGTTGCTGGAGAAGCGCGGGCGCGGCGTGGTGCTGACGCAGCCTGCGAAGATCCTGCTCGAACACGCCGACGCCATCCTCGAGCGTTTCGAACAGGCCGAGAGCGACATGCGCAGCTACCAGCAGGGAGACGCCGCCGTCCTGCGCGTCGGCGGATTCTCGACGTCGCTGCAGCACTTCGTCGCCGAGGCCGTCTCCAGCGCCCTGCTGCGCAACCCCGGCTGGAGCATCCAGATCGACGAGGTCGAGTCCGAAGAGGCCATGGCCCTGCTGCTCGACCGGGAGCTCGACCTGGCTGTCGTCATGATCGCGCCGAACCGGCCGCTGTTGGCCGACCGGCGGATCAGCCTAGAACCGCTGATCGCCGACACCTACCGCGCCGTCGTCCCGCGCGCCCACCCCCTCGGCGCGCTCGACGAGATCGACCAGCTCAGCCGCCTCGCTTACGAGCCGTGGGTGCTGTCCCGGCACTGGACTTCGTGCCACGAGATCGTCATGGCCGCGTGCGCGGTGGCCGGGTTCCAGCCGCATGCCGCGCACAACACCACCGACTTCGCGGCGGCGGTGGCGATGGTCGGACACGGGCTGGGCGTCACCGTGATCCCGATGCTCGGACTGCCGCGGCACGTCCCGGAGAGCGTACGAGTGCTGCCGATCCAGGAGAGCCCGCCGACCCGCCACATAGCCGTCGCCGTCCGCAGCGGATCGGCGCAGCCGGGCTCGCCGCTCGCCCAGTTCCGCAGACTGCTCAAAGAGGTCGTCACCCCGCTCGCGGCCGTCGCGTCGCACTGAGGGGTGGAGAGACGCGGAGATCGGCGCGGCGGGCGCGCCTCGGGCACTCGACGCCGATGGCCGATGGCGGACATCGAGCGCTGAGTGCCGGGCGTCAGGTGGTGGTAACCGTCTCGTCAGCCGCGGGCGTGGGCGACGAGGCGCTCGAGCGGAGAGAGGTCGAAGGGGGCGTCGCCGCCGAGGATGATGTGGGTGGCGCCGGCGCCGAGGTACGCCTCGAAGTCGTCCACCTCCTCGTCGCGGATCATGACCGTGCGGTCGATCGACTTCGGATCGCGCCCGACCTTCTCGCACCACTCGTTCAGCACGTCGTTCTTGTGCTGGAAGTTCTCCACCGGGCCGAACGCGTTCCACATGTCGGCGTACTCGGCGACCAGACGCAGCGTCACCTTCTCGCCGGAGCCGCCGATCATGATCGGCAGGTCGGTGGCGGCCGGGTTGAGCTTGGCCAGGCGCTCCTTGATCCGGGGCAGGGAGTCCTTGAGTGCGGCGAGCCGCTCGGCGGCGGTGCCGAACTCGTAGCCGTATTCGGTGTAGTCGCGCTCGAACCAGCCGGCGCCGATGCCCAGGATGGCGCGGCCGCCGCTGATCTCGTCGATCGTGCGGGCCATGTCGGCCAGTAGCTCCGGGTTGCGGTAGGAGTTGCAGCTGACCAAGGCGCCGATGTGCGCGTTGCGGGTGATCGCGGCGGCGGCGCCGAGCAGGGTCCAGCACTCGTAGTGCGGGCCGTCGGCCTCGCCGGAGAGCGGATAGAAGTGGTCCCAGGTCCAGATCGTGTCCGCGCCGATCTCGTCGGCCGACCGCCACGCCTGGAGCAGCTGGTCCATGGTGCAGTGCTGCGGGCGCAGCTGGATGCCTACCTTGAAGCGTGCCACTGTCGTTCAGGCCCTCCAATGAGCTCGGCCAGGGTCTGCGGCCGAGGGACGGTGGATGACGGCGGAGCGAGATGCCCGTATTGGGTCGCGCAGGAGAATCCGTCGATCAGCAGCCTACAGCGATCAACATCCGTATCCGCGCGCGCCACGATCTTCGCGAGCCACTGCTCGGTACCGATCTGCCGCGACAACTCCTCGTGCTCGGCGTCGAAACCGAAGGAGCCGGCCAGGCCGCAACAGCCCGCGTCGAGTACTTCGACGCGGTAGCCGAGGCGTTCGAGGACGCGCTGATCTGCATCGATGGCGTTCACGGCTCGGGCGTGGCAGTGCGGGTGCAGCAGGACCCGCGGCGTCTCGCCGTCGGCGGTGCGCGCGGCGAGTCCGGCAGCCTCGGCGAGCTTGTCCAGCGCTTCGGGCGCGAGGGCGAGCAGATGCTCGGCGGGGGAGCGGGCGAGTTCGGCCAGGCGCTTCGCGCGGGGGTCGTCCGCGAGCAGGCCCGGCAACTCGTCGCGGAACGCTGCCAGGCAGCTCGGTTCGGGGACGACGACGGGGATCGACTGGTCGATGAAGGGCTGCAGCACGTCGAGCAGGCCGCGCAGTGTCCGCCTGGCGAGGGTGAGCATGCCCGCGTCGTAGAGCGGGCGCCCGCAGCATGCCCACGCAGTGGGGACGGCGACGCGCTCCCCGACGGACTCGAAGATCGACTTCCAGGCCTCGCCGAGCTCCGGGCGGTACGCGTCGGTGAAGGTGTCCGGCCACAGCACGACGGTCGCGGCGGCGGCCGGTGCGGAGCGCTGCCGACGACGCAGGGTCTTGGCGGCGATGACGGGCGCCGGTCGCCTGGTGGTGACGCCGACCATCTTGCGGCCGAGCTTTCCGAGGGGCCCTTCGCCTGTGGCGGCGTTCGCCAGAGCCGGCATCCGGGCGCCGAGGCGCAGCAGCCACGGTGTGAGTGCGAGCGCGTACATGGCCCGGGGTCGCAGGCGTTTGCGATAGAAGTGCGCCAGGAACTCGGCTTTGTACGTCGCCATGTCCACGTGCGTGGGGCAGTCCGTGGCGCAGCCCTTGCAGGCCAGGCACAGGTCCAGCGCCTCGCGGACGTCCTCGTTGCGCCAGGTCGCCGGCGTCACCTCGCCCTGGAAGAGCTCGACGAGCAGCTTCGCGCGGCCGCGGGTGGAGTGGCGCTCATCCCTCGTCGCTCGGTACGACGGGCACATGACGCCGGCGTCGTCACGGCGGCAGCGCCCGACGCCGACGCAGCGTTCGGCAGCGTGCTGCACAGAGCCGTCATCGTCGGCGAGTGCGAAGAACCCCGAGCCGGCGCCGAGAACGACCGACTGCCGGTAGCTCGGCCCGTAGCGCAGGTTCTGGTCGAGCGGGTACGGGTCCACGACCTTTCCCGGGTTCATCCGCCCGCGCGGGTCGAACACTGACTTGACCTGGCGGAACGCGTCCACGAGCTCGGGCCCGTACATGCGCTCGAGCAGTTCTCCGCGGGCCTGGCCGTCGCCGTGCTCGCCGGAGAGCGAGCCGCCGAGCGAGACGACCAGGTCGGCCGCGCGCTCGACATACGACCGGTACGCGCGCAGGCCCTCGCGGGTGTGCAGGTCGAAGTTGTTGCGCGTGTGCACGCAGCCTTGGCCGAAATGTCCGTACCAGGCACCGGAATAGCCGTACTCGTGCCAGAGTTCGGTGATACCCCGCAGATACTCGCCGAGCCGGTCCGGCGGCACCGCGCCGTCTTCCCAGCCTTCGGCGTTGTGGCCGCCGTCCTCGCGCAGGGCGGTGGCGCCGAGGCCGGACTCGCGGATCGACCAGGCGCCGCGCTGTTCCTCTTCTGCCCTGAGCAGACGATGGCCCACCTGGTCGGGCATGGCAGCGATCAGGGCTTGGGCCGCGGCGTCGGCCTCGGCGTCGTTCGCGCCGCCGACCTCGGCCAGCAGCCAACCGCCCGATCCGGCTTCCAGCGCCTCGTCGAGGCCGGGTAGCAGCGGCAGGTGCGCGGAGTTCAGCTTCCGTGCCCGCATCTGCCGCACGAGCGTGACATCGAACCCTTCCAAACCGAGCAGCGGATGCGGGAGAGGGGTCGCCAGGATCGAGGGAACCGCGTCGGCGGCCTCGAATACGGTCGGATACGCGAGCAACACCGCGCGGCGGACCGCGGGAATCGTGGTCAACCTGACGACTGCCTCGGTCACCAGCGCGCAGGTCGACTCGGTGCCGACCAGCAGTCGGGCGACGTGCAACGGCTGGTCGGGCAGCAGTTGGTCGAGGTTGTAGCCGGAGACGCGGCGGGGGATGTCCGGGTACCGCTCCCGGATCTGCTCGGCATGCCGGCGCCCGATCTCCCTCAGCGAGCCGAGGATGCCCGCCTCCGGCGCACCTGCGCGCACCAGCGCGGCGTACTCGGCCTCGTCATATGCGCCGAAGTCGTACTCCTCGCCGCCGTAGCACGCCACCCGCAGCCGCAGGACGTTGTCCACGGTCTTGCCGGCGTAGAGCGCGTGCGTGCCGCAGGAGTTGTTGCTGATCATGCCGCCGAGGGTGCACCAGGCGTGGGTCGCCGGGTCCGGGCCGAAGGTCAGCCCGTGCTCGGCGACGGCCGCGCGCAGGTCGTCGAGGACCACGCCCGGCTGTACCCGGGCGGTGCGGGCGTCCGGATCGATCTCCAGGATGCGGTTCATATGGCGGCTGAAGTCGAAGACCACCGCCTCGTTGCAGCCCTGGCCGGCGAGCGACGTGCCGCCGCCGCGTCCGAGCACCGGCACGTCGTGGTCGGCGCAGACCCGTAGCGCAGCCGCCACGTCCGCCGCCGACGACGGGAAGACGGCGCCGACCGGAATCTGGCGATAATTGGACGAATCGGTCGCGTATACCGCACGGGTCCCCGGGTCGAAGGCCACATCCCCGCGCACCGCGCCGCGCAGGTCGCGTTCCAGTCCCGCCGCATCCCTGACCGTGGACATACTGGCGATCTTAGGCCAGTCCGCGCGAACAGGTAGGATCATCCTCCGTGATTCCACCCCCGGACAAGGGCATACGCCCGCCCAACCTCACCCGCCGCTCGCTGGTCGCCCTCGGCGTCGGCGCCGGGGTGACCGCACTGACGGCCTGGGGCGGAGGGACGAGCCGCGGTTCCGGCACCGGAGCCGCCGGCCTGACCCCGGTCACCCTGGCCTTGGACTGGACGCCCAACACCAACCACACCGGGATCTACGTCGCCCAGCAACTCGGCTACTTCGCCCAGCGCGGCCTCGACCTGCGGATCGTGCCCTACGGCACGACCGCCCCGGAAGTGCTGGTCTCCACACACAAAGCCGACTTCGGCATCTCGTACCAGGACGGTCTGACCCAGGCCGCCGTCTCCGGCGGCGACATCGTCTCGGTGTTCGCGATCACGCAGAAGACGGATGTGTGCATCGGCGTGCGCGCCGACTCCTCCATCACCGATCCCGCGCAGCTCGACGGCAAGACGTACGCGGGCTACGGCGGACCGATGGAGGTCCCCATGCTGCAGTACGTCATCAAAGCCGCGGGCGGGACCGGCAAGTTCAAGGACGTCACCCTCAACACCGACGCCTACCAGGCACTTTATGCCGGGCAAGCCGACTTCGCGATGCCCGAGCCGACCTGGGAGGTGATCCAGGCCGCGCAGGTCGGCAAGCCGCTGCGCACCTTCGACGTCACCGCGTACGGCTTCCCGGCCATCTACTCCGCGATCATCGCGTCCTCGAACCACTACCTCAGCGCCAACGGCGACACCGCCCGGCGGTTCCTGGCCGCGATCGAGGAGGGCTACGCGTACGCGACCGCGCACCCGTCCGATGCGGCGAACCTGCTCATCCAGGCCAACACGTCGGTCCTGGGCACGCAGCGCCAACTCGTCCTGAAGAGCGCGCAGCTCGAGGCCGCCGAGTACTACAAGGACACGGCCGGCCAGATCGGGTACCAGAGCGAGGCACGCTGGCAGGCGCTGACCGACTTCATGTTCCGCAACGGCATCCTCGCGGACGCGTCCGGCAAGCCGATCACCTCCGAACCGAAGGTCTCCAAGCTGTTCACCAACGCATACCTCCCGGCGGGCGTGACCGCATGACCCTCCGCCGCGCCCTGCGCATACTCTGGCCGCCCGTCCTGCTCGCGATCGTGCTGCTGGTCGGCTGGCAGCTGCTGTCCGACCACGGCATCCGCAACCCGCAGGTGCTGCCCTCGCCGACCGCGATCGTCTCGGCCGGCTGGCATGAGCGGGCCACCATTTGGCACAACGCCGTGCCGACGCTGCGCGAGACCGAGCTCGGCTTCGCCCTCGCGTTCGCGCTCTCCTGGATCCTGGCCGCCGCCATGGACTTCACGCCGCCGATCCGCCGGGCCGTCTACCCGATCCTGGTGGCATCGCAGACCCTTCCGATCGTCGCGATCGCGCCGCTGTTCGTGGTCATCTTCGGATTCGGCATCATGCCGAAGATGCTGCTGGTGGCGCTGGCCACGTTCTTCCCGCTGACCGTGTCGCTGGCCGCGGGCTTCGCCACCGCCGACGGGGACGCCGACCGGCTGCTGCGCTCGATGGGAGCGAGCCGGTGGCGGATCTTCTGGACGGTCCGGGTGCCCGGGGCGCTCCCGTTCTTCTTCTCCGGCCTGCGGGTGGCCATCACCTACGCCATCGGCGGCGCGGTCTTCGCCGAGTACCAGGGGGCGGAGAGCGGCCTGGGCATCTATCTGCAGCAGATGCAGCAGGTCTTCCGCACCGATCTGGTCTTCGCCACGGTCGCGGTGATCGCGCTGCTGAGCGTGATCCTGTTCGCGCTGACGTACCTGTTGCAGGCTTGGCTCACCCCGTGGCGCAAGTACGAGCGCGCTCAGGAGGCGCGGCGATGACGACGAACGAGGCGAACGTGAACGAGTCGGACACGTTCCTACTGGAAGCCACCGATCTGCGGCACGAGTTCGCCCGGCCCGGCCAGGCGCCGCTGCCGGTGCTCGACGGGCTCTCGCTGCAGGTGCGGCCGGGGGAGATCGCCGCCCTGATCGGGCCGAGCGGCAGCGGCAAGTCCACCCTGCTCAACATCCTGGCGGGACTCGACCGGCCGACCGGCGGGCAGGTGCGCGTCGGCGGAGACGGCGCCGTCGGCTACATGCCGCAGAAGGACCTGCTCTTCCCGTGGCGCACCATCGAGGACAACGCGATCCTCGGCCTCGAGGTGGGCGGCCTGAAGAAGAAGGCCGCGCGCGAGCGGGTGGCGCCGCTGCTGACGGAGTTCGGCCTCGGCGGGTTCGAATACTCCTACCCGGCCCAGCTCTCCGGCGGCATGCGCCAGCGTGCGGCGCTGCTGCGCACGGTCGCGATGGGCCGGCCGCTGCTGCTGCTCGACGAGCCCTTCGGTGCCCTGGACTCGCTGACGCGCACGCAGATGCAGCTGTGGCTGGCCGAGACCTGGCAGCGTCACGGCTGGACGATCGTGCTGGTCACGCACGATATCCGGGAGGCGGTCTTCCTCGCCGACAGCGTCCACGTGCTCACCTCCCGGCCGGCCCGGGTGGCCCGGCGGATCGAGGTCGAGCTGCCCCGGCCGCGGACGGCGGAGACCTTCGGCCTGCCCGAGTTCTCCCGGATCGAGCGCGAGCTGCTCGGCGCGCTCACGGCCGGGAGCGAGCCCGGCGGATTAGCCTCCTGATATGGGATCACCGCACCTGGTGCACGGCATGGGTTCGGAGCCGGCCGAGGCGGACTGGCCGACGCTGCACCCGATCGACCTCGAGATGCTGCTGCGGACGTATCCCGAGGCGGGCGGCCTGGCCGAGGTGGAGTGGCACTCGCCGCGTCCACTCTCGGCGGCCGCGCTCGTGCGCACGAGCGCGGGCACGAGGCTCTTCGTCAAACGGCACCACTCCAGCGTCCGCAGCAGGCGGAGCATGGAGGAGGAACACGCCTTCCTCGCCCATCTCCTCGCGCACGGCGCGCCGGTCGTGCGCGTGCTGCCGGACCGTTTCGGCCGGACCGTGACGGCCGGCGGCGACAACGGCGAGTGGACCTACGAGGTGCACGAGGTCGGCGAGGGAGACGACGTCTACCGGGATGCGATCTCGTGGTCGCCGTTCCTGTCGCTGGCGCACGCGCGCTCGGCCGGGCGGACGCTCGCGACCTTGCACGCGGCCGCGGCGGGCTACGACGCGCCGGACCGCAGTCCTGCTCCGCTGGTCGGCGGCTTCACGATCTTCGGCGACCGCACGGACCCGATCGCCGCAGCCGGCCGATACCTGGCGCTACGTCCGGCCCTCGAGGCCGAGATGTGGCGTTGGCCCGACTGGCCCGAGCAGCTCCGGCGGCTGCATTTGCCCTACTGGAAACGTCTACGGCCGTTTCTCGACGAGCTCGAACCGCTGTGGACGCACAACGACCTGCACGCCTCGAACCTGTTGTGGCGCGGCGACGAGGCCGTCACCGTGATCGACTTCAACCTGGCCGATCGCGCGTTCGCCGTGCACGATCTCGCACTGGCCATCGAGCGCAACGCGATCGAGTGGGTCCGCCTGGCCGAGAGCGGCGAGGCGGCCGTACACGCGGACGCCGCGCAGGCGCTGATCGAGGGATACGAGGAGGTCAGGAAGCTTACCGACGCCGAGCGGGCCGCGCTTCCGGAGCTGCTGCCGCTGTGCCACGTCGACTTCGCGCTCAGCGAACTCGACTACTTCGCCGGCATCACCCGGTCGACGGAGAACGCAGAGCTCGCCTATCGCTACCTCATCGACCACACAGCCTGGTTCGATACTGATGCGGGACGCGAGCTTCTGCGGCACGTTCGGGCCGCGCTCGACCGCTGACTCGTCACTCCTGATGCCGCACGGCCCAGAGCGCGGCCTGCGTGCGGTCCGCGACGCCGAGCTTCATCAGGATGTTGGACACGTGCGTCTTGACCGTCTTCTCCGCCACGTTCAGGCTGCGCGCGATCTCCCGATTCGAACGCCCGGCCGCGATCAGGTCCAGCACCTCGTGCTCACGCGCCGTCAGCTGCGGGCCCTGCGGCTCCCGGCCGGACGCCCCGCCGGCCGACGCGCTCGAACCCGCCTGGGACAGCAGCTGCGCCGCCACCTGCGGACCGAGCAGCACGTGCCCGGCCGCGACCGCCCGCACCGCCGTGGCCAGCGCGGCCGGGTCCACCTCCTTCGAGATGTACCCGCGCGCACCGGCCCGCAGCGCGGGAAGAGCACTGCGATACTCGCCGAAGCTGGTGACCATCAGCACCCGCTCGGCCAAGCCCTGCTCGGCCAACTGCTCCAGCGCCGCCAGGCCGTCGACCACCGGCATGACCAGGTCGAGCAGCACCACGTCCGGGTCCAGCTCGCCGGCCAGCCGCACCGTCTCCGCACCGTCGACCGCCTCGCCCACCACCTCGAGATCCGGCTCCAGCTCGAGGAAGACCCGCAGGCCCTGGCGCACCATCGGATGGTCGTCCGCGATCAGCACACGGATACGCCGTGCCGCCGCCCCGCCGGCGGCCCCGCCCGTACTAGCCCCGACCACCCGGTACCTCCAACTCGATCACTGTGCCCTCGCCCGGCTTCGCGCGCACGGTCAGCCGACCGCCCACCGAGTCGGCGCGCTCCCGCATCGAGACCAGGCCGAGGCCCCGCCCGGCGGTCTGCGCGTCGAACCCGACGCCGTCGTCGCGCACGATCAACCGCGCGCCGCCCGGAAAGGCTCCGGCCGCCGCGCCGCGCTCGGGGATCGCGCACAGCGAGAGGTCGATCCGCTGCGCCTGCGAGTGCCTGAGCGCATTGTGTAATGCCTCCTGCGCTACCCGTAACACGACCTGATCATGCGTCGGCGGCAGCTGCGGCGACGGGCAGCAGCGGAAGGAGACCTTCGGGCCGCCGTGCGAGGCCTGAGCCCGGTCCACCACCGCGACCTGCTTGCGCAGCGCCTCGGCCAGGCCGTCCCCGTCCAGATCCGGCGTGCGCAGCTCGCCCACCGCCGTGGACAGCTCGGCCGCGGCCTCGGTGGCGAGCGCGCCCACCTGGGCCAGCTGCTCGCGGGCCCGGGCCGGGTCGGTGTCGATGAGCGAGCCCGCCGCCTTCGCGGTCAGCCGCAGCGCGAACAGCTTCTGCGCCACCGCGTCGTGCAGCTCCCGGGCCAGCCGGGCCCGTTCGGTGGTGATCGCGAGCTCGCGCTCGCGCTCGTACAGGCGCGCGTGCGTGAGGGCGATCGCGGCGTGCGCGGCCAGGATCTTCAGGACCGCCTCGTCCTCCTCGGTGAAGCCCTCGTCGTCCGGGTCGGTGTTGCCCATGAACAGCGCGCCGAGGATCTCCTCGCCGTCCCGGATCGGCACGCCCAGGAAGCCCTTGAGCCTCGGGTGCGCGGCCGGCCACCAGTTGAAGCGGGCGTCCGCGGTGATGTCGTCGAGCCGCTGCGGATGCGGGTCCTGCATCATCACCCCGAGCATGCCGTGCTGGCGCGGCAGCGGCCCGATCGCCCGCCACTGCTCGTCGGTGACGCCCTCGACCAGGAACCGCGCGAAGGACCCGGCGCCGTCCGGCACGCCGAGCGCCGCGTACTCGGCCCCGACAAGTTCGCGGGCGGTGCGCAAAATCGTGCGCAGCACCGCGGAGGTGTCCAGGTGCCTGGTCACGGCGAGCACTGCTTCGCTCAACTCGCTCATGGCGGCCAACGCGGCGGCTCTGCCTTGCTTGGTGGGCATGACCTCACGGTACCGCCCGGGCTGGTGGGAGGACATCCGGCGGTATACGGCCGTTGGTCCTAGGACCAAGGTCCCGGGCAGTCCGGGCCCCGCGCCCGATCACCGCCCGCCCGGCCCGGCGGGAGAGTCGGGGCATGACGAAGACGGATCAGAACCCCCCGCGCCAGACACAGCTGCGCGACTCCAAGCCGGTCGCCGTGATCACCGGAGCCTCCGCCGGACTCGGGCTCGAACTCGCCCGCGAACTCGCCGGGCGGGGCTGGCGCCTCGTGCTCACCGCCCGCGGCGCCGAGCGGCTCGAACGCGCGGCCGCCGAGCTGGGCGAGCTGACCGAGGTGACCGCGCTGCCCGGCAGCGTCGTCGACGACGACCACCGCGCCGAGCTCGCCCACGCCGCCGCCGAGTTCGGCGGAGCCGACCTGCTGGTCAACAACGCCTCCACCCTGGTCGGATTCGACCTCGAGGGCGAGGCCATGCCCACCCTCGCCCAGTTCCCGCTGGTCGGCCTGCTCGAGACCTTCGAGGTCAACGTGCTCGGCCCGCTCGCACTGACCCAGCTGGTGCTGCCGCAGCTGCGGCGCAAGCAGGGCCGGATCATCAACGTCTCCTCCGACGCGGCGGCCGAGGCGTACCCGGGCTGGGGCGGGTACGGCGCGAGCAAGGCAGCCCTCGACCACGCTTCGGCGATCCTGGCGCTGGAGGAGCCGGCGCTCACCGTGTGGTCGGTCGACCCGGGCGACATGAACACGCAGATGCACGACGACGCCGAGCCGGGCGTCGACCATTCCGACCTGCCGCATCCCGCCGACGTCACGCCGGCCTTCATCCGCCTGCTGGAGACGTCCCCCGCCTCCGGCCGCTACCTCGCCACCGAGCTGCTCAAGGAGGAGGTCTGAGATGACGATCAGCCTGGAGACCGGGTTCGATTTCGACGTCCCGGACGAACTGACCGCACACGAGCCGGCCGAAGCCCGCGGCCTGTCCCGGGACGGCGTGCGGATGGTGGTGGGCTACCGCGGGCGGATGAGCACCGAACACCACGCGTTCACCGACCTGCCCGCGCTTCTGACGCCGCGTGACCTGCTCGTCGTCAACAACTCGGGCACGCTGCCCGCCGCGCTGAGCGGCGTGCTGGCCGACGGCCGCCAGATCGCGCTGCACGTCTCCTCGGCGGAGCCGGACGACCGCGGCGCCTACCTGGTCGAATTGCGCGAACCGTCCCCCGACGGCGGCGCGGCCCGGTACTACGCCCCGGCCGAGTCTCCGGCCCGGGCCGGACTCGTCGTCACGCTGCCCGGCCGGGCCCACGCCCGGCTCACCGAGCGGTTCACCGACCGGCTCTGGTTCGCGCGGCTGAGCCTGCCGCGCGGATTGTCGCTGGTGGCCTATCTGGCCTGGTACGGCAAGGCGATCCGCTACGGCTACGTGGACCGGGAGTGGCCGATCGAGGCCTACCAGACGGTATTCGCCACCGAACCCGGCAGCAGCGAGATGCCGAGCGCGGCCCGGCCGTTCACCGCCGAAGTCGTCGCCGAGATCGAACGGCGCGGCACCCCGATCGCGACGATCACGCTGCACACCGGCGTCGCATCGCCGGAGGCGCACGAGGCCCCGTACGCCGAGCGGTTCAAGGTGCCCGAGCGCACGGCACGCCTGGTCGAGCGGACGCACGAGGCGGGCGGCAGGGTCGTGGCCGTCGGCACGACGGCCGTGCGGGCCCTGGAGTCGGCCGTCGGCCGGGACGGCCGGATGCGGGCGGCGGACGGGTGGACCGATCTGGTCATCACGCCCGAGCGCGGCGTGCAGGCGGTGGACGGACTGCTCACCGGCTGGCACGAGCCGCGCGCCTCGCACCTGCTCATGCTCGAAGCCGTGGCCGGCCGCCCGCTGCTCGATCTCTGCTATGCCGAAGCCATCGCAGAGGCCTACCTCTGGCATGAATTCGGAGACGTCAACCTCCTGCTGCCGTGACCTGCCGGAGTTGTCATTTCGGTACCTCCATTCTCGCGAATGCTGGCCTGGTCCGGACCGTTTGGACTAGGCTCGGCCTCCTACGGGAAACACGGGATGCGGCCGCGCCGACGTCATTGATCGGATCTGATCGCGAGGTAAGGGGGCAGGGTCATGGGCCTTTTGGGAGACGTCGAGCACGGTTTGGGCGATGTCGTACATGCCGGGGAACAAGGCCTCGGCGACGTCGTCCACGCGGGAGAGTCGGCGTTCGACGAACTCGTCTCGATGCTGGGCAAGCTGCGCGACGTGATCACCGGCGCCGGCCTCGGCTCGGCGGTCAAGGAGCTCGAACAGCTGGCCGACGAGGCGAACGCGCTGCGCGGCCGGCTGGCCGCCGCGGTGGACTCGACCCACTGGTCGGGCGCGGCCGCGGACGCGTTCAAGAAGCGGGCGCAGCAGCGTGGCGATCAGATCAGCGGCCTGGTCCGGGCGATCGACGCGGCCCACACGGCGGTCGCCGCCGCGTACGCCGTCGCCGGGATCGGTTAGGGGAGGGGCAACGATGTCCGGCAGCGGCCAGTACCAGGTCGACCTCGACTCCGTCAGTTCACTGACGAAGACGTGGCAATCCGCGGCGCAGACGGTGGGCAAGATCAGCCAGCAGCTCCAATCCGTACACGGCAGCCTCGAGAGCGCCATCCCGACCGCGCTCATCGACGGGCTGGCCGGCGAGGTTCCGCTGGCCGCCGCCTTCGCCGCCCTGGCGGAGGCGGCCAAGGCGGCCGGCACCCTCGCGCAGGGCCTGGCACAGGACGTCTCCTCGCTCGAACAGAACCACGCCAACTACGAGAAGGCCGAGGCCGAGATCACGGCCAAACTGAAGGCGGCGCAGGAGGCGCAGGCGAAGGCGAAGAAAGCGAGCGGGCCGCACGGCGGCGGGTCCACCGTCACCGCGGGCGGGAGCGGACACGGCGGGTCCGGCGGCGGCTCCGGTTCCGGCGGCGGTTCGGGCGGTTCGAGCTCCGGCGGCGGTTCCGGCTCCGGCGGGGGCGGCGGCTCGGTCCAGCCGTCCGGGCCGGCCCACTACGCCAACCAGCAGCAAGTCAACGCGTGGATCGGCGAGGCCTTCAAGATCCTCGAGGCCAACGGCGTGCCCGCGAGCGAACTCGACCAGGCCGGCGTGCTGCTCATCATCGAGCACGAGTCCGGCGGCAATCCCAACGCCATCAACAACTGGGACAGCAACGCCAAGGCCGGAGACCCCTCCCGCGGGCTGATGCAGACGATCGGCACCACCTTCGACGCCTACAAGCTCGCGGGCCACAACGACATCTACAACCCGGTCGACAACATCATCGCAGGGGTCAGATACGCGCTCAGCCGGTACGGCTCGATCCAGAACGTACCCGGAGTCAAGAACGTCGACAACGGAGGATCGTACGTTGGGTACTGAGCACGCCGGCCTTCGTGCCCTGCTGCCGGGCGTGGTCGCCGCGGCGCTGGCGCTCGCGCTCACCGGCTGTTCCGGTGGCGGCAGCCCGTCCTCGCTCGCGGGCGTGAGCAGTGCGCACCTGGGGAGTAGCGCCGGGGCCACGGACACCGCGGCGAGCCCGAGCCCGGGCCCGAGCACGGGCGCTGGACTCGGCGTCGGCGCGTCGAGCCCGGCCACGTCCGCCGCAGGGGGCGGATACGCCTCCGCCGCCCTGCCCGCCGGCGTCTGGACGAATCCTTCCGCGATCCCGCTCTACGCCGCGTACCACTGGCGATCCCCGGCCGCCGTCGACAAGAAGGCGAGCGTGCCCGTGCTGACGGCAGTGCAGGATTGCCAACCGGCCCTCAGCGCCGATGACAAGTCCGAGCTGGCCGCGTTCCCGGCCGCGCAGGCCGACCTGACGCCCACCTCGGGCGGCACCGGCGGCCAGGACGACTGGACCGCACAAGAGACGGTCCTGTCGACCGGGGATACCAGCAGCGGCGACATCCAGGGCATCTACATGCTCTACACGGACCTGGTGAGCCAGATCAGCAAGTGCGCCGCCACCGCCACGGGCGCGAAGCTCACGAGCGTCTCGTCCACCCGCGCGGGATACTCCGCCACGATCACCATCCCCACCTCGACCGGGACGACGCTGACCGTGCACGAGTACCTCGCCGCGCCGTACGGCTACCTGGTCGAGTTGTCGGTGTGGGTAGCGCCGTACAGCGGAGACAAGCCGGGCGCGGCTTGGGACGGCGCTTCGTCGAGCGCCGTGCTCGCGGCGTTGTCGACGGGGCCGTGCGCGCTGTCAAAGGCCTGCTAGATCTCCGCTACAACTGCTGCGCGAGCAGCGGCGCCAACCTGCGGATACCCTCGTCGACGTCGGCGGCTGAGGGTGCTGCGATGTAGCTCAGCCGGACGTGCAGGGCACTGGTCTCCGCGGCGTGGTAGTACGCGCCAGGGGTGATCGCGACGTCGTGAGCGAGCGCCGCGGCGACGAAGTTCGCGTCGTCGAGGTGGGCGGGCAGCGCGACCCAGAGGTGGTAGCCGCCGGTCGGCCGGAGGGCCAACGCGTGGGGGCCGAACGTCGCCGTCACTGCCGCTACGGCCACCTCGCGACGGTGCTTGAGCGCCTGGGCGAGTGTCGCGAGGCCGCGCTTCCAGCTGGGCGCCGTCACCAACTCGAGCGCGGTCAGCTGCAGTGGCGCCGGGACGAACATCGTGTCGATCACGAGCGCCGACCGCAGCCGGGCCAGCACCGGGCCCCGCGCCGCGATCGCTCCCACGCGAAGGTTGGGCGAGGTCGCCTTCGTCAGGGATCGCATATGGATCACCCGGCCGTCCTCGTCCTCGGCGATCATCGGCTTCGGCGCCGGCACGGCGTCGGCGTGGGCCAGGTGCCGGGCGAAGTCGTCTTCGATCACGAACGCGCCGTACTTGCGGGCGATCGCCAGGATCTGCCGCCTGCGGTCTGCCGACAGGCATGCTCCGGTCGGGTTCTGATACAGCGGCTGAACGACGATGACGCGGGCGCGGCGGCGGGCCAGAGTCCGCTCGAGCTCGTCCACGTCCATGCCGTCGTGGTCGAGCGGAACGGGCAGTGTGCGCAGAGATGCCGCGTGCGCGGCCGCGATCGTGCCCGGGTACGTCGGCGACTCGACGACCACCGCGTCGCCCGGCCGGCACACCGCCCGTAACGCGGTCGAGAGCGCCGATTGGCCCGCGCCGCACACCAGGATGTCCTGCCGGCCGAGGCCCGCGCCGATGTCCGCGGCGAACCAGTCGCGCAGCTCCGGCACCCCGCTGACCGACGGGCGATCCCAAGCGCCGGCGCGCTTCGAGGCGCGGGCCGAGGCGGCAGTCAGGGCAGGGAGTGGCTGCAGGTCGGGGTGGAGGTAGCCGCCGTTGAGGTCGATGATGTCCGGCCCGGCGGTCGCGAGCGTGCCGAGCAGGGCGGGCGCCTTGAAGCTCCGGGGGAGCGCGCCGCCTTCGAGGTCCTGGTCCGCTCGATCGAGCGCGGCGGACTGCCAGGATGTGTCGCCGGCCGGCTTCCTCGCTCGCGTCTCGGTGCGGAACGTGCCGGCGCCGGGCCGGGAGGCGATCAGGCCGCGTTGGGTGAGTAGCGATAGCGCTTGCGAGATCGTGGTGCCGCTCGCGGCGAACCTGCGCACCAGCTCTCGGTGCGTCGCGATCCGAGTTCCCGAGGGCAGCGGCTCGATTTCGCGTGCCAGAGCGTCCGCGATCCCGGCACCACTGCTATCGTTGTTCATGGAGATCGATGATAGCGCTCTTGCATCTCGCCGCATATCGCCACTGTCGAACGGCACCGTGCTCGCCTCGCTCGGCGTCCTCGGCTTCTCGCTGAGCCTCCCGGCGACGCAATGGGCCCTGGACGGCTTCGGGCCGTGGAGCGTGGCCGGAGTACGCGGCACGCTGGCCGCCGTTCTCGCCCTCATAGTTCTGCTTCGTTCCCGCGCAGCTCTGCCCGCGCGCGGCGACTGGCCGGCGCTCGCGATCGTCGCAGGAGGCTGCGTGATCGGCTTCCCGCTGTTGACCGCGTTCGCTCTGCGGACCGCGTCCACGGCGCACTCCGCCGTCGTGATCGGCGCGCTGCCGATGGCCACCGCCGCCGCGTCCGCGTTCCGCTCCGGCCGTCGTCCGTCGCCGGTGTTCTGGGCTGCGGCCGGGGCGGGCGCGGCCGTCGTCGTCGCGTTCACGATCTCGCAGAACCACGGCCGGCCCACGATCGCAGACCTCTACCTGCTCTTGGCCCTGCTCGGGTGCGCCGCCGGCTACGCCGAGGGCGGCCGGCTCGCCGCGCACCTGCCCGGCTGGCACGTCATCGGGTGGGCGATCGTGCTGGCCGCGCCGGTCGACGTCGCCGTGAGCGCGACGGCGCTGGCGCACGAGCCGGTCCACCTCACCGCGAAAGCCTTGGCCGCCATGGCCTACCTCGCCGCGATCTCGCAGTTCGGCGGTTTCGTCCTCTGGTATCGCGGCATGGGCGCCATCGGGGTCGCGCGGGCGAGCCAGCTGCAACTCGCGCAGCCGCTGCTGACCATCGTCTGGGCGGCACTGCTGCTGGGGGAGCACTTCACCGCCGCCGTCCCGTTGACGGCGGCGGTGGTGTTCGGCTGCATCCTCGTCACGCAGCGGGCACGGACATCCTGAGCGCTGCGCCGCCGGGATCCCTGCCGGCTCGGTCCTACAGGCCGTTCTTCACGGCGTTCGCGGCGAGCAGGCCGGTGACCAGGCTGCCGATGACCAGCAGGTAGCCGACCGTGAGCCAGTAGAACCGGCCCCGCCGCACGACGCCCGAGACGACCGCGAACAGCGCGGCCAGCACCGGGGAGATCACCAGCGGAAGCAGGTAGGTGACCAGCGGGGCGTGGCCGGTGCCGTTGGTGAGCAGGTTGTCGGCGAAGCACCCCACCGCACCGCCCACCGCGAGCAGGGGCAGCAGTATCGCCGCCCAACTGGCCGAGCGTCTCGCCTCAAGCTGCTGCTGCATCCGGATCGCTTTCTCGTTCGCTTTTAGAGCTGTATCGTACGCGGCCCGGCCGGTGTGTGCGGCCCCGCCCGCCGCCCTCGGCCGGCGCCGTCCGCGCCGGCGCTCCGCGGTCGCGCGAACCTGTCCGATCCCTGCGATACCTCGGCGCCCGGCCGCGGCGTCCGCGCTGGTCGCGCGCCGAGCCTAAACCGCCGTGTGAAGGGAAAGAGCAACCAGGTGAACAGACTTTCGCCCCGCTCTCGGCGCCCGCTGATAGGCCTGACCGCCTACCGCGAGCACGCTTCGTGGGGCGTGTGGCACACGCAGGCGGCGCTGCTGCCGCACAACTACGTGGACTTACTCACCCAGGCCGGCGGTGTGCCGGTGCTTCTGCCGCTCAGTTCCGACGACGCGGCCCCGCAGCTGATGAGCACGCTCGACGGCCTGATCGTGACCGGCGGGCCGGACATCGAGCCGGTGCGCTACGGCGCCGCGCCGGACCCGTACGCCGAGCGCTTCCAGTCCGATCGGGACACCTGGGAGAGCGCGCTGCTGGCCGCCGCGCTGCAACTGGACCGGCCGGTGTTCGGGATCTGCCGCGGCATGCAGTTGATCAACGTGCACTGCGGCGGGACGCTGGTGCAGCACCTGCCCGAGCTCTCCGGCGGCCAGCGCCACCGCCCCGCCCCCGGCGTCTTCGGCACGGTGCGGGTGCGCCTGGACACCGCGGCCATGCCCGGCTCGCTGCTCGGTCCCACCATCGACGTGCCCTGCTACCACCACCAGGCCGTGGACGTGCTGGGGGAGGGGCTCAAAGCGACCGCGTGGGCGCAGGACGAGACGGTCGAGGCGGTCTGGAATCCGGACCGCCGCTTCCTGCTCGGGGTCCAGTGGCACCCCGAGATCCGTGACGACCCGGCGCTGTTCGCCGCGCTGGTCCGCGCCGCCTCCGCGTCGCCGTGAATCAGGGCCTGGACAGCAATATGCCGGCTTCGGCGACCGTGTCCACCAGGTGCAGCGTCGCCTCCATCGGCCGCCCTTCGGCGAGTCTGCGCAGCAGCGGCCAGGCCGGGATCACCTTGGTCCAGTAGGCCACACCGACCAGGATCATCCGGCGCGCGCGGGATCCGCCGTAGTACGCCGGGGTCGCGGCCTGGAAGACCTCTTGCACGGTGCCGGCCGCTCCGGGCAGGTACACCAGCGCCGAATCCGAGTGGGCGAGCAGCACGTCCTCGCGCAGCGCGTTCGAGAAGTACTTGGCGATGGAGGTGGCGAACGCGTTCGGCGGCTCGTGCCCGTAGAACCACGTCGGCACCGAGAGCGACGCGCCCGCGCCGCCCACCGGGTACCGCCCGCGCACGGTGAACGCGACCCGGGCCCACGCGGTGACGTCCTGGAACGAGGGCACCCCGGCGAGCAGGTCGAGCGCCTCGGTCAGCGCGCCGTCCGGGTGCGGCGAGAGGTAGGCGCCCAGGTTCGCCGCCTCCATCGCGCCCGGTCCGCCGCCGGTGGCCACGGTGAACCCGTTGCGGGCCAGGCTGCGGCCGAGCAGCGCCGCCTGCGCGTAGCCGTCGGTGCCGCGCTCGAGCGCGTGGCCGCCCATCACCCCGACGATCCGGTGGCCCTTGGCCCACTCGTCCAGCGCGTCCGAGATCGCGTCGTCGTGCAGGGAGCGCAGCACAAGGGCGAGCACGTCCTCGCGGCCGCGCGGCTCCTGGTCCCACCGGTACGCGAGCGCGTCCGTGGTCTGCTCGTAGGGCTGGGAGGCGAGGTCCTGGTAGAGCTCGTCCGCGGTGTAGAGCGCTATCCGGTACGGGTCGAACGGCAGATGCGGGCTGGGCGGGAACACCAGCGCGCCGCGCTGGCGCAGATCGGCCGCCACCGAGTCGCTCAGCAGGCAGCCGAGGAACGCGGTGTCCGAGACCTCGGCCGCGCGCAGCTCCCATCCACGGTCCCTGAGATCAACGGCCTGAAGCCGGCATCCGGCCAGGCTGCCTGAGTGCGCCGCCACGTACGTGTCGAACTGGGCCAGCGATTCGATCTCCACGATCTTCGAGTCTAGCCCCTGCCCGTCGATCAGTGTTCCGCTTCGCACAAGACGGTCTTGAACCTTTCTTAGGGTTCGGGGTCTTGACGGCAGTATTGGTCTAGTCCAATCATTCTCTGCACACGGATCCTCCGGCGCACCGTGGCGTCGGGGGGCCGTGAGCGTGAAGGGACCCACCCGTACCCATGGCACCGAAGCACGCTCCCGGCTCGCGGCGCACCCGCGCCGCGATCGCCGTCTCGACGGCCGCGGCCCTGGCCGTCGGCGGTGCGATCTTCGCCGCGCAGGCCGAAGCGGCGAGCACCAACCTTCTGACGAACCCCAGTTTCGGCACCGGTTCGCTCTCCGGCTGGACCTGCGACGCCGGCACCGCCTCGGTCGTCACCAGTCCGGTCTATACCGGTGACACCTACGCCTTGGCGGGCGCCGCGAACAACACCGACGACGCCCAGTGCACCCAGACCGTCTCGGTCCAGCCGAACACCTCCTACACCCTGTCCGGCGAGGTCGAGGGCAACTACGTCTACCTCGGCATCGCCGGCGGCGCCTCCACCTGGACCCCGGCGGCGAGCAGCTGGACCTCCCTGTCGACGACCTTCACCACCACGGCGTCGCAGACCTCGGTCACCGTCTTCACCCACGGCTGGTACGCCCAGGGCACCTACTACGCGGACAACCTGGCGCTGACCGGCCCGGCCGGCGCGGGCTCCAGCCCGTCGGCCTCCCCGACCACCGCGTCGCCCAGCCCCTCGGCCTCGCCGAGCAAGTCCGCGAGCCCGTCCGCGAGCCCGTCGAAGAGCGCCTCGCCCTCGGCCAGCGCCTCGCCGACCTCCACCGGCACCACCGGCACCGGCTCCTCCGGCCTGCCCAAGCACGTGCTGGCCGGATACTGGCAGGACTTCAGCAACGGCGCCAAGGCCCTGACGCTCGCTCAGGTGCCGCAGGGCTACAACCTGGTCGATGTGGCCTTCGCCGACGCCGACTCGGCCAACGACGGCGGCGTGACCTTCTCCATCGACTCCGGCCTGTCCTCCGCGCTCGGCGGATACACGGCCGCGCAGTTCACCTCCGACGTCGCCACGCTGCACTCGCGCGGCCAGAAGGTCGTGCTCTCGGTCGGCGGCCAGAACGGCACCATCTCCATCAGCTCCTCGACCGCCGCGACCAACTTCGCCAACAGCGTGTACGCCCTGATGAAGCAGTACGGCTTCGACGGCGTGGACATCGACCTGGAGAACGGCGTCAACGCGACCTACACGGCCCAGGCCCTGCAGGACCTGCACAACCTGGTCGGCTCCTCGCTGATCATCACGCTGGCCCCGCAGACCATCGACGTCTACACCACCGGCGGGGACTACTTCCAGCTGGCCCTGGACATCAAGTCGATCCTGACCATCACCTACACCCAGTACTACAACAGCGGCTCGATGAACGGCTGCGACGGCAACGTCTACAGCGAGTCCACCGAGAACTTCATGACCGCGCTGGCGTGCACCGAGCTGGAGAACGGCCTGAGCCCGTCCCAGGTCGGCCTGGGCCTGCCGGCCTCCACCTCGGCCGCGGGCAGCGGCTACGTGGCTCCGAGCCTGGTGGACAACGCGCTCGACTGCCTGGCCGCCGGCACCAACTGCGGCAGCTTCGTCCCGCCGAGCAAGTGGCCCGGCATCGGCGGAGCGATGACCTGGTCGATCAACTGGGACGCGTCCAACGGCTACGCCTTCCTCGACACCGTCGGCGCGCACCTGGCCTCGATGTCCTGACCGGTGCCTGCCGGTAGCCGCGGCGCTACTCAATACTTTGGTAAAGAGTAGACCGGCTGCCTTGTCGGGCGCGGGGGTGCGTGCCAGGCTCACCGGCCATGGCACGCACCTACCAGTCCACGCTCTCTCCGCGCCGCCGCTGGGGCATCGCCTCGGCGGCGGCCGGAACCGCCCTCGCGCTCACCGCCGGGCTCGGCAACCCGTGGAGCCACTCCGCGATCAGCTCGCTGCCGAAGGACGCCGGGGCGAAGACGGTGCCGCTGCTGGCCGGCACTCTGCAGGTGTTCCACTGGACCACCGGCTCGGCCGCGATCGGGGGCAGCGCCCCCTGGGCGGCCGCCATCGTGCTCGACGCCGTCTGGCCCCTGCTCATCCTGCTCGGCGTGCGCGCGTTGGCCGGCGGCCTCGCGCTGCGGCGGGCGAAGCTGTCCCTGACCATCGGGGTCTGGGCGATGGCCACGCTCACCGGCGCGTTCGCCGGGCTGATCGCGGGCATCGTCGACCACCCGGCCGGCCACGCCGCGCGCGAAGCGTTCGGCACGGTCACCGCGCACAGCCCGGCCGGCGACATCCTGACCCTCCAGGCCGCGACCATGGCCCTGGTCGGCGCGTTGACCGGCTGGCTGCCGGGCTTCGCGGCGGCCGTCGCCTACGCGGTCAAGCGCACCGTCCCACCGGAGAAGACCGGCGAGGAGAACACCCTCAACGAGCTTTCCACCGGCCCCGACGGCACCCTGAGCCTCGAGAATCTCGAGGAGCTGCGCCGGGTCCGGCGCGAGGGCGGCAGCATGAAGGACGCGCGCACGAGCGAGTTCTTCAAGGTCTGACCCACCCGCGGCACCCGCCCGCGACCGCCGTCGGCTCCGGCCGGCGGCGGTCGTCGGCGTTCAGGGCCGGCGCGCGCGGCCGGCGGCGGCCCGGGAGTTGGGGTTGCGCGGCTCGTACCCGAGCAGCCGGTAGGCCAGGAACACCTGCCGCTCGACCAGGTCGTCGAGGGAGTCCGGCCCGTCCGGGCGGTACCACTGGGCCACCGCGTTGCACGAGGCGATGATGGTGCGCCGCACGTCGTCGGGGTAGGGCGTGGTGAAGATCCCGGCGGAGACGCCCGCGTCGATCGGCTCGCGGAACCGGTCGCTGGCCTGGCGCTGGCGGTCGCGGTAGCGCTCGCGCTCGGACGGCTCGAGCGCGCGGGCCTCGTTCATCAGCAGCAGGCTGGCCTCGGAGCGCTCGGCCCGGTAGCGCACCGTCGCGCCCACCACGGCGGCCAGCCGGCGGGCCGGATCGTGCCCGGCCTCGGCCAGGGCCTCGTCGCACCGGGCCTGGTAGTCGTCCATCCCCTCGTGCAGCAGCGCCGCGAGCAGCGCGTGCTTGCCCGGGTAATAGTGGTAGAGGGCGGACAGGCTCACCCCTGCCGCGGCCGCGATCTCGCGGATGGAGACCGCGTGGAAGCCCCGCTCGGCGAACTGCGCCGAGGCGGCGGCGAGCAGGGACTGGTGGCCTGCGGGGCGTGCGGCCACGGGGACCTCCGGTCTGGACAGCATGGGCTACTCACGAGTAGCTTAACGAGCGTTCGATGAGTAGGCGAGACCACAGGATAGGGGTACGAAGGTGCTTCGGAGCATCTACAACGAGGACCACGAGGCCTTCCGTGCCATGATCAGGGACTTCATCGAGTCCGAGGTCGTGCCGGCCTACCCGGAGTGGGAGAAGGCCGGCCACCCGCCGCGCGACTTCTACCTCCGGCTCGGCGAGCTCGGCGTGCACGGCATCCACGTGCCCGAGGAGTACGGCGGCGCCGGGGAGACCTCGTACAAGTTCGAGGCCATCATCATGGAGGAGACCTCCCGCGCGGGCGTGACCTTCGGGGCCGAGGGCATCCACGTCAACCTGGTCCGCCCCTACCTGCTCTCCTTCGCCTCCGAGGAGCAGAAGCAGCGCTGGATGCCCAAGTTCGTCACCGGCGAGATGATGGGCGCGCTCGCCATGACCGAGCCCGGCACCGGCTCGGACCTGGCCGGCATATCCACCACCGCGAAGCTCTCCGCGGACGGCACGCACTACGTCCTCAACGGCGCCAAGACCTTCATCTCCGGCGGCGTGCTGGCCGACCGCGTGCTCGTGGTCGCGCGCACCTCGCCTTCCACGCCGGAGGACCGCCGCGGCGGCCTGTCCATCCTGTTCGTCGACACCAAGTCCCCGGGCTACACCGTCGGCAAGAAGCTCGACAAGATCGGCCTGAAGACCTCGGACACCGCGGAGCTCGCCTTCCAGGATGTGAAGGTCCCGGTCGAGGATCTGCTCGGCGAGGAGGGACAGGCCTTCAAGTACCTGACCCACAACCTGGTCGAGGAGCGCCTCGCCATCGTCGTCGGCTCCACCGCGCAGGCCGCCGCGGCGATCGGCTTCGCCGTCGCGTACGTCAAGGAGCGCAAGGCGTTCGGCCAGCCGGTCGCCGCGTTCCAGAACACGAAGTTCGTGCTCGCCGACTGCGAGGCGGACTACCAGGCCGCGCAGGCGATGACCGACCGCGCGGTGGAGCTGTTCGACCAGGGCAAGCTCACCCCGGCCGACGCCGCGGCGTGCAAGCTGTTCTGCACCGAGGCGGCCGGGCGCATCATCGACAAGTGCCTCCAGCTGCACGGCGGCTACGGCTATATCAACGAGTACCCGATCGCCCGCCTGTACGCCGACACCCGCGTCTCGCGGCTGTACGGCGGCACCTCGGAGATCATGCGCACCATCATCGCGAAGTCGCTGGGGCTCTGAAGCTCGTCGCCGCGTGCCCGCCGGGCGTCTCGTCTGGCGGGCACGACTTCGTCATTCGACCACTGATGTGCTGGGATGGCCGTTATGGTGACGATTGCGATCCGCGCGGCCGAGCCGGAAGCGGTGGCCGAGGTACTGGAGTTCTGGCGCACGGCGGCCGAGGGCACGTCCGTCTCGGATGACCCGCGGGGTGTGCGGACCCTGATCGAACGCGACCCCGGCGCGCTGCTGCTGGCCTTCGACGGAGAGCGGATCGTCGGCAGCGTCATCGCCGGGTTCGACGGTTGGCGCTGCCACCTCTACCGGCTGGCGGTGGCTCCGGACCGGCGCCGCGAGGGCATCGCCTCGGCTCTGCTCGAAGCCGCCCACCAGCGTTTCGAATCCTTCGGCGGGCGACGCGTGGACGCGATGGTGCTCGAACGCAACGAAACCGGCCGCAAGGCGTGGGCGGCCGCCGGCTACGAGCGCGAGGACCACTGGCGCCGCTGGATCCGGCCGTTGGGCGAAAGGGCCGCCTGAGCAGGAGTTCGGGTCACCGGGAGTGGACACCCGGATCCGCTTCGCCTACTGTGTGCGCTCAGGCTCCGCACGGCACGATCATCGCCGGAGCTCGGCTTTCGACGAGCCTCAAGCGAAGGGGGCACGGGATCATGGCGGTCACCGACGAGGCGATCGAGAAGATCAAGGAGATGATCGTCTCCGGCGCGCTGCGTCCGGGCCAGCGGCTGCCCAAGGAGGCCGATCTGGCCACCGATCTCGGCCTGTCCCGCAACTCGCTGCGCGAGGCCGTCAAGGCACTGAGCCTGATGAACATCCTGGACGTGCGCCAGGGCGACGGCACCTACGTCACCAGCCTGGAATCCCCGCTGCTGCTCGAGGCGCTGAGCTTCATCGTGGACTTCCACCGGGACGACCAGGTGCTCGAGTTCCTCGCGGTGCGCCGGATCCTCGAGCCCGCCGCCACCGCGCTGGCCGCGCACCGGATGGGCGCCGCGGAGGTCGCGGAGCTGCGCGAGCTGCTCGGCACCTCCGGCCCGGCCGAGGGCATCGACAAGCTGATCGCCGCGGACCTGGAGTTCCACCGCCGGATCACCGCCGCCACCGGCAACCGCGTGCTGTGCTCGCTGCTCGACTCGCTCTCCACCCCGACCATGCGGGCCCGGGTCTGGCGCGGCCTGACCGAGCCCGCCGCGATGGAGCGCACCCTGGCCGAGCACGCGGCCATCCTCGACGCCATCGAGGCCCGCGACGCCGAGGCCGCCCGGGCCTGGTCCACCGTGCACATCGCGAACGTGGAGCGCTGGCTCGCCTCCGTGCTCTGAGGACGCCGCGTGCTCCGAGACGTTCTGGGCTCTGCGACGCTGTGTGCTCCGAGACGGTCTGGGCCGCGGAGTGCTCCGCGCGCTGAAACGTTCCGCGCGTTGAGCCCTTCTGCGCACCGAGACGATGTGGGAATATCAGGGCATGATCGTACCTGAGCCCCCGCCCGGCCGGGATGCCCCGCACAGTGCCGAAACCGACCACGTCGCGGGCGACACCGCACTGCTGGTCGGCCTGCCCGAGATCGGGCCGCACATCGAGAACTGGTTCGAGCGCGGACCGCACGACGGCATCGGCGCGCACGTGACCGTGCTGGTGCCGTTCCTGCCGGCCGATCAGATCGACGAGGCCGTGATCGAGAGTCTGGCCGGGCTGTTCCGCGGATTCGAGGCCTTCGACGTCCGGTTCGCGCAGACCGGACGGTTCCCGACAGTGCTCTACCTCAAGCCGGAGCCGGAGCGCACGTTCCGGGCGATGACCGACGCGGTCTACCGCGCCTGGCCGCACTATCCGCCCTATCAGGGCAAGTATGAGGACTCGACCCCGCATCTGACCGTGCTCATCGACGCCGAGGGCGATGACGAGTACGACGAGGCGCAGGCCGCCGTCGAGGCGTCGCTGCCGCTGGAAGCCCGCGCGGTCGCCGTCGACCTGCTCGTCTTCGACGGCGACCGCTGGAGCCTGCTGCACCGGCTTCCGCTCGGCTGAGCGGGCCGGGCCGGGCCGCTACAGCTCGGCCAGCACCTTCTGCAGCGGGTCGAGGCCGAGCGAGCCGAGGGCCAGCGCCTGGTCGTGGAACTCCTTGAGGCTGAAGGCGGAACCCTTGCGCGCCTTGGCCTGGTCCCGGGCCTCGAGCCAGATCTTCTCGCCCAGCTTGTACGAGGGCGCCTGGCCCGGCCAGCCGAGGTAGCGGTTGAGCTCGAACCGCAGGTTCGCGTCGTCCATCCGCGAGTGCGAGCGCAGGAACTCCCAGGCCAGATCGGCGTTCCAGACCTCGCCCTCGCGCCAGCCGGTGCCCGCCGGGATCGGCAGCCGCAGGTGCACGCCGAGGTCGACCACGACCCGCGCGGCCCGGAGCATCTGCATGTCCAGCATGCCCAGGTGCGCGCCCGGATCCTGGAGGTATCCGAGCTCTTCCATCAGCCGCTCGGAGTAGAGCGCCCAGCCCTCGCCGTGGCCGGAGACCCAGCACAGCAGCCGCTGCCAGCGGTTGAGCTTCTCCTGCTGGTGCACCGCGGCCGAGACCTGCAGGTGGTGGCCGGGCACACCCTCGTGGTAGACCGTGGTGACCTCCTGCCAGGTGGAGAACTCGTCGATGCCCTCCGGCACCGCCCACCACATCCGGCCCGGCCGGCTCCAGTCCTCGCTCGGACCGGTGTAGTAGACCCCGCCGTCGCCGGTCGGGGCGAGACAGGCCTCGATCCGCCGAGCCGGCTCGGGGATCTCGAAGTGCACCCCGTGCAGCTCGTCGATCGTGCGCTCGGCCAGGTCCTGCATCCAGGCCCGGAAGTTCTCCCGGCCGGCGATCCGGCGGGCCGGGTCGGCGTCGAGCAGCTCCATCGCCTCCATACCCGAGGCGTCCGCCTTGATCTTCCCGGCCACCCGGCGCTGCTCCGCGTCCAGCCGGGCCACCTCGCCCCAGCCCCACGCGTAGGCCTCGTCGAGGTCGATCTCGGCACCGAGGAACTCCCGGGACGCGCGCGCGTACCGCTCCCGGCCCACCGCGTCCTCCGGCTCGGCCAGGGGCAGCAGCTCGGACCGGAGGAACGCGCCGAGCTCGAGGGTGGCCTGCTCGGCGGCCGCGGCCCCCCGGTCGAGGTCGGCGCGCAGGGCGCCGTCGGCACCGAGCCGGGCGGCCAGCGACGCGTAGAAGCCGCCCCCGGGCTTGGCGTAGTTCTCGCACTGGATGGCCACCTCGCGCACCTGCCGCGCGGTCGGCACCCGTCCGTCCCGGGCCGCGGCCAGCAGCGTCTGGGACCACTGCCGGAAGGCCTCGGGCACCGCGGCCATCCGCTTGGCGATGTTGGCCTGCGCCGTCTCGCCCTCGGTCGGCATCAGGTCGAAGCCCTGGCGCACGGCCTGCGCGTACGACGCGATCACGTTGAGCTGGCGGGTGTCGTCCCCCGCGTCGTGCGCCTCCACGGCCAGGCCGAGCCGCTCGATCATGGCGAGCTTGGCGACCTTGTCGCTCGGCGTCTCGGCGGCGACGGACTCGACCGCGGCGAGGGTCGCGCGGTCGAGCTCCGCCCGCTCGTTGAAGCCGTCGACCGAGAGGTCGGGCAGACGGTCATCGTGCCCGACGATACCCGTGTAGGTGGCGAGGATCGGTTCGAGCGCGGCCACACGCTCGACGTAGTCGTCGGCGATTTCGTTGAGGGTGTTCATGGAGTGAGACACTAGCCGCTCGTCGCAGCCTGCGTCAGCATGCTTTCTCGCCGGTCGCGCCCGCGTCGGCGCCCGGCGTCGGCGCCCGGCGGCGGCGCCGGCTATTCGGCCGGGGCGGCCGGCGGCGCGTCCGCGGCCTCGACGTCCACGCCTTCGGGCAGGTCGATCACCGGCACCGGCTCGAGCCCGAGCTTCTGAGCCATCATCGTCAGCAGCTTGTCCTGGGCCACGAGGTGGGCCTGCAGCTGGGCGTTCTCGTGCAGCAGCGCGGTGACGTCGTGATAGGTGGCCTCGGCCCGCTTGTCCGCAGCTTCGGCCTGCACGTTCTGGCCGACCATGATGATGGAGAGCAGGACCAGCTGCAGGAACGTCTGGGCGATCCAGGCTATGAGGGTGCCTTCGCCGCCGCGTATCGCGCTGGGCAGGCTGAACAGGTCCATGATGCCGAAGACGTAGGCGCACCACATGCTGCCGACGACCTTGGTGATCCAGATGGCGAGATGGGTGTTGAAGCGGGCGACCGGGCTGCCGATGTCGTGTTGTTCGGCGACCTTGACCGGTCCCGCGGCTTTGCGAGCCGAGATGTGCGGATGCGCGATGTGCTCGTACAGGCTGCTCATGGCGATCTTCCCTCCGTGCCGGTGAATTCCGTCGGCCGCGCAGTCTAGCGGCGACGGCCGGGACAAGGCTGCGGCAAGATGGGCGATCGTGACCTCTGCACCCCACATCCCGACCACGTCCGCGCCGATCCTGGTCCTCAACGGCCCGAATCTGAACCTGCTCGGCGTCCGCGAACCGCACATCTACGGCCACGATCGGCTCTCGGACGTCGAAGCGCTCTGCGTCAAGACCGCGTCCGGCTACGGCCGCACGGTCGACTTCCGCCAGTCCAACCACGAGGGCGTCCTGATCGACTGGATCCAGGAGGCCCGGGAAGCGCACGTCGGCGTGGTGATCAACCCGGCCGGCTACAGCCACACTTCCGTCGCCCTGCACGACGCCCTCGCAGCGCTCGACGGCAAGCCGGTGGTCGAGGTGCACATCTCGAACATCCACAAGCGCGAGCCCTTCCGGCACCACTCTTATGTCTCTTCGGTGGCCGACGGCGTGATTGCCGGCTGCGGTGTGCAGGGCTACGCCTTCGCCATCGCACGGGTGTGCGCGCTGCTCGGCTGAACGAGGGAACGGCGTGCACGTGAGGTGGTCACGTGCACCCGTTCGGCCGAGCGCGCGTTGACAGGGCGTCAGCCTCCGGTGCCACAATTCCCGCAATCCCGGCATGATGGAGGTACGGCGCCGTGCGGATCGCGTTCGTGGGCAAGGGCGGCAGCGGCAAGACGACGCTCTCGGCGGTGTTCATCCGAGAGCTCGCTCGGCTCGGCCGCCCGGTGGTGGCCGTCGACGCCGACATCAACCAGCACCTCGGCGCCGCGCTCGGGCTGACCGGCCGGCAGCTCGACGACCTGGCCCCGATGAGCGCGGTGCTGCCGGAGATCAAGGAGTACCTGCGCGGAGACAACCCGCGTATCGCCTCCGCCGAGCAGATGATCAAGACCACGCCGCCCGGATCCGGTTCCCGGCTGATCCGCTTCGCCGAGCGCTCCCCGCTGGACGAGTGGTGTGCGCTGGACCTGCGCGGCGAGCTCTCCGGCGTCCGGCTCATGGTCACCGGGGCCTTCGCCGAGCAGGACCTCGGCGTCTCCTGCTACCACGCCAAGGTCGGCGCCGCAGAGCTCTACCTCAACCACCTCGTCGACGGCCCGGGCGAGTACGTGGTGCTCGACATGACCGCCGGGGCCGACGCGTTCGCCTCCGGCCTGTTCACCCGCTTCGACGTCACCTTCCTGGTGGTCGAACCGACCCGCAAGTCGGTCTCGGTCTACCGTCAGTACGTCGAGTACGCGGCCGAATACGGTATCGCCGTCCGAGTGCTCGGCAACAAGGTCGTGGACGCCGAGGACGAGGCGTTCCTGCGCGCGGAGATCGGCGAGGCGCTGGTCGGCTGGATGGGCGACTCGCGCTACATCAGGGCACTGGACCGCGGCCAGGCCCAGCCCTTCGAGGCCTTCGAGCCGGCCGGGCGGGAGCTGCTCGGCCGGATGCTGGCCGAGGTGGACGCCAGCGTGCGTGACCCGGCCCGGATGACCTCGCTCGCCCACCTCTTCCACGCCAAGAACGCGCTGGCCTGGGCCAACCGCGCGGCCGGCGCCGACGTCACGCTGCAGATCGACCCCGAGTTCGCCGCTCCCGCGCGCTGATACGGCACTTGGCGCGGCACCGGCCCGCCGCGGTGGAAGGATGGGCCCATGGATCTTCGCATTTTCACCGAGCCCCAGCAGGGCGCGGCGTACGAGACGCTGCTGGCGGTCGCCAAGGCCGCCGAGGACCTGGGCTTCGACGGGTTCTTCCGTTCCGACCACTATCTGAAGATGGGTTCGGTCGACGGCCTGCCCGGTCCGACCGACGCCTGGATCACGCTGGCCGGGCTGGCCCGGGAGACGCGGCGGATCCGGCTGGGCACGCTCGTCTCCCCGGTCACCTTCCGGCTCCCGGGCGTGCTGGCCGTCCAGGTCGCACAGGTCGACGCGATGTCCGGCGGCCGGGTGGAGCTCGGCCTGGGCGCGGGCTGGTTCGAGCAGGAGCACACCGCCTACGGCATCCCCTTCCCGGCCGACCGGATGTCGCACCTGGAAGAGCAGCTGAAGATCGTCACCGGCATGTGGTCCACCAAGGTCGGCGAGACCTTCTCCTTCTCCGGCAAGCACTACACGCTCACCGACAGCCCGGCGCTGCCCAAGCCCGCGCAGGGCGGGTCGCTGCCGGTCGTGGTGGGCGGCGGCGGCGCCAAGCGCACCCCGCGGCTGGCCGCCGAGTACGCCGCGGACTTCAACGCCGGCTTCATCGGGGTGGCGGAGACCGCCGAGCGGTTCAAGACCGTGGACGAGGCCTGCCGCGCGGCCGGGCGCGACCCCAAGACCTTGACGCACTCGATCGCCCAGGTCCTGTGCTGCGGCCGCACCGAGGCCGAGGTGGCCCGCCGCGCCGCGGCGATCGGCCGCGAGGTGGACGAGCTGCGGGAGAACGGCCTGACCGGGTCGCCGGCCGAGGTGGTCGAGAAGCTCGGCCGGTTTGCCGAGATCGGCACCGAGCGGGTCTACCTCCAGGTGCTCGACCTCTCCGACCTCGAGCACCTCGAGCTCGTCGCCAGCGAGGTGATGGCGCAGCTCTGACCTCCGCGTGCCGCGGCGGCAGGACGGCGGGTCCGGCCGCGCCGCAGGGCGCGGCCAGGGCCGGCCGGCACCGCGTGCGGGAGCACTGATCAGCGCGCGGATCCGGCGAACGGCGTGCGCGCGGTTATAGGGTCGTACGGCCGTTGGGCCTCAGGGCGACGGCGGCCGGGCAGCCGGCGGTCGCGCGGCCTCGGACCTGGCCCGGCGCCGCACCCGCAGCGCCCGCCACATCTCGAGCAGCTCGGCGTCCTCCGGCGTGGCCTCCTCCGGGCACACGGCCCGGTGCCAGATCCGGCTCCAACCGCCCGGATCGCGCCCCGGCCACAACCGGCCGCGCACGATATGCCTGGCCGCGTCCTCGGGTACCCGCGCGGTCGGGTACTCGCCCGGCACCACCGCGTCGAATCCCGAGCCGAGGGCGAGCGGGAAGACCTCCACCGGCTGTTCGCACAGCGGGCACCGGTCGAGCCCACGCCGGCGGTAGCCGGGGCCCGGGGCCGGCGCCGGCCGGGCGGAGGCGGACGACGGCGCGGCGCCGTCCTCCGGTGGGAATTCCCATAACGTCTCCTGCACAGGTCCACCATAGTCTTCACCCTGTGGACCAGTTCGGTTTAGAGTCATCGGATATCAACGCTCCGCAACCTGCGTCCTGGTCGGCGCCCTGGCAGGACCGGCAATGGTTGACGGACGTGGACGTATGGATCGGCGCTGCCTGCGAAACTCTCGGGCGTGTCCGCCGCGGCCCGGCCCGCCTGCGCGGCCGGATGTGGTCGGTCGTCGCGCGGGTCCCCGTGGCCGGGGGAGACCTCTGGTTCAAGGCCAACCCGCCGCGCTCCGCCTTCGAGCCCGCGCTCGCCGCGGCGCTCCGGAGCTGGTCGCCGAACGACGCGCCGCCCGTGCTCGCGGTCGACACGGAACGCGCTTGGGCGCTCACGGAGGACGTCGGCGAACGCCTCGACGCGCTACTGAAACAGGATCCGGACGTAGGGCACCTGCTGCCCCCGATGCGCAGATATGCGGCACTGCAGCGGGTCCTGAGCGACCGCGTGGACGACCTGCTGGCGCTGGGCCTGCCCGACGCCCGCCCGGGGAACATCCCGGCCCTGTTCGAGAACATCGTCGCCCACGCGCCGAGCGGGATACTCGACCGGGACGTGGTGACTGCGGCGGAGGCGAGGCTGCCGGAGCTCGCGGCATGGGCCGACGAGCTCGAGGCCGTCGGCGTGCGTGCGTCCATCGATCACCAGGACCTGCACCCGGGCAACATCCTCGGCACGGGACCGGACGCGCGCCCGTTCGACTGGGGAGACGCCTGCGTCGCCCACCCCTTCGGCTCACTGTTCATCCCGCTCCGCGCGCTCCCGGGTTTCCTCGGCCAGCCCGTCGACGCCGCCGCGGCCGCGCAGCTGCGTGCGGCGTACCTCGAGGCGTGGCAGGACGACGGCCGGCTGACGCAGCGCCAGCTCGAAGCTGCCGCGAACCTGGCCATGCGTCTGACGATGGTGATGCGCGCCCACACCTGGACGAGGACGTGGCCGTGCTTCCGCGAGAGCCCGGAGCCGTGGCGGAACGTGGAGAAGTGGATCGCGCGGATCGGGATGCGCGACGCGTTGGGGGAGAAGTGGTGAGCTCCGCGGGACGCGGAGGGCTCAGGGAAGCTCGACCGCCGGATAGTTCTCGACGTACTGCGCTCCATCGGCGCCCAGGTACGTGCACGTACGCTCAGCGGTGTCGATGATCCAGCGTACGACGCCCGCCTTCCAGCAGGCCGCGACGAACGCGGGGAACTCCCCGCCCTGCTTGTCGGCCTCGATCGCGGCGACCAGGGCGGGCTGGTCCCACGACGGCACGTCGCTCGGCTCGGTGACGACGGGGGCACCCGAGGGGATCACGGCGCTGCCCGCAGTCGTCGTGAACAGGCTGGTCGCGGTCGGCACGAGGAACTCGTGGCGCAGGACGCCGCCGGCGCGCAGCGCCTCGGCGAGGTAGGGGAAGCCGGCGACCTTCGGGCGGGCCGCGAAACCACGCTGCTGCGCGGCGGCGACCAGTTCGTGAACCGTCATGTGTTCAGGCTCGGCCATTGCACTCGTCGCCGCAACCAGCGAGCCGAGGCGAGGGCCGGACCCGGGTGAGGCGGGAGCCGAGCCGGAGACGGGGAACGTCTTCACGCCATCGTCGTCTTCTGAGATGGTGGGTGCGTGGCTGCTGAGGTGTCGCGTCCGTCGTTGACGTTCCGCAATCCTGCCCGAGTGTATTGGTGGGCGTTTTTCGCCCTCACGGTGATCGCCGACATGGCGGATTCGATTTACGAAGGGTCTGCTCTGAGCGTGGTGCGCGGGCTGTTCCTTCTCGCCGGCCTGGGCATGTTCATCTACCGCGTGAGTCTGGTGAAGCTCGTGGCGACCGACAGGGAACTGGTTATTCGCAATATCTCGAGCACGCGCGCTGTAGCGATGAGCGACGTCAAAGGGCTCGACGTCGGCCGTTCCTCGAGCGGGGCGGGGTGGACGATTCGCCTGGTGACGGCGCACGATTCGATACCGATCGACGCGTTCTCCCACAGCGCCCACACCACTCGCGGCGTACAAGAGCGCTTCGATCGGCGCCGACAGGAGCTGGCCGACTGGCTGGAACGCTCTCAGCAGCCGGTTTGATCGGAAAGCGGCCCGATATCCGGGAGACGCAGGCCGCCGGAGTCGACCTGCTCGAACACGGCCACGGCCCCGTTCGGTGGACGGAGGCTGAGTGCCTGTTCCGGCGTGGTCGCTTCGATGATGATCCGCAAGGCTCTGAGGGTCGTCCCGTGGGTGACGGCGGCGATGTTGCGTCCCGCGGCGACCTGTTCCAGCACCTCGTCGAGCCACGGCCGCACCCGCGCGATCACGTCCTGCAGCGACTCGCCGTCCGGCAGCTCGGCCCCCGCCTCGGGATACCGCTCTCGGTGGGCCACCTGGCGTGGGTCGTCCGGCGCGATCGCCGGCGGTCGGACATCCCAGCCCCAGCGCCACCGATCGACGGCGCCGGGGCCGTGGGCCGCTGTGACGCCCTCGTGGGATACACCCTCCAGGTCGCCGACGTGCCGCTCGTTCAGCCGCCAATGGGAGGTCATGGCGGGAAGCGGAACCCCCAGTTCGGCGAAGGCGAACTCTGCGGTAGCCACCGATCGTCGAAGCCTCGAGGTGTGTATCGCGTGCCAACGCGCCCCGAGCCGTACGAGTGACCGGCCCGCTGCCCGGGCGTCGGCCTCGCCCCGCTCGGTCAACGGCTCGTCAGCCCAGCCGGTGAATCGCCCTTCCCGATTCCATGCGGTCTCGCCGTGCCTGATCAACGCGAGATAGGCCACGCAGCTCCCCTGTCCGTCCGCTGATGCTGGTGGCGAGCGATCGGCCTATTCCGACAGGGGCAGGGCCAGCGAGCCGGTGACTAGCAGGTACTGGCCTACGAGGTAGGTCACCATGACCGCGAAGCCGGTGCCGGTCGGCGTAGACCAGTGCGCCAGGTGCGCGGCGATCATCGAGTCCGAGAGCAGGAACAGCGCGCCGCCGAGGCCGGTGCGTCGGCTCGCGCCGGACGACGTGGTGGCCATGCCCGCGAGCAGGAGGCTGTAGCAGGCCACGGGTATGCGCATCGACGAGTCCAGACCTGACCACAGGCTGCTGATGAGCGCGACCCAGATGACGCCGTAAACCGCCAGCGCGCCGCGCAGACGCCCCGGATTACGCCGCGCGGGCGCGAGGAAGAGCCGTATATAGCAGACGTGCGCGCAGGCGAAGCCGGCCATGCCGACGAGGAAGAGCGTGCCGCTGAACAACAGCATCGTGTCGCCGACGAACGAGCCCACGAGCGCGCCGACCAGCAGCTTCGAGACGCCGCGCGCCCCGGCGCCCACCGCGCCACGCCGGCCGAGCGCATACGCGGCCACGACGCCGGCGAGCAGCAGCGGCATGAGCAGCGGCTTGGTCAGCGCGAAACCGAGGTGCGGCCCGGCCGCCTCGAACAGCAGGTTGAGCCCGCTGACCAGGAAGAAAGCGGGCATCGCGAGGCGAGACCACGGCGCCAGCGGCGTGGACGGGGCGGAGACGGCCGGTGCGGACATGGGCGCGAGTGTAGGGCTGAAGATCAAGCCAGGGCTAGGGGGGAAAGCCGGGTCACGCACCTCCGGCCGTCAGCCGGCTGTCGGCGCGATCCAGTCCGGGTCGCGGCCGGCCAGGCCGAGCAGGCGGGCGAGAGCGTCGGCGTCGCCGCCGACGGGGACCTTGGCGGCGAAGGAGCCGCCGGGCTCGCGGGAGGCGTCCGGGATGACCTGGCCCACCTGGAACGCCAGGTCCGAGAGCTCGGCCGGCGGGTTGTAGGGGGCTTCGATCGAGACGGCGAGGTCCCAGGCGTGCACGACGAAGTCGAAGAAGTGGAAGGAGATCAGCGCGCCGAGCGGGACCGGACGGCCGATCTCCGGCAGCAGCACGCTGGCCGTCTCATCCACTTCGGCGAACGACTTCGTCAGGATCTCCGCGGACTCGCGCAGCGTGGCCGCCGGGTCGGCGCCGAGCGGCGGGCCCTGGACCGGGGCGGCCGACTCCGGGTCCTCGCCGCGGGCCACGGCGGCGAAGCGCAGGTGCTGGCCCACCATGTGGCACAACAGCTCGCGCACCGACCAAGGCGGGCACGGCGTGGGCTGGTCGAGGTGGTCGTCCGGGCGCAGGCGGTCGGCCACCTGCTGGCACAGGTCGAGCGCGGCGCGGTTGTGTGCGCGGAAGTCCATGGGTCGCTCCGTTCCCCTCTGCCGACGGTGACCGGCCCCGGGCCGCCGTCGGTGATGATCCATCAGATGGCCAGCATAGAGTCGCCCACCGACAGAAGGCGCACGAGCGGCGCCCAGTCCGCTGTCGGACCCTTAGGATCGTGCCCGGCCGGCCGGGTACGGTCGGACGATCTCTGGGTTCGAACCGGTATTACGTCTCGGTCGGAAGGGCGGGGGAGCATGGCGCGCAAGGGCACGGCGATGCCGATGAAGCTGCCAAGCGGGCAGGTCGTGTGGATTCGGGTGGAGGACGACGAGGAGCCCGAACTGCCGGCCCCGCCCGCGCCGTGGGACGCTCCGCCGCCGTCATACGAGAGTGCACCATCACCCGGGTCCTCGGTGATGTACATGGACGTACCGATGCCGCCGCCTCCCGCTCCTGGGTCGCCGTACGCTTACGACCGGCCGTATCCGCCGCTGCCCGCTACCGGCGCTCCGCCGCCTCCGCCCGCGCCGTACCAACCGGCCGTCCCGGATCAGTGGACGCCGTCCCCGGCCGGCACTGCCCCCGACATGCCGCCGGGGGCGCCGCCCCGGGGCTGGGCGGGCCTGCTCAGGCACAAGAAGGTCGTGCCGACGCCTGAGGACGCCAGGCCGCTGCAAGGGTTCACCGAGGCCGTTTCCGGTATCGCCGAGTCGGTGCGGGAGGGACTGCGGCATGCGAAGCCGGACACGGTGGAGATCGAGTTCGGGCTCGACATCGACGTCTCGGCCGGCGCGGCGGTGAGTCTGATCGCCGACGCCCGCGCCAAGGCCGCCGTTCGGATCACGCTCGGGTGGGACAACCGCGAGCACGCCGGAGGTCCGCCACGGGTGATCGAGGGATCCAGCGTCGGGACGACGAGCGAGGAGTCCGGCGGCTCGTCAGAATGACGCAGAGGGCTAGGCGGCGAGGCGGAGTGCTCACGCCCGGAGCGCTCAGCCCACCGGCCACTTCGCCGCGGCTTCCTCGGCGGCGGGGCGGCATTGCTCCATATGCGTGACGACGTGACGGATGGCCAGATCCTGCGCCTTGAGGTGGTGCTGCAGGCGTTCGCAGGCCTGCAGCACGGCCTCGGCGTCGACGAACGTCTGCAGCGCCCGCTTGTCCGCCGCGCGGCCTATCACCTGCTGGCCGACCATGATCACGCACATCAGCAGCAGCTGCGCGAGGCTGGAGATGAACAGCAGGAACGGGTACGGATACGGGTCGAACGTGATCACGTGCAGCTGCGCCAGCAGGATCCAGCCGAGCTGGAAGCCGGTCGCGGCGTAGAACGCGGACATGGTGCCGACGCGGTGGGTCACCCAGGCGGCGAGGCGGCCGTTGAGGCCGATGTACTCGTCGTCCATCTTGGCCGGCGCCTCGAGCCGCTCCGCCGCCAGCGTCAGCTCCTTGCGGTCCTCCTCGCTCAGCTCCACGCAGGAGCCGAGGTGCTCGTCCTGGGCGATCAGGTGGTTCTGGATCTCCTCGCAGTCGTGCAGGATCGCCTCGGCGTCCAGGTAGGTCGCCAGCGCCCGCTTGTCCGCGCTGCGGCCGAGCACCTGCTGGCCGAGCAGGATGACGAAGATGAGCAGCAGCTGCACGATGTTGCCGAGGAACAGCAGGAAGGGGTACGGGTAGGGGTCGAATCCGTACAGCGAGCCCGAGCCGAGGATCATCCACACCGAGGTGAAGGCGGCGAAGCCGTAGACCGTCCACATCGACCCGACCCGCCGGGTGACCCACGCGGCGATGCGGCCGTTGACACCCACGTGTTCGTGTGCGGAGTGGACCGGGCCGTGGTGCCGGCGCCGGTGCACGTGCGGGTGCCGGATGACGGTGTAGAGGCTCATGAATGCTGAAGTTACCTTACGTTCACCTCAGGGCCCTGAGCAGGTGGCGGTAGACGTGGCGGACGGGTGATGTACGGTCCGATAGGGTTTCGGTCCGGTTGCCGGGACGCCGGACGGGAACGCGGTCGGAGCGGGCTGCGCAGCGCGGACAGAGGGGTGGCGGAGAGACGGGTGGCGGGTCGAGGCGTGGCGGACGGAGACGTGGTGCGGATGGACGCGGTGGTCACGCGGCTGCGGGCGGCGGGCTGCGTGTTCGCCGAGGAGGAGGCGCAGCTCCTGCTGGCTCAGGCCTCGGACCCGGCCGAACTCGGGAGCATGGTCGACCGCCGGGTCGCGGGGGAGCCGTTGGAGCTCGTCCTCGGCTGGGCCGAGTTCGCCGGGCTGCGGATCGGCGTCGCTCCGGGGGTCTTCGTGCCGCGGCGCCGCACCGAGCACCTCGTGCAGGTGGCTCGCGCGCTGCTCGCGCCCGACGAGGTGGTGGTGGACCTCTGCTGCGGCGCGGGGGCGGTGGGAGCGGCGTTGGCGGACGGGCTGGCCGGCCGGCTCGAACTGCACGCGTCGGATGTGGATCCGGTGGCCACCGATTGCGCGCGTCGCAATCTCGCCGGGCTTATCGCCGAGCGCAAAGCGTTCGTCTATACGGGTGACCTGGATATGCCGCTGCCGGAGCGGCTCGCCGGGCGGGTGAGTGTGCTGACCGCCAACGTGCCCTACGTCCCGACCGCCGAGATCGAGTACCTGCCTTCGGAAGCGCGCGAGTACGAGCCCTTGGTAGCGCTGGACGGCGGCTCCGACGGTCTCGACGTGCTCCGACGCGTCGCGGCGTGTGCTCCGCGCTGGCTGCGGCCGGGCGGCCATGTGCTCATCGAGATCAGCGACCGGCAGGAAGGCGCCGCGGTCGAGGCGTTCCGAGACGCGGGACTGGAGGCCGCGGTGCACGAGTCCGACGAGGATGAGTACCCCACGTACGTGCTCGTCGGCCGGCGAACCGGTTCGGCGTAGGCTACGCCGCCGCTTCGGACTCCGCGGCGGCATCAGACGCAGGGTGGCTGGACGGCGCCGCCATGATCATCAGCGACGAGGTGGCCGTGGCCAGCACCCGCCCCTGCTCGTCGGTCAGCGTGGCCTCGGCGGTGCGGATCTTCCGGCCCCGGTGCACGACCCGGCCCTCGGCCCGCAGTTCGCCGCCGTCGACGGCGCCGGCCCTGATGTAGCGCACGGAGATGTCCAGCGAGGTGTAGACCATGCCGGCCGGCAGCGTCGTGTGCACGGCGCAGCCCATCGCCGAGTCGAGCAGAGTGGCGGCTATCCCGCCGTGCAGCATGCCGAGCGGGTTGGCGAAGTCGCGGCGGGACTTCGCGGTGAACACGATCCGCCCCTCCTCCACCTCCGGGCAGCGGAGGTCGAGCAGTTCCGCGATGCCGCTCGGTTCGAGCGCGCCCTCGCGGTAGAGCTCGAACAGGCGCAGGCCGCTGCGCTGCGCTGCGGGGAACTCGGACACGATCGGCAGCCTTCCGAACGGCGCGCCGCGGCCGCGGCGAGGTTGACGATGTCAAGTTGACAACGGCAACTGAGCGCGCGTCAACTGTGCGCATGGTTCTCGAGACGCCGAGACGCCGACGCACCCGCCCCGGCGAGGGCGGCTTGCTCCGTGAGGAGATCCTGGTCGCGGCGGAGAGCCTGCTGGCCGGCGCGCAGGACGCGTCCGTGCTCACGCTGCGCGCGGTGGCCGCGCGGACGGGCGTGACCACCCCGGCCGTCTACCGCCACTTCGCCGACAAGGACGAGCTCGTCGCCGCGGTCTGCATGCGGGTGTGGGAGCAGCTGGGCCGGGACATGCGGACCGCGATCGACGCGACCGAGGATCCGTTCCAGGGCCTGCGCCGCGGCGCGGGCGCGTTCGTGCGCTTCGGGCTCGAGCACCCGGTGCAATACCGGCTGCTGATGATGGGACGGCCCCGGGACACCGGCGCCCGGCCCGGGCAGGAGGCCGCGAAGGCCTGCCTGCGCCACTTGGCCGAGGCCACCAGGCCGTGCATCGAAGCCGGGGTGCTGCAGGGGGATCCGGAGCGGATCGCGCTGCGGGCGCTGACCTGCCTGCACGGATGTGTGGCGCTGATGATCGCGCACCCGAGCTTCCCGTGGCCCGAGGACCAGGACGCGTTCTGCGACGAGGTGGCCCGCATGTCCGGCCTCGGCAACGCGGCCCTCGGCGAGATGAACGCCGCCGCGCTGCCGGGCGTGCCGACGACCGGCCAGTTCGTGCGGGCTTTCGACGTGTGGAGCAGCCGCCTGAACTAGGCCGTCCGCCGACGGGTCGTCAGTTCTGCGGCTCGTAGACGATGCCTTGCATGGCCGGGCGCGTGCTCGGGCCGAGGTGGACCACGTACCACTCACCGCGCCACGAGATCAGCGAGAAGATGCCGAACGACGCCGTGTGGCCGTTCTCTTCGTAGGTCAGCCGGGTGCCGTAGACGCGGTAGTACGAGCCCTTGTTGTACTCGACGCCGGGCTGGATCCACTCGGCCTGAGCCTTCGGCACCGCCACGCTCACCAGCTTCGCGGTCGCGGCGCCCGCGCCGAGCTGCTGGTGCGCGGCCTTGATGTCCAGGTCGTACCAGGCCATCAGCCGGTTCTGGTAGTCCTGCGCCGGGTCCGCGATGTCCTTGACCTGGAGGTACGCGGAGCGCGGGAAGAAGAAGGGCTTGGCCAGCGCCGGGTTGTCCTGCACGATCGCCCGCCACAGCGCCTGCGTCCCGGCGATGAACTGCGGGTCCTGATCCCCGGGCATCACGTCCGTCTGCGGCAGGACGCCGGGATCGGGCACGCTCGGGGTGGTCGGGCTCGCGGAGACGGTCGTGGGCGGGACGACGACGGCGGAGCCGGGGGCCGATGCGGACGTGTCGACCGGATCGGGAGTGCGTCCGGCGTCGCGGACGCTCACGGCCGGGGGGACGGCCTCGGGGCTCTGGACCGCGGCGCTCGGGGTGTCGACGCCGCAGGCCGCGGCGAGTAGGACCGCCGCGGTGCCCGCCGCGGCCAGGGCCAGATTGGTGGTGCGGGGCATGGTCTGTGTGCCTCCATCGCAGGGCTCGTCGCTCATCCCAGATTCGGGCGCGGCCGTGGGGCCGCCCCGCGGGTACTGTGCGCGCCGCCGCGGCGCTTACGCCGTCTGACGCACCGTCGGATGCCGCGCTTCACCTTTTCGGAGCACGATTTCCCCGCTTTATGTCCAGATTATCCGTAGACTGACTATTCATATGCATATAGGCAGCATTCTCCGGAAACGCCCTAGGACGGCCGATGAACCCGCTTCCCGAGCCCGAAGCCTCCGCCGACGACGCCCACGCCGCCCTCGAACTGAGCGTCGCGCCGCCGCCCGGATCGGACCAGCCGCCGGCCGGGCCCAAGGGTCCGCGCCGCTCGCGTCGGCGCCGGTACCTGTGGCGCGGGCTCCTGGGCGTGTTCGTGCTGCTGTTCGGGTACATCGGGATCACTCTGGTGCCCTACCTCACCGCGCCGGGCACCGACCCGCTCAACGCCCGGGTGGCCGAGTGGGCCCGCGACCACGACATGAGCATGATCGTGACCTGGCTCGAGAACGAGAGCTACACGCCGCCGGCCACCGGCGGCACGCTCGACCCCTCCGAGCTGGCCCAGCTCAAGGCCCGCGGCGATGCCGCCAAGGGCGACGACGCGGCCGGCCGGGCCCGGCTCAAGCTCGCTCCGGGCGACCGGCCCGTCGACATCGTCCCGTTCGCGGCCGGCACGATCCCGGGGGAGGGCGTGTTCTCCCCGACCGTGGTCGGCCCGCTGGGCAACCCGATCGTGGAGTCGGCCGCGCTGCGCCCGGACGCCGACCACACCGCCGACCTCGCCTACGTCGCCTGGCTCAACCAGAAGGCGCTGCGCTTCACCCTGAACCCGGGCTACCAGCAGCCCGGCGGCGCCTGGGACGAGCCGGACTACCTCTCCTCGGACGTGCTCCCGCGGCTCGTGGCCACCTGGAACGGCGGGTTCAAGGTGGATCCGGACGACGCGATGGGCGGCTTCTACGAGGGCGGGCGCGAGGCGGTCCCGCTGGTGGACGGCAAGGCTGCGGAGGTGTTCTACCGCGACGGCTCGCTCAAGATCGGCCAGTGGGGGCGCGACGAGACGATGAGTCCGGACGTGTTCGCGGTGCGGGAGAACCTCAACCTGCTCGTCGACCAGGGCGAGCTGAAGGTCGGCCCGATGGACGGATCCGGCGCGGACTGGGGCTACACGATCAAGGGCTGGTACTACATCGCCCGCTCGGGCGTGGGCATGACCGCCAACGGAGACATCGTCTACGTCGGCGGCAACCAGCTGTCCGTCTACACCCTGGCCAAGCTGCTTAAGGCGGCCGGCGCCGTCTACGGCATGGAGCTGGACATCAACCCGGACTGGACCTCGTTCATGACCTACAACGGGCTGCAGGACGGGCAGCACCCGGCGGCCCAGAAGCTGTGGGACTTCAACCCGCCCGCCGACCGCTACTTCTCGCCCTCGGACCGGGACTTCGTGACCGTGCACGCCCGCTGAGCGCCCGCCGCCCGGCGTAATCCGAGCGTCATCAGCGCGCGCATATCCCGTGGTTTTCCTACTCTGAGACTGCTCCCAGTCTCGGTCGGCCGAGTAAGGCTCGGCCCCTGCGCAGTCCCCCTGTACGAGAGGCGGTCCCATGAGCGAGGTCGGCAGTCGGTTGAACGAGCGCGCCTGCGCGGTCTTGGTCGTCGACTCCGACCCGGTCCAGCGCGAGGAGACGGTCGAGGGTCTGCGCCGCCACTTCGGCCCGGCCGCGCGGGTGCACGGCGCGAACGGGCTGCGGGAGGCGGCCGAGGTGCTCGCGCACCTGAGCGTCACCGGCGCGGCCATGGCCCTCGCGGTCAGCGCGCACCGGCTGGTCGACGGCACCGGGATCGAGCTGTTCAGCCACGTCCGCGGCTCGGCGCCGACGGCCAAGCGGCTGCTGCTGACCACGATGGACCAGGCGGACGCGGCGATCCAGGCGATCAACCAGGCGCAGACCGACCGGTACGCGGTGCTGCCCGCCTATCCGCTGGAGGAGCGGATCCTGCCGATCGTGGACGACCTGCTCGGCGAGTGGTTCGCCGAGCACGCGGCCGCGCAGATCGGGGTGACCGTGCTCGGGCACCGCTTCGCCGCGATCTCCTACACGGTCAAGGACTACCTCACCCGCAGCCTCGTCCCGTTCACCTGGATGGATCTCGGCGAGGACCCGGAGGCGCAGGCGCTGGCCCGGGATCTGAACCTGCCCACCCCGGCGCCGACGACAGTGCTGCTCGACGACGGGCGCTGCCTGTTCGATCCCTCCATCGCCGAACTCGCCAAGACCCTGGGCCTGACCCAGGAGGCCACCCGGCAGTCCTACGACCTGATCATCGTGGGCGGCGGGCCGGCCGGCCTGGCCGCGGCCGTCTACGGGGCCTGCGAGGGCATGAGCGTGGTCGTGATCGAGGACGACTGCCCGGGCGGCCAGGCCGGGGTCAGCCCCCGGATCGAGAACTACCTCGGCTTCCCGGCCGGCCTGTCCGGCGCCGACTTCGCCCATCGCGCGCTGGCCCAGGCCAGGCGGCTCGGCGTGGAGTGGTGCGCGGCGAAGGTGGCCACCGGCCTGATGCCCGGCGGTGACGCGCACCTGGTCACCCTGGACGACGGCAAGTCGCTGGTCGGGCGCACGGTGCTGATCGCCACCGGCATGACCTGGCGGGCCCTGGACGCCCCGGGCGTGGAGGAACTGCACAACGCAGGGGTCTACTACGGCTCCTCGGAGGCGGAGGCCAAGCAGGCCGCCGGCGAGGACGTGGTCGTGGCCGGCTCCGGCAACCCGGCCGGCCAGGCGGCGCTCCAGTTCGCCGCATACGCGCGGTCGGTGACGCTGGTGGTGCGCGAGGAGTCGCTGCGCGGCGGCGGGATGTCGGACCGGCTGGCCGAGCAGATCGAGCACAACGGGAAGATCAGCGTCCGGACCGGCGTCGAGGTCGGCGAGGTGCGCGGCTACGGCCGGCTGGAGAAGGTGGTTCTGCTCGAGGTCGCCGGCGGCGGCACCGAGACGATCCCGGCGAACAGCATGCACATCATGGTCGGCACGGTGCCCTGCTCGGAATGGGTGCGCGGCGTGCTGGCAGTGGACGAGTTCGGCTTCATCCTCACCGACGCCGAGGTCTCCCGGCGCCCGGAGATGCTCCCTGAGCCGTGGCTGCTCGAGCGCGGGCCGCACCTGTCCGAGACCTCGGTGCCCGGCGTGTTCGCGGCCGGCGACGTGCGCGCCGGATCGGTCAAGCGGGTCGGCGCGGCAGTCGGGCAGGGCGCCGTCGCCGTCGCGGCCGTCGCCCACTACCTGCGCGAGCTCGACGACGCGCAACAGGCGGCGATCGAGGGCGTCGGCACGGTGCCCGAGGCGCTGGAGGCGCCGCCGCGCGAACTCGAGGCGCCGCAGGAGTGAGCGGGCCACCCTTCGTCGGCTGATCAGACCACTGATGTCGGAAGGGTCGCGCCGGTAGCTCGTTCGGCGTAATCGCGGCGCTGGCCGGTTCGCCGGCGCCGCCGCCGGACATCGCTTGATCATGACGGTACACACCACACACGCGCAGGTGGACCGCGCGCTGGCACCCTCGCCGCTGTACGCCGGCTCGCTCGTCTCCGAGATCCCGCGCGCGCACCTCGGCGAGCGCGGGATGAGCGCCGAACTCGCGGCCTCCATCGTGGCCGACGAACTGCTGCTCGACGGCCACGCCCGGCTCAACCTGGCCACCTTCTGCGCCACCGTCGGCGAGTCGTCCATCGACGCGCTCGCGGCCGGCGCGGCGCGGGTCAACATCACCAACCAGGACGAGTACCCGGCCTCGGTCGAGATCGAGCGGCGGCTGTGCGCCATCGTCGCGAACCTGTGGCACGCCCCCGCGGACTACGCGTCCGTGCCCACCACCGGCAGCTCGGAGGCGATCCAGCTCGCCGTGCTCGCAGCCCGGCAACGCTTCCGGGAGCGCGGCGGCACCGGCGTCCCGAACCTCGTCTACTCGGCCGCCGCGCACCCCTGCTGGGACAAGGCCTGCCGCTACTTCGACGTAGAGCCGCGCCGGCTGCCGATCCCGGCGACCCCGGGCGCCCCGCCGCTCGACCCGGCCGCCGCGCGCTCCGCGATCGACGAGAACACCATCGCCGTCGCGGCCACCCTCGGCTACCCCTCGACCGGCCTGTTCGACGACATCCACGCGCTCGCCAACATGCTCGACCGGGTCCAGCGCGACACCGGCATCGACGTCGGCCTGCACGTGGACGCCGCCTCGGGCGGTTTCACCGTGCCGTTCAGCCACCCGGACCTGCTCTGGGACTTCGCCCTCGAACGGGTGCACTCGATCAACGCGTCCGGCCACAAGTACGCCGGCGCGCCGCTCGGCCTCGGTTTCGTCGCCTGGCGGCACGACGACCTGCTGCCGGATCACCTCTGCTTCGACGTGAACCTGCTCGGCGGGCAGCCGGTGAAGTCCTTCTCGCTCACCTTCTCCCGCCCGGCCGCGCCGATCATCGCCGCGTACACGACGATGCTCCGGCTCGGCCGTGAGGGCTACACCGGGCTCGTCGACCACGAGCGCGAGGTCGCCGCGATGGTCGCGGAGGCGGTGAGCCGCTACGGCTTCACGCTCTGGGGCGACGGCACCCAGCTGCCGCTGGTGGCCTTCAGCATCCCGTCCGACTCGCCGCGCAGCTGGGGCCTGGAGCACCTGTCCGCGAAGCTGCGCGAGAAGGGCTGGCAGCTGCCGGTCTACGCCTTGCCGGCCGCAGCCGACGACGTCCTCGTCGCGCGGGTGACGTGCCGGGCCGGGCTATCGGCCGACCTCGCCTACCGGCTCGTCGCGGACATGGACGCCGCCGTCATGGCCCTCGATCTGCACGACGGCGGCCACCCCGTCGCCCCGATCGAAGGCTTCCACCAGGCCTGACGACCCCTCGCCTGATCCGACGTCAGCTGCGCGGCACTGCCTTGCCGGCGGCTGCGCGCCGATCCCAGAGGGTCTTCAGACGCAGCGTCAGGAGGACCAGCGAACCGGCCAGCACGATGCCCGCGAGGTTGATCCCGAGCTGCTGGATCGCGCCACGCCCGGCCGCGTAGAAGCCGTCGTCCACGTTGAGGGCGACGGCCGCCGCGGCCGGGATCGTGGTCACCGAGATGACCACGCCCACCAGCGCGGTCACCTGCGAGGTGGTGAACGAGAGCGCCATCGCCGCGCCGCCGAGCCAGGAGACGACGAAGGAGAAGGCGTCCGGCCGCCAGATGAACCCGGTGTTCGGGTGCGGCTTGTTCAGCGTGCCCGGCTCGAACAGGTCCGCGGCCCGCATGATCCAGCCGAACACCGCTGTGAGCGCGATCCCCACGGCGAAGCCGATCAGCAGCGTCGCCAGCGCCCGCCCGGCCAGCCGCCACCGGCGCATCGGCAGGGCCACCGCCAGCGCGCTGAGCGGGGCGTAGTCCGGGCCGAGCACCATCGACCCGACGATCAGGATCGGGTTGTCCAGCTCGATCCCGCAGGCCGCGACCATCATCGCGATCGCCATGAAGGCCAGATAGGCCCGGCTGTTCTCGGCGGCGACGGTGGCCGTGCGCACGAGATCGTCCCAGACCACCGCGTCCGCCGCGCCGGAGCCGACGAACCGTTCGGCCTGCTCGGCCCAGGGCGACATGACCGCCTCGACCGGCGCCACGAGCACCGCCCCGCGCTCGGCGAGGCCCAGCGTGCGCAGGTGCGCGAGCAGGTCGTCGGCCCGCTGGCGGACCAGGTCGCAGCTGATCACGTCCTCGGCCGGGCCGAGCGCCACGCCGTCCTGCCGGGCGAGGTGCACCGCGCCGCCGGACGCGCCGAAGGCCTCGAGCACCTCGCCGGTCAGCTCCGGCGGGCACAGCACGCGGACGTGGAGCAGGGGCACGGCCTCCAGTGTGGCCTCGTCCGTTCGGCCCGTCCGGCAGGCACGCCGCGTCCGGGCCCGCCTACCGTGGTCGCGTGGACGGCGTGCTCGAGGACCTCGCTCCGGACGGTCTGACCAGCGCCCAGGTCGCCGAGCGGGTCGCGTCCGGCCGGACCAACCGCCTCCCGCCCGCCTCCAGCCGCTCGCTCGCGGCGATCGTCCGGGCCAACGTGCTGACCTGGTTCAACGGCCTGATCTTCACCCTGTTCGTGATCATGCTGGTGGTCGGGCCGTTCCAGGACGCGCTGTTCGGCTTCGTCATCGTCTTCAACGCCCTGATCGGCATCGTGCAGGAGTGGCGGGCCAAACGCACCCTCGACTCGCTGGCCATCGTCGGCGAGGCGCGGCCGCGGGTGCTGCGCGACGGCGCCGTGCGGCAGCTGACCGCGGCGGAGATCGTGCTCGACGACGTGATCCTGCTCGGACCGGGGGAGAAGATCCCGGTCGACGGCGAGGTGCTCGACGCCGCCGCGCTCGAGGTGGACGAGTCGCTGTTGACCGGCGAGGCCGATCCGGTGCGCAAGACGGACGGCGACGAGGCGCTCTCCGGCTCGTTCGTGGTCGCCGGGCGCGGATCGATCCGCGCGAGGAAGGTCGGCGCCGACGCGCACGCGGCGCGGCTGGCGGCCGAGGCCCAGCAGTTCACGCTGGTGCGTTCCGAGCTGCGCGACGGAGTCGCCCACATCATCAGGTTCCTGACCTACCTGCTGGTGCCGGCCGGGATCCTGCAGATCATCGTGCAGACGTCCCTCGCCGGCGGTTTCCGCTCCGGACTCAGCCGTACGGTGGCCGGGATCGTGCCGATGGTGCCCGAGGGCCTGGTGCTGCTCACGTCCGTAGCCTTCGCCGTCGGGGTGGTGCGGTTGGGCCGGCGCAACTGTCTGGTGCAGGAGCTTCCCGCGATCGAGGGGCTGGCCCGGGTGGACACCGTCTGCCTGGACAAGACCGGCACGCTCACCGAAGGCGGCATGCGGTTGAGCGGGATCGAGACGCTCGCCGAGGATCCGACGGAGGAACAGGTCCGCGCCGCGCTCGGGGCGCTCGGCGCCCTGGAGGATCACCCGAACGCGACGATGGCCGCTGTCATCGAGGGCTGCCCGGCGCCGCAGCCGGTGTGGCGGCCCGAAGGCGTGGCGGCGTTCTCCTCCGCCCGCAAGTGGAGTGGCGCGAGCTTCGCCGACGACCGCGGTACTTGGCTGATCGGCGCCCCCGACATCCTCGGCGCGGGCACGGCCGCAGCGGACCGCGCGCAGGAGCGGGGCGCAGGCGGCCTACGCGTGCTGCTGCTGGCGAGATCGGCGGTCGAGCTCTCCGACGACGCCGAGTTCAGCACCGCGCAGATGCATCCGGAGCCGGCCGCGCTCGTGCTGCTCGAACAGCGCATCCGCTCCGACGCCGCGCCCACGCTCGAGTACTTCGCGCAGCAGGACGTCCATCTGAAGGTGATCTCCGGGGACAACGCGGTCTCCGTCGGCGCGGTCGCCGCGTCGCTCGGCCTGCCCGGCGCCGAGGACCCGCTCGACGCCCGAGAGCTGCCGACGGCTTCCGAGGACGACGTGCCGACGCCCGAGACCGTCGACGCCACCTTCGCCGAAGAGGTGACCGGCCACTCCGTCTTCGGCCGGGTGACGCCGCGCCAGAAGCAGCAGATGGTGGTGGCGCTGCAGAGCCGCGGCCACATCGTGGCGATGACCGGCGACGGCGTGAACGACGTGCTCGCGCTGAAGAACGCGGACATCGGCATCGCGATGGGTTCCGGCTCCGGGGCGGCGCGCGCGGTCGCCCAGATCGTGCTGCTCGACGAACGCTTCGCCACGCTGCCCTCGGTGGTGGCGGAGGGGCGGCGGGTGGTGGGCAACATCGAGCGGGTCTCGAACCTCTTCCTGGTCAAGTCCTTCGAGTCGTTCCTGCTCGTGGTGCTCACCGGCATCCTGCGGCTGCCCTACCCGTTCCTGCCGCGCCACTCCACGCTCGTGAGCACGCTGACGATCGGCACGCCCTCGTTCTTCCTCGCGCTCGCCCCCAGCCTGAGCCGGGCCCGGCCCGGCTTCGTCCGCAGGGTGCTGCGCTTCGCCGTGCCGGCCGGGCTGATCACCGGCGCCGCCGCGTTCGTGTCCTACTACCTGGCCCGCCTCCCGCCCGGGGCGACGCTGCCGACCGAGCAGACCGCCGCGATGATCACACTGTTCACGGCCAGCCTGTACGTGCTGATCCTGGTCGCCCGGCCGTTCGTGTGGTGGAAGGCGGTGCTGGTGGCGACGATGGTGGGACTGTTCGTGCTGGTCTCGGTGTTCCCGGCCGGACGCCGGTTCTTCCAGCTCGAATACGGCGGCTGGCAGCAGGTGCTGACCTCGCTGGCGGTGGCCGCCTGCGCGGCCGTGGCGCTGGAACTGCTCTATCGCTGGGTGCGCCACCGCGGCGCCCAGACCCCACCCCTCACCCGAACGGGCTAATGCGCGGCGCGCTGCGCTCTCCCGGATACGCCCGCAGATGGCCCTAGCGTCGAAGAGCACCGGACAGGGATGGGGTAAGACTTCTGATGGGCGTGCGCTCGCCTTCCTCGCGACGGCCTTCCACCGCTGCGGAGCCGGATGCGGAACCGGAGCTCTCCGCGGCACCGCGGTCTTCGGCCGCTTCGGAGCACTCCGGCGTACCGCAGCCTGCTGACGGGCCGCCGTCGCCCGCCGAGGCGGAGCCCTCGGTCGAGCCGGAGCCTGCTGCTGGGCCGGGGGTCCCGGCCGCCGGGCCTCGGGTCGCGGCGCTCGACGGGCTGCGCGGCCTGGCCGTCGCGCTGGTCGTGGTCTTCCACGTCTTCCCGAACACCCTGCCCGGCGGCTTCCTCGGCGTCGACGTGTTCTTCGTCCTGAGCGGGTTCCTGATCACCGGTCTGCTCGTGCCCCGACTGCGATCCGCGCCGGCGCGCCCGGTCCTGCGCCGATTCTGGCTCGGCCGGGCGCGCCGGCTCGCCCCGGAGCTCATCGCCGTCCTGGTCGCGGTGTGCGTCGTCGCGGGCTACGCCACCCCCGGGTTCGGCGCCGGACTGCGCGCGCAGGTCGCGGCCGCCTCGGTCTCGGGGATGAACTGGCTCCTGATCGGGCACGGCCAGGACTACTTCGCCGCATTCGCCGCGGCAGCCGGGCATCCTCCGGCGCTGCAGCACCTGTGGTCGCTCGCGGTCGAGGAGCAGTTCTACCTGCTCTGGCCGTTTTTGCTGCGCCTCGTCCTGCGCACGCCGTTCCCGGCGCTGCTGACGGCGGCCGGGTCCGGCGCGTCGTTCGCCCTGATGGCGGCGCAGTCCGACGCGGGGACCACCGACTACTACAGCACGCTGACGCACTGCGGCGGTCTGCTGCTCGGCGCGGCCGTCGCGCTGCGGCTGCCGCTCGACCGGATCCGCGCGCTCGATCCGAGGAGCGCGCCGGAGAAGCTGCGCGTGGTCGGGCGGTTCGGGCTCGGCGGCCTGGTCATCCTGCTGCTGCTGGCCGCCTGCCTCAACGGCGAGACCAGCGCGCCGGAACGCGGCGGGATCGTCCTGGCGAGCTTCGCGGCGCTGGCCGTGCTGCTCGCGGCCGCCTGTGAGACGGACGTCGCGCGGATACTGCGCTGGCGGCCGATCGTGCACCTCGGCGCCCGTTCCTACGGCGTCTACCTCTGGCACTGGCCGCTGATCGTGCTGCTCGGCACGCCCGGAACGGCGGACGGCGCGAGCGCGGCGACTGGCCGGGCCGCCGCAGAGCTCGTGCTCCCGCTGGTGCTCGCCTCGCTCAGCCACCGCGTCTTCGCGGCGCCGGCCCGCCGCTTCGATCCGCGCGCCGCGTGGCGACGGTTGCGGGGCAGGACAACGACGGCGGCCGCGTGGAAGGTCCGGACAGCGACCGGTCTCGCGGCCGCGGCGCTGGTCCCGGCGATCATCGGCCTCGCCGACGCGCCGCGCATCGACCCGCAGCAGTCGGCGATGCAGGCACAGATCTCGGCGGGCAGCGCCGTCGCCGCCGCGAGTGTCACGGGCACCGGCGCGTCGGCAGCGCCTTCGGCCGGCGCAACGCCGGGACCGTCGGCGAGCGCATCGGCCGGTGGCGAGCCGCAGCCGCGCGACCCGGCCGCGAGCGGGGGGCTCCCGGCTGCCGGGCCGCCGGATCCCGTACTGGGCGAGGAGACCACCGCCGTCGGCGACTCCGTGCTGCTCGCGAGCGCCGAGGCGTTGACCGCGCGCATGCCCGGCATCGTGATCGACGCGAAGGTCGGCCGGCAGATCTACGAGGCGACCGACGTGCTGGAGGACCTTGCCGCGAGCGGCCGGTTACGCCACTTCGTCGTCCTCGCGCTGGGTACGAACGGCGACACCACCGAGCAGACGCTGGACGAGATCAAGCGGATCATCGGGCCCGGGCGGGTCCTCGTCCTGATCACGGTGCACGTCCCCCGGTCGTGGCAGGGCACGGTGAACGACCTCTACGTCAACTACGTCGTCTCGCACCGGGACAGCCTGCTGGTCGACTGGAACGCCACGATCTCGCAGCATCCGGCACTGCTCTGGACGGATGACACCCACCCGCGCCCGTCCGGGGCCCAGGTCTACGCGAACCTGCTGGCCGACGACCTCGCCCGCGCGGCGGACTGACGGCGGCTCAGCCTCGGGCGCGCCGCCCTGAGTCCGCGCCACCCGTTTGCGCTATCACCTGAATGCCGCCAAACGGCGCAATAGTCATACTCGGGCGGGTATCAAGGCCGCGGACGTTCGAACCCTCCCGGGAGTTTGCCTTGACCGAGAAGACCGCGAAGAAGCGGAGTCCGCTCACCCGTCTGCTCGGCTGGGCCGCCCTCGGAGTCGTCGCGTTCGGCACCGTCAAGATCGTGCACTCGCAGCAGGCTCCGTCCGGCCCGCCCAGCCCCGCCGCCGCGGCCTACCTGCCGCCGGTCCCGCCGGCCGGCTCCATCTTCGCCGACCCGCTCAGCTTCTCCGCCCCCGTGCACATCGCCGTCCCGGCCGTGGGCATTGACGCCGATCTGCTCAAGGTCGGCCTCGGCGCCGACGGCGCCATCGGCGTGCCGCCGCTGGACCAGGCGCAGAAGGCCGCGTGGTACGACAAGGGCCCGGCCCCCGGCCAGTCCGGGCCCGCCGTCATCGACGCCCACGTGGACTCGAGCAAGATGAAGGACTACCGGGGTGCCTTCTACAACCTCGGCCAAGTGCTGCCCGGCGAACAGATCAACGTCACCCGCGCGGACCACACCGTGGCCGTGTTCACCGTGGACTCGGTGCAGCAGGCGCCCAAGGACGAGTTCCCCACCAGCCGTGTCTACGGCTCCGTCTCGTACGCCGCGCTGCGCCTGGTCACCTGTGGCGGCGACTTCGACTCGACCAAGCACAGCTACGTCGACAACACCATCGTCTACGCCCACATGAGTGAGACGAACGGCCGCTGAGCTTGTAAGAACAATGCTGCGCGAGAGTGATCGTGGCCCGGCGAACGGGTGGACGGCCGGGATGAGGAGATCATTACCCGAAAGCTGAGGTAGCAACCGAAGTGACGTACCGGCTGGGCCGGCGCACGGCACGGAGGTGGCGAACCATAAAGGGCACGAACACGCAGGAGCCGCGGCGGAGCCCCGGCTCGGATCCGGCGCGGCGAGCGGTGACGGCCACGTACCCGCAGCCGCCCCGGCAGCGCCCGATGCCGCGCGACGGTGCGCCGCGCCCGGCGATGGCCCGGGTACCCTCGCCGGCGCGTGCGGCGTCGGCGAGCAGCGCGGGCGCTCGACGTGCGCAGCCGGTCGGACGTGGCGGGCCCGCGGTGCCGGTGAGGCGTCCTGCCATGCCGGCTAAGCGAACCGTGCCGCCGGTGAAGCGGCCCGCGGCGCCAGCCAAGCGTCCCTCGGCGCCGGTGAAGCGAACCGCACCGCCGGCCAAGCGGCCTCCGAGCCCTGCGGCAAGGCGTGGCACGCCCGTGACGGCCGCCGGATCCGGATCCGCGCGACGCCCGGGCTATCCCGCACGGGACAGCCGCGGCGTGCGGCGCGTACCCCCCGGTGCGCGACGCCCCTACCCCCCGCGTGGCCGCAACCGCCGTAACCGGCCCAACCCGCGCCGGACGGGCGGACTGCTGCTCGCCGTCGGCACCATTCTGGCGCTCTTCGGGCTCTCCGCCGTCGATCAGCAGACGCCTTCGGCCGGCCACCTCGGCGCCGACCACGTCGCGGTCGCCGCGCACGACGCGCCGGTCCTCCTCCACCTGCCCGTCGACGTGCCGCAGGGGCACGCCGCCGACGAGTTCGCCGTCGCGCCGGACGAGCTCTCCGGACCGAAGCCTGCCGCTCCGTTGAGCTTCTCCGTGCCCGTGCACATCACCGTGCCGCAGGTCGGCCTCAACGCGGATGTCACCCCGGTCGGCCTGGTGGGCGTCGGCCACGCCGCGTCGAGCGCGGTGCCGCTCAAGGGCCCGCAGCTCGCTTCCTGGTACGACCTGAGCCCGGCGCCGGGACAGCTCGGCGTCTCCGTGTTCGGCGCGCATGTCAAGGGGCGGACGTCGGCCGTCGTGCGGCCGGGGGACACGGTCACGGTGACGCGGGCCGACCACAGTGTCGCGATCTTCACCGTCGACAAGACCGAGCTCGTTCCGGCCTGGCGGATGCGTTCCGCCTCCCAGCAGGTCACCGACGCGACGCCCTATCCCGCCCTGAACCTGGAGACCTGCACGGGGCCGGCCGACAGCTGGCGGCACGGATGCCGCGACCACACCATCGTCCACGCCCACCTCACAGCTCACCGGGCACAGGCCACCCATTCGGTCCACAAGCGCTGAGTGCGTTCACTCCGCTGACGCGCGGTCAGAAGAGGCCCGGGCGGCCTGTTCGATCTTCGTGCGTCGGGCCTCCCAGAAGGCCTCGTCGCGTCGAGGCCCTTTGAGCTCGGACGCTTGGCCGGTGACGCCGTCGAGCTGCTCGCGCAGGATGTCGGCGTGGCCGGCGTGCCGGTTGGTCTCGGTGAGCATGTGAACCAGGATGTTGAACAGCTTGACCTCGGGGCGCGGCCACCACGGGACGTGCCCCGGCGCGTCGATCGGCAGGGCGGCGACCGTCGCGTCCGAGTGCTGCCATACCCTTCGGTAGAGCCCGACGATCTCCTCCCGGCTCTCGTCCGCGGCGGCGTACATCGTGCGCTCGGCCACGGCCTCCTCGTCCCAGCGCGGCAGCGGTTCCGGGAACGGACGGGCGAAAACCTCGCCGAAGTACCAGGACTCGGAGACGGCCAGGTGCTTGATCAAGCCGAGCAGGTTCGTCCCGGTGGGGGTCAATGGCCGGCGGGAATCGTACTCGCTGAGCCCCTCGACCTTCCAGACCATCGCCTCACGCACCCAGCGCAGGTCGTCGAGCAGGTGTTCCTTCGCAAAGGCCTCATCCATCACGTCCGGGAGCCTGCCAGACGCGCCGGACGGGATCCACTCCCACGTCGCGGCCGACCCGAGGCGGCAGACTGGGGAGGTGATGATCTCGTTGCTCGTGCCATCGCCGGTGCCGCACGCGGTGCGCGCGGCGGTGACGGCGGTCGAGATCGAGGTGCACACCAACGACAGCGCGAGCCTCGGCGTGCAGTTCGCCATACTGTGCAGCTTCGTCGGCACGTTCATGCTCACCCGCATCGTGGTGCGGCTGATCCGCTCCGGCCGGGGGCCGTTCGGGAACGTGAAGGTGGGCGCGGTGCACGTGCACCACCTCGTGCCCGGGATCATCATCATGCTGGTGACCGCGCCGCTGCAGTTCATCATCGCGCCGCATGGGACGGTACGTACCGTGTTGGCCTGCATCTTCGCCGCCGGCGCGGCGCTCACCCTGGACGAGTTCGCCCTCTGGCTGCACCTGACCGACGTGTACTGGGAGGACCAGGGGCGCAAGTCCGTCGACGCGGTCGTCCTCGTGGCCGGCTTCGGCACGCTCGCCACCGTCGTGTCCGACCCCTTCGCCCGGGACGAGGGCGAGAGCCTGTGGCTCTACTTCCTCTATCTGTTCGTCACGCTCGCGTTCGTCGTGATCGGCCTGTTCAAGGGGCGGCTGTTCATGGGGCCGGCCGGCGTGCTGCTGTTCCCGCTCGCGGTGGTGGCGGCGCTGCGCCTGGCCAAGCCCGGCTCGCCCTGGTTCGGCCGCTTCTACAGCGAGGGATCGAAGAAGCAGCTCAGGTCGCTGGGCCGCGCCTCCAAGCAAGGGCTGGAGTCGCGGCTCAAACAGCTCGTCAGCGGCATGCCGCACCCCTGACGAGGCCGGATCCTATGCGTACGGCCAGACCCAGTCCTTGATCTCGGGCAGGTCGTCGCCGTGCTCGCGGGTGTAGGCGCGGGCGATGAGGCGGGCGTCCTGCATCTCCTGGCGCACGTGCGCCCCGCGGTCGGCGAGGCCCGGCACCCGGTCGATCACGTCGATCACCAGGTGGTAGCGATCGAGATCGTTGAGCATCACCATGTCGAACGGGGTCGTGGTGGTGCCCTCCTCCTTGTATCCGCGTACGTGCATGTTGTCGTGGTTGGCCCGGCGGTAGGTCAGCCGGTGGATCAGCCAGGGGTAGCCGTGGTACGCGAAGACCACCGGCTTGTCCCGGGTGAACAGCGCGTCGAACTGGCGCTCGGACAGCCCGTGCGGGTGCTCGGTGTCGTCCTGAAGCCGCATCAGGTCGACCACGTTCACGACCCGGATGCGCAGATCGGGCCAGGCCGCCCGTAGGATCGACACCGCGGCCAGCGTCTCGAGCGTGGGGATGTCCCCGGCGCAGGCGAGCACGACGTCCGGCTCGTGGCCGCCGTCTGTCGAGGCCCACTCCCAGATGCCGATGCCCCGGGTGCAGTGCAGGATCGCCTCGTCCATCGAGAGCCAGTTCAGCGCGGGCTGCTTGCCGGCCACGATCACGTTGACGTAGTGCCGGCTGCTCAGGCAGTGGTTCGCCACGCTCAGCAGGGTGTTGGCGTCCGGGGGCAGGTAGACCCGGATGACGTCCGCCTTCTTGTTCACCACGTGGTCGATGAAGCCGGGGTCCTGATGCGAGAAGCCGTTGTGGTCTTGGCGCCAGACGTGTGAAGTCAGCAGGTAGTTGAGCGAGGCGATGGGTCGGCGCCAGGGGATGTCGCGGGTGGTCTTGAGCCACTTGGCGTGCTGGTTGAACATCGAGTCGACGATGTGGATGAAGGCTTCGTAGCAGGAGAAGAAGCCGTGCCGTCCGGTCAGCAGGTAGCCCTCGAGCCAGCCCTGGCAGATGTGCTCCGAGAGCACCTCCATGACCCGGCCGTCGTGGGCCAGCGCCGCGTCGTCGTCCGGCTCGGCTTCGGCCATCCAGGCCCGGCCGGTGGCCTCGAACAGCGCGTCGAGCCGGTTCGACGCCGTCTCGTCCGGGCCGACCACGCGGAAGTTGCGGTGCTCGTAGTTCTCGGCCATCACGTCGCGCAGGAAGCCGCCGAGGACGCGGGTGGCCTCCGAGGTGGTCACGCCGTGGCCGTCGGCGGAGACGGCGTAGTCCCGGAAGTCGGGCAGCTCCAGGTCGCGCAGCAGCAGGCCGCCGTTTGCGTGCGGGTTCGCGCCCATCCGCCGCTCGCCTTCGGGCGCGAGGGCGAGCAGTTCCGGCAGCAGCGCGCCGTCCGCGTCGAAGAGCTCTTCCGGCTTGTACGAGCGCATCCACTCTTCCAGCTGCCGCAGGTGCGCCGGGTTCTCGTGCAGTTTGGCCAGCGGCACCTGGTGGGCCCGCCAGCTGCCCTCCGTGCGCTTGCCGTCCACCTCCTTCGGGCCGGTCCAGCCCTTGGGGGAGCGCAGTACGATCAACGGCCAGGACGGGCGTTCGATGCCTTCGATCCCGGACCTGCGCTCCTGGGCCCGCGCCTTCTTCTGGATCTCGGCGATCTCCTCGAGCGCCTCGTTCAGCGCGGCGGCGAAGAGCTGGTGCGCGGACGCGTGGTCGTCGGGGTCGGTGATCTCCACCCTGATCGGGCGGTAGCCGTAGCCGGTGAGCAGCTGCTCGAGCTCCTTCGGCGGGATCCGGGCCAGCACGGTCGGGTTGGCGATCTTGAACTCGTTCAGGTGCAGGACGGGCAGCACCGCGCCGTCGGTGGCCGGGTCAAGGAACTTGTTCGAGTGCCAGGAGCCGGCCAGCGGACCGGTCTCGGCCTCGCCGTCGCCGATGACGCAGCACACGACCAGGTCCGGGTTGTCGAACACGGCGCCGAAGGCGTGCGAGAGCGCGTAGCCGAGCTCGCCGCCCTCGTGGATCGAGCCCGGCGTCTCCGGCGCGACGTGGCTGGGGATGCCGCCGGGGAAGGAGAACTGGCGCATCAGCCGGCGCAGGCCCGCCTCGTCCCGGCCGATCGCCGAGTAGAACTCGCTGTAGGTGCCCTCGAGGTACGTGTTGGCCACCAGGCCGGGGCCGCCGTGGCCGGGTCCGGCGATGTAGATCGCGTCCAGGTCGCGGGCCCGGATGGCCCGGTTCATGTGCGCGTAGATCAGGTTCAGGCCGGGGGTGGTGCCCCAGTGGCCGAGCAGCCGCGGCTTGACGTGCTCCGGCTTGAGCGGCTCGCGCAACAGCGGGTTGTCCAGCAGGTAGATCTGACCCACCGACAGGTAGTTCGCCGCGCGCCAATAGGCTTCGATGAGATTGATTTCCTCACGGCTGAGCGGCCCCGACTTGGTGGTCACCATGGGCAGTCCCTTCGACGTGGTCTCTCCCGCGTACGCCGATGGCGCCCTTCGATTCTCGCCGCGGGCTCGCCGCACGCGCTTGTTCCGGTAGACCGAACGAGAGGGCGGCTCGCGCGCGGCCTGCCGCCCGAGGTGAGAATGGGGACATGACGCAGGCTGTGCTGGTGCTCAATGTCGGCTCCTCCTCGATCAAGTACCAGCTGCTCGCGCTCGACGACGCGGGTGAGGGCGATCGGCTGGCGACCGGGTCGGTGGACCGGATCGGGGAGAAGGGCCCGGGGACGCTCCGCCATCGTCCGGCCGACGCGTCGGCGTGGGAGCGCACGGAGGTGTTCGCCTCGCACGAGCAGGCCCTCGACTCGGTGCTCGAGGCGTTCCGCTCGGCCGGCCCCGGCCTGGACGCGGCCGAGCTGACCGCCATCGGCCACCGGGTGGTGCACGGCGGATCCCGGTTCACCGAAGCCACTGTGCTCGACGACGACGTGGTCGGCACTCTCAGGGAGCTCAATCCGCTGGCCCCGCTGCACAACCCGCCCAACATCACCGGCATCGAGGTCGCCCGTAAGGCGTTCCCCGGCGTGCCGCAGGTCGCGGTGTTCGACACGGCATTCCACCAGAGCCTGCCTCCGTCCGCGTACACGTACGCGGTGCCGCGCGAGTGGCGCGAGAGGTACTCCGTTCGGCGGTACGGCTTCCATGGCACCTCGCACGCCTACGTCTCCCGACGCGCCGCGGCATTCCTCGGGCAGACGGTCGAGGAGACGAACGTGATCGTGCTGCACCTGGGCAACGGCGCCAGCGTCTGTGCGGTCGAGGGCGGGCGCAGCGTGGAGACCTCGATGGGTCTGACTCCGCTCGAAGGGCTCGTCATGGGCACCCGAAGCGGCGATCTCGATCCGGCCGTGCCCGCGTACCTCCAGCGGGTGGCCGGCCTCGACGCCGAGGCGGTGGACCGCGAGCTCAACCGCTCCAGCGGGCTGCTGGGCCTGGCCGGGAGCAACGACCTGCGCGACGTGCAGAAAGCCGCCGAGGCGGGCGACCCGGACGCGCGTCTGGCCCACGAGGTCTACTGCCACCGCATCCGCAAGTACATCGGTGCGTATTACGCCGTACTCGGCCGCGTCGACGCGGTGGTCTTCACGGCCGGAGTCGGCGAGAACGACGAGCGAACCAGGGTCCTGAGCACGCAGGGGCTCGAACGGCTCGGCATCCGGGTGGACCCGGTCCGCAACGCGGCCGCCGAACGCGGCGAGCGCGCGGTCTCCGCGCCCGGAGCGCAGGTCCCGGTGCTCGTGATCCCCACCGACGAGGAGATCGAGATCGCCCGGCAGACGCTCGCCGCGCTCGCCTGAGCCGGCTCGCTACTCCGGCTTCGTCCCCGTCTCCGACTCGGTCTCCAGCAGGGTCTTGAGATCGGAGAGCACGACCGGCCAGCCGCCGCTGATGTTCGGCAGGACTCTGCTCCCCGGCGCGAAGCCGTCGTGAGTCACCGTCAGCTTCACCTTCTCGCCGAGGTCTTCGAGGTCGAAGGCCACCTGCGAGCGCGGCTCCGGCTCGCCGCCGCCGTGGCAGCCGCCGGTGTTGTCGAACCAGGTGTAGGCGAGCCGGCGGTAGGGGTCGGATTCGAGCACGACCTGCTCCGGGTCGTCGCAGATCGAGCCGTCGGTGCGGGTCACCCGCACGTGCGAGCCCGGCTTCCAGTCCGACTCGAAGGTCATCCCCTGCCAGTAGCGCCGGGTGAACGCGGGCTCGGTCAGCGCGCGCCAGAGCAGTTCGGGGGTGGTGCGGATGTACGTGGTGTAGACGAACTCGGGCCGGGCCGCGGGGGCGTCCATGCGGAGTTCTCCTTCCAGTGCCTGTTTCAGGTCGGCCAGGGCCTCGACCCGGGACCGGTCGTACCGGGTGATCCAGCGTTCGGAGATCTCGTTGATCGGCGCGGCGTTGAGATAGTGCAGCTTCTCCCGGCCCCGCCACACGGCGGTGACGAGGCCGGCCTGCTCGAGCACCGCCAGATGCTTGCTGACGGACTGCCGGGCCATCTCCAGGCCGGCGCACAGCTCGCGCAGGGTCTGCCCGTTGCGGGCGTCGAGCGAGTCCAGCAGCAGCCGTCGGCTCGGATCGGCCAGAGCCTTGAAGACCTCGTCCACCTGCGCGTCAATCCCAGCTGCTGACCCTCGGCATGTCGAGGTCCGGCTGCCAGCGGCCGTCCTCGAGGCCCGTCTTGAGGCTGATCAGGTACTGGCCCCAGCGGGTGGAGCAATGGTGCATGAACTCCACCGACTCACGCCAATCCGCGTGGGTGAACAGGACCACGGTCTCGTTCTCGTCGGGGCCGGACCGCAGGTCGAAGGTGAGGGTGGTGCCGATCCAGTCCTTCGGGCCGTCGACGCACTCCCAGACCACCCGCCCGGACGGGCTGGACTCGGCCACCCGCATGGTGGCGGCGGGACGGTCGCCGGCGCCGAAGTAGAACTCGAGGTGCTGGCCGGGCCGCTCGTCCCCGCGCACGTCCCGGGTCCACCAGTGGCTCAGGCCGGCTCGGGTGCCGAGGATCTCGTAGACCTTCTCGCGCGGGGCGTAGACGCCGACGCGGTGCCGGATGTCGGGCATGGCCGTGCTCCCTTCCAAAAGGCAGCCAATCGGCTGCATGTTCAGATTAGGCAGCCGATCGGCTGCCTGTCAAGCAGGGCTCGCCCAGGGCTCCGGAAACGTTTCCGGAAGCGGCGCCGACACGGAGTCAGCTCGTCGTATTACCTGCTCCGAGCGGGTGAATACCGGTGACTCGGGGCGGACGGGCGCCGTTGTGCGGGCATGGACGTGGACAACATCGATGCCCTGAACCCGGCGGAGTTGGAGGCCGTGCTCGAACGCGCCCTCGACCCCCGGGTTCCGGTCGAACTGCTTTACGCGGTACTCGAGCGGCTCGGCCGGCTCGACCAGGCGGCGGCCGCCCACGAGGGCGCGGCCGAGCTGCCGGCGCCGGCCGAGGCGTACCCGCCGGCCGCCCCGGTGCCGGCGGCCGCCGCGATCACCGCCTACCTGCCCGTGGTGCCGGCCCAGGGGCCCGCGCCGCTGCCGGCCGGGGCCGAGCCGGGCCCGGGTGAATCCGAGGACTGATACCCTCGGCGCCCGGGGGCGCGAGAGTTCATCGGCGCTTCACGGCCAAGTCACGGTTCTTGTATGGACAAGTCGAGGATGAGGCGGCAGGTTACGGCGTGCACCCACCCGTCCGCGGGCGGTGCCGCGCCCGCCACCGCCGGCGCGTGTGGACCGACGAAAGGCATACCCACGCCATGTCCCCGATCTCCCGGCGCACCCTCCTCGGCACCGCCGCGGCCGTCGGCACCTCGGCTGCCTTCGGCGCCGCCTCGCTGCGCCCGGCGCAGGCCCAGGCGGCGGCCACCGGCACCATCGCCGACGTCAAGCACGTGGTGATCCTGATGCAGGAGAACCGCAGCTTCGACCACTACTTCGGCATGCTGCAAGGCGTGCGCGGCTTCGGCGACCGGGCCGCGATCCAGATCCCCGGCGGCTACTGCGTCTTCGACCAGCCCAACGGCAGCGGACGGCAGTATCCGTGGAATCTGAGCAACGGCTCGGGCAACCTGGTCGCCTCGGCCGAGACCCTGGCCCAGTGCGACGGCTCGCTCGACCACGGCTGGTCCACCCAGCACGAGGCCTGGGACGGCGGCAAGATGGACGCCTGGATCTCGGCCAAGGGCTCGGCCCGCACCATGGGCTACCTCACCCGCTCCGACATCCCGTTCCACTACGCGCTCGCCGACGCGTACACCGTCTGCGACGCGTATCACTGCTCGATCCTCAGCGCCACCGGCCCGAACCGCACCTACCTGTGGAGCGGGATGATCGACCCGAACGGCACCGCGGGCGGCCCGGCCTACGACGGCGGCTCCGAGTCCGGCCTGACCTGGCAGACCTACGCCGAGGCGCTGCAGAACGCCGGGGTGAGCTGGAAGGTCTACCAGGTCGCCGGCGACAACTACGGTGACAATGCCCTGGCTTACTTCAACCAGTTCGCCAACGCCGCCGGCGGCACCCCGCTGGCCACCAGGGGCATGGGCTCCGTGGCCTCCACCACCGGCTCCACACCTACCGACATCGCCGCGGCGATCAAGAACGACGTGGTCAACGGGACTCTGCCGCAGGTGTCCTGGGTGGTGGCGAACCAGCAGTGCTCCGAGCACCCGGACGCGCCGCCGGAGGACGGCGCCCAGTTCGTGCACGAGGTGCTCCAAGCGCTGGCTGCCACCGAGTCCGTCTTCGACTCCACCGTGCTCTTCCTCAACTACGACGAGAACGACGGGTTCTTCGACCACGTGCCGCCGCCGGTCCCGCCGGCCGGCACCGCGAACGAGTTCATCCAGAACGGCACCCCGCTCGGCCTCGGCTACCGGGTTCCGATGGTCATCGCCTCGCCGTGGACCCGCGGCGGCTGCGTGGACTCGCGGACCTACGACCACACCTCGGTGATCCGCTTCCTGGAGACCTGGACCGCCGCGATCGGCACCCCGGCCGCGTGCTCCAACATCAGCGCCTGGCGGCGGCAGGTGTGCGGCGACCTGACCGGCGCCTTCGACTTCACCGCCCCGGTCTACGGCCTTCCCGCCACGCTGCCGGCGACCACCTCGACCATCAGCCAGCTGACGTGCGACATCGAGCTCAACCCGTCGGCCAAGACCAACGCGCTGCCCGCCCAGGAGTCCGGCACCCGCACCGCCCGGGCCCTGCCCTACCAGCCGGACGGCTACGTCTCCTCGCTCGAGTTCGACGCGAACGGCCAGATCCTGCTGTGGCTCAAGATGGCCAACGAGGGACCGCTGGCCACCTCCGCGGCGACCTTCGCCGTGTACGCCAACGCCAACCGCAGCGGCGGGCCGTGGCAGTACACCGTCCCGGCGCACTCCGCGTCCGGGGACGGCGTGGTGACCGACTTCTTCAACATCGGCACCGGATACGGCGCGGGTGCCTACGACCTGACCATGACCGGCCCGAACCGGTTCCTGCGCCGCTTCGTCGGCAACGCCACCGCGGCCGGCCGCTACGCCGAGGTCACCAGCTACTACGCGCCCTCGCCGAACCTGAACGAGCAGTCGATCTGGTTCACCATGACCAACACCGCGACCGCGCCGGTGACCTTCACCATCACCTCGAACCACTACCGCACCGACGGTCCGTGGACCTACACCGTCGCGGCCGGCGCGAGCGTGTCCGACTACTTCAACCAGGTCGCTTACTGCAACGGCTGGTACGACTTCACCGTCACGGTCAGCAGCGACTCGTCCTGGTCGCGCCGCTTCACCGGCCACATCGAGACCGGCTCGGCCAGCATCACCGGCTGATCGGGTCTCAGGCGTTCGCCCCGCGCGCGGCCACCGGCCAGCGGTCCACCACGCGTCCGTCCCGGACCACGAGCAGCTCGTCAGCGAGATTGACGGCATTGCACACGTGGTTCGGGATGACGGTGACCCGGTCGCCGAGGCGGGGCGAGCGTGTGTCCAGGGGAAGCGTCACGACGGCGTGGTGCTCGGAGAGCTGGGTGATCATCGCACCCGGATACCCGGGCACCAGGCCGTAGCCCCGGGCCCAGCCGTTGACGTCGGCACCGAGGGTCTTGCTGCCGGCGTCGAGCACGAACCGGTCCGGCGCCGGCACGCTGACCACCGTCGCCACCGCGGACAGGGCCACGTCCTCGATCGTGCAGGAGCCCAGCGCGACCTGCATCGCGTCGTTGAACACGTAGACGCCGGGACGCAGCTCGCTGATGACGCCGTCCTCGCGCAGGGCAGCCGTCGGGGTGGAGCCTCCGCTCACCACGTTGGGTTCGAATCCGGCCGCCCGCAGCGAGTCAGCCGCCTCGGCCAGCGCCTTCTCTTGATCCCGCGCGGCATGCAGGCGCACCTGGGTGGGCGTCGCGTCCGGATCGTGCGCCATGCCGTGGCCGGGGAAGGTGAATACGCCCTCCACGTCGAGGCCGAGCGAGCGCACGGCCTTCGCCACCGTGCCCGCCTCGGCGGGTTGGACACCGGTGCGGTGGTGGCCGCTGTCGACCTCGATGACGGCGAGCGCACCGGTGCCGATCAACCGCTGCGCGCTCTCGGCCGAGTCGACGCCCGCACTCAGCCGGACGTTCGCGGCGAGCGCGGCGACCCGGTCCCGCTTGCCCTCGTCGAGCCAGAGCGGGTAGGCGATGAACAGGTCGCGAGCTCCGGTCGCGGCGAACACCTCGGCCTCGCCGATCGTGGCCACGGTCAGGCCGACCGCCCCGGCGGCCAGCTGCAGCTCGGCGATCTGCGGGCACTTATGCGTCTTCGCGTGCGGACGCAGGGCGAAGCCGCCGGTGGCGGCGTAGCGGGCCATTCGGCCGATGTTGCGCTCGAGCACGTCGCGGTCGACCGTGAGAGCGGGCGTGGCGAAGCCCTCTGGCGGTGTGTCGGGCATCGGCGCTCCTCGGCCTGGCGGGTGGATCTTCGGCGAGCCCAGTCTGGCAAAGCCGGTGACGGGATGCCAGGCGCGCCGGCGTCCGGTGCCGCGGGGACCGGGGCCGGGGCTCACCCGTTCGACCTGGCCGGGATGCCGGGCGCGGGGCCGCGTGTGAGGGTCGGTGAGTGGAATTCCTCCCGGTTCTCGACGTGTTCCCGCCGGAGCGGCAGCGCCGGTGGACCGTGCTGGTGCGCCTGATCCTGCTGATCCCGCAGTTCGTCACGCTCTGGGTGCTCGGGGTGGTGGCCGCGCTCGCGGTCATCCTCGGCTGGTTCGCCGCGCTGGCGCTCGGCCGGCTGCCGGTGTCCGCGGCCGGGTATCTGACGAGCTATCTGGGCTACGCCGCGCGGGTCGCGGGCTACGCGATGCTGCTGGTCGACGAGTACCCGCCGTTCGCGCTCGACGCGCCGGAATACCCGGTGCGGGTCGAGTTCCAGCCGGGTCCGCTCAACCGCGTCGCGGTGCTCTTCCGGGTGATCCTGGCGATTCCCGCGGCGGTCGTTCAGGCGGTCGTCTACGGGGGCTGGCTCGTGTGCGCGTTCTTCTTCTGGGTCATCGTGCTGGTCCTCGGGCGCACGCCGCTGCCGATCTTCCAGGCGTCGGCGGCGGTCCTGCGCTACGGCCTGCGCGTCCAGGCCTATCTGTACCTGATCAGCTCGGCCTACCCGAAGCGCCTGCTCGGCGACCAGCCCTACCGCGACTACGATCCCGCTTGGGGCGCGGGCTCGCCCACCCGGCCGCTGGTGCTGGTCTCGGCGGCGCAGTGGCTGCTGGTGCTCTTCATCTTCTTCGGCGTGGCCGGCGAGGTGCTTTCCGGGAGCGGCAACTGGACGGACGAGTCCACCACGATGAACACCTCCACCATGGTGCCCGCGGCGCTGAAGTGACCCGGCCGTCCGGTTCGCCCGTTCGGCACTACCCGGCCGCGCGGGCCCGGTCCGCCTCCACGTCGGCGATGAAGGTCCGGATGAGCTCGGCCGTCCGCGGAGCCGCGGCGGTCACCGCGGCCCAATGCCCGCACCGCAGCGTACGGCGGCGTAGGTCCGGCGCCCACCGTTCGAGGTCTCCGGCCAGGGCGGGGCTGACGAAGCGGTCGGCGAGCGGACTGATCAGCTGCACCGGCACCCGCGCGTAACGCGGTTCCGGATGCCGCAGGCGGGGGAGCATGTTGGCGCGGTAGAGGCCGATGCCGCGCACGGCGTCGTCCACCAGCGTCGGCTGCGGATGGCCAGGGCCCGGCTCGACCCCCTCGGCCCGCCGCAGCAGCTCGCCCCAGCGCCGGCCCAGCCAGCAGCGCCAGGTGAGCGAGGCGAGCAGGGGCAGATGGAAGGCGTAGATGTACCAGGACTTCACACCCTGCCGGGCCACCGCGGCGATCCGGCGCGGCGTCGGACGGCGCAGCCGCTCGCGCAGCCAGAACGCGGTATGATCGAGGCAGGGTCCTGAGATCGAGGTGAAGGACGCGATCCGGCCCGCCGCCCGCGGGTCGGTGACGGCGTGCCAGGCCTGGATCGAACCCCAGTCGTGCGCGACGAGGTGGACCGGGGCATCCGGGCTCACCGCCTCGGCCACCGCGAACAGGTCCTCGGCCAAGTGGTCGAGCCGGTAGCCGGATCGCCGGGCCGGAGCCTGCGAAGCGCCCGCGCCGCGCACGTCGTAGCGCACTATGCGCAGGTCCGGGCCGAGTTCGGCGCGGATCCGGTGCCAGACCGCGTGCGTGTCCGGATATCCGTGCACGAGTAGGACGACCGGGCCCGGCCGGACCGGATCGGCGAACACGGCCAGGCGCAGCCCGCCGGAGAGGACCTCGGTCAACCCCTGCCGCCCTTCACGAGAAGACCCGATTTCGCTACCGACCAGTACGCATTCGGAACAATCCTGCGCCATTCCGGCTCAGCACCGTTGCGACCGCCCTTGACTCCCCATACGGTTTTCTCAGGATGAGCAGTCAGTTCTCTGCGGACTCGGCGCGTTCCGGGCACTCCGGCCCGGTCATGCGCTCGCTGCCCTATGCCCTGATCCTGGTGATCACCGCGGCCGACCTGGCCACGTCGCCCGGCGTCGGCTTCTCCGCGACGCTCTCGGTGCCCCCGGCCCTCGCGGCGCTGGTGGCCCCGCCGCGCCAACTGCGCCCGCTGCTGGTCGGCGCGATCTGCGTGGTGGCCGCGGCGCTGCTCGGCTCGCTGGAGGAGAACGTCCACGCGGTGGAGCAGATCGCCGAGCTGTTCGCGACCGTCATGGTCACTGTGGTCAGCTGGGTGGCCGTCAGATCCGCGCAGCTGCAGCAGCGCACGCTGACCACGGTCCGGACGGTGGCCGAGGCGGCCCAGCAGGTGCTGCTGCGCGCGCTGCCCTCGGATCTGGTCTCGGTGCGCTCGGCCGTGCGGTACGTGGCGGCGGCCGCCGAGGCGCGCATCGGCGGAGACCTGTACGAGGTGACCACCACCGCCTTCGGCGACCGGCTGATCATCGGGGACGTGCGCGGCAAGGGCCTGCCGGCGGTGGAGGCGGCCGCCGACGTCCTCGGCGTCTTCCGCGAGGCGGCGCACCAGGAGGGCGACCTGGCCGCGATCGCGGCGCGGATGCACGCGAGCCTGCTGCGCCGCACGCCCTCGGACCTCGAGGAGTTCGTCACCGCCGTGCTGGTCTCGGTGCCGCCGGGCGGCAGCCAGGCGGAGATCGTCAACTGCGGGCACCCCGCGCCGCTGCTGCTGCACCACGGCGTGATCACCCCGCTCGAGCCGCCCGAGCCCAGCCCGCCGCTGGGCCTGCTGGATCTGAGCCGGGACTCGCTGCCGGTCTACAAGGTCGACTTCGAGCCCGGCGACCACATCCTGCTCTACACCGACGGCATCACCGAGGCCCGGGACGAGGAAGGCGCCTTCTACCGGCTCGAGCAGGACAAGGGCTGGACGGTGTACCAGAACCCGGATCCGATGCTCGACCACGTGCTGCGGGCGGTGCGCGCGCACGCGGGGCCGCGGCTGAGCGACGACATCGCCCTGCTCGCGGTCAAGCGGCTGCCCGATCCCGAGCTCTGACCCGGCCATCGGCGCCTCCTGGGATCGGGATGAAGCACTCGGACATCGTGAAACGGGACAATGTTCCACGTGGAACTTTATGCGAAGCTCGCGCATATCCATGCGATCGTGAGGGCCGGGGCTAGCGGATCAGGTAGCCGGCCTTCCACCAGTGCCGCCCCGGACGTGCGATCAGGCCGTGCTCGTCGAAGAGGGCGACCAGCTTCTCCGAGGCCCACCGCAGCGTGCGCTGATAGTTCGGGTTGGCCAGCGCGATCCGCCGGGTCTTGCGCGGATCCAGGCCCACGGAGCGGTAGACCTCGGGATTGACCAGGCTGCGGCTGATGATGAACGCGATGTGCGCGAGCAGCAGCCGCTGCACCGGCCGCAGCCAGCGCGGCGTGCGGGCCACGGCCCGGGCCAGCTCCTCGCGGGCGAAGCTGATGTGCCGGGCCTCCTCCATGATGTGGATCCGGTTGACCATCAGCATCAGCGGCTGGATCCGCGCGTCCTCCACCATCTCCCGCTGCAACCGGTCCGGGATCTCCTCGCCGAGCAGCGTCGCGCCCCAGATCACCTCGTTGTGGGCGAGGAACGGCAGGATCCGGCCGAGCCGGTGGATGTGCGGGCGCACCCCGTAGGCGGGCGCTCCCATCCGGCCGATCATCCGGGCGAACATGGTCGAGTGCCGGCATTCCTCGGCGATCTCGGCCAGTGCGTACTGGACCCGGGCGGTGGTGGGATCGCCGTTGTAAGCCATCTTCGCCAGCATCCTGATGAGGATGTGCTCGAACCACAGGCCCACGCTGGCGACGCTGGCCGCCTCGTGCCGGGCCAAGGTGAGGCGCTGTTCCGGCGTCAGCCGCTCCCACGTCCCGGTGCCGTAGAGCGAGCAGCGTTCCAGCTTCATGAAGGGCGCGTCCGGCGTGAGCGGAGCGTTCCAGTCGATGTCGAGCTCTGGGTCGTATGCCCGAGCGGCGGTGGACCGCAGCAGCCGTTCGGCGGTGCGTTCGCGGTCGTCAGCGGGCTGATCGGGGGTGCGGGCGCCCACCGTGTTCGACGTCATCGACGGCCTCCGGCTGCTCATAGAAAGTATGACTTGAAGTAACAGTTACTTCTGGTAGCGTGCTCACCGTGAACGCAGCTGTCAAGGGGACGCCGAAGGAACCCGGCTCCGCCGACGCCCGCCGGGACCGGTGGAGCGCGCACCGCGCCGCCCGCCGGGGCGAGTTCGTCAAGGCCGCCCTGCGGGTGCTCGACCAGCAGGGCCCTGATCTGACCATGGACGCGGTGGCGGCCGAGGCCGGAGTGACCAAACCGGTGCTCTACCGCTACTTCGCGGACAAGACCGCGCTGGTCGCCGCGCTCGGCGAGTACGGCACCGAGGTCCTGTTCGCGCGGCTGATGCCGGCCATCGCGGCCGACCTGCCGGCGCTCAGCCGGGTGCGCGGCGCGGTCGGGGCCTACTTCGAGGTCATCGACGAGAACCCGAACCTGTACTGGCTCATCGCCCGGCACACCGCCGGCGAGATCCCGACCGAGACCGACCCGTTCCAGCGCAACAAGGAACTGATCGCGGACGCGCTGACCGCGCTGTTCGGCGATTATCTGCGGCACTACTCGCTGGACTCCGGCGGCGCCGAGCCGTGGGCGCAGGGCATCACCGGCCTGGTCCAGTCCACCGCCGAATGGTGGCTGCACCGGCGTTCGATGAGCCGCGTGCACGTGGTCGAATACACCACCAAGCTGATCTACGCCGCGCTGGCCGGAGTGCTGCCCGAGCGCGCCCTGGACGAAGAGCTCGAACTCGGCACCTCCCGGTTCGCGCAGTCCATGCAGTACCCGCCGGAGGGGACGCGGCCCGCGCCGCCCTCCTTGAAGCTCGTGTCAGGGGAGTAGGAAGGGACCGGCCGCGTGGCGGACTTCGACGACGAAGACGGTTATCAAGGCACTGCGGTATTGGACGTCGGCGAGCACCGGTTCGAGGTGCGGGTCGAGCTGCGCGGCTACTTCCAGCCGATCGACGGCCGCTACCACTGGTACGGCCGGATCGCGCCGGACGACGCGCTGGCCGGCACCCTCTCGGCCGGGCGCACCAAGGGAACGCTCAGCACCGCGCACGGTTCGGCGCCGGCCGAGGTCGGCGACCCGGACCCGTGGGGGCGCTACCGGGTCGAAGGCGTCTCCACCCCGCCGTTCGCCACCGCGTTCCGCGACCAGGCGGGCACCGGCGTCCTGCCCCCGCGCCCGGACGAGCGCCGCGAGCAGCGCACCGAGGGCGGCCTGCCGCGGCACGTGCGCGTCGCCGTCATCGGAGCCGGCTTCGGCGGCCTCGGCGCCGGGATCAAGCTCCTGGAGTCCGGGATCCGCGACTTCGCCATCCTGGAGCGCGCCGACTCCGTCGGCGGGACCTGGCGCGACAACACCTACCCGGGCTGTGCCTGCGACGTCCCCTCACACCTGTATTCGTTCTCGTTCGCGCCCAACCCGCGCTGGTCGCGCAGCTTCTCGGGCCAGCCGGAGATCCGCGCCTACCTCGAGGACGTGGCCGACCGGCCGGGCCTGCGCCCGCGGCTCTACTTCGGCGCCGCCGTGACCGGCGCGGTCTGGCAGGAGGATGAGGCGCGCTGGCGGATCGACACCGCGCGCGGCGCGATGACCGCGGACGTGCTCGTCTCCGCGGGCGGTCCGCTCTCCGAGCCGTCGATGCCGCAGATCCCCGGTCTCGACGAGTTCCCCGGCGCCGTCTTCCACTCGGCGCGCTGGGACCACGACACCGATCTGGCAGGGCGACGGATCGCGGTCATCGGCACCGGTGCCTCGGCCATCCAGCTCGTGCCGCAGCTCCAGCAAAAGGCCTCGCGGCTGGTGCTGTTCCAGCGCACGCCCGCGTGGGTCATGCCGCGTCGGGACCGGAAGATCACCGGCGCGGAGAAGTGGCTCTACCAGCACGTCCCGCCCACGCAGCGACTTGCCCGGCTCGGCATCTACCTCAGCCGGGAAGCGACGGTGGTCGGCTTCGTCAAGCGGCCCGCGCTGCTCAAGGCCGCCCAGCGGGTCGCGTTGCACCACCTCGGCCGCGCGGCCAAGGACCCGGCCCTGCGCGCGAAGCTGACGCCGCGTTACGTCATGGGCTGCAAGCGGGTCCTGCTCTCCAACGACTACTATCCCGCCCTCGCCCAGCCCAACGCGGAGGTCGTCGCCGCCGGGCTGGCCGCGATCGAGGGCAGTACCCTGATCGGCTCGGACGGGTCCCGGCACGAGGTGGACGCGATCGTGTTCGCCACCGGCTTCCACACCGTCGACATGCCGATGGCCCGGCAGGTCTGGGGCGTCGGCGGGCGCTCGCTGGACGAGGTGTGGGGCGGTGACATGCGGGCCCTGCGAGGCACCACCGTGGCCGGATTCCCCAACCTCTGCTTCGTCATCGGGCCCAACACGGGCCTCGGCCACAATTCGATGGTACACATCATCGAGTCGCAGCTCTCCTACATCGTCGACTTCGTCAAGGCCGCCGGCCGGTCCGGGCAAGGCCCGCTGGACCCGGATCAGGGCGCTCAGGACGCCTGGTGTGAACAGGTGGAGCGGCGGATGGGTCCGACGGTCTGGAACACCGGCGGCTGCAAGAGCTGGTACCTCAACGACGCCGGGCGCAACCCCACCCTCTGGCCCGCCTCGACCCTCCGGTTCCGCCGGCTCACCCGCGGGATCGACGTACGCGAATACGTCCGCCGCCCGGCCGCCGCGCCGGACCCGGACCCCACCGGCGAGACCACGCCGGCCCTGGCCTTGACCCCGAACGGAGCGGACCAAAGGTGATCAGCCCCGAACTCTTCGCCCCGCCGGAGCCCGAGGCCCGGCTGCGCGTGCCCTCCGCCGACGGCACGCAGCTCAACGTCGAGGTGCACGGACCGGCCGCAGCGCCCACCGTGGTGCTCATCCACGGCTGGACCTGCAACATCTCGTTCTGGGCTCCGGTCATCAAAGCCCTGCTCGCCGGCGCGCCGGGCCTGCGCGTGGTCGCATACGACCAACGCGGCCACGGCACCAGCGAGGCGCCGGGCAAGGGCCGCTACAGCGTCCCGATCCTGGTGGAGGACCTGGCCGCGGTGCTCGAGGCGACGCTGCCCGACGGCGAGCGGGCCGTGCTGGCCGGGCACAGCATGGGCGGCATGACGATCATGGCCGCCGCCGGGACCGAGGCGGTGCTCTCCCGCGTCGGCGGCGCCGTGCTCTGCTCGACCGGCTTCCAGCACCTGCCCGGTTCCTCCAGCGTGGTCCCGGGATTCCGCCGCATGCCGCGTGCGAACAAGGCGGTGCACCGGCTCCTGCTCTCCTCGCCGCTGCCGCTCGGCCCGGTCACGCCGATGTCGCGGGCCATGCTCGCGCACACCGCGCTGGGCCCCAAGACCGACAAGGGCCTTCGCAACGTCAATGCCCGGATGATCGCCGCGTGTCTGCCCAAGCCGAGGGCGGCCTGGGGCAGGGTGCTGAGCGAACTCGACGTCAGCTCCCTGGTGGGGCGCCTGGACGTGCCCACCTCGGTCGTGTTCGGCACGAAGGACCGGCTCACCCCGGCCGCCGCGCACGCGCAGGCCATAGCGGCTGCGCTGCCGCGCTTCGAAGGCATGACCACGCTCACCGGCCTCGGGCACATGACGCCGATGGAGGCCCCTGACACCGTCGTGACGCTGATCCGGCAGCGGGTCGCCGCGATGGACGAGGCGATCCAGCCGAAGGAGGCACAGCAGTGAGCGAGCTGGCGAGCGAACCGTCGGGCACAGTGCATGTGCGAACGCACCTACCGAGCTCTAGCGAGGTGGTCTCGTGAGCGAGCTTGCGAGCGAACCGTCGGGCACAGTGCGTGTGCGAACGCACCTACCGAGCTCTGGCGAGGTGGTCTCGTGAGCGAGCTGGCGGGCAAGACCGCACTGATCACCGGAGCCGCGCGGGGGATCGGCGCCTCGCTCGCGCTGAGTCTGGCCGCTCGCGGCGTGAACGTGGCGCTGGTGGGCCTCGAACCGGCCGTGCTCGCCGAGACCGCCGAGGCCTGCGCCGAGCGGGCCACCGCCGGCGCGCAGGCGCAAGCCTGGGAAGCGGACGTCACTGACCGCGCCCGCATGACCGAGGTGGTCGAGCAGGTGGTCGAACGGTTCGGCGCGCTCGACATAGCCGTCGCCAACGCGGGAATCGCGATCGGCGGCCCGTTCACCCAGAGCGATCCGGAGACCTTCGACCGGGTTATCGAGGTCAACCTGCTCGGCTCGATCACGACGGCTCGCGCCGTGCTGCCCGCGCTGGCAGTCTCGCGCGGCTACCTGCTCCAGATCGCGTCGCTGGCCGCGATGACCCCGACCCCGCTGATGGCCGCGTACTGCACTAGCAAGTCAGGGGTCGAAGCCTTCGCACACAGCCTGCGCAGCGAGGTCGCGCCGGACGGGGTGGACGTCGGCGTGGCGTACTTGTCGTGGACGGACACGGACATGGTGCGCAGCGCGGATCAGGATCGCGTGCTCGCCGAGATGCGCTCCCGGCTGCCCTGGCCGGCTAACCGGACCGGTCGGCTCGAACCGGCTGTGGAGCGCCTCACGACCGGGATACGGCGCCGGTCCGCGCACGTCTACGGCCAGCCCTGGGTGCGCACGATGCAGTGGTGGCCGCGCGGCTTCCTGCCCGCGGTGATCGCGCTGCGCGGGGCGCACGAGGTCAAGCGGCTCGCTCCGCGGCTGGCCGCCACCGCGGACGAGCGGATGAAGCCGGTCGGGCCCGGAGGTCTCGCGGCGACCCGCAAGACCCCCGAGTAGCCCGTTCGGATCAGTGCCCGAGCTCGACGTTCTCCAGCAGGCCGAGCGCGTCTGGCACGAGCACGGCCGCCGAGTAGTACGCGGAGACCAGGTAGGACATGATCGCCGCGGTGTCGATGCCCATGAACCGCACGTTGAGTCCGGGTTCGAACTCGTCCGGCAGCGCCGTGGGCACGAGCCCGACCACGCCCTGGTCCTGCTCCCCGGTGCGCAGGGCCAGCACGGTCGAGGCTCCGTCGGTGATCGGGATCTTGTTGCAGGGCAGCAGCGGGACGCCGCGCCACGCGCCGACGCCCTGCCCGTCGAGGTCGACGCCGGTCGGGTAGATGCCGCGGCGGGTGCACTCGCGCCCGAACGCGGCGATCACCTTGGGATGGGCGAAGAGCGCGCGCGTGCTGCGGCGCATGCTGAGCAGCTCGTCGAAGTCGTCCGGGGTCGGCGGGCCGGAGCGGGTGCTGATGCGCTGGCCGAAGTCCGCGTTGGCCAGGAAGCCGAACTCGGGGTTGTTGACGAGCTCGTCCTCCTGCCGCTCGCGCAGGGCGTGCACGGTCAGCCGGAGCTGCTGCTCGACCTGGTTCATCGGGTCGTTGTAGAGGTCCGCGACCCGGGAGTGGACGCGCAGCACGGTCTGGGTGAGGCTGAGCCCGTACTCGCGCGGCGCGAGTTCGTAGTCGGCGAAGGTCGTCGGCAGGTCCGGTTCGCCGCTGTGCCCGGCCGCGACCTCGATCTCGGCCTCGCCCTTGCGGTTGACCCGTTTGGCCCCGCGCTCGCGGTGGGCCGCCAGGGCGGCGCGCAGCGCGTCCGAACGCGCCGCCAGCTCGCGGAACGCCTGCATCGGCAGCGCGAGCAGGACCCCGGAGGTCGCCCCGCGCAGCGTCCCCGGCCAGGTGGCGTCGTCCCGGGTGAGCACCTCGTCGCCGAGGTGGTCGCCGTCGGCGTACCCGCGGGCGAGCGCCTGGCCGCCGTACTTGCCGTCGGTCAGCTCCTCCACCTTGCCGTGCGCGACCAGCAGGACCTGGTCGATCGGGCTGCCGCCCTCGACCAGGGTCTGTCCGGCCTCGTACTCGTGCCGGGTGAACCGGCCGGCGAGCAGCTCCAGCAGGTCCGCGTCCTGGATACCGCGCAGCGCCGGGATCTCGCGCAGCGTCAGCGGCAGGACCCTGACCTCCGCGCCGGTCTGGACGAAGGCCAGCCGGCCGCGCCCGGCCGCGTGGGTCAGGCGCCGGTTGACCCGGTAGGTGCCGCCGGACACCGGCACCCACGGCAGCTGCCGGAGCAGCCAGCGCGAGGAGATGTCCTGCGTCTGCGGCACGGTCTTGGTGGTGGTGGCCAGATTGCGTGCGGCCGCCGTGCTCAGGCTCTGCTGCGTTGCCGCCGCTGCGGTGTCCGCGTCGATCGTCATGCTGCCGGCCCCTTTCGGGCGAGAGTGGCCCCGGATTCGATCACACCAGAGCGCGGGGGCGCGGCGACAGGGCGCGATCGCGCAGGGGCCGGTCCGGGTTCGGCGCCGGTCAGATCCGGGTTCACCCGATAGGGGTCGGCCGCGGATCTTGCCGGTCGGCCGCCGGAAGGTGTACCCGGAGCCGAAGCCGGCGGCGGCGGGCTCCGCCGCGCGCAGCTCCTTCTACGGCCGCTGATTCGAACGGCGATGCGCAGGACGCAAGCCGTGCCAGTGGCCGAGATCGTGTCCGAAACCCACCTTGAGGTAGGTTGACGGCCGTGCATCCTGAGGTAAACGAGAAGCTTCTCGTTCTCGTCGAGGAGTTGTTGCCCGGCGTGCCGCTGGACGGCGCGTCGAGTGCCAGAGGGCAGTTCCACGACGTGGTGCTGCTGCCCGGTCGCGCGGCGATACGGATAGCCCGGGGACTCGCGGCCGAGCAGGAGCTCGAGCGCCGCACCGAGCTCAGCCGCCGGCTGGCCGGCCTCGGCCTGCCCTTCGCGGTGCCCGAACCGCTCACGCCGGTCAAGGTGTTGCACGGCCGCACCGCCGTGGCCATGTCCTGGATCGACGGCGAGCCGCGGGCGAAGGCGACCGGGGAGCCGGCGGTCCTGGCGGGCCTGCTCAGGGCGCTGGCGGAGGTCGACTGCGCGCCGCTGCGCGACGTGCTCGGCGAGCCGCACGAGTATGCCGGGCGGGCGGACTGGGTCCGCGTGCTCGAAGAACAGGCCGTGCCGGCGCTGCCCCGGCGGTGGCGGGCCGAGGCGCGCCGCCGCGTCGAGGCCGCGCAGGACCTGCCGGAGGTCGAGCCCGGCCTCGTGCACGGCGATCTGTGCGGCTACAACCTGCACTGGGGTCCGGCCGGCCGGATCGTGGGCGTGCTCGACTGGGATCTCGCCGCCCCCTTCGACCCGGCCGTGGACGCGGCCTGCCTCGGCAACCACGGCTGGGACGCGCTGCGCGCGGCGGTGCCCGCGGAGGTCTATCGGCGGGCCCGGATCTGGTACCGCACCTTCGGGATCGAGCAGGTCGCCTCGGCCCTGCTGAACGGCGAGCCGGCCCAGGTGGTCAAGCGCTACGTCGCCCGCGCGGCCGAGTTCCTGGAGCGGACCGCGGAGACGGACTGAGGCCGGCTCAGCCCTGTCCGCCCGCTCCGCCTCGGCCGCCGGGGAAGCCGCATGGCCCCGGTCGGGAAGCCGCCGGCGCACGAGGGGTGCCGTCGCCGCCGGAGGAGCCGGACGACCCGCTCGAACAGGCGGCCGGCGCCCCGACTCCGGTCAGCGCGGCCAGGGCCACGCCCGCGAACCGCACCTGAGCGCCTTGCGCCGTTCCCTCATGCCGCACCTCACCGTCGCCTGCCGCTTCCGGACCCAGGCTAAGATCGCGGGTCCGGATGAGCCGAGGGTGGTGCGGGCGTGAGAAAACCGTGGGGATCCCGGCAGGGGCCCCGTCCGTGACGAGGCCCCTGCGGAGCCGCCGTTCTCTTGACCTCTGCAGGGAAATCAGAACCCGGCGAGCGGCGCCGTGCGGCATGCGGCCGAGGTCCGCGCCGTCACTGACCGACAACTCACGGTTACGCACGGAAGCAGGACTGTCAATAAGAAGGCTGATGATCGTATGAAAACCGTGACGAACGGCGTTTGATTCGTGATTTTCGCCGCCGGCTGCATCCTGGCGCCCGGCCCGCGCGTGTGCTGTTCGTGATCGCGCCGAGGGGCGTGGCGTGGCATGCGAGGTGAACGAGCGAGATGGTGTGCGAGAGGGGAGGGGCGCGGTGGCGGATGAAACGGACTTCGACGAGTTCTTCGGCGCAAGCTTTCGGCGCGTGGTGAGCCAGATCTATGCCATGACCGGCAATCTCGCCGAGGCAGAGGACGCGGTGGCCGAGGCGTACGCCCGGGCCTGGCAGCGCTGGGACGTGGTGCGCGGCTACCTCGACCCGGAGTCCTGGATCCGGACCGTGGCCTACCGGCTGGCCGTCTCCTCCTGGCGCAAGGCGGTCAACCGCCGGGCCGCGCACCGCCGCGAGGCGGCCGCGGCGGAGGCGCCGGCGATGAGCGCGGACCACCTCACCCTGGTGGCTGCGCTGCGCCGGATCTCCGCCGAGCAGCGCCGGGCCATCGTGCTCTTCCACCTCGTCGGCCTGACGGTCAGCGAGATCGCGGCGGAGACCGGCTCGCCCGAGGGCACGGTCAAGTCGCACCTCAACCGGGGCCGCAAGGCCCTGGCCCCGCTTGTGTCCGAGTTCGCCGCGGTCGGCTCCGGAGAGCACCCCGCTCCGCGCGACGGCCTGGCCAGGGAGTGGTAGGTCCGATGCCGGAGAGCTTCGATCGCATGCTCGCCGAGATGGCCGAGGAGGCCGTGGGCGAGACCAGGACCCCGGCGGCCGCCGACGTGCGCCGCCGCGGAGCGCAGCGCACCGTCCGGCGCCGGCTGATCGCCTCGATGGCAGCGTTCGCCGCGGTCTGCGGCATGGTCGGCGGCGGCGTGGCCGAGCAGGTCCTCGGCGCCCGCCCGGGCACGCCCGTGGCGCCGGCGGCCAGCCTCTCCGCTGCACCGTCGGGCGGCTTGTTGCCGAGCCCGGGCGACCCGACCGCGTCGCCGAGCCCGACCGGCGCGGCCAAGCTGAACATGGCTCTGGTCGCGGGTCTGTGGGCGCGTTCCGACGGCAGCCAGGGCTACCTGATGATCTATCCGCTGTCGCTGTCGGGGTCGGACGATACCGCCATGATCGGCATCAGCGAGCCCGGGAACTTCCCGCTCTGCTACGGCCGCCTCTCGGTGACCAGGGTCGGCTCGTCCTATCCCATCACCGACGTGAACTGCGCGGGTACCGCCGCGCCCGACATGGCCCTGACGTACCCCGATGCCACCGGGAAGCGGCTGGTGCTGCACGTGCCCGATTCCACCGATGGGCAGGACGTCTCGACCTCGTACTCCACCCAAGCCTTGGGCGCGAACCTGGCGAAGCAGCAGACCAACTACGCAGTCATCACCGGCATCTGGGTGGCGGGTTCCGCGATGATCACGTTCCAGAAGCAGGGCACGGTCGTGTGGTCGGCGCAGATCGACGGCAGCGAACAGACCGGCGCCGGAAAAGCGACCAGCTCGTTCGAGGGCACCATGGCTGTGGTCGGCTCCTGCGCGCCCAGTGTTGCCGGGTGCTTCGTGCTCCAAGTGCAGTACGACGCCAAGAGCGACCAGCTGACGGTGATCGGCAGCGCGGGGCCGCAGGTGTTCGACCGAAAGGGTTGACCCGCCGTCAGGAGGCGCGCGGGGGCCGGGAAATCCTGCCGAAGCACCGGAGCGGACGCTGGCATCCGCCCGCGCCCGGTGGCAGGGTGTGCCGAGGGGCGGGTCTGCACGCATGCGCACGGAAGGGAATTTGCATGGCGAAAAGGCAGAGCACGGGGTCGGGCGACGAAGGGCTGCACACCCCGCGGGTGCGCGGCGTCCCGATCCACCAGGACCCGGCGAACCCGAAGTCCGCCACCCGCGACTCGAACCGCACCCTGTCCGTCAACCCCCTCACTTCCTCCGCCGCCAACCCGCTCGGCGCCATGCAGCTGGCGCCGCCGATGTACCGCATTCCAGAGCAGCCGATAGAGCCCCTCACGGCCTACCGGCTCATCCACGACGAACTCATGCTCGACGGCAACGCCCGGCTGAACCTCGCCACCTTCGTCACCACGTGGATGGAGCCCGAGGCCTCGCTGCTGATGGCCGAGTGCGCCGAGAAGAACATGATCGACAAGGACGAGTATCCGCAGACCGCCGAGCTCGAGCGGCGCTGCGTGGCGATCCTGGCCGACCTGTGGAACGTGCCCGACCCGCACACCGCCATCGGCTGCTCCACCACCGGATCAAGCGAGGCGTGCATGCTCGCCGGCCTCGCGCTCAAGCGGCGCTGGATGAACGCCAACGCCGAGCGCTACGCGGCCGGCGCCAAGCCCAACCTGGTGATGGGCATCAACGTCCAGGTCTGCTGGGAGAAGTTCTGCACCTTCTGGGAGGTCGAGCCGCGATACGTGCCGATGGAGGGTGACCGTTACCACCTCGACGGCGACAGCGCCGTGGCGAAGGTGGACGAGAACACCATCGGCGTGGTCGCCATCCTCGGCTCGACCATGGACGGCAGCTACGAGCCGGTGTGGGAGGTCTGCGACAAGCTCGACGAGCTGCAGCAGCGGACCGGGCTGGACGTGCCGGTGCACGTGGACGGCGCCTCCGGAGCCATGATCGCGCCCTTCCTCGACCCGGACGTGAAGTGGGACTTCCGCCAGCCGCGGGTGTCCTCCATCAACACCTCCGGCCACAAGTACGGGCTCGTCTACCCGGGTGTCGGCTGGGTGCTCTGGCGCAACCACGACGCCCTGCCCGAGGAGCTGGTGTTCAAGGTCAACTACCTCGGCGGCGACATGCCGACCTTCGCGCTCAACTTCTCCCGCCCCGGCGCGCAGGTCGTGGCCCAGTACTACAACTTCCTGCGCCTCGGCCGCGAGGGCTTCCGCCAAGTGCAGCAGGCCTGCCGCGACGTGGCCGGTTACCTGGCCTCCGGAGTGGAGGCGATGTCCGAGTTCCGCCTGCTCACCCGCGGCGACCAGCTGCCCGTCTTCGCCTTCACCACTGCCGACGACGTCACCGACTTCGACGTCTTCGACGTCTCCCGCCGCCTGCGCGAGCGCGGCTGGCAGGTCCCCGCCTACACCTTCCCGGCCGACCGCACCGACCTGGCGGTGATCCGGCTGGTGGTGCGCAACGGCTTCTCCCACGACCTCGCCGACCTGCTGCTCGCCGACCTCGGCCGCCTGCTGCCCCAGCTGCACAAGCAGCCCGCCCCCATGCAGGAGTTCGGCGTCCCCGCCAAAGAGGCATTTCACCACTAGATGTCTGGGCGCTCCCTCCGGCTCTGACGCCTACGCTTCACTGCGGCGTCAGAGCCGGCGTCGGGCGCACGGCACGCTGTGTTTATGCGTGGCACGGCCCCGCGCCGGGGACACCCGGACCCCGCGCGCAGGTCGGCTGGGGAGGAGGTGCGTCGGCGGCGAGAGGTTGTCGAGGCGTGGTGGGTTCTGGGTGGCCCCGGGCCCACGCGTGAATCTTGGTCCAGCGGGATGGCGAAGCGATGTTCGCCGAAATCCAAGGCGAGGATCCGATCCGGATCCGGCTCATCATCATCGACGGTCTTACCGATGCAGCAGACGGCTCAATCGAGCCCTTGCGCGCTTCGGCGCCGATCCCATGGCTCAGGCGCCGACACGTCAGATAGCTCTGGAAACTTCCTCGACTATCCCTGGAAAGCGGTCACGGCGCGGCACTCGGTCTAGGCGAGTAATCATTCTGTTAGGTATGTGCGGGTTCGAAGGTGTTCGCGTGGCATTGCCGGGAAAGGCGCATATTGAGCATTAATCTCTTCTCGTGACACCGACCAGTGATTCCCTCCTGTTGTGCACGATCGCGCTCGCGCTGTTGTCGGCGGGGGCGACGGCGCTGCTGTGGAACCGGATGCGGGGGCGGCGGGCGGCGCGGGTGGCGCAGCGGGGGGCGCTGCTGCTGTTCGGGGAGCTCATGGCGGCGACGGCGATCCTGGTGTGGGTCAACATCTCCAACGGCGGCCTGGTGGTCTCCTGGCAGGACCTGTTGGGCAATCAGAGCACGCGCGGCGGGGTGTTCGCGGGGCAGGCCGGGGCCGTGCGGCTCGATCCGGCGCCGGTGCCGGTGGCGCGGGCGGCGGCGGACGAGGAGATTCCGGCGGCCGCGGCGGCGGCTTACCGTGCGGTGCGCTTCAGCCCGTCGGCCGGCGGCTTTCAGGAGGCCACCTTCCGCGGTCCCGCGTCAGGGCTCGACTCGCAGGTCTACGTGTGGACGCCGCCGCAGTACGCGACGGAGCCGCACGCCTACTTTCCCGTGCTCGAACTGCTGCACGGCGTCGTCGGCTCGCCGGACGGCTGGATCGGGCCGATGAACGTGGTCGAGCATCTCGAGGCGGCCGAGCAGTCGGCGAAGGTCTACCCGTTCATCCTGGTCGTGCCGTCCGTCACGCCGGTGCCCGGGCACGTCTGGCCCTGGGACAACGAGGAGTGCAGCAACGTGCCCGGAGACGGCGACGTCGACTCCTGGCTCACCCAGGACGTGCGCGACGTGGTGACCTCGGACTTCCGGGCCGAGCCCGCCGCCGACGGCTGGGGGCTGATGGGCTACTCCACCGGCGGCTTCTGCGCGGCCAAGCTCGTCCTGCAGCATCCCGACCGCTATCAGGCGGCCGTCTCGCTGGCGGGCTACTACACCCCGGACTCGGACACGCTCACGGCCGACACGGCGCTGGACCACGCCAACAGCCCGCTGTGGCTGCTCGGCCACGGCCGGACGCCCGCCGTCAGCCTGTTGATGACGGCGAGCGAGCAGGACCACGTCGATCCGGCGGCCGAGACGGCGCAGGTGCTGGCCACGGCCAAGGCCAATCCGCGGGCCCGGGCGACCGAGGTGCAGTCCTTCGTCGCGCCGCTGGGCGGGGGCCACAACCAGAGCGCGTGGGAGAAGATGCTGCCCACCGCCTTCACCTGGCTCTCGCAACGGCTGACCGGGCCCACGACGTGACCGCCGCCACCATTGTCCGCAGTGTTCGAAGGGAACGGGTATGCGGCTGACCAGTCCCGCCACGCAGTATCTGAGCATCGTCGTCGCCGTGCTCGCCACCGTCGCCGTGCTGCTGCTGTGGAACCGCGTGCGCGGGCCGCGCGCCGTCAGGATGCTGGCCCGGTTCGGGCTGCTGCTCGGCGGGTACGCGGCCACCGCAGTCGCCGTGCTGGTGTCCGTGAACATCGCCTACGGCGGCCTGATCGTCAGCGTCGACGACCTCTTCGCCGATCTGAACCCGCCGATGAACTACCACCACTCCGGGCATATGCACCACCACGGGTCGGCCGGGGCCACGCCCGCGCCGAAGGCGAGCCCTGAGTAGGCCGCTCCGCTATCCGTGGCACAGGCCCTCGAGGTCCACGGTGTCCTTGAGCAGGGTCGAGAGTGGAACGCTCACGGCGTCGGTGCTCAGATCGAAGTAGTCGTCGTAGACGTCGGCCAGCGTCTGGATGTCCCGGCGTACCTGCGGCTGGTCGGCCGCGTCCGCCGCGCTGCCGAGCGCGGTCACCAGCAGTTGCACGCCCACCTTGTTCAGCGCCTTGCGGCCGTCGGCCAGGAGCTTGACCGACGACGGCCCGTACGCGCTGATCGCCTTGAGCGCCGCGACGCAGCCGGGATCCCGGCCGGGATCGGCAGCGGCCGAAGCGGAGCCGTGCGGCGCGTAGGTGTGCGCGTCCGAGGCGTCGGTCGCCTCGAGGTCGGCGCAGCCGGCCAGGCTCGCGCCGAGCAGGGCGAGCGTGGCGGCCAGAGTGATCGATGATCGGCGCGCGGCCGACCGGCCGTCGGTACGAGGCACGGCTTCCACCCCCGGAAGGCGTCGCGTCGGACTCGCTGCAGAGCCCTGATGCCCATCGTACCCACGGCCGGCCCGGCCCGGGACCCCGAGACCGGCTCAGGCCGCCGCGGCGAGGGGGTCGCGGCTGAGCACGAGCTGGTGCACGTCCAGGTAGCCGGAGGCGAATCCGGCCTCCGAGTAGGCCAGATACAGCCGCCAGGTGCGCCGGAAGGTCTCGTCGAAGCCCAGGGAGCCCAGACGGCTCGCGTTGGCCACCAGACGCTCCCCCCACAGCGCCAGCGTGCGGGCGTAGTGCGCGCCGAAGGACAGGTCGTCGCGGATGTGCAGGCCCGCCCGCGCCGCGTTCTGCCGGATCGCGGTCATCGAGGGGATCAGGCCGCCGGGGAAGATGTACTTGATGATCCAGGTCTGGGTGCGCGCGGTGGCGAGCATCCGGTCGTGCGGCATGGTGATGGCCTGCAGGCCCACCCGGCCGCCGGGGGCCAGCAGCCGGGACAGGCTGGCGAAGTAGGCGGGCCAGTGCTCCCGGCCCACCGCCTCGATCATCTCCACGCTCAGTACCGCGTCGTACTGGCCCTCGGTGTCGCGGTAGTCGCGCAGCTCCACGTGTACCGAGTCGGCGAGCCCGGCCAGGTCCGCCTGCTGCCGGGTGTAGGCCAGCTGGCGTTCGGAGAGTGTGATCGTGCGCACCTTGGCCCCGCGGCGGGCCGCCCGGCGGGCCAGCTCGCCCCAGCCGCTGCCGATCTCCAGCAGGCGGGTGCCGGGGCCGACGTCGGTCAGGTCGAGCAGCCGGTCGATCTTGCGCTCCTGCGCCGCGCGCAGCAGCTCCACACCGGGCGCGCCGTCGCTCATGTCCAGCCGCATCAGCTCGCCCGCGGGTGTACCGGCCTCGAGCGGCGTCACGGCCGGCGTGTCGAAGAGCGCGGAGGAATAGGTCATGGTCGGGTCGAGGAAGAGCGAGAACATCTCGTTGGACAGGTCGTAGTGCCGGGCGATGTTGTCCCTGGCCTCGTCCGCGGTCTCGTTCTCGGTCGGCGGCCGGCGTACCACGTGCAGCCGCCGCAGCTTCTGCAGCGGCGCGGGCACCAGTGTGGAGACGTTCGCGGCGAAAACGCCGAGCAGCCCGGCGAGGTCGTCCGCGTCCCAGTCCCCGGCCTGGTAGGACTCGCCGAAGCCGATCAGCCCGCCGGCGCCGACGCGCTGGAAGAAGGCCTCGGGACGGTGCAGCGTCATGACCGGGTCCGCCTCGCCGCCCGCGCCCAGGCTCGAACCGTCGGGCAGCACCAGCCGCACCGGCAGATCGCGCACCGCGTAGCGCACGATCCGCGCGGCCACCCGGCCCCGGATCCGCCCGCCCGGCACCGTGGCGAGGGCGGGGAAGCCACCCACGACCCGGTGCTCGGCCGGCCGTTCCGAAAGCGTGTCAGTCTCCGGATTCATCACCATTTCCCTTCTCGTGCGAACTCCTCCTGCCAGCCGGACCCGGCCGACCCCGGCCCGCCTGGCACCGCCGATACCGATACCCCGCGGCAAGCCCCTTACGCGGGAAAGTGAGCGCGGCCCTTGCTCCAAGCGGGTGAGCGGCGCCGAGCGCGCTGGTCCGAACGGGCGACGGCCGGGTCCGGCGTCCCCCCGCACACCCGGCTGCGCGGCGGCTCGCTGCGCATGCTCGACATCGCCGCCGCCACCATGGCCAACATCGGCCCGGCGATGAGCTTCTACTTCGGCTTCGGCTTCCTCGCCACCACCGCGGGCGTGGCCTCCCCGCTGACCATCCTGGCTGCGGGCGTGGCCGTGGCGCTGCTCGGCAACACCCTCGCCCAGTTCTCCCGCGCCCACCCGTCCGCCGGCGGCTTCATCACCTTCGTCGGCAAGAGCTTCGGCCCCACCAGCGCGGTGACCACCGCCCTGCTGGCCGGGCTCGGCTACATCATCGCCATGGCCTCCGTGATCGCCATCTCCGGCGGCTTCCTGGAGCTCATGCTGGAGCACTATGTCTTCCGTCAGCACAGCGTCTCCGGCTTCCACGTCCCCTGGATCATCTGGACGCTGATCCTCACCGCCGGCGCGGTCCTGCTCATGGTGCGCGGCGTGGCGCTGTCCACGAAGATCGCCGGGCTCTTCTTCGGGATCGAGATGACCGTGCTGGTGCTGGTCTCGATCGTCGCCATCGCCAAGCACGGCGCGCACCTGTCCGCGAGCCCGTTCGAGCCGAAGGACATCACTCACGGGTTCAGCGGCCTGTCGGCCGGCTTCCCGCTCGCCGTCTACCTGTTCATCGGCTGGGAGAATTCGGCGGCGCTGGCCGAGGAGACCGACAACCCGCGCCGCAACGTCGGCCGGGCCGTGTTCACCTCGGTCGGGATCATGGTGACGAGCTATCTGCTCTTCTCCTACGCCACCGTCACCGGCTTCGACTACGACGTGGCGAAGCTGGGCGGAGCTCCGATCCCGTTCATCGCGGTGGCGCAGGGCACCGTCGGCGCGCTCGTCTTCCTCGCCTACCTGGCCGGCCTGACCTCGACCCTCGGCGCGCTGATCGCCGGAGTGAACTCGCAGGCGCGGCTGATCTTCAACGCCGGCCGCGAAGGCCTGCTGCCGTCCTACATCGGTCGCGTCCACTCGACCCGGCGCACGCCGACGAAGGCCATCGTCCTGTTCGTGACAGTCTCGCTGCTGATCATCGGCGGCTGGGGGCTCGGGCACCTCGCGGGCGGCGCCGGCGGGTCGATGGACGCGGTGACCTTCTTCGCCGAGTCCTCCACCATGGGCACGGTGTTCGTCCTGCTGGTGTATCTGGCCTCGAACCTGGCCCTGCCGTTCTACTACCGCAGGTATCTGCCGGAGCGGTTCCGCGTCGTCAAACACGCCGTCCTGCCGTTGCTCGGCGCGGCTGTGATCATCGTGCCGCTGTACTACCTGTCCAAGCCCGGCCAAGCCGCGCCCTACAGCTGGTATCCGTACATCGCGCTCGGCGCTCTGGCGCTGTCCGTCGGCTACGCCGTAATCCTGGTACGACGAGACCCGACGCTGGGCGAGCGCGTCGGGTCCATCGTGGCCGATGCCGAGGAGGAGGGAGGAACGCCGGGGTGAAGCCCGGACGAATCAGCGGCGGATTCAGCCCTTCGAGGCCAGGGTCTTGAGCTGGGACAGCGCTCCGTTGAACACGTCCTGGTCGCCCGGCAGCTTTCCGTGGTCGGCGTACTGCCAGAACGTGTAGAAGCCCCAGCCCCCGGGCAGCGCCCCGCCTCCGGTGGAGGCGTAGTTCGCCACCCAGAACGGGTCGTACTTGGCGAAGCCGGTCGCGTTGCCGGTGCAGCTGCGCCACCAGTCGGTGGTGCTGTAGATCACCGGATACGCGTGCTCGCGCGCCGCGTACTCGTTCACGAAGTTCCAGATCCAGCCGGTCATCGCGGTCGTGGACAGGCCGTAGCACTTCGCGCCGTAGGGGTTGTACTCGATGTCCAGCGCGCCCGGCAGGGTCACCCCGTCGCCGGACCAGGCACCGCCGTGGCTGATGAAGTAATCGGCCTGGGCGGTGCCGCTGGAGTTGCTCGGGATGGCGAAGTGGTAGGCGCCGCGGATCACGCCGCGGCTGTGCGGACCGTTGTACTGCGCGGTGAAGTCGGGGTTGCGGTAGTACGTGCCCTCCGTCGCCTTGGCGTAGACGAAGTCGAGGCTCGAGGAGATCCCGGTCCAGTTGATCGAGCCCTGATTGCTGCTCACGTCGATCCCGGGCAGGTGCGGGATCGAGGAGTCGGGGCTGATGGGGTTGGGAGCCACCACGTCCGGGTCGTGGTCGCGGACGGTCGAGCCCATGTAGTCGGCTTCGGGATGGGTCAGCTGCTCGAGGCGCAGCGACGGAGTCGGATAGCGGTTCTGGTCGACCTCGACCAGCCGTCCGGTGACGGTGCGCGCCCAGCTGGAGCCGGTGGCGGCTGCGGCGGGTGCGGAGTTCCCCCGGTGTGCGGACATGTGCGTCGGCAGAAACGACGCGGTCACAGCCGCGGTCAATGCGCATGCCGCGACGATAATGGCACGGGGGACGGGGCGAAGCGGGGGTTGCATGTGATCCTCGCATTGCACTACGTCCGATTTGTTCTTATATCAGCGATATACCTCGATTGGTACAAGAAGAAACGCCCCGTCAGATCTTGATCGCCAGATCGCGCGCCTCTCGAAAGGCGCGGTCAGACGCGCGCGATGCCGCCGGCGACCGGGCAACGCGGCTCGAGTTCGGCGCCCGGGCCCTCGCCGTCCGGGCGCCACGAGGTGCACGGCACGAAGCCGGGGTCGACGAACTCGAACCCGGCGAGCAGTTCGCGCACCCGGCGCAGCGGCCGGGCGGTGAACTGGAAGGGGTTGTGGCCGAGCAGCCGCCGGGCTTGGGCCGAGGTGGCGGGTGCGGGGTGTTCGAGCGCGTGCTGGGCCACGATCAGGCTGCCGGGGGCGAGCGCGGCGCGCAGGTGGGAGAGCGCGAGGGTGAGCCGCTCGTCGTCGGCGGTGAAATCGAGCATCCCCACCAGCAGCACGCCGACCGGCCGGCTCAGGTCCAGCCGTTCGCTCAGCCACGGGCCGCGCAGCACCGGTCCGGGTTCGCGGAAGTCGGCGAGCTGCACGTACACCTCGCCCTGCGGACGCGCCTGCGCGGCGAGCACGCCGCGTGCGTGCGCCGCGCTGATCGAGTCGTCGGTGACGTAGACGAAGGTGGCCTCAGGGCACTGAGCGCGGACCTGGCCGTCATAGCTGTCGCGCGTCGGTACGAAGGCGCCGAGGTGCAGAAACTGCGTCAGACCTTGGGCGGGGTCGGCGATCCAGGCTATCGCCCGGCGCAGGAAGGCCTGCTCTGCCTGGAAGGCCAGTTTGAGGTCGGGGTAGACGGCGAGGGTGGCCTCGACCGCGTCCCGGTCGGCCTGGTAATTGTCCTTGCCGCCGAGCAGGAAGTCGCGCATGCGCAGCGGATGCGGCAGGTCGAAGGTCGGCTGCGGCGGGCGCCATTCCCGGCCCGGGTCGGGATTTCCGTGCGAGGGCCGGTTCTCCGCGACACCCATGGCCCCCGACCCCTTCCCGTCCCACGTTGGCTGGGAGCTTACGCGCACGCGGCGCCGGTGTCCCGCCCTCGCCCTGGCGCAGTGTGGCGCGAGCGGAACAGGGGGCCGGGAGTGACGGATGAGGCCGGATTTCCCTGGCGGAAACGGTTTCAGCGGCGCCAGGGCGAGGTCGGTCGAGGCCACGACCGGTTCGACGGACGGGCGCTCGCGTTCGGGCCGGCGCCCGGATCGGCACTCGCGTCGGCGCTCGGGTCGGCAGACGGCGTGGGCGACGGACTCGCGGCCGACGGCGAGAGGTGTGCCGTCGAGCTCCGGCCCAGCGGCTGCGCGGAGGGGTCCACTTGCGCGGTGGGGTGCGTGGTCGGCAGGCCGGCCAACGCCGGGCGGCGGTCGGTGGTGCCCGGAATGTCGCCGAGTTGGGGTGAGGCCGCGGCCAGTCCGGCGGTCAGCGCCACGCCGGCCGCCACCGCGACACAGCCGGTCACGCCCCAGATAGCCAACCGGTGCTCACGGTAGCCGCCGGTGGGCAGGCGGTGTCCCCTGCTGTCTCGTCTCGGCATGCGGGGCAGTCTGGCACGGCTTCGGGCGTAGGGCGAAGCAATCCGAGGAATCTTACGAAACCTTGGCCAACTCGCGACTCGGCTGACCGCTTCCGGGCTCACCCGCGCCCAGGGTCGATGCGCGCCACGCCAGGGCCCGGCCGGCCCGGGTCGCGGCTACAACGTCCATGCCCCGGACCGGTGCACCGCGGCCACGAGACGGTCGCGTTCCGGCAGGCTGATCGCCGCTCTGCAGTCGCGCAGCTCGTCGTCGATCCGCTCGCCGCGAACGACGAGGACGTCCGGATGGCCGTCGTGTGTGTCCACGTCCGCCGCGTCGACGAAGGCCAGCACCGGCAGCACCGGAGGCTGCTGGCCGAGCTGTGCGGCGAGACGGCGGGCGGCGAGGGCGGCCTCGTGCCGGGCGTGGCGCAGGTACTGCTTGATCGTGTTGTCCACCCACACCGCGTCCGCGCCGACCCGGATCCGGGCCCCCGGGTGGCGCAGAGCACTGACGGTGAACACGCCGGGCGGGCCGATCACCAGGTAGGCCGCCTCGGCGCCCTCGTGCGGGTCGACGGTGCGCAACAGGTCCCAGCCGTCCCGGCTGAGCCGGACCAGGCGCCGGCCGACCACGCGCTCGGCCTTCTCCCCGCGAGGCCAGGAGATCCGCGACAGCCCGTGCGGCTTGGGCCGCTCGAAGTTGTCGGAGAAGGTCTCGTACTCCTCGGTGCGGGCCAGCAGATCCTCAGGCGGGGCGGGGTACTCCGGCATCAGATGCTGCAGGCCCGCGGGCACCGAGCCGGACAGGTACGGGCGCAACGCGAGCACGATCTCGTAGGAACGGGTCTCGTCCTTGAGCGAGAGCTTCCCGGTGCGGCAGTCGTAGTAGCCGAGTTGCGCGCGGGTCTCGGTGTCCTTGACGTAGAGGCGGTGCTGGCCGTGCCGCTGCCAGCGTTCGATCAGCAGGGCCATGTCGTCGTGTCTGCCGGGCGGGCGTGCGCCAAAGCTACTCGTCCTTCGGGTCCTGGAGGCTGGCTTCGATGTCGAGGATGATCTGCACCTTGGTGCCGAGCACGACGCCGCCGCCGGGCACCGGGCCGTTGTAGCTGACCCCGAAGTCGGTGCGGTCGATCTCCACCGCCGCGCTGAAGCCGGACTTGGTCCCGCCCTGCGGTCCCGGCCCGAACGCGGGCGCTTCGAGCTCGAGCGCCACCGCCTTGGTGACGCCGCGGATGGTCAGCTCGCCGTCGAGCAGCAGCTGCCCGTCCTCGGCCCGGATCCCGGTGGAGGTGAAGGTGATCGACGGGTGGTTGCCCGCGTCGAAGAAGTCGGCGGAGCGGATGTGGTCGTCCCGCATGGAGTTGCCGGTGTCGATGGACGAGGCGTCGATCACGGCCGTGACGGTCGAGGCGAGCGGGTCCTCGGCCGTGGTGAACTCGGCGGTGTAGGCGGTGAACCGGCCCCGCACCTTGCTCACCATCATGTGCTTGATGGTGAAGCCCACGTGCGAGTGGATGTTGTCGACGGTCCAGGTCCCGGCGACGTAGCCGGGTATCTCTGCGGTGGTGATGGACAATTCCTCGCTCCTCGGTCGGGCGGGAGGCGGCGGCTCGGGGGGCGCCGCCGGTGCGCCCATCCTGATCCCGCTCCGGCACCGTTGTCCAGAGCGCGTGTCAGACCTCTCAGATCGGGTGTGCGGCCGGGCGCGCGGGGCGGTGCGCCGTACGCGCGGGCCGGGGTGCGCGCAGCGCCTCGACGTCGCGCAGGATCAGGGCGCTGTCCGGCTCGGCGGAGCCCTCGGGGAAGCGGGCCGGGTCCTCGAAGTAGCTCGAGGCCACCTGCACCAGGGTGGCCGGGCGGATGGTGAACTCCTCGGCGCGGGCGGGGAAGCCGTCGGGCGCCTCGCGCGCGAAGGCGCAGGCCTCGTCGAGGTCGGCGAACAGCGAGCTGCCCTGCCACCGGTCCGCCACCAGCGCCTGGACCTGCGCGTGCGCGCTGCCGTCGGCGCTGCGGAAGCCGATCCGCAGCCGCTGCGCGCTCTCCTCGACCTCGAACCGGGCCAGGTGGTGCTCGCCCGGCAGGAACAGCCCAGCCGTCAGGGTACTGATCCGGGAGTCGGTGTCGCGGCGCGGGATGTAGACCCCTTGCTCGGGTCCGTCCGGGCCCTGCCACACCGTGGCGATCCGGTGCACCGCGATCTCGGTGCGCAGGCCGAAGCGTCCGGCGAGGTCGGCCAGGCCGGGCAGCGGACCGCCGGAGCGGCGGGCCCCGGCCAGCCGGATCAGGCAGATCCCGCCCACGGCGTGGCCGCGGCGCAGCAGCGGCCGCATCCCGGCGGGCAGGATGCGGGCGGTGGTCTCGGGATCGAGGCGGAAGTTGACCAGAAGCCTGCGTTCGACGAAGCTGGCGATCGCGGGGCGGCTCACCGGTTCCTCCCCAAGGCGTAGGTGAGTAAAGGCCATTCTAACCGGGAACAGCGGCGTGCGGGAGAGGCAGCGGACAGCATGAACGAGGTCACGGGCATCATCCATCCGGCTCTGCCCTTCGGGTTTCATGAACACGGCGACCTGCCGGTCACGCACGCGCTCGACGCGGACGGCGCCTTGACGCTGACCGGTGCGGCGCGCTCGGACATGTTCATCGATCCGAACGGCGACGGCCCGGATTACGCCGTCGGCCTGCTGCTCGGCGAGCCCCCGGCCGGGGACTTCACGCTGTCGGCGCGGGTGACGGTACCCTTCGCCTCCACTTTCGACGCGGGCGTGCTCGTCGTCCACGCCGGCCGGGACCGGTTCGCCAAACTCTGCTTCGAGTACAGCCCGCAGAACCAGCCGACCGTGGTCTCCGTCGTCACCCGCGAGTTCTCGGACGACGCCAACGCGTTCCCGGTCGAGGGCTCCACCGTGAGCCTGCGGGTGGCGCGCGTCGGACGGACCTGGGCGTTCCACGCTTCGACCGACGAGAAGCACTGGTCTATGGTGCGCTACTTCGCCCTCGGCGAGAGCACGGAGCCGGCCCGCGTCGGGCTGCTGGCGCAGTCGCCGACCGGTGACGGGATCAGCGTGACGTTCACTCAGATCACCTTCACGCCGGGCACTCTGGCCGATCTGCGCGACGGAAGCTGAACCCCGCACCCGGACCGCCCAGCCGGCTACCGCTGCTCGAGTTCCTCGAGCAGCACGGCCAGATAGCTGTGCTCGGCGTCCGCGGTGCCGGTCAGCAGCGTGACCGTCGACTTCGCGGCCTTGCCCCGCAGGGTCGCGAGGCGCTCCTGTTGGTCGTCCCCCTGCAGTTCGGCCCGGTAGCGCTCGGAGAACTCATCGAACCGCTCATCGCGGTCGGCGTGGAACCACTTGCGCAGGTCCGTCGAGGGGGCGAGTTCCTTGTCCCACTCGTCGAGCTCCGCGTGCTCCTTGCTCATGCCGCGCGGCCAGAGCCGATCGACCAGGACCCGCATACCGTCCTGCCGTGCCGGCTCCTCGTAGATGCGCTTGAGTCGGAATCCGCCGGACGCCACGGAACACCTCCGGGTCTGGGTGAGTGCAACAGTGCGCTTACGGGAGGGTGCTTACCCTTAACGCCCGACTTTACGACATTATGCGTACGATGTCGCCGACCTCGATCGGCCCCGGCTCGAGCACTTCGGCGTACACGCCTGCGCACGGCTCGGGGGACCAGTCGGCGCGCGGAGGTACGCGGTGGTGTCGGGCCAGCGTGCGCAGGACCGCCGGGTTGCGCGGCAGGTCGCCGTGCTCCAGCGTCGGCACCGCGCACCTCGGGGTGCCGGCGATCACCCGCAGCCGCAGGCTTTCGCCGATCCGCAGCTCCCGCTCGCACCACCCGGCCTCGAGGAAGCCGGATTCGGGCGTGTCGAGCACCAGGTTGGGGCGGAAGCGCCGTACGTCCACGTCTGTCGGACCGCCGAGCTCTGCGACGCGCCGCAGTGTGGCGGTCGTGATCAGGTGCAGCGGCGCGAAATCGAAGAACGACGCCTCCGGTACGGCGCCGCCGATGTGCGAAAGGGTAGCCTCGACCTCGGCCTCCGCACCGTCCTGCAGCACCTGGTCGGGCACGGAACGGTCGAGCACGGCGTCGGCCGGGGGAGTGTCGGCCAGGTGCACGAGACGGCCCGTGTACGCCGAGAGCACTTCGTCGACGGCCGCGTCCGTGCTCCAGATCGGCTTGTCCCCGGGGATGCTGATGCGTACGGCCTCCTCCTCGCCCGCGGCCGAGCAGGCGAGCAGCGAACGCCACACCCGCGGCGCCTTCGCGCTCGCCACCTTCCCCGACTCCTGATCGATCAGTGCCAGCCGGCGGTCGCCGGCGAGCCCGCAGCCGCCGACGTCCGAGCGCTCGACCCGCTCGCCGAGCATCGACTTCACCGGGTAGCGCCACAGCTGGGCCACCGCCGCGACCTCCGACGTGTTCATCGCAGACCCCTCTCCGTCTCCCACTGCTCGAGCAGCCGGCCCACCTCGCGGTCGAGGAACTGGAAGAAGTCGCGCATCTCGTTCATCCGGCGCGCGCCCGCCCCCTGGCCGCCCGCGGCCCGCGCGCCCTGGTCGGACAGATCCGCGAGCCTTTGGTAGAGCCCTCCCTTGATGATGGCAGAGGCGTACCAGGAGTTCTCCGGCACCTCGTAGGCGTCGCTGCGCGAGCCCGCGACGGGGGTGCGCACGACCAGGCCGAGCTGCTGCAGGTACCGCACCGCGCCCGAGATCGCGGCGGCGCTCACCTCGAGCCGCTCGCCGAGCTCGCCCGCGGTCAGCCGCTCCTCGTCGGCGGCCATGAGCACCATCAGCACCCGCGCGGCCATCCGCGGGAAGCCCCAGTCGGCCAGGAACATCGCCATGTTCTCGACGAAGAGGCGCACCTGGGCCTCGTCGCGCGGGGAGGGCTGCGGCGGCGTCATGATTCGGATTCGCTCCTCACGGAAGTTCTACGCCCGTGAGGTCATTGTAGGTCCTCAACAACTTTCACAACTTTGTGAAATGTGTGTAGGCTAGCCGCATGGACCCTGTCATCGAGGTGGCCGGCCTGCGCAAGAGCTTCGGCCGCACGGTCGCGCTCGACGGCCTCGACCTGACCGTACGCCCGGGCGAGGTGCACGGATTCCTCGGCCCCAACGGCGCCGGCAAGTCCACCACCCTGCGCGTGCTGCTCGGACTCCAGCGCGCCGACGGCGGCCGGGCCGCGCTGCTCGGCGGCGATCCCTGGCGCGACGCCGTCGCCCTGCACCGGCGGCTGGCCTACGTCCCCGGCGACGTCACCCTCTGGCCGAATCTCTCCGGCGGCGAGACGATCGACCTGCTCGGCCGGCTGCGCGGCGGCCTCGATCCGGCGCGCCGGGACGACCTGCTCGCCCGGTTCGAGCTGGACCCGAAGAAGAAGGGCCGCGCCTACTCCAAGGGCAACCGGCAGAAGGTCGCGCTGATCGCCGCCTTCGCCTCGGACGCGGAGCTGCTGCTGCTCGACGAGCCCACCTCCGGCCTCGACCCGCTGATGGAGGAGGTCTTCCGCCGCTGCGTCGACGAGGAGCGCGAGCGGGGTCGCAGTGTGCTGCTGTCCAGCCACATCCTCGCCGAGGTCGAGGCGCTGTGCGACCGGGTCACCATCATCCGTCGCGGACGCACCGCCGAGACCGGCACGCTCGCCGAGCTACGCCACCTCACCCGCACCGCGGTCGAAGCCGAGCTCGCCGCCGCGCCTGAGGGCGTCGACACGCTCGAAGGCCTGCACGGGCTCGAGATCCGCGACGCCGGCACCGGTGCGCAGCTGCGGTGCGAGGTCGACACCGACCGGCTCGACGCGCTCATCCGAGCGCTCTCCGCAGCCGGTATCAGGTCTCTGACCAGTCGGCCGCCGACGCTGGAGGAGCTGTTCCTGCGGCACTATCAGGACACTGAGCCAGTGGCCGCGATTCCCGCGCCGACTGCGCCCTCCGGCTCCGGCGCGGTGCGATGAGCGGCCTCGAGACGAGCGCGGCCGGGGTGCCGCAGCTGGCCAAACTGGTCACCCGGCGGGAGCGGATCCGGCTGCCGATCTGGTGCTACGCGCTGCTCGCCTCGGTCGGCGGCACCGCGTACTCGTTCCGCCAGCTGTATCCGACCCCTGAGTCGCGAGCCGCGTTCGCCGCCACCGTCGGCACGGATCCGGCGCTGGACGTGCTCTACGGCAAGCCTTTCGACCTCACCTCGCTCGGCGGCCTCACCGCGTGGCGCATGGGCGTCTTCGGCTCGCTGCTGCTGGCCATCATGAGCATCGTCACCGTGATCCGGCACACCCGCGCGGAGGAGGAGGCCGGACGCTTCGAACTCGTCGGCGCCGGCGCGGTCGGCCGGCACGCGCCGCTGATCGCCGTGCTGCGCACCGTGCTGTCCACGCAGCTCGCCCTCGGCGTGCTCATCGGCGCGATCCTGACGGTGTTCGGCACCGGGGCCTCCGGCGCGTTCCTCTTCGGCCTGGCGATCGCCGCGTGCGGCTGGTTCTTCGCCGCCGTGGCCGCGATCACCGCGCAGCTGACCGACTTCGGCCGCTCGGCCGGCGGTCTCGCCTTCACCGTGCTCGGTGCGGCCTACCTGCTGCGCTGCTTCGGCGCCGGGACACGGGCCGGCTGGCTGAGCTGGCTGAGCCCGATCGGCTGGACCGAGCAGGCCCAAGCCTTCGCGGGTGACCGCTGGTGGGTGCTGCTGCTCGCCATCGGCGGCACGGCCGGACTGGCCGCCGTCGCCTTCCGGCTCGCCGGGGCACGCGACCTCGGCGGCGGGATCTTCCCGGCCCGTCCGGGCCCGGCCGCGGGCTCGCCGCGCCTCAGCTCGGCCGGCGCGCTAGGCTGGCGGCTGCACCGCGGCAACCTGATCGGCTGGGGCATCGGCCTGCTGCTCTTCAGCGCCGTGCTCGGAGCCATCGCCGACAGCATCGTCGAACTCGTCGGCACCAGCCGGCAGGCGAACGAGATCATCCAGCGCATGGGCGGCCAGGGCAGCATCGTGCAGGCGTATCTGGCCTCGTGCATGAACATCCTCGGCCTCGTCGTGGCCTTCTACGCGGTGCAGAGCACGATGCGGTTGCGGGCTGAGGAGAGCAGCGGGCGGGTCGAACCGCTGCTCGCCACGGGAACGTCGCGGATCCGTTGGGCGGCGAGCCACCTGGCCTACCCGCTCGCCGGTTCCGCGCTGCTGCTGGCGGTCAGCGGCGCGGCCGCCGGCCTGGCCCACGGCGGACGCTCCGGCGACCTCGGCCGCCAGCTGGCCGAAACGCTGTGGGCCGGACTGATCCAGCTGCCCGCGGTCTGGATCGCGGTCGGCCTCACCGTCGCCGTCTACGGGTACTTCCCCCGGGCCGCCGGCGCGGTCGGCTGGAGCTTCGTCGGCCTGTGCATCCTGCTGCAGGAACTCGGCCCGCTGCTCCGGCTGAGCCAATGGGTCACCGACGTCTCCCCGTTCGCCGCCGTCCCGCGCGCCCCCGGCGTCGCCATCCCCGCAGAGCCCTTACTCGTGATGGCCGCCATCGGCGTCGTGCTGACCGCCGCCGGCCTGATCGGCCTGCGCCGCAGGGACATCGGCTGACCGCTCGAGCAACCGATCCCTGCGCCACTGCCGGTAGACGAGCGCGGACAGCAGGAGGCTGAGCCAAGGGAATCGATCCAACGCCGTCCGCAGTCCGTCATGGCTCAACTGGAAGGCGAACATCGCCACGACGTACACGAGTGCGCAGACGATCAACGGGGTGATGGTCTGCTCCGCGCGGCGGATCCATTTCCGCCGCACCGGCCGATCCGATGCGTCCATCCACATCAACAGCCCGAAGACGGTGATGCCGAATCCCATCCCCACCGCGTAGAGGGCGAGCGGCGCGACGATGAGGAAGCGCCACGCGCCCAACGAGGTCCTGGTGTACTCGGCGACGGCCCACGCCGCGATTCCGGCGGCGATCGGCACCACTGGAATCATCAGCAGCTTCGGCACCGGCTCGCCGGTCCCGCCGCCGGTCGACGGCGTACGATCACTGATACTCCCCATATGTGGATCGTACGCTTCCCGGCGGTTTGACGCGATCCGGTGTCGCCGTCGGGCCTCCGCGTCCTACGATCGCGACATGACGGACGCCGCGGAAGCGACCGCAGGGTTCTACATCGTGCACGTGGACCCGGCGGAGCGTAAGGACTCGAACTACCTCGCGCAGATCGACCTGGCGCCCTTCGGCCTCGACGGCCAGTTCGAGCAGGTGTGGCTGCACGACCTCGGCGACGGCAGCTATGCGCTGGCCTGCATTCCGTTCATGGCCTACGGCCTGGCTCTGGGCGACGTGGTGCGCTTGGCCGCGGACGGGCGGGTGGCCGAGGTGGTGCGCCGGGCCGGCCACCGCGTGCTGCGAGTGCTCCTGAACGAGGACGAGGACGCGGCGCGCTGGGCCGGCACCGTGGACGCGGCGAGGTTCTGCGTGGCCAGCGCCGGACTGCTGAGCGAATGGCACGGCCCCCGGTTCGTCTCGGTCGACCTCCCGCCGGGGGCGCCGGCGGGCGTGGTGTTCGACACGATGGGCCGGATCGTGCAGGACGGGCTCGGCCACTGGGAATGGGCCGACGCCCTCCCGTTCACAGCCAGTCTCGCCGCTTGAACGACCAGTACAGCAGCGCGGAGAGCACGACGATCAGCAGGGTCGAGACCCAGAACCCGTCGTGCGTGTCGAAGCCCGGATAGGGCACGTTCTGCCCGTAGAAGCCGGTCACCGCCGTCGGCACGGCGATGATCGCGGCCCAGCTGGTCACCTTCTTCATGATCAGGTTCATCCGGTTGCCCTGGATGGTCAGCTGGGTCTCGCGCACCGTGCCGAGCAGGTCGCGCAGGTTGTCGGTCCAGTCCGCCGCGCGCAGCACGTGGTCGTAGAGGTCCTGGTAGTAGGGCATCAGGTCGGGCGTGTGGCTGGTCCAGTCCCGACGCATCAGGGCATTGACGACCTCGCGCATCGGCGAGATCACGCGCCGGGCGGTCAGGATGCCCTTGCGCAGCTCGAAGGTGCGGCGCAGCGCGGTGGCCGACTCGTGGCCGGCCGCGGCGTCGAAGATCTGGTCGCTGAGGTCCTCGAGCGTGTCGTCCAGGGCTTGGAGCGCGTCGAAGTACCCGTCGACGATGCTGTCGAGCAGGCCGTAGACCAGGAACGGCACGCCGAACTTGGCCAGGTCGGCGTTGTCGTCCCAGTGCCGGGTGAGCGCGTCCAGGTCCATCACCCCGGCCTGGTGCACCGTGATCAGCGCCTTGGGGGTGATGAACCCGAGTATCATCGCCGCGTCGAGGTCCGCGGCGTCGATCGCCCGGACCCGGTAGGCGCTCAAGACCAGGTGGCCGTCGTACCGGTCCAGCTTCGGCCGCTGCTGCAGGTGCGTGGCGTCCTCGATGGCCAGGCTGTGCAGGCCGAGCTCCTCGCGCAGCGTCTCGAGCTCCTCCGGCGTGGGATCGGGCAGGTCGAACCAGACCATGGCGTCCGAGGCCTCGGACCACTCCGAGCACATCTCCAGCGGGAAGTCCTCCGCCACCAACTGCCCGTTGTGGTAGGCCCGGCTGCGCCGCCTTATCGCCTCGGTCGTGGCGGCCCGGCCGGCCTCCGCCGCGTCGAGGGCGCCCTGCTCAACTCCGTCGCTGTCTGACATGAGACCCGAGCCTAGCGCCACCCCGGGATCAAGCCGTCACGACCCGCACCCCCGCGGCGGCGAAGCGGGCGAGCACCTCGGCGTCCGCGTCCTCGTCCGTGACCAGCACGTCCACCTGCTCGATCGAACGGATCCGGGCGAAGGTCTTGCGGGCCAGCTTGGTGGAGTCGGCCAGCACGATCACCGTGCGCGCCCGCTCCGCCATCAACTGGTTGATGACGGCCTCGCCCTCGTGGTGCGCCGTCGCCCCCCAGTCCGGGTCCACCGCGTCCACGCCGAGCAGCGCGAGGTCCAGCTGCAGCCGGTCCAGGATCCCGGTGGCCAGCGGCCCGGTGAGCTCGTAGGAGCTGGCCCGGGCCACGCCGCCGGTCACCACGGTCTTGATGTGCGGGCGGACGGCGAGCTCGTAGGCGATGTTGAGCGCGTTGGTCACCACCGTCAGCGCCGCGCCTTCCCCCGACCCGGTCAGGTCCGCGCGCGTACCCAGCGCCCGCGCCGCCTCGGTCGTCGTGGTCCCGCCGTTGATCCCGACCACCCCGCCCGCCGGCACCAGCGCGGCCGCGGCCTGCCCGATCCGCTGCTTGGCCTCGCTCTGCCGCCCCGACTTGAACCTCAGCGGCAGGTCGTAGGAGGTGCTGTTGGCCACGGCCCCGCCGTGCGTGCGGGTGAGCAGCCGCTGCTCGGCCAGGTACTCCAGATCCCGCCGGATCGTCGCCTCCGAGGCGTCCAGCCGCTCCGCGGCGCCCTCGACGTCCAGCTTCCCTTCCCGGGCCAGCAGCTCGAGGATCGCGTCGAGCCGTTCATAGCGCTTGATGTCTTCTCGCCCTCTCTCCACTTCGACGCGGCGCCTCGTGCCGACGGCAAGGGCAATCATGGTAGTCGGTTCGAGCCTGCTTTCTGTTACCGTCCGAGCGCGGCTATACGGGTGGAAAAGCGCGTGTTGGGGCCGTCCTAACGAAATCGGCGGGCTCTCGTGCCTAAGGTAGCGGCCGTGTCGCCCCTCGTTCCGCTCATCGCGGCCGGCCGGGTCGTGGCCCGCACCGCCTACCAGGGCTTCGGCGTGCCGCTGCTCGGGCTCGGCATCGTGCTGCTCGGCGTGTTCCTGCTCGTGCTCACCTGGCGCCGGCGCGATTCAGGGCGCTGACGCTTGAGTAAACTCGCAGCCGTGGATACTCGATTGCAGCACAGCGAGGGACCGTCGTGACCGATCGCCTGGTGCTGCGCCGCTTCGAGCCGGCGGACCTCGAGGACCTGGCCGCCCTGCACGCCGATCCCGCGGTGATGCGCTTCATCGACGACGGCAGGCCGGTTGCGCGCGAGGTGGTGGCCGGGCAGACGCTGCCGGGCATCCTGGCCGGCTACCAGCGGCTGCCCGCCGGCCTCGGCCGGTTCGCCCTGCAGGAGCGGAGGTCCGGCGGATTCGTCGGCTGGGCGAGCCTCGTCCCGGCGAACAGCGTCGGTCTCGAGGAGCATCCCGGGCTAGAACTCGGATACCGGATCCGTCCGTCGATGTGGGGCCGCGGATATGCCGCGGAAGGTGCGAGAGCACTGATTCTTCGGGCATTCGAGTATGCCGGAGACGGCCCCGATATCCACGGCTGTGAAAGCGTGGCCGCGACCACGATGACGGTGAACACCGCCTCCCGCCGGGTCATGGAGAAGGTCGGGCTGCGCTATGTCCGCACGTTCTTCGCCGACTGGCCGGACGCCGTCGAAGGCTCCGAGCACGGAGACGTCGTCTACGAGCGGAGCCTGTCCGAGCTGCGCCGGGAATAAGATGCCTGCCATGGCCGTCGAGCTGATCTACGAGACGCACACGCCCACCACCGACAACGAGGCCGGCATCTCGACCGGCTGGCTCCCCGGCGCACTGTCCGACGAAGGGCGCCGCGAGGCGCGCGAGTTGGGCGGGCTCTGGCGAGACCAGGGGATCGCCGTCGTGATCAGCTCGGACCTGCGCCGCGCCGTGGACACCGCCCGTATCGCCTTCCCCGACGGCCGGCCCCCGATCCTGCTCGATCCGCGCTTGCGCGAATGCGACTACGGCCGGCTCAACGGCAGCCCGGCGCAGCTCGTTGCGGCCGAGCGCGTCAGCCACATCGACGAACCCTTCCCCGGCGGCCAGAGCTACCGCCAGGTCGTGGCCGCCACCGAGGACTTCCTGCACGACCTGGTCGCGCGCTGGGACGGCGAGCGGGTCATGCTGATCGCCCACACCGCCAACCAGTGGGCACTCGACGTGCTGCTGACCGGAGCCCGCCTGGAAGACCTGCTCGCAGCGCCCTTCGACTGGCAGCCGGGCCGGAAGTACACGGTGTCCGCGGAGGTTACCAGCGAGTAGAGTTCGTGCCCAGGCTCGAACTCGAAAGGTGAAGACGGTGACGACGACGACACCGCTCGGCCGCACCCACGAGGTGCTCAACCAGGTCCCGCCGCTCGTCGGGCACGACGTGGCCGACGATCCGGTGCTGCTCGAAGGCCTCGCGCGGGAAGGCGCCGACTGGTACGCGGACGACCTGCACCGCGTCGGCGTGCTCGCCGGCTCGGCCGAGGTGCAGGAGTGGGCGAGGCTGGCCAACGAGCACGAGCCGGTTCTGCGCACGCACGACCGTTACGGCAACCGGATCGACGAGGTCGAGTTCCATCCGTCCTACCACGCGCTGATGGACGTGGCCGTGCGCGAAGGGCTGGCCGGCGCCGCCTGGGCCGAGCACAAGGCCGGCACGCACGTGGCACGCGCGGCCGGGTTCATGGCCTGGTCCTCCGCCGAGCAGGGCCACGGATGTCCGATCTCGATGACCTATGCCGTCGTGCCGGCGCTGCGTGCCAACGCTGCGCTCTCGGCCGAGTACGAGCCCTTGCTCACCAGCCGCGTCTACGACCCGGGCCTGCGCGCGCCGCTCGGCAAGCGCGGACTGCTGGCCGGGATGGGCATGACGGAGAAGCAGGGCGGCTCGGACGTGCGCGCGAACACCACCACCGCGACGCCGCAGTCCGACGGGACCTGGCTGTTGCGCGGCCACAAGTGGTTCACCAGCGCGCCGATGAACGACCTATTCCTCGTGCTCGCGCAGGCTCCCGGCGGGCTCTCCTGCTTCCTGGTCCCGCGCGTGCTGCCGGACGGGGGGCGCAACACCTTCCTGATCCAGCGGCTCAAGCAGAAGCTGGGCAACCGCAGCAACGCCAGCAGCGAGCCCGAGTTCGACCAGACCGTGGCGTGGCCGGTCGGCGCGGAGGGCCAGGGTGTACGCACGATCATCGAGATGGTCACGATGACCCGGCTCGACTGCGTGCTCGGCTCGGCCGCCGGCACCCGCGCCGCGCTGGCTCTGGCCGCCCACCAGGCCCGGCACCGGCACGCGTTCGGTTCCGCGCTCATCGACAAGCCCCTGATGCGCAACGTGCTCGCCGACTTAGCCCTCGAGTCCGAGGCCGCCACCACCCTGGCGCTGCGGCTGGCCGGGGCCGTGGACCGGTCCGCGCGCGGGTCCGAGACCGAACGCGCCTTCCTGCGCCTGGCCACCGCCGTCGGCAAGTACTGGGTGTGCAAGCGCCAGCCCGCGGCCGTCGCCGAGGCGCTCGAGTGCCTCGGCGGCAACGGATATGACGAGGCGTTCGGCGCGGCCCGGCTCTACCGCGAGGCGCCGCTCAACGGGATCTGGGAGGGCTCGGGCAACGTCAACGCGCTGGACGTGCTGCGCGCGCTCGCCCGAGAGCCCGAGGCGGTGGCCGCCTTCCGGGCCGAGATCGAAGCGGCGGCCGGCGGCGACGCACGCCTGGACGCGGCTTGGCGCGGGATCCAGGCGGAGTTGGCCGACCCGGCGGAGCTGGAGTTGCGAGCCCGGCGCGTGGTGGAGCGGATGGCGCTGGTGCTGCAGGGATCACTGCTGGTGCGGCACGCCCCCGCGGCCGTCGCCGACGCGTTCTGCGCCTCCCGGCTTGCCGGCGACCGCGGGCTTGCCTTTGGCACGCTTCCCGCCGGCGTCGCGCTTGGCGGTGTGCTGGACCGGCTTCCGCGCGGCTGACGGCTCCCACGCCACCGCGAGCCGCAGCAGCGGATGGCGCTGCTGGGTGCGCACGAGGTCGTCGAGTGCGGCCCGGTCTCCGGCCAGCAGCTCGTCGCCGACGAGCGTGCGCGGCCAGAGCCGGCGGGCCCGGACGCAGTCGGCCTCGAGCAGCAGCAGTGTCACCCGCGCCTGCACGGTCAGCCAGGCCAGCAGGCCGAGTACGAGGCCGAAGACGCCGTAGAGGTCCTCGGCGTGGCGCAGCTCGTGGTTGAGCAGGAACGTGCCGAGTGAGAGCAGGCCCTGCCAGACCACCGCGGCCGTGCAGGCGGAGCGGACGAAATCGCGCACCGGGATCTCGCGCGCCGTGGCCAGTCGGAAGCCGAGTGTGAACATCACGGCATTGACCACGGCGGAGGCGGCCGCGCCCAGCCACTGCACCAGCAGGCCGTGCACCACGCCGACGCCGCTTATGCCCGAGAGCGTGCCGGTCACGGTCACGTCCAGCACGACCACGCCCAGCAACGCGATTCCGCGCAGCTGCCGGGAGAACCAGTCCGGTCGCCGGGTGTAGGGCACCGACCAGATCGTGTTGAACACGAACTGGGTCGAAGTGGCCAGGCCGCGCGCGCCCCAGACCAGGCCGAGCAGGCCGATGCCGAGGCCGAAGCCCGCGCCGCCGAGGTGGATGTTCGCGCGCAGCTGCGTGCCGATGACCGGAAAGTCCGTCAGGGCCGAGTGCATCACGGCCTGCTGCACGCTCGGGTGGTCGCGCAGCACGAGCCCGAGCACCGCGGTCAGCACCAGCAGCAACGGGAACGCGGAGAGGAAGGCGTAGGCCGCCAGCAGCAGGGCCAGATAGCCGAAGTGGTCGTCGTTCGCCTTGCGCCACACGGCCGCGCCGAAGGCCGTGGCGCGGGTCCGGCGGAGCAGGGCGTCCAGTCGTGCCCGGGTCACGGCCATATCGAGCGGATACCCGGGCCCTCGGTCCGCATTCCCCTCGCCCCCGGCATATCTCACGGCAACGAGGGTAGACGGGGCACGACCGTGTACCCGCGGCGCCCCTCCACCCCGACGACCGGTGAGCCGACCGAGGCCATGTTCCCCAGCCCTTTTTCCGAACCCGGAGCCCCGCCCGCGCCGGGTGCCTTCCCTGAACCCGGCGCCTTTCCCGACCCCGGGGTCGAGCCGCTGCTGCGGCTCGCGTTCGCCGAGGCGGATCTGCCGGCGTTGCGGGACCGCGTCTCCCGCTCCGCGGCCGGCGCCGGGCTCGACCGGGAGCGGCTGTTCGACTTCGTCCTCGCCGCGCACGAACTGGCCGCCAACAGCGTCATGCACGCCGGCGGCGCCGGGATGCTGCGGCTGTGGGCTACGAGTGGAGAACTGGTCTGCGAGGTGAGCGACGACGGCGTGCTGCCCGACCCCGAGGTCGGCAGCCGTCAGCCGAACCTCTCGGGCAGCGGCGGCGCCGGACTGTGGATCGTGCGCCAGGCCTGCGACGCCGTGCAGATCCGGTCGGTGCCGGGCGAGGGTACGACGGTGCGGATGCTGATGATGCTCGCGTCCCGGCCGGTGCGTGACCCCGTCGGTCCGTGATCGCGTCGTCGCGGAGAGTGGCCAAGCGCGGGCGCGTCAGTCGCCGAGCGCCTCGTCGAGTGTCTGCCTGGTCTCCAGGATCGTCTTGGCCCCGGTCAGTTCCAGGGTGCGCTGGACCGCGCGGTGCGGGGCGACCAGCCGCAGCCGGCCGCCGAGTTCCTCGGCCCGCCGCGAGGCGAGGATGAGGATGCGCAGTCCGCTGGAGTCGAGGAAGTCGAGCTCCGAGCCGTCCAGGACGACGAGTCCGGCCGGTTCGAGCAGGGGTTCGAGTTCGGACCAGAATCCCTCGGAGGCGGCCAGGTCGAGCTCGCCGGCGAGGGTGACCACGAAGCGTCCCGGGCCGTCCGGTACGACGGCGACCGCGAGGCGATCCATCCCTGTACACTCCTTGACAGGTAATCGGGGCCGGACGACGGCCGCGGGGCCGTCGGCCGATGCTGTTCGCAGAGTGTACCCGGTCGCCGGAATCCGTATGCGAGAAGCCGGGTGACCGCCTCCACCTTCTCGTCGCTACCCCCGGTGCGCGCGGTTCATGCGCGGGACCGGTGCGGCGCCCGGGGGTTTGCGCGGCGGCGGAGCGGTTACCAGGCTCACGGCACAAGCGCGCCGGGCTCTGCACGCCGGCGTGTCAGGCGGATGGAGATGGGGTGAGCAGTGCCGGCGGAACGCACACGTGAAGCGTCACCGTGTACTGATACCGGCAGCGGGGCCCGGGGGCCGCAGGAGACCTCGCAGCAGGCGGGGCCGCAGGAGCCGCCGCCGCCGACCCGGGCTTCCGCGCAGATCTCGCCGCAGCGTGCGGCGCAGCGGGCCGAGACGATGCGGGTGCTGCGGCGGATGAGCGAGCTCCCGCCCGGCGATCCGGAACGCGAACGGCTGCGGGCGGAGGTGATCGAGGACCACATGCCCTTCGCCCGGCACATCGCCCAGCGCTACGGCGGCCACGGCGCGGCGGCCGAGGACTTCGTCCAGGTCGCCTACGTGGGCCTGGTCAAGGCGGTGGACAACTTCGATCCCGAGCACGGAACGGGTTTCCCCGGCTACGCCACGCCGATGATCATCGGTGAGATCAAGCGCTACTTCCGGGACGCGACCTGGGACGTGCACGTGCCGCGGCGGATGCAGGAGCTGTCCGGCGCGCTGCGCAAGGCGACGGATATCCTCACCCTGAAACTGGGCCGGGAACCGACCCTGGCCGAGCTGGCCGAGCATCTCGAGGCCGATCCGGAGGAGGTGGTGGAGGCGATGGACGCGGCGAGCGTCTACACCACCGCCTCGCTCGACCACCCGGTCGGGCCGGAGGAGCAGACCGCCTCGCTGGCCGACTTCCTCGGCCAGGAGGACACCCGGTTCGAGGCGGTGATCAACCGGCAGGTGCTCACCGAGCAGGTGGCCGCGCTGGGCGAGCGGGACAAGCGGATCCTGCTGATGCGTTATTTCCGCGGCATGACGCAGGCGGAGATAGGCGCCGAGCTGGGCGTCTCGCAGATGCAGGTCTCCCGGCTGCTCACCCGGATCCTGCGCGACCTGCGGACGGGTTTCGAACCCGGGTCGGAGGAGGAATGAACTTCGCCGGATCCTTCGCGCGCCGCGTGGCGGCGCGAGCGGGCGGGTATGGGTGCGTCCGGTGGACGCGGGCCCGGGGGAGAGTGCTGACATGGAATGGGGAACGTACCGATGTGGGATGAAAAGGCTGGGGACGCCCGGACGCGGAACGCGGTGGAGCGGTCCCGGCCGGCGCGGGACGAGCCCGCGGAGCGCGTCCCGGTCTCCGAGGTCTTCCTCGAGATTCCGGCGGACCGGCTCTACGTGGTGCTCGCCCGCTCCGCGGCGGTGCACATCGGCGCCGTGCTCAAGCTCGGCGTCACCGATGTGACCGACCTGCGGCTGGCCGTGGACGAGGCGTGCGCGATGTTCCTGCTGCACCCGGCGTTCCCGCAGAGCGCGGCCGCCGAGCACGGGCTCTCCTGCCGGTTCGAGGCGTACGAGCGGGAGCTGCTGGTGACCGTGCGCGCGCCGGTTCCGGCCGACTTCGCCCCGGACACCGACACGATCGGCTGGATCATGCTCGGTGCCCTGGTCGACGACCTGAGCTGGAAGCACGCCGACGGCTACGGCACGGTGAGCCTGCTCAAGCGGATCGAAGCTCCCAAGGAGCTCTGACCGCCGCCTGCGGCGCGATCGGGACCGGCGCCGGCCGGTCCCGATCTTCGGCGTGCCCGCGGTGATCCGCTCGGCTAGTTCGCCTGCGGGTCGGGCTTGCGGTCGTCGTGGCCGAGCGCCTGACGGGCGGTCACGGCCCGCTCGGCCCGGCCGCGGCCGGCGAAGCTGACCGCCCAGTGGAACAGCGTGGTGATCCGGTGCTCGAAGCCGACCAGGTAGAACAGGTGGATCACCAGCCACAGCAGCCAGGCCGGCCAGCCGGTGGCGCGGATCGGGCCGACGCTGGCGACGGCGTCGAACCGTGAGATGGTGGCCATCGAGCCCTTGTCCCGGTAGCGGAAGCGCTCCGGGCCGGGCCGGCCGTGCAGCCGGGCCTCGATCCGCTCGGCGGCGAACTTGCCGCTCTGGATCGCCACCTGGGCCACGCCGGGAAGTGCGTCGAGCGTCATCATGTCGCCGACCACGAAGATCTCCGGGTGCCCGGGCAGGGTGCAGTCCGGCAGCACCTTGAGCCGCCCGGCGCGGTCGGTCTCCGCGCCGGTGGCCTGGGCGAGCACGTCGGCGAAGGGCGAGGCGGCCACCCCGGCCGCCCAGATCTTCGTCATGGACTCGATGCGCTCGACGCTGCCGTCCGGGTTCTTCACCGTGATCCCGCGGGCGTCCACGTCCTCGACCTTGGTGCCGAGGCGCACCTCGACGCCGAGCTTCTTCAGGTGCTGCAGGGCCTTGTCGGACAGGTGGTCCCCGAAGCTCGGCAGCACGATGTCGGCGGCGTCGATGAGCAGCACCCGCGCCTCGCGCGAGTCCACCCGCCGGTATTCGCCGCGCAGCGCCCGGTGGGCGAGCTCGGCGATCTGGCCGGCCATCTCCACGCCGGTGGCGCCCGCGCCCACGACGGCGAAGGTGATCCGCCGGGCCCGGTCGCGCGGGTTCTCCTCCAGCTCGGCGAGCTCGAAGGCGCCGAAGATCCGGCCGCGCAGCTCCAGCGCGTCGTCGATGCTCTTGAGGCCGGGCGCGTGCTCGGCGAACTCGGGCCGGCCGAAGTAGGACTGGCTCGCCCCGGTCGCCACGATCAGGCTGTCGTAGCCCACGTCGAACGGCGCGGTGCGTCCGGGCGCCCGCGCGGTGACGGTCCGGGCGGCGGTGTCGATCTGCTCGGCGGTGCCCAGCAGCACGCTGACGTTGCGCTGGCGGCGCAGGATCTCGCGTGAGGCCGGGGCTATCTCGCCCTGCGAGAGGATGCCGGTGGCCACCTGGTAGAGCAGGGGCTGGAAGAGGTGGTGCGGCGTGCTCGCCAGCACGGTCACGTCCACCTCGGCCCGGCGCAGCGCCTTGGCCGCGAACAGCCCGCCGAAGCCGGATCCGATGATCAGCACCCGGTGACGCGAGCTGGGGTTCCAGGACAGGGGGGCGGAGGGATTCGACGGGACGGACTGCTCCATGGTGCTCCAGACGCGATTCGAGGGTCGGGCGCCAACCTAGCGTGCCGGGCGCGCGCCGACCAAGGCCTCGTGGTCTCGCCTCGTATACCCCCGAACCGGCGCCTCACCGGCCTCACCGGTCCTATCATCATCCTTCGAAACGCCCATCCGCCGCGACCTGCGCGGTTCCGGCAGGGCTGCTGGCTACATTGCAGCCCATGGGCAGTACCGAGCACACCGAGCAGGGGCCGCCGCCGGAGGAGCCGGCCGAGCCGGAAGCCGGGCGCGACGGCCCCGACGAGACCGGCGCGGGGCGCGGGTCCGACGGAGCCGACGGAGCCGACGAGGCGGCCGGGCGCGCTCAGGTGGACGAGCCCGATCGGGTGGACGAGCCGCGCCGCGCGGTGCCCTGGCGGCTGCTCGGGATCTTCCTCGGCATCAGCGTCCTGGCCGGCGTGCTGCTGGCCGGGTTCGCACTGCCGCTGCTCGGCTCCGGCGGCCTCGTGGTCAAGGCCGCCTCGGACCACTTCGAGGACCTGCCCGACGACTTCCAGGCTCCGATCCTGCCGCAGCGCACGAACATCCTCGCCTCCGACGGCTCGGTGTTCGCGCAGACCTGGGGCGACTACGGCAACCGCATCGTGGTCCCGCTCGCGAAAGTCAACGCGAACATGCCCAACGCGCTGATCGCGATCGAGGACTCGCGCTACTACCAGCACGGCGGGATCGACCTGACCGGGACCGTGCGCGCGTTCTTCCACGACGCCCAGGGCGACAGCACCCAGGGCGGCTCGACCATCGCCCAGCAGTACGTGAAGAACGTGCTGCTGCTCGAAGCGGGCACCAACAAGAAGCTCCAGCAGCAGGCGGTCGAGGACACCATCGCGCGCAAGATCACCGAGCTGCGGTACGCGGTGTCGGTCGAGAAGCAGATGGACAAGCAGAAGATCCTGGAGAACTACCTCAACCTGGTCTACTTCGGCAACGGCGCGTACGGCGTCCAGACAGCGGCGCAGCGCTACTTCTCCACCGACGCCTCCCGGCTCACCGCGCCCCAGGCGGCAACCCTCGCCGCGATCATCAACAGCCCGGTGTACTACGACCCGTTGGCCCACCCCCAGGCCGCGCTCGAACGCCGCAACCTGGTGTTGGAGAAGATGGCCTCGCCCGACCTGGAGTATCTGACACCGCAGCAGGCCGCCGCGGACGAGCAGACATCGCTCGGCCTGCACCCGGCCGCGCAGAGTGCCGGATGCATCGCCGCGTCGACGTCGGCCTCGTTCTTCTGCAACTACGTCTACACCTCGTTCCTGGCCGATCCGCAGTACGGATCCAAAGCCCAGGACCGCGACGCGCTCTGGGAGAACGGCGGCCTGACGCTGCACACCACGCTCGACCCGGTGGCGCAGAACGCCGCGGCCAAGGCGATCGCGCAACACACCTATCCCACCGACAAGGTCGCCTCCGCCATCGCGATGGTCCAGCCGGGCACCGGCCAGATCAAGGCGATGGCCCAGTCGCGGCCGATGGGCAACGGGCGCGGAGAGACCTTCGTCAACCTCGCCGCCGACCCCGGCCACAACGGCACCCTCGGCTACCAGGCCGGATCCTCGTTCAAGATCTTCACCGGCCTCGCCGCGCTGAACCAGGGCATCGATCCGAGCCAGCCGATCGACTCGCCTTCGCCGCTGACCAGTTTCGCCGGCCATCAGCTGGCGGCCTGCTACAACGGCGGGAACTCCATCACCTGGCCGTCGAACTACCGGCCGGACAACGACGACAAGGCCGACCACGTGGTGCCGATGGACCAGGCGTACTGGTTCTCCGTCAACACCTACTTCCTGACCCTCGAGGCCCAGACCGGCCTGTGCGCTCCCGCCCAGCTGGCCCAGAGCATGGGCGTGACCAAGGACAACGACGTCGGCACCGGCAAGCCGCTGGACCAGTACGCGTCCTTCTCCCTCGGCACCAACCAGATCACCCCGATCGAGATGGCCGCCGCGTACGCGACGCTGGCCGATCAGGGAACGTACTGCGCCCCCTACGTGATCACCGGGGTGAGCGCGCTGGGCGGCAAGCAGTACAAGGGCCAGACCCAGATCTGCAAGAAGGTGCTCGACCCGAACATCGCCAACGAGCTGACCTCGATGCTCGAGGGAGTGCTCACCCAGCACGGCGCCACCGCCGCCGGCCTCGGCCTGCCCGGCCGCGCGTCCGCCGGGAAGACCGGTACCACCGACAGCTCGGTGGCCACCTGGTTCGACGGCTACACGCCGCAGCTCGCGGCCGCGGTGTGGACCGGCTTCGTGGACGCGGGCAAGAAGGGCGAGGCGATGTCCGGGATCACGATCGGCGGCCAGTACTACGGCGGCGAGATCTTCGGCGCCACCATCTCCGCCCCGATCTGGCAGCAGGCCATGTCCGGCGCCCTGGCGAACCAGCCGGCGATCGGATTCACCGCGCCCAGCGGCTTTCCGACGGATCAGCCCTCCGCGTCGGCGGGCCCGACCGACGACTCGTCGAGCCCGAACGCGCTCGGCCCGGTCAACCCGCCCATCGTCGTCGACCCCGGCGACGGCACCCGCGGCGCCCCGATCCCGATGCCGGGCCCGCCGCCGCCGTACACGTGGCCGGGCGTCCCCATGCCCAACCTGACCGAAGACCCTGACAAGCTGGACTGGTGAAGCTGAGCGAGAACACCTCCCGGGAGCTGTTCGCCGCGGCGCGCTCGGCCTGCCTCGGCACGGTCGACGCCGCGGACGCGCCGCATCTGGTGCCGATCACGTTCGCCGTCGACGCGGACCGGGTGTACTTCGCCGTGGACGCCAAGCCCAAGAGCTCGCCGCATCTCAAGCGCCTGGACAACATCCGGAGGCACAGCGCGGTGTGTCTGCTCGCAGACCACTACGACGCGGACTGGACCCGGCTGTGGTGGGTGCGGGCCGACGGCGTCGCCCGGATCCTGACCGAGGAAGAGGATCGAGCCGCGCCCATCAGGCTCCTGATCGCCAAGTACCCGCAGTACGAGCAGCCGCCGCCGCAGGGCCCTGTCGTCGAGATCGAAGTCGCCCGATGGTCCGGCTGGGCCTTCAGCGAAGCGGCAACGTCGCCTTGATCGCGGCGACGAAGGCCTCCGTGTCGGCCAGGTCCGGGAAGACGACCTGGGCGCCGGCCGCCTGAAGCTGCTCGGTCGAGTGGTTCCCCGTGGCGACGCCGAAGCACGTCGCACCGACCGCCGCGGCGGCGTCGACGTCCCGGGGCGTGTCGCCCACGATCACGGTGGTGGGCCCGGAGAAGGAGACGCCCAACAGCTCGGCGGCTCGGGCGAACGCGACCGGAGCCAGGGCATTGCGTTCGATCGCGTCGGAACCGTATGCGCCGATCTCCGTGTCCAGCTGGGAAAGCAGGCCCACGGCCTCGAGCTTGACCTCGGCCACCGCGCGCACGTTCCCGGTGAGCACGGACTGGTGCACCTGCGGGTACTCGGCCAACGCCGCGATCGCCTCTCGCACGCCCGGCAACGTCCTGCTGCGCGCAGCGAACTCGTCCGCCAGGCGCACGTGCACGGCCTCGATCTCGTCCAGAAGCCGCTGCACCTGCCCGGAATCGGCGGACAGTCCGTGCGTGGACAGTGCCTCGATCGCCGCCGCCAGCTCCGTGCGTCCGTCGAAACGCCAGTTCTCCGAGATGGCCACGCCGGTGGCGGCGTGGAACGCGGCCGCGTAGGCGTCGCGGCCGAGGCCGCCGGTGTCGATGAGGGTGTGGTCGATGTCCCAGAGCACGAGCGAGTGAGCAGCCATGCGGATCATGGTAGGCGCCGCGGCCGGTCAGACCGGCTCGAGGGGCTGGTACGGCTCGGCCGGAAACTGCACCGTGATCGGGTCGCCGGGGCGGACGACGCCGCCCGCCTGGACGACGCTCATGATCCCGGCCTTGCGGATGACGTTCCCCTCCTCGTCCCGGCCCACGACCTGCTTGAGCAGGCCCTCCTGGAAGTTCTCGATCTGCAGGCAGGGGTTGCGCAGGCCGGTGAGCTCCACGACCGCTTCGCCGCCGATGCGCAGCAGGGTTCCGACGGGCAGAGCGAGCAGGTCGATGCCGCTGGTCGTGATGTTCTCGCCGAGCTGTCCGGGCGCGACGTCGAATCCCGCGTCGCTCAGCTCGGCGAACAGTTCGGTGTGGATCAGGTGGACCTGGCGGAGGTTCGGCCGGGTCGGGTCCCGGGCGACGCGCGAGCGGTGCTTGACCGTGACGCCGGCGTGCACGTCGCCTTCCACGCCGAGGCCGGCGAGCAGAGTGATCGAGCCTCGATTGGGTTTGGTGAACGAGTACTCGCCGTTGCTGCTGACCGCTGCCACCGTTCCGTCCACTGCGTGTCATCCCCCTCGTAAGCGATGATCCGACAACTCTATGATGCACTGATGGAGTACGACGAAGCGCGGGAATTCGACCAGGCCGACACCCTCTCACCGTCGTTGACACCGGAGCAGATGCGACGGCTCGGCTACCGGGTCGTCGATCTCGTCGTGGACCACCTCGCCGGCCGCGCCGGGAACCCCGCGGCGGACTGGGCTCCGGCCGACGACCTGATCGCCGAACTCGGCGGCCCGGTGCCCCGCGGCGGCTCCGACGCCGACGCCGCGCTGGACCAGATGGTCAAGGCGCTCGCCTACAAGCAGCACCTCGACCATCCGCGCTACTTCGCCCGCGTCCCCGGGCCGTCTTCATACGCTGCGATCCTCGGCGACTGGCTGGCCACCGGCTTCAACGCCACCGCGACCTCGTGGGCGACCGCGCCCGGGCCGTCGGCCGTCGAGTACGTCGTGCTCGACTGGCTGCGCTCGCTGCTCGGCCTGCCCGAGGGCACCGATTCGGTCATGGTCAGCGGCGGCGCGACGGCGAACCTGACCGCGCTCGCCGCCGCGCGCGGCGTGGCCGGGCCGGGCGTGGCGTACCTGAGCGACCAGACCCACTCCGTCCTGCCGCGCGGGCTTCGGCTGCTGGGCGTGCCCGACGAGGATGTGCGGATCCTCCCGAGCGACGAGGACCTGCGCTTCGACCTGGCCGCGCTCGCGACGGCCGTGGCCGCGGACCGCGCGGCCGGGCGCCGGCTCTGGCTGGTCGCCGCCACCGCCGGCACGACGAACACCGGCGCGATCGACCCGCTCGACGAGCTCGCCGACTTCTGCGCGGCGCAAGGGCTCTGGCTGCACGTCGACGGCGCGTACGGCGGTCCGGTCGCGCTCACCGATGAGGGCCGCGCGGCGATGTCCGGGCTGGCCCGGGCCGACTCGCTCGTCCTCGACCCGCACAAGTGGCTGTTCCAGCCCGTGGAAGCCGGCTGCGTCTTCATCCGCCGGCCCGGCACGCTGCTCGAGACCTTCAGCGTCGACCCGGAGTACCTGAGCGACGTCACCGCCCGCTCGGGCCTCGGCGACTACCGCAACCGCTCGCCCGAGATGACGCGGCGCGCGCGGGCGGTCAAACTCTGGCTGACCTTCACGATCTACGGCGCCGACCGGATCCGCGCCGCGATCTCCACCTGCCTCGACCTCGCCCGGCACGCCGAGGCGCGGCTGCGCGAATCCGAGCACTGGGATCTCGTCACGCCCGCGCAGTGCGGCATCGTCACCTTCGCGCTGCGCGGCGCCGACGCGGCGGAGCACCAGGCCCGCGCTGCGGCCCTCGCAGCCGACGGCCGAGCAGCCGTGACGACGACCACGCTGCGGGGCCGCAGTGTGCTGCGGCTCTGCCTGATCAACCCACTGACTACATTCGAGGACGTCGACAGCACCCTGCGGGCACTCGCCGCGCCGACGAACGCCTGAGAAGACTAAGATTCGTGATAATGGTCTCATGAGTAACGAATCGAACCAGGAGTTCGCCCTCCCGCCCACCGGCGCGTACAAGGTCGATACCGCCGCATCGAAGATTTCGTTCGCCACCAGGCACCTGTTCGGCCTCGGCGCGGTGCACGGCGTCTTCCCGATCCGCTCCGGCACCGTACAGGTGACGGACCCGGTCGCCGGCTCGAACGTCCGGGTGGAGATCGACGCGGCGGGCGTGAACAGCGCGAACCCGGGTCGGGACAAGAAGGTGCGGGCCAAGAGCCTGCTCGACACCGCGAACCACCCGACGATCGTCTTCTCCGCCGGCGTCGGCGAGGGCTCCACCCTCACCGGCACCTTGACCGTGCGCGACGTCACCCGGCCGCTGACGCTGCAGGTGCGCGAGCTGTCGGTGCAGCAGGGTACTTTCACGGCGCGCGCCACCACGACCGTCGACCGCTACGAGTTCGGTGTCCTCGGGATGAAGGGCCTCGCCGCCCGCATGCTCGACCTCACCGTCGAGGTACACTGCACGCTGTAAGCCGGTGACCCGTCAGCCCGCGACGCAGCGGTACAGACCCACGCTCTTGGGGTCGCGCCACACGCCCCCGCGCACATAGAGCCACATCTCGGCCTGCACGGTGGCCCAGGCTCGGATGCTGCGGAACAACTCGGGGTCGTCGGCGGCCTGCTGCGGTACCGAGAGCGTCATGAGGTAATCGACGATCGGCTTCGCCTCGGTGAAGACCAGCGCGTTGGTCAGGATCCGCTCCTCCACGACCGGGAACGCGGCGCGCAACAGGCCGGGCGCGTTGGCCGTGCTGAACGGCCCTGCCGACCTCCGCGCCTCTCGGAGGTTGAAGCGGTGCGCCACCGCCGTTTCGAGTTCGGCGAGGCCCGGGGTGTTGCGCGGGCCGTTGGTGGCCGCCAGCACGACGCCGCCCTTGCCGACGACGCGGGCGAACTCGCGCAGCGCCGCGGGAATGTCCGGGACGTGGTAAAGCATGTGCCGCGCGGAGATCACGCCGAACTCGCCGTCCGCGAACGGCAGCGCGTCCGCCTGCCCCTCGACCCACTCGATCCCGGGCTCGGCCTCAGCCGCCTCGGCCATCATGGCGGCCGACTGGTCGAGCCCGGCCAGCCGGCCGCGATGCCCGCGGCCGCGCAGGGAACGGAGAAAGTCACCGGGACCGCAGCCGACGTCGAGCAGCGCCTCGTCACCGACGAGGTCGAGCAACTCGACGGATTGCGCGTGGAGATCGACCTCTTGCTCGCTGAAGCGCTCGTGCGTCTCCCGCCGGATCCGAAGCAGATCAGTCGTCCGATACTGCTGGTGCACGTCTTCGTGGCGCATGCTCATGGCGTCAGCCTAATATCGATTGATGATCGGCTGAGTGGTCGTCAGGTTGTTGGCGGCCGCTTCGCTTCGCTGGTTTCGTCTGTCCACCCTGTCCGCCCGTTGCGTTGGTGGGGTGGGTTGGGGTTTCAAGCTTTCGCCTCCGGCGGGGGCCCTCCTCTCGGAGAGAGTGCCGGGGTCGTGTGGCTGCTGTCGTTGGTGGGGCGGGCTGTTGTTCGGGGTGGTGGGGTTGCGGGGGTGTGCTCTCTCCTCGGTCGGTCCCCGGAGGCAATCAGGGACCTGCCGGGAGGTCAAGCGGCGGTGGCTTGGGGTGGTGGTGGATTCTGCATGGCGCCGCTTGCTTGAGATTTAACCTCGGCGAGATCGTTTCTGGGGGAGTTTCGGTGTTCTGCTGACGCGCGGCACGGCCACCTGCGATTCTTCGTTTCTGTCGAAGGATACGAAGAAGGTAGGTGGCCGTGGGTCTCATGATGCCATGCCGTGAGGAGCCCGGCCAGTCCCGCGCGGCCGGGGGCGGGGGGTCGTTGAAGGTTCTGCGGGGGTTTCGGGCCGGGGTGCACGGCTGCTTCGCGCGGCGCGCGGATTCTTTGTTCGATCTCGTCGATGCGGTACTCGCGACGGACGGTCGGGTGCGCTCGCTCGCCGAGTTGTCGCTGCAGCGGCCGTTTCGTCGTGGTCACGGGGCCCTGTACGACGCCGTGGCCAGTGGCGAGATCGACGTGCCGGCATTGGCCGGATTGATCACCAGCGTGTGGGAACCCTTGGATGACGGACCGTTGAAATTCGCGATCGATGTCTCTTCGTGGCATCGTCCGCACGCCGAGTGCGCACGCGAGCGCCACCACTGCCATCACTCGTGTGCGTGCGGCAACCGGCGCGGCACCGTGCCGGGATGGCCGTACTCGGTCGCGGTCGGGCTGGAGTGGGGCGCGCACTCGTGGTGCGCACCGCTCGACGCGCGCCGCCTCGCCGTGGCCGAGGACGCGACCGCGGTCACCGTCGCGCAGGTCGAAGCGGTGCTCGAGCGCTGCGCCGCCGCCGGGCTCTCGCACGGGCGCCCTGCCGCACTGTTCGTGTTCGACTCCGGCTACGACCTGACCCGGATCGCCTATCTGACCGCCGGCCGGGGCCTGGAGAGGCAGATTCTCGGACGGGTGCGCCGCGACCGGGTCTACTACGGCGACCCGGTGCCGCGCCCGCGCGGTGCCCCGGGACGCCCGCCCGTGCACGGCCGACGCTTCGCGATCGCCGACCCGGGCACCTGGCACGACCCGGACCTGCGCGTCGAGCGGGACTCGCCGCGCTGCGGGCGCACGATCGTGACCGCCTGGCACGGGCTGCACCAGAAGCTCGAGCGCCAGGGCGCCTGGCGCGAGCACGCGCAGCAACTGCCGCGCCTGCCCGGCACCCTGATCAGGGTCCAGACCCAGCGCCTGCCCGGCGGCCGCGCACCGCAGGACCTGTGGCTCTGGCACCACGCGAGGCCCGGGACCGGGTTCGACCTCGATCAGCTCTGGACGGCCTATCTGCGGAGATTCGATATCGAGCATACATTCAGGTTCTTCAAGCAGTCGCTCGGCTGGACCGCGCCGCAGGTGGGCACCCCGGAGCAGGCCGACCGCTGGACCTGGCTGACCATCACCGCATACACCCAGCTCAGGCTCGCCCGCCGGCTCGGCGCTCACCTGCGCCTGCCCTGGCAGCGCCCGACACCCCCAGACCGGATCCCGACACCCGGCCGGGTCCGCCGGGGTTTCCCCGTACTGGCACGGAAAATCGGCACCCCCGCCGCAAAGCCGAAACCCACCACCGCCGGCCCCGGCCGCCCGACGGGCACGACCCGGCCACCGCGCACACGCCACCCAGCCGGTAAGAAGACCGGCACAAGCCATGAACGAGCGACATCGAAAACACCCGACCATGATCACTAATGGTTAAATCTTAAGCAAGCGGCGCGATACAAAATCCGCCATCAGCGCAGGCCGCCGCCGCTTGACCTCCCGGCAGGTTCCTGATCGGGCTTCGCCTGCCCGACCGAGGAGAGAGCACGCCCCCTGGGGAGTGGTGCGAGCTGCGCTCGGGCCCGGGTCCCGGCCGGTGTCCCGGTCGCGCCCTTTGCGGAAGAATCCTGCACCGCCCTGACCCGACCGACGCTCCTCTTCGGCTGCCTGGTTCGCTCAGCCTTGTGGAGTGGTGTCCGGTGGTTCGGCTGTGCTCGATACAGGATGTTGCATCACGTAGATTCCTGTATCGCCGGTTCCGGCACCGTTCCCATCTCTTACTTCAACGCCCGGGGACGTCCGCGGGTTCCCGGGAATATCCCTGATTCTTTTACCACGCAAGGGTCGTATACACGTCTTTTGTCAGTGGCGGCCTCTAGAATAGGAGCGTTCGGGGTTGTCGGGGCTGGTATGGGAGGGTGTCGTGGACGGGGTGGCTGGGCAGGTCGAGTCGATGTCCCGCGTGGTGCGCGGGGTGCTCGAGCGTGCGCGGGCGGGTGGGGATGATGTGGGGCGGGTTGACGTGGTGCGTGAGGCGATCGTGGAGGTGGGCCGGGCGGCGCAGGCGCTGCACGGGATGCTGCTGACGCTGGTCGGTGAGGGGGATCGGCTGGGTATCGCGCGTGGGGGTGTGGGTCCGTGGCTGGCGACGGTGCTGGATGTGACCGAGGGCCGGGCCCGCGCGCTCGCGCACGACGCCCGGCTGCTGGCGCGGCTGCCGGGGGTGGAGGGGGAACTGTGCTCCGGGATGATCGGGCCTGATTCCGCGCGGGCACTGGCGCGCACGGTCAAGGCGGTGCGGGCGACGGGTCTGGACCCTGCGGTGGAGGCCGCCAAGACGCTCGAGGTGACCCGGGAGCGCGGTGCGCGGGCGGGGTTGGAGCGGGTGCGGGTGCTGGAGGAGCAGGTCGCGCCGGGTTCGATCGAGGCGCGTCATGCGCGGGAGCGCGAGCGTTCCTTCGCCCGGATCACCACGTGCGGGGAGGGTCAGATGCACCGGTGTGAGATCCTGCTCGATCCGGTGCGCGGCGCCGTTTTCCAGGCCGCGGTCGATCTGCAGGTCGCCGAGATGATCCGGGTCCGGCAGTTCGACGGCGGCGAGATCGTACCGGAGGACGTGCGCAGCACCGAGCAGATGAACGCGGAGGCAGTCACCCGGCTCGCACAGGTCTTCCTCGATGCCCCGCCCGAGCAGCGCCACGCCCACTTCTCCCTACCCGCGCTCGCCGTCACCATCGAGCCTCCCGCACCCGCGGCGGCCGTGAAGAATCCTGCCGTACCCGCGGCGGCCGTGAAGGACCCTTCCGCGCATGTGGCGGGCATGAAGGACCCTTCCGCGCATGTGGCGGGCATGAAGGACCCTTCCGCGCATGTGGCGGGCATGAAGGATCCTGCGGTGCACGCGGAGATCCCGGCCGGCTGTGCGCGCACGGTGTTCGGGGCACTGGTTCCGGCCGGGCGCCTGCCCAAGCGCGGTGATCCCAGGCGCCACGAGCTGGTGACCGACGGGCGTACGGGCACCTTCGACGGGGTCGCGCTGGACCATGACCCGCGGGCGCGTCTGGCCTCGCCCGCGCAGCGCGGGTTTCTCGCGTGGCGCGACCGGTACTGCACCTACCCGGGCTGTGACCGCCCCCTCACGTTCGCCCTGCACGCCCACCACATCGTCCCGTTCGCGCACGGCGGAGAGACGAGAGTCGGAAACCTCCGGCTGTACTGCGCGAAGCATCACACCACCGTCCACCAGGAGCGGTGATGCATGATCCTGTATCGGCCGCGGCCGGGCCGCCGGACACTGATCCGCACGGCTCCCGGACCACGCAGTCGAAGAGAAGCGGCCGCATACGAGCGGTGCAGGATTCTTCCGGATCGAGCACGGCCAGGCCACGGGCCGGGACCCGGGCCCGAGCGCAGCTCACACCACTCCCCAGGGGGTGGGCTCTCTCCTCGGTCGGGCAGGCGAAGCCCGATCAGGGTTCTGCCGGGAGGTCAAGCGGCGCCCTGCAGAATCCGCCAGGCGGTTTCCAGTGATGGTTGCGAACTTCTCGTTGAGAGGTTTCGTACGTGCCCAATCCGACTGGGATACCCGTTGCGCGCGAGGTCAAGTACCGGTTCTTCGAGCTCATCCATTCGGGCTATACCCAAAGGCAGGCGGCAGCGGCGGCCGGAGTATCCGAAAGCGCCGGCTGCCGCTGGCTCCAGCACGCTGGTGGGGTGAGCATCGATGAACCAGCCCGGGTCTCAGCCCGTTTCCTCTCACTCCAAGACCGGATCGTGATCGCCGACGGCACCCGTGCACGCCGCCCCAAACCGCTGATCGCCGAGGCGATCGGCAAGAGCGTCGCGACCGTCTACCGCGAGATCGAGCGCAACAGCAGACCCAACGGGGTCTATGACCCCTACTACGCCCACAACCAGGCCTACCTCGCCCGACGCCGCGACCGCCCGGCCAAGATCGAAGCGAACGAGCCCCTGCGCGAACAGGTACACGCACTCCTCGCGGCCGGCTGGTCGCCCGGCCAGATCGCCGGACACCTCGCCGCCGCCCACCCCGACCAGTGGCACCAGCGCGCCTGCGCCGAGAGCATCTACCAGGCCTACTACGCCGGCCTGGTCGGGGAGAAGAAAGCGAAACTACGCACCGGGCGCCGCCTGCGCACTCCCCACACACGCGCCAAACCCGGCCACGCCGGCCCGATACCCCACATGACCTCGATACGCCAGCGCCCCGCCGCCGCCGACGACCGCTCCGAACCCGGCCACTGGGAAGGCGACCTGATCATCGGCAAGCACCAGCGCTCCCAGATCGGCACCCTCGTGTGCCGCCACACCCGCTACCTCAGACTCATCCACCTGCCCCACCGGCGCACCGGCGAGACGATGCGCGACGCCCTCGTCGCCCAACTCGCCGACCTGCCCGCCCAGATCCTCAAATCACTCACCTGGGACCAGGGCTCCGAAATGGCCCGCCACCGCGAGACCACCGAGCTGACCGGCATGCCCGTGTTCTTCTGCGACCCCCACTCACCCTGGCAGCGGCCGACCAACGAGAACACCAACGGCCTCCTACGCCAGTACTTCCCCAAGAGCACCGACCTCTCCCGCCACACCCTCGAAGACCTCCGCCACGTCGAACACCTCCTCAACACCCGCCCCCGCCGCGTCCTCGAATGGGCTACCCCGGAAGAACGCATGGCACAATGGATCCCCAGACAACACACCACCTTGATTCGCAACCACTGACAGACACCGCGCCAGCAGCGGAAACCACCGCCGCTTGACCTCCCGGCAGGTTCCTGATTGCCTCCGGGGACCGACCGAGGAGAGAGCACACACCCGGCACCCGACCACCCCGAACCCCAACCCGCCCCACCAACGCCAGCACCCACACGAGCCCGGCACTCTCTCCGAGGAAGGGCCTGCCAGCGGCGATTTTCGTCTTGAAACTGCAGCCCGCCCCGCCAACGCAACGGGTGGGCTGGGTGGGCAAACGAAACCGTGGGCGAAGCGAAGCACCCGCCCCCACCCGACGATCGCTCAGCTGATCAACAATCGATGATGTTGATCATTGCTCTGCCACGAGCTGGCGGCCGGTCCGCCGTCTATGCACTGGCGCCGCCGTCGAGCACGAGGTCGTGCCCGACGGTGAAACCAGCCTCCGGCGAAGCGAGCCAGAGCACTGCTGCGGCTATCTCGTCGAGCGCTCCGACCCGGCCGATCGGGAGGGTCTGCTTCATCCGCTCGGCGCGCTGATCGGCGTTCTCGCCCGGGCGCAGGGACATCGGCGTGTCGGTGGGGCCGGGGCTGACGGCGTTGATGCGGATGCCTTCGCCGATGTGCTCCTTCGCCGCCGCTTGGGTCAGGGTGCTGACGGCCGCCTTGGTGGCCGCGTAGGCGCCGAGGCTCGGCAGGCGTATGTGCGCGCCGACGTTCGAGGCAGTGTTGACGATGACGCCGCCGCCGTGGGTGCGCATGTGGGCGATCTCGTGCTTCATGCTGAGGAAAGTGCCGGTCAGGTTCACGGCGAGCTGCCGGTCCCAGGCGGCTTCGTCCATGTCCGCGAGCGCGCCGGCCTCGAGCGTCCCGGCGTTGTTGAAAGCGATGTGCAGACCGCCGTGGCGCCGCACGGTGGTCGCGACGAGCCGAGCGACGTCAGCTGAGGAGGTGACGTCGGCGGTGACGGCCGTCGCGGCTCCGCCTTCGCTCTCGATCAGCTTGACGGTCTGCTCGAGCGGTTCGGCGTTGCGCCCGGCCGCGACCACGACGGCGCCTTCACGGGCAAAGGCGCACGCGGTAGCCCGGCCTATGCCGGAGCCCGCGCCGGTGACGAGGACGACCTTGCCGGTGAAGCGTGCGTTCATTCGTGTTCTCCATTGTCATTGGCCGGCACTAGCGAGACCGATCGGTCCAGAATAGGGGCATGCGGAAGCGCTTGTAGCCATGGAAGGGCTCTCAGTCCAGGATCGCCAGGGCCTGCGCGGTGGCGTCGCGCAGCCGGCCGGTGTCGGGGTGGGCGCGGCCGAGCACGCGCATGCCCTGCAACAGCACGAGCAGGAAGCGGGCGAGTGTGCGCGGATCCTTGCCGGGCGCCAGTTCGCCCTGCGCGCGGGCGCGGGTCAGCGCCGAGGTCAGCGCCGTCTCCAGGGTGTCCCAGCTCGCCTCGACCCTCCGGGCGATCTGCGGATCGCGCGGCATGACCTCCACGGCGGCGTTGACCACCATGCAGCCGCGGCGGCGCTCGTCCCGCAGGGACTCGTCGGCGTACGCCCGGACCAGCGCGCGCACCGCCGGAAGCGCCGGCCCCGGCTGGGACAGGCGCTCGACGACCGCGCCGTCGCGCTCCTGCAGGTAGCGATCGAACGCCAGCAGGTAGAGCTCGTGCTTGCCGCCGAAGGTGGCGTAGATACTGGCGCGGGCGATGCCCAGATGCTCGACCAGGTCGGCCATCGAAGTGGCCTCGTAGCCGCGTTCCCAGAACAGTTCCAGCGCCTTGTGCAGGACGGTGTCCGGATCGAACTCCTTGGTCCTCGCCATGAACGGAACCGTAGCTGTTTCTAGATCGATCGGTCAAATATCTCGGACTCGACCGTCGACGGTTCCGCGTCGTCCCGATCAACGAACCGCCCTGATCAGGACGAGCGATCCGGCATAGGACCCCGCGCTGGCGCTCATCGAGAACTTCTGCCGTCGCCGGATCTGACCACCGTCACCCTGTCAGATCGATGCGGCGCATTCAGCTGCCTGAGCCAGGTGACGGCTCTTGAGCTTCTGCCAAAGCTCGGCGGCATCCGGCGCGTCCGTGGTGCGCAGGATCGAGCCGCCGAAGACCGTGAACTCCTTGTGCCGCGCCTTCATGCCGATCCGGTCCTGCAGCATCACCGTCCTCATGGCGCGGAGGCACCCGTCGTTTTCGAGCTGCTCGGACGTGTATCCGGCTGTGCAGAGCACGAAGGCCTTCTCGGCCCGACGCAGGCCCGCGGGCTTGTGTGAGAACCCGACCGTCCACACCCGGTCGAACCAGCCCTTCATCCGCGCGGGGCAGTCGGCCCACCAGACCGGATAGACGAACGCCCACACGTCGGCCGCGTTCAGCTTCGCGTGCTCGGCGGCGACGTCCTCCGGGATGGGAGCGTCGGCCAGGTAGGCGGATTCGCGCTCGTATTCGGCGAGAGAGAGCTCTGACCTGAAGTCCATGGCGTAGAGGTCTGAGATCGTGTGCGTGTGGCCGGCGCGCTCCAGGCCGGCGACGAAGGAGTCGAGGATCTCCCGCGTGAAGCTGTGCGCGCTCGGATGCGCGTAGACCAGGTGGACTTGTGCCATGCGGCGATTCTGGCGCAGCGCAGGATTCAGCGGACGGGCCGGTCCGCGGTGTGGGCGACGACGAACGGCTCGAGGTGCACCGACCGGATCACGGCGTCCACGGTCTGCGCGGGCGTGGGCATCGAAGTAACCTGATACACGCCCTCGTCCTGAGTGGGGCGCTCGAGGATGGCGAGCTGGCTGGCGAGCATGTCGGCGGCGAACATGTGGCCCTCGCGGGCGAGCATCCGCGAGCGCAGCCGCTCCGAGGGCACGACCAGGTACACCAGCCGCACCTGCGGCCGTCCGTCGCGAAGCACGTCCCGGTAGACCCGCTTGAGCGCCGAGCAGGCGACCACGCAGGCCTGGCTCTGCTCGCTCTCCTGGTCGATCCAGCCGCCGATCTCGGCCAGCCAGGGGCTGCGGTCCGCGTCGGTCAGCGCCTTGAGCGCCATCATCTTGGCGATGTTGCTGGGGGAGTGGAAGCGGTCGCCGTCTGCGAAGATCCAGCCGAGCCGCTTGGCCATCAGCGCGCCGACGGTGGTCTTGCCGCTGCCGGACACGCCGATGAGCACGACGGCGGGGGGCGAGGGCGGCGCGCCGTCCTGCAGCGCCGCCTCGTCCGCGGCGCGTACGGCGGCGAGACTCACCCCTCCAGGCTCACACGAACCGGCCGCCGCGGCCCGTCCGGAGCCGGCGCGGAGAGCCCCGCTGTGCTACGGATGGAGGACCCGCCTACCCGAACAGACCAGTGCCCGCTCCCGCGGCTCCGGGTCCGGTTGCCCCGTGCGCCGGGCGCCGCCGATCCTGGGCATGCCACCTTGTGCACGGCCCACGCCGTCCGACTGGAAGGTCGATCCGCATGCTCGCGCTGACCGTGAAGCCGCGCACGCCCGACTCGCTCGCCGTGCTGGAAGTCCCCGACCCCGAACCCGGTCCGGGCGAGCTGCTCGTCGACGGCATCGCGCTCGGGGTGTGCGGCACCGACGTGGAGATCTCACTCGGCGACTACGGCACCGCGCCCGAGGGCCGGGAGCGGCTGGTGCTCGGGCACGAGTCCTTCGGCCGGGTGCGCACCGCGCCGGAGGGCAGCGGCTTCTCGGTCGGCGACCTCGTCGTCGGGGTGGTGCGGCGCCCGGACCCCGAGCCCTGTCCGGCCTGCGCGCAGGGCGAGTTCGACATGTGCCGCAACAACCGCTACACCGAGCGCGGCATCGAGGGCCGCGACGGCTTCGGCTCCCAGATGTGGAGCATCGAGGCCGACTACGCGGTGGCGCTCGACCCGGCGCTCTCGCAGGTCGGCGTGCTGATGGAGCCGACCACGGTGGTGGCCAAGGCCTGGGAGCAGATCGAGCAGATCAACACCCGCGCCTGGCAGCACCCGGAGCGGCTGCTGGTCACCGGCGCCGGCCCGATCGGGCTGCTGGCCGCGCTGCTCGGGGCCGCCCGCGGCCTGCAGGTGCACGTGCTGGACCGGGCCGCGGCCGGGGCCAAGCCGCGGATGGTGGACGCGCTCGGCGGCCAGTACCACACCGGCGCGATCGACGAGGTGGCCGCGAAGGTCAAGCCGGACATCATCATCGAGGCCACCGGTTCGCCCGAGGTGGCGATGAGCGTGGTCAACGCGGTCACCCCGGCCGGCATCGTGTGCATGACCAGCGTGACGCCGATCGGGCACAACGTCGAGATCGACGCGGGCACGCTCAACCGAGAGCTGGTGCTGGAGAACCGGGTCGTGTTCGGCACGGTCAACGCCAACATGCGCCACTACCGGGCCGCGGCCAGCGCCCTCGCCGCCGCGGACACGAGCTGGCTCGAGCAGCTGATCACCCGGCGGGTGCCGCTGGCCAAGGCGGAGGAGGCGTTCGAGCGCGGCGCGGACGACATCAAGGTCGTCATCGAGCTCTGAGGCTCGCGCTCACCTCGTCGAGCGCCAGCTTCAGCATCTCCGCAGAGCCCTGCTTCGCCGAGTCCAGCACCAGGTGGGGCTCTTCCCAGGGCTCCCAGGCCGCCTTCATCCGCAGCACGTGCTCCCACGCGACGGTCGGCTTCCAGCCGGGGATGCCGCGATCGCGCCCCTCCACCCGGGTCCGGTGCACCGCATCGTCAGAGCACGTGCATTCCACGCCGACGAAGCTTCCGCCCAAATTCTCGGCGATGGCGCGGTACCGGCGCCGATCGACGGCCTTGTGCCCGAGCGCGTCGAGCACCGCGTCCAGACCGAGCTGCAGCTGCCGGGCCTGCGCCGCGACGAGCATCATCTCCGCTATCGGCGAGGCGTTCTCGTTGGTCAGCACCCGAAACGGCGTCAGCGCGCCGAGCTGCCAGTCGATGGAGAATACCGGTGCCCGCAGGCTGCGCGCCAACCCTTCGGCCAGCGTGCTCTTGCCCGCCCCGGGAACTCCGGCGACCAGGATCGCCACGCCGGGGCCGGTATCGGCCGCCCGCGCGAGCCTCTCATACACGGCGAATGCGTGTTCGTAGCCTGTTTCCATGATGTCCCCACGGTACCCGTGGCCGCGGTGCGCGGGAGGGGCTATGACCGATTACAGCTCGAACACCTTCTTGACCACCGCGAAGACGATGATGGAGAGGATCCATACGACTACGCCGCTCGCGAACAGCACGCCCGCCGCGGTCGAGCCGGCGTCGACGATGTGCCAGATCCAGCCGGAGGGCTGCGAATCCAGCGATGAAGCCGACGCCCACCACTTTGATGTACCCGGCCGCTTCCGCATGCGGGACGGTCTCGAGCGCGGCAAGATCAGCGGGATCGGCGAGGGGACGTAGCGTGATGTACTTCGCCGCGCCGCTGGTGATGTTCTCCAAGCCGCCGAAGGCGTCCGAGGGCGCACAGCCGAAGGCGGCCGCCTGCCCGTCCTGCACGGCGAAGGGCCGGATCCGGCTGGCGCACCAGTCGATTTTCAGCTGAAGAGTGTGCCGGCCCGCCGCGAGCGGGAAGCGGAGCGTCTCGCCGCGCTTGATCTTGCCGGCCTCGGCGCCGTCTATCAGGACTTTGTAGCTGCGGTAGCCGTCGCGCCGACCCGTCTTGGCGCGGGTCAGCACGAGCGTGCCGACGTCATTCACAGCATTGATGGTAGGCCCTGAGCCCGCCCCGGCGCCCCGCCGGCGCGCGGAACAGCGCTCTGCGACAGGCGTGACGCGGGGCCGCACGTTTGCAAGTCAGAACTCGGGGTTATCGGTGGTAGTCGTGGAGACTGACGCCAAGCTCAACCGGCGCGGCCGCCCGCACGACGGGTGGCTCGCGCCGCACCACGTCGACGTGCTGATCGAGCATGGACACGTGCGGGAAGTGGAACGTCTTGCCGAGGAAGGCGACTTCTACTGCGCGCGCGCCATCGCCGCACGTCACGCCGAGCAGGGCCGGCACGATGACGCGCTCGCCCTGCTCACGCCGTTCGCCGACACCGGCTGGTGGCACGCCGTGCAGTCCCTCGCCGGGGTGCTCGTCTCCTGCGGCCGGGCCGACGAAGCGATCGATCTGGCGATCGAACACGCCGAGGCGGGGGAGCGATCGGCTGTAAATTACGCGGCCGCGCTGCTTTCCCGGGACGGCCGGGTGGACGAGGCCTTCGCGATGCTGCGCCCCCGTGTCGCAGACTCCTTCCACGCGCGGGCGCTGGTCGACATCAGCGACGGGCTCGGCCGGGACGAGGAGGTCATCGACGCGCTCGACGAGTACGCGGCCGCCGCGGCTGCGCTGGAACGCTGGCAGGCGATCGATCTGCTCGCGACCGTGCTCGAGCGCACCGGCCGGGTCGACGACGCGGTGGCCACGCTCCAGCGCAACGTGCGGGTGCAGAGCATGACCTGCGTGAACCTGGTCGAGCATCTCGCCGATCTGCTGGCCCGGCACAACCGGCACGAGGAACTGCGCGCCCTGATCGACGGGCACGGCGGGGACCAGGCCGCCTTCCGCCTGGCCCGCCACCTCGAGCACGGCGGGGACGTGGACGGCGCGGTCGCCGTCCTTGCGCCGCTGGTCGCGACGGGACGGCCGCACCCGGCGATCGTGTTGGCCGGCCTGCTGGTGCGCACCGGCCAGGCGGACGAGGCGCTGCAGGTGCTGAGCGACGGGCCGCTGGGCGGTGAGGCGGACTGGCTCCGCTACACCTGGGCCGAGCTGATGGCTGCCTCGGGGCGCGCGGACGAAGCCCTGGCCGTGCTCGAGGACTCGCCGGACGGCGCGCTCGACATGAGCTGGGAGCTGTTCGAGCGGCGGCTCGGGCTGCTCGCCGCCGGCGGCCGGATCGAGCAGGCGGTGGACGAGCTGCGCGCGCACCCGCACGCGGGCGAGTGGTACGCCGCCTGGAGCCTGGCCGCGCTGCTCGAGGCCGACGGACGGCACGAGGAGGCGCTCGAAGCGCTGGAGTCGAGCCCGGATCACTCGCTGAGCGCTGATCTGCATGCCAGGCTGCTGATCGGCCAGGGCCGGGTCGAGGAAGGGGTGGCGATGATGCGGCGCCCCCGTTCGGCGCTGCCCGATCCGGCTGAGCCGTGGATCTGAGATCTGTGCCCTGAAACTCGAGCCCTGATCGACCCGGTGGCCTGCTAGACCAGCGCGGCCAGGTCGAGGCTGTGGTGGGTCAGCGTCGCCTTGGCCATCAGGTAGCCGCGGTTGTGCGAGGTGGCGTGCACGCCGGTGCTCACCCGCTCGCTCAGCTCGATGCCGTGGTCGAGCAGCTGTCGAGCCTTGTCGGGGTTGTTCGACAGCAGGTCGATCCGGTCGGCGCCGAGCGTGCGGAGCATCTGTGCGGCGGCCGTGTAGTCGCGCGCGTCCTCGGGCAGCCCGAGCGCGGCGTTGGCGGCGTAGGTGTCCAGGCCCTGATCCTGGAGGGCGTACGCGTCGAGCTTGTTGTACAGGCCTATGCCGCGGCCCTCCTGGCGCAGGTACAGCAGGTACCCGCCGCGCTCGGAGATCCGCTCGACCGCCTCGCGCAGCTGCGGGCCGCAGTCGCAGCGGGCCGAGCCGAACACGTCCCCGGTCAGGCACTCGGAGTGCAGCCGCACCAGCGGCACCTGACCCGGCTCGATCGTGCCGAGCACCACGGCCACATGCTCGAGCCCGTCGGCCAGTCCGTGGAAGGTGACCAGCTCGGATTCGGCGCGGAACCCGTCGCCGAAGCGCAGCGGCACGTGCACTCGGGTGCGCACGGACGCGGCCGGAAGGTTCAAATTTGAACTCATGAGGCTCAGCGTACGGCAGAGTTCAAATTTGAACAACCCCTGGTAGACTGGTGCCGTGAGCGAGAAGGCGCCGCACGGTACGTCGCCGGCGCCGGCGACGAAATGGCTGGACGCGCGGGAGATGCGCGCCTGGCAGGCCTTCCTCGCCGCCGGCGCGCTGGTCGCGCGGCGGGTCGAGCAGCAGCTCAAGGAGCAGGCCGGGCTCTCCCACCTGCAGTACGAGGTACTGGTCCGGCTCGCCGGGACCGAGGACGGCGAGATGCGCATGGCCGAACTCGCCGAGGCGCTCTACACCTCCAAGAGCGGGCTGACCTACCAGGTCGGCCAGTTGGAGAAGTCCGGCCTGGTGCGCCGGCGCAACTGCGAGATCGTCCACGGCGTGTTCGCCGTGCTGACCGAGGCCGGCCGGGCCAAGCTCGAACAAGTCGCCCCCGGTCACCTCGCCACCGTCCGCGCCTACCTCGTCGACGTCCTCGACGAGGAACAGCTCGACCGCATCGCCGAGGCGCTCGAACAGGTCGCCGACCAGGCCGCCGAGACCGACGGGCCGCTCTGAGCCGGAGCCCGCTCAGCGTCCGGCCCGCGGCACCACGAGCCCTGATTCGTAGGCCAAGACCACGGCCTGGGTCCGGTCGCGCAGACCCAGCTTCATCAACATCCGGCTGACGTGCGTCTTCACGGTCTGCTCGGTCACCACGAGGCGGTCCGCGATCTCCTGGTTCGAGAGTCCCTCGGCCACCTGCCGCAGCACCTGCGTCTCACGCGGCGTGAGCGCGGCCAGCGTCGCGGCGCCCGCGGTGTCCGGCACCGGCGCGGGGCCCCGCGTGGCGAACTCCTTGATCAGACGGCGGGTGACGGCCGGCGCCAGCAGCGCGTCGCCGGCCGCAACCACGCGCACCGCGTCGAACAGCCGCTCGGCGGTCACATCCTTGAGCAGGAAGCCGGACGCGCCCGCGCGTAAGGCCTCGTAGACGTATTCGTCCAGGTCGAACGTGGTCAGCATGAGGGAGCGCGGGCCCTGCCCGGCCAGCCGCCGGGTGGCCTCGATGCCGTCCATCACCGGCATCCGGATGTCCATCAGCACGACGTCGGGCTGCGCCTCCTGGCACACCCGCACGGCCTGCGCGCCGTCGCCGGCAGTGCCGACGACGCACAGATCGGGCTGCGAGTCGAGCAGCGCCGCGAAGCCGTCGCGCACGATGGCCTGGTCGTCCGCGACCACGAGCCGCACCGGGGATGTCTCGGTCACGCCGTCTCCTGAGGTTTCGCCGGAAGGGCCGCCTCGACCGAGAAGCCGCCGCCCGCCACGGCCCCGGCCGTCAGCGCGCCACCCACGGCCGCAGCCCGCTCGCGCATCCCGGCCAGGCCGTGGCCGGCCGCCGCGGCGTCCACCTGCGCGCTCACCACGCCCGGCCCGTTGTCGCGCACCCGGATCCGGACCTCCGTCTCCCCGTAGCAGAGTTCGACGTCGACCGCGGCGCCCGGCGCGTGCCTGCGCGCGTTCGTCAAAGCCTCCTGGATGATGCGGTACGCGGCGAGCTCCACGCCCGGGTCGAGCGCCGCCGGACGGCCGCTCAGCAGCAGCCGCGTCGCCGAACCGGAGGCCTCGCGCGCCTCGTCGACCAGCTCGGTGACGTGGCTGAGCCCCGGCTGCGGACGCAGCGGCGGCGTCTCGGCGTCCGGCCACTCGTCATCCTTGAGCACACCCAGCAGCCGGCGCATCTCGGTCAGCGCGGCCCGCGCCGTGTCGCCGATCGCCTGGAAGCGGCGCGCTCCCGCCTCCGGCAGACCGGGCGTGGTCAGCCGCGCGGTCTCCGCCTGCACCGAGACCATCGAGATGTGGTGCGCGACGATGTCGTGCAGTTCGCGCGCGATCCGGGCGCGCTCGCCGCGTTTCGTGTGCTCCAGCAGCTTTTCCTCGAAGTCCTGGCGGTGCGCGCTGCCCTCTTCGTCCTGCGCGCGCAGCCGACCGGACGCGCCGACGAGCGTGGCCGCGGGAACCAGCGCGGCCGTCAGCAGCGTCAGTGCGGCGCTCTCCGAGGAAGCCGGGCGCGGCCCGACCAGAACCGCGATCAGGAAAGGCAGGCACAGGGCGAGTACCAGCAACGGCGGCCCGCCGCGTCCGGCCCGGTAGCCGGCCAGCGTCGCGGCTATCAGCCCACTGACGGTCAAGCTGTGGAAGGCGACCAGCGAGAGCAGGCTGACCGCAAGGATCACCGTCGCCGCGGTGGCCGCGCTCGGCAGGATCAGCGGGAGTGCCGAGAGCGCGGAGAGCGCGCATACACCGAGAGTGCCGGGGGAGCTGCGCGCGGTCACCGGCGCCAGTCGCAATCGCACCGCCGCCTCGACGACCGCGCCCGATGCCAATAGCGCCGCGGCTCCGGGACGGAGTCGGGCGCGAGGCGCGGCGTCGGTGGTCACGGCCCCATTGTGCCTGGACCCGATACCAAGGTCGTCCCTCTCGGGAGTGACGACCCGGGCCCGGCCGCTGCGTACCGTCTCCCGGTATGGAAGCAACCATCGACGTCAGCGGCGCGCGCAAACGGTTCGGACGAACCGTCGCGCTCGACGGCCTGACCTTCTCGGTAAAGCCCGGCGAGGTCACCGGGTTCCTCGGCCCCAACGGCGCGGGCAAGTCCACCACGATGCGCGCGATCCTCGGGCTCGACGCGCTCGACGAGGGCACCGCGCTGGTCGGCGGCCGCAGCTACCGGAGCCTGGTCCGGCCGCTGGCGCAGGTCGGCTCGCTGCTCGACGCGAGTGCGCTCCAGCCCAGCCGGTCCGCCCGCAACCACCTGCTCTGGCTCGCGCACTCGCAGGGTCTCGGCGGTAACCGGGTCGACGCCGTCCTCGCGCTGGTCGGCCTGGACGCGGCGGCGCCCCGGCGCGCGGGCGGTTTCTCGCTGGGCATGCGCCAGCGCCTCGGCATCGCCGCGGCCATGCTTGCCGATCCGCCGATCCTGGTGCTCGACGAGCCCTTCAACGGCTTGGACCCGGACGGCTTCGTGTGGATGCGTGGCTTCCTGCGCGGGCTGGCCGCCGAGGGCCGCGCCGTGCTCGTCTCCAGCCACCTCATGGGCGAACTCGAGGGCAGCGCGACGCACGTCGTGGTGATCGGGCGCGGCCGCCTGGTCACCGAGGCCGCCGTGGCGGATCTGATCGCCGCCGCGTCGAGCGGATGGGTGGCGCTGCGCACCTCCGCCCGCGAGCGGGCGATGGCGGTACTGGCCGAAGCCGGCGCCACCGTCGCGGTGACCGGACCGGACACGATGACCGTGCGCGGCCTGGAAGCGGAGAAGATCGCCGCGCTCCTCGGCGCCGGTGCCGTGCCCTTCGCCGAGCTCTCCCCGCACCGAGCCAGCCTGGAAGAGGCCTACATGGAACTCACCCGCGACGCGGTGGAGTACCGCGCCCAGGGTCCGGACGCGTCGAGCACGGGAGCGTGACCAGATGACAAGCCTCGATGTCGTGCCGCCCGCACCGCAGAGCTCCTATCGCAGTACGCTGCCGCAGAGCCGGGCCGGGTTCCGCCAGCTCGTGCACGCCGAGTGGACCAAGTTCCGGACCGTCCGCGGCTGGGCGCTCGGCGTCCTCGGCGCGATCGCTCTCATGACCCTGATGTCCGTCACCGGCGCACACACCGGATCCAACTGTGTCAACGGAATCTGCTCGGCCGGCCCGAGCCTGCCGCACTACGCCCCGACCGGGATACCCGTATCAGACTCCTTCTACTTCGTCCATCAGAACCTTGACGGCGACGGCTCGATCACGGTGCGGGTCGAATCCCTCACCGACACGCTCGAAGCCGAGGGTCCGCACGAGTCCGCCCCCGACGCCGGCAGCCACGAGACCTGGGGCAAGGCCGGCATCCTGATCAAGGCGGGTTCGACCCCTGGCTCGTCCTACGCGGCCGTGATGGCCACCTCCGGCCACGGCATCCGGATGCAGTGGGACTACACCCACGACGTGGCCGGACGCCCGGCCGCAGCAAACGAGTCCGACCCCGGCTGGCTGCGCCTGACCCGTGCCGGCGACACGATCACCGGCTACGAGTCGGCCGACGCCAAGAGCTGGACGAAGCTCAGCACCGTCACACTCCCCGGTCTGAGCCCGGGCATTCAAGCGGGCATGTTCGCCACGTCGCCGGAGTTCTCGCAGGACACACAGTTGATCGGCGGCCTGGAGAGCAGCGCCTACGCCAGCACGGCGAGCGCCACACTCGACCAGGTCTCACTGCAAGGTGGCTGGTCCAGCGGCGCTTGGACCGGCACGGCGATGGGTGACGGCAACGGCAGCTACACCGCGCAGCCGGGCGCCGACGGTGACACGTCGTACTTCCTCACCGGTAACGGCGACATCGCCGCTGCCGCCGACCTGGACGACACCGCCGCGCACTCCGAGGCCGGAGCGTTCCTCGCGCTGATCATCCTCACTGTGCTCGCGACCCAGTTCGTCACCGCGGAGTTCAAGCACCGGCTGCTCGGCGCGACGCTGGCCGCGAGCCCGAGCCGCGGACGGGTGCTGGCCGCGAAGACGCTCGTGGTGGCGTCCGTCGCAGGCGTCGTCGGGCTGGTCGCCTCGGCTGTCTCCGTGCCCTTGTTCAACCGGGTCTGGCCGGCCGGAGCGCTCTACAAGGTCGGCGCGGGCACTGAAGTGCGCGTCATCCTCGGCACCGCCCTGCTGCTCGCCGTTGCCGCGGTCTTCGCCCTGGCCATCGGTACGATCTTCCGCCGCAGCGCCGTGGTGATCACGACCGTGCTGGTCGTCATGGTGCTGCCGTACATCCTGGCCATCGGCTCGCTGCTGCCCGGGGGAGCGGCGGACTGGCTGCTGCGGGTCACGCCCGCCGCGGCGTTCGCGATCCAGCAGACGATCCCGGTGTATCCGCAGGTGGATAACATCTATCTGCCTTATGCGGGCTATTACCCGCTCGCGCCGTGGGCCGGGTTCGCCGTGCTGTGCGGATACGCGGCCGTGGCGATGGGCGCGGCCTGGCTCGTGCTGCGCCGACGGGACGTGACGGCATGAGGTACGCCCTGCACGCCGAATGGACCAAGATGCGCACTGTGGCCGGGCCGTCCTGGCTGTTGCTGGCCACAGTCGTGCTGACGATCGGGCTCGGTGCCGTCATCGCCGACGCGTCGGCGGTCGCGGGCTCGGCCTCGTCGGCCCTGAACAGCGGCACTCACCACGGCGAGGACGGCGTGCGGCTGACGCTCGGCGGGATCCAGGTGAGCCAGGCCGTGATCGCGATCCTGGCTGTCCAGGCGGTGTCCGGCGAGTACGCCACCGGGATGATCCGCACCACGCTGACGGCGATGCCGAAGCGGCTGATCGCTCTCGCCGCCAAGGCCTGCGTCACCGTCGGCCTGGCCAGCCTCGCCGCCCTGCCCGCCGTCTTCGGCGCCTTCCTGCTCGGCCGGGCCATCCTGGTCGGCCACGGCTTCACCCCGGCGCACGGCTACAACACGTTGAACCTGACCGACGGCCCGATCCTGCGGGCCACCCTCGGAACAGTGCTCTACCTCGCCCTGATCGCCCTGCTGAGCATGGGAATCGCGCTGCTGGTGCAGGAGACCGCGGTGGCGATCGGCGCGGTGCTGGCCCTGCTCTACCTCTTCCCGCTGCTCGCCGCGGCCGTCGGCGACCCGGTCTGGCGCCGCCACCTCGAGCAGGCCGGACCGATGACGGCCGGCCTGCTCGTCCAGACCACCACGGATCTCAGCGCTCTGCCGCTGAGCCCGTGGCAGGGCCTGGGCGTGCTGGCGCTCTGGGCGGTGGCCGCCGCCGGAATCGGCGCGGTCGGCCTTACGCGCTCGTCGTCGGTGTGACGCGAAGCCCGGCGAACAGGTCCGTCTCCGGCACCGGGGCGCCGGTCGTGTCCTGCACCCGCACGAAGGTCTCCTGGCCCATCAGCCGGGTGAACCGCTCCACGCCCAGGTTCAGGAAGAAGATGTTCTCGCTCTGGCTCGCGTGCGTCTGCAGCGCCTTGTACTTGACCGCGCCGTAAGCCGTGACGTCGAGGAAGGTGGAGACCTCCTCGTCGGGCAGCCCGATCTCGAACGCGGGCTGCTCGGACGGCTCGGCCGTCTCCTCCGGCTCGTCCCAGTCCGCGCCCATCTCCTCGATCATCACCCGACGGAACTCGGCCATCGCCGAGCGCGGGATCGTGGTCCAGTAGACCTTGGGCCCGATGTCGGCCAGCGCGAGGGCCGCCATGGTGATGCGGTTCGCCTGGATGTGGTCGGGGTGGCCGTAGAAGCCGTTCTCGTCGTACGTCACGACGACGTCCGGCTGGTAGGTGCGCATCAGCTCGGCGAGCCGGGCCGCGGCCTCCTCGACCGGCGTGCTCCAGAACGAGCCGGGCGCGTCGTTCTGCGGCCAGCCCATCATGCCGGAGTCGCCGTAGCCGAGCAGCTCGAGGTCGCTCACCTTGAGCACCGCGCAGCTCGCCTCGAGCTCCTCCCGCCGCAGTGCGGCCACGGCCGCCGGGTCGTGGCCGGGCTCGCCCGGCTTGACTCCGCCGGGCGCGTCCCCGCAGCTACCGTCGGTGCAGGTCACCAGCACCGTGCGCACGCCTTCCGCGGCGTAGCGCGCCAGCGCGCCGCCGGTCGAGGTCGCCTCGTCGTCCGGGTGGGCGTGCACCGCCATCAACGTCAGTGGTCGATCAACCATGATTGACATCCTACGGCCTTGGCCGCCGCCATCCGGATCACATTCCATCGCAACGGCGGCGAACTAGCCCGCGCCACGCAGCTCGACCCGCAGCGGCACGCCGCCGTGCCGGCTTCAGTGTGATCATCGGGAAGTCGACCACGACGGCGTCGGTGACCGGAGGGGCGTCCTTTGGAACCTGCAGCCGGACTCAGTGCTCGTGGCCGTGCTCCTGGCCGTAGCCGGCGTTGCCGGTCTCCTTGGCCAGGCGGTCCTTGCGCATCCGCCACCACTCCGTGCCCTGGTTCGGGTTGACCAGGTGCGCGGCCAGGGAGACGGCCTTCGAGGTCTGGTTCAGGCCCTTGTAGAGGCCGAGCCGGGTCTTGCGCACGACGCCCTTGTGCTCGCCGTGGGTGCGCCACGCCGTGGTCGTGTCGCCGCCGAACTCCTTCGTCTCCTCCGCCGTGTAGTAGTACAGGGCGATCGACTTGCGCCAGCGGCCCTCGACGATCGGCTTCGGGAAGCCGTGGATGGAGCGGTTGTCGGTGGTGAAGACCATCGCGGTGCCCCAGCCGGGCACGACCGTCTTGGCCGGCTTCTCCGGGTCCCCGAGCTGCAGGCAGCCGCCGTAGGACTCGTCCCAGTCGTCGTTCAGGTAGACCAGGACGTTGATGCGCCGGTACAGGGCCAGCGGCTCGTAGAGGTGGAAGTCGGTGTGCGGCGCGAGCACCCCGCCCGGCCCGCTCATGTGCAGGCCGCCGCCCTTGAGGTAGGGGTCCGGGATGAGCTTCGGTATCCCGGTCAGCTGCTCGAGCAGGCGCAGGAAGGTCGGCTCGCACAGCTCGTGGACGAGCTGGCGGAACGGGTCCGGGATGACCTCTATGTTCGAGCAGGTGAACTTGCGGAACTGGTAGGTGTCGCCCAGCTCGGTCCAGGACGGCCACTCCGGCTCGGGGAAGTGCTCCATGGCCGACGGCGCGAGGTTGAGCATGTCCCGGAAGACGGCGTGCGGGAACGGCCCGGCCTCGTTGTACCCGGCCGCCGTCGCCTCGACCTCGGCCCGGAACTTCGAGAAGTTCCACGCTGTGGACGAGCCCGCCGCCACGGTCTCCGAACCTGGGACTACATCCACGCTCATGAGGGTCCCCCCCGGTTTTCCTGCTGTGAAGATCTCAAGGTCCGTGCGCCTTGAAAGCCGGCAGTACCATATCGCGCCCCCGCCCCCGTGTGCCAGAAGACCGGAGGAAGCCTCAGTGAACAAAGGACCCGGAGAGGTTTCGAAACATTTCGGACGTACGCCCCGGCGGCCGCCGCTGGAGCGGGGCGGCCGCCGGCGCTGCGCGGACCGGGCCGGCTCAGCCGTTCACGGTCAGGCAGAACGGGTGGCCGACCGGGTCGGCGAACACCCGGAAGGTCTTGCCCCCGCCCTCCAGCCGGCGCGCTCCGAGCTCGAGCGCCCGGGCCTGCCCGGCGTCGAGGTCCTCGACCTTGATGTCGAGGTGGAACTGCTGCGGCCGGGCCGGGTCCGGCCAGTCCGGGGCGGTGAACTCGGCGACGTTCTGGAACATCACGCTCGAGCCCTCGCCCGCCACGAGCGCGCCCTCGGGACCGTCGTAGGTGACCTCGAGGCCGAGCAGGTCGGCGTAGAAACGGGCCAGGCTGGAGGCCTCCGGCGCGTCGATGGTCACCGCGAACAGCTGGGTCGCCTCGCCCAGGCCGTCCTTCTGGCAGAGGTCGAAGGGGTGCCCGGCCGGGTCCGCCAGGGTGATCCAGGACGGGCCGGTGGCCAGCCGGGTGGCGCCGAGCTGCTCGGCCCGGGCCGCGGCCGCCTCGATCCCGTCCACCTGCAGGTCGAGGTGGAACTGCTGCGGATGCTCCTGCCCCGGCCACTGCGGGGCGACGTGGTCGGGAGCGAGCTGGAAGGAGATGCGCCGGCCGTCGCCGGTCTCGACGGTGTTCCAGTCCGAGTCGCGCTCGGCCACCCGCCACCCGGCCAGCTCGGCGTAGAAGGTGGTGAGCCGGTCGATGTCCGGCGCGTCGAGTACGACGGAGTCGATGCGTCCTGTCAGAGTCATGGGTCCATCCTGCCCCCGTGCACTGACAAACCGGGGCGAACGCGCCGCCGCAGGTCACGCCGTCAAGGGGATGAGATGCCAGGCCCGAAGCGGACCGGCACGCCGGGGGAGTACAGGACGCTCGCCGGCGGGCCGGCGATCTGCGGCAATCCCGCCGCGGCGACCAGTTCGTCCTCGCAGCGCAGCAGTTCGGCCCGGTGCAGCGGCCAGCGCGGGTGCTCGTTCGGCTGGTAGACCGGCCTGCCGCGGCGGGTGTTGTGCAGGCCCCAGCGCGCCGTGAGGAAGTGTTCGAGCTCGCTGGGCTCCTCGATCGGCTCGCCGATCCGGATCGAGATCCGGCTCCGCGCGCCGCGCGGCTCGGGCCAGCGGCGGCGGCTGGTGTAGTGGATCGTCTCGCCGTGGCGGCGGATGGACATCTTCGCCCACGTATAGGGCAGTTGGAAGCCGATCCGCGCGGTGAGCACCGGGAGCAGGCGGGAGGCTTCGAGCGAGCGGAACACCACGCCGCGGCGCCCCTGGGCGTCCACCGAGTACAGCCGCACGTTCGTCTCCGGGAACGTGCCCACGTACGGCAGCCCGGGCAGGCCGGCCCAGCCGATCCGGTGCATCCGGAACGCGATCAGGCCGACGTAGCTCACCTCGCCGAGCACGTCGGGCTCGGCGCCGGTCGGCAGCAGCGGCGCGACCGCCTCCGGCGGCACGGCCCAGTGCAAGAAGGCGAGATCCAGCCAGGACTGGGACAGCAGCGTGCGACGGATCGGGCGTGGCGCGGTGGGCGTCACCGGCTCGGTCATGCCGCCATCTTGCCACGCCGCCGGGCCACCGAGGTCTTGAGCTTGCGCTGCCACCAGTGCAGGTGGTTCGGGTGCAGGCGCATGCCGAACATCCGGCCGAGCGGGATGTAGCCGGCCGCGGCGCCGATCGCGGTCAGAATCAGCACGTCGATGGTCAACGGCGTGCCGGGGATGCAGTAGTACTGGACCAGCTGGATCCCGACGACGAACAGCGCGGTGAACGCCTCGACCCGGATCAGGCCCCGCAGTTGCGGGGTGATCTGCGGGAGCAGGAAGCCGAGCAGGAACCCGAGGGCGACGTTGCCGCCGATCTGGAAGACCTGCTCCTGCACCGTGCCCTCGTTCAGGTAGAGGTGCACCGAGGCGAAGGGGTGCAGGTTCGGATGGCTGAAGGCCACCGAGCCCGGGGTGGGCACGAGCGTGATCCGCAGCAGCTCGAGGACGCTGAGCACCAGCAGCAGCAGCGCGAGGCTCTGCAGCATCGCCTTGGCCGCCCGCTGGCCGCGCGACTGCCAGTGCAGCGCGACGCGACGTTCCCTCGGCTTCTCAGGCTCCTCAGCCTCCTTGGCCGGTCGCGCCTTCCCGGCCGACCTGGTGGCGGCCTTGACCTTGTCCAGGTTCAGCGCGCGCTTCGCCGGCGGTCGTGCCGGCGTCTTCTTCTTCGGCCGAGGCTTCGCCTTCGCCTCGGCCGCTTCTACGGACTCGCCCCTTCGCATCCCAGCCTCCCGCGCCCGCGAGTACCCGGAGGGAGGATGTTTACACCTGGGTGCCGCCCGAGAAGTCCGCGGACAGCTGGTGCTCGATCATGGTGATGTCGGGCGCGTCGTGCAGGATGATGCCGAGCTCGCGGTTGCGGTCGAGCGAATTGGTGGTGAGGTTCATCGAGCCGAGCTCGACGGCCTGGTCGGACTGGCCGGCGTCGGCCAGAACTATCTTCGCATGGATATACAAGCCCTTCGACGAAGAGTAGCCGACCACCTTGCCGCCGGCCGCCTCGAGCTTGGATATCGACGACTTGTACTGCGACGGGGATTCGACCACGACCCGGACGGCCACGCCCGCCTTCGCCTTGGCCACGAGCGCGTTGACCACGGCCGTGGCGTTGAACTCCTCAGCCTCTATGTCAATGGTCTTGTGCGCGCCCGCGATCACCGACAGGATCCGGTCCTGAGCCGAGTTGGGCGACCAGAGCAGGTCGTCGGCGTTCGACGCGGTGATCGACTTGTGCGCGTAGTCGGCGTTGAAGACCGCGACCACAGAGGCGACGTCCTTCTTGTCGGTGTCGAAGTACCCGAAGTCGCGCGTCTCGGAGTAGTAGTTCGACGTCAGATTGCCGGTGAGGATCAGCGATTCCCGGTCGTCCACCGTCAGCGTCTTCTGGTGGGTGTACTGGAAGGTGGTGGAGGACCACACGACCCCGATGCCCGCGCCGGTCAGCTTCGTGTACGCGGCCTGGTTCTTCGATTTCTCGGCCTGGTCGAGGATCACCCGCACGTGCACGCCGGCCTTCTGCTTGGAGATCAGGTCGCTGACGGCCGTCGTGTCGCTGAGCTCGTACATGGTCATGTCGATGCTGGAGTGCGCCGACTCGATGAAGTGGTAGATCGTCGGCTCGCTGGTCGTGTCGGTGGCGAAGACGAACGCCCCCTTCGTCGTCGCGCCGCCGGTGCCCCCGCCGCCGGAGCCGGAGCCGGTCGCCCCGGCGCTCGAACTCGATCCGGACTTGCCGCCGATGTCGGGCAGCTTCCCGTGATGCGCGTGCAGATACGCGTAGCCGCCGAAGATGAGCGCCGCCGCCAGAACCAGGGCGCCATAGCCGTTGCGCGACGATCCGCGCCGTCTGCTGCTTGTTGTTCTTCTCGAGCGTCCGCTCCGCCGCGTGCGCGCCATCCCGCCGATTCCCTTCGTCCGCGCCTGGAATTGCGCTTTCCGTGTGCTCGACTCGGCGTGAGGTAAACCACAGCGGGGGTTTGGCGGCGGATTGATCGGTTACGCGCACCACCTCGTACGTTCGACCCGTTCGACCGGAGGAGGACCCTTTGTACGGCAGCAGCCTCATTCCGTCCAGCGTCAACGATCCCCACGGCCTGGACCCGGCCCCGCGCGAGCGGCACGGCGCACAGCTCAAGGCTGCCAAGCACCGCGGCCGGCACGCGCGGCACAAGAGCCATAAGCCGTTCGGCTGGCTGCATCCGCACCAAGATCAGCCGCGCGAGATGATCGGAGACTGATCGAGACGGCGAGAGCGCATGCTGCCGGCCCGCGGTCCGCGGGCCGGCAATGTGCTGTCTCGGGGGATGTGTCCCTGAGATATGTGGCGAAGCGGATCAGGAGGCTTCTTCGGCGTCCTTGGCCCGCTTGTTCTTGCGGGATCGCTTCTTCAGCTTGTCGAAGCGCAGGGCCCAGCGGGGGCTCTCGAACACCAGCTGCTGCTCGATCAGGCTCAGGATCTGTTCTTCGCGTGCTGAAAGCATTCGCTCGCCTCCCGATGTCGCCCTTGCCGTCGGTCTCAGGGGACCTGCGAGTACCCGCTCGCTCCGGGTCTACGCATGATCGGCTGGGGTGGGGGCACTCGAAGTGCGGCCAAAGCACCGTCAGAACGGTTGCCGAGAGGAGCGTCGAAGCTCATGACCAGGACTGAGACGATGCATCAGCTGGTGCGCAAGGCGAAGGGCCGGATGCTGGAGGTGAAGGGCCGGACCACCGGAGACCGCCGCTCGCTGCTGCGAGGCCGCGTGCTGCGGGCGAAGGGCGACGCCCGGCTGCGGGCACACCGGTTCGGCCGCCGGCTGCGCCATTCCGGCCACCGGTGATGCCCACCGGTGACGCGCACCGGTAGGCATCCGGGCCGGCGGCTGTTCTAGCCGGCCGCGGAGATCGAGAAGGAGGCGAGTGCCTGTACGGGTCCTGCTTCGGCTTGGACGAAGTAGCTGCCCGGCGTGGCGCCGCTCGCGCGATCTTCCTGGACGGCCGGATCCACCGTCGTCCGCAGGGTTCCGTCGGCCGCGGCGTACACGCTGAACGGCGTGGCCGACGGGCCCTCCAGGGTGATCCACACCAGTCGTCCGGGCGGCCAGCCGGTGCCGCGCACCGTGAAGACCGTCTTGGGGCCGCCCTTCGCGGGCTGGATCGAGAGCGTCGCCGGGAACGGCGGCGCCTGGCCGTCGTAGGGCGGGGGCGGCGGGGGACCTCCCTGGCCGTTGTGGTCCGCGGGCGGCAGGGCCTGGCCGCTGAGATCCACGCCGGCGGCGGTGCTGCTGGCGCCGGCCGCCTTGGCCGGCACCGATGAGTTCGGCCATTCGCTGATCACGCCGTAGACCACGCCGGCCGCGACGCCGAGGACCGCGGTCGACACCGCCGCCACCGCCATCCACGTCCGGCTGCCGCGGCGCCGCGGCTCGGGCGGAGCCGGTATCTGTTGCGCGGACTGCTCCTCCGCCTCCTCCAGCAGGCGGCTCGCGTCGGCCACGCGCTGGTCGACGAGGGCGCGCCCCGCCTCCGGCAACGGCGTGTCGGCGGTGTCTCCGAGGTCTGCGGCGAGCACGGCCAGCAGGTCCGCGCAGGCGGGCCGGGCTTCGGGGGAGCGGGCGAGGCAGGCGGCGAGGGACGGCGCGATCGCCTCGGGCACGCCGTCGAGATCGGGCGCCGAGGTGAGCATCCGGAAGATGGTGGCCTCGACCCCCGGGCCGGTGAACGGCAGGTGCCCGGACGCCGCGAACACCAGCGTCGCGCCGAGCGCGTACACGTCGACGGCCGAGGTCAGCTCCTCGCGCTGGTTGAGCTGTTCCGGCGCCATGAACGCCGGGGTGCCCGGGTGAGTTCCGCTGCGGGTCAGGTGCCCGGTGTCGGAGGCGTAGGCGAGCCCGAAGTCGACGAGTACGGGCCCGGATTCGGTCACCAGGATGTTGCCGGGCTTCACGTCCCGGTGAACCAGCCCCGCGCGGTGCACGTCCATCAGGGCACGTATGCAGCCCGCGGCGATCCAGCGGACCAGTTCCTCGGAGAGCGGGCCGCAGGCGGCCACGAGCTCGTCCAGCGTGGGCGCCGGGATGTACTCGGTGGCCAGCCAGGGCGGCGAGGCGAGCGGGTCGGCCGCGATGACGTGCGCGATGTGGCCGCCGTCGACCCGGCGCGCGGCCCGGATCTCGCGGACGAAGCGCTCGCGGTAGGTCGGGTCGGCCGCCAGCTCCGGGCGGATGACCTTCACCGCCGCCAGCCCGACGGACGCGTCGTGTCCGAGGAAGACGCGCCCCATCGCCCCGGTGCCGAGCGTTCCCAGGACGGCGAACGACCCGATCCGTGGCGGTGCGGCGGCGTCTGCCGCTCCGTCGGAGCCCTCTGACATGTCGTTAGTCCTCCCCGCTTCGGCCCGGGGCCATGCTAGCGGGCGCACATACGCCAGGACCGGGAACGCCGCGCGGCTGGCGCGGATTCACCGAAAATCTGCTTGTAAGAAAGCAACCAATCCGGGCGATGATTGGTATGTTTTCGCCATGCGAACCCTGCCCCGCTCGGCGACGGCCCGCGCGGCCGCCCTCTTGCTGCTGGCCACGCTCACGACGGGCGGTAACGCCGCCCAGGCGGCGTCCGGCGCTGCGGGCGCGAGCTCCTGGCTGCCGTCGACACCGGCCGGCTGGCCGCAGGTGGTCGACTACGACAGAACTCAGGCCTCGGAGATCACCAGGGGCGTCGAAGCGTACGCCGAGACGTACGACACGGTCGCCGGCCGCGAGCATATCCGGGTTCTGTCAGCCGACCTGGCCGACCCGAACGTGCGCGCCGGTGTCGTGGCGGCGGATGACTCGGTCCTCGACCCGGCCGACGAGAGGACCTCGTCGATGGCCGACCGCACCGGCGCCGTCGCCGGCGTCAACGGCGGGTACTTCGACATCAACGCTACCGGCCAGCCGATCGGCGGCGTGATCAGCGACGGCACGATGCTCAAGTCGCCGCAGCCGGGTTTCAACGCCCAGCTCGGTGTGAAGCCCGACGGCACCATCGTCATGGGGCCGGAGAACTTCTCCGGGAGCGTCACCGATGGCGCCGACACCTACGCGCTGAGCTCCGTCAACACCGAGAGCGATGTGGCCGCCGGCCGTATCAGCGAGGTGACGCCGGACCTCGGCGCCGCAAGCGGTCTGGCCGCGGCCACGCTGGTGACCGGCCGGGCAGGATCGGATGGATCGCTCACGGTCGAGAGCGTGCAGACCGGCGTCACGTCGCTGGCCCGGCTCCCACAGGGCGAGCTCGGCCTCCTGGCAGCCGGCGCGGGCGGCAGCTGGCTCGCGGACACCACGCACGTGGGCGACGTCGTGAAGCTGACCACGCAGCTTTCCCCCGACGGTGACCTCACGCAACTGCTGAGCGGCGTGACGATGCTGGTGAAGGACGGTCAGGTCTACAACGATCCGACCGGAACACCGCCGAGCGGGTTGAATCCGGAGACGGCGATCGGCATCAGTCAGGACGGCACTCAGGTTTTCGCCGTCGCCATCGACGGGCACGGCGCCGAGGACACCGCGATCGGCGTGACGCCGGCCGAGGCCGCGGCGTACATGGTGGCGCACGGCGCGTACACCGCAGAACTCTTCGACGGCGGCGGCTCCACCACCGAGGTGGCACGCGAACCGGGCGCCTCCAAGGTGTCCGTACTGAACACGCCCTCTGATCTGCCGGGCAACACCGAGCGGCCGGTCGCCGACGGACTCTTCTTCTACTCCACCGAGGCGAAGGCGGCGCCGGCTGCCAGAACCGTGATCAACGGCGCCGCGCCCGTGACCACGGTCGCGGGCGGTTCCCTTGCAGTGCCGGTATACGCGACCGACGCGCTCGGCAATCCGGCCGCCGGGAGCACGGCCGTCCGGATCGAGCCGCCGTCGCTGGCGAGCTGGTCGAACGGCGTGCTCACGCCGAAGCGAAGCGGCTCCGGAATCATCATCGCCACGAACGGCTCCGCGCGGAGCGTGCAGCAGCTCAAAGTCGTCTCCAAGCTCGCCTCTCTCGCCATCTCGCCGGACACGCCTGATCTCGGTTCCGGTGCTGCGCAACAGTTCTCACTCAGCGGCACGGCGACCGGTCGCCGCGGCAGTGTGCAAGTGCCCGCCGACGCGGCGACCTGGACGGTGAGTCCGTCGTCCCTCGGCAGCGTCGATGCGCACGGACTGTTCACCGCAGCCACGTCCGGCGGCGGCATGGCCACGGTGACCGCCACCGTCGACAGCGCCACAGCCACCGCATCAGTAGCCGTCGGCAGCGTCGCAGAGCTCATCGACCCGATGTCGAGCACCACAGCGTGGGCGCTGTCGAACAACACCACCGGAAAGACGGCGACGCTCATCGCCGCCCCTGGCGATGTGCCGCCCGACTCCACCGCAACCGGCTCGCTCGCGCTCAGCTACACGATGCCGGCCGGCTCTGGAGTCAAGCAGTTGGTTCTCTCTCCGCGGACGACGCTGCGCACGACCACTGACAGCGGCCGCTCGCCGGACGGCATCGGCATGTGGATCAAGGGCGACGGAACCGGGATCGAACTCGCAGAGTCCTACATCGGTGCCGGCGGCGCGCGGACCACGCTTTACCCGACCACGGTGACATGGAACGGCTGGCAGTTCGTCGTCGCGCAGCTGCCTGCGGGCCTGCAGTACCCGCTGAGTATCTCCTTCATCGACTTCCTGGCCATAAGCCCGAGCACCACCACGACCGGCTCGCTCGAAGTCAGTGGTCTGCAGGCGCTCTACTCGCCGCGGCCGCTGACAACCCCGGCCTATCAAGCGATCCCGGAAAACCCGGGATGGCTCAGCTACCGAGAAGACTCCGCGGACTTCGCCAAGCACGGAAGCACGCTGCTCGTGGGCGGCGACGCTGACCTCGTCGCATCAGCGCCGACCTCGACGGCCGCTGAAGCCGTGCAGTCCGTCGCGACCGCGCTACCCGGCCTCAGCCCGCAGGCCACGCCCGACGCAGCCCAGTTCCTCGGCGACATGTCGGGCGACGGCACCACCGCCGACCTTCAGGTCGCCCAAAGAGCGATCAGCGGACTGAATATCCCGGGTCGCAACGCCGTGGGCGGCGGCGAGATCACGGCGGGCAAGAATCCTGAGACCGGCGACTACGCCCAGGTTTTCGGCGCCACCCACTACGCGTACACCGAGGGCGCGGCGACGATCATCGTCACCGACAGCGCGCACGGGGGCATCCTGGCGTCCGACGCGTATCAGGCTCCGGCGGAATCGCAGTATGCGTGGCTGGTGCAGCAGCTGACCGCTGCCACGACGAAGGACGTGCTCGTCGCAACCCAGCTCCCCGCTTACGACCCGACCGCCAACGGCAAGAACGAGTTCACCGACCGGTGGGAGGCGCAGATGTACGTGCGCCTGCTGCAGAAGTATCAGCAGGCTCATCCGGAGAAGCACGTCATCATGCTCGCCGGAGACGCGACGGGCTTCAGCGAGCAGATCCTCGACCCGACGGGCGAGAACGTCGACGCGGCGCACGGCGGGATCCCTCAGTTCACCTTCGCAGACCTCGGCGGTACGAGCGTCGCCACGGCTGACGAGGGCGGCTTCGTCCACTTCGGCCTCATCCGGATCGACGCAAGCGGCACGCTCGAGTTCGCGGTAGAGCCCGTACTCACCGGGATCGCCATCGCCGCGCCCGCGACGACCGTGGCAGTGGGCTCCGTCACCACACTCACCGCAACCGGCACTGAAGTGGGAGGCGGAGTGATGCCCATCGCCGATCCCGCTTCCCACGTGTGGTCGTCCAGCGACAGCCGGATCGCCTCCATCGACCCCGTCACCGGCAGGCTTATCGCCCACCGCGTCGGCACGGTGACCATCTCCGTCTCCTGCGGATCCGGGGCCGCTTCGACAGCGGTGACTGTGGGCTGATTCCCCGGTTCCCGTGTGATCGCTCCCGGTTCACGTGAACTTCGGCGCGATGAAAGCTTCAGCTCCGCAGGCCCGGATCTGAGGCCCAGCACCAGGATCCATGCAGGTGACAGCCCTGCCCTGACATGGACCGATTGAACGTCCGGCGACTTGTTCAGCATGCTGTTGTCGATGGCCCTCGCGCTCCTTATTTTGTTTGGGAGCGTTCACGGCAAAGGAGCCATGATGAGCGAACGGTTGATCACCAGGCGGAATCTGTTGCAGACGACCGCCGTCGGGGCGGGCGCGCTGGCGCTGGGACAGTTCGGGGTGGCGCCGCCCGCCTCCGCAGCCACCTTCTACACCGGCGCGGACGTCAGCTGGGTTCCGCAGATGGAGGCGGCCGGCTACTACTGGCTGAACTCCAGCGGAGTGCGCGAGGACATCCTGACCATCCTCAAGGGGTACGGCCTGAACGCCGTGCGGCTGCGCACCTGGGTCAACCCGTCCAGCGACCCGGTCAACGGGCACTGCAGCATCGACGAGACCGCGGCGATGGCCGTGCGGGCCAAGGCCGCGGGCCTGGCGGTCGACATCGACTACCACTTCGGCGACACCTGGAACTCGGTGGGCGTGCAGAACCCGCCGGCCGCGTGGGCGAGCATGACCTACAGCCAGATGCTCACGGCCATGTCCAACTACGTCTTCCACACGATGAACGTGATCAAGTACTACGGCGTCACCCCCACCTGGGTGCAGATCGGCAACGAGATCAACGGCGGCATCTGCCATCCCGTCGGCAGCGTGTCCAAGCCGGCGCAGATGACCGGCCTGCTCAACACGGCGCACGACATGGTCAAAGAGGTCTTCCCCAGCGCGCTCGTGATGATCCACCTGGCCCAGCCGCAGAATTACAGCTCCCTGACGACCTTCTTCAGCGGTTTCAGCGGCAACGGCGGCAAGTGGGACATGAACGGGTTCTCCTCCTACGGCAGCGCCAGCGTCGCGGCCGGGATCGTCGCGAACATGGCGTCGATCTCGAACGCGTACGGCAAGCCGTACATGCAGGTGGAGTTCGGCGGCCAGGTAGGCAAGGTCTCCAGCACCGAGTCGGCGCTCGAGGCCTATGTAACGGCGCTGCGGGCCAACGGCGGACAGGGCCTCCTGTACTGGGAGCCCGAGGTCTACACCCAGTTCACCGACTACACCATGGGCGCGTGGAACTCCAGCACCTTCGAGCCCACCGCCATCATGAACGGCTTCACCGCCTGAGCGCCTGAGCTCCTCGCCGCCGCCACCCTCACCCGTGCGCCCCACACGCACACCCACAACCCTCACCCACGACAACGGAGTCACCCACATGACGGATCCGCAGTCCCCTCCGAGCCGCCGTCAGTTCCTCAGCCGCGCGGGCGCGGGGGCGCTCGTGCTCGGCCTCGGCGCGGCCGGCGCCGAGCAGCTGCTCGTCCCCGACCGGGCCGAGGCGGCGACCGCGTTCGGGTACACCAGCAGCGGCGGCTACTACACGGTGAGCACCGGCGCCGGGCTGACGTTCAAGATCAGCCAGTCGAACGGCGACATGACCTCGTTCGCGTACAACGGCGTCGAGCTGACCTCGCCGAGCCGCCCCTCGAACGTCGAGTCCGGCCTCGGCAGCGGCGCGAGCATCAGCGCCTACCAGACCGGGAACTACATCGTGGTCACCGAGTCGGTCACCAACTGGTACGGCTCGGGGACCCTGCACCACTACATGGTCGTGCAGAGCGGCGTGAACAACGTCTACATGGCCACCTACGTCGGCAGCGCCGGCGAAGTGCGCTGGATCCAGTCGCTGAATCGCAGTGTGCTGCCGAACATGTCGGTGTACTCCGACACCAAGGGCGGCACGGCGATCGAGTCCACCGACATTTACCTGGTCGGCAGCCAGACCCGGTCGAAGTACTACGGCAACCGCCAGGCCAAGGACCTGACCATCCGCGGCGTCACCGGCAGCGGTGTCGGGGTGTTCATGGACTTCGGCAATCGTGAGTCCAGCAGCGGCGGGCCGTTCTTCCGGGACATCGAGCAGCAGGGCACCTCGGACTCGATCCAGGTCTACAACTACCTGTGGTCCGGCCACAACGACACCGAGGCGCAGCGCCTGAACGTCCTCTACGGCCCCTACGCCGTCATGGTCACCAACGGCTCGACCCCCTCGGCGCCCGACCTGAGCTTCATGTACAACTTCGGCTTCCAGGGCACGGTGAGCAGTTCGGGCCGCGGATACGTGGTCGGCAAGGCGATCGGTGTCACCGTGGCGACCGCGATGGTCGGCTGGGCGAACTCGACCGCGCAGTACTGGGCGACCACGGACCCCTCGACCGGAAACTTCTCCAGCCCCGCGATGAAGCCTGGAACTTACACGCAGACGCTGTACCAAGGCGAACTGGCCGTGGCCACGCGCAGCGTCACGGTCACCGCCGGCGCCACCACGACCGGCCAGAACATGGACAACGGCTGGTCCACGCCGGCGTCGCCCGTCTTCCAGATCGGCACCTGGGACGGCGCGCCCACCGGCTTCAAGAACTTCGCCAACCTGTCGCTGATGCACCCCTCCGACACGCGCGACGCGAGCTGGGGCCCGGTCACCTACACCGTCGGCAGCAGCCAGACCAGCGACTTCCCGGCGTACCAGTGGAAAGGCGTGAACAACCCGACCACCGTCAAGTTCACCCTCAGCTCGAGCCAGATCGCCGCGCGCACCATCCGGATCGGGCTCACCGCCGCGTACGCCGGCGGCCGTCCGCAGATCTCCGTGAACAGCTGGACCTCGTCCGCGCCGGCGGCCTCGACCCAGCCCAGCTCGCGCAGCCTGACCATCGGCACCTATCGCGGCAACAACGCGCTCTACACCTACAACGTGCCGGCCAGTGCCTTCGTCACCGGCACGAACACGCTGGTCATCACCGCGATCAGCGGTTCCAGCGGCACCGAGTACCTCAGCCCCGGCTACAGCTACGACTGCGTCGACATGTACTGAAGACCTCGCGGATCCCTCGTTCCGCCCTCGCCCGGTGTTGGAGATTTCACCGATCGGTCGGGGGCGGCGCCGCGCCGTGAAGTCGGTCGAATTCGGTTCCGCGGGCGCCCGATCCCTACACTGTGCTTCGCCGACGCGCGGCAGACCTGGGGGGAGATCCGCAATGCTCGACCGCACCCTTGCGACACCGGCCATGCCGGTCACGGTTGAGCCCGTCGAGGCGGCGGAGCTCGACGAGGCGGTTGAGCCCCCGGTCCGTCGGCGCGCGCCGAAGAGGCTCACCCGGCTCGACCGCCGGGACTGGGGCGCGATAGGCGTGGTGCTCGGCGCGCACGTGGCCCTCGCCGTCATCACGTACTGCTCCGCCTGGATCGAGGGCTCGAACGGCAGTCATCTCCCGCTGACCCGCGGCTACCAGCAGTGGGACGCGAACCTCTACGTCAACTACGCGCAGCACGGGCTGTTCTCCGCCGCCTCGACGCCGAACAACGCCGCCTTCCTGCCCGGGTTTCCGCTGCTGCTCGCGGCCGTGCACCTGATCCTGCGCAACTGGATCGACGCGGCGCTGCTCATCTCGCTCGTCGCCGACTGCTTCACCGCGGTGCTGCTGAACCGGATGGCCGGCAGCACGCGCGCGGCCCTGTTCCTGTGCGCGGCCCCCGCGGCCGCCTTCCTGGGTGTCGGCTACAGCGAGCCGTTGTTCCTGGCCTTCGCCGTGGGTGCGTGGTACCTCGCCGAACGCGGGAACTGGCCGTACGCCGCAGTGCTGGCGGCTCTGGCCGGCCTCACCCGGATCGACGGGCTCGCCCTGATTCCGGCCCTGATGCTCCTCGCCTTCGCGAACCCGGTCGGCAAGAGGCTGCGGGCCCTGGCCTACTCGGCCTTGGCGATCGCCGGACCCTTGATGTACGAGCTGTACCTCGAGGCCTCGACGGGCAGCTGGACCGCCTGGCAGCAGGCGAATCAGAAGGGCTGGGGCCTGCAGACCGACTGGCCGTGGACGGCGCTCGAGTCGAGCTGGCGCGGAGCGTTCGAGTACCGGGACGGCGCGGGCGCGTACGCCTGGTCGTACCAGCTGGAGCTGGCGTGCACGGTCGCCGCGGCGGTGCTGGTGGTCGTGCTGCTGTGGCAGCGATCCTGGGCGCAGGCCTGCTATTGCGGGCTGGTGCTGGCCGGCATGGTCTTCGTCAACACCCAGCAGGGGGCCGATCGCGGCTTCCTGATCTGCTTCCCGCTCTACCTCGTGCTGGCCCGCGCCGCGGAACGGCGCGCCTGGATCGGCAGCGCGTACGTATGGGTGAGCGCACCGGTCGCCGTGGTCCTGGCGTTCCTCTACACCGCGGGGTCCTGGGCCAACTGAGCGGCCGGCGCCGTTCCGCATTCCACCCCTCATTCGACCGTCATATCAGGGTGCGCGTATTGCGCGAGCCCTCAGTGGCGGCTGCGCTCAAATAGGCGACGAAACGGTATTTACCGGTACAGAGCTCACATATACGCTAGGCGCCATGAACTCGGATACGGATACTGCGAAAGCCGCGAAGGCCACGTCCTTCGGCGCGGCCGCGGAGGACTACGACCGGTACCGGCTCGGCATGCCGCAGGAGGTGGCCGACGCGATCCTGCCGAGCGGGATCGGGGCGGTGCTCGACCTCGGCGCCGGGACCGGCGCGATGACCCGGCGGCTGGTCGGGCGCGCCGAGAAGGTCTACGCCGTCGATCCCGACCCGCGGATGACCGCGCTGCTGGCCCGCGGCTGTCCCGACGTCGAGGTGCGCCAGGGGACCGGCGAGGACATCCCGCTGCCGGACGCCTGCGTGGACACCGTGGTGGTCTCCGCCGCCTGGCACTGGATGGACCCGGCGGCGGCGATCCCGCAGATCGCCAGGGTCCTGCGACCGGGCGGCACGCTGTGCATCGTGTGGAACCGGCGCGACCGCTCGGTGCCCTGGGTGGCCGACTTCGAAGCCCTGCGCCTCGAGGTCACCGCGGCCGACGACTGGATCGACGAGCGGATCCGGTACTACGCCTCAGAGCCCTGGCTTCCGGCCGGATCGCCTTTCGCGGACATCCGCATCGAAGCGCCGGCCTGGTCCTGCCCGATGACCAAGTACGAACTCGCCCACCTGCCCACGACCTTCCACGCCTTCATCGCCGCCCCGGAAGAGGACAAGCCGGAGATGCTGCGCAAGTTCATCGAGCACGTCGTGGGCGACGCCCGGATCGTGGCCGGCGCGGACGGACGGGTGCCGCTGCCCATGCTCACCCAGGTCTGGCGCGCCACCCGGCAGTAGCCGGATCCACCGCCCGCCCGGGTCCCCGGAGCCGCTGCTCCGGGGACCCGAGACGTTCGGCCGCTCAGGGCTTCGCGTCAGCTCGTGCTGGACGCGGCCTGCACGAACGCGTCGGTGTATGTCTGCGACAGGTCCACCGTCTTGCCCTTGACCTGCGGGTCGAAGGCCGAGAGCACCCGGTTCACGCTCTGCGGGCCGTCGGCCGGCATCAGGCCGGTCGGGCTGTAGACGCCGATCTCGTTGGCCAGCGACTCCTCCCACGCGGTCTTGCTCGCGGTGCCGAGGAACCAGCTCGGGATCACCGCGGCGATCTGCTCGACCGAGTGGCTCTGGACGTACTTGAGGCCCATCTCCAGCGCGTTCACGATCCTCTGCACGGTGTCGTGGTGCTGCTGGACGTACGAGGTCTCGAAGGACAGCGCGGTGCCCGGGTACGGTCCGCCGAGCGCGGCCTCGGTGCCGCTCGCCGAGCGCAGGTCCACGATGATCTTTGCGGCCTTCTGCGACAGCAGCGAGGAGATCGTCGGCTCGGTGGTGACGCCGAGGTCGACCTCGTCGTGCTGCATCGCCGCGATGAACGTCGGGCCCGCCGCGATGGCGACCGGATGCAGGGTACTGACGTCGACGCCGTTGTGGGCGGCGAGGTACTCCGCGAGGAACTCGGTGGAGCTGCCGAGACCGGTGATGCCCAGCTTCTTGTCGGACTCGTCGGCCGGCGAGGTGATCGTGGCCGCCTCGTCCGTGCGCACCAACTCCGCCATGCCCGGGGCCTGGTTGAGCTGGATCACCGACTCGGTCGCGGTGCCCTTGGCCCGCAGGTCGATGTTGTGGTCGTAGAACCCGATGACGCCGTTGACCTTCCCGGCGATCATGTCCGTCCAGGCCAGGCTGCCGCTCGTGACGCTGACGATGGAGAGGTTGATCCCTTCCTTCTTGAAGTAGCCGAGCGACTCGGCCAGCACCAGCGGCAGGTAGGTCTGGTTGGTCTTGTTCGACAGCGCGAAGCTGATGTTGACGGCCGGAGCCGCGGCTGCGCCCCCGGACGCGGGGGACGAGGGTGATGAGGCATTGCTGGAACAGCCGGCGGCGGTCGCGGCGAGCACCACCGCGAGCAGGGTGACCGCGGGCCTGGCCCGGTGCAGGGGTATGCGGAACATGGCTGAACACCTTTTCTTTGCGCGCGTGCGCGTGGGTGGGGAGGGAGGGTTTTCCTGGTGGGGCGGGCCGAGGAGCGGGGGTGGTGCCCGGGTCACACCTCGGCCGTGAGGGCGCGGCGGCGCGGTTTCCACCGCAGGAACCGCCGCTCGAGGACGTTGATCAGCGCCTCCGCGGTGATGGCGAGCACCGTGGTGACGATCAGCCCCGCGTAGACGCCGTCGGGGTCGAAGTTCCCCTGCGACTGCTCGATCAGCAGGCCGAGGCCCTGGGTGGAGCCGAGCAGCTCGCCGACCACGGCGCCGGTGATGGCCAGGCCGAACGCGACCCGCAGGCTGGCGATGATCCAGCTGAGCGTGGAGGGCAGCACCACGTGCAGGAAGGTCGCCGTGCGCCCGGCGCCGAGCACGTGCGCGTGCGCGATCAGATTGCGGTCCACCTCGCGCGCGCCCTGGAAGGTGTTGAAGAACACGCTGAAGAAGACCAGCAGGATCGCCAGCGCGATCTTCGAGGTCATGCCGGTGCCGAACCAGATCACGAACACCGAGCCCAGCACGATCCGCGGAATCGCGTTGAAGGTGCCGATGTAGACCGTGAACACGCGCGCGAGCCAGCCGATCCGGCCGAGCAGCATGCCCATCGCGACGCCGCACACCACGCCCACGCCGAAGCCGATCAGGGTCTCCTGCATGGTCACCCAGGCCTGCTGCCAGAGCGCGCCCTGCCCGGTGCCGTGCCGGATCCAGGCGTAGAGCTCCTTCCCGGTGCCGCCTGGGGAGCCGTAGAAGAACACGTCGATACTCTTGGTGTCCACGGCCAGCTGCCAGCTGCCGAGCACGGCCAGGAGCAGGCCGATCTGGGTCGCGGGCACCCAGGCCCGGCGGCCGAAGGCGCGCAGCCGGCGTTCTTTCGCCGGCCTGCCGGGCGCGGCGTCAGGGGAGGGGTGGGGGTGGGGTGGGGCGTCCGCGGAACCGGCCGGGAGCGGCGGATCCGACAGACCGTCGGAAATGTGGGTTTCGGGAGTCAACATCGCAGCAGCTTCACGACTTTACGAACTTGACGATTTCGCGTCGTCGGCTTCAGGTTTCATTCAGGTTCACCCCTTGGACGGGGTGGGGCGCCGTCAGGCCGCGGTGGTGGCGCGGGCGTAGGCGATCCGGACTTCGTCGCTCAGGCAGCTCCAGATCTTCTCGTAGAGGTCGACGAAGCGCGGCTGGAAGCGGATCTCGCGCAGCGACCGCGGCCGGGGGAGGTCGATGACGAACTCCTCCTTGACCGTGGCCGGGCGCGCGGTGATCACGATCACCCGGTCCGCCAGCGCGATCGCCTCCTCGAGGTCGTGGGTGACGAACAGCACCGAGGCGCCGAGCGACTCCCACAGCGCGAGCAGCTCGTCCGCCATGATCTGCCGGGTCTGCGCGTCCAGAGCGGAGAACGGCTCGTCCATCAGCAGCAGGCCCGGCCGGTTGACGAAGGTCTGGGCCAGCGCGACGCGCTTGCGCATGCCGCCGGAGAGCTGGTGCGGGTAGTGCTGTTCGAAGCCCTCCAGGCCGACCCGGACGATCCACTCGCGCGCCTGGTCCAGCGACGCCTTCCGGCCGGCGCCGCGGAACCGGGGCCCGGCCGCGACGTTGGCCAGCACCGTCTTCCACGGGAAGAGCGCGTCGTGCTGGAAGACGAAGCCGGTGCGCGGATCCGTGCCGGCCAGCTCGACCTTGTCCACCAGGACGCTGCCGGAGCTCGGCGCCTCCAGACCCGCGACCATCGAGAGCACCGTGGACTTGCCGCAGCCGCTCGGCCCGATCAGCACGCAGAACTCGCCCGGCGCCACCTCGAGTTCGAAGTCCGCCACGACGGTGCGCGCCCCGGTCGCCGGATCGGCGAAACGCTTGGTCAGCGCGGTCAGGCCGAGCACCGGAGGGGAGGCGGGCGCGGCCCGGGAGCGCGGGTCCGCCCTCGACGCTCGCATCATGCAATCCGCCTCTCGTCCGGACCGAATTCGCGGCCTGAAGATGTGTATGGGTGATGAGAATGCCATCACGGAGTCAAGCGCAACAAGAGTGGTCGGCGCGCGGCTACTAACTTAGGATTCTTCGATGCTGACCAATTCCGGCCCGTGCCCTAAAGTACGCCCATGCCAACGGCCGGCCGATTCTCCCACGATCCGGGCACGAGGCTTCCGCAGCGGGTCGCCCTCGGCGTACTGCTGCGTTCCTTCCCACCCGCGCTCGTCGACGACGTCCTAGATGAGGTGGGGCGACGCGAGCAGCGCCAGCGCCTGCTGCCCGCGCGCCTCATGGTCTATTTCACCCTTGCCATGTGGATATTCAGAGCACTTCCCTACGAGTTGATCCTGGCCGAACTGCTGCGCGACGCACCCGGTCTGGCGCCCGCGGTGACCCCGCAGGAGCAGGCCAGCGCGGCCGCCATCGGCCGCGCCCGCCGACGCCTCGGCGTCGAGCCGTTGCGCCTGCTGTTCGAACAGGGCATACCCCCCGCGGCGGTCCCGGCCGCGGCCCCGTTCCACCACCTGCGTCCGCTGCGTCTCGGCGAACTCGACGTCTCCATGCCGGCGACCCCGGCGAACACCAGCGGCTTCCCCGGCCTCGCCGCCGCGCACCCGGCCGGCCCGCCCACGGCCCGGCCCGCGCGGGCCCGCAGCAGACTGCTGATCGAAGGCGGATCGCGGCGGATCATCGCCGCCGAGGTCGTCGGGCCGGACGAAGCCGAGCGCCTGCCCGACGGAGTGCGGGCCGGAGACCTGCTCGTCACCGACGAGCAGCCGGTCTCCGCGCGCCTGTGGAGCGCGGTCGAGCGGCTCGGCGCCGAGCTGCTCTGGCCGCTGCCTGAGGCGACGGCGCTCGGCTGCGCCACCCGGCTGCCGGACGGCTCGGCGCTGGCGAAGCTGGCCGCCGAAGACGGTTCGGAGCTCGTCGTCCGGGTGCTCGCCGGGCCCGGGTCGCGGCTGCTGGCGACCTCTCTGCTCGACCACCGGGCCGTCCCGGCCGGCGAGATCGCCGAGCTCTACGAGGCGCATCCGGCCGGCCCCGGCTTCGACGGGGCCGGCGCCTACGGCCACGGCGACCGGCTGGAACTGCGGTCGAAGGATCCTGAAATGGTCCGGCAGGAGCTGTACGCGATGTTGTGCGTCCACCTGGCCATCGGCGAGCTGGTCGACCCGAATAGGGGCGAATCGGCGTGCCTCTAAAGTCAGTAACCGCCCCCGGGCGAGGTCTTGGAAGTCGAACTACCGCTGTGTTCAAATACGCCATACCCACGACTACCCACAGTCGGGATTCACACCAGCCGATCATCTCGGCCGCGCCACCACGCGGCCAATACATCGGGATTCACCATGAGGTATAAGACTCCGTTTTCCCGAGACAACTGCGAGGACGAGTGCGCAAGTCAGGCGCGGCGGTGAGCCCTTCGCCGCACAATCCGCCCAGCGCGCCCCGGCGGCGATGGAGCCTGCGCGACCTGCGGCTGCGCAAGCGCCTCGTGCTGCTCGTGCTGGTGCCGCTGGTCGCCGGGGTGGCGCTGGCCTCCGCCCGGGTGGCGAGCGAGGCCACCACCATCCGGTCCGAGAACGACCTGACCGGCCAGTCCCAGGTCGCGGTCACCATGGCCGGCCTGATCTACGCGGTCGAGGACGAGCGCGACGCGGTCGAGGTCTACCTCACCGACGGGGGTCAGAGCACCGACATGGCCGCGCTCACCCGCGCGGAGGCGCAGACCCAGGCGCACGCCGCCGAGTTCGCCTCCGTGCAGCAGCGTTACGCCGGCGCGCTGGCCGCGATGCCCGCCGCCGACCAGTCGCTGCAGGAGCACGCGGTGGCCCGGCTCGGCGACCTGCCGACGCTGCGCGCGTCGGTCACCGTCCTCGGCGCCAGCCGGCCCATCTACCAGGCCTACAACACCATCGTCAGCGACCTGCTGAACTTCAGCGGCCAGCTCGCCACCGACACCACCGACCACACCCTGGCCAACTCCGTCACCACGCTGGCCCTGGTCGAGCAGCTCGGCGAGCAGACCGCGCAGGAACGCGGCTACCTGGTGGGCATCCTGGGCGGCGGCGGCCAGCTGCTCTCCCAGGAGGAGGACCTGGTCCAGGCGCAGGCACAGTACAACAGCACCCTGGCGAACCTCGACGCGCAGGCGCCGGGCGACATCGTCGGGCTCTACCAGGCGCAGGTGAGCGGCAACGAGACCGGCGCCGCGGACAGCACCGTGCAGCAGGCCATCGACGCCGCGCTGCAGGACTTCCCGATCTCCGAGGTGGACACCACCACCACCGAGGCGGTCACCCAGGTGACCGCGAAGATCGACCAGATCCGGGCGATCGAGGAGGTCGTCGCGCAGGACATCACCGGCCGCACCGCGACCCTGCTGTCCGCGGCCAAGCGCGACATGTACCTGAACCTCGGCATCATCGTCGCGGTGCTGCTGTTCGCGTTCGTCTCCACCGTGGTCATCGCCCGCTCGATCGCCCATCCGCTGCGGGTGCTGCGTACCGCCGCGCTGGACATCGCCGGAGTGCGGCTGCCCGCGGTCATCGAACGGCTGCGCGACCCGCGGCAGGCCGAGACGCCGATCGAGGTGGAGCCGATCGCGATCGACTCCAGGGACGAGATCGGCTCGGTGGCGCGCGCCTTCGACGGCGTGCACCACGCCGCGGTCCGGCTCGCGAGCGAGCAGGCGCTGCTGCGGGCGAGCGTCAACGCGGTCTTCACCAACCTCTCCCGGCGCAGCCAGACCCTGGTGGAGCGTCAGCTCCAGCTGATCGACGACCTCGAGAGCGGCGAACGCGAACCGGCGAGGCTCTCCCAGCTCTTCCGGCTCGACCACCTGGCCACCCGGATGCGCCGCAACAACGAGAACCTGCTGGTGCTCGCCGGCGAGGAGACGGCACGCCGGTGGACCGAGGCGGTGCGCCTCGTGGACGTGGCCCGCGCCGCGGCCGCCGAGGTGGAGCAGTACGAGCGGATCATCCTGGGCGAGATGCCGCGCGTCGGCATCGTCGGCAAGGCCGCGCCCGACGTCGCGCACCTGGTGGCGGAGCTGCTGGAGAACGCCACCGCGTTCTCCGCGCCCCGCACGAAGGTGTGGATCGCCGGGCGGATGGCGGACGACTCCGGCATCGTGCTGCGGATCGAGGACGCCGGGCTCGGCATGAAGCGCGAGGAGCTGGACGAGGCCAACGAGCGGATGAACAACCCGCCGGTGGTCGACGTCTCGGTCGCGCGCCGGATGGGCCTGTACGTGGTCGGCCGGCTCGCCGCGCGCTACGGCATCGAGGTGCGGCTCGGCGAGTCCCAGGCTGGCGGGGTCGCGGCCCTGATCCACCTGCCGCTCGCCCTGCTCGGCGAAGGCGCCGACACGGTCGCGCCGGCGGCGGACCGGGTGGACGACGAGTTCTACGCGCTCTCCCGGCAGTTCGCGCACGCGGTGAACCAGACGGTGGAGCGCACCGCGGATCATCAGGGTTCGATGCGCGGCACGCCCGCGGTCCCGCTCTTCGACACGGTGCCGCGGCACGAGCGCCGGTTCGGCCAGCTCGCGGACGCCGCGAAGGCGCGGCCCGGCGGGATGATCTGGTTCCAACCCTCCGAGGATCGCAAACCGGGCGACGCGCAGGACCCGAAGCGCGCGGCGGCCGAGAGCGCGTTGGCCCGCGCGGCCGAGCAGGACGCGCGCGCGACCGTGACGGACGAGCGCTACAACGCCTTCGGCCGCTCGGCCGCGGCCGCCCGCCGGCAGGAGCCGCCGCCGGCGTTCGCGCAGGACGGCGGGCTCGGCGGTGCGCTGCCGCAGCGGCGCGGGCGGGAGCAGAACCAGCCGCCGCAGCACGTGCGGCCGATGTCGCAGGCCCCTGAGCCGGTGGCCGAACCGCTGGAGCGCACCCCGATCTTCGAGGCCATCGAGTCGGAGTGGTTCCGCCGGCGCGACGAGGCCCGCGCGGCGCACACGGGCCACCAGGCCGAGGCCGCCTGGGACGCCGAGCCTGCGCTGCTGACCGACCCGCGCACCGCGCCGGACGCCGCGGTCCGGATCCCGCAGCAGGCCGGATCGCCCGACACCGGGGGCGGCGTGCCCGCGCCCACGATCTCGCCCGCCGCGGTCGTACGCAGCTGGAGCTCGCCCGGCGACGACGGCTGGCGGGCCGCCCAGGCCCTTTCCGAACCCGCCCAGAGCGGCCAGACCCCGGCCGGCCTGCCGCGGCGCACTCCCCGGGCCAACCTCGTGCCCGGCCGCGCCGGCAGCAGCGGCGCCGCGCCCGCGGTGCCGCCGTCGCACCTGAGCCGCAACCCACCGCAGGGAGGCAGGCCGTGACCCGCCCAGATCGGAAGAGTGACCCATGGAAACGCTGAGCCAGGCCGCCAAGGACCTCAACTGGCTGATCAACAACTTCGTCGACCAGGTGCCCAAGGTCGCCCACGCCGTGGTGCTCTCGGCCGACGGACTGGTGCTCGCCTTCTCCGACGGCCTGGCCAGAGACCGGGCCGACCAGCTCGCCGCGGTCGCCTGCGGACTGGCCAGCCTCACCCAGGGCGCGTCCCGGATCTTCGAGGGCGGCCCGGTGGCCCAGACCATCGTGGAGATGAAGTACGGATTTATGTTCGTATCTTCCATCAGCGACGGCTCGGTCTTCACGGTGATGGCAGCGCCCGACTGCGACATGGGCCTGGTGGGCTATCAGATGACACTCGTGGTCGAGCGCACCGGCGACTCGCTCACCCCCGCGGTGCGCGAAGAGCTTCAGGCGTCTCTGCCGAGATGAGCCGGGCTGCGCGGGGTCGCGCGCGGGTCCGGCCGGCGGGGCCGGGCCAGGCGGGCCCCGAGGCGAGGCGACGAGGGGAGATAGCGCATGGCTCCGAGTTCTGACGGTTCCTCTCCCTTCGTGCGTCCCTACGCGGTCACCGGGGGCCGGACCGAAGCCCGCCGCCGGCTGGCGATCGAGGCGCTGGTCTCGACCACCTCGCGCGGCCGGGACACGATGCACACGTTGGTGCCGGAGTACGAGTCGGTGTGCCGGATGTGCCGCCAGCTCAAGTCGGTGGCCGAGATCGCCGCCCTGCTCGGCGTCCCGCTGGGGGTCGCCGAGGTCGTGGTGGGGGATCTGGCCGAATACGGGCTCGTGGAGATCGAGCCCAACGCCGGCGCCGACGCGGCGCCCGACATACAGCTGCTGGAAAGGGTGCTCAGTGGACTCCAGAGACTCTAGGTCCGCCGGGATCGGCGCGACCTCGGCGAAGATCGTGGTGGCCGGCGGCTTCGGCGTCGGCAAGACCACGTTCGTCGGGGCCGTCTCGGAGATCGACCCGTTGACCACCGAGGCGGTGATGACGGCGGCCAGCGTGGGCGTGGACGATCTGAGTAAGACTCCGGACAAGGTGGCCACCACGGTGGCCATGGACTTCGGCCGGATCACCCTCGGCCAGGACCTGATCCTGTACCTGTTCGGCACGCCCGGGCAGAGCCGGTTCTGGTTCATGTGGGACGACCTGTGCCGGGGCGCGATCGGCGCGGTGGTCCTGGTCGACACGCGCCGGCTGGCCGACTGCTTCTCCGCGATCGACTACTTCGAGGACGCGCGGCTGCCGTACGCCATCGGCATCAACGCCTTCAACGGCAAGCAGACCCACGCCACCGACGACGTGCGCGAGGCCCTGGCCGTCCCGCCGCACGTGCCGGTGATCCCGTGCGACGCGCGCAGCCGGGACTCGACCAAGGCGATGCTGATCCGGCTGGTGGAGCACGCGATGGCCAGCTACGTGGCGATGGCGTGAGGTCGGCGGCCTGAGCCGCGGGCTCAGGCCAGGCCGGCCAGCCGGAGCAGCGCGGTCGCGGCCGCGGCGCTGAGTACGACGACGAGGAAGGGCGCCTTGCGCCAGGCCAGGATTCCGGCGACGGCGACCCCGATCGGCCGGGCCGGGCCGGCCGGCGCATGGCCCTGCGTCAGCGCGGTCGTCGCGACCAGGGCGGTCAACAGCACGATCGCCGCGGTCTCCAGCACGCGCTGGACGGGCTCGGGCACCTGCAAGCGCGAACGCAGCAGCGGTCCGGCCAGCCGGCAGGCGAAGGTTCCGGCGGCGAGCGCGAGGATCGCGGCGATCAGGACGACGGGTTCGTGTTCTGTCGCGTTCATCGCGCGGCCCGCCGGATCCCGAGCGTGGCCAGGCCGACCAGCGCCAGCAGCTCGGGCAGGCCGGCCGGCAGGATCGGCACCGTGGCCAGCGCGATCGCGGCGCCGGTGAGCGCGGCGAGCCGCTTGTCGCGTTCCCGCAGCGAGGGCAGCACCAGGGCGAGCAGCACCGCCGGGAACATGGCGTCCAGGCCGAAGGCGTCGGTGTCGTGCGCGACCGTGCCCAGCAGCGCGCCGAGTGCGGCGCCGAGCGGCCAGCACAGCAGGATGCCGAGCCCTGATATCCAGTAGGCGGCTCGGCTGCGGACCGGATCCGGGTGGGCGAGGGCGAAGACCACGGACTCGTCGTTCATCACGTGCGTGCCCAGCACCCGCCGCCAGCCGCGCCCGATCACGTCCGGCAGCCCGAGCCCGTACGGCACGTGCCGTGCGTTGACGAGCAATCCGGCCAGCACGGCCGCGATCGGGCTGCCGCCGGCGGCGATGATGCCGACGAACAGCAGCTCGGAGGCGCCCGCGATCACCAGCACGGCCAACAGCATCGGGACCCACAGCGGGAGCCCGGAGGTCACCGCGCTCGAGCCGTAGGAGAGCCCGATGACGCCGACGCCGAGGCAGACGACAGCTATGTCGCGCCGCTCGGACCGGTCCAGTGTTCGCCAGATCGTACGCACACTCGATATAGTGAACAGGGTTCGAAGTGTTCGTCAAGCCGAACAGTAGACCGCTGGAGCGAACGATGTCCGAGGAGAGCGCCCCCAAGCCGCCGCTGGCCGCCATCGCCGCCGCCCTGCGCCGGATCCGCGAGGCCGCGGGGATGACGCTCACCGAGTTGGCCAGGCGCGCCGGAGTGGCCAAATCCACGCTCTCCCAGCTGGAATCCGGGCAGGGGAATCCGAGCCTGGAGACGCTCTGGGCGCTGTGCGGCGCGCTCGGCGTCCCGGTCTCCAGCCTGCTCGACCCGCCCCGCCCCCGGGTGCAGGTGATCCGGGCCGGCGACGGCGTCGGCACCGTCGTGGCCGCCGAAGCGGACTACCGCGCCATCCTGCTCGCCGCCTGCCCGCCCACCGCGCGCCGCGACATCTACCGCATCGACGCCGAGCCCGGCCGCGGCCGCCGCTCCGACCCGCACATGCCCGGCGCCGTCGAGCACGTCGTGCTGATGACCGGCCGCGCGCTCGTCGGCCTGACGGACGATCCGGTCGAGCTGGCCCCCGGCGATTACGTGGTCTACCCGGGGGATCTGCCGCACCTGTTCGAGGCGCTCGACCCCGGCACGCAGGCAGTGCTGCTGCAGGATCTGACCTGATCCGAGTCGGTTGTCGGTTGGGTGCTGGTGGGTGTGGTGGCTTGTCGGGTCCGGGGTGGTCGTCGGGGTGTGGGCGGCCGCTTTGCGTCGCCCCGTTTCGTCTGTCCACCCGCCCACCCGTTGCGTTGGCGGGGGCGGGCTGCGGTTTCAAGATGAAAATCGCTGCCGGCGGGCCCTTCCTCGGAGAGAGTGCCGGGGTCGTGTGGGTGCTGGCGTTGGTGGGGCGGGTTGGGGTTCGGGGTGGTGGGGTTGCGGGTGTGTGTTCTCTCCTCGGTCGGTCCCCGGAGGCAATCAGGGTCCTGCCGGGAGGTCAAGCGGCGGTAGCATCCGTTGATGCTGGATCTTGCATCGCGCCGCTTGACCTCCCGGCAGGACCCTGACCGGGCTTCGCCTGCCCGACCGAGGAGAGAACACACCCCCTGAGGGTCCGGTGCGAGCTGCGCTCGGGCCGAGTCCCATCCCGTGGTCCGGTCGCGCTCGGTGCGGAAGGATTCTGCATCGCCGTGATCCGAGCATCCCGACCCTCGATCCGTGTGAAGGCGCCGGTGCTCGGGTCGTGTGGCGCGGTCGCACGCCGAGGGGAAATCCTGCACCACTGTCGGCCACCCTCCCGACGCCATCTGACCAGCCACCCCGTCCACCACCCTCCCGTCACAAGCCCCGATCCCCGTACTCTTCCATGCTAGACGCCACCACCGACAAAAGCTGCGTATCCGTCCTTTGCCGGAAAAGGAAAAATATGGGAGATTTCCGGGCACTCGGGCGTGCTCCCCGGCGTTGAAGGAGTAGAGGAGAAGACAGCGGCCCAGAACGGCGATGCAGGATTCTTCCGCACCGAGCGCGGCCGGGCCACGGGACGTGACTCGGCCCGAGCGCAGCTCACACCGGACCTCAGGGGGTGTGCTCTCTCCTCGGTCGGGCAGGCGAAGCCCGATCAGGGTTCTGTCGGGAGGTCAAGCGGCGCGATGCAAGATCCAGCATCAACGAGGGCCGCCGCCGCTTGACCCCCCGGCAGGTTCCTGATTGCCTCCGGGGACCGGCCGAGGAGAGAGCACGCCCCCGCAACCTCACCATCCCGGACCTCAGCCCGCCCCGCCAACGCCAGCACTCCACAGACTCCGGCACTCTCTCCGAGGGAGGGCCTGCCAGCGGCGATTTTCGTCTTGAAACTGCAGCTCGCCCTGCCAACGCCACGGGTGGGGGCGTCGCAAAGCGACCGCCCACAGTTCGACGACCACCCCGATCTGACAGGCCGCCATGCCCCACGAGCACCCAGCCGTTCATCAATTTGGAGTAGGCCATACAGACTCACGGGCGCCAGACGAAGCGCACATCCGGTTCCCGTTCCTCGTTGGCAGAGCCGTCCGTTCTCTCCATCTCGACCAAGCCGTGACGTGCGTAGAAGCGCATTGCAGATTCGTTCACCTGGAACGTCCACAACTCCAGCCCGTGCGGTAGCCGGCTCTTCGCCAGCTCGACAAGCCGGTCACCCAGCCCCCGGCCGCGCCAAGACGGGTGCAGGTAGAGCTGTTCGATGGCATGCTCGCCGAGCACCAGTAAACCGACCACCACCCCGGCGTCGACGGCGACGAACGCGTCGAACTCTGGGATGACCACGTCGCGCATCCACTGGCGGACCTGGTCGTCAGTATGCGCGCGTCGCACAGTCGGCAACGCGGCGGAGAACGAGAGCAACCACGCCTCGGCCATCTGCGCGGCATCAGCGGGGGCTGCACGGCGGATGTCGATGGCGGCGGCGTCAAAAGGCTCTGAGATCACGAGGCGTGAGGATCGCAGGCCCAGCGTATAAACACAACTGAATATGGGTCGGATGCTTGCTACGACACGTCACGGCGGTCGAGCGCCGCGAGGAGTTCGTCGAGGATCGATGTCATTTCAGTGGCCTGAATGTCGAGCACGAAGACTACCCCGACGTGCTCGGGATGACTGCGCAAGTGCTCCTCGCGCCAGAACTGCCATGTGAGCTCCAGGCGATCGCCGTCGCGGAAGGCGAAAGCCATGAGGTTGTCGGTCGTTGGCCCCCACCGGTCGAAGAACTGAGATCTCCTACGCAGGACGTCGTCTTGCTCTTCCTGTCCGGACCCTGCGATCAGTCGACGATGAGCGGCGGCCGCGGACAAACCGGCGAAGGGCGCCGCCGCACCGTGCCCAGTGCGTAGCCGGTCCGCCGTGTCGGCAACGGCGATGCGGAACTGCGGGACGAAGGCCGTGTCGTCATCACAGGTCAGCCATTGGCCGGCGGCCCACAGGTCTACTCGACGTAGCGCCGGGCCCGCCCATTCGCCGACCTCGACGGCGAACCCGCCCCTGTCACCTAAGAAGACCGTCATTCGTGACCGTCGCAGATAGCGTGAAGAAGGCGCGCCGAGCATAGCCTATCAGCGCACTGACTGCTGGATTCGGCGAGCGGGGCCAGACCAGCGCGAGCACGGCCTCCGCCCGCGCGTCGGCGATCGGCAGGATCCTGAGCCGGTCGGCGTGCGGGGCGGCCGTGGTTTCGCTGAGCACTGCGACGCCCAGGCCGCGCGCGGCGAGGTCGGCCACCGTGGGTGGGGCGCCGGCCTCCAGCCGCACCGCGGCGTCGACGTCGGCCGCGGCGCAGGACAGGTCGAAGGCAGCCCGGATCCCTGCGCCTTGCGGCAGGCAGATGAGCGTGTGCTCGGCCAGTTCGCTCAGTGTCGTGCTCCGCTTCGCCGCCTTCGCCCACGCATGGCCCGGGGGCGCGGCCGCGACGAGCCGTTCCCGCGTGATCTCTATCGCGGCCAGATCCTTCGGGATCTCGTCGGCGACCGCGACGAGCGCGGCATCGGCTTCACCGGCGCGGACTTTCGCGATCAGCGCGTCCGCGTCGTCCTCGATCAGCGCCAGCCCGATGCCGGGATGGGCCTGCCGGAACGCCGCCAGTGCGTCGAAGAACGGCGCGATCGTGCAGCCCTTGAGCATGCCCACGGTCAGCTCGCCCCGGATCAGGCCGGTCACCTCGTCCACCGAACGGCGCAACTCCGCGGCCGCGCGCAGGGCCGTGCGGGCGTGCTCCAGTGCGGCCTTGCCCGCGGTGGTGAGCGTCGCGATCCGGCCCGAGCGGTCGATCAGCTCCGCGCCCAGCTCCCGCTCCAGCTGCTTGAGCTGCGCGCTCACCCCGGACTGGCTGATGTGCACCCGCTCCGCCGCCCGGGTGAAGTTCGCCTCCTCGGCGACGGCGACGAAGTACTCCAGCTGCCTCAGTTCCATAACCAATGATTCTAGTTCCGAGAAGAACCATCTGTTGGACTCATCGCTGACCGCGCTCGTAGCCTGGGGGAGAAGGCAACGAGAGAGGAGCACGTCATGGCTCGCGAGAAGGCACAGCAGCCCGAGGACCTCACCCGCCTGTTCGTCCAGGCGGCCAACGCCCGCGACACCGAGGGAATCGCAGAGCTCTACGAACCGGACGCGGTGATGGCCTACCCGCCCGGCAGCACGACTGTCGGACGGGAGGCCATCAGGGCCCTGTGGGCGAAGATCCTCGAGCAGGCACCGCACTTCGAATACGAGCAGCCGCTGCCGACGCTCGTCTCCGGCGACCTCGCGCTGACCTCCACTCCGCCGAAGGACGGCAGCGGCGCCCGCGCCCAGGTGGTCCGGCAGCAGCCGGACGGGACCTGGTTGCGCGTGCTGGACCAGCCCGAATTCCAGCGGCCCAGCTGAACGACGCCGCCTACTCCGCGATCTGCGGCAGCAGCGACTCCGCGTACTGCCAGATAAGCGAGGAGTCGTGGCCGGCGAACGCGGCGCCGTTCCAGAAGGTGTTACGGCGGCCCTGCAGGCCGTAGAGCCGCGAGTAGAAGCCGCCGGCCACGTCGGCCGCGCTCACGGTCAGCTCGTACGGCGAGTGGTTCGAGTAGTCCACGAAGACCGGCGTCGTCGCCGGGATCGTGCCCGCGGCCTGCAGCCGGCCGAGGCTCTCCTGGATCACCGAGTGCACCTGAACGTCGCTCAGCGGGACGTCGCTGCCGAACTTCAGGTCGAAGAGCCCTGGCACGCTGCTCGGGGTCACGGCGTAGAGCGCGGGCAGCGGCGGCAGGTTGTAGAGCGTGTCCGCGCCGATGTTCTGCACCGCGGTGGAGTCCGGCGCCCCGGGCAGCCGGATCAGGCCGGTGCAGTAGTTGCCCTGCCGGAAGCGGCTGAAGAGCGCGAGCTCCGAAGGGCTCGGGTCGAACGGCGCGAGCAGAGCGGGCATCGGCGGCACGGTGATGACCGCCTTTTCCGCGCGGATGGTGACCGGCCCGTGCGGTCCGACGGCGGCGAACTCCACGCCGCCGGGGCCGCGGGTGCCGCTCAGCACGTTCGTCTCGAGCAGTACGTCCTCGCCGAGGAAGGCGGTGGCGGCCTCGTACAGTGCGCTGTTGTCGTGGTTCGGCGTGCTCAGGAAGTCGCCGGTGAAGAGGCTGCCGACGACGCTGAGCCCGAAGTACTTGAGGATGTAGACCGTCGGCATCCGCAGCAGGTGCGCGAAGCCCTGGGCGTAGTCCGAGAGGATCGTCATCAGGCCGCCGAGCCCGTTCGCCGCGGCGAACTCGCCCCACGGCGTGAGCAGCTCGGCCGGGACCGGGTTCGGCAGGTCGTAGGTGCCCGCCAGATACGGGTACTTCTGCAGGATGCCGTAGTAGGCCTGGAGGGCCGCGGTCGGGTCCGGAGGCGTCCAGCCCGCGACGACCTCGCCGGTGCGGAAGTCCGCGAAGGCGGGAGTGGAGCCGCCTCCCGCGCTCCCGACGGTCAGATCCACGCCGAAGCGGGAGAAGTAGTCACGGACGACGGGCAGATCGTGGAACACGACGACCCCGATGTCGGTGGTCAGCCCGGTCGCCGGATCGGTGTAGGTCTCGCAGTGCCCGCCGAGCCGGCCCTTGTGCTCGACCACGACGACGCTCTTGCCGAGGTCGGTCAGCCGCACCGCGGTGTAGGTGCCCGCGGAGCCGCCGCCGATCACGACGACGTCCCGCTCGATGACCCGGCGCGCGCCCGACGTACCCGCGGCCGGGTCCTGCGCCGCGTGTGCGGCGGCGGGGTCGAAGACGCCGATCCCCGCCGCCGCTCCGGCCCCCGCCAACGTCTTGATCGCCTGCCTGCGTGTGGCTCGCATGGCTCTGGTTCCCTCCGAAGGTCGCGGCCGTCCGGTGGGCGGACCGGCCGTGGTCTGGAAGCCACAGTTTATGAGAACTCTGTCACGCGAGGCTGGAGAACGGGTTGATTCGGGAGTGCGCGAGGGCGCGCGCGGGTTCCGGGAACACGCCCGGCGGAGCAGGGCCGAGGGTGCGTCCGCCGGCGAATCGGGTCTAGACCCAGCGCATCGCCGGGTACGTCGGCGCGACGACGGCGGTGAACTCGCGGAACCAGCCGGCCGGACGGTAGTCGCCGATCCGCAGCCGCCGGTTCGCCTCGTGCGCCGGATCGTGCATCCCGGCGAACTCGTCGAGGAAGAGCAACGGCACGTAGGCGTGCCGGAACAGCCGCGCGTGGCACTGCGGCCAGTCGAAGTCGCCGGGCTCGGGCGCGACGGCGCCCACCGCGTGCTCGACCACGTCCGGCTGCATCGTGATCAGCAGCTCGGCCTGCACGATGGCGAGCCAGAGCGCGAACTCCTCGGCCGGCGTCCCCGGCATGGGGATGCGCCCCTGCGCCAGCTGGTCCGCGATCTCGTCGAAGACCGCGATGAAGCGGCGCCGCCAGTGCACCGACTGGTGCCAGGTGAACTCGGGCAGCGCCGTGAACAGGTCCTCGTCCTGCGCGCACACCGGCCGGTCGCCCAGCTGCGCGAGCCGGGTGTGCCCGGCCTCGCCGAGGTAGCGCAGCACGTCGTGCAGCAGCCGGGCGGTGCGCGCGGTCAGGTGGGTGCCGTGCGGCGACGCCGGGAAGAGCCGGGCGAAGTCGAGCCCTTCGTCGACGTGCGGGGACTGCAGAGTGGCGGTATTCATGGTCGAACCCTTCGGTCTTCGCCGGTGGGCGGCGAGTGGTTCAGCGGATGGAGCCGATGAAGCCGGGACGCGTGCGCGGGAAGCCGGAAGGGCCGGCCGGCACGGGGCCGGCCGGCCCGTCTGGCTTCGGGCGGTAGAGCTCATGGAGCTGGGATCAGTGAGCTGAGATCATGAAGCCGGGAAGTCGAAGTAGTGCAGGCTCACGTAGGCCGGGTTCCCGGACGCCCCGGAGACGAACTCGAGATAGACGTTGTGGGTCCCGGTGACCTTGGTGATGTTCGCCGGCACGGTCTCCCAGCTCGACCAGCCTCCGGTGTTGGCCACCGCGAAGCTGCCGATCGGGGAGTTGGTCGGGCTGTCCAGCACCACCTCGACCAGGCCGCTGACTCCGCCCGCGGCGCCGGAGGCGACCCGGGCGTCGAACTGGGTCGACCCGGTGGTTCCGAAGTTCACATTCTTATATTCGAGGTAGTTCCCGTTCGACAGCTGGGCCGTCTGGTTCGAGTCCACCCCGGACGGATCGGCGTCCGTGGTGCTCTGCACGCTGATCGTGCCGTTGGCCGCGCCGTAGCAGTCGGCTGAGATGTTGGAAGTGGCCGTCGTGGTGCACGAGGTACCGCCTCCGCTACCCGAGGTGCCCGTCGGGCTGGCCGAGGCGCTCGCGGACGCGCTCGCCGAGGCGCTCGCGGACGCGCTCGCCGAGGCACTGGCGGACGCGCTGGCCGAGGCGCCGGCAGCCTTCTGGTACACCGCCACGTAACCGATGCTCATCGAAGCGCCCGAGCTGGTGGAAGCGCTCGGCGAGCCGCAGCCGCAGATCGCGTTCGGGTAGGCGCCGCCCATGGCCAGGTCGAGGATCAGGAAGAACCCGTGGTCCACCGCCGCCTGCCACGTCGCCGTGCCTACCTGGCTCTCCGTCACCGTGTAGTACGAGATACCGTTGAGGTAGTAGGTGATCGACTCGTTGCTGGTGTTGGTGCGGTCGATGATCGCGGTGTAGGTGTTGTAGCCGGTCTGACAGCCGGAGCAGGCCACCAGTCCGCTGCCGAGACCGGTGGTCTCGTTGCACGCGCCGCCCGGGTCGACGCCGCAGTGGAAAGTGCCGGAGTGCTCGCTCAGCGCGTTGACGTCCTCCATGATGTCGATCTCGCCGGCGGACGGCCAGTTCGAGCAGTTCATCGTGCCCGAGGTGCCGGCGCCCGAGGAGCGGAATCCGGCGCCGAGCATCCAGAACGCCGGCCAGTAACCGACGCCCGAGGCGGGATTCGGCTGCTGGATGGAGGCGGTGACCTCGAGCTCTCCGCCGGCGGGCGCGGCGTAGCTGTCCGAGGTGGTCTCGATCCGGCCCGAGGTCCAGGAGCTGCCGGATTCGACCGCGGTGATCTTCAGGTGGCCGCTGCCGTCGAGCGCCACGTTCGAGGTGGAGTTCGTGTTCGACTCGACCTCGCTGGTGCCGTAGTTCGCGGTGCAGCCGTTGCCGTTGTACTGGGTGCCGGTGTCGTAGGTCCACGAGGAGTCGACCCCGCTGCCCGCGCTACCGGCGAAGGCGTCGCTGTAGACGGTGGTCCAGCCGGAGGGCGCGCTCGGAACGGTGGTGGCGGACGCGCTGTCCGGCACGATCACCGTCAGCAGCGCCGCGATCGGCGCGACGGCGGCGATGACGGCGATCAGCCCGCGGCGGCGCCGGGCGCGGTCCGGGCGCCGGGCCGCGGCGGCGGCGTCAGGGCGCGACGGGGGTGTGGGTTGGTGCGGTGCGGATGGTGCAGACGGTCGCATCTTTGCTCCGAACTGCCAAGAGGCATGATGGAAGGAACCTTCGGTCCCTGACGGCGGCCGGCCGTGGTGAGGCCGGCGCCGCACGGCGGCATCGCGCCCGAACGGGAAACGTCCGTCGCGCGCCGCGCGATCGTTCCGTAAACGTTTCCGGAAGTACTAGGCTGGAGTATCCGGAACCAGTCGGCCCGCGTCAAGACCCGGCGTGGCCGGTTCGGATACATTCGACGTCTATGGCTCGGACGGGGGGTGCCTCGGTGGCTGGTATCAGAGAACTCGCGAAGGTCTGCGGCGTGTCCGTGGCGACCGTCTCACGCGCGCTCAACGGACGCCCGGAGGTGAACGAGGAGACGCGGCGTCAGATCCAGCTGGCCGCCGAGGTCCTCGGCTACCGTCCGAGCGTGTCCGCCCGGGCGCTCGTGCGCGGTCGCTCGGACGCGGTGGGCCTGCTGTGGGACAGCGCCTACGAGACCGCGGGGCGACGCCATCCGTTCCTGCTCTCGGTGCTGGTCGGGATCAAGCAGGCGCTCGACGCGGCCGGCCGGCACCTGATCCTGCTGAACGTGGAGACCGACCGCCTCGGCAAGCGGGCGTACCTCGAGGCCGCGGCGCAGTTCCAGCTCGAGGGCGTGATCCTGATGGGCGTGGACGAGCGCCGTCCGGCGATGCGCGCCCTGCTGGGCTCGGACCTCGCCTGCATCGGCTTCGACGTGCCCATCAGCGGTCCGCGCGCGACGTACGTGACCTCGGACAACCGCGAGGGCGCGATCCAGGCCGTGCGCCACCTGCACGCGCTCGGCCACCGGAAGATCGCCACGATCACCGGCCCGCTGACCATGATGCCGGCCGAGGCGCGGCTGGAGGGATACCGCGACGCGTGCCGGGAACTGGGCCTGGAGGACGAGTACGTCTCCTCCGGCGACTTCTTCCTCGACAGCGGATACACCTGCGGCGAGCGCCTGGCCGGGATGTCCCCGGAGCACCGCCCCACCGCCGTGTTCGTGGCCGGCGACGAGATGGCGCTCGGCGCCGTGCACGCCTTCGCCGACGCGGGCCTGTCCGTCCCCGGCGACATCGCGGTGGTCGGCTTCGACGACATCGAGGCGGCGGCCCTGGTCCGCCCGGCTCTGACCACGATCAAGCAGGACTCGCACGCGCTCGGCGCCGCCGCCGTGGACACGCTGCTGCGCCTTGTCGACGGCAAGGACGCCACGCACACGATCGAGCCCGTACTCACCCCGACCCGCCTGATCGTGCGTCAGTCCTGCGGCGCCGGCGAGTCCGCGGCCACGACAGCCCGGGACTGATTCGGTTTCGGGGCGCCGCGGAGATCCACGAAAAGTCCAGCCTCGACGGACTTGACGCCGCACCCGCAGAGTTCTCATACTCTGACCCAACCCACGTTCCGTAAACGTTTCCGGTTAGTCACACCGCACCCCCCGACAGATCCCAGCCCGCAGTGGAGAGGTGATCAGGCGGCGGTTTTCTGCTGTCAGCGAAGTTGCGCCCTTGGGACCGCACAGTGGCCTCACGGGACCTTAATCTGGTCGGAGAGACAGGAGAAACCACTGGTCGGGAGGTCGCTACATGCGTGTGGTGGTGCTGGGTGGCACTTGGTTCGTCGGCCGGGCGATCTGCGCGGAGTTGGCCGCCCGAGGGCACGAACTGCTCGTGGTCCATCGCGGGCGGGCGGAGCCGCCGGAGCTGTCCTCGTTCCGACATCTGCACGCGGAGCGGGCGGCGTGGCCTGAGCATCGGGCCGAGTTCGCCGAGTTCCGGCCCGACGCGGCCGTGGACGTCTCAGCGCTCGACGGAGCCGGCGCGGACAGCTCGCTGCGGGCGCTGCCCGACGGGCTGCGCTTGGTCGCGATCTCGAGCGTGGACGTCTACCGGGCCTACGAGTCGGCCCGGGCCGGCATCCACACCGATCCGGTGCCTCTGCGCGAGGATTCGCCACTTCGTACGGCTCGTCACCTCGACGGACCGCAATGGGAGAACCTGGACATCGAGGAGCGGTACCTCGCTGCCGGCGCCACCATTCTGCGTCCCGGCGGCATCTACGGCGAGCACGACTACCAGCACCGCTTCGAGTGCATCCTGCGGCGGGTGCGGGCGGGTCGGCAACGGATCCCCTTCGGCGCGGGCACGATGCTCTTCAGCCTGGTCTATGTCGGGGATGTCGCCACCGCGGTCGCGGCCGCGCTGGAGGCCGAAGGCCAGGAAGGCGAGATCTACAACGTCGTCGAGGCGACGACGCCCTCGATGAAGCTGTACGCCCAGTGGATCCTGGCCGCCGCCGGTTCCCGCGCGGAGCTGGTCACGGTGCCGGAATCCGTGCTCCCGGCCGACCTGCGCATCACCCGTGCCGGCGCGCAGGCGATGCTGACCGACGCGACCAAGGCTCGGCAACGACTGGGGTGGCGGGAGCGCGACCCTGCCGAGAGCCTGCGGCGCTCGGTCGAGTGGCACCTCCACCACCCACCCGAGGCCCCCGACGAGGACTTCGCTGCCGATGACCTCGCGTTGAAGAGCACATGAGCCAGAGCCGGGATGGCACAGCTCGGCCCGGTACGCGGCAAAGCGCGGTACCGGGCCGGAAAGAGTCAGTGCTCTCGAGAGCAGCGGCCTCGAAAGAGCTTCGCACTTTCGAAGGGATCATTGCTCTCGAGAGAGTCGGTGCGCCCTCGCCTCAGCTCGGCGGTCTCAGCCTTGACGCTGGGCGTGGCGCGGGTTGGCGTCGCAGATCACCGTCACGCGCCCGCGACGGCGGATCGTCTTGCAGTGCGGGCACATGGGCCCGACGCTCGGCTTGACCTTCATCATACCCCTTACTTATACCGGTAGACGATGCGTCCACGGGTCAGGTCGTACGGGCTGAGCTCGACGACGACCTTGTCCTCGGGCAGGATGCGGATGTAGTTCTTCCGCATCTTGCCGCTGATGTGCGCGAGTATCCGGTGGCCGTTGGTCATCTCCACCCGGAACATCGTGTTCGGCAGGGACTCGACGACCCGGCCCTCGACCTCGATGGCGTCTTTCGTCTTCGTCATACGCGTCCTCCTCGGTTTCCGGCGGTGTAACGCTGCGGCCGGGCGGGATATTTCCCGACAACTCGGCCTCGTCACGGGGTGTGATCAATTCTGCCACGTTTCGCGGCGTCTTGGGACGACCCCGTCGATAGGGCCCCCTGAATGTCGCAGAGAGTAACACCTTGGTGCGGGAGCGGCGCGGGAATAGTTCGGGGCTCGCGAGCGTAGTTGGGAGTGACATTCATTGTCGAGAGATCCACGGAGGACCCCTGACCATGGCCCGAAGCGAACTGCGCCCCATCGTGAAGCTCCGCTCCACCGCCGGGACCGGCTATACCTACGTGACCCGCAAGAACCGCCGCAACGACCCGGACCGGCTCGTACTGCGCAAGTACGACGCCGTCGCGGGCCGGCATGTCGAGTTCCGCGAAGAGCGCTGAGGCCGGAGTTCCGCGAGGAGCACTGAAGCCGGGCCGCCTGCCCGGGCCCGGCGAGCGCACCGAACGATCCAGAAGAACGCCGAGGAGGACCGCATGAAGCCCACCATCCACCCCGCCTACGCCCCAGTCGTGTTCCGCGACAAGTCGGCCGGCTACGCCTTCCTGACCCGCTCGACCGCGGTCAGCGACGCGAGCGTCGAATGGACTGACGGCCGCACCTACCCGGTCGTCGACGTAGAGGTGTCGGCGGCGAGCCACCCGTTCTACACCGGCAACACGCGCGTGCTCGACACCGCAGGGCGCGTCGAGCGCTTCAACCGCCGCTACCAGCGCGGCGACGCAGCGCGAGCCGCCAGTTCGTCGTGAACGGCGTGAGCACCACCCGGCCGTCGGCCCCAGCCTGAACCAGGCTGGGGCCGACTGGTGTCTGGGGGCAGGTTCGGACCGGCGACGCGACGGCCTTCTGCAGCAGCCGGCAGCCGTGCCCGGCCCGCTGCGGATGCCAGTCGAAGCGCTTGCCGTTCACTCGATGAATCGAATACTTCGACTATACATAAAAGATCAAGCGTTGAAGTGCACGTTCATCAGGATTCTCACGACCTCTTGTCAATCCGGCCCATCGATACTAGATAGTACTGAGCACCCGGATGCGGCTTCGCATCGAAGCGCTTCAACACCGCATCCAGGTCGGATCCCCGCACCCCCCGGGGAGTACAGCTCATTCCTTGAGAAAGGCACGGCATGTCAGATTCCACCGTGCGCGCGCGCCGCAGCGGCGCGGCCACGCGCACCCGGGCGCGGGTGGCCGCCGCGACCGCTACGGTGCTCACGACCACCGGATTGACCGCGCTCGCACTCACGCCCACCGCGAACGCGGCGAGCGGATGCCAGGTCTCGTACACCATCTCCAGCTCTTGGTCGGGCGGCTTCACGGCCAACGTCGCCATCACCAACCTCGGCTCGGCGGTGACCAGCTGGACGCTCGGCTTCACCCTGCCGGGGACCGAGGCGGTCAGCTCCGGCTGGAACGGCACCTTCAGCCAGTCCGGCCAGAACGTGACCGTCTCCAACGTCTCTTACAACGGCAGCCTGGCCGCGAACGGCAGTACCACCGTCGGGTTCAACGGCTCGTACTCCGGCAGCACCTACCCGGGCAACCCGTCGTCGTTCACCCTCAACGGCACGGCCTGCACCGGCGCGGTCTCCTCGAGCTCGCCCAGCCCGTCGAAGTCGGCCTCCGCGTCCCCGTCGGCCTCGGCCTCCGCGTCGCCGTCCGCATCCGCCTCGTCGTCCTCTTCCCACCTGTATGAGGACTCGGGTCAGTGGGCCGAGTACACCATCGGCGGCTACACGATCTACAACGACGAGTGGGGCAGCGGCTACGGCTCGCAGACGCTCTGGGTGAACTCGGCCACCAACTGGGGCGTGAACTCCACCCAGCCGAACACCTCCGGCGTGAAGTCGTACGCGAACGAGAGCTACACCGTCGGCACGGCGCTCAACTCGTTGAGCACCGTGAGCAGCACCTTCAACGAGACCAACCCCAGCAGCGGGAACTGGGAGTCGGCCTACGACATCTGGCTCAACAGCAGCGCCATCGAGATCATGATCTGGACCGACACCAGCGGCAACGTCGGACCGCTCGGCTCCTCCGTCGGCACCGTCACCCTCGACGGCAACACCTGGACGCTCTATGCGGGCAGCAACGGCGCGAACCCGACCTACTCGTTCGTCCGGACCAGCAACGAGAGCTCGGGCACGGTCAACATCCTCAACCTGCTCAAGTACCTGGAGAACACCGAAGGCTACTTCTCCAACCCGACGCTCTCCACCGTGCAGTACGGCTGGGAGATCAGCGGTACGGGCAGCACACAGGAGAACTTCACCATCAACAACTACACCCTCAGCGTGTCCTGAGTTCCCGGACGCGCCAAGCCCGGGGGCGGGCGACCCACACGCCCGCCCCCGGAGCTCGTTCTAACGCAGCTGATCCCGACGCCGCGTCAGATACGCGGTCTCGGCGGTGTTGCCCGCCAACTCGATGGCGCGGTCGTACGCCGCACGCGCCTGCCGACCGCGGCCCAGCCGGCGCAGCAGGTCGGCGCGAGCCACGTGGAAGGCGTGATAGTCGGCCAAGTCCTCCGCGAGCTGATCGAGGGTCGCCAACGCGACCTCCGGCCCGTCGAGCTCGGCGACGGCGATCGCTCGGTTCAGCGCGACGATCGGCGAGGGATCGAGCCGGACGAGCAGGTCGTAGAGGGCGACGACCTGTGACCAGTCGGTGTCGCGCACGTCGCGCGCGGAGGTGTGCACCGCGTTCATCGCGGCGAGGATCTGATAGCGGCCCGGGGCTTCACCGGCGGCCAGACGCTCGCGCACCAGCTGGTGCCCCTCGGCGATCAGCGCCGCGTCCCAGGCCCCGCGATCCTGCTCGGCCAGGGGGACCAGTTCGCCGCTCGCCGACACCCGGGAGTCGCGGCGGGCCTCGATCAGCAGCATCAGCGCCAACAGGCCGGCCGCCTCGCCGTCGTCCGGCAGTAGAGCCCTGATCAGGCGGGCGAGCCGGATCGCCTCGGCCGTCAGGTCCCGGCGGATCGGATCGGTCTCCGGGCCCGTCGCCAGATAGCCCTCGTTGAAGACGAGGTAGAGCACGGTGAGCACACCGCTCACGCGTCCCGGCAGGTCCGGCGCGGACGGCACCCGGTAAGGGATCCGGGCCGCCTTGATCTTGGCCTTCGCCCGGGTGATCCGCTGCCCCATCGCGGTCTCGGACACCAGGAACGCGCGGGCGATCTCCGGCACCGTCAGACCGGCCACCATGCGCAGCGTCAGCGCCACCCGGGTCTGCGGCGCGAGCGCCGGGTGGCAGCAGGTGAAGATCAGCCGAAGCCGCTCGTCGTCGATCGCGCCGAGCGGCTCGGCCGGGTCGTCCTCGTACAAGAGCCGGGCCTGCATCTGCTTGTCCTCGCGTTTGCTTTCGCGCCGGATCCGGTCGATGGCCTTGCGCTGGGCGGTCGTGAACAGCCAGCCGGCCGGGTTCGGCGGCACGCCGTCGGCCGGCCACAGCTCGACCGCGGTCGCGAACGCCTCGGCCGCCGCCTCCTCGGCCACGTCGAGGTCGCCGAAGCGCCTGGTCAGAACGGCGACGATGCGGGCCCACTGCTCACGATGGGCCCGCGTGACCGCCTCCTGGGCCGAAGACCCGCTCACAGGAACGGCCGCACCTCGACCTTGCGATTGCACGCCTTCGAGCCGTCGGCGGCGAGCTTGAGCGCCACATCGAGGTCCGCCGCCGCGATGATCCAGAAGCCGGCCAGGTACTCCTTCGACTCGATGAAGGGCCCGTCCGTGACCAGTGCCTCGTCACCCCGGTAGTCGACGACGGTGGCCGGACCCTGCGACCCGAGCCCGCCTGCGAAGACCCAGTGCCCCGTGGCGCGCAGCCGGTCGTTGAACACCTCGATCGCGGCGTCTTCCTCGGGCGTGGCCGTGGTCGTCTCGTCGTCGGCGATCACGGAAAGCAGGTAGTGCATCGGATCATCTCCTGGTGTCACCGGCCACCCCTCATGGCGGCCGCTCACCTGTATCACGAACGACGCGGCTCCGTTTCGACAACGCGCCGAGGATTTTTCTCCGCCCCTGGTACGACGAAGCCGACGCCCGGCCGGGCGTCGGCTTCGTCATACCAGCGATCTGCCGCGTCAGTGCGACTCCATCGCGGAACTGGCCTCGTCCAGCCTCGCGGCGAACGGCTCGGCCGTCACCGCCGTGGCGCCGACCGGATCGCCGCCCATCTGGGCGTAGGCGTCCTCCTGTCCGCTCACCACGCGGTCCGCCATCTCCTGCAGCGTCCGCGAAGGAGTGCCCTGACGCAGCGCCGGGAACTCCTCGCGCTCCTCCTTGTCGGCGTGCGCGAGCACCGCCTGGGCGAACTCGGCGAACGCCTGGTCGAACGCCTCGCTGCTCAGGTCCAGCGACTCCAGCCGGGCGATCGCCCGAGCGGCGTGCTCCTCCTCCGCCACCCGCGCTTCCGCCACTTCGCCGTGCGCCGCCGGATGCACGATCGACTCCTCGGCCGCCTCGTGCAGCGCCAGCAGCGTCCGCAGCTCGTCGAACGCCCGCTGCCGCGCCTCGCCGTGGCCGTCGGAGACCTCGGTCATCAGCTCGCGCACGAGCCTGTGCTGGGCCAGCAGGACGTCGACGACATCGGGCTGCGAACCCGAGATGCTTTCGGCGTTGTCCACCATGGTCATCGGTCCACGCATCCTTCCGATTTTCAGATCCGGTTCTTCGATGGGTGACCCGAAAGCCACCCGGCAAACCCCGGGGTGTCCGGCTCAGCGGTAGTGGCCGGGCTCGTGGCCGGACAGGCGCAGCAGGAGCAGCACGACGAAGGCGCCGATGATCGAGCCGATGATGCCGGTGGCGTGGAACTGGTGGATCGAGAACGTGTGGAACTGGATCATGTTCTCCAGGAATCCGCCGACGAAGGAGCCGACCACTCCGAGCACGATCGTGCCGAGCAGCCCGAGCGAGTCGCGGCCCGGCAGCAGGGCCCGGGCGATCAGACCCGCGATCGCGCCGATGATGATCAGGACGATGATGAAAGTAGCCATGGCCCCCGGATGACCCGGATCCGCCCGGACATTCCTTCCCGATCCCGGCTGCGGCGCTGATCTGCGATCATTCCTCGGAGCGCAGGTGTCTGGGATCGGAGTTCTCATGTTCGATGTGATCGTCGTCGGCGGCGGGCCGACCGGGATGATGCTGGCGGGCGAGCTGCGCCTGCACGGGGTGGACGTGCTCGTGCTGGAACGGGACGCGGAGCCGAGTCCGCTGGTCCGCTCGCTCGGCCTGCACGCGCGCAGCATCGAGATCATGGACCAGCGCGGGCTGCTGGAGCGGTTCCTCGCGCACGGGCAGCGCTACCCGGAGCGGCCGCGCGGCTTCGCCGGGATCGACAAGGACTGGCCGGCCGGCGTGGACACCGCACACGGCTACATCCTCGGGCTGCCGCAGCCGGTCACCGATCGCCTGCTGGCCGAGCACGCCGCGGAACTCGGCGCGGAGATCCGCCGCGGCCACGAAGTGACCGGCATAACGCCGGAGGAGGACGCGGTCACCGTCGAACTCGCCGACGGCACCCGCCTGCAAGCGCAGTGGCTGGTCGGCTGCGACGGCGGGCGAAGCCTGGTGCGCAGGCAGCTGGGCGTCGAATTCCCCGGCGAGGCCGCGCGGACGGAATGGCTGCTCGGCGAGATGGAGGTCACGACCCCGGCCGAGGAGCTGGCCGCCGTGTCCGAAGAAGTGCGCAAGACTCACAAGGGTTTCGGCATCGGGCCAGCCGGCAACGGGTTGTACCGGGCCGTCGTCCCGGCCGCGACCGTGTCCGAGGACCGCACCACCCCGCCGACCCTGGAGGAGTTCCGGACGCAGCTCCAGGCGTATGCGGGCACTGACTTCGGTGCCCACTCGGTGCGCTGGCTGTCGCGGTTCACCGACGCGACGCGGCTGGCCGAGCACTACCGCAGCGGCCGCGTCTTCCTGGCCGGCGACGCGGCGCACGTCCACCCGCCGCTGGGCGGACAGGGGCTCAACCTCGGCATCCAGGATGCGTTCAACCTGGGCTGGAAGCTCGCCGCCGCGGTGAAGGGCTGGGCGCCGGAAGGGCTGCTGGACACCTACCACGCCGAGCGCCACCCCGTCGCCGACGACGTGCTGACCCTCACGCGCGCCCAGTCGGAGCTGATCTCGCCCGAGCCCGGGCCCCAGGCCGTACGCCGCCTGCTCAGCGAGCTGATGGACTTCGAGGACGTGCGACGCCTGCTGGTCGAGAAGGTCATGGCGGTCGGCGTGAAGTACGACTTCGGCGAGGGCCACGAGCTGCTCGGCAAGCGGCTGCGCGATATCGAACTCAAGCGCGGCCGGCTTTACGGGCTGATGCGCGACGGACGCGGGCTGCTGCTCGACCAGACCGGTCGACTTTCCGTCGAGGGCTGGGCGGACCGGGTCGAGCACGTCGTCGACCACAGCGACGAGCTGGCCGTGCCCGCCGTCCTGCTGCGTCCCGACGGCCACGTGGCCTGGTGCGGCGACGACCAAGGCGACCTGCTCGCCCACCTGCCGGCCTGGTTCGGAGCCGCCGACGCGTGATCAGGGGTGTGAGGTCCGCTGGGTAGGATCCGTGGCATGGACAGCGCATGGCACGAGGCCGCCGACCGCGTCTTCCGGGCAAGGTTCGAGCCGTTCGACGTCACGGTCACCGTCGTGGTCGGCCAAGCAGGTGTCGCGGTAGTCGACACCCGCGGCTCGCTGGCCGAGGGGCGGGAGGTCAAGGAGGCTGTGCGGGAGCTGACGGCCGCCCCGATCCGCTGGGTGGTCAACACCCACGCCCACTTCGACCACGTGTGGGGCAACGCCGAGTTCGTCGCCCCCCGCCTAACCCCGCCTGCGCGGATCTGGGACACGTCACGCTGCCCGGCAACTACGAGTTCGACCTCGCCTCGCCCGAGACTCAAGCCATGATCGAGCGCCTGCGCGCCGAGGACCCGGGCAGTGCGGACAGGCTCGACGACCTCGAAGCCGCCGTGCCCACCGAGTTAGTCGACGCGCGGGCGGTAATCGATCTCGGCGACCGCGCACTCGAACTGCTCCACCGAGGCCGCGGCCACACGGACGGAGACCTCTGGCTCAGGGTCAGCGACGCCGACCTCGTGCTCGCGGGCGACCTGGTCGAGGAATCGGGCCCACCCGCCTACGGCCCCGACTCGTTCCCGCTCGACTGGGCCGCGACGCTAGGAAGCGCGCTCGAGCTGATGGGCCCCGCGACGGTGGTCATCCCCGGCCACGGAGCGCCGGTCGACGCCGACTTCGTCCGGCGCCAGCAGGCTGATATCGACGCCGTCGCGCGGGAGATCGCCCGCCTACAGAAGGCGGGCGTACCGGTCGGTGAGGCCCTGAGTGAAGGCACGTGGTCGCTGCCGCCGGCCACGCTCGAACACGCGGTGGCGCGGGGGTACGCGGCTCTGTCGTAGGGGCCAGACTCTTCGTCGGTCCGCTCCCGCATTCAGATGCTTATGCCTCCGCATCCTCGCCGAGGCTTATCTGCTGCCGGTTAGCGATGGGATCAACGGCTGGCCGAGCCTGCTGCGAATTCATGGGTCGGCGTGGTCGTCGTGGTGGGGGCGGCTGCTTCGCTCCGCCCGCTTTGTCTGTCCACCCGCCCACCCGCCCACCCGTTGCGTGGGCGGGGTGGGCTGGGGTTTCAAGATCTCGCCTCCGGCGCGGGCCCTTCCTCGGAGAGAGTGCCGGGGTTGCGTGGGTGCTGGCGTTGGTGGGGCGGGTTGAGGTTCGGGATGGTGGGGTTGCGGGTGTGGGTTCTCTCCTCGGTCGGGCCCCGGAGGCAATCAGGAACCTGCCGGGAGGTCAAGCGGCGGATGTTTCCGTTGATGGTGAATCATGCATCGCGCCGCTTGACCTCCCGGCAGAACCCTGATCGGGCTTCGCCTGCCCGACCGAGGAGAGAACCCACCCCCTGAGGTCCGGTGCGAGCTGCGCTCGGGCCGGGTCCCTTCCCGTGGCCCGGTCGCGCTCGGTGCGGAAGAATCCTGCATCGCCGTTCTGGTCCGTTCTCCTCTTCTCTCCTACTTCAACGCGGGGGAACGCGCCCGAGTTCCCCGGAAATCTCCTTGATTTTCCCTAACCGACAAAAGCCGGATACGCGGTTTTTGTCGGTAGCGGCGTTTAGCATGGATACGTACGGGGTTGTCAGGGCTCGTGACCGGAGGGGTAATGGACGGAGTGGCTGGGCAGATGGCGTCAGAAGTGTGGCTCAAGGCGGTGCACGATTTCCCTTCGGGGTGCGACCGGGCCGCGCGATCCTGTGCAGTTGTGAGCACGGGGTGGATCGGATCAGGGCGATGCTGAATCCTTCCGCGTCGAACGGGGCCGGCCTGCGGGATTCTGCCGCGAGGTCAGGGATCGAGGCCGGTCGCACCAAAGCGGTGCAGGATGCAGCAGCAAGTGCGAACCAGACGCCGATGCCCTCGCACGGATCAAGGATCGGGATGGCAGGGGCCACGGCGATGCAGGATTTTTCCGGATCGAGCGCGACCGGGACACCGGCCGGGACCCGGGCCCGAGCGCAGCTCGCACCGGACCTCAGGGGGTGGGTTCTCTCCTCGGTCGGGCAGGCGAAGCCCGATCAGGGTTCTGCCGGGAGGTCAAGCGGCGCCATGCAAGATCGAGCATGAGCGGAAACCACCGCCGCTTGACCTCCCGGCAGGTTCCTGATTGCCTCCGGGGACCGACCGAGGAGAGAACACACACCCGCAACCCCACCATCCCAAACAACAGCCCGCCCCGCCACGCCAGCACCCACGCGACCCCGGCATTCTCTCCGAGGGAAGGCCCACGCCGGAGGCGAGATCTTGAAACTCCAGCCCGCCCCGCCAACGCAACGGGTGGGTGGGTGGCCGGACAAAACGGGCGAAGCGAAGCGGCGAGCACCCATCACGACAAGCCACCACGACCCACCAACACCCAGCCGATCATCAACTCGCGGCGATGTGTCTGCGGATTGGTGGTCGGCGTCTCTTCGCTGCGATGCTCGCTGAAGCTGCACTAACCGTGCCACCCGACGAGCTTTCCGCCCCGGCTGACCGCACGTAGCCGCTGTTCTGTCCGCTTCCGGGCGGCCGCGTTGACGACGATCAGCAACGTGTCGTCTGCCTCCAGGCGCGTCATCCGGTCGGGCACGAAGCCGTGGCCGGATCGGACGATCAGCGCCAGGCCCGCCTCCTTCGGCAGCCGCAGTTCGAACAGCTCGACTCCGTGCAGCCGCGAGCCCTCCGGTATGCGCAACTGCAGCAGATCTGCGCGCAGGCCTTCGAGCGGCGCGGACTCGATCTCAAGTCGCTTGGCCTCGCCGACCGTGAACACCGCTAGCCGACGCGCCAGCGCCGGCAGCGTCGGTCCCTGCACCAGGGTGGACACGCCCACGATCAGGAACACGAGGTCGAAGACGCGCGCGGCGTCGGGCACTTTGGCGCTCATCGGAATCGTGGCCAGCACGATCGGCACCGCGCCGCGCAGGCCGGCGTAGGACAGGAAGATCTGCTCGCGCCACGGCACGCGCATGCCGAGTGTGCAGAGCGCCACAGCCAAAGGCCGGGCTACCACCGCGAGGATTCCGCCGATCAGGAGCGCCGGCCAGATCTGTGCGGGCAGGCGGGAGGGCGAGGCGAGGAGCCCGAGCATGACGAACAGGCCGATCTGGGCGAGCCACGCCATCCCCTCGGCGAAGCCACGGGTCGCTGCGCGGTGCGGCAGCCGCGCGTTGCCGAGCACGAGGGCCGAGACGTAGACCGCCAGGAACCCGCTCGCGTGCAGGCTCGCGGCAGTGCCGTAGCCCGCCACGATCAGCGCGAGCACCGCGACCGGGTACAGCCCGGAGGCCGGCAGAGCCACCCGGCGCAGGCCGGCGACCCCGGCCAGACCCACAACCAGACCGAGCGCAGCGCCCGCCGCGAACTGATAGCAGACCTCTGCGGCCACGAGGCCGGCCGAACCGGCCGAGGCGTGCAAGCCTCCCGCGCTGAGCAGCGTCACCGCGAGGACCGACGGCGGATCGTTCAGCCCCGACTCGCCTTCGAGGATTCCGGTCAATCTTGGCGGCAGCGGAAGCCTGCGCAGCACCGAGAAGACCGCCGCGGCGTCGGTCGGCGCGAGCACTGCGCCGAGCAGCAGGCCCTGGGACCAACTCATAGACAGCCAAAGGTGCGCCGCGACGGCGACCACCCCCGCGGTCACGGCCACCCCGGCCGTCGCCAGCGCGAGAGCGGGCGCGGCCCCAGCCCGGACCGTGGCCAGGTCCGCGGTCAGTCCGCCCTCGGCCAAGATCACGATCAGCGCGCACAAACCCAGCGTCTCGGCCAGCCCCGCGTCGTCGAAGCGGATGCCCGCCCCGGACTCGCCGAGTCCGAGCCCGAGCGCGAGGAAGACCAGGAGGCCGGGCAGGCCTACGCCGTGCGACGCTCGGGCCGCGGCGATCGCGGCGATCACGATTCCGGCGCCGGCTAGCAGAATCAGGTCAAGGTCGGCTGCGCGCACACTCAGCCCTACCGCGATCTCGCCGCATGTCGGCACCTTTCGTCCACGCCGTCGAGACGAGCGCACCGAACGCGCCGGCCTCAGCGTTCCCTTGAGCCTACCCGGTAATCGATCTTCAAGCCCCGAGATTGGAGGTGAACACTGCGCGAAGCAGGCTTTCCGCTGCGGACGGGTCGGTGGCGACGCCGGTTGTGCAGACCGCGGTGCCGGGCCGGGGGATGTGATACCAGTGCCCTGGCACGTCGATCAACAGCACGGCTGCGTCGAGGCGGTCAGGGCTCACACCGTGCTCGGCGGCGAGTGCCGTGGCGACGTCCCGGGTGAGGTTCCAAGCGAACCCTTCCGGGCCGTCTCGGTGTCGCGGCACAGCGGCTGACGACGTTGCCGGTCCGTGTTCGGCATCGAACAGGGCGAGTGCCGCGGCTCGCAGCACCGGGCTCGCTCGGAGCGCTTCGAAAGACGGCGGATCGTAGACGCTTTGCCGCTCGGCGATCCGTTCGCGCGCAAGTGTGCTCGGCTCGACGTCGGGAGGTATCGGCGCATGCACCCGGAACTCGGCATCCACCAGCCGGCGCCACCAGGCGAGCCACTGCGGACCAGCCTCCCGGCGGTCGGCATCCGGAAGCCCCGCCTCGTCACGCGACACCCGCTCGTCACGCGGCGGCGCGTCGGGGGAGGGCGGCACCGGTAGGTCGAAGCGGTCGCGAAGGTAGAGCGCGAAGCGGACCGACGACGAGTCAGCGTGCACACTCAGGCGCCACGACGGCGTGCCCAGTCGTTGCATGACTGCCTCCACTTTGTATCGACTGAGTGATACATTACTGGCATGGGTTCGCAGGGGACAAGCCTCTTCACGGCGCTGCTGTGGTTCCGTACCGCGCTCGCCGTGGTCTACGTGGGAGTACCGGCGCTGCTGGTGGGCGTATCCGTCTGGTGGGCCACCCGCCGCAGCCGGCGCGACGCCGCGGACGGGCTCGGCGCCGTGGCACGCCGGGCGCGGCACGGCCGGCTCACCGGCCTCGCCGCGGGAGCCGCGGCCGGAGTGGTCGCGATCTGGTACGCCGAAGGCCTTGTGGCACCGGCTCTCGTCGCCATCGGGTACCTCTTCGGCGTGCTGCGGGAGCTGCTGTCGGTGCCCGTGCCGAGCGGGCCGGTGCGGACCGCGCTCGTGGTCAGCCGGGAGTCCAACCGATACCTGCCGCGCTGGGCGGTGTGGGTCAGCGTCGTTACCGGCGTGCTCTGTATCCTGACGCCCCTTCTGTTCGCCGTGCTGCCCCGCGTGCACTACCTGCCGTGGAGTCCGGACGTCGCTGGGCAGCAGTTCACCATCCCAGGTGGTTCTCTCTCCTGGCCGGCGGCGGCGACGAGCGTTCCACTCGCCGCAGTCGCCGCATGCGGAATCGTGGCCGGAACCCTGCTGGCGCGTCGGATCACGCTGCTTCCCCCGCTCGCCGACGACCCGGTCGTGGACGAGCGCCTGCGCTGCCGCATCGGACGCGCCGGCGCGGGCGCCATGATCGGCATCGAACTGCTCGCCTTGGCCGCGCTGACGATCGCGGCCAGCGGTGGGCTCGCCGTGCCCGGAGTGAACGGCGGCGCCGCATATCTGGCGTCGCGGATCATGCTGTGGACCGGCCTGGGTCTGGCCGTCGCGGCCATCCTGGCCTGGAGCGTCCTCGGCGCCCGCCGCCTCGCCCGCGTCACCGCCGACGTGGCCGGCGGCGTGGTCGGCGCATGACCGCCGAGTCCGCGCCGATCCTCCGGCTGGACCTGTCCAGCCCGGTTCCGCCGTACGAACAGTTGCGGGAGCAGCTGGCCGGCCTGATCTCGACCGGCGTCCTCGCCGGCGGGACGCGGCTGCCCCCGGTGCGGCAGCTCGCCGCCGATCTCGGTCTGGCCGGCGGCACGATCGCGCGCGCCTACCGGGAGCTGGAGCAGGCCGGGCTGATCACCGGGCAGGGCCGGCGCGGAACCTTCGTCTGCGCGAAGACCGAGTCCGGCCAAGAGGAGCAGGCGCGCTATCAGGCCCTTTCCACGGCCGCCGACAACCTCGCCGCCACCGCCCGGCAACTCGGCCTCACCGACGACGCGGCCCTGGCCGCGCTCCGCACCGCGCTCGCCCAGCACTCGGTGTGACGCTCGTGACGCTCCAGCCGTGCCTTGTTCGCAGCCGAGCCGGATCCGTGATTGAGATCAGGCCCCTGTGAACCATGGTGTGCGGGCCGTCTTCGGTCTAGATTGAGTCCGTCTCATCATGGGGGAGTGGATTCGCGTGCCTGCCGACTTCGGGTCGGATGAGCGGCCCAAAGCATGGACATTCAGCGTGAGAGGCCGATGGGTCTTCCGCGGCGTGTTCGCGGTCTTGTTCGCCGCCGCCATCGTGCTCGGCTCCTTCGAGATGATCGCAGCGGATCGAAACGCCGCTCAGGCTACGGCCTTCGCGGCAGCTCCGTCCTGCGCGCCGGGCACGACACCTGTCGGCAACTGCATCGGGTGGGAACAGGAGACCGTCAGTAGTGTCGTCGTCGGTAAAGGCGGTTCCACCGATGTCCGGCTGGGTGCCGGGGGGCAGACTCTCTCGTACCTGCACTACAGCTGGGCCTCCGGCCTGACCGCGGGAGCGTCCGTCCGGGTGCTCGTGTGGAGGAATCAGGCTCAGGCGCTGCGTCAACCGGACGGTGAGATCCTCTACAGCGAAGATTCTGCACCGCTGGGCCGTTACGACGACATCGGCATCGCGCTGTTCCCGTTCGGCTTGGTGGCCATCCTGTACGCCCTCTTCGGCACTCTCGACATCTCTCCGCTTCGGGTCCGCCGGCCACGGTTGTGGTTGGCCCTCAGCGTGCTCGGCGGTTCGGCCGGGGCCGGGATGTGCACGGCCGGCGCGACGATCCAGGACGCGCGATCGTACGCGACGGGCATCACCCGGGGAGTGTTCGTCTTCGCCTTCGCCGCAGTCGGCGCGACCACGCTCGCGGCGTTCGCGCGGCGCGGTCCCCGGTGGCGCAGGGGCGCGTCCGCCCGCTGAATCCCGCGGTTTCCGAGGTTCGCCACCCCAGTCGCTTGCATCTACTCGGTGACACCGTATAGTGGTACTCGGTAGTACGGAGTACCGGCGGACCCAGGAGGAGCCGCGATGGAGGGACTGACGGAAATGCTCAAGGGCACGCTCGAAGGCTGCGTGCTGGAGATCATCGGCGGCGAGGAGACCTACGGCTACGCCATCACCCGCCGCCTGAACGGGCTCGGCTTCACCGACGTCGTGGAGGGGACGGTCTACACCATCCTGCTGCGGCTCGAGCGCAACGGCCTCGTCCAGGTGGCGAAGCGGGCCTCCGAGGTCGGCCCGCCGCGCAAGTTCTACACGCTCAACGACGCCGGGCGCGCGGAGCTCGCGACGTTCTGGGCGAAATGGCAGTACGTCTCCACACGTATCGACAGCCTCAAGGAGGGCGGCAGATGAACATCTGGGAGACCGTCACGGGCAGCGATCTCACCCGGGACTGGAAGGCTTTCGAAGCCCGGGCGCAGGCGCTGCCGCCCGACTATCAGGCGGCCTGGGCGCAGATCGTGGCCCACCTGATGCCCTACGGCGGCTTCACCGGCCGCAACCTGACCCCGATCGTCGACGCCGCGCTCGCGCTGCTCGAAGAGGCCTCGGCGGACGGCCAGGGCATCTCCGAGGTGCTCGGCGAGGACATCCCGGGCTTCTGCGCGGCGCTGGCCGGCGGAGAGGGCGCCCGGACCTATCGCGACCGCTGGCGCGAGCAGCTCAATCGCAACGTCGCCCGGAAACTGAGCCGGCTAGGAGACTGACGTGGGCATCCAAGAGATCATCGAGGGCAAGAAGCAGTGGCGGGCGCACGTGGCCCGGGTCAAGGCGCTTCCGCCGGACTACCGGATCGTCTACCACGAGATGCAGCGGTACCTGTTCAAGGTCGGTCCGGTCAGCCTGACCGGCGAGAGCCTGCTCCCCGGCATCGTCGACTTCTTCGAAGAGGGCGTCGCGGAGGGCAAGGGGGTCCTCGAACTCACCGGCGCCGACGTCGCAGCCTTCTGTGACGGCCTGATCAAGGACTCGCCGACCTATGCGGACCTCTATCAGAAGTCTGCCGAAGGCGGGTCCGCCGAGGACGAGGCCTGAGGCCGGCCGTCACGTCGCAGATTCCTGCGAGCCCCTGCATATCGATCGCATAACGATGACCAGGCGAGGTAGCGGATGCCGTACAGTTGACGACTGTCAGTGATCATATGGAGGGGGTTCCAGATGAGTGATACGAGCGTGCCCGGACCAGACGTCGACGGAGTCTATCTGGAGAAGACACTCCGTCACGAGCCGATGGAATTATCGCTCGACGACTCGGTCTCCTTCCGGGCGATCCTGCTGCTGTGGTTCCGCGCGTGGTTCGTCTCGTTCGTGTTCTTCATCGTCTTCGTGGTGCTCTGGATCCTCACCGGCGGCCCGCAGTCGATGTCGAACAGCTCGAGCAGCGCGATCGACGGCGGCTCGCCCGACTTCGGCCTGCTGGCCATCGGGTTCTTCGGGTCCGGCATCATCTTCTGGGTGCTGATCCTGTTCGCCAAGATCCAGGAGCCGATCGCGGAGTGGCGGGTGCTGCTGGTCGACCGCGGACAGTACGCAGACTCGGTCTACAGCAAGGTCAACGGCGTGCTGGCGCGGCGCTTCATGCCGATCCAGCCGCGGGAACGGCGCATCTACGCCGATCCGGCCTCCCGCTCGGTCAAGAACGTGCTGGAGCTCAAGGAGGGCCAGTACTCGGTGTACGTCACGGTCTTCCCGTACGGCAGCAGCCTGTACCTGGGCTGGAACATGTGGCGGCGCCGGTCGGGCGCCGCGATGATCTGGCGCATGGTCACCGACAGCATCGGCTCGATGCTGGGCGTGGTGGACGGCGTGCGGGTCATGCTGCGCACGGACCGCCCGCGGGCCATGCGCGAGGCCGTCCACGCGGCCTGCCGCGAAGGCGTCACCAGCGCTCGGCTGCACGAGGTCGTGGGGCCGGACTACGGCTTCCCGCGGGGGCTGCCGAAGATCGAGCCGTTCGCCGTCGCGGCTCCCGCGTCCGCCCCGGTTCCGTCGGCCCCCGCGTCCGCCCCGGTGCCGGCGGCTCCGCAGCCGGCGGCGCCCGCCGGTCCGCAGCCCGGCCCGTCGCGATGAGCCCGACCGCCGGCCCCGCCGTCCTGCTGGCCGGCGGGGCCGGCGGCTGGTGGGCCTGGTCCGGCCTGCGGCTCAAACCCGTGCTGGGGCTCACTTCCGCGCACAACTACCTGGACGTGTCGGCGCCGGAGCGCGAGGAGCGGCTGGCCCAGGCCGAGGGCGCGTGGCTGTCGGCGCAGTGGTCGCCGGAGGCCGGGACGGCCTTCGAGATCAGGTATCTGAGCCGGCCGCCCTCCGGCCGGCTGGAGTGCGCGGTGCTCACCCGGGCCGGCGGCCCGACCGCCGAGGCCGCGCGGGCGCGGGCCGGGCAGGCCGTGGCGCGGCTGGCCCAGCTGCCGCCGCACGTGCGCGGCGAGGAGATCGAGGCCGAGACCGAGATCCACAGCTGGATGGTGCCCTTCACCCCGGCGGCCCGGGGGCTGGTCGAGATCCGCAAACGGCTGACGTGGGCGCAGATCACCCGGACCGAGACCGGGCGCCGGGTCGGCCTGGCGTTCGGGGAGTTCGGGCCCGGCCGGTCCGACTGGGAGGAGCTGCTGCGCGCCCTCGCGCAGCTGCCGTACCGGGCGGCGCTGAGCATCTGCTTCGTGCCCTTCCCGATCGACCTGTCGTTCCGCAAGGCGGTGGCCGATCTCGCCGAGGAGTACGCGTACCTGGGTCGGCCGGGAAACGGCGACATCATCTTCAACGCGCCCGCACAGGCCGATCCGTTCGCGAAGGACGTCACCCCGCGCTACGCGCTGGAGCGCCAGCGGTACGTCGGCCCCTGCTACCGGGTGCGCGTCTCGCTCGCCGCCGAAGGGGAACTGCCCGACTACCTCGGCCAGTTCGCCGCCACGGCGATGGCACCCGGCGGCGGCGCCGTCGCGATGCGGCCGGTCGGGGAGGAGGGCAGGACCGCCGTCTCCAACCTCAACGCGCTCAACTCGGACTGGCTCGCGGCCACCTATGCCCAGGGCGTGCCGCCGACCGCCCTCGCGCCGGCCGAGCAGGTGCTCGCCGACCTCGTCGATCCCTTCCAGGCGCGCGCCGTGATGAGGATGCCGACCCACCGGGCCGGGCACGAAGAGCTTTTCGACCCCGTTCGCCAGTACTCTGAGACGCCGCAGCGCGCGACCGAGCCGTCGTTCCCGGATCCGGGCCTGGACAAGGACCGCTTCGGCTGAGTCCGACCGACACAGAGCGAACAGGAGTCCCGTGAATCGCATAGTCTTCACCGGCGGCAGTCCGGATGACGCGCCCGGGAGCGGGCCGGACGAGATGGAGGCGGCGGAGGCGCTGCGCGATCTCGCCGAGTGGATCGAGGAGAACGACGACGTCGAGGCCGTCGCCAGCGTGCGCACGCGCGAGCCGGGCCCCGGCGAGCTCGGCGGCGTCGCCGACGCGGTCGAGGTGCTCGCCGCGCTGACGCCGCTGGCGAAGGTCGTGGTGGACTGGCTCAAGGAGCGCCTCAAGAACGGGGTCGTCGACGTCACGGCCACGAAGGCCGACGGCTCGAGCCTGCATATCAAGGCCGCCGACGAGGCCGCGGCGCAGCGGCTGGTCCCGCGGTTGACGGAGTTCTTCCGGCCCGACGCGGGCGGCGGGGCGGCCGGGCCCGTGCGCAGCGAGCTCGCCGCTCCCGACGACGGCGCCGATGCCGGCTGATCGGCCCGAGTGGCGCGCCGTGCTGGTGGGCACGTCGCAGCACACCGGCGGCCTGCCGAACGTGGAACAGGCCGTCAACAACATCAATGATCTGGCAAGCACGTTGACCGGGCCGGACGGCGTCGTGGACGAGGGCGCCGTCCGCTGCGTCATCGATCCCCAGCAGGGCACGGCGGTTCTCGACGCGATCGCCGTCCAAGAGCCCTGCGACCGGTTGCTGTTCTACTACACCGGACACGGCATGGATCATGACGGGCGCCTCTACCTGGCGCTCACCGGGTCCATCGACCAGCGCGGCCACCGCGACCGCACCGGACTCGCCCTCGCCGACGTCCTGGCCCAGCTTCAGGCCGTCACGCACGGCAGGTCGCGGTGCCGGGTCGTGGTCATCCTCGACTGCTGCTTCGCCGGCCTGGCCATGCGCGAGCCGGCGGCGGCCGAGATGCACCTCCTGACGGCGGTCGGCCCCAAGAACAAGGCACTGGTCGAAGGCGAGCGACGGCACACGGTCTTCACCGGCGGGCTCCTGCGCCTCCTGCACGAAGGGATCCCGGAGGACCGTCGATCCCTGGAGTTGCACACGATCTATCAACGGCTCGTCGTGGAGCTGCGGCACGCGCCGGACGGTCGGCTCACGCCGCATCAGCGCACGGTGGACGAGAGCGGATGGATAGCGCTGGCGCCCAACCGTGCCCACGGCACCGGGCTCACCCCGGCCGGCCTGCGCAAGCGCGCGCGATACGCCCAGTTGCTCGGGAACTCCGGCCGGCCCGAGGAAGCGGCGGAGTCGTTCACGGGCATCGTCGCCGACGCCCGGCAGGCGGCCGGAGCCGATCCGGCCGACGTATTCGACTACGCATACACCGCCGCGAACTGGCTGAGCGTCGCGGGCCGACCGGACGAGGCGCGGCAGAGTCTTGAGATCCTGCTCTCGGGCGATCTCTCCGGCTGCCGCCCCGCCGACGTCAGCCAGGCGCGCTCGACGCTGCAGAGGCTGCGCGGCTAGCGCGCTGCTGCGGTGTGGATTGCACCGGCCGGTGCGCGTTGAACGGCGAAGCGGTGGCGGCATCGCCGCCGGAATCCGCTGACCGCCGAATATCTCGTACACAGAAATATTCTGACGACCCAGCAAATAGAGAATGCATCTCGCCGTGTGCACGTACTGGCGGAACACCGGCATATTCCCGGCCACCCCGCCATCGCCGCTGACCAGCGGAAGATGAGACGGCCCCCGGGTGGCGTAACTCAAGGGAAACACACATTCTCTTGCGTCGTTGCTAACCTCCGTTCCGAAGCCGAGCGGGCTGTTCAATGCCCCTCGTGAATGAGGAATGAAAGGGCGTCATCGATGAGCACACCCCTGGCCCCGCAGCGCAGGCGGCGCGCGGACCGGGCGCGGGAGATCGCCGACGTGCTGCGCCGGCAGATCTTGGACGGCGCGCTGCGCGAGGGGACGCTGCCGGTCGAGAACGCGCTGATCCAGGAGTTCGACACGACGCGCAACACCGTCCGCGAGGCGCTGGGGCTGCTCCGGGACGAGGGTCTGGTCGACCGGGTGCCGGGCATCGGCACGTTCGTGGTCTGCGAGAAGTACCCGCACGGTCTCAATACCCTGCTGGGGCTCGGCGAGACGCTGGTCGGGCACGGCCGGGTGAGCAACGAGATCCGCTCCGCCGGGTCCGTCGCGGCGCCGCCGGCCGTCGCGCGCCGGCTCGGCCTGGCGAAGCCGACGAAGGTCGTCTACCTCGAGCGGCTGCGCAGTCTCAACGGGTTGGTCCTCTCGCTGGACCTGACCTATCTGCACCCTGACGTCGGCGAGGCCGTGCTGGCCGAGGACCTGGCGGCCAACGACGTCTTCGTGCTCATCGAAGAACTCTGCGGCCAGCGGCTCGGCACGGCCGAGATCAGTCTCGAGGCCGTCAACGCCGATCCGCACTCGGCCGCGCTGCTCCAGCTCCCCGAGGGCGCGGCGCTGCTCATGGTCGAGCGCCTGACCCACCTCGAGGACGGCCGTCCGGTCGACCTGGAGTACATCCGCTTCCGCGGCGACCGGGTGCGGATGAACGGCCTGCTCTCCCGTCCGCACCTCACCTCCCCGGGGGAAGAAGACCCGTGCCGCTGATTGAGAACTCGCGCAGCGACGTCCCGGTGACGATCGACGCGTCCTTGTGCATCGAGGGCTGCAAGCTGTGCGTCGAGGTCTGCCCGCTCGACTCGCTGGCCATCGATCCCGAGACCGGCAAGGCGTTCATGCACGTCGACGAATGCTGGTACTGCGGTCCGTGCGCCGCCCGATGTCCCACCGGCGCGGTCACGGTCAACATGCCCTACCTGCTGCGTTGAAAGGTCGACGGTGCGTCTCACCCTCCGGTCCCTCCGGTCCAGAATAAAACCCCTGATAATCCCGCTGGCGCTCGTGCTCGCGGTGCCCTCGGCGGCTGCCGGCTGCAGCGGCGGCTCCGGCAACACGGTCACCGTGGTGATCGGCTACCAGCCGAACACCATCGACACGGTCAACGCCGGCACCCTGCTGCGCTCGCTCGGCTATTTCGAGCAGCAGCTCCACCAGCTCGGCCGCACGACCGGCAAGAAGTACACGGTCGACTGGGAGGCCTACGACACCGGAGCGCCGATCACGACCCAGATGATCGCCGGGAAGATCGACATCGGCTCGATGGGCGACTATCCCTTGCTCATCAACGGCGCCAAGGCCCAGACCGGTGCGTCCACGGCCACGACGATGATCGCGACGACCGGCTACAACCTGCGCGGCTCGCTCAACATGATCGTCGTCAAGCCCGGCTCGAGTGTGCAGTCGGTCGCGCAGTTGGCCGGGCGCAACGTGTCGACGAGCGTGGGCTCCGCCGCGGACGGCACCCTCGTCCAGGCGCTGCGGCAGGCCGGGCTCGATCCCGCGAACGCGGTGCACGTGGTCAACCAGCAGCCCTCGGTCGGCTCCTCGGCTTTGCAGGCCGGCAGCGTCGCGGCGCTATCGCAGTTCATCGCGTGGCCCGGACAGCTCGTCTTTTCCGGACAGGCACAGGTGCTCTACGACGGCGGCGCGCTGAACGTGCCGACGCTGCACGGCGTCGTCGTGCGCAACGCGTTCGCGAAGAGCCATTCCGACATCGTCGAGGCCTTTCTGCGCGCCGAGATCCAGGCGACCCAGTACATCTGGAATCACCCGTTGCAGGCCGCGCAGAGTGTGGCCTCCGCGACCGGTCTGGCGCCCGAGGTCGTCTACCTCTACAACGGCCCCGACGGCATCGCGACCTTCGATCCGACGCTCAAGCCGCAGCTGACCTCTGCGATGCGCCAGGACGTGCCGTTCCTCAGCTCCATCGGAGTGCTGAACTCGATCAACCTGAACTCGTTCATCGACAGCAGCTACGTGCAGAAGGCCTACGGGACGGGGTACGCGGCGCAACTGTCCTCCACCACGAATCCGAGCACGATCACCGGGACAGACTCGGCGTGCGGCATCCCGGTGACGGATCAGGCGACAGCCGGCGAGGTCTGGCTGCAGGGCGAGGACTCCACCCACCCGGCCGCGACGCCGACCTGCCTGCTGCGCTTCATCCGCACCGCCCAGGCCGAGGGCCAGAAGGTGCGGGCGGCGTACGTTCCGGACGCGCAGATCGGCACCCGCTGGTTCGCCGAGGACGATATCTGGGTCCTGGATCCCTCAGCCGCGGCCAACGACCGGTACCTGCCGTTCACGACCCGTTCCGCCGCCGCGAGCTACGTGAGCGCGCACCCCGGCACGTCCATCGTCAGCTACACCGACGCGGTCGCGCTGGCCTGATACCGCCGACGAGGAGACGGTTTCGATGACCACTGCATCACCCGAACTCGACTGGGCTCCGGCGGCGAGCGATCCGCTGCCCGAGCACCGCGTCCGCAGCCGCTACGGCCGCCCGGCACGCTGGGGCGTGCGCATCGCCTCGCTGGTGACGGCCGTACTGCTCTGGCAGCTGCTGACCACGCACCAGGCGTCCGTCTGGATCCGCTTCGGCAACCTGCCCTCGGCCACGGCGGTCGCCTCGGAGTTCTGGCGGCAGCTGCATACCGGGCAGTACTACCAGGACCTCGGCGCGAGCCTGCTGCGCATCGTCCTCGGCTTCTGCATCGCCGGCGTCCTCGGCGTTGCGGCGGGCGTGGCGGTGGCCCGCTCCCGGGTGGCCGAGGACCTGCTCAAGCCGATCCTCGAAGTCGTCCGGCCGATCCCGGCGATCGCGCTGGTTCCAGTGGCGATCCTGGCTTTTCCCAGCAACGAGCAGGGCATGGTCGCCATCACGACCACGGCGGCCTTCTTCCCGATCTTCGTCTCCACCCGCCACGCCGTCAGGGCTCTGCCGGTCACGGTCGAGGAAGCAGTGCGGACGCTCGGCGCCGGAAGGTACACCGTGCTGCGCCGCGTCGTACTGCCGGGCGCGCTGCCCGGAATCTTCGGCGGGCTCTCGGTCGGCATGGGTGTCGCATGGATCTGCGTCGTGTCCGCGGAGATGATCTCGGGCCAATACGGGGTCGGATACCGCACCTGGGAGGCCTACACAGTGATCGACTATCCCGGCGTGGTCGTCGGCATGTTGACCATCGGGCTGCTCGGCGGCATCACCTCGGGAGCAGTCGAGCTCGCCGGACGCCGGGCGACCCGATGGCTGCCGCGCGAGGAAGGAGCACAGCGGTGAGCGCGACGCTGAGCGGCCCGGCCGCACTCGCCGACGGCCGCGACACCGCGGGCCGCGGCTCGCACATCCGCTTTGAGCGCCTCAGCCTCGGCTACGGCCGACGCACGGTCCTGGCCGATGTCGACCTCGAGGCCGCGCCCGGAGAGATCCTCGTCGTGGTCGGACCGTCGGGTTGCGGCAAGTCGACGCTGCTGCGCGGCGTCGCGGGCCTGCTGCCGGTCGGCGGCGGCCGGATCACCGTGGACGGCAGCCCTGTCACCGGCCCCGGCCCGGATCGCGCCATGATCTTCCAAGAGGATGCGTTGCTGCCGTGGCTCGACGTGCGGCGCAACATCGAATTCCCCCTCACGGTGAAGGGGCATTCGCGACTCGAGCGCGACGAGCAGGCACGAAGCTGGATCGAGCAGGTCGGCCTCGCAGGCTTCGAAAGCCACCTGCCCCGCCAGCTGTCCGGCGGCATGCGGCAACGGGTCCAGCTGGCCCGCGCGCTGATCGGCGGCCCGCCGACGGTGCTGATGGACGAACCCTTCGGCGCTCTCGATCCCGCGACCCGCGCCGCGATGCGCCGCCTGCTCGTCACGGTGTGGCAGGAGTCTTCGCCGACCGTCCTGTTCGTCACGCACGACGTGGACGAGGCCCTCGCCCTCGGCGATCGGATCGTCGTGCTCGGCCGGCGCGGCGTACGCGACCTGGTCCGAGTGCCGAGCCCGCGCGTCGAGGACGTCGCGCGTGAGCAGGCCCGCGAGCAGATCCTTGACGCACTCGAGCCGGAGAAACCATGACGAGCCACCTCACGACCCCGTCGATCGATGATCGCACCCGTCTGGAGTGCGATGTGCTGGTGATCGGCGGCGGCACCGCGGGAACCATGGCCGCGCTCAGCGCTGCCGACGAGGGCGCACGTGTCCTGATTCTCGAGAAGGCGCACGTGCGCCACTCCGGTGCCCTTGCCATGGGCATGGACGGGGTGAACAACGCCGTCATCCCCGGCAAGGCCGACCCGGACACGTACGTCGCCGACGTCACCCGCGCCAACGACGGCATCGTCAACCAGCGCACGGTGCGCCAGACCGCCATCCGCGGTTTCGAGATGGTGCAACGCCTTGAGCGCTACGGCGTGAAGTTCGAGAAGGACGAATACGGCGAGTACGCCGTGCGCAAGGTGCACCGCTCCGGCAGCTACGTCCTTCCCATGCCGGAGGGCAAGGATGTCAAGAAGGTGCTTTACCGGGTGCTGCGCGAACGCTCGATGCGCGAGCTGATCCGGATCGAGAACCGGGTCATGCCGGTGCGGGTGCTCACCGCGGAAGGCCGCGCGCTCGGTGCCGCCGGGTTCGACACTCGGACCGGCGCCTTCGTGACCGTGTCGGCAGGCGCCGTGATCTTGGCGACCGGCGCGAGCGGTCGGCTCGGTCTGCCGGCCAGCGGCTATCTGTACGGCACTTACGAGAATCCGACGAACGCCGGCGACGGCCATTCCATGGCGTACCACGCGGGCGCGGAGCTCAGCGGCATCGAGTGCTTCCAGATCAATCCCCTGATCAAGGACTACAACGGCCCGGCCTGCGCGTACGTGGCCAACCCGTTCGGCGGCTACCAGGTCAACAGCCGCGGCGAGCGCTTCGTGGACTGCGACTACTGGTCCGGCCGGATGATGGCGGAGGTCGCCCGGGAGATCGAGTCCGCGCGCGGGCCGGTCTACCTGAAGGTCAGCCATCTGCCGGAGAGCACGATCGAAGCACTCGAAGGCATCCTGCACACGACCGAGCGGCCCACCCGCGGCACCTTCCACGCCAACCGCGGGCACGACTACCGGACCCACGACATCGAGATGCACATCTCCGAGATCGGCCTGTGCGGCGGCCACTCGGGATCAGGGGTCTGGGTCGACGAGAACGCGGCCACGACGGTGCCCGGCCTTTACGCGGCGGGCGACCTGGCCTGCGTCCCGCACAATTACATGATCGGCGCGTTCGTCTTCGGCGACCTCGCCGGCCAGCATGCCGCGCACCTGGTCCGTTCCGCCGGCCCTGTGCCCGCGGAACTGCCGGAGGAGCAGGTCGCCGCCGCCCACGAGCTGATCTACCGACCGTTGCGCAACCCCGATGGTCCGCCGCAGCCGCAGGTCGAGTACAAGCTGCGCCGCTTCGTGAACGACTACGTCGCGCCGCCCAAGACCGGCCGCAAGCTGGGGATCGCGGTCGAGACCTTCGAGCGGATGGCCGACGAGGTCGCCTCGATGGGCGCCCGCACCCCGCACGAGCTCATGCGCTGCGCCGAGGTCGGGTTCATCCTGGACTGCGCGATGATGGCGGCGCAGTCCTCGCTCGTGCGTACGGAGAGCCGCTGGGGCCTCTACCACGAGCGCGCGGACATCCCTGAGCAGGACGACGCCGAGTGGCTCGACCACCTCAACCTGCGCAAGGACCCTGATGGCCGGATGGAGTTCCTCCGACGTCCGGTGGCCGCCTACCTCGTGCCGGTCGAAGAGTACGAGCCACAGCCGGACCGGCCGGTCCGTGTCCTCGGGCCGATCGTTTCAGGACTCGACGTTGCCCGCGCGGGAAGCGCTGCGGGGACGCCGGTACAGGCGGTTCGGCTCGAGGAGAGCGTCGGGCGCGACGCGCCCGCCCTGCCGAGCGGTGCGCGCATCCTGGCTCTGCTGGCCCTCGCCGAGGAGGAGGCCGGATCTGGGCAGTTGGCCGGCTACCTCGCCGACCCCGCGCCGGAAGTGCGCCGAGCCGTCATCAGTGTGCTTACCGAGACCGTGCCACCGGAGGCCGGCCGGCTGCTGACGACGCTACTCGGCGATGAGGACAGCTCCGTCCGGCGCGCTGCCGCAGCCGGCCTGACGGAACTGGTCGAGGTGCTGACTCCCTCGCCCGATCTCGTCAGTGCCCTTACTGACTCGCTCCGTCTTCCGGACCCGTACGTCAGAGCCGTGGTCGTCGACGTCCTGCGGGCGCTGCGCATGGGCGACCGCGCGTTGTTCGCTGCGGCGTTGCGCGACGAGCAGGCACGAGTCCGGGCTGCGGCTGTGCACGCGCTGGTCTCACTCGACGAACACGAGGCGCTGGCCGCGGCGATCACGGACCCTGACCGCGACGTCCGAATAGCAGCCGCCAAGGGAATCGGCACGATCGGCCACCCCGCTTCGGCAGAACCGTTGGCCCGCCTCGCGCGCGACCCGGACTACTTGGTGCGTGCGGCCGCCCTGGAGTCCGCGTCGAGTCTGGTCACGGACCCTGAGCTCGCCACCGCGGCGGTCGCGGCCGCCGAGGACGAGGCGTGGCAAGTGCGTAAGGGGGCTGCCATGGCTTTGGGCGGCGCGGCGTCCGGCTCCGAGTTCGACTCAGCGGCAACTGACGCGCTGGCCTCGCTGCTCCGGGACGAGCACGCCGACGTGCGTAAAGCGGCAGTCATAGCCCTGACACCCCGAGCGGGCCGCGCCGACGTGGACCAGGCGCTGGCCAAGGCAGCGGACGACTCGGACGCCGACGTGCGCGCCTACGTGCGTCGCGTGATCTCTCCGGCGTGAGAAAGGCGCCCTCGACCCCGCTGCAGCGGCAGGGTCGAGGGCGCGATTCAGAGAGTTGAATCAGGGCTCTCAGCTACAGGTGATGTTGGTCGGCACCGCGTCATTGCTCGTATACGTGCCGTTGAGGCCGACCTCGACCGAGGCGCCAGGGGCGATCGTCCCGTCGTAAGACGCGTTGGTCACCGTGACCGCGGCGCCCGATTGCGCGTACGTGCCCGCCCACATGCTGGTGATCTTCGTGTCGCCGGGGTAGGTCCAGGTCAGCTTCCAGCTGTTGAGCGGGCTGTTGCCGGTGTCTGTCACGATGACGTTGGCCTGCATGGACCCGTTGGAGCTGTTGTTGAGCGTGTAGGCCACGGTGCAGGACGGCGGGACCGGCGCGGCGCCGTTCACGGCCACGGAGAACGAGTTGGTGGCCAGCCCGGCCCCGCCCTGCCAGATCTCGAAGCCGGCCTCGATGTCGATGAGGTAGCAGGAGCTGGACAGGTAGCCGCGGCTGACCGCGTCCTGGGCCAGCGGCGCGAAGTCGAGCCCGCTGACCGAGGTGGCCGGAGTGGTCATGGTGTACGAGACCGTGTTACCGAACCACTGGCTGCCCTCCCAGACGTTGTAGCTCCGGCCGCCGACGCTGACGCCCGTCGCCACCTGGGTGCCGTACGGCTGGACCGGGCCGTTGTGGTTGAGCCAGACCATCAGCTCGGTGCAGTTGGGCTGGCCGTTCGTGGTCGCGGTGTGGTTGAACCAGACGTCGTAGGCGACGTCGTAGTCGTTGCTGCCCCCGGGCTGCGTGGTGGACCAGCTCGAGGTGACCTTGCCGGTCGTCAGGCTCGAGACCTGGACCGGAGTGGAGGTCAGCCCGCCCGAGGTGCAGACACCGAAGTGGCAGCCCTGATAGATGGACGGGTAGGCGCCGGGCGCGCCGTTCGTCGCGTTGGCGATTGCCGAGCTGCCGACGGTGAAGTCGGCGTTGCCGTCGGTGGTGATGCACTCGGCGGCGCCCGACCCCCACTCGTCGTTCTGCACGTTGTAGACACCGCTGACCGCAGGCGCGGACTGCTCCTGGCACAGCTGCGTGGTGGCCGCCTGGGCGCTGGTGGCCAGGGTGAGGGACCCCAGCCCTAAGAGCACTGAGATCACGATGCTGGTAGCGCGAGAGAATCTTGCCACGGATAGCCTCCTTCGCGGCCTGCGGCGAGCCGCCTGCCCGTCACGCTAAGCACGGCCACCCGGCTTGTCACAGATACCTGCGAAAAGGCCGCAGTGAGCCCGCTTTCGGGCAGCTCACCGCAGTGGCGCCGGGGGCTGCGGGTGAAAGCTTCAGGCGTCGAAGCGGCGTCGGATGCCTCAAGATGTCGACCATGGAGAATTCCAACGTACCCGCCGCGCCGGACCAGCAGATCGCGGCCAGGAGGAGAATGCTGACGCGAGCTTTGGACGACTGCGTGTACCATCCGACGCCGGCCGCTCTGGAGACCCTGCAGACGCTGCTACGCGAGGAGAGCATTCCGGCTCCGGACGACGAGACTCCGCTGATCATCGGAGTGATGAGATGCGCAGCTCCTGCGGTGTTGCGCATGCTCATCGAGCTGGGCACGGACCCGGACCAGTGCCGAACCGACGGGACGCCCGCGATCATCATTGCCGCCCGCCTGGGCGATCATGCTGCGGTCGACGTGCTTCTGCAGGCCGGCGCCGACGTGGATGCGTCGGACACGCAGGGGCGCACCGCGCTTATGCACGCGGTCGAGCGCGGTCAGAGCCGGACCGTCGGAGTTCTGCTTCACGCCGGCGCGGCGATCGACGCGGTGAGCGCCGACGGCATGACGGCGCTCGAGCTGGCCCGCGGATGGCAGCGGCAGAGAATGGAGTTCATGTTGGGCCGGAATCGAGCCGGCCTGGACAACGTGCCGATCAATCGCACCGCGCTGCGTCTCACTGCCACGGCCGTCCGTATGACCTGTGATCCCCGGATGTTCAAGGTGTTGGCGAGCGTCATCGACATCGCGATGGACGACCTCGGCGAGCGCGAATGGAGCACGCGAACGGGCATTGAGGGGCAGGCGGCGCTCGCCTTCGCGGAGAGGCTGCGCGAGGGAGGCAGCCCGGCTAGCACGGCATCGTGGCACGAGCTCGATGCGACTTCGGAGGAGGTGGGCTGCGCACGAGCTGCCCTCGTCGAACTCGCGTACGGCACCACGCGGACGATGCCGGAAGGCTTCAGCAGGCTGCAGATCGTCGACCTGCTCGAGGAACTGAACCGTGAGTTGAAGCGGTAGCCGAGCCTGCCCGGACCGGTTGCGCACGCCGGACGCCGCCATCAATTGGTCCAGACCTATTGACCCGCTCTCCCGGTGATGAGCAAACTGACTCGGGGGTCCACGGGAGGCCTTTGCGGCGGGAGGTCCTGAATGCGCTTCGGTTTACTGGGAACGGTCTTCGTCCACGACGACGTCGTGGAACGGCGGATCTCCTCCCTGCGGCAGCGCACCTTGCTGGCGGCGCTGCTGCTTGAACCGAACCGGGTCGCCTCGCTCTCCCGCCTCGCCGACCTCGTCTGGAACACAGACCCGCCGGCTTGCGCCGACACCACCCTGCACAGCTACGCGATGCGGCTTCGGCGCGCGCTCGGACCGGCCGCCGCAGCCAGGATCCTCACCCGGTCGCCGGGCTACCTCGCCGTCGTGCACGACGCGGAGCTCGACGTGGCGCAGTTCGAGGGGTTCCGGACCGCCGCGCGTCGGCATTCCGAGGCAGGAGCCTGGGACCAGGCCCGTGCCAGTTGCGTGGCCGCGCTCGCGCTGTGGCGGGGCGACCCGCTCGCCGACCTCGATCCGCCGGCCGCGTGGAGCGAGGAGATCCACCGCCTGCAGGAGGCGCGGCTGCAGACCGTCGAGGCGCGCATCGAAGCCGATCTCCAGCTCGGCGCGCACGCCGCCGTCGTCACCGATCTCGCCGGCCTCATGGCCGAGCATCCGTTCCGCGAGACCCCGGCCACACAGATGATGCTGGCGCTCTACCGGACCGGCCGGCAGAGCGAGGCCCTGGCCGTCTACCAGCGCGTACGCGCGTTGCTCAGCAGCGAGATCGGGGTCGAGCCCGGTCCGGCTCTGCGGAATCTGCACGAGCGCATACTCGACGCCGATCCGAGCCTCGAACACCGCGGCCGCGCCGCGCCGATCGCCGTCACCTCAGCCCCGGCCCCGACCGCATCGGCCGCCCCCGCCGCGCCCTCGAAGCCTGATGTCCACGACGAGCAGTACACGGCTCCAGCCCAGCTGCCCGCCGCGACCGCCGACTTCTCCGGCCGCGAGGACGACGCCCGGCTGATCGCGAAACTGCTGGACCCGGACGACGAGGCGCCGCGGATCCTCGTGGTCACCGGCCCCGGCGGTGTCGGCAAGACGGCGCTCGCCGTCCACGTCGCGAACCGGCTGCGTTCCCGGTTCCCCGACGGCCAGCTGTTCGCCTCGATGGCCGGTGTCGCGGCTGACGCGGTGTCACCGGCGGACGTTCAGCGGGGCTTCCTCGCCGCCCTCGGGACGCGGACCGAAGCCCAGCCCGCCGACGCGGCCCACCTGACCGGCGCGTACCGGTCGGCCACGAGCGGGCGCAGGCTGCTGATCCTGCTCGACGACGTCAGCGACTCGAAGGACGTGCGCGACCTGGTGCCCACAGGCCCCGGCTCGGCGGTCGTGGTGACCAGCCGCACGTCGCTGGCGGGCATCGACGGCGCCACGACGGTCGAACTCGAGGGCCTGACCGAGGCCGAGAGCCGCCAGTTGCTGGCGCGGCTGGCCGGCGAGGCGCGGGTGGCGGCCGAGCCCGAGGCCGTCGACGCCGTCGCGCGCGCCTGCGCCGGACTGCCGCTCGCGGTCCGGATCGTCGGAACCAGGCTCGCCGCCCGGCCGGCCTGGCCGATCCGGCACCTGGCGGACCGCCTGGCCGACGAGCGCGGCCGGCTCGACGCGCTGGCCTCCGGCGATCTCGACGTCCGGGCCTGCTTCGAAGTCGGCTTCGAGCAGCTCGAGGCCGCGGCAGTCTCCGCGCCGGTCTCCGCGCTCGACCCGGCGACCGCGCTGTGCCTGCTGAGTCTGTGGTCTGGCACGGACCTCTCGCTTCCCGCCGCAGCCGCCCTGCTCGGCCGCCGGCCGGCCGAGACAGAGTGCGTACTCGAACGGCTGGTCGATCGGCACATGGTGGAATCGCCCGCAGCCGGCCGGTATCGGCTGCACGATCTGCTGCGGGTCTTCGCCGCCGAGCAGGCTCAAGCGCGCCTCGACGAGCAGGTCCGCGGCGACGCCGTCGAGCGGGTCGTCGCCTGGTACGCGCACGCCGTGTACACGGCGGACCTCGTCGCGACCCCGCAGCGCCGGCGCATGGCCGCCGAAGCCGCACCGTCGCCGCCGGACGTCGGCTTCGAGCGGGTCGTCGCCTGGTACGCGCACGCCGTGTACACGGCGGACCTCGTCGCGACCCCGCAGCGCCGGCGCATGGCCGCCGAAGCCGCACCGTTGCCGCCGGACGTCGGCTTCGAGTCCCGCTCGGACGCCCTCGCCTGGGTCGACTTCGAGCACCTCAACGTGTGCGCCGCGGCATCCCACGCGCTCGCGATCGGCGCGTTCGCACACGCCTGGCGGATAGCCGTCGCGGCCTGGGGTCCGATGTCCGTGCGCCGCCGCTGGGAGCCGCTGCTCGGCGTACACCGCCACGGTCTGACCGCAGCGCGCGCGGCGGCGGACCGGCTGGCCGAGGCCTGGGTGCTCAACGGCATCGGCACCGCCTACATCGAGATGCAGAAGCTCGGGGAGGCCGAAGATGTGCTGTGCCAAGCCCTGGTGCTCCGCCAGTCGATCGACGACCCGGCCGGCGAGGCACTGACGCTCAACAACCTCGGCGTCCTGGCTTATCGCCGCGAGGACATGACCGAGGCGGTGGGGTTCCTCGAGCGTTCCCTCGCGCTCCAGGTCCGCGTCGGCGACCTGCCCGGTCAGGCGATGACGCTGAGCAATCTGGGCCAGATCGTCCCGCTCGCCGGCCGCCCCGACAAGGCGCTGGGCTACCTGACCGCGGCGATGGCGATCCGCATCGAGGTCGGCGACGTGCGCGGGACCGGCATGACCGCGCACGGCATCGGCGCCGAATACCTGCGGGGAAACCAGGCTGCTGAGGCAGTGTCCTGGTTCGAGCAGGGACTGGCGAAGTCCTTGGAGGCGGACGACTTCCATACGCAGGCGCTGATCCGCCTCGACCTCGGCCGCGCCCTGATCGCCTCCGACCGGGGCCCGGCGGCGCGCGCCCACCTCGAAGAAGCCTGCCGGCTCTTCCACATGCTCGGCGACGAGCACATCGATGAGGCGGAGACGCTCTTGCACGACTGCTGACGGCAAGGTCCGAGTTACAGCAGCTCGCGCTCGATCGACCGCAAAGCCAAGGTCTCGCGCCGATTCCAGCGCGCTGCGTGCGCGCCACGCTCCCGCTGAATCGCCTCGTTCAAGCGGATCGCATCCGCGACATCGACCCAGACCGGCGCGAGTTCGAGGTCTCGTTCATACTGCTCAAGGTTCTGCTGCCCGAACCTGTCGTCGACCTCGCAGCGCACGTAGCGCGAGACCATGCGAAACACGGCGGCTTGAGCTTCGACCGTGGCTGAATACTCGACGATCTCGCCGAACGGCTCGAGGATGGCAGTGACGTTTGCCCCGCACTCCTCCAACATCTCGCGGCGCAACGCATCGTCGTCGCTCTCGCCGGTTTCCACCCCGCCACCAGGGAACTTGTAGTCGGCATTGTGCGGCGAGTGCAGCAGGAGCAGCTCGCGGCCACGCAGGACGATGGCGCGCACGGCGGTGCGCTCGACGACGCCGGCGGCCAGGTCAAGGCCCTCCGCGTGGTGGATCTCTCCGAGTAGGCGCGACATCCAGCCGAGTCTAGAGTTGAAGGTGCTGCCGTGCTCTCACGGTCCGTGCCGGTTCGAGCGCAAGGAAGTACACGTGACCACCGCTCTGCTGATCACACTTCGCGGCAACTCCGGAAGCGGGAAGAGCACCGTCGCCGCCGGCTTGCGAGCCGCGTATGGCCGCGGGATCGCGATCATCCCGCAGGATGTCGTGCGCCGCGAGATCGTCAGGGAACGAGATCTGCCCGGCGCGATCAACGTCGACCTGATCGGTATCATCTCCAAGCACCTGCTGGACCAGGGCGTACACGTCGTGCTCGAAGGCATTCTGTACGCCTCGCATTACGGCCGGATGCTTGACTCCCTCCGCCGCGAGCACACGGGGCCCACCTTCGGGTACTACTTCGATATCCCGTACGAGGCCACTGTCGAGCGGCACTGGACCAAGAGCAACTGCGCCGACTGGTCGCCGGAGGACATGCGCGGGTGGTACCGGGAGAAGGACCTGCTGTCCGGCCACGATGAACGGATCATCGGACTGGAAAGCCGGGCTGAGGAGACGGTGCAACGCATTCTGGCCGAGACCGGTTTGCTCGACGCCCCACGTCCGCCCCACCCCGGCTTCGCCGAAGTCCGTCCGTAGGCGAGCTGGCTGCCCGCCTACGGACGGAGGGTGCTGTGGCGAGGTGCTGCTACGGCAGGCCGATCTGGACCTTGCCGCCGAGGGTCTTGTAGGCACTGGGCTGGGAACCGGTGACCTGGGCGTAGGTCATCGAGGTGGTCGGGCTGGAGACCAGCTCGACCAGGTAGGTGGAACCGGCGGTGACCGCGAACTTGAGTGTGGAGGCCGTGGTGGCGGCGAGGACGACGGCGCCGGTGGAGCCGTTGACGACCTCGGCCTGCTGGCCCGACCACGGGTTGCGCACGTTCAGAGTGGTGGTGGTTCCGGCCTGGATCGCTGCGGTGGCCAGGGTGCCGCTTTCCACCTGCACGTCGACTTTCGACCCGCCCTGGATGTAGACGGTGCCGGAGCCGGTCCAGGTGGAGGGCCAGGCGGGGGCGAAGCGGATGGTGCCGTCGTAGTCGGTGGCCAGGGCTTCGTCCATCGCGGTGGCGACGGTCGAGATCTGCTCGATGTAGCCCTCGTCGCCGACGGTGCTGCTGGAGACCTCGCCCAGGCCGTTGATGTAGACCTGGTAGTTCTCGGTGAGGGTGGTCAGGCTGGAGGCGAAGTCGGTGGCGTCGTCGAGCCGTGCGGCGTCGACGGCGTCGAAGCTCCAGTCGTGGCCGGCCTTGTTGGGCCGGTTGGTGAAGGTGCGCTTCTCGAGCGCGGTGAGGTTGTCGCCGTTGACGGTGGTGGCGTCGCCGATGACGTTCCAGGGCCAGAGCGGTTCGAGGCCGATGTTCTCGCCGTTGTGCAGGGCCGCGGAGGGCTGGTAGGAGTCTGCGATGACGTCGCTGCCCGCGGCGTCGATGGTGGCGACCGCGGATGCGGAGGTGGGCTGGGAGTTGAGCAGGCTCTTCTTGGTCGACGCGTCGGTGCGGGGGTAGGGCTGGATCTCGCCTTCGGCGGTCTTGAGCTGGCTCACGAGCGAAGTGTCGGTGCCGAGGAGTCCTGCGGCGGTGACCACGGCTGGGAACAGTGCCTGCTCGGCGGCGATGTCGGTGGTCGGGTCGGTCACGGCCCACTGGGTTTCGTGGGCGTTGGCGGTGTCGTGCAGGAAGCCGTCGGAGCCCTTGGTCTGCCAGGCGAGCAGGAAGATCGCGGCCTGTTCCATGACCGGGTAGTAGGTCTGCAGGAAGCTGAGCGAGCCGGTGTCCTGGTACTGCTGCCAGATCCACATGCCCATCTCGGCGCCGGTGGAGATGTCGAGCGCGTTCCAGCCGGGGCTGGAGGCGGTGGCGCAGGAGGCGTCGGAGGTGATCGCGCCGCCTTCCATGTAGCCGTTTCCGTTGAACCGCATCGTCTCCGGGACACAGGCCCCTGATTTACCGCTCATCTGCGCCTTGGTCCAGGATTCGATGGCCGGCAGGGCGTTGAGGTACATGTCGAAGACGGGGACGTTCAGGGAGTAGCCGCCGGAGGAGAGGTTCGCGGCGATCTGGCCGCGCAGGTTCCAGCCCCAGTAGCCGGCCGGGAACCAGTCCTGGTGGTCCTCGCTGAAGTTGAACATGTCCGCGACGCCGGCCTGGCTGCCGGGGTAGGTCCCGGACTTCATCGAGGCCGCTTCGTCGTAGAGGTACAGGGTCCTGAGGTTCTCCATGTACGCGGCGGTGCCGTCCGAGGAGGTGGCCTCGATCAGTCCGGCGTTGCCCCAGAAGGAATGCCAGGCAGAGGCCTGCGACGCGAGCAGGTTCGGGGCGGAGGTGGTGGTGTCGGAGCCGATCAGCGACTGCGCAGCGGTGATCGCGGTGCCGCCGGTCCACTTGGGTGCGGCGACGACGATGCGGTAGGAGCCGTCGGTGTTCGGGGTGAAGGTGACCTTGACCTGGGTGGAGTTGACCACGGATCCGGTGACGCTGCGCGCCCCGGCGGTGATCGCGGCCATGGCGCCGAAGGTGAGCCCTGATCCGCCGTTGGTGACGTTGTCCGTCCAGGTCTGGGCGAACGCGGCGTACGCGCCGGAGCTGCTCGTGCCCGGGGATCGCCCGGACCACAGGTTCAGTGTGGCGGACTGCGCGGTGTTCGGGTTGGCCCCGGTGACGGCGATGATCAGCTCGTCCTTGCCCTTGGGCACCCAGGCCTGCATCGTCATCCCGCCACCGGATTCGTCGAGCACGCCGCGGTAGACGTCGAGGTGCCCGGTGAAGTCGGAGGCCGAGGTCATCGTGGACAGCCCGGGGATGTTCACCTGACCGGGGGAGAGGCGGTTGGGCATGGTGTCGCTGCGGTTGAGCTGGGCGGTGAAACCGTTCGCGGCCCACGCGGCCACACCCAGGGATCCGTTGCCCAGCGGCAGCGACTGGGTGGCGGCGGTGTTCGGCTCACCGAGCACGATGTCCGAGCGCGAGACGACGCCCGCGACATCCAGGTTGAAGGCGCCGTTCTGCCACGCAGTGGTCGTCGTGGCGGCCGTGGCGGTCGAGGTGAGCGTGGCCGCGGAAAGCGGCACGCTCACGGCGAGCGCCACCACGGCGGCGAGTAGGCGATGACGAGGTCTTACTCGTCTGGTCAATTGATCCTCCGCATGATCGAGCGAGTGGGGTCGCCGCGCGGCGATACATCGGAGGTGTTTCTAGCGCCCGCCCTGCGTCGTGTCTAGGGTCCGCTCGAAACAATCGCGGCCGAGTCATCCCATGATTCAAGCTAATTCGGAAATGAGATGCCGTCCCATCTGGTCAGTCACAGGTCTTTTTCCCCTCGCCAAGGAACCGTGAGGGCGAAGATCGGGCCTTTAGTCGTGAAAGTCTCACGCTGAGGTGACAACGAGCCCTGCGACCTCGCTTCTGCCGCAGGTGCAGGCAGACGGCTTCATCGGATGTCCGGCCGGGTGAAATTTACAGTGCCCGCCACCGTGGCTTTCAATGCCTCGCGCCCGCCGTCGTTGACAGCGCCCGGGTTCGCAGGCATCGTCATCAGCCGATACCCCAGCTCTTCCACAGCGGTCAGCTCTCCATCACGATTGTGAGCGCTCACATGGCCATCGGCCGCTGATTTCCCTCACCCACGAAGGGGTCTTCTGTGATGTCTCCCCACGCGAATGCTCGGTGGCGGTCTTGGCCGGCGCTGGTTTCGGCGCTGATCGCTTTGGTGGCCGCCGTCTTGGCGCTACCGACGGTCGCGCAGGCGGCGACGGCGCCGGTGGCGGGCGGGATCTACACGCTGGTGCCGGGTGCGAGTGGCAAGTGCGTGCAGGTGCCGTCGAGTTCGAATGCGAGCGGGACGCTGTTGACGCAGGCGGCGTGCGCGACCGGGTCGACGTACCAGGAGTGGAAGGTCGTCGCGAGCGGCGGGAAGTACAACCTGGTCAACGTCGGCAGCGGGATGTGCATCGACGACCCGGGCAATTCGACCACGTCGGGCGCGCAGTTGCAGCAGTGGGGTTGTGGGGCGGCGCAGAGCAATCAGCTGTGGTCGCTCACCGGCTCCTCCGCGACCCCGGGCAAGTACGAGGTCATCAACGCCGCCAGCTCCGAGTGCCTCAGTGATCAGGGCGGCTCGACCGCCGGGAACAACCCGATCGTGCAGGAGACCTGCTCGGATATCGCCCGCATGCAGGTCGCCTTCAACCTCGTCGGCGGGACTCCGAGCGGTGGTTCGGGCACGCAGCCGTGCGACATCTACGTCTCCGGTGGAACCCCGTGCGTCGCCGCGTACAGCACTACCCGTGCGATGTACAGCGCGTACTCCGGCAACCTCTACCAGGTACGCCGCGCATCGGACAGCACCACGAAGAACATCGGCGTGCTCTCGACCGGCGGCTACGCCAACGCCGCGTCGCAGGACTCGTTCTGCTCCGGCACGACCTGCGTCATCACGGTCATCTACGACCAGAGCGGCAAGGGGAACAACCTGACCCAGGCGCCTCCGGGCCACTTCACCGGTCCCGCGTCCGGCGGAGCCGACAACCTGGCGAACGCCACCGCCGCACCCGCGACGGTAGGCGGCCACGAGGTATACGGCGTCTCCATCGTGCCCGGCGACGGATACCGCGACAACTCCACCAGCGGTATCGCCACCGGCGACCAGCCCGAGGGCATGTACGCCGTCGTCGACGGCACCCACTACAGCAACGGCTGCTGCTTCGACTTCGGCAACGCCGAGACCAACAGCAGCGACGACGGCAACGGCACCATGGAAGCGATCTACTTCGGCAACGACGGCAACTACACCCAGGGCGCAGGCAGCGGCCCGTGGGTCATGGGCGACATGGAGAACGGCATGTACGCCGGCAACGTCAAGGGCTCCGACCCCAACGACCCGACGATCGATTACCGCTTCACCACCGCGATCATCAAGGGAAAGGCCAACCAGTGGGCGATCCGGGCCGGCAACGCCCAGTCCGGCGGCCTCTCGACCTACTTCAGCGGCGTGCGCCCCGACGTGAACACCTCCGGCTACAACCCGATGCAGAAGCAGGGCGCGATCATCCTCGGCACTGGCGGTGACAACAGCATCAAGGGCGCTGGCACCTTCTACGAAGGCGTCATGACCTCCGGCTATCCCTCCGACGCCACCGAGAATGCCGTCCAGGCCGACATCACCGCGGCCGGCTACGCGCCCTGATCGCCCTCCGGCTGCGACCTCGTCGCCCAGCGCGCTTCGGCGGGTTCAGGACTCGGACCCGCCGAGGCGCAGACTGCCTGAACGGCCGCCCGGCCGGGATGGATCGGAGGCGGCGGGGTACCCAGACTGGACGATCGAGCAGGGAGGTACGGATGGCCGCGGCTGCTGTGGTGTTCGGTCCGGTGGGTCGTGACCTGCTGCTATGCGTCGACGACGTGCCGGACGCCGGTGAGTCGGCGGGCGTGTGGCAGCGGCGCGAGGTGCTGGGGGGCAAGGGCGCCAACCAGGCCGTCGCGTTCGCCCGGCTCGGCGTCGAGGTGGCGTTGGTCGGCGTGGTGGGCGACGACAGTGCGGGTGCGGACGCTCTGGCGCAGGCTGAAGCGGACGGGATCGACGTCTCCTGCGTGGTCCGGCGCGCGGGAGCCTCGACCGGGCTGATCGTCGAGGTTCTGGATGGCGAGAACCGCTGGCGCTATCTGCAGGACACTCCGGCATCGGTGCAGCTGGATGGCGCCGACGTGCTGGGCGCGCGCGACGTGGTCGAACGTGCCGCCTCGGTCGTCGTGCAGCTTCAGCAGCCGGCGGAAAGCGCGCTGACCGCAGCGCGCCTGGCGCGGGAGGTCGGCTGCCGAGTCGTTCTGGACGGAGCCCCGGAGGCGGAGCACCGCCGGGACCTACTCGAGCTCGCCCACGTGCTGCGCGCAGACGGCCACGAGGCCGAGCTGCTGACCGGCACGAGCATCAGAGGGGAGACCGACGCGTTGCATGCGGCGGGGAACCTGCTGGGCCAGGGTCCCAGACTGGTCGCGCTGGCCGTCGAAGGGGTCGGGAACCTCTTCGCGTGGTCGGAAGGGCACGTCTTCTACCCGCTCGACGGCGCCGAAGCCCGCGACACCACCGGCGCCGGTGACGCACTGGTCGCCGCCCTGGTCACGGCGCTGGACGAAGGGCTCGACGCGGCGGAGGCAGGTCGCTGGGCGGTCGCGGCGGCATCCCTCGCCGTCGAGCACGAGGGCGGCCGGCCCCGGCTGACGTACGAGAGCGTGCGAACCCGCGCCGACCGCCAGCGCGGACGGCCGGTCGGCTGACGCCGGCAGCGTTAGGACCGGCCCGAGCTGTTCGAAGATGGGCGGACCGGGTACAGCGGGCAGATAGACATCGATCACGAAGCGCACAAGCACGACGTCCCGCCCGCCACTGTCAAGGGCGAAGCCGAGCGCACCGACGCCGCCGAGGACAAGAGCGACCAGACCCAGGACACGCTCGAGGACGCGAAGAAAGTCGTTGAGGACGGAACTGAGCCGGACTCGGACTCGAAGGATGGCGCTGAGCTCCGCGGCTAACCCAGGAACCGGTGCAGGGATGCGGTCATGCTCGCCACGAACCCGTCGCGGGTCCCGTCGCTGAGCAGGTCCAGCGACAGGTAGGGGTTGAGGTCTTCGAGTTCGACGAGCAGCAGCTCCCCGTCGTGGGTGCGGCAGGCGTCGACGCGTTGGATGCCGTGGTCGAGGGTGTTCCATGCGATGAACTGGCGGGCGAAGGCCAGGTCGGCGTCGGTGGGCTGGTAGGGCTCGAGGACCCAGCGCTGCTCGGGGTCGGGGGCGTGAAGGGCGTACTGGAAGTCGTCGTCGACGAAGTAGAAGGACACTTCGTAGCGGAAGTCGACGCGCGGCTGGATCAGGATGTCGCCGTACGTGAGGTCGGCCAGCTGCTCCCGCGGCACGAAGGCCAGGCCTATCGAGTCCGCTCCCACCTTCGGCTTTACCGCGTACTGCTCGGCTTCTGGAAGCAGGTGCAGGTCTTCGGGCCGGTCGATGGTGGGAATGACCGGGTGCCCGGCGGCGGAGAGGTCGAGTAGGTACTGTTTGCCGGCCATGTCACCACGGCCGGTCAGCGGGTTGTAGACGCGGGTGCGGCGGGCGGCGGCCTGCTCCCGAAACGCGTCGTACGCGTCTTGGTAGTGCAGCACCGGCCCGCTGTTGCGGACGACGACGCCGTCGAAGGCGTCCATCAGGCTTTCTGCATCCAGCGGGTGACACAGCGCGATGTCGAAGGTCTCGCGCAGCCGGGAGGTCAGGAAGATGTCCTCGTCGCAGTAGCGCCGTCCTCGAGCCGGGTAGGCGAGGTCGGTCACGAACAGGATCCTGCTGCGGCGGTGCATCTGGTCTCTCCTCGGCTCATCCCCCGAGCCGAGACTGTACGGGATGGTATGCCTTGGTCAGGTCGGTGGCCCCGGCGCGGCGCGGAGCGGAGCAGGGAGGTCGCCGCCGTCTCGTGCATGGCCTTATGCTCCCCATCCGGCCTGGTTGCCGCCGACCCGCTCGGCGACGATCTTCGCCGCGTACCCGTTGGCCTGGTAAGCGGCCAAGGGGTTCGGATGCAGTCCCATCTCCTGACGGACCTCCGCCAGCAGTGGGCGCACGTCAGTGTTGTACGCGTCCATCAGCACGGCGTTCGCGCCGAGCACGTCGCCGGCGGATTGTGCGGCGCGCAGGGTGTCGAGGTCGACGAGCAGCGCCTTGGCCGTCGCCTCCTGGACGTTCATCACCGAGCGGATGATCGCAGGGATCTTCGCCTCGATGTTGTGGCACTGGTCCAGCATGAACGCGACGCCCTTGGCGGGGTCGAAGCCGCCGTTCTTCGCGACCTCGTGCAGGATCCGGAACAGCTGGAACGGGTCCGCCGATCCCACCATCAGATCGTCGTCCGCGTAGAAGCGGGAGTTGAAGTCGAACGCGCCGAGCTTGCCCTCCCGCAGCAGGAACGCCACGATGAACTCGATGTTCACCCCTGGCGCGTGGTGACCGGTGTCGACCACGACCTGCGCCTTCGGTCCGAGCTTGAGGCAGTGTGCGTAGCTGGTGCCCCAGTCCGGGACGTCCGTCGAGTAGAACGCCGGCTCGAAGAGCTTGTACTCCAGCACCAGCCGCTGACCGTCACCCAGCCGCGCGTAGACCGCGGTCAACGCCTCGAACAGCCGGTCCTGCCGTGCCACGATGTCGTCCTGGCCCGGGTAATTGGTGCCATCCGCGAACCAGAGCTTGAGCGAGTCCGACCCGGTCGCGTCCATGATGTCGACGCACTCGAGGAGATGATCGATCGCTTTGCGGCGCACACGCGGGTCTGGGTGGCAGACGCTGCCGAGCTTGTAGTCCTCGTCCTGGAAGGTGTTCGAGTTGATCATCCCGATCCGGACACCCAGACCCGCCGCATGCTCAGCCAGCTTGCCGTAGTCCGCGACCCTGTCCCAGGGGATGTGCAGCGACACCGGCGCCGCAACTCCCGTCACCGCGTGCACCGCCGCCGCGTCCGCCAGCTTCTCGAACGGATCGCGCGGCACACCGGCCTGTGGAAAGACCCGGAAGCGCGTGCCCGAGTTCCCGTAGCCCCACGACGGAGTCTCGATCACCTGCGCCGCCAGCGCCGCCTTCACGGCCGGTATGTCAGACATGCTCACTCTTCTCGGTCACGCGGCCGCGGCAGCGGGAACTCCGCCCGCTGAGTCATGAATCGTTTCAAGTATTGCGCAAAGGTAGTCAGCAACCTGAGGCCCGTCAAGGCCTCCGAGTCGAGGTTCTACCGCGCTGAACCCGCCTAGCTGAAACCGTTTCAGTTTCTCGATCTTGCTGAGCAAACACTCCTCCACCGACTGCAGCATGGACGATGGCAAGTCCCTTGACGACCCTCGGCGCCGAGGCTAGCCTCCCGGGCAATTCCTCTGAAACATTTCACAGCCTGCCTCAGCTGCCGAAACGATCAGGAGTCCCGCCTTATGACGACAGCCGACCAGGAACCGCGGGTTCCGGTCCTCGCGCTCGAGGGGGTGAGCAAGTCCTTCGGTGCGGTGCGCGCTCTGCGCGCGGTCTCCCTCCAGCTCCACGCCGGCGAGGCGCACGCGCTGGCCGGCGAGAACGGCGCCGGCAAGTCCACCTTGATCAAGGTGCTGGCGGGCGTGCACCGTCCGGACGAGGGCACCGTGCTGCTGGACGGTTCGCCGGTCGACTTCGCCGGGCCCGCGGACGCCCGCGACGCCGGCGTGGCCGTGATCTACCAGGAGCCGACGCTCTTCCCCGACCTCTCCGTCGCCGAGAACATCTTCATGGGCCGCCAGCCGAAGCGCTCGTTCGGCCGGGTCGACCATCGCGCGGTATATAAGGCAGCTGCGTCGCTCTTCGTCCGCCTGGGCGTGGACATGGATCCGGACCGGCCCGCTCGCGGCCTGTCGATCGCGGACCAGCAGCTCGTGGAGATCGCCAAGGCCCTGTCTTTCGATGCCGGGGTGCTGATCATGGACGAGCCGACCGCAGCGTTGACCGGCAGCGAGGTGGCTCGGCTGTTCGCGGTGGTGCGCACGCTGCGCGAGCAAGGCGCGGCGGTGCTGTTCATCTCGCATCGGCTCGAGGAGATCTTCGAACTCTGCCAGCGGGTGACGACTCTGCGGGACGGCTCGTTCGTCGCGAGCGAGCCGGTTGCCGGGCTGACCGAGTCGGATCTGGTGCAGCGGATGGTCGGGCGCACGCTCGAGGAGCTGTATCCCAAGCAGCACGACCCGACGGTCGGCGCGGTGGCGTTGGAGGTCGGCAGGCTGACGCGGGAGGGCGTGTTCACTGACGTCTCCTTCCAGGTCAGGCGTGGCGAGATCGTCGGGCTGGCAGGGCTGGTAGGTGCTGGGCGCAGCGAGGTCGCCCGGGCGGTGTTCGGCGTCGACAAGTGGGACGCCGGCAGCGTGACGGTCGACGGCAGGATCCTGCGACCCGGGTCACCGAGCCTTGCGATGGCCGCCGGGCTGGCGCTCGTGCCGGAGGATCGGCGGGCGCAGGGCCTGGTGATGGAGATGTCGATCGAGCGCAACATCGGCCTGAGCGGGCTGAAGGAGACCTCCACAGCCGGGCTGATGAGCCGCACCGGCGAGCGCGACCGGGCGTTCGACTGGGCGACGAAGCTGCAGGTCAAGTACGCACGGCTGGGCGACCTGGTCGGGACCCTCTCGGGCGGCAACCAGCAGAAGGTGGTGCTGGCCAAGTGGCTGGCCACCAAGCCGGCCGTGCTGATCGTGGACGAGCCGACCCGCGGCATCGACGTCGGGACCAAGGCCGAAGTACACCGGCTGCTCTCGCAACTGGCCGCCGACGGTGTCGCGGTCCTGATGATCTCCTCCGACCTGCCGGAGATCCTCGGCATGGCCGACCGCGTGCTGGTCATGCACGAGGGCCGGATCAGCGCCGAGATACCCCGGAGCGAGGCCACCGAGCAGTCGGTGATGGCCGCGGCCACCGGAACGACGAACAGGAGCGGCGCGTGACCGCCACCCTCGAACCCGTGCACGTCGCGGCGCAAGCGCCCGCGAGCCTGCTCGATCGGGTCCTGAAGATGCGCGAACTGGCGATCCTCGCCGTGCTCGTACTCATGTTGCTGGCGACGCAGATCGACAACAGCTCCTTCCTGTCCGAGCAGGGCATCAAGGATCTGCTGCTCAACGCGACCGTCCTCGTGCTCGTCGCGGTCGGCGAGGCCGTCGTCGTCATCACTCGCAATGTCGATCTCTCGGTCGGCTCCGTGCTCGGCGTCTCAGCGTTCGCAGCCGGCGACTATATGCAGGGCGGCGGCAGCCCCGTCGTCGCCGCGCTCATCGCGATCGTCGTAGGCGCGGTGTTCGGCGTGCTCAACGGGCTACTGGTCGGCCTCGGCAGGGTTCCCTCGCTGGTGGTGACGCTCGGCACGCTCTACATCATCCGCGGCCTCGACTCGGTGTGGGTCGGCTCGCGAGAGGTCACCGCGGCGCAGCTGCCCTCCGGGTTCACCACCTTCGGGCACGACGGCATCTGGGCGATCCCGTATCTGGCGATCCTCGCCGCCGTCGTGCTGATCGCAGTGGCCTACTATCTGCGCAACTACCGCAGCGGCCGCGAGTGCTACGCGCTCGGCTCGAATCCGCAGGCAGCAGCCTTGGCCGGCGTGGCAACGCGCAAGCGTGTCTTCGGGGCCTTCATCCTGTGCGGCGCTTTGGCGGGTCTGGCCGGCGCGCTCTATCTGGCGCGGTTCGGCTACTCCGACGCCGCCACCGGCACCGGATACGAGCTGACCGTGGTCAGCGCGGTCGTGGTCGGCGGCGTCGGCTTCACCGGGGGTTCCGGCAGCGTCTACGGCGCCGCACTCGGTGCCCTGCTGCTGACCTCCATCAACAGCGTCCTGCCCGCCATCGGCGTCAGCTCGGTGTGGGTCGAGGCGATCGACGGAGTCCTGCTGCTGTTGGCCATCTCGGTGGACCGGGTCGTGGCCCTGCGGATCGCCGACCTGCTGCGCAAGCGGGCCCGAGCGGCGAGGAGCGCCCGATGACCGAGAAGACCCTGACATCCGTGACCCGCCCGGCAGCCTCGGCGCGGCGATGGGGCGGCGCGGTGCGCTGGGACACCGTCGTCAGTGCTCTGCTGATCGTGCTGATCCTCGCGTCGTACGCGTTCGTCGGGGACTTCAGCAATGCACTGAACATCAGCTTTCTGATCGGCAACGCTTTGCCCATCGCGGCGATCGCGCTGCCGATGACGATGCTGGTGGCCTCGGGCGAGATCGACCTGTCCGTCGGCTCGACGGTCGGACTGTCCGGCTCGGTCATGGGCGCGCTGTGGAACGACGGCATGAACATCAACATGATCATCCTGATCTGCGCGGTACTCGGCGTCGTGTGCGGGCTCGTCAACGCTCTGTTGGTCACTCGGCTCGGCCTGCCCTCCCTGGCCGTGACGATCGGCACGATGGCCGCCTACCGGGGAATCGCGCAGATCGTGCTCGGCGCGAACTCCGTGACCGATTTCCCGCAGTCCTATCTGAACTTCGGCTCCGGCCGGATCGGCGGCAGCTTCATCCCGACGGCCGCGATCCCCTGGCTGGTCCTGGCCGTGATCGCCGTCGTCGTCCTGCACGCCACCGGCTTCGGCCGCTCGGTGTTCGCCATCGGCGCCTCACCCGAGGCCGCTTGGTTCGCGGGGCTGCGCGTCAAGCGGGTCAAGGCGTCGCTGTTCGTCGCCACCGGCCTCGTCTCCTCGCTCACCGGCGTGTTCTGGGTGCTGCACTACGCCAGCGCCACCTACGACAACGCCACAGGCCTCGAACTGTCCGTCGTGGCCGCGGTGCTACTCGGCGGCGTCGACTTCGACGGCGGACGCGGCACCCTCGGCGGCGCGCTCGCCGGGGTGTTCCTGCTCGGCACCCTGCAGAACGTGATGAGCCTGCTCAACGTCTCGGCGCAATCACAGATCGTCGTGACCGGGGTCCTGCTCGTCATCTCCGTCCTCGGCCCGCGCGTCGCCCGGCAGATCGCCACGGCCCGCGCCCGCCGAGCACACACCGCCCTACCGGCCGGCGCGGCGACCACAGCCTGAGCCACCGGTCGGACCACCTTCTGTTCCCCACGACTGGAACGACACCGGCGTCGCCCTTCACGAGAGGAAGAGTCATGATCAACGCTCACCCGTTCCGCGGTCACCCCGTCAAGGCACGCGTGCTCGCGGCCGCGGCCGCAAGCGGTCTGCTCGCTGTGGGCCTGTCTGCGTGCAGCGGGGCGACGAAGAGCTCGACCGATGCCGCCGCGTCCACCGCGGCCGTGGCCGGTTCGAGCTCCTCGGCGAACGCGAACGCCGCCACCAAGACCGGGCTGACCGTGGCGTTCCTGCCCAAGCAGGTCAACAATCCGTACTTCACCATCTCGGACGGCGGCGGCAAATCCGCGCTCACGACACTGGGCGAGACCTACAAGGAAGTCGGCACCACCTCGGCCACGGACACCGCCGGCCAGGTCTCCTACGTCAATACACTGACCCAGCAGAAGGTCTCCGCGATCGCCGTCTCCGCCCAGGATCCGGGCGCCCTGTGCACCTCGCTCAAGCAGGCCATGGCCAACGGCATCAAGGTCGTCACCTACGACTCCGACACCAACGCCGACTGCCGGCAGATCTTCATCTCCCAGGCCAGCGCCGAGGACATCGGCCGATCCGAGGTGGACCTGCTGGGCAAGGAACTCGACTACACCGGTGACATCGCCATTCTCTCCGCCGCGCAGACCGCGACGAACCAGAACACCTGGATCGGGTACATGCAGGACGAGCTGAAGAAGCCGCAGTACTCGAAGATGAAGCTAGTCAAGATCGCTTACGGCAACGACGACGCGCAGACCTCGTTCCAGCAAACCCAGGGCCTGCTGCAGCAGTACCCGAACCTCAAGGGCATCATCTCGCCGACGACGGTGGGCATCAAGGCCGCCGCGCAGTACCTGGACGGCTCGAAGTACAAGGGCAAGGTCCTGCTGACCGGCCTCGGCACGCCCAACGACATGCGCGCCTACGTCACCGACGGCACCGTGCAGGCCTTCGAGCTGTGGGACCCGGCCAAGCTCGGCGAGCTCGCCGCGTACGCCTGCGTGGCGCTCGCCTCCGGCCAGATCACCGGCGCCCAGGGCCAGACCTTCACGGCCGGGGACCTCGGTTCCTTCACCGTCGGCGCGCAGGGCGTGGTGACGCTCGGCCAGCCGACCGTGTTCGACAAATCCAACATCGGCCAGTTCAACTTCTGATTCCACCGACCGTGCGCCGTCCCGGTGGCGACACACCGGGACGGCGCATCCACATCTGAGAGGGCGATCATCGTGCAGCGAGTCTGCTTCACTCTGCAGATCCGGCCGGAGCGTCTGGCCGAGTACCGGCGCAGGCGCACCGCGCCCGACGCCGCCATGGCCCCGCTGCCCGAGATCTTCCGTCTCGCCGCCCCGCCCGGCGCGGCCTCAAACGCGCCCTAGCCCTAACATGGCAGCGAAACGGCCAGGCGGGGGCCGTTACGCCGCATCGAGCACGCAGGACGGACTGAAGGTATCCATGGTCGGCATCAAGGACGTCGCGCGGCACGCGGGTGTGTCGGTCGGCACGGTCTCGAACGTCATCAACCGTCCCGACTCGGTCGCCGCGGACACCCGCCAGCGGGTCCAGGCCGTCATCGCCGAACTCGGCTACGTGCGCAGCGAGCACGCCCGGCAGCTGCGGGCCGGGCACAGCCGCATCATGGGGCTGCTCGTGCTCGACATGGGCAACCCGTTCTTCGTCGACATCGCCCGCGGCGCCGAGCGCACCGCGCGCCGCGCCGGCCTGGGCGTGATGGTCTGCAACAGCAACCAGAGCGCACGCGAGGAGGCCGAGTACCTGGCGCTGTTCGCCGAGCAGCGGGTGCGCGGCGTCCTGCTCACGCCCGCCGACGACAGCGGCCAGACCGTGCAGAGCCTGCGCCGCAACGCCATACCGTTCGTGCTGGTGGACCGGGTCGGCGCGGGAGGCGGCGGCTGCTCGGTGTCGGTCGACGACGTCGTCGGCGGCACGTTGGCGGTGCGTCACCTGCTCGACGCCGGCCACCGCAACATCGCCTACGTCAGCGGGCCCTCCCACCTGCATCAGATCCGGGACCGCCGGGCCGGCGCGCTGGCGGTGTTGGCCGAGTCGGGCCTCGGCTCCGAAGCCCTCACCGAGCTTCCCACCGAGACCCTCGACGTCGCCGCCGGCCGCGACGCCGGCGCCCGGCTGCTCGGCCTGCCCCATCGCCCGACCGCAGTGTTCTGCGCCAACGATCTGCTCGCGCTCGGCATGCTGCAGGCCCTTTTCGCCGCCGGGCTCAACGTGCCGCGCGACATCGCCATCGTCGGCTACGACGACATCGAGTTCGCCTCCGCCGCGGCCGTGCCGCTCACCTCGGTCCGCCAGCCGGCCGCCGCCATGGGCCGCCTCGCCGCCGAGATGCTGCTGGAGGAGACCGACGGCGCCGGCGAGCACCAGCACCGCCAGGTCGTGCTCCAGCCGGAGCTGGTCGTGCGCCGCTCCACGCTCGTCGGGCGTCCCTGACCCGCAGTCAGGCGCCGCCGCTGCGGCGTCAGCGAACCTCAGCCTTCGCCTTGGGGACGAGGTCGGTCTCCCGCACGTCCACGGCGTGTCCGTGCGTGCAGCGCAGTTCGGCGTGCACGAGTGCCCCGCACCCGCGGTGGCGCATCTCCACGCCGGAGGGCTCGAGCCAGCGCTCGCCCCACTGCATCAGTGCCGTGATCACCGGGAAGAAGTCCGCGCCCTTCTCGGTCAGGTGGTAGTCGTACCGGGTGCGCTCGCCGGGCTCGCGGTACGGGCGCTTCTCCAGCAGACCGTCCTCGACCAGGCTCTTGAGCCGCGCCGCGGCCACCGACTCCGTCACTCCGACCCGCTCGGCGAAGTCGTCGAACCGGGTCGTGCCGTAGAACGCTTCGCGCAGCATCAGGAACGCGGAGCGGTTGCCGACCACGTCCACCGCCTTGGCCACCGTGCACCCCGAGGCGGTCCAGCCGCCGCGCGGATCGAGCGCGCCGGTCATCCGCACCGTCGGGTCCGCCCCGTTCCCGCCTGCCTTCTCGTCGACTGCCATGCCCCCATCTTAGCTGGCTTGACGAAGTCATAGCCAGCCGCCTAGGTTCTAGCTATGGTTATCAATAGTCAGCCCGGGGCGGGAGCCCGGGGGCGCGTGGCCACCCCCGGCCAGGTGCTGCTGATCGTCTCGGTCGGGGTCGCGCTCTCCTCGCTCGACCTGTTCATCGTCAACGTGGCCCTGCCGCGCATCGCGACCGACCTGCATGCCGGCGACATCGGCGAACTGTCCTGGGTGCTCAACGCCTACGCGATCGTCTACGCCGCACTACTGGTCTTCTTCGGGCGGCTCGCCGACCGCTACCGGCGCGACCGGGCCTTCCTGCTCGGCGTCGCCCTGTTCACCCTGGCCTCGGCCGGCTGTGCGGTCTCGGCGGGCGTGGGCATGCTCATCGGCTTCCGGGTGCTTCAGGCCGCCGGCGCCGCGCTGCTCACCCCGACCTCGCTCAGCCTGCTGCTGGCCGCCTACCCCCGCGAGAAGCGCGCCGGCGCGGTCCGGGCCTGGACCGCGTTCGGCGGCGTCGCAGCCTCGCTCGGTCCGGTCGTGGGCGGACTGCTCGTCGCGGTCGACTGGCGGCTGGTCTTCCTGGTCAACGTGCCGATCGGGCTCGCCGTGCTCGTCCTCGGTGCGCGCTGGCTGCCGCGCCTGCCCGGCCAGGCCATCGAACGCCCCGACCCGCTCGGCGCGGTCCTGGTCACCGCCGGTGTGGCCGCCCTCACCCTCGGCCTGGTCCAGGGCGGGGCATGGGGATGGTCCTCGCCCCGGATCCTGGCCGTCCTCGCGGCCGCCGCGCTCCTGCTGGCCGGCCTGGCCGCGCACACGGCCCGCAGCCGTACACCGCTCATCCACCCCAGCCTGTTCGCCTCGCCCGCCTTCACCGGAGCTTCGGTGATCGCCGTGTTCTTCTCCGTCGGCATGGGCGCGATGCTGCTCTCGATCGTGCTTTTCGAGCAGCAGGTGTGGGGCTGGACGGCCCTGCGCGCAGGCCTGGCGATAGCCCCCGGCCCGCTGATGGTCCCGCCCATGTCCTTCCTGGTGGCCGGGCGGGTGATCCGCAGATTCGGCCCGGGCCTCACCTCGGCCGCGGGCAGCGTCGCCTTCACCGCCGGCATCGTCTGGTGGGCCGTCGGCGCCCACGCGCACCCGGACTACGCCGCCGGCGTGCTCGGCGGGATGCTGCTGACCGGCGTCGGAGTCGGGCTGACCCTGCCCACGGTGATGTCCAGCGCCACCGTGTCCCTGCCGGCCCACTCGTTCGCCACCGGCTCCGGCGTCGTCAACATGATCCGCCAGACCGGCCTCGCCCTCGGCGTCGCGATCACCGTGGCCATCCTCGGCGACGCGACCCACGACGCGGCCGTCGCGACCACCGCGTTCCACCGGGTCTGGTGGACCACCGCGGCGATCTCCCTGGCCGGCGTCATCCCGGCCCTCACCGTCCTGCGCCGGGCCTCCGAACCGCACCTCCCGGCCGTCACCACCTCGGACGCATCGGCGCCCGCCGCCGAAGCCGCCCCGGCCCGCTGACCCGCCCTCACCCGCAAAGGAAAACGCCATGAAGATCGAAGGATCCACCGCCCTGGTCACCGGAGCCAACCGCGGCCTCGGCTCTCACCTGGCCCGGCAGCTCCTCGAGCGCGGAGCCCGGGTCTACGCCGCGGCCCGCGACCCGCGGACCGTCGACCTGCCCGGTGCCACGCCGGTCCAGCTCGACATCACCGACCACGCTCAAGTCGCCCGCGTGGCCGCCGAACTCGGCGACGTCAGCCTCCTGATCAACAACGCGGGCAGCTCCACCGGCGCCTCGCTCCTGCACGGCGACCTGGCCGACATCGACCTGGAGATGCGCACGCACTACTTCGGCACCCTCGCCATGAGCCGGGCCTTCGCCCCGCACCTGGCCGCCAACGGCGGGGGAGCGATACTCAACGTCCTGTCGGTCCTCTCCTGGCTCGCCCTGCCCGAAGCCGGCGCCTACTGCGCCGCGAAGTCCGCCGAATGGTCGCTGACGAACGCGCTCCGCCAGCAGCTCGCCCCGCAGGGCACGCAGGTCAGCGCCCTGCACGTCGGCTACATGAACACTGACTTGGCCCGGCACGTGGAGGCGGAGAAGATGGAGCCGTCCGACGTCGCGCGCATCGCCCTCGACGGCCTGGCCGCCGGCGACCCGGAGATCCTCGCCGACGACGTCAGCCGCCAGGTCCGCGCCGGACTCGCCGGCGGCGTCGCAGCCCTCTACCGAAACCTCGGGCGCGTTTGAGAAGTATCGCCGGGGCCGCGACGCCTGCCACGCACGCTCGCTGCGTTGCCGGCTCGGTTACAGACGGCCGAGTATGCGCCCGACCCGGCGCCTTGCGAGCGCACGCGTCAGACGCCGCGGCCTGATCCGACGCTACTCCTCAAACGCGCCCTAGCCGCGGCGCAGTAACAGGGCTCTGATTTGGTCGGATGCCGTGGATCTCCGGCTTCCATACGCGCGGGCAGGGCTATTATCATCTGGCCGTCGCGATTCCACGGACCGGTGAGGGGTGCGCGCATGCGCTTCGATGTGTTGGGGCCCCTCCAGGTCCATGCCGACGACGGTTCGATCGTGGAGGTGCGCGGCGCGATGCGCCGCGCACTGCTCGCGGCGCTGCTGCTGAACGCCGGCAGCGTCGTCTCGGCCGACCGGCTCTCGGACTGTCTGTGGGGCGACCGGCTCGTCGGGTCGAGCGCGACACCGCTCTACAACCAGGTCACGCGGCTGCGGCAGAGTCTCGGCGCCGCGGGGGAGCGTATCAAAGCCGTGCCACCGGGCTATCTGATCCAGCTCGGGCCTGGCGAACTCGACGCGCAGGAGTTCGAGCGGCTGTGCTCGGCCGGTCGAAAGGCACTGACAGAGAGCGACTGGGACGCGGCCGCGTCCCAGTGCGCGGCGGCGCTGGCGCTGTGGCGCGGCGAGCCGCTGGCCGACGTGCCCAACGCCGCGCTCTACGAGCCGTGGTTGCTGCGTCTCGGCCAATTGCGGTTGCAGGCAAGGGAATGGCGGATCACTGCCGATCTCAACCGAGGCCTGCACGAGGAGCTCGTTCCGGAGCTGAGCAACCTCGTCCGCGAGTTCCCCCTGCGCGAGTCGCTGCACGAATCGCTCATGCTGGCGCTGGCGCGTAGCAGCCGGCAGGCCGAGGCGCTCGCCGCGTATCAGGACGCTCGTCGGGTGCTCGTCTCGGAGTTGGGCCTCGAGCCGGGTGCCTCGCTCCAACAGCTCCACCAACGGATTCTCAGCGGAGACGTGGCGGTCGTCGCCTCACCCGCGCCTGCGGCAAGCGCGGCGAGCACGACAAGCGCATCGAGCGACAAAGCACCGAACCAACTTCCCGCGGATGTGCGGACGTTCACGGGCCGGGGCCTCGAGATCGACCGCCTGCTGGCCGAGGCGGATGAGGCACGACAGGGCACTGAGGCCGGGATGGTGGTCATCTCCGCGATCGACGGGATGGCCGGCATCGGCAAGACTGCCCTGGCGATCCACGCCGCACACCGGCTGGGCGAATGGTTCCCCGACGGCCAGCTCTTCGTCGACCTGCGCGGATTCACGCCGGATCAGGACCCGATGACGGCGGAGGAGGCGCTGGGGTATCTGCTGCGCTCGCTCGACGTCGCGCCCCGGCAGATCCCGCGCGATCTCGGCGAACGCGCGGCCTACTACCGCTCGCGTCTCGCCGGCACGAAGACGCTCATCCTGCTGGACAACGCCGCCAACTCCGCCCAGGTCCGCCCGCTGCTGCCGGGAGCGCCGGGCTGCCTGGTGCTGATCACTAGCCGTGCCGTGCTCTCCGGCCTGGACGACGCCTATCTGCTCTCACTCGATGCCTTGCCGGATCAGGATGCGATCGCGTTGCTGCACAAGGTCGCCGGGCCCGGGCGGCTGCCGGAGGGTGACCCGGCGATCGCCGAGTTGATCGCGCTGTGCGGCAACATGCCGCTGGCCATCCGCATCGCCGCCGCGAGCCTGCGTCATCCGCGTGCCCCGAAGATCGCCGAGCTGGTCGCGCAGCTGCGCGACGGTGCCGGCCGGCTCGAGCGGCTGCGCGACGACGAGCGCAACCTGTCTGCGTTGTTCGATGCCTCATACACGAGCCTCGAAGCCGGCGAGCAGCACATGTTCCGCAGCCTCGCTCTCGTGCCCGGCCCGGACGTGGACGTGTACGCCGCGGCGAACCTCGCCGAGACGGACCTCCCTGCGGCCCGGCGCGTCCTCGCATCTCTGCTCGACCAGAATCTGCTGACCCAGCACGCCACGGACCGCTATCGCATGCACGATCTACTGCGCAGCTACGCCAACGGGCTCGAAGGATCCGAACTCACCGCCCAGCGCGAGGCGGCACGCGAGCGGCTGTTGGACTACTACCTGTGCGCAGCCGAGGCGGCCGACCGCCATTTCGACCAAGCTCGCGCCGAGAGGGACTCGTCCGGCCCGGCCGCGGGTCAGATCCCTGTCATGTCCGACCGCGCAGACGCGCGGGCCTGGATGCAGACCGAGCAGGCGAACCTCGTCGCCGCCTTGGGCATCGCCGCGGCCACCGACCCGCGCCGGGCGATCGCGCTGACGAAGCGCATGGGCCAGTTCCTTCTGCTGCACGGCCCGTGGACGCAGGCGGCGGCCCTGCACCGCAAGGCCGCCGATCTGGCCTCCGGCCTCGGCGAGCGGGAGGAAGAGGCCGGGGCGCTGTTCCGCCTGGCGCGGATCATGAACGTCAGCGGACAGCTTCCCGTCGCGACAGAACTCTGCGAGCAGGCCCTGGACGGCTACCGCGAAGTCGGCGCGCTCGAGGGACAGGCCAACGTGTTGTGCGAACTCGGCCGGATCAAGCACGTGGGCGGCGAGCTCTCCGCCGCGGCCGAGCTGATCGAGACGGCGGTGGCCGTCTTCCGCGACACGGAGAACCTGCACGGCGAGGCCGCCGCGCTGATCGAACTCGGACGGGTGCGTCAAGTCGTCGGGCAGGCCGAGGCGTCGGTGGGCCTGCTGGAGCGCGCATTGCAGCTGTGGCGGCGGACCGGATACCGGCTCGGGGAGGCGAACACGCTGATCGACTTGTCCTACGCGCTGATGGTCACGGGCGGGTTCGGCCAGGCCGAGGAGTATGCCCGCCAGGCCCAAGCGCTGTATCAGGGTGAGGAGAGCGCGCACGGCGAGTCGAACGCGCTCGGACTGCGCGGCCAGATCCTGACGTGGCTCGGCGACTTCGAGGCCGCCGGCTCGCTCTACCGGCGCAAGCTGGAGATCGACATCAAGATCGGCTTCCGAGCGGGCGAGGCCATCTCGCGGTGGGGCCTCGGCCACGTCGGCCTCGCGGCCGGGGAGCTCGCCGAGGCGACCGTTCTGTTCGAGCGCTCATACGCCATCTTCGAAGAGGGCGGATACGCTCTGGGACAAGCCGACGCGCTGCACGGTCTCGCACTGACCCGCGCGGCGAGCGGCGAAAACGAGGCCGCTGCCGGACTTCTCGACCGCTCGCTGGCGATGTTCCGCGACAGCGAGGACGTGCAGAACCAGGCGGCCGTGCTCAACAGCATCGGCGCACTCGCCCATGAGACCGGACAGGCGAAGGCTGCGCTCGGCCATCACCGCCAGGCACTCGAATTGGCCCGGGAGGCCTCGAGCCCGCTGGATGAGGCACGCGCGCTCGACGGCGTCGCCCGCTGTCTCGAAACACTCGGCGAGCTCGAAGCCGCGAAAGAGGAACTGGCCGCGGCGGTAGGACTGTATCAGCGGCTTGGCGTGCGCCAGGCGGTCCCGGCGGCCGAGCGGCTCGCCGCGCTCTGAGCGACGGCAGCGCTCCTCCCGCCTTCCCGCCACCGCAACACGCCTCGAAGCTCGGCAACCCGCGCACGCGGCCGGTGAACACGGCAGGATGGGAGCGCGCGCCCGCGCGTGGAACCCGCCCTGCGCACTGGAAGGACACCTCGTGGCCATGGATTCCGAAGGCGACGTCTACGACGTGATCGTGATCGGCGCCGGTCCGGTCGGCGAGAACGTGGCCGACCGGACCCAGGCCGCCGGACTCAGCACCGTGATCGTCGAAGCCGAACTCGTCGGCGGCGAGTGCTCGTACTGGGCGTGTATGCCGAGCAAGGCGCTGCTGCGGCCGGCCGCGGCGCTGGCGGATGCGCGGCGGGTCGCCGGGGCGCGCGAGGCGGTGAGTGGTGCGCTCGACGCGGCGGCCGTGCTGGCCCGGCGCAACAGCTTCACCTCGGACTGGAAGGACGACGGCCAGGTCGGCTGGCTCGACTCGGTCGGCGTGCCGCTGGTGCGTGGGCACGCCCGGCTGCAGGGGCCTCGACGCGTCGTCGTCAGCACGCCGTCGGGCGAGGAGCGGGAGCTCACCGCCCGGCACGTGGTCGCCGTGTGCACCGGCACGCAGGCGCAGGTGCCGGGCGACCTGCCGGGCCTGGCCGGTGCGCGGGTGTGGACCAGCCGGGAGGCGACCAGCGCGCAGCAGGTGCCCGGCCGCCTGACGGTGGTCGGCGGCGGGGTGGTGGCCGTGGAGATGGCCGCCGCCTGGCAGGCGCTCGGCTCGCAGGTCACCCTGCTGGTGCGCGGCGACGCGCTGCTGGGCCGGATGGAGTCGTTCGCCGGGGAACTGGTGGCCGACGGCCTGCGGGAGGCCGGCGTGCAGGTCCGCTTCGGCGTCTCGGTCACCGCCCTCGAACGCGGCGAGCAGGAAGGCGCGCCGGTCACCGCCGTGCTCGGCGACGGGCAACGGCTCGAGTCCGACGAGATCCTCTTCGCCGTCGGGCGGGTCCCGGCCACAGCGGACCTCGGGCTGGAGACCGTCGGCCTGAAGCCCGGCTCGTGGCTCGAGGTCGACGACTCCTGCCTGGTGCGAGACGTCGACGGCGACTGGCTCTATGCCGTCGGCGACGTGAACCAGCGCTCGCTGCTCACCCACCAGGGCAAGTACCAGGCCCGGATCGCCGGAGCCGTGATCGGCGCCCGCGCCCACGGCGAGCGGGCGGAGCCGACCGCGTGGAGCCCGTTCGCGGCCACCGCCGACGAGCTTGCGGTCCCGCAGGTGGTCTTCACCGACCCGGAGGCCGCCTCGGTCGGCCTGACGGCGGCTCAGGCCGAAGCGGCCGGGCACCGGGTCCGCGCGGTGGACTACGACATGGGCGGCGTGGCCGGCGCCTCCCTCTACGCCGACGGCTACACCGGCCGGGCCCGGATGGTGGTGGACCTCGACCGCGAGGTCCTGCTCGGGGTCACCTTCGTCGGCCCGGGCGTGGCCGAACTGCTGCACTCGGCGACCGTCGCCGTGGTCGGCGAAGTCCCGATCGCACGGCTCTGGCACGCCGTGCCGTCCTACCCGACGATCAGCGAGATCTGGCTCCGCCTGCTGGAGACGTACCGGGGCTGACATCGCCACGGCGGGGCCGCCCGGCGTGCTGCCGTTAGCCCATCCGCGTGAACCGACAGGGCCGGCGCGTGAGCGTCTCGGCCCGGCCCCGGCCTGCGCCGCCGGGACATGGCAACCTGCTTTCATAGCGAAGGCGCGATCGACGAGGACGAGGTCTCCCCGTGGCTGAGATGACGTTCGAGACAGAGTGGACCGGCGGCAACGGCGCGGTCGACCGCTCCCAGCAGCTGAGCGCCGCCCTCGCGGCCGCCGCCCACACGCTGGCCGACTCCGTGGCCCGCGACGCCGGCGGCGCCGAGACGCCCGGCTCGATCTCGGAGCACGTCGTCACCCTCCGCGCGGCCGGCGAGGACCTCGCCCGCGCCTTCGAGAGTCTGGCCGGCCAGGTCGCCGACATGGCCCAACGCAATATCCTGATCAGCGTGACCGACGAGAGCGAGCAGTCGCAGAGCGCCGCCCAAGCCGTCGTCACCCTGCGCGCCGCTGCCGACGGCGCGCGGCAACTGAGCGCCCTGATCGCCCAGGCCCGGGCACCGCTGCTCGACCTGACGCTGACGGACGAGGCGGAATCAGCAGTCTGGGAACGCTACGAGTAGCCGGCGCAGGCGAGTCAGTGGTGGCCGCCGGACACGGTGACGCTGTGCGCGGCGTGATGTGCCGTCGCCGCTTCGGCCGCGTGGATCGCGGCGTCGATCGTGATGTGCATCGCGGCGTCGACGGCCTCCCTGATCGCCTGCAACGCGGCGGCACCGGCGACCTGCGCGGCGACTCCCGGCATCCCGTCGAAGCGGCCCACCGCGACCAGCCGCTCGCGCGCCGCCGCGCCCTCGGGCCCGGGGTAGAGCTCCGCGCCGAGGCCGATCGCGCCGACCAGCCCGCCGAGCGCGGCCTGCTCGGGGGTGCAGAGCGCCTCGCCGTTCTCGTCGATCCCGCCGTCCTGCGCGATCTCGTCCAGCCGAGCCCGGGCCAGACGCTGCCGTTCCGAGTCTGACACGTACCACCGGGTGGCCAAGGTCAGCCCGAGCATCCTGCGACGCTCGGTGCGGATGACCCCCGCGGCGTCGAGCGACGCCAGGTACGCGTCCACGATGCCCTGCCCACGCCCGGAAACCCACGCCTCCACCCGCGGCGCGGCCTCGGCCCGCCGGATGGAGTCGAGGGCGACCCTCAGCATCTCGTCACCCGGATCGGATTCCGCCGCGGCTAAGACCTCGATCCGCCCGTCGACGAGATCGATTCGGCCCGCGGCGGCGAGCCGGACCAACTCCGAACCGGCCAAAGCGAAGCGCAGCCGGTCCCAGACGATGAGCCGGCCGTTCGGCGCGAGCGCCAGCAGGACGATTCCTCGCCCAGAGTTCCCATGTTCTCGACCATGACTCCCGAACATAGCCCGTACCCGGTTTCCGCGACTCCCGTGGCGATCTGAAAGCGCATCAGGCCCGGGTTGCCCGCGTGCACACCGCCGAGTAATTTGGACGTATGCCCAAGGCGATCGACCAAATCCGCCACCTCCGGTATCAGCCGTGGCCACAGCGGTAGAGCAAGGCGATCAGACGCGCACGCGGCTCCTGCGGGCCGCAGCGGAGCTGATCGCCGAACGAGGGTGGGGCTCGGTGACGACGCGGCTGGCAGCCGACCGAGCCGGCGTGCGGCCCGGCCTGGTGCACTATCACTTCCGCTCGGTCACCGACCTGCTGATCGACGCCGCGCTGCGCGTGGTGCGGGAGGAGGCGGGCAGACTGACGGCCGCCGTGACTGCCATGCCCGGCGAGCAGGTGCTCGACCTGCTTCTCGAAGCAGCCGGCTCCTACGAACCCGAAGACGCGGCCACGCTCGTCTTCGCGGAGACGATGCTCGCGGCCACCCGCCACGAACGGCTTCGCAGCGAACTCGCCGTCGTGCTGCGCGAGTGCCGCGAAGCCCTCGCACAATGGTTGCGCGGCCAGGGTGCCGCGGACGACGACGCGGTGGCCAGCGCCGCGGTGCTCCTGGCGGCCTTCGACGGTCTCGTGCTCCACCGGATCATCGACGAGCAGGCGCGCGCAATGCCGATCGACAGCCCCCTGCGACGTCTCGCGGCACCGCCCGGAATTTCGCCGAGCTCGGCAGAGAGGAAACTGAGATGAGCGGGATCGGAATTCAAGTCGCCGCAAAGGCCCTGCGCACGCGCTGGTTCGTGCGCGCCCCGATCGGGCTCTACCGGGCCGGCCTCGGCTTCGTCTTCGGGTCCCGGCTGCTCATGCTGCAGCACAAGGGCCGCACCACCGGCGCGCGTCGCTACGTCGTCCTCGAGGTCGTCGACCGCCCATCCCCGAGCCAGTACGTGATCGTCTCGGGGTTCGGCATCGGAGCACAGTGGTACCGCAACATCCAGGCCGACCCGCGGGTGAGAGTCTCGGTCGGGCTACGCCGCTCGGTGCCCGCGACCGCGACCGCGATGAGCCCGCCCGAGTCGGCCGCCGCCCTCGCCCGCTACGCCGCCGCCCACCCGAAGGCCTGGGAGAAGCTGCGCGCCACTATCGAGCACGCCGTAGGGCGCCCTGTCGACGACCTGCCGATGGTGACTCTGACCACCGACTGAGGCGTCGACAGCCGACGGATGCGTGGGGCCCGTCCGCACTCGACCTGCGGCTCGAACGTTATCTCTATCGATACCGATAATGTTCTCAAGTCTGGTAACAATGGTGTAGCCTCGTCTGTATGACCGACTCCGCCGACCTGCTGCTGCACCCGGTGCGCCTGCGCATCGTGCAGGCGTTCCTGGGCGACCGCGCGCTCACCACGTCCCAGCTGCGCGAAGAGCTCTCCGACGTCCCGCCCGCGAGCCTGTACCGGCACGTCGCGACCCTCGTCGAAGCGCAAGTGCTGCAGGTGGTCGCCGAGCGGAAGATCCGCGGGACGGTCGAGCGCACCTACATCCTGCGCCTGGCGGCCGCCTCCCTCAGCCCTGATGCGATCACCGCGATGAGCCCGGCCCAGCACCGGGAGGCCTTCATGGCGTTCGTCGCGGGCCTGCTGGCCGACGCCGACCGCTACCTGCGCCGCCCCGACGTGGACCCGATCCGGGACAAGGTCGCCTACCGGCTCGGCGGGATGTGGCTCGATGACGCCGAGTACGACGAGCTGCTGCAGGACCTGGCACGGGTGCTGGCCCCGCGGGCGGCCAACGGGCCGAAACCCGGGCGCCGGCGCCGGATCCTGGCGACGGTGCTGCTGCTCGGCGACGACGCGCCGGGCAGCAATGAGAACCCTGACGCGCAAGACGATTCGAAGGGCCCCGAACCGAAATGACGAACGACAGCGTTCTCGCGGCATCCCAGTCCTCGTCCACACTTCTCGCCGCCCTCATACCGGTACTCGTCATCATCGCGGCCTTCGACATCTACTGCCTGATAGACGTGGTCCGCTCCCGGTCGGTGCTTCACCTGCCCAAGATCGTGTGGGCCCTGCTCATCCTGTTCGTCGGGTCGCCGATCAGCGGCGTGGTCTATCTGTTCGTCGGCCGCGACCACGACGGACAAGGTCGGCAGCGGTGACGAGCGCAGAACCCGTAGTGGTGGCCGGAGCCGCGAGCGCCCAGCCTGCGGCCGTCGTCACCACCAGCGGTCTCACCCGCGACTACCACGGCGCCGGAGTGTTCGACGTCGACCTGCGTGTCCCGCGAGGCAGCGTCTACGGGCTGGTCGGTCCCAACGGCGCGGGCAAGACCACGCTGCTGTCCCTGCTCACCGGCATGCGCCGGCCGAGCCGAGGCGCCGTCGAACTCGACGCCGAACCCCGCAAGATCGCGGTGTGCCCCGACGTCCCCGAGTTCGAATCCTGGCTCACCGCGTTCGAGGTCGTCGACCTCGCGCGCATGATGACCGCCCCCGACGCCCGGCCCGACACCGCCGCCGGCAACGACGACAGCTCCGACAAGGTCGCGGAGGCCCTGACCACCCTGGGCTTGGCCGACAGCATGCGGCGCCGCGTCGGCGGTTTCTCCCGGGGCATGACCCAGCGCCTGGCCCTCGCCTGCGCCCTGGTCGGCGACCCCGACCTCCTCATCCTGGACGAGCCGACCTCGGCCCTCGACCCGGCCGGCCGCGCCGAGATCCTCGACCTGATCGCGGGCATGCGCGGCGAGCGCACCGTGATCATCTCCAGCCACATCCTCGCCGACGTCCAACGCGTCGCCGACCACCTCGGCATCCTGCGCGCCGGACGCCTGCTGTACCAGGGGTCCACCCGGGACCTGCTCGAGGCCCACCTCCAGCCGCGCTGGCTGCTGCGCCTCGCGCCCGACCCCGAGGCGGTGGCCCGAGCCATCGCCGCGCAGCCCTGGGCCACCGCCGTCGAGCAGATCGCCCCCGACAGCCTGCGCATCGAGGCCACCTCGATCGAAGCGGGGGAGCGCGGCATCCCCGCCGCCGTCGCCGCGTGCGGGGCGCGCCAGATCTCCTGCGAACCGGCCGCCGCCGACCTCGAGACCGCGTTCCTCGCCCTGACCGCCGGCACCGTCGGCACCGTCGGCACCGACGAGAAGGAACTGAGATGACGACCGTCGCCGCCACCACCGCCGTCGAGAGTGCCGGTCGTCGGACGCAGATGAACCTGTGGCGACTGGAATGGCTGCGGCTGACCCGTACCCCGCGCGCCATCGCCCTCGCCGTCGTCTATGTGCTGATCGGCCTGGTCGAGCCGGTCATCACCAAGTACGAGAACCAGCTCATCGGCAGCCACGTCGGCAACGGCATCCGCATCTACCTGCCCCCGCCCACCCCGGCCGACGGGGTCAACGGATACATCAGCGAGGCCACGCTCATCGGCCTGGTCCTCGTCGTGGCGCTGGCCGCCGGCGCTCTCGGATTCGACTCGCCCAAGGGTATGGCGATCTTCCTTCGCACACGCTCGACCAGTATCTGGAGCCTGATAGCACCGCGCTACACCGTCACCGCAGGCGCGGCCGCGGTCGCCTACCTCCTCGGCAGCCTCGCCACCTGGTACGAAACCAACCTGCTGCTCGGCCCGCTTCCGATCGGCGGCATGCTCGCCGGAATGCTTTGCGGCACGGTCTATCTGGCCTTCGCCATCGCGACCACCGCCCTGGCCGCGTCTCTCGTCCGCAGCACGGTCGCGATCACCGGCACTGCGTTGGTGATCCTGCTCGCCCTGCCGGTTCTCGGCATGGTCCACCCCATCGACCTTTACATGCCCAGCGCGCTCGTCAACGCCCCTGTCCAGCTCGTCGACGGGACGTGGTCCCTGACCCACTTCGTGCCCGTCCTCGGCGTCACCGTCGCGGCCAGCGTCGGCGCTCTCGCCCTCGCGGTCGCCCGATTGCGTGCGCGGGAGATCTGAGAGCAGCGTGCTAATCCCTGTCTTCACGGTGGCATTCCTCGTCGCGACGTCATTGTGGGTCTACCGCGACGCGCAGGCATTCGCCAAGCGAGGCCGATCGGTTTACTTTTCCATCGGCACAGCCGAAATCAGTACTCCCGTGGCGTGGGCCGTCGGCTGCTTATGCTTGTGGATCCTCTTCGCTCCGCTTTACCTCACCTGCCGCAAAAATGCGTGATGTTAAATCAGAGCGCGCAAAGCCGCGAGCGTCCGTGCGAGCGCGTCGCCAGATGCGGGCAGCAGCGGGCGACGCACTGACGCGGACGGGATACGCCCGTGGTCGGCCAGGACGGCTTTGATGACCGCCGGGTTCGGCTCCGCGAACGCAGCCAGCGACACCTCCGCCAGGGCGTGGCCGAGGGTGCGCACCCGCTCCAGGTCGCCCTTGTCCCAGGCTTCGACGAACTCGACGAAGCGTGCCGTAGCCAGATGTGCCGAGGCCAGGATGCCGCCGGCGGCCCCCATTGCGAGCAGCGGCGACAGGAACGCGTCATCTCCGGCCAGCACGGCGAATCCGGGCGGCGGGTTGCCGAGCACTTCGACGGCCTCCGCGTCCACCACCCCGTGCGCGAACTTCACGCCGATGACGCCGGGCAGACTGCCGTTAGCGCCCAAGGTCTGGGCATCGAGCGCGCACCCTGTGCGATGCGGGACGTCGTAAACGATTACTGGCACAGGGCTGCGTTCGGCCAGATAGGTGAAATGCGCGAGCACTCCGTCGAGGGAGGGCCGCACCAACGGCGGTGTCGGAACCAATGCGGCGTCGGCGAGCCCTGACAGCCGTTGCAGCTCGTGCGCGCTGGATTCGATGGCGCTGCCTCCCGCCCCGACGATCAGCGGCGCGCCCGATTCACGGCATACCCGGCCGCAGACCGCGAGCACGTCACTCTTCTCCCGCGCCGTCAGCAGCGCGGATTCCCCGGTCGTGCTGAGCGCGACCAATCCCGTCGCGCCCTCGGCCAGAACCGAACGGGCCAACTCGTCCAACGCGGCCAACGCGACCGAGCCGTCCGCCTCGAAAGGCGTCACGATCGGCACATAGATCCCATGCATCTCCATGCCTCGAGGATGACGAGCCACCAGCATCAGGTCTATCTCGTATTTCCCGCGGTGAGCGTAAGCTGAGCTGATGCTCGACGTGCATCGCCTGCGCCTGCTGCGCGAACTGTCCCACCGCGGCACCATCGCAGCCGTCGCCCAAGCCCTGTCGTTCACCCCTTCGGCCGTCTCCCAACAGCTCTCCACCCTTGAACGCGAGGCCGGAGTGCCGCTGCTGGCCCGCACCGGCCGACGCGTGACCCTCACCGCCGCCGGCCGGAACCTGGTCGAGCACGCGGAGTCAGTACTCGAGCATCTCGCCAGGGCCGAGGCCGAGCTCGCCCGCGCGCGTACCGGGCCGGCCGGGCCGGTACGCATCGGCAGCTACCCGACAGCCGCTCGCATCCTCATCCCCGCCGCCCTGGCAGCCCTCTTCCTCGCCCACCCGCTCCTCGAACCGCGCATCACGGAGCTCGATCCGGCCGACGTGCCGTCCGCGCTGCGCGCCGCCGAGTTGGACGTAGCCCTGGTCCACGAGTACGACTTCGTCCCCGCCCCTGCCGAGCCGGGTCTGAGCAGCGAAGAGCTGTTCACCGAACCGCTCTATCTCGCCGCGCCCGCACCCGGCGCGATCACCGACCACCGCCGGAGCCCGTGGATCGTCTCGCCGCCCGGCACGCTATGCCGCACCATGGCCGAACGAGCGTGCGAGGCGGCCGGCTTCAGCCCGCAAGTCCGCCACGAAGTCGACGACTTCGCCACCGTGCTCGCCCTGGTCGCCCTCGGTCAGGGCGTGGCGATCGTCCCGCACCTGGGAGCCGTCAACCCGCCGGAAGGGCTGGCCCTCACCCGCCTGCCCGCGTTCCGACGCACCCGGATCGCCTTCCGTACCGGGGCCGACGACCACCCGGCGATCTCCGCGGTCGCCTTTGCGCTCCGCGCTGCCGTACCAGCCGATCTGCTTGCGTAAATACCCTGATGTGTACGGGAAACGTTGGTTGACAACGAAGATCGTTTGGCTATATCAAGGTAGCTCGGTACCACACCTCTTGGGGGAATCATCACTCGCATGCAGTTACGACGTGCGCTCGCCGGCGCCGCCGCAGTCGGCGTCCTGATATCGGCTCCGCTCTACGCAGCGGTGCCGGCCGCCGCGGCGACCGGCTTCCCGGCGGAGACCGCCCTGGACGGGCGCGACGGGCCTTCGCTCAACGCCAACGTCGTGAAGGTCGACATGTACGCGCAGGGCCAGACCGTCAACGTGGTCTGCCAGGCCTACGGCGAAGAGGCGTACGGCTCGACGATCTGGGACAAGACCACCGACAACGTCTGGGTCCCCGACTTCTACGTCAAGACCGGCGCGAGCGGCTACGCCCCCGGCGTGCCCCGTTGCAACGACACCTCCGGCGACGTGCACGAGTTCCCCGCCACCTCAGACCTCGACGGCCGGCAGACCCCGAGCCTGTCCGGCGTCGTGGTGCAGGTGAACGAGTACCTCAGCGGCAGCGAAGTGCCGGTCGTGTGCCAGGCCACCGGCGGCTCCGCGTACGGCAGCACCATCTGGGACGAGACGTCCGACGGAGTTTGGGTCACGGACGTCTACGTCAAGACCGGCGCGAGCGGCTTCGCCCCGGGCGTGCCCCGGTGCACGACCACGAGCGCGCCGAGCGAGTCCGGCTACCTCGCCGAGACCGACCTCAACGGCCGCGCCACCACCTCGGTCTCCGCCCCGGCGGTCAAGGTCTACCCGTCCGGCAGCACGATCTACGTCACCTGCCAGGCGATCGGCGAGAACGCCTACGGCTCGAACATCTGGGACAAGACCACCGACGGGCTGTGGGTCGCCGACTACTACGTCAAGACCGGCTACTCCAGCTTCATTCCGGGCATGGCCCAGTGCGCCGGCAACTCCTCCGGCAGCGGCGGCGGGTACGTCGCCGAGACCGACCTGGACGGCCGCTCGACGAAGTCCCTGTCCGCCGCCGCGGTCAAGACCTACCCGTCCGGCAGCACGATCGACATCACCTGCCAGGCCTACGGCCAGTACGCGTACGGCAGCTACATCTGGGACAAGACCACCGACGGGCTGTGGGTCACCGACTACTACGTCAAGACCGGCTCCAGCGGCTTCATCTCCGACATGCCGCGCTGCGACAACGACGCGCCCAGCGGCGGACCCACCGGCGGCGGCACCCCGGGCGGCGGCACCTGCGACAGCGCGGGCCACGGCCGCATCAGCGGCCCGCAGGGCTCGACCGCGGGCACCGCGGCCCAGAAGATCCAGCGGGTCATCGCGCTCGCCCAGCACGAGACCACCCTCGGCCTGAGCTACGCCTGGGGCGCGGGCGGCCCGGGCGGCCCGTCGTGCGGCATCGCCTCCAAGAGCCCGGGCGGCTACGTCGACTACAACATCTACGGGTTCGACTGCTCGGGCTTCACCGAGTACCTGTTCTGGGCCGCCGGCGGCGTCGACATCGGCGACAACACGAACGTGCAGGACGGCCGGGGCACCACGGTCCCCTACAGCAGCATCCAGCCCGGCGACCTGATCTTCTGGGGCCCGCAGAACAGTTCGGGCCCGACCGGGGCGTCGGACCACGTAGCGCTCTACATCGGCAACGGGCAGATGATCGAAGCGGCCCCGCCGCGCGGCACCGACAGCGTGCACGTCACCAACGTGTACGGGGAGCACGCCTACGCCATCCGGATCTTCTCCTAGCCGGACGGACCTGAGAAGCCGCCACCGGGAACGGTAGCGGCGACGGCCGCCGCGGCGCCGGCTGTGCTTGCCTGTCTGTACGCAGGCATGCGTGGCCGGCGCCGCGGTCGTTCGGATTCTGAGCGTTTCGCCGAACAGGTGCAGGCCTACGCCGAGCGTGACATGACCCTGACCCGCCCGTCGGACGGCGCCGCCTTGGTGCTGAACGTGGACGGCGACCAAGTGCCGGTGTCGATCGACGAAATCGCCCGGTGGGTCGGGGCCGCGCTCACACCGCTGAACGTCCAGTGGTGGGTGGCCGAGCACACGGACGTGATCTGCTACTTCAACTACGAGCCGCTCGGCTGGGAGTCGCAGGACTATGATCTGGGCGGCCTGACGTGGGAGCAGATGCACCTTGTGGAGGACCTGATGCTAGGTCGGGTCGCGGCGCATCCCGAGGAGACTCTCGCGGTGGTGCTCGACAGGTCCGGCTCGTCGGCCGAGTCAGACTGGGACCGGTTCATCGGAGACGAGTCCGTCGCTCTCGAGGTCATGCCCGACGCGATCGTGCTGCCTAAGGGCGACGCGAGGATCCCGGCGATCGAGGTCGGCCGCGTGCGTCGTGACCTCGGGGAACATCATGTCCTGATCTCGCGTGGCGATTGGCCTCCCGGCGCCCTAGCGCCACAGTCCCCGTGACGGCCGGCTCACGCCAGCCGGGACTCGGCCAGGTCCAACTGCCAGCCGACGGCCTCGGCCGAAGCGGACTGGATCGCCCAGCACAGTTGGTAGAGCATCCAATGCGCCCAGTACGAGCGCAGAGTGTCGGGGGCGAGCCGGTCGCGGAGAATCTCGTCAAGGTGGGCCGCGGCCGCGTTCTCCACGGGGTCGGCGTCCGGCGCCCGTACGAACCATTCCCGATCGATGCGGGTCTTGACGAGGGCGAAGAGCCGATCGCCGCGGAACGCGCCGAGATTCCAGTCGACGACCCCGGTGGCTCGGTCGTCCTCGTCGAACAGGACATTCGCCGCCGTGAGATCGACGTGCACCAGGTCACTGCCCGCCATCGAGGCCGGCTCACGTCGGCCGACGATGCGAAGGATCTCGTCGAGCACGCCGCGGCTGCGCGGGCTGTGCGCCTCCAGAACCTCGTATCGCCGGCACGGATCACCACTGCAGTACAGGCACAACTGCGGCGCCGGCACATCAGGCCGCGCGGCAAGGGCGTCGGCGAAACGGTCATTGATCTCCACCAGCGCATCGACCCGCGCGGGGCTGAGACGCCGCGGCGGCGCACTGGGCAGCCGCTCTTGCACGAGCACTACGCTGTCGCCCAAGTCGACCACAAGGTCGTACCTAGGCACCGGCAGCCCGCGATCACGGACGTAGCCGAGCACCTCGGCGGTCCGCTCCGCCTCGGCCGGCGGGCCGAGAAAACGGGTCACCACAGCCGGCCGCCCGTCCGGCCACGAGGCGTAGATCGCGCCACCCAGCCGCCCATGCTCAGCCCGGCCGACGGCTCTCAGCCCGGCGCCGGTGCGTCGGTTGATGCCCGAGACAATGTCCTGATCTCGCGTCGCCCGAGACCTGTCGTCCATGTCTTACGCCTTACTTCAGGCACGATCAGGCGATCAGCTTCGGCGCCCCTTACTGGAGTTACAGTACGCGTTCGGCACAGATCTACGCATGCTCCCTCCCTAGCCCGGCAGTCGGTTCAACCGGGATCGCGCCGTTGCCCGGACTCGGTTCGTACGGCCACCTTCCGCGAGGGCGGCCAGAGCGCGGCGTGAGTGGGCGTGTTCCGCCACTTTCCGCTGAAGCCAGTCCGAAGCGTCGGCCAACTCGGCGGTGCTCCACGCGCTGTCGCCGGCAATGGCCTTGAAAAGCGCCCACTCGGCTAACCGGCGGCGGAGGAGTTCGCGGTCCTCGACAACCGGCGCGATGCTTGAACGCCATCCCGCGTACTGCTCAGCCGATTCAACGCGCTCGGCCATGCCGTCGATGTGTTGCATGACCGCGGACTCGGCCACGGCGCGGTCCGGGTCCTGAAGGACGGTGCGTATAAGGTCGCACTCGTCCGCGTCGACGACCCCGTCGCCGACCTGGGACAGGGCACGGATATACCCGTGGAACCGGGCATGCTCAGCTGGAACTCCGCTTGCGCCGCAACCGCCGCGCGAGGTCACGTCTCGCGCCGAGGAGACGCGGTGCGACCGGGCGACGCAACGCCCGCGGCCGAGTTGCCGTCTGCCGAGCGAGCAGCGAGCTTCGACTCCAAATGACGACGGCAGTCGGCCCACTCCGCTCCGGTGATCGAGAAGATCGCGGCGTCGCGCAGCAGGCCGTCTTCACCGGGAGCCCAGGAACGCGACCAGTTGCGCAGCACCCCTTCGAAGTGGGCCCCCACGCTCTCGATCGCCGCCCGCGAACGCGCGTTGCGCGCATCGGTCTTCAAATCCACGCGCACGACGCCGAAGACTTCGAACGCGTGCCTGAACAGCAGATACTTGGCCTCCGTGTTGATACCCGTGCCCTGCGCGCTCGCGGCGAGCCAGGTGAAACCCACCTCGACCGCATACAGCGACCCGTCCTCGCGGCAACGCGGATCCCAGAACGCGGTAGCGCCCACCACCCGGCCCGAGGCCATATCAACCTGCGCATAAGGGGCAAGACGGCCGGCAGCGGCCCGCGCATGCTGTTGCTCGACATAGTCGTCCGCCTCCGGCAGGGTCGCGGGCACCCACGTAAAGCCATAGGAATCGCGTGACTGCGACGCGGCCTCAGCCAAGCCCGCCGCGTGCCGGTGATCGAGCGGCTCGAGTCGAACAAACCGGCCTTCGAGAACGGGACCGTCAAGGTGGAAGCTCATACGCTGGACTCTAGTGGGGCGTCATTCAAGACAGGGAACGAATTACCCGCTCCAGCAGCCGCGCGCCGCACACGCGCGGACGATACGTCGCCAACAACAACTCCCACGTGCTCTGCGGCTACGGGCCCTCGGGCTCCGCCCACCCGCCGAAGCCGTACGACACTGATGTCGTCCGCCGCGACGCGCTCAGCCGGCCGCCGCGACCTTCGTGATGAGCTTGGCCAGCAGACTGCCGGTGTCGACGTCGGTCGGCACCGTGCTTTGGCCTTGTTTGTCGGCGCCGACCATCAGCACGTCCGGCCCGTCCAGCGCGACAGTCGTGGCCAGTGCGGTCGGTTTGCTGTTCGCGACGCCGATCTGGGTGTTCGCGAAGTCCTGCTGGCCTACGCCGGATCTCGCAGGCGTTACCGTCACAGTGAGGGTGGTGCTGAAGCCTTGGGTCTTGATGGTGACGGTGCGGCAGGCATCCGAGTTCGTCCGTGCCTTGATGGTGGTGTAAAAGGCCTCAGCCGCATCGGCGTCGGCGAACTGGTAGACGCTCTCGGTCAGGATCTCCTTGCTCACCGAGTCGATCAGCCCGTTCGTGGACCACGCCGTCTCGCCGAAGCCGCCTCCGCCGATGCTGTTCTGCAGGTCGGCGCAAGACATGGTGCCGGGCGCCAGACTGGCATGGACGGTGGTCAGCGAACCGCCGGAGTCTGAGCTTCCAGCCTCGACGGTGAACCCGGCCACCGGCACATCACTGCTGGTCAGGCGTGCGGCGGTCAGTTGGGTACCGGTCAGCTGAGCCGCGGGGACGGCCGGGGCGGCCGGCGCCGCGCTGGGGGAGCCGGCCGGCGTGGCGGTGGATCCCCCGGAGCTCGACTTTGGACTGGAGCACCCAGCCAGCGCGAAGGCCGCCACCAATGCAGCGCCCGTACATGCGATCCTACGGCGAGTCATGGACGCAAACCATAGTTGCTCAAGGTGGCACCTTGCGCGCGAATTCCCGCGTCCAGCTCCCGTGCGGGGATCCGCGAGCGCCCATGTTCCGTCTAGCGGGCGGGGCAATGTGTTGTCCATAATCGAGGCATGCCTTCGCACGAGGGATGTCTTGATCAACGTGAGGCTGCGCACGAGCTCAACGTCGGGGTGTTCCGTGTCGTTGCAGCCGTAATTTTTTCGGAGCACTTGCGGCGTTGCCCGCAGGGCCTCCATGATCACCCGCGTCGCGAGTACATCACGGCTGAGAGCCTTCGGGAGTTCAAGGCATGGCGGACCGCGACCCCATGGTGGCGTCGAACCGTGGCCGGCACGAAGACGTTTCTGACGGTGATCATCGACGGACTCTGAGTTTCGCGCAGCTGGCGAGCGAGCGTCGCGTAGTGGCCGGCTATCGTGGTGGGCTCGAAGATCCGGGCCGCGCCGAGCGGATCGCGTGCGTGACCATGCGCGGCGTCGGTCAGGTCGCCCTCGGCCGCGAGGCTGTGTGCGACCTCGGCGATACACCGCTCGGAATCTTCACGCCCTGCCCCTGACCTCGCCGAAGATCCCGTCGCCGGCGATGTCCTCGTTCCTCAGAGTCGACGGGTCGATGCTCCAGATTCCGGCGATTCGCATGACATCCCGCTCGCTCGGCACCGTCTTGAACAACGCCTCCCACTCCTCCTCGGTCCAGTCCGAGCTGTCCTCAGGGAGCTTGTGGGTGCCTTTGCCGATCGCGCGCTCGGCCGCAGTGGGTTCGCCACGTCCGTGGAACTCGCCCGTCATGCCGCAGCAGTCGAACTCGCGCAGCACATCGCCGTCGATCGCGATCGCCCATTGGTGGTCTTCCGAGACGCGATGCGTGTGGAAGTACTGGACCTCGCCCAGTCGTGCGCTCAACATACCGAGCCAGCAAGCGCGTGCCTCGCCGTAGGCGTCGGCGGCCTCGAACGTGTGGTAGAGGCCGTCACTACCGTGGGCTAGTGTCCAGCCTCCGATCCGGGGCGCCACATAGACGCCGTGCTTGTATGCCAGATCAGTCCCGGTAATCCAGTCCAGCGGGCGCGGCTCGATGAGTCCGAGCGCCTCGGCGATCTCCTCGGGATCGTGGCGGCCCTTGACCGCGATCCACGTGGTCTTGTACCCGAATCCGCCCATAGGCACCCCGGAGTCGCGGTGCCACCTGGGCATCGAACTGCCGCGTCGTTCCTCATCCACCGGCTCATTATCAAGCAGACGGGCCCGCCGAGAAGATTCAGCGTGCGAACATGCTCAGCCCCCGTCGCCCGGCGCGGCATCCGAATCTCCCGCAGTCCCGGCGACGAGTGCGTCTCCGAGCGAAGTGCGCCAGTACAGCACCGACCGGCCGGACCGGGCTCGGGTCAGCAGGCCGGCCGTGCGGAGGACGGAGAGGTGGTCGCTCACCGCGCCTGGGGCCATCGTGAGTGCCCGGGCGAGGTGGCTGGTGCTCGCCGGGGTGTCCAACTCCAGCAGCAGGCGGGCTCGGGAGCGGCCGAGCAGGTCCGCCAGGGCGGCCGCGGTATCGGGGCCGGGGGCAGCCCGCTCCCACAGTACGGACGTGCCGCGCGCTCGGTAGATCAGGGTCTTGGGCCACGGGTCCTCGTGGAAGACTGCGAGCCCGGGCCAGACGAACACCGAGGGCACCAGCAACAGGCCCTCGCCGGCAAGGCTCACGTCCCCGTATTCGTCGCGTAGGGCCACCGCCAGTGTCCGTCCATGCCAGGCCAGGCCGTCGTCCAGGCCCTCGACCGCCTCTTTCCAGCCGCGCTCGCCGATCACGCCCACCCGATGGACGACGTCGCGCTCGCAGACGGCCCGCAGGTGCGACCAGTCGGGGGCGAGGAGCTCGTGCCAGGCCCGGTCCAGTGCGTCGGCGAGCGTCTGCACGACCTGGTCGGATGTCAGCAGGGCGTGGATCCGCGCATCGCGGGCCGGCTGCCGGCGCAGCGCCGCTTCGATCTCGGCCTGCGCCACCGCCGGCGGCGTCGCCCGGATCGTCGCGAGGTCCTCGGCCCAGGTCTGCGTGAGTCCGCGGGGCGGCGGTGCGACGAAGTCGGCACCCGCCCTCGCGGTCTGCAGGGCGAGCACCGCATCCAGCGCGGTCTCCCGGCGAAGCCGCGCGAAGCCGGGGGCCAGGCGGGCCGTCCAGCCTGCGGGCAACGGCGCGTCGCATCCGCTCAGGCGGCGCAGCAGTCCGCAGAGTTCGAAGGCGGGCGAGAGCGCGAACCGGCTGCGCAGCAGGTCTGCGGCGGACGCGGTGAGTCGGAGCACACGTCCACCCTACCTGCCGGTGCATGACCTTACGTCCTGCGGCGAATCATTCGCGGTCGGCGGGCCGATCCCCGAGGCTGTTTTCCATGACCACCGACTCCTTCACCCGCGCTGCCCCGGCGGCACGCACGGCCTACCGGCAGGTGTTCGCCGAGCCCCGGTTCCGCCTGCTCTTCCTGACCCGGGTGCTCGGTGTGACCGCGGACTCGCTCCGGATCGTCACGTTCTCGGCGCTGGTCTTCGCCGGAACCGGATCTCCGCTGCTCAGCGCGCTGGCCTTCGGCGCGGGCTTCCTGCCGCAGATCCTCGGCTCGCTGCTGTTCGGTTCGCTCGCCGACCGGCTTCCGCCCCGGGTGCTGATCGTCGGCGGGTACGTGCTGGAGGGCGTGGCCGCGGCCCTGCTCGCGCTGGTGCGGATGCCGATCGGAGCGAGCCTCGCGCTGGTTTCCGTGGTGGCACTGGCGACGCCGGCTTTCAGCGGTGCCGCCAGTCGGCTGGTTGCGCGCTGGCTCACCGGTGACGCATACGTACTCGGCCGCTCGCTCAACAACCTGGCCTCCAGCGGTGCGCAACTGTTCGGCCTGGCCCTCGGCGGTACCGTCGTCGCAGCGATGGGCCCGCGCGCGGCGCTGGCGTTGGGGGCCGTGATTTATTTTCTCTGTGCGGCGGCGGTGCGCCTGCGCCTGCCGCGCCTCACCGCGGAATCAGGGCGGAGCGGCGGGGCGGTCCGCGGCAGCCTGCAGGGCATGGGCACGCTGATGCGGGACCGCGTGATCCGACGCCTGCTGTTCGCGCAGTGGCTCCCAAGCGCGTTCGTCGCGGGTGCGGAAGGCCTGATCATCGCCTACGCCGACGGCCGCGGCTTTCCGCCCGGTTCCTACGCGGTGTTGATGGCCTGCCCGCCGGTGGGCATGCTGCTCGGTGACCTCGTGGTGGGAAGGCTGCTGCGGCCGGCCCTGCGCGAACGCCTGGTCGTTCCGCTCATCGCGCTGATGGGCCTGCCGCTGCTCGCCTTCGCCGGTGATCCGGGCCGCCCGCTCGCGGCCGGGCTGCTCCTGCTCGCCGGCTGCGGCTTCGCCAACGGCCTCGGCCTGCAGCGCGAGTTCCTCGCCGCCCTCCCCGCGCAGGACCAGGGCCAGGCCTTCGGCCTGCTCGGCTCCGGCAACATGACGCTGCAGGGCCTCGGCCCCGTCTGCGTCGGCGCGCTCGCCGGGGTGTTGGGCACCGGCGGCTCGATGGCGCTGTCGGGCGTCGGCCCGCTGCTCACCGCGGCGTGGATCGTGAGCTGGCGACGCGCCGAGCCGGCAGAAGGCTTACGTCCTCAGCCGTTGTCGTCGTAGGTCGTAGTCCGGATCGCGCGCGACTCAAGCGCCTCCCGCAGCCGCGTCGACGGAGATGGCGACGCCGGTCTCGTGCTCGGAGACTTCCCAGAGCCTTGCGATGGCGCGGTCCATGCCGACGCGGCGCAGCACCGGCTTGCGTACGGGAGCTCCGCTGTTGACCAGGAACGGGCCGTAGAACTCTCCGCCCTTGGCGGTGGGGCTGGTGGCGGCGCGCAACTGGGACAGTGCCCCGTCGTCGGCGGACATCCCGCTGCGCTCGGCCAGGGCGTGGAACAAGCGCTGCGAGGCTCCGCCGCCGGATCCCTGCACGCTCATGGCTTGCAGGTCCGTGTTGGAGAAGCCGGGGTGCGCGATCAGGCTGGCCGTGTTCGCGCGCGTCCTTCTGAGCATGCGGTCCAGGCCCAAGCCGAAGTGGAAGTTCGCGAGTTTCGCCTGGCCGTACGCGCGCCAGGGCCCGTAGCGTCCCTCGAGATGCGGGTTGGCCGGGTCGATGGCGCGGCCCATGTGGTGCGCCGTGCTGGTCACCGTGACGACCCGGGATCCGGGTGTGCGCAACAGCATCGGCAGGAGCAGGGCGGTGAGGGTCCAGTGGCCCAGATGGTCGACGCCGAACTGCATCTCGAAGCCGTCGACGGTCTTCGCCTCGGCGATGGCCATCACTCCGGCGTTGTTGATCAGAAGGTCCAGACGCGGGTGCGCGGCGACGATCTGCTCGGCGGCCTCGTGCACGGATGCCTGCGCGGACAGATCCAGCGAGACCAGTTCGAGCGACGCGTCCGGCACGCGCGCGCGGATCTGCTCGATCGCGTCGTCGGCCTTCGCGCGGTTGCGCACCGCCATCACGACGTGTGCGCCCTTGGCCGCGAGTTCGCGGGCCGTGACGAGCCCGAGCCCGCCGTTCGCACCGGTGACGACGGCGGTCCTGCCGCGCTGGTCGGGGATGTCCGCCACGGTCCAGGCCATCTGAGTCCTCCGGAACTGCCGTGTTCGCCCTGGTCAGTTTAGGCCCGTGGCGCGGCCGGATTCGGGAGCGCGGCCCGGCGAGTTCGTACGGTGCCGTCTGCTGGTGACGTGCGGCGTTTCGGCACTCCGACGAGGGCTGACACGCTCGGGCCGCTCGGCGGCTCGCGGTGTCAGCGGTGTCATCGCTCATGTCAGGACGACGGCTGAGTGGTGTCAGGGCGGACCCAGATAGTTGAACCAACAGCGCGGGCCACCGGGTCCGCCGGGGACAACCCAAGGAGCACATCATGCAGGAGTTCGACACCGCCGGCCCGGTCTCCGTCGTCCTGGAGATCCCCGCGGGGACGATCCGGCTGATCGCCACCGACCGCACCGACGCCACCGTCGAGATCGAGCCCGCCGACGCCGGCAAGAAGCGCGACGTCAAGGCCGTGAGCCAGACCGCGGTCGAGTACCGCGACGGCGCCCTGCGGATCGCGACCGCCGACCCGCACCGCGTTCTGGGCGGTTCCGGCTCGCTGAACGTGACGATCGGACTGCCGGCCGGTTCGCGCTTCGAGGGCAAGGCGGGCGCCGCCGAGCTGCGCAGCACCGGCCGGCTCGGCGAGGTCGCCTTCGACGGCGGCTACCGCACCGTCGAGCTCGACGAAGCCGCCGGCGTCCGACTGAGCGTGCACACCGGCACGGTCTCGGTCGCCCGCCTGACCGGTTCGGCGCAGATCAGCAACGGCATGGGAGACGTCACCGTCGCCGAGGCCGTGGCCGGCGAGGTCGTGCTGCGCACCGGATCCGGAAACCTCTCGGTCGGTGCCGCGCCCGGCGTCAGCGCCACCCTGGACGCCGCCACCTCCCGCGGCCGGATCAGCAACGCCCTGAAGAACACTGACGGAGCGGGCGCCGCCCTGAAGATCAAGGCGACGACCGACCACGGCGACATCTCCGGCCACAGCCGCTGATCTCGCGGCCGAATCATGGCCCTGACTGAAGAAAGACGCGCGCAGTATCGTGCACCCGCCGATCATGACAAGATCGGCGGGTGCAGATATGTGTGCTGGGCCCGCTGGAGGTTCGCCGGACCGACGGAGCCGTCGCCGACGTGCCGGGCGCGCGGCTGCGCGCTCTGCTGGTGACCCTGGCCCTCCGGCCCGGCCACCAGGTGTCCAAGGCGGCGTTGGTCGACCGGATCTGGGGCGACGAGCCGCCGGCCGACGCGACGAACGCCTTGCAGCGCCTCGTCTCCCGGCTGCGCAAGGCCTTGCCGGACGCGGTCGTCGAAGGGCTGACCGACGGATACCGGCTCAACGTCTCGCCGGACGCGGTCGACGCCGTGCGGTTCGAGCGCCTTGTCGGAGCCGGTCAGGCTGCGGCCGGGGATGCCGCCCGGCGGGCGGAGCTGCTGCGGGAGGCGCTGGGACTGTGGCGCGGCGCGGCGATGCAGGATGTCGGTCTGCCGGAGAGCGAGGCTCTGGACGCGGCGGCGGCCCGGCTCGAGGGAATGCGGCTGACCGCTGCCGAAGCGTGTTTCGAGGCCGAACTCACCCTGGGGCGCGGCGCGGACCTGGTCACCGAGCTGACGGACTGGGTGGCCGCGCACCCGCTGCGGGAGCGGCTGGTCGCCGCCCTCATGCGCGCGCTGGCCGCGGCCGGTCGCGAAAGCGATGCGCTGCAGCTGTATCAGAGCACGAGGGAAGCCCTGGCCGACGAGCTCGGCGCCGACCCCTCCGCCGATCTCTCCTCCCTGCACGTCGCGATTCTGCGCGGCGAGGCGGGACGGCGCGAGGAGAGCCGCGAGACCAACCTGCGCGCCGAGCTGACCAGCTTCGTCGGCCGCGACGCCGACGTCGCCGCGGTCCGGGAGCTGATCGCCGGCCACCGGCTCACCACCGTGATCGGGCCGGGTGGCGCCGGAAAGACCCGGCTGGCCGTGGAGAGCGCACGCGTGCTGCTCGACTCTTTCCCGGACGGCGCCTGGCTGGTGGAGTTGGCCGCCCTCGGCGCTGACGGCGACGTCGCGCAGGCCGCCCTCGGCGCGCTGCGCCTGCGCGATGCCCTGCTCGGCACCTCCTCGAACGCCGAGCCGATGGACCGCCTCATCGCCGCCCTGCGCGAGCGTGAGGCCCTGCTGATCCTGGACAACTGCGAGCACCTGATCGGGCCTGCCGCCGAATTCGCGCACCACCTGCTCGGCGAGTGCCGGCGGCTGCGCATCCTGGCGACGAGCCGCGAACCACTCGGCATCACCGGCGAGGCGCTGTGGCCGGCCACGCCGCTGGAGACGCCGGCGCAAGACGCGGCCCTGCACGAGATCGAGGCCGCCCCCGCCGTCAAGCTGCTGTGCGACCGGGCTCGGGCTGTGCGTCAGGATCTGAATATCGATGGTGCGATGCTGGCCACGATGGCGCACATCTGCCGTGCGCTCGACGGGATGCCGCTGGCCGTAGAGTTGGCGGCGGCGCGTCTGCGCACCATGTCCGTGGACCAGTTGGCCGCCCGCCTCGACGACCGCTTCCGTTTGCTCACCGGCGGTAGCCGGACCGCCCTGCCCCGGCACAAGACTCTGCGGGCGGTGGTCGACTGGAGCTGGGAGCTGCTCGGCGACGCGGAACGCAGTGTATTGCGACGGTTGTCGGTGTTCGCCGGCAGCGCGGGGCTGGAGGGCGCCGAACAGGTGTGCAGCGGCGACGGGGTCGAACCGTACGAGGTGCTGGACCTGCTGACGGCGCTGGCGGAGAAATCGTTGCTGGTCACCGAAGGCGAGGACGCCCCGCGTTACCGGATGAGCGGCACGATCAGACAGTACGCCGAACAGCGTCTTGCCGAGGCGGGCGAAGCGGACCAAGCCCGCCGCGCGCACCTGGACTACCTCACCCGGCTCGCCGAGACGGCGGAACCGCAGCTTCGCGGTGCGGACCAGCTCACCTGGCTCGCCGCGCTCGAAGCAGAGCACGATGACATTGGTTCGGCGCTGCGTGGCGCCCTCGCGGCCGGTGATGCCCAGGCGGCGATGCGGCTCGCGGCGGCCTCGGCCTGGTACTGGTGGCTCGCCGGGCATCGGGCCGAGGGGATGAGGCTGATCACCGCGGCCGACGAGGCGCCTGGCGAGGTGAGTGACGGGATCCGCGCCACCGTGTGCGCGCTGCTCGTGATGTTCGTGACCTCCGGCCGCGGCGACGAGCACCGGGCAGCCGAATGGATCCACAAGGCGTACGCGTACAGTCTGCGCGCGCCGAAGGCACACCCGCTGCTCGGCTTTGTCGTGCCGCTGGAACGGATGCTCACGGCGCCTGAGGAGTTCCTGCCCGCGTTCGAAGCGCTGCTCGACGACGAGGACACCTGGGCCCGCGCGCTGGCCCGGCTGCAGCTGGGCAAGATGCGGATCACCCTCGGCCAGGAGGGATACGAGGCGGACGCCCATCTGGAGGCGGCGCTGGCCGAGTTCCGCGCGATCGGCGAGCGTTACGGGATCTCGTTCGCCTTGAGCGAGCTGGCTGAACGGGCCGCGGTGCGCGGCGACTTCGCAGCGGCCTGCGATCATCTCGAGCAGTCCGCCGTGGTTCTCGCCGAGGTCGGCGCGGTCGAGGACGTCATCCGGGTCCGGTCGCGGCAGGCCGTGTTCTACCGGCGACTGGGCGACGCGGAGGCCGGCGCCGCGTCGCTCGCCGAGGCGCAGCGGTGCGCCGAGCGGGTCGCCTGGCCGGACGCGCTGGCCGAGCTGGCCTTGGCGCGAGCGGAGCTGGCTCGGGCGGACGAGGACCCGCAGGAGGCGAAAAGGCAGGTCGGCCTCGCACTGTCGCTGCTGGGCGAGGGAGCGCAGGAGGCCACCATGCGGGCCCTGACTCACGACCTGCTCGGCTACCTCGCGGAGGATCTCGAAGAGTCCCGCGGGCACCGGGCCGCGGCCGTCGAGGCCGCGGCAGAGGCCGGGCACGCGCCGCTGATCGCGGGCGTCCTCGTGGGCGCCGCAGATCTGGCGCTGCGCCGGGGCGATCCCGCCCAGGCCGCCCGGCTGCTCGCCTCCGGCGACGCGGTGCGCGGACTCCCGGACCTCGCGACCCCGGACGCGGCCCGCATCGCGTCGGAAGCGCTGAGCCGCCTCGGCGAACCAGGGTTCGCCGACGCGGCGCGGGAGGGCGCGGGGACTACGTGGTCTGAGTTGGTCGCCGTCACGCTCGCGCCCTGAATTCAGCTGAGAGCCCGGGCCGTCACCACGTGACCCGCATCGGACAGCCTCGCCGCAGCGAGTGCTGGGCTGCCCGCAGGTAAAGCGCGACATAGAACGCGGCGTCAAGGTCCGCGCTCCACGGCCCGGGTACGGTCTTGGCCACGTCCGCCGCCTGCTCAAGGAACCACACCGTGAGATCCAGGTTCTCGCGTGTCTCGGGAACCTCCGCCGGCAACTCGATGGCAGAGGCCAGACGCTCCGCCAACTCAAGCACCTGCGCGGCGCCGACGACGAGCGACTCCTGAACATCCCACGGACGCAGCTGCAGCCAGACCTCCTCGAGCGCGACCGGCACCATCACCGACCAGCCCGTCAACGTCTCGATCTCCTCAGCGGTCAGATGCTGCTCGCATAATGCTCCGAAGCCGTCGCCCGAACGCGCCAGCTTCTCTTCGAACGCCAGTCCAGAGCCCCGCGCGAACGGCACCTCGCTCGGCACTGGTTCGTAGGCAGGAAGCCCTTGGCCGGCGAGCTCCCGATTCAGCGCGGCGGCGAGCTCGCCGAACGAATCCTCATCCATCCCGGACCACTCCAGCGCATCAATGCTGACCATGTACACGCCCATGCGGGAAAGCTACCGCAACGCAGCTGCCGAACTTAGTCCGTTGACGAGCGCTCGGGGATGACAGTACCTTGCAAGGGCTGATTTCGAAAGATCTCTCGAAAGTTTCGGAGCTGCCCCATGTCCTTGCCGGTGCCGCGAGCGCCACGACCGATATCCGTCGGCTGCCTTACCGGCCGGAGGCCGAGTAGGGGAAAAGCAGAATGCTGAGGGGGACGGGGTTGAGGGAGAAGTGGCGGCGACAGGTGCTGTTGGCCGCCTGCTGGCGGGCCGCACCGCTGTGGGCCCGGTGGGTCTGCGCCGCGGTACTGGTTCTGCGCAGCGCGATGACGGCGGCGACGGCGCTGGTCACCGGCACCTTGGTCGGGCAGGTCGTGCAGGCGGCACAGAACCGTCCGGCCCATGTGACGGGCGCAGTGTGCTTATACGTGGGCGTGCTGATCCTCGGTCAGGTGCTGAACCTGGCCGACGAACCCTTGCGGTACCTCGTGGTGCGGGCGGTCGACGGCGCGCATCGGCGTGCTGTGTCGCGCTGGGCCGGGGCACCGGACGGTGTGGCGCATCTCGAGGATTCGGCGCGTCAGGACGATCTGCTGCTCGCGGCTTCCGATCCGGACAACTGGACCGAGGGCACTGTGGGCCAGGCGACGTGGGCGCAGGCGGTCCTGCTGACCCGATGGGTCGGCGGCGTGTCGGGTCTGGCAGTGGTCGGGCGCGACGATCCGCTGGTCTGCGTGCTGCTGCTGGTGGGCCTGGTGGTCTTCCGGACGGGCCAGCGGCGTGGCTTCCTCGGGGTGCTACGGGTCTGGGCCGCGCAGATGGTGCATCGGCGGCGCGCTGACTACTGGACGTCGCTGCTGACGACGCCTCAGCCGGCGAAGGAGGTCCGGATATTCGGGCTGGGGGAGTGGATCGGCGAGCGGCACGCCGAGGAAGCTGAGGCGCATCTGGCTCCATCCCGTCGGGCGAAGATGGCTGACATGCGCCTCCAGGTGGTCTGGTGGGCAGTCGGCACCGCCGTCTTGACGGCGGCCGGCTACGCGGTCGCGGCGCGCGCGTTGGACGGGAGCGTGCCGCTCGGGCGCCTCAGCGGCGATCTGACCGCAGTGGTGTTGCTGTTCCCGCTGTTCGCGGTCAGCGACATGATGGTCGCGGTGGAAGGCGGCCTGCCCCGGCTGCTGGCTCTGGACCGACTGCGCCGCGCCGTCCCCGCGCCCAAGCCGCTCGTCGTGGCATCCGGCGGCGAGTCCGTGAGCCCGACCCCGCCGGTGGTGCGGTTCGAGGGCGTGTCCTTCGCTTATCCGGGCAGCGACAGGCAGGTGCTCGACGGCATCGACCTGGAGATCAGGCCGGGCGAGGTGCTGGCCGTCGTCGGGCTCAACGGCGCGGGAAAGAGCACCCTGATCAAGCTGTTGTCGGCGATGTATCCGCCGGACGCCGGCCGGGTCACCGTCGACGGTACCGACGTCTACGAACTGGGCGTGCGTCGATGGCGCAGGCAGCTGTCCGTGGTGTTCCAGGACTTCATTCGCTACGACCTCTCCGCGTACGACAACGTCGCCGCCGGAGACGCCGATCACGCGAACGCCGATGACGTCGCCGTCGCTGCGACACAGGCCGGGGCGTCCGAGCTCATCCAGAGACTGCCGGCCGGTTGGGACACGCCGCTGTCCGCGGGAGTGCGCGACGGCGTCGATCTGTCCGGCGGCCAATGGCAGCGCATCGCGCTGGCCCGCGCTCTGCTGGCCGTGCGCACCGGCGCGCGCGTCCTGGTGCTCGACGAGCCGACCGCGCACCTGGACGTGCACACCGAATTCGAGGTCTTCCATCAGCTGATCGAGGCGGCGCGCGGCGTGTCGGTCGTGCTGATCTCGCACCGGCTTTCCACCGTGCGGGAGGCCGATCGCATCGTATTGATCGAGGGCGGCAAAGTGATCGAGTCGGGCTCGCACCGCGAGTTGATCGCGGCCGACGGCGAGTACGCACGACTGTTCCGGCTGCAGGCCGAGCAGTTCGGGGATGGCGCGCCGGACGAGGCCGAGACCAGGGGAGAAGACGTGGCGGACCAGGCGGGAGCACGGCGGTGACGACTGCGGCACGCGCCCTGTGGCGCGAGGTGATGATCCGTTCCTGGCGGCTGGACCGGCGGATGACGGTCGGTGTCCTGCTCTTGATAATCGGCCAGATGCTCGCGGCCGCGCTCATCAGCCTCGCGCTACGCCAGGTGATCTCGAGCGTCGTCGCGCACTCGCGAGGCACGATGCTGATAGCGGTCGCAGTGGTGGGCGCGGGCGTAACCATGCGCTGGATCGGCATGTACGCCACGGTGATGCTCCGCGGCGACCTGGCCGACCGGATCGGCTACCAGCAGTTCGACCCGGAGGTCCAAGCCGCCTCTGTCGAACTCGGCGGCATCGCCCATCTGGAACGGCACGACTTCCTCGATCGGCTCAGCCTCGTCGTCGGCAAGGGGCAGGTGCTGGCCGACGCCTGCTGGGGCGTGAACGCCACCATCGCGATCACCGGCCAGGCCGTGCTCTCGCTCGCACTGCTCGCCGTGGTCAACCCGCTGCTGCTGCTTCTGGGCCTGTTCGCGCTGCCCGCGCTGCGACGCGGGAGCCCCGGTGTGATCAGCGGGGCCGCGATGGCCGCGGCCGGCGACAACCGGCTCGAGCGCCATCTGCACGCGGTGACCACCCGGGCCTCCAGCGGCCGGGAGATCCGCGTCACCGGCGCCCAGGAGTTCCTGCTGGGCAAGGCGAGCGACGCGTGGGAACGCGCCACCGCCGGGCAGCTGCGTGCCCGCTGGAGCGCGGCCACCCGTTCCGCGCCCGGCTCCCTGATCTTCCTCATCGGCTTCGGCGCCGCCCTCGTCTTCACCGCGCACCTGGTGGCCACCGGCCGGCGTACCGTCGCAGACTTCGTCCTGGTCGCCTCTCTCGCCGGGCAGCTGCAGGCGAGCGTCGCGCAATCCGGCCGGGATTACCGGCAGACCCAGAGCGGGCTGGCCCTGGCCGAGCCGCTCGCCTGGTTGCGCGAGTACCGCGCGAGCCACCGGAGCACCGCCGCCGGGCGACTGCCCGAACGACTCGTGGACGGCGTCGCCCTGACTGACGTCGAGTTCGGATACACCGACGACTCGACCGTGCTCGGCCCGATCAGTGTGCACCTGCCGGCCGGCTCCATGGTCGCCCTCGTCGGCACGCACGGATGCGGCAAGACGACTCTGGTCAAGCTCCTGCACGGGTTCTATCCGCCGACCGCGGGCGAGATCCGCGTCGACGGCGTTCGGCTCGCGGACCTCGACAATGCCGCGTGGCACGCGCGGAGCACCGCCGCGTTCCAGGACTTCCACCGCTACCAGGTCACACTGCGCCACGCAGTCGGCTTCGGCGACCTCGAAGCCTGCGATGACGACGCCCGCCTGCTGGCGGCCATCGAGAAGGCCGACGGGGCGGCCGTCTACCGCACACTCGCGAAGGGACTCGACACGCAGCTGGGCACGCTCTTCGAGGGCGGGCGCGAGCTGTCCGAGGGGCAGTGGCAGAAGGTCGCGCTGGCCCGGGCGTGCATGCGCACCGACCCGCTGCTCGTGGTGCTCGATGAACCGACGGCATCGCTCGACCCGCCCAGCGAACATGCGGTTTTCCAACGGCACGCAGCTCTCGCCCGGGAGCTCGGTGCGGCGTACGGCACCGTGACCGTCGTCGTCTCGCACCGCTTCTCCACCGTCCGCATGGCCGACCTCATCCTCGTGATGGAGGACGGGCGCATCGTCGAGCAAGGCGATCACAGTGCGCTGATGGAGCTGGACGGCCGCTACGCCCGGTTGTATCGCATGCAGGAGCAGGCTTACAGCCTCGAAGACCCGCCTGAAGCGGCAGGGGAGCCAGCCGCGGCGGCTCGATAGGGACAAGACGGCTCGGACGGCCGGATGCGGCCGTCCGAGTTGCGCTCAGACGGATCCGGCCAGACGGAGCACGAGGTCCACCGCCGCACTCGAGCGTGCGAGGACGAGCGGGCGTCCGCGCGCTTCGGCGTGGCGCCGGGCGTGTTCGAGGGCGTGCAGGGCGGAGCAGTCGAAGAACCCGACTCCGCCCAAGTCGAGCCGGAGGCCCGCCGGGTACGCGTCGAGCGTGGAGCAGAGGAGGCTCTGGAAGGCGTCGGCACAGACCAGGTCGAGTTCCCCGGTGACGGCGACGGTCGCCGGGCCTTGGTCTCCCGCAGTCAATCCGACCCCTGCGTGCGGCCCCAGCGACAGCGGTCGCGGCGCCTGGCGGGAACCTGGGTCGGCCGTGGACGCGGCGGGCTCGAGAATAGTCATCGGGACTCCCGGGTCGGCGCGGACCGAGCTGACTCATCTCACCATGCACCCTGAGCGGACGTGCGTCAAGAAATACACGAAAAAAATTGCACGTATTGCATTTCGCAAGCGCTTGGGCGCATGATGGCCTCATGGATCGTCCTGACACCCGCCCCACCTGGACGTTTCTGACGCACCACGCCCGGGTGCTGATTCTGATCGCTCGCGACCCGGGGATCCGGCTGCGCGACGTGGCCGCCGTGTGCGACGTGACGGAGCGCACCGTGCAGGGCATCGTCGCGGATCTGGAGGAGGCCGGGTACCTCACCCACGCCCGAGAAGGGCGGCGCAACCGCTACCAGGTCATCCCGGGCACCCGGTTTCGCCACCCGGCCGAGGCGGAGCAGCAGATCGCCGGACTGCTCGCCCTGGTCAACGGCAGCGCCGAAGTGGGAAATCACAAGGTGGGGTAGGGTCGGGGCATCGGAGTGGAAACGTGCTCCGGACCGAGCCGATGGCCGGGCCGGGAGCGCGCGCACACGCGGTATCGGACGATCCGCCACTTCTTCCGCGGGAGGAGTGCGTCATGCGGGCAGCACAGTTCAGCCGGTTCGGCGGGCCGGAGGTACTCGAGATCGTCGAGCTCCCCGATCCTCATCCGGCCGCCGGGGAGATCCGGATCAGGGTCCGTGCAGCGGGGATCAACGCCAGCGACTGGAAAAAGCGTCAGGGCCTTCTGGACCAGGAACTGCCGCAGACTCTGGGCTACGAAGCCGCGGGCATCGTCGACGAGGTCGGCGACGGTGTCTCGGGTGTCGCGGTCGGCGACCGGGTTTTCGGAGCCTCACCTTATGGAGCCGCTCAAGCGACGCTGGCAGTGCTGTCGGACTGGGCTCCGATCCCGGACTCGCTCGACTATGCGAGCTGCGCGGCCATCCCCGCGGCTGCGGAGACCGCGGCTCGCTCGCTCGACCAGCTCGGTGTAACGGCCGGCAGTACCGTGCTGATCAACGGGGCATCCGGCAGCGTGGGGAGTGCCGCCGTGCAGCTCGCCGTCGTACGCGGCGCACGCGTCATCGGCACGGGCAGCCCAGGCACCCACGTTGCCCTGCACTCGCTCGGGGCGGAGCCGGTGGCATACGGCGAAGGGATGTCGGAACGAGTCCGGGCGCTCTCGCCTCAGGGTCTTGACTTCGCGCTGGACGTCGCCGGCAGCGGCGTGCTCGCCGAGCTTGTGGAGCTCGTCGGCCTGCCCGAGCGCGTGATCACGGTCGCCGACTTCCACGGCGCCCAGCAGACAGGCGTCCGATTCAGCCGAGGCGATACCGGCCGCGCCACCTACGCATTGGCCCAGGTGGCCCGAATGGCGGAGGTGGGACGATTCTCCGTTCATGTCGGCCAGACATTCCCTCTGGCCGACGTGGCTCAGGCGCACCGCGTCGGCGAAGCCGGGACTGTGCGCGGCAAACTCGTGCTCCTCGTGCCCGATCGAGTGCGCGATCAACAAGGTCAAACGGCGACGCGCGGTGGCCGCGCGCTGCGAAAAAGCTCGCCGTACGCTACGAGGCCACCGCGCGCATAGCCGCCGTCAATGACCGGCTATGTCGTCCTTTGGAGACGAGGCCTAGCCGGGGAAGCCGATCGCGTAGGTGCCGTAGTTCGGAATGATCAGCACCGCGATCACTTCCTGCTCGGTGCCGCCCCCGCTGTTGATGTTGTCGTACGGCTCCGGCGGCTGCGAGGAGCCCGAGAAGATATACGACCCGCTGCCGGCGACGTTGTGGCTTCCGGGCCCGTAGCTGCAGCTCTGATTGGTACCGGCGCCGGGGCTGGCGGACGTGTAGATGTCAAAGTATTTGAAGGTCCCGGTGAGCGTGCCGCTGGTCGTGTACTTCACGGCCAGGTTCCACGCGCTCGACCATTCGGCGTAGAAGGTCCCCCCCGCGACCGGCACCGAGTACTCGTGGTTCTGGACGGGGGTGCCCGTGACGGTGATGGAATTCGTCCACAGGGGCTCGGTGGTGCAGGTGGTGGTCAACGGGGAGACGGCGGCGGTCGCCGTACCGCCCACCCCGAGACCCACGGCAGCGGCGCACGCCGCCACGGAAACAGTGCGCAAGTACTTCATCTCAACACCTCACAGGAAGCTGACTCGCTACCAGGAGACCCAGGCCTGAATCTCTGAGAGCGATATGTAAGAGCACTTACAGCTCGTGTAGTGCACACGCTATCAGTGCAGTGATTCTGTGGCAACAAGATTCTTCCGCCGGCGGTCGGCGCGGACGGGCTCGGGCCCGCCGGCCTGGGCGGGGACGGGCCGGAGGCTGGGGCTGCGTCGGGAATGGTCGCGGCCCCACGCGGACCCGAGTGCCGTCGGCTCGCGCGCCGACTGGGGCAATGCCGCGCGAACCGGCATGGTCATCGGTATTGGATCAACCAGGGGATGGAAAGCCCATGGGAATGAGGGGCCGGGCGCACGGAACGGTGCAGGCCGAGCCCGAGCCTATCGGGGCCCGCGTGTCTCCGTCTGGCGAAGGAGCCGCACTCGGGGCTCGGTGTGACTGGTGTGGCGATGGACGACTGGAATGCGCTTCCGAGTATTGAAAGTTTCAGACTGCTGGTGAGTCAGGCCGTGTCTTCAAAGAAACGTCGGATACGGCCGCGGCGTCTGACGTGTGCCCGGCGCCGGCTTCAGGACACGGCCAAGGAACAGCCGCGCGATCAGCCTTCGGTAGCCCCCAGAACGGGCCGCGCAGCCCGACGCCGTGGAAGTAGTCGCGTGCCTGGCTCGGTTCCCGGCGGCGGTAGGGGGAATCGAGGCGGCCCTCGTACCAGTGCGCGGCGAGGTGCCACAGCACGCTGAGATCGAAGACCGAGCCGCGCGTGTTGCCCGTTGCGGCAAGCCAATCCTCGACACAATCGGTGTCGCAGAAGATCCGCTGGTTGCCGCACGCGTGCACGACGTCGTCCCAGATGCCGGCGGCGGGCACGAGGAAGTGCGCGACGCCGGGGCCTGCGGGTGGCGACGAGGCGTCGACGGTCCACGCCATCGGCTTGGCGCAGGCGGGGCAGGTCGTGGCGACGAGCACGGACGGCTCGGCCGGCACCAGGTGCGGGATCGCGAACGCGTCCCACGCGCATCCGCCCCACCAGAGCGTGCGCGCGCCCATCACCGAGAACCCGAAGTTGCGGGTGGCGAACGGATGCGCCAGCACGATGTGCCCGCTGTCGTCGAGCACGAGGTGGTGCGCCTCTGCCAGCGTCGCGTACGCCTCGTCCACCTGCCCGATGGTGAGCGCGAGTCGCGCGGCGAGCGCCTCGCGCTGCGGCGCTGATCCGGTCTCGGCCAGGTGGCGGTAGACGGCGCGCCGCACGCGCTCAGCGGTGTCGGATGCCGGTTCCCGCGCGCTCATCACGTCGTCGGAGGGCGGTGTGTTCATGACGCGGCTCCTTCCCTGAGCGGCTGAGTCCATACTCACGGCCCTGATGCCTCTCGAAGTCGTCGCGGACAACAAAAACCGGGCGCTGCGCGCTCCGCTTCTCGCCTTCTCCTGCGGCCGATCATGAGGCTGAGGTGGGGACTTCAGGAGAGTTCGATGATCAGCGGTGGATCCGGCGCGGGAGAGCGCTATCCCTCGTGGGCCGTGAGCTCTTGACAGGGTTCTGGAACGTGTGTTTGATCCCGGGTGCCCACTTCTTTGTTGTTGCGAACAACCAATAACCCACGTTGTTCTACGGGTCCGCAGATGCAAGCAGATGCAAGGAGGCATCGTGCACACTACCCACCACCGGTCTCCATCAGGCCGGATCCGCTTCGCGGTGGTCGCCCTCGCCACCGCCGTCGCACCGCTGGCGGCATCGGTCGGGGCGGCTTCGCCCGCGTCCGCCGCGGCCGCGTCCTGTCCCTGGGTCGGTTCCACCGCGCCGATCTCCCAGCGGGTCAGCCAACTGATGGCGAGCATGTCGCTCTCCCAGGAAGTCTCCCTGATGACCGGCGTGTCCGGCTCGAGCTACGTCGGCTACATCCCGGCGATCGGAGCGCTGTGCATCCCCGCGCTCAACCTCGAGGACGGCCCGGCCGGCGTCGGCGACGGGATGGGCAACGTCACCCAGCTGCCCGCGCCCGTGGACGCCGCGGCCACCTGGGACACCGCGGCCGAGCAGACCTACGGCCAGGTCATCGGCCGCGAACAGGCGGCCAAGGGCACCAACGTCGACCTCGGACCCACCATCAACATCGTGCGCGACCCGCGCTGGGGCCGCGCCTTCGAGTCGGTCGGAGAAGACCCGTACCTCAACGGCCAGCTCGGTGCCGCCGACATCCGCGGCGTGCAGTCCACCGGGGTCATGGCGCAGGTCAAGCACTTCGCCGTGTACAACCAGGAGACCAACCGCAACTCGGCCAACGACAACGCGGTCATCTCGACCCAGGCCGAGCAGGAGATCTACCTGCCCGCGTTCCAGGCCGCGACCCAGCAGGGCGCCGCGTCCTCGGTCATGTGCTCCTACAGCTGGATCAACGGCACCGCGGCGTGCCAGAACTCGTACACGATGAACACCGTGCTGCGCCAGCAGTTCGGCTACACCGGCTTCGTCACCTCCGACTGGGGCGCCACGCACTCCACCGCCGCCTCCGCGAACGCCGGACTCGACCAGGACATGCCGGGCAACGACGGGTACTACGGCAGCGCCCTGCAGTCGGCCGTGAGCTCCGGCCAGGTGAGTCAGAGCACGATCAACACCGCGGTCTCCGAGATCCTGACCCAGATGTTCGGCTTCGGCCTGTTCGACAAGGCCCCGAGCGGCTCCCCGTCGGCGACCGCGACCAGCGCCACCGACCAGTCGGCCGCGACCTCGCTCGCCGAGGAGGGCACGGTGCTGCTGAAGAACTCGGGCAGCGTGCTGCCGTTGACCAGCGCCGACAAGTCGATCGCGGTGATCGGCACGGACGCGTCCACGAGCCCGCAGACCGACGGCGGCGGCAGCGCCGGGGTGAACTCCAGCGGCACCGTCACGCCGCTGCAGGGCATCCAGGCGGCCGTGCCGAGCGGCACCACGGTGACCTACAACGCCGGGTCCTCGACCACGTCGGCCGCCTCGGCCGCCGCCGCGGCGAACGTCGCGGTGGTGTTCGTCTCCGACTTCGAGTCCGAGGGCAGCGACCTGAGCAGCATCGACCTGTCCAGCGCCCAGAACTCGCTGATCTCGGCCGTCGCCGCCGCCAACCCGAACACGGTCGTCGTGCTCAACACCGGATCCGCGGTCACCATGCCGTGGCTCTCCTCGGTCAAGGGCGTGCTCGAAGCCTGGTACCCGGGCCAGGAGGACGGCACCGCGATCGCCAGCGTCCTGCTGGGCAACTCCAACCCGTCCGGGCACCTGCCGGTGACCTTCCCGACCTCGCTCTCCCAGGTGCCGGCCTCCACGACGGCCCAGTGGCCCGGCAGCGGCGGCACGGTCCAGTACTCCGAGGGCGTGGACGTCGGCTACCGCTGGTATAACGCCAAGGGTCTGACACCGCTCTTCCCCTTCGGCTACGGCCTGTCCTACACCACCTTCTCCTACAGCAACCTGCAGGTCGGCGCCCTGACCGCGGGCGGCACCGCCACGGTGACCGCGACCGTCACCAACACCGGCTCGCGCGCCGGTGCCGACGTCGCACAGCTCTACATCACCGACCCGGCCGCCTCCGGCCAGCCGCCGCTCGCCCTCGAGGGCTTCCAGCGCGTCAACCTCACGGCCGGAGCGAGCACCACGGTCACCTTCCCGGTCACCCAGCAGAACCTGCAGTACTGGAACGCGAGCTCGAACGCCTGGGCCACCTCCACCGGCAACTACACCGTCTCGGTCGGCGACTCCAGCGCGAGTCTGCCGTTGACCGCGACCCTGGCCGTCGCCGCCAACCAGCTCGGCCAGCCGGTCACGCTGGCGAACCCGGGGCCGCAGGACAACGTGGTGAACACCGCCGCCGCGTTCTCGCTCGCCGGCAGCGACACGACCAGCGGGCAGACGCTGAGCTACTCGGCGACCGGCTTGCCGGCCGGCGTGTCGATCAACGCGAGCACCGGCGCGATCACCGGCACCCCGACCACCGTCGGCACCAGCACCGTGACGGCCACCGCCAAGGACGGCAGCGGCGCCCAGGCGAGCGTGAGCTTCGTGTGGACCGTCGCGCCGGGCAACTCGAACCCGGGTGGCGGAGGCGGCACCGGCGCGACCGGACCGGTCACCGGGTATCAGGGCCTGTGCCTGGACGTGCGTTCGGCGAACAGCGCCGACGGCACGGCCGTGCAGGTCTACACCTGCAACGGCACCAACGCGCAGCAGTGGACGGTGGGCACGAACGGCACCATCCAAGCGCTCGGCAAGTGCCTGGACGTGTCCGGCGCGGGCACTGCGAACGGCACGAAGGTGCAGCTCTACACCTGCAACGGCACCGGCGCGCAGCAGTGGCAGGCGCAGTCCAACGGCGAGCTCATCAACACGAACTCGGGCAAGTGCCTCGACGACACCGGCTACGGCGCCTCCGGCACCCAGGTGCAGATCTGGACGTGCGGAGCCACTTCCAACCAGTTGTGGAGCCTGCCGTAGGCACCACCCGTAGGTGAGGGCCTCACAGGCCCGGCAAGACCGGCGTCCCGGACCGTGACCCACGCGGTCCGGGGCGCCGCTTACTTACGAGCGGCCTGGCCGAGACGATCACGCGGGTGGCCCGCCGAGCGCGCATGTTTCCGTCTCCGGTGGCAATGTGGCCATCATGGCTGTGCACTCTCTCCACACATCGCCGGCACGCCAATTGGCCCACTCCGGTGGCGTGGCGCTCGGCATCGACATCGGCGGCACCGGAATCAAGGGCGCGCCGGTGGACCTGAAGACCGGCACCTTGCAGGGCGACCGCTACCGGATCGCCACCCCGCAGCCCGCGCGGCCCAAGGCCGTGGCCGAGGTGGTCGGCCAGATCGTCCGGCACTTCGACTGGTCCGGGCCGATCGGCGTGACCTTCCCCGGCGTGGTCTCCGACGGCGTCATCCACACGGCGGCGAACGTGAGCAAGGCGTGGCTCGGCCTGTCGGCGGCCGAGGTCTTCGGCCCGGCCCTCGGGTCCGGTGCGCAGGCACCATTCGTCATCAACGACGCGGACGCCGCCGGCCTGGCCGAGATCACCCACGGTGCGGCCCTGGGACAGAACGGCGTGGTGCTGATGCTGACCCTCGGCACCGGCATCGGCTCCGCCCTGTTCACCGACGGGCATCTGGTGCCCAACACGGAACTCGGCCACCTGCAGGTGCGCGGCAAGGACGCGGAGCGCCGGGCCTCGGCGAAGGTGAAGGAAGACAAGCAGCTCAGCTGGACCAAGTGGGCCAAGCGCCTGCAGGAGTACCTCGAGATGGTCGAGATGCTCTTCACCCCCGACCTCGTCGTCTTCGGTGGCGGCGTGTCCAAGCACCCGGACAAGTTCCTGCCGCTGCTGCGCATGCACGCCCGGATGGTTCCGGCTCAGATGGCGAACAACGCGGGCATCATCGGCGCCGCGTTCGCCGCGGCCGGAGCCGTACCGTCGGCGACCGCCTGAGGAAATCAGGACTCGGATCCAGGCTCCGGCGTGAGCGCGTCTGCCGAGGGTGGCGTTCAGCGGCCACCCTCGGCAGGATTTCAGGGGCTATCAGAGTCGGATCATCAGAGTTGAGCGATCAGAGTCGGGCTATCAGGACCCGACGGTCCAGTTCTCGCTGACACTGCCGTTGCAGGTGTAGATGTCGGCGGTGGCGCCGCTGGTGGTGGAGCTGCCGGTGACGCTCAGGCAGAGCCCGGAAGCGGTGTTCACGATGGTGCCGTTGCTCTTGACGGTCCAGCCCTCGCTGGCGCTGCCGTTGCAGGTGTAGATGTCGGTGACGGCTTTGAGCGCGGTGGAGCTGCCGGTGACGCTCAGGCACAGGCCGTTCCCGTTGGTCAGGGTGCCGTTCGCGGCGGTCCAGGTCTGGGCCGCGGTGCCGTTGCAGGTAGCGATGTCACCGGTGGTCTTCAAGGTGGTCGACCCGCCGGTGTCGCTCAGGCACAGGCCCGAGTTGTCGTTCACGATCGTGCTGCCGCCACCGGTCGGCGGGGGAGTGGTGCCGCCGCCCGCCAGGCTGGCGCCGAGGGTGTTCAGGGCGTTCTGGACCATGCCCTGGGCGTTGGCGTTCAAGGTGGAGTTGGTGCCGTTCACGACCCAGGACGGCCCCGAGAAGATCGCCACGGTCACGCCGTTGTCCACGCCGCCGGTGGTGCCGCTGTCGGGGATGCCCAGCAGGTTGGCCGCTTCCACGGACGCCTCGCCCAGCTCGCGGGAGTCGTTGTCCGAGGTGGTCTGGTCGTTCCCGGTCTGCGTGTCGCCGAAGATCGCGCCGATGACCTTGCCGTTGTAGAAGACCAGCGCGAACTGCCGGCCGGAGATGTTGTGCTCCTTGTAGAAGAAGTGCGGGCAGGGGGACGTCTTGTCCCAGCAGTCGTCTCCCAGCACGTAGAACGGCACGTGGTGCGCGGCCAGCTGCGCGCCGTTGCTGTCCTGGAAGGTCGTCTCGTCCTGGTGGTCCGGGTCGGGATCGGGATCGGAGCCGTCGTCGTCGATGGCCATGCTGGAGGTGTAGACGAAGACGCCGCTGGCCGGCTGGTACACGTTCACGTTCATGGCGCGGGTCATGGTGTTGATGTGGGGCTTGGTGTTGACCTGGGTCGCGGACGTGGAGTGCTGCTGGATGCCGGCCAGCACCTGCGCGGCCGTGTAGGTGGTGGCCGGTGCGGCGGCCGCTTCCGCGGCGGGCGCCGCGGCGGTGTGGGTGAGTGAGGTCGAGGCGGCGGCCGGGTGCAGGACCGCGACCTGGGTGCCGAACGCGATGGCTGCGGCAGCCACCACGGCGAAGCGTGCGCGGGGCGGAGTCATGGAGTGGGAGCCTCCGTCGGTCAGTTGGGTTAGTAAAGTTGACTTATCGGAATGGAAGCACGCGCACTCCCGGTGCGCAATCGCCCGCGCAAGATCATGTTTAAAAAACTTTCACGTTCAGCGGGCTGAATGCTCATGATCTCGTCGAGGGCGCATTCACGGCCGCTTTCAACGAAACTCATTGATTGATGATGGCCTTTGAATCTCCGCAGGCTGTTTTTCTCTCCAAGTGCCCTATGATGACAGGACCTGGATTCGCCCCTATGCGACGATACGGCGCACTGCCTCGACGAGGGCCGCGCGGTGGGTCGCGAGGCGTTGCGGCGACCGCGGATCGGAGCCGTCGTGGCTCAGTAGTTCGACGGGAGTGCTCAGCCATGCTCCGGCCATGCCCTGCACCAGGACGAGCAGATCGGTGGGAGGCAGGGCCGTCGGTGGTCGGGCCTCGCCGGCGGCGGGCAGGGCCGCGACCTTCTCCGCGTAGATCTCCGTGGTCTCCGGACCCGCCGTCGGGCGTTCCAGCTGGCGCCAGGCCGCGATGCGCAGGGCTTCGGGGTGATCGACGAGGTAGTCGAACATACTGCCGGCGTAGCCCGCGAGGTCGTCCGGGTCGAGTGCGACCGCCGTGACGAGCTTGGTGATGACCTCGTGCAGAGTTGCGGTGAACAGGCCCTCTTTGTCCCCGTAGTACACGTAGATCATCCGCTTGTTGGTGCCGGACTGCTCGGCGATGCGATCGATGCGCGCTCCCGAGAAGCCCACGGCGGAGAACTCGGCGATGGCCGCGCCCAGGATCCGGGCGCGGGTGGCGGCTGCGTCGCGAGCTTGCACCCGCTCAGTCTAACTAACTAACCGGATGTTGACATCGCCGGGCGGCGATGATCTACTCGGGTAAGTCACTAGTTAGTTACCTATCGGAGGTCGTCATGCGGCAGTGGAAGCTCAAGGCCGGCGTCACCGAGGCGAAGGGCCTGGTCAACGAGGAGGCGGCCACGCCTCAGCCCGGGCCGGGACAGGTCCGGATCCGCGTACGCGCGATCGCGCTCAATGCCCGCGACCAGATGATCCTGGCCGGGCCGTTCGGGCGCCCGGAGGGCGAGGAGATCGTGCCGTTGTCGGACGTCGCCGGCGTGATCGACGCGGTCGGCGAAGGCGTGAGCGGCTGGTCGGTCGGCGACCGCGTGATGACCGCGCACGCACCGGGCTGGCGTACCGGCCGGGCCCAGACCTTCGGCATCGGGCCCGGTAGCCTCGACGACCCCGGCGTCGCCGCCGAACAGATCGTCGTCGCCGCCGATCGCGTGATCGCCACACCGCCGGGCCTGTCCGACGCCGAAGCCTCGACGCTGCAGGTCGCGGGCGTTACCGCGTGGAACGCCGTCATGGCAGGCAAGCCGGTGGAAGCCGGTGACAAGGTCCTCGTCCTCGGCAGCGGCGGCGTGGCACTGTTCGCCGCTCAGCTCGCCCGCGCGCTCGGCGCCATTCCTTACGCAGCCGTGCGCAGTCGGGCCGATGACCCGCGCTGGCAGGAACTCGGCGTCGCCGGCACCATGACCACGGACGGCGACTGGGGCGCCAGGGCGTACGAGCTGACCGGTGGCGCGGACAAGGTCGTCAACACGGTCGGCATCGGCGTGGTGAACGAGTGCATTGCCGCGGCCGCAGGCTCCGGCGAGATCGCCGTCCTCGGACTGCGTGACAACGACGTGCCCGCCCTCGACGTCTGGAGCCTCGTGGGCAAGCAGGCCAGCGTGCGCGGCGTCGCCGTCGGCAGCGTCGCCATGCACCAGGACCTCGCCCGGTTCACGGCCGAGCACGACCTGCACCCGGTGATCGACCGCCGCTTCTCCTTCGCCGATCTGCCCGCGGCTTACGAGGCGCAGGGTCAGCCGGGGATCTTCGGCAAGATCGTCATCGACCTTGACTGAGCTCGACTGGCCGCAGTCACTCAGGCGCGACCGGGAGCTGCTCGGGTAGCGAGGGCAGAGGAAAGCCCCCCGTGTCCGTCTCGGCGATGGCAACTGCGCGCTGTTGCTCAGGCAGGTGGTCCCACAGGCCGAATCGAGCAAGCTCCCTCGCCAGCCGATGGTGGGCTCGTCAGCGCTCCACGTCTGTGCCGCCTCGGGTCCGAGGCGGCACAGACGGCCTCGCGCGTTTCGCGCCCATATCTGGCCCGTCTCGGGTGATCGGAAGACGCCCTGAGCGTCGTCACTCGCCATGGCGCAGACGGTATCAGTCCGCTGTCTCCGCGCTGGCGAGTCCGCGGGTCCAGCGCTCCTCGATGCGGCCGAACTTCCACACCAGCAGGGCGATGGCCCAGGTGGCGAAGAAGAGCCCGACGATGATGAAGCCGAGCATGTTGATGTCGGCGTTCTGCATGTCGGTCCAGAATCGGCCGGTGAAGTTGAGCTGCTGGGAGAGCAGCCCGAGCAGCTCGACCGTGCCGATCAGCAGGGCGACGGCGACGGACAGGCCGGTGATGGTGAGGTTGTAGTAGACCTTGCGCACCGGCTTGGAGAAGGCCCAGCCGTAGGCGAAGTTCATGAACGAGCCGTCGAGGGTGTCGAACAGGGACATGCCGGCGGCGAACAGGATGGGCAGCGAGAGGATCGCGTACCAGGGCAGCCCGGCGAGCGCGGTGGTGGAGGCGATCACGAGGAGCGCGACCTCGGTGGCGGTGTCGAAGCCGAGGCCGAACAGCACGCCGATCGGGTACATCTGCCACGGCTTGGTCACGGCCCGCATCAGCCGGCCGAGGATCCGGTTCATCAGCCCGCGGTTGTTGAGCTGCTCCTCGAGCGCTTCCTCGTCGAAGTCGCCCTTGCGCATCTGCCGGAAGATCTTGAGGATGCCGAAGAGGATCACGACATTGATACCGGCGATGATGTAGAGGAACCCGCCCGACACCGACGTGCCGATGACCCCGGTGTAGTGGTGCAGGCTCGAGTTGTCGTCCTTGACCGGCCCGACGAGGGTCTTGAGGCCGAGCGAGAGCAGCAGGGCGAGGGTGAAGACGATGGTGGAGTGCCCGAGCGAGAACCACAGTCCGACCGACAGCGGCCGCTTGCCCTCGGACATGAGCTTCCGGGTGGTGTTGTCGATCGCGGCGATGTGGTCGGCGTCGAAGGCGTGCCGCATGCCGAGTGTGTAGGCCGTCAGGCCCAGGCCGATCGAGAAGGTGCCCGAGGCCCCCAGCGAGTAGTGGTTGGGGGCGACGACGGCGATGACGATGAACCAGCCGACGACGGTCAGGGCGAGGATGAAGGCGAGCATCCCGGCCAGACGCCGCCACTCGGCCGGGCTGAGAGCCTGGCGGATCTGCGCGATCCGACTACCGCCGCCGCTGACACCACTGGTACTGGTCGGCGGCGGAGCGGGCGTGTCGGTACTGGCCATGGCGTGGAGTCCTCGCAGGCTTCCGGTCGGCGGGCGGCGTGCTCGGGTGCCCAGTGCGTGAGTGGTGCACAGACGTTTCTAGCCGCATCATCATAGTAGTTGCAAGTCCTTCGCAAGAGCGGGAAGGGTGCAATGACGGGATCCGGGGACGCGACGAGGGCGCCCGGCAGCCTCCCGAGCGCCCTGGTGGCCCCGCCGGTACCTGCCCTGACTGCCGACTGCATGTGGCAACGACTGCATGCGGCAAGGGGTGGCCGAGGCAGTCGGAGCGGCATGACGCAGTGCGGGCTGTTCGTCAGTGATCGTGACTCATGACTCCGGTCCCGGGTGCCAAGCCCCGAGGATGTCAACGTCTTTCACACCTGGTTACGCTTTGGGCCCGGCCTGCTCGATGACCTCGAAGGACCAGATCTGTGAGGCATGCGCGGCCGGGCGCGGCGGCTGGCCGTCCTGCTCGCGGCCGGCGTGGCCGCGGGCGAAGTCCTGGGAAGCGTGCCAGTTCTGGAAGTCCTGCTCGCTGCGCCAGCGCGTGTAGACCAGGTACTGGTCGGTGCCCTCGACCGGGCGCAGCAGCTCGAACCACTCGAAGCCGTCGCTCGCCTCCACGGCTCCGGCCCGCCCGGCGAAGCGCTGCTCCAGGGTCGCGCGGGCTTCCGGGCTCACCGACAGCACGTTGATCTTGACGACGGACATGAAGGAACTCCTCGGATCGCTGCGGCGGCGCTGTCACGCGGCCGATTCGGCCAGCTCAGCATAGCTGCGGCAGTGCCGGTAACCGCTCAAGGCCGGTGCGGGTCACCGCTCGCCGTGGCGGACACGGTAGTGGTCCTCGGCCATCGCGTCGCACAGGGCGCACTGCGGCGCGCTCCGCGGCGCGGGAGCGTCACCCGATCTCACTGGCTTTCCGCAGATGCACTCGGCGTCGTGCGGCGCCAGCAGCTCGATCTCGAACGCGGGGTAACACAGGAAGCAGATGATATGCCGATAGTTGTCGCCGATCGTGTCCCGTTCGGGCGCGCCGCGCTGGTCCGGCCGTCGCCCGATCGTCGTCTGGTCCTCGGTGGCCTTCAGGGTCCGCACCGCCCTCCTGAACGAGCAAGTGTTCCGGTGCTCGGCGGGTTGCCGGGTTGAGTACGGCTAAACCGTCCGCTGGATCGGGCGGGATCCGGGCGCTCAAAGCGGTACAGATCTCGGTGCCCGCCACGGAAGACCTACATGCCCGTAGATTTGCCTCGACGGCGGGCTGAGAACGAGGGGATTCGAATCATGGTCAAGGTGCTGCTTGTTCTGCTCTGCCTCGTATTGCCGTGGCTCGCTGTTCTGATCAAGGACGGGCCGAGTCTGAAGGTGCTCTGGACCTTCCTGCTCCAGCTGTGCGGCCACCTTCCCGGCGTGATCTACGGCATTTATCGGGTCGTCAAGGACTGATTCCGGCGGCGCCGTGCGGGCTGCGGGCCATCATGGGGTCATGGATGACGTCGGCAAGACCTCGTGGACGATCCGGCATTTCTCCCAAGCCAACCCGAGCGGCGCCGCCCAAGGGGACGTCGCGGCGTTGCTCCGGCGGGTCGCTGACTCACTGGATCGGCTCGGCGCGATCGAGGTGATGGACCTGGTGCTGCACACCGAGGTGACCGAGGACGGGACGTGGCCGTCGCTCACGGTCTACTTCCACAGCTCAGCGGGCGAATGACTCGGCGTAGGCCGCGAACGCGTAGCTGGTCTCGAGGCTGCCGGGCCGCGGCGGCTCGGCCGGCACCCAGCCGAGCGCCCGGTCCTCGATGACCTGCGTGAGCAGCGGGCGCCACGTCTGGTCGAGGTGTTCCCGGGCCCACTCCAGCGCGCCGCGTTTGGAGGCGACCCGCCCGGTGCGCAGGGTGTAGAGGACCCGGCAGTACTCGGTGACGGTGTAGCGCTGGGTCCAGGCCATCTCGAAGCGCGCCCACGTGCGCAGACCCGCCATCACCTTGGGCAGCGCCGTACGCATCGACTCGCGCATGGCCTCGGGATCGACCGCGTCGACGAGGTCGGTGATCGGCGGCCCGGCGAGGGTGATGCCGTGATGGTGCAGGATCCAGCGGGTGTGCAGGGTATTGCAGTGGGTGTCCCAGACCAGGTCGCGGGAACCGTGGTTGCTGAACAGCCACGGCGTGCCGAGCCCGGCGGCGCTGCGCAATGACGTGGTATCTGCGTACGAACCCTCCAGGTCCTTCGGCCAGTGGCCCGGACGCGTCGGAATCTCGTCGTGCAGCCGGCGCAACTGCGCCTCGGCCGTGCCGGAGGGCAGGACGTTGGTCGCGATGATGAAGTCGCAGTCGCTCAGCAGGTCGGCGGCGCCCAGAGCGAAGGAGCCCTGGAGATAGGCGCCGACGAAAGTCCGGCCGAGGATTTCGCGCGCTGACCCGATGAGGTCGGCGAGGAGGGCGTCGAGGTCTTCGAAGGGAGTGAACATGCTGATATCTCCGTACCCGTGGATGAGTTAGGGGCTCACGGGCGCGGCGAACGGGAAGGGATTGTCGCCGCGCTCAGGCGCGGCGCATCCGCGTGGCGGCGAAGCAGCAGCAGGTCACGAGCGGACGTTAGCTGGCTGGGACGGCCGGGCTCAAGCCGATGCCGCCCGCCGCAGGTGTTCGACGGCCAGCCGGGCGGCGGCACCGATCGCTCGTGCGGCGGCGTCAGGGTCGGTGTCGGCGGCGGGATCGGGATCGAGTGCCCGGGTGAAGGCGGCTACGGCGTATCGCTGCCCGTCCGGGTAGGTCACCACGCCGACGTCGTTGCTGATCGCGGGAGCGGTTCCCGACTTGGCAGCGACCGACGTGCCGGCGCCGAACCCGGTTGCGATCTTCCGGGTCAGCCATTGCTTTCCCATCATCACCCGCACCTGCGCGCACGCCGCCGCCGGACCCGCCTCGTCACGCCAGATCATGCCGGTTAGCCGCGCCATGTCGCCCGCGGTGGTGTAGGGCACCAGGTGGGGCAGCGCGAAGGCCTCGCGAAACGCGCGGCGCATCACCTCAGCACGGGTGGGTGGCGCGGCGGCCAACGCACGGGCGTGCTCGGCCCAGTCGGCGAACCCGAGGCTGCGGCCGATGGCGTCGAAGTGCTCGTGGATCGTGCAAGTGAAGTCAGTCTGCTTCAGACCGAGCGCCGCCAAGCGGGCACCGACGCGCTCCGGACCTAATCGCCGGATCACCGCGTCGGTCGCGGTGTTGTCGCTGATGGTCAGCATCAGCACGGCAAGGTCGCGCAGCGAGATCTCCACCGGATACTCGAAAAGGCACAGCCCCTGGCCGCCAGGTGTGCAGTCGTCCGGCGAGAGCCGCATCGATTCGGTCAGTTCCAACTCGCCGGCTGCACCCTGGCAGGCCAACTCCAGGCCGACCGCGATCTTGAAGGTCGAGGCGGCGTACGCCTCCTCACCGGCCCGGACATCGACCCGGCCCGCGCCGTCGATCTCCGCCACGCTGAGTGTGCCCTGATAGCCGGCTTCGATGAACAGCGCCTCCACTTCGTCCTCGATCACACCTCTGACTCTCGCATCCGTGAGGCGATCGTGCATTGCGGTTCGCTGACGGCAGAAAACTGGCGCCCGTCCTCGCGAAAATAGGGCAGATGATGCGATGTGATCATTTTAACTCAAGGAAGCTGGCGCGGATGTGGTCGAGATAGGCATCAGGGTCGGTGAAGGCGGCGTCCTGTGCGCCGCGGCGGTGCACGGTGACGCGGGCATCCGGGTAGAGCCGGAGTGTGGTGGTCGCTGCGCGCGGAGTCGGGTCGGAACCCGTCTCCAGCTCGGCGCCCGGCAGCCGATCGGCCGGCAACACCGCGACGGAGTGCGGGAACATGGCGCGGGCCTGCGCGGCAGTCGCAGCCGGTGCGCTGCCGGTGCGGTTGGCGCTGGAGACGTACAGGACGCTGTGGTCCTCGAGACTGTGATCCTCAAGTACAGGCAGCAGCGGCGGCCAGCGCGTGCCGAACAGCATGGCCCACGACTCGCGAGCCGCCGGCGCGAGCCAGTCCGGTCCGCTCGCACCGTTGCGCAGCGGAACCAGGAGCGTCACGCGCTGCTCGGTCAGCAGCCGCTGCGCGACGGCGCGCAGGGCCTCATCGAGGTCGAGCACGTCCTCGAGCGCTGCGAAGGTGCCCGGGTCGTGCGCCCACAGTGCCACGGCCTGGCCCTCGGGCCGACCCTTGGCCCGGTTCACGCCTTGTGCGTCAGTGGCGGCGACCACGCAGGTCAGCGGTGCCGGATTGGGAAGTACCACGGCCTGCCCGCGTCGCAGCGCTGCTCTTGCCTCGTCCACGCCGACCAAGCCCTCGGCCTTGCTCTCGGATGTCCTGCCACTCGGCTGAGTCACTGTTCTCCCGTTCAAGGTGCCTGCGGTGCTGATCCGTCTTAGGTTAGGGATTCACTCTCGTCCGTTGTCGGCGCCTTGGCTGGTGTCCTGCCAGCTTCGGCCGTTAGTACTACAGGATGTACTCGACGACTGCAGCCAGGCGTGACGGAGTTCAGGGGAGGGTCGACTATGAGTAGACGGCGGTACGTCGCCAGAGGCGTGCCAGGCGGCTACCGGATCTGGGACAACCGCGCAAACCGATGGTGGGGCGACCTCTACGAGCTGTGTCCCGACGACCTGGTGAACGCGCTCAACGGCGGAGTGAGCCACGCTGAACTCACCGAAGCAGTGAAGCGCGCCAGGGGTCTGAGGCGCTGAAGTGCCTGACGCGCCTCGACCAGGCCGGAGCGCAGATCGTGCGTGGCCCGCAGGAGGTCCCCACCGGCCGGAATCTGACCGCCAAGCTTCCCGGCGACGTGCAGATCGAATACGTCGAATGGAACGAAGCGCAGTGGGAGCGCGCGGGAGGCAAGCCGGTCTGACTTGGACAGGCCATCTGCGAGTCGCCATGCACCTATGCGGTAGAAGACTACGATCAACCTGGCAGAACCCTGGTCGTCGCCACCGATCAGCCCCACTCGAGCAACTGGTTCGGACGGCCGGCTCAGCCCGTACTCCCCGCGGATGTGGCGCGTACGATCCGGCAGGCGAGGGAACTCGGATGGGACCCGGCCGGCCACGGCTCACCCTTCCTACTCGACCAGTCAGCCGGCTTCAAATAGCCCCTGCTCGTCTGCGCCGCGCGACGAGCGCGAACATGTTCGGCAGCCGTCCTCCCCAAGCCGCCGCCGCGACACCGTCCGGCCGCCAGAAGGGCTCGGCGAACTCCGCCACGTACTGCAGCTCCAGGTCGGCGGAGAGCACCGCGTTGATGACCTCTGCCAGCGTGGCCTGGTACTCCACCGCTCCGTGCGCGGGAAACGTGTCGTTGACGTGTGAGCGTTCGAAGTAGCCGCGGTCGGCTCGGATCCGGGGCTCGTCCTCGTCCCAGGTCCACAGCGGCACCGCCGGATGGGACTCGTAGACGAACAGGTGCCCTTCGGGTCGCAGCAGGCGGGCGACGTCGGCAGCCCACGCCCGCAGGTCCGGCAGCCAGATCAGCGCCCCCTTGCCCGTGTAGACGAGGTCCGCGCACGCATCGTGCAGCGGTGCGCCCGGCAGCTCGGCGACCACGTAGCGGCAGGGCGCCCCCAACTCGTCCGCGCGCCGTTGCGCCGCTGTCGCGGCGACCTGGCTGAAGTCCACTCCGACGACCGAGCGCGCGCCGGCGTCGACCAGCGCGATGTCGTCCAGGCCGTGGCCGCTTTGCAGATGCACGACCTCTGGTGAGTGCGCCAGGATGGGGCGCAGCAGGTCCAGTTCCTGGGCGAACAAGGAGCACTCGTTTCTGGCCCGGGCCAGCAGCTCCTGGTATTCGCGGACGTGCTTCTCCGACGCCGCCTCCCACGCGCTCCGATTCCCGTTCAGCTTGCTGCTGGGCGTCATGCGCCTATCGTTCCGCCTTGCCCTGACCATGTCCACGCGGTTTCCGACCGCGATGAACCGACGACCGGAACCCGCTCTGCCGGAGACCTCAAAGCGCTGAGTCCGGTAACGCCGGCGCCGCGAGATCAGCGAGACTGTCGGGGTGAACCCGGCCTGGCTCGACCTTCCCGTCCGCGACGCTGTTCCCGAACTCCGGCGTGCCTTGGTTCAGCGCGGGACTGCTGTGCTGGCCGCGCCGCCAGGAACTGGGAAGACGACGCTGGTTCCGCTGGCCTTGGCCGGCCTGGTGTCCGAGGCCGACCCAGATGCGGGAACGGCCGGGCCCCGCCGGGTGCTGGTGGCCGAGCCGCGTCGGCTCGCGGCGCGGGCCGCGGCGCGGCGGATGGCCTGGCTGCTGGGTGAACCGGTGGGGGAGCGGGTCGGCTTCACGGTGCGCGGCGAGCGCAAGGCCGGGCCGCGCACGGTGGTCGAGGTGGTCACCACCGGCGTGTTGCTGCAACGGCTACAGCGCGACCAGGAACTGGCGGGCGTCGACACCGTCATCTTGGACGAGTGCCATGAACGGCACCTGGATGCCGACACCGCGCTTGCCTTCCTCCTCGACGTCCGGGCCACCCTGCGCCCCGACCTGCACGTGCTCTGCGCTTCGGCGACCTCCGACACCGCCGCCTGGGCCCAACTCCTGGGCGGAGACGGCCAGGTCCCCGCGCCCGTCGTGGAAGCCACGGGCATCCAGCACCCGGTGGAGGTGGTCTGGTCGCCGCCGTCCCGGCCGGTGTGTGCGCCGCAAGGGCTGCGCGTGGACCCGGTGCTGCTGGAGCATGTGGCCGCGACCGTGCAGCGCGCGCTGCGCGAACGCGACGGGGACGTGCTGTGCTTCCTGCCCGGCGCGGGTGAGATCGCTCGGGTGGCCGGGATGCTGGCCGGGCTGAGTGAGAGGGTGGATGTGCTGCAGTTGCACGGGCGGGCCGCCTCCGCCGTCCAGGAGGCGGCGCTGATCATCGGTGCCCGTCGGCGGGTGGTGCTCTCCACCTCCGTCGCCGAGTCCTCGCTGACCGTGCCGGGGGTGCGCAGCGTCGTGGACTGCGGTCTGGCGAGGGAACCGCGCACCGACCACTCCCGCGGCCTGGCGACCTTGGTCACCGTCCGGGCGTCACTGGCCACCGGACGCCAGCGGGCGGGGCGCGCCGGACGCGAGGCCCCCGGAGTGGTCTACCGCTGTTGGGCGGAATTCGAGGACGCCCGGGCCAGAGCCATGCCGACGCCCGAGATCATGCAGGCCGACCTCACGTCCTTCGCGCTCCAGGTCGCCTGCTGGGGTGCGCCTGGCGCGCGCGGCCTCGCTCTTCCCGATGCCCCGCCGGACGGCGCGATGGCCGCCGCCCGAGATGTGCTGATCGCCTTGGGCGCGGTCGACGCCGAGGGCCGCGCCACGGGGCGGGGTGTGGGTATCGCTCGCACCGGCCTGCACCCGCGGCTCGGCCGAGCCCTGCTGGACGGTGCCCCGCAGGTCGGATCCCGACAGGCTGCCGAACTGGTGGCGCTGTTGTCCGAGGAGGCCCCGCGTGCACTGGGCGACGACCTGGCCGCTGTCCACCGCGCTGCCGCCGCCGGCCGCGACCCGTACGCTGCACGCTGGCGCGACGAGGTCCGCCGACTGGTGGGCCACGTCGAGTCCGCGGGCAACACTCGCTCGGCAGTCAGCGAAGCCGCGGCGGGCGGTCTGATCGTCGGGCTCGCCTTCCCCGAACGCATCGCACGGGCGCGCGCAGGTGCGGCTGGGTCTGCGGGTGCGAGTTCGGGTTCGGCGAAGCCCGAATTAGGCGCACGCGTCTCCTACCTGATGGCCTCGGGCACAGCTGCCGACACGGCGCCCGGCTCCGCCCTGAGCGGCGCGGAGTGGATCGCCGTCGCGGTCGCCGACCGTCCGGCCGGGTCCCCGGCCGCCCGGGTCCAGTTGGCCGCCGTCCTGGACGAGGCCACCGCAAAGCGTTGCGCCACGCCCCTGCTGACTGACCGTGAGGAAGTCCGCTGGGCCACTCCGGCCGGCTCGCGCCGGGGCGATGTCGCGGCAAGAAGGGTGCAGACCTTGGGCGCGATCGAGCTCACCACCAAGCCCCTCGCCGCCCCCGCCCCCGCCCGTCTGCGTGCCGCCCTGCTGGAAGGCCTGACCGCCGAGACCGTCAGCGAACTGCTCACCTGGTCTGCCGAGGCCACCGCACTGCGTCAGCGCCTGGCTTTCCTCCACCGCGCTCTCGGCCAGCCCTGGCCCGAGGTCGACGACCACGCCCTGCTGGCCGAGGCCGACCAGTGGCTGGAGCCCGAGCTCTCCCGCGCCCGCCGCCGCGCCGACCTCGAACGCATCCCCACCGCGACCGCCCTGGCCCGACTGCTGCCCTGGGCCGGCGGCGCCGCGGGCCGCTTGGACGAACTCGCCCCCGAACGCATCACCGTCCCCAGTGGCAGCCGAATCCGCGTCGACTACTCCGCCGACCACCCCGTCCTCGCCGTCAAAATCCAAGAGCTCTTCGGCTGGGACGCAGCCCCGCAACTGGCCGACGGCCGAGTCACCCTGACGATCCACCTGCTCTCTCCCGCAGGGCGCCCCGCCGCCGTCACCAGCGACCTGGCCTCCTTCTGGCGCGACGGCTACCGCGCCGTCCGCGCCGACCTACGCGGGCGCTACCCCCGCCACCCCTGGCCCGAGGACCCGACCGCCGCCGAACCGACCCGGCGTGTCAATCAACGTAAATAAGCACACGTCGCATCGGCGGCTTCTGGCCCGACTATCCCGCCACCCGCGCATCCGGTGCCACGCCCAGAAGATCCTCGAAGAGCGCTGACGCAGCGGTCAAGCAGCGCTCGCCCTCCTCGGCGCGTCCGCCGCGTGACAATGCCTTGCCGAGGAGTTCGAGCGCCCTCGCTTCGCTGTACCGCGCGTCGCAGGCTCGGGCGAACGCCAGCGCTCGGTTCGCGAGCTCGATTGCTTCCTGGTGCGAGCCGCGGGCGGAGTTCGCGGCGCTGAGCATGTACAGCGCCATCGCGACCACCGGGCCGTCGCCACCCTCCTCGGCCAGCGTGAGTCCGCGGCTGAGATGCGCAACGGCCCGATCGAGTTGCCCGACGGCGAAGTATTGCTGGCCGAGGTAGTTGAAGGCGACGGCGGCGCAGGCGGCCAGACCCAGACCTTCGTAGGCGTCGGAGGAACGGTGGTGATGCTCGACGGCCCGGCCGAAATCGCCGTTCCGGGCATGCAGGATTCCGAAGGCCAGGTCACACGCGGCGAGGCCAGGCTCGTCGGCCGCCTCAGTCCCCAGCAACGCCGCGAGCTCGAACTGCGACCGCGCGGCCGGAAGGTCGTTGTCGAACAACGCGGCCCAGCCGACGAATCGGCGCGCGGTGCCTTCGGCCTCCACGTCCCGATCTCTCTGGGCCGCCGACAGCATGGCCCTTCCGCACCGGTCCACCTCCGACCGCAGTCCCGCGGCGAGGAACGCGCGAAGTACGGGCTCGAACATCCGCGCGACCCACACGGCGGGGACATCAGGGTCCAGAGCCGCCTGGAGCGCGTACGCGAGGAGCTCGAGGCGGTGTGCGACCGCCCAGTTCGGGCTCTGCGTCAGGGAAGGGACCGGACGGTTCGGCGGTGTCGCGGCATCGGCGCCGAACACCTGTCGAATGCGGGCGATCGGCAGGTGGGCCTGAATCCTGGCATCCAGCAGGTCCAGTGCCCGCGAGAACGCCTCGGCGCGCGTCAGCCGGGTATCAGTGGCCTGGGCAACTTCGCGCACGTAGAGCCGGGTCAGATCATGGAACGCGTACCGGTCCGGTCTCGGTGCCGAGAGCAGGCAGGCGTCCACCAGCTTCTCGACGGTCTGCCCCGCCGTGCGTTCGTCCTGGCCGAGGATCGCCGCGGACATGCCGAGGTCGAGGACGGGCGCGTCCGGGATCGATAGGAGACGCAGTGCGTTCGCCTGCGCCGGGTCGAGGCAGGCGAGGCTGTGCTCAAGGCTGGCGCGGACACCGACGTCGTCGACGTGTAGCTCGTCGAGCCGATGCCGATCGTCTGCGAGCAGCTGCGCGAGGTGGGAGAGCGGCCACATCGGACGTGCGGCGAGGCGAGCGCCCGCGATACGCACGGCCAGCGGGAGCCTTCCGCAGGACTCGACGATCGCCTCGGCGGCCGTCTGCTCGCGCTCGACTCGCTCGGTGCCCACGATCGCCGCCAAGAGACCCATGGCTTCTTCCCAGGGCAGCTCGCCGAGCTCGATGCACCGTGCGCCGGCCAGGCCGGACAGGTGTGATCGGCTGGTGATCAGCGCCGCGCCGCCCGGCGCGGGCAGCAGGGGGCGTACTTGGGCGCTGGATCGGGCGTCGTCGAGGAGGATCAGTACGCCGCGTGCGGCGGTGAGGGAGCGCAGCAGCGCGGCACGTCCGTCGAGATCGTCGGGGACGGCTCTGCCCTCGACGCCCAAGGCGTGCAGGAACGAGGTGAGCACCGAGGCTGGTTCCTCGGGGGAGGGCGAACTGCCACGCAGGTCGGCGTACAGCGCGCCGCCTGCGTACCCGGGCATCGCCCCGTGCCCGACGAGGAGGGCGAGCGAGCTCTTCCCGACGCCGCCCGGGCCGGAGATGACGGCGATGCGCGCGGACGAGGGCGAACGGCCGAGGCCCGCCTCGCGATCTTCCCGAGGCCGCAGGAGATCCACCAGCTCCGACGCTTCGCGCGCGCGTCCGACGAAGTCCGGGATCAGGGCGGGCAACTGCGCCGGAGTCGGTGCCCTGACAGCGGGTGACGGCGCGTACGAGTCGGTGGTGAGCACCGTCTGGTGGGCGTCTCGGAGATGGCTGCCGGGTTCGACGCCGAGCTCAGTGACTAACAGTGTTCTGACTCGATGGAAGGTCTCCAGCGCTTCAGCCGTGCGCCCGGTCGCGTGCAGAGCGAGCATCAGCTGCGCGTATCCCCGTTCCCGCAGGGGATTTTCGCTGATCAGGGTCTGCAGGACGGCGATCACCCGATCAGGCCGGCCCAGCTGCAACTCGGTCTCGGCCCACAGTTCGATCGCTCGATTGCGCAGTTCGACGAGCCGTGCCGCCTCCTGCGCGAGCCAGCCCTCGGCCTCCAGCTCACCCATCGGCTCGCCCCGCCACAGCCCGAGCGCGGACTCGGAGTGCGCGCTCGCCTGCAGCCAGCGCCGCTCGGCCGCCGCGGTGTCCGCGTCGCCGGTCAGCGTCACGAACTGGTCCACGTCGAGTTCGCCGGGAGCGACCTCGATCAGGTAGCCGGCCCTGCTGCTGTGAATCCGCTCGCCGGCATGCGCACCCAGGCTGCGGCGCAAGCGAAGCACGTGCGAGTGGACGGTGCTGCGGGCCCCGGCCGAGGAGCCGTGCGGCCAGAGCGTCTCGACGAGAACGTCGATGGAGACCACGGAATTCGCGCGCAGCAGCAACGCGGCGAAGACAGTACCCTGCTTGCCCGTCGGCACTCGCCGTGCGGCGCCGTCCTCCACCACTTGCAGAGGCCCGAGCATGCCGAACTCGAGGACGGTCATGGTTCTCCAAGCCCCCGCGTTGCTGCTCTCCCGACGGTGGAACCGGCGCGAGCGTAACACGGCCGAACTCTGTCATGCCGCCTCCACCGCTCGCCGTAGCGTCGATCGGGCCCGCGAAGTCCTACCCCGCAGCCTCTATGCAGCGTGACCGAGCGTGGACGACCGCGATGAGGCGCGGGTCCGTCTGCGGATCGGCAGTACCTTGATTCCCGGCTTGCTCGGCCGCGGCCGACCAGGCGATTTCGGGCGTCGCGGTCGTCTGATCGCACCCAGCCCTGCAACCGCTCGTTCGGCCGTCGGCCGGGCGACGTCCGGCAGGCTGAAGCCGTAGCACTGCACGCAAGGCCGGCTCGGCTCGGCCTGAGCGGATGGGCCGGAGAAGGTCGAAGACGCGCCGCTCCCGCTAGAACAAGCCGCAACCGCGGCCAGCGCGAAGGCGCCGCCTGCGCTCGCCGCTCGCCGGACCAATCGTGACATGGGCTTCCCGATCATGGAATCGCTCTTCCGAACGTGGTGTGAGGACTCGGCCGAGCGGGGGGTCCCCTCCACATCCCGACCCGACCTGACACCGAGTCTCGCGAGTAGCGCTCCAACCCGGCTCCAAGCCGGTTGCAGCGCGCCGGCAACGCTCGAGAAAAGGTACGTTGCGGCACAACGGAAAATCGGTGGTGCCGGAAGTCAGGCAGCCCCTAGCGTGTGCCGGTGCATGTCGTGATGGTGGGTGGGGCGCCTGGTGTCGGCAAGTCGAGCGCGGCTCGGCGCCTGATGGGGCTGGCGGTGCGCTGCCCGCAGCTCGTTCAGTGGCTCGATGTCGACTACCTCTGGCTGCACCAGCCGTGGCGCGTCGACGAGCGGACGACCGCCATGGTGGAGGCGAATATCCGTGCCGTGGCAGATCATGCGGCGCAGGCCGGAGTCGACGTCCTAATGATCACCTGGGTGTTCCAGTCCGCTGAGATGCATCGTCTCGTCGAAGGGCTGCTGCCGCCGACCGCGACCCGTGCGTCGATCCAGCTGCACGCCGGCCGCGAGACGTGGGCCCGGCGCTTCGAGGGGGATCCCGAACGGTCCGGCATCAACGAGTACTACCAGGGCCGATACGCCTCCGCGCAGGCGACCCCGGCCGACCACGTCATCGAGACCGACGGCCTGACCCCGCTCGAGGTCGCCCATCGAATCGCCGAGATCATCGCGCCTGGCGTTATCGCGTAACGCAGTGGGCTGACGGCGGGCGCGTCTGAGTTCTTACGGGCGCAGCGTTTCGCCTTGCGGGTCGTAGCAGGCCAAGTCGTAGCTCATGAGCACATGATTTCATCTGTAGACGGGGGTGCGACGCCATGTCGGCGTCAGGGCTGCGTCCAGTTCTGGTTGGCGCCGGCGTCGCAGTCCCAGATCTCGAGTTGGGTGCCGGGTGTGGTGCTGTAGCCGGGGTCGTCGAGGCATTGCCGGACTGGGGGTTGAGCCAGGCGCCGTCGGCTTGGCGCTGCCAGGTCTGGGCGCCGGTGTTGTTGCAGGTGTAGAGCTGGACGAGGGTGCCGTCGGCGGATGCGCCGGAGGCGACGTCGAGGCACTTGCCGAGGGCTTGCAGGGTCTGGTTGGTCTCGGCGGTCCACTGCTGTGCGCCGGTGCCGTTGCAGGTGTAGACGTCGACCTTCGTGCCGTCGGCCGTGTTCGAGCCGGCGACGTCGACGCAGAGGCCGTCGTACCCGCTGATGGTCCCGGTCGCGCCGGTCGAGGTCGGCAGGTCGAGGGCGGCATTGAACGCGTCGGAGGCGGACTGCTGGTCGGGGTAGTTGAGATTGTCGAGCGGTCCGGCCCACTGGAGGCCTGACTGGCCGTCGCCGTCGGTGTCCTTGGCGAGCACGGACGATGTCTGGGCATTGAGGAACTGGTTGTACGCGGAAGTGTTGGCGGTGCGCGCGAACTCGGCGAGGTCGCGGACGAACACGCCCTTGAAGCTGTAGCCGTCGTTGGCGCAGCCGTTAGGTTCGCAGGGGTCGACCAGGATGCCGCTGCTGGTCAGATGAGCGGTGGCGGCGGTGGCGATCGCGTTGGCGGTGGTGAGCAGCGAGGCGCTGGGCGCAGCGAGGTTCAGCTGGCTCAGGCCGGCCAGGATGACGCCCTGGTTGTAGGTGAACGTGGTGGCGCCGTTGTTCTTGCAGGTGGACAGGTTGAGTCCGTCATTGACGAGGTTCTGCGAGTTGATCATTCCGGTCCCGGAGAACCAGGTCCATTCCTGCTGTGCCCTGGTGAGGTACGTGCTGTCACTCGGTATGGAGTTGTGCAGGGCGGCGTTGAGTTCGAGGAAGAGCTCGTTGGCGATGGCGGTCTTGGCCGTCTTCGCGGTCGACCACCACACGCCGCCGCCACACGTGCCGGTGTCCCAGTACTGGTCCATGTAGTTCGCGTCGTACTCGGCGGTCTGCAGGTACGCGGAGTCTCCGGTGTACTGGTACGCGCGCAGCCAGGCCAGGCCCCACCATCCGGTGTCGTCGATGTAGGCGTCGGTGAAGCTCGCGCCGCCGTTGTCCTGGTAGATCAAGCCGATCGCGTACTCGTAGGTGGAGTCGCCGGTCAGCTGCATGTAGTCGATCAGGTCGGTCAGCGCGTTGGCGTCCTGCCAGCCCGGACCGCCGGACCACGAGCCGCTGGCCGGGTTGAAGTACTGCATCAGGGCCGTGATCGACGCGGCCTGCGCGTTGCCGGCGTGTGTGGTGGTGCGCAGCCAGGGTGTGCAGGCGATGTCGGTGCGGTTGCCCGCTTTCCCGCACGCGCGGATGGCGCCGACGCCGTGCGCGGAGGGGTTGTCGACGTTGTACATCAGGGTCCGCCATCCGGTGTCGCCGGTCGGGACGGTGGTGTCGCCGAGCTTGCTGCCCGAAGCCCAAGTCGCCCCGCCGTCGAAGGACCGGTCGAGCCACACTTCGTCGGTGGGTGAGCCGTTGGCGAGGTTCGCCCAGGCCATGTCGTCGGCATCGTCGAAGTGCAGGGTGATGGCCCGGCTCCACACGCCGGCGGTCGCACCCAGCCGGTCGCCGGGGGAGAGGGCCGGATCGCGGGCGTCGCAGTAGACGTTGCAGACGGTGGTGTTCGCGTCGGGCCGGACCGAGGCGGAGGAGGAGGCGAGGGCGGGGGAGGCCGCGTGCGCCGGTGCGGCGGATGCGACGACGGCCAGGCTCGAAAGCAGTGCTGCGGCGCCGATTCCGCTTATCAGGCGGCGTAAGTACATCTTCTTGGTCCTTTGGGTGGCGGCGCGTAATGGTCTAAACCTCACCGGCTCGCCCTCAGTGAACATCGCGTCTGACGGCACGTCAAGTAAAACAAACATAAAGCGACGTAAGTGATCGTGTGCCGGTCGACGCGGGGGCGGCACGGGGTGGCACGCCACGGATAGACACGCACAAACTCTTGACAACGCTGTCATTTGCTGCGTCAATCTCCACAGCTTCGAACATTTTCTCCCACTCATGGTCTACCCACGCCCGGTGCGTCGGCGCGCCCTGTCGGGTACCGGGCTGAGCAGCTCGACACGTGAAGGAAGCAAGCCATGGCTTCAGTTCACCGGCGACGGCTCGTCTCGCGGTCCGCGATCGCCGTCCTCGCGCTCCTCAGTTCCCTGCTTTACGGCCTCGCCGCCGCGCCCGCGCATGCCGCCGCCGGCACCACCGTCGCCGTCAACGGCGCGAGTGCCGGGCGGACTTTCGACGGCATCGGCGCGATCAGCGGAGGCGGCGGGAACTCGCGGCTCCTGATCGACTATCCGGCCGCGCAGCAGTCGCAGATCCTTGACTACCTGTTCAAACCCGACTACGGCGCGGACCTGCAGATCCTGAAGGTGGAGATCGGCGGGGACGCCAACTCCACCGACGGCGCGGAGCCGTCGATCGAGCACACCGCGGGCAGCGTCCAGTGCAACACCGGCTACGAGTTCTGGCTGATGGAGCAGGCCAAGGCCCGCAACTCGAACATCAAGCTCTACGGTCTCGCCTGGGCCGCGCCGGGCTGGATCGGCGGGGGGAACTTCTGGTCCACCGATATGATCAACTACCTGATCTCCTGGCTCGGATGCGCCAAGGCGGACGGCCTGACGATCGACTATCTCGGCGGCTGGAACGAGCGCGGCTACAACGTCTCCTGGTACGAGCAGCTGCGCACCTCGCTCAACAACGCCGGCTACGGCTCGACCGAGATCGTCGGCGCCGACAGCGACTGGTCGGTGGCCAACGACGTGGCGAGCAATTCGGCCTTCGCCAACGCCGTGCAGATCATCGGCACGCACTACCCCTGCCAGGGCGGTGACGGCGGCAACGCGGACACGTGTCCCGCCAACGCCACCGCCGAGAGCACCGGAAAGCCCCTGTGGGCCAGCGAAAACGGGTCGCAGGACATGAACTCCGGCGCCCCCGCGCTGATCCGCTCGATCACTCGCGGGTATACGGACGCGGAGATGACGGCGTACATCAACTGGCCGCTGATCGCCGCGCTCACCCCGAACCTGCCGTACCCGACCGACGGCATGATGACCGCCAGCCAGCCGTGGTCCGGCAACTACAGCGTCGGGGAGTCCACCTGGGCCACCGCCCAGGTCACCCAGTTCACCCAGCCCGGCTGGCAGTTCCTCGACTCCGGCTCCGGCTACCTCGGCGGCAACGAGCAGAACGGCAGCTACGTCTCGCTCAAGTCGACCAACGGCAGCGACTACTCCACGATCATCGAGACCACCACCGCGACTACTGCCCAGAGCGTCACCCTCAACGTCTCCGGCGGGCTGTCCACCGGCACCGTGCACGTGTGGGCCACCGCCGTCAACGCGCCGAGTCCGTCCACCTCGCTGATCCACACCCAGGACCTCACCCCTTCGAACGGCTCGTACTCCCTCACCGTCCAGCCCGGGTACATCTATACCCTGACGACGACCACGGGTCAGGCCAAGGGCACCGCGACCAGCCCCGCCGCCGCGGCCCTCACCCTGCCCTATTCCGACACCTACGAGGCCGACGCCACCGGCAGTGAGCCGAAGTACCTCGAGACCATGCAGGGCGCGTACCAGGTCGAGCCGTGCGCCAACGGCCGCACCGGGCAGTGCGTGCAGCAGACGACTCCGATCAAGCCGATCGAATGGCAGAACGACTCCGACGCCTTCGCGTTGATCGGCGACACGTCCTGGTCCAACTACACCGTCAGCACGGACGTCGACCTCGAACAAGCCGGCACCGCCGAAGTCTTCGGCCGCGCCGACATCCAAGACAGGCCACAGTCGGATCAGGCCGCCTACCTGCTACGCGTCTCCAACACCGGCGCGTGGTCGATCGACCGAAGCGATACCAGCGGCAAGATCACCGCCCTGACCTCCGGTACCGCCACCGCGCTCGGCACCGGCACCTGGCACACCGTCTCCCTGACGATGCAGGGCTCGACCATCAGCGCCACGGTCGACGGCAAGGCCGTCGGCTCGGCCACCGACACCACCTACACCTCCGGCCAGGCCGGCATCGGCGTCGTCGGCTACCAGACCGACCAGTTCGACAACCTCGACATCACTCCCGGAACCGGCGGGATCGGCACCTACACGGCCGGCCCGATCACTTCGGGCCTCGCCGGACTGTGCCTCGACGACGCCAATAACAGCAACGCCAACGGCAACAAGGTCGACATCTACACGTGCAACGGCACCGCCGCGCAGGTGTGGCAGTACTCGAACGGCACGTTGGTGAACAACGGCAGCTGCCTCGACGTCGTCGGTAACACCTCGACGGCCGACGGCACGCTGGTCGACCTGTGGAGCTGCAACGGCGGCGCGAATCAGCAGTGGAACGTCGTCAACGGCACGCTGGTGAATCCGCAGTCCGGCAAGTGCCTCGACGACCCGGCTTCGAGCACGACCGCGGGCACTCAGCTGGAGATCTGGGACTGCAACGGCGGCGCGAATCAGAAGTGGAACATGCCGCCGATCGCCGGCCCGATCACCGTGGCGACCAACGGGATGTGCCTGGACGACGCCGACAACAGCACCGCCGACGGCAACAAGATCGAGATCTGGAACTGTGATGCCGGCACCAGCCAGCAGTGGGAGCTGACCACCGGCGACACCCTGGTGAACAACGGCAAGTGCCTCGACGTGACCGGCGGTGCCACCACCGACGGGACCCTCGTCGCGCTCTACACGTGCAATGCCACCGGCGCGCAGATCTGGCAGCCGCAGTCCGACGGGGAGTTGCGCAACCCGCAGTCCGGCAAGTGCCTGGATGACCCGGGCTTCAGCAGTACCGCAGGCACGCAGCTGGAGATCTGGGACTGCAACGACGGCACCAACCAGCAGTGGGCGCTGCCCTCGGTCTGATCTCGGCCGTGACTGAGCCCGGCCGACGCAAAGCGCCGGCCGGGCTTCAGAACGCGAACTGCTGTCCGCCGTCGATGTCGTAGGTCGCCCCGGTCAGCGCGGTGTTGGCCATGAGGTGCACGGCGAGGGCGGCGACATCCTCCGGTCCGACGACCCGGCCGATCGGCAGGTGGGTGCGCAGCTCCTCGCGGCGTTCGTCGAGCTGGTCCTTGAGCAGCGATGCCGAGAGCGGAGTGTCGACGAAGCCGGCCGCGATGAGGTTGACGCGGACCGGCGCGATTTCGAGCGCCAGCGCTGCGACGAAAGGCGGAAAGGCGGCGGCGGCCGCGGAGATGATCCCGACGCCGCGCTGAACGCGGCGCCCTCCAGTGCCGCTCATGAGCAGCAGCGTGCCCCCCGGTCGCATCTTGTCCGCCGCGTTGCGCGCGACCTCGAGCCCGAGCACCATGTGGTCGGTCAGAGCCACGCGTACCTGGTCCGCGTCCATCTCGAGCAGCGGGCCGTAGCTCGGGCCGCCCGCCGTGACCAGCACGTGGTCGATGGGCCCCGGCAACCCCTCGAAGAACTTGCGCAACGCCGCCGCGTCCGTGGCGTCGAAGGCCGCCGTGCGATCCACGCCGAGCTCCCTCGCGGCCTGTTCGAGCCTGTCCGGGTTGCGGCCGGTGAGGATGACCTCGGCGCCCTCGGCCTGTGCGCGGCGGGCCGTTTCGAGGCCGATGCCCGCGCTCCCGCCGATCAGTACCACGGTCTGCCCGCGCAGTTCAGGCTCATGTCGGGTCGCGGCGGAAGTGTTCGCCCTGGTCATTCGTCCTCCTCGCAAGACCGCCCATGACTTCGAAGCGTCTTCACCATCGAACGCGTACCGCTCTGCCGCCCGCGCGGATGCGCCATCCGGGGCTCAACCCGCTACGTCATTCCGAATCTGCTGGCTTCAGACGCAGCGAAAGGCTATTAATGCAGTAGCGCTTGTCGGTGGGCGTGGTGAACCCTTCGCCTTCGAACAATTCTCCTAGATATGAGCCGCATTTGGCACACCGAATGACAGGAGCTAGCCCGAAGGACGCCTCCACCCGCACTGAGTCGAGGGTCTTGGGGTCGTAGAATGACGGCCAGCCGCAGCGGGAGTCGAACTTCTCTGCAGAAGTGAAGACCTCGGCCCCACAGGCTCGGCACGAGTACACGCCCTGCACCTTGGTGTCGACGTACTCTCCGGTAAACGGTGCTTCGTCTGAGCCGCCGCGCAGAACCCGGTACTCAGCGGGGGTGAGCTCCGCGTGCCACTCGGCATCAGACTTTTCGATATCGTACGCCACGGCATACTCCTTTAAGGCTGGTTTCCTGCTTGAACGACACCAGCCAAGGTACGGCCCGAAACGCCATTCCGGCCATCAGTCGCATGACTGTAGTAAGCCGAGGCGAGACCGCGGTCGCCTAGGTAACTGCATGAGTCGCCATGCCGGAATAGGTGCTGTGCCTAACTAAACACTTCGCGATTTTCCCGGTGGTGCGATCCCCGTAATGGAGTAAGACTGGGGTGGAGTGTTTCGCGCGTCTGACGGAGCACGTCGCGAGGGGGAGGGCGGCGACGCCGGCCGGCGGGACAGCGGTGGCGACACGCCGCTTTCGAGATCAGCATCTTCTCCGTGGAAATACGTTGGAGGCTTCCGTGTCCGCTTCGTCCAAGTCCACCTCGGCCGCGATCCGGCCGTTCACCGTTCCGACCGCTTCGGAGTCCGAGCTCGAGGACTTGCGCTCGCGTATCAGGGCCACGCGTTGGCCGGATCCGGAGCTGGTCGACGACCACTCACAGGGCCCGAAGCAGGACGTGCTGAAGAAGCTCGCCCAGTACTGGGCCGACGACTACGACATGCGCCGGGTGGAGCAGCGCCTCAGTGCCCTGCCGAACTACATCACCGAGATCGACGGGCTGAACATCCACTTCCTGCACATCCGCTCGCAGCACGAGAACGCCCTGCCGATCATCATGACGCACGGGTGGCCCGGCTCCGTCGTCGAGTTCCTGAGTGCGATCGACCCGCTGGTCAACCCCACTGCGTACGGCGGCAGCGAGGACGAGGCGTTCCACGTCGTGATTCCGTCTATGCCCGGCTACGGGTACTCGGACATGCCGCGGGAGACCGGCTGGGGTCCTGAGCGTATCGCCCGGGCATGGAGCGAGCTGATGCGGCGGCTCGGCTACGAGAACTACGTGGCTCAGGGCGGCGACTGGGGCGCGATCGTCACCGATCTGATGGGTGTCGAGCCCGCGCCGGGGCTGCTGGGCATCCACTCCAACATGCCTGGGGTGCTGCCCGCGGACGTGGCGGCGCAGATCAACTTCGTCACCGGCGGCCCGGCGCCGGACGGCTTATCGGCCGAGGAGCAGAAGGCCTGGGACCAGATGATGGTCCTCTACACCGTGGGCGTGGGGTACGCGGTGGAGATGGCGACGCAGCCGCAGACGCTGTACGGGCTCAACGACTCGCCGATCGGGCTGGCCGGCTGGATGTTGAACCACGACTACGCCAGCTACGAGGATATCGCCGAGGGCGTGCGCGGCAGGCCGGTCGGCAACCTGACCCCTGACGAGGTCCTCGACAACATCACCTACTACTGGCTGACGAACACGGGCGTCTCCTCCGGCCGGCTGTACTGGGAGAACAAGCTCGGGTTCTTCGATGCCAAGGGTGTGAAGGTCCCCGCGGCCGTGAGCGTCTTCCCGAAGGACCTCTACGAGGCGCCGCGCAGCTGGGCGGAGAAGGCTTACCCGAAGCTCGTCTACTTCAACGAGGTGGATCGGGGCGGGCACTTCGCGGCTTGGCAGGAGCCGGAACTGTTCGCCTCCGAGGTACGCGCGGGGCTGAAGTCCTTGCGGTAGCCGGAGCGGGGTGGGAGGCAGGTCGTCGACCCGGCGGCGTGCCTCCCACCCCGGTTCCTTGTTCGCGTAAGGAGATTCGCGGTGGATATCAAGGGAAAGTCCGCTCTGGTGACCGGCGCCAACCGGGGCATCGGCAAGGCGTTCACGCGGGGGCTGCTGGACCACGGTGCGGCCAAGGTGTACGCGGCGGTCCGTGATCCGGAAAGCGTGCAGGACCCTGACGTGGTCCCGGTGCGGCTGAACGTCACCGACCCGGTCGAAGCGGCCGAGGCCGCGGAGCTCGCCCACGATGTCGCGATTCTGGTCAACAACGCCGGTGTCGGCGGGTACGGGACGCACTTGCTGGAGGGGGACTTCGACGCGGCCCGCGAGGCGATGGACGTGAACTACTTCGGCACGTGGCTGGTGGCCCGCAACTTCGCCCCGGTACTCGCTCGTAACGGCGGTGGAGCGCTGGTCAACATGCTTTCGGTCGCCTCTTGGGTCGGCCGGCCGCGGTTCCCCGGCTATGCGGGCTCGAAGGCCGCCCAGTGGTCGTTGACCAATTCGTTCCGGGAGGGCCTGCGCGACCAGGGCACTCTCGTGGTCGGCGTGCACGCGGGCTTCGTGGACACTGATCTGAGCAAGCAGTTCGAGGGGCCGAAGATCACGCCGCAGGTGGTGGTGGAGGAGACGATGCAGGCGATCGTCGAGGGCCGGACCGAGGTACTGGCCGACGAGCCCGCTCGCCGGATCAAGGCCTCCCTGGCGTGAACCCGATCAGGAGGGGCGCTCCCAGGTGAGGACGCCGCTGCGACGCGCGCCCCAGATGAAGGCGGGTTCGGGCAGGACGAGGTTGAGCAGTTCGCCGTCCCATTCGGCGATCCGGGCCAGGGTGGCGCCGACCCAGTTCGGAAACAGGCTGAGCGTCACTTTGTGAGTCACGCGGTTGCCTTCGGAGACGTCCCAGGTACCGCCGTAGGCCATGTAGCCCGTGGCGGCCGCGACCAGTTCATCGGGCTCTCCCTCCTCGAGCCTCGGCTGCCGGAACTCAGGCCGGTCCGGTCGCATGATCTGGGCGGACATCTGAGCGTCGGCGGTGTAGATGAGGATTCCCCGCGCCCGCGCGCCGAAGGGCTCGACGACATCCCCGGTGTCGAGGGCGGTGGCCTTGAAGGAGACGAGGCGCCAGGCGCCGACAAGGGCGCTTCGCAGTTCGTCGGGCGTCATGACGACTCCTTTTCTGGGCTTTGCCTCTGCGAGCTGCGCAGACCGGGATCAGTGCCCGTACAGCTGCGGCAGGTCGAGTTCCGCGGCCGCTAGAGATCCGCCCGCCCGCTCACGCAGCGAGCCCGCCAGACGTTGTGCCGGCTCGCCCCGCCGCAGCGCACGGATGGCGCCGAAGCTCTCGGCCAGCTCGTTCTCGGTCGGAGTGGGCTGACCAGCGCCGATGAGTTCTTTCGCGGTGGCCAGAGCCGTGGCGTCGAAGGTGGCGATGCGGCGGGCGAGGCGGTCGACGTGATCGTCCAGCTCGGCGTCGGGCAGCGAGCGGTTCACCCAGCCGTAGCGCTCGGCGATGTCGGCGTCGAAGTCGTCCGCGCTGAGCACGGCCTCGAGGGCGCGGCCGCGCCCGATGTGCCGGGGCAGCCACTCCAGTCCGCCGCCGCCCGGCACGAGTCCGAACCCGATCTCGATCTGGCACAGCCGCGCGTTCTCCGCGGCGGCGAAGCGCATGTCGCAGGCGCAGACGAACTCGTTGCCGATGCCGCGGGCGCGTCCGCGGATCTTGGCGATGGTGACGACCGGTGAGTTCGTCAGCCATCGGCTGAAGTTCGGCCAGCCCTGCACGATGCTCTGGGCCCCGGGAACATCTGGGACGTCGGTGGCCTTCGCCAGGTCCAGGTGGGCGAAGTAGAACTCCGGGTTGGCGGACTCGAAGACCACCACCTTGACCGCGTTGGCCGGCTCGTCGGCATAGCGTCGCAGCAGGTTGAGACCAGCGAAGACCGCCGGGTCGAAGAGGTTGATCGGGGGGTTGTCGATGACGGCGCGCAGGAAGCCGGGCGCCGCCAGCGAGACCCGGACGGCGGTGCTGTCTGTCAGTGACGCGGAGTCGCCGGCAGGCGTCATGGCTTGTTCCCTTCATTCGATCCCCGAGCAGTGTTCGAGATAGGCGGTCTCAGCCCGCTGACGCCCCTTCGGCGAGTTCCTCGGTGATGCCTCCCAGGGTGGCCGGGTGGTTGAGCTCCCACTCGGTGGCCTTGCCCCAGCCGTGCTCGACCGCCTTCTTCATCCGGGTCTGCGCCGCCGGCTTGCCGACGAGGGCGGCGATCGTCGAGAACGACTGGAGCAGCTCTCCCATGGTCGGCGGCGGCACGCGCTCGTTCACCAACCGCTTCGCGGTCGCCAGCGCCTCGCCGTCGAAGCCGGCCACCCGACGGGCGAACGCGTCGACGTGGCGGTCGAGGTCGGCATCGGGAATCGAGCGGTTGATCCAGCCGTAGAGGGCCGCGGTGTCCGCGTCGAAGTCCTCCCCGCCCACCATGATCTCCAGTGCCCGTGACCGGCCGACCAGGCGCGGGAGCCAGTCGCACCCGCCTCCACCGGGCACCAGCGCGAAGCCGACCTCCGCCTGGGAGAAGAGCGCCTTCTCGCGGCTGGCGAACCGGAGGTCGCAGGCGAGCGCGAACTCGTTGCCGATTCCGCGCGTCCGCCCACGCACCGAGGCGATGCTCAGGGCGTTCGCGTGGGAGAGCCGGGTGACGAAGCGGGGCCAGTCCTCGGCGAGGTCGGCCGCACCCGGGATGTCCGGCACCTCGGGCAGCCGGGGTACGTCCAGATGCGAGATGTAGTAGTCCGGGTCGGCGCTGTCGAAGACGACGACGCGCAGCTTGTCGTCGCTCTCCATCCGGTCGAGTAAGAGCCGCAGTTGCGCGTAGACCTCCGGATCGAGCAGGTTGATCGGAGGGTTCTGGAAGGTCGCCCGCCAGTAGGCCGGGGTGATCTCTTCGACCGCGACGACCGGGCCCTTCTTGGCCATGGGGTTCTCCAGTGGAAAAGGCGTTGTCACAGCTGCGCCGGTGCGCCGTCTCCTCGACGGTGTCACCGGCCCGGGCCCTGCGCAACGAACGTAAGCCGGGCTGCATGCCGCGGCAATCCGAGTGGAAGCGTGCTGGGCTGTCGGGACGTCTCGTGTCACTCGTTCGGCGTCGCGGACTTCAGCCGGAGCTGCCTCCGTGAACTGACCCCGAGTTTGGCGAAGACGTTGCCGAGGTGCCATTCCACCGTGCGGGGGCTGATGAACAGCCGGGCCGCGATCTCCTGATTGGTGTGGCCGGCCCTCGCCAGCCGGGCGATCTGGGTCTCCTGGCCGGTGAGGCGGGTGACGTCGGTGCCGGCCGTCCTCTTGCGCACGGACTCTCCCGTCGCCAGCAGTTCCATCCGGGCGCGCTCGGCGAATCCCTGCGCGCCGAACCGGATGAACGCCTCGTGGGCCGCCTTCAGCTGGGCGCGGCTTTCCTGGCGGCGGTTCTCGCGCCGCAGCCACTCCCCGTAGAGGAGACGGGCGCGGGCGAGTTGGACGGCGATCCGGCAGCGGCCGAGGTGCTCGATGGCCGAGCGGAAGAGCGCGTCGGCCTCTCCGCCGTCGCTCAGCAGCGCGCGCGAGCACGACTCCGTGCCGATGGCCCACGCGGTCGCGCCGGCGCGGGTGCGCTCGACGAGCTTTTCCAGCGCGGCTTCGGCGTCTGCCCGTCGGCCGCTGCGGGTCGCGGCCTCGATCAGCTCGGTCAGCGCCCAACCGAAGAAGCCCAGATCCTCGTACTCGCATGCGCGCATCGCGGCAGCCAACGCAGCGTCATAACGGCCCAGGCCGTTGTACAGCAGGGAGTTCGCGTAATGGGCGAGCCCGAGCGAGCGGCCTTCGCCACGTTCGCATACCTCTTCGATAGTGGTTTCGATGAGGTCTGATGCCTGAGGTTCTTCCGCTCGCCAGGCGCTGAGCACCAGCGAGGTGTACATCATCGGAGCGCCGCCCACGGCCTGCGAGATCGAAGTGGCCTCGTCGATCAGCGCGGCAGCAGTGTCGAATCGGCCGCCCTGGACGTGGAGATACGCCCGGTAGGTCAGCGCCATCGGAAGGGTGGCGAGCGTCCCCGTCGCGCGGGCGGTCTCGACCGCGGAGGTCGCAAGATGCTGCCATGCGTCGTCGTCCCAGAGTTCCGGGGCGATGGGTTCGGGCAGCACGTGGAATGCCAGCCGCAGCCCGTCGACGTCCCGATCGGTCTGCTCGTTCCCAATGCTGGGCAAGGCATTCCTGAGCTTGTCGACGGCGTTGGCGCTGCCGTCGACGATCCGGCTCGCGACGCCGTCCAGCAGGACGTCGACTGCTCGTGGCGGCGTCGGCGGTGACGGTCCGGCGCGGGCCTCCTCGGCCACTTCCTGTTGTCCGGGGCCTTTGCTGAGGCGTCCGGCGAATATCGCAGCTCCAAGCGATTCCAGCAGCGTGTCGCGAGCGAGAGCTGCATCGAGCGGCGCAAGCCGGCGTGCGGAGCGGAGCAACTGCCCGGGTGCCTCCCCGCCGCGAAGGCGAGTGAAGATCTCTCTGGCCCGCAGCCGCTCGAGCCGTGCTCGCAGTAATTCGTCGAGCGGGCCGATCTCCGCCATTGTCAGCATGCTGCGGGCCCCCTCGGCCTGTCCGGCGTCGATGTGCGCTTGGGCGGCGGCCAGGGCGCGGGTGACGCGGCGTATCGGATCAGGCGTCAGCTCGGCGGCCCGGCGAAGGAACAGGGCCGTGGCGGCTGCTCCGCCTCTGCTGCGAGCGCGGTCAGCGGAGTGCTCCAGCGCGACGGCGACGTCTTCGTCGGGCCCACTTGCAGCGCAGGCGCGGTGCCATGCCCTGCGATCGGGATCGGTGCGTGGATCTGTGGCGTCTGCCAACGCCCGGTGTGCCGCGCGGCGCTGCGGCACGTTCGCGCTCTCGTAGACCGTGGAGCGAGTCAACGGGTGACGGAACCGTACCGTCGTCCCGAACTCGACGAGCCCGGTGACCTCGGCCGGTACCGCGGCGTTCGCTGCGATCTCCTGAAGTCCGGCTGCACGCCACAGGAGCGACGCGTCTCCCGTCGGGTCGGCCGCGGCCGTCGTCAGAAGCTGCCGGCTTCCCTGCGGAAGCGATGCCAGTTCGCGGTCGAATGCGCTTTGGATGCGCCTCGCCAATTCACGACCGTCGGGAAGCCGGAATCCGCCGGCGAGCTCTCCGGGGGCGCGTGGCAGATGCAGCAGCGCCATCGGGTTGCCGCGGGATTCGGCGACGATCCTGTCCCGCACCTGCGGATCGAGCGGCGTGTTCACCGTCGACAGCAGGAGCGCACGAGCCTCGGGCTCGTTCAGCCCTTCGACGACCAGCTCCGGCAGTCCGGCCAGCTCACTGAGGCCGTCGGGCTGCCGGACGCCGAAGATCAGGGCCATCGGCTCGGCCATCAACCGCCGGGCGACGAATGCCAGGAGCTGCGCGGAACCCTCGTCGAGCCACTGGGCATCGTCGACGAGGCAGAGCAGGGGCTGAGCGTCGGCGGCATCGGCCAGCAGACTGAGCGCGGCCAGGCCGACCAGGAACCGCTGCGGGGCTTCGCCCTGCTGCAGCCCGAACGCGACGCGGAGCGCGTCGTGCTGCGGCGAGGGCAAGTGCTGGAGCCGGTCCAGGAAGGGCGCGCACAACTGATGGAGGCCGGCGAACGGCAGCTCCATCTCCGACTCGATGCCTGTGACCTGGATGGTGCGCATTCCGGCGGCCCGGTCGGCCGCGTAGTCGAGCAGCGCGGTCTTGCCGATGCCCGGCTCACCGCGCAGGACCAGGACGGCGCTGCTACCCGCCTGGGCGGTGGCCAGAGTCCGGTCCAGCGCGGCCCGCTCTCGGCCGCGCCCCAGCAGTTCCGTCGGAGAGCCGATGGCGCCCACGCCCATCCATCCACACTATTACGGTTCGGGCCCTGAAGCCGGGTCGTCCCGGCCGACCACGGGGCTGACCGATACCCCGGGGTTTCCCCCGGGGCGACGGCCGAGCGTCTGGGACAGGGTGGACGCGTCAGCGGAGCGGGGGTCGTCGGACGGGTGCGCATGATGAGTGGTGAAGTCTTTCTCGAGCAGGCCGGGACGAACGCCCTGATCGGTCGGAGCGGAGATCTTCAGCGGGTTCACGACCTGCTGAACCTCGGCACGGGAGGCGGAGCCCTCCTGGTGTCGGGCGAGGCCGGAGTGGGGAAGTCGGCCGTCCTCGACGCCGTCGGCGAGGCCGCGTCAGCGTCCGGGGCCCGGGTGCTGCGCGCCCTCGGGACCGCGTCCGACGCCGATTTCGACTACTCGGGGCTCAACCAGCTGCTCTTCCCGCTGCAGGAGACGATCGACGCCCTCGACCAGCCGTACCACAGCGCCCTCCGCCTCGCGCTGGGCTTCACCAGCGGGCCGACGCCGGAAAGGCTGGTCGTCTCCAACGCCGCGCTCGCGCTGCTCCGGAAGGCGGCCGCCGATCGGCCGGTGCTCGTCGTCGTCGACGACCTTGCCCGGATAGACGGACCCAGTGCCGGCGTACTGGCCTTCGTGGCTCGCCGCGCGGCCGGCGGCGGCGTGAGTCTGCTGGCCGCGGGACGGCCGGAGTCTCGAACGGTGCTCGAGAGCTTCCGACTGCCCGAGTACCAGCTGCAACCGTTGGCCGAGGACGCGGCGAAGCGCCTGGTCAACGCCCGGTTCCCGGACCTCGCTCCCGGCGTCCGGCGTCGCGTGCTCGCCGCCGCACAGGGCAATCCGCTCGCCTTGCTGGAGCTGCCCGGCGCATTGCGGGCGGCACAGCGTGCCGCGCGGGAGGATCTGCCCGCCATGCTGCCGCTGAGTCGGCGGCTGGAGGAGCTGTTCGGCGCCCGGGTGGCCGGCCTGCCCCTGCCTACGCGGCGTCTTCTGCTGCTTGCGGCGTTGGAGCGGACCGGTGACCTCGGCCTCCTCCAAGAGGCCCTGCGCCACGCCGCCGCCGGCGCCACCATGGACGATCTTGCGCCCGCGGAGCGGGCTCACCTGGTGTACGTCGACGAATCCACCCGTCGGCTTGAGTTCCGTCACCCGCTGGTTCGCTCCGCCGTCGTCGAAGCCATGGCGAGTAGTGAGCGGCGCGCGGCCCACGGCGCGCTCGCTCGCGCCTTGGTCGACCGGCCCGAGCGCCAGGCCTGGCACCTCGGCGAGTCATCCCTGGAGCCGGAGGAGCGCGTGGCGGCCCGGCTCGAGCAAGCCGCGCACCTGGCCCTGGAACGCGGAGACGACTCGGAAGGCGTACGGACACTGGCCCGCTCCGCCGCCCTGAGCCCGCACCGGCCCGACCGTGGCCGCCGACTGGCGCAGGCCGCTTATATCGGCGCCGAATCCGCAGGCTCGCTCGGCAGCGCGCGAACGCTTCTCGACGACGCGCGAGAGGCGGATCCGGCGCAGCGGCTCTCGCTGCACTCCGCCGCGGCGGCCGCCGTGCTCGTGCTCAACGGAGATGGCGACCTCGCCACCGCGCATCGATTGCTGACCTCTGCGATCGAGAACGCCCCGCACGGCCATGACGCGCAGGACAAGGCGCTGATCGACGCGCTGCATCTCCTCCTCCTGGTCTGCTTCTACGGTGGCCGGTCGGAACTGTGGACACCCTTCTACGCGGCACTGGCACGCCTCGTGCCGGAAGTCCCGCCGCGTCTGTCGGCAGCGGCGAAGACGTTCTCGGACCCGGCCCGAAGCGGCCATGCGGCCCGGGAAGAACTCGATCGGCTCCTGGCGGAACTGCCCTACGAGACCGACCCGGCCGAGATCGCGCGCACCGGCACGGCGGCGCTCTATCTCGATCGGCTGGGCGAGGTTCGCGAGGCGGCGTGGCGGGTGGTCCGGCACGGTCGTGAGGGCGGTCCCGTCCGGCGGCATCTGGCCGGGCTGATGCACCTGTCCCTGGACGACTTCCTCGTCGGCGCGTGGGACGAAGCGCAGCAGTTGGCTGATGAAGGCATTCGACTCTGCGAGGACCACGGTTACACGTTCTTCGCCTGGTACTACCAGTACATTCGCGCCATGGTCGCCGCTGCCCGCGGCGACGAAGCCGACGGCAAGGCGGCGGTCGACCGGATCACGCGATGGGCCACGCTCCGAGGCGTGCATGGAGCCGTGCACTACGCGCAGCACGCGGCCACGCTCTCGGCCCTCGGACAGGGCGACTTCTCCGAGGCCTACAGGCACGCGAACGCCATCAGCCCGGCCGGCGTGCTGGCCTCACACGTGCCGCATGCCCTGTGGGTGATGCTGGACCTGGTCGAGGCCGCGGTCCGGACCGGCCGGCCGGAAGAAGCAGCACAACACGTGCGGGCGATGGCCGAAGCCGACGTCGCCGCCCTCTCGCCGCGGCTGGCGCTGCTGGTCGGGGCGTCCGTGGCTTTGTGTGAAACCGACGACGCCGAGGCCGTGCGGCTCTTCGAGAATGCGTTGAACATCCCCGGTGCGGATCGCTGGCCTTTCGACTACGCGCGGGTGCAGCTGCTTCTCGGCGAGAGGCTGAGGCGCTCGAGGGCGACGGCGCGATCCCGGGAGCCACTACGTGCCGCGCTAGCCGCGTTCGAACGGCTGGGAGCCCGGCCGTGGGCGGAACGCGCTGGACAGGAACTGCGTGCTGCGGGTGCGAACAAGCGCCCTGCCGCCGGGGAACTGGACGCGCAAACGCTGACCGCACAGGAGTTGGAGATAGCCAGGCTGGCTGCTTCCGGCCTGACGAACAAGCAGATCGCTGAGAGGCTCTTCGTCTCCCACCGGACCGTGGGAGCCCACCTCTATCAGCTCTTCCCGAAACTCGGCATCTCCTCGCGGGCGATGCTCAGCGAGGCTCTCGAGGGGATCTGACCTATGCCGCTACCTAGACGATCGGCCCTCTACCTGCCGGAATCGAAGTCGCATGACGGATAACGCTCGGCCGACGAATTCCGCAGTATTGAGGTGTCGGGCGAACGAGTTCCCGACGATCCGAGTACCACAAGTAAGGAAACGAACATCATGTCTTCCACCCCTGGAGTGCCGGCGATCCGCCCGTTCACCTTCGATTTCTCCGACGCCGAGCTCGAGGATCTGCGCGCGCGTATCGAGGCGGCGCGGTGGCCCGAGCAGGAGACCGTCCCGGACCAGTCGCAGGGCACGCAGTTGAAGACGATGAAGGAGCTCGCCCGCTACCGGGCGTCCGAGTACGACTGGCGCAAGGTCGAAGCCAAGCTGAAGGCCCTGCCCAACTTCATCACCGAGATCGACGGCCTGGACATCCACTTCATCCACGTGCGCTCGAAGCACGAGAACGCCCTGCCGGTCATCGTCACGCACGGCTGGCCCGGCTCGGTCGTCGAGCAGCTGAAGATCATCGAGCCGCTCACCGACCCCACCGCCCACGGCGGCAGCGCCGAAGACGCCTTCCACGTGGTGATCCCCTCCATGCCCGGCTACGGGTTCTCGGGCAAGCCGGCCGAGCAGGGCTGGGGCCCCGAGCGCATCGCCCGCGCCTGGGGCGAGCTGATGCAGCGCCTCGGCTACGACCGGTACGTCGCCCAGGGCGGCGACTGGGGCGCCATCGTCACCGACCTCATGGGCGCCCAGGAGCCCGAGGGCCTGATCGGCATCCACACCAACATGCCCAAGGTGATTCCCGCCGACATCGACGCCGCGCTCATCGCCGGGAACGCGTTGCCCGAGGGCCTGTCGCTCTCCGACGAGGAGAAGACCGCGATCGGCCAGCTGGACTACGTGTACCGGCACGTCTACTACGCCTACATGATGGCCTCGCGCCCGCAGTCGCTGACCGGCCTCGTGGACTCGCCGGTCGGCCTGGCGGCCTTCATGCTCGACCACGACGCGGCCAGCCTCGCCCAGATAACCCGGGCCTTCGCCGGGCACACCGAGGGCCTGACCCGGGACGACGTGCTCGACAACATCACGCTGTTCTGGCTGACCAACACGGCGATCTCCGCGGCCCGCCTGTACGCCGAGAACACGGCGTCCTTCTTCGGGATCAACGGCGTGAAGCTGCCGGTCGCCGTCAGCGTCTTCCCCGACGAGCTTTACCAGGCCCCCAAGAGCTGGACGGAGCAGGCGTACCCGAACCTGATCCACTACAACCAGCTCCCCGAGGGCGGGCACTTCGCCGCCTGGGAGCAGCCGGAGCTGTTCGTGAACGAATTGCGCATCGGCTTCCGCTCGCTGCGCTAACGCCCGCGCACGCCCACGCCGGCCGGGCTCACGTTCGCGCGCCGACGTGAGCCCGCCGCGCGCGTTTGGCATCCGAACACCAGGAAATGAATGGCAGAGTAGACAGAGGGCGTCATTCTGCTCGCCCGGCCACTCGAACGGGAGGGCCAGAGCTGCGATGAAGCTGTTGGACTGGCTACGACGGCACGATCACGGCTTCATCGCGCTGCGGCGGGCAGGAAGGGCCGCGGTCGTGATGCCGGGCGTGTTCGCGCTGGCCGAGGTCGTGATCGGCAACCCGATCCTGGCGACCTTCGCCGCGTTCGGCGGGTTCGCCACCCTGCTGTTCGCGGACTTCAACGGACCGATGCGCGAGCGACTGGCCTCGCAGACCGCACTGGTGCTCACCGGTGCCGTGCTGGTGTGCGTGGGCACGCTCGGCTCCCAGCACAGCTGGATCGCGGTGCCGATGACCTTCGTCGTCGCGTTCGGGGTGCTCTTCTCCGGAGTGATCAGCTCGCCCCTGGCCTCGGCGAGCAATGCGCTGCTGCTCAGTTTCGTGCTCGCCGTCACGTTGCCCGGGTCGCCGAGCGCGGTATCCGACCGGGTTCTCGGCTGGCTTCTGGCCGGGGGTGCCTCGATCCTCGCGATCGCCCTGTTGTGGCCCGCCCCGACGAAGGAGCCGGTGCGCGGGCTGACGGCCACGGCCTGTCGCCTCTTCGCCCGCCGGCTGCGTGCGGAGGCCGGCTGCGTGAGCAGCGGCTACCACCCGCGGAGTCTGGAAGCGCGGCAGACGGCCGCAGCGGAGGCGGACGAGGCCGTCGAGGCGCTGCGCACCGCGTTCTTCCGCACGCCCTACCGGCCCACCGGCCTGACCGCGTCCGCGCGCATCCTGGCGGGTCTGGTCGACAAGGTGATCTGGCTGGGGTCGATCCTGGACCGGATGCCGTTCGAGCCCGAGCACGGGCTGACCGATGAGCCCGTCGCCCGTGTGAAACTGGCGGCTGCCGAGGTGCTCGAGAAGGCCGCGGACGTCCTGCAAAAGGGCGCGGGCGCGGCCGCCGGGCTGCATGCCGCCCTCGACCACCTGCACCACGAGCGCGCCGGCATGGAGCAGTCGACCACCGACACGCTACCTCACCATCATTCCGCCGCCGTGGCAGCCGCCCGGGGTGGGGCAGGTCCCGGAGAGCGCGCCGCCGACTTCGTCGGGAGCCTCATGCCGAGCTTCCGGGCGCAAGAACTGGCGACCTCCGTCAGGGCGATCGGCACGTCGGTCGACCTCGTCGTCGCGAATCTCACCCGCACCACCTGGCAGCTGGTCCTGGGGCGCAATCGCCCGGAGGCTGTGGGCTCGTCGATCGTGTTCGCGCGGCAGGGCGCGGCGGCGCACGCCGAAGTCCACTCGGTCTGGCTGCACAACAGCCTGCGCGGCGCCGCAGCGCTCGCCGTGGGCGTGCTGGTGGTGGAGTTCTCCGGCGTGCAGCACGCCTTCTGGGTGCTGCTCGGCTCGTTGGCCGTACTACGTTCGAACGCGCTGACCACGGGGCAGAATGCGCTGCGCGGCATCATCGGCACCACGGCCGGCATCATCATCGGCGGAGTGCTGGTCTACTTCGTGGGCACGCAGATGCCCGCCCTGTGGGTACTGCTCCCGGTGGCCGTCTTCTTCGGCGGGATAGCACCGGCCACAATCTCCTTCGCCGCAGGTCAGGCCGGGTTCACCGCGACGGTCCTCATCCTCTACAACATCATCGCGCCCGCCGGCTGGCAGATCGGGATCGTGCGGGTCGAAGACGTCGCCATCGGTTGCGTCGTCAGCCTGGCGGTCGGCGTGCTGTTCTGGCCACGCGGAGCTGCGCGAGCCTTGGACCGGTGCCTGTCGGAGGCGCTGTCCGACAGCGCTCGGTATCTCGACAAGGCCGTGGACTACGGGGTGAGCCGCTGCGACAGCGTCCATGTAGTCGCAGCCGAGCCGACCGACGAGGCACGTCGCGCGACGGCGGCATCCAGACGCCTGGACGACGCATTCCGCAACTACCTGGCCGAACGCGGCACGAAGCACCTCTCGCTGGCAGACGCCACGACCGTGATCAACGCTGCCGTCGTGCTGCAGCTGACGGCGGACGCGGTACTGGACCTGTGGAGCACTGTCGGTCGCGGAGCCTCGGGCGACCGTGCGCAGGCGCGGCACGAATTGCGCGGAGCGGGCGACCGGATGAGCGCCTGGTTCGCACAAGCGGCCGAAGCGCTGCTCGGAGGCCAAGACCCGCCGCAGCCCGCCGCCGTGGACCGCTCCGCGGGCACCCGTCTGGTCGCAGCCCTCGGCCGGGACATCGACGAAGGGCGCGAGCGCGGAGCCGCCGCGGCGGTGCGCATGATCTGGACCGCGGAACACATCGATACCGCCCGTCACCTCGAACAGGGCGTGGCCGGGCCGGTCGAGAAGATCTTCACGGTACGGAGCTCGCATCGCGGCGGAGACCCCCGTCGGCTCAAGGCCGCCGCGCAGTCGGCCTCCGCCTGATCGAAAATGAACCGAAGTCCTCCACACGGAAAAGGACGACACGGGCATGGGTGAGACACAGCTGATCATCGGTACCGACGTGGCCTGCACCGACGGATTCTTCGGACGCCTTCGTTGGCTCGTCGTGGACCCTGCCACCCGCAGGGTCACCTACCTGGCCGTCACGGCGTCCGATCTGGCGCCCGGCCGGCTCGTGCCCGCGGACCAGGTGGCTTCGGTGGGCGAGGACATCATGCTTCGCTGTACGACGGCCGAGCTCGGGCAATTCGAGACCACCCAGGAGATCGCGGAGGGGTCTATGCCACACGACCTGCGCAGACCTGGCGTAGAAGGCATCGAGCAGGACACGGGGTACGGGAACCTGACCTCGACCCGCGACCGGATTCCCGGGGGAGGCGTCGCGCTTCATCGAGGCGAGGTCATCTACGCCATCGATGGCGCGGTCGGGCGTCTGCAGGGGATCGCCGTCGATCTCGAAGGCGGCCAGCGGCTGACCGACCTCCTGCTCGGCACGGGCCACTTCTGGCACCGCGCCCGGATCGCCGTGTCGGCCAGATCCGTGACGAGATTCGGCGACGGGATCCGACTCGACCTGACCAAAGACCTCGTGCGCGAACTGGCGGACACACCCGGGGAGGGCCACGAAGGGAAAATCTCGTGACCCGCGACGTGCACATGCCACGCCTCGACGGGGCGACTCAGTGGCTTAACTCCGAGCCTCTCGACCCTGCTGACCTGCGGGGCAATGTGGTACTCGTGAATTTCTGGACGCTGACGTGCATCAACTGGCTGCGCACCCAGCCGCATGTGCGCGCCTGGGCACAGGCATACCGCGCCGCCGGCCTGGTCGTGGTGGCGGTGCACACACCGGAGTTTTCCTTCGAGCACGACGCCGGTCTGGTGCGCCAGGCGGCCGCGGATCGTGGCATCGACTACCCGATCGCCGTCGACAACGACTATGCGGTGTGGGATGCGTTCGCCAACAGCTACTGGCCCGCGCTGTACTTCATCGACCGGAACGGCGTCATCCGCGACGAGCACTTCGGCGAAGGAAGTTATGAGGAGTCGGAGCAGACGCTCCAGAGTCTCCTGGGTGTGAGCGCCGCCCCAGCACCCGTCAAAGCACTCGGCATCGAGGCGGATGCGGACCGGCGCAACCTCAAGACGCCCGAGACCTACCTCGGCTACGCGCGCGGTGGCCAGTCCGCCTCACCCGGTGACGTCGCCTTCGATCGGAGGCAGACGTACGAGCTGCCCAAGCACCGGCCGGGCAACAGTTGGGCGTTGTCGGGCGATTGGACTGTCGGGAGCGAGTGCGTCATGCCGTACGGGCCAGACAGCGTCCTCGCTTTCCGCTTCCACGCGCGCGACGTGAACCTCGTCCTCAATCGGACAGGCGCCGAACCGATCCCGTTCCAGGTGCTCCTGGACGGAGAACCTCCGGCCGGCTCCCACGGCGTGGACGTCGACGAGGACGGCAACGGACTGCTGGCAGGCGGCCGGCTCTACCAACTCATCCGCCAGGACGGCAAAATCAGTGAGCGGACCGTGGAGATCATCTTTCCCGAGCCTGGTGCCGAGGCCTACGCCTTCACCTTCGGATGAGCGTGTCCGGGCCGCTCAGGCCAGGTAATCCACGTGGTTCTCGATACACCAGGTACTCAGCGCGTCTCGCAGGGCCGGGACCTGTGTCTCGGCGATGCGCTCGTCGTCCACCGCCGTGGGTCCGGCGATGACGAGGCGGCCGTTGCCTCGCAGCACGATCTCGGCGAGTCTGGCGAGATCCGCCGCGATCGTTGCAGGCCAGTCGTCGTTGCCGTCGATTCCCGCTGCGAAGACGACTGTGTCAGGACGGTGGCGCGGCAGCAACTCAGGGATCTGCGCTGTGATCTCGGTCAGGGTATTGCCGGGGACGGCCGCGTTGAAAAGCCGATGGTGGGCCTCGTCTTTGGTGATGCGCTCCGCCGCCAGTCGTCCGTACTCGCCGCCGCCGGCGATCAGGACACGCGATGCCGAACGCAGCGGCTCCGCGTCGAGGTAGGCCCAGGCGCTCTCCCCGGAGGAAAGCAGCACGCGGCGGCGGGCGTAGTCGTCGACCTCGTAGGCGTCGGCAGCGGCAAGCTCTTCATCGCTGAGGCGAAGCACGCCGCCCGTGACGACGCTGCCGAGTTCGCGCTTGAGCGTCAGATGGACCTGGCTGCCGCTGGTCGCGATGACGGCCGCGTCGGTGATGACCAGCGGCCTGGTCGCGTAGCCGGCGAGAGATGCCTCGGCGCCGGGTACCGCGTGACCGAAAAGCGTGACTTGCACGTTCTCCTCCAGCAGTGTGCCGAAGGAGAACAGAGAGTGGGGCCGGGCCCCGGGCGCCTTGTTAAACATTGGCTTGATATTAGACTTTCGAAATAGTGGAGGGGTGGCGTGGCGGCTCCCGCCGGGAGGCGGTCTCGCTGAGCTCTCCTCATGGCTTGGGTGGCCGAAGGAATAGTCGCGTCACCGGTTTGACAGGTGACGGAGGTCCTGCCATAGTAAGCGACCCGGGGGTGGGACGGGGGGACGCGGGGCAGGGGACTACAGGGCCGGACGACCCCCCTGTGACCTGCAGCGTGATGCACTCCGAGGAATGGAGGAGAACCATGGCAGCTGATGACACCTTCACCGTGGACACCGCCGCGCAGGCGCGTCGGGAACGGTTCGGCACACTGCCCGAGCCGGTCCCGTTCTCGGCTCTGGTCGAGGAGCACCCGGTCGGCTCGAGGAGCCGGGCCGGCGACGAGTACAACGCCGAGCGCGCGTGGCTTTTCCACTCGTGTGTCGCGCTGGACCTGGCCTTCTGACCGGCCGTTCCAGGGCGCAGTTCGAGCCGGAACAAGCCGGACCCTGATCTCTTCCAACTCTCCGAGGAGGGCTTAAGAAAATGGCTACCGAGAAGGCGATTCTCGCCGGGGGCTGTTTCTGGGGCATGCAGGACCTCATCCGCCGCCAGCCCGGCGTCGTCTCCACCAGGGTCGGCTACTCCGGCGGTGACACGCCGAACGCGACCTATCGCCGGCACGGCAACCACGCCGAGGCCGTCGAGATCGTCTGGGACCCGGAGCAGACGGACTACCGCGCGCTGCTGGAGTTCTTCTTCCAGATCCACGACCCCACCACCAAGGACCGCCAGGGCGGCGACGTCGGCTCCAGCTACCGTTCCGCGATCTTCTACCTGGACGACGAGCAGAAGCGCGTCGCCGAGGACACCATCGCGGACGTGGAGGCCTCCGGCCTGTGGCCCGGCAAGGTCGTCACCGAGGTGACGAAGGCGGGCGACTTCTGGGAGGCCGAGCCGGAGCACCAGGACTACCTGGAGCGCTACCCCGCCGGCTACACCTGCCACTACCCGCGGCCGAACTGGAAGCTGCCGCGCCGGGCGACCGCCGGCTGAGGCTCCGCTCGGATCACCACGCCCACCCGCATCGACGCGCTCAGCGGACGACGGTGCGGGTGGGCTGCGTTGCACGATCGTCCTGGCGGACGCCGGGTGCTAATCCCGGGCCTTCTTGCGTGCGCGGTACGCCGCGGCCTTGATCTTGTTTCCGCAGGGATCCATGCTGCACCACTGCCGCCGGCCCCCGCGGGATCGGTCCAGGTACACGGTGGTGCACTCGGGGTTGTCGCATTCCTTGAGCAGGGCCGTGTCCGGCCCGCTCAGAAGCTCGACGGCCGTGCGCGCGAGCGAGGAGAGAGCTTCGGCAGGCGTCGCCTCGGTGCGGCGGCCGGACACGGTCAGCTGCGGTACGGCGGCGGGCCGGCGCACCGTCCGGTTCACGACCTCGAGCGCCTCGGGGTCGTAGTCCGTCTTCCGCAACCGGGCGGTGACCAGCTCGTATATGGCTTCTCGCGCCGCCTTGGCCTGGACTAGGTCAGGCGGACCGCTGGGGTAGAGCGCGTCCACGAGCGTGGACTCCAAGTACCAGGCGTCGAGCCGGGCCGGGGTCGCGAGCGTCTCGGACCGGGTCGAACGACGTCCCCGGAGGGTGGCGGCGAAGTCCAGGGCCAGGTTTCCGCAGATGAAGACATGAGCCGGGTTCACGTCACCAGTCTGGCAGGTGATGGCGCGGATCTCCACGCGTGAGTCCCACCCGGTTGGAGCAGGCGGGCCGGGTCTTGATCTCCTGGCGGTGGCCTCGTCCGTAAAGTCGAGCTATGAGCAGGCACTTCAACCTCGTCGTACTCGGCGGAGGCATGGGCGGATACGTGGCCGCCGTCCGGGCCGCGCAGCTCGGCAGGACCGTCGCGGTGGTCGAGGAGCGCTACTGGGGCGGCGTGTGCCTGAACGTCGGCTGCATCCCCTCCAAGGCCCTGCTGCGCAACGCGGAGCTCGCCCACATCCTCGGGAACGAGGCCGAGACGTTCGGCATCCGATCCGCGGCGCCGGTGACCCTCGATTACCAGGTCGCCTACTCACGCAGCCGCACCGTCGCCGAGGGGCGCGTCAAGGGTATCCACTTCCTGATGCGCAAGAACGGCATCGCCGAGTTCGACGGGCGCGGCGTATTCGAGGACGGCCATACGCTCACCGTGACACCGTCCTCCGGCCCCTCGGAGACTCTCGTCTTCGACGACTGCATCATCGCCACCGGCGCACACGCGCGGCTTCTGCCCGGCACGGAGCTCTCCGAGCGGGTCGTCACCTTCGAGGAACAGATCCTGTCCGACACTCTCCCGGAGAGCATGGTGATCGTCGGCGCCGGAGCCATCGGCGTCGAGTTCGCGTACATCCTCCGCGCCTACGGCGTAGACGTGACCGTCGTGGAATTCCTCGACCGTATGGTGCCGACGGAGGATGCGGAGGTCTCGGACGAACTCGCCCGCCGCTACCGCAGGCTCGGCATCCGCGTGCTCACCTCGACCACGGTCGTCGCCGTCGACGACTCGGGCCCGAAGGTGCAGGTCACGATCGACGCGCCGGACGGCCGTCAGGTCCTGGCGACGGACCGGGTGCTGCAGGCCATCGGATTCGCGCCGCACGTGTCCGATTACGGCCTCGAGCGTGTCGGTGTCGCCTTGACCGAGCGCGGCGCGATCGCCGTGGACGCCAGGGGCCGGACCAATGTCCCGCACCTCTACGCGGTGGGCGACGTGACCGCGAAGCTGATGCTCGCGCATGCGGCCGAAGCCATGGGGATCGTCGCCGCGGAGACGATCGCCGACGTCGAGACGAAGGAGATCGACTTCGTCATGGTGCCGCGAGCCACCTACTGCCAGCCGCAGATCGCCAGCTTCGGCTGGACGGAGGAACAGGCCCGGGCCCAAGGTTTCGAGGTCAAGGCCGCGAAGTTCCCGTTCTCCGCCAACGGGAAGGCACCCGGGCTGGGGGACTCGGTCGGGTTCGTCAAGGTGATCTCAGACGCCCGATACGGCGAGCTGCTCGGTGCGCACCTGATCGGCCCCGATGTCACGGAGCTGCTACCCGAGCTCACGCTCGCGCAGCAGTGGGACCTGACCGTGCACGAGGTGGCACGCAACATCCACGCGCATCCGACGCTCGGCGAAGCGGTACAGGAAGCAATCCACGGGCTCGCCGGAGCAATGATCAACTTCTAGTGCGCAACCAGGCTGACGAGCGCCTGGATGGAAACCCGTAGTGGCCTGAGTAGGGATTCTCCCGGATTCGGGGTGGAGAGCCGGATCCATACACTCGCCTCGTGAACCGCTATGTCGCGCCTTCCTTCCCTCTGTACGAATTCGCGTCCGAGACTCCGGATGATGGTGCCGGGCGGCGCTGGTTCGTGCACTGGGACGGTCGTGTCGGCGATCCTGCCGAAGACGTCTTGCTGGCCTGGGAAAGCGGACCGGCCCGTGCGCTGGTGTGCACGACGAGTCGGGTCTTCGATCGGGCCGACGCCCGGTACCGTGCCGTGCACCTCGCGATCGGCGGCACCTTCCTTCCGACCGCCGGCCGACCGGCGGGCCCGACGCAGATCGCCCGCGCGATGGAGCGACTTCGGGATGCCGACGATGCCTGGTCGCCTGCCCGCGGGCTCGTGCCCGACGCCACGGCTGCCGAAGTGACGCAGGACTTCGGCTGTTCGGCCGCGTACACGTTGTTCGATGGCGGTGCCGTGTTCGTGGTCGCCGTCGGCGTCCCACTCGAGCACGTCAGGGTACGCATCGCGCGAGACTCGCCGACGGGGCTCTGAAGAGACCGCCCGTCAGATGGCGGGGCGCTGGTCGCGGACCAGGCTGAGCGACTCGAGCAGCGAGGCGACGTGCAGGATCGTCGACTCCGCATACAGGTTGGCCGCCAGTTGCACGCCGATGGGCATGCCGTCGCTGCTCGTGCCGAACCGCATGGAAAGGGCCGGGTGCCCCGTCAGGTTGAACGGGACGGTCGTCGAGCTCACGTGGAAGGGGCTGACCGTCTGGCCGCCCAGAGTGAATTCGCCGAGCTGGTGGCCGTGTGCCGGGATCGTGGTCACCGGGAGCAGTAGGACGTCGAACTCGCTGAAGAACTCTGCGAATCCGTCCCGGAGCCGCTCGATCCCCTGTTCGGCGTCGAGGAAGTCCGCCATCGACGTGTCCGGCATGCCGGCCAGGAACTTGGAGTAGGTGAACATCTGGTCTTCGTGTCCGTCGGTCACCTCTTGGAAGGCCGGCTTGACCTCCATGACGTTCAGCTTGGTCCAGATCTCGAGGGGGTTGTCGCGCTCGAAAGCGGGGATGTCCGCGGCGTCGACCTGCATTCCAGCCGTCTGCAGGGCCTCGGCAGCTGCCTGAACGGTCGCCGCGACCTCCGCGTCGGTCGGGCCGAGTCCCGAGTCGACAAGCCAGCCGACGCGCACCGGCCGGTCGGGGGATGCGCCCAGGCCCGTGTCGAACTCCCGCGGGACGGTGGAGAAGCCGTCGGCGCCGTCGGGCCCGGCCAGCAGAGAATAGGCCAGTGCCAGGTCGCGGATGCTGCGGGCCATGGGGCCGACATGCCAGTTGCGGCGGGGTGCCCGAGGCCAGACGCCTGTCATCGGGATGCGCCCGTGCGTCGGCTTGAAGGACACGACGCCGGTGTCGGCTGCCGGGCCGCGTACTGAGATGGACAGGTCGCTGGCGAGTCCGAGGGGCGACATCCCGGCCGCGATCGACGCCGACTCGCCGCCGCTCGAACCGCCGGGTGAGCGATCGAGGTCCCAGGGGTTGTTCGTCCTGCCGGTCAGAAGGTTGTCGGACTCGACCCAGTAAGAGAACTCCGGAAGGTTGGTCTTCGCCAGGACGATCCCGCCGGCGCTCTTCATCCGCGCCACGGCCGTCGCGTCGGTGTCCGGGATGCGTCCCGCGAAGATGGGCGACCCGCGCTGGGTGAGCACTCCAGCCGTGTCGAACGAGTCCTTCACGGTGAAAGGCACTCCGTGCAGCGGCCCCACCGCACCGCCGGCCGCCAGTTCCTCGTCGGCAGCCTTCGCGGCCGTCAACGCACTGTCGACGACGGTGACGATGGCATTGAGCTTCGGGTTCACAGCCTCGATGCGGTCGAGGTGCGCTTGCACCACCTCAACGGACGACGCCTTTCCCGTCCGGATCAGCTCGGCCAGCTCCGTCGCATCGGAACGGGTGAAGTCGGTGCTCATGCCGTATCTCCTGTCTCACGACCGGTCTCCTCGAGCATGCACGATCATCAGCACGCGGCATCAAAACACGCATCGCGGCCTCGCCAACGACCCCCGGACGGCGTATGAGCCGCCATTCACCGCCCAGAAGGGGTCACTCGTACCAGGAGCCGTCGATGGGACCGCGCTGCTCCGCGCGGACGACCGCGGCCGGTACCCGCGCAGCCGCCAGGTCTCCACGGATGGGCACATACACGTCGGGCGTCGGGAGACCGGCGGTCTGGAGCCAACCCCTTCCGTGGACGTGGCCGGCAGCGATCACCTGCTCGTACTGGCCCTTCGGCGCGATGCCCCGGTTGTAGAGCTGGGCCAATGTCTCCGACGTGTCTGCGAACGCGTAGCGCGCCGCGTAGGCGTAGCCGTCGTTCAGCCAGACGTAGAGCACGATGGGCCGACGCAGAACGGCATCGAACCATCGCGCCGTCTGGTCCGCGAGTTCGTCGATGGTTCCCGACGCCTCAAGAGCGAGGCTCGGCGTCGCGCCGGTGAGCGAGTACAGCTGGTTGTGGAGCCGGCCGCCCTTCACGGACCCTGCGCAGAAGTGAACACCGAAGTCGATGAGGCCGACCCCGTACTTCTTGCCGGTGTCCCGATCCGAAAAGCTGAGGGATGCGACCAACGTGTCGTCTCCGTGGTCCCCCTCCGCGGCCGGGATCAACAGGTCGGAAACGCCGGGAGTCACCAGTCCCGCGGTCGCTTCGGAGAGCGCGGCGGCGAAAGCCAGCTCTTGCGCCGTCATGTCCGCCGATTCTTCCGGGTCGGGTATGAACCACTTGCGGTCAGTCATGGCCGAGATCATAAGGCCGCGGAACGTCCTCGGGCCTTCGATTTCGAGCCGACGACACGCGCGCTCAGATCCGGGTCCGGCATGTCGGGATCGAAGGGGAACATGGGTCGCCGGATACGCTGATGGCCCAGACGTACGAGGTCCTGATCAACGCCGCCCGGTGTGAGCGCCAGGCGCCAATCCGCGGCCATGGCGTAGAGCTCGGGTTCGAGGTAGCCGATCTTCACGACCACCACGTCCGCCGAACGCGGGGCGAGGTCGAGGCCGGTGAAGTCGTGCTCGAGGTGGTACGGCTTGCGACGGCGCGTCAGGATCACGTAGACGCTGCCGACATGCAGGACGACCTCGGTTTCGGCATCGCGGTCGCCGTGCCGCACTGCGTGGACCACGCCGGTCATCGTGACCGGGCCCTCGTGGCGGTCGTCCACCGCAGCGCCGGCGGTGACCGTCAGGGTCGCGCCCAACCCGGCCGCCACCGCCGCGTCGACCGCCTCCGGCCCGGGGACCGACGCATAAATCAGGACCGGGCCGTCGGGCGACTTGAGTTCGGGCCGCTCCAGGATGCGCGCGAGCCCCCAGGTGACGTCGCCCGCTCCGCCTGCCGTCGGATTGTCGCCGCTGTCGCTCACGAAGAACGGGCGTGCGCTCGAGGTGAGCGCCTCGTCCAGGCACGCGTCGAGCGTCCCCGTGGGCGCGACGAAGGCGAAGCCGCGGCGGGCATCCCAGAATGCACGGGCCAGCCGTTCCGCGCCTGCCACGACCGCCGCCTCGTCCTCTCCGGTGACGACGACCGCGGCTTGATTGCGCGGCTCGTCGGCCCATGCGTAACCCACCCAGATCGCGGCATCGGTCACCCCCGGCATGCTTTCGACCTCGGGAACGGCGGCATACAGACCGCGCGCGGGCTCGATGCGGGTCGAGGTCTGCTCGCCGGCCAGCAGCACAGGCACCGGAATCCAGGCCTTGACGGGCAACGGTGCTCCGGTGGTCAGCAGGCTGACGAGATTGCACAGTGCGCGCTCCTTCGTCTCCAGATAGTCCTCGTGGGGAGCCATCCGGTAGCAGGTGATCAGATCACTGCCTTGCACGAGCTCGCGCGAGACGTTGCCGTGCAGGTCCATCGATGTCGAGACGACCACGTCCGGGCCGACTGCGGCGCGGATCCGTTCGAGCAGGACGACCTCCGCGTCGTCGATCCCTTCCACCGTCATCGCGCCGTGGATGTCGTACCAGAGACCGTCCAGCGGCGGCAGATCGGCGAGCCGCTGAATAAGCTCGTCCGACAGCTCCGCGAACGCCTCGGAGGTGACCATTCCGCCCGGCAGCGCCTTGCCCAGCAGCGCGCCGTGCCACTCGCAGGCCTCGCGCAACGGTGTTCCCTCGGCCAGGAACGGGTACCGGCCCAAGATCTCGTCGCCGCGCTGCGGGTGAAAGGCCGCGGCCGACGTACGAGCGGGGGAGAAGGTCGAGGACTCGATCCCCAGGCCGGCTATGCCGATCACCGGTCGGGGGAGCGCTGTCCGGGGACTCGCGGAATGCCGCAGCAAGGTCATGTAGCCAACCTAGCCCGGCCTAGGCGCGGCTGAGGCCTGCCTTCGCGAGCAGTCCGCGGGCGATCAGTCGGAGCAACACCAGCGGGCTCGGCTCGTTGTAGATGATGAAGTCGTCGAACGCGTGGACGCCGCGGCGCCCGGCCACGGCATCGGCCGCGTCGCGGACCGCGATGAGTTGCGCGACCGTCATCTGCGGGGCCCGCTCGTCGGGCTGGTAGGTCGTGCCGAGGGGATAGTCGCGGCGCGGCCGGTTGGTCATCTCGACGTGGCAGCCTAGGACGTGGGTGACCGGGTGGGTCTGCGTGAACGCGACCATCCGGTCCAGGCTGGCACGGAACGCGGCGAAGTCGAAGGCGTAGAGCCGGCCGGGCAGGACGGTGTCGCCGGTGAACAGGATGCCCGTCCACCGGTCGTAGAAGGTGATCGCGGTGGCGTGGTGGCCGGGCGAGCCCATGACGTCGAGGACACGGCCGCCGAGATCATAGGCCACGGTCTCCGCGGGCCACGCCTGGCTGAAGCCGAAATGCGTACGCACGGCCTCGACTTCGTGGGCGACCACGCGCGTATGCGGCCGATCGGCGAACTGCACGTCCCCTGCCACGTGGTCGCCGTGGTCGTGGGTGTGCGCGACGACGAGCTCGTACCCTTCGCGCGGATGGTGCTCGAGCCACTCCTCGATGAGACGGTCCACGTGGGCACACAGCGGGAAGAGCTCCGTCTCGGCGGTCGCGCCGGTGTCGAGCAACACGGCGCGCTCATTGCCGAAGAGCAAGAACATGAAGGGCGCCTCGCGCTTGACGGACCTGCTCTGCCGCAGAATCACCGTGTGCTCGTTGTAGCGGTGCACCTGGATCCGCTCCTGGGCTGGCGCGCGCTTGCCGCGTACGCCGTGGTCCCACGCGACATCGAGGGAGCCGAGGCCGGGTGCCTCAGCTCCGCCGAAGTCGATCAAGCCTCCGTCGTTCTCGCTGCCCGCGTTCATCCCCGCCGCCCTCCGCAGTTGCCGGCCGCTGTGCGCAGCCTGCGTCACCGACACGACCATTCTGACGCCTGCGAAGCCCGGACGTCAGGCCTCTGTCGCGGAAAATCAGGGCCCGGGGAAACGAGCGCCGACCGGTTCCGTCTGCGTCTGGCCGCCGCAGCCTAGGACTGGGCTTGGTGCCGCGCGTCGCCGCCGTCGAAGTCCGTGTAGGTGTAGGGATTCGGAATGCGTTCCGCGTCCGGGAGCTGCGGCGTCACGCTCTCGCGCCACGCCTCCTCGCCCATGGTCGAGCGGGCGTGCTCCACGGTGCGGGCGACTTCGGCCTTTGCTGCTTCGAGCTTCGAGTTCAACAGCCGGTGTGCGTATTTGACGGGCTGTCCGTCGACGAGGACGGTGTGGACATCGCCGCGCCCGGCCTGGAAGACGAGCGTGCCGTACGGGTGGAGCAGGGGGTAGAGCGCGGGGGAGTGGTCGTTCTTGATCAGGACGATGTCGGCCTTCTTGCCCGCGACGAGGCTGCCGATCTCCGCGTCGAGGCCGAGGGCCCGGGCACCGCCGATGGTCGCCCAGTGGGCGACTTCCTCGGCTCGCAGCAGGTTGTGGACGACGGTCTCGCCCTTCGCGTGGGCTTCGAGGTGCTCGCGGGAGCGGTCCGCGGAGAGGGTGGCGCGCATCGCGGAGAACAGGTCGGCGCTCCACCACACGCTCGTGTCCATGGACAGCGAGACGGGGATGCCGTGCTTGCGCAGCTGCCAGGTGGGCGGGTAGCCCTGGCCGGCGCTCTGCTCGCTCTCGGTCGAGACGGAGACGGTGCCGCCCGATGCGGCGATGCGCTGGTAGGAGTCGTCGGTCAGGGTCGCGGCGTGGACGTAGGTGACGTCCGGGGTCATGAAGCCGTGGTCCCACATCAGCTGGATGCTCGTGTCGTTCGTCGCACCCCAGACGCCCGCGTGGGTGGTTACACGCAGGCCGAGTTCGCGTGCCGCTTCGAAGGCGCCCTTCTCCGGGAAGGCGGGGTCAGCGGTGACGTCGAAGGCGAGCTGGAGGCCGAACCTGTCGTCTCGGGCGCCGGCCGTGCGTGCGACGAACGCGCGGAAGTCCTTGCTGTTGCTCCATTCCCAGGGCGCGCCGAGCAGGTTGCCGTAGGCGAGCACGTAGCGTCCGGGCGCGGATTTGAGGGCGTCGACGGCCGCTTCGCCGTGGTCGATCGTCTGCAGGCCGTGCGACCAGTCGAGCGTGGTGGTCACACCGGAATCGACGGCTTCGAGGGCGGATAGCGCGTTGCCCGCGTGGATGTCTTCGGGGCGGAAGATCTTTCCCCAGGTCAGGTAGTAGAACACGAAGTACTGGCTGAGGGTCCAGTCCGCGCCGAGTCCGCGCAGGGCCGTCTGCCACATGTGCCGGTGTGTGTCGACCATTCCCGGCATGAGGATGCCGCCGCCGGCGTCGATCTCGGCTGTGCCGTCGGGTACGACCAGGCCGTGCCCGATCTCGGCTATCCGGTCGCCGAGGACGAGGAGGTCGCCGCCTTCGATCAGCCCGGCTCGGTCCATGGTCAGGATGGTCGCGTTGCGAAAGACGATCGGGCGGCCGGGGGCGAAGTCGGGGAGAGGGGTGGAGTCGGTCATCGTGCGCCTCACAGTCCGGTATTCATGTACTGATGTCGGGGTAGGGCAGCCCGAGGTGGGCGAGCTTCGCGGCGTAGTCCAGCTGCATCCCGAGCGGCTCGGTGAAGTCGCGTTCGAACATCGCGATCCAGAGCGTGAGGGTGAGGAAGGGGTGCGCGCCGAGCCCGAAGAGGGCGACGTGGTCGTGAGCGGCCAGAGCCGTGCGCTCGACGTCGGTGAACGACAGCCAGGTGCTCGCCTCGCCGGTCGGGCAGTTGAGGATGCGCCCGGCTTCGTCCCGCTCCCACCACTCGAGGGTGCCGGCCGGGTCCTCGCGGTAGCGCTCGACGAGTTCGGGATCGCGGTCGATCGTGTAGAGGAATTTGTCGACCAGGTACTTGCTCACGCGTCGGCTCCGTTCGGGTACCAGGTGAAGTAGGCCTCCATGGTGTGGAAGAGGTCGAGGTTGTCGGCGTAGTCGGCCTTCGCGTATCCGGCCACGCCCATCATGAGCATGAAGTCCATGAATCCGTGCGTGGCGTTGCCCGGGGCGTGCAGGCTGTCGAGCGTGACGTTGGCGAGGCAGCCGTCGATGTCGCCGTTGGCGATCCACTCCACGGCGCGCGCGTCGAACTCGGGGTCGGGGCCGTGCGGCCCGAACTGCCGGGGGCCGCCGAGCTCGAGGGAGAGGTGGCCGGTGCCGATCACGGCCACCCGCAGCTCGCTCGGCCAGGACTCGATCACCGCGCGCAGGGTGCGGCCGAGGGCGACGAAGCGTTCCGGGCGGGGCAGCGGCGGCGCGAAGATGTTGGTGTAGATCGGGACCACCGGAAGGTCGTTGTCCGGCCGGACGGTCAGGATCGGGCAGGTGATCGAGTGGTCCACGCGCAGCTCGTTGGAGAACGCGAGGTCGAACCCGGCGTCGAGCCCGGCGCGCAGGATGTGCGTGGAGAGCTCTTCATGCCCGGTGAGCAGCAGGCGCGGCAGGCCGAACTCGCGTTCCTCGTTGTAGTAGTTGGCGTCGTAGAAGGGCGCCTTGCCGACGAGGAACTGCGGCATGTTGTCCAGCCAGAGCTGGTGGAAGTGGTCGGAGCCGACCATCACCAGGACGTCCGGGCGCATCCGGGCGAGGGTCTCGCGGTAGGCGGCGACCTTGCGCACCCACTCCGCCGCGAACGGCGGCGCCTGCTCGGGCGGCAGACGGCTGGTGCGGTAGTAGAACGGGTGGTGGGTGGTGGCCAGGATCGCCACGAGCTTCGCCACGGAACTGGTGTCCTCCTTCCCGCCGAAGATGGCGGACAATTGTCCGCGTGACGGCGCTATCGGAACCTTGCTCCGGTGGCGGCATGCTGTCAATAGGCTGGCCCCCCGCCCGGCCGCCCCGGCCCCGATCCTTCGACCAGAAAGCTGCGTGAGGACCCGATGACCCGACGAGGCACCGGCCCTGATTTCGTCGAGGCGCTCGCCCGCGGCCTCGACGTGCTGGCCTGTTTCGACGAGCGCAGCCCGCTGATGTCGCTCACCGAGGTGGCCGCCGCCACCGGGCTCGCCCGCCCCACCGCGCGCCGCCTGCTGCTCACCCTCGAGGAACTCGGCTACGTCCGGGCGGAGGCGGGCGGTTTCCGGCTCACCCCGCGGGTGCTCCGGCTGGGCATGGCCTACGTGAGCTCCCAAGGCCTCTGGGAGATCGCCCGGCCGCACCTCGAAGACCTCGTCCGCAAGACCGGCGAGTCCTCGTCGATGAGTCAGCTCGACGGCTCGGACATCGTGTACGTCGCGCGGGTGTCGGTGCCGAAGATCATCGCTCTCCGCGTGCAGATCGGCACGCGCTTCCCAGCGCTGCGCACCTCGCAGGGCAAGGTGCTGCTGGCCGCGCTCGGCCCGGGCGAACTGGCCGCGACGCTCGCCGAACCGAGCCGGTCCGGGCTGCCGCCGGCCTCGGGCCGGGGCGGTGGACGCGACCGGACCTGGGAGGCGGACCGGGCTGAGATCGAGGCCGAACTCCGCGGGGTGCGGGCGCGGGGCTGGGCTCTGGCCGACGAGGAACTGGCCCCCGGCGTGCGCTCCGTCGCAGTCCCCGTGCGCGACGGCGACGGCGTGGTCAGGGCGGCGATGAACGTCACCGTCCACGCTGCCGAGACGAGCGTCGAGCGACTGACCGAGGAGTATCTGCCGAAGCTGTTGCACACCGCCGGCGAGGTGTCGGCGGAGTGGGCGATGTGGCGTTCCCGCCCTCAGGTCGAGCTGTCCTGAACGCGGCGCTCGGACGGGCGCGCGGGCCGGCGCGGCCTTGACAACGGGACGGCGGCGGACAAGAGTTCGGACAGTTGTCCGTATGGCGGTCAGCATCGTGAGGAGGACCGGTGGAGTCTTCAGAGGGTCAGGCCCATGAGCTGGAGGACGCTGCTGATCCGGCGTCAGGGCCATCGTCCAGGCCGCTGTCCGGGCCGCTGTCCGGCATCCTGATCGCAGACTTCTCCCGCGTGCTCGCCGGCCCCTACGCGACGATGCTTCTCGCGGACCTCGGTGCGGACGTGATCAAGGTGGAGGGTCCCTCCGGCGACGACACCCGGCACTGGGTGCCGCCGAAGCGAGGCGACACCGGGACCTACTACCTGTCCGTCAACCGCAACAAGCGCTCGATCGTGCTGGATCTCGCTTCCGACACCGATCTGCCGGTCGCGCGGGAACTCGCCGCGCGCGCGGACGTGTTCATCCACAACTTCAAGCCCGGCGGCCTGGACCGATTCGGGCTCGACTACACCGCTGTCAGCGCCCTCAACCCGGGTTCCATCTACTGCTCCATCAGCGGTTTCGGAACGGCGGGAGGGGCCTCGCTGCCCGGCTACGACCTGCTGGTGCAGGGCATGTCCGGGCTGATGAGCCTGACCGGTTCGCCGGACGGAGAGCCGTTCCGCGCGGGCATCTCCGTCTTCGACGTCATGACAGGGCTGCACTCGGCCATCGGCATCCTCGCGGCCCTGCACCACCGCTCGCGTACCGGGCTCGGCCAGCACGTGGAAACCAACCTGCTCTCCACCGCGCTCTCGGCGCTGGTGAACCAGACTTCCGCATACGTCGCCGGCGGGGTCGTGCCGCAGCGGATGGGCAACGCCCACCTGAGCCTGTTCCCGTATGAGCCGATGCCGACGGGAGACGGGTCGCTGATCATCGCGGCAGGCAACGACGGGCAGTTCCGCAAGCTCGTCGCCGCACTCGACCTGCCGGAACTCGCGGACGACGAGCGGTTCGCCACCGTAGGCCGGCGCAACGACAATCGCGAGCAGCTTCGCCCCCTGATCCTCGAGCGGCTCGCTACGCGCTCCGCGCAGGATTGGTTCCGGGCGCTCACGGCCGCGGGTGTGCCGTGCGGCCCCATCAACGACGTGCGCGGCGGGGTGGAACTCGCGGAGGAACTCGGCCTCGAGCCGGTCGTCCTCGCCGGCGACGTGCCGACGGTGCGCAACCCGATCTCGCTCTCGGCCACACCCGCCAGATACGCGAGTGCTCCGCCGGGGTTGGGCGAGCACGGCGACGAGATCCGCGCATGGCTGGGCTTCCCGACTCAGGACAAGGAAAAGGAGCGGTCGTGACCTCGTTCCCGACATCCCTCGGCACCTCGGACGCCGAGAGCATCAGTCTGCTGGGCCAGGACCTCGCGCACGATCTGATGGGCAAGGTCTCGTTCGGCGAGCTCGCCTTCTGGCTCCTGACGCAGCGCCGGCCGACCTCCGGCGAGGCACGCGTCTTCGAGGCGGTGCTCATCGGCCTGGCCGATCACGGCTTCACCCCGACGGCCATCGCCGCCCGCCTGACCTACCTCAGCGCGCCCGACGCGATCCAGGGCGCAGTCGCGGCGGGCCTGCTCGGCGGCGGCTCCCGATTCCTCGGCGTCACCGAGGACGCCGGCCGGTTCCTCGGCGAGGCGCTGGCCGAAGCCGCCGAAGTGGACGGTGCTCTGCCCGAGATCGACGACGCCGCGGCGTGGGACGCGATCGCCCTGCGCGCCGTCACCCGCTGCCGGGATGCGGGACGGTTCGTGCCAGGACTCGGACACCCCGTGCACAAGACCGGAGACCCCCGCACGCCGCGGCTGATCGGAATCGCCCGCGACGAAGGACACTTCGGCCCGCATCTCGCCCTCTTCGAGGCGATCGGCCGCGTGCACCAGACGGTGCTCGGCAAGCATCTGCCGCTCAACGGGGCCGGAGTGAGCGGCGCCGCCCTGGCGGACCTGGGCCTGCCCGCGGAACTGCTGCGGGCGACGGTGCTGCTGGCCCGCTGCGCGGGGCTTATCGGGCACATCGCGGAGGAGATGCACAGGCCGGTGGCGAACTCGATCTACCTGACCGTGGATCGCAACGCACGTTACGTCGCGCCTGGGCAGTAGGTCCGCGGCCCGCAAAGACCAAAAGTCGCTAACGCAGCTCAAGCTCGGTGTATGCATCATTGCACTGCGACACGTCATCCGTCTGTGTTAAAGGTGGTAGATACGGCTGAGTGCTCGTCGGGTGGGGGCGGGTGCTTCGCTTCGCCCACGGTTTCGTTTGCCCACCCTGCCCACCCGTTGCGTTGGCGGGGTGGGCTGGGGTTTCAAGACGAAAATCGCCGCTGGCAGGCCCTTCCTCGGAGAGAGTGCCGGGCTCGTGTGGCTGCTGGCGTTGGTGGGGCGGGCTGGGGTTGGGGGTGGTGGGGTTGCGGGTGTGTGCTCTCTCCTCGGTCGGTCCCCGGAGGCAATCAGGGACCTGCCGGGAGGTCAAGCGGCGGTGGCTTGGGTTGATGCTCGATTTTGCAGGGCGCCGCTTGACCTCCCGGCAGAACCCTGATGGGGCTTCGCCTGCCCGACCGAGGAGAGAGCCCACCCCCTGAGGTCCGGTGCGAGCTGCGCTCGGGCCCGGGTCCCGGCCCGTGGCCTGGCCGTGCTCGATCCGGAAGAATCCTGCACCGCTCGTATGCGGCCGCTTCTCTTCGACTGCGTGGTCCGGGAGCCGTGCGGATCAGTGTCCGGCGGCCCGGCCGCGGCCGATACAGGATCATGCATCACCGCTCCTGGTGGACGGTGGTGTGATGCTTCGCGCAATACAGCCGGAGGTTTCCCACTCTCGTCCCTCCGCCCTGCGCGAACGGGACGATGTGGTGGGCGTGCAGGGCGAATGTGAGGGGGCGGTTACAGCCCGGGTAGGTGCAGTACCGGTCACGCCACGCGAGAAACCCGCGCTGCGCGGGCGAGGCCAGACGCGCCCGCGGGTCATGGTCCAGCGCGACCCCGTCGAAGGTACCCGTACACCCGTCAGTCACCAGCTCATGGCGCCGCGGATCACCGCGCCTGGGCAGGCGCCCGGCCGGAACCAGCGCCCCGAATACCGTGCGCGCACAGCCGGCAGGGATCTCGGTGTGCACGGCAGGATCCTTCATGCCCGCCACATACGCGGAAGGGTCCTTCACGGCCGCCGCGTGTCCGGCAGGCTTCTTCACGGCCGCCGCGGGTGTGGTCGGGTCTTGAATGGTGACGGCGAGCGCGGGCAGGGAGAAGTGGGCGTGGCGCTGCTCGGGCGGGGCATCGAGGAAGACTTGCGCGAGCCGGGTGACCGCTTCCGGGCTTGTCAATTGGAGTGTGTAAGTTTGGGGACGGTTCTTCCTTCTTCGGGTCTCCGTCGGCGGTTGCCGTCGGTGACGGTTTTGCTGGTCAGACCGGGAGTTTGCCGGGGAAGCGGATCGCGAAGTCGTTCAGGGCCCGCTTCCAGCCGTAGGTTCCGGTGCCGCGTAGCTGTCCGGCCGGCACGTGGCGGCCCTCGCCGTCGATGTGGCGGCCCTCGATGCGGCGGATGCCGAGGTAGAGCAGTTTGATCGCGGCGTCGTCGTCGGGAAAGTGCCCGCGGGTCTTGCTGATTTTGCGGAGCTGGAAGTTCATCGACTCGATGGCGTTGGTCGTGTAGATGACCCGTCGCAGCTCGAGGGGGAAGTCGAGAAACGGTATGAACGTCTCCCAGGACCGCTCCCATGCGGAGATCACCCCGGGTGCGCTGCGGGCGAACGTGCCGCGCAGCGCTTCGAGCGCGGCCTCGGCGGCCGAGGCGTTCGCGGCGGTGTAGATCGGGCGCAGCGCGGCGGCGATCTTCTTGCGGTCGGCGTAGGCGACATACCGCATCGAGGTGCGGATCAAGTGGACCACGCAGGTCTGCACGATCGCCTCGGGCCATACGTGCCCGATCGCCTCGGGCAGCCCGCTCAGCCCGTCGCAGCACACGACGAGGGCGTCTTTCAGGCCTCTGTTGCGCAGGGAGGTCAGGACGTTGAGCCAGAACCGGGAGCCCTCCTTCTGTTCGATCCAGATGCCGAGCACCTGCTTGTACCCGTCGGTGTCCACGCCGATCACCAGGTGCGCGGCCTTGTTCACGACGCTGCCGGACTCGCGGACCTTCACCACGATCGCGTCGATGTAAAGGATCGGATACACCGCGTCGAGCGCGCGGTTCTGCCATTCGGCGATCTCCTCGCGCACCACCTCGGTCACGTTGGAGACCAGCGCGGGGGAGATCTCGGCGCCGTAGACCTCGGCGAGGTGGTCGCGGATGTCGCGGGTGGACATCCCCCGGGCGTAGAGCGAGAGGATCATCTCGTCGACCTGCCCGAGCCTCTTGGTGCGCTTGGGCACGATCCGCGGCTCGAACGAGCCGGCCCGATCACGCGGGACCTGCAGGCGCACCGGCCCGGACGCGGTGACCACGGTCTTGGGGTAGGAGCCGTTGCGCGAGTTGGGCGAGCCGACCCCGGCCGGATCCCCCTTCTCGTAGCCGAGGTGATCCGCCATCTCCACCTGCAGCGCCCGCTCGAGCACCGCCTTGGTGATCGCAGCCAGCAGCTCCTGCGCCCCGCCCCCGGCCTTCTCGGCCTCGGCCAGCAGAGAGTCGATCGCCTCCGGAGCCAGGATCGCAGCGACCCGACGGGCACCCTCGACCTGCTCGAGCTCCTCCACCAGATGCTCCTCGGCCTCCACCGACAGCACCTGGTCCATCTTCTTGCCACTCACAGCGTGTCACCATTTCTAGCAGCCAGGCACTACCACCTGCTGCTCAACAGGTCACCCGCTTACACACTCCATTAGACACGCTCCCGCTTCCGCGTTCATCTGCTCGGTGCTGCGCACGTCCTCCGGTACGATTTCTCCGCCGTCGAACTGCCGGGTCCGGATCATCTCGGCGACCTGCAGATCGACCGCCGCCTGGAAAACGGCGCCGCGCACCGGGTCGAGCAGGATCTCACACCGGTGCATCTGACCCTCTCCGCACGTCGCGAACCGGGCGAAGGAGCGTTCGCGTTCCCGCGCGTGACGCGCCTCGATCGAGCCGGGCGCGACCTGCTCCTCCAGCACCCGTACCCGTTCCAGCCCGGCGCGCGCACCGCGCTCCCGGGTCACCTCGAGCGTCTTCGCGGCCTCCACCGCGGGATCCAGGCCCGTCGCCCGCACCGCTTTGACCGTGCGCGCCAGTGCCCGCGCGGAATCAGGCCCGATCATCCCGGAGCACAACTGCGCCTCCACTCCCGGCAGCCGGGCCAGCAGCCGGGCGTCGTGTGCGAGCGCGCGGGCCCGGCCCTCGGTCACATCCAGCACCGTCGCCAGCCACGGACCCACACCCCCACGCGCGATACCGAGTCGGTCGCCTTCGCCGACCAGCGTCAGCAGCATCCCGTGCAGCGCCTGCGCCGCCCGGCCCACCTCCACGATCGCCTCACGCACCGCGTCAACCCGCCCCGCATCATCCCCACCCGCCCGTGCACGCTCGAGCACCTCCCGCACCGCGCGGGACATCGACGCGATCTCCACTGCCACCCCGTCCACGACACCCTCCCACCCCAGCCCCGACATCCCCGAACACTTCTATTCTAGAGGCCGCCACTGACAAAAGACGTGTATACGACCCTTGCGTGGTAAAAGAATCAGGGATATTCCCGGGAACTCGCGGATGCTCCCGGGCGTTGAAGTAGGAGATGGGAGCGGTGTCGGAACCGGCGATACAGGAATCTACGCGATGCGACATCCTGTATCGAGCACAGCCGAACCACCGGACACCACTCCACACGCTGACCGAACCAGGCAGCCGAAGAGGAGCGTCGGTCGGGTCAGGGCGGTGCAGGATTCTTCCGCACCGAGCGCGACCGGGCCACCGGCCGGGACCCGGGCCCGAGCGCAGCTCGCACCACTCCCCAGGGGGTGGGCTCTCTCCTCGGTCGGGCAGGCGAAGCCCGATCAGGGTTCTGCCCAATGCCGCGTAGTTAAGGGTTTCCCGGCCCTGTCAAGTGGTGCTTTTCAGGGCATGTCGGTCTTGGTCGGGGTGGTGGACGCGCGAACGGGACGAGACCTCTGATACACCGGTGCGGTCTGCCAGGACTGCCCGGGAAATCAGAGGTCTCGTTGCCTGCCAAGTCTGCCATGCCCGCTCTCACCCGCGCCATCACGCGCGCCTGTGGTTCCTTCGCCGCGGGCCATCTCGGTCCTTTGACACAGGTGATCCCGTTCGAGCTGGTCGACGCGGTACTCGCCGAGACCGGCCGCACCGAGCGGCGAGTGCGCCGGCTGCCCTCACGCGTCGCGCTCTACCTCGTGCTGGCGATGGCGCTGTTCGAGAAGGCCCCGATATCCGGGGTGTTCTCCGTGCTGAGCGCGGGACTGAGGGCACCGGCGGTCTCGGAGAAGGCGTTGCGCGACGCACGCCGGCGGATCGGGCCGGAACCGGTCAAAGCGCTCTTCGACGTGCTCGCCGGCCCGATCGCGCAACCACACACCCCCGGAACGCGCTACCGCAGGTGGCGCACGGTCGCGTTCGACGGCTGCTCCTCCACCAAGATCCCCGACACCCCGGACAACCGGGCCGTCTACGGCCGCGCACCGGTACGCCACGGACACGCCGGCTACCCGATGCTGATGCTCATGACCCTGGCCGAGACCGGCACCCGCGCACTGGCCGCAGCGGTGTTCGGACCGAGTGGCACCGGGGAGATCGCCTACGCCGAGAAACTCCTTGCCCACCTCGACGCGAGCATGCTGCTACTGGCCGACCGCGGCTTCGACGCCGCCGGTTTCCTGGCCAAAGCCGCCGGCACCGGGGCACACCTGCTCGTGCGCGCCACCGCCAACCGCCGCCCGCCCGTGCTCGCACACCTACCCGACGGCTCCTACCTCACCCTGATCGGCACACTCAGGATGCGGGTGATCGAAGCCGAGGTCACCGTCACCGCCACCGACGGCTCCACCCACACCGGCACCTACCGGCTGATCACCACCCTGCTCGAACACCGGTCCGACCCCGCACCCACACTCCTCGCCCTCTACCACGAACGCTGGGAGACCGAGACCGCGTTCCTCGCCATCCGCCACACCCTGCTCGACGGACGCGTCCTACGCTCACGCGACCCCGCGGGCCTGGCCCAGGAGATGTGGGGCATCCTCACCGTCTACCAGGCCCTACGCACCCTCATGTGCGAAGCAGCCGAAACAATCCCCGGCACCGACCCCGACCGGATGTCCTTCACCCTCGCCCTGCACACCGCCCGCACCCACACCATCCTCGCCGACCTCGGCAACCCCACCGACCGGCCCGGGCCCATCGGCCACGCCGTCCTGGCCCACCCCAACCCCGCCCGCCGCCCCCGCCACAGCACCCGCAAACTCAAATCCCCCGGCCAGCGCTACACCTACAAAGACCCCACCAGACCCACCCACAGCACCACGATCACCGGCATCACCCTCACGATCCACCCGCCCACCATCACCCCGCCACCCGCCCCACCCCCCGGCCAACCCGGCCAACCCGGCCGAGCACCCGAGAAAAACCACGTCCTGAACCTCCTCCGACAGACCCCCTACCAGCCCCGACGCATCCCCGAGATCGCCGCCGCCCTCGGTATCAGCGGCCGAAAACACACCAACAACCTGGGCGTCAGAATCAACCGCTGGGCCCACCAAGGACTCCTGACCAAAACAGCCCCCGGCACCTACACGATCAAGAAACAGCCCTTGACAGACCACCAGAACCCTTAACTACGCGGCATTGGGGTTCTGCCGGGAGGTCAAGCGGCGCGATGCAAGATCCAGCATCAGCGGAAACCACCGCCGCTTGACCTCCCGGCAGGTTCCTGATTGCCTCCGGGAACCGACCGAGGAGAGAGCACACCCCCGCAACCTCACCATCCCGAACCCCAGCCCGCCCCGCCAACGCCAGTACCCCACAAACCCCGGCATCTCTCTCCGAGGGAAGGGCCCGCGCCGGAGGCGAGATCTTGAAACCCCAGCCCACCCCGCCAACGCAACGGGTGGGCGGGTGGACAGAAGAAACCGGGCGACGCGAAGCGCCCGCCCCCACCACGACGATCACTCAGCCGACCATCAATCCATGTCAGTGTGACGGGGCCGCGAGCAGGTCCAAGCGCCGATGAGCCGCCGCGACCGCGCGGGCGCTGCCGACGGCGCCGTGCAGGTCGGCGCCGAACCTGATGTACTCCAGGGCGTTCCACAGCGCGCACAAGGCGAACCCCGCCGGCCCGGCCGAGCGTTCCCCGGCCGCGCGCACCAGATTCAGTCCTGCGCTGTCACCGGGGTCTGCAACGTCCGCGCCGCTGTGCCATAAGGACGCGTAGTCGATAGCGCGGCTTCCCGCGCCCAGGGCTTCGATATCCACGATGCCGACCAGCCTGCCGTCGGCATCGGTGAGCACGTTGCCCAGGTTGAGGTCACCGTGTACGAGGTCGTCGGCAGGCAGTCGCACGGGTCCGACTCGATTCAGGAAGGCGAGCACGCGCTCGGCCACGGCCGCCTCGTCGGGGCCGAGTGCTGCGACCCGTGACGGCAACGAGTCCGCGGCGCGGGTCATCTCGCCCAAGACGAATTGCGACCAGTCCGAGCGCGGGTCACCGTACTGGTCCGGGCGATGCCCAGCCGCGCAGCCTTCCAGAACCTCGACCATCTGCAGGGCCAGCGGCTCGGTCACGCGCTCGGCGGGGCGCCCGGGTACGAACTCCTGAATGTGGTAGGCGAATCCTTGCGTCGTGAGCCCGGCCGCCAACCAGGCCGGCGTTGGATAGCCGTGCCGCCTCGCATCAGCGACTTTGGACTGCGCGGCGAGGACGACGCGGTGCCAGGAACCGTGCGTTTCGTTCGATTTGAGAACGGCCCTGCTGCCGTCTGGCCCGACGATCTGCCACGCACCGCCCTGGAAACCGCCGCTGAGCGCACCCGCTAGCTCATAGCTGGTCCCGTGGTCGCGATTGATCTCGGCCAAGACGTCAGCAGGCACAACAGACGGTTTCATTGTCGCCATGGCCTCGTACGCTATGGCAGCACCCCTCTACCCACCAACCGAATTCACGCCAGCACTCGCAGCCAGCGGCTCACCGTCCGCTCCTGCGTGGCCGCGTGGGCGTAGACGGCGGCGGCGAGCCAGGCGAGCGGGTAGCCGTCGCGGGGGCGCTGGGCGGAGTCGATCGGGCGTTGGAACTCGTCGAACGCCGGCTCGGCCTTCACCGCGAGGTCGCGCAGGAGCGCTGCGGCCGTGTGCAGCGCGTCACTGTCGAGGCGGGCGCAGTCTCTGTCGAGCAGTGCCGTGCGGGTGACGGCTCGTCCGGCGGCGACGGACTGCTCGACGCGGTGCTGCACCACGTGCAGGGCTGTCGGGTCGGCGGGGATGAGCGGGGTGAGCGGCGCTCCATCGCTCTGATTCACCGGAGCGTCGGTCTGTGCGGCGTCGGCATCGTCCTTCTCGATCCGCAGCTCCTCCTTGGGCACCGGGATGCGGTCGAGGCCGAGGTTGATCAGCTCTCCCTCCAAGTTGATCGCCAGGCCCCGGACCGTGCCCGGCCGGGTGCGGTCCGGACGCGCGATCAGCTTCAGGCTCGGTTTGACGGCGGCGAGACGCGCGAGGTTGTGGCGCGTGGTCGGTGAGTCCCCGGGCAGGAGGCAGTGGATCACGGTAAGTGCCTCGGCGACGGCGCCTGCCGTGGCGCTCGGTTCGGCCGCCGCGGCGTCCTCGGCGTCGCGCGTGTCGAGGACGAGGATGAGGCCCGTCTCGTCCTGGCCGAGGACGTGGGCGCGCAGGAAGACCAGGTCGTCGCCAGCGCCGAAGCTCTCGTCGTCGCGATCGGCCCGCAGCGCACGCGCCAACTGGTCCGCTACCGGGCGGTCGAAGAGCCCGGATATCGCCGGAGTCGCCCAACCCGCGCTCTCGGTCCGCACGGCCTTGGTCGCGGCGCCGCCGCTCAGCCGGCGGTCCTCCGAGCTCGCCCCGCCACTGAGCAGCATGCCTGAGCGGCCGAGTTCGCGGTGCGTGAGCGTGGTGCCGCCGAGTTTGAGGGAACTGTCATAGCTGGAGCGGACCAGTTCGGGGCCGCCGGGCGCGATCGTGGCTGTGCTCCAGATGACTCCCTGCTCGTCGACGAGGTGGCCGACCACGCCCGCGTGTCCGGTGCCGGAGACGATCGCCTCCGTGAACAGGCCGTGCAGGCGCATGCCGCCGTGTTCGCGATAGCTGCGGCGGGCCTGCCCTCGTAGTTCGGAGAGCGCCGGCGGTTCCGTGGCGTGCGTGAGCTGGTACGTGACGCTCAGCAGGTCGCGCAGATCGGACGCGAGTTGCTCGAGGCGGTGCTCGGGGCGGCGTTCGCGGGCGGCGCGCAGGTCGGTGCCGACACGCGTGCCCAGCGATGCCGCGCGGTGCAGTCCGACCGCGCGGGCGTCGTGCGTCGCGCGGGCGAGTGCCGCCTCGGTGAAGAGGTTCGCTCCGACGAGGCCCGCCACGAGCACGGCAGTCGCGCTTTCCCAAAGGGCGGTCGCCGCGGCGCGCTCGCGCGCCGTGAGCGGTGTACCCGGCGCTTCGGAGGCGGCGAGTTCGGTGCGATCGTCCTCGGTCCGCGCCGCGTCGGACTTCGACCCGGTCGCAGTCCCCTCATCCAAAGGCAGGACCGCTGCGGCGGCCGCGCGGTGAAGGCATGCGGGTGCGAGCAGGCAGTCGCACGAGACGTCCTGCGCCTTCACGACGACCCCGTCGGTCAGGCGGAGGGTGACCGACGTCTCCTCGTCGACGCGGAACGTCACGGTGTTGCCGTTTGCGGCTTCCGCAACGTCGGCCGTGCTGTGCGGCTGCTCCTCGAGCGGCCACCCGCGCGCCCGCTCGAGCGCGGCATCGAGACGTTTGTGCAGCCGCGGCGCGAGCGCCTCGAGGATCTCCGCCAAGGCCGGGCCCTGAATACGGGGCATGGCTGCTTCCTTCTCCGTCATCTGATCCTCTCTCCCACCCACGCGGCCAGCTCCAGCGGACTCAACGCTGCCACGGGCATGCCGGCAGCCACCACGGCTTGGGCGATCGGCACGCTGTAGCGCGGCGCGCCCTCGTCGTCCAGGCTGGCGCAGCCGAGCAGCGTCGCCCCGGACTCGGCGAGCTTGCGCACCTCGGCGAGCAGGCCGCCGACCGGGTAGCCCTCCTCGAAGTCGCTGATCGTCACGATCAGCGTGCGTGAGGGGACTGTCATCAGGCTTCTGGCATGGGCGAGCCCGGCCGCGATATGCGTACCGCCGCCGACCCGCACTTCCAGCAGCAGGCTCAGCGGATCGCTCACCCGGTCGGTGAAGTCGACCACCTCGGTGGAGAAGGCCAGGAAGTGTGTTCGCAGCGTGCTGATGCCGGCGAAGACCGACGCGGTCAGCGCGGACCAGATCACCGACGACTCCATCGAGCCGGACACGTCGACGACCAGGATCAGGTCCCACTCGGCGCTCTTGCGCACCCGCGAGCGGAACACCGGCCGCTCCGGCAGCAGCGTCACCCGGCCGTCCGGCTCGCGCCGCGCCGAGGCGAGGTTGGCCCGCACGGTACGGTCGAAGTCGAGCCGGTTGGTCGGCCGAGCGCTGGGCCGGGGACTGGTCAGGCCGTGCAGCGCCGGACGCAGGCGGTTGGCCAGCTGCCGGGTGAGCTCGTCGACGAGCCGCTTGACCAGCGGCCGCAGCCGGGCCAGCGAGTTCTCCGGGAGGCCGCCGGCCATGGAGAGAACGTTGCGCAGCAGTTCCACGCTCGGGGTGACGGTCGCGGGGTCGAGCAGGAGGGCGGCCTCGAGATGCCCGGAGGCGACGGCCGCGGACAGCACCTCCTCGCGGATTCCCTTGCCGAACAGGGCTTCGAGCTCCTTCGCCCATTCGCGCACATTCGGGAAGGCGGCCTCCCGCCCTCCGCCGGACGACGCGGAACCGCCGCGCCGGCCCGACCTTCCGCTGTTGCCGTGTCCGTAGAGCTCGTCGAGCGCGATGCCGTACCGGCGGGCCGCACCGGAGCACTCGCTCTCCCGGCGGGCGAGCACCAGCCGCCACCGATCGCCCGGACTGAGCAACGCCGGCGCTGACGCCTGTGACGATTCGAGCTGTGCGTCGACGGCGACGGCGAAAGCGGCGTCGACATCAGGGGTCATCGACGGACCGGCCGCCGTCACGGCCTGCGCGAACGGGATTCCGGTAGCCAGCAGGGCATTGCGGCCCGCCAGGTCCGCCGCGGCGGCGTCTGCCAGATCCTCCGGCGTGACCTCACCGGCCATCGCGCGGCCGCCGGACAGGTCGGCACCGCCGCCGAGCAGTTCCTCCACGGCCCGCAGAACCCTGTCACGTCCGGACTCGTCGACGCGGCTGAACCCGCCGCGCAGTGCGGGCAGCCGATCCAGGAACTCCTTGTCCGGCAACGAGTTCACCCGCGCCACCAATGGCTCAAGCAACGCCGGGCCGAGGTCGAGCAGGGGTTCCGCAGCGGCCAGCAGGCCCCTGAGTCGCTCACGCAGCGCCGAGCGTGCGGAGCGGTGCGTGGCCGTGTCGATCCAGCCGACGAGTCGCACGCCCAGGGCGTTCGGCGCGGTCGCGCCAGTCAGCACGAGGCAGGCCCCGGCCGCACCCGAGATCATCGGCGCACCCTCGTGCTCCAGCCGCTTGAGCGCACGGACGGCTCGCAGTGCGCTGCCACTCTCGACGCCGCGTAGCGTGAACGCGGTCAGCGCCTTTGCGTCCGCGAGATCCTGGCTGCCGCACATCCCGTCGAGGTGACGAAGCGCCGCAGCGTCGATCAGCTCCCCGATGTCCGCCGGGATCGGCCCGGACTGCTGGGCTGCGTCGCCGCCTGAACGCGTGGCGATCGGCGTGCCCGGAACGTGGCCGGTGTTGATGCGGTCGGCGAGCTGGGCGGCGCTGATCAACTCGGCGAGCGATGCGGTCGGGATGACCACGTGGATCAGGTCGTGCACTCGCTCCGCGAGCACGGCCGGGACCCCGCACTCGGCCGCGGCGAGCAGACCCGCCAAGGTCTCACCCACGCTCGGGCCGCCGGCTTCGCGCTGCGCGCGCAGTTGCAGCCGCAGCGTGTTCTCCGCGGCCTGGGCCAAAGTCAGCCCGCGCGCGGTCAGGATATTGAGTTGGGCCTCGACGGAGGGCGTCCACTGCGCCTGCCACGCCGTGGTCAGCGCGGGCAGGCCGCCCGGCGCGACCAGCTCCCGCTGTTGCGCGTAAGGGACCTGGCATGCCGCCAGGCGCCGCAACGCGATCTCGCGCCGCCGGTCGAGCGGCGAGCGCAACGGGTCGAGCCGCAGTTCGCGACCGGCCTGGCGCGGCCCCGGCAGCCGCAGCTCGCGCAGCAGAGTCTCGACCGAGGCACGCAGCCCGGACAACGGAGTACCCGGCGCGAGCCGCCCGTGCCGGTCCCCGACGAGCGCGGTCTCCAGCGCCTTGGCCAGCGCCTGACCACGCCCGAGCGAGTCGCCGTGCCCGAGTACCGCCTGCGCGGCCTCGACGATCTCCCCGCGTGCCGGGGCGGCCAGCCCGCGCAGGCTGGCCAGATCCAGCGCGAACCGCAGGGCCTGCTGGGCCTCGCCAGGCCCGGCCGGATGCCCTCCCTCGCGCAGGGCCCGGCAGAACTCGACCAGATGCGACGCCGCCGCCGCGTCAACGCGGCCCGGATCGCCCGCCGCCTCGAAGACGGACTGCTGCCAGGCAGGGTCGCGGATTCCCGAGGGGTAGCCGGACCGCTCGTCCAGCAGCTTGAAGGTGTACGGGACGAGGGACATCGCCTCAGCCGCCACGTCCTTGGTCTTCGTGGCGACGAGCTCGTCGGAGTACTCGGCGGCGACCGCGGCCGCGGCTGCATCCGCGTCGGATTCAGCACTTCCGGCGATCATGGCCGGAATATGGAACGCCCCGAGCAGCATCGCGGCACGGCGGCCCTCGACGCTGCGCAGCACAGCGCGCATCCACGCCTCGCGGGCCAGATCTCGCAGCGCGACCTGCGGCGCGTCTTCACGCAGCGCCCAACCCACCGCCAGCGCGGCCCGCCGCACCTGCTCGGGGCTGTTGCCGGGAGCACGCGCCTCGACCTGACGGTCCCACAGATCGTCGGAGGCGCGCCCGGAGCGGGCCGCGCGCAGCGCCTCGTGATAACCAGGCCTCGGCGCGTCATTCTCGGAGAGTCCGGCCGCCTCACCAGGCAGCGAGCCGGCTATCAGGCCGAGCGGTGCGTCACAGGGGAGCACGGGCACGCCGTGTGCCTGCGCCCAGCGCACCGCGGCCAGTTCCGGCGAGAAGTCGGCGAACGGGTAGAACGCCACCTCTCCGCCCTCGCCAGCCGCACCGGCCAGAGCGATCGGCGCATACGTCTCCGGGTCGGCGAGGTGGCCGAGCCAGGGAGCTGCCTCGGCCGGCAACTCGATCAGCAGCACCTCGGGCTGGAACTCGTCCAACAGCGCGGGCACCGCCGCCGCCAGTGCCGGCGAGTGATGCCGGACGCCGATGAAGTAGGGATCCCGCGACGCGGCAAGGGTTTCGAGCGCGACGGCGGGATCGGCCGCTGTCGCGACCCGCGTGTCAGCCACCGAGGACATCGCGCAGCTCCCACAGCCGCCGCCACGACTTCGCCGCCGCGTCCTCCTGCGCGCGCTTGCGCACGGCACCGTCCCAGTAGGCCAGCAGACGGTCGGCGTCGGCGGGGTCGTCCTTGCGCACCACGCCGATCAGGTGGCCGGGGACCAGATCGAGCGGGTCGCGTCCGCCGGGGAAGTACGCGACGGACAGGGCGAGGGAGGTGGTGACGCTCACCGCCTCGGCGGTGGACATGACCGTGGACGGGCGCTCCACGTCCCAGCCCTCGACGCTGCGGCCGTTGCGCAGATCGCGGAAGGCGGTGACGAGCACTTCGAGCACCGCGTCGTCCACGGCGTACGGCGCGTCGACCCGCGCCAGCGCGGCCTTGGCCTGGTCGCGCACCAGACTGACTTCGGCTGCCAGCGAGCCGATCGGGCCGATGGTCTCGAAGTTGAAGCGCCGCTTGAGCGCCGCGGACATCTCGGACACGCCGCGGTCGCGCAGGTTCGCCGTGGCGATCACGGTGAAGCCCGGGGCGGCATAGACCGCGCCGTCGCGCTCGCCGGACAGTTCGGGTACGGATATGCGGCGGTCGGACAGGACCGAGACGAGCGCGTCCTGGACCTCGGGCAGGCAGCGGGTGATCTCCTCCACCCGGGCCACGGCGCCCGCGCGCATCGCGGCCATCACCGGTGAGGGCACCAGCGCCTGCTCGCTCGGGCCCTGGGCGAGCAGCAGCGCATAGTTCCAGCCGTACTTGAGCTGCTCCTCGGTGCTGCCCGCGGTGCCCTGGACCACCCGGGTGGAATCGCCGCTGACCGCTGCGGAGAGCAGCTCGGAGAGCATCGACTTCGCGGTGCCCGGCTCGCCCACGAGCAGCAGGCCGCGCTCGCCGGCGAGGGTGACGACGCAGCGCTCGACCAGATCCCGGTCGCCGACGAACTTGCGGGCGATGACGAGCTCCGCGGGCGTCGCGCTCGCACCGGCGGACTTGCCGGCGCCCTTCGCCGCGGACGGGTGCGCGAGCGCCTCGCCGTCGCTGCCGCAGATGAAGGTGACCACGGCGCGCGGGGTCAGCCGCCAGCCGGTCGGGCGGGGACCTGCATCGTAGGCGGCGAGGAAGTCGAGCTCTGCGGCCCACACGTGCTCGGCGGGTTCGACCTGGCGGGCAGGTGCGGTCGTGTCAGTGGTCATGGTCGCTTTCCAGGAGAGCGGATCGGACGGAAAGGGGGTCGAGGTCGGTCACCGGCGGCCGCGCGGAGAGGCGAGCTCCTCGTACCGGGGGGCGTCCCCGTCGAGGATCCGCTGCCAGGCGGCGCGGTACAGCTCGGCTACCGGAATACGCGGCAGCGCCCGGCCGAACTGGACCCGGCCCTCGTCGCTGACGCCGAGGGGCGCGCACTTCCAGCTCTCCAGCGGGAGGTGCGGCGAGCTGAGGGCATACCACGGACCGGGGAGGAACAGCGTGCGGGCCGCCCGCGGGCGGGCGCCATCGATGACGAGGTCGGTGGCGGCCAGTTCAGTGCGCGCGGCCTTGAGCCGGGCGGGCTTCCATCCGAGCCACCGAGCCTGGTTGCGGTCCGTGGGGTCGGGCAGCGCCAGGACCATGAGATAGAGCGCGGCGGCGTCCTCGCTGATCGCATACCGGGCGGCGACTTCGGCGACGAGGTCCGGCACGGAGCCGGTCGGGTCCTGCGCCGCATAGGGCGTGCTCCTCCCGGGCTCGACGGCGGTGCCGGGCGCGTCGGTGCCTGCGGCCAGCAGGCGGTCGAGCTCCTTGCCCAGGATCATCGACAGCGCGACGGCGTCAGGCTCCTGATTTGGCGTGGGCTCGGCGAAGTAGCGCAGCACCGGGTCGTCCGGTCCGCGCAGCAGGCTCGGCCGCAGCCGGATCTGCGACCACCAGCTGTTATGGTCGCTCAAGAGCAGCGGCCCGGCGGTCAGCTTGCCGTTCGTCTCGACCAGTTCGAGCCCGAGGAGGTTCATCAGCGGGGGCACGTCCTGCTTACTCATCCCGGCGACCACGACGGAGTAGTCCGGCCCGGCGACGTGCTGCCGCAGCAGGTCAAGGGCCTGCGGAAGCCGGGCGCGCAGCGGATCGCCGACCGGCAGCGCGTACGCCAGCCAGATCAGTGCGCCGAGCGCTTCCGCGAGCGCGCTGCTGCCCGGGGTGTCCTCGGCGCTGAAGGCGGCCTTCAGGTTGAGGCTCAGCAGTCCCTGGACCAGCGACGGGCCGGACTCCTTCGCCGCGAGCTCGCGCAGCCACTCGGGCAGCGGCTCGAGCCGGCCGAAATACTTGACCCAGACTTCGCCGACGGCCTCCGCCAGCGGGCCGGAGGTCCACAGCGCCTCGGGCGTCGGCGGCATCAGCGTGCTGAGCAGACGGCCGACCGTAACCGGGTGCAGCCGGTGCGATTCGAACCGGCGGCCGGCGGCGAGCAGCTCGGTCTGCTTGGTGCCGAGCAGGGTGAGCAGTTCGGCGGAGAACTTCTCGTAGTTGTCGAGGGCGAGGGTCGGCAGTCCGGTGAGCACGTTCTTCGCGCGCAGCAGGCTGAGACCGGTCATCTCGCTCAGGCGCTCGGCCGCCGCCGGGTCCGGCATGACCGGCCCGCGCTCCCGGGCCAGCTCCACGAAGCGGCCGAGCGCGGCCTGCCGGGCCCAGGGGTCGGATCGCTCCTCCTCGAGGATCTTCCAGCCCGGCACCGCCTCGAACCGCCCGTCTCGGCTGAACTCGAAGGCCCGCTGGATCTTCACGCCGGTGCGGGACTGGTACACGCCGAGCAGGAGCACCCGGCCGTGGGCGGTATCGAAGCCGTGCCCATACGCGGGCCAGGCCGCCTTCGCATCCTCCGGCGTCAGCTCGACCCGGCGCACTGCGGCTTCGGGCGCGGCGAGCCCGCTCGCGTCGATCTCCGCGAGCACGGTGAGCATGGCCGCGCGGGCCTCGTCGTCGAACGCCGGCGAGACGGCGCGCAGCGCGAGCGCGGGTAGGCGAAGCAGCACTTCGGTCAGCTCGTTCCACATCTGCTGGTGGCTCCCGGCGAGCTTCCGTGTCTCCTCGTCCCAGGGCTCTGCGATGAGCGCACGGCCCAGGTCCCGCACCGCCGCCAGCACGTCCCACCGCTGCGGGGCGCTCATCTGCGAGCTCAGCCCGTTCACGACGCCGTTGCGGATGCGGAAGAAGCTGCTGTCCCAGGGGACCTGCGGACCGCGCGGCATCGGCTTCGGGTCTCCGACCGCGAGCCTGACCCTGAGCTTCTCGATCCGCCTGACACAGGCCGCTGCGACATCGACGTACCCGGCGATGCCCACGCGCAGCCGCTTGTGCGTCACCTGCGGCAGGTACTCGGAGACGGCTGCGAAGACTGTTAAGAGGACTGCTTCGCGGTCGGCGTCGACGTCGGCGACACCGGCCTGCAGCAAGGCCGCGGCCAGCGCGTCCGGCATCTCGCGCAGCGCGGCGGAGCCTGCCTCGTCGCGCACGCTCAGCAGGCTCCAGTACCGGAACGGCGGGATCACCGACGTGCCCCGCGCGTACGCGGGGCGCTGGTTGCCGAACGCGAACCTCGCGGTCCGGCGGCTGCCATCGGCTACGAGGTGGAACGTCTCGTCGTTGAACACCGCCTGCGCGGCGGGCTTGCCGGGTGTGTCGAGCAGCCCGTACACCGGCGCGTTCGACCACGCGTACTGAGATCGCGGGATCACGACCTCGCGGCCGTCGATGCGCGTGCACAGAACGGTGCCGTCAGCCTGCTTGCGCAGCCTGGCACCGAGCAGACCGTCGGCGACGCCAAGCGGGCCGTGCTCCAGACCGGCCGGAGCCGGAACGAGCCAGCACTGGTCGGCGAGCAGGGTGGACCCCCCGCTCTCGCCCTGTTCGAAGAACTTCGGCAGGCTCACCGCGCCGCGCCTGCCCGCGGTCGGCTCGAATTCGTGCCAGGTGTGCGGAATCGGGCGCTGCTGGGCGGTCGGGTCCATCTGCGCGTAGATCCAGAAGCGCTCGCCGTCCGAAGCGAGCATGCCGCCGGTCGTCCACGAGGTCGAGCCGGCCGTCAGCGGCCGGCCGCCGAACGAGCGGCCGCCACCGGGCAACGGCAGCGAATCCTCCGCGCGTCCGACGAAGGGCGGGATCTGGTCGGTGAAGACGAGCGCGGGATCGCCGCTCCAGTACCCGCCGCTGTTGCGCCAGTTGAACCAGCTGACCAGGAGCTGGCCGTCGACGAAGTGCACGTGCTCGTACCGGTTGTCGTTCTGGCCGGGCAACTGCAGCCGGTGTTCGAGCACGATGCCCTCGTGGCCGACCACGGCGACTTCGCGCCCCTCCCGCACGATCAGGTAAGGCCACTGCGATACGAGCGTCCATTGGGGTCGCTTGTCCCGCTTCTCCGGCGTGAGCTTCGCGCAGGCCTGCTCGAGCGCCGGCCAGCCGTACTCGTCGAAGATGCCGGCCCTGAGCGCGTGCCCGAGGTAGGGCGCGACATCGAGGTCGAGGACGCGCTGGAACGCGTCCGGGTTCACCGCCTGCAGTTCGCTCGCTCCGATGTGCAGCCACAGGCCGGTGTAGCGGTCGAGGTCCGCGAGCCCGGCCGCGACGGTCTTCTCGGCGAACGAGTCGAGGACGTCCTTCAGCACGCTGCGCAGGCCCTCGGCGGCGACCACCTTCGGCGCCAGCTTGAACAGGGGAGTGTCGGTCGTCGTGTTCTGATCCACGGGCTCGTAGGTGAGCTGCACGAGGGCCTGGTGGACGCGGGGCCGGAACCGCGCGTCCGCGGCGAACGCCGCGAGGTCGCGGACCTGGTCGCGCTGGAGCCATTCGGTCAGCGCGAAGTCGAACGGCTTCGCCGGGTCGGATACCCGCAGCCCGAGCGAGAGACACAGATCGATCAGGTCGATGTCGGCGCGCTCCCACTCGCACAGGACCAGCTCGGCGTTCTCGGCCTGCAGCCGAGCCGCCATCCGCCCGACCAGGGGAATGAGCCCGCGGACGGAGTCCGTCGTGCTGCGGTAGTGGCGCCAGTGGTTGGACCGGTTGGCATGCCGGACGAAGCGGTTGAGCCAGCCGGCCGCGCCGTCGGCGGGCAGTTCGTCGGACGCGAGCTGCGCCACCGGCTCGGTCAGGCCGGCCGTGGCGCCGCTCTCCTCGAGGATGCCGAGCCAGATGTGGTCGGCGACGTGCGCCAGTTCGCTGCCCATCGTCGGCAGCAGGGCCAGCATCAGACCACGCACCTGCGGGTCCGCCTTGCCCGCGGCCACGAGGATCGGCTTGTAGGTCGTCCAGAAGCCCGAGGCCGCCTTGCCCGTCGCGGCGAGCGGCAGCAGCTCCGCGGCCACGGCGGCGTCCTCCACGGCCGTGTCCAGCTTCGCCGCCTTGGCCAGCCTCTTGAGATCCTTCGGCATCGCCGTGTACGGCGGCAGGCCACCGGCCACCCGCTCGATGCAGATCCGCTTGAACCGGGCGTACGCCTCCTGCGGCGTGCAGCGCTCCGCCAGGGCCTTGGCATAGGCCGTGAGCGACTTGGCGCTGAGCGCGCCGGCGAGCGCGAACTCCAGGAACGACGCGGCCTGGGCGTCCTCGTCGACGGCGAGCCCGTAGGCCTTCTCGGCCTCGCGCGCCCGGGTGAAGTACGAGGACGCATACGTGGCGTTCTCCACGGCGAGGAACGCGCGCGCGGCCTGCTCGTAGAAGGTCGGCAGGAAGTGCGGCACCGCGACCTCGAGCGTGCGGGCGAGCGCGTCGAAGCCGTCCTTCGCGTTGCCCGGCTTGGACTTGGCCCGCCGGGAGAGCTTCTCGATGTCCTTGACCAGCGCCAGCGCGTGGTGGCCGTTGGCCGGGTCGTGCACGAGCGCCCAGGCCGGGAAGCCCAGGGCCTGTTGGCGCACGACGCCCACCTCGGTGCTCTCGATCGGCTCGTCGAACCCGAGGAAGTTCATCGTCAGGTCCTCGGCCGGGCCGAGCTTGGCCGGCGTCAGCCGCACCACCGTCCGGCCGTCGAGGGCACGGTGCTGATAGGCGCGCGCGGTGAGGGCGTCTCTCCGCTCGCCGAGCGGGGTGCCGGCCGGAGTGACCGCGCCGGCTTCGAGCAGGGCCTCGGTGATCTCGTTGCTCATTGCCCGGCCTCCGAGCCGGCGTTCGACTCCTGGACGGTCCGGCCGGCGTAGAGCGCGGCGGCCAGACGCACACCCTCGGACCAGGCCACCGGTCCGACCTCCACCAACCGAAGCCGGCGCCCGGCGCCGTCCGCGAACTCCAAGGCGCCTGTCTCGGTTTGGGAATAGGGATCTTCGGCCCCGACCCACACGCGCGCCTCGATGCCGACGCCGGCCTCGTGCACGCGGCAGACCGCATAGCCGCCGCGCACCTGGTAGCCGAAGGCCAGGGCCCGCTGAGCCAGCTGCCTGAGCTCGGGATACCGCCCGCGCGCGTACTCCTCGAACTGCACGGCCTGGGCCTCGATGCCTGCGGGCCGGATCCAGGTCTCGCGGAAGAGCTGGTCCACGGACTGACGCAGATTCAGCTCGACGGCGAACTCGCGCAGATCCGCCAGGTCCGCCAGCAGCACCGGATGCGGGATCGCGATCCGCTCGGCGGTGATGCGCACGCTCTCGCCGTCGAGGTCGACGACGCCGAGTCCGCGAGCGTCCGCAGCCCGCAGGAAGCCGGCCCGGGCCGTGTCCCAGGCGCCGATTCCGGCCGCGCTCTCCGCTCCGTCGTCGAGGACGGGTACGACGACCAGGTCCTTGAGCACCGTCTGCCAGGCCTCGTCCGGCCAGATCCGCGTGATCAGTGCGGCCGGCACGGGCAGGGAGCGCACCAGCCAGCGCTCGGCCTGCTCGCGGCACTCGGCCGCGTGCCGGGTGAGCCACTCGACCAGCTGGCGTAACTCGAGGACGGCGGGATCCTCCTTGACCTGCTTGGGTATGGAGCGCAGGCGCTTGCCGGCTGCGTTGCGGCAGACCAGCTTCCCCTCCTCGACGGCCAGCTCATAGCCGTCGTCCGCGGTCCGCACCCAGCCCATGCCCGCCCCACCTCTGCTCTCCTCGAGTTCGGATCCGGATACCCGGGGCCCGATGGCAGAGGACGTTAGCGGACCACGCCGACAACTTCTGCCGCGCCCTCGTCGTGGTCGTATGACGCACCGGCGGGCCGCCGCATCCGACGATGACGTCGGATGCGGCGGCCCGCCGCGTTATCGGGGTCTCAGTTGTCTGCTACTCGGTTTAGCGGAGGTGGTTGTATCCGGCGCCGGTGCCGGCGTTGGTGATGGCGTTCTGGTCGACCCCGACGCTGGTTCCGGTGTAGCCGGTGACCTGGGTGGGGTAGCCGGATTCGATCTGGTAGATGTTGCCGGTGGTCTCGCCGCGCAGCATGGTGTTGTCGGCGGGGTACATGCTCAGGTGGGTGTCCTCGGCGGTGGTGCCGGCGTTGTCGAGGGTCCATTCGTCGACGTAGGTGCGCGGGCCGATGTCGGGGACGTTGGAGAAGCTCGAGACGTAGATCGGGGCTCCGCCGGCGACGATGTACACCCCTCCGCCCGGGCCGTCACCGAGCAGGGCGGTGCCGTCGGCGGGAGTGGCGGACAGGTGGGTGTCCTCGGTGGTGCTGCCCGCGTTCGTGATCGACCACTGGTCGACGTAGACGCGGTTCGGGGAGATGTCGGGGACGTCGGAGAACGAGTGGACGTGGATCGGGGCTCCGCCGGCGACGATGTACACGCCGCCGCCCGAACCATCACCAAGGAGCGCAGTACCATCGGCCGGGGTGGCGCGCAGGTGGGTGTCTTCGGCGGTGCTGCCAGCGTTGGTCAGGGTCCACTGGTCGACCGTGACGCGGTTGGCGGAGATGTGGGGGACGTCGGAGAAGGAGTGCACGTGGATCGGGGCTCCGCCGGCGACGATGTAGACCCCGCCGCCGGGTCCGTCACCGAGCAGCGCGGTGCCGTCGGCCGGGGTCGCGGACAGGTGGTTGTAGACGCCACCGGACCCTGCGTCGTCGATCGCGCTCTGGTCGACGATGACCCGGGCGTGGATGTCGGGGACGTCGGAGAAGGAGTGCACGTGGATCGGGGCGCCACCGGCGACGATGTAGACCCCGCCGTTGTAGCCCTCCAGCGCGGTACCGTCGGCCGGGACCTGCGGCAGCGCATTGAGCTGCGCCTGAGTGATGTAGGTGTACGGCTGTGAGCCGCCGACGTTCGCCCAACTCGAGACGTAGATCGGCGCGCCGCCCGCGATCCGGTAGACCTGCCCGGTCTCGATCACGTCCACGAACGTCCCGTCCGCCAACGACGGCGCCACGACGCTGGAGCGCTGCAGGGCCTCGAAGTCGCTCAGCGCGTAGCCCTCCAGGGAACTGCCGTACACGCTGCTGGTCCGCTGGTCGGTGACCTCGCCCTGGGTGTGCTCCGCGTCATAGGCGAAGTGCCCGCTCGTGTCGGTCCAGTGGTCGAACAGCACGATGTGGTCGTTGTGGTAGTCGAGGGCGTCGCCGTCGTCGATGTTCTTGTCGCTGGTGATGTTCGAGTCGGTGATCGTCGAGTACGGGGACGCGTCGATCGTGAACGAGGCCTGCGAGGAGCCGAGGCCCCAGGCCATGGAGACGAAGCCGGAGCAGTCCTGCCGGTACGGTCCGCCGGTCTGCGAGTCCGACCAGTAGTTCCAGTCGCCGGAGCCGTCGGAGTTCTGCGTGTCGCTGTACATGACGCCCTGTTGGATCCAGTCCCTGGCCCGGCCGATGATCTGGCCGCGGGTCTCGGCGCCCAGGAAGGTCGACGGGCCGAGCGAGCCGTTGGTGGTGGCGTTGGTGCCGAGGGGTTTGGCCGGGCCGTATCCGGTGCTGGCCGAGGACGAGGGGATGACCGTGATCACGCAGGCCGCGGTCATGGCTGCCAGGACTGCGCCGGCGCGTACGCGGGCGCCGCGAGTGGAGGATGGCGACATCGATGAGTCCTTTTCGAGTGAGTGGACGGTGGTGCGGTTTCCGGCCCGGCTACGCGGTCTTGCCCGCGAGCATGGCCAGGGTCTGGGGATCGCCGGAGATCGCGTACGGCGCGGTGGCTCCGGGGAATTCGGTGAACTGCAGCACGATCAGCCGGCTGCCGGCCGTCGCCACGTAGACGTGGTTGGTCTGCGGGCCCTCGGCGGACATGCCCTCGACTCCGGTCCAGGTCCGGGACCAGGCGAGCGCGTGCGGCAGCGCGGCCGTCTGCCGGACCACGGCGTCGGGCGTGACGCCGTTCTTGCTCTGATACGCCCGGGTGGTCGTCTGGCAATCGGCCATCGCGGCGGTGAACCGGGCGTAGGCCCGCTGTGCCGCAGCCGCGTCGGGGAAGTCGAAGGCGTCTTCGATGGCCGGGTTCTTCCCGTCGCCGCCGGAGAATCCCTGCTGGGTCCATACGGTAGCGCCCGGCACGTCCGCGCACTCGTTCTCGGTGATCGTGTGCCCGGTGACGGTGCGGACGCTCAGCGCGCCCGCGGACTCCCACTGCTCACCGGAAAAGGCGGGCAGCTGCGAGGGGGCGAGCGCAGACCGGGTGGCGGCCGGCGTGACCGGCTTGGTGCCGCCGGACGGAGTCTTCGCGGCGCCGCCGCCGAGCGAGCTCGTCGGCGTGACGGCGACGGACGTCGCGGGCGCGGCGGAGGCAGTGGCCACGGGTGGAGTGCTCAGGGCGGGGGCGAGTGGCTTCCGCGCCGTGCTCGACGAGGCGGTGGCGGCTCCCGCGCCGGCGGCGAGGATTACCGCCGCGCAGGCGCCGCACGCGGCTACCGTGGCGAGCGCGATCGCCGTCATACGGCGGCGGGGTCGGCGGACGAGGTTCACGAGTGGATCAGCCCTTTCAGTCTTCGGGGGGCGCGGAGGCGATCGGCGGCCCGGTTTCGTGTGCATGGCCCGGGGCGATCCAGGTCCAGCCGGACAGCAGGGCCGAGCACGCACAGGCGCGGGCGGCCAGTCCGACGGCGGCCAGGGCGGCCTCCCGGTCCGGGAGTGTCGTGAACACGCCGACCTGGATGCGTTCGGGTGCGGCGCGTACGGAGATGTGCTCGACTTTGTCCTGCGGGAGGGCCACCACCCAGAGCAGGTCGACGACGACCGCGGCGCTCGGACCCGGGCCGGCCGCGTTCGCCGGCGGGTACAGGGTGATCAGCGACAGGCGCATGGAAGAGGATCTAGTCCCAGATCAGGCCGTCGGGCGTGGAATCGTCCGACGGCGCCGCGGCGGCGGAACGGGGCGCGTGCGACGCGTGCGCGGCGTCGATCCCGCCGACGGCGGCGGTACCGAGGGCGGCCGCGGCCAGCAGCGCCGTGGTCAGAGTTCTGATACGTCGGGAAGCAGGCATGGGGGTACCCCGGTTTCGGCGAGAAGGAATTCTTGATCGGGATCGACGCGGCCCGGATCGGGCGATCTCGCCCGAGTGCGGCCCCGGGCTTCCCCGGCAAGTCCCATCCTCGCCCGCCGCGGCCCGCCGGCGGAAGGTCCGGAGCCTGGCATAAACCGTCCCCAGCCCGGACGCTTCCGGCCACGGCCGAAACGGCGCAGGTCAACGCTGGTCCGTGCGCTGGCCCGTGTGCTGCGGCGAGCGTGCGTGACGGGCGTCGCGGCCCGATCTGACGCCAGTTCCGGGGCACAGGCCCTAGTTCGAGGGCACGGCTTAGGGGAGCCAGCCGCTCCGGGCGGCCTTGAGACCGGCCTCGAAGCGACTGGTGGCGCCGAGCCGCTCCATCAGTTCCGCCATCAGGCGCCGGGCGGTGCGCGGGGAGACGGCGAGACGGGCCGCGGCCGCCTCGTCGGTCAGGCCTCGGGCTAGCAGGGTGAGCAGGCCGCGCTCGATGGCGGTCAGGCTCTCCCGGTCGGGGGTGCGGTCGGCGCCGAGCGGGACGGCGGTCTCCCAGACCTGTTCGAACAGGGCGAGCAGGACGGCGACGGTGCCCGGGGCGGTCAGGTGCAGGGCTCCCTTGCGGGTGTCGGCCGGATCCAGCGGCACCAGGGCACTGCGACGGTCGATCACGATCATCCGCGGCGGCAGCATCGGCGCGGTGCGGAACTCGGCGTGGTGATCGGCGAGGAACTGGGCGTAGGCCAGCGTCGGTGCGTGATTGCGGATGCTGTCCTGGCCGACGGTGCAGATGGACACGCCGCGCGCGAGCAGCCGGGCGTCGTTCTCGCAGGCCGCTTCGAGCGCGGAGGCGGACTGGGCGCCGCCGGGCATGAAGGTGAGCACCTCGGATTCGGTATCGCGGGAGAAGCGCTCGAGCCGGCCCTGGACCGCGTCCATGCCGATCAGGTGTTCGACCCCGGAGTCCCCGGCCGGCCGAGGGGCGGCCCGGGCGTGTTCGGCGAGCATCCGGGCGACGGCGGCCTGGCCGGCGGCGACCTGCTGCTGGCGCCGCACGAGCTCCTCGTGCTGGCGCGCGAGCGCCGCCTGCAGGCCGATCTCGGGCTCGAGCGCGCGCAGCCGGCCCGGCCGGTCGAAGGACTCGCGCACCAAGGACAGGGCGAACAGGTCGTCGAGGGCTTCGCCCACCTGGGCCTCGGTCAGATCGAGCTGCGCGGCCAGGCCCTCCACGCCGAGGTCCGGCTGCGCGAGCATCGCCACGTAGACCTGTTCGGCCGTCTCCGAGACACCCAATGCCGACAACAAGATTCTTCTCCCCACTGCCCCAAGCAGCCCGGTCTGCACGCGTGCCGCCGCCCGCCGGAATTATCTCAGAGGTCTTCCATAGCGTCCACGTCCGTCCATCTGCTGATTGCATTGCGGCGCCGTTCACCGGCGCGGTTGCCGCGCTGGCATAAAACGTCCAGGCCAGGGACGGTTTATGCCAGGTCGGAGTGCTTCCGCGAACCGGGCCGCGCGGGCGAACATGGCTCTGGCCGAGGCGAATCAGAGCCCTGCGCGGCACCCCGCGGGCGGTCCCGCCACCGCATCAGTATCAGCGCTTTGATCATCGACTCCGGCATCGCGCCACGCCTCCGCACGTACACCAGGAAAGCAGGGAACGAACATGACGAGAACCGGAATAGGTCGAACGCTGGTCGCGGCCTCGGCCGCGCTCGCGGCCCTCGTGGTCGCGGGCACCACGGCCTCCGCCGCCGACGCGGCCACGGCATCGCAGCAGACCGTGAGCTATCGCGGTTACCAGTTCACCGTCCCGAAGTCCTGGCCGGTGATCGACCTGGCGAACTCGCCGCACACGTGCGTCGACTTCTCCCGCCACGCGCTCTACCTGGGCGCCCCCAGCGACACCCAGGACTGTTCGGCCCGAGCCCGCGGCAAGACCGCGGCGCTGCTGGTCGGCCCCGGGCCGGCGAACGCCCCGGTGCGGACGCACGTGGACTCGGTCGGCCACGAGGTGTCCGCCACCGCGCCGGGCATCACCGTGACCGGCGGCTACGGTCCGGACTTCGGCCAGGTCTCCTCCATCCTGAGCTCCGCCGGGCTATCCACGTCGAGCGCGAGCCCGCTCGCGACTGCGAATGCCGTGCAGCCGCAGACCGCGGCGCAGCCGTCCAGCGCGACGACCTTCACCGGCGAGGCCTTCGACGCCTGCGACGCTCCGAGCCTGACCACGATGAACGCCTGGAAGGCGAACTCGCCCTACAGCGCGATCGGGATTTACATCGGCGGCGTCAACCGCGGGTGCTCGCAGGCCAACCTGACCGCGAGCTGGGTCTCGACGCTGGCGAACGCGGGCTGGCACTTCTACCTGATGTACGTCGGTCCGCAGGACCCCGACGTCAGCTCCGGCTGCGTGTCGTGCTCCACCTTCTCCGCCTCGACCGCCTCGTCCGCGGCCGTGAGCTCCGCCCAGGACGCCGCGTCGGAGGCGTCGGCGCTCGGGTTCGGCACCGGCACCCCGATCTTCTACGACATGGAGGCGTACTCCTCCGGCGGCACGAGCGCCGCGTTGACCTTCGCCTCGTCGTGGACGACCAAGCTGCACTCGCTGGGATATCTCGCCGGCGAGTACAGCAGCGGCGCGTCGGGCATCGCCGACCTGGTCAACAACCTGGGCAGCGAGACGCTGCCGGACATGGTCGACGTCGCGCACTGGAACGGCCAGGCGACCGCCAGCGACTCCTACGTGCCGAGCGGCGACTTCGCCAATCACCAGCGCATCCACCAGTACGCCGGCAACGCCACGCCGTCGTACGGCGGGTACTCGATCAGCGGCGGCATCGACGAAGACTACATGGACGTATCGACCAAGCCGTCGTTGGCGGACGGGACGTTCGTGAACGTGATCGAGACCGGGCAGGTCTACCGGATCGCGGGCGGCGCGCCGATCTACGTCTCGAGTTGGGCGAACGTCGGCGGCTCACAGCCGTACACGAACATCACTCAGGCGCAGCTCAATGCGCTGCCGCAGGTCCCGGCCGACGGCACCGCGCTGGAGGGCTACAACGGCGGGGTCTACATCGTCGCCGGTGGCGCCCCGATCCACGTGCACTCCTTCTCCGACGTCCCCGACATCCACGCCCGGGTCATCGTCGACCAGAGCGCGATCGACGACGCAGGGTCCGGTGGCGTCTACAACCACCTGTCCGCGACCCCGGCCGACGGCACCGCGCTGCTCGGTGATGGTTCGGGCGGTGGCGTGTACATCGTGGCCGGTGGCGCTCCGATCCACGTGCACTCCTTTGCTGATGTCCCCGACATCTCTCCGAACCGCGTCCTCGTCGACCAGTGGTCGCTGACCAACGCTGGCAGCACCGCGGAGGACACGCACCTGCGTGCCACCCCGGCCGACGGCACCACCCTCCTTGGTGATGGTTCGGGCGGTGGCGTGTACATCGTCGCCGGCGGAGCCCCGATCCACGTGCACTCCTTTGCTGATGTCCCCGACATCTCTCCGAACCGCGTCTACGTCGACCAGTGGTCGCTGACCAACGCGGGCAGCACCGCGGAGGACACCCACCTGCGCGCCACCCCGGCGGACGGCACCGCCCTGCTCGGTGACGGCCCGGGCGGCGGCGTGTACATCGTGGCCGGTGGCGCTCCGATCCACGTGCACTCCTTCTCCGACGTCCCGCACATCTCCGCCAACCGCGTCACGGTCGACCAGTGGACCCTGACCAACGCAGGTAGCACCGCGGAAGACACCCACCTGCGCGCCACCCCGGCCGACGGCACCGCCCTGCTCGGTGACGGCCCGGGCGGAGGGGTGTACATCGTCGCCGGCGGAGCCCCGATCTACGTCTCGAGCTTCTCCAACGTCCCCGATATCGGCCCGCGCACCTACGTCGACGAATGGACCCTCGACAACGCCGGCACCACCGCCGAGGACACCCACCTGAGCATGTACCCCGCCGACAACACCATGCTGCGCGGCGAGACCACCGGCAACATCTACCAGATCGAATCCGGCTACCCCACCCAGGTCACCGGCTACACCGGAACCAGCGTCGGGGTCGACCAGAACGCCATCACCAACGCCGGCACCGGCGCCGGATACAACCACCTCCGCTAAACCGGGTAACCGCACCGAGTACCGCGCACTCCGGCGCCGGACGCTCCTGAGCGTCCGGCGCCGCACGGGTGTGTCGGGAGCCGTCGGCGCAGGTCGGCGGGCCGATATCGCCAAGCCCGTGTGCTATCGCAGTGTTCTGCATTGTTGCCTCGGGCCGCGCCATGGCACACTATACGAGCTCTGAGACGTGTCGAATCGCCATCAGTGTGATGAGACAGCACGGCCGTGGCGGGTGTGACGAGGGTGACGCAGCACGGCGAGATCGAGAGGCGGGGACCTTGGGTACGGATGAGGCCGGAGCGGCAACGGCCAACCCCTTCGAAGACGAGGACCGCGCCTTCCTCGTGCTGGTCAACGAGCAGGCCCAGCATTCACTGTGGCCGGCCGACCTGGCCGTGCCGACGGGGTGGCGGATCGCGCACGGGGCGGCGGACCGGGCCGCGTGCCTGGCCTACGTGGAAAGCAATTGGACCGACATCCGTCCGGCGGCCGCGCGCTGACGCGGCGTCATGGATCGCTGTGTGCACGAACTCGTCGCGGCCAGGGCGGCTCTGCAACCGGACGTGACCGCACTGGTCGACGGTGCGGGCGCGCGGCTGAGCTACGGAGCGCTCGATCGCGCCGCGGACCGGCTCGCCGCTCGACTCGCCGCCGCCGGGCTCGGCCCGGGTGCGGTGGCGGGAGTGCTGCTCGAACGCGGCATCGACTTGGCCGTGGCGGCGCTCGCGGTCATGAAGACCGGCAGTGCGTATACACTTCTTGATTCCGACTTCCCGGCGGCGCGGCTCGCCTCGGTAGTGGCGCAGAGCTCTGCCGCCGTGCTGGTGACGCGCGCAGGCGTGTACGACTCCTGTGACGTGGCTGCGGGGGTTGTGCGTGTCCTGATCGACGCGGCCGCGGCTGGCGCGGCGGACGGCGTGCCGCATGCGTCGCAAGCCGTACCGGAGTGGACGCCGCCGCAGGTCCGGCCGGACGCCGCGGCCTGCGTGATGTTCACCTCGGGATCCACCGGGCGCCCCAAGGGCGTGCTCGCGCCGCACTCCGCGGTAATCGCGGCGGTAGCTGAAACCGTGTACTGCGACGTCCGGCCCGGCGAGGTGGTGTTGCAGGCCTCCCAGGTCTCCTGGGACGTCTTCACGCAGGAGCTGTGGGGCGCTCTCGTCAACGGCGCTACCTGCGTGCTGCAGGAGGGCCAGCGTCCTGATTCAGACCGGATCGCGACATTGATCGAGGAGCACGGCGTCACGATCATGTACGCGGCGGCGAGCCTGTTCAACCATCTCGTGGACGAGCATCCGGATGCGCTGGCCGCGGTCCCGCAGGTGATGACCGGCGGAGAGCCGCTTTCCGTCGCGCACGTGCGGCGCGCCCTGGCACGACGGCCCGATCTGCGGCTGGTGAACGGGTACGGCCCGGTTGAGACCATGATCCTCTCCACGGCCCACCGCGTCGTCGAGGCAGACCTCGAGCGTCCGGCGATCCCGCTGGGCACGGCGTTCCCCGGCGACACGGTGTATGTGCTCGATGCCCGGCTTCGGCAGATCACCGACGCTCAGGTCGTCGGCGAGATCTACATCGCGGGCGACGGGCTTGCCCACGGCTATGTCGGCGCCGCAGCGCAGACGGCGGAGCGCTTCGTCGCCGACCCGCACGGCCCGGCGGGCACGCGGATGTACCGCACCGGCGACCTCGGCCGCTGGACGGCGGACGGTCTGCTGGAGTTCGTCGGGCGCCGCGACGAGCAGCTCAAGCTGCGCGGCATGCGGATCGAACCGGGCGAGGTCGAGGCGGCGCTCGCTGCTCATCCGGGTGTGGCCGGTGCGGCCGTGCGCGCGTGGGACGGACGACTGGTCGGCTACGTCGTCGTCGATGGCGGCGTCGGCCCCGGTTTGTCGGATGATGAGTTGCGCGCGCACTGCCGCGCGACGCTGCCGGACCATATGGTTCCGCAGACCTACATACGTCTCGCTGCGCTGCCGCTGACGGCGAACGGCAAGCTCGATCGGGCTGCCCTGCCGGCACCTGAGGTGACGCGGCGCACCGGAGCCGACGCTCGCGCGCCGAGAACTCAGCTCGAGCGGCAGCTGTGCCGGCTGTTCCAGGACCTGCTCGGGGTGGAGGCGGTGGCCGTTGACGAAGGATTCTTCGAACTCGGCGGGCATTCGCTGACAGCGGCGCGGCTGATCGGGCGGATCCGCCGGGAACTCGGGCTCGAACTCGACCTCAGAACCCTGTTCGACGCGCCGACGGTGGCCGGCCTGGCCGAGGCCGTCGGCGTCGGCGTCGGCGTCGGCGTCGGCGAGCGCACATCGCAAGCGCTACTGCCGTCGCTTCCGTCGCTTCCGGCGTTGGCGCCGCTGGTGCCGCCGACGCGACCGGACCGCATCCCGCTCGGCACCGCGGCGCGACGGCTCTGGCTGCACGACCAGACCTACGGGGGCCCGGGCAGCAACCTGCCGCTGCTCATACGGATAACAGGCCCACTGCACGGCGGCACGGACGACCGTGGGGACGCAACCAGCGCACTCCGGGCGGCGATCAACGACGTCGTCCGGCGGCACGAGATTCTGCGCACGATCTTCCCGGCGTCGCCGGACGGGTCACCGGAGCAACAGGTCCTCGACCGCGCCGACGTGGCTTGGACCGAAGTGGCTCTTGCGGCAGCTCCGTCGGGGGAGCCGGCGAACGAGGCAGTGCTCGACGCCGCCGTGGCCGCTGAGATCGCGCGGCCCTTCGATCTGTTGAGCGAGACGCCTGTGCGGGTCACGCTCTTCCGGTGCTCCGCCACCGAGCATGCGCTGCTGATCGTTCTGCACCACATCGCTGCCGACGGCTGGTCGATGCGTCCGCTGCTGCGCGACCTTGCCTCGGCCTACACCGCGCGCTCGCACCACGCCTGCGCGCCTGCTTGGGATCCGCTGCCGATCCAGGTCGCCGACCACGCGCTGTGGCAGGAACGGGATCGCTCGCTGCGGCCCGCTGAGTTCGAGCGCCAGTTGGAGTTCTGGCGGTCCACGCTCGCCGACCTACCCGCCGACGACTTCGTCGAGGGCGACCTGCCCGCCGACGGTGCCGGCCGGCGTTCTCGGCGCAGCGCCGTCGCCACCGTGTCTCTCGATTCCGCGACCCGCCGCGCCGTTGAGCGGTTCGCGCGGGATCATGGGGCCACGTTGTTCATGGTTCTGCATGCGGCTCTCGTCATCGTCAGCGCACGGCTCCAAGGCAGCTCCGACGACGTCGTCCTCGGCACGGTCACGGCCGGTCGTGGCGATGCCGCGCTGGACGAGGTCGTCGGCTTCTTCGTCAACACCGTCGTGCTGCGCACTCGCGTCAGCGATGATCCGATCGTGCGCGCGCTGCTCGACCGTGCGCGGGAATCCGAGCTCGAAGCCTTCGCGCGGCAGGACGTGTCGTTCCAAGAGATCGTCAGTGCCCTGCGTCCGCGACGCGTTGTCGGTCGCACGCCGTTCTTTCGGACGCTATTGGTCCTGCAGAACAACCTCGACGCGGAGTTCGACCTGCCCGGCCTGACGACGAAGGTCAGTCTGCCGAAGGTGGGTGCGGCCAAGTTCGACCTCGTCTTCGAGGTGACCGAGCGCGATGGGCTCGATATCGAGCTCGAATACTCCGTCGGGTTGTACGACGCCGCGGCTGCATCCGGCATGCTCGGCTCTTTCGCCGCTGTGCTCGCCGCCCTGCCGACAAACGCGCAGACGCCCATCAGCTCTCTGCCGATGCTCGGCGGCGACCAGCGTGCTCGCGCTCTCGCGGTGGCTTGCGGGCCCGTACCTTCGGCCGATGCAGCGGCCCTTGTGCCCGACTTGTTCGTTCAGCAGGCGTGGCGTATTCCCCAGGCCGACGCTTTGGTCGTCGGCGACGAGCGCTGGACCTATGAGCAGGTGTTGCAGGAGTCTGCGGCTTTGGCTCGGCGGCTGCGCACTTGTGGCGTCGGGCGCGAAAGCGTGGTGGCGTGCTGCCTGCCGCGTACGAAAGCAGGGCCGCTCGGGTTTCTCGCTGTGTTGCGGGCCGGCGGCGCGTATCTGCCGCTGGATCCCGAGGGTCCGGTGCAGCGGCTGTCCTTCACCGTCGCTGATGCGGGGGCCGTTCTGGTGCTCGCCACCCGGGCGACCGCGGATCGGGCCGGCGCGCTGGGGCTTCCGGTGCTCGTCCTCGACGAGCCGGGGGAGGAGCCCGACCCGTCCGAGCCGTTGCCCGAGCTCGCCCCCGGCGATCTCGCCTACGTGATCTACACGTCCGGCACGACCGGTGAGCCGAAGGGCGTGGCCGTCGAGCACGGCACCCTGGCGAATATCGCCTCCGTGCTCCGGCATGCCTTCGACGTGACCGAGCACGACAGGGTCCTGCAATGGGCGTCGCACACCTTCGACGCCTCGATCTGGGACATGGTCAAAGCACTGACGTCAGGTGCCTCGCTGCACATCGCCGCGGCCCACGAGCGGGTCGGCCCGGATCTCGCGCGGCGGCTGCGGGAGAGCGCCATCACGCTCGCGCTGATCACACCGACCGCCGCCGGGTCGATTCCCGCCTCGTCGGCATCGCTGCCAGATCTGCGTACCTTGATCCTCGGCGGTGAAGCCGTCGCGCCCGGGCTTGCCGCGCGCTGGTCACCGGGACGGCGCCTGGTCAACGCCTACGGGCCGACCGAGGGGACGATCTGCGCCACCATGGGCGAGCTCGCGGGCGCCGATCCCGTGCGCATCGGCCGACCGGTCGCGGGTGTGCGCGTCTATGTGCTCGACGAACGATTGGAGCCGGTACCCGCCGGGGTGCGCGGGGAGATCTATGTGGGCGGCGCGGCCGTCGCCCGCGGGTATCTCGGCCGCCCGGCGCTGACCGCCGTCCGCTTCGTCGCCGATCCGCACGCGGATGAGCCTGGCGCGCGGATGTACCGCACGGGCGATCTCGGGCGCTTCGACGCGGACGGTTCGATCGAATACCTGGGCCGGACCGACGATCAGGTCAAGTTGCGCGGGTACCGGATCGAACTCGGGGAGATCGAGGCGGTGCTCCTCGCGCATCCGGCCGTTCGGGACGCGGCCGTGATCATCCACCGCCCGACTGAGCCCGATGCAGTGCCGGTGCTGGCCGCGTACGTGACTTCGGCACCTGCGGACGAGGAGGCGACCGAGGCCGCGGTGTTGCGTGCGTTCCTCGCGCAGCGGCTGCCCGCCTACATGGTCCCGGCGTCGTTCACCCGGCTCGACGCGCTGCCGACGAACGCGGCCGGGAAGACGGACCGGGCTGCGCTGCCGCCGCCTGTGTACGAGGTCGAAGTCGGGGACGCCGCGACTGCCGCCAGCGCCGCGTCGGCCGATCCGGTCACGCCGACCCAGGCCGCGATCGCCGATGTGTGGCGCGAACTACTGCACCTGGACCGGGCTGTGTACGTGCACGAGGACTTCTTCGCGCTCGGCGGGGACTCGCTCAGCGCGCTGCGGCTCAGCGCGCGGGTCGAGGCGGTCACCGGGCGCGCCCTGAGCGTCGCGCAGATCTTCGCCACCCCGAACGTCGCCGGCCTGGCCGCGCACCTCGACGCGGCCGGGCTTTCCCTCGCGGAGCAAGCCCTGGCCGCGCCCGTTCTCGCGGCGATCCCGCGTCAGCCACGCCGTCCGCGCCACCGTGCGGCCGAGCCGCCCCAGGAGTGAGGAAGCGAACCTTGGAACTCAGTGTCATGTTCTTCGGCGCGCAGGGTGCCGGAGCGGGCGGGGCCGCCGCCGTGTACGAGCAGGTGATCGAGTGCGCCCGGGCGGCCGACGGGCTCGGCTTCCGTGCGGTGTGGACGCCCGAGCGGCACTTCCAGGATTTCGGCCAGGTCTTCCCCGCACCCGCCGTGCTCGGCGCGGCGCTGGCCCGGGAGACCCGGCGCCTGCACATCAGGGCCGGCAGCGCAGTGCTTCCGCTCAAGCATCCGTTGCGCACGGTGGAAGAGTGGTCAGTCCTTGACAACCTCTCCCGAGGCCGGGTCGGCCTGTCCGTGGCAACCGGCTGGCACTCCACCGACTTCGTGCTCGCGCCGGGTTCCTTCGCCGACCGCCGCGCCGAGGCGTTCCGGCAGATCGGCTTGATCCGCAGATTGTGGGCGGGGCAGGAGGCGGAGTTCCCGGACGGGCTCGGCAGCCCGGTGCAGGTGCGGCCGCGACCCGCGCCTTACCGTGCCGAACTACCTTTGTGGCTCACCTCTTCGGGCAACCCTGCCACCTGGCAGACGGCCGGGGAACTGCGCACCGGCGTGCTGGCCGCTGCGCCCGGCCAAACCAGGCAGGAACTCGCCGAGAAGATCGCGCTCTACCGCGAGGCTTATGCCGCCGCGCCGGAGCAGCTCGGCGCGCCCGCGCGGGGGACGGTGACGCTGATGGTGCACGCGTATGTCGGGGACGACATGGCCGAGGTGCGCGCCAAGGCCCGGCAGCCGCTGAAGGACTACTTCAAGACGTATCTGCGCCAGGCCGCCGCGAGCAAGGTGGGCACGGGGGACGGCGCGGCCCCGGAGTTGAGCGACGCCCAGCAGGAGACCATGGCCGAGTTCGCGTTCGAACGCTACCTGGCCTGGGGGTCGCTGCTGGGCACGCCCGAGCGTTGCCTTGCGGCGATGGCGGACCTGCGCGCGCTCGGCTGCGACGAGCTCGCCTGCCTGGTCGACTTCGGCCTCGAACACGACGAGGTTCTCAAATCCCTGCAACGGCTGGCCGAAGTACGCGCGCGGCTCGAGGATGAGGAGGGCACCCGATGAGCGGGCAGATGGACGGATCGGCCGCCGCTGCCGGCGGACCGGCGGCGCTGGCCGAGCGGGTGGCCGCGTTGCCGAGCGAGCAGCGGATTGCGCTGCTGCGCAGGCTGGCCGCCTCCGGGCAGCCGCTCGCCGCCGCGCTCGGGGCCGTGCCCCTGCGTGTTGATCAGGGTCCTGCGCCGTTGAGCCCGGCGCAGGAAGACCTCAGGATGTTCGAGCTGCTCTATCCGGACAGCGCGGCGATCAATCTCTGCTCGGCCTACCACTTCGACGGGCCGGTGGATCCGGCCGGACTCGAGGCGGCGCTCGAGCTCGTCGTCGCACGGCACGACGTGCTGCGCGGTGCGGTCCGTGGGACGCCCGGCGAGCTTCGGATGGAGCTCGTCTATCCGGCGCGTGTGCCGTTCGCGCACGTCGACCTGCGGGTGCATGGCAAGGACGCGGACCATGAGTACGCGCGGGTCGCCGACGAGTTCCGCCGCGCCACCTTCGACCTCGAGAACGACCGCCTCATCCGGGCCACCTTCGTCGTGCTCGACGAGGAACGCAGGGTCCTGCTGATGAGCCTGCACCATGTGGTCGCCGACTGGTGGTCCTTCGACGTTTTGCACACCGAGTTCGCCAAGGCCTACCGGGCAATTCTCGACGGCGCGCCCTACGACACGGCGCGCAGTGAAGTGCAGTATGCGCATTACGCCGCCTGGCAGCGCGAGCTGGAGGCGGCCGGCGTCTTCGATCGGCAGCTCGGGTTCTGGCGCCGTTATCTGGCCGACCTGCCTCCCGCGCCCGCGCTCGGGGTGCAGCGCGAGCCGGGCGTCTCGGCGCTCGATGCGGTGAAGTTCGAGTTCCTCGTCGACGAGGAGCTCATCCGCGCGGTCGAGGTTTTCGCGCGGGAGCAGGGGGCGACGCTCTTCCACGCGCTCACCGCCGCGTTCGCAGTGTTCGCGGCGCGCGTCTCCGGCGTGTACGACGTGGTCGTGGGCACGCCGGTGGCCAACCGGCACGCGCGCGGTCTCGACCAGGTCGTGGGCTACGTGATGAACATGGTGGCCACGCGGTGGCGGCTGCGCCCGCAGGACGACTTCGGTTCGCTCGTGCGCGCCTTCGTGGCGGAGTTCGGCGAGCTCGCCGAGAACGCCGACGTGCCGATCGGGCGGGTGATCGCGGATGTGAACCCGGAACGCGTGCCCGGTCGCAGCCCGCTGATCCGCTGGCTGTTCATGTACCTGCCGGGCCAGGAGAGCATTCATCAACTGCCTGAGGCCGCCCGGCACGAACGGCTCTCCTCCGGTGCCGAGGAGAACGACTTCGCGCTCATCCTGCGCAACAACCGTCGCGGCGAGATCCGGCTGAACTGCGAGTTCCGGGCGGACCTGTTCGACCCGGCGCTGGTGCGCCGCTGGCTGGAGGCCTACCTGGAGCTCGTGCCGCTGCTGGTGCGCGACGGTGGGCGGACGCCGATCGGGCAGGTGCCGCTGCTGCCGGGCGCGCGGCGCGCCGAGCTGGTCGAGAGCTGGGCAGCGGGAACCCGGCCGCAGTCGGGGCTGCCGGTGGCCGAGGCTTTTCGCGCGCAGGCCGTCGCGACGCCGCAGGCTCCGGCCGTTGTCTTCAACGGCAGTACACTGACATACGCCGAGTTGGACGCGGCGTCGGACGCTTTGGCTGCGGGACTGCTCGCGCGCGGCGTCGGACGCGAGAGCGTCGTCGCCGTCTGTCTGCCGCGCTCGTTCCATTTCCCGGTCGCTCTGCTCGGCGTGCTGAAGGCGGGCGCGGCGTTCCTGCCGCTCGACCCGCTGTACCCGGCAGAGCGGCTGCGGATGATGGTCGAGGACAGCATGGCCGCGCTCGCCCTCGTGACCGGCGAGACGGCGCACGTCATGTCCGCGACCGGGCTCGAGTGCATCGAACTCGACGCGCCCGCTGCTGCGTCGCCGACCGAGTCCTGCGCGCCCGCGGCTGTGGCGAGTTCGCCGCACGACCTCGGCTACATCATCTACACATCCGGCTCGACCGGCCGCCCCAAGGGCGTCGCCGTCGAGCAGGGCGCGTTGACGCAGCTGGTGCACGCGCAGGCCGCGTCCTACCAGACGACGGCCGACGATCGTGTGCTGCAGTTCGCCTCGTACAGCTTCGACGCCGTCCTCCAGGAACTCTTGCCCGCGCTCGTCTCCGGCGGCTGCGTCGTCCTCGGCGGCGACCCGTCGCGCACGAGCGTCGCAGAGCTCATGGACACGGCGCGGCGCCACGACGTGACCGTGCTCTGTTTCCCCACTGCCTACTGGCACGAGGTCGTACGAAGCCTGAGTTCAGGACACGAACTTCCGCCGACGGTCCGCCTGGTGGTGATCGGGGGAGAAGCGGTCAACCCGGCCGCCGTCGCCGCCTGGTTCGAGTGCGGCGCCAAGGCCCGCCTGCTCAACACCTACGGACCCACCGAGACGACCGTCACCGCACTCAGCCACGAGCCCGTGCCCGGGGTCCCGGACTCCGCCACCGCCATCGGCCGCGCGCTCGCGGGCCAGCGGGCCTATGTGCTGGACGCGCGACTGGAGCCGGTGCCCGCCGGTGTCGTCGGCGAGCTCTACCTCGCTGGCGCCGGCCTGGCTCGCGGCTACGTCGGGCGGGGAGCGCTGACCGTGGAACGCTTCGTCGCCGACCCCTTCGCGCCCGTACCCGGCGGCCGGATGTACCGCACCGGAGACCGGTGCTGGTACGACGTCGACGGTGACGTCCACTTCCTCGGCCGATCCGATCAGCAGGTGAAGATACGGGGCTTCCGGATCGAGCCTGGTGAAGTCGAAGCCGTACTCGCCTCGTGCGCGGGCGTGGGCGGCTGCGGCGTGCTGGCTCGACCGGACGCGCGCACCGGCGAGAGCCGCCTGATCGCGTACGTCGTCCCGAACGGCACGGGCGCGGCGAGCGCCGGAACACTCGACACTGCCGCGCTCACCACCCAGCTTGCCAAGTATCTGCCCTCGTACATGCTCCCGTCCGCGTATGTCGTGCTCGACGCGCTCCCACTCACACCCTCGGGCAAGCTCGACCGGGCCGCCCTGCCGGAACCGGCCGCCTCCGATGTCCCAATCGGGGCCAGGCCGATGACCGCGGCCGAGCAGACTCTCGCGGAACTGTTCGCCGAGGTGCTCGGCCTGCCCGCGGTCGGCCCCGACGACAGTTTCTTCGCGCTCGGCGGCCACTCGCTGCTGGCCACTCGGCTCGCTGCGCGTATTCACGCGGCACTCGGCCGCGACCCCGGGCTCCAAGCCCTGTTCGAGGCGCCCACCCCGGCCCGGCTCGCCGCCCGGTTGGGCGCCGCCCCCGCCCGCCCCGCCCGCGTTCGGCCGCCGCTGGTGCGCCGCGCCGTCGGGGAGCGCGGGCTCGCACCCGAGCCGCAACCCACGCTCCCGCTCTCCTCGGCCCAGATGGGCCTGTGGTTCGCCAGCCGGACCGACGGTCGCCCGAACGCGCTGTTCAACATGCCCTACCGCCTCCTCGTACGCGGTCCGCTGGACCACGCCGCGCTCCGGCTGGCCGTGGCCGACGTCGCCGAGCGGCACGAGTCGCTGCGCACGGTCTTCCCGGAGACTGACGGCATGCCTGGCCAACTCGTGATCGAGGAGCTGCCGGCTGACGCGTGGCGTGAATCCGCCTGCACACTCGAGGAATCCGAAGCACTGATCCTCGCCGAGGCGGAACACGTCTTCGACCTCTCCGTCGAGCCGCCTATCCGGGTGACGCTGCTCGACTGCGGTGGCGACGTGCGCGCTCTACTGGTGCTGATCCACCACGTGGCCAGCGACGGCTGGTCCGCGCGGGTGTTCTGGCAGGATCTGGCCGAGGCGTACGCGGCCAGGCGGCACGGCGAGGAGCCCGGCTGGGCGCCGCTGCCGGTGCAGTACGCCGACTACGTCTTCTGGCAGCGCGAGCTTCTCGGCGACCCGGCCGACCCGCAGAGCTACGCCGCCGAACTGTTCGGCTACTGGGTGCCGACGCTCTCCGGCATGCCCGAGGAGCTCGCGCTCCCTTACGACTTCGAGCGCCCGGACGCCCTCTCCTCCGTCGGCGTGCAACTGCCGCTGTGCCTCGATGCGGACCTGCACCAGCGCTTGATCGATCTCGCCCGCGAGACTGACACGACGCTCTTCATGACTGTGCAGGCCGCGGTGGCAGTCCTGCTCTCGCGCTACGGCGCGGGCACCGACATCCCGATCGGCACGGTCGTGGCCGGCCGTGGTGAACCAGAGCTCGAACCCATGGTCGGCGCCTTCATCAACACACTGGTGCTGCGCACCGACGTGTCCGGCCGTCCTGCGTTCCGTGAGCTACTGGCCCGAGTGCGGGCCACGGACCTGGCCGCCTACGAGCATCAGGAGTTGCCGTTCGAATATGTGGTGCCGGCGCTGCACCCGGAGCGCGAACCCAGTATGGTGGCGCCTTTCCGCGCCCTGATCGCCTTCGACACGGGTGGCCTCGGGCATCCGCGGCTGGATGGCGCCGCACTGGAGTTCCACCCGGTGCCGGCGAACGTCGCCCGTCTCGATCTGATCTTCCACTTCGTCGACCAGCACGATGAGGACGGCGGCCCCGCCGGGGTGCTCGGCGCCATCGAGTACGACACCGCGCTCTTCCGGCCGGAGACCGCGCAGGAACTGGCCAACGGGCTCGTGCGGATCCTCACGGCCGCCGTGGCCGCGCCGGACACGCTGGTCGACGAGCTTGCGCCGTCACTGCGGGGACGCTGACCGATGTCCGAGAGCACAGAGTACGTATTCCCGGTGACGCCCGCGCAGGGCCGGCTGCTCGTCCTCGACCGCCTCGCGCCCGGTAGTGCACAGTACTCGATGTACGTGGGTTACGATGTGAAAGGACCCTTCGACACGCTGGCGTTTACCGCCGCCGTGGACGAGGTGGTGGGCCGGCATGAAGCCCTGCGCACGGTGTTCCGCGCGGAGGGCGACACGCTCGTGCAGATCGTGCGCGAGGAAGTGCCGTCGGTGTGTTCGGTGCTGCGCGACGTGCCGGTCGACGCGATCGCGCAAACCGTTGTCGAGCAGGCGGCAGCGCCGTTCGATCTCGAACACGGTCCGCTCTTTCGTGCCGTCGTCTTCGAAGTCGACGACGGCACCCGGCGGGTGCTCCTCGTTGCGCATCACGCCGTAGCCGACGGTTGGTCACTCGGGATCATCGTGCGGGAGCTGGCAGTCTGCTACCGGCGGCTGCGCGAAGGAGCGGCGCCGGATCTTCCGGAGCCCGGCCTCCAGTACGGCGACTTCGCGGTCTGGTATGCCGAGCGCCTCGCCGCCGGAGACTTCGCACCGCAGGTCGACTACTGGTCCGACCGGCTCGCCGACGCGCCGCCGGTCCTGCCGCTGCCGACCGATCTGCCGCGTCCGCCCATGCGCACGCCCCTCGGCGGCCACGTGCTGACCGAGCTGCCGGAGAGCACCTCGGCCGCGCTCGCGCAGCTCGGCCGCGATCTCGGCACCACCTTGACCTCGGTGCTCCTGGCCGCGTTCGGGGTCTTCCTCGGACGGTTGAGCGGACGCTCGGATGTGGTCGTCGGCCTGCCCGTCGCCGGACGCGACCGGCCGGACCTGCACGAGCTCGTCGGCATGCTCGTCAACACCGTGGGACTGCGCATCGAGATCGACAGCAGGCTGACGTTCCAGCAGTTGGCCGCGCAGACAAGCAGGTCGCTGGTCGAGGCCCGCGCGAACCAGGACGCGCCGTTCGACGCGGTCGTCGCACGCGTCGCCCCCGCGCGGGCGCTGGACCACGACCCGGTCTACCAGGCCGTCTTCGCCTTCGATGATCTCGACACGCTCGATCTCGACCTGGCCGGCGCCCACGTGCGCCGGATGGGGCTGTTCCTGGACGTCGCCAAGTTCGATTTCATGGCCCAGGCGGAGCGCCGCGGCGAACGCCTCTCGATCCGGCTCGTCTATCGGTCGGAACTCTTCTCGGCGGGCACGATCACGCGCTGGGCCGGGCTGTTCCAGACACTGCTCGCCGAGCTCGCAGCCGACGGCGGCGGCCGCCCGGTGCGCGCGGCCGACTGGCTCACCGCCCGCGACCGTGAGAGCCTGCTCGACCTTGCCGTCGGCCCGCGGGTCGAGGTGCCCGAGGTGTCGGTGGCCGAGCTGATCTCCCGACAGGTCCGCGAGCGCCCGAACGCCCGCGCACTCGTCACCGAGGAATCAGTACTCAGCTATGCCGAACTCGACGCCCGGGCCGCGCAGATCGCCGCCGGGCTGCGGGCGCACGGCGTCGGACCGGGCGTTATCGTCGGGCTCTGCATCCCGCGCGGCCAGGCCTTGCCGCTCGCCGTGCTCGGCGTGCTCAAGGCGGGCGCGGCGTATCTGCCGCTGGAGCCGGAGTATCCCGCGGAACGCCTCGCCCTGCTCATCGCCGATGCGGGAGCGTCGCGCGTCATCGCGGATCCCAGTACGTCCGCGTCGGTGCGTGCAGGCGGCGCGCAAGTCCTCCTGCTGAGCGAGGTCATCGCCGCAGCCGACGAATCGCCTGCGGTCGAAGCGTGCGCGAGCCCCGACGACCTGGCCTATGTGATCCACACCTCCGGCTCCACTGGGATGCCCAAGGCCGTCGGCATCTCGCAGCGCAGCCTCGTGGACTACGCCGTCACTCGCGCCGAGGTCTTCGGGCTCGACCACCGTGACAGGGTCCTAAATGCCGGGTCGTTCAGCTTCGACATCTCCGTGGCCACCCTGTTCACGGCGTGGGCGGTGGGCGCCGAGCTGCACCTGAGCGCCCCCGGTGAACGGATCGGCGCGCCGCTTCTCGCCCGGCTGCGCGATTCCGAAATCACGATGACGCTGCTGCTGCCCTCCGTCGTGGCCGCGTTGCCATGTTCGCCGGAGGACCTACCGGCGCTACGCACGCTCGTCCTAGGCGCCGAGCCGCTGCCGCCAGCCGTCGTGCGCGAGTGGGCGCGCGGCCGCCGCCTGTTCAACGCATACGGCCCGACCGAAGCCACCGTGTGCGCGACCGTCGCGGAGCTAGGGCCCGAGGACGCGGTCGATATCGGCCGCCCGCTGCCGAACACGCGCGTATATGTGCTCGATGACGCGCTCCGGCCGGTCCCGATCGGCGTGGTCGGCGAGATCTACCTCGCCGGCCCCGGACTGGCCCGCGGCTACATCGGCCGCTCCGCCCTGACCGCCGAGCGCTTCGTCGCCGACCCGTATGCGGCCGTCGCCGGCTCTCGCATGTACCGCACCGGAGACCTCGGCCGCTACATGAGCTCCGGCCGCCTGGAGATCCTCGGCCGCACCGATGACCAGGTGAAGGTGCGTGGCTACCGCATCGAACCCGGCGAGATCGAGGCCGTCCTTGCCGAACACCCTGGCATCGCCCGAGCCACCGTCGTCGCCCGGGCCGAGGCTGGCGACGAACCGCGCCTCGTCGGCTACGCCGAGCCGAGCGAGGAGGCGAGCGTCACCGAGTACGAACTGCGCGACTGGCTCACCCGGCGGCTGCCCGCGCACCTCGTCCCCGCCGTGATCGTGCTGCTGGAACGCCTGCCCACGACCGTGTCCGGCAAGGTCGACAAGGCCGCGCTGCCCGCACCGGCGTATCAGCGCCCTGAACAGGCCCGCGCGTACGCGGCTCCGCGCACCGACGTGGAGCGGCGCATCGCAGCGGTCTGGCAGGAGATCCTTCGCATCGACCGCGCCGGAATCCACGACGGCTTCTTCGAGCTCGGCGGCGACTCCGTCCGACTGCTGCGCGTCCACACCCGGCTGACCCGGCCCGTGGACGACGACCCGCCTCTCGAGGTCGAACTCGTCGACCTGTTCGCGCATCCGACCATCGGCGCCCTCGCCGCACACCTCGACCGTGCCGCGGCCGAGCCGCGCGCCCGCGCCGCCGATCCGGGCGCACGCGGCGCCACCCGCCGCGACCGGCTCGACGTACTCGCCGCCCGCAGCCGTCACCGCCCGGCACCGGGCGCCTGAAAGGAAGGCCACCCTGTGAACGCCCACGCCGCAGCCGAGCCCGAGATCCCCGAGCGCGCCGTCGCCGTCGTCGGTATGAGCGGCCGATTCCCCGGCGCCGCCGACCTGGCCGAGTACTGGACGAACCTGCGCGACGGCGTGTGCTCCCTGCGCGACTTCACTCCGCAGGAACTCGCCGCCGACGGGCTCGACCCGGCCGAGGCCGCAGACCCCGCGTACGTACCGAGCAAGGGCTACCTCGAGGACGCCGACCGCTTCGAGGCCGAACTGTTCGGCTTCACGCTGCCGCAGGCCGCGGCGCTCGACCCGCAGCATCGGCTGCTGCTGCAGACCGCATGGTCCGCTCTCGAAGACGCCGGCTACGACCCGCGGGCCGTGCCGCTGCGCACCGGCGTGTACGTCGGCGGTGGCTCCACCGAGCATATGATCGCCGCCGCGGTCGACCGCGGCCTGGCCGGGGACCTCGGCGCGCTCAACATCAGACTGCTGACGGACAAGGACTTCCTCGCCTCCTGGATCTCCTACCGGCTCGGCCTCGACGGCCCCAGCATGGCGGTGCAGACGGCGTGTTCGACCTCGTTGACGGCGGTGCACGTGGCCGTGCAGGCGCTGCTGCTAGGTGAGTGCGACGCGGCGCTGGCCGGCGGCGTGGCCGTGGACCACCTGCGCCGCGAGGGCTACCTGTACCAGAGCGGCGGCATCACTTCGCGCGACGGCCGCTGCCGCCCCTTCGCCGCCGACGCGGACGGCACCGTGCGCGGCAACGGTGCCGGCCTCGTCATGCTGCGCCGCCTCGAAGACGCGCTCGACGACGGTGATCCGGTGCGCGCCGTCATCCGGGGTTCGGCCCTGACCAACGACGGCAGCGCGAAGATCGGATTCACCGCTCCCGGCGTCGAGGGCCAGATAGCCGCGATGAGCGAGGCCCTGGCGGCAGCCGGCGTCGAGCCGGGCAGCGTCGGCTATATCGAGATGCACGGCACAGCCACCGCGCTCGGCGACCGGATCGAGGTCGCCGCCACCGCCGCGGCCTATTCGGACGCGGGCACCGGCATCACTATCGGCTCGGTGAAGGCGAACATCGGCCACCTCGACGCCGCCGCCGGTATCGCGGGCCTGATCAAGACAGTGCTGATGCTGCAGCATCGTACGATCGTCCCGCTGCCCGGGGTCGCCGCGCCCAACCCGGAGCTGAAGCTCGCTCAGGCCGGGCTGCGCCTGGCCACCGAGCCGGCGGCGTGGCCGAGCGACGGCGCTGCCCCGCGCCGGGCCGGCGTCAGCTCAGTCGGGCTCGGCGGCAGCAACGTGCACGTGATCCTGGAGGAAGCACCGCGTGCCGCGGACAGCGGCCAGGGCAGCGAGAGCGCGCCCTCCGGCCACGTCAGCCTCCTGCCGATCTCCGCGCGCACATCCGAGCAAGCCGCGACGCTCGCAGCAAGCCTCGCCGAGGCCATCTCCGCGGATCCTCGGCTGCGCCTCGCCGACGTCGCCCACACGCTGCAGGTCAGCCGATTGCCGCTGGCAGCGCGCGGATACGTCCTCGCCGCAGACCGGGCCGAGGCGGTCGACGCGATCCGGGCGTCGGCCGCGAGCGCACGCTATCAGCCGGTGTCAGTCGATGAGGACACTGATTCGTACGGATGCGTGTTCGTCTTCCCAGGCCAGGCAAGTCAATACGGCGGCATGGGCCGCGAGCTATACGCGCAGCACAGCGCCTTCCGCGACGCGATGGACCGCTGCGCGCGGATCCTGACGGCGAGCCACGGCATCGACCCGCGCTCGTGGGCGCCGCAGCACGGAAACCCGGTCACGGACATCCTCGGCCGCACCGACTACTGGCAGCCGACCATCGTCAGCGTCGAGTACGCCACCGCCGTGCTGCTGCGCGAACTCGCCATCGAACCGGCGGCGACGGTCGGCCACAGCATCGGCGAGTACACCGCAGCATGCCTCGCGGGCGTACTCGACCTCGACGACGCACTCCAGCTCGTCGCCGAGCGCGGTCGCCTGATGTCGGCCACCGAACCGGGCGCGATGCTCGCCGTGTTCGCCGGCGAGGAGCAGGTGCGTCCGCTGCTGACAGCGGACATCGACATCGCGGCGGCCAACGGCCCGGACGCGTGCGTCGTATCCGGCGACGCCGCGAAGGTGCGTTCGCTGGCCGGCGTGCTCGACTCGCGCGGCATCAGTCACCGCGACCTGAACGTGCAGTACGGCTTCCACTCGTCGCTGATGGACGGCGTGGTCGAGGAGTTCGCGCGCATCGCCGCGCAGGTGACGCTGCATGCGGCCGATCAATCCTCGCCGCGCTACGTCTCGACCGTCACCGGAGCGTGGGCGAGCGCCGATCAGGCCACTGACCCGCGCATGTGGGCGCAGCAGATCCGCGGGCCGGTGCTCTTCGGCGCGGCGATGGCCGCCGCCCAAGCCGCGCACCCGGCCGCAATGGTGCTCGAGGTCGGCCCGGGCGTGGCCCTCAGCGGGCACGTGCGCCGCAGCCGGCCGGGGACGCACGTCCTGGCCACGCTCGGGCGCGGCGGCGACGAGCCCCGCGACCTCCTGCGGGCGGTCGGCGAGCTGTGGAGTCGCGGCCGGCGGATCGAGTGGAGCGCGCTGGGGGAGGAGGGCCGGCGAGTGCACCTGCCGACGTACCCGTTCGCCGGTGCGTCGCACGGCGCGATGACCCTGCGGGCGCTGACATCTGTGGCAGTGAGCAGCGAGGCACAGGGGCCAGGCGCCCGGTTGGCCGAGGTGCCGCAGCCCGCCGAACCAGGCACGCCGGCAGATCGGATCGCGGCGTTGCTGCGGGAGACCCTGGGCGTGGCAGAACCCGACGACCGTCGGCTGTCTTACCTGGCCGCCGGCGGCGAGTCGCTCACCGCCGTGCACCTGGTCGGTCGTCTTCGCGAGGAGTTCGGCCTCGAGGCCCCGCTCGCGCTGCTGCTCGAGCCCATCCCGCTGCGCGAACTAGCCGACCGGCTGGTCGCCGAGGCCTCCGCCGCGGGCGACCTGCTCGCCGCGCTCCTGGACGAGTTCGAGGCGGCTGGACCCGAATCGCGCGACGCGGGCGCCTGAGCTCGGAAGCCGATTCCTCTGCTCGCGACCGTCTAGTGTCCCCAATCCGGAAAGGGACACTACTGCGGGTTGATGATCGGCTGAGTGGTCGTGGTGGCGGGGGCGGCCGCTTCGCGTCGCCCTGTTTGTCGGACCACCCGCCCACCCGTTGCGTCGCGGGGCGGGCTGCAGTTTCAAGATTTCGCCTCCGGCGCGGGCCTTCCCTCGGAGAGAGTGCCGGGTCTCCGTAAGTGCTGTCGTTGGCGGGGCGGGCTGAGGTTGGGGGTGGTGGGGTTGCGGGTGCGTGCTCTCTCCTCGGTCGGTCCCCGGAGGCAATCAGGAACCTGTCGGGAGGTCAAGCGGCGGTGGTTTCCGCGTGCTCGATTGTGCATGGCGCCGCTTGAGCTCCCGGCAGAACCCTGATCGGGCTTCGCCTGCCCGACCGAGGAGAGAGCCCACCCCCTGGGGGAGTAGTGCGAGCTGCACTCGGGCCCAGTCCCGGACCGCGGCCCGGCCGCGCTCGATGCGGAAGGATTCTGCATCGCCGTTCTGAGCGGTCGCTTCTTCTCTCCTATGTCAACGACGGGGAGCATGCCCGAGTTCCCCGGTAATCTACGGGATTTTCTTTATTTGCCGAAGGCCGGGTATGCAACTTTTGTCGGTGGCAGCGTCTAGCATGGAAGCGTACGGAGTTGTTGTGGTTGTGGCAGGAGGGGTTGTGGACGGGATGGCTGCGCGGACGGCGTCAGGGGTGTGGCTGAAAGCGGTGCAGGATTTCCCCTCGGCGTGCGACCGGGCCGCGCGATCCCGTGCAGTGCGTGAATACCGGGTGGATCCGACCGGGGCGATGCAGAATTCGACGGCAGGTACGACCGGAGCGCCGACGCCTTCGTGCGGATCGAGGACTAGGATCGTCGGATCAGAGTGATGCAGGATCCTTCCGGGTCGAGCGCGGCCGGGCCACGGGATGGGACTCGGCCTGAGTGCAGCTCGCACGACTCCCCCAGGGGGTGGGCTCTCTCCTCGGTCGGGCAGGCGAAGCCCGATCAGGGTTCTGCCGGGAGGTCAAGCGGCGCGATGCGAAATCGACCATCAGCGCAGGCCACCGCCGCTTGACCTCCCGGCAGGTCCCTGATTGCCTCCGGGGACCAACCGAGGAGAGAGCACACCCCCGCAACCCCACCACCCCGAACAACAGCCCGCCCCACCAACGCCAGCACCCACGCAACCCCGGCATCTCTCTCCGAGGGAAGGGCCCGCGCCGGAGGCGGAATCTTGAAACCGCAGCCCGCCCCGCCCACGCAACGGGTGGGCGGGTGGTCCGACAAACCGGGCGGAGCGAAGCGGCCGCCCACACCCAGACAACCACCCTGACCCGACAGGCCATCACGCCCGGCAAGCAAACGAGTCGCTCATGCGGATCGACCCCAACGACAGCCTGAGGCAGATGAGGACCGTCGCCGAACTTCTCCAGGTCCCGCTGTACGACCACCAGCGCTGGCTCGGAATGCGCGAGGCCAGAATGGGAAGCCGTCCAGCTCGCCGCCGTCAATGACTGGCCTCGAACCCGCTTTTCAAGCGTGCCCCCGGCGGGCGGCTCGGCCGCCGCCCGCTGGGATGCGCGCGGGTCAGGCCCCTACGGGCTGATAGCGATGGAAACCCCGGCCGGACTTCTTGCCCAGCAGCCCTGCCTCCACCATGCGGCCGAGCAGCGGAGGGCAGGAGTAGACCGGGTCGCGGAACTCGGCGTAGAGACCCTCGGTCACGGCAGCGAGGGTGTCGAGGCCGATCAGGTCGGCGAGGGCGAGCGGGCCGATGGGGTGGGCGCAGCCCAGGCGCATGCCCTGGTCGATGTCCTCGGCTGAGGCGAAGCCCGACTCCACCATCCGGACCGCGGACATCAGGTAGGGCACGAGCAGGGCGTTGACCACGAAGCCGGCCCGGTCCCGGGCGCGGATCACGGTCTTGCCGAGCGGGCCGGCGATGAACTCCTCGGCCTGCCGTGCCGTACCTTCGTCGGTCAGCAGCGAGGCGGTCACCTCCACCAGCGGCAGCAGCGGCACCGGGTTGAAGAAGTGCGTGCCGACGACCTGCTCCGGACGCTCGCAGACCCGGGCCAGCCGGATGATCGGCAGCGAGGAGGTATTCGTCGCGAAGACGGCCGCCGGGTCCTCGACCACGCGATCGAGCTCCGCGAACACCTTCTGCTTCGCGGCCTCGTCCTCCGGGACGCACTCGAAGACGAACTGACGGTCGGCCAGATCCCCGAGGTGCCAGGTGAACTCCACCCGCGCCAGCGCCGCATCGCGCTGCGCCTCGGCGAGCCGGCCGCCGGCGACGGCGCGGTCCAGTGAGGCGGCGAGGCTGCGCCTGGCCGGCTCGATCCGGTTGGCGGCGGAGACCGCCACCCGCACGTCCAGGCCGGAACGTGCGCAGACCTCTGCGATGCCCGAGCCCATCGCCCCGCAGCCGACGACCCCGACCCGGCGGATGTCCGCGACGGCGCCCGCGCCGCTCACCCGACACCGCCGACGGACCACTGCAGCAGGCAGTTGCCCATCGCCATGCCGCCGCCGAAGGCGGAGAGCAGGACGAGGTCGCCATCGTGCAGCGCGCCGCTGCGGTTCGCGTCGTCGAGCGTCACCGCGACGGACGCGCTGCCCATGTTGCCGTAACGCGGCAGAGTCAGGTGCAGGTGAGCCCAGCCGAGGCCGGCTTCCTGCGCGATCTTGCCGACCATCACGCCGTTCGCCTGGTGCGGGATGAAGTGGTCGATCTCGGCGGGCTGCAGACCGTTGCGCCGCACCAGTTCCATGAGCGCGCCGGGGACGTTGCCGAGGACGAACTCGGTGACCTCCCTCCCGCGCATCCGCAGCAGGTGCGCCTTGTCCGCCACGGTCTCGGCGCTGGCCGGGCGGCGGCTGCCGCCCGCCTCGATCACCAGCAGCTCGGCGGCGCCGCCGAAGCCGCGCAGGTCCACGTCGTGCAGGCCGCCGCCGGCGGCGACCTCGCCGAGCACGGCCGCGCCCGCACCGTCGCCGAGCAGCACCGCGGTGCTGCGGTCGTCGTGGTCGATGAACCGGGAGTAGAGGTCCGCCGCCACGACCAGGGCGCGCGCGCCGGGGCGGGAGGCGAGCAGGGACCGGGCGACTTCGAGCGCGTACACGAAGCCGCTGCAGGCGATGTTGAGGTCGAAGCAGGCCGCTCGGTTCGCGCCGATCAGGGACTGCACCAGGCAGGAGGTGGCGGGGACCGCGTGATCGCCGGTGGAGGTGGACACGATCAGGAAGTCCACCTCCTCGGCGGTGAGCCCGGCGTTGTCCAACGCCGCCTCGGCCGCCTTGGCCGCCAAGTCCGAAGTCGCCTCGTGCGGCGCGGCGTAGCGGCGGCACTGGATCATCGTCTTGCGCTCGATCCACTCCGTGGTGACCTCGAAGCGGGCGGCGATCTCCGCGTTGGTGATCTCCTCTTTGGGCAGGTAGGCGCCAGTGCCCAGGACGCCGATAGAACGATGCGCGGCCATGGTCAGTCTCCCATCAGGTTGAGTCGGTCGGCGCCCAGTCGCGCCCGCTTGGCCGGGTCGGTGACCCCGAGCCCCTGCTCCGGGGCCAGGCACAGCACCCCGACCTTGCCGAAGTGCCGGTTCTCCTGCACGAGGCGCGCCGCCTCGCCGATCTCGGCAAGCGGGTAGACGGTGGAGAGGGCGGGCACGATCCGTCCCGCGTCGACCAGGGCGTTGCTCTCCCACATCTCCTGCAGGTTGCCGGCATGGCTGCCGATGACCCGCTTGAGCTTCATCCACAGGTACCGGTTGTCGTAGCGGTGGTTGTATCCGGTGGAGGACCCGCAGGTGACGATGCTGCCGCCGCGGCGCAGCACGAACATGGAGATGCCGAAGGTGGCCTGGCCGACGTACTCGAACACGATGTTCGGGTCCTGGCCCGTCTCCCGGCGGATGATCCGGCCCAGCCGTTTGCCCGCCTCGATCACGCTGTCCGGATCATCGGAGACGTCGCGGCCGATGCCGATCTCCTCACGGTTGATCACGACGTCGCAGCCGAGCCGGCGCAGCATGCGCGCCTTCTCCTCCGAGCTGACCACGCCGACCGCGGTGCCGCCGCCGTTGCGCACGATCTGCACCGCGTACGCTCCGAGGCCGCCGGCCGCACCCCAGACCAGCACCACGTCGCCCTGCTTCATCCGGGCACCGCGGTCGCTCACCAGCATCCGGTACGCGGTGCCCGCACAGGCCGGCGTGCTGGCCGCCTCCTCCCAGGAGAGGTGGGCCGGCTTGGGGATGAGCTGGCTGGCGCGCACCACGGTGTAGTGCGCCAGGCCGCCGAAGTTGGTCTCGTAGCCCCAGGCGCGCTGCTGCGCGCCGTGCATCCCGTCGGCGTGCGTGGCCGGCTCCTGGTCGTCCGCCTGGACCGGGCTGACGAGCACGTGGTCGCCGAGCTTCCAGCGGCGCACCCCGGCGCCGACGCGGACGATCACGCCGGCGGCGTCGGAGCCGAGCACGTGGAAGGGCTGGTCGTGCCGTGCCTCCCACGGGCCCTGCCGGCCGTAGTTGCGCAGGAAGTCGAAGGTGGAGACCGGCTCGAAGGTGCCGGACCACACGGTGTTGTAGTTGACCGAGCTGGCCATGACGGCCACGAGCACCTCGTCCGGCGCGAGCTCCGGCATCGGCACCTTGCCGACGTGCAGGGACTTGCGCACGTCCTTGTCGGCCACGTCCTTGAACATCCCGACGTCCTCGGCCAGCGTGTGCGCGGCGGTGAACTCGGCGGGCACCTCGAGGCGGGCGATCTGCTCGGGGCCGGCGCCGTCGAGCAGCGCCTGGGCCAGTGCATCCATGGAAACTCCCTGATGGTTGTGGTGGGGTGCGGATTCAGACGGCGCTCAGCTCCGGCTCGGGCAGCCCCGCGGCCTGATCGGTGTTCGGCGAGGCGTCTGCGTCGGCGTCGGCGCCGAAGCCGCGCCAGCGGCGCTGCACCAGCCCGGCCAGGACGGCCAGGCCCATCAGCCCGGCCGCGATCGGGAAGTAGGCGACGGTGCTCACGTCCTGCGCCACCAGGCCGGCGGCGAGCGCGGCGAGCGGGAAGACCCCGAAGCTGGCCAGCATCAGCAGCCCGGTCAGCCGGCCGATGAGGGCCGGCGGGGCCCAGCGCTGGAAGGTCGTCAGCATGATGATGTTGCCGAAGCCGTAGCCGATGCCGAACACCGCCAGCGCCGCGCCGGCCGCGATCGGGCCGCCGAGGTACGGGACGAGCCCGAGGGCGAGGGCGCACAGCAGGAACGAGGCCGAGCCGAGGATCGCCGGCCGGCGGGCGCGGCGCACCTGTCCGGCCGCCACGGCGCCGAACAGCGCACCGCCAGCGATCGCGGCCAGCAGCGCGCCGTAGCCGGTCGCGCTGACGTGGAGTCTGTCTTGGGCGAAGGCGGCCAGTGCGACCTGGCTGACACCTCCGGAGCCGAGGTTGGCGACGACGGTGAGCAGGAGCAGCATCAGCACGACGGGCTCGGCGCGCAGGACCTGCCACGTAGAGGTGGCGGGCTGCTCGGTGACGCCGGCCGTGGTCACTGCGGGGTCGGCCGCCGTCACCTCGGCCCCGGCGACGTCGGGAGCCGCCACGCTCTTGCGCTGGAGCACCCGGACGCCGAGCAGTGTCAAGCCGGACAGGACGAAGGTCGCGGCGTCGAAACCGAAGGCGAAGGTCGCTCCGGCCAGGGCCACCAGCGCGCCGCCGAGAGCCGGGCCGACGAAGCCGGCGAGTTCGGTGCCGCTGGAGGCGAGCGCGTTGCCGGCCTGGAGTTCCTCGTCCGGCAGCAGGGCGGGGACGATCGCGAACGAACCCGGCAGGAAGAAGCCCTCGCCGGCGCCGACGACCACCGCGATCGGAATCAGGATCCAGAGCCGGGGCGGGCCGCTGTGCGCGGCCACGGCCAGCCCGACCAGGGAGAGCGCGCGCACGGCGTCGGCGCTCATCATGGCGCTCCACGGTCCCCACCGGTCGGCCGCGAGCCCGCCGACGGACAGCAGCACGGTGCGCGGGACGCCGTAGGCGACCAGGATGAGGCCGAGCATCAGCATGCCGCCGTGCGCCGACAGGACGTACCAGGGCAGTGCCACGGCGTAGAAGGCGTCGCCGATGTTCGAGGCGAGTTGGCCGCCGACGAGAAGCCGGAAGCCGGTGCGGCGCAGCGGGGCCGCGGCGTTCGCGCTCATCGGCGCACCTGCCGGGCACGCAAGTCGTTCGTTTCGCAGGACACGGTGATCCTTTCCGGGCGCGGCGGGGGCGCCCAACGGGAGGGAAGGTGGGAGTTCGAAATCTCGGTGGCGCGGACTCGGACTCGGTGGTCGAAGTCGTCGCGTGCGGGCGGGGACGGCTCAGGGCTCGGTGTCGAAGCCCCACTGCTCCTCGTAGTCGATGTCGCGTAGCAGCTTCCCGGCGAGCTTGAGCCGGTAGGACAGGTCGGGGTCGCGCAGGTCGAAGAGCAGCCCGGCGATGTCCCCGCTGTGCGCGGTGTGCACGCCGGCGGCGCCGGCCTCGGCGGCCGCCTCACACACCTGCTCGAGCCGCGGGATCGGCAGATGGCTCTGGTTGATGCGGGTGCTGACGGTGGCGATCTCGCCGATCCGCGCGACGTCTCCGGAGCGGACGGCCGTGCGCAGCCTGACGCGCAGCTCGTCGAAGCAGTCGAGTTCCCGCTCGGTGTAGCGGGCGGGCAGGAAGCCGACGGTGTCGACCGCCAGCCCGGTGCCGAAGCCCAGCACGTGCATGGCCGGCAGCCGCGCGCCGAAGTCCTCGATGAGCGCGCCCTCGCGGTGGGCGAAGAGCACCGCGCTCTGGTCGAACATCAGCGAGTCGGACGCGGTCTCCGCCGCCACCGCGAGCCGGGCCACGGTCTCCCGCGGCAACCGGACGTCGAAGGCGTCGGCGACCGCCCGGATCGCGGCGAGCACGTCGCTGGTGGAGGAGCCGAAGCCGCGCCCGAGCGGCACGTCGCTGCAGACGCTCAGCGTGCCGCCGAGCCCCTCGCCGACGAGCGGCTCGAGCTCACGCAGGGTCAGTTCGGCGGCCTGGCGGGCCTTGCCGCGCCACTCCGGCAGCACGGTGACCTCGCCGCCGGGCTCCGGGGTGAACGCGGCGGTGGACCAGTACAGCTCGCACGGGATGGTCACCAGCCCGCGCTGGATCCGGCCGTGCACCCGGAACGCGCCCTGCAGGATTTCGCCGTGGTGGATGGGCGAGGTCGCGGTGCCGGTGCGCCGCGCCGTGGTCCGGGTGCGGTTCACTCCTGCTCCCCGCCGGTGACGCACCACTCCAGGACGGCCATGGCGGCGGTCATCTTGTGGTGGGCCTGCCGCCAGGCCACGCTGCGCGGGCCGTCGAGCACCTCGTCGTCGACCTCCTGGCCGCGGACGGCGGGCAGGTCGTGCAGGAAGACGGTCTCCGGCCCGCTGAAGCGCTCGAGCAGCCCGGTGCTCACCCGGTAGTCGCGGAAGGCCCAGAGCCAGTTGGGGTCCGGCTTCGACACGCCCATGGTCTGCCAGCGGCTGGTGTAGACGGCGTCCACCGGGCGGCGCACCTCGTCGAAGCTCTCGTGCTGCTCGACCAGTGCCCGGCCCTCGGAGATCTCGGCGACCTTGTCCAGGATCTGCTTGTCCACGCCGTAGCCGGGCGGGCACACGAGGGTGACCCGGAAGCCGGGGGTGCGGGCGGCGGCCAGGGCGAGCGCGACGGCGCTGCTGTTGCCCTCGCCGACGCACAGCACGTGCAGACCGTCGAGCGAGCCGAAGTGCTCGAGAAGCGTGGCCAGGTCGGCGATCGCCTGGGTGGGGTGCTCGTCGGAGCTCAGGGCATTGACGACGGCGAGGTTGTCGCAGGAGGCCAGCCGGCGCATCTCGCCGACGTCGCCGTTGGTGCGGATGACCAGTGCGTCCACGTATTCGCCGAGGACGCGCGCGGTGTCCTCCAGGGTTTCTCCGGTGCTCAGCTGCAGCTCGTTCGGGCCGTAGGTGATCACGTCGGCGCCGAGCCGCACGGCCCCGGCCCAGAACGAGGTGCGGGTGCGGGTGGAGGTCTTGCTGAAGAAGGTGGCGACGCGGCGGCCGGCCAGTGTTTTGGCCACCGGCTCCGGGCCGCCGAAGCGCACCGCGCGCCGGACCAGGGTGTCGAGTTCGGTCGGAGTCAGGTCGGCCAGGGAGATGAGGTCGCGCATGGGATCACCGGCAATCTCGTGAAGGGGGCGGACGGAGGGGCGGGTGTCGTCGGCGGGCGGCCGGGTCACGGCTGGGCCCGCACGGCCTGGGCGAAGAAGGTCACCGGGCGGCGGTCCACGCCGTCGTCCGGCACGTCCCGGGTGGACCAGCGCTCGAAGATGTCGGCGAACTCGCCGCGCACCTGCACCAGCTCGGCCGGGCTCAGCCGCAGCCAGCAGTCCGCGACGAAGCCGCTGACCTTCCAGTCCGGGCCGAAGGTTTCCCGGGCCTCGGTCCACTCCCGCATGAAGCCGGCGTGGCGCTCCCGGGTGACGCAGAGCATGGCGAAGATCACCGCGCGGGTGACGGCGTCGTCGGCCAGATCGTTGGTCTGCGTGCGCATCCCGGGCGCGGACCGGCGCCACGGCCGCTCCCCGTCCTCGTCGGCGGCGCTCTGCTCGACCAGCCGGCTCTCCTCGAGCAGGTGCAGGTGCCGCTCGATGGTGCGCACCGACTGCCCGGAGCTCTCGGCCATCGCCGTGGCGGTCATCTCGCCTTCGACGTCGAGGAAGTCGAGCAGGCGTCGGCGGATCGGGTGCGCGGTCGCGGCCAGCGCCTCGAGGTCGGTGATCTCGCGGATCTCGGTGGTGACGGTCATGTCAATCTCCTGTCGTGGACGCGGCGGTGGCCGCGGCGGGGCGCGGGGTGTCATGCGGAAGCAGGGCACTGATCCGGGCGGCGAGGCCGCGGGCGTGCGGTTCGGCGAGCATGGACCAGTGGTCGCCGGCCACCGGCTCGACCCGGACCTCCCGGTAGAGCGAGGCGAGGCCGCGTTCGATCGCCGCGCTGCGCCCGGCGTCGCCCGGTTCCGCCTTGAACAGCACAGTGCGGCAGGCCGCCGGCTTCGGCCGGTAGCGCAGCAGGGCGCCGGCGTTGGCCAGGAAGCGGCGGCGCAGCTCGGGCAGTCTGCGGATGCGGGCGCCGAGCGGCCCGGTGCCGAGTGCCACGCCCACCTGCAGGGTGACGGCGTCGCGCAGCACCGCGGGGCTGGCGCCGAGCGGCCGGCCGCGCCGTCCCCGGACCTGTCCGTCGAGGCAGACGAGCAGGTCCACGCTCTGTCCGGCCTCGATCAGCTGACGGGCCATCTCATGCGCGAGTACGGCTCCGAAGGACCAGCCGGCCAGGGTGTACGGGCCTTCGGGCTGGGCCTGTCGGGCGAGCGCGACCTGTTCGGCAGCGAGCCGCTCGAGTCGCGGGAAACGGCCCGGGCGCTCGGTCTGTTCGAGCCCGCAGACCGGGCGGTCCGTCTCGAGCAGGTCGGCCAGCACCAGATAGCTGGAGGAGGTGCCGAGGACGTCGGCGGCGAAGAACACCGGTCGCCCGGTGCCCTCGCGCAAGGTGACCAGACCGGTCGACGCAGCCGAGGTGGCCGCCTCCGCGCGGGTGCGCGCCTGCGCCGCGGCCGGGCCGGCCAGCCGGACCAGGGTGGCGAAGGTCGGGCTCTTGAGGAACTCGGCGGCGGTCACCCGCACGCCCCAGTGCCTGCGGATCTGGTTGACGAGGTTGACCGCCATGAGCGACTCCCCGCCGAGGGCGAAGAAATCGTCCTCCGCGCGGACCGAGGAGACGCCGAGCGCCTGGCGCCACAGGAGCTCCAGGGTCGGCAGCCCGGCCACGTCGTCCTGGTGCGGTGCACCGGAATCCGCCGATTTCTCGGCCGGCGCGGCCAAGACCCAGTCCGCTCGCGGGTCCTGTGCGTCGAAGGCGTACGGAGGCAGCGAGCACACCGGTGCCCGACTGTCGCCGGTCACCGCGGCCAGGTCGATCTCGGCGCCGCGCTCCCACAGGGCGCCGATCGCCCGCAGCAGGCTGCGGTCGCGGTCCTCGGCGGCCCGGCCGAGCATCGGCAGCACGAAGCGCTCCGGATCCCAGTCCCGGTGCCGGCGCAGCGATCCGCACATCGACGTGCCGGGGCCGAGCTCGATGAAGGTGTCGCAGCCCTCATCGATCAGGGTCGCGATACCGGCCTCCAGCTGTACCGTGCGGCACAGCTGGTCCGCCCAGTAGTCGGCGCCGAGCACGGCCTCCGGGCGGGCCCACTGCCCGGTCAGGTTGGAGACGAAGGGCAGCCCCGGCTCCCGGGTGGTCACCCGCGCGAGCGCCGCGCGCAGTTCCCGCGCCGCGGGCTCCATCGCGGCGGAATGGCCGGCCGCCGGGGCATCGAGCACGGTGAGGTCGAGGCCGTCCAGCGCGTCGGTGAGCGTGAGCGCGTCCATGGCCGCTTCGATCCCTGAGATGACCGCGGTGCCCGGTCCGGCCACCGCGACGCCCACCCCGTCGAACCCGGCGATACGCCGGAGGACCTCCTCCACCGGAGCCTTGACCGCGATCATCCGGCCCGGCTTCGTGTTCTGCGCCGCCACGGCCCGGGTATGCACCACGGCCGCGGCCTCCGCGGGCGTCCAGAGCCCGGCCACGGTGGCGGCGACGCACTCGCCGATACTGTTGCCGATCATGCCCGCTGGGCACACGCGCCACTCGATCAGCTGCTTGGCCAGCGCGTAGCCCAGGGCCAGCAGGCCCGCGTGCTGGTGCGCCGGGGGCGAGAACCACTCCGCGTCGCCGGCCCCCGGCACCACGACCGGGGCCAGGTCGACGCCGGGGCCGGCCTGAAAGGCGTCGGCCATCTCGTCGAAGCAGGTCCGGAAGGTCGGCAGTAGCCGGTAGGCGGCGGCCCCCGCGGCGTGGTCCAGGACCCCGTGGCCGGGGAAGAGGAACGCCACCTTGCCGAGCGCGCGCTTGCCCGGGGACGGCGCCGCGACGCGCAGCGCCTCGGCGGCCTCACCCGGCTCCGCGGCGACCACCGCGACCCGGTGCTCGTACTGGCGGCGGCGGGCCAGGGTCTGCGTCGCGTCGCCGAGCTCTGTCTCGCCGTGCTCCTCGAGATGGTCGGCGAGGTTCCCGCGCATCCGGTCGAGGCTGGTGCCGGTCATCGCGGACAGGCCGAGCACGCGCGCGGTGCGGCGCCCGGCCGGGCGGTCGCGCGAAGGGGGCGCCTGCAGGATCACGTGCGCGTTGGTGCCGCCGAGACCGAAGGCGCTGACCGCCGCCATCGGCGTGCCCCGCTCGGGCCAGGGCGTCCGCCTGGTCGTCACCCGGAACGGCGAGTCCTCGAGCTGCAGCCGCGGGTTCGGCTCGGTGAAGTGCAGCGAGGGCACCAGTTCCCGGTGCTCGAGCATCAGCACCGTCTTGATCAGCCCGGCGACGCCCGCCGCGGCCCCGGTGTGGCCGATGTTGCTCTTGACCGAGCCGAGCCCGCAGTAGCCGGTGGCGTCGGTGGAGCGGCGGAACGCGTCGGTCAGCGCCTGCACCTCGATCGGGTCGCCCATCGGGGTGGCGGTGCCGTGGGCTTCGATGTAGCCGAGGTCCGCCGGGTCGACGCCGCTCACCTTCTGCGCCAGCAGGATCGCCTCGCGCTGCCCGGAGACCGAGGGGGCGGTGAACCCGATCTTGTCCCCGGCGTCGTTGTTGACGGCCGACCCGAGGATGACGGCGGCGATGCGGTCGCCGTCGCGCAGCGCGTCCTCCAGCCGCCGCAGCACCACCATCCCGACGCCCTCGCTGGGCACCGTGCCGAGGGCGCGGGCGTCGAACGAGCGGCAGTGCCCGTCCGGGGAGAGACTGCCGCCCTCCACGTACGTGTAGCCCATCCTCCCCGCGGAGGCCAGGCCGACCCCGCCGGCCAGCGCCGCGTCCGTCTCGTAGGAGAGCAGGCTCTGCACGGCCAGGTGCACCGCGGTCAGCGAGGTCGAACACGCCGTCTGCACGGTGAACGCCGGGCCGCGCAGCCCGAGCTTGTAGGCGACCCGCGTGGCCAGGAAGTCCTGGTTGCGTCCGATGGCCCGCAGCAGCGGGTCGATCAGGTCGTCGAGCCCGTCCTCGGGACTGTCGCTGCCCCCGTATACGCCGATCCAGCCGGCGAAGCGGGTCGGGTCGATGCCGGCGTCGTCCAGGGCCTCGGCCGCGCATTGCAGGAAGACGCGCTGCTGCGGGTCGATCAGGGCGGCGTCGGTCCGGCTGTAGCCGAAGTAGGACCAGTCGAACGCGCGCGCCGCCGGCAGCGCGCCGCCGGCCGGGACGAACTCGCTGCTCCGGATGGTCTGCGCGTCGTAGCCCGCGGCGAGCAGCTCGGCCTCGCCGTGCCGGGTGATGCCCTCCGCGCCGGCCTGCAGCAGCCTCCAGTAGCGGGCCAGGTCCGCCGCGCCGGGCAGCCGTACGGCCATGCCGGTCACGGCGATCCTGCCGTCGGTATCCATGCTCATCTCCATTCCGCCCTGCGCCGGATCTGCTCGCGGCGGGCCGCGGCCCTCTCGTCCACGTCGGCGCGCCGCTCGGCCGCGGCCGAGTTCGCCGAGGCCGTGTCGGGCGCGAGGTGGCGGGCGATGGCCCGGATGGTCGATATCTCGAACAGGCGCTGGATCGGCAGCTCCACGCCGAACTCGGCGCACAGCCGCGCATGCAGGCCGATCAGCTTGAGCGAGGTGCCGCCGCACTCGAAGAAGTTGTCGTCGAGCCCGATCTGCTCCACGCCGAGCACCAGGCTCCACAGCGCGGCGACCTTCGCCTCGGTCTCGTCGAGGGACGGCCGGGGCTCGGCCACGCTGGTCGGGCCGGTCGCGACCGGCCCGACCGGAGCCGGCTGCCGCACGGGCGGCGGGGTGGCCGCGAGTCGTCTGCGATCGACCTTGCCGTTCGGCGTCAGCGGCAGTTCCGGCAGGAAGGAGTACTCGTCCGGGACCATGTAGCCGGGCAGCCGCGCGGACAGGTGCTCACGTATCAGTTCACTGTCGAGCGCCGTGGACGGCGCCGTCACCACGTAGGCGTGGATCCGGCCGCCGCCGTCCGCGGTCTTGGACGCGATCGCGACGGCCTCGCGCACGGCCGGGTGCCCGACCAGCGCCGCCTCGATCTCGCCGACCTCGATCCGGAAGCCGTTGATCTTCACCTGGCCGTCGGCCCGTCCGACGAAGCGGAGGTTGCCGTCCGCCTCCCGCCGGACCAGGTCGCCGGTCGCGTACATGCGCTCGCCCGGCGCCCCGAAGGGGTCTGCGACGAAGCGCTGCGCGGTCAGGCCCGGCTGGTTGAGATAGCCGCGGGCCACACCCGCGCCGGCCAGGAACAGTTCGCCCGCCTCGCCCGGAGCGACCAGTTCCAGGCGCTCGTCGAGCACGTAGCCGCGGGTGTTGTCCATCGGCTTGCCGATCGGGACGCTCTGCGCCGGATCGAGGTGCGCGCCGACCCGGTAGCAGGTGGCGTACGTGGTGGTCTCGGTGGGGCCGTAGACCCCGTACACGGTGATGCCCGGGTTGGCGTCGCGCACCTTGGCCAGAGCTTCCGGGGAGACCACGTCGCCGCCCGTCCACACCTCGCGCAGCCCGCGGAAGCAGGTCGGGTCGGCCGCGGCCAGGGCGTTGAACAGGCCGATGGTCAGGAAGGCCGCCGTGATCCGGCCGGTACCCGCCAGCTTCCGCATCAGCGGAACGTCCAGCCGGTCCGGGGCGAGCACCACCGTGCCGCCGCCGAGCAGCGGCACCCAGAGCTCGTAGGTGTTGGCGTCGAAGGCGTGCGGCGAGTGCAGCAGCACCCGCTCGTGGTTGCCGTTGCGCCAGATCCGGTCGGCGGCGAACGCGGCCACGTTGCGGTGGCTGACCGCGACGCCCTTGGGCGCTCCGGTGGACCCGGAGGTGTGGATGACGTAGACGAGCGAGTCAGGGCCCTGTGTCAGATCCGGAACGTGTTCGGCCGCTGATCCGCCCGGCGTTGCGGACCCCTCGAGGTCGGCCCGGACCGGCTTGTGGCCGGCGGCGACCTCATGGTCCTGCGTCGCGTGGTCCACGACCAGGTGTTCGCACCCCGCGTTCGCCAGCACGCCCCGCATCCGGGCGAGCGGGTCGCGGGCGTCGAGCGGGACGTACACGGCTCCGCAGCGGGCGATCGCCAGCAGCGCGACCACCAGGTGCGTCGAGCGCGGCAGCAGCACCGCGACCGGGTCGCCGGGGGCGACGCCCGCGTCGAGCAGCCGGCGGGCCAGCCGGTCGACGTGCGCACCGAGCTGCGCGTAGCTGAGCGTCTGCTCCCCGGACTCCACCGCGACGGCGTCCGGGGTCTGCGCGATGCGCAGATCCAGCAGGCGCGGCAGGGTCGCGTCCGGGACCGGGGTGACCGAGTCCGCCCACTCGCGGCGGTACCCGTCCAGGTCCGGGTCCTCGCGGACGGTCTGCGTGGTCGTCAGGCTCACCGACGGCTCCCGTTCGCTGCGGCCTGGGCCAGCTTGAGCGAGCGCGGGCGCATGTCGGTCCAGTGCGCGTCCACGTAGGCGGTGCACTCGGCGAGGGTGCCGCTTGAGACGGGCTCCCAGCCGGCCGGCACGGCATAGTCCTGCGGCCAGAGCGAGTGCTGGTCCTCGGCGTTGATCAGGACGTTGAACTGCTTGGTCTGGTTCTCGAAGGGACTGGGCATGATTACTCGCCTTCCTGGTTCACCAGGGCGCCGAGGCGCCCGATCGGGGTTTCGGGTTGTGCCGCGGCCGCCTCGAGCAGGCCGACGAGCCGTCGGGCCAGCCCGTGCACCGTGGCCGGGTCGAAGATGTCGGTGCAGTAGTCGATCTCGCCGTAGAGCGCGTCGTCCGCCGCGCCGCCGGGCCGGAAGGTGACGGTGAGATCGAACTTCGCTGTGTTCGGCGCGATCGGCAGGGCTCGGGACTCAAGGCCCTGGAAGCGCAGCGGGTCCTCCTGCTCGAGGTCGGGGACGAGGGAGAAGGCGACCTGGAAGAGCGGATTGCGGTGCGCCGTGCGGGTCGGCGCCAGCCGCTCGACCAGCTGGTCGAACGGGGCCTCCTGGTGCGCGAAGGCACGCAGGTCGGCTTCGCGGACACGGCCGAGCAGCTCCCGGAAGCCGGGGTCGCCACTGGTGTCGGCGCGCAGCACCAGGGTGTTGACGAAGAACCCGACGAGGTCTTCCAGAGCCTCGTCGCCGCGTCCCGTGACCGGCGTGCCGAGCGGGATGTCGGAGCCGGCGCCGCACTGGTCGAGCAGCGCGGCCACGCCGGCGTGCAGCACCATCAGCAGCGTCGCCTGGTTCTGCCCGGCCAGCTCCCGCAGCGCGGCGCCGAGTTCGGGTCGCAGCTCGAAGCCGACCACGGCGCCGCGTCCGTCGCGTTGGGCCGGGCGGGGCCGGTCCAACGGCAGCGGGATCTCCTCGGGCAGCCCGGCCAGTTCCCCGGCCCAGAACTCGAGCTGATGCTCGAGTCCCTCGGCCGCGGCGTCGCGCTGCCACAGGGCGAAGTCCGCGTACTGGAGGGGCAGGGCCGGCCAGTCCGGCGCCCGCCCGAGCAGCCGCGCGTTGTACGCGGTGCTCAGGTCGCGGGTCAGCGGCCCGGTGGACCAGCCGTCGGTGGCGATGTGGTGGATCAGCAGGAGCAGCGTCGCGTCCTGCGGCGCCGAACGCAGCAGCAGGGCCTTGACTGGCTGCTCGGAGGCCAGGGTGAAGCGGTGCGCGATCTCCTGCTCGATCCTGGCCTCGACCTGCTCGGCCGCGACCTCGCAGTCCTCGAGGTCGATCAGCGCGTCCTCGGGGGCCAGGATCAGCTGCCGCGGCTCGCCGAACAGGTCCGGGTAGAGCGTGCGCAGCGTCTCGTGCCGGGCGACGAGGTCGTTCAGCGCCGCCTGCAGGGCCCGCGGGTCGAGCGGGCCGGTCAGCCGCACCGCGAACGGCACGTTGTAGGTGGCGCTCGGACCCTCGAAGCGGTTGAGGATCCACAGCCGCAGCTGCGCCGAGGAGAGCGGAAGGACCTCGGGCCGCGTCTCGGCCCGCGCCACCGGCGGCAGGACGCCGAGTTCGATCTCCTGCCTCGCGGCGGCGGCTTCCAGGCGCTTGGCGATGCCCTCGACGGTCGGCGCTTCGAACAGGTCCCTGATGCTCAGCTCGCCGGCGAACGCGGCGCGGATCCGGTTGGTCAGGCGCAGAGCCAGCAGCGAGTGGCCGCCGAGGGCGAAGAAGTCCTGGTCCACGCCGACCTGCGCGAGCCCCAGCGTCTCCGCGAACAGGCCGCAGACCACTTCTTCGACCGGAGTACGAGGGCTGCGGTGCGTCCGGGGCGCTTCGGCGGCCGGCGCGGGCAGCGCCCTGTGGTCGATCTTCTGATGCGGGGTCAGCGGCAGCTCCGGCAGCACCACGAACGCCGAGGGCATCATGTAGCCGGGCAGCCGCACGGCGAGGAACTCGCGCAGGTCCGCCAGGTCAAGGCCGGCGTCCGGCTCGGCGGGGACCGCGTAGGCGACGATGCGCTTGTCGCCCGGCCGGTCCTCGCGCAGCATGACGAAGGGCCGGCCGACCGCGGGGTGCAGACCCAGGGCCGCCTCGATCTCGCCGAGCTCGATCCGGAAGCCGCGCAGCTTGATCTGGCCGTCGGCGCGGCCGACGAACTCGATCTCGCCGCGCGCGTTCCAGCGCACCAGGTCGCCGGTGCGGTACATCCGCGAGCCGGGCTCGCCGAAGGGGTCGGGCAGGAAGCGGCCGGCGGTCAGGCCGGGGCGGTCGGCGTAGCCGCGGCCCACCCCGGCGCCGGCGATGTACAGCTCTCCGACCACGCCCGAGGGCACCGGCCGCAGGGCATCGTCGAGCACGTAGACGACTGTGTTGTCCAGCGGACCGCCGATCGGGACCGTGCCGGTGAACCCGCTGCCGCGCACCGCGTGGTGCAAGGCGTACACGGTGGTCTCGGTCGGGCCGTACACGTGGAAGACCGCGAGGTCGGGGCAGAGCTGTCCGACCCGGTTCATGGACCGGACCGAGACCCCTTCTCCGCCGGTCCACACCTCGCGGACCAGGCAGAGCGTCTCCGGCGCGTCGGCCACCAGCACGTCGAACAGGGCTGTGGTCAGGAACATCCCGGTGACCCGGCCGGTGCTGAGCGTGTGGTGCAGGCGCTGCGGGTCCACCGCCCCCGGCGGCATCAGCACGACGGTCCCGCCGTGCAGCAGCGGCGCCCACATCTCGTAGGTGGCCGCGTCGAAGGAGTGCGGCGAGTGCATCAGGACCCGGTCGTGATTGCCGTTGCGCCAGCGAACGTCGTCGGCCAGGGCCACGATGTTCCCGTGGGTGATCGCCACGCCCTTGGGCGTGCCGGTGGACCCCGAGGTGAACATCACATACGCGAGCTGATCCGGCGGACACACCAGGCCGAGGTCAGCCGCGTCACCGGGCAGGGCCGTGTCCGCGTCGTCGACCACGATCACCGGCAGGCCGGTGGCCGCGATTGCGGGCACGACCTCGCGCCCGGCGTTGACGAGGTCGGTCAGCACCACGGCCGGCTTGACGTCGTCGAGTACGGCCCGCGCCAGCGGCGGCGGGTACGCGGCCGGGATCGGCACGTAGGCACCGCCCGCCTTGAGGGTGGCGAGGAAGGCGGCGAGCAGGTCGACCGAGCGGTCCATCGCGACGGCGACGAACACCTCCGGCCCGACCCCGTGCCCGCGCAGCAGCCGGGCCAGCCGGTTGGCTCGCCGGTTGAGCTCGCGGTAGGTCACCGTTGCGCCGTCGTACTCGACCGCGACGGCCGCCGGGGTGCGCGCGGCCTGCTGCTCGAAGCGCTCTGCCACGCTGCGCGGGCCGGCGGCCGTGACGAGGCCGGTGCCCCACGCCAGGAGCCGGTCGCGCTCGCCGGCCGGGAGGATCTCGAGCGCGCCGAGCCGGGCGTCCGGGTCGGCGCCGATCGCGTCGATCAGCGTGCTGAGGCGCTCGACCAGGGCCTCGATCGTGGCCCGGTCGAAGACGTCGGATGCGTAGTTGACCTCGCCGGTCAGGCCCGCGGGGGCGGCGTCGGCGCCGTACCGGGGGCGGAAGGTGATGGTGAGGTCGAACTTGGCCACCTCGGCCTGGACCGCGAGCGGCGTCGCGTCGAGCCCGTCGAACGCGGGGCCCGGATCCTGACCGGTCTCCACCGAGAAGATCACCTGGAAGAGCGGGTTGCGGTTCGGGTTGCGGGCCGGCGCCAGGTGCTCGACCAGCCGGTCGAAGGGGGCGTCCTGGTGGGCGAAGGCGCGCAGGTCGGCCTCGCGCACCCGGCCGAGCAGCTCGCGGAAGGTGGGGTCGCCCCCGGTGTCCGCGCGCAGGACCAGGGTGTTGATGAACAGGCCGACGAGGTTCTCGAGGCACGCGTCGGTGCGACCGGTCAGCGGGGTGCCGAGCGGGATGTCCTCGCCGCCGCCGTGCGTGTGCAGCAGGGTGACGAGCGCGGTCTGCAGCACCATGAACAGGGTCGCGTGCTGGTCGCGGCCGAGCTGTTCCAGCCTGCGGTGGCTCTCCGGCCCGGCCGCGAAGCCGACCGTGCCGCCGCGCCCGTCGCGCTGGGCCGGGCGGGGCCGGTCCAGCGGCAGCGGGATCTCCTCGGGCAGCCCGGCCAGTTCCGTCCGCCAGAACTCCAGCCCGTCGTCCACCTCGGCCGCCTGCCAGAGCGAGAAGTCGGCGTACTGCACCGGCAGGGCGTCCCACTGCGGGCCGCGGCCGCGGCGCCGGGCGTTGTACGCCTCGCCCAGGTCGCTGAGGAGCACGCCCATCGACCAGCCGTCGGTGGCGATGTGGTGCACGACGGCGAGGAGGACCGCGGCGTCCGGGGCGGTGCGCAGCAGCAAGGCGCGGAACGGGGGAGTGGCCGCGAGATCGAAGGGCCGCTCCGCCTCGTGCCGCAGCCGGTCGCCGATCTGCCCGGCCGGCACCTCGCAGACCTCGAGGACGACGCGCGCCCGTTCCGGGCTGAGGATGAGCTGGCGCGGCTCGCCGAGATCGCCGGGGTAGCAGGTGCGCAGCACCTCGTGCCGGGCGACGACGTCGTCGATCGCGCTCTGCAGCGCCTCGAGGTCGACCGCGCCCACGAGGCGCAGCGCGATGGGCAGGTTGTAGGTCGCGCTCGGACCTTCGAACTCGTAGAGGAACCGCAGCTGGCGCTGGGCGAAGGAGAGCGGCAGCAGGTCCGGCCGCGGCATCGGCTCGATCCGGCTGCGGCGGGCCGTCTCGGCCTCGAGGCGCCGGGCGACGCCCTCGGCCGTGGGCGACTCGAACAGGTCGCGGATGCGCAGATCCGTCTCCATGGCGGCGCGGATGCGGTTGGTCAGTCGCAGCGCGAGCAGCGAGTGGCCGCCGAGGACGAAGAAGTCCTCGTCGACGCCGACCTCCGGCAGACCGAGGGTCTCCGCGAACAGTCCGCACACCAGCTCCTCGAGCGCGGTGCCGGGCTTGCGATGCACCCGGGCGCGGTCCGCCACCGGAGCGGGCAGCGCGGCGCGGTCGACCTTGCCGTGCGCGGTGAGCGGCAGCTCCGGCAGCTCCACGAACGCGGACGGCATCAACGCGGCGGGCAGCCGGGCGGCCAGGAACTCGCGCACGTCGGCCAGGTCGAGTACGGGGCCGTCGGCCGCCGCGCGGGGCAGGGCCGGCACGAGGTAGGCGACCAGGCGCTTGTCCCCCGGGAGGTCCTCGCGCACGGCGACGAAGGGCTGTGCGATCGCCGGATGCTCGGCCAGCGCCGCCTCGATCTCGCCGGGCTCGATCCGCACGCCGCGGATCTTGACCTGGTCGTCGACGCGGCCGGCGAAGCTGAGCGCGCCATCCCGGTCGACCCGGCCGAGGTCGCCGGAGCGGTACATCCGGGTGCCGGGGTGGCTCGTGTACGGGTCGGCGACGAAGCGGGACGCGGTCAGGGCCGGGCGCCCGACGTAGCCGCGCGCGGTGGAGGCGCCGCCGATGTAGATCTCGCCGACGCCGCCGGGCGGCATGGGCCGCAGGTTGTCGCCGAGGACGTAGACGCGCACGCCCGCGGGCGGCGGGCCGATGGTGATCGGCTCCCCGGCGTGCAGCTCGGCCAGGCCTGCCGCGATCGTGGTCTCGGTGGGGCCGTAGCCGTTGATCAGCACGCGTCCGGGCACCGCCCAGCGGTCGGCCAGCACCGGCGGCACCGCCTCGCCGCACAGCATCAGGGTGTGGAGATCAGGCAGATCGTCCGGGCCGCCGATGAGCGCCGCGACCGAGGGCGTCAGGGTACTGAAGCTGATCCGCTCGTCCGCCAGGACGCGGGAGAGCTCGTCGCCGCCGCGCTCGTGCTCGGTGGCGATGCGCAGCACCGCGCCGGCGCCCCAGGCGAGCAGGAACTCCCAGATCGAGGCGTCGAAGGTGAAGGAGGCGTACTGCAGCACCCGGTCGTGCCGGTCCAGGCCGGACCAGCGGCGCACCGCGTAGGCGAGGTTGCCCAGGCTCCGGTGTTCGATGGCCACGCCCTTGGGACGTCCGGTGGAGCCGGAGGTGTAGATGATGTAGGCGAGCTCGGCCGGATGCGGCGGCCGAGGCGCCGCCGGGTCCGCCGCTCCGTCCGCCGGATCCTCGAGTTCGGTGAGCGTGAGCACCGGCAGGCCGAAGCGGCTCGCCTGGTCCGCGGTGCGCGCCGTCGCCACCAGCACCTGCGCGCCGGAGTCGGTGATCAGGTAGCGGGAGCGCTCCTCCGGGGCCTCCGCGTCGATCGGGACGTAGACCGCGCCGGCCTTCCAGATGCCGAGCACGGCCACGGCCACCGCCGCCGAGCGCGGCACGCACACGCCGACCGCGGTGCCCGCGCCGACGCCGGAGTCCGCCAGGCGCCGGGCGAAGCGGCCGGCGAGCCGGTCGAGCTCGCCGTAGCTCAGTTCCACGGTGCCGTCCGCGACCGCGATCGAGTCCGGGTCCTCGGCGACGACGTAGCCGAACAGGTCCAGGATGGTCCCGGTGTCCTCGGGCGCCGGCGTGGCGCACAGGCCTGACGTCAGCAGGCTGAGCTCGGCCGCGTCGAGCACCTCGATGTCGTCGATGCGTTCGTCGGGATCGGCCGCGACCGAGGCGAGCAGCAGGTCGAGACGCTGGATCAGGCCCTGCACCGTGGCCGCGTCGAAGACGTCGGTGGCGTAGGTGAGTTCACCCGAGAGACCGGACGGCGTGCCGTCGGCGGCGTGGCTGAGCCGGAAGGTGAAGTGCAGGTCGAACTTCGCCGTGGTCGGCGCGATCGCGAGCGTGCGCGCGGTGAGACCGTCGAGCTCCGGCCGCAGGTCCTGATCGGTGTCGAGGGCGAAGGCCACTTGGAAGAGCGGATGGCGGCCCGGCGTGCGGGTCGGCGCCAGCTGCTCGACCAGCCGGTCGAAGGGGGCGTCCTGGTGGGCGAAGGCGCGCAGGTCGGCCTCGCGCACCCGGCCGAGCAGTTCCCGGAAGGTGGGGTTGCCGCTGGTGTCGGTGCGCAGCACGACGGTGTTGACGAAGAAGCCGATGAGATCCTCGAGGCCCTCGTCGTCGCGTCCGGCCACGACGGTGCCGACCGGGATGTCGTCGCCCGCGCCGTGCCGGTGCAGCAGGGCCGCGATCGCCGCCTGCAGCACCATCAGCAGGCTGGCCTGGTTGGCGCGGGCCAGGTCCTGAAGCGCGTCGTGCACCTCGGGGCGGGTGCCGAACAGCTGCGTCACGCCGTCGTTGCCGCGTTGGGCCGGGCGCGGCCGGTCCAGCGGGAGGGCGATCTCCTCGGGCAGGCCGGCCAGCTCCCGCTGCCAGAACTCCAGCTGGTCCTCGACGCGTCCGGCCTGCCAGAGGGTGAAGTCGGCGTACTGCACGGGCAGCGCGGACCAATCAGGATTCTGATCTCGCAGGCGCGCGTTGTACGCGGTGCCCAGATCCGCGATCAGCGGGCCCATCGACCAGCCGTCGGTGGCGATGTGATGCGTGAGCAGGAGCAGCGTGGCCGTCCGCGCGTCCGGGTCCGCGTCCGCCTCGGAGCGCAGCAGCAGCGCCTTGATCGGCGGCTCGACGGTCAGCTCGAAGCAGTGCCCGATCTGGCGATTGATCCACTCCTCGACCCGCGCGGCCGGGACGTCGTCGATCTCCAGGGCGATGTGGACGTGCTCGGGATCGAGGATGAGCTGACGCGGCTCGCCGAGGTAGTCGGGGTAGACGGTGCGCAGGATCTCGTGCCGGGCGACCACGTCGTTGACCGCGGCTTCCAGCGCCTGCGTGTCGAGTGTGCCGGTCAACTCGAGGGCGAGCGGCACGTTGTAGGTGGCGCTCGGGCCCTCGAAGGCATGCAGGAAGCGCAGCCGGCGCTGGGCGGGGGAGAGCGGCAGCACATCCGGCCGCACCGCGGGCTTCAGGCGCGCCCCGGCGGCCGACGCGGTCTGCAGCCGGGCGGCCATCTGCTCGACCGTCGCGCCGAGGAACAGGTCGCGGATGCTGATCTCGGTCTGGAAGGCCGAGCGGATGCGGTTGGTCAGCTGCATGGCGAGCAGCGAGTGCCCGCCCATGGCGAAGAAGTCCTCGTCGATACCGATCCGCGCGATGCCGAGCACGTCGGCGAACAGGCGGCACAGTTCGGCCTCGGCCGGCGTGCTCGGCTCGATGTGCGAACTCTGTGACTGTGCGGCCGACGGCGCCGGCAGGGCCCTGCGATCGACCTTGCGGTGTGCGGTGAGCGGAAGTCCGGGCAGCACCACGATCGCCGAGGGCAGCATGTAGCCGGGCAGCCGGGTCGCCAGGAATCCGCGCAGCGCCTCGAGATCGACGGCGCTCTCGGAGGAGCCGCCCGTGACCGGATGCGGATCCGCCGGCACCACGTAGGCGACGAGCCGCTTGTCCCCGGCGCGGTCCTCGCGCACCACGGCCACGGCCTGGCTCACGCCCGGAGCCTGCGCGAGTACGGTCTCGATCTCGCCCAGTTCGATCCGGAACCCGCGGATCTTCACCTGGCCGTCGGCTCGCCCGGCGAACTCGAGTTCGCCCTCTGCGTTCCAGCGGGCCAGATCGCCGGTGCGGTACATCCGCGAGCCGGGCTCCCCGAACGGGTCGGGCAGGAAGGCCTGCGCGGTCACGGCGGGACGGTTGACGTAGCCGCGGGCCAGTCGCGGCCCGGCCACGTAGAGATCGCCGACAGTACCGGGCGGCAGCAGCCGCAGGCCGCCGTCGAGCACGTAGACGCGGGTGTCGTCCATCGGGGCGCCGATCGAGACCGAACCCTCGTAGCCGCCGGCGCCCACCAGGCGGTAGGTCGCGAACACGGTGGTCTCGGTGGGCCCCCAGACGTGCAGGACTGACAGGTCGGGGCACAGCTGCCCGACGGTGTTCATCGAGCGCAGCGAGGCCTCCTCGCCGCCGGTCCACACCTCGCGCACCAGCGAGAGGGTGCGCGGCGACTCGGCGACCAAGACATCGAACATGGCCTTGGTCAGGTACATGCCGGTGGCGTCCGCGGTCTCCAGGCAACGGGTGAGGCTGTCGGTGTCCACCGCGCCGGGCGGCATCAGCACGACCGTGCCGCCGTGCAGCAGCGGGACCCACATCTCGTAGGTGGCGGCGTCGAAGGAGTGCGGCGAGTGCATCAGGACCCGGTCGTGGTTGCCGTTGCGCCAGCACGCGTCGTCCGTCAGGGTGATGATGTTCCCGTGAGTGATCGCCACGCCCTTGGGGGTTCCGGTGGACCCCGAGGTGAACATCACGTAGGCGAGTTGATCCGGCGGGCAGTCGAGGCCCAGGCCCGAGTCGTCGCCGGGTGACTCGGCGTCGGCGTCGTCGACCACGATCACCGGTAGACCGGTGTCCGCGAGCCCCGGCACCACCTCGCCGCGCACATGGACGGCGTCGGTCAACAGCACCGCCGGCTGGAGGTCGGCCAGCACTGCCCGGGCCAGCGCGAGCGGGTACGCCGCCGGGATCGGCACGTAGGCGCCGCCGGCCTTGAGCGTCGCGAGGAAGGCCACGAGGAGCTCGACGGAGCGCTCCATCGCCAAGGCGACGAATACCTCAGCACCCACCCCGTGCTCGCGAAGGGTACGCGCCAGGCGGTTCGCCCGTTGGTCGAGCCGGCGGTAGGAGACACTGCGCCCCTCGAACTCCACCGCGATCGCGTCCGGGGTGCGGGCGGCCTGCTGCTCGAAGCGCTCGGCGACTCCTTTCGCGTCGGCGGCCAGAGCGGCGCCGGTCCCCCAGCGGAGCAGTTGCTCGCGCTCGTCCGGCAGCAGCGGGTCGACCGTGCCCACCAGGGCATCGCGGTCCGCGGCCAGGGCGTGAAGCACGTGCCGGAAGCGCTCGGCAAGGCGGCGGGCGGCCGCGGCGTCGGCGCGTGACCCGTCCACCGTGACGTCCACGTGCAGGCCGTCGATGAAACCGACGTCGACGACGACGGGATAGCCGGTCCAGCCGATCGAGTCGAGGCGGGTGCGCTCGACGCCGGGCAGGTCGTGGATGACGGCCGTGCCGTTCTCCACCACGAAGATCGACTCGATGCGCGCCCCGGCGTCCTCGCCGCGGCGACCGAGCAGCCGGCCGTCCAGGAAGGGCAGCGCCTCGTCGCTCCAGGCATCCACCAGTTCCCGCTGCACCCCGCGCAGCCAATCCCCGGCCTTGGCCGCGCGGTCCACCGCGAGACGCACCGGCAGAGTCGCGATGCAGGCGCCGACCAGGCGGTCCACGCCGGGAACGGCCTTGGGCCGCTGGGTCGCGGTGAAACCGAAGACGGCCTCGTCACCGCCGGTCAGGCCACTGAGCACCAACGCCCAGGCACCGTGCAGCAGCGAACTCATCGAGACCCGGGCCCGGCGGGCGAAGCCGGTGAGCGAGGCCTCTTCCTCGGCCGTCATCCGCAGCGTGACCCGCTCGAACGCGGCGGCCGAACGCGCGGAGCCGAGCGTGAGCGGGCCGAGCTGCGCGAGGTCGGCGAACCGCGCCGCAGCGGCCCGGGCGTCCTCGTCGGTCAGCTCGCGCCGCCGATCGGCTTGCCACTGGATGAAGTCGGCGAAGTACGGAGCCGGCGGCAGCGCGGCCTCGCGGTCCGAGACCGCGGCGCGGTAGAGCTCGTCGAACTCCGCGTCGAGCACGGTCAGGCTCTGATCGTCCACGAGGATGTGATGGACGGTGAAGAGGGTGAGCAGCTCGGTGCCGGACAGGCTGACGACGGTGAGCCGGGCCAGCGGCGGGCACGCCGGGTCGAAGGGGGTGCGCCGGTCCTGCTCGATGAGCGCGGCGAGTTCGGCCTCGCGCCGCCCGGGTGCGATCGCCGACCAGTCGAGACGGGTCACCGGGAGCCGCGCCGCGCGCCGCACCAGCTGCCGCGGCTCGTCCCCGGCCCACTCGAAACCCGTGCGCAGCGCCGGGTGCCGGTCCACCAGGGACTCGTAGACCGCTATCAGGATGCCGACATCGATGGCTCCGGTGAAACGATCGACCTGCTGCACCAGATAAGGGCGAGCCGCGCCGGGCGCGACATTCGACTCCTCATACAGCAGCCCTGCCTGGAGCGCCGAGAGCGGGTATACGTCCTCGATCTCCACATCGTCTTCATGCATTGCGAGCTTCTCCCGAGTCCGGCCGTTCACCATCCGGCACTTTTGCCGACAGCCAGGCCGGCCGCCGATTCGCCGGCGTGGTCCGGGGCCTGACATGGGCAGTGTGCAGCGGCGTTCGATCGGAACGGCTTCGCCGCGCTATCGGTCCGAGACCCCCCGCCGCGACCTCCGGGCGCCGGATCGAGGCAATCTGAATTCTGATGATCCACCGTTGATAGCGGATGGATAAGGCTTGGAAGGAGTACCGAAAGCAGGCCGTCTTAACTTCATTCCAGTTGGCCGGAAACGGCATCGGCGCACCATCCGAGCGCAGACTGGAGAAACCGCGATGGACATGGTCAAGGGCATCAAGGCGATGGCGGGGATCGCGTCCGCGGCGGGCCTGCTCGCGCTCGGACCGGGCGTGCTCAGCGTCACCGCGCACCACGGCGCGACGGTGGCCGCGCACATTCTGGCCGACGGTTCCACCACGAGCGGCACCCCGGTGCCGCCGGCCGAGCCGGACAACACGTCCTGGGAGTAGGAACAGACCCCGAAGAAGGAGGTGCGCGGCCCACAAGGCCCGACCGCCGAAGGCCCACGAGGCCCGCCGGCACTGCCCACGAGGCAAGCCGATCGCCGCTCCGGAAGACTCCGGAGCGGCGATCGGCTTTTGTCCCCGCCTTACCCCAGGTCGGCCTCGACCACGACGTTCAGCTGCGCGACGGCCTCGTCGAGCGCCCGCCGCACCTCCTCGGCGCTCTCTCCGGACGCGATGACGTAGCCGAGTCGGTCGTATGCGTCGCGTACCGCGTGCACCGCCTGCCCGGGGACGCCGGTGACCGTGACCTGGTCCACGCCGGCCACCGCCCGCGCCCGCTCCACGCCGGTCACCTGGAGCAGGCGCCCCGGAGCCGGCACGGTCAGAAACCTGATGCCGGCCCGCTTCGCGCGGGTCGCCGCGAGGCTCACCGGGAGGCCCGCGGCGCTGCGCACCTGCTGGTCCATCAGGTCGATCCCGGTGGCCAGGCGGACCAGTTCCGGGATCATCCCGCCGGCCGGGCGCGCGTTGACCTCCACCACGACCGGGCCGCAGTCGGCGGTCTTGAGCTCCACGTGCGCCGCGCCGCGCTCGAAGCCGAGCGCCTTGAGCGCCTGCCCGGCCGCCTCGGAGATCTCCCGGGCCTTGATCTCGTCCAGAGCGGCCGGGAACAGGTGGCCGGTCTCCACGAAGTGCGGCAGCGCACTGAGCGTCCGCTCGGTGACGCCGACGCAGTAGACCTCGCCGTTCACGCAGAACATCTCCGCGCTGTATTCCGGCCCTGCGACGTACTCTTCGACCAGCGCCGTGCGCGCGGTCTCCTGGCCGCGCACGTTCCGGGTGACCGCGAGGACCTTCGCGGCGTGCGCGGCGGCGGTCTCGGCATCCGGGCACCACAGCACGTCGTGCGAACCCGACTCACCGACCGGCTTCACCACGCAAGGCAGGCCGACCGCGGCGATGGCGGCGTCGACCTCGGACGGCTCGCTCACGGCCGAGAACCGCGGCTGGCCGATGCCGACGTCCGCGAGCACCCGGCGGGTCAACGCCTTGTTGCGGCAGGCCGCCATCGCGTCGACGGGGTTGCCCGGCACGCCGAGCCGCGCCGCCAGCCGCGCGCTGTGTTCGAGGTAGAACTCGCTGGTGGTGGTCACACCGGCGACGGTGCGTCCGGCCACCGTCTCCGCCACGACGTCGTGCAGCGCGGCGGCGTCGTCGGTGTCGCAGACCACGACCCGGCAGCCGGTCTCGGCCAGGCCCGGGTAGCGCTCCCGGTCCTTCGCGAAGAGCACCGGCTCCACCCCGAGGCGCACAGCCGTGCGCAGCATCAACATCCCGGTGCCGGTGGTGTTGGACTCGACGAACACCAGCACCGGCCGATCCCGGCGCGGGATGCGGGCGAAGGACCAGCTCGTGACGGCGGTCCCGTACTCGACCTCGGCCGGCTCGGCCGCGATCGGTCCGGCCGGCCGGTGCGTGTACACGCTCTCCACGTAGCGGTCGCCGCGGTCGGGCATGATGCCGACCAGTTTCGTGCCGGGCGCGGCGTTGCGCGCGAGGTGGCTCAGGATCCGGTAGACCGAGCCCGAAGTGTTGCCGCCGAAGATCTTCTGCTCCCGGGCCAGCCGGTGGGTGGCGTCGAAGGCCTCGTCGTCGGAGAGCCAGTGCACCTCGTCGAAGAGCGTGTAGTCGATGTTGTCCGGGAACAGGCTGTTGCCGAGGCCGCTCTGCTTGCGCGAGGGCACGTCCGGCTGGGCGAAGAGCACGCTGCCGACGCAGTCCACACCGACGACCTTCAGCTCCGGCAGCCGCTCCAGCAGCGCCCGCGAGGTGCCGCACAGCGAGCCGCCGCTGCCCACCGCGCCGACCACCACGTCCAGCCCGCCCAGATCGGCCACCAGCTCGTCGGCCAGGGTGCGGTAGGCCGCCGGGTTCTGCGGGTTCGAATACTGCCGCGGCCAGAACGCCCCGGGCAGGCCGGCCATCAGCTCGGCCAGCCGCTCCAGCCGGGCGCTCTGCCAGCCCTGGCCGGTCATCGCCTCGACCACGTGCACCTCGCAGCCGAGGGTGGTGAGCTTGGCCAGGGTGATCGGGTCGATCCGCGGGTCGGTGACGATGTGCACCGGATGGCCGAGATGGGTGCCCACCAGCGCCAGGCCGAGGGCCATGGTGCCCGAGGAGCTCTCCACGATGGGCGCGCCCTCGGCCAGCGCCCCGGTCCGCCGGGCCTCGGCGATCACCTGGCGGGCGACCCGGTCCTTCATGGCGAAGTTGTTGAGCATCTCGAGCTTGGCGTACGCCTCCACGCCTTCCGGGGCGTCGATCCGCAGCCGCACCAGCGGGGTGTGGCCGATCGCGTCGATGATCGATGAGTGTCGCATGGTCGGGCTCCTTCGAGAGTCAGGATTCTACGTCGTAAAGCAGGGCATTGACTTCAGTGGCGGCATCGCGGCCGGCCCGGCCGCGCCGCGCCCAGCCCTTGCCGAGCTCCGCCGCCTCGGCGTCCAGGTCGGCGAGCATCGTGCGGACCGCGTCCGGGTGGGCGGAGCCGGCCGAGCGCTTGGCCCGCAGCCCCTCGGCCACGCCGAGGGTGGCCTCGAGCAGCGTCCGCCCGTCCCGCACCGGGTGGCCGGCCTCCGCCGCGACCGCCGCGAGCAGCGCGCCGTCGGGCTCGGCGGGCGCGATCCCCGCCTCGATCGCCCGCTTGATGTAGCGGCCGGCGATCACCTGGGCGGTGCGCCAGGGGACGCCCTCGTCCAGGGTGAGGCGGTTGGCGAGGGTGAATCCGCCGAGGAACTCCGCTTCGCAGGCCTCGCGCATGCGCTCGGTGTGGAACGAGAGGTTGCGCACGACCACCAGCGCGATCCGCAGCACCGAGCGCATCGCGTCGAACTGGCCGTGCAGCCGGGCCCCGGCCTCCTTGGACACCTCGACCGTGTTCGCGTAGGCGCTGTTGCGCTGGCCGTTGGCGAGGTCGAAGGCGAGCCCGCTGACGTGCGCGCACCGGCCCCGCAGCCGCTCGAGCACGGGGAAGTTGCGCTTCTGCGGCATCGCGGCCGAGATCCCGGACAGCTCGTCGGGCAGCTCGAGGAAACCGTATCCGCTGCCGCCCCAGGTCATCAGGTCGGTGCTGAAGCGGCTGAGGGTGACGGCGAAGTTGGACAGCTCCATCGCGACGGCCAGGGCCCAGCCGCGGGAGGCGACCGAGACCAGCGCGTGGGCCTGCGGCCGGGCGAAGCCGAGCAGCTTCGCCATGCGGTCCCGGTCCCAGGGCAGCTCCTGCCCCGCCATCGTCCCCGCGCCCAGCGGCGAGGCGTCGATCTCGTCGTAGACGGCGAGCAGCCGACGCGCACAGCCGAGCGTCTCGCCCGCCACCGCCGCGAAGTAGAAGCCGGGGGTGATGATCTGCGCGGCCTGGGCGTGGGTGTACCCGGGCATCGGGACGTCCGCGTACTCCCGGGCCAGCTCGCCGGCGGCGTGCGCGAGCGCGAGCAGTTCCCCGGCGATCGCGGCCACCTGCTCGCGCGCGGCCATCAGCTGCGCGCAGGACTGCAGGTCGTTGCGGCTGCGGTCCACGTGCCAGGCGCTGAACGGCCGAGCCGAGCCCGCCGCGACGTGGCGCTCGATGGCGAAAGAGATGTCTGACATGTTCTCCCGCGGATCGGCGCGTACCGCCGCGGTATCGAGCGAATCCAGCCGCTCGGCGATCGCGGCCGCTCCGGCCGCGTCCACCAGCCCCATCCGCCGGTACTCCAGGAGCAGCACCCGCTCGATCGCCGCGTAGTGTCCGAGCAGATGCTCGGCCTCGTACGCGAACTGGGGAGCGAGGATCTCCTCGTTCCAGACCTCGGCGGGTACGCCGCTGATCCGGCCGGTCAACTCACCTGCCATGATGAACCCCTTATGGGTGGTTGATAGTTGTATGCGAAGCTTCTGCGGACGTCGAAGACCGGCCCGCGGCCGGGCGATCCGCGGATCAGCGCACGGGTATCTGGATGCTGATGATCAGAATGCTGCCGTGGTGCTCAGGAACCGGCCGCGGCAAGGGCCTCGAGCCGGCGGCCGATCTCCGCGGAGAGCGCCGCGGCCGGTCCGGCGTCGCTGCCGGAAAGCAGCCGGGCCGCCGTGCGCAGCTCGGCCTCCGCCTCGCGGATGCGGCCGCAGGCCTCGAGCACCCGCGCCTTCATCGCCATGGCCTGTACGGACAACAGCGGCGCGCCGATCTCCCTGGCCAGCGCGGCGGCCTTCTCCGCGTGCCCGCCCGCGCTGTCGTGGTGCTCCAGCCCGAGTTCCGCCTCGGCGAGCGCGATCACCGCGCGATAGCCGACCGCGCGGTCGCCCACGATGGCGGCCTGCCGGGCCGCGTCGGCCAGCGCCTGCGCGGCCTCCAGATAGCGCGCTCGCCGCAGGTCCACGCGGGCCAGCCCGATCACGCCGTAGCACCGGCCGACGACGTCCCCGGACTCGCGGGTCATCGCGATCACCTTGTCGTAGCACTGCGCGGCCCGGTCCAGTTCCCCGCTGTGCAGAGCCAGGTCGCCGAGCTGCTTCTCCACCTGCGCCCCGACGCGGTGGTTGCCGGTGCGCTGGCACAGCTCCTCGGCCCGGCGCAGCAGTCCGCGCGCCTGTTCGGCGTTCCCGGACTCGATCTGCACCTGGGCCAGATGGATCAGGCAGTAGGCCTCGGCGATCCGGTCGCCGGCCACCTGGAAGACGCGCAGGGAGGACTCCCAGTGCTCCGTCGCGGCCTGCACGTTCCCGCCGCGCCGCTCCAGCGTCGCCACGTTGCGCTGCACCAGCGCCGAGCCGTACTCGTCGCCGTTCCGCAGGTAGATCTCGTCGGCCAGCGAGAACTGGCGCATGGCCTGCTCGTTGCGCTGGACGAACAGATGCAGCGAGCCGAGCGAGTAGCGCATCGCCGCCTCGCCCCGCTCGTTGCCCGTGCGGCAGGCCGCCTGCAGCACCGCCTCGTGCGTCTCGCGCCAGTCCTCGAAATAACAGCGGGCCTCGTAGAGCGCGACCGAGCTGATCGCCAGCTCCGAGGCGTGGTCCACCAGAGCGTTCGCAGCGCACTGCCTTATCGTCGCGGCCAGCGCGACCCGCTCGTGCTCGAACCAGGCCAGCGGATCCTTGAGCAGACGGTCCGTCAGCTGCTGCGGTAGCGCGCGCCGTCGCGCACGGCCCTGCGGCAGCAGGTATTCGCCGCAGTACTCGCGGCTGTGCGCCGCGCGGGAGAGGTAGAGCATGGTGCCGGCGAGGCGCTCGAGTGCGGCCGCCTGCTCATCGGGCCTTTCCTCGGCGGCCAGCCGTTCCCGGGCGAAGGAGCGCATGATGTCGTGGAAGCGGTAGCGCGTCGGCTCGCCCACCGGCAGCTGCTCGGTGTGCAGCAGATAGGCCTCGACCAGTTCCTCGAGCAGGTCTTCGCCGTCGTAGACGTCCACGTCCAGCAGCGGGGCGACGGCCCACGAGGCCAGGCTCGGGGCCTCGGGCAGCGCCATCAGGCGAAGGAGCCGGCGCGCGCCGGCCGACAAGGACTCGTAGGTCCCGCTGATGCTCGCGCGCAGGCCCATCTCGCCGTGGTGGAGCTCGTCCAGGCGCCGCGAGTCGTCGAGCAGCCGGTCCACGAGCGAGGCAACGCTCCAGTGTGGCCGGGCGGCCAGACGCGCGGCGGCGATGCGCAGCGCCAGCGGCAGCCCGTCACACAACGCGCACAGCGTCGCCACCGGCTCCGGCTCGGCCGCGACCCGCTCATCGCCGAGGATGCGCGCGAGCAGTGCGGTCGAACCCCCCGGCTCGAGAGCGCCGACCTCGTGCCGGCCGGCCGCGGGCAGGCCGGCCAGCCGGCGTCGGCTGGTGACGATGACCGCGCACTGCGGATTGCCCGGCAGCAGCCAGGAGAGCTGCTCCTCGGAGACGGCGTCGTCCAGCACCACCAGGATCCGGCGCGAGCCCAGCAGGTTCCGGTACATCTCAGCCCGCTGATCCAAGCCCTCGGGCAGATTGTGCCCCTCCACCCCGAGCACCCGCAGGAAGCGGCCGAGCACCTCGGCGGCGTCCACCGGGCGGTCGCCCACCTGGAGCCGGGCCATGAGCTGACCGTCCGGATAGTCCGGGGCGAGCCGGTGGGCCACCTCGATCGCCAGCGCCGTCTTGCCCGAACCGCCCGGGCCGAACACGATGTCGACGCTGACCGCGGTCTGCGCTCCGGTCTGGGCCCGGCGCGGGTCGGCGGAGGCGAGGATGCGGGCGGTGATCAGTTCCCGCCCGGTGAAATCCGGCACCGCCGCCGAGAGCAGCCGCGGGATCGGCGGTTCGGACGGGAGCCGCACGGCCACCGGCACCGGCGCGGGGGGTTCGGCCCGGCGCGGGGCCGCGGGCTCCGGCAGCGCCTCGCCGTTGAGGATCGCCCGGTGCAGCCGCTGCAGCTCCGGACCCGGCTCGATGCCGAGTTCGTCCACGATGAAGATGCGGGCCTTGCGGTACGCGTCCAGGGCCTCGGCCTGCCGGCCGGTCCGGTAGAGCGCCGAGATGAGCAAGGCCTGGAGATGCTCCCGGAGCGGATGGTCGCGCACCAGCCGGATCAGCTCGCCGATCGACTCCTGCCGCGGCTCCGCGTGCAGTTCGGTCTCGAGGCACTCCTCGGTCGCGGCCATCCGGGTCTCGTCGAGATGCAGCACGGCGCCGCGCAGGACCGGGCTCTCCAGGCCGGAGAGCGCCGGGCCGCGCCAGAGAGAGAGGGCACTGCGATACGCGGCGGCCGCGCCGGCCCGGTCCCCGGCCTCGCGCAGCCGGCGTCCGGCGGCCACTCCGGACTCGAACGCGTCCAGGTCCAGCCAGTCCGTGTCGAGTTCGAGCAGATAGCCGGGCCGGCGGGTGGAGATCGGATCGCGCCCGCCGCTCTCGCGCAGCAGACGCCGGATGGCCGAGACGCAGATCTGGATCTGGGCCCGCGCGGTGCGCGGCGGATCCTCGTCCCAGACCGCGGTGATCAGCCGGTCCACCGGCACGACGCTGCCCTCCTCGAGCAGCAGCATGGCCAGGACGGTCAGGTTGCGCGGCCCGCCGACGTCGACGGGCATCCCCGCGTGCGCCGCCTCGAACGGGCCCAGCACCCGGAACTCGGTGCGCCGGGCCGGAACGCCTTCCCCGTCTGCGGTGCCGCCCGTCGCTCCCGTCGCATTCCTCACTACACCAGTCCCCATCATCACCGTGCAGTGCAGTCGGTACCAGGGCACGACATCATGCTCCGGTACACATGCGAGTACACCCTGTGCGTCGCAACGCGTCAAGGGTGGCATACACCGCAGGCGGCTTCCAGGGTTGCGCGGGTTCGGCCACTGCGGCCGATTCCGGGCACACCGGCGCCCCGGGTCCGGGCCGCGCCGACCGCCTCCGGCCGTCTGACCGGCCCTAAGTCCTCGCGTGATGCTCACGAATCTCACGTGCCCCTCTCCGATCCGCGCTCTCGAGTCACCCTGGGAACAGTCAAAAGCAGTCAATGAAACGGATTCCCGGCTTCGCGCCGACCGGTCATGCAGCATCCTGATATCATCTGGGGAATGAATGTCCGGGAGGGCTACCGATGATCACCCGCGCCGAGGCCGAGCTCGGCACCGAATACGCCGCACCCGTGACCGAGACACAGCGGCGGCTGACCCTGCTGTGGGCCGATCGTCTCGGCATCGAGCCGGTCGGGATCGAGGACGACTTCTTCGAACTCGGCGGCGATTCGATGGCCGCGGCCGAGCTCCAGCTCGCCCTCGAGGCCGGCTTCGGCGTGGAGGTCGCGGCCGCCGCGCTCTTCCGCGAGCCGACCATCGCGCGCCTCGCCGCGCTCATCGACTCCCGGCGCTGAAGCCCGCCGCCGCGAGCCGGTCCAGCGCGATCCGGTCCAGTTTGCCGTTGGGCTGCCGGGGCAGGTCGGCCACCGTGGTGAACGCGCTCGGCACGGCCGCGGCCGGCACCCGCCGGAGCAGGTGCGTGCGCAGGGTCTTGGCCGAGACCGGCTCGCCGCTGGCGACCACCGCGGCGACCAGCACCTTGCGCTCCGGCCCGGCCGCCACGCCGATGCCGGCCTCGGCGACTCCGGGGCAGGCGGCCAGCGCGGCCTCGATCTCCTCGAGTTCGATGCGCATCCCGCCGAGTTTGAGCTGCCGGTCGGCCCGGCCGTGGAAGTCGAGCGCCCCGTCCGGCCGCACGCTCACCAGGTCGCCGGTCCGATAGCTGCGTTCGCCGTCGAGCACGGCGAACCTGCCGCCGCCGGACGGGTCGATCACCGCCGAGTCCACCGCGTAACCCATCGCCACGCCGGGCCCCGCGACCCAGAGCTCGCCGATCCCGCCGGCCGGGACCGGCTCGAGTCCGGCGGTGCGCACGCGCAGCCGGGCCCCGGGGATCGGCACGCCGATCGGTATCCCGGAGGCGACCGCGTCCTGCGCGCTGCACCGGTGCACCGTGCACCAGACCGCACACTCGGTGGGCCCGTACTCGTTGTCCAGGGCCACCTGCGGCAGCAGTTCGAAGTGCCGGCGGACCAGGTCGCGCGGGCAGGCCTCGCCGGCCACGATCACCGCGGCGAGCCGGGCGAACCGCGCGGCGAGCCCGCCGCGCAGGGCCACGGCGTACAGCGTCGGCACGATCAGCAGGTGCGAGGCACGTGGATCCGCCGCGGCGCGGCCGATCGCGCCCAGGTCGCCGGCCCGCTCGGAGGGGATGAGCAGGGTGGCGCCGGCCGCCAGTGTCCAGAAGATCCCGGCGTACGCGCTGTCGAAGGAGAGCGAGGAGCACAGCACGAAGCCGGTGACGGCCTCGGGATAGTGCTGCAGGCGGGCCGCGGTGGAGGCGGCGATCGCCCCGTGCGAGATGACCGCGCCCTTCGGCGTGCCGGTGGACCCGCTGGTGAAGCAGGTGTAGGCGGGAGCATCCGCGGACAGGCGCGGGCCGTGGAATCCGTCGGCCGGCTCGATCTGCGCCAAGGCCAGCACCCGGAGCGAGTCCGCGTGCGCCGCCGGCATCGGGCCGGTGTCCGGCCCGGCCAACGCCAGCCGCGCGCCGGACGCGGCGATCATCCGCTCCTGCCGCTCCGGCGGGAAGGCCGGGTCGATCGCGACGAAGCGCGCGCCGGCCCGCAACACGCCGAGCAGCGCCGCGATCGCCACCGCGGACGCACCCGCCCGGACGATCACCGGCTCACCCGGCCGAGCGCCCGCGTCGAGCAGAGCGGCGGCGATCCCGGCGCTCACGCGCTCGAGTTCGCGGTAGCCGAGTTCGCCTTCGGGCCCGGAGACGGCCGCGCGCGGGGCGGCCGCGGCGGACGAGGACCAGTGTGCCGAGATGAGGTCGAGGACGGAGGCGGGCGCGTCCAGCGGCGGCCCGTCGAGGTCGGCAGTGGGCTGATAAGTGCGGACCGGCACGAGGGCCCATCCTTTCGGGTCGGGAGGCTGAGTTCGGGTAGGGCGTCGGCTCAGCCGACGCGCAGCGGCCGCGGAGCGCGGACGAGTGCGCGCAGCCGGTCGAGAAGTCCGGGCGCGTCTTGGATGAAGAAGTGCCCGCCCGGGTAGATCCGCACGTCGAACTCGGCGGCGGTGTGCCCGGACCAGGCGCGCACCTCGTCGGGCCGGGCCAGCGGGTCCTGCTCGCCTCCGATCGCCAGGACCGGCAGGTTCAGCGCGGGCTGCTCGGTGTAGTGGTAGGAGGCTCCGGCTCGCAGGTCCGCGCGCAGCGTGGGCAGGAGAAGGTCCATCAGGTCGCGGTTGGCCAGGATCTCCTCGTCGGTGCCCTCGGCCATGCGCATGAAGTCCTTGCAGGCCTCGTCGTCGTCCAGCTTGTCGGGGGCATGCGCGGGCGTGGCCACCAGGCGCAGGTGCGGGGCGCGCGAACCGGAGACGACCAGCGCTCGCGGCGGCCTCCCGGCCGCGCCCAGGGAGCGCGCGGCCTCGAAGGCGATCAGGGCGCCGAGGCTGTGCCCGAACAGGACGTAGTCCTCAGGCTCCTGCGCCGCGATCGCCGCCGCGGCCGCCGCGGCCAGGCGGGGGAACGAGGCGAACGGCGCCTCGCCCAGGCGGCTCTCCCGACCCGGCGGCTGCATCGGCCGCACGTCGTAGGCGTCGGCGAGGTCGGTGATCCAGGTCCGGTACATCGTCGCGCCGGAACCGGCTGAGGGCAGGCAGTACAGGCGCGGCAGCGCGGCGCCGGTCTGTGCGGACCAGAAGGGGAACCAGGGGTCTGTGATCATCGGGAAGCCTCCGTCGGCTCGGGTTCGGCTGCGCGGTGAACGTAGACGCCGTCGGCATCAGTCCTCTATCGCGGCGTTATTCCGCACCCCTGCGGTCGGCGGGATCCGAGGGCGCGGAGCGCACGAGGACCGTGTGGCTTGTACGAGGAAAGCGCCGACGGAGCGGTTCACTACGGCAGCGTGGTCACTATCGCGTAGTCGTCGGTGAGTTCCCGCACGCGCGGACGCGGCTGTGAGTGTGGCGGGTCAGCGGGGCACTGACCTGGCTTTTCCCTGGCCGCATCAGGCGTGACCGGTTCAGGGCGGCCCGTTCCTCTTCCGCCGTCCGCGGGCCCGGCAGCACACTCATGGTTGTCGGGGCAAGCCCGGAGCGGCCCGCCGGATGCGGCGGCCGAGAGCACATCAGAGCACTTCTTTCATCCGACTTCACGCCGTTTGGGGATACCGCCATGTCCGAAACGCTTCGCCGGCCGCTCGCGCTGCTGTTACTGGCCGCCTGCCCCCTCATCGCGGGCGCCGGGCTGCGCGCCTGTGCCGCCCCGCACGCGGCCGCCGCCGCAGTGGTCGCGGTCGGCACGCAGGCCGGTCCCTCGCAGCTGCCGGCGCCTTTGTGCGCGGGGTGTTGGGGGTGAGTGGATTGGACCTGATCTGGCTGAAGCTGACCGCCGAGGGAGACCCCCACGCGGTGGCCGAGCAGACCGTGATCGACATCCTGTGGGCGAGCGTGCGGCCCGAAGACAGGGTGGAGCACATCTCCGTCCGCGCCGACGGCGCGCTCGGCCTGCTGGTCGCGGTGTTCGTCCGGGCCGGCCCGCCCGACGGGGGAAGAGGGGCCGCGCTGCGGGTGGCGCGAGCCGCCGCGGCGATGTCGCCGATGCTGGCCGGCTGGACCGTCCGCCTCTCGCCGCCCGCCGCACCGGAGCCGACGGGCGAGCCCGCCCCCTGACCCTCTTCGCTCCCGGCCGCCCCGCCGGAGAGCTCCACCGGTCGAACGACCGTTCCGGCCGGCATCCCACCAGTAAATCAATGTATTGATAAGGAGTCGTCATGACCCGATCCGTGAAGTCCGTCCGCCGGGTGGCCCGCCTGCTCGCGCCGGTGCTCGTGCTGCCCGCCGCCGCGTTCGCCGCCGCGGGCCCCGCGCAGGCCTTCTCCGGCACCTATCAGGTGACCGGCGCCGACAGCCAGGGCCTGGCCGACCTGACCAAGCCGCACACCGGCGGCACCGACGGCAGCGTGCTGCTGCGCTGGCTCGCCAACGGCGCCAACCTGACCGTGGTCTGCCAGGTCGATAACGGCGACCAGGAGGACGGGCGGACCCAGTACGGCCACCCTTTCACGACCTGGGACCAGCTCAGCGACGGCAGCTACGTCTATGACTGGTACACGAACACGCCCACGGTGGCCACCAACGGCTACTCGCCGGGCATCCCCGCTTGCGGGAGCGGCTCCGTGTCGATCGGCAACGACTACCCGTCGTCCTGGCAGAACGCGGGCAAGGACAGCTTCGCGACCAGTTGGGGCCTCAACCGGGAGTGCGTCTCCTACGCCGCGTGGGAGCTCTACCGCCTCAACGGCGGCAAGCAGACGCCGACCGGCACGGGCTCCGGCTCGCTGCCGAGCGACTGGAGCACCTACTCCATCGACGTCGACAGCGTCTACGGGAACGCGGGCGACTGGGGGAGTGTCGCGCAGTCGAAGGGCATCGCGGTCAACAACTCACCCACGGTCGGGTCGATCGCCTGGTGGACCAACGGCGGCAACAACGGCACCTTCACCGTCGGGCACGTCGCGGTGGTCACCGCGGTCAACAGCGATGGCTCGATCGTGATCGCCCAGTACAACCTGCGCGAGGACGGGCTGTACTCCACGCTGCACATCCCGGCGGGCGGCAGCGCGGTCGACACCTCCAACGGCCACGGCGCATTCACCGTCTACTGGCCGAACGGGTTCATCCACTTCAACGGCCGCTGATCCGGTCGGTTTCGGCGCAGGCCTCCCGCGACTGCTCCTCGGTCGCGGGAGGCCTCCGCGGATTCGCGCCGTCGCCCGTTCACGCGAAGGACTACAACCAGCCGCGCTCCTTGGCGCGCAGCCCGGCTTCGAAGCGGCTTCTGGCGTTGAGCTGCTTCATCAGATCCGCCATGATGCGCCGCACCGTGCGTTCGCCGAGACCGAGCTGCCGACCCGCCATCTCGTCCGTGGCGCCGGCCGCCAGCAGCGCCAGCAACTGCTGCTGCAACCCGGTCAGGCCGGTGGCGGGATCGACGGGGAGGGCGTCGACGATGGGCGAGGCCCGGGCCCAGAGCATTTCGAACAACGCGGCGAGCTGGTCGATGACCCCGCGGTTGGTCGTGGCCACGGCTCCGGCCCGCTCATCGGCTGGATCCAGCGGGACCAAGGCGGTTTTGCGATCCACCAGCAGCAGCCGACGCGGCAGCAGCGGCGCGGTGCGCACCTGCGCGCCGGACTCGCTCATCCACCGTGCGTAGGCCGCGGTCGGCGGGTCGTTGCGGATCGCATCCTGATACAGCACGCGGATCGGCACGCCCCGCCCGAGCAGCCCGGCATCGGCGTCGCGCGCCGCCTCGAGCACCTCGACGGGTCGCGCCCCTCCCGGCACGAGTGAGAGCACTTCTGACCGAGCCCCCGCCAGCAGGCGGTTCAGCCGGTCTTGGACCGCGTCCAGCCCGGTCAGATGCTCGCTGTCGGATCTCCCCGGAGCGACGACGTCGAAGTTCGCCATGAGTGTCTTGACGGCAGCCTGACTGCGGTCGAGGGCCGCCTGTCCGGCGGCCAGTTCCTCCTGGCGGTTTCGTAGCAGCGCCTGCAGGCCGACGGCCGGATCGACCGGCCACAGCCGTCCCTCGTGCTGGCGCGACGGGCGCACCAGCGAGAGTTCGACCAGCTGCTCGAGGAGGTCGTGCACCTCGGTTTCGCCGAGGCCGACGGCCTCGGCCAGCTCGGCCACGCCGGCGGCGGGATTCGAGACCATCGCCGTGTACAGGGCCTGGGCGGATCGACCCAGGCCGAGCGCTTCCAACATACGACCAGCTCCTGCTCAAGACGGTGCGGCGCCGATGCCAGGCGTCTGCGATGCCGCTCTCACCGCAGAGATGTAGCCGATGCCATCGGCTTGCGGGATACTCGGCGCACCTTTGTGAAACAAACTGAATCAATGCACGGAGGCCGATGATGGGACGCCGGGAGGCTCCCCTGCGGAACGACGACGACTCGTGTGTGAAGTTCGCCGCGGAACTGCGGGCGCTGCGGATAGCTTCCGGTGAGCCGACCTACCGGCAGATGGCCTCACGGTGCCACTTCTCAGCCGCGACCCTGGCCCGCGCCTCGTCCGGGCGGGTGATGCCCTCGCTGGAAGTCACGCTCGCGTTCGTCGGCGCCTGCGGTGGCGATCCCGGTCCGTGGCGCCACCGATGGGAGTCGGCGCGGCGCGAACATCCCGGGACGGATCGCCGACCCGAGGGCCCCGACGAGACGGGGACGCCGCCCACGGGTGATGACAGCGATCAGGCCCAGGGACACGACACCCGGCCGTCGCCCGAGTCCGCCGAGCCGGAACCTCCCCGCCCGCGCACGCCGTGCCCCAGGCGTCGCCGCGTGGTGCTCCTGACCGGCGCGCTCACCATCTCGCTTGCGCTCAACGCCGTCCTGCTCTTGAGCGCAGGCAGGCGGCAACAGCCGTCTCCCAAGGCCGCTACCGCGACGTCCGCACCCATAAACGACGGGACCGATCCCGTGGCCAACCATTGCGACGACGCGGTCAACCTCGACGTTCAACAGATCAGGCTGCGCAGCAGCGCGCTGATCGACGGTCATCGTCTGCGCGCCGGAACCTCGATCGGCACCATCACGCTGCGCTACTCCCACCAATGCGCCGGAGCATGGGCGCGCTTCGACCCGGCCGATGGGCTCTTCGAAGACCCCGACGAGGCGAGCATCACCCTCGGGGTGGGCCGCCCGGCAGACGGATCGCAGAACACCTGGCGGCTCGGGCATATCGACCAGACCTACAGCGACTTACTGCTTACCGGCATGGGTTGCGTGCAGGCGACGGCCACCATCACCGTATTCGACGGCAATGTCACAGCGGACGGCACCACGCGGTGCCTGCCGCCGATGGCATAGGAACCTCCGATCCTGGTGCGCACGGACATCTCCGGCTGCACCCAAGGGTCAGGCCTGCGACGACAGCCTTGCCGCGAGTGATCGCGGCGTCGGGTGCTCGAAGAGCGTGACGATCGCCACGTCGCGGCCGGTCGCCTCGATCAGGCCCCCGTGTACGGCCGCGAGCGTCAGCGAGTCGCCGCCGAGGTCGAAGAAGTCGTCATCCGGGCCGACGGTGTCGAGGCGCAACTCCGTCTGCCAGAGCTCTGCGATCTTCGCGAGCCAGCCCTCGTACTCGGCGGAGACGAGGCGTGCGGCGAGAGTGCGCAGGGAGACGGGCAGTGTGAAGTCGTACGCGCCGAGGCCCTCGTGGCCCCGCTCGCGCAGAAACGCCAGCACGGCCGAGACCATGAGCAGTCTTCCGCCGGCCTCGAGGTAGCTGCGGTCCGGATCGACAGGTGCGATGGCGTTGGCCTGCTCGACCGCCGTGGTGAGCGCCGCGACAGCTGCGGCCGACGTCGCCAGCGCTGGTACGGGCTCTGATTCCGACGGCAGAGTCGGGGCGTGCCGCAGGCGTCCGGGTCCTTCGACGCCGGCCAGACGCTCGACGTCCGGCCAGGTCACTTCGCCGTCGAGGAGTGCGAAGAGGAGCTCTTCCGGACCGGTGAGCAGGGCGCGCATCTGCCGTGGAGTGAAGACGTAACGGTTGAAGCTGGATTGGATCTTGGCGACGCCGTCTTCGATCCGGACCATGAGATATCCCGCGAAGCCGCGGTAGTCGGCGGTGGTCTCGTTGCGCCCCATCAGAAGTTCGAGCTCACCGGCCGACTCACCTATGGCGGTGACGAGCTCTTCTTCCGGGGCCTTGGCGGCCTGTGCGTACGCGTCGTCGAAGGCGAAGTTCACCGTGGCGCCCTCGGCGAAGAGCGCGCCGCGGCTGCGCTCCTCGAGGGCCAAGATCTCGCGCAGCTGGAGGAATCCGGTCTGCGCCCGGGCATGGGCGCGCAGGGACTGTCCGGCCACGCGGCCGATCAGCGTGGCGAGATCGGGTCGGTCTTCGACGTCGACGACGATCGGCAGAATGCGGTGGAAGCAGCCGACTACGTCGTTCTGCTCCTTCGTGCGGCCTGCGAAGTGGTTGCGTACCACGCTTCTCGGGCCTCCCGACATCGCGGCGAGGAGCGCGTGGATCGTCGCCAGGTAGACGACTGCCGGAGTGGTTGCTCGACGTCGCGCCACCAGGGCGAGAAGCGCCGGCAGCCGGTCTGTGGTGTACGCGGCCCCGTGGCGGTCGAACAGGCCTTCGCGGCTGGGAGTGAACATGCTCGTCGGCATGATCGCCGCAGCCTGTTCCCAGAACGTGGTCGTCGAGGCGCGTTCGATGTCCGGGCAGTCGAGTGGCTGCGCCTGGGCTTGCGGTCCCGAGATGTCAGTGTCCGCATGGCCAGTCAGCCCATTGATGATATCGACGAACTGCGCGGCCAGCAGCGTCGTGCTGCGCCCGTCCACGAAGCAGTGCGCTACGACGAGCAGTACCTCGGTCACGGCGCCGTCGTGCCGGATCGCGGCCGCCGTGACGGCCGGGAACACTGACGGGTCGAGCTCTGCCTGCGCGCGATCGAGGCAGTAGTACAGGTGGTCGTGTGGCGTGGGGTCGTCGAGGAAGTCGAATTCCAGCGCTGCCGCGGCATGCACGACTTGGCTCGGCACGTTGTCCGGGCCGAGCTCGATCGTGGTCCGCAGCGCCTCGTTGCGCTCCAACAGCCGCAGCACGGCCGCGCGCGCCGTCGCCTCGTCGATTGGCCGCGGGGGCAGCAGGCGCACCGGGACGTTGGAGGTGTCGCTTGAGCGCAACTTCGGGTCCTGCATCTTCCACCACTCGTACTCCTGCGCACCGCCGAGCGGACCGCGCCGTTCTACGGACACCCGCCACCGCCTTTCGTTCCGTGATCCGGACCGGTTGACAGGCCACGGATTCGATGAAAGCCTCTCGACTCGAATTCTTTGTCGAAGCGCTTCGATTCCCTGATTATGACCGACAGGGCGGGAGAACGGTGTCGCAACGAACGGGGTACGGACCGGTGCACCAGCGGGTCCGGGAACAGGCGCGGCGCGATCCTTCCGCGCGGGCGGTGGTCGATGCCGAAGGCTCGCTCAGCTACGGGGAGCTGGACGAGGCGAGCGGGCGCGTGGCGGTGGCGCTGGTGGCCGCGGGCGCGCGGCCGGGCGACCGGATCTGCCTGCTGATTCCCAAGTCCGCCGACACCGTGGCGGCGATTCTGGGCGTGCTGCGGGCCGGCTGCGTCTACGTGCCGCTCGATCCGGCGAGCCCGCCCGCCCGGCTGGCGCAGGTCGTGCGCACCGCCGAGCCGAGCATCCTGCTCGCCCGGACGGACCGTGCGCAGCTGGCCGCGGACTGTCTCAAGGAACTGGAACCGCACGAGCGACCCGGCGTGCTCGACCTCGCCGACGCGCTCGCCGCGCCTGTGCCCGCGGACGGCGCCCCCGACTCGCCCGGTGCCCCGAACGGCCTGGCGTACCTACTGTTCACCTCCGGCTCCACCGGCCTGCCGAAGGGTGTTGCGATCGGCCACGCCAACGTCGCACACTTCGTGACCTGGGCGAACGAGCACTTCGGCCTCGGCCCGGACGACCGTGTGTCCGGCCACTCGCCGCTGCACTTCGACCTGTCCGTCTGGGATGTCTTCGGCGCCCTGACCGCCGGCGCCGAGCTGCACCTCGTACCCGACCATGTCAACCTACTGCCTGAACGCATAGCCGCCTTCATCCGCGATGCGCGGCTGACGCAGTGGTTCTCGGTGCCCAGCGTCCTGACCTCCCTGGCGGGCCGCGACGTGCTCTCGCGGGTCGAGCTGCCTGACCTCAGACGCCTGATCTGGTGCGGAGAGGTCTTCCCCGCGTCCGGCGTGCGCTATTTCGCCGAGCGGTTGCCGCACGTGCGGATGGCGAACCTGTACGGGCCGACCGAAGCGACCATCGCCAGCTCGTACTACGAGATCGAGAACCGGCCGTGGCCCGAGGACGCCGCCGTGCCGCTCGGTCTGCCGGTGCCCGGTGAGCAGCTGCGCGTGTGCGGGCCGGACGGCGCGCCGGTGCCGGCCGGGACGATCGGCGACCTGTACATCGGCGGCGCCGGACTCGGCCCGGGCTACTGGCGCGACCCGCAGCGCACCGCAGAGGCCTACCACGAGTCGCCTCCCGGATCGGAGCAGCGCTGGTACCGCACCGGCGACCTCGCGAGCGTCGACGCGGCAGGGCTCTTCCATTTCCACGGCAGGCAGGATCGACAGATCAAGTCGCGCGGCCACCGGATCGAGCTCGACGACATCGAGGTGGCGCTGAGCGCACTGCCCGAGGTCGAACAATGCGCTGTCATCGCGGTGCCGGACGAGCGGTCGGGGCAGTGCGAGATCGCCGCGGTCTGCGTGCCGGCGCCCGGCTTCCAGCCGACCTCGGCTGCCCTGCGCGGCGCCCTCGCCCAGCGACTGCCGCCCTACATGCTGCCGCGGACCTGGAAGTTCGTGCCGAAGCTGCCGACCAACCAGAGTGGCAAGATCGACCGGCGCGCGGTCGCGGACACGCTCGGGAAGCCCGAGCCCGCCACCGCGCCAGAGAACGGGGAGCGCAGATGACCGAATCGCGGACGGAATCGGCCCGTGCGGAGGAATGGCCCGACGCCTTCGCCGCGCTGGTGCGCGAGGCGCTGCCCGATCTGCCGGCCGAGCAGGCGGTGACGGCCGAGAGCCGCCTGCTGGACTCGGGCCTGGACTCCGTCGGCGCGGTGGCGCTGATCGGGGGAATCGAGGACCTGTTCGGAATCGTCCTCGACGAGGAACTGCTCGACCCCGACCTGTTCTCCACAGCCGGCTATCTCTGGCGGACGGTGCGCCGGCGCGCGGACGCGGACGGCTGAGCCCGACTGCGCGCCTGCACAGTCTGCTGCTTACTGCGTTTTGATGATCGGCTGGGTGTTGGTGGGAGGTGGTGGCTTGTCGGTTCGTGGTGTGGGCGGCCGCTTCGCGTCGCCGGTTTCGTCTATCCACCCGCCCACCCGTTGCGTAACGGGGTGGGCTGGGGTTTCAAGATCTCGCCTCCGGCGGGGGCCCTTCTCTCGGAGAGATTGCCGGGTCCACGCGGTTGCTGGCGTTGGCGGGGCGGGCTGACGTCGGGGGTGGTGGGGTTGCGGGGGTGTGCTCTCTCCTCGGTCGGTCCCCGGAGGCAATCAGGAACCTGCCGGGAGGTCAAGCGGCGGTGGCCTGGGTTGATGCTGAATCGTGCATCGCGCCGCTTGACCTCCCGGCAGAACCCTGATCGGGCTTCGCCTGCCCGACCGAGGAGAGAGCCCACCCCAATGTCGTTCGGTTCAAACGGGCATGCCGCGCCGCACGCAACGCGGCGCGCGTAATGACCAAGGGGCATCGGCGCACGTCAACCGCTGCAGCGCACGCAGGCTACTGGTCGCTTGCCGCCAGAGCCGGCTACACAGCGGTAGTCAGCCACTGACGAACGCGTTAACGATCGAACATAGCCATCGACGCAGTTCATCGGCACTGCACCAACGATCATGGAACTGAACCGAACGGCATTGGAGCCCACCCCCTGAGGGACCAGTGCGAGCTGCGCTCGGGCCGAGTCCCGGCCCGTGGCCCGGTCGCGCCCTATGCACGATCTTGCATCGTGGTTCTGGGCTGCTCTCTTCTTCTCTACTCCTTCAACGCCGGGGCGCGCGCCCGAGTTCCCCTGAAACCTCCGTTATTTTTAATTATCCGGTAAAAGCCGGATGCGCGGTTTTTGTCGGTGGTGGCGTCTAGCATGGAAGCGTACGAGGGTTGTCGGGACTTGTGACGGAAGGGGGGTGGACGGGGTGGCTGGGCAGATGGCGTCGGGGGTATGGCTGAAAGCGGTGCAGGATTTCCCCTCGGGGGACTCTGCTGGCGAAGTCGGGGGTGGTTTGGTTAGGCGGGTTTGCCGATGTGGTGGGTGTCGTAGAGGGCTTGTATACGGGTGGGTCGGCGGGGTTTGGTCTGGGTGGGCGCGTAGTGCGCGCCGAGGCGTCTGATGTTGATCGCGATGCCGGTCAGGACGTTTTGGAGGTGGTTTTTGGGGAGCCCGCGGTAGCGGGAGTGGCGTAGATCGCTGATGCGTACGGCCTGGGAGATGGTGCCCTCGATACCGGCGCGCTGGTTATAAACCTTCTGCCATTCTGGGGTGTGCTGGGTGCGGATCGCGTTCATGCGGGCCTCGTAGGGCTCGCGGGGGTGAACGACCAGCACGCGTGGCCGAGGGGCCGGCGCGCTCAGACAGGCGGTGCGTAGCGGGCAGGGTGTGCAGTCGCGGCGGGAGAAGCTGAAGGCGACCAGCCCGTTCTTCTGCCCGCGCATCGGGTTGCTCACCTTCTCGCCCGGGCAGCGGGCGCGCCCGGTGTCCCAGTCGATCTCGAACTCGCCGGGCTGAAGGTCCCGGTCTTCGCGCCCCGCCCGCTCGAGACGGTGACCGGCGCGATCAGGGTGATGCCGTGGCCGGCCGCGGCGATGAGGTTCGCGGCGGTGGGATACCCGGCGTCCATCACATGCACGCCCGGGCCCAGCCCGCGCGCCAGGAGCCGTTCCTGGATATCAGTTGTCTGCGCGGAATCCTGCACGGTCGCCGCGCTCGTGGCGACATCCGTGACCAGGTGCGGGAGATCCTCGTCGCAGGACTCGGTCAGGTGGACCTTGCCTCCCTCCCACCCGCTCGCGCGTTTGACCGCGTAGCGGGCATCCGGGTCGTACGGAGAGATCGGCAACTCGGCCGCGGGCGGCAGGTCGGTGACGGCTTTGAGCACCCATCCGCCGCCCTCACTCCGCTCGAAGTGCTGCTCCCAGACCTGGGCGAGCAGCCGTACCTGCGGCAGCCTAAGGACCCACCCGGCCGTGGGGTCCGCCTTAAGCGTCTCGAGCAGCAGCGAGCCGTCCGCGCCGAACCGCCCGGCCAACTCCTCCATCGTGGCCTTGCCCCGCCCGCGCCCGATCAGCCGGGAGGTCTCGACCTTGCGCCCGTACCGCTCCTCCCACCCCGGCGCCAGCAGCGGCACGACCCGCTCCGGAGCGACCCGCGCGATCTCCTCGAGCGCCGCACGCACACTCTCGCCGAGCATCTCGACCCGGCCCAGCGAGCGCACCGCCGCGAGCACATGCGTCGAGTCCGTACGCGCCCGCCCGCCCGCGCGCACCAGCCCGGCCGCCTTGAGCTTGTCCAGCACGGTATCGAGCAGCGCGTCCGCGCGCCCCGGCTCGGCCAGCCGGGCCCGGAACTCGGCCAGCACCGACGCGTCGAACCCGGTCTCAGCCACATCCAGGCCCAGCGCGTACTTCCACGAGATCCGGTCCGCCATCGCCACCACCGCCTCCCGGTCCGAGAGGTTGTGCAGGAACTGCAACACCGTGACCATCGCCAGCAACCCCGGCGAAAGCGCGGGCCGGCCGAGCGCCGCAAACATCCCGGCGAACCGCTCGTGCTCGAAATCCTCATCGGCGAACAACGGCCCGAGCGCATCACGCACCCGCATCTCGCCCGTGCCCTTCGGATGCACCGCCCACGCCAACGCGGCCGTCGCCGCCGGAACCCCACCAGCCCGCACAGGACGAAACACCACAAGCCCCTCAATCACCCAGCCGACACGACCACCCAGCCTGCCACAAAATCAGACCACGACTTCGCCAGCAGAGTCCTCGGCGTGCGGCAGGCCCAGGGGCCCGAGCGCCGACGCCTTCACACGGGTCGGGGATCGGGATGCTCGGATCAGGGCGATGCAGGATTCTTCCGCGCCGAAACACGGCCGGCCTGCGGGATTCTGCCGCGAAGTCTGGGATCGGGGTCGATCGCACCAGGGCGATGCAGGATCCTGCATCAAGCGCGACCGGAGCACCGACCCTTTCGCATGGATCAAGGGTCGGGATGTTCGGATCACGGTGATGCAGAATCCTTCCGGATCGTGGACTTCCCCCTTGAGGCCGGGCCACGGCACGGGTCTCGGCCCGAGCGCAGCTCGCACCGGGCCTCAGGGGGTGTGTTCTCTCCTCGGTCGGGCAGGCGAAGCCCGATCAGGGTTCTGTCGGGAGGTCAAGCGGCGCGATGCAAGATCCAGCATCAACGAGGGCCGCCGCCGCTTGATCTCCCGGCAGGTTCCTGATTGCCTCCGGGGGCCGACCGAGGAGAGAGCACGCCCCCGGCACCTCACCATCCCGGACCTCAGCCCGCCCCGCCAACGCCAGCACCCCACAAACCCCGGCATCTCTCTCCGAGGGAAGGGCCCGCCAGCGGCGTTTTTTAATCTTGAATCTCCAGGCCGCCCCGCCAACGCAACGGGTGGGCGGGTGGTCAGACGAACCAGGCGACGCGAAGCGGCCGCCCAGCCCCCGACGCCCACCGCGACGCGACAAGCCATCCCACCCCCCCACCAACACTCAGCCGATCATTAAATCGCTCCATGCGTCAGCGGAAACGCCCGACGGCCCACGCACGGTCCGCCGGCCCTTCGATCCGGTCCACGATCCGGCCGTCCACCACGTACTCGAGCGCTTCGATCCGTTCGGAGTCCACCGCCTCCTGCCAGGCCCGGGTCGGCCCCGCGCCCCACAGGTACCACGGCGTCAGGTCGTCGACCACGACCGTGGCCTGCTGCGCGGCGATCCGCGCGCTGTTGCGGATGTCGTTGGCGGCGACGTCGTACATGTGGCTGCCGTCGATGAAGACCAGATCGAAGCCCTGCGACCCGGCCCGGCAGGCCTCGGCGAACTCGGGCACGGTCACCTGCGAGTCGCCGACCACGAGCTCGTGCCGCCCGGGGTAGCGCTCGTCGATGAACTCCTTGGCCAGTTTCACGCACGGGCGCAGATCGAGCTCGAAGGAGACCACTCTCGCCTCGGGTGAGCTCTCCAGGAACCCGATGGTGGAGTAGCCCACGTTGAATCCGATCTCGGCGATCCAGGTGGATCCGCTGCGGCGGGCCACGTCCCGTAGATGCTCGATCTGGGCCAGGCTGGCGCCGCCTTCATAGATGCCGGCCTCGGCCTGCATCACGTGGTTGAACATATGCTTGACCACCAGCTCGAGGCGAGCGGGTGCGGGGGAGAGAGTGTAGACGGCCATGGAGGAACTCCTGTCGAAGAATTCGTCGAAGCGCTTCGATGCCTCGATCGGGGTTTATCGGTATCGGTGGCGCTCGACTTTGTCCGCCCGGGAACGGCTGAGCGCGTCGACCGTTTCAATGCCGCGTGGCACCTTGTAGGGCGCCAGCGCGGCGCGGCAGTGCGCGATCAGCTCGGCCTCAGCCGGCGGGCGCCCCGGGTCGGCCGGGACGACGACCGCGTAAGCGATCCGTCCCATCGCCGCGTCGGGGCGGCCCACCACGACTGCCTCGGCCACGCCGGGATGCGTCAGCAGCCGCTGCTCGATCTCGCGGGCGCTCACCTGCGCGCCGCCGACCTTGAACACGTCGTCCACGCGGTCGGTGAGGTAGAGGTAGCCGTCCTCGTCGAGACGGCCCACGTCCCCGACGCTGAAGTGGCCGTCCGGGAGGGAGCGCAGGTGCGCCACGTCCTCGGGTGGCGCGGAGAGCATCAGCTCATTGCGGAAGTAGATCTCGCCGACCTTGCCCGTGGGCACCGCGGCACCCGATTCGTCCGCGATCAGCACATCGCCCCAAGGCCGCCCGACCGTACCGCGCCGCTCGAGCCACTCATCGCCGTCGCACACGGCCAGGCCCACCATCTGCGAGGCGCTGTAGAGCTCGAAGACCCGGTCGCCGCCGAGCCGCGCGATCCAACTGAGCTTGAGCCCCTCCGGGCACGGTGCCGCCGTGTGCAGGATCCCGGTCAGGCGCGCGCACAGCGCCTGACCGAGCGGCCCGTCCGTGTCGAGCATCGCCATCTGATGCGGGGTGAGCTGGCACCAGGTGGGCGGGAACAGACGCATCGCCTCCAGTAGTTCGGTCGGGGCGATGCGGGTCGGCACCAACAGATGCGCTCCGCGCGCGAGACCGGCCAGGCTCGTGGTCAACGGCGCCGCGTGGGAGAGCGGACCGAGCACGAGCTGCACGGCGTCGATCTGCCACTTCGCCGTCCACATCACCGCCGTGATGACCTCGAACAGGTCGGCGGGCCGTCGCTTGACCGCCTGAAGCTGCGGCAGGCCCGTAGTCCCGCCGGAGGGCAGGTACCACGCCGTGGTCGGCTCGGGTGCCGGCTCCGGCAAGTCCGATTCCGCGCTGTCCGGGGCGCAGTCCAGGGCGCCATCGATCAGCTCCGCGACAGGCAGGATCTCCTCATCGGTGTGCTGGACCAAGCCTTTCAGCAGAGTCTCCAGCTCGTCCGCCGTGGCCTCCGGCGGCACGATGACGGGAGTGCAGCCGAGCCACCAGGAGGCCAGCACAGCGACGTAGAAGCGCTCGCCGTTCGGCAGAGCCACCCACGTGCGCATGCCCGGCCGCGCTCCGGCCTGTGCCGCCGCACTCGCGACACCGGCCACGCGCCGGCACAGCTGAGCGAACGTCAGCGTGCGCCACTGGCCGTCCACCCGGGTGGTCAAGGCCGGCCGGTCCGGATCCGTGAGGGCGAGCTCGCGGATCCGGGCGCACACGGCGGGCACGCCTGGTGCCGCGTCCCCGCTCACAGCGTCCTCAGCATCTGCTCCACCTGCGCCGGGCTCGGCACCACGGCGGCCGCCTCGGCGATCCGGCGCACCACGAAGCCACCGAGATCCTCCACCGTGCCGATCAGCGAGGCGGCCTCGAAGGTCATGAACTCCACATCGAAGAGCTCTTCCAGCCGCACCGCCAGCTCCACCAGCCGGAACGAGTCGAACCCCAGCTCGTCGATCAGCGATTGGGAGGGCTCGACCCTCTCCGGCGAGCCGGGGGCCAGCCGCGCCACCACGCGTTCGAGGGTGGCGCGGACGAACGTCAACTCCGCCTCGGACAGCGCTCCGACGGCTCCTTGCTCCTGCATCAGTCTCCTTCCCCATGTCGGCCCGATTCGGGCCGGCCCGTTCCTTCGGCGTGATAAAGCACGGTGTGCTCGAACCCGTCCGCCAGCGTCTTGGCCCACATGACCCGGCGGCGCGGCTTGCCGCTGGTGGTGCGCTCGATCCAGCCGGATCCGACCCGCGCGACCTGCAGGTCCAGCCACGGCAGCGGACCGGCGACCGCCCGGCCGACGGCCTCGGCCTCCTGATCGGCCAACGCCCCCTCCACCGCGATCACCGCCCGCTCGCGCCCCTGCACGGCGCCGAGCAGCGCGACCGCCGTCCGGCGCGCCGGCAGCGCGGGCGCGACCAACTCCTGCACGTCGTCGGCGAAGACCCAGCGGCCGAGGTACTTGACCGCGTCCCCGATGCGCCCGAGCACGAACAGATCCCCGCCGTCGAAGAACCCTGCGTCACCGGTGCGCAGCCGAGGCCCGATCTCCCCCATCCCGGATTCGCCTCTGGACAGTCGCGCCCGCGCCAATGAGGGCCCTGAGACGTGGATCTCACCTACCGCGCCGTCCGGCACCGGCAGACCGTCCTCATCGAGTACGCACACGCCGACACTCTCGAGCGGGCGGCCGCAGGAGACCGTACCGTCGGCCGCAGTGCGCCAGGCCGAGCCGAGCGGTGTGCCCGTCACCGCGAGCGTCGCCTCGGCCATGCCGTACGCGGGCAGCACCGCCGTCTCGCGCAAGCCGTGTGGAGTCAGGAGTTCGCTGAAGCCGCGGGCCGTGGCGGCGTCGATCCGCTCCGCCCCGACGATGACCGCCCGCAGGTTCGACAGATCGGCCCCGCCGAGGTCGAGGTCGCGGATCCGCCGCCGGACGTGCGAGAGCCCGAACGGCGGGATCGCCGTGATGGCGCAGCGCTGCTCGGCCAGCAGCCGGACCCAGCTCGCGGGGGAGCGGACGAACTCGTGTGGCCGCATCAGCCAGATGTCGCAGCCTACTGTCATCGGCCCGAGCAGCATGCCGACCAGGCCCATGTCGTGGTAGAGCGGCAGCCAGCTGCCGAAGGCGTCCTCCGGCTCGACCTTCAGCCAGTGGACCAGCGCGGTCACGTTCGCCCACAGCGCATCCGGGCCGAGCAGCACTGCGCGCTGCGCGCCGGTGGACCCGGAGCTGAACTGGATCAGGTCGGGCTGCTCGTCCGCGGGCTGCCGGACGGGTTGGGTGGCGTGTTGGGCAAGGAAGGGCTCGACCTCGGGATCGGCTGTCACCGCCGCGGCGCCGACCAGCTCGATCAGAGCATTGATATGCTGGGCGTACGCCGCGGGCCGCGTGAACGCCGGTGGCGGCGCCGCAGGAGCGGGGCTCGCCCCGAGCAGGATCGTGCCGAAGTACTGCGCTGCGAACCGCACCGGGTCGGAGACAACGATCAGAACCCTGTCACCCGCCCCGACGCCGCGTCCGGCCAGCGTGGCGGCGGCATCCTGCGCGAGCTCGGCCAGCCGGCGGTAGGAGGTGAACTCCCAGCGGTCTGAATCGGGCGAGGTGGCGTGCAGGCCGCGCTCGTCGTCCGGCTCGTGGAGCCAGCCCGTCGGTGACCGGTCCAACAGCCGCAATTCAGGGCTCATCGATGCGCCGCCGAACTGGGGCGCACCAGGGACAGCTGCTCCAGATGCGCCCGCACGCTGTCGGTGAAGAGACCGACGCGGACCAGGCAGGCGGTGACCCTCGTGAACATCAGCCGCCGGAAATCGACCATGATCGGGTCCGTGGTGGTGAAGCGCACTCCTTCGGCCACGTCGACGCCGAGCCGCTCCCAGACCTCGTCCATTCCGAAGCGCCGCGCCATCAACAGCGCGGACTCCTTGACGAACTCCTCCCGCTCGGCCAGCTCGCGGCTGGTCAGCTCGGGATACAGGCCCTCCAACGCGAGCACGCCGAAGGCGACGTGGCGCGACTCGTCCCGCGCGACCAGTTCGGTGATCCGGCGGATGACCGGATCGAAGGACGTGGCGTTGCCCAGCCGGAACATCGCCAGCGCGATCCCCTCGACGATGACCTGCATGCCGAGGAAGGTCAGGTCCCACGCGTCCGTCCCGATGATGTGCGCGAGCATTGTGCGCAACGGCGGATCGATCGGGTAGGCCGCGCCGAGCCGGTCGAGATAGGTGGCGTACGCCTCGACATGCCTGGCCTCGTCAGCCACCTGAGTCGCCGCGAAGAGCTTGGCCTCCAGATCCGGCACGGTCTCCACGATGCGCGAGGTCGCCAGCAGCGCCCCCTGCTCTCCGTGCAGGAACTGGCTGGTCATCCACGCGTGGTACTCCCAGCGGAACCGCTCCCACAGGTGGGCCGGCACCGGCGAGCCCGCCCGGCCGCGCAGCGGCACTCCGGGCAGCGCGCCCTGGTCCGGCAGCGGCGAGCCGAACTCCGGCACGTTCGCCCACTCGATGTCGGCGGACGCGTTCCACTGCGCGCTCTTGGCCTTCTCGTACATCGCCGTCAGCCGTCCGTCCCGGCCGTCGTAGCGCCAGGTGAAGCGGGCGGCCACCTCGGCCTGCACTGTCATCTCCTCGGCCACGGCCTTCCCCCAGGCCTGTGGTGCGTCTATCTGCGCCATGGAATCCCCTCCGTCAGGATCACGTCACGTCTTCGGCGGGCCTTCCGCCCGAGTAATCAGGGAGCTGCGAAGCGGTGCGCCGTTGTGGAAGACGAAGGCGCGCAAGGCATCCGCGACCTTCCAGTAGGCGCCGACGGGCTCGCGGTCGGCCGGCCAGAGGGCGGCGTCGACGATTCCCCAGCCGGCCAGGGCCCGCAGGAAGAACGGGTCGGCCCGACGCCATTCGGCACCGTCGCGCAGTTCGATCCAGCAGTGCGGCACCGACATCGGCGGAGCGAGGAAGACCCCGAATGCCGCACGCACCTCGAGCCCCGACGCGAGTCCCTGCCCGACAAGGTGGTGGGTGGCCAGGCGGCAGTCGGCGAGGCGCGTCGCGCGCAGAAAGCCGAGGTCGCCGGCCAGCGCGTCGGGCAGGTGGTGGAACTCGACGTCGTCGAGCGAGTGCAGCAGCGCGTGCACGGCCTCGCTGCGCGCCAGGTGGCGCTCGGGCCCGCCTTCGAGTTCGAGCTCCAACCGCAGGTGATGCGGTGCGAGCGCGATCGCTGCGGTGACGTCGGGAACGTCGGCCAGCCAGTGCGCGAGGGTGAACTCGCACGCCCCGTCGTGGCCCGGGTTCGGGCACCGCCCGACGATGTCCAGCGTGCGCAGGATGCGCTTGTCCTCAGCCCCTGCCGCCAACGCCGCACCCAACAGCGTCAACGAACGCCGTTGAGGGGAGTCCAGGCCGAGCCGGAGACCGATGTTGACCAGATCGTTGCGGTCGAAGAACTGCTCGGACCCCTGGATGCGGACGGGAAGCCCGAGGTCCACGAGTTCGTCCAGCAGCGGATCCGCGATCCGGTGGATCCGCACGGCGAGCGCGCGCGGCTCGGTGAAAACCCGATGGGAGTCGGGCACTCGCCGGAGCACATCCACGATCGGCCGAAGCTCAGCCATGGCCACCCCCTCGTCAGACCTCGGTGTCGAAGCTCAGGCTCGGGGCTGAGTTTCAGCCTCGGTGTCGAAGCGCTTCGACGCGCACTCTATACAGACTCCACGTGCGTGGTCTAGCATTGGGCGCAGATTTCTGACGGGGCGACAGTCTGTGCGCGGCCAATGGAGGACCGAAATGTCGAAGCGCTTCACCGGCCGGCGATAGCGGGAGACGCCTGGTGCAGCCGCGTTGGCCTCGGCCGTTTCCACTCGCCCGCGCCACCGCGCACTGGCCCGTTTTCCTGTTGGTGTTCGCGATCGCCACGGCCACGGCCACGCTCGTGGCCGCCTTCGCGGCCTTCGACGCTCAGGCCCTGGGCCGGGCCTCGGCCGCCCGCTTGGCGGGTGCAGATACCTCCTTCACCTTCAATGCGTCGACCACCTCGCCCGCGGCGTATCAGGCCGCATACGAAGCCGTCCGCGCCGACGCGCGGCAGAACCTCGGCTCGCTCTCCTTCGCCACCGAAGCGGCCCTGTGGTCCAAACCGCTGCTCTACACCGCCGTCCCGACCTCCGACGGCGTCGTCGAGAGTTTCATGGTCGCCACCGCCGCCGAGAATCTCGCCGACCACGCCACACTCGAGGCCGGGACCTGGCCGCAGGGGCCGAAGACATCTCAGGGTTCGAAGTCCGCAGGTCCGATCCAGGTGGCGATCCCCGTCGCCTTGGGCACCAAGCTCAAGCTCGGCGTGGGCAGCGAGCTCGCACTGAACCAGAGCATGGGCTTCGCCGCCGCGAAGAGCTCGGCCGCGACGTTCGTCGTCGTCGGCCTCTACCGGCCGGATTCCACCACCGACATCTACTGGCGGCTGAGCCCGGTCGGGACCGCGACCTCCGTCGAGTACGGCGCCGCCTTCACTTACGGCCCGCTCGCGGTCAACTCGGCCGCGTTCACGGGCGGCTCGCTCGCGGCCGCGAACACTGTGGTGCTGCTGCGGATCCCGGTCACTTCTCTCGCCGGCGCCAACCCGTCCACAGCCGCAGACGAAGTGAGCCAATTCCTCGCGGTCATATCGCAGGACCCTGCACTGCCCGGGGTGCGGACGGACTCGACCCTGCCGTCCGTGCTCTCCACCATCGCCGCGTCGCGAGCGTCGGCGAACTCCACACTGCTCGTCTCCTCGCTCGAGCTCGCCCTGCTCGCGGTCACGGCACTCACGGTCTGCGCTCGGCCCCTGGCCGCCCGGCGCGAGGCCGAGCGCGCGCTGTTCATCCAGCGCGGCCGCTCCACGTGGCAGTTCATCCTCGCCGACCTCGTCGAGGTGGTGCTCGTCGCGGCGTCAGCACTGGCGGTGGCCGGGCCGCTGGGCCTCGTCCTCGGCCGGTATCTCAGCAGACACGCAGGCGAGGCGACCGGCACCGCCCTCGGCTCCCCGTCGCCCGCTTCGCAATCCTGGACTGCAGCAGCGATCTTCGCTGCATTCTGCGTTCCCGCGCTGTTCTTCTCCGGAGGCCGACGCCGCGCGACGCGCGAGCTGCCTCCCCGCAGCACCCGGCAGGCGCGCCTGGCCTCCTTCGGCCGTGCACAGATCGACGTCGTCTTCGTGGTGCTCTTCGCCGTCGCGTACTGGCAGCTGCGCTCGCTTCCGCTGATCAGCACCGGCTCGGACGGCGGCGCGCAGATCAACCCGCTCGGCGCGCTCTGCCCGGCGCTCGGCCTATGCGCGGCCGCGTTGCTCGGCCCTCGGCTGATCGCCCTCATCGGCGCGCTCGCCGACCGGCTCTCCGACCGCGGCCGCGGGTTCTCCTTCGCACACGTCGCCTGGCAGGTCGGGCGCACTCCGCGTCGGCAGGCCGGACCGGCGTCGCTGCTGGTCCTGGCGGTGGCGCTGGGCACGTTCAGCATCGCGCAGCACCAGACCTGGCTCGACTCGGCGGCTGCTCAGAGTGCTTATCAAGTGGGCGCGGACGTCCACGTCACCGTTGAGAACGCCGACCCGCACAACGAGGGCGATCCGGCTATCGCGAACCTTTCCGGAGTGAAGAGCGCCACCGCGGCAATACGCTCGGGCGGTGACGGCAGCTCGACCCTCCTCGCGCTCGACAGCACCACTGCGTCGAGGACGATGTACGCCCCGAACGGCACGTTCTCCACGCCCTCGGCGCAGGTGTGGTCGCGGCTCGCCGGATCGAAGGTACCTGCGATCGCCTTGCCGGGCCGCCCTTCGCGCGTCGCAGTGTCCTTGCGTCTCGACGGCGACCTCACCGGCAGGTCCGTAGCCATCGCCGTTCAGGACGCGCACGGAGTGACCACGCAGGCCGCAGCTCAGGCGATTTCGGACGGTGCCGAAACGAGCACGCTGATTTACGCTCTGCCGAGCGACTCTGCGCTCGCCTATCCCTTGCGTCTGGTGGGGATCTCGCTGCACTACGACGTTCCCATCGGCGCTGTGAACGCCGGCTTCTCGATCGTCGGGATTCGTACTTCGGACAGCGCGTCCGCCGGATCGCCCGGCACCGGGACAGACCTCAGTACTCTCAAATCCTGGTCCGCCTACGCCGACAGTCCCGGCCTCAATGCCCTGATCCCCACCCTCCAAGCCCACGGTCTCCAGACACCCACATCGGCCAGCGCCGCGAGCGCTCCGGCCGAGGGGCCCGACGGGGCGTGGACCGAGCACTTCCAGCCCGGCGAGGGCGGCCGTGATCTCGGTGCCCTGGCCCAGTACGGAGTAGTGCTGCCCGTGCCCGGCTCCCTCACGCTCAGCCCACTGAGTCGTGCCAGCGCACTGCCGGTCGCCGCCACCGCGACCTACCTCGCCGCGAACCACCTGGATATCGGCTCCTCGACCAGCATCGACATCGACGGCAACACGCTCCCCGCGCAGATCGTCGCCTCGACGCAGGACTTCCCGACGATGCCCGGCGCCGAGGATCCGAGTGGCGGCGTCATCGTGGACCTCGCCCGACTCGAGGACGAAGTCCTCGCCAGCGGCTCAGGACCCGAAGTCGTCGACGAATGGTGGCTCGATACCCGGGGCGGAGCCGTGCCCGCCGGACTTCCCGCCGGCACCGCCGCCACCGACCTCGCCGACGTGCGCGGCAGCATCACGGGCGATCTCTTCGCCGAGCCCGCCCAGCAGGCCCTGCTCGCACTCGGCATCGCCGTCGGCATCCTGGCCGTCGTCACACTCGCCGCGGTGGCGGCCGCCTCGCGCCGGGAACGCGCCGGGCACGAGGCCGTGCTGGCCGCGCTCGGCCTGTCCGCGCGGCGCCAGGCCGCCCTGCAGTGCGGCGAACGCAGCGTGGTGAACGTGCCTGCGGCCCTGCTCGGCCTCGGCTTCGGCATCGGGCTCGCCTACCTGCTGCTGCCCTCCCTCACCCTGACCGTCGACGCGACGATCCCGGTGCCGTCAGCCAAGATCGTCATCGTGTGGGGCTGGTCGGCCGTGCTCGCCGCAGTCGCGGCCTTCGCCCCGCTCCCGGCTATCCTGCCCGCGGCTCTGCGCCGACCGGACCCGGCCGCCCGGCTGCGCATGACGGAGGAGCTGTAGCCGTGACGTCCATTTTCGGCCGCCTGCGCGGCGCCCTCGCGGCGATCGTGACCGCTCTCTCCGTCCTCGCCGGCAGCGCGATCGCTCCGGCGCTGCTCCTCGCCGTGGTCGCAAGCGCCGGAACCTTCGTCGCTCTCGACGCCGCGCATCGGACCAACACGATCGAGACCTCGGCCCTGCGCCACGCGCTGAGCACGTCCGCTCAGCTCGAGCAGTCGGTCACTTCGCAGCAGAGCCTCTCCGACGTCGAAGGGGCCCTCTACGACGCTCCGTTGCAGCCGCTGAGCGCTTACACTCTCAGCCAGATCAAGGAATCGCTCAATCGGACTATCGCCGGACTCGGGCTCCCGGTCGGCACGGCGTCGGGCAACTGGATCGGCCTGTCGGCGAACGCCGGCGTGATCTCCGTGCCGGGCTCGAAGCTACCCGACGTCACCTGGCTCGTCTGCCGCGACACGCTCGCACCGCTGCACCTGATCTCCGGCAGCCTGCCGCAGGCATCGAGGGCGCCGAGCGCCCATGCATCGGCCGCGTTCGACGTCGCCATCTCCGAGGCCACTGCTACCTCGGCGCACGCGCACGTCGGCTCCGTGCTCAAGGTCAAGAGCAGCACCGCCGGCACCCTCGAGCTCACCGTCACGGGCATATTCGAACCCACCGATGCCCGAAGCGCCTACTGGACCACGGATCCCGGCACCGTCACGCCGTACCTCGACGCCGACGGCCCGGTTCCGAACACGCTGTACCAGAACGCGATGATGTTCGTCGCGCCGCAGGCCGCGAAGGCGCTCGTCTCGGCACAGGCCGAGACGAACACGACCCTTCAGACGGTCACCTCGCTCGACCTGTCCAAGGTCACCGCCGATCGCGCCGCAACCCTGTCCGCCGCCCTCCAACAGGCCCAGTCGCAGATCAGCGCCGTCCTGGTGGGTCCGGTCGAGGGTACCGGCCAACTCCGGGACGTCCTGATCCACCTCAACGTCGGCCCCGCCGCCACAGTCGGCGCGTTCGTCAAGCAGCAGTCGCAAATCGCGACGCTGCTCTCGCTGGTGACGACGTCGCTGGAGGTCCTCGGCGTCATCCTGATCCTGCTGTGCATCCGGCTGGTGGCCGAGCGTCGAACCAACGAACTGGCGATGATGCGAGCCCGCGGCGCATCGAGACGCGCGCTCGCGGCCGAGGCGGCACGCGCAGGGCTGATATCAGTCCCCTGCGTGATTGCGGTGACGCTGCTGGCGCACGGAGACTCGTGGCTGCCGGCAGTATTCACCGGCGCGTTGGCGCTGCTCGGACCTGCGGTGCTGGCCGTGCACACCCACGGCCGCGTCCCGCGCGGCCACACGGTGGGCCACCAGGATCGCAGCGCCGGCCGCGTTTGCCGGGCGCGACGGATCGCGCTGACGGCGGCCATCATCGTAGTCTGCGTCGGCTCAGTGGTAGCGCTGCGCTTCGACACGTCTCAGGCCTCAGACAACGCACTGGTCGGGTCCGCTCCGCTTCTCGCAGCCGTCCCCATCGCGCTCATCCTGCTGCACCTCGGGCCGCCTGTCGTCAGGGCACTGACCAAGCTGGCCGCGTTCGCCCGCGGCGCGGTGGCCTTCGTCGGCCTGGCCCGGGCGTCTCGCTCCTCCACCGCCACGCTTCTGCCGAGCGCGGCGCTGATTCTCGCCTTCGCCGTGATCGCCATGGGCTCCACGATCCGCGGCAGCATCAGCGCCGCCGAGGTCAACGCCTCATGGCAGGCGGTCGGAGCCGACGACACGGTCAGGGTCGGCGGGCTCGGCACGACCGTCCCGGCGAACGTGGTCGATCAGGCCGAGGCGCTGCCCGGTGTCACCCGAAGCGTGAGCGCGTACAGCGCGGAGATCTCCGGAAACGACGCGTACGCGGGGCAGTTCACCGTGCTGGTCGTCGATCCCGCCGCTTATCAGGCCTTTACCGGCGTCAAGCTCGCCCTGCCGCACACGCGGACAGAGTCCGGCGCGCCGACGCCCGTCATCATCTCTCCGGCACTGGCCGCGGCCATGGGCGCGAAGACGGTCAAACTCGACCTTTTCGGCAGTACCCTGACGCTTAAATCCATCGGTACCGTCGCGGACACGGCGGCCCTTCCATCCGTCGACACCTTCGTGATCATCCCGGTGTGGGCGTTCAAGAGCCCGCCGGGCGCCTCGATCGTCATGCTCGACGGCGATATCGACGCGCGACGGTTGGCCGCGACGTTCAGCCGCGTCCCCGGCGCGCAGATCACGCAGCGCGCCACGGCGCTGGCCGCGCTGACCGACGCCCCCATGCAGAGCGGCGTTTTCGGGCTCTTCGACCTCGGCATCGGCATCGCGCTGGCCTGCTGCGTGGCCGCCCTCGCGGTGAGCCTGTCGCTGCAGGGCCCCGCCCGCGCCGCCGGCATGAACCGCCTGGCCACCATGGGCCTGAGCCGCTCCCGGCTGGACCTGCTCGTGCTCACCGAGCAACTGCCACCCGTGATCGTCAGCCTGATCGGCGGCGTGATCGGCTCGGTCGCCATCAGCGCCCTGATCGGTCCCGCGCTCGACCTCGCCGCCTTCAGCGGCACCCCGGCGCCCGCCCCCAGGGTCTTCGACCTCGGCGCCCTCGCCGAAGCGAGCGCGGCGATCGCGGCCGCCGCGGCCCTCGCCCTGCTCGGCCATGCCGCACTCAGCCGCCGCCGCGGCGTCGCCACGGCCCTGAGAGTAGGCGATCGATCATGACAGTACGCGAAGACGGAAAACTCGCGATCCACGAGGCGGCCGGCCTCGACCAGATCCGCAGCGAACTGCGTGCGGGCAGGGAGGGCTACGGCGAGGACGCCCTCGTCGTGTGCGATCAACTCGTGCGCATCTACACCGCGGACGGAGTGGAGGTCCAAGCCCTCCAAGGCCTCGACCTGCTGGTCAAGCGAGGCGAACTGCTCGCCCTGGTCGGCGCGTCCGGAAGCGGCAAATCCACCCTGCTCAACATCCTCGGCGGAATGGACCGCCCCACCGCGGGCAGCCTGCGCGTGGACGGCAGGGACGTGGCGGCGATGCGCGGCGCCGCCTGGCTGGACTACCGCCGCAAGACGGTCGGATTCGTCTGGCAGCAGACCGCGAGGAACCTGGTGCCCTACCTCACCGCCCGGCAGAACGCCGCGCTGCCCATGCGCTTCTCCGGCACGGGAAGAAGGAAGCGCAACGCCCGGGCGGACGAACTGTTGGAGATGCTCGGCGTGGCCTACTGCCGCGACCGCCGCCCGCACCAGATGTCCGGCGGCGAGCAGCAGCGCGTCGCCATCGCCACCGCGTGCGCGAACGGCCCCACGCTGCTGCTGGCCGACGAGCCCACCGGCGAGCTCGACACGAAGACCGCCGCCGACGTGTTCGGCGCCCTGCGCACGATGAACGCGGAACTCGGCGTCACGGTCCTGATCGTCACCCACGACCACATGGTGGCCGGCCAGGTCGACCGCACGGTGGCGATCCGGGACGGGCGTACGAGCACGGAGACGCTGCGCCACACGGTGACCGGTGACGACGGCGAGGAAGTGCGCCACGCCGTGGAGTACGCCGTTCTCGACCGGGCGGGCCGCCTGCAGATGCCGGCCGCGATGATCAGGAGGCTTCAGATGCGCGACCGGGTCCGGTTGGAAGAGGAGGCGGACCATGTCGGCGTGTGGCCGGGTCAGACGCGCCCGGAGCAGGGCGTCGGCGAGCAGAGCCTCGGCGAGCAGGGTCTCGACGGGCAGGCCGGGGAGCGCGACGGTGATTGAACCGACCGCCCTGACGACCGCCGCGATCGAGGTTCAGGGCATTACCCGCGTCTACGGCAGCGGCAACACGCAAGTGGCCGCCCTGCGCGGCGTGGATTTCCGCACCGAGCCGGGAAAGCTGGTCGCCGTCCGAGGCCGCTCCGGCTCCGGCAAGACCACCTTGCTCAACATCGTCGGCGGCCTCGACCGCCCGACCAGCGGGACCGTGCATATCGCCGGACGCGACGTGACGAAGATGAGCGAGAGCGAAAGGCTCAGGCTCAGAAGAACGGACGTGGCCTTCATCTTCCAGTCCTTCGGCCTGATCTCCGTCCTCTCCGCGGCCGAGAACGTCAGCGTCCCGCTGCGCATCGCCGGCCTCCCGCGCGCAGAGCGCAGGGAGCGGGTCGAGTTGATGCTGGAGATCACCGGCCTGGCCGAGCACGCCGCCCAGCGCCCCGGCGAGCTCTCCGGCGGCCAGCAGCAGCGCGTGGCCATCGCCCGCGCCCTGGCCGGCCGCCCCAAGGTCCTGATCGCGGACGAGCCCACCGGCCAGCTCGACGCCGACACCGCGCGCCTGATCATGCGCCTGCTCAAGACCGTCGTGCGCAGCGAGGGCATCTCCGCCCTCGTCGCCACCCACGACCTGACCCTGCTCGACCTGGCCGACGAGGTGCTGACCCTGCAGGACGGACTGATCGAGCGCAGCTGAACCGGCGGTGTGCTGAGCCGCCGGTCCGCCGCGGGCTCAGTCGATGCTGGACGAGCCGGTGTTGAGTACCGGCTGGACGTGCTGCTCGCTGCAGAGCACGACCAGGAGATTGGAGACCAGCTTCGCCTTGTGGTTGTCGTCGAGGACGACGCCGCTGCCTTCGCTCAGGTGCGCGAGCGTGGCGTCGATCATGCCGAGCGCACCCTCCACGATCTTGGAGCGCGCCCCGACGACGGCGCCGGCCTGCTGACGTCGCAGCATGTTGCCGGCGACCTCGGGCGCGTAGGCGATGCGGCGCAGGCGCACGTCCGTGACCACGATTCCCGCCGCGGCGAGACGCGACCCGAGTTCCGTGCGGAGCGCGTCGGCCACGGTGCCCGGGTCGCCGCTGAGCGAGAGACGCTCCTGCCCGTGGCTGTCGTACGGAAACCGGCTCGCGGTGTGGTGCAAGGCGGCCTGAGTCTGCAGCTCGACGAAGTCGTGGTAGTCGTGCACGTCGAACACTGCTTTCGCCGTGTCGTGCACTTGCCAGACGACCATCGCGGAGACCTCGATGGGATTGCCGTCCATGTCGTTGACCTTCTGGAACTCGCTGTCGTTCGTGCGGATCTTCAGCGAGACGTGCACTTTCTGCGCCAGCGGGTTGACGGCGTGCCAGCCCGCCCTGCGCAACGTCCCCGAATACTTGCCCAGCCGGGTGAGCACGACGGCTTCGTTCGGCTGCAGCACCACCAGGCTCCTGAACATGAACAAGCCGAGTGGCGGGACCACCAGACACACCACCGCGATGAGCAGACCCAGGAGCCCCGGTATCCGCCAGGCGTTCTTCTCAGATGACTCCATGGCACATCCCCCCTAGTGCCGCGTCGAGCGACACGGCATGAACCGACGGCGGAAACTGTAGTGCTCGCCGGGGTCCTAGGCATGTCCACGTTTCACGGCCGGTAGTGCCGCTCGATGGGAACGCGCGCCTCCTCGAACAAGGCGGGCCCCTCGTGCGGTACGACCGGCCAATCCGAGCCCGGGTTCAATGCGATCAGCTGGTCCGTGGCCAGCGCGTAGACGACGCGAACGAGTCCGGAGCGCGCGATCGCGCCGGTGCACATGCCGCATGGCTGGCAACTGGTGTACATCGTCGTGCGTGAGGCGGTCTCGGCGTCGAGTTCGCGTGCCGCCCATCGGGCGAGCTTGAGCTCAGGGTGGGCCGTGATGTCGTCATCGCGCACAACCGTGTTGTGTGCCTCGGCGAGAATCTTTCCGGCAGGATCGGCCAGCAGCGATCCGTAGGGCGCGTCGCCGAGGGTGACGGCGGTCGCCGCGATGGCGATCGCGCGTCGCAGCAGTGCCTCATCGGCGGGGGTGATCACGATTGCGTCCTCCATTGAGTGGCCACGGTGGTCAGGGCCCGCCAAGCCTCTTCCGGCCGTCGCGTCTCCTCGGGATCCCCATGGGGGGGATCGAGCACGACGGTCTCAGCTCCCAACAGCTGAAGCTGGCGGAGATCGTCAAGGATCTGCTCCAGGTCGCCGGTGCCGGCCGGTCTCTCGGGATCGTGAACCGGCGCGCTGCCCAGCTGGAAGGCGATGCGCGGCGCCAGCCCGGGCAGGGCGCGGTTGGCGACGGTCTCGCGCAGGAAGGGCAGGGTGACGCGCAGGGGGTGCCAGGCGTCGCCGAAGCGCTCGGCGCGGCGGATCGCCGCCGGACTGTTGCCCCCGACCCAGATGGGAATCGAAGACCCGGCACCCCACGCCTGCCGCAGCGACAGCAGGCACTCGTCAGTCAGCCGACCGCGCTCGGCGAAGGGGACGCCGAGCGCGGCGAACTCCTGCTTCGCCCCACCGACACCCACGCCGAGCACGAACCGGCCGCCGCTGAGCTCGTCGAGGTTGCCGGCCATACGAGCCGTCAGAAGCGGGTGCCGGTACGGCAACACGAGCACGGTGGTACCCAGCTTGATCCGGCTCGTGCTGCCGGCGAGCCAGGACAACGTGGTGAAGGGTTCGAAGAAGCGCTCCGGATAGCGCACCGCCACATCCGGGGTGACGGCGATGTGGTCGGAGAGCATCAGCAGATCGAAACCGAGCCCTTCGACGACTCGCGCCCACTCGCGCAGCACGCCTGGATCGGTCCCCGGTCCGTAGTTCGGTACGTTCACGCCGAGGTGCATGAGCAGGAGGCTATCCCGGTGGCGACCGCGCAGTGAACCACTTTCTCGCGGCCTATCCGGTCATCGACCATGGATTCCCCGGTAATGTCGTCTCATGACCGTGAATCTCGACGAGATCGACTGGGCACTGATACGGGAGCTGCAAGCCGACGCGCGCCTGTCGATCAGCGAGCTCGGACGGCGCGTGCAACTCGGCGCCTCGGCGACCGCCGAGCGGGTCCGCCGCCTCGAGGCGCTCGGCGTGATCACCGGCTATCACGCCGTCGTCGACCTGGAGAAGATCGGCTATCCCGTGCTGGCCGTGGTCCGGCTGAAATACCCGGGCAACCACCACCAACCGCTTCGCCGACTGCTCGCCGAGCGCCACGAGGTGCTCGAGTGCCTGCGTACCACGGGGGAGGACTGCTACACGCTGAAGGTCGCGGCCACCTCGATGGAGCACCTCGAGAAGCTCATGGACGAACTGGCCGGCTTCGGAAGCACGACCACCAACGTCGTCTACCGCCAGACACTGCCGTATCGCGGTCCTGAAAAGCCGTGACGCGGGCGGCCGGCCGTCGCGCCTGTGGGAAATCCGATGGAGCCGACGGCCGTGGCCGCGGTAGAACGCTGGTGTGACGAGTATCGAGTTCGAGGCGGTCTACCTGGCGCGGCATGGCCAGACGCAGTGGAATGCCGTCCGCCGGAGGCAGGGGCGGTTGGATTCGCCGTTGACGGAGCTGGGCAATGCGCAGGCGCGGGCGAACGCCGCGCTGTTGGCGAGCGAGCCGGTGGACGCGGTCTTCGCGAGCCCGTTGGGGCGGGCCCGCACGACGGCCGGGATCCTCGCCGAGGCACTGGGTCTTCCGGTCTCGGTGTGCGACGACCTGGCCGAGATCGACCACGGTGCCCTGTCCGGCCTGCTGCCCGATGAGGTGGAGGCGGCGTATCCGGGCTTCGCTGCGGCGAGGGACTGTGACCGCTACGGCTATCGGTTCCCGGGCGGGGAGAGTTATCAGGATGCCGATGCCCGCGCCGCCCGGGCACTCGCGCAGGTTGCCGCGAGCGGCGCGCGGCGGCCGCTGCTGGTCTCACACGAGATGATCGGCCGGATGTTACTCAAGCACCTGGGCGGGTTGAGCACCGCCGACGCCCTCGCGCTGACGCACCCGTCCGACGTCGTCTACCGGGTCGCGCCTGGTACTGGGCGGCCAATCGAGCAGTTGTCCGCTGCCGTACCGAGCGACGTAGTGGGGGGCAGGATCCGTGGAAACCGGCAGCGTAGCCGCCGAGGCGATGTGAGGGACCGCGGACGTTGGATCGAGACCGGCGAAGGCCAAATTTCCAAACGCGGTGACGAGTTGCTCGCCGCCCAAGAGACCCCGTACGCGAGCCCGGCGCTGGAGCGGCCGTCCCGATCCTAGGACGCTTCGCCGCGCTTCCACTCGCCGAGCCGGTACCAGACCTCTCTGTCGCCCGGCCGCACGCGCACCGAGTCGCCCACGTCGAACGAGCCCAGGACCGAGAAGACCCGGTTCAGCGCATCCGCACGGCCGACCCGGTCCGGCTCCACTTCCAGAGCCAGATCGGAGATCCCCATGCCGGTTCCGGCCCCGATGATCTCCCCGACGCCCTCGAACACCTCGTTCAGGCCGTCTTCGATGTCATCGCGATCGACCGGGATCGGCCCGTCGATGATGATCTCTGCAAAGTCCATCCGCCTATCCGAACAACTCGTCCTAACATGCATTGTCCGTCGAAGAGCCCGCATCCACGGCTACCCGGCGTACCCGGGCGCCGAGGTACTCGATCGGGGACGTGAGCGCAGTGGCGTAGGCGGCACTGGCGAAGATCTCGACGACGTCGCCGCGGCCGATCGAGCTGACCAGGCAGAGCTGCTCGGCCACGAAGCGGCCCCACGCTCGCTGATAGTTCACCGTTTGCTGGGCAAGGGAGAAGGAGTGGGGCGCGAGGACGTCGTCGGGCGCGAGCAGCCCCCAGCGGCCGCTGACGACGAACCACGGCACCCCGCTCGCCTCGGCCCGGGCCCGCCGGCGCGCGAACAGCGGGCTGACATACAGATCACGGGCCGCGGCGGGCTCGCTCAGCTGGGCTTTTCCACCTCCGACGAGGATGATGGACGCTGCGGTCGAGGACGTGGGCGAGGCGGGCGTCGAGGACGCGGCGAACGGTGTCGCGGATCCATCGCCGGATTGCATGGGCATGCCAGATAGGTACACGATCGCGGCGCAGCGCGCCAGCCGGGCGGGCGGCTATCACGTGATGGATCATTCAGTGCGGCTACGACTACTACCTGGGCCGAACGAGGTCCATGCCCGAGACGTTACCCTGGGCACGATGGCGCAGAAAGCGGGCGTATCGCCTCGGGAGGGATCGTGAGCGATCAGGGCTCGACGACGGGTACCGGCCAGGGCGGATGGTCTGGACACTCCGCCCAGTCCGGAAAGGCCGAGGGCTGGAAGGAACGCTGCGACGTCCTCGCCGGGGAGATCAACCACCTGCTCCGCAGCGGAGCCGGCGCGAACGCACGCGCGAGGGAGGCCGAGTTGTTCGAGCTGCTGCGTGTGCACAGTTCCGCGCGTCTCGCGGCCGACACCCTCCACACGATCGCTCGCCACCACTACGCGGCGGGCGACACGGTCAGCGCGCTCAGCGCGTTCCGCGACGCTCGGGCCGGCTACCTCGAGGTCTCCGACTCTGACGGCCTGTCGGAGGTAGACCGCGGCACCGCGCTGATCCACGCGGGCGCCCTCGAGTGGGGCCGGGCGGTCGCCACGCTCCACGCGTCGGCCAGGGACCTGATGGAGCTCGGCGCGACGGAGAAGGCGGCGCGCGCGCACATATCCGCCGCAGCGTTCCGCACGGTCGGCGGCCGAATCAGCGACGCAGAGCCCGAGCTCGACACGGCCGATCGCCTGCTGCGCAGTGCGGCGATCGACCTCTGGTACGAGACTGGCGAGGCGAGCGTCGCCTGCCAGAGCTGCGGGCAGAACTCAGATCTCCGCGCGTGGCGGTGGGCGGATGACTACTTCGCGTTCGGCTATCTGGGCTTCGAGTTCTGGGACTGGCCCGACTTGGCCGCCGGCTTCGTCGACGACCTCGCCCAGGTGCTCGACGGCCACCGGATGATCCGTGTGCGGGGAAAGCTATGAGCTCGGTGCCGTGGCTCAGGCGTCGTGCCGTGGATGATCATTTCGCCGACGGCACCACCGGCCACCTGGCGATCTGTAGGAGTTTCAGAACCTAGTCGGTTAGTCGGGCGCGACGGAGATGCCTTGGCGGGTCAGGCGGCGGATGAAGCCTCGCTTGGCGGGTGCGGCCTTGATGTGGGCTTTGAGGATGGCGGCGAGATTCGATTCGGCGAGTGCCACGATGCTCGGATCCATGCCGGGGCACATGAGTACGACTGCTGCGAGGAAGTCGTGGAGGGCGCTGTAGCGGTGCCCGACAGCGCGGGCAGTGAATCGGTAGCGTTCGGCGAGTTGCTCAGCGATGTCCGAGCGGTGTTGCGGTGTTATCCATGCGGCGATGCACAGCGCGAATGCGGCGGCGTCGACTGTCCAGTCCTCCGGGCCGTGCAGCAGCCGCAGGAGAAGCCTGCGGCGAGCCGAATCGGTCCAGGGCTCCTGCGGGCGGTGGTGGAGGATGCCGATGCACAGCCAGGCCTGGGACACTCGGTTCGAGTACAGGCCGGTGACCGTGTCGAGGCGGCGGGCCCTCTCGTCAGGCGGCGGTACGTGGGCGAGCAGGGCGAGTAGGTCCTGCTCGCTGAGCGCGCCGAGCGGTGCTACATGTTCGTACGCCGCCAGCGGTTCACCCCAGATGCCGATGACCAGAGGTGCGAGCAGGCTGACGGCGGCCGCGTCGGGCGGTGGAATAGCGGGCACAGCCGAGGTGCCTTGGTAGGTCCACAGTGGCGGTCCGTACTTCGTGCTGCATGCCGTGCGCAGGTCCGGTTCCGGAGTCTCGCCGACGGTGATCCTCGCCTCCGGGTGGCGCGTGCGGAAGGCGTGAATCGCGCTGGGCGCCTCCAACGCCATCATGTGGACCTCGTTGATGCGCACGACGCCGTTTTTCGGGCTGGCGGCGATGGCTTCTTTAGGCGGTGGCACAAGGCCAAGCCAGGGCACGGCCTGGCACGTCCTGGCCATGAGAGTGCGCAGATACGGGATCTGCGGGTGGACGGTGGCGAGGTGGAAGAGTTCGGCGATGGCCTCGGCGTCGCGCAGGAAGCCGTCGTGAGCGGCGAGGCTCGCCCGAGCCTTCGCGGACAGGACCGCACCACGGGCTTCGATGGAGTCGGGGTCGAGCGCAGCCGCGCGTTCGGCCCAGCGCAGCGAGGTGGTGAAGTCACTTCGGTCGAAGGCCAGGTCTGCCAGGTCCAGGTGCAGTTCTGCGTTGTCGGGCGCGAGAGCCACACCCGCCTCCAGCGTTTTGGCGGCGGGTGCGAGGGCGCCGGCGTCGCGTTGTGCGAACCCCAGCTTGATCAGGCTGTTGGGCGAGCGGATTCCGGCCTTGCGGTCGAGGCGTACCGCCTTCTCACACCAGGCGACGGCCTCGGATGCCGCGTCGAGGCGCCGGGCGGCGTCCGAAAGCGAACAAAGTACTCCGGCGTCAGCGTCCGGTCGCGCCGCGGCGGCGCGCGCGAGTCCCAACCACGGGCGCAGCGCCGCGCGCACGGCGGGATCGTCCGGGTACCCGACGGCATCGAAGATCGCTTTGACCGCGTGCGCCACGGCGCGAGGGGACAGCACATCGGCTAGGTGTGTACCGAACCATGCCGCGCCCGCCCAGGGGAGCGCGGGCTCGATCGCGACCAGCTGGCCGAGGAGAGGTACTGCCTTCGCATAGTCGTCATCGCCCGCGATCAGGGCGGTGATCAATGCTGCATTCTGAGCGGGAATATCGCCGCTCTTGGCCTTGAAGTACTCGCGGGCTGCGGTGCGCGATCCGGCCGCTGCCGCCAACTCCTCAAGCACTGCGTATACCCGGGGGTCGTCGGGAGCCAACGCCATCGCGTTCGCGAGGTGCGTGGCCGCGTGCTCAAGCTGAGCGGAGCCGATAGCGGCACTGCTGCGCGCAAGTTCCGTGCGCGCAGCCTCAGCACGCTCAACCCGCTCGGCCGCCCGGCTTACTTCCCCAGCCCCCACGGAAGGCCCCTCGCGTGCCCTGGATCGCCCGCTGCAGGCGCTCTCGTTGGCATGATCCTAGCTGCAAGCCGTTGCCAACAGCGCATTGCGACGGTTGGTGGAGCGGTCGACGTGGATTTCGGCCGGCGAGGCGGGCATTATCGGAACGTGGCATGGATACGCGGCCGGGACGATGAGCAGCAGCCGGGGTTCTCGATCGAGTTCGAGGACGAGGACGAGGGGCTGGACGCTGCAGCGTGGGACGAGGCGCTTCAGAGCGGCGAGGCGGCGGGGGCGGAGGTGGTGCGGGGGCACCGCATGTCGCGGTGGGCGCGGATGCCGCGGCGGGCCCGGGTGGGGCTGGCGGCGGGGGTGCTGGCGCTGGCGGCCGGGTCGGTCGCGCTGGAACAGGGGGTTCGCTCGGCGCAGGAGCGTGCACGGGATCGGTACTCGCTGGCCGTTGTGGGCGACCATTATCAGCCTGTGATCTTCAGTTATGGGCTCAACATGAGCCTCACCTTGGTCGACAACGGGCCCGCACCGGTCACGGTGGAGTTCTTGCAGGTCAGCCAGCCAGGGTTGAGTCTCGACTTCTATCCGGTCAATGTTCCGCTGCCGGTCGGGAAGCCGACGACGCTCGCCCTGAACGGCGTTTTCGATTGTGAGCGCACGGCTTCCTCGACTGCGGCCGCCGGCGCTGACAAGGACGCCCACGCCAGCGGTAACGCAAGTGCGGGAACCAAGGCGGGCGCGGACGCCAACGCGAGCACCGTCGACGTGACCGTCAGCAGCCGGACCGGGATCGGCGGTGTGCGGGTCGGGCTCGCGGCGGGTTCCGTGCCGCCGCAGGGGTGGCAGGACGAGCTCGCCGCGTTCTGTGCGCCTTCTCCTGTGTCGAACACAGGCCGCTGATTGCTCGCGGCGCGACCGGGATCCGCGTTGTGCAGGCATCTGCATCCAGCTGAGTAGTTGAGCAGAGATATCAGACCTAGAATTTCTGTAGGGTGTAGATGACTCATTCGGCTTCCATGGGGGCGGTAAACCGTGAGCTTGCGGACGATGACCTTCCACGCCCTGGATGTCGGCAGCGGTGACGATGGCCGCTGGGCTGCGCACGCGCAGGCCTTGTGGCCCATTGCCGAGGGCTGGATGAGCGAGGAGAGCCGAACGGCGGACGGCGAGATCCGTGCCCGACGGCTGTTCGAGGAACATATGCCGGAACTCGTCCCCGTACTCGACCGGCTCGCCGGCCAGTTGGACACGCCCGGCGGCAGCACCTTCCTCACGCACGCGAACCTGCGGCCCTTTTTCTCGGGATGCATGCAGATCGGCTCCGACGGCACCCTGCTCCGCAACTACGATCTCAGCCCGGAAGGTTGCGAAGGCGCCATCGTCCGCTCCGACTTCCTGCGCCCGGTGATCGGTATGCAGGAAGCACTCTGGGGCCTGCTGGACGGTATGAACGACGCCGGGCTTGCGGCCTCGCTCACCTTCGGCGGACGCTTCGTCCACGGACCCGGGTTCGCCATCCCCATCGTCATGCGCTACCTGCTCGAGACCTGCGACACCGTCGATCAGGCCATCGACAGACTCTCATCGATACCGATCGGGATCCCGCAGAACGTCACCTTCGTCGATCGCAACAGCGCCGCCACGGTATTCACTGGGCCCGACATCCCGGTGACCCGGGCGCCCGACGCCTGCGCAGCCAATCATCAGCACCTTGCCGTACCCGACGAGCAGGAGCAGTCCTCCAGAACCCAGGAGCGATTGAGCGCGATTCGCCGCGCCGGCACGGATGTCGAGGCAGCACTCAAGCCGCCTCTGTACCTGAGCGACTATGACAAGTGGCTGGGAACGATCTACACGGCGCGCTACCGGCCGACCGAGGGCCGGGTGACGTACTTCTGGCCCAGCGAGAGCTGGGAGCAGTCTTTCGGCGATTTCGCCGAGGGAACGCGCACTGTGACCATCGGCCGGGTCTGACCGCCCCGAGCGGGCGGCTGCTATCAGCCTTCGGATTCTGTGGTCAGCTTACCGATAAGCCCGTGCAGGGTCGTGAGCTCTTGGGGTGTCAGCCGGTCGAATCCGCCGGGAGGGCGGTCGATCACGTCGTGTACGCGGCGTACCACGTCACGGCCGGCCTGAGTGAGGGTGATGTCCTTGCGCCGCCGGTCTTCCGGGTGCACATCGCGGGTGATGTAGCCGCGCTCCTCGAGGGTGTTGAGGATGACGGTGACGTGCGAGCGGTCGACGTCGAGGAGCCGGGCCAGTTCGGCGGGTGTGCGGGGGGACTGCTCGAGCAGGGTCAGGGTCGTCACCCGGCCGCTGCCGCGTCCGATCCCCACGGTCTCGCGGAGCTCGCGGGCCCGGTCCTGGGCCTTGACGTAGGCGCGCAGCGCCCGCCAAGCGGCGGCTTTCTCCTCGTCGTCCACGCCTCATGCTCCCATGCCGCGGTCCTCGTGAAGCGGACGGTTTCGCGAATCGAACTAGTTGTATGTTATCAATGATTACATGTTTGCAACTAGCTCCACGGTCGCCGCCATACGTCGGCCGGGAGTGCACCACCCGCGACTGCTCGTCACGGCCTGCTGTCTGAGTGTGTTCGTGACCGGGATCAGCAACACCACGCTCAACGTCGCGCTGCCGACGATCCGCGCGAGCCTGCACGCCTCGGTCTCCGGCCTGCAGTGGGCGGTCGACTCGTACACGCTGGTGATCGCCTGCTTGCTGCTGCTCTCGGGCTCGCTCGCCGACCGGTTCGGCCGGCGGCGGATCTTCCTGACCGGGCTCGCGCTTTTCACCGCCGCCAGCGTCGGGTGCGCGCTGGCCCCGTCGCTCGGCTGGCTGATCGCCCTACGCGTCGTGCAGGCGATCGGCGGATCGATGCTCAACCCGGTGGCGTTGTCGATCATCACGAACGCGGTGACCGACCGCGCCGAGCGGGCCAGGGCCATGGGCACCTGGGGTTCGGTGTTCGGGCTCAGCGTCGGGCTGGGGCCGGTCATCGGCGGCGGCCTGGTCAGCGCGTTCGGCTGGCGGTCGGTGTTCTGGATCAACCTTCCGCTGGGTCTGATCGCGATCGCGCTGACCCTGCGCTACGTCGGGGAGTCCCGGGCCTCCCGGGCCCGGCCGCTGGATCCCCTCGGCCAGGCGCTGTTCATGATCGCCCTTGCCACGCTCACCTACGCCATGATCGAGGGAGCCGGGCGCTTCGGCTCGCCGTTGATCCTGGGCGCGTTCGCCGTCTGCGCGCTCGCGGTGGCGCTGTTCATCGTGGTGGAGCTGCGCTCGGCGCAGCCGCTGGTCGACGTGCGCTTCTTCCGCAGTCCGCCGCTGACCGGCGCCAGTCTGATCGCAGTGCTGGCGTTCGGAGCCCTGGCCGGATTCACCTTCCTCAGCAGCCTCTACCTGCAGCAGGCTCGAGGGATGAGCCCCGCGGTCGCCGGGCTGACGTTCCTGCCGATGGCCGGGCTCATGGCCGTGCTCGGCACGGTCTCCGGCCGGATGGTCGCCCGCCGCGGCGCGACGATCCCCCTGGTCGTGGCTGGTCTGGCCACCGCGGTCGGCTGCGCGCTGCTTCTCGGCCTGGCCCGCGACACCTCCCTGGTCTACCTGCTGATCGCGTACGGCGTCGTGGGCGTCGGTCTCGGCATGGTGAACCCGCCCATCTCCACGATCGCGGTGTCCAGCCTGCCGGCCGACCAGTCCGGCGTGGCCGCTTCGATCGCCTCCACCAGCCGGCAGATCGGCAGCGCGCTCGGCGTGGCCGTGGTGGGCCTCTTCGTCGGACGCAGCACCCCGGCGCACTTCGCGCACGACAGCCACGGAGGCTGGCTCGTGCTCACATTCTCCGGTCTGGCGGTGGCCGCCATCGGCCTCGCCTCGACCGGTGCTCGCGCCCGCGCGAGCCGGCCAGCCGCGAGCTGACCACCCCGCACCGCAAGAACAACGAGAAAAGGCAACAACCGTGACCGTGACACTCGACGCCTCGACCGCCCTCGTCGTCATCGACCTGCAGAAGGGCATCGTCGCCCTGCCCCCGGCCGAGACCGCGGCGGCCGTCGTGGCGAACGCCGGGCGCCTCGCCCACGCCTTCCGGGCCCAGAACCGCCCGGTCGCACTCGTCACCGTCGTCGGCGGCGCCCCCGGCCGCGCAGACTTCTCCCGCGCGGGCGGCGAGTTCCCGGCGGACTTCGCCGACCTGAGCCCGGAACTCGGCGCCCACCCCGACGACATCCTCGTGCAGAAGCGCACCTGGGGCGCCTTCGGCAGCACCGACCTGCACGAGCAGCTCGCCGGCCGCGGCATCACCCAGATCGTGCTGTGCGGCATCGCCACCAGCATCGGGGTGGAGAGCACGGCCCGCTTCGCTCACGAGTACGGCTACAACGTGCTCATCGCCCGCGATGCCGTCGCGGACGCCAACCCGGCAGCCCACGCGCACTCGGTGCAGACGATCTTCCCGATGATCGCGGAAGTCCGCGAGACGGCCGAGATCCTGACCGAACTGGGCTGACCCACCCCGACTCGGCCTGCGGGTACGGGCTCGCCGCGGCGAGCCCGTACCCGCAGGCCGAGTCTTCGGACTGAGCGCCCGAGCAGGCTGGCTCGGCGGCCGCGCCTCACGCGTGCGGCGGCCCTGCCGCCTTCTCCGGCGCGATCTGGGTGAGGCCCAGTGCAGTGGCCTGGACGATGAGGGCGAGCCGGGACTCGAAGTCCAGTGCGATGTGTCCCCATTCTGGTACCTGCTCGTAGAGTGCTGCCAGGGTCGGGGTGGGGTGTGAGACCTGCCAGAGGCTGGCGGCGAGCGAGATGGTCGTCGCGACCAGAGTCTTGATCTGCCCCGTGTTCATGCTGCCGGCGGCGACGAGCGTCGCCACGAGTTCGTCGTGTGCGGCAGTGGCGTTGGTCTTGTAGCGGCGGGCGCGTTCGATGTCGACGTCGCCTTCGAGTCGCATCGCGACGTGTGTCAGCAGGTCGCAGAAGACCGGAAGCCCGGCGATGGTCGTGACCAGGACGCCGGCCACCTCAATCGGGCTGATGTCCCCGCGAACGCCGGTCTCCTTCTTGACCGCGTCACGCCACTGGCCCCAGCCGCGTTCGGCCAGTTCCAGCAGCAACTCTTCCTTGTTCTCGTAGTACCGGCGCACGCCGGTTCGGTGCAGACCGGCGCGCTCGGTGACGGCGGCGATGGTGACGAAGCGGATCCCGCCGAGCTCGAGCGCGACGGATTCCGCGGCCGCCAGGAGGTCCTGTGACCTGCGGGCTTTGTCCTCGGCTGATCGCGCTCTCGCACCCATGTCACCAGATTAACGCATCACGCCGTGCGTTACCCCTGGATCCGTGTTACCGTGGCGATAACGCATCACGACGTGCGTTATCTGAAGTGCATACCGCGTAAAAAGGAAGAATCCCCTCATGGAAGCAGTCCAGGCAACCGCGTTCGGCGGCCCGAGCGTGCTCACCGTCACCGAACTGCCCGACCTGAGCCCGGGCCCGGGCCAGATCACCATCGACGTCACGCACGCGGCGGTCGGGCTGATCGACCTGTTCATCCGGCAGGGCGTCTACAAGGACCGCCCTGGGATGCCGCAGCCCTCCTTCATCCCGGGCCTGGAGGTCACCGGAACGGTGCGCGCGCTCGGTGCGGGCGTGGCCGACTTCAAGGTCGGCGAGCCGGTGGTGGCGATGTCGCAGACCGGAACGGGTGGCTACGCGTCGGTATATGTCGCGGCCGCGCCCTTCGTGGTTTCGCTGGCGGGCCACGACATCGATCCGGCGATCGCGGTGTCGATGATCCCGAACGCGGCGATGGCTTTCGCCGCCCTGACCGAGGTCGCGCACCTCAAGCAGGGCGAGAGCGTCCTGGTGCACGGCGCCCTCGGCGGCCTGTCGAGCGCGTTCCCCGGCATGGCGAAGCAGCTGGGGGCCTCGCGCGTGATCGGCACGGTCCGCCCCAGCAAGCTGGAGGCGGCCGGCAGCACGAGGCTTCCGTACGACCGGATCGTCGACTCGACGCAGCTTCCTGACGTGTTCGGTGACGAGAAGTTCGACGTGGTCATCGACCCGGTCGGCGGCGACGTGCGGACCCGCAGCCTCGAGCTGATGGGCCCGGGCGGTCGGCTGATCGCCGCCGGCAACGCGAGCGGCGACTGGGAGCACACGATCTCCGACAACCGACTGTGGCTCGGCAGCATCACGATCGCCGGGTTCAACGCCGGAGCGTTCATGCCCTCGCACCCGCACGTGCTGCGCCCCGCCCTCGAAGCAGCCCGGGCGGCGGTCGCCGCCGGCCTGGGCGAGACCGTGGTCGAGGCGCTCGGCTTCAGCCAGGCCGCCGAAGCGCACGAGCGGATGGAGAACCGATCGCTCGCCGGCCGCCTCGTCCTGACACCCGGGTCCTGATGCCCGGGAATGCCGGCTACAGATTGGAGAGCCGCGGAGGCATTCGCTGCTCACTGGCGACGAGGGACGAGCGTAGATCCGTCGGCTTACCCCGGTCATCGAAGAGTCCGCGCAAGCTGCCCAGCGCCATGTTCCCTCGCGGGACCATTCCCCGTGCAGCGAGAGCGCGCCAGACGTCTGCAGCAGCCAAGGTGGCAACATCTGCGATGCGGTCACGATCGATGTCGCCACCCTCTTCGGGACGTAGCAGGGCATCCGGCATGACCACCGTCAGTACCGGCCACGTCGCCATGCCTACTGCGTCATCTAACAGCGTTCTCAGTTGGATCATCTCTTCGAGATCGATGTTCCATATACTCGAACCGCGCCTCAGAAGCTGATCCTCGCTGCGAACGTAAACGGCACAGCCGATCGCCGAGTCGGCCAAATCAGAAATGACGTGAGGTATCACGCGATGATCGGTGATGGACCAGACGTGCTTCGCGGTCTGCTGCTCATCGCTCAACAGAGACCTGGTGTAGCGGAGTCGCGCGTCCGTCACGATGGGATCAGCCGGCAACCGATCCAACGGGAGAGGGACGCTGTACCGGACGTCGTGATAGCCATAACCCAGAGAGTCGGCCAACAAGGCGCCTATGTACTCGGCGTGCGCGTACGGACATCCCAGCATCAGAATATTCGGAGTCGCCGACAGTCTGTTCTCGGCAGGTGGCCGCGGCCGCTCATGCTGCGGAACATTGAGAATCAGTCGGGGACGCGGCGGTTCCCAGTCATGGGCATCTTGCTCGCGCCAACGGGCGCCGAAGCTTGAGGATGCCTCACCTACGATCCGCGTCACTATTCGGCGGAGCTCGTCTTCCGCTAAGCTCCGGCTCGCGCCGTAGGTGTCGATACCGATGTATGTGCTCAAATGAACCGGATACTTTCCACCCCGGTTTGCGCGCCGAAGTGTCGTCTGGAGGTCGAACCCCTCGGCCAGCAGTATCCCGGCGAGTCGCCCACCGGCATCGGTGAAGGCCAGTTCAGCAGCATGGGCGACCAAGTAGTCAAGCTTTCCGGCGGCAGTGCGTAGTTCCGAAGCGACCTGCGCCATATGAGCGTCAGCGGACAGAGATGGTGGGAGTATTCCTCCTAAGGATAATTGGTAGGCATGGCTGAGTCCGGTGATCTGGCTGAGCACCGGCAGGATATCCAGACGGGGAGGACTCTGGCCGTCGAGCCACTTGCGCAGCGTCGTATTCCGCACGCCCACGCGATCCGCCGCGGCGTTGATGGAGATATTCCGTTCCCGCAGCGCATCATCGATCGCTTTACCCCAGACAGGCCAGCCATGCCCAAGGCTTGCTGGGTCGTGACCCTCACGCATCGAGGTTGCCTCCCAACTCAAGATTCTGCTCGTCGAGATGACGGCGCGGCAGATACGGTCGGCCAGTCAAGACCGTCGCCGACGGAAAAAGGCGCTCTGCCAACAAGAAGCCGTCGTTGCTTCGAGCCCGCCCCACGTCAGACGGTGTCGAACATCAGACACTCTAACCTCTGCGACCGCGACTGTGACGGCACTCCACTGCCGATTTTCGGCACGAGGCGCTTGAAGGTAGCCGACGAGTATCGGCGCGCTCGCGCCTCCCGGCGCGTGGCCAGGGTCGTCGCGCCATCGGCAGTCAGGCGGTGCCAGAACTTGCCGGGCGCAGATCATGGCGGCCTCAAGATCGCAGATATATCGTCGCCAGTCAGGCATCGCGAATATCACGACAGGCGACTAACAAGAGCGCCCTTCTTTATGGAAAGGATGCCCGTGATGAGTCCGGATCCTGGCCGTCGCCACGTGCCCGACCCCGAGAGCGGTGCTGGTGCGCTCTTCTATGCGATCCTTGGAGGGCTCGCGACTACGGGAGTTCTGGCATTGCTCCACCACATCCATGTGATATGGAGCTAGGAGCCCGCTGAGAATATCCACCCTGGCCCGGCCACGTTACGGCCGGGCCAGAATGCTGCCATGCCTGGGTGAGCGAGCCGGTATACCTTCGGGCGGCCCCATCGGTGTCACCCACGGGTGTCGATCTCTGACAGACTGTTGCCGTGGCTGAACAGTTGGCAAAGTGGGCTGTGGTTGACGGAACAGTGGTTCGCCACATGCACTACGGACTCAGGGTCCAGGTCTCGTCCGGAGAGATCGGTGTGGTCGACCGCGCCGAGATCGCCGAAGGGCGCGCAGACTCGGCGGACTGGCCGGCAGTCGGTTCAGTGGCCGCGGTCGTCGGCGCGGGCTACGCAGGTAGCCAGCTCAGGCTGAGCACGCGCCCGAGCCACCTCGAAGAAGCAAGGCGCCGCAAGCTAGCGGCCGAATCGTAGAGCCATTCCGGACCAGACGCTCCGACCTTGGGCAGCCAAATCTGGGCGGTACGCTGCCGGCTTGGGAGGCGGAGGATCCGCATATCACTGGCCTGCGCACAGGTCGGAGGCTCGCCGCCTAGTTGATCTCCCGTGAGTCCTCGAGATCGACCGCTCGGCTACTTCCTGACGGTCCCGCATCGGGGACGTTCCTCGGTTCGCCGCCCAGCCCGCTTCGGGCCCTGTGTGGCTGGTACCGAGCGATGAGCCAACCTCCTAGGCGGCCGGAGAACCAGCACGCCGCAAGGCCTGCCACGGTCGTGTCGACCACTAGTGGCAGGCCTATGGCGTAGGCGACGAAGAGAATCTGAGAAAAGATGATAGGGGCAGCGAAATCCCGACGGACACTGACTAATAGGGTCCTGCGGCCGAGTGCCGGTCGTTCGGCCAGTGAGTACCGCTCCCCTTCGCGCACCGCGGCGTCCCATCATCGGAGTCCCTCTGCGCCCGAACCGGCCATCGACTGGATCATGCCAGGTATCCGGGATCATGGTGTTGATTTCGGACGCTCATCGTCCAATCGACGGCACCCTGTGTCGTGCGCGGCGGTAGGGCCTGGTCACGGCGCCGGAGAGGCTAATGATCATACCCCGAAGCTCCGATAACATACCACGCAAAACATGGCATATAGGGCCAATCGGGTGGCATAACTCATGTGAGCACACTTGCACAATGCAGTCTGTGCGCAGCGCGTGAAAGGAAGTCACTCATGCCTGTGTCCACCACTCCGGGAACCGTCTGGGGCACCTGGATCAACCTCCAGGGCTCCATCGACGCCGAGCCCGCCCCCGTCCGCAACGCCGACAACCGCGTCCAGGTCTTCGTCCAGGGCGGCTCCAACACGCTCTGGACCATCTGGGAGCAGCGCGACCGGACCTGGAGCTCCTGGCTGCAGATCGCCGGCGCCGCGATCGCCGGCGTGCCGAACGCGGTGCTCGGCAAGGACGGCAAGATCCGGGTGTTCTACCGCAACACCTCCGGCGACATCGAAGTCGTCACCCAGGCCGCGCCCAACGGCGGTTTCGGCGCGCCCACCCGGATCGTGACGAACGCCGGCGGGGACCCGGCCGCCGCGCTCAACGCCGACGGCCGGATCCAGATCTTCTTCCGCGGCACCGACAACGCGCTGTGGTACGTGCGCAACCCGGGCCTGTACTACGAGCAGTACACCGCCCCGGTCTCCCTCGGCGGTGCGATCTACGCGACGCCCTCGCCGATCCTCGACGGCTCCGGGCGGATCGTGGTCGCGGTCCAGGGCGGATCCAACAGCCTCTGGACGATCCAGCAGAGCAGCCCCAACGGCGTCGACGCCTGGCAGGCTTACGCCCAGCAGACCACCGGCGTGACCACCCGTCAGTCGGTCGTGCTCGACGCCGCGGCCCGCGTCCAGATCCTCTACCGCGGCTCGGACGCCGCGGCCTGGCGCGTCGGCCAGGCCGGCGACTACAACTCCTTCAACGCCCCGGCCAGTCTCGGCGGAGCCATCATCGACCGGCCCACCGCCGCGCTCGGGCTCGACGGACGGGTCAACGTCTTCGTCAAGGGCACCGACAACGCCCTGTGGGTGGCCGTGCAGAACGCCGAGAACGAGGCTGCCTACGCCGACTTCCAGTCGCTGGGCGGCGTGATCGGCTCCGCCAACGTCAGCCCCGCCATCGCCAACCAGGAAGCCCTGCTCTACGTGTTCACCCAGGGCTCCGGCACTGCGCAGAACCTGTGGCTGCAGCGTCAGACCTGGGTCTGACCGGCCGGCAGGGTCGCAGCCGGGCGTTCCCGCAGTGATGGTGAGCCAGGGAATGTGCACCGCCTAGGCCAGGACGTCCGCCGCACTCGCGGCGGGCGTCCGATCACTGCACCGGATGGGTGAACTGAAACTCAGTCATGGTACGCGGCACCTGCTCCAATAGGTGGAAATAATCGAATACGCTTGCCTGGCTTATCTCTGCTCCCTCACGATGAACACATGAGAGTCCTGGTAGGCGAGACGCCGTCCGCGGACGCCGGCTGACCGGCCGGCGCCCGCGATGCCGGGTGCGCGCGGAGTCGACGACCCTTCACCGCGCCGATCGTGCTCTCGCCGGTGCAGACGGTCTGGGTGAAGGGAGTGAGCGTGTCGCACACCGCGTCGCCGTCCGCAGGGAGCGGCACGGCAACGGCCGAGACGTCGATCCCTGACGGCCGCGCAGGTCTGCTGCCTACCCCGGGCCCCGGGCCGCGTGACCGGCGCGAGCGGCTCATCCTCGCCACGATCGTGCTGCTGGCCGCCGCCATGTACGGCCGGCAGGCGGCGCACGCCGAGTACAAGGGCTTCTACGCGATGGCCGCGCGGTCGATGACGACCGGGTGGCGCGCGTTCCTGTTCGGCGCGCTCGATCCGCACGCGTCGATCTCGATCGACAAGATCCCCGGCTTCATCTGGCCGCAGTCGCTCAGCGCCCTGGTTTTCGGATTCCATCCCTGGGCGCTGGTGCTGCCGCAGGTCGTGGAAGGCGTGGTGACGATCCTCGCGCTCAACACCGCGGTGCGCCGCTGGATCGGGCCGCGCGCCGGGCTGATCGCGGCCGGCGTCTTCGCTCTCACCCCGGTAGCCGCGTCGCTGTTCGGCAAGGTGATCGAGGACGCGGCGCTCACCTGCCTGCTCGTGCTCGCCGCCGCGGCCTGGCAGCGCGCGATGGAGGCCGGGCGGCTGCGCTGGCTGATGCTGTGCGGGCTCTGCGTGGGCCTCGCGTTCCAGGCCAAGATGCTGCAGTCCTGGGCGGTGCTGCCCGCCTTCGCCCTCGCCTACCTCGTCGCGGCGCCGCCCCGGCTGCGCACCAGGGTGTGGCACACTCTGGCGGCCGGCGCCACGTGTCTGGCCGTCTCGCTGTCGTGGGTGGTCATCGTGACCCTCACCCCGGGCGCGGACCGGCCATACATCGACGGTTCGACGAACAACAGCGCGTTCGCGATGGTCTTCGGCTACAACGGACTCGCCCGTTTCGGCGGGCTCGAGGGCTCCGCCGCGGGCCTCGGCAGCGTCACCACGGCGCAGAGCTCCGACCTCGGCGGATCGGGCCCGAGCGGCTGGTTCAAGCTGTTCGAGCACGGATTCGCCTCGCAGGTCGGCTGGCTCTACCCGGTGGCCGTGGCCGGGGCGCTGCTGGGCCTGTGGCGGCGCGGCCGGGGGCGTACCGAACCCGTGCGTGCCGGGGCTCTGATGTGGACCGGCTGGCTGCTGACCCTCGGACTCGCGCTCTCGGCCGGCAGTGTGCCGCACTCGACGTACCTGGTCGCGCTTGCCCCGCCGCTGGCCGCACTCTCCGCGTATGCGCTGGTGCGTGCGATCGCGTGGTATCGCTGCGCCGACTCGTGGGCACACCGGCTGTTCCTGCCCGCGCTGACCGCGGTCACCCTGGCCTGGGCGGTGCGGCTGAGCTCCGACTTCCCGAGATTCGCGCCCGGAATCGCACTGCCGCTCGCGGCGTCCGCCGCCACCGTCGTCGCAGCAACCGTCGTGGTGCGCCGGAGGGTCACGAGCGGGGCGGGCGTCACCGCGTGGACCGCGGCCGCCTCCTGTGCTCTGATGCTGGCAGTCCCGGCAGTCTGGTCGCTCTCCGTCTTCGACTCCGCCCACGCCGGAACCCCGATCAACGCCAGTGCGGGCGGCTACGTCGACGGCTCCGCCAGCCTCCTCGCCGGCAGCACCGCTGCTTTCGCCGGCACGGGCAAAACCGGCGAGAGCACAGCAGACATGGCCCGGACGGCACGAACGCACGCGAAGACCGCAGCGTCGGCGCCGGGATCGCGCGCGCGCGGTTCCGGGGCGAACGCGTACAACCCGGCCAGCCCGCCGGCGACGCTCGATGCGGCCGAGCAGAGGCTGCTCGGCTACCTGAAGGTCCATCAGGACGGCGCAAGCTACCTGATGGCGACACAGTCGTGGACCATGGCCACGCCCTACATCCTGTCCGTGGGCGCGTCCGTGCTGCCGATGGGAGGGTTCTCCGGAGCGGCGAACTTCCCTCAGCCGCAGCAGTTCTCCGCATTCGTCGCCGACGGTCGACTGCACTACGTCCTGCTCACCGGCCGCAGCGCGCGCTCGGGCACGGCGGCGACCTCCGGTGCGAAGCCGGCCGCCTCCGGCCAGTCGGTCGCGGCCACCGACGTCTCCCGTATCGCGGCCGAGGTCGTCCGGACCTGTCAGCTCGTGCCGGGATCCGACTACGGCGCGGTCGAGCAGGAGACCGCCCCGCTCTATCGCTGCCGCTGATCGGGGGTCAGGCCCGCGCCGAAGGCTCGGAACATGAGCGGTCCAGCAGCCGCGACGGACGGTACCGAGGTCGCAGGGCACGCATGGATCCGTGAGCGTCGGGCACTCGTTCCTCCTGCAACCGTCCGGAGAAACGGAGGAACGACGATGGCTTCGCCCTACACCGGGAATGCGCCCGTCACCCGTACCGGAGGCAACGGCCTGGCCGTGGCGGGACTCGTGTGCGGCATCATCGGGGTGTTCCTGTTCGACTTCATCCTCGGTCCGCTCGCCCTCATTTTCGGCGGCGTCGGACTGCGCAACGCCAACCACGGCGCCGGGCACCGCGGGATGGCGCTGGCTGCCGTGATCCTCGGCATCGTCGACATCGTGCTGTTCGTCGTCATCATCGCGGCAGCCTCGCACCACTCCGCCAGCTGGCACTTCGGCTGAGCGAGCTCGAACGTGTCCACAGTGCGGTATCTGCTGACAAGCAACTGACAAGCGGTCGGCAACTGTGCGTTCAAGGCTCCGGCCCCGGTGCTTGTGCACCGGGGCCGGAGTCACCGCTGCCGACCACTCGTCGGACGCGGACCTACCGTTACGGCAGGGTCCAGTTCTGCGCATTGGTGCCGTTGCAGGTGTACAGCTGGAGTTGCGTGCCGGCCGTGGTGCTGGAGCCCGGGTCATCAAGGCAGAGCCCTGAGTTCGTGTTGATGAGGGAGCCGTTGGCTCCCTCGGTCCACTGCTGGGCGCCGGTGCCGTTGCAGGTCCAGTACTGGACCACGGTGCCGTTGGTGGTGCCGGAGTTGCTGGCGTCGAGACAGCCGCCGAGCACCTGGAGGGTTCCGTTCGACTCCACCGTCCACTGCTGGGCGGCGGTGCCGTTGCAGGTCCAGATCTGGACGTGGCTGCCGTTGGTCGTCGATCCGCCGTTATCGTCCACGCACAGGCTGCTCGAGACGCCCGAGACGATCGGGCCGGTCGACCCGGTCGGCGGCGGCGTGCTTCCGGAGCCGCCGGCGAACCCGATGGCGAACACGTGGAAGTCACCGCCGCCGGCGGTCGGCAGCGTGACGCTGCCGCCGGTCTTGCCGCTGGTGAGAGCGGCGTCCGTGGCGAACACATAGGTGTTGACCGTCTGGGAGGAGCCACCGGCGTTGCGGTAGGTCGTGGTGGCGACGGTCTGGTCCGAGGACGGTGCCGTGTACGCGCCGGCGCCCAGCGTCCAGTCGCCGAAGTCCACCGAGATCTGCTGCGTGGTGCCGTCGGTGTAAGTCACCGTGAGGGTTCCGGTGGAGCCGCCACTGCCCGCGTTGGTCGCGCTGCCCAGTAGGCCGATCTTGGTCGCGCCGGAGATGTCCGGTTCGGCGATCTTCTGGCCGGAGGCCTCGATGTTGTCGAGCTGACCCGCGGCCGCGGAGGGCCAGGTGTAGCTCACGCCGTCGGAGGTGACGGTGCCGCCCGGCTTCAGGCCGGCGTTGCCGAGCGCCGTCGCCGAGTAGCTGTAGCCGGCGCCGTCGTAGTTCGCCGCGCTCTGGTTCGTGTCGGCGGAGATGCCGGCGTTGGTGTAGTACGGCGGGAGCTCGCCGGCCTTGGCCACGGCCACGTTCAAGCTCGCCGCGGGCAGGCTGGTGCCGCCGGAGGCGAGGGTGAAGGTGATCGGATAGCTGCCTTCGGTCTGCCCGGCGGTGACGGTGACCGACTGGCTGCCGGCGGAGTCGGCCGGCACGCTGAACGAACCGCTGGTCGGGCTGATCGCGACGCCGCTCGGGGCGCTGGCGGTCCAGGTGACCGTGATCGCGGAGCCGGTGAGGTTGGTCGCGTCCACGGCGCCGGTGCCGGTCGCCCCCGGGGCGATGACCAGTCCGGACGCCGGGCTGGTGGAGGTGACCGCGATCCGCGAGCCGGTGCTGTCGGACGGCGGGGCCTCGTTGGCGGCGGCGGCCCACCCGGTGTTCGCGCTCGTACCGAGGACGTCCGTGAAGGTTCCGCCGGCGGTGATCGCGGAGGTGGGCGCGTAAGCGTTGTTCCACGCGGCGCCGTTCCAGGTCGCGGACTGCACGTACGGGGCGTTGTCGGCGGCGTTCGTGCCGTTGATCGTCAGGGTGTTGCCGCTGGGCAGGGTGACGACGGACTGGGTGAAGAGCGAGCTGCCCAGGGCCAGCGCCGAGGTGCCCGGGGTCTCCGGGTACATGCCGAGTGCGGACCAGACGAACCACGAGCTCATCTCGCCGAGGTCGTCGTTGCCGGCCAGGCCGCCGGGCGTGTTCGTCCAGATCTGGTCCTGGACCTCGCGCACCACGTGCTGGGTCTGGTACGGCTCGCCGGTGTAGTCGTACTCCCAGGGCAGCTCCAGGCTCGGCTCGTTGCCCAGGTCCGCCTGGGAACCGTTGGCGCCGCCGAAGCCGGCGAGCACCTGGTTCAGGTAGCTGCTGTTGTAGTGCGCGTTACCGCCGTCGGCCTGGGCGAGGCCGGCGATGTTGAACGGGACCATGCCGGTGTACTGCCACGAGGTGCCTTCGACGAAGTCGGTGCCGCTGGTCGCGTCGAACACGGGGCTCCAGGAGCCGTTGAGCAGCTTCGGCTGCATGAAGCCGGACGCCGGGTTGAAGATGCTCTGCCAGTTCTGCGCCCGGGTGGCGAAGGTCGTGTAGTCGGCCGTGTTGCCCAGCTGCTGGGCGAAGGACGCGATCGCGTAGTCGGCGCTGTCGTACTCGAGCTGCGTGGAGGAAGGGCCGTAGAAGTTGCAGCAGCCGTAGCTTCCGTCAGAGGGCAGATATCCGGGGCTGCCGGTGATGTAGTTCAGGCCGGGCCGGTTGTTGTTCGTGTTCTTAGCCTCGGCGACCATGTCGGTCAGGGCGGTGGCCGTGTCGAAGCTGCGGGCGCCGAAGGCGTAGTAGTCGGCCAGGATCTCGTCGGCCGGGTCGCCGACCATCACGTAGCTCTCCCCGTTGTCCTCCGACCACTTGGGGAATTGACCGGTCTGGGAGTAGTCGTCGATCATCGACTGCGCCGTGTCGGACGCGACGGACGGCGCTACCAGCGCTTCGAGCTGCGCTTGTGAGCGGTAGATGTCCCAACCGGAGTAGTTCGCGTATGCGGCGCTGTGCCCGGAGTCGACAGTGTGGGTCTTGCCGTCGAAGCCGAAGTACTGGCCGTTGGTGTCGCTGATGATGTTCGGGTGCAGCAACGCGTGGTACAGCGCGCTGTAGAAGACCGTTTGCTGCGCCGCGGTGCCACCGGCTATCTGGATCTTGCCGAGCGTCGAGTTCCAGGAGGACTGCGCGGCAGCCTGCGTCGTGGCGAAGTTGAACCCCGAGTCCTCGGCCGTCAGGTTGCCCGTCGCGTTGGCGACCGACACGTAGGACAGGCCGACCTTGGCCAACACCGTCGCGGTGCTCGTGGTGTTGAACGTGAGGTAGTCGCCGCCGGAGAAGGTCCCGGAGGAGCTGAACGGGGTGTTGAACTTCATGTCGAAGTACACGGTGTAGGTGTTGCCGGCGCCGCAGAAGTGCCCGTCGGTGACCTGGCCGGTCACCTCGGTGTTCGAGACGACGGTGAAGTGCTGGTTGGACGTGCCGTTCTGACTCGAGTTCATCTTGAACAGCAGGTTCGCCTGCGTCGTGGACGGGAAGGTGAACTGGCCCAGGCCGGTGCGCGGCGTGGCCGTCAGCTTCACCCCGACCCCGTTGCCGAGCGTCACCGAGTACAGGCCCGCGCTGGCCGACTCGTTGCTGTGGGAGAACGCGTCGGTCGCCGAGCCGTTGATCGCGCCGGTGGTGGGCAGGATCGGGATGTCCCCGCCCGCACCGCATCCGGGTCCTGAGATATGGGTGAGGCTGAACCCGGTGATCGAGGAATCGTTGTACGAGTAGCCGCCGCCGGCGGGCGAGGACGTGGTGTCCGGGGACCACTGGACCATGCCGAACGGCGCGTCGGCGCCGGGGAAGTCGTTGCCGCCGTTGGTGGTGCCGATGAACGGGTTAACCAGCGATGCCGGATTCGACACGAGGGCGGCGGCCTGCGCCGAGGGCGTGAGCGCGGGCAGGCACGCCGCCGCGCTGACCAGCGCGGCGACCACGGTGACCCGCAAGGTCTTGCCCGCGCGTAGGCGGCGGGGCACAAGGCCCCAGGGAACTGATCTCATCGAGTTTCCATTCCGTTCGGTGGTGGGATCGGGTGAAGCGTGAGGCCGAGCCGTATGACAACGTTGTCATCGCCGCTCCGCGGTTCGGCCGGCTCTCCGGCGGCCGTCCGTCTTCCGCCCGGGGCGCACCGGAAGGAAGAACAGGTGGGAGTTGCGGTGACGCGGTGACGCGGGGGCACCGATGGCGCCGAGGCGCCGCGGCCCTGCGGGTCGATCACGAAGAGATCGCTGTGCAGCCGATCAGACAACGTTGTCATACGGTGAAGCTGAGAGAGATGAAAATACCGATCTGACGCAGCGTCAAGTACCGCGGCGAAACTTGCGGAAGTTTCTTCAAGATCAGACCTCGATCTCTCGCCGAAAAGGCGGCGAGCGCATCAGGGTCACGACACGGCGCACCTGAGGCGCCATGGCGCAGCCGGGGAAGGCTTGACAGCGGCTCCACGCTGTGTCAGATTTTGAGCGTCCGAGTGACAACGTTGTCATAGTCATGATCACGCACATCCGTTCGTGTGAGGAGCTGCGCCGCACCCGCGGCCGGACGCGGTCAGAGCAGGAGAGCGCGCGATGGCGGGTGAGGAAGGACGACGGGCTGTCTCGTCGGTGCTGCAGTGCCCTTACTCCCGCCCGGGGCTCGTCGGCGGATCGCGCCATCGATAAGCGAGGGGCAGGGGTGTCGGTGCGATCGGGTGGTGCGGCGCTGGCCGTGGACATCGGCGGCACGAAACTGGCCGCCGCGCTTGTCGATTCCGAGGGGCAGGTGCTGCGCCGAAACGAGGTCCCCACCCCGAAGACCACCGTCGCCGAACAGGCCGGCGACGCTCTGATCGGCCTGATCCGCCCCCTCCTGGCCGGTGCCGACAGGCCTGTCGTGGCCGCGGTCGCCAGTGCCGGCCCGCTCGACCCGCGCCAGGGAACCATCAGCCCGGTCAACATCCCGGCCTGGCGTTCCTACCCGGTGCTCGAGCAGGTCGGCGAAGTCACCGGATCGATGCCCTCCGTCCTGCTCGGCGACGCGCTGGCGGCGGCCGTGGGAGAGCAGTGGCGCGGGGCCGCGACCGGCAGCGGCGCGATGCTCGGCGTGGTCGTCTCCACCGGTGTCGGCGGCGGCTTCGTCTTCGACGGACGCCCGTTCGCCGGACCGACCGGAAACGCAGGCCACCTCGGGCACATGTGCGCCGACCCGCTCGGGCAGCTGTGCCCGTGCGGCGCCCGCGGTTGTGTCGAGATGCTGGCCAGCGGGCCCTCCATGGTGCGCTGGGCGCGGGGGATGGGTTGGCCTGGGCACGAGGCCCGGCAGCTGGCCGTCGAAGCGCGAAGCGGCCGGCCGCTCGCGCTCGCCGCGTTCGGGCAGGCGGCCGAGGCTCTTTCGCTGGGCATCGCGGCCGCAGCCGCGTTGTGCGACCTCGATGACGTGGTGGTCGGGGGAGGTGTGTCTCAGGCCGGTGAGATCCTGCTCGGGCCGTTGCGCCGCTGTCTGGCGGCGCGCACGGCCCTCGAGTTCGTGCGCCGGATCAAGGTGCACCAGTCGGCCCTGGGCACCTCAGCCGGCCTGATCGGCGCCGCCAGAGCCGGCTTCCAACTGCTCGCGGACGCGTAGCCGCCGTTCCATTCAATCTGCCGGCAGACCGGCCAACGGCCCGAAGATGCCGCTGTCGGCGATCGAGCCGTGGACCGGCAGCAGTATCGGCCCGCTGCCGCGAAGCTCGAAATGCAGGTTCGCCGCGGGAACCCGCAACCTGCCTGTGCTTGTCGACCCCATCGCAACCCCCGTTGTTCGATCGACCAGACTTCGATGTCGATTGTACTCAACGTGGATCATGCGCGACGGTGACATTCGTACCCTGCGACTGGGTCGCCGGGTACGGGTGTTTTCACCAGTTTTCAGGCCTGCCGCGCCGCTGGCCAGTGACGCTTGCCGATCCGTGTTCACCGCTGTTGTCCTCGGTGGGGGGCCCGGCGATCCTGTACGGAAAGTCGGTTCGGGCCGTACCCCTTTCCGATCCGACCCGACGGACGAACACGAACCAGCAGGCACGAGCGCGAAACAATCGAACAGGAGGCCAGGTGCGCAGACTGTACAAGAGAATCCTCCGCTCGAGCACGGCGACGCTGATGATTCTCTCCGCGGCACTCGTCATGAACGGGTCCAGGGCGCTGGCGGACACCCCTAGCAGCCACCCCTTGAAGGACCTGCCCGTATTCAGCAGCACGCGATATGACGAGTGGGCCGGCGCGGGCTCCCCGCTCAGTATCGAAACCGCGTCCTACAACGGCAATCCGGCGCTGCCCGTCGACACCACGCAGACGTACAACGGCCTGCCCTCCCTGCGAGTCGACGTCACCTCGGACGGATCGAGCGGCTATGGCTGGTGGTCGGTGACCCAGGCCGACAACAACTGGGAAACCTACTCACTGGTCCCGTACTACGCGAACGGCGCACTGGAGTTCAACGTCAAGGGCGCCGTCGGCGGCGAAGCGTTCACGATCGGCTTGGGAGATCGCAACAACCGGCGCAGCCCCGTCCAGTACAACGCACCCACGGTTCAGAGCAGCCACTATGTCACGGTCACCTCGACCTGGCAGCACGTGCGAATACCCCTCGCGGACCTCATTCCGGCCGGAAGCATCTTCGATCTCAACCAGGCGTACCTGCTGTACTTCGGCAGTGCCAACAACAACGCCCAGGAATTCTGGCTGAACGACGTCAAGTTCACCTCGCCGGATCCGCAGCACAGCGCGCCCTTCATCAAGGTCAACCAGCTCGGCTATGGCAGCCTCGCGGCCAAGGACGCTCTGGTCACTGGCTACGCCGATGAACTCGACGCCGTCGACGGGACACCCTTCCAGGTCAAACGCAGCTCCGATAACGCCGTCGTGTACAACGGCAAGCTGAAGCTGGCCGACGACTACGACTCGCAATCGGGTGAAAGGATCTTCCGGGCCGACTTCTCCTCGCTGCTGCGGCCGGGCACCTACTACCTGTCGGTGGCGGCACCTGGTGTAGCGGATTCGCTGCCCTTCCAGATCGGCGACAACGTCTACCAGCCGCTGGTCACCGACGCCTCGCGCTACTTCTACTACCAGCGCCAGGGAATCGCTTTGGACGCCGCGCACGCGGGCGTGTACACGCGCGGGGTGGGAGATCCGCAGGACGCGAACGCCCCCTTCGCCTCCGGGGTGAACCCGCCCAGAGACGTCTCGCAGGGCTGGTACGACGCCGGCGACTACGGGAAATACGTCAACTCCGGCGCCGTCGCCGTCTCCGACCTGACGTGGGCTTATCAGCTCGTTCCCAACGAGTTCAAGGACGGCCAGCTCAACATACCGGAGAGTGGAAACGGCGTCCCCGACATCCTCGACGAGGTGAAGTGGGAGACCGACTTCATCCTCAAGATGCAGGACCAGGCCAGCGGCGGCTTCTACCACATGGTCCAGCCCACCAGCACCGCGGCGCCCGACAAGGACACCACGCAGCGTGTCATCGAGGACGTCAACGGTTCGCAGACCAACGTGCGGCCGACCGACGACGCAGCCAGCGCCGCCGCGGCCCTCGCAGAGGCCTCCATCTCGTTCAAGAAGTTCGATCCCGCGTACGCCGCCACCCTGTTGTCGGCGGCTCGTCGCGGCTGGGACTACCTGAGCGCCAACCCCGACGGTGTCGGCGGGGTTCCCGGTCCGTACGCCGTCAGCGATGACTCGGCGGATCGCCTGTGGGCCGCCGCAGCGCTCTACCGGGCCACCGGCGATGCGCAGTACAACACGTATTTCCTTGACAACTACCAGAATTTCGCGAGCGCCTGGGACGGGTCCAGAGACGACCCGGGCGGCGTCGGCAACATGGCCCAGACCGCCTTCCTGGACTACCTGCGGGCAGCACACCCCGACGCCACGGCCAGAGCCTGGTTCGCGACCAACTTCCAGGCATGGAGTAAGGCCGTGCTGGCACGCTCGGAGCAGGGCCCGTGGCACAACACCCTGGAGGACAACGACTATTACTGGGGCAGCAACGGCGTGGTGCTCAACACGATGCATGTGCTGGCAGCGGGCACGATCGTCCTGGGCGGCCTCAATCTGAGCAGCGACGTGCGCGTCGCCGGAGCCCTGCAGTCCGGCATGAACTACATCCTCGGGGTCAACCCGCTGCATCTCAGCTTCGTCACCGGGGACGGCGCGGACAGCATCACGACGATCTACTCGACGGCCTGGAGCAATGAGGGTCATCCCGGTGTACCGAACGGCTACCTGGCCGACGGCCCGAACAGCGACGACAACCCGTTGCTGTCCTGCACCGCGCCGGCCAAGTGCTACCTGGACAACGACTCGAACTGGACGACGAACGAGAACGCCATCTACTGGAACGCGGATCTCGTCCTCGACTCCGCGCTCCTCGCCCAGATCCCGTAGAACTGGCACCATGCGCTAGAAAAACGAGGACCGGGTTCGCCACCCGGTCCTCGTTCGCACGCGAGACTTCGCACATACGAGCACTGCGATGGAAATCGACAGCGACCTGTATCAGCTGTCATACTTGCGCCCGTGACTAGGTCGGGGGTTCCGTTCTACGCGTTTTTCGGGTTGGGCTGGCTGCTTGCCGGACTGGGCCATTACGGGGGCGCCGCCATAGGTGTGGCGGGCACACTCGGCCTGGCGATCGCACTCACCTTGGTGCGGTTGTCGCGCAAGCCTACGTCCGAGCAAGCCATCGAGAGGCCCGATTATCCATCGGCCGCCTCGGCCGCCACATCGCGGCAGTTTAAGCTGATAAACGTCGTGCAGTGGAGTCTCGTCGCCGTCATCGTTCTAGCCTGCAGGGCCGGCGGAGAACCCGGGCTGATCATGCCACTGGTCGCCATCGTGGTCGGTCTGCACTTCTTTCCGCTGGCCCGTGTCTTCGCCAAGCCCCGCCTCGCTGCTCCAGGCGCCGTGCTCACCGCGGTGGGAGTCGCCGGGCTCATCGCGCGAGCCGCGGGCCTTTCGCAAGCAGCCGTATACACACTGGTGGGTGTCGGCTGTGCGCTGACCCTGTGGTTCTCGGCCGGTTGGACGATCCTCGGCCATGTCAGTGATGGCGAATCTCAGTAGCCGCTCTGCTGCGTGGCGAGCAGGAGGATCGCGGATGCCCCGAGCACTCGCGTCAGGATAGTCAGGGCATAGATCCAGTCGAACGCCTCAGTCCAGCGGTCGCGATGAGTGCGCACTGCAGCAGGCGAAGTAGTCATGCTTCATCCGATAACCGCCCTCGCACAGCCCATGCGTGCCGTGAAATACCGGGAGGCCCGGCTCTACAGCGAGTTGATGATCGGCTGGGTGGTCATCATGGTGCGGGCGGCCGCTTCGCTTCGCCCGGGTTTGCTTCCACCCGTCCACCCGTTGCGTGGGCGGGTGGGCTGGGGTTTCAGGCTTTCGCCTCCGGCGCGGGCCCTTCCCTCGGAGAGAATGCCGGGGTCGCGTGGGTGCTGGCGGGGCGGGGCGGGCTGAGGTTCGGGGTGGTCGGGTGCCGGGGGCGTGCTCTCTCCTCGGTCGGTCCCCGGAGGCAATCAGGAACCTGCCGGGAGGTCAAGCGGCGGTGGTTTCCGTTGATGCTGGATCTTGCATCGCGCCGCTTGACCTCCCGGCAGAACCCTGATCGGGCTTCGCCTGCCCGACCGAGGAGAGAGCCCACCCCCTGGGGGAGCGGTGTGAGCTGCGCTCGGGCCGGGTCCTGTCCGGTGGCCCGGTCGCGCTCGATGCGGAAGAATCTTGCATTGCCGTTCTGGGCCGCCGTCTTCTTCTCTACTTCTTCAACGCCGGGGAGCGCGCCCGAGTGCCCGGAATCTCCAATATTTTTCTTTTCCGGCAAAGGCTGGATACGCGGCTTTTGTCGGTGGTGGCGTCTAGTATGGAGGAGTACGGGGGTTGTCGGGGCTTGTGACGGGAGGGTGGACGGGGTGGCTGGTCAGATGGCATCGGGGGTGTGGCCGAAGACGGTGCAGGATTTCCCCTCGGGGTGCGGCCGGGCCGCGCGATCCTGTGCAGTGCGTGAGCACCGGGTGGAGCCGATCGGGGCGATGCAGAATTCGACGGCAGGTACGACCGGAGCACCGACCTCCGCGCGAATCGAGGATCGGGTTGGCACCGGATCGCGGCGATGCAGGATCCTTTCGGATCGAGCGCGGCCGGCCTGTGGGATTCTGCCGCGATGGTCGGATCAGGGTGATGCAGGATCCTTCCGCACCGAGCGTGGCCGGGCCACGCGCCGAGACTCGGCCCGAGCGCAGCTCGCACCGGACCCTCAGGGGGTGGGTTCTCTCCTCGGTCGGGCAGGCGAAGCCCGATCAGGGTTCTGCCGGGAGGTCAAGCGGCGCGATGCAGGATCGAGCATGAGCGGAAGCCGCCGCCGCTTGAGCTCCCGGCAGGTTCCTGATTGCCTCCGGGGACCGGCCGAGGAGGGAACACGCCCCCGACATCCGACCACCCCGAACCTCAGCCCGCCCCGCCGCGCCAGCACCCCACAGGCCCCGGCAATCCCTCCGAGGGAAGGCCCCCGCCGGAGGCGAGATCTTGAAGCCCCAGCCGTCCCTGCCAACGCAACGGGTGGGCAGGGTGGGTAAACGAAACCGGGCGACGCGAAGCGGTCGCCCGCACCCGACGACACCCCGATCCGACAGGCCATCACGCCCCACAAGCACTCAGTCGATCATCAAATCGAGTTAGGGCCCGATCGGGTCGCGATCACACCATTGCCGAGCCGATGCACCGGTATGCGCCCTGATCCTGCTCTATATGCTGGTGCACACGGCGAAGCCCGGACCCTGGACAGGCCCTGCCGCCGGGCTCCGGCTCGGGCGGCTCGAACGCGGGAGACGATGTGGCCGGAAGCGGCGGCGAGGCGGCACGGGACGCCGGTGCGCACGACGCGCCCGGGGGCCGGGCCGGGCAGGTGCGCTATGGCCGGGCCGACGGGTGGTGGGTGCTGGTCGCCACCATCCTGGGCTCCGGCATGGCCTTCCTCGACGCGACGGTCGTCAACATCGCGCTCCCGCACATCGGTGCCCAGTTCCACGCGGCGACCGCGCCGCTCCAATGGGTGGTCAACGGCTACACGCTCAGCCTCGCGTCCCTGATCCTGCTCGGCGGTTCGCTCGGCGACCGGTTCGGGCGCCGCCGGACGTTCGTTATCGGCGCGACGTGGTTCGCGTGCGCCTCGCTGCTGTGCGCGCTCTCCCCGAACGTCGACGTGCTGATCACCGCACGGGTCTTCCAGGGCATCGGCGGAGCGCTGCTGGCTCCGGGCTCCTTGGCGATCATCGAGGCCTCCTTCCGGCCCGCCGACCGCGCCCGCGCCATCGGGGCGTGGTCCGGGCTCGGCGGAGTGGCCGGAGCCATCGGGCCGTTCCTGGGCGGCTGGCTCGTGCAGGCCGCGACGTGGCGGCTGGTTTTCCTGATCAACGTTCCGATCGCGGCCGTGGTCTGTTTCGTCTCGATGCGGCACGTGCCGGAATCGCGCGATCCCGAGGCCGCTCGGAGCCTCGACGTGGTCGGCGTGGCGACCGCGGCGCTCGGCCTGGCGGGGCTTACCTACGGGTTCACCGCGTGGCCGGAACACGGCGCGACCAGCCCGCTCGTGTTCGCCTCCCTGATGATCGGAGTGGCGGGGCTCGTCGGGTTCGTCTTCGCGGAGCGGCATGTGCGCCAGCCGATGCTTCCGCTGGAGGTCTTCCACCGCCGAGCGTTCAGCGCCGCGAACCTCGTCACGTTCGTGGTTTACGCGGGTTTCGGCGGCGTGCTGTTTCTGGCGGTGCTCAACCTGCAGGTCGTGGTCGGCTTCACCGCGCTCAGCGCCGGCGTCTCGCTGTTGCCGATCACGGTGTTGATGCTGCTGCTCTCGGCACGGTCCGGAGCGCTCGCCCAGCGGATCGGGCCACGCGTGCAGATGACTGCCGGCCCGCTGATCTGCGCCGGGTCGCTGCTGCTCTTCTCCCGGATCGGCGCGCATGCGACCTACCCGCGCGACGTGCTGCCGGCGGTCGTCGTGTTCGGCCTGGGGCTCGCGGTGTGTGTCGCGCCGTTGACCGCGACGGCGCTGGGCTCGGTCGACGAGCGCCACGCGGGCATCGCGAGCGGCGTGAACAACGCCGTGGCGCGTGCCGCGGGCCTGCTCGCCGTCGCGACGCTGCCGCTCGTCGCGGGGCTGGGCAGCGGCAGCCTCACCGTCGCCGCGGACCTCGCGCCGATGTATCACAGGGCCATGCTGATCTGCGCGGGGCTGCTCGTGCTCGGCGCGGCGATCGCCTTCGTCGGTATCCCCACCAAACTCCCGGTGCAGGAGGCACACGCCGAGCCTCGTGAACCCGCCTGCAAGAGACACTGCGCGGTGGGCGGCCCGCCGCTCGAGCCCCGTCCCGAGCGAACGGGTGCGCAGGGGTGAGCCTCGCGACCGCGCATCGGCCGATCAGCCTTCGCACCCGAAGGTCACTCTCGGTGTTTCGTGCGAAGCCTTGACGCAACATCAGTGACGGGTGATAGTGAAGAGCATCGCGCTGCTCGCGCATCAACCCACCGACGGAGGTTCCAGGTGTCGTCATCCTGGCAGCAGGATTGTTAGCGCTAACAAAATGTTAGCGCTAACAACGCGCTGACCAGGGCACTTGGCCATAAATGCCTCCGTGGGTGCGAAGTACGTCATCTGATCAGGGGACGAAGGAGTTCCAGTGGATGCTCGATCATTAATGTCCAGACGATCGTTCGTGCGCATACGGCGCAGGGCTCGCGTCGCGGCGGCGGCGGTCGTGCTCGCGCTGATGGGCGCGGGTCTCGCGACGGGCACCGTGGCGCAGGCGGCCACGTCGGCCGCCTCAGCCACCGCGCCCAAGGCGCAAGGCCCCTGCGACATCTATGCCGCGGGCGGGACTCCCTGCGTCGCAGCCCACAGCACCACCCGGGCGCTGTACGCCTCGTACAACGGCCCGCTCTACCAGGTGCAGCGGCTGTCCGACCATAAGACCAGGAACATCGGCCTGCTGAGCCGTGGCGGGTACGCCGACGCCGCCGAGCAGGACGGGTTCTGCGCGGACACGACCTGCGTCATCACCCGCATCTACGACCAGTCTCCGATGCACAACGACCTGACTCAGGCGCCTCGCGGAGCGTTCAGCGGCCCGGCGACGGGTGGCGCCGACAACCTCCCGATCGCGGACATGGCCCCGATCACGATCAACGGCCACAAGGCTTACGGCGTGTTCATCGAGCCCGGCATGGGCCTGCGCGACAACGACACCACCGGAATCGCGACCGGCGACCAGCCCGAGGGCACGTACTGGATCGTCGACGGTCAGCACTACAACGGCGGCTGCTGCTTCGACTACGGCAACGCCGAGATCGACAGCCGCGACGACGGCAACGGCACGATGGAGACGAGCTACTTCGGCGACGCCACCTCCTGGTACCACGGAGCCGCTCCCGGGCCGTGGGTCATGACCGACCAGGAGAACAACCTGGTGGGATGTGTCAACCCCGGAAGTAGCTCGAAGCTCTGCGCACAGCTGCCCAGCGTCACCTCCCGGTTCGTGACGGCCGTGGCCAAGGGCGAACCGCACCACTGGGCGAGCCTCGGCGGCGACGCGCAGCAGGGTGACCTGACGACGATGTTCGATGGACCGCGTGTCGACTCCAGCTATGACCCGATGCAGAAGCAGGGGGCCATCGTCCTGGGCAACGGCGGCGACAACAGCAACGGTTCGCAGGGTACGTTCTACGAAGGCGTGATGACGGCCGGGTACCCCTCGGACGCCGTTGACCAGCAGGTGCAGGCCAACATCGTCGCGGCCGAGTACAACGTGCAGCAGTTGACCCTGGCGCCGAGCTCGGCGAGCGTCAACCCGCCCGGCCTGCAGACGTTCGCGCCGCGCTCGAGCCAGGATGTCGCCGAGACCTTCACGAACACCACCGGCTCGGCCGTGGACGACCTCAAGCTGAAGCTGTCGGTCCCTCACGGCTGGACCGCGAAGGCACAAGGGCCGGACACGTTCTCCTCTGTCGCACCCGGTGCGAGCGTGAGCGCGACCTTCACCGTCACCTCGGGTAAGGAGGCGTTCAACGGTGATCTGGACGGCAGAGCCGAGTGGGGCAGGAGGGGCGAGCCCAACGGCGAGGCGACGACGACCGAGAAGGTTCGCAACGACAGCCCGATCAAGATCAACGAGTTCCGGATCGGCACGGCGGACGACTCGACGAACTCCTACGTCGAGCTCGCCAACGCCTCCGCGCACGCCATCGACGTCTCCGGCTGGACGCTGACCGAGCACCCGTCGGGGCAGGCGGTCTTCTCCACGGTCACGATTCCGGACGGCACCACCATCCCGGCCGACGGCCACTACCTGCTCGCCCTGGCCGATTCAGGGCTCGCCGCGCCGGCCGAGGCGGGCGACTCCACGCTCAACGTCCGCAGCACGGCCGGGATGAGCGTCGGGGACCCGGTCGTGATCGGCACCGGCCGCACGGCCGAGACCGCGAAGATCGCCGCCATCCCCTCGGTCGGCGCGACCGGGCCGCGGGTCTCCGGGGAACTGGGGAACGCGGTGAAGCTGAACGGCGCCAACGAATACGTCAGCCTGCCCACCGGAATCGTCAGCGGCCTGTCCGACTTCACCGTCTCGGCCTGGGTCAACCCGTCCGTCGACTCCACCTGGTCGCGCGTCTTCGACTTCGGCACCGGCCAGAACACGTACATGTTCATGACGGTCGACGGCGGCGGCGCCGGACTGCGCTTCGCGATAACCACGGGCGGAGGCGGAGGGGAGCAGCAGCTTACCGGCGGCGGTCAGCTTCCGCTGAACACGTGGTCGCACGTCGCGGTGACGCTCTCCGGCACGACCGGCACGCTCTACCTCGACGGCAAGCCGGTGGCGACCAACCCGAACATGACGCTTCACCCGTCCAGCCTCGGCAACACCAACCAGAACTGGATCGGGCGCTCGCAGTACGCAGACCCGTTCCTCGATGCCGCGGTCGACGACTTCAACATCTACGACACGGCGCTGTCACCGGCCGAGATCGCCGCACTGGCCGGTGGCCAGGCCGGCGCGGGCGACGTCGCCGACTACAAGTTCGACGAGACCGGAGGCGCCACCGCCGTCGACTCGTCCGGCAAGGGTAACAACGCGACGATCATCGGTCAGGGCACTGCGGCGACGGGCAACACGCCGCTGTGGCAGCCCGTACCGGACGGTCCGATCACGATTCCCGCCGGCTCGACCAACGTCCCGGTCACGAGCACCACGGGTTTCACCGTCGGGCAGAAGGTCTCGATCGGCTACGGCAGCAAGCTTGAGGTGGCCACCGTGAGCGCGGTCGGCACGGCAGGCACCCAGGCGCGGTTGGCCGCAGCAGCAGCCGCCGGCGCGAGCGTCGTCAAGGTCTCGTCGACCGCCAACATCTCGGCGGGCGACAAGATCCGGCTGGACATCGGCAAGCAAACCGAGACCATCACCGTCGCCACGGTCGGGACGGCCGGCGCGAACGGCACCGGGCTCGGTCTGACGGCCCCGCTGACCCAGAACCACTCGTCGAACCTTCCGTTCAGCGACCGGGGGACCGGAATCAGCTTCACGCCGGCGACGCACTTCGCGCACTCGAGCGACGAACCGGTTCAGGCCTTGGGCGCCGGGATCGTGCTCGACCACCCCTTGGCACACAAGCAGGCGATCAACGCTCCTGTACGCGACACCAAGGTCACCACGGCGGGATATCAGGGTTCGCCCACGCCCGACCAGTGGTTCGGTGGACCGGCTCTGTCCACCAGTGCCGGCGCGATGGTGCTGCAGGACGACCACGGCCTCGTCGCCGACAGTCTCGACTACGGCCTCCTGGTCGACCCGTCTGCCGCGGAGGGCTACCAGGGCGGCACGGGCAGCGGCTGCACAGTACCCACGCCGGCCTTGGCCAGCGGCGTGGGTAAGAGCGCGAGCCGCTTCCCCGACGGCAACGACACGGACAGCAACTGCTCCGACTTCATCGTCGCCAACGCCACGCCCGGCACGGACAACAAGTTCGCACTGGACGCGGGGCCGCTGGTGTCGTTGCAGACCACGGCCGGAGGCACCTCGTCCGACTTCATCAAGCACGACGACACCGACGACCTCGTGGTCACCGCGCCGATCACGGCTGGCAGCGCGCAGATCGACAAGCAGGACGGGACGTGGGTCGAGGCGGCCGGTCTGGCCAATCCGAGTTGTGTCTCGTTCGAATCGGTCAACAAGCCCGGCAGCTATCTCAGGCACATGAACTTCCAGTTCCACCTGCAAGCGAGCGACGGCAGCGCCCTGTTCGCCCAGGACGCGACGTTCTGCCCGCAGGCGGGCAACAGCGGGCAGGGCATGTCGTTCCAATCAGTGAACTACACCACCAAGTACGTCCGCACATTCGGCAACACCCTCTACCTCGCCAGCGATGGCGGAACCAACCCGTGGGACGACGCCACCTCGTGGGCGGCCGACTCGAGTTGGCTGGTCGACCAGCCCTGGGCCCAGGCGCCGTGATGTCCACGGAAACCTGACCCGTAGCAGGGCGCTGTAGGTGGTCGCTCTCGGCACCGAGCCATACCGGTGCCGAGAGCGACCGCGCAGCCGGCTGGCTGGCTGGCTGGCCGGACGGCTCGGCCACGCCGTCGACCGTCGAACCCGGACCGCCGAACCCGTTATCGAGTGTGCGAAAGGAGGTTTCTCGGAGCAGTCACGACGAGGTGGTCGACTCGCGCGGCACCAGGCGGCAGGGTAGCGACTCCACCCCGGCGCCGATGTCGCCGTCGAGAGCGGCCGACAACCGCTCGGCGGCGACCCGGCCGAGGGTCTTGAGATTCATGTCGATGCTGGAAAGGGGCGGCCGGGCGCTGGTGGCGAAGATCTCCCAGTTGTCGAAGCCCACCACGGCCACGTCGCCCGGCACGTCGAGACCCGCCTCGTGCAAGGTGTCGATGACGCCGCGGGCGATCTGGTCGGAGCCGGCGAACACCGCGTCGATCTCCTGGGCCCGCGACAGCAGCATCCTGGTCGCGCTGCGGCCCCAGGCCTCGGACCAGGAGCCGAAGTAGACCCGGCCGCCGACGAGTTCGAGGCCTTGCTCGGCCAGCTCCGCCAGCGCCCCCTCGGCGCGGTCCTGGGCCGCGCCGTAGGTCGGATCGCCGGTGATGTGGGCGATCGAGCGTCGCCCGATCTCGGTCAGGTGCCTGATCGCCAGCCGGCCGCCGGCGATGTTGTCGCTGACCAGCGACAGGTCGTTCGGATCCGCTGACGGCGCGTAGGCGTAGACCACGGGCACCGGCAGATCGCGTCCGATCGAAGGGCGCGCGTCCGGGCGGGCACCGAGCACGATCAGCCCGTCGACCCGGCGCGACAGCAGCGTTTGCAGGTGGTGCGCCTCGCGGATCGAGTCGCCGCGCGCATCACACAGCAGCACACTGGTACGACCCGCGCCGAACGCGTCCTCCGCGCCCATCAGGATCGGGATCGACAACCGGCCTTCCAGGTCGGAGGTCAGCAGCCCGACGATCCCGGTGCGCACCGCGCGCAGCCCCTGCGCCAACGCGTTGGGGGAGTACGACAGGCGCTCGGCGGCCTCCTGAACCAGGGTCCGTGTCGTGGCGGACACGTGCGCGCGGCCGTTGAGCGCCTTCGAAGCGGTCGCGATCGATACTCCGGCCAGCCGGGCGACGTCTTCCAGTGTGGCAGTCCGGCTGTTCGCACGCTGAGCATCTCGCCCCGCCACCGCGCCTCCCGTCGAACATCGCAGTAGATGTGATGCACACCATACCGCCTCGACGTCCTGGCCGCGGGCGCGGCGAGGAGGACGCTGAAGAAAACCTTTTCGGCCGCCGCTCAGCCGTCAGATCGACGGCAGCAGAACCAGAAAACCCCATGTGAATGGGCTAATCCATGGCTGGCTGGCGCGAGGCACTCAGCCACCTCTCCGGCCATGCGAAAGCGGTAATGAAACTTCCTGGCGCGCCACGGCACGGCCGCCGCGCGAGCTCGGGGACAGCGCGTCACGGTTGCGCGCCGACGTCGGCATCGAGCGCGGCCCAGGCAGATTACTGCCATAGATATACATGCAGTGCCCTACCTTACCTGTGCACATAGCGGCCCTTGAAGGTGATGCCGGTGTGGCCTGCACGGCGGCACGGCTGCGGCCGCAGTTAGGAAACCGTTTTCTCTTTTTTCCTTCCGGGCAGGCTTGGACGCAGCATGCGCCAGGCCGGCCGCAGGGGATGGCAGCACTCTCCGGTATTCGCCGGACAACCGTGCGCAACCCAGCGCGCCACGGTAGACGCAGGTCAGTGCCTCTTCATGTCGGCTTGCGGACGGATTGACCGACTATCTCGGGTGGTGACTGGTGGTTGACGAACTGAGCTCAACTCTCTAACCTCCTCATCGGAAAAGGTTTTCGTGCACTTTTCTTGCGCAGCCGGGCGAGAGCCCGCCTGCGTCGACGACGCCCTGGAGGCACCGCATGAGCGCACCCCTGCGCCGAAGATTCACGTCGATGAAACTGACCGCCCTCGCCCTCGTCGCGCTGGCCGCCACCGCGCTGCCGGCATCCGCGAAGGCGAGCGGCAGCGGCGATCTGCAGCATGTCCAGACCATGCCGGTGAACATCTGCCAGAACTCCGCACTGCCGAAGGACTACGGCACCGGCTTCCCGACCCCGAGCGACCCGAACGGGTTCGGCTACGCCGACCAGACCGCGATCGGCTGGGAGAACAACTACTACGCGCCCTTCGAGTACCTCTCGGGCTCGTACTTCGCGCGCGGCGTGCCGCTGACCTACCAGGCCAACGGCAAGGGCACGACCTACTGCGGCGCGATGTACTCCTTCGGCGTCTACACCTACGGCCTGGCCGCCGGAAAGGCGCCGGCGGCGGGCTCGGTCCAGTGGACTGAGGCCGACGGCTACCTGCCCGCGATGACCACCTCGTTCACGCGCAACGACGTGGCGATCTCGATCACCGACTTCGCGGACGAGCAGTCGATCAACGGCACTCCGACCGAGCTGGTCTACACCCGGGTGAGCGTGACCAACAACGGCAGCGCCGCGGTGAGTGTGCCGTCCGGCCAGTCCGGGCCCAACCTCGTCTCACTCGACTCCAACTCGGACACGGTGGACCCGGGCGCGACCGTGCAGCACGATTTCGTGGCGGCGGTCGACACCTTCAGCACCACCGTCGCGCTGCCCACCGTGGCCGCGATAACGCCCGCTGCCGGGAACCCGGGCGCCCAGTCGTACGACGCGGCGTACAAGCACATGGCGGACTACTGGAACCAGCGGCTGTCGGTCACTCCGCAACTCTCGCTGCCGAACACGTCGCTGCCGAACACCAACAACCTGAAGGATCCGGGCACCGCGATGGACAACGCCTATAAGGCCGCGTTCATCTACACCCGGATCGTCCAGGCCGGCGAAGCGCCGTACTCCGGTGCGAACAACTACGCCTACCTGCTCGACCACGATGCCCCCGGCATCCTGGGCAACAGCTTCGAGCTCGGCGACTATCAGGACGCGCAGAGCCTGCTGCTCAACGCCCGGATCTCCGACGCGTCGAACTTCAACGAGCAGGGCGCGAACTGGTACTGGGACGGTCCGTGGCGCACCCCGGTAGCCTGGGCCGACTACCTCGAGGGGACCAACGACACCGCGTTCGTCAGCCAGTACTTCCACGACGACGCGAACGGTCAGAGCCAGTGGGGTCCGAGCCTCTACACCATGATGCACACGGACTACCTCGCGCAGCTCAACGCCACCACCGGATACCTCAAGACGTCCTTCGACAACGACAGCTCCGGCGTGTGGCTGTTCGACGACGAGACGGCGCTGGCCGGCCTGTCGGCGTACAAGTACATCGCCACCCGTATCGGCAACACGGCCGAGGCTCAGTGGGCTGACGGTGCTTACACCAGCCTGCTGAACTCCGTCAACAGCGCGCTCTCGACCAACGAGCAGACCAACGGGTTCGACTACCTGCCCTGCGAAGTGAACGTCCCCTCGACGAGCGACCGGTGCAACACCGCCAATGACGCGAACTGGGCCGGGTCCAACCTCTGGGGCCAGAATGTCTGGGACATCATGCTGGCCGGCGGAACGCTCAACGGCGTTCTCGGCGACCCGACCCAGACCGACAACCTCTACGAGACCGGCTTCAGCAAGCTGGACGGAACGGGCGTGCCGTTCCCGTCGTTCGGCGCGTACTCGGGGTACAGCGTCGCGCTGAACACCGCTTACTCGCAGGGCGCCCTGTACGGCGACGCCTACCGCGACCTGCCGATCACCAGCTACGCCTGGCAGATCGCCACCACCACCGGCGGCCCGAACGCCTGGTGGGAGGCCAACGGCAGCGCGCCCGACCCGACCAACCCGTGGGCCGGCAGCCACGCCGCTCCGCAGTTCGGCGCGGTTCCCTACGCCTGGCCGATGGCAGGCCAGACGCAGACTCTGCTCCAGTCGCTGGTCGCCTCCGGGCTCACCTCGACGACCAACGCGGACGGCAGCTACAGCTACGGCACCGCGCTCTACGTCGGCCGCGGCGTTCCGGACGCGTGGATCACGCCCGGGCAGACCATCGCGGTGAACAACCTGACCTCGTCCTATGACGAGTCCAGCGGCAAGCGCGCCACCTACGGCGTGTCCATCTCCACGAGCAGCGAGGGCAAGAACACCGTCGTCAAGGTCCACCTGAGCGGCAAGGCGCCCAGCGGCGACGTCCGGGTGCAGCTGCCGCAGTTCGCCGAGTACGGCGTGCAGAAGGTGTCCGCCGGCAAGTACGACGCCGCCACGCACACCGCCACGATGAACGGCAGCGACGTCAAGATCACCCTCGGCGACTCGGCGAAGCCGACGGTCGCGGTGAGCACTGCCAGCACGGCGCCGGGCGCGCACAACCAGCCGGCGCTGCTGGCCGGCTCGCAGACCACGGCGACCGCGACCGTGACCAACAACGGCGCGACCACCCTGACCGGCGTCGCCCTGAACCTGCAGGCGCCGTCCGGCTGGACGGTCGCCGACACGTCCGCGGCGAAGGCCGTCGACCTCGCTCCCGGCAAGAGCGAGACCGTCACCTACGACGTCACCCCGCCCGCCAACGCCAACGGCGGCAACGGACTGGTGGCGACCGCGACGTACAGCGCGCCGGACAACGCTTCGGGCTCGGCCAGCGCCGAGCAGTGGGTCATCGCCCAGAAGCCGCTGCCCCTGCCGGCGGGCACCACCAACCTGGCACTGACCGCGACCGCCTCGGCCTCGTACACCTCGGGGTGGACCACGGTCTCGGCGATCAACAACGGTGTCTACCCGATCCAGTCGAGTGACGACGGCAACCTGACGCCCTACTGGGGCGACTGGCCGCAGACCGGCACGCACTGGGTCGAGTTGGACTGGGCAGCGCCGATCACCACCGACAGCGCCGAGGTCTACTGGGCCGACGACGGCGGCGGCCTGCGGGTGCCCTCGTCGTGGACCGTCCAGGCGTGGGACGGCAGCAACTGGGTGAACGTGACCAGCCAGAGCGGTCAGCCGACCGCCCTGAACACCTTCAACGACATCACGTTCGACCAGGTGACCACCAGCAAGCTGCGCATCTCGATGCAGAGCACTGGAACCGCCTCGGTCGGAGTGATCCAGTGGGCTGTGCCGAGCCTGCCGAGTTCGTGACGCCTCACCACTCGCCTGAGTAAGGCTTCATACGAGCGTAGCGTGCCCCCGGTCGAGGTGACCGGGGGCACGCTACGTGTTCTACGAACTTCCAATGCCCGGCGGATCGATAGCGGCCGAAGTGACGGAGCCCGTTGGTCAGTCGAGCCCTTCGACGATGCGGAAGTCGCGCTCGACCCCGTCGCCGAGGGCGGCCAGCGCCGCCTGGTAGGCGTCACTCTCGTGCGCCGCGACTGCTTGTTCGAAACTGTCGAACTCGATCAGGACGGTGCGCTCGGCGATTCCGTCGTCGTGGGCGACGACCCGGCCGCCGCGGCAGAAGACCCGCCCGCCCCCGGCCCGGACGGCCGGACCGGCCAGTTCGTTGTAGGCAGCCAGCTTCTCGGGGTCTGAAATGGTGCGGTACGCGCTGACCCAGTAGCCCTTGGCCACGGACCCTCCAGTGTTCGAAAAGAACATATCCGACTTCGAATCCACCACTCGGATTGGATCATACCGAACACCGGATCACGCGGTTCTCGCGCTCACCGGCACGAGGGGGAAGGGGCCCGTCCGCGCAATGCCGCCCGCTGCACCCGGGGAGGCGGCCTGCTACTTGTAGGGATAGTGCTTCGAGTGGTCACCGGCGTCCCAGGAGGCTCGCAGCTCGGGCAGGCTCGGGTCCCAGTCGGGGCGGACTTCGCGGGTCACGTCGCGCAGGTCGCGGCGCAGATCCTCGATCGAGGGCCGACCCCAGTACCAGTACCCGTTGTAGATACTGTGCACGACCAGGCCCGGCTTCAGGACCAGGGTGTGCGGGATCATCGGGTCGTGGGTGGTGTCAGTGTACTCCTGGATATCCAAGTCCTTCTGAACCTTGCGCCCGATGTCCGACAGGAAGGTCCACTGCGCACCGACCGAGGACCGGAACTCGTTGAGCTCGAAGAAGTTGTCGGTGGCGATCGTGACGATCTGCGTGTAGGCGACCGCTATCTCAGAATAGTGGGCTGCCAGCTGCAGGTGCTGCTGGTTGTCCTTGGGGCAGAAGTGCCCTCGGGAGAGGATGAGGATCATCGGATCGCCACCCTGGAGCTCGCTCAGCTTGCGGCGCGCTTTGGTGTGATCGGTCAGCTCGTAGTCGGGAAAGACGGCGCCGGGGACGATGTCCGCACGCATATGAGACTCCCTCAGGTCTGTGTCACTCGGGACGAGCCGGGTCGGTCGGTGGGTGGGGGCCGGGGGACAGATCGATGCTAAGGCGGCAGGCGCCGGTTCGCGCCCGGGGCCCTGTCTGTGTCGGTACCCCCATCATCGTTCCGAACCCCCGGTGCCGTAGTGCGCCCTGCCCTGAACGGCGGTAGTTGACGGGCGCGTGCCGCGGTCCGTTTGCGGGCGGCGGTGGGCGGTTCGACCGTGGAGCTGCAAGTACCGCGGTCGGGGACATGCGGGGCCGATGGCCCGGTTGGCCGGCGACCCGGCCAGCAGACCCGCCCGGCATCCTGTCCCAGCCGCCGCCACCCTTCAGGAGGGCTTGATCATGGCCGCAGTGTCCGCTCCGCCGGCTCCCGTGCTGGAGGCTGCCGCGAAGCAGCTCGCGGAGGAGACCGACCCGCATCCGCGGATCTACGAGATGCCGCCGGACGAGAGCCGGGCCCTTATCGACCGGCTGCAGGCCGGTGACGGCGTCCCCAAGCCCGAGATCGACGAGGAGTGGATCGACGTCGATGCCAGCGAGTGGGGGACGGTGCGCACGCGCATCGTTCGACCGAGGGGCGCGATCGGAACCCTGCCCGTGTTCATGTACATCCACGGGGGCGGCTGGGTCCTCGGCGACGCCGACACGCACGACCGTCTGGTCCGCGAGCTGGCGGTCGGCGCCGGCGCGGCGGCGGTGTTCCCCGTCTACCACTTGGCACCCGAGGCGAAGTACCCGACGCAGATCGAGCAGAACTACGCCGTCGCCCGATGGATCATGCGCGAAGGTGCACAGCACGCGATGGATCCTTCGCGGCTGGCAGTGTGCGGGGACTCTTCGGGCGGCAACATGTCCGCGGTGCTGGCCCTGATGGCCGAGGAGCGCGGCGACGTGCGTCTCAGGGCCCAGATTCTGCTCTATCCGACCATGGATGCGAACTTCGAGACCGCTTCCTACCAGCAGTTCGCCGACCACTACTACAACACGCGCGAGGCGATGGAGTGGTTCTGGGACCAGTACACGAGCAGCCCCGCCCAACGCGCAGAACCGTACGCCTCCCCGCTGCGCGCGAGCTCGGATCAGCTACGCAGCATGCCGACCACTCTCGTGATCACCGACGAGGCCGACCCGTTGCGTGACGAGGGGGAGGCCTACGCGGCGAGGCTGCGGGAGGCTGGGGTCGACGTGACCGCGGTGCGCGTGCTCGGGATGGTGCACGACTTCCTGATGCTCGACAGCCTGCGAGACGCCAACGCCACCAAGCTCGCCCGCCGCTTGGCCATCGATGCGTTGAAGGCGGCGTTCGGCAGCTGACCAGGCGGTACGGAACCTCGGCGTAGAGCGCGCGGCGGTGCTCGACGTCACCGATCGACCGTGGTGCCAGCGACCCCGCTCTTCCCTCACCCGGATGGCCCTATCCGTTGTCGGAGGAGGTGGCCGCGCGCCGCCCGGCGCCCTGCAGTGCACCGTCCGGCGCTCGGGATCTGCCGAGCGCGTTCTGCGGCGAGCTCGCAGACGTGCCTAGGGTGAGGACGGGGGAACCGTCAGAGGCGCGTCGATTTCGGTCGATCCCGATGTCGGACGAGTCGGCTTCGCGGCTGATCCCGCTCAACCCCGGTTCGCAATCCCAGTTCGCACCCGAAAGGAACCCGTCACCATGGCAAAGGTACTTTTCATCGTCAGCGGCGCCACCTACTGGGTATTGAAGGACGGCTCGAGGTACGCGACGGGCTACTGGGCCGAGGAGTTCGCGAACCCGTACAAGATACTGACGGACGCCGGCCACGAGGTCGTGGTCGCGACGCCGAACGGCGTGACTCCGAACGTCGACATGATGAGCCTTCGCCCCGAGATGGTCGGCGGCAACGATGAGGCTCTCGAACTGGAAGCCATCATCCGTTCCGCGGAGGTGATGCGGCGGCCGCTGCAGCTTTCGGACGTGCGGCTCGAGGACTACGACGCGGTGTACATGCCCGGCGGCCACGGCCCGATGTCGGACCTGGCGTGGGACGCCGACGTCGGCCGCCTGCTGACCCGGCAGCTGACCTCGGGCAACCCGCTGTTCATCGTGTGCCACGCGCCCGCAGCGCTGCTGGCGACCAGGATCCACGGCGAGTCCCCCTTCAAGGGCTTCAACATCACGTGCTTCACCAACGAGGAGGAGGAGGGCGTGGGACTGGCCTCAAGGGCTCCGTGGCTGCTGGAGACCGACGTGAAGGAGAAGGTCGGGGTCAACTTCAGCCGCGGCCCGATGTGGAAGCCGTACATGGTCGAAGACCGCAATCTCGTCACCGGGCAGAATCCGGCCTCGGCCGCGATCCTCGGCAACCGGATGCTGGAAATCCTCAAGTGACCCGGTCCCGGAGCGATCCGGTCGAGACGCCGGGTGCGGACGCCCCGCAGAAGGTTGCGATCATCACCGGCGCCGACGGTGGAATCGGGTCCGCCGTCGTCGCCGCCTACCGAGACCTCGGTTACGCGGTCGTCGCGACCAGCCGGTCCATGCCGAAATCCGAAGACCCGCGAGTACTCCCCGTCAGCGCCGATCTCGTCGAGCCCGACGCAGGCGAACGCATCGTCGGAGCGGCGATGGATCGGTTCGGCCGAGTCGACACCCTGGTCAACAGTGCGGGCGTCTACATCGGCAAGCCGTTCACCGATCACACCGACAAGGACTTCGACCTGATCGTCGGCGTGAATCTGCGCGGCTTCTTCAACGTCTCCCGCAGCGCCGTCGGCGCGATGCTCTCCCGCGACGGCGGCGGCCACGTGCTGAACATCTCCACCTCCCTGGTCGACCGGTCCGATTCCCAGGTGCCGTGCGCGCTCGCATCGCTGACCAAGGGCGGTTTGAACGCCGTCACCAGGGAACTGGCGATCGAGTATGCGGCGCACGGGATCCGGGTGAACTGCGTCTCTCTCGGCGTGGTGCGCACGCCGATGAACCCCGAGGTCACGCCCGAACTCGCCGCCCGCCACCCGCTCGGCCGGATGGAAGAGGTCGACGACGTCGTCCAGGCCATCCGGTACCTCGAACAGGCCTCGTTCGTCACCGGCGAGATCCTGCACGTAGACGGCGGCCAGAACGTCGGCCGCTAAGAAGGGCTCGCGTCCCGCGCCCTGCAGGGCTGCGGGTCACGGGCCGGCGGACGCCCGCCCGATATGCAAGGCCATTGTCATATCGAACTTTTCTTCACAATTTGCGCACAGAATCATCACCCTACCTGCACACCGAATCCGACCACGTATATGTCCGGACGGACTACCTTCGAGCCAGATTGAAAGTGCTTGAGGGAGGGAGTTCGAATATGCCGGAGAACACAGGTGGCGGGGCGGGAGCAGGTTCGGCACAGGATGCACCACCGCCGGGGTTCGCGATGGCCGTGGACCAGCAGGCTCGGCCGCTGCCCCCGGGGCCGCCGCTGAACTACTTGCCGGCGCCGTCGAACGCGGTCAGCATCCCGCCGCCCTGGGCTCCGGCGTACTCCGATCCGGCCCCGGCGATGCCGAGGGCGGCCGGGCTTCTCGTGCTGGCGACCGGAGTCGCCTCCGTGTGGCTGCTCGACGCCGGATACGGGTTCAACATCGCAGTACTCGCAGGCCTCCTGGCCGCCACGGCCCTGGCGAGCGGGCGCACGATCGGCCGCCGACCGGGGCGGTGGAGTGCCGTATGGGGCGTTTCGACGCTGGGGCTGTTGTGCCTCGCGGCCTGGCGCGGTGAGCCGGGTCCGTACTGGCTGGCCGTGCTCTGCGCGCTCACGGTCGGAGCTCTCGCCGTGCACGGCGGCCGAAGCTGGGCCGCCGTCCTGCGTGCGCCGGTCGGCCTGATGATGCGCTGGGACGCCGCGGCGAGATGGACGTGGAGAGCGTTGTACAGCCTGAACTCGCTCGGCCGCTCCCGAACCCGCAACGGCATCATCGCGGCAGGCGTGACCCTGGTGCTCCTCGTCGTCTTCGGGGCCTTGTTCGCCGCTGCGGACCCGGTCTTCGCCCGATTCTGGGATGCGGTCGGTTCTTTGTTCTCGGGCTGGTCGCCGTTGCCGATCCTGTGGTTCCTCGTCGGTGTCGGAGGAGCGCTGGTGGTGGGCCATGGTGCGGCGGCGCCGATGCGGTGGGATCGGCTGCCGACCCGAGTGGTCAAGCCGCTGAGCCGCAACTTGTGGCTCGCGCCGTTGGTGGCCGTGGCGGCTATGTTCGCAGCCTTCGACGGCATTCAGGTGTCTGTGCTCTTCGGTGGTTATCGGGCTGTGTTGAAGTCGAGCGGGATGAGTTACGCGGACTATGCCCGCCAGGGTTTCTGGCAGTTGATCGTGGCGACCGTCCTGACGCTCGTGGTGATCGGCCTGGCGATCCGGTGGTCGCCGCGCGGCGGAAGGCGCGACGGCGTGATCGCCTCCATCACGTTGTGCACACTGTGCGTGCTGGCCCTCGTCATCGTCGGTTCGGCGCTGCGCCGGATGACACTGGACATCGACGCGTACGGCCTTACCCTGCCCCGCGTCGCGGTCGTGGCGATCGAAATCTGGCTGGGGCTTCTCTTCATCATCCTCGCCGCCGCGAGATGCCGGCCGGCCGTGGCCTGGCTGCCGCGCGGTGTCGCGCTCAGCGCCGTGCTCGTCGCAGCGGCGTACGTGGGGATCGGCCCGTCGCACTTGGTCGCGCAAGTCGACGTGAACCGTTACTTCAACGGCCAGTACGTCGACCTGACCTACCTGGACAACCTCCCGTCCGATGCCCAACCCGAGCTTGCGCGGCTGCCCGCAAGAGCCAGGGCCTGCGTGTTCGACCCGCAGCAGTCTTCCGCAGGCAGCTGCTGATCAGAGGGCTTGCTCGCTGTCCCCGTCCCGGCGAGCTGCGCCGAAAAGCGAATCAGTGTAAGCCTTCGCCGATCGGCGAGTATGTGCCCTGTGTCGGGAAGACGCCTGCCGCCGCGCTCGGCAAGATCAGTGTTTCCCTGGCGTGCAGATGGGACGTCTCGGCTAGCGTAGCGCCGACGAGGATCGCCAATATGACGGCCATGCCCGCCCACTGCACCGTCTCGCGTCGGCGCCGCGGTGCGTAGGCGAGCAGCGCGCCGACGACGAGACCGGTGAGGAGCCCGCCGAGGTGTCCCTGCCACGAGGTGAAGGTCCACGTCACGCCCAGCCAGATGACGTAGTACGCCAGTAGTCTGCCGTTGCCCCGGATCCCGAGCTTGCGTCCGAACACGAAGTAGGCGCCGACGAGGCCGAAGATCGCGCCGGAGGCCCCGTCGGCCCCGGAGTAGGGCGCGAGCACGTAGACCAGCACCGACGAGCCGAGCCCGGCGAGCAGATACAGCGCCACGAACCGAGCCCGGCCGATCAGCCGCTCGAGCTCCGGCCCGATTCCCCACAGGGCCAGCATGTTCATCAGGATGTGTGCTATCCCGAACGGGGCCGCCGAGGGGAGCGAGTGGGCGAAGAACCCGGTGATCAAGCGGTAGTACTCGCCGTGCGCGATGCCGATCTGATGCGGAGTGCCGCCGGTGAACGAGAACCCGGAGCCGAGGGTCTCGAGGTCCAGGAGCGACTGGTTGCGCATCACCTCGAGGGCGTAGACCGCGAAGTTGAGGATGATCAGCGTCATCGTGGCGTGCGGCGTGGCCTGATACGAGACGGCACTTCCGCCGAACGTCCCGCGCACCCGGCGAACGGTCCTGCCGCCCTCGCGCACACAATCAGGGCACTGATGTCCAACTGCCGCCGACCGCATGCAGTCCGGGCAGATGAAGCGGTCGCAACGGGTGCACCGTATATAGCTCTCGCGCCGCTCGTGCCGGTAGCACGGCGCGGAAACCGGCGCCGGCGCGGAGGTGTCGGACGTCATTGCCGCTAAGTCCTCTCTGATGAACCGCTGTGAACTGCCGGGCGGCGGCCCGATCCCTATCCTCGGCCGTCACCTGAAATCAGCACGCAGATATTACCCCCGCCGCGACCCGTGCCGGCCGGGTTGAATCCGCCAAAGGGGGCGTCGATGGCCGTGCTCCTGCGCCGAGGGCTCTAAGCTGCTGCGATGAGTCGTTGGGAAGAGCTCACCGGTGGGAAGTCCGGCGAGGACTACGCCGCACGGTTCGCGGCCCTCGCCGCGAGCGGCAAGGACGTGCACGGCGAGGCGCGGTTCTGCGCGGCATTGGTTCCGGCCGGAGCACGGGTGCTGGACGCCGGGTGCGGAACCGGGCGCGTCATGATCCGACTATCAGAACTCGGATACGTCTGCGTCGGGGTGGACCGCGACGCGTCCATGCTGGCCGTGGCGCGCAGGCAGGCGCCGGAATCGACTTGGATCCAGGCCGACCTGACCCGGTTCGACTCCGCTGCGGAAGGTATCGCCGCGGACTTCGATCTCGTAGTCGCCGCCGGCAACATCTTCCCGCTGCTCACCACCGGCACCGAGGCCGCGGTCGTCAACCGACTTGCCCGGGCACTGCGCCCGGACGGCCTCCTGGTCTCCGGATTCGGCCTGGACGCGGCCAACCTGCCGGTTCCGCCGAGCATCACCCTGGCCGAATACGACGCCTACTGCGCCGCGGCCGGCCTCACCTTCGTGCAGCGCTTCGCCACCTGGGACGCCGACCCGTACAGCGGCGGCGGATACGCGGTCAGCGTCCACCGTCGCGCTCCGGACGAAGGCTGAACGGCACGAGGCCCGAGCGAGAGCCGGCAAGGTTCGAGCTAGATCGCGGACTCCGTGAGATCCAGGGGCGCGGGGTCATGTCCGTCCCAGACGGCGCGAGACGCGGCATGCGGATAAGGCGAGGTCTTCGACTCGGTGTCCAGCACGCGCGTCAGGCGGTGCTCGGCCTGGTAAGCGGGCCAGCCGGGGTCGCCGGTCGCGGCGAAGCGAACCCGTGCCTGCCGTAACTCCCGGGAGACCGCCGCGACCTGCGGAGTCGGCTGGTTGCCGAAGAACAGTCTGCCGGTTGGGCTGTGCATGGTGCCGAACGCCCCACCGGTCTCACCCCGCTGATCGAACTGGGCGTGATCGAGCCTGAGCGAGCCTCAGCCGCCGTCGACCAGTACCTCGACGGGCTGTTCGGCGTTGAAGCCCGACCGTAACCAGACAAGGATGACGCCCCTGCCCGGCGGCCTGGCAGGTCAAGGATCTCCGTTGCTAGGTCAAAAGCTTCTCCCAGCGTGACGGTTCCGGCAGGTTGGGACCCCTAAGGTAGGCGGGGTGTCGAACAACAATGATCTCGATTCTGCCGCCAGCACTCAGATGTTCCAGGCCTTCGTCGAACGCGGCGAAGCCAAGAACCCGACCTTCGCCGCAAGTGCGCCCGCCGCGAGCGGCGGCTCCGGCTCCGGCAAGGTGATCGGCATCGTCGTCGCCCTCGTGGTGGTCGTCGCCGTCATCGCCTTCGTCGCGCTGCACTAGCATTCTGCGTCTTATATTCGTTTCAGTTTTTTGCGAGTGAGGTGAGGATCTCCTCGGCCGTCTTCTTCCACACGAACGGCCGGGGAACCTCTGCCCGCCGGCGTGCCCGTGGGGTTGACACCTTTGACGGAGCCCGGAGAGGATCAATCGAATGACGGGTACTGATACCGGCACCGAGGTCCGCGCGCCGAGCTTGTGGCATCACCGGGACTTCATGCTGCTATGGGGCGGGCAGACGGTCAGCGAGGTCGGCTCGCAGATCACCGTGCTGGCGCTGCCCCTGGTCGCGGTGGTCCAGCTGCACGCCTCCACCCTCCAGGTCGGCCTGCTCTCGGCCGCGGAGACCAGCGCCTACCTGCTCGTCTCGCTCCCGGCCGGCCCGCTGGTGGGGCGCAATCCCAAACGGCGCACCATGCTCTGGTGCGACTTGGCCAGGCTCGTCCTGATCGGCTCCGTGCCCGTCGCGTACTGGGCCGGGGTCCTGAGCCTCGGGCAGCTCTACGCCGTCGCCCTCGTCTCCAGCGCGTTCAGCGTGTTCTTCTCCGTCGCCTACCCGAGCTATCTGCCCACCCTGCTCGAACGCGACCAGCTCATGGACGGCAACGGGAAGCTCGGCACCACCCAGTCCTTCGCGCAGATCGCCGGCCCCGGACTCGGCGCCGGGCTGGTCGCCGCGTTCGGCGCCGCTACCGCCATGGTCGGCGACTCCCTGTCCTACCTCGCCTCCGCCGCCGGCCTCCTGGCGATCGGCAGCCGCGAACCGCCCGCCGCCGCCCCCGCCGGACGCCCGCGGCTGCGCGAGCAGATCCGCGCCGGACTCGCCTACGTGCTGCACGAGCCGATCCTGCTCAAAGGCGTCCTGTGGAGCGGCTGCGCGAACTTCTTCGTCATCATGGTCGAATCCCTCGGCGCGGTCTTCCTCGTGCGCGTCCTGCACCTGCGCCCCGCATACGTCGGCCTGCTGCTCGCGCTCGGCGCCGTCGGCGGCGTCGTCGGCGGGCTCGCCTCCGGGCTGCTCGCCCGCCGCTTCGGCGCGGCCCGCGTGTGCTGGCTGTCGATGACCGTCTTCGCGCTTCCCGGACTGCTGATCGCCGCCGCGGGCTCCGGCGCCTGGGTGCTGCTGTTCGCGATCGGCTGGATGTCCTGGACGTTCTCCTCGACCGTGTGCTCCGTCGCGTTGCTCAGCTACCGCCAGTCCACCTGCCCGCCCGACCTGCTCGCCCCGGTCAACGCCACCTCCCGGTGGATCAACTGGGGCACCCTGCCGCTGGGCGGTATCGCAGCCGGCGCCCTCGGTTCCACCCTCGGGGTACGCCCGACCCTGTGGATCGCGGTCGTCGGCGGCTGCGCCTCCGGCCTGTGGCTCTTCTTCTCACCGCTGCGCGGCATGCGCGACTTCCCCGCGCACGAACCCGAATCCGAGCACGAACCCGAAACCGAGCCCGCTCACGTCAGCTCAGTCCGGTCGGTTGAGGCGGGGGAATGCCAGGCCTGCTGACGGTGCGTCAGCGATACTGGTGAGATGGAGTACGTGTCCAGAGTGCCGCGACCGCCGCTGGACGGGCTGATCGACGACCTTTACTACCTGGAGGGTGCGCCGCCGTACGCCCGGCTGACGCTGCCGCCGATGCCGGCGGCGTTGCTCATCGTCAACCTCGGGCCGCCGTTCCGCATCCGTGCCGGCACCGACATCGAGACGGCCGAGTACGCCGACGGCTGCGTGGTCACCACACCCACTCGCGCGTTGGAGTTCGGCTACCCGCCCCAGACCCGGTCCGTCGGCGTGCACTTCAAGCCTTGGGGGCTGGCGCCGTTCCTGCCGATGCCCGCGGCCGAACTGTGCGACCGGCCGGTGACGGTAGAGCAGGTCTGGGGCCGACCCGCCATTGCCGAGCTGCGAGACCGGCTGGCCACGGCCGAGGGACCGCACGCGATGCTGACGCTGCTTGAGGATGAGCTACTGCGACGGCTGCGTGACACGGCCGGCCTGGGGCTGGTCCGCCACACGAGCAGCGTCATCGCGGCGACCGGCGGGGCGGTGGCGATCGGCGGCCTGAGGGAGGCGGCCGGTGTCAGCAGCACCCACCTGGCACAGCGGTTCAAGGAGCTCATCGGGGTCACGCCGAAGCGGCTGGCCCGCACCTACCGCTTCGCAGCCACCGTGTTCTCGATCGACCCCGCCGGACCGATCGACTGGGCCGACCTCGCCGGCAGCGCGGGTTACTTCGATCAGGCGCACTTCGGCCACGAGTTCCGGGAGTTCACCGGGCTCACGCCGACACGATATGTCGAAGTCCGGCAGCGGTTCCTGCGCGAACATCCCGGCAACATCCTGGACAGCTGGCCCCTGCCGATCGATTGATTTCTTACAAGAGCGACAGCCCACGCAACACTAGTGTTGGGCACCCCAGAGCAAAGGAGGGCCCATGGGCAAGGTGGTCATGTACAGCTCAGTGTCGGTGGACGGCTTCATCGCGGACGAAAACGACCAGCCGGGACCGCTATTCGACTGGTTGTCGAGCGGTGACGTCCCATTGGACGAGAGCGGCGTGTTGAAGGTGTCGCAGACGTCCCACGACTACACCCGGTCTTACTGGGACGCGATCGGGGTGACACTCGTCGGCCGCCACGTCTTCGACATGACGGACGGCTGGGACGGGAAGCCTCCGAGCGGGATCGACCACGTGGTCGTCGTGACCCACCGGCCGGCACCTGAGGGCTGGGACCACGAGGCGCCGTTTTACTTCGTCGACAACGTCGACGCAGCCGTGGCCAAGGCGCAGGAGCTTGCCGGTGACCGCATGGTCGAGGTCGCCGCTGGCGAGGTCGGTGGCCAGGTGCTCGCCGCAGGTCTGGTCGACGAGGTACGCATGGACGTCGTGCCTGTCGTGTTCGGGTCCGGCAAGCGCTATTTCGGGTCGGTCGACGCGCAGCACCTGTTGGAGGATCCTGAGGTGGTGCTTCAGGGCAACCGGGTGCTTCATCTGCGCTATCAGGTGCGCCGTTGACCCCGGTGCCTAGCTGATGTCATCGAGTGCTGGGTTATCCGCAGTCCTCACCTGGCCTGGGCTACCGGCCCGGCCGGGGAGGGGATCGTGATGTCTGACATCGACGTTGCGCTCGAGTGCCTCTTCGCGTGGATGCGACCCGGAGGACGGCCAGGTCTTTCGGGGTTGGCGTTCTCTGCATCCACGGGTGAAATAGATACCACCCCACCAGGCGACGACATGCGGTGTCGGCCTGCGCGCCACGGACCTGCGCCGGCGCGAGTCGTCCCGCTAGGCGGCGACGGGGGCGGTCTCGAAGTACCGCGAGCGCTCGTCCCGCCATCGGGACTCGGCGAGCCTGTCGACAGCCTCCTGAAACAGAGCGCGGTATTCGAGGCGTGCGATGTCTGCCGAGGAGAGCCGCGCCACGGATCCTGCCGGCACGGCCCGATCCGACGTGCGCGCTGTCGGGTTCGCCGGGTCGGGGGCGAACGCGCGGTAGAGCCAGGCACCGAGGCGCGACTGTTCTTCGTCGCTCCAGCGGAGTTCGAGCGGATGCCACTCCTCGGCTTCCTGGGACCACATGTGCGCGATGAGCTCTTCGGAGAACGAGAAGAACGCGTCCTGAAAGTCGTTGCCGTCCAAGTCGAGCCGCTCGAGGTGCTCGATCATCTCGCCGAGCCGTCGTTCGTCCTCGAGGTGGGCTTTCACGACCGAACGGGGGATCACCGTGTGCGCGGCCGGCCGCAGCACGAAGTCCTCGGCCGCCTCGTGCACGGCCAGTACCCGGCGCAGCGCGTCGAAGGCCGCTCGGCGGTCCGGGCCCTTCCCGTCCGCCACCAGGCACAGCAGTTCACGCGTGCGGGCATGTTGGTCGCTCAGAACCTTGAGAATGGACCCGGCCCCGACGGTACTGCTCACTGCGGACCTCCGCGCGATCGACCCCCGGTCCGTATAGTCCGGCTGCACCGTATTACCGGGTTGTACCTTGATAAACCCGGGAATCCGGGTCGAACCGCCACGGTCGTGGCGCGGGCGCCGCTCACGTGCGCGGCTGCGAGACGCTCCTGGTCTCATCCTTTCGGGCCGATGAGAGGCAGGAGCGTTCGCGGACGCTCGCTTTTATAGACGGTCCACGATCTCTTGGTCTATGAGCGTTGTTATCGAGACCGGGTGGGGGCCCGTGTTCCCTTCGACATGGCCGGTCACGGTCACCACCGCTTCCTTGTCCGGGGCGATGATGCAGAGCTGGCCGTAACGGCCTGCCATTTTGTACGTCTTCTCCCCGGGGGTGCACCAGACGCCGAGGCCGTAGCTGTCGGAGAGGCGGAAGCCCTGGTATGTCGGGTCCTCGACCGTCGGGACGGTTTCCGTCGCGATGCGTGCGCAGTATTCGGCGGGGATGAGCTGCCGGCCTTCGTGGCGGCCCTCGTCGAGCAGGAGGCGGCCGAAGCGGGCCAACTCGGACGTCGTCAGGTGGAGGGCGCTTTCCGCTACCGGGTGGCCGAGGGGGCAGGTGTGCCACTGGGGGTTGTGGATGGCCAGTGGGGTGAAGAGGCGGGACACCAGGTAGTCGCGGACGTTGGCGCCGGTTGCGGCGCGCAGGGCGCGGGCCGCTATGTACGGGCCGATGCCGGTGTAGCTGAAATGCGTGCCGGGCTCGTGCGCCAGCGGGGTCGCGAAGAAGTCAGCGGCCAGATCCGCGACCAGGACGGGCTCGTAGGCGGACCAGGAGTGCGGGCTGCCGGACGTCATCGTGAGCAAGTGCCGGAGCGTGACCTGGTCCAGGCCGGGCGCGGCAGAGCCGGCCAGCTCGGGGTAGTACTCGAGGGCGGGGTCGTCCAGGGCGAGGCGGCCTTCGGCCTCGGCGATGCCGAGCGCTACGGACGTGAACGTCTTCGAGACCGACCGCAGGTCGATCCGGTCGTCCGACCGGAGCCTGCGTTCGACCGGCTCGGCACCACGGCGGTAGACGTGCACTCCGTAGAGTTCCATGCCCTCTCGTTCGGCCGACCGGACCAGGGCGTCAATGAGTTCTCGCATGCCATGGAGCCTAATAGCGGGGTCTGACATTCTCGGCTGTCTGCGCCGCGTCACTGTCGCCGTGGGGCCCTGGAGCGTTGCGTGCTTGACCCGATCAGGGTCCTCGCGCTTGACGGCAGCCCATGATCGATATCGCTGAGCCCGGGCCTGCACGTGCGCGGCCCGGGCTCAGCGATGCTCGGCATCAGCCAGCTATATCAGCCGTGTCAGTTGTTGTTCTCGGGAACCGGGGGAGTGAGCGTGATTCCGCAGTCCGTCGCCAGCGTCTTGAGGTCGCTGTCGAACTGCTCGAGCTGAGACGCCGACACGGTGTTGTATCCGCTGGGATTGTTCATGTTGGTGAGGTCTCCGGTGTCCGTGTACACGGCGAAGATGTCCGTGGCAATCTGTGTGTTCACATTGCCGGCGCTGCTCGCCTGGACCTGGAGGCTGGTGAACGGGTTTCCCCACAGCCCGCCCTTGGCCGGGGTGTAGCCGGCCAGGAAATCAGAGTAGCTTTTGGCCACCTGCGCGCAGATCGGGCTGTTCGCACCGGCACCGCCGCCGGCCGCTCCGGTGCTCGCCCCACCTGCTGCTCCGTTGTTCGCGCCGCCTCCCGCCGAGGTGACGGGAGACGAACTGGCGCAGCCGGCCGGCGCCACGGTCCCGGCGACGGCCAGCGCCGCCAGGACCATCCTGCTTTTGCGGATCGTGCAATCGTGCTGAGACACGGGCCCACCCCTGTGATTGGTTGTCGCCCGACCGCAACTCCAGTGGCGCAACACCAGACCCTTGCGTCTAATTGAACGGGCGCCATCAAGACGTCATCAATATCTTCGGATACGTATTTGCGGTGAATCCACATCTCCCGCGTCAGGGGCGGGCCGGGCTGCCGTCGGGCAGGCGGGCCAGGGTCCAGCCGGGCAGTTCCTCGGAGCACGGGTACTTCGCCGCAAGACGTTCGTCGATGTCGATTCCGAGGCCTGGCTTGTCGTTCGCGTAGAGGTATCCGTCGCGGGTTCGGGGGCAGCCGTCGAAGACCTCGTAGACCGGTTCGGGGAATCCGGCCCACTCCTGGATGCCGAAGTTGGGGCTGGCCAGGGCCAGGTGCAGGCCGGCGGCGTGGCCGACGGGGGAGGTGTCGCGCGGGCCGTGCCAGGCGGTGCGCACGCCGAAGGCCTCCGCGGTGGCGGCCAGTTTCCGGGCCGGGGTGATGCCGCCGATCTGACTGATGTGGCAGCGGATGAAGTCGATGAGCCGGGAGCTGATCGGCGGCATCCACTCGTGCGGGTTGTTGAACAGTTCGCCCATCGCGATCGGCGTCGTGCACTGTGCGCGCAGTCGGCCGAGCCACTCGTGGTGCTCGGGCGGGAAGGGGTCTTCGAGGAAGAACAGTTCGTGCTCTTCGAGACGGCGGGCAAGACGGACCGCGTCAGCGGGTGCGAGGCGCTCGTGCACGTCGTGCAGGAGTTCGACCTCGAAGCCGAGGTCCTCGCGCAGAGCGGTGAACATCGCGGGCACGGTGCGGGCGTAGGCGGCGGGGTCGAAGTAGGCCCCGGGCAGGGCGCCGGCGGGTGCGGCCGGCATCAGGGCATGTCCGCCGCCGTACCCGCCGAGTTGGCAGCGCACGTGCCGGACGCCCTGCGCGAGCCAGCCGCGGACGTTGTCGGCGATTTCAGCCGCGTCACGCCCGTCGGCGTGCCGGTAGACGGCGGCGCCCTCGCGCACCTTGCCGCCGAACAGTTCGTAGAGCGGCAGTCCGGCGATCTTTCCCTTGATGTCCCACAGGGCCATGTCGACGCCGGAGATCGCGTTGTTGAACTCGGGTCCGTTGCGCCAATAGCCGCTGACGTTCATCGTCTGCCAGAGGTCTTCGATCCGATGGGCTTGCTTGCCGCGCAGGAACGGGTCGAGGTAGTCGGTGACGATGGTGCGCACCGCATGCGGTCGCTGCGTGAAGGTGGCGCAGCCGACGCCGTACAGGCCGGGCTCGGAGGTCTCGACCTTGACCACGACCAGCCGGTTGGCGCCGTCGGGCATGGTCAGAATCGGACGCACGGCCCGGATGGTGAGTGCGGAGCCGTTCGCCGTCATGCGTTCTCCTCCTGCTCGGTGGTCCAGGAATAGGTCGGCTCGTAGGCGAGCACGGACCGGCCGGTGCTCGCGTCGATGAGCGACCAGTGCTCGTCCGCTTCGTGCTCGCGGATCGGGACCTCGGGGAACCAGCGGGCGAGCAGTTCATCGGTGGGCAGAGTGGAGGTGGTCCCGGCCGCGGTGACGTGCACGGCGACGTGGCGGCCGTCGAGCGGTCGGGTGAGGGCGAGCAGACAGGCCTGCGCGACATCGCGTACGTGGACGTAGGACCAGAGTTCGGGGGCGAACTTGGCCGGGTCCTTCGCTGTGATGGCGAGCAGAGGCTTGATCGTGGTGTCGTCGACGACGTGCGAGATGCGCAAGCTCACCGCGTCCCCGGCGCCGCGGCGGACGTAGGCCTCTGCGATCTGCTCGCCGACCGCCTTCGAGAGGCCGTAAGAGTCCTGCGGGAGCAGCGGGTGGCCCTCGTCGATGGGGAAGTAGTCGGGGACGCTCCAGCGGTGCTGGAAGGGGAAGCCGTAGGCGGAGATGCTCGAGGCGCTCACCACCCGCCGGATGCCCAGGCGCGCCGCCGCCTCGTATACGTGGAACGTGGCGGCGGTGTTGTTGCGGAAGACCTCTTCGGCCGGCAGGCCGGTGGGCGCGGGGATCGCGGCGAGGTGGAGCACCGCGTCCTGCCCGGCGAGAGCGCCGTAGACCTGCCCGAGGTCGTTGAGGTCCGCGCGGAGGGGCGCGATGCCGGGCGTGAGGTGCGAGAACTGGCGGTCGACGGCGAGCACTTCGATGCCGGCGGCCGTCAGCGCGGTGACAGCTGTCCGGCCGAGCAGCCCCGCCGCTCCGGTGACGGCGACCTTCATTCCGGCAGCACCCGCTTTCGTATCCGGCGGCCCTGAAAGACGGTGTGGGCGGCGCCAGGCCGTCCGCCGCTCTCCGAAGGTATACAAGGTCTCGCAAAAAATCTAGAAGTCACAGCAAATTATCTATTGAACCTCGATGCGCCCGGTGACGGCGCATAGTGGTGGGCAAGGTCGGTGGCGAGGTCACGGAGGTGAGCCCTGACTTCGGCGGGGCCGTGCACGGTGATGGCGCTCCCGAACGGCAGTAGCGCTCGCACGTCCTCCAGGTGCGGGAAGCGGATCCTCACCCTGTGGCCGGTGGCAGATTCCTCATGGCCGTCCTGGACGAGTCGTTGGCCGAGGATCCGTCGCGCTCGCTCGATCTGGGTCTGGTCGATGGTGGCGCTGACCTCTATCGCATGGGTGTGTTCCCACTGCTCGACGAGCGCCGCAGCGACAGTGGCCAGGGTCTGGTTCGCGCGGATCCGTCGTGGCTGGTCGACCTCTTTCCACGCCGTGATCCGTTCGAGTCGGTACATCCGCGGCACTCGGGCACAGTCGGCGACGAGGTACCAGATGCCCGCCTTGGCGAACACTCCGTAGGGATCCACGACCAGGTCGCGTGGGCACGACTCGCGTGGGCTGTCGTACTGGATCCGCAGCCGGCGACCGCGCCGCACAGGGCCGAGCAGCGAAGCCGGAGTCGTGACGGCGGTACGTGCCTGGAGCCAAGGACGACTGTCCACGTGCACTACGTCAGTGAGCGGCAGGAGCCCATCACCTCGGCGTGGCGGCGTAGCACCGATCTTGGAGCGCGCGCGCCGGCTTTCGCCCGATGCGTCGAGCTCAGCACGTTGCTTCTCGTCCAGCCCGGCGAGCGACAGATGGTCACGCTCGCCCGGCGTGAGTCGCGCAAGGTCGAGTCCGGATCCGGGCAGCATGGTCACGCCTCCGAGGCGGCCCCGTTGCGCGGTCACCGGCATACCGGCGTCGCGGAGCCAGTTCAGGTCCCGGGTGACGGTTCGAAGTGACACCCCGAGCGCCGAGGCAAGCTCCTGCGTGGTCACCGCATCCCTCGATTCCAGGAGCAGCATGAGGGAGAAGAAGCGGTCGGGGGTCACTCCTCAAGTTTTTCAGAAATTGCGCCATGATCCGGCGCATATCCCGGTCAGGCTGGTGGGCACGCACCCACGACCTGCGAGAAGGACAACCATGACCACATCCGTCGTATCCATCGTCTACGTGAACGACGCTCCCGCCGCAGCACGCTTCTACGGCGACCTCCTCGGCATGCTGCCGTCGCTCGAGACTCCGGGATACATCACCTTCGAGCTCGGGCCAGGCGCTGACCTCGCTTTGTGGTCTGGCCAGTTTGACGACCTGTCGGCGGACGTCCCGCGTACCAGTGAGGTGTGCCTGGCCACCAATGGTGGGCCCGACGAGGTCAGCGCGATATTCGCGCTGTGGAAGTCCAAGGGTGTCAACATCCTGCGGGAGCCACATGATGCGGGGTTCGGGCTGACCTTCCTCGCGGCCGATCATGACGGGAACCGTATCCGCGTCGCACCGCGGGACTGAAAGGCCCCGATGCGGCGGGCTCGGCGGGTGGCCGACGCAGGCGCCTTGTTCACCTGGCGTTCTTGACCTGTTCATCTGACGGCCAATACGGTCGGGTCACCGCGATCAGCCGCCGGGCAGAGGCGACGGGCGCCTTTGCGGCCCGTGCGGCTGGAAGGAGAGCCGCGCCCACATGCGCCCACACGTCTTGTCCATCCGCTCCCGCACACTGGCCGCCCTGGCGGTCGGCGTCCTGACCGGCTCGCTGACCGCAGGGGGTCTGGCGCTGGCCGACTCCTCCTCGGCGCCGCGAACCGACAAGCAGATCACGAACATGACCGACGAGGTCAGCGAAATCGAGGCGTACTACGGCGACACCGTCGACGCCAACGGCGAACACTGGCCCTCACCGAGCAGCAACTACGCGGTGCAGGTCCAGGGCATCGAGACGCAGGCGGAGAAGTACCTCGCGGACAAGGCCCGCCACGCCCACGGCGCCAAGCAGGCCATCGTGCTGGATGTGGACGACACCTCCCTGTCCACCTACAACTACGAGCTGGAGACGATGTTCGTCTACAGCTCCGCCAGCAACGCCGCGTACATCGCCACCAAGACCATGCCCGCCGTCTTCGGCATGAACAACCTCGCCACCTGGGCGCAGGCGCAGGGCTACACGGTCTTCTACATCACCGGCCGTCCCGAGTCGCAGCGCACGTACACCGAGGCGAACCTCGAGGCCGTCGGCTTCCCGGCCGCCACCGACGCGAACCTGTTCATGAAGAACGCCGCGAACCCGCCCGCCTACCTGCCCTGCGGCGCGACCTGCAACACCGACCAGTACAAGGCGTACACCCGCGCCCACCTCGAAGCCCTCGGCTACGAAATCGTGGGCAACTTCGGCGACCAGTACAGCGACCTGTCCGGCGGCCACGAGGACAAGTCCTTCAAGATCCCCAACCCGATGTACTTCCTTCCCTGACCGATCCCGCCGCTGGTGGTCCCGCCCGGATGGGCGGGACCACCAGCGCAGCCGCCTTCCGAGGCCTGCGACACAGGGCACGTCGAACGTGCTCTGCTGTCGGAGGTGATCTGTACGGTCTGTCATATGACCGAAGATGAGGCCAAGGCTGTGGCGTCGGTGGCAGCCCGGTGCCTGACGTGGAGTGGCTGGCGGCGGTGGGAGCCGGTCATGCGCTATGGCAGGCTGTTCCCGCCGGGCACGGGCACGCATGGCGTTGATATCCGGCGAATGTCTCCGGATTCGGCCGGCCGGAAGGCATGCCGGCTCGCTGTGGATTCAGATCTGCTCTATGTGGAGGGCTTCGCCCGCCACCCAGAGGCTATGCGCGAGAGCGATTCCTGGGAGTGGGCTTGGTGCCTGGACGGCGAGACCGTCGTGGATCCGGCTGCCGACAGGCAGGGCACCGCGTTCTTCGGGGTGGCTCTGCGGCCGCAGTACATGCATCGCGTACGCGCAGCTCAGCGCGGAGATGACGGCAGTGACGGTTTCCAGTGGGCATTCACCCGCGGCGACCGGGAGAACCCGCCGCTGGACCCGGCCGCCGACGTCGTCTTGGATCTCGGCAGGGACATCCCATCCTCGGTCCGCGAGTGGGCTCTGACCGCCGAGCGGCATCCCGGTCCGGCCCGGATACCGCCCGACTGGGTCCTGGCGGAACTGTTCGGCGCCGATGCGGATTCCGCCGTCCTGGAGCGATTTCGTGGCCTGTTCGCCGGACGCGTCGACCAACGCCAGACAACCGAACCACTGCCCACGGGGCGGTACGCGCGGTACCTGGTCCGCTCTGCTGACTGGTTCAATGCCGACCGTTGGCCCAATAGGGGGATGGCGCTTCAGTGCGCCGCCAAGACCGGCGGCGCCTTCAGCGACGACGGCGAGATCGTGGGCATGATCCGTGAAGGCGACAGTTTGGCCACACTGATGCGGATGGCCGATGAGCACGGAACGCGGTGCGAGTGGGAGACCGCCGTCGCGGGCGAGGAGGAGACCGGGGAGCCGGCGTACACGCCCGCGGAGGCTCGCCTCCAGTCGGACGGGCGTACTTTCGCCGTGCTGCGCCGGCTTGAGTACCACGTGTGGGACGCATGGTTGCGTCCGTCAACTACCGACGGTGAGGCAGCGGGAAAACGCGTGACCCGCAACGGTGTCAGTTACGAGATGGCATTCGCCGCGGTTTTCCGAGCCATGGGCGATGTGATGCCGACGCACTTCGAGACGGTCTACGCCGAGGAGCAGCCGGACCCGACCCCGTACCCGGCCTTCGTACCGACCCCTGAGGTGTGGGGGCAGCCCGAGGCAAGACTCCCCACGTCATACGAGCGTCAAATACTCTACCCCGGCTTGAGCCTGGTCGAATGCGGCGATACCGGCGGCCTCCACAGTTGTGAAGCATCTTCGCTGGGCGTCGGTGGTGACGGAACGAGTCTGGCCGCCCTGATCCAGGCGGCCGAGGAGAACCGGGCGATCAGCGAGTGGACCCTGTGCCCGGAGGACGAGCGCAAGATCCCGGCGCTGACGGTGCAGAAGAACACGGAGGTGGACCTCTGCTGGGCGCGGGGAGGCGAAGCGTACTTCGCTACGCTACACCGCTTCGCCGACGGTACCTGGGACGCGTGGCTGGTTCCTTCGCACGCTCAGGTCGCCGGAAGGGAGGAGCCGACAGAACTGCCGACCCCGGAAGGGGTCAGCTATGAGATGGCGCTCGCGGCGATCTTCCGCGCTATGGGCGACGATATGCCAGCCGGGTTCGGATTGAACTACCTCAGCGCCCGGATCACACCAGGGCTCCCCGGCCCCGCACACGTGTGAGCCGGCCGGCTGCATCCACGTGACGCAAGGGTCCGACCCGCGGCCATCCACGTCGCCGCCCAGCAGGCCGACGGTCTCTACGAAGTGCGCGATCACGTGGTCGGCCACCTGGCCGGGTGTCCGGGGCGTGTTGGCGAGGCGCAGGTAGTCGTCACGCTCATCGAACATGCCGCCAGAGTTGAGCTGGTGGCGTGCATCGAGTTCCGGCAGGCTGCGCGCGAAGACTCCAGGTTCCGCTTCGATGGCTTCTCGGCCAGGCGCGATTCGCCCACGTTACGGCGCAGTCGTTCGCTCTGGGGCGCTTCGAGCTCCAGGAACAGCACGCGCCTGTTACTGGCGTCGACTTCCTCCACGACCATGCGACGGATAGTCCCATCGATGCGGCGGAATCCGGCAGTGCCGAAGTCGAAGTAGCGTGGAGGCGGGGGAGTGCCTAAGCCCTCTGCCTCACGAATCAGGTTCGGCTCGCTCATCATCTCTTACATTTTCACCGCCTGCGTGCCCGTGGCCTCGGCATCACGGGCTCGCTCCGGATCGCACTCGGTTGCGACCGCTACTCCCGCCGCGCGGCGGTCAGCAGGTGTCCGGAGATGCCGAGCAGCGCCGGGTCGGACTCGGTGATACGCAGCGCGGCGAGCACGGCATCGCGCTTCGAGTCGTCCTCGAGGTAGGCCGCGATATCGGCCATGAGCCACCCGGCGCCCTCGACCCCGTACTGCCCGGTGACGGTAAGACCGGACGCGGTCATTTCTGCGGCGATGGCCGCGGGCTCATGGAAGTAGGCGGTCGTGAAATCACCGCCGGTATGCACACGTCCGGTCGCCGCGGTCGCCTCCAACCTGGCGCGACGCCCGGGTTCGAACCAACCGCCGCGATTGAGCTGATCGTGCAGCGCTGCGTACCGGTTGATCGTCGCCGCGACCACCAGCCCTCCTGGGCGCACCACCCGTGCGGCCTCGGCCAAGGCCCTGCCGCGCTCACCCGGATCCGGCAGGTGGTAGAGCGGACCGAGCAGCAGCACGACGTCGGCGGTTGCATCGCCGACGTCCAGGGCACGCGCGTCGCCCAGTCGTGCAGTAACGCCGGCGAGCGCGGCAGCCTGCTCAACGTGGGACGGCACCGGGTCGATCAGTTCCACTCCCCACCCGTCGGCCGCGAGCCACTCGGCGTGGACGCCACTGCCACCGCCCACATCCAGCAGGCGTCCGTGCTGCTCGGGCAGGATACGGCGCAGAATGTCCTGGGTACGCCACAGCTCTAAGCGCCCAGTTCCCTCACGTAGCCGGCTGTCCTCCCGTCCGAGGGCGTAGTAATCCAGAATCTCCGGAGCCAGCCGCGGCGTGGAGTGCGCATGGGCGGGTGTCGGCGTCATCCGGCCACGATCCCAATCCGGGCCCATTGCGACAACCGCATTTCGCTGCCGCTCACAAACAGCAACCATCAGTGACCCGGCTGGGCCCGTAGCCGGGCGCTCGGGAACAGGCGCGAGATCCCGCAGAGCCGCCGTTGAGCGCGCCGGGTCGGGGCGAGCGCTTTATCGTGATTACATGGACGACAAGGACATCGAGCTGGTGCTCCCGCCGGGTCCACGCACGGTCCTGCACTGGTTCGATTTCATCTGCCCGTTCTGTTATGTGGCGCAGCCGCGGAACCAGCTCCTGGCCGGCTACGGACTCGAGGTCGTCCACCTCCCGTTCCAGATCCATCCGGACATCCCGCCTGGGGGCATCGAGGCGGGGCCGCGCAACGGAGCGATGTACCGGTCGCTCGAACAAGAGGCGGCCAAGGCCGGACTACCGCTGAACTGGCCACCACGGCTCCCGAACAGCCGAACGGCTCTGTCCGCGTCGGAATGGGTCCGGCGGCACCGGCCGGAGGTATCGGACCCGTTCAACCGCGCCCTGTTCGCTGTGCACTTCGACCTCGGCGAGGACCTCGGCGACGTCAACGTGGTCATGCGGCACGCCACCGCGGTGGGCGTCGATACAGCGGCCCTCCGTGCCGCCTTAGCGGACGGCGACGCGCAGACCGCCCTTTCCGAGGCGGAGTCGGCAGGCGGGTGGGCCGGCGTCCAAGCGACTCCGACGTGGCTGATCGCGGGGGAGACGATCTCGGGCCTGCGGCCGGAGCCAGAGTTCGAGCTCCTCGCGCGGCAGGCGATTGAGCAGGCGGAGTAAGGGTCCTGGCGCAGCCGATTTCTCCTTGAGCTGATCAAAACGCGGCGCCGGCTCGTGCGGAGCCCGGCGTCGTGCCTATCGGGTCTCTTCGCGGTGTGTGAAGGCCAGGAAGCTCCCGCACACACCGATCAAGATCAACGCGATCGCGATGCCGATACCGCCGGCGTGCTGCCAGTAGACGTCTTTGAGATCGACGAGGTTGCCGGTTTCGTCGATGACCAGCGCCATCGCGATGCCGTAGATCAGGCCCAGCCAGGCGCGCCAGCGCGGTGAACGCTCCACCAGCCCGTACGCACCGACGATCATCAACAGCAGAATTCCCCAGATGTAGTGGTGCAGGTGTACGCCGCCGGCCTGGATGTTGCCGACTCCCGAGACATCGATGTGGATCAACCACGTCAGCAGGCGCAGGCCCCCGAAGGTCACGGTGAATCCCCACCAGGCCAGCACCAGCCCGTGGCGGGTGGGCGAGACCTCCCGCCATCGGCGCGGGCGCCGCTTGGCCGCAGCGTCGGGAGCCGAATCCTCACGCGTCGAATTGTTCACCGCCCTACGGTAGAGCCACCGAGTCGCGGGCCGTCAGCCGAGCCGTATGCCGCCGGCGGCGTGCCCGGCCCTATCCTCGAACTGTGACCATTCAGCGCATGGACAACGTGGGCATCGTCGTCGACGACCTCGATGCCGCCGTCGCCTTCTTCACCGCACTCGGCATGGAACTGGAAGGCAGGATGCCGATTGAGGGGCGGTGGGCGGAAAGCGTCGTCGGGCTCGATGACATGCGGTGCGAGATCGCCATGATGCGGATCCCGGGCGTCACGGGGCGGATCGAACTGGCGAAGTACCACGCCCCGGAGGCGATCGCCCTCGAGCCATCGGTCGCGCCGTCCAACACGCTGGGTCTGCACCGCATCATGTTCGCCGTCGACGACATCGAGGACACCCTCGCGCGCCTGCGCCCGCACGGCGCCGAACTCGTCGGCGAGGTGACGCGCTTCGAGGACAGCTACCTGCTCTGCTACCTCCGTGGGCCGAGCGGAATCATCCTTGCCTTGGCCCAGCAGCTGAGCTGAGAAACAGGCCGCCCGATCAAGGCAGCGCCGACCCCGTCCGTTCGCTCACGATGACGCGATGGTGGTTGTGGGGTGGCGGCTACTGCGCAAGGGCGGATTCCCGCCGATCCGCGTAAGAACACTGGAGTTCAGCGTGTTCTTGCGGCTCGGCGGGAATCCGCCCTTGGGCACGAGAGTGCCGATGCTGCGGTGGTGCCCATCACCGCGTCGCAGTTCGGCGCAGCTGCGCCTGCGTCACCAGCGGCCGTACCACCGCCGACGTCCACCGCTGCCTTCACCGGCCCTGATACCGAAGCCGACGAGCCAGACCACGAGCACGATCAGGGCGATCCACCACAGCACGTGGACCGCGAACCCCAGACCGCCGAGGATCAGGGCGAGTAGCAGGACGAGCAGAACGACACCCATAAGACATGCTCCTCACGCATTCGAGTATTCCCGGGACTCTGTTCGCCTCTGGGCTGAGTCCGCTGCTTATGGGTTGCCGGTTCCGGTCCGGACAAACCCGTATGGGTGGTCCCGGGGATTCACCCGGGTCGCGCGGTCTGCCTGTTTGCTCCCTGAGCGGGCGGTTAACCGTGAGGCATAGGGCCACGACAATTCGCGCCGCGTGACTGGAATCCGGCTGCGAACGCCCAGCAGGAGGGGCACGAGAGCAATCCTTCGCAGCAGGAGCCAGAGGGCAGGATTGGGGCATCGCATGGACGCATACGGGAGCGCGCTGGCGGCGGGGCGTCTCATCGTCTACCCGTTGGACGGATCAATCGGTTGCATTGCCCGGGCGCGGGGGCGGACCCGAGCGTTTCTCGGGCAGTGCGGGCACCCTGTGCCGCCGGATGTGGTGGCCGACGTGGCCACGGTGGTGAGCGAGTTGGTGACCAACGCGGTGGTCCACGCCCCGGGGCCGTGCGGCCTCTACCTGGTCGAGGCTGAGGCGGAGTTGACGATCGGCGTGAGCGACACCAGTACGGTGCCGCCCGAGCCGCGATCCTCGGATCCGGCGCGCGGCGGCGGGTTCGGCTGGCATCTGCTGCGCCGGTTGGCGGAGCGGGTCGAAGTCTGTGTGCGTCCGCCGTGGGGGAAAACCGTGTGCGCCTTCATGCGAATGACCGCCGCCGGCTCGACTCCTGTCAGGGAGAACCGAGTCCGCGGCGGCGGCTGACACGCACGCCGATATGGTCCGGATCGCCAGTCGCTGTAATATTCGCGTGCATAGAAAGGATGCGGCTGCGGATGGTTGCCGACCGCGTCTTCGCTGATCTGCGGCCTCAGCAGGTGACAATCCTCAGCAGGTGACCCGAGTTCGCGAGAGAGCCGGAAGCCCTGAACAGTCTCAAGAATTCGATCGCCTGTCACCCCTATCTTCTGCCAAACTCGATGGCAGAAGTCGCCCCAGTGCAGCATGGGAGCCGACAAGGATTGAGGATCCCGGCGTTAACGGCCTGGCTGGCGAAAAATTCGCGGAAGTCTTGTATCAGAACCCTTGATCAATTCCTCTCCACATTGGCGGGGGCTGCCCCCGTCAACGACAGGACCGGCGCAGCCGGTTCAGGGGAGGAATCCACGTGCATCGGGTAACACTTCGCGGGATCGGGGCGTTGGTCACGACCGTCGCCCTGGTCGGCGCTCTGTCGGTCGCTTCGGTGTCGGGGGCCGCCGCGGCGGCTGCCGGCTCGAACGTGGCCACCTCGGCCACGCACCTGATCGCCGCCGAGGCGGCCGGTTCCGCGCACGCTTCGCAGCCCGCGAACTCTTCGGCGAACCGCGGAGCCACGCGCGCCTGTTCGTCGGCGACGGTGGTCGGCCACATGTCCTGCTTCGCGCTCAAGCGCAACGGCGTCCACGCGGCCGCCGCCACGGCCTCGTCCACGACGGCCACCCCGAACGCGATTCCGGCGGGCGTCGGCTACGGCCCGGCCCAGCTCCAGGCGGCCTACGCGCTGACGGCGGCCTCCGCCGCGGACGGCGCCGGACGCACGATCGCGGTGGTTGACGCCTACGACTACCCGAACGCCGCCGCCGACCTGGCCGCCTACCGTTCCGCGGCCGGCCTGCCCGTGGCGATCTTCACCAAGGTCAACCAGAACGGCGCGACCTCGCCGCTGCCCTCGGCCGCTCCGGCCAGCGACGACTGGACGGTCGAGGCCGCGCTCGATCTGGACATGGCCTCGGCGATCTGCCCGCTGTGCAAGCTCGTGCTGGTCGAGGCGCAGGACGATTCCGGCACCGGCCTCTACGTCGCCCAGAACGCGGCGGCGAGCCTGGCCGGCTACATCTCCAACTCTTGGGGCGGCAGCGAGTCCGGCTCGGAGGCGTCGATGGACGCGGCTTACTTCACCCACGCCTCCGGCATCGTCACCACGGTGTCCGCCGGTGACGACGACTACGGCGTGAGCTACCCGGCGACCTCGCCGAAGGTCGTCTCCGTCGGCGGCACCGCACTGAGCACCGCATCGAATTCGCGCGGCTGGACCGAGTCGGTCTGGAACACCGCGACGGGTTCGGAAGGCACCGGCTCGGGCTGCTCGGCCTTGGAAGCCAAGCCGTCCTGGCAGAGCGCGCTGAGCCTGCCCGCGGGCTGCTCCAACCGCATCGACAACGACGTCGCGGCCGACGCGGACCCGAACACCGGCGTCGCCGTCTACGACACCTCCAACGGCGACGGCGGGTGGAACGAAGTCGGCGGCACCAGCGCGTCGTCTCCGATGGTCGCGGCCATGTACGCGCTCGCCGGCAACGCCGGCGCGAACCCGGCACAGGACGTCTACCAGCACACCGCCAACTTCTTCGACGTCACCACCGGGAACAACGGCTCCTGCAGCCCGGCCTACCTGTGCACCGCGCAGACCGGCTACGACGGGCCGACCGGATGGGGCACGCCGAACGGCATCGCCGGGCTGCAGGCCGGCACCGGCGCCGAGACCGTCTCGGTGACCAGCCCCGGCAACCGGACCGGCGTGGTCGGCACCGCGGTGTCGCTGCAGATCTCGGCCACCGACACGGCGGGCAAGGCGCTGACCTTCTCGGCGACCGGTCTTCCGGCCGGCCTGTCGATCAGCACCAGCGGCCTGATCTCCGGCACCCCGACCACCGTCGCGACCTCCACAACGACCGTCACGGCATCCTCCGGCACCGCCAGCGGCTCGACTTCGTTCACTTGGGCGATCGCCGCGAAGGGCAGCGGCTGCACCGCGGCCCAGCTGCTCGGCAACCCGGGCTTCGAGACGGGTTCGAGCGCGCCGTGGAGCACCACCGCCGGAGTCGTCAACTCCAACGGAAGCGGCGAGACCTCCCACACAGGCACGTGGTTCGCGTGGCTCGACGGCTACGGCACCACCCACACCGACACCGTCGCTCAGCCGGTGACGATCCCGGCCACCTGCACGACGGCGACCTTCTCCTTCTACCTGCACATCGACACCTCGGAGACCACGACGACGACGCAGTTCGACAAGCTCACGGTGCAGGTGGTCAACTCCGCCGGCACTGTGGCGACGTTGGCGACGTACTCGAACCTGAACGCCGCCACCGGATACGTCCAGCACTCGTTCAGTCTGGCGCCGTACATCGGGCAGACGGTCACGCTGAAGTTCACCGGCGCGGAGGACTCCTCGCTGCAGACGTCCTTCGTGATCGACGACAACGCGCTGAACGTGAACTGAGCTCTGGAACCGTAATCGTCTGACACGAACGCGGGTCGGGCCCGGCGTGAGCCGGGCCCGACCCTTGTCACGTGCCGTGGCGGCCCGGGCCGCGCGCGTCGTGCCCTACCGCCGTTCGAGTGAGCGCCGAATGTCGCCCGGTCGGCGGTGGCGTGAGGATGGAGCCGTTGTCGACCGATCGGTCCGCAATCGTCGAACGGAGATCGCGATGGAACTCGCACTTCTGCGCCCGCTCTACACCGCCCCGCCGAACGCCGAGGTCGTCACGGTACATGTGGACACGAGCCGGCAGGACCAGGACGCGGACAAGAGGCTCGAGCTGACCTGGCGGGATCTGCGCCGCATGCTCGAGGGGCAGGGGGCCGACGAGCCCTCGCTGGCCGCGCTCGATCCCGAGGTCGGCTCTTCCCCCCACATCGCGGGCCCGCAGGGCGAGTCGCTGTTCGCGGCGGGCGGGAGGGTGCTCGGCGCTTTCTCGCTCTCCCAGCCGCCCGCGCAGAGCCAGGCGATGGTCGGGCCGGTCGTCGACCCGCTCGAGACGGTGCTCGATCTCGATCACCAGATGGCGCACATCGTCGTGGCGCTGGACCGTTCGGGTGGCGACATCACCGCGTATCCGGCCGGCGCGTTCGACCCCGACTCGCACCGCACCTACGACGGCACCACGCTGCACCTGAACCGGGTCGGCGCCGGCGGGCCGTCGATGGCCTCGTACCACCGGCGCTCGGTGAACGCGTGGGAGAGCAACGCGGCCGGGGTCGCCCGCGAAGTGGCCGAGGCCGCAGCCGAGGTCGGCGCGGCAGTCGTGTTCGTCGCCGGCGACCCCAAGGCGCTGCCGCTGTTCCACGAGCAGCTGGCCGCGCTGAACGTGGACGCGGACGCCGTGGAGGTCGCGGGCGGCCGGGGCGGGAAGAGCGCGGAGAACGCGATGCGCGCATCAGTCGACCAGGCTCTCGCGGAAGCCTCACTCGCCAGTCACCGCAAGGTGATGGCCGAGTACAGCGACGCCCTCGGCGAAGGCCGCGCGGTTCACGGCATCCCCGCCGTAAGCCAGGCCCTGACCGAAGGCGCGGTCGAGACGCTGCTGCTGTCCGCGGACCGCGCCGCGGACCCGATGAAGTGGGCGACCACGCAGGACCAGCGGATGATCGCCACCAGCCGCGAAGGACTCGGCGAAGCGGCCGACGGCGCGTTCGAGGCCAAGGCCGGCCCCCTGATGCTGCGCGCCGCCACCGCCGGCGACGCGTCCTTCAGCGAGCTGCTGCCGGGCACCAAGGCGGACGACGGTTGCGCCGCAATCCTCCGCTACAGGGTCTAGGTCAGGGTCTAGGTGTCCTGCGCCCAGTCCTGACCGCGATGGGCGGAAGAAGGCTGGGGACCCGTCTCGATGGCGGGTTCCCGGCCTATCTCCAGCGTATGGACGCTACTTGTGTTCCTATGCTGATCATTCAGTGACGACGTCCACGACGACCTTGCCGCCGGACGCACCGCTCTCGACTGTGCGATACGCGTCGGCGATCGTCGCGAACGTGAAGTGCTGCGGATCCAGCAGAGGCCTGAGGCTGCCTTCGTCCGCGAGCGCGGCGACGTTCGCGAGGATCTCGCCGTGGTGCTCGCGTCCGCGGCCGGTCAGCATGGGCAGCAGCGTGAACACCCCGGAGTACGTCGCTCCGCGGAAGGAGAGCGGGGCGATGCTGTGGGTGCCCCAACCCAGCGCGCTGACCACGTGCCCGGTGTAAGTGCGGACTGACGCGAACGACTTGTCCAGCGTCGCGCCGCCCACGGTGTCGAAGACGACGTCGAAGCCGTCTCCGTCGGTGTGCTCGGCGACGTAGGCGGTGTGGTCCGTCCGGGTGTAATCGATCGGCGTGGCGCCGAGGCTCTCGATGATCTCGAGGCTGCGCTGACTGCCGGTCGCGTAGACACGGGCACCGCGGGCACGCGCGATCTGGATCGCCACGTGTCCGATGCCGCCGGCGCCGCCGTGCACGAGCACCTTCATGCCCTCGCGCACTCCCGCGCGGTCCACCAGCCCCTCCCATGCAGTGATCGCCACCAGCGGCAGGGCCGCGGACTCGCGCATCGTCAGCTGCGCGGACTTGCGGGCCAGCAGCCGGGCGTCGACGGCCGCGTACTCGGCGAGCGAGCCCTGCAGCGCGCCGACGCCGCCGGTCATGCCGTACACCTCGTCGCCGGGCGCGAAGCCGTTCACGCCGTCGCCCACCGCGACGACCGTGCCCGCCATGTCCAGGCCCGGCACGGCGGGCAGTTGCCGTTGGGCGTGCGCCGCCTTGCCGGCGAGGATCTTCGTGTCGAGCGGATTCACCCCGCTCGCGTGGACGCGGACCAGCACCTGGCCCTGGCCGGCGACGGGGGTTGCGATGTCGTCGAGCTCGAGTGGAGTGTCGAATTCCCGAAGAATGAGTGCACGCATTTTCTGTGCCGCGCTTTCGTGTGTCGGACCTGGCCGTCTCGGCCGGGGTGGTGGGCGACTGCGCCACGTTAACCGGCGGATGTCGCTTGATCATTCCTCCGCGGACGTTCGCGCAGGTATCTCGGACGTTCGCGCCACGGTCTGCTCGAGGTCAGAACCGGTCGCGTGCCGTGGCCCGGCGGAAGGCGGCGGGGGTGGTGCCCGTGGCTATGCGGAAGGCCCGGCCGAAGGCGGAGGTGGAGCCGTATCCGGCCGCGGCGGCGATCGCGTCGAGGCTGCGGTCGGTGGTGGCGAGCAGGTCGGCGGCGATCGTCATCCGGATCCGGGTGAGGAAGTCGGCGACGCCCATCCCGGTGAAGGCCGCGAAACGCCGGACCAGCGTGGCCCGCGAGACTCCGGCCACGCGGGCGAGCTCGGCGATCGTCCACGGCCGCTGCGGCTGGTGGACCACGGCGTCGATCACGGCACGCAAGCCGGGATCCTTCGCCGCGGTCCACGGCGCGGGAAGGCTCGTCGTCAGCCGGGCGGCACCGTTGCCCCGCAGCACGAGCGCGAACAGCGCCTCGCACAGAGCGGCGAGCAGGGCTCCGGCGCCCGGGCCCTCGAGGCCCGCTTCGCCGCGCATCAGCTCGCCCAGCAGCCTCAGCGGAGAGTCGGCGCCGGTGCCGAAGGAGGCGAGCACGATCTCGGGCAACCCGCCGAACAGCAGCTCGCCCGCCCCAGGACGATAGGTGTAGTGGCCGCAGAACAGGTCGATGGCCGGCGGACCCGCGCTGCTCAGCGTGTCGAGGACGCTCCCCGCACGCAGCTCGGTGGGCAGGTCCGACGCGCCGGCGGCGACGCGGATGCGGTGGCTCCCGGCACGTGGCAGGACGAGCACGTCGCCCGCATGGAGTTCGACGCTGCGTCCGCCCACCTCGGCCACGCAACTGCCCTCGAGCAGCAGATGGAAGGGCACGCGCCCGGGCGCGGCCGGATTGTCCAGGACGTGTCGGCCGGCGAGCAGGCAGCGCACGTCGACGGCCCCCTCCAGGCGCGCCATCCGAATGAGGGTACTGATCGCGTCCATGGCTTCGCCGTTACCCGTCCGTGATGCATTGAGCCGATCTCGATGATTATTGATCCTATTGGGTCTAGTCGTCTCGGTCGAAGCGGGCCAAGCTTGATCCATGGACAACATGCACGTCGATCTGCTGGTCATCGGGTTCGGCAAGGGCGGCAAGTCGCTGGCGGCGGCCCTGGGGCGGCGCGGTCAGCGCGTCGCCATGGTGGAGCAGTCCGACCAGATGTACGGCGGCACCTGCATCAACATCGGCTGCGTACCGAGCAAGTCCCTCATCCACCACGCCACGACGCGACCGGACGACGCCGACCCCGAAGCCTGGTACACCGCGGCGATCGCCTCGACCGCGGCGCTGACCTCGGGGATGCGTGGCAAGAACTTCGAGATGCTCGACTCCATCGAGTCGGTCATCGTGATCACCGGCACCGCGGCCTTCCTCGACGACAAGCGCGTCGAGGTCACCGCCGGGCAGGACCGGCTGGAGATCACCGCGGACACGATCGTCATCAACACCGGTGCCTCGCAGAACGTCCCGGACATCCCCGGTCTGCGCGGCAGCGCGCGGCTGGCGACGACGACCGACCTGCTCAGCCGGCCCGATCTGCCCCGTCGCCTGGTCGTGATCGGCGGGGGATACCAGGGCATCGAGTTCGCCGCGATGCTCAGCCGGTACGGGACGGAGGTCACCGTTCTTGAGGGCGCCGAGCGGATCCTGCGGTCCGAGGACGAGGACGTCGCGCGTGCCGTCGAGCAGATCCTCACGGACGACGGCATCAAGCTGGTCACCGGCGCCCGCGTCACCAGGGTCGAAGACACCGCTGACGACGCGCTCGTGTACTACACGTCCGGCGAGGCGGGGGAGCAGTTCGTTCACGCGGATGTCGTGCTCGCGGCCGTCGGGCGCGCCCCACGCACCGGGGACCTGCGACTCGAGGCAGCCGGCGTGCGCACCACCGAGCGCGGTGCCATCGCCGTCGACGAGCACCTGCGCACCAGCCGGCCGCACATCTTCGCCCTCGGCGATGTGAACGGCGGGCCGCAGTTCACTTACATCTCCCTTGACGACTCCCGGATCGTGGCCGACCAGCTCCTCGGCGAGGGCAAGCGGTCGACGGCCGACCGCGTGGCCGTGCCCACCACCCTGTTCACCACCCCGCCGCTCGCCCGGGTCGGCATGACCGAAGACCAGGCGCGCCCCGCCGGAAGGGCCGTGCGCATCGCGTCGAAGCCGATCGCGGCCATGGCGGCGATGCCCCGAGCCCGCATCGTCGGCGAGACGCGAGGGATGATGAAGTTCGTCGTGGATGCGGATACCGACGAGATCCTCGGTGCCGCGCTGCTCAGCGTCGACGGTCAGGAACTGATCAACACAGTGGCGCTGGCCATGCGCACCGGCACGACAGCGAGCACTCTACGCGACGCGATCTACACCCACCCGAGCTCCACTGAGGCGTTCAACGAGGTGCTTGCCAGCTTCGTGCGCTGACACGGAGAGGCGATGGCGGGGGACAACGATCGGTGCTGAACGACGCGGCTGTCCGGGCGGCGGGGTCACCGCTGCCCGGACAGCCGCTTGGGGTTTATGACGCGGGTGTACCCATAGCCACGAAGTTGGCGATGTGGACGCCGGTGTTGGCGGAGTCCGAGGCCATGTTGACGCGCAGATAGCGTGCTGCGACGCTCACCGCGTAGCTGTCGCCGGAGCTGGTCGCGACCGTGTCGTTGTTCTTGGTGGCGATGGTCGTCCAGGTGACGCCGTCGGTGCTGGCTTGGATGTTGTAGTCGTAGTAGCGGGTGCCGTCGACGTAGTTGGTGATGGTGACGTCGTCGAGGTTGTAGTTGCTTCCCAGGTCGACTTGCCACCACTGCGGCGCGGGGTCCGCGCTCCAGTAGCTTTCGCTGCTCGGATCGTCGTCGACAGCCATGCCCGGGGCGTGCCCGGCCTGCGAGCTCTCGGCGGTCGCGGTCTTGTTGAACGCGACGTCCGTGTCCGCGGCCGCCACCGGTGTGCCGAAGGCCTTGAAGTCGGTGATGCGGACGCCGGTGTTGGCGGAGCCCGAGGTCATGTTGACGCGCAGGTAGCGTGCTGTGACCCTGACTGGGTAGCTGTCGCCTGCTCTCGTGGCAGCCTTCTTGTTGCTCTTCGTGGCGATGGTCGTCCAGGTGACGCCGTCGGTGCTGGCCTGGATGGTGTAGTGGTCGTAGCGGTTGCCGTCGACGTAGTCGGTGATGGCGACGTCGTTGAGCTTGTAGTCACCGAGCAGGTCGACCTGCCACCACTGCGAGGTCGAGGCAGCGCCCCAGTAGCTTTTGCCGCTCGCGTCGTCCACGGCCAGGTTCGGGGTGTTCGTGCCCTGCGAGCTCTGCGCGGTGGCGGGCTTGCCGAGTGCCACGTCCGGGATCGGTGCGGGGCCGACGGCGGTGAAGGCCAGTTCCTGCTCGGCTGCTGAGCGCGCCTTGCCGACGGAGTGGGCGATGGTGTCGGTCCAGCTGCGCGTGGGCGTGGTCTCGGCCAGGGGCTTGGAGTTGTCGTCCGACAGGCCCAGAACCAGCCCGCTGTAGCGGTTGACGAGCCGGTAGGAGCCGAGCGGCCTGCCGTTGGAGTCGGTGGTCCGGACGAAGAACCACTGCTGGCCGACGTCGGCGGCGTCCGGCAGGGTCGCGGTGGTCGCGGTGCCCCAGGCGCGGGTGGCCGTGCTGGTGGAGGCGACGCCGAGAGCGTCCCCGGTGCGGGCGTTGGTGATCTGGTAGGAGCCGTCACCCAGCGAGGTGAAAACCCAGTCCGTGAGCGACGAGCCGGAGTGCCCGGTCTGCGAGGTGGTCCGCGAGGTTCCGGACACCTGGGTGAGGGTGTCTCCGGCGGCGCTGGTGATCCGATAGGCGTCGTGCAGGTCGACCGGTGCGGCCGCGGGCGTGGTGGAGTCGAGCGTCATGTCGCGGTACTCCGAGGGACCGGTCGCGGAATCACCCGCGCTACTATCCGCGCTGCAGCCGTAATCGCAGTAGCTGCGGAAGGTCTTGCCGACGATCGTGCCAGTGGTCAGGCTCCCGGTGTCGACGAACCAGTGGTACCAGTAGTCCTGGTAGAGGGTGGAGCCGGTGTCGGCGACCTCGGTCCACTTCTCGGTGGCGAGGTTGTCGGTGACGAAGAACTGCTCCGGGTGCGCGGCGACGCTGTTGGTGTTCTCGGGGTTGGCCCCGGCGATGTACAGCCCGAGGTAGGCGTCGTAGGCGACGCTCATGTAGAGCAGCGGCGACTGGGCGGGGATGGTGCCGGCGGCCAGTTGGGCGCTGACGCAGCCGGCGTTGTCCGGGTTGTACTCGCTGGAGACGGGGTCGTAGCCGTTCGAGTTGGCGGAGCTGACCGGCACGATGGTGCTCTCCTGGCCGCCGACTCCCGGCTGCGACCACGAGCCGTCGTACCACTTCTGCCAGGTGCCGGTCGCCATCTTGCCCGAGATCGGGGCACGGGCGACGTGCTCGAGCCGCTGGATCGCGCCGGCGCAGCCCGGCTTGTCGATCACGCTGGAGCCGTAGTAGACGTAGAAATACCCTGATGCGGTGTCGACGTACAGGCGCTGGTCGCCGTCGCCGTAGTAGTAGGTCTGGTTCGGGAACGCCGTCGTGTCGCCCCGGGTCGTGCTGTACGGGGAGGTGAGCGCGTGCCCGACGATGGTCCAGCTCGCGCCCTCGTCGGTCGACTCGGCGTAGTCGATCGAGTCGTAGTGCATGCCGTCGCCGAACGGCTCCGGGGTGAACTCGTTGTGCACGAGCCCGTACCAGTTGCCGGTGTCGGGGTCGACCCAAGTGCCGATCAGGTCGCAGTAGTTCGGCTCGGCGTAGGCGGATGCGGACGGCGTGCCGGTCGCCTCCAGTCCGGTGGGGCTGTTGTTGCACAGCGCGGTGGTGTCGCCGTTGTCGCTGTTGAGGGTGGCGTCGTCGGAGGCGTCGTCGAAGTTCGTGCCCGTGTCGAAGGCCCAGGTGCGTGTGGCGGTGGAGCTGTAGTCCGAGACCGACTGCTGCGTGTAGAACGTCCCGTCCTTGTCGAGGAAGGGGCTGGACGGCGAGTCGGAGGCGAAGTTGTTCGGGCCCGCGGGGCCCACGGAGAGCGTGTAGGCGGTGCCGGCCGGCAGCGGAACCGTCGCCGACGCGGTACCGGGCACGAGCACGCCCGCCGCGAGAGCGGCGAGCGCCACCAGAAGTGTGTTGCGCGAACGGGGCACTGCAAGGACTCCTAGCGAGGGATAGGTCGTGGGATGCGAGCCCTGAGGCCGCGGCTCGCGACGAGGTGCGCCGCGCAGCGGAGGTTGCCGGGCTCGGACCAGGGATTAAATTTTGTACCTCAGATATGTAACTGAGGGAAGTAAATGGGCGGGACTCTGCGTCGTCAAGACGGCCCCCGCCGCCGTTATCGAACCGTGTCCGGAGGCGGCCTCGTGGCCGGCGCACGAAAACGGGCGGGCTCGGCGACCCTTCGGTCGCCGAGCCCGCCCGGTGGCGGACTACGCCGTCACCACCCGCGGATCGCTCCGTGGGTCAGCGGCGTGTTGCTGTCCAGCGAGGTCATCCGCTGGTCGACGGTGTCCAGGGCGAGGCGTAGCGCGCCGAGGGCGACCGCGTCGTCGCCCAGCACGGAGCCCTCCACCCGCGGCGTATGCAGGCAGGTCGCGGCCAGTTCCACAGCGAGCCGGGGTACCAGCAGGTCGGCGGCATGCGCGAAGCCGCCGCCCAGGACCACCAGCTCAGGGTCGATGGTGAGCACCATGGCGGTCACGCCGCGCGCGATGTCGGCGGCGAACCGGTCCACCGCGGCGAGCGCGGCGGGGTCTTCGTCCCGGGCGGCCTGGAATACCCGCGTCGCCGCGTTGCCGCGGCCGGTGGGCGAGTCGAGGCCGAGCGCGGTCGCGGCCAGGCGCTCGGCCGCGTCGTGCCAGCCGATCTCGCGCAGGGCTCCGATCTCGCCGGCCGCGCCGGCCGCGCCGCGGTGCAACTGGCCGCCGATGACCAATCCGGTGCCCAGGCGAGCTCCGGCCAGGACGTAGATCATCGTCTCGGCCCGGTGGCCACGCCACCGTTCGGCCAGCGCCGCGAGATTCGCGTCGTTCGCCACCTCCACGGTGCACGGCAGCACGGAGTCGAGCGCCTTCGCCGGATTCAGGCCGCGCCAGCCCGGCAGCAGAGCCGAGGCGGTGACCGTTCCGTCCGGGCCGACGACACCGCTGGCCCCCATGGCCGCCGCCCATACGGCCTGCGGCTCCAGGCCCGCATCGGCGAGGGCGCCCAGCAGCGTCCGCTCCACGGCGGCGAGCCGGGTGGGGGCGTCATCGGTCGGCGAGACCTCGAGGCGGTGGCGGCCCACGATGGTGGCGGCCAGGTCGGCGACGAACACCTGGACCTGGTGTGTGCCCACGTCGAGGCCGACCACGTGCCCGGCCTCGGCGCGGAAACGGTACCTGCGGGCCGGACGGCCCACCGCACGCCTGCCGCCGGAGCCGTCGTCGGCCTCCGTCTCTACGAGCCAACCGTGCTCGTCCAGGATCTCGGCGACCACCTGCGTCGTGCGCCAGGACAACCCCGTGGTGTCGGAGATCTCGCGCAGCGGCCGCGCTGCCTGGCCTCGCAATACGGCCAGGATCGACAGTTCATTGACACGGCGCAGCAGCGTCTGATCACGGGCGGAGCTTGGAAACGATTCGGTCACGGCGTGGGCGCTCCTCTTGACGGCGGGGACGGCCGATCCATTTAATTCCCCCAGTTGCATATCTCAGGTAATAAATTAGCACCAGGTCAGGGAGGGCTCAACCATGGGTTCCGCAAATCATCACGGCACCAGTCTGGCGGTAATCGGTGCCGGAGTGCGCGGGCTCGGCTACGCGCGCCGGGCTCGGGCGCAGGGCGCGCGCATCGCCGCGGTCGCCGAGCCGCGCCCGGAGGCCCGGGAGCGGTTCGCGGCCGAGTTCGAGATCGCCCCTGAACTGGTGTTCGAGAACGTATACGACCTGCTGGCCGTCGACCGCGCGGCGGACGCCGTGGTCATCTCGTCGCCCGACGCCTGCCACGCCGAGCACGCCGTCCTGGCGGCGCGTCGCGGCTATCCGATGCTGCTGGAGAAGCCGATGGCGCTGAGCGAGCAGGACTGCGCACGGATCATCGACGCGGTGGAGGAAGCCGGGGTGGTCTTCGCCGTCGGCCACGTCCTGCGCTACACGCCGTACACACGACTGCTCAAGCGGGTGCTCGACTCCGGCCGCATCGGGACGATCGTCAGCGTCGAACACCTGGAGCCGGTCGGCTGGTGGCATCAGGCGCACTCGTACGTGCGCGGCAACTGGCGGCGCGAGGACGAGTCGGGGCCGATGCTGCTGACCAAGTCCTGTCATGACATCGACTGGTTGATGTACATTGTGGGCGAGTCACCCGGCAGGGTCTCCTCCTTCGGCTCGTTGAGCCACTTCACCCCAGAGCACAAGCCCGAGGGAGCCACGGACCGGTGCGTGAGCTGCCCTGTCGAATCCTCGTGTGCGTACTCCGCGAAGCGGATCTACCTGGGCTGCGTCGGCGATCCGCTGCGGGAGTACTGGCCGCTCTCGATGGTGACCGAGGACATGTCCGAGGCGGGGGTGCTGGCGGCGCTGGAGCACAGCCCGTACGGCCGCTGCGTCTACGCCTGCGACAACGACGTCGTCGACCACCAGGTCGTGAGCCTGGAGTTCCCGAGCGGCACGACCGCCTCGTTCACGATGACCGCGTTCACCGAGCTCGTCCACCGCAAGACGAGGATCTTCGGCACCCGCGGCACGGTGGAGGGCGACGGCGAGATCGTGCGCCTGCACGACTTCGTGACCGATGAGACCGAGGAGTACCGGACTTCCGACAGCCACCCGGGCGCGTCCGCCGCGGACGGGCACGGCGGCGGCGACGACGCCCTGATCGATGCGTTTCTGACCGCCGTCGCGAGCGGGGACCCGAGCACCCTGATCTCCGATGCCCGCACCAGCCTGGCCGGTCACCGCGTGGTCTGGGCCGCCGAAAGCGCCCGGCGCACCGGAACCGTGGTTCGTCTGGACGCTCTGGACGCCTGAGCGGCGCCTTCCGCCGCACCGCCGCCCGACCGGCCGCGCGCACCGACCTTCTGCTTCCGGCGCCGATCTCCGGCGCCCCTTTCCCGCCACCGATTCAAGGAGAACGACGATGTCCTTCGCTCATGGCACCTCCACCGCCGGCACCCGCAGGCAAGTCCTGGTTCGTTCCGCGACCATCGCCGCGATGACGGTTCCGACCGCCGGTCTGCTCTCCGCCTGCGCCGGAGGCACCGGCGCCGGCGCGGCCCCCACCGGTGCGAAGAGCGCCGGCAACCCGTTCGGGGTCGAGTCGACGGCGCCGCTGGACGTCTACTTCTTCGAAGGCGGCCTCGGCAGCGGTTTCGCCAAGGCCTTCCAGGCGATGTACCAGAAGAAGTTCCCGTCCGCCAAGATCTCCGCCGGCGGCGGCCAGAACGTCACCGGTGACCTCCAGCCCCGCTTCAACGCCGGTTCGCCGCCCGACTTCATCTTCGACGACGGCGCGCAGAAGCTTCAATTGAACGTGCTGCACACCAACGGGCAGCTGACCAACCTCGACGCCCTGCTCGACGCGCCCTCGATCGACGACCCGTCGAAGACGGTGCGCGACACGCTGGTCCCCGGCACCGTCGAGGCCGGCCTCATCGGTACGAGCATGTACTCGCTCAACTACGCGCTCACCGTGTACGGCGTCTGGTACTCCAAGACGCTGTTCGCGAAGCACGGCTGGACGGTCCCGCAGACCTGGGACGAGTTCACGACCCTGTGCCAGAGCATCAAGGCCGCCGGTATATCCCCGTGGGCCCACCAGGGCAAGTACCCGTTCTACATGATGGTGCCGCTCATGGACATGGTCGCCAAGGCCGGCGGCCAGGACATCATGAAGAAGATCGACAACCTCAAGCCGAACGCCTGGCACGAGGAGGCCGTCGTCCGGTCGGTCGAGGCGATCTACTCGCTCGTGTCTGACGGCTACATGCTCCCGGGCACCGAGGGTCTGACCAACATCCAGGCGGAGACCGCCTGGACCGAGGGCAAGGCGGCTTTCGTCCCCTGCGGATCGTGGCTGGAGCAGGAGATGGACGGGATCACCCCGGCCGGGTTCGACATGGCCGTCATGCCGATGCCGAAGGTCGCCGGCGACGTCATGCCCGCCACGTCCGTGCGGGCCGTCGCGGCTGAGGCGTTCATCGTCCCGGCGAAGGCCGCGAACCCGGCCGGCGGGCTCGAGCTGATGCGGATCATGTGCTCGAAGGCCGGCGGCGCGGCCTTCGCACTCGACGCCAAGTCACTGCCGGTCGTGCGCGGCGCCATCACCCCGGAAGTCGCGGCCGCGATGACGCCGGGCACCAAGTCCTCCAGCGACCTGATCGCGGCGGCCGGGGACAACGTCATCACCTGGAACTATGCCAACTGGTACCCGCAGCTGGAGACGGACCTGGAGAACGCGATGGGCGACCTGATGGCCGGTCGGATCAAGCCGGCCGACTTCATCACGCAGGCGCAGGCCGCCGCGGACAAGACCGCTGCCGACTCGTCCATCCAGAAGTACACCCGCAGCTGAACCACGCCACGGCCGGGGACGACGCGCTCCGCGCGGACCCGTCCCCGGCCGACCGGCCCATCTGCCCCAAGCGTCCGATCAGGAGCGCCCGTCCATGCGACTGAGCAAAAACCTCCGGAAGAACCTGTTCGTCACAGCCTTCCTCATCTGTCCGATCGGCCTGTACGCGCTGTTCGTCCTGTGGCCGTACCTCGAGACCTTCGGCTACTCGCTGACGAACTGGTCCGGACTGACGCCGCCGACCAAGTTCGTGGGCCTGCAGAACTACAAGGAGCTGTTCGGCGACAGCGTGTTCCGCTCCGCGCTGTGGCACAACCTGCTGATGCTGATCGTGCTCCCACCGATCACCATCGTCCTGGCCCTGTTCTTCGCCTTCATGCTCAACGCGGGCGGCCGCGCCGGAGCTGCGGGGATCCGCGGCGTGCGTGGCGCGGCCTTCTACCGCGTCGTCTTCTTCCTACCCCAGGTCCTGTCGGTCGCCATCCTGATCATCATCTTTCAGGAGGCGTACCGTTCGGACTCCGCGGGACTGTTCAACGGCATCGGCGTGAAACTGGGCCTGATCGACGCCGCCCACCCCCTCGGCTGGCTGGCGAATCCGAACGCCGTGCTGTGGTGCATCCTGGCGATCCTGATCTGGCAGTGGGTCGGGTTCTACATGGTGCTGTTCTCCGCCGCGATGCAGTCGATACCCAAGGAGATCTTCGAAGCCGCCCTGCTCGACGGCGCCGGACGCGGCCAGACGTTCCTGCGCCTGACCGTCCCGCTGCTGTGGGACTCCGTCCAGACCGCCTGGGTCTACCTGTCGATCGCCGCGATGGACGGCTTCGCCCTGGTCGCCAACCTGACCCAGGGCTCAAGCTACGGAGGCGGCCCCGACTACCGCAGCGAGGTCCTCGCGACCTACCTGATGCGCAACTTCCTGACCTTCGGCAAGGCGGGCTATGCCTGCGCCATGGGCGTGGTGATCTTCGCGATCACCCTCGTGCTCTCGTTCGTCATGCTCCGCTTCACCCGACGCGACAGCGTCGAGTACTGAGTAAGGACCCCCACCATGACCACCAAGACCGAGGCCCCGTCCGGGACGCGAGTGCGCAAGGAGCCCGGCGACGGGCGTCTGCGGACGTTCGGCCAGGACGGCCGGGTCCTGAACGTCTTCTCCCACGGCTTCCTCGCCCTCTGGGCCTTCATGATCGCGTTTCCGCTGCTGTGGGTCGTCCTCGGCTCGTTCAAAACAAACCTCCAGATCGGCGCCGACGCCTGGGCCTGGCCGACGAACTGGTCCTTCGACGCGTTCGGCCGAGCCTGGTCCACCGGAATCGGCGGCTACTTCGGCAACACGCTGATCGTCATGTCCATGTCCGTCACCGGCACCATGCTCTTCGGCGCGATGGCCGCCTACGTGCTCGCCCGCTACAAGTTCCGCGGCAACCGCACCGTCTACTACGGCTTCGTCGCCGGTGCGATGTTCCCGATCTACCTGGCCCTGGTGCCCCTGTTCTTCCAAGTCAACAACTTCCACATGCTCAACTCGTACACCGGTCTCGCGCTGGTCTACATCTCCTTCTCCCTGCCGTTCACCGTGTTCTTCCTGCACGCGTTCTTCCAGACCTTGCCCACGGCCGTCCACGAGGCGGCTTTCGTCGACGGCTGCTCGCACACCCGGGCGTTCTTCCAGGTCATGTTGCCCATGGCCAAGCCCGGGCTGATCTCGGTCGGCATCTTCAACGTCCTCGGGCAGTGGAATCAGTACCTCCTTCCCGTCGTCCTGATGCAGCGCCAGCGCGGTGACACCGAGGCGCACCAGATGCTGACCCAGGGCCTGGTGAACCTGCTCGCAGCCCAGGGCTACGCCGGAGACCTCCCCGCCCTGTTCGCCGGGATGACCATCGCGATGCTGCCCATGCTCGCCGTCTACCTCTCCTTCCAGCGGCAGGTCCAGGCAGGCCTCACGGCCGGAACGCTGAAGTAGCCCGCTCCTGGACGCCGCTCAGAGCTGGGCGAAGCCGGCGCGCCAGGACGGGTGAAGCGGCTGCCAGCCGAGGATGTCGCGGGCCCAGGTGTTGTCCGCGCCGCGTTCCCATCCGGCGCGGCCTGGGGTCGGCGCGGGCGGGGTGAGCCCGAGGGCTTCGCACAAGACGGGAATCCCAGACGCGGCCGGGTGCGGGCTCGTCGTCGACGATGTTCACCGGTCCGGGCGGCCACGCCAGGGCCTTGATGGCCGCGTGCGCGGCGTCCTGCACGTGGAGGAAGGAACTGACCGCGTCGGTTGCCGGCATCGTTCCGGCCGCCAGGTTCTCGGCGACCAGGCCGCCGCGCCGGTACCAGGTGCCCGGGCCGTAGAGGTGTGCCTGTGACCAGCATCCAGGCTGCCGATACGATGATCAACGCGTGATGGCGGAACCGGCGTTTAGCCGGGTTCAACGATCGGGACCGGAGGGGCGGGGTGATCGAACGCCTTGAGCTTGAGGCCTTCCTGACTTTGGCCGAGGAGCTGCACTTCGACCGCACTGCGGAGCGTCTGCATGTGACCCACCGGACGGATCAGCCAGACCGTAAGAGCGCTGGAACGGCAGATCGGCGCTCCGCTGTTCGAACGCACCAGCCGTCGGGTCCGACTCACCGATCTCGGCCGGCAGCTGCTCGGCGACCTGCGCCCGGGCTACGAGATGATCAACGCCGGAATCGACCGCGCGGCCGCCGCCACGGCGCGGGGCGATTCCAGCCGGCTCAGCGCCGGATTCGTCAGCGGTCTGGCTGGCACGGTGCTCAGCGAGGTGGTCGCCGTCTTCCGGAAACAGCACCCTGACGTCGCCGTGCGCACCCGTGAAGCGCAGATCGTCGATGCGCTCGACCGGCTCCGCGCCGGCGAACTCGACGTGCTCGTGCTCAGCCTGCCGGTCGAGGAACCCGATCTGGCGGTGGGCCCCGTGCTGGTGCGCGAACGGCGCATGCTCATGCTCCCGGCCGCGCACCCACTCGCCGACCGGGAAGGCGTCGGCTTCGAGGACCTCGCGGACATACCCATGCTGCGCATCGCCGGTCGCGGCCCGGGCGACTGGCCCGCCGACCGGCGGCTCGAGCGCACCCCCCAGGGCGTTCCGATCGCCCCCGGCCCGCAGTTCGAGACCTTCCAAGAGGCGCTGGCCCTGACCGCCTCCGGACTCGGCGCCCTCATCGTCGGCGCCCACACCGAGCAGCACTATCCCCGGCCCGGCGTCACCTGCGTGCCCCTTGAACCCAGCACGCCGATCGAGTGGGCCCCCATCTGGCGTAAATCGCACACCGGCCAGGCCATCCGCGCCTTCATGCGCACCGCGGCGAACTACGCCGCGCACAAAGCCTCGCAGGAGGAAGGCACGCGTCGCTAGCGGGCGCGATCGCAGTCCTCGGCGGCGATGACCCCTCTGTCCGGGTCTGCGGCGACGACGACCCGGCACTCGTAGGTGCCGGTGGAGGGGCCTGAGGTAAGGGTGATCTTCGCCGGGCCGCCCAGCCGAGCAGGTAGGCCGGTGCATCCGAACGCGACCAGGCTTCTTAAGCCCGGGTATCCGTCCTGGCAAGAGATGGAAACCTGGGCGGGTGTGCAATGACTGGCGAAAAGAGCACCGAAACCGGGAGTGAACTGGGCGCGCTCGCAGTCGAAGGTGGCGTCGTCGCTGATCAACGTGACCCGCGCCGCGGAGCCCGGATCGGGTTCTCCGCCGGTGCAGTCGAATCCATGAATAGTCAGACCATCGTTGTCGTACTTGGCCACATCCCCGTAACTACACGTGATGTGGGGCGGCAATGCAGCGGCGTGCGCAGGACCAGCCGCGAGGATTCCTCCGGCGAATGCCATGGCGCAACTGCCGAGGAGCGCGGTCTTGCGAGGGGTGGGCTTCTTCATGATCTGACCGTGCCACGATGCCAGGCCAGGCTGGGGTGAACACCCCGTTCGTGCCGTCCGTCACCACCCGGGCGGCCTCCCCGTCGGCGTACCGACAGACCACGAACGATAAGTGGAGTATTAGCCCGACCGGCTCATCGTGAGCCCGGATGCGTCTCCGATCAGCCGAGCATCGTTCCGATCCCACGGACTTACTCGATGATGGATATCTCAGCATGGAGAGCAATCGGCCGGAGAAAGTAGTCATGTCCAATCATTACAGCGGCGCCTACCTCCATTTCCCGGGCGACGACGCCCGGCTCGACCTCACCGACCTGTACGTGTTCCCGACGCCGGGTTCCTCGGGCCGGACCTCGCTGATTCTCGATGCGAACCCGTATATGACAGGCCTGAGCGCGACGCCGCCGTTCCTCCTGACCGAGACGCTGCGCACCGACGCCGTCTACCGGATCAACATCGACAATGACGGGGACCTGCTGGCCGACGCCGCGTTCACGTTCGTGTTCGCCGATGCCGCGGACGGCGGCCAGAGCGTGACCGTCCGCTACGCGACCGGCGAGGACGCGCGACAGCCGGAGGCACTCGGAACGGTGCTCATCGAGGCCGCCCCGGTCGGGCGTGACGACGCGGCGCAGCCGGTCCAGGCCGGCGGCGAGTGCAGGATCTTCGCCGGCGTACGCAGCGACCCGTTCTTCGCCGACGCCGAGGGCGCACTGCACGGGTTCAAATGGACGGGCCAGGACGCATTCGCCGGCAAGAACATCGTGTGCATGGCCCTGGACGTGCCCGACGGCATGCTGGGCGCAGACCCGGAGATCGGCGTGTGGGCGACGGTCAGCGTGCCGCGAAACGGCGGCTACGTCCAGGTCGACCGGGCCGGACACCCGACGATCAACCCATTCATCAACCCCGACTACGCCAAGGAGGCCTACAACGCCGGGCACCCCGCGGACGACGTAGCTGCCTACCTTGAGCCGTTCGCCCGGATCCTGCAAGACCACGGCTACGCTCCCGCCGAGGCGGACGCGGCGGCCCGGACCGTGCTGCCCGACATCCTGCGCTACGACCGTCGACGTCCTGCGGTCTATCCCGACAACGGCCGCCACCTGGCCGACGACGTATTCACCCTACGCATGGCGTTCCTGAGCAACGGCACCGTCACCTCGGGCGCCGTACCGCCGCACCCAGACCTGCGTCCGGACTTCCCGTACCTCGGCCCGCCCAACCCCAACCCGGCGATGTGACCGATTCAGTCCACGGATATGCGAAGCGCGGCCGCTCTCTCGGGCACCGCGCGCGAGAAGGAGTCAGGTCATGGGTTTGGCGTGGCAGCAAGGCCCTTTGTCGGAGCGCGGCGTAGGACACTTCTTGACACCGGAGGCGTTGCCCACGCGGCTTTTGTACGCCGAACCGCTGCGTCGGCGCATGCGAGTACGCTTCGGCGGATCGTGGATCGCCGAGAGCGAGGATGTGGTGCTGCTGCACGAGCCGGCGCGCTACCCGGTGGCCTACTTCCCGCTCTCGGACGTCGCCGACGGAGTGCTCGAGCGCCTCGAGAAGGTCACCCGGCACCAGGATCTCGGCGAGACCGCGTGGTTCACGGTCTCGGCCGGTGAGGCGTCCACGCCGCGCGCCGCCTGGCAGCACACGGGTCTGCCGGCGCACGCCCAAGTCTTGCAGGACCGCGTGGCCTTCGCCTGGCGCGGCATGGACGCCTTCTACGAGGAAGACGAGCGCATCTTCGGCCACGCGGCCGACATGTACCACCGGATCGACATCCGCCGTACGAGCCGCCACCTCGTGGTCAGGACCGGCGATCGCGTGGTCGCGGACACCCGCTCGCCGCTCGCGCTATTCGAATCCGGCTTCGCTCCACGCTGGTACGTCTCGCGCGCTGACATCGACGAGAGCGCCCTGACTCCGGTCGAGGGCCAGACGTTCTGCCCGTACAAGGGTTTGTGCAGTTACTACGACGTCGAGGGCGCATCGAAGGCGGCCTGGTCCTATCCGCAGGCCTGGCAGGAGGTCGCGCCCGTGCGCGACATGGTCTCCTTCGAGCCGGACCTGCTCACCGTCACCCTTGACGGTGCGCCCCTGGCGCTCGAGCCGGGTCAGCAGGTCATCTCGCACGGCATCGACCGCGGGCTCGACGCAGACGAGGTCGAGCGCGTAGGCACCGAGGGCTGATGACGACTCGATCGCATCGCACCTGCGCCTCGGAGCACTGAACACCGCGGGTGCGCCCGCCGGCCGCACGACCAGGAAGGAGTTGATCGCGATGCCCAAAGTGGTCTCCGTCAACGTGGGGATGTCCCGCGACCACTCCTGGCAGGGGCGCACCGTGTACACCGGAGCGTGGAAGGACCCGGTCGAGGGCCCCCGGATGGTGCGGCGAACGGGCATGGAGGGCGACGGGCAGGGCGACCTGGAGGGGCACGGCGGACCGAATCGCGCCGTCATGGTCTACCAGATCGAGTCCTACGAGTACTGGAGCTCCTACTTCAAGCGTTCGGACCTCGGTCCGGGGACCTTGGCCGAGAACCTCACCGTCGACCAACTGCCCGATACCGACGTGTGCATCGGCGACCGCTACCGGATCGGCGAGGCGGAGTTCGAAGTCAGCCAACCGCGCGTGACCTGCTTCCGCGCGGGCATGCGCATCGGGCACCCCGAGATGGCTTCACTGCTCGTGGCCCATCACCGGCCCGGCTTCTACATGCGGGTGATCACCGAGGGTCGTGTCGCGCCAGGGGATTCGGTGGTTCGCACCGCCCGCGGCCCGGGCGAGGTGAGTGTCGCGGATATCGACGCACTGCTTTACCTGCCGAACCCGGACACCGAGCAACTGCGCAGAGCCGTCCGCGTGCCCGCCCTGAGTGCCGGATGGCGAACGTCACTGCAGGAGTTGCTTGACGCTGCCGACAAACCGCGCCCGCCTACCCCGGTGGCACCCGCATGGTCAGGTTTCAGGACACTGAAGGTCGCCGAAGTCGTGCCCGAGACCTCTGAGGTCTCCTCGTTCTATCTCGCCGACCCCGACGGCTCCGACCTGCCGCCGGCCCGCTCCGGGCAGTATCTGACGATCCGTGTGCCGGGCGCCGACGCGAGCGCGGTCCGCAGCTATTCGTTCTCGCAGAGCCCCACCCGCACCGCTTACCGCATCAGCGTCAAACGCGAGCCGCACGGCCAGGTCAGCACATATCTTCATGACCAGGTGCACCGCGGCGACCAGCTCGAAGTGGCAGCGCCCCGAGGTGAATTCACCCTGGAAGTCGAGGCAGAAAATCCCCCACCCGTCCTCCTGATCTCCGCGGGGGTCGGCATCACCCCTGTGCTGGCCATGCTCGACCAGTTAGCCGCTCAAGAAAGCGCGGCGCCGGTGTGGTGGCTGCACGCGAGCCGCGGCCCTCACGAGCTCGGCTTCGGCCCGCAGACTCGCCGGCTGCTCGAGAAGCTTCCGGCGGCGCGCGCCTTCACGTTCTTCAGCCGCGCAGGCAACCCTGGGAACGAACCCGCCCCCGGGCAAGTGCGCTACGGCCACCTTGATGCCCAGGCCCTCGGCGGCCTCGCCCTGCCGGCGGAAGCCACCGCCTACCTGTGCGGGCCCGCCGGGTTCATGGCGGCGGTCACCGAGAGCCTCATCACCTGCGGACTTCAGGCACCCAACATCCGCACCGAGGCCTTCGGCGCGCTCGACGCGATCAACCCCGGCGTCGTCGGGGAAGGCGAACACCACCCCCACCAGCCGCCCGGGCCACCCGGGACCGGCCCCATGATCACGTTCGCGCGCAGCGGCCTGGGCGCCCGATTCGACGAGGGCAAGAAGAGCCTCCTCGAATTCGCCGAGGCCTGCGACGTGCCGACCCGCTGGTCATGTCGCACAGGTGTGTGCCGCACCTGCGAGACCGGGCTGGTCTCCGGCGAGGTGACCTACGCACCCACCCCGCTCGAACCGGTCCAACCCGGACGGGTGTTGCCGTGCTCCTGCCGGCCCACCACTGATGTGATCATCGACCTATGAGACCGCAAGGCCCACCCGCCTGCAGCCAGGCGACCGCTGCGGCCGAAGCCGTCGCGAAGCAGGCGGTTCCCGCTGATCCCCAGGTTCAGGACGGGGATGCCGAGGCGGCGGGCCAGCTGGTCGGGGAAGCGGTCGTGAGCACCGGGGGTGCTGCCGTCCCCGTTAATGAGTGAGTCGCCGAATGCTGCGATGAGTGGCGCGTGCGCGTCGGCGTCGGCGGATTCGGTGTCCACACCGCAGATCCAGTAGAGAGACGTCACCTGTTCCACCGCGTGTGCCTCGAGCGCCTCCGCGGCGGTCGCGTCGCCGCCAAGGCCTACCAGCCGCTGGCACCGACCGAGCGGGCGACGCTGCACGGCTCATGGAGCGCGTCCTGGCCCACAGCGGTGACGGGCACGAACGCGACGCAGTCGGGACCCTGCGTCGCGGCAGCGCAGCGCGGCGCCGAATCGTAGTGTTGTGCCGCCAGCTGAGCCGGCACCGCGAAGCAGCCGATGGCAAGCGTCATCAGGGCCGCGAGGACGAGTTGCATACGCAATATCAGCAGGGCGAGCTTGCGCTCCTCGGCTGGAGTGGAAGCACCAGCCGCACCGTCTTTCGCCACCGAAACCATGCTCTGCCGGCCATCCCCCCGCGCCCACGGCGCACCTGCCCCGCGCCCCGCTGGAGTGCCATCGTACGCCCACGCGTATAAGACGCGGCAGGCCTGGGGCCGTCAGGGGCGGTATCCGACCGCTGCCAGGAGGTGGTAACGGGTGACGTCCCCACCGTAGGGGTCGAGGTCGTCGGGATCGGGCCGCCAGCGGATGACGTCGGTCAGCCCGGGTTCGACGAGTTCGGTCCCAGTGAGCATCTGTGCGATCTCTTCACGGCTGCGGAAGTTCATCGAGTGGCTCGCCTTCCGGTAGACGCCGCCGGCCTCGCGCATCGCGGCCGGCTGGTAGTCGTTCGTAGCGTGGCTCATGGCGAGGTACGAGCCGGGGGCGACGGCGCCGAGGTAGTCGTCGAGGATCGATGCCGGTCCGTCCTCCTCGGGGACGAAGTGCATGACCGCGATCATCAGCACGGCGACGGGGCGCGTCAGGTCCAGCGTCGCGTCCCTGCGGACCGCCGCCAAAGTCCCGGCGGTGTCGCGCAGATCCGCGCGCAAGTAGGCGACGCCCGGGAGGCCCGCGACCAGATGCGCGCCGTGGGCGACGGTGACCGGGCCGACATCGGCATAGACGACGCGGGACGCGGGGTTCAGAGCCCGTGCGACTTCGTGCACGTTGCCGACCGTCGGTATGCCCGAGCCGAGATCGAGGAACTGGTCGATGCCTTGGCCGGCCAGGAAGGCCACGGCTCTGCGCAGGAACCGGCGGTTCGCCCAGGAGATCGCGCGGATCTCGGGCAGCTTGGCGATGTACTGTTTCGGCGAGCGCGCGGTCCGCGGCGAAGTTGCTCGAGCCGCCGAGGTAGTAGTCGTACATGCGCGCGGCGGAGGGCGCTTCGGTCTCCGCCGGATCCGGTGCCCAGGTGGGCTGGTGGCGTGTCATCAGGCCTGCGCTTCCCCTCGGCGGCCGGTGGACGGCGTATGCGTGTCCTGTGATGGTACGCCGCTGGAGATCAGCTTGCGGAACGTCGGCTGCGTGAGCCGCGGGAAGTTCCTCAGCACCCTGCGTGAGAGATCGCCTATCATGGGGGTCTTCACGAGGGGGTGCGAGTGGATTCGGTCGCCGGATCAGGGCTCGGCGACGAACGCGACGACACCGGGGATCTGCGGCTCGGCCTGGTGCGGACCATGATGTGGGCCGCGCTCGGCCTGGTCATGCTGATCAGGCTGCTGACGGCGTGGCAGGAGGGCCTGGCGTGGACGTCGGTGCTGTCGGCGATGGCTCCGTATCCGCCGATGGTGCTGCTGTTGCGGCAGTCGCGCCGGTCGAAGCCCGCTTTTCGCAGTGCTCTGCTGGTCTCGGTCGCGGCGCTCTACCTGCTGCCGTTCGTGCTGGTCGGCGCGCACTGGGACTGGCTGCCGTGGCCGCTGGCGGTCGTCGCGTTGTGCGCTTTCCGCGCGCGTGTCGGTTGGCCGCTGTTCGCGCTGCTGCTGGTGGCGACTGACGTCGCCGGGGTCCGGCTGGGCGACGGGGCGGTGATCGCGTGTGAGAGGGCGGCGAAGACCGCGATCGACGGCATCATCGTGTTCGGTCTCTATGCCCTGGCCGCCATGGTGGCGCACCTGCATGCGACGCGGGGGGAGTTGGCGCGGGAACTGCTGGCGCGCGAGCGGCGTCGGCTGGACGGGGAGTTGCGCGCGCTCGTGGGTCGGCACCTGCGTGAGCTCGAACGGCAGTCGGCGCAGCCGCTCGAGGCCGGGGCGCGCGATGACGCGGACTCCAGGCTCGAAGCGGTGATCGAGACGGCCAGGGCGGCGCTGGCCGAAGTGCGCCGGGCGGCGGGCGCCTACCGGGAGACCGCACTTCCGAGGCCGACCACGCAAGCCGCGCCCGCCACGCCGATCGTCTCGCCGCTGGCGGCGAGGTGGACGCTGGCCGGGGTGTACGGGTGCGACGCGCTGGTCGTGATTCTCGAGGCGCTCGCCTGGTTCCACCGGTTCTGGACGCTGCTGCTGATGGTGCCCGTCGTCGTCGCCGCGGGGGCGGTGCTGCTGGTGATGCGGCCCTCGCGGCGCCAGACGGTGCTGCTGGGGCTGATCCTGGTTCCGAGCGCGTTCCCGCTCGGCGACGTGATCTGGGAGTTCAACTTCTTCACGCTGCTGTGGCCGTTCTTCCTCGGCCCGGTCTTCACGCAGTACCGGCGGCGCGACGCCTGGATCGTCACCGGGGTCGCGGCGGTTCCGTACGTATCACTGTTCTTCTACCCTCCGCCGCTGCCCAATCTCGCCGGGATCGGCGGAGACGTGATGTCGTTGGTCGTGTTGACCTGGGTCTCCTACAGTCTGATCCGGCTGTCCCAGCTCGTGGTCGTGCTGCGGGAGGCCAGGCGGGATCTGGCGCGTGAGGCGGTGGTGCGCGAGCGCACCCGGATGGCCCGGGATCTGCACGACCTGGTTTCCTCCAGCCTCTCGGCGTTGGCGCTGCAGGGCGAGGCGTGCCGTCGGCTGCTCGCCTCCGATCCGGTCGCGGCGTACGCGCGGTTCGCCGTGCTGGCCGAGCTCGCGCAGCGTGCACGGGCCGAACTCGAAGCGCTCGCGGTCAGCCCCGCGGTGCTGCGCACGGATGACGAGGTGGCCGCCGCGCTCAGCGTGCTCGAGAGCGTCGGTGTGCGCCCCGAGGTGTCGGTGCCGCCCGATCCGTTGCCGCCCGGGGTGGACGCGGCGTTGGCGGTGGTGTTGCGCGAAGCGGTCACCAACGTGGTGCGCCACAGCCGCGCGGGCATCTGCACGATAGCGATCACTTCGACGGCTGAGCTGGTGCGCCTGCGGGTCGTGAACGACGGTGTGGCGTCGGCGCCGAGGGCGGGCGTCGGCGCGGTGGAGCAGGGCGCGGGCGGCTCCGGGCTGCTCGGCATGGCCGAGCGGACCGGGGGCCGGGTGAGCGCCGGGCCGGGTGCGCACGGGTGCTTCGAGGTCGTCGCCGAGTTCGCCGCCCGGCCCTGAGCCAGCCTGAGCCGTGCTGAGCCGTGCTGAGCCGGCCCGTCTCCGACTTCAGATCCAGCCGGCTTCGGTGGCGATCCTGATCGCGTCGACACGGTTGCGCGCCGAGAGCTTGCCCACCGCCGAGGTCAGGTAGTTGCGCGCGGTTCCATAGGTGATGAACAGCCGTTCGGCGATCTCGGTCGGTTGCGCGCCGGTGGCGGACAGGCGCAGCACCTCGGTCTCGCGCTGGGTCAGGGGGCTGACAGGCGTCGCCAGCGCGGCCACGGCGAGGGCGGAGTCGATCACCCGGCCGCCCGCGGCCACCGTCCGGATCGCGGCGGTCAGTTCCGCGGCGCGCGCGTCCTTCGGCAGGAACCCGCAGGCCCCGGCCTGCAGCGCCCGGCGAAGCTGGCCGGGCCCGGCGAGCCCGGTGAGGATCACGACCTTGCAGGCGGGCAGTGCCGCCCGCAGCGCGATAGAGGCCTCTACGCCGTCGAGGCCCGGCAGTCCGATGTCGATGATCGCGACGTCCGGTGTGTGCTGCAGGGCGCCGGGCACGATGTGGGTGCCGTCGGCGACCTGTGCGACCACGGCCATGTCCGGCTCGGCGGAAAGCAGCCCGACCAGGGCCTCGCGCAGCAGGTGCATGTCCTCTGCGATCAGGATCCGTATCCGCTCGTGCGACGCGAGATCCTCCGGCATGGCGCCATTCTCGCCGATCACCCGCGGGCGTTCCACCCCGGCTATGCGAAATACACAGCCGGATCGGTGAGCCCGGCACTTCATGATCGGCGGCGGGAGCGACAGGCTTGGCCGTATCAGCACCCGGTCTTGTGGAAGGAACGCCGCCGCATGTCGAACAACCCCGCACGCGACCTCGAAGGCAAAGTGGCTCTGGTGGTCGGCGGCAGCCGCAACCAGGGCGCCGCGATCGCCGAACTGATCGCCTCCCGCGGCGCGAGCACCGTCATCAGCTACGCCGGGGACCATGCCGCCGCCGGGCAGACCCTGGCGGCGCTGGAGAAGCACGACGTCCCGGCCGAGGCGATCTGCTCCGACGCGCGACGCTCAGCAGAGGTCGATGATCTGTTCGATGGCGTCGTGGCCCGTTACGGGCACCTCGACATCGTCGTGCACACGCCCGGCGCGGTCATCAAGAAGCCGCTGGTCGAGTTCACCGACGCGGACTTCGACCATCTGATCGACCGCAACACCCGCAGCGCGTTCAACACCCTGCGGGCCACGGCGCGCACGGTCGCAAACAACGGCCGCTACGTCGTGCTCTCCACCACCCTCACCTCGATCATGACCGGGCCCTACGGCCTGTACTCGGGCTCGAAGGCCGCCGTCGAGCGCATGGTGCTGGCCGCGGCCAAGGAACTCGGCGCGCGCGGCATCACGGTCAACGCGGTCGCACCCGGCCCGATCGACGACTCCTTCTACCGCGACGCCGAAACCCCCGAGGCCATCGCCGCCGCCACCCACCACAGCCCACGCAACCGCCTCGGCCTGCCCGAGGACATCGCGCCCGTCGTCGGCTGGCTGGTCGGCGACGCGGCCGGCTGGGTCTCCGGACAGACCGTCCGGGCCAACGGCGCGATGTTCTGACCCCGCGTCGCGCCGCAGCCAGGCCTCGCGCAGAACCTAGAGAGAAGGGGAGTAGGACAAGGCGATGCGCGAGGCCGTGGCGCTGGATTGGCGATGGGCGTCACTGTGCACTGGCGAGCTGGCGCCGATCGCTCCCACCGCGGCCCGCAGCGCGTCTTCTCCATGTCCGTGTGGGTCTTGCTCAGATAGCCCATGCTTTGGCCGACAGCGCATGGTAGAGGTCGTCCAAGGCGCCCACTGCTTCCGCGCGTCGTCGGGCGGATTCGGCTATTACGGCAGCCGGACATCATGATCGGGACTGTCTGACGTGATGGTTAGGGTGACGCCATGGATGACGTGGAGTGGACCGTAGAGCGGCACATGCAGGGAAAACCGTCGCAGGTTATTGAATTGTATGATCGGTTCATCGGGTTGGCGGAGGATTGTGGTCCATTCGGCTACGCCGTGTCGAAGACCGCGATCACCTTGAAGGGCGTCCGTCGTGGATTCGCGGGCGCGGCGCTCGGCAGGCACGCCTTGACCGGGTATCTGGATCTGCAGCGCCGAGTCGAAGAGCCCAGAATCACCAGGTCCACGCCATACACCAGGCGGCTGTTCGTCCATCACTTCCGCATTCAGACACTCGACGAGCTCGACGACGAGTTCGCCGGCTGGCTTCATGAGGCGTACCAAGTCGGCGCCGGCGCACATCTGGACGGGCCGACGCGTCGCTGATGCGGCGCTCCGGCCGTCGCCATCGCCGTCTTACCGCTGCTGGAGTCGCAGACCGCGTTCGAGCGCGCGCAGGAACGACCGGCCGAAGAGCTGGTCGGGCTCCATGATGGATCCTTCCGCCCACTCGTTCCACGACTTGACGAACACCATCCGCGGCCCGGGCATGGCCCGCTCCCGGCGGACGGCGGTTTCGACGGCGGCCTCGAAGACGTCGGGGTCGGGGCGGTGCAAGAGGACGCCGCGGGATCCCGAGCGCGGCGTGTTGTCGAAGCCTGGCACGACGCAAGGGTGCTGCCGCACGTCGGCAGGCAGCCCGGAGAGCAGCCAGGCGGCGTAGATCTCGTCGTAGAGGTACGCTCTCGGGCCCTCGCGCAGCGGCACGCCGGCGAAGCTCTGCTCCAGTTCGTGCCCCCGGGGTGGCGGGGCCGGGTTCCACACCGCCGCGTCGAGCGGGTGATCGGCCTGCCGCATCCACGATCCGTCGGCGTCACCGACGAGGTAGAGCCCGGGGAGTCCCGCGTCGGCGGCCATTTGCAGCCAGAGCGCGGCCAGGCCGGGCAGATCCGGGATGGCGCCGGGTCGGAAGAGGTAGAGCACGGGCTTGGCCTCGACCTTGAGATAGCGCTCGTCCAGGAAATGGGGCAGCAGGTACTGGAAATGGCGGACGTGGTCGGCCTGCCCGGGATACCGTTGCTGCTGCAGGATCTCGTCGCCGCGCCCGTGCCACACTCCGGTCCAGCTCTGATTCGCCCAGCCGAGGCAGTAGCGGTGCGGCAGTTTCGGGTTCTCGAGCAGGTCCATGGCCGGCCGCGCCAGCAGTTGCGCGCCGTCGCCGAACCAGTAGTGCCAATAGCACAGGGCGGTCACGCCGTACTGGGAGGCCATCTCCCACTGCGCGCGGCGGGTCTCGGGCACACGCAGGTCGTAGAACCCCAGGTCCGCGGGCAGGCGCGGCTGGATATGGCCGTCGAACAGTGGGCGGGCCGCGGCGGCGTGTGTCCATTCCGTGAAGCCGGCGCCCCACCACCGGTCGTTCTCGGGGATCGGGTGGAACTGGGGAAGGAAGAACGCCACAACCTCGAGCGGTGACCCGTGGTCGGCCGTAGAGTGCCGCTGCGCGCTGCTTTCCATGTCGGTCGAACCCTCCGAGAAAAAGAGATCCCACCGCCGCGAGGGCCGGGAGTCGATCCGGGACCCGCGCGTTCGCGGGTTGACGGGACGCTGAGCAGTATGTGCTGCGGCGCTCGGGGACCGTCGCCGTCACCCGCCCGCGCGCGGGTCCAGGACGGCCCGCACCACGACCGCTTCCATCTCCCGGACGAGCTCCTCGACCTGGGAGAGCGCAAACTCGTGCGTGTCCGTCCAGACCTCGAAGTGGACGGCGGGCTGCCCTTCCGTCTGGGCCCGCCGGGCGGCCAGCGCAGGCTCCGAGTCGACCTGGAGGAAGAGCGCGCCGTCGAACATCGCCTGCCGGCGGTCCCAGTACATCCTGGTCAGCGGGAGACCCCTGGTCAGCTCGGCCTGGATAGACACGGCACCTTCTCCATCGCTGCCACCGACGGCGGCCTCGGCGGTGTCGTCGTCCGACCTGAACAGTCCGCGGCGGTCGTTGAGGTGCCAGGAGAGCCCGAGCGGTCGCCCGCCGCGGGCAGCCGTCACCTCCTCCAGCATCGCCGCGTGATCCGCCGGATCGTAGTACCCGTGGAAGCTCGCATTCGTAGCGGCGTTGTAGGCCCTGTGTACGACCTCGTCGAAAGTGGCGTCCGCGGTGTCGACCACGCAGATCCCGTGCTGCGAGATCTGAGCGACCGCCTCCGCCAGACCAGGGCGGAACCGGTTGCTCACGACGATCTGGGCGACGTTCGGGTTGCGCCCGAACACTCGGGCGACGGCCGACGCGTAGGCGGCGAGCAGCACATAGGTGGTGGGCACTCCGGTGCGCGCCGCGACCGCGCGCATCCCGAGTTCCATCGCGGGCGAGTACGCCACGAGCTCCCAGAACCGCGGCTCACGAGGGGTGGGCGGCTCGGCCGGACTCCACGGCGTCAGACGCGCCAGTTGGGCGAGGCAGTAGCGGATGGAGCGCTCGCTCTGGCGCCGCCCGGCTGGGCCGGCCTGCGCGCGGGCCAGCTCCAGCGGACTCGGCCCGTCGAACGGGGCGTCGGCCTCCCCGGTGAGCCGGTCGAGGTGATCGAGGTCGCGGGTGAGCACACCGAGTCCGACACCGTCCACCATCACGTGGCTATAGCCCAGCACCAGCTGGAGAAGCGCCCCCGCCCGCCGGACGATCCCCATCCGCACCGGGAACTCGTGCTCGTAGTCGAAGCCGGTGAGCTCGTAGCGCGAGCGCATCTCCTCCGCGACGAGCGCCGGGTCGTCGTCCTCGTCGATGTCCGCGATCTGCAGCGGCACCTCGCCGGACGCCGCGACGACCTGCTGCGGCACTCGGTCCTCAGACGACTCGTCCGCGAACCGCAGCCGGGTGCGCAACGCCGGATGCCGTCCGACGATGAAACGCAGCACTGCCGCCATCTCCGTCAGCGGCGTGGCTTCGGGCAGCGGCATCACCACGACGATGTTCATGGTCCGGCCGGTACGCCGCGTCGTGCGCCAGATCCCCGCCTGACCCCAGGTCAGCTCCCCGACACCCGCCCCGTCACCCTCGAACGGCACCCGGACCTCGCTCAGCTTGACGGCCATTGCGCAGCTCCTGTCAGATGGCGTGCTTCCGGTACGAGGAGCAGTCCGGCGACCGGACTCACGAGGATCGGCCTGCGGCGGACGCGGGGTTCAGGGCACTGTTTCACTCGCGGCTGGCGCGCCTCAACTCCTGGACGTCGCAAGTTTCGCCCGCGAGCGAGTACGGCTGTTGAGAGCCCTGCCGGAATGAGTACGCAGCATGAAAGGTTCATCACAGAACGTCGATCGGCCGCGCCCGCCGGGTTGCCGGGGCATTCGTCTATTCGTGGCCTCCAAGACTTGCAGCCGTCTGCGTTACGTCCACTATTGCCAGCCGGTGCGCCTGGCCGGATCTGAAGCCCGCTCGTCGAGAATGCCACTATGGGTGATCATGTACAGGAGTGGCCTGAGTTGTCCTACGGCGACCTGGCTCCGACAGTCGCTTTTCTGAACCGGTTGGTACAGGTCGCGGGCAAGTACACGCTCGACGAGCCGTTCGAGGTCGGCTGGGGGAACGTCGTGCTCGACGTCACGCCCCGCGGTCTGCGCACGCCGACGTTGCGCCAACCGGGGGTGACTTTCTCGGTCCATTACCGGCTGCTCGACGAGGACGTCCTGATCGAGGCCGACTCCGGGACGCGGACGCTGAGCCTGACCCACGGCAGCGTCGCCGCGTTCCACGCCGCGTTCTGCGAGGCGGCCGGTGAACTGGGGATTCGTCCACCCGCCAGCCAACTGGTGTGCGAGATCCCGGACGCGGCGCCGAGTTTCGACCAGGACGTCGAGCACCGGCACTGGGACGGGGCCGCCGCCGAACTCGTCTGGCGCGGGTTCAACCTCGTCGCCGACGGTCTCGAGACGTGGCAGGCGCCTTACCTCGGGCACCGGCCCCGCGTCGGAGTCATGTGGGGCGGATTCGACCTCTCATCCACGCGCTACCGCGCGCAGCCGACGCTGCCCAGGCCGAACAAGCCGGCGTTCATGCAGAACGGCGAGCTGGAGGCCTACGTATCGGTGGGCTTTTCCTTCGGCAGCGCACAGGCGCCCGCCGTCGGGATGTACGCGTATATCTGGCCTCAGCCTCAGGGACTCGAAGGGCGCAGTTGGGGAGTCGAGGGGGCCGGATGGAATCCGGAGGCCGGTTTGGTACTGCTGCCGTGGTCCAGCCTGCGCGAGCAGGACAACCCGAAAGCCGCGGTCCTCTCCTTCGGCGAAGCCGTCTACCAAGCAGCCGTCGACCTGGCAGGTTGGCCCGCGGACCTGATCGGCCCGCATTGCGACGGCTGGCACATGAGCCGGACTGCGCCGGCTCATGTGCGTGCCTGAGCTGAGGAGAGGACCTGGACCCAGCACACCGGGGCGGTGACGCCGGCCGGGTCGGCCACCACGTGCACGCGCGGTTCGCGCCGCCCGGCCCGCCACCGCCTATCGGCTCTCACTGGCGCGATGTGGCTGGCGTCTGGCTGTCATGAACAGCTCGTCGGAGCCGGCGTCGGTGCGGGCCAGGAGCACGGCGACGTCATCATCGGTGAAGGGGCCCAAACGGGAAAGGATGGTGTCGCTGAGCTCGCCGAGAGGCTGGTAGGTCTCGCTCTCCGCGAGCGCCGCCTCGAGACGGGCCATGCCGGTGACGATGTCCTGGTCGGGCTTCTCGACAAGCCCGTCGGTGTAGAGCACGAGGGTTGATCCCGGCGGGAGGTCGACGTCCACGGGGTCGTAGTCGCTCAGGCCCAGGCCCAGCATCGTGCCGGTGGGGGCGTCGATGAACTCGACGGTGCCGTCGGGGTGGCGCAGGGCCGGCGGCAGGTGTCCCGCAGTGGTGAACTGACACCGCCTTGTGCTCGGGTCGTAGACGCCGTAGACGCAGGTGGCGCCGGTCTCCTCGCCGTGGTCGGAGACGATCTGGGAGAGCCGGTTCATGATCTCGCTCGCCGGCAGGCCCAGGGGGAGCAGGTTGGTCATGGTGGTGCGCAGCTGTCCCATGACCGCGGCGGCGTGGATGTCGTGGCCGGTGACGTCGCCGACGACCAGGGCCACCCGGCCGGCCTCCAGCGGGATCACGTCGAACCAGTCGCCGCCGACCTGTGCGGCATTGCTGACCGCTTGGTACCGATGCGCAGTCGCCAGCCCCTCCACCTGCGGAATCCTGACGGGCAGCAGGCTCTGCTGCAAGGTCAGCGCAGTGGCATGCTCGCGCATATACATGCGTGCATTGTCGATACTGACCGCTGCGCGGGAGACGACGTCGGCGGCGAGCTGCAGATCCGCGTCCGAATAAGGCTCCGGTGTCTCGGCGCGCGCGAAGTTCGCAACACCCAGGGTGACCCCTCGCGCGATCATCGGCACGATGAGGAACGAATGGATGCCCGAAGCGAGCAGCGCGGTGATGTCCCCGGCGTTGTACAGGGCCTTGCCGCCGAAGTTCTTCAGATCGGCGACGAGAATCGGCTTGCCGGTGGTCAGGGCGATGGAGGGCGAGACCGTCAGCGGGGTGATGATGAGCTCGCCTTCCGCGAAGACGGGGGGCCGCTCCGGGTTCACATCGCGCAGGACGACACGGCGCAGCCGCAGCTCATCGCCCTCATGGGTGTCCTCGGCCGCGCCGCTGACCACACTGTCGAGCAGGTCGATCGCGATCCGGTCGGTGAGCGCGGGAACCACCAGGTCGGCGAGCTCGGCGGCGGTGCGGCGCACGTCGAGCGTGGTGCCGACCTGGTTGCCCGCCCGCTCCAGCAGATCCAGCCGGGAATGCGCACGCTCGAGCTCGTGGACCGTCCCCTCGCGCTCGGTGACGTCGGTCAGCATGCCGATCGCGGCGAGCTGCCGGCCGTCGAGGGTCAGCGGGAACGCCGACCAAGCCACAGTCCGCTCGCTCCCGTCGGCGAGGCGTTGGGCCAGCCGGGCGCCCATGACCGCGACTCCCTGGTCGACGACCTCTGCGGACGTGGTGCGCTCGATGAACCCGGTATCGAAGCCATGCTGGAACTCGGGTAGCCGGTGGCCGATGATCCCTTCCGCGGGCAGGCCGAGAAGCCTGCAGAAAGCCTGGTTCACGTGCAGGATCCGCAGCTGCGGGTCGACGCAGATCATCGCCACCGGCGCCTGGTAGAACAGCTCGCCCATGGCCGCGCCCAGGCCGGAGTCGGCCGGAGGCCCGCTACTCGCGCCGCGCCCTGCGCGATCGCTCATGACAACTCCTCATCCGGGATGTTGTCTAAATATAGGGCAAATACGGGCGTATCGGGTGTCGTGGTCGACCGGGGGAGGAGGAACACCCGTTCGTCGCAGTCCATATCAGTGATATGACTAATGCAATCGTCGCAGATGGGGAGGCCTTCGGCGGGCGGCGCTGAGGCTGCTCCACGAGGACACGTAGCTGATCGCAGCTCAGCAGTCGCGCAGGAGCGGGGACTGGTTGAGCAGTTGGGCGCGTTCGGAGACGAACTTGCGGTACTGCGCCGATCCTTCGGTGCCGGCCGGGAAGACGGCCAGCCGGTGGCAGTTCTGGAAGGCGAGTGCGACCCCGAAGTGGGCCTCGAGGCTGGAGCGGATGGCGTTGGAAGCCAGGGCGCGCAGCAGTTGGCCGCGCTCCGCCTCGGTCTCGGGCGCGGTGCTGTTGTCCACGAAGCCGAACCCGTCGGCGGTGCGGCCGGCGGCCAAGTCGGCGGCGAGGCGTTCGACCATTGCGTAGGCGTACGGCAGGGAGGTGCGCACCGTGTCGAGGAACGCGGCGGGGTCTACCTCGCCGGCCTCAGCCTGGGCGAGCAGTTCGTCGGAGACGTCGAGCGACATCGTCGGATTCCTTTCGTCAGGGGTGTGAAGGGTGGGGTCTGCCCGGCTTTGCCGAAGCGCTGTCGACGAGGCCGGGCCGAGCGTCAAACGGCAGCGGGCACGGGCTCCTCGGGCGGATCCGATTCCGCTGGCCCGGGGGTGAAGTAGGTCGATCTGACCGCGCAGGTCGATTCCGATCGCGGTGTTGGCCCACGCGAGGGCGTTGCGGACATGGAAGAGTTCGGCCTGGCGCTGGAAGGTACCCCAGTCCTTGACCCGCCGGTCAACCGCGCCACGCATCGTCGCGAGGACGGCGGCGTTCTCGGGCTCGAGCGCGTCGAGGGGTCCGAGGTGGCCCTGCTCCGCTGCGCGTACGTACCCGGAAACGGTGAGCCAGCCCAGCAGGTCCTCACCGACATGTGTGCGCAGGTACCGGATATCCGCCTCGTCGGCGACCTTGTTGCCGATCACCCGCAGCGCGACGTCGTAGCCGCGCGCGTAGTCGAGGTACTGGCGGTAGACCGAGACCCCGCGGCGGGTCGGCTCGGCGATCAGGAATGTCAGGTCGAAGCGGGTGAACAGGCCCGAGGCGAAGCTGTCCGCCCCTGCGGTCATGTCCACCACCACGTACTCTCCCGGACCGTCGAGCAGGTGGTTGAGGTACAGCTCCACCGCCCCGGTCTTCGCGTGGTAGCAGGAGACTCCCAGGTCCTCGTCGGCGAACGGCCCGGTCGCCAGCAGCCGTACCTTTCCGGCTGGAACGGCCCAGTCCCGGTGGAACGGGTCGTCCCCGTTGACGCTCAGCAGCCGCGAGCCCCGGCCTGGGGGAGTCGTCTTGACCATTTCGGCCGCCCTGCGGATGCGCGGGTTGGTGCCTCGCAGGAACTCTTTGGCCGCCTTCAGGTGCTCGCCCAGCGCCGGGACCGAACCGGCGGCCTGTTCGTCGAGGCCGAGCGCGACCCCGAGATGCTGGTTGATGTCCGCATCCACCGCCACCACCGGGGCGACCTCGGCCAGATACCGGGCGAAGAGCGCGGACAGCGTCGTCTTGCCGCTGCCGCCCTTGCCGACGAACGCGACCTTCATCGCGGCCCGCCTCCCAGATTCATATGAATACGACTTTCATTTTCATCTAGAACCTAGACTCTCCTGCCTGCTGACGGGTTGTCAAGTCGCCTGTCCGGCTCGGCGCGGAAAGAGCGGGGATCCGATCGCTCGTTCCAGGAGTCCGGCATCCAGCCCTCAGGTGATGATACGAATCTTCGGTGGCAGCGGAGCCGCTACCCTGACGGTCGTGCCAGGTGGAACGTGACGTGCCGGCCGTTGACAGCGCGCTAACGGGGGAACCGAAGACATGAGTTCAGGGCGGCTGCTCGACGACACCGCGTTGGCCGCGTCGGCGGTTGTCGCGAACAACACGATGAACCGCGAGCGCGGTCTGGCGGGCCCCAACAGCTACGCGAAGGAGCTCGGCTTTGACCCGTACGAGTTCCTCGCGGCGCGGCAAGGTGCGCAGGCGTGGCTCGACCTGTGCTGCGGGTCCGGCAAAGCCCTGATTTACGCTGCGGGACGGATCGCGGCCGAGCGGCCAGAGGCGGCGGTCACGATGGTCGGCATCGACTTGGTCGATCACTTCATGGGCGGGCCTCGGCCACCGGGGCTTGAGCTGATCGCGGCGTCGGTCGCCGACTGGTCGCCGCGTCGGAGTTTCGATCTGATCACCTGCGTGCACGGCCTGCACTATGTCGGCGACAAACTTCGTGTGCTCGAACGGGCCGCCTCGTGGCTTGTTCCCGATGGCCTGCTCGTGGCGGATTTCGACGCGGAGAGCGTCCGTGACGTCCGGGGCCGCAGCAGCGCGCGGAGAGTCGCGTCGGCCGTGAGGAGAGCCGGATGGGAGTATGACACGCGACGAAAGCGCGTGAGCTGCCTCGGGCCCTGCACGCTGAACTTCGAGGCAGCCTATCTGGGCGCTGATGACGCTGCCGGCCCGAACTACACCGGGCAGCCCGCCGTCGCGTCCTACTACGAGTGGAGCCGTCAATGAGCGGGCGGCACGTTCCCCAAGTGTCGGCGCAGCCACTGCTCGGTCGTGTTCACGTGGAGGAGCGCGGCCGCGTGGGCCAGCGTGGGGTCGCGTGCTTCGAGGGCGGCGTGGATGGCGGTGTGCTCGGCGAGGACGATGTCCGCTAGGTCGTGATCGAGGACGCGGTGGGGGAGATCGGCGAGCAGAGCGTGGGCGGATACCGCGTTGAGCAGGGTCATCAGCATTTCGTTCCTGGTCACGGACGTCACTGCCTGATGGAATGCGACGTCGTGTGCTGCGAAGGCCGCTGGATCATTACGGACCGCGGCCATCACTTCGAGTCGTGCGGCGAATTCCGCGAGATCGGCGTCGGTGACGCGTGCGGCCGCGAGGGCTGCGGTGGCCGGCTCGAACAGCCGCCGCACCTCGACGAGCTCGAGAAGGGGGTCCGGCCGAGGCGGCTGCCGCTTGGATGGATCGGGCCCGCGGCGGCGTGCGAGCAGGGAGAGATCATGCTGGCTCATCCGGTGCCCCCAGGTTCCTGTTCCTTGATCGGTGCGGCGCTCCGGGTGTGGCCGGCCGCAGCGTGCGTGTCTGTCGTGTGATGTGGGAGAGCCGGTTGCCGCGCCCGGCTCAGCGAACGCGAGCCAGGCGCGGCGACGTGCGGGCAACGCGGGCATCGCGGGCTCAGCCGAGGCTCCATTGCTGGTTGCTCTGCCCGTTGCAGGTCCACAACTCGGCCAGCGCGCCGTCGGAGGTCGACGCGCCCGTCACGTCCAGGCAGAGCCCTGACTGCACGCCGGTGACGGTGCCGTTCGAGTTGACGTTCCACTGCTGGTTGGCCTGGCCGTTGCAGGACCAGATCTCCACCTTCGTGCCCGCACTCGTCTGGTTGTTGTACGCGTCCAGGCACATCTGGGTGCTGCCCGAGTAGACGGTCAGCTGGTTCGACGCGGAGTGCGTCCAGATCTGGTTCGAGGCGCCGTTGCAGTCCCAGATCCCGACCTGTGTGCCGAGCGTGGTCGATGAGTTCGGCACGTCGAGGCACTTGCCGGCACCGATGGCGTGCAGTTCGCCGCTCGTGCCCTGAGTGCCGCCTCCGCCGGTGCTGCTGCCTCCGGCGATCCGGTACATGACCGTGCCGTGCGCGGGGACGGAGGCGCTGATGGAGCTGCTGGTGGTGGATGTCGTCCCGGTCCACAGGTTGGTCAGGGTGTAGCTGGAGGATCCGGACTTTCCGATGGCCGCCGCGGTGGTGGAGATGGTTGCGCTCGAGCCTGTTTCGTTGAACAGGGCGACGGAGACGTCGCCGTTGGCGAGCGGTTTGGCGAGGACGTCGAGTCCGCCGCTGGAGGAGACCTCGGTGCCCTGTTTGCCGAGGGAGTCCTGGTCGATGGCGATGACGTTCTTGTTCGTCAGGATGGAGAGCGTGGTCGAACTGGCGTTGGCGATGTTGGTGCCGGAGATCAGGGGCGCGGCCATTTCGGACCAGAGGGAGAACTCGCTCTGGTCTTCGGTGGCGCTCATGCCGTTGCCGACCTCGAGCATGTCGGGGTCGTTCCAGCCGCCCGGGCCGGCGTATGAGGCGAGGGCGACATTGGTGTGGAAGTTGGAGAGCATGCTGGAGAAGCTCGCGTTGATGTCGCCGGTGGTGCGCCACGAGTTGCCGACGCCGGCGCCCCAGGTCCAGACGCTTTCCTGGCCCCAGTTGCACAGGGAGAACAGGATCGTGCGCCCGGTGGCCTGGAGGGCGTTGCGCATGGTGGTGTAGCGCGTCTGAGCGCTGACGCCGTTGTTGTTGCAGTTGTCGTACTTGAGATAGTCGACGCCCCACGCGGCGAACGAGTTCGCGTCGGTGGTCTCGTGCCCGAGACTGCCTGGGTAACCGGCGCACGTGGCGGTGCCGGCGTCCTCGTAGATGCCGAGTTTCAGGCCGAGGGAGTGGACGTAGGTGGCGGTGCCGGAGATGCCGTCGGGGAACTTGGCGGGGTCGGGCACGAGTTGGCCCGCGCTGTTGCGGGTCTTCGTCATCCAGCAGTCGTCGATGTTGACGTACTGGTAGCCGGCGGCCTGCATACCGTCGTTGTGCATGGCCAGCGCGGTGGCCTTGATCAGGGATTCGGAAACGTTGCAGCCGTAGGCGTTCCAGTCGTTGAAGCCCATCTGCGGGGTGAGCGCGAGCCCGTTGCCCAAGGCCTGCGCCGGCGCGGCTGCCGTGAGCGCGATCGCCGGCACGGACGCGAAGGCCACTGTGGCGGCGATCGCGATGCTCTTGGCGCGGCTGCCGCGCAGTCGGCGCAGCATCGAGGTGCCCGGAGGCATGGTCGACCTCCTCTGGTCGAGGTGGGTGGGTCTTTACCCCGGCCCGGCCGATGGTGGGCATCGGCCAGGGCGGTCTGCGACGCCGCTGACGATCAAGGGGAAACTGTTAGCGTTAACACGCGGACGCCGCTTCGAGGTCTTCGAAAGTTGCGGAGTTGGATTCGAGACGTCTCGGGGGGTGAGCCTGCACCCGTCGAAGAGCGCTGTCAAGGTTCGGCGGTCGTGTCGCTGATACGACACAAGCGCGCTCTGCGGATGCAGGCGAGCCGTGGCGCCGGCGGTCTGGTGCTTCGCGGCGTGCGTGGCATTCGGCGGCGCCGCACAACGGTCAAGATGAAGGCGGCCTGAAAATTTCAGTTCGCCTGAGTTCAATTCTCGACAGAGGCCCTGGGGCGAAGCGCCCTGAACAGGGATCTTACGAGCGAGCATCTTCCAGGATCGAGTCGTGACGGACGGCCGAAGATCGGTCGCCGTCTACACGATCGCGGGGCCGCTGGATTGGAAGCGTTCACAAGTCGGAGTGACGCGCGCTTCGAGGGCACCGTTAGTTTGCCGCTGCCCGCGCGGTCGACTTCGGCGATTCGGACTGGGCTGGAAGGCATGTGATGGGATGTCATGCCGTCGCGCTAGGGCAGGGTTCCGTCGGGCGAGCATGAGGGTCCTTCGACGAATTTCCATTGCGCACCGGCCTCGGCACGCCAGACAGGTGGCGTGACCAGTGCTGACGAGTGCTCCCGGGGCCCAGCGTCCCGCGTGAGCGCGAATCCGGCCTCTTGCGCTCATCGCAGTGCAGTGGCATCGTCACCCACCAATACCGCTTCGTCGGGCTGACACATCCCATCACATGAACGAGCGTCAGACCGGCGCGAGCTTGTGAGCGCTAACGAGCCGAGGGCGGCCGGCTGCTGCGCCGCCAACTCATTCCGTCTGCTGAAGGGCATCACATGTCTTCGCTCTCCGCCTTCGAGATCACTCGGCGCAGGCTGCTGACGACGATCGGGGCCGCTGGTGCGGCGGGCCTTCTCGGCGTCGATGTCGCGGGCGCCACCAGCGGGCCGTCGAGTTACACCGCTTCGTGGGCTTCGGTCGATCAGCACCCGCCGGCGCCGGAGTGGTTCCAGGACGCGAAGTTCGGGATCTACTTCCACTGGGGTGTGTTCAGCGTTCCCGCGTACGGGGACGAGTGGTACCCGCGGCGGATGTACATCTCCGGGGACGCGTGCAACACCCACCACATCGCGACCTACGGGGATCCGTCGGTGTGGCCGTATAACGACTTCATCGACGGCGGGTACGACAAGTCCGGCAACTTCGTGCAGTTCGCGCCGAAGCTCGCCTCGGCGGGCGGCGCGTTCGATCCGAACGCGTGGGCTCAGCTGTTCAAGAGCGCCGGTGCGAAGTTCGCGGGGCCGGTGGCCGAGCACCACGACGGGTACTCGATGTGGAACAGCCAGGTCAACGAGTGGAACTCGGTCGGGCGGGGTCCGCATCTGGATCTGGTGGGCCTGCACGCTCAGGCTATCCGCGCGCAGGGGTTGAAGTTCATCACGACCTTCCATACCGCGTACCACTTCAACGGCTACTACGACCACGTGCCGGCGCAGTCGAGCGCCACGCTGCAGAAGCTCTACGGGCAGCTCGGTACGGCTGCGGAGAACCAGCTCTGGTACAACAAGCTCGTCGAGGTGATCAACGGCTACCAGCCGGACCTGATCTACCACGACTTCGATCTGAACCTGGTCGAGGAGAGCTACCGGCTGCAGTTCCTCTCCTACTACTTCAACCAGGCGGTCGCCTGGAACAAGGACGTCCTGACGACGTACAAGGACGGGTTCGACAGCCTGGGCGAGGTCTACGACTACGAGCGTGGAGGGCCGGGCGGGCTGCTGACGCCCTACTGGGAGACCGACGACAGCATCTCCGGCTCCACTTGGTGCTATGTCACCGGTATCGGCTATTACACGACCCAGCAGCTGCTGCATTCGATGATCGACCGGATCAGCAAGGGCGGCACGATGCTGCTCAACATCGCGCCGATGGCGAGCGGCACGATCCCCTCCGCGCAGCAGTCCGTGCTGCTGGGGATCGGCGACTATCTCGGCCGTTTCGGCGAGTCGATCTACGCGACCCGGGCGTGGACGGCGTATGGCGAGGGGCCCACGCAGATGGGTGGCGGCGCGTTCACCGGGGATGTCGCGGGCACGGCGAAGGACATCCGCTTCACGCGCAGCAAGGACGGCACGGTGCTGTATGCCACCGCGCTCGGCTGGCAGGGGAGCACGATGACGATCGCGACGCTGAACTCGAACCAGTTCAGTCTGAGCAATCTCGTCTCGGCGCAGCTTCTCGGCAACACGGCGGGCAGCTACACGAATCTGCCCAAGCCCACTCAGGACGCCTCGGGCCTGCACCTCGCCATGCCCGCTTCCACGGCGCCGTTCAGTGCCCTGGCGTATGTCGTCAAGCTGACCTTCTCCGGGCAGATTCCGACGCTGGGCACGGGCGGCAGCGGCAGTGGCATACCGACCGGCTGGACGAAGATTGCGAACGCCACCAGCGGGCTCGTGCTCGATAGCGGCGGCAGCGTCGCGTCGGGGTCCAACCTCAAGCAGTGGTCCTATAACGGCAGCCCGAACCTGCAGTGGCAGTTCGTGAGTCTGGGCGGCGGTTACTACCGCATCGTCAACAACACCAACGGCATGGTCGCCGACAGCTGGGGTGACACCGCCAACGGTGCGCCCGCGCGCCAGGCCGCGTGGAACGGCGGCAACAACCAGCAGTGGAGCCTGACCAGCGTCGGCAACGGCCGGTACCAGATCGTCAACCGCGGGTCCGGCACGGCTCTGGACGGCGCGGGCAGCACCACGACCGGTTCGACGGCAGAGCTGTGGGCGCCGAACGGCAGCACCAACAACGAATGGACCATCACCGGGGTCTGAAGATCACACGGCTGCTGCCGGGCGCGCTCGCTCCTCCTCCGGGCGTGCCCGGCAGTTCTTGCTTCGAGACAGAACAGGACGTTTTCGTGAGTCTTCTGCGTCATCGTTCGTGGCTGGCCGGCGGCAGCGCCGCCGTGCTGGCCGCCGCCGGGTTGACCCTGGCCTCGACCACCACCGCCCAGGCCGCCGCCGGCTGCCAGGTCTCCTATACCGTCAGCAGCCAGTGGCAAGGCGGCTTCGGCGCGAACGTCACCATCACCAACCTCGGCAGCCCGATCAGCGCGTGGAGCCTGGGCTGGTCCTTCACCACCGGCCAGGCCATCACCCAACTCTGGAACGGCAGCTACACCCAGACCGGCACGAACGTCACCGTCACCAACGCCTCCTACGACGGCGCGATCCCCACCAACGGCACCACCACGTTCGGGTTCAACGGCTCCTGGACCACCGCGAACCCCGCCCCGGCCCAGTTCACCCTCAACGGCACCACCTGCACCGGCGCGGTCACCGCCACCAGCGCTAGCGCCAGTGCTTCCGCGAGCGCGTCCGCTTCCGCGTCGCCGACGGGAACGGCCAGTTCGTCGAAGCTGCCGTGCGACATCTACGCGGCCGGGGGCACCCCGTGCGTCGCGGCCCACAGCACCGTGCGTGCGCTTTACGCCGCGTATTCCGGCTCGCTCTACCAGGTGCGGCGCTCCTCGGACAACACGACGAAGGACATCGGAGTCCTGGCTACCGGGGGATACGCGAACGCAGCGGCCCAGGACGCGTTCTGCGCGAACACGAGCTGCGTGATCACGATCGTCTACGACCAGTCCGGACACGGCAACAACATGACGTATCAGGGCTCTGGCGGAGCCGGCGGCGAGGACACGGCGGCGACCGCCACCACCGAGTCGCTGAGCGCCGGCGGCCACAAGGCCTACTCGCTCTACATCAAGCCCGGCAACAGCTACTGGCACAACGGTTCATCCTCCGGCATACCCACCGGCAGCAGTCCGCAGGGCATTTACATGGTCACCTCGGGCACGCACGTCAACAGCGGCTGCTGCTTCGACTACGGCAACAGCGAAACCGACCGCAGCGCCGACGGCGCCGGCGCGATGGACGCGATCTACTTCGGCACCAGCTGCTGGTTCGGCGGCTGCTCCGGGACCGGGCCGTGGGTCCAGGCGGACCTCGAGTACGGGCTCTTCCCCGGCGGCAGCTCCTCCTGGAACCCGGGCCAGCGCGCGTTCACCAGCAAGTTCGTCACCGCGATGCTGAAGAACAACGGGAGCACCCAGATGGCGCTGAAGGGCGCGAACGCGCAGTCCGGCACGCTGAGCACCCTGTGGAACGGATCACTCCCGCCGGGATACGACCCGATGAAGCAGCAGGGCGCGATCATCCTCGGCAGCGGCGGCGACTGCTGCGCCCGCAACACCAACCAGAGCCAGGGCACGTTCTACGAAGGCGCCATCGTCGCCGGCTACCCCTCGGACGCAACCGACAGCGCCATCCAAGCGAGCATCGTGGCCGCCGGATACCAATAGGCCCCCGCCCACAGGGTCGCGCCACGTGGTCGCGCCGCGCCTGGTTCCTGTCTCCGCCTCTATATTACCGGCAGCGTGCTGTTACGCTGCCGCAGCGAGGCGTCCCTGAGTGAGGTGCGACAGATGTCGTTGACCGACAAGGCCATCGAGCATATCCGGGAACTGATCCTGTCCGGCCAGTTGCCTCCCGGGTCCCGCCTGCCTTCCGAACCGGGGCTCGCCGCCCAGCTGGGGATCTCCAGGAACCTGATGCGCGAGGCGGTCAAGTCGCTGGTGATGGCGCGGGTGCTGGAGATCCGCCGCGGCGCGGGGACCTACGTCACCAGTCTCGAGCCCGGGGTGCTGCTCGAAGGGCTCGGCTCCGCGGTCGAGCTCCTGCAGGGCGACACTCTGCTGGAGATGATCGAGGCCCGGCGGCTGTTCGAGCCGGTGGCCACCGGGTTGGCGGCCACCAGGATCTCGGCGGACGCGTTGGAGGTGGTCGCCGGCCACCTCGCCGCCATGCGCGCGGCCCACGACGACGTGGAGCTCCTGAACCGGCACGACGCGGCCTTCCACCGCGCCGTGGTGGCCGCCACCGGCAACGAGACGCTCGCCAGCCTGATGGACGGGATCGCCGGCCGGACCGTGCGTGCGCGGGTGTGGCGCGGGATGATCGACGGAAATGCGGCACAGGGCACCCTGAACGAGCACCAGGCGATTTACGACGCGCTGGCGGCCGGTGATGCCGCTCTTGCTCAGGCGACGGCGTTGATGCATGTGAACACGACGGAGACGTGGCTCAGGAGACATCTCGCGGATGTCGCCGCGGCCGTCCCGGATGTGCTGGACGACCGCGGCGACGACGCCGAGCCCCTTGCGGACGAGGACCCGGTCTTGTCCTGAATCAGCAGGCCGGGTTCGTTCCGGTGGCCAGGCCGATCCGCCAGGGCAGCAGGTTGTAGCTCTGGGTCGAGCCGGGAGCCACGCCCTGGTACAGGTACTGGAGGTGACAGGGGTCGATCGTGGGCGTCTGGTTGTAGGTGGTGCGGATCGCCTCACCGCTGCTGAAGTCCTGGGTCCACACCGGGGTGCCGGACGGGAAGGTGACGTCGGAGGCGCCCATGAACGGGTTGGACTGGGTCGCGGCCAGTGGGGTCCAGGTCCCGGTGAGGCTGTTCGAGGTCCAGGAGTGGAAGAGCCGGTGCCCGTCGGTGCCGATCGCCTCGACGATGAGCAGGTAGGTGTTCGATCCGGCGACCTGGTAGACGTTGTCGGCTTCGAACATGTCGTTCTTGTTGCTGTCCGAGGCTGCGATGACGGTGTTCGAGCCGTTGCCGAAGCCGCTCGGGAACTGGGCGAGCGAGCTGGTCGAGCGGTAGATGTGGCCGTTGTCGTCGGCGGAGAAGAGGTAGCAGTTGGCGGTGTCGCAGATGACCCAGCTGTCGACCCAGTAGCCGCTGCCGATGTTCTGGCTGATGATCGAGGGCATGCCGTTGCTGTAGAAGTTGTGCGTCGCGCTCCAGCCGGACGGGTTGGTGATGTCGGGGTTGGTCGAGTATCCGATGTTGCTGCCGGTCTGGTACGTCAGGTACCACAGCTTCTGCGGGGCGAAGTAGAACAGCATGGGTGCGGTCTTGTACCCGCCGCCGATCGGGGTGGTGTCCAGGTAGGTGACGGGCGCGGAGGCGGCCTGGGACCAGTCGGTGAAGTTGATGGTCGCCATGCCGTAGTTCCCGCTCGCGTCCACGGTCGACATGTAGACGTACCAGCGGCCGTTGTAGGAGACGACCGACGGGTCCTTCACGGCAATGATGTTGTGCGTGGAGTCGGACTTGGGGCTGATCAGGATGTTGCTCGAACTCCACTTGAAGCTGCTCGGCAAGCTCCCGCCCGTTCCGCCGCCGGTCGATGACGGCGTGGGCGAGGCACTGGGGGAGGCGCTCGCGCTCGGTGACGCGGTGGTGGGCGTGGCGCTGGGGGTGCTGCTGGCGACCGAGCCGGTGCAGACTGTGCCGTTGAGGGTGAACTGGGCCGGGGCGGGGTTCGCGGTGGTCCAGGAGCCGTTGAACCCGAACGTGGTGGTGCCGTTGGTGGGGATCGCGCCGTCGTAGGAGGCGTTGGTGACGGTGACGTTCGTGCCGGTCTGGGTGTAGCTGCCGTTCCAGAGTTGGGTGATGGCCTGGCCGGTGGTGAAGGACCAGCCCAGGCTCCACGCGCTGATCGGGCTGCCGAGGTTGGTGATGGTGACGTTCGCGCCGAAGCCGCCTTGCCACTGGCTGCTGACGGTGTAGGAGACCTGGCAGCCGGCGGCGGCTTGGGCGGTGGTGGTCGAGGCCAGGGTCAACCCGGCGGCGGCCAGCACGGCGGCGCTGCCGCCGGCCAGCCACGAACGATGACGCAGAAGACTCACGGTGCACACTCCGAGGAGGGATGCTGTATCTGTTAGCGTTAACATGAGATGTCGAGCAGAAAAGGGCCGATGTGGGTGATGGGATGATTCTGACGAGATGGTGAGGTGTCGCCAGTTAAAACTGCCAAGCTGTGTGGGCGTGGGCAAGGTGTCTGCGGCGACCCGCGCGGCGCGGCGTGCTCGGTCGGTATCCGGAATCCCTTGCCAGCTGGGGGTGGAGGCGGCTGCCGATAAGCCCCTTCGGACGGAAATCCGATAGGGGATAGTGAAAATTTCATAAGTGTGCTTCGATAGTTCCGCGGCGTTCGCGAACAGCCATCCCATCACTGGGCGCTTGCGGGGCCGGAAGAGACATCAGAGCGCTGGACGGTGCCGGGGAGCCCGCGCTACAACATCACGGATGCGGCCGGGGCTCGTGCCGCATCACCACCGCACTGCGATTCGCGCATTCCCTTCGCGAGGAAGGCACTTCGACCATGGCTTCGCCCGAATCAGCGCCCTTGTCCGTCCAGAACGGGTTCACCGCCCGTCCGCGGCCTGCCGCGGCCGGCGGAGGACCGGACGGACGGGCCCCGCGGATGGCGGACGTGGCGCGCTTCGCAGGCGTCTCGCACCAGACCGTCTCCAGGGTGCTCAACGACCACCCGAACGTGAAGCCGGCCACGCGCGATCGCGTGCTCGAGGTCATCAAGGAAATGGGATATCGGCCGAACGTGGCCGCGCGTGCGCTCGTCACCAGGAAGTCCCGGACCCTAGGCGTCGTCGCCTTCAACACCACGCTCTACGGGCCGGCCTCGATGTTGTACGGGATCGAACAGGCCGCCAAGGATCTCGACTACTTCGTCATGGTCGCCGCGCTCTCGTCGTTGGACCGGCGAGCGGTGCTCGACGCCGTGGACCGTCTCCGCGACCAGGCTGTGGAAGGCCTGATTGTGATAGCGCCTCAGGCGAGCGCCGTGCGCGCGCTCGGCCAGGTGCCCTCTGGCATCCCGTTGGTCGCGGTCGGCTGCGGTACCCATGCCGGGGTGGCCTCGGCGGCCGTCGACAACGAAGCCGGTGCCGCGCAGGCCACCTCGTTCCTTCTCGACCTGGGGCACCGCACCGTCCACCACGTCGCCGGTCCGCGGCTGTGGCTTGAGGCGCAGGAGCGTGAAGCCGGGTGGCGCCGGGCCCTTCTCGAGCGCGGCGCCCCGGTCGTCGAGCCGATGTACGGAGGCGACTGGTCCGCCCGCTCGGGCTTCGCGCTCGGCCGTGAAATGGTGCAGCGGGTCTATGACGAGGCCGATCCGATCACCGCCGTCTTCTGCGCCAACGACCATGCCGCGCTCGGGCTCGTCCGCGCGTTCCAGCAGGCCGGCGTGCGCGTGCCGGAGGACGTGAGCGTGGTCGGGTTCGACGACATCCCCGAGGCGGAGTTCATCGGCCCGCCTCTCACCACCGTCCGGCAGCACTTCGACGAGCTCGGTCGGCACGCGCTGTCGACGCTCATGGAACTCGTGCGTGGCGAAGCGGGCCAGGGCGGGCGGCCGTCGCCGACGACCGCGCCGAGATTGACGGTCGCACCGGGCCTGGTCGTTCGGGCGTCGACGGCTCCGCCGCGTTCGCGGGGGTAAGAGGCGCACCGAAGTGCCGCACCGCCGTTGTGCGGTGCGGCACTCGTGCTCGCGCAGACGCGCGGCCGGTTCTGTGCCTGATCAGCCGGTGGTGCAGGATGCGCCGTTGAGCGCGAAGTTCGTCGGGACCGGGTTGGAGCTGTTGTTCCAGGCTCCGTTGAAGCCGAAGGTGGTGTTGCCGCCGGTGGCGAGCGAACCGTTGTAGGAGACGTTCTTGACGGTGACGTTCGCGCCGGACTGGGTGTAGCTGCCGTTCCACAGCTGGGTGATCGTCTGGCCGGCGCCGAAGGACCAGGTCAGGGTCCAGCTGCTGATCGGGCTGCCGAGGTTGGTGACGATGATGTTGGCGCCGAAGCCGCCTCCCCACTGGCTGGAGATGCTGTAGCTGACCTTGCAGCTGGATCCGCCACCGGTGGGCGAGCTCGACGGGCTGGCCGAGGGCGACTTCGACGGGCTGCTTGAGGGCGACGCGGACGGGCTCGCGGACGGGGAGCTGGACGGGCTGGAGGACGGTGAGGCCGAGGGGGAGTTGCTCGGCTGGACGCCGCCGCCGTTCAGGGCGTTGAGCACGGAGGTGTACGAGGCTTTGGGCTGCCAGTTGCTGTCGAACAGCGTGGCGGCGCCGTAGCCGGAGAACGTGCCGGGGACCCAGGAGTCGGCGTCACTGATGTTCCACTGGGTGACGCCGGGGCAGTGTGCGTTGGCCAGGCAGACCTTGACGATGTTCGCGTCGTCAGTGGCCTGCTGGGTGAGGTTGGCGCTGCTGGCCGGGGTGGGCATGCGGTCGTCGAGCTCTGTGATCGCGACGTCCAGGCCGAGCGCGGTGAAGCGGGCCATGTTCGAGGCCAGGGTGGAGGGGACCTGTCCGACGATGAAGTGGCTCTCGAACCCGATGCCGCTCAGCGGCACGCCCGCCTGGAGCAGTTGCTGGGCGAGGGTGTACATGGCGTTGGCCTTCGCGCCGGAGCCCTCGATGTTGTAGTCGTTGATGTAGAGCTTCGCGTTCGGGTCGGCCGCGTGCGCGGTGTTGATCGCGTCGGCGATGTACTGCTCGCCGCCGCCGAAGGCGTTGTAGAACACGTCCTGCCGGTAGGTGCCGTCGTCGTTGAAGGGCTCGTTGACCACGTCCCAGGCGTAGATCTTGCCCTTGTAGTGGCTGACCTCGGCGGTGATGTGCGCTTCCATCGCGGCTTTGACCTGGCTGGTCGGCAGGCTGGTGACCCAGGAGGGCAGCTGGTTCTCCCAGACCAGGTTGTGTCCGCGCACCTTTTCGTTGTGCGAGGTCGCGAAGTTGACGATCGCGTCACCCGGTCCGAAGTTGTACGAGCCGTTGGACGGCTCGATGGTGTCCCACTTCATCTCGTTCTCGGGGGTCACCATGTTGAACTGGGTGCCGGCGAGGTTGGCGGCGGAGGAGTTGCTCAGGTCGCTCTGGCCCACCGAGACGCCGAAGTACCGCCCGCTGGTCGCGGCGGCCCCGCCGAGCGTGGTCGCCGCGGAGGCGCTGCCGGCCATCACGACGACGGCGCCGGTGGTCATGGCGACGACGGCCACCGTCGCGGCGGCGAGGCGAGCGCGCAGCCGGCGGCTGCTCGAAGATCTGATATCGCTGTCGATACCCATGGGTGTTCACCTTTCTCGTCCGCGCAGCGCGGACGAAGACGGCTGAGATGCGAGGCCCGGGGCCTTCGCGTCGTGGAGTGTGTCAAAGGCTGGCCGAAACCTCAACGACTGACTCTCGAAACTTTCGACCAGGCCGCCGGGCGAAGCGGCATCGTGGCGCATCAGGCCGGTGGGATGTCCTGATGGACCGACCAGGGCGCGCCGTCGAGTGGCCGGGACGAGGGGGCTGCGGACCTGAAAATTTCACTGCCCGCGGCTTGAAAGCAGCACGCGGCTGAGGCCTTGCTATGACAGCCTCCTGAGCTGCCGTTTCCGGTGCGGGTGCGCCCATCCGCCGTCGCACTCGACATGTGCGGCTCTTAAGCTTTCGGCGCGGTCTTGGCGGCTTCATCCATCGACGCGGTCCGCGCCCGAGCCGGCACATCCCATCTCGGCGCGCCGCGGGCGGGAACCACGGCGTAGGGGAGTGGACACCTCCTGCCGCCCCGACACCGGGTGACGGGACGGCAGGAGGTGACTGTCTGCTGCTGAGCCTTCAGAACGTCAGCTCAGCGACCACTTCTGGTTGGATCCGCCCGAGCAGCTGTAGAGCTGAATGAGCGTGCCGTCGGCGGTCCCGGCGCCCACCACGTCCAGGCAGAGGCCTGACTGAACGCCGGTGATGGAGCCGTTGGAGTTGATGTTCCACTGCTGGTTGGTCTGGCCGTTGCAGGGCCAGATGATCACCTTGGTGCCGTTCGTCGTACCGTTGCCGTTGGCATCGAGGCAGTCGGTTGTGCCGTTGTTCGTGACGGTCAGCTGACCGGAGGCGGTGTGGGTCCAGACCTGCGGGGCCCCGCCCCAGCAGTCGTAGATCTGCTGCTGGGTGCCGCCGGTCGTGCTGCCGTTGGGGTCGTCCAGGCACTTGCCCGCGCCGACGGCGTGGATCTCCCCGGACGTCCCGCCACCGCCGGTGCCACCGCCGGTGCTGCCGGAGCCGTAGCCGGCCGCGACGATGTTGGCCTGGACTGAGGCTTCGGTGGTGGCGGAGGCGTAGCCGGTGGTCATGACGCCTTCGTAGAAGGTGCCGTCGACGCCGTCGCTGTTGTCGCCGCCGATGCCGAGGATGATCGCGCCCTGCTTCTTCATCGGGTTGTAGCCCGAGACGTTGGGCCGCGCGCCGCTGTAGTCGGTGGCGAGGGTGCCGGACTGGGCGTTGCCGCCGAGGATGGCCCACTGGTTGGCGCCGCCCTCGATCATCGCGGTGGTGTAGCGGTAGCTGGTCGTCGGGTCGTTGGCGTTGTATCCGGCGTTGCGGCCGGAGTACAGGCCGTTCTCCATGTCGGCCATGATCCACGGGCCGTTGCCGGCGCCGTAGCCCCAGACCTTGATGCTGCCGAAGTAGATGGCTTCCATGGTGCCGTTGCCGTCGTCGTTGTTGTTCGTCTCGGCGTTGCCGTAGTCGAAGCAGCAGCCGCCGTTGTAGTCCTGGCCGTCGAGGACCGCGTACTCGGACTCGGGGTTATCGCCGGTGGCGATGCCGTTGGTGGCGTCGTCGCGGTAGCCGGTGCCCGGGACGATCGCGACGCCGTAGGCCTCGTGGCCGCCCAGGGTGGTGGGTGCGGCGTTGGCCACCGCGAGCTTGTCCGGTCCGGGCTGTGCGCCGCCGGCCGGGGCGTCGGTGAGGTTGTTGCCGCGCCCGGACTGGTCGTAGATCTCGGTGATCACGCACGAGGTGCCCGCGCAGAACGAGTCCTGCGCCGCGGCGTTCGCGTAGCCGCCGGCCGAGGTGACGCCGATGTTCAGCGTCGTATTGTCCGACGAACGCCGCACCTGGTACAGGTTCCCGCTGTACGCGGCGTACAGGGCCCGGGTGGTGGAGTGGGCGGCCACGCACGGAGTGCCGCCCGCCGCGTAGATGTCACACGGACCCTGCGACGCCGCCTGCGCGGTGCCGGCCGTGATCGCGTAGCCGGTCAGCGCCGCCGCGGCGAGCGCCGTGGCAGCGGACATCCGGCCGAGCGTGCGGAGCCGGCCCGGCGGCCGCGTGCGCTCGCTGCGGGTGCGGGCGAGGTGGAGCGGAAGTGGTCTCACCGGTTGCCTTCCTGGTAGATCGGGCACAGTGATTGTTAGCGTTAACAACTCGGCTTCGCGGGTGGGCCGGAAACCGAGGAAGACCCCGGGGGTGTTGCGAGGGGAGACGGTGCACCCGGCGGGCGGGGGTTGTCAAGAGAGACGGACGCAACCGGTTCGACGCTCCGCCAAGTGTGCAGGGAAACGCGAGGTGAGCCCATGAGTCCTCATGAAACTTACATGAGGGCTTGACGTCCGTGTGTCGGGCGAGTTTCCTGCTTCCCACAGCCCGGGTCAGGGGCCGCATGCCGGGCGGTCCCGCAGTGCCGGTGCTGCATCGTTCGGCGCCCAGCGCGCCGAGTCATCCCGTCACACGCCCCTTTCGCGGCGCCTCGACGCCATAGCGCGGTGGGCGGGTGAGCCGTATCCCACAGGTGACTCACCTGGGAAGGAACCCACATGTCTTTCCTCAGATCACTGACCCGTTCACGCGGCGGGCCGCGCGCCCTCGCGGCGCTCGCCACCGCCGTGGCCGCCGCCTCCGCCGACGGCGGGCGGTACTTCGGTACCGAGCTGACCGGCAACATGGTCGACAACTCGACCATCACGAATCTGGCCGCCACCCAGTTCGACATGGTCACCCCCGGCAACGAGATGAAGTGGGACGCCACCGAGCCCTCGAACGGGTCGTACAACTTCAGCGGGGGCGACGCGATCGTCTCCTTCGCGTCCTCGCACGGCATGCAGGTTCGGGGGCACAACCTGGTGTGGCAGAACCAGCTGCCCTCGTGGGTCTCGAGCCTGCCGACCAATCAGATCCAGGGCGCCATGGAGTCCCACATCACCACCGAGGTGAGCCACTTCAAGGCCAAGGTCTATTCGTGGGATGTGGTGAACGAGCCGTTCAACGGCGACGGCTCGCTCGTCTCGGATCCGTTCTACAAGGCGATGGGCTCGGGCTACATCGCCGACGCCCTGCGCACCGCGCACGCCGCGGACCCCAACGCCAAGCTGTACCTGAACGACTACAGCATCGAAGGCGAGAACGCGAAGAGCAACGCGATGTACTCGCTCGCCCAGTCGCTGCTCTCGCAGGGCGTGCCGCTGAACGGAATCGGCTTCGAGAGCCACTTCATCGTCGGCCAGATCCCCTCCGACATGCAGGCGAACATGCAGCGCTTTGCCAACCTCGGCCTGGACGTGGCCGTGACCGAGCTCGACGACCGGATCCAGACGCCGGCATCGAGCGCGAACCTTCAGCAGCAGGCGACGGATTACGCCACCGTCGTCCGCGACTGCCTGGCCGTCTCCGGCTGCGTGGGCGTCTCGCAGTGGGGCGTGGGCGACGCCGACTCATGGATCCCGGGCACCTTCTCCGGGTGGGGAGCGGCGACGATGTACGACAGCAACTACCAGCCCAAGCCCGCGTGCACCTCGACTCTGGCCGCTCTCGGCGGCGGTGGCGGATCCTCCTCGAGCTCGCCGCCTCCCGGTGGCGGTACGAGTGGTGCGTTGCACGCGGTGGGTGCCGGCAAGTGCCTGGACGACCCGAACTCGACCACCACCGGCGGCACCCAGCAGCAGATCTACGACTGCAACGGCCAAGCCAACCAGCACTGGACCCACACCTCCTCCGGACAACTCACCCTCACCGTCAACGGCACCACCGACTGCCTCGACGCCAACGACAACGGCACCACCAACGGCACCAAAGCCATCATCTGGGCCTGCAACGGCCAGACCAACCAGCAGTGGACCCTCAGCTGACCGCTGTTGCCACGCTCGGGCGAATCCGGAGTACCTGCGCCAGTTCAGAAGGCGCAGGTACTCCCGCGCTCGATCAGCTGGGTTTGCAACTCGACCCGGGGTACCTGAAGCTGCTCGCCGTCGATCAGGCGCAGCAGCATCCGGGCGGCCTGCTCAGCCATCTCGCGCACGGGCTGGCGGACGGTGGTCAGCCCCGGGCTGAGCCAGCGCGCCTCGGGGAGGTCGTCGAACCCGACGACGCTCAGATCACCCGGGACCCGCAGTTCCCGTTCGGCGGCCGCGTCGAAGACGCCGAGCGCCATCCGGTCGGAGCAGGCGAAGATCGCGGTCGGCCGGTCCGGCTGGTCGAGCAGCACCCGTGCGGCCTCGGCCGCTCCGCTGCGTCGCCAGTCGCCGTAACCCACATCGAGCGTGTCGCCGGCGAAGCCGTGGGCGATGAGCGCGGAGCGGAATCCGTCGACCCGGGCCTGGCTGTACTGGTGGCGCGCTGTGCCTGCGATGACCGCGAAACGCTCGTGCCCCAGGGCGATCAAGTGTTCTGCGGCCTGCCGGCCGCCGGTCCAGTGGCTCGCGCCCACGGTCGGGATCGCGCCGGAGATCGGCTTGTGCGGGTCGAGGGCGACCACCTGGACGCCGGCGGCCCGCAGTCGGCGGTATTCGGCGGCGGTCGGGGCGACCAGCGCGAGCACCGCGCCCTTACTGCCGCGATCGATCAGGCGCTGGACCCAGTCGCGTTCCTCCGGCACGCCCTCGCGCGCGAGCACGACGACGACGTCGAGACCCGTCTCCGCCGCCGCGCCCTCGATCCCGGAGAGCATGACGTTCGCCCAGGTGCCTTCCACGGCCGAGACCACGAGGTCGAGCAGAGCGGTCAGCGCGGAAGCATTCACCGACGGGGCCGGGGTGTAACCGGCCAGCCGAAGCTGCTCGGCGACGGTCTCGCGCACCGACGGCGACACGTCGCTGCGCCCGTTGAGCACCTTCGAGACCACCGGCACCGGCACGCCCGCGGCTCGGGCGATCTGGGTCAGCGTCGGCGATCCGGGAGGTCTGCGCCATGCGCGCTGCGTCATGCCGCGAGTATGCGGCGCACTGCATTTGTTGCGCAACTTTCTCCCTATGGCCTGCCGATCCGAAGCCGATGTATCGTTCCTAAGCTGTCCATGCGCGAATTACTCCTCGCGCCCGGCCGTCGTTGGCCTCAAAGTTGCGCAAGATAAGGAAGGACCAGTACGTTGCCCCGCGCCCACATCGAACTCGACCGAAGCGCCGTCATCGCCCCCGTCCGGCGCCGCACCTTCGGCTCGTTCGTCGAGCACCTCGGCCGCTGCGTGTACAACGGGCTCTACGAGCCGGGACACCCGAGCGCGAACGAGGACGGGTTCCGCATGGACGTCGTCGAGCTCGTCAAAGAGCTCGGCAGTACGACCGTGCGCTACCCCGGCGGCAACTTCGTCTCCGGCTTCCGCTGGGAGGACTCGGTCGGCCCGCGCGAGAAGCGCCCGGTGCGCCGCGACCTCGCCTGGCACTCGCTCGAATCGAACCAGGTCGGGCTCGACGAGTTCGCCAGGTGGCTCAAGCTCACCGACTCCGAGCTGATGCTTGCGGTCAACATCGCCACCCGCGGCATCCTGCCCGCGCTCGACCTGCTCGAGTACGCCAACCACCCGTCCGGCACGGCGCTCTCCGACCTGCGTATCGCCAACGGCACGCCGGATCCGCACAACGTGCGCATGTGGTGCCTGGGCAACGAGATGGACGGCCCGTGGCAGACCGGGTTCATGACGGCGCAGGACTACGGCAAGCTCGCCGCGCGCACCGCGGCCGCGATGAAGATGGCCGACAAGGACCTCGAACTCGTCGTCTGCGGCTCCTCCGGCTCCGGCATGCCGACCTTCGGCGACTGGGAGCGCACGGTACTCGAGCACAGCTACGACCACGTCGACTACATCTCCTGCCACGCCTACTACCAGGAGCACGACGGCGACCTCGGCTCCTTCCTCGCCTCGGCGCTCGACATGGACTTCTTCATCGACACCGTCGTCGCGACCGCGGACCACGTCGGGTACAAGAAGCGCTCGAACAAGAAGATCAACATCTCCTTCGACGAGTGGAACATCTGGTACCTCAAGGAGCACATGGAGTCCGAGAAGCCTGACGAGGGATGGCACTACGCCCCGCGCAAGCTCGAGGACGTCTACACGGTCGCGGACGCCGTCGTCGTCGGCAACCTGCTGATGACGCTGCTCAAGCGCAGCGACCGCGTCACCTCCGCCTCGCTCGCCCAGCTCGTCAACGTGATCGCGCCGATCATGACCGAGCCTGGCGGCCCGGCCTGGCGTCAGACGACGTTCTACCCGTTCTCGATCACGAGCCGGCTCGCCTCGGGCGAGGTGATCCGGCCCGTGATCCATACGTCGACGTACGAGACGGCACGCCACGGCGAGGCATCCCTCGTCGACGCCGTGGCGACCGTGGATGAGGACCGAGCCGCGCTCTTCCTCGTCAACCGCGACCTCACCGAGGCTGCGCAGGTCACGATCGACCTGCGCAGCCTCGGCTCATCGCGCATCGTCGAGGCGCTCACCCTCGCCGACTCCGACGTATACGCGAAGAACACGCTCACCGACCAGTACCGGGTGACCCCGTCCGCCAACAAGAGCGCGACGCTCGCCGACGGCGTGCTCACCATCGACCTGCCGGCGGTGTCCTGGACGGCGATCGCCCTTCACTGACCGATGATGGCTGATCAGCTGCTGCTACATGTCAGCGTGGGCGTCGGTGTGGAGTTGCCGGTGGCCGTGAACCCGAAGGTCGTGCTCCCGCCGACGGCCAGCGTGCCGTTATAGCTCTCGTTCGTGACGGACACGCTGCTGCCACTCGTCGTCAGAACGCCGCTCCACAGTTGGCTGATGGCCTGGCCGCTCGGCAGTGTCCAGTGCACGTTCCATGCGCTGGTCGGCGTAGAACCGGCCGAGACGGTCACGGTGGCCTGGAACCCGCCCGGCCAGGTGTTGGTCACCGTGTATGCCGCCGTGCAGCCGCCGGTGGCTGGCGGAGTGGACTGCGACGGAGAGGCGCTGGGGCTCGCGCTTTTGCTGGGGCTCGCCGAGGGTGAGGCCGAAGTGCTCGGCCCGCCGGTGCCGCCACTCCCGGTGATGCGGTAGGTGACGAGCGACCGTGCCGGAACCGTGGCGTTGAACGCGCCGCCGCTCACGGCGATCGCCGACTGCGCCGCCGTGCTGCTCGAGCTATTGGTCACATACGGCGTGGCCGTCCCGTTCGAGACGCCGGTGCCGGTCAGGCTGAAGCCGGTGGTCGTGGCGCTGCTCGCCGAGTTCAGTGCGACGAGGATGATCGAGCCGTCGCTGTTGCGGTAGGCGCTCACGCTCAGGCCGCTGGGGGCGCCGGTGGCTGCGATGCGCACGGCGCCCGGCCGGATGAACCGGCTGTAGTTGGCCAGGGCGTAGTAGCGCTTGGACGGCGTGAGAGTGGACCCGCTCAGCCCGATCAGGGAGCTGTCGTGGCTGGTCGAGCTGATTCCCCACCAGTAGAGGAACGCATTGAGGTTCGCGCCGGTCATGCCAGTCTGGATGTTCTGCGCCCAGCTGTAGCCGGAGTCCGCGGTGCCGTCGTCCCAGGCGGTGTCCCAGTTGCTGCCGTTGATCGACCACTCCGACTCCCACACCGGGCGTCCGTTCGAGCTGATCGGCGAGCTCGGCGCGCCGGAGTAGCCGTGGCTGGTGAACAGGCCGACGTCGGCGTTCGCGGTCGAGTTGCCCTGCACGGCACTGACGTAGCCGGGAAGGACGTTGAACCCGAGCGTGTCGCAGCAGGCCACCTTCGTGGAAAGGCCCGAGGCCTTCATGGTCGGCCCGAGCACGGATAGGAAGCTGGCCGCCTGCGAGGAGTTGACCAGCATGCTGTCGTAGGTGGTGGTCAGGGAGGGCTCGTTGACGAAGTCGACGGCTGAGGGGGTGAGCCCGACCGAGGACCAGTCCTTCGCGTACTGCACCAGGTAGTTCGCGTAGGCCTGGCGCCAGTCGCCTGATGAGCAGGTGGCGCCCGGCGTGCCGCACAGCGAGCCGCCGTTGATGTTGCTTCCGTTGGTCTTCATGTAGCCCGGAGCGCTCCAGGCGTCTTCGTAGAAGTCGGATACGCCGTAGGTCTTGGCCTGCTTGGCGAGCCACAGCTGCCCGTCGTCTGTGGCGTCGCTGTTGCCGTTCCATACGTACGTAGGCGTGGCGGACGGGCTGCCCGGGCTGTTCGGTTCGATCGAGTCGCTGCCGGAGGGGATCAGGCTGCGCAGGATGCTGAATCCGGCGCCGGTGCTGGTGTTGAACAGCAGATCCAGCGCCTGCTTCTGGGCGGAGCCGGTCAGGCTGCGGATGGAGTTCGCCTGACCGAAGGCCTCGGAGATGCCGAATCCGTCGATGGTCTGGTAGGTCGTGCCGCCGTTGATCGCGACGGTGGAGGCCGCGTTGGCCGGTGTCTGAGCCGCGGCGACCAGCAGGCCGGCACCGACGACGGCAGCCAGGCCGGCGCAAGCCGCGCCTCGTAGAGATGGCTTATCGGGCATGGGATGACTTCCTCGAGTAGGCGGCCCGACCTGCCCGGCACCTGGCCGAATCTGGCCAAAGCTGGCCGTGGGTGCCGGATCGGTCGGCATGAGTCGATGTGACATGGGATGACCGCGCGCCTCGGCGACCCGTCGAAGAGGCTGTGACGTGCTTCGTTAACGCTAACAACAAGCGAATTCGGCTGCTGAGATATGTCGGGGACAGGGGTGTCGGGCACGGCGGCCACGTCATCGAGGGACGCTGCCAGGCCCCTGCGAAAAGCTCAACAGCCTCACGGCGGATCCGTCCGCATTGCGAACCGACGGCCCGCCGACACGGCCCGTCAACTGCAATGATTTGCCCTCGCCGGACAACCGGCCGATGTCTGCGCCCGCGGAAACTTACAGCTGATCAGGCGCCGTTTCCGCGCGCAGATCGAAGCCGTTGTCACCCACCCTGTAGGCCGGCGCGGCGTCGGCCGGGCCGCTCGTCATCGTGCATCGCCCCGCTCGTGAAAATTTCATCTGCGCTCTGCTCGGCCGGCGGCGGCGGCAGGGCGGCTCTCGTGCCCGAAGAGTCGCTGCTGAACGGCTCCGTGGCGCGCATCGCCGCTCGAAGCGATCACGGCGCGGCTCGCGCCGGTTTCCGGCTGGGCATTGCAGGCGGACTTGCGGATTTATACGGTGCGCACGTCGTCGTCCGAGGGCCGCACTCTCCTTTGCGGTCATCCCGTCCGGGGCGCGCATCAGGGACAGCTCGCCATGGCCATCCACGGCGAGCACTCGACGATGCACTGTTAGCGTTAACATTGGAGGCTCTCCATGCTCTCTCCGCGAAGTCGCGCGGCCGTGGCGGCCGGCGTGGCGGCGGGGCTCGCCACCGCCGGCGTCGTGCTGGCCACCGTCTCGGCGCAGGCGGCCACCGCAGCAGGCTGCTCCGTGAACTACGCCGTCAGTTCCCAGTGGCCCGGCGGATTCGGGGCCGACGTCACCATCACGAACCTCGGCAACGCGATCAGTTCGTGGAACCTGACCTGGTCGTTCGGCGCCGGGCAGACGGTCACGCAGCTGTGGAACGGGACCTACACCGAATCCGGCGCGAACGTGACCGTGGCGAACGCCTCGTACAACGGTGCGCTCGCCACCGGCGGAACCGCGGCATTCGGGTTCAACGGCTCCTGGAACAACAGCTCCAACCCGACTCCGACGAACTTCGCCTTGAACGGCGTCGCCTGTACCGGCAGCGTCACGACGACCTCGTCCGCACCCACGTCCGCCTCCGCCAGCCCGAGCAGTTCGCCGACGACCTCGCCGACTCCGCCGCCCGCCGGGCAGGAGCCGTGCGACATCTTCGCCGCGGGCGGCACGCCGTGCGTCGCCGCGCACTCGACCACGCGCGCGCTGTTCGCCGGCTACAACGGCCCGCTCTACCAGGTGCGCCGTTCCTCGGACAACACCACGAAGGACATCGGCGTCGTCAGCACCGGCGGCGTGGCCAACGCGGCGACCCAGGACTCGTTCTGCTCCGGCACGACCTGCGTCATCACGGTCATCTACGACCAGACCTCTCATCACAACAACCTGACCCAGGCACCGGCCGGCGGTGCCGCCGGGGGACCGGACAACCTCGCCAACGCGACCTCGGCCGCGACCACACTCAACGGGCACAAGGCCTACGGCGTCTACATCCCGCCGGGCACCGGCTACCGCGACAACTCCGCCACCGGCACCGCCACCGGCGACAACTCCGAGGGCGAATACGCCATCTTCGACGGCACCCACTACAACGGCGGCTGCTGCTTCGACTACGGCAACGCCGAGACCAACAGCCGCGACGACGGCAACGGCACCATGGAAGCGATCTACTTCGGCAACATCAAGGTCTGGGGCTACGGTTCGGGCAACGGCCCGTGGATCATGGCGGACCTCGAGAACGGCCTGTTCTCCGGCGTCAACCAGCATCTCAACTCGAACGACCCGAGCGTGAGCTACCGCTACCTCACCGCGATGGTCAACGGCGGCCCGAACCACTGGGCCATCCTCGGCGGCAACGCCCAGTCCGGCAGCCTCTCGACGTTCTACGACGGCGTGCGCCCGAACGTCTCCGGCTACAACCCGATGCACAAGCAGGGAGCCATCATCCTGGGCACCGGCGGTGACAACAGCGACGGCGCGCAGGGCACGTTCTACGAGGGCGTGATGACCTCCGGCTACCCGTCCGCCGCGACCGACGCCGCGGTCCAGGCGAACATCGTGGCCGCAGGCTACGGCCACTGATCAAATCGCGGCGCCGGGTCCTGTGGCCCGGCGCCGCACCGTGGACGGACGGCCCCTGGGTGGATTGGCACAAGGTTCCGACTGGCACCGCATCAAGGTACTGGTATGTGGAAGTTTCACAGATTCGAGCTCACGCAGCCTTCCGGCAGCCGACTCGGTCAGGGCTCTGACCTGCGATGTCCCGCGTGTCCTGCGTTGTCCGGCCGCTCGGTCGACCCGGCCGGTACTTGAGCCCCGGGCAACGTCTTGGCATGGTCCCGAGCGATGGAAACGTTTGCGAAACCGGGCTGGCCCACCCACCCGGCTTCGCTCGTCTCTCAAAGGAGTACCCAATGACTCGAAGATTCCGGCCGCGCGCGCTTGCGGCGGTCCTCGCGGTCGCCTTCGCGGCGGCGCTGTCCATCGTCGCCGTACCGGCCGCGCAGGCGGACACGTCCACCTGCTCGGGCACGGGCACGATCGCGGCCGGCGCCTACGAGATCCAGGCCAACGAGTGGAACTCGAGCGCGCAGCAGTGCATCGACTACACCAGCGGGACCGCCTGGACCGTGTCGACGGCGAACTTCAACCTCGCGACCAACGGCGCCCCCGCCACGTACCCGTCCATCTTCAAGGGCTGCCACTGGGGGTTGTGCACCGCGAACAGCGGCCTGCCGATCCAGATGAGCAACCTGGGCAGCGCCGTCTCCTCGTGGAGCACCACGCAGCCCTCCTCGGGTGCCTACGACGTCTCCTACGACATCTGGTTCAACTCCACGCCCACCACCAGCGGCCAGCCGGACGGCACCGAGGTGATGATCTGGCTCAACAGCCGCGGCGGTGTGCAGCCCTTCGGCTCGCAGACCGGCACCTCGAACGTCGACGGCATGAACTGGAACGTGTGGACCGGCCAGCAGACCTCGTGGAAGATCATCTCCTATGTGCTGAACCCCGGCGCGACCTCCGTGAGCAACCTCGACCTCAAGTCCCTGTTCCAGGACGCGGTCTCGCGCGGCTCGATCAACCCGTCGAACTACCTGATCGACGTCGAGGCGGGCTTCGAGATCTGGCAGGGCGGCCAGGGTCTGGGCACGAACAGCTTCTCGGTCTCGGCCACGGCCGGCAGCAGTGGTGGCGGCGGCGGTGGTGACACGAGCGCGCCCTCGACGCCGACCGACGTGAAGGTCGCCGGCGTGACCAGCTCCTCGGCCTCGCTGTCCTGGTCGCCGTCCACCGACAACGTCGGGGTGACCGGCTACCGGGTGTACCGCAACGGCACCCAGGTCGGCACGGCGAGCGGAACCACGTTCACCGACACCGGCCTGTCGGCGTCGACGAACTACACCTACACGGTCGCCGCCTACGACGCGGCCGGGAACGTCTCGGCCCAGTCCGCCGGCGTGGCCGCGACCACCTCCTCCTCCGGCGGCGGCGGTGGCACGGGCAGTGGCGGCGGATGCGTCGCCAGCTACGTGGTGAGCAGCCAATGGGCGAACGGGTTCACCGCCAACGTCACCGTGACGAACAACGGGACCACGGCCGCCAAGGGTTGGAAGGTGGCCTGGAACTGGGGCGGCAACCAGCAGATCACCAACCTCTGGAACGGAGTCGAGAGCCACAGCGGGCAGAGCGAGACCGTCACCAACGCGAGCTTCAACGGCTCCGTCGCGGCCGGCGGAAACACCTCGTTCGGGTTCCAGGCCAGCTACTCGGGTTCCAACACCACTCCGACACTCAGCTGCACCCTGAGCTGACACAGCAGCACCGCGCGACCGCCCGCCTGGAGACCTTTCTCCAGGCGGGCGGCTCGTGTATCGCCATCGCTATCGCAGAAGCCTCCTCCGTGGCCGTCCTCCGGTTCGCTTCACCGTCAGCTCGGCGGGGTCAGCAGGGATCTGCGCAGCCATTTCTCCGCGGTACTCACGTGGATGAGCGCGGCTGCGTGGGCGAGCACGGGATCGCGGGATGCGAGAGCGGCGTGGATGGCGGCGTGCTCGGCGACCACGGTGTCTGCGGTGTCTTCGTCGAGGACCCCGCGCGGTATCCAGGCGAGGGCGGTCTGGGCCGGCACACCGCCGAAAAGCCTCGCCAGCGCATCGTTCCCGGTGGCGAAGGTCACCGTGCGATGGAAGGCGATATCGAGCCTGCCGAACGCGGCTGCGTCGTCGCGGGCCGCGGTCATCGCTTCAAGCAGGGCGGCGATCTCGGTCAGGTAGTCCTCCGCGACGCGCGTTGCCGCGAGGGAGGCGATGGCCGGCTCGAATAGCCGGCGTACCTCGATGAGCTCGAGCAGGACATTTGGGGAGAGAGGTTCCGTCGGCCGCGTGGTCTCCCGCGTCGCCACGTTCGGGGCGTCATGCGCGAGCTCCAGTACTCGCGGGGACCCCGGCATCATCTTCAGCCGTGGTGAGCGAATGTGATAGCTCACTTGAGTCTCCTCGAAATGCGTGTAAGAGGGCTGAATTCATACGGGGATGGTTGATTCGGCTCGACGGCCCTCACTATGACGCTCGTGTGATCTCCCGTCAAGATGAGGGGCCCGTGCGAGAAGACTCACAGCAGAAAAGTGATATGACCGGTGCGCTGCCGGGCCCGCTGCACTGACCTCCATGTTCGGCTCGCCGCTGTCGCCGATTCGGCTGCATTCGACATATGCGGTGATTTCTGTTCTGTATCACGCACTGCGGTTGTGATTCCTACGCGTGTTGACGGCGAAGCAGTTCTCTGGGAGATTCGTGACCTCGGTTTTCTCCCGACGGTTCCCGCCGGCACCGCTCAGGCGGTCTTGCCGACGAGGGATGCTGTTGATCGCTATAGGGTGAGTGCCTACCTGCTCCGCATTCGACTCTGCAGGAGGGTGAACGCGTGACGACCGCGAGTGCCAAGGGTTCCCAGCTCGTCCTCGAGGCGCAGCAGGGCGACGCCCGGGCGCGTGACGCGCTTGTCGCGGAGTATCTTCCGCTCCTGTACAACGTCGTCGGGCGCGCGTTGAGCGGGCACGTCGATGTCGACGACGTCGTCCAGGAGACCCTGCTGCGGGCCGTACGCGACCTGAAGGATCTGCGGTCACCCGAGAGCTTCCGACCTTGGCTGCTGGCCATAGCGGTGCATCAGATCGACGGGCACCTGCGCAGGCAGCGGACGGCGGATGAGCGAACCGCAGCCGTCGACGACGCGAGAGCTTTGCCGGGAGACGTCGCGCTCGAGAACGAGACCGTTTTGCGGATGGAGCTGTCCGACGAGCGGCGCCGAGTTGCCGAGGCAGCCCGCTGGCTCGATCCCGGCTTCCGAGCGGTACTCGGGCTGTGGTGGCAGGAGACAGCCGGGCTGCTGAGCCGGCCTGAGCTCGCGAAAGCGGTTGACACGAGTGTTGCGCACGCCGGGGTGCGGGTGCAGCGGATGCGCGAACAGATGGAACAAGCGCGCGGCCTGGTCGCGGCTCTCGTGGCCAAGCCGCGGTGTCCCGACCTGGCGGACCTGATCTCCAGCTGGGACGGTCGGCGTTCGCCGTTGTGGCGTAAGCGAATAGTCCGTCACACGCGGCAGTGCCCCGTCTGCACGGTCGCCGCCGCGCGGCGTATCCCCTTGGAGCGGCTGCTTCCGTCGCTCGCCCCGATCGGTGTCCCTGCGTCGCTGGTTACCGCGCTGCATGCGAAAGGCTTGTTGGCGTGGATGCCTGCGGCATCAGCGGCGGTAGGGAGTTCGCCGGGTGCCGCTGTGGCCGGCGCCCACTCGGCTGCAAGGGTCGGTCGAGCGGGAGCTCACGCCGCTCGACACGGTCTGCGCGGTACGTCCCAGATCCGCAAAGTGGTGCGTCCGGCAGCGGCGCATCCCGCCGTCACCAGCGCGATCGGCGTCGCAGTGGTCGTGGGCGTCATCGCGACTACGACCTGGCCGCCCGCCTCGACGCACAAGCCGACCCCGACCGCGGCCCCGACAGCAGCCGTGCACCCCGCAAGCCACACCCCTGACCCTGACCCGTCGCCTTCGCCGAGCGCGATACCGGCCGGCACAGTGCCGCTCGGCCCGTTGTCGCTGGAACTGGTATCCGAACCCGGCCACTACCTCGCCGACCCGGCCGTGTACGCCGACCTGGCTTCGGTTTCCGCCTCCAGCAACCTGACCGCCAGGAGACAAGCGACGTTCACGGTGGTCCGCGGCCTCGCCGACGCAAAGTGCGTCTCATTCGTCGCCTCCAACGGGCTCTACCTGCGCCACTACGAACTGCGACTTCAGCTCAGCGCCCCAGACGGCACACAGCTGTTCCACGAAGACGCCACGTTCTGCCCCCACCCCGGCGCAACAGCCGACTCGGTGCATCTGCAGTCACTGAACTACCCCTATCTGGTCATCCGGCTGCGCGCCGGCGCCTTCTACATCGATGTCTCCGACGGCACCACCGCGTTCGACGACGAGAGCTCCTTCGTCGTGCACCCGCCCTGGGCGTGACACTCAGGCAACGTGATTGCCCGGCGACCGCGGCACCCGCTTCGAGGGCGGCGAATTAGGCGAAACGGGTGAAGCGCGCGACGACGGGGACGCCGGATTCGGCGTTCGCGGAGGCGTTAGGGGAGGCGTTCGCGGTGGTGTCGCGGGCCCTTCGGAGGAGTCCGGCGGCGGGGGCATGGATCGGCGCGCCTCCCGCATTGCCGTCGTTCCGGCTCTCGCACCGTAATCTGGGATGAACCGGCCCGTAAGCGGGCAAACAGGGTCGGTTTATTAGGATACGAATATCATGGAAGGCGGAATCATGGCCGGAGCACGATCCCTCGGGCGCAGCTGCAGGGCCCGCCTCGCGGCGGCCGGCGTGTGCTTGGGCATGGTGTGTACGGGGGCCGCTGGATGCGACTCGTCGTCCACGGTTCCGAACGTCAGCATGGCGTCGCCCGCGGACACCCTGGCCGGAACCGCGGCGCAACGCGAGCTCGCCTGGTTCGAGGCACTGCCCACCCGAGCGTCGGGACCACGGCTCGCCTCCGGGTACTTCGGCGGATACGGAACCGGCTTCTCGGCAACGTCCTGGTCGGCCGACGGGCATTCTCCGGGGCTGATCGGCTGCGACTACGTCGATCTTCCCGCCTCGGGCCAGCCGGTGATCGACACGTCCTGCGACGGCGCGCTGTCGCAGTACGCCTCGGCCGGTGGACTGGTCGCCGTGAGCGTCCATGCGCCTAACCCGTCCGGCGCAGTATTCACCAAACCCATGACGGCGGCTCAGTTCGCTCAGTTGACCCAGCCGAACACCTCGATCGGCCGGGCGTGGGACGGACAACTCACGCAGGTCGCAGCCGGATTAGCCCGTCTGACGAACGCAGGGGTGCCCGTGCTCTTCCGACCGTTGCCCGAGATGAACGGCGCGTCCTTCTGGTGGAGCGGTCAGGACCCGGCGGTCTTCCGCCAGGTCTGGCAGGACATGTTCCGCCGCGTCGGCGCGAGTCTCGGCACGTCAGGGCACAACGTGCTCTGGGTCTGGTCGCCCGCTTGCGAGACGGCGGGCGGCGCCGGCGGCGCGACCGGCCAAGCCACCGCCACCACGGACTACTTCCCGGGCAGGCAATACGCCGACGTCGTCGGAGCGGACTGCTACACCAACCAGCCCGCCGGACCCGCCCCCGCTCACACCCAGGACGTGCCGCAAACCTACAAGGAGCTTTCCGGGCTGGCCCAACACGAAAGCAAGCCCTTCGCGTTCGCCGAACTCGGCGGCGACAACGGGAACAACGGGGCGGACTCAGCCGTCGACTTCACCGCCTGGATCAATGCCCTGCACAAAAACTACCCCCTCGCCTCCTACTTCATGGCGTGGAACGGGCTGGTCGGCCCGACCGGCCCGCACAACAAGAACGGTGCGAGCCTGTTGACGGACCCTGGAGTGATCAATCAGGGCCAGTTCGGAGCGCAGCAGCTCAACTTCAACGGCGCATGAGCGGAGCGCACTGACGTCGAGTGACGCACGGCCGCGCCGCAGGGTTTTGACGATGATATTCCGGACGAACCCGGCCGATCGTCACCCGGCCGGCGAGCCTGCGGGCTCGCCGGCTCAAGGCGAGAGCTGTCAGTGAGCGTACATGTCCCCGGCGAAGGTCATGAGCGCCTGCCGGATGTGCTCGTTCACAGTCCGGGAGGAGTCTTGGCCGTAGTACACGGCGGGCTGCAGGAGTAAGTAACTGCCGTGCGGTCCGCGCCGCGCAGGCTTGGGAGGCGTGACGGCGGGTTCGCACCAGACGAGGAGGCGTGCCCCGATGCCGGTACCGGTCAACCGCACGCGCTGGATGGAGTCCCAGCGGATCTCACGCTCGTGTCCATCGACGTTCCAGCGGATTCCGTCGGCATCCACGAAGATGGTGAGCTTCACGTCCGAGCGCCGCGTGCGTAGCCAGACCGACAGCGACTGAGCCAGCGCGACACCGATCCCGCCGGAGCCCAGCGCCACGCTCAGGGTGTCCAGCGCGCCGCCCAGATCCGTCGGCCCGATCGGCCCGGGTACCCGGCGGACAAGGCCGGCCAGATCACGCTCGGCGCCCAGCGATTTCGCCAACGAGTTCAACTCCGCGACAGTGTCGCCGCCACGCACGCCGATCAGCACCATACCCGGATACCCCAACGATCGGCGACCGACAGAAGCAGCGTGATGAGATCGGCAGACGACCGCATCCACGGAGCGTCACGCCAATGCTACCGGGTTCGACATCATCGGCCACGTCTACTTCGTGGGGCGCGACCGGGCCCCGGAACCGGATGTCCCGGTCCCGGGGCCGATGCGTGTGGGCCGTCGACGGGCGACCGGGGTCAGCCCGCCGGGGTCAGCAGTACGGCGTGGTTCTGGCCGGTGGTGGTGTTCGTGGCGTCGGCGAGGATCTCTCCGGTGCCGGTGATGGAGACGGCGTCGGTCAGTTCCCAGCCCGAGCCGGCCGGGATGAGGGTGTTGAGGTCCGTGAAGGTGCCGTTGCGGTAGATGAACGCGTCCTCGAAGGGGTCGCCTGCGGTGTTGACGCCGTAGGTCTGGCCGACGATGACGCCGGCGTCGTTGATCGCCTGTGGGGTGGTGTCGATGTTGTACGTGCCGAGACTGGTCATCTTGCCGTTGGAGTAGACGAACGGGTGCGAGGTGTCGCCGGCGTCCTGGGAGGATCCGGTGACGACGCCGGCGTCGTTGATGGCGTTCACCGAGGAGTTCGGGCCGCCGAGGGTGCCGACGTCGGTCACGGTGCCGTTCTGGTACACGAAGCCGCGCTCGTCGCTGTCCGCGGTGTCGGAGTTGCCGATCACCACGCCCGCGTCGTTGATCCCGTTGGCCACGCTGCTGGTACCGCCGTCGATCGTGCCGAGGTCGATCATCGATCCGTTCGTGTACAGGAAGGCGTGGTTTCCGGTGGCGCCGGGAGCGGTGGACCAGCCGGCGATCTGCCCGTTGTCGTTGACGGCGAGGGCGTTGCTGGCGGCTGCGGCGCCGTCGAGCGTGCCCAGGTCGGTGATGGTGCCGCCGCTGAAGACGGCGGCGTGGGTGGATCCGCTGGCCAGCTGCGCCGAGCCGACGAGGGTGCCGCCGGTGTTGATCGCGTTCGCGGACGAGTCCATCCCGCCGAGTGTGCCCAGGTCGGTCATGGTCCCGGCCGCGTAGCTGAAGGCGTGCTCCGGGTGCACGACGCACGGCTTGCGCACGCCGTACTTGGGCGGGCAGCCGGTCGCGGGAAGCGTCTCGGACAGCGAGGAGACGCCGCCGACTTCCCCGGCGGCGTTCAGACCGCCGCCGGACGAGGAGATGTAGCCGAGGGTGCCCAGGTCCGTGACGGTGTAGCCGGCCGTAGCCGCCGAGGCCGCGGCGGCCCCCAGGACGCTCGAGCCGCCCGCGAGCCCGACGGCGAGTGCCGCCGCGAGCAGGGTGCGTGGATGCATGTCGATCCTCCTTGACGAGGTCGTGCGGGCGCGTGGGCCGCGCCCGTGCTCTCGTTCCGCCCCGGGGAACGGGCAAACGGGCTCAGCGGTTCAGACCCCTGACACATGAACACCGACGCCCGCCCGCACACCGTCGTCGCGACGACTCGGAGCCGCAGATGAGAGTGCGCGGGTGGTCTTACGATGCTGCGGGCTGAATCCGGACCCTGCTTAAGACTCTGTGAAACTTTCCCGCAGCCCCTGTTCGAACGTGGTCGCTCACGTTTACGCGTCGCTGCTCGACCTGCCGCCCTGTCTGATCGCTAGCGCCGGGCGAGCGGGCGGCTGGGCGGCTGCTCGGCGTCGGCCCGCTCAATCAGCTCGCTGAGACCGCCGCGTCTCCGCGTCTCCGCGGCTGCAGGGCTGCGGAGTAGCCATGGCGAGCTCGGACCGGGATGATGATCGGCCATGGACCTCATGTTCAGCGGCGAGCGTCACGTTCGCCAGTTCCCGTGCCAGTGCTGCAACTCCATTGTCGATCGGACGTGGGCCAACCTGTCCGAGGCCGGCGTGGATCGAGCGGTGTTCTACGCCAGTTGCTACCACCATGCTGTTGGCGGTGAGGTCTTCTTCGACATCGTCATCGGCACGTGGGGCACCGGTGATTTCAGCGATCACGTGACGTTCGGCTGTCGTTGGGGAGCGGTCGAAGGCCATGAGCAGCCGATGTGTTCGCTGACGACCGGCGGCAATGTGTTCGGCGACAGTGCACTGTTCGGGGCCAAGCTCGACCGTGCTGCCGCGCTGGCGAGCCCGCTGCTGCCGGAGTTCTGGGGCATGGTCGACTTCCTGCTGCTCAACGACCCGGTCGTTGCCCCGTTCGTCAATTCCCACCGCGAGAGACTTCGGCTTCGGTAATGCGAGCCGGGTGCTGCAGCGGCTCGAGACCTATTCTTGGAGGCATCCACGGAGCCGAGACGGCGGCGCGTCTCCGGCAGCAAGACCTTCACCTTGTGCTCGCTCGTGCTTCTCTGTACTTGACTCGTTCGGACTAGCGTTCCGGTCAACTGGTCATCTCCAAGCCTTGATTCGTGAGGTCGTCTGCCATGGCATGATGGAGCCATGACGTCGATACGAAAGGCCTATGTCGCGTAGGTCGCCCGGCGCGGTGCGCACCGACTATCAGATGCGGCGAGGCGGGCTACGGAAATTCAGCCAGGTCAGAGGCATCAGCCAGCGAACATCTGCCGCCGTCAAGCGGTTGGAGCGCACGCGGCTGGGTCCAGGCGCGGTGGCCGAGGCGATCGCCACGTATGAACGCTTCCTTCGGCGGCCGGGTCGGCCTTTGTATAGGCCCTGGCATGAGTGCCCGTGCTGTGACCCGGTCTATGCGCGGGACACTCTGCAGGACGTTCTTGGAGCACTCCCTTCCGCAACGGGCCGTGACCTGCGGCTGCTCGTGGCACGGCTGGATGTGGAGTTCGAGCGCAAGACGTTGCCCGATCCCCGGCCGCCGCGTGTCGGGGAGAACCGCAACTGGTGGCACTTCCGGCTGTGAGCTTCGAAGCGGCCTGGTTGGCCCGAATGCAGGAAGATCGGGGACCGGAACAGGTCGATGACGTCGATCTCTCCGGCCCGTCGCTCGGCGACGGCGAGTTCCCGTCGGGCCGGCAGGTCTGCTTTGAGCTCGCTGATCCGTCTGCGTATCTTTAGGTTGACATGCACCATCGGGCATCTGCATGGCTCGCGTTCGAGCAGGCATTGAGGCGATCTCGTGTAGCTCTTTCGCCAGGATCCGCCCCGCGGACGAAATGACGAGAGGCGCGAACGGGTCGCGATCCGCCGCTCCTTGTTGAGCGCGTGACATCCGCTCCTCATAGGCGCTTATGGCCCAGCCGCGTTGGCTTTGGTGCTGCCAGGTCGGGCGCGGGCCAGGATGCGAACCTGCGGTGCGACTCGTTCGGCCTGGACCGCGACGATCCGGTCGTGCCCGTCGAGCACGACACAGCACTTGAGACCACTGATCCACCGCAGCAGGACCGGCGGAAGGCAGCCCTCGCGCACGAGCCCGCGCCACGCCTTCACGCGGGCGGCATCGGGGTTCGAGAGCGGTGCGTCCCCGATAATGCGCTGGCGTTGTACCCGGTTCACCATTAGCCTCGTCGCCGTGAACAACCTCCGAGGAGTTGGGGTCGTCGGCCGGCACGCACGCGCTGACTCATAGACCTGTCACCGCGTGCTGCTCCGGAAGCGCAGCACCACTCCTCGAAGGGCACATTCGTGTCTTGCTTCATCCTGTCCTGCCTTGTTTATCTCAGCACGGCGCTGCCCGGGTCGACCCTGGGACAGTTGTGGCCGTCGATGCGCGTCAGCCTCCACCAGCCGACGGGAGCACTCGGGGTCCTGCTCGCTGCCGGCGTTGCTGCTTCAGCCCTGTCCAGCGCCGCTACCGGGCGTCTGTCGGCCCGGATGTCGATGGGGCCGCTCCTGGTTCTCGGCACCATGACGATCAGTGCAGCCTTGGCCCTGGAGTCCGTGGCTCCCGCGCTTTGGGTGATGGCCCTTGGCGTGGCGGTCTTCGGGCTGGGCTTCGGAATGATCGACACTGCGCTCAACGTGTACGCGGCCGGGCATTTCAGTGCCCGGAACATCACCTGGATGCACGCCGGCTACGGACTGGGCGCCACCGCCGGGCCGTTGATCGTCACCGTGCTGCTGACGGGCGGCTTGAATTGGCGCGTCTCGCTTGGGTTCATGGCGGGCGTCATCGCGCTGGTGGGTGTCCTGCTCGCGTTCACACATCGCTCGTGGGATCGCCCCGCACTCTCGAGCGCGGCGACTCCGCCGCTCCCTGATACATCGCCCTCGGCGGGTGCTGTGGGGCAGACGGCGCGCTGGTCGCGAGCCCTGGTGGCCGGGGTGGCTTTCATGGCCGTGGAAGACGGGATCGAGTCGGGCGCGGGCGTGTGGGGATATGTGTTCCTCACCGCCGGGCGCGGCCTGCCGCAGACGGCGGCGGGTATCGCCGTCTCCGCATACTGGGCGATGATGTTCGCCGGTCGGATGCTGCTCGGTCCGCTCGCCGACCGGCTCGGCTCCTCCCGGGTCTTGGCGGGAGCCGTCACCGCCGTACCGCTGGGCGCGCTGCTGACCGCTCTGCCCGCCCCGGCGCCGGTCGCGGTCGCCGGGATGATGCTCTTGGGACTTGCGACCGCGCCGGTCTTTCCTCTGCTCATGCTCACCGCCGGTGACCGCGATCGCGCCGAAGCCATGGCTACGACGGTCGGCCTGCAGGTCGCGGGCTCCGCGATCGGAGGCGCCGTGCTGCCGGCAGGCATCGGGCTGCTCATCGGAGCAGTCGGTGCGTACGCCGTTGGCCCGTCCCTTCTCGTGCTCGGCCTCGCTGCGTGCGGCATCTACTGGCTGGCGCTGCACACCGATCGGGACAACGAGCCCAACGGAATGCAGCCCGCGAGAGATGCGCGGTCGACGACGCTGACTACGTCTCGCGGCCAGGAGATGGGCTGAGCGCGACTGGCCTCCGAACAGAGCGCGGACCAGGGAGATTCAAGGTTCTGACCCGGTTGCGTGACGTCGGTCCGACTGTCGGCGTTCGCGATCGAGGGGCCGGTGACAACGTCCGGCGCGCGGTTTCCCTAGAGTATGTCTATGGCCGTAGAAGACGACTTGGCCGACGTGCTGGAAGCGCCCCTGGACGGACTGATCGCGATGGATGTGCAGGTCGCCGGCGGCCTGCACATCTACGGGTGGGATCTGCGGGCGTCCCACGGCGGTTCCCGACGTCGCTTCGGCGATTGAGGCTCGCCATGTATCGCCTGAGGATCGGCTCTATGTGCTGGGAACGTGGGGCAGCTCCCGCCGGCGTTGCGTGCTGTCCATCCCGAGCACTACACGCCGACCGTCGGCTCATCAACGCCTCGGTCCCCAGTCCCGGCACACTCTCAGCGCCCGGGCAGGGCTCGGCGGGCCGCCGATCAAATCGATAAGGCGTGTGAGCTTTTGGCGGATGGCGGGGCGCGGCTACGTGTACATCCGGGGTTTTGCGGTATCGGCGAAAGGATGAGGCCCTTCATGAGTGAGGCGTTTTACTCGCAGGCGAGGCTGTACGACCTGATGTTCCCGGGCGGCGGGCCGTCAGTCGACTTCTACCTGGCGGAGGCCAAGCGCCAAGGCGGGCGCGTGCTGGAGCTCGGTTGCGGCACCGGGCAGAAGTTGATCCCCATCGCGTCCGACGGGCATCCGTGCGTCGGCCTGGACTTCTCGTCGGACATGCTGGCTGAGGCTGAGCGCAAGGCGAACGAGCGCGGTGTGTCGGTGGCGGTGGAATGGGTGCACGGCGACATGCGGGCCTTCGACCTGGGGCGCACGTTCGACTTCGTCTTCATCGCCTCCAACGCGCTGCTGCATCTGTATGAGGCTACGGATCTGGTGAGCTGCTTCCGCTCGGTTCGCGAGCACCTGGCACCTGGAGCACGGTTCGCCTTCGATGTCTTCAACCCAAGCGTGCGGATGCTCGCCGAAGCCGACGGCGTGCGGCGCACCCGAGAGTCGTTGTCGTTCGTGGATCCCGATCGTGGCACCGTGAGCGTCGATGTCGCCGAGGTCTACGATGCGGCCACGCAGGTTAACCGCGGGATGTGGCACTTCTCGACTGTCTCCGACCCCGACTTCCTCGTCACACCGCTTGAGATCAGGAGCATCTTCCCGCAAGAGCTGCCGCTGCTCCTCTCGCTCGGCGGCCTTCGGCTCGTCGAACGCTTCGGCGACTGGTCCGGGCGACCCTTTGCCGGGGATGCGCCCCTTCAACTCTGTGTCTGCGAGCCTGCGTGATCGAAGGCATTTGAGCGCGCCGCCTGACCCTGCGGTGCCGGAACGGATCGGAGGGCTGCGTGCGGGCGGTAGCTGATTGAGGTGTTGATCGGCGATCGCGGTCCGCCCGGCGGAATAACCGCGTGGCGGACATCCATGAACGCGACGGCGCGCAGCGTGACGAGCTGCACGTCCCTCCGACGTTCCCCGTGAGAAACGGGCAGATCGTGAGCACTTCGCCACGATCGACCTTAATCTGACGCCCTGTCATAGTCGCCTTGCCCGGCGTTTTCTCCCTCTTCCGACGGATGGCCGTCCCAGGCGGTCGGCCCCTGCACGGAGTCGGAGTCCAAGCTTGCCCGGCACATGTTCGTGCCCAGCCTCTTGCAGACCTCTGACTTCATCTCATCTCTTCGGGCCGTCGGCTTGCTCGGTGATCCCGGTCGGGACGAACGGGACGCGCTAAGCGATGCAGGCATGAGGAGCGGCGGCCGCTCTTTGGGAGGGGCTGCGCGGGAGCCTGGACGCAGATCTCTGCCGACGGATATATGAGGAAAGTAGGGGTGCAGAATGAGACGTTCTCACACTCCCGTTGACGGTGAGACGTATGCAGTGCCGCGAGCCGCATCGGAGCAAGGCCCGCTTACGCGCAGGTCTCGAAGCGATTAAGCTGGTAGAGGCCTTCCTGGGCCTACCGCATACTGAGGGGACTCAAAGCGGAGGAGGGAGGGTGATTGGCGATCTTCAGCGACGAGCCGCTGTTGTCGGCCCTCGAAAGTGAAGACCTTCGTACTCTACTAAGGCTAGGGTACCCTCACACTTTCTCCGCGGATGAGCGCATACTCAAACAGGGATATGCGAGCACTCATGTAGTGGCCGTTATCAGTGGGTGGACCGTCGTGCGGGGCGAGGCGGACAACGGCCGCTCGGTCATCTTCGGGCTGCTCGGTCCGAAGGATCTGATCGGCGAGATTGCTGCACTCGACGGCGGTCCGCGCACGGCGACGGTGACCGCCCTGACCCCGGTCGAGGCGCGTGTCATCAATGCACCGGACTTCCGCGGGTATCTCGAACGGCATCCGCGTGCCGCCGCGGCGGTCACCCGTCTGCTCACCGCACGTCTGCGTTCCGCCGACTTCCTCAGCCAGGACATGGCTACGCTTCCCGTCCTGCGGCGATTGGCCCGGCTGCTGCTCGACCTGGCCGGGACCGACCGGCCGGCCGAGGCCGTCGCGCGATTGACCCAGCAGGAGATGGCCGCGGCCATCGGGGCGAGCAGAGAGGCGGTCGCCAAGAACCTGGCGGCCCTTCGCGAACGAGGCATCGTGCGGTCCGTGGACCGCCGGGTGGTCGTCGCGGACGTGCGGGCGCTGCGTGCCATAGCCGATTTGTGACCGCTCTTCGGCGCATACGGCAGCCGACCGTCGACGCCGAGCCGTGGTGGCGGCTTTGTGTAATCGGCTACAGCGTCGCCCGGCGCTGATACGGAAGATAGGGATTCCGCGGACGTCCGTGCGTGGGATCGGGTCGGCTTCGCGCGGTGGTGGTCCGCGTCGGAGAGGGAGGGATGCATGAGGAGTGTTCTCTTGTCGCGCGCTCAAAAAGCGCGCGCCACCGGTGAGCAGGCCCCGGTTCGGCAGCAGCCGTCGGTGGTCGCGCATCTGGCCGCGCAGGCCGAGCACGCCATCGAGCGCGCTGACGGGAAGGCGAGCGCACTCGCCGCGACGGCGACCGCGATCCTGATCTTCGCCGCTCAGGGCCTCGGCACGGCACACCCCGGCGCCGCGGGGCTCACCCTGCTCATCGGTGCGGGCGTGTGCTGGGTCGCCGGAATCGCGGCACTGGGCGCCGCGATCTTCCCGCGCTTCGCGGGCTCGCCCGAGGACGCCGTGTGGCTGCACCAGTTCCCCGGCAAGCACGACTCCGCCACGTTGAGCAGCGTACTGAGTACGGCGAACGCCGACCCTGAACGATGGCTGCGCGCCCAGGCGGAAGTGCTGGGCCGAATCGCGATGACCAAGTTCCGCTACGTGCGGATCGGCATGGCGCTCCTGGGATTCGGCGCCGCGTTCGCGGTCGTCGGACTGCTCTTGGGTTAGCGGCCGTGGGCCGCCACCGACCGGCTTCCCCTATTAAAATTGTTGATATAGCGTGATGTAAATATACGTGCTTGAAACCTCCGGAAAGGCGAGAGTTGCATGAACGCACCAGCGTTGTACTCGGCGATTGCCGTCGCCGACATCGAACGCTTCGGCTCGAGGAACGACGCGGCGCAACGCGCGCTGCGCCGGGACCTGCACGCCGCGCTTTCGGGCGCCTTCCGCGCGCTGCACGTCGATTGGTCCTGCGTGCACGTGAAGGAGACCGGGGACGGGGCGATCATGTTCGTTCCGCCGTCCGTCCCCAAGGCGGTCGTCACCCGCGCGATGACATGGCAGCTGCACCGAGCCCTGGTCATGCGCACACTGGCCGAGACTCCCGTCGAGGAGATGCGGCTGCGTGTCTCGTTGCACGGCGGCGAGGTCAACGACGACGAGTTCGGTGTATTCGGCAGCGACCTGAACATCGCGTGTCGCATGGTCGACGCCCAGCCGCTGCGCGAGGTGCTGACCGCCGCCGCGCGCTCGACGGTGGCGGTGATCGTCTCGGATACGTGGTACCGGGGGGTGATCCGGCAGGGTCACGACGGCGTCGATGCGGATTCGTACGCGCCGTTGCTGCTCGCCGTGAAGGAAATGCGGGAAACAGCCTGGGTTCACGTTCCCGGGTTGAGCTCGCCTCCCGGCCTGCCGCCCTACGTCGCCCCCGCTCAGCCGCAGGATCCCGCGATCGTCGCCACGCGCACGGCCCCCACGGGACCGGACGGTGCGACGGCGGGGCAGCCGACCTACAGCACCCAGATCTACGGCTCTCACTTCAACGACCTCGTCAACGGCCCGAAGACAGTGAACTCCAGCGAGCCCGGATCAGGAGGTGTAAGTCGATGAGCGAGGAAACGCCGAACGCGAAGGCGTCCGAGCCTCAGCCCGGTGCACCGGCCGAGCCGGACGGCGCACCGGGGCAGCCCACCACCGAGGCGGACGCGGCGAGCATGCGCAACGGGTTCGCCACCTCTGCGGCGAGCAACCCGAACCGCAGCTCGAGAAGCCTCAGCCAGCACCGGTCCGCTGAGCGCCAGCTCTTAGGCGGTTCGCTCCAGGACGCCGTCATGGGAGACAAGAACGTCACGAACGTCTTCTACGGTGCGGTGGACGGCAGCGTTCTTCTGGAGGTCCGGCTATCAGCCGAGCAGCTCGACGAGGCGAACGCCTTCGTGGCCCCACGGGACTACGCGAAGCTGGAGTCCTTCGCCGTCGGCCGGCCGCTCACGGTGATCAGCGGAAGCCCGGGGTCGGGCCGTACCGCCGCCGCGGTCCACCTGTTGTGCTCGGCGACCGGGCGGCAGGCGATCCACGTGCTGCATCCCGACACCGACTTCGCGACGCTGGCCGCCCAACCGCTGCCGAAGGCGTGCGGGATCGTTCTGCCCGACATCACCGCGCGAGCGGCGGGCCGCCTCGATGAGTTCGCGCTTCGGCGCCTGCTCGACATGCTGATCACCAACGGCCAGAAGATGGTCGTCGCGGCGGCCCCCACGGTCGTCTGGGGATGCCCGAGCGTGAACTCGTACCTCGCGCCGTTCGGTCCGCGGCCCGATCCCCAGGCGGTGGTGGCCGCCCAGTTCCGCTACCGGTTCTCGGCTTCGATGCAGACGAGCGCGCACGCGCTGCTCCAGCGGCAGGACGTGGCGGCGCTCATCAGGGCGCACTCCGGGCCCGAGCGGCCGCTCGCCGAGGCGGCACTGCTCGCGAGTCTGCTCAAGGACGCGTCGGCGGACCCGGAATCGATGGCGGCAAACGCAGAGCTCGGCCTTCGGGCGGGCCAGGCCGACGATCTCGAGCGCTGGTTCGAGGGCTTGGCCGGCACTCGAGGCCAGAATCAGTGCTATGCGATCGCATTGGCCGTGCTCAACGGTCTTCCGAACGAGAAGGTGACGAGCGCCGGTATCCGGCTCGAGCGACTGCTCGCTCCGGAGACCGCGGAGGCGCGCGATCAACAGCGTGGGCAGGACAGCCCCTTCAGCGGTCGGAACAGCTTGCGTCTCCAGCAGCTTCGGGCGATCCAGGTACCGGACGAGCGCACCACCGACCCGGAGGGGAAGCGCGACCTGATCGTCCGCTACATCAACCGCGATCTGCCGCGGCGCCTGCTCGCCCATGTATGGCAGCAGTATGACGCGGAGCGCGGCGCAGTGACGCGGTGGCTGCGCGAACTCGGTAGTAGCGGGCTCGAGGACGTCCGCATCAAGGCCGGAGTGACCGTGGGCGCCCTCGCCAAGGGCTCCTACGACCACATCAACGACACGGTGATCACTCCATGGGCCGAATCGGGCAACATCAACCAGCAGGATGCTGCCGCCGTCGCGCTGCAGACGCTGGGCACGGACACCCGCTTCGCCGCACCGATCAAAGCAACGCTCGATGAGTGGTCCCAGATCGACAGTAGAGAGTCGCTTCAAGTCACCGCGGCCCGCGCATACGGGGCCCCGTACGGCACAACCCGACTCGACGAGGCGATCAAAGCACTGACCCGGCTGGCCACGGTCGATCGGCTGCACGTGGCGATCGCGGTCGCACGCAGCCTGACCGAGTTGATCGCGGACGACTACGGCGAGGCGACCGCGCGAGTCTTCCGACTGCTCGGTGAGTGGGTCAGCGGGCGCAAGCGACTGCTGCGTACGACGGGCCGTATGGTCTTCCTCTTCGCGGCGGCCGACCTCGTCGCGCGGCGACGTCCCAACGCCGGGTCGGGCGAGGCGGGCGGCCGGACCTGGCCGGCATTCCTGCACATGGACCAGGACCCGCACTACTCGCCGATCATCCGCTACCTGTGGGCCGACTCTCTCAACTCATCTGATCTGTATCTGACTGCGCGTGAGGTGCTCACCGCCTGGGCGACCTCGGTCGACGCCGACGCGGTCGGCTGCCGGGCGCTGGCACGGCTGCTCACGGCCGTCGCAGCCACGCATCGAACCGCGCAGATCGTGGATCTGCTCGCCAAGGACTGGACCGGGCGGGATGGCGGCGGGAATGCTCCGCACGCGGCCGCGGCCCTGCAAGGCATCTGACGGAACCAAGGAGGAGACATGAGCATGTACCAGACGCCCGGCTCGCCGGCCGGGTATGACCCGAACCGCTTGTTCACCGGCCCCCATCCGCAGAGCGGGACGTCCCGGCCGCACGTCGTGCCGGGTACCGCCCACGTGTTCGTCACCGCCGACGGCGACTACACGGTCAGCGATCGGCGTATCAGCACTCGGCAGGCCTTCTCGGCCAAGCGCAGATACGACGTCGACCTGACCGACAGGGCGACCGAGTGGACCGGCTCCGACCTGCCCAGCATGGAGAACGGCTTCTACTTCGAGTACGCGGTCTCGCTGGCCTGGCGGGTCCATGACCCGGCCACCGTGGTGCGTCGCGGCATCGACGTGAAGGGCGCCGAGTCGGCGATCAGGCAGAAGCTGCTGATCCCGATGCACGAAATCGCGACGGCCTGTCGCCCCGAACAGTGGAGCTATGCGGAGTCGCAGCTCAACTCCCAGTTCGCGAAGGAGATGCGGCTTGACATCGGCATCAGCGTCTTCCGGTTCACCGCTCACCTGCACCTCGACCCGGCGATCGCGGCGCAGCTGGCCGAGCGCGCGCGAGTGCGGGGTCGGATCGAGATCGACGCGATGACCCGTGAGGAGGTGGAACGGGCGCTGCAACGAGGCGAGTTCGGCGTCCTGGTCGAGCATCTGACGAAGAACGACGACTCCACCCGCGAGGTGCTCAAGATGGTGCTCGACGCCCGTCGTGTCAGCGAGCAGGAGCGTCAGGAGCTGCGCACGGTGCTGCTCAAGGAGGGCGTGATCCAGGACGTCGACCTGGCCAGGTATCTCGACTACGTGCTGCCGCCCGCGGTCGGGCCCGCGCCCGGTCCGGGCGTCCTCGGACCGTCCGGGCTCGCCTTGACCGGCGGGAGCGCGATTCCCCCGCCGGTCACCGCCTCTCCGGGGCCGGGCGGCGCGGCTCCCCTGCCGCCTGCGCCGCCCGCGCCGCCGCCGCCGACCGGCGGGAACGTCACGGCGCCGCCGCCGGCCGACAACTCGAGCAGCCGGCCGCTCGGCGGGGTCATCGCCTGGGACGACGTGGAGCCCTCCACCGGAACGGGCCGGGGAGCGCAGTGACGATGCGACCGCACACGCGCGCGGAGAGCACGGCATCGCCGGGTATCGCGCGGCGCCCTGCCCCCTCCGCGCCGGGTGGCACGGCCCGGGCGGACGGCCACCGAAGCCTCGTCGGGGGGCCGGGCCGCCCTTGGGTCGTCTGGCTCACCGGACTGTTGTCCATCGCAGTGGCCGCCATCCTGGTCGAGCAGTTCGGCAGTCGTCGTGAACTTCCCGCAGCCCTGCTGATCGGAGTCCTCGTCTTGGTCATCAACCGGCTACTCAGCCTCGGTTACGACTGGCTGTCGGCGCGGGGCATCGGAACCCAGACCGAGGCGCGGCCTCCGAAACCCGTGGCGCTTGCGCCGACCAGCTCGGCGACGGTGTCTCGCGCGAGGGAGGAGTCCTCGAGCACGGCCTCGGAAAACTCCGCGCCGACCCGGCGCGTACCTCAGGATCCGCCCCAGGCACCGCCTCGCACGCCGGCGGACGCCGCCCTTCAACCCCTGGCGTTCGTACACCCCACCCAGCTCGGCACTGCCGACTGGCGGCTGCCGGCTGAGCCGTCCCGCTCCGGCGTGCATGCAGATCAGGCCACGATCGGCGACCTCATCGTCCGCGCGGCCGCCGTGCTCGGCCCCTCGCACCGGCACGACGAGGCAAAGGCCACTCCATGTCAGGACGCGTACCAGCTGGGCACCACCCGGGACCGCGGGCACCTGCTGGTCGCAGTCGCCGACGGGGTGTCCGCGAGCCGATACTCGGAAAAGGGCTCTGCGATCGCTACCCATTCGGCAGTACTAGCGCTTCGCCACGCCATCGGCGACGGGCAGGACATCGGCGTCAACGTCTTCGATAAGACGTTTCACGAAGCTGCCGGGGCCATTGTTCAGGAGGGCCGCCGCGTGCGCCGCCCGCCCACGGACTATCGCACCACGCTCATCACCGCCGTGGTTCCGAGTGCGCCGGATCCCTATGGTGTGCGGCGGGTACGGCTTGCCTGGCTCGGCGATTCGAGCGCCTGGGTGCTGGGCGCCGACGGGTGGAGCCGCGTGGCCGGCACGGAGAAGAGCGGCTTCGACCGGAACACCATCGAGAGCTGCCTGCCGGGTCGACCGGGCGAACTGCTCCAGACCGTCGTCGACTTGCGTCCCGGCCAGGCTCTCGCGCTGATGAGCGACGGGCTCGGGGATGCGCTCAGCGATGTGAGCAGCGCGCCGGAGGAACTGGCGCGGCGCTGGGCTCGGCCGCCCACGTTGCCCCGGTTCCTGCGCGATCTGCTCTTCGACGCGCCGGGCCAGTACGACGACCGCACTGCGGTGCTCGTCTGGACCCCGCCCGACGAGCGGGGGCGGCGATGACGACCAGCCGGACCGCCCCCTTCCCGCCCGTCGTCAGCCGGGCGCAGCTCGGGCCGCTGGGCGTCCCGATCGGCTCGCCGGGCCAGTGCAAGGCGGTGTATCCGCTGCTCGGCAAGCCCGGCTATCTGTTCAAGGAGTATCGCCCGACCCAGCTCAAGCCCGCGGACCCGCTCCGACTCGATCGGCTCGTCCGGCTGCCGGGGCAGATGACGACGGCCGACCGGGAGCTGCTGGAGCAGAGCGTGAGCTGGCCGGTGGCCCGAGTCGTCGAGGGAGCGACCACCGTCGGCGTGGTGATTCCCACGGCGCCCAGGCAGGTCTACGCGAAGATCGTGGACGCTTACGGCGAGGCCGCGGACGTGCCGCTGGTATTGACCCATCTCGCTTCGCAGGACGACCAGCTCGCGCGCAAGGGGCTGGCCGCACCGTCGCTGGCCCAGCGCCTGACGCTGTGCGGTGGGCTCATCGACGTGGGCGACCTCTTCGAACGCCACAGCCTGGTGTACGGCGACTGGGGCTACAAGAACATCTTCTGGTCCGCGGAACGGCTCTCGGTGTATTTCATCGACACCGACGCGTGTTCCTTCGGACCGCAGCCGTGGGTCGAGAGCTACGGTTTCGAGGATCTTCAGACCCGGCAGGGCCAGATGGTGGACACGTACACCGACCGGTTCCGCTGCGCCATCGCGGTCGCGGCCTGCCTGACTGGAGATCGGAATCAGCACAAGGCCATGGGTGCGCTCGGTGGTCTGATGCACGACGAGCGGGTGCAGCGGATCGCGCCGGTGCTGCGGTGCATCGTGGAAGCGCGAAGTCGGACGACGCGTCCGGCGATCGCCGAGGTGCGAGGAGCGTTGCGGGGCACGACGCAGGGCACGACGCTGTCGGCCGGCCCGCTGTCCTCGACCATCGTCGGCTGGGATCCCGTAGAGCCGCCGCCGCGCCGTAAACCGGCGCCGCCGAGGCGATCGCCGCCCGCGCGGTCATCCCCGCGGCCGCCGACCGAACCGACCGTGCCGATTCCGCCGGCACGGGTATACGGCGGCAGTGCCCCGAGCAGCGCTCCGACCAGAAGCAGCACGGGTTCGGCCCCCTCCCTGCAGGCGGCCGGCGGCGCGGGAGAGACCCGGCAACCGCTGCCGCCGCTGACGCGGGGCGAAAGCGCCATCGCCGCCGCGGTGGGACTCTTCCTCCTCGGCGTGCTCATCGGAATCATCCTCCTGATCATTCATTTCGTGTAGCAGAGTTCTAAGAAAGGACGCAGACGATGATCCACGACCGTGGCGAAGAGCCCGTCGTCATCGCGGGAGCGGCGAAGCCCAAGTGCCTGCCGACCTACCTGGTGCTCGACACCTCGGACTCGATGAAGCCTTACACCGACCTGCTCAACGACAGCCTCAAGTTCGTCCACCGGGCGGCCTACCACGACCCCGAGATCTCGCAGTACGCGCATATCTCGATCGTCGTGTTCAACAACGAGGCCAGCGTCGCCCTGCCCATGTCGGACATCAGCGAGGTCGACCGGCTGCCGCGAGTCGCGTGTGGCGGAATCACCGAATACGCGAAGGCCTTCGATCTGATCCGGGAGCGTATCGAGGTCGACGTGCCCAATCTGCTCGCGGCGGGCCTGCAGGTGCAGCGGCCGGTCGTGTTCTTCATGACGGACGGCCTCCCGACCGACGGGATGCGCCAGGGCGATAAGAACGGAGACGAGCGCATCTGGCGCGACGCGTTCGCCCGGCTTACGGACGAGTCCTGGGACCGCCATCCGCACGTCGTCGCCTTCGGCTTCGGCAAGGCCAGGTCCTCGGTGATCGCCGCCGTCGCCACCCTGCAGGCCTTCATCGCAGAGCAGGCGCAGGACCAGGCGGAATCGCTGCGCGAGCTGTTCAGCTTCCTGGTGAAGAGCCTGTCGGCGTCGGCGACTCGGGGAGTGCTCCAGGTGCCGGAGGTGATGGACGGGTTCCGTTCCGTAGAACTCGAATACATGCGGTGAGCCGCCACGCGGCCGTGCCAGGCCGCCGCCTGGCACGGAACCGCACGAGCACCGCGTGAGGGCCGACACACCCAGCGGCTCCGGGTCTCCCCGCCTCAGCCCACCCGCACCGACTTCGCGCCGGCGCCGGTGAGGCTGTTGAACAGCTGCGAGACCTGGAGCTTGCCGTCGAACGTGCGCAGGCGAAGGCGGAGAGGTTCGCATTCGCGGAGCCGGTGACGGTCGGCTCGATGCAGCCGGGACCATGCCGATGACGCGGGCTTTCGGGTCGGCGGGGTGAAAGGGCGCGAGGCCACAGGGCATGACGACGGTGACGCCGGGGGCGTGGGGGCCGGGGTCGACGCCCATGAGGAGGGCGTGGAGTTCGGCAACCTCGTGGACGACACCGCCCTGCTCCATGACGACGCAGTGCACGAGCGGAACACGTTGGCGCGGGAGACGAAGCGCCAGGCATGCTGGGGGCGCCGCCTCAGCCTTGATCACCGCGATGTTCGGACATGATCCGTCCCAGGTTTCCTGGAGTGATTGATGTGCCCTGATCATCGGCACCGCCCCCGGCCTTCTCGCGTTGCCGGGGGCCGGCACCGAAACCGCCGGCAACTGCTCATCGCCTCCGGAGGCGACCCCGAGCGGCTCGCTCTGGAGGCCGCCTTCGCCCACCTGTGCGCCGCCGCGCCGGTACCGGCCTCATCTGGACGCACCGACCGTCACCGCCTCAACCGCACCGGCGACCGCCAAGCCAACCGCACATTGCACGCGATCGTCGTGGTCCGCATGCGGCACAAGCATCGCACCCGCGATCACGTCGTACGGCGAACCGTCAAAGGCTTCAAGACGACGGAAGTCACCAGGTGCCTCAAGTGCTTCGCAGTCCGCGAGACGTACCGCCACCTGACCAGCGCCTCCGGACGTTCATCGACGGCCTCACCCGCCACGTGACGCTTCATAGGAGCTTCAGCGTCAAGCTCAGGCGCGATCGAGCTCTGCGGCCGGCGTCGCCGGCTCCTGAGCGTCGGCCGAAAGCCCGCCGAGCGAGCCCGCGCCTTTCATGTCCAGAAGCACCATCGTGTCGTACTCGGCGGTTCCCGGTTCCGCGCCGTAGACCACCAGCCGCTGGCCGTCGGTGCGGTTGATCTCCATCACCTCATGCGCCAGCGTGAACGTACCGACTTCGGGGTGGACGAAGGTCTTCTGACCGTTGCCGACCCGCCGCACGTCGTAGCGCTCCCAGATCCGGCTGAAATCCGGGCTCTTGACCACCAGCTCGCCGACTACCGCGAGCAGGTCCGGCGCGTCCGGATCCGTCCCGGCCACCGCGCGCAGGTGCGCGACGCACGCCCGGGCCTTGACCTCCCAGTCCGGCCAGAGCGTGCGCGCCGCCGGGTGCAGAAACGTGTAGCGGATCGTGTTGCGCTGCCGCGCGGGCCAGTCCGCCATGCCCGGCAGCAGCGCGAGGCCGCCCGGGTTGGCCGCGAGTATGTCGTTGGTGCGCGAGACCACGTACGCCGGATTCGGCCGCAAGGACTCGAGCACCAGCTTGACCGTCGGCCGCACCGCACGCGACACGCTCTGCCGCGGAGCGGAACCGCCCCGCGCCGCCTGCGCCGCGAGCTCGCGCAGGTAGGCCTCCTCCTCGTGGTCCAGCCGCAGTGCCCGGGCCAGCGCATCGACGACGGACGAGCTCGGCCGCGTCTCCTTGCCCCGCTCCAATCGGATGTAGTAGTCGATGCTCACCCCGGCGAGTGCCGCCAGCTCCTCGCGCCGCAGCCCCGGCGTACGCCGGTGCCCGGCCCCGGTCGGCAGGCCGAGGTCGGCCGGGCTGACCGCCGCGCGGCGAGCTCGAAGGAATCTGCCGAGTTCCGGTTGCTGCTCCGTCATGATCTCGAGTGTGCCAAGCCGACCCCGCCGAATGGAAGCGGACAGAGGGGCCCTGGCACACCCCCGCTCTCACACCCCTGAACATCGCGGTCTGCCACGTCCGGGCCGATCCCAGCAGAGTGGAGGTCAGCGGCGAGATCCCGCCGCGTGGAGAGGGGAACCACGATGTCCACCACGGCGCTCATCGGCCACCACACCGAACCGGCCTCGGCTCGCACCAACCCTTACGCCGTCCTCGAGGTCGCGCCCGCCGCATCGATCACGCGGCCCACACCGTCGGCCATCGCGCCGCCCGCGCCGCGGCTGACGCTCTTCGCCGCGCTGCTCGGCTTCGTCATGATCGCCCTCGACGCCTCCGCAGTGAACGTGGCGTTGCCCGCGGTCGGCCGCGGCCTCGGCGGCTCCACCTCCGGGCTGCAGTGGATCGTGGATGCTTACACGCTGATGTTCGCGGCGCTGCTGCTCTCGGCCGGCGCGTTCTCCGACCGGCTCGGTGCCAACCGGCTCTACGCGGGCGGGGCGGCCGCGTTCACGCTCGCCTCGGTGGCTTGCGGGCTCGCGCCCTCGCTCTCCTTCCTGATCGGTGCACGCCTGGTTCAGGGCGCGGCGGCCGCGCTGATGCTGCCGGCCTCGCTCGCGCTGGTGCGGCAGTCCTTCCCGGAAGCGCGTGCGCGGGCCAAGGCCATCGCTCAGTGGACCATGTCCGGCGCTGCCGCCACTGCGGCCGGGCCGGTCCTCGGCGGGCTGCTCACCAGCAGCGTAGGCTGGCGCTCGATCTTTTTTCTGAACCTGCCGATCGGCCTGGTCGTGTTGTTCGCCGTGGCCCGGGTGCCCGCCTCGCCCCGCCATTCCGCCGCGCTCGACGTGCCGGGTCAGATCACTGCGGTACTCGGGCTCGGCGCGTTGACCTATGGCGTGATCGAGGGCGGCGCGTTCGGGTTCGGCCGACCGCTCGCCGTCGTCAGCCTTCTGATCGCCGTGCTCAGCTTTGCCGCGTTCGCCGTGGTCGAGCTGCGCTCCGACGACCCGATGGTGCCGCCGGCGCTACTGCGGGACCGAGTCGTCGCGGTCTGCCTGTCCATCGGCTTCGTCGTCAACGCCGCTTATTACGGCCTGATTTTCGTGTTCGGGCTCTTCGCCCAGAACGTCCTGGGCGACTCGCCGGTGCGCGCCGGGCTGATCTTCCTGCCGACCGCGGTCCTGTGCACCCTGACGAACCTGGCCTCGGCGAAGGCCGCGAACCGCTTCGGTCCCCGGTTCCCGGTCCTGATCGGCCAGGTGGTCTGCGCCTTCGGGTTGGTGCTGCTGTTCGTAGTGGGTCGCGGCACCGGCGGGCTCGCCCTCGCCGCGCTGCTGCTGCCGCTGGCGGGCGGGCTCGGCTTCGCTGTCCCCTCGCTCACCGCGATGATGCTCGGCGGGATCGCGCCGGAGCGGGCCGGGCTGGCCGGGGGCGTGCTCAACTCGGTCCGGCAGACCGGCGGCGCCCTGGCCGTGGCCGGATTCGGCGCGCTCGTCGCCGGCCGCGGCGGCTTCGTGGCCGGACTGCATCTGAGCCTGCTGATCGCGGTGGTCCTGCTGGCGCTGACGGTCGTGGCCACCCTGGCCCTGCCGAAGGCACGGTAGGCCGGCGGCCTGCGGTGATTGGCCCATGCGTCAACGGTTCTCCGCTTGACTCAAGCCCCTATAGACCGTCAAGTGGCCGGTGACCGCGGCCATCGCCGCACACGCGGCCGTGCCCGGCGCCCCAACCAGGGCACGAGACCCGCGCGGCCTTGATCCGGGGCTGGCTGGAGCACCCGCGACGCCAGCGCGTCGAGGTCGAGGTCGAGGTCGAGGACCAGGGCTGGTCTGTCGGACGCCAGGATCCGGCCCGCCCGAATCCAGTACTGGGCCTGCAACGGCACTGGCGCCCAGCATTGGACGCTCTCACGGCGTCTGTAGCCCAGGTCATGCAGCTGAGGGGAACGTCCTCAGCCGCATGATCGCGCTGAGGCGGGCGCCGCGCCGGCCCGTGAACTCAACATGCAAGCGCGGCGTCAACTGCGGTGTAAGCCCACTGCAAGAAGTCGTGGAATCCCTACATCAGTGAGATCGGCACAAGCAGCCGCGACGCTCATGTCGTTCGGCTGAGAGCCCTGTGCCGTCCGACGATGACCGGCACTCGATCGACCGGAAGGTCGTGGAGTGCCATCACTGAGTGGAGGGAGAAGGGGGATGAGCCCGTCAATCGGGGGATGGTTCAAGAGCAGCTACAGCAATCCGAACCCCAACTGCGTCGAGGTGCGCTTCCTCGACGGCATGGCGCAGGTTCGCCAGAGCCGGCAGATCGACGGTCCGGTGCTGGTGTTCGACCGTGGGGAGTGGGAGGCGTTCCTGTTAGGGGCTTTCAACGGGGAGTTCGAGTTTCCCGTCTAAGTTGCGATGACGCAACGCGCATGACGTGTTGAGCCTGCGGCCCGCCTCCGGAATACGACGGCGGGCCGCGCGTGGCCGCGGCGTCTCCGAGCCCCTGGCGCGCCCCGAATTAGTGGTTAGAGTACTGATAAAGGGGCCGAATTCGCGGGTGGGAAGAGGGGGCTGCCGTGACGGACGAGAACCATGTAACAGCTCGGCCGAATCCGGCAGCGGTCTCCTCGTCGCTGTCGGGTACGGCGCACGACGTGGTGCAGGCGCGGGATGTGCACGGCGGCATCCACTTCCACCACGCCGGCTCGCCGCCCCAGGTTCCGCGGCAACTGCCGGGCGAGGCCCGTGGGTTCATCGGACGCGAAGAAGAACTGCAGCGCCTCCACGCCCTCGCGGCTCAGGACAGCGATACGGGGACAGTGGTCGTCATCGCCGGGACGGCAGGAGCGGGCAAGACCGCGTTGGCACTGCGTCTGGCCCACCGGTTGCGCGATCGCTATCCCGATGGGCAGCTGTTCGTGAACCTTCACGGCTATGACACGGGCCCTCCGCTCGCGCCGCAGCGAGCGCTCGGCCGGTTTCTGCGCGCGCTGGGCGTGGCGTCGCAGGCGCTGCCGATGGAGTTGGAGGAGCGGGCCGAGCTGTACCGATCTCTGCTGGCGGGTCGCAGGATCCTGGTCGTGCTGGATAACGCCGCCACCGTCGGCCAGATCCGCGCGCTGCTGCCGGGCGAGCCCGACTGCCTGGTGCTGGTGACCAGCAGAAGTCGGCTGTCCGGCTTGGCAGCCCGCGACGGTGCCCAGCGTTTGACGCTGGGTCTGCTGAGCGAGCCGCAAGCCTTGGCGCTGGTCGAGGCGAACACGGCCGCGTACCGGCAGGGGGACGATCAGGGCCAGGTGGCCGAACTGGCGCGGCTGTGCGCGTATCTGCCGCTGGCCCTGCGCATCGCCGCCGAGCGTGCGGCCGCGCGCCCTTGGATGCCGCTGCACACGCTGATCGAAGACCTGCGCGACGAGTCGGCGCTCTGGGATGCGCTCTCGACCGAGGACGGCGAGGAGGCCGACGCGGTACGGGCCGTGTTCGCCTGGTCCTACCGAGTGCTGCCTCCGGCCGCCGCGCGGGTCTTCCGGCGACTTGGCCTTCACCCCGGCCCGCACTTCGCCGTTCCGGCGGCTGCCGCGGTCGCCGACCAGCAGCCCGACGGCGTCTCGGGTCTGCTGGACCTGCTGGTCGGGGCGCACCTGCTCGAGCAGACCGGGCAGCAGCGCTATCAGTTCCATGATCTGCTCCGTGCCTACGCCGCCGACCAGGCGCGACGGGAGGAGAGCACGGACGAGCGTCGCGCGGCACTCGCTCGACTCGCCGCCTGGTACCTGCACAGCGTCGTCGCCGCAGTGGGCGTGGCCGACACCTTCAACCCACCGGAGCTCGGCCCCCTGCCGGAGAGCGTCATCGCGCCGATGAGGTTCGCCGACTACGCCGCGGCGCTCGGTTGGCATCGTGCCGAGCAGGCCAACCTTCTGGCCGTGGTGCGTGCCGCCGCCGAGGCCGGCCTCGACCAGCTTGCCTGGCAGCTGCCGGCGGCACTGCACGGCCTGCACGTGGCGCGCAATCCGCTCGATGACTGGACGCAGCTGGCCACGCTGGGCCTGGAGGCCGCCCGGCGGCTGGGTGACCGGCGAGCCCAAGCGGTTCTGCACGAGAGTCTCGGTATCGCGTGGACGGCGGCTGGTCGGCTCGAGCAGGCCGCCTCCCAGCATCGGGCGGCCTTCGCGCTGCGCGACGAGCTGGCAGATCGGCCCGGTATGGCCGCGTCAGGCCACCATCTCGGCTTGGTGCAACTGAAGAGCCGCCAGCTCGACGAGGCTCTCGTCAGTTTCGAACAGACCCTCGATTTCGCCCGACGGCCCGGCAACGATGCGTGGCGGGCGCCTGCGCTGTGCTGCCTCGCCTATGTGCACGTGGAAGCCGGCGACCTGGAACCGGCGGTGGACCTGGTCGAACAGTCGCTCGCCGCGCTCGAACACCAATCCGCGCCCGCGTACCTTCAGGTCGATCCGCTGCTCCTGCTCGCGCGCGTCGATCGGGAATCGTCCCGCTACGACAGGGCCGCCGGCCATCTCGACCGGGCGGCCGCGATCGTCGACCAACTCGATCACACGGCTCTCGGTCACGCCGTGCTGCTCGAGCGCGCCGAACTCGCGCGCGCGAACGGCCGGCACGAGCAGGCACTCGAACTCTACTGGCAGTATCAGAACGCGGAGCGCTCCGCTGGCGATCCGGCACACCAGGCGGTCGCCTACGATGGCACAGGCCTGAGTCTGCGTGCGCTGGGCCGGCTGCCGGAAGCGATCGAATTCCATCTGGCCGCCGCGGTCCTCAACCGGCACCCGCCTTCGCCTTGGCAGCTTGCTGCGACGCTGTCGCACCTGGCCGAGGCCTTCGAGCAGACCGCTGACGACGGCCGTGCCGACGCCGCGCGAGCCGAGGCGTACAGCCTGCTCGAGCCCTTCACCGACGCGCGTACCGCCGCGATGCGCGAACACTTGCGTTCGCTCGAACAGCGCACTGCTACGTGATGCCGCGTTTCAGCGTGTTCCCGCGTGTCGATCGGCGCGCGGGTGGGACATTCAAGACGAGGCCGGGCAGTCGATTCGCGCTCCCGGCCGGGAGGGAACGACGGTGGATCCGGCACTGGCGACCTTGGTCCTCGGAAGCGTGAACACAGCGGCCAACGCGGCATCGCAGGAGGCGGGAAAGCGAGTATGGCAAGGTCTTGTCGCCCTAGTGCGCAGGGCGCGCCGTCACCCGACCGCCGTCGTCGAGGGCGAGCGACCCGAGGACCTGGCCGCGACGCTTATCGAGAAGGCGGACGAGGATCCGCGGTTCGCGGCCGATCTCCGCTTCTGGATCGAGCAGGTCGCCGGTCTCGACGTCAACGGGGACATGACGAATTCGATCGGAGGCGATGCCCGGGTGACCGGCAACATCGTCCAGGCCCGGGATGTCTCCGGGTCGATCACGTTCGGCTGAGGGGGTAACCCAGCGCCCGGTAGAGCTCTTCGGCTCGACGCAGATGGCGGTGAGCGGCGTCCGTGTCGCCGAGCGCCGCCATGACCTCGTGCAGGGCCCGGTGCGCGTGCGCCTCCTCCAGCGGTGCGCCGACCGTGCCGGCGAGGTCGATAGCTGCCCGGAGGTGCTCCGCGGCCTCGACCTGGCGCCCTTCCCGCACCAGAACCCCGGCAAGGGTGGTCTCGAGACAGGCGCTCCGTGACGGGTCGTCGAGCTCCGCGAGTAGCTGCTCGGCTCGTCTGAGCCGGGCCCGAGCGCCCTCGGGGTCGTCTTCGGCCAGGGCGGCGGCGAGAGCCGTGAGGGCGTCCACCTGGTCGACTCGGTCGCCCAGCGACTCGTAGAGCTCGAACGCTGTCTGCAGAGATCGGCGGGCGGCCTGTTTTCGACCGGCACGGTGATCGAGGATTCCGGTGTTCAGCGCGAGTACGGCCAGGTACTGGGGATCCGCGCGGTCCGGGGCGAGATCTCTGGCCTGGCGGAAGCAGGGGTCTGCGAGTTCGTCTCGACCGGTCCGCCGGTACGTCTCGCCCAAGTTGACCAGGATGATGCACTTGAGGGCCTGGTCGTCGAGTTCGGCGACGAGCCCGAGAGCGCTGCGGGCCATGGTGACGGCGTCCAGATGCCGATGCTGCTGGTAGAGGATGATGGCACGGTGGTATTGGGTGATGGCGCGGCCGTGCGGCAGCCGAAGTCGCCGGTAGAGGGCCTCGCTGGACTCGTAGGCGTCGATGGCCTGCTGGAGCCGCCCGGAGTACCAGTGGATGCGGCCGAGCTCGAGCAGCGAGTCCGCCTGCCCGCGTAGGTCGTCGAGGTCGCGCCACGCGGCGAGCGCGGTGGTGGCGCGTGCGCCGGCATCGTCGAGCGCTCCGACTCGGATCTGGGCGGCGGCGAGATGGACGAGCACCTGGGCGTGGTTCGCCTCGGTCTGTTTGCCGCCCGCGGAGTCGAGCGCGAGCTCCGCCCGGGTCAAGACGTCGACGGCTTGCGGCCACAGCCCTCGGCGCTCGAGGTGGGCGGTGAGCAAGGCCGCGAGAATGCCGGCGTGGCGGTGGGAGGCTCCGGTTGGGGCGTCGGTGTAGGCGGCGAGGGCGAGCAGGTTCGCGGACTCGGTTTCGAGCCACGCGTGGGCGCCGGCGGCTACGTCGAGATCGAGCTCGGCGGTGAGCGGGCAGCTCGTGATGCCGTCCGGCAGCCGCCGGTGCGGGCGCAGCGTGCGCTCGGCCTGGGCGGTTGCCGCGACGTAGTAGTCGATCATGTGCTCGATCGCCGACGTGATCCCGGCGTCCTGCTCGTCCGGCGGTTCGTGGGCGGCGAAGTTGCGCAGCAGATCGTGCAGCCGATACCGGTGCCGGCTGACCTCGTCGATGAGGCGCTGCTCCACCAGCGCCTCGAGCAGGAGGTCGGCGGTCGCGGTATCGGTGCCGAGCAGGGCGGCAGCGGCTCGGACGCCGAGATCGGGGGCCGGCTGGTGCGCGGCGAGCCGCAGGAGCCTGCGGTGTGGGGGAGAGAGGGTCTGGTAGGACAGGTCGAAGGTACGGTGCACCGGCGCGGAGAGGAAGTCCGAGGCTGCGGGGCCGGGGTGTTCCAGCCGCTCGACGAGGTCGGACAGCGCCCATGTCGGGTGCGCGCGTAAATGTGCCGCGGCCAGGGTGACGGCCAGCGGCAGCCCACCGCACCGAGCGGCGAACCGCCGTAGTTCGCGGCTCTTGCCGGGGAACTGGCGGTGGGTGATCCGGGCGAGAAGCCGGGTCGAGGCGAGGTCGTTCAGTGTGCTGAGAGTGAGATGGCGCGCGCCGGGAAGATGAGCAAGGCGCTGACGGGAGGTCACGATGGTCACCGACCCTGCGGCCACCGGAAGCAGCGGGGCTATCTGCCCAGCGTCGTGGACGTCGTCGAACACGAGGAGCAGGCGCAGCCCGTCGGTGCGGCGGCGCCAGAGGGCGGCCAGTTCGTCCGGGGACGCGGCCGGCCCGAGCTCCTCGGATCCAGTGCCGAGCGCTTCGAGCAGAATCAGCAACGCGGTTCGCGCGTCGAGCGGAGCCTGACGCGGGTCGTGCGTTCGGAAACTGATCTGGAGCGCACCGTCGGGGCAGTTCGAGGCGAGGCGGTGTGCGACATGCAGCGCGAGCGCCGTCTTCCCGATACCCGGCATTCCGTCGATCGCGAACAACGCGATCCCACCGGGCACCGCCAGGTCCTCGGCGGCCGCCGACATGACCTCGTGCACTTTCTCGTCTCGGCCTATCAGGTGCGGCGGATCGCGGTCCAGAGTGCGCGGCGCGAGTGGCCCGCTGCGGGCGTGCGCCACCAGCGCTGTTGCGGTCGTCGGCTCGCCGCGCAGGATGGCTTCGTGGACTGACGTGAGCTCCCGGCGCGGGTCAACCCCCAGTTCGTCACGCATACGCAGCCGGGCGGTGCGGAAGACCTCCAGGGCCTCGTCCTGTCGGCCGACATCGGCCAGCGAGGTCATCAGCATGGCGATGGCCTGTTGATCGATCCGCCCGGCCCGGGTGAACTCGGTCAGTTCGCCGAGGGCGTCGTCGCGCCGCGCCTCATCCTTGAGATCCAAACCGATGCGCGCCAGAAGGCCGTTGCGATGGCGCTCGAGCAACGTGCTGCGCGCAGCCTGTGCCCACCGGCCGGGCAGGCCCTCGAGCGGCTCGCCCCGCCAGAGTGCTTCGGCCTCGAGCAGTAGGGCGCGAGCGCGAGTCAGGTCGTGTCCGGTGGTGGCGTCCCGGGCGCGGGCGATGAGCCGGCCGAGCAGGTGCGCGTCGACGAGCCGCGGGTCGGCGTTCATCCGGTAGCCGCCGTTCGGCGTGCTGGCTATCGCCCCTGTTTCGTCGCCGGCCGCGCGTAGCCGATGGCGCAGCCGACTTATGTAGACTTGCAGCGTCTCCCGTGCCTGAGTGGGTATCTCCTCGTCCCATAACCGCTCTGCCAGCATCTGCACGGAGACCGCACGGCCCGATTCGAGCAGCAGTATCGACAATATGGTCTGGGCCTTTATCTGCCCGACGGAGTGGCTGCGTTGCTGCGCCCACACGTCGACCGGCCCGAGCAGTCGGAAGATCAAGAACCCTCCTCGTGATCCACCGGGTGAGCGGTCCGCGTGTCCCCGTGACGGCGCAACCGGATACGCACTCGTATGGCTGTGCATCGGCGAAATAAAATTTCGCACACCTGAACGACTTTTCGCCCGTGCATCGTGCAGCGGCAATTGCGATAGCATGCGTGCATATATCAGGAGGCGATGATGCCTCGCATTAGCCGTATCTCCGGTGCAATTGTGCGTCAAACTATCCGTTGCCAGCGCGCGCTGCATCCGACGGCGCGCACCCAGGCGGCGAGCACCACCAGGCGTGGATTGACCTGGCAGCGCTCGAAATGGCCGAGCGACCACGCCGTCACCCCGGCCGCCGCCGCGATGGCCGTTTGGGACAACCCTGCTGTTCGCCTCGCGGCGCGCAGGACCCCGACGATACGGCGAATCTCACGAAGGACCCAGGAATCGCCGACCACGGTGTCGATGACGATGTCGGAAATCTCGCCGTGCCGGTCGACGACGACGAACCGCCAACCCAGCTCCCGGGCCAGATGTAGCAGATTCGAGAGGGTGGGATGGCGCTGGTAGGTCTCCCATTCGGCCACTGTCTCGCGCTGCACCCCCACCGCCCGGGCAACGTCGCGCTGGGACAAGCCGGCCGCAAGTCGTGCCTCGCGCAGCTCCGCCACCCAGGCCTCCACCAGAGCGCGCGCCGCGGGTTGTACCTCTGAAGCGGTCAATACTCGGTCCCCGTCCGCCGGACTGCGTGAGCAGCTCTCCCTGATGCCCACTAAGCGGCTGCCGACGCGCACCCCCTCGGCGCACCCCGCGCGTGCTGACTGGGCTCGATCTGCCCCAGTCATGGTACGCAGTCTGCCCGCCCTCCGGGCAGTTTCAAAACTCTGAGTCGGACTTCATATTAGCGGACCCGTGCTGAGCAGACGCTGCGCTGAAACCGGCGCACAAGGCAAGGCGCCGATGCGCCGTTCCGTTCGCCGCCGTGCTTCTACTCGATTATCAAGGTGAAATCTGGCCGTCGACCAGCCCGTTCTCGGGAATGGGTGCCTCAAATTGTACCCAGTCGCCTATGGTCTGCCCTAGGATCGGCTTCCTCACCGTCGGCGCCCTACCGACGCCGTCGGCTCCATTACCTGGAGGCACTGCATGGCCGCGATACCCACCCTTAAGCGTGTCGGCCCCATCGCCACGGCAGCCGCAGTCGCGGCCCTGGTCGCCGGTGTCGGCTCCCAGTTCCATTCGTCGAGCGACGCCGGCCAACCAGCCGTCGCCTCTAGCTCAAGTGTCAATGATTATATTTCAAACCAGAATGATATGACCTACGAAAGCGCTGGTTACGTTCACGCCTGGTGGCTCGACTACGGCTCTGACGTGTCTGTCTGACGCTCGTGCCGCACCTCAGCGCTCCAACTCGAGCGCGCCGCACCCTCCGCGCGGCGCGCTCGACCTGTGCTTTCCGGCTCGGCGATGGCGGCTCATCGAGCTTGACCGTGCTTGAGGTGTAGGGCGTTCGGTGGCCCGTAGATCAGGGTCTTGCTGAAGTAGAGGCGCCCGTGGCGCTCTGTGATCATTCGAGTTGCTGAGACAAGAGTGATCGCGAGGGAGCCACGGGCTTGGTCAACGATACGACATTGCTGTTCGGACTCGACGGGGTGCAGGTCGTGCGCGTCATGCTCGATGACGACGAGAATCCGATACTGGCACTGGTGACCGCGTCTGAGCAGGCCAGATGCTGTCCCGGCTGCGGGATGCGTTCACAGCACGCGCATTCGTGGGTGCGCACCCGGCCACGGGATCTGCCGGTGGCAGGGCGCCGGACGGCGCTGACGTGGACCAAGCGGCGTTGGCGCTGCCGCAACGCCGCCTGTGAGCGGGCGACCTTCACCGAGTCGGTCCCGCAGATCCCGCCGCGTGCCCGGCTGACCGGTCGGCTTCGCGCCTCGATCGGAGCGGCGGTGGCCGACCGCGGGCGCACCGTGATCCAGGCCGCCCGCGACCACGAGGTGTCCTGGCCGATCGCGCAGACGGCGTTCGCCGCCCACACCCGCCTCGCGCTACCGGCCGAGACACCGCAGGTCGCACGCCTGGGCATCGACGAGATCCGGCGCGGCAAGGCGCGCTTCCGGCTCGTGCCCGGCGAAGGCGGCGACGAGAAGTGGGAGGTCGTGGCCGATAAATGGCACGTCGGGATGGTCGATCTCGGCGGCGGCGCCGGACTGCTCGGGCAGGTCGAGGGCCGCACCGCCGAGACGCTCTCGGCGTGGATCGAGGCGCAGAGCCCGCAATGGCGAGCCGGAGTCCAGGTCGTGGCGATCGACATGTGCACCGTGTTCAAGGCCGCGATCCGCACCAGCCTGCCGCACGCGGCGCTGGTGGTCGACCGCTTCCACGTCGCGCAACTGGCGAACACAGCGCTGACCGAGGTACGCCGCCGCGTCACCGTCCAGGCGCGCGGACGCCGAGGACGCAAGGGCAACCGGGAGTGGGAGCTGAGAAACAGGCTCACCCGCGCCGGCACACGGATGCACGCGAAGCACCTGGACCCGATGATCGACGACCTCCGGGCACTGCCCGCGAAGATCGGTATACCGATCCTCAAGGCATGGAACGTCAAGGAAGACCTGATGGACCTGCTCGCACTCCACGGCACACACCCGGACCGGGCACAGATCAGCGCTCTGCTGATCAGGTTCTACGAGAACGCCGCCGCCTGCGGCCTGCCGGAGATCACGCGGCTGGCCGGCACCGTCTCGACCTGGTGGCCGCAGATCCTCGCCGCGATCACCACCGGCGTGACGAACGCGGGCTCCGAGGGCACCAACCGCGTGATCAAAACCGACGCCCGCACCGCCTACGGCTACCGCAACCCCGCCAACCAGCGCCTACGCGCACGCGCCGCCACCACCCGCCGCGCCCGTGGACACCTCACCACCCACACCAGCGGACCCCACGCCCAACCCAGACGCCGCTCAAAAGCCTGACAGCACGGTCAAGCTCGATGAGCCGCGATGGCCCGGGCGAGTACGTGGTTCTCGACATGACGGGGCGCGGGCAGCTTCGCTCAGGGCTAATCACCGAGCCGACCGGGCGCGGCGTCTCGGACTATTGGAAATATCTCGACTTCGCACAGGGCTACGACGCCGCGCTGCGGGTGATCCGCAGAAAGGTCAGCGCCGAGGCCGACGTGCAGTTCCTGCGCAGGCACGTAGGACAGGACTTGCTGGCCTCACCAACGAGTATCGACCAGCGGCCTGAAGCCGCAGGTCACAACTTCGGCCGAGATGTCGACCGCTACCGGGCTTTGCAGGAGGTCGTGCGCAACGCCGTCAACGTGCAGACCGCGACAGCCTGACGAGGCGTCAAGACGATGCCACGGCTAAGGCATCGAGGTTGAATCAAATTCGGAGCGGTTCAAAATCGCGACAGCATGAAAAGTATCACGATAACTCGATAGAAGCACTTTAAAGGCCCTCCTAGTTCAAGTGATCAAGTTCGCCTATGACGGCATCGTGAAGCGCGCGCTGATGCGCATGCGGATCCATGTTTTTGTTCACGATCTCGATGATCCTGGATGCCGGGATCCATTTCTGGAGTGTCAGTCCTACAGCGGCGGGATGCAGCGGATCGTCCGAGACGATCACGAAGATGTCCGTGTCGAGCGCTGCGTAGTGGGCGCGGCTGGGCAGCGGGCAGTCAGCGGGCAACTCTTCTAGGACGCGCACATGGCGTTCGGCTGCCGGCCGGGTGAACTGCTTGAGCAGTGACTCGGCGGTCGCCGGAGCCGTTTCGGCAAGGCACCGATAGAGTCCGCCGGCCTGAAACAGACGCGCCCCCTGGGCCGACCCGTGCCGCCGCAACAGATCGGCGACGGCCTGGAACGGGGCCAGGTGCGCCGGAGAGCCGGTATCGAGCCAGGTCGGCCGGACGAGCACAAGGCGGCTCACCAGGTCGCGACGATCTGCGGCAAGCCGGACGGCGACACCCGCACCCATCGACACCCCGACGACGGGCACGGGCCCCGGCGGGATGAGCGCCTCGGTGTGCAAGCGGTCGAGAAAGGTTGCGATCAATATGGCGAATGCGTCGAATCCGACGGCTTGCCGCGAGTGTAGTGCTGCCGAGCCGTGCCCTGGTAGGTCCGGGGCAATCCGCGTGCCGGGCCAGGCCGCCGGGAGGAGGTCCATCGCCTGATCCCGGTTCCCACCGAGACCGTGAAGGAGCAGCACCGGCGGTGCATCCTTTGCACACAGCCAGCCAGCCTGAGTGCTCGGCGGTTGGATGCGATGTCGTACGTCGCCCCCTCTACGCACCGCCGCCCGCCCGCGACTCCTGATGCCACCGCCGAAGGTCGATGTTCACGCGGGCGGCGTCACCGGGCTCGGCGTCCTGTACGATCAACGGCACCCCGGGGACCCGTTCGATGAGGTCCAGCACGTGATGATAGTCCATGAGCCCGACCCCCGGAGCACTGTATCCGCCCGCTACGACGTCTTTCGCATGGGCACTCAGGATATGAGGCTGCAGGAGGTCGAAGGCTTGGTTCAAGATCTCGATTTGCCGGCCGACGGTGTCGGGGCTGAGCAGATTTGCCGGATCGAACACGATGCCCAGGGGTGCGTCGTCGCCGATCTCATGCAACAGGCGGGCCGCGAGCGCGGCGTTCGCGATCACATTGCCCGGCTCCGGCTCGACGCCGAGCCGCACGCCGGCGGCAGAGGCCGCCTCAAGCAATTCGTCGAGCGTACGCCTCAGATCGGTCCACGCGTCTCGGCTGCCATTGTCCGGATGCGCGTGCCACATGTCGTCCGGGTCCCGAGTTCCGCTGCACAGGGTGACAACCTCCGCGCCGAGCAGCGGGGCTAACGCTACGAGGCGGACCGCCTTGCGGACGGCGGATTGCCGGGTCGCAGGGTCCGGGTGCACTGCGTTGAACGTCGCCGAGACGCTGGGGATCTGTAGACCGTACGCGCGGAACGCATCGCGCACCTCTGTGAACTGTGAGCCGTTGACTTCGTCCGCGAGTGTGGAGAGGCCGATGGCGGCGAAGTTCCAATGCGCGAGAGAATAGCCGGCTTCGGCGACAGCTGTTGCGACCTGCGCGGCGCTCTGTCGGCGGAAGGTCCGGGCGAAAATGCCAAGTCGCGCTTCGAAGGCCACAGGCTCATCTTGAGCGGCGCCGTCCAGCGGCGCGCGCGCGATCGCGGGATCGCCGTCTTCGAGTTCTGCCACCACTACAACGTCACCGTATGGCCCGTTGCCGCCGCCGTTGTGATGGCGTCGATCAGTTCAAGCGCGGCCACGCCATCCGCGGCGTCCGGTGTAGTCGGGCCGTCTTCGCGGATTGCACGGACGAACGCCTCGACCTGTCGTTCGTAGGCATCCCCATCGGGCAGAATCGGCTCGATGATCCCGCCAGCGCTGTAGGCGCGCACTGTCGACGCGCGCCGGTAAAATGGGAAGTGGGTGTCGACGCGCACGGACCCCTCCGCACCGAAGACCTCGATGCCTTCGGCCGGGACTCCGGGAACGTCTACGCTCAGTGTAAGTGTGCCCATCGCGCCGTTGGCCATGGTGAGCAAGGCTGTCCAGGCCTGATCTCGGCCGTATCCGCGATGCTGCGCAGTGACGGTCGCGACGTCTCCAAGCAGATATCGCACTGTGTCCAAGACGTGGGCGCCATGGGTTGCGAGCAGGTAGCGCTGCCGGTCGGCCTTGATCTCTGCCTCCTTCGGCGCCGCGGCCTCGTCCGCGAACACGACCGGAAAGAGAGCTGCCTCGATCTGCGGGCGCATGTCGCCGATTCGGTACCAGACATCGAAGGTTCGGGCCTGGCCGAGGGATTCCGCGACGAACCGGCGCGCGAACTCCAACCCCGGATCGTGTCGTTTCATGGCCCCGACCTGGAGCTTGAGCGCTGTGCCGGTGACCTGGACGGCCAGGGCACGACCTTGCGTCGCGTCGGCGGCCAGGGGCTTCTCGACGAGGACGTGCTTGCCGGCGCCCAGCGCCGCGGAGGCGAGGGCGTAGTGGAAGCGATCCGGCGCGGCAATGAGCACCGCCTCGACGTCCGGATCGTCGAAGATCGCCTCGGTCGCGGTATACGCGGCCGGCACTCCGTACCGACCAGCCACCGCCTCGGCCAAGCCTGGCCCTGGGTCGCTGACCGCGACCAACTCCACACCGTCTGCCTTTTCCAGTGCCGGCAGGTGCGCGACCTGGGCGATCCGCCCAGCGCCGATCAATGCCAGGCGCACTCGCTCCGACACGGCAGCGCTCCTCCCGACCCGTCCGGGTCACCGTTGTACGCGGGCAACATTAGCGAAGCAACGCATCCGCGTCGAACATAAACGAGAGGAGTCAAAGGTGTGTCAGATGTCGGCAACGCAGAAGGTGGATCGGGCTGAACCACACACACTAGCCCACGAACTACAGTAGCCTCATACGGTAAGCCAATGGCCGGCGCAGCCGGGGTGGGTCTGGCGCGGGGAGGAGCACGCGTTATGGATCGGGCTAGGTACCAGGAGTTGCAGTTCCACACGCTGCGGAAAGAGATCGAAAACTGCCTCGACCGCGCGTTCAAGATCATGGTCGGCAGTGCCACGCTCATTCCCGCTGTCGTCGGCATCGTCGCCTACTACTCGGCGACCCCCATCCTCATAACCCTGCCGATGGTGGTCGTCGTCACCGTGCTGCTCTACCTCAATCAGTGGAACAGTATTATGCGGTGCGGCCGTTACATCCGGTTGAACATCGAAAAGGAGATCATGGGCAGTGATGGGTGGGAGGCCTGGCTCGAGTCCACCTATGACCCCAATATCGGATCGGTCGACAACCGTCTCGTCGACACATATCTCGTCTCCGCATTCTACCTGCTGGCCGGCGCGTACTACTTCGCCACCGCGTACATCGCATTCGCCTTCGCACGACATGCGTACGGGGCCTCGGCAGGCTGGGTCGTGGCCGCCGTCTACGCAGTGATCGGCGTTTCGATGGGCACCATCATCTTGCGAAGGGTCCCGACGAATACGACGACGCAGCAGGAACGGGCGAGCAAGGCGCTGCAGCTCGGTAGCGAGGGGGATGGCCACGCGCCCGCACCAGTCGTGACACCCGTGACCGAGGAGTCGGAGCCGATCGAGGAGTCGGGGCCGGCGGTCGAGCTCGAACAGCCGCCCACCGAATCACCGGCGCCGGCCGCAGCGTCGGAGTGGACTGCGGAGCAAGAGGCGACGGCGGTGCAGGAGGCGACTGCGGCTCCCGCGTGAGTCAGTCGGTCCCCGCGGATCCGACCTGCTCCAGCAAGCCGAGAACCGCTGCCAGCCCGCGCGGGCGCTGGCGCAGGGGCTGGACGGGCAGGAGGAGGGTCGGCATCCCGGCGAACACGGCACCGCCGTCGGCCACCGGGTCGTCGCCGACCATGATCGTGGACGCTGGATCCGCCGCGAGCAGCTCGCACGCATGCCGGAACAGATCCGGGTCAGGTTTCTCCTTCGCCATCTCGTAGGAGAGCACGAACGACGAGATCGCCCGTTCCACTCCATAGTGACGGAAGACAAACCGGATGTCCCAGCCGGTGTTGCTCAGCACTGCGACCGGCACGCTGCGCCGGGACAATTCAGCGAGCACCGGCGCCGTGTCCGGAAAGGGAGACCAGAAGGGCGGAGCACAGAGCACCGTGTACATAGCTTCGACCAGCTCGGGATCAAGGCCGGCGTGCGAGAGCCAGCCGCACGTAGCCTCCCGATGCGAGGCCCTGGACAAGTCCCGGCCCTGCTGCAGGCGTACGACATCAGGATCGTGCCGCGCCTTGGCCGCCTTCGACCAGATGACTGCGGCCCCCTCGAGATCCAGCTGCCGCCCGATGTCGGCCGCTGCGTGCAGCACCCAATCGGGGCCGTCCTGGAAATGGAACAAGGTGGCGTGGAAGTCGAACACGACCGCATGAACCTTGGGCCCGTCCAACCTGCACCTCCCTACCTGGCGCCTACCCTGATATCGCGTTACGCATCCGCACTCCATCCGACGACAATGGAAGACCGGCTACGCGATGTTGAGATTTCACGCCTTCGGGCCCGACGCCGCCGCTGACCCGCGGTGCGTCGTCCAAGGTCCAGGCTATCGCTTCTCCGTTTTGACCGACCGGCTCATCCGTATGGAGTGGAGCGACCGGGAGGAGTTCGTCGACCTGCCGACCCAGCTGGCGGTCAACCGCCGCTTCCCAGTGCCCGAGTTCACAGTCACCGACGAAGGGGGAACCCTCAATCTCTGGACGCGCTCCCTGCATCTGAGCTACAACCGAGAGCGGTTCACCCCGGAAGGGCTCAGCATCTCGCTGCGCACGAAGCCGCCGACCGCCCTGGTGACAACATGGCGATTCGGCGAGACGCTGCCGTGCCACCCGACCGCCCTGGACAACCTCGGCGGCACGGTGTCGGCACTCGACGACGCCGACGGCCCGGTACCGCTCTCGTCGGGCGTTCTGTCTGCGAACGGGCTGGCCGTCATCAGCGATCCGCGAGCGATGCTCTTCACAGCAGACGACTGGTTCACTCCCGGCCCCGAGACCGGGGAAGACCTCTACTTCTTCGGTTACGGGCGCGACTTCCGCTCCGCGCTACGCGACTACTTCCATCTCACCGGCCCGAGCCCGCTACTGCCCCGGTATGCTCTGGGCAACTGGTGGAGCCGCTACCACCGGTACCGCGACGAAGAATACCTGCAGCTCATGGACAGGTTCGCCGCCGAAGGCATCCCCCTGTCCGTCGCAGTCCTGGACATGGACTGGCATCTCGTCGACCTCGACCCGGAACTCGGCGCCGGGTGGACCGGCTACACCTGGAACCCCGAGCTCTTCCCGGACGCCCCCGCGTTCCTGCGTGAATTGCACGAACGGGGCCTGGCCGTGTCCCTCAACCTCCATCCCGGTGATGGGGTGCGCCGACACGAGGCAGCGTACCCTCAGCTCGCCCGGGCGCTCGGTCAGGACCCGGCCACAGGCCGCGAGGTGGCCTTCGACCCTGCCAGCCGGGACTTTGCGGAGCACTACCTCTCGCTCCTGCACCATCCGCTCGAAGAACAGGGCGTGGATTTTTGGTGGGTGGACTGGCACTGGCAGGCCGGCGGCGCCACACGCGCCCGCGGCGTGGACCCGCTCTGGTTGCTCAATCATCTGCATTATACGGACTCAGGGCGCTGCGGACGTCGGCCTCTGACGCTCTCGCGCAACGCCGGACCCGGCGGCCACCGCTATCCGGTCGGATTCTCCGGCGACACCATTGCCACCTGGGCCTCACTCGCCTTCCAGCCGTACTTCACCGCGACTGCGGCGAACCTCGGCTTCTTCTGGTGGAGCAACGACGTCGGCGGCCACATGCTCGGTGCCCGGGACGACGAGCTCGCCGTGCGGTGGTATCAGTTCGGTGCTTTCTCGCCGATCAACCGGCTGCACTCCAGCCGGAGCCGGTTCGACTCGCGCGAGCCGTGGCTGCGTGGAACCGAGGCAGCTGGGATCATGGCCGACTTCCTGCGTCTGCGGCACCTGATGGTGCCGTATATGTACAGCGCCATGTGGACCGCGCATACTGATGGCCTCGGCGTTGTCCGCCCCATGTACCACGACTACCCGGACCAGCCCGAGGCTTATTGTGTTACGAACCAGTACATGTTCGGCCCCGACCTGCTGGTCGCTCCCGTGACAGCGCCGGCCGACGCCGTATCCCACTTGGCTACCGTGTCGGTCTGGCTGCCCGAGGGGATCTGGTTCGACTTCTTCACCGGTCGCCGCTACACCGGCGGCCGACGCTTGGTGCTACACCGCCGACTGGCGCAGATGCCTGTGTTCGCCAGAGCGGGAGCCGTGATCCCGCTTGCAGCCGATCCCATGGCGTCCGCCGACGCCAATCCGGCTGCAATCGTCCTTCGGGCCTTTCCCGGCTCTTCGGGATCGGCGGTCCTCTATGAGGACGACGGCTCGGCGTATCCGACGACGGCTGAGCGGCACGAAACGCCGGTAACCACGCATTGGTCGGACGTCGGAGACGATACCGCCGAACTACACCTGGCCATCGGCCCCGTCAAAGGTCAGGGCAGTTTGACAAAGCGCATTGTGCTGCTCGATCTCATCGGCGTGCAGACGGCGCCGGTCGCTGCCGCACTCAGCCGTCCGGCCGCCGGCGAGGAGCGGCCGGTCAGTGGGTCGGACCGGGTGGGCGTCGGGCCGCTGCCATCCGGCGTGATCGTGGACCTGGGCTGCCTCGATCTGTCCGTCGCCGTCGCCCAGGTATCCCGGCTGCGGCCGCTCAGCCGCACCACAGCGGAGGACGTGTTCGACATCCTCCAGGAGGCAGCAATCGACTATGAAGTCAAGGAACACGCGTACGCCGCCGCCGAGCGATACGCGGCAGGCCGGCTCTCTGGGACGGCGCTTGCCGGGCTCTGGCACTCCCTCGCGCTGCCCGGCAACCTGTACGGCGCCCTGTTGGAGATCATCTCAGCTGCCGACGACTACTGAGGACAGTACCCGCCAAGCTCGACGAACCGCCCTGAGGCTATGGAATCCTCGATGGCGAACAGGATCCGCGCGGCGTCGAGGGCCTCGGCGGCACTAGTTCCCAGCCCAGGCGCCGACCCGTTCAGCGACCTGCAGAAGTCCTCGACTTCGCGGCGGTAAAGGTCGTCGTCTGCGCACGCGATCTTCTTGACGTGCCCGGCCGATTGCGCTTTCGCTCCGACGACTTCGACGGCGGGCGCGGCTCGCTCGCCGAGGAGGCCGCGCGCGTGCGCCGTGCCGCGTTCGAACACGATGCGCACGTCGTTTCCGGCGGCCGCGGCTGCTTGGGAGGCGACGATCGTGACCGCCAAGCCCGGGTAGTCGAGGACGACAGTCACCGCATCCTGCACCGCGGCGCCATTGATCCGGTGCGCGGTGGCGCCGGCTCGGGTCGGCATGCCGAACAGCAATAGCGCCAGATCGATGGCATGGACCCCGCAGTCGAACATGGCGTTCGAGCCGCCGAGCGTCGGATCGAGTTTCCATCGGGCGTTCGATGCGGCATGGTTCATCAGAAAGCACCAGTGCAGGTCGGCTGCGACCGGAGCACCCAGGTCGCCGCAGCTGATCAACCGCGATAGTTCGGCGACCGCCTGCTGGTGCCGGACCTGGTGAGCGAGAGCGAACGGCAGGCCGCCTGCGCCGAGCAGTCCGGCCAGCCGCGGATAGTCCGCACGGCGAGCCGTCAACGGCTTCTCGCAGATGACCGGAGTGCCAAGCCGAAATGCGAGTTCGAGGTGCGGCAGATGCAGAAACGGCGGCGATCCGATGAAGACGACGTCGTAATACGGCCTGAGCTCGGCGAACTGCGCTTCGCTCGCAGCCAGACGGATAGTCGGATCAACGGCAGCCACCGCCCTGAGCCGGTCCGGGTCGCGCCCGTGCATGACGGTCACGCGGCAATCCGTCGACGCAAGAAGCGCCGGAAGCGTACGCTTTAGTACGGTACCGGTTCCGGCCAGGACGCCGATCCTCCACGACACATCGTGCGGTGTCCTCGAGGCGCCCCTCGAGGACACCGGGTCAACCCCTTTCGAGGTCACTTCCGTGCGCTCGGCGGCTGTGGCTCGTGTTCAGCGGCGATACGCCCGGCACCGCGGCCCGTGTCGTCGGCGAGGCGCACAACATCATCGAGCTCTGGTGTGGACACCTCCACGATCACGAGATCGGTGACGGCCTCCACACGGTGTACCACGCCGGGCAGCACGTGGACGATCTGCCCGGAAACGAGCGGATGCACGGTGGCTGGCGCGTCCGGGGACTCGGCCCGGTGCAGCCGGCCGATGCCGGACAGGACGAGGTTCGCCTCCTCCTTGGCGCGGTGGTACTGCAGGCTGGTACGCAGACCTGCACGGACGATGATCAGCTTGAAGCCGAACGGCGCACCTTCCGGCACCAACCAGCGCTCCTCGCCCCATGGTTTGCGCACCGTCTTCGCCTGCCCGGCTGACAGGCTCCCGGACGGCGCCTCGCCGCCTTCCGGCCATGTGGCATTGTTGAGTAGGTCAGTCAGGATGTCCGTCATGGCAGCGCTCCCCACGCTAAATCGGCGTACCGGCCGAGGCAACGGTCCAATGCCTCGCCGAGCACTGTGTCGACGGATGTGCGCCGGGCCCGGCCAGCGTGGTCCGCGCGTTCCTTCAATTCGCGGAACTCGTCCGTGCCGAACACGTAGTGGCCGGCCAGGACGGCACGCTCGAAGTCGCCGGTGTCCTCGGCCGCCCATCTGCGCCACCTGCCGGAGTCGTAGGCGAGTCCGAGGAACCGGTCACGCTCGGCGGTCAACTGGGACTGTGTCAGCAGATCGAGGAATGCTCGGGTCTCGCAGACCCCGAACTCAGGCGCCACGTTGACCGCCCCGGTCCCGCGTCGAAACAGCTCGCCGACGGCGCGGGCCGGCAAGTAGTCGACGTTGTGCGCCTTGAGCGCGACACCGGAGTCGCGGCAGCGGCGAGCGATCTCGCCTACGGTGCGGCCCACGTCCTCCGGCGAACGAGCCATCAGCCCGCGGTTGCCAGCCGCGACCACCATGGTTCCGGTCTGCGCCACCACGAAGGTCGGCTTCGGCAATCCGCGCGCGGAGATCTCCTGCATGATCTGGTCGAGCCGCACGGCGAAGCGATCCGGGTCGTCAGTGTCGGGTACCTGCCGTTCGAGGCCGATCTCGTAGGCGACGCGCTGCCCGGTCGATTCCGCGTAATTCTTACAGGCGTCGTAGAGCACGAGCAGACGCTGCAGGGCCCTGTCGAACTCGGCCTCGCCCGCACTGTCATGCGAGGTATCGAGATGAAGCAGATCAAACCCCGAATCGATGTCGGCGCGCAGGGAGATCAGGCAGCGACCGATGGCCCGGGCCTCCGCGCGGTCCGGCGTATCCGATGCCAGTTCACCGGGAGCCGCGTCATCCGGGTGCTGCCACGGTCCGCCGTGATCCCGGCACAGCAGCATCAACCCCTTTGGGTCGTGCTCTCTGACGTATCCGGCGAAGCCGGAGGTCGACCACTGCTCGACGTAGCCACCGCCGAGTTCGACGCACTCGATCTGGCCACGGCTCGCCACGAGCATCACGTGACGCTTTCGGCGGTATGCCAGGCGAACCGCCGCGTCGACGACGTTTCTGGATACCGGTCCGATCCCGAGCCGCGAGGGTACCCGCGGGGGCTCCGTCCGAACGTCCACTCTCCCCTCCCTGGGACGCATACGCACGAACCGGGACGCGGTCAGCCTCCAGACGTGTGGAGAATCGCCTGTAGCCACGTCGCCGCGGTCTCGGACCGCACTGCGGCCGCTACTTCGCTAGCACCGTTCAGTGTACTGCGAAACAGCGTGCTTTCCAGTGCGTCAGCAGTCGAACTCACATCGAAAGGCTGAATCGGCACTGCGTGTCCGGCCAGCTGCGGGTACACCCCGGCGTTCACGGACAGCAGCAGCGGAGCGTCGGGGTTGAGCACCACTGCCTCCTTCGCGACCATGTTCAAGCCGTCGAATGTCGGGTTGACGAACACGGCGGAAGCCAAGGACAGTGCCGCGGCCGCCCTGTTGCGCGGGCTGCCGGAACCGTCCGGATAGACGAGGGTGACCGCGTCGCGCCCTGCCCCGCAGGCGTCGTTGGCGCTACGCGCCAGGTCTTCGCACAGGGCCCTGTACTCCCGGTGGCGTTCGGTGACCAGCCTGGGCATCGAGACGATCGCGCAGAACCAGTAGTCTTCGGCGATGGCAGGGCGCCGGGTGATCAGCTCTCGGTAGGCGGCGAAGCCGCGGGCCACGTTCTTCCACAGGTCCATCCGGTCCACCCGTACGATGAGGCGCCGCCCGCCCGCCTGGGCAGTGAGGGATTGCCGCCACCAGTCCGTCTTCGGGTCGCGGGAAAGCTCATCGAGAACAGCGGCGTCGATCGGTCCAGGCGCCACCGTCACCACCGTTTCGCGCCCACGATAGGCGATGCGACGTCCGTCGACGACCGCGTCCGGCAGAAAGCGTTCTACACAGCCCGCGAACGCGTCGGCCCACCGACCGCTGTGGAATCCGACGAAGTCGCAGGTGAGCAAGCTCTCCAGGATACGAGCGATCATCCAATCCGGAAGCAGCCCGAAGTAGTCCGGCTCGCACCAGGGGATGTGGTGGAAGTACGCGAGCCGGCCGGCTCGGCCACGGGTACGGGTACGGGCGGCGAGGAGGCCGGGGACCAGCATCAGATGGAAATCGTGCACGAGCGCCACTTCGTCGGCCCCACCTTGGAGCGCTTCGGCCATGGCGTCGGCGAATCGCCGGTTCACCTCTTCATACGCGCCCCAACCCCGAAGCACGTCGGCGCTGAACAGCGGCGCCGTGGCTGTGTCGTGGAGGTAGTGGAAGGTCCACAGCAGGGTTCTGATTGTTATGGACTCCCGCTGCTCGTCGATGAGGGCCTGGTCCAGCGCCAGCGGCTGCCAGCGGACATCCCTCTCATAGGCTGTTCGGTCCGGCCGCTCCGGAGCCTCGCCGGAGCTGAGGCCGGGCGCCGAGAAGATCCAGCGCCCGCCGACCTCGCTGAGCAGGGCGGTGAGGATCGGTACCAGCCCCCCCGGAGTCGCTTGCCCGGCCGCCAGGACGGAGCCGTCCGGGCCAACCTGCAGTCCGCTGTTGGAGCATGTGACCAAACGCATAGGCGGATCCTTCCGAATCGCCGGCCTGGTCTGCCCGGCCGGCCTGGTGACGATCTATCTCTCAGAGGGCTGACCGCCGGTGCTGTCGGGGTCGGCAACCTGAACGACGGCGGACCTCGGCCCGAGGCGCCCGGGCTCGACACGCCCGGTCATGTAGACCAACTGACCGGGCCCGAGTTCGTGGTCCTCGTCCCCGAGATTGAGGCTGATCGTATGGCCGCCGCGGCGAAAAGCCAGGAATCCAGGTTCGGCTGCCACGATCCGCACCGGCCCGCGCAGTTCGCGCCGGAGTCGGATGAGCGTCCGATACTGCTCCAGGGTCGATCCGGCTGCTCCGCGCTGGTCCTCGACGTTGCACACCTCGGGGTCGATGAAGGGGAGCCACGGCGTCCCGGTGGTGAAACCACCCGACCGATTCCATTGCATGGGGTGGCGCACCGCGTCCCGCCCGCTACGGTCGCGCAGGTCCGGGCCGCCTGGGCCGTCGACCATACCGATCTCGTCGCCCTGGTAGATGAACGACCATCCCGGCAGGCTCAGCAGGAGCACCGCCGCGACACCCGCCAAGTCGCGGCCCCACCGACTGACCATCCTTGGCTGGTCATGGTTCGAGAGCGCCCAGGCCAGATTGCCTCGTCCGGCTAGCCCGGCGCCATCGATCACACGGGCGAGGGCGACGCCGTCGAGCGGGGCTCTGATGAAGTCGAAGGCGAAGGAGCAGTCGGCAAGCCGCATGTAGGGCAGCAGTTGCTCGTTGGGCAGATCTGCCTCGACCACCAGGGCGGCATCCGGAAACGCTGTGGCGATCTCTTTGAGCTCGGTGAGCACCTGGGGCAAGTTGCAGGTGTGGACGTGCTGGAGGCTCCAGTACTGTGCCCAAGGGTCCCGCTCACGGCCGCGCAGGGCCGACGGATCTGCGAGCGGCTCGTCCTGAAGCCCGGGATCGACGGCGATACCGTCCAACGAATCCAGCCGGAACCCGTCAACACCGCGGCCCGTCCAGAAGCCGAGGATCTCGTGGACCGCCCGGCGTACCTCGGGATTCCCCCAGTTGAGGTTCGGCTGCTCGGGATAGAACCGATGATAGTAGTAGCGGCCGGCCTCCTCATCGTGCCGCCAGGCCGATCCACCGAAGACGGACAGCCAGTTGTTCGGGATCTGGTCCGCCCAGATATACCGGTCGGGGTGCTCACGGAACCAGAAGTGCTCGATTGAGGTATGCCCGATGATTACGTCCAGAATAACCGCGAGACCACGCGTATGTGCCGCGTCGATCAACGCATCCATATCCGGCATCGAACCGTACTCGACGTGAATGTCGAGATAGTCGGAGACGTCGTAGCCGAAGTCGAACTGCGGCGAACGGAACACAGGCGTAAGCCAGAGGCCGTCCACGCCGAGATCGACGAGATGGTCGAGACGGGAGGTCAGCCCGGCGAGGTCACCGATACCGTCGCCGTTACTGTCGGCGAAGGACCTCAGGTAAACCTCGTACAGCACCGGGTCCCGGCGCAGCCGTTCCCTTCTCATGGGGTGGCCGACTCGGTCGACGGGATCGCCGTGCAGACAACCGCTCCGGCGCGTTGACTACCGCGGGCGTTCTCGGCGAAGCCGTGCGTCGGTGCGTGTAGGTCGCGCGGAAGCTCGGTAGCGCCGGGCCGAAGAGCGCTGCCGGCGCCAGTCGCCGCTCCGATGCTCCGGGCATCCGTGCCGGGCACAATCAGGTCAATCAAAGATGCGCCATTTGCCGAGGACACTGGAAGTACCTTTTTCTTCAAAGGTGTGCCGACGTTGCAGTATCACGAAGGTTACCAGAGCAGGCCGCGTGGCGCAGGCTTTTCGAAGCAAAGGTCAACCGGATCGAAGGAATGGGAATATAGCAGAGGTAGGCCAATAACAAGAAAGACTAGCCAGAAGTCGATTCGTTCCGCCACGCCCTCCTTCGACAGTCTTCTGACGTTCACCGACGCCCGGAACGGGATCGGCGAGTGTCGAGCGACCGGCCGAACGACGAACTGGTGTCCTCAGCAGCCCTCGTACGACGCCGTCGGCGGCGGTCGGGGCCGGCGGGCGTAGGCGTCGGCGAGGTCGTCAACAACACCGTTGGAATCAAGACCGCCAGAGGATCGTTCCACGGCAAGACCCGGATCGTAGCCTGGACGCCGACGGAACGCCGCCCCACGCTTCCGCGGACGCCTGAGCCGAACTCTCGCAACATCCACATACGGACCCGGCTGCCACGCCTGCGTGGCAGCCCGCTCCAGCAGCGCGCCCGCAGGCTGGATCCACGCCCACGCGGGCACTGATCCAGAAATCGCCACTGAACACTCGCCGGCTTGACGAAGACGATAGGGGCATCTCCCTGATCACGCCAGGGCGATCCCGCGGTGACGGGCAGGGGTGCGACGGAAACACGGCCACGCTGGGCCCGAAGCCTGCCGCAGCATACGCGCCGGTCAATCCGGTCGCGCGTGCCTGTCACCACCGGCGGCGCTGCGCGGTACCCAGGTGCCGGCAAAGCCCCGCGCCAGACTCAACACACAGCTTCTGACCAGCCGAAACAGTCAAAGTCCGGCTGGAATACTAGGGCCGGGCTTCATCATCACGATCAAGAGTTCACGCGATCGGAGACGACGGCGAGGACGTTCATGTGGATCGCGGTGCCGCTGGCGAGGCGCTAGACCCTACAGGGCCGGGTACAGTCAGAAGACCCCTGACTGTACGCCGGCATATCCATGCCAGCCCTGCCCAGCTCTGCCACGCGGGCCACACCAGACGCGCTCCCTCGTTATCGTCGACCTAGACGGTATGTAGGTGCCGGTTTGTGAGGCCGGGCCTCGCTCGCAAGTTGTCGTGGGTTGCCGGTCGGCGCAGCCTGACCGGTAGTGCCTACATCTGCGGGAGTCCCGGTGTTTTCTGAGCGTAGGTCGTGGGGGTGATTTCAAAGGGCCGGCCCGCGGCGCTCAGTGGTGGAACAGGCGCAGGCCGGTGCGGGCGAGGACGATGTCGTGTTCGCGGCAGGCCTGTTCGACTTCGGAGGAGCGGGTGGATCCGCCGGGTTCGGCGATGTAGCGCACGCCGTGGCGTCGGGCATGGTCGACGTTGTCGCGGAAGGGCAGGGCACCGTCGGAGGCGAGGGCGACGCCGTCGAGACCTGCGATCCACCGCGAGTGCGCGTCGGCGGTGAGTGCCTCGGCGGGCACGGACAGGGCCTCGGCGAAGCGGGTCGCCTCCTCGCCAGTCAGCCCGCCTTCGATGAAGCGGATCTGCCAGTTGATCCGCTCCTGGCGGCGGATTTCGGGACGGAAGGCCATAGCGCGAACGGACGGGTGGCGCCGCAGCCACCACGTGTCCGCCTTGGCGCCGGCGAGCCTGGTGCAGTCGACGCGGGACTGCTGCCCCGCGCCGATGCCGATCGTCACCCCGTCTCGTACGTAGCAAACGGAGTTGGACTGGGTATAGCGCAGGACGACCAGCCCGAGCAAGAGATCGGCGACGGCCCGGGGTGGCAACTGCTGCCCGTCCACGGCGCGGGTGAGTACGTCGGCCGTCACCGGTGCCGTGTCGCGGTCCTGAGTCAGACGAAGCCCGAACACCTCGCGCGTCTCGCGTGGTGGCGGGCTGTAGCCCGCGTCGGCCTCCATCACGAGGAACCGGCCGTCCTTCTTACGGCTCAGCTTCGCGACCGTGCCCGGCGCGTATCCGGGCGCGATGATCCCGTCGCACACCAGCCCGCTGAGGACCTCGGCCAGCGCCTCGTCCACCGGCTCCGAGACGGCGGCGAGGTCTCCGTACGACGATTTCGGATCCGCGTCGCGGGCACGCAGATAGGCGCCGGCCACGGCGCTCAGGTCCGCCGCGGACACGCCGTAGAGTTCGGCGATGTCGTCCTCGACGGGGCCGGAAGTCGCCGCCCCGGCGGGCGAGACGTGTTTGAACGAGGTGGCGACTTCCCGGCCCAGGACTCGGCGCGCCTCGCGGACCAATTGCCATCCGTTGAGCGCGTCGAGCATGTTGATGAGCGAGGGGTTCCCGTTGAGCACACGCAACGGCCATCGGCCTTGCGAGACCGGCGCGGCCTCCGCCGCGCCCTGGTGCGGGTTCATGCCATAGCGCAGTTCCATAACCCTGGCCTCCTCAGCGGCATCGCTGACGGAAGCGCCCAGGCGGTCGACGCTCGCATCGGATCCAAGCCGCTTCCCGGTGGTCACTCCACCCTCGCCAGTCGCAGCTGCACGCAACCTTATCGGTTCCGCGCGCCCGGCGCCCGGATACTTCGGCATACGCCCGGGAGGCGACGAGTCAGGCAGCCTACTGATCCGCCGGGATGACACCCGTTTCGGCGAGCTTCGTGTACCAGAGCGCGCTGTCCTTCCGGGTGCGTTCCTGGGTCTCGTAATCGACGTAGACGATGCCGAACCGCTTGGAGTAGCCGAAGGCCCACTCGAAGTTGTCCATCAGCGACCACACGAAGTACCCGGTCAGCGGCACTCCGGCCTCGATCGCGCGGTGCGCCGCCACGAAGTGGCGCAGGAGGTAGTCGACGCGTTCGGGGTCGTGCACGCGCTTGACGCCGTCCTCGTCGACGACGTGGTCGCGGTACGCCGCGCCGTTCTCCGTGACCACGATCTCGTATTCGGGGTACGCCTCGTGCGTTGCGACGAGCAGGTCATAGAGACCCTGCGGCGCGATGTTCCAGCCCGTGTCCGTGCGCGGCCCCGGCTGTTCGACGGGCTGGACACGCGTCGCGCCCGGGTATGCGGTTCCCTCGGTCGAGTGCTCGGAACTGCGCTGCGCGGTGCCGGTGCAGTAGTAGTTGACGCCCAGCACGTCGATGGGCTGGTGGATCAGCTCGAGGTCCCCGTCCTGCACGAACGACCAGTCCGTGATGTGCTTGGTGTCCTCGAATAGATCGGCCGGGTAGAAGCCGCGCAGCTGCGGGTCCGTGAAAGCCCGGTTCTGCATCGTCTCGATCTGGCGCTTGGCATCGACGTCCTCGGGGTTGGCGGGATCGGCGGCGTAGGCCATCGCCAGGCAGTGGGTGACCGAGAACGTGGCGTCCGGCCGTGTGACGACCTTCCGCAGTTCGATGAGTGCCAGGCCGTGTCCGAGGTTCAGATGATGCACGGCCCGGAACGAGTCGGCTTCGTTGCGGCGGCCGGGGGCGTGTTCGCCGCTCGCGTATCCGAGGTAGGCCGAGCACCAAGGCTCGTTGAGCGTGGTCCACACCGCGACCCGGTCACCGAGGCGCTCGCCCACGACTCGCGCGTACTCGGCGAAGGCGTAGCTCGTCTCACGATTGGTCCAGCCGCCACGGTCCTCGAGCGGTTGCGGAAGGTCCCAGTGATACAGCGTCACGACGGGCTCGATGCCGCGTGCGATCAGGCCGTCGACGACCTTCTCGTAGAACGCGAGGCCGGCTTCGTTGACCTCGCCGGTCCCGGCGGGGATGACGCGCGGCCACGCGATGGACAGACGGTAGGCGGACAGGCTCAGGCTCTTGATGAGGTCGAGGTCTTCCTCGACGCGGTGATAGAAGTCGACTGCGACGTCACCGGTGTCGCCGTTCTCGACGTTGCCCGGAGCGTGGCTGAAGGTGTCCCAGATGCTCGGTCCGCGTCCGTCCTCGGTGGCGGCGCCCTCGATCTGGTAGGCAGAGGTCGCGGCGCCGAACACGAACCCCTCGGGGAACTTCAAGCCGCTCTCGCGAAAGTCGTCGGTCCCACCCATGATCTCCTCCATCTTTCTGCCGACTGTCGAGCCGGTTGTCCTTCAGCTGTCATGCACCCGCCGGTGAGGCTGCGGCCCGGCGCAGCCTGAGGGCCCTTACTTCTCCGTGTACGCAATGATCTCGCCGCACCCGGACGTACGGCGTCATCCGGTATTCCGGCCGGAGTCAGGCGTGCCGGCCGGCCCGGTAGCCGCCTGCCGGCTGCCGGATGATGAGGTTGCCGCGGTTGAAGGCGTTGATGAGCGAGATGGTGGCGACGAGTGCGGCGAGTTGCTCCTCGTCGTAGTGCAGGGCGGCGTTCTCCCAGGCCGCGTCGGTGACGCCGCCGGCGGCGTCGGCGACACGGGTGCCCTGCTCGGCCAGTTCGAGCGCGGCACGCTCCGCATCGGTGAAGACCGTCGCCTCACGCCAGGAGGCGACGAGATTCAGCCGCTCCCACGACTCGCCGGCGTGGACCGCGTCCTTGGCGTGCATGTCGGTGCAGAAGCCGCAGCCGTTGATCTGGCTCGCCCGCAGCTTGACGAGCTCCTGGACGGAGCGCGGCAACGTCGAGTTCGCGAGGGACCGGTCGGCGGCGATCAGATGTCTGGCGAACTCGCTGAAGGTCGGGCTGGCGACGGGGTTGAGCCGTGCGTGCAAGGCGGATCTCCTCAGGTGGTCGGGCTGGCTGTGGATGTGGATGTGGATGTGCTGCGGCCGCGGGTGTCGGCGCGGAGGGCTTGAACGGGGATGCGATCAGCCGGCGAGGTGTGCCGGGCCCAGGCGGCCCCACGCGATGAACACGGCGAGGGCGAGGTAGGCGAGATTCACTCCGACGAGGGCGAGTTGACCGAGTCGGCCGTGCGTGATCATCGCGCCGATCATCAGCGCCACCCAGCACAGCGCCGTCACCGGCACCATCACGGGTGCGATGTGCAGCACGGCGGGCAGGATCAGCCCGAACGCGGCGAGCAGTTCCAGGGCGCCGAGGCCGGTGATGAAGGTCGGGCGGGCGTTCGCGGTCCATTCCCCGCCGCGTGTCGCGGCCAGTTTCTCCTTGGGCACGAACAGCTTGCTGGCGCCGCCGACCAGGGCCACGACGGCGAGCAGGCCGGTGGTGATCCACAGTGCGAGGTTCATGGGGTCTCCTTCGAGGGCGCATGCGTGGCGTAGACGTGATGCATGGGGAGCGCTTGCGTGGCACGGCGTCATATTGCAGCACCGTGCATTCACTGCACTACTGTGCATCCAATGCACAAAGGTATACGCTCGTGCCGAAGGGCCGTCAAGCGGATTCCGAAGGGCCGTCAACCGCCGTTCGGCGCGCAGCGAGGACTGGAGAGCAGGAGAACACGATGACGACCACCACCTCTGAAGATCCGGCGCGCCGCGGCGGGCGCGAGGCCCAGCGCCGGCGCACCCGCAAAGCGATCGTGGACGCGGCGATCCGCCTCAGCGCCGAGGGTGCCGCGCCGTCCATCGACGAGATCGCGGCCGCGGCCGACGTGTCGCGGCGCACGGTCTACCTGTACTTCCCCACCCTCGATCAACTGCTGCTCGACGCTGCTCTCGGCGCGCTCAACGAGCCCGCGGTCGACAAGGCCCTGGCCGACCCGGCCGTGGACGATGCCGGAGACCGCATCGAGGTACTCGTCAAGACGCTGTTCCAGCAGAAGCCCGACTCGCTGCCGATCGGCCGGCGCCTGATCCGCCTGACCGTCGATCCGCCTGCCGGCGGCGCCCAACCTGCCGCCGCGCCGCGGCGAAGCCCGCGCCGGATCGCCTGGCTGGAGCAGGCCTGCGAACCACTGCGCGCCACCCTCGGCGAGGAGGCGTATCACCGCCTCATCTCAGCCCTCTGCGCGGTGGTCGGCTGGGAGGCGCAGATCGCCCTGCGCGACGTGCGCGGCCTCGACCCGCAGGCCGAACTGGACACGGTCATCTGGGCCGCCCGCGCGCTCATCGCCGCCGCGATCAAGGAGAACGCCGGTCGCGCGTAGGACGGTAGCGCGCAGGACGCTCGTCGGCATTGACTTCGGCCGTCCGGCGTCCTCGAATTTCAGCTTTCGAGTTCCAGCTCTCAGCGACTATTCCGCATCTCCAGCAAGACCGCGGTAAGTACTCCAGCCGTAGATCGTGATCTGACTTAAAGTCATCTACCTTGTGGCGCAACGGACGTACCGTCGGCGGCTGCGCGCCTCGTCGTGGGTGACGCCGCGGCGCGTTGCGATCAGGGGGATGATGGCGCCGCAAAACCTTGTCGTAGCGCTTGTCGGAGCGCGGTGCCGGCTTGGGAGCTGGTGAGGCGCTCGGCGCGGACTTCCTCTCCCGCGGCGTGGCCGAGTGCGATGGTCGCGGCGATGATCCAGCTGGTCGGCAGGGCGGGATCGAAGTCGCCTTCGCGCTGCCCGCGCTCGACGAGCTCGCGGAGCAGCGCGGAGACCGGTTCGTGCCGTTGCCGTTCATCGTGCGGGTCGCGCGCCGGTCTCGAGGCGTCGAGCAGCGCGGGTTCGGATTCGAAGGCCTCCCAGCTGATCTGGATCAGCCGCTGCAGCGCCTGTGCCGCCGAGCCGCGGCTCAGGTCGACGGCTTCGAGCGCCGCGGTGACCCGGTCGGTGGCCCGGTCGGTCAGAGCCCGGGAGAGCGCGTCGCGCGAGGGGAAGTGCGCGTAGACGGTCTGCCGGGTCAGGCCGGCGGCCTTGGCGATCTCCGCCATGCTCGCGCCCGGGTCGCGGGCGAGCACCTTGGCTGCCGCATCGAGGATGGCCGCCACGCTCCGGTCGGCATCGGACCGGCGGCGGCGCTGCCGGTCGCCGTCGTCCCGGCCGGGCGCGCCGTCCTGGTCGCCGCTTAAGTTTGACACAGTTGACAAGGATAGCAGACGAGGTTAGCTTTGACACTCCTGTAAGAATTAATGCCCCGGCGGGCGTTCCCCCGGGGCACTGTCGAAGGACCCTCCATGCGTCGCATAGCTCTGTTCTGCTCGGTCCACGCGCGATGGGTGATCTTGGCATGGGCCTTGGTCGCGGTCGCGGGCATCGCCGTGACCGCCGGCGTGTCCTCGCGGCTCAGCGCCTCTTTCACCCTGCCGGGAGAGCCCGGATACGAAGCCAACCAGGCCATCCTGAGCGCCGTCGGCTCCGGTGGCGCGCAAGACCCCGCGCTGATCGTGGTGGGCGTGCCGCCCGGGCAGGAGGTGACCTCCAGCGCCGTGGCGGCCGCGCTCGCCCGGGGCGACGCGGCGCTCACCAAGGCGCTCACCGTGCCGGGGCGCCACGCCCCGCGCGTGATCTCGTACGCCAGCGCGGGCGACCGCGCTCTGGTCAGCCGAGACCTGCGCACCACGTTCGTGCTGGCGTATCCGCCGAACGACGGTGGCGTCGACGTCAAGCCGCTCGGCCAGAGCGCCGGGGCGATCTATGCCCGGGCCGCGGATCTCGGCCCGGGCACCACGGTCGGAGTGACCGGGATCGGGGAGCTGACCGGCTCCAGCGGCGGCGGGACGGGCGTGCTCGCCGAGACGGCGATCGGCGCCCTGGGCGCCATCCTGATCCTGGGCTTCGTATTCGGGTCCTTCCTCGCCATCCTGCCGCTGATCACCGCGCTGGCCTCGATCCTCACGACCTTCCTGCTCGTCGGGACGCTGACCACCGTCGTGGACGTGTCCGTCTTCGTGCAGTTCATCGTCGCGCTGATCGGCCTGGGCGTCGCGATCGACTACTCGCTGCTGGTGGTGACCCGATGGCGCGAGGAACGCGGCCGCGGCCGCACCAATCAGGACTCGGTTCAGGCGGCGTTGCACACCGCAGGCCGCTCGGTCCTCTACTCCGGGCTGACCGTCGCCCTCGGGTTGCTCGCGCTGGTCGTGCTGCCGGTACCGTTCCTGCGCTCGATCGGCTACGGCGGCGTCCTGATCCCGCTGGTCAGCGTCCTGGTCAGCAGCACCCTGCTGCCCGCCCTGCTCGCCACCGCAGGGCCCTTTCTGGACCGGCCCCGCCGCCGGAACGCGCGCACCGGCCCTTCGCGCGGGTGGAGCGCATGGGCTCGGCTGGTCATCCGCCATCGCAGGATCGCCGCAGTCGCCGGCCTCGCCGTGCTGGCGGCGCTGCTGGTACCCGCGTTCTCACTCGTGGCCGGCGAACCTTCCTCCACCTCGCTCGCCTCCTCGGGCACGACGAGGCAGAACGCCGAGCGGCTCGCCGACGCGTCGATCCCCAGCGGGGTGCTGACCCCGATCCAGATCCTGACCGACCCCGGCCACGCCGACGCCGTCCTCGGCACGACCCGTGCGCTGCCCGGCGTCTACGGCGTCCTGCAGACCGGCACCCTTGCGGATCAGGCGCACGGCGTCGCGGTCATCGACGTACTGCCCGAGCGCGAGACCAACGCGGCCGGCGGGACAATGCTGATCGACCAAGTCCGCAGTGCCACCGCCGGAATGAACACGCAGGTCGGAGGTTCGGGCGCTCAGTTCCAGGCATTCAACCACGCGGTCTACGGCTCGTTTCCGCTCATGCTCGCCCTGATCGCGGTGATCTCCTTGATCCTGCTGACCCGGACCTTCCGCTCCCTCGTCCTGGCGGTCAAAGCCCTGGCTCTCAATGCCCTGAGCGTCGGCGCCACCTACGGCGTCCTCGTGCTGGTCTGGCAGAAGGGCCACGGATCGAGTGCGCTCTGGAACATCGCCGCGACCGGAGCGATCACGAACTTCGTGCCGCTGATGGTCTTCGCGTTCCTGTTCGGGCTGTCCATGGACTACGAGGTCTTCATCCTGGCCCGCATCCGCGAGGCATACGACGCCGACCCGCAGTCCGGCACCGACACCGCGATCGTCGAAGGGCTCGGGCGCACCGGTCGCCTGGTCACCAGCGCCGCCCTCATCCTCGCCCTGTCCTTCTTCGCACTCTCCCAGGCACCGGACACCGACCTCAAAGTTCTCGCCACCGGCCTCGGCGCGGGCATCCTGCTCGACGCCACCATCGTGCGCGCCCTGCTCGTCCCGGCCCTGCTATCCATGTTCGGCCCCTACAACTGGTGGCTCCCCACCCGCTTCGCACGCCTTCTGCACATCCCGCCCAGCTCGCCGCGCCCGCCGGCCCGTCACGAGATTCCGGCCCAGCCCGAGCAGACGGCGCCGACCGTATCAGGAACCTCATGACCGCCCGGCACGCGGTACGACCACCGGGCCCCGCTAGGTCGCCGGCGAGCCGCTCGAGAGAACGCGCGCCACCGCGGCTCGAACGGCAGCCGTTCACTCGATCGTGGCTGCCGCCAGCCTGCGATTCGTCAGACTTATCCGAAATCTCGTGCTACACGTCCGCCGATGGTCGGCCGTCGTGTACTTCCCGGTCCGCAAGGTGACGAAAGCCGAGGTCGAGGTGTCGAGGGACGTGGTGTGGATGGGCCGCCTGGTCCGCCGGATGTTCAAGGGCGCGGCGCTGGCCAACCCGGTTCTTCAGAGCCTGACACCGAGTGAGCCGGCCCGGGCGCACGCCGTGTTTCCGCCGTTCGCGCAGCCGGGCCGGGGGGCTGGACGAGCCTACTGCTCCCCGGTGACGAGGAAGACCAGCCGACGGGCGACGGAGACGGCGTGGTCGGCGAAACGCTCGTAGTAGCGGCTGAGCAGCGTCACGTCGATCGCGGACTCGATGGTGTACGGATTGTCCTGCGAGAGCAGGGTGGTGAACACCTCGCTGTGGAGCCGGTCGACGGCGTCGTCCTCGGACTCGAGCGTGCGGGCCGCATCGACGTCCTGGGCCTCGACGATGTCCGCGACCCGTTGCGCGAGCTGCGTCCCGATCCGGCCCATCCGCTCGAAGACCGGACGCAGTTCCTCGGGCACCGCGTGCTCGGGGTGACGCATCCGGGCGATCTTGGCGATGTGCCGGGCCAGGTCGCCCATGCGCTCCAGGTCGGCGCTCATCCGCAGCGAGGTGACCAGGGTGCGAAGGTCGCCGGCCACCGGCTGCTGGCGGGCCATCAGGTCCAGCGTGCGCACGTCGAGTTCGCGGTGCAGCGCGTCCACGGCGTCGTCCGCGGAGATCACCGCTTCCGCAGTGGCCAGGTCGGCCTCCAGCAGGGCGGTGGTGGCCCGGGACAGGGCCCGGCCCACCAGACCGGCCATCTCGACCAGGGTGTGGCCGACCGAGTCCAGTTGCTCGTGGTATTCGTCGCGCATGGCGCGGGCGCTCCGTTTCTCTTCGCCGTGTGGCGTTTCTCCGAACGCCACACGGTACCGGCCGCAGCGTGCAGCGCGCCGTGGCCGACATGAACGGATGGCAACGGGAAGCTGAATCCTGTCGGCGCGCTCGGCCGGCGCGCGCCGCGGCCATCACTGGGTACTGCAGCGTGATCTACCGTGTGCTAGGCGGAGAGCAGCACCTTCAACGCGCGCGCTTCAGAGCGCCGATCGATGATCTCGCGCGCCGGTAGGCCAGATGCAAGCCTTCTGATTTGCTGGACGAAGCCGCGCGGATACGCCGTGCCGGGCCGAGGAGCGAGATGGCGCAGCAGCTCCGAACGACGAAGACGTCCCAGGCGAAGGCGACGCGAGCTTCTCGCCGTGGCGCCTCGGAGCCTGCTGCGATGGCGATGCAGCAGCCCTCCGGTGTGCGCGGCGTGGTCATCGTGCCTGTCGGTTCGTTCCTGTGCACGATAATCCTGACGTTCGTCATCCCGTCCCTGGCGTGGCTGTGGTGGCTGGTCAGCGGGGTGATCGCCGTGTGGGCGATACTGTCCGGGCCGATCAGACGAGGCAGGCGGGAAGCCGCCGCGGAGCGTGAGCGTCGCGCCGGGATCGCGGAGGCCGACCGGTATCGCCGGCTTGTGTCGCTGGATGCCATGGCCGGCACTGATTTCGAGCGTCACGTGGCCAACCTGTGTCTGCGCGACGGCCTCGTGATCGTACGGTCCGGCGGCGGCGCGGGCGACTTGGGCGCGGACGTGATCGCCAACCTGCCCGACGGTCGCCGCGTGGTCATCCAGTGCAAGCGGTACCGGGCCTCCGGATCCGTCACCGGACCCGAGATGCAACAGTTCCTCGGCACGGTCCGTGCCGAGCACGGCGCCGACGTGGCCTTGTTCGTCACCACCGCACGGCGCTTCACCCGGCAAGCCGCGGAGCTGGCCGGCCGCCACCAGGTCTACCTCATCCAACGCGATCGACTCGCATTCTGGAACAGCGGCACCTCCTTGCCGTCCCTCCTGGCCAGCTGGGAAAACCATCGGGCAACCGGCGAGCGCTGACCAGCGCCGCGAACGTCTGTGCCGACCAGGCCACAGGCCGCGACCAGTGGACTCGCCCGGCTCGAGCCGTCCGCCCATCGAACAGGTGAACGCGTTGACGACGCTTCCCGGCCTATTCATCCTCACCGTCGAAAGAGCCGACGGGGTGCTGATCGCGGATGCCGCCGGTGAGATGGCGCTGTCGGCGCCGAGTATGCGCCCGACCCGGCGCCTTGCGGGCGCACGCGCCAGACGCCGCGGCCTGATCCGACGCTAGTTTGAAGATACGGTTGGAGCGAGTTGATGATCGGCTGGGTGCTCGCCGCTTCGCGTCGCCCGGGTTTCATCGATCCACCCGTCCACCTGCCGGGAGGTCAAGCGGCGGTGGCCCCCGCGTGCTGTTTTCCTTATTGCACGCCACGGAGACGCTCACCAGATGGAGGCGTCCCTCCACGAGCCGTAATCGGCGGACAGATTCATCCGCGGCGCATATCGCGATGGCTCACGGACAGAGGTCGGCTGGGACGCAGTTGTCGGGGTTGTTGGAGGCGACGAGGGTGCGTGTCAGTGTGCTGGTCGCGCTGGCGGCCTGGTAGATTCCGCCGCCGCTGCCGGGGGTGGGGGCGGCGGTGTTGCGGGTGATGGTGCTGTCGGTCGCGGTCATTGTGCCGGCGCCGTTGTAGATGCCGCCACCGGTGTATCGGGCGGTGTTGTCGGTGACGTAGCTGTGGGTCAGAGTGACGGTGCCGCCGAAGTTGTAGATTCCGCCGCCTTCGCCGATCTCGTACTCGGCGGTGTTGTGGCTGACGGTGCTGGCCTGGAGGGTCAGAGTGCCGCCGTCGTTGAAGATTCCGCCCCCGCGTGGGGAGGTGTTGCCGGTGACGGTGCTGGTGTTCAGGGTCACGGTGCCGCTGTAGCTGTTGATTCCGCCGCCGCGGTCCGCGTCTCCGCCGGTGATGGTCAAGCCTTGGAGGGTGCTCGTGCTGCTGTCGATGGTGAACACGCTTGCGTGTGTGCGGCGCCGGCCTTCGACGGTGACGGTGCCGGGGACGGCTTCGACGGTTAGTGAGGCCAGGGCGGGGGCGTCGATCTCGTCGTTCTCCGTGTACGTCCCGGCGGCGACGACGACGGTGACGGCGTCTCCGGTGTAGGTGGCGGCATTGTGGATGGCGTAGTAGAGATGCCGGCAAGGGTGGGCGCGCGCGGTGCAGGCGTTGTCGGCGTCGTGGCCGTTGGTGGCCACGTACAGCGTCTTCGCTTCCGGCGCCGACGCGTACGCGGCGGGTGACGCGGCTACGATCGCCGCGAGGGCCGCGGCTGCGGCGGTGGCGGGCCGGCTGAGAGGCGGTCTCATCTCGCGGCGTTCCTTTCGGTGGGGTAGCGGGTCGGTCGCGGTCAGGCTCGCTCGATCGTCCACGGGCGCATCAGGTCGTCGTCTTCGTGTTCGAGGATGTGGCAGTGGTGGATGTAGGTCGCGGGGAATTCGGCGCCGCTGCCCGGGATCCCCGCGAGCGTCTCCGTCGGCGGATCGAACTCCTGGATGACGATCCGGGTGACCATCTCCGCGTACGCCTTGACGGTGTCCTTGCGGCACAGCGCCTCGTCCGGGTCCGGCGGGATCGGGGGACCGGTGAAGTAGTCCGCCAGCACCGGCAGGTCTGCCGGACGGCGGCCGCCGTCGATCCACCTCTCGTAAGCCGCCTGATAGCCGAACGCGTCGATCGGCTGCCGGTTGAGCACTTGGAAGTTGACCAGGTGCACGTGCATCGGGTGGGCGTCGTGGTTGGGGTTGATGTACTCCCAGATCTCGGTCGAGCCCGCTTCGATGAAGTCCTGGGACGGCGCGGCGAACGGCACCGCGTTGAGCGTCATGGTGGCGAACATCTCATGCTGGTAGATGACCCACTCCCGGCGGCGGGTGTCCGCGGCGACCTGGATCGGTTCGACCGCCGGGAGGTTCAACTCCCGCGGTCGCCTCGTCCGATCGGGGCCGGAGAGCGGCTTGGTGACCTGGAACTGCATGATCTCGCTGATCTCCGGTCCGACGCCGCCGGGGAAGTGGACCGGTGCGTTGTAGTTCGTCAGCGTGACGTTCGTGCCCATGGGCAGGTCGCTGAAGTCGACGATCAGGTCGTAGCGCTCAGCGGAGGAGAAGAGGAAGTTGAGCATGCGCAGCGGGGCGCGGAAGCCGCCGTCGGTTCCGATCAGCCAGAACGGGAGTACCCGCTCGGGCAGCACGCCCGGCGGGACGGCGAATTTCAGCCGCCAGAAGCGCTCGTTGGAGGCGTTGAGGAAGCGCAGTCGGTAGCGTCGCGGTTCGACGGCCAGGAACGGAAATGCCTTTCCGTTGACGACCGGGGTGTCCTCGCCCTCGCGCTCGGTCATGGTGTACGCGAGCGAGCCGTCGGGGTGGAAGGTGCGGTCCTGCAGGATCAGGGGAACCTCGAACTCACCCTGCGGCAGTCCGAGCGACGCCTCGGCGGGATCGCGGACGAGGTACAGCCCGGCCAGACCCGCGTAGACGTTGACGCTGGTGAGCCCCATGCCGTGGTCGTGGTACCAGAGCATCGAGGGGTGCTCGTGGTTGGTGTAGCCGAAGATCGCCTCATTGGGTTTCACGCGGCTCGGGTCCAGGGTCGAGTAGGACTCGGCGTGGACGCCGTCGGGGCTGAAGGACTGTTTCGGCATGCCGTCGGACTGCGGTGCGGTGTAGCCGCCGTGCTTGTGCACGACGTTCCACACGTTGACGTTCGCGGGGAAAGGCATTTCGGTCTGGTAGGGAGGCGGGGGGATCGGGGTGAGCTGAGCGTTTCCGCCGCGGATCTGGTCGACCACGTACTGGAACAGGTGGGTGGTCGGCAGCTGGTTGCGGGTCATCAGGACGATCGGCCGGTCCACGGTCGCGTTGATGGTCGGGCCCAGATAGCCCATGCCGATCGGCTTGCTCAGGTCGTTCGGGTCGGCGGCCCAGTAGCCCCATACCCTCGCCGGCCCGAGATCGCGGTGGAACCGCCAGGTGCCCGGCCGCATCGCGATGTCGTAGTAGTCGGCGCCCGGATACACCGAGGGGTCCGGGACAGCCGTCAGCGGCAGTGGCAGCGGGTCGACGTACTTCGCCAGCGGAGGAGTCTGCGGGATCGAAGCGTCCGCAGACATCGCTCCGTCAGCAGAGGCCTTCGGGCGCCCGGCCGCGAACGCGGCCGCCTGCGCTCCCGGCGCACCTCGTCCCAGCACTGCCGCGCTCCCCATGGCGCCGGCCGCGAGAAATCTCCTGCGCTCAACCATCGTCTCCAGCCTTCACTCGCCTCACCTGGCGCTTAAAGGAATACAAGGCTGGTTCCGGCTGCTTCAGCGGCACGCCGGAAGTCGTGCGAGAGTCACCCGATGAGCCGAGCCGGGCAGGGGCTCGACATATATCAGGGTAGGAGTATATTGCCACAATCTCGACTCGTGGTGGATCGGTCACCGCGGGCCCCGGCGGGCGACGTCGCGCCGCATCCCGGTGGGGCTGTCAGGGTGACCTTCCAGCTCGGGTCCCTCGGCAAGCGGAGGTCGAGCGCTAGAAAACCAGACATGAAACCTCTGACGCGCATCCTCGTGCCGACGATCGTCGCCGGCGGCATCGCTCTCGCCGGCGCTATGCCCGCGGCGGCCACTCCTGCGGGTCCTGCCATCCCGCACCTCGTGCCACACCACGACGGCCGGAGCGCTGGGCCGAGGTCAGCCGATCTGGCCTGCCGGGTGTTCGTCGAACAGGACGACTTCTTGTTCCCACTCAACAAGAACGGCATCACCAAGTCGCCGAATGAGATCAAGGGCGCCACGGTGGGCTGCTCGTCGCCGAACGGCGAGTTCGCCCGCGGCAACCGCCACCACCACCCCGTCCTCCTGTCGAGCAGCTACACCTCGGTCGGCGGGCCCTCGGTGAACAACGTCACCGAGCTCAACCACGACTGCACCAGCATCGCGCAGAACGCCATGCTCGAATTCACCTGGAACACCGGCGATAGGAGCATCGGCCGCCTCACCATCGACGCCGCCGGAAACGTGACCTCGAAGATCCTCGCCGGCGTGATGACGGGCGACAGCTTCACCTTCACCGGCCCGGCGGTCGACCACATCGACTCTTACGTGACCTACCTGGGCTCATGTAGCGCCAGTCGTACTTCCGGCGAAGAGGACGGCTTCATCTTCAACTCCTGGCTGCCCGGCGCAACCGGCTCGAACGGCCACGAGATCGGTCTCACCTTCACCCACAAGTGACCTTCGTCAGGACTCGGCCACCGTCACCCGATTTCGCCCGGCCTCCTCGGCCGCGTACATAGCGTCGTCGGCGGTGCGCGGCCGCCTTAAGCTCGAGCGCCTCGAGCAGTTCGCGCCGGTTGGCCTTCGTCGCCATGGCCACGGGCTTGATCGCGCAGACCGGCAAGGGCGCAGTGACCGGTTGAACTCGTGACGCGTAGCGTCGACGCCCGCAACCGGCAGGAACCTGCTGTCGGGGGTGGCAGGGTTCGGATGAACGGCTTCAGGATGCGCGGCCGGTCAAGGCTTCCGAGCGGGCCAGGTCCATCCGTTCCAGCGTCGTCCAAAGCGCTGCGCGCCCGGCCTCGTCAGGTTCGCCGGCGGTCATCTCGGCCATCATCAGCTCAGCCGCCATCGCCACCACCAGGCGCGCGGCGGCGCGTGGGTCCGGCCAGCCCATCGCCTCCAGGTCGGGCTCGGCCAACTCCACGAAGACCGCGTTGCGCGCGTCCACCTTCGCGGCCACGCCCGGCGCGTTGCGCACCTCCAGGGCAAGGGCCTTGACGCCGCGGTGCCGCATGGACGATTCGAAGTAGGCCTCGATCATCTGGCGCAGTCTGCGCCAGCTCGGCGCGTGCCCGTCCATGGCCGCTGCGACCGCGGCGCCGGACTGCTCGGTATAGCGCCGGTGCAAGGCGTCGAGAAAAGCGTCGCGATCGGCGAAGTGTACGTAGAAGGTGCCTTTGGCGACCCCGGCGCCGGCGACCACCCGGTTCACACTCATCCCGGACAGGCCGTGCTCTTCGGCCACCCTCAAGCCCGCGTCGAGCAACGCATCCCTGGTCGCCAGCGCTGCTTCGGCCCGTGCGGTCATGCCGTACAGGATACGCGCAGCTTGGGCGACGGTTCGTTGACCGCGGTCTCCACCGTCGGATAGAGTGACCGACCGGTCGGTCATCCAAATTGGCCGATCACTTCAGAACGCCGGTTTCCCTCCGACAGAGGCGGTTCCATGCGCGCAGCGGTAGTCCACCAGCACGGCCTCGCCCCCGAACTGGTCGAGCATCCGGATCCGGTTCCGGCCCCGGGCCGCAGCCTGATCCGGATCACGGCGGCGGCCGTCAACCCGATCGACGTGACCATCTCCGCCGGCAAGCACCCGCTGGGCCGCCCGGCCCTTCCCCACGTGCCCGGGATCGAGGGCGCGGGCGTGGTCGTCGAGAGCGAGACCCTCACGCCCGGCGCCCGGGTGCGCGTGCAGGTGCCCGGCGGATTCGTCGGCGGGACCCTCGCGGAACTCGTACTCGTCCCCGATGCCGCCTGCCTGCCCGTCGCGGACGGAGTCGAGGACGACCAGGCGGCCGCCCTCGGCGCGGTCGGTATCAGTGCCCTGGTGGCGCTCGAAGACCTCGCCGCGCTGCGGGCCGGCGAATCCGTGCTCGTCCTCGGCGCGACCGGGGCTCTCGGCCGGGTGTCAGTGCAGCTGGCAAGGGCATTGGGCGCGCAGACGGTGCTCGCCGTGGGGCGTACCGCCGAACGGCTGGCATCGCTGCCTCCGGCGGCCGACGGGGGACCCGACGCGACGATCCTGCTCGATGCCACCGATCCGCAGGACCTGAGGCGACGGCTGGCCGAGGCCGGCGGCCCGGTGGATGTGGTCATCGACTCGCTGTGGGGCCCGTACGCCATGCCCGCGCTGTCCGGACTCGCTTTCCGCGGACGCTACGTCAACCTCGGCCAGAGCGCCGGCGCAGAAGCCGCCGTGGACTCAGGACTGCTCCGGCACCAGTGGATCAGCCTCACCGGGCTCAGCGGAGCGGCGATCCCACCCGATCGGGCCCGAGCCGCTTTCGCCTACCTGATGAAGCTCGCCGCCTCGGGCCGGCTGAGCCTGCCGACCCACGTCCACAAACTCGACGACGTCGCACGCGCGTGGCAGGCGCAGGCGGTCGGATCACCCGGCGCGAAGTTGATCGTCCGCCCCTGACTCTGATCAGGGCCGTCGCCGGGCTGGGCGGGGGAACGCTTCGGTGAGCAACGAATCCGACCCCGTGAACCGCGCGGGGCGTGACGACGCCGCACGTCTGCACCGCCTGTTCGAGTTCTTCGGCGCGACCCAGTGCCACGGCCGATCAGCCGTCGATGAGACGCTCAGCCGAGCAGCGGCGGCCGACTCCGCACTGCTCGGCCTGCTCCTGGACACACCTGGCGAGCAGCGTCGGCCGAGTCTGCTGTTCGTGAAGCGATCCGCGAGGCCCTGCGACACGGCGCGACGCAGACGAACGAGACCTAGCGCTGCATTGCCCTGCGCCTGGGTCTGGAACATGTGCGCCGGCGTTGGCCGGGACCGGTAGCCCTCGTGGAGGTCGGCGCTAGCGCCGGGCTGAATCGACCAGCACCCGATCGACCTCACCAGGCGAACGGCCCTGGCATGGCTGGAGGCGTTCATCTGGCCGCAGGACGCTGCTGAGCTACCTCGGCGCCGACGCCCGCTCCGCCTTCGTCGCCCAACTCGACGCGATAGCGCGTACCGGGCGGCGCGTGGCGTGGGTGTTCTGCGAGGCGCCAGGCCTGCTGGCCACGACGGACCTCCAGATCGCGGCGCTGAACGGTCCGGTCGGGCAGCGGAAGAATCTGTGCGCGCTCGGCGTCAGTCTTCGCGGTACAGGAAACGACGACACGCTGCTGGCGCTCGCGGACCCGTACTTGCGCTGGCTCGAACCGCGCTGAGCGCCCGATCAATTCAGGGTCTGTACCGGAGCCCATGAGTGGGGCCGGTAGTCGAGACTAGTTGTTGACGGTGGTGCGGTCTTCCTAGTACAGGGTGGCGTGTTGATCACGCTTCCAGCCGACGGTCTGCCGTCGGCGTTCTTCCGGTTAGGCCGGTGGTCCCGGATGGCGAGGTGGCGGCCCTTGAGCGCGGCGTCCGGAACGGGGAAGTGCCCGCCGCGGCGGTGGCCTGTCGGAACCGGGTGTTGGGGACTCTATCGCGTTGGTAGTGTAGATCAGGCGCCTGATCTGAGGTGGGAAGGCGAGGAACGGGTTGAACGCCTCCCACGAGCTCTGTTCTGAGGCCGAGCGACCACCAGAGTTCGATGGATCTGGTGGCTTGACCGAGCGCGGCAGCCCGGCGCCGACGTCCGCCCAGCTCGGTTCCTCTCATCGGAGAGGGGATGAGATCGAGGCCCGGGCCGCGGGTCACCGGATGAGCACGTGGATGCGCGGAGTGCTGGCAGCGTCCCGCGAGTGGGACGAGTACCGGCGCGGCCTCAGCCGTTTCCACGCGCTGATGCCCGGTGTCCCCGCCTGCCTCGGCCGGCGGGGCCCTACGAGCAGCCCGCGGGAATGGACTCGATCAGGTTCCTGAGTGGCTTCGCGGGGATGGCATCCAGGTCGTATCCCGGGTTGTCCATCGCCCACGCCACTTGCATGCAGTAACCGGGATCGGTCACCGCGATCTGCTCCAGCCAGGAGAGCATGGGGGTGCAGTCGGTGTGGTTCACCTCCCCGTATTCATCGACCTTGGGCACCTGGTCTGGGGAGAGGTAACGCACGAACAGGTCCTGGTCATCGACCAGCGAGCAGGACGGTGAAGGCGCGGCGCTCGTGGCCGCCACCGCCGCGACCGACCCCGCCGGCCGCGCTCCCGTCGCCCCGCTCGATCCGCCGCACCCAGCCAGGGCCGGCAAGCCGGTGAGGGCGAACACGAGCCAGGAGGCGCGCGGCGAGAGACGAGCCCGGCCCGGCTCCGGGTACTGCGGGAAACGGCCGGGACCCGGCCTCTGGCGCGCCATGCGGACTCCTTCGAAGGTGCGACGACGGCCGGGACCATATCCGCGGACCCGACCCGCCGTCAGGGCGACTCACGCTCCGTGATCGGACCGCGACGCTATGTTCGAGCGTGTTCGAAGTTTGATCGTGCAACGGCCGTATGGGCGCGGCGCGGCAACCCGGTCCTCCTACCCGAACCGCCAGCCAGCGGGCACAGGCAGGACGATCTGTGTGCGCGCCGCCGCGGAGTCGTTGGGGCGCACGGCGAAGGTCGAGCCGATCGGGGTCCGGGAAGGCGACCGGGTCCCGGTTGCCGATGGTGTTGGCGAGGATCAGGCCCTCGCCCGTGCGGATGACCTGGCCGTCCAGTTCGATGTCCTCGAGCAGGGCCCGGCGCAGTCCGGCTTGCACGACGCTGAGATTCCGCAACAGCTCTTCGACCGCGTTGGCGAATCTCTGTGCAGGTCCAGCGCCGCGCGCGGGCGGCCGAGCTCGCCCGGGTGCTGGAGAAGCGCGAACGTGCCGAGCGCGATCATGTGCGCGGTGGTCTCGTGCCCAGCCACCAGCAGCAGTACGGCCATCTGCGTCACGTCATCGTCGATCAGTTCACCGGTCCCGATCCGTCCGGCGAGCAGGGAGAGCACGCCGTCGTCCGGTTCGGTCAGCTTCCGGCTGACGAGCTCGTTGAGGTAGTCGGACAGGCGGGAGCGAAAGGCTTCCCGCTCCTCCTTGCCGGCGCTCGCTCGGATCAGGATTTTGCTTTCTTCCTGGAAGAGGGTGACGGCTTGTTGAGCGCTTTGACGAACAAAACGCTGGTGTCGGTGGGCAGAGGTCCGTGGTGTCAACGTCTCGTGAAAACTGACCCCGTGCGGGCTCGCGGCATCCTGATCGAGCAGGCATCATGACCCGGCGCTACATCATCTGGCACGACCGCCACCGCGAGGACCAGCGGCCACGTCGCATCATCGCCCGGGCGAACGTGGCCTGACTCCAGTGCCCGGACGATCATCGCGACGGCCGTCGCCGCGTCCCCGGCCTCGGCCTGATCCGAGGCCCCAATGAAGAACGTGGGCTGCCCATCCGGATACGTATCCACCTGTGATCCACCCCGGCTTCTGAGGCGGCCGTGAAGCAAGGTTTGCAGGCTGGTGTTCGAAGGCTGAGCCTTGAGCAGTTGGCAGGTGAGCACATCTTCAACGCCGAAGAGCTCGGCTGTTCCTGTGGCCGCTGCATGGTGATGACGGGCGTGTGCGGACGGCGCGCGGGGGAGTACCGCCCGTCAGCTTCCGTGGATTTGCTGGAGTTGCGCGAAGCGGGTGAGCGCGTGCTGCAGCGCCCGTGCGAGGACCGGGCGGGCGAGGACGAAGCCGTACGCCCCGAGTCTGCCGCCGGGAATCTCATAGCGCTCATGCCACGTCAGGGTCGAACCGTCGGACTCCTCGGCCACCGGGACGATCTCGAAGGTGGTCAAGCCCCGCACGATCTTGCCGGTGTGGCGCATCACGCAGCGGGTCGGCGGCCTCCACTCGGTCACCTCCATCGGGTCCGCGAAGCCCAGGCGGCCGAACCCGGTGTACGCCACGATCCGACCGCCCACCGCCCTGCCGTCGCCGTCGACCGTCTGCACGGTTGTCGCCGGCATCCATTCATCATGCGCCGGCCAGTCGGTCAGCGCGTCCCACACCGCCTGTGCACCGGCGCGCACTCGCACGCTCACGGCCACCTCGTGCGTGCTGTTCACGCCCGAGCCCCGTCGCCGGAGACGGCCTCGTAGGTCCCGAGGCCGTAAGCCAGGTGGGGCAGCGCGTCGGAGAGCCAGTCACCCACGGACCAGGAGCGTGGATCGCTCACGCCCAGCCGCACTATCGGGAGGTTGCCGGCGGCCATCGCGAGTGCGGCTACGGTCGCAGCGCCTGCCCACAACGGCAGGCGCACACCCATTCGGCGCAGCCCGGCGCTCAGCACGCCGACCCCGGTGCCCACCGCGATTCCGCTGAGCGCGCCCAACCCGGTCACCCGGGCCTGCCGGTCGGGGCCCGCGCCTGGGATACACACGTTCGCCCGGGCCGCCACGGCCTCGGCTGTCTCCTCTGGAGTCGTGCTGGAGGGGCGGCCGCGCACTGCCATATCCAGGTGGGTTGCCCCGTTGAGCGCGCACGTGCCCGCGGCGCCGGCCATGACGCCTCGCACGATCGTGTTCATCATGCGCGGCTGGTACCCGACGTTCCGGCTCTTCACGCGATCGCGGCGGGAGGGAAAGGATAGTCTCCCCGAAAGGAGCAGATCGCCCGGCCTGGGGCGTCGCGCGGAATCTGATCCCTCTGCTGGGTGCCTCTCACGCCTTTGTGTAAGGAAACAATGTCGGAATGCCGACCTCCTGATGGTATTAGCCGGGGGAGGTCGGCATTGCCGTTCTTGCCGCGCCGCGCCGCGCCGGGCACGCACTTGCTGCTGCGGTCGGCGCCGCCGCTCGATCGTGCTCTGTCCTACTCGGTCCGCAGCGCGGTAGCGGTCCGGGTCCGCGCCGCCCATCTGGCCGGCAGCAGTGCGCCGAGCAGGGCAATCACGATCCCGCCGGCCAGCAGGGGGATGAGCAGCCCGGCGGTGTAGACGTGGGACACGCTCGGCGGCAGGTGCCGGCCGATCGCGTTCCCCATCGGGGTCAGCGTCGCCTTCTCCACCGCCACCCCGAGCGGGACCCCGATCAACCCGGCGATCAGGCCGGTGAGGGTCACCGAGGTCAGAACCATCGCAATGGTCTGCTTGGGTGTCATCCCGAGGGCCTTGAAGATCCCCAGATCATGAACCCGCTCCCGGGTGTCCTGCACCACCATGCTCAGCACGCCGAGCGCGGCGATCGCCGTCATCATCAGCGTGAGTGTGGCCACCAGGGCGCCCATGGTGATCACGATGATGTTCTTGCCCCCGCCCGAGTTCGGCTGGACCGAGGCGTTCAGGGGGGTCAGCGCGGCGACGGCCGAGGCGGACCAGTGCGCTCCGTCGACGTTCGCGGCCAGCTCGACGTTGAACTGGTCGATGTGCGGGGTCAGGCCCGCGGCGGTGAAGGTGGCCGCATCCGTCATGACTGTGTAGTCGCCCTGATTGGTGTCGAAGTTGACGCCGACGACCTTCAGTGTCAGTTGCTTGTTCTGCTGCATGACGGTGACGTCGTCACCGACGTGGATCCCCACCGTCGAGGCCAGCTTGTCGCCGACCACGGCCTCGCCGGGGGCCGAGTACCAGCGACCGATCAGCAGTTCCATGCCCGTCCAGGAGAAGTCGCCGGCGGTCGTGAACACCTTCGCCGTTTCGCCGCCCGGTGGGGCGCCGACCATGGTCGCGCCGCTGTCGCCCCAGCCGAACGCGGCCTTCGTGCCCGGGATCCCGGCGAGCGCGGCGGCCACCTTGGCGGCCCCTGCACCGTCCAGGTGCACGTTGCGCGGGTCGTTGGGGCCGTAGAAATCCCCGGACCGCCACTGGCCCGCGTCGGCGCTGGGGATCACGAACTCCGACGCGACGCTGAAGCCCGAGGTGCTGGCGTCCAGGTACCTGTTGAACCCGGTCTCCAGCCCTACCGCGAACGTGACGCTCACGACGCCGAACAGCACCGCCGTACCGACCAGCACGGCCCGGGCCGGCCGGGCGAACGGCTGGGCCAGCCCCAGCGACACGGCCCGGGGCAGCGGCAGCCGCGAGGCCAGACGCTGCGCAGCCTGACCGCCCCCGGCCATGGGGGCGTGGCCGACCACCAGAGCTCTCACCGCCGACATCCGGCCGGCCCGCAGTGCCGGGATCAGAGCCGTGACGCCGACGATCAGCAGGGCGCCCAGCGGCATCACGGCGCTGACCCACAAGGGAATCGAGGCACTGGCCGCGCCGAGCTGCTTGGTGGCCCCGCCCAGGATCGGCACAGCCAGGAGGTTGCCGAACACCGTGCCGAGCACCGCGCCGAGTGTCGCCGGGATCATGGCCTGCGCGGTGTGGGCGCGGGCCACCTGCGAAGGGGTGAAGCCCAATGACTTGATGATTCCGATGCGCCGGATTCCCGAGGCCACAGCCCCGCTGACCACGATCGAGATGATCAGCACCGACATGAACAGCCCGAGTATCGCGAAGGCGATCAGGAACGGCACGTAGGCCTTGGCGTTGCCGGTCGCCTGCTGTTCCGTGGTCAGGTACGACTGTGCGGACTCGACCGACCCGGCCGGCGCGGCGGCGGACACCGCCTGCTTGTCGGCGGCGATGTCGGCGCCGGTCCCGGCCTTGGCGAACCGGTAGAGCATCTGCTCGTCAGACTTGGCGCCGGCAGCGGTGAGCCGTGCGAAACCGTCGGCTGTGACGAAGCCGGTCGCGCTGCTGGTCACCGAGTCGGCGAAGCCGACGACCTTGAACGAGGGCTTGTCCGGCAGGGAGGAGAACACCACCGAAGCGCCGAGGCAGCCGGCGGCATACTGATTCCACGGCAGGGCGATCTCACCCGGGCTCATCGGCCAGCGCCCCCGGGTCAGCGCCAGCTGGTCCATCCCGGAGGTGCGACCCGGGTCGGGCCGGGTGGTGACGGTGATCGGACCGGTGTCGTGGCCCGCGAAATCCTTGTCGGGGCAGTCCGTGCCGATCGTCGTGTCCAGGGCGGCGGCGATCGGGTACGGTCCGGCCGCCTCGGTGACGCCGGCCGCGTGCGCGGTGGTGGCGGCCTGCGCGGCCGTGACCTTCGAACCGTCGAACTGGACCGCCAGGTGCGCCCCGTTCCGAGCACTGAAAGCGTGGTCGAACGGGGCCTGTACGACGGCCAGCAGGCCGAGGGAGAGTACCGAGGACGTCACCGCGGCGAACGTCGTCAGGGCCATGACGAGGGACTGGACCCGACGCCGGCCCACGCCGGAGCGCACGACCTTGCCCAAGGCGCTCACCGGCTCACCGCCGGCAGCAGGCGGGCCGCGGCCCGGAATCCGACCTCGAAGAGGCGCCGGAGCATCGACGGCTTGCGCAATGTCATCCGACCGCTCCCGCCGGCCGGGTCAGCGGCGTGCGGGCGGCGAGGCCGGCACCGCTGTCGCCGTTGACGACGTCCCGCTCGACCGCGCCGTCCACCAACTCGATCGTGCGGCGCGCGGTGCTCGCGGCCAACTGCACATCGTGGGTCACCAACAAGATGGTCTGACCTTCGCCGTGCAGGTCCAGCAGCAGCCGGCGCACGTCCTCGGCCGAACTCGAGTCCAACGCGCCGGTGGGCTCGTCGGCCAGCAGCAGCGCCGGCTTGTTCATCAGGGCCCTGGCCACCGCCACGCGCTGCCGCTGCCCGCCGGACAGCCGCTGCGGGTAGGCCTTGGCGTGCTGGTCGATGCCCAACGAGCCGAGCAGCTCGAGGGCCCGCCGCTTCGCTTCGCCCTTGCCCATCCCGGCCAGCTGCGCCGGAACCATGACGTTGTCCCACACGGTCAGGTCGTCGAGCAGATTGAAGAACTGGAAGATCATGCCGATCGAGGCCCGGCGGTACTTCGCCGACCCGGCCTCACCGAGCTGGTCGACGCGGGTGCCCTCGACGGTCACGGTGCCGCTGGAAGGCTTGTCCAGACCCGCGACCAGGTTCAGCAGCGTCGACTTGCCACTGCCGGAGTGGCCGAGGATCGCCACGCACTCACCGGACGCCACGGACAAGGTCACACCGGCCAGCGCGGGCGGGCCGTCGCCGTACTTCTTCGTCGTGTCGCGGAGGTCGATCATCGGTGCATTCGTCATGGCGGAGAACCTACGAACGCAGTGCCATCCCTCGCGTCGGCCGGTGGATGTCACCTTTCCCCAGGTCATCGGCCCGAGGGTGTATCGCGCGTACATCCCCGGGCCGACGCGGAGAGCCGACGCCACTGACTACGATCTTCGTATGGAAGAGCTTCTCCAGCGTCTCTCGACATCGAAGCGCGTGACCTGGCTGACGTCACAGGGCGTGGTGCTCGCCACCGCCTGCATCTACGCGCTGATGCTCGCCTTTTCGACGCCGGGCCCTGACGACGGCCTGTTCCGGTTTCCCGACCTCGGGGCCTACCAGACCATTGGTCTGTACGTCGTGCTCGCACTTCCGGTCCTGCTGGTGCGCCGCCTGCCGGCGACCGTCTTCGCGGCGATCCTGGGCGAGTCAGTCCTCGGCGACATCTTCGGCGCGCGGCCCATCATCGTGTTCGTTCTGCTCGTCGCCTTGAACGGGTACCTCGCCGCCCGGCGGCCGAAGGCTGCCGCCGTCGGCTCCGTCGCGGGCGTCGCGGCCGCGTTCGTCAACGACATCCACGTCCCCGGGCAGTACGTCGGTGACGCGGCCCAGTGGGCCGGTGGGTTCGCGTTGTGGTTCGCGGTCGCGTGGGTCTTCGGCGGGGTGTATCGCAAACGCCGCGAATACCTCGAGGCACTGCAGGAGCAGACCGCGGCCCGCATCGTCATGGCCGAGCGGCTGCGGATCGCCCGTGAACTGCACGACAGCGTCGCGCACAGCATCGGGATCATCACGGTGCTGTCGGGTGCGGCCGCGCGGGTCGTGGAGACCAAGCCCGAGCAGACGCGGCAGGCGCTGACCGGCATCGAGACCACCAGCCGGGAGACGCTGCTGGAGCTGCAGCGCATGCTCGGGGCACTACGCCGCGCCGAGCCGGACGACGCCATGCCTCAGGCCGCTCCGCTGGCGCCGGCCGGCAGCCTGGCCGACGTCCCCCAACTCGCCGAACGCACGGCCGGCGCCGGGGTTCGGGTCCACGTGACCTGGCAGGGCGAGCGGCGTCCACTGCCGCCGGAGATCGAGCTGTCGGCGTTCCGGATCATCCAGGAGTCGGTGACGAACGTGGTGCGCCATTCCGGGGCGCGGACCTGCCGGGTCGCGGTCGGTTACGAGCCGACAGGAGTGAGGATCGAGGTGGTGGACGACGGGGACGACGGTCTCGCCGGGCCGGGCCGTCCGAGGTTCGCGGCGGGGGCCGGCGGGAGCGGCTTCGGTCTGCTCGGCATGCGCGAGCGGGTGACGTTGCTGTCCGGCCAGTTCAGCGCGGGCCGGCGGCCGGAGGGCGGCTTCCGGGTGACGGCGAGCCTCCCGGCATGAGCGTGCGGGTGCTGCTGGCCGACGACCAGCCGCTGATGCTGGTCGCGCTCGCGATCCTGGTCGGCGACACCGACGACCTGGAGGTGGTCGGCGAGGCCGGCGACGGCCACGAGGCGGTACGCCTGGTACGTGAGCTGCGGCCGGACGTCGTGGTGATGGACATCCGGATGCCCGGCATGGACGGGATCGAGGCGAGCCGGCAGGCGACCGCCGAACCGGACCCGCCCAAGGTGCTGGTGCTGACGACCTTCGACGACGACGAGTACGTCTACGGCGCACTGCGCGCCGGGGCCAGCGGATTCCTGCTCAAGAGCATGGCCCTGAACGCGATCCTGGATGCGATCCGCGTGGTGGCGGCCGGCGACGCGTTGATCGCGCCGAGCGTGACCCGACGCCTGATCGCGGACTTCGCCGGAACGTCCGGCCCCACGGCCCCCGGCGACGCCGAGCCAGCCGGGGACTCGAGTGCCATCGCGGGGATCACCGACCGGGAGCGCGAAGTGCTGGCCCTGGTCGGGCGGGGACTGTCGAACGGCGAGATCGCCGAGCGGCTGGTGATCAGCGCGGCGACGGCGAAGACGCACGTCGCGCGCCTGTTCGCCAAGCTCGAAGCCCGGGACCGCGTCCACCTGGCGATCATCGCCTTCGAGACCGGACTCGTACCGCGTAGACGCTAGCCGAGCTGGATTCTTGCGGAGTGGGGGAGCGCAGGTGACAGTCGCCCACTCCGAGACTGCTGAAGGTCGGCTCGGCAGGACTTCCCAGCGTGCTGGAACGCTATCAGCGTCGCACGTCACGGCTGGCCGGTCAGATCTGTGTTGTTACTCGAGAAATGGCCGGGCGCGCGAGCGAACCCACGTGCTGCCCGACCGCAGCGACGACACGCTCGAGGCCTGGCTGCGCGCGCATCCCTGTAGGACATGTGGGACCGCCGCCCGAACGGCGTTCTGATCAGGGCGAAGGCCAGGCCGCCCAGACCTGTTGATTGATTACAACGACCGCTACAGGTGTGGTGCACGAAGTCCGCAGAGTTAAGCCGCATCACGCGCATGGTGCGGCGAGACTACGTCGGCTTCCGGTGTTCTCGTGTGGAAAAGGGGCGACGGCAGCGCTCTCCTGGCGCCGGATGCATCCGGCCTCGGCCCAGGGCGGCGTGGCCGGTTCGTGCGCTGTGGCCCGGTTGCATCGACCCGTGGGCTGCACCTTAGGCCGAGTGTTCTTCGTCGTGCGAAGGCATTGCCCAGGTGGTTACCGGTCCGCGCACGCTGACGGTGACCGGCGTGCCTGCCGCGATCGGAGCGGCTGCGGAGAGTCTGGCGATCAGGGCCTTCGGCAGGCGCTGGCCGTTCGCTGCGCTCACCTCCGGGTGCGGGCGAATCGTGAGCATCATGTCGTGGCCGAAGTAGTCGCAATGTTCGACGACTCCGTGCAGGTCCCCGGGTGTGCCTTCCTGGTCGGTCTGGCCACTTTCCGGTATGTGTACCGCGAGTTGTTCGGGGCGGATCAGCGCGATCGCGGGGCCTTCGGCTGGTGCCTGCTCGCGGGGGGTGAGCAGGCCGAGCGCGCCGGCGTCGGCGCCACGTGGGGTGAGCGCGACCGGCACGAGGTTGGCCTCGCCGACGAAGCGGGCGAGTTCGGGGTCCACGGGTGCGTCGTAGAGTTCCTGCGCGGTGGCGTGCTGGATGACCCTGCCGTCGCGTAGGACGGCGATGCGGTCGGCCATGGACAGGGCCTCGTCCTGGTCGTGGGTCACCAGGATCGCGGTGCAGCCGCTGGCGCGCAGGATGCCCAGGACGTCGGCGCGTACGGCGGAGCGCAGGGTGGCGTCGAGGGCTGAGAAGGGCTCGTCGAGCAGGACGAGGTCCGGGTTCGGGGCCAGGGCTCGGGCGAGGGCGACGCGTTGTTGCTGTCCGCCGGAGAGCTGGTGCGGGTAGCGCTCGGCCAGCGCTGTCAGGTCGGTGAGGGTGAGTAGTTCGTCGATGCGGCCGGTGCGGCGCTGGGCGCGGGCGAGGCCGAAGCCGATGTTGCCGCGTACGGTCAGGTGCGGGAAGAGTGCGCCGTCTTGCGGGACATAGCCTATGCGGCGCTTTTCCGGCGGAACGGCACGTCGTGCGTCGTCGACGATGTGGCCGTCGAGTTCGATACGTCCTTGGTCGGCGCGTTCGAATCCGGCGAGCAGGCGCAGCAGCGTGGTCTTGCCGCTGCCGGAGGGGCCGAGCACGGCGGTGAGCGCACCGGTTTCGATCGTCAGATCGATCCCTCTGAGCACCGGTGTGGAGCCGTACGCCTTGTGCAGGCTGTTGATGTTCACGACCGCGGTCTGGGGGCGCGTCTCGGTTGCGATCGCCATCGGGGTCACGCTCCTCGTTTCTTGTCGAACCAAAGACCCAGCAGAAAGCTCGGGACGACCGCGATCGCGACGATCGCGGTCGCGTAGGGTGCGGCGGCGGCGTAGGACTGGTCGTTCTGGTAGGCCCAGAACTGGGTGGCCAGGGTTTGGACTCCGGTGGGCAGCAACAGCAGCGTCGCGGTCAGTTCGGTGACCACGGACAGGAATACCAGGCAGAAGCCTGCGGCCAGTCCCGGCGCCATCAAGGGCAGTGTCACCCGAAGCAGGGCGACGGTCGGCCGCTTGCCGAGCGAGCGTGCCACCTCCTCCAGGCGGGCGGGGGCATGGGTGAGCGAGGAGCGGGCGCACACCAGCGCGAGTGGGCAGAACAGGATCGAGTAGCCGGCCACCATCAACAACGGGGTCTGGTACAGGGCGAAGGCGAATCTGACGCTGAAGAAGACCAGGGCCATCGCGATCACCAGGCCGGGCAGTCCCTGCACGCTCAGGGCCGCCGACTCCAGGGTGCGCGAGAGCCGGCTTGGATGGCGGTCGACGAACATGGCGACGGGCAGTGCGAGCAGGCTCGCGCCCAGGGCGGCGAGTAGCGCGTAGAGCAGCGTGGTCTCGGCCGCCGCCGGCACCGTGGCCAGGGCCGGGAGGGTGGTGGATCGTGGTTGGGTGAGCCAGTAGACCAGGGTGGAGATCGGCACGCCGAGCGAGAGCCCGGCCAGCAGCAGCAAACCGGCGGTGACCGGGACGGCGCGGGCGCCGAGGCGGTGGCGGTTCGGCGGACGCCGCGTCGCGCCGGTGCGTACCGCGCGCCCGCGGTGGTCGGTCGCGAAGTGCCGCGCCGCCAGCACGCCCAGCCCGAGCAGCACGAGGACCAGGGCGAGCGCGCTGGCGGCGGAGGAGGAGAACGCGCGGGTGAACTCGGTGTAGACCGTGGTGGTGAAGGTGTCGAAGCGCAGCACCTCGAAGGCGCCGTACTCGGCCAGCAGCGCCAGGCACACCACCAGGCACCCGCCGAGCAGGGCGGGGCGGATCTGGTGCAGCGTGACTTTCCGGAAGACCGCGACCGGCCCGAGGCCCAGTGAGCGCGCCGCCTCCTCCAGCCCCGGGTCGGAGGCGCGCAGCGATGCCGCGACCGGGAGGTAGACCAGAGGGTTGAGGCTCAGGGTCATCACCAGGACCGCCCCGCCGAGCCCGTGCAGCGAGGGCCAGATCGAGGACCAGGTGTAGCCGACGATGAAATCCGGGATCGCCAGCGGCAACACGATCAACGCCGACCACACACGGCGCAGCGGCAGATCGGTGCGCTCGGTGGCGAACGCGGCCGCGGTGCCGATCACCGCGCACGCCGCGGTCACGCACACGGCGAGCTCAACGGTGTTGACCAGCAGGTGTGCGGTCAGCGATCGGAAGAGCAGCCTCAGGAGCGGGGCCCAGCCCGCCTGCGCCGTCTGAACGCACAAGAACACCAGTGGCAGGAGCGCCAGCGCCGCCGCGGTCGCCGCGAGCGCGGATATCAGCGGGGGACGGCGGGCCCGGCGCGTGCGCACGGGCGGCGCCGCCTCGATCGCGCCGCCGCCCCAGGCGGTGTCAGCCTGCGAGCTCACAGCAGCTGCGCCTGCTGAAGCAGCGAGATCGCGGTCGATCCGTCGCCGAGCGCGTCGATCGAGACCGTGCCCGGGTGCAGGGTGGCGAGCGCGGGCAGTTCGCTGTTGGCCGCGATGCCGGGCAGCAGCGGGTATTCGAAGCTGTCGGAGTCGGCGATGATCTTCTGGGCCGTCGGCGAGGTGAGGAAGGTGATGAACGAGGCCGCGGCGTCCTTGTGCTTGCTGGAGGCGAGGGTCGCGATGCCGGAGACACTCACCACGTAGCCCGGGTCGCCGTTGGCGAAGAACGCGATGTGGGAGCCTGCCTTGGCGGTGCCGCCGTCGTCGGCGGCCTGCCGGTACCAGTAGTAGTTGTCGACGACACCGATCTGCACATGGCCGGCGTCGACGTCCTTGGCGACGGTCTCGTTGTCGGGCAGCAGGTAGCCGGCCGCGTTCGCCTTGATCCCGTTGAGCCACTCGGCCGCGCGCTGGGTGCCGTACTTCTCGGCGATCGCGGTGATCATCGGCTGCAGGTCGGTCTCACTCGGGGCGAAGGCGAGCTTGCCCTTCCACTGCGGATCGGCGAGCGAGAGCGCCGAGGCGGGCGTCTGCGCGGCCGTGACACCGTTGGCGACCACCATGCAGGTCACCCGGGCCGTGATGCCCACCCAGTCGCCCTTCGAAGAGTCGTAGCGGGACGGGATCGCGCTCAGCGCGCCGGTCGGTGCGGCGGCGAGCAGTCCCTTGTCCTGGAGTACTTCGAGGGCCGGGGAGTTCTCCGCGTAGAACAGGTCCGCCGGAGACTTCGAACCCTCCTGCTCGATCTGCTGGGAGAGGGTGCCCTCATCGTTGGAGCGGACCGTGATCCGTACCGCCGGATTCTGCTTCTCGAACGCGGCCACCAGCGCCTGGGTCGTCTGCTCGTGCTGGCCGCTGTACATCACGAGTGTGGTCACACCCGATTGCGCCGCGGCCGGAGCCGAACCGCCGAGAGCGCTGCACCCCGTGGAGGCGATGGCGAGGGCGAGGGCCGGAAGGGCGGCCGTGAGAAGGCGGTGACGAGGCATCGGCGGTTCCTGTCGGTCATGAATAATGAAGACCAGATGAATTAGGCGAGGCTTACCTTAGCACTGCGATCGTCGGGCTCGACGCGGGCTGCCACCGCAGCGATCGGCGCCGTGCGCAAGCCCACGACCATCCGCTCAGCAACGAGATCGACGGCCGCGGTGCCGGGTGCGAAGGCGGACAAGACCGCGCCGCGGTTGGCTTCTCGGGCTGTCTCAAGGTGCTCGTCAGGGTCTGCGAGGTAGGCGCCGAGGGCGGTGACTTGCTGTTCAAGCTGCGGGATGCGTCGTCTGAGCTGGACGACGTCGTCGAGTGAGCCCAAGCTCTGCCGAGCACCGATCCGGCGGACCGCACCCGGGGTCTGATACCCGGCAGGACGGTCAGCGCAAGTGCACGGAGACGAAGTCGCGACTGGCCGGCTGCAGGTACCGGTCGGCGGGCTGGGTGAAGTCCCAGAGCTTGCTCGGGTGGGGATCGCGGGCGTTACCGCTGTAGGTCATGAACGAGACCCACGCGGGGTTGATGTCGAGTTCCATCGCGTTGACGGCGCCGGCGGCTTTGAGCAGGTGGGCGAGAGTACTGACCGAGAGCGAGGGTCCGCTGACATAGACGATGTCGCCGGAGGCGGTGATCCCGACACCGGAGCGGGCGACGAAGAAGTTGTTGTTGATCGTGAAGCCCCACTGGCTGCCCGAGCCCGCGAACGAGCCGGCCTGGATGCTCCCGTGGTCGACCAGGAGGCTCAGATTCTGACGGACTGCGAGTACCTCGGGATTCATCGACAGGCCGCTGCCCCAAGCGCCGATCCGGAGCGAGCCGTCGCGGTAGAAGACCTCTGAAGCCTTGCCGGTCACGAGGCGTGCGGCGGTGACGCCGCTTGCGTAGTAGCCGCCCCGCGCGTCGTCGGGGTGGATCTTGAATCCTCCGTTCCATGTCGCGACCAACCCGTCGAGGGCCGCACCGGATACGGAGTCTGGAACGGGCCACCTCCCGCCGGGCTGTTGGAAGCCGGGTTGGAGCGTGAACGACAGCGACTTCTGGTTCATCCACACCGCATAGGCGAGAGCCGAGGTGTGTTGGGAGTCCGGGCGTAGCGCGGCCTCCTCGAGGACGGGGCCGCCAGTCGGGCCGTACTTCACCGGATGCCATACGCCCTCGCCGGGCAGCGGGTGTGCCGCCTGCGCCGGGATGTCCGTCGGCAGGTCGATCAGTGCCGAGGTGTCCGGATGCGGGGACGGGGACTGGCTGCCCAACAGGGCCTTCTGCTGGGCGGGGCTGAGCGCGCCGCCGGTGGGCGGCGGGGTGTACGTCGAGTCCTCCAGCCACGTCACCGCCCAGCTCAGGTGGTGGTCGCGTCCCCATTCGGCGATCCGTGCCGCCACGCTGTCGGTTCCCGGCGCGCTCAGGTACGGGTAGATCGTGACGCCGACGTACCCGGCCATCATCAGCACCACCGCGGCTGTGCCGCGCAACGCCCAGATGAGCGGCCTGCGAAGACGCGCCGGTATGAGGGTGCGTATCCGGCTCCGCCCTCGGCCGCGCGGTGCGACTCGCGAGCTGACGCTGCTCGGCGGGGAGTCCACGTCTTCGGGCATCGGTACCTCCTGGGTCGGCTTCCGCGGATGGGGCCGTCTCTTGAGAAGTGCGGCGGGCGATCGCGACGAGCCCTAACTTCTACAGTCGTGTAGTATTTCTACAGCGCTGTAGTAGTTCTGCGCCAGGCGGGCGACCGTCGAGGCGCGGCGGCGAACATTTACAAGCGTGTAGAATTAGCTCCGGCCGGGGACAGCCGGACCGCCCCTCCATAGGGCTGTCCCCGGTCGGCCCGCCAGGATCGGCCGCTCAACCCGAAGGACTCCACGGACATGCAGAGTTTCATCGCCCACTACGGCTACCTGGCGGTATTCGTCCTCATGCTCGCCGAGTCCGCCTGCATCCCGATCCCATCCGAACTGATCATGCTGTTCGGCGGCGCCTTAGCCTCCGGCGCGGTGGCGGGCGGGCACCTGAACCTCATCGGGGTGATCATCGCCGGAGTCGTCGGCAACGTCGCGGGCAGCTACCTGGCCTACTACGCCGGCAGCTACGGCGGACAGGCCGCGCTGCGCCGCTGGGGGCGCCGGATCCGCCTGCGCGAGCACGACCTGGACCGTGCGACCGTATGGTTCGAGAAGTACGGTCCGGCTGCCGTCGGCTTCGGCCGGTGCCTGCCGGTCATCCGTACCTTCATCTCGCTCCCGGCCGGCATCGCCCGGATGAACCCGCTCCGCTTCGGCGTCTACACGGTGGTCGGGTGCATCCCGTGGACGGCGGCCCTCGGCTGGGCCGGATACGCGGTCGGCAGCAGGTGGGATTCGATCGCCAACGACTTCCATGGCCCGACCTATGCGATAGCCGCCGTCGTGTGTGCCGCGGCGGCTATCGGTATCGCGCTCTTTCTTCGCGCTCGCCGCGCCCGGCCGAACGAGTCGGCCCCCGCGGAAACGGCTGAAGTGCGACGAGACTGAAGAACGGAGAGTCCGGAATGGAACCGATACACCGAGACAGATCCGCGCCGCAGAACGAGACGACGCGACGTGCCGCAGGCGCCTTGGAATCCGCCGTCATGGCAGTCCTGTGGGAGGCAGGAACGCCCCTGACCGCGGCCGAAGTGCGCGAACGGTTGGACATGCGTTTCCACACGGGGCCAGATGGACTGGCGATCTCGACGATTCTCACGATCCTGGGTCGGCTGCGCGAGAAGAACGTGCTCTCCCGTGAACGCCGAGGCCGTGCCTTCCGGTACGAACCGCTGGCCGACGAGGCCGGACTCGCTGCCCGGCGATTGACGGCCCTGCTCGACGCCGTCGCCGACCGCGGCGCGGTGCTCTCCCGCTTCGTCGAGGACCTTCCCGATCACGACGAACAGCTTCTGCGGGATCTGCTCGATCTGCGAACCCCGACTTCGTCTCCCGACCTCGGCTGAGGGCGATCCATGCGCGTGTTCGTCTACGTCACACTGGTGTTTCCGCTTGCGGCCCTGCCATTGGCGAGGCTGGCCACCGCCCGATTGCATCCGCGCCACGCGGCCTGGGTCCTCAGCGGCGCCGCGGTGGCTCTCGCGGGCACGAGCTGCGGCGCACTGGGCCTCCTGGTGATCGCGGCACTCGTTCGCGTTCCGGTGCTTGCCCGGCTCGCGCATCTGTCGAGAAGGGTCGTCGGAACCACCGACCCGACGTCGGGCTTGGTCGCGGTGTGCGCGGGGATCCTCTTCGGCGCCGCACTTCTGGGCACGATCGCGTTCGCCGTCGCCCGCATCCGCGCCCTGGCAGCGGCGTTCGGGCACGCCAGAGCTCTGCCTGGCCGACATGATCTCGTGATCACCGAAGACGATGCCGCGGACGCTTATACGGTTCCCGGGCGCCCGGGGCGGATCGTGGTCTCCACCGGGATGCTCGCCGCGCTCGACGAGCCTGGCCGACGGGCGCTGCTGGCCCACGAGCAGGCGCATTTGGGTGGTCGGCACTATGTCTTCGGCACTGCCGTGCGTCTGGCCGCGGCCGCCAACCCGCTCGTGCGTCCGTTGGCTGTCGCGGTCGACTTCGCGCTCGAGCGCTGGGCCGACGAGCATGCCGCCCGTGAGATCGGCGATCGTCGGCAGGTGGCCGCCGCCATCGCCGCGGCAGCGATCGCGACCAAGCGGACCAGGCCCAGCCGGAATCCATTGTTGGCGATGGGAGCCGTACTCAGCCGCACCGGCGACTTGCGACTCGATGGTGCCGGCCCGGTGCCTCGTCGGGTTGCGGCGCTGCTCAGCCCGACTCCGCGTTCCAGCGTGATCGCGCTCATCGCGGCTCTCGCTGTGATGGCCCTTGCCGCCTTCTGTGCGCTGGAAGCGGCGAACGACCTGCATGAACTGATCGCGCTTGCCCACATCGAACGGGCGCGAAGGTGAACGGGGCTCAGGTGGATTCTCGTAGGACCAGGTGACCGGCGCCGAAGGCAAGCCTGGTGAGGTCCAGGCCGAGGATGTGTCTGGCGGCGGCGCGGCCGTGAGCCTCCGCATCGATGTGGACGCTGGTGAGCGAGGGCTGGAAAAGGGCGCCGTGCTCGCCGGCGTCGAATCCGATCACCGCCACGTCCTCGGCGACGCGGAAGGCCCGCATCACTTCCTCGCCGGCTAAGCCGTTCGACGGGAGGGACAGGCGTATCAGAGGCTGGAGGCCCAAGAGCGCACCCGCCTCGGTGGAAAATCCAAGCCGGGCGTCGACAACGGGTGACGGCTTGTCTGGCAGCGCGAAGGCCCAGGGCGCCGATATCAATGCCCTTCATGTGGCATTGCTCGGCGGCCCGGGTCACGTGCCGCAGTTCCAGCCGTGCGTGCAGCGGCATCCGTGTGCTGCACGTCTTTCTTCGTGGTGGCGAGGTAGGTGACGGCGAGGGCGATGAGGAGGGTGAGTGCGGCGGTGACCGGTCCGTCGCCGAGGCCCATGCCGCTGAGGTTCTTCGGTTTGCCGAGGCCGTCGGCGATCGAGGCGCCGAGTGGTCGGGTGAGCACGTATGCCGACCAGAAGCAGAGCACTGGGTTGGCGTGTCGTGTTTTCCATGCGGTCAGGGGGATGAGGATGAGTCCGGCGAACAGTGCTGCGGAGGGCCAGTAGCCGAGTTTGAGGGTGACTGCGGTGAAGTCGCCGATGGCGGTGCCCATGGCGAAGGTCGCGACGACCGCGGCCCAGTAGAACGCTTCGCGGCGTGGGGTGTTGATGCTGTGGATGTCGAGGGTGTGCTCGGTGCGGCGCCAGGCGGTGAATACGGCTGCGAGTACGAGCGCGTAGAAGATGCTGGAGGCGGTATACGGCACGTGCAGGGCGACGTGCATCACGTCGGCGGCCATGGTGCCGAACACCCCGACCATGGCGACGCAGGTCCAGTAGGGCCAGGCCCGGTAGCGGGCCTGTTTGAACTGGATGATGAGTGCGGCGAGGAAGGCGAAGAAGCCGAGCACTACCGCGATCTGGGCTCCGAGCGAGGAGTTGACCAGTGCGTCCGATGCGCTCTCGCCCAGCGCGGTGGATAAGGCTTTGACGATCCAGAAGGCGAGCGCGACTTCGGGTACGCGCAGTGCGCCGCAGCCGGTGCCCTCGACCGCCGGCCCGGACGGCTGCCCGGCCGCTCGCCCGGTCGGCTGTGGCGGGCGCCACAGCGCCGGTCCGGCCACGTCCGCCTGCCGCCACTCGTCCCGGCTCACGCCTCAACCTCCGCATGATATCTACATAGTTGTAAATCTTATCGTGCGGGAAGACGCGCTATCGGCGGCTTCAGTTCCGCCGACGCGGGCCGTGCGATCGCGGAGGGTCCAGGCGCGGTTTTGCAGCCGACCGTGGAGGCCCGCGCAAGCTTAGTTGTACGTGAAGGCCCTATCTATGATCGCTCCGCGTGTTCAGCCTCTCCGCCAAGTGAACTGCCTAGGGAGGCATGAGCAATGACGCTTATCAGGCAACGTCGGCTGACATCTGTGGTGGTTGCGGTAGCCGCGTCCGTGGCCTCCGCAGGCATGAACTTGCACGTGTGCGACGGTCAGGGCCAGCCCAGCACCGTCGCGTCCTGCGTGAGCCCGGCCGTCACCGCGATCGCCGCGTTCTCCGACGTGATCGCGCTTCGCGCACTGAGCGCGGCACACGACCAGGGCTTGGCCGTCCCGGGAGACCTCGCCGGCGCTGACCTCCGTGCATACTGACGCCGAGGTATACGGGCGTCTCGCGGCCCGCAACCTGCTCGGGCTGGCCGCCGAGGGCCTGACGCCGGAAGGGGGACGCGTGGTCGAGCGCGAATGCGTCTGAACGCGCCGGTCGATCCCAACGGCGACGGGCGTCGCCGTAGCCTGAGCGAGGAGGGGATCAACGCTTCGCCGTGGGGCTTGCCTCAGGCATCGCGTACCTGTGTTCCGGACGGCCCGTGGAGCCGTACTTCAGCTGGATGCGGACCATCCCGTTTCGGGCCAAATGGCTGAGATACCGCTGTGCCGTGGGCCGGCTGATCCCCACTTGCGCAGCCACTTCGCTCGCCGACACATCCCCGTGGGCGGCGCGCACAGCGTCGCGGACGAGCTCCAGCGTCGGCGCACTGTGGCCCGGCGCCGGCTCGCTCGACGGGACCGGACCGCGCAACAGGCCGAAGAGGGCGTCCACCTCGGGCTGGTCGGCCTCCGGTCCGAGCCCGGCGATGCGTTCACGCAGGTTGCGGTACGACTCGAGCCGCTCGCGTAGCGCGTCGTATCCGAACGGCTTGACGAGATAGTGCACGGCGCCGATCTGCATCGCGGCGCGCACTGTCGTGACGTCGCGGGCGGCGGTGATGACGATGAAGTCGGGATGCTCGGCCCGCTCCACCAGGCCGCGTACGACGCTGATGCCGTCGCCGTCGGGCAGGTACACGTCCATCAGCACAAGCTCCGGCCGTAGTTCGTCGATGGACTCGAGCGCTTGAGCCGCGCTGTGGGCTGCTCCTACGACGCGGAACCCCTCGGTCTTCTCGACGAATGCGGCGTGGATACGGGCGACACGGAAGTCGTCATCGACGACCAGGGTTCTGATTCCTTCGGTAGCCGTCGTCTCCTCCAGGGCCGTCACACCAACACCGCCACTTCCGCCGGGATGCCGACCTCGAACGTCGCGCCCGGCCCCACGCTGACCGAGATCGTCCCGCCGAGCCGCTGGACGATGCGGTGGACAAGTGCCAGGCCCAACCCGCGGCGCAGGGACCCTGACTGAGGCTTCGTCGAGAATCCGTCCAGGAACACCGCGTCGACGTCCTCGGCCGCAATGCCCGGACCGTTGTCCGCGACCTCGATCGTGATGCGTCCCCTGTCCTCGACGAGGAGCACCCGCACTCGTCCCGGACGGTCTGCCGGATATCCGCGGGACCCGACCGCGTCGAGGGCGTTGTCGATCAGATTTCCCAGGATCGTGGTCAATGCCTGCGTCTTACCCGGAACCTCACCCAGCCACGATTCGTCGGCCACCTCGAGCTCGATCCCACGCTCGGCGGCGACCGTCGCCTTCGCCAAGAGCAGCCCGACGATCAGCGGGGCGCCGATCCTGGCTCGAAGCCGCTCGGCGACCTCGGTCTGCGCAAGGCTCAGATCGGTCAGATAGTGCAGCGCCTCTTCGGCCTCGCCGAGTTCGAGCAGGCCCGCGACGATGTGCATGCGATTGGAGAACTCGTGCTGCTGCGCCCGTAGCGCGTCGGTCAATCCGCGCACGCTGTCGAGCTCGCGCAGCAGGCCGGCCAGCTCGGTACGATCGCGCAAAGTGACCACCGAGCCGTGCAGGCGGCCGCCGAGCACGACCGGCATCCGATTGACGGTCAGGCAGTAGGCGTCGGTGAGTACGACCTCGTCCCTGCCGTCGATCGCGCCGGAGAGCACTTCACGCAGCCGTCCGGGCGCCACCACGTCCTCGATCCAGCTGCCCACACCGTTCGAGCCGAGCTCGAGCAGCCGTCGCGCCTCGTCGTTGACCATGGTGATCCGCCCGGCCCGGTCGAACGCGATCATGCCCTCGCGGATGCCGTGCAGCACGGCCTCACGCTCCAGCAGCAGTTTTGCGATCTCGTCGAGCTCGAGCCCGAACGTGCGCCGCCTGAGCCGACGGGAGAGCAGCCAAGAGGCGAACGCACCCATCACCAGGGCGAGGGCGAACCACAGGACGTAGGGCGGAAGGACACGCCAGAGCGTTGTGGAGATCTTGCTCTCCAGAATCCCCACCGATACCTCCCCGACCAACGTGCCGTCCGGGGCATACAGCGGAACCAGGGCGTCGGCCGAGCGGCCGAGGCTGCCGTCGTCGGTCACGACGTGCACCTTGCCGTCCTCGGCAACGACCGGTTCGGAGACCTGCTTGCCGATCAGCGCAGGATTGGGATGCGAGTGGCGGACCCGGTTCATGTCGATGACCACCACGTACGCGGCACCGGTCGACTGGGTCACGCGCTCGGCGATCCGCTGCTCCTCGTCGCCGCACGGCGGCGCTGCCGCCTCCAAGCACGCGCCGACCGCGTCGATGTCGGCGGTGGTCTCGGCGATGGATACGGCCTGCTGTCCGGCCTGCCAATCGAGTTGTGTGCGTTCCTCCCGCGCGAACAGGACGAATCCCACCAGGACCGTCGCGACCAGGATCGCCACCTGGCCGACGAAGATCTGGCTGGAGAGCCTGCGCATCGCGCCTCGTCGCACCTGAAGGATTGTGGAAGCGGCGCCTATGGCCGGGCAAGGAAATCCGGGAAAAGCATTCAATCCGTTATCCGATATTCCGTGAACTCAATGCACAAAACCCGGGGAAACGCGGGGAACGCGAGTTACGACCACAAGCGAGACAACCCCGATCCGCCGCTCCTAGCGTGTGGCCTCCCCGATCAATGAAGACAGGAGGCGATCCGAGATGACCGCGACGACATCCGCGGGACCCGGCGCCCGGATCGAGATCGCCGGCGTGACGAAACGTTTCCTCACTCCGGACGGCTCGATTTTCACCGCGATCCACGACGTGACCTTCGACGTGGAACCGGGTCAGTTCTGCGCGGTGGTCGGGCCGACCGGCTGCGGGAAGTCCACCACGCTGGGCCTGGTCTCCGGACTCGACCGGCCCAGCGAGGGCACGGTCCGCGTCGGCGGGCGCGCGGTCGAGGGCATCGCCGACGGTGTGAGCTTCATGTTCCAGGCCGATGCCCTGCTGCCGTGGAAGACCGTGCTCGGCAACGTCGCGCTCGGCCCCAGCTTCCGCGGTGTGCCCAAGCGCGAAGCGGAAGCGTCCGCGCGCGACTGGGTGCGCCGGGTCGGCCTGGCCGGCTTCGAGGACCGGCACCCGCACCAGCTCTCCGGCGGGATGCGCAAGCGCGTCGCCATGGCGGCGGCGTTGATCAACGAGCCCCGGATCCTGCTCATGGACGAGCCTTTCGGCGCTCTCGACGTGCAGACCAAAGCGATCATGCAGACCGAGCTGCTCGGCCTGTGGGAGCAGTTACGTCCTTCGGTGCTGTTCATCACGCACGATCTCGAGGAAGCCGTGGCTCTGGCCGACCGAGTCGTGGTGATGACCTCCTCGCCGGGGTCGGTGAAGGCGGTCTATGACATCGACCTGCCACGCCCGCGCGGCGCCGTCCAGGACATCCGGTTCCAGCCCGAATTCCTCGAGTTGCACCGGCAGATCTGGCAGTCCCTGCGCGAAGAAGTCGAGCTCGCATACGCCCGCACGGCAGGAGCCGCAGCATGAGCCACCACGCCCCCCGACTCGAAAGCCAGGTCGTGCCGTCCTTCGAGGTGGGCAAGACGAATCCCGGCCGCCGCATCGCGCGCACGCGCAGATTGCGGGTGCTGGCCGCGCAGATCGTCCTCGCCGTCTTCGTCATCGGCTCCTGGCAGCTCCTGACCGCCTGGAAGGTCGTCGATCCGTTCTTCTTCGGCCAGCCGAGCGGCATCGCCAAGCAGCTGAGGGACTACTTCGCCCAGGGCGACCAGGCGACCGAGTTCGGCTCGTACTGGTCGCAGATCTTCACGACGCTGCGCGAGGCGGTCTTCGGCTTCCTGGTCGGTACCGCCGGTGGCATCGTGTTCGGCGTAGGCCTGGGCGTGAGCCCCTTCCTGGCCAAGGTCATCGGCCCGTACATCAAGATCATGAACGCCATTCCGCGCATCGTGCTCGGCTCGATCTTCCTCGTCGCCTTCGGCCTCGGTCCGACGCCGAAGATCCTGCTGGCAGCGGTACTGGTGTTCTTCGTGGTCTTCTTCAACGCGTTCCAGGGCGTGCGCGAGGTCGACCGCAACATCCTCAACAACGCGCGGGTACTCGGCGCCTCCAAGCTGCGCATCGTCCGCGACGTGACCCTGCCCTCGGCGCTCACCTGGATCATCGCGAGCCTCCACACGGCCTTCGGATTCGCCATCGTCGGGGCGATCGTCGGCGAGATGCTCGGCGCGCAGAAGGGCCTCGGCCTGGTCATCGCCACCGCGCAGAACCAGTTCAACCCGGACGGGGTGTTCGCCACGATGTTCGTCATCGCCGCGATCACGCTCGTCGTCGAGCTCCTGCTCACCCGCGTCGAGCGCCGCCTGCTCTCGTGGCGCCCGCCCTCCCCGTCCGAGGCCGCCGCGATCTGAACCGCGGCCCCGGGTCAGCGTTCCACCCCGTTACCCGTCAACGAAGACATGGAAAGGCTTTGCCATGCTCAGAAGGACCCTCACCGGTGCCGCCGCCGGCGCCCTCGCCCTGACCGGTACGCTCACTGCCTGCTCGAGCTCCGGCTCGGGCTCCGGTTCCGGCGGCAGCGCGGCGCTTCCGACCGTCACCCTCATGGTCGGCGGAATCGACAAGCAGATCTACCTGCCTTACGAACTCGCCCAGCAGCTCGGCTTCTACAAGAAGTACGGCGTCAACATGGTGCTCACCACCGAGGTCAACGGGGGAGTCGGCGCCGAAGACGCGATGGCCTCGGGACAGGTGGAAATGGCCGGCGCCTGGTACATCCACGCCATCGACTTCCAGTCCAAGGGCAAGGCTGTGCAGGACATCGTCCAGCTCTCCGGTGCTCCGGGTGAGCGCGAGATGTGCGCCACCGGCAGCGGCATCCACTCGGCCGCGCAGTGGACCGGCAAGACCCTCGGCGTGACCGACCTCGGATCCGGCACCGACGAGCTGACCCAGCTGCTGGCGAGCAAGTCCGGGCTCACCACCAAGCAGTACAGCCGGATCGGTGTGAGCGACGGGGCCACGGCCATAGCCGCGCTCAAGACCGGCAAGACCCAGTGCCTGATGACCACTCAGCCGACGGTGCTGCAGATCGAGCAGCAGAACATCGGTTACTCGGCCATCGACCTGGCGACCGCGTCCGGTGCCACTGCCGCCCTCGGCGGCACCTGGCCCTCAGCCGGCGTGCTCGCCCGCACCGACTGGGTGGACTCGCACCAGAAGGAGGCTCAGGACGTGGTTGACGCGCTGGTGGCGACGATGCACTGGATTGCGACGCACTCGGCGACCGACATCGCGAACGCACTGCCGCAGACGTACGTGCAGAGCAACGGATTCACCAAAGCCGAGTACATCACCGCGCTCACTCAGGACAAGGGGCAGTTCCTGCCCGACGGCATCATGCCGGCCGGCGGCCCCGAGACTGTGATGGCCACCGAGAAGGCGATCGGCGCGAATGTCGATTCGGTGAAGTTGAGCGACACTTTCACCAACACCTTCGCGGTCGCCGCGAACAAGGCTGAGGGATTCACGACCTCTTCGACGCCGGAGCCGGGCAACGGCTGATCAGGTGATGACCGCGTGCGGCGAGGCTTCGGCCTCGCCGCACGGCGGTCTGCCCCAGGGCAACAGCGCAGCCTGGATCACCCCGTGGCTTTGAGGGAGTGTGCGACGGGCCCGCGGGCGCCGATGCGGACGGGAATGATGGTGAGTAAGCTGACAGCGAGCGGCGTGAAGAGCACGACGAGCGCAAGACTAGGTGCTGGTGGCACTGTTGTCGTCGCGCCGTGGGGCGTGAAGGCATAGTAGATCCCGATTCCACAGGGGATGCCGAGGATCGCTCCGATAAGGGTCAGCAGTCCCTGGGTTGCGGACAGGCCCGCGACGATTTCTCCCGCGGTTGCTCCGAGAGCCCGGGTGAGGGCGGTGGTGGCTCGCGCCTCGAGGGCTGTGGTCCAGGCAATGAAGACGGCGTTGACCACCGCGAAGACGGTCAGCGCTGCCGAGAGCATGACAACGGCCGCGTTCAGACGGGCCTTGAGCGGATCGCTGGGGGCGATAAATTCCGGGTTCGCTTGGGTCGCATGCATGATCAGCACAGCCGTCAAGCCGCTCACGGTCACCGTCGTACTGGCGACCGTCAGAGCTGCCCGCCTGGGCCGGCGGGCAGCCAGGCGCGCACCGACCAGAAGTGGAGCGGGCAGGTGGGCGGAGAGCTTGATGCTTGCCGCTCTGCGCCGCGGAGTCCGGGGCTGGTCCATGAGGGAGGAGACAGTGCTGCGGCGTGTCGCGTGCAGGGTGGGAAGAAGAGTCGCGGCGGTAGCCAGGAACAGCCCCAGTGCCGTCACTGCAGCGACGGCCGGAAGGTCTATGCCGGCGGTGGTCGTCGCGGCGAGCAGGCCGGCGCCCGGTCCGCTGATAGACGGTGCTGCCAGCTGCCCGAGGAGGAGGCCGATTCCCGCGGCGATCAGTCCGATGACGCCGTTCTCACACAGCAGCACGAGGGCGACGAGTCGCGGTGTGCCTCCGACGGCTTTGAGGAGTCCCACTCTGCGACTCTGCTCAGCCATACGCCCTCCGACCAGCACGGCGACGCTGGCGAGAGCGAGGAGCATGAGCAGGGAGCTGCCCGTGAGCAGGAAGAGCTGGACGTTGGCGAGAACGCGGGCGTCCGCGTCTCGGACGTACTGCGCGGTGTACAGGACCAGGTGGGAGTGCGTGGGCTTGGTCAGGGCGACGGCATCGGCGAACGACTTCGCGGTGGAAGGATTGGTCAGCCGCAAGTTCAGGTAGTAGGCGAGAGGTGAGGACGAGGCGGAGCGGCCGATTGCCACCGCTTCGGCTTCGGTCGTCCAGACCAGGCCCGGGTTGTAGTGGCCCATGGTGAGCACGCAGGTGAAGGCGCAGATATCGGGATAGTCCGGGACGGCGGCGCTGACCGCGATACCCACGACCTCGAGATTCTCACCCCCGAGGATCATCCGCTCCCCGACGTGCACACCGAGGGCCTCGGCGAATCCGGCTTCGAGGACGACGCCGCCGGGCCGCACCCAGCCGCCCTGGATCAGCTTCGGCTGATCGACCGCGGCCGGCAGCTCGCTGCGCCCTTCCACCTCGGCACCTTCGCGGGCCTGCCCTCGCTGAATCAGCGTCCAGGTCACCGGGAACGGCCCGCTGCTCGCGGCCACGCCAGACGCGTGTTCGAGGGTAGCAACCTGCCCAGGGTCGATTCGCGCACCGGCGTGCGGACCATCGGGCAGGAGCGTTGCGATGACGTCGGGTCCGTTGGTGGCGGTCTGGGTGCGGGCGTAGGGGTTGTCGATCGCGCCTCGCAGCGCCAGCCCCAGAGTCAGTGTCGTCGCCGCCGTCGCGATGGCGAGCGTGAGCAGGAGCGCCTGCGCGGGACGGCGGCGCAAGTCCTTGGCGACCAGGCGTCGGATGAGGAGCAGCCTTCCCATCGGTCAGCCCTCCAGCCCGGCGAGATCGGCGAGGCTCGCGCGCGTGCCGCCGGTCAGCCTCATCTCGTCCACGAAGGCCCCGTCGCGCATCGTGATCAATCGGTCCGCAGTGGCGGCGATGCGCTCATCGTGTGTTACGACCACAACGGTCAGTCCCGACGCATGTAAGGCCTCGAACAGGCGCAACACGTCCAGGGTGGAGGCGGAGTCCAGATTGCCGGTCGGCTCGTCGGCCAGGACGATCGTCGGCTCGTTGGCCAGCGCCCGAGCGATGGCGACGCGTTGGCGCTGGCCACCGGAAAGCTGCGAGGGCAGGTGCTGGGCGCGGTCCGTGAGCCCCACCTGGTCGAGAAGCGTTCGGGCGCGCTCGCGGGCCGCGCACGGGGAGCGCCTGGCCAGCAACGCCGGAAGTTCGACGTTCTCCTGCGCGGTCAGCTCTTCCATGAGGTGGAAGGACTGGAAGACGAACCCGATCTCGCTCTGCCGGACCCGAGCGGAGCCGCGCTCGGAGAGCCGGTCGGTGCGGCGTCCGCCCAGCCATACCTCCCCGGCCGTCGGCCGGTCGAGGCCGCCGAGCAGGTGCAGGAGGGTCGACTTGCCGCATCCGCTCGGTCCCATCACCGCCACCGACTCGCCGCTCGCGATCTCGACGTCGACCTCGTCGAGCGCGCGTACGAGTGCTTCCCCCGTGCCGTAGTCCTTGCGCAGACCGCGAGCGCACACTAGCGCTCCCCCCGTGCTGTTCATCGCTTTCCCCTTCGTTCGGTCCATGTACGTTCACACGCCTCGAGCCAGCGCAGGTCCGCCTGAAGCCTGAGCACGATGCCCTCCAGCAGCAGCACGGCTTCGGAATCGCCCGGCTCGGCCATCGCGGCGCGCTGTGCGTCGCGCAAGCGGCGAAGCAACTCGCGACGCTGCACGTCGACGAGGGCGATCGGATCGGCCAGGCGGCCCTGGTCGGCGACGATGAGCTTCAGGTGGAAGTCGGCTTGATCCTGTTTGGGCCACGTGACGTCGGCGAGCCACTCGGCCAGCCGCTCCCGTCCTGCCGGTGTGAGGCGGTAGCTCTTGCGGTCCTGCCGTTGCGCGGGCTCTTCGGCTCCATCACGTTCCACCAGCCCGGCCTTTTCCAAGCGGGCGAGGATGACGTACACGTGGCCGGCGTTCAGCCCGTCACCGACCGGCCCGAGTGCGGCCTCCAGCCGGGCGCGAAGCTGCGAACCATGGCGAGGCTCCTTCGCGAGGAGCGCTAAGACGACTTCCTGCTGCACCGACCGCTCACCTCTCTAACGGTTATAGTCTAACCGTTAGAGAGGTAGGCTTGTCAACGGACCGACGGCCGTGGCCAGAGGGCGGCATGGCCCTGGCGGTGCTCAACCAACGGCTGGTGCGCAACGCGATCTCGAGGTCTTACTCGGCATCGCGGATGAGGTCGGCTACCTGGGAGCCGTATGCGCGCACAGCGGTACGCGCATCGCCCCCGAGCTCGCGGAGATTCTCAGCGCGGCCGACGCCGATGCGCTGCGCGCCGTCGGCTTCGTACGCGGACCGGCGCATGTGGAGCTCAACATCATCGCTTTGGCGAGGGGAACGGTAAACGGTGGGCTGCCGTTCGGGCTCCGGCATCAGTGCCAAAAGCGGTTGTGATACCCGGATAGTCCGGCAGCCCACCTGGCAGGTCAACCCAGGACCCACCATGTACGGGCAATCCCAGTGCCCGCGCCAGGATCTTATTTGCGAGTATTTTCAGAACTGGCAAGGAACCTGCTCAGATCCGGTTAAGATCTTCAACGCTCATCAGCGGAACGCTGTGTCTGGAAGCCGGCGCACCTGGCCGCATTGCCGGTTATCGCAGCGTTGCGAGGCGATTGTCCGTGGCTGGCGTATGTGTGCTTGACGCCGTCGGCCCGAACAACAGGGCGCAGGTGAAGGCGATGACGAGCGATAGTCTCATCTGGCCGCGCAATGCGGCATCGGAGATGAGCAGGGGCGTTGCGGCGAGAACGGCGCCCGACGCGACGGTCCAGATCGGCATCCACAGACCTGAGCCGACGAGGTCCCAGAGCAGCGCTCCGAGCAGCACGCCCGCGGTGTAATAGCCGTATACGCCGGGATCCAAGGCGACGCGCGCGCCGACGCCGAGCAGGATCAGCGCAGGCCAGCGTCGGCGGCGCACGGCCTCGGCGCCCAGCAGACAGGCGAGAGCGATCTGCGCCGCACGGTCCCATCTCGGTGTGACCGGATCGCCGACGCCGAGGGCACGCAGGGCCGAGTCGCGCTCGTTCGTGATCGTGAACTGCGATGCGGCCGCGACCGTGTGGAAGTCGGCTGCGACGAATGGGAGCCAGCCGAGCATCACGACGAGTGTCGTCCATGCTGCCGCGTAGTGCCATGCTCGGCGAGGCAGAGCGAGAATCATCGGGAGGAACACCAGCGACCACGGCTTGGCATCAACTGACAGGCCGAGGCAGACTCCCGTGAGCGCGGGCAGGCCGGCGGCGACCGACCAGAGTGCGACCAGCGCGAAGATTAAGGCGAGGACGTCGTCGAGGTGAGCGTATGCCACGCTCAGATCAGTCCAGCCGATCATGAAGGGCGCCCCGCCGACGAGCATCGTATGATGCCAACGCCGGTCGCCGATCGCCTCGGGGCGCGAGGCCGCAGCGATCCGTTCGATGACGTGCAGCGCGACGAGCCCGAGGCCCGTCATGAATATCTCCGCCGCGTACAGCCCGTTCGCGGGCCCCATGTGCCGTAAGCCCTGGGCGACCACGAAGCTCACCGGGCCGATCTGCAGCTGGGGATAGTCGGCGTAGATGTGCATCCCTCCGGTGGGGGCGCCTCCGCTCGCGCCGTCGAACAGCAGCGCGCTCCCGTGCACGAAGTAGTGCCAGGAATAGCCGCCGCGGCGGGCGAACCAAATCGAAGTCAGCGCGGCCCATATCGTCAGCGCGCCCCAACGCTGTAGCCGGAGCCGCTTCGTTTCGGCCGGGTCAGCCTGTGTTCGGTCGCTCGGGTCGACGATGGTCTCAGGTAGCGGTGTTTTCGGCGCTCGCGTCAAAGGGCTCACCCCGTTCGCGTTCTCGGGTCCGACGGTTGAGCGGATTACTGGGTTTCAGTGCGGCGCAGTCGTGGCGGCGAGGTCCGGTTCTCCTCCGACCGCCAATCGCGGCATCGGGGCGGTCGGGGGTGTAGGTACGAGGGCCCGTCGCGCCCGCAGGCAGGTGAATATGAAGCCGAGTGAGGCGGCGACCGGGAACGAGAGCGCAGCCAGCATGAGGACTTCCGGGACGAAGCGTTCGAGCCCCGGAGCTACGCGCCCGATGAGGTAACCGCCGGAGATGAGGGATCCGGTCCAGGCGAGTCCGCCGAGCGTGGCCCAGCCGGTGAATCGCGCGACCGGGACACGTAGCAAGCCGGAGAGGGGCCCGGTCGCCGACCGCGCCAGGGGGATGAACCTGGCGGCGACCAAGGCCGGCCCGAACCCGCGCCGCGCGGTGAGCCGTTCGAACCTCTCCACCGCTCGCACGACGTGGCGCTGCGGGCGTCGTGGTGAGAGCGCTCGCGACCCGAGCCTTCCGAGCAGAAGCCCGGCGTGCGCTCCGAGCACTGCGCCGCTCGCCGCCGCCGCGAGCATCCAGGGCAGCGGCAGGATTCCGGCGGCGCAGACGAGGCCGACCGTGAAGAGCAGAGTGTCGCCAGGCAACACGAATCCGATCGGTAGCGACGATTCGGCGAACATCACGGCGAACACGGCGGCGGGAGCGTATGGCCCGGTCGTGCTCAGGAGCGCGTTCGGATCGAAGAAGTTCACTTTGCCCTACCTCCCGGAGAGCCGGCGGCGGCGCTGGCTGCGCTTCTTGCTTCTACAAGCTTGTAGTATTTCTACATCGCTGTAGTAGTTCCACGCCACTGCGCGCCCGACTCGGCGGGGTCCCGCGGTGGGTTGCAAACGACACGGCGAGGCGGCTCGCCAGCAAACATCTACAAACGTGTAGAATTTGGAGTCAGCCGGAGACGGACGGCCCACCGCCCCCTCGACGCCGTCCGCCTTCGGTTCCTTTCCACAGCTCGCGGCTGCACGAGAAGCGAAGGACATGAACGTGCAGGATTTCATCGCACATTACGGCCATTCGGCTGTCTTCGCGCTCGGCTACCGCACTGGCGCCTGCTCGGCGGGCCGCGTTGCGCCCGTTGGGTCGGGTGCGGCCGCTAGCCGGCTTTGCTCGTCGCTGACGACTGCCATGGCCCGACCTGCTTAATCGGCCTATGTGCCCGTAACCGCCGCACGGCGGTCATGGAACAGAACGCCGCCAAGGACGAGTACCGCTGGGGAACGGAGCATCCACGATGTCACGAGGACGCGAAGGGCGAGCAAGCTGTCCGGGCGGGTCAGTAAGCCACGCCGACGAATTGGAATCGGCTGTCGTCACCGTCGTGCGGCTTTTGCGCGAACTACTCGATTCGCGCTCTCCGCTGCCCCGCCCAGGCAACAGCTAAGGACGAGCCCGTGCGCGTGTTCGTCTACGCAACGCTTCTGTTCCCGGCGACGGCCATGCCGCTGGCACGGTTGGCCACCGCCAGGCTGCATCCACGTCACGCAGCGTGGCTGCTGAGCGCGTCTGCGGTGGTGTTGGCCGGTACGAGCTGCGGGGCGCTCGGCCTGCTGGTCATCGCAGAACTCGTACGCATTCCGGAGCTCGCCCGCCTCGCGCACTTGTCAAGGAGGGCGATCGTCAGCAATGACTCGACCTCCAGCGCAGTCGCGGCGACCGCCGGGATCCTCCTGGGCGCCGCACTGCTAGCCGCCCTCACGTTCGCCGTAGCAAGGATCCGCGCCCTGGCGGCCGCGTTCGGCCACGCCCGCGCCCTGCCTGGACGGCGCAGCCTGGTGATCACCGAGGACGAGGTCGCGGACGCGTACACCGTTCCGGGACGGCCCGGTCGGATCGTGGTGTCGACCGCGATGCTCGAGGCGCTCGATGAGCCCGGGCGGCGGGCGCTACTCGCTCACGAGATGGCGCACGTGCGCGGTCGCCACTACATCTTCGCCGCCGCCGCACGGCTTGCCGCTGCTGCCAATCCGCTGGTGCGGCCGTTGGCCGGCGCGGTCGACTATGCGATGGAGCGGTGGGCCGACGAATACGCCGCCGACGAGCTTGGCGACCGTCGTCAGGTGGCCACCGCGATCGCCACCGCAGCGATCGCGACCAAGCGGACCCGCCCGCACCGCCGGTCCGCACCTGTCCTGGGGGCCGTGTTCGGACGACCAGATGAATCGCGCGCCGACGGTGCCGGGCCGGTGCCTAGGCGTGTGGCCGCGCTGCTCAGCCCGGCCCCGTGTACGAGTCCGTTCGCCTTGGGCGTGGCTTTGAGCGTCATCGCGCTGGCTGGATTCTGCGCGTTGGAAGCGACCGACGATCTGCGTGAGCTGATCGCACTCGCCCGCATGGAGCGGCATCGGTGACACGGTTGTTGCCAAACCCTGACGACCCGGGGTCTGGCCGGTGATCTCGCGGCCGCCATTGAATCTACAATCTTGTAGAAGTTGTTGGTCGGATACGCAGAGGAGAACGCGTGAACCGTCCCCTGGATCATGCCGATCCGCTGATGCCTGTACTCGCGGACGCGCAGTACCTCGGCAATCCGGTGCTCGGAGCCGATCCCCAGCACTGGCCCGAGATCATCCGCTGCGTGCGCCGCCGCTGGGGCTCGTTTCAGCACCGTCATCCGGCTCCGGCGCCGGACACGCGCGCGGCGCGCGTCGAGGACCTCGCTCGAGGACTGCTCGTACGTTGCACGGCGATAGGAAGAGGTCTGATCGAGATCTCAGACTGCCGGGCACTGGCAAGGCGACTCGCGCTGGTACTCGAGCCGCTGCCGGAGGTTTTGGGCGCCGACCCCACAGCGACTGAGGCGTCGCGATGAGTGGCCGGCGGTCCGAGGCCGGCTCGCGTTCCCCACGTCTCGACAAGTGGGCCAGGGCCTTGGTGCTGTACCTGGCGAAATAGGAAAGGGTCCGACAGGTGCCTTTGATCTTGGTCTGTGAAGATGATCCGACGGTTCGCAGTGTCCTCAAGCGTGCGTTAGAGCATGACGGCCACACCGTCTCCGTGGCCGCCACGGCGGACAGCCTGCTGCGCCGGTTGGAAACTGCGCCTCAACTGATCATTTTGGATCTCGGCCTCCCGGACGCCGATGGCCGCGACGTCTGCGTGGCCGTTCGCGCTCGCGGCGTCGACACGCCAGTGCTGATGCTCACTGCCCTCGACGGCCTGCATCACAAGCTGGGCGGCTTCGAGGCGGGCGCCGACGACTACGTGACCAAGCCCTTCGACATACCGGAACTGCTGGTCCGGGTCCGCGCGCTGCTGCGACGGGTCACTGTGGCTCCTGCTCCACGCGAGGTCGCTCTGGATCCGGCGAAGCACGTGGTGACCTACAACTCGATGAGCGAGAGCCTGACTCCGACGGAGTTCCGGCTTCTGGGGCGTCTGATCGGCGCCCAGGGCGACGCGGTACGCAGGCACGCCCTCATCGCTGCCGGCTGGCCGCACGGGGCGCAGGTCAGTGACAACACCCTCGACTCCTTCGTGCGCCGACTGCGGGCCAAGCTCGCTCCACTCGGTGTGGCCGAGCGCCTGGCGACCGTGCGCGGTGTGGGCTATCGATGGCAGTGAGGGGCTTTCGCGGCCGGATCGTCGTGCTCACAGTGCTGATCGCCACCGCCGTGGTAGCGATACTGATCGTGCTCTCGCATGTGCTGCTGACCAAGGTGACGGACGCCGACGCGCACGATCTGGCGCGTAGCCGCGCCGATGCCGTCGTGGCGAGCGTGACTGTCGTGAGCGGCCGTGTCATGTTGACGGAGAACGGCAGTGAGGCACTGGACGAGGTTGCCTGGGTGTATGCCGACGGACGCCTGATCGACGGGAACGTGACACCGAGCGTGGTCGACCGTGCCGAGGCGTTGGTTCGGGCCGGCAAGTCGCAGAGCGCCTACATCGACGACTATCTCCTGTACGCGCAGGAGGTGCCGGCCGATGGCCACCGGGTCATGGTGATCGCCCGCGTGAACCTCACGCCCTACGAGACATCGAAGCAGCTCAGCCTGACGCTGTCGCTGATCCTTGGTGGCGTGGCGATCCTCCTCGCCGGCGGTGTCGCGCACCTCGTGGTGCGCCGGGCTTTGCGGGTCGTGCGCGAGATGGCCGCTCTTGCCGAGGATTGGGGCGATCACGAGCCAGGGCGCCGCTTCAACCTGGGCGTACCCCGTGACGAGTTCGGAGCGTTGGGCAGCACCCTGGATCACCTCCTGGAGCGTGTCGAGAACGCGCTGGCGGATGAGCGACGGCTCACCGATGAGATCGCCCACGAGCTGCGGACGCCACTCACGGTCTTGCGGGGAGAGGCCCAGTTGGCGCAGTTGTCCGACAGGCCGTTGCCGCCAGAGGCGGTGCTGAGCGAAGTCGACCGCCTCGATGCGGCGATCACCACGATCCTGCGTGCGGCACGCGCGCGGATAGAGGCCGGGACCCGCTGCGATCTCAACTCGGCCACCCGGCAGGCGATCGCCGGTCGGGCGATCGAGGCGGTCGTTCCGCCGAAGGCCGAGGTCGCCATGGCGGGCGACGTCGTCGTGGCGCTTCTCTCGCCGCTGTTGGAGAACGGCCTGCGGTATGCGCGTTCGCGCGTGTGGATCACGGCGCGGATCGAGGGCGAGGTGATCGTGGTCGATGTCCTGGATGACGGACCCGGATTCGATCCCGCGGATGTCGAGCGGGTCTTCGAAGCAGGCGTGACCGGCAACGACGGGCACGGGCTCGGACTGCCCGTGGTCCGGCGCATCGCCGGCCCGGCAGGCGCTGCGGTGCGAGCGATCGCCGACGGGCGCGGCCATGTCGAGGTGACGCTGCCCGCGTCGCGGGTCGGCGCATAGTCAGGTTGTCTGCAGGTTGCCTCCGCAAGGCTCGCCGCATGACAACGACGACGGAAACGCGCACACACGCCGGGCCGCTCATGTTCAACAAGGTCCCGGAGATCACCGTCTGGTTCTGGGTGATCAAGGTTCTGTGCACGACGGTGGGTGAGAGCTTCGCCGACTGGATCAACATGCAGCTGGGCGTCGGCCTGGTGAACACGGCCTGGATCTTCACCGCGGTCTTCGTACTGGTCCTGGCCGTCCAGCTGCGGCTCAAGCGGTATGTCCCGTTCCCGTACTGGCTTACCGTCGTCGTCGTCAGCGTCACGGGCACTCTCTACACAGACATCCTCACCGACCAGCTGAACGTGCCGCTGTGGATCAGTTCCGCGGTCTTCTCCGTCCTGCTCGCCGTGGTCTTCGGCACCTGGTGGCTGCGCGAGCGCACGCTCTCGATCCACTCGGTCACCACCCGGTCGCGCGAGTCGTTCTACTGGCTGACCGTCCTGGTCACCTTCGCGCTCGGCACCGCGACCGGAGACTGGACGCTCGAGCTGACCGGCTGGAGCCCGGGCGTCTCGGTGCTGCTGCCGCTCGGCCTGATCGCCGCGATCACGGCGCTGTGGCGATTCGGCGCGAACCCGGTGCTCTCCTTCTGGCTCGCCTACATCCTGACCCGCCCTCTGGGCGCCAACATCGGCGACTGGCTCGCCTCACCCAAGGTCGCCCAGAGCCCTGGCGATCCGACCGGCCTCGCGCTCGGCACGTTCACCACCAGCCTGGTCTTCCTCGGCCTCATCCTGGCGACCGTGGTCTACCTGACGGTCACTCGTTCGGACGTGACCGAGACCTACGAGGCGGCCCACGACGGACACATCACCTCCAACGTGGGCAGGGAACGCACCGCGCTCCTCGGCTTCGGGCTGCTGGCTGCCGCCACCGCAGGCCTGCTGGTCTGGGCTCACGGTCAGCCGCACGTCGGCCCCGCGCCCGAAGCCGATGCCACCTCCACTGTCCAGCTGGCCCCCGGTCAGGCGGTGAAGAAATTCCCGCCCGCGGAGGTCGGTGCGCTTCGGGCCCTCACATCGACCTCGCTCAAGGATGCGCGATCGGGGGACCCGGCCGGCGCTCATGCGGCCGTGCAGTCGCTGCGTGATCTTTGGGACGCTGATCAGGAATCCCTGCAGCCCCTGGACGACACCGGCTGGACCTCGATCGACGCCCAGATGGACAAGGTGCTTAAGACCTTCGGCATCGACCACTCGAACCCACCGATGTCGGCAGCCCAGCAGGAGAGCGAGCTGAGCGCCCTCTTGGCGGACCTCGGCTGATCTCCCGCACAGCGCCCCGACTCTGACCGGCGGGTCCATCGCGCCGAGGGCAGCCGCGCCGAGGGCGGCGAGAGATCTCGCTGGCTCGGCGCGGGTCACGCCCTTCAAACCGGTCTGACACCGAGCAATCAGGCTCCTCGGCCGTCTACTCCCTTTCCTGCACCCACTGCCTGCCAGCCCTCTGATGCGGCACTATCCGAGCTGCTCGATCTCCGCGGCCAGTCGCGGAAGCGAGACATCGAGGCCGGCCAGGACGGCACGCAGTGCGCTGGCGGGTGAGCGGAGCAGCGCCTTAACGAGTGCTGCGGAGTCCGGGGCGGCGGCCGGGTCCGCTGTGGCTGCGATCGAAGCCGCACGGTCTAGGCACGACCGTGCTTGCCGGGTGATAGGCAGGTGGCCGCTCGGGGCCCGGCGGCCGTCGCGGCGCGTGAACCGCGCGCGTCGGGGGCGTCGGGCCGGCCGATCGAGGCTGCCGGGGCCGAAGGCGTCGTCAAGGCGCGCGCGGACGACATCGAGGTCGATGCCGATCGCCGCGAGCGCGTCGCGGTCGAGGTCGCCGAGGGTGGTCGCGGTGGCGGTACGGCCGTAAATCAATACCTGAATTTCCCTTCCGACGCTGTCCGGAGTCACGCCGTGTCCGCGCAACGTGCTCCCGATACTGTCGTCGGCGCCGGCCAATCCGAAGAGCAGGTGCTCGCAGCCGATGAATCCCTGGCCCAGGTAGCGTGCCTGAGCCTGTGCGCGGATCACCGCCGCACGCGCTTCGCCCTCTATGCGTCCTGTCATTCTCGCCCCCGAACTCTCGGGCCGTGCTTGCGGTGCACGGTCTGCTTGGTCACGCCCAGTCGCGCCGCGATCTGCTGCCAGGACCAGCCCAGTCGGCGCGCGTTGTCGACTTGCAGGATCTCAAGGCGCTCGGTGAGTTCGCGCAGCGCGGCCACGGCACGCAGCCCGACGTCGGGGTCCCGGCTGGCGGCGTCCTCGGCGATCTCGGAAGAGCTTTCCACGTCCGTCAGCATATGCTGACAGACGTGTGCCGTCAACAAAAGCTGACAAACCAAGGTCCCCACCCGCGGCGCGGCGGCCACCGCCCCACGACCCGCATGACGGCCGTAGGCCGCAATTGAGGCCGAGGCAACTCGTAGAGCGCGGTTGGATGGTGGAGGCGGCTCCGGGAGTTCAGCGCATACCACCCCAGGTTGCGGGGCATCGGCAGTGCTCTGCGGCTTCGTGCGACCGTACCGGGCAGCGGACGGTGGGCGGTGGTGGAGGAACTCGGGCTCGTCGTCTGCCACGACGCAGCTTTGCTGAGACGTCCGTGGAAGCGCCGGGTGCGTTGGACTACTCCTCAAGGACCTTCGTCTCGTGTGCCAGCACGTCGCCGGCGAAGCTGTGCCAGATGTCTGCGTGCTGAGCCGCGGACATGCTGTTGATCGCTGCTTAGGCTATTTGATCAGGCTTTCCGCGCCAGGGCTTCCAGTGTCGGCCACGACGGCGACGGTACTACCGGCGATCGTGCGGGTCGCGGGACTTCGCGGCGTGGCGTCGCTGTCGGGACTGTGCGAAATGCACACTCCGATCGGGTACTGCGGCACTTCAGCCCGCTCCTCGCAAATGACAGGCTCAGAGCGCTGACACCACCGCCCGGAGCTGAACAGGAGAGAGCGCACCGCCATGACGAACGACTCCGACCACGGAGATGACAAGCACCCGCGGCGCCTGGTGGTGGGGATCAGCGGCGCGACCGGGATCGCGTACGGGATGCGCGCGCTGGAACTCGCTCGAAAAGCCGGGGTGCAGACGCACCTGGTCGTCACACCGGCCGGCCAGCAGACCCGCGCCTACGAGACGGACCTGACCGCGGCCGATCTGGCCGCGATGGCGGATGTGACCTACCGTCCGGCGGACGTCGGTGCGGCGATCGCCAGCGGCTCCTTCCGGACCGCGGGGATGCTCATCGCGCCGTGTTCCATCCGCACCCTGTCGTCGGTCGCGTACAGCGGCAACGACAATCTGCTGACACGGGCGGCGGACGTGACGCTCAAGGAGCGGCGCCGGCTGGTCCTGCTGGTGCGCGAGACACCGCTGACGCTCGGCCATCTCCGGGCGATGACCGCGGCCACCGAGTCCGGCGCGATCGTGATGCCGCCTGTGCCCGCCTTCTACCTGCGGCCGCGGAGCCTGGACGAGGTCGTCGAGCACACCGTGGGCCGTGCCTTGGAACTGTTCGGGATCGAGGTCCCGGACCTGCCCCGCTGGGGCGAATGACCGTCTTGGGAAGGACATTACGTGAAGCACCTGCGCAGCCAGCGCGAGTTCATCGAGGCGCTCGAAGAGATCGGGGACCTGCAGCGGATCGAGGAGGAGGTCGACTGGAGACTGGAGATCGGCGCCGTCATCCGCCGCTCCTACGACCTACGCGCGCCCGCCCCGCTGTTCACCAACATCACGGGATATCAGGGCACGGGCTTCGGTGTGCTCGGTGCTCCCGGCGCCCTGTCGGGGCCCGGCCACCCGCTGGCCCGGATCGCGCTGGCCCTCGGGCTGCCGGCCGAGGCGACCGGGCCGCAGATCATGGAGACGATCGTCGCGGCCCGCGCCCGGCCCGGGATCGCGCCGCGGGTCGTCGCCGCCGAAACCGCGCCGTGCAAGGAGAACATCGCGCTCGGCGACGACGTCGATCTGCTGAAGTTCCCGACGCCGCTGATCCACGGCAACGACGGGGGCCGCTACATCCAGACCTACGGCATGAACATCGCCCGCACACCCGACGGGTCCTGGACCAACTGGTCGGTCAACCGCATGATGATCGCCGACAAGAACACCCTCGGCTGCCTCATCCCCGGCCCCCAGCACCTGGGCATCATCCGCGCCCAGTGGGCCGCGCAACGCAAGCCGCTACCGGTCGCGCTGGCCCTCGGGGTCGAACCGGCGCTGCCGTTCGTCGGCGGCATGCCGCTGCCCGAAGGCGCCGACGAGTCCCACTTCCTCGGTGCGCTGTTCGGCGAGGGCCTGGAGGTGGTCCCCGCCGAAACCGTGGACCTGATGGTGCCGGCCACCGCCGAGATCGTCATCGAGGGCCACATCGCCTTCGACGAGACGGTGCTGGAAGGGCCGATGAACGAGTACCCCGGCTACAACGCCCGGGAGAAGTCGCTCAAGCCCGTCTTCCACGTCTCGGCCGTCACCCACCGGAACGACGCCGTCCTGCCCGTCGTCGCAGCCGGACCGCCGGTCGAGGAAGACCACACCGTCACCGGCACCATGCACGCCGCCGAGATCCTCTACCAGCTGCGCGAAGCCGGTCTGCCGGTCGCCTCCGCATGGTTCTCCTTCGAGTCGGCGATGCACTGGCTGATCGTCTCCGTGCGATCGGACTGGCACGAGGAGACCGCCGTCCCGTCGACGGAACTCGCCCGGAAGATCGGCGAAGTGGTCTTCACCGGCAAGGCCGGCTTCGGCGTCCCGAAGGTGCTGCTGGTCGAGGACGACATCGACATCACCGACGTCAACGACGTGGTGTGGGCCTTCGCGACCCGGACCCACCCCGAGCACGGCGAGGTCCACTTCCCGGCCCTCCCGCACGTCCAGCTCTCGGTCTACCTCTCCGAGGCCGAGTCCCACTCCTACCGCGCCGGAAAGGTGCTGCACAACTGCCTGCTGGCCGACCTGTTCGCCAAAGAGGACCGGCCGGTCAAGGGCAGCTTCGAGAACGGCTGGCCCACCGACATCCAGCAGCGCGTGCTCGCCAAGTGGGAGACCTACGGCTATCGGTGAACGGCGGGAGCCGGGGGGAGTTCCTATTGTCAAGACCTGTAGATGGTGGGGTCCCCGTTCGGGCTGCGAGGTTCATCGAGTCACGCTCGGGCTGCCGCCTGAGCGGTCGAGGGGTGTTGGGGATCCTCGGCGATGTACTCGGCCCATTGCGGATTGGCAACGCCGTTGCCGGCTGCACGTGACCAGACGAACAGGACGCGCAGGAATCGCCGGGTGGTGGCCTCTTCCCCGGACTCGGCAAGGGCGTCTCCCGCGTTTCTGAGTCGTTCCGGCTTCCATCCACGGCTCCGTCCTTGGTGCAGGTCCGCGAGCCGCTCTGAACTGCAGGCCGAACGCTCTACCGTGGACGGAAGCCGGTGCGATTCACAAAGGGTGTACGGCGAAGTCTCGGGTTGGTACACCCTGTGATCCGTGGGGTCGGGGTATCACTTCCTGTGATCTCAGTAAGTCGCGTGTGTCAAGGAGCGTGCGGGAGGACTCCAACGATGAAACAGGCTTCTGCCGATCTGGGCCGCACGCCTCGCCGCGCGCTGAGGCTGCAACCGACCTTGGAGCAATGACGAGGGGCCCCGGCCGGTACGCATCCGCCGAAGCCCCTGAGGCCGCACCTGGTCAACCCCGGACGCGCGTCTCCACAGAGACGAAGGGCGGGCCGGCTATGCCGGCCCGCCACATCAGAACACGATGACTTTCACTAGGCTGCTACAGGGCGAGGCGCACCGGCCCGCCGAGCATGTTCCCGGCGGCGTCCACTGCACGGAACACCACCACGGACCCCGCGCGGAAGGAGACCGGGCGGGCGTAGACGACCTGGACGGAGGTGCCGTCGGAGGCCCAGCGGGTGCTCCACGACGACGCCGCGTCCATGCCGATCCCGAACTCGCCCGGGTCCAGCGGCTGGTCGAACCGAAGCGTGAACCCTGCGGAACTCACGTCGCTCACCATCATCTTCGCGGTGAAGCCCGTCGTGGCAGGCACCGACACGGGTCGCGCACCGGTGTCGGTGGCCGAGTTCGGATACAGCGGCCAGCGGCCGTGGAAGTTCCCGGACAGCGGCGTGTTCTGCAGGTTCTGCGACGCCCAACTGGGCTTCTCGCCGAGCGCTGAGGTGAACCCGTCGGTGTTCACGCCGGCGTAGTTCGGCACCTGCGCCTTCGTCAGCTTCAGATCCACGGCGAAGGTGAAGCCGGGAAGCGCCTGGAGCTTGAGATTGCGTGCGCCGAACGCGAAGCTCACCGTCCCGTCCCAAGGGCCGTCCGGCGCACCGGTCAGCTTCAACGACGCGCCGAAGCGCTCGACGTAGCCCTGGTGCTGCCCGTCGTCGACGATGCTCGCCGTCAGCCTGTCACCGTTGACGAACATCTGTACCGGGTCGTCGGCCGAACCCCAGTTGGCCAGGGGGCTGGAGAACCCGACCGCCATGCCGTCGGGCACGCCGCTGGTGAGATTCAGGCCGTGGCGCAGAGCGTCGCTGAGCGAGAAGCCGGCCAGCTCGATCCGGTTCTCGTCCTTTCCCGGCCCGCTCACGTCGGCGACGTACCGGCCGAGCTTCGTCTGAGCCCCGGAGAGCGAGAACGTCGCGACACCGTGGGGCGCGCCACGCACGAGGCGGGTGCCGTCGGGCAGGGTCAGCCGCACCTGGTGCGCGTCGGTGTGGAAGCTCAGCTCCCGCGCCAGGCCCGCGGTCACGAACGTGTCCTCGCTCCACAGCACGAACTTGCCCGGCCGCGCCCACGGCACGAAGAAGTTCTCGAGGTCGTAGGGATTGCGGGTCATGTCGGCGATCGAGGCGAACGTCGCCTCCGGGTAGATCACGCCGCTGCCATCGATCGCGGCGCCGTTGGAGCCGGCGAGCGAGTCGAAGTGCCGGCGGGTGAGCGCGGTGCGGCGGCCGAAGGCCTTGTCCATGATCGCGATCAGGTCCGGCAGATCCCGGTCCTGATTGGCGTGCTGCGCGTCGCGCACCACCCAGCCGATGTTCCCGCCGGCCCCGAGCAGTTCGTACGCCTCCTTGCCGGCCTGCATCGAGAGCACCGAGCTCGGCGACCCCAGCCAGGCCTGCTGCGCCTCCCCGGTCCAGAGGATGAAGGGCCGCGGGGCGACGAGCGCGGCGACGGCGTGCAGGTCGAACGGGGAGTGATCGGTCTTGTCCGGCAGGAAGTCCTGGGCCTTCGAGCAGAACCACGCCGACTCGCTCGGGTTCCCGATCGCCCGCTGCACCGTCTCGTTCAGCGAATAGATCTGGTCGTATCCCGAGGGCACGTTGTAGGTGAACATCTCGCTCTCGGTCCGGTTCCGGAAGCCGGTCAGACCGCCGCCGCCCGGGTCGCTCGGTGCGGCGACGGCGATGCGCGCGTCGAAGGCCGCGGCCAGCGCGGCGGCCTTGCCGTTGCGCGAGACGCCGGTGACGGCCGTACGCCGCGGGTCCAGGTTGAACCGGCCGGCGCCTGCCGCGTCGTTCGCGATCGCGTCGAGGATGCGGCTGATCCCCCAGGCCCAGCCCATCAACGCGCCGCTGTCGAACTCGTACACGCCCGCCTGGTACGGGTAGAGGACGTTGTAAGCACCCGTATGCGGGTTGTTCGCACCGTCGGAGTAGACCGAGCCGGTGTTCATGGCGATGTACCCGTACCCGTTGGCCTTGAGGGTCGCCACCTGCTCCGCGGACAGGCTCCCGACGACCAGGACGGACGGGTAAGGCCCCGGGATAGCGGTGTCGACCCCTTGTTCCGGCACCGAGAACGCGTCGATCTTGATCGTGGCTGTGGTGCTTTCGGGGGCGGAGGGGTCGGTCACGTCGACCACCATCTGCGTCGTCGCCGGCACCGCGACGAGCAGGCTCGCGTGCGAAGGCGTGCTCCAGCTGTCGCCCACCGCCCAGCTCTGGAAGCCGGAGGGAGCCGTGTACGTCGAGGTCGCGATGAAGGACATGACCGGGCTGATGACGAATGTGGAGGGATCGAGCGTGTACGAGCCCGATGGCAGCGTCACCGTGAAGGTGGAGAAGTCGAAGGCCGCGGAGAAGTCGACGACGGAGGTTGCCGGAACCTGCACCTGCCGGAAGATCGACCCGGCGGCCGGCGTCGGGTGCTTGTAACCGTAGAGGTAGTACTGCATCAGGTCGGAGAGCTCGGCGGCACGCGCGGGCCACTCCGAAGCTCGCGTCACCCGACCGCGACCGGGCTCGAAGAACGCGAACAGATCCGGCAGGCTCCCGGTCGAAGGCATCCGCGTGACGTCCGCGGGAAAGTACGACCGCGGCGCCATTGCGCCGCCGACACCGGCGGCGGAACCCGACCCCGCTGGTGCGGCCCAGGCCGTCCCCGCCGCGGTCACCGTCTCCAACCCACTCACCCCGAGCGCGGCGACCCCCACGCCGCTCAGGAACATCCGCCGTGAAACACCGGGCCGCGCCGTCGACCGAGGATCCGACATCGCACCCTCCCATTTCCGAAAGTTTCGAATGTTTCTATGAAAACTATCTGCGCAACTCGGAGCCTGCCCGCAGGTCAGCGCACTGTCAAGAGCCCGGATGTGAGCCCTGAGATGGATGTGACGCGGCGTCGGCGCCGATGGGCCCCCTGACGTGTGTCGCGGGGCCGCCGAACTCGACTGAAAATTTTCCGAAAGAAGCTCGAACGTTCGCGCCTGTCTCACTCTGTGACATGACCTCGTGCTCGGGCCCGACGGCCGTGCTCTACCCCGCCGCCGACCGCGCTGAGGCGCTGCGCATTGCCCCGCACTGGCTCGCCGGCTGTGATGACGCGGAGCACGAGTGACACGCGAGTGGAAACGGCAAAACAGTGCCCTCATACGGTGCGAAGGCCAGGAAGCAGGCTTCATGTATGTGGAGATGGTGGGCGACCGCCAAGGTTGCGGATTGGAAAGGGCCTACCACGCCCTCGTCGGCCCGTAGCGGGAACTGTTGCGATGTCCCAGACAAGGCAGCTCGCGAATCAAGGCTCGTAGGCGCCGGCCATGCTTATGCGTGGAAACATAGGCTGGCCTGGCGCTCGATCAGAAGCGTGGGCGAGGGCAGCCGAGCCGGCGGGCGCCGCAGATTTCAAGCGCAGAGCACTGGTTTTGCGCGAAGTGCTTGCGAGAGCGCGCCGACGCTCACACCCACGATGGCGAGGAATCGCCATGGCCGACTGGGCGACGAAGCATCCGTCGGGCAAGTCGGGATCGGCGATGCGTTCGAGCGTGACGTCAAAGAACGCACGAGCAGCGGCCACGAGGTCCGAGCGGCACACGCCAGGGCGGCGTAGTACTTGCCGCCATAGCGCGCGGCATAGGGATCAAGGCAGCGTAGAGAGAGCTTCTCCTTGCCGCCGAGATAGGCGTAGATGGAGTTGCTGCGTTCGGTCGAGCGCTACCTACACAACCTCCCCGGGGCCGATTTGGGCGCGGCGCGGGCGATCGCACGAGTGAGGACGACCGGCGCGCTCTATCCGCAGATCAAAACCAACTACGACCCGTCGTCTTCGGCACGTTCGAGCATAGCCTCCGTTCGACCCATGACCGCGGCGAGCAAGCACCTTCTTCTCCCAAGCCAGGAGGGCATCGTCGATGCGATGCTGGGCTCGGCGGGCGTGATCGTGCGGTGTTGACCCGGGGCGCCGGGCTTCTAATCTGTGACGGGTAAGGCGCTGCCAGGAGCGGTCAGCTCAGTGACAGCGCCCAGGTGCTCTCCGTCTGTCCCGATCATGTGCACGGCGTGGAGCACATGAGGGTTGGGTGTGAGGTGGGGCGGGACCATGAAGTAGCCGTCGGTGACGGTCGCCACTGCTTCGCATTGTTCGGTGACCACCCGCACCGAGGCCGCGATGTGGGTACCCACCGACCCGATGACGAGGCTGCCGGCGCGCCCCAGGGAGATGTGGTTGCCGGGTTCGGCGCACGCGCCGAACCCGGCGGCACTCTGGCCATCCGGGCCGATCACATCCACGTGGTAGCAACGGGATCTGACTCCCTCGGCCGTGCCTCGTACTGGCGGTACTTGATTCGCAGAGCGTGCACGCTGCTGCGAAACGTCCGGCGGCTACGCCCGGTAAGCGGCGGCCTCTCATGCAGCGTCTGGATCAACTTCGGTGCGGTTCAGTCTGGCAAATCTACTGGATTCAAACGCAGCGAGAGACCGTTGATGCAGTAGCGCTTGTCAGTGGGCGTGGTGAACCCTTCGCCTTCGAAGAGTTCGCCGAGATATGAGCCACACTGGGTGCACAGGACAACAGGGGCCTGCCCGAACGACGACCCGACCGTCACTGAGTCGAGGCTCTTGGGGTCGAAGAACGACGGCCAGCCGCAACGGGAGCCGAACTTCTCTTCGGAAGTGAAGACCTCGGGTACGGCAGTCGGACTTCGTGGACTGACGTAAAGTCAGTGCTTTTGAGCTGCAAGGTTTTTCAGCTCAGCGAGCGGCTGCGGCAGCAGCGGGAACGGAAGCGGGCCGCTCCGTGATCTCCATGTTGTGACGCAATCGGATCAAGGAACGGCCTTCTCGGCCACTCTGGCGGGAGGGAGCGATCGGGCACGAGCGCCCCGACCAATTCAGGACGCCAAGCAGTCTGTCGGCCTGGATGAGACCCAGGTGCGCGGCTATCGCGCTTGGAAACGGCACACCGCCCTCGCCCTGGCCGCCTACGCGCTGCGGGCCGTCGCATCGGCCCTGGCCAAAGCGGCCCACCCACAACCCGTCCTGCCCGACGACGCGGACCAGCGGGCACCCGTGGACTGTGGCATGACCGCATTGACCGTTCCCGAGATCCAGTGCCTCCTGACCAGGGCCAACACCTGGCGAATACCGGCGAGACAGGACCTTGAATTCCGCTCACGGCGTAGTCGCGCGTCTCGGCCAACGAGGCGGGCCGGCGCGGCTACGCTGTCCCCGTGATCGATCAGGACGCCGTACAGGCGGCGGTAGACGGGGAACTGCGGCTGCTGGACCCCGGCGTGCGCGCATCTGCCGCGCTGAGCTCACAGCTGCTGGATCCCGAGTTCGTCGAGTTCGGTGCGTCCGGAACACGCTGGGACCTTCCATCGATCCTCGCGATGATGAGCTCGGAATCACCCTCGACCGAGCCACCTATCGAGGTCAGCGAGATGTCGGGAACCGTCCTTGCTCCGGGCGTCGTCCACCTGACATACCTGTCCGACGGAGCCGGGCGACGCGCACGGCGCAGCTCCATCTGGCGTCAAACGCCGAAAGGATGGCGCCTGTACTTCCACCAAGGGACTCTGACAGGCGCTTGACGCCCTGCTCCCATCAGCTGTCGAACAACGTCCTTCGCGGGCTTACAGCAGCATCAGCCCACGAAGTGCGACTGCCGACCCAGGTAACAGCATGAGTCTCTGGCCCGCCCGGCCCGGCCGACGTCGTTGCGAATGTCATCGTCAGCGCTGTCCGGAATGGACCGCTGAATCGTTGCCGAGCTCGGTGAGCTTTCGTGCCGATGGGCTTCCCGGCGCCGCGTGATAGACCACGATGAGCTGGCCGCTGGTTCCTGCGACGGCAAGCCGCTCGAACTCCAGGCTCATCCGGCCGACTACCGGATGGTCGAAGTGTGAGACGCCCGATCCGCCCGGGCTGACATCGTATCGAGCCCATAGGTCTTGGAATTCTCGGCTTGCCGTAGACAACTCGTTGACCAACTCCACCACGCGGACGTCGTCGAGTTCCGTGCCCACGAGCGCGCGTAGGCTCGCCACGGCACGGCTGCTCATCTCGTCCCAGTTCAGGTAGAGCTTGCGCAGGTCCGGATCGAGGAATGCAGCGCGGATGACGTTGGATCCCGGCTGGTTGGTCGGGGTAAGAGCTCTGGCGAGCGCGTTGGATTCGAGGACGTCCGCGTAGCGATTGAGGATAATCACGGGAGTGGACGACCACCATGTCGCGATCAGCTCGCGGATTCCCGCGCTCACCTGGTCCGGCTCCGGCTTGGAAGGTCTGCTCGGCCGGCGAGGCGATGGGCCGGCGAGCGCGTGGAGGTGGGCGACGGCAGCCGCGTCCAGGCGCAGCACACGGGCCAACCCATCCAGAACCTGACCGGATGGATTCGTGTCGCGCCCTTGCTCCAGTCGCAGGTAGTAATCGGGGCTGATTCCCGCGAGCAGCGCGACTTCCTCCCGGCGCAGACCGGACACGCGCCGCCTGCGTTCCCCAGGGGACAACCCGACGTCCTCAGGCTGGACGACCTTCCTGCGCGCCCGTAGGTAGTCGCCCAGCAGGTTCCCGCTCATGACTCCTACGGTACGTCGCGCATGCCCTGGTCTGCCAGAAAGGGCCGTCGCCGCCTGTCAGTCCTGGTCGCCTGCGACCAACCGCGCCGCCAGCGCCAGGCCGTGGGCGCCTTCGACAGCCTGCCGAGTCATGTCGGGTACGTCCCGGCCCAGCGCCTTGACCGCGGCGTCGAAGATCTCCATGTCGATGAGCTGCAGCGTCGACAAGTGCTCGGCGTTGTCTGTTGTCACCGGCCCGCCAAGCGCCTGCAGAGCGAAGCTCGAGCCGCTCCCGGCCAGCAGGATGTCGACGAGGGCCTCGATCTCGAGTCCCAGATCCTTGGCCAGACCAAGGATCTCTTGGACATTGCGCTGGTTCATCATGAGTAGCGTGTTGTTCATGAGTTTGCTGAGCTGGCCGGACCCGGTGGGCCCCATGTAGGTGACTTTCTTCGAGAACGTTTCGAAGATCGGACGGCACCTCTCGAAGATCTCCGCCGAGCCGCCCACCATGGTGCTCAGTCGGCGCGCCACCGCGCCGGCGTTGCCGCCGCTGACCGGCGCATCGAGTACCTGGATGCCCTTGGCCGCGGCCAGCTCGGTCATCTTCGCGGCGAACTGCGGCAGGCCAGTGCCGTGGTTCACGATGACCGAGCCAGGCTTCATGCTCTCGAGGAGGCCTCCTCCGGTGAGGACGTCCTGGATATCGGCGTCTTCGCGTAGGCAGAGCCCGACCACGTCACTGGCGCGGCCGAGTTCGGCGACGCTCTCATGGATTGTGCGGGGGAGCCCTTCAAGCGCGGTGAGCGAGCGACTGCGGCGGGCCCAGACGTGGAGCGACTCGCCGGCGCCGGCGATTGCGCGGGCCATGGGGGCACCCTGGTCGCCCAGACCGATCCACCCGATCTGATCTCTCGTCACATGGTCATTCACGTCATTCTCCGTTCCCCAGAAGATCCCGGCGTTTCAATGCGCTCGACTGGGGTGTCAGCGCCCGGCTTCGCGCAGGAAGCGGTGCGATGTCTCCCAAATGCGGTCGGCGTTCTCGGCGTCGAGTGCGTACGGCGCCACGCCGCGCGCCCATCCGTTTCCGTCCAGCACCTGGACCGCCTCGTTGCAGTCCTCGAAATAGCGTCCGCCCACGCCGGCGAGCTGAGGCGAGGTCGCCACCAGGATCGTGGTCGCTGCACCCTGCTCCACGGTCTTCCGCTGCTCCTGGGGCGTGCGCAGCCCGCCTGTGTGCTTCTGGAGATTGGTCGCGATCGCACCGGGCGCCAGAGCATTGACGGTGATGCCGTCGGCAGCCCATCGCTTCTGTGCGGCCACTGCGAACTGCACGGTCGCGGTCTTGGACTGACCGTAGGCTCCGATCGGCTCGTAGGCACGGTAACGGTAGTTGATGTCATCGAAGACCACCGGCGAAATGAGGTGCCCCTGGGACGCGACGACAACCACGCGCGCGTCCCCATCAGCGGCCAGGGCGCCGTGCAGACCGTTCGCGAGGGCGAAGTGGCCCATGTGGTTGGTCGCGAACTGCATCTCCCACCCCTCAGAGGTGCGCTGGAGCTCCGGGATCGCCAGTACGCCCGCGTTGTTGATCAGCAGATGCAGTGGCCCGTCCCACGAGTTGACGAACGCCGCGACCGAGTCCTGGTAAGAGAGGTCGAGGCGAGCCACGTGGATGTTCTTGTTCCCCGTCGAAGCCGCGATCTCCGTGGCGATCTTGTCACCGCCGTCCGTGTTGCGAACAGCGAGAGTGACCTCGGCGCCCACGGACGCCAGCACCCGCGCCGTCTCGATGCCGATCCCTGAGGACGCACCGGTGACGACCGCGCGCCGGCCGGTGAGGTCGATGCCACCCGCGACCTCGGCAGCCGTGGTTGAGAAACCGAACGGAGTGGTAATACGAGTCATCGTGCCAGGCCTTACCTGTAGATATCTTCTCCCGGGCGAGTGCACGCCATGGGCGAATCGAACCGACAAGCCCATGATGCGGTGGCGGCCAGGGCGCAGCTAGAACCCTCTTAAGCCTAGGACTAGCGGGACCAGGTCAGCCGACCCCCGTGTTCGGGCGACGCAGACGCGCGGCGGCAGATGTCGCCCGAGTGGTGCAATCTCCGCGACGGGGTGTGTGTGAAAGTGGGTCTTTCGCACGTCAGGCGGTGTGCGTCGCGAGGAGAGGGCGGCGAGCGCTGGTCAGATCAGCTTCTTCCCCGTAGACAGACTCAGGAGGCTTCCGTGTCCGCTTCGTCCAAGTCCACCTCGGCCGCGATCCGGCCGTTCACCGTTCCGACCGCTTCGGAGTCCGAGCTCATGCCCGGATTGGCAGAAGGCGGCATCTGGTAGGGCCGAGCGCTCAACTGCGTTCAACGGGCACCGGGCCGCAAGCTGGTGCGTCCCAGTGTCGTCCGCTGTGGTCTGCTCTTGATCGACTGTCGTCTGACGGCTTCTGCTGTCGTCTGTTGCCGGGGCTTTCGCTGACTTCCTGCTGACTGCTCGGCCTGCCACGATAACCTCGTGACACGGGATGGAACCGGCATCTGGGCGCTACTCACGCTTGAGCGACCGTGGCGAACCGTGGCCGATGGAGTTGCTTCGGAGTCGCTCATTTCCACAGTGTGGTCACAGCGCTGGACTGGCCGACCGACTATTGGCCCGCCCTCGCGCTGAACCGGCTCGAGGAAGGCTTTCCCATCGACGCAGCCATTGTGGAGGCGCTCCGCAGCCTCCATGAGCGGCCTGACATGTCTCAGCACATCAGACATCGACGGGCACGCATCGGGCACGTCATGTTTGTGCGGTGACCCCTGGTTGGTGCCAACCGCTCGTAGTCCGCCATGCTGGCCTGGTGACTTCTGATCAAGCTGAGTATGTGAAGGTGCGATTCGCGCTCGAACGCGATGCTGATGGTTGGCCTCCCGCTGGTAGTGAGGGATTGTGGGCGGTCGACCTCGGCGACGGGCTGGTACGGATCGACAACAATCCGTGGTTCGCGCGCAACGTGGCTGCCGGTGACGTTGTTCGTACATCGACTGACGATGACGGGGTCCTGTGGTTCGCGGAAAAGGTCGAGTGGTCCGGCAACTGCGCGATCCGTGTCGTGCCGTTCGCCAAGGGCGCGCTGGCCGGCAGCCGTCAGGCGGTCATCGACCTGTTCGCGCCGCTCGGGGTCGACGGCGAGGGAATCGAGCAGTTCGGCATGGTCTCGCTCGGTGTCCCGCCCGAAGCCGACCTGCCGCGGGTCAAGGGCCTGCTGGTTCGCGGAGTCAGCGAGGGATGGTGGGACTACGAAGAAGGTTGCATCGGCGACACCTGGGCAGAGGTCGAGCTCGCCGAATGACGTGACCCTCTCGATGCGAACTCGGGGCACTTGGGTGACGAATACGGGCATAACTCCGCGAGGTAGGTCGGCGAACGTCGTTTGACCGCGCCTTCCAGCAGGCCTGTTGCTGTACTTCCCTGCTGTACTCGCTTCGCGTCCGGCCGGCGTAGGCGAAGATGGCGCCCATGAACGACGACGAGCTCGTTGCGGCGCTGCGGGCCGACGCGGTCAGGTCCGGGAACCTGCAACCGTCAGCCACACAGGACGCGCTTGCTGAAGCCGAGCGAATCATCGGGCTTCCCATCCCGACATTGCTCCGTCGCCTGTACCTCGAGGTCGGCAATGGAGGCTTCGGTCCGGACCTGATGGGCGTGCGGGGCGGGTTCCCGAGCGCGAACTTCGATGACATCGCGGACCTCTACCAAGACGGCCCCGACCCGGACGGCGTGATACCCGATGGGCTCGTCCTCGTGTACGACTGGGGTTGCTCGATCTGGTCGATGGTCGACTTTCGCGACCCGGTCGGGCCCGTGTGGCGCGCAGAGAGCGGCGCACTCTCTCAAGAGACCACAACGCTCGCCCAATGGCTGAACAGCTTCATCGAAGAGTCCGACTAGCCGGCTCGAGCAGTGGCACGTGCCGCGCACACGCTGGGCCACATTCGACGCAGCGGGGCTGCTCGGATCAACCCCGGGGGCTGCGCGACGACTATGTCGCCGTCCTCGTCTGCCTGATCATTCCCTAGAGTGCAGGACCCCTGGAGAGGGCAACGTGACGCGACACTGCTACGTGGCCGTCCCCGACCGGCCCCGCGGATGCGGGGTATCGCATCGAGCAGTGTGAACAGTCGGGTGCTGTCGTGCCTGTTGCCGCCGGTCAGGCTCGCGGCGAGCGGGATGCCCCGGCTCTCCCGTATGCCTTAGCGGTTCTCGAGGAGTCTGTTTCGCGGCGGCGCCCTGGGTGCCGCCGGTCGGGCCGGATACGCGCGGCTTCCTGCGTGTTAACCTCCGTGATGAGAGGCGACTCTATTCATCCTGCGGAGGAGCACCATGGACGCGACCGCGGCGCGGGCCGAAGGCGGCCGGGTCAATCAGAAGAAGCGCACCCGCGACGCGATCGTGCGCGCGGCGGCGGAGCTGATGCTCGCCGACGGCGAGTTGTCCATGCCCGCGATCGCCGCAGCCGCCCTGGTCTCGGAGGCGACCGCGTACCGGCACTTCCCGGACCTGGCCGGCCTGCTGCGCGAGGCGATGAACGATCAGCTGCCTGATCCCGCCACCGCGCTGGCCGCGGTGGCGGATTCGCCCGACCCGGTCGAACGCGCGGGGTATGCGGCGGAATTCCTCGCTCGGCACGTGCTCGCCCGGCAGAGCGCGGTCCGCACCATGATCGCCGCGACGATCGCCAAGCCGGGCGCCACTGCCATGCGGCCCGGTCTGCGCGTCGGCCTGATCGACTATGCACTCGCCCCCGTCACCGACCGGCTGGCGGCCGCGGATCCCGAGCGCCTCGCCCGGCTCAAGCAGGGCCTGTCGGTGGTGATCAGCGCCGAGGCCGTGCTTTCGCTCCTGGATCTGTCCGGCCTCTGCGCCGAAGAGGCGGTCGCGAGCGTCGCCCACACCGCGAAGCTGCTGACCAGTGCAGCCATGTCCGAGGCGGGTGGCGCACAGGAATGAGAGCTGACTCTCATCAGTAAAGCTGGCTTGCATCAGTGGCCCGGGTTGGCTAACTTCGTGAGAGTCAACTCTCATGAAGGAGTAGCCATGGTGCCCACGTTCCTTTTGCTGCACGGTGGCGGCGGCCCGGCGACGGTGAGCGCGTTCGCCGACCTGCTCGCGGCCCGCGAACAAGTCCGCGTGCTCGCGCCGACCCACCCCGGCTTCGCCGGCACCGACCGGCCCGAGCACCTCGCGAGCGTCGCGGCACTCGCCCGGCACTACGCGGATTACCTCGACGAACAGGACGCGCAGGACGTGATCGTCGTCGGCAGCTCGCTCGGCGGATGGATCGCCGCCGAACTCGCCCTGCTCGGCAGCCCCCGCGTCCACGGCGCCGTGCTGGTGAACGCCGTCGGGATCGAGGTGGACGGCCACCCCGTCGCGCAGGTCGCCGGCCTGAGTCCGAGGGAACTGGCCCGCCTGTCCTTCCACAACCCCGCCCTCTCCCCGGCCGCGAACGCCCCCGCCGGCCGGCCCGCGGGACCCGGACCGGACATCCGTGCCCTGACGGCCTATGCCGGGCCGACGATGTCCGATCCGACCTTGCGTGAGCGGCTGGCGAAGATCGAGGTGCCGGTGACAGTGGTCTGGGGAGAGAGCGACGGCATCGTCGACGTCGCCTTCGGACGCGCCTACGCCGAGGCCATCCCGGGAGCCCGCTTCGTCCTGCTGCCCGAGACCGGCCATCTGCCGACCGTCGAGTCGCCCGAACGACTGCTGGCCGTGGTACGAGCCTAGTGTCCCTCACCGCAAATTCGCTGCAGAAATCGGCCCCAGCGCCCGCCTGGCTGCGTTGCCGAAATGCCCACAGACGAGGCGAGTATGAGGGCATCCCGGCGCCTTGCCAGACGAACGCTGGAACCGATTTCTCATGCAGCGAATTTCCGGATCGGGACACTAGACGACGTATTCCAATCGCCTGCGCGATGAGGTGAGGGGGTCCAAGCTCTGTTTTTGACGACAGGCCTGGACAACCTCATCATCGCACCTACGTGAAAATCGACGACGACCTTGCCGGAATCCGCCGAGTCGGTCGGCCGCCGCAGCTCACGGACAGCGAGCTCGTCTGCCTGGCCGTGGCCCAGGCGCGGGCCGGCTTCGCCTCCTACGGCTACTGCGCCTCCCACTCCCGATTCCTCTGGGGCCTTACTTCCCCCCATACCGATAGCGAGCCGGGCCACCCCACTCACCGGGCGACCGACGCAGCAGCTCGATCTCATCCCCGGCGAGCACCTCGCTCGCCGACACCGCATCCTCCGTCATACACCGAGCCCACCTACGCTTCAGGTCCCCGCAGCTCACCCGCAGCACACCCCCTCAGCGGCCGGGATCGGCCGGCTCAGTAAGGCAGGCGGCCGCTGGCGAGCGCACGGTGCGGGCCCATGCGTCGAAGTCGTCGCGCAGGTAGCCGGGGTCGACCGGTTTGAGCCGGATCCGCGGTCGCTGGTCGAGCCACCAGACCTCGAACTCGGTCCTCGTTCCGACCGTCGGCCACTTCGACACGTCCAAGGGCAGCATCAGCACATCGACGAGCCCGCCGACCGCCAGGCCCACATCGACCCCGATCCCGATGCCCCCGGGCCGCGGCACCCACACCACAGTCCCGGTCAACCGCTGGCCCAGCCTCAGATGCGACCTCAACTGCTCCCAGGACTCTTCGACCGCAGACACCTCGCCATCGTCCACCACCCGAGCGGATCGCGCACGCTGCGGACGTGATCGCCTCCCCACGCCGAAGGAGCCGATCCAACGCCGAACCGTACTCGCAGGCCTCATCAACGAGTGCCGGTCAGCATCCTGAAGCCCCAGGTCGCACCATCGGTGGAGTTCTCGACCACCATTACAGGGTCAACACGGTCCCGGCGGTCTGGTGATCAGGACGACAAGGGCCGTGTAACGGGAGACTGTGACGGCTCGTCAGTACGCCGTGTGGGCGGGGGAGTGGGACGCCCCGCACGGCTCAAGACCCGGCGCCTGGTCGAGGTTGGGGTCGTCGAGGCCAGGCCGTGTTCGGACGGGCGGGCGGCGCGAGAGCAGGAATCCGGTCAGTGCGGTGGCCAGGCCGGCCAGCCCTGCCGCCGCGAAGCCCCCCGCCGGAGCGGAGAGATCGATCGCTGCCCCCGCGATCGGGGCGCCGAGTGCGAAGCCCGCGCTCAGCGCCGATGACTGCAGGCCGGTCGCCTCACCCCGGACACCGGCGGGAGCGAGCCGGCTGACCGCGTCGGCCACGGTGGACAGGGTCGGCGCCGTGAACACTCCCGCACCGACGCCGGCCACGCACAACCAATGCCAGTCGTGAGCCAGCCCGGCCGGAATGGTCGCCACAGCGAGCAGTCCGAGCAGCAGCCACGTGGGCAGCGGCCGCGACCACGTGCCATACACCAGCCCGCCGATGATCGATGATGCGCCGTAGACCACGACGACCACGCCGGCCCAGGACACCTGGCCGGTGTCTTTGAGCGTGGCGATGATGGCCAGTTCGGTACCGCTGAGCAGCACCGTGGCGCCGAACGCCATCACCAGGACGGCGATCATGCCCTTGCCGAGCCATTCCCGGCGGCCGTGTCGGCCGGCGTGCTCGGCGCCCATCGCGTGATCGGTCCGCAGCACCGGGTCGAGCAGGGCGATCCCGACTCCACCCGTCGCGATCGCGGCGCCGGCGCCCCACACCATCACGTCGGGGGACAGCTTCGCCGCGCAGAGGATCACGATCGGCGGGCCCAGCACATACGACAGCTCGCCTTGCACCGACTCCAGCGCGAACGCGGCCCTGCGCTGCCCTGTCGTCGTGGCCGCGGTGATCGCCTGCCTGGTCACCAGTTGGGCCGGGACCATCAGCAGACCCGCTGCGAAGGCGGCGGGTAAAAGAACCGGATAAGCCAGGACGGGCACACACAGCCAGAACGCGACCTGCACCGCGGCGGTCAACAGCAGCACGCCGCGCGCGCCCCGCCGGTCGATCAAGCGACCGAGCAACGGCCCGCCCAGCGCCAATCCGGTGGTCAATGCCGCTGCGGCACTACCGGCTGCCGCGTAGCTCATATGCAGGCCCAGCACGACATACAACGTCAGTGTCATCATGTCAGCCGCGAGCGCGGCGCGGGCGATCAGCGAAACACTCAACAGCGACGCCAATCCCGGCACGGCAAGAACTTGTCGGTAACTGGTCACGCCCCGAGGCTAGGATGCCGCCGGGGCCATAGGAAGCCGCGAATCCGTTGTCGGCGGCATAATGGATGCTTATGGCAAGGGACCTTGAGACCGCGCTGCTGCGCTCGTTCGTCACCGCCGTACGGGCCGGCAGTATCAGCCGCGCCGCGACCGCGCTCGGGCATACGCAGCCTGCGCTCAGCCAGCAGTTGCGCAAGCTCGAGAGCACCGTCGGGCGTCCACTGCTTCACCGCTCGCCCTCCGGAGTCACACCGACCCGAGCCGGCGAGGATCTGCTGCCCTACGCAGAACGCATCCTGTCACTGTCCGAGCAGGCACTCACCGAAACGCGACGCGCGCTCACCGGCCACTGCGGCGTAGGCCTGCTCGAAGACCTTGCCCTATCCCAGCTCCCGCAGACACTCGCCGACCTCGCCCGGCTACACCCCGGCGCGAGGTTGGAGGTGCTCAGCCTGTCCAACGCCGAGATGCGCCAGGCCTATGACGCACGCCGCGTCCAACTCGTGCTCGACGCGGTGCAGGACCTGCCCGGGCCGCCACGCTGGACGGCACGTCGCCCGCTGGCCTGGGCCATCGGCCAGGGCGTGGACGCGACTGCTGATCCGCTGCCGGTGGTGTTGTTCTCGCACCCGTGCTTCTGGCGCACCTCATTGCTGGAATCACTCGAAAGCACAGGCCGGCGCTGGCACATGACGTTCGAAAGCAACAGCCTGGCTGGAGTTCTCGCCGCGCTGCGCGCCGGGCTCGGCGTCGCGGCCCTGACGGCTTCGAACCTCGAACCGGCCATGCTCGGCCACGGCCACGACACCCTACCTCCCCTACCCGACATCGAACTCGGTCTCTCCCGGCACCCGAGCGCCGACGGGGATCCGCTGGTCGACGCTGTGGAAGCCGCGCTGCGACGCATGATCTGAGCTGCGGGGGTCGACCCCCGGCGTAGTGCCGAGAAACGTCCGCTGCGCGTCATCACCGCCGGTCCCGTGCCCGTGGCCGCTCAGCGGACACGGGCACGGGGTCTGGCTGTGCGCGCTCGCGGTGCGCGCCTCAGGCCTCTGCGTTCCAGACGGCTCACACCTCGGCCTCGAACGCGAGCGAGGAGAAGACCGCGAACCGGGTCCCGGCGTTCACCGAGAAGCGGCGCGCGGCCCGCGCGGTGTAGTTCGCCAGCGCACGGTGGTCGATCTCCACGCCCTTGGGACGGCCGGTGGAGCCGGAGGTGTAGATGAGGTAGGCGAGGTCGTCCGGCCTCGGCGCCCGCGCCGCGTCGGAGCCGTCTGCGCCATGTCAGAGGCCTGGGCCAGGCAGTGCCGCGCGCCCGAGTCCGCGAGCACGTCGGCGAGCCGGGCGTCCGGGTGGTGCGGCTCCAGCGGCAGATAGGCGGCGCCCGACTTCAGGATGCCCCAGAGCCCTGCGATCGTCTCCGGGGTGCGGTGCGCCATCAGCGCGACCACCGACCCCGGTCCGGTGCCGAGCGCGGCCAGATGCGCGGCGACGGCACAGGACCGGGCGTCGAGCTCGGCGAAGGTCATCGAACCGCCGGGCCGGCGCACCGCCTCCGCTTCGGGGCGATCGTGACCCGCGGGGGCTCGGCGTCGGGGAGCAGTCCCCGCGCCCACGCGTGGTCGACGAAGGTGTCGTTGGGACACGGCGAGTAAGCGATCGTCAGCGGGGCGGGCATCAGTGGCCTGCCGGCCTGTTCCGGGGCGTCGTGCCCGCGATCAGTGGGCTCATGGCGTCCTGCTCTCCCTCCGCTTGAGCCGTCGTGGCCGGGCTCCAGCGAAGCACACCCGGCCGCGGCCGCGGCCGCACGAGCGGGCCGGGCCGGGACTGGGAGTTCCCCCGGAATCCGTGCTCAGGCCCGCCTCGTGGTCCGGCCGGCGCGGGAGCCGGCGGCCGGCACGGCGGCGAGCATCACGGCGCCCGTCATGATGAAGGCCGCGGGATACCCCGTGTGCCCGACCACGAGCCCGAACGCCGCCGGGCCGGCACCGTAGCCCGCGTCGAAGGCGAGGTTCCACAGCGCACTGGCGGTGCCGGCCTCGGCGGACGGCATGCGCTCGATCATCAGCGCGAAGGTGGCGTTCTGTACGATGCCGAAGCCCACGCCGAACAGGGACATCCCGACGAGCACGGCCACCGCGGAGGTCGGCCAGAGCATCGCGCCGAGCGCGAGCGCGGACAGCAGCAGGGAGGGCGCCAGCAGGCGGGCGTGGCCGTGGCGGTCGCCGAACCGTCCGGCCCACCACCGGCTGACGGTGGCCGTGAGCGACTGGGCCAGCAGGCCCGCCGCGGCCAGGCCGCCGGAGACGCCGGCGGCCAGCGGCAGGAAGGAGACGACGATGCCGGCGGCGACCGTGGTGGACGCGAAGATCAGCGCCAGCCGGATCTGCCCGCTGCGCCGGATGCTCTCCAGCAGCGGGGTGGGCTGCGCGTCCGCGGCGGCTTCGCGGGCGCCTCGGTCCTCGCCCCCCGGCAGCCAGGGGAGCCCGGCCAGCGGGACGAGCGCGGTGACCGCGGTCGCCAGGATGACCACGCTGCCGCCGAAGTGCCCGGCCAGCCAGACGCCCAGGGGTAGCGCGACGATGCCCGGCGCGGTGGCCACCACCCCGTACAGGCCCAGTCCTTCGCCGCGCCGTTCCGGCGGAAGCAGCATCGCGGTCAGCGCCCCGGCGACGACGGTGCTCAGGCCGAAACCGATGCCGCGGACGAGGCTGACCGCCACGATCACGCCCAGCGCGCTTCCGGGGTGCAGCAGGAGTGCCGGGACACCCAGCAGAAGGGCCCCGGCCACGAGCACGCTGCGGTGCGCGAAGCGCCGCATCACCACGGCCGAGGCGAGCTCCGCCACCACCGTGCCGGCCAGCAGCACGCCGGTGACCAGACCCGCGCCGCCGCTGCCGGCGGTCGCGGCGTACACCGGGGTGACCGAGACCAGCAGGTAGAAGCTGCTGAGCGCACAGAACTCGGCGAGGAAGACCAGTGCCAGCGGCCGGCTGACGATGCGCGCGGCGGCTTGGCCCGTGCCCGTCTGCGGCTGGGGATCCGTCTGCGTCAACGTCGTCATACCTTCGAAGGTAGGTCGGCAGGCGGAGCGCTGGTAAGGTCCAATTCCATGGCGGTCGAGTGGTCCGGTTTGAGTCCGGCGCTGCTGATCCGGCTGGACCGGGACAGCGGGCAGCCGCTGCGAGCCCAGCTCGAAGACCGTCTGCGCGAGGCGATCCGCGGCGGTCGGCTGCCCGGGGGCGAACGGCTGCCCTCCTCACGCGAGTTGGCCCGCGAGCTCGGCGTGTCACGCGGGCTGGTCCAGGACTGCTACCACCAGCTGCTCGCCGAGGGGTATCTGACCAGCCGCACGGGCTCGGCCACGCGCGTCGCGCGGTTCGCCGCCACCCGGCCGCCGTCGGCACCGGCACCGCAGCCGCCGCGACCGGCCCTCATCGCCGACTTCCGGGCCGGAGTGCCCGACCTGGCGAGCTTCCCGCGTGAGGACTGGGTCCGCGCGGTGCGCACGGCCTGCGCGAACGTGGCCAATGCCGACCTCGACTACGGCGACCCGCGCGGCCACGAGGTCCTGCGCCGGGTGCTCGCCGGGTACCTCGGGCGGGTGCGCGCCGCGGCCGCCGTGCCCGAACAGCTGATCGTCAGTTCCGGGTTCGCGCAAGGCATCAACCTCGTCCTGCGCGCCCTGGTCGAGGCCGGCATCCGGTGCGCCGCGTTCGAGGACCCCGGCTACGGCAGCGTCGAGAACAGCGAGACCCTGCGGGCCGCCGCCCAGCTCGGACTCCGGGTCGTGCACGTCCCCGTCGACGAGCACGGGATCGACGTCGACGCCCTGGCGGCCGGCGGCGCGCAGGCCGTCGTGGTCACTCCGGCACACCAGTCGCCCACCGGGGTCGTGCTCGCGGCCCGGCGCAGGCAGGCGTTGGTGGACTGGGCGGTGCGCGAGGACGCGTTCGTCATCGAGGACGACTACGACTCCGAGTTCCGCTACGACCGGGAGCCGGTCGGCGTGCTGCAGGGCCTCGCCCCGAGTCGGGTGTTCACGATCGGGACCGTCAGCAAGACGCTCGCCCCGGCCGTGCGCCTCGGCTGGATCCTGGCTCCGCCGGCGCTCGCCGCCGCGGTCGCCGCGCACAAGCAGGTCGGCGACCGCGGCTCGTCCACCCTGGACCAGCTCGCCCTGGCCGAACTGCTCGGCTCCGGCCGCTACGATCGGCACCTGCGCCGCATGCGCTCGCTCTACGCCGTCCGCCGCAGCGGGCTCGTCGACGCGGTCGCCGAGCACGCCCCGAGCGTGCGGCTGACCGGCCTGGCCGCGGGCTTCCACGCCGTCGCGCACCTCCCGCCGCATGCGCGCGAGCACGAGGTGGTCGCCGCGGCCCGCGAGCGGCTCGTGGGCCTGCACGCGATGGGCGGCTACCGAGCCGTCGACCAGGACGCGCCGGCGCAACTCGTCCTCGGCTTCGGCAACGTCCCCGAGCGCGCGATCGCTCCGGGCATCGCCGCCGTCGCCGACCTGCTGTGCTGAGGCAGAGCCTGTCGCCCCGCCCCAGTTTCCTGCGTCACGCGCGCTCTCCGACAGGCGAGCCACGTGTGGTCCCCGGTCCGCCGAGGGACGAACTCGATTCACCATGACGGAGCCTGCGGGGGACGGACCCGAGCGGAGAAGGCGGTGCGGCACCGCGTCGACGCCGGCACCACGCACCCCACGCGGCCGGGCACGCGGCAGTTGCGTGTCGCGGACGCTCGGCCGGCGGGTCAGGCCGAGGGAGCGAAGTACAGATCCACGGCCACGGACGTCAGGCCGCGGATCATGCCTATCTGATTCCAGGTCAGGCCGTACTCCTCCCGGTCGATCGCCGCGTTGCCGCGCAGAGCGATCGCGTCGCCGTCCGCCTTCTCCGCGCGCGCGGTGAACGAGAGCGGGCGGGTGGTGCCGCGCACGGTCAAAGTGCCCTCGACCTCGACGGTGTCGCCCTCCCGCGGCGTGATGCCGCGTGCGGTGAAGACGATGGCGGCGTGGTTCTCGGCGTCGAGGAAGTCCGCGGAGCGCAGGTGTTTGTCACGCATGGGCAGCCTGGTGCTGAGCGAGGCGGAGTCGACGGTGAGCGTGCCGGTGGCGGCGCCGCTCGGCGAGACCTCACCTTCTCCGCTCACCGAGGAGAACCTGCCTTTCACGGTGACCAGACCCCAGAATGTCTTGTGCCGGAACCTCACGGTGGAGCGGGCAGGGTCGAGTTGCCAGTGTCCTGGTTCGGGGGTGAGCGGCATGGCGGCCTCCGAGACTGAGGTGAAGCGGGATCGTCCGGATTCGAGCACTGCCAAGCTACCCGAGTCGCGCGGCTTCACGGCGCGTGCCCGCAGCCTGATACCTGCGGCGGGGGTGCGGGGATTTCGAATGTGGGGAGACTGCCAGAGTCGCCTGCTCCTTGGCGGCGGGCGATGCAGGGATCGAATCCACGACCTCTTCCTCCCGACGGGCACGCATCGGGCACGACGTCTCGTCATGCGGCCGTGAGCGCCAGTCGTCCGTCTGGTTCCTCGACAACCTTGACGTCGATCGTCGAACCTTCGTCCTCGAGCAGCCGGAGCGTGAAGTACGGAGACAAGTCCGAACAAGTCCGGCAGGAACGGCCAGCCATCCTGCTGGTCGTAGTCGAGCTGCGAGGCGAACGTAGCGGACGCGTGCCATCCGCCGGCATCGGCCGTAACGCTAAGCTCGACGTCGACGGATCCCAGGCAGGTGCTTCGGTTCGCCCACCACTCCAAGCGCGCGGGTCCTTCGTAGCGATCCATGCTGCGAGTACGGCGACTTCGCGGTTCGCTGGCGTGACCCCTCGATCCGAACTCAGTGCAACCCATGGGCAAATCAGGGCATACCCAAACGGGCTACCTCAGCTAGCGTCGGCCTGAACCGCTGATCGTCGTGCTCGTTGCTGTACTCGACTGCGGTACCGCCATGCAGATCTAGCGCGCCGTGCTTCTGGCGTGGCGCCGAGACCTTTCGGCCCGTGAGTCCCCGCGATTCACCGTTTGGCTGCTTCCCGACGGGCAAGCATCGGGCAAATCTAGAGTCTCGGCAGTTCGTAACCGTCATCCGGGTCCGCCTGTGCGGCGGCGGCAACCGCCTCGACTTCGGATCGGGTCTTCGGCTGGCGAAAGATGAACTCGTCCAGTCGTCGTCATCGTGCACGGTGGACCCCGCCTCCGGCGCCGCCCGCCGCGGCGGACTGAAGGGCATGCGGCGCGCCGGCTCGCCGCAGGTCGCAGGACTGGTTTGTCATGCGACGATGCGAACAGCCAGGCCCCTTCCACTACAAGACACGGTGCGCTTCCGATGCGCTTCCGGCCGGACGTGGCCCTCGGCGTGTGCTCTGCTCGTAGGACGATCGCGTGGATGACGAGGGCCAGCACCCTGATCCGGCGATCGCTACGATCCACGGTCTGGCCCCGACGTCGCATTCCCAGCTCCGGCGGCTTGTCAAACCCGACGTCGCCTTCCTCTTCGATTGGTCGCCGAACGCGAGCATGATCGCCGCGAGCGATGCTGTGGCCGAACTGATCGAGACCATGGATTTGAGCGTTGCCGAGCCGTTCGCCGCGGATGACGCCGCGCTGGCGGAGCTGGCCTTGCGAACGCCGACGCCCGGCCGGATGTCCCGGCCGGGCGCGTTCGACGTGCGACGGCTTACTCAGTGCTCTCGATCATTGCCCTGCTTCGGCACAGCGTGGCTGTGGTTCTTCAGTACCGCAGCGCCGCGCTTCTCCAGCGCCGTGGTTCAGTCGCCGTCGGCGGACGGGATGAAGGCGCCCGGCACGTCGTTGGGCGCGTAGATCTTGCTGTCGCCCGGGTACGGCTTGGTCCAGCCGTTGTTCTGGTAGTACGTGTAGCGGTTCATCTGCTCCGGGTTGGCGTAGTCCGGAACGGCGGTCGACCCGGTAAGGTGCTGCTGCTTGGCCCAGGACTGCCACTCGGCGGCCACCGACTTCTCGGCGGTCGGCACGCTGACGGCGGCGAGGTTCGCCTGGGCGACGGAGGCGGCGGTCTGGCCGGAGGGCACGTTCTCGCCGCAGGAGGGCTCGGTGGACAGGCCGAGGGTCAGCGAGGTCTGGTTCGGCACCGCGTTGAACGGCGTGTAGTTCGGCTTGTCGGTGAACGCCGTGGTCATCGGGGTGGCCGCGGAGTCGAGCTGGTTCATCGGCTGGATGCCGAGGATCTGCTCGATCGTGCGGACCATCGTGATCTGCGTGTAGTACTGGTCGTCGACCACGCCGTGCTGGGCCCAGGGGCTGATGACCTGGACCGGGGCGCGGTGGCCGTCCACGTGGTCGAGGCCGGCCTGCGAGTCGTCCTCGACCACGAAGATGACCGAGTCCTTCCAGTACTTGCTGTGCGAGATGGTGTCCACGATCTGGCCGAGGGCCAGGTCGTTGTCGGCGACCTGGGCGGCCGGGCTGGTCGGGCCGCCGGTGTGGTCGTTCGAGAGCCAGAACATGTTCAGGTTGGCCGGGCCGTTCTGCTCGAAGTCCTGCTTCCAGACCTGGGCCTTGTACACGTCCGGCACGGACAGGTCGAACTGCGGGAAGCCCGGCACCGTCACCGCGTTGAGGGACGGGATCGCCGAGCCCTCCTGGATCGGGTACGCGCTCGGGTCGCCGGTGGCGGCCATGGTCTGCGACTCGCAGTAAAGGTTCTGCCAGGTCGCGCCGGCCGGCTTGCTCTCGATCGAGTCGAACTCGCCGAAGTCCTTGACCGTGTCGCCCGCGGCCTCGGCCCCGGTCCAGATGAAGCCGGACTCCTGGTGGCCCAGGACGTCGCTCTCGGTGTCGTAGCTGCGCAGGTACTCGCCCGCGGAGGACTCGGTGTACTCCGGGTCGTCCGCCTGCATCAGCCAGTTGTGGCCCTCGGCCGAGTTCGTGCCGGCGTCGTAGAAGTTGTCGTAGAGGCCGAACTGGTCCGCCAGCGCGTGCTGGTTGGGGGTCACGGCCTCGCCGAACTGGGTCAGCGCCGGATCGCCGTTGCCCTGCGGCATGTCGCCGAAGACCTGGTCGTAGGTCCGGTTCTCCTTGACGACGAGGAACACGTGCTTGATCGTCGAGGGGTCGCCGATCTTCGCCGGCACCGGGACGGCCTTCTTCGCCCCCTTGCCCTGGGCGTACTGCACCGAGTTCTTGGTCCAGCCGTTGTACTGGAACACCTTGCCGGTGTAGCCGCGGATCGCCTGGTCGCTCGGCAGCGTGAAGTGGGTGACGCTGCCCGTGGTGTCGTGGGTGTTGTGGCCGGCCGCGGTGGTCGGACGCAGCGCGTCGATGCCGCGGGTGTTGGCCACCACGATCTGGTTGCCGTCCACGGCGATCTCGGCCGGGAAGTAGCCGGTGGGCAGCAGGCCCACGTAGCTGACCGGCTGCCGGGCCGAGGAGAAGCGGTAGACCGCCACCGCGTTGGCCCGGCCGAGGGAGACCAGCAGGTGGCCGTCGGCGGTCAGGGTGATCGCGTCCGGCTCGTAGCCGACCGAGGACTCCGGCCAGGGCTGGGTCGAGATCGTCTGCATCACCTTGCCGCGGGTGGCGTCGATCACCGAGACGGTGTCGCTGTTGGTGTTGGCCACGAAGATCGTCTTGCCGGCGGCGAACACCGCGGTGGGGTGCAGGCCGACGGCGATCTGGCCGACCGCCGCGGTCGGGTGCGCCGGGTCGATGACGCTGACCTCGCCGGTGGTGGAGGAGCCGGTCTTGCCGTTGGCCGGCACGGCGGTGCCGTAGGAGTCCATGGTCGTGTCGCCGGCCTGGGCGGTGCGCCCGCCCTCGTCGGTGACGTAGAGCTTGCCGCCGACCATCACCATGCCGCGCGGGGCGATCCCGGTGTTCCAGCTCTGCGTGATGGCGCCGCTCGCGGCGTCGATGGCCACGACCCGGTTCTGGCCGTTGACCGCCGCGTACACGGTCGAGCCGTCGGCGGAGAAGAGCGCCTTGGCCGAGAGCGCGTGCATCGCGCCGTCGGCCGCGATGGCGACGTTGACCGGGTTGGCCAGGCTGCCGTCCGCGTTCACATTGAACTTGGTGTAGCCGTCGGTGCGGCCGATCCACAGCGAGCTGCCGTCGGGGGAGTAGGTCGGCGAGGCCTGGCCGACGTCGTTGCCGCTGATCTTCAGGTCGGCGGTCGCGGAGTTCCCGATGACCTGCTGGACCGTGTAGGTGCGCAGGTCGATGATGACCAGCGCGACGCCGCCGTCGGTGACGGTGGCGGCCATGTGGCTGCCGTCCGGGCTGATCGAGGCGGCCATGATCTTGCCCTGGTTGAGCACCAGGCTCGAGCCGATCGGGTTGAGGTACTGGTCGTCCGGGAGCACCTGGCCCTGGTCGGTCTGCTGGCCGACCTGCTGGGTGCCGAACTGCTGGGTGGACGCGGAGCCGACGCCGGCTCCGGTCAGGACGAGCACGACGGAGGCGGCACCGGCCGTCCTCAGGCGGCTGCGGGTCCGGCCGGAAGTGGGTTCTGCTGTCTTGCCCTGCGGCAGCTTGCGTCGCGTTACCTGCATCGGTGGGATCCTCCGGTGGGTTTCAGGGGGTGGCAAGCAGGTCGACGTTCCCGTCGAACTGCCAGAGCGGGTTCGGCACGTCCCCGTCCGCGGTGTGCACCAGGAAGTAGCCGTTGACTTCCTTCGGTCCGTCGCCGTCGGCGATGTACCGTCCGTTCGGGGTGACGTCGAGCTGGTAGATCGCCTGTCCGGTGAGCGCGGCGCCCGGAACGTGCCAGGAGACGGTGCAGCGCCAGTCGTCGCCGGGACCCTCCTGCGCCGAAAGCCCTTCGGCCTTGACGCAGGACGCTGAGGCTTGCAGCTGCGTTTCGGTGACCGGCGGACGGTGCAGCTGCTGTTCCTGCAGGCGGTAGAGGTGCGCGAACTCGGTGGCGAGCGAGCGCTGAAGACCGGCCTGGTCGATGCCGGAGCCGGTGGCCCCGGTCGCGCCGGCGATCACGCCGGCGCAGAGGGCGAACACGCCGATCAGCGGCAGCGCGCCCATGGCCAGGGCCTTGCGACCGGATCCGTCGTGGGTGAGGTTGGTGAAGTCGCGGCGGACGAACAGCAGGTATGCCAGCGCGGTCGCGGCCGCCGCCCAGATGAGGCTGACCGCCACGCCGATCAGCAGCGGACTGAGTTGCTCCGGCTCGGCGAACAGCCCGTTCCAGGAGATGAAGGCGTAGCCGGGCAGCGCGAGCCGTACCGCGACCGGCAGCGGCAGCATCTGTGCCACCTGCATGCCGAGCCCCACGATGACCGGCAGCAGCAGGCCCATCGGCGAGCGGCCGAGCGCGACGGAGCCGAGCAGCCCGATGCCGGCCAGGGCGAGGGTCGGGGCCAGCGCGCAGGCCCAGGCGAGCAGGATTCTGCCGGCCGCGTCTCCGGCGGCGAGGGTGTGCCCGTCCAGGCCGATCAGCGGGTGGCTGCCGGCCGCGATGAGCCCACCGACCAGGCTGGAGGCGATGAGGCCGGCCACCAGCAGCACGATCACGCTGAGGCTGGCCAGGGCTTTGGCCGCGAAGATCCGCCGGTGCGAGCGGACGGCGACGAGCAGATGGCGCCAGGTGCCGAGCCGGTCCTCGGAGGCGAACACGTCCCCGGCGACGAGCGAGGTGATCAGCGGCAGCCCCCAGGTGCCGGAGAATCCCAGGGCCACCAGCGGAGCGGCCCACGCGGTGGCGTGCAGTTCGCGGCCGAACAGGGTGTCCGAGGGCAGATTCGCCTGCTGGTCGATGCCGATGACGACGATCGCCGGGCCGAGCCAGCAGATCAGGATCAACAGGCGCGTCCGCCACGGAGAGAACTGCTTGACCAGTTCGAAGCGCAGCACGCGGTGGACCGGAACGGCGCCGGCGGTCTGATGTCCGGAGGGCGGGTTCTCGGCCGAGGGGGCTTCGGCGACGACGGCGGCCATCAGTTCTCTTCCTCCTGCTCGGTGAGGGCGAGGAACGCGGCCTCCAACGGAGAGATCACCGGGGCCAGCTCGCGCACGGCGACGTCCGCGCGCACGAGCCGCGCCACCGCCTCGTCGAGCGCGCTCACCTGCGCGCTCAGCACGATCACCGCCGGGTCGTGGCGGTTGACCCCGTCGGAGCCCGACAGCACCCGGATGCCGGGGACGTCCCCGGCGACGGCGCGCGCACGCTCCGGATCCGAGGTGCGCAGCCGGTAGTCCAGTTCGCGGTTCTCGGCCGAGAGCTTGGCCAGCGGGCCGGAGAAGACCACGCGGCCGGTGGCGAGGATGGTCACCTCGGAGCACAGCGCCTCGAGGTCGTCCATCCGATGGCTGGAGAGCACCACCGTGGTCCCCTCGTCGGCCAGCCGGCCCAGTACGCCGCGCACGTGCTTCTTGCCGGCCGGGTCGAGGCCGTTGGACGGCTCGTCGAGCACCAGCAGCCGCGGCCGGGTGAGCAGCGCCGCGGCCAGGCCGAGCCGCTGGCGCATGCCGAGCGAGAAGCCGCGGACCTTGTCGTCGGCGACCTCGGTCAGCCCGACCTGGTCGAGTGCCGCCTCGATCCCGGTGGAGCGCGCGTCCCGGTGACGCAGTGCGGCGAGCGCGGCGAGGTTCTGCTTCGCGGTGAGGGTGGGGTAGAGCCCGGGGCCGTCCACGAAGCCGGATACGCCGTCGGGCGTGGACAGCGCCCGTCCGACCGGGGTGCCCAGGATCTCCAGCCGGCCCTCGTCCGCCACGGACAGCCCGAGCAGCAGGCCGAGCAGGGTCGTCTTCCCGGCTCCGTTCGGCCCGACCAGTCCGTGGATCCGGCCCTGCGCCACGTCGACGTCGATATGATCGAGTGCCACGACATCACCGAAGATCTTGGTGATGCCGCGGCCTCTCACTGCCACAGTCATGTCCTGGGTCCCCTTCTCACACGGCTTTCAGAAACCTAGGCACGCCGCGTGACGATCAGCCTTGATATAACTGAATCCAGGGGGAACGTGAGGGGTCGGGGCGTGGAAGCCGGCATGCTCGAAACCTTCGACGCCCGCCCGGCCCAAGCCCACGGCGGGGACCTCGGACACCTCGAGTTCCTCCAGATCCTGTGCGACGACGAGATCGCCGCCGCGAGGCCCAGAGCATGGCCCGCCGCCTGGCCGCGCCCGCTTCGAGACCGCCGCCACCCTCGAAGGCTTCGACTTCACCGCCTCCCCGAAGCTGCCTGCGGTCCAGATCCGCGACCTCGCGGCCCTATGCCGGCTGCACGCCGGCGAGTCCGTCCTGGTCTACGGTCCCGTCGGGGTAGGCAAGACCCAGCTCGCCCAGGGCCTGGGCGATTTCGCGGTGCGCACCGGCGCAGAGGCCCGTTTCCACAAGACCAGCAAGCTGCTGGCCGACCTCGCCGGCGGACACGCCGACGGTACCTTCGCCAAGCGCCAGGCCGCCCACGCCAAGCCCGCCGTGCTCATCCTCGACGACTTCGCGATGCGCGAGTTCACCGCCCAGCAGGCCGACGACCTCTACGAACTCGTCTCCCAGCGCATCACCGATCACGCATCCCTGGTCATCACCGCCAATCGGGCGGCCCAGGATTGGTACGGGCTGTTCCCCAACCCGTCGTCGCAGAATCCTTGCTCGACCGGCTCATCAACACCAGCCACCAGGTCTTCATGAACGGACCCAGCTACCGGCCCAACAAGCGGCCCAAGGCGAAGACCCGATGCCCACCGCCCAGCCGCCGACCTTCACGGGTGCGTGGAAGGAAACTTCGGAGTGTCAGCGACCGCGCTTCTTCCGCGAGGTGACAGACAGGCCGCAGAGAAACACGAAGGCCATCCAAGGCCAGAAGAAGACTGAGCTCGCCAAATCGGCGACCAGCACCGCGGCCACGACCCTGGCGCCGAGAGCTCTCGGGGGCAGGGCCAGGGCCATCCAGCCCCAGCACACCACGGTGAACACTGCGGCCAACCCGAGCGCCAGCACCAGTGAGCCCCATCGATCCGCAGCCGCGAACTTATCAGTCCCCGACGTCGAATCGCGACTACGGCCGGTGAACGCCTGACGGAAGCCGACGACCGCGAAAATGGGGCCGACGAACGGCACCGACACCAATATGCGCCTCCGCGAGGCGCCCAGCCGACTCCCTTGACCCGTTCCCGAGGTCCCCACCATGCCAAGTCTGCACGAAACGCCCAGTGCATGCCAGGAGCTGCCCTTCTGTGCATGACCCGGCGCATGCCAGTGAGCGAGCCCTGATCCCGACAAAACCCCGAGAAAGGAGGAGGGCGTGGGGAATTACGCCGTCGTTCCCCTGAGCACCGGAAACGGCGATATCGCCACCGCGCTGGCGAAGGCACAGGACGCCAGCCGGGACGCGCTCGCCGAGATGCGCCGCATCATCCGGGGCATCTACCCGCCGGCGCTTGCCGAAGAGGGCCTGATCCCGGCGCTGGGCCTGCTGGCCGACCGGATGCAGGTCCCCGTCCGGCTGCGCGTCGAGCGGCCCGCGGCGACACCGGCGTCCGTCGACGCGGCCTGTACTTCTCGATCGCCGAGGCGCTGACCAATGTGTCCAAGCACAGCGGTGCCACCGAGTGCGGCATACACCTGAGCTGGGACGAGAACGACGGCCAGACGTACGTGAGCGCCACCGTGACCGACAACGGACACGGTGGCGCCGATCCGGCGGGTGGCGGCGGCCTGGCCGGAATCGAGAGTCGGATCGAAGCGCTCGGCGGCGCGGTCAGCGTCGCGAGCCCGCCCGGCGGACCGACCTCGGTACGGATGGAGTTGCCATGCGAGTCGTGATCGCCGAAGACGACACCCTGTTGCGTGAAGGCATCGCGGCGCTGCTGCGTGCCAGGGGATCGACGTGGTCGCCGCGCACCCCGACGCCGACGGTCTGGACGAGACCATCGCGCATTTCGATGCGAGTCTCGCCGTCATCGACGTGCGGATGCCGCCCACCTACATCGACGAGGGCCTGCGGGCCGCGATCAAGGTCCGTACCCGCCGCCCGGGCTTCCCGGTACTCGTGCTCTCAGCCCACGTGGAGACCCGATACGCCAGTGACCTGCTGGCCGACGGCGCCGGAGGCGTGGGCTACCTGCTCAAGGAACGGGTCGGCGCCGTCGAGGACTTCCTCCGCACTGTGGAGCGCGTGGCCGGCGGCGAAACCGTCCTCGATCCGGAGGTCGTCGGCGCCCTCATGCGGCGCGGCCGAAGCCCCCTCGCTGCCCTCACCGCACGCGAACGCGACGTGCTCGAACTAGTCGCCGAGGGCGACCGCAACGGCGAGATCGCGGCCAAGCTGCACGTCACCGAGACCGTGATCAAGCACCGCCGGGCCGGGATGCTCTCACCCGTCGACCACGAGCAACGCTACCACTTTACTGGTCAGTGTCCTGACTCCCCTACCGCACTCATGTCCATAGCCGCATGAAACCCGGTATCTACGCCCCGGGTGCCACCTCAGCCGCGCCCGAACCCGCATGCTCCGACCTCGACGCGCGCTCCGGGGGGATCGACATCGATCCCGAACTGGACGCTACGGCCGACCCGGCGTCAGACTCACTCTGGACTGACTTCTACAAGGTGGTGCGGACGGTCGTGACCGATCCGGTAGTCGACGAAGTCGGCGAGGATGCCGTTGTCGGAGCCTTCTGCCTCTGACCCGGGACACCGGGCGGCAGAAGCAGGGCACGAGACAGGAGGTCGATCGCCGATGCTGCGGCGCGAAGCAGACGGGGTTGCGTGGTACCTCGCCCGCAAGGGGTACAGCGACACCCGCCCGCCCGGGCGGGTGCTGGAGCTGCGTTGGACCTGCCGGACAGGGCAGACGGCGATCGGCGAGCACCTGGTCGGCGTCGTCGAGGACATCCAGCGCGCGATGGCTCGGATCGCCCTGCCGGTAGAGGTCGAGCGGCTGTCCATCGGGTTGGGCACCGGCGCCGCGGAGGAGCTCCCGTACTCCGCGGCCGGTCTCTCGCAGCTGGTCGAGCAGCTCGCGTTGGACGCTTCGGCCCGGGTCACCGTCGTGCTCGGCGCGCCGCCGCGGGACGGCAGGCGGACGATGCTCGATCTGAGTCTGCACACCAACTGGTGGGCGAGTGCGGTGTGGAGCGGGCGGCTGGCTCCCGGCTTCAACGCGAGCGGGGTCAACGAACTCGATCCGCTCGTGGACGCCGAGGCGAACGCGTGGAGCGTGGCGCTCGCGGAGATCTGCCACCGTACCGACGCGGTGTGGGGATCGGTCATGCTCGACTACGAGGTCAGAGAATACACCGCGTACGAGCTGTATTTCGGCATTCAGGAAAAGGACGGTGAAGCCCGCGCGGACGAACATCCGCGAGGATATCATTGGGCGAATATCCTCTCAGCCGGGCATATCCGCGTACTCGGCGGCAGATCCGCTCTCGAGAAGCGATGCGCTGAACTGGGGCTTGACGCGCTCCCCATCGCCGACGAGGAGGAGGGCGCGATCCTTGTCCGCGATCCGCGACCGATCTCCGAGTTCGACGATGAGCGTCTCGGCGCGATGCGCGAACTGCTGGACCCGATCCTCCTCCACGAGCCCTATCACTGGTACGCCGGCGCCCCCCTGCGCGTGTTCAAGGAGCCGGGCACCGCGTTCCGGCCGATTCCGCTCGATCTGGATCCCTGCCGATCGGTCTTCGACGACGACGAACAGCCCGATGACGATGACTACTGAGCCTCAAAGCACGGTGCGGTAAATGCTGACGGGTGGCTGGGTTTCGTCTACTGATCTGGGCCCGTTTCATTCTCTCTGGTGGCCCCGGCTGGGTGATCTGCCCCGCTTGTTCGGGTGGCATCGATAAGAACTGCGGTAGAACGCTGGCGGATGGCGCCGTTGGTGTCAGTCGCTGGTGTCGGCCGGCTGAGCCGAATCCTGGCCAAGCTCATAGGCTTCGCCATCGTCGCCTTGGAGCCGAGCACTCATGTCTGAGGCCACTCGTATTAGCGCGTCCGTGACGGGTTCATAGAGCGTCTCGTCACGCCCATAGGGCTTGTTGACCGTGATCTGCCCATCCCGCCACCACAGTAGGAGTTCAATGCCGCCGGGGACGTCGAGGGCAACATCTGGTCCGACGGGCCGGAGGTCTTTCCGCTGGTCGACTAGCGCCAACCATTCGGCCTCGCTGATCGGGTGCTGGTCGCTCTCGAACCACAGCTCCGCCCGGGTGATGTGCAGGTCATACCCCATGCTGGAAAGGCTATCGCGCCGCCGTCGCTGCGGGTTCGGGCTGTAAGCTTGGGAAGCAGAGTACCCACACTCGCGCTGACCTGTGCACTGGTCAGCGGTTCGATGCGGAGTCGATCTCCCGTGAGTCCCCGTGATTCACCGTTCGGCTGCCTCCCGACGGGCACGCAACGGGCACGGCTTGGTCAGTAAGCTCTGAACATGACCGATCCGTACAGCATCGATGTGCACGCCATCGCTTCGCGTCAAGAGTTGGCCGCCTTCATCGAGGCGCTCAGCGAGGACTTCGCCGCCAACGCCGATGCGTGGGAGAACGTGTCTGTCGGTACATACTTGAGCGCGCTATCCCGGTGGCTCGGGTCGGCCGACTCCTGGGCGAAGAACATGACCCGCTTCCAGCCAGATCTGTGGATAGACCCAGAAGCACCGTCGTGGCAACTGTTTGCCGCAGCGCTGCGTGCCGCGCGGACGTACGAGTAGGTGCACCTTGTCGGCGTGACCCCCTCGATGCGAACTCGGCGCAACCCCTGGTCAAACCCGCGCATACCCGAACGAGACGCGTCAGCAAGCGTCGACCTGGACCGCTGAACGTCGGTCCTGTTGCTGTACTCCGCTGCGATACTGCCGTAACGCGCTCAAGCGTCAACTCCGAGGTTCTGGAGAACATCTCGAATCCACACCTGCTGAGCGGGATCAGCGGAAGCCGCTATTCGGTCAAAAATCTCGGCAAGCTCTCTGCGCTCAGAAGCGCCCATCTGATCAAGCTCGTGGCTCATGTCCTCTAAGGCATTCACCGCCGCATGTGAGTCCATGCCGAACTTGGCCGCGTCCTCAAGCATCGCCACGGCAGAGAGCAAGGCCTTCACGAGATAGTCCGCCACCACAGGCTTTCCACGTCCCTACTCCGACCGAACCGAGCGTCATGGGCCGCAGCCTATATAGCGGGGATGATCCGAGTTGACCCGCCACCACCCTCCCAACCGCAGCCTCCCCCGCCATCCATCCCCGAGGCGGTCCGCCGGAGGCGTTGCCTTTCGTTCTTCGCCTCGGTCGCTGTGTCCGGCTGCGTGGCGTCGTCCAGGTCGTCGCATTCCTCGAGAGTCGGCGCCGACGGCTCCGGCCGTGGTGCTCCCAGGCGTGCGGTGGTCAGTCCTGCGTCCGTGTGTCTGTCTGGTGCTCGTGTCCTCGCGGGAGCTGGCGCGCCGGCGCACGCGCGGAACGCAGGCGTGGGTCCGGCGGTGCCAGGCTCCCGCGGTGGCTTCGTGGCATCCGTGACCCCGACGACTTCGGGCAGCCCGGCCGCTCCTGCGGCTTCGCCTCGGTGAGCTTCCCTGTGGTCGTGGTCGTCGGTTGGCTGTCTCTCGTCGGGAGCTCGTGCGCGCCCAACGGGCGCGCCTTGATCCTCGTAGAGAAAGTTCTGCCCACTCCCGCGCGTCACTCCTTGTCCGGTTCCGGTTGATGCCTGACAGTGTGGCTTCGGTTGATGCTTGACACCGCTTGTCCCGGATCTCAGGCTCCGGGCTCGTGCTGGTGGAGTTGAGCGTGGTCGAGCAGCGGTATCACGCGGTCTTGGAATTGGCCGCCGGATTGTCGGTGACTGAGGCCGAGACACGATGTTGCGGCGTCGCTATGGTCTAGTCATGGACAAGCGCTCGCTCGTCGTGTTCATCGCGATGCTGGCCGTCACGGTAGGAGTAAATTTCCTTTTTTTCAGACACCAGGTCTGGCCACGGCTGGCGGTAGACGTCGGCATTGCCGTGGTCTTCGGGACTGTCTACGTCAGGTTCCTCAGGCAACGCTGATCGAGTCACCTTCCCGCTTTGGATCTCGGGTCCCCGTCAAGCATCGCCAGGAGCCGAAGCGTCAACCATCACCTGGGACCTGACACCGCGCGTCACTCCGCGCGAGAGATCGTCAGTACGTCCACTGCTGGCCGGTTCCGCGATACTCGGTGACTGGGATGGGCTGGGTGCCCGGTCGCATCCGATCGCGGCAGAGCACGCCGAAGAGGTGGTCCACCTCGTGGGCCACGAGCCGGGCGAGCCCGTCTTCGAAGATCGTGATGTGTCGTTGCCCGTTCACGTCCTGGTGCTCGACCTGGATACCGCGTGACCGGGGAACCATGCATCGGACGTCGAAGAAGCTTAGGCAGCCCTCGTACTGCTCGTCCTCCTGGTCGGCCTGCTCGTGATCCTCGGGTTGAACAGCGTGATGGTCTCGCCTCTGCCCGGCGTCTTCACGATCGCTACGGCTCGATCAATGCCGATTTGCGGGGCCGCGATGCCCATGCCCTTGCCCGAAGATGTGGGCGGCACTGACGCGCTCGGCTGCTGAGTTGAGTTCGGCCACCACGCGGCGCGCGTCCTCTGCCTCGGCCGGGAAGTCGAACGGCCGGGCTGTCTGGCGCAGGAACGCGTCACCCTCCTGCAGAATCCCGAGTGATCGCATGGTTTCGCTCGCGCTGGTGGCCATGGTGCCTGTCTTCTCGTCGTGCTCTGGGCGCGCTCGGAACCTCCATTCGAGCCGGTAGCGTGCGTCGAGGTGAATCGGTCCGCTCGTCAGTCCTCATGGCCCGGCTTTCGCCCGGCGTCGCATCTCGAGGTAGCCGCGTTCGGCCGCCGCCTTCGTTGCTTGAGCGAAGTCTCGCCGCTTGAACTCGGGGCCGGGTTCGCGGTCCTCCGTGCCGTCCGTCTGCGGTGTCGGCGGGGCGATTCGGGACGCCTGGGCGTCGCGGGCGACTTCGGTGAGCAGTCTGAATCCCGTCGCGAAGGACCTGCCTTTGCACTCCCAGATCGACTCGGCCGCGAATGGGTCATCGAGCCGCTCGGCGCGCACGATCGGGCCCGTGTCCACGCCCTCGTCGACGAAGTGCACGGTCGCGCCGGCGGCGCGGCGGAAGTATTCGGCGTCTGCGCGGGCGGCGACTTGTTCGATGGCGAACATGCCGCGTGCGTGCGGCAGGACGGCCGAGTGGGCGTTGAACAGCATGCCTGCGGTTGTCTTGATCCACCAGCTCGCCAGCAGCCGATCCAGGAAGACGAATCCGTGCAGCCTCTCGTGCGCCTGGCTCATGGCCGTCAGCCACGCTTCTGCTCGTGCGCTGTTCAGGTCGTGGCCTAGGAAGGTTGCCGTGCCGGGGTCCAGGGCGGTGACCGGCCGCGCCGGTATGCCTAGCAGCTTGACCATGGCGAAGTCCGTGTCGCCCGCGTCGGGGTAGAGGGCGAGGAGTTCCCTCTGCTCCATATCGCTCAGCTCTCTGCGCCCGTGCAGGCGTTCGTGAAACGACGCGCGGTTTGCGAGCACTTCTTCGGGCAGCGGGTCCGCGCGCAGTGTCACGCCGAGGAATTCCGGGTCCGTGCCGAACTCGTCAAGCCACTGGTTCACCAGGTAGCCCGAGTGGAAGGTGTTCTCGGTGAGCAGGAAGAAGGCCATCATCCGTCCTCAGGGTTACAGGCGCAGGCCGATTCCCAGGTCGCGGGCCACGTGGAAGACCGGTTCGGCCACGGCGAGGTCGAGTACTGACATGCCGAACGGGTTGCTCAGGATGACGTCGGTCTCGGACTTGCGGCCCGGTACCGCGCCGGTGAGCACCTCCCCGAGCGTGCCGTCCACGCGCCGGGCGCCCGCTCGGGGGACGGCCTCCGGGTGGGCCTCGCCTTGCGGGCTCAGCAGTTCGCCGGCCCGGTACATGCGTCCGAGCAGCCTTCGCTGGCCGCGCTGACCAGGCCCCAGTCGTCGACGAGTACCATCGCGGCGGCCTCGACGACGTCGGGCATCGCGTCGTCGAGTGAGACGTGGGCGAGCAGCGCGCCGGGCTTGAGCCACGCGTACGGCAGGTAGCCTTCTGTGACCGTGGTGACGGGGACGACGAGGTCGGCCCGCTCGACGCAGCTACGGGCGTCGGCGGTCACCGTCACCTTCAACCGGTGGCCTGCCGTCGTGTCGCGCAGGGCCTGCGCCAGCGCTTTCTACGCCGACACACTCGGGCAACTGCCCGAGACGATGGCGGACCCCGCGGTCTATGCTGGCCGGAACGGCGCCATAGTCGGCAAGGGGAGCTGCGGAATGAGCCGCTACGACGCGCTTCCGCTCGTCCGCAGGCTGCTGCGGGAGCTGCCCGGCCCGGTGGACACCATCGTCGACCTCGGCTGCGGGGACGGGACGATCCTGCTGGACCTGTGCGGCGACGGGCCGAGCGGCGTCGGCGTCGATCCGCATCCGCCGAGCATCGCAGCGGCCCGCCGGGCCGCGGCCGAATCCGGGCTCGAAGTCTCCTTCGCCGTGGACAGCGCCGAGGGCTATCTGGCCCGGGGCGACGGGCTCCCGCGCGGCCGCACGGCCTACCTGACGGCGTTCTCGCTCCAGGAGGTGCTGGAGCAGCAGGACCGGGACGCCGTGGTCCAGTTGGTGCACGCCGCGGTGCATTGCGCCGAGGACTCCCACCTGGTCGTGATCGAAGTCGACCACCGGCCTGACGACCCGTCGAAGATGCGGCACGGCCTGGGGACCGCGTACTACAACCCGTACTACCTGCTGCACCAGGTCACCGAGCAGCGTCTGGAGACGACCGGCTTCTGGCGCCGGCTCTTCAGCGACGCGGGGACCCGGGTCGAGGCGTGGATGACGACCGATCCCCGGGTCGACTCGACCGCGCTGGAGTTCGGCTGCCTGCTCTCCCGCGCCACCGAGGCGCCCGGAGGCGAAGGGGGCGACGCGTAGCCATGCGCGAGGTGTTGCGCTTGCGTGATCTGCGCTATCTGGTCGTCGGCCAGTTCCTCTCCAACGTCGGCGACTGGTTCATGCTGCTCGCCGTGCCCTACTACGTCCTGAGGCTGAGCGGCTCCACGCTCGCCTCGGGACTGGCCCTCGCGACCGAGACGGTGCCCGCCCTCCTGCTCAGCCCGGTGGCGGGCGTGCTCGTGGACCGCTGGGACCGGCGCCGCACGATGATCGCCACGAATCTGGCCCGCGCCGCCGCGGTCGGCCTCATGCTGACCGTGCACCGGGTGGGCGAGATCTGGATCCTCTACACGGCCCTGTTCATCGAGGCCTCCTTCAGCCAGCTGTTCAACCCCGCGCGCCAGGCGATGATCCCGCTCATCGTCGGGCGCGGGCCGCAGCTGCGCGCGGCCAACTCGCTCAACGCCCTGGTCGGCGGCCTGGTGCGGCTGATCGGCGCCCCGCTCGGCGGCGCGCTCTACGCGCTGTTCGGGTTCGCGCCGATCGTCGCGGCGGACATCGGCAGCTACCTCGCCGCCGCGCTCTCCGTCGCGCTCATCAGGACCCGGCAGACGCCGGAAACCAAGCCGAAGCGGGCTTCCGGCGCCGCCCTCGCCGTATTCCTGCGCGAGGCGTGCGAGGGCTGGGCGCTGGTCGCCCGCACGCGCGGGCTGCCCCCGCTGTTCCTGGCCGGCGGCCTCGCCGCGGTCGGGAACAGCACACTGACGGTGCTGCTCGTGCCCTACATGAGCGAGGAACTCGGGGCGGGCGGGCGGACCCTGGGCGTGCTGTTCGCCTTCTTCGGCCTCGGATTCGTCATCGGGGCCCCGCTCAGCCGGGTGCTCGGCGCCCGGGTGCCGGCGCGGCTGCTGCTCCCGGGCTCGTTCCTCGCCCTCGGCCTGGCGTTCCTGGCCACCTTCAACCTGCACTCGGTCGTGGCCGACGCCGCGCTGTTCACCCTGATCGGCATCCCGGCGATATGCGCGTTCGTGACCGTCGACACCTCCGTCCAGGCCGCCACCCCGGACCACGCCCTGGGCCGGGTCTCAGCGTCCTACTTCACTGTGCAGGCCGGGTCCACCATCGTCGGCGGGTTCGGCGGGGCCGCGCTAGGCGGCGCCCTCGGCGTGGTCTGGGCGATGAATCTGGCCACTGCCTTCGTGCTGGCCGCGGCCTGCGCGGCCGCGTTCCTCCCGAGCACGCTCGCGGGCAGCGCCGAGCAGGCACCGACCGAACCAGCGGTGCTCCTCGAGGACGGAGCGGAACTGTGACGACGCCGGAGTCCGTGCACCGGCTCTTCGTCGACTGCGCGCGCCGGACGCCCGAAGCCGTGGCCGTCCGCGCCGGGGAAGACCGGCTCACCTACGCGCAACTGGACGCGCGCAGCGATGACGTGGCCCGGCTCCTGGCCCGCGCCGCCGGTCCGGGCGACGTCCCGGGCCACGCCCCCGTGGCCGTGCTGATGAACCGTTCGACGACGTCGATCGCCGTGCTGCTCGGCATCCTCAAGGCCGGCCGGGCCTATCTCGCGCTCGATCCGCGCGACCCCGACGGGCGGCTGGCCGCGCTGCTGCACGACGCCGGGGTCGAACTCGTCATCTGCGGACAAGAGCACCTCGGACGCGTTCCCGCCCCGATCCGTGAGCTGCTGCCACCCGAGCCGTCCGACGTCGACGAGCCGCAGGCGCCGCCGACGCGCGTCGAGCACCCCGGCCGGACCGCCTACATCGCGTACACCTCGGGATCCACCGGCTCGCCGCGCGGGGTGTGCGTGCCGCACCGCGCGGTGCTGCGCTTGGCGCAAGACCCCGACTACATCGACGTCCGGCCGGACGACGTGTTCCTGCACGCCGCGCCGACCGCCTTCGACGCGTCTACCTTCGAGATCTGGGTGCCGCTGCTGCACGGCGCGGCCGTGGTCCCTGCGCCCCTGCCGGACCTGAGCCCGGTCGAGCTGATCGAACTGGCCCGCCGTGAGGGCGTCACGGTGTGGTTCCTGACCACGGGACTGTTCCACCAGGTCGTCGATGCCGGATTGGCGGACCTGCCCGCGCTGCGCTACCTGCTGACCGGGGGCGACGTGCTCTCGGTACCGCACGTCAACCGCGCATTCGCCGCGCTGCCCGCAGCCCGGCTGATCGCCGCCTACGGCCCGACCGAGAACACCACCTACACCACCTGCCACCCCGTGTCCGCTCCGGTGGAGCAGGGAACCGTCCCGATCTGACGGCCCGTCAGGGGGACCTCCGTCCTCATCCTGGACGCGGACCTGAACCCGATGCCCGACGGCGAGACCGGCGGGCTCTTCGCGGCGGGCGAGGGCCTCGCCGACGGCTACCTCGGCCAGCCCGCCCTCACCGCGCGTCGCTTCCTGCCGCACCGGTTCGCGCCTGAACCCGGGGCCCGGATGTACGAAACCGGAGACCTCGTGCGCCGGCGGCCCGACGGCACGATCGAGTTCATCGGGCGCGCGGACTTCCAGGTCAAGATCCGCGGATTCCGGGTCGAGCCCGGCGAGGTGGAGGCCGCGCTACGCGCACTGCCCGGCGTGCGCGACGCTGCGGTGGTGCCGCAGCGCGACAGCGTCGGCGGCCGGACACTCGCCGCGTTCTACGAGAGCGACGACCCGCTGCCGACACCTGAGCTGCGCAAGGCCCTGCACGCGGTCCTCCCGCACTACATGGTCCCCGCTCGGCTGACCCGGATCGACACGCTGCCGCTCAACGCCAACGGGAAGGTCGACCGCTCGGACCTCGCGAGCCGCCGCAGCCGGCAACGTCCGCAACTGACCCGGCCCTACCGCGCGGTCAGCACCGAGATCGAGGCGTGGCTCACCGGCCTGTGGGAGGACGTCCTCGGCATCGACGGGATCGGTGTGGACGACGGGCTGTTCGAGCTCGGCGGCCACTCGCTGCTCGCCGCCCGGATCACCACCGCGATCTCCGGCGAGTACGGGGTCGTCCTCGAGGCCCGCGGGTTCTACGAAGACCCGACCATCGCGGGAACGGCCACGGCGGTGCGGGGCCTGATCGAGGACGCGGAAAGGACGGCCGGCGGCCGATGAGCCCGACCACGCGATCCGTGACCGGCGCGACGATGCTGCGCGCAGAGCCCGGCGACGGCGAGTTCGCCCTCTTCGCCTTCCCCTACGCCGGAGTGGGCGCGTCCGCGACCTACCACGCCTGGCCGCGGGAGATCGGCGACGGCGTGCTCTGCCCCCTGCAGCCGCCCGGCCGGGAGGACCGGACCGACGAGGCACCGCTGCGGACCCACCGCGAATTCGCGGACGCGACCGTCGCCGCGATATCAGGGTACGTGGACCGTCGCTATGCCTTCATCGGGCACTGCGGCGCCTTCCCCTACCTGGTGGAGACCACGTTCCGGCTGCAGGAGGCGGGACTGCCGCTGCCCGAGCGCCTGTTCTGCTCCTCCTGGGGGCCGGCCCACCGCGGCCTCTACGGCCGGCTCAGCTTCGTCGACCTCGAGACCTTCGACGCGGTCGCCGAGATCCAGGACATCTGCCTGGCGCGGATGGGCTTCACCCTGCCCGCCGACCACGCGGAGCTGGCCGCCCGGAGCCTGCTGTTCGACATGCGCGTGGAGCGCGGCTACGCGTACGACGGCGAACCCCGCATCCCGGTGCCGGTGACGGTCATCGGCTGGAGCGCCGACGAGGTCGTGCCGCCGTCCGTGGTCTGGCCCGGCTGGGAGGGCTGCGCCGACGCGGACTTCCACCTGCTCGACGGGGACCACTGGAGCTACCTCGAAGGCCCGCCGGAGCTGGCCGCCCTCGTCGCGGCCGCGATGAAGCCGGCGGCAGAGTTCGACGATAGTGCGGTGGTATCGCGGGAGTAGGCGGCCTTCCTAGTCTGCGAGGTGAGATCCCGGTCAACACAAGGGGATGGTCCGATGGCCCTTGACGTCGCAGGCTCCGCAGGCTCGCCGGCCAATGCCACGTCGATCCGCAGATCGCCGTTACGGCGCCGGCCGCCGTTGACCCGGTTCAGGTCCGTCGCCAGCAGCGGCAGGCCGGGCGACGGAACCCCGCCGAGCTCGAACAGCGCGTCCACGACCTCGAACACCTCGAGGGTCACCGCGCCCGCACCCCCGACGCGCCGGCCGGATGCCCGCGTCTCCAGGCCCAGGTCCGAGGTGAGGGAGAGGCACAGGACCGTGCACATGGCGCCGGTGTCGAGGAACGCCGAGACGCTCTTGCCGTTGACGGCGGCCGGGGCGTGCAACTGCCCGGCGAGGCCGCGTTCCAGCGGCACGCTCACCTGATCGCGGCTAGCCATCGGCGCTGCTCCCCACCACGCTCGCCCGGTCGACCGGCCCGGGCGCGGGCCCGGGATCGGCGAAGTCCAGGCCGCCGGGCACGAACATCGGGCCCAGGGTGCTGGCGGCGAGGACCGCCGCGCCGAGGACCAGGATCGCGCCCGCTCCGAAATGCGAGGCCAGCGGGCCCATGGCGGCCAGGCCGATCGGGTACAGCAGGCCGCTGACGAAGTAGTCCAGGGACATGACCCGGGCCAGCGCGCGCTCGGGGATCCCGCGTTGCAGCGCCGTCATCCAGGCGATGCCGAAGAACTCCAGGCCCGCCCCCGCCAACGCCGTCGCGGCGCCGATCACGAACACCGAACGGGACACCGCCATGACGGCGAGCATCGCCCCGAACGGCAGGAGCGCGGCCAACGCGGCGGCCCCCGGCCTGGACGGCCGCCACCGGCTCGCCGCCAGCGCGCCGAGCAGGGCCCCGGCGCCGAAGGTCACCAGCAAGGCGCTGTACGCGGGCGTGCCGTCCAAGCGGGTGCGCGCGATCACCGGCAGCAGCAGGGTCCAGGTGGCGGAGGCGAAGACCATCTGCACACAGGACATCAGCATCACCGCACTCACCCACGGGCGCTTGGCGACCTCGGCGAAACCGCCCGCGGCGACGCGCAGCGACATGCCTTCCCCGGTGGGCTCGGGCCGCTCCACCCGGATGGCCGCCAGGCAGGCGCAGCTGACCACGAAGGTCGCACCGTCGATGAGGAAGGCGCTGCGCAGGCTCCCGAGCGCGACCAGCAGGCCGCCGAGCGCCGGGCCGGCGATCATCGCCGTCTGGCTGGAGAGCGACATCAGGGCGTTGCCGGACTGCATGTCCTCGTCCGGGAGGACCTGGGGCACCACGGCGCTGAATGCCGGGGTGAAGATGCCCTCGCCGGCGCCGACCGCGGCCCCGCAGACACAGGCCAGGCCCACCGAGACCGGATACCGGCCCAAAGCGAGGCCGGCGACGCCGCCCAGGCACAGCAGGTTCGCGGCGAACATCACGTGGGTGCGCCTGACCCGGTCTGCGAGCACGCCCGCGGGAAGCACCACCGCGACGAGGGCGACCGAGCGCGCCGCCAGCACGAGTCCGAGCCCTGACGCTCCGCGGCCCGAGGTGAGCAGCAGGGTGGCGAGGGCGATCGGGAAGACGCGGTCGCCGAACAGGCTCACGCTCTGCCCCGCCCACAGCACCCTGAAGTCCCGCGTGCGCAGGGGCGCGAAGGTCGAGGCGGGTCGGTTCTTCATCGTCACACCCATTCCGTGGCCGGCTCCACCGTGTCGTCCTCGGTGAGCACCGGGCGTTCCAGGAAGTAAGGGGCCTCGAACGGCACCCGGTCCTCCGGCGCGAGGTCGTTGATCCAGTCGGGGTAGCTCGTCTGATGGTAGGCGAGCCGGGGCGGGACGGTGCAGTTCACCTTCGGCACCTGGCGCATCAGGATGACCCGCCGCTGATGCGCCGCGCGCCACGGCAGCGTGCCGTGCAGCAGGGCCTCCGTGAAGACGATCAGATCGCCCGGCTCCATCTCGATCTGGCGCACGAGCTCGGTGTCCTGCTCCCACTTCAAGATGGACGCGGGGCAGTGCAGGTTCGCCTTGGGGCTCCCGGGAATGCAGGCGAACCCGCCGTCCCCGGCCCGCGCGGCGGTCAGTGCGAACTCCAAGGTGATCATGCCGCAGCGGATGACGTCGTTCGCGTACGAGTAGTAGGTCACCGGCGAGAACCACCGCTGGCCGGAGCCGTGCAGGCACATGCCGTCGGCACCCTGATCGGCGAGGATGATCTCCGGTGCCGAGTCGAGGCGCCAGCCGCGGCCGAGGAGGGAGTCCAGGTAGCGCCGGGACTCGGGGTTGCGGACCAGCTCGCGGAAGGGGCGCGCGTCCGGCTCGGGCAACTGCAGCGGATCCGGCTTGAACCCGCGGCAGCGCCGGCTGCCGCCCAGCGTCTTCGACGGCCCCGGCCCGAGGGTCGAGCGCGCGATGCCCTCCGGGTGCCGGTCCACGGCCTCGTTGAGCCGGGCCACATGACTCTCCGTCAGGGCCCCGCGCACGACCACGAACCCGTTCAGGTCGAACAGGAACCGCTCGCGGTCGGTCAGCCGGTTCAGCGGGGCTGCGCCACCCATCGACGGCGACGGGTTCATCGGTCAACTCCCTTCACGGGCATCCGACGACCCTCCACCAGCGCTCGAACCCCGCGGCGGTCAGGGAGTCGGGGTCGGGGTCCGGGTTCGGCTGAAGCGGCCGTCGCCAGAAGCGCAGGAGCAGGTCCTGCGCCGCACCGCGCAGGGCCACCGGGTTCGGATCGGGCGGCGCCGTGCCGCTGCCGTCCGCCCCCGCGTCGAGGGCGCCCTCGCCGAACGCCACGTCCCAGGACGCCGAGGCCACGTCGGTGCACTCGACCAGATAGTGCTCGCCGGACGCGGCCACGGCGCTGCGGCGGCGGCGCATCAAGGGTACGAAGTGCGTGACGAACTCGTCGATCCCGTCGCCGGCCAGGCCCGGCTCGATGCGCAGGTCCTCGCCGTGCGCGCTGGCGGCGTCCCATTCGTGCACGACCGTCTCGTGGCACATCCGCCGGATCCAGAACGCCACGGTCCGCTCGCTCGACCACGACCAGATCCGCTCGTCCTCGCCCGCGGCCGCGAGGGTGTCCACGAGCGTGTCAGTGGCCTGCGTGAACCAGGCCCGCATCGTGCCCGGGGCGGGCGCCCGGACCGGACCGAGCCGGGTCTTGACCTCCTTGCCCGAGACGGGGCGGCTCCTGGTCAGCTCGCTGACGTGGAGGTAGACCGCCCCGACGTGATGGACGAGGTCCGCCAGGGTCCACGCCGGGCACCCGGGGACGATCAGCGTCGGGTCGTCCTCGGCCAGGTCGGCCAGGGCGACGGCGCTGCTCTGCACGGTGGCGAGATAGTCGGCGGCGAGATGGTCCGCGGCGAGATGGTCGGGCGAGCCCGACCCTAGCTGAGGAGATACCACGGTTCCCTCCGTTCCTCGGTCCCTGCGGCGGCCAGATGCTCCCCGATGACTCTGCGGGCCCTCTGGACCTCATGGTGGTGGCTCTCCTCGAGCTCGGCCAGCGCCGCGGCGTTGATCGCGCCCATGCCGTTCACCAGCGCCTCGCCGGCGGCCGTCGGCTGTGCGTCCGCCGACGCGAGCTGCGCGATTCCCGCCTCCACGCACGCGCGCCAGATCGCGAGCCGGCGATAACCCCGGCGGGTCGGATTGAGCACGGTGAAGAGCCGCGCGAAGGTCGTGGCGATGCCGAAGAAGACGTAGGTCCCGTGCAGCACGCCCTCCGCCTGCCGCGTGTCCGGCCGCCACGGCGCGTTGACCGGCCGGCTCGGATCGCCGAGCAGCGTGGCGCTCTCTTCGAGCAGGAACAGCTTCAGGTGATGGTATTCATGGCAGACCATCGCCAGCGCCTCCAGCGGGTCGGCGAAGACGGCGTAGACCACGCCCGGCAGCTCCCGCGCGCTGCTGCTGTGGATGGCCCGGCCCGGTGGCCGCTGCAGCGGCACGAGGGCGCGTGCGACGGCGGTCAACTCGGCCAGCGTCTGCGGCGACGCCCGCTCCAGCAGCTGCAGCGTACGTTCGAGGCCTGCGAGGTCCTCGTCACCCGGCGGCTCGGCGATCGCGAAGAAGTCCGGAATGCCGAGGGGGAGCAGGCCGTCCTCGGTGGCCAGGCGCATATCCGCGGTCCGGACCGACTGCCGGACCTGAACCCTCGGGCTGCTCCGGCGTACCGCGAGGGTCCCCGTCCCGGCGGCGGGCGCCAGGGTGACGCGCGTGTCGCCGCGGCTGAGCCGCACCTCGCCGTCGTGCGCTGCCAGGGTCACGGGTTCCGGCGCGTCGCCGAAGTCGATGGCGAGCCGGCTGTGCGCAAACACGATCTTCGAGACGGCGAGCGGTTCGCTGAACGAGCCGCCGACGGTCACCGTGGCCTCGGCGGCCAGGCCGCACAGATCGGCGTAGACCCGCGGCTCCTTCTGGATCCGGCCCGGAGGCAGGTGGATCCCGCCGCAGCCGCCCGCCTCGTGGGCGAAGGACGCGTCGGCGGCGAGCGCCTTCTCCAACTGCTCCGCGACGACGGACGGAACCTGCAGGCGGCCGACGGCGGCGGTGTCCTCGTGCCGGGCGTGTGCCCGGATCGCCCGCGCCACCACGGCCAGGCCTTCGCCCGGTACCAGCCACGGCCGTACCGCCTCCGCCGCGCCCTCGTCGTCCGCTGCCTACCTTAGGACGTCCATGCGAGCGCTTCCGCGGGTACCTTGCTCGCCGCCAGCCGCTTGGCGATGTGCTCGACGAGCGGGCGCCAGCCGCAACAGGAGCCGAGCTGGTCCGCCTTGCCGTAGCCCTCGTGGATGTACCATTCGTGCGGACAGCCGCCGGCGCAGATGCCGAAGGTCGGGCACTCGCGGTACCGGCCGAGCCGCTCCGCGTCCGCCTGGCGCAGCGCCGCCATCCGCAGATCCGCCGCGACCTCGTCGAAGGTGGTGCTCGCAAGGTTCCCGAAGGCCCGGTCCGGCTCGCCCTGGAACAGCTCGCAGTGCATGATCGTGCCGTCGGCCTCGATCCCGTAGACCGAACCGAGGCAGTTGCCTGAGATCAGGCAGCTGCGCGGCGCCCGGCCGAGCAGCTTGCGCAGGACGGCGTCGAAGTTGTTGATCTTCACCGTGGAGTCGCTCGACCACCAGAGGTCGAACAGCCCGCACAGGTAGGCCGACCAGTCCGCGCCGCCGAGGAACTCGGGGGAGATGGTCGGCGCGGCCTCGTCCCCGGCCACCGGGTTCGGCGGGCGCACGGGGACCAGCGTGACGTTCGAGATCCCAGCGCTCTGCAGGAAGGACCAGATGTACTCCGGCCCCTTGCCGACCAGCTCGTGCGAGGCCACGATGCTGACGCCGTGCGGGATTCCGCGGTCGCGCACTTTGACGAGCGTCTTCTCGATCAGCCGCGAGGAGGAGCCCCCGCCGCGTGTCGGGCGCATCCGATCGTGGATCTCGGGCGGCCCGTCGATGCTGATGCCGAGGCCCACGTGCTGGGCCACCAGGAAGTCGAGCCACTCGTCGGTCAGCCGCGTGCCGTTCGTCTGCAGCGTGTTGGTGAACTTCCGCCCGGCCGGCCGGTGCCGCGCCTGCTCGGCGAAGACGTGCCGGTAGAAGTCGAGGGGCACCAGCGTCGGCTCGCCGCCGTGCCAGTTGAAGTGCACTGCGGTGACGTCCTTGGCGGCCATCGCCCGGCGGACCATCAGATCGGCGGTCTCCAGGGAGATCGCGTTGGCGGTGCTGCGCCAGTCGTTGCAGTAGGAGCAGCGCAGATTGCACTCGCGGGTCGCTTTGACTATGAGGGTGAGCAGTCCCGGCATGAGATCCTCTCCACGGCGTCCGGGTGCCAAAGGTGCATGGAGCCTCCGCAGCCCGCCGTACCGTGCTGCTCAGGCGTCAGCTTGCGGTGATCGCGGACTCATCCGTCGCGAGGGGCTCGTCTGCGCCCTCGAGCACGAGGCTCGCGGTGTCGAAAGTCGCTCGCCACCACATCATCTCGAGGTCCTCGGACTTCTCCGCGCACTCCTGCACGATCTCGCGTACATGCGATTCCTCTGCCATGTCACACCTCCTCCCGCCGTCACGACTGAAAGGGAACGGGACGCGCACATGCAAATGTGATGATTTGACACAAAGGCTGCAGAGGCCCCATGTAGGGCCCGACTCTAGCGATCGCCCGAAGCCGCGGCCAAGGTTCTGAGATGGACAGTTCCGAGGTGGACAAGCTCGCGTGGCCGCGGCACGGCGCTATGCTCTACGCAGCGGAGGCCTCGGGATCGACGAGAAACCGTCGACCACGCTGAAGACCAGGCGACCTCCCGCTGAGCCCCGGTAGAATCAGGGCACGATGAGCAAGCGGAGATACGTACCCCGCGGCGTCCCAGGCGGCTACCGGATCTGGGACAACAGGGCCCGCAGCTGGTGGGGGAGCTCTACGAACTCTGTCCGGACGAGCTCGTCGCCGCGCTCAACAACGGGGTCGGCTACACACGGCTCACCGAGATCCTCAAGCGCACGCGGGCGCAACGACGCTAGCGGCACCAGTTCAGCCCAACTCCTGTCAGCTCCCCCCAACGGGCCGTATCCGGTCACAACGGCCCTCAACTCGACCATGCACGGTAGGGCCCCGCACGGTGTCAGTGGACGCCAGTAAGGTGGGTACCTCCTTCGGCCGAGGGGTGATCGATGACGGGTGGCGTGTTGCTGACCTGCCTGGCCGCCGCTGTTCAGTCGTCTTCGTCTAAAAGGATCGGAGAGTTACTCGCGGCGAGTGGCGCGAGGTCAAAAGGTCGCACCACTGTCCGGCGGGCGATCCGCCACCGGTCATCCTCGCGGCGGTATTCGTCCTCGTACGCGCCTCCGCCCACGATCCATCGCAGGTCGGGCAGTTGTACCAGGACGACCGCGTCGCAGCGGCCGGCCGCCGTGTCGCCGTTGATCCGGTCGACGATGTGGTTGGAGGTCGCGTGCTGCATCGCTGGGAAGGTGGCCCACTGCACTTCAACAGCACGACGGATCTCGACTGTGCCCCGGTAGACGCGATCCGGACTTGTCTCCCAGACGGCATCGTGAGTCCACACCGCATCCCAGCGTTGCGCGTCGCGGTGATCGGCGGCGATGCAGTAGTCGTGGACGAGCCTGTGCAGGGCCAGCTCAGTTTCCACCCGGTCCAGTCGGGCGGCGAGAGATTCCAGGTCGATCGTCATCGGGCGTTCCTCCAACACCGGCGATAGCGCACGTCTGCGAACACTCAAGCGCACCTCCACGGTGCTGGGCCCCGCTCGCGGGGGCTCTAATAGCCCTCCGCGGTGTTTCCGAGTGCACGTGTGCGGGATCTCGTTCGGGTGCTCGTCGATGCCGACGTGCATAAAGACAGGGCCTCCGGTGTAGCTCGGGGTTGTTGAGATCCATCGAGCAGGGAGGCCCTGTTGTCTTCGTTGTACGCGAGTGCCGCCGCCGATTCCAGCCGCCGCGCCGTTGGTTGCGTCTGTCTCGCGCACCGTTATGGCAATGCCGGGGACCGGCCGGTGCGTGTGCGGGCCTATCCGACGGATCTGACGGATGAGCAGTGGGAGCGGATCCTACCGGCGATCCCGTTGCCGGCCTGGCTTGGCGGGCGCGGTGGCAGCCGGAGGGCTACTGCCACCGGAGATGATGGACGCGGTGTTCTACGTGCTGGACAACGGGATCAAGTGGCGGGCGGTGCCGGTGGACTTCCCGGACTGGGCCGCGGTCTACCGGTTCATCCGGCGCTGGCGCAACCAGGGCCTGATCGGGAGGCTGCACGACCGGCTGCGGCGGGGTCGGGCCCTGGGCCACGCGCTTCGACTCCGAGGAGGCTCTGGTCACCGCCGACAATGTGGCGCGCGCCCACGCGGTCGAGCACCACGACCTCGCACCGGTGCTCCCGTTCGCTACGGTCTACGGACCGGGCCTGCATGCCGACAAGGCCACCGCGATCGGCATCAGCACCCGAATGCCGATCAACGAGGACGGCTCCACCAGCTACACCCGCGGAGACTTCCTCGGCGGGCTGGTCTACGGCGTCTATCGGCCTGCCGAGACCGCCGACGCCGCCACCGGGCCGGCCGAGGGCGACCAGTTGTGGAACACGACGCTCTATCCGTATCCGGCCGGCGATCTCGACCCGCTCTCCGTGCCGCTTGCATCGTTGGGGCTCGAGGTGACCGGCGTCGATCGCCGCTTCCTCAACTTCTGCGCCGGACTACTCGGCTGCGAGGCAGTGGACGATCTGGGCATGCTCCAGCCGACCTTCGCCCTCGCCTGGCCCGACTACCGCGACTGCGTCGCCGTGGGCCTTCGGCATCTCATCCAGCAGCGGCCGATCGAAGCCGCCGATCAGCTTGCGTTCTACCTCGCCCAGGTCTACGCCTACCTGTTCGACGGGTTCGGCTCGATGCCGGTGGCGCCGAGCTAGGCGCGCGTTCAGCGGACGGCACGTGACGGCCCTCTAGGACGTGTCGGAAGTGCGCACCACGGAGCGGCCGGATTTCGAACGCTGGGCGAGCGGCGGGCGAGCGGATGGGCGCGGACGGCGCGGCACGATCGGCTACCGGTAGGACGGGATGGCGGCGGGCGACCGGACCGGAGCGCGGGAGATCGGACGTCACAGCCCAAGCTGGCATATTCGATAGCTGATCCGCCTCAGCTACGGATCAAATGGTGAGAGGTTCGAATCCCTCGGGGCGAACCGAACCATCCGCACCCTGCATAGGGTGCGGCTGTCTGTACAGCGGCCCGCGATTGCCCGGCGCGCCGCGTTCCAGTCGTGCCGGTTGCATCCGGCGCGGCGCGTGACCATCAGCGCGGGGTGGGCGGAACCCCGCCGGCGCCGACGCCCTCGATGAGCACTTCGGCTACCGCGGCGCCGTCGACATGCTCTTCGCTGCCGCCGGCCTGCACGCCGAACCCCTCCGCACTCTGCTTACCGCCGCACCCTCACCCGCGACGAAGGACGAGAGCCGGTGACCGTGCTGCGCCCCGGCCTCGCAGACAGCCTCAACACCCTCAAACTCTCCGGCATGCTCGAAACCCTCGACGCCCGCCTGGCGAAAGCCCACGGCGGCGACCTCGGGCACCTCGAGTCCTTCCAGATCCTGTGCGACGACGAGATCGCCCGGCGCGAGGCCCAGGGCATGGCCCGCCGCCTGCACCGCGCCCGCTTCGATACCGCCGCCACCCTCGAAGGCTTCGACTTCACCGCCTCCCCGACGCTGCCCGCGGTCCAGATCCGCGACCTCGCCGCCCTGCGCTGGCTCCACGCCGTCACCGCCCAGCAGGCCGACGACCTCTACGAACTCGTCTCCCACCAGGGCAGTTCACCGTACATGATAGCAAATATCACAATTACCGCTGCGGCCAGGGCCCCAATAAGAACGTAGCGTCTACATCCACCCCACTGCATGGCTCTATTGCAGCGCGCTGAGTCACAGGTCCGCAACCGCTTCGTCCCAATAGACTGGCACAGTTTCGATGCTCTCCCACATGCAAGTGGGCCGGCGGGCGGCCTGGCGAGTGGGCTGGGTTTCGATGGCCTGGCGCCGGGGGTGCGGCGCTGCTGGGGTTCGCGCAGCAGCACTGTGCCCCCTTCATCCGGCCGTGGAGTGGGTGAAGAGGGCGCAGGTCTGGGCCAGATACTAGATGAGGTGAAGAAAGGTTCACCGCCCGATGAGGTTGGCAGGGCGCGCGGCGACGGGCGTGGCTGACTGCGTGGCTGTGCGCGGGCAGCCTCAATACTTGGCTATTGGCTCTTAATGATGAGTCCGCCGATTACAAGCAGCATGAGTATCAGCGCTATGAGCGCAAGCACTACCAGCCAGAAACAGCCCCGTGCGCGCGCCCGCGAACGGTGCAATTGCCCCGCAAATGCTATATTCTCAGCCGTCTCGGGAATATTTCCCGTTCCGCCGCATATTTCGCATCTGTTCCGCACCACTCCCGTAGGGGTCGGGATGGGAATCTCGCCTGTGCCGTGGCAATTCGGGCACCGCATCGTCGCCTGTTCAGACGGTTGCTCATAGATACCTCGTGGATCCTGTGTCATCTTGCCCCCTCGTGCTCGTGCACCTCATGACGTAACGACGTTCGGAAGCCCACGCTCGCGAGTGCCGTCTTCCATCAAAGATACCTGTACATCAGACTACGCGCATACTTTGATCTGGGCGGCGGCCTTGTAAGCAGGCGAGGCCGAGCACGTCGGTTGGCCGTCACCGCTAACCGGGCACCCCAGGACTGGTACGGGCCGTTCCCCAACCCCGTTGTCGCGGAGTCCTTGCTCGACCGGATCATCAACACCAGCCACCAGGTCTTCACGAACGGACCCAGCTACCGGCCCAACAAGCGACCCAAGGCGAAGACCCCGAAGCCCCTGCCCACCAACCCCGACGACCGGAAAGCACCCGTCGACTGCGGCATGACCGCACTGACCGTCCCCGAGATCCAGCGCATACTGATCACGACCAATGCCCAACGAGCACCGGCGAACCAGAACGAGAATCTCCATCTAGCCTGGTCTGACTGGCGTCGACGCCACCAAGCCCGCGCCCGCTGGCACCACCACCGCACACGCCTCACCCTAGCGACATGATCGCGAAGCCGTGCCTACAGGCAGCTGCTATGTACGTAGATCAGCTCCGTAGTCTGCTGCGTCCTGGAGCACCAATGGGGTCCTGGGACGCGGCACACCCAACTGAGGCCGAGGTCGCGGAAGGCCGGGTTTCAGCACGCGGGCTACAGTCTCGAACACACGGCGCGCAGCCACGTCCCCGTATTCGGAGAACTCCTCGGTCGCGACGAGCACCACTGCGCCGGACGCCAGGCCCACAACGCGATGAAACGCCCCGCTGTCCGTCAATGCGCCAACGCCGCCCAGGTCCGCCGCGATCTCCTTCGGAACCACTGTCACCCAGTCATAGCCGCGAAGGTATTGCCGAGCCGCCGGGTACTCGCTGAACACCCCGTAAGATCTCAACGCGTACTCCAGCTCCGTGCGCGTGGCATCGCCCCCGTAGCCGACCGCACCGAACACCGAATCGGTGATGTCCGCTAGCTCACGCACCACTTCCAACACCCGTTGCTGGACGGACCGGTCCACGAAGAGCTCCTCCGGGACGTCCAGGATCAGCTGGGCGAATGACTTGTCCACATCGTCACGCCGCACACGCGCCATGGCATGGTCCCGCACGCCGGAACGCGTCACCGCCCACCAGATCGAGCAGCCGGCCACGGCCTCGTTCAACGCCCAGTCAAGGTTCGCCGCCGTGAACTTGCGGCTCCGGCTCCTCCCACCGAACTGAAGGGAGGCCGCGCCCAACGAGGAATGCGGGTAGGCAGCACCCGGGACCTCCGGGAAGACCGCTGTGATCGCCGATGCCAGCCAATCGGAAACCACCGCTCGGTATGCTTCATCCCCGCCCACGTCGATCAGCAACTCGACGTGCATGTTGGTTGGCACCGATGACGGCCCTTCTGCCCGTTCCGCCGCCTCCACCCAGGCGTTTCCGGCATCGTAGCCGATCAACCCACGTAGGTGCGGTGCTCTCAGGCCCTTGCCGAATCCACTCTTGGAACGAGACCGCTTCTGTGGCGCGCTGACCGCACCGGGCTATCATCCAGCGCGTCAGCGCAGAAGCCCGAATGGCGTCCAGCCGGACATAAGCGCGGCACTGAGTGCGCCGGGAGTGCCCCTGCAGTCTTCGTCAAGTGAATCGGGCTGCGCGCGGCAAGCTTGGCAGGCAGTATGCAGCAGCGGTCGATCAGTTCAACGACAGCCAACGGATACTGCACATCGAGATGCAATCGTCCCACCAGGACCGGGTGAGCGTAGCCTGATACGGCACCAGCGCGCTTCTGCCGCGGCAATAGTGTTGGCCGGGATAGTCAGTCCGCAGGATATTATGGCGATATTAATCAGAGGCCGCAGTATTGCGCCTTATCGCCAAACTGTGAAGTATGCTCAATGGTACTTAGCCTGAAGCTAGGCGCATGCAGCGGACGGCAGGGCGATCGTAAGCCAATCTATTGATATTAGGTGGTAGTATTTTATAGAGCCGCGATAGCCTGGATGAATGGCTGGCGAGCGAGGTAGGCGACCTCCCCGTCCGCCCAGTCTGTTCTGTCCCTGTTCCGCGAGAGTATGAAAAGTACCTACGGCAGACGGAAAGGGTGCGGCATGGAAACCGCAGGTCGGGTCTGGTTTCGACGTAGCGTCAGCGGCACTCAGATCGTCACCGCAAGATCTACACCATCTTCGAGGGCACCAGCGAGATCCAGCGCCTCGACATCGGGCCCGCTGAATCAGGAAAGGTGGCGCTTCTGCCCGCCTTCCCGGGTCGTAGGTCGCTTTAGCCGCGGTGCGCCGACCCGCCCGACTGCATCCAGGCGACAGCTTTGATCCGTGGAGCATGTGTTGGAAGTCTGCTGCAATAGACGACCATCGGCCCTAGCCTGGAATCTGATAGCCCGTAACCCGTGCGGTTGAGCGCAGTTCAGCGCATTCGCTGGGGAGCATGCTCCCTGGTTCGGCTCCCCGCGGCGCTCCCCGCGGGGCTGGCCGGCGGGTGAACTCTTCTCACCGCAACCTCCTTACTCTGATGCGCCGTCAGGCGTGTGCATCCGGCGGCCCGGTGGCGTTCTGCAGCCCAGTGTCCGCGCTCCAGGCGACGACTGGCGGGCCTCTCGACCTGGGTTGATGTGCTCGAAGTGAGACTTCGAGGAGTGTCCTTCCCCCCGCGTCGGAGCCAGCGCGACGACGATGAGAACGGGGAGCAGGGTGGGAGCGTGCTCCTCAGCCGAGGGCCGAACGCCTCGTTCGCCTGAGCCACAGTCAGGTGGAGGAACCATTGCCGATACATCGAACCAATGACCTCTTCCGCGGCGGAAAATCAGTTCTTGATCGACCGCGCCGCCGGTACGCTCGCCCTCGTGGTGAACAGGGATGAGTGAGCCGACTGCCCGGGATCAAGTGCCATCGCCCCACGCGGTAGCGGTCTGGCTCGTACTTGAGACGCTTGCGGTGGAGCGCACGCCATGGTGGGCCGCGCAATGGCTGGCCGACGGCCACGACGGTCACGCACTACGGGAGTTGGCCGGCTTGAACGGCAAAGACTCGCACGCAGTGCGCGATCTGCTGCCGACGGCCCTGGCCGAGACGGGCGTCGAAATACTGCCCACGCGCCTGGCTGCGGCTACCGCATCCTTCCGTGACCTGGCCGAAATGCTCCTCTTGCGCCGGGCTGACCCGCAGTGGGTGGTCAAGCGCGTCGAGCAGGTCATCGTTCAGGCGCAGTACGACGACGACGTGCTTAACCTGCCGCTCGGCCACCTCTACGGCCTCGACGATGAGTGGGAAGGCGGGTGGGGCCGCACCTCAGCGGATCTGAAAGCCGAGGTCGAGGCCAGATGCTCCGAACAGCTTCGCGTGGCCGCGCCGTGGCCGATGCGTCGGAGTTCTTGACATGAGCAACTGGGACACATGGGTGGCGAGCCACTGATGGGACTCGGCCGCCTGGGCACAGGTCAGGGACGAGGAGGCCCAGCGGCTGTGGGACCGGTTCGATGCAGAGTTCCGGTTTCGCCCGAGCATGTACGACCTACCGGGGACCGACGAGCCGACACCAGCGATCACCTACAGCCTCACGGTATGAACCGGACGTCTGCCGCCCCCGCGATGACATCGACCGCATCGCCTAATGCCCACTCCGCCACCCGCGAAACCGCCACATGCAGCACCTGCGCCGCGGTGATCATAGCGAGGGAGTTCGAGACGTGGAGCGTGGCGCGCGCGCCCGCATCTCGGACTTCTAGCGCCAGTCTCACTTCCGTGACGAAGTCGCCGGTTTCCCGCCAGGAATGCCTTGGGAATGGGTCTCGGGCGCTTCGGCTGGAGCCTCGCGTTCGACGAAGCGGCCGATTGCCCGGACGCTCTCAAGGAACTGGGCTGGGAAGACGATCGTCGAATTCTTCTCCGCGGCGACGTCCGCGAGGATCTGCAGGTTGCGCAACTGGAGGGCGACCGGGTGGTTCGCGATGACGTCGGCGGCATCGGCGAGTCGGTCGGCGCTGAGGGCTTCGCCCTCAGCTGCGATGATCTTGGCCCTTTTCTCCCTCTCCGCCTCGGCCTGCCGCGCCATCGCGCGCTGCATGGTGTTCGGCAGTTCGATGTCTTTGAGTTCCACCAGCAGGACGTCTACGCCCCATGGCTTGGTGAGCTCGTCCAGGATCTCCCTGATCCGCTTGTTGAGCGTCTCGGTATCGGTCAGCACCTGATCGAGGAGAGAGCGGCCGACCACGTTACGCACGGTGGTCTGGGCGATCTGCGCGACGGCCGACGAGACGTCTTCGATTTCGATAATCGATTTGACCGGATCGACGCGGCGGAAATATGCGACCCCGGCCACACCGATCGAGACGTTGTCCTGGGTGATCACCTGTTGCGACGCGATCGGCATGGTCACCGTCCGCAACGTGACCTTGACCATCCGATCCGCGAGCGGAATCATCAGCCGGATTCCGGGTTCTCGTACGTTACGCAGCCGCCCCAACCGGAACACGACTCCGCGTTCATATTGCCGCACGACGGCGACGCCGAGGCTCGACATGGTGATCGACCCTTCGTTGACGACTTTGAGTAAAGGCCGTGCCCCCTGCGGCCCGCTCACTCCAGCCGATCATCTCGAGCAGCAGCCGCACAGGTCCGCAAGCCCAACCCAAAATATGACTTTCAGCCCTTCTCGGTCAACCGGTCGAGTCGGACACGTCTAATGAGACAGGCACCACGGCGACCGGAGCCGTCGTCCGGGGGGCCTCTATGGGTTTCGTCAAGCGTGGCTGACGAGTGCGAGGCGGCGGTGCGCTCTGGCCGGTCGCCAGAAGCAGGCGCCGCTCACTAGTGCGGCGAGCGCGAGGTAGATGCCAGTCTCACACCATTGCAGTGCCCAGAAGTCGCCGGGGGGCTGGTAGGTATAGTCGACGTGCAGCTTGTAGGAGGCAAGGCAGTCGCCGACCGAGCCGGAGCCGGTGAAGCAGTGGAGATCCGAGCGGCCATTCAGTTGTTGTGCGAGCAGCACTCCACGCATGCGTTCCGCGAGGCAGGCCGCGCGGTCCAGTTGCGTGCTCAGTACAGCGCCGCACGACCGCCGCTCGCCAGGTGACAAGTTGCTCGTAGCCGCATCGAGTCTCCGCACGTGTGTGACGATACCCAGGTGACGCGCCGGCGCGCTCCTTGAGTGCTTGGTGGCCAACTGCGCGGCGCTGTGGTCGATGATCGCCACCGCGTTCAGCGCGGCGCAGAACCAGCTCGGCCGGATGGACCTGTGGACGCAGGGCTGAGCGCGTCGAACCTCTCGCAGGCCTGGAACAACGGCGTCAGCCGAGGGCTGCTCAACTCCGCGGTCATGGAGGCTGCCGATCTACATCCTGACCGGGTTCATGAAGCGCATCCCGCTCGCACTGGAGGAGCAGGCCCGCGTGGACGGCGCCGGCGATCTGCGCATCTTCCTGAGGATCGTGCTGCCCCTGTGCAAGCCCGCGCTCGGCACGTGTGCGGTCTTCGGCTTCCTGATGATCTGGGACCAGTACCTGCTGCCGCTCCTCGTCATCCAGACGCCGTCGATGAACCCCCTGACGGTCGTGGTGACCTCGCTGCAGTCCTCCCAGGAACTCGGCGACGGCGTGCGGCTGGCCGCCGCGGCCATCCTGATGGTGCCGAGCGTGCTGCTCTAACAGGTCATACAGCGTCTGTTCGAGCGCGGCATGCTCAGCGGGTCGGTCAAGGGGTGAGGAGGGACGCCCGGTTCCGGAACCGAGCCAGTCCATTGACATCGGTTCTCCGCCGCCGCGATACTCCCCAGCACTGCCCACGAAGCTGTACCGATGGTTCTGACCAGCAATGGAGCTCTCGCCATGTTCCTTCCCGCCGCTGACCGCAGCCGATACCGCACCCGGCGCCGCGCGCCCGTCCACGTAGTGGTGCTCGCGCTGCTCGCGGGTCTGCTCACCTTTGGATTCCAGCAGATCGCCGTGGCCGACACGGCCTCTGACACGAACATAGCCCTTGGCGCCGAGGCGACCGCGTCCTCGGCACAGGGTTCCGACACCCCGGCCTCCGCGGCGGTCGATGGCGATGCCACGACCCGCTGGTCTTCCGCGTGGAGCGATCCGCAGTGGTTGCAGGTCGACCTCGGTGCGAACGCGGCGATCTCCGGTTTCTCCATCCAGTGGGAAGCCGCCTTCGCCACCGCGTACCACGTCGAGGTCTCTAGCGACGCGACGACGTGGACGCAGGTCTACTCGACCACCTCGGGCGCCGGCGGAACCGAGTCCTTCTCGGCTCCATCCGGTACCACCGGCCGCTACGTGCGGCTGACCGGCACCGCACGCACGACCATCTCGGGCGCGCAGTACGGATATTCGATCTATGAGTTCCAGGTGCTCGGGCACTTCACCCAGGAGGGCGTGAGCGCGGGCGTCGACGCCGCCAGCCTGCAGCAGGGCTCGTCCATCGACCTTCCGGTGAAGCTGAACACGGCTTCCACCGCTCCAGTCACGGTCGACTACGCGACCACGGACGGCAGTGCGGTCGCGGGCACCGACTACGCCGCCGCGGCTGGAACGTTGACCTTCGCGCCCGGACAGACCTCGCAGACGATCCACCTCACGGCACTGCCCGACCCGCTGAACGGGCCGACCAAGACGTTCAGCGTGACGCTGGCGAACGCGAGCCCGTCCGGGACCTCAGTCGGCCCGCGGGCTACCACGACTGTCAGCATCCTGAACGAGAACCCGGTGCCGACCGACGGCGCGGTGCAGAGCATCGACGGCTTCGACGGCACCATCCCGTTCAGCAGCGGCAATCCCGGCCTGTTCACCTTCGGCTCGGACACCGCTTCGAACCCGGCGCTGACGCAGGTCGCGGCTCCGGACGTGCCCGGCGCGGCGAGCGGCAACCAGGCGTTGCAGGTCGCGTACAAGATCTCCGGGTGGGGCGGGTTCTCCCGTGACTTCGCCACCGCGCAGGACTGGAGCGCGTACGACGGGTTCAGCTTCTGGGTGAAGGGAACCGGCTCGGGCCAGAAGATCGAGTTCGAGGTGAAGATGGGCGGAGCGGACGGCGAGCACGCCGAGCTGTGGCAGTCCTTCTTCACCGACGACGTCAACGGCTGGAAGAAGGTGCAGGTCGGCTTCGCGAACCTGAAGAAGCGGGCGGACTACCAGCCGGCCGGCGCGCCGAACGACGCGCAGATCTCGCTGACCAGCATGTGGGGCTACGCCGTCAATCTGCCTGGCAGCTCGAGCAACACGCTGGTGTTCGACGACGTGCAGATCTACCAGTCGCTGCAGATCCTGCAGGGCTTCGAAGGGTCGAACCCGATCACCGACACCGACGGCGCGCTGGCGAACACCGGGGTGTTCTCGTGGGGCGGCAACACGGAGAGCACCCCGACGCTGAGTATCGCCCAGTTGGACCGGCCCGGCGTGACGGACAACCACGCGTTGCGCGGCACCTGGGCCGACGACAGCAGCTACGGCGGCATCAGCTACGACCTGGCCACGACCGCGCCCGAGGACTGGAGCGCGTACGCCGGCATCGAGTTCTGGTTCTACGGCCACAACCCGAGCAACGACGCGGTGCCCGGCTCCGGGCCCACGTACGAGTTCGAGGTGAAGATGGGTGGCGCTGATGGCGAGCACTCGGAGCTGTGGCAGACCTTCTTCACCGACGACTGGCAGGGCTGGCACCTGATCCAGGTCCCGTTCGCCTCGCTCAAGCACCGCAGCGACTTCCAGCCCTCCGGTGCGCCCACCAACACCTCCATCGATCTCACCGCGATGCGCGGCTTCGCGCTCACCGAGCCCGCCGGCACGACCGCGGGTGAGTTCGACGTCGACCAGTTCGCGATCTACGGAATCAACACGGGAACCATCAACGCGCACGTGAGCACCGCGCAGGCGGTCTACGCGGTCAACCCGGGCGGTACGGCCACGGTCGGGGTCACGCTGAGCACGGACGGCGGCAAGGCGCTGGACCACGATGTGACCGTCGGCTACGCGCTTGGCGGCGGCACCGCGACGGCGGGCACCGACTACACCGACACCAGCGGAACCCTGACCTTCCCCGCCGGATCCGCCTCGGGCAGCACGCAGTCCTTCACCGTGCAGACGCTGCCGAACACGACCGCGTCCACTGCGAAGACGATCCCGCTCCAACTCGCGCCGACCGGCGCGGACGTGAGCGCCGACAACCCGGTCGTGGTGATCAACGCGCACGGCCTGCCGTACCTCGACTCGTCCCTGCCGGTCGCCACGAGGGTGGCGGACCTGCTCTCGCGGATGACGCTGGAGGAGAAGATCGGCCAGATGACCCAGGCGGAGCGCGGCGACCTCACGCACCAGTCGGACATCACCGGCGACGCGCTCGGCTCTCTGCTCAGCGGCGGCGGCTCGACCCCGACGCCGAACACGCCGCAGGGATGGGCCGACATGATCGACTCCTTCCAGGCGCGGGCGCAGGCCACCCCGCTGCAGATCCCCCTGATCTACGGCGAGGACTCCGTACACGGAGACAACAACCTGGTCGGCGCGACGGTCTTCCCGCAGAATATCGCCCTGGGCGCGACGCGCGACCCGGCGCTGGTCAAGCAGGACGGCCAGATCACCGCGACCGAGACCCGGGCCACCGGCGTCACCTGGGCGTTCTCGCCCTGCGTGTGCGTGGCGCGGGACGAGCGCTGGGGTCGCACCTACGAGTCCTTCGGTGAGGACCCGGCGCTGGTCACCCAGATGGAGACCATCATCGACGGGCTCCAGGGCGACGGCGCGCTCAGCAAGGACACCAGCGTGTTGGCCACCGCCAAGCACTTCGTCGGCGACGGCGGTACCACGTACGGCTCCTCCACCTCGGGCTCGTACAAACTCGACCAGGGTGTCACCACGGTGACGCCGGCCCAGTTGCAGGCGCTGTACCTGGCGCCGTTCCAGGCGGCGGTGCAGCAGCACGACATCGGTTCGGTCATGCCGTCGTACTCGAGCCTGCAGATCATCGGCCAGGACGCCGCACCGATCAAGATGCACGCCCGCGCCGACATGATCACCGGGGTGCTCAAGCAGCAGTACGGTTTCACCGGCATCGTCATCAGCGACTGGCAGGCCATCAACCAGCTCGGCCCGGACTACGAGACCGACATCGAGACCTCGATCAACGCAGGCCTCGACATGATCATGGTCCCCGATCAGTACGTCAACTTCGAGAACGATCTCAAGGACCTGGTGAACAAGGGCCTCGTCAGCGAGTCGCGGATCGACGACGCGGTTACCCGGATCCTGACCCAGAAGTTCCGGCTCGGCCTTTTCGAGCAGCCGTACGCGGACCGGACCAACGCCTCGACGATCGGCGACGCGGCGCACCGGGCCGTGGCGCGGCAGGCGGCGGCCGAGTCGCAGGTGCTGCTGAAGAACGCGGTCTCGACCGCGACCGGCACCGCGGCGCTCCCGCTGTCGGCGACCGCGAACATCTACGTGGCCGGCAGCAACGCGAACGACCTGGGCAACCAGCTCGGCGGCTGGAGCGTGACGTGGCAGGGCGGTTCGGGCAACAACACCGACGTCGGCACCACGATCCTGCAAGGCATGCAGGCGGACGCTCCGAACGCGCACATCACCTACTCCGCGGACGCCTCGGCTCCGATGACGGGCTCTGATGTGGGCGTCGTCGTGGTCGGCGAAACCCCGTACGCGGAAGGCGTGGGCGATGTCGGCAACGGCAGCCGCACCGTCGATCTGTCGGCGGGGGACAAGGCGGCGGTGGACAAGGTCTGCGCCGCGATGCGGTGCGTCGTGCTGATCGTGTCGGGCCGGCCGATGAACATCGCGCCGATCCAGTCCGAGGCGAACGCGATCGTGGAGTCCTGGCTGCCGGGCAGCGAGGGCGAGGGAGTGGCGGACACACTGTTCGGCAAGTCGCCGTTCACCGGCCGCCTGCCGGACACGTGGGCCAAGCAGATCGACGCGACGACCACTCCGGTCGATGTCGGCATCCCGGCCACGACCGGCGCCTACGACCCGCTCTACCCGTACGGCTGGGGTCTGCGCACCGACTCGGAGCGGACCCGGATCACCACCGTGCGCGATGCGCTGGCCAAGCAGAAGGATCAGACCTCGAAGGTCGCCGCGACCTTGCTGACCGCGCTGCTGAACGGCAAGGGCAACTGGAACGCCGACGGCTCGCTGGCCCACACGGGTGCCGCGCTGGCGCTCATAGCCGCGGCGAGCCCCGCGGTCCAGGGCACTTCCCCAGCCGCCGAGGCCAACGCGAATCTGCTGGTGTCGGTCGTGCGCGACATCGCACAGAACGCGATCGTCGCGGGCGGCGCGACGGCGATGACCCGCACCGCCGCGACAACGGCCGACGCCGAACACGCCCTGATGAGCGGCGACGCGACGACCGCGATCGCAAAGCTGACCAAGGCATACCTCACGGCCGCTCTGTAGCGACCGGCAAGGAGGAGCGGCTGGTCGCGGCCCACGGGTTCAACCCGTGGGCCGCGATCTCGTTCACCGTCACGCGCTCGGCGCGGCCTGCCTGGCGTCCCGGCTGACGCTCTCGATCTATGGCGGTATCGCAGAATCCTTCGACGCCATGACCCGGCGGAACGGAGCGTTCAAGAACTTCATGCGGCAGCGCCAGCCCGGACAGCACCGTAACCAGTAGCCGATAGGTCAGGGACACGAGCACGACGGCCGATCGTGTCGCCGCTGAATCCGCAGGTCAAGCCGGTGGCCGACATTCGACCGGTACAGGCACATCGACGTGCCCAAGGAAGGATTTTCGTGCTTTGCATTCGCCGGCCGGCCGTGGGAGGGGGACGCCCTACCGCGGCCGGGCCGCGCGTCGACGGGCTACCGCTTTCGAGTCTTCTCGGCACTCCGAACGGTGAGGATAGCGAGGCCTGCCCCGAGGATGGCTAGTCCGACCCACGAGACCGCTGGGAGGCGTTCGCTGAGGACGGTGACGCCGAGAACCGCGGCGACGGCGGGTTCGGCGAGGGTGAGCGTCGTGGCGGTGGCAGCCGTGGTGTGGCGTAGGCCGTGACCGAAGAGACGGTACGCCACGTAGACGGTGAATACGGCCAGATGCAGCGTGACCAGCGATCCGCGGACGGTGGCCAGCCAGCGCGGGTCAGAGCCGAGTACGAGCGGTGCGACGAGTAGCGCGGCGGCGCCGAACATGACGCCGAAGACGCTTGCCGAGGCGTGGCTCCGGCCGACGAGTCTGGCACCGATGAACGAGTAGGCGGCGTAGGACAATCCGGCGCATGCGGCCATTGCGATGCCGGCCGCGTCCACAGATGTGCCGTGGCCGTGGCCGTGGCCGTGGCCGTGCCCTGGGCCCAGCGCCAGCAGCACGCAGCCGACTGCCGCGGCAGTGGTCGCGGCGGCCCAGCGCCCGTTCGGTCGGGACTTGTCGATGATCCAGGCCAGGAGGCCGGTGAAGACGGGCGCGCTGCCCAGTGCGATTACCGTGGCGACGGCCACTCCGATGCGGTGAACCGCAGGGTAGAAGCTGACGGGGTATCCGGCGACGGCGATGGCGCCCATGGCCAGCAGGCCCCGCTCGGCGCGGGTGCAGGCGGCGGGCAGGGGGCGGGCGCCGGGCGAGGTGAGGAACAGCAGTAGGCCGCCGAGGACGAGTCCGGCACAGCCGATCGCCGCGGGTGGCGCGGCAGAGGGGGCCAGGGAGCTGGTGGTGCCCGTCGTTCCCCACAGTACCGCCGCGATGAGGATCGGTGCCGGGCCGGCGAACGCGGAGTTCAGGCCGGCGCGTGCACGAGCGGCAGCCGGGATGGTCGTGACCGGGTCATGAGGTATCAGGGATGTGTCATTCGGCATGGTCGTGTTCTTCCGTTGTCGAAAGCGTCAGGGACGGGTTCGTCGAAACGGGCGCACGACATCACATACGGCCACTCGGGGAGTCGGTCGGTGTCGGAGGGTCGAGTCGTCGGTGTCTGCGCCCGATCAGGCGCAGAGCGGCGGCAGAACGACATGCCAGTACGTGTTCACGGGGCGATCGTACGCGGCGAGCGCCGGTGCGGGCCAGCCTGTGATTGCGAACGCATCAAGATATTGAAAAGAAGGATGTTCGGACGGGCGAAGCCGGACCTTCTCAGAAAGCGAGTGCTGGCCCGCGCGTGAAAATCGGCGAGCACGGATCACGGAACCCGCGCCAGAGCCAGGCCTCGTGGTCGTGGTGGCATACTTGTCAGCCAAGTCGGCGAATCGGGTCCATCGCACGTGCTCGTCGAGGATAGGCGATGATGCCGGCTACCTCCTGCTCAGCACCGCAAGCAGAACACCATGCCCTGATGTCGTTCTCGGACCAGACGAGCCGCGAGCAGTCTCGCGTGTTCTGCACGGATCGGTGAGGCGATGCGGGCAACGGGTCCTAGGCGCTGGGAGTGTAGTACTCGTGCGGGATGCCGCGGTTCCAGGCAGCCTCGAAGCATTCGGTCGCCAGCTTCGCGATGTCCGGCTCGATGCGCAGCTCGTGTCGCACCACGTCGCCGTTACCGGAGAAGTGCCCGAACAGGACTGACGTGGAGTCGAAGACCCAAAAGTCCACCGGTACTACGAGCAGGTCGACACAAGCTGAGCGGGGAAGCCAGCGGACCAGCTCGCCCGCGGCGACGTTCGCGGATGTGATGGAGTGCTCCCAGCGGATGTAGTCGGTCAACGGCTCGGAGACGATCCTCAGCCTCCTGACTTCCACTCCCCGCGCGGTCGCTTCGCGAATCGCGGCACTCCACTCGCTCCAGAAGGTGCTCTCGGGGTCAACGTCGGGGACGCCCCCGGCGATGAAGTCGTCGTATGACGCGCGGTAGAGGTTGCTGTCGAGAACCCACGTGTCGCGTTGCTCGAGGTGGTAGGCGGTCAGCCGCGTGGTCTCGAGACGGTCGAAGAACGGGTCGGTCACCCCAGCGCCGCCTTCAGCGCGGGGATGGTCGAGGCCGGGAGGCGCACGATGGCTTCGTGGCCGGGGATTCGCGCGATGCTGGGGTGACGCCCAGGGACGGAGCCCGCGACCTCTGCCTCCGTGTGGTCCTCTTCGGGTGCCTTGGAGTTCTGCACGATCAGGTCGCCATTCGTCTCGTCGCGCCAGACGGGCGGTGAGTTGGTGTTCGGGGTCTCAGGGATCCGGGTCATGATGCCCTTCGTGCTGGGGGTGAATGTCCTGTTGCTACGAGCTTGCAGGGGGATCGTGCTAAAGGGAAGCAGGCGTTTGCGGACTTCCACGTCCATCCCCGACATGTGCGAGATCCCACGCGGCCATCCTCGGAACGCGGGGCCGCGAAGCTAAGCGACCTGTACCCGCCCTCGCGGCGAGAGGCAGACGTACGCGCGGCCGAGCGCGGGCTGGTTCGTTGAGGGTCAGCTGAGGAGTATGCGGTGGCGGAGAAGCTTGACTCCGTCGTCACCACACTGACGTTACCTCCGGAAGTGCGACAGCGCCCCGGGAAGCAGGAGACGCTGCGCGGCGCCTTGCCCGGCTCAGCGAGCCGGCGCTGTTCGCTGCGACAGCTGGCTGACTGCCCACATTCGAGGTGGGGGTCTTGGGGCGGGTCGGTTGGGCAATGGTGCGCAGGGCTTCGATCCGGCGCCGGGTGAGTTCGTGGGAGTGGTTGAGGAAGTCCACGACGCCCCTGTCATCAATCCCAGGAGATCTTCATGACTGCGACCTCCTGACCGGCCTCGGGTCAATGCCGCTCACGGTAGATTGATCATGCGGTGAGTTCGAGGTTTCCCGTGCTGATCCGTCCCGGATGCAGCACTTGGCGTGCCGGCGGGAGGTTGGCGATGCGTAGGGTCGGCGGCCCGGCGTGGCGTACCCCGACATCAGTGGCCTTCTTCACGGCGTACTGGTTGTGACGTGCCCGTTTGACCACGCGCGGGTAGGAACGGTGGCGCCGCTCGCGATGCAGCTCGCGCGGTGCGGTGATCTCCGTGTTGAACCGCTCGAGCAGGGCCGCCAGGCCCTCAGGGGGAAAAGGCCGCCGGATCATCGATCCGGCGGCGGATGATGCGGACCGCGTTGGTGAACTTCACCCGGTCCGGGTCGATGTCCGCCTCGGTCGCGGCCCGACAGATCAGGGAGTTGATCGCATAGTGGGTGAGCAGGTAGCCGTAGAGCTCCTGGATCACCATGTCAGGGCTCTGGGACCGCATGACCTTCCCCGGTCCCCGTAGAACCGTCTTGGCCTGCGCGTTCGCCTGCTCGTGCTCCCACCGCTCGTGATATCCCGCCGCCAGCAGCGCGGCCGGGGCACTGCGCGCATCCAGCAGCGTCGTCAGCAGGCAAAACAGCTCCCGCTCCCCAGCGGTGCCCCGGTCCGCCACCTCGTACTCCACCACCCGAACCAGCCGCGCGCGATCCTCGAACTCCTCCAGATCCGCCCCCGCCCGAGCCGCCGCCAGGACCTGCTCACGGACCTTCGCCGAGGTACGCGACGCGAACACCACCGAGGTGTACGAGCCGTCCCCGAGCTTGGCGACCAGCGGCAGCGCAATCGTGTCACCCAGGCGCCACAGCAGCTCAGCACCCGTCTGCGACGCCTGACACCAGTCGGCGAACGAGTAGAAGTTGCGATCGGCCAACAACAGCATGTCCTGGTCGAGGAACCGGTAGAGCCGACGCGCCGCGGACTGCTCCCCGCTGCCCTTGCCGCCGCACGGCCCCGCGTCCGCGCCGATCGGAGCCCGCGAGCCGCACTCGACCAACGTCACCACCCGCATCTTCGGGAACGCCGACCGGTTGCCGCCCGAACCGGCGTACCCGAAGTACCCCGCGTTCGCCGCACTGTCCGGCACATCCCACTCGAACCCGTCGATCGAGACCATCCGCCTGCCCGCCAGCCACGCCCCCCGCGTCAGCATCCCCGCCACCGGCTGCGCAACCTGCTCGAACACCTCCCGGACCACGTCAGAACCCAGACGCTTGCGCGCCTGGGTGATCCCGCCCGACCCGGGACACTCCCACCCGGCGTCCCAACGCCCCCAATCCTTCAGGACCTCGGTCAACCGGGTCAGGACCTCCTGATAGTCCTCGTCCGCGAACAACGCCATCGCCATCGCGAAATACACCATGACATGCGCCGGAAGCTTCGCATCCGCCCGCTTCGCACCCCTGCCGAACTCCGCCACCGCGTCATCGATCACCACACGCGGCACCGCCGCCGCCAACAACCCGACCGACACATGATCCGTCAAACGGCCCGACAGGCCCTCCACAGCACTATGCGACACCCCCCGACCGTAACGCCCCACCAATCACCGCACGAACACACAGGTCACAAGCATGATCCCACTACGCTGAGCGGCATTGGGCCTCGGGTGGTGCGGACCCAAACGCCCAGCCCGCCCCGGCCACTTCAAACCCAGTGAAACGCCGAACAGAAAGTAGCAATCCCATGACCGGCCAGGACATCTTAATCATCGAGACTATTGCTCCTCGACGACATCGCCGAATTACCTGACCCCGGTTCAGCATCGTCGGCGCCTGGTGTGAAACGGCAACATCGCAGACCTCAAACACATACGCCGGTCGCTCATCGCTGGTCGTGCAGAGGTGGGAGAAGGTGGCGGGCGCGGGGTGGTTCGGCAGCGAGGGCGGCGGCTCTGCGGTAGAGGTCGGCATCGTAGCCGGTGGTGCGTTCGTGGTGCTGTCTTTGGTGCTCGCCCCAGCTGGGCACTTCGAACACTTCCAAGTATCGCTCGAGGTCGGCGACGTCGCGGTAGACGGCCCAGCGGGCGGCGCCGGTGCGGCGGCGGGAGGTGCCGAGGGCGTGGAGGGCTTCGAGGAGTTGCGCGGAGTTTTCGGGGGCGGCGCGGTAGGAGACTTCGACCAGGACGGGGCCGGCGGCGGGGTCGGGCTCCTCGTGGTGGCCGGCGACGGCGCCGATCTCCGGTTCCATCCATGGGCTGACGACGGTGCGCTCGAGGGTGCCGGTGAGTGCGCGGATCGGGACGACCGGGAGTAGCGCGACGCCGACGAGCAGGAGCGCGCTCGCGGCGAGCAGCGTGTCGACGGTTCCGATGGCGCCTGCGATCAGGCCCCACACCAGTGCGCCGACACCTTGACCGCCCATGAACACCATCAGGTAGACGGCCAGGCCGCGGGCGCGGACCCACGTGGGCAGTGCGAGTTGGAGCGTCGTGTTGAGGGTGGACAGGCTCACCAGCCAGCCGACTCCGGCCAGCAGCAAGAGCGCTGCGACCGCGCCCCAGTGGTGCAGCGTGGCGCAGGCCAGGCCGCCGACGGCGTAGGCGACGGTGGCGGCGCCGAGCAGGGTGTTGCGGCCGAGGTGCGCTCGCAGGGTTTTGATCAGCAGCGCACCGACGACCGCGCCGACGCCGAGGGCGCCGAGCAGCAGGCCATAGCCGCCGGAGCCGAGGCCGAGACGCTTGCTGGCTACGACGGGGAGCAGACCCCAGAGGGCTGATGCGGGCAGGACGAACAGTGCGGCGCGCACCAGGATCCGGCGGATGCCGGGTGCGTTGCGGACGTAGCGCACCCCGGCCCGCAGCGCGGGCGCCATCGGTTCGGCGGCGGCCGGTGCGTTGGCCTGCCGCTTCCAGGCGAGTACCGCGCCGACGACGGCGAGGTCGGAGATAGCGTCGATGCCGAAGACGACGGCCGGGCTGCTCACGGCGAGCACGAGGCCGGCCAGGGCAGGGCCGATGGCGCGTGCGACGTTCACGTTCAGGCTGCCGAGTGCCGCGGCGGCGGGTAGCTGCGCGCGAGGGACGAGTTCGGGTTGGATCGCCTGCCAGCCGGGGCTGGTCAGGGCTTGGCAGATGCCGAGTAGCAGGGTGATGGTGATCAGGGTGGCCGGTGTGACGAGGCTAGCCGCACTGAGCACCGCGAGCGCACCGCTGACCACAGCCATCGCAGACTTGTCCCACAGATGAGCTGGCCAAGGCGAACGACCGCGTCCCACGGACGAGTCCGTGGGACGCGGTCGACTCTCGCAGGATGCTGATCGGCGGTCAGGCGGCCTGGAGCAGTCCGCGGAGTCCGGCGGTGTCGATGAGGTGGGCTCGGGAGGGGAAGACCTTGTCCACCAGGACCCGGTCGACTTCGGGGTCGGGGTCGGCCACGCCGTCGGTGAGCACGAAGACGCGTCGCCTTCGGCCAGGCCTACGACCAAGGAGACGAGCACGACCATCGATCATGTCGATGGTGAGCCGACGTATCTGATCCGTCGGTGCCGGGAATGGGATCATGTTGGGGTGGTCGTCGGGAGTTTTGGAGGTACTACGGGCATCATCCACGAGCGCGTCGGCGCCCTCGCCTAGCCGAGGCTCGATCCCCAGCGAAACTGCGAGGGGTCGCTGCGCCGCTGCTGCGAATCGCGCGAGACAGCCTCCTGAGTGAAGACCTCGTACCTCCCGCGGCCGTTGCGCTTGGCTTGGTACATGGCCATGTCAGCGCGGCGCAACAGGTCCACCGGTTCGGGTAGATCCGGCAGGGTCATCGCGATCCCGACACTCGCGCCGACGTTCAGGCTCCGGCCGGCCACCCGTATCGGGTCACTCAGAGCCCTGATGATTCGGCTCGCCACGGTCGTCGCCGCCCGCGCGTCGGACAGGCTGGTCAGCAGCACGGTGAACTCGTCCCCGCCGAAGCGCCCGGCGATGTCGGAGGGGCGCAGCTGGGAGGTGATCCGCTGCGCGGCGATCGCCAGCAGTTCGTCGCCCGCGGCGTGCCCGAGCGTGTCGTTGACCGACTTGAACCCGTCCAGGTCGATGAACAGCAGCGCCGCCTCCTCGCCGCGGGCAAGCTGCTCGGCGACCTGGTCCATGAACAGGCCCCGCCCAGCCAGGCCGGTCAGCGTGTCGTGCACGGCCCGGTTCATCTTCTCGAAGGTGCGCGCGTCGGTGAGCGCGAGGCTGACGTTCTGCGCGAACGTCCGCAGCGTGTCGGCCTCCGGCTCCTGGTACCGGCGCTCCGGATCGTACGAGGCGACCAGCAGGCCGCCGGAGACCTCGCCGCTCTCGTGCACCGGCGCCGCCATCGAGGCGTGCAGCCGCCCACCGGTCAGCTCCCGGATCACCGGCGCGGCCCGCTCGTATCCGGAGAGCGTGACCACCTGGTTGCGGCGCATCGCCTCGCCCGCCGCGCCCGCATCGGCCAGCGGGACGCTCGGCAACCCGAGCACGTCCAGGCCCACCGCCGCGAGCAGCGTCGCCCGGTCCGGCGCGCCGTGATCCCTGATCCACAGCCCGACGATCTCGTCGCCCAGCAGGTCCTGGGCCGCCGCGGTGATCGTCTCGAGGATCTGCTGGAGCGGATCGCGCCGGGAGATCGCGCGCTGGATCACCGAAACCTGCAGCTGGAGCCGCTGCTGCTCGCGCAGCGAACGCAGCAGCCGGGCGTTCTCGGCGGCCTGCCGTTCCGATTCGCGCCGCATCCGGTGCTCGGCCTCGAGGGTGCGCAGCACGGTGAGCGTGAGCTCCATGAGCCGGCCCATGCCCCGCACCAGGTTGCGTTCCTCGACCGAGAACGGCTCGCTTCCCCAACGCGCGATGATCAGCCGGCCGGGGTGGGTTCCGGACCAGCGCGACACGATGGCCTGGCACTTCGCCAGCCCGGGCACCTCGATCCAGTCCCGCTCGCCGCGGGCGATCGCCAGCAGATCCTCGGTCTGCGTTCTTCCGGCCGGAAAGCCGACCGCCGCCACCACCTCGTCGTCCAGCACGACTGCGGCGACCTCCGCCTCCAGCGCCTGGGCGGCGCGCTCCGCCGCGGCCTGGACCGCGGAGGGCTCGTCGGTGAAGGAGGTCACCACGGCCAGGAGCTCCAGCAACTGCTGGGTCTCCGGTGACGCTGCGGGACCGGTCATCGCTCAGCCCAGCGCCAGGACGGCGAGGGTCTGGTTGTGGAAGCCGTCGATCCCGCGCACGCGGGCTATCTCGCCGTAGGTGTAGAAGCCGGCGAACGGGGCTTCGCCCGCCCACTGCTCCAGCCGCTCGCCCTCGCGCCTGATCCCGTCGTCGCCGAGTACCGCGCGCAGCGCCGCGCAGCTGAAGGTCAGCATGCCCACCAGCGGCTGGCCGTCCAGGCCCTCGGTCGCCTCGCGGCAGGCGGCGTCCGTGGCCGCCAGGATGGACGCCTCGTCCCCCTCCATTGCCCAGGTCAGCCCGCCGTGGTCGATCGCGCTTCCGCCGCCGATGGAGCGGCCCTCGAGGTCGATCTCGGTGCTCAGGTTCCGTGCCTCGACCCCGTGGCGGCGCTGGACCCCGAGCGGCCTGCTCATCGCGAAGGCCATGAACGCGTCCGCGTCGGTGTACGCCTCGACCGGGGCGCGGAGCTGGTCGAGGTAGTTGTCCAGGGCGGGGGCGTCGTCCAAGGTGTAGACCCGCCCGTTGCCGCTGCGGGTCACGATCATCGGCTCGCCCACCTTCCGCCAGCCGTGGTGCACCGCGACCGACAGCGGCCCCTCCGACGCGATCGTCACCGCGATCACAGAGTCGGTCAGGACGCGCTCGCCCGCGATCAGGTAGCCGCCGGTCATCCGCCAGCCGTCCCCGCACGCACCGCCGAACAGCGGCACGGCGGCCCCCACGACGCTGTATACGCCGCGCAGGATCGCCTCCTGGTCACGGATCATCGCGTCGGTCAGCAGCAGCTGAACCCGGTACGGCAGCGGCGCGACCTGGTCCCCGCAGCAGGCCACCTCGGCCCCGGCCTCACGCTGGCGCCCCGCGACCTGCTCGGCCACCGCCACCGAGACGCTGAAGCCCGGCCCGCCGAGCGCCGCGACCGTGACCGTGCCGTCCGTGGGCCCGCCGGGCCCGAGCTCGCCGTGCGTGGTACAGCCGACCACCGGCACGCCGGGAGCGGCCTCGCGCAGCCCGCCAACGACGCCGGCCGGGTCGTAGGTGATCGCGGAGAACACCACCAGCAGCTTGGGGTCATCTCCCTGAACGGCCTGATGCGCGGCCTGCTTCGCCGCTGACCGCGCGTCCGCGTCGTCCGCTCGGCCGACACCCATCCAGCGTCGGCGCTCTCCGGTCTCGATGGCACCCATGTTCCACCTCCTCGACCTGCGGCGTCCGCGACGGGTGGCAGCTGTCGGCTCGAGAATGTGACGTAGCCACTTCCATTTTAGCCTCTACCCGTCGAAATCCACCACGCGACCTACGCCGGCCCGATCGCCGACGACGCTTCCCGTGGGCTTGCCCGGGGCACAGTGAGAATACAGCACTCTGTCATCAGTGTGTTCGATGAATGAACGACCATCGCCTCGCTGTGCGCCCGTGAGCCGCGTGGCCGCGCGGCGGGTACTCCCGTCGCCGGACACGATGGTGTGATGGTCTGCCACACGCCGCGCTCAGCGCAATCGGCTGCGTCAGGCTATTGAACCAGGACGCTGTACTCGTCCCTACAGAGACCTGACACGCTGACTCGGAGGACCACCCGTGGACGTCACCGTCACCGACCTGATGCGCCGTAACCTCCTCGAGGTCTTCAACGAGCCGGACCCGGACCGGCGCAGCGCTGCGATCGCGCAGACCTACGTCGAGGACGTCGTGTGGCACGAGCCCGACCGCGTCCTCCACGGCCGCGGGGCGCTCGCCGAACGGGCGACCGAGTTGCGCGCGCAGGCCCCGGACTTCGTCTTCCGCCCGGACGGCCCCGTCTCGGTTAACGACGACCTCGGCCACCTCGGCTTCCGGTTCGGCCCCGCGGGCCAACCGCCGGTTGCGACCGGGATGGACATCGCCCGCTGCAAGGAGGGCCGCATCGTCGAGCTCTACACGTTCGTCAACGAGCATGCGTCCTGAATTGACCGTCGGCTGCGTGCTCGAGCTCGTGGACGAATCTGCCGCCGAGGATGGTGTGGGTGGGGTTCAGGTCGCGCAGGTCGTCGTCCGCGCACTGAGCGGGGTCGCGGTCCCAGATGGTCAGGTCGGCGAGGCGGCCGGGGGTGAGCTGTCCGCGCAGGTCGCTTTCGCTGTTGAGGGCGGCTGCGGCGGTGGTGTGCAGGGTGAGCGCCTCGTCGTAGGTGATGGCGTGCTGCGGGCCCTGAACGCCTATGACGGTCTGACGCGTCGTCATGCCCCAGATGGAGCGCATCGCGCCGAACTGGCCTACGGGGAAGTCCGATCCGGCGCTGACCTGCGCTCCGCGGTCCAGCCAGCCGCGCGCGGGGAAGAGTTCGGCGACGCGCTCCGGTCCCCAGAACTCGCGTTCGACCTCGGCGGTGTCGTGGTGCAGCGGCTGCTGGATAGTCACGGGGATACCGAGGGCGACGGCGCGGTCCTGCTGTTCGGGTGAGGCCAGGCCAGCGTGTTCCATGACGAGGGTGCCCTGGGGCAGACCGGGGTTCTCGCGCAGGACGCGCTCGTAGACGTCGATGAGCACGCGCACCGCGCGGTCGCCGTATGCGTGGGTGCCCACGCGCCAGCCGCGGCGGACGACGGCGGTGACCGCCCTGGTCAGTTCGTCGGGGTCCCAGATGAGGGTGCCGGAGAAGGCGTGGTCGCAGGCGTAGGGCTCTTCGGTGGCGCCGGCTTCGAGGCCGCCGTCGAGTCCGAATTTCACGCCCCACACGTGCAGCCACGGGTCGGCGTCGTAGCGCCACCCCTCCATGACATCGAGCAGGTCCTCGACTTCCCGTGCGGAGGTGAGCCCGAAGGTTGCGATCAATGCGCGCACCCTTGTGTGGAGTGCGCTTGCCTTTCGGGCTTCGAGCAGGACGGCGTAGTCGTGGGGGAAGACGGCGCAGTCGCGTACGGTGCCGATGCCCGTGGCGGCGAACTGACGGCTCGCCAGGCGCAGGCCTTCGACCTGTTCTGCCCGGTCGGGCGCGGGGAGAAGACGCTCGACTAGGCGCTGGGCGTTGTCGATCAGGCGCCCGTTGAGCCGGCCGTCGGCGTCGCGGCCGATCACGCCGCCCGCCGGTACGGGGGTGTCCTCGGTAATGCCCGCCAGGCGCAGGGCGTAGGTGTTGACGACGTCGTTGTGGCCGCCGCGCTTGACCAGGACGGGGTGACGGTCGGTGGCCTGGTCGAGTTCGTCCGCGGTCGGCATGCGCCGCTCGGCGAGGTTGAGTTCCTGCCAGTTGGTCGTGGTGCGGATCCATTCGCCCTCGGGTGTGACGGCGGCGCGCTGCCCGATCAGGTCGAGAAACTGCGCGATGGTGCGGGCCTGGTGGACGGGGACGTCGTGCGCGCTGTGTCCGGCGAAGATCAGATGCGTGTGGGTGTCGTCGAATGCCGGCAGCACCGTGGATTCGGGCAGGTCGTGTACGGCGGTCCGCTCGGTGATCCACGCGTCGAGTCCGTGCGGATCAGGGGAGAGGGCGACGATGCGGTCGCCCCGCACCGCCAAGGCCCGCTGTGGGGGTTGGCCCGGCACCAGCGTGTGGATGTCCGCCGCCCGGATCAGCAGATCGGCACCATGATCAGACATCGTGTTCTCCTCCACTCGGCTCAGCTCGCGTTATGGCACCGTCATATGGCCTTGCACATGATTAACGCCATATACCGAGTGGGAATCGAAGAGAACACGACATCGCCTGGCCTTAGAGTGATGGATGTGCGCCAAGACCTGGATGAAACTGACCGCCGCATCGCGGCTCTCCTACTGGCCGCGCCGCGCGCCTCTTGGCGCGAGGTCGGGCGGCGTCTTGACCTGTCGGAGCGCACCGTCGTGCGCAGAGCCGCGCCCCTCTACGCAGACGGCACCCTGCGCGCCACCGTGGTCCGCAACCCGGCGCGATTCCCCGGCGTGATCCCGCTCGCGCTGCGGATCCGCGCCCGCCCGGACAAGGTCCGCAGCGTTGCGGGCGCACTCGCCCGACGCGACGACACCGTCTGGGTCGACATCCTCGGCGGGGGCGATGAGATCTCCGCAGTCTTCTTCCTGGAAAGCCCAGAGGCCCGCAACACTCTGCTTCTGCGCGACCTGCCCGCCACCGACGCAGTCCAGGCGTGGAGCGCGTACACGCTGCTGCGGGTCTACCCGACCGCGTTCCGTTGGACCGCCGGGCTACTTTCCGCCGAGGAGACGAGCGGCCTGCACTCCGCCGAGGCAACGATGGCTTCCGCGCCCGCACCGCTCGCGTTCGACCCTGCACTCATCGAAGCTCTAACCGAGGACGGACGGGCCAGCTACGCAGAGATCGCACACCGAGCCGGCACCACGCCGCTCACCGCCCGGCGGCGTCTCGAGGCGCTGCTGAGCGCCCAGGTCCTGCGGCTGGCGACCGAGGTGGACCTCGCGCTGCTCGGCATCCACGCCGAGGCCCTGCTCTGGATCAGTGTGCAGCCGGGAGCGCTCGAGCAGACCGCGTACGCGCTGACCGAGCACCCGGGCGTGCGGTTTGCCGCGGCCACCACCGGCCCCTCCAACCTGCTGGTCGCACTGGCGGCCGCCGATCTCGACGCGCTCTACGCGTTCCTGACCAGCACGCTCGGTCCGCTGAGCCAGATCACCGCAGTGGAGACGACGCCGCTACTCGCCACCGCGAAGCGCACCGGCTTGATCCGCCACGGCCGACCCCGTGTCTGAGACGTTTTCCAGGAACCTGGAGGCTCTGAAACCCCGTCCGACGTCCGGTTATGTGCGTCATCGGCGTTATTCCGCGGGAGATTTGGAGCTTCTCGGGCTCTGCACCCGCAGATTGCACGGCGCAGGAACATAAATCAATGCTCTTCTACCGCGGCGTCGGGGAGAGATCAGGTTCGGGTGAGGCCGGCTTCCCGAGGGCGGCTGGTTCCGGAACCTCAGGTTGCGAAGTTCCGGAACCAGACGACCGCGAAGGGCCGAAAGAACCGATGTTTGTCCATTCGATGCAGGAACTATCCGGCACAGGCTTGATCAAGTGCGTCCGTGCCGCCCGGCGATCCTGACGCTTTCTCGCATGTCAGCGCTGGATGACAGCGCTGCGCTGTAAGTCTGCAGGGCTGCGCTCGATCTTTGCGGAGATTTGGACCTTCTTTCACCTGACGCCTCTTCTTGACATCGGATGTATCGTGTCCCTGAGTTTAAGAGTCGCATCGGTTGCAACGATCTCCGGCAGCCCACTCCGGAAGCGACAGCAAGGCTTGAAACCTCCCGAAATGCCCACCACGTATCGGAGGACCTTACCTTGGATGCTCGACGCCCATTTCGCTTACTAGCACTCGGAAGTGCCCTGACTCTGACGGGCTCGCTCTTCACCGTGGTCTTCGGGTTATCCCAGCCGGCCGCTGCCGCGAGCCTGACCACGGCCTGGCAGAACGGTGCGTTCTCGGTGAACACCGGCGGCGTGGTCTCCCGTTCGGACATCGTGCTCGGCAGCCCGAACACGGCGAACAGCCAGTCGCTGCCGCTGGGCAACGGCTCGCTCGGTGTGGCCGCGTGGGCCGCCAACGGCTTCACCGCGCAGCTGAATCGCAGCGACACCATGCCGTACCGGCTCTCTCCCGGTCAGGTGAACATTCCCGGGCTGTCCGCGATGACCTCCGCCTCGAACTTCAGCGGCTACCTGGACCTCTACAACGGCGTGCTCGACGAGTCCGGCGGCGGTATGACGCTGCAGGCGTGGGTGCCGGCGGGCAAGGACGAGCTCGTCGTCAACGTCACCGGTGCGAACCCGAGCACGCAGGAGAGCGCGACGCTCAACCTGTGGAGCGGTCGGTCTCCGTCGACCGCCGCGTCAGGCGCGATCGCAAGCTTCGCGCAGACGTGGGTGGACAACTCGCAGGCCGGCTACTCCAACCAGACCTTCGGCGCGATGGCCGCGCTGACCGCGGGCGGCCAGAACGTCAGCGCGTCGGTGGTCAACGGCACCCAGGTTAAGGTCACCTTCAACCCGAACAGCGACGGCTCGTTCCGGGTCGTGGTCGCTTCGCCCCAGTGGACCGGCGGCAACGCGACCACGACGGCGCAGTCGCTGATCGGCGGCGACACCTCGTCGACGGCGGCCTCGCTGTTGTCCACCCAGTCCGCGTGGTGGAACGGCTTCTGGGCCAACAGCGGTCTGATCGAGGCGAACTCCTCGGACGGCACCGCGCAGTACTTGGAGAACCTTCGCACGCTCTATCTCTATGACGAGGCCGCCAGCATGAAGGCGGGCAATTTGCCCGGCAGCCAGGCGGGCGTGGCGAACATGTTCAACTGGAACGAGGACCAGCAGGACTGGTACCCGGCCGGCTACTGGATGTGGAACCTGCGCGGCCAGATCACCGCCAACGAGTCTTCGGGCAACTTCGCGCTCAACACCCCGATCTTCGACATGTACCTCAACGACCTGCCGACGACCGAATCGTGGACCAGCGCGCAGATGGGCGGAAAGCCGGGCGCGTGTGTGCCCGAGACCATGCGCTTCAACGGCAACGGCTACTACAACGGCGGATCCGTCGCCTCCGGCAGTTCCTGCGCTCTCGCCGCCAGTCCGAACTACAACGCGGAGAATGTCACCAGCGGCGCGGAACTGGCGTTGTACGTATGGCAGCAGTATCAGGACACCGGCAGCATCAGCTTCCTGCAGAAGTACTACCCGATCATCCAGCAGACCGCGACCTTCCTGTACAACTACCAGAGCCTCGGCTCCGACGGGTTCCTGCACGCGGTGGCCAACGCGCACGAGACGCAGTGGGCCGTCCAGGACCCGACCGACGACCTGGTGGCCGACCAGGCGCTGTTCAACATCGAGATCAACGCGGCGACTGCGCTCAACACGGACGCGAGCCTGGTCTCGCAGATGCGCACCGCGCTGACCGAGATCGAGCCGTATCCGCGCGTCAACCAGTCGAACCAGACGCAGTTGCTCAACAGCCAGCCGACCTCCGCGTCGGCGGCCGCGAGCGCGGATTCCGGCGGGGCGGACGTGATCGGCATGTCCTACCAGCCGAGCGCGGCCACCCACAACGGCGAGAACATCGGCTTGGAGACGGTCTGGCCCTACGGCCAGATCGGCGACAACACCGTGGTCAACGGCGACAACCTCACCGCCCTGGCGGATCGCACGTACACCAACCGGCCGAACAAGACCAATCCCGACTGGAACTTCGACGCGGTCCAGGCCGCCCGGCTCGACCTGGGCAGCGAGGTCGCTAACGATCTGACCACGGTGACCGAGAACTACCAGGCCTACATCAGTGGTCTGGCCAACCTCTTCAACGGCAGCGTCGGCACCAACTCGTACATCGAGCAGCAGTCCACTGTCGCCACCGCGATGGATGAGGCTCTCGCCACGCAGTACGACGGCACGCTGCGCTTCGCGCCGGCCTGGCCGTCCAACTGGGACGGGTCCGGCACCGTGTACGTCCAGGGCGGCACGAAGGTGGACGTCCAGGTCGAGAGCGGCACCCTGGCCACGGCCGCGATCCAGGCCGGCTCCAACAGCACGATCACGGTCAAGAACCCGTGGCCGGGTCAGCAGGCGCAGGTCGTCAACGGCTCGTCCGGCGCGGTGATCGTCTCGCCGACCACCGCGGCCACCTTCAGCCTCCCGATGACGGCCGGGACCTCGTACCTGGTCGAGCAGCCCTCGAACCCGACCACCTCGATGGCCTTCGCCCAGGTCACCGGCACGGCCGCGACCACGTACCGGACGCTCGGCGGCAAGGTGCAGATCGGCCTGCCGGGCAACAGCGTCTCGAGCAGCTACCCGAACCTGGCCGCATCCTTCAACGACGTCGCCATCACCGCCGACAACAACACCAACCCCGGCAACTACGACGGTGGCGGCGCGAGCTTCTCGGAGACCGCGCTCACCAACGCGGGTGCCGGCCCCGGCGCGACGGTCACCTCGTCCGGCGTCGCGTTCACGATGCCGAACGTGGCAGGCAGCACGAACGACAACACTGTCGCACAGGGGCAGAAGATCACCATGTCCGGCTCGGGCACGCTCGGGTTCCTGGTCTCGGCCAGCTACGGCCCCGCCACCGGCAGCGGCACCATCACCTACACCGACGGCAGCACCCAGAGTTACACGCTCAACGTCCCGGACTGGTGGTCCACCACGGCGCCATCCGGCGGCGCGGTCGCGGTCACGTCGGCCTATCAGAACCGCGCCAACAACACGACCTACGCCCAAACCGGTGACATCTTCTCGATCCCGATCACACTCACATCGGGCAAGCCGGTCGCCTCGGTGACCCTGCCGTCCGGCGGAGCGCTGACGTCGGGCACTGCGGCGATCCACGTCTTCGCGATGGCGACCACGGGCGCCGGCGCGGAGTCTCCGTATGGCGGTAGCGCGGCTGCGGTCCCGGGTTCGGTGCAGGCGGAGAACTACGACACCGGCGGGCAGGGCGTGGCGTACAACGTCACCTCGGTCAACGGCAACGGCACCGCGTACCGGGCCGACGGGGTGGATCTGGAGACGACGTCGGATACCGGTGGTGGTGACGACCTGGGCTGGACCGGGACCGGGCAGTGGTTCAAGTACGCCGTCAACGTCGCGACCGCCGGTACGTATCAAGTCAGCTTCCGGGTCGCGGCGCCGTCCGGGGTGACCGACGCGTTCCACCTGTCCAACTCCGCAGGGACGAACCTGAGCGGCAATGTGAACATCGCTTCGAGCGGAGGATGGCAGACCTGGGAGACCGTGACCGCGAACCTCACCCTCCCGGCCGGCCAGCAGACCCTGACCCTCAACGAGGACAACGGCGGCTGGAACATCAATGCCCTCACCTTCGCATCGTCGCAGGGCCCGTACGGTGGTACCGCCGCCGCGATCCCCGGCACGCTCCAGGCGGAGAACTACGACACCGGCGGGCAGGGCGTGGCGTACAACGTCACCTCGGTCAACGGAAACGGCACCGCCTACCGGCCCGACGGGGTGGACCTGGAGACCACCTCGGACACCGGTGGCGGTGACGACCTGGGCTGGACCGCGACCGGACAGTGGTTCAAATACACCGTCAACGTCGCCACCGCCGGGACACACACGATCAGCTTCCGCGTGGCGGCGCCGTCCGCGGTCACCGACGGCTTCCACCTGTCCAACGCCTCCGGCACCAACCTGAGCGGAAACGTCAACGTCGCCGCCACCGGAGGCTGGCAGACCTGGGAGACGGTGACCGCCACCGTCACGCTCCCCGCCGGCCAGCAGACCCTGACCCTCAACGAGGACAACGGCGGCTGGAACATCAACTTCATGACGGTCTCGTAAGCGGAGACGGAGAGGATTGCGATCATGGGTATCACCCGCAGGAAGCTGCTTGTCTCGGCGGCCGGGATCCCGTTGGCCGGGGCGGCCGTCGCGCAGCTCGCCGAAGCGCCGGCGGCCAGCGCCGCGAGCGGTGTCGGCGACGTCGTCGGCAAGATCACCGTCGGTTACCAGGGCTGGTTCGCGTGCATCGGCGACGGGGCGCCGATCAACGCGTGGTGGCACTGGAGCCAGAACCAGGCGCAGGCGCCGTCGCCGAGCAACAACAACATCAAGGCGTGGCCCGACATGACCATCTACAGCAAGGGCTACCAGACCGGCTACGCCAACCTCGGCAACGGCCAGCCGGCCACCCTGTTCTCCTCGGTCGACCAGCAGGTCGTCAACGCCCACTTCAGCCTGATGCAGCAGAACGGCTGCGACACCGCGGCCCTGCAGCGCTTCGACCCGAACGGCTCGGAGGGCCCCAGCCGCAACGAGGTCACCAGGATGGTCAACACCGCCGCCCAGACCTACGGCCGGAAGTTCTACATCATGTACGACGCCTCGGGCTGGACGAACATGAAGACCGAGACGCCCGCGGACTGGACCAACGTGATGTCCCAGTACGCCTCGTCCTCGGCCTACGCGCACCAGAACGGCAAGCCGGTCGTCGGGATCTGGGGCTTCGGGTTCAACGACACCAACCACCCCTGGTCGGCCGCCGACTGCCTGTCGGTGGTCCAGTGGTTTCAGAGTCAGGGCTGCTACGTGATGGGCGGGGTGCCGACGTACTGGCGCACTGGGGTCAGCGACTCGCGCGCCGGCTACTCGAGCGTGTACTCGGCGTTCAACATGATCTCGCCGTGGATGGTGGGACGCATCGGCACCAAGGCCGACTCCGACAGCTTCTACACCAACGTCAACGTCGGCGATCAGGCCTACTGCAACTCCAACGGCATCGATTACCAGCCTTGTGTCTTGCCGGGCGACCTCTCGGCCAGCCAGCGTGTCCACGGCGACTTCATGTGGGAGCAGTTCTACAACATGGTGCGCGTCGGCGCGCAGGGCATCTACATCTCCATGTTCGACGAGTACGGCGAGGGCAACCAGATCCTCAACACCGCCGCCACCCAGGCGGGCGTGCCCACCAACTCGGGCCTGCAGTCCCTGGACCAGGACGGCACCGCCTGCTCGGCCGACTACTACCTGCGGCTGACCAACGACGGCGGCCGGATGCTCAAAGGCCAGATCGCTTTGACCAACGTACGCCCCACCGTGCCCGTACTCAGCGGCGAAGGTCCGTACGGCGGCAGCCCGGCCGCGATTCCGGGCACTGTGCATGCGGAGAATTACGACACCGGTGGGTCGGGCGTGGCTTACAACGTCTCCTCGGTCAATGGCTCCGGCAACGGCTACCGTGCCGACGGTGTGGACCTGGAGACGACCTCAGACACCGGTGGCGGCTATGACCTGGGCTGGACTGCGACGGGGCAGTGGTTCAAGTACACCGTCAACGTAGCCACCGCCGGCACGCACACCGTCAGCTTCCGCGTCGCGGCACCCTCCTCGGTCACCGACGCGTTCCACCTGTCCAACGCCTCGGGAACCAACCTGAGCGGCAACGTGAACCTTGCCGCGACCGGAGGATGGCAGACCTGGACGACGGTTACCGCGAGCGTCACGCTCCCCGCCGGTCGCCAGACCCTCACCCTCAACCAGGACAACGGCGGCTGGAACCTCAACTACGCCACGTTCGCGTCTACGCAGAGTCCGTACGGCGGCAGCCCGGCGGCGATCCCCGGCACGGTGCAGGCGGAGAACTACGACACCGGCGGGCAGGGCGTGGGGTACAACGTCACCTCGGTCAACGGCTCAGGCAACAGCTACCGCGCCGATGGTGTGGACCTGGAGACGACCTCAGACACCGGTGGCGGCTATGACCTGGGCTGGACTGCGACGGGGCAGTGGTTCAAGTACACCGTCAACGTAGCCACCGCCGGCACGCACACCGTCAGCTTCCGCGTCGCGGCACCCTCCTCGGTCACCGACGCGTTCCACCTGTCCAACGCCTCGGGAACCAACCTGAGCGGCAACGTGAACCTTGCCGCGACCGGAGGATGGCAGACCTGGACGACGGTTACCGCGAGCGTCACGCTCCCCGCCGGTCGCCAGACCCTCACCCTCAACCAGGACAACGGCGGCTGGAACCTCAACTCCATGACGTTCTCTTAGGCCGCGGCTTCAGAGCCCTGGTGTATGCACGGCGGGTGCGTGTCCGGAGCAGAGCTCTGCTCCGGACACGCACCCGCAGGGCACAGGCTCATTCAACCGACCCTAGTCTGAATCTGCGGCCCAATGGCTGGACAGACCTTGACTTCTGCTCGATCGCGGCTAAACAGTATCTACGAGTTCTCATTACTCCGACGAGCGATCCGCCGCGGGCGGCGCTCCGTGAACAAGGAGACAACGTTGTCATCCCTCCTCGGGCCGAGGAAGCACTCCCGAAGAATCAGTTCGACGACACGACGAGTCATCGCCACCGCCGTGGCCGCGGCTTTGGCGGCCGGGGTGCCGGCCGCGGGCGCGCGGGCGAACTCGGCGGCTTCCGCACAGACAGCCGCCGCCACCTCCGCGCAGCCGATCTATCTGAACACCCACTACTCGTTCGCCGAGCGGGCGGCCGACCTGGTATCGCGGATGACGCTGGCCGAGAAGGTCGCGCAGCTGCAGACGAACAACGCTCCGGCGATCCCGCGGCTAGGGGTCCAGCAGTACACGTACTGGAGTGAGGGCCAGCACGGCGTCAACCGGCTGGGCGCCGACACCGCGGCGAGCAGCCAAGGCGAGCTCAATCCGGCGGCGACCAGTTTTCCGGTGAACTTCGCCGCCACGATGTCCTGGGACCCGCAGTTGACCTACCAGGAGACGACGGCGATCTCGGACGAGGCGCGCGGGTTCCTCGACAAGTCGCTGTTCGGGACCGGCCAGAACAACCTCGGTCCTTCGGCCTCGGACTACGGGGACCTCACCTTCTGGGCGCCGACGGTGAACATGGACCGTGATCCGCGGTGGGGACGGACCAACGAGTCCTTCGGCGAGGACCCGTACCTGGCATCCACGATGGCCGACGCGTTCGTCGACGGGTATCAGGGTGAGACGATGACCGGCCAGCCGATGACGCCCTACCTGAAGGTCGCGGCCACCGCCAAGCACTATGCGCTCAACAACGACGAGGACGTCCGCCACACGCAGAGCGCGGACACCACCGACGCGAACATCAGGGACTACTACACCAAGCAGTTCGCCAGCCTTGTGCAGAACGCGCACGTGTCCGGCGTGATGACCTCCTATAACGCGGTCAACGGCACCCCGTCGCCGGCCGACACCTACACAGTGGACGAACTGCTGCAGGCGACCTACGGCTTCGACGGATACACCACCTCCGACTGCGGCGCGATCGGCGACGTCTACTCCTCCGGCGCCCACGACTGGGCGCCGCCCGGGTGGACGACCAACGGTACGACGTGGACGAACTCCGCCACCGGCAAGCAGATCTCCGCCGCGGCCGGCGGTCAGGCGTTCGCGCTGCGGGCCGGCACCCAGCTCAACTGCTCCGGCGGTGAGCTGACCACCGCGAACATCGACGCCGCGATCTCGCTGGGGCTGCTCTCCACCGGGGTGATCGACGGCGCGTTGACCAAGCTCTTCACGCTGCGGATGGAGACCGGCGAGTTCGATCCGGCGAGCAAGGTCGCCTACACCGGGATCACGAAGGCGCAGATCGAGTCGCCCGCGCACCAGGCGTTGGCCGAGAAGGTCGCGGCGCAGGATCTCGTTCTGCTGCAGAACGACAAGGTATCCGGCACGTCCGCTCCGCTGCTGCCGGTCGCTCCGGCCACGCTGAACCACATCGTCATCGTCGGCGACCTGGCGAACACCACCACCCTCGGCGGGTACTCCGGCGACCCGACGCTGAAGGTCGACGCCGTCCAGGGGATCACCGCAGCGGTCAAGGCGGCCAACCCCTCGGCGACGGTCACCTTCGATTCCTGCGGCACCTCCGCCTCCGCCACGACGCCCGCGGCGTGTTCGGCCGCGACCCAGACCGCCATCAAGACGGCGGACCTGGTGATCGTGTTCGTCGGCTCGGACCTCGGGGTGGCCGATGAGGGCACCGACCGGGGCACGCTGGCCCTGCCCGGCGACTACGACTCGCTGATCAGCCAGGTCGCGGCCCTCGGCAACCCGCGGACGGCGCTGGTCATGCAGGCCGACGGCCCCTACGGCATCCAGGACGCCCAGAAGGATTTCCCGGCCATCGTGTTCAGCGGCTACAACGGCGAGAGCCAGGGCACCGCGCTGGCCCAGGTGCTGTTCGGGCAGCAGAACCCTGACGGGCACCTGGACTTCACCTGGTACGCGGACGACTCCCAGCTTCCTGACATGAACGACTACGGCCTCACCCCGTCCCAGACCAGCGGGCTCGGCCGCACCTACATGTACTTCACCGGCAAGCCCACCTACCCGTTCGGGTACGGCCTGTCCTACTCGCGGTTCAAGTACTCCGACCTTCACGTCGGGCCCGGATCCGTCTCCGCCGACGGCACGGTGAAAATCGGCGTCGACGTCACCAACACCGGCACGGTCGCCGGGTCGACGGTCGCGCAGCTCTACGCCTCGCCGCAGTTCTCCGTCTCCGGTGTGGAGCTGCCGCAGGAGCAGCTGATGGGCTTCCAGAAGACGAAGGTGCTCGCGCCTGGGAAGACCCAGCACGTCGAGCTGTCCGTCAAGGCCTCCGATCTGAGTCAGTGGGACGAGAGCGCCCTCAAGCAGGTCGTCTATCCCGGCGCGTACAAGTTCGCCATCGGACCTGACTCCACCACTGCAGCGGGTTCCGCCACGGTACGGATCCGCGGCGCCATCACCCCGCGGGTGCAGACAGTCACCGTTCAGCCGGGTCAGGTGGTCTTCAATGCCGGCGACACCTTCGACCTGACCGGCACCAACCCGTGGATCGCCCCGGACACCGACGCCTCGCTCGAGCAGCCCCACGCCACTGCGGACAGCATCATCGAGGCCGCCGACAACGACCAGTCTTTCGCGGACCTCTCCAAGGCTCACGTCACCTACCGATCCACGGATCCTCAGGTCGCCTCGGTCAGTGCCGCCGGGGTGGTGACCATGCGCGCGGCCGGTGCCGCGACGATCGAGGTCACCGTCAACGGCGTCACCGGCACGGCTCCGATCGTCGTGCAGGAGCCGTTCGCCCTCCAGGCTCCGAGCGTCGTCAAGCCCAACACCACCATCACGGCGACCGCCACGTTCACCAACTCCGGCACCCGCGACGTCCGCGACCTGGCGACCAGCTTGACCGCGCCCAGCGGCTGGAGCGTCACGGCGAACCCGCCGTCATCAGGGTCCGACATCGCCCCCGGCCAGAAGGTGACGGCGACCTGGACCGTGGCGATCCCGAGCACGGTCAAGCCGGGCGCCACCGCGGAGTTGGACGCGACGGCGCGCTTCTCCGGCGCGGCTGGGCCGTACTCCGAGAACGCCGTCAGTACCCTCACCGCGACCTCGGGCGCCACACCCGAACAGGTAACGCCGGTGGTCACCGGGACGAGCCCGCCCGCCGGTGAGCTTCAGGTGGTCCTGCACAACCCGTCGGACACGCCCACCACCGTAACGGGCGTGAACTGGAAGCTCGGCGATGAATCGGGCACCGCGCCCGCGAGCGCCACCATCGCCCCGCAGGGGACTGCCACCGTGGACGTGCCGGTGACCAGCGTCGGCTTCGCCACCATCTACCCGTTCACCGTCACGAGCGTCATCTCCGGCGGTCTGTCCTCGGAGTCGCTCTCCGGCCACGTCACCTTCATGCCCGTGGTCAATAAGAGCCTGGGCAGCTCCTGGACGCTCGCCCAGGTCCAGGACGGCCCGGCGATCGACCTGAGCACCACCGCCGACGGCAAGTGGGTGTCGCTGGACGGCAGCCAGCCGTACGGCGGCGACGCCGACCTGTCGGGCAAGGTCTGGCTCGACTGGGATTCGACGAACCTTTACATCACTGCCGACCTGACTGACGACGTGTTCTCCGAACCGGCGACCGGCGTCAACATCTGGCAGGGCGACTGCCTGCAGATCGCTGCCACCTCGGGCGTCCCCGGAGCGTCGGCCTCCGAAAGCACCGCATCGGTCGACGGCCACTACGAGTACGGAGCCGCGCTCACCTCGCTCGGCTCCCAGCTCTACCGGTGGACCGCCCCGACCGAAGGCAGCGGTCAGGTCACCGATGCGGCGGTGAATGTCACCAGGGACGAGACGACCCACACCACCCTCTACGAACTCGCCATCCCCTGGACCGACCTCACCTCGGTCCAGCCGACCGCGGACACCGTGTTCTCCTTCTCGCTGATCGTCAACGACAAGGACGCCGGGGCGCGCAAGGGCTTCATCCAGTGGGGCGACGGCATCGGCACCAGCAAGGATGTGGCCGGGTTCAACATGGCCCAACTGATGCCGGCAAGCGGGTCCTGAGGGTTACCTGTGGGGCCCGCCGAGAACTCGGCGGGCCCCACACGGGCCCTGCACACAGTCCTCAGGCCTGTGCTGTACGAGCGCGCCGTTGGTCGTCGAGGCGCCGGAAGCAGTGAGGACGAGGCCTGAGTTGCGATTGAGCAGCTCCTGGGGCGATCAGCTGCCACTGCTGGTCGGAGCTGGCGTTCTGTAGCCACTGCACGGCGTCATGGCCATCGAGCAGCTCCGTGCCGTACACGCCGCGGTCCCGGCCGACACCCGCCCGGATGAATGCGGCGAATCCGGGCGGTCCAGTTCCGGAACCCCGCAAAAGCCTTGACGCGCCGATTGGTTTAGACCACCGTACGTGGCGTCACCTTGTGCCCGCGGTATGACGGCCGGGACATCGGACCTCTGTGTCAGAGCGCGTAGCCCGCGCGCAGAGGACTCGGGAGCCCGGCCGGCCGTGGCGAGACCAATCCCACTCCAGCGCCCGGGGCTCATGCCGGGCTGCCCGGATGGCTTCTCCTCACAGAATCGGGATGCGCCATGAAACCTGACAACCTCGGAGGTCTCGGCCCGCGCGCGGCGCGGTACGGAGGCGCGGCGGTGATCGCCGCCGGCACGCTCGCACTGGCGGCCGGAGGCATCGTCGCCCTGGCCGGCCCGGCTCAGGCCGCCAGTTCGATGTACGTCGCGCCCTACGTCGACATGTCCAACTCGCAGGAGAGCGTGCTCAACTCCGTCATCTCCGCGGACGGCCTGCACGCCTACACCGCGGCCTTCGCCATCGGCGAGGGCTGCAGCGACATCTGGGGCGACACCCTGCCGATCGGGTCGGACCCGACCATCGGCGGCGAGATCTCCTCGGCCAAGGCGGCCGGCGCGCAGGTCATCGTCTCCTCCGGCGGCGCGGCGGGCCTGCCGCTGTCGTTCACCTGCACCAATCAGAGCACGATCGACGCCGGCTACCAGGCGATCATCAACGACTACGGCACCCAGTACCTCGACTTCGACATCGAAGGCGCCGCGATCGCCAACACCACCGGCATCGACCAGACCTTCCAGGCCATGAAGGACCTCAAGGCCTCGAACCCCGGCCTGGTCTGGTCGGTCACCGTGCCCGTCCTGCCCAGCGGCCTGGACAACTACGGCACCGCGCTGCTCCAGGACGCCAAGAACATGGGTGTGACCATCCCCGTCGTCAACGTCATGACGATGGACTACTACCAGGGCAACATCGAGATGGGCCAGGCCGCCATCAGCGCGGCGCAGGCCACGCTCAGCCAGATGAAGGCGGTGAACTCCGCCTACTCGTACGCGAACGTCGGCATCACGCCGATGATCGGCGTCAACGACGACGGCTCCACCTTCACCCTCTCCGACGCCTCCACCTTCACCCTCTCCGACGCCTCCACGGTCGCGAGTTGGGCCGAAAGCAACGGAATCGGGCGACTCGCCTTCTGGTCGGTCGACCGCGACCAGGCCTGCCCCGGCGGCACCGGCGGGGCCGCGTCCTCCACCTGCAGCGGAGTTTCGCAGAGCACCGGCGCGTTCACCAAGGGCTTCCTGGGCAGCGGAGGTGGCGGCGGCAGCACCGGTGGCGGTGGCGGCAGCACCGGCGGCTCCGGCGCGACCGGACCGGTCACCGGGTATCAGGGGCTGTGCCTGGACGTGCGTAGCGCGAGCAGCGCTGACGGCACGCCCGTGCAGGTCTACACCTGTAACGGCACCAACGCGCAGCAGTGGACGGTGGCCTCGAACGGCACGCTCCAGGCGCTCGGCAAGTGCCTGGACGTGTCCGCAGCGGGGACCGCCAACGGCACGAAGGTGCAGCTCTACACCTGCAACGGCACCGGCGCGCAGCAGTGGCAGGCGCAGTCCAACGGCGAGCTCATCAACCCGAACTCGGGCAAGTGCCTCGACGACACCGGCTACGGCGGCTCGGGCACCCAGGTGCAGATCTGGTCGTGCGGAGACACTTCGAACCAGCAGTGGCACGTGGCCTGACACCTCTGGCCGTGCGGCCCGGGATGCCTCGGGCCGCACGGTTCCATCCGAATTCTGGATGTTGACGAACCGAATTCCGTATTACTGCCGCAGCCTCAGTTGAGCCGGAAGCGGCTGGCAGGTTCCGGAACTGACCTGTTTAGAGCCATATCCTCGGGCTCCTTTGGGAAACGGTTGTCTTGGTGAAGTTTTGACTGTATCCAGCTGAATAGCGCTGCTACGTTGGCGACGCGGACACCCCACATGTTCATCCGCCTGCAGAACCCTCACTCACCCACACACACGCTTCGCGCGTTTGAGGAACTACCATGACGATCTCTCGACGCAGGCTTCTGTCCACCGCGCTCGCCGGCACCACGGTCGCGGCCGTGGGCGCAACCGAGCTCATCTCCGCCCTGACCAGCCCGGCCAGCGCCGCCTCGCCCGCCGGCGACGTGGTCGGCAAGATCACCGTCGGCTATCAGGGCTGGTTCGCGTGCATCGGCGACGGGGCGCCGATCAACGGCTGGTGGCACTGGAGCGACAACTGGGGGCAGGCTCCGTCCCCGAGCAACAACAACATCAAAGCCTGGCCGGACATGACGGTCTACAGCAAGGGTTATGAGACCGGGTACGCGAATCTCGGCAACGGATCCCAGGCCACGCTGTTCTCCTCCTACGACCAGTCCACGGTCAACGAGCATTTCGCGCTGATGGCGGCGAACGGGTGTGACACCGCGGCGCTGCAGCGGTTCGACCCGAACGGCTCCGAAGGACCGACCCGCAACGCGGTGACGGCCAGGGTGAACACCGCCGCGCAGGCCAACGGCCGGAAGTTCTACATCATGTACGACGCGAGCGGGTGGACGAACATGGCCACCGAGATGCCGGCCGACTGGACGGCCAACATGAAGCAGTACACGTCGTCATCCGCCTACGCGCACCAGAACGGCAAGCCCGTCGTCGGTATCTGGGGCTTCGGCTTCAACGACTCCAACCACCCCTGGTCCGCCTCCGATTGCCTGTCCGTGATCGACTGGTTCAAGAGCCAGGGCTGCTACGTGATGGGCGGCGTCCCCACGTACTGGCGCACCGGCGTGAGCGACTCGCGGGCCGGGTACTCCAGCGTGTACAACGCCTTCAACATGATCTCGCCGTGGATGGTCGGGCGGATCGGGACGGTCGCGGATTCGAACAACTTCTACAACAACGTCAACGTCGGCGACCAGTCCTCCTGCAACGGCAACGGGATCGACTACCAGCCGTGTGTTCTGCCCGGGGACCTCTCCGCCCGCCAGCGCGCGCACGGCGACTTCATGTGGGGCCAGTTCTACAACATGGTGCGCGTCGGCGCTCAGGGTATTTACATCTCGATGTTCGACGAGTACGGCGAGGGCAACCAGATCCTGCACACCGCCGCCACCCAAGCCGCCGTGCCCGCCGGCTCCGGCCTGCTCTCCCTGGATGAGGACGGCACCGCCTGCTCCGCCGACTACTACATGCGCCTGACGAACGACGGCGGCCGGATGCTCAAGGGCCAGATCGCGCTCACCGCCACCCGGCCCACCGTGCCCAACCCCGGCTCCTCCACCGGTGGCGCCACCCCCGGGTGCGGCCAGATGACCGGCAACCAGCAGATCACCGTGAACCAGTCCATCACCTCGTGCGACGGCCGGTTCCAACTGATCCTCGGCGGCGACGGCAACCTCGTGCTCTACCAGGGCAGCACCGCGCTGTGGGCCTCGGGCACCGCCGGCCAGGCCAGCGCCAAGGCGATCATGCAGGGCGACGGCAACTTCGTCATCTACAACGCCTCCGGCAGCCCGCTGTGGGCCAGCAACACCGCCGGCGACAACGGCGCCTACCTCTCCGTGCAGAACGATGGCAACACCGTCATATACAACTCGGCCGGAACCGTCCTGTGGAGCACCGGAACCGCAGGGCACTGATTGCAGGGGACATCCATGCCTATCCCATCGACACTCGCTCGCCGCGTAACCGCCTACGCCACGGCGCTCGTCACCGCATCGGCGTTCCTCAGCACCGGGCTCGCGACCACGGCCCGCGCTGCTGCGGCCGATCCCACCAGCGGCTACTGGACCGGGACCTGGGGCGCGGCACCCGAGAGCGGGGGTGCGTCCTTCAGCGGGCAGACCATCCGTCAGATCGTGCACACGAGCATCAGCGGAACCGAGGCGCGGATCCAGATCTCGAACGTCTTCGGCAGCGCGCCCCTGACCGTGACCGACGTCCACCTGGCCCGGTCCGGCTCCGGCTCCTCGATCACGGCCGGCACGGACACCTCGTTGACCTTCGGCGGGTCGGCCACTATCACCATCCCCGCCGGAGGCACTGGCTTCAGCGACCCGGTGAGCTACGCCGTGCCCGCGCTGACGAACCTCACCGTCAGCTTCTACCTGCCCAACTCGACGGGCGCCTCGACCTATCACCGGCAGGGCACGCAGACCAACTACATCGCGTCCGGCGACGTCGCCGGTGCCGCGAGCCTCTCCGGTGCCCAGACCACGGGCAGCTACTACTTCCTGTCCAACCTCGACGTGCTCAACTCCGCCTCGCAGGGCTCCGTGGTGACCTTCGGAGCATCGATCACCGACGGGTACGCCTCAAGTCAGAACGCGAACACGCGATGGCCCAACGACCTCGCCTCGCGGCTCGTGGGGGCGGGAGACACCGTCGGGGTGATCAACGAAGGCATCAGCGGTAATCGGCTGCTGGTGGACGGCAGCGGGCAGAGCGCGCTGGGCCGCTTCGACCGGGACGTGCTCGGGCAGCCGGGCGTGCGTTGGGTGATCTTCTCCGACGACCCGATCAACGATTTGGGTTCGACCAGTCCGCAACCCACCGCCGCGCAATTGATCGCCGGTGTTCAGCAGTTGATCGCGCTGGCGCACCAGAACGGCATCAAGTTCATCTGCTCCACGCTCACCCCGTATCAGGGTGCGGGCTATTGGAACTCCTCGGGCGAATCGGCCCGGGAGGCGATCGACGCCTTCATCCGCGGCTCGGGTAGCGGCTGCGACGGGGTGATCGACCAGGACGCCGCGACGCACGACCCGTCGAATCCGACCTGGTACCTGCCCGCCTACGACAGCGGCGACCACCTGCACCCGAACGACGCCGGCTACCAGGCCATCGCCAACGCGGTGAACCTCGGCCTGTTCACCCCGCCGAACCTGCCGGTGATCTCCTTGCGGGCACACGCGAACGGCGACTACGTCACCGCGGAGAACGGCGGCGGATCCGCGCTGATCGCCAACCGGACCGCGATCGGCTATTGGGAGCAGTTCGACGAGATCGACGAGGGCAGCGGCGCCATCGCGTTGCGCGCCCACGCCAACGGCCTGCTCGTCACCGCCGAAGCCGCCGGCGCGCAGCCGCTGATCGCCAACCGGACCGTCGTCGGCGCCTGGGAGACCTTCCAGCTGATCCACAACGCGGACGGCAGCGTCAGCCTGAAGGCCGACGCGAACGGCGACTACGTCACCGCCGAGGCCGCCGGTGCCCAGTCTCTGATCGCCAACCGCACAGCCATCGGCGGCTGGGAGGAGTGCGACCTGATCGTCGACAACTGAGCCCTGGTTTCGGAGCGGCCTGTTCCCCGGCAGCGGAGGCGCTGCCGGGGAAAAGGCGTGTCAGGTCACCGGGTCAGCAGGTGAGGTTGCCGCCGGGGGAGACGCCGAGGATGGAGGTGAAGGATTCGTAGTCGTTGACCCGGTCCTGCATCTCGGCGGTGTTGCCGCCGTTGCATTCGATGTCGTTGATGGCGCGGATGGTGGCGCCGAAGCCTGAGCCGCCGGTCATGGCCTGGTGGGAGGTGACGGAGCCGTTTCCGGTGCCGGTGAACCAGTACCAGAGTGCTGTCTCCCAGGCGATGGCCGCGTTGGTGGAGACCAGGTTGGGGTTGTCGAGCAGGTCCTGGCCGATGGCCTGGCCGGCGGCTTCGTAGTTGAAGTTCCACGAGATCTGCAGCGGGCCGCGGCCGTAGTAGGCGTAGGTGCCGGCCGGGCAGCCGTAGGACTCGGAGGCGCAGTAGTCCCCGGACTGGTCGATCTCGTTGACGTAGACCAGTCCGCCGGTCTCGTGGTCGACGTTGGCCAGGAACGCCGCAGCCTCCTGCTTCTCGACCGTGGTGCCGCCGGTGGTGGCAAAGGCAGGGTACGAATTCAGTGCTGCGACGAGCCCGCTGTAGGTGTAGAACGAGTTGCGGCTCGGGAACATCTGGTCGAACTGCGCCTCGCTGACCACGAACGAGCCGCCGCCGGCGGTGCTGCCGCCGCCGGGCACGGTCCAGGACTGGTTGGCCCCTCCGGAGCACGCCCAGATCTGGACCTGAGTGCCCGAACCGCCCCACCCGGTGTCGTCCAGGCACTTGCCGGAGTTCGGGTTGATCAGCACCCCGTTCCCGCCGGGCTGCCAGACCTGCGCGACGGTGTTGTTGCAGGTGTAGAGGTCGACCAGGGTGCCGTTCGCGGTGCCGGCGCCGGACACGTCGAGGCACATGCCGAGCACCTGGAGGGTGCCGTTGGACTGCACGGTCCACTGCTGGGCGTTCGTGCCGTTGCAGGTGTAGACCTGGATCGGGTTGAACAGCGCGGTGCTGGCGCTGCGGTCATCGAGGCAGAGCCCCTGGTAGCCGGTGATCGCCCCGGTACTGGCGGCCTGGGCGACGGTGGCGGTGCCGACGCCGATGCCGGTCAGGAGCGCGAGCGCTCCGAGGACGGCTACGGCGCGGCGGCGGACGGCGTGGGTGAATGAATGCTTCGTCGGTCTCATCCGGTGGGTCCCTCGCTTCATGGCGTGGTGGGAATCGAGCCCTGATACAGGTGCGCGACCACGGAACCTTCGGCGGCCTCTGCCACGAGCGTGGGGTGGGTAGGGCATGACAGCGCTGCGCCGAGCCTCCGTACGGTGCGAGGGTGGTCTAGTCCAATCGAGTTGTCAAGGCTTGCGGGGTCGAATGCCGCCACCTTCCGCGTTGGACCGACTTCGCGCAGAACCGGAGAGGACATCTGGTTCCGGAACCTGGCCAGTCTCTTGACTTATGTCCATGGTCGGCTGAATATGTGTGCTGCGTCACCGGACGCCTCCGCGTACCCGCAGATCACCGCGAAGCCGTCCCGGAAGCATTCGACGACTCGCCCTCGTCGCCCACCGGCGATGGCGCATGGCGCTTCGGCGTGACAGCCCGGCCCCCGCCCCACTCCCGTCCTGCGCGGCAGGCGGGCTCAAAACCGATGTACGGAGGTTGTTCGTGCATGTCCTGAACCCAGTCCGACGGCGCGCGCGGCTGTTGTTCGCACTGCTGCTGGCCTTGGCGATCGCAGTGCCGTTATCCGGTACGGCCGCGCCGCGGGCCGCTGCCGCCGCTTCCGCCCTGCCCTGCGACATCTACGCGTCCGGCGGCACGCCGTGCGAGGCGGCCTATAGCACCACCCGCGCAATGTTCGCCTCCTACAACGGTCCGCTCTACCAGATCCAGCGCGCCTCGGATAACAGCACCCTGAACATCAGCCTCCAGGCAGCCGGCGGGGTCGTCAATTCGGCGCCGCAGGTCTCCTTCTGCTCCGGCACGACCTGCACGATCACCCTGCTCTACGACCAGACCGGCAATGTGAACAACCTGCCGATCTCGCCCGGCACTTCCTGCTCCGGCTGCTCGAGCGGCCTCGCCGGGCCTGGCACCAACGGCGCCGACATCGGCGCGGACGCGATGGCGCTGCCGGTCACCATCGGCGGTCAGCCGGCCTACGGCGTCCTGGTCAACAACATCGGCACCGGCTACCGCAACAACAACGTCAAGAACGTGCCCACCGGCTCGCAGCCTGAGGGCATGTACATGCTGACCTCGTCGAACCTCACCAGTGGACTGTGCTGCTTCGACTTCGGCTCGGCCGAGACCAACGACTCGGACGACGGCGACTCGACCATGAACGCCATCTACTGGGGCACGGCGTGCTGGACCGGCGGCTGCTCCGGCTCCGGCCCCTGGGTCGGCGGCGACCTCGAGAACGGCATGTACTTCAGCAACGCCGGCCCCAACCCGTCGAGCATCCCCAGCGAGACCGGCTCCTTCGTTTCGGCGTGGGAGAAGAACAACGGCACCACGAATTTCACGCTGAAGTACGGCAACGGGCAGTCCGGCGGGCTGACCCAGTCGTACTCGGGCGCGCTGCCCAACGGCTACAACCCGATGAAGGTGCAGCCCTCGATCGAGCTGGGCACCGGCGGGGACAACAGCCCGAAGGGCAAGGGTGAGTTCTTCGAAGGCGCCGTCACCGCCGGGTTCCCCACCGACGCCACCGAGAACGCCGTGCAGGCGAACATCGTTGCCGCCGGCTACACGAACAACACCACCACGTTCGCACCGAACACCGAGTCTGTGATCAGCCTGCACGCCCACGCCAACGGCAAGTACGTCGACGCGGCCAACAGCACGACCTCGCTGATCGCGGACGCCACCTCGATCGGCACGAACGAGACCTTCGACATGTTCCTCGACGAGAACGGCACGCTGAATCTGCGAGCCCACTCCGACGGCGACTGGGTCACCGCCGAGAGCAACGGCAGCTCGCCGCTGATCGCGAACCGCGGGGCCCCGGGGCCGTGGGAGACCTTCTACCTGATCCATAACTCCGACGGCAGCGTCAGCTTCCGTGCATACAACGACCAGAAGATCGTCACCGCCGAGAACGCGGGCGCGTCGGCGCTGATCGCCAATCGCACCGCGATCGGCCCGTGGGAGGAGTTCGACCTCGTCTACGACACCGTGCCGGTGAGCCTGCGCGCCCACGCGGACAACGACTACGTCACCGCGGAGAACGCCGGAGCCGCCGCACTGATCGCGAACCGCACCGCGATCGGGGGCTGGGAGACGTTCGACCTGATCCACAACAGCGACGGCAGCGTCAGCTTCCGCTCGCACGCGGACGGCGACTACGTCACCGCCGACAACGCGGGCGCATCCGCCCTGATCGCGAACCGCACGGCGATCGGCCCGTGGGAGGAGTACGACCTGATCGCGAACACCGATGGGAGCATCAGTCTCAAGTCCCACGCGAACAGCAAGTATGTCGACGCCGCGAACAGCACCACATCGCTGATCGCGGACGCGGCCACGCTCGGCACGGCCGAAGAGTTCGACCTGATCTTCGACTGAACGGCCGTCGCAGGGTTCTGCAGCGCAGTCGATGCGCCCGGACGGGGTCTGCTGTCCGGGCGCATCGACATTCGGCCGGGTTCGAGCTGAACGGGAGCCGATGGCAGTGTAAGACAAACCTCTGTGACGCCAGGTACTGTGACTTCGTGCACGTCGACGACGAGACCGCGCCCGCTGCGGCGGAGGCCCCGATCAGCCTGAACGATTTGGGCCGGGTGCGCATCCTGCGTGCCTTGGCGGACGGTCCCCGGCTGACCAGATCCGAGATCGTCGGCCGCACCGGGCTGGCCAGGGCGACCGTGGGCTCGGTCATCTACGAGCTGATAAGCGCAGGCCTGGTGCGCGAAACTCACACGGCCGGCTCGATCGGGCCCGTCGGCACGCGGAGCGGGCGGCCGCCACAACTGCTCTCGCTTGAGCCGACGGTCGCATATGCCCTCGGGCTCGACATCGGCCACGACGGCGTGCGCGCGATTCTGGCCGATGCCATCGGAACTGTGCGCTGGGAAGACTCCAAGCGGGTAGCCGTCGACGCAGAGCCCGAACACGCTCTGGACGCCGCGGGTGGATTGGTCGAAGCCGCGATATCAGAGGTAGGAGTCCCGCGAGAGAAGATCCTGGGCATCGGCGCTGGCATCGCCTGCCCAGTCGACAAGGACGGGCGACGCCTGCATGCGCAGGGCATCATGAAGGGCTGGGTCGGCATACGTCCGCTGGACGAGCTGGCCGACCGTACCGGGCTGCCCGTGCAGATCGTCAACGACGCCAACGCCGGGGTCCTGGCCGAGCGCCGCTTCGGCGCCGCGCGCGGATGCGACGACGTGCTCTATCTGCGCCTGTCCTCCGGCATCGGCGCCGGCGCCGTCTGCGCCGGCCGGATGCTGTTGGGCCACGGCGGCATCGCCGGCGAGCTCGGTCACATCGTCGTCGACCCCGCAGGCTTGCTGTGCCGGTGCGGCAACCGCGGCTGCCTGGAGACGGTGGCCTCGCCCCCCGCGATCGCGCAGCTGCTCGCGCGCAGTTGGGGCCGGCCGGTGGGAGCCGAGGACCTACCCGCCCTGCTCGCCGCCCATGACCGAGGAGCCCTGCGGGCGATCGAGGACGCGGGCGACGCCGTCGGCCGGGCGCTGGCGATCGCCGTGATGCTGCTCAACCCGCGGTTGATCGTCGTCGGCGGAGAACTGGCGGCTGGGGGCGAGACGCTGTTCGAACCCATGCGCCGCGCCATCGCCCGCAACACGATGGTCTCCCATTCCGACACCCTCAGCATCGTCCGCAGTGCCCTAGGCGACAGCGCCAGCGTCCGCGGCGCCGCAGCCCTCGTCCTCGAACGCCTCCCGGAGGCGCTGACAGCGGTCCTTGTGAGCGCGTAGCTCGGTTACGCGAGCTGATAGGTAGGCATCTTGGGATGGTTTGCGGGGCGGCTTTCGCACGATCGGCTGATCTCGGACTGAATCGTCCGCGGGCTCGGGACGGCTGCGCTGAACTGAGGATGACGACGCGCAAGCCGTATCGCAGCGATCTGTCGGACGCCGAGCGGGCGGTGATCGAGCCGGAGCTGGCCGCGTGGCGTGCGCCTCGGCTCGAGCGGAAGGTCAGCTCGAATCACCCTCTGCACGATTTGCGTGAGATCGTGAACGCGGTCCTGTACGTCAACCGCACGGGATGGGCCTGGGAGTACATCCCGCACGACTTCCCGCCCTCAAGACGGTCTACGGGTACTTCGCCGCCTGGCGCGACGACGGCACGAGCGAGCACATCCACGACGTGTTGCGCCGCCGGCTACGCCGGGCACGCGGACGCACCGAGGAGCCGGGCGCGGTGGCCATCGACTCCCAGACCGTCAAAGCCGCCGCGAACGCGCAGGCCGAGACCGTCGGATACGACGGGAACAAGAAGACCAAGGGCGGCAAGCTGCACATCGCCGTCGACACCATCGGCCTGCCGATCGTGCTCGGCGTCTCCGCGGCGAGCCTCGGCGACTCCACGGTCGGCCGGCAGGTCCTCGACCACCTCACCCCGAGCGTGACGAAGGCGTGGGTCGACGGCGGGTACAACGCGAAGGTCCTCGAACACGGCGTGGACCTCGGCGTCGACGTCGAGGTCGTACGCCGCGACACAGCGTTCGCCAGCTTCAAGGTGCTGCCACGCCGGTGGGTGGTCGAACGCACCTTCGGCTGGTTCATGCTTCACCGCCGCCTGGCTCGCGACTACGAGACATGACAGGAAGGCTCACAGGCAATGATCCATTGGTCGATAATCGGCATCATGGGCCGAGCCCTTACGGGCAACTCCACGCCCACCTGGCAGGAACCTCGATTTATGTAGCAGACACTCCAAACTGTCCCAAGGTGCCCACTAACGGCGCCTATGGTAAAGAACTGCCCCCGCGAACGCGGGGACGACCGGGCCGGAGTCGACGCGACCGGCACCGCCACGGAACTACCCCCGCGAACGCGGGGACGACCCGTCCAGAGCGACCGAGGTACCGAGCTCCGATGCGTCAGCAACGCGTGAAATCCCTTGCCGAAGTCTGTTCCACGGAGACCCTTACGAGCGGACTGCGCGGACCGGCCGCCGGACTCGGTGGCTCTCTGCGCTGGCCGTACGGCCACGGGGACTGTCTCGTTTTTCGTGTCTGCTGGCATATGGCTGACAAACGATCAAAAGACCGGCCTCAGAGTTATCTGAGACCGGCCCTGACCTGTGACTTCGTGGTGGGCGATACTGGGATCGAACCAGTGACCTCTTCCGTGTGAAAAAAAAAAGAAGCGTTCACCTTATATCAACATAGAGATATCTTTATTGTGGCTGTGACCTGCATGGATCCTGCTCCCATTATAGCGTCCACGGCGAGTTGTCGCGTTCGACGCTGTAGGGCGTTGATCTGATGGTGTGCCAGGTCCCATCGTTGGTCGTCTGTGCTCCCACGTTCGCGCGGCGCTGATGGCCGGGCCTCGGGCGTGGCGGCGGCCACGAGGTGTCGCCGGCGAGTTCGGCGCGGATGTCTCAAAGGACCGGGCTGCCGGTCGCTGACCAGGACGGGAGTCAGCTGTTCGCCGGGGGCCGGCTGCGGATATCTTTCCGGCGCGGTGAGGTTGATGACGTGCTGACGCGGATCGTCGCGGCGTTGGCGCCGCAAGAAACGGCGGGGGTCGTGGCCGGGGGCATAGGTATGCGCGTGTCGGACGACCGTGTTGCGACTGCTCCCAGAATGTGGGGGCGGCCGAACTCTTCCTCGGGCACGGAAGGTGTCGTGGATGCGTTTTGCCCAGGTTGGCGCGGGTGGGACGTACGTGCGGAGAAGGCGGACGACGTATCTTGCTCCCAAGGCCCTGCGATCATTTCGGGTACTGCAGCGGTGCGTAAGAGTTCACGGGTGCTGCCCCCGAGATAGGGGAGATGGAATCGCCCCAGGTCATCGGCATGAGCAGCCGATTTCGGTGAGATGCTGTGAGCGCGGTTGTGGCTGTCGGGTGTTGGCTTGTAGGCGCCGCGTGACTGAGAAGTCGGCGTGTTCGACCCCATCGGGTGGTTCCGCTGTGGCCGTGCGGCTCGGCGGTCCCTGGCGTGAGCGAGCCCGGGGCCGGTGCCGATTGGCCTGTAGTGCACGGGTGAGTCTTTTATCAGGGCTTATTCACCGTTCAGGGTTGTGTTCATGCGGCTGCCGGCTGTCCGGGCGAGTTGCGCGCCTGGCGCGGGGGCAGATGCCTGCTCGCCGGCCCGGATGGGCGGCTGACTGCTGGAGGGCCGTGACTGCGGCTCGGCGCGGTTGTGGCGGTTGTTGCGTGTGGAGGTGTGTGGTGGCGTGGGTGGAGCGGCATGGGGCGGTTTTCCGGGTGCGGATGCGGACGTCTGAGGGGCGGACGGTGTCGATCGCGAAGTGCGGGACGTGGGAGGAGGCGTATGGGGTCGTGTTGGCGGTGCCGGGGGTGCCGGTCGATGCGGCGGCCAGGCGGGCGCGGCGTGAGCTGGCGCGTTCGCTGGCGGTGTGGCAGGGCGCGGTTCGTCCCCGGCCGGGCTCTGATCCGAGTGTGGAGGGGTGGGTGGTGGCGTGGCGGGCCGGGCTGTGCGTGCGGGCCTCAACCGCGGCGAAGTACGACTCGCATCTGCGTGTTCACATCCTGCCGCGGTTCGGGCGGGTACGGCTCTCGCAGCTGAGCAGGGTGGAGATCAAGTCGTGGGCGGGTGTGCTGGCCGAGTCGATGCACGGCTCGTCGGTGTGCTCGATTCTCGCTTTGTTCTGCGGGATTCTTGCCGAGGCGGTGCGCGAGGGGCTGATGCCGTTCAATCCGGCGCTGCGGCTGCGCGCGGCCTCGGACCGCCCGCAGGAGCGCGCTGTGGCCGAGCCGCGGCAACTGCGCATGCTGGCGGCGCGGATGCCGGGCGGCGCCGGGCTGATGACGGTGACCGCGGCGTACACGGGGATGAGGTGGGGCGAACTGGCCGGGCTGCACCGCGACAGCCTCGTGCTGGCCTCACGTCGCGGGTACCAGCCGCACGGGGTCGCGCCGTTCATCAGAGTCGATCCACTCTGCGGGGCGCTGCACGAGGTGGCCGGCCGGTTGGAACTGGGGCCGCCGAAGACCGGCGCGGGCGCGCGCCTGGTGCACCTTCCGCCGTTCCTTGCCGAGATGCTCGCGGCCCACCTCGATCAGCACCCTTACCCGTATGTGTTCACGGGCGGGCGCGGAGGCTGGTGGCACCGGAGCGCGTTTCGCAGACAGGTGTGGCTGCCCGCGCTCGCCGGCGATCCAGGGCACGTGGATGCGGCCCGAGGTCAAACGCTGCTCGGGTCGATGACCTTCCACGGGCTCAGGCACTCTCACAAGACGTGGATGGCGGAATTGCACACGTCCGCCTCGCTCCAGGACTACCGGCTGGGCCACCTACCGCGCGGAGTCCAAGGGCGCTACGAGCACCACACCCCAGGCATGATCCTCCGGCTCACAGACGACCTCGAACATCTATGGCACGCCTCCGCCCGATTCCCGGAGCCGGCCACCGCCAACCCGCCCGAGCGGGTTCCGGGCGGAGCCATGCGGCAGATCACTAATTAGAACTGACGGTTCGTCGGAAGAAATCAAACGACGAAATCGAGCCACGGGCTGCTGGGAGGCTGGCGATGCAGATGGTGCACGTGCGGGCCGTCAGCCCGTCCGCGCTGATCGACCAGGTCGATCAGGTGCTCTCCGGCAATCCGTGCGTCTTCGCCCTCGACGTCGCACGTGGCGCGGCGCGCAGCCCGGACGGCGAGCGTCGAGTGCGATGTGCTGACCAGCGCGGTGAACGAGGTGCTCGGCTCGCTGCGGGCCATGGGGCTCGAGGAGCGCGGGTCGATCACGGTGAAGTTCATCGAGCTCGCCGCCTGCCGGCTGGCCTCGGATACTGAGACGGCGCGGCTCGGCAAGCTCGCGTCGGCTCCGTGGTGGGTCGACCTCGATGCACGGATCGAGGCCGAGGCGAGCTTCGTCCCCAGCCTCTTCCTGCTCCTCGTGATCGCCGGGCTGATCGCCGCCATCGGCATCGTCAGCAACTCGCAGATCTGATCGTCGCCGCGATGGTCGTCGGCCCGGAGTACGGGGCGATTACCAGCGTCGCCCAGGGCCTCGACCAGCGCGTCTGGCGGCGGGTAGCCGAGGGCTCGCCGCCCTGTTCTTCGGCTTACTTGCGGCCATCGTCGCAGCGTTCCTCTTCAGTCTCCGGGTGCGCGGCTTGGATCAGCAGTCGAAGGCGTTCACGCTCTCCGGCCGGTCTCGGACTTGATCAACACGCCGAACTTCCTGTCCTTCTTGGTGGCGCTGCTGGCCGGGATCGTCGGCATCGTCTCGTTGGCCGAGTTGCGCACGAGCGCGCTGTTGGGCGTGTTCATCTCCGTCACCACGATCCCGGCTGCTGCGGACGTGGGCGTCTCCCTCGCGTTCGAAAGCTGGTCGGAAGCCTGCGGCTCGGTGCTGCAGCTGCTGCTCAACGTCGTCGTGCTGATCCTGGCCGGCGCGATCGCGCTGCGTGTACAGCGGTGGGCATGGCGTCGCACGCCCGGCGCGCCGGGCGTGCGACGGCTGCCTGAAGAGCGATGATTCGTCGCCTTTGCGACATATGGCGACGCGGAGAGTACGCTAACGATGTATGGGGAGTTCTTTGGATGCTTGGGTTTCGCGGGATGACTGGGCCTCTACCTGGCCGCGCGCCGATACGAGGGTCGCGAAGCCTCCGGAGCTGATCTTTTGCGGCGTGTCCGGTTGCGGAAAGAGCACCATCGGCCGACGCGTGGCGCGCGAGCTGCGCACTCCGTTCGTCGAGGGCGACGACCTGCACGTATCGGGGAACATCGCCAATATGGAGGCCGGTCGGCCGTTGAGCGACAACGACCGGTTGCCCTGGTTGACCGCGCTGTCCGCGCGGCTTGGCGCGATGGCGGTGGAAACCGGCGGGGTGATGGCCTGCTCGGCGCTCAAGCGGGTGTATCGCACGGCGCTGGCCTCAGCGTCGGCGGACGTGTACTTCGTCCTGTTGGCCATCGAGAAGGAAGCGGCCTTGGAACGCGTCTCGCACCGTGCCGACCACTTCATGCCGTCCGAACTGGTCGACTCGCAGTTCGACCAATTCGAGCCGCTTGCCCCGGAGGAACCGGGCATCGTCCTCGACGCGCTCGCCGACCCCGACGAGAACGTCAAGCGGACACTCGACTTCATCATCCAGCTCCGCGCGTAGCGAGCTCTTGGCCCGGAGGTCATGGAGATGATCGGCGACGCACGAGCGGGTCGACTCTGTTGACGACGTGCTCCAGCGGTTCCTCGCGCACGACGCGTTCAGCCGCCGCGCGGATGCCGGCCAGCAGCCGGTCCCGGCTCTGCCGGGTCGTGCCGGCTGCATGCGGGTGAAGCAGGATCCGCCGGTCGCGAAGCAGGGGACTGTCCGCGGGCAAGGGCTCGGTCTGGAAGACGTCGAACGCCGCCGCCAGCCTGCCGCCGCGCACCATCCGGGCGACCGCCTCCTCGTCGACGATGCCGCCCCGGCCGACGTTGACCAGGACCGCATCCTGAGGCAGGCGCCCGAGCAGATCGCCGGAGAACAGTCCACGGGTGTCGTCGACCAGCGGGATCGCCACGACGAGTACGTCGCTGCGGGCGACCAGGTCGGGCAGTTCGAGCCAGGGCCGGGGACCAGGGCGATGGTCGCGGAGCGCCGGAGCAGCCAGGCCGCAGTCGGAGCCCACGCTCTCATGTAAATAGGTGGCGAAGGACTGAAACCACGCATGTCAGCCGCGAATCATGGTTGGCCAACGTTATGCATGATAAGGGTAGCGGCAGTCGAACCCGCAGGTCAGCGCCATGTGGCTTGTGCGAGCTTGAGCGGCACGGCGCAGTGCACGCTCGATGGCGACCCAGGCAAACGGACGGAATCGGACAGCAATTTCATGGGTGAAACAGGAACATGCAGGCCACAGGCATGGTGCGGAACGTAGTCGATTGGTCGCACACTATCACGCATAATCTCTCCTGTAGCTCGTGGGAGCCAGTGGCCTACGAGTATTCATAGGCCACTGGCTCCCACCCAGCAGGATGCTTTGATTCTGTGCGGATCACTGCCGTCCGCTACCGGTTTTCGCGCGGCATCTTCACCAGATTTTCCACATCTTAGAGATCTGATATACTGCGCCCCGGCGAGGGCGCTATCTGGGGCGCTGTATCAAGATCAGCACTCGGAACTGAAGCAAGACGTCCGCAGGGGTGCGGGTGATGCCCCATTCGCCGGGCGCAGACTGAGGCCAGGGCCTCTGCGTTCTCAGTGGCTGAGACCGAGGAGTGCGAGGGTGTCGTTGCGGTGGTCGCGCATGTGGTCGGTGGCGGCTGCGATGTTGGTCCAACCCAGGAGCTTGAGTAGCGCGAGTGCGAGGTTGCGGAGGCCGGCCATGACGCGCGGGGTGCTGCCGGTGCGGATCCGGCTGGCGTCCTCGCGCCAGGTCACGTCTCTGATGTGGTGCATTGCCTCGATGCCCCAGTGCTCGCGGGCGGCCTGGCCGAGCTTGACCGGCCCGGCCTGCTCGGAGGTGAGGCTGGTTATCGCGTAGGCGACCTCCTTGGTCCCGGCCCCGGGCGCCTTGCCTACGGCGCGACGGCGGGTGATCCGGATGACCTGTGCGGCGTGCGGGAAGTCGATGCCGTCGCACGGCGCGGTGCGGGTGATGCGCCTCTCCCGCCGCCCGTGGCCGATATCGAACGTCTCGGCGCTCGTGCCGGCCCGCTCGTGCTCGGCGTGGGAACCGGGAGCGAGCAGGTCCTGGGCCTGACGCAGGATCGAGGGTTGATTATCCTTCAGGAACAGCAGGTAATGCCCGCCTGCTGCGACGACGGCCTCGGCGGTGGCGCGTTGGGCGTGCAAGGCGTCCGCGGTAACCAGCAGGCCCGTGAGATCGACCCGGCCGAGCAGGTCCGGCAGCGCCGGGATCTCGTTGCTCTTGTCGGCGACCTGGACTTGCCCGATCACGCAGCCGGCCTCGGGCCGGTAGAGCGAGACCAGGTGCGGGCGGGTGCCGTCGGGCCTTGCCGCGCCGCGCACGCTCTTGCCGTCCGCGGCGGCCACCGGCAGCCGTGCCCCGTCGGCCTGGGCGCCGGCGTTCCTCGGGCGAAGGGCATCACGCTCGGTGCTTCGCAGCATCCCGGCCAGCCACGACCCGCACAGCATGTCCACCTCGTCCCCGTCGAGCACCTTCAGCGCCCGACCGAAGGTGGTGTCGGCAGGGCGCAGATTCCGGCCGGTGGCGCCGAGCCGATACAGGAACTCGTCGTCGGCGCTGCGGGTACGCCGAACCACCTCGACCATGGACTTCGCCCCGGCCAGCACCGCCGTCAACGCAGCGGCCAGCAGGAAGCCGAGCCGGTAGCGCCGCCCCCGGGCCCGGCGCCGGTCCGGGATCAGCCCGAGCACCTCGATCAAGGCCATCACCTGTCCGTCATCAAGCTCCACCGCCTCCACCCCGGCTGCGGCCAACTGGCCGGACACGACCTCGATGAGGGAAGATGACACGCGGGCACGGCTCCTTGGATCGCATGGCCTCGAGAACCAGACGATCATCAGGGACCGTGCCCGCCTACATCAAACCTCTGGGCTGACATCAACCCGCCACAGAGCTCAAGCCGTCCGCGCCAACCTCACCCCGTCCATCAACTGAGAACGCAGAGGCCCTGAGACTGAGGCTGGCTGTGGCCGCGCCCGCCGTTGGGCGGCCGCATCGTCGATCTGCCCCGTTTCTCGTCCCGCTGCTGGCCCGGGCGAGAGGAGCTCCTTGTCTGCAGCGATCGCGCAGCGTAGCAGTCACCTTTTCGCCGACATGCCCACTTGTCATCGTTTCGATGACACGTTAAATCGAAGGCGTGAGCGCATCGGCACTGTCGATGACCTGGAGGCGAGTGTCATGTTGATGCGCACTGATCCGTTCCGTGAGCTCGAACGGGTGGCCTCGCAGTTGCTGGGTACGGGCACCGGTAACCCGCGCATCCGAACCCGATTCCCATGGACGCTTTCCGCGAGGGCGATCAGTTCGTGGCCTGTTTCGATCTGCCCGGCATCTCGCTGGAGGCGATCGATCTGGGCATCGAGCGCAACGTGCTGACGGTCAAGGCCGAGTGGCGCCCGGTGCAAGTCGGCAAGGATGTCGAGATGCAGGTGGGCGAGCGGCCCGTCGGCGTGTTCTCCCGCCAGCTATTCCTGAGTGAGACGTTGGATGCCGAGCGCATCGCTGCGGACTACCGCGGCGGGGTGCTGACCTTGCGGATCCCGATCGCGCTCGGCGCGAAACCCCGCAAGATTGCGATCACCAGCGCGGACGAGCCCCATCAGTTGACCGGGTGGCCCATTATCCAGGTGTCGAGATACACGGGGGAGCCCCACCTGCTCCTACGGCAGCCTCGCCGTCTTTTCCTGGGAGACGTCCAGCTCACTCCACACCTGCGGAAATCCGCCGAGGTCGAGCTGTCGGCAGATATTCTGCGCGGCCATGCCGATAGCCTCGGTCACGGTCGGGAAGGCATAGGAAAGGCCTGCGATCTGTTCGATGGTCATCCCGGCGGCCATCATCGCTGCGGCGACCTGCACGATTTCGGCAGAATACTCGCCGAGCACGTGCGCGCCGACCACGGAGCGGTGGGAACGGTCGACCAGGAGCTTGCAGAATCCGTCCGGGCGCCCGTCGACAACCGGGCGCACCAGGTCGTCGTAGCGCGCGACCGCGGACACCACCTCGCCGTTCAACGCGGCCGCAGGCTCGGTAAGGCCGACCTGACCGTACTCGGGGTCGGTGAAACTGCCGGTGGGGATGATTTCGTAATCGGCGCGCTGAACCGGGCCGAGTACTGCGTTGCGCCCGGCGATCCGTCCCTCGCTGCGCGCGGTCTGCACCAGCTTGTAGTGCCCTGTGACGTCTCCCGCGGCGAAGATGTGCTCGACGTTCGTGCGCAGATACTCGTCGACCACCAGCCCGCCGCGTCCGGCGGCGACCCCGGCCCGTTCCAGACCGAGCGTCTCGATGTTCGCCGGCCAGCCGATCGCCGCGAAGACCGCATCGCCGATGACTCTGTCCGATCCGTTCGGGCCGCGGTAGGTGACGGTGATCCGGCTTGCGTGCTTCTCAAGGCGCTCGACAAGTGTGCCGGTGTGTATTGTCAGACCCCGTGCTTCGAACGCCGAGCGCATACCGGCGGACACGTCCGGGTCGGCGCTCGCGAGCAGCGCGGGCGTGGCCTCGAACACGGTCACCCGGATCCCGAAGTCGCCCAGGATCGAGGCGATCTGGCAGCCGGTGTCCGCTCCGCCGATGATCACGGCGTGCTCGGGCAGGGCTTTGAGTGTGAGCAGGTCGTCGTAGGTCGAGGCGAGTTCACCGCCGGGAACCGGCAGCGCGGCGGCGCGCCCTCCGACCGCGATGATCACCCGGTCCGCGGTCCAGACATGTCCGTCATCGGCTTGGATCGTATGATCGTCGGCGAAGCGCACAACTCCGGTTCCTTCGACCAGATCGATGCCGCTGGCGCGAAGATGCTCGGCGAGGTGCTTGCGTTCGTGTGCGTACCGGGCGACGCGGGCGGCGTTGCCCTGCAACGCCGCGAGATTTGGCACCGGCGGCGCACCCTCGAGCCCGAACCGCGTCCAGGAACCCCAGTCGCGGGCCAGGCGGGCCGCACGTGCGAGGGTGCGCACGGGCGCCGGGCCGCGGTTCAGACTCGTCCCACCGACCTGATCGGCCTCCAGCAGCGTGACCTGCGCGCCGAGCTCGCATGCGTGAAGGGCGGCCGACATGCCCGCCGGACCGCCTCCCACCACCAGCACCTTCATCGGGTCTCGCATTCGTCGTCGGTACCGCTCCGCGCGGGCTGCGCGGCAGCGGGGCACTCCTCATCCCCGCCGACGGGGCTACAACCAAGTCAACCGGTGTGGTGCGCGGTAGGAGAGATCGACTGCTCCGAATGCCGGAACGCCGCTCACCCCGCCGCGTGGGAGCGCTGTGGGTGCAGATAATGCGTCCGTGCTGGTTAGGCGGCATAGTCTTATTCGTGCAGTATCCCGCCGAGTCGCTCGCGTCTTCGGACCTGCAGATCGATGACCTGGGCGCGGTCGTTGATCGGTTCGGGTTCCGCCCGCAGCGGCGCGCCTCGTTTGGGGGCCCGGTGCGGCCGGTCGAGGTCGTAGTAGATCTCGAACTGGTACAGCGCCTTGAGGCGGTGTGCCCAGCTGCGGACTAGCATCCGGTCGAGCAGTTCGCGTCGGCAGGTGCCGATCCAGCGTTCCATGATCGCGTTCATGTGCGCCATGCGCACACCGGACAGCACCACCGTGATGCCGGCCTGCCGCACGATCTCGGCGAAGAACGGCGGGTAGCGCGCGTCGCGGTCGCGGATCAACTATCGGACGGCGGCTTCGACGTCTTCCAGGTCCAGAATCAGACTCTTGGCGGACTGCGCCATCCATGCGGCGGTCGGATGGGCGGTGGAGCCCAGGATGCGGATGCGGCGGGTGGCATGCTCGATCAGGGACGGGCCGGAGATCTTCTGTTCGGCCAGCGTGACGGTCTCGAAGAAGCCGCAGGCCACGATCACTTCGGCCTGGCTGTGCAGGAACCGCGCCCAGGTTGTCGACTGCCGCCGCGGCGCCGGGTCGATGCCGGCCTGCTTGAGGATCTCCCAGGCGGTCGAGGGCGCCACGACGATGCCGAGCAGCGCGGTACCCCCAGCCACTGTCCACCAGCCGGATCTGGAGCACAGCACGGTTACGTCCGGGGACGTGGTCAACGCCGCCGCGTTAGCGCTGATGAGTAGTTGTCCAGTCGGTTCCCGGCCTTGCAAGCAGCAACGGAACTCCGGTAAATCAGCTTTCGACCAAGAAGGCTGATCAAGGAGTTCCGTTGCAGGACAAGTGTGTCATCACGCGGGTGGTGGCGGTAGCCGCGGGGGCGTTTGCTCCCGGCCAGCTCGGCGAGCTGACGCAGATCGTCGATTTCGCCCTGGTGGACGCGGTGATCGCGCAGGCCGGCGTGCTGCAGCGGCGGGTGCGGCTGCTACCGGCGCGGGTCGTGGTGTACTTCGTGCTCGCGTTGGCGCTGTTCGAGGACTGCGGCTGCCGGGCGGTGTGGGGCAAGCTGACCTGCTCGCTGGGCGGGCTGGCTGCGACGTGCCCACATTCCTCCTCCTTCGCCCGTGCCCGGCGTCGGCTGGGTGCCGAGCCGCTCAAGGGCGCTGTTCGACGCGGTCTCCGGCCCCGTGGCCCGGCGCGAGATGCCGGGAACGCGCTGGCGGGGGCTGCGCACGGTGGCGATCGACGGCACCGGACTGCAGGTGGCCGACCGCGAGGCGGTCACCGCACGTTACGCCGAGCGCGGGAGCGCCCGCGCGACCGGATATCCGCTGCTGCGCCTGGTTCTGCTGGTGGAGACCGGCACGCGTGCGGTGATCGGCGCGGTGTTCGGCCCCGAGTGTGAAGGGGAGCAGGTGTACGCGGCGCGGCTGCTTGACCGGCTGGGCGCGGGGATGCTGCTGCTGATGGACGCGGCGTTCGACGGCTGGCAGTTGCTGCGCGACGTGCAGGCCACGCAGGCGCACTATCTGGTGCGCTCGGGCGCCAGGCGCTGCCCGACGATCCAGAGCCGGCTGCCGGACCGCTCGTACCTGGCCCGGCTCGGCGGCGGCAGGCTCGCGGTGCGCGTCATCGAGGCCTGGGTGACCGTCACGCTGCAGGACGGGAGCGTGCGCCGGGAGCAGTGGCGCCTGATCACCGATCTGCTCGACCGCCGGCGCTACCCGGCCGGGGACCTGCTGGCGCTGTACCACGATCGGTGGCAGGCCGAGACAGCGTACGCGAACTTGAAGACGAGGTTGATCGACGGGCGGGTGCTGCGCTCGGGCCGGCCGCAGGAGATCGAGCAGGAGCTGTGGGGCGTGCTGACGGTGTACCAGGCGCTGATCCGGCTCGCCGCGGACGCCGCGGCGAGCCGCCCGGCTGGATATGGACCGGTTCAGCTTCACCGTCCTGCTCGGCACGGCCCGCGACCAGGTCGTCCTGGCCCACGGGGTGTTCCCGGACGAACCGGTCGCACTGGTCGGCGCTATCGGCCGGGTGCTGCTGGCGAGCCTGCTGCCGGCCCGACCACGCAGGCGGATGAAGGCCAGGAGCCTGAAGACCATGACCAAGTACGCCTCGAACTTCGGGAAACATCCCGCCACCTGCCAGAACTACACCTTCCACGCCGAGATAGCGATTATGGAGGAGGGGGTTGCCACACGGCCACGAAGCTAAACGCAGCGGCGTTGGGGACGTGGTGTAGGGCTGATCTTCCCGATGGAGTGATGCTGCCTCGTATGGCGGGCGTGGTGCCCGAATGCGAGGCGGCCACCGGCTGATCCTTCGAGAACGACCAAGAACTCGAAGACAGGATCAGATCGATGACCGCTGTAGACAGTCTGCCGTTCGCCGCCGCGTTGGAGGAGAACCTCGCGTCGGCGAGTCCCGACTTGCTCCGGGCGATGGTCGCCCTCTTCGCCCAGCAGCTGATGGGCGCCGAGGCCGACGCGCTGTGCGGCGCCGAGTACGGCCAGGTCAGCGCCGGGCGGGTGAACTCACGCAACTGTAAGTTGCAGGGGTGTTGATCTGCCCGGCAGGCTGACCCGTCCCGCAACTAGCCTGGTTGAGGCTGCTCCCCAGACCGTGGTGCACTTCGGTGTGGCGAGCAATCGTGTTTGTAATCAGCGGGGCTGGTCGGCCCGGCCAACGAGGATGCTCCGCACGAGCGGCGGTTCGTCGGTGACCGCGTACAGGACGCGGAAGTAGCCGAGCAGCAGGCGCCTGTGGGTTCCGGAGCCGCCGAGCTGTGTCGATCCGGTCGGGCGTGGGTCGCGATCGATCCGTGCAGCATCTTCAAGGCCGCCATCTGCACGTCCCGTCGAACGCGGTGATCGTCGCCGACCGGTTCCACGTCACGCAAGGTGCCGTCGCATACCGCCATTGAGCTGACTTCCGCGCGCGTCGCGCAATCTCCGTTCGGGAGCATTGGCACCATGACTCCATGAGCACCGGGGCAGGGCATTCGGCCTCCGCGCGGCTCGTCTTGACGACGCTGGCGGCCGGGCAGTTCCTCATGGCGCTCGACAGTTCCGTGATGAACGTCTCGATCGCGACGGTCGCGCGGGACGTGGGGACCACGGTGACCGGGGTCCAGGGGGCGATCACGGCGTATACGCTGGTGATGGCGATGTTCATGGTCCCCGGCGGCAAGCTCGGCGCGCTCTTCGGCCGCAAGCGCGCCTTCACGGCCGGCTGCGTCATCTATGGCGCAGGCTCGTTCACGACCGCTCTCGCGCCGAGCCTGCCGGTGCTGCTGCTCGGCTGGTCCTTCCTCGAGGGGATCGGGGCGGCGCTGATCATGCCCGCGATCGTGGCGCTCGTCGCGGTGAACTTCGCCGTCGAACGCCGACCGGCCGCCTACGGACTCGTCGCGGCCGCCGGAGCCGTGGCCATCGCCGTCGGCCCGCTCGTCGGCGGTATCGCCACGACCTACTTCTCCTGGCGCTGGGTGTTCGCCGGCGAGGTCGTCGTGGTGCTCGCCATCCTCCTGCTCGCCCGCCGCGTCACCGACGCAAGGAGCGAGGAGCGCCAGCGCATCGACCTGGTCGGCGCCGCGCTCTGCGCCCTGGGACTCGGGACCTTCGTGTTCGGCGTCCTGCGCTCGAGCGAGTGGGGCTGGTTCCTGCCGAAGACCGGCGCACCGTCCCTTCTCGGAATCTCACCGACCGTGTGGCTCATGCTGGCCGGCCTGTTCCTGATGTGGCTCTTCTATGCCTGGGAGACGCGCGTGGTAGCGCGCCGCGGGTCGCCGCTGGTGGACCCGGCCCTTCTCCACAACCGCCAGCTGACTGGCGGCCTGACGATGTTCTTCTTCCAGTATCTCGTGCAGATGGGCGTGTTCTTCCTCGTCCCGCTCTACCTCTCGATCGCCCTGGGCCTGTCCGCGCTCGCCACCGGAGTGCGCATCCTGCCGCTCTCCCTCACCCTGCTGGGCGCCGCGGTCCTGATCCCGCGCCTGCTCCCGGACGTCTCGCCGCGCCGGGTAGTGCGGTGGGGAATCCTCGCGCTCCTCGCCGGGGCCGTGGCCCTGGCGGCGGCACTCGACGCCGACGCGGGCCCGGAGATCGTCACGCTCCCGCTCCTGCTGATCGGGCTCGGCATGGGCGCGCTCGCGTCCCAGCTCGGCGCGGTCACGGTCTCCGCGGTACCCGACGAGCAGAGCGCCGAGATCGGTGGCGTGCAGAACGCCGTCACCAACCTCGGTGCCTCGATCGGCACGGCCCTGGCCGGATCGATCCTGATCGCGGTACTGACCTCCTCGTTCCTGAGCGGCATCGAGCACAACCCCGCGGTGCCGGCGGAGGTCAAGAACAAGGCGAGCACCAACCTCGAGGCAGGAGTGCCGTTCCTCTCCGACGCCCAACTCACCACAGCCCTCGACCAGGCCGCGGCGAGCCCGGAGGTGAAGCAGGCCGCGCTCGACGCGAACTCTGCAGCCCGCCTCGACGGTCTACGCGCCGCACTCGCCATCCTCGCCCTCGCCTCACTGATCGCGCTCTTCTTCACTTCCCGGATCCCGACCACCCAGCCAGGCGAGAGGAAACCGGACACCGACGGAGGGACAGCCGGCCGATGACCAGAGAGCCGCAGTTCTTCGAGTGGCGGCTGTCGGGAGATCGTTCATACCGGCGCCTCAGCGGTCCCGACACGCCACGTTTGAAGCAATGAGCTCCTCCGACAGGTCAGCCACGACATTCTGTACGCGTTGAACGGTTGTAAGGGGAGCCGGGGCGCAGACCGCATGAAGCGGTCTTCGAGCCGATCTGCCCTGACCGCCGGGACCGATCCGCGCTTGTCGGAGCGGCATCGGCCACGTGGCGCGAGGTGAGCCTGAACGGCTCCGTCGAGCCTCCGCGGTCGAACACCGCACCGGCGCGCGAACGGCCCTTCAGAACACCTACGCGGTCGGCGAAGTCGGCTCTGGCGGTCGCCGAATGAGGAGGTGGTGATGGCGCGGGACGAACAGCGGCCTGACAAGGCCATGGTGGACCGGTCCGAAGGGTTCGGTGAACGGCTGCTGGGAGTGCTGCTGGACCGGGCGCACGAGATGCCCCCGGCGCTGATCGCCCCGCTGGTCGCCGAAGAGGTGGCCAGGGTGGGCGGGCGCGACGTCTCGATTCTGCTGCAGGACTACGGCCAGCGGATGCTGGTGCCGCTGCCGGGCAGGCGGCTGACCGTCGGCGAGCCCGAACCGATCGGCGACTCCCCCGCCGGCACGGCCTTCCTGCAAACGACCGCTGTGGAGGTGCCGCAGGCCGACGGTGTCCGGCTGTATCTGCCGTTGCTCGACGGTAGCGACCAGGTGGGGGTGATGGCCCTGACGCTGGACACCGTCGATGACGATGACCGGCGGCTGTTGCGCCGCCTCGCCGGCTTGGTCGCCGACACGATCGTGACCAAACACAGCTACACAGACCGGTTCTTCCAGGCCCGGCGCCGCGAACCGATGAGCCTGGCCGCGGAGATCCAGTGGTCCCTGCTGCCCCCGCTGGCGATGTCCGTGCCCCAGGTCAAGGTCGCCGGAATCCTCGAGCCGGCGTACAAGGTCGCCGGCGACAGCTTCGACTACGCCCTCAACGACGACATCCTGCACCTGGCCATGATCGACGCGATGGGCCACGGCCTGGACGCCGCCACGATGGCTACCGTCGCCATCGGCGCCTACCGGCACGCGAGACGCGCCGAGATCGGACTGGCCGAGATCTACGCGTTCATGGACCGGGCCATCGCCGAGCAGTTCGGACCCGACCACTTCGTGACCGCGCAGATGATGGTCCTGGACATCGCCACCGGCCACCTGCAATGGGTCAACGCCGGCCATCCCGCGCCGCTGCTGATCCGCAACCACGCGGTGGTCCAGAAGCTGAAGAGCCCAACCACCCTACCGGTCGGCTTCGGTGGCGAACAGCCCCTGATCAGCGAGCAGACCCTCCGACGCGGCGACCGGGTCCTGTGCTTCACCGACGGCCTGATCGAGGAGCACGATGCCGGCGAAGAGCAGTTCGGCGAGGAACAACTCATGAGCTGGGTCAACCACATCGAACGGGCGGAGAAGGGAGTGCGCGCGGTCGTGCGCGCCCTCTCCCACGCCCTGATGGACCAACGCGGCGGCACGACCAGCGACGACGCCACCCTCTTGATGATCGAGTGGCTCGGGGGCGCCGCCGACCACCTCGCCACCCTGGACTGAGCCGAAGGCCGCACTCCGATCACGAAGCCCACGCTGCGGACACGCCGGCAACTCGCGGTGAAACCGGCAGGAGCAGCCCGTCAGACTCCGGACCGCGCGGTGATCCGGCCGTCGCGCTCGGCCTTTTCGAGCGCGGCATAGTCACGTTCGTTCTGGTCCGCGTAGGCCGCGGAGAACTCCGCGATCGCGTGGGCGAAGGTGGAGTCGTCGCCGAGGTAGGACGCGATGGCCACGCGGTCGCCCGAGCGGGCGTGTGCGCGGGCGAGCGTCCAACCGCACAACTGGCCGTACTGCGCCAGGCCGGACGGCAGCGCGCCCTCGATCTCGAACGAGCCCTTCCAGTCCGCGAGCTGGCGCACGTAGAAGTCGCGGGTCTTCCCGTCGATCCCCTGCACCGTCTCCCAGCCCAGCAGGATGTCGCTGGCCGCCTGCATCAGGCGCTGCCCGTTCACCACCCGTTCGCCCTCGTTCCTGAAGCGCGGACCACCGAGCCCGCCGTAATCGGCCAACACCGACCGCTGAGCCTCCTTGGCCTGGAGGAAGAGCGGATCGCCCTCGCCGTGCCCGCGCATCAGCAGGATCCAGCACCGGGTGCCCACGCTGCCCACGCCGACCACTTTTCGTGCCATGTCCACGAACTCGAACGCCTGGGCCAGCGCGCGCCGGTCGGGCTGCAGCGTGTGCTGATAGCGTGCCAGCAGCCCGCGCAGCTGCAATTCGAGCTGCTCAGCCGCCATCTCTGGCAGGAGCTCGGAGATCGGGACGATCAGCGGCGGATCGGCCGTGATGCGGCGCTCGCCGTCCACGATCGCGGTCAGCTTCTTGAAAGATCGGTACTGGTCGCGGGTGCGGGCCTTCGCCAGTGTCCGCTCGAGCTTCTTCTTGGCGGGCTTCGTCAACCGGGCCACGAGGTCAGCGGGAAGCCGGTCGGTGCCCGTGGAGGCGTACCAGAGGTCGAGCTCGTGCATGTCGGCGAACTGTCGCATCGCGCCCTGGTAGCGCCGCACGGTGGCGAGCTGGATCTTCCGGCGCTGCTTTCCGCTGAACCCGTTCTGCCGGGCGGCGACCTCCAGGCTGGCCGCCAGCCGCTTGACGTCCCACTCCCACGGGCCCGGATGGGTCTCGTCGAAGTCGTTGACATCGAACACGAGGCGCCGCTCCGGCGAGGCGAACAGGCCGAAGTTCGCCAGGTGGGCGTCCCCGCAGAGCTGGACCGTCAGGCCCGAGGTGGGCGTCGCGGCCAGGTCCGCGGCCATGACGGCGGCGGCGCCGCGATAGAACGTGAACGGCGAGACGAGCATGCGCCCGTACCTGATCGGCACGAGCTCCGGCACCCGGGTGGCCCCCTGCTGCTCCAGGATCTCGACCGGGTCCCGGCGCCCCTGCGCGGCGGAGAACAGAGCGTGCTGTTCGGGGGCGACCTCCTTTCGAACATCGGTTCCGTGCTGCGCACGCTCGCCAAGCGTCGGTGCTCGCTTCTTTGCCGGATCGAGCTCGCGGGTGGGCCTCGCGCCACCCGAACGCCCCGCTTTACCAGCCATGATGCGCCTCCTGGGTGCTGGTTTCGTGAGTAGCGGACCGGCCGCCGAACCGGACGGCACTCGCTTTGATCGCTCCTTCCATTACACGGCGGACAAGCGGCTACCGCCTGCTGCGGCATTCACCCGGACAGCTTGCTTTTCCGCGCGCCGAGGATCGAACGGCGCCTACGGTCGAAGGGCGCACGTCCGACCGCGCGGATCTGCTTGGGCTGCCCCGCAAGAATTCGGACGGTGTCGAAACCACACCCCACCTGGAGGATCGCGTGGCCATGAACTCCGACACCCCTGTCCTTGACACCCTCGCTGCCATGACGCTCGACTCGATCGAGCGCTGTGATCTGCCCCCGGACATGCTCATCCTCACCCGCATCGCCGCGCTCGCCGCCATGGACGCGCCCCCGGTGTCCTACCTCGCCCACATCGAACCCGGCCTCAAGGCCCAACTGACCGCGAACCAGCTGCAGGACGTCCTGGTCGCCATCGCCCCCATCGTGGGAACCGCCCGCGTCATGTCGGCCGCCGGCAACATCGCCCAGGCACTCGGCATCGCCATCGAGGTGACCGAGGCGGAAGCCGGCATGGGGGTCTGACCACCTCGCCCGCCCCTGGCCGCGATCGGCGCCCAGGGGCGGGTTTTTCGAGCGGGTGTCTTCGAGCGAAAGGTTCAGGCCCGCGCATGCAGGGCGTCAGGGTTCAGATCCGCGATCGTCGGGTATCCGTCGATCGCCATGAGCAGGTCCGCCTCGGCGAGCAGGGACCGTAGTACGTGCACGATGCCGTCTTCGCCGCCGAGCGCGAGCCCGTAGGCGTAGGGGCGGCCGATCGCCACGGCGCTCGCTCCGAGGGCGAGGGCCTTGACGATGTGTTCGCCGCCGCGCACGCCGGAGTCGAAGACGACCGGTGCGCCGCCTGCTGCCTCGACCACTGCGGGGAGCAGATCGATCGCGGGAATTCCGCCGTTCGCTTGGCGTCCGCCGTGGTTGGAGCAGTAGATACCGTCGATGCCGCCGTCGATCGCGCGCTTCGCGTCCTCGGGGTGGCAGATCCCTTTGAGGAGCAACGGCAGCTTGGTCAGCGAGCGCAGCCAGGCCAGGTCGTTCCAGTTGAGGGTGGGATCGGATAATTCCGAGGCCCAGACGAGCGCCGCGGCGCGGACATCCTCCTCCGGGGGCTTGGCGAGCTTGGTCCGGAAGACGGGGTCGGAGAAGTAGTTGGCCAGACAGTGGCCTTTGAGCTGGGGGAAGTTGCCAAGCTTCAGGTCACGTGGTCGCCAGCCGAGCTGCAAGGTGTCGAGGGTGACGACGATGCCCTTGAAGCCGGCCGCCTCGGCGCGCGAGACGAACGACTCCGCGACCGCCCGGTCCTTCGGGTTGTAGAGCTGGAAGAACCCCGGTGTCTCGCCGAATTGCGCGGCGACCTCTTCGAGCGGGTCGACCGTGAGCGTCGAGGCGATCATCGGCACGCCCGAGGTCGCCGCGGCCCGCGCGGTGGCGAGGTCGCCATGCCCGTCCTGCGCGCACAGGCCGATGACACCGATCGGGGCGAGCAGGAGCGGTGTCGGCAGGGCCATCCCGAACAGGTTGATCGACAGGTCGCGTCGCGCTGCGCCCACGAGCATGCGGGGGATCACGCCCCACCGGTCGAACGCGGTGACGTTCGCGTTCTGGGTGTATTCGTTGCCTGCGCCGCCGGCGACGTAGGAGACGATGTCCGGTGGGAGCGTCGCGTGCGCGCGGGCCTCGAGTTCCGCGAAGGTGAACGGCAGGTCCTCCCGCACGCCGGTCAGGCCGCGGAGATAGACCTCGAGCTGGTAGTCGCCGTAGTTCGGCGTTTCGTGCTCCATGTCAGTCGAACAGGTGGGTTGTACGGGCGCTGACCCAGCGGGCGAGGGGCGGGGCGAGGCGGTTGAGCCAGTACATGGCGTGGGCGTCGGGACCGACCGGCGCGATCGCGCGATTGCGTTCGGCTGCGCGCAGGACCTTCTGTGCGGCGCGCTCGGGCGGATATCCACGACGCTCGTACATGCTCCGGACCCGGGCTGCCTGGCCGTCGGGGTCTGACCCGCGCACGATACTGGTCCGCGCGATCGGAGTGTTCATGACGCCGGGACAGATGGCGGTCACCCCGATCTTGTGTGGGCGCAGCTCGATCCGCAGGTTCAGGGTGAGGCCGAGGACCGCGAACTTCGTGACGGAGTACGCGGTCATGACGGTGGAGGGAAAGTAACCGGCACCGGAGGAGACGTTGACGACTTGTCCTCCGGCGCCGCGCTCGATCATGCGGGGGATGAAGCGCTCGCAGCCGTGCACGACTCCCTTGACGTTGACTGCGATCTGCCGGTCCCAGTCCTCGGGCTTCGTGTGGAGGAACGGGGCGAGCACACCGATGCCGGCGTTGTTGATCAGCAGGTCGACCGCCTCGAACCGAGCGTGCACGGCGTCAGCGAACGCGTCCATCGCTTCGGGGTCGGTGACATCGACTGTCTGGGCGAACACCTCGTTGCCCAGAGAGCGGATGGCTCTGGCGGTCTCGTTCAGGCCGGCTTCGTCGCGGTCGCAGATGACGAGTATGGCTCCGCGTTGGGCGGCGAGCAACGCGGTGGCGCGGCCCATGCCGCTGCCGGCGCCGGTGATCAGCACCACACGGTTATTCAGATTCTTGAGTTTCACCGTCTACTCCAGGGTTGGGGTCATGAAAGGGTGCGGTGCAGGAAGTCGAGCTGGTCCGTGAGGGCGCGCTCGAGCCATGGGGCGCTGTAGACGTCGAGGTGGTCGAACGGGTATTCCCGGAACTCGCTGCCGGCGCCCGCCTGCGCGGCAGCGCGGCGGCCCGCGTGCGGCGGGACGATGGTGTCGTTGGTCCCGACCTGGACGAGCAGCGGGCACTCGACCCGTGAGGCGAGCTTGATCGGCCGGTTGAATCCGGCCTCGAGCGCCGCACGCGCGGACACCTCGTTGCGCCAACTCGGGCCCGCGACCGGGCGGTAGGTCTCGAGGCCTCCCGCCCTGGGGAAGATCGCGTTCGATCCCGGTTCGCCGATCATCGGAACGAGGTGCGGTGCGCGGCGGGTGAGTGTCCTGAACACATCGCGCAGTCCATGCAGCGTCGCGCGGGCCATGTAGGTCGGGCCGCAGCTGCGGGCGAGCTGCGTCAGCACCGCGCGGCCGTCCATTGCAGGCGTCAGGGAGATCGTTGCCGCGATGCGCTTGTCCTGCGCTGCGACGACGACCACGTGGCCGCCGGCGTAGGAGACGCCCCAGAGCACGATGCGTTCGGGATCGACGCCCGGGAGCCGACGGGCGGCGGTGACGGCCGCTTGGTAGTCCTGACGCTGGCGCCGCACCGAGACGACCTGGCGGAGTGAGCCGCCGGATGTGCCGAACCCGCGGTAGTCGAAGAACACGACGTCGAGTCCGGCGGCCGCGAAGCCTTCCGCGTAGGCGATCAGACGGCTGTCGCGGGTGCCGCAGAACCCTGGCGCCATGACGACGCACGGGCGTCCGTTCGCGCCGGCGTATGTATCGCCGACGGCCGGGAAATGCCAGGCGGCGCACCGGTCTTCGCCGCTGGTGAAGGTGATCTCGTCCATGGTGTCGATTCCTGGTCTTTGCGCGGTGGGGACGCCGGCGCGTCCGGGAAGTACTTCCGGACGCGCCCACGTGGGTTTGCAGGACGCGTACTGGCTTGCCTGCGGGCGGCAGGGCCGGACGGTCTCGCCTTGTCGCGGGCGACGACGGGTCACTGCCGCGTCATGGCGATCCGCCAGCGCTCTTCGACAGGGATCAGGTGATCCTGGTTGGCCGCGGCGGTGTCCACATCGATCTGCACCCAGCGGATCTCGCCGGTGAACTCGTTGCCGCGCGGCGGGTATTCCGGTGTGACCGGTGAGCCCGACTCACGGCCCACGTTGGTCGTCTCGTCGCCGGAGAACACGATGGCCTGGGTGACCGGCAGCTGCCCCCGGCCGACCTCGGCGCCGTCGAGGTAGAGCGTGACCGTGCCGCCCTTGGCCAGGCCTGGCCCGTCGTAGTCGAACTCCATCCGCACCTGGTGCTCACCGGTCGGCAGCGGGTCGTGCGAGCCGACATAGAAGTGCTGCAGGCCCACCAGGTTGTAGCAGTAGCGCAGGTGGCCGTCGCGCGTGTAGAGGCTCCAGCCGCCGGCCATCCCGCCCTGGGAGAGAATGACGCCCTCCACGCCGGCTTCTGGGATCAAAAGCTGGGCGGTGATCGAGTGGCTCTTGTTCTTGATGTTGATGACGGAGCTCTCGTTGAGGTGGCCCATGCCCGGGAAGAGCACCTGGGTGTTGCCGCGGATCAGCTGCGGGCGCCCGGCGAGGTCGGGGTTGAACCGCTCGGCCGCCCGGTCATCGAGCGGGAGCACCCCGTGCTTGGTCGCCTCGATCAGCCACAGGCGTTGCAGCCGGTGGAGGGTCTCGGGCTGCTCGGCGGCGAGGTTGCGCGACTGGGTCCAGTCCTCGGGGCCGTAGAGCTCCCACACGTCGTCGTCGAAGGCTGCCATCTGCGCGCCGAGCAGTTCCCAGGGTGTGCGGTGTTTGGTGACCGCGGTCCAGCCGCGGTGGTAGATGCCGCGGTTGCCGGCGATCTCGAAATACTGGGTCTGGTGTCGCTCGGGCGCCGCCGGGTCGTGGAAGGAGTAGCCCATGCTCACGCCCTCGATGGGGGCCTGGGTCACCCCGTGCACCGTGACGGGCTCGGGTATCCCGGCCGCCTCCAGGACGGTCGGTGCGATATCGATGACGTGGGTGAACTGGTTGCGGATCTCGCCCCGCGCGTCGATGCCGGCGGGCCAGTGCACGACGGTGCCGTTGCGGGTGCCGCCCCAGTGCGAGGCGACCTGCTTCGTCCACTGGTACGGGGTGCACATCGCGTGTGCCCAGCCGACCGCGTAGTGGTTGTACGCGCTCGGGGTGCCGAACTCGTCTACCTTGGCGCGAAGGAAGTCCGTCGACTCCAGGGCGCTGAGGCCGTTGAAGTTGATCGCCTCGTTGAAGCTGCCGTGTTGGGTGCCCTCGGCGGACGCGCCGTTGTCGCCGATGACATAGTAGATCAGCGTATTGTCGAGCAGTTCCAGGTCGTCCAGGGTCTGCACCAGCCGGCCGATCTGGTGGTCGGTGTGGGCCAGGAATCCGGCGTAGACCTCCATCTGACGGGTCAGCACCGGCTTGAGGTCCTCGGGCATCTCGTCCCAGTGCGGGATCTCCGGGTTGAACGCGGTCAATCCGGCATCGGCGGGGATGACGCCGAGTTCCTTCTGGCGTTCGAAGATCTCTTCGCGCAGCGCGTCCCAGCCGGCCTCGAAACGGCCCGCGTACCGGTCGGACCACTCCTTGGGTGCGTGGTGCGGTGCGTGGGTCGCGCCGGGGGCGAAGTACAGGAAGAAGGGCCGGTCGCCCTGGAGGGCGTGCTGGCGGCGGATCCAGTCGACGCTGCGGTCGGCGAGGTCCTCGGTCAGGTGGTAGCCCTCCTGCGGGGTCCGGTCGGGCTCGACCGGGGTGGTGCCCTCGTAGAGCGCCGGGTAGTACTGGTTGGTCTCCCCGCCGACGAAGCCGTAGAAGTACTCGAACCCGCTGCCGGTGGGCCAGCGCTCGAAGGGACCGGCCGGGCTGGTCTCCCACACCGGTACCTCGTGGCACTTGCCGAACTGCGCGGTCGCATATCCGTTGAGCCGCAGTGTCTCGGCCAACGGGGCCTTGGTGTTGGGCCGGATCGTGTTGTATCCCGGAGCCGAGGTCGCGAGTTCGGTGATCGCGCCCATGCCGACCGAGTGGTGGTTGCGTCCGGTCAGCAGCGCTTGCCGGGTCGGGGAGCACAACGCGGTGGTGTGGAACCGTGAGTAGCGCAGCCCGCCGTCGGCAAGCTTCTGCGCCGCCGGGGTCTCGATGGGTCCGCCGAACACGCTCGAGGCTCCGAAACCCACATCGTCGAGCAGAATCACCAGGACGTTCGGCGCGCCCGCGGGCGGGCGCAGCGGGATGATCGGCGCGTACGACGTGTCCGGGTCCCGGGCGTCGTAGGTGGTCAGCCCGGGCCGGGGCCGGTCGGGCATGGGCAGGGCGGTGCGGGGGAGAGCGTCATGCGGGGCCACGTTGCCCCTCCTGTTCGGGATGGGCCGGACCGCGTGATGCACGGTTCCGGCGGTGTCGCTGGTGTGGAGTTCACCGCCCGGCAGCAGGCCGGACGGTGGGGACGGTGTCCGGCCTACTGCCGCAGCGCCGCCTCGAGGTACGCGGTCAGCGCGGTGTGGCCGTGCCGGATCACGTGCGGATCGGGTTCGTTGCGCTCGCGGAAGGCCAGGTCCAGGACCCGATCGCCGAGTTCGACCGCGAGAACGAAGATCCGGGGGTCATTGCACGCGGTGGCGAATCCGGCCGAGATCGCCAGCGCGTGCAGGCGCTGCGCGGTGCGGTGCTGGTAGCGCCCCACCTCAGCCCGCACGGTCGGCGAGACGCGACCGTCGAACCACAGCCGGGCCATGTTGTGGTGGCCCTTGAAGTAGGCGGCGAAGGTGTCGAGTTCGCGCGCGACGAACTCCGCGGCCGAACCCGGCGCCCACCGCTGCTCGGCCTCGGCCAGGAAGGCGCCGAGCCGTTCGAGGTGCTGCTCGATCAGCGCGTCGAGCACCTGCTCGCGGTCGGCGAAGAACCGGTAGAGCGAGGGCGGTGTGATGCCGGCGCGCTCGGCGACGTTGCGGGTCGTCACGGCATCGAGCCCGCCTTCCTCGATGAAGGCGTCCGCGGCCTCCAAGATCCGCTCCACGGTCTCGCGGCTGCGGGCCTGGACCGGCTGCCTGCGGCGGCGGATCTGCCCGTTGGCGGCCTGATCCTCGGCGCCCGGACTCTTGACGGCTCTCGACATGGATGGGACTGTAACGCGAGTCTTGTTAGTTTTTCTAGAGGAGTTGCCAAGATGACCGCGGAATCCGACCCACCACACCTGCATGTCCTCGTCGTCGGTGCCGGCTTCGGCGGGCTTGCCGCGGCCCACGCACTCAAGCAGCAGGGCGAGGACTTCGCGGTGCTCGAGCGCGCGCGGGAAGTCGGCGGGGTGTGGCGGGACAACACCTATCCCGGCTGCGCCTGCGACATCCCGTCGAATCTCTACTCGCTCTCCTTCGCGCCCAACCCGCAATGGAGCCAGGCCTTTTCCAAGCAGCCCGAGATCCGCGCCTACCTGAACCGGGTGGCACGCGAGTACGGACTGCTGCCTCACATCCGCTTCGGCTGCGCCCTACACGAGGCGTCCTGGGACGACACCGCCCAGCGCTGGCGGGTCGAGACCAGCGACGGGCCGCTCACCGCGGACGTGCTGATCGACGCCGGCGGTCCCATCGCCGAGCCGTCGATCCCCGACCTGCCGGGTCTCGACCGCTTCACCGGTGCGGTCTTCCATTCGGCGCGCTGGGATCACGGCCTCGATCTGACCGGCCGCAACGTGGTGGTCGTCGGCACCGGAGCCTCCGCGATCCAGTTCGTGCCCGCGATCCAGCCCCGGGTCGGGCGGATGACGGTGGTGCAGCGCACGCCGCCGTGGATCACCCCGCGGATGGACCGTACGACGACCCGCTTCGAACGCAGGCTCTACGCCGCCGCGCCATGGCTTCAGCAAGTGGTGCGCCGGCGGCAGTATCTGATGCGCGAGATGATCACGTGGAAGATCATGATCTCGCCGCGCGTCCGCCGGATCGCGACCAAGGCCGCCCTGCACCACCTGCGCAGGCAGGTGCCCGACCCGGCACTGCGCGCACAGCTCACCCCGGACTTCGAGCTCGGCTGCAAGCGAATCCTGATATCCAACGACTGGTACCCGGCGCTTACGCAACCGAACGTCGAGGTGGTCAGCAGCGGTGTCCGCGAGGTGCGGGAGACCTCCGTGGTCACCGCCGACGGCCGCGAACACCCGGCCGACGTGATCATCTTCGGCACCGGGTTCCACGTCAACGACGCGCCGATGGCGGGGCGCCTGCGTGGACGCGACGGGCGCACGCTGGCCGAGTACTGGAACGGGCGCCCGCGCGCCTACCTCGGCGTCACGACGTCGAACTTCCCCAACCTCTTCCGCCTCGGCTGCGCGGGCAGCGCGACCGGCCACAACTCCCACGTGTTCCAAGAGGAATGCCAGGTGGCGTACGCGATGGACGCACTTCGCCTGATGCGCTCACGCGCCATCGCCGCCGTCGAGGTCCGGGCCGAGGCGCAGGAGGCCTATGTCGAGACGTACACGGCGCGCCTCGGGCGCACGGTCTGGGCGGTCGGCGGCTGCAACAGCTGGTATCAGGGGGCTGACGGAATCCCCTGGTCCAACTGGCCCGCCTCGACCCGCGAGTACCGCCGCGCCACCCGCCGCTTCGACCCCGCACCCTACGAGCTGCGCACGGCCCCAGCCATCGTGCCCGCCGCGAACTGAACACGCGCATCGCTTCCTACCGCACACGAGAGGGAGATACCTTCATGACCAACCTCGCACACAACCTGGCTGCCACGGCTCTGCGCGACGGCGACGCCCCGGCGATCCGCATGGGTGATGCGGTGCAGACATTCGCAGAGCTCGATGAGGCCAGTAGCCGGGTGGCGGCACTGCTGGTCAACCGCGGCGTGCAGCCCGGCGACCGGGTCGGGTGCATGCTGCCCAACGTGCCGCAGTTCGCCGCCGTCTACTACGGCATCCTGCGTGCGGGCGCCGTGGTGGTGCCGATGAACGTACTGCTCAAGACGCGCGAGGTGGCGTACTACCTGCGCGACTCCCAAGCTCGGTTGGTACTGGCCTGGCACGGCTTCGCCGAGGACGCCGCGGCGGGAGCCGCGGCTGCCGGCTGTGCATGCCTACTGGTGGTGCCGGGCGAATTCGAGTCCCTGCTCGCTTATGAAGCCCCGCTGCCTGAAACCGTCGAGCGGGAGGGGTCGGACACCGCCGTCATCCTCTACACCTCGGGCACCACCGGCGAGCCGAAGGGCGCCGAACTCACGCACGCCAACCTCATCCGCAACACGACCGTCTCGGTCGACCTGTTCTCGATCGGGCACGGTGACGTCGTCCTCGGTGCACTGCCGCTGTTCCACGTCTTCGGTCAGACCTGCGGATTGAACGCGTCGGTCGCCTCAGGCGCCTGCCTCGCACTGGTGCCGCGCTTCGACCCGCGCACGGTGCTCGAGGCCATCGAGAGGCACCGCGTCGGCGTCTTCCAAGGCGTGCCGACCATGTACGTCGCGCTGCTCGGTCATCCGGAACGGGCCACGTTCGACACCGACTGCCTGCGGCTGTGCGTCTCAGGCGGTGCGGCCCTTCCGGTCGAGGTGCTGCACGCGTTCGAGGAGGCGTTCGCCTGCGTCATCGTGGAGGGCTACGGGCTGTCCGAAACCTCCCCGGTGGCCTCGTTCAACCACCCCGGCCGGGTGCGCAAGCCCGGATCGATCGGTACACCGGTCGAGGGCGTGGAAATGACGCTGCTCGACGTTTCGGACGGCGTCGGCGAGATCGCCATCCGCGGCCACAACGTCATGAAGGGCTACTGGTCCCGCCCGCAGGCCACCGCCGAGGCGATCGACGCCGAGGGCTGGTTCCGCTCCGGCGACCTGGCCCGCGTCGACGGGGACGGCTACTACTTCATCGTCGACCGCAAGAAGGAGATGATCATCCGCGGCGGCTTCAACGTCTACCCGCGCGAGATCGAGGAGGTGCTCTATACGCACCCTGCGGTGCTCGAGGCGGCCGTCGTCGGCACTGCGCATCGCGAGCTCGGCGAGGAAATCTGCGCCGCGGTCGTGCTCAAGCAGGGTGCCACGGCCACACCCGAGGAATTGCGCGAGCACGTCAAGGCGCAGGCCGCGGCCTACAAGTACCCGCGGCACGTGTGGATCGTCGAGGAGTTGCCGAAGACCGCCACCGGCAAGATCCTGCGGCGCAGCGTCGAGGTGCCGGAGAGCGTCACCGCCGCATCGACCTCGCGATACGCAGGCGGCACGCATGGATGAGGCATCCGCTGTGGCCGTGTCGTCGAGTTGGGCGCAGGCGCCGTCGGCTGAAGGGGAAGGGGCACCGGGACAATCCGCGGTGACAAGCCGTTATGCCTGGGTCGTGTTCGCGATGGCGTTCACCCTCATGATGTCCGACTACCTCTCGCGGCAGCTCGTCGTCTCGATGTTCCCGTACTTCAAGAAGGAATGGGGGCTCTCCGACGCGCAGCTCGGCGGCCTGATCTCCATCGTGTCGGTGACCGTCGCGCTGGGTACCTTCCCGGCCGGCCTGCTGGTCGACCGCTGGAGCCGGGTGAAGAGCATCGCGCTGATGGGAAGCGTGTGGAGTCTCGCGACGATCTCGGCGGCGTTCACCGGCAATTACGGGCAAATGTTCGCGGCGCGCGCAGTAGTCGGGCTCGGTGAGGCCGGATACGCGCCCGCCGCCGGAGCGCTGCTGAGCCGGATGTTCCCGCAACGGCTGCGGGCCACGGTTCTCGGCGCGTACCTCTCGGCCGGATCGCTCGGCGCGGTGCTCGGCGTCGTGCTCGGCGGAGTCATATCCGATCGCTGGGGCTGGCGTGCGGCATTCCTCATCATCGGCATTCCCGGCCTGCTGCTCGCCGTGCTGTTCCTGAAGGTGCGCGATTATGCGACCGTACGGCTGCCCGCCGACCACGCCGAGGCGCCGAGACCCGGCCTGCGCACGTTGTTGGGCGAACTCCTGCGTCCGCGCTCCGCTGTCGCGGCGTACCTCGGCGGGGCGAGCCAGATCGTGGTCATGTCGGCGCTCTATGCGTGGCTGCCCAGCTACTTCAATCGCTACCTGGGACTGACCACCAGCGCGGCTGCGGCCAGAACAGCGCTGGTCATCCTCGCCGGTCTACTCGGCCAAGTCGTGTTCTCGTTCGCAGCCGACCGTGCGGCCCGCCGCGAGCCCCGCCTGCGGCTGCTGTTGCCCGCCACGCTCTCGCTCTTCAGCCTGGTCGTGCTGCCGGCCGCGTTCGTGGCGATGCCGCCGGGCAACGCGCAGTTGCTCGTCATCCTGCTCGCGGCGTTCACCATCACCGCGCCGTTCGGCGTGGTCGGCTCGGTCTGCGTCGACGTCGTGCACCCGGCGTTGCGGGCCACCGCGATATCGATGGCCTCGTTGGCACAGAACCTGTTCGGCTTCGCCCTCGGTCCGCTCGTGGTCGGCGCGATCTCCGATACCTACGGCCTGCGCGCCGCGCTCGGCGTGATTCCGGTGTTCTGCGCCTTCGCTGCCTTCTCCTTCTGGATCGCCTCCCGCCACTACGGCAACGATCTGCGACGGGTCGCGGCCGATGCCACTCCCGGCGGAATCTGATTCCGCGTCACCGTTGCCCCTGCGCCGCGCCGCGCTCGACGTCGGCGTCTGTCTGGGCTTCGAGCATTCCGTGTGTGTCGAGCCGGTAGAGCAGCACGAGCGCCGGGCCGACCAGCACGAGGGCGATCGCCGTGACGAGCATCAGCCACTGCAGTGGCTTCGTCGCGCCTGCGGCCTGTTGCACGGTGAGTGAGGTCGGTACCAGGTAGGGGCGCTGCGCGACGCCCCACGCGGCGATCACCAGGGCCACAGAGGCGACCGAGGTGTAGCGCGCCCATCCCGGAGCGTGCGTGCCGATCAGGAGCGCTGTCGCGGCAGCGGCGGCGATGGAGAGCAGTACCAGGAGCAGTCCGAATCCGTGGGTGAGCCCGTGATAGACGTACGTGGTGTGCTTTCGAGTCACGGAAAGGCCGATCAGAGCCAGGACGCCGACGGCGACCAGGCTGCACCAGGCCCGTAGCCGGAAGTAGACCACCAGGTCGGGTTCGCCGAATCGGCGGGCGTCGGCGGTCAGGAACACCGCGCCCAGGAAGGCCGTGGCCGCGATCGCGAGGAGTCCCGCGACGACTGACGTCGCGTTGGCCCAGACCTCGGCCGAGGCCGTGACACCGGGTGCGGCGCGCCCGGATGCCACGCCTCCGGCCGCAGCTCCCAGGAAGAACGGGGTCAGCAGCGAGCAGACGGCGAACGCAGCGCCATAGATCCGGCGGCGGGCCAGCCGTCTCGTGGGCTTGCGCAACGCGAAGCCCGCGCCGCGCAGGACCAGGCCGACGGCCGCGAGGACCAGCGGCGGCCACATCGCGCTGAAGACGGCCTCGAAGAAGACGGGGAACCCGGTCCACATGAGGATGAGGACGAAGACCAGCCACACGTTGTTGGTCTCCCACACCGGTGCCATCGCGTGGTCGATCAACCGGCGGGGGCGTTCTCCGCGTTCGGCGCCGCCGGCGAACAGGTCCCAGAAGCCGGCTCCGTAGTCGATGCCTCCTCCGCACGCGTATGCGGCGACGGCCAGCAGCAAGATCCACGCCACGGCATCGGCGGTCATCGCATGCTCCCCGGGGCGGAGGCGTCCGGGCTCTGCGGGGACGGCGCGCCGGCCGCGCGAGCGGCGGGAAGCTCCGGCCGTGGCCCATAAGGCGTATCGGTTTCCGGCCCGTCCTCGGCCGGCCGTACCAGCCCCAAGTCGGCGCGCTGCCAGCGTCTGCTCATTCTCAGGACCACGCCCACGAACGCGCCGAATACGAGGACGTAGACGACCACGACGATCCCGAACATCGTCCAGAGCGCGGCGGCGGACGTCGGTGTCACCGCGTCCGACACCCGCATGTTCCGGTACACGATCCAGGGCTGCCGGCCCACCTCGGTGGTGATCCAGCCGCATTCCACCGTCACCACGCTGGCCGCGCCGGCGAGGGCGGCACACCGGAAGAACCATCGCGACCTGGGCAGATCCCGGCGGCGAAGCCAACACCAGCCGTACCACAGGGCGAGCAGGATCAGTGCGCTGCCGATCATCGCCATGATGTCGAACGTCCAGTGCGCCAGCGTCGCCTCCGCCGTCGTGGGCCGGTCTGCGGCCGGAACCGAGGTCAGGCCGGTGACCTGGGTGTCGCGGCTGAAGCCGGCGAGGATCGAGTTCAAATCCGGGATCTTCAGGCCGCCTTTGACGGTCCCGTCGGGCTGGAGCCGGCCGAAGAGGTATTCGGGTACGTGCGTGCCGGTGTCCCAGACGATCTCGGCGGCGGCGAACTTCACCGGCTGCTTGTGGAAGATCTGCCGGGCGATGTCGTCGCCGAGGAAGAACTGGAGCGGAGTGAGGACGGCGGCGATGGTGAACGGCACGCAGAATCCGAGTTTGTGATATCGGTCGCGGCGCCCGCGTAGCCAGCCCACCGCGTAGATCCCGGCGACGACGTAACCCGCCGTCAGGTACATGGCGACCACGAAGTGCCAGTATTGCGGGCCGAACATCGGGGTGAACACGGCCTGCTGCACGCTCACGTTCACCGGTCTGCCGGCTGCGTCCAAGGTGAAGCCCTGCGGGGTGTTCATCCAGGCGTTGGCGCCGATGATGCCGAACGCACCCATCAGCGCCGCCAGTGGCAGTGGCACGCCGAGCCAGAAGTGCGTCCACGGCTTGAGCCGGCGCCACCCGTAGAGGTAGACGGCGATGAACACCGCCTCCAGGAAGAACGCCCACGCTTCGATCCCGAAGCCGAGGCCGAAGACGTCGCCCCAACGGCCCATCATCCTCGGCCACAGCAGGCCGAACTCGAACGACAGGACGGTGCCGGTCACGATGCCCACCGCGAACTGAACCGCCATCACGGCGGACCAGCGGCGGGCGAGCAGCAGGGCCACGGGGTCGTTCTTGCGCAGCGCCCGGTAGTGCACCACGAGCGTGATGAACGGCAGCGCCACGCCGAGGGGCACGATAAGGATGTGGGTGCCTAGTGTGAAGGCCATCAGCTGGCGTGCGGGCAGCAGCTGCGAGGGATCGCCCGATGCCAGAGCCGCCGCCGAACTCATGCCGACCTCGGTGACGGAGCAGCGGCCTCCGGCACGTCGACGGTGTGCGCCTCGCCCGACGCGAAGGCCCGCTCGCGTCGCGAACCGGAAGCGAAGACCACCGCCCAGCTCATCATCGCGCCGGCCCTGCTACGGAAGCCGGTGAGGAAGACGAGGTGGATGAACAGCCAGATCAGCCAGCCCACTACGCCGGACACATGCAGCCGGCCCCGCTTCACGACCGCCCGGCCGCGGGAGATGTACGCCGCGCTGCCCAGGTCCAGATACCGGAACGGCCGGGTCGAGGGCTTGCGGCCCTCGACGCGGTGCCGGATGTGACGTCCCGCGTAGGCACCGCTCTGCATCGCGACCTCTGCCAGGCCCGGCAGCCCGTTCAGGTTCATGAGGTCGCCGACGACACGGATCTCGGGGTGACCGGCAATGGTCAGATCCGGCTCGACCAGGATGCGTCCGGCACGGTCCTGCTTCGCGCCGGTCGCGCGGGCGAGCGCACCGGCCAAGGGCGGAGCCTCGACCCCGGCGGTCCACAGCACCGTGCGGGCGTCGTACCGTTGCGACTCGCCGCTGTGCCGACGCACCGTCAAACCGCGCTCGTCCACCTCGGTGGCGATCGCGCCCAGATGAACCTCGACGCCGAGACTCTCCAGCGTGCGCTGCGCACGACGCGAGAGCACCGGACCGAAGGAGGCCAGCACCGCGTCCACGCCGTCGAAAAGCAGCACCCTCGCCTGGCCGGGATCGATGGAGGAGAACTCGCGGTCGAGGGTGTGACGCGCGATCTCCCTGATCTGCCCGGCCAGCTCGACTCCCGTCGGCCCCGCCCCCACCAGCGCGAAGGAGAGCCAGGCCGCACGCTCCCGCGGATCCTCGACCGCCTCCGCCATCTCGAACGCGCGAAAGAGCCTGCGCCGCACGGCATGAGCGTCCTCGAGAGTCTTCATCCCCGGAGCGTGTTCGACGAACTCGTCGTGCCCGAAGTACGACTGCCGGACACCGACGCCCACGATCAGATCGTCGTACGGAAGTGCCAGGCCGCTGCCATCCGAGAGCACGAGATGCACGAGCCGCTCGGTCGGGTCCACGTCGGTGGCCGTAGCGAGCAGGCAGCGCACGTTCTCGCGCCGGCGCAGAATCGCGCGCAGCGGCTGGGCGATCTGACCGCTCGACAAGATCCCCGAGGCGCACTGGTAGAGCAGCGGCTGGAAAGTGTGGTGCGCGCAGCGGTCAACCAGCGTCACCGCGACCGGCGCCCGGCGCAGAGCCCGCACCGCGAACAGGCCGGCGAACCCACCTCCGATGATGACCACCCGGCGTGGGATCACATGGTCCTCCACCGACCTCAGCCCCCCTCGGCGAGGCCGGGGACCGACGCCGTCTGGCCACGCGGCGCAGGCGGCGCCGTGGGGTGCCGTCCTTCGTCCACCGCTGAGTTCACTGCCGTCTCCCATCGCGGGCCGCGCCAGACCATCGGTTGCGGACCCGCTCGCCACGGAGCTGCTTACGGCTCGGGCCGAGGTTTGCCCGGACTGCCATGGCGATCCAACCACCCGCCTCGGGCACCGGTCGGCAGGGCGCACCTCATTCGGCCCCACCGCCCACGCGCATCACCCGAATGGCCCTTGGATGAGCCGCCGGAAGAGGCCCATGATAAGTGGAAGGGGAATAGCGCCGCTTTCCGGCTGATATGAATGCCGAGAACAGAGCGGCGGCCGTGGCGTGGAGGTGGATCAATGAATTATCCTCTGCTCGATGTATTCCTGACGATGCTGTGGTTCTTTCTGTGGATCATGTGGCTGTTCCTGCTTTTCGGCGTCATCGGCGACATCTTCCGCGACGACCAGCTCAGTGGTCTCGGGAAGGCGGCATGGACGGTCTTCGTCGTGCTCCTGCCCTTCCTCGGTGTTTTCGTGTACCTCATCGGGCGCGGCTCCGGCATGGGTGAACGGAAGTCGGCTCAGACGCGCGCTCGCCGGGAGGAGTTCGACGCATACGGCCGCCAGAGGGCGGCCACGAGCTCGGCCGACAGCGCGCAGAACCTGTCCGAACAATTGGCGAGGCTGGCGGAACTCAAGGCCGACGGAACATTGTCCGAGACAGAATACGACAAGGCGAAGGACAAGATTCTGGCCTGAGACCAAGGCATGGCATCAGTGTCGGGGCGCCGCTCCCTACGTGGCGTCCCGACAAGTGTGGCCGAGTTCCCTGGAGATTTTTCCGACAAGGGAGTGATCATGAAGCGGTACCCGCCCATCGCCGAACACGGAATGGTCGGCGATCTGCAGACCGCGGCGCTCGTCTCTTCCGAGGGAGTGGTGGACTGGTTCGCCGCGCCCAGGTTCGACTCGCCGAGCCTGTTCGCCGCGCTGCTCGACCACGATCGCGGCGGATATTACCGCCTGGGCGTCGATCACCCGCAGGCCACGGCGAAGCAGCTGTACTACCCGGACTCGGCGACGCTGGTCACCCGCTTCTCCACGCCGGACGGCCTGGGCGAGGTGATCGACTGGATGACCCCGCTCGCCGGGGTCCCGGCCACCGACCGGCATACCCTCTACCGGGTGGTACGGGTCATGCGCGGAACCGTGACGTTCACCGTGGAGTGCAGGCCCCGGTTCGACTACGCCCGGGCGACGCACAAGCTCAACCTGAATGGAGATGACGCCGTCTTCGAGGCACCCGACACGACCGCGCACCTGCAGAGCTACCGGATCCCGATCGAGCTCGACGGACAGGACGTGCGCGGAGAGGTGACCCTGCGCACCGGCGAGACCGCCGGCCTGGCGCTGACCGTGTGCGAGCCCGGCGGCGCCGCACCCGCCCGCTTCTCGGACACCGCCGAGGTCGCCGAGCGAGCCTGGGCCGACATCGAGTTCTGGCAATCCTGGCTGCGCAACTCCACCTACCGGGGCAGGTGGCCGGGCATGGTGCACCGCTCCGCGATCACGCTCAAGCTCCTGACGTACGAGCCGAGCGGCGCGCCGGTGGCGGCGGCCACGATGGGCCTGCCCGAGGAGATCGGCGGGGAGCGCAACTGGGACTACCGCTACACCTGGGTGCGCGACGGCTCGCTCTCGGTGCGCGCGCTGCTCGACCTCGGCTTCGTCGACGAGGGCATGGCCTTCGCCAAGTGGATGGCCGCCCGGCTGCGTGACGGGCTGAAGCGGGGCGGCGAACCGCTACAGATCATGTACCGGGTCGACGGCGACCCCGAGCTCGACGAGTTCGTCCTCGAGCACTTCGAGGGCTATCAGGGCTCGGCCCCGGTCCGGGTGGGCAACGCCGCGGCCGACCAGCTCCAACTCGACATCTACGGCGAGGCCATGTTCGCCTTCGCCGAGGCCAGCCGGTTCGGGCGCGGGCCGGCCCAAGCCGGCTGGAACGCGATCAGGCAGACCGTCGACTGGCTGGCCACGGCCTGGGACCGGCCCGACGAGGGGATCTGGGAGACCCGCGGCGGGCGCGAGGATTTCACCTACAGCCGGGTGATGTCCTGGGTCGCCTTCGACCGGGCGATCTCCATGGCCACCGAGTTCCGGCGCCCGGGCGACATTGCCGGCTGGACCGCCGCCCGCGACACCGTTCTCGAGCAGATCCTGGCCAAGGGCTGGAGCGAGAAGGAACAAGCCCTGGTCCAGCACTACCGCACCGACCACATCATGGACGCCTCGCTGCTGCTCGTGCCGATGGTCGGCCTGCTCGTACCGACCGATCCGGCGTGGCAATCCACGCTGGATGCGATCGACCGGCACCTGGTGAGCGACAGCCTGGTCTACCGCTACGACCCGGAACTCTCGCCCGACGGGCTGGAGGGCGGCGAGGGCACCTTCAGCCTTTGCAGCTACCTGTACGTAGATGCGCTCGCCCAAGCCGGACGACTGCGCGAGGCCCGCTACGCCTTCGACAAGATGCAGACCTACGCCAACCATGTCGGCCTGTTCGCCGAGGAGATCGGGCAACATGGAGAACAACTGGGCAACTTTCCCCAAGCCTTCACCCACCTCGCGCTGATCATGGCTGCCCTCACCCTTGACAAAGCACTCGACGCCGCCAACGCGGGGCGGGTATCGAACACTTGAACGCAGCGGTCAGGCGTCGGTATGCGACTGCCGCCTGATCGCCGCGTAGGGGGAACAGCGGGCCGGAAGAGCGCTCAGGAGGCGGTGGCCACGGTGTCGCGTCCGGCGGCTTTCGCGGCGTAGAGCGCGGTGTCGGCGGCGGTGACGAGACCCGCGGGGGTGTCGGCGTGGGCGGGAACGGTGGCTACGCCGATGCTGACCGTGATCGGGTTGGGCCACGCGGCGGAGTCGGCGGCGACGACGGCCCGCAGGGCACGTGCCCGGTGCTGGGCCACACCGGTCGGACAGTCGGTGAGCAGTACGGCGAACTCCTCTCCGCCGACGCGTGCCACGATGTCGCCGCGCCGTACCTGCGCGGCCAGAACGGCGGCCAACGCGGCCAACGCCGCATCCCCGGCCGGGTGCCCGGCCCGGTCGTTGAGCCGCTTGAAATGATCGACGTCGATCGCCAGCAGGGAAAGCGGATCGCCACGCCGTTGGTACAGGGTGAAATCACGCTCCAGCAGGTCGTCGAAGGCTCGACGGTTGGCCAGCCCGGTCAGCGCATCGATCCGGGCTTCCTGATGCAACCTGTAGACAAGCGTGCGATTGTGCCGCCGCAGATGGACCGTGATGTATGCGGTCGCCACCAGCGACAAACCGACCTCGACACATGAGGCGACGGTGCCGTCCGAATGGACTCGCAGTGCCATCGCCATAAGCAGGCCCAGCGACACGCCCAGGGTGGCCCAGGCGATGCGCTCGGGCAGCAGGTATCCGGCGAACAGGATCGGCCAGACCAGAAGGATCGACCCGGCCGGTGTCGACTCCTGCGATACCAGCGGGGGAGTGCAGATCAGCACCGCGGTCACCGACGGGAACGCGAACAGCAGCCAGGTCGGCGCGCGCCGGCCCAGCAGCAGCACCGCCCCGAAACCGGCCGCGAAGATGCTGACGACGAACACAGGGGTACGCCACCGTGCATCGGGCCCGGACACGCCACCGGCGATGGCGATCGCCCACGCGACGGCCATGAATCCACCGGCGAGCAGCATCGCACCCGCGGTGCGCACCGCGAATCCGAACGCGGGCGGGTCCAGATCGCCAGCGACATCCCCCGCCGGCCCACTTTCTCGGATCCGCCGGCCCGGGCCTGCCGTCGCCGCATCCCGATCATGCGTGCCCATGTGGCGTCCCTTTGTCTTCGCGCTCACCCGTACGCGGCTGGATCAGGGTCTGACCGGCGCGCCGTCACTGAGCGGAGGGAGAGGCCGTCGCCCGATGCTGGAGCAGCCAGTCCAGGATGAGTCGGGTGACCTCACCGGGGGCGTCGAGGGGGCCCAGTGGCTGGCGGCCTCGACGCGTTCGTAGCGGAAGGGCCCGTTGACGTATTGGCCGGAGGCCTCGACCTCGTGTTCGAAGCAGAAGATGTCGCCGGTGGGCCAGATGCCCAGGACCGGGGCGTGCACCTCGGGAGGCGCGGTGGTGTCGGTCAGCGCCTGGAACCATGAGGCGGTCACGGGATTGGCCGGGTCCCAGCGCAGCGTGGGGCCGAAGCCGCCGTCCTGGCCGAGATTGCGGGCTAGGACGTCCTGCAATTCGGGGTGGGAACCGAAGACCAGTCGGGCGTAGGCGCAGTCCGCTGCCGTGTACAGTTCGGCGGCGTTCGAGTCGGTGTTGCTGAACGGGACCCAGTCCCAACGGGCGCGCGCAAGACTGAACAGGTTGTCCGCGCTGCGCGCCTTCGGGTGCCCGGCCGAGACCACGACCATCGCCCCGATCCGGAACGGGTGGGTCATGGCGAACTGCCAGCAGAACCGTGCTCCCCACCCGTGGCCGACCAGATGTACCCGGTCGATGCCGAGCTTGTCCAAGAGAGCGGCCAAGTCCGCGGCCACGTGGCCGGCAGCATAGTGGTCGAGCTCGCGGGGCTTGTCCGACAGGCCGCTGCCGATCAGGTTCGGGACGATCACGCGATATCCGGCGGAGACCATGTCGGGCATCTGGAAACTTCCAGCAGGCCGAGGTGTCGGGCATGCCGCGGACCATCAGTACCACTCGGTCACCGCTGCCCTCGTCGGCCACGTGCATGGCCACGCCGTTCACCTCGATCCGGCTCCCGGGCAGCCTGTATCGTGACAGGTCCTCGACCCGCGGCACGCTGCTCTCGCTTGGGAACGGCCCGGCCAATTCGTCCCCGGCCTTCGCGAACGCTGCCTCCAGGGCGGCGCCGTCCGATCCGGCGGCATCGGCGAACGCCCTGCGCACGTGATGGCTGATCGCCTGCTCGACGCCTGACCTGGCGGCCGAGTTGAAGATCACCACAACGGTGCCGGAATCGGGGGAGAGCCGGCCTTTGAAGGCTTTCGCCACGCTGCGCGCGGCCAGCTTCCCCATCAGGCCGCCGCCGCCCTCCTGCACCGAGATCTTCGCGTCCGGGTCGGTCATCAACAACATGATGCCCTTCGCGTCCGCGATCACCCCGACATCGTGCAGGCGCACGAGTTCGCCATAGTCCCGCCGCGCCGCACCGTGCGAGCCGTACGCGGCGATGACGACGGTCATCTGCTCGTCACTCATGGGTGTCTCTCTCTGCAGCCGAATGTGGCCGACCTCATGTCGCGCCTGCCCAGCAGACGGGCCTGACGTGGTGCCAGCATCACCCTAGGTCGGGGGACGCGGGGGCGCATGCCCGGCTGGTACATCCGAGGTCGCGGCCGCGTAATGAGGTATCAGCTGCCTGTCGCCGACGGCTTCCTCAGCCCGGGATCGCCCTCCATTGTGCCGGGGTGACAAACTGCCTTCCGCGGTTTGGCGCGCGTGCACGAGCGACCCGTGACAGCGCCGACCTACGCTGTCTCGGCGCCCACGCCGGCGGTGATGCCGCCAGCCCTGATGCCGCCGTCGGCGCGGCCGTCCTGAGCGCAGGCACGTTCGGCGAGGTCACCCGTCCTCGGCCCTCGCCGAGCTGCGCAGTCAGTCCCAGAGCCCAGCAGCAGGAGCATTCATATGAGCACATTCAGCAACGACAAAGCCGTCTTCGAGCATGTCGATGTCCTCGTCGTGGGCGCCGGTCTCACCGGAATCGGCATGGGCTGCCACCTGACGACCAAGCAGCCCGGCCGGACGTTCGCCATCGTCGACGCCCGGGACGCGATAGGCGGGACATGGGACCTGTTCCGCTACCCGGGGATCCGCTCGGATGCGGACCTGCACACGTTCGGGTTCGGATTCCGACCCTGGACCGGGGACAACGCGATCGCCGACGCGCACGAGATCCTCGCCTACCTCGATGAGACGATCGAGGAGTACGACCTCGCACAGCACACGTACCTGGGCCTGAAGGTCCTCGCCGCGGAGTTCTGCTCCGAGAAGGCCCGTTGGACGGTGACGCTGCAGCGGATGCGTGACGGCAGCCGGTTCCAGGTCAGCTGCGGGGTGCTGTTCTCGGCGGCCGGCTACTTCGACTACGACCAGGGCTATACCCCCGAGTTCGAGGGGCGGGAGAAGTTCCAGGGCCGCGTCGTGCACCCCCAGCACTGGCCGGAGGACCTTGACTATGCGGGCAAGAAGGTTGTGGTCATCGGGAGCGGCGCGACCGCGGCGACCCTCATCCCTGCCATGGCCAAGACCGCGGGCCACGTCACGATGCTGCAGCGCTCACCGAGCTATATCATCCCTGTCCCGCGCCAGGACCCGATCGCCAACAAGCTGCGGGACCTCCTGCCCGCCGGCCTCGCCTACAAGATCACTCGGACCATCAACATCAATAGGCAGAGGCTGCTTTACCGGACCAGCCAGAAGTTCCCCAAGCAGATGCGGGCCCTGATCCGAAGGGTCAATGTCCGCGCTCTGCCCGAGGGCTTCGAGGTCGACACCCATTTCAACCCGGCCTACAACCCGTGGGATCAGCGCATGTGCGTCGTGCCGGACGGGGACATGTTCCGTGCCATCTCGGCGGGATGCGCCTCGGTGGTCACCGATAAGATCGTGCGATTCACCGAGAGCGGCATCCTGCTGGAGTCTGGCCGTGAACTCGAAGCCGACCTCATCATTACCGCCACCGGGCTGAACATGGTCCCCATCGGCCGCATGCAGCTGAGCGTCGACGGCGAGGCCGTCGTCCTCAACGAGAGTGTCTGCTACAAGTCCGTCATGGTCAGCGGCGTGCCGAATTTCGCCTTCGTGGTCGGCTACGTCAACAACGCGTGGACCCTCAAGGCCGAACTGGCGGCCGATTATGTGTGCCGTCTGCTTGCCCACATGGACCGGCACGGCTACGCCTCGGTGACGCCCGTCGTCGCGGACCCGGCCCTCACCTTCCATCCGCTCATCGAGATGCAGAGCGGGTACCTCCGGCGCGGCATGCACCTGTTCCCCCAGCGGGGCTCCCATGGCCCATGGACTGCGGTTCAGAGCTACCACCAGGACCGCAAGCGGCTGCGCACCATCGAGGACTCCGCGCTCCACTTCACCGAGGTCGGGCGTGGGATACCGGCGTCGCGCCCACAGGCTGAGGCGTGATCACGACCACGATGCGGGACCTCGTGTGCAGCAGTCGGCGGGGACGATCGTGTCCCGCCGACTGCTGCATGCTCGATGCCTGCGCTCAGGTAGTTGCCTAGTCGGCCAGCTCGGCGAGCGCCGCGAGCTGGTGTTCGACGCGTTCGGCGTGTTCGTGCGCGTCCTGCTTGGCCTTCTTGGGGCTCCAGCGTCCGGTCAGCAGCCAGATGAACGGGAGGAACAGAAGCTGGCCTGCGAAGCAGACCCACCACCAGTGCTGCCACTGTGCCGGGGCCTGTTGCTTCGCCTCCTGCACGGCGGGAGCGTTCGTCTGGAGGAACTTCAGCTCGGTTACCACCTTCGGGTCCTTGAGGCCCGGACCATACTCGGCCACCAGCGCAAGATCGCTCGGCGGCGCCTGGCTGAGCGCCGTGAGCTGTGCGACCGCCGTCCTGACCGGCTTGCCGTCGACGGCGAGCAGGACGAGCGAGGCGTGCGGCACCGCGGCGAGGGCTTGAAGTCGCGTCGCCGCCTGGGCCGGTGCTATACCGAAGGCCGTCGCGATCTCGCCGACCGCCTTGGCCTGCGCCGCGGTGTCCGCCGGATTCGCCAGGATCGCGGCCTGGGTCGCCGCGTCGATGGTCGCGGCCGTGGAAAGCTGGGATGCGTACGTCGTGCTCAGGAACATCACCTGGGCGACGTCGTTGACCGGGATCCCGGAGATCTCGCTGAGCGCCTGCGCCTGGGTGGCCGGAGCATTCGGGTCCGTCTTGAGCGCGGCCAAGGTCTGCGGCGTCAGCTTCTGCGCCGTCACCAGTTCGGCGGCGTCCTTGGCGGCGATCGCCTGCACCCGGGTCACGATGCCCGGGTCGCCGGCCACCGCCCGGACCGTCGCGTTCTCGGCTTCCGAGAGGCCGGGCGCCTGCCCGGCTGCCGCTTGGGCGACCTGCGTACCCTGACCCACCAGCGTGCTCGCCCCGGGGATCATCGTGATCAGGAACAGCAGCGCCACGACCACCACGGTGCGCAGCGTCGAGGCCCAGATAGCGAGTCCGGTGGCGGTCGCGGCCGGGTTGTGCTTCTCCACGGTCTCGGTGAACGCGGCCATCCATGCGGAGAACGCGAAGGCGCTGCCGATAGCGATCGGCAGCAGAATTCCGACGAACTCGTAGTAGCCGGTCTGCGGCCGCGTGGCGGCCATCGCGAACAGGGCGACGCCGAGTGCGCTTGCCAGACCACCGACCAGCATGAGCGGTTTGCGCACCTTCAGCGCGTCCGAGAGGATGCCGGCGACGAGCAGCGCGCCGGCGTTCACCGCCCAGTACCAGTCGGCCAGCGCGTTCGCCCGTGCCTCCGAGTAGCCGAAGTCGGTGGCGAAGTAGACCACGAACAGGCCCACCGCGCAGTAGTAGTAGAGCAGGAAGATACTGATCGCGAACGCGGGACCGACGACGTTCTTGCGCATCATCTGCTTCCAGTGCCCGGTCAGCACCGCGTTCGGATCGATACCTCGCGCGTTCGCCTCGATCAGCGCCTTGTCGCGCGCGCTCACCATCAGCTGGTCACGCAGCTGCGGAGTGAGCTCCCGCAGTCCGACGAAGGCGACGACGAACACGAGCAGGCCGACTATGCCGCTGACGCGGTATTGATACTGCCAGTCTGGGTGCCGCTCGAGCGTGTGGCTGGCCACCTCGCTGACCACCAGGCTGCCGAGCACCGGGCCCATCGTCCAGAAGCACATCGCGGTCGCGCGGCTCAACTGCGGGGAGAAGTCGCGGATCAGCGCCGGGGTGGCGACGAGTATCATCCCTTCGACCATGCTGACGGCCGCGAAGACGACCAGGTAGGCCCACTTGCTCGTGGCATTCGCAAGGCCGAACACATCGAGTGCGCCGGTCGCGGCCAGCCCGTAGACGACGAAGTTCGCCCGTCCCCATCGGTCGGCCAGGCCTGCGGCGATCGCCGCGAGCGCACCCAGGCCGTTGCCCACGATCGAGATCGAGATCAGGAAGACGAGCGTCATGTGCAGGTTCGCGGCCAACGTGGTCGCCACCGAGCCCTGGACGTAGATCTCGTAGTACAGCGTGATCGTCGCGAGCACGACGATGATCAGATACGCGGTGCGCGGCGCGGTCGACGGGTAGCGGTCCAACTGACGGCCGAGCAGCCCGCGCCGGGCTTCGACGGCTGGCGCCGGGGGAGGGGCCGAGGAGCGTGCCGGGGTCTGTGACATGACGATCCACCTTCTCTGCGAGAATCTGATTAATATCGATAAGCGATTGCTTAGTTCCCTGGTCCGCGCTCGTCCCCGCAGATGCCGGGGATCATCTCGGACGGCTTGTGCGAGCCGGTCAAGTGCGCTGGTGCGCGTGGGCGTGCACGGCATACCGGCGACGGATCACCGCGCGTGAGGCGGACGTCGGCGGTTTGATTTCGTGGGCTGAGTTTGTCGAATAATGTGGCATAGGTGAATAGCGCGACGTACTGCCCATGCGTCGCTGGGGACGTAGCATGACACCGGATTCCAGCCTCTGCAACACTTCCGAAGACCTCCGAAAGCTGTCGGCGCAGTGCTGTGCGGCGGGCGGCGGGTACGGCTCAAGGGACTCTTGACCAGCGACGAGGCACAGTCCGCTGCCCCCTCGACGCCGGGCTGGCGCCGGAAGACCCGCGCGGCGGCCAAGGCCGACGGTTCACATTTGTGCGCATGCCCACGATCTGCGCCTTGAGAGCGTGCCGCTGCACATTGCTCCTTGTCGTCGATCTGCCGAGCATGAATCCAGCTTGCGGAGAACTCAACGAGGAGACATACGTGATCACTCACAGTTCCCACTTCATCGCCGGTGCGTGGGTTCCCCCGGAGACGGACGAGACGATCGAGGTCACCGACGCCTCCCAGGGCGTCGTGATGGCGACCGTGCCGGCGGGCACGGCCGGTGACGTCGAGCGTGCGGTGCATGCGGCGAGGCAGGCATTTCCTTCGTGGTCCGCGCTGGATGCGGCGCAGCGGGTGGCCTATCTGAAACTTGCCGCGCAGGAGCTGGGGCGGCGGCAGAACGAGATCGCCGCGATGGTCAGCCGCGAGACGGGAATGCCGTACGCCACGAGCAACGTCGTACAAGTGGGTCTGCCCCTCATGACCCTCTCGGCTACCAGTGAGGTAGCCCTCGACTACACGTTCGAGGAGCGGCTGTACAACTCGCTGGTGATCAAGAAGCCGGTCGGTGTCGTGGCCTCGATCACCCCGTGGAACTATCCGCTGCACCAGATCGTGGCGAAGATCGCGCCAGCCCTCGCCGCCGGCTGCACGGTGGTGGCCAAGCCCAGTGAAGTGGCGCCGCTGAGCGCTTTCGTGCTGGCCGAGGTGTTCGAAGCGATCGGGCTTCCGCCGGGAGTGTTCAATCTCGTGTGCGGTGACGGGCCCACCGTCGGCGAGGCGCTCGTCGCCCATCCCGACATCGACATGGTGACGTTCACCGGTTCCACAGCCGCGGGCAAGCGCATCGGCGCGGTCGCCGCCCAGACCGTCAAGCGCGTGTCGCTGGAACTCGGAGGCAAGTCACCGCTGGTGGTGCTGGACGACGCGGACCCCGTCGCGGCGGTCACGGCGGCCATCGGCGGCTGCTGTCTCAACTCGGGCCAGACCTGTATCGCCCTGACCCGCCTGATCGTGCCCGCGGCGCGCAAGGCCGAATACGAGGCGATCGCCAAGGCGGCGGCCGAACAGATCGTCGTCGGCGACCCGTTCGAGCCCGCGTCGGTGATCGGGCCGCTGTCCTGCGCCGCCCAACAAGAGCGCGTGCGCGGGTACATCAGCTCAGGCATCGACGAGGGCGCCACGCTGCTGGCCGGAGGTGTGAACCCGCCCGACGGGTTGGAACACGGCTACTACGTCCGGCCGACGGTCTTCACCGACACGACCCCTGACATGCGGATCGTCAAGGAGGAGATCTTCGGCCCGGTCCTGGTCATCCAGACCTACGAGACCGAGGACGAGGCGGTGGCTCTCGCCAACGGCACCGTGTATGGACTCAATGCCGGGGTGTACTCGGCGTCCGTCGAACGGGCCGTCACCTTCGCGCGGCGACTGGAGTCCGGGCAGGTGCAGATCAACGACGGCGCCTTCAACATCCAGGCCCCGTTCGGCGGGGTGAAGCAGTCCGGGAACGGCCGCGAGCTGGGTCGGGCCGGGTTCGAGGACTTCCTCGAGACGGTGTCGCTCCAACTGCCTTGATCGACGCCGCCACATATAGGACGAGATTCGGACGACCGGAAGAAAAGAGAGCGACACCATGACCGACACCGTCTTGACCGAGGTCCGCCGCGCGACGCTGGCGGCCCTCGTGGACACCTTCGTCGCCGAGGCCCCGCACGACGCTCACCTCACGGTGGGACAGTACCTGACGGCCAGTCTGCCCGCCGAGCAGCTCGCCGGAATCCTGCAGCTCATCGACGTGTTCGTGCTCGTGGGCCTGAAGAACCAGCCGCAGCACATCCGCGAGGTCGCCGTCGGCGTGGTGGCCGGCATCTCACCAGAGACCGCGGCCGGGGTGGGCGCGATGCGGCAACTGGCGCTCAGCTTCACCGGCGCCCCCGCCGACGAATAGGGCACGTGCGCTGCGCTCTGGTCCGTGCGCCCGCCGTCTGAGTCCGCTTGGCGGACTCAGACGGCGCTCTCACGTCCGCGCGTCCGCGCGCAGTACGCACCGAAAGCCGAGGTGACTGGTGGAAGTGTCGACGGGCTGAGGCAGGCGCGCCGCGGGACGGTACCGGCGGCAGTAGTTCGGCGCACACAGATGTGAGCCGCCCTTCATGACCTTGCGCGGAATCGGCGTGCCGGACGAGCCCGCATCGACGCTCGCCGCCTCCTCGCCGCCGACCGGATTGGCCCGCGGTCGTGGTGCTCCGCAGCAACTCGGCTTGCCGGGGGCGAGGACGCGGTGGTCCGCGTACCAGTCCGCCGTCCACTCCCAGACGTTGCCGATCATGTCGATCAGGCCGTAGCCGTTGGCCGGGAACGCGCCGACCGGTGAGGTATCCGCGTAGCCGTCGAGCCGGAGGTTCTCGTGCGGGAATTCGCCCTGCCAGGTGTTGGCCATGTACTCCCCGCCCGGGTTGAGCTCGTCACCCCAGGCGAATTCGCTGTGCGGCAAACCCCCGCGCGCCGCGTACTCCCACTCGGCCTCGGTGGCGATCCGTTTGCCCGCCCACTCGGCGTAGGCGAGCGCATCGGCCCAGGCGACCTGGGTCACCGGATGGTCGAGCCGGTCCTCGATCGACGTGTCCGGCCCCCTCGGATGCCGCCAGTCGGCGCCGGGCACGTAGCGCCACCACTGATAGGCGTCGCTCAGATCCACCGGGTGCCTCGGAGGCGTGAACACCGCGGAAGCCGGCTCCAGCATCGCCTGATCAGCATCCGGATACAGTGCCGGATCCGTCGGATGCTCGGCGAGGGTGCGATACCCGGTGGCGTCGACGAAGGCCCTGAATTCGGCGTTGGTCACCGGATGCCGGTCGATCCAGAACCCGTCGACGCTCACCGGATGAGCCGGGGCCTCCTCGGGATAGTGGTGGTCGGATCCCATGGTGAAGCTACCGCCGGGGATCCACACCATGTCGCCGTCCGGATGCGGCGCGGGAGGCTGAGCGCGCCGGGGGCTGAGCGTGCTCTCGTCGAGGACGATTGCGGGGGCGTCGCCGTCGCGAGTGGCAGAGACGAACAGGTCGAGCGCACGGTCGGTCATGGCCGCTCTCTCCTTGAGGACGAGGGGACTCGACTGAAAGCTAACATGAATCGTGTTATGCTCTCAATGAGGCAGCCGGGTACCCCTAGAACCCCTAACGCTAATCGCGTTATGATCTCCTCCATGCCTGCCGCCATGAGGAGTGACGACCCCCGGATTCCACGCGACAAGGAATCACAACCGGCAGGCGCGCGGCGGCGCAGGCAACCCGTGCAGGCCCGCAGTCGTGAAACCGTCGAGCGGATCCTCGAGGCCACAGACGCCCTGATCGAGGAGAGCGGAGTCGACGCGGCCACCACGCGGGCGATCGCGGAGCGCGCCGGGATCACCGCACCGTCGCTCTACCGCTTCTTTGCCGACCGCGAGCAGATCTTCGACGCACTCATCGAACTGCACCTGGACCGGCTCGGGGTCTTTCTCGCCGAAGCCGAGGCCGGCTGGTCGCCAAGCTCCCTCGCGGACATCGTCGAACGCGAACTCGGTGCGCATGCCACGTACTTCGCGGATCACCCCAACACCGCGCGTCTGTGGCTCGACGGCCGGGTCTCGCCGACGGTGCGTGCGGAAGTACGCGACTACAACCGTCATCTGGCCGAGCGGTTGCGCCTTATGGCGATCGCGGCAGGTTTCGCCGACCACCAGACGGATCCACTGGTCTTCACGCTCGTCGTCGAGCTCGGCGACCGGATCCTGGACCTCGCATTCAGGGAAAGCCGCATCCCGGATCCCGCCGTGATTCGTCAAGGCTCCGTCGCTCTCACCGCCTATCTGCAGGCCGCGTTGCGGCCGCAGCCGCGGTCAGGCCGCATCCTCACCCCTTGAGCCGGCTGCGCACGGCCGGGAGCAGCATGAGTGCGACGTGAAGGTCGACGCTGCCCACGTCCAGGCTCCGGCCGAGCGCACGCTCGGCCTGCAGGATCCGATACCGCACCGTGTTGCCGTGGATTCCGAGCCGCTGCGCCGTGCGCACGCGGCTGCCGTTCTCGGCGAGATAGGCCGCGACGGTCTCCGCTGTTCGGCGTACGGCTGCGTCGGGCTTCGACAGGGGCCCGAGCACGCGGTCGACGAAGATCGCCGCCTGATCCGGATCGAGCGTGGCCATGGCCACGACGGCCTGGTCGGCGTACCGGCTGACCGGGGGTGCCTCGGTGCCGCGGAGCAGGGCGACGCGGCGGGCGTGCCCCGCCTCGAAATACGTCCGGCGGAATCCGGCGAGCCCATGCCCCGGCTCGCCGAACGCCAGCCGCGTTCCGTCCGCCGGCTTCAAGCGATGGCACGCCGACGCGAGGGTTTCGGCGTCGAAGGCGCGATCTCGACCCACCCACAGCACACCTGAGCGCAGGCCGGTGGAGTGAAACAGGGTGCTCTCGCCGCCGAGGAGTTCGGCCGCGCGGCCGAGTTCCGCCTCCACGGCCGAGGGATCCTCGAGATCGGCCGCGGACTGCGTCCACGCGGTAACGGCGACGTGGTGCCGGCCGAGCTTGTAGCGTAAGCGGCTTTCCGCACGCTCCAGGTTGCTTTCGCTGCCCTCCACGATTTGGTTGATCGTCTCGCCGCGCACTGCCGCCGCACTGCGCAGCCACTGCTGTTGCTCAGCCTCGTAAAGCTCCTCGGCGGCTTTCACGAATACGGACTCGCAGGCGAACAGCCACGCGGAGGCGAGACCGACGGCCTGCATCAGCTGACGCTGATCACGGGAGTGTTCCCCGATGTGCGCGAGTATCCAGCGCCACAGCACTTCGTGCGCGGCCCGGTAGACGTGCGAGATCACCCCGCTGCCTACCCGGCGCTGCACGGCCGTGCGCCCGAACGCGACGGTCGCGGCGGGCAGTTCGATCCTCGTCGGGTCTTCGGCGCGTGCCATCGCGTGAGCGATCGATACCAGGCTCGCCTCGGTGCTCGCACGATTCTCCGCCGCGCTGTCGGGGTCGTCGAAGACCCCTGGGACAGCAGCCAGGATCGCCGCCGCGATCTCATCCGTCAGCCGCGGCGCGAACTCGGCCAACTGTTCGGCCACGGGTCGCAGTACCTCCGCCCACGCCCGTTGAGCGGCGGGGTCACGCGGCGCCATCCATTCGATACTCACGGGTTCCTACACTATCCGCAGTCGGTGTCCGTCACCAGCGCCGGCTGTCGCGAAATGACGAACAACGATCGATTGCTCATCTGCTCGCGACAAGCGCTGCCGCGTTCGGGCTCCTAGTCTGCCGGTATGCCGAAGCCCGACGCCGCCGCTCCCGCCTGTCGACCATGCGACGCGGCGTCATCCGAACAGATCGGGATCCGTACCCGAGATCTGCGCGAACAGGGGCTGGAACTGGAACCAGCCTACGAACTCACCGCCGATCTGACCGTAGGTCAGCTTGGCGTCCTCGTCCGTGATGCGCACGGTCGGACCTGCCGCCTTGGCCGCCAGCTGGGCCTGAGCGGACCGCTCCATGGTGATGAACCACCAGGCGGCGGAATCGACCGTGGATCCGACGGTGAGCAGGCCGTGATTGCGCAGGATCGCCGCCTTCCGGTCGCCCAGCGCGTCAGCGATACGCCCGCCCTCGGCCAGGTCGTTGACCAGCCCGGTGTAGTCGTCGAACAGCGCGTGGTCCTGGTAGAAGGCGCAGGCATCCTGAGTCAGCGGTTCCAGGAGCTGCCCGGTGGCCGACAGCGCCTTACCGTACACCGAATGGCTGTGCGCGGCGGCGACGACGTCGGGACGGGTGCGGTGGATCGCGGCGTGGATCGCGAACGCGGCGCGATTGACCCGGTGCCTGCCCTGGACCACCTCGCCCGCATGACTGACGAGCAAGAGATCGCGCACCTTGATCTGTTTGAACGAGACGCCCAGCGGATTGATCCAGAAATGATCGGGATACTCCGGGTCGCGCGCGGTGATGTGCCCTGCGACGCCTTCCTCGAAGCCGAAACGGCCGAAAAGACGCAGCGCCGCGGCCAACCTCTCCTTGCGGTGACGCCGCTCGACTGCCGGATCCTGGTGAGCCGGCGGCCGAGGGAAGATCAGATCCGCTTCGGGGATCGGCTGCAGTCCGGAGGGTGCGAGCGGCTCAGCGGTCGGGCGCCGGGTGTCACCGGCCGCGGGATCTGCGGAGGGCATGACGGTTCTCCTCGGAGTCGACGTAACGGCTACACACCTCAGGGTGGCTGTTGCCCTCAGCCGCGTCGATGTCCCGCGTGCGCACTCGACGGCCGGAGGATTGTGCACACCCACAACCCACGCCGGTGCGCGGCACTGTCGCACCGCTCGCTCGCACCCTGGTTCCTCGCGTGATCACCGTTACCAGACGTGGCGCGGTCTGCTCGGCCCTGGCCGACCTCGCCCGACGGCTGCTCGCGCACAACGACGAGTTGGCGGCGGAACTGGCACGGCGGGTCGCGCAGGCGGAAACAGACCTCGCCGACGGATTCGTCGTGCCGTTCGAGGATCTCGAAGCAGCCTGCACGACACTGCAGGCCGGCTTGTACCGCTACCTCGCCGGACTCGCCCCGCTCGACCTGCCGTCCGTCACGGCACTGGGCAGGCGGCGCGCCGAACAGGGCGTGCCGCTCCCCGCGGTACTGCACGGACTGCGCATCGGATTCCAGTACGTGTGGGAATCTCTGGCCGGCGCCGTGGACCCCGAGGACCGTGATGCCGTGGGTGGCCTCCTCGGGCAGGTCACCGACTTCTGGACAGTCCTCGACGACTTCTCCACGGAGCTTCGCCGCGCGTACAACGAAGCGGTCGCAGCCCGAGTGCGCATAGTGGAGGCCGAGCGCGACGCGCACGTCGAGGCGCTCCTCGGACTCACCGCAGCCGAACCGAGTCGCCAGTCGGCCGGAGCAGAGGCGCTGGGGCTGGCTCGCCATGGGCGCTATCAAGTCGGGGTCTTGGACGCCTCCGCATCCGCAGCCCCATGGCAGGCGCATCTGTCGGCACGCCGCATACAAACGTTCTGGCATGCAGGAGAGGACCGACTGGTCTGCCTCGCGTCGCTCTCCAGCCTCCGAGCCGATCGCGACCTGCTCGAGGTCCTTCCGGGCGACGCGTCCGTGAGGATGGGCCTGAGCCCTGTGTTCGGCGACATCACCGCCGCGGGGACGGCACGCCACCGGGCGACGATCGCGCTGCGGAGCATCCCGACTGCCCGAACCGGGATCCGCCGTTACGGTGACGACCCGCTGGCCACTCTGCTGGCCAGCGCACCCGAGACCGCCGTCGAACTCGCCGACCGGATCATCGGGCCGCTGCTTCAGCTGCCGGAGATCGAGCGGACGCTGCTGCTCGAGACGCTGCAGGCATGGATCGCGGCCGGCGGAGCCACCGGCGAAGCAGCCCGCACCGTGTACTGCCATCGCAATACGGTGCGCTATCGACTGCGACGCATCGAGGAGCTCATCGGCTGCCGCGTCGCAGAACCACGTCATGTCACGCTCCTGTGCATGGCCATGGAGGTCATCGCCCAATACGGCCTCAGGCCGTCACCGTCCTGAGGCCGACTGAAAACTCCGCCTCCGCGCGACACGCACACCTAACAGAACCAAGAAATATAAAAGGTGATACATGATGCCCACCACCGACTCCTCGCCGACCCCGTTGAGTCCTCTCGCGCCGATCCGCCAGGCGGACCGGCTCTATCGCGAGCTGCTGGCCCCTGAGGAGGTCCAAGCCGTCCGCGCCAGAATGCGCGCGATCGCCGAGAAGACGGTGGCGCCGCACGCCGCGAGCATCGCCACCGCGGACGAGCGCACGGACGGCTTCCCGGTCGCCGTATTCGACGCACTCGCCGCCGAGGGCGCGTACGCCATACCCTTCCCGGCCGAAGTGGGCGGCGAAGGGCTCAGCCATCCCGCGGCCGCGTCCGCCGTCGTCATGGAAGAGCTTGCCTATGTCTCCAGCAGTATCGCCGCCGTCTTCGACGCGCAGTGCATGCTCGCCGGCAACGCGCTCCTGCTGGGCACCGACGCACAGCGGCAGCGCTGGCTGCGCAGGATTGTCGACGGATCGGTCGTCGGCGCGTTCGCCACGACCGAACCGGACGCCTCGAGCGACCTCGCGCCGCAGACGCTGCGAACGGTCGCCACACGCTCGGCCACAGGCTGGCTGCTCAACGGCCGCAAGCGCTGGATATCGAACGCGCCGGTCGCCGATTTCGCCGTCACGCTCGCTCGCACCGGTGAACGTCTGAGCATGTTCATCGTCGACCTGACCCTGCCCGGCGTCCGCGTGGGAATCCCGGATCGCAAGATGGGCAACCGCGGCCAGTTGACCGCTGACATCGAGTTCGACGATGTCGAGCTCGGCGACCACGAGATTCTCGGCGAGGCGGAAGGACAAGGGCTGCGCCAGGCTCTGGGCACCTTGACCCACGGCCGGATCGCGATCGCCGCCGCGGGCGTCGGCATGGCCCAAGCCGCCTTCGACCACGCGGTAGCGCACCTGTCGACGCGTCACGCGTTCGGCAAGCCCATCGCGGCCAACCAGCATTGGCAGTTCCTGCTCGCCGAACGGGCGACAGAGATCGAGAATGCGCGCTCGCTCTACACGAAGGCCGCGCTGCGCCTGGACTCCGGGACCACCGCGGAACCCGAAGCCGCCATGGCCAAGTGGTACGCGACCCGGCTGTCCGTCGACTTGGCGCGCGACGCCGTACAGGCCCTCGGCGGCCTCGGATTCGCCAGCGAGATCGGTGCGGACGGCCGGCCCGGGCCGGTGGAGGCGATCTACCGGGACAGCAAGGTCGGCGAGATCTACGAGGGCTCCAACGAGATCCAGAAGTGGATGATCGCGCGACAGATATTCGGGCGCGGCATCACCGGCTGAGGCCCCCCAGGGCCGGGTGCCCGCACGCAGCGAAGAGGGCTGGGCGTAGGGATCCCCATCCCCGCGGCCGGCCCGGTCTGATGAGATCCCGCTTCCGGCGCTGGCGGGATGGCCTGTCCACGTAGGTGCGGCGCGGCGATATCGTGGCGCGCACGGGGAGGAGTTCGCCGTTTTGCTCACCGATTGCCCGCGCGGTGTGGCGAACCGCACGTTGGCGATCATGCGGAACGTTTCAGGTTCTGGGTTGCCGAGTGCAGCCTCATGTCCCACACTGGGTGCCCACGGTATTGACCTCGACCGTTCCCATGGGCACAGGTTGAGGGCGAAGTCGGCGCGGGCCTGATCCCCAGTCACCTGACAGGCAGCCCGCCGCGGCCCTGAATACCGATAGAATGTCCTGACGCTGCGCGGGCAACAGCTTCTCGGCCCGGCAAGGGCGCGATCGCATGCTCTCGAGCTTCGCTCAGCTGGACTCGCGCTCTATAGTGCGCGTGGAACCGATGTCAACCGTCTCGAGCGGCGTGTTTGAAGCGTTCGCCAGCCGTTCGAACAGCTCGGCACGTTCGTGCCCTGATGTGCCTGGTCGACGACGGCGACGGCAGCAGCTCGTCCGATCCGAGCAGCTTGGGGCGCCGCCCTCGGCCGGCTGCTCTCCGGCCCCTCGGCCAGGTGCGCGAAAGCCTGTGCACGAGCAGGTCCGCAAGATCGGCTCCCGGCGTCTTCGGGCCCCAGCCCCCATGGCGGTGTCCGCTTTGGCGCTCGTACCTGCCGCACGTACGTGGATGTCGCTCTACGTCAAGGCTTGTTCGGCCCAGATGGTCTTGCCTTGGTCGGCGTAGCGGGTGCCCCAGCGGTGGGCGATCTGGGCGACGAGGAAGAGGCCGCGGCCTCCCTCGTCGTCCGTGCGGGCGTAGCGCAGGTGCGGGGAGGTGCTGCTGCCATCGGAGACTTCGCAGATCAGGGTACGGTCATGGATGAGACGCAACTGGATGGAGCCGGAGCCGGTCCCGTAGCGGATGGCGTTGGTCACCAGCTCGCTGACCACCAGCTCGGTGGTGAAGGCGAGTTCCTGCAGGTTTCAGGTGTTCAGTTGCTGATCTGCCAGGGTACGAGCGGTGCTCACGACGGCGGGGTCGCGGCTCAGGGTCCAGGTGGCGACCCGGTCGGCCTCGATGGCCCGGGTGCGGGCCAGGAGCAGCACGATGTCGTCCTTAGGCCCGGTCGGCGCGAGTGCGTGGACGGCGGCGTCACACATGTCGTCCAGGGTGCGTGTAGTGGTCGAGTACTCGGCCGATGGCGTGACCTGCGACTTCAGGCTGCTGGCCGGTACTTGTTGATCAGGCCCGCGAGGACGGTTCGGCGTTGGATCCGCTCGTTCGGTCTCGTCGAGGCAGCCCGCAAAGCAAGGCTCGCGCCGTCAAATTCTGGTGTTGTCAGAATCGGGGAAGCCGGTGGGGTAGGTGGGCTCCTCAGTGGGCGGACGCCCCTTCCCACGTCAGACCCCGGTGAGGTGAGGCGTCGGCGGAATCCCCTTTTGCCAGCCTTGCCACACCGGGAGCGTCGTCCGCGGGCCTACGCCGGCGCGATTTTGCCGATCACGCTGCGGGAGGCGCCGACGGGCATCTCGCAGGTCCGCGGGCGACGCCTCTATCGCATCACTGAACTGTTGAAGCGCATTGAAGCGGCTTGGCTTGGTCGGACAGAAGCCTGGGCGGACGACCCGTCCGCTCGGACTGGCGCAGTTTTTGTTTGCCGGTACCAGTCGCGCAAGTCATCGACGCGAAGCGGTGGCCTGATGGTGCGACGTCAAACGAGAGTTGACAGTTCAAGGCGGTCTCGCTGCGCTGCGAGCCTTCCGTGTATCAGCGCTGGAGTGCTCCCTTAATGAGCACTTTGATTTGGCGGGCTGCAGGTGCCGACGACAATCTGGCGTCGGCGGTCGTCTCGGCGCGCGCGGCCCGGCCGGGCACTGTAGTGGAGGTCCTCGCTGATACTCGTCACGACTTCGCCCTTCGTGCCTTGCGCTCTCAGGTACTGGGTTCGGCGTGTTCGGATGTGGATGTCGCTGAGCGTTGGCTCCGTGAGGAGCCGAGAAGCGCTGATGCTCAGTTGTTGTACGCGCGGACGGCTGTGGCGCGCGCCATCCGGTCTCACGATGCACAGGAGCCGCGCAAGCGCTGGCAGGCGCTGGCGGAGATGGCACTGCGGGCCTGCAAGTCTGCCGTCGCGGCTGCGCCGGATGACCCCACGCCGTTGGTGGCGCTGTTGACGCTGGCACGACTGGGGCATACGCCTCAGCCGGGTCCGGAGGGGCCGGACGGGCTTGCGGAGGTTGTGGGGCCGTGGGAGCTGTTCGATCGGATCCGTGCGCTTGACTCTCTTCATCGCGAGGCGCACGTGCGGTTTCTGTACTGCCTGGGTTCCGACGCTGACCGGCTGCACTTCGCGCTGCACGTGGCGAACTCGACTCCGCTCGAGTCCGATCCGCAGCTCCTTGTGCTGATCGCGCTGGTCGAGCAGTACCGGTCGAAGGATCCGAAACAGCGCGCAGCGCAGCAGTTGGACTGGCAGTGGCGCCGGCCGGGGACGCTGCAGTACGCGCTGGATCTGTTCGAGCGCTGGTTCCCGAAGGCTCAGGCGCGCAGGTTCCCGCCGGTCACGGACTACTCGTATCTCGCGCACGCGCTGTGGGCCGGCGGACGCACCCCCGAGGCGGGGGACGTGTTCCTCGCGATGGGCCCATATGCCGCCTCGCAGCCGTGGTCCGCGTTCGTGGATCCGGACAAGCCCTCCGAGGGCCCGGAGGCGCCGCTGTTGCGGGCGCGGGCGCAATGCCACGTCGGGCCTCCTTCCGTGCTTCCGGGAGGAGGCGCCGCCTGATCGTCTGGCGCAGCCGCGCCGTGGGGGCCGCGGCTGCGTGGGGCGCCGTGCGCGCCGGTACCGGACGCCGCATCGTCCGGTACCGGCACGGCGAGCACGCCTGATTCCCGTGGCTCCCCACCGGTTCGCAGCACATTCACACGGGCCGAGGATCACAACCCATCTGATGAGAGGTTTGAAATGACGTTCGATGTTCAAGGCACCGCCGAGGCGAGACGGTCGCTGTCCGAGGATGAGGAGCAGTTGCACCGGATGGGCTATCCGCGGTCGCTGCTGCGCACGATGAGCAAGTTCGACAACTTCGCGATCTCCTTCACGATCATCTCGGTGCTCACCGGGTGCATGACCATGCTCGGCTACGGCCTGAACACCGGCGGGCCGGCGGAGATCCTGTGGGGCTGGCTGATCGTGGGCGGCATGACCACGCTGGTCGGGCTGGCGATGGCGGAGCTGGCCTCGAAGTACCCGACGACTGGGGCGCTGTACTACTGGTCGGCGAAGCTGGCCAAGCGCAACGCGGCGCGCTGGTCCTGGTACACCGGCTGGCTGAACGTGATCGGGCAGGTGGGCGGTACCGCGGGCATCGACTACGGGCTCGCGGTGTTCGTCCAGGCCCTGATCGCGCTCCAGTGGTCATTCACGGCGACGCCCGGCACGACGTTCGGGATCTACACACTGGTGCTCGTCGTGCACGGGCTGCTCAACAGCAAGGCGACCAGGCTCGTGGCGTTGCTCAACCGGGTCTCGGTGTGGTGGCACGTGCTCGGGGTCCTGCTGATCGTCGGGTGCCTGCTGTTCCTGCCGGCCCAGCACCAGTCCGTGGGCTACGTGCTGACCGCGACGTTCAACAACACAGGGTTTACCCGGTTCTGGTACGTCGCGGCGATCGGGCTGCTGGTGGGCGGGTACACGTTCTGCGGGTTCGACGCCTCGGCGCACGTGAGCGAGGAGACCAGGGACGCGGCCAAGGGCGCGCCGTCAGGGATCGTGCGCTCGATCGTGGTGTCCTGGGTGGTCGGGTTCGTGCTGCTGGCCGGTTTCATGCTCGCGCTGCACCACTACAGCGCGGAGGCGACCGCGACGGTGCCGCCGCTGCAGATTATGATCGACGCGCTCGGGGCGAACACCGCGAAGCTGCTCATGATCGTGATCATCGTGGCGCAGTTCTTCTGCGGGATGTCCTCGGTGACGGCGAACTCCCGGCTGATCTTCGCGCTCTCGCGCGACGAGGTGCTGCCCGGCTCGCGCTGGTGGTTCAAGACCACTACGAAGACGAAGACGCCGATCGGCGCGGTGTGGCTGGCAACGGGGGTCGCGTTCCTGCTCGCGCTGCCTTCGCTGAAGTCGTCGGTGGCGTTCTACGCGATCACCTCGGTGAACGTGATCGGGCTGTTCACCGCGTATGCGATACCGATCTTCCTGCGGCTGAGGGTGGGGCGGGACTTCACTCCAGGCCCGTTCTCGCTGGGCCGCTACAGCGCGCTGATCGGCCGGATCGCGATCGGGTGGATCGCGTTCGAGACGGTGCTGTTCGTCTGCCCGGAGGCGGCACCGGTGACCTGGCACAACCTGAACTACGCCGGGTTTGCCGTTCTCGCGGTCCTGGTGCTGGCGACGGTGTGGTGGCTGGTGACGGCGCGGCGCAGCTTCTCGGGCCCGAAGTCGTTCGGCACGCCGGAGGAGCTCGCGGCGATGGAGGGGGAGCTGGTATGACCACGGTCCTCGCGATCGACCAGGGCACCACGGCGACGAAGGCGGTGGTGATCGGTACGGCCGGGAAGGTGCTGGCCCACGCCACCGAGAAAGTCGTCACCACCACCCTGCCCGGCGGCGGGGTGGAGCAGGACCCGGAAGAGATCTACCGGGGCATGCTCGTCGCCGGCGCCAAGGCGGTGGCGCAGTCCGGGCGCCGGATCGACGCGCTGGCGCTGGCCACCCAGGGCGAGTCGGTCATGGCGTTCGACCCTGCGACCGGGACGCCGCTCAGCCCGCTGGTCACGTGGCAGGACCGGCGTGCCGAGCAGGTCTGCCGCCGCCTCGATCAGCACGCCGAGGAGATTGTGGCGGCCACCGGGCTGCGGCTGAGCTCGTATTTCACCGCACCGAAGCTGGCGTGGCTGCGCGAGCACGTCACCGGCGAGGGGGTCGTCTCCACGATCGACGCGTGGCTGCTGCACCGGTTGACGGGGCAGTTCGCCACCGATGCGGCGACCGCGTCCCGGTCGCTGCTGGTCGATCTGGACTCGGGCGCGTGGAATGCGCGCCTGCTCGAGCTGTTCGGTCTCGACCGCGAGCGGCTGCCGCGGATCGTCGGGAACGACGAGGTGGTCGGTGAGACGAGCGTGTTCGGCGACCGGGTGCCGGTGGCCGGGGTGATCCTGGACCAGCCGGCGGCGCTGCTCGCGCAGCGCTGCCTGAGGGCCGGTCAGGTGAAGGTCACCTACGGCACCGGGGCGTTCCTGCTGGCCAACCTCGGTCCGCTCCCGCCGGCCCGCCCGGCGCGCGCGACGTGCTCGACCGCCTGGCAGATTGAGCAAGCGCGCACGTTCTGCTCCGACGGGCAGGTGTTCGCCGCGGCCACGGCGCTGTCGTGGCTGGTGAAGGTCGGGGTGCTCGAGCGGGTGGAGAACCTCGACGCATCCTGCGCCGCCAACCCCGGCGGCGCGGTGTTCGTCCCGTCCTTCGACGAGGACTCCGGCGCGCGGATCGCCGGGCTGGAACTGGGCACGCGCCGGGACCAGGTCGTGGCCGCTGCGGTGTACGGGATCGCGGCGTCGGTCGCGGAACTGTATGACCAGGCCGGCGCCCGGGTGGAGGTGCTGCTGGCCGACGGCGGGCTGACGAACTCCACGTGCCTGCTGCAGGCGCAGGCGAACCTGCTGCAGATCCCGGTGCGCGCCTACACCGGCGCGCACGCCACCGCCCAGGGCGCGGCGGCGCTGGCCCGGCTCGCCCTGGACCGTGCCACCACGATCGAACTCGAACTCGCCGGCGACCGGCTCGGGAAACCGGTCCTGCCGAAGTGGGCACCGGAGCAAGCCGAGCACTACCGGGCGCGCTGGCGCGAGGTCGCCGGGCGCGCCCAGCCGGATCCGGTGCTCTGCGGGGTTTGACCGACCCCTTCCAAGCTCCCGCGCCCCGGGTTCTCACAGACACCCGTCAAACAACGAGTATCTGGCTCCTGAGGTCCAGCTCCCGGGGCGCGGGGCCCCTATCCCTGCATGCGACGGCTGATTCCGTAAGGAGAGCATGATGCGTGAGATAGCTCGCGCCGCCCACGCGCATGTACAGGGTCTCGAACAACGATGCGCCGGGGTTCGGGAGTCGGAAGGCGCCGCTTCGCCGGCACAGCATCCCCCCTTCCCTCCGGGAAGGGGGCAGATGGGTCTCGATCGCTTGCTGTTGAGCTTGTCCTGGCAGCGGCCCGACACCGCGGAACTCGCCGCCGCGGCCGTGGCGCGCCTGCGGTGTACCGGCGACGGGCTGCGGGATCTCGCGGCCGAAGGGCTTGGCGGGCGGGAACGCCGCGGGCTCGAAGCCCTTCGTGTGCGTATCGGGTTCGCGTTGTCGCACTGGGAGGGCGAGCTCGCCTCGCTCGGCGCCCGGGAGTGGACCCGAGAGCACGGTGAAGCGCTCGCGGCCGACCTGTCCGAGATCGCGAGAGCGGGCGCCGCGCTGCGCGATCTGGTGTGCCGGCCTGCCCCCACCGCGCTGAGTGCTGCTGCCCCGTCGGCGTCTGTGCCCGCCGAGACTTCCACCCGCTGGCCGGGACGCCACCGCGGCTCGACACAGGATCTTGTGTTGAGCGAGCAACACGGCGAGACGGACCAGCCGCCCGCGCGGCTGCTCGCCTCCCAGGCCAGGATGCTGACCCAGTCCGGGCTGGTGGTCATCGCCAGTGCCGCGGTGCTGGCGATCTGCCTGCAATCCTTCGCCGCGCACGGCTCCCGAGCCACCGCATCGAAAACGCCCTCCGCGCACACCCCCACGCGCCCGATCCGCACGCCGGCTTCCACACCGCTCGCTGAGCGCCCCTCCGCCCCATCTGCTGCTACGGATGCGGGCGAGGTCACCTCGTTGCAGATCCAGCTGCTCGGCGCGGGCTCGGGCGCGCCGCGGATCGCCGCGCTGTTCTACCTCGACACCACCGGCACCGGGCCGGTGGACGTGCAGATCACCTATCGGGGCACGGCGGCGCCGTCGCGTGCGGTGCCCGAAACGAAGGCGCTCTCGGGCGCCACCTCGTACAAGTTCGCGCTCGGCATCGACGCGGTTCCCTACTGCGGGGCCGGAGTGGTTGTGTCCGCTTCGGCGGGAGCGTTCACCGCCAGCCAATCCACCTCCGCCGGACCGTGCCCCACCCCGGCGACCACCACGTAAAGGAGACAGAACCCTGTGATTCGCTACAAGGACCTGGGCGGGGCGACGGTGTGCGTGTGCGCGCCAACCCGGTCCGCCACCGACGTCGCCCAGCTGGAGTTGCTGTTGGGTGTGGCCGGGGCGAGTGTGCTCACTCCGGTCCCGTACAGCGCGAATATCTCTCCGCTCGAGCAGGCCGCGCTCGCCACGCTGCATCTGCGCAAGATCGCGGCCTCGGACGTCGTGGTGGTGGCCAACTCCGGCGGGTACGCCGGCTCTGGCACCGCCTCGGAGATCGCCTACGCGCTGCGGTTGGGCAAGCCGGTGATGTTCCTCAACGACCCGGGCACCCTCGCCGTCGAGACCAACGCCTACAACGCCCTCGTCGGGCGCCGCGCCTTCCTTGATCTGCGGCCGACGGCGCTCGTGCCGCGCGATGTGGTGATCGGCTCGATCGTCACCGCGTGCGCGCCGGATGATCCCGTGGGTCGGGCGGCTTGGTTCCGCATCGATGACTCGCTGCGTTTCCCCACCCGCGCCCAGGCCCTCGAAGCCCTCGACCCCGCCCGCGTGACGCGCGGCGCGGATGCGGAGCGGGTGGCGCTCGCACTGGAGGAGAAGCACCCGGGCACGGGTGAGGGCGAACACACCGTGCTCGAGCTCGAGTTCATCGCCGAACTGACCACCAGGGCGCATCCGGCGCCCACGCGGCGAGGGTCGCAGGTCGCGCTAATGGTGCGCGACCAGGCCGGCGCGATCGCGTTGATCGGGAAGGAACCGGGAGGGTTCGCGCTGCCCGGCGGCGAGATCGCCGAGGGCGAATACCCCACGGCCGCCGCCATCCGCTGCGCCCGCGAGCAACTGGGGCTCTCGCAGCCGCTGCCGCGCCTGGTCGCCCTCGACACCGGCGCGAACGGGCCGGGAGGGATGGCCGCGACGTTCGTGTTCGACGCCGCGACCCTCGACGATGCCGGCCGCGACGAGGTAGGGGCGGACACGGGCAGCCCGGACGGAGAGTGCGTGTTCGTCGCCGAAGACGAGAGCGAGACGCTGGTGGACAGGCGTACGGCGCGGTGGCTGTACGCCGCATCCCTCGCCCAGCGCTCGCACAATGAAAGAGCCGTGACAGACAGGGGGTCCTGGACATTCGATTGTCAGGGCCGCACCGTATTCTCCGGCTTCATCGACCCCGGCGGCCCTCTCGTGCAGCTCGAGGACGGCCACGTGCCCGGGGCACGCCCGGTCTGGGAGTGGCACGAGCACCTGCCCGAGTGCGTACCGGTGACCCAGGCAGGGGTCTGGGCATTCGACCGCGACGGCCGCGTGCTGCTCCAGCACCGCGTGGACCAAGGCCGTTTCGCACTGCCGGCCGGGCACCCGGAACCGCAGGACCGCGACCAGCTCGCTACCGCGGCACGCGAGGCATTCGAGGAGAGCCAGATCCTCATCGACCAGCGCAGCGCGGTCCTCCTCGGCTACCAGGTCACCTACGACGACGCGGCGCTCCCGAACGGCCAGGCCCAGGCCCGCTTCGCAGCCCCCGTACTCGCCTACTACCCGATCTGCCCGGACACGGACCCGAAACTCGAAGGCCGCCGCCGCCCGTACCGCCGCTACCTCGTCGATATCTGGCGCGCCCCCGCACTGCTCGACTGGGGCCCGCACGCCCAGATCCAGGCCCGTGCGGCCGGGCAGGCCGCGCGGGTGCTCCGGCTGCCGGTAGACCGCCCGGCCGCCGACGGCTACCGCGACCAGGGCGACCCCGACCTGCCCGCGCGCACACCCGACTGGAACCTCGAGCTGTGACCGACACCGAGATCATCCTCATCCGCCACGGCGAAGCCTGGGACAACAAGGCCCCCGCGGTGACCGAAGGCCTGCGCGGGCTCTCGGCCCACGGCGTCGGCCAGGCCCGCCGGCTGGCCGCAGCGCTCGCCGACGACGCCCGCGAACACGGCGCGTTCGATGCGCTCTACACCTCGCCGAGCCTGCGCTGCCTGCAGACATCCGAGCCCGTCGCCAGCGCGTTGGCGCTCAAGGCGCTTGTCGCGCATCCGCTGCGTCCGCCCGAGGCCGGAGTGCTCACCTCGGCCGGCGGCCTTGTGGCCGAGGCCCGGCCGGACTTCGACCGCGAGGGACCGACCGCGTACGCGGAAAGCGCCGCTGCGTTTCTTAGGAGCCTGCCGCTCAACCACCCCGGCCAACGCGTCCTGGTGGTCGGGCACCAGGTCACCGCGCGCACGGCGATGGCCGTGTTCCTGCGCCTGCCCGTCGCGGGCTCGTGGTGGGGCGCACCGCTGGAGCACGGCGCGCTCACCCGCTGGACACACCGGGCTGACGAGGCTGACCCAGCCGGAGCGTGCTATCTCACGGCACACAACACCACCGCCCACCTGGACCTGCCCGACGAGCCGCCGCCCTACCCCCAACTGGCCGACATCAGGAAGGCGCGGGAGCAGGCATGAGCTGGACCACAGTGCACCCGGCCACCCACGTCACGATCGTGCGCCACGACACGGCCGCCTATTACTCAGATACGGGGACTTGCCGTCGCGGACTGCCGCGGCCTGACCCGCCGCGGACGCGGCCAAGCCGCGTACACCGCGATGCACCTGGCCGCGAGCACCGGAGCCGACAGCAGCTTCGACGTGCTCTACGCCTCCCCGCGGCGGCGCTGCGTGGAGTCCGCGGAGCCGGTCGCCAAGGCGTTGAACCTCGACGTGGTCTTTGCGCCAGCGTTGCGCTCGCTCGACCACGGCCCTGGCGACCCGTGGGATCCGGCGTCCAACGCGATCGGCACTATCCGTCTGCTCGCCCACGATGCGGCGGCGCTGCCGGGTGCCGAGTGCTGGGCAAGAAACCGGCAGCGTGCCGGAGGGTTCCTCGGCGCCCTGGCCGCCCGCCACTCCGGGCGAAGTGTCCTGATCATCGCTCACGCCGAGACTCAGGACGCGGCGCTCGCGGCCTACTTCGGTCTCGCCCCGGACTCCGGCGCACGTGCCTACGAGATCACCTGGCATACCGGGATCAGTAGATGGCGCCACCACCGCCAGGTGTGGCCGGGCGCGCACGAGGGCGGGGCATGGGCCCTGCTCGCCCACAACGACGTCCGGCACCTGGCGGGAACCGGCCTGGAACCGCACGACACGTGCTGGCCACGCACGACCAGGATTTAGCAGACAACTGATTCATGTTGGGGAGGGATGCGAGATGTGGATCTCGTCCTGGAAACTCGTGCCGGCCGAGAGCGCGGAGTGCGCCCATGGCTAGGGCTCTTGCCGGGCCGCCCCGGCGGGCGGGCCGAGGCCGCACCGCCGAGTCGTCGGCTGCGCCGGATCCGCTGTTCGGGTCGGGAATCGTGTTCCAGATGGGCTGGGCGCGGCACCACACGGCTGTAGTCGAGGCATCCTTCGCCCAGCTCGTCCGCCGCCTTCCACAGCTGATCCGCATCTGCCTGGGACTGGGGTGGCGGGCGGATCGGCGCGCGCTGGTGGCGATGCTGGTGTTCCAGAGCGCGACCGGGATCGCGACCGCGTTCGGGCTGCTAGCGACCAACCAGATCCTGATCCGGCTTCTCGCCGCGGGCCCGAGCCCGGCCCGGGCGCGCGCCGCGCTGCCCGCGCTGATCCTGGTCGGGGCCGCCGCGGGCGGCGGGGCGCTGCTCTCGGCGGCCGGGTCTGCCGCCTCTGGCCGGCTGCGCCCGAAGGTGACCCGGCACGCGTTCACCGAGCTGATGACCCGGGCGACCTCGGTGGAGCTGTCGGTGTTTGAGCTCGGTTCCTTCCATGACACGCTCGAGGGCGCGAGCTTCGGCGCGGGCTGGGCGGAGTACGTCATCGAGCAGATCACCGAGCTGATCACCGCCGGTGCGGCGATGGCCGCGGCCGCCTCCGTCCTGGTGGTCCTCGGCCCGGTTCTTCTGCCTCTGCTGATCCTCGCTGCGCTCCCGGGCGGGATCGCGAGCATGGTGTCCTACCGGCGGCGCAACCGCTCGCGCATCGCCTGGCAGGGTAGGGCGCGCCAGCAGCGGCGCCTGGCCGACTTGATGACCGAGAAACAGCCCGCCCAGGAGATCCGCCTGCACGGGGTCGACCGGTTCCTCCACGCGCATTACGCGCGCCTGTCCGCCGCGTACGAGGGCGAACAAGCACGCCTCGCCCGCGCAGACGCGCGCACCACTTTGACCGCGGGCATTGTCTCTGGCACCGCCCTGGCCTGCTGCTACCTTCTGCTCGGCTACCTGCTCTGGCGCGGGGTGGTGCCGCTGGCCACCGCCGGCACTGCCACCTTCGCCATCCGCACCGGAACCGCCCAGATCCGTTCAGCGATCAGCACTATCAATCAGATCTTCGAATACGGCCTCTACCTCGCAGACTGGCAAGACGCCATCGCCCAGGCCGAAGCCGCCGCCATCACCGGGCAAGGCCTCGTACCCGTCGAACCGCCGAACACGATCAGCCTGCGCGGCGTCTCGTTCACCTACCCCGGCCGCGATAACCCCGCCATCGCCGACATCGACCTCGACCTTCAGGCCGGGCAGGTTATCGCGCTGGTCGGGGAGAACGGCTCGGGCAAATCCACCCTCGCCAAGATCATCCTTGGCCTGTACCTGCCCACCGAGGGCGAGGTGCGCTGGGACGACATGGCGACCTCGGCGATGGACCGGACCCGCGCCGGCACCTACGTGGGCGTCCTGGCGCAGGACTACCCGTGTTGGCCGTTCGTGGCCGAAGCCAACATCCAGATCGGCCGGCCCGACGTCGAGGACCCGCAGCGAATGCGTGAGGCGGCCGCGGCCTCCGGCGCGGACGGGGTGATCGAGAAACTCGCGGACGGGTATAGGAGTCTGCTGGCCTCGGAGTTCCAGGGCGGCACGAACCTGAGCGGCGGCCAGTGGCAGAAGATCGCGAACGCGCGAGCGGCCTACCGTGCCCCGGCCTGGGCCGTCTACGACGAACCCACCGCAGCGCTCGACCCCCGCGCCGAAGCAGAGGCGTTCAACCGAGTCCTCGACCGCGCCGACGGACGCACCGTGGTGCTCATCACGCATCGCCTCTCGTCGGTCGCCCGCGCCGACCGCATCATCGTGCTCAAGGACGGGCGCGTCGTAGAATCCGGCAGCCACCGGGACCTGATGGACGCCCGCGGGGAATATCAGTCACTGTATTCTCTTCAGGCGTCTCAGTTCGGCGCAGCTCTCGACACTGTCGAATCCGCGGAAGGATGTCCACCTTCCGCGACGTGCGCACATTAGCGACTTTGATGACAGCTTCCTTCGTAACCATGAGGTAGATCCTGGTGACGCTCCAGCTTGAAGAGTTGCGGGATTGGCTGCTCGAGAACCACGACGCGACGGTCGATCCCGATCGGCTTGCTGTAGTCGAGGCTGAGGTGGCCGTTGTCGCGAAGCGCGTCATTCCCGGGGATGTGGTTGAACTCGGCTGCTACCGCGGCGCGATGGCGCTGTGGCTTCGGGCGCAGCTCGACCGGTTCGGCTTGGCGGATCGCCGGGTTCACGTCTTCGATTCGTTTCGGGGTATGCCCGCACCGAGCTGCCACGACGAAGCAAGTGGGCTGCGCGAGGGGGAGTTCGCGTGCGGTGTCGAGGAGGTCGTCGCCGCGCATCGCGCTTGGGATCTGCGGCTTCCGGTAATCCATCCAGGGTGGTTCTGCGACACTCTGCCCTCGCAGCTGCCGGCCGCGATCGCCTTCGCCTACGCTGACTGCGTCTTCTATGAGCCGATGATGGCTAGCCTCACCTGCTGCGTCCCGGTGCTTGCCACGGGTGCGCCCCTGGTCGTCGCGGGCTACGGCAGTCCTGGGTCGGCGCACGGTGAAGGTTCCAGGCAGTCCTCCGGCGTCCGGCGTGCGTGTGAGGATTTTTTCGGCGGGGCGAAGCATGTCCGGCCGTTTGGCGTAAATGCCCCTTGTGGGGTGTTTCGGAAACCTGGTTGACCCTGTGCGCATGCCCAGATACCTTGGGAGAACTCAGGGTGCTGAGGCTGCGCGCTAGGGGACCGATCGTGCGGATCTTGTCGTTCAAGCCCGGTCACGACGGCACGGTCGCCCTGATCGAGGATGGTGAGCTGGTTTTCTCGGTCGAGGCCGAGAAGGACTCGTTCCCCCGCTATTCGGAAGCGACACCGAGTCTGCTCCTGGAGGCGCTGTCGATGGCCGAGGACATTCCGGACGTCGTGTGCCTGAGCGGCTGGGTTAAGGGATTCCACTCGGCCGAGCGGCCGCTTGGTGCGGGCTATTTCGGCTGGGACGACGTCGGCATCCAGCTGGCCGAACGGCGGCTGTTCGGCAAACCGGTGCAGTTCTTCTCATCCACGCACGAGCGTTCACATCTGCTCTCCACCTACGGGATGTCGCCGTTTCCGCAAGGGCAGCCGTGCTATGCGCTGGTGTGGGAGGGCAACATCGGCTCCTTCTATGAGATCTCGCCTGAGCTTGAGGTTGTGCGGATCGCGGAGGTGATGGAGGACCCGGGTAATAAGTACCAGTTCGTCTTCGCGCTGGCCGACCCCGCCACCAGTACCGAGCGCGGCGGCTTCCGGTTCTCCAACGCGGGCAAACTCATGGCGCTGGCCGGATACGCCGATGGCTCTGCGTGCACGGCTGCTGAGCGGGAACTAATCGACTTCGTCCTCTCGCGCCGCTCCATTCTGCTGACCACCTCGAAGACGGATATGGCCGACAGTCCGTTCTACGACATCGGCGTCGAGGAGCAGGCGCTGAAGAACCTGGCGGCGCATCACTCCGAGGAGATTTTCGCCAGGTTCCACGCGGTCGCCACGCGCGCGCTCACCCAGGGCTATCCGCTGCTGATCGCGGGCGGATGCGGGCTCAACTGTGACTGGAACACGCGGTGGCGCGAGAGCGGCCTGTTTGAGGATGTGTTCGTGCCGCCGGTGCCGAACGACTCCGGATCGGCGATCGGGACGGCAGTGGACGCCCAGTCTGTATTGACAGGGAAGGCGAAGCTGACCTGGAGTGTGTACAGCGGACCGCCGTTCGTCCGTGATGCACCGGTGCCCGGAGAGTTCGCGGCTGCGCCTCTGGATGCCGCGCACCTGGCTGAACGTCTCGCCGGCGGCGCAGTCATCGCATGGGTGGAGGGCAGCGCCGAAATCGGCCCCCGCGCCCTGGGCCACCGCTCCCTGCTGGCCGCGCCGTTCGAGGAGGCGACGCGCGACCGCTTGAACGCGATCAAGTCCCGCGAGCCGTACCGCCCAATCGCGCCGGTGTGCCGAGAGCAGGACGTGGCAAAGTACTTCGATTGGGTCGGGCCGAGCCCGTACATGCTGTACTTTCAACGCGTGCTCGACCGTCGTCTGGGTGCGGTCATACACGCGGACGGGACGGCACGCGTACAGACGATCACACCGGCGGATAGCAAGCCCCTGTGTCGTGTGCTCGACGAGTTCGAGCGGCTCACCGGGGTCGGGGTGTTGTGCAACACCTCGTTGAACTTCGACGGCCGCGGCTTCATCAACCGCACCAGTGACCTGGTGGAGTACGTGCGTACGCGTGGCATCGACGGCTTCGTGCTGGACGGGATCGTCTACTGGAGCCCGACGAGCCGAGGCCAGGCGATCGGACAGTGACCGAGCAGGATCTGGGCGCGACCCTGCGGCAGTGGCGACTCAAGGAGCGGCTGTCCCAACGCGACCTGGCCCGGCGAATGGGGTACCACGAGGCCGTCGTGACCAGCGTAGAGCGAGGTGAGGGCGCCCCCAGCGCCCAGTACCTGGATGGATTCGCGGCCGCTGTGCGTTTGGAAAAGGCCGAGATCGAGCAGATGTGGCTGCTTTACCGGCATAGCCCGGAACAGGGTGGGGGAGCGCTGGCGGTGCGGGAGGCCGCGGTGTGTCCGTACCGGGGACTGCTGGCCTTTCGTGAGCGGGACAGTCCCCTCTATTACGGCCGCGACCGAGCAGTGCGGTTGGTGACGCGCAAACTCGAGCAGACAGCGTTGGTCGGAGTCATCGGCGCGTCCGGCAGCGGGAAGTCCTCGGCGGTGTTCGCCGGCGTCATCCCGCGCCTGCGCCGGACCGGCCCTTGGGAGGTCGTTCCGTTCCGGCCTGGAGGTGATCCATTCGCCTCATTGGGCCGGTCGCTGACCGGTTCCCCCCTGTCTACCGGCTCTCGCCCGCGCCTCGCCTCACTGATCGCTCGTAGAGCCGAATCAAGCCACCGTCCGCTGCTGATCGTCGGCGACCAGTTCGAGGAATTGTTCACCCACGGCGCCGAGGACACACTCGTCGCAGACTTCCTCGACGCCCTGGTGAAAGTCGCCCGCAGCGGCGCGCTTGTTCAGGTCAAAGTCCTGGTCACGTTCCGGGGAGACTTCTACGGACACGTGCTCGCGCATCGCGGCTTCTCCGACGCCCTGCAGGACCACATCGTGCACCTGCCGCCGATGAGCCGCACGGAGCTGGCGCAGGCAATCACCGAGCCAGCCCGAGTCACGGGCCTCAAACTCGACGACGGATTGGCCGAACGCCTTCTCGACGACGCCGGCAGTGAGCCTGGCGCACTGCCGCTGCTCGAGTTCGCCCTCACGCGGTTGTGGGAGAGACGCACGGGAAAGACGCTCACCCACGACGGATACGACCGGATCGGCAGATTGACCGGAGCGATTACCTCGCGCGCCGAGGAGGTATACCGGTCCCTGTCCGCCGAGCAGCAGTACACCGCGCGTCAGCTGCTCATTCGCCTGGTACAGGTCGCCCGCCCCGAGCAGGACGGCAACGACGCCCGCCGCCGCACCCCGTTGACGGAGCTGCGCAGTCTGCCGCGCTGCGAGAGCGTGGTGCAGGCCCTGGCCGACGCCCGCCTCGTCGTCACCGATACGACGGCGGACGGCACGGCTACGGTCGAACTGGCTCACGAGGCGATCATTCGAGGCTGGGATCGGCTCTCGGGGTGGCTGGTGGAGGACCGGCAGTTCCTGCTCTGGCAGCAGCGCGTGCGGCGCTGGTTCGAGGAATGGCGGCTGACTGCCGACAAGCACGGGGCGTTGCTGCGCGGCTCGATCCTGGACGAGGCGATGCGATGGACGGCCGTCAAAGGACGCGAATCGATCGCCCCGGACCTGCTCGACTATCTCGACGGCAGCATCCGCCAGCACCAGGTCGAGCAACGTAGAAACGCCCTCGAGCAGATCGACCGGCTACTGACCATCCATCCTGCGGACGTCCCGACACAGGCTGAGGCATTCATCGACGCGGACCCGGCCCTGCGCGCGTCGCTGCGGGAACGGCTCGAGGGTGCGACGCCCGCGGAACGCTGGCGACTGCGCATCGCTCTGCTGCCCCACGACAGCGCCCAAGGCGACCAGCTGCTCGACGAACTCGCTCTTCTCGGCCCGGACGACCTGATCCCGGTACGCAACGCACTGCGATCCGAAGCCGACACTCTCATCGAGCGGCTCTGGCAGCAGACGCTCGCAGCGATCGGCGGCACGGGCGGCGATGAGCTGCTGCGCGAAGCCGTACTGCTGGCCGGATTCGACCCGCACGACGCTCGGTGGGCCACTATCGCGCCGCGGGTCGCGAGCGTGCTGATTGCCCAGAACCAGCTGAACTTGCGCACCTATGTCGACGCACTTCGGCCCGCGCGTGCACACCTGCTCGAACCGCTCTTCGCGCTCTATACGGATGACCGCGAGCACAGGGCTGCGATCCACGAGACCATCGCGACGATCGTGCGTGACCTGGCTGCGGACAGGCCAGACTTCCTTGCCCGTATGGCCGCTGCGGCACCGATCGGGGCTGCGGAACAGGCGTTCAGCGCACTGCGATCCGTGGTGACGCCCAACGCGGTGCAGGTATTCCGCGCCATCGCCGCCGAACCCGCCGCATCCGCATCCAGCGAGCGTCAACGCGTCCTGACAGGGCGACGCAGGTGTGCCGCCCTGGCCGCGCTGCTGCGGCTCGGCGAGGACGTCGACCTTGATGCGCTGCTCGGTGAGGCGGCCGATCCCGAGTTGGGCACCCAGTTCGCTTGCCAGGCTCACGCACGCGGCGTGCCAGTGCAGACCGTGGTGGAACAGCTCGATGCGGTGCGCACCGCGCGCGCCCGCTACCACCTTCTCCTGTGCCTCCGTGACTATCCGATCTCTGGGGTTCCCCCGCAGCTCAATGAGCGGGCCGTGGCTGCGGCCACGCGGCTCGAGCAGGAAGACGACGATCCCGGTGTCCACGCGGCGGCCGCGTGGGTAATGGGCGACCAGCCGGTGCTGCGTGACGACGACGCGACCCGGGCGGCGTACGATCCGACCGGCAGGCGCGGCTGGTTCACGGTCGATGTCGAGGGCCGACGCACGACTTTCGTGGTCTACCGCCCCGGCCGCTTCATCATGGGCTCGCCTGAGGACGAGGCCGAACGCAGCGACTACGAATCTCCCCGCCAGGCCACCACCCTCACCCGTTCCTTCGCCCTGGCCCGCCGCGAGGTCTGCCGAGCCGAATTCGAAACCTTCATGCAGCAGGCCAATGCCACCGGCCTGCCGAACATCGACGAGTGGAGTCCGCTGGGCTCGGAACCGGTGGTCGCGGCCAGCTGGGACGAAGCATTCGCATTCGCCCTGTGGCTCCAGGCCCGGGTCGAAGGCCGAGAAGCGCACGAGAAATACGGCCTCGGCTCCCCCCAAGTGCTCTCGCTGGTCGGCGCTTGGATGTCCGGGGCTGAGCAGGCAATACCGGAGCAGATCGGCAGATTCCGGCTGCCGACCGAGGCCGAATGGGAATACGCATGCCGGTCCGGCACCACGACCGCATACAGCTTCGGCAGCGACCGCTCCCTACTGGGCAGATACGGATGGTTCGCCGACAACTCAGGACTGAAAACACACGAACCCGGTCTGCTGCCCCCAAACCCCACTGGCCTGTTCAACATCCACGGCCAGTGCTGGGAATGGTGCCTGGACTGGTACGCCCCCTACAGCGCCGACCCGGTCATCGACCCGATCGGTCCGCCCGCAGGCGATCGCAAGGTATTGCGCGGCGGCTGCTGGAACCTCGGAGCCCGCTACGCCCGTTCCGCTTGCCGCAACGCCCACATCCCGCCCAATCGCAACTACTACATCACGTTCCGGCTCGCTCTGACCCTCCCGGAGATCGACCCCGCCTGGACCCCGGACAAACCCAACCCGCTGCCCTGGAGCGGCTGATGACCGAACCTCGCAGCCGCGAGCCCTGGTCGGCCCCACGCGTCGCTCTGCTGGTCATGACGATAGGACTGGCCGTCATCGCCGCTGGACACCTCTACCAGCACGGCTGGCACTGGACCGGGCTTATCGACGACGTCTACTCCAACATCGGTTCCGAGCTGTTCGACATGGGCATCGCCGTGCTGCTCATCGACGGGCTCGCGGAACGCCGCGAACGCGAGCGTCTGCGCCGTCAGCTGGTGCGGGAACTGGGCAGCTCCGACGCGGGACTGACCGCCCGCGCCGTCCTGGAGCTGGAAGCTCATGGCTGGCTGCGCGACGACACCGTGACCGATGCGCAACTGAGCGGCGCGAACCTGGCCGACGCGCGTCTGGAACGCGCCAAACTTACCCGCGTAAACCTTGCCGGAGCCAACCTAGCCCGCGCTAACCTCTCCGGCGCGACCCTCACACAGGCGAACCTCGCCGGCGCCGCCTTGGAGCGCGCCAACATCGAAATGGCCGACCTCACCGGCGCACGCCTTACCGCCGCCGGCCTACACCGCGTGGACGCCGCTCTTGCCAGATTCACCGACGCCATCCTCGCCGGCGCCGACCTCACCGAAGCAGACCTCTCCGACGCCGACCTGACCGGCGCAGACCTGCGCGGAGCACGGCTGACCGCCGCTCGCCTCGACCGCGCCATCCTGACACACGTCCGCTGGGACGCCGAGACCGTCTGGCCGGAAGGCTTCACACCTCCCACCCTCACTCCCGAGGGTGAGAACCCAGCTTTGACCGGCCGCGACTCCTAATCTCCGGCCGCACTCATGACACGCTCGCGGATGCGACCCCGATCCCGCACCGACCCGTAAGGAACACGCGAATGCAGTTCATGCTCGCCGGCTACGACGGCACCGATCCCGACGCGCTCAACCGGCGGCTGGCCGTACGCGAGCAGCACATTGCCCTCGGCGACCAGCTGCGCGATGCGGGCCACATGCTCTACGGCGGCGCCATTCTTGACGATCACGGGAACATGACCGCCTCTGTGCTCATTCTCGATTTCCCTAGCCGTGACGAACTCGACGCGTGGCTCAAGGTAGAGCCCTACGTTACCGGCAAGGTATGGGAGAAGATCGATATTCGACCGTTCCGGGTCGGCCCGTCCTTCATCGGCCTACACCTGTAACGATCCGAAGCGGGCCACAACCAGATAGCGCCCCCGCGTACCCGGGACGCCCGGCTCTACCACCGCGGCGTCCCACCGGCCGAAATCCGCCTCCGGCGCACCGTACTCGGTCACCAGCGCCTCCCAGCCGAGTCGACCGAGCAGTACTTCCGGTTCGTCACACCCGGACTGCCACGCATGGCCGCTGTCCGCCATCTTCACCAGCCACGCCCGCATGCCCGGGCTGTCCAGAGAGGTCTGACTGACATAATCAGCCAGCAGCACGCTCCCCGTGGTGGACAGGTGCGTGATCTCAGCGAGCAGGGCGTCGCGCTGCTGTGCAGTCAAGAAATAGAGCAACCCCTCAACCAACCAGGCGGTCGGTCTCCCTGGCTTGAACCCCGCGGCCAGAAGCGGGGACATCCAATCGCGTGTCAGATCTACGCCTACGGTGCGCCGTGCGTAGAGGCACGCAGTCCCCGCGTCGTCCAGCAGTGACTGCTTCAACCTCAGCAACGCGGCGCGGTCCAACTCATAGAACACCGTTTCTTCCCGCCACGCCATCCGGAATGCGCGCGTGTCCATGCCAGCCGCCACGAGCACAAATTGCCGGATGTCGTCCGCCTCGGCAGCGTGATGCATCTGATCGTCGAGGAACCGAGTGCGCACTGCGAGTGCGGGATCCTCGACTCCCCGCTGCACTTCGCCCTCGAATCCCCGCATGATCTGTGGACCTTCGAGCCCTGCCAACAACGCCGCAAGCGGCTCCTCGAACAATCGGTCCGCACGCGCGTGTTCCCGGGCACGCATGGAAGCCGTCCACAACGCAGTGCGCGCCAACGGGTCCAAGGACTTTCGCATACACATAACGTAGCGAACTGAGCGCAATACGACCACGAGGTGTGCGCCACGCCCGGGGTTTGTGTCACTCCTCGCCCAGGACGAGGCGCAGCGCTTCCTCGCTGTGTCGGGTGGCAGCGCGGACCATCGCGCGGGGCAGCTCTGACGGGTCCTCGCCCGGCGCGCTCGCCACGTGGACAATGCAGCCCTCGTTGCCGGCGGGCGGGGCGTTGATCTCGCGGGTTGGGAGCAGCCCGTCTTTGATGGCGAAAAGGGCGAGCAGCACCGTGCGCAGGATCCGGGCGGTCTCGGTGGCGGGCGGCTCGCCCGGGATCAGCCTGTCGTCGATGGCGGGCAGGAAGCGCAGGAAGTTCTCCTGGTCCAGCACGATGCGCGCGTCCGGCTGCATCGCAGCAACAGCCGGGTCCTTGCTCTCGCGCAGGTCCGCGTACCAGGTCAGCCACAGGCCGGGCAGTCCCATCGACGGTGGGGGAGCGCCCCAGGTCACGATGCGGGCCGGACCGGCGCGATGGGGTCCGGGCTCGGCGACCGGGTGGTGGAAGTAGATCGATCCGCTGGGTGCGGGCAGGGCGTCAGGAGTCAGGATGATTCCGGCCACCCCTGCCTGGATCGCGGCGGCGGAGACCTCGGGGTCGAGCGCGTAGAACGGGGTGCCTTCGATCCGGTCACGTTCGGCGCGCACGAGGTTCGCGGCCATCTTGGAGGGCGAGAGGATGCTCCAGGCCTCCGGGATGGTGAACTCCACCCCGGTGCGGATCATCTGGGACCAGCGGGCGGGGGCGTAGGCGCGCAGGTAGCGGGTCAGCTCACTGCGCATCTCAGCCGCGTCCCGCGCGACTGCCTCGATCATTATTCCCTCTTCCGTCAGGCCGTACTGGCCCGGGTGTCTCTCGTCCCCGGTGGCCGGGTTCCGCGTCAGTGCCTTCCGGCCTGGCCCTGGGGTTGACCGGCGTGCGGCCATCGTACCGTTGACGCAGACCAGTACCCTCTGCACGCCGTGGTCCGGGTCGCGAGCGCGAGCGCTGAAGCGCCCGCATGGCTTGCAGCGTCTCCGGTAGCTCCGGGTGCGGTCCGAGGCGCCCCCAAAGCGCGCCGCGCGCTCTGCGGGTGTGGTCGTGACCGGCGCCCGCATACGACGCACGGGTACCGAAGCTGCCGGTCGGCCACCATGCTGCGTGGGAGCTTGACCCGACCCTTGTGTCATTTGAGCGGAACGCAGGCGGGTTCGGCGGCTCGCACGCTGGCGGCGTAGCCGCCGTAGAGCGGTTCGGGGTACTCGGAGACCAATGCCTCCTCCAGCATCTCGGCAAGCGTCTGGTCCAGGGGAAACAGCGCATGGTCGAGGCAGCAGCCGTTCGGGTCCCATCCCCACAGCGGCCCGGCTGGGTTGCGGCCGTCGACCAGCGTCATGATGGCGCAGCCCCAATCGATCGGCGGCACGCACCAGTTCAGGTGCCCATTCACGGGGTCGTTGCGTGCTGCGAGCGCGGCCTCGGTGATGTCCTCGAACATGCCATTGGTGTGCCGGGTGTGCCCGCGCACGCCGACGACCGCATGGCGCGGCCCAAAGCCGCCGTTTGGCCACGTCGATCGAGAGCCGTGCGAGTAGGGGTGGGAGACGGTAGCCGCTTATCTGTGCTCGAGCTCTGGGATCCGTTCCTTGTCCGCAGGCGCGGGCACTGCTCGGATCGTGACACCGGGTACGTTGCTTCGCTGGCACCGCAGAATAGTCGCGGGCAAATGGCGTAAGCCGCGACCGCCGGGCAGACCGCGGTTCAAAATGCCATGCATAGTCATTCATGCTTTGGCATTTAGGGTGCTGAAAGTCGGTCCCCTTCACGCTTCGGCGAGCCTCGAGCAAGGCCATCGGAGCACCCCTTGCTCCACCGGGCGTGGAGCGCGCGGAAAGGAATAGCTCAGCATGGGCGCCGCGGTCATCGGCGTTGGTCGCTGTGGGCCACTATCTGTAGGCGTTGGGGTTGTCTTCGTCTGACCTATTCCCTGGCCCGCTCCACGGCTGCGCCAAAAACGATGGAGCGGGCACGAAAATAGGTCAAGTAGTTGATATAGGTATCAACTACTTGACCTTTTGACGTGCACGAATGCTGGTGGGCGATACTGGGATCGAACCAGTGACCTCTTCCGTGTGAATACGGAAATCACCGTATACTCTCCCGAAGAGATCTCCATGAAGATGTCACTGGCCTGCATTTACCCAATTCTGATGACTCGCAAGCCCTGCAATTACGCGCAGTTCAGCGCATTTGTGGGGGAGCGCGCTCCCCGATTCGGCTCCCCATGACGCTCCCCTTGGGGTTGGTCGGCGCGTTGAACTCTTCTCACAGCGGTCGCCTTTCTCTGATGTCCTGTCAGGTACCGCTTCCTGGATGACTCGGTGCCGCCTCCGTGCCCCAGCGTCCGCACTCCCGGCCTGGGGTTTTTCGGACAGGAGTGATTGCCGGGTGGCCGTCCGAGCGGGGTCTCCAGGGCTTCTCGGGTTGCGGGTGGGCGGGGGCGGATGCCGGTGGTCAGGTTGGGACCGGCTGGTGGCCGGTGCGTATCCACAGGGTGAGGAATCCTGGGGACCAGGGCCAGTGTTCGGGCAGGTGGAGGCGGGTGCGGCGGGCGCTGGTGACGATTCTGGCCGGGATGTTGACCAGGTTGCGGCGGATGGTTGATCCGGTGGCCTTGGCGTGGTGGCGGTCGGCGAGGGTGTCGGCGGCGCGGGTGAGGTGTAGGAGATCGCGGCGAGGGCCAGCCACGCGGCGTTGGCCTGGAAGCGCCCGGAGGGCACATGGCCGAGCGGGCCGCTTTCGAGGTCGGAGAAGACCCTGCTCGATCACTGCGTGCTTCCTGTGGTTCGGCTCGGCCTGGGTGATGATCTGGGGCTGTCAGTCAGGAACGCGTGGTGGCTGTAGGCCGCGAACAACTTGCCCTGGCCTTCGGGCACGGTCTTCGGGTTCAGCCGCTTGACGCGCCGAACGATCAGCGGTCAGGGAGGCCGCGCCCTCGCCCGAGGCCGCCGATGCCTTGCGCAGCCGGGTGGCCACGATCACTGGGCGCGAGACGGGCGTGGAGGGGGCCACGACCTGGAAGTGCAGGCCGCGCACGTGGGTGTACCCGAACGAGGCGCCCTGCTTCGCCGGGCCGTAGACCTGCTTGACCTTCGAGTCCACGTCCAGGTAGACAATCGGCTCGGCGAGCGGGACCAGTCCGGCGTGCCCGATCAGGTTCGGGGTGAACCGGCGGGCGGCGGCCTGTAGTTGCCGCACGTGCCCGTGGGTGAAGGCGCGTAGGAAGACGCCGAGCGTGGAGGGCGCGTAGATCCCGCAGAAGATCCGCTCCAGCCCGCCGACGCGCAGCAGGTCCGTCTCATCGATGCAGTCCGCCCCCGCGCGCATCGCGGTTCGATCAGGAGTACGTCTTCGTGCCCGGGTCCGCGATCAGCTCGTCGAACAGGGTGAGGTAGGACCTCAGCGCGCGACGCAGATCTTCGGCGGGGATGGTTGCCGGGTCCTCGACCGCGCGACGGCTCGTCTGCTGTGCGGCCCGGAAGCCGGTGAGCGAATCCGCGTGCTCGTCGGAGAGCAGGGTGAACTGCTCCTGCCGGTCTCCGCCGGGATATCCCCTGGTGGTGAGCACGTTCCCGATCAGCCTCTCCGCGCCGTTGAGGGCAAGCGGGGGATCGTCGAGGAAATCGCTGCGCACCTCGTTCCACGCCGTGGCGTAATATGCTCGATCCGTCGCATTCACGGTCTTCAACCGCAGGGCATCGTGCTGCTTCCTACGCCGTCGCAGTCCCTGGTTGACCTGCTGCCTTCTGTCATAGTTCCGGACCGCGGCGGCGAGTTCGGGACCGACCCTCACGTGCAGGTTGCGCTTGCCGTACCAAGCCCATCCGGCGGCGGCGACGACGAGCACGACGACAATGACGAGGGTGAAGAGGATAGTCATGATGCCCTTCTGAGCTGAGGCTGTCCGTGTGCCCCGTTCCGGCCTCTTTACCGGGAAGGGCCGAGAACCCCTCAAGAATTCTGACGTAAATCCCTTCAACGAGGCCGGACTGCGGGAGAGCGTTGGTCCGACGTCGAACAGTCAATCGGCGGAACCGGGTCCGGTCGATTACCGGTGTGCCCGACCGCGGTCAGGTCGCCTCCGTCGCGCTCGCGCTCTTCCAGTTCGCGGTGAAGAGCATGTCCCGTTTGGTCAGTACGAGTGTGTACGGGCGCCTGGTGTCGGGTGACGTGGCTGACCGGCACTTCGGCCGAGTCGATGCGGTTGTGGATGCGGGAACGTGAGGCGGTGACGATCGGCCACTCCAGCACCTGCTGTTCCCGGTCCGCGAGAAACGCGTCTAGCGCGCACAGCTCGCAGCCGCAGCCGGCCGGCACGGGGATCGACCAGTCGTCGGGGGCGCGGCGGGGCCGAACAGTTGGGCGGTGGCGTCGCAGCGCTAACGGTCCTGTCGGTCGAGGACGGCACCGAGGCGTTCGCGCGGCGTGGGCGTCACGGCCGAACAGCCTGGCGAGTCAACCGGACGTTCGCGTCGCTCGGATCACCCGGCTGTGATCCGGCGGGTGAACCGGCCACAGGTCAGGGGCGGGGCTGGTTTCAGGGTGGTCGACGGCGCGTGCGGCGAGGGTTTCGTCTCTCGTCGGCAGTGGGGAGCCGTTGGCCACGTCCCGGGCGAGGTCGGACATGCGCAGGTTGTTGTCGCGCGCGTGGCGGCGCAGGATCGTGAACGCCTCGTCGAGTTTGATCCGGTGGCGCTCCGCGATCACCCCTTTCGCCTGTTCGATGGAGATGCGGCTGTTGAGGGCGGTCTGCAGCTGGGTGGTGACCAGGTCGGCCTGCTCGCGGCTGCGCTGGGCCAGGATCCCGATGGTGGCCACGTCCGCCAGGGCCTGGCCGACGCGTACGTCTTCCTCGCCGAGGGGTTCGGGGCTGGAGCAGAACAGGTTCAGGGCTCCGATGACCCGCTCGCGCAGTCGTAGCGGCAGGGCGTGGACGGAGACGAACGCGAGGGCGCCGGCGGCTTCGGCGAATCGCGGCCAGCGCTCTTCGCCCTCGGCGAACGCGCGCGTCGCCTCGTCCGTTCCCCGGCTCAGCAGCAGGGCGGTGAGGGTCTAGGCCAACGTCAGGGCGTCGACCAGTTGCCCGTCGCGCAAGGATCCGGGAGCGTTGTGGTGGACCAGCAGCGTCACGACACTGATCGCTCCGATGCGCAGCGGCGACGCGAAGACCGCGCGCCGGACGCCGCCAGTCCTGCGCCAGGCCCGGCCGACGGGCAGGAAGCCTGCTGCGCACTGCCCTGCTCACTCACTGCATGCACCGAGGCCGGCCGGGTACCCGGGACGTGCGGGAGGGAACGCGCCGCTGAAGCGCATCGGCGCCACCACCGCGACTTCGGCGAAGGAAGGCACACAGTGATCGAGGCGGCGGATATTCGCGAGTGGCGCACGCACGACGTGCTCGATTCCGGGGGGCGCAAGGTCGGCGTTCTCGAGTCGGTCTACGTCGACACCGCCACCGACGAGCCGGCCATGGCCACCGTCGAAGTAGGCCTGCCCACGCGCCACCGCCTAGTCTTCGTCCCGCTGGACGGCGCGATCGTCGGGCCGGGCTACGTGAGGGTGAACTACGCCAAGTCGCTGGTCAAGGGCTGCCCCGCCATGGGCGTCGACAACGTGCTGCCTGCTGCGGACGAGGCGGCGATCTTCCAGCACTACGGCCTGGCCTACCAGCCCGGCGCCGCCGGCGAGCGGCAACTCGCCCGCCGCTGACCATCCAGCCGCATCAGGAGGCGCCCTCCATGGTCTTGTTTCTGCTCGTGATCATCGTCGCGGTCGCGCTCGGCATCATCGGCGTCGTCGCGCACGGACTGCTCTACCTGCTCGTGATCGGAGCCGTTCTGTTCGCCGCCGACCTGGTGTACAGCGGGTGGCGCTGGAGGCGCTCCGGGCGGCGACCGCAGCGGTAGCCGGCCGCCCGGACGCCGAGCGCCGGTGCCGAAAGTGTTGGTCTCGGGCGGGATCCCCCGCCTTCCACGCCTCCGGCTCCGAGTCATCGCCCGACAGTGGATTCCGCCTCGTCCGACGGTCGTGAGGCGTCGGTGAGGTCGGCGCCGGTGGCGGCGTCGTGCCGGGAGTGCGCGAATCCCCGCCAGTCCAGGCACATGACGGTGGCGTCGTCCAGCAGATGGCCGTGGCTGGCCTCGACGATCGCCCCGATCAGGCTGCGGGCGGCTTCGCGGGGATGCAGTGCGCGGGTGCGCACGATCAGGTCCGGCAGATCGATCTCCTTGGCGTTGCGCTCGAGCATGCCGTCCGTCAACATCACCAGCCGGTCGCCCGGCCGCAGGTCCAGCTCCTGCACCCGGTAAGCGTGGGGACTGGCGTCTCGGATGCTGAGGCCGAAGGGCAGATCGATCTCCGGGACGAGCTGTCGGACCTGCCCGTCACGCATCCGCAGCGGCCAGGGGTGTCCGGCGTTGACGAACTCGGTCCGGCCGTCGAACAGGTTCACCCGCAGCAGTTGGCCGGTGACGTAACCCCGGTCGCCGTGATCCCGCACGGTCTGATCGGCCTCGCGGGCCTGTTCGGCCAGATCGGCGCCCGCCCGCCGCACCCGGCGCAGGGCGCCGATCGCCACCGTGGCCAGCAGCGCGGCGTTCACGTCGTGGCCCATGGCGTCGGTCACCGACAGCTCGACGGTCTCGCGGTCGACGACGTAGTCGAAGGTGTCGCCCCCGACGTGGTCGGCGGGTTCCAGCGCCCCGGCGAGCGCGAACTGCGCCGCCTCGCACGCCAGCGACTCGGGCAGGAGCCGGTGCTGGATCTCCGCGGCGAGGTTCAGCGGGACGGTGCGCCGGCCCCACTGGTAGACGTCGGTGAAGGGCCGGTTCGCGATCACGATGTACGCCAGTGCGTGTGCGGCCTCACTGATCCCGCGCATCATCTCCGGGCCCGGGCCCGGGCCCGCGGGCAGGAACAGCTCCAACAGACCGATCGCATCCCCACGGTTGGTCACCGGCGCGAGGATCCGCGATGCACCCGCTCCGTCATCCTCGACCTTGGGCCGCTGAGTGCGGATCACCTCTTCGTACACCGTGCCCGACACGGCGATGCGCGAGGCCGGCTCGCTGGTCACGACGCTTCCCGCCGCCCCGAGCCGCACGACCGAACGGCCGGAGAAGTCGGAGATCAAGAACGACACCGACACGGCCCCGAAGCGGTCCTTGAGCATGCGCGCGACCACGTCGAGCGATTCCACGGGAGGCGCCGCCTCCGCCGCCGTCAGAAGCCCGGACAGGCTCATAGCCCCACCCGGTTGGTTCCCGTCCTCGGACGGCTCGGCGGCATGCGCGGCGTCCGGCCGTCCTGCGCCCACGGCGATGCCTCCTGTCCCTGACGTTCGCGCGCTTGTTCTCTGCTGTCTTCGAAGGATCCGCTGCGCCGTCTGACGTCACGCTGAGTCAGGACCACTTTATCCGCGCCGCTGCAGGTCCGCTGGACGAAGCTCGTCGCCCTCGCGCGAGTGGGCCGTGGCGGCCTGAACGCGGCGAAGCCGTCACCTGCACGGCGCGGAAGCGTTGTCGGGCGTGTGGAGCGGGGCTTCGATGGGCCTGGAGCCGTCGAGCGGACACCGGAAGCAGGGATCGGATCCATGGCAGACGCGATCGTGGCCGGTGCCGGCCCGAACGGTCTGGTGGCCGCCAACGTGCTGGCCGATGCGGGCTGGCAGGTCGAGGTGCTGGAGGCACAGGAGGAACCCGGCGGGGCGGTGCGCAGCGACCGCGGTGTGGATCCCGCGTTCATCAGCGACCTGTTCTGCTCCTTCCATCACCTTGCGGCCGCCTCGCCCGCGATGCGCGCGCTGGAGCTGGAACGCTTCGGACTGCGCTGGAGCCACGCGCCCGTCGTGCTGGCGCACCCGATGCGGGACGGGCGCTGCGTCGTGCTACGCCGCGGACAGCAGGAGACTGTTGCCGGTATGGAGCAGGACGCCGGCGCTGCGGACGCCGAGGCCTGGGCTGCTGCTGGCCGGGTGCGCGCCGCACGCGGGCCTACTGCCCGAATCGCCCGGCAGTTCGGCCTTCGGTCCGCGTCGCTCGCCGCGTTGGGGCTCGAGAAGAGCCGCATCGAGCGGCTCGGCCTGCCGGACGGCGGCCTGAGCGTGCGCCCGGGCGAACTGGCCGACGCGGTCAGGCGGCTGATCGCCGGGACCGAAGCGGACGTGTGCGTGGCCCCGCGGAGCTTCGATATGCGCCCGGACCACGAGAGTGTCGGGCGGGCGGCGGTGGCCGTCGGGGCGCAGCTCGGGGTGCCGGTGTGGCAGTACCCGGTGTGGATGTGGCATCGGGCCCTTCCCGGCGACCCGCGTGTCCGGTGGCAGCGGGCTTCGCGCATCGATCTGCCCGCCGAGACGGTGGCTCTGAAGAACAGGGCGATCGACTGCCACGAAAGCCAGATTGCTCCGCTCGGCCCCGGCCCCGAGGACGCGGCGATCCTCGCCGCAGGCGACCTCGAGCACTTCCGACGCGACTTCGAGGTGGTCCTGACATGACCCTGGCGAGCATGGGCGTGCCGAGCGAGTACTTCGCGCCATGTACCGCGCGGACGACGCCCGTGGCGGCTGGCCGAGCGCTGGTACGAGCAGCGCAAGTACTCCCTGACGCTGGCGGCTCTGCCGGCGGCCCGATACCGCCGCGCGTTCGAACCGGGCTGTTCGGTCGGTGTGCTCAGCGGATATCTCGCAGAACGCTGCGACGACTGGTCTCCTGGGGCCGCGAAACGGCCGCGGTCCGGCAGGCCGCCGCCCGGCTCGAGCGCCACCCGCGCCCGAGCGCCCGACTCGGCACCGTGCCCGGGCAGTGGCCCGAGGGTTCGTTCGACCTGATCGTGCTCTCCGAGATGCTCTACTACCTCGGCACGGACGACCTCACCCGGACCGCGCGCACCGCCACCGGCCCCCTCGGCCAGGGCGGCCACCTGGTCGCGGTGCACTGGCGCCATCCCGTCCCCGAGCACACCCAAAGCGCCGAACGGACTTCCTCCTCGAGTCTTCGTCCGCTTCGACCGGGCGGACTCCGGCGACCCGCGGTCCGTCGCCGCCCGCGCTTCCGTCGCGGCGCGCGAAGGGCTCGTGTAGGCCGCGTCATGCCATCGCGGAACCCTGTCCGCGGTGCCGCGTCCGCCCGGCTGAATCAGAGCATTCATGGTGGCGGCGAAGACGTCCGGGTGCGCCGGTTTCCCTCCCGGCACAGGCCGAGCCGGTCGGTCCTGCCTCTAACGGCTCAGCTTGAGATGCGTCGCCTGGCGGGCGCGCAAAGACTTTAGCCCATGGAAGCCAAGTCATCCGGGTCGCCCTCGTCCAGGTCCCAGCCGCCCAGGTCGAAGTCCTCCCGGTTGCAGCCGGCCAGGTCGACCTCGTCCCGGTCTCAGCGTTCCGCCACCCGGCCGCAGGTCCGGCAGCGCGCCACGCGCATCACCGGCGCGGAGGACGCCGCCCGCCGTGCCGCCTCGAGCCTGACCCGGCTCATCGGCCATCCCGCCGAGGGCAGCTCCGAGGTGGGGCGGGCCGAGGACAAGAACTGGCGGGGTGCGTGGATGTGGTGGAGGTGGCCCGGATCCCGGACACCATGAGCCTGATGGCCACCTATGAGGTCGACCTCGACGAGGGCGGCGACCTGGTCGGCTATCGCAGGCTGCGAAGGTACCATCGGGGCTCGGCCGACTCCTGAGCGCGCGGCTTCTCCCGCCCGCCGCAACCCGCCCGGCCGCGTTCGTCCGAGACCCGAGGAGTTGTCTCCCATGACCGTCCTGACCAGTGAGTTCGTTCCCTACACCCGTCGCGCCGGCACGCTGTACGACGTGCTGGAGCTGATCTTGGACCGCGGCATCGTCATCGACGCGTTCGTCCGAATATCGCTGGTGGGCATCGAGATCATCAAGATCGACGCCCGCATCGTGGTGGCGAGCGTCGACACGTACCTGCGTTTCGCCGAGGTGTGCAACCGGCTGGACCTCGAGCACGACTCGACCAGCCGCACCGTCCCGGAGCTGTTCGGCGGGCTGTCCGGCAGCGCCGCGACGGCGATCGGGAAGAAGGGCGGCAAGAAGGCGCTGAGCGCGGTGGGGGAGAGGGCCAAGGGCTTCAGGGACGCGGTGACCGGCCACGACGGGCGGGAGAAGGAGTACGCGTCACGCGGGCGCGACGAGGACGGCGAGGGTCGTGGCCGGTCGCGCGCGCGGCGCCGCGTCGAGAGCGAGGAGGGGTGAGCGTGCGTCTCTCGTCTACGGAATCACCACGAGCGAGGCGTCGGTGCCGCCCGGCCTCTGCGGCGTCGGCACCCCGCCCGCGCCCGTGCGCCTGGTCTCGGCCGGGGCGACCGCCGCGGTGGTCGGCGAGGCGCCGGCGCTGGTACGGGCGCGGCGGCGCGACGTGATGGCCCATCAGGACGTGCTGGCCGAGATCGGCCGATCGGCCCCGGTGCTCCCCGCCTGCTTCGGCATGATCGCCGAGGACGAGCAGGCCCTGCGCGCGACGCACCAACGCGATACCGAGGCGAATCTCGTCGCGCTCGAACGGGTCACGGGCAGGACGGAGATGAATCTCAAGATCGCCGTGGCGGAAGGCGGCCTGCCGGACCTGGTCCGCGAAAGCCCGAGGATTCGCGGCCTGCGCGCGCAGACCGGGTGCGAGGCCGAGTACACCGCGCGGATCCGGCTGGGCGAGGCCGTCGCCGAGGGTCTGCGGCAACGCGCCGAGGCGGTGGCGCAGGAGGCGTCGCGACGGCTCGCCGCGCTGGCCGAGGAGACCGCGGCCGGCCCCGAGGCGGAGGGGTACGTGGCCAACATCAGCTTCCTGATCGACACGGATCAGGTCGAAGCCGCGCGCGAAGCGGTGGCGAAACTCGCCGTCGAGGCCCGAAACCGCGCCCTGTTGCGCCTGACCGGCCCGTTGCCCTGCTACAGCTTCTGCTCGCGACCTGCGGCGCGCACAGCGGCGGCGCCGGGAACGTCAAGTCGGTCAACATCATCGAGTCCGTCGACGTTCCCGTGCCGATCCGCACGGTCTATGACCAGTGGAGCGAACTCCAGGAGTTCGGCACGTTCACCAAGGGCGTGCAGGGCGTCGACAAGAAGGACGACGTCACCACGTCGTGGCGCGCGAAGATCATGTGGTCGAACCGCAGCTGGACCGCGACCGTCCAGGAGCAGATCCCGGACGACCGCATCAGATGGACCTCCGAAGGGGCGAAGGGCAGCACCGAGGGCGTCGTCACCTTCCATGAACTGGCCCCGAGCCTGACCCGGATCGTGGTCGTCGTCGAGTACACGCCTTCGGGCTTCTTCGAGAAGACCGGCAACATCTGGCGGGCGCAGGGGCGGCGTCTGCGGCTCGACCTCAAGCACTTCGCCCGCCAGGTGACCCTGCACGCCGACGAGGACCTCGAGGGCTGGCGGGGCGAGATCCGCGACGGTGAAGTGGTGCGGTCGCACGAGGAGGGCCTCGAGGACGACGAGCGTCCGGAGGACGAGGAGTACGAGGACGAGTACGACGAGGGCGCGGAGGAGCCCGAGGACGACTACGAGGACGAAGACGACGAGGACGAGTACGACGAGGAGGAAGACGAGGAAGACGAGGACGACGACGAGGAGGACGCAGAGGGAGACGAGGAAGAGGATGACCGGCGCTGAGCCGGGCCTCCGGGAGAACCGCACCGACCGCGATCCGTCCCCCTGGGCGGCTCCGGCGACCGCGAGCCTCGCCGACGTGCTGGAGCGCGTACTGGACAAGGGCATCGTGGTCGTCGGGGACGTGAAGATCGATCTGCTGGACATCGAGCTTCTGACGATCCGGCTGCGGCTGTTCATCTCCTCGGTCGAAACGGCGCGCAAAGCAGGGATCGACTGGTGGGAGACGGACCCCGCGCTCTCCTCCTCCGGGGCGCGAAGCCGGGCGGCGCGAACTGCTCGATCGCATCGCGCATCTCGAACAGCTCGCAGGCCGGTCCGACGACGAGGTTCGCGCGCCTCGCCGCCGTACCGCGGTGGGAAAGGCACGGTCATGACCATCGCCGCGCAAGCGCGGGCACCTGAAGACCAGGCGGCCGCCCTCTCGTTGCCCGATACCGACGTCGGTCATGTTGACGTGCGTATTCGCGATCCAGGACGCGGGCGGCTCGCTGCCCGCGGCTTGCGCCGGATACGAGGGCGGATCGGACCTGTACCAGCTCTCGCTGGCCGGAGGGGCGGGGCTGCGGGCGCTCGCGCAGCAGGTGCCTGTCGCGGACTTCGGCGAGGAGGCGCTGCGCGAACGGCTCGCCGATCCCGCTCATCTGGAGATCGGCGCACGAACGCATGACGCCCTGGTGACTGCGGCGGCGGTGGGCGGCGCCGTCGTCCCGCTCCCGCTCGCGACCCTTTTCACCGATCGCACCCGTGCGCTGGCCACGCTCTCGGCCCGGGCCGGACAGTTCCGCGTTCTGCTCGACCGACTTCGCGGAAACGCGGAATGGGCGGTGAAGGTCCATTTGACGCAGGGCGCCACCGGCCCCGACGCCCCCGACGAGCGTGACCGCAGCGGAAGTGAATCGATGCAGTCGGCGCACGGTGCGGGCCGGGCGTACCTCGACCGCGTTCGCGCGCGCCGACAACGTCAACAAGACAGGGAGGCCGCGGCCGTGGCCGAAGCCGCCCGCATCGATGAGACACTCGCGTCGTTGGCGAAGGACGCGGCTCACCGACGCCTGCACGGCACGCAGGTGACCGGCCGGCACCGTTCTCAGATCCTCAACGGCGCCTACCTGGTGGACGGACGCCGCGCCGAGCAACTGCGTGACGCGGTCGCCGGCTTAAGGGCCCGCGCCGACCTCGTCGAGATCGAAGTGTCCGGGCCGTGAGTGCCTTACTCGTTCGTCCAGTGGGACGCAGACCAATGACACCGGTTGCGGGCAGCATCCCGGCCACATCGACCAGGGCGGCGCCGTGGACGAGTGCGGGCGACCGGACCGCCGCGTGGATCGGCCCGGACAGCGCCGCTCCGATCGGAGTGCCCTTGGTGGACCTCCTGGATCGGGTCCTGGCCACCGGCGTGGTCGTCGAGGGGGACCTCGTGATCGCTCTAGCGGAGGTCCCTCTCGTCCGCCTTTCGCTGCGGGCCTTGCTCGCCTCCGTCAGCGACAGTGTGCCCGCGCCGTGGGACAACGGAGGTCCGCTGTGACCAACACGACCGATGCGCTGACCAGCATGGTCGGGGCGCTCGAGGCGACCACGGCGAAAGAGGCCGGGTCGCGGCCGAGCGCCCGCGTGGATCTCGATCCGTCGGCACCGGCCCGGGACCTGGCCTGCCTAGTGCTCACCGTCGTCGAGTTGCTGCGGCAACTCATGGAACGACAGGCGATCCGGCGGCTTGACCGTGGCGATCTCGCTCCCGAGAAAGAGGAGCAACTGGGCACCGCGCTCATGCTGCTGGATCAGCGCATGGGCGAACTGCGCGAGCGGCACGGCGTCCGATCGCGAGGACCTCGGCCTCGATTTGGGCCCCCTCGGCACTCTGCTCTCCAAGGATTGGTAGACGCCGCCCCTCCGGCGATTCCGAGTAGTTCGGTGCGGCTCAGTGCCCCGTGGTGTCCTTGGCCGCGTCCTTCATTTTCTCGCCGGCCTGCTTGACACCGCCCTTGGCCTGGTCGCCCTTGCCCTCGGTTTCCATCCGCTTGTCGCCCTTCGCCTGACCGGCGTACTCCTTGACCTTTCCCTTGGCCTTCTCGGCTGCGTTCTTGGCCTTGTCCATCGTGCTCATGGCGAGACTCCTTCGGCTGATTTGCCTGCTTTGGCCACCATCGGCCAGTGCCCATGATCGAACTGCTGAACCCCGAATACCCGGGCTGATTTTCACGCGGATACACCCCGGCCGCAGTGCCGCGAGGCCGAGGTCGCGGCCGGGTGTGGTGAGCTCACCGGGTGACGACGGCTTCTACGCGGTCGATTGCTGTTTCGTCGAGCGCGGTGCGGCGCGGGGAGTCGGAGGCCGATCAGGGCGATGATGACGGATGCGAGCAAGAAGAGCGATGATTGGTCGAGGGGGAACGGCGAGGGGCAGGTGGGGAGCGCGCTTTGTGCCCGAGTGGGGTGTGGCCGCCGATTGACTCGCAGTCGGTCAGTGCTGCGGTGCGCTCCGGCGGGCTGGAGTCGTCGAGTTCTCCTGTGACCGCGTGTGAACTCTTCTCGACGGCGATGTCAGAGCCCGCCCGGGATCATCCGGGCGTGCTCTTTCCGCCCGCCGGGACGAGACCGGCCCATCGCAGTCACCTCACCATCTCCTCCCGGCTCGCGGGTTTGAGGCGACCGACCGGGTGTCGGGTCCGACTGCTGCGGGCTGGTTACCGGTCGCGTGAGTCGCGTCGTTCGCGGCGGATGTTCCGCCGTAGCTGAGTGATCCGGGCGGTTCCCGCGCCGGCCATGATCAATGCGCCTGCGACGGCGCCGAGGAGTATGGCGACGGCTAGTGACACGTGCAGGTGCGCGCCGAGGAAGTTGATGCTCACGCCGCTGGTGTTCTGGATGATGAAGATCAGCACCGCGGCGAGGGCGAGCGTGCCGGCGATCAGTGCGATCCGCACGCTGCTGGTCCTCGTTCGTGCCGGTCTCGCGGGTGCAGACGGTTCGGCAGGTGCCTGGGGTGCGGGCGTCGGTGCGGTCGGGGGCGTCGGCGGGGGTCGGACGGTGCTGCCGTCCACGGATCGCGGCGGGACGGTGGGTGCTTCGGGGGTCAGTTGGTCGGTCATGAGGGGATTCCCTTGAAAGCGGGGGAGCCGGGGCCTGTGCCGCCTCGCGTGCTTCCCCCAAGGTGGCCCGGGAGCCTGGCCGCCGTCTGCGGTCGATCCTCCCGGCGCCTTGTTTCCAACCTACCTCGGAAACAAGAAACTAGCAATGAGTTTCTAGAATATGTTAGCCTGTATCTGTGGAGAACTGGAGCTTCCTGACCAATCACGCCCGGGTCCTGCTGTGCATCGCGCGCGACCCGGGTGTACGGCTGCGTGAGATCGCGGTCAGTCTCGGGCTGACCGAGCGCAGCGCGTACGGCATCGTCACCGATCTGACCGCGGCCGGATACGTGATCAAGGAGAAGGACGGGCGACGCAACCGCTACCAGATCCAGGCACACCTCCCGCTGCTCGAACCAGGCAGCCGGGAACCCGCGGTCGGCGATGTCCTGGCCGTCCTGCTCGGACACCGCGGCGAACGGCATACTGACCGGCCGGGGGGTGGGCCGGCTGTTACCGACGGCATCTCGAAGACCGCCGTCAAAGGCGGCATCGTCTCGGGCGGGTCATGAGATCCGGGTTCGACAACCCAGGGACGGGTCCGCATCGTGACCATCGTCAGCATCCGGCCGCAGCAGGAGCACTTCTTGCCGCCGTCGGTCCGAACTCCCTCAAGCCCCGCACCGAGCATTCAGGCATGGTCGACGGCGCGTAGTGGCCGCGCCCGCGCGATCTGGGCGCGGAGCTTCCCCCGCTCGTCGCCGTGCTGGACGCGGCCCGGGGCCGGATCAGCCGGGGCAGGTGAGATCGGCCGGCCTGCCGGAAGGCCGCCCCTGGTACTCCACGGCGAAGATAGCCTCGACGGTTCTCGCCTTGGGAGCCGGCGGGGGCGGCGTTCGCGCTGGTGGGCGATTCCTGGTGGCAGCCGGCGGTGGCCGTCTATCCGGCCGTGGTCTTCGGACAACTCGGATTCATCGGCCGCGGGGCACGGACAGATCCCGGCAGGCTACGCGCGCGAACGCCGTGGTCGACGTGATCCATGCCAATACATTGGTGGGGCTGAGCTACGGCTGGTGGAACGAGAAGCACAACCGGCACCACGCGCACCCCGACGAGCCCGGCCGCGACCCCGACGTGGACGCCGGCGCACTGGCCTTCACCATGCAGGCGGCCGCGAGCAGGCACGGCCTGGGCCGATTCCCGAGCATGCCCCGGGCCAACTTGAAACGCGCCAGGCCGCTGGTACGGGCCTACTGCGCCCGGATCGGCATGCCGTATCGCGAGTGTGGACTGTTCGACTCCTACCGCCAGGCCGTGCGGCGCCTCGACGCGATGGGCGTCATCGGCTCACGCGTCCTCGACGAGGCGGGCTGAACAGCCCGGGGCGGTGCGCCGCGGATGCCGACGGGCGCGCCGGGCGGTACCGTCGATGATGCCCATGCGGTCGCCCGCATGACCTCCGGCGCCACCGACATCCGAGCGCGCCGCCCTCGTCCGTCGCTGGTCTACTGAGCGGGAGAGCCGTATGGGTCTTTCGACGGCGCCGCGGCGGGTGGCACCGCGGGTGCCGCTGCGCCACGGGGAGGGCGGCAAGGATCATCTGACCAGCTTCGGCGGGCTGGCCGCGCTCTCGCTCGACGCGCTCAGTTCTGTGGCGTACGGCCCGGAGGCGATGCTGCTGGTGCTGGTGGGCGCCGGTTCTTCCGCGCTGCACCTGTCCCTGCCGATCGCGCTGGCCATCGCCGGCCTGCTGGCCGTGCTCGTGGCCTCGTACTGCCAGGTCATCGCGGTGCATCCGGACGGCGGCGGTGCGTACGCGGTCGGGAAGCAGGATCTCGGTGCCACGGTCAGCCTGTTGGCCGCGGCGAGCCTGGTGGTGGACTATGTGCTGACGGTCGCCGTCAGCCTCGCGGCGGGCGCGGGGAGCCTCGCCTCGGCCTTCCCGGTTCTGGCACCGCGCCTGCTCGAGGTCGCTCTGGTCGGTCTGGTCCTGCTGACCGTCGTGAACCTGTGGGGCATCGCCGAGAGCGCCAGGTTCTTGATGCTCCCGATGGTGGTGTTCGTCTGCGCGATCTTCGGTGTCATCGTGGTCGGGGTCGTGCGCGCGCACCCGGCCGCGGTGGTCGGGGCCGCCGCGCCGATCCGGATCACCGAGTCCCTGGGCGTGCTGTTGGTCCTCAAGGCGTTCGCGGCCGGCTGTTCCGCGCTGACGGGTATCGAGGCGATCGCCAACGGCGTCCCGTCCTTCCGCGAGCCCCGGGCCCAACGCGCCCAGCGCACCGAACTCGTGCTCGGGGTGCTGCTCGGGCCGATGCTGATCGGGCTCGCGGTGCTGGTGGTGCGCGAGCACATCGCGCCGCGTACCGGGGTGACGGTGCTGGCCCAGGCCACCGCGGGTTCGTTCGGGGACGGCTGGGCGTACTCCGCGACGAACATCCTCGTCGCCCTCGTGCTCGCCCTCGCCGCGAACACCAGTTTCGGCGGTCTGCCGGTGCTGATGAGCCTGCTGGCCAGGGACCACCGTCTGCCGCACCTGTTCGCCCTGCGTGCGGAACGGCCGGTCTACCGGGTCGGTGTCCTCGTCCTCGCCTCGCTCGCCGCCGTCCTGCTGATCGCCGTCGACGCGGCCACCAGCCGGCTCATCCCGCTCTACGCGATCGGGGTGTTCATCGGGTTCACCATCAGCCAGGCCGGCCTGCTGCGCCACTGGTACCGCCAGCGCCCGCGCGGTTGGGCTCGGCGAGCGGTCCTGAACGGCACCGGGGCGTTTTTGACCGCGATCGCCGCGATCGTGTTCGTCGCCACCAAGTTCACCGAGGGCGCCTGGCTGGTCGTGATCGCGGTACCCGCGCTGATGCTGTTGTTCGCGCGGGTGCAGAGCTACTACCGGGTCGTGGGGAGCGAGCTCGGCCTCGGCATCGTCCCGGGCCGCCCGCACGCCACCCGGAGCCTGGTGATCGTGCCGGTCGGGGAGATCAGCAGGCTCACCGAGTACGCTCTGACGGCCGCGCTCTCGCTCGGCGACGAGGTCGTGGCCGTGAGCATCCACCTCGAGTCCGAGCGTAGCGCACGGTTCCGCGACGCGTGGGACCAGTGGAATCCCGGGGTGCGCCTGGAGATCGTCGAGAGCCCGCACCGCTCGCTCGTGCACCCGATCCTCGCCTACGTCCGCCGCGCCCAGCAGGACGGGCGGCAGATCGCCGTCCTGATCCCCGAAGTCGAACCCCGCGCCCGCCGCTACCGGATCCTGCAGAACCAGCGCGGACTCCTGCTCGCCACCGTGCTGCGCGCACGGACCGACGTCCTCGTGTGCACCCTGCCCTACCGGCTGACCAGCCGGTGAACGGCCTCGAGGTAAGGGAGGCCGGGACGGGCCTGGAGGCTCGGTTCGGGAGCCGGCTACGGGGTCTGACCACTCACCCGTCCGGCGGACACACTCGGCCATCCGGTGCTCGGTGCGCGCCCGGGCCGAAGAAGCCCGCCACGGCCACGGATGCGCACTGTCCGCCGCCGCGCTCCCGCCGCGCGGCTCCCCCGACGGCGCACGTGGCCGCGTCTCGGCCTCGCCGCAGCCGTCGCCCCATGGACCCTGATCGTGCGGCGGCCTGCGGCTTAGTCCAGGGTGGCGAGGTGGTCGGCGACGCCCCCGCGCCACTCGATCATGAGTAAGGTCGCGTCGTCGCTGGTCGTGCCGCCGCGTTGGTGCATCAGGGCGTGGGAGAGGGCGCGTACGACCGCGCGCACTCCTTTCTCCGCGTGCTCGGTGCGGTTGATCCAGCTGATGAGTTGTTCCTCGCCGAACTGTTCTTCGCCGGTTTCGTGTTCTTCGATCAGGCCGTCGGTGAAGCAGAGCACGCGGTCGCCGGGGTGCAGGGTCTGCTCGCTGATCCGGGGTTGTTCGCCGCCGAAGCCGACCGGGAGGGTGGTCGGGCTCTCGAGTTTCCCGAGCACCTCGTGGTCGCGGATCAGCAGGGGTGCGGGGTGGCCCGCGTTGACCCATTGCAGACGGCCGGTGGCGATGTCCAGGATCATCATCTGCGCCGTCACGAAGTGGTCGGGGCCGAACTGCTCGGCGATGGCCCGGTCCATGAACGCGTAGATCTCGGCCAGTCCGATATCGGAGCGTCGGGCGTGCCGGTAGGCGCCGATGGCGACGGTCGCCATCGTGGCGGCGTCCAGGCCGTGGCCCATCGCGTCGATCATGGCGATGTGCAGGAGGTCGTCGTTGAGGGCGTAGTCGAAGCTGTCTCCGGCGACTTTGTAGGCGGGTTCGAGGATTCCGGCGACCTTGGCCTGGGGGACGGTCATCGCCAGCGGGGGCAGCAGGGACCACTGGATCTCGGCGGCCAGGCTCATCGGTTCGCGGCGCCGGGCCTGGAAGAAGCGGTCGGTGTAGCTGTGCTTGGTGACGATGGTGTCGGCGACCAGGCCGGCGAGGCGGCGCAGCAGTCGTCGGTCGTCGTCGTCGACGGCGTCCAGGGTCAGGGCCATCACCCCCACCTGGTCGCTGCCGTCGAGCAGCGGCAGGTACAGCCGGACGCCGTCGGCCTCCGGGACCTCCACGGGGGTCGCGTGCAGGAAGGCGGTGCCGGCGGGGGAGTCGCCGATCGGCTCGGGTGCGCCGACGGTCAGCCGCCTGCCCGGCAGCGGCACCAGCATCCGCTGGCCGTAGTCCTGCAGCAGAATCGAGACGTCGCGCCCGCCCACCCTGGCAACCTCTTCGGCGACCAGCGTGGCGATCAGCGCCGGGGGCATCTCGTGCGCCCGGTCCAGCAGCACCCCGAGCAGCCGCTCGCCGAACCCTTCGGACCGGTCCACCATGGCCTTGTCAGGCCACTGTTCATCCCGCGCCATCGCCGCTTCCTTTTTCGATGCCTGCCGGAGCCGATCCCGGCTGCCGCGCGGCCGGTTCCGAGGCACCGTTCCGCGCCCTCACCCGGTTCGAACCCAGCGGCTCTGCGGAGCCGGCCCGGTGACCGGGTATCACGGAGCCGATACAGGTCCCGGTACGCTCGGGCCCGCCCTGGCGGTCACGGCAGATCCACTCGAAGACCCGTTCACCCGATCTCGTCATACGCACGGTTCCAGACACGAGCCTTAAACGCGTACAGGATGTCGCGGTCGACCAGCCGGAGGAGCTCATTACTCCGAACGCGGCATGTCTGGGTCGTGGGATACGTCCGGGTCTCCTGCGCCCGCATGCCCCTGCGTTTCCCAGGCGAGCGCACCGTGGCCACCACGGTGTCGCGGTGTACATCGAGACCCGCGCACCGGGTCACCAAGACATCCACCGCGGCCTGCGTTCAGGATCTGCTTATCTTACAGCGGGTGCCACCCGAAGGGGCCTTCCAATAAAGAGTGTGAGATACGCGCTCGCGGCAGCAGTCAGCAATCCCTCAAGCCCCAGCGTCATATTCTTTCGGACTCGTAGTACCACGCGGCACCGACGTCCGCCGGACGACACCCACCACGATCGTCGCCGGCGACGCGCCCCTACGGCATCGGCGCACGGACGCAACGTGCGCGGCCGGATTCTCATTGCGCGCCCGTGCGGACCCGTAGGGGCCCATCGATACGTTTTTGGAAATCAGCCTCTTGACGCGCTTCGCGCAGCTCCCGCTCCAGCTCCCGGATTCGCGCCGCATCCGAGACGCCGTCCCCGCTGTGTGCCACTGGCGCGACCGCGTCCGGAGGTGCTACTCGCACGCCGGCCGTTTGGTAGAGGGGAGCGACTGCTTCGCGATGCCTTTGCCTATCCGACACGCCCGCGGCGCCGACCCTCCGGTCGTGGTCGAAGACGAGTGTGGATCCTGAGAGGGTGTCGGTTGATCTGGGGTCGTGGTTCACGGCCCGGTCGACGTGCTGGCAGAGCTCGCATTTCCCAGCCCGGAGCCGCTTGACGAGCTTCTTCACTGGGTACCTGGGGCCGGAGGAGACGCGGTCGAACGCGGCCGCGTTCATGTGGCGCTTGAGCGGGATGGCCCCGAATCGTTCGACCAGTGGTTCCCTGCCGATCCGCTCGATCCCGGCCTCGAAGCAGGTCCGCTTCCCGTGCGAGGTGACGGTTCGCTTGAAGGGGGTGGCCGTCTTCGTCACGGTGGCGTGGTGTTTGGCCGGCCACGGTTGAGCATCGACGTCTCCATGACCCACCGCAGGCGGCGCAGCCGGAAGGCGTCGTGGGCGAGCAGGTAGTGTAGTACTGGATGATGCCCGGGCTACTCGGCTCCGGACCGGTTGACGACGGTGTAGTCGCTCTCGGCGACATCGCATTCCGGCACTCGGGTCGTCCGTTTGGGTCCGTTTATTCTCTCCAACCGTCAGGCTAGCTTCCGGCGGGGGATGCTGCGCTAGGAGAGCACGGGAAGGTGATCCACGATCCGCCGGTCGGGGCCGGTCGGGGGCCGGACAAACGGCACACGAGGCATCGCGCAGAGATCCTCTTTGCGCGATGGCCCGATTCCGTTGCCCGCAGCCTTCCCGGCGGGGCTCTCCGGTGCAGTCGGCTCGTGTCCCGATCCGGAAATTCGCTGGATGAGCAATCGGTTCCAGCGTTCGGCTGGCACGGCGTCGGCGTGCCCACGTACTCGGTTGCCCGTGGGCATGTCGGCGATGCGGCCAGGCGAGCGCTGGGGCAGATTTCTACAGCGAGCTAGCGGTGAGCGACCCGAGGCCGAGCAGACTCAGCGGAGGGTTCGGAAGAAGGCCCGGATGTCCTCGACCAGGAGGTCCGGCTGTTCGAGAGACAGGAAGGCGCCGCCACTGGCGAGTTCGGTCCAGTGGGTGACGTTGTGGTCCCGGTCGGCGAAGCGGCGGACCGTGATGTCGGCGGCGGCCACCGCCACGCCGGTGGGGACGGTGCCGCGGGCTTTGGCGCTCCACGCGTTCACGTCGTGTGCGTTCTCGTAGTAGAGGTGAGCGGACGAGCCTGCCGTGCCGGTGAACCAGTACAGGCTGACATTCGTCAGGATGGCGTCTCGGTCGACGGCGTCTTCCGGCAGCTCGCCGGCCGGGTCGGTCCATTCCTTGAACTTCTCCACGATCCAGGCGAGCTGCCCGACCGGGGAGTCGTGCAGGGCGTAGGCCAACGTCTGCGGCCGGGTCGACTGGACCTGCGCGAAGCCCATCATGTCCTCGCGAAAGTTCTGCAGGCGTTCGACCCGGTGCCGCTCGGCCTGTGTGAGCCCGGCGAAGTCGGACGGGTCCCCTGACGGGAAGGCCAGCAGGGCATTGACATGAATGCCGAGGACGTGCTGCGGTTCGCGGCGGCCCATCTCGGCGGCGATGAACGCGCCGCCGCCGGCGCCCTGCACACCGTAGCCGTCGTAGCCGAGCCGGCTCATCAACGCGGTGATCGCTCCGGCGGTGCGGGCGTAGGTCCAGCCCGGACCGGCGAGTGGACCGGAGAAGGCGATCCCGGGCAGCGACGGGATGATCACGTGAAACGCGTCGGCCGGGTCCGTCGGATCGGCGAGCGGGGCGATCATGTCGATGAAGGCGGCCACGGAGGTCGGCCACTCGTGCAGCAGCACGAGGGCGGTGGCGTCCGGGTGCGGCGAGCGGACATGCAGGAAGTGGATCTCCTGCCCGTCGATCTCGGTGGTGAATTGCGGGAACTCGTTCAGCCGCGCCTCGGCCTTGCGCCAGTCATAGCCGGCCGACCAGTACTCGGCCAGGGCTTTGAGATAGTCCGCGGGCACGCCGCGGGCCCAGCCGATGCCGGGCAGTTCGCCGCTCCAGCGGGTACGGGTCAGCCGGTCGTGCAGGTCGTCGAGGTCCGCTTGGGAGATGTCGACGGAGAAGGCGCGGATGGCGGCGTGGGTCATCACTGCTCCAGATCGGTGGGGTGGGAACTGCCCACAGCATGGAGCGCGGCGTGGCCCTCGCGGCCGTTTCGCGGCGTGTGCGGGATGCCCCGTCCGGAAGCAGCCCCTTCACCAGGCCGAATGTAAGACCATCGACATGGTCGTGGGATGCTGTGGGACGTGACGAGGACGGGGCGGTTCGAGGGTGGGGCGAGCGAACCCGGAGCTGCGCTGGCCGGCGAGTTGCGGCTCATGCGCGAGTTGTCCGGAAAGAGCCTGAAAGAACTGGAGTCGCTGATCTTCGTCAGTGACTCGTCCCTGTCCCGCTACCTGTCCGGGCGGTTGCTGCCGCCGTGGCCCGTGGTCGTGGCCCTGTGTCGGCTGGTTCGCCGCGATCCGGGCGAGTTGCTGCCGCTGTGGGACCGCGCGCGTACACCCCGGCCGCGGACGACGAGGAACAACCGGCTCCCGTTTGACGTGCCGGACTTCACCGGCCGGGACGATTCCGTGCGGCTGCTGCTCGACGGCGCCGACGGGACGGTGGACGCGATCGACGGGATGGCGGGGGTCGGAAAGACCACGCTCGCCGTGCACGTCGCCCACCGACTCGCCGAGCGCTACCCCGACGGCCTGCTCTTCTTGGACCTACACGGGTATACGCCGGGATACGAACCGCTCCAACCGGTCAGAGCGCTGCGGATCCTGCTGACCGGCGTGGGCGTACCGGACGCCGAGATGCCGCAGGACGAGCGCGACGAGCAGGCGGCCGTCGCACGCTGGCGGGCCGAACTGGCCGGCCGGCGGGTACTGGTCGTGCTGGACAACGCCGCAGGCGCCGCCCAGGTTCTTCCCCTGCTTCCCGGGGCGCCGGGCTGCCGGGCCATCGTCACCAGCCGAGGGCGTCTGATCGACCTCGACGGTGCCCGCAACCTGTCGCTGGACGTGCTGTCCGAGCCTGAGGCTGCCGCGATGTTCGCCTCCGCGCTCGGCGAGACCGGCGAGCGCGAAGTCGGCGCAGAGGTGGTGCGGCTGTGCGGCTGCCTGCCGTTGGGAATCCGGCTCGCCGCCGCGCGGCTGCGGCACCGGCCGGCCTGGACGCTGGAGCATCTGGCCCAACTGCTGCGCGACGAACAGCGCAGGCTGCCCACCCTGGAGACCGGCCAGCGCGGTGTGGCCGGCGCGTTCGGCCTGTCCTATCGCCGCATGGACGCCGAGGGCCGGCGGATGTTCCGGCTGCTGGCCCTCGCCCCTGGAGCCGAGATCGACCGGTTCGCGGCCGCCTCGCTCGCCGCCGTCACCCTGGAGACCGCCGACGGGCTGCTCGCGCAGCTGCTGGATGCCCACCTGCTGCACCAGCGCCGTCCCGATGCATATCAATTCCATGACTTACTGCGCGACTACGCCAGGCACACCGCGGTGGCCACCGACCCCGCGGCACAGCGGGAGGCCGCCATGGTCCGGCTGCTGGACTACTACGTGCACGTCGCCGTTCTCGCCGGGGCGCACCTGTCCACGCAGATATGGCGGGTGGAGCCGCCCGGCTGCCCCAGTGGCCCTCTTCCCCCGATCACGGGCACCGCCGACGCGCTGGACTGGCTGGATGCCGAGGCCGCCAACCTGGCCGCCGCCATCCGCCTGGCTTACGAATCCGGGCGCGACCGCCATGCCTCGGCCCTGAGCCAGATCATGATCGGCTACCTGCAGATCCGGCCCGGGTCCGCCGAGATCGCCGAGATCGTGCGCATCGGCCTCGCCGCCGCGCAACGGCTCGGAGACCCGGTGGCGTTGGCACGGCTGCACCGAAGCCGCGGAAACCTGCGGACCAGTGCCGGGGACCGGGGCGGGGCACGGGCGGAGCTCAGCCGCGCACTCGAGTTCGCCCGCGCGGCCGGCGATCGGCAGGCCGAGGTGGTCGCGCTGCACAACATCGCGTTCATCGACTTCGCCAACTGCGACTACGCCGCCTCGTTGCCCGTCTACGAGCAGGCCGCGGCGTTGCGCAGGCAATACGGCGAGGCCGGCGGCAACGCCATGTCCATCGCGTCACTCGGCTACGCGCTGGCCATGCTCGGCCGAGACCGGGAGGCCGCCGCGCACGCCCGCGAGGCGCTGCTGCTGAGCCAGGAGCCGGACGGCCGATACCCGCTGACGCTGTGCCACTGCACGCTCGGCCTCCTGGCGCTGCGCGCCGACCGGCTCGACGAGGCCGACGAGCACTTCCGGCACATGCTTGCCCTGACCCGGGAGACCGGGCACCGCGCCTTCGAGCCGCATGCCCACTACCGGCTCGCGACCGTCCAACTGCGCAGGGGCGAGCAGGTCACGCACTTGGACTTCGCGGAGGCCGCCGCCGCGCAGGCCGAGGGCGCGGACAACTACATCCTGAACCTGCGCGGTCGGGTCCACCTCGCCGCCGGGCACCTCGGACCCGCCATGGACTGCTACCGGGAATCGCTGGACATGGCGATCGCCCGGCGTAACACCTACCACGAGGCCTTCGCGCGCCGCGGAATCGCCGCGGTCCTGGCCCTCACCGACCCCGCAGCCGCCCCGGCGCAGCACGCCATCGCCCGCGATCTGCTCGCCGGCCTGCAGATCCCCGAAACCGGCCTGGATCCGTGACGACCGGCGCCGTTGACTCCGTGTCCAGGATGCCGATCACCTGGTCCTGTTCACGAACCCGCCGCCACCAGGCCCGCCAGAGGAATCTGATCCACCGGAACCGGACGCCGGCCGCGGAGAGGGGGCCCGTGCGACCCCTGTCCCGGCGACCGGCGACCGGCGACCGGCCCCGGGCACTAGGGCAGGTCCCGCCTGCTCACCCCTGCGTCGCACCACAGCGCTGGCGGCGGGCCCGGTCACAGCCACCACCACCCGCACGGCTACAAGCCCTGATGCAAGCCGTCGAAGCAGGCCAAGGCCTGTACCACTACATCCCCGACTGACAAACCAGGGTCAGTGCACGGCGAGCACTGTCTTGCCCCGGACACGGCCGGTCTCGCCGAGTCGGTGTGCCTCGGCCGCCTCTTCCAGGCGGAACGTCGATGTGGACGCGGAGCGCTCCGGAGGTGACAAGCTCGGCGATGCGGTCGAGATCCGCGCCCGAGGGACGGTATCCGAATTCCGTGTAGCGCAGTCCGAGCGCAGCGGCATCGTCAGGTTTGACGCGCCGGTCGGATCCGGTTCCCGAGATGCTGAGCAGAATTCCGCCCGGCCGCAACACCGTCAAGGAGCGCGGGCCGTAGTCGCCGCCGATCGCGTCGATGACGACGTCGACCCGGGCGGCTTCGTCTGAGAGCACCTCGAGCACGCCCGCGAGGACCTGCTCGCCTTCGCCGCCTACCCCAGGGAGGTGTGGCGTCAGGTGTGGTCGAACAACCCGCAGGAGCGGCTGAACAAGGAGATCGCCGACGCACCGACGTCGTCCGGATCTTCCCCGACCGCGACGCGATCCTGCGCCTGGTCGGCGCCGTGCCGGCCGAGCAGTCCGACGAGTGGACCGAACAGCGCCGCTACATGGGCGCCGAAGTCCTCGAACGGTGTCGCAAGGTCGGAAGCGCTCACACGATCGAGGGAATTCAGGGCACAGAGACGGCCCTCGTGCCCCTCGCCGCATAAACTAGTGACCACGGATCAACCGGTGGCCTTACACCACCACCGTGGACGTGACCGCCCCTTGGCGGTTCATTGTGCCGAGGCGGCGAGAAATCGCGCCGCCCCGTCGCGCGTCGCGTGTCCCTCAAACCGATCTGACACCGAGCCATCAGGCTCCTCAGCCGTCTGCATCCCTTCCTGTACCCACGGCTTGCCAGCCCGCTGATGTGGCACTATCCGAGCTGCTCGATCTCCGCGGCCAGTCGCGGAAGCGAGACACCGAGGCCGGCCAGGACGGCGCGCAGTGCGCTGGCGGGTGAGTGGAGCAGGGTTTTGACGAGTTCTGCGGTGTCCGGCGCGGCAGCCGGGTCTGCCGTTGCGGCGCTCGCGACCGCACACTCCAGACACGACCGTGCTTGGCGGGTGACGGGCAGGTGGCCGCTCGGGGCCCGGCGGCCGGGGCGGCGCGTGAACCACGAGCGTCGGGAGCGGTGGGTCGGACGATCGAGGCTGCCGGGGCCGAAGGCGTCCTCGAGGCGCGCGCGGACGGCGTCGAGGTCGCCCGGGGCGGTCGCCGCGGCGGTACCGCCGGGAAATGACACTAGAATTTGCCTCCCGACGTCGTCCGGAGTCACGCCGTGTTCCCGCAACGTGCTCCCGACGCGGTCGCCGGCCCCGGCCAATCCGTAGAGCAGGTGCTCGCAGCCGATGAATCTCTGGCCCAGGCTGCGCGCCTGAGCTTGCGCAAGCATCACTGCCGCGCGCGCTTCGCCGTCTATGCGTCCTGTCATTTTCATCCCCGAATTCTCGGGCCGTGCTTGCGGTGCACGATCTGCTTGGTCACGCCCAATCGCGCCGCGATCTGTTGCCAAGACCAGCCCAGCCGGCGCACGTCGTCGACTTGCAGGATCTCAAGGCGCTCGGTGAGCGCGCGTAGCGCGGCCACGGCACGTAGCCCGACATCGGGGTCGCAGCTGGCGGCGTCCTCGGCGGCCCCGGTGAGGGGTTGTCAGCGAATTCTCTACTTAGATAGAGTTACTGTGTGACTCGGGATCCCCGCTCTCGCCGCATCCGCAGGCCATCGCCTCAGACCACTGCGGTGCTCCATGCTCTCGCCGCCGAACCGTCGAGGTGGCGTTACGGCTACGAGCTCGGCCGTGAGGTCGGCTTGAAGGCGGGCTCGCTCTACCCGATCCTGATCCGGCTCAGCGACCGGGGGTTGGTGGAGGCTAGCTGGGAGGACGAGCCGTCACCGGGGCGCCCGCCGCGCCACCTGTACCGGCTGACCGACTCGGGCCGGGAGATGGCCGCAGAGCTCGTATTGCCTGAGCCCGAGGCTTCTCCCGTCGTGCCGGCGACGGAAGGAGACGGCCCCGGCCGCGCCACGCTGCGTGGTGCGTGGTGACGCGGCCCAGCCGGGATGCGGCCGGCTGGATCCTGGGTGCAGCGGTGGCGCTGTTTCCCCGGGAGCGCGCCGAGTGGGGCCACGCGATGCGCGCCGAACTGGCCGCTCTGGAGACCCCGGCCGCCCGGTGGCGTTTCGCGTTCGGATGCCTGCGGGTGGCCCTGACCCGTCCGGCGGTGCTGCGTACGCTCGGCTACCCGGCGATGATGCTCGGCGCCTTGGCGGCGGCCGCGTGGTGGTCTCGGACGATCGGCTACGCGCCGTTGCGCTGGGCGGTGCTCGCCACGGTCGCGATGCTGCTGATGGTGGTCTGGTGGGGTCGGCGGCCGGGCGCGCTTGGGCCGGTGGGCCCGGGGTGGGCGCCGCGCCTGGTGCGTGCGGGCGGCTGCCTGCTGGTCGGCGCGCTCGTGCTCGGCAGCGCCGTGTCGGTCGCTTCGAACGGCAATCCGGGCGAGCAGGCAGCGGTGGGCGTACCGATCTACGCGGCCGTCGCGGCAGGCTATCTGCTGGCTTTTCTCACCGTCACCGTACGCGCGACGGCGCGTCGGGACGCCGTTCCCGCCCGGGTCTTGGCGATCGGCGCCGGAGCCGGCGGCGGTGCCGCGGCGATCTGGACGGTGGTGCTGGCTACGGCCCGTCCGATGCCGACGGGCACGGGCCCGCTGTTCGCGCTGACCGCCGGGGCCATGATCGTGGCCGGCGTTCTGGCACCGAGCGGCCGTCAGCCGCGTGCCCGGGCGAGGGACGGTCTGGTCGCAGGGCTGTGCGCGGGAGCTTTCGCCGCGCTGGCGGCCGTCGAGTCGCTCACCGCCCTGGCCGCTTACGGGCCGGCCGCTTCGATCCCGGACCTCGTGCCGGTCGCCTTGTCCCGAGCCGACGACCTGGCTCAGAGCAGAGATGAGATTCAGGACCCGTATGTCGCGGTTCTGCTTCTTGGCGGACTGCTCGCGATCGCCCTGTGTCTTAGCGCGATACGTGCCCGACGCCCGGCACCCGCAGGCGGCGAGAGCCCTGACGGCTCGGCCGCGCCATGACAGACGGAGAACCCGGACGGCCTGCTTCCCCGGAGGCCGGCCTGCTCATGGTGGCCGAGCGGGCGGATGAGGTTGGATGTGCGGCGTGTCGGTCCATGAACTGATCGCCCGCCTGCCTGACGTCGAGGTGGTCCGGGACCGCTGCCGCGTGATGGCCGCGCTCGATCCGATCCTGAGCCCAGAGTGGGAGTTTCGGTATTCCTCCTTCGATGCCGCGTGGGCACCGGGGCAGCAGACGGCGTCCATGCACAACGGGTCCGGCGATGAATACGCGCTTGTGTTCACGCACGGCGGTGCGTGGGCCTACGGGTTCGATCACGAGTCCGGGATGAGCCCGTATCGGTCGGATCCGCTGGCGTTGTGGCCGGGCCTGATCGAGGGTCTGCCCGAGGAGTTCGCCGCCTCGCCGCCGAGCCCGCGTTCTGCGGCCCGCTCGGCTCGTTGCTGTCCTTGGACAATGAAGTTAGCCTGCGATAGTGCTCTGACCTGCGTCGACTGACTTCGTTGTCAAGATTGGGGAAGGTGGTCGGCCGCGGTGGCGGCGGGCAGTCAGACGGGGTCGTAGGGATCGCGCGAGGCAAGGAGGTCCGCTTCCGGGATGCCGCGCCGTGTGGCGAGTCGGCGCCGCTGGCGTACCTGTGCGCTGGTGCGGGGGCGGAATTCCGGGTCGCGTGAGCAACCGCAGGTTTCGAAGCCCTCGTAGCGCAGTCCCGCGGTGAGCACCGCGGCCACGGCGGTCCAGCCGGAGGCGTCTCGCCGTCTGGGTGCGGAGAAGTCGTGGCCGGCGAAGATCATGGGGTTGCGGCATCGCGGGCAGAGGTGGTTCGCGCCGTCCCAAGGGTGTTTGCTGGTGCTGCGGCATGGGAGGCACACGTAGTGGACCTTGTAGGGGGTCTCTGCGTACCTGCACATGCGGCCAGGTTAGCGGAGTGATCGGCGGGAGGCGGAACAGTTTCGCCGTTGACGGTCTGAGCCGGGCCCACAGTAAAGCAGGGCTCTGGTTTTATTGCTCCCTGTTCTCCGGTTTCGGCTGATCGGAGCTGGTGCAGATGTGGCAGTGGGGCCGAAGGTCTTGGCGGCGAAGGGCTCGGGTGAAGGTGGAGTAGGCGCCCGGGTAGCCGAGCTCGACCAGTTCTTCGAAGAGGGTGGATGCCTGGAGATGCGGGTCGTCGGCGAAACGCCGTTGGCAGTACCCGGCGAACGGGTCCAAGGGATCAGGGCCAGCGTGGCGAACGCCTGGGAGGCGTTGCCCGGTCAGGTAGTCGCGGACGGTTCTGCGATCGTGGTGGAGGTGGCGGGCGATCACCGAGATCTTCCAGCCGCGGGCCTGCATCTGCTTCGCGGTGGCGACTTCCTCCGGGGTGAGCATCGAGCGTGTCCTTTTTATCGTGGCCGCTATGCGGTCGGAGCGTTCTTGCGCTTGCGGGTGATGTAGCTGCAGATGCTGACGTATCCGATCGGGGTGTCGTGTTCGTCGAGGATGCGGCACCAGATCTCGCGGGCCGTGAGGCCTTGGTCGAGCAGTGCGTCGATGCGCTCGCGCGTGTGATCGAGCATCCGGGTAAAGCGCGAGTGCACCTGCCGTCGTTGTGGGCTGAGCGCGGCCAGGGCGGATCGGACGGTGCGGCGGTGGACGTGGTGCCGGGCGGCGAGCAGGCGCAGCGGGTATCCGCGCTGTGCGTCGGCGCGGATCGCGGAGTAGAGCACCAGTTGGTCGATTTTCGTGGGGTCTGGTCGCGCTGGCCGGTGGGAGCGGGATGCACGTGGGCGAGGGCGAGGGCGTGGGGGCGGTGGCGGTAGGAGGTCGGGCAGAGCCCGTGCCAGGTCTTCGATCGGACGGCTGGCGAGGGCGGCGAGGCGTTCGGGGCGGATCGATACGGTGGAGCTGCCCGGGCCGGTGAGTATCTCGTGCAGTTCGCTGGGTTTGAGGTGGTTGGCGCGGGCCAGCCGCCGGATATAGGAGGCAGCGCTCTCCCCGAGGTGCGGCCGGACGTTCATCGGCAGCGGGGCCAGCGGGGCCTGATACGTCGTGGGGGCGTTCACCGGGTGGCGGTCTTGGTGGCGAGCGAGGCGGTGGACTGGGCGGTGTGGTCCAGCGGGATCGTCTGGAGGCTCTTCTTGGTGATCTTCTCGGTGCCGGTGAGGATCGCGTCGATCGCGGCTCCGCGGATGGCGTGGGATAAAGCGCCGATCATGCCGCCGGTGTGGTCGTGAAGGAACCGGTCCAGGCCGGTGAGGGTGCCGGGGCGGTGATCGCGCAGCCGGAGGGTGTCTTCCATGGTGGCGACCAGCCCTTTCCATTCCTCGTTGTAGGGGAACGGGCGAGAGGGGATCAGGGTGAATCGGCCGGCGATCTGGGCACCGCGGGTTCCGGAGAGCAGGTCGGAGTCCTCGACGTCGATGCCGGCGTAGATGAAGGTGGCCGGGATGCGTTCGGAGAAGTACTTCAGAGTGTCGGAGACTTCCGCCCCGGCCCTGGTGGCCAGCGAGATGTTGTGAAGCTCGTCGACCAGGACCAGCCCGGTTCGCGCGTCGGTGCACACGCCGACGACGGCTTCGATGATGTCGGTCATGTTCGAGCGGGCCCTGATGGGAAGGCCGAGGAAGCGGGCGAACTCCGCCGCGATCATGCGGGCGGTCGCGGCGGGCGGAACGGTGATGTAGAGAACCGGGATGCGGTCCGCCACATGCGGGTGGCGGGCCTGGTCCAGCAGTTCGTGGGAACGGCCGAGCTGGGTGATGGCGATGGTCTTGCCGGTCCCGGCCGGCCCGGAGACGATCAGGCCGCGGCGGGCGCTGATCGCGTGGCGGTTGAGCAGCACCAGTCTGCGCCCGCAGGTGACGGTGTGGCGGACCGTGGAGGTGGCCACCACCAGCAGCCGGGCGTGATGTTCGAGACGCGATTCGTCATCGTCGGCCGGGCTCGGCATCGGCGGCGGGTCGGCGAGGGATCGACGCCATCCGGCGAGGGTGCTCAGATGCTGGCCGGCGGCGTCGGCCGTCGGCTTGGTGGCCGGATCGACGATGGTCACGGGCGCCTCCAGGGGTCTTCGAGCGGGTCGAACAGGCCTAGCGGGATGACTGGGGCCAATGTGTCGTCGGCGGGTTCGCTTCCGGTCTCTTCGATGGTCGGCGGGTCAGGGATCTGAGAACTGGTCGGAGCGGCTCGGGTGCGTGCGGCGATGCGCCGGTCGCGCCGTGAGCGCTTGCCCGCAGCCTCGGCATTCTGGCTGGGGCCGGCGTGGGCGCGCTGGAGCAGAGCGGCTGCGGCGTCGGCGATCTGCGCTTCGGTGCCATCCGGCACCTGCTGCACAGCCCGGTCCCAGGCCATCTCCCCGAACGGAACACCGACGCGGTGCAGGTGCTTCCAGTACACGGTGATCCACCGGCCCGCACGCCGGTCGCGCACCCACACCCGAGTGACGTCGTATGGATCATGGTGGATTTCCCATAACCCCTTCTTCTCGGTGACCCCGGAGTGTTGACGGCGCAGAGGATTCAGTTCGCGGCCGTCGTAGGTGCGGTGCTTGATCCGGATGCCGTAGGAGTTGATCGCCTGCCAGCGTTCGGGCAGCAGTTCGATGTAGTCCTCGCCGCTCAGCGGGAGCGGGACGTAGCCACAAGAGGAGAGCAACGCCGCGTACTTCTCGTTGGGGGTGAACGCCCTCCCAGGCGAGTCCGGGTCGCGCAGCGCATCATGCGGCCTGACCTGCCACACGGCGATGACCCACTCATCGAGCAGTTCCTGCAACTCAGGCAGCGACCACAGCGGGCCGTCCTGCAGGTGCTGTCCGCGGCGGTCCGCGCTTCTGCCCGTATAGCCGGCGGCGAACTGAGCGAACAGCGTGGCCACGGAGGCCAGCGTCTTCTCGATCGTTCCCTTGTCGGTCGGGGTCGCCTTGTGCGCAGGTTGCAGGTTGATGCCGAGATACCGGCATGAGGCACGGAAGTTGTGGGAAATGAACGCCTTGCCGTGGTCGCAGACGATCGTCTCCGGCACGATCACCGGCCTCGCGGCCGCATGTTCGAGTCTTTCGTCCAGTGTCAGTAGCCGTCGATGCGGCAGGACCGAACGCGACATCCGCAACGCCTCCGGCCAGCCCGGCCGCATGGTCTCCGGCGTGACGCTGCGGGCCAGCAGCACCGAGGCATCGGCTGCTTTGGTCGTCGGCCGCAGCACCGCCGCGGTGATCGACCTGGTCGCGATGTCGACCAGCGCGGTCAACTCGACCTTCTCCGCGATTCCATCATCCAAGCGGACCAGGACGTCCAACGGGGTGGAGTCGATCTGCATCACCTCGCCCGGCGCACCGGCCGGAGCCTCGCCGAACGGGCCGGGCGGCCTGAGGGCGACGGAACGTCGGGTGCGGGCCGAGCCGGTGGTGTGGCTACCGACGGCCAGCTTGGCGAAGAGCCGGTAGAGCTTGCGCTGGGTGGGGACATCCATGGCTTCCTCGCCCGCGCGTTCGGCCAGGATCTGCCGGGCCCGCCAGACGGTGAAACCGATGGTCTTCGAGGATGCGTCGGCGCTCTCCGCGATCGCCTGCCGCATCGCCTCGACCACCACAGGGTCGCTACGCCCGTATACGGGCATCTGCTTGGCGCTACGTCCATCGACCAGACCGATCAGGCCCTCACGCTGGTAGCGCTGACGTCGCTGCTTGATCCCGCTGGCAGTCACCCGATGCCCGGCCGCGCTCAACTCGGCAGCCTTGGCACGCTCGCGTTGGGCCAGCGAGTGCTCCCGGGGATCAAATTGCGGGCGCGGCGCGGCACCGTCGGGCGCATCCGGTGGAAGCCCGCGCAGCACCTCCAGGATGTGGGCCTCCCACCAGCGGGCCCGGTCCGCCGCTGGCTTCGGGAACTCCGCCAACCGCGCTGTGGGCGGCACCCTCCGCTCCACATCGTTCACCGCGCACCGGCCCGGGACAGGCGCACGAGCGTGCTCGGCCCCAACAACTGCGCAGACAGATCCTCGACGGACAACTCCTGTCCCCACAGCAGGTGGAACAACGTCGGCAGCGTCTCCAGCCGATCCCCGGCCCGATCAGCTCCACGCAGCAGCGCGGTCGGTTCGGCGAACACCTCGCGCAGCCGGGCGGCAGCCTCCCGACGCAGGCACCGCGGGTGCCGGTACCTCGAGAGCCACCGCACATTCGCCACCAGCGCCGCATCCGGCGCCCCCAGCCGTTGGAACTCCCAACCCATCTGCGCACACGCCAGGCGCGTCATCTCGAACGCGGCGGCGTCTTTCGGCTCGATCCGGTCATCGGCACGGACATCGACGACGGCCGCCGACCCGCCCGAGAAACGCACGAAGTAGTCGGGCGCGTGGCGTCGTTCTCGGTCGCCATCGTGCCAATGCAGCCAGAACGGCTGCGACGAGATCCCGACCACCAGCGGATCGAAGTCGAGCAGGAGCAACCGGTCCCGTTCCAGCCAGGACTCGAAACCGACGTGACGGCCAACGGTCGCCGACCAGTACCAGCCCGAGAAATGGCGGTCCCCGCGAGACCAGCGGAACCCCCGCACCGGGGGCACGCTCTCGAAACGGACCGTCACGCACTCCGGCAACGGGCGCCGCCTGCGGCCGAGCACGAGATCCATGTGCGAGAGCTCAAAGTAGAGCCCAGTATCCACTCCCGCCAGCACAGCCACCCAGCACCTCCAGCGCGCCGACCCACACGACTAGATTCGCTGACGTAGAAGCCAAAACGGCTAGTTTCGCTGTCAAACGCCCCGATTGGATGACAGCGGACACCCGGAGCTGTGTTCGTGGACCTGGTCGATGAGTTGCGCGGGTGATGAGGATCTGCGAAAACGACCAGGGCCGCTCTGGATACGCCTCGGTCTGTTGCGGTCTCAGCGTGTGATTCGTCGGGCTTGTTGATCTAGTGCTGGCGCGGTAGGTCGCGCGTGGCGCAGATCTCGATGTCCCAGTATGAATAGCTTGCTGTGGGGGCCAGTCGGTGGCGGGTTCGACTGCGAGGACGGTCCATCCCCGCTTCGAGTACTGGTCTTGTTCTGTCACGTAGTCGATGCGGTCGCGCGGTGAGAGCTCCTCGAGTTCCCCGGGAGAGTAAGCGCGCCGGTCGACGTGGCATGTGGCGCTTGACCAGTACGAGCAGACATGACCAGTGAGTTCGAGCTCGTATAATCCGGCCTTCGCGCGGGCGCAGGCCTTGCATATGTACCGGAGCGTTGCGTTCGGGAAGATCGCGGCATCGCCCTGGACGGGGCCTACGTATCCTCCGGTCCGTTCAGGTCCTGCGGCGCAGACCTCGCCTACTGCGTCTTGAGGCCAGAGCGCGAGGATGCTGCGCCGTCCGTCGAGCCGGAGCACGGGCTCGCCGAAGCCGCGAGGGTTGATGCCCGTGGCTATCTCGCCGGTCGGTTCGCTCACGGCCGCAATCTTATGTGTCCGGCTGTGCTGCGGTGGGGCGCTGTGAACCGTCCCAGCTTCCGTCCACGTCTTGGATCGACTCCAGTGCGGTTCGCAGGCGACCGTGTGAGTGGACGAGTGCTCATCCGACTTCATAGATCAGGCAGACTATATCAACTGATATCGTGTGAAGTGGGCCATTTGGGTGGAATGACTCGAGTGAGCACAATTGCGCAAGGCAGTCTGTGCGCAGCGCGTGAAAGGGGATAACTCATGCCTGTGTCCACTACTCCGGGAACCAACTGGGGCACCTGGATCAACCTCCAGGGCACCATCGTCGCCGAGCCGGCGCCGGTCCTCAACGCCGACAACCGCGTCCAGGTCTTCGTCCAGGGCGGCTCCAACACCCTCTGGACCATCTGGGAGCAGCGCGACCGGACCTGGAGCTCCTGGGCTCAGATCACCGGCGCCGCCATCGCGGGTGTGCCGAACGCCGTGCGGGGCAAGGACGGCAAGATCCGGGTGTTCTACCGCACCACGTCCGGCGACATCGAAGTCGTGACACAGAACGCGCCCAACGTCGGCTTCGGCACGCCGACGCGGATCGTGACCAGCGTCGGCGGGGACCCCGCTGCTGCGCTCAACGCCGACGGCCGCATCCAGGTCTTCTTCCGCGGCACCGACGGCGCGCTGTGGTACGTGCGCAACCAGGGCCTTTACTACGAGCAGTACACCGCCCCGGTCTCCCTCGGCGGCGCGATCTACGCGACGCCCTCGCCGATCCTCGACGGCTCCGGACGCATCGTGGTCGCGGTCCTGGGCGGCTCCAACAGCCTCTGGACGATCCAGCAGCAGAGCCCGAACGGCCTTGACTCCTGGCAGTCCTTCGCCCAGCAGACCACCGGCGTGACCACCCGGCCCTCCGTCGTGCTCGACGCCGCGGCCCGGGTGCAGATCCTCTACCGCGGCTCGGACGCCGCGGCCTGGCGCGTCGGGCAGAGCGACGACTACGACTCCTTCAACACCTCGGTCAGCCTCGGCGGGGCGATCATCGACCGGCCCACCGCCGCCCTCGGCCTCGACGGCCGGATCAACGTCTTCGTCAAGGGCACCGACAACGCTCTGTGGGTGGCCGTGCAGACGGCCGAGAACGAGAGCTCCTACACCGACTTCCAGTCCCTCGGCGGCGTCATCGGCCCCGCCAACGTCAGCCCCGCCATCGCCAATCAGGAAGCCCTGCTCTACGTCTTCACCCAGGGCTCTGGGACCGCCCGTTCCCTGTGGCTCCAGCGCCAGACCTGGGCCTGAGCGGCCCGCGCCGTCCGGGCGCGTCGCGCCCGGACGGAACATGACGGGCGCGCGAAGTGCTGAGACGCCCGCCGCACCCGCGGCGGGCGTCGTAGCGAGGACTGCGGCGTACACACCTGGAACATCTGAGGCGGTTCTCGTGACAGTCGTGTAGCGCGGCCGGCAGTTCGCGTGGAGGAAGGGGCTCGGGAGGACGGGCCCGCCGGTGGAGGTGGTCCGCGCCGGTAGCGGCGCGGGTGCCGCGGCGGCGCCATGGCTGGGCGCCGCCGCGTACGCGGCACTCCTTCATGCCCTGATCACAGGAGCTATTCGTCTGCGTCGATGTCCGCGTTGCACGTCACCCTGCCCGATCCTGGGGCACGGGCACCGTGCGGGCGAAGCCGTGGGAGGTTTCCAGGCGCGCACCACGGCGGATCGCCCGCTGGCGCTTGCGTCTTGACGGGCCGGTCCCGGAGTGCGAAGGATGATCGGATGAAGATCATGGCGATTCCCGATCGGCTGACGTTGGAAGAGCTCGACGACGGTGACCCGCTGATCCGTTGGGTGACCCAGGGTTTCGGCGCCGGGGTGCGCGCTTGGTGCGCGGAAGGCGCGGTGGCGGTCGCCTCGCCTTCGCTCTCCGGCCGGGATCGCCTCGCCGTCACCGGCCCGGAGCACGCCGCTGCCGGCCTCGTCGCCGCTGTGCTCCGGGAGATCGGTCCGAGCTTCCGCCCCATCGGCGACCAGCACCTCATAGGCAGTCTGGCACGGCGCGTCGCGGGGCTTGAGCTCGTCGCACCGTTCCTGTGGATGCAGTCCACCATGTCTCCAGCGCACCCCGGCATCGAAGGCCTCTGTGATGCAGCCTGGCTCTCGGCCGGCGACGAGGACGAGATCGAGCAGCTGCTGCTCGAGGGTTTCCCCACGTCCTACGCGCGGCCCGGGGTGTCGGGCGTGCGTCGCTGGTGCGGTGCGCGGGACGAATCCGGTGCGCTGGCCGCGGTAACGGCCGAGGCGTGGTCCGTACCGACGGTCGGCTTTCTCGCGGGCGTGTCGGCGATGCCAGTGGGCCGCGGCAAGGGCTACGCACGAGCTGCCTTCACCTTCGCGCTGCACGAGCTGATCCGCGAACACGGGCAGGCAGCACTGATCGTCGACGCGGACAACGTCCCCGCCATACGGCTCTATGAGCGCTGCGGCATGCAGCCGCGCTCCTTGGCCGCGGCAGCGGTCTGCCGGCCCTGAGTCTTGCCGGCGATAACCGTTGCCGGACCCTGGTGGTTTATTCGGCAGGGTTCTGATCTCGTAGGGTTGCCTGGCGGGCGGCTTGTCTCCGATCTTCGCCTGCGGGGAGGATGAGGGTCGTGTCGATGCAGCCCGCGCCGTGGCCGGAGCCGGATCCGCAGGTTGCTGCGGCGATCAAGGCGATCTACCGGCGCAAGGTGCTGCCGTTGGCGGTGCAGGTCAGGGACATGCTCGGGGAGGTGTTCCCGGATGAGGGGTTCGTGGCGGGGTTCGGGGTGCGGGGTCGGCCGGGCTATTCGCCGGGGCGCCTTGCGCTGGTGAGCGTGTTTCAGATGGCGCAGAAGCTGACCGATCGGCAGGCTGCGGAGGCGGCGGGCCGGGATCTGTCGTGGAAGTACGCGCTCGGGCTGGGGCTGGATGATCCCGGATTCGATCACAGCGTGCTGCCGGAGTTCCGTTCCCGGGTGCTCGAAGGTGGGCTCGAGCAGCATCTGTTGGACGTGCTGCTGGTCGCGTTGGTGGAGCGGGGCCTGGTCAAGGCGGGTGGGAAGCAGCGTACGGATTCCACGCATGTGGTCTCGGCGGTGCGGGATTTGAACCGGCTGGAGCTGGCCGGGGAGTCGGTGCGGGCCGCGGCCGAAGCCCTCGTCGCGGCGGCTCCGGGGTGGTTCGCGTCCGAGTTCGATGTCGCGGGTTGGTCGGCGCGCTACGGGCGGCGGATCGATTCTTGGCGTCTGCCGACCTCGCAAACCAAACGCGACCAGCTCACGGCCGACTACGGCCAGGACGGGTTCGCCCTGGTCAACGCCGTGTACGCGGCCTCGGCGCCGGTGTGGCTGCGTGAAATTCCGGCGGTGGGGGTGTTGCGGCGGGTGCTGCTGCAGAACTACTACGTGTACGAGGAGGAGACCGGGAAGCAGGTGATCAGACGGCGGGATGCGGAGAAGGACGGCATCCCGCCGGCCCCATCGCGGATCGCCTCCCCCTATGATCCCGAGGCCCGGTGGGCGGCCAAAGGCGATGACCTGTTCTGGTGCGGCTACAAGGTCCATCTGACCGAGACCTGCGACTGGCCGGATGAGCCTGCTCCCGGCGATGCCTCCCGCAGGCTGGATCCGCCGAACATCATCACCAACGTCGCCACCACGAACGCGACCGTGCCGGATGTGGCGATGACCGCGCAGGTCCACACCATGCTCGCCGATCGGGGCCTGACCCCGGCCGAGCACTACCTCGATTCCGGCTACCCGTCTGCGGCTCTGGTGCTCTCGTCCAAGGCCGAGCACGGGATCGACCTGGTCACCCCTCTGCTGGCCGACACCTCGGCGCAGGCCAAAGCCGGTGCCGGATACGACCGGTCGGCCTTCACCTTCGACTTCGGCGCCCGGAGTGCGACCTGCCCGCAAGGCCAGAGCAGCTCAGCGTGGACCCCATGCGTCCAGAACGGCACCGCGAAGATCGTCGTGACGTTCCCGGCGGCCGGCTGCATCCGATGCCCGGCCCGAGACCTGTGCACCCGCCGCAAGAAAGGCGGCCGACAAGTCACCGTGCCCCAGCGAGAAGTCCACGAGCTCCAGCTCAAAGCCCGCGCCGACCAGTCGACCAAGGCCTGGCAGGCCCGATACGCCCTCCGCGCCGGAGTCGAGGGCACCATCAACCAGGCCATCGACCTCGGGATCCGCCGGACACGCTACCGAGGCATCGACAAGACCCGACTACACCACGTCCTGACCGCATGCGCTATCAACCTGATCCGCCTCGACGCCTACTGGAACGGCCAGATTCTCGACCGAACCAGAACAAGTCACCTCGGCCGCCTCGAACTCTCACTTATCGCCTGACGAATAAACCACCAGGGTCTTGCCGGTGTCGAAAATGCTATCCGTCCAGGTGAGGACCCCACTGGGCGGTGGGGCCTCAATGCGATCATAGGTTGAGGCGGTAAGGAAGGATGCACACGACGACGTCCACTCGGGTGGAGAGGACCCCTGAACCGTACCGGAGTTGATCCAGGCTTGATCTTTTGGAAGGATCAAGTCCGTCATGAGCAAGCCATACCCACAGGATCTCCGTGACCGTGCCGTGCGCCTGGTGCTGGAGACGAAGGACCAGTACCCCTCCGAGCACGCGGCGATCAAGTCGATCGCGGCGAAGCTCGGGATCGGCACCGCGCAGACGCTGACGAATGAGTTCAGTTCAGCAGATCGGGACAAAGGTATTGTCCTTTTCGGCCCTGCTCCCAGCGTGCTCCCTGCTCCCACAATTCTGGGAGCAGATACAAGTAAAGCCCATGATTACATTTCGGTAACGCATGGGCTTGACCTGAATACTTCGCGGTGGGCGATACTGGGATCGAACCAGTGATCTCTTCGGTGTGAACAACGCACTATTGCTCTTAGAGTCTTGAGTTTAATAGCAAGACTGCCCTATGGCCTGCGGTTATGCCAGCCCTGCGATCCGTAAAATTCCAGTTCGGTGCTGGCGGCAGCCGGTGACCGTTGCCGTGGGAGTTCGTGCGCTCCCATCGTGCTCCCCGGCTCTGCTCCCACGGCGCCCCGCCCTCGGCGTGACGCTGCTCTGGTCGCGGTGGGCCCGTTCCCAGCCGGTGGGAGCAGGTCGCCTCCGCTGGCGCGCCGAAGTGCTCCTCGGACCTGAGGATTGCGCGGTTCCTGCCGAGGCGAGTCCAACTCGGACCTGGGGGACTGGGCCTCGGCAGGCTCGGCGAGCGCGGCGAGGGTCCAGGTGCCGCGTCCGGCGTCGGCACGCGCATCAGCGTTCAGATTCACGTCGCCATCGCCGACGCATCCTGGCCCGCTTCGAGCACGCCGGGCAGCAAGAGGACGGGCTTGGTGATCGACCCCTTTCCCGACTGCGCGCCCGGTCGGCGACCAGCCGCGTGGTCCGCCTGCCGCTGCCGGGTCAGGCGGGCGGCAACCAGCCTCGCGGGGTCCGGGCACGCGCATCACCTGGAAACTACAGTGCGAGGGGTAGCCGCCCAAGTGCGCACGAGCAGGACCCCGACGCCGTGCACGCGCGCGATGTCGCCGGCCGTGTGGGGATGAGCTCAGGCCACGTCCTGCACCACTTCGGCAAGCGCGAGCGCATCCTCATCGAGACGCTGCTGCTGAGCGAGGAGGACCTCGCCCAGGACCGCGGAGCGAGCCCGGGCCGGTTTTGTGCCCCGTGGAGCGCCATGGTGCGCTTCATCGACTTCTACCTGCACCGTGAACCGGGCGATGCCGGATGGAGCCTGAATTCGGATATACGCCCGGCTGCCACGGGACTCCGACGCCCGCGCGCGCCTTGCAGATCGGTGCTGGATCGATTGGGCCGCCGGTCGGCTGACCTACAGCAGCGCCGGCCATCTCCTGCCCGCCCTCGAGGCGGAGGAACTGCTGCGCGCGGAGTTGGAGCGGCACGTCGCGGCGCTGCCCGCCGACACGGCGATCATGCTCAAGCTGACGATCCCGAGCGTCGCCGGCCTCTATTCCGACCTGGCCGCAGACCCCCGCGTCCTGCGAGTGCTGGCCCTGTCCGGCGGCTACTCCCGCACCGAGGCGTGCCGGCGGCTCGCCGCGGAGCCCGGCATGATCGCGAGTTTCTCGCGCGCGCTGTTGGAAGGGCGGAGCAAGAAGCGCGATGCCTCTCGTTGCCCGACAGCCGAATGGTCCGGCTACCGGCCGGAACCGAGAGAGCAGTGCGAGTATGAGGAGTTTGATTCACTGCCTGGGGGCATGCGGATGAGGCGGCAATCGCGAGGCGAGCTACCGTGTTTCACGACGTCGTGGGCCGTACCAGGGCAATGCGGTGCACGGACAGGCCACGCCGGACTCGGCCGTCGTGGAACGCAGTCGGCTGCGGGGTGAGCAATCCGGCGCGCCGGTCCGCCTCCCGCGCACAGCGCGTCGGCGGCCGTCTCGCACACCCGGCGCAGTTCCGTCGCGGTCATGCCGAGCGGGAGGGCGACCGGAGCTTTAGCAGCGTCTCCGCGATAGCCCATGCCAGCACGTCCTGCTTGCGCCGGTTCCTCAGATGCCATTTGTGCAGCGCCCTGATCGCGTCCCGGGTATCGAGCGCCCCGATCCCGCACAGAAAGTACAGGACCGCGCGAGCGACCTGCCCGCACTGGTCCTGGGTGAGGTCCACGCTGTAATCCTCGTTCATGACGTCGAACACGGCCTGGATGTCGTGTCCGGGGTCGCGGATCACGACGGTGTGGGCGAGCGTGAGCGCGCCCGCCAGTTCGTCTGGATCAAACGGTCCAGGAATGTAGAAGTGCGGGGTGACCAACGACCCTCCCCGTGCCGGGGCGCTGTGCGCTCGGGTCATGCGCTGACTGCTTCGGGAGTCCCCGGGCGACGCTGGGAAACGTCCATCGCGCGGCGCACGGTGGAGGCGGAAACGACGTGCCCGTCGGCGATCATCAGCTCGTGGATCCGGCGATTGCCGTAGCCCGGACGTTGCGCCATGTAACCTTCCACCAGTTGCGCGCAGGTCGGCAATACGCTCGTGACGTCGCACTCGTTCCTCGGCGACTGTGCGGATTCCTGCGGTATCAAGCGGCGGCAGCAGGTGCGCAGCGCGGACTTCAGGGCCGCGTTCTCAGCCGCCAGGTTGGCGGCTGACGGCTGCGCCTTCACGCGCCCGGACCTGACCAGTCCCCGACGGCCCGAGTCGATGAACAGCCCCCTCCAGTGCTCCACGCCGGCGTCCACGACACCTCGCCGCAACGCCCCCTGCGCGCACGAAGACGGGCCGGAAACGTCGGACAACTCTGCCCGGAACCCGTCCTCCGGGGCGGGTGCCGACGCTCGCACCCGGCCGCCGACCTCGCCTTCGCGCAATTCAGGCGTGGTGTGGCCGGCGCTGTTGTGATTCGCCGGCACACCGCCGCGGGCATCCCGTGCGCCCGTAGGATCGTTCATGTCCGCTCCTCGGTCGAGCGGTGCCTGGCGACGACCGCTCCACTTTGTGCCCGCAGAGATGAGCTCACTCCGCCGGCGCGTTTCAGTGACCGAGGCGCGGGGTCTGGGCGCCTATCGACCCTGCGGGTTTGTCCCGCTTTTCCATCTCCTCACAGCGCCTTCACCGTACGCAAGCGCGTACCTCTCTGCGTGCTTCCGCCAGCCCCCGTGTGAGCCGGTGCGACTATGGTCCGGTCGAGTTCCGGCCAAGTGCGGTCGACGCGCTTACCCGACTGTGGTATTTCGGCCCACGAGTGCGTGACAGTGCCCGTCGCCACTCCGGACGGCGCGAGCGGTCGCATTCACGCCTACGCACACCATCGATCTTCAAAAACCGGGGCTCCCGGCCGCGGGCAAATCCTCGCGCAGGTTCGGGCTGGCTGCGACGTGCCCACATTCCTCCTCCTTCGCCTGTGCCCGGCGTCGGCTGGGTGCCGCGCCGCTCAAGGCGCTGTTCGACGCGGTGTCCGGTCCGGTGGCCCGGCGCGAGAGCCCGGGGGCGCACTGGCGGGGGCTGCGCACGTGGCGATCGACGGCACCGGGCTGCAGGTGGCCGACCGCGAGGCGGTCACCGCGCGTTACGCCAAGCGCGGGAGCGCCCAGCTCGCATCCATCGCAGGCCACGAACCCGCCAAGTAGATCATAACCCGAAGTTGTTTATCGACGCGCCCCTGGCCATCCGCAGGCCCGCGGGGCTGCGGGTGATCAGCGCCGAGTGTCCGTTCCAGATCGGCCGAGCGCTGTGCACACAGCCTGCGGCGGTCTTCGACTATTGCGCATTCGCGCAGATCCGTGTACTTCGCCCGAGGCTCGGCTACTGGCTTGGACCTGCGATGATGGATGAGAAAGCAGTGTCGGAAACCGTGTGGCTCCACCCTGCTCGGGCCCTGTCCGGGGCGGCGCGAACACGGGGCCGCCCGGGACCTCGTTGTCTCGAGCGGCGCCGCTGGTGTGGGACACCTCGCTCAGGGCATTGACGTCCTCCATGATGTCGAGCTCGCCGATGCTCGGCCAGTTGGTCGCGCCCACGCCGCGGGCTGCGGCGCCCATCGCCCAGAACGCGGGCCAGTAGCCGAGGCCGCTGCCGGGGTTGGGCTGCTCGACCGAGGCGGTCATCTCCATCTCGCCGCCGGCCGGGGCCTCGAAGGAGGTGTTCTGCGTCTCGATTCGCCCGGAGGTCCAGGCGCCGTTGCTCAGGACCGGCTTGATGACCAGGTGGCCCTGGCCGTCCTGGTAGACGTTGGTGGTGGAGGTGGTCTCCGACTCGACTTCGCCGGTACCCCAGTTCCCGGCGCCGCCGGGGTAGCTGGTGCCGGTGTCGTAGAGCCAGTTGGCGGTGTTGACTCCGGTTCCGGCGGCACCGTTGAAGTCGTCGCTGAACACGGTGGTCCAGCCGGCGGGCGGCGCGGGGACGGCGGCCATCGCCGTGGTGGGCACCGAGATGACGGTGACGAGCGCGGCGACCGGGACTACCGCCGTGATGACAGCCAGGACGGCGCGCCGTCGTGGGTGTACGGACTTGAGCATCATCGCTCCTGCGAAATGGTGGGGCACGTGCCGTGGGAGGGCTCGGCCCGGTTCCGGAAACGTTTCCGGAACGATTGGGGGGAGGAGTATGCGACGCCGTTGGAGGGTCGTCAATGGCCATGCCGGCGTTACTCATCGCCGCTTTCCCCGAATCGCAGACTGCATCCGCGAGTGTGATCGGCGACCGTCCGGGAACCCCCAGGTCAGGCTGATGGCGCTGATCGAGTGCGGTACCCACGCGGTCATCGACGCCGCTTTCGACGCCGTCGCGCGCTTCAGTGAGCATGGCCTGGCCCGCCGCCTGCTCGCCTCGCTCGAGCCCGCGATGCTGCTGCTGGCCGACCGCAACTTCGCCGGCTACTACAAGATCTGGAACCGGCTCTCCTCGGGCACGTATTTCCCGCCACCGGTGCGTGCGGCCGAGATTCCGAAGCCGCATGGCGGGGGCACGAGAATCCTTGGCGTGCCTTCGGTGGCGGATCGGGTGGAGCAGACGGCGGTGGCCGAGGTGCTGGAGAAGAGGGCCGAGCCGGTCTTCCACCTGGACTCCTGCGGATACCGTCCCAAGCGCTCCGCGCTCGATGCGGTGGCGATCTGCCGACGACGCTGCTGGAAGACGGACTGGGTGATCGATCTGGACATCCAGAAGTTCTTCGACAGCGTGCCGTGGGATCTGGTGGTCAAGGCGGCCGAGGCGGTGTGCGACCTGCCGTGGGTGGTGCTGTACGTCAAGCGGTGGCTGATGGCTCCGTTGACGTTGCCGGACGGTCGCCGGGGATGGGGCGGCCGTGCTCGAGGTGGAGTAGGACGAGTGTGGCCTTGGTGATCGCGCCGATGCGGGTGGGGCTGAGGCTGACGTGTTGGAGGGCGGCGAAGGTCTCCTTGAGCAGGGCGTTCGCTCGCTCGGCTATGCCGTGGACGCCACGTATGACTTTGTTGTACGTGGTCTGCGTCTCGGTGAGCCCGGCGCCCTTGGGCTTTTTGTGCGGGTGGCGTATGGCGGGCGAGAGGCTGATGTAGCCGAGGTCGGTCAGGGTCGGCATCTGATATTCGGCCTCGTACAGTTCGAGTGCGGGCAGCAGGCCTTCAGCTTTCTTCGCGCAGGTGGTGTCGTGTGCGCGGCCGGGGCGTACGTCCGAGACCCAGCAGGGGAACCCGTCGGGGTATGACAGGACCTGGATGTTGCTGCCATGGTGTTTGTGTTTCCCGCTCCACCACAGGTCGGCCCCGTTCGGTCCGCGCATAGCGACCCGGTCGGTGTGGATGAGCGTGCCGTCGAGGTTCAGGTGGGTCGCGCCGGCGGCCTTGGCGGCGAGCAGCGCGTCGTGTACGCACGGGTCGCGCGCGGCGAGCACGTCGATCGCTTCGTTGAGGTAGTCGTAGGCGGTAGAGGCGCTGATCGCGTTGTCGACGGCCAGTTGGCGCACGCGGGTGTTGTCGAGGAAACAGCGCAGCGCGAGCACGGCTTGCTTGAACGGACCGAGTGATCGCGTGCCCGAGCGCGTACCGAGCGCGCATCGCCGCAGGTGAAGTAGTCGTGCTACAAAATCCACCGTTTCGCGGCGGGCTTCGAGCACGCAGGTGAACGTGATCGGATCATCTGCGATGATAGGAGGCAACGAAACCCCTCGGTGTGAAGCGATCCCTAGACAAGACTGCTTCTACCAGGGGTTTCGTGCCGTCATGACGGCGTGTCAGATCGTGGACAGTCCAAAGCGATCCGCGAAGCCGTCACAATGTGCGCGCACGACGCTGCGCGGAAGACCTCAATCCGATCGTGCGCGGCTGGATGCAGTATTACGGGGCGTTCTACCGCTCCGCGCTGTTTCCTCTCCTGGCGCGCATCATGCCTACCTGATGCGGTGGCTGCACAAGAAGTACGAGACGCCAGGGGGTCGGTTTTCAATCGCCGTTGACAATGAGCAATCGTCACGTACGGATCTGTGAGAGCCGGGGGGGGGGGGGGGCGATTCCCCCGGCTACTCGGCAGCGGTCGGGGAAAAGGTGCAGGTGATGCGTCAGATGGGGATCGGGAGGGCGAGCGAGAGCGAACCGCTGATCAAGCGCCGAAATTGATAAGACGAGATCGAAACCGAGGCCTGCTCTGTACCCCGGGATGAGCCTGGCGGGTGCTCCGCCTTTCTGGCCAGGCGGTGTCCGGCGTAGAGGCGGCGCGAGCCCGGTCCGCGGAGCTGGAGCCGGTGAATCCGGAGTCGCCCCGTAGACAGCGGTGACGGTGTGCCGGCGTCGGGATCCGCGCCTCGGCGGGAGGGCTGATGGCGCTGGCGCGCGCCCGCTCCTGCAGAACCCGGGTTCTGCGACAGATTCTGCGGGGCCGCATCGTCACGATCGCGGTGTTCGCCTTCGTGCGCGTCGATTCGGATGCGGCAGGGCACGGCCCAGTGCTGATCTCCGGCAGGCTGAGCCGGGCGGGGAAGAGCTGGCGCGATCGTGGGATTGGCGGGGCGCAGCGCTGGTGCATACCGATGCCAGTAGGGCATTTGAATAGGCAGCGTCGGGGAGACCGATGAATTGTTCGTCAGCTGAGAAGACTATTCAGTCGACCGGCGCACAAGAACGGCTGGGCCTTGCCGGGGAGGTTCGGGACCCTGCTAGAACTTCTAGTCAATGCGGAAAATCACTGATTTCACCGTGTTGCCTCCGAATGCTCCCGACCGTTCTGGAGATCCAGTGGTCTCATTCCGTCTGGTCGCGCTGGCACAGGCCGAACAGGTCGGCCCGGCCGACCTCGGTGACCACGGCCGTGTGCTGGAGCGAGGTGACCGGTTCCGTGAAGTGCCCGACGATCGTGGAGCTGCCCGTCTTCGCATGCCAGGAAGACAACGCGATGATCGCCCGGCCACCGGGGGAGGGCAACGCACCCACAACGAAGTCGCTCTGGCCGCCGAAGCCGGAGTGGATCCGGCCCTCGCGCAAAATCTTTAGATCATGGAAGCCAAGTCATCCAGGTCGCAGTCGTCGAGGTCGCAGCGTTCCACCGCCCGCCCGCCGGCTTGGCAGCGCGCCACGCGCGTCACCGGCGCGGAGGAGGCCGCCCGCCGTGCCGCGACGAGTCCGACCCGGCTCATCGGGCACCCCGCCGAGGGCAGCTCCGAAGTGGGGCGGGTCGAGGGCAAGAACTGGCGCGTCTGTGTGGACGTGGTGGAGGTGGCTCGGATCCCGGGCACCACGAGCCTGATGGCCACCTACGAGGTCGACCTCGACGAGGACGGCGACCTACTCGGTTATCGCAGACGCTTCGACGTTACTACCGGGGCTCGGCCGACTCCTGACCACGCGGCCGCGCCCACCCGTCCGTCGCACCCCGCCCTGCCGCATCCGTCCGAGATCCGAGGCGGCGCCGGTGGTGATCGAGGCGGACAGGTACGGCAACTCCACGATGATCCCGACCACCACGAAACGGTTCCCGCGCCCGGCCGGCTTGGTGCCGGGCGCGGCGCCGTCGTGCTGCCGGGCGGGTGCCGAACACCTACTTCCCGCGCCGCTTGAACGGCGTGTCTTCCACCGCCATCGTCACCCGCCGTCTGAGGCGAGGGCAGCGTCCTGACGATCAGATGCGGGAGCACGACCCCGAGAAACTCGGCGTTCCAGCTCGGGCGGGAGAAGAACGCGTGTGCCCGGTCGTGCGACCAGGTCCCGGGCCTGGCCCGCGCCGGAGAGTACCCCGGTCGCGCGGGGTGTCGGGGCGGCCGCGTGAACTGTCACGGGTGTGAGAGCCGCTAACCCTGCGATACCCAGCCTGGCGCCGCCCGTGCGCCGGCGGACCTGGTTCGCGTGATCACTGAGTCTCCTCCGGGAAGACGATCAAGGTCGGTGGTCCGCTCATGGCGAGGGTGATCAAGGCCAGGTGTCAGTGCTCGAAGGCGTCTTTGATCTTCGCTCCGGCTTGTTCGGTGTCGCCCTTGACCTGGTTGCCGCGGCCCTCGGCGCGAAGGCGGCGGCTGCCGGTGACGCGGCCGAGGAATCTCTTGGTACGGCCCTTGAGCGCTTCGGCGGTGTGCTTGGACTTCTTCGCGACATTCACGTCATTGCCTTTCGTCAACTGGTCTTCGGGCAGTCCGTCGGCGCACCGCTGTCTCTGGCTGACCGGCTGAAGGTTCATGCGGCGAGCAGGCCGGGTCCATGGTGCACGGGCTGAGCCGTGATCTCTCGCGACCCGTCGGCGAGGTCGGGGGCAGGTCGGGGTCGGGGGCTGCGTGCTGCCTGTCGGTCAGGTCGCCGAGCGGGTCGCCCCGCGCCGCGCCGAGCCGGCCCAGGTTCTGATCCAGGAGTCGTGAGACCTCTTCCAGGCGCACACCGAGTTCGGCGGCGATCTGCGCCGGGCTCATCTTGCGCAGGAACCGCATCAACAACACCTGCTTGGCCCGGTACTCCAGCCGGGCGAACATGACCGCGAATGCCTCTCGACTCGGCTGCGTCACGGGCGCGCCGCGCTCCCTGGGCCCGGTCACGCCCTGCGATGCCGCCTCTGGCAGGTCGTTGCGGGCCGCCGTCAATCCCAGTGCGGCGTCGAGCGACTCGGCGACGTCCTCGCAGCTCTCACCCATGGCCACGGCCAGTTCCGGGATGCTCGGGCAACGCCCCAACTCCCGTGTGAGCTGCCCGGCGCTCACGCGCAGTGCCTCGGCAACCTGCCGTGTTCGCCGAGAAGCACGGAGAATTCCGGCGTCGTCCTGGCGACTGGCCTTGACCTCCCGGAGGATCACTGGGACGGCCTGGCTCAGGAAGCTGCCGCCGGACTCGGGATCGAAGCGGTCCACCGCTGCGGCCAGGCTCCGGTAGGCGAGCTGTACATCGTCCTCGCCCTGTGCGCCACGGAATCTGTAGAGCGCTGTGATATACCACGCATCGCGCATGTGGTCCCGGATGACCGCCTCACGCAGGCTCACCCGCAGCCCGTCTTCCGGCCCGAGCGCACCCATCCGCCGCAACAGCTCCACCGTCACCGCGCGATCCGCAGCAGGCGGCGGTGCGGGCGAACCGGCCAGGCGTTCGACCGCAGGCGGAGGCGGGACGTCACCAGAGCGCCCAGCCGGCCGACTGGGCCGGGTAGCGATCACCGCCGCGCTGCTCACCGGATCGGCGCAGGCGCGAGCGCGCCAGGGACGGCGCGGCGGGCAACTGCCGCCGTGGGACAAGACGGCGGGCGCCGCGGCACCGTGTGCCGCGTCGTACCCGAGAACCGTGTGCTCGCCGAGAGTGTCCGGCCACGGTGCGTCGAAAGCGTCGTGCGCGCCGCCGCGTCGTCGGCGGGATCGCCAAGCCGCGGAGGCTGCGGTCAGGAGGGGAACTATCGCGGTACTCAGTGTTGCGGTCACCAGGGCCCCGGCTTCTTCACGGCCGGGGCGTGACTCGCCCCGGCGCACGACGCCGGGGTCCGGGACGGTGCTACTGACAGTAGTGCGCCATGATGCCGCGGGTATAGGGGTCCCCGCGGAAATCTCAACCGGCCCACGGCTGAAACGAGCAGAACGGCTATCTGACGCAGTACACGCTCACCCGAGGCGAGGTCTGGGTGCACGCCCCGGCAAGGGACCTGGGAGCTCTACGTGGTCAAGGCGACGCCGGCACCCTCGGCGCCAGCGGCGCGGTGCCGTTGTGCACGGCGTAGGCGGGCTTGGATTTGAAGCGGTGTATCTTGGCGGTCTCGCCCAGGATATCCGCCGCGGTCAGGGTGGAGCAGCCGTAGATGCCGAACAGGCCGGGGTCGAGTTCGTGCCGCATCAATGGGGGCGGGGCCACGCTCGTATCGCCCCACGCCGATCGACCCCTTGGTCGGTCCCGCGGGCCGCAGAAGGGGACATGGCCATGCACGCGCAGGCAGGAAGCGGTCGAGCGAACCGGCGGGACTTTCCGGCCAGAGGGCCAATGACATCAGTGGTGTACGCGGGGGCTAGAGACCCTCTGCTCGCTCCCCTCGGGCCTCAGCGCGTGAGTCGCGATGGCCAGGCTGTGCACAGCCGGTCCATCGGACCATGTATCAGAGCACTTGCCTTGTCGCCGGGCGGGGTGTGTGGGGCAGCGGCGTGCGGTCGGGTCGGGCTGCCCTTCTTTCCGGAGTGCACATCGGCGCCGAAATCTCGCGGGTGATCGGCGGGGCGCGCCGCGACCGACCGCGGGAACGACTGCTCCTCCCCGGCGAGGTGCGCGGTGACCGACACCCGACGCCGGGCACGTGCAGGACGGTCTCGAGCCCGCCGTCGCGTCGGTCACGCCGCGTCGCCTTGCCGGGATTTACTAGCGGTCGGCGCCGCCCAGTACGGGATCGAGCGAGGACAGGACGGCGACGACGTCGGCGAGCATGCCACCTTGGACCATGGCCGGTACGGCTTGGAGGTTGTTGAAGGAGGGGTCACGCAGGTGAACGCGGTAGGGGCGGGTGCCGCCGTCGCTCACGACGTGGGCGCCGAGCTCACCGCGAGGGGATTCCACCGCCGAGTACACGGCGCCGGGCGGGACCGCGAAGCCTTCGGTCACCAGTTTGAAGTGGATGATGAGAGATTCCATCGACTCGAACATGATCTCCCGGATCCAGTCCGCGGAGGTACCCAGGCCGTCGCCGCCGAGCGCGAGGTGCGCGGGCCAGGCGACCTTACGGTCGGCGATCATGACCGGGCCCGAGGGCATCCGGTCCAGGCACTGTTCGATGATCTTGAGCGATTCCTTCATCTCGGCTATCCGGATCAGGTAGCGGCTGTAGACATCGGCGCCGTCACGGGTGGGGATGGTGAACTCGTAGTCCTGGTAGCCGCAGTACGGTTGCGCCTTGCGCAGGTCGTGGGGCAGCCCGGTGGCACGCAGGACGGGCCCAGTCACCCCCAGCGCGAGGCACCCGGCGAGATTGAGGTAGCCGATCGAGCGGGTCCTGGCCAGGAAGATCGGGTTGTGGTCCAGGAGGCGTTCGAGGTCCCGGATGCGGCCCGGAAGGATGCGCAGCACCTCGCGGGTCGCGGCGTCGGCGCCGGGCGGCAGGTCCTGCACGAGGCCGCCGGGGCGCACGAAGGCGTGGTTCATGCGCTGGCCGGTGACCGCTTCCATGACGTCCAGGATCAGTTCGCGCTCGCGGAAGCAGTTGGTCATCACGGTGAGCGCGCCGAGCTCCAGGCCGCCGGTGGCGATGGCGACCAGGTGCGAGGAGATCCGGTTCAGCTCCATCAGCAGGACCCTGATCGCGCTCGCGCGTGGCGGTATCTGTTCGGTGACGTTCAGGAGCCGCTCGACCGCGAGGCAGTACGCCACCTCGTTGAAGACGGGCGCGAGGTAGTCGGCGCGGGTCACGAACGTCACGCCCTGGGTCCAGTTGCGGTACTCGAGACTCTTTTCGATCCCGGTGTGCAGGTACCCGATGGCGCACCTGGCCTCGATGACGCTCTCGCCCTCTATCTCCAGAATCAGCCGCAGGACGCCGTGGGTGGAAGGGTGCTGAGGCCCCATGTTCACGATGATGCGCTCGTCCGCGCATTCGGCCGTGGCGCGTAGGACTTCCTCCCAGTCGCCGCCGCCCACCGTGATGATCGGCGGGTCGTCCGGCGCGGTGTCCTGGTTGCTCGAAATGGTCTCCGGTTCCAGCGGCGTCATGACGTCACGGGCTCCTTGCGCGTCGAAGCGATCGCGGACGGTCCAGCGTGTCGGACAGGTGCCGGTCGCTGTTCCGGAGCAGCGGGGGCGATCACATGCTCGGGACCGCCCCGCCGGTTGGAGAAGAGCGACAGGTCGCTGGCGCGCACGCCACGTACGGCCTCAGCCGGCGCGTCGTCGTACGCCGCTGCGTTGATGGGCGGCTCGACGAGGCTGCCGACAAGCCAGGCCGCTCCTGAGTCGCCGTTCTGGTCCGCGGTGCTGTCCCGCATGCAGGCTCGCGTGATCAGCCAGGCATGCGTATTGACGCAGTTCTCCGCCTGCCGTAGGCGCCTCATCCGGCCGACGGCCCTTTCCCGAGGGCGTACGCGCGGCGAGACAGGGCCCCGTCGAGCCCGGCGCTCGGCGGCCGGGGCGTGGCGTGGACTTCGGGAAGGGCATGAGGGGACTTGCATCCGGGAGGCGTCGAACTCGATGCCCATGTGGGTCTGGAGGTGGTTTCGCCAATCTGATGTGTCCATGGATATGCCCTGAGCCTTCGGCTCTGAGGCGCCAGATGCGAGAAAGGACTGGGCCCGCCGGATATGGTGGCCGGCGCCTGCCCTTTCCCACATGCTGCACGCCGGAAATCACGGCGCCAGGGGCTGGAGCGTCTTGGACTGCTTCCACAGTAGCGCCCCTAGCCCGGGCGTGACGCCGCGGCAGGCCTCACGAAGCGGGATCCTCGGAGCCGTGGCTCTCGACGCGGACGGCGGTGGGGTCGAGGCAGACCGCCATTCGAGCGATGATGAGATGTGCGACCTGTGTCCACGCCATGCGCACGCGCGTCGTGACCAGGCCGGCCTGCGACGGGACGGGGGTGATCGCGGCCATCCTGTTCGAGCAGACGATGACCTGGACGGTCGACGGGCCCTCGACTGGGCGCTAACTCTGGGAAGAGCGCGACGTCGTCCCGTTCCTGAAAGTGGATAAGGACTTGGCGGACGCGCAGCACGGACGTCGGCGGGATCGAGGCGATCATAGGACAACTGCTCGAGATCGCTGCCCGGATCGCCGCCGCGGGACTCGTGCCGATCATCGAGCCCGAGGAGAGTATCACCAGCCCGCACAAGGCCGAAGCGGAGGGTCTCCTTCAGGCGGCGATGGAGTGGCACGTCGCGGCGCTGCCCGCCGACATGGCGATCATGCGCATGCTGACGATCCCGACCGTCGCCTGCATCTGGATCGAGCCGGTTCGGGACGGTCTCGTGACGAGTTCAGCACTCGGGTCGGCTCGCTCCCCGTCAGAGCGCGACGGGAGGTGCGGACCTGCAGGTCAAGCCGAGACTGAGCAGCGCTCTGGATACCTCGGCGCCAGTGAAATCGCGCCGGTCCTGGCCGGTCACCGCCGCGCCGATCTGCATGACGGGGTACCAGAGGCCGGCCACCTGTGCGCACGCGCCGCGCAGTGGTTCGGGTTCGGCGCCGCGCATGGCTGTCTCCACCTGAGCTGCCTCCAGGTAGAAGGGTTGACCGGCGATCATGCAGCGCATCGTGCCTCGCAAGGGATCGGGGAGCGACGCCGGGCGCGGTTCGACCGGGCTCGCATGCCCGTCTCCACCATACGCCCACGCGAGGAACTGCCACTGAACGCCGAGATCCTCATCCTTCGGCATGAGGTGGCGGTGCTTCGTCGAGCGAATCCGAGGCCGAGGCTCGACTGGACCGACCGGGATCTCTGCGCGCTCGCCCGGCTGTTGCCCGTGGCCTACGCCGGCACTGGCTGGTGACGCCAGAGACGCTGCTGCGCCACCGCGATCAGACGGTGATCAGCAACGTCACTCGGCACCCCCGCATTGAAGACGCGGTCTAGCTTTCGCGCGTGCGTACTCGGTCTCGTCCGGCTTGTTTGGCCGCATAGAGGGCCTCGTCGGCGTGCCTGAGAAGCAAGGATCCGGCGTCGGGTTCGGGCACGTGGGTCGAGAGTTCGGCAACGCCGATGCTGACGGTGAGGGGATGGGGCCAGCCGGTGGACTCGGCGGCGATCGAGGCCCGCAGTTCGTCGGCGCGGGCGGTCGCGTCGGTCAGGGAGCAGTCGACCATGAGCAGCATGAACTCCTCGCCTCCGAATCGGGCCGGGAGGTCGCCACCGCGCGTGTCGCGCAGGAGCAGCGCGGAGAGCCGGCGCAGCACCTCGTCACCGATGTCGTGGCCGGCCGTGTCATTGACCTGTTTGAATCGGTCGGCATCGATCATCAACAGGCATAGGAGACTGCCACGGCGCCGATGTTCAGCCACCTCGCGCGCGAGCGTCTGCAGGAAGGTGCGCCGGGTGGCCAGACCGGTGAGGGTGTCGGTGCCCGCCTGATGCGTGAGGCGCGCTACGAGGCGGCGGCGGCGTCGCTGGAGGGCGGCCGTGGCGTAGAACGTGAGCACGACTGTCGCTGCTGTGGGGCCGAAGTTGGTCAGGGTCCGGTCGGGATCGGCCACGCTCGCGGCCAAGAGGGCGATCAGGCTCACCACGGTGGTGATCCAGGCCACGGATTCAGCAAGCAGGCTCCCGGCGTACATCACGGGCCACAGCAGCAGGATCGCGCCGGTGGGCGCCAACCGCCTACCCGCAAGCATAGGCACCGTGATCAGTACGACCGCGAGAAAAGGCAGAACCGCGGCGAAGCGAACAGGCAGCCTGGTGCGGGCCACCAGGAGCACGAACCCGACGACCGCGCCGATGGCCACACACGTGAAAGCGAGGATCCACACCGACCCGAGGCCGCGCCCGCCCGAGGGCAGCTGCGCCCAGTAGGAGAGATCGGCTGCGAGGCTGACTGCCGCGCCGAGCAGGTAGAAGCTGCCGGCGGTGCTGAACAGTGTCTTACCGAGCGGGGCTGTGAGATCGTCGGGTTCGGTCAACGTGGTGGGCGTCTCCGTCTGCGATCCTGTCCATGCCACGTCGATCGTCGCAGCTCCGGGAAACGGCTGCGGCGCGACGCGCCGTAACCAGGACGGCGAGGACCGCCGTCGGCCCAGGCCCAAGCGCCACCGCGCCGGTGAGTGAGGTCGGTTTGGGACGCCTTGCCGTTTCGATCGGCTGGTTTTCCCCATCTACCTGCCGAAACTCGGAGTCTCCGGCCGGCCCATGCTCCGCGCCCAGGTCGAGGGGGAACGCGACGTGCATGTATTCGCCGAGATGGCCAAGGCCCGCATGCGTACCCGCATCCCGGACCTCGTCGAGGCGCTGACCGGCAGCTTCCGGGAACATCACGCGTTCGTATGCCGCATCCGCGTTGAGCGCATCGACCAGCTGACCGATGCGATCGTGCAGGTGAGCGAACGAATCGAGATCGTGTGCCGCTCTCGGCCCTCCCGGGCGTGCCCGGCAGCCACCACCCGTTCTTCCTCGACGCTCTCCACCGCGACCGCGGCGCGGCCGAACACCAGGTCAAAGCAGGCAAGGAGGTGAACGTCGCCTGGGTCCTAGCGGCGAATATCGCAGCCGACCTCGACCGGTGGACTCGCCTGCTCAGTCCGCATGACGAACTGCGCGCGGTTGATCCTAAGGCAGTTCATCCTGAGCGAGGCGGGCCGGAAGGCCGGCTGCGAGCTGCTCCGGCAGGTCGTAGGCTGGTACCGACCGGGGGCGCGTATCGAGGCTCGCCGAGCAGGGCGGGCCCGCCATCCGGCGGATAGATGATTCCGGACCTTTGCCGGCCCGGGGACAGGCCCGCACATGACTGCAGCCAACGTTCCTCCCGCATTCCGCGGCGATCTCCCGCCGACCGCGGTTCGCCTGCGGCTCAAGCAGCCGAGCGATCACCCGGGCATGGTGAACGGGGCTTGGTGGCCGCGCTCGCGCGACCTGACGCGTGAATTGCCCGCGCTGGTCGCGGCGCTCGATCCGGTGTGGGGACGGATCTATCACGCCACGGTGCAGGTGGCCATGTGGCCCGACATCCCGAAGAAGGTGGTCACCGGCGATCACGTGGTGAGCGTGGGATGGTTCGACGCCGAGCAGGACCGCAGCGACATCTGCCTGATCTCCCTGCGCGGAGGCGCGCGCTGGGATCTGCTCGTCGTACCCCCGGAACTCGACGCCGAGACCGCGGAGCGCCTCATGGTCAACGCCGCCACCGAGGGCAACCTGCAGTCCGCCAGTGCACTGCTCGCCGCGTCGGATGCGGATCCGACAGGGCACGCCTCGGACCCCGAGCGGATCGCCGACTGGGAGTCCGAGGGCGGCCCTGCGCAGGAATCGGCGTAAGGGAGCTGTTCATCGGCAGGAGTACTGCGATGATCGGCCGGCGGACTGGCGGGCCTGCGGGCCGGTGGTGGGCGGTGCTCACTGCCGGCGGAAACCGCCCGAAGACAGCCCTGGCCTTCGGGCACTGGAAGCTCGGGCTCAAACCCGCCGTCTGGACGATGGGAGCCGTGAGAGCCGAGAGGCTCACGCGCGGTTGTGCGAGCGGTGACGGTGAGACTCCCGCAGCCGGCTCTCCTCAAACGCTGGGCCGGGAAGGGCCACCTCCACCGGGCCGGACGCACGAAGTTCACGGCGCAGCCCCGAAACCCGGACGGCACACCTGACCGGGCGACCGGTTGCGCGGTCAGGACGCTGAGATACGAGGATCACGCGCCGGCTCGGAGTGCGGCTTGCCCCCGGACTGGGCCGGCCGGTCAGCACGGGGCCGGAACTCCGGCGGATGAGCCTGCGCATCGCAAACTCCCCTCCGGACCAGTGTCGCCTCACTGACGGAGTCCGGGGAACCTGGACGGGCCTGAGCTGTTCGTGGGGAAGGCGGCGCCGACCGTCCCAGCTCAGCGCTGGTCGGGCGTCGCGTCGCCGCCGGCCAGGGGCCTGGTGGTATCGAGGCCGTGCAGGATGGTGGCCAGACCGGTGGTGAAGCGTTCGTCGCGGTCGTCGACCCACACGTGTTGGCCGAGGGCGACCAGCGTGGGAAAGCGATCGGAGGGCAGGGCACGGAGAAAGGCGTGCAGTTCGGCTCTCCCCAGCTGGATGATCAGGGCCATGCACGAGCGGCCGGGGCCGTGTCCGCGGCGGCACGTGCGCGGCCGGGGGCCAACCGTCGGCGCATGACCGGCGCGGTGCAGCGACGGGGCTTGCCTTCGGAGGCTGCAAAGCCTGGTGGAGATCGGGTGGACAAGAACACCACCGTCGTCTTCCCTGCTCCGCCGATGACCACCATCGCCGAACTCGGCGCATTCCTCGCCCGCGAGACGACCGCAGCCGCGGCGCCGGTGATAGCGACCCGCCCGCCGCTGGACGTCGCTGCGATCAACGGCGTACCCGAAACAGGGAACTGACGCAACGCCCGCACGAACGTGGGAGATAAGACCAGCATGACCGAGTCCACGCATCGTCCGCACCGCTTCCTCGGGCTGGCTGCGCCGCTGCGTCCGCTGCCGGACGACGTGATCGACCTCGACACGCTGCGGGTGCGCCGATGGGACCGCGCCGGGGGAGTCCTTCACGAATGCCAGCACGTCGCATATGTTTTCGGCACTTTCAGGTCTACGCGGGCGCGCGACGGCGGGTGGGTGCGGCCGCCCGTTGCCGTGCGGTGGCGGGCTTACCAGTGTCGGATCTTGTCGTTCGGGCCCTCGAGGTCGCCGCCTTCGGCGACCGCGCGGGCCAGTTCCGACAGTGGCTGGTGGTGTCTGCGGGCATGGTCGCGCAGGACCGCGAACGCGTCGTCGACGTGGACCTGCATCCGTTCTGCGAGCACTCCCTTGGCTTGCTCGATCAGGATCCTGCTGGTCAAGGCGCGCTGGAGCTGGAGCTGGAGCTGGAGCGCCGCCTCGCCGCCGCAGGCGACGGCGCGCTGGTGCGAGATCCCGCCGACTGCGGCCTCGGCCAGCGACCGTCCGAGGTCGACGTCCGCGCGGCCGAGCGGTTCGGGGGTGCAGCCGAAGAGGTTGAGTGCGCCGACGACGGTGTCTCCCAGCTGGAGCGGCAGCGCGTGGGTGATCTGGTAGCCGCTGGCGCGGGCGTGGGCGGCGAAGGCGGGCCAGGCGGTGCCGGCCGCGTCTAGGTCTCCGTTGATGACCGGAGTGCCGCTGCCGAAGCAGTCCAGGCACGGTCCTTCGTCGTTCTGCATCTCGAGCAGTTCCAGCAGCCGGGCGATCTCGTCGGAAGCGGCCAGGGGGTGCAGTTGCCCACCGTGGTCGCCCAGCAGTACCCCGGCCGCGGCCACCGGGAGTAGGTCCACGCAACGTCTGGTCAGCGCGCCGAGGAAGTCGATGATGTCGAAGTCGTCGGCGAGAGTGTCGGAAAGCGCGGCGAAGGTGCCTGCGATACGCTGTTCGCGGCTTTCAGCCGTCTGCTCCACGTCATGCTCCTGCACCTCGGCCTCCATTCCCTGATTGTCCTGAGCGTAGTCGACCCGGTAGCACCTTGGTTGGCCCGCTTCGAACCCGACGAGGCCGGTTGGTGGGTTCACAGGCTTCGCGCGGCGGGTCCTCGCGCCGGGTGCGGGCTCGCTGGGGTCCTGGAGCGCCTGACTGTCCGCCGATACCTGGATCGGCCGAATCTGGCCAGGTCGGGTCTCTTTCTCGCACGATCTACTGTGTCGGTCCGCTAGCCTTCAAGCCGTGTCCACAACTTTGTGCTCGACGCCCTGGGAGCCGCGGGCAGCATACGCGTGCTGGGCGGGTCTGCAGTGTGTTCCCCGGCAGCCCGGTGCCCGCTGGTGAGCGAGCAGGTGGCGCGGGAGGTATCCCGGCCCGACGGGCCGGAGGCGCGGTACGGGGTGGTCGCGGTGGCCTCGTCGGCCGGCGGTATCACCGCGCTGGGGGTGCTGCTCGGTGCGTTGCCGGTCGGGTTCCCGGTCCCGGTGCTGGTGGTGCAGCACCTTGATCCGCGGCACGAGACCGTCATCGCCCACGTGCTGGGGCGCAGCACGCAGTTGCCGGTCAAGCTTGCCGAGGTGGGCGAGCTGGCCCGCCCCGGCACCATCTATGTAGCCCCTCCCAACCAGCACCTGTTGGTCGGCGCGGCGGGGCTGTTGGCGTTGTCGGACAGCGAACTGGTGCATTTCGTGCGTCCGTCGGCGGATTTGCTGTTCGAGTCGATGGCGGGCGCCTACGGTGCGCGGGCGATCGCCTGCGTGCTGACCGGAACCGGCAAGGACGGTGCGATGGGAGTGACCGCGGTCAAGTCCCGCGGCGGCACCGTCATCGCCGAGGACCCGGGATCGGCGGATTTCGCCGGTATGCCGCAGGCGGCCGTGGAGACTGGTGTGGTCGACTTCGTGCTTCCGCTCGAGGAGATCGCCCAGGTCATCCGCGATCTGGTCGGATCGGCGGGCCAATGACCGCGGACGATGTCGCACCGGATCCGGAGCCCGGTGGCGACCTGGAAGAGCTGCTGGTCTTCATCCGGGAATCCCGTGGCTTCGACTTCGCCGGCTACAAGCGTTCCACGCTGGGCCGGAGAATTCGCAAGAGGATGGCTGACGCCCGGATCGGGGACTACGCCGACTACCGGGACCGCTTGGAGGCCGACGCCGAGGAGTTCCGGGCCCTGTTCAACACGATCCTGATCAACGTCACCGGCTTCACCCGGGATGCCGAGGCCTGGGCCTATCTGCAGCGGGAGGTGCTGCCCGAGCTGATCGCGGCCCGCGGGGCGGACGAGGAGATCCGGGTGTGGAGCGCCGGGTGCTCCAGCGGCCAGGAGCCGTACTCCCTGGCGATCCTGTTCGCCGAGGTCCTCGGCGTCGAGGAATGCGCCCGGCGCGTCAAGATCTACGGCACGGACGTCGACGAGGAGGCGCTGCGCGAGGCGCGTAGCGGCCTGTACTCGGCCAAGGCGCTCGAGCCCCTGGCTCCGGAACTGCGGGCCAAGTACTTCGAGCCCAACGGTTCCCAGTTCGCGTTCCGGCCCGACCTGCGCCGGCGGGTGATCTTCGGCCGGCACGACATCACCCGGGACGCGCCGATCTCCCGCCTCGACCTCCTGGTATGCCGCAATACCCTGATGTACTTCAACTCCGAGGCCCAGTCGCGGATCGTCGACCGATTCCACTTCGCCCTGCGTGAGGGCGGCCACCTGTTCCTGGGCAAGGCCGAGATGCTGCTGTCCGACGGCGAGCGCTTCGAGGTCGCCAACATGCGCCAGCGGATCTTCCGGCGCCGCCCGGGGGAATCGGTCGCGCCCTACAATCCGGCGCCGCTGAAGATGGACGCCACCAGCGGCGCGGAGGTCCGGGAGGCCGGGCGCAGGCGCCAACTGCGCGACCTGACCCTGGAGACCTCCCCGAGCGCCACCATCGCGCTCGACCCCGATGGCGCGATCGTCCTGATCAATGCCGCCGCTCGGGCCCAGTTCGGCCTGACCACGTACGACCTGAACCGGCCGTTTCGGGATCTGGAGATCTCCTACCGGCCGATCGAGCTGCGCTCGCTGATCGAGCAGGCCGAAACCGAGCGCCACGCCGTCCGGGTTGCCGCGGCCGAACGGCAGTTGCACGACGGTGACATCCAGTTCCTGGACATCGTCATCCAGCCGATGTCCGCCGCCGACGGCCAGCCGGTCGGGGTCGCGCTGACGTTCCTGGACACCACGGTCACGACGAGGCTGAACAACGAGCTCACCCGCACCCGGGGGGAGCTGGAGGCGGCTTACGACGCGTTGCAGTCCACGAACGAGGAGTTGGAGACCACGAATGAGGAGCTCCAGTCCAGTATCGAGGAGTTGGAGACCACGAATGAGGAACTCCAGTCGACGAATGAGGAGCTGGAGACCACCAACGAGGAGCTCCAGTCCGGCAACGAGGAACTGGAGACCATGAACGAGGAGATGCGGATCCGCTCCGGGGAACTGGATGAGGCCCGCAATTTCCTGGAGGGCGTGCTCTCCAGCATCGCGGCCGGCGTGGTGGTGCTGGACGCGGATCTGCGAGTGCACAGCTGGAACCGGGGCGCGGAAGACATGTGGGGGCTGCGCTCCGGCGAGGTCCGCCTGCGGCCGTTCTTCTCCCTGGACTTCGGCCTGCCGACCGACGAGGTGCGCAAGGTCGTCGCGAGCTGCCAGACGAGTGGGGCCCGGTCCGGGCCGGTGGACGTCGCCGCCGTCAACCGCATCGGCCGCACCATCCTGTGTTCGATCGCTTGTTCCCCGATGGACGGCGGCGGCGTCGTCCTGCTGATGGAGGGCACCGACCGCGCCTGACACCGCGTCCGCCCCTTTTCCGATGCGCGAGCGCTTTGCCGCGGGGCGGCGTATCCTGCGAACATGCCCCTCCCGCCTGAATCTGGCCGGGAACTCGACCAAGCGGTGCAGAACGCGGCTGTCGAGCACCGCCGCGCCGCGCGTGCCGCCGAGATCGCCATCCGGCATGAGGCACAGATGGAAACGGCCACCGAGGAGATGCGGGGATTCCACGGGCGCATGGCGGCCGTGCACCGCCAAGTCGAGCAGCAGCACCGAACCGCGGCCCGGATCCACAGCGTCCATGCCGACCGGCTGCGCCGCTGGCACGAGGGATCCGTCGACCCGCAGGTCCAGCCCAGGTTCATGGCGGCCGTCGCAGAGACCCTCGGTGCGGCGGGCGCCGCGCTCACATTGTTCGGGCCCGATGAGGCCGAAACCCTTGCCGCGGCCTCTGACCCGGCCAGCAGGACTGCCCAGGGCCTCGAGTTCACCCTCGGCGAGGGGCCGGCCCGTGAAACGGTGAGGCTGTGCCGCCCGATCATCGCCGCCGGCATGCAGATGGCGCAGATATGGCCGATCTACGGTCCCGCCGTGGAGCAACTGGGCATCCGTGCGGTCGCGGCCGTCCCGGTCGCGGCAGCCGGTGCCCGCCTGGGAGCCCTCACCATCTTCGACCCGCCGCGGGCCCACGGCCCGGATCTGGAGACGTTCCAAGCGGCCGCGGTCACTCTGGCCGTGTCGCTGCTACCCCCGTGGAGCGCACCCGATGCCGATCAACCCGTGGGCCGGCCGCCGTTTCTCGAGCAGGGCGATCCGTGTGCCGTGGTGAACCAGGCCGCCGGCATGGTGTCGGTGCAATGCCGCTGCAGCGCCGCGGACGCGCTCGCTCTGATCAGAGCGCACGCCTTCGCAGAGAACCGGCCGGTGGACGATGTGGCCGCCGCGATCATCGACCGCACGCTTCGCCTGAACTGAGGGAGCCTGCGGGGATCGTAAACAGCCAATCGGCTGTGGCCAGCGCGCTCGTCTTGGGGTCAGGCGCTCTGTGGGCTCTGCCGGTGTTGTAGTGCTTGAGGCAAGCTCCAGGGAGCGCTGCAGGTGCCGCTCGCTGACGAGGAGCATGCGGTCGGTGCACTCGGATCGGATGGTGCGCACGACCCGTTCGGCGTGGGGGTTCATCCGCGGGCACTGCGGCGCACTCCGCAGAAGCGTCATGAGGATCTTCGTGTTCTGGCCCGGTGGCGCAGCGAGCGGGCCAGAATGCTGTCATGCAGGGTGAGTGGACGGGTGAAGTGTCGGTCCGGATGTCTGGGCTACGTGTCGGGAGGTCAGGCTGCGTGAATGAGTGGTGCAGCGCCCGGTATGCCCTGCGCCACGCCCAGGCGACAGAACGCCGAGTGCCGTGGCACCGGCCGTCCACGTGTGGGGGCACCGCGAGACCCGGATGGCCTCGGGCGTCTCTCGACAGCGTTGCCCGGGACCATGGACGCCATGATCGGCTAGCTGGCACGATCCCCGGAGTATCGGGTGTTTCAGTCCGCCGATCATCTGCCGCCCGGGTGCGCGCTCCATGCTCGCCCGATATCCTGCAGACGTGGTGTGGTGAGCGGAGTGGCGCGCCGGCCAACGCACCCGGGGCCGCGGGCCCCGATCGTTGCCCTGCCTATAACGGCTGCGTTCCGGACCTGCCGCCGCTGCGGGCGGCGGCCAGCGGAACGCGGGCGCAGTTGATCGCGAGGAAGCTCCTCATGGAGTTCGACGTCACCATCGAGATACCGGCCGGTTCGCGCAACAAGTACGAGATGGACCACGCGCGCGGCCGGATACGCCTGGACCGGATGCTGTTCACCGCGACCCGCTACCCGGCGGACTACGGGTACGTTGACGGGACGCTGGGCTCGGACGGAGAGCCGCTGGACGCGCTGGTGCTCAACGGCGAGCCGATCTTCCCCGGCGTGGTCATCCGGGTCCGTGCACTCGGGATGTTCCGGATGAGCGACGAGTCCGGCCGCGACGACAAGGTCCTGTGCGTGCCGGCCACGGACCCGCGCGTGGCCCACCTGCGTGAGCTTGAGGACGTGTCGGAGTTCGACCGGTTGGAGTTCGCCCATTTCTTCGAGGTCTACAAGGCGCTGGAGCCGGGCAAGTCCGTCGACGGCGCCTCGTGGGCCGACCGGGCCGCGGCCGAAACCGAGATCGTCACCTCCCGCGAACGCGTCGCGCGATCGACTCCGCGCACCGGCGATCCCGGGACCGACCCGGCAACGTAACGCCCCTCGGTGCTCGAACGAGCCGGACGCTGTGGTGGTGTCGGCCCGAGGCGATTGCGGGTACTGTGAGAGTCGGATCATTTGCCGTCCACGACGCCCCGGCCCTCGGCGCTGCCATTCCCGCGCATCGAACCCGCTCCGGCGTCAGGTCCGGCCGCTCTCCGGCCGAGCGCCCTGCACAGCGTCATCGATGCGCCCCGGTCGAAACTCCGAACGACCCGAGGAGCGCGCCTTCATGTTCGCTGTCACCGTCATCGTCATCGTCCTGCTGGTTGTGGCACTGGTGGCCGTCGCCGGCTACAACAGCCTGGTCAAGAAGCGCAACCGCACCAAGGAGGCCTGGTCCCAGATCGATGTGGAGCTCAAGCGCCGGCACGATCTGATCCCGAACCTGGTGGCGAGCGTGAAAGGCTACGCGGCGCACGAGAGCGGCACGTTCGAGGCGGTTACCGCGTCGCGGGCGGCTGCGATCAGTGCTGGCGCCGGCACGAACCCGGCCGCCATCGCGAGCGCCGAGAACGCGTTGAGCAGTTCACTGCGCTCGCTGTTCGCGGTGACCGAGAACTACCCGGCGCTGCGCGCGCAGGAAGGCTTCCTGGGATTGCAGGAGCAGCTCGCCACCAGCGAGGACAAGCTCGAATACGCCAGGCGCCACTACAACACCAGCGTCCGCGATTACAACACCGCGACGCAGTCCTTCCCCCGGACCGTGCTGGCCAGTCCCTTCGGGTTCCGTCCGTTCGAGTTCTTCGAAACCGCCGCCGATCGGGAGACCCCGGTCGTCGACTTCGCCGCGCCGAGCGGCTCGACGGCGAACTGAGGCGTGGGCAGCGTGTACGAGCAGATAGCGAGCAACAAGCGACGCACCATCCTCTACATCGGCGTGTTCATCCTCGTATGGCTCGGCATCGGCGCGATCGTGGGCACGCTGTACGACGCGATTTCGCCCGGGCTCCCCGGCGCGCCGAGCACGGAAACGCGCGATCTGGTGGCCGGGATCGCTCTGGCCTTGGTGCTCGCGGCAGCGGCGACCGCGTTCACCCTGTGCTCGGGGACCCGCCTGGTGCACCGGCCCGTTTTGTCGGATCGAGCCGCGGAAACCGGACAGATCGCAGCGGCACGACTGTCTTGCATCGCCGGATTGCTCGCCGCTCTCGGCGCTCGACTACCTGAGTCCACCTGAGTCCGCTGGCGGCGCGGCCACTGCCCGCGTGTTCTGAGCGGCGGTTGCCAGCGGTGATAGGTTGAAGCCGATAAGTCCACTGCGGCGCTCACGATCATCGTGGCGCCTCTCGCGGCCCCGCCTTTGCTCAGGTCCAGACCTCGCTTCGGTCATGACGGCGGTCTCCCATCTCGCTGATACTGCGGTATCGGATAGGGGCCACGGCATGACCCGTCTCACCCTCGCAGCCATCGTCGCCGCGCCGCCCACTCCGGGTGCGCGTCTCGGCCCTGCATGCAGCCAGCGCTTCGCCCTCCGCTTGATTCGGCCGGTGTGATGGCGATTCCCACGATCGCGCAAGGCGATCCGGTCGAGGCGACTGACGCCGCGTCGCCGCCTCCCGATCCCGCCGAGCCCCTGGCGCTGCTCCTGCAACATCTACGCAGTTCGCCGGCGGGAATCTCGGATCGCGAGGCGGCGCGCAGGCTCACCGTCTACGGCCCCAACGCACTGGCCGGCCGCGGAAAGAGACAGTGGCCTGCGGAACTGGTACGGCAGGTGACCCACCCCCTCGCCTTGGTCCTCGCGGTGGCCGGGGTGCTGGCCTGGGCCAGTGGCACCGCCTCGCTGGCGATCGCGATCGCCGCGGTGATCGTCTTGAACGCGGCGTTCGCGTTCTTCCAGGAGGTGCAGGCCGAGAAGGCGGTGGAGGCGCTCGCGGCGTTTCTGCCCGCCCGGGCACACGTCTGGCGCGATGGACGGGACCAGGAAGTGCCGGCGAGCGCGTTGGTGCCGGGCGATGTGCTGGTGGTGGCGGAGGGTGAGAGCATCTGCGCTGATGCCCGCCTGATCGCCGGGGCTCTCGAGGTCGACCTGTCCACGCTGACCGGGGAGTCGGCCCCCGTTTCGCGCTCGGCCGAGGCCCCTGATGTGGCCGGTCCGCTGCTCGAGGCCCGGGATGTGGTGTTCAGCGGCACCGTGTGCACCGGGGGCCAGGGGCGCGCCGTGGTCACCGCGACCGGAATGCACACCGAACTCGGCCGCATCGCGGCGTTGACCGCGCGGGTCAAGCGCGAGGACAGCCCGCTGGAGCGGCAGGTGAAGAAGGTCGCCTGGCTGATCGCCGCGGTCGCGGTCGGCTTCGGGATCGCGTTTTTGCCGCTCGGGCTGCTCGCCGGGCTGGCTTGGGGCGCCGCGATCAGTTTCGCGATCGGGTTGTTGGTGGCCAATGTCCCTGAAGGGCTGCTGCCCACCATCACACTCTCGCTCGCTGTCGGCGTGCGGGACCTGGCCCGGCGCGGTGGTCAAGAGGCTCAGCGCCGTCGAGACGCTCGGGTCCACCACCGTCATCTGCACGGACAAGACCGGAACCCTTACCCAGAACCGGATGCGGGTGACCTCGGTCTGGACCTGCGCGGGCTCGGCCGATCCGTACACGCCGGCCCAGAGCGAGCAGGACGTGAGCGGGATCGAGGTGATGGCCCGTGCTGCAGCGCTGTGCACGAGCGCCGAACTCCCGCAGGGCGCCGCGGCCAAGGCGAGTGGTGATCCGACCGAGATCGCCCTGCTCAACGACGCGCCCGCGCTGCGGCGCGCCGACATCGGCATCGCGATGGGCCGCTCGGGCACCGACGTTGCGCGCGAGGCGGCCACGATGGTGCTGACCGACGACGACTTCGCCACCATCATCGCCGCCGTCCAAGCCGGCGCCGCATCTATGACAATATCGGCAAATTCATCGTCTATATCTTCGCGCACGCCGTGCCCGAGATCGTGCCGTTCCTGGTCTTCGCCCTGTCCGGCGGGAAGATCCCGCTGCCGTTGACGGTCATGCAGATCCTCGCGATCGACCTGGGCACCGATACCCTGCCCTCGCTCGCCCTGAGCTGGGAACCGGCCGAACCCGGCCTGATGGACCGGCCCCCGCGCAAACGCGGCCAAGGGGTGATCAGCGCCCGGATGCTCGCCCGTGCCTGGGGCTTCCTCGGCGTGATCTCCGCCGTGCTGGTGATGGCCGGGTTCCTCGTCACCCTGCTGCACGCGGGCTGGCGCCCGGGTGACGCGACCGGCGCCGGCGCCCCCTTGCACGAGGCCTACCGGCAGGCCACCACCGTGAGCTGGCTCGGCATCGTCGCCTGCCAGGCCGGCACCGCCTTCGCCGTGCGCACCGAACACGCGTCGCTGCGCTCGGTCGGCGTGCTGACCAACAAGCCGCTGCTCGGCGCCCTCGGCTTCGCCCTCGCCTTCGCCGCCGTCATCATCTATCTGCCCGCACTCCACGGCCTGTTCGGCACCGAGGCCCTCTCCCTCGGCCAAATCGCCACCGTCCTTCCGTTCCCCTTCATCGTCTGGGGCGCCGACGAGATCCGCCGCCGGCGCCGCCGTGCAGCCGAAGAGAAAGGCGGCGGCTGAAGATCGGCGGCACGCGCTCGCGCCGGCGCACGAGCAGCCTGAGGGCGCCACGGCCTCACACGGTATCGCCGGCGGCCGATCAGTGGGAGCATCAAAGTACTCAGCGTGCCTGGATCCGTCTGGACCCCGCCCTTCTTCGCCGCTCGTCACCGAACGACAACCCAGCGAAGAAAGCGGCGAAGACCCATGACGAGAGACCCTACGAGACAGTTCACCATCGGCAGCCCGGTCCGGTGCAGCGACGGGGTATGCGGGCAGCTGAGTCGCGTGGTCATCGAGCCGGTGGACCGCGTCCTGACCCATCTGATCGTGAAACCGGACCACCGGCAGAACGCTTCCCGCCTCATCCCCCTCGACGTGGTGCGATTCCCGCGCCGAGGCAGGCCCGACGAGATCGTGTTGCGCTGTTCCCTCGCCGAGTTCGAGACCTTCGAACGCGCGCTCGAGACGCACTTCCTCGCCGGCGCGAGCGGTCACTGGGGCTACCGGCAGGAACAGATGCTCACCTGGCCGCACTACCGGCTCGGCCTCGGAGGTGGCCTGGCCAGGGGAGCTGACGCCTCGGACGTACGTACCGGCGCGGAGCGATCGATCCTCGGCGGCGGCGCGACCCGCACGCCCGCTCGCGATCGCGTACCCGTCCGCGGCATCCAGGTACGCCGTGGCGATCGCGTTCAGGCCCTCGACGGGCCGATCGGCCGGGTCCAGGGCCTGATCGTGGACCGTACAGACCACCAGGTGACCCACGTGCTGCTCGATGAGAGCCACCTGTGGGACCAGAAGAGGGTGGCCATCCCGATCGGCGCGGTCATCGACATGAAGCACGCTGTCCGGCTCGACCTCACCAAGGACCAAGTGCGCAACCTGCCTCCGGTCGAACTCGACGTCCAGGAGTGACGCGGCACCACTACGTTCAAGGAAAGGTTCCCTCGTGAAGCTCCTGATCATCCTCATCGTGATCGTCGCGGCATTGTGCCTGCTCGGGTTCGCCCTGTCCGCGAAGATCGTCAAGCAATACGAGCAGGGCGTGCTCTTCCGGCTCGGACGCGTGCTCGGGGCGCGCAAGCCCGGCTTCCGGATGATCATCCCGTTCGTCGACGTCCTGCACCGCGTCTCGCTGCGGATCATCACCATGCCGATCCAGTCCCAGGGCATCATCACCCGCGACAACGTCAGCGTGGACGTCTCCGCAGTCGCCTACTTCCGCGTCGTGGACGCGATCAAGTCAGTGGTGGCGATCGAGAACGTGCACGCGGCGATCGACCAGATCGCCCAGACCACGCTGCGGAAGGTCGTGGGCCGGCACACGCTGGACGAGACCCTGTCCGAGACCGACCGAATCAACCTCGACATCCGCCAGATCCTGGACGTCAGCACCGTCGAATGGGGCGTGGAGGTGACCCTGGTCGAGCTCAAGGACATCCAGCTGCCCGAGAGCATGAAGCGCGCCATGGCCCGCCAGGCGGAGGCCGAGCGGGAGAAGCGGGCAAAGATCATCAGTGCCGAAGGCGAGTCCCTGGCCGCGGCGGCGCTCGGCGACGCCTCGGACACCATGATGGCCCACCCCCTCGCCCTGCAACTGCGCAACCTGCAGAGCCTGGTGGAGATCGGCGTGGACAAGAACACCACCATCGTCTTCCCTGCTCCGCTGATGACCACCATCGCCGAACTCGGCGCGTTCCTTGCCCGAGAGAAGACCGCCGCCGGCCCCGCCGTCGCGGTTTCCCCGGTCATCGCAGCCGGCGCGCCGCCGGCCGCCGCCACGATCAACGGCATTCCCGATGCAGGGAAGTGACACAATGCCCGCCCGGGCACGGGAGGAGCGGGCGCCATGCCGGACGCGGTCCAGCGCCGCCGGGCACCGCCGCCGTGCGGGCTCGTCAGGGCCCGGGCGGTTCAGCGGTAGAGTGGCCGTGTCTCCCCAGACCCCGGCGGCGTGCAATGTCTTGCAGGAACTGCGGACCTTCGCCGGCAGCGCCGGGGCCTTAGCGCCTTCAGGGCCCGGATCCGTGAAGGTCTGCCAGGCAGCGCGGCGGGAGGCCTCGACCTTGTGCTGAGCAAGCAGATGACCGCGGTGCTCGCGCTGCTCGGCGGCGCCGGGGAGCGGGCCGCCGGACCGGCCGCCGCGGCTGCAGCGGCGGCCGCCGCTGCGCTGGGTGTCGACGGGATCGCGGCCGGGATGGGCACGGGACCTGCGGGCGTGGTGCTGGCCTGGGGCCAGCGGGAGGCCTCCGCCGCGCTGGAGGACGCGCAGTTCACCCTCGGCCAGGGCCCGTGTGCCGAAGCCGTGGCCGCCGGAGCACCGATCCTGATACCCGACCTGGCCGCCGCAGCCGCACGCTGGCCCGCGTTCACCCCGGCCGCCGCGGCGCTGGGCGTCGGCGCGCTCTTCGCGTTCCCGCTCCAGATCGGGGCGATCAGCGTCGGGGTGCTCCTGGCCCATCGCAGCGCCACCGGGCCGATGTCCCCCCAGCAGTTCGCCGACGCCCTCGGCCTGGCCGACGCGGTCACCGTGCTGCTGGTGCACCACGCGAACCCCGGCACCGACCCAGCTGACGCCCTACCAGACGCGCCGCATCCGGGCCGGGCAGCGCCCGCCACCTACCGCGCACAGGTGCACCAGGCCACCGGAATGATCAGCGTGCAGCTGGATGTGGGCCTGGCCGAAGCCCTGGCACGGCTGCGCGCCCACGCCTACGCCCAGGATCGCTCCGTGGCCGACCTCGCCGACGACGTGGTCGCCCGCCGCCTGCGCTTCCACCGGTCCGACCCGTGAAAGCCGACGCCGATGCCCCCGAACCGCGACCCCGCCCGCCCCGCCGACAACCTCCCCGGAGAGATGAACATGACTCGTGAACAGCAGCTCGCCGAAGCCTTCGTCGAGGCGGCCGACACCCTGGTCGACGACTTCGACGTCATCGAATTCCTCCACACCCTCGCCCAGCGCTGCGTGACGCTGCTGGAGATCGACGCCGCAGGCCTTATGCTCTCGGACCAGCGCGGCATCCTGCACGCGACCGCGGCCTCGGCGGAAAACGCCCGCCTGCTCGAACTCTTCGAACTGCAGTCCGACGCAGGCCCCTGTCTCGACGCCTTCCGCACCGGCGAGCCCGTCGTCAACGCCGACCTGCACACCAACGAGCACCGATGGCCCCGCTTCGCCGAAGCGGCCGAGGCCACCGGCTACGTCTCCGTCCACGCCCTGCCGCTGCGCCTGCGCTCCACCGTGATCGGCGCCCTGAACCTGTTCTGTGCCCAACCCGGGCCGCTCAGCGACGAAGACATCCGCACCGGCCAGGCCCTCGCCGACATCGCCACCATCGGCATCCTGGCCCAGCGCAACATCCACCAGGCCGAGTTGCTCACCACCCAACTCCAGAACGCCTTGAACAGCCGGATCGTCATCGAGCAGGCCAAGGGCGTACTGGCCGGACACCACCGCATAACCGTCGACGAGGCTTTCACGCTGCTGCGCGTATACGCCCGCAGCCACAATCGCCGACTGTCCGACCTCGCCCGCGACGTGGCCGTGCAGGACCCCGCCGTCAGCGAGCTCCTCTCCAGCCGGTCCGCTCCCGCCACACTGACCGACGCCGATTGACAGCCGACGCGCTTCCCGGACCCCGCCCGCGACCCCGACCGGCAGACTCCCGGCCGGCCGGGGAATCACCGGGCCGGGACACGGTTCGCTGGAAGGCAGCGGCCGGGAGCACTACCCCTGGTCGGTCACGTCCGGCCGCTGTAGCGTAGGGGGCGTCACCCCGGACCCCGGCGGCACGACCATCCGCCGTCATCGCGGATCTTCTTCGCCAGTTCGGGGTTTTCGCATGTATGGACCGATTCGAGTCGCGATATCGCGACCAGGTCTCGCACAGACCCGGCCGAAAGCGCGGCGGACACCGACGCCCGCCCGAGACAGCCGGAGATCACACCGGTTGACCATCACCGCCTTGACCGGCGCCTCGCGCCGGGCCGCCGACGGATCAGCTCGGCGCGTCCGGGTGAGCCGGACGAGGAGTGACGCGTCATGAACACACAGATCATTGATACCTGGGTCACGAACCCGCAGACCCTCTCCCCGCAGCTGTTGCGCGCGATGGACGCGTATTGGCGGGCGGCGAACTACCTCTCAGTCGGGCAGCTCTACCTCTACCGCAACCCCCTGCTGCGCGAACCGCTCCAGCTCAAGCACGTCAAGCCGCTGATCGTCGGGCACTGGGGTACCACCCCGGGCCAGAACTTCATCTACGTGCACCTGAACCGGGCCATCAAGAAGCACGAGCTGGACATGCTCTACGTCGCCGGCCCCGGCCACGGCGGCCCAGCGCTGGTGGCCCACACCTATCTCGAGGGCAGCTACAGCGAGATCTATCCCGACATCAGCCAGGACGAGGCGGGGATGGAGAGGCTGTTCACCCAGTTCTCCTTCCCCGGCGGCATCTCCAGCCACGTCGCGCCGACCACGCCCGGCTCGATCCACGAGGGCGGCGAGCTGGGCTACTCGCTCAGTCACGCGTTCGGGGCCGTGTTCGACAACCCCGAGCTGATTGTTGCGTGCGTGGTCGGCGACGGCGAGGCCGAGACCGGCCCGCTGGCCACCGCGTGGCACTCCAACAAGTTCCTCGACCCGGTCGGCGACGGTGCGGTCCTCCCGATCCTGCACCTGAACGGGTACAAGATCAGCAACCCCACGGTGCTGGCGCGCATCGGGCACGACGAGCTCGTGCAGTTCTTCCGCGGCTGTGGCTGGGAGCCGCACTTCGTGGAGGGCGACGAGCCCGAGGTGATGCATCAACTGATGGCCGCGGCCGTGGACCGGGCCGTCGAGGAGATCCGGCGCATCCGGCACGCGGCGCGCGAAGGCGGCGAGACGGCGCGTCCGCGCTGGCCGATGATCGTGCTGCGTTCGCCCAAGGGCTGGACCGGCCCGAAACTCGTCGACGGCCTGCCGGTGGAAGGCACGTTCCGCTCCCACCAGGTGCCGCTGCTCGTGGACGCCGAGCATCCCGAGAACCTCGCCCACCTCGAGAACTGGATGCGCGGCTACCGCCCGGCGGAGCTGTTCGACCAGGACGGGCGACTGATGCCGGAGCTGGCCGAACTCGCGCCCGAGGGCGAGCGGCGGATGGGCGCGAACCCCCGCGCCAACGGCGGCCTGCTGCTGCGCGACCTGCGGATGCCCGACTTCCGCGCCCACGCGCTGAACGTGCCCGCGCCCGGCGCGGTGACGGCGCAGGACACGGCCGTGCTCGGCCGATTCCTGCGCGACGTCCTCACCCTGAACGCGGACCGTCGCAATTTCCGGATCTTCGGCCCCGACGAGACGCTCTCCAACCTGCTGGGCGCCGTGTTCGAGGCCACCGACCGGCAGTGGGACGCGCAGCGGCAGGACGGGGACGAGTTCCTCGCGCCCAGCGGACGGGTGCTGGACTCCATGCTCAGCGAGCACCAGAGCGAGGGCTGGCTGGAGGGCTATCTGCTCACCGGGCGCCACGGGGTGTTCAACTGCTACGAGGCGTTCATCCACATCGTCGACTCGATGTTCAACCAGCACGCCAAATGGCTGAAGGTCACCAAGCAGCTGCCCTGGCGGCGCGACATCGCCTCGCTCAACTACCTGCTCGCCTCGCACGTCTGGCAGCAGGACCACAACGGCTTCACGCATCAGGACCCGGGGTTCCTCGACCACGTGGTGAACAAGAAGTCCGACATCGTCCGGGTCTACCTCCCGCCGGACGCCAACTGCCTGCTCTCGGTATTCGACCACTGCCTGCGCAGCCGGCACTACGTGAACGTCGTGGTCGCCGGCAAACGCGCGATGCCCCAATGGCTCTCGATGGACGCCGCGGCCGTGCACTGCACCGAGGGGATCGGGATCTGGCCGTGGGCGAGCAACGACCAGGGCGCCATCCCGGACGTCGTTCTCGCCTGCTGCGGAGACGTCCCGACCCTCGAGGTGCTCGCCGCCACCTCGATCCTGCGCGAGCATCTGCCGGACCTGAGGATCCGCGTGGTCAACGTCGTGGACCTGATGAGGCTGGAACCGGACACCGAGCACCCGCACGGGCTGAGCGATGCGGACTACGACGCGCTGTTCACCACGGACAGACAGATCATCTTCGCCTTCCACGGCTACCCCTGGCTCATCCACCGGCTCACCTACCGCCGCACCAACCGCAACCTGCACGTGCGCGGCTACACCGAGGAAGGCACCATCACCACGCCCTTCGACATGAGGGTGCAGAACCGGCTCGACCGGTTCCACCTCGTCCTCGACGTACTCGACCGGACCCCCGGCATCGGAGCCAAGGGCGACTACCTCAGAGCCATGATGCACGACAGGCTCGTCGAGCACACCCGCTACATCGCTGTGCACGGCCGGGACCTGCCCGAGATCCGCGACTGGACCTGGGCTGCGAGGCCGTGAGCGAAGCCGGACGCGGCAGCGGCCCATCTGCACGCAGCTGTGATCTACCCGGCGCGCGGCACCGCCGCAGAGCGTCGCCGAGAAGGCCGCCGACGGTCGGCTCCCCGCGCGAGACGACCGTCACGCGCACCCGAACGAAGGAGCGAGGAAGTCTTATGACAGATGCCATCGCGGTTCTCGGCACACCGGACGAACGCAGCGCCCCGCGCGCCCTGCTGTGGCTCGGGCGGTCGAGGGTGATGTCCCCGGCCTGGACCGCCATGCGGATCTGGCTCGGGATCATGTGGATCCAGGCCGGTGCGTCCAAGGTGTGGGGCGCGGAGAACCCCGCGTTCCTCCACCACGGCGGCGTCGGCGTGATCGGCTTCGCTACCCACGGCACCTCGGCCTACACCTGGTGGCACACGTTCCTGACCGGCTTCGTCGTCCCCAACGCGGGCTGGATCGGCGTACTGGTCGCCGTCTCCGAGCTCGCCATCGGCGCCGGCCTCGTACTGGGTCTGTTCACCCGCACCGCAGCCCTGGGCAGCCTCGCCCTGCTGTTCACCTACGTCATGTCCGGCACCGCGAGCGTCTGCGCGTTCTACGCCCTGTTCGCCATCGTGCTCCTCGCCACCTGGCGCACCTCCGGCTGGCTCGGGGCAGACGGCCTCATCGCCGGATACCGCGTTCGCCGCCGTGGCCTCCGGCATGAACACCGCGATCACCCGGACTCCCAGGAGGCACAGGCAGCCCGCGAGGACGACGACAGCCAGGACGACCCCGCGCAGAACGCCGCCACGCGGTCCCCTGCCACCGGTCCTGTTACCGGCGCCGTTCCCGGCCCCGTGCCTGAACCCGTAAGCCAGCCTTCGCCCTCGCCGAGCGCCAACGGGACCGGCGAGCACGATCCGGGTCCGGCCATCACCTCGCGTGGCAACCGCGCTCACTAAAACGCCGCCACATCACGGCGAGTCCGCCCGCAACAGTGCTCCAGCGTCCGGACGGACTCGCCGCTCTGACTCGCGTGTCTGTCCAAGCGCTTCCCGGCTCATGGCCGAGATCGCCCACCAGATCAGGCGTCGGGTCCGGCTTCCCGGGCCGATTACCGGTCGCGGGATTTGCGTCGATCGCGGCGGATGCTATGCCGTAGCTGGGTGATGCGCGCGGTTCCCGCGGCGGCCAAGACCAGGGCGCCCGGGTTCGCATACCCGGTGCCCAGCTCACGCCGGCTGGGCGTTACTCTTCCGGGAACGTCGCCGTCGTGGCCGGGTCCGGGGAGCCGGATATCGTCGCTGCCTCACTGCGCAGCGGCTGATCCCTCGGGCGGCTGGCTGCGCGCGTTGTTCTCGAGGCCGTCAGGGTTCTGCCGAGTGCGCGCGTCCAGCCGTACGGCGAGCCACCGCAGCCTCGTCGGCGCCGTCTGTGGCGTGGCTTCGCCCCCCTCTCCGTTCCCTCCGCTTACTCCGATTTCGATCCACCCCCCGGCAAAGAATGCGGCGCAGGTCGCGGCATCGGCCCGATCCAGCTTGGTGACGCCGAGGGATGCGTCCTGGTGCGCGAGCAGGCCGTCCTGAAGACGCAGGCCCAAATCCCGGTCGTGCTCGTGCGGGTGGATCATCAGCTCGGCGCATGCGAACACGTGGCCGGACGCGGTCAATTGCTCGAGGTTCTCCGGGAGCGGACCCGTGAACTCCTGCCACCACGAACCGTCGCGGGCCAGCGGGAAGCCGAAAGCGCATCCGACCAGGCTCGTACCCTGCGCGATCACCATGTCGAAACCCGGGCGCCGCACGTCGGCGGCCAAGCGCCGCAGGAACTCCTCCCGACCGCGGTATTCCTCGCCGGGCTTCGCGTGTGACGACTCGACGTAGAGGTCGGCGAGCTGCTCGCGCAGCGTCTCTGCCTGCCACCGGTCGAGCCGGCGCAGCGGTACGACGCCAGCGGCGAGCGGTCGGCGCAACAGTGCCCTGCGCGCCCGTCCCCCCTCGTTGGGCGCTTTCACGACACGCCGTCCGAGGCGAGCGGAGCGCGGATCATCCTACGCGGTCGAAGGGTATCGAAGAGGTTCGACATGGCTGACGCCTCGTTTCAGGAACACCAAGGGGCGCCACGCAGGAAAACGGGAGGGTCGGACCGTGCCGCCGCTCCGCCCATACCGGCGCCGAGAGTCGGGAGCCGCCGGGGTCTGGAACGTCTGGTGTTCAGCCTACTCCCTGATCGGCCGGAACCCGGCGATCCGTCGGCGCACGAGCAGCGCGGTCGGCGCTGTGCGCCGTCAGTGCACGGCTCGCGTGCCTGGCCCGCCTTAGAAGGTAGTAGTATGATGAGTTCGCCACCCCGGACCCCGGCGGCGTGAGCATCCGTCACATTGCACGGATCTTCATATGTCGGTTCGGGTTTTTCATGCGAGCGACCCGGCCTCGGTTTGGGCGCCCCGCGCCCGGGCCGGTCCGGCGGCCACGGTGAGATGACTGCGCCGCAGATGCGGATTTCCCTCCCTCATCTCACCTTTGGAGTCACCATGGGCATCATCGCCTGGATCGTGCTCGGCATCATCGTCGGCAGCGCGGCCGAATACTTCGTCGGCGGCCGCAAGTCGCACGGCATCATCGTCACCTGCCTGATCGGCGTCGTCGGTGCCGTGGCCGGCGGCTGGGTCGCCGCCAAGCTCTTCCACATCCACAGCATCCATGGTTTCTTCAACCTCTCCACCTGGATCACGGCGCTGATCGGCGCCGTCGTCCTGCTCGGCGCGGTCCAGATGGTGGAAGGCCGGTCCGGCAGCCGTCGCAGTGTGCGGCGATGACCTGGAAGCCGGTCCCGAACCCCGCGAGAAGCCGCTTCGGGTCGCGATCCGCACGACTGCTGCACCCGGCCAACCGGCGCCGCTTCGAGCAGCGAACCCGCGGCGAGCAGTTGGCCGACCGGGTGACCGGGATCTTCGGGTCCTGGCGGTTCATCATCGCGCAGACCTTCGCCGTCGCCGCCTGGATCGCGGTCAACCTGATCGGGTTCGCAGACCACTGGGACCCCTATCCGTTCATCCTGCTCAACCTGCTCTTCTCCACCCAGGCCGCCTACGCCGCTCCGCTGATCCTGCTGAGCCAGAACCGGCAGTCCGACACCGACCGGATCAAGGCCGAACACGACTACCGGGTCAATCAGCTCGCGCTGGGGTACCTGGTGGCCTGGCACCGGGACGTCCACGGCAGGGACTGCCGGTGCGTGCAGGAGGCACTCGACGACGAACCCCTGATCGACCTGCGGCCCGACGACGCGGACCCCCCGGGTCCTGCAGAACCCCGAAGGTCCTGCGGCAACCCGTCAGCCTGGGCGATCTAGAGACAGGGGCCTGATAGTTGGACCGGGTCCCGTCGAAGTCGGTCGTCGACCGGGCCGTGGTGGGCCGCGGCCGGCGTGTACTGTCGCCCTTGCCCGTGGGGGTGCATAATCGCGGTAAAGATCCTCGTCACGCAGCCTGACAGAGTTCTCGGATAGGTCTAGACCAAACGCCGGTCTCGTGGCCCGCCTGGCTGCCTTCACCTGTGAGGTGGATGGATGGCGGCATCGTCGCGCAGTTGTCGGCGAGCATGTTCCCCCACGCACGCGACAGGTCGGCTTCCATGCCCGGCCGGAGGCCACGTGTGCTGCGTGTCAGGCGCGGGAGTCCGGTGATGTTCCAGGGTCGGGCCGGGGGCAGCGACGCCGGGAGGTCGTGGTCGACCGCGGACGACCTGGCCGTACGCGTCGCGGAGGGGGTGGTACGCCAGGCATGGGGGTTGGCGCTGCTGAGGTGGCGCGATCATATGGAATTCGAGCGTCGGGCCGCCGAGGAGCACTGCTCTGCGGCATGTGACGCCGTGGCTGCAGCGTTGCGTGACGGCGACGCCGAGGGGATCGCCACTGCCCACGCGGCTCTGGACCGGGCCGTCGAGACCGCGCTGTCGGCTTCGCTGGACTGTGAGCAGGTTCGGCGGAAGGTCCGGAGGGAGTTGGATCTGCTGGCGGGCGGGGGCGACGGGCGGCCGGTCGCAGGACACGTCCGGCGTTTGGAGGGCGGCGATCCACAGTCCATCGGGCGGGTTCCGGAGATTTCCGCTGATCTCACCCCGCAGGGCAGGGCCCGATACGCGATGTGGCGATTCAGGGTGCGCCTTCGCCGCCGTCTGCGCCGGGTGGTCGGGGTCGGGCGGCCGTGAGGGCCCGCGCCGCCCCGTGGCCCCTGAGGGGCCGGTCTGCTGACGGTCCCTCACGGCGACACCCGGGCGGCGGACCGCGAGCAGGCGCAGACGCCGCGGCGCGGATGCCGGGGGAGCCACATGGCAGTACGTTGGGAAACGCCCATGACGCGCTGACACCCGGCGCCACTCCCACGACGGCTTCCCGGAGGCGATGATGCTCTGCACCGCCGCGCCGCTCGGGGTTGCGCCCGTCAGCGGCATTTCGGGCCACCGTTCGATCAGTGGCGCCACCGACATCCGAGCGCGCCGCCCTCGTCCGTCGCTGGTCTACTGAGCGGGAGAGCCGTATGGGTCTTTCGACGGCGCCGCGGCGGGTGGCACCGCGGGTGCCGCTGCGCCACGGGGAGGGCGGCAAGGATCATCTGACCAGCTTCGGCGGGCTGGCCGCGCTCTCGCTCGACGCGCTCAGTTCTGTGGCGTACGGCCCGGAGGCGATGCTGCTGGTGCTGGTGGGCGCCGGTTCTTCCGCGCTGCACCTGTCCCTGCCGATCGCGCTGGCCATCGCCGAGAGCGCCAGGTTCTTGATGCTCCCGATGGTGGTGTTCGTCTGCGCGATCTTCGGTGTCATCGTGGTCGGGGTCGTGCGCGCGCACCCGGCCGCGGTGGTCGGGGCCGCCGCGCCGATCCGGATCACCGAGTCCCTGGGCGTGCTGTTGGTCCTCAAGGCGTTCGCGGCCGGCTGTTCCGCGCTGACGGGTATCGAGGCGATCGCCAACGGCGTCCCGTCCTTCCGCGAGCCCCGGGCCCAACGCGCCCAGCGCACCGAACTCGTGCTCGGGGTGCTGCTCGGGCCGATGCTGATCGGGCTCGCGGTGCTGGTGGTGCGCGAGCACATCGCGCCGCGTACCGGGGTGACGGTGCTGGCCCAGGCCACCGCGGGTTCGTTCGGGGACGGCTGGGCGTACTCCGCGACGAACATCCTCGTCGCCCTCGTGCTCGCCCTCGCCGCGAACACCAGTTTCGGCGGTCTGCCGGTGCTGATGAGCCTGCTGGCCAGGGACCACCGTCTGCCGCACCTGTTCGCCCTGCGTGCGGAACGGCCGGTCTACCGGGTCGGTGTCCTCGTCCTCGCCTCGCTCGCCGCCGTCCTGCTGATCGCCGTCGACGCGGCCACCAGCCGGCTCATCCCGCTCTACGCGATCGGGGTGTTCATCGGGTTCACCATCAGCCAGGCCGGCCTGCTGCGCCACTGGTACCGCCAGCGCCCGCGCGGTTGGGCTCGGCGAGCGGTCCTGAACGGCACCGGGGCGTTTTTGACCGCGATCGCCGCGATCGTGTTCGTCGCCACCAAGTTCACCGAGGGCGCCTGGCTGGTCGTGATCGCGGTACCCGCGCTGATGCTGTTGTTCGCGCGGGTGCAGAGCTACTACCGGGTCGTGGGGAGCGAGCTCGGCCTCGGCATCGTCCCGGGCCGCCCGCACGCCACCCGGAGCCTGGTGATCGTGCCGGTCGGGGAGATCAGCAGGCTCACCGAGTACGCTCTGACGGCCGCGCTCTCGCTCGGCGACGAGGTCGTGGCCGTGAGCATCCACCTCGAGTCCGAGCGTAGCGCACGGTTCCGCGACGCGTGGGACCAGTGGAATCCCGGGGTGCGCCTGGAGATCGTCGAGAGCCCGCACCGCTCGCTCGTGCACCCGATCCTCGCCTACGTCCGCCGCGCCCAGCAGGACGGGCGGCAGATCGCCGTCCTGATCCCCGAAGTCGAACCCCGCGCCCGCCGCTACCGGATCCTGCAGAACCAGCGCGGACTCCTGCTCGCCACCGTGCTGCGCGCACGGACCGACGTCCTCGTGTGCACCCTGCCCTACCGGCTGACCAGCCGGTAGGGCAGGGTGGGATTGGCCCGGGCCTGGCGCTACGCCGAATCAACGTGGGATCGGATCGCCGGTCCGGTGGATCGGATGCCGAGGTGGCGCAGTGCGCGGATCGCCCCTCCCGCGCCGCACAAGTCGGCCGCCGCCGGACGCGAGGTGCACCTGCCCGTCTTCCTCGCCGACTTGCTGGAGCGCCACCTGAAGGCGTCTCCCGGTACGTTCGTGTTCACCGCGAACCGCGGCGGGCCTCTGCACGCCTCGAACTTCTGCTCCCGCGTCTGGAAACCCGCGCTCGCCGGCCTCACACAGGCAGGCCGACTCCCCGCGTCAGAACTCTTTGGAAAGAGGAAGACTCGATCGGGCCGAGGACTGCGCTTCAATGGCACCGGACTCGTCACGACACCAGAGCCTGTCCGGATTCGGTGCGACGGAAAGGGTGCGGTTGGCCGCTGTGATGTGCGGATGAGGTCAGTTCAGCGCAGATGGGGACAAAGGCATTGGCATTTTCGGCCCTGCTCCCAGCCTGCTCCCTGCTCTCACATTAATGGGAGCAGATACAAGTAAGGCCCATGATTACCTTTCGGTAACACATGGGCCTGACCTGCGTACTTTCGCGGTGGGCGATACTGGGATCGAACCAGTGACCTCTTCGGTGTGAACGAAGCAATTAATTGATATCTCCTACAAGAGATAACAGCACGCATGCGTTTGACGTGCAGCTTTTCTGATTTCATGTCCTGTGGCCCTTCGATTCAGTGCAGTTCGATGCAGTTGAGCGATGTTCGAACGGCCGTTTGCTCCCTGGGTTGCTCCCAGCTTCTACTCCCGGCTGCTCTTAAGCGTGGCCAGTTGCATGTGGAGCGCTTGACGTGCTCCCAAAGCGGCTGACGACCTGTTCGTTTTTCTCGGTGGAAGCCTCTGAACGGCGAGTACTTCTCGGTGCCGGGAGTTGCGAAGGATGTTGTCGGGCCGCTGACCGCTCGTGGAGGGCGCCGGGACGTTGCTCCCTGCTCCCAGCGGAGGTCTGGTCCGCGCGAGCTCTTTGAACGGTCGAGTTCGAGCCGGATAAGCGAAGCGCGTTGCTCCCAGTCCTTGGGAGCAACGTGACCTCTTCGGGCTCGTGAGAGGGCGCATGTGCCGGGTTCTGTCCGCGCCTTCTGGCTTGGTGGCGCGTAGACATGAACCCTCTGAACGGCGGCGCAATCGAGAGTCGTGGACGTATCCCGGTGCGCTTCATCTCGACCTGGCTCTGACGGGCGACGCAGAATCGACAATCGAGGGCGCTAGGAGTGGTGTCCCTGGCGTGAAGGTGCGATGATGCAGGCCAGCGCCGCACAGCGCGCGTGCGGGCGCATTGAAGAACTCTGACACAAGCCCTTCCTGTCGATGTGACAGGAAGCTATCTTCGTGCTCATGCTTGAGGATCCGTGGACACCACCGGCCGTTCTGCTGGCCGTCGATCTAGTCATTTTGACCCTGCGGGCCTCGGTGCTGCACATCCTGCTGGTGGAGCGCAACGTCGAGCCGTTTCACGGCGCTCTCGCGCTGCCCGGCGGCTTCTTGAGCCATGACGCCGAAGGCATCCTGGCTGCGGCGCACCGGGAGCTGAATGAGGAGGCGAGTCTTGGCGGCTCGCGGCTGCACCTCGAGCAGCTCGGCACCTACGGCGCCCCGGGCCGCGATCCGCGCGGCCGTGTGGTGTCGGTGGCCTACCTCGCCATCGCCCCCGGGTTGCCGGAACCGGTGCCCGGCACCGATGCGGCCGGGGCGTTCTGGAGGCCGGTCGACCGCGTGCTCACCGGACGGACCCGCCTTGCGTTCGACCATCGGGAGATCGTGGCGGACGGCGTGGAGCGGGCCCGCGCCAAGCTGGAGCACACCGGGCTGGCTGCCGCGTTCTGCGACGAGACCTTCACGATCTCGGAGCTGCAAGCGGTCTACGAGGCCGTCTGGGGCGTCGCGCTGGACCAGCGCAACTTCTCCCGCAAGGTCCAGGCCGTACCCGACTTCCTGAGCGTGGCGGACGTCAGCCGCCGCGCCACTGGCGGGCGCCCGGCCCGCTTGTTTCGTGCCGACCAGCGGGCGCCGCTCTACCCGCCGATCGTGCGCCCGGACCCAACGAACCGTGAGGAGACTGAGTTGACCGACGACACGGTGGTGATCCTTACTGCCCTCAACCTCGAATACGCTGCTGTCAGGGTGCGGCTGACCGATCTGAAGCCGTACCGTCACCCGCACGGTACGCGGTTTGAGATCGGCACGGTGCCCGGCAGCCGGTGCCGCGTGGTGCTCGGCCTGGCGGCGCGTGGAAATCAGGCCACCGCTGCGCTGGCCGAGCGCGCCATCGAAGAGTTCTCCCCGGCTGCGCTGCTCTTCGTCGGGGTGGCCGGCGCGCTGTGGGACGGTATCGCCCTGGGCGATGTCGTGGTGGCCACCAAGGTCTACACCTACCAGGGCGGCACGAGCGAGGACGACGGGCTCAAGTCGCGTCCGGTCAGCTGGGAGATCCCGCACGAGATCGCTCAACTGGCCGCCCATGTGGAACGGACGGGCGGGTGGACGGCGGGACTACCGACCGGCGCGCTCGTCCCGGCGGTCCGCTTCGGCCCGATTGCGGCCGGCGAGATCGTGCAGAACTCGCGGAGCTCCCGGGAGGCGAAGTACATCCGGGAGCGCTACAACGACGCGCTCGCGATCGAGATGGAGGGCGCCGGCGCGGCGCAGGCCGGCCATCTGAGCGGCACGCCGGTCGCCGTCATCCGCGGCATCAGCGACATGGCCGACGGCACGAAGACCAGTGATGGGGACGGTTCCTGGCAGCCGACAGCCGCCGCCAACGCCGCGGCGTTCGCCGTTGGCCTCGCGCAAGAGCTGATGGCGGAAAGGTTGCAGACGGGAAGGCCGGCACAGGGTGAAGCGGACGGTAAGAGCACGGTGCGCGGCGGCCGAGGGGCGGATGCCGCGATGCAGAGCGAAGGCGGCAGTGATGACGCGGGCGGTGGGGCGAAGGTCCGCACGGTCGCCTTCCACAACCACGGGGCCGGGCAGATCGGGTTCCAGGCAGGCCAGGTCAGCGGGGGCACCTTCCGGATAGGGTTCGGCCCGGAGCCCACGGTGCCGGTCGATCTGTCCGCCGACTTGGCGGCCTTGCGCGATCTGCTGGGGCAGCAGCGCTCGGCCGGCGAGATCGACGAGACCACGTACGAGGCGGCGCAGGCGGAGCTTGCCATCGCGAGCGAGGCGCTGGCGGAGGCCGCCACGCCGGAGGGTCGCAATACGTTCATTCTGGCGCTCAAGCGGCTGCGCGGACTGATCGCCGACGTCGCGGACCTGGCCACCCGTGTGGCCGCGATGCTCGTCACCGCGAAGGCACTATGATGTCCGGGCCTGATCCGGGCGTGTCGTTCACCACCGAAGGCGGTTCATCCGTCGGCTTCCAAGCTGGCGAGGTAAGCGGCGGAATCTTCTATATCGACGCACCGACCTATCGACTCTCCTCGGACGCGTCCCCGGAACAGCAGTACGCGGTCGGCGTCCGTTACCTGGCCGACGGAGTGCCGGTCAAGGCCCGCGAGCTCATCCGCGCGGCCATCGACCGGGGCCTGGACAGCGCGGAGGTACGGTTCCACTGTGTCCTGGCCCTGCTAAGCAAGCGCTCCTACCGCGATCTGAACCGGAGGGACCGGGAAGAGCTGGCGACCCTGCCCGAAATCCTTCCCCGGTACCTGGACGACGAGTGGACCCGGGCCCTGGTCGCGGTCTACGAACTGCTGCACTGCCTGCGGACACACGGCTCACCCGACATGGCGCTGAAAAAGGTGCACGAGCTGAGGGACGAGCAGCGCGGCTTGATCGCCCGTCACCTCGACCTCGTGCTGACCGGCGGCATCAAGGACAGCTTGTGGGCGCAGTCCACTGCCCGAGCCGAGGACGATCGCGCTGGCAGCGGTCGCGGCGACCGGATGTGGGCGTGTTTTCAGGCGAAGCCGATGGAGGCGCGGGTCCGCGAGGCCGAGCCGTCTCCCGTGACGGGAGCGGACAACGCCGTCACGGTGGTGTGGTCTGCTCTGTGCGTGCTGCTGGCCGGCTATGTCGGCTGGACTGTGATCCTCACAGGCCGTCCGCTGCCGATTTGCGCCGTGGTCGTCGTGCTCGGTGCGGGCTACCTCGCCGTCCGGGCGCGTCTGGAATGGCGCTGTCAGAACGACCTCCTCGCCGCGATGGAAAGCAAATACGCCGTCCCCGCCGAAGAAGAGTCGCTCGGAAAGGGGTTCACCAGCCGCGTCGAGAGCCGGTTCGTGCACTACTTCACCAAGTACGCGCCACACCGCTTCGAACTCGAGGACTGGCTGGCAAGTTCGGCGGGCATCCGCAGGGTGCTGCGGATGGAGATCGCCGAGATCTACCGGGAGAGCCGGATCCCGGTCGAGCGGATCGACTGGATCATCCGCTTCCTGGCCATCCGGGTCAGCAAGAGCTGGAACGACGGCAGCGTCTGGGACTTCCGGGAGCAGTACCAGGTCCCCTGGCAGGTCAAGGCCCGCAGCGTGGCTGCGACCGCCGTGATGGCGATCGCAGGGGCCGAGGTGCTCGGAACGCTCCTATCGACGCACTCTGTCCTGGCCCTGCTCGCTTCGGCCGGAGCGATGAAGGCTGGCCGGGACGCTGTCGGCGGGTGGTTCCGCATGGTGAGCGAGGGTCGTCAAGCGCACCAGCGTGAAGTCGAGCGCGAAACCGAGTACGCCCTGCGCCGGGCCGAATGTGAACGCTGGAAAACCAAACTGCAGGAGACCCGGCCGCGGGAGGACGAGCTCGAATACTGGCTGTACTGCGACAAGGTCATCTGGCTCCGCGACGCGCTCAAACACTACCGGTTGGCCTGGCGCGACATCCTGGCCCACGCCTTCCTGCTGGTGCCGGCCCCAGGCGCGCGACGATTCCGGATCGAGGGCGGCCAGCCCCGCTACTCGCACTACACGCTGCGGCTGTTCCTGATCACGGACTGGGGCGTCAGAGAAGCCGACACCAGACTCGACTTCGCCAAAGCCGAATTCCACGGCCAGGACCGCGACAACTACAGCTACTCGTCCGTCTCCTCGGTCCACGTCAAGAAGGCGAGCGAATTCGAGTACACGATCGAGCTCACCCTCACGAACGGGCCCGTCCGGCCCATCCACGTCACCGAACCCGTGATGATCGAAGAAGGCTCCGACGACGATCCTGTCGACGTCGCCCGGATGGACCTCGACGCCACCGGCTTCAGCCATGCCCTGCATATCCTCGAGGGCATCGCCGCGGAGGGCCGCGATTGGATCGACCGCGACCCGCTGCCGGACGAATCCTCCTAGAACGGCTACACCCTGGGGGACAGCATCCTGGTGGCCCAGCGCGCCGTGATGGCTCGCAGCGGCGTCGCGCCGGCTGCTCACTCCGGAGGGGACCGGCTGGGCACGGCCGGGTGGCACCGGCACATGCACCTGTCCGGGATCACTGGCACATACGGCGGACGCCGCACACGGCCGCGCATATGGCGTGCATTCCCGCTGGTGAAAGGGTCTGAGAGCCGGAGGTCTCTGATAAGGAACAAGGAAGAGCTCGAATCAACGAGGAGGCAGGCAATGCCGCAGGGAATGTACTACCGGCGGGGGCACTGGGTGCGCAAGGGCAGGCGCAAGACGAAGGTGAGCGGGTGGGTCGTGCTGGCCGTCGTGCTGGGCGTGGCGTGGCTACTGCTGCACAGCACGCGGAGCAGCGCGGCCCCTGTGTCTAAGCCGACGACGACCGCGCACACATCTAGCTCCCCGACCGCCCGGTGAGCCGTAGGCGGATACGGACGCGAAAGCCGAGCGGGCCGACCGAATGGAGCGCGGCGGCCGCCAGCGCGCTGCTCGCCGTTGCTTTCGTCAGCGAGGCTCTGCGCTCCGCGGCGCGCGAGGTCCCGCTGCCAGCGTACGTAGGCGCCCTGGCCGTCCTCGGCACCGGTTGCGCCGCCGCGACCGCCGCGTGCGCGGGCGGATCTCGATGCGCAACCAGATACGCGGGGCATCGGGCCTTACGATTTCCATGCTCGTGATCGATGGACTGTCGCCGATTGACTTCGAGCTGGCAATCACGGACCTGATGCTGCGTGACGGCATATCGGCCCGGCACGTCGGGCGTGCCGGAGACAAGGCGGCCGACGTCATTGGCACCGATGCCGAGGGCGCCGTCTACATCGCGCAGTGCAAGCACACCACCGTCGGCGGCAAGGTCGGCGTGCGCGTCATCTACGAGGTCAACGGCACCGCCCGCCCGGTCCACGGAGCGGATACAGCGCTCGTGGTGACCAACGGTGCGTTCACCAAGGACGCTCGGGAGCAGGCACGGGACTTCGGTATTCACCTGATTGACAGGACAGCGCTGCACCAGTGGGCCGCCGGGGCTCACATCCAGGCCCTCATTAGCTTCGCCCAGAGCGCGGATCTGCACCGAGCACTTCGACGGGCGCGAGCCCGTCGTTGATCAAGTTCTCATTGGGCCGATCGCGGGGCTCACAGTGACCTCGCCTACGACGACGCCGTCGCGCTCAGCTACGAGTGCCAGCGAGAGTTCGTGCAGAACGCGCTGAGATCTCCGGACTGCACCGCGTGGGTGAGCAGCTTGAGGCACCCCTCGCGGCCTGATCGCACGCACGCCTTCAGGGTTTCCGCTATGACCCGGCGCCGATCGCTGCTCGCAGGGGCGGGTTTAAGGCCATCCCTGTTGCCCCGGTCAGGTCCGATATGGCCACGATTGTCGTGGACTACGCGAGCCAAATCCTAGTGCCGCTCGTCCCGACTACCTTCTCGCGAACCGGTCTGTAGTAGCTTGTCCGGCGGCCTGTGCCCGCCTCTTGCTCGCTCTACCCACAGCTTTCACCTAACTATGTGCACTGGCATGCCGCGGCAGCTTCGCTCATGCGGGCCTGCCGTCAGTGGTCTGTGCTCGCTGCCGTACGAGTTCGCGGAACTCGACGAGCGTCTTGCTATACCAGGCTGCATACGCTTCGTTGGTGGCGTCCTCGTCGTCTTCACCGTCCTCGTCGTCGTAGACGCCATCGGTGTCGGTGTACTCCTTGAAGATCATCCAGCAGCCGTCGATGCCTGACAGGAGGTCTTCGAGGAGGTCGAGGGATGCGCGGGAGGGGTCGAGCGGGGTGGGCCGGATGCCGTGTAGCAGCGCGAGCCGACCGTTATCACTGTCCGGGCCTGTGTATTTCGCTGCTTCTTCCTCTGCCTCCTCGATCTGCTCGAGGTAGGCCTCGACGTCCGGGACGAAGCCGCTCGCGACGACCGCCGCCTCGCGGATGAGGGAGACCGCAACGGAAAACGGGCTTTCGCCGTCGTCCAGCCTTTCGAGGACGAGCGTCGGTGTGCGGAAGGGGAGTGCCTCGATGTCGTCGGCGACTTCAACGACGTTGGTGGGGTCGAGCCCGGACCGCTCGGCGGCGGCGACCGCCGCGGCGGTGGGGTCGATGCTCGTGAACAGTTCGGCGCTGCCCAGTGGCTCGTCGCGGAGGAACGCGTCCGCGGCGGCCACCGGGGCCGGGGACGCCTCGGGGCGGGAGAGCAGAACGGCTTGCTGCGCCCGTCCGTCCAGGTCGCCGCACTCGGCGCTTTCGATCGCGCTGATCTCGAGAACGAATTCGGCGCGCACCCGTTCCGTCAGACCAATGTCCGCGATCTCGTGCAATAAGCCTGCCGAGCCGGTGGGCGGATTCGACGATTGGCTCGTAGCTGACCATCATCATCCCGTGCTCGGGGAGGTTGGGCTTCGTGATCGCCTTCGGGACCTTGCGTAAGATTCCCGGGTCTGCGCCCGGTGCCAGGCCGGGCTGTTGTGGTCCTCGCCGTCGCCGAGGTCGGCCGCCGGCTTCGTGTAGGCACGCCAGAGGCAGTCAGCCAGAATGGTCATTGCATGCGCCAGCACCAGGCCGTGCGCGTCGCCGGTGTCCTGGGTGAGTATGGTCACCGTCGCCGCGCGGTCGCCCTGTCCGGTGCCCCATGTGGCGATGAGTCGCTGGTCTTGCGGATCGAAGGCGAATCGGGTCATGGATCCATCATGACGAGCGGATCCGACACTTGCGCGGGTTTGCACTTCTCGTCTGCTACTACGGCAGTCGGACTTCGTGGGCTGATACGTGTGGTCATGCTGTGAGTGCGAGGCGTGTGCGGTAGTGGTGCCAGCGTGCTCGGGCCTGGTGGCTTCGGCGCCAGTCGGACCAGGCCAGATGGAATTCAATGTCCTGGCTCGCTGGTATTCGCCAAGCGGCGGTCGTGGTCAGTAGGCGCTGGATCTCGGGGACGGTCAGCGCGGTCATGCCACAGTCGGTGGGTGCCTGCTGGTCGGTGTCGTCGGGCAGGACGGGTTGAGGGTGGGCGGCTTTGGCCAGCGCGGATGCGATGGCCAGCAGCGCGTAGGCGGCCAGGGCGAGGGCGGTGTGTCGTTTCCAGGCGCGGTAGCCGCGTACCTGGGTCTGATCCAGGGCGACGGACTGCTTGGCGTCTTGGAAGTCGTCTGTGCGCCACGAGGCGCTGGTGAATCGAGCAGGGGTGAAAGGACTCTACCTCCGGTCAGTCGCAGCTGGCCGGTGAAGCTGGGGGCAGCCGCGCCGGGGAACGCCGGTTGGCGGTGGGAGCAGCCCCGACAACGTACGGGACGGGCCGGAACTGTCAGACGGTCTGGGTCCGGCAAGCAAGGCGAGAAGGTGTACGAGAGGAACCGCTGTCTGACGCCCCGTAAGTCCAGGACCGTGCTCAAATCTGACGGATATGGGCCGGGATGCAGCGCGTGGCCGTCGGGGTCTTGTGGACCTGGCGGGCAACTTCGAAGCCGGTTGGACGATCCGGTGGGAAGGCCACGGTGAAAGCCTGCGGCGTAGCCGTGGCGATGCTGTCGGGGTAAAGGCGGGCGCCTCACTCGCCGATCGATTCGCTGGTGAACGTGGGAACCATCCGCGGTCGCCCTCCCGCCGGGCATCCGGTGCGGCGGTGGGCAGGTCCGTTGCCGGCTGTGGGCCGTGGGATGGGGCGGAGGCCTCGTAGTAGTCCGAACGCGCGAGAGGCGCGTACATGGCGAAGGAGGCCAGCAAGTTGGCAGCGATGGCTACTGGAAGGTCAGGAGAGTGCGTTGGTGAACACTGACGAGCTGGAGTTGCGCTTCTACGAGGCGCAGCGCCGGGTACTGGGGATCCAGGGCAAGCTGCACCGGTGGGCCTGTGACGATCCTCGTCGCAGGTTCGATGATCTGTTCAACCTCGTCGCCGATCCCGCGTTCCTTCTGGTCGCGTGGGATCGGGTACAGGGGAACAAGGGTGCCAAGACGGCCGGGGTCGATGGCCGTACCGCGGCCTCGATCGCGTTGTGGACGGGGGTCGAGGAGTTTCTCGACCAAGTGCGGGACTCGCTTCGGGACCGTAGCTTCCGTCCGCTGCCGGTGCGGGAACGGATGATCCCGAAGGCGGGCGGCAAGTGGCGCCGCCTGGGGATCGCCACGATCCGCGACCGGGTGGTGCAGGCATCCGTGAAACTGGTGTTGGAGCCGATCTTCGAGGCGGATTTCCTCCCGTGCTCCTACGGGCTCCGCCCGAATCGCCGGGCTCATGACGCGGTGGCCGAGGTGCGCCATATGACGACCCATTCCTACGAGTGGATCGTCGAGGGCGATATCAAGGCCTGTTTCGACGAGATCTCGCATTCGGCCCTGATGGTCCGGGTGCGGGCTCGGATCGGGGACAAACGCGTGCTGGCCCTGGTGAAGGCGTTCTTGAAGGCGGGCATCCTCGGTGAGGACCGCGTGCTTCGGGAGAACAACGCCGGAACCCCGCAGGGTTCGATCCTTTCGCCGTTGCTCAGCAACATCGCCCTCTCGGTCCTGGACGAACATATCGCCCAGGGCTCGGGCGGCCCGGCTACCACCGCGTGGCACCGGGCCAGGCGTCGCCGGCACGGTCTTCCCAACTACCGGATCTCCCGGTATGCGGACTTATCCCGAGCTCGGGATAAGTCCGCTTATGCCGATGTTCGAGTTATGCCGAGGTGGTCGGGGCGGTGCTGGCTGGTGGGGGTGGCGTAGCCCGGCGCTCGGGATAACCCGGGCTGGGCTTCGGCTAGATCGTTTCGAGGAAGGACTTTGAAGACGCGGCTGACCCGGGATGGCGTCCTGCGCTTCCACGACATGTACGCGTTCGCCGCCCAGCACGCCCATCGCAATCCACGAGCGGTGGCCGGGCTTCGCCACCGGTTTCCCTTCGTTCTCATCGACGAGATGCAGGACACCGATGCCATGCAGTCCCGCCTCCTCGAGACGGTCTTTGGCAGCTCCGTAGTCATCCAGCGCGTCGGCGATGTGAATCAGCGGATCTATCGGGACAGTGAGAGTAGCGACGCGGACCGCGGCTTCCCGAAGGCATCTGCGCTCGAGCTGCCGGTCAGCCAACGATTCGGAGCCGAAATCGCGAGAGTGGCCACCCGCTTGACGGCCTCCCGCACCCAGCAGATCCACGGCGTCGGCCCAGCCGGAAAACTTGCCATCTTCACGTTTACGGAAGCCTCTGTAGACCGCGTTGTGCCTTCGTTCGAGGACCTGGCTAGAGAAATGGTGCCGGCCGACGTATTCGCGACGGCGGCACCTAGAGTCCTCGGGGGACGCATTAAACCGGGCAAATCGGAACTCTTCCCCAAAGCTGTCTGCTGCTACATGCCGGAACTCACCCCGTCCGGACCGGCGGACCCCCGCGGCGCTCTTCTGTACGCCTATCGCGAGGCTCGTGCCGTCGTACGCCGCCACGAAAGAGTCCGTCCCGGATCAGCACTGCTCTGGGACGCACTTCGTCGCCTCGTTTGGCAACACGAAGCTGCGGCAAGTCCTCAGGCGGAGCCCGCGTTACTGCCCCCATTGCCGGACCTCGGGCGAGAGCCAGGAACCCCCGGCCATCAGATCCGCACGTTGATTGTCACTGCTCTGACGCAAGACCGGGACAGCCCGAACCCGTGGCGCGCCTTCGTTCGATCGCTTGTGGACGCCGTCGAACATGTCGCGGGCCGTCCGCTGGCTGCGATCGGCCTGCTGTGCGATCGCCTCGCGTTCTACACGGATGCACCTAGATCAGCTGGTACTGTCAGGCCATCCATCGCGAGCTCGGTCCACAGCGCGAAGGGCGAGAACCACTGTGCGACCCTGGTTCTCGAATGCGCAACGACAGACGGCAGGGCTTACGATCTTGGGCCTCTCCTGCCGGTGATTGCAGGCCTCGAGCCCATCTCCTCCGTTCGGGAGGTCAACCGCACAGCCGCCTTGACGACGTTCGTGGCTGCAACCAGGGCCCGCTACCTGCTCGCTCTGGCGGTCCACCAGGGACGAGCAAGACCGTTTCTCCCCGCCCTCAGTCAAGACGGTTGGCTCGTCGTCGATCTGTGACCGGGACGGACATACGGCCGAACCAAAGATTGCGGGCGCGATCGCACATGGTGTACCCCGAATTCTGCGGAGGCTCCCGGAACCCGGGTCGCATTAGCTGGAACCGCAAGTCATAAGCTGGATGACCGCAAACCCAAGCCCTGCGGGCCGGTGTTGTCAGAGCGGGCAGATCCGATGGCGGGAGCGACAGACGGCAGCGGAATCATGGTGAGCGTGGGCGAGGACCTGAGCGTGTTCGGGGCGGCAGCGTGCTGCTCGTGCCTGAGTCCACGCTCGACGCGCTCGGTCGCACGGCCAAGAGGCGCTCCTCGCAAGCCACCGGCGCGGTTGTGTTCGTCGTGCCGGAGGCTGTTTCACGGCCGAGGTCTACCCCCAGGTTCGCTACGTCGGCACCCTGGAGCGCTTCCTCAGCCAGACCCCGCAGAAGCCCCGTTCCGGCCCGTTGGGCCGCTGTTGGTGGCACTTGGACCCTAGTTGCCGCCCGTTGGGCCAAGCGCCCGTGTGAGGGCGGCCATCGCCGACAGGGGCCGATCGATCAACTGCGCCCAAGCGGCACTCAACTGCAAACCCGCTCTCGCCGCGAAGATTGCATCACGACACGCCATGAAAGCACCCTGAACTACTTGACTTCTCATCCGACGTGCCGAGACGTCACGCCGGAACGCGTCGTGGAGGCCAACGCGGAAGAGGTCACCCCATACCTTGCTGACGAATCATCAGCGAGTGACGGATTTCCGACGCTGCGCAGAGGATCCAGACGATCCACGGCTCCGCATCGCGGGTGACGACCGTGGCCCTCCGATGCGCGGATCACGCGGTCCGGTCAGTTGCGGAAGGTTGAACGGAATCCGACTGACAAAACTGACGACACGAATCCGCAGGTGAGCACTTATCTGATCTGCTCCCCGCCCTGCTCCCCGGGGAGCAGGGGGAGCGGTGAAAGCGGGGAGCAGAAAGCATAAAGGCCATGATAACTTTGACGGCTATCATGGCCTCTGAGCTGCGGTAATGCTAGTGGGCGATACTGGGATCGAACCAGTGACCTCTTCCGTGTGAATACGGAAATCACCGTATACTCTCGCAAAGAGATCTCCATGAAGATGTCACTGACCTGCACTTACCCAAATCTGATGGCTCGTAAGCCCTGCAGTTACACGCAGTTCAGCGCATTCGCAGGGGAGCGTGCTCCCCGGTTCGGCTCCCCATGACGCTCCCATTGGGATTGGTCGGAGGGTTGAACCCTTCTCACATCACCCGCCTTTCTCTGATGCCCCGCCAGGTACTGCTTCCCGGATGAGTCGGTGCCGCTTCCGCGTCCAGCGTCCGCGCTCTCCGCGCCGACTCGTAGGCCTCCTGAGCTGGGCTGATGTACTCGAAGTGAGACCTCGCGGCGTGCCTCTTCCTGAGCGTCGGAGGCGGCGCTGTGAACGTGAGAATGGGGAGCAGGGTGGGGAGCATGCTCCCCACCGGAGAGGCCGAAGTCTCGTCCGGCTGAGCCGCGGTCAGATCTGATCGACCAGCGCCGAGAGACTGAACCGGTGATCTCCTCCGAGACGTGGAAGCGCTCGGGCGGGTGAGCTGGCGACCTCTTCTGCACTCCGAACGGGGCGATCAATTCGATCGTTACTCCGCGAAGGTGCCGGATCCGCGCTGGGTGGTGATCTGGGAACCGGGGACGACTGGTGTCGCTAGCGCGCTGCGGCTTTGTCCTCTGTCGCGACCGGCGTCTCCGCGCCTTCGCCGTGGCGTGCCGTTCCTGTCGGTGCGGCACGGTAGCAACGACTGCAGCGTCAACCAGGCAAACGCGGCCCTCGCCACTTTCTGCGGCTGGTGCGCGCCGCGGGGCCTCTGGGTCAGGCGCAGGACCACGTGCCCTTGATGGTGAAGGTGAGGTTGCTCGGTGTCCACGGGGTGAATGTCGCATCAATCGTCCCGGATTCCAATGACGCGTCGACCGTTGCATAGTTTGTCGTCTCGGGCATGTAGTACGTGTACGAAGTCGCACCAGCCGAGGTCAGGTAGTCCGCGATCGGGTCAGTAGACTGTATCTCGAAGATCATCGGGGTACTGTTCGCGATACCGGCTTGACCGTCGTTGAGCTGGAAACGTCCCGGTTTGAGTGTTGTGCCCGTGTAGTCGAGAGAGATCTGCCATCGGTTACCGGGCGTGATGAGTGTCGCGCTCCAGGCCCAGCCGTCCGAAGGACCTCCGGATCCCTGCGTGCACAGCGCGTCCGTGGCCGTCACGCCGCTGCCTGACGCCACGGCTCCGGTGAACGCCAGGTGGAGGGTCGCGGGTCTCGTCGTCGATGCGGGCGTCGGGGTGGCGCTGCTGCAGCCGCAGAGCGCAGCGCTTAGAACGACAACGCAGGCCAGAGCGAGCAGGTCGCGGTTGCTCATGTGCGGCACGATACTGACGACCTCCCCGCGCTTTCCGCATGTGGCTGATCCGTGGCTGGATCGAGACCGGACTCATCGGCCGCTACCAGGTACGAGTCGAGGCTGTGGCGCCAGAAAAGGGTCCGAATGCTGAATCGCACCGGGTTCCGTCCATGACTGCCCGCTCGCCGTTCTGCAAAGACGAGCCGTCTGATCCGCAGCGCAATCGGCAGCCGTGGACGGAACCCGGGGTGCGGTTCACACTGCCCCGGGCCAAAGCCAGGCGAATTCGACTACGCCGAAGAGGAGCGAGTGGAGAAACAGCAACCTTGTTGATCAGTAGGTTGCTGGGTGATCATGCCATTTCGAGAGCATCGCTCCGGCTTCCGTGGATCATGCGCATGTGTCGGCGGGCGCGCCTAGGCTAATACCAGCCGGGTTCCCGGACTAGAGCGGGTCGTTCATTGAGGGAGGCGCCGTGTCACTGCCGGAGACGCAGCGTCGCGATCGCAGCAAGTTGCGGCCGGCGGGGATGAAGGTCTCGCCAACCGAAGAACGCGAAGACGCCGGGGTGCGCCACGTGGAGTGCTTCTTCCGCGACGAGCTGCGCTGGCTGTTCCGGGTCCAGCAGCGCTTCGATTACGGGATCGACGCCCACGCCGAGATCGTCAATCTCGACTTTCCGGAGCCGCTCGTGACCGGACGGCTCCTTGCTATTCAGGTCAAGAGCGGTGATTCCTTCTTCGATGAGCCAGACAGTGAAAGGGGATGGAGGTTCCGAGACAGCAACGACCATCTCGCGTACTGGCTGGGCGGGTCCCTGCCGACGGTGGTCGTGCTCGTGAACAGCCGTCGTGAAGCGTACTGGCAGGTCATCTCCACCCGCACCGTCACGGAGAACGCGGACCGCTTCTCGCTCGTGGTCCCGCGCAGCCACCCGCTAGACGCGACCGCGGCCGAAGCACTGATCAGCCTTGCGCGCCGAGCGGACGGGGTCGCCGAGCAGTTCCCGCGCCATCTCGCAGTGCTTTCACCAGGAGTCGTCGAGCTTCTGCAGCGCATCGAAACTGTCGATCAGCTGGGAGCCGCGCGCTTGGCGGAGTATCTCGCCGGCGGCCGTCGCGCTCCAGCGCTTACCGCCGATGCGATGATCAGTGCGGAACCGTCGTGGTTGATCGGGAGCCCGATCGCCGACGCGATGTGGCGCGCCGTCGGCGTCTACGCGAGCGACCATAACTGCTTCAGTCTGGCCGCCGAGGCGTTCTTGCGGGCGGCGGAACTCGAAGGGCCGGATATGACGCGCGATGTCGTCCAAGCCGGGCTTTTGCTGCTGGCCAGTGACCGTGAGGAGGCCAGAGCGCAACTCGTGCGGGCGCGCGAGCTCGGGCAGGTGCTGCTGGCCGACATCGGCCTGAGCCAGCTGGAGGTCCCCGTCGACGACGGCAAGCCGTTCCCGGTTCCGGCGTCCGTGCAGAACGCCGGCAGCGAGCAACTGGCAGCAGAGCCGATCGCCATGATGTTCCTGGCGGAAAACGCCAACCGCTCGGGCAGGGTGGATGAAGCCATCGGGTTCGCAGAGCGTGCAGTGGCCGCAGCCCACCTCCGAGACACCCGTACACGGCTTGAACTAGCCAAACTGCACCATCGTCGCGCACTCATGACGGATATGGCACCTGCCGAGTTCCGCAGGGCCCTGGTCTTCGCGAGCGAGGTCGTCGAGGAACGCCGTCGGTGGGATGGGCCAAGCAGCGAAGCCCTTGCCCTACAGCTTGACATCCTCATCGCGACCGACATGGAGGCAGCGGTGGAAGCCGCTCTCCCCGATAGCGAAGGCGGCAGAGCCCGGCAGACCGAGGTCGCGGACCCCGAGATCGCGCGGCGCGGCGCGTTTGCCGCGCTGGCGGTTGACCGTGCGGATGCTTACCGCGCCTTCCTCACCCGGCTGCCTGACGGCCCCGACCAGCGCGAGCTAGGGGTTCTCGAGGGCGAGGCTACGAGTCGCCCGCCCACGGAGCGCATTGAGGGGTATCGCCGCGTGTTGGACGAATCCGCGGATCCGGGGATGGCTGTACGCGTCGTCGCGGCCCTTGTGCGGCTCGGAGTCTGGCCGCCGGAGGCCGACGACCTACATCAGCGCGCAGTATTTCCGGACGAGACCTACAGGATCTTAACCGCTTGCTACCAGGCACGTTCGGGTGACCGGGTGCTCGGGATCGCCCGACTGCGCGAGATGGCCAACCGCTCCGCGCACGCCGCGCACGAACTCGTCGCAGTCATCGAAGAGCTGGAAGGCCCAGAGCGCGCCATCGAGGAGGCAGAAAAGCAGAGCACCGTCTGGCCGGCGGCCGGCTTAGCGCTACAGCTACTCGATCTCTATGGGAAAAATGGCCGCGAGGACCAGGCCGCAGGGATGATCGAGCGGCGCATCGGCGACGACGGATGGCCCTCGGCGGTGCGGATGAGCCTGGCGAACTGGTACATCGGGCATACGGCGGATAAGGGCTTGTATGACCAGGCTATGGCTTTTGCGGCTAGGGCCATGCAGTTCGGGGACTCTCCCGCACTTACCTGGTCATATGTCAAAGCAATCTTCCTTAAGGGCGACGTAGTCGCCGCGCGTACGGCCCTGGCCCGCCACCGTCCGGACCCGGTGGGCGCGGAGGAGATGAAACTCTTCATTCAACTCCATTTCGGAGTGGAGTTGACCGTTGACGACGCCCAAGTGCTCATTGAGATCGCGCACGGCCTGCCGGACGGAGCGCTGCGCGAGGTGGCGGTGGGCATTCTGGTGCGCGAGGTCCTGCTCGCCCCGCCTCAGCCTGGAACCCGGCACTCCGATCAGGCCAAGCTGGATGTCCAGCGTCTGCAGGAGCAGATTCGCAACCGACCGGGCGGAATGCTCCGACTTGCTGCAGACGACGACGCTACCCTGCGCGAGGCCATGGCGCCGGATCAGCCGGACCCGGCAGAATATCAGAAGATTGCTACCGAGGTCGGCCAGGGGCGCCGCGCAGTGGCGGAGATTGCGCGATTCGTCGCGGCTCCCTACGCGACCGCCATCATCCGCCGCCCTGGCGGCGTGGTCCCGGCGATCGATTTGTCCCCGGGTGTGCGAGCAGCGGGCAGGGCCGCGGCGGGAGAAGCGCTTAAGAGCGGCAGGTGCGTCGCCGACCTTTCATCGCTCCACCTCCTAACCCTCCTCGGAGACGACGATCGGCTTCGGATCATCACATCGCTTCGCCGAATGCTGATCGCGAGAAGCTCAGTGACGGACGCAACGATGACCCGCGAGCGGTTCCGAGAGATCGACCTGTCCTCCTACACCGCTGCGATACTGAAGGACGGCACCGTCCAGCGCTCCACCCTGTCCCTGGAGCAGAAGCAGTACCTTCGTGAGAGCGCGCTCGCACTCGAACTCATCGCCTCACAGACGGAATCGGCCCACCCCTCGATCCGCACAGACGCCCCGGCAGACACCCTCGCCCTTGCTGAGGAGCAGGCCGAGCCGCTGTGGTGCGACGACATCGCTCTGCGCCAACAGGCCAGGCAACGAGGCGTGCGCGCCTTCAGCATCATCGATCTCTTTGACGCACTAGAGGAAACGCTGGTGCTGGTCGACCGTTCAGCGGCGATGCTCGCCCTCGCCGGCCACTTCGTCGTGGATCTTCCGTTAGGCGCCCCGCACATCATTGCGCTGGCCCAAGACAATGGCTGGGCTGCCGGAGTCGGATTGCTGCCCTTACTGCGAACCGAATGGTGGCGGCACCATGTGCCTCAGGCGCCACACATGTGGCTCGAGATCGCGACAGCTGCTGCGGCCCACTCGCCCGAGGCGCTCTTCATGGCCACGCAGGCGGCGTTGTTCGGCTCCGTCAACGCTGCGCCCGCTAGCCGGGCCACCCAGCACTTCCAGCAGATCCTCGTCGACGCGCTGCTCGCCTGCCACCTTGCCAGCACCTCAGCCCCCGAAGAGTTCCTCGCACGGACGGCGTGCGACGCACAGCCGGGCATCGTTCCCGGGCCCGCCTTCGTGCTGAGCGCCCTGATCGACCGGCTCAAGAAGCGGGGCGTCGACAACCCGATCACGATTGCGCGGTCTCTTCTGCCTGAAGCGGGCTTCGACGGCTGAGGTGATGCGCAGCGCCAGCCGCGCCCCTACGGCCGCCCCACAGCCGCCAGAAGGCCGATGCCGAGACTTCGGAACCGGGCGACTCGACGGTCCTGCCCTTCCTCCGCCGCGCCGCTCCACCCGGACCGGACCGGACCGCTGATGATCGCTGTGGCCCGGGGCCGATGCAGCCCTGTTGCACAAGCGGTCGGTTGTGCAACAGAGCCACGGGGTAACGCGGATAATGACCGGATGCCGTTTGGGCCGTTTCGGCAGCGGTGAACGAGATGGCCGGAAGTGTCGGCGGGTGCCGTTAGTCTCGGAGGCGTGGAATCTCCTCACACGAATGCCCGCGTCGGGTTCGACGCCGACTACTACAACGCCTGCCTCTCCTTCGGGCGCGGCGGCGACCGCACCGTCATGGCCGCCTGGCGGGAGCTCGGCGACCTCCTCGCCGGCCGCGCTGGCTGGCACTTCGACATCGTCAACAAGGGCGGGGCCGTTCCCGAGGCTCTGTGGAGCCTCGGCCTGTTCGGCGAATCGCGCCTGAACGTCCGCGTCACCGACGCCGGGTGGTTCGAGTGCTTCGACTACGACGGGGACCGCACCGACGTGTGCTCGACGATCGCCAAGGTGGCCGCGTGGATCGAGGGCGGGGACCGGGAGGAGCGCGCCCGCAAGCCCTCGGACTTGCAGCGCAGGATGGCCAGCGAAGACGACTGGAAGGTGTTCAAGTTCCGCCAGAACACGGTCCTGGTCTCCTGGTCCGATGACTACTACAGCGCCGCGATCCTCGGGGCCGCGCACGACACCGCCTTCGGCACGACCCTGAAGGAGGCCATCGACCGCGCTGGCGAGATGCTCTGCGGCCTGTTCGGCGCGCCCTCCGAGATCGCTCCGGAGCTGAACCTGGTGGCCGAGCTCGACGAGAGCGCCACGAGCCGCCTGCGCCAGAACGGCAAGTAGGGCTGGAAGCTACCGCGACCTACGAAGAGGTCGGGGCCGCGGTACGCGCGCAGTGGCGCCCTTCCCGCGTGTCCGGCGGGGTCGGGGCGGGGCGGGTCAGCGCAGCAGGTCGTCGCGTTCGAGGAGCAGCAGCTGCACGCCGAGCTCGTCGCACCGGGCCTTGGCGCGCTGTTTGGCCTCGTCCTCGATGGGGCTGGTGGCGGCCATCACGTAGATCTCGGAGCGCAGCCGCTGCACAATGTCCAGGTCCTTCTCCAGCTGCTTCTCCGTGAAGGAGTAGCCGGACATCTTCACCTCGCCGCTGACCAGCTTGCCGTCGCAGACCCCGAGGACGTCGGCCTCGCCCTCCACCCCGTCGGTGAAGAACAGGTCGACCCCCGGCTTGAGGAAGGTGTGCTTGTAGCGGCGTTGGAGCGTCCCGAGCACCATCAAATGCGCGATCACGCCGCTGTCGTTGGCGAAGTCCACGCGCCCGTCGAGCCGGTAGTAGACGACCAGGCCGCGCGGCGCGGGCTCGCGCGTGTAGTCGGTCGTGGCGCCGCACACGGGGCACCGCGCGACTCCGCGGGCGGCCTCCGCGGAGAACGGCACGAAGCTCTTGTTTGTGCACTCGCCGCACACGGTCCGGAAACCGCGCTCGGCCCAGCCGATGCCGGCTAGTCGCTCCAGGGCCGTTTGCGCGGCCTCGAAGGACCCGTGCCCCAGGTTCTCGGCGCACTTGAAGGTCCGCTCGCTCCGGCCGCCGAACCTCTCGGCGAACTCCCTCTGCTCTTCGGTCAGCGGCTGGCCCTTGCCGAACAGCTTCTCCAACTCCTTGGCGATCTTCTCGCCGCGCGGGGTGGTCAACTGCCGGATCGACTCGAAGACGTTCGCCTCGCGCAACACGTCGATCGCGCCCTGCTCCATCAGTCCCGCGCCGAGCGCGCCCTTGTCTGACAGGCGGTGCGCATTGGTGACCTCGCGCATCACTGCCTCGTAGCCGGCGGCCAGCGTCGGAATCCGAAGCTCGATCCGCCAATCCCGCTTAAGGTAGTCGGGGATCTGGATGGCCTCGTCATGCCACTCGGCGCTGTCGGTGACGAGCTTCGCCACGGGCTCGCGCTTCGGGAGGGCGTCAAGCGGCTCGCCGGAGATGCTGACGAGCGAGAGCCCGGCAAAGGCCGCCGTGGTGGGCACCGGGCTGGCGAAACGCAGCACGGTCTTCTCCCCGACCACCGGCACATCGACGAACTCAGTCTCGCCATACCGGCGCTCGAACGCGAAGTAGTGGACCGGGCAGTCGAGTTGGTAGGTGAACGGCGCCAAGCGCTTCGGCACCTTGCCCGTCGTGAAAGGCCGGGCCGGCGCCTCCTCGGACAGCTGCAAACCCATGCTCTCGGCGAAGGCGTGCATCGCCTCCTCCGCCACCGACGAGGAGACGATCAGGACGTCGGGCGAGAAGTGAGCAGGCCGTTTCAACGCCTCGAACAATACGCCCGGCCAGCTCATCCAACTGCTGACGTCCGCTGGCAGCAGGTACATCGGCATCACCCCGCGGCCGGCCGGGCGTAACGCCCGCAGGTTCCAGAACTTCAAGCAGTCGCCGAAGTCGTCCTCGGATGTGAGGAAGATGACGGTCGGGGAGGTGGCTGGGGTCAGCGGCGCCCACGCCTCGCGCATCGAGACCGTTGTGGCCTCAAGCAGGGTGTGGCCCCGGAGCTGCGATTCGCCGATATCGAGGCCGCCCTGAGCACGGCGGATCGTCAACCCGGACTCGTGGAAGCCCTTCGCAGCTTCGGCGCTCAGACCGCCCGCAGCGGCCACCTGCCACAGCGGATCGCCCTCGGCAGCAATGGTGTACCCGTTGCTGCCGTCGACGGTCCCTGGAGGTCCCAAGTCGGCAGGGTGGCTCGTGCACTGGGTCACGCCCCACGAGTCGATGTCCTTGATAGGCGTGAGATGCATGCCGAACGAGTCGGCCAACGACTTCGCATGATCGACTGGTGCATCGATGTTCACCAGGCCATCCACGTGGGAGAGTTCGATCATCCGCTGGGAGTCCAAAGAGATCGTGCCGTCGTCACGGACCGGGATGATCAGCTCGGTCTGGCCACCCCACCGCTCGCTCGCTTCCTGCACCGCCCGTCGGAAGCCGTCTAGGCTTTCCTCGGCAATCAGGTAGGCGGCACGCGCGGGCCGCACCGTCACGGTGAAAAGGGCTGACTGTCCGATGAAACTCACAGCACCATCGTGGCCCTGATCTTCTCGAAATTCGAACCGATAACCCGCGCGTGGCCACGGTTGTCGTTGCGCAAGCGGTCGTTTGTCAGACAGGCCCGGCGTCACCCGACCGGCGCCGGGATCGACACCTACACCGAGCTCCACCAGGCCGCCGTCATCGAAACGATCGGCTGGCACCTGGCCACCGAGGCCTTCCCCTCCACCCCCGCAGGCTACCGGCGCCTGCTGACCTGGCTGCGCTCGCACGGCCAAGTGATCGCCGTGGGCATGGAGGGCACCGGATCCTTCGGCGCCGAGCTTGCCCGTTACCTCCGCGCCCACCACGTCACCGTCATCGAGGTCGACCGACCCGACCGCCGAGCGCGCCGTGCCGCAGGCAATTCCGACCCCGTCGACGCCTACGCCGCCGATCGGTCCGTCGGCACCAAGGTCTCGTCCGGTCGCGCTCACTGCGGCTCCGGTGTGAGCCCGATCGCAATCGCGAGGGTGCGGGTGAAGACGACCATCGCGTCGTCGGTCCCAAGGTGAAAGCGCCCGTCGGCGGGCCACCGTGCCGGGGCTCCCGCCACGAGCCATGTCGTGCAGGTCTGCGTGCTCAGCGCCACCGCAAGGGGTAGTCGGCGTCCGTAAGCTCCTTCGCTCCAATGGACCTCAATGCCAACGAGGGGCGTATCGATGATGCCCGACCAGGCCGGGTGCCCAGTAACCGGCGCCTGTGGAGTGCCTCCGGGCTGCCCGATCATCCCCAGGTGGGCCGACACGGGTCCTGGGTAGATCTCCAACCCGTGGTAGTCGAAGCTGTGGCCCCATACCGCTGAAAAGCGAGTGCTGCTGTCAACGAGCAGCTCCACCCCCATCGTGGGCAGGTGCCAGTCCCCGAAGTCCCAGTCCTCGACCTCGGTACGCTCATCGCCGCGGGCTAGGGGGTAGTACGTGACCCCCGTGATGCATCGACCGCGCAGATCGGAAACCGTGCGGGCGTAGTCATCCTCCGTAAGCGGCGTCCACGACATGCCGCCATTGTCATCGCCATGCGGCGCCCGGTCGACCTCGTTTCCACGCACGCGCGAGCCGAGGGGGCATGATCTGCCGTGGCATCGCACGGTGGCTTCGCAGGCCGCGATCGATCCGATGGCGCGGCCGAACTGTCGGTGCCCGGTCCCATAATGGCGTCCATGGTGGACCCGAGTGAGTTCCTGATGGCTGACGGCGTGAGCATCATCGGCCACGGCGACGGCGTCTACCAGATGCGGGTGAGCATCCCCGACGACCCTGATGGGTTCCTCGGTCGGCAGTGCCCTGAGTGCTTGCGCATCTTCAGGATCGACTCGGGCGACTACCAGGGCCTGCCAGATGATATTCGCCTGTGGTGCACCTACTGCGGCCACCGTGCAGAGCACGGAGAGTTCCTGACTGACGGACAGCGCGAACGCGCGATGCGGGCGGCTGGAGATCTCGGCGTACAGCTACTGACCTTCAAAGCGTGATGTCGTCATGGTGGCTCGGGTTGGCGTGCGAGTCCGGTTCCGCTTAGGCAGCCGTCGATGCGGTAGATGTCAAGTCCAGTGAGACAGCTTGTTTCTAGTTGTTGCGCAGGTGGGCTGGCAGGGGCGGTCGGGTTATGGCGTTGGGGTCGTTGATCCAGACGGTTTCGGGGATGGTAGGGGCGGTGGGGCGGCGGGCGAAGCGTTCGGGGTTGGCGGTATAGGCAGCGTTCAGGACGAGTTGGCGCTGGTCGCGGATGAGTTCGGCGGTTCCGTGGTGCACGGAGGCCGGGGTGTGCCAGCCGATGCCGGAGTGGCGGTGGGTGGACGCCGTGCAGTTTCGTAGACAGTAAGTATTATGCTGCTAATGCAAGCTTGTTGTCAAAAATTGACTCGTATTGAGATGGGCTCAGGTATCCGAGCTGGCGCTGGATCCGTGTGCGGTTGTAGTAGGTCTCGATGTACTCGAAGGTGGCCGCACGGACCTGCTTCAGCTCGCTCCAGATCGACAGATGTATGAGTTCCTTCTTGTAGAGCGCGTTGAACGACTCGGCGGCGGCGTTATCGAAGCAGATTCCGGTGTTGCCGACCGAGGGCAGCATGCCGTGGTCGAGGCACAGGTCGCGGAATGCGCGTCCGGTGTAGACGCTGCCTCGGTCGGTGTGCATCACGGTCTGGCCCTGTGCTGGTCGGCGGCGGGCGATCGCCATGCGCAGCGCGTCCAGGACGAGTTCCTCGCGCATGTGGTCGGCCACGGCCCATCCGATCACCTGGCGGGAGAACCCGTCGATCACTGTCGCCAGGTACGCCCAGCCGGCCAGGGTCCAGATGTAGGTGACGTCGCCGTACCAGATCTCGTTCGGCGCGTCGGGGAAGAAGTCGCGTTCGACCAGGTCGAGCAGGCCGCGGTTGTTCGCAGGGTCCTGCATGGTGGTGTTCTTGCGTCTGGCGGCCGGATGTACGCAGCGCAGGCCGGCGGCCCGTGCCAGGCGGCGGACCCGGCGCTGCGAGGTGGCGTGGCCCGCCTTGGCCAGTTCGGCGTGGATGCGGTCGATCCCGTAGCGGCCCTCGTGGTCCTGGTCTATCTTCACGATCTCGGCGGTCAGCTCGGCGTCGCGCTGGGTGTGTGCCGACTCTTGCCGGTTTGACCAGGCGTAATATCCGGATCGGGAGACCGCCAGGATGCGGCACATCAGCTCGATCGGGTAGCGGTCTCGGCGCGGTATGCCTGATTCATCCTGGTCCTCGACGATGGAGGAGATGAAGGCGAACCTCACTGGTTCTGGCTGGCAAACCACGCCGCTGCTTTTTTTAGGAAATCTCTTTCCATGCGCAGCTTGCGCACCTCGTCCTCGAGCTCCCGCAGCCGGGCGCGCTCATCGGCGGTGACGGGCTTCTCGACGACGGTGCCGTTCTTCTTGGCGAGATTGACCCAGTTGCCCAGGGTGGCTTCATGGATGCCGAGGTCGCGGGCGATCTCCGCGACCGGCTTACCCGAGCTGATGACGAGCTCGACCGCCTGGGACTTGTACTCGGCCGTGTACTTCTTTCGCGCTGCTCCCACTGATCAACCTCCGTAGACCAGCCACCTTAGTGGCTCTGAGTGTCTACGAGACTGCCGGGGGTCCAGGGCGTGGTTGTAGTGGGGGAGGTAGGCGTTGACGTATTCAGTCGCGTGGGCGAGGTCGGCGAAGACCTCGGGGAAATAGGGGTCGTATTTTAGGGTTCTGAATTGTGCTTCGGAGTAGGGGTTGTCGTTCGAGGTCTTGGGCCTGCTGTGGGAGCGGGTGATCGCGAGCCGGGTCATCAGGTCGGCGACGGACCCGGCGGTCATCGCGCTGCCGCGGTCGGCGTGGATGTAGGTGGGGCGGATGCCGCCGTTGGCCGCGATCGCGGCGGCGATGAACTCCTCGGCGTCCACGGCGTTCTCCGAGAGCGCCAGGCGCCAGCAGATCGCCTTGCGGGAGTAGATGTCGAGCATCACGTACAGGTGGAAGTAGACGCCTTTCGCGTGCGAGCGCAGGCGGGTGACGTCCCAGGACCACACGTGGTTCGGGCCGGTCGCGACGAGCTCCGGTTTCACGTTCGCCGGGTGTCCGGCCTGCCGTCGGCGTTCGCCGGCCTGGCCGTGCTCGCGCAGGATCCGGTACATCGTGGAGACCGAGCAGTGGTAGCGGCCCTCGTCGAGCTCGCGGGCGTAGAGCTGGGCGGGGGCCAGGTCGGCGTTCTCCTCGGCGTTGAGCAGGGCGAGCACCGCGGCGCGCTCGGCGTCGGTGAGCGCGCAGGGCGGCGAGGCGCGACGCGGGCGGGGACCTTGTACCGGCGGTTTCAGGCGCCGGTAGTGGGTGGCCGGGGAGCGGCCGGTCAGCCGGCACGCCGCTCGGGTGCTCAGCGCCTTTTGAAGAACGGCGAAGCAGGCGTCGAGGTCGGCTTCGACTGCGTCGGCGTGTCCGCGCTCTCGGAGAGCAGTTCCCAGAGCGCGACAACTTTTCCCAGCGCCTCCACCGCCGTCTTCTGCCGCCCGAGCTCGGTCTCGAGCCGCGCGTTGGCGTTGCGCAGCTTCTCGATCTCGGCGTCGCGCGCGTCCTTCTTCGGCCGCCTGGCCGAGGTGCGGGCATCGGTGAGCCCCGTGAGCGCACCGGCGTCGCGGGCGGTACGCCAGTCGATGATGTGCGAGTGGTACAGCCTCTCGCGCCGCAGGATCGCGCCCTTCTCGCCCTCGGGCGCGGCCTCGTACTCGGCCAGGATCCGCAGCTTGTACGCGGCCGGGAACGTGCGCCGCGTCGGGCGCGGGGCCGGATCGGGCCCGGAGGCGGACGGGGGTATGCGGGACGGGGAGGATGACATCGGGGTGGGGCTCCTTGCGGGGTACAGGTCAAGATCTACCCTAACCCGGACTAACCGGGTGACTCACCCCAGACTGGCAGAGAGGGATGAGTGCGGGTTGGTGCTGGATGATGCGTAGGCGCTGGCGTATGGCGTGTTCGAGGTGGGCGAGGTCGGCGAAGGCGATGTTCGCCAGGGCTCGGCGTACCAGGGACCAGATCCCCTCGGTCGGGTTCAGGTCCGGGCTGTAGGCCGGGAGCTGGTAGACGGTGAGCCAGTCGTGTTCGGCGATGAACTTCTTCATGGCCGAGCACACGTGGGTGTTGAGGTTGTCCCAGATCAGGACGATCGGGCCGCCGAGTTGGTGGTGGGCGGCGGTCAGCAGGTCACGGTAGTGGTACCAGGCGAAGCCCTTGCGCCCGTCGGGCTGTCTCGCGGGTGCCGGCCGGTAGATCAGCCTAGGGCGTTCACCGGGCTTGTAGCAGGTCAGTGCGGCTATGGATAGGTGCTGGCGGGAGCGGCCGCGCACGCGCGCGATCGGGGTGTGTCCGCGTCGGGACCAGGTTCGGGAGGTGGGCGGCGTCATCGTGAATCCGGCTTCGTCCTCGAAGACGAGCCAGGCACTCAGCGCCGCCCGGGTTCTTCCGCGTGCGGCCAGGTCTCCTTTACCCACGCCGTCACGGCGTGCTCGTCGCGTTCGACGGCGCGGCGCGCCGGGCTCTGGTGGCTCCAGCCGTGCCGGTGCAGCAGCGCGGCGACGCCCTGCGGCGTATAGCTCTTGTGGAATCGGCGGCCGATGACGGTCTTGATCCGCGCGAGTGTCCAGGTCTGGTCCGGGAAGCCGTGAGCCTCCGGCCCCTTGTCGAGCTCGGCCTCCAATTTCGCGAACAACTCGTCGCTGAGCATCGGCAGGGATGTCGGGCCCTTCGAGACCAGCGCGGCCTCGCCGCCTTCGGACCAGGCCTTGCGCCAGCGCTGGAGCGAGCGCACGTGGACGCGCAGATCCTTGGCGATCAGCGTATTGTCCTGCCCGAGAGCAAAGCGTTCGGCCGCCGCCATCCGCAGGCGCTCGCGCACCTCCCGCCGCTGCGCGGTCAGACCACCGCCTTGTGGGTATCTCACGAGAACGGCTTACCGCAGAACTGACAGTCAGTCAGCTACCTCGATCGCCCTTGGGGCCCCTGAGCCCGGGTGTAAGTCGTTGGCGCCAAATCGTGGTTGTGCGTCATGCTCCTTGCCACGCGCCGCACCAGGCGCCCGGCGGGAGGGGGAGCATGAGGTACGTCGAGCTGAACGCCACGATAAACAACATCTCCGGGGTGATCAGCGCGCAGGCGTACCTGAAACTGCTACCCCAGTTGGCTCGCCACTTGCCGACTGGAGCTCGCGCCTTCGCAACCGACCCGCAGCACTACGACTTCTACAGCCGAAGGTGCGTGAAGGACCTCACGATCGACAACGTCTCCTTCCCGGGCGACGGCGGCCACCAGACCATCGAGATCAGGTTCGGCCACAACTGCTGGAAGCACGAGGAGAACCTCGTCATCACCTACTCGGGAGTCTCCAGTTACGAGCTGCGACCCGAAGACGGCACGAGTAGTTGGACGAACCTCAAGCCGGTAATCCTCGACGAAGTGCTGCCCCACGACCATGGCTGCAGCCACGAAATCGCCTGCCGGGCCGGCACACTCACCATCGTGTCCACCGATCTCGTCGCCTCATGGGCGCCGGCCAACTGCCCCGAGCAGCCGACGGCACGGTAAGCGAACAGCAACTCCAGCCTCGCCGGGCAGACCCGCCAACGACATCACGCTTTGAAGGTCAGTAGTCGCCAGGAAGCTTCAAGACGCCTTCTCCCAGATGCGCCGATCGCGGCCACGCCGCTCCGGCATCCGCGTCGAATTCTCCGTCCGTCCCGACGCCTTTGCCCCGCAGCCGCTACCGGAGATTGATGAGGAGCAGCTGGTGCGTGTCCGCGCGTGTCCGGGATGTCACCTGCACTACGCGGTCTTCGCGGAGCACCGTTTCTGCCCGCAGTGTGGGCAGCTCGCCCCTGGCCACGTCGCGTTCGACGCACTGGCCGCGGACACGGCCAGGCTTGATGCGTTCGCACAGTTGCCGGTCGAGGCCGGCGCTGCATTGCGTGAGCAAGGCGTCTTCGATCGTCTCTGGATCGACACGGTGGAGAACGTGGTCGGCGTGGTCGAGGCCCTTGCCAGCGCCGTCTACCACGCGCACGTCTCCGATGCGGCCGTGCAGCTCAAGGGGAAGGGCAACATCTTTCAGCGCCTGCTGGATGCTGCTGATCTGTTCGCTGCGGCCGGGTTCCGGGACTTGCGCACAGAGATTGACGCGGCGACGTGGTTGCGGCTGGAGAAGGCATGGGCGGCCCGCCACGTTTTCACGCATAACGACGGCATCGTGGACACGAGGTATCTCGAGAAGGTGCCCCATTCGGGCATGCGGCTCGGGCAGCGCCTCAGCCTGTCAGACCCGCTGTGCCGGGAGGTGCTCGCCGACGTGGAAGTTCTGTGTCGCGCCATCCTCGCCCTGACTCCGTGACCGTTGATGCGCCCCGGCCCGGAGGATCGGCGAGGATCCATACCACCGAGGCTCGATCCGGCTCCGACTGCTGGGCCGTGCTACTTCGACGTCTGCACCGAGGTGTTGTCGCCCGACGGCGGCGAGTAGCGCCTCGGTGCTCACCCGGTTCCCGTCGATGAACGGGTTGGCGGAGGCTGGCAGGCCGAAGAGCGCGTAGATGCGGACCAGCGCCTCTTATGCGTCGCGTTCCGGGCCTTCGGCGGCGACCCATGAACGGTCCCAGTTCTGGGCGCTGGCCGGGCAAAGGTCTAGTCTGTGCGAGCTCTTTGAACGGTCGGGTTCGAGTCGAGTCGGCGACCGTTGCAATCCGCCCTCGGGATCGAGACGACCTCTTCGTACTCTCCGAAAAGGTAGCGTTCGCCGGTTTCCATCCACCGCTCCGGCTCCCACTGCTCCCAATCGTTGCCGGGTGCACGCGGAGCGCTTGACATGCTCCCAGAGCGGCTGACGGCCCGTTCTTCTTGATCAAAAACCGATCTCCGCACAGGCTTCACGGTCTGCTTGGGCATCGGCGCTTTGCGTAATGCAACCTGCGTGTCATAGTTTTGATGGTGCCTGCGGTGGTGGCCGTGGTGCCGTGGCTCACGGGAGAGGGAGGCGCGAGAGTGCCGAGCCAGCAGCGCGGACATAATCGATCGCGCCATGTTCAGCTTGAGATTCCTACACCTGAACTGCTGCCCAAACAGCCCGACGACGAAGGTGCTCTTGCGCAGGCCCGCTTCGAGTTCCAAGCCGCCATCGGCGCACGATGGTTCCTCAACGGCCTCAACGACGGCCAACTTATCTCAATAGGCTGCGAAGGGCTTGAGGACCTCGTCGTGCAGACGATCCACGGGATCGCCCTGGTCGACGTTAAGCACCGTGAGCCGAACCGCGGGCCCTGGACACTGGAGGTTCTGTGCAGTGAAGGTGGCCTAGCGCACCTGTTCGATCGGTGGATCTATAGCACCGACAAGATGGCAGATGTCGAGTCGTTCCACATTTCGAACGCCGGGCTGAGAACCGGGGCCTGGCAGGTCCAGAAGCTCAGTGACCTGTGCGACTCACCTAGTCCTTCGCCCGGTGATGTCCTCGCCTTCGCTCGCCATCTGACCTGCCGGTTCCTGACCTTGCGTGAAAAAACAGGAGCCCGGTTCGAGCGGATTCCACGCCGACCGGCCCCTGCTCGCCCGGAAGAACTCGCCGCCGACGACGAGCTGATCCTATTGTGCAGCGACTTCATAAGGTCTCTCAGCTTCGTCAACGTCCCGCATCGCGATCAAATCGGGGCGGTCACCGTTGCGGAACTCGTCCTGCCTTATCTGCGCCGCCACGGCATGGATGGCCACTCCGCTCAAGACTGCTACGACGCGCTCGTCAAGAGGATCTATAAGGCGAGCCGCACCTTCGGCGACCGAAGAATCGACCTGGTCCACAGAACCGTCGGCACCGGCACCAGCCTTGCCGACGCGCAGCACCAAAGCCAGGTCGCGGCGCGTACCATCACGGTCGACGTCGCGCGCGAGGCGCTCCACAACGGCGGCGCGTCCCCGCTGTTCCCACCGAATGTCGATCCGCTCGATGCGCCGGGCGGTGCCGATCTGTTGCGCAAGATGCGGGACGGAGAAATCTCGCACACCCAGCGGCGCTTCGCAGAGCGAGCACGCTCAGCGTGGTACACCACTTGGAGCACGCACCGCCTCGACCTGCCCGGCGACGCAGCCGCGCTGCAAGGAATCGAGCTTCAGGTCATTCAGCAGGTCATCGATGCGCAACGGGCCGCGCGAGCAGCCGGCGAACCATACGGGCAAGCACTGTTCGACGCGCTCCGAGACACCGTGCGGGTCGAGGATTTCGCCGATAGACCGCAACTGCGGATGAACAACCTGCACGCCCTAGGAGTCGCCTTTAACCTCTGCGACGCATGCGACTTCGACTTCCAGCCGACCCAGCGCGCCACGGAGGTGGATCCGACGCTATGACCCCCAGACGCCGCGCCGACAACGCCGCTGCCCTGCGCCGCGAGCACAAATCACGCATCGCGGTGGCAGACGAGGACGCCTATCACCAGGCCCGCGTCCTTCTGCTGATCGACGCATTCACCAAGAGGACACGCGGCCTGGGAGACATTGAGCGACTGATTGTCCTCGACAGTGTCCTGCGCTTTCCCTGGATTCTGCCCCGCCTCCCCTTTAAGCCGCGCAGAGCGTGGCCGGACCGTCTCGCGCCGGATGAGCGCGAAGTCGCCGCATTCGATGCCCGGTACGCGCCCGCGCGCTACGGCCCCTGGACCGACCGCTACGAGCTGATCATCCGAGCGCTTGTCGGACGAGGGCTGGTCAGTGACCACGCGGCATCACCCGAAGACTTCAAGACCACGACCTCCGGCCGCCGAGCCGCGTCACAGCTGACACGACTCTCGGAGTGGTCGCTGCAGCACGACCGCGCAGCCTACCTCTACAAGCACGCCAACCTCGCGACACGCACGCTCGACGAGGCAGTGCGCCAAGCCCTGAGCCTGACTGCAAGGGAGGGCGTCTGACGATGGCTCAAACTTTCCGTCTCGTCTCTCTTCGCGTCCAAACCCGCGAAACCCACAAGGACTACCAGTTCCACCGCTCGCTCACCGTGTTCACTGGTTCAGTCGGCACTGGAAAATCAAGCCTGCTGATGCTCGTCAAGCACACGCTCGGCGGGCGCGCGGCGCTCACCCCCGCAGTCCGCCAGCACGTCATCTCGGCAACCTTGGAGCTCCGGGTCGGTGAGCACCACGTCAAGCTGCGTCGAGCAGTGCCGGACAACTCTCCCGAAGGCATCATAGAGATCCTCGATCTCGACGGCACCGTCGAGGAGCACGTGCCCGCGCGCGCCCGCCGCGGAGTCCGAGAACCCCACACCCTCTCAGACCGTCTCCTGGCATGGCTCGAAATCCCGCGCGAACGCATCGTCACCAACCGCCGCGGGCGGAGAGCCGAGACGATCTCGATCACCTTCCTCAACCTCCTGCCCTACCTCTTTCTTGAGGCCAGGGACATGGACCGCTCGATCGCCGGCAGCGCGGAAACCATCACCAACAGAGCCCGCAAGCACCTGTTCGAGCTGCTCTTCGGGCTCACCAACGAACAGCTTCTCGCCCTGCAACGTACGGAGAATGAACTCGCCGTCGAGCTGCGCAATACGACAGACCGCGTCGGTGCGATCTCAACATTCCTCCAGGATGTCGCGACACCACCCCTCGACGAAATCCACGCGACGCAACAGAGCGTCCGCACAGACCTCACAGAGGCTCGTACCGCACTAGATGCACTGCATCGCGAGATCGCCGTCGGCACGCGCGTGGACGAAGCAGTACAACGCGACATCTCCCACGCCGTCGACGAACAACGAGACCTCACAAAGCGCACCGAAATGCTCCAAGCCGCCGTCGAGTCACGACGCAGCATCACCGCGCAACTCGAACTCGACTTCTCCCGCCACATCCACGCACGAACCGCACGCGAGACCCTACAGAATTTCGAGTTTGTCTCGTGCCCACGCTGTGCCCAAGCCCTCCGCGACCGCGTCGTCGAACCCGACCAGTGCCCCGTCTGCCTCCAGCCCGACTTGCCACCGGCCGATCGCGAACAGGGTGCGGAACTCGCGCGCCTTCAGCAACGCCTGGTGGAATATCGCACACGCCTCGAGGCAGACGAGGCTTCGCTTGCACAACAGGAGTCACTGCTCCAACTTGCGCGAGCGCACACAACGCAGCTACAGCGACGACTCGACGAGATGACACGCCAGAGCGTCGCGCCCCGACTGGCCAAAGCCGAACAACTCAGCTCGCAACAAGCCGCCCTTCGCGCACAGCTTGAGCATCTAAGCCGCTCAGCTGACCTGTGGCGAAGCTTGGAGAACCTCCGCGCTCAACGCGCGCAGATCCAGGCCGAACTCAAAGAGGTCAGGAGTAGCCTAAGGCGACTGAAGATAGAGCTCGCCGAGGCGAGCCGCCGAGTAGATGCAGCCAGCGGCGCCTTCAATCGCGAGGTGCAGGCCATCGGCATACCCGGTGTGACCGAGCCTATGATCAGCCGCTCGGACTACCTGCCCTACTGCGACGGCGTTGTTTTCGACCAGGTCCAGGCATCAGGTGGTGGCCTGCTGACCGCATTACATATCGCCTATAGCATGAGCCTGATCGACGTAGCCCTCGACGACGCAAACGTACTCCTGCCGCTCTTCCTTATGATCGACTCTCCACGCAGGGCTATTGGCCAGACCGCCGACGACGCGGCACTGAGCCGCCGCATCTACAGCCGCCTCGCTGTCCTCGCTGCCGGAGGCCGCACGCAGTTGATCATCGCCGACAACGACCTGCCGGATGAGGCGCGCGCCGAACTCGCCATCAGCGGCTACACCATCAAGGAATTCACCTACGGTCTCGGAGCGATGATCCCCGACGTCGAACACTCAGGGCTTTCGGCCGATCTACCGACAGTCGAGTCGGTCGAAGGGGACGATGAAGGCGAATAACTGGCTGTGGCGTGCCATACTGTGTTATGGCTGTTGAGCTGCGCGAATGCTGGTGTGCGTCGCAGGATCTCAGCTCAAGCGTCTCAGCCTTATCTGCTGGTGCTCTGTGGCTGTCCTGTCACAGTTGCATTGTTGGCACGGTCTTATGTTTAAGAACATTGCAATATTGATGCTGCTTTAGGAGATCGCGATGCTGCGGCGTCAGCCGGGTCGGCGAGGCCGACGTTGAAGTGACCGCGCGGTGATCGCGGCGCTGGTGCAGTTGTTGCCTAAGCCTCTGCGTGCGCATGGGACCGTGACGCCGGGCACGCTGATGCCCTGCGGCGGTGGACGGTGGCGGCGAAGTGGCCCCAGCCGCAGCCTTCGGGTCGCTCCTCGATCCCGCCGGCGTTGGTCGAGCTGATCGTCCGGTTGGCCAAAGAGAATCGGCTCGCCGCGTACCGTCAACCGTCTTGAACTCGATGGAAGCGGCGCACGAGATTGCCCGCACGGATACTCGGTCACCTCCTCGACCGACGGCACGACATGGTCCTCGCTATCGCCTCGGGCGCTGGCACAGGCAGCAGGCTGACATCGACTTGCTGTCTTCAGCCAGCTTCGCGGGTCTAATTTGTGCAGAAGGCCATCTGCCCAGAGCGGTTGGGCGAGGACGGGATCCGCGTCGAGGATCTTGTCGCAGTGGTGCGGGGGGAGGAAGAGGGCAACTCCGTCGAAGTACAGCAGGAGCGCCTTGATCAACTCCATCGACTGCTCGGGCCAGATCCACGCAGTGTGATAGTGGGCGAGTTCTGGGCGATCAGTGGAGTCCGTCACGACACTCAGTCTGCCCGTCGGTTCCGACAGACTCTGGCGACCAGTCAGACGTTCGGCGGCCTCGATCACACCGTTGAGGCTGGCGACGACGAGATTCTGAGTGCCATCCTCTCGGCCCTTGGGCTTCGGTAAAATGAGCATGGTTGGTGCCGGCGGTTGGCGATAGTCGAGTATGGATGAGGCATGAACCGGATCACAGAAGTCACCCGGCTCAGGATCCTGGACGGGCTCACGCAGGTTGGCGCTTTGTGGTTCGGTCGTCTTGACGACGTGCGCTTCCTCCGTCGCCTCTACGACCTCAGCGCCCTTCCCAGCGAGGACCCCCGTTTCACGACTGCGGAGCAGGACATCGTCCAGCACCGGGTCCGGAACGATGATTGGGAGGACAACTGGGTCTTCCAAGATGCCCGGCTCGGGCTCGCGGACGGAACCGACGAAGTGCTGCTCGCCTTCCTCGTTGAGATGCTGAACCCGGTCGTACGGTCCGACCGTGGTGAGGTCGAGCGTCTGCTGGCAGTGTTCAACGACGCGTTGGCGTACGACGGGTACACGATCGTCGAAACTGGGCAGATCAGCGGCGCACCGGTTTATGGCTACCGTGCGACCGGAGCCGATCGATCGATCTTCCCGACGGCCCCCTCTGGTGCGGCTGCCGCGATACCGACCGCACCGGCTACTTCGGAGGGTGAGCGTGAGCAAGCGCTGATCTCGTCGTACGGTCAGCTGCGCTTCGATGAGGTGGAAGATCGGGCTGACGGGCTCCTGGATGTGCTCGTCGACGTCATCACCATGGACGGCGGTCGGCCGAGAAAGCTGACGCAATCGCTCATCGAGGGCTCACGCGCACTCGGCGTAGAGCTGGACGGCGCCTCGTACATCATCGACGTGCTGTGGCCAGAGACGCCTGTAGACATCGGGTTGCTCGAACAGGTCGCGAGGGCCGCTGCCGGGCGGAGTTCACGGACGCCGCGCGTCGTGCTGTGCGGCTCAGGTTTTACACCGGAGATCGTGGCCGGGGCGTCTGACCGTGAATCCGGGGGATGCGCTCTGCTTGACGCCTCTCACCTGGAGGCCATGCTGTGCCGCCTTGTCTCACCAAGCTTGGTGCTTGACCAAGTGCACAAGCAGATCGAGTTCGCGGGCAGAGCGTTCACAGCCCTCGCGGACCTTGTCGCGGGGGAGGCGCCTGCCCCGGCCAGAATGTGGACGCCGGACAAACAGCCCGCGCCGTGGACCGTCAACGATAAGCCGTCGGGCGCCGCGTCGATTAGTGTTGGCCTTGTCGGTGACCCCGGCTGGGAGCAGCCGTCAGGACTGTCTGCGGGGCCGCCTGGGCATGTGTTCGTGACGGTTGATTCAGGTGTTCTTGACCTCGACACTCGCCGTGGCACCACATCGTGGCTTGTGTTCGTTCCCGGTTGCCACGGTCCTGCTTTGCGCACGCCGGACGGACGCATACTGGTCGCTTGCGGCCGTGCGGTCATTGAGGCGGAAGGCACCTCGATCAGGGCGGTTGCTGGTGCTTTTGACCTGTCGGCGCGGCTGGTGCCTGGTGACGACGGTGAGGTCTGGGTTCTCGCGGGTGCCAACGTCGTTCATGACCTGCATGACGAGCGCTCCATCTCGCTGACGCGCATCGGGAGGGGCGTTGGTGACCAGTTGACCCGGCAGATTGTGTTTCCTGCAGCGGTCCGTAGCGCGGTGAGCCTTGGCCGGCACAGGTTCTTCCTCGCCGCGTCGGGACACTCCGCCGTGGTCGACCTGGACCGGAGTAGCCGTGTGTCACGGAGTGCGTGGCTCGAGTCCGCTGGGTCGTACCCGGCGAACAGTGTGCGGGATTTCGCTGGCAATATCGTGACGGCCTCCGGTACGGGAACGGGCACCCGCGTGCTTGTGCACCGTACGGATCCGGAGAACGGCGCTGCGGAGCTGCTGGCGGATCTCGCTCTTAACCGGGTAGATGGTCTGGCAGAAGACGGCGCCTCTGGCGTTTACCTGCTGGGAGACGTACGCGGAAACGGTCCCGACCCGCGACCGTTGCTGCTCCACCTCAGGTTCGCGCACGCTCCGGCTCAGGTGGCTGCGCCAGGTGCGAGTGCTGCCTCCGATCAGCATGATTACCTTGAGCCGTACGACGTGGTACTTGCTGCAGCATGTGGCAATCGACGGGACTACGCGCTCGACAACCGCCCGCTCGATGACGGCGGCCAGGGCGCGGTGTTCCGGGCAGAGCACAAGCCGTCCGGCCTCTTTGTCGCCTTCAAGAAGCGGAGCTCTGGGCTGGACGCCGCTGTCGCGCGGATGAGACGCGAGATCGAGTTCGGACGGCAGTTCGGTGAGGATCCCCACGTCATGCCGGTGCTCGACGCTGACGCGAATGCCTCTTGGTTCACGATGCCGCTTGCCGAAGGCACCGCTGAAACCCTGGCGCTTGCACTTCAGGCCCCGGACGAGCTGCGCGCGATGGTCACCGCAGTATGCGGTGCGCTCAGCCTCGCCCACGGGTTCGGCTGGATCCACCGCGATATCAAGCCGGCGAACATCTTGAGGCTCGACGGCAGGTGGGTTCTTGCGGACTGGGGGCTCGGGCGTCGCGCGCGGGGCCAGACCACCTTTCCCGGCCGTACGAAGGTGGGAGTCACCTACGGTACGGAAGGGTTCGCCGCCCCAGAGTTGTCGATCGACGCCCATCAGGCTGATGGGCGGGCAGACATCTACAGCATCGGCCAGGTCATCGGATGGGCGCTGACGAGGAAGTGGCCGCAGGCGAATGTTCCGCTCATGCCAGCGACGGGATCGTGGCGGCACATCGTCAGAGAGGCGACGCGGCTCGAGCCCGATCATCGACCCGCCGACATCGCGGCGCTGCTCGAGCTCATTCACATCGAGCTCGACCCGGCGGCAGAGGAGCCGGCCAGCGTAGGCGAACGACTTCTCGCTGAGGCTAAAGCCGGCCGGGGCAGGGCTATTGGCGAACTGCTCGACCTTGCGTCCCGGCATCCAGCAAGTTATGAGCTATACGTTGAAATCCTGCTGGGTCTCGATCCTCAGGCTCTTGCGGCTGAACTCGTTGCCATCCCGCAGCGCGGACGCGACGTGGTACGAGCGATGAACGCGCAGACGCCAGGGCCATCGGTTGTGATGGAGTATTGGCAGGTAGATCGCATCATCCGGCTGATGCTGGCGGTGGCCAGAGCCGCCGAGGCCGAGGCGCTGTGGGAGCTCGTTGAAGAGGCAGCGTCCGGTCTCGCAGAGCGCGACGCCGACTGGGACCGATGGGACGTTCAAAAAGACATCAGTACCTGGTTGCGTGAGATCACCGGTGACGCGGCGAGCATTGCCGCTTCGTCGCTTCGTCGCTATCCGAAGTCGGCCCAGCACTTCGCCCACTTGGCCAACGACAGGCACGTGGACCCACGTGTCCGAAGCGCACTCGCAGCATCTGGAGGTACAGACGATTAGCAGGCGAGATGAAGCGCGCGCTGGTCGGGCTCGCGCATCCGATCCCAGGGCGTGAACTCCACGGCCGTCTCCCAAGTAGAGTCGAGCGCTCAAGGATAAGGGGGACGCAACTGAGCACGCAGCGGATTGGCTGCTGACGCCATTATATGAAACATGATCGACCCAGCAGCGCGGCCGTTCACGGTGTCACCGTGGGCTGTCTCTGGTTGGCCTGCTCCCGTGCGAGGCGCGAAGCTCGCTGGGCCGCAGTTTCGGTAGATGTCAAGTCCAGTGAGACAGCTTGTTTCTAGTTGTTGCGCAGGTGGGCTGGCAGGGGCGGTCGGGTTATGGCGTTGGGGTCGTTGATCCAGACGGTTTCGGGGATGGTAGGGGCGGTGGGGCGGCGGGCGAAGCGTTCGGGGTTGGCGGTATAGGCAGCGTTCAGGACGAGTTGGCGCTGGTCGCGGATGAGTTCGGCGGTTCCGTGGTGCACGGAGGCCGGGGTGTGCCAGCCGATGCCGGAGTGGCGGTGGGCGTGGTTGTAGTGGGGGAGGTAGGCGTTGACGTATTCAGTCGCGTGGGCGAGGTCGGCGAAGACCTCGGGGAAATAGGGGTCGTATTTTAGGGTTCTGAATTGTGCTTCGGAGTAGGGGTTGTCGTTCGAGGTCTTGGGCCTGCTGTGGGAGCGGGTGATCGCGAGCCGGGTCATCAGGTCGGCGACGGACCCGGCGGTCATCGCGCTGCCGCGGTCGGCGTGGATGTAGGTGGGGCGGATGCCGCCGTTGGCCGCGATCGCGGCGGCGATGAACTCCTCGGCGTCCACGGCGTTCTCCGAGAGCGCCAGGCGCCAGCAGATCGCCTTGCGGGAGTAGATGTCGAGCATCACGTACAGGTGGAAGTAGACGCCTTTCGCGTGCGAGCGCAGGCGGGTGACGTCCCAGGACCACACGTGGTTCGGGCCGGTCGCGACGAGCTCCGGTTTCACGTTCGCCGGGTGTCCGGCCTGCCGTCGGCGTTCGCCGGCCTGGCCGTGCTCGCGCAGGATCCGGTACATCGTGGAGACCGAGCAGTGGTAGCGGCCCTCGTCGAGCTCGCGGGCGTAGAGCTGGGCGGGGGCCAGGTCGGCGTTCTCCTCGGCGTTGAGCAGGGCGAGCACCGCGGCGCGCTCGGCGTCGGTGAGCGCGCAGGGCGGCGAGGCGCGACGCGGGCGGGGACCTTGTACCGGCGGTTTCAGGCGCCGGTAGTGGGTGGCCGGGGAGCGGCCGGTCAGCCGGCACGCCGCTCGGGTGCTCAGCGCCTTTTGAAGAACGGCGAAGCAGGCGTCGAGGTCGGCTTCGACTGCGTCGGCGTGTCCGCGCTCTCGGAGAGCAGTTCCCAGAGCGCGACAACTTTTCCCAGCGCCTCCACCGCCGTCTTCTGCCGCCCGAGCTCGGTCTCGAGCCGCGCGTTGGCGTTGCGCAGCTTCTCGATCTCGGCGTCGCGCGCGTCCTTCTTCGGCCGCCTGGCCGAGGTGCGGGCATCGGTGAGCCCCGTGAGCGCACCGGCGTCGCGGGCGGTACGCCAGTCGATGATGTGCGAGTGGTACAGCCTCTCGCGCCGCAGGATCGCGCCCTTCTCGCCCTCGGGCGCGGCCTCGTACTCGGCCAGGATCCGCAGCTTGTACGCGGCCGGGAACGTGCGCCGCGTCGGGCGCGGGGCCGGATCGGGCCCGGAGGCGGACGGGGGTATGCGGGACGGGGAGGATGACATCGGGGTGGGGCTCCTTGCGGGGTACAGGTCAAGATCTACCCTAACCCGGACTAACCGGGTGACTCACCCCAGACTGGCAGAGAGGGGTTTTGCCTGGGGCGATGAAGACGCCGTCGAGCAACATGTCCATTAGCTCGACGATCGACGCGGCTTCCTCCGCCGAGATCGTCTCGTGCACCAGGTCTCCGTGGGCGATCTCGTTACCGCCGTGTCTGACTTCATGTGCCGCGTCCTTGACGTGCTCGTAGATCAGGCCTCGGGTGTGCAGTTCGTCGATCTTCTTGATGAGTGTGCCGCTTGTGATCCCCTTCGCCTTCGCTGCTGCTTCGACCACGGCTCGAGCGAGCGCAACGGCGGCGCGGAAATGTCCGACGCTTACGCATCCGTGTGCCTCCGAGGCCAGGCTCGCGATCTCATGGGGAACGAACTGCGGGTATGAGACTCGGAGTGGCTGCTGCGGATACCAGGACTCTGGGTAGAACGAGTCAGGATCGGGGGATCCGAGGTTCACATACGCGAAGTGCCCCTTGGCGAGGCACAGGGCTTCGCATCCCACGCAGCGGTAGGCCATCCATCCTGGAGGGTCCCCTCTCTGCCAGTCTGGGGTGAGTCACCCGGTTAGTCCGGGTTAGGGTAGATCTTGACCTGTACCCCGCAAGGAGCCCCACCCCGATGTCATCCTCCCCGTCCCGCATACCCCCGTCCGCCTCCGGGCCCGATCCGGCCCCGCGCCCGACGCGGCGCACGTTCCCGGCCGCGTACAAGCTGCGGATCCTGGCCGAGTACGAGGCCGCGCCCGAGGGCGAGAAGGGCGCGATCCTGCGGCGCGAGAGGCTGTACCACTCGCACATCATCGACTGGCGTACCGCCCGCGACGCCGGTGCGCTCACGGGGCTCACCGATGCCCGCACCTCGGCCAGGCGGCCGAAGAAGGACGCGCGCGACGCCGAGATCGAGAAGCTGCGCAACGCCAACGCGCGGCTCGAGACCGAGCTCGGGCGGCAGAAGACGGCGGTGGAGGCGCTGGGAAAAGTTGTCGCGCTCTGGGAACTGCTCTCCGAGAGCGCGGACACGCCGACGCAGTCGAAGCCGACCTCGACGCCTGCTTCGCCGTTCTTCAAAAGGCGCTGAGCACCCGAGCGGCGTGCCGGCTGACCGGCCGCTCCCCGGCCACCCACTACCGGCGCCTGAAACCGCCGGTACAAGGTCCCCGCCCGCGTCGCGCCTCGCCGCCCTGCGCGCTCACCGACGCCGAGCGCGCCGCGGTGCTCGCCCTGCTCAACGCCGAGGAGAACGCCGACCTCGGCCCCCGCCCAGCTCTACGCCCGCGAGCTCGACGAGGGCCGCTACCACTGCTCGGTCTCCACGATGTACCGGATCCTGCGCGAGCACGGCCAGGCCGGCGAACGCCGACGGCAGGCCGGACACCCGGCGAACGTGAAACCGGAGCTCGTCGCGACCGGCCCGAACCACGTGTGGTCCTGGGACGTCACCCGCCTGCGCTCGCACGCGAAAGGCGTCTACTTCCACCTGTACGTGATGCTCGACATCTACTCCCGCAAGGCGATCTGCTGGCGCCTGGCGCTCTCGGAGAACGCCGTGGACGCCGAGGAGTTCATCGCCGCCGCGATCGCGGCCAACGGCGGCATCCGCCCCACCTACATCCACGCCGACCGCGGCAGCGCGATGACCGCCGGGTCCGTCGCCGACCTGATGACCCGGCTCGCGATCACCCGCTCCCACAGCAGGCCCAAGACCTCGAACGACAACCCCTACTCCGAAGCACAATTCAGAACCCTAAAATACGACCCCTATTTCCCCGAGGTCTTCGCCGACCTCGCCCACGCGACTGAATACGTCAACGCCTACCTCCCCCACTACAACCACGCCCACCGCCACTCCGGCATCGGCTGGCACACCCCGGCCTCCGTGCACCACGGAACCGCCGAACTCATCCGCGACCAGCGCCAACTCGTCCTGAACGCTGCCTATACCGCCAACCCCGAACGCTTCGCCCGCCGCCCCACCGCCCCTACCATCCCCGAAACCGTCTGGATCAACGACCCCAACGCCATAACCCGACCGCCCCTGCCAGCCCACCTGCGCAACAACTAGAAACAAGCTGTCTCACTGGACTTGACATCTACCGGTCGGCGCTGCTGCTCCAGTCGAACGGGAGGAGTCCGGCCGACTCCGGGATCGCTTGCATCATCGTGTCGTGGCCACACCATCCACAGCGGGCCAGCGAGGTTAGCGTCATACCCGTCGAGGATACGGAGATTCGGGAAGCACCGCGCGTGGAATAGCCGGCGGCCCGAGACCGAAGGTCGGACGCCCGGCGGCGGGACCGCCGGGTCCAATGGCTCTCGGTAGTGAACCAAGGCGGTTTGCGTCCGTTGGCGCCCCGGCCATCGTTGGCCCTGCCGGAGATGGCGATCGTGCGATTCTGGAAGTGACGGCTGCTGCGACGGCCGATGGCTGGATCGCGGAGTCCTTTGACCGGCTGGCCGCGCGTCATCCGCAATGACGTTTCGCACGACGGGCCTCCTGGGACCACATGGCTCATCGGGCTGGCTTGGGCTTCGGCGCCGTCAAAGGTGGCGATTCATCACCCGTTGAGTCGCGCTTTCAGATTTCGGACTGCGTGCACGGCGCTCCATCCGAAGGTGCGGTCCTCGCGGAGCGGTTCGAGGAGGGCGATGGTGCTCTGGTCGCCGACCAAGGCCAGAAGGGCGATGAGCGGATCGTTGCTCAAAGCCGAGATCGGGTAAGGCATGAGCGAGGTGGCGCGGTCGCGGTGTGTTAGCCCGTAGGTGAGGATGCGCCGCGTCTCCGCAGGATAGGCATGGAGTATTTGGAGTAGCGGCGACTCGCCGGGATTGCTGTAGCTGTAGGACGCCCAGTAGAACGTTTGAAGGGGGTCCACGGCGGCATCGACGAGTTCGGTGTTCAAGCGGTTCAGGAGCGGAGCGCAGAGATCGGTACGCTCCTCGGGTGTCAGACCTGGCCGGTTGAGCCAGAAGATTATCTCCCCGTAGCCCCGCCAAGCCTCGGCGTCGCTACCGCTGTGTGAGGTGAGTAAGGCTGGCGGCGTATCGGTGTGGGCGGCGCACCCGAGGATCCCACGGAGATGGCAGCCGATCTCCTCTTGTACGAACGGGCTGCGGATGTCGAGCCGGCCGGCCCAGCGGAGAAAGGCGGGGAGCGCCGTCGGATCGCCGGCACTGAGCAGATCGTCGAGCAAGATCCTTGTGAAGAAGTTGGTGTGCTCTGCCTGGACCGCGAGAGTGTTGAGGCGGATGCGGTCATGCTCGGAGAGCGCTTCTACCGCAGAGAGGAACGGCGCGGCGACGACGTCCTCGAACTGCCCGCACACCAAGCCCATCGCGCGCTCGTAGACCTCTGGCGCTTCCGGGTGCGCAAGTACCTCAGCTATGTCGGTGCTGATCATCTCTGACGAATAGGGGGACTCGATCTGATCGTAGATGTAGAGCGTGTCGACGAGAGTGGTGGACACGAGAAGGTCTTCGCTGTGGAGTCCGTCGAGGACCTCGATGATGGCCTCGGTCGTCTCCGCGTCGGCGGCGCTGCGTACGTGGCTGGCTGTGTCCAACGCCTCGATCTGAACATGCCCGATGCGGGTTTCCCAGGCCAAAGCGAGGACGCGCGGGACCAAGGCAGCAGTGGCAGGTTCGTCGGCGTGCCGAATGAGAAGGCACAGCAGCAGCAGTTCGCCGGCCGATTCCGCGGTGCACTGGTCGAGAAGCAGCATCAGATCCGCTGCGGCCGCGCGTTCGAGGGATGCGATCGGGGTGGGGGCCGAGAGGCCGTGAGTGTCGAGCGCGTGGACGATCCAGTCGGCCGGCATGCGGCCTTCGGCGCCCCTATATGGCCCGACGAGTACGTGAGCCATCATCGATGACGCCGTGTACCGCGCTGAGGCCGCACCACGCTCGCATGCCGCACTGGTCGCTCGAATGAGCGCCACAAGCTCGTGGAAGAAGAGTGGACCCCCGGCAGTCTCGTAGACACTCAGAGCCACTAAGGTGGCTGGTCTACGGAGGTTGATCAGTGGGAGCAGCGCGAAAGAAGTACACGGCCGAGTACAAGTCCCAGGCGGTCGAGCTCGTCATCAGCTCGGGTAAGCCGGTCGCGGAGATCGCCCGCGACCTCGGCATCCATGAAGCCACCCTGGGCAACTGGGTCAATCTCGCCAAGAAGAACGGCACCGTCGTCGAGAAGCCCGTCACCGCCGATGAGCGCGCCCGGCTGCGGGAGCTCGAGGACGAGGTGCGCAAGCTGCGCATGGAAAGAGATTTCCTAAAAAAAGCAGCGGCGTGGTTTGCCAGCCAGAACCAGTGAGGTTCGCCTTCATCTCCTCCATCGTCGAGGACCAGGATGAATCAGGCATACCGCGCCGAGACCGCTACCCGATCGAGCTGATGTGCCGCATCCTGGCGGTCTCCCGATCCGGATATTACGCCTGGTCAAACCGGCAAGAGTCGGCACACACCCAGCGCGACGCCGAGCTGACCGCCGAGATCGTGAAGATAGACCAGGACCACGAGGGCCGCTACGGGATCGACCGCATCCACGCCGAACTGGCCAAGGCGGGCCACGCCACCTCGCAGCGCCGGGTCCGCCGCCTGGCACGGGCCGCCGGCCTGCGCTGCGTACATCCGGCCGCCAGACGCAAGAACACCACCATGCAGGACCCTGCGAACAACCGCGGCCTGCTCGACCTGGTCGAACGCGACTTCTTCCCCGACGCGCCGAACGAGATCTGGTACGGCGACGTCACCTACATCTGGACCCTGGCCGGCTGGGCGTACCTGGCGACAGTGATCGACGGGTTCTCCCGCCAGGTGATCGGATGGGCCGTGGCCGACCACATGCGCGAGGAACTCGTCCTGGACGCGCTGCGCATGGCGATCGCCCGCCGCCGACCAGCACAGGGCCAGACCGTGATGCACACCGACCGAGGCAGCGTCTACACCGGACGCGCATTCCGCGACCTGTGCCTCGACCACGGCATGCTGCCCTCGGTCGGCAACACCGGAATCTGCTTCGATAACGCCGCCGCCGAGTCGTTCAACGCGCTCTACAAGAAGGAACTCATACATCTGTCGATCTGGAGCGAGCTGAAGCAGGTCCGTGCGGCCACCTTCGAGTACATCGAGACCTACTACAACCGCACACGGATCCAGCGCCAGCTCGGATACCTGAGCCCATCTCAATACGAGTCAATTTTTGACAACAAGCTTGCATTAGCAGCATAATACTTACTGTCTACGAAACTGCACGGCGTCCAGAGGCCATGGCGACCCGCGGCGCCGATCGCGATGAAAACCGCGACCTCGTAGCTACTCCATGCCCGGGCCGGCTCCGCGTGGTAGTGACCCAACTCGCTGTCAGGCTTCACCATCGTCCGCTGCGCGACCTCGGTGGCAAGGCCGAGCAGGCGGTGTGCCTCACCGTGCAGGACCTGCAACGCCGTCGTGCCCATGCGGCCGAGGAGTGCCTGCTCGAAAAGGTCCGTGTCGGCGAGGTGCTCCACTAGCTCGAGCACGCGGCGCGGGTCGTTTTCCAAGGAAATGACGAGCGCAGCCAGGTCGTTGTGGTGCGGGCGGGAGAGATCCTGCGCGAGTTGGGCGGGCGTCTCGTCTCGCCACCGCATTGCTTCGGCGGTGAGAAAGCGGGCGAACAGTTCATGACGGAATGCCACGCGGTTGCGATCTCGGTCGACCAGCGGGTTCTGAAGGGCCTGGCCCGCCTGGCGAGCAGAGACGCCATCGGCGGCCTGGGCCAAGCGCTCGGCCTCAGCCAGGGGAAGCCAGGTGACCAAGCGTGCGTCCATCGCCGCCGCCCAGCGGTGCATGACGAGCCGCACTGATCCGCTCCGCGGAAGGGCGCCCAGCTGGTGGCGAATGAAGCAGTCGAGTAGGACAGCCCGTCCTGAACCGCTCCGGGATCGGTCCAGACTCTATGGCTGGGGTTCCAACTGCGGTTTTGACTGTGTGAGGTAGAACTCTGTCTCGTACTCTACGGGTGGGACGTGACCTATCTCACCGTGCAGCCGGGTGTTGTTGTACCAGTCGATCCACTCGGCGGTGCCCAGTTCGACGTCGGTCAGGGTGCGCCAGGGGCCGCGCCGGTTGATCAGCTCGGTCTTGTACAGGCCGATGGTCGACTCCATCAGGGCGTTGTCGAGGGCGTCGCCCACCGTGCCGATCGAGGCGGCGATGTTCTCGCCGGCCAGATGGGCCGCGAGACGGAAACTCGTATATTGAGAACCCGCGTCGCTGTGATGGATCAAACCTTCCCGGTCCTGGCCGGCGCGGTCGCGCTGCCACAGCCCCATCTCCAGGGCGCCGAGCACGAGCGGTGTCGCCTTCGAGGTCGCGGCGGACCACCCGACGATGCGGCGGGAGAAGGTGTCGACGACGAAGGCGACGTAGACGGTCCCACCGTAGGCTTGTACATACGTGAAGTCGGCTACCCAGCAGCGGTTCGGCGCGGGGGCGACGAAGTTGCGCTGGACCAGGTCCGGGGCTCGCTCGGCGGACGGGTCGGGCACGGTGGTGCGCACCTTCTTCCCGCGCACCGCGCCAGACAGGCCCAGCTCGCGCATGAGGCGCTCGACGGTGCACCGGGCCACCTCCTGGCCGCGGCGGTTGATCTCCCGCCAGACCTTGCGGGCGCCGTAGACGCCGAAGTTCTCGCTGTGGACGCGGGCGATCAGCGCCTTGAGCTCGCCGTCGCGCACGGCGCGCGCCGAGGCCGGGCGCTTCTTGAAGTGGTAGTACGTGCTGGGATCGATACTGCAGCCGTGCGCGGTCAGCGCGGTGCAGATCGGCTCGACTCCGCCGAAGCGGTCCCGGTGCTCGTCGATGAACGCTACGAGCGTGTGTGTGGCCGGTCGAGCTCGGCCGCGAAGAAACTCGCCGCCGCCTTGAGGATCTCGTTTGCTCGCTTGAGCTCCGCGTTCTCCCGCTTGAGCCGCTTGATCTCCTCGGCCTCCGCCGTCGTGACGCCCGGGCGGGCACCGGCGTCGACCTCGGCCCGGCGCACCCAGTTCGTCAGCGTCTGGGCGGTGCCGATCCCGAGCTTCGCCGCGATCGACTTGATCGCCGCGTGCTCGGAGGGGTACTGGTCCTTCGTCTCCAGCACCAGGCGCACGGCCCGGTCACGGAGATCTTGTGGGTATGGCTTGCTCATGACGGACTTGATCCTTCCAAAAGATCAAGCCTGGATCAACTCCGGTACGGTTCATCCAGCCCCCTCCGGCAGTTCCTGTGCAAGCTGCGAGGCCAGGGCCAATTCAAAGGGTGTGGTGAAAACGTCGAGCCGGTCGTCGGCCGCGTCCGCGCCATAGACGCGCTTGAGCGCGCTGCGCTGTTCCACGCTGGGAGCCTGCAAGACCAACTGGGCGGCCGTTGGTGCCTGCCAGTCCTCTTGGTCCGTGCTCGTGCTCACCAGCGTTGCGCTTTCGCGTGCAACCCACGCGTTCAGCTGCTGGTTCAGGCGGGGCCGGTGACCGACTGGGCATTCGTTGAGCGCGTCCACCAGCAGGGTCAGCGGGGAGCGTTCGCGGCGTGCCGCCTCGGCCAGCTGGGATGCGCTGATGCTGGTGAACGGCGCGATGGTCTCGTCGAGAAGTTCGTCGAGGTGCCCCTCGTAGAATGACGCCTTCACCAGGATGGGCAGCCAACCGCGGCCTTCCAAGTCGAGCGCCAGGCGGGCGAGAAGATGGCTCTTGCCGGCCCCGGAGGCGGCTCGGATGCTCGCATGTTCGCCCGCTGTCATCCAGTCGGCGAGCGTGCGGCTGGCGATAGCCTCGCCGGTCCGTGCAATTAGGAGGTCGAGACTGACCGTCTCCGGCAGTTGGCTGCCAAGATGCGCGGCGAGCCGTTCAGCGTAGGCCTTGGCCTCGCCGGCAGCGGCGCTCGACGCACTCCGGGTGCCGAGAGGGCGGCAGAAGATGCGCATCGTCTCTTCACCGAAGAACCGGCGCACCAGATCAGGACGGTCGACGAGCATGTCTGATAACTGCTCCCGCCCCCACAGGTCGATCCGCAGATCCGGGAGCGTGGCGCGCTGCGCAGCAAGTTCGTCCTCGATACGCGTGTCGGCGACATCAGCAGTGGTGACCAATACGAGTCGGCCCGCGTTGAGCGGCCGCGTGCCCTGGACGAACGTCGACACGGCGTTCCGCAGATCCCGTGCCGTGAACTTCTCGTACCGTTTGGCCTGGTAGACAGTGGTGGGCTTTCCGTCGAAGAACGCCCCGACGTCAATGCCGTGTTGTTGTTGTCCAGGTCGCCCGTACCGCCGGGCCTCGCGGGCTTGGTCGACCTCGCGGGCGAGCGCGACCACCAGGCGTTCCACCGCTTCCCACGACAGATCGCCCAAGTTGAGTTGCAAAGGAGCAGTGGTCGTCAGTGGAGGAGGAAGCGGGAGCTGCAACGCACCAACAACGAGAGGATGGCCTGCCCCGAGCAGCTCCCCTTCATCGCCGAACTCGGCTTCCTCGATCCTGATGGCAGGTCACCTTCGTTCTCAAGCTGGATCTGACGGACGGTGAGTTGCGCTCGCCAGCCAAGCCTATTGCGGCGGCACTACCAAGCGAGTCGGGGTCCACACTGCGTTTGATCGGCGGTGGCCCGGCCGGATCGCTGCTGGTGTGCTGGCTGTGAAAACCAAGGCGCTCGCGCCGACTGGCGAAGTGCAGCAGCTGCGGCACATGATGCTGTATCCTCTCGGATCAGCGGCCATCACGCTGGCCCGTCTCCGAGCTTGGCACGCCCACGTCGTGCAGCGTTGAGGACAAGAGGCGCCGCCTCGCGGTGGCTTCTAGGATCCCTTTCTCTGGAATCGTTGTCCTCCGGGTGACGTGGGTGCCCACCACCCAAGGGACCACGACATGGACGTACGTAAGCGTGAAGCCCGAGCCCGCATGGCCGCCACCGGGGAGACGTACACTCAAGCCGCGCGGAGAACAGCCGAGTCCGCAACGCGAAACCTCGGCTTGGCAGATGCGATTGCGGCGCACATCCAACAGATCCTTCGAACCTACGACACTGAGCGCGCTGCTCGCCTCGCTAAGCTCGAGGAGCTTGAGGCGCAAGGAAAGAAGATCGTTGACGGAGGCCCGACCCGAGGAGATGGGTGGGCCGTCTTCGACTGGCGCACCGGAGCCAAGATCGCTGAAGGCACTGGAGATGACGAATACGAAGCCGCCTGCCGGCAGCTTGATCCAGATGAACAGTGGTGGCACCGCGACAACTTGAGCGAGTACGTCGATACGGTACGTATTCCCCCCACGCCCGGGCTTCCTCCGAGTCTCGGAAAGGTGCTCGAGGAATGGATCGCCAACCTCGGTACACCTCTCGAGGAGATCGCAGACGTGGCGGGGTTAGAGGTCGAGGAAGTAGAACGCTGTCTTACTGAAGTCTGACCTGCCGGAGTTTCTCTCGACGTGCCGGCTGACGTGCTTCTGCTCTGTAACGGCTATGAGCTCAGTGTTTCGCTCATATGCGATGAGGCCGGGCTAGAGGTCGGCACGGAGCTGCCTGCTTTCGGTTCCGCAAAGCAGCAGCTGCTATGAGGGGCGAGAGTGAACGGGCTGGCCTCGCTCGCGGCACCGACGACAGCACCTCGGGTCACCCCAATCCGCTCCTGTACCGGGTTACGCGTATTGGCGGCCACGAAGCGCAAAGGCGCCGGGCGCGAGCACGAGAGCGCTCTGACCCGGCGCCGAGGGCCGGCGTCCCTGCGCGCCTGGGGTCGCGCGCATTCGTTATCGGGCGGCCAAACCAGGCGGGTTCCTCGGCAGCACCGCGAAGTCGCTCACGGATTGCTGGTAGCGGGCCTCGAGCCGGCCGAGCAGGTGTGCGGTCATGGCGGGGGTGATGTGGCTGTAGCGGTCGCCGATGCTGGGGGTGGCGTGGCCGAGGCGCTTGTCCTGGACGAAGCCGTCGACGCCGTCTTCCTTCATCCAGGTCTTGTGGGAGTGGCGGAGCCCATGGAAGGTCATGCCACTGGCGATTGGCTTGCGCCGGTCGGAGTTTTCGTGACCGGGCGCTCCGTTGACGGCGGGATCCCACGTGCGCTGGCGGAAGTTGGAGCGGCGTAGGTAGGCGCCGCGCGCTCCGGTGAACACGGTGTCGTAGCGAGCGACGGTGAGTTTGGCCGTGAGCAGCTTCGCTAGGAACGGGGGGAGGGGTATGGAGCGGCCGGAGTTCTCGGTCTTGGGCTGGTCGAGCCAGACCCTGCCGGCGAGTTCGCGCAGGTTCCCTTCGTTCGCATGGACGATGATCTTCGGAGTGTCCTGATCGAGCAGGACGTTGTGCCAGCCGAGCGCAGCGAGTTCGCCCCAGCGCATGCCCGTGTAGGCGGCGGTGATGACCATGGCGGCGGAGATTGGATCGAGGCGGTCGGCAATCTCCAGGACCTGAAGTGGGGTGGCGATCGTCTTATCGGGACCCTTGCGGTGCGACAGCCGTAGTCCGTGGCAGGGGTTGATGGATATGTACTGGTTCTCGGCGGCTTCCGCCATCACGGTCGAGAGCAGCGTGAGGATCGAGTGGGCGCTGGAGGTGGCCATCCGGTCGGTCAGGTTGTTGGCCCACGCCTTGACTTCGATCCGGGCGATGTGGGCAATCGGAGTCTCGCCGAACCTGGGCAGGATGTGCAGGCGCAGGTGCGACTCGTAGCGTGCTGCGGTGGTGGGGGCGACCCTGTGCGCGCCCATCCATATCCGGACCCACTGGTCGAGCGTGAGCAGGCCCGCGGCGCTCAAGGTGGCCGGAGATGTCACCGGGCGGGGGTGCTCGGGGGCAGCGCGCCGGGCCGGTCGTATGGCCTCGGGGACGACCGCGCCGAACTCGGGCCTCGGCGCGGCGGCCAGACTCGCGACTGCCGCAGCGGCCGGTGCTGGGTGCGTTGTGGACGCGGAGTTCTCCACCCTTGGCTCCGGGTTGCGATCGGTGGGGCTGGCGTTGAAGTTCTTGGCGTGGCGCCGCGCTTCGATCTTGCTCTCGTAGCGGCCGAGGGTTTCGACGGTGCCGTCGGGGTGGCGGTGGCGGACGCGGAATCCGGCGCCCTTGGGCTCGACCCATGCCATGGTGGTGTGCTCCTGAACGGTAGTTCTCGGGGTGAACGCTTCCGCGTTCGGCTCCCGCCGGGTGGCGGGTGGGGTCCATCCACGCTCGCCGGCCGATATTGATCAAGTCTTTGCTGGTCGGCTGTTTGGGTGTGTTGTGGTGTGGGCTAGTCCGGGCGGGGGCCGGCGGCGTTGTCGGCGACGATCGCGCGCAGGTCGTCTTCGGAGAAGCGCAGGTGCTTGCCGAGGTAGGTGCACGCGATATCGCCCGCGGCTGCTGCGCGCCGCAGCCAGGACGGGCGCACGGCCAGCAGGACTGCTGCCTGTTCGGGCGTGTAGGCGAGCGGGCGGATGCCCGCGGGCAACAGCGGGAACAGTGGTGCGGTGTCGGCGGGTGGGAGCCGTTGGTCGCGTGACTGAACGAGGTGCGCCGGTGCGTCGGAGTCGGAGGAAACCTCATGGGGCGAGTCGTCGGAATCGCCCATGGCGTAGGTGTGCGCGCTGGATCCACCAAGGCTGTGACGGGGGAGTTGGTGTCGAGAACGGTGCGGCACGGCGCTTTCGCGCGCGGCGGCGGCTGCTGTCGTGCCGGTCTGCCGTGCTGAATCGTTCTCGAGCGAGATCGGGTGGGGCGCGGGCTGGTGTGGTGTGCGCGGTGCCGGACGGGAACTGGTTGTGGGGACGGTTGTCAGCGCGTGGGGTCCTTAATCGCGGGCAACTCGTCGATACGACCATCAGCCTCCGTATGCGATCGACTCACCGTGGCTCCGGTCGGTGGCGACGTTTGAGAAGCTGCGGCAGTCTCAGCGCGGTTCTCAGCGCGGCGCGGCGATGGGGCCCGCCACAGAGAGCGCGCGACCTCGTCGGTACCCCGGTCCCTCCTTGGACGAGTCGGCGTGCTCCAGCCACGTCGAGGCGGTAACTTGCGGACCTTGGTCCACCCGGCGGCGCGAAGGCTCGCGCCGCTCTCGTCGGCGTGGGTGTTGGTGATCAGACGCAGATAGCCGAATGCTCTCGCCGCCTGCCAGGCTGCGGAGAGAAGCATCGAGCAGCAGTTGCGCGAGGCGTCGGTGACCAGCCTCGTGACCTCGAGGGTGAGCCCGTCATCAAGGTGGCTCGCGACGGGCCGCCCCACCATCGTGGCTCCGAGCTGCCTCCCTGTCTGATCGAGGGCGCCGATCGAGAACTGGTGGCCAACGGGCCTGGCGCGGTGACGGCGGAGCGCATCGACCAGGTCGCAGGCATCGCGGAACGCAAGCGGCCTGATCTCCAGCCTTCTACTCACAGTCGGCATGCGGGGGCCGGGCATCGTCGGCCCGCTCACGCAGCCCGCCTCGGCTGCCGCGTCTCCGCGGCTGCCGGAGAGAGCGCTGCCGAACCCGAGCGGCACGCCCACGGCCCACAGCCGTCGGGTGATCCTGTCCACTCCTCGTGTGCCGGGAGCAGACGCAAGTGCCCACGGACTCGTCTGATGGCTGGCGGGTCGATCGGCGCCTGGTCGAGCGGTTTGAGAGAGGGATGCAAGAACGCCTGTCCGCGCAGTGCAATGCCGCCGGCGTTGGCCCGGGCGGAGCCGTGGCGGATCGCGTGGTCGAACGCGACGGCCTCGTTCCACTGTTCGGGATGCTCGTCGCGCAGGGTTCTCCATCCCTGGTCGCTGGTATACGGGCATCCGACACACGCCGAACGGCTCACGGCATCGAAGCCGTGCTCGGCGAGGTAGCGTTCGCAGTCCTCGCGGGCAAGCCCGAGCTCGATGAGGGGGAATCGGTTGCGGGCGTAGAGGACGCCGGAGTCTTTAGCCCGGGCGAACTCGTCGGTGGATATCCCGATCCACTGCTCGAGGGACAGGCCGCGCTTGACGCGACCGACTCGGCCATCCGGCAGTTCCTCGGCGCCGAGCCGGCGACGGGCCTCCGCCAGCAAGACCTTCACCTTGTACGAGGAAGTGCATTGCCGGCGGAGCATGCCTCTGGTGCCGTTGAGATTCTTGACGAACAGCGGCATCGTCGCGAACCGCGAGGTGGGATCGAGAGCGTCCCGGCGGATGTCTCCCGCGGACAGGCGCACGACCGGGATTCCGGCCGGCCTGGCGACCTCGTCCTCGAGCCGGTCGAGGGCAGCGTAGGTCTCGGGACGCTCCCATCCCGGGTCGGCGAAGGCCGCGTAATCGAGCTTGGGTAGCTCGCCGTTCGCGGACATGATCAATAGAGCTGAGCTCTGCACGCCGGCGCCGAGCGAAAGGGCGCGGATCGGTGCGGTGCCGGAGACGTGGGAGAACGGGGGAGTGGTGGAGCGGTTGGGCAAGAACTGTCCCTTTCAGAGCAACAGGGCGGTTGGCGCGCGCTGAGTGGAGCGGAGTGAGGCGGGGGTGAAAGGTCTCCGACGAACAAGCGACCGGTGGTGCGTTGCGGGCGGCGCTGGTGCGTGGATGGTCATCCACTCGTTGGCGGCACTGGATTCATCGCGCAGCGGGTTGGTCGAAGAGGGCCGCGCCGGGTCCGGCGTGGCCGATCAGGCGTCGGGCGTGGGCGCGGCACAGACGCAGTCCCCGGGTGCGTGCGGTTGCGCTGGTGGCGGCCGGGGGCATGGGGCATGGCGTGTGGAGCGGTGCTCCGGCGTCTGCGGTGCGGCAGCTCCGACACCAGGGGCCGGTCGGGTCGGGGACGAGTTCGCGGTGGCAGCGTCGGCACAGTGGCGGGCGTCCCTGGCACGCATCAGCCCGAGTCTGAAAGTCCGTGGCGGGTGTGGATGTGGTCATGTGGCTCTCTTACGGTCCGTGCGGGTGCAGACGAGTCCGGGTTCGGCTGCGGCGGTCACCACTCCTTGAGGGGTGAGTCGTGGTCAACGGGGACGGCGTTTTCGACCAGGGGTGCGTGAACGCGGCAGAGCCGCTGGCCCTCGTGGCTGGTGGCCGATGCCGGTAAGGGCAGCAGGCTTGGTCTCGCGGCACGATTGCGTCGCACCTCGGGCACCAGGGAGCGGACGAGGCGGATCCGAACAGCGGCGTGTCGCAGCGCGGGCCCATCGCTTCCTCGCAGCGCTCCGGCGAACTCGCCGCGTCGTGATATCCGGCCACGGTCATGCACCCGCCTCCGCGAAGGCTCGTGCGCGCCATTCGAGGTGGCCCTGACCGGGTCGCGGTTGAGGCGGTGCGGATTGGCCCGAACCTCCAGGCCTCAGTCCGACAACACTGGTGTTCCTCCTGGGTGTGGTGCGGATTGGTGCCGCTGGCCTGGGCTTCGGGGGTCGGGCCTTCCCTTTGCAGAGCATTGACAGAATCTCGGGACTGATGCACAGTTCTCATGTTTCATGAACTTTCCGTGCTCGGCGTGAAGGTTGGGAGCCGGAGTTGGCGCTTGCGCTCGTGCGCGACCTGCGCGACGTTCGGCCGGTGGCGACCGCGGAAGCCGTGGCGGAGTTCGAGGTCGACCTGATGGCCGGGTTCGTGCTCGCGCGGGCGTCGGCGGGCCTGAGCGACTCGACGATCCGTGGCGATGTCAGTCACCTGGATCTGATGCGTGAGTGGTTCGGCCGGCCGTTGTGGGAGATGGCGCCGGCGGATGCCGACGTGTACTTCGGGAAGGTGCTGCGCGGTGCGGCGGGGGGCACGCGACTGGCTCGTGCCGCCGCGCTCTCGGTGTACTTCGAGTTCCTCGAGCTACGCCATCAGGCCGAGTTGCACGCGCTGACCGGCATCGTCGCCGTCTGTCCGCTCGATGAGCTCAACCGGCCGCGCGGGCGCAAGGACGCCCGGTTGCGCATCCCGCCGAGCGAGGCGGAGATGACGGGGTTGTTCACCGGGTGGGGCCAGGCGCTCGGCTCGGCCCGCAAGTTCGCCCCGGCGGCCCGTACCTATGCCGCGGCGAGGCTGATGGCCGATACCGGGCTGCGCGCGAACGAGACTTGTCGGCTCGATCTCGCCGATGTGCGCTGGGAGCTGGGCCGGTTCGGCAAGCTGCACGTGCGCTACGGCAAGGGCTCCTACGGCTCCGGTCCGCGCGAGCGGATGGTCCCGCTGCTCGGCGGTGCCGCCGAGCTGCTGCGCTGGTACATCCAGGACGTGTGGGGCCAGTTGGACCGTGACCACGCCCGGCCCGGTGCGCCGTTGTTCGCCGCCGAGCGCCGGGATATCGACGGCAGTGCGCGCCGGGTGGGCTACGAGACGCTGCGCGCGGGCCTGGCCGAGGCCGCGGCGTCGTACCTGCCGGGGTGGGCGGGCCGGCTGACCCCGCACGTGCTGCGGCACTACTGCGCCTCCCAGCTCTACCTCAACAACATGGATCTGATATCCATACAGGAACTTCTCGGGCATTCGTGGGTGGCCACGACCATGCGGTACGTTCACGTGCACCGCACCCGGATCGAGGACGCGTGGCTGGCCGGCCAGTCACGCGCGGCCGAGAGACTCAAGGGGCTGGCGTAGATGAAGTGGAACCTGCGGATGGCCGCGGCCAAACGCGAGATCTGGAAGGCCTCGGTCCTCCAGCGCGCCCTCGCCGAGCGCGGCCTGGTCCTGTCGGCCGGGAAGATGTCGGGCCTGTGGTCCGGCCAGCCCGCCTCCCTCAAACTCGAGGAACTCGACGTGATCTGCGCCGTACTCGGCTGCGAGATCGGCGAACTGCTCATCCCCGAGCCCGAGAAGGTCGCCCCCGGGCCCGAGGCCGCGAACCTCGCACCAGCCGCCGGGATGGGCGGCCCTGGCACGACCCCGCTCGCGATCGTCCCGCGCCGCACCGGCGGGCGCTCGCTGCCCCCACCGATCGCCTGACCCGGATGCCACGCGGCCTTCCCGGGACCCCGGGCCCGCCCTCGGGCACCTTGGACAGCTGCGTCTCCTGCTACGCCTGGGGGCTGATCCACAGCACCGGGGTATGCCTGGGCTGCTACAACTTCACCGCACCCGCCCGACGACACCCCATCGGCCGCTGCGGTGCCTGCCGGCGCGAGCAGCCGCTCAAGAACGGCTACTGCCGCTTGTGCTGGTGCCAGGCCCGGCACGAACGCGACGGCGCGCAGCACCTGGACGCGCGCGCCAAAGTCATGATCGCCCCGCACCTTCCCCTCGTGCGCCACCAACAGCTCTTCCTCGCCGGAATGACCAAACGCACAGCCCGCCCGCGCACCGCGCCGCGCCGCCGAGGCGAGAAAGGCCGACCGCGCAAACCGCCGCCACCCGTGGCCGCGCGCCCCGCCGCCCGCTGGATCCAGACCGCACTCTTCGAGCTCGACCGGCGCAACTACCGCGCCCAGCGCCTCGACCTGCGCAGCGCCCCGGCACCGGAGAACCCGTTCCTCGCCTGGGCCCTGCACCTGGCCCACACCACCGCCCAAGCCCGGGGATGGAACCCGGCCTCCCAGCGCGCGATGCAGCGCACCCTGACCGAGCTGCTCGCCACCCACCAGGCCGGGGAGACGGTACGCGCCAGCGCCGCACGCCCCGTTGCACGAGCGCACTGCATCGGCCTCGAGCACGTGCTCGAACTGCTCGAGCAGATGGACGTACTCGACGACGATCTGCCCACCACCTTCGACATGTGGCTCGCGGCCAAGGCCGCCACCCTCGCCCCCGCGATCGGCGCGGACATCACCGCCTGGGCACGCACCCTGCGCTACGGCACACCGCGCAGCCCCGCACGCCACCCCCACACCGCCTACACCTACCTCACCGCGATCCTGCCCGCCCTGACCGCATGGTCCGCCCGCTACCACCACCTGCGCGAGGTGACCCCCGCCGATGTCACCGCCGTCTACAACCGGGCCACCGGGCAGCAGCGCAGCATGCTCCTTTCCAGCCTCCGCGCGCTGTTTCGCTGGGCGAAGGCCACCCGCAGCATCTTCGCGAACCCCACCCGCGCCCTGCGCGGCCCGAGCGAGAACCGCCCCATCTGGCAACCCCTGGACCAAGCCACACTCGACCAGGCGATCGCCGCCTGCACGAGCCCACAGGCCCGCCTCTTTCTCGCACTCGCCGCGATCCACGGCGCACGCCCCGGACAGACCCGGGCGCTGCGCCTTAACGACCTCGACCTTCCCGCCCGGCGCATCACGATCGGCGGCATCGAGCGCCCCCTCGACGCGCTGACCCACCAGGTGCTGCTCGACTACCTCGAGCACCGCCACCGACGCCACCCCGGCACCGCCAACCCGCACCTGCTGGTGAGCAAGCAAAGCGCGCTCGGGCTCGGGCCCGTCAGCCAGACCTACGTCATCGACCTGCGCGCGACCGACACGAACCTCGAACGACTGCGGATAGACCGGCGCCTGGAAGAAGCCCTCGCCTCCGGCGCCGACCCCACCCACCTGCTCGCCGTGTTCGGCGGATCCGAGAGCACCGCAGTGCGCTACGCGACCAACGCCCGACTCCTGCTGGCATCCGATCACGAGTCCCTCCCCGGTTCATCCCCGCGAACCTCAGCACTCGACCCCGCCGCAGCCCCGGAAGTATCCTGAAGTTCGACCTGAGAACCCTTCAGTTGACGTGAACTTCTGGAACTTTCGGGCTTGGCGAGGATGATCACGTCCTCGTGGGCGATGACGGCGTGCGGGTGCCCTTCGGCCCGCTTCTTGCGTACGTTGTTGAGTTGGAAGAAGGACGGGCGGGCGATCAGCTCGCCCTCGCGGATCCCGGCGAGCAGCGCGACGCACCGCTCGAGGGGGATCAGGCCCGCGCGCTGCCCGGCGGCGATGACTTCGCTGGGCAGGTCGATCAGTTCGCCGCGCTCGCGCCACGGGCGGGCGGTGACCGCGACGATGCCGCCGGGGCGCAGCAGTGTGGCGCAGCCGGCGAGGATCGCGGCGAATCCGTCGATGAGTCCGTCGAGGGTCAGGTGCGCGAGGTTCGCTTTGTCGGCGGAGTAGCGGTAGTTGATCTTGTGTACTCCGGGCAGTCCGCTTTCCGAGGTGGATCGGATCTGTCCGTGCAGCGACGCCCCGTAGGGCGGCGAGGTGATCACGAGGGCCGCTTCGCCGTGCAGATGCGGCGGCGCGACCTCAAGGAGCCTCCGGGCATCGGCGTTGACGATCTCGGCGGTGCCGGCCGCGCTGTGCGCGGCGGCGTGGGCGATATTCGCGGCGGCGAGCTTCGCCCAGCGCGGCTCGTACTCGACGCCGAAGCCGCGCCGGCCGAGGTGCATCGCCTCGATGAGGGTGGTGCCGATGCCGCACATCGGGTCGATGACGATTTCGCCGGGGCGGGTGTAGGCGCGGATGGCGTGGCGGGCGATGGCCGGGAGCATCTTGGCCGGGTGGGCGACCGAGGCCGGCAGGTAGCGGCCGGTGCGCTGGGTGCGGGAGTTTTGCTGAGCGGTGAGCCAGAGCGAGGTGCCGACCCCGGTGGATTCCGCTTGTCCGGCCAGCAGGCCGTTACCGGGTACGACGGTTTCGGGGCGACGGGGGAACTCAGGCATGCTGCGGCTCCTGGGTGGGGGCGGTGAACAGGTACAGGTCTTGGTGTGCGCGCACGCTCACGGGCGCGGCGGTGAGGTGCGGCAGCGGGCGGGCGGGACTCGGGTGCTCGGCCGCGGACGAGGCGGGCGCGTGGCCCGGGCACGCGGTGGTGATCACGACGATGTGCTGCTGGTAGATGAAGCCGTGCCGACGGGCGCCGGCGATCGCGGTGGACGGGCGTGTGATGTCCGGCCCGCAGACGTCTTGGCCGAAGGCAAGGGCCAGCACGCCGCCGGGGGCGAGCCGGCCGAGCGCATGGACGAGGCGGGCGTCGAGTTCGTGTGTAGGGGACTCGAGCAACACCAGCCCGACCCGGTCACTGTCGGCCGACCGGGTCGGCCGGCGCGGTTCGTGCGCTGAGCTCGCCGCTGCAGGACGTGCGGGGTGTTCGGCGTGTAGACGGGTGCGTGCCCAGTCGGGCAGCACGCCGGATGCGGCGTTGGCGGGCGAGTCGGTTCCGGTGGGCGCGAGCCACAGGCTGGTGGGGACGTCGATCCCGCGTGCCGGGCGATAAGGGCGGCGCGGCGCGGGTTCTGTAGTTCGGCTCGGCCCGGTCGTGGGCCTCGAGGTGTGCGGGCGGGACGGGATGTGAGGCGGGTTGTTCATGGCGGTGCCGTCTCGTGCGGCGCCGGTGATGCTGACCTGCTTTAGAAGGGAATTTGGGGGCCCTTTTTTCTCAGAGCTCCGTGAAAGCCCTGGTCAGGGCCGGAGGCGGTGTGGCCCGTCGGGCCCAATCGGCGGCTGGGGCCCCGCCTTGCCGAGCGCGCGAAGGGCCCTGGGAGGGTATCGGCGCAGGTCAAAGGCTCAGGTTGCGTGCCGGTTGCGCGCGCCTGATGGCTGGTAAGTCCGGCCCGTTCGTACACGTCACCGGGTCGGGTTGCGGATCGGTTGCGCGCAACGAGCACACTCTCCTCGCGGGGGACCGGACCTCGTTTGTCACTCGAGGGATCGAGCAGGCCGGCGAGGCCTGGTACGCGGCGTTGGCCGACGATCGACCCAACTGGTCGCAACCCGTGCGGCTCTCGGGGAGCGTGGCTTTACCCGCCGCCCGAGTCGGCGTGCCGAATCCCGCGCGCCCTGCGGGGAGCCGCGCGAGCCATCGTGATGGCAAGAGTGCGGCCCAGAAAATCTCGAATTTCTTTCCGTCCATTCGCTGTGCGTTCTCGGCCGCGATGTCCGCGCAGCCCAGCGCCACGGGTTGCGCTCGGGGTGCGCGCGGCCCGGCGTAAACGCGCAACCCGGAGGTCTATTCATAAGGGGCCTTGCCCGTCGTGGGACAGGCTCCTGAAATTCACAGGCTGTGACTTGTCGCCGAAGCCTGGACATAAGCAAGGCCCCTGACCTTAGATCGGATCTACTCAAGGAAACGATCAAGGCGGGGCCGTGCGCGTCGAGGCTATAACAGGGCTGGTCAAGGAACAAGTGGACGAGGTCGTGGCGCGGGTGGCCGGGCATCTGGGCACCGGCGAGATCGCCCGACCGGGCGGACGCCCTGCCGCGCTCGGCCTGTACGACTCCGTGGTCCTGGTCATCCACCTGCTGCGCAGGAACCCGGTCCAGCACGTGGCCGCGGCGTTCTTCCACGTCTCCCAGGCCACCGTCTCGCGCCGTTGGGACCTGCTGCGCCCGCTCATCGCCACGGTGCTCGAGGACCTGGCCCCCGACCCACGCGCGATCATCCGCGCCGGCACCGCGCTGGTAGACGGCACCATCTGCCCGACCTGGGACTGGAAGCACCGCGGCGACCTGTACTCGGTCAAGGCCGGATACGCGGGGATGAACGTGCAGATCGCCTGCTCGATGGACGGCGACCTCGCCGCGATCGGCCCCATGCCGATCCCCGGCGCCCGGCACGACGCCTACGCGTACGCCGCCTCGGGCCTGAAAGGCCTGATGGACGGCATCCACCAGCTCGCCGACCTCGGCTACGTCGGGGTCGAGGGCATCGACGTCGTGCCGTACAAGCGGAGACCCGGCAGCGACCTGCACGAGAACTACAAGCGAGACAACAAGCTGCTCTCCGGTGTCCGCGCGGCCGTGGAACGCGCCGTCGCCCACGTGAAGTCCTGGCGGATCCTGAGCGAAGAAGGCGGACGCTACCGCGCACCGCTTGAGAAGTTCCCCGAAGTCCTCGCCGCCATCACCGGACTCATCAACCTACGACGATTCCGGCGTGTGGCTTATGAATAGACCTCCCGGACGCACCCTCGGGGTATCGGCCGGGCACCGCAGGCGCACCCGGTGCGCACCCGGCCCGGTTTCGGATGGCGCTCCCAACCACCCCACGCATCACCATCGGGAGCACACGCCATGACCGCGTTGACGACCTTCGACCTTCCGCTGAACGTGATCCGTCGCGCGTTCGCAACCCAACTCGCCGCGCCGCGCCCGCTCGCCCTCGACGGCGCTCTCCTCGGTGCCGGACTGCCCGCCCGCGTCCTTCCGCTGCACGAGATCAAGTCGCTGCTGATGTCGCCGCAGACGCCGGCGGCCGCCAAGCGTGCGCTGTGGGGCGCCGTGATCGCGCGCTCCAAGGCCGGGATGAGCGAGTGGACTACCGCCGCGCTCGGCCTCGCCTACCCGGGCCTTGCGACCGTGTTCCGCCGCGCCTGCAAGAACGGCCCCGGCAACTGGCAGGACATTCAGGCGGAGCTGGTCACCGAGTTCCTCGTCGCGCTCGGGGAGATCGACGTGTCCGACCCGCAGATCCACGATGTCGCCGGGTGGCTGTGTGCGCGGGCCCTGTCGGCGAGCTGGAAGGCGCGCAAGGCGGAGGAGACGAAGGCCGAGTCGCTCTCCTCGCACAGCGCAGCCATCGGATTGTTCCCGGCCGGCCACCCCGACCACGTCCTGGAGCACGCCGTCGCGCTCGGGGTCTTGACGGCGCAGCAGGCCGATCTGATCGGCCGCATCTACCTCGAGGACGAGCACCACACCGCGCTCGCCAGCCGGTACGGGATCTCAGTCGCCACCCTCTACCGGCGCCGTCAGGAGGCCGTTACAGCACTGGCAGCGGGGATCGAAGACGGGCTGTTGCGCGCCGTCTGACCGCCTCTCGCCGCGGCCTTCTCGACCAGCGACTTCACCGCGCAATGAGAAAAAACGGCCCCGAAATTCCCTTCTAAAGCGCCGAGACTTCATCGCCTCGGCCGCCTGACCGCCCATCTCCGGCGGTCTCCCGGGTCCATCGCCCGCGTGGTGCTGACCCCCCACCGCTCATCGCATACGCCCCTCGATCTCCCGCGAGAGGAGGGCCGTGTCGTGCGGACCCGGGAGCGGCGAGACCCCCTCAATCCACCCGCACGCATCGCGCCGGTTACCTGGCGCGCGCATCGGAAACGAGCACGACCTTGCCTCGAAACCCCAGCGCCCCGCGCCGCCTGCCGCGCCTCAAAGCGCTGCTGACCGTCGCCACCGGCGCCCTCGCCTTGACCGTCCTCGCCGCCACTCCGGCGCTCGCCGACACTGACGTTTCGGTGCTCGCCGCGGCCGACATCCCCACCGTCATCACGAACCTGCAGAACTGGCTGATCGGCATCCTCGCCGCGCTCGCGACCCTGTTCCTGGTCCTGGGCGGCATCCGCTACGTCATCTCCAACGGCAACCCGGGCGAGGTCGAGAAGGCGAAGACCGCGTTCAAGTCGGCCGCGATCGGCTACTGCCTGGCGATCCTCGCCCCGGTTGTGATCACCATCCTCAAGGGCATCGTCGGCGGCTGACCGATGACCACCACGATGCCCTCCACCGGGCGCCCGCAACGCCGCGGGCGCCCGGCCCCGGGCCGCGCGCGTTGCGTGCGGCGCGTGCTCGGGGTGTTTGCGACCGTCGCGCTGGCGGCGCTGATCGCCGCCCCGGCGGCCCAGGCCGCAGCACCGGCCGGAGGTGATTCCGGCTCGGCGCAGCGGGTGATCCTCGCGGATCCGGCGCCGTCACCGACCCCTTCACCGAGCACGCCGGGCATCGGGCTGGGGCCGGGGTCACCGACGTCCCCGAGCACCACGCCGAGCCCGGTCACGACGACCGACCCGGGCACCGGCACGAGCAGCAACCCGTCGTGGTTCGACGTCCCCGGGCAGATCACGAAGGCGATCAACGACTGGTTCGGGTCGCTGATCGCCGACGCGCTGACCCCGATGCTCGACCTGCTCGGCTCCACGCTGCTCGGCACCCCGGACGTGACGGCGATGGCCGGGGTCCAGCGCCTGTGGACGCAGATGGCGCTACTGGCCAACGCCCTCTACCTGCTGCTGGTGCTGATCGGCGCCGTGATCGTCACCACCCACGGGACCGTGCAGTCGCGGCACTCGGCCAAGGAGATCGTGCCGCGCCTGGCGGTCGGGATGATCGCGGGCAATGCGTCCATCGCGCTGCTCGCCCTCATGATCCATCTCGCGGACGCGATCGCCTCGGCTCTTCTGGGCGGCACGATCGATCCGGCGACGGCGGGCAAGGCGCTGGGCAACCTGCTCGGCGGCTCGGCCGGCAACTCGATCTTCCTGATCCTGCTGGACCTCGGTGCGCAGGTGATGTTGATCGCGATCCTGCTGACCTACATCGTGCGCGTGGCACTGACCGTGATCCTCGCGGTCGCAGCCCCTCTCGTGCTGATGCTGCACGCGATCCCGGGCCCGGACACGCTCGCACGGATGTGGTGGCGGGCGATCGGCGGACTGTTCCTGATCCAGCTCGGGCAGTCGCTGGTGTTCGTCGTGGCACTCGACGTGATGCTCGATCCGACGGCGAACGTGAGCCTGTTCGGGCTGCCGAACAACTCCGCGCTGGTCGACACGCTGGTCTTCCTCGCCCTGTGCTGGATCCTGATCAAGATCCCGATGTGGGTCTCGCGCAGCATGCTCGGCGGTGCCGGTTCGGGCGTGGCGCGGATGGCCAAGGCCGTCATCGCATACAAGACCCTCGGCGCGCTCGGCATGCGCAAAGGGCCCGGCGGCTTCCCCGTACGCAAGCCCGGGCGTGCGCCGAACCGGCCGCGTCCGAGCGGCCCGAGCGGGCCGGGCGGCGGTGGCGGCGGCCCGCGCCGGCCGGGCCCCGCACCAGGCGCGAGCGGCGGCGGGTCTGGGGTTATCTACCGCGCCACCCAACTACACCCCGACGCGCCTGCCGCGCGATCGGCCGGGGCGATCGCGACCATCCGTCCGGGCCTGCCCGCGAGCTCCCGGGCCCCGGCCGGGCAAGGCCCGCGCCTGGCTTTGGAGACGGGATCGGCCTCCGGATCACCGAAGCTCGGTGCGCCCGGGACGCCGCCGGCACCCGGCCCCGGAACCGGGTACCGCCAGATGACTCTGCCAATCAAAACTGCCCGGGTACCGCACCCGAAGCCGCCGGCCGCCGCGCACACAGCGGACCCGCGCTCCGCCCCTGCACCCACGGATCGGCTACGGCCGCGTCAGGTCCAGCGCGGCCTTTTCCCGCCACCGCCGAAACCTTCCACTCCTGCCCGTGCCGCCCCACCGAAACCGGGCCCCGAACCTGCATCCGCGCCGCCCGCCCGGATGTCCGCGGCCCGTACGCAGCCTGCACCGCCGTCGCGACCAACCCCGTCCCCGAACCCCGCCGCGTCGTCCTCCGCGCGCATGAGCGCCCCGCCTCCCGTGCGCGGGCCCGCCGCGCCGCAGCCCCCGCACCGTCCCACCCGCGCTCCTGCGCCCCGCTCCACGAAGGAAACCCCGTGAACCCTCACCCGAACCACCGCCGCCCACGCACGTCCTACCGCGGCCGACACCGCCGGACCCGGCGTACGTGCTACCCGCCGTTCGCCCTCACCTTCGCACGCCTGCGGCGCACCCGCCTCCTCGCGTCCCGGCAACTGCCTTACCGGTCGGCACGGCAGATCGCCCTGGAGACGAGGCGGCGTGAGGACGCACGGCTGATGGGTGGACACCGTGTCTGAGGAGTATCTGACCGCCCGGATCCCCGCGGACGTCGACCGCCCCGACGTCGTCGTTGCCCGTCTGACCTTCCGCCAGGTCGCGATCATCGCGGGGGTCGGCGGGGCGTGCTGGCTGATCTTCACCGCCGCGCATCGCGCCGCACCCCACGCCCCGGTCCTCCTCATCGTCGCGCCGCTGGCGCTGATCGTCCTGGTGGCCGCGGCTGTCGCGCTGGCCACCCGTGACGGGCTGTCCGGGGATCGGTTTCTGCTCGCGGCCCTCGCCCACGCCCGCCGCCCTCGCCTGCTGGTCAACCACGCGATCGGAGCCGATCCTGTGCCGCTTCCCTCGATCCTGCCCAAGGCCTGGCGCCAGGCCCAAGGACCGCTGCCCGCAACGCTGAAGCTGCCGGCGGACGGCATCGACGAGGTCGGAATCCTCTCCCTGCGCGAGCACGGGCACGCGGGGATCGCGGCCGCCTCGACCGTGAACTTCTCGCTGCGCACCCCGGGGGAGCAGAACGCTCTGGTCGCCGGGTTCGGCCGGTTCCTCAACGCGCTCTCGGGCCCCGTGCAGATCCTGGTGCGCACCCGTCGCCTGGATCTGACCGCGCTGGTCGCCGACCTCGAGCACGGCGCCGTCGGGCTCGCCCACCCACACCTGGAGGCCGCAGCGCGCGATCACGCCGCGTTCCTCGCCGAGCTCTCCGCCCGCCAGCAGCTGCTCTCCCGGCAGGTGCTGGTGGTTGCCCGCGAGCCCGCGGCCGGTGGCTCTGCCGAGGCCGGGGCGCGCATCGCCCGCCGCCAGCAGGAAGCCGCCGCCGCGCTGACCGGAGCGGAGATCCGCATCGTCTCCTTCACCCCGGCCGGCACCTCGGTACTGCTGGCCGACGCCGTGACCGACCCCGCCCCGCGCACCTGACCCCAGTACCGGAGGACACCCGTGAAACTCGCCACCCGCCGGCGCATCCGAGGCCACACATCCCTGGGCCTCGCTCCTGTACCGGCCCCCGACGCCGTGGAAGTGACCTCCCGGCACCTGGTGGTCGGCGACCAGTACGCCGCCAGCTTCGCGGTCACCGGCTACCCGGCCGAAGTGCACGCCGGGTGGCTCGAACCGCTCACCACCTACCCCGGGCGGCTCGACATCGCACTGCACATCACCCCGATCGACCCGGCCACCGCCGCGACGAAACTGCGCCGCCAGCGCGCCCGGCTCGAGTCCAACCGCCGCTCGGATCACGAGCGCGGACGCCTGCTCGACCCTGAGGCCGAGGCCGCCGCCCAGGACGCCGCCGATCTCGCCTACCGGCTCGCACGCGGGGAGGGGAAACTCTTCCGCGTCGGGCTGTACCTGACCGTCTACGCCGCCGACGAGCAATCGTTGGCGCGCGAGATCGCCGCCGTGCGCGCGCTCGCCTCGGGCCTGCTGGTCACCACCGCGCCCACCACCTTCCGACAGCTCTCGGGGTGGGCCGCGTGCCTGCCGCTGGGGATCGACACGGTCGGGGTCACCCGCACCTTCGACACCGGCGCGCTCAGCGCAGCATTCCCGTTCACCTCCCCGGACCTCGCCCCGGCCGATCCCACCGATCCCGCGACCCCGGCCTCTGGAGTGCTCTACGGCGTGAACGCCGCGAGCAGCGGGCTGGTGTTGTGGGACCGGTGGGCGCAGGACAACCACAACTCGATCACCCTCGCCCGCTCCGGGGCCGGCAAGTCCTACTTCACCAAACTCGACGTGCTCCGCTCCCTCTACGCCGGGGTGCAGGTGTTCGTGATCGACCCCGAGGACGAATACACGCGGTTGACCCGCGCGGTCGGCGGGACAGTGCTCTTGCTCGGCACCGACGGGGTGCGCCTGAACCCGTTCGACCTGCCCCAGCACGCCGCCGACCCGCAGGCCGCGGCGACGGGGGTGAACCTGCTGCTGCGCCGCTCGAGCTTCATCCACACCTTCGTCCAGGTCCTGCTCGGCACCACCCTCGACGCCCAACGCCGGGCGGTACTCGACAAGGCGGTGCTCGCGGCCTATGCGTCGCGCGGGATCAACACCGACCCGCGCACCTGGACGCGCCCGGCCCCGATTCTCGCCGACCTCGTCGAAGCGCTCGCCCGGCATGGCGAGGCCGGAGCCGACCTCGCGGCGCAGCTCGAGCCGTACACGGTCGGGTCCTGGGCCGGATTGTTCGACGGGCCGACCACCACCGAGCCGACCGGGCACTTGGTCTCGATCAGCCTGCGCGAGCTGCCGGACGAGCTGCGCACCGTCGGAACGCTGCTGGTGCTCGACGCAGTCTGGCGGCAGGTCACCTCCCCGCAGCAGCGCCGCCGGCTCGTCGTGGTCGATGAGGCGTGGCTGCTCATGCGCGACCCGGAAGGGGCCAGGTTCCTGCTGCGGATGGCGAAGGCGGCGCGCAAAAGGTGGGCCGGCCTGGCCGTGATCACGCAGGACGCCGCCGACGTGCTCAGCTCAGACCTCGGGGCGGCGATCGTCGCGAACTCCGCGACCCAGGTGCTGCTGCGCCAGGCCCCGCAAGCGATGGACGCGGTTACCTCCGCGTTCCGCCTCTCCGACGGCGAAGCCGCGCTGATCGCCTCTGCGCCGCAGGGTCTGGGTCTGCTGGCTGCCGGCTCCGCCCGGGTCTCCTTCGAAGTGATCGCCTCGCCGTTCGAGCACGACTTGGCCTCCACCTCGCCGGCTGACTCGGCGGAAGAGGAGGAGGTCGACAGCTACTTCGCCGACCAATCTTCGCCGCCTGATCTCGACCTTCCGGCTGCATTCGGCCACTTCGACGATCCCGACGGTGAACTTCTGTGACCGCACCTATATATGGCTCCGCCCCGGTTCCGACGATGGGCGGGCACAGACGGCTGACCGGATTCCTCACCGACCCCGCCACGGTCCTGACACGCTTCGAACACGCTGTCACGCACGCCGCGCCGCTGTACGGGCCGCTTTGCGCGCTCGGCATCGCGATCGTGTCGGCCGGCTACCTCGTGGTGCGCGGTCGGATCCGCGCCGCTCGGCACGCTGCGTACGTCGACGGTGCCCGGGTGATCACGGTGCTGGCGCCGCCGAAGGTCGACGCGCGCGGTGCCGAGGCGTTCTGGTCGCACCTGCTGGGCTTGCTGCGTCCCCCTCGTACGCGGTTCTGGTCCGGTCAGCCGCATCTCGCGTTCGAGTACGCCTGGTCGCGCGCCGGGCTGCAGGTGCGCATCTGGGTGCCCGGTATCGTGCCACCGCTGATGATCGAGCGCGCGATCGTCGCGGCCTGGCCCGGCGCCCAGACCCGCACCGAGGATGCGACCGACGCTGCGACCCGCCTGCTTCCAACGCAGGCGAGAGCGATCGGCGGGCGGATGGTGCTGGCGAAGTCCGAGGTGCTTCCGCTCGAGACCAAGCACGACGCGGACCCCCTGCGTCCGCTCCTGTCTGCCTGCTCCGGTCTGGGCGTGGGCGAGTACGCCGCCGTGCAGTTGCTCGCGCGCCCGGTTACGGGCCGCCGCGCCCGCACCGCGCGGCGCCAGGTGGCCGCGCTGCGCGGCGGCGGGAGCGGGTTCGGGCCGCTGGGGGCGCTGCTTGACCTGATCACCCCTGGCACCAAGGCCCGCGCGAGAGCTGGGCACCGGGCCGGTAAGGCCGTGGTGCTCGACCCGGCGCAGGTCGCGGCCTACCGTGCCGCCTCGGTGAAATCCGCTTCGGCGTTGTGGGACGTGCGGCTCTCTTATGCCGCCGCCTCCACGATCGCGGGCGAACATGAGGATTCCCCGCGGCTGCGCGGCCGTGCCCACCAGATCGCCTCGGCCTTCTCCGTGTACTCCGGCGCCAACTGGATGGCGCGCAAGAGGTTGCCGGCCGCCGGCCAGGTGCTCGCCTCCCGGGCCTTCCACGGCCGCGGGTACCTGCTTTCGGCTGGCGAACTTGGCGCGCTCGCGCACCTGCCGACCGATCCCGGTGCTCCGGGCCTGGAACGTGCCGGCGCCGCCTCGATCAGCCCGCCCCCGGGCATTCAGGCCCCGGATACCAGCGCCGGGATCAAGCCGATCGGCATCACGGACGCCGGCGTCAAGCGCCCGGTCGGGCTGGCTGTGGCCGACGCCCGTCACCACCTGCACGTGATGGGCGCCACCGGCTCCGGCAAGTCCACGCTGATGACGAACCTCGTACTCGATGATGTCGAGGCCGGGCGCGGGGTGGTGGTCGTGGACCCGAAGGGCGACATGATCGAGGACATCCTCGCCCGGCTGCCCAAGCGGGTGGCCGACCGCACGGTGCTCTTCGACGCCGACGACATCAAGGCACCGCCCCGGCTGAACGTGCTGCAGTGCGAGACGGTCGAGGACCGCGACATGGTTGTGGACAACGTCACCGGCATCTTCTCGAAGATCTTCTCAGGGTTCTGGGGTCCGCGCACCGACGACGTGTTCCGCAACGCCTGCCTGACCCTGCTGCACCATGACCCGACCGGCGGCAGCGACCTGGGCGATGTCGCGGCGATGCTCACGGACCGGGTCAAACGCGACCGGGCCACCGCCGGGATCAAAGACGAGGTCCTGCAAGGGTTCTGGGCGGACTACGACGCCTGGACGGACGCGCACCGCGCCACCGTCATCGGCCCGCTGATGAACAAGCTCAGGGCGTTTCTCACCCGCTCGTTCGTGCGCAACTCGATCGCTTCCGGCGCATCCTCGTTCGATATCGGCGACGTGCTCGACGGCGGGCTGTGCCTGGTCCGTATCCCCAAGGGCGTGCTCGGTGAGCAGACCGCGCAGTTGCTCGGATCCCTGGTGGTGGCCAAGACCTGGCAGGGCGCGAGCCGCCGGGCCCGCCTGGCCCAGCACCAGCGCGTCGATGCCGGCCTGTATCTCGATGAGTGCCAGAACTTCCTGTCGCTGCCGTATCCGATGGAGGACATGCTCGCCGAGGCCCGCGGCTACCGCCTCAGCCTCACCCTCGCGCACCAGAACCTCGCCCAGTTGCCGCGCGACCTGCGTGAGGGTGTGAGCGCGAACGCCCGTTCGAAGGTGTTCTTCAACGCCTCACCGGAGGACTCGCGGGACCTCGAGCGGCACACCTCGCCCCTGCTGGTCGCCCACGACCTCTCGCACCTCGGCGTCTACCAGGCCGCAGCCCGTCTGGTCTCGCGCGGTGAGGAGCGCAGCGCGTTCACGCTGACCACGATCCCGCTGCCCCCGGAGATCCCCGGCCGCGCGCAACTGGTGCGCGAACGCTCCCGCGAGGTGTTCGGCCGAGCCCCGGCCACCCCCGACGACCTGCCGCACACCAACACCACCCCCGTCGGCGCCGACCCGCGCGACTAGAAAACCCCGGCCCCCGTGCGCCGTGCCGTCCCCGATGTCGGGCGGCACGGCGCGGAGCCCGCGCACCTTGTGAAAGAGCCCTTATACCGTGCCTGAACCTGCACCGTTCGCCACACCCGCCTTCCCCCAGCGCTACCTGCCCACCCCGGTCACCGCCGACCCGCCGGCCCCGGTGCGCCGCCACCACCTGGCGATCCTCGCCGCGCACCTGACCGCCCGCGACCAGTGGCTGCTCGAAATGCTCCACGAACACAAAGTCTTGACCTCCCACCAGATCCTGGCGCTGGCCTACACCGGAGCCCGCACCATGCGCGCACGCCTTCGCCACCTGACCCTCGATCTGCGCGTGCTCGACCGCTTCCGCCCCCGCCTGGCGATCGGCACCGCCCCGGAACACTACGTCCTCGGTCCCGCCGGCGCCGCATGGCTGGCCGCGGGCCGAGGCGTGAGCATCAAGGAGTTCGGCTACCACCGCTCCCGCGCCCACCAGATCGCCGTCAGCTCCCAACTCGGCCACGCCGTCGGCACCAACGAACTGTTCGTGCGCCTCGCAGCCGCCGCCCGAACCGACCCCACCGGCACCCACCTGGCCGCATGGTGGTCCGAACGCCGCTGCCTACGACTGTGGGGCGACCTGGCCCGCCCCGACGGCTACGGCCACCTCACCGATACGGTCGGCGCCGCCGATCCCGCGGCGGGCCGGCACGTGCGGTTCTTCCTCGAATACGACACCGGCACTGAGGCCCTGACCCGCCTGGCCGGCAAACTCACCGGTTACGCCCACCTCGCTCAGGCCACCTCCCGCCCCCAACTCGTGCTCTTCCGTCTGCACTCCACCGCCCGCGAGACACACCTGCACGATGTGCTCGAAAAGCTGCGCGCGAGCGTTCCGGTGGCCACGACCACGCCCAGCGCCCTCGCAGCCTACGGCCCGACCGGGCCCGCCTACCGGCCGGTATCGACACGCCGGGGCCGCGGCGAGCGCGTCCGTCTGATCGAGCTCGACACCCTCACCCCGCCTGCCCCGCGCCGCACCGGCGAGCCCGCGAACGCGCGCCCGGCCTGGTGGAACGAACCGCCCGCCCCGTTGCCCCCGACCGGCCCCGACGCCGCACCGGAGGGCACGTGGGGAAACTAGCCGCGGCCGCGATCGCCGCGCTCGTCCTCGTCATCGTCCTGATCGCGGCCGCCGGCGCCGGCGTCGCCTCCTTCCTCGGTCTCGGCGATGCCGGAGGCAACAGCACCCTGTGCGGCACCGGCAGCGCCGCAGCCGGCACCGACCTCGGCGACGGCGAGAAACTCACCGCCACCCAAATCGCCAATGCACATACCATCTACCAGGTCGGGGTCCAGATGGGCATCCCCGTCTACGGCGAGCAGATCGCGATCGCCACCGCCATCCAGGAATCACGCCTGCAGAACCTCGACTACGGCGACCGCGACAGCCTGGGCCTGTTCCAGCAGCGCCCCAGCCAGGGCTGGGGAACCCCGGCCGAACTGACCGACCCTGTGTACGCGAGCACGAAGTTCTACCAGGCGCTTGATGACGTCGCGAACTGGCAGAACCTCGCCCTCGCGGTCGCGGCCCAGGACGTACAGCGATCCGCCTACCCCGACGCCTACGCGCAATGGCAGAACGTCGCCGGCCAACTGGTAGCCACCTTCGCCGGAACCACCGGCCCCTGCCCGAGCACCAACGCCGCCACCGCCATCCCGCCCGGCTACAGCATCCCGCCCGGCACACCGCCCCAGGTCGTAACAGCCATCGACTACGCCCTCGCCCAGCTCGGCAAGCCCTACATCTACGGCGGCACCGGACCGACGGGATACGACTGCTCCGGCCTGGTCATGGAGGCCTACCTCGCCGCCGGCATCCAACTTCCCCGCACATCCGAACAGCAGGCACTCGTCGGTACCTCCGTCGACACGGATGCTCTCAAACCCGGCGACCTGCTCTTCGCCGCCGGATCCGACGGCACCCCGCAAGCCCCCGGACACGTCGGAATGTACCTCGGAGACGGCTACGTCATCGAGGCTCCTCACACGGGCACGACCGTTTCCATCGACTCATGGGATTCAGCCTGGAAACCACAAACCGTCGCTATACGCAGGCTAATCGACTAGCCGAAGGTAGGTTCTGATTAGCCCGGTCGGGTTCTCGGTGTCGTTTCGTCGTCGTGTCGGTTATGTCAGATCGCTGAGATGAGGGCGGCTTTGGCGTGCGGCGTGAAGCCGCGGTGGCCCGGCCTAGAGGCCGAGTTCCATGAGGATGTCGGCGCGGGCGTAGTAGTCGGCCACGGGGAGGCGGTCGCGGGTGATCCTGACGAATCCGGCCTGCTCGTAGAGGTGGACGGCCGGGCCGAGCTTGCTGTTGGTGCCGAGGAACATGCGCGTTGCTCCGAGCGTGCGCGAACGTTCGATGGCTGCCGTGAGCAGGCGGCGGCCGAGGCCGCGCCCCTGCGCGCCAGGCGCCACCGCCATCTTCGCCACCTCGAATACCGCGCCCGGATGGGCAAGCAGCGCGATGCATCCGAGCACGGGGCCCTCGGCCGTCTCGCGGGCGACCAGCACGTCGCCACCCCGGGCGAGGATGCGGCCGAAGGGGTCCGCGAGCACGGCCCGGTCCTCCTGCACCAGGGTGAACAGGCGCGAGATCCACTCTTCATTGAGCTCGCGGAACGCGTCCGCATCCGCTGGGGAGGCGATCGAGGAGATCACGGCAGGGGCAGTCGTGTGCGACATCAGGGGTTCTTTTCGGCTCGAGAGGCAGGTCCCGCCAGCGTCCCGCTTCACCCACCCATACGTCCAATACACGGTGCAGGCCATATCTATAGGCTCCGTGTATGGATCACCGGGTGGAGCTTCGCCATCTACGCTACTTCCTGGCCGTGGCCGAGGAACTGCACTTCGGCCGCGCCGCTGAGCGCCTGCACATCGCCCAGCCCGCGCTGTCGCAGCAGATCAGAGCACTGGAGACGATCATCGGCGTCGACCTGTTCCGACGTACCTCGCGCAGCGTCCGGCTGACCGAGGCCGGAGCGGCCTTCCATCCCCGGGCCCGGGACCTGCTCGACCGGCTCGCCGCGGACCTCGATGAGGCCGGCCGGATCGGGCGTGGAGAGGCCGGCCGCCTCGACGTCGCCTTCATCACCTCCGCGACCACCCTGGCGGGCGAACTGGTGCGCGCGTTCTCCCGCCGCCTGCCCGCGGTCCGGGTAAGACTGCGCGACGGCTTCACCGCCGAGGTGCTCACCGCTCTGGAACAGGGCACGGCCGACGTCGGGATCATCCGCGACCCGCAGGAGCGCGCCGGGATCACCCTGCACCCGCTGGCCGTCGAGCGGTTCGTCGCCCTTGTGCCGCAAGACCATCCGGCCGCGAACGCTCCGCGGGTGACCCCCGCGGCGCTCGCGGCGGACCCGCTGATCCTCTACCCCCGTGAGGCCGGGACGCATGCGTTCGCCGTGAACACGCAGCCGCTGCGAGACGCGGGCATCGACGTCCAGCCCGCCCAAGAGTGTTCCGACTGGCAGACCGTCATCGCCATGGTCGCCGCCGGCCTCGGCATCACCATCGCCCCCGACAGTGTCACGGCGCTGCTGCCCGCGGGCGTCCGGAAGCTCGAACTCGACGCGGCTCCCTACGAAAGCCGGATCTTCATGGCCACACGACGAGGGGACGAGCGCCCTCTCGTGCAGGCCTTCATCGCCGGCCGCATCCAGGACGGGCCCGGCTCAGACCGAACCTCCGAACACGAAGCTGAGGCAAACCCCGCCATCGTCGCACAGCGCACCCATCGAAGCGCGACAGGATGAAGAAGACGACAGGTCACTGAGAAACCGAAGCCGCAAGGCTCGCGAGAAGCCGAGCATCAGGCCAGATCAGGATGCAGCCCGCCGCAAGATCCCTTGAGAGCCTACAGAGCTCCCTGTGAAACCGGCCCCGACCGCCCGCCCGCTCCATCCTCGACCTCGACGGGCGCGCCGCGCGTGTCGGGCACCCCGTGCTCGACACGCGCGGCGCCTGCGAACTGCTGGCCAACCCCGCCGACTACGCCGAACTGGAAACGCCCGCCGCGCCCCGCTCGATCGCCATCGGCCGCGCCGGCGGGAAACACCGGCCTGTTGACCGGACTACGGCACGAAACTCGCCATGAGTGTCGGATAACCGGGCTCCTCCGGCCCGCTGGTCAGCGAGGGTGCGGCCGTCGCGCCCCTGCCGGGACGGTCATGCAAAAACGGGTCCGATCAGGTCGATGGGCTGGAAGGCCCTACGTTCGCGCGTGCTGGACTCCTGCATGTCAACGGGAGGGATGTTCTCCGCCGTGCCCGCCGGGGCGATCGCGTCGAGCGTGTCGTTATCCTCGTAGACGTACCAGGGCTGGTCGGTGTCGTTGGCTTCGCTGCTGAAGGTGGCACCGCTGACCCTGAAGCCCACAGCGTCGTGATCGTTTCCGGTGAAGATGAGGATGGCGCGCCCCGTTTCATCGGACCCGGTGTAATCGGCGATGGTGCCGAAATGGTCGGCGGTCGCCACGGCCCGCACGTCGTTGATGCTCGAAGCTGGTCCGGTCACCGCCTCCCAGCCGTCGTTCACCTGCACGTTCAGGTGCATCGAGTTGATCGCGGCCTTGATATCGTCCGGGATCCGCGGGCTTTCTGCCGCGAATGCAGCGGGTGCGCTCACCAGCGCGCACCCGGCCGCCAGGGTGCACGCTCCGAGCGTGGCCGCGCTCTTTCGGGACCAAACCGACATGGCCTTTCACCTCCGCGGCAGCCGCCGCATCGATAAAGCTCCCGCCCGCACGGACGGCTGGCATCGGATCAGTAAATCAATATCTTCAGTGCAGGCCGCGCGACGCGCCGAAAGATGATCAAGAAATCCCGCTGACCGGCTCGCCGACCGAATCCGCCCAGCAGGCTCGCTGAAGGCCGCTGTCCGCGGACGCTGCAGAATCCCCATCGACAAGCTGCGATGGGCAACTGACAGTCTCCAACCCGCTCGACCTGGAGCCGACGAGATCAGCACCACTCGCGCACTCCGTAGTCCGGAAAAGCGCCGCGGCCCTCCGTCTCCAGCCGACCACCAGCCCCGTATAGCGACCGGATCTAGCAGGCGCGCACCGATCGCCATGCCCGCCCTGTCAGCCTCTTGCGGCAGGCACGTCGCCATCGGCCCCTCCGATTCATGCTCCGATTCGTCCTCCGCCATTCCCCGTGCTTACAAGCGGAGGACCGCCTCCCAGCCATGCCCGCTGGTCAAACGCCTGGGTGACGGCGCTTCGACGACCAGACTTAATCTACAGATGAGTCAGCCTTCCGATTAACGTGGCCGGCGGCCCACCCCGTGTACTTCTGTCCTGATGCCGGCCCGGTTAGCTTACTCAGCTCTTGTCTTCGCTCGCCCTGGTTCTCACGGCCCTTTCCTTCTCCGCCTGGTTCTCGGCCTTCCCTGTCGTCGCTCTCGTACTGCGGCCAGTCCGACCACTACCTTATGCCGCTGTGGCAGCCTGTCAGCCCATGCCGTTACCCGTGGTGTCCGGCCGAGGCTCGGCGGTGACACCCTTGCGTGAAACTGCACGCCACGCGTTCATGGCCGCGCCGTACGGCGCCCGGAACGGCTGATCTGAAAATGAACGCAGGTCAACCTTGATCCTGGCGTGCCGGAGTGCCGGTTCGGCGTTCACTTGCCGGACCGGCTGGCGGGCGGTGTGGGGTCAGGCGGCCGAGGTGAGTTCTACGTGGTAGCCGAGGCGGCGCAGTTGGGCGATGGCGCGGTGTTTGGCCCGTTCGGGATTGATCTGGTCGAAGAAGTCGGCGCCGAGGTCGGCGTAGGGCACGTCGCTGTTGAGCATGTGCCAGACGGCGGTCAGGATGGAGTGCTGCAGCGCGACCAGGGCCTTCTTCTTCCCGATCCGTCCGATCAGGCGGCGGTAGCGGGCGCCGAGCCAGGTGTCTTTGGTGCGCGAGGCCGAGAGCGCGGCGATGCCCAGCGCGGCGGCGAGCCAGCGGTTGCCGTGTCGGGTTGCGGCCGGTCTTCGCTTGCCGGCGGACTCGTGGTGGCCCGGAACGGTCCCGGCCCACGAGGCCAGGTGCCCTGCGGTGCGGAACCGGGTCATGTCGGCGCCGGTCTCGGCGATGATGACCTCCGCGCCCGAGCGGCCGATGCCGGGGATCGTCTCGAGCAGCTCAAGCTGACGGGCAAAAGGGCGCATCGCCTCCTCGATCCGTGCGGACAGCTCCAGGATCGAGGCGGTGATCTGGTCGATGCGGCCGAGGTGGATGCGGCACAGGAAGGCGTGGTGCTCTCGGAAGTTGCCCTCCAGCGCCGCGACGAGGTCCGGGATCTTCGCGCGCATCCGGGCCTTGGCCATCTCGGCGAGCACGTGCACGTCGGACTCGCCGTCGATCAGTGCTTGGAGCATGAGGCGTCCGGAGACACCGAGGATGTCGGTGGCCACCGCCGAGAGCTTGATCCCGGCGTCCTCCAGCTCCTTCTCCAGCCGTGAGACCTCGCGGGTACGCTCGGCGGCCAGGGTGGAGCGGTACCGGGTGAGATCGCGCAGTTCGCGAATCGGTTCCGGCGGCACGAAGCTGGGCTTGAGCAGGCCGTGCTCGCCGAGCTGGCACAGCCATGCGGCGTCGGCGACGTCGGTCTTGCGCCCGGGCAGGCCTTTGGCGTGCGCGGCGTTGACCAGCATCACGTTCAACGCGTCTTCCAGCAGGTAGAACGGACTGCGCCAGTAATCGGAGGTTGCCTCCATCACCACCAGCGAGACCTCCTGCCCGACGAGCCAGTCGCGCAGTTCCAGCAGCGCGCCGGTCGTGGTGGCGAATGTCCGGATCTCCTGGCGTCTGGCCTTGCGGCCGGAAACCGGCGGCAGACGCACACAGGCCTTGAGTTCCTTCTTGCCGATATCAAGCGCGGCGCACCGCGCATGCAGTACTTCCACATCCCCTCCCGGACGGTCACAGCGAACACCGGCGCGACCGTCCGGGGGAGCTACAGGGCTAAAGAGTCTGATCTGCGTGCTCGAGGCAACAATCCACTGATCCTGTCAGCAGCTCCCGACGCCAAACTAGCCGACGGGCTCGAAGGCACCATAGAGAAACCGGCGTCCCGGACGGACGCCACACCATTTTCCCGCCCCACGGCGGCCAGCGCAGCGGCCTCGGGAACTAGCCGGGAAACTCACGCAAAGTTCTCGACCCGACACCCGTCAACGATCCAGAGGTAGACCACCCGCGCTACGACGCTTTCAGAGCCGCGCCCCCTAAAGAGTCTTGAAAACGGTCTTAGGCCATCAGAACAACGACGCTTTTAGAGGAATGGCAAAGGCTCAGGGCCTCTGCGTTCTCAGTGGCTGAGACCGAGGAGTGCGAGGGTGTCGTTGCGGTGGTCGCGCATGTGGTCGGTGGCGGCTGCGATGTTGGTCCAACCCAGGAGCTTGAGTAGCGCGAGTGCGAGGTTGCGGAGGCCGGCCATGACGCGCGGGGTGCTGCCGGTGCGGATCCGGCTGGCGTCCTCGCGCCAGGTCACGTCTCTGATGTGGTGCATTGCCTCGATGCCCCAGTGCTCGCGGGCGGCCTGGCCGAGCTTGACCGGCCCGGCCTGCTCGGAGGTGAGGCTGGTTATCGCGTAGGCGACCTCCTTGGTCCCGGCCCCGGGCGCCTTGCCTACGGCGCGACGGCGGGTGATCCGGATGACCTGTGCGGCGTGCGGGAAGTCGATGCCGTCGCACGGCGCGGTGCGGGTGATGCGCCTCTCCCGCCGCCCGTGGCCGATATCGAACGTCTCGGCGCTCGTGCCGGCCCGCTCGTGCTCGGCGTGGGAACCGGGAGCGAGCAGGTCCTGGGCCTGACGCAGGATCGAGGGTTGATTATCCTTCAGGAACAGCAGGTAATGCCCGCCTGCTGCGACGACGGCCTCGGCGGTGGCGCGTTGGGCGTGCAAGGCGTCCGCGGTAACCAGCAGGCCCGTGAGATCGACCCGGCCGAGCAGGTCCGGCAGCGCCGGGATCTCGTTGCTCTTGTCGGCGACCTGGACTTGCCCGATCACGCAGCCGGCCTCGGGCCGGTAGAGCGAGACCAGGTGCGGGCGGGTGCCGTCGGGCCTTGCCGCGCCGCGCACGCTCTTGCCGTCCGCGGCGGCCACCGGCAGCCGTGCCCCGTCGGCCTGGGCGCCGGCGTTCCTCGGGCGAAGGGCATCACGCTCGGTGCTTCGCAGCATCCCGGCCAGCCACGACCCGCACAGCATGTCCACCTCGTCCCCGTCGAGCACCTTCAGCGCCCGACCGAAGGTGGTGTCGGCAGGGCGCAGATTCCGGCCGGTGGCGCCGAGCCGATACAGGAACTCGTCGTCGGCGCTGCGGGTACGCCGAACCACCTCGACCATGGACTTCGCCCCGGCCAGCACCGCCGTCAACGCAGCGGCCAGCAGGAAGCCGAGCCGGTAGCGCCGCCCCCGGGCCCGGCGCCGGTCCGGGATCAGCCCGAGCACCTCGATCAAGGCCATCACCTGTCCGTCATCAAGCTCCACCGCCTCCACCCCGGCTGCGGCCAACTGGCCGGACACGACCTCGATGAGGGAAGATGACACGCGGGCACGGCTCCTTGGATCGCATGGCCTCGAGAACCAGACGATCATCAGGGACCGTGCCCGCCTACATCAAACCTCTGGGCTGACATCAACCCGCCACAGAGCTCAAGCCGTCCGCGCCAACCTCACCCCAATGCCGCTCAGCGTAGTGGGATCATGCTTGTGACCTGTGTGTTCGTGCGGTGATTGGTGGGGCGTTACGGTCGGGGGTGTCGCATAGTGCTGTGGAGGGCCTGTCGGGCCGTTTGACGGATCATGTGTCGGTCGGGTTGTTGGCGGCGGCGGTGCCGCGTGTGGTGATCGATGACGCGGTGGCGGAGTTCGGCAGGGGTGCGAAGCGGGCGGATGCGAAGCTTCCGGCGCATGTCATGGTGTATTTCGCGATGGCGATGGCGTTGTTCGCGGACGAGGACTATCAGGAGGTCCTGACCCGGTTGACCGAGGTCCTGAAGGATTGGGGGCGTTGGGACGCCGGGTGGGAGTGTCCCGGGTCGGGCGGGATCACCCAGGCGCGCAAGCGTCTGGGTTCTGACGTGGTCCGGGAGGTGTTCGAGCAGGTTGCGCAGCCGGTGGCGGGGATGCTGACGCGGGGGGCGTGGCTGGCGGGCAGGCGGATGGTCTCGATCGACGGGTTCGAGTGGGATGTGCCGGACAGTGCGGCGAACGCGGGGTACTTCGGGTACGCCGGTTCGGGCGGCAACCGGTCGGCGTTCCCGAAGATGCGGGTGGTGACGTTGGTCGAGTGCGGCTCGCGGGCTCCGATCGGCGCGGACGCGGGGCCGTGCGGCGGCAAGGGCAGCGGGGAGCAGTCCGCGGCGCGTCGGCTCTACCGGTTCCTCGACCAGGACATGCTGTTGTTGGCCGATCGCAACTTCTACTCGTTCGCCGACTGGTGTCAGGCGTCGCAGACGGGTGCTGAGCTGCTGTGGCGCCTGGGTGACACGATTGCGCTGCCGCTGGTCGCCAAGCTCGGGGACGGCTCGTACACCTCGGTGGTGTTCGCGTCGCGTACCTCGGCGAAGGTCCGTGAGCAGGTCCTGGCGGCGGCTCGGGCGGGGGCGGATCTGGAGGAGTTCGAGGATCGCGCGCGGCTGGTTCGGGTGGTGGAGTACGAGGTGGCGGACCGGGGCACCGCTGGGGAGCGGGAGCTGTTTTGCCTGCTGACGACGCTGCTGGATGCGCGCAGTGCCCCGGCCGCGCTGCTGGCGGCGGGATATCACGAGCGGTGGGAGCACGAGCAGGCGAACGCGCAGGCCAAGACGGTTCTACGGGGACCGGGGAAGGTCATGCGGTCCCAGAGCCCTGACATGGTGATCCAGGAGCTCTACGGCTACCTGCTCACCCACTATGCGATCAACTCCCTGATCTGTCGGGCCGCGACCGAGGCGGACATCGACCCGGACCGGGTGAAGTTCACCAACGCGGTCCGCATCATCCGCCGCCGGATCGATGATCCGGCGGCCTTTTCCCCCTGAGGGCCTGGCGGCCCTGCTCGAGCGGTTCAACACGGAGATCACCGCACCGCGCGAGCTGCATCGCGAGCGGCGCCACCGTTCCTACCCGCGCGTGGTCAAACGGGCACGTCACAACCAGTACGCCGTGAAGAAGGCCACTGATGTCGGGGTACGCCACGCCGGGCCGCCGACCCTACGCATCGCCAACCTCCCGCCGGCACGCCAAGTGCTGCATCCGGGACGGATCAGCACGGGAAACCTCGAACTCACCGCATGATCAATCTACCGTGAGCGGCATTGAACCTCACCCCGTCCATCAACTGAGAACGCAGAGGCCCTGGGCAAAGGCTGGACGTTATATCCGCACCGAGATATATTTTGAATGTGCCCGGGGGAAAGCCCCAAGCGGGGAAACGCGAACCGGACGCAATCCGAAAGGGAAATGGCGAATATCTCGCTAGATATAAGCCGGGAATCGAGATAGAATAAGAATAACGGCGAAACGGAAAACCCGAATGGGACACCGGCGCCGAAACGGAAAACAACCCCCCGCCCATAAGCCCTGCGCGAGCCATGCCGAAAACGGACGCACGCCGCCGGAAGTGAAAGGAGAACCCGCCATGGCCGCAGTGCCCGCCTGCCCCGCATGCGACTACACCCCGCCGGATGCGGCATGCGAGGAATGCGGCGCCGCACCGGGCGAGAAATGCCGCCCGCTGTGCACCGCCCCCAACGGCGAAGGCGGGCCCCTCGAACGACACGACCCGACCGCGCACGACTACAAGCAGGACTGCGTCCCGCGCCCGCCGACCTCCCGCGAACCGAACGGAAACCCGTGATGCCCACCGAGATCCTCACCGCCGTGGCCCTCGCCGCCGCCAACGCCTATTCGCCCGGTAAGCCCGACACTCGCCGCGCCCGCGCCTACGCCGCCTGGTACCTCAAGACCTTCACCCGGACCTGCACGGACCCTGCGACTCTGCCCGACCACACCTCCGGCATGGCCCGCTACGCCCACGAAACGGACGGCACCCCCGCCTGACCCCGACCCTCCGCAGGAGCACGCCATGACCGAGCCCACCGGCGCCCACGTACACGAGGACACCTTCACCATCCAGCCCCTGCCCGCCTGCCTTGCCCCGACCCCCGAGCAAATCGCCCGGCACGAGAAGGACTGGGAGCACCTGCCTGCCGCACGCCTGCCCCGCGCAGGAGATCCCGTGATGTTCGAACTAGGCCACGTGACCTGGCTGGTGATCCTCGACGGCGCCCGCCCGGTCACGGACCACAACAGCCTAATCGTGAGCGCCGGGCGGCTGATCACGGGAGCGTGCGGCGACGTGGAGTGGAGCCGGGCCTATGGGGTCGATCCCGAGGATCCGAACCTCGAGCCCGAGGACGCCGCCGCACTGCCCACCGTGCGCGACCTGCTGATCGCCCACGCCAACGATGCCCACCACGGACTATGAGAGAGCTCCCCGCCCATGACCGCCGCCACCCCGCCAGCGACCCGTGAGATCGCGACCCTCACCGACGCCCAATCCGACCGGCTCTACCTCGACTGGCACGACCAGGTCGCCGACGAGGTCAGCGACGCGATAGCCCTGACCACCGGCTACCGCGAGCAGCGCGAGAACGCCTACGCCGCCCTGCAACGCGACATCACCGCAATCGACCTGTCCCGCGCTGCGCCGACCAAGGCCAACTACCCGCCCGAATCCCCCGGATGGAAGGCGCTGCACGCACGAGGGTTCCTGCGCGACGCCGAGCGCTACTACGCCGGACGCAATCCCGCCCACGCTCTGAAGCTCCTGCAGTACGCCGCCGAACAAGCCCGCGCGGTCCTGCGCGAGATCGGCTGGCATCCCACCGCCTGACCCCCCGGCACCCCGCCAGTAACCCGCCGCACAACCGAAAGACGAAACCACGAACCGCCATGACCCTCCTCGACGACGCCCCGCCCGCACCCTTCACCCCCGAGACCGCTTCACTTCCCCCGGAAGTCGCCCGTGCCCTCGCCATACTCCGAGCCCACGGCCTCGCGGAAATGCCCAGCGCCGAGGCAACCGACGACGCCCCCGACTACGAAACCGACGAGGAATCAGACGCGCAGGAGGCATCCGCCGAGCACGACGCAGCAGAGCACGTCGAACCCGACGACGATCACGAAGAGGCCGAACCCGAGCCCGAACCCGAGGACGAAGGCGAAGAGGAGGAGCCTGACCCGAATCCGCAGCCCGCACTCGCCCCGACGACGCCTGCACCCGCCACACCACCGAGTACCGCACCCGCCTCGCCCGCCGCCCCCGCGGTACAAGGCACCGGTGCGCCCACGGGCCAGGCCGGCGCGGGGGCCCGCAGCAGGCCCGGCGAGTTGCAGGACAAGGTCGCCCACTACCTCGCCGACGAGGAGGGGACCGAGTTCACGGTCACAGAGGTCGCTAACCGGCTCGGGCACTCCGGCGGCGCGGTCGGCAACGCCCTGGAAACCCTGGCCGCCGACGGAAAGATAGCCAAGACCAACGGCAGTCCGCGCACCTACAAGGCCCGACAGCCGAACCCGTACCGTCCCGCGCCCCCTGCGCCCCGCCCGGCGACGCCGCCCCGCAGCACTGCCGCGCAACCGGCATCGGCTCAGGCTCCGGCGAACACGACCCCCGCGAACCCGGCTCCTGCGACACCTGCCGCACCGGCGCGGGCGGAGAAGCCGGGGACTGCGATTCGCCGCCGCAACGGCCAACTCTACTACCCGCGCACACTCGGCAAGCACCTCACCGATGTGCAGGCGCTGCACAAGCTGCGCGAAGCCGGGATCCCGGTACTGCTCGAAGGCCCGCCCGGCACGGGTAAGACGAGTCTGGTGGAAGCAGCGTTCCCGGACCTGATTCTGGTCGCCGGAGATGGCGACACCCAGGTCGCTGACTTGGTCGGCTCGTACACGATGCGCGCCGACGGCGGATACGAGTTCGTCTACGGTCCGCTGATCACCGCGATGACCGAGGGGCGCCCGCTATTCCTCGACGACGCCACCCTGATCTCCCCGAAGGTCCTAGCCGCGATGTACCCGGCGATGGACGGGCGGCGCGAGATCGTGGTCAAGGAGCACCGGGGGGAGACCGTCACCGCGACCGATGGCTTCTACGTGATTGCTGGTCACAACCCTGGGGTGCACGGCGCGATCCTGACCGAGGCCCTCGCCTCCCGGTTCGCCACACGCATCCAGGTCGGCACCGATTGGGAGCTCGCGGTCAGCCTCGGAGTCGATGAGCGCGCGGTCCAGATCGCCCGCAACCTCGCCACCCGCCAAGCCGCAGGCGACCTCGCCTGGTCGCCCCAACTGCGCGAACTGCTCGCGTTCAAGGCCATCCACGAAGTTCTCGGTGAGGACGCCGCGTTCGGCAACCTGGTCGCCCTCGCCCCGGGCGAAGACCGAGACGAAGTCGCCGCCGTGGTGCGCACCATCCTCGGCAAGGCCGCAAGCCCCCTTGCCCTCGGCAAGCAGGCCAAGAAGTAGCCCCACCCCCTCGCCCCCGGCCGGGGTGCCCCGCACCCCGGCCAGTAAATCAAGTACTGAAAGTATCGGTAGAGACAAATGAGTGTCGGATCCCACGTGCACCGCGCCCCGGACCCCGCCCTGACGGCGATGCGAGGACACCTGGCCTCCGCGATGGCTCGAACGGTCGCCGCGAAAGCGGGACCGGGCACAGCCCCGACGAGGCCGGTCAGGAAGACGAACAAGAAGCGTGCGGCCGAGTGGCTGCGAGTCGGTGCGGCGCTGTCCTACCAGGTCGGGGCGATCGCCGCCCGCGCGGACCTGATGGTCGAGGTGCGCCCGCGCGGCACCCGCGCCGGGGCGAAGGCCGTGTTCTACCCGGACCAGGCGAAGATCGAGATCGAGGCGAAGGCGTTCGGCCGGATCGACCCGGCGAGTATCGACCCTGACATCCTCGGCGACCGTGAACGCTACGCGGCGGCGTGGGGCGCGCTGACCCACGAGGCCGCCCACGCCCGCCACTCCAAATGGGAGGCCCCGCGCGAGAAGCGCGGCAGCGCCGCAGCAGAGGCCGCCGAGATGCTCGAGGAATCGCGCGCCGAGGCCCGCCTGCTCCAATCGCGCCCGGGAGATACCCGATGGCTCGGGGCGTGCGTGGCGGAGCTGGTACTGCCCAGCTTCCCCACGACACTGCCGGACACCCCCTGGGCGGCGGGCATGGCAGCAGGGCTGATCACCGCCCGCGCCGACGCCGGGATCGTGCCGAAGGGGATCGCCGTACCGGTCGAGTACGAGGTACGCCGCGTGATCGGACACGACAAGCTCAACCGCCTCAAGATGATCTGGACCGCCGCCCACACCGTGGCTGACGAGGACGCCGCCACGATGCTGCACCTGGGCACGCTGTGGTGCGAGACGCTGGACGTCGAGGCCGAGCAGCCCGCCCCCGACGAGCAGAACGCGGGCGCGCAGCAGGGCCCCGGCGCACCCGCAGCAGGCGGCGGGCGAATCGGCGCGGCGGTGCGCCGCGCAGCCCGGAAGGTCGCGAAGCAGGCGGCCGTACCGACCCCGAGCCCCCGCGCGCAGGCGCGCAGCCGAGCGCAGCAGGCCAGCAGAGCCGGGCAGCGGGTGTTCGGCACCCCCGCCCCGGACCCGAACGACCGCTCCGCCCACACCCCGATCACCGGTGTGCGCAGGCCGAGCGCCAAGGAAAAGGCGGCCACCGCCCGCCTCGGGCGCGCCCTGCGCCAAGCCGGAACCCGCGAACGCCAGGAGATCCGCAGCACCTCGATCGCCCCGCCCGGACGCCTCGGGATGCGCGCGGCCCTGGCCCGCGAGGCCCAGCGAGCCGCCGGAGCGATGCCCAGCGCCGAGCCATGGGTGCACGTAGCTCGCAAAGCCCTGCCGAACCCGCCGGTACGCGTCGGGATCCTCGCGGATGTCTCCGGATCGATGCAGGCGTTCGCAAAGCCGGTCGCCTCCGCCGCCTGGATCATGGCGAACGCGACCTACCAGGCCGGCGTCGACAACGCCTCCGCCACGATCGCCTTCGCCACCCAGGTCACCGTGATCACCCGCCCGGGCAAGCCACCGGCGCAGGTCACCGAGTTCAACGCGCACCCCGGGTGCCACCGGATCACCGAGTCGATCGACGCGCTCACCGGAGCCCTGGGCCTTTCCGCCCCCGGTACCGCCCGCCTCCTCGTGGTCGCCTCCGACGCCGAATTCGAACCGGCCGAGACCCAGGGCGCTCGCGAACGCATCAAGCATCTGATCGCCTCCGGCTGCGCGGTGCTGTGGCTGGATCCCACCGGCACGGCGAAGGTCCCCCCGGGCGTGACCTGCCTGCACCTGGCCGACCCGGCCGAGGCGCCCGAAGCGATCGCCAAAGCAGCCACCCGCGCCCTCGCCGCCGCAGCAGCCCGCTGAACCCGCCACACACCGCCGCGCCCGGCGGAACGATCCCGCCGGGCGCCCACCCCCAGGAGAACCTGATGACCTCGTACGACCCCGCCGACTTCCCACCCACCACCTCACACCGCGCGATCGCCGCCGTGATGACCGGCCCGACCACCTTCACCGCCGCCCTCGAACTCCAGGAATGGATCAGGGACCTGATCGCCGCCGGGTTCACCGACAGACGCCGGACACCACGACCGGTCACCGGCTCCCAGCACGCCTTCGAGGTCACCGACCCCGCCGGCCTCCTGCTCGCCCGCGCGGAGTACGGCTCGCACTGGCCCACCCGCACCATGATCGGACCCTTCTGGGAAGCGGAGTGGTGGGCGAGCTGCCCCGGGCTGATCCCCGCCGCAGCGATCCTCGCCGCCAGGCACTCCTTGAAGGACCCCGGGCTTGACGTCCAGGCCCGCCTGGACGCGGCCGGTTGGCACAGGACCCCGGCCCAGCACGGCACAGGCGAGCCCGAACTGGTGACCACCTGGTCCCTGCCCGACGCCTCGCGCGGCGTGATCCGGATGAACGCCGGTCCCGACCAGGGCTGGCTGATCCACCGCGACGTCATGCGCTCCTGCCCGCCCATCAGCGCCGCCCTGACCACCCCGCCCGGCGTCATCGCCGCCCTCGCCCTGACCTTCTGACACGACCGGAATCCTCATCGAGCCGGACGACCCGACCCAGCGGTCGAGTAGATCGCCAAAGCAGCCGCCCACGCGAGCTCCCCGATCTGACCCGCCTCGCCAGCCGAACGAGAAAGCGCACCGCCATGAGCACTCCCGCCGCGACCACCGCCGTGATCGCCCGCCCCCACGCAAACAGTTGGCAAGGCCGCTACGTCCTCGGCTACGGCGCCCCCGTCGACCTGGGCCCGACTATCCACCGCCTCGCCCACGACGCCTACACCGAACGCGGCACAGACGGCATTACCGCCCTTGCTAGCTCCCTGATCGACGAGCACGTGTGCTGGGAGCAGATCGCCCCGGCCGAGGATCGCCTCGGCGCGTGCCGCTGCCACGACCCCGAGTCGGTCGCCGTCAGCGCCATCGACGCCCTGATGCTCACCCCCGGGCAATGCCGCACCGCCCGCTACGCGTACCTCGTGACCCCCGCCGGGCTGCGCGTCGAGGTGCGCGTGAACGGCGACTGGCGCGGGATCGGGCGCGCCTCCTACACCCGCGAAACCGCCCGGGTCCGGTTCGACCTGATGGCCGAGCGCGCCCGCGAAATGCGCGAAGCCCACGCCTGGGACACCGACCCGGCCAACTGACCCACCCAAGACAAGAAGGACCCTGTGATGGACACGACCCTGATACCCGACGATCTTCCGGTCACCGTGACCTGGAACACCGTCACCACCACGGAGCACTCGCTCACCCTGCCCTACGGAGAACTGCGCGAAGAGATCGGCCGACTGCGCGCACGGCACGGGCGCCCGCCCGACCCCGACCTCGCCGGCGACCTCGACCTACTCGAGCAGAACTGGCTCGGCGCGCACGAATCCGACGGCGCCCCGAGTGACTTCGAACGCTCTGTGACCAGCCACAATCTCCCACCCTTGCCCACCCTGCCCAGCTACACCGTGAGCCTGGACGACTCCGACGAGGAGACACCGTGCCCGCACACCTACGTCCTGCACGCCCCCAACCTCGCAACCGCCGTAGCCCTCGCCCTCACCCGCTTCGCCGAGGAGTTCCCCAACGACTACCTGCGCCCCGGCACCGGGCCGAGCGTGCTCGACGGCGGGTGGTGGACGTTTCCCGGCACACCATCGTGGCCGAGCGAGCTGTCCGGGCGTACCTGGGAGGATCTGCGCGCTGACGAACACCTGCTCGACGCCGCGTACCGGCAGGCGGCTGACTCGTGAGCACAGGGCTGACGCGGGCGGAGATGAGCGAGGGGCTGGACGTCGGGCTGATCGACCAGGGCACCGGGGCGCGCTGGCGCGGAACGATCATCAGCCTCGCCCCGCACGGGGCGAGAGTCTGGGTCCCGACCCCGCACGCGGGTGATGCGAACATCCGTCCGCAAGAGCGCGGGTTCCTGACGACCGTGACCTACCAGGCCGCGCGATCAGGGGCGATGTGGGCCGAGCAGCCCGTTCCCGAGCGCCCGTGTGGCCGCGACGTGTTGGAGTACTGGGCCTGGGCCCGGCGCACCGGCCGGGTGAGACGGCCCTCTGCGACCGCGTACCTGCACGGGGCCCGCAAGGTGCTCGCCGAGCTCCCGGACGGCTACGACACCGACCTGAAAACCCTCGACGTCGAGGACGCGATCGCCCACTACCGCCGGGCGCGCCGCGGCGATCTGGCGCCGGCCTCGATCACCCAGTACACCTCCGGGTTCCGTCGCGCGGTCATCCGGTACCTCGCCGAGACCGCACGGACCGTGCCGCGAAACAGTGCACGATGACCCGCTTGGGTGGGCACGACCCGATTCCCTCACCCGGCTGGTCGTTTGCCATCCGCACGCTGCACACCTCCGACACCGGTGCGCCGTACCTGGCCGGAACCTGGCACCACGGCGGTGCGCAGAGCGCGGAGCCTGGCTGCGCACTGTGGCTCGCGCTCGCCGAACGTGCCGGCGGCGAGGTCGACCTCGTCCTGTTCGCCGACCACGAGCAGATCCCCGACACGTTCGCCCTCGTCACCCGCTACACCTCGCTCGCTCCCGGCACCTGGCTGCGCATCGCCGTACCGGCGATCGCCGCGCACCCGTATGTCACCTGCGAGCACACGCCCGCCCGCGTAAAGCGTCACCGCGCCGCCCGCGCGATCCTCGCCTACCTCATCGCCCGCCCCTGACACAGGACACGCACATGAGCACGACGGAAGAAACCGAAGCACCTACTCCTGCGACACCGCACACCGGCACGCCGGAACCGACCGCAGCCGTCATCTCCCGCCCGGACCGCCACAACCCGGATCTTTACTGGCAAGGACGCTACCTGCACCACGCCCCAGGGCCCTCGGAAACCGCACGGCTGATCCGCGAGACCGTCACCGCCCGATCGAGCGCCCGCACCCGGATGAGCACCGGAGTCAGCGAGCTGATCGACGCGCACCCCTGCGGATGGGAACGCCTCGGGGTGTCTACCGCGAAGGACCCGGAGATCAAGGCCCGGCGCAGGCCCGCCGCCGCAGGATCCTGCTACTGCCACACCTCTGACGGCCAGGTGAGATCCGAGTTCCTCAAGCATCTACTCGGCATGCTCCATCGCGGCGAGCAGTCCAGACCCTACGCCGTCGAGCCTCCCAAGAACGCGATGCCGCACAGCTTCGAGCCGACGAACTCCACCCCCCGACTGATGGACTCCCGCGAGGAGCTGCCCGCCCGCGTCGCCTATGTCTTCCTCCTGCACTCCGAGGGGATCACGGTCGCCGTGTGCGACGGCGCCAACGGCGCGCGGCGCCTGAAGGTCGGCGAGATCGGCTGGAGTGGTGAGGCGGACCGGGAGCAGATCGACGCCGCCGCGGCCGCCATCCGCGCCCGCGGCCCCGAGGACCTTTTGCGCGACGATGCCCGGCACATGCTCGCCCAGGTGGCACGAGAGCTGAGAAGGAGCGCGCGCGGGCAGTACGCGCTGGACCTGGTGCGCTGGAACTCCCGTTCCACTCTCGGGATGGCCCTCGCCCACGACGCGCTCGCACGTGCCGCCGGAACCAGCTCGAACGCGCTGCCCGAACATCTGAGCGGCGCGAGCCTGGACACCCAGGCTGAATTGTTCGAGGCCGCCGTACGGCAGCTGCCGGATCACGGTTACCGCACCCTGTGACCAACCGGCATGGCCACCGCCCGACCGCAGCGCCCCTGGTCCCCGGAAAGCGCGCAAGGACTCTTCCCGCAGCCCCCTGCCACCTTCTAGCACTGGCACGCCCGCGCCCGGTGCGGTGCCGCTCATTCACCCTGATTCGTTCTCGAAGGAGAATCCACGTTGACCAGCACCGAAACCCTCGAGCCCGGCATTCTGGCCGGGGACGAGTTCGCGCAGGAACCGGACGGCGCCGTGATCGCCGTACCGGCCGGAGGCGGCGCGTTCCAGGGACGCTACCTGCACCACGCACCCGGACCGTCAGCCACCGCCCGGATCATCTTGGACCTATTTGCCGTGCGCTACCGCTCACGCGAGGGGCTGCGCCGCGCGGCTGCGGAACTCATCAACGCCCACCCCGGCGGGTGGCGGTACTTGGGCGCGGCCACATCAAAGGACCGTGAGATCCGCCCCCGGCGCGCCCCGGCCCCGGTCGGCTCTTGCTTCTGCCACCAGGACGACGGTTCCCCGAGTCCCGCGTATGTCGAGGCCGCGCTCGCCGCCCACGCCCGCGCCGAAGCCGCCCAGCTCCTTGGCAATGCCTCCGCGGCGAGTGTGCTGCCACCGGGCGGGAGCGCCGGGCCCGGCCATGCCGCGCTGATCACTCGTAGTTCGGTACCCGAGGGCATCGACCTGATCTACCTGCTGTACCGCGACGGCCTGCTGATCGAGGTGCGCGACGGCGCGTACCCGAACTACGGCCGGTTCACCCCCGCGATCGTCGACGTGCCCTGGGGCAGAGAGATCGATCCCGGCGCGATCGAGGACGCGGTCGCCGCGGTGCGTTCGCGCACTCCGGCCGACCTCGCCCGTGCGAAGGTCGCCGAGACCCTCGCTGAGACCGCCGAGCGGCTGCGCGCGATTCCGGCGCACCACGACCTTGTGCTGCACCTGCTTGCCGGCAACAGCAGGCACCTGAGCATCCCGCGCGAGCACGGCCCGGAAACCGCGCTCGCCCGAGCAGCCGGCCTGCACACCGCGGAACTGCCCGGCCACCTGCACCGCCTCGAGCGCGGCGAACAGATCCGGCTTCTGAACCAGGCTGCTCACCTGCTCAACCCGGCTGAGCACCCCGCCGCCTGACCTTCGAGCCCACGCCACTCGACCTGCACGAGAAAGAACCCCCGATGCCCGCAACCCGTCACGAAGCCCCTTCACCGCGCACCAACGGTGTCACCTTGATCGACCTGTCCGCGTTTCTCGCCGACCCCCGCAGCTTTCCGCACGCGAGCCCCGCCACCCGCGAGCGTTTCCACCTCGCGTGCCGCACTCTGTTCGACCCGGACCTGATCGACCCCGCCACTCGCATCGACGACCTCGACATCGGCGCACTGTCCAAGGCGGCGGCGACGGCGAACCCCACGCTCGTACCCGCCACGCTGCGCGCCTACGAACGCACCGTCACCGTGGCCATCTGCGCCCTGCGCGAAAGCCTGAATTCGCGCGTCGACCTTCCCGGCACCGTCGCGGACCTACCAGCTTTCCTTACCCAGGCGCGCGAACGTGGCGAACGGCACCCCCGCACCATCGCCAACGACATCTACGCCGTCAAAAGGCTGCTGCGCGATCTGCCCGACCTCGCCGACCAGAACCTCACCGCGCTCGACCTCGAGAAGGTCGCCCGCCGCTTCACCGAACTCAACCCCACGGTGAAGGAAACCACCGTCAAGGCGTACATCGCCCGCCTCCAGCACGCGATCGCCGTGTACAGCGCCCCACTGAGCACCGTCGAGTCCGAACCCGAAGCCCCGACCCGTCCGACACCACCCGCCCACGACCCCGCTGTGCTCACGACCTCGGCACGAACCCCCGAACCCGGGCACCTGGCGATCCCGCTGCCCGGCGGGCGGGCCGTGAACCTTGCCACCCCACCCGATCTCACCGGGCAGGAAGCCGCCGCCACCGGCGCCCTACTGCGCCTCTACCACCCCGCCATGTTCACCCCTTCACCTGTCACGAGCCGCGACCCGGCCGGCGAATCCGGGCGCTGGACGCTGCTGTTCTGGCCCGAGCACGCCCCCGACGCACCCGAAGCCGCGCACCTGAGCGGACCCACCTTCCGCCGCGCGCTGGCCGACCACGTCCGCGCACGCTGCGAGGAGCTCACCGAGTACCCCGACGACGACGCGATCGACGCCTGGTTCTCCACCGAAGTGTTCGTCGCCCTCGCCCTGCCCGGACACCACGACGCCCGCGACGCCGCCACCCTCCTCTAAATCCCGGACGGCACGGCGAAGCCGAAGCACGACCGCACCCGCACCCAACCTCTTGATGACGAAGGATCCGCGCCATGCTCCACGAAACCCGGCTGACCGCCGAAGCAGAGTTCTTTCACGACCTCAGCCAGCGACGCTGGCGCGCCGAAGGCCGCACCGAGACCACGCTGATCTACCTGCCCGAGCACGGCGAGGCCGCCGTCGAGGTCCTGTTCGACGGCACACCGATGGCACCGGAACGCCTCGCGTCCCGCGCCCGCGCGGTACGGGCTGCCGCGCTGATCGTGACCGGGGAGGCCTGGGTCGGCGGCGTGGTCACCGAGGCCGCCGCGCGCCTGCCAGCCCAGGACCGCCCCCACCCGGCCGAGATGCCCGGCGCCTACGAGGCGATCATCACCACCGCCGTACGCGCCGACGGCTTGAGCGTTTTCCGCCTCACCCGCATCATCGACGGCGCGTTCGGCCGCCTGCTCGCCCCGCAGACCCACACCGACCCCGGCCAGAACTGCGACGGGATGAGCGCGTGGATGCACGCGATCCTCACCGCCGCCAACCACCCCGCCTGACCGAGACGAAGGAGAGACCGAGATGATTCCCCGCGACTACGCCGCAGACCTCGATCACCTGACCGCGCACCTCACCGCGCGCGGCTGGGAAGCGATCGAGGCCGGCCTGGAGGGAACCGACTTCGCCCTGCAGCTGACCGGGATCGCCTACCGGATGCTGCTCAGCCCCGGACGGCGAGTGCTGCTGAGCGCGAACTGGCGCGCCGAGCACGCCTGCACCGAGATCCAGGGCCTTGACCCGCATAACCCGCAGATCCCGCTTTGGCGTGCCCAGGCCGACAACCTCCCCGTCCACATCCTCGCCGCCGCGGCCGAGGCGGCCACCGAACCGGGCGAAAGCCCCGGACCCCTCAGGCTGCTGCGCGAAGCCGGATGGACCCGCCAGCAGTCGGCGACTGCTGCGATCACCCTGCTGCCGGTCATCCTCAGCGATCCCTCCGGCGCACGCACCGCCGCCGCCACCTACCTGCCCACACCCGCAGGCCCCGACCACGGACCCTGGCTGATCGTGCGCGCCGATGTGACTACCACCGCCCGGACCCGCGCCTTCGCCCACACCAGCCCCGCCACCCCCGGCGCCGTGATCGCCGCCCTCGCCACCACCGCCTGACCACACACGCCCGAGCCAACTGCGCACCTGATGAACGATGGAGAGCCAGTCGTGTCCGACCTCACCGAGCTGCTGAACGCATTCACGCGCGCGGCGGGATGGCACCCGGCGCCACCCCGAGCCGAGCCTGCCCCGCTCCTGGCGAACGGCGCGCTGTTCGTCGGGGCGTGGGCGGCGCCGCACGAGGCCGCCCACCTCGCCGCCGGCGAACTCGAGGTGGAGCTGGAGGGGTACGAGCTGCGGGAGCGCTACGCCACCATCGCCCTGACCGCCACTCCCGACGCGGCGTTGCCGTGGGCGGTGACCGGCCAGTGCCCGCTGCCAATCCTGCCGCAGTTGCTGTCGGCCGCCGTGCTCCCGCCGGACACACCCGCCGCAGATCCGATCTCCGTGCTGCCGCGCCTCGACTATCGGCGCGAGACGTGCACCGGATTCCCGCGCGGTCGGTACCACAGCGAGTCCTACTACCAGTGGGAGATCCCGACGCCGCCCTACCGGCTGGCCGAACTGCACTGGTGCGTCCCCGGCGCCACCCGAGCGGACCTGCACGCGGGATGGGACCTGCACCTGTACGGCGCGCCCTACACTCTGCACGCCGACCTCGCCACCTCCCGCCACCTCGTGACCGCGCTCATCACCGCGTTGACCGTCACGAGCCCGGAAACCTAGGTCCGCCTCCGGCCGGATCCCGGCCCCGGCCCACTCTCTCTCGAGCACCGATTGGTGATACCCCCATGCCGAAACTCTTCGACCGCACGCCCACCCTGGGCGAGCGAGCCCGCCACGCCGCAGCGCTCCGGCTTGCCGATACCGCCGAACCCGCGACCTGGCGCGACCCACAGTGGGCCGAGCGCGCGAGGCATCCGCCCACCGGCTGGCCGCGATCCTCGGCATCACCCGCGATCGGATCACCGTCAGCGCCGATCCGACGCGCACCGAGGGCGGCCGGGCCTGGACCCGGCTGACCGTGACCGACCACGGCGTCTACGCGTTCATCGCCGCGGACAACGACCCCGCCCGCCTGCTGTGCCTCGGCCCCTGCCCGCAATGCGGCAACCACGTCCCGCTCACCGCGCTGCGCCACCTCGCCGACCTCGGCGACCTGCTCGAGCACCGCGCCAGGCAGCGCAACGCCGTCACACTCCCGCTCGCCCAGGAACTCGTCGCAGACCCCGCCCACCGCAGCCGCTGCCCTTTCCACCGCGACTAGAACCACCCCCACCACGACCGGCCGATTACGCCCGGCACCACCGCACCTGCACCTATGAGGGAGACCACCGTGATACCTCGCGACCACGCCCTGGAACTCGCCAAGCTCACCGACCTGCTGACCGCCGAGGGATGGGAGGAGATCGACCTCGAGCTCGGCGGGAGCGAGGCCGTCAGAATGCTCACGGACATCAGCTTCCGTCTGCTGGCCAGCCCCGGCCGGCGGATCCTGGTGACCGCGAACTGGCGCGCCTCGCGAGCGAGCACGAGCATCGTGCGCCTCGACCCGGCCGATCCCCGCGCCGCGCTCTGGCACGCCGAAGCCACCGACATGCCCGTCGGCATCCTGGTCGCCGCCTGCCGCGCGGCGCACACCGGACCCTCGGGTACCGGACCGATCGCGCACCTGCGCGCGGCGGGCTGGCTGCGAGGCCCGGTTCTGGGCACCGACTACGGCACACGTGCCCTGATCCTCGATGACCCCGAGACCGTGCGCTGGGCTTCGCTCCAGTACCTGCGCCACCGAGGCCGCCTGCAGCGCGGCCCGTGGATCATCTCGCGCGCCGACGTGGTGACCAGCAGCGGCGAACGCGCCCACGCCCACACGGACGCGACCGCCCCCGGCGCCGTGATCGCCGCGCTCGCCCTCACCGACGACGCAGACCCCGCATGAACCCGCCCGCACGCCCCAACCACACCCAGACCCCGGAGAACCGCGTGACCTCGACCATGTTCCGGCCGCCGCACCTGATTCTGATCAACGCGCTCTACGCGCACGGCTGGGAGAGCACCGGTCCCGAGCCTTCGGCTCTGATCACAGGACTGACCAGCATCACCTTCACCGCCCCGGTCGGCGAGCTGGCCGTGCGGATCGAAGCCGTCGGCGCCACGTCGATGCTGACCCTCACGGGAAACGCGCCGTACGGGCCGGACACGTGCGTGTGCTGGCGGGCAATCAGCCCAGTGCTGCCCATCGACGTCGTGGAGCAGATCGCCCGGGCCGGCGAGGACGCGCGCCGAAACGCCGAGGCCTGCACCGAGGTCGCCGAGCTGATCGCGGACCTCGAAGCCCGCGGCTGGATCCACACCGAGGAACACAGCCACGACGAGCTGCTCGGGGCCCAACTGGCCAGCCCCGACGACGCCGCCCGGATCACCTGGGGCCCGGAGGAAGACGAGTTCCACATCACCGACCGCCGCACCCACCACACGATCACCGCCGACTACGCCACCCCGCTGCGCGTACTGCGGGTGATGGCCGGAATCGACACCTCGCCCCGTGAAACACCCGAACACGCCGCGCACAGCACCGGCGTGCTCCACCTCGCCCGAGCGTTCGGCGCCGCTGCGCAGCGGCTCAACCAGGCTGTGCTCGCAAGGCCCGCAACCGGCGCGAGCCCATCCGCCGGGCGCGTGGGCTGGAGCGCGACCGCGTTCACCGAGCAGGAGTGCGACGAACTGCTGAACCTGCTCGCCGATGCCGCCAACCACATCGCTCACGCCTTGACCTACGCCATGACCACCTTCGCCACCCACGGCACCCGAGAGGCCACCGCCGAGGCCCTGAGCTCCACCAGGCACATCCTCAACCACGCGGCCTCCATCCTGCGCGCCGTCACCGCCGCCGACGACGAGGAGAGCACCGAGGATCCCCGGGAAGCGCCCTGAGCCTCGACGGACGCGAACCGACCGTGACCGGGCGATCGGAAAAGCTCACGGCACCGCGCCAACCGACGCCCGGCCACCTCTCAGCCCCTCCTCGCTGCACCCACCCGAAGAAAGGCTCTGCCACGTGACCGGAACTCCGGCACCCGCCACCGTCTACCACCCGGCCATCGACCTGATCCTCACCCGACTGCTCGGGCGCGAAGGGCCCGCGAACCTGCGGCAGGAGGCGGAGACTCCCGGGTGCGACCCGCTGACCGCGCTGCTGCACGACGCGGCGGTGCGCGCCGGCGAACGCCAGCTTCAGCTCGCCCGTCGGATCAAGCACACGATCGGCGACCTGCAGGCCGCGGCCCAGGAGCTGGCCGATGCCCGACCCGCCGAGCACCTGCTCACCGGACGCCACGACGAGCTGCTCGCCCTCGCCGCCCGCCACCACGACGCCCTCGACCGTCTCGAGACCACCACCCGGGCCTACAGCGTCACCCGAAACGCACGTCACCAAATCGCCATCACTTAACATCCATGTAAGAAATCTGAGCCACCCCATGCCGAACATCACCGCGACCCCAATGCCCGGCGGCATCACCGTCCGCGCCCTGCACACCGCCGACCGGCGCCGCCGCGACAGCACCCACCCGCCGACCTGGCGCGACGAGCGCTGGACTGAGCGCGCCGAAGCCTGCGCCCGGGAACTTGCCGCCCTCCTCGGCATCACCCCCGACCTGGTCCAGATCAGCCCCGACTACACCCGAGCCTCGCTCCTATCTGTACCTGTCAAGCACAAGAGCCATGTCGTAGCTGCGTAGGCTCTTCAGCCACATAAGTTACGTTGCGGCACGGTTGCCCGGAAGTCCGGCTCGGCGCCAGTGGCGATCCCGCTGATCCAACAGAACCCTGCGACCCCGAGCAGATGTGTCTATCGGCAGACGTCCGCTCTGCGCGGCCGTACCCTGGATCGGCGAGAGCCCGATCGGGCCGGTGGGAGGGAGCGGGCGATGGACGTTGGCTTGTGGTCGGGGATAGTCGGCGCGGCCGCCGGAGCGATCGCAGTGCCGATCGCTTGGTACTACGGGCATCGCTCCTCCGCCTCTGGCAAACCGCGCATACAAGTGCGCATGGTCGGCGAATATGTGACGTATGAGCTGCCGGGCAATGGCGGCTTGAAGATGGATCAGTTCGTGATATTGAAGGCTTACAACCTCGGCGACCGCCCAGTTACGATCGTCGGGTGGGGTCTGAAGCTGCCCGGTTCAAGTGGAAATCGCGCCGTTTTCGACAGTCCGAAGAGCCTGGAGACCCAGCTTCCGTACCGGTTGGAGCCGGGTGACATCCCGGCCAAGTTCTTTTTCCTCGCGCAAAAGGTTGCCAGCCTCGGGCAAGTGCATCCTGACGTGCCGTATGAACGCATGGTGGGTTACGTGCGGCTCGCCGACGACACCGACGTCTTCGCCGCGGGCGGCGTTCCCATGTACGTCGGGCGCGAGGCGCGACCCCGACGGAAACAGGATGGCGTCAGTACCTGATCAGCGGCTACAGGTGCAGGTCAGTCGCGTAGCCGACGAGGCAGGTTCTTGAGTCCCCACCGCGGGTCGAGCAGGCGCTTGAGCACGTCCTGGGCGTCTCTTGTGAAGTTCTGCTGGTGGGGGTACTTCCAGTCGGCGCCGTCTTCACCGAGGTCCGGGTAGCGCTCGTTCCATGCACGGCGCAGGCTTGACCATGTGTGCCCGCCGACGGGTCTGGTGTAGTACACGAACCCTCCGGGCGGGTTCGTGGTCCGGGGGCGGCCGGGACCGGGCGGAGGCTGCACCGCGGGAAAGCTGGCCACGTGGGGTCCGACGTGCTCGGCGAGGCGGTACGCCTTGAGCGACTGGGTGCGGCGCGGCGGATCTGCTTCGAGTCGGGCTCGGAGGTCGGCGTAGAGCTCGGCGACCCGGGAGGCCGGCAAAGCGGGGTCGAGGACCATCGTGACGCGTGTCGCGGCCGCGGTGGGCAGGCCGTAGTGCACCTCCGCCGTGGCGGAGTAGGCGATGACTCTCGGCCGGGCGCCGGTGAGCGCGAAGTGCGCCGCCCAAGGCTTGCTCCACCTGTACTCGTCGGCGAGCTTCTCCGACACCTTCGCCAGCTCGCCGAGGGGACCGATGTGGGGGACCGAGAGGTTGCGCAGTTCTCCGTCGTCGAAGTACTGCAGGAGCGCAAGGTCGTTCCGGCCCATCTTCTGCTCCCGCTGAATCAGCTCCGTGACCCGGTCGAGCCCTTCGCCGGCCGTCTTGATGGCGTCGTACTGCTCACGCACCCACCGGGGGGCCTCGTCCTCGCTCAAGAGCTCGACTCCGGGGTTAGGGCCTCGGCTAAGCGCATATGCCCGCAGGGCGTCGGGATCGCGGCGTCGCAGAGCACTTCGCCGGAACGAGTCGAGGGCCGGGTCGCGCTCAGCCCATGTCGCGTAGATCGCGGAGAGCGCGTCGGTGCGGGCTTCGAGCGCTGCGTCGCGCAGCGTCAGCCGGACCGGGGTGCCGGTCGGCGAGTCGCGGGCGGACTGCAATTCCCGCCACTCCTGCACCAGGTAGGGCACGGCCTCGGTGGACGACATCAACTCGGCTTCACCGACGATCCCCATGCGGACCAGGTAGCGCCACGCGCCTTCGCCGACCGGATGCCGGAGCGCCTTGCTCAGACCCTCGCGCAATTTATCGATCAGTGACCTCCCTAGTCGATAAAACACCATAGCCCTGTCGAAGTTCGCCAGACGAAGGTGCAGGTGGGAGATGCCCGGCAGGGCGATGTCCATGGGTATGACGGGGTGGGCCAGCGCGCTCGCGGATCCGGCGGTCCTCATTGCTGTCGCGGTGGTGGTGCTGGGGATCGCGGTGTGCGTCACCGTGGTGCTCTTGGTGGCCAAGACGGCCGAGAAGGACCGGCTGCAGGCCATCAAGCTGCTCGTGCCGGTCCTGGAGCGGCTGGCCAGCGGCAAGCTGCTGCGCCGCGCCCGCCGCGAGGAGCCCAAGAAGTAGTGCGCGGGGCCGCCGCCGACCAGGTCGGCGGCGGCCCCGCGCTTTCGGCGGCGGCCCGGGTCAGCCGGGGCCGGGCTGGTTGTTCTCCCAGATCATCCGACGAAGGCTCAGCCGGGCTCCGGCGAGGTCGTCCTGGACCTCGGCCAGCTGCCGGACGAGCTCATCGGCGCGCTTCCGCGCCTCGGCGAAGTCGGCCACGAGTCCCGCGTTCTCGACGACCAGCTCGTCCACACGCGGGCCGAGGTCGTCACGGGTGAGCTGATCGAGCTGTTGGCCGAGTCCGCGCTGCAGGGCGGCGCGCAGCTGGTCGAGTTCCGCGCCGACCCCGGCCACACCGCGACTTGCCCGAACGCCCCCACCGACTGACCCCGCACTACCGCAGAACGCGAAGACACCACCCGTGCCCGTTCCCGCGAACCCTGCCGCGCCCTCCGCACCGCCACCGGTCCACCCGACCGCCCGGATCGGCATGCCCGCCGCCTACCACGGCCGGGCCACCGCCTACCGCGGCACACTTCGCGCCTCGCCTGGAGCTACTCCGCAGCCCTCTACGTCACCGGGCCGCGACCGGCTCTCCTTCCTCCTCGCCGCCGAGGACCCAACCGCCGTCGATCCCGAGCCCGGTCGCGGCATCCGCGCGCGCCGGGCGAGGAACCCCTGCCCGTCAACCTGGCGCAACCCGCCACCACGATCTGAATCCTTGAAAAGAGCACTCCATGACCTATACCCCGAGCACCCAGGCGACCACCCGGGCACGCGCCGGCCTCGACCTGCTCGCCGAGATGCGCGCCCTCGAGGACGCGTGGCGGGCCGTACGCACCGCATACACCGACGAGGACGGCGAGATCCGCCCCGCGCACTACCGGGACTACGACGAAGCCCGCGGCGACCACGGCATCGAGGTCGCCAACCGGCTCGAGAACTGGATCGAGCGCCTGGCCGAGACCCTCGACATCGGCGCGTCCAATAATCAATAAGTTTAGCTATATGTACTGAGCAATTTGAGGTGCGCTACGCCCCAGGTCGGTTCCGCTGTTCGTCGAGGCCCGCGCGCCGGACGCGCCGATGACGCGGCTATCGCTCAATCGAGCGATAGCCGCGCGGCTTGACGCCCATAGATGTCTGTGTCTGGATATCGATCCGGCGGCGCGGTCGCACCGCCGAAAACACCTCACGTCTGCCCTGGAGGCATCGATGACCCCTGCGTTCCCCATTCCTGCGCCCTTGCTCGTTCCGCCGTACGCGGCGGGCGGCGGGATACCCGCCCCGGCTCTCGAAGCAGCGCGCGCCGCCGGATGGACGAGGTCCGAGGACGAGGCCTCCACCGTGACCCTGACGTCCCCGGACGGGCGCTGCCATCTGGAGTTCGGGCCGGAGACCGAGCGCTACCTGCAGGATGCCGACCGGCTGTGGGTCGCCGAGTACCGACCCGAACCCGGAGGGGAACGCGGATGGGCCGCGCACTTCGGCGACGACGTCCCCGCCGAGGCGATCGCCGCGTTCATCCGCGTCCTGACCGATCCGGCAGGCATCCGCGGCGCTCACCCCGGCCACCTCGCCGGCGCTGCCTACGACGGGGCGCAGGCGGTGTTCGCCGCCTGCGAGGCGCGCGGCTGGACGCGGGCGGTGCGCACCGCGACCTACACCGGCGCCCACGGCGTGCTGCACCTCGTCTACAGCGCTGCCCCGCCCGAGATCCCGGGCCAGTTCCTTGCCGTCGGCCCGCACTACCGCGCCAGCTTCCCCGACGGCCTTCACCGGCGGGAGTGGGAGGCGCTCTTCACCACCCAGGTGCCCGGCGAGGCGATCACCGCGTTCCTCGACGCGCTGACCGACCCCGCCGGACTCGACCCCGACCGCGATGCGTAGCCCGAGCACGCGCCGCCGGATCCGGGCCCGCCTGCGTCGAGCCCACCGTCCTTGCCCGCCATGCATCCCACGAAAGTCAAGGAGCACCAGGCGATGCCGCAACAAGACAGGGAGCTCACACGTGAGTGGCTGCCGACGTTCTGGGCGTTTTCCGCTGCGTTCGCCGCCGTCTGCGAGGCAAGCCTCGCCCTCCTGCACGCCTACACGCTGCTCGCCGACGCAGTAGGGCTCAACTGGAGGCTCGGTGTGGAAACCGCTCTCGCGGCGGGGCTCGACGCACTCGGGGTGGGATACCTCGGGCGCGCCCGGATCGCCATGAGCCGCGACGCACTGATCGTCAGCAACGTGCTGCGCACCCACGTGATCCCCTTCGCCGAGATCGAGTCCGTCACCGGAAGCCTGTGGGGCCTGGCCATCGCGCGCACGGGACATCCGCGGCTGCTCGCCGTGGCTCTGCCCGCATCCACCCGCGCCGTGCGCGCCGGAGTCCACACCCGGGAGGGAGGCATCACCCACGCCATCAGGCACGCCGCCCGCCTGAGCGAACTGAGCCGGTGACCCGCGCCCAGCCGGCAACGGCTTCCGCCTCGCGCCGGGCGCCCCCGGTTCGGCGCCACCGACCCCGGCCCACCCGATACAGCCTTGGAAAGCGAGACGATGACTACTCCACCCGGGCCCACCGTACTGATCACGCCCGGTACCCCGGGCGTCATCCGCCCGCGCCCCGACAGCCAGATCGACGCTCGCACCCTGCAGACAGGGCCCCCGCCCGCCGACAGCGAGCGCATCCTGATCACCGCCGTCGGCGCCGCGTGGTGCAGCGAGTTCGACGCCCTTCCCCTGGCCGAGGACACCGCCTGCGCACCCGGCTCACTCATCCTCACCTACGGCCGCGGCGCCGCCCCCGGAAGCACGAGCCCGGCCGCGGCGGTCCTGCACCTCGTCGAACCCGACGGCCACCTGCACGTGGCCGGCATCTGGCTGCACCTGACCGACGGCTGGATCGAATTCCTGCGCCCCACCGTCGCCCTCACCGCCCGCCTGCTCGCCCGCACCATCCCGCCCACCCCTTGACAGCGCACGTCGCGACCGAAACGAGCCGAGCATGAACAGCCCCTCACACCCGCACACCTGCCCGTACGCAGAACCCACCGACCGCATCTGCCGCAGGGCCGTGCGATGAGCAGCGCGGAACAAGCACTCCGCACCTATCGGGGAATAACTGTGCCTTACATAACAGCCTGGAGTTCCGAGGACGTCCTGGCCGACCCCGAGGCCACGCCCGTCCTGCGCACGGGCCCCGGCCGCACCCCGACGCTGGTCTACCCCGACGAGCAGAGCCAGGACCGCGACCGTCATGGCATCCTGTGGCGGCGGGTGACCTGGGCGCCGGGCGAAGGCCAGCCCCACTTCGCGCGCGTGCATCCGACCAGACACCGCAGGGTGATGTTGAGAGGTGCCTGCCAGATCTGCACGGCGCCCGCCTCGCTGTGGATGACCGCGGCCCCCGCTTGGCAGGCTCACCTCGAACGCCTCGGCCCCGACGCGCCATACCTGACTATGGATCCGCCGGTCTGCCGTTCCTGCGCGGCCACAGCGGCAGCCCAGTGTCCTAACCTTCGTGCTGGCGGGTTCGTCTTCCTCGCCCCGCGCCGCTGGGCGAACGTCGCAGTGCGCGGACAGGTCGCCGAGCCTTCCACGGATTCCTTCAGCGAGCCGCGCCTCGTCCCGCTGCCGGGCGCCGTGACCACCGGTGCCGGGGCCTCGGTGGACCTGCGCCTAGTGATGGCCGAGTCACTCGTCTCAGGGCTGTTCGAGGTCACCGTCCACCACGACGCGGACGCGGTCGCCGGACTCGGCCAACGCCTTGACGCCCCCGCCCGTCCCTAGACGGTCCGCCGACGCCAGCGGGCGTGCCTAAGCAGCCCAGGCAACGACCAGGAATCGGCCCGCCTGGCGGCGTCGTGATCCGCCGGAAACGCCTGCGCACGCGGGCTGATCGGCCTAGCGTGAGCCCTACGCCGCACCCCACGCGGAGTAGGGCTTTTCCGCTATGGCGGATCGAGCTGGAGGAGTCGGAGGCGTTCACAAGGGCTGTGAACGTACTGACCATGGAGAACGAGGTCCTGCGCGAGAAGGCGAACCAGCAGCGAAGCGGCACGGTAGCTCTCTTGCGTCGGCCTCGATAGAGCGTGGCGGGCAACATACCGACCACTGCGAGGTCTCCCGGCACGTAGTCGGCCACGCTGCTGCGCAATTTAGAGATCCGGATCCCGGGCGGGTTCTGAGTCGAGCACGAGGTGGAAGATGTGGAGGTCAACCTCTGCCGTGTCATCTACCCGTGTAGTCGGCCAGGTCAAGCGGACCTGGGCCTTGACGGCGTCGTCGGGCAGCGGCATCCAGAGCCGGAAGTCGGAACGGTGCGCCGTCGACCCGCCGGCGCCGCCGAAGTCGCCGAAGACGATCGGCTGCACGGATCCGTCTGGGAAAGTCGCAATGCCCGACAGGTCGAGGCTTCCGGCGTGCCGACGCTGCCCGATACCGAAGGCGAACTCGTGCACGAAGTCGATCGGCGGCTTGCTAAGAATCAGAAGCCGGAAGGCGATCCCGGTCGGGTACACCTCACAGGTCGAGGTGGCGATCACGAGTTCGTCAGTGTGCGCGAACACGTGCTTGAGCACCGGCGCACTGATCCCGGACTCGTTCACCGCGAAGTGCGGTACGTCACGACGCACGGTCACGCCAGCCATCGTAGCTGGAATTACCGTGCGGACTATTCCGCCCGGCTCGACCCGACAGTCGGCCCCGCCCGCCGCCCGCGGGCGGGGCGGCGTCGTTCACTCGGACGGACCGCTGTGATCGTCGCAGGCCCGGGTCCGCCGTAGCGTCGGGGACGTGACGAGGACGCCGGCGAGCGCAGGCAGCCGCAGCGCTACTCGGCGCGCCGCCGAAGTGATGGCCAAGCGCGCCGAGAAGTTCGCCGCGCGCGAAAAGGCCCTCGAAGCTCTCGTCACCACGTTCCACGCGGCGACCGAAAAGGCCGAGAAGGTCCGCACCGCCGCGGCGAGCAGAGCGGAGAGACTGCGCGAGGAGGCTGAGGCGAAGGCCGCGACGGTGCGGACTAAAGCCGAGAGCGACGCCGCCGTCTTCGACGAGCAGGCCGCGGCGGCCGTGCGCAAGATCCTCGCGGCCGGGGAGAGCTTCGAATCCGTCGCCGAGCTGACCGGCTGGCCGCTCGCACGGGTGCGCCAGGCCCAGCGCGCACCAGCCCCACCCTCGACGCACGCTGGCGAGCAGAGCTGAGCGCGACCGGGCCGCGGAGGAAACAGACGCGGCGGACGTCGGAAACGCGCTCTCGCTCGGCGCTCATAAACACCTCGGGAACCCAACTGGCCACGGCTCACGCGAGCCGTGAGACAGACGCCGGAAAATGAAGGAACTGGGGCCCGGCACCGACACATCACCGTCTGACCGAAGCCCGCAGTTACCGACCCCCGCCCTGCGCACGGCACCGGGACACGAAGCCGTCCGGGGCGGCGGGAACACCCACAGGTGTTTCCCGCCGGCCCCAGACGGCACCAGCGCCCGTCACGGCGCCAGCAGGCCCTCCAGCCACCAATTGGTGCCGTAGTCGCGCGCCGCGAACCACCGGGCCTGGCCGAGCACGGAACCGTACGGCGTGCGCGTGATCACGGTGATGCGGTGGCGCACCACGTCCCCGCCCGGCCAGACGGCGCTGGTGACCACCCCCTCGATCCGGTCCGGCATCTCGGATGCGCGCGGCAGATCATCCGGCGCGAGCCGCTCGAAACCCGTCGATGGGACGCTGACGAACCCGAGCCACGCCTCAACGCCATAGGCGGCGGCGACCGCGCCGACCCCGGCCGCATGCTTGCGCAGTTGCGCGCTGCCCGCCGCGTCCGGGATCCCGTCGGGCATCTCGATCAGGTGCGCGGTCAGGTCGGCGGCGACCAGCGCCAGGTGCGGGATGGCCAGGCCGAACACACGGTGGGAGCGCTCGCCCATCCGGTGCAGGTGGACGCAGGCGATATCGAGGGTGGTAAGAGACAGAGCCATCGAAGCCCTGGCTTTCGTATCAGGGCCCGCCGCGCGCGGCACTCCGTTCGCGCGACGGGCGCAGGGCTCTCGGTCAGGATCCTGCGTCATCGAGGTGGCGGAAAGCGCGCGGCTTCTCGCAGGTCATCTCCGCTTGCCCGAGCTTGACGAGGGTGTCGAGGGCGTTGGAGATTGCGCCGCTCGACTTCCCCAGCACCCGCCCGAGCTTCGAGGCGGTGAAATCCTCGGCAGGGTGCGCGCAAAGGTGGGCGACCACCAAGGCTCGCAGTCCGCCCTTGGCCAGGCGCGGCGCATCCGTCCCGGACGCTGCCGCGCCAGGGACCTCCGGCACCGCAGGCTCGCCTCCGTCCTCGACCGGCACGTCCGGCTCGTCGGCGGATTCGGGTGCCTGCTCGCCCTGGTCGTTCTCGACGGCCTGTTCGGGCTGCTCGCCGCCGACTTCCGGGGTCGGGGATCCGGGCCCCTCGGCTTCCTGCGGCACGCGCTCACCCCCGTCCTCGTTCGGAGCGGCGGGCGAGGGATCCGGTTCGGTCTCCTCCTCGGGCTGTCGCTGGCCCTCCTGAGTGCTGGGGTCTGTGTTCTGTGGCACTGACTCGCATGCAGGCTCGGCGTAGTCGGATCCTTCGTCCGGCGCGGCGTGGCTCGCGCTGGTGGGCTCGACGGACTCGTCGTTTGCGGATGCTGCGACGTGCGCGGCGAACCACAGATCGGGCACGCGTTCGGTGCGCTCGCGCCGGGCGAGACCCTTCTTCTCGAGGACGGCCAGGACGCGGGCGGTGGTGGAGCGGCCGAGGCTGGCGCGCTTAGCCAGTTCGGTGACGCTGGCGCCATTCTGGGCGGACAGTGCGTCAAGCAGCGCGGTCATCGACGGGGTCATGGTGACGGATGGGGATGCGGGCATGACTCTTCCCTTGTTCAAGCGGATGATTTCGGGTGGTCATGCCCCGGCCGGGGCGCGCCCGGGAAGAGACCGGGCGCTGGGTTACCGTCCCGCTCGGCACGTGCTAGCGGTGCGTCGTCGCGGGGCGGTGTACAGATACAGCCATCGATCCCCGGATGAAGTCAAGCGCCCCATCCGCACGCCAGCGTAAACGCAGGTCAAGACGTTGCGCGCCATTGCGTGGCGGCCATGACGGTTCGCCGTCGAAGCCGGGGATCATAACCCTGCTCGGTCCGTGCGTGGGTGACGGCTGTTTTTTCAGCGGGTTGTTTCCCGACCCGGATCACGACAGCAATCACCTTCACGGCACGCGAACGCGGTGGAGAGACCCCCGTTCTTCGCCGCTGTATCGGTCGCGGACCTCAAGGTGGCTCTGGCCTGGTCGACCGACTAGTTCGGCCGACCCGCCGACATGCCGGTGAACGAGTTGGAGTCGATGTGGCAGTGCAACGACACGGCCTGGCTCTACGTCGCGCACGACACCGAGCGCGCCGGCTCGCCGATTGCGACGATCTGCGTGCCCGACCCCGACACAACAATGGCCGAGCGCGGCATCGGACCTTGCCGGTCGAACCGGTCGTCGAAATTCGCGCAACGCTGGAAACGCCAATCCTGACGGTTCTCCAGACGCACGCAGGTGTCTCGCCGAACCGAGTTCGTGCCCTCGACCACTAACTCCAGGGCCTATCCGTCGAGTCTGACGCCGCCCCAGGACGGCTTTTTGCGCTGCAGGTCATGCTCACTGACACCTCCCTGCCCGGGCATAGCTCTTGAAATAGCGACCGAGTTTCAGCGGAATGGCCATCAGGTAGGCCTATACATGCTTGACCAGATCGCTTGCTTCAAATAGGTATGTATACGCGTTGACTTCTCGTTGTGCCCGTAAGCCCGCCAGGCCAGCCAACACTCCGAGCAAGCCCCCAAGCACATCTCCGTGTGCCTCCCAGGCGCCTCCGAGTAGGCCTAGCATCGCCGGTGCTGCCCCCGGGCCGCGTAGCGATATGCGCAGTCTGCGCATCCGCCGCGCCTGGTCGTGAAGCAACTCCGAGCGCTCTGCTAGCAGCCGGGCCCGGTCGGGAGCGCTGGACTGCCATGCGAGCAAGGAGAACAATCGCAGGTCATATGCATAGGCGCGGTATAGCTCGCCATGCTCTCGCCGAAAGGCCAGCACTTCGTCGAGCGGCACGCCTCGAAGGCTGACACCTACGTCGGTCAGGTCGCGGTCGAAAAGTTCGCCGATGCGGCCGTCCGTTGCATCTGTCACGAGGCTATCCAAATGGTACGCGGTCTGGGGCTGCTCAGCGACTGGATGGATAGCGACCTCGTTTATCGCGAGCCGTGCTGCCTGGCTAACCAAGGCGAGCAGCGTGATGTACGCGGGACCGCTCAATCTCACCAGGCCATCGCGCCAGCCGAAAAAGTGCCCGTGCGCGCGCAGGCTATGCAAGAACTCGTGCACCGCCTGCGGATCGGTGGCCTCGCTGCTGAAGTGGAAGTCTCCAAGTTCCGTAACAGACCTGTTACGACTGTCGGGGGGCAGGAGCCGAATCGCCGCGTCGCGAATCGCCGCTGCGGCCGGCTCGGCCAGCCACTCGCGCGGATCAAACGTAAACAACGCGCCGGCTTCGTACATCGCCTGCGCGAGTTCGGATCTATCGATCGTCTCCTGAGCGCGGTCCCAGGGCAGCGTCAGGGCTAATCCGTCGAAGAAGAGGAGCGCCCCTTTCGCCCATTCATCATCTTCCCACAACCAGCCGTTATAGCACTGTGCGAGCTCGGGCCGGCGCACATCGTGGTCTCCCATAGGTACAGTATGGCCCGGTGCGTGCGTAGACGACGCTGTTTTTCCTAACCCGTACTGGCGCTGGGCCACTCAACTCAGTTCCGAACCGCCTGTTGCTCAACGCGCACCCACTGGGTACTGAGCGGAAAGTACGTACGTGGCGGATCCCAGTAGGCCGCCCAGCCTGGCGAGGCACAGCGAAGTCTGGAGAAGGGCGGTAACCGCGTCGCGCTGATCGAGGTCCGTACTCTGAATTGACGCCGTCGCGGCCGGGCGCCGTTTCGGCAGGCGCGTGGCGAGAGTTTGGCTAGGAGGCGCGCGCGCCGCCGACAAGCTGGTGCTCGTGCTCGCGTCCTTCGCCGCGCTGGTGCGGTGTGCTTCCCGTTCTGGCCCGAGGTCGCTCGCGCAGCAGTTCGCCCAGCAGTTGTTCGGTCTGGGGCGTGAGGTATTCGCCGATGGCTTCGAGTTTCGTGATGAGCAGGTCGCGAGTGGCGATGATTTCGACGCGCCGCCCGAGCGCGGCCTGGGTCTTCATGATCTGGCGGTAGACCTCTTCGTTGTCGTCGATGACGCGGGCCTTCTCCCACCAGCCCAGAGCCGTCTCGAGGTCGCCGTTGTCGGTGGCGAGCTGGGCCAGGAGTGCGGCGGTGGCCAGGGCGTCGCGCCGTACTCCGGCGCGGGCGGCTTCGATCCACGCCTCGTCGTTGCCGGTCAGTAGTTCGCCATCGCACAGTTGCAGGGCGGCTTCGGCGGCGGCGGCGCGTTCGAGCGGGTCGGTGGTGCGCGAGGCGAGGGTGCGCAGCCGGTCGAACAGTGCGAGGTCGACGCCGACGAGCTTCGGGTCGAGTCGGTAGCGGCCGGCGGTGTCGAGCACGAACTGGGCGCTGGTGGCGCCAGTGGCTTTGCGCAGCGGGCCGCGCAGGTACGCCATCGCGGTCTTGCGGGTCTCGGAGAGTTCCTTGCCGGACAGATCGGGCCACAGCGCGGCGAGTTCTTCGCCGGATTGGCCGCGCCGGTGGTGCACGGCGAGGCGGGCGGCCAGACGGCGGGAGTTCGCGCGCAGGCCGGTGGTGATCGGGCCGTTGGCGTCTTCGATCACCAGCGGCCCGAGCACGCGCACACGCACGATCGCGGTGTTGAACGCCTCGAGGAGCGCGGTGACTGCGCCTTCCTCGGACTGAGCACTGACGGGTTCGACGTCGGCGGCCGGCGGCTGCTGGGGCGGGGCTGGGTGTTCGATTGCTGCGAGGTCGAGCGGTGTGGGGAGGGCGGCAGGCGAGGTCTGGGCGGCTGCTGCTGGCGCCGAGGTCACGGACGGGGCCTGGTGCTCCTTTTCGGCGGCCGTGTCTTCAGCTGTGGAATCGGCCAGGGGGAGGGCGTGGCATTCCGGTTCTGCCGCTTCGGTCTCCGGGTCGCCGTACTCGCCGAGGCCGAGCGGGATCGCAAGCGAGCCCGAGGGGTCCGGCTCCTCGAGGCCTGGTTGATCGCGCAGCCCAGATCCGGCGGCGACCGCCAACAGAGCGAGGCACTGGCGCAGTGCCAGGGCCGGAAGATCGAAGGCACATGCTTCCCCAGGCACACGCGGATCGCTCCCACCGGTGATCGCGCTGTCGCTGGCGATGTGCCAGGTCGGGTGAGTGGGGTGAGCGCCGAGGAGGACCAGGTGGGCGCGCAGCGCGGTTCCGGCCGCTGCGGTGGCTGCGAGGCGGGTGTCGTCGTTTTGCCGGGCGATGCCCAGCAGGATCAGCGGCGGGTGCGGTTCGAGGTCGCCGTGCTGTTCGGCGAGCTCGTCCAGGTCCGGGCAGTCGTAGTCTTCGAGCAGGCGCGTGCGGTAGGCGAGGTGTTCCTCGAGCAGCGCGAGCGCGGCGGGCAGGTCCGGGGTGACATCGAACTCGGCGACGCCGTCGCAGTACTGCTGGATGTGGGCGGGGTCGTCTTCGAGGAGGAGCGCGAGATCATCGCGCCCGATGATCAGCCGGGGGCGTTCGAGGCGATTGTCGGCGGCGCCGTCGGTCAGCACCGCTGCGGCGATCGCACGGGCCAGGCCGAGGGCGCCGGGGCCGGTGAGCCCCATGCCGCCGGGCAACTGGTCGAGGGTGATTTCCCCGGTCGCGGTGTGGGCGATGGCGATCGCCTGCGCGAAGGACGCATCGAGAGCCTCATACGGCTGCATTTCGGCGTCGTTGGCGTCGGGCTCGGCGGACACGGACTCGAGCGAACCGGGGGTCTCGGCAGAGGGGAACGTCGAGGACTCAGCCTCGGGCAGCGCCGCGCTGGGATCGGCGGACTGCTCGGTCGGATCGGTTGGGGCACCGAAATCGTCGAGCCCGTCATCGTCGGTTTCAGAGGTGGCGGGCAGCGAGGGTCGCAGCGCCGGTGGCAGTTCGTCGCGCACGAGGGCGGCGGCGCCGATCGGCCAGAACGGGCTCGCGAACCGGCGCCTGTGACGCCTGACCAGGGCGAGCGCGCCGAGCAATGCGAGCAGCAGGGAACCTGCGATCGCCCCGCCGTCGGCCAGATCGATACGCGTCACGCTGGGAACGTCACGCAGCGCGGGAGCCGCTGGCCGGGAAACGTCGGACAGGTGACGTACCGGTGGGATTGCCTGGTTGGAGCTGGGTGCCGGAGCCGGGATTGTGGGCGTCGGTTCCGTGTGTGCTGGAGTCGGGCTGGCGGGGGTGGTGGCTGTGGTGGCTGCGTGAGGTGCGGCTTTTGCTGTCGTCGGAGCTGGCTCAGGCGAGTTTGATTTCGACTTCGGTGTGTTGCTCGATGCAGAGCCCTTGGGTTCGATCTGGATCCGCCAGCCCGGGAGGATGAGGTCGGGATTGCTGAGCCGTGCGCCGTCGGGCTGTGGGCGCCCCTTGTTTTCCTGGTAGATCAGGGGCCAGTCCTTGCCGTTGCCCAACTTGCTTTCGGCGATGCGGTAAAGGGTGTCGCCGGGCCGGATGGTGACGGTGGTCTGTGGTGTGCCGGCCGTCGCGGTGTCGGTGTCCTCGGCGGACGTGGCAGTGGGGCCGGGGTGCACGGGCGCGACGGCCGCGGGGGTACTGGTGGGCAGCGGACTCGCGGTAACCGCGGCCGTCGCCGGTCTCGCGGCGGCGGCGCCCAGGCCGATGGCAGTGATCAGGGCGGCGGCCAGGAACTGCCCTGGTCCGAGTCCCGGGATGGTGGGCGCGTGGAGCCGCCGCAGCGTGTAAGAGAGCTCAATGGTGAAGGAGAGCGCGAGCGTCAGCCAGCACAGCCACAGCAGACAGCTGAGCACGTCGATGTACATGTCCGCAGGCGGTGGACTGGTCAGTGCGTTCCCGATGCCGGAGATCGAGGGCGCGGTGTGCGGCAGGGGCCAGCCGACGAAGCGCACCAGCACGTACGGCAGGCCGGCGAGCAGCGCGCCGAGCGCCACGAGGCCGGCAAAGGCTTTGGCCAGTCGGCGGAGGCCTTGTATCAGTGTGTTCACGGCTGGAATCCGTTCGTTGCCGGCTGTCGTAGACGGCGCGTCAGCTGGTCTGTTCGGCGGTGGCGTGGGCGCTGGCGTGCACGGTGATCGTCTTGATGTCCGCGAGGTTGAGCAGTTGGGTGCGCTGGGTGTGGGTGACCGTCACGGCGACGGTGTTTCCGGACACCTGGACGGTGCCGGTGTCGCCTGTACCAGCGAGGTAGTCCTTGGCGGCGGTCGCGGCGGCCTGCGGGTCGAGGACGGTCTGGCCGGTCGCGCGGAAGGTGACGAGGTTGATGGCCTGCGCGCCGGTGCGGGCGGCCTCCTGTGCTTCGTCGAGCGCGGTGACCTTCCCGGACAGCGCGAGTCCGCCGTCGAGCAGCAGTCCGGCGCAGACCAGGAGGGTGATGGCCAGGACGACGGTGAACGCGGTGGCGAATCCGTCTTGGCCGTGTCCGCGCAGCGCTTCGATTCGGGTGCGAATGTGTTTCACGATCCGATCCCGGTGTAGCGGTCGACGACGGAGCGGAAGGTCGAGGTGACGGTGGTCGGCAGGTCGAGGCCTCGTATGCCGGTGGTCGAGACGCGGCAGGTGACGGTGACGGTGATCGTCGAGCCAGGGGTTAGCGCCCCGACGTCGGCGGTGACGTTCATCGGGCTGCAGGTGACTCCGGCGCTGGCGAGTGCCTGGGTGGCGGTCTGTTCGGCGTCTTGTTCGGCCTGGGTGGCGTTGGTCGCCAGTGTCGCTGCCCGTGCGGCGGAGTGCGCTGCGTCCTGGACGCGTTCGCGGGCGTCGACGACGCGTCCGACCGCGACCATGAACAGCAGGAGGAGGATCAGCACGGGGGCGATGATGACGAGTTCGAGTGCGGCTGAACCGTGCTCGGGGTGCCCGCATCGCGTGCGGAGCCGAGCCAGCGGGCCTGCGGCGGTAGGACGTCGGTGTCTGGGGGCTTCCGGGGTCACGGGCTCGTCGTCCTTTCCACGGGCCCAACTGCCTCGGCGTGTACGTGCAGGGTGATGAACGGCAGGATCGACTCTGCGGTGCCGGCCACTTCGACCTGTACCTGTTCAGCGCCGCGCTGGACCGAGACGGTGCGCGTGGGCAGTGACCCGGCGGCTACCTGGTCGAGGATCTGTTCGGCTTGGGCCTGACCGGCTGCCTTGCTGCCGCCTTGAATGCGGGCCGCGGCAAGGGCTTGGGAGGCTGCGGCCTGCGCGACCTGCTCGGCGTGCCAGACGATGGTGAACTGGATGATGCCGAAGATGAGCAGGAGCAGGACTGGCACAGCGATGACCAGCTCGACCGCGCTCGAGCCACGCTCGTGGTCGCGGCGCAGTACTAGATAACGCGCGGTAAGCGCGGGTCGCGTGCGGCGGAGCGCATGGCGGAGTCGGCCGTGCACGAGTCCTCCTTCCTGCCTGATCCTGCGGCCGGACCGTTTGTGCGGCCCGGCCGGCGTCGTTCGTCAGCCGACGGAGATGGAGTTGGCCTTGTCGGTCACGAGCTTGGTGATGATCACGCCGACCGCGATGGCCAGGGCCGCGGCGACGGCGGTGATGATGACCCACTCGATGGCGCTGGCTCCCTTGGAGCGGTTCTCGTCGGCGAAGGCTGCGGCGGCGCGGGCGCGAAGGGCGCCGAGCAGGGCGGTCAGGGGCTGGATCTGAGGGATCATCGGTGGCGCCTTTCGATCGTTGGCGGGGGAGAGGTCGAAGCCCAGGGCCTGTGGCCGGGGCCGAGCCGTCACGCTGGGAGGGCGACGGACGTATCGGAGTGGCCGTGGCCCGGTGGGGGCAGGCCGCATGATTCGTGGGCCGTGTGCTGGTTCATCCGGGTGCTCACATGGCAGCGGCGATGTGGGCCATCGCCGGGTAGCCGAGGAAGCACAGGAAGCCCAGGACCATGAGCATGGTCGGCAGCGACAGTCGCTCGGTGGCGGACTGCGAGGCGGCGTCGGCTTCCGAGAGAGCGTGGGCGCGCAGCGAGGCGGCCTTGGCTGCGAGGCTCGCGCGCACCCGTGCGCCTTCGGTGCCGGCGAGGGTCAGGGAGGCCGAGAGTTCGCCGAGGGCCGGCACGTCGAGCTCCTCGCCGAGCTGGCCGAGGGTTTCGGCGGCGGGGACGCGCAGGGTTTCGGCGGCCGTGATGGCGCGGCGGATCTGGGTCATCGCCCAGCCCTCGCCGGTGTCAGCGGCCTGGGTGAGCGCGGATTCGACACCGGCGCCGCCGGAGAGCGTGACGACGGTCAGGTCCAGGAACGCTGAGAGGGCGTGGCGCACCTCGACGCGGCGGGTCTGCGCTTTGGCTTTGACGTCGTAGTCCGGGACGAGGAACGCCGCGCCCGCGCACACCAGCGCGAACCACAGCGCGGCGATCCACGGCAGCCGGATTCCCGCGACCGTGAGCACGAGCGTGAAAACGCTCGGTACCAGCAGCCCGGCCAGAGCGCCGGCGCACTTCTCCGCCAGGTGCGCTGCCACGGACCGCTCGAGCACAGCGAGGTCTCGCGTGACCTTCACACCGGGCAGGCTGGTGCCCTCGAGCAACCGGGCCAGGGGAGAGCCGAATCGCGCGGCCCAGCCGCCGTCGGCCTGGGTCAGGATGCGGGCCGGCCCGGCGACCGCGCGCTGTGAGGCCATATCGGCGGCCAGGGACGGCTTCGGTGGGCGCAGCCCGTAGACGATGAGGGTGAGACCGGCGCCGACTCCGGCGCCGAGAAGCAGCGGCAGGATCATCAGCGCTGCTCCTCGTGGAGGGCGCGGGTCAGGAACCGCACCGGCTCAGGACCACGGGCGATGCGGGCGAGCCACACGAACGAGAGCGCGAAGACTCCGGCGACCGCGAGCAGCACCAGCTGTCCGACGGGCGTGCCGTAGGGCGCAAGGTAGGAGTGAGCGAAGATCGTCAGGCAGGTGATCATCCCGAGGATCGTCGCGGTGATCGCACGCACGGTCGTGCGGGTACGCGCGCGGTCGGCGGCGGTGCGCAGCCGCAGCGACGCCTGGTCGCGTGCGGCTTGTGCGAGAGTGCCGAGCAGGTCGGCGAGATTGCGCGAGGAGTTGGCCGACGCGAGGGTCAACGCGGCGACCACCAGGTCACACGTGGCATCTCCGACCTCGAGGGCGAACAGCCGCAGGGCGTCGGGCAGGCGCATCCCCGAGGAGATCCGGGCCGCCAGCTCGGCCGCCTGCTCGCGGATCGCCGGCGGCGCTGCGGGGGCGGCCGCGATCAGCGACTGCTCGAGACCGGCCGCCGCCGAGAGGGTGTCACGCAGCAGTTCGGTGTAGACGGCCACCGCCTCGATCCGCGCCAACTCCTTCGCGTGGGCGCGGTCGGTGCCCAGGAACCGGGGCAGCACCCAGGCGCCGAGCGCACCGAGGATCCCGCCGGCCACCCAGCCGGTGAAGGCCGTCGCCGCGATACCCGCGGCGGCGGTGTACCCGATGCGCACGAGCATGCGGCCGCTGCGCAGCTTCTCCGCGTACAGCGAAAGCGCGGAGGGCCCGCGGTCGGCCGACACGCCGATCACGCCACGGATCAGCACCAGGACGCCGAGCGCGACGCCGATCCCGCACAGCGCGGCCAGCGCGTTCGCCCCGGTCACCGCGACCACCCGGCCCGGTGCGCGGCCAGCTCCGGGGGCAGCCCGGCATCGATGAGCCGCTCGGCCATCGCCGTGGTCCACGGCGCGCCGGGCATTGCGCGCCCGTCGCGCCCCGGACGGTAGGTCTCGTTCGAGATCATCTGGTACCCCTCGGCTCCGACGACTTCGCGCACGGAGGAGACCACGCGGGTGCCGTCCTTCAGAGCCTTGATGTGGATGACGACGTTGACCGCGTTAGCGATCAGTAGGTTGACGGTGGGCACATCGAGGCGCTCGGGGGCCTGGGCGGCGTAGGCGGCGAGCTTGCCGAACGCGCCGGCCGAGGAGGAGGCGTGGATCGTGGCCATCGAGCCGTCGTTGCCCTGCGACATCGCATTGAGCATCGGGACGATCTCATCGCCCCGGCACTCGCCGACGATCACACGGTCCGGGCTCATCCGCAGCCCCATACGCACCAGGTCGGCCTGGGTGACCGCGCCCGCACCTTCGAGGTTGGCCTCGCGCGCCTGCATGGCGACGACATCGGGATGAGCGTCACGATCAGCATGCAGGTTCAGCTCGTAGGTGTCCTCGATCGTGATCAGCCGCTCGTGCCCCGGAATCGCGCTCGATAAGCCGCGCAGGAACGTGGTCTTGCCCGCGTTCGTACCGCCCGCGATCAGGATGTTGGCACGAGCGAGCACCAGGGCCGCGAGGACCTCAGCCAGCTCTGGGTCAACGGTGCCCATCCCCGCCAGGTCGTCCAGCGAGACCTTCTCGAACCGGTGCCGGCGGATGGCGACCGACGGGCGCTTCGAGACGCCCATCACCGCGAACAGTCGGCTCCCATCCGGTAGTTGGATATTGAGCGACGGGTTGGCCCGGTCGAAGCGCCGCTCGTCGTGGCCGAGGCGCGAGCCGATCAGCCGGATCATGTCGACCAGCTCGTCATCACTGGCCGCGACGGGCGGATGAAGTTCACGACGTCCGCCGACGTAGGTGACGAATACCTCGTCACACCCGTTGACCGCGATGTTCTCCACGCTCTCGTCGTCAAGCAGCGCCTGGAACCGCCCCAGCCCGAAAAGTCCAGCGAACACGAGCCCGGCCACCCGGTCCTCGGCGAGCCGATCGAGAACGTCTGTGCCGTTCGCCAGCGCCTGACGGGTGTTGGCGTCCAGCGCCTCGCGGATCAGCTCGCGCGCACGAACCTCAAGTTCGGCTCGGGGCAACGGTTCGTCCGTTGCGGCCAGGATCCGACCGACCGACTTCTGGACGCTACGGGCGAGTGCGTCCTCAACTGCGGCGGAGTGAAGACCCATCCCGCTCATGCGTCAGCCTCCTTCGACACGGGCCTGGCGTTGGCGGACACGAGCGCACCCTGTCGTTGAATGACGACGTGGCCGAGCGTGCGTGCAGCCCGCGCCAGACGAGTGCGATCAAGGCCCCTTCGCATGGTCAAGCTCCCGGAGAGCACACCGGCGCACGCTTCGTCGCGCGGCAGGACGGCGAGCACGGGGGTTTGCTGTGACTCGGCGACCGCATCGGCTGGATAGCCGGTGCCGGACAGCACGAGCGAAACCGCCTCCGGGTCTCGGGCATACTGCTTGATCGTCGCGATACGCGCAGCCAACCGCGTGATCTCGGCCAGGTTGGGCCGGGCGACGATCAGAGTCAGGTCTGCGTAAGCCAGCAGATCCAACGTCGAGGAAGCAGGATCGAGGCGTCCGAGATCCAACACCGTGATCGCTTGGTCAGCCGACAAAGCGCGAAGGAGCCCGGCTCCGTCACGCGCGAGGAGCTGCACCGCGGCGCTCGCCTGGTCCGGTCCCTCCGGTGCGGTGACCACGTTCAACCCGCCGGGCAACGCGCTCGCGTGCGCGAACACTGTGGCTGGGTCTGCACTGTGTCTGGCAGCCGTGGCCAGGGCGCCGAGGCCAGGCTCGCCGGGTACGCGCTGCCAACTCTTCATGTCTCCGCCGGCCGGATCGGCCTCCACCACGACGGTGGCCGCGTCGGTCGGCCAGAATCCAGCCAGCGCGAGGGCGAGCGTGGAGACACCGGGTGACGAGCCTTGAGATCCGATCGCTATCAGCATCAGGACCCCGCGCTCACGGTGATCAGCTGCGCCTGGCCGCTCGGAATCGAGGCGATCGTGCTGGCCGAGGTCACATCGGTGCTCAACTCGACTGCCACCGAACCGTCCGAGGTGGTGGACGGGGTGACGGAGACAACGGTGGCCTGCGGGTCGATTTCCAGCGGCTGCCCTGCACCCGCAGTGGTGGATCCTGACGCAGGGCCGGTGGCCACCGCCACGTGAGCGCCCGCGGACAGGTTGACCGAGTACGAACCGAACTTCACCAGCACCGTCAATACAGCCTGACCGGCACCAGGCACCGTCGAGGTGCCGAGGTCCGACCTGGTCAGAAGACTCCCGGACTCCAACGTCACGGCGGCCGTCTGACCGACGACCGAGCTCGACTCGCCCGCCGGGATAACCGAGACACCAGATCCCGCGGACACCTGGACGCTACGCAGATCTTCAGCCGTGATCACCTGGCCGGCGCGAACCGTCGAGGCCAGCGCCAGCACGGCGTCGCGCGATCCCAGATTGACCGACGTCAGCAGCGCACCGAGCGCACAGACGGCGATCAGCACCACGCCGAGAATCGCGTAGGGCACCGATCTACGCTTGCCGACCGATGCGAGCCGGTGGGGAACGTCCGCCGGAGCCGACGGCGTCGGGCGGAGCTTCGTGGAAGGCGAAAGAGGCATGGGCGTATCCCGGAGTGGCGGCGCTAGGTGTTCTGGACGGAGGGACTGCGGTAGTCAGCTGGTGACCAAGGCGTTGGACTGCTCGACGGTGACCGGCGCGCTGGAGGTAGTGGTCATGCCGTTGAACTGGCCACTCTCACCGGCCCCGGCCCAGGTCACCTTCCAAGAGACGGTGGCAGTCAGGGTGAAGGTGCCGGCCTTGGTGTAGGTATGACCGCAGGTCGGGCTGGAGGCTTCCGCTCCGTAGGACGGTTCGTAGACCGTTCCCGGACCGTCGCAGGTGATTGAGGTGCCATCGCCGAACGACCAGACCGCTGAGACTGGAGTCGCGGTCGCGGTGACCGAGACTCCGCCGGCCGTGGCAGTCGCTGACGATGATGACCAAGAAGCTCCCGAAGCCCATACCCACACCGGGACGCTCACGAGCTCTGGGGTGCTCATCGCGGGGTTCGCCCCGATGCCTGGAGCTGGAAGCTTCAACTTGGCCGTCGCTTCCGCGGCCAACGTAGCGGTGGTCACTGCGGGCGACGTCGGAGGATTCGTCAGCCACATCTCAGTGTTTGTGTAGGTGTAGCCGCGGCCGCCCTTGAGAGCGTCGGGGCAGGAGACTGTGTACCACCCGCCCTTCTCTCCCGGGTGAGTGTCTGACCCCGTGGGCGGGATATAGGTCGGGTCGGCGGTGTAGGTACATGCGCCAGGTGTAATCAGTGTGCTCGTTGGTGAAGGGCTTGGGGACGGCTTGCTCTGGTCACCTCCGTTGGAGCCAGAGGACTGGCCGCCGCTCCCCGACGACGATCCCGCTCCTGAGCCAGGGTCCCCTGCAATGACGGTGCACGAGTCGGTGCCCGCTATGCACTCTGTCCCCCCGGTGCCATCCGCAATCGCTGTACCCGAGCCTGCCAACACGACCGCTGCAACACATCCACCAGATATGGCGCCGCGCAGCAAGGTCAACATGTGCCGACGCCGTTCAGCGCCAATTGGTCGATCTTCCACGTACCATTTTTGACTTCGGCCAGTACCTGGGTGCGGTGCTTGCCACCGGGGACGTCGTTGTACAGAGAACCATCAGTTGCTTTGTACTCAAGCCAAGCGGCATCCGAGAAGCAGCTGTTGATCACGATCTCTGTGGGGTTGGTCGAGGGGACCATCTCACCGAACGAAACGTCTGCCACCGTGGGCGATCCCTTGGACACGGCGCCCTTGGACTGCTCAGTCAACAGGGCCTTCGTGATGAGCACCAACGCATCTCCCGAGGCGTATTGGCCGAGTCTGGGGTCCTTGTAATTTGCTGTCCGGGCCGCGGAGACCCAGTCGTTGACCATCTCCACATAGGCGAAGAGTGCCGCCTTCTTCTGCGAGGCGTTCGGACCAGTAACGTCGAGCGCGTTGGCGCTGGGGTCCGGTGAGGCCTTGGCCGCGGGGGTGCTTTCGATCGAGGACTTCGAGCTTGCGGCCTCTGGGGTGGAGGTAGGCGACGCCGTGCACCCCCCGATGGCGAGCGCGGCCACGCCCGAAACAACCACAAGCAGCCTGAAGCGTAAGCAGCGCGACATGACAGCCGTCCCCGCTCTTCCCGTAATGAACCGTACTGGTAGCCACCAATTACTACCTTGAGCGCGATTAGTGAGGCAAGGTGCCTTATGCGGGAGCGCTGAAGATCGAGATCAAGCCGTGATCTAAAACTACGCAGCGTAGCGGTCGACCGGGCGGTGGACTCGCCTCATGACAACTGCCTATAGTCGCTCGGTACCTAATATCTTTCTGACCTGGTGGTATAGCGGATGGGCATCTCGACTGAGTGGGCTGTAGGCACTGGTGCACTTGCGGGCGCCGCGTCGGCGGCGCTCGCGTCTACCAGGTCCCGATTGGCAAGTTCGGCCGGTGGCCGGAGCGCGTCGATCACCATTGCCCCGTGGGTGTCAGTCGCCTTCGGGCTTTTAGTGGGCGCCGCGATCGGTGTTCATTTCGCCCATGTAGATACATTTCCGGCATATCTCGTTTTCGCGGTCTGCGCCGTGCCGCTGGCCGTGACCGATCTCGCCACGTTCATGATCCCGAACCGACTCCTCGGGCCGGCCGCCGCAGCGTCGCTGCTGGGTCTGATCTATGTCCTGCCGGGGGGCGGGGCTGCTCCTCTTGAGCGCGGGCTCCTCGCGGCTGCCGTGGTCGGTGTGGCATTCCTCGCGCTGGCGATCGTAGCCGGAGGCGGATTCGGGCTCGGAGATGTCAAATTATTGTCATATCTGGCCCTGTTGACGGGCTATCAGTCATGGAACCTGGTTCTCGTAAGCCTCCTCGCAGGATTCGTCATCGCCGCGTTGGCCGCCGCAACTATGCGACAAGTGAGGCACGGCAGCCAGATCGCGCTAGCGCCATGGCTGATAGGCGGTGCCGTAGTGGCGCTCGTCCTCTGACTCCTTGGGCTTGAGCTATCGGCAAGCCTTGAGCGCGTCCACAAGGTCGTGCAATGAATCGACGTGCCACTCGGCGGCGGCTCGTACGGCCGGGTCATCCGCGTACCGATATCCCCAGGGCCCGCGGCGCAGGTGCGCTGGACGCAGGCCGGCCGCCCTAGCGGAGATGATGTCGTTTTCCGGGTGATCTCCCACGTACGCGATCTGCTCCGTTGGGAACCCGCTCCATTCGCTGATCTTCTTGAAGAATCGTAGGTCGGGCTTGGCGAGGCCCCACTCGCCTGAGGTGGCGATGGCATCAACCGGCAGGTCGAGTTCGCGTAGCAGCTCGCCCGCTCTGGCGGTCTGATTGCCCGCGACCCCGACCCAGAGGCCGGCCGCTCGGAGGGCGGTCAAGGCTGGGCGGGCGTCGGGGTAAAGGTCGGACACGTCAATATGCTCGCCGCACCCTGCTGCCTCACGTGCGGAGCGTTCGGTCGCGAGGTCGAAGCCCGGCTTGACCAGCGCCAACGCATCGGCGTTGTTGCGACCTTCGGCGGTCACGTGCCCGACCAGCGCGGCGAGCGTGTGATGGGGCACGTTGAGCCAGTTTGCCCATGATCCCCAAAAGGTCGTGTCGTCTATCAACGTCTCGCCGACGTCGAACACCACGGCGCTTACTGGCACCCTACTCACAGGCTCGCCCTCACACTCGGCAGCTAGGTATCACGAGGATACGGGCAGTGAACGAGCAGAAGTAACGCATCGTCAGATCATGATGCCGCGTGGGGTTGGGGAGGCTGTGGCGAGCGGTGTGTTCGAAGGGGTGGACCGCGCCGGCTTAGCGCCAGGCTCTGGCGTGATCCCCGTGCGGTTCAGCTATTGCGTCGGGTTGCGACTGGCTCTTCAGCATTTCACTGGTTGAAGTGGTTCTCCCCAAACACATCGAAGGCGATTTGCCAAGGAAACGCATCGGGGCGGCTCTGGCCGGAATGTGGGACGTGCGGGGTGAATCCGTCCCCGCCGAGCGGAACGCGTACGCCCATCGTCTCCAACTGGCTGACGCCGCGTGCGAACGCGGGGTGGGCCGCCTGCCAGGCGTTGAGGTACGGCAGGGCGACGATCGGCTGAAGCGGGAGGCCGAGGACAGCGTCGTGGATGCGGCGACCGGCGGCCTCGGCGATCAGGCCGAGGGCCAGGTTGTCCTGGTGTCCGTCGGCCCACTTGGTGGTCGTGTTCAGCGTCATCGGCGCGACCAGGAACGCGTCGGGACTGGGCAGGGCGTCGGGTGTGCCGGGCTGCTTGTAACTCGAGCGGACCGGGTGGCCGGTGAGCTCGGCCAACTCGTCCAGGTCCTTGTCGAGCCAGGCGGCCGCGGTCGGGGTCAGGATGAGACAGGTGTCGTAGGCCCGGTCCTGGGCCTGGGTGATGGCGGTACGGATGTGGTGCACCGGCGGGGCTGCGCACCCGATCAGGTAGAGAACGGGCCTATGGTGCGCGGCCGGGTCGGCCGGGGGGTTCGTGTGCGCCGTCATGCCGGGACGGTATCAAGCAGCGAGGCCGGCGCGGCGGGCGAGAGCGCGCAGGCGCTCCGGCCTGGGCCCGGGTACGTCGAGCAGGGCTTGAATCGCGTCGCGCGCGGCCGGGCGTGTGCGCAGCTCTGCGCGGTTAGCTCCTTCGGCTCGCAGCAGTGCCGCGAGCGCGTCGGCGGTGCGGCCCAGCCGGGTGTAGGTGGTGGCGGCCTCGATCAGGTGGTGGGTGCGCCGCTCTGGCGGGAGCGCGTCTAGGGCGTCGGGCCGGATCCAGTCGGCTCCGTCGGCTGCCGGCACGTAGCGGGCGAGTGCCGCGTCGATCGAGACCTGATAAAGCAGGACATTGAGCTGATCGAAGCCGGAGAACAGGTAGTTGGCGCCGGTCGGCACCTGTTCGGCGCAACGGCGCGCCTGCGCGAGCATCTGCTGTGCCGCGACCGGGTTGTGGTTGTCCGCCGCGGCTACGGCTCCTTTGAGCCAGAGCATTCCCAGTGCGGTGGCGGAGGGCACGGATCCATCGGAAAGGCCGTGCTCGAGCCTGGTCGCGTAGCTTTCCGCGGTGTCCATCCCCAGCGCGGCGGCGCCGATCGTGGTCATCGTGTAGACGAGGGACTGGGCGGCCAGGGCGAGGGCGACCGGGTCGCCGCTGGTCTCGGCGAAGGCCACAGCCCGGTTCGCTGCTGTCCAAGCTGCAGGGCCGCCGTTGAACTTCATGAGGGTGATTGCCGCAAGGTGATGGGCACGATATGCGCACCGGGCGCTGGCCGGATCGTCCGGCAGCGCCCGGGCCGTAGTGACCAACTTGGGGAGTGTGCGCAGCAGCGCGCTGTAATGGCCGGCCTGGAACGCGGTGAAGCCGTACGCGCACTCGTCCCAGAGTCTTTCGAGGTCGGTGCCCCGGGTCTCGCCGGTCATCGGAGTGAGCAGCACTGCGCGCAGCAGCACGGTGTCGTCGTCCTCCGGTCTGCATCTCGCGTCAGATGCGGGGTCGTCGACGAGCTGGCTGAGCGGAACGTTCAGCACCCGGGCGAGGTCGCGCAGGGTGCTGAGCTTCGGGTCGGCCTGACGGTGGCCGCCCTCGAACTTCTTGACCCATTCCGCCGAGCAGCCGAGCGCCGCGGCGAGCGCCTCCCTGGTCATATCGCGGCTCTCGCGCAGGCGACGAACGCGTTGGCCGATTGTGCTCTGACTCATCACCTGTGGCTCCGGTAAAACGCAGCAAGATCACAAACAGGGGTACGGATCGTACCCCTTCGCACTTCCGCACCGACTGTAGCTTCCATCTGACGCCAGGTCACCTCATCGCAGCGAGGAAACCGGAATGAGCGAAACCCACCAGCAGCTCGGACACACCATGGCTCTCGAGTCCGTGCGCCATGCGATCACGGACGTCGAGGACGTCTCCTCGCGTCGGCGCACGATCGCGCAGGGACTGGTTGGCGCGCTGCTCAACGCCCTCGAGCATGGCGCCACCGAGTCGGAGATCGCCGCGGTCTTTGAGGCCCAGGACCTCACGTGCGTGCGAGCGGCGCTGGCCGAGGCCCCGCCGGAAAACCCCGAGCACGTCGCACTGCTCATGCGGATGCTCCCCGAGCAGCCGATCGACACCGACATACGAGGGGCTCGCACGGGTAAGACGCGGGGCATCGCGGACGGTCTGCTCTCCGCCGCTGAACTTGCCGGTGTCCTGCGTGCGGCGGCGCGCGTGGCCAAGGGCGATTCGAACCACGATTTCCGCACCGTTATCGACCTCCTCAACACCGAGATACGCGAGCCTGCCGGACAGCGACTGCTCTACAGCCCTGAGGTGAATCAGGTCGCTCATGCCTTGTGCAGGGTGATGGACGAGCGTGACCGATACCCGGTTCGCCCGATCGCCGCCGTGCACAAGTGGACAGCCGAGAAGCGCGTTTCAAGCGCGTCCCACGATGTCGCCCGCACGGCGCTAGTCGAACTGTTCAACGCCGCAGCCACCCTGGTCGAGGCTCACCCCGAAGCCGCCGACCCGGACCGCGACGAGGTTGGACGATGAGCGGGCACGTGCGCACAGCGAGGTTTGCTGCCACCGTTGATGGTGGCCTCTCGGTCAGTGAGCTGCGGGACCTGTTTAACGTCGCAGTGCAGTTGTGCGGGCGACCCGATTCCTCTCCCGCCGATCTGCCCGAGGTGGTGAGGCTCGCGCTCCGACGCCTGGGCCGTCCGGCTCTGGGTGCGGCAGCGCTCGATCAGGTCGCCCAGTCGGTGGTGGACGCGGCAGGGCTGTCGACCCTCCCGGGGTTCGGGCCGATGGAGGCAGTCGCCAGCGCGTTGATCGCAGAGGGCGAGAACGCGCCGGTTGCGCTCCATCTCCTCCTGGTGGAGGCGTGGAAGAGCCTTGAACCGGAAGAGGCGGTGTGGCGGCGTCAAGCGGTGCCGAGTGAGGAGGACCTGCTGCAGGGCGACCTCTCGCGTACGACGCTGTCCGGGCGTTTCTTCCTGCTTGCCCACGATCCCTTCGACGGCTCCCCGCTGATCTCAGAGCCGGTCTGCGCGCTCGGTCTGACCGGGATGCTGCTTGCCGAGCTGCTGCTGGTCGGGCGAGTAAGTCTCGACGTCAAGCGCGATGTGCTGGTCGAGCGTGGTCGCGGTCCCTCCTACGATACCTGGGCGGAGGTGTGCGCGGTGGCGGCCGAGGTCGCTGTGCGTCTGCGCGAGCCGTGCCCCATACGCACGGCGGTGGACGTCATCGCGGCCGACGCCTACCCGCGAACGCGGGAGGAGCTGCTCGGCGCCGGGATCCTGACGCGCCGCGAGGAATCCCGACTGCTGCGCGGAGCGCGCACTGTCTTCCCCCCGGTTCGCCCGCGGCTGGTCGAGCGCGTGTTCTACGGGTTGACTGCGCTTCAGAGCACTGATGCGAGCCAGCTCGATCCGCACCATGCGGCGCTGATCGCAGCCGTGCGGGCGACCGGTCTTGCCGCCACCGCCTCACGGCAGTGGTGGATGGCCGAGAAGGTCCCAGCCGAAGAATCTCTCGCGCGCCGCAATGTGGCACTGAGCTACCTGATCGGCCACGTCCGGTCGGCTACGACCACGGCTGTCGCCTCCCGGCAACGCTGATTCCCACCCACCTTTTACTGATTCGAGGAGAACACAATGACGCAGCTCGCCCACGCCGCGCCGCCCGGCACGAGAGCGCCGGGCCTGGCCCGCGGCAAGCTCAATGCGGTGATGGTCTCGTTCTTCATGATCGCCTCGTTGGGGCCGCTGCTGGTGAGTGGGGGCACACTGCCGTTGTCGATCGCGGCCACCGGCCAGACGCTCTTCCCTGCGGCGTTCCTGCTCACGGCCGTCGTGCTGGCGCTGTTCGTGCCCGGATACCTCGCGATGAGTCGGCATGTGACCAACGCCGGGCCGTTCTACGCGCTGATCACGAAAGGGCTCGGGCGCCCCGCGGGGGTGGCCGGGGCGCTGGTGGCGTTCGTGTTCTACTCCGGGATGCAGTGCTCGCTCTACGGCGCCATCGGCGTGCAGGGCGCCGCGTTCGTCGCGGACAACACGACCTGGCACCCGAGCTGGTGGGCCTGTGCCTTGGCGGCCTGGGCGCTGGTCGCGCTGCTTGGCCTGGCGAAGGTGGAGCTGACCGGCAAGGTCCTAGGGGTGCTCTCGGTCGCCGAGATCCTCGTGATCGCAGGGATCTGCGCTTTTGGCCTGGCCCACCCGGCCGCCGGACGCACGCACCTGGGCGCGCTGAACCCGGCGCACCTGACCATCGGCTCGTACGGTTCGCTGGCCGCGATCTGCGTGCTGTGCTTCCTCGGCTTCGAGCAGTCCGTCGTCTACAGCGAGGAGGCCAAGACTCCGCGCACCACCCTGCTGCGCGCAACCGTCGCGAGCCTCACGGTCGCAGCCGTGATCTACGTGGCCGGGGCACTGGCCGTGGACGTGCACTACGGCTCGCACGTGGTCGCCGACGCACAGAGCAAGGGGCCGGCGCTGTTCCTCGCGATGAGCCCGGGGGCGCTTTCGGACTGCGCGGACGTGCTGTTCCTGACGTCCCTGTTCGCCGCCGCCCTCGCGTATCACAACACGCTCATCCGATACGGGTACTCGCTCGGCCGGGACGGCGTGCTGCCCTCCGCAGTCGCCGCCGTCCGCCGCTCCGGGGTCGCGCGCACCGCCTCGCTGGTGCAGTCCGCGATCGGCCTTGCCGCCATTCTCGCCACGCTGCTGTTCCAGTGGGACCCGATGACGCAGCTGTTCTACATCGCCTCCACGACCGGCGGCTACGGGATCATGGTGCTGCTGGCCGTGACGTCCGTCGCGATCCTGGCCTTCTTCGCCCGCGACCCCCACGGCGAGTCGGCCGCGGTGCGCATCTGGTTTCCCGGAATCTCCGCGCTGGCGCTGCTCGGCATGGTGTGGGCCTGCACCGCGAATCTGCCGGACCTGCTCGGGATCTCCCCGGCCGACCCGACCGTCGAGCGCGTCTTCATCCTGCTCGCCGGGACCGCGGCGCTCGGGGTCGTGGTGGCTCTGGTCCTCAAGCTGGTGCGCCCGAGCGTCTACGCCGCGCTCGCCCCGATCGTCACGGAGGAGGCGGCATGACGCGCGCGACGACTGAGGGCGCTGCGACGCCCGCGATCATCTCGCCCTCGCGTCGGGACGCCCCGGTGCTCGGCCATACGATCGCGACCGCGTTCCACTCGCTGCCCGCCTCCCAGTACCTCGTGCCCGACCCGGAACGCCGCCGGAACGTGTACGGGGCCTACTTCCGACTCGCCGTCGAGGACGCGCTCGAGCAGGGCACGGTTTACGCGATCGGCGAGGGCGCGGCGGTGGCGCTGTGGATGCCCGTACCGGCCGAGGGCCTGCCCGAAGTCGAGCTCGACCACCGCCTGACACGCATCGACGACCTGGCCGAGCGCGACTTCGCGTTCCACCAGGCCCTGCACGCGCGCCACCCGTTCGATCGCGGCGCGCACCAGTGGCTGATGATCCTCGCGGTGCGCCCCGGCCGACAGGGCCAGGGCCTCGGCTCGCTGCTGCTCGACGCCCACCACGACCACCTCGCCAGCCTCGACCCGGAACAGCGCGTCGGGACGTACCTCGAGGCGGCGAGCATGCGCGCCCGCGACTTCTACCGCAGCCGGCACGGCTATTTCGATGTCGGCGATCCGATCGAACTGCCGAACAGGTCCCTGATGTACCCGATGTGGCGCGAACCGCACTCGGCCACGTCCTGACCCTGACTCCTGGCCCGTGCCTCCCGTACGCGGTCCAGGGCCGTGCCGGCTTCCCGCCTCCGCTGCGCTCCAGCGGGATGCCGGCACGGATCACCCCGCCAACCGACTGTGGGCCGCTGCCGGCCTACAGCCCACCCTCCATGAAATCCGATGGGAAACACCATCCGTGAATGAACCAACGACACCGGTGGCGGCGCCCACAGCCGTCCAGTTCTCTTCGACCATCGATCTGAGTGATCTCGCGTTCCTGACCGTGGCCGAAGTCGCCACGGTGCTGCGGGTGTCGAAGATGACGGTCTACCGGATGTTGCGCGACGAAACGCTCGAGGCGGTGCGCGTGGGCCGGGGCTACCGCATCCCGGCCAAGGCCGCACGCGCGCTGCTCACCGTCGAACAGGACGCGCCGCCGTCGTAGCAGCGCGCACTGACATCCCTTCCCTTCTTATGAGAAAGACCTCGATGTCTAGCCCTCTCAGCGGCGACGAAGCCGAGATCTCCTTCGCCATAGTTCCAGCCGATGGCAAGTTGCCGGATGCGGCCCCATTGACTCCGTTCCCGGATCCTCCGGCACCGAAGGCTTGGCAGCCCTCTGGTCGGCCCTTGGTGCATACGGCGCAGCCCACGACCAATCCGGACCGTATCCCAGCACTGCTGGCCTTCGGTGTCTTTGCCGCCATCTTCGGCCCTGGCGTCATCAAATCGGTCCTGGTGACCGGATTCGTGCTCGGCGGTGTGAGCCCGAACCTGCTTTACGATGTCCAGATCCACTCCAGTACATGGGCCGTCTACACCATCACTGCGGCCCTGCTCTACGGCGGGTCGGAACTGGTCTGGCGCCGCAACTGCGGATACCCGCTTCCCGCCCGGTTGGCACAGGTTCCCGTGTGGCTGATGGCAGCCCTTGTTCTGGCCGGCGGCGCAGGTGCGGCGTGGGCCGCGATCCGCCTTGATCGTCAGGGCAGCGATGCTGCGTTCGTCTGCGTTGAGGCGTTCGCCACGGCTATCTGGTTCGTGCTGCTGTGTCCCGCCGAGTCGACCGGCGTTCTCGGGCGCGCACCAGGCCACGCTCATGTCGGCCGCGCCGCAAAGATCGCTGCGGTGAGCATGCTGGGATTCGCCGCGGGTACTCCCGCGGTCGCGAATCTGATCCTCGAGTGGATGGTTGATCGAGGCCCGACTGCCATGGCTGGCAGGCTGGCCGCGGCGTACCGGGACGGCTATGCCAGCACCGGTGGGTGCGGCTGCTCCGGCCACCCCGGCCTCGGCTCCTTCAGGTCCGTGATGGCATTGCTCGCGAACTACGCCGCGAACGCATTCGCCGAGGAGCTGGTGTTCGCCGCCATCGTGCTCACGCTGGCACGCCTCGCCACCAGGCCGTGGGCGATCGTCGCGACGGCAGCCCTTTTACGGGTGCTGATGCATCTGTACTACGGCCCGCCCGGGTTCGCGATGGGCCTGTTCTCCGGTGTGAACGCGTGGGCGCTGCTGCGTTGGCGCAGGCTCGCGCCGCTGATCGCCTGTCACTTCGTCTACGACGTGATCCTGTGGGCTGGGGTGCGCGAAGGCTGGCTCTCCGGCAACACGTGGACCCAATACGGCCAACTGATCGTCATGTGCATGAGCGCAGTCCTGCTGTTCTGGCTGGTCGGCGCGATAGTGCGACGCGGCCGCTTAGCCGTTTCCGCACAGGCCGCTGCCGCATGACGCGAACTCTCGCCTCGCTCGTCGCAGCGGGCCTGCTGCTCACGGTTGGTTGCTGCGCCAGCAGCGGATCTGAGCACTCCGTCCTGGCGCCGGGCGCGAACCGACCCGTCGTAAGCCGAGCAACCAGCACGCGAGAAAGCACTGTGCCGGGATCAGCGCGAATACCGGGGCTGCCCGGCGTGGCGCATCGCCCGGCTGTGGGCGGGGGCTGATTGCCTGTCACGCGCCGGGCGCCCCGGCTGACGTACTGATCGACGAAGAGGAACTGACAACGAGATGACGGATGTGATCGAGATGACGGACGAAGCGGCTGAGGCCAAGGCGCTGCGCGCGGCGCTGGTCAAGACGCTGACCGATGACGGGGTGATCACGAGCGGGGCGGTCGCGGCGGCGGTGGGGGCGGTGCCGCGGCACCTGTTCACCCCGGAGGTCGCACTGGCCGAGGCCTATGGCGCGTACACGTCGGTGGTGACCAAGCGTGGTCCGGACGGGCGAGCGATGAGCTCGGTCTCGGAGCCGCACGTGCAGGCGTTCATGCTCGAGCAGGCGCAGATCGCCCCGGGCATGCGCGTGCTGGAGATCGGGTCGGGCGGGTACAACGCCGCGCTGATCGCCGAGCTGGTCGGCGAGGCCGGCGAGGTGACCACGGTCGATATCGACCCGATGGTGACCGACCGGGCCCGCGGGATGCTCGCGGCGGCCGGGTACGACCGGGTCAGGGTCGTGCTCGCCGATGCCGACGCCGGTCTCCCGGACGGCGCGCCCTACGACAGGATCCTGGTCACGGTCGGCGCGTGGGACATCCCGCCGGCGTGGACGGAGCAGCTGGCCGAGGGCGGCCGGCTGCTGGTGCCGCTGCGGGTGCGCGGCCTGACCCGCGTGATCGCGTTCGAGGACCGCGGCAACCACCTGGAGAGCGTGTCCGAGCGGATCTTCGGATTCGTGCCCATGCAGGGCGAGGGCGCCCACGAGGCGCACACGATCGTGCTGGCCGGCGGCGAGATCAGGCTCCGGTTCGACGACGCCGCCCCCGCGGACCCGGACGCGCTCGCCGGAGCGGTGGGCACGGAGCGGGCCGAGGTGTGGACCGGCGCGCACATCGGCCGCCAGGAACTGCTCCAGGGCATCGAGATGTACATGGCCACCGCCATGGACGGGTTCTGCGTGCTCAGCCTCGACCGCGACAAGGACAGCGGCCTGATCACGTTGCCGGGCAAGAAGGCGTTCGCGATGGCCGCGGTCGAGGGCGGCTCATTTGCCTACCTCACCTCGCGGGCGAGCCAGGACCCGGACGAGGTCGAGTTCGGCGTGCACGCCTACGGCCCCGGACGCGACGCGCTGGCCGAGGACATGGCCGGTCAGGTGCGCATCTGGTCCAAGTGCCTGCGCGGCCGCGGTACGGGCGCGAGCTTCGCGCTCTACCCGGCGGCAACCCCCGACGACCAGCTTCCCGGCGGGCGGGTCGTAGACAAGAAGCACCGCCGGGTCCTGATCTCCTGGCCGGAGGTGACCGCCGGCCAGGACGCGTAACACCCATCCCGTTTCACGAGAGAAAGGGCCTGCTCATGCACCCCTCGACCGACGACGACTTCTCGCTGGACCTCGGCGTGGTCGTCGCCATGACCCCGGACGGACTGATGGACTGCCCGACCGACGACGGCTGCGGCAACACCTGCTCCGGCAACGACAGCTCCTGCAACTCCTTCACCGACGACCCGTCCTGACCACCCCGCCGGTGCGCCGCCGCAACCAGGCGGCGCACCGGCACCACCTGCGCGACATGGAGGAGCGATGGCCAGGCGGCCGACGACATACCGCCACCACGGCGTGGCACTGCTGCGCGCCAGCACCGATCCCGGCGGCCTCGAACTGCCCGGCGACCTTGCCCTCGACGATCTCTCCGAGCATGCCCGCGCCCTGCGATGGATCAACGCGACCTGGCAGCGCGAGCAGGTACAAGCAGCCATCACCCACGCCAGCCCCGCACTCGCGGCACAAATCGAGCAGCTGCGGGACGCCGATGACCCGGCACCCGAGCATGTGCGCCGAGCCGGGCTCTCACTCGCGTCCTACCTGCTGCGTTGGAGCGGGCGGGCCACACCCTTCGGCATGTTCGCCGGGACCGCGTTCGTCCGCACTGCACCGTGTGCGAGTGTGACCTGGACCGGCAAACACACCTACGCGGCCCGTGTAGACGCGGCCTGGCTCTCGCGGACCATCAGCGAACTCGAACAGCAGCCCTCGATCCTCGAGCGCGTCCCCGTCGTCGCTCACAGCGCGGCGAGCATACGCGCTGGCCGCTGCGTCATCCCGGGCCCGCCGGTCGAGCACGCCGATCTGGACCGAGCGCCCGTGGAGGTATCCACTCGCCTGACCCCGCCGGTGCGCGCAGTGCTCGAATCGGCCTCCACGCCGCGCTCCTACCGGTTCGTTCGCGCGCAGGTCGCGGCCCGGTTCCCGGCAGCACCGCGCGAGCGCATCGACGCGCTGCTGTGCGAACTGATCGCTGCGGGCTTCCTGCTCACCGGTCTGCGCGCGCCCGCCACCGAACCCGACCCGCTCGGGCACCTCAGCAATGCGCTGATCCAAGCGCGTACGAGACCCGTCGAACAGATCAGCCGGATGCAGGAGGCGATCGAGTACGGAACTGCACCGCCGGACAGCCTGATGATCAACACTGCTCTGGACGGAGAGATAGCGCTGCCCGATGCCGTACTCGAAGAGGCGAGCGAAGCGGCCGAGCTGCTGTGCCGCCTGTCACCACACCCCGTCGGCTACCCGGCTTGGCGCGACTACCACCGCCGATTCCGCAGCACCTACGGCACCGGCGCCCTCGTGCCGTTACTTGAGCTCGTCGGCGACGCAGGCCTCGGCTACCCGGCCGGGTATTTGGCTTCCGCCTACGAACGCGCACCGCGCCAGCTCGCCCCGCGCGATGAGGCGATCCTCGAACTCGTCCAACGCACCCAGCTTGAGGCGGGCAGCGAGATTGACCTGACACCGGCCGTGATCGCCGACCTGGCAGCCGCAGGCGAGATCATGTATCCGCCGCGGACAGAGATCTGCGTCGAGGTGCGCGCCACCTGCGTGGGCGAGCTGGTGCGCGGCGCCTTCCAACTCACGATCACAGGGGCTCCGCGGCCCGGCAGCAGCATGGCCGGCCGCTTCGCCCACCTGCTCGAGGCTGACGACCGCGAGCAGCTGGCCGCGACGTACGTGGCCCACGACGAAGAGGCACTAACCGCCCAACTCTCCTTCGCTCCGCGCAAACGCTCGAACGAGAACCTCACCCGCACCTCCGAACTGCTTCCGCATGTGATCTCCCTCGGCGAGCACCGCCCGCCGGGCCCGAATGTGATCCTGCCCGCCGACTTGGCGGTGACCGCGGACGCGCGCAGCCTCTACCTCATCCACGCACCCACCGGGCGCGTCATCGAACCCCGCGTCACCCACGCCCTGCAAGCAGGAGTCCAGACCCCACCACTCGCCCGGCTCCTCTCCGAACTGACCACAGCGCGCTGCGCCGTATACAAGGCCTTCGACTTCGGCGCAGCCGCACGCCTTCCACACCTCCCCCGAGTGCGCTACCGACGCACCGTGCTCGCCCCAGCACGCTGGCTCCTGCACGTCAAAGACCTGCCCGGCCGCGCCGCCTCCACCCGCGAGTGGGAGAACGCGTTCGGGGTCTGGCGCAACCGCTGGCAGGTCCCGCAACACGTTGCCATCTGCGAGGATGACCGGCGTCTTCCGCTCGACCTGGATCACCGCACCCACCGACTCGTGCTGCGCACCCGCCTGGCGGCACGAGCACAGATCGAGCTGCGCGAAGCTGTCGAACCGGAGCAACTCGGCTGGATCGGGCGCGCTCACGAGCTGCTCATCCCACTCACCCTCACCCGCCCGGCCAGACCGGCCCCCGCGACCCTGACACTGCGCTCCGAACCCCGGTTCCCGGGCACAGGCAGCGTCCTGCACGCCCGCATACATGCCCACCCGACCCGATACGACGAACTGCTCACCGACCACCTGCCGCTACTGACCGCGTTCCTGCCCGGCTTGGAACGCTGGTGGTTCAACCGCCACCGCGAGATGGCGCGGCCCGAGGCTGACCAGCACCTCAGCATCTACCTCAGACTTACCCACCCCGCCGCATACGGTGATGCGGCGGCCTCGGTCAGCACCTTCGCCCAGGGACTTGAGCGCGCCGGCATCGCTGCTGGCCTGACCCTCGCCAGCTACCAGCCACAAACTGGGCGATACGGGTACGGGCCGGCAGCCGATGCGGCCGAAGAAGTCTTCGCGGCTGACACGGATGCGGCCCTCGCCCAAATCACTTCCGCCCGCTCCGAAGGCGTACACCGCCAAGCCCTGGCCGCGGCCGGCATGCTCTCCATCATCACCGCCCTAGCCGATTCCGAGCGCGAGGCACGCACCTGGCTGCTCGAGCAGCTGCCGCGCACGGGCGAACGACTGCCGGGTTCACTGCGCGAGCAGGCCTTCGCCCTGACCGACCCAGTCGACGGCGCCGCCGCCCTTGCCGCACTGCCCCATGGCGAGCAACTCGGCACGGCCTGGCGCGAGCGCAGCGCCGCACTGCACCGGTACCGCGAGACCGTCGCCGCCCAGCGCAATCCGCTCGACGTCGCCCGCACTCTGCTCCACCAGCACCACGTACGTGCCGTCCGCGTCGACCCGGCGACCGAACGCGTCACCGAACGCCTCGCCCGGGCCACCGCGCTGAGCCTGACCCGACGACAGGAACACTGAATTGCCTGCCGGCACAGCGGCCCTCGCGCACCGCGCCGAAGAGATCGCCCGCAGCCTGTCCACCCCTACACCGCCGCCACCCGGCGAGCCCTGGCTCGCCAGCTCCCTGACCAAGGGGCCCGTGGGGATCAGCCTGCTCCACAGCGAGCGCGCTCGGGCGGGCTTGGACAGTTGGGACAGCGCGCACACCTGGCTCAAAGCCGCAGCCGCCAACCCCGTCTCGGCCGCCGAAACCACCGGGCTCTACCTCGGCATCTGCGCACTCACCTTCGCCCTCGACACCGCATCCGAACGCTACGCCGCCGCCCTGACCGACCTCGACCGGCACGTCCAAGACCTCGCCCACCGACGCGTCGCCGCTGCCACCCAGCGACTCGAAGCCGGAAAGCCCGCAGCTTTCCGAGAGTACGACATCTTCTTCGGACTCACCGGCATCGGAGCCCTCCTGGCCCGCCGCGACCCAGCCGGAAACACTCTCGAACGCGTCCTCACCCACCTCGTCGCCCTCACCCGCCCGCTCCACGTCAGTGGAGTCGCTGTGCCGGGCTGGTGGGTCGGGCACGACCCGCACCGTCGCCAATCCCCAGACTTCGCCACCGGACACGCCAATCTCGGCGCCGCCCACGGCATCACCGGCGTTTTACTCCTGCTTGCCGGCACCGCCCGCCGCGGCATCAGCGTGCCCGGGCAGCTCCAAGCGATCTCCCGCATCTGCGCCTTCCTCGACCGGTGGGAACAACCAAGCGAGCGCGGACCGTGGTGGCCACAGTGGCTCACGTACGAGGAACTCACCACCGGCCGAACCACCCAGGCCGGCCCCGGCAGGCCCAGTTGGTGCTACGGCACACCCGGCATCGCCCGCGCCCAACAGATCGCCGCCATCGCCCTCGACGACTCCGCCAGGCAGGAGCAGGCCCAGCAAATGCTCGCCCTCGTGCTCGAAGACGCCGCCACCCACCGGCGCCTGACCGATCCGGGCCTTTGCCACGGCTGGGCCGGCATCTACATGACAGGACTACGCGCTGCGCTCGACGTCGCCGACCCGAAGCTGGATGCCGCCGTCGACGCCGTTGCCCACGAACTCGGTGAAGTCGCCCACGAACGATCGCCAGGCCGGGACCCGGGACTGCTCGAAGGCGATGCCGGGTTCGCCCTCGCTCTGACCGCAGCGGCACACCGCGCCGCACCGAGCACCGGATGGGACACATGCCTACTGATCAACTAGCCGCTGCCACAGGCCCAGGCGACATCGAAGCCTCACGCTGGGCTCACTACGCGCTGCAATGGGCTGACTGGTCTCAAGCGGAAGACCATGCTCGCACCCACCTCGCCCCGCTACTCGCTTCTCCCAACGGCCACGACCTTGCATGGTGGTTCATTCGTAAACACCCCTGCTGGCGTATCCGCGTAGACCAGGCTCGCGGCCTCCTCCAGGATGAACTCGCCCTCGCGCTCGACCGGCTCGTTGAAGAGGGAGTCCTCGCCTCCTGGCATCAGGGAATCTACGAACCCGAAACCGCCGCATTCGGCGGGCCCGCCGCCATGGCCGCATCACACCAGCTCTTTCTCGCCGATAGCCACGCAATCCTCAAGAACACCACGGCAGCCGGACGCCGCGAGATCTCCCTCACGCTGTGCGGGCTCCTGCTGCGCGGTGCCGGCCTCGAATGGTACGAACGCGGCGATCTGTGGCACCGCGTCAGCCACGAACGCCCCCTGCCCCGAGACGTCGCGGCCGAGAACATCCACGACCTCGCTGCAACGATGCGCACCCTAATGTTGGGCGCTCCGGCCGAGCCCGCCGCGCTCGGCCAGCGGGACCTCGTCGCATGGGCCGTAGCGTTCCACTCCACCGGCCGCGAACTACGCCGCCTCGCCGACCACGGCGCCCTTGAGCGCGGCCTGCGCGCGGTACTGAGTTACCACGTGATCTTCCACTGGAACCGGATGGGTCTGCCTGCCCGCACCCAAGCCATCCTCGCCCACGCCGCCCGCGCCGCAATCCTCGACACCGAACCAGACCCGGTACCGGCAGCACCCAACCCGACGCTACCCGCCGACGCCCTCGCCACGACCACAGCCGCTTTCCCGCTGATCCGCGAACCCCGCCTACACGCCGCTGACCTCACCTCGCGCATCGACGAAGCCGCCACCTTCGCCGACCGACTCGCGGCCGACGCCCCGGCTGAAAAGCAGATCGAGAACGCATGCACAGTATGGAATCTCGCAGCTCTCATCTATGCCGACTGCGGCCTCACGCAACGCGCAGTCGAACTATGCGAGACTCAGTTCGAGATCTTCCACGCAGCCTGGCCTGTCTCTGGTCGTATCGCCATCGCCTCGCTGCAGCCATTGATCAATCTTATCCGCCTCACCCGCCGCGGCGGAGACCCCCGGGCCGCGCACCAAGCGCTCGTCGCGCTTGACCACGCCGTCCACCACGCCGGCAGCACCACGATCACCCGGCGAACCATCAACTTCGCCAGCTTCACCGACCGACCCGGCGGCCTGGGTAAGGCCACGCCCTGGCTGCGCACTGTCCTGCTGGAGGACGGCACGCGAGCGCTGATGGCAGCGCACGACTGGACCGCCGCCGCCGAACACGCCGCCATCTATGATTCGCGTCCCGAACTGCTTCGCGAGGCCCGCCAGACCCGTATCATCGCCTTGGCCCACAACGGACATGCGAAAGAAGCGCTCGCTGTGCTCGCCGCAACCGAACTCTCTCAACCATGGGAGCATGCCGTCGCGGCTTGCCTGCGCAACCTCATCCATCAATTGGTAGACCCGCCGAAACCATACGACGTCTCGGCGCTGTTTGCCGCTGTACAGCTTGCCCGCGCCAACCCCGACCGCTCCACAACCAGCTTCAGGACACGCCTGACTCTCACGGCGCTGCGACTGGCTACGCCGAACGCGCCGGGCGATGCCGCGCAGCTCGCCGCCGGCGTTGCCGAGGACATCATCACCTTCGACAACGCGCTGTGCGCTCGCGACACCTTGGCTAGCCCGGCCGCCTGCGAACGGATGACCGCCTCTCACATCGCTTCGCTTGAGTCGCTGACCGCGCGCGCATACCTGAAAGCCGGAGCAATGCCAGCGCCATACGATCGGCGGCTCATCCACATCCTCGACGAGACTGGGCCTGCTCTCGCCCGGGCCCTCGCCGAGTCAACGCGCGGATCGATCGCGGCAGCCACTTCGTCCGGGGAAAGTCGAGCTCCTTGGCGAGAAGCACGGAGACAGCTTTGAGAATCTTGTGCGCCCGCAGCAGCTCATCCGCCTCCGCGCGCGGCAGTTGAGCGCTTCGTGCTCGACGCCGACGAGACTGCCCCAGCTCGCTGCGGCTCCCTCGCCCTGGCGCACCCACTACCGCAGCGCCTCCGGTGCAGCCATTAGTTCTCTGACTCTCCTCGGTGAGGAGATCATCCGCAGTATCAAGGCCTCCAGGAACCCCAAGCGCATCCCCTCGCCAATCCAGGAGAAACTAGACATATTCCATCAACCTATTGGCAAGGGCTGGGCCTCCTCGATCGCTTGACGGGGAGGCCACGCCACCTCAAATGATCTGCGGCGATACCGTTACGCGTCAGCCGAATTAGCGGAACGGTCTCACATCATTGCTAGCCTCCGTCTTTCGCCAAGCATGTGAGTTCGTGGTCTGAGTCTGCTGGTCGTTGGCCGGATGGTGTGCTGGGTTCTGAGGCATGCCTCGGTGCCGACGCGGGTGGTCGGCTTCTTCCTGGTTCTTTCGGGTCGTGGCCGGCGGGGTTGTTGCGGCTGGTCAGCAGGTGCGGGGCCGGGGCAGGTGGGCGAGACGTTCGAAGGCCGTGGCCGGCTGTTTCGCCCAGGGCCAGTGCTCGTCGATGTGCAGGCGGGTGCGCCTGGCGGATCGGGTGATCCGTCCCGCGACGTGCAGCAGCCGGTAGCGGATCTTCTTCGGCTCGGCGCGCGCGAGAGGCGCCCTCGAGCAGCAGCATCCGCATCCAGCAGGTCAGGTCGATCCCGGTCAGCGCGAGTTCGAGCCAGGCCTGGTTGATCGGGTATTCACGGGAGGGGAAGCGGCCGAAACCGGAGTCTTTGCCGCACCGGATGCGGTCTTCGACCCGGGCGTGCGCCCGGTGGCGTGCCTCGATCCAGGTCAAGGGCCCGTCGCCGAGCTGGCTGTCGGTGGCGATGACCTGGTGGCGCCATCCCTCGATCGTGTCGGACAGGCTCAGTTGGGCGCCCGGGTGCGGGCGCTCGCGCCGCCCCAGGCATCGGGTGCCGGGTGGAAGGTTCGCGCCGTACCCGTAGAGCAGTCCGGTCAGCTCGGCGACCTCGGCGCCGTCGCGCACCTGTCCGTCGGCCTCGATCGCGGGGTACCACGCTGTGGCCGACAGCTTCGTGATCGCCTGGCGGACCTGCTCGTCGATCGGGGCGCGGACCGAGAAGCGTCCGTCGAGGCCTTCCTCGCGCAGGGATCTGATGTGGGCGAGGAACGCGTGCGTGCACCCGGCGCAGCTCGCCCTGGATCCGCACCACGCCCCACCGGTGGTTCTCTCTGGCCATACGCAAGATGAGCTCGACGAGGTCCCATGGGGTCGCTGCCTCCACGATCCGCAAGGTCCTGCGCTCGCACAGGATCCCGCCGCCTGCTCATCGTGACGAAGCCTGGCGCACCTTCCTACGCGCCCACGCCGCGACACTGTCGGCCACGGACTTCTTCCACCTCGACTGCGCTATCACGCTCAAGAGGTTGTATGTGGCGTTCGTGATCGAGATCGACTCCCGTCGAGTGCACCTGCTCGGGATCACCGAACACCTCGCCGGCCAGTGGGCCACCGAGCTCGCGCGCGAGCTGACCTGGCAGCTCGAGGAGACCGGCCACCGGTTCACCCACGTGATCCGGGACCGGGACGCGAAGTTCACCGACGCCTTCGACGCCGCGTTCGCCTCGGCCGGGATCACCACCGTGAAGACCGCGCCGCAGGCACCGCGGATGAACGCGTTCGCCGAGCGGTTCGTGCGCACCGCCCGAAACGCGTGCACCGACCGGATGCTCATCGCCGGCCCACGCCACCTGCGCACCGTCTTGGAGGAGTTCATCGAACACTACAACGCCCACCGAAGCCACCAAGGCCACGGAATGAACCTGCGAGCACCGAACGACGACCCGAATCTCATCGCCTTCCCCACGCCGAAGGAGCGGATCCAGGGCCGAACCGTCCTCGCAGGCCTGATCAACGAGTATCGAGCAGCAGGCTGAAGACCAGGTCACACCATCGGCCTAGTTCTCGACCACTACAGGCACGCATGCCGGCCAGAGCCCACCGGGGGTTGCCCGGCATCCGGACCTCATCCCCGTGCCGTCGCATGACGTAAAAAGGTCGTAACACGCCGCTGATAACCTCAAGGCCCGGTGGGCGGGAAAGGGGATGCGACGATGGCGTAGCGCGCGTTTCGTACAGTGGTTAACGCAAATCCCTGCGGTCTGCGCAGTACGGCGCCGCCCTCGGTCACGCAGATGCTGATCAGCGACGTTACCACGCAGCCGACGCTGGTCAAGCTCATGGGTCGGACATTCTCCGCCATCAACGCGGGCCAAGAAGTCATCATTACCGACACGACAGACATCACCCGGCCCCTCCGCCTTGGTTGCGCCAAGGCGCAGAACGGCGACGGAGCCTGGCAAATCGTTTCCGCACGCGACCATCACCTGCTGACGACGCCGGATCTCCTCTGCGCTGTCGCGGCCCTGCGAGCGTCCACGGATCCGGCGTTCACCGCCGGCTGACTACGCGGACCAACGCGGAGCAGTGTGCCCGCCAACTTCCGAGTCGATCTTTCATGCGTGACAGGAAAGCTTCAGACTCATTCTGACACCCATCGCCTAGTTCGATGGCGAGTAGCGTGGATTCGGGTGGGTGGCAGCCTGATCTGATCAACGGGGTCAGCGAGTTCGGCGCGCCCGAAAAAACTGCGGACATGGGCAGCGCGCTGCTGGCCTGACCTCGACATCCGGTTGTGAGCTGGCGGCGTCTGCGGGCCGAGCCGACTCCGTGTATCGATCCGAGCTGATCCCACGGCTGCCGTCGCGAGCGGTCCATGGTGGCTTGCCGGTGGTGGTGCCGATCGTCGGACAGCGCCGAGTACAGGCCTGAAAGTTTCACAATCAGTCCGACTCATTCGAGGCGTCACGACGGAGGCGGCCGGGCAGCCTGACTGCCCGTCGACAAGGCAAACTCGGCATTCGAAAAGATTCGAACGCATTTCAACAGCTGATCCGACTCTTCCGGACGCCTTGACGCATCTTGCCGCCCGGAGTTTCGTGCCTTCCACGGCTTGGCCTCGACCGGGGTGCCGGACCGGTCATGGTCACCAGCACAGGGACTGAGTACAGGGGTGGCCACAAGCTGCCGAACGCGGCGGCACGGGAAAAGTGCGTCCACGCCGGTCCCGGTGTCACAAAGCGTGCTGCACGCAGTCAATGAGAGGAAGGGAAGATTCCAGTGTTCGAACTCGTACGTCAAGCTTGCCGCGCCGGCAACGGGACCGTGCGTCCACCGGGCCGAGCACGCGGTGAGGGGGGCGCCGGCAGGCATCCGCAGGCAGTGAGGAGGTTTCGCCGCCACGGGCTTCTCGGCCGACTGGCCTCGGCGAGCGTCCTCGCGGCCTCAGTTCTGGTTCCGGTCACGGCAAGCCTGTCGGCGGCTCCGTCAGCACAAGCGGCCGTCTCGCTCCCGTGCGACATCTATGCGACGGGCGGCACGCCGTGCGTAGCCGCGTACAGCACGACCCGCGCCCTGTTCGCCGCGTATAGCGGTCCGCTCTACCAGATTCAGCGCTCGTCGGATAAGAGCTATCTCGATGTCGGCGTCGCGGCGGCCGGTGGCTACGCCAACGCTTCCGCGCAGGTCTCGTTCTGTTCCGGGACGACGTGCACGATAACCAAGCTGTACGACCAGAGTTCGGAGCACAACGACCTGCCGATCTCGTGGATTCAGTCGGATGTCGGTGCTGACGCGATGGCTCTGCCGGTGACCGTGAACGGCAACGCTGTCTACGGGGTGAAGGTTCTCAACACCTCAGCGGGTGCTGTCGGCTACCGGGACTTCAGCACCCAGGGCGTGCCGACCGGTTCCCAGCCGGAGGGGATCTACGAGGTCACCTCGACCGCGCTCTACAACAGCAGCTGCTGCTTCGACTTCGGCAGCGCCGAAAACGGCTGGCGGGACGACGGCGACGGAACCATGAACGCGATCGAGTTCGGCAGCGCGTGCTGGTTCGGGGGGTGCACCGGGTCCGGGCCGTGGGTCGAGGCCGACCTCGAGCAGGGCATGTACAGCTCGATCACCGGGCCGAACAACGCCTCCAACCCGGGCATCACCTACCCGTTCGTCACGGCGTGGGAGAAGAACAACGGCACGAGCAACTTCACCCTGAAGTACGGCAATGCCAACGGTGGAAGTCTCACCACCACGTACTCGGGGGCGCTGCCCAGCGGTGGCTATTCGCCGATGCGCCTGGAAAACTCCGTCTTGCTCGGCACCGGTGGAGGCAACGACCACGGTGACACGGGAGAGTTCTTCGAGGGTGCTGTGACCTCCGGGTTCCCGTCGGACGCGACCGAGAATGCCGTCCAATCCGAACTGGCCTCGGTCGGCTATGCGGCTGTAGCGGCACCTCCTCAGGTCTTCCCCAGCGGTTACCACCGGCTCGTGGTGGGCAATGACAGCCTGTGCCTGGACTCCTACGGCAATACCTCCAACGCGGGTGCGGCGATCGACCAGTACACCTGTAACGGCCAGGCCAACCAGCAGCTCCAGTTCGTGCCGACCTCCGGCGGCTATGGCGAGCTGCAGGTGGAGAACTCGGGGCAGGACGTGAGCGTGGCGAACAGCTCGACCTCCCAGGGCGTGGCCGACATAGTCCAGGAGCCGGTCAACGGCAATGCCGCCAGCCAGTGGCTGCCCTCGCAGCAGTCGGACGGCTCATGGCAGTTCAAGAACAAGAACAGCGGACTGTGCCTGGACGTCTTCGGGGCCGGGTCCAACAACGGCCAGCAGCTGGACCAGTGGCCGTGCAAGAACGCCCCTGGGACCAACCAGGACTTCACGCCCCACTGATGGCCAACCGTGACCTGGGCCGGTATCCGAGCCGGCCCAGGTCCGGAACGCCACGACAGGGCCCTTGATCATCCACGTTTGGGTCTGGTGTTCGATCCGTTGACGGCCAGACTGCCGTGAGTTCAGCGAGACTGACGGCACTTCATCGCGAACCCACGTGGGTTCGTCGCTTGGGGTCGGGATTCTCGGTGGGTTGCTACTTTCGCTGGCGATCAACAGCGGCCACCCAGCCACGGGCGTGCGGGTCGGGATCCGCCCTAGCAGCTTCGATCGCGCCTTCAAACAGATCATGAAGATGTAGAGGGTAGGCGTCGCGTGACGGCGGCAGCATCCAGAGAAGCGCGTAGCGTATCCGCAGGTCCGGCACATCGCGCAGGAGCTTCAGCGAGGTCTCACGCCAGGCATCGACGATGTCCTGCGACACGTCCAGGGCGGGATCACGTGTCGTGCCGACTGCGTAAGCAGGCGATCGGCCTTCCCGCAGTGGGACTCCCGTGCTGTACCAGGCTCGGAGCGCGCCGACACGTTCGGCGTCGGTGCCTGTGCGCAGGTATTCGACCAGTGCCGCACGCACCCGGCGGCGGCCGAAGACGTAGACGGCGGGTTCGACGAACCAGCGGCAGAAGCTGGGGTCGGGGTCGTAGACGGCAGCGGCCATCAGCGCGCCGAATAGCTCCTCTGGCAGGGTCGCGCGCTCGAGCAGCGGTTTCCGCACTTCGGCGGCTATAGCTCGTCCGCTTCGAGGTTCCGTCAGTGCGGCAGTGACGTCGATGCCGAGCAGCTGTGCCACCTTCTCCGCGCGGAGGCGGAGAGCACGTTTCGCTGTCTCGGCATCCCGTTCGCTCACGAACAGCAATTCTGGTTCCCCCGTGTCAACAGGTCCAGCCTGTGCGGCCTGCAGCCTGGTTGTCTGAACCTGGCGTCGGCTCGCCCGCGGGTCCCTCGTTCGTGATCTTCTCTCGATGTCGGCGTACCTGGCGGCGGCGGTGTGGGAGAGGTGGAACACGAGCGCGAGGTGCAGTGGGTCGGGCCCGACGGTCAAGGCCTCGTGCAGGATGCGGTCGGCCCGGATCCGTTCGAGGTCGACGCCGCGGCGAACGAAGTGGACCTGGAGGTAGTGGGCGCTGACCGGGGCGGTGCCGAGCGCGCTGGCGGGGGTGATCAGCACGTGCCGGTTCGGGGTGTGTGGCCAGCGTCTTCTTCTCTCGACCAGCCATGACCTGAGCGCGTCGTGGGCGAGTTCGCTCAGGCGCTGTTCGTTTCCGCCGAGCGTGATGCGTCGGGCGGCGCGGTCGACGTCGTCGAGCGTCAGCTGTCGAATCGCGGCAGGGCGGGCGGCGTGAATGGCGGTCAGGGCGATGACCAGGCGGTGGATCGGGTCGGTTGCCGTGCGTTCGATGGCGCTGATCTCGTGTTCGGCCAGCGGCAGCACCGAGGCGGGGATCTCTTCGCTGTGCAGCCTCCTGGTCGGATCGGTGAAGATTCGGCCGTACTTCTTGGCGTGGCGAAACAGCGACCGTAACGCAGCGACGGCGTTGCGCCGCCGCCAGCCGTTCAGCGGCGCCAGCACCGCGGTGATGTCTATCGCGGTGACCTCGCGCAGGTGATCGCGTTCTTCGGCGAGGCGTTCAAGCAGCGGCCTTACCGAGCTGAAGTACACGTGCACGGTGCTTTGCGACCGCGCGGTGGATCGTGGACCGCCCTGGCTGAGTGTCAGTAGCCACGCGCGAACGTCGGGGGCGAATCCCGGGCAGAGCGATGCGGCAGAACGCTCGATCCACGGCAGGTCGCGTGGCCCGGCGTCGTCTTCGAGCAGGTCGAGGTCGGTCAAGACCTGCTGGACCCTGGGCAGCGAGGACCGCCCGGGTATGCAGCCACGTATCTCGCTCTTGACGATTCGTGTATCGGGTGGCCGTTGGGCCAGTAGAGCGCTGAGCCCGTCGAGAGTGTGTCGGAGCACGCCGCGAGACCAGCCGTTCGCCGCGGCCAGATCAGCGGCGCGCTCGGCGGCCCGCCACAGCAGCGGGTCTGAGGTGCTGAGCGCGGGGTGCTGCCAGCGTGGCGGGGCCGGCAGGCCGGCCTTGCGCCGGTAGTAGGAGGCCAGGGCGCTGCAGTTGTTGCCGCAGTAGACCCGGTCGCGGCGCGAGGCCTCGGGTAGCGGGGTGCCGCAGTGTCCGCAGTTCACCGCGGCGGCAGGGACCTGATGCCGCGCGGCTTGGGCATCACCGGCCGGTTCTGGCCGACGGCGGCCGGCGTCGACTCGTCCTCGACACCTGGCGCGGTGACCTTCTCCGGCTCGGGGATCAGCAACTCCTCGATCCCGCAGCCGAGCACGGCGCACACCACGTCGAGCTCGTCCAACCTAACGGCGTTGGGCTGGCCGGACCACAGCCCGGACATCTTCCCGGCGGAGATGACCATGCCGCGCTCGGCCAGCAGGTGCTGGAGTTCGCTGGCCTTCCAGATGCCGCGGTTGGCTGCGGCCAGGCGCAGGTTCCATTTCACGAGGTCAACCCCTTCCAGCGTTCGTCGGCGCGTTGTTGGCCGCGCACCCAGGCCTCCTCGATGTGTCCGGCGTGGACGTGAACGTAGCGGGCCGTGGTTCCAGTCCAGGCGTGGCCGAGCAGCTCCTGGATCGCGTACAGGCTCATTCCGCCCAGGTACAAGCGGCTGGCGCAGAAATGCCGCAGCACGTGCGGGGTCAGCCGGCCCGCCCATGTCGGTAGGAAGGCGTCGGCCGCCTCGGCGAGCGAACGGCGGAAGACGTCCGCGGTCGCCCGCAGTCCCGCGCCGCCTCCCGCGCGGCGCTCGGAGGGGAACAGCGGTGCTCCGGGCAGGGTGTGGTCGACATCGAAGTTGCCCCAGACGTCCTCGATGTACCAGCGCAGGTTGCGGTCGGCGCCGTCGATCAGCGGCACCAGCCGGGGCTTGGGGCCTCGGCGACGCGAGCCTTTGCCGTGGCGGACGTTGAGCTTGCCGAAGTGGCCGAGCTCCCAGCGCACGTCGTCGAGGTCGAGCATGCGCATCTCGTTGATACGCACCCCGACATCGGCCGCCAGGCGGGCGGCAACGTAGTTGCGGGCGGTCGGGGCGAACTTTCGGCACACCGCCAGCTCCCCGCGCCAGCCGGCGAACAGCGCGTCGATCTCGGCTTCGGTCGGTGGGATGCGCAGCTGTGGCTCGACCGACGCGCGAGGACGGTTGATCTCATCGAGCGGGCACTCCACGACCCGGCCGGTCAGATTGTAGATCTCGACCTTGTGTCGCAGCTCCAGGAACTCGAAGTACACGCTCAGCGCCCCGGCGCGGCTGGTGCGGGTCGAGGGCTTGGCCTGCCGCAGTACCTTGCCGAAGTAGGCGTCGGCATCCGCGGGCTGCATATCCCACAAGGGCCGCTCGAACCAGCCCCTGACCTGTTCCAGGTGGCTGACGTCGTTGCGGATCGTGCTGTCGACGAGCCCGGCCGCCGCCCGGGCCAGGACGAACCCGGCTAGCACGTCCGTCTCGAACTCCTCGATCTCCTCCGCGCCGAGCGGGGCACGGGCTTCGCGGAGATTCTTGACGAGAGCCAGGCCCAACCCACGCCTCCTGAGTTCACCGAGAGTGAAGAACTCTCGCCTCAATCGAGGATCGGCCATCTACGGCGAGGAGTCCTCAGAACCGGGCGGAGTTCACCCGAACGAGCAGCAGGCCCAGGTCCAGCACCGATCCGGCCTACCTACCCCGGCGACGTCCGCTCAGGAACCCGGGTGCTCTTGCGTATCCGTTCTGAGCGGGACCGTTCCGGTTCCCAGGGTGCCCGAGTCGGACTGCTTCTTTCGCAGGAGTCTGCGCTTGGCACCGCCGCCGACTGGGCGCATAGCGAGGTAAACGGTTTCCCCAACTTTTCTTTACTGGCCCTGGGGGCGGCATCACGGGGCTTTAATCGTTGACTATTGCAGGATCTGGCCCTACCTTGCGGGAGAAATCGTTTGCTTTGTCGGCTCGGTTTCGGGCGGAGGCCGGCTTGTACGGCCCCTATGTCCGATACAGGCCCGCGCTGACACGGCCTCTCTCAGGAGGTGACCTTTCATGCGTATATCCCACGCGGCGCCCGGGCTCGCCGTGTTGCTCGTGGCGGGGGTGTTGGCCGTGGGCCCGATTCCGCAGGCCGCGGCGGCCTCCACTCCGACGTTGGTGGTGGCGGCGAACCAGTCGTTCCGTCCGGTCACGCATGTCGCGACCGGTTCGCTCTACGGTCTGGCGACGGCGACGGTGCCGGCGGACAGCCTGGTCGAGCCGTTGCACCCGAACACGTTCGTGCAGATGGCGGCCGGCGGCAAGCAGCAGGCGACCGGCGACATCCTGAAAGTGGCCGGCGAGGCGGCGAAGGCCGGGGCGAAGGTGGTCGACCGCCTCTCGGACTACTACGCCGGCTGGCCGTATCAGTACAACGCGTCGAACTGGTCCTCGGTGGTCTCCACCCAGATCAGCGAGATCAAGGCATCCGGCATCACGAACCTGACCTCCTACGAGCTGTGGAACGAGCCGGACAACACCTGGCTCACGTCCAACGGGACCTTCAACGCGTTCTGGACCAAGACCTTCAACCAGGTCCGCTCGCTCGCCCCGGGCGTGCCGATCCAGGGGCCGAGCTACTCGGACAACATCTCCGGGATGCAGAGCTTCCTGCAGAACGCGGTGGCCACCAACACCGTCCCGGACATCATCTCCTGGCACGAGCTCGAGTCCTCCGGCAAGATCGCCGGGGACGTCGCGACCGTGCAAGGCCTCGAGTCGAGCCTGGGCATCAGCCCTCGCCCGATCGCGATCGAGGAGTACGCCGCCCCCTCCCAGGTCGGCATTCCCGGTGACCTCGTCGGCTACATCGCGCAGTTCGAGCGCCTCGGCATCAACAACGCGGAGCTCGCGTTCTGGAACCAGTCCGGGGCCCTGGGCGACCTGCTGACCGGACAGGGAGGCTCCCCGAACGGCGCCTACTGGCTCTATGACTGGTACGGGTCGATGACCGGAAACATGGTCACCACCACCCCGTCGGGCTCGCTCGACGGCGCCGCCTCCGTGCCCTCCGCGCAGAACCAGGTCAACGTCGTCTTCGGCGGCGGCAGCGGCTCGACCGCCGTCACCGTCAACGGTCTCAACGCGCTCGCCGGGTTCTCCGGCAGCTCCCAGGTCACCGCCACCCTCCAGTACACCCCCTCGCCCGGGCGCACCGTCGCGGTCTCGGCACCCACCACCGTCTCCCAGACGACCTACACCGTGGCCAACGGCTCCGTCACCGTACCGGTCAGCTCCATGAACGCCGCATACGGCTACCACCTCGTCATCACACCAGCCGGCAGCGGCGGTGGCGGTGGCAGTACCGGCGTGTTGCGTGGCGCAGCCTCCAACCGGTGTCTGGACGTGCCCGGCCTGGCCACGGCCAACGGCACGCTGCTGGATATCTGGGACTGCGACGGCGGCAGCAATCAGCAGTGGGCGTACCAGTCCAACGGCGAGCTTCAGGTCTACGGCAACAAGTGCCTCGACGTGCCGAACAACGCGACGAGCGCGGGCACCCGGGTCGAGATCTGGGACTGCAACGGCGGTGCGAACCAGCAATGGACCCTGAACTCGGACGGCACGGTGGTCGGCCGCGGGTCCGGGCTGTGCCTGGATGCGACAGGCGGAGGCACGGCCAACGGCACCGCGGTGGAGATCTGGACCTGCAACGGTAAGAGCAACCAGAAGTGGTCCCGGCAGTAACCGCGCACGCTTGGGGGCCGGTAGGTCGCCCGGCTGACGGCCGGGCCCCGGGCGACCAGAGTCCGCCGGCTGGGCGCGGCGTGGCTGCCGTGCCCAGCCGGACGTGCCGCGCCGCCAGTCTGGCGGCGCGGCACGTCCGGTTTAATTGATGTCGTATCAAAGCGACTCATCCGGAAGGTGGCTGGACCTGCGGCCGTGCGATCGTCCAGGGTCGGCCGCGTGGAAGAGTTAAATCAGACACCTTGCTCGCCGTGGCCGCGGGGCGATCGGCTGTCCTTGCGCCGCAATCTGGTCGGAGTCGGCTTGAAACACGCAATACGAGCAACGGGTGTGGGCGGAGCGGGCCAGTTCGCGGGCGTGCCCTCGCGTCCCCCTTCGTGTGCGGCGTCGGGCTCGTCCCCGCACCGGCTCGCGGCTCGCGGCGACGAAGTCCAGGCTGCCGCTGCGGCCTCGGTGGCAGCGCTTTCGGTGCGGCTCGAGGGCGCGGCGGTGTTCGGCGCCAGGTCGGAGCTCTTCGATGTCGAATGAGCCCCGCGTTGACGCACCCGTGCCGACCGCGCACGTGCGGCGACGGGACGCCGCGCGCACCCGACGGCGCCGCACCGGGCGCACCGGGCGCAATCCCGTGGCCGTGGTGGTACTGCTGTTGTTCGCCGTCTTCTTCGGTCTGCCGGTGCTCTGGCTGCTATTGGCTGCCACGAAGACGGAGTACCAGCTTGTGAATGCCAAGCCACTCTCCTTCGGCTCCTGGCACACTCTGCAAGCCAACTGGGACGCGCTGACCAGATATCAGGACGGCACGGTCTTCCTATGGCTGCGCAACTCCGCCGTCTACTCGTTCGCCGCGCTGGCCATCACCCTCACAGTGTCCATTCCCGTCGGCTACGCGCTGGCGCGGACGGACTTCCCGGGGCGGCGCACGCTGCTCGTTTCGACTCTGGTCGTCATGCTGATGCCCAGCACGACGTTGGTCGTGCCGCTGTTCCTGGAGGTCAACGCCGTACACCTGATCGGCACGATATGGTCGATCATCCTGCCCTTTTCGTTCTACCCTTTCGGTGTCTATCTGGCGTACATCTACTTCGACACGGCGGTTCCCGGATCGCTGCTTGAGGCCGCGCGGCTCGACGGCTGCACGGAATTCGGCGCCTTCCGCCGGGTGGTGCTGCCGCTCGCGATGCCGGTCGTCGCGCTCGTCGGCTTCTTCAGCTTCGTCACCAACTGGACCACCTACTTCCTGCCCTACGTGCTGTTGCCGCAGAGCACCCAGTTCCCGATTCAAGTTGGCCTCACGTCCATGTCCATCGCGCGTCCGGAACTCGCGCTCGCCACCTTGCTGGCGACCACCCCCGTGGTGACGGTGTTCCTCTTCTCCCAGCGGTTCCTGGTCACGGGCATGCTGGCCGGTTCCGTTAAAGACTGAGCCTCCCTCGCGCGACCCGTATCCCTTCGGGTCCGAGCAGCAGTCTCATATCCTTGACCAAGTCAGGCGCTTTCCTGTGAACTTCAGCGGGTCCTTCCGCGCCCGCTCGCGCAATTTTCGTCGAACCTCGGTCTCCCGGCACGCCGGCTGTCCTCATACGCGAATCAGGCCGGAGGCGATGACGCCGCTGCCCGCCGGCCCGAGTCCCGCCCAATTCAGCAGATCCTCGAACAGATCGCGCTCGCGTAGCGAGCGAGGTGCGTCACCGGTTGCCGGCGTCCGCGACCGAAGCATCTGTGCCTCGGAGTCGGGGTGGAGCCGGCGAACATCGCCGACAGATGGGACGAGCCGGTACGCGCGAAACTGCGGTTACCGGCTCGCGGGCGTCACCTGTCAGGATGCGACGATGCCCTAGCCGCCGACGGTGCCGGGCGCTGTCTGCGATCCGATGGCGGTCAGCGAGCCGTCGTGTTCGCGGGCGGGAAGAAACGCCCACATGGACGTAAAAGAGCGATGACAGTCTTTGCCGTGGCGTCCGGTGGACCAGTGCTACTGGCGCGACCGGCCTCGCCGAGGAAGAGTGAGCGGCATGGCCTTCGCGTGGCTGCGCATTTCCGCTGTGGCCTCGGTCAGGTTCGAAGCGGGGCGAAAGCAGGGTCGGCCCGCGCTGCGCTGCGCGGGCCGACCGTCTGGCCGTCAGCGCGGCCCTAGTGCACTTGCAAATCAGCACTCCTCGATATTCGTCAGGGTCAGCTCGCGGTGCAGGAGAGGGCCGGGGTGGCCGAGCCGCCGGTGGCCTGGAAACCGAAGCTGGTGGCGGCGCCGGGGGCGAGCGCGCCGTTGTACGGCTCGTTCGTCGCGGTCTCGTTGCTGCCCGAGACGGCGCTCACGGCGTTCCACATGCTGGCCACGCTCTGGCCGCCGGACCAGGTCCAGCCGACCGACCAGCCCGCGGTCGTCTTGGTCGTGCTCGTGTTGGTCACCGTGACGGTGACGTTGAAGCCGCCGCCCCAACTGCTGTCGATGTGCCAGCTCGCCGAGCAGCCCGAGGCGGTGGCGCTGGCCGTGGTGGCGGAGACGGCGGTGGACTTCGCCGAGAAGTTGGCTGCCGCGTCGAAGGCCAGGACCTGGTAGGAGTACGCGGTTCCCGGTGTCAGGCCCGTGTCGGTGAACGTCGTGCCCGTGGGTGAGCCGACCTGCGTACCGTTGCGGAAGACCTGGTAGCCGGTGACGGCGACGTTGTCGGTCGAGGGCGCCCAGGACAGCGAGACGCTCGAGGAAGTCGTGCCGGTCACGGACAGGCCGGTCGGGACCGCCGGGGGAGTGGAGTCGCCGCCCGTGGTGGTGCCGCCGCCGAAGCCCGGCGCTTTGATACTGGCCAGGTAGCCGTCCTTGACCGTGTCGACGGTCTGCCAGTCGTCCTTCAGGATTCCGCCGGTGTCGCCCGAGTCCGGGTTCCAGGACCAGAACGTCCACGAGAAGGTGTCGCCGCCGTACTGGCTGGTCGGCCGGAGGTAGGTCACCAGGGTCTTGAGCCAGGTCTGGTCCGTGGTGGCGGTCAGCGTGGTGCCGAACTCGCCGAGCCAGACCGGGGCGATGTTCTGCTTGAAGATGTAGCCCCAGTAGGTGTCCCAGATGCCCGGCATGTTGTTCGGGAACGTCGGGTCGGTGAACCAGGACTGCTGCGCGACGCTGGTGGCGTAGTCGTGCGGCGAGTAGACGACGCGGTTCGCGACGTTCAGGACGACCGGGTACTGCGCGACGCCCGCCAGGTTGCCGCCCCACCAGTCGGACTGGCCGTTGAAGGTCTGGACGCCCTCGACGAAGATCAGCAGATTCGGGTTGACCGAGAGCACCGCGTTGCCGCCTCGCTCCGCGGCCAAGCGCCAGTCCGTGGTGACGTCGCCGCAGCCCCAGCAGGCCGGGTCGTGCGGTTCGTTGTGCAGATCGATGCCGATCACCGCGGGGTTGTTCAGGTACCGGGTGGCCAGCGCTTTCATGTCCGAGATCCAGGTGGACTCGGGGACCGCGCTGGTGTACCACAGCGCCGACTGGCCGCTGGAGTCGGGCCGGTGCCGGTCCAGGATGACCTTGAGGCCGACGGCGCCCGCATAGTCGACGATCTTGTCCATGACCTGGAGCGAGTTCAGGCCCGAGAGGTCCGCGTTCATGCCACCGGAGTAGTTGATGCTCTGCGGCATGGTGTTCTTGAAGATGTCGTCGCTGTAGGGCAGCCGGATCGTGTTGTATCCCAACGACTTCATCTGGTCGATCATGCTCTTGTAGTCACGGCTCCATAGGCCGTGCGCGACGTAGTTCGACGTCTCGAAGCCGAACCAGTTGACCCCTGCGATACGCACCGGCTGATTGGCCGAATCGAGGATCTGCCGGCCGCTCGTGTGCCAGTACCCGGAGCCGAGCGTCGTCGCGGCCTGCGCCGGACCGGCCGCCATGGCGGTGGAGAGCAGCGCGACGCCGACCGTGGCGGCCAGCACGGTGCGCAACCGTTTCAAGGGATTCCACATGGGCTGTCCTTCGAGGATGGGAGGCGTTGTCTCGGTGCTGGGCGCAGGTCGCGGCGCTCCCGGGACCACCTTGTGTCCGATGCGGCAGCTGCCGCCGTTGATCACAAAGCTACGGACACCGTCGTCCGGGTCAACCGAAAGGCGTCCGGCGCTGCGATTCGCCCACCACACGGCGCCTCGAGCTGAGAAAATTACACGGCCTACGGGTGTCCGGGCTTGCTTCGACGACTCCGGCCGCAGCGGCTCGGCCGTCGGTCGGGTCTGGGCGCAGCCGCGCGTGGCTCGCCGCCGGCGGGCGTAAGGGCCCTCACACGGGCGGCGTCTTTCTGGGCCTCGGCCCCGACCGCAGCGGGCTGGCTGATCTCGAGCAACGAGCCTGCGAACTTGAGGGCAGCTTCACATCGAGCCCGGCCCGAGACCGGGCCGCGGCACGGTGCTTACATGGAGCGCCCCGACCGATGCAGTGTTCATCGACGCCGGGAGCGGTGACTGTGTGCGGCGGATCGCCATTCAACGTAGGACGTCGGCGGCGCTGCCGAGGGTGCTCAGTTCCTCGCGGATGGGCGGGCCTTCGCAGTCCCCGGGAACGCCGACGGCGTGGGCACCGGCGGCGACCGCGGTTCCCAGCCTGTCTTCCGGCGAGCGGCCGACGAGCTGGTCGGCGAGGTAGCCGGCGCCGACCGGATCGACCACTTGCACGGTCAGTGCGGGCGCGCGGTAGGTACGGACGTCGATCACCGCCGTCGCCCCGCGAGCGCCATCCTTGATCACGGCCTGGGCGGGGGCCGAGGTCGGCCAGCGCCCGCGCGAGATCTTCCGATGAGCCGGAGCGTCCGAGGATCAGCTCGGCTTCTTCGACTCCTGCGAACCCGCCGAGGCGTGCCACACCGATCGCGACGTTGCTCTCCGCGCCTCCGATTCCGTAGCTGAAGGCGGGGTCGGGCTCCAGGCGCCCGATTCCGGACGCGCTGATCAGGCCCATGGTCGCGCCGAAGGTCACCAGGCTGTGCCGATCGGGGTGCTTCACCGCGGCAGTCCTGCGGCCAGGTCAGCCAACGCCGATGCGTGGTCGGCACGCGTCCGGATCTCGTCCCATGCGGCGTCGGCGATCAGGGCACGGGGAACTGTCCGACCGCCGCCGACCGCCAGTACGTGCGGGCTGGCGAGATAAGCGTCGGCATTCTCCCCGGTGATCCCTCCCGTGGGCACGAAGGCGACGCCGGGGATGGCCGCGGCGATCGCCTCGAGGGCGGCGAGCCCGTCGACCTGTTCGGCGGGGAAGCTCCGGCGTCCAGGCATGGTTCGACTTGGTCGGGCGCGAGCACGGTTCCGGCTCCGGCCAGCAGGCCGCCGTGACGGGCGATCGCGCGGAGCGCGGGTATGGCGGCATCGGTGCGCAACGTGATCTCGGCGCAGTGCAGGCCTCCGGCGATCAGCGCGTCGGCCAGAGGCTCGGCGTGACGGGCGTCGTCGATGACGATCAACGGCACCACCGCGCAGGCGGCCAATCGCTCGAGGTCCGGGTCCGCGGGTGATGTGCGTTGCGGTGCAGCGGAGATCAAGGTAGAGCTCCTTCGCGGTCGGCAGTGGCTTGCGTCCTGCGGCGAGTTCCGGGATCGCACTGGCTCTAGCCGAAGACGCGGCGTTGGATTTCGCGTCGGTAGTCCTCGAGGGTGTTGTCGAGGTGGATGGCGGCGGCTTGGGCGGCGGCTTCGGCGTTGCCGGTGCGGATGGCTTCGTAGATGGCGGTGTGTTCTTGGAGCGCTCCTTCGACGTGTCCGCCGAGTGTGCCCTGCAGGCCGATCGTGCTCGATTGTCTGACCAGCCTGCGGGCTTCGCGCACCGTGGAGACCAGGAATGGGTTGTGCGCGGCCGCGGCGATGCTGAGGTGAAATTGGTCGTCGCCCTGGTTCCAGAGTTCTGTGTCGCCGGTGGCGTGTGCTCGGTGGCACATGTCGGCGGCGGCTTCGATGGCTTGGAGTTCGGGCGGGGTGGCGCGGGTGGCGGCGAGGCGGCTGGCCGCCGATTCCTGGACTCTGCGGAATTCGAAGAGCATGTACACGTGGTCGAGGTCGGTCGGCAGAAAGAAGCCTTCCCGGCGGGTGGCGCCGAGCACGCCATCGTCGTCGGCGACGTACAGGCCGCGGCCTTTGTGGGCGCGGACCCGGCCGATGGCGGAGAGGATCTTCACAGCTTCGCGTACGACGGTGCGGCTGGTGCCGAGTCGGGCGGCCAGTTCGTTCTCCGTCGGCATCCGATCACCCGGGCGTAGGCCCGCACCATTGATCAGCTCGAGGATCTGCTCGGCCACCAACTCGTAGCCCGGCCGGTACTGGCTCTGCCCGGCGGCGTCCTGACCGGCAGGCGCCTGTGCAGCGGCTCTCGTGGTTTCGCGGTCCACCGCGCCTCCTTCTCGGTCAGGTCCCACCTGAACGTAGGGCTGATGTTCGGTGCGTGAAGTCTATGAGTCGTACCGATCTTGGTCAAGATGTGTCGTACTTATCGGCTGATAGAAACCAGCTCAGGTGGATCAAACATGGGTGAAACGGACGCACCGACAGTGCTCATCGGAGGAACATCTGAAAAATAGGCACGCACATTGTCTTGACGTGGCGCCGCCGAGAGCCTTTTATAGATCACCGAGGCACCGGCCGAGTTTCCGCGGATGCGGGGCCTGGAATGGGTGGGCGCTGCGTGGAACAGCGCCGTGTCCCAGATCTGATGAGTCCTACATATCTTGCGTTTCAAGCCCGCCGCAGCGGCGGGCGCCACAACGTAGTGGAGTTGCTCATGACAAGGAAGATCCGCGAGCGCGCGGGGCGTGCGCCCCGAGTCCTGCGGGGCAGGATGCTCAGTGCCGCGCTGGGCGGCGCGCTGGTGTTGGCCGCGGCGAGTGCATGCGGTAACGGTGGTGGCGGCGGTGGCGGGAGTGTCTCGGACGGGTTCACCCAGGCTGCGCAGACCGGTGGGACGTTGACGGTGTGGGTGGATTCGGACCGGCTGCCGGCGGCTCAGCTGTATCAGAAGGAAAACCCGTCGGTGAAGATGGACATCGTCACCTATGACGGGGATGCGAACGGCTCGAACTACCTGCAGACGAAGGTGGGTCTGTTCAACCGGACCGGCAAGGGCTGGCCGGACGTGGTCTTCTCCTCGCAGAACAACGAGGCGTCCTGGGCGGTGCCGGAAGGGTTCGCGGCGCCACTGAACAAGGGCCTGATACCGTCATCGACGCTGTCGGGTTGGGCGACGAACGCGAATGAGCCGTGCTCGGTGGATGGCACGGTCTACTGTCTGCGCAACGACTTGTCCCAGACGGTGCTGTGGTACAACGCCGCGTTGATGAAGCAGTGGGGCTACAGTCTGCCGACGACGTGGGCGCAGTACCAGCAGCTCGGTGAGCAGGTCGCCGCTCAGCATCCGGGCTACATCGTGGGTTCGGCCGGGGACAACTTCACTCCCGAGATCTTCATGTGGGCGAGCAAGTGCGGCGCCAACCAGGTCACCAGCCCGAAGGCCGTGACCGTCGATGCGAAGAGCGCGAACTGCACGCGGATGGCCTCGGTGCTCGACGCGCTGCTGGCCGACGGCACGATGTCGAAGTCGAGCGTGTTCAGCTCCGATTTCGACAAGAACGAGGCGAGCAAGATCCTGATGCTGCCGGGGCCGGCGTGGTACGGCGGCGCGCTGTTCCAGTCGACCTTCAAGACTCCGGCCGGACAGATCTCCGCGGCGGCGATGCCGCAGTGGCCGGGGGAGAGCCCGACGGTCGGCAACGTCGGCGGCGGCACCTGGCTGCTCTCGGCACACAGCAAGAACCTCAAGGCGGCCACGGCCTTCCTGACCTGGGTGACCACGTCGGACGACTACCAGGGCAAGCTGGCCCCGGGCTACCCGGCCTACGCGCCGGCGGCCAAGACCTGGCTGGCGAACCAGGCCTCCTCCAAGTACTACGCCGGCGACGTCAGCAGTGTCCTCCAGACCGCGGCGAACGAGGTGTGGTCCGGCTGGGGCTACCCGCAGTTCAGCCAGGAGGCGATCTGGGCCGCGGCGGTATTGCCCGGGATGAACGCGGGTAAGACCATCGCCTCCCTGCTGCCGGCCTGGCAGAGCCAGGTGGCGAACTACGCGCAGGCCGACGGCTACCAGGTGACCCAGAAGTGACGAGCACGGCATCGACCACCGTTCGGACCACAGCGCCCGCCACCCGGCGCGCGCTGTGGCCCGGACGGGCCGGGCACGGATTCGTCGCCGCCTACACCCTTCTGCTGATCGCCTTCGGCGTCGTGCCCACGGTGTACGCGGTCTACTTCGCCTTCACGAATGCAGGCGACACCTTCGCGGGTCTGTCGAACTTCACCGCGGCCGCCTCCGACTTCCGCTTCGTTCCCGCGATCACGCACATCGGGCTGTACCTGGTGTTCTGGCTGGTCTCGCTGGTGGTGTTCGTCGTCGGGCTCTCACTCGTGCTGCACCGGCTCGCCGCGCGCCCGCTCAGCAAGGTGTTGCGCTTCGTCTACTACATTCCCGGCGCGCTGGCCGGCGCGGCGAGCGTGATGGTGTGGCTGTTCATGCTCGACCCGGCGGTCAGCCCCGCCGGGTTCCTCCTGCGCGGCCTCGGATACGACACTTTCGCGCAGGTCATCGCGCCGGGACACCTCCCGATCCTGCTTACGATCATCGCGTTCTGGACCGGCGCGGGCGGCTGGATCGTGGTGATGTACGGCGCGCTCAACAACATCCCGCACGACATGATCGAAGCCGCGCGGATCGACGGTGCGAACGCCTGGCAGATCGCGCGCCGCATCCAGATCCCGTTGCTGCGCAAGTGGATCGTCTACATGGCGATCCTCGCGTTCGCCGGCGGCACTCAGCTCTTCGTCGAGCCCGAACTGCTGTCCCAGGCGAGCAACGGGGTGGCCGGGCGAGACTACTCGCTCAACCAGCTCTCCTACGACTTCGCGTTCCAGAACAACAACGTCAACACCGCCGCCGCGATCTCTGTCGAGCTGCTGGTGATCGGATTGGTGGTCGCGAGCGTCTTCGTCACCAGATCGGGGTTCTTCGATGCCGACTGACCTGCGCCGACCACCTGTGCCGATCTACCTGCGCGAAGGCGCGCGCACGACGCGCGGCACCCGCGGGCGCCGCCGGATCCCCAATCCGCTCGCCGCGATCCTGCTGCTGTTCTTCCTGCTGTTCTTCGTCGTGCCGGTGCTGTGGCTGGTGCTGGCCGCGACGAAGACCGACGACCAGTTGATCAGTGGCAATCCTCTGTCGTTCGGATCCTGGCACGGTCTGCGGGCGAACTGGGACGCGTTGACGGCCTACCAGGGTGACACGGTCTTCCTGTGGCTGCGCAACTCCGCGCTTTACGCGTTCCTCGCCCTGGTGATCACCCTCGCCGTGGCGGTGCCAACGGGTTATGCGCTGGCGATGACCGAGTTCCGCGGCCGGCGTACTCTCCTGGTCGCCACGCTGATCGTGATGCTGATGCCGAGCGCGACGCTCGTGGTGCCGCTCTTCCTCGAGATCAACGCCGTCCACTTGATCGGCTCGATGTGGTCGATCATCCTGCCGTACTCGTTCTACCCCTTCGGCGTGTTCCTGACGTACATCTACTTCAGCACCGCACTGCCCAGAGACCTGCTGGACGCAGCCAGGCTCGACGGCTGCTCCGAGTTCGGGGTCTTCCGTCGGGTCGCGCTGCCGCTGGCCATCCCGGTCGTCGCGCTCGTGGGGTTCTTCAGCTTCGTGGCGAACTGGACCAACTACTTCCTGCCCTACGTCCTGCTCCCGCAGAGCGATCAGTTCCCCGTCCAGGTGGGCCTCGGGACGCTCCTGGACAACGTCCCCCAGTTCAACCCCACCGCGGGCACCGCGGCGGTCGAACGCCCGGAACTCGCGCTGGCCACACTGCTGGCGATCACGCCGGTGCTGCTGGTCTTCCTGTTCTCGCAGCGGTTCCTCGTCGCCGGCATGCTCGCCGGCGCCACCAAGGAATAGCGGCGACCGCGTCACCCGCACCGCAACCTGCACCACACCCCGCGTCGCCGCCGGCGCGGGGGGCCTTCGGAATGGAGAGTCATCCGGATGTATCCCACCATCACCGCCTCGGTGCCGCTGCTCGAGCCGCCCGGCTGGGCGCTGGCGCAGCGCGAGCTGTTCGACCTGCTCGATACCGCGTGGCGCGTGTTCGAGCGCGCGTTCACCGGTGAGGACGGGCGGCTGAACTACCGCGGCCGGCTGACCACGCGGGACGGGGTCGACGACTTCTACGAGGTCTTCTTCAACTGGCCGCAGCTCTACCTGCTCGGCGGCGCGCCGGACCTGCTCGCGGCCAGCGAGAAGCACTGGGAAGGGGTGACGAGGCAGCTGACTGAGCTGGGCATGCTCCAGGACGAGTACGAACGCGGCTACGACTGGTTCCACCAGAGCGAAAGCCTGCTGCTGCTCTACTTCCTGTGCATGGCCAACCCCGACCGCTGGCGTGAGCGGGCCGTGCGCTTCGCCGAGCTCTACGTCGATCCCGGCCACGGCAACTACGACCCCGAACACCGAATCGTCCGCCGCCCGCACAACGGCAGCGACCTCGAGCGCCAGGGGCTGTTCGACGGCCCCAACTATCCGTGGCTGGCCAAGGAAGCGGACATGTACGGCTTCCCGCTCGCCTGGCTGCTGCCCCCCGACGCCCCGGAGCCCGAGCGCGCCGAGGACCCGCGGCTGAGCACGGAGATGATCCGGCGCATGGGCGAAGGCGACACCGTGGTGAACCTGGCCGTCGCAGGGCTCATCCACAACGCCCTGCTGCTCACCGGCGACGACCGTTATCGGCAGTGGATCACCGAGTACGTCGGCGCCTGGCTCGAGCGCGCGAAGGCCAACCACGGAATCGTGCCGGACAACGTCGCCCCCGACGGCACGGTCGGAGGCCTGCTCGACGGCCGCTGGTACGGAGGGCACTACGGTTGGTCCTGGCCGCACGGCTGGTACAGCGTGGGGCACGCCGCGATCGTCGCCGCGCTCGCGGCGGCCTCGGTGGCCGGCGACGAGTCGTACCTCGACCTTGTGCGTCCCGCGCTCGACGAGATCATCTCTCACGGCAAGGTCATGACCTTCGCCCAGGCCGACTCGAGCATCCGCTCGAAGTGGCAGGTGCAGCTTGTCGAGGACGTCAACACGCCGACGCTGCACGTACCCTATCGGCACGGCGATGACGGCTGGTTCGACTACAGCCCGATGCTCATGGGCGTGCCGACGGCGCTTTGGCATCACACCGCGGATCCCGCCGACCTCGAGCGCATCGAGCGTCTGCGCGAGGGCGTCGGATACGACTGGCGCAACGTACGTTCCTTCCGCAGCAAAGAGGAGGCCGGACACGAAGAGCCCTGGCTCGCCTTCCTGGCCGGCGATCACCCCGACTACCCCGAGAAGATCCTCGCCGCGGCCCAGGCCCAGGTGCGTCACCGGCTCCAACGGGTGGAGGCGTACCGGGACGTCGACGTGCCGGAGGAGGACATCCACCTGTGGCAGCAGTCCAACCCGGTGGTGACCGAAGCGCTCGTCCAACTCACCTGGGGCGGACCGCAGGTGATCTACAACGGTGGCCTGCAGCAGGCGCGGGTGCGCTACTACGACGCGGACGCCCGCCGTCCCGGACTGCCGCCGCAGGTGGCGGCGCTGGTCTCCAGCATCGATCCGGCCGCGACCGTCATCGACCTGGTCAACCTCGACCCCGAACAGCCGCACACCCTGATCGTGCAGGCCGGCGCCTTCGCCGAGCACGCCATCGGTTCGGTCGAATACTCCGTCTGCGACGATGGATCCTGGATCGGCGACATGTACGACTACGGGCACCGCGCTCCGCATGTGAGCACCGAGAGCATCGAAGCCGACGGACCGTGGCTGCGCGTGATACTCCCGCGCTCCACCCGGATACGCCTGACTGTAGCGATGGAGCTGCGCGCGAACACCGCGTCCTACCGCACCCCGTTCGATGCTTCCGGGGAACCGCGGTGAACAGGCGCGTACTCGGCAAGACCGGGCTTGAGATATCCGTCGTCGGATATGGAGCCTCGCCGCTCGGCGCGGTCTACGGCGTCTTTCGGGAGCAAGACGGGATCGACGCGGTGCACACCGCGCTCGACGGCGGGGTGAACTTCATCGACGTCTCGCCCTACTACGGCGCCACCACCGCGGAAACCGTGCTGGGCAAGGCCCTGCGCGGAATCGCCCGCGCCGGCTATGTGCTGGCGAGCAAGGTGGGTCGCTACGGTGACGCAGAGTTCGACTTCAGCGCCGAGGGCGTGACGCGTAGCGTTCACGAGTCTCTCGCGAGGCTGGGTACCAACTACCTCGACCTGGTCCAGTGCCACGACATCGAATTCGTCGACCTCGACCAGGTCATCGACGAGACCCTGCCCGCTCTGCGCGCCCTTCAACAGGCCGGCACCGTGCGCGCCGTGGGCGTGACCGGATATCCGCTGCCGGCGCTGGCCTATGTCGCCGAACGCGCCGAGATCGACACCGTCATGTCCTACTGCCAGTACACCCTGCAGGACCGGCGGCTCGCCGCATGGCGCGACCGGTTCGACGAGCTCGGAGTCGCCGTGATCAACGCCTCCCCGCTCGGCATGGGAGCGCTGACCACCCGCGGGGCGCCGGCCTGGCATCCGGCGGCGCCGGAAGTGCTCGAGCGCTGCGCCGCCGCGGCCGCCGCCTGCGCCGCGCGGGGTTCCGACATCGCCGAGCTCGCGCTCGCGTTTTCCGTGTCCACCGGGCCGTTCGCCAGTACGGTGATCGGCTCCGCGGACCCGGCGAACGTGCGCGCCAGCCTCGACTGGGCTCAGCAGACGCCCGACCCGAATCTGCTGCGGGAGGTCGAGCAGATCCTCGCACCCGTCCGGGACCGAGGCTGGGTGAACGGCCGCCCCGAGAACCAGCGGCCCGGCGGGGGTGCGCTGTGACCGCGGCCGTCATCGACACCCACGTACACTTCATCGATCCCGCCCAGCTGAGCTACCCGTGGCTGGAAGGAATCCTCGACCGTCCGCACACCCCGTGCGACTACGCCTCCGGCCACACCGCGCCGCCCGAGGTGATCGCGGTCGAAGCCGGCCGCGTCGCCGGGCAGGCGACGGACGAAGTCGCGTGGGTGCGACGCGAAGCCGCCGCCCGCCATTGGATCCGCGGTATCGTCGCGCACGCCGACATCGAGGACGCGGACGTCGAACAGAGACTGCGCGCCTTCCAAGCCGACCCGCTCGTGGTGGGCGTGCGCCGCAACCTGCAGGACGAGGACGACGGCTTCATCGCCTCGTCGGCGATGCTGCGGGGCACCCGGCTGCTCGGCGAATCCGGCCTGCCGTTCGACGCGTGCGTCAGAGACCGGCAGTTGCCCGAGCTGATCACGCTGGCACGAGCGTGCCCGCAGACCACGATCGTGCTCGACCACCTCGGCAAGCCCCGGCCCGGCCCCGGCCCCGGCCACGACGCCTGGCGCGCCGCGATCCGCGAACTCAGCACGCTGCCCCACGTGGTGTGCAAGCTCTCGGGCCTGGTCACCGAGTCGCCGGTCGGCACGCCCCGCGCCTACTACATCGAAGCCCTGACATACGTGCTCGAGACCTTCGGCACGGACCGCTGCCTGTTCGGAAGCGACTGGCCCGTCCTGACTCTGGCGACCGGCTACGACGACTGGCTCGACCTCGTGCGAGAAGCCGTCGACGGCCACGACGCGGGCGCCGCGCCCGCGGTGATGGCCGGCAACGCCGAACGCCTCTACCTCACAACCCCCGCCCCGGCCGAGACCCTGTGAAAGGACCCGGCATGCTCCGAATCGCCCAGACCATACGGCTGCTACCCGAACACCGCGAGGAGTATCTCGCTCTGCACCGCGAAGTGTGGCCCGGTGTCGAGGCCGCACTGCGCGCGGCGAAGGTGCGCAACTACAGCATCTTCCTGCGGGGCGAGACCCTGTTCAGCTACTTCGAATACGACGGCCAGGACTTCGACGCCGACATGGCTTCGATCGCCGCGGATCCCGAGACACGCCGCTGGTGGCAGCTGACAGACCCCTGCCAGGCGCCGTGGCCCGACTCCGGGGTCGGCGGGCGCTGGTCCGACCTCACCGAGATATGGCACTTGAGCGAAGGAGGAGACGCGTGAACCCCCGCCGCGCCGCGTATGCCCGAGCCCGCACGATCGTCGTCGATGATGCCGTGCCCGCCCCGCCCGGTCCCGGGCAGGCCCGCATCGACGTCGCCTACACCGGCATCTGCGGCACCGACCTGCACATCTTCCACGGCGACATGGACGCACGGGTGAGCACCCCGGCGGTGCTCGGACACGAGATGTCCGGGCGGATCGCCGCGATCGGCGACGGCGTCGAGGGACACCGGGTCGGCGACCCGGTCACGGTGATGCCCCTCTCCTGGTGCGGCACCTGCCCCGCCTGCCGTGCCGGGCACAGCCACATCTGCCACAACCTCCTCTTCCTCGGCATCGACGCACCCGGATCGATGCAGACCTCGTGGACAGTGCCGGCCTCCACCCTGGTGAAACTGCCCGAGACCCTTCCGCTCGAGCACGCCGCCCTGGTCGAGCCGACCGCGGTGGCGATCCACGACGTCGCCCGCGCCGGGCTCCAGCCGGGAGAGCACGCCCTCGTGGTCGGCGCAGGCCCCATCGGTGTACTGATCGGGCTCGTCGCCCGTCTGGGCGGCGCCGAGGTCCTGCTGGTCGAACCGGATCCGCACCGCCGCACCCTGGCTGAGAACCTCGGCCTTCGCGTGCTCGACCCGGCGGCCGTTTCGGTCACCGAGGAAGCCACCCGCTGGAGCGGCGGTGCGGGCGCGGCCGTGGCTTTCGAAGTCTCCGGCGCCGCAGCGGGGGTGACCACGGCCGTCGACGCTCTGGCCGCCCGCGGCCGCCTCGTTCAGGTCGCCATCCACCCCCATCCGCGCCCGGTGAACCTGCACCGGTTCTTCTGGCGCGAACTGACCCTGATCGGCGCCCGCCTTTACGAACGCGCCGACTTCGAAGCGGCCGCCTGGCTCCTGGCCGCCGGCGAGATCCCGGTTTCCTCGCTGATCTCCCGGACCGAACCGCTCGAACGCGCGGCCGACGCGTTCGCCGCCCTCGAATCCGGCTCGGGCATCATGAAGGTGCTCATCGACTGCTCGGGCGGGCAGCGATGAGCGGCGACTCCGCGGTCGGCTTCGACCTGACCGGCAAACTCGCCGTGGTCACCGGCGCGCGTCGGGGCATCGGCCTGGCCCTCGCCACCGCCCTCGCCCACGCCGGCGCCGACATCATCGGCGTCAGCGCCCAGCTCGAGACCGGTGGGAGCGCCGTGGAGCAGGCGGTGCGCGAAGCCGGCCGGGAGTTCACCGCCCTGCCCTGCGACTTCGCCGACCGGCAGGCCGTCGCCCGGCTCGCCCGCACCCTCGGCGAGCTCGAACATCCCGTCGACATCCTGATCAACAACGCCGGCACTATCGCTCGCGCCCCGGCCGCCGAGCACTCCGACGCGGACTGGGACCACGTCCTGACCGTGGATCTGACCAGCCAGTTCCAGCTCACCCGGGAGATCGGGCGCGGCATGCTCGCCCGGGGGAGCGGCAAGGTGATCTTCACGGCGTCGCTGCTCAGCTTCCAGGGCGGCATCAACGTCCCTGGATACGCCGCCGCGAAATCCGGCATCGCCGGACTGACCCGGGCCCTGGCCAACGAATGGGCCGGGCGCGGGGTGAACGTGAACGCGATCGTGCCCGGCTACATCGCCACCGACAACACCCGGGCGCTACGGGAGGATCCCGCGCGCAACGCCGCGATCCTCGAGCGCATCCCCGCCGGACGCTGGGGCCGGCCGCAGGACCTCGGCGGCCTCGCCGTCTTCCTCGCCTCGCCGGCGTCCGACTACGTACACGGCGCCCTGATCCCCGTCGACGGGGGGTGGCTGGGCCGCTGAGCGGCCCAGCCCGCGCCCCTCCGCCGCGGCGAAACCGCCGCGGGTCAATCGAATCCTCCGAACACGCCGGTGCGCACCATCACGCGCGCCAGCGATCCCGGCATGCCCGGAAACCGCCCGCCACCGCGGGCCGGCCCGGCCTGCCAGCACGGCGCGAGGGCGATCTCGCGCCGTCGACCCGGTCAGCCCACCGCTGACAAGTCTCCGCACGAGTAAGGATGCTCATGCAGACCAAGGCAAGATCGGCCACTGTCGCGCTCGCCGCGGCCGTGGCCACTCTCGCCGGCTTCGGGCTCAGCGCCCCGGCAGCCGAAGCCGCAACCCCTTCCTCTCCAACCGCCACCCTCGTCGTCGATCCCGGCGGTGACGACCGCAATCCGGCCACCGCCGCCCGTCCGGTAGCCACACTCGCCCGGGCCCAGCAGATCGCCCGCGGGCTCTCGACCCGCGAGAACGTCGTGATCGACCTGCTCGGCGGCACCTACCAGCTGGCCGCTCCGTTGACGCTCACCAGCGCCGACTCGGGGCGCGACGGGCACACCATCACCTGGCAGGGCGTACCCGGACAACATCCGGTGCTCTCCGGCGGACAGCAGGTCACCGGCTGGCAGACCTATGACAAGTCGGCGAGCATTTACGTCGCCCACGTGCCCAAGGGCGAGGACTCCCGGCAGCTCTACGTAAATGGAGCGCTTGCCCCGCGCGCCTCGATCACCATCGCGCGCAGCGACGTGCAGGTGACCGCCAGCGGAATGACCATCGTCAACCCCGCGCTCGACTACCTAGCGACGCTGCCCGAGCAGAACCGGATCGAGGTCGAGAGCGAAGACTCGTTCACGGACCGGTACGCGCCCGTCCAATCGATCTCCGGCACCACCGTCACCATGCAGCAACCGGCCTGGAACAACAACAACTGGGGCTACGACGACATCGCCCACCCGTTCGCGGGCGGGACGCTGATGCTCGAGAACTCCCTCGCGTTCGTCCAGAGCGCCGGACAGTGGTACCTCGACCCGCAGGCCGGGCTGCTGTACTACAAGGCGGCCGCCGGACAGAGCCCCAAGCACCTCGACGTCGAGCTGCCCCGGCTGACCTCACTCCTGCAGATCTCCGGGAGCTACAGCGACCCGGTCACCAATCTGGCAATCAAGAACATCGGGTTCGAATACACCACCTGGCTGACCCCGGGTACGTCGATCGGCTACGCCGACCAACAGAACGGCACCTTCCTGGCCCAGCAGTACACCCAGCCGGCGAACTTCATCTCCACCTGCTCCTCGGGATGCACGCAGTTCGAAGCGACCCGGAACAGTTGGGTGCAGATACCGGCCGCTGTACAGGTCTCGGCCGCCAGCGACATCACGTTCAGCGGCGACAGCTTCGAGCACCTCGGACAGGTCGGCCTCGGCATCGGCAACGATGCCGACGCGACCTACTCCGGGCCGGGCCTGGGCGCTTCCGACATCACTGTCTACCACAACACCTTCACCGACGACTCGGGTGCGGGCGTCGTGGCCGGCGGCGTGCAGCCCGACGCGCACCACCCGTCGAACCCGGGGATGATCGTGCAGAACGTCACGATCGCCGACAACCTGGTGACGAACGTCGCCGAGGACTACAAGGACATGTCCGGCATCCTCTCGACCTACGCCACGCACACCGTCATCACGCACAACGAGGTCTCCGACCTCGCGTACGACGGCATCGACTTCGGCTGGGGCTGGGGGATGAACGACCCGGGCGGCAGCCAGGACTACGTCAACCGCGGCACGTACAACTACCAGCCGATCTACACCACGCCGACCACGCTCGCCGACACGGTCGTGACCGACAACCTCGTGCACGGCACCAAGAAGGTCTTCCACGACGGCGGCAGCATCTACAACCTCTCGGCTAACCCGAACGCCGTCGTCGATGACAACTACATCTACGACAATCACAACACGGTCGGCCTCTACCTAGACGAAGGGTCGCGGTACATCACGCTGACCGACAACGTCGTACAGGACGCTGGCGTATGGGCGTTTACCAACGCCAGTTCGACCAACAACACCGACGACAACACCTTCTCCGACAACTGGTACAACAACGGGGCCACGCAGATCTCCACCGGAGCCCCGCACGACAACGTTGCCACGGGCAATGTGCAGGTCGCCTCAGGTGACTGGCCCTTGGCCGCGCAGCAGGTGATGTACAACGCCGGGATCGAACCGTCCCTGCGCACCTCTGCCGACACCATCCCGGCCCCGGCCGGACTGGTGGTCACGCCCGCCTCGGCGTCCGTCTCCTCCGGCGGCACGACGCAGGTCGACGCTACGATCCAGAACTTCGCCAAGCGGCCGTTGTCCGATCTGCGGCTCGCGCTGTCAATTCCGTCCGGGTGGAGTGTCACGCCCTCGTCGAAGAATCCGCACAGCCTGCCGCCCGGCGAGAGCCTGACAGCGAGTTGGACGGTGACCGCGCCGGCGAGCGTCTCGGCCCCCATCGCGCAGGCGGCGGTCGGCGCGAGCGCGACCTACCGCCGCGCGGGCAGCGCCTACACGGGCAGTGCCTCGACGAATCTGACCGAAACCGGGGCGCTGACCAGCCTCAAGAGCTACGGCTCGGTGCCCTCGGCCTTCGGCCAGTCGGGTGGGTCCTACGCGATCCTGGCCGGCGGCAACGACATCTGGGGCGCCGGCGGCGAGCACTACGACGAGTACGGCTCGATCTACAGCCCCCAGGCGGCCGGACCGAGTTCCACGGTCACCGTGGAGGTGGACTCGCTACAGAACGTCAATGCCTGGACCAAGGGTGGTCTCGTCCTGCGCGACGCCGTCACCGGCGCCGGCAGCTCGCAGGGTTACGTGGCGCTGGTGGTCACCCCGTCCAACGGTGTCTCACTCCAGTGGCAGGACGCCTCGACTCCCGGCTACCTCGACCAGGACGTGCAGTCCCCGAGCAGTGTCGCGGCGCCGGTCTGGCTGCGCCTTGTACGCGACGGCGACCAGGTCAGCGCTTACTACTCGGCCGACGATCAGGCCTGGAACCAGGTCGGCTCGGCGATCACCCTCACTGGTGCCACGACCGATGAGGATGCCGGCATGATCGTGACCGCGCACAGCCCGTCCCTGCAGGCACAGGCCGACTTCAGCAACTTCTCAGTCAGCGACAACTGACGCAGGACGGTCCCGCACGACGGATCACGCGACGGCGCCCGGACGGAGTCTGGGCGCCGTCCCGTAATTCCGCTACTGCGCCTGTGCGCGATTCGAACGGGCCGCTCCGGTGTCGGGGGAACCGGGGCACGCCGTGTTCGCGGACCGCCTCCGCTCCATCCCGCGCTTTCGATCACCGGCTTCACCGTGTACCACCAGCGTGGCTGGAACCCTGTCGCCGCCGAGACGGCCACTGTCAGAGGCGATCTGTGCCCGCGCCGGCTAATCCCATCACGAAGCGGTGGCCGGACGATCTCGTCGGGGTGGCGGCGACGGTTGTCCGGCGCCGGGCTCTGCGTGCAACGCGTGGGCGAAGTGAGCCAGGCGATCGGCCAGGACCTTGCGGTCCTCCTCGTCGATGTCGGCGAGCATGACGTCTTCGATCTCGTCGAGTGCGCGGTCGCAGCGGCGCAGCAGAGTCTTCCCGGCGCGGGAGAGGGTGGAACTCAATACCCGCCCACCGTGCGGATCCGCTTCACGCCGGATCAGACCGCGGCGCTCCAGGTCGCGGATGACCAGATTCATCGCCTGGGGGGTGACGAAGGCGGCGCGGGCCAGTTGGGCTGAGGACGCGCCGTCGCGCAGCCGCAGTTCGCTCAGGACCATGTACTCCGTCGTGGTGACCCCGTGCCGGGCCAGCGCCTGATCCAGGCGCCCCCGGATGCGCCGCTCCAAACGGAAGACCAAGTAGCTGAGCCGCGGTGCGGCCGGAGCGGAACGGACGGCGTCACGACCGCGAGGGGAGCTCACGGGAACAAGAATAGCGCCACGGCCCGGCGCGGACGATGAAACTTTCCCGGATAGCATATCAAGTTGCTTGATAGCAAGAAGCTTGACAGCCAGCGCGAAGGCCGCGTCGCCCTCCGGAGACCGGGCTGTGAGTCCGTGCGGAGCTTTGACGGCGTCCGGACCCAGCCGCAACCTTCCTGGCACACGAGTGATGTGTCCGGGCTCCGCGTATTCGGCTGAAGGGCCGAAGCCGACCGGGCACCCGAGCTCAGGAGGAGTGATGAAGCGTATCCGCACCGCACTCGCGGCCGCGTTCGCAGCCGCGGTGGTCAGCGCCCTGACCGCCGTCATCGGACCCGCGCCGCAGGCCGCCGCGGCGAGTCTGACCCAGGTGACGAACTTCGGGAACAACCCCGGGAACGCCCAGATGTACATCTACGTGCCCGCGAGCCGCCCGGCGCATCCCGCGATCGTGCTGGCCTTGCACGGCTGCGGCGGCTCCGGCCCCGGCTTCTACTCCAGCAGCGAGTTCGCCTCCCTGGCCGACCAGTACGGGTTCATCGTCATCTACCCGACCGCGACGCAGCAGGCCGGGTTCGGCAACTGCTGGGACACCTGGTCGTCCGCGGCCAAGGTCCGCGGCGGCGGCAGCGATCCGGTGTCGCTCGTGTCGATGATCACGTACACCGAGCAGAACTACGGCGGGGACCCGGGCCGGGTCTACGTGACCGGCTCCTCTTCCGGCGGCATGATGACCGACGAGATGCTCGCGCTGTATCCGGATGTGTTCAAGGCCGGTGCCGCCTACATGGGCGTGCCGTTCGACTGTTTCGCCGACGCTGCCGACTACCCGCCGGGCAGCAGCCAATGCACCAGCGGAAACCTGACGCGCACCGCCCAGACGTGGGGGGATGAGGTTCGTGCGGCCGACCCCGGCTACACCGGCCCGCGCCCGCCGATCCAGCTCTGGCACGGCACCGCGGACACGCTCGTGCCGTATCAACTGCTGCAGGAGGACATCAAGCAGTGGACCAACGTTTTCGGCCTGAGTCAGACCCCGACGTCCACGGACACCCCGGTCTCCGGCTGGACCCGCTGGCGCTACGCCGATGCCACGGGCAAGGTCGACGTCGAGGCTTATAGCATCCAAGGCGCGGGGCACCAGCTGCCCGAAGCGGGCATGGCCGCCTACGCCATCCACTTCTTCGGCCTTGATGCCGCCGGCTCGACACCGTCGGCCACACCGAGTTCCCCGTCCGCCTCGGCCTCGCCGAGTCCGTCATCGAGTCCCTCGCCCAGTTCCTCGAGCTCCGGCACGTCATCAGCGGCCTGCGTGGTATCCGACACGGTCAGCGCCTGGAACACGGGACTGACGCAGAACATCACCGTCACGAACACCGGCGCCTCCATCGTCAATGGCTGGACGCTCTCGTTCGCCCTCGCAGCCGGGCAGAGCGTGACCAACAGCTGGAACGCGACGATCAGCCCGGCTACCGGGACGGTGACGGCCACGAACCTGAGCTACAACGCCACCATCGCACCCGGCGGCAGCACCAGCTTCGGCTTCCAGGCCAACCACACCGGAAACACCGCCGCTCCCACCGGATTCGCCCTCAACGGTAAGCCCTGCACCACGCAGTGACCGGCACCACCCGCGCGATGGCGAGCGGCCTGCCGCTGGTCGCTCGCCGCTGCGCAGAGATCAGGTCATGGCGACCCCAGAGGTTGGGGTAGCTCACCATCCATTGGAGCACCGGCGACGCGCCAGAGTCCGAGTGAGCCGATCTCGCCCTCGAGCACGGCGAAAGGTCTCGGCAACGGTGATTTCGGAACAGGGCCGCGTCCTCGCGCGCTGCGCGCGACGACGCGCTCCACGGAGGGTGAAGCGTCGGCAGAAGGTGATCGAAGTCACGTCCGACGGGTGCACGCGCGTCCCGTATCCGGGCAAGCAGACGCCGGATACGGGACCCACGCGTTGGATCCGATCAGATTTCGCTGCGATCGCTACCGCTTACCCGAGAGTCCATTGCTGGTTGCTCTGGCCGTTGCAGGTCCAGAGCTCGACGAGGGCTCCGTCGGCGGTGGAGGCTCCGGTCACATCCAGGCAGAGGCCCGATTGGTTGCCGGTGACGGTGCCGTTGGAGTTGAGGGTCCAGGTCTGGTTGGCCTGGCCGTTGCAGGACCAGATGATGACCTTCGTGCCGTTGGCGGTGCCGTTGTTGTTCGCGTCGAGGCACTCGGTGGCGCCGCCCACGGTCAAGGTCAGTTGCCCGGAGGAGGTGTGCGTCCAGGTCTGGTTGGCCTGGCCGTTGCAGTCGTAGATCTGCTGCTGGGTCCCCGCGGTCGTGGTCGAGTTCGGGTCGTCCAGGCACTTACCGGCACCCACCGCGTGCAGCGCGCCGCCGCTCGTACCGGTGCTCGAGCCGGCCGGCGTCAGGTAGACCGCGAAGGCGTCGTGCGAGGCCTGGAAGGTGAAGGGAACGTTGATCGAGCCGCTGGAGACGCTGACGTTCTGGTTGTAGACCACGGTGGGCGCGGAGAGCGGGTACTGGTCCGGGATCCGTTCGACACTCACGTTGACGCTGCCGTTGTTCGCCAGCCAGGGCACCGAGGAGAGCCCGTTGAAGGTGACGGACGCGGCACCGGTGTACCCGTTCGAGTCGCCGACGATGGCGACGGCTCGCTTGGCCGAGCTGTCCTCGGAGGCGGCGACCGCCGTGCTGCCCACCTGGCCGGAGGTGTTCACGAGGGTGCCCGTCATATCAGCGTAGGCACGCATCGCCCACCAGTTGCCGTTCGGTACCCAGCTGCCGTTGACCTGCGTGAGCACGCCGGTCAGGTTGGGGGTTTCGCAGCAGGCCCAGTTGCCGCGCATCGCGTTGGTGTATCCGGACTGCGCGAAGCGCGCCAGGTACCACGCGGTCACCCCGGCGGTCTGGCGGTCGGACGGCTGGTATTCGTTCGCCGACAGTGGCCGGGAGCTGATACCCGCCGCCGACTCGTCGCTGTTGATCGCCTGGGCGACCGCGACCGGGTCGTCGACGTCGCCCTCGTCGTGGTTCGTGATCATGTCCGGGACCGTGCCGGCGGATTCGACGTGCGCCATCCAGGTGCTCCATTCGCCCGGATTGCGCTGCGGCGTGTAGGCGAGCGACGGCCCGACGATCGTGGCGCTCGGAGCGATCTTGCGCAGTTCGCGGTAGGCGGTGTCCCACATCTGGAAGTACTGGGTGCTGTTCATCCCGCGGGTCCAGAACGCGGAGATGTCCGGCTCGTTCCAGATGTCGTAGGAGAACTTCAGGCCGGACGCCTGCAGCGCGCCCACGGTGGAGTCGATGAAGCTGATCCAGTTCGAGCAGTTGCCGTTGTCGCACGGGTATGTCGCGCTCGACGGCTGGCTGCCGTCCGCGCCGTACATGTCGGTGAGGATCGCCTGGTACTGCGCGGAGGGAGAGTCCTGAGCCAACCGTTTGGCCTGGGTGATCGCCTCAGTGACGTCGGCTTTCGTTCCGGTACCGTACGTGTAGCCGTCGCCGATCCAGCCGCCGGAGGCGTGTCCGCCGCCGCGGTAGGCGGTGATGTGCAGCGGCGCGAGGTACTGGTCGGCCGGCTGCGTTCCGTCCTGGCTGACGCCGTAGAGGAATCCCTCTCCGACTCCGGTCGAGGCCCCCCGGGTGGACGAAAGGTCCACGCTCAGTGACTCCCCGGTCGCCGCGCTGCCCGTGCTCGGCAGCAGCAGCTGGACCGAGAGCGCCAGAGCGGTGGCTGCCGCCAGCGCCAAGCGCGTTGATGCTCGTGCTCGTGTCCTCATTGACTCTCCTCGAGATTCGACGCGCGGGCCACGATGGTCGGATCAAGTCGGACCAGGCGAATCGGCGGCGCGTCGCGTGGGGTGGGTTGAACGCATGCCGTTATCGATAACTGTGCAGTGCGGCCGAGTGCCGCGAAGCGGAGCTCCTCGGCAGGTGCGCTGAGCGTGGATGCATGCGGGGATCGCCCGCGCGCCACGGGTACGGCATCACGCCGATCGGGGGATGGCGTCTCAGATCTGTTATCGATAACGGTCTTCGGGGGGATTATTCCGCAACACCGTGCTCTGTCAAGACGTCGTGAGCCGGACCGGGCGAAGCCCCTGTCTCCCGCAGGTCGGCGCGGTGGCTCCGGGCGTTCGACCCCACCGTCGAAGCGAAGCGCAGACCCCGATGATGCCGGCCAGGGCTGAGCCGCGAGATGAGAGGACTCTGATTCGGGCGGGGACACCGCGATCGTGGCCGTGGGCATAGCGCGCGGCTGAGGTCGCAGTCCTCGGGTGCCCGGCGGGTCCGGCCGCCGGTGATTTGATCAGCACTCGGAGAAGAGCTCTTGACAGTGGGTCATAGTTATCGGTAACTATTACCCACTCAAGCACGGCGTGAGCCGTACGTCGTTCCGACGTACGTCACGGCCACTCAAGCCGGTCGGCACCGCCTGTCCCCACCGTTCTTCTGCGCTGTCTCTGGGAGCTGAGATTGTGATCGATAACATAGCTGAGGCGGCCACGAGCTCCCCGGCGGCCGCCGCGCCACGGCGGAGAGCGTCCAGGCGTGTGCGGCCCACCGTCGAGGCATACCTGCTGATCGCGCCGAGTCTGTTCGGCTTCCTCGCGTTCCTGGTCGCGCCGGTGGTGATCGTGTTCGTGCTGAGCCTGTTCAGCTGGAATCTGATCACCTCGCCCCAGTTCGTGGGGTTGGCGAACTACCGGCGGATGTTCGCGGATCCGCAGGTGTGGCACGCGATGCTGAACACGGCCTACTACGTCGTGCTCAACATTCCCGCGCAGACCGTGCTGGCCCTGCTGCTCGCGCTCGCGCTGAACCGGAAGCTGCGCGGTGCGAAGTTCTTCCGGGTCGTGTTCGTGCTGCCGTGGATGGCGATGCCGGTGGCGCTGGGGGTGATCTGGAACTGGTTCTTCGACCCGCGCTCGGGGATCATCGACCACATCTTCTCCGTGTTCGGCCTCACCGGGCCGAACTGGCTGACCTCCTCGACGTGGGCGATGCCGGTCATCGCCTCGGTCAATGTATGGCAGTACACGGGTTACACGATGCTGTTTCTGCTCGCCGGTCTCCAGGCCATCCCGCAGACGGTCTACGAGGCCGCCGCGATCGACGGCGCCACCGGGCCGCAGCGGTTCTTCCGCATCACGCTGCCGCTGCTGCGCCCGGCGCTGTTCTTCGTGCTGGTGACGAACATCATCGGCTCCTTCCAGCAGTTCGACACCGTGTACGTGATGACCCAGGGCGGGCCCGGCCAGTCCACCACCACCATGAACTACTACATCTATCAGCAGGCCTTCCAGCTCTTCCACGCCGGCTACGCGGCGACGCTCTCGATCCTGCTGTTCGCGGTGATCCTGCTGGTGACGCTCGTCCAGTTCCGTTACTTCCGCAAGCGCACCATCTACGACTTCAGCTGACCGAGATGAGGAGGGACGTACCGATGACAACGAAGCCCATCGGCCGCCAAATGAGCGGCACCGCGATCTACCTGCTGCTCGGACTCGGCGGCCTGGTCTCGATCGCGCCGTACCTGATGACCCTGAACGCGGCGTTCAAGCCGCAGTCCACGCTGCTCTCGACCCAGGCCTGGACCCCGGCGGTGCCGGCGACCTGGTCCAACTTCACCCAGCTGTGGCAGCAGTACGACATGTCAGGGTTCATCGTGCACACCGCGCTCGTCGCGGTGGCCATCACGGTCGGCCAGCTGGTGTTCACGACGCTGGCCGCATACGCGTTCGCGCGTCTCGAGTTCCCCGGCCGCGAGCCGCTGTTCTGGCTGTTCATCGCCATGATGATGGTCCCGCAGATCGTGACGCTGATCCCGCTGTTCCTGATCATGAGCCACCTCAACCTGGTGGACACCTATCGGGCTCTGATCCTGCCCTACGTCTTCGGCACGCCTTATGGGATCTTCCTGGTGCGCCAGTACTTCCAGACCATCCCGGCCGACCTGGAGGCGGCCGCGCGGATCGACGGCGCGGGCACCTGGACGATCCTGCGCCGGATCATGATCCCGCTGGGCAGGCCGATCCTGGCCACTCTCGCGACGATCACCTTCGTCAACACCTGGAACAGCCTGCTGTGGCCGCTGATGGCCACCAGCAGCGAGCGGGACGAGGTCGTGACCGTCGGAATCTCCGCGCTGCAGGGCCAGTTCGCGTCGCAACTGCACATCCTGCTGCCGGCCGCGGCCGTCGCGCTGCTCCCGCTGATCGTCATCTTCCTGCTGTTCCAACGCCACATCGTCCGGTCGATCGCACTGACCGGTCTGAAATAGCCCCACCCGGCACAGCACAACCCGTTCAGAGCGCACATTGCCATCCGTAGCACAGCCACAGAGAAGTGGAACCGATACCGATGTTCCGAAGCGCCAAGAACACAATCGCCCTGGCAGCCGCGATCGTCTCAGTGGGCGGACTCACCGCCGCCTGCGGTAGCTCATCCGGCTCTTCCGGCGGGGTGGTCAACCTGACCTACATGATCTGGGACTCGGGCGAGAAGCCCGCCTACCAGGCTTCCATCAACGCGTTCGAGAAGGCGCACCCCGACATCCACGTCACCATCGACGTCGCGGCGTGGGCGCAGTACTGGGCGAAGCTGCAGACCGCCGCCGCCGGTCGCGACATGCCGGACCTGTTCTGGGACCACCTGGCGTACCTGCCGGAGCTGGCCAAGGACGGCATCATCACGAACATCGCGGACGACGTGAAGTCCTCCAACGTCGACCTGAGCCAGTACAGCCCCAAGCTGCTCGCGCAGTGGGAGAACGGCAGCACGATCTACGGGCTGCCGAAGGACTGGGACACCATCGAGACCGTCTACAACGCGAAAGACCTGTCCGCGGCTGGAATCACCCCGGCGCAACTCGGTGCGCTCAGCTGGAACACCACCGACGGCGGCAGCTTCGTTCAGGCCCTGCAGAAGCTCACCATCGACCAGAACGGCAAGCACCCGAACGAGGCGGGCTTCGACGCGAAGCACGTCAAGCAGTACGGCATCGCGCTCGAGGGCTCGACCGGCCAGCAGGACTGGTGGGACTTCGGGGTGCAGAACGGCTGCTCGCTGCAGGACAAGCAGTACGGCAAGTGGACGATCAGCTCGACCGCGTGTGTGCAGGCCATGCAGTTCGAGCAGGATCTGATGTACAAGTGGCACGTCGCCGCTCCGGGCACCGTGACGAACACCCCGAACGCCGCCTCGCTGCCGCAGATCCTCGCCCAGAACACCGCCGCGATGACCTTCGACGGAGACTGGGACCTGACCACCTATCAGAGCTCTCTGCCGACCGGGGGCTGGGGCGTGGCCACGCTGCCGACCGGCCCGAAGGGCTCCGGCACGGTCTACAACGGCCTGAGTGACGCGATCTACGCCGGCACCAAGCACCCGCAGCAGGCATGGGAGCTCGAGGAGTGGCTCGGCTCGGCCGCCTCGGAGAAGATCGTGACCGACGCCGGCACGGTGTGGGCGGCGATCCCGAGCCTGGACGACGGCTTCATCGCCGCGTGGAAGGCCAAGGGCGTGGACGTCTCGGCGTTCTACACCGGCGCTCAGGGCACGACGATGGGCTTTCCGCTGACCATCTCGGGCACCGCGTTCAACAATGTCGTGCTCAAGGACATGAACCAGGTCTGGCTCGACCAGATGGCCCCGCAGGCGGCCGCGAGCGACATCACGAGCGTGTCCAACGCCGCGGTGGCCGACGGCAGCTGAGCGCTCGCCGGATTATTCTCGACAACAGCAGCCGAGTGACAAGGGAGCGGTAGCATCAACACGGACACCTCGGCGCCGACGCCGCCCGAGCGCGGTGCCGCCACCAGCATCTGGCAGGTGGCGAGCGCCGCAGGGGTCTCGCACCAGACCGTCTCCCGGGTGATCAACAACAAGCCGCACGTGAGCGCCGCGACGCGCGCACGCGTGCTGGCGATCATCGAGGAACTCGGCTTCACTCCACACCGTGCCGCGCAGGCGCTCGCGGGCGGGCCCGTGCGGGCCGTGACGGTGTTCACCGCCGACACGGCCGCGTACGGGGCCGCCGCGACCCTGCGCGGCATCGAGGAGGCGGCGCGGGCCGCCGGATTCACCGTGGGCATCAGCGTTCTCGAGCCGGATGCGGCCATGAGCCCTCAGGAGGTGACCGGACGTCTCTCCCGTGACCGTGCCGCCATTGTGATCGCCTTCGAAGCGGTCGGGGTACGTGCGCTCGAGGCACTGCCTGCGGATATACCGGTTGTCGGTGTTGTCGAGCGGCCGGCCGAAGGACAGATACAGGACCGCCGCCCGCGTGTCTGGATCGACGACCGCGAGGCCGCTTTCCGCGCCACCCGCCATCTGCTCAGCCTCGGACACGAGACCGTGCACTACCTGACCATCCCCTCCTCCACGCAGAAGCTCAGTCAGCGCACCCGGGGATGGCAGGACGCGCTGACCGTCGCGGGCCGCCCGGTGCCGACCCCGAGCACCGGCGGCTGGACCCCGCGCTCAGGCTACCTTGCCGCCCGCGAAATGCTGGCGAACCCAGGCGTTACGGCGATCCTGGCCGGAAACGACGATCTCGCGCTCGGCGTCCTGCGCGCCGCGCGGGAAGCCGGACGGGATGTGCCGGCGGATCTGAGCGTCGTCGGTTTCGACGACGCGCCGCACTCCGCGTATCTGAATCCGGCCCTGACCAGTGTCCGGCTGGACTTCGAGGGCCTCGGCCGGGCGGCCTTCGGCCTGCTGCACAATCTGCTCGACCCGAACTTCATGCCCACGCGAGCCATCTGGGCCGAACCCGAGTTGATCCTGCGCGAGAGCAGCGGACCCGCCGCCCGCTGAAACCGCCGCCCCGGACCATCAGGCCGTCGCCCGGCCGCGGCGGCCGACCCACTCACAACCGCGTTCGACCAGCGCGACGACGGGCGCGGCTCCTGCCTGCGGCCCGTTCACCGTTCACAAAAGGGGATCATTCATGCCATTGATCGCGCACGCCCGCGAGCACCGACTCTGGGTTCTGACAGCGGCGGACTCGTCCTACGTGCTGCGGGTCGGCGACGATGACCTCCTCTACAGCCTGCACTGGGGGCGCGCACTGACCGTCGAACAGGCCGTCTCACTGCTCGAGTATCCCCCTGCGCGTTCCCGCAGTTGCGAGGTTCCGAGCGACGGCGTACTGGATCTGAGCCCGGCCGGGCAAGCGCGCTACGGCCATGCCGGTCTCCAGGTCCGTTTCGCCGACGGCGCGCGCGATCTCGATCTGCGGTACACCCGCCACCGCCTCACCGACGACGAACTCGTCCTGAGCTTCGAGGACTCCTTCTTCCCGCTCACCGTCGAAGCCATATACCGCGTGCGCGCCGGAAGTCCGGCCATCGAACGTCACCTGACCGTGCGTCACACCGGTTCCGAGACGCCAATCGAGGTCGTCCGGGCCGACTCCGCCACCTGGGTCCTGCCCGAACTTCCGGACTACCGGCTCAGCCATGCCTACGGCCAGTGGAACGGCGAGGGCCGACTGCAGCGCGCGCCACTCGCCCACGGTGAGACCGCCCTCGGCAGCAGGCGCGGCGTGACGAGCCACCACGCGAACCCGTGGGCGATGATCGACGACGGTACTGCGAGCGAGGACCAGGGTGCGGTTTACGGCACCGCGCTCGCCTGGAGTGGAAACTGGCAGATCCTTGCCCAGCGAATGCCGAGCGATCGGGTGTCGCTCTCCCTCGGGTCGGGCCACGGTGCTGAATCCCGCCTGCTCGAACCAGGCGAGGAGCTGTCGACGCCGGTCAGCGTCGGCATGTACACCGAAGGCGGCTTCGGCGGCGCGAGCCGCGCCTGGCACGAGTACGTCCGTGCACATGTTCTGAAGCACCCGCTGGAGCTGCGCCCGGTGCTCTACAACTCGTGGGAGGCGACGGGGTTCGAGGTCAGCCTCAATGCGCAGATGGCACTCGCCGACCGGGCTGCCCAGATCGGCGTGGAGCTGTTCGTCATGGACGACGGCTGGTTCGGCCGGCGCGTCGATGACACTGCGGGACTCGGAGACTGGGCGCCGAATCCCGAACGTTTCCCCGATGGACTCAGGCCTCTGATCAAGCACGTGCACGGCCTCGGCATGAAGTTCGGGCTCTGGGTCGAGCCGGAGATGGCCAACCCGGACAGCGACCTCTACCGGGCGCACCCGGACTGGATCATCCATCGCCCGCACCGCCACCGCACCCGAATACGCGGACAGCACGTGCTCAACCTCGCCCGTCCCGCCGTAGCCGCATGGGTGCACGCGACGATCGACCGCCTGCTGCGCGACAACGAGATCGACTTCCTCAAGTGGGACATGAACCGGCCGCTGACCGAAGTCGGCCCGCTCGACGAGCGTGCGGACGACCGTCTGTGGTCCGCGTATGTCGAGAACCTCTACACGATCCTCGACCGGCTGCGCGCCGACCATCGCGCACTGCGTATCGAGAACTGTTCGAGCGGCGGCGGACGCGTGGACCTGGGGATGCTCGTGCGCACCGATCAAGTCTGGCCCTCGGACAACACCGACGCCGTCGACCGCTTGGAGATACAGCACGGATACACGCAGGTCTACCCCGCGCAGACCATGGGCGCGTGGATCACGGCATCACCGAACCCGTGGACCGGACGGGAGAGCCCGCTCGATCAGCGGTTCCACGTCGCCGCGGCCGGCGTACTCGGCGTCGGCCTCGACCTCGCCGCGTGCGACGAGGCTGAGCTCTCGCGCCTCGGAACACTGATCGCACGCTACAAGGTACTCAGGCCACTGATTCAGCACGGGACACAGTACCGGCTCGGGACGCCGGGCCGCGACGCGCTGACCGCCGTCCAATACGTCGCGTCCGATGAATCCGAGATCGTCGTGCTCGCCTTCCTGAGATCCCGCCGCTTCGGCCGGGCGGACCCGGCCCTGCCGCTGCGCGCCCTCGATCCACGGGCCCGCTATCGAGAGGCCGACTCCGGTCGTGTGCACCACGGAGCCGTACTGCTGGCTCGGGGGCTGCCCCTCGACCTGCCGACGGGCGACCAGGCGAGCACCATGATCCACCTGCGGCGGCTCGGACCCGACGAGGAGGAACAGTTCGCACCGATCGGCGTGAACCCATCGCCATGAACCGCATTCGAGCAAAGGCGCACGCTGCGCTGGTAGATCGGGACCGTCCGTTCGCAGGTGCGCGCGGCGCCGGAACGAGTGGGTCTGGGTCGCGGCCGTCGGCGTCCGGGTTCCGGTAAGTCTGTTCGAGGCCGATCGAACAACCCCGGCTGCCGGTGCAAGCAGGGCGTGATCATCCTCCTTTGGCCGTCACACGGATGAACGCGGGTGCCTCTCGGCTCGCCCGCCCCCACCTGTTCGGGGCCGGACGTGGCGGGCCGGACGCATGCTCTGCCCGGCCCGCCACGGCCCTTTGCCGTCGTCAGCCGACGGACACGGCGAAGATGTGCATCGCGGTCTGGTTGATCAGAGCGGCCCCGACATCGGGAAGGGTCAGGAACTCGATGGTCTTGCCGGGAGTCAGCGCGACCGTGGCCGCGTAGAGACTGACCTGGTTGTGCTGCGCTCCGTTCGCGTTGTCGAGATAGGGCAGGGTGGTCAGCACGTCGCCACCCGGCGCGGCGGCGTTGGTCCACCAGTCGTTGAAGGCGAGGCTGAATGGTTGGGTGGTGCCGTCGGAGTATGTGATGACCGCGGTGCCGGACGCGGCGCCGTAGTCGGCCGTGCCGATGATGCCCAGGGTCGATCCGGTGCCGGAGACGGGGATGGTCTGGCCGGTCGCGACGATGTTGTCCTGCGTACCTGCGGCGGCGGCGGGCCAGGTGAAGGTGAGCCCGTCATGGGTGAAGGTGGCCCCGGGAGTGAGGCTCGGATCCGCGGCCGCGAGCGTTTGGGCGGAGAAGCTGGCGTTGCCGCCGTCCAGGTTGCCTGCGGCCGTGTCCGAGTCGTCGCTGACCCCGGGGTTGTTGTAGGCCGCGGTGATCGACGAGTAGGGGATCGAGAGCGTCGTGCCGCTACTCTCACTGTGCTTGCCGGCGCTGTCGGTGAAGTTGAGCTGTGCCGTCAAAGCAGGGGCGCTCTGCGTGGGTGTGGCTCCTGCGGGAACGGAAACCGTCCACGTGGTGGTGATGGTCCGGCCGGGGGAGACGGTCGGGAAGTCGGCGGGTGTGCTCGGGGTGACGGTCCATCCGTCCGGAGCGGTGAGGCTGAAGCCGGCTTGCCGCAGGGTTTCGCCGCCGCTCGGGTTCGCCGTTGTGGCGGTCACGGAGAAGTCGGCGCCGGGAACGGCAACGGACGGGGCGGTCATCGAGAGCGGCTCGGTCACGATGATCGGTGTGGAGCCGGTGACGCCGTCTATGGTCACGCTGATCGTCGCGGCTCCGACGCCGCGCGTGGTGACGATGCCGTCGCGGCTGACCGTCGCCACCGCGGGATTGTCGCTGCTGTAGCTGACGTGCTCGGCGGCGAGGTTAGCGAAGGACTCGTCGTTGTCGACGGCCTCGACGATGCCGTCAGCGCTCTGGTGTTGCGCGGCCTGCGCGGTGTCGTCGGCGATCCACGGATTCTGACCGGTCAGATCGAGCCGGTCGCCGGGGGCGAAGACGACCTGGTCGGGCTGCACAGTCACGTACTGGACGCGCGGGGTGATCGCGCCGGTGACCCGAAGCGGCGATGAGGCCACGGTGTCGGTGGCGTCGGTGGCCAAGTCCAGGGTGTAGGTGCCGTCGTCTACGACGTTCTTCTGGTGCTGTTCGTCCCACCCGGCGAGGTCGGAGACGTTCACGGTGATGGACAGGTGTTGGGTCTGACCGGGCTTGAGCACCCTGGTCTTGACGAAGCCCTCGAGCTGCTTGGCCGGCACCTGTACGCCGGACACGGCCGGAGCGGCGACGTAGAGTTGCGCGACGGTCGCGCCGGGGGTGGCGCCGGTGTTGGTCACGTCGAACTGCACTACGGCCTTGCCGTTGGCATCGGCGCCCCGTGAGGCGTGGACTTTGGAGTAGGAGAAGCCGGTGTAACTCAGGCCGTAACCGAACGGGTAGCTCGGGGTGCCGGTGAAGTACTGGTAGGTGCGGCCCAGACCGCCGGTGTCCGCGGGGCTCAGGCCGTAATTGTGGATCGACGGGAGTTGCGAGTCGTCCTTGTACCAGGTGAAGTCGAGGTGCCCGCTCGGGTTCTGCCTACCGAACAGGACGTCGGCCAGCGCGGCCCCCTGGCTCTCGCCGTTGTAAGCGCTGTAGACGATGGCGGGGAAGTCGTTCTTGACGTTTTCGATATCCACCGGACCGTCGGTCTGCAGCGACAGTACCGTGCGCGGATTGCCGACGGCGGCGACCTGGCTGATCAGGGAATCGTAGTTGCCGGGCATGGCGAGGCTCATGCGGTCGTTTCCCTCTCCGGCGGTGTTCGCGTCGGTGCCGGCGAACACCACGACCAGGTCCGCGGTCTTGATCGCGGCCAGGGTCTGAGCGGAGCAGGCGGCCGGGGTGGTGGCGGTGGTGGAGGTGGAGCAGGCGTCGAAGGTGACGGTCGCGTCCGGGTTGGCGGCCTTGATGGCGGCGGTGATGCCCTGCACGGCGTTCACCTGCAGGCTCGGGTCACCGGAGTAGCCGCCGAGGGTGACCGCGTCGGCAAGGTCCCCGACGATGACGACGTTCTTCAGCGCGGCCGCGTTCGCGGGCAGCAGGGTCGCGGAGGTGCCGGGCAGCGGGTCGTTCTCGAGTAGCACGAGGGAGTTGGCGGCGACCTTCTCGGCCAGCGCCTGGTGGGCCGGGCTCTCGATCTGCGCCTTGGTGATCCGGGTGTAAGCAACCTTGCTCGGCGGGTCGAACTCGCCCGTCTCCATGCGCACGGTGAACAACTGGACCAGAGCATGGTCGATGACGCCCACGCTGAGGATCCCGGCCTTGATCGCGGCCTCGATGTTGCCGACCGTGGCGTCGCCACCGGTGCAGTTGACGTCGGTCCCCGCGCGCAGCGCATACGCCTGTCCGCCCGCGTCGGCCGGAATCTGCGCGCCGGTCGCGTTGTTCGTCCAGGTCGCGGTGCCGTTCACGACCGAGTTGGTCCAGCCGGAGGGTGCCCAGTCGTGGCTGGTCGGGGCGCTGATGTCGCCGACGGCACCGCAGTCGGAGGTGATGTAGCCGTCGAATCCCCAAGTGCGCTGCGCCAACGCGTCGGTGGTGTAGGTGTCGGCAGGCGACGGGGTGCCGTTGATGGCGTTGTAAGACGTCATCAGGCCGGCGACGTGCGAGTCCTCCACCAGGCTACGGAACTGGGCGGTGTAGTAGTCGCGGATGTCGGTGTCGCTGGCGTCGGAGGAGTCGGCGTGCCGGTTGTTCTCGTTGTTGTTGAGCGCGAAGTGCTTCGCGGTCGCCGCCACCTTCAGGTACGGCGTCGTCTGCGTGCCGGCCAGGGTCTGGCCCTGGTATCCGTCGATGAACGCGCCGGCCATCTGGCTGACGAGGTGGGGGTCTTCGCCGAAAGCCTCGTCGGCGCGGCCCCAGCGCGGGTCGCGGTCGAGGTTGACGTTCGGCGCCCAGTAGGTCAGGGAGCCGTAGTCGCTTGCGGACGGGCCGATGTTGTTCTGGCCGGTGCCCCACAGGGACTTGTCCAATTCGCCGCGGATCTCGTCGGAGATGGCCGTGGTCTCCTGGTAGATCAGCGCGGGGTCCCAGGTCATCGTCGAGGCGAGATTCGTCGGGAAGCTGGTGGCGTGCACGCCGCCGGTCACGCCGCCGTTGTTCGAGTCGGCGCCAAGTGTGTTGATGCCGTGCTGGCCCTCGCTCCAATACGTGTACTCCTGCACGCCCAGGCGCGGGATCGCGGGAGCGCTGCTGGTGTGCAACTGCTGCACCTTCTCGGTCAGCGTCATCCGCGAGACCAGGTCAGCGGCGCGTTCGGCGAAGGAATAGTGCGTGTCGAGGTAGACGGGCACCGCGCTGCCCGCGGCCGCGGACGCGACCGGTGGGGCGGCGACCGCCGAGGTGAGGGTGGACGCCAGCAGCGCGGCGGCGCAAAGCGCCGCCTTTCGCCGCGCCCAGTGGGTGTGGGTCATATCGACTCCGTGTCAGGTGGGCATGCCAAGGTGCCGGATTTCGGAGCGCCGGCACGGGCGCTCTCCCGGGCTTCACTGCAGATGCCGCCGTCGTTGCAGGTCCACGGTTCGACCGGAGCGCCGTTGGGACGGTGGGAGGCGCCGGTCGCATCGGCAAGCTCAGCCCAGCCGTATGACGCCCGCCTGGATCGGCGCGTCCTCGGCGTAGGGTGCGCCGGTCACGACGAAGACGAGGCCGGGCTGGTGCCACGATCCCGAGTCGGTCAGCGGGATGGTGTATCGGCTGTAGCCCCTCGGCATCGGGGAAGACAACCGGGTCCACCTGCCCGGATCGCCGAGGGCGGAGTTGGTGAAGAAGTCCTGGTCGCTGTTGGCGCTCAAGATGATGGTGCCGTGCGGGCCGCCGGAGTCCGACCAGGTCACGGTCGGGGCGGCGGACGGGGCGTATCCGTCTTGGTCGAGGAGTTCCAGGGCGGGGGAGGAGCCGAAGGACTCCGGGTCCGGGGCGAGCTTGTAGCGCACGGGGTAGTAGGTGTCCGAGACGCCGAACTCGTAGGTCGTGATCCAAAGGTTGCGATGCACCTGTGCGACGGTGATCATGCCGGGCCGCTGGCTGTACTCCGGGCTGGCGACGTCGTCGACGACCGGGCCCCAGTGGCGCAGGTCCCTGCTGGTCTGATGCGCCAGCTTCTGTCCGTATCTCGGGTCTCGCTGGTCGGAGTAGTAGCAGACGAGCCGGTCGCGGTGCAGCAGCAGGAACGGCTCCCATACGGGCGTGTTGCCGTTCGTCGGGTTGGGCGGGCCGCCCACCGCCACTGTGCTCAGGTACCGCCAGTTCTGGCCACGGTCGAGGCTCGCGTACAGCACGATCCGGGTGCTCGAGGAATCCAGCGCGTTGCCGGCGCACAGCACCGCGCCTTTCGGCAGGCCGGCGAAGGCGCGCGGCAACTCGTAGAGGAACGGTTGCAGCCAGATCTTTCCGGGGTCGCCGTCGTCGGGCACATTGCCCCGCTGATCCCAGGTGTGGCCGCCGTCGTCGCTGCGGAAGATCTCGAACCCGCCCGGCCTGCTCGGATCGAACTGCTGAAAGGTCGCCAGGAACGTTCGCGATCCGCCCGGCCGCCCGTCGCCGAGGCGTACGGCTCGCGCGTACGAAGCGCCGGATCCCGGGTCGGTCACCGTGACCGGACCGAAAGGCGCCTCGCCCCGCGAGGTGCCGGAGCTCGTCGAGGCCGCAGCCGCTGTCCCCGCTGCGCCCAGAGACAGCGCCGCGACCGCGGCGCCCCCGGTCCCGAGCAACGCCCGGCGGGTCAGGCGCGCAGGGCGCTCGGCCGCATCATCTGCTCGACTATTCTCCATGGTTCTCCTTCGCTCGCCTTTGTTTCCACTTCTTTTTGCGCAACTTTGATGAACTGGAGGAGTGCGGAAACGGCTCTTGCGGGGCGGCTTCCGCTCCAAAATGCGTAGTCACTGGCACGATACATCGATGGGAAGTGCGGAGCTAGGCTGAGAAGTTGCGCAACATATCAGCCTGCTGCCTCTTCGGCGCACGGCCAGCGCGCAGGGCGCAGCACCGTTCGGCGAGGATGATCAGCGTGTTGATCTCGCGTAGAACCGGCGTTTCCGTTGCGTCACGCGCCCATCCGCCGCCACCGCGCGACGCCGGAGCCCCCGCGATCCGACCCGACGGGTGCCGGGCCTGGCCGCGGGGGCTCGCCTGATGCATGCGCTGCGTTCCCTTGCCCAGCCCGATGCCGGCTCGGTGGCGGGTGCCGGTGCGGCCTCTGGCCTAGGAAGTGCTACAGCTGACTGATGGCCAGGTCCATGTGCCGTTCGTGGATATCGTCACGCCGAAGTTGTTTCCGCTTCCGTTCGGCTTGGCGACCATCACGTACTGGCTCGGCCAGGTGGCGGAGACGTTCCAGGTCGAGTAGACGACGGACGGCGAGACCATGTTCATGGTCACGGTCCAGTTGTTGGAGCCGCTTACGTTGACGTTGAGGTTGTACCAGTTGTTGCCGACGGTTCCGGCCGACAGGGTGGCGGTACAGCCGCTGGAGCCGCCACCGCCACCGCCGCCACCGCCACCGCCGCCACCGCCGCCGCCGCCGCTTCCGCCGCCGCTTCCGCCGCCGCTTCCGCCGCCGGTGCCCACGGACACGCTGGCGTTACCGCTGCCGCCGCCCCAGGCCTCGGTGGCCATGATCTGGTAGTTCATCGAGCCCAGGTTCATGCCGTGGCTCGACCAGGCGTTGACGAAGTTCTGGAAGGTGATGGTGCCGCTGCTGGTCGGCGAGGTGCGGATGGCCAGGTACTGCTCGAAGGTGGTCGTGCCCTGGATCGAGGGCTGGTTGACCTGCTGGTGCTCGTAGATGTTGTAGGTGCCGCCGTCGCTGCTGACCTGGCCCATGTAGGTGCCCGCCGTGTTCGGCGAGCCGGTGTAGTTCTCCTCTACGTAGTACTCGACCAGAGGGTTGGTCGACCAGCCGTAGAGCGAGACGAGGGTGGTGCCGGAGGCGTTGAGGCTGCTGCTGAAGTTGATCGTCTGCTTGCTGCCCGGGTTCCAGCCGACGCCGTCGACGAAGTCGCCGACGTTGCTCCAGCTGGTGGAGTAGCTGGTGCCGGAGTTCAGCGTCATACACGCGGAACCCTGGCCGTTGGTCCACATCTGGTAGTAGTTGCCGCCGTTCGTGCCGGTCTGGCTCGAACAGATGGTGGTCGCCGCGCTCGCGGCGCCGCAGGGCACCACGATGGCCGTGATCATGGCCACGATGAGGCCGAGCAACAGCCGCAGCCGGCTGCCTCCGCTGCGCGGTCTAGGGAGACTTGCGAGGGTGTGCACGGACGTGTGCCTCCTGACTTCAGGGTCTTGCCCAGGCCGCCCGGAGTAGGGCCGGACGGTTTCAACGGGGAGTGTTGAATCCCGGACGACACCTGTCAATCGGTTTCGGAAAGATTTCGAGATGCATCAAGATCAGCTAATGGGGCTGATGTGTCTACAGTGACAAGAGTGAAGAATAAGAAGATCCAGTGATGTCTTAATCGGCATAAAAGCCCCGAAAAAATTGATGAATTTCGGGCCCAAATCGAAAGTTTCGGAGCCTGTGGTTCGATTGCGTCGCCATGACGCCCCGGCTCCGCGAGCAGCCGGCGGGCGCCGCCGCACTGCCTGTCGCAATCGGTGGGCATTGCGTCTACGGGATCGAGGTGTCCCGGGCGTCGGGTATCGCACCGGCGCGGCGAAGGGCGCCCCACCGGAGGCGAAGGGCGCCCCACCGGTTCACCACCCGAAGGAATATTCATGGTGATCTCTTCCAAGCAGGTCAACCAGTGGTGCTGCTTCGACTACGGCAGCGGGGAAACCTCGAACACGGACACCGGCAACGCCACGATGAACGCGATCTACTGGGGCACCGCCTGCCGGTTCGGCAGCTGCGTCCTGCTGGGCACCTGGACGAGCAACGACTCCAGCCCCGCTGCTCTCACGCTCGGCGGCGCGACCTGTAGCTGATCAGATCGCGGGCCGCCGGACCTGCCCGAGGGCCGGGGCCCCCAGAGTGGCGCGAGCGTGAGGACTCCGGTCTCCTTCCCGCGAGAGCACCGAACCGAAGCGAGTGATGGGATGCCCCGGCCATGCTCCGATCCGGCCGGGGCGACTCGGGCCGTAAGTTTCACCAAGGTCGGGGGGAATCGGCAACAGGCCATCGTCGAATGCGTTTCAACGGAGCAGGTCAGGTCCAAGCCTAGGCAAGTCACCTCAGAAGTGTGACTCAGGGTGTCGAGTGGTCTTGCATTACCGCCGTTGTCTTGGCACTTTGACCCCGCAGCCCCGAAGGGTCGCGTGCATACATCCCATCACGACGCGGCTGTTGATGCGTCAGGTTGCGAACGGGTGGCTGCGTCGCGCAGGGCGGCGGCTCCACTGGGAAACGATTCGGAGGACGGCGATGATGAGCAGGGGTAGGCGAGAACGATGGCTTGCCGCGATCCTCGCGGCCGTGACCGCGCTAGCGGCCTGCGTGACGGTGCTGGTGTTGGGAACCGCGACCGCCAGCGCCGAATCCAACGGCGGTGTCAAGGTCATGCCGTTGGGCGACTCGATCACCGATGGGAACGCGGTGCCTGGCGGATACCGAATAGGTCTGTGGCAGCGCTTTGTCACGGCGGGCTACAAAGTCGACTTCGTCGGTTCGCTCTCGAACGGTCCGGCCGGCCTCGGCGACCATGACCACGAAGGCCACTCGGGCTGGCGCATCGACCAGATCGACGCGAACATCACCGGCTGGCTCAACACCTATCAGCCGCACACGGTCCTGCTGCACATCGGCACCAACGACGTGCTGCAGAACTATGACGTGGCCAACGCCCCGAACCGGCTTTCCGCGCTCATCGACCACATCACCGCCGCCGTGCCCAGCGCCGAAGTGTTCGTCGCGCAGATCATCCCGCTCGCCAACGCGTCTCAGAACGCCGAGGTGCGCACGTTCAACGCGGCGCTCCCCGGGATCGTCTCGAGCAAAGTGGCCGCGGGCAAGCACGTGCACCTGGTCGACATGTACGACGCGCTGACCACGGCCGACCTCTCCGACGGCGTGCATCCCAACGCGGCCGGCTACGACAAGATGGCCGCTGTCTGGTACTCGGCTCTGCTCTCCGTAACCGGAAGCATCGGTCAACCCGGCAACCCCAGCCAGAGCCCGACTGCCAGCCCCGCCGCGGCCAACGCGATCGCCGGGACGGCCTCGGGCCGGTGCGTCGACGTTCCCGGCGGCACGCAGACGCTCGGTACACAGGTGGAACTGTGGGACTGCAACGGCCGTACCAACCAGCAGTGGACATCCACCGCCGCCGGCGAGTTGCGCGTCTACGGCGGAGACTGCCTCGACGCCAGCGGCCAGGGCACCAGTCCGGGCACCAAAGTCGTGATCTGGACCTGCAACGGCCAAGCCAATCAGCAGTGGCGCCTCAACTCCAACGGCACCCTCACCGGCGTCGGGTCAGGACTCTGCCTCGATGCTGCCGGAGCCGGCACCGCGGACGGCACTGCGCTCGAACTGTGGACCTGCAACGGCCAGACCAACCAGCAATGGACCCTCCGTTAGACAAGCGAACGGCCGCGCGGAGCACGTCAGCCACTTCGGTTCCGCGTCCGCCCCGACGGGCGCGCTGTCCGACCTCCTCGACCCGAAGGCAGGATTCACCTTGAGAGTTTTCGATCGTCGACCATGGCTGGCCGCCGGAACGGTCACCGTGCTCGCCGCCGCCGGCATGACCGTGGCCGCCACGCCCGCCGCCCAAGCAGCCGCCGGCTGCCAGGTCTCCTACACGATCAGCAGCCAATGGGGCGGCGGGTTCGGCGCGAACCTGTCCATCACCAACCTCGGCGGCCCCATCACCGCCTGGACCCTGTCCTGGTCCTTCACCGCGGGACAGAGCATCACGCAGCTGTGGAACGGCAGCTACACCCAGAGCGGCGGCAATGTCACCGTCACCAACGCCTCTTACAACGGGTCGATCGGCACCGGAGGCAGCACGGCCCTCGGCTTCAACGGCTCCTGGAGCGGCAGCAACCCCGTTCCCTCCTCCTTCAGTCTCAACGGCACCACCTGCACGGGCTCGGTCGGAGGCGGTACTCCCACGCCCAGCGCCTCATCCACGCCGAGCGCGACCCCCAGCACCAGCCCGTCGGCGTCGGCCAGCTCGACGCCCTCTGCCTCACCCTCGGCGTCGTCGACGGGGACGGGCGGCACCTGCGCCCTTCCGTCGACCTACCACTGGACGTCGACCGGCCCGCTGGCGACGCCGCAGAGCGGCTGGGTCTCGCTCAAGGACTTCACCGACGTCGTCTACAACGGCAAGCACATCGTCTACGCGTCGAACGTCTCGTCATCGGGATCGGGTTACGGCTCGATGGCCTTCAGCCCCTTCACCAACTGGTCCGACATGGCCTCGGCCACCCAGACCGGCATGAGCCAGGCCGCGGTCGCTCCCACGCTGTTCTACTTCGCGCCGAAGAACATCTGGGTGCTGGCATCCCAATGGGGCGCCTGGCCGTTCAGCTACCGCACCTCCAGCGATCCGACCAACCCCAACGGCTGGTCGTCGCAGCAAGCGCTGTTCACCGGGAGCATCGCCAACTCCGGCACCGGCCCGATCGACCAGACCCTGATCGGCGACGGCACGAACATGTACCTGTTCTTCGCCGGCGACAACGGCAACATCTACCGGGCGAGCATGCCGATCGGCAATTTCCCCGGCAGCTTCGGGACGTCGTACACGACGGTTCTGAGCGACTCGCAGTACAACCTGTTCGAGGCGGTCGAGGTCTACAAGGTCCAGGGCCAGAACCAGTACCTCATGATCGTCGAGGCGATCGGCGCCAGCGGATACCGTTACTTCCGCTCGTACACGGCCACCAGCCTGAGCGGCTCCTGGACCCCGCAGGCCACCAGCGAGAGCAGCCCGTTCGCGGGCAAGGCCAACAGCGGTGCCACCTGGACCAACGACATCAGCCACGGCGACCTGGTGCGCAACAACCCGGACCAGACGATGACCATCGACCCCTGCAACCTGCAGTTCCTCTACCAGGGCAAGGATCCGAGCGCCGGCGGCTCCTACGACCAGCTCCCATGGCGGCCCGCACTGCTGACATTGCAACACTAGCCCGCTGATCGACGACAGGTGCCGCCGTGGCGGACCGGACTGAGTGCGTCCGGCCCGCCACGGCGGCATTGTCATCAGCCTTCGGCATCCCGGTCCTGATGGTCATTCGCCGATCACGGCAGCTGATTTGGTGCGTACGTGCTCTTTGACGCACCACGCCCGTGCTCTGGTGAGTGCTGTTGATTTTTTCGAAGGCGTGCTGGCTGCTGGCAGTGAGCGCTGCGGCCGTCGGCCTCGACCGCCGGGTCAGAGGCCGAGGCCGCCGAGGACGCCGGCGCGGGCCGCGGTGACGGCGACTTCTCGAACGACGTGCATGCCACCGGCAACAACGGCGTCTCGGCCAGCTACACGTTCAACGGCAGCGGCATCATCGTCCTGTCCGAACCGAACAACGACGAGGGCAACGTCGCGGTGTGCGTCGACGGCTCGTGATAGACGGTCAGCGCCGCCACTTCCGGTCAGCGAATGGCCCAGGCCGCCCTGGTCACGATCATCGGGCTCGCCTCAGGCAGCCACACGATCAAGCTGGTCAAGCAGAGCGGCACCTACGGCGAGCATCCCGGCGCAGTCGCGCCGCCTCGGATACGCCTGTCCAACACAGGAGACTGGTCCGCATCATCGAAGACGCTGATGAGTCCGCGCCCACGGCCCGGCTCCCACCAGAGCGCGCTCGCGGAAGAGTCGGTCACACGATCAAACGTATTGAAGCCGCGGCAGCTGCCACAACGCACGCGTTCACACAATGTGTGCGCGGGCTGTGGCAGGTCTCTGCGCGGCATCCGAGAGTCACGGCGCGACCGGCCCGGGCAGGCCGCACCACCCCGATTTTTCTACGAATCGATTCGATAGCTGCGGCAGCGCACTGCGCCGCCTCCCGGTTACATCCGTTGACGATGGGCACCCAGAGCCCTAATATCCCAGCGAATCGATCGCGCGATCCGGTTCTCACCCACCAACGCTCCAGACGCATTCCAGGTACTGACTGACGGCGAGGATCACGGCCGCACGCGCGGCGCGGCCCGTGTTGCGCCAGGGACGTCACGTGATCCACTTGTCAGTTTCGAACACAAAGACACACGGCGCTGCCGCGCCGCTCGAGCGCCGCATGAAAGCTTCGACCGAGGGCGGTCGCAACCGGACATCCTTCTCACAGTGAGGAAGAAAGCATGCATAGGGGAAGACAGAGACTCACCGGGCTGGGGACGGTGTTCGCCGTGCTGCTCGGCGCCCTCGTCGGCGCGGCGGTCGCCGGGGGGACGGCCCAGGCCGCGTCGCAGGGTCCGTGTGACATCTACGCGGCGGGCGGCACGCCGTGCGTCGCGGCGCACAGCACGGTCCGGGCGCTGTACGCGGCCTACGACGGGGCGCTCTACCAGGTGCGGCGCTCGTCCGACGGCACGACGGCGAACATCGGCGTGTCGACCGTCGGCGGCAGCGCCGACGCCCAGGCCCAGGATGCCTTCTGCGCGAACACCTCATGCGTCATCACGATCATCTACGACCAGTCCGGACACGGGAACGACCTGGCCTACCAGGGCAGCGGGGGAGCAGGTGGCGACGACACGCCGGCGAGTGCGACCCGCGAGTCGCTGACGGTCGGGGGCAGCAAGGTCTACTCGCTGTACGTCAACCCGGGCAACAGCTACTGGCACAACGGCTCGTCGTCGGGGATACCCAAGGGCAGCAGCCCGCAGGGCGCCTACATGGTCACCTCCGGCACGCACGTGAACGGCGGCTGCTGCTTCGACTACGGCAACAGCGAGACCGACCGCAAGGCCGACGGCGCCGGCGCGATGGACGCGATCAACTTCAGCACGAGCTGCTGGTTCGGCGGCTGCTCAGGATCGGGCCCGTGGGTCCAGGCCGACCTCGAATACGGGCTCTTCTCGGGCGGCAGCCAGTCCTGGAACTCCGGCCAGCGCGCGTTCACCAACAGCTACGTCACCGCGATGCTGAAGAACAACGGCACCACGCAGATGGCGATCAAGGGCGGCAACGCCCAATCAGGCGGCCTGACGACGCTGTGGAACGGGAGCCTCCCGCCCGGCTACAACCCGATGCACCAGCAGGGCGCGGTCATCCTCGGCAGCGGCGGCGACTGCTGCGCGACGGGCAGCAACCTGAGCCAGGGCACGTTCTATGAGGGCGCGATCGTCGCGGGCTACCCGTCGGACGCCACCGACGCCGCCGTGCAGGCGAACATCGTCGCCGCCGGATACGGCAGCGGTGGGGGCGGCACCTCGGGCTCGTCCGGCGCGCTGCACGCGGTGGGTGCGGGCAAGTGCCTGGACGACCCGAACTCGACCACGACGACGGGTACGCAGCAGCAGGTCTACGACTGCAACGGCCAGGCCAACCAGCACTGGACCCACACCTCCGCCGGGGCCCTGACCCTCACCGTCGGCGGCTCGACCCTCTGCCTCGACGCCAACGGCAACGGCACCGCCAACGGCACCAAGGCCATCATCTGGACCTGCAACGGCCAGAGCAACCAGCAGTGGAACCTCAACTCCAACGGCACCGCCACCGGCGTCCAATCAGGCCTCTGCCTGGACGTGACCGGCAATGCCACCAGCGACGGGACCCTCGTTGAACTCTGGGCCTGCAACGGCGGCGCCAACCAGCAATGGACCCTGAACTAGCCGCACACCCATCACCCTGGCCGATGTCGAGGACGTCGGCCAGGGTGATGGGTGGGAGCGGTTCTCGGTCGGGGCGTGCGGCGGCCCGCGTGAGCAAGCGGAGCAAGGGGCAGCCTCGCGAATCGTCTCGCGCGTGCACGACGGGAAGTCGCTCCTCCCGATGTCGCCGTCACACCTTGCAGAGACCTGCAAGTGGAAGCGCGACGATCTGCGGTATGCGTTTGCACTGACGATGCTTCGGTTGAGCAGGGGTCGGCAGCTACGTGACCCTTTGGCCGTGCGCCGCGACGAGATCCGGGCATCATGATGTACCCCGGCTACGACGCGCTGGCGGCCGGTGACGCCGCTCTCGCTCAGGCGGCGGCGTTGATGCGCGTGAACACGACGGAGACATGGCTCAGGAGACATCTCGCGCACGTTGCCGCGGCCGTCCCCGATGTGCTGGACGACCGCGGCGACGACACCGAGCCCCTGTCAGACGAGGCCCCGGTCTTGCCCTGAATCAGCAGGCCGGGTCCGTCACGGTGGCCGGGCCGATCCGCCAGGGCAGCAGGTGGTAGCTCTGGTTCGAGCCGGGAGCCGGGCTCTGGTACAGGTGCTCGATGTCGCAGGGGTCGATCGTGGGCGTCTGGTTGTGGGTGCGGATCGACTCACCGCCGCCGTCGCAGGAGGCGTTGGTGACGGTGGCGTTCGCGCCGAAGCCGCCTTGCCACTGGCTGGTGACGGTGTAGGAGAGCTGGCAACCGGCGGCGGCCGGCACGGCGGCGCTGCCGCCGGCCTGCCACGAACGATGACGCAGAAGACGCACGGTGCACGCTCCGAGGAGGAATGGCGGCCGTTAGCGTCGACATCCAAAGCCGAGCAGGAGAGGGCTGGCGTGAGTGATGGGATGAGCCCGGCTGATTCGCGGCGCATCGCCAGATGGGAACATGCCAAGCCGGGCCGGCGTCCGTTAGGAAGTGAAGCCGCCGCGCCACGAGCGGAGGCAGGCGCCTGTCTTCGCGATCCGCTGCCAACTGGGGTGAAGTCGGCTGCCGGTGGGTCACTTCGGGCGGGTGGCCGACGGGGGGATAGTGGAAATTTCATAAATGTGCTTCGATAGTCCTGCGGCGTTCGCGAACAGTCATCCCATCAATAGGCGGCTCGCGGCGGGCAAAACGGGTATCTGCACGCTGGACGGTGCCGGGGAGCTCGCGCTACAACATCACCCGGATGCGTCCGGGGCTCGTGCCGCATCACCATCACCACACTGCGACAGCGCATCCCCTCGCGAGGAAGGCACTTTCGACCATGGCTTCGCCCGAATCAGCACCCTCGTCCGTCCAGAACGGGGCCACCGCCCGTCCGCGGCCTGCCTCGGCCGGCGGAAGACCGGACGGACGGGCCCCGCGGATGGCGGACGTGGCGCGCTTCGCGGGCGTCTCGCACCAGACCGTCTCGAGGGTCCTGAACGACCACCCCAACGTGAAGCCGGCCACCCGCGATCGCGTGCTCGAGGTCATCAAGGAGATGGGCTATCGGCCGAACGTGGCCGCGCGTGCACTCGTCACGAGGAAGTCCCGGACCCTCGGCGTGGTCAGCTTCAACACGACGCTCTACGGGCCGGCCTCGATGCTGTACGGGATCGAGCAGGCCGCCAAAGACCTCGACTATTTCGTCATGGTCGCCGCGCTCTCCTCGTTGGACCGGCGGGCGGTGCTCGACGCCGTGGACCGGCTGCGCGACCAGGCTGTGGAAGGGCTGATCGTGATAGCTCCGCAGTCGAGCGCCGTGCGCGCGCTCGGCCAGGTGCCCTCGGACATCCCGTTGGTCGCGGTCGGCTGCGGTACCCAGGCCGGCGTGGCCTCGGCGGCCGTCGACAACGAAGCCGGTGCCGCGCAGGCCACCTCGTTCCTCCTCGACCTCGGGCATCGCACCGTTCACCACGTCGCCGGTCCCCGGCTGTGGCTCGAGGCGCAGGAGCGTGAAGCCGGGTGGCGGCGCGCCCTGCTCGAGCGTGGTGCGCCGGTCGCCGAGCCGGTGTACGGAGGCGACTGGTCCGCCCGCTCGGGCTACGCGCTCGGCCGTGAACTGGTGCCGCGGATCCACGAGGACGCCGATCCGATCACCGCGGTCTTCTGCGCCAACGACCACGCCGCACTCGGGCTCGTCCGCGCGTTCCAGCAGGCGGGTGTGCGCGTGCCGGAGGACGTGAGCGTGGTCGGGTTCGACGACATCCCCGAGGCGGAGTTCATCGGCCCGCCTCTCACCACCGTCCGGCAGGCCTTCGACGAACTCGGCCGACACGCCCTCTCGACGCTCATGGAAATCGTGCGCGCGACGGGCCCGGGCGCACGGCCGTCGGCGTCGACCGCGCCGCGGCTGACGGTCGCGCCGAGCCTGGTCGTTCGAACATCGACGGCCCCGCCGCGTTCACAGGGGTAGGGCGCGCGACGAGGTGCCGCACTGCCTGATATGCAGTGCGGCACTCGTACTCGCGCAAGAAGCGCGGCCGACGGGGGCTCAGCCCTTCGCGGCGGCGGCGTTGGTGGCCGAGACGATGCCTGCGGCATCGCCCTGGCCGGCCATCAGAGCCACGACGGCGGTGTTCATGGCGTTACCGACGTTCTGGCCGTACTCGGTGTCAAGGAACTGAATGGTGTAGGCCGCTTTGTTGAACGCCTGCAGCGCCGAGATGTTATAAGAGTCGGTGACGGCGCTCTGCGCCTCGGAGTTCACCGGAATCGTGTCGAACGCCTTGGCGTAGGCCTCCTGCTGGTCCTTGGTCACCAGGAACTCGAGGAAGCCGAAGGCCTCCTTCGGCGCGTTCTTGGAGAGCGAGTAGCCGCCTCCGCCGCCCATCAGAGCGCCGGGGTCGCCCTGGCCTCCGGGCACGGCGGGGAAGGGGAACCAGCCCAGGTCGGGCAGCGCCTTCTGGTTCGGGGTCAGGCTGGCGATCACGCCGGGGTCCCAGGTGCCCATGAGCTCCATGCCCGCCTTGTGGTTGGCGATCATGCCCGCCGAGGAGCCGGCGCCCTGCTGTGAGGAGGTCGTCAGGAAGCCCTTCTCGAACGGGTCGACCTTCAGGAACGTGGCCAGGTCGTCCCCAGCCTTGGTCCAGCACGGGTCGGTGAACTTGAGCGTCTTGGCCGTGCTCGTCATCGTGTTCTGGCTGCACTCGCGCAGGGCGAAGTTGTAGTACCAGTGCGCGGCAGGCCAGGCGTCCTTCGCGCCGACCGCGATCGGCGCGACGTTGATCTTCTTGAGCTTCGCCACGTCGGCTTCGAGCTCGTCGATCGTCGTCGGCGTCGCGGTGATGCCGGCTTGCTGGAACAGATTCTTGCTGTAGTAGATGCCCTCGGGCTGGGTGTCCGTCGGCATCGCGTAAACCTGGCCGTCGATCGTGTTGCCCGCGACCGCCGCGGCGCTCGCGTTCGCCTTGTCCGTCGCGGTGAGGTTCAGCGGCTGGATCTGGCCGGCGTCGACCATGGCCTGCATCTTGCCGCCGCCGCGCTGCAGGAAGATGTCCGGCATCGAGTTCGAGTTGAGCGCGGTCTGCAGCTTTCCGTCGAGGTCCTCGTTCTGGATCGCCTGGATCTTGATCGTGACGTTCGGGTGCAGCGCGTGGTAGTCCTTCGCGGCGTCCTGGAAGTACTGTGCGCCCGGCCCGGTCGTCGCGTTCTCCCAGAACGTCAACGTGACCTGGCCGCCGGACGACCTGCCGCCGTTGTCGCTGCCGCCGCCGCTGCTGCCGGCACAGCCGGTGGCGGCCAATGCCATGCCCAAGCCGATGGCGACAGCCGTCGCCCGGCGTGATCTTTTCATCATGATAAAGCTCCCTGATGTGTCGTCATTGTCACAAGTGGGGGTGAAAGGTGGGGATCAGCCGCTCAGTGGTACCAGCGGCGGTACGTCGCAGCGGCTTGTCACGTCGAGCGTCGTGTGCTCCTGTGATGCCTGCAGAAGGGTGTGCGCGCAGTCGAGTACGTGGTACGCCAGGTCGGCGGAGCAGCGGTGAGCGCGGTCCTCGCCGATGGACTGAGCCATTTCGGCCAGCCCGTATCCCCTGGCCGCTTCGACGTACCCGGCGGACGGAGGTAATGCCTGCCATCCGCTGACTCCGGGAGAGGCCAGCAGCACTTCGCCGTCGAAATGGTTCGGGTCCGGGACGACGAGCGATCCGCCGGTGCCGTGCACCTCGATGTTGGAAGCCCGGGAGGCCAACACGTCGAAGCTCATGACCAGCGTCGTGAGCGCTCCGCTCTCGTGTTCGAGAACGGCGGTGACGTGCGTGTCGATGCTGGACGGGAACGTCGTGCCCGCACGCGGTCCGGAGGCGATGGTTCGCTCCGGCCGGGGTCGGCTTGCGGCGCCGGTTATGGATCTCACCGGACCCAGCATGTGGACGAGCGCGGACAGGTAGTACGGGCCCATATCGAGCAGGGGTCCGCCGCCGGGCTGGTAGTAGAACTCGGGGTCCGGGTGCCACCGCTCGTGGCCGAAGCACGTGAAGACCGCGATGGCCGAGGTCGGTGTCCCGATCAGGCCCTGCTCGATGCTCGCGCGGGCGGTCTGGATACCGGTGCCCAGCACCGTGTCCGGCGCGCATCCGACGCGTAGCCGGGCCTTGACCGCCGCGTCGCAGATCTCTGCCGCCTCGGACCGGCTCGCTGCGAGCGGTTTCTCCCCGTAGACGTGCTTGCCGGCCGCGATCGCGGCGAGCGCGATCTGTGCATGGGCTGCGGGCGGCGTCAGGTTCAGCACGATGTCGATGTCGCTGTCGCCGAGAATGTCCTCGGGCGTTGCTGCTCGCGCGCCCGGGACCTGCGCCACCGCGGCCGCCGCGCGCCGCGGATCCCGGTCGGCGATCGCGGCGACCCGCAGGAGCGGCAAGGTCTCGAGTGTCCGGAGGTAGGCGCCGCTGATGTTTCCCGCGCCGATCACGCCGACGTTCAACGGCTCGCCCACAGCAGGCCCCTTTCGACCACGGTTCGGATCTCTGGGCGTTCCAGCGTCGGAAGGTGATGGCCCGGCGTGCACACGAAGATCCGACCCGATCCCCACCCGCGGGTCCAGATCGCCGGGACGGTGACCGGCCCCGGCCACCGGTCGCCGTCGCGCGCCGGGATGGTGGTGGTGGCCAGCACGTCGTTGCCGGGGTCTGACAGCACCCAGTACTGCTCGTCCTCGACGGTGAAGGTCTCGGGCAGGCCACGGACGATCTCGTGCTCGGTGCGGGCCGGCACGAGATCGATCGGGTATTCGTGGATGTCGCACGGGTGCGCGGCGAACTGTCCGCCGGTGATGTGCAGGTATTCGGGCGTGGCGCGGAACGCGTCCACGATGCCGCCGTGCCAGCCGGCGAATCCCGCGCCGGACTCGACTGCGGTGCGCAGACCGAGCAGCTGCTCCGGAGTGAGCGAGCCGGTCGTCCAGCACTGCAGGATCAGATCCGTGCGCGCCATGACGTCGGTGTCCGCGTATACCTCGAGCTCATCGGATACGGCTACGTCGTAGCCGTGCTCCTCGAGGAACGGGATGAACAGCGCGGTCGCCTCGACCGGGGCATGCCCCGACCACCCGCCGCGCACGATGAGGGCGTGCTTCTTCGGCTGAGCCATGGTTCTCGTCTTTCAGTCGTTCTGGGCGAAGGCGGCGTCGAAGGAGGCCTGCGGTGGTTCGATGGCGGCGAGCCGTCGGACGAAACCGAGCGCCTCCGGGGCGCCGACGAGGCGCTCCATGCCGGCGTCCTCCCATTCGACGCTGATCGGGCCGTCGTAACCGATCGAGTTGAGCATGCGGAAGACCCGTTCCCAGGGGACCTCGCCGTGTCCGGTGGAGACGAAGTCCCAGCCGCGGCGCGGATCGCCCCAAGGCAGGTGCGAGCCGAGCCGGCCGTTGCGGCCGTTGAGGTGCTTGGCGGCGTCCTTGCAGTCCACGTGGTAGATCCGGTCCTTGAAGTCGTAGAGGAAGCCGACCGGGTCGAGGTCCTGCCAGACGAAGTGGCTCGGGTCGAAGTTGAGACCGAACGCCGGGCGGCGGCCGATCGCGTCCAGGGCGCGCGCGGTGGACCAGTAGTCGTAGGCGATCTCACTGGGGTGCACCTCGTGGGCGAAGCGCACGCCGACCGAGTCGAAGACGTCGAGGATCGGGTTGAACCGCCGCGCGAACTCCTCGTATCCGCGGTCGATGACCTCCGGGGCGACCGGCGGGAACATGGCGAGGTAGTGCCAGATCGGCGATCCGGTGAAGCCGATGACGGTCTCGACCCCGAGCGCCGCGGCCGCGCGCGCGGTGTCGGCGAGTTCGGCGGCGGCGCGCGTCCTGACCGCTTCGGCCTCGCCATCGCCCCAGATGCGCGCCGGCACGATGGCCTTGTGTCGATCGTCGATGATGGCGTCGCACACGGTTTGGCTCACCAGGTGCGTGGAGATCGCGTACACCTCGAGCCCGTGCTCGGCCAGCAGGGCTCTGCGATCTGCGATGTAGGACGGCTCGGCCAATGCGCGGTCCACCTCGAAGTGGTCGCCCCAACAGGCGATCTCCAGCCCGTCGTAGCCCCACTCCGCAGCGAGTCGGCACACCTGCTCGAGCGGGAGGTCGGCCCACTGGCCGGTGAACAGTGTGATGGGTCGGGTCATGACGTCTCCTCCTTGTTCGCGACGGGTTCCCAGGCGGAACCCGACTGCGCGCTCGTCTCCACGGCGTTCAGCACGCGCTGTACGTAGAGCCCGTCGGCGAACGAGGGTGTGGGAGGCTCGCCGCTCGCGATCGCCATCACCAGATCGCGCATCTGGTTGGTGAACGTGTGGTCGTAGCCCAGGCCGTGGCCCGGGGGCCACCACGCCTCCATGTACGGATGCTGCGGTTCGGTCGCGAGGATCCGGGCGAAGCCCGCGTGCGTGCTCACCGCGGTGGCGTCGTAGTACTGCAGCTCGTTCATGCTCTCGAAGTCGAAGGCCACGCTGCCCTTCGACCCGTTGAGCTCGATACGCATGGCGTTCTTGCGTCCGGGGGCGAATCGGGTGGCCTCGAAGGTCGCGATCGCTCCGCCTTCGCAGGTAGCGAAGAACACCGCCGCGTCGTCCACGCTCACGCGCCCGCGCTCAGCCTGCCCGACCCCGGCGAGGCCGGAGGATGATGCCGCCAGGGGTCGCTCGTCGATGAACGTGCGCGTCAGCGCACTCAGGCCACTGATGCGCTGGCCGGTGAGAAAGGCGGCGAGGTCGATCAGGTGTGCCCCCAGGTCGCCGAGTGCCCCGGATCCCGCCTCCTCCTTGCGCAGACGCCAGACCAGCGGGAAGTCCGGATCGTTGATCCAGTCCTGCAGGTACAGCGCTCGCACATGCCTGATCTCGCCGAGTCGGCCTTCGGCCACCATGTCGCGAGCGAGGCTGAGGGCGGGGGTGCGTCGGTAGTTGAACCCGACCATGGATCGGATCCCTTGCCGGGCAGCGGATTCCGCGGCGGCCGTCATCCGTTCGGCCTCCGCGAGTGTGTTCGCCAGCGGCTTCTCGCAGAGCACGTGCTTGCCGGCGGCCAATGCGGCCAGAGCGATCTCGACGTGCAGGGCACCCGGGGTCGTGATGTCGATCAGATCGATGTCATCGCGTTCGACGAGGCGGCGCCAATCCGTCTCTGCGGACGCCCAGCCCCAGCTTCTCGCGGCTCGCTCGACACGGTCGGCGTCCCGGCCGGCGAGCGCGGTCTGCTCCAGGTCCAGCGGAAGATCGAACGCCCGGCTCACGGTCTGCCAGGCATGGGAGTGAATCCGCCCCATGAAGCCGTGGCCGACGAGGCCGATGCGGAGGGTCGACATGCTGCTATCACCCAAACTTTGCGCAACTTTTTGTAGCCAGTGGAAGAATCTGCTGAAGTACGGAGACCATACAACGGCGGTCACTCGAGCAACAGAGTCAAAAGTTGCGCAAACTTGCTGCGGTCGCGGCGACCTGACGTGGCGTCGAATGCCGGTGGCAAGCAAGTGGCATGCCTGCTCGCCACCGGCGGGCTCGATCAGGGGCTACCCGAGACCAGGACTGTGCCTGTTCAGCCGGTGGTGCAGGCTGCGCCGTTGAGTGCGAAGTTCGTCGGCACCGGGTTGGAGCTGTTGTTCCAGGCTCCGTTGAAGCCGAAGGTGGTGGTGGCGCCGGTGGCGATGGAGCCGTTGTAGGAGACGTTGCTGACGCTCACGTTCGCGCCGGATTGGGTGTAGCTGCCGTTCCACAGCTGGGTGATCGTCTGGCCGGCGCCGAAGGACCAGGTCAGGGTCCAGCTGCTGATCGGGTTGCCGAGGTTGGTGAGGATGATGTTGGCGCCGAAGCCGCCGCCCCACTGGCTGGAGATGCTGTAGCTGACCTTGCAGCTGGACGAGCCGGTCGGCGAGCTCGACGGGCTGCTCGACGGGCTGCTCGAGTGCGACGCGGACGGGCTGGCGGACGGGGAGCTGGACGGGCTGGCGGACGGGGATGCCGAGGGGGAGTTGCTCGGCTGCACGCCGCCGGCGTTCAGGGCGTTGAGGACGGAGGTGTAGGCGGCCTTCGGCTGCCAGTTGCTGTCGAACAGGGTGGCGGCGCCGTAGCCGGAGAAGGTGCCGGGCACCCAGGAGTCGGCGTCGCTGATGTTCCACTGCGTCACGCCGGGGCAGTGCGCGTTGGCCAGGCAGGTCTTGACGATGTTCGCGTCGTCGGTGGCCTGCTGGGTGAGGTTGGCGCTGCTGGCCGGGGTGGGCATGCGGTCGTCGAGCTCGGTGATCGCCACATCCAGGCCGAGTGCGGTGAAGCGGGCCATGTTCGAGGCCAGGCTGGAGGGGACCTGCCCGACGATGAAGTGGCTCTCGAAGCCGATGCCGCTGAGCGGCACGCCCGCCTGCAGCAGCTGCTGGGCGAGGGTGTACATGGCGTTGGCCTTCGCGCCGGAGCCCTCGATGTTGTAGTCGTTGATGTAGAGCTTCGCGCTCGGGTCGGCCGCGTGCGCGGTGTTGATCGCGTCGGCGATGTACTGTTCGCCGCCGCCGAAGGCGTTGTAGAACACGTCCTGCCGGTAGGTGCCGTCGTCGTTGAACGGCTCGTTGACCACGTCCCAGGCGTAGATCTTGCCCTTGTAGTGGCTGACCTCGGCGGTGATGTGCGCTTCCATCGCGGCCTTGACCTGGTTGGTCGGCAGGCTGGTGACCCAGGACGGCAGCTGGTTCTCCCAGACCAGGTTGTGTCCGCGCACCCGCTCGCCGTGCGAGGTGGCGAAGTTGACGATCGCGTCGCCCGGTCCGAAGTTGTACGAGCCGTTGGACGGCTCGATGGTGTCCCACTTCATCTCGTTCTCGGGGGTCACCATGTTGAACTGGGAGCCGGCCAGGTTGGCGGCGGAGGAGTTGCTCAGGTCGCCCTGGCCCACGGCGACGCCGAAGTACCGCCCGCTGGTCGCGGCGGCTCCGCCCAGCGTGGTCGCCGCGGACGCGCTGCCGGCCAGCACGACGACGGCGCCGGTGGTCATGGCGACGACGGCTACTGTCGCGGCGGCGAGGCGAGCTCGCAGCCGACGGCTGCTCGAAGATCTGATATCGCTGTCGATACCCATGGGTGTTCACCTTTCTCGTCCGCGCAGCGCGGACGAAGACGGCTGAGACGCGAGGCCCGGGGCGCTCGCGTCGTGGAGTGTGTCAAAGGTCGACCGAAACCTCAACGACCGATGCTCGAAACTTTCGCCATCTCGGCCGGGTAGGGCGGCATACCACCGCGTCAGGCCGATGGGATGTCCTGACGGGCCGAAAGAGGCTCGCCGTCAAGCGGCCGGGAAAGGGGGGCTACGGCTCTGAAAGTTTCACAGCTTACTGCTGGAGAGGGCACCGCGGAGGTCTGGCTATGACGGCCCACTGAGCTGCTTCTTCGGTGCCGGTACGGGTTGTCCACCGTCAGGCCGGACGCTTGTGGCGCTTGAATTTTCGACGCGTTCTTGGCAGCTTCGTCCATCGGCACGGTCCGCGCCGAGTCGGCACATCCCATCTCGGTGCGCCGTGGCGTTCTATCTACAAGGGCTGTCATCGCAGGGCGTGCACTGCGAACAGCGGGCTGCCGATCCGAGCGGGCAGCCGGACGGGACTGAGGTGATGATCGCGCTGCGGACCAGGAGTGGACTGGTGGGCTGAGCCCCTAACCGAAGACGCGCCGCTGGATCTCCCGTCGATAGTCCTCGAGGGTGTTGTCGAGGTGGACCGTCGCGGCGTGCGCGGCCGCTTCGGCGTCGCCGCTGCGGATGGCCTGGAGTATCGCGGCATGTTCTTCCAGCGCTCCCTCGACGTGGCCGCCGAGTGTGCCCTGCAGGCCGATGGTGCTTGACTGCTTGAGCAGCCGGCGGGCTTCGCGCACCGCCGAGACGAGGAACGGGTTGTGCGCGGCTGCGGCGATGCTCAGGTGGAAGCGGTCGTCGCCTTGGGTCCACAGGTCCGCGTCGCCGGCGGCGTGTCCCTCGCGGCACATCTCGGCCGCGGCTTCGATCGCCTGCAGCTCAGGTGGGGTGGCCCGGGTGGCGGCGAGAGCGCTGGCGGCGGACTCCTGCACCCTGCGGAACTCGAAGAGCATGTAGACGTGGTCGAGGTCGGTCGGCAGGAAGAAGCCTTCCCAGCTGGTGGTGCCGAGCATCCCCTCGTCGTCGGCCACGTACAGTCCGCGGCCCTTCTGGGCACGGACCCGGCCGAGAGCCGAGAGGATCTTCACCGCCTCGCGCACCACGGTGCGGCCGGTGCCGAGCTGAGCGGCGAGCTCGTTCTCGGTCGGCATCCGGTCTCCGGGACGCAGACCGGTATGGGCGATCAGTTCGAGGATCTGCTCGGCCACGCGCTCGTACCCCGGCCGGTATGCACCTGGCGCCGTAGCAGTCCCGTCGTCCACCGGATCTCCTCCTCAATCGGGTCCCACAGGGAAGTATGACCGATCACTCCGTGGGATGGAGCATACAAGTGGCGGCCGATCATGAGCAAGATAAGTCTGACTCATTGTGGCGCATCTCTTGACGCGGCGGCGTTATCGCGCTCTGATTAGGGGCCAGAACCCTGATCCGGCGTGCGAGGTGAGTATGTGCCCCGCTCGCCAAGCTCGCGGCCTGCACATGAGTCGTACATATCTCGGCAGTCAGTCCGCCAGTCAGGCGGGTCCCACGACGTAGTGAAGTTGCTCATGAGAAAGAAGTTCTTCAGAGGCACCGAGCGCCGTCCCGGGCAGCGCGAGGGCGGATATCGACCCGAACGCGACGGTCGTCGACCTGGTCGATCTCGACCCGACGCACAGCAGAACCCTGATCGTGCAGGCCGGGGCCTTCGCCGAGCACGCCATCCGCTCGGTCGAGTACACCATCTGCGACGACGATTCCTGGATCGGCGATTTACACGACTACGGCCACCGCGCCCCGCAGGTCAGTACCGCGAGCATCCGGGCCGCCGGGCCTTGGCTGCAAGTGAACCTACCTCGCTCGACTCGCATCCGGCTGACACTCGCGCTGGACCTGCGCGCGAACGTCCTGTCCTACCGCAGCCCCTTCGAAGGAGCAGACGCGTGAACCCCCGCCGGGCCGCTTACACCCGAGCCCGCACGATCGTCGTCGACGATGCCGTGCTCGCCCCGCCCGGTCCCGGGCAGGTGCGCATCGACGTCGCCTACACCAGCATCTGCGGCACCGACCTGCACATCTTCCACGGCGAGATGGACGCGCGGGTGAGCACCCCGGCCGTGCTCGGCCACGAGATGTCCGGCCGGGTCGCCGCGATCGGCGAAGGGGTCGAGGGCCGCGCGATCGGCGACCCGGTCACCGTCATGCCGTTGGCCTGGTGCGGCACCTGCCCGGCCTGCCGCGCCGGGCACAGCCACATCTGCCACAATCTCGTATTCCTCGGCATCGACGCGCCCGGGTCGATGCAGGGCTCGTGGAACGTTCCCGTCTCCACCCTGATCGACCTACCTGCGGCTCTGCCACTCGACCACGCCGCCCTGGTCGAGCCAACCGCAGTGGCCATCCACGACGTCACGCGCGCGGGCCTCGAGCCCGGCGAGCACGCGCTCGTCGTCGGCGCAGGACCGATCGGTGTGCTGATCGCACTCGTCGCCCGCCGAAATGGAGCACACGTCATCCTGGTCGAGCCCGACCCCCACCGGCGCGCGGTCGCCGAGAAGCTCGACCTGTCGGTGCTCGACCCCGTCGGCAGCGATGTCGCCGCAGAGGTGGCCGCCTGGAGCGGAGGAGCCGGTACGGAAGTCGCCTTCGAAGTCTCGGGCGCGGCGGCCGGAGTGACTACAGCGGTCGACTCACTCGCCACCCGCGGCCGGCTCGTACAGGTCGCCATTCATCCGTATCCGCGCCCGGTGATTCTGCACCGGTTCTTCTGGCGGGAGTTGACGCTGATCGGAGCGCGGCTCTACGAGCGTGCCGACTTCGAGGCCGCGGCAAGGCTCCTGGCCGACGGCGAGATCCCGGCAGCCGCGCTGATCTCGCGCATCGAGCCCATCGAACGCGCGGCCGACGCCTTCTCAACGCTCGAAACAGGCCCCGGCGTGATGAAGGTCCTCATCGACTGCGGAGGCGCGCGATGAGCCTGGACTCCGCCGTCAGCTTCGACCTGTCCGGCAAACTCGCCGTGGTCACCGGCGCGCGTCGGGGCATCGGGCTGGCCACCGCCACCGCGCTCGCGCACGCGGGAGCCGACATTATCGGCGTCAGCGCCCACATCGAGTCGGGCGAAAGCGCCGTCGGACACGCTGTACGCGCAGCCGGACGCGGCTTCACCTCCCTGCGCTGCGACTTCGCCGACCGTCAAGCTGTCACGCGCCTCGCCGGGAATCTCACTTCGCTCGAACGCCCCGTCGACATCCTGGTCAACGACGCTGGCACCATCGCCCGCGCCCCGGCCGCCGAACACTCCGACGCGGACTGGGACCACGTGCTGAGGGTAGATCCGACCAGCCGGTTCCAGCTCACCCGGGAGATCGGGCGCGCCATGCTTGCGCGAGGCCATGGCAAGGTCATCTTCACCGCATCCCTGCTCAGCTTCCAGCGCGGCATCAACGTCCCCGGATACACCGCTGCGAAATCCGGCATTGCCGGACTGACCCGGGCCCTGGCCGACGAATGGGCCGGGCGCGGGGTGAACGTGAACGCGATCGTGCCCGGCCACGTCGCGGCCGACAACACTCAGGCGCTGCGCAAAGACCCCGTGCGCAACGCCGCAGTCCTTGAACGCATCCCGGCCGGGCGCTGGGGCGCGCCCGAGGACTTCGGCGGCGTGGCCGTCTTCCTCGCCGCACCCGCGTCCGACTACGTCCACGGCGCGCTCATCCCCGTTGACGGCGGGTGGCTGGGCCGCTGAACGAAGCGGCGTCAGTCCCGGGTCGGAGCGCGGGAGACACTCTCCCGCAGAGAGATGGGCGGAGAGAGCAGGAGGTGGCGCGGCGGAGCCGCCGGGTCGGCGATGTGCTCGGACAGCAGGCTGACCGCCTCCGCACCCATCTGGGCTGCGGGCACGTCGGCGGAGGTCAGCGGCGGGTGGAACTCTTCCGCCCAGTACTGAGCGGCCACGCCGATCAGGGAGAAGTCCCGCGGAACGCTCAGCCCGGCCCGGTGCAGCGCGCGCTGGAAGCCGGGTAGAGCCGCTTCGTTCACCGTCACCGCCGCGCTCACCTCAGGCCTTTCCTGCAGGATGCGCTCCATGCAGGCGTCGCCGCTTCGCACGTCGTCCCCGCACGGGTATTCGACGCCTGTGACGCCGCAGCGCGAGACCGCGTCCCCGAAGCCCTCGCGAGCGCGCAGGCCCGGGCCGTATCCGCCGGCCAGCAGCTCGGTGGATCGGTTGATCAGTGCGATCTCGCGGTGGCCGAGGTCGGCCAGATGCTGCACGCAGCGCCCGACCAGGCCTTGGTAGTCGACGTCCACCCACCAGGTGCCGTCCGGCTGGGCGGTGTGGCCGATCGTGACGAACGGCATGTTCGCCTTCTGCAGGCGCGGGACGCGCGGATCCGAGAGCTTGATCTCCATCAGGATCACCCCGTCGACCCGGCGGCCGTCGATCAGCCGGTTGAAGGTGTGCTCCTGCAGATCGCCGGAGGGGGAGACGAGGACGTCGAGGTCCTCCTGCGCGGCGGCCTCGAGCACACTGGCGACGAACTCCAGTTGCATGTACGTCAGCCGGCGGGCCGGCGGCGGGATGAACAGCCCGATCGTGCGGGTGCGCCCTTCCTTGAGCGCGCGCGCCGCGGCGTTCGGGCGGTAGTCGAACTCTTCGATGACCTGCTGGATCCGGGCTCGGGTCTCCGGCGAGACGGGCCTCTTGCCGCTGAGCGCGTACGAGACGGTGCTGCGCGAGACGCCGGCCCGGCGGGCGATCTCCCCGATGTTCATCTAGCTCCCTGAGCGCGGCCCGCGAACTGGCACGAAAACGAATCGATTCGTCGCCGCAGCGTAGTTCTGGAAGCGTGCGCAGGTCAACGAGATCGCCCCGAATTCGATGGCGAAGAGCGCTCTTGACGCGATCCCCGACGGCGCGTAACTTCAGTCGAACCGATTCGGCGAATCGGTTCGATCCGAGCTCTACTCGCCTCGCCGGCGAGCGCACGTCACCTGTTCACCGACGAACTCGAGGATGCGCCGTGGAAGAGATCTCAACGACGAGTACGGCAAGCGGGCACCACGCCCGCGGCCGCATCACTGCTTTGTCCATATCCGTACTCCTGGCCGCGACATCCGCGACAGCCTGCTCGACGTCATCGGCCTCCGGCTCCGGCTCCGGCTCCGGCTCCGCGACGGGCACCTACACGGTGTGGGACCCGTACCCCCAGTTCGACAACACCTCCGACTGGGTGCGCCTGCTTTCCACCTGCGGAACCCAGGCCGGCGTGACGGTCAAGCGCACTGCCTACGACACCACTGATCTGACCAGCAAGGTGCTGCTCGCCGCCCAGCAGGGCGTCTCGCCGGATGTGCTGATCGTGGACAACCCGGTGGTCTCCACGCTCGCGGAAGCCGGAGTCCTCACCGACACCTCGCAGAACCACTTGGACACCTCCGCGGTGGAGGCCAACCTCATGGGCGCCGGCGAATATCAGGGCAAGACCTACGGTGTCCCGATCGGCGCGAACACGCTGGCCCTGTACTACAACAAGAACATCCTCAAAGCCGCGGGCGTCGACCCGGGCACCGTCACCGACTGGTCGACGCTGACCGCCGCGCTGGGCAAGGTCAAGGCGATCGGCAAGACCGGCATCACGTTCTCCGCCATCGGAACCGAGGAGGGCAGCTTCCAGTTCGAACCCTGGTTCTGGGGATCCGGCGCGGGTCTGACCGACCTCGCCTCCCCGAAAGCCGTGGCTGCGCTGAATCTGTGGACCGGTTGGCTCAAGGACGGATACGCCACCAGTTCGGTCATCAACGACACCCAGACCACCAGTTGGCAGCAGTTCGCCGCCGGGAACACAGCCTTCAGCGAGAACGGCACCTGGCAGCTGGCGAACGCCGCCAAGGCCGGGTTCCCCTACGGCATCATCCCGATCCCCGCGCAGTCAGGCGGCGCGGCGCCAGTGCCCACAGGAGGGGAGTTCGTCACCGTTCCCCAGCAGTCGAACTCCTCCCGCTATGCCACCTCGGAGAAGATTGTGGCCTGTCTCACCTCCGCGGACAACGCCTACGCCACCGACACGACCCTCTCCTACGTCGCGGCGAGCAGCGCGGTACAGAGCAAGCAGGTCTCCGCAGACGCAGCGCTCAAGGTGTGGGTGACAGCCGTGCAGGCGGGCAAGGCGCGCACCGGGGACGACCTGGGCACGAACTACCCGAAGATCTCCCAGCAGCTGTGGACCGCGGTCCAGTCGGCGCTGAGCGGTTCGGCCTCGCCGAATTCAGCACTGGCCTCGGCACAGAGCGCGGCGTCGGCCGCCACCGGCGGCAAGTAGATCCAGGTGCCGAACATGCCGACAGAACCTCGCGGCCGGCGCTCCGGCGCCGGCCCGCGCGGTACCCAGCGCGCCGCGTGGGCGTTCCTGGCGCCCGTGACCGTCTACCTCGCGGCGTTCTACGCCTATCCGCTCTACCGCAACCTCGATCTGAGTCTGCGCGACTACACCGTCTACTCGTTCGTCCACGGCGGCGCACCGTTCACGGGCCTCGCCAACTACAACGCCGTCTTGCACGACCCGACGTTCACCCCGGCCCTCATCCACACGCTGGTGTTCACGCTCGTCTCACTCGCGTTCCAGTTCACCATCGGGTTGGCGCTCGCGGTCTTCTTCGTGCAGCACTTCCCGCTTTCCGCGACGTTGCGGGCGCTCTTCCTCGTTCCGTGGCTGCTTCCGCTGATCGTCTCCGCCTCGACCTGGGCCTGGATGCTCGACAGCGGCTCAGGCGTGGTCAACTACGCGTTGCACTCCATCGGCATCGGTCCGGTCGACTGGCTGACCTCGCCGAAGTGGTCGCTGCCCTCGGTGATCATCGCCAACGTCTGGATCGGCGTCCCGTTCAATCTCGTCCTGCTCTACAGCGGCCTGCAGGGCATTCCCCAGGAGCTCTACGAAGCAGCCGCTCTTGACGGCGCAGGCAGCTGGTCCCGGTTCGCCAAGGTGACCTGGCCGCTGCTGCGCCAGGTCTCGGCGATCACGCTGCTGCTCGGCCTCGTCTACACCCTCAAGGTCTTCGACATCATCTGGATCATGACCAAGGGCGGCCCCGTCGACTCTTCGACCACGCTCGCCACCTGGTCCTACCGGCTCGGCTTCGGCAACCTGCTGCCCGCCTTCGGCACCGGCGCCGCCGTGGCCAACCTGCTCGTCATCATGGCCCTGATCGCAGGGCTCATCTACATCCGAGTCCAGCGGAGGCAGCGGACATGACGCGCGCTCGCAAACGCGTGAAGACCGCGATCGGCGTCGTCCTGACCGGCACCATGCTCTTTCCGGTCTACTGGATGGTCAACGCGTCCTTCACCACGGACCGGGATCTGCGCAAGAGCCCGCCGAACCTCTTCCCGCTCGACGGCACGCTCGACGGCTACCGTGCGGTGGTCAGCCAGCAGTTGCCCTACCTGGGCAACAGCCTGCTGATCGGGCTCGCCACGGTGGCCCTCACCCTGGTGATCGCCGCGCCGGCCGGATACTCGCTGGCCAAGCTGCGCCCACGAGGCGGCGGGGTGCTCAGCTTCGCGCTGCTCGTCGCGCAGATGATCCCCGGGATCATCATGGCCATGGGGTTCTACGCGATCCTGCTCTCCACCGGCCGGATCAACACGATCCCCGGCCTGGTCATCGCCGACTCCACCATCGCCGTGCCCTTCGCCGTGCTGATCTTCACCGCGTTCATGACCGGCATCCCGGACGAACTCCTCCAGGCCGCGCTCACAGACGGCGCCGGCCGACTGCGCACCTTCTGGTCGATCGTGCTGCCGGTCAGCCGCAACGCGGTCGTCACCGTATCCCTGTTCACGTTCCTGTGGGCCTGGTCCGACTTCGTCTTCGCCTCCACGCTCGACGGCGCCGGAGGCCGTCAGCCGATCACGCTCGGCATCTACCACTACATCGGCAACAACGACCAGCAATGGAACGCGATCATGGCCACCGCCGTCGTCGCCTCCATCCCGGCGTCCATCCTCCTGATCGTCGCCCAGAAATACGTCACCGCCGGCGTCACCGCCGGCGCCGTCAAGGACTGACATGACCTTCACCCCGCCCGGCCCGAGCTTCGACGTCCACGAGATCCCGTTCAGCCACTTCGGATCCTGGCTCGCGCTCTCGCCGGTCATCGGCAATGCCCGCTCCAGCGAGCACGTCCACCTGGTCTCGCATCAGCAGGGGATGCACGCCGTGCTCCGCTTCCAGCCGCTGACGGCATCCGACGGCGTTGCCGTGGTTCAGCTGGAGGCCACACCTTCCCAACTGAGCTGGGTCGGCACCGGATCGCGCATCGACGCCGCCTATGAGCGCACAGATACAGTGCGCTTGCGCGGCAACGGCCTCGGCCTGCGCATCACGGCTACGGCCCTTGAGCTCACGCCGTTCACCGGCACCTACCTCTACCGAGACCCGGTCGACGGCGCGTTCGTCTTCACCAGCTACGAAACCGGGAGGCGCTACCGGCTCACGGTTCTGCGCGGCGAGGCGTCGATCGTCGGCGGGCAGGCTTTGGGCGCGGCGGCTCGCTCGGTGACGATCACCGCGTCCGACGGCGCTTCGCCGGGGTGGGAGGTCGCCATCGAGGAGTACGAAGCCGCCCGGCCGCCTTACCGGACGGACGATTCGTTCGAAGCGATCCGGCAGCGTGCCGCGCAGAGTTTCGCCGACTTCCTCGAGCGCGTCGCGCCCTGGCGCGGCCCGAGTACTCCGGCGGCGGAGCTGGCCGCGTATGTGCTGTGGTCGGCCGCCGTCAGCCCGGCCGGCTTCGTGACGAGGCCGTCCATCCTCATGTCAAAACATTGGATGGACAAGGTCTGGAGCTGGGATCACTGCTTCAACGCCCTCGCCCTCGCCGAGGGTGCCCCGGAGCTCGCCTGGCATCAGTTCCAGCTCCCGTTCGACCATCAGGACCCTTTCGGTGCCTTGCCCGACTCCGTCACGCATTCGGAAGTCCTCTACAACTACGTCAAGCCTCCCGTCCACGGCTGGGCCGCGGCGCGGCTGTGCGCGCGCACCGGGCCGGCCGACGCGCCCGAGGCCAAGAGCCTCTACACGATGCTCGCGCGCTGGACGGAGTACTGGCTGGGTCGGCGCGCCCCCGGCTCCCCGCTCCCGCACTACCACCACGGCAACGACAGCGGCTGGGACAACGCCACCACCTTCGACCAAGCCCGCCTGGTCGAGAGCGCCGATCTCTCGGCCCTGCTCGTTCTCCAGATGCGACAACTGGCGAAGCTCGCCGGCGACCTCGGCGAGCACCAGCTCGCCGAGGCGTGGCAGGCCCGTGGCGACGAACTGCTGCGGGCCATGATCGACCTGCTATGGACCGGCGAGGCCTTCGGCGCCCGCATGGCCGAGACCGGCCTGCTCCAGCTGAGCGACAGTCTGCTCGACGTCATTCCCATCGTCCTCGGCGAACACCTGCCCGCGTCGATCCATACCGCCCTCGCGCAACGGGTCGCCCGGCACCTGACCGAGCACGGCCCGGCCACCGAACCGGTCGACTCACCGCACTACCGGAGCGACGGGTACTGGAGGGGACCGATCTGGGCTCCTTCCACCGTGCTGATCGAAGACGGGCTGCGCCGCGCCGGCCACGTACGGCTCGCCGACACCGTGAGCGCCCGGTTCCGCCGTCTGTGCGAGGTCTCCGGGTTCGCGGAGAACTTCGACGCCGTGTCTGGGTCCGGTCTGCGCGACCGCGCCTACACGTGGACGGCGAGCAGCTACCTCATCCTCGCCGAGGCGGCGATGCGGCCAGTGGACACCTCCTGCCGCCCCGGCACTGGATGACGGGACGGCGGGAGGTGACTGTCTGCTGCTGAGCCTTCAGGGCGTCAGCTGAGGGTCCATTGCTGGTTGGTCTGGCCGTTGCAGGTCCAGAGTTCGACGAGGGTGCCGTCGGTGGTGGCCTTGCCGGTCACATCCAGGCAGAGGCCTGATTGGGTGCCGGTGACGGTGCCGTTGGAGTTGAGGTTCCATTGCTGGTTGGTCTGGCCGTTGCAGGGCCAGATGTCGACCTTGGTGCCGTTGGCGGTGCCGTTGCCGTAGGCGTCGAGGCAGTCGGTGGTGCCGTTGACGGTGAGGGTGAGTTGTCCGGAGGAGGTGTGGGTCCAGCGCTGGTTGGCCTGGCCGTTGCAGTCGTAGATCTGCTGCTGGGTGCCGCCGGTGGTCGTCGAGTTCGGGTCGTCCAGGCACTTGCCCGCACCGACCGCGTGCAGCGCGCCCGTGCTGCTGCCTCCGGTGCCGCCACCGCTGCTGCCGTTGCCGTACCCGGCCGCGACGATGTTCGCCTGCACCGCAGCCTCCGTCGCGGCGGAGGCGTAGCCGGTGGTCATGACGCCCTCGTAGAAGGTGCCGTCGACGCCGTCGCTGTTGTCGCCGCCGATGCCGAGGATGATCGCGCCCTGCTTCTTCATCGGGTTGTAGCCCGAGACGTTGGGCCGCGCGCCGCTGTAGTCGGTGGCGAGCGTGCCGGACTGGGCGTTGCCGCCGAGGATGGCCCACTGGTTGGCGCCGCCCTCGATCATCGCGGTGGTGTAGCGGTAGTTCGTGGTCGGGTCATTCGCGTTGTACCCGGCATTGCGGCCGGAGTACAGGCCGTTCTCCATGTCGGCCATGATCCACGGGCCGTTGCCGGCGCCGTAGCCCCAGACCTTGATGCTGCCGAAGTAGATGGCCTCCATGGTGCCGTTGCCATCGTCGTTGTTGTTCGTCTCGGCGTTGCCGTAGTCGAAGCAGCAACCGCCGTTGTAGTCCTGGCCGTCGAGGACCGCGTACTCGGACTCGGGGTTATCGCCGGTGGCGATGCCGTTGGTGGCGTCGTCGCGGTAGCCGGTGCCCGGGACGATCGCGACGCCGTACGCCTCGTGACCGCCCAGGGTGGTGGGTGCGGCGTTGGCCACCGCGAGCTTGTCCGGCCCGGGCTGCGCGCCGCCGGCCGGGGCGTCGGTGAGGTTGTTGCCGCGCCCGGACTGGTCGTAGATCTCGGTGATCACGCACGAGGTGCCCGCGCAGAACGAGTCCTGCGCCGCCGCGTTCGCATAGCCGCCGGCCGAGGTCACACCGATGTTCAACGTGGCGTTGTCCGACGAGCGCCGAACCTGGTACAGGTTCCCGTTGTACGCCGCGTACAACGCCCGCGTCGTCGAATGCGCCGCCACACACGGCGTACCACCCGCCGCGTAGATGTCACACGGACCCTGCGACGCCGCCTGAGCGGTGCCCGCCGTGATCGTGTAGCCGGTCAGCGCCGCCGCGGCGAGCGCCGCGGCGGCGGTCATCCGGCCGAGCGTGCGGAGCCGGCCGGGCGGCCGCGTGCGCTCGCTGCGGGCGCGGGTGAGGTGGAGCGGAAGTGGTCTCACCGGTTGCCTTCCTGGTAGATCGGGCACAGTGATTGTTAGCGTTAACAACTCGGCTTCGCGGGTGGGCCGGAGGCCGAGGAAGACCCCGGGGGTGCTGCGAGGGGAGACGGTGCACCCGGCGGGCGGGGGTTGTCAAGAGAGACGGACGCAACCGGTTCGACGCTCCGCCAAGTGTGCAGGGAAACGCGAGGTGAGCCCATGAGTCCTCATGAAACTTACATGAGGGCTTGACGTCCGTGTGTCGGGCGAGTTTCCTGCTTCCCACAGCCCGGGTCAGGGGCCGCATGCCGGGCGGTCCCGCAGTGCCGGTGCTGCATCGTTCGGCGCCCAGCGCGCCGAGTCATCCCGTCACACGCCCCTTTCGCGGCGCCTCGACGCCATAGCGCGGTGGGCGGGTGAGCCGTATCCCACAGGTGACTCACCTGGGAAGGAACCCACATGTCTTTCCTCAGATCACTGACCCGTTCACGCGGCGGGCCGCGCGCGCTCGCGGCGCTCGCCACCGCGGTGGCCGCCGCCACCGCGTTCGCCGTGGTGACGGCCGGGCCGGCCACAGCGGCCGGCAGCACGCTCAAGGCGGCAGCCTCCGCCGACGGCGGCCGGTACTTCGGCACCGAGCTGACCGGCAACATGGTCAACAACTCGACCATCACGAATCTGGCCGCCACGCAGTTCGACATGGTCACCCCGGGCAACGAGATGAAGTGGGACGCCACCGAGCCCTCGAACGGGTCGTACAACTTCAGCGGGGGCGACGGGATCGTCTCCTTCGCGTCCTCGCACGGCATGCAGGTGCGGGGGCACAACCTGGTGTGGCAGAACCAGCTGCCCTCCTGGGTCTCGAGCCTGCCGACCAATCAGGTCCAAGGGGCCATGGAGTCCCACATCACCACCGAGGTCAGCCACTTCAAGGGCAAGGTCTACTCGTGGGATGTGGTGAACGAGCCGTTCAACGGCGACGGCTCGCTCGTCTCGGATCCGTTCTACAAGGCGATGGGCTCGGGCTACATCGCTGACGCCCTGCGCACCGCGCACGCCGCGGACCCCAACGCCAAGCTGTACCTGAACGACTACAGCATCGAAGGCGAGAACGCGAAGAGCAACGCGATGTACTCGCTCGCCCAGTCGCTGCTCTCGCAGGGCGTGCCGCTCAACGGAATCGGCTTCGAGAGCCACTTCATCGTCGGCCAGATCCCCTCCGACATGCAGGCGAACATGCAGCGCTTTGCCAACCTCGGCCTGGACGTGGCCGTGACCGAGCTCGACGACCGGATCCAGACGCCGGCCTCCAGCGCGAACCTGCAGCAGCAGGCGACGGACTACGCCACCGTCGTCCGGGACTGCCTGGCCGTCTCCCGCTGCGTGGGCATCTCGCAGTGGGGCGTGGGCGACGCCGACTCATGGATCCCGGGCACCTTCTCCGGGTGGGGCGCGGCCACGATGTACGACAGCAACTACCAGCCCAAGCCTGCGTTCACCTCGACGCTGGCCGCTCTCGGCGGCGGTGGCGGATCCTCCTCGAGCTCGCCGCCTCCCGGTGGCGGTACGAGTGGTGCGTTGCACGCGGTCGGCGCCGGCAAGTGCCTGGACGACCCGAACTCGACGACCACCGGCGGCACCCAGCAGCAGATCTACGACTGCAACGGCCAGGCCAACCAGCACTGGACCCACACCTCCTCCGGACAACTCACCCTCACCGTCAACGGCACCACCGACTGCCTCGACGCCTACGGCAACGGCACCGCCAACGGCACCAAGGTCGACATCTGGCCCTGCAACGGCCAGACCAACCAGCAATGGAACCTCAACTCCAACGGCACCGTCACCGGCACCCAATCAGGGCTCTGCCTGGATGTGACCGGCAAGGCCACCACCGACGGCACCCTCGTCGAACTCTGGACCTGCAACGGCCAGACCAACCAGCAATGGACCCTCAGCTGACCGGTACTCAAGGAACCGGTTCGACGGCCTTGCGTGCCGCCTGAGTCCGGCATGTCGCGCCGCGGCCCGGGCGAACACGGCGAGGGTTAATCTCACGGGCCTGCTGAGTTGCCGTGTGCTGATTCATCGGCAACAGGCCATTGACCGCCTTCGGCGTCGGTCGTAACATCCCGGTCGAACCGATTGCGCGAACCGATTCGCTAAGTGCGGATCAGCGCAACCGGTTCGGCCGGGCCCGGCTGTCGGCCGTGCCGACGCCGTGGCCGCACCCCACAGGAGGCGACTTTTTTTGCGTATACGTGCTCGAACCTTCCCCCTGGCCCTGGCCGCCGCCGCGGCCCTCGCCCTGGCACTGCCCACCCTGACGCCGACCACCGGCCACGCCGCGGCGGGCGAGTCCCTCAGCGTCGACCTGTCCGCGACCCGCGGCGCGTCGACTGGTGTCGGTGAGGGCTTCCTCTACGGCATCAGCGAGGACGGCACCCAGCCGGCCGACCAGTACCTGCAGCCGCTGAACATCACCGCGTTCCGCGGCGGCGGCTGGTTCTCCGGCGGCTGGGTCAAGGACAACTACACCTACGGCTCGGCGACTCAGGCCGATGTGAACTCGATCGTGGCCGAGGCTAAGCGGCTGACGCAGGCCCCGTATCACGCCCAGTATCAGATGCTGCTGAGCGACCTGTACGGCCTCAACGGCGGCCAGCCCTCGAACACGGTCTACCCGTGCGACAACGGCAACTGTTCGAACTGGGTCTCGTTCATCGACGCGACCGTGGGCGCGCTCCAGGCCACCGGCCTCAAGTTCGCCTACGACATCTTCAACGAGCCGGACATCTCCGTCTTCTGGCCGCGCGGGGTGAACACCACCCAGTACTTCCAGATGTGGGACACCGCCTACAAGGAGATCCGGCGCATCGCCCCGAACGCGCAGATCGTCGGACCGGACTTCGCCTACACCCCGCAGAGCAGGCAGAGCCAGTGGCAGACCTTCCTGGCCCACGTCAAGAGCGCCGGCACCGTCCCCGACATGATCACCAACCATGACGAGGGCGACGTCGACGACCCCGTGACCGTCTCCCAGGCCATCAACAGCGACCTGTCCGCCGCGGGGATCCCTGCTGTCCCGCTGTCGGCGAACGAGTACCAGCCGGCGGATCGCCAGACCGCGGGGGTCACCGCCTGGTACCTCGCGCGGTTCGCGCAGTCCGGGTACACCAACGCGATGCGCGGCAACTGGGTGTGCTGCGTCACTCCGAACCTCACCGGAGTCCTGACTCAGGTCAACGGGGTCTGGGAGCCCACGGGCAACTGGTGGGCGATGCGCGACTACGCCGATATGACCGGCACGCTGGTCTCCACCTCCGGCCAGGTCGGCAGCACCGCGATCTCCGCGTCGGAGGACAGCTCGGCGAAGCGGGCCGTGGCCATCGTCGGCGACTCGAACGGCTACACCGGCTCGGCTTCGGTCACCTTCAGCGGATTCTCCGCCGTCTCGTGGCTCGGCGGCAGCGGGCAGGTCAACGTCACGGTTCAGCGTATTCCCGACCAGGCCCCGCTCACCGCGCCGCTGACGGTCTCCAGCCAGACCGTGAGCGTCAGCGGTGGCAGCATCACCGTCCCGTTCACCTTCCAGGCCTCGCACGACGCGTTCGCGATCTACCTCACGCCCGCGGGCTCCACGGCGGCCGGATATCCCTCCGGCTACCACCAGCTCGTCGTCGGCAGCGACGGCCTCTGCGCGGACGTCTACGGCAACTCGGGCAGCGCCGGCGCGGTCGTGGACCAGTGGACCTGCAACGGCCAGAACAACCAGAAGTTCCAGTTCGTGCCGGTCTCCGGCGGTTACGGTGAACTGCAGGCGGAGAACTCCGGCCAGGACGTGGCCGTCTCCGGCGGCTCCACCGCCCAGGGCGTCGCGGACATCGTCCAGGAGCCGGTCAACGGCGCGGCGGCCAGCCTGTGGCAGCCGATCGCGCAGTCTGACGGAAGCTACGAGTTCCGCAACCAGAACAGCGGGCTCTGCCTCGATGTCTACGGCGCCGGGTCGAACCTGGGCCAGCAGTTCGATCAGTGGCCGTGCAAGAACGCCGCCGGGACGAACCAGGACTTCAGCCCTCAGTGATGCGCCCCCGCACGGAATCGAGCGCCGAGAGGCCAGGGGCCTCTCGGCGCTCGACGGACTCTACATATAGGCAGTCTCGTGAGGCGCGCCGACCGCTAGCTGAGGGTCCATTGCTGGTTGGTGCCGCCGTTGCAGGCCCACAGCTCGACGAGGGCGCCGTCGGTGGTGGCCTTGCCGGTCACATCCAGGCAGAGCCCTGATTGGACTCCGGTGACGGTGCCGTTGGAGTTGAGGTCCCACTGCTGGTTGGTGCCGCCGTTGCAGGTCCAGATGATGGCTTTGGTGCCGTTGGCGGTGCCGTTGTTGTTGGCGTCGAGGCATTCGGTGGTGCCGTTGACGGTGAGGGTGAGCTGGCCGGAGGAGGTGTGGGTCCAGTGCTGGTTGGCCTGGCCGTTGCAGTCGTAGATCTGCTGCTGGGTGCCGCCGGTGGTGGTGGAGTTCGGGTCGTCCAGGCACTTGCCGGCGCCGACCGCGTGCAGTGCACCCGAGGTGCCGCCGCCCCCGCTCGAGCCGCCGAAGGAGTACCCGGCGGCGGCGATGTTGGCCTGCACGGCGGCTTCGGTGGCGTCGGAGGGGTACCCGGCGGTGACAGCGCCTTCGAAGAACTCGCCGATGCCGCTGTTGCTGTTGTCGCCGCCGGTGCCCAGCAGGATCGAGGAGTCGGTTTTCATGGGGGAGTAGCCCTTGGGCAGCGAGCCGGAATAGCCGGTGGTGAGGCCGGCGCTGGTGGCGTTGGCGTACTTGAGGGTGAAGTTGCTGGTGCCGTTGTTCTTCTCCATCGCGGTGACGAAGGGGAAGTTGACGCCCTGGTAGCTCGAGGAGTTCGGGCCGGTGTTCGAGCTGTACATCCCGTTCTCGAGATCCGCCTCGACCCAGGGGCCGGGGCCGGTGCACCCGCCGAGCCAACACGCGGTGCCGAACTCGATCGCGTTCATCGTCGCGTTGCCGGTGTCGGTGTGGGAGTTCTCGCCGCTGCCGTAGTCGAAGCAGCAGTACTGGTCCACGTAGTTCGACGACGTCACCATGTACACGCCTTCGGGCGCGGAGCCGGTCGGGACGTTCTTGGCGTTGTCGACCCGGTAGCCCACGCCCTGGCTGACCTTGACGCCGTAGGCGGTGGAGCCGCCGATCGTGAGCGGCAGCGCCATCGCGTTCGCGCCGACGTCCGCGCCGTTGGGGCCCGGGCCCTTCCAGTAGCCGCCCCAGGAGATCGGCAGGTCGTTGTGGTTGGCGGTCTGGTCGTAGATCTTGGTGATCGTGCAGGTGGTGCCGGCGCAGAACGAGGTCTGCGGCGCGGCGTTGGCCACTCCGCCCGCCGCGGTGACGCTGATGTTGAGGTAGCTGCCGTCCGAGGCGCGCTGGATCTGGTAGAGCGGTCCGTTGTAGGACGCGAACAAGGCGCGCGTGGTGCTGTGGGCGGTCTCGCAGGGGGTGCCGCCGCTGGCGTAGATGTCGCACGGCAGCGCCGTTGCCGCGGCGGCGACCACGCCGGTCGTCGCCGAGGCGTCGGCCGTGGTGGTGATGGCGGAGATCGGTACGGCGATCGCCACCGCGAGCAGGCTCGCGGCGAGCAAGCGCGTGCGCCGCCTGATCAGGGGGATCAAGGACATTAAGCCCTCCGTCCTCGCAGGGATGTTCTTGGATGGGAGATGCACTGATCGGCGTAGCGCGAGCTAGTATCAGACTCATCTGATTTGCGGTCGCCGACACGGCGCAGGCGAGTACTGACTCGACGAGATTACCGCTGATGAGACGAGTGAGAGACCGGACCGTCGCAGGCCGCGATATCACGGACGTTGATATCGGACTGCCGGATCCGGGTGTCAACGCCCGCGCTGGAAAGGTGTGCCGGTGATCGAACCGATTCTGCGGTTCGGCCCGTGCGGATCCTACGACCAGGCGCTCACCCGGTCAATCTCGCGGTGATCAAACATCGAACCGTTCGGGCCGCGGTCACTCGTCGGAGCCGGCGTGCGTCGAAACGGCCGGACGAGCCTGAAAATTTCAATCAGTCCGACTCATCGAGCCAAGCTCGCCGAACGCTCGCGCATGGCCGGACAGTGAGGCCCCGGGTGCCGATTTTCCCAAGCTTTCCAACGACTTCCAACACGAGGAAGCTACCTCTCCGGACATCTTGACACATCACGTGGCTGAGAGTTTCCTACTTATCGCGGCGTAGCCGCAGCCGGAAGCTGAGCCGGTGCCTGAAGAGTCATACATATTCTGCTTCGCCTGCGAGCCGCAGCCCACCCGGCTCCCAGGCCTTGCCCGATGCCTTGGGAAGGGCTCTGACATGTCCTCGCTCCTACCCGTTCGGCCATACCGTCGCATACCGGCGCGGGCGGCACTGGTTGCCGCGTTGGCGTTCGCCGGCAGCGCCGGCCTGCCGACGCTCGCGCACGCCGCCACGGCGACGACCCTCTACGCATCTCCCACGGGAAGCGGAACCGCGTGCTCCGCCGCCGCCCCCTGTTCCCTGACCCAGGCGAAATCCTCCGTGGAGGCGATCGACGGCAGCATGAGCGGGAACATCGTCGTCCAGCTCGCCGCAGGCACCTACCGGCTCTCCGCGCCGCTCGTCCTCGGCGCCGCGGATTCGGGCAGCAACGGCTACACGGTCACCTGGCAGGCGGCTTCCGGCGCCACGCCGGTGATCTCCGGCGGCCAACAGGTGACCGGCTGGACGCTGCATGATTCAACGAACAACATCTACTCCGCCTCCGTACCCACCGGTACAGACTCGCGGCAGCTCTATGTGGACGGCGCGCTCGCCCCGCGCGCGGCGATCTCCATCAACCGCAGCGACGTCGCCATGACGACCAGCGGCATGACGATTCAGAACTCAGCACTCGGCTACCTGGCCTCGCTGCCGGAGCAGAACCGGATCGAGCTGGAGAGTCAGAACTCGTTCACCGACCACTACGCGCCGGTGCAGTCCATCAGCGGCACGACGATCACCATGCAGCAGCCCTCCTGGGACAACAACAACTGGGGCTACGACACCCTCGCCAGCCCGTTCGCCGGCGGCCAGCTGTATCTCGAGAACTCCTACTCGTTCCTCAAGAACGCCGGGCAGTGGTATCTGGACCCGCAGGCCGGAGCGCTGTACTACAAGGCGCCCTCCGGCTGGAACCCCTCCGCCCACGACGTCGAACTGCCCAAGCTGACCTCACTCGTGCAGATCTCCGGCAGTTACAGCAGCCCAGCGCACAACATCGCCTTCCAGGGCGTCGCCTTCGAGCACACGACCTGGCTCGCGCCCGGCAGCTCCATCGGCTACGCGGACCAGCAGTCCGGCACGTTCCTGACCCAGTCCTACCAGCAGCCCTCCAACTTCCTGACCTCGTGCCAGTCCGGTTGCCAGCAGTTCGAGGCCACCCGCAATTCCTTGGGCGAAGCGCCCGCCGCGGTACAGGTTTCGGCGGCGTCGAACATCACGTTCAGCGGCGACACCTTCACCCACCTCGGCGAGGTCGGCCTCGGCATCGGCCAGGACAACGACGCCGTCGGCTCCGGGACGGGCCTGGGCGCATCCGGCATCACCGCGGATCACAACACCTTCGCCGATGATTCAGGCGCCGGCATCGTGGTCGGCGGCGTGCAGCCCAACGCCCACCATCCCTCGAACGCCGCGATGACCGACCAGAACATCACCCTGACGAACAACCTCGTCAGCGGCGTCGCCGAGGACTACAAGGACATGGCCGGCATCCTGTCCACGTATGTCACCCACGCGGACATCGAGCACAACGAGGTGGCGAACCTGCCGTACGACGGCATCGACATCGGGTGGGGCTGGGGTATGAACGACCCCGGCGGCAGCCAGGACTACGTCAACCGCGGCACCTACAACTACCAGCAGGTCTACACCACCCCGACCACGCTCAAGAACACCGTCGTCTCCTACAACGTGGTGCACGGCACGAAGAAGCTCTTCCACGACGGCGGCAGCATCTACAACCTCTCCGCCAACCCGGGAGCCGTGTTCGACGACAACTACATCTACGACAACCAGCACACCGTGGGCCTCTACCTCGACGAGGGCTCCCGGTACGTGACGCTTAGCGCCAACGTCGTGCAGGACACCGGCGTGTGGGCGTTCACCAACGCCAACGCGAACAACAACACCGACGGCAACACCTTCTCCGGCAACTGGTACAACGGCGGAGCCACCCAGGTCGCCACCGGCTCGCCGCACAACAATGTCCTGACCAACAACGTCCAGGTCAGCGGAACCAGCTGGCCTTCCGGCGCGCAGCAGGTCATCGCCCAGGCCGGCATCGGCGGGGGAGGGACGAGCACGGGCGGCGGCACGAGCGGCGCGCTGCACGCCGTCGGCGCGGGCAAGTGCCTGGATGATCCCAACTCGACCACCACGACCGGCACCCAGCAGCAGATCTACGACTGCAACGGCCAGGCCAACCAGACCTGGACCCACACCGCCGCCGGCGCGCTCAGCCTCACCGTCAACGGCACCACCCTCTGCCTCGACGCCAACGGCAACGGCACCACCAACGGCACCAAGGTCATCACCTGGACCTGCAACGGCCAGGCCAACCAGCAGTGGAACCTCAACTCCAACGGCACCGTCACCGGCGTCCAATCCGGCCTCTGCCTCGATGTGACCGGAGCCGCCACCGCCGACGGCGCCCTCGTCGAACTGTGGACCTGCAATGGCGGCAGCAACCAGCAGTGGACCCTCGGCTGACGCCTTCGAAAGGACGAGTAGAGACATCATGATGAAACTCAAGCGCATCCTCAGGCGCCTGCGAGCCCCGGGCGTCGCGCTCGCCGGCCTCGCGCTGGCCGCGAGCGGAGTCGTCGCCGCGGTCGCCGCGCCCGCCCAAGCCGCGACCTCGATCACCGTGAACGGCGCCTCCGCGGGCCGCACCTTCGACGGCGTCGGCGCGATCAGCGGTGGAGGCGGAAACAGCAGGCTGCTGATCGACTATCCGGAGCCCGAGCGCAGCCAGCTCCTGGACTACATGTTCAAGCCCGACTACGGCGCCTCCGCGCAGATCCTCAAGGTCGAGATCGGCGGCGACACCAACTCCACCTCGGGCGCCGAGCCCAGCATCGAGCACGTGCGCGGCACCGTCGACTGCAATGTCGGCTACGAGTTCTGGCTCGCCGAGCAGGCCAAGGCGCGCAACCCGAACATCAAGCTGTACGCCCTCGCGTGGGGCGCGCCGGGATGGATCGGCAACGGCAACTTCTGGTCCACCGATATGATCAACTACCTGGTCTCCTGGCTCGGCTGCGCCAAGGCGGACGGCCTGACGATCGACTATCTCGGCGGCTGGAACGAGCGCGGCTACAACGTCTCCTGGTACGAGCAACTGCGCAGCACGCTGAACGCCGACGGCTACTCCGGCGTCACCATCGTCGGCGCGGACTCGGACTGGACGATCGCGAACGACGTCGACAGCAATTCGACCTTCGCCTCCGCCGTCGGCATCATCGGCGCGCACTACCCCTGCGGCTACCGCTCCTCGCAGGCGACCTGCACGGTGCCGTCCGCCGCCACCTCCTCCGGCAAGCAGTTGTGGGCCAGTGAGAACGGCTCGGACGACTACAACTCAGGCGCGCAGGCGATGGCGCGCGGCATCAACCGCGGGTACATCGACGGCGGAATGACGGCGTACATCAACTGGCCGATCGTCGCCGCGATCACGCCGAACCTGCCCTATCCCACGATGGGCGTCGCCCTGGCACCCCAGCCGTGGTCGGGCTATTACTCGATCGGCAAGAACGCCTGGGTGATGGCCCAGACCACACAGTTCACCGCGCCCGGCTGGCAGTACCTGAACTCCTCGAGCGGGTACATCAACGGCAACCGGAACAACGGCAGCTACGTCTCGCTGAAGTCGACGAACCACACCGACTACTCGACCGTCATCGAAACCATGGACGCCACCGGCGCCCAGACGCTGAACTTCAACGTCACCGGCGGCCTGTCCACCGGCCAGGTACACGTGTGGGCGACCAACGTGAACTCCGGCAACCAGTCGGACTACTTCGTGCACACCGCCGACATCACCCCGTCCAACGGCGCCTACAGCCTGACCGTCCAGCCCGGTTACGTCTACACCGTGACGACCACGACCGGGCAGGGCAAGGGTACTGCCGCCGGCCCCGCCCAGGGCACGATGAGCCTGCCGTACAGCGACTCGTTCGACGGCTACGCCTCCGGCAGCGAGGCCAAGTACCTGATGGACTGGCAGGGCTCGTTCGAGACCGTCGCGTGCGGCGGCGGGCGGTCGGGGGAGTGCGTGCGGCAGATGAGCGCGCAGGCCCCGATCACCTGGGACACGCTCTCCGATCCGCACGCGCTGCTCGGCGATCTGAGCTGGACCAACTACACCGTCAAATCGGATGTGATGCTCGAAGAGTCCGGATATGCCGAACTGATCGGGCGGGCCAACACGCAGTCGTACTCCGGAGCCGCCGGGCTGAACGCCTATCACCTGAGGGTGAGTAACACCGGCGCGTGGTCGATCCTGAACTCGAACACGGGCGGCACCGTAACGACCCTCGCCAGCGGGACCGTCGCGTCGCTCGGCACCGGCAAATGGCACACGCTCGCGCTGACCTTCTCCGGCAGCACGATCACCGCCGCCATCGACGGCACGACTGTGGGCTCCGCGAACGACTACACCTGGGGCGCCGGCCAGGTCGGCTACGCCACCAGCCAAGGTGAGACCGCGCAGTTCGACAACCTCTCGATCACCCCCGGCAGCGGCGGAACCGGCGGCACCGGCGGTGGGACCAGCACCCTCATCGGCGTGGGATCCGGCCGCTGCGTCGACGTCCCCAACGCCAGCCAGACGGCCGGCACGCAGGTGGAACTGTGGGACTGCAACGGCGGTGCCAACCAGCAGTGGACCTCCACGTCGGCCAACGAGCTGCGCGTCTATGGCAGCGACTGTCTGGACGCCAGCGGAAGCGGCACCAGCGCCGGCACGAAGGTCGACATCTGGTCCTGCAACGGTGGCGCCAACCAGAAGTGGACGTTCAACGCGAACGGCACCATCACCGGCACCCAGTCAGGCCTCTGCCTGGACGCCACCGGCGCCGGAACCGCGAACGGCACCCTGCTCGAGCTCTGGACGTGCAACGGCGGCGCCAACCAGCAGTGGAACCGCGGATGAGCTGACCGGTCGCGGTTCACCCGATCCAGGCTCAGCGGCCCGGATCCGTCCCGGGAGCACCTGTGCTTACGCGGTGGGCGCAGGTGCTCCCCCTTTCGATCAGCCGGGTCTGTAGTTCGACCCGGGGTACCTGGAGCTGCTCCCCGTCGATCAGACGCAGCAGCGTACGGGCGGCCAGTTCGGCCATCTCGCGGACCGGCTGGCGGACCGTGGTCAGCCCGGGGCTGAGCCAGCGCGCCTCGGGGAGGTCGTCGAACCCGACGACGCTCAGATCGCCCGGGACCCGCAGGCCCCGCTCGACGGCCGCGTCGAAGACGCCGAGCGCCATCCGGTCGGAACAGGCGAAGATCGCGGTCGGCCGGTCCGGCTGGTCGAGCAGGGCCCGCGCGGCCTCGGCCGCTCCGCTGCGGCGCCAGTCGCCGTAACCCACCTCGAGTGTGTCGCCGGCCAGGCCGTGGGCGATGAGCGCCGAGCGGAATCCGTCGACCCGGGCCTGGCTGTACTGGTGGCGGGGCGTTCCCGCGACGACCGCGAAACGGCCGTGCCCCAGGGCGATCAGATGCTCCGCGGCCTGCCTGCCGCCGGTCCAATGGCTCGCACCCACGGTCGGGATCGCGCCGGAGATCGGTTTGTGCGGGTCGAGGGCGACCAGCTGAACGCCGCCCGCCCGCAGCCGGCGGTATTCGGCGGCGGTCGGCGCGACCAGGGCGAGCACCGCGCCCCTGCTGCCGCGGTCGATCAGGCGCTGGACCCAGTCGCGTTCCTCCGGCACGCCCTCGCGCGCGAGCACGACGACCACGTCGAGGCCGGTCTCCGCCGCCGCGCCCTCGATCCCGGAGAGCATGACGTTCGCCCAGGTGCCTTCCACGGCCGAGACCACGAGGTCGAGCAGCGCGGCCGGCGCGGAAGCTTTCACGGGGGCCGGGGTGTAACCGGCGAGCCGGAGTTGCTCGGCGACGGACTCGCGCACCGACGCCGAGACGTCGCTGCGCCCGTTGAGCACCTTCGAGACCACCGGCACCGGCACGTCCGCGGCTCGGGCGATCTGGGTGAGCGTCGGCGATCCAGGCGGTCTGCGCCATGCGCGCTGCGTCATGCCGCGAGTATGCAGCGCGCGGCATTTGTTGCGCAACTTTACCCCCTGGCCTGACTCTCCGCGGCGGCTGTATCGTTCCAAGCCTGTCCCTGCGCGAGCCACCTTCGCGCCCGACCGCAGCCGGCCTCAGAGTTGCGCAAGATATGGGAGAAGCGATGTCCCCGGTCCCCAAGCGTGTGCTCGTCGTGCGCGGAGGCTGGAAGGGCTACGCCCCGGCCAGGGTTGCCGGGAGCCTTATCGCGTTCCTCCAAGGCCACGGTTACGTCGTGGCGGTGTCGAACGACCTCGACGTCTTCACCCACGCCGTGCTCATGGCCAGGACGGATCTCATCGTCCAGTGCTGGACCACGGGCTCACCCACATATGACCAGATCGCCGGCCTGCGCGACGCGGTCGAGGCCGGAGCCGGATACGTCGGCTGGCACAAAGGCATCGTCGACTCCTTCGGCAACTCCCCGACGTATCTCCAGCTCACCGGCGCCCGATACGTCGCCCAGTCGAGCAATATCCACCGGCACTCCATCGCATGCGACCAGGCCTCCCGCGATCGAGAGATCATCGCGGACCTGCCCGCGCAGGTCGCGGTCGTGGACAACCAGTTCTGGGTGCTGTCCGACGCCTACAACGACGTGCTGGCCACCACGACGATTCCGGCCCGTGCCGGCGACCCGTGGTCCGACCCGGTGACGGTCCCGGCGATCTGGACCCGTAGATGGGGAGCCGGCCGTGTCTTCGGGTGCGCCCCCGGCCACTATGCGCCGACGCTGGAGATACCCGAGATCCGCACCATCGTCGAACGCGGACTGCTCTGGGCCAGCCGCTGAACCCGGCGCCCTGCGCCCAGCAGAGCTCGCCAACCCCGTGAGGAAGGACCAGTACGTTGCCCCGCGCCCACATCGCACTCGACCGACGCGCCGTCATCGCCCCTGTCCGGCGCCGCACCTTCGGCTCGTTCGTCGAGCACCTCGGCCGCTGCGTGTACAACGGGCTCTACGAGCCGGGACACCTGAGCGCGAACGAGGACGGGTTCCGCGTGGACGTCGTCGAGCTCGTCAAAGAGCTCGGCAGTACGACCGTCCGCTACCCCGGCGGCAACTTCGTCTCCGGCTTCCGCTGGGAGGACTCGGTCGGCCCGCGCGAGAAGCGCCCGGTGCGCCGCGACCTCGCCTGGCACTCGCTCGAGTCGAACCAGGTCGGGCTGGACGAGTTCGCCAGGTGGCTCAAGCTCACCGACTCCGAGCTGATGCTTGCGGTCAACATCGCCACCAGGGGCATCCTGCCCGCGCTCGATCTGCTCGAGTACGCCAACCACCCGTCCGGCACGGCGCTCTCGGACCTGCGCATCGCCAACGGCACTCCGGACCCGCACAACGTGCGCATGTGGTGCCTGGGCAACGAGATGGACGGCCCGTGGCAGACCGGGTTCATGACGGCCGAGGACTACGGCAGGCTCGCCGCCCGCACCGCCGCCGCGATGAAGATGGCTGATAAAGATCTCGAACTCGTCGTCTGCGGCTCCTCCGGCTCCGGCATGCCGACCTTCGGCGACTGGGAGCGCACGGTACTCGAGCACAGCTACGATCACGTCGACTACATCTCCTGCCACGCCTACTACCAGGAGCACGGCGGCGACCTCGGCTCCTTCCTCGCCTCGGCGCTCGACATGGACTTCTTCATCGACACCGTCGTGGCGACCGCCGACCATGTCGGGTACAAGAAACGCTCGAACAAGAAGATCAACATCTCCTTCGACGAGTGGAACATCTGGTACCTCAAGGAGCACATGGAGTCCGAGCAGCCCGGCGATGACGGCGGATGGCCCTCCGCCCCGCGCAAGCTCGAGGACGTCTACTCGGTCGCGGACGCCGTCGTCGTCGGCAACCTACTGATGACGCTGCTCAAGCGCAGCGACCGCGTCACCTCGGCCTCGCTCGCCCAACTCGTCAACGTGATCGCGCCGATCATGACCGAGCCCGGCGGCCCGGCCTGGCGGCAGACGACGTTCTACCCGTTCTCGATCACGAGCCGGCTCGCCTCGGGCGAGGTGATCCGGCCCGTCATCCAGGCGCCGAGCTACGACACCGCGCGCCACGGCGAGGCCTCCGTCATCGACGCCGTCGCGACCGTGGACGAGAACCGGGCCGCGCTCTTCCTCGTCAACCGCGACCAGACGGAGGCGGCACAGATCACAATCGACGTGCGCAGCCTCGGGTCGAAGCGCATCGTCGAAGCGGTCACCCTTGCCGATTCGGATGTGTACGCGAAGAACACGCTCACCGATCAACACCGGGTGACCCCATCCGCCAACAAGAGCGCGACGCTCGCCGACGGCGTGCTCACTATCGAACTGCCGGCGGTGTCCTGGACGGCCATAGCCCTTCAGTAAATGAGCATGGATGTTCGGCTGCCGCCAGGTGTTGCGCACAAGCCTGGCGTTCCGCACCCGCCCGGCCGATGCTGGGCACCGGCCGGGCAGGACGGACCGTGGGTTATCCGAGGCTCCACTGCTGGTTGGATCCGCCGGTGCAGGTCCACAGTTCGACGAGTGCGCCGTCGGTGGTGCCCGCGCCGGTGACGTCCAGGCAGAGGCCTGATTGGACGCCCGTGATGGTGCCGTTGGAGTTGAAGGTCCACTGCTGGTTGCTCTGGCCGTTGCACGACCACAGGATCACCTTGGTGCCGGCAGTGGTACCCGCACCGTTGGCGTCCAAGCAGAGGGTGGTGCCGGAGAGACTGAGGCTCAACGCTCCGGCGGAGCTGTGGGTCCAGGTCTGGTTGGCCTGGCCGTTGCAGTCATAAATCTGCTGCTGCGTTCCCTGCGTCGTGGTCGAGTTCGGGTCGTCCAGGCACTTGCCCGCGCCCACCGCATGCAGTGCGCCGGTGCTGCCCCCGCCGGTCGCGCCGCTGACGGTCCAGGTGAAGGTGGCTGATCCGCCGGCGCCGGTGGAATCGGTCGCGCTGACGGTGACCGTGGAGGTTCCCGCCGCGGTGGGCGTGCCGGTGATCAGACCGGAGGCACTGACGGACAGTCCGGCCGGCAGGCCGGTGGCGGTGTAGGTCAGCGTCTGCCCGGAGGCGGAGTCCGAGGCGGAGATCTGCAGGCCGCTGATAGACGTGCCAACCGTCGAGGTCTGGTTGCCGGGACTGTTCACGGTCACGGTGTTGCCGCCGCTGCCGGTGCCGCCGAGGATCGGCGGAGGGTTGCCGTCGAGGCCGATCTGCACCTTGCCGCCCAGGTGTTTGGCAGCGGTGGGTTCGCTTCCGCCGACCGCGGCGAAGGGCAGTGCGGTGGTGGGATTGGAGACCTCTTCGACCAGGTAGGAGGATCCGGCTGTCACCGGGACGGTGAAAGTCGAGGCCGACGTGGCACTGACGACGACTGCGCCGCTCGCGCCGTTGACCACTTCCGCCTGCTGGCCGGCCCACGGGTTGCGGACGGTCAGGGTGCTGGTCGCGGCCGCCTGGATGGCGGCGGTGGTGACGAGGCCGTTTTGGACTTGGACGTCGGCCTTCGAACCGCCCTGGATCTGTACGCTGCCTGCTCCGCTCCAGCTGGACGGCCATGCGGGCGCGAAGCGCACGGTGCCGTCGTAGTCGGTGGCCAGAGCTTCGTCCAGGGTGACGGCGACGTTCGCGTCCTGCTCGATATAGGGCTCGTCGACCTGGGACGGGTTCCATGCGGCCAGGCCGGAGGGGTAGACCTGGTAGCTCTCGGTGCTCGCCGCCAGATCGGAAGCGACCTGGGAGCCCATGTCGAGGCGGGCGGCGTCGACGGAGTCATAGGTCCAGTCCGGGTTATTGACGTACTGCCGGGAGTTGTAGGTGCGGTCCACCAGCGCTGTCAGGTTGTCGCCGCCGACGGTGGTCGAGTCGCCGATGACGCCATAGGGCCAGACCGGCTCCAGGCCGAGGTTCTCGACATTGTGGGTGGCCGCGGTCGGCTGGTACGAGTTGCCGATGACGTCGGTGCCCGCGGAGTCGGACGAGCTCGTCAGCAGTTGGCTGTGCGAGCCGGCGTCGGTGCGGGCGTAGGGTTCGATCTGCCCTTCGGCGGTCTTGAGCTGGGCGACCAGGGAGGAGTCGGTGCCGAGCAGGGTGGCGGCGCTCACGACGGCCGGGAACAGCGCCTGGTCGGCGGCGATGTCGGTGGTCGGATCCTGCACGGCCCACTGGGTTTCGTGGGCGTTGGCGACCGCATGCAGTTTGCCGTCGGAACCGACGGACTGCCAGCTCAGCAGGAATATCGCGGTCTGCTCGAGGACGGGGTAGTACTTCTGCAGGAAGCTGATGCTGCCGGTGTCCTGGTACTGCTGCCAGATCCAGAGGGCGATCTCGGCGCCGCTGGTGATCGTCTCGGCGTTGAAGCCGGGGCTGGAGGCTGTGGCGCACGAGGCGTCGTTGGTGATGCCGCCGCCGTTGTAGTAGCCGTTTCCATTGAACCGCATGGTCTCCGGCACACAGGCGCCCGGTTTGCCGCTCATCTGCGCGCCGGTCCACGATTCGATGGCGGGCAGGTCGTTGAGGTACATGTCGAAGATCGGCAGGTTCAGCGCGAAGTTGCCGGACGAGAGGTTCGCGGAGATCTGCCCGCGCAGGTTCCACAGCCAATAGCCGGCCGGGTACCAGTCCTGCTGGTCCTTGTCGAAGGCGTAAAGGTCCGCGAGGCCCGCCTGGGAACCGGGGTAGGTCCCCGTGTGCATCAATCCGGCCTCGAAGTAGAGGTAGAGCGTGCGCAGGTTCTCCATGTACTGAGCGGAGCCGTCCGATGAGGAGGCTTCGACCAGGTCGCTGTTCGCCCAGTAGGAGTTCCACCACGTGGTCTGGCCGGCCAGCAGGGAGGCGCTGGTCGCAGTGGCGTCGGAGCCGATCAGGCTGGTGGCGGTACTGGCCGCGTTACCGCCGGTCCACTTCGGTGCGGCGACGACCACGCGGAAGGAGCCGTTGCTGTTCGGGTTGAAGGCGACCTGGACCTGCGTGGAACTGGTGACGGAGGCGGTGACGTTCTGGCCGCCGGCGGTGATGGCTGACATCGCGCCGAAGGTCTGTCCGGACGAGCCGGTCTGGGAATTGTCGACCCAGGTCTGAGAGAGCGTGCCCACCGCACCGGAGGCGGCGGCGGACGGGCCGCGGCCGCTCCACAGACCCAGCGTCGCGGTCTGCCGGGTGCTCGGGTTCGCCCCGGTGACGTCGACGATCAGCTCGTCCTTGCCCGCGGGCACCCAGGCGCGCAGGGTCATACCGCCTCCGGCTTCGACGAGCACGCCGTCGTAGAGGTCGAGGATGCCCGAGAAGTTCGACGCGGAGGTCATCGCCGACAGGCCGGGGATGACGACCTGGCCGGGGGAGAGGCGGCTGGGCATGGTGTCGCTGCGGTTGAGCTGAGCGGTGAAGCCGCCCGCGGCCCAAGCCGAGACCCCGAGCGAGCCGTTGCCCAGCGGGAGGAACTGAGTGCTCGAGGTATTCGCCTTGCCGAGCACGACATCGGAGCGCGAGACCACCGCGCCGGTGTTCAGTGCGAAGGAGCCGTTCTGCCAGGCGGTCGTGCCGGTGGCGGCGGCTGCGGGTTGGGTGAGGGTGCCTGAGACGAGCAGCAGCGGGGCCAGGCCCACTGTCAGAGCGGCGCTGAGCGTGCGGCGCCAGTGGTGCACGGGCATGGATTCTCCTCATGGGTATGACTTATCGTCGACGCATGCAGCGCTCAGGGCGGCCGATTGCTCAGGCTGCACTGCAGATGGCTTCAGGATGGTCGGCTAATAAATCAGATCTATTCTGACACTTTCAGGCGCGCGCCGCGCGAGGTCAACTCACTCCATGGTGCTCACTTCCGAGGCAGCGGCGCACTATCCCCCTGCGTGGCCAGAACGCCGAAGCGCAGGCGGACACTCGATGGGTGGGCAGAAGTTTCCGACTCTTATCGCAGCATGGTGCTGCCATGTGTAAGTTTCAGTAGATTGAGCCTTCGCGGCCTTCCGACGGCTGACTCGGTCAGGGTTTTGACCTGCGCTGTCCCGTGAGTCCTGCGGTCCCCGGCCGCTTGGTCGACCCGGCTGGCACTTGAGTCGCGGGCAAGGTTCCGGCATGGTCCCGAGCGATGGAACCGCTTGTGGAACCGGGCTCGCCCACCCACCCGGCTTCGCTCCTCGCTCAAAGCAATGACTCGAAGACTCCGCCGCGCGCGCTGCGGCGGTCCTTGCGGTCGGCTCTGCGGCCACGCCGTCCATCGTCGCCGTACCGGCCGCGCAGGCGGACACGTCCACCTGCTCGGGCACGGGCACGGGCACGATCGCGGCACGAAAAGGACCTATGAACGGGCCGAGGCGGTGTGGATCGCACGTATCCGCTCGGCCAATACAGCGTCCGCGGCCGCCTTCGCGGCTCTGGTCTCGGCGGCGTTCTGCCACCGGGGGCCGGGAGACGCCGAGGACCTGGCACAGCCGTTTGACGCCGTAGGCGCTGCGGTGGTCGGCGACGAACTGGAATCGGCTGCTCACCACTTCGTCTCGCCCGCGAAATACTTTGCCGCCCGGCGCAGGATCTCGCGTTCCTCCTTGAGTTCGGCCACCCTCCGGCGCAGCGCCCGGTTCTCCGCCTGGACCGACGAGCCGGCCGATGTCCCGGCATCACCGGCACTGCCGTGAGCGCGTTCGTCCGGCTCGCCGGCCGCATTGATCCAGGAGAGCAGCGTCGCCCGGTAGATGCCCAGATCGCGTGCGACCTGGGCCGCGGAAGCGCCCGGCCTCGAGCGATACAGCGCCACCGCATCGGCCTTGAACTGCGGCGGGTAGTGCTTCATCCCCACAGGGACTCCGTTCTCCCAGATCCTCAAGATCTAGTGCCCGGGTGTTCACACCTCCGGGGAAACGCCCGATCTGCACGATTGCCGCCCTGGATTGCCCGTAGGCGTGGAGTGGTTCAGCGACAATGGGTCGCCCGTTGGCCCATCACCCGGTACACCTGCGACCTGGACAGCGGGCTGCCCGTCGCGAAGGAAGTGGTCTACATCGTCACCAGCCTCCCGCCGCTCCGCGCGGGAGCGGCGAAGATAGCCGGGTACGTCCGTGCCCACTGGGCGATCGAGAACCAAGTCCATTATGTGCGCGACGTCGCCTTGCGCGAAGACGCGCGCCGTGCCTCCACCGGTAACCTCCCACGCGCCCTGGCCGGCCTGCGCAACCTCGCCATCAGCGCCCTGCGCCTGGCCGGATGGACCAACATAGCCTCCGGCCTGCGCAAACACGCCCGCAACCCCCACCTCATCCCCGCTCTACTCCACCTCACCAAAGCGGACGTCTAGAACAACTCAGCTTCTTGCGAAGGCCTTGGGTCCGTCACGCCGTCACGCCGTCACCATGGAACGCTCACGCAGCCAGGCCGCGCAGAAGCCCCGTTCCGGCCCGTTGGGCCACTGTTGGCGGCACTTGGACGGTAGTTGCCGCCCGTTGGGCCAGGTGCCCGTGTGAGGGCAGGCATCGCCGACAGTGGCCGATCGATCAACTGCGCCCAACTGGCACCTAACTGCAAACCCGCTATCGCCGCGAAGATTGCATCACGAGACGCGATAGAAATCCACTGACCTAATTGCCGTCCCGCCCGACGTGCCGAGACGTCACGCCGGAACGCGTCGCGGCGACCAACGCGGAAGAGTTCACCCCATACCTTGCTGGCGAATCATCAGCGAATGAAGGATTTTCCGACGCTGTGCAGAGGACCCAGACGGTCCACGGCTCCGCATCGCGGGTGACGACCGAGTTCCTCCGGTGCGCGGATCACGCAGCCCGGTCAGTTGAGGACGGTTGAACAGAATCCGACTGGCAAAACTGACGACGCGAAGCCGCAGGTGAGCACTTATCTGGTCTGCTCCCCGCCCTGCTCCCCGGGGAGCGCGGGGAGCGGTGAAAACGGGGAGCAGAAAGCATAAAGGCCATGATAACTTTGACGGTTATCATGGCCTCTGAACTGCAGTAATGCTGGTGGGCGATACTGGGATCGAACCAGTGACCTCTTCCGTGTGAAGGAAGCGCTCTCCCGCTGAGCCAATCGCCCTTGACGTGAGAAAACCTTACCACACGTCAGTCGATCTTCCTTCCTTCCGCTATCCGGCGCCCGCGCACGGCTTCGAGCTGCGGAGGCCGGGTCGGTCGGGAGGGAAAGACGCGGGCGGGGGCCGGCTCGTTCGGCCTCTGCGTCAGTCGGTCGGGGCGGGGATGAGTTCGACGGTCTGGAGGCGGTCTTCGCGGCGGATCGAGGCGGGGGCGAGCATCAGCTCGTCGGCGCGGGTGTGCTCGGCGAAGGTCGAGAGCTGCTTCTGCACCTGCTCGGGGGTGCCGACGGCGGTGTGGCGCATCATCGACTTCACCTCGTAGCCCATGGGGGAGTCGAGGAGGGAGTCGAGTTCCTGGTCGGTCAGGTCGCGGCCGCGCACGAGGAAGCGCCTTGCGCGCCAGCGGAGGGCGGCTTGGTGCTGCTCGTGGGCGTCTTGCTCGTCTGGCGAGGCGATCACGTTCGCGGCTGCGATGACGTAGGGCTTCGGGTGGTCCTCGGAGGGGCGGAATTCTGCGCGGTACCGCTGCAGCGCGGCTTCGAGGGCGGCCGGGGCGAAATGCGAGGCGAACGCGTAGGGCAGGCCGAGGGCTGCGGCGAGTTGGGCGCCGAACAGGGAGGAGCCGAGGATGTAGAGCGGGACGCGCGAGCCGTTGCCGGGTGTGGCGTTCACGCCGTGCACGCGCGTTTCGCCGTTGAGGTAGCCCTGCAGTTCGAGGACGTCGTCGGGGAAGGAGTCTGCTGACTGCGGCGTGCGTCGCAGGGCACGCATGGTGTTCTGGTCCGAGCCCGGGGCGCGGCCCAGGCCCAGGTCGATCCTGCCCGGGTGCAGCGCGGCGAGGGTGCCGAACTGCTCGGCGATCACGAGCGGGGAGTGGTTGGGCAGCATGACGCCGCCGGCGCCGAGCCGGATGTGCTCGGTGTGCGCGGCCACGTGTGCGATGACGACGCTGGTGGCGGCGGAGGCGATCTGCGGCATGTTGTGGTGCTCGGCGTACCAGACGCGGTTGAACCCCGACGTCTCCGCGGCCCGGGCGAGGGGGACGGCGCCGTGCAAGGCGTCGGTGGGGGTCTCTTCCGGCGCCACTGCGGCGACGTCGAGCAGGGAGTACTTCATGGCACTATTCGCTTCCCGGACGGCTGGCGGCGAGGCTTCGACCGAGTCGACGACCCGGCCGGGGTTGCGCACTTGCCGCGACCGGCGACAGCCCGTCAGCGATCAACACCCGGGGCGTCGCACGATATTCCCGGGCGGTCCTCTCCGGTTCTCGTGCCGGGGCCGAGCCCGAAGATCGATGGGCGGGATGCCGGGAGCCGGTGGCCCGCTCGCGTCCACGTCACGGCCCTGGCGTATCCGCGACACGCCCGGGATGCGAGACGGCTTGCATGTTTGTGCACTGGGACACATATAATATCGATGTGTCCAAGGTACTCACCTCCCTGCCCGTCGGCGAACGCGTCGGCATCGCCTTCTCCGGCGGCCTCGATACTTCCGTAGCGGTCGCGTGGATGCGCGAGAAGGGCGCCGTGCCCTGCGCGTATACCGCCGACATCGGTCAGTATGACGAGACCGATATCGACTCCGTCCCCGGCCGCGCCGAGGAATACGGCGCCGAGATCGCTCGGCTGGTCGACTGCCGCGCGGCCCTGGTGGAGGAAGGGCTCGCCGCACTCGCCTGCGGTGCCTTCCACATCCGCTCGGGCGGCCGCACCTACTTCAACACGACGCCTCTCGGCCGCGCCGTCACCGGCACGATGCTGGTGCGCGCGATGCTCGAGGACGCCGTCCAGATCTGGGGCGACGGCTCGACCTACAAGGGCAACGACATCGAGCGGTTCTACCGCTACGGCCTGCTCGCCAACCCGTCGCTGCGCATCTACAAGCCCTGGCTCGACGCCGACTTCGTCAGCGAGCTCGGCGGCCGCACGGAGATGTCCGAGTGGCTGGTGGCGCGCAAGCTGCCCTACCGCGCCAGCAAGGAGAAGGCGTACTCCACCGACGCCAACATCTGGGGCGCGACGCACGAGGCCAAGTCGCTCGAGCACCTCGACAACGGCATCGAGATCGTCGAGCCGATCATGGGCGTGCGCTTCTGGGACGCGTCCGTGCAGATCGAGGCCGAGGACGTCACCATCTCCTTCGAGCAGGGCCGACCGGTCGCGATCAACGGCGAGTCCTTCGCCACCGCGGTCGACCTGGTCAAGCGGGCCAACGAGATCGGCGGGCGGCACGGCCTCGGCATGTCCGACCAGATCGAGAACCGGATCATCGAGGCCAAGAGCCGCGGCATCTACGAGGCTCCCGGCATGGCGCTGCTGCACGCGGCTTACGAGCGTCTGGTCAACGCGATCCACAACGAGGACACGGTGGCCAGCTACCACAACGAGGGCCGCCGGCTCGGCCGGCTCATGTACGAGGGCAGGTGGCTGGACCCGCAGTCGCTGATGCTGCGCGAGTCGCTGCAGCGCTGGGTCGGCATGGCCGTCACCGGCCAGGTCACGCTGCGTCTGCGCCGCGGCGAGGACTATTCGATCCTTGACACCTCCGGACCGGCTTTCAGCTACCACCCGGAGAAGCTGTCGATGGAGCGGGTCGAGGAGGCCGCGTTCGGTCCGGTCGACCGCATCGGCCAGCTGACGATGCGCAACCTGGACATCGCCGACTCCCGCGCCAAGCTCGAGCAGTACTCCGCGCTCGGCATGGTCGGTACCGCCCAGGCCGCGCTCACCGGCACGCACCAGGCCGCAGGCCGGCCCGTCGGCGCACTGGCGCCCGCGCAGGCCGGCGAGGTGCAGGTCGGCCCGACGGGTCTGATCGGCGCGATGGCGGAAGGCGGCGCCGAGGAGATCGCGACGGTGGGAGCGGTGCCGGAGGACGAGCTGCTCGACCGCGCGGCGATGGAGGCGGGGAACGACTAGGCGACTAGGCAATGGAATGGCGGCTTGGGGGACCGGTCCGCGGTTTGGCAGGGCTGTCGGCGAGGGAAGCCCGGCGGCTTGGCAGGCCCCCCAGCGGCCAGGAATGCCCAGCGGCTAGGGAAGCCCGGCGGCTTGGCGAGGGATCGGCTAGCCGAGGGAACGGCCAAGCGAGGGCCGGCTTAGTCAGGGAATGCTCGAGCCAGGGAGCGACTGAGCGAGGGACGCCGAGAGACGCCTAAGTTTCGGAGCGGGCTGAGCGAGAGCAGGGTGGCGGAGCGGCGCGATAGCGCTGGTCCGTTAGCCCGGCGCTGCTGCCCAGTAATCGCCCTGTCCCGGTGCGCAAGCACCGGGACAGGGCGATACGCATTTTGGGGATGGGTGGATGCGTACCGTGGAGTGGTGAGATCAGCGTCGTGCGGGACGCCGTCGACATGGAGACAGGGTGGGGAGAAGGCATGCGGGGCGACGGGACGACGTGGAATGCGGGATGACGGGGAGACGCTGCGACGCAGTGACACGGCCTTGCAGCGGAGCGGGCAGTGCGGTTGGTTGTGCGAGGAGGCGCGAGTCGCGGCTAAGGCGTAGCGGGGTAACGGGGTAACGGGGTTGCGATGTCGCGGGAACGGAGCAGGGGCGCCGCGTGTCAATCAACGCCCTTGCATCCGTCCCGTCCCGTCCCGCCTCAGCCCGCCGCCCCGTCCGATCACCACTCAGGCTTCTGGACCGCCATGCATGCGTTGCTGTCGCCGGCGTTCGTCTCGTGCGAGCTCAGCGGTGCGGAGGACGCTACGGCGGTGGAGCTGCCGCCTGCGCCTCCTGACGACGTGGCCGTGCTGAACATGTCCCCGGTCTTCCAGTCCTGGCCGATCACCACGGTGACCTGGGTGTAGTCCGCTGATTCGTGCATCGACGAGCTCGGTATGCCGAGTGCTTGGGCGACTGCGGCGGCGGAGTCGGCGCGGTTGGAGGGGTAGTACAGAGCCGTGGTGGCGCGCACGGCGGCGGTTTGGGGGATGATGTTGGCGCTGGTGAAGCCGGCGCTCACGAGTACCTGGGCGATGGCACCGGCTCGGCCGTTCTGGCCGCTGCCGTTCTCCACCACTGCGTGGACGGTGGACGTGACGACGTTGGCGGCGTTCGGGCCGCTGGTGGACGCGCCGCCCGCTGAGGACGCCGTCGCGGAAGCTCCTGCCTTACCGCTGCCGCTTCCGCTCCCGCTGCCAGTTCCGTCGCCGCTGCCCGCCTTCGACCCGGACGTGTACGACGTGTCGGACTTGATCGCGGCGAACATCTGGTCGGCGGCCGGCTGGGAGAACTGGAGTTGCTCTTTCCAGGCCGCGTTGGTGCCCGAGTAGTCGTCCGTCGGCACCGAGAGCATGGTGATCCGGTTCGCGGGTACCTTGCCGAGTTCTTGGGCGAGGGAGAGCAGGCTCGTGATCGAGGAGAGCTTCGGGTCCACCGTCAGCGACTTGGTCGCCGCGTCGGCCACTGAATACAGCGTGCTGACGTGGGTGAGGGACTCGTTCGCCGAGAGCTTGCGGAAGAGCGCGGCCAGGAACATGTGCTGGGCCTGCTCGCGGTAGCGCTCGTCGGGGAAGGCGTGGCGGGTGCGCAGCCAGGCGAGTGCCTGCTGGCCTTGGATGACGCTCGTCCCCTTGGGGAGCTTCAGGTGCGAGTACGAGTCGTAGATGTTGTTGGTCACGCAGACCGGCACGCCGCCGAGGGCGTTGGACATGGTGACCACGCCGGACATGTCGATCTCGATGAAGTGGTCGATCGTGAGGCCGGTGAGGTCGTTGACGGCCTGCACCGCGCAGGACGGGCCGCCGCTGAGGGCGGCGTTCATCAGGCCTCTGGTCGCGTGGGCGCAGGAGGGCAGGTCCACGATCGAGTCGCGGGGGATCGACATGATCGTCATGTTCGAGCGGTCGGCCGCCACGTGCATGACCATGAGGGTGTCCGCGGTGGACTCGGTGTCGTCGCAGGCTCCGCCCAGGTGGCAGTCCGCGGCGTCGAGGCGGGCGGAGTTGCCGAGCAGCAGGATGTTCATGGCGGTGCGGCCGAACTGGTCGGGTATCTCCGGGGCCTGCGTCACGTCGTTGGGGAGCAGCGAACTGGACTTGATGTTGCCGTTGAGGTGGACGTAGACGTAGCCGCCCACGCCCGCGGTCGCGACCAGCAGCCCGGCCAGGGAGAAACCGACGTATCTTAGCGCCCTGCGCTTGCCGCTACGGCTGCTACGGCCGCGGCGGCGGTTGGGGCGGTTGGACTGGGCGGCACGGCGGGGGTTCTGGCCGGCTGAGCTGCGGGAACGTAGGGGCGGGTCGATCTCGTCGAGGTCCGGATCCCGGTTGACGTATGTGTCATCGCGCCCGTGCATGTGCCGCTCCCACCCCACCCATTCGCCTGTTCAAGGCTGTTCAAGCCCGTCATCTTCGCCTGTGACGACGCCGGAGTATGGAGCTCCGGTTGCCGGGGCAAGTCCACTGGGTGTCGATTGGCCCGCGACGTGCGGCTTCGGGTCGGGCGAGACTCGCGGCATGGACGGAACGCGGGTGGCGGTGGTGACCTTCGACGGGTTCAACGAGCTGGACAGCTTCATCGCCTCCGCTCTGATCAATCGGTGCGGAAATGACGGTTTGGCGGCTTTCATCACGACGCCGAGTCCGGTGGTGACGTCGATGAACGGCGTCGAGGTGCGGGGGCAGCGGCCGCTGGAGTTCGTTACCGACGCGGACGTGGTGCTGATCGGCAGCGGGGTGAGGACGCGGGACGTGGTGGCGGACGACGGGTTGATCAGCACCCTCCGCCTCGATCCGGAACGCCAGCTGATCGGATCGCAGTGTTCTGGCGCGCTGGTGCTGGCGCGGCTCGGCCTGGTCGGTGGGGACAGGCCGGTCTGCACGGATTCGAAGAGCCGGCCGTTCGTCGAGGCCTGCGATGTGAAGGTGCTGGACGAGCCGTTCCACGCCGACGGGAACGTGGCCACGGCGGGCGGGTGTCTCGCGTCTCAGTACCTCGCCGCATGGGTCATCGCGCGGACGCTAGGGGTGGCGGCGGCGCGCGCGGTTTTGGCGTACGTGGCGCCCGTCGGGGAGGAACGGGAGACGATCGAGCGGGTGCTGGGGAGAGTCGAGCGGACGCTCGGAACGGTCGTCGAATCCTGAGGCGAGCCCGACATGTTGGGTGTGACTTTCGTGCGGCTACAAGATATGGTGTCTGACGCAGCTGGTTCGGCCGATCCTCAGGGGCGGCCGAGGAAAGAGGGAACCCGGTGTGAGTCCGGGACTGCCCCGCAGCGGTGAGTGGGAACGACCGCCGTCGTACACACTGGGTGCCCGCGTCGCGCACGCGCAGCCTGGGAAGTGACGGCCAGTAGATTCCGGGGTTTTCCGGCTTCGTCCGGATCCGGGTGCCCGCGAGTCCGAAGACCTGCCAGCGGTGCCGCGTCCGTCCCCGGGCGCGGCCGTCCGGAGCCGCGTGGGTCGGCTGACGGCGTGTCGGAACCGACGGGGCGTCTTCTCGTGCTGCCCGCTGATCCGTTCCACCCGCTCGTCGTGTGCCCCGCGTGTGCTGCGGACCGTACTTCGGACGCGCGAGGAGCAAGCAGTGACGGTCGGGCAGGTCGGGCAGATCGAAAAAGCCGGGCGGGTCGGGCAGGTCGAGGACGCGGTGGCGCGGTGGGCGCGGGATCTGCCCGACGTCGATCCGGCGCGGGTGGTGCGCAAGACGCTCGGCGGGCTCAACGAGGGCGCCGACCGGGCGGAGGCGGTCCGGCTCGCGGTGCAGTGCGCGGCGGAGCTGATCGGGGAGGAGCCGCAGTACTCGAAGCTGGCCGCGCGGCTGCTGTCCGAGGTCGTCGCGGACGAGGCGGCGGCGCATGGGGCCGACGGCTTCAGCGCGTCGATCGCGCTCGGGCACGCCGAGGGCCTGATCGGGGACGAGACGGCCGCGTTCGTGAAGGCGCATGCCGAGGAGCTGGATGCGGCGGTGGACGCAGCCGGCGATCTGCGCTTCGAGTACTTCGGGCTGCGGACCGTCTACGACCGCTACCTGCTGCGCCACCCGGTGGCCCGGGACGTCATCGAGACTCCGCAGTTCTTTCTCTTGCGCGTGTCGTGCGGGCTCTCGCGGACGGTGGAGGAGGCGGTCGGGTTCTACCGGCTGATGTCGTCGCTGGCGTACCTGCCGAGTTCGCCGACGCTGTTCAACTCCGGCACGCGGCACACGCAGATGTCCTCCTGCTACCTCGTCGACTCTCCGCGTGACGAGCTGGACTCCATCTATGCGCGCTACCACCAGGTCGCGCGGCTCTCGAAGTTCGCCGGGGGCATCGGGATCGCGTTCTCGCGGGTGCGCTCGCGCGGCGCGCTGATCCGGAGCACCAACGGCCGGTCGAACGGGATCGTGCCGTTCCTGCGCACGCTCGACGCGTCGGTGGCGGCGGTCAACCAGGGCGGCCGGCGCAAGGGCGCGGCCTGCGTGTACCTCGAGCCGTGGCACCCGGACATCGAGGAGTTCCTGCAGTTGCGGGACAACACCGGCGAGGACGCCCGGCGCACCCACAACCTGAACCTGGCCAACTGGATCCCGGACGAGTTCATGCGCCGCGTCGAGGAGGACGGGCTGTGGTCGCTGATCGATCCGGATCAGGTTCCTGAACTGCCCGATCTGTGGGGCGAGGAGTTCGACGCGGCGTACCGGGCGGCCGAGGCCGAGGGGCGGTACGTTCGGCAGGTGAGCGCGCGCGAGCTGTACGGGAAGATGATGCGCACGCTCGCGCAGACCGGCAACGGCTGGATGACCTTCAAGGACGCCGCCAACCGCCTCTGCAACCAGACCGGGCGGCCCGGAAATACCGTGCACCTGTCTAATCTGTGCACCGAGATCATCGAGGTCTCCTCCGACGCCGAGACGGCCGTGTGCAACCTCGGGTCGATCAACCTCGCGGCGCATCTGACCGAGGCGCGCGACGGGGTCGACTGGGAGAAGTTGCGCGCGACCGTGCGCACGGCGGTTGAGTTCCTCGACCGCGTCATCGACATCAACTACTACCCGAGCGAGCAGACCGCGGCCTCCAACCCGCGCTGGCGGCCGGTGGGCCTCGGCGTGATGGGGCTTCAGGACGTCTTCTTCGCGCTGCGTCTGCCGTTCGACGACGCGCGGGCCCGCGAGCTGTCGACTCTGGTCTCCGAGGAGATCTACCTGACCGCGCTCGAGACCTCGGCCGGGCTGGCGGAGGACTTCGGCGCTCACCCCGCGTACGCGGAGACCCGGGCGTCGACGGGCGCGCTTCAGCCGGACCTGTGGGGCGTGGCGACCTCGCCCGAACTGGGGGAGCGTTGGGCGGCCGTCCGGGCGCGGGTGGCCGCGACCGGCCTGCGCAACTCGCTGCTGGTCGCCGTCGCGCCGACCGCGACCATCGCTTCGATCGCAGGGTGCTACGAGTGCATCGAGCCGCAGGTGTCCAACCTGTTCAAGCGCGAGACGCTGTCGGGCGAGTTCCTGCAGATCAATACGGCGCTGGTGCAGGAGCTCAAGGACTTGGGGCTCTGGACGTCGGCGATCCGCGAGGCGATCAAGCGTGCGGAGGGGTCGGTGCAGTCGATCCCGGTGCTGCCGGACGAAGTAAAGGAGCTGTACCGCACGGCGTGGGAGCTGCCGCAGCGCGCGCTGATCGACCTGGCGGTGGCGCGCGGGCCGTTCGTGGACCAGTCGCAGTCGCTGAACCTGTTCCTGGCGGCTCCGACCATCGGCAAGCTCTCCTCGATGTACATGTACGCGTGGAAGTCGGGCCTCAAGTCGACCTATTATCTGCGTTCCCGGCCGGCCACGCGCATCCAGCAGGCGACGGTTGCCGCCCAGGGCGCCGCGCCCGAGATCGAGTCGATCCCGGTGGACGCGGCCGTCGCGTGCTCGCTGGAGAACCCCGAAGCCTGCGAGGCCTGCCAGTGACCGCCGTAGACGAGGTGGACGCGAACACAGCCCCCGCAACTTTCAAGGAGACCCCGCACATGCTGCTCGACCCGGGCATGGATCTGACGCTGCGCCCGATGCGCTACCCGCACTTCTTCGACCGCTTCCGCGACGCGATCAAGAACACGTGGACGGTGGAGGAGGTGGACCTGCACGAGGACCTGACGGATCTGGGCCGGCTCTCCGCGGCCGAGCGGCACCTGGTCTCGCGGCTGGTGGCGTTCTTCGCCACCGGCGACACCATCGTCGCGAACAACCTCGTGCTCAACCTCTACCAGCACGTCAACAGCCCCGAGGGGCGGCTGTACCTGTCCCGGCAGCTGTTCGAAGAGGCCGTGCACGTGCAGTTCTACCTGAACCTGCTCGACACCTACGTCCCGGACGACGACGAGCGCGCCGCGGCGTTCGCGGCGGTGGAGAACATCCCCTCGATCCGGCGCAAGGCCGACTTCTGCTTCCGCTGGATCGATTCGCTGCACGCCCTGCGCAGCCTCGAGACGAAGGCGGACCGGCGGGCGTTCCTGCTCAACCTGATCTGCTTCGCCGCGTGCATCGAAGGGCTCTTCTTCTACGGGGCCTTCGCCTACGTCTACTTCCTGCGCTCCCGCGGGCTGCTCAACGGCCTGGCTTCGGGGACGAACTGGGTGTTCCGGGACGAGTCGATGCACATGGCGTTCGCCTTCGACGTGGTCGAGACCGTGCGCCGGGAGGAGCCGGACCTGTTCGACGCGGAGATGGCCGAGCAGGTCGGGCAGATGCTGGCTGAGGCCGTGGAGTGCGAGACGCAGTTCGCTGAGGACCTGCTGGGTGCGGGCGTGCCCGGGCTGCCGCTGGCCGACATGCGCGCCTACCTCGAGCACGTCGCCGACCGCCGCCTCGCCCAACTCGGGCTCGCCCCGCGCTACGGCACCGCCAATCCGCTCGCGTTCATGGAGTTGCAGGACGTCCAGGAGCTGTCGAACTTCTTCGAGCGGCGGGTCTCGGCCTACCAGGTCGCGGTCGGCGGGACGGTCTCCTTCGACGACGAGTTCTGACAGCGGGCGCGCACACCGGGCCGGTGGCGGGAACATGGGAAAACGTGTTCCCGTCACCGGCTTCGCCGTTTGATACCTCGGCGCGGGAGATTTTGCGTTCGAAGGCTGATCCAGACCGAGACCTTACCCAAGCGGCTGAGATTTTTGCCTTCTTTGCCGATTCTTGGTGAACCATCACGCTCGGTGAACCGTGGGGAACATGGGATTTCCGCGGGCGCGCCGCTGAATCCCCTGGTCCACCGGGAGTTCTCCGGCGCCGATGGGCCGGTCCGCGAAATAGGTAGAGCAGATACCATATATAGCGGCCCCCGAACCGGCCCCAAGGCACCTGGCCTGACCACATACGACCCCGAATTGAACGACGTCGGGCCGCTGGCGGCGGCGGGGATATTCCGCCATCTGAGATCTCGGACTCCGCTGCGGAGCGGTCGGAAATGTCCCCTATGAGGGCACGAATAAGGCCATCTCATCGTATGCTCCGCTGCTATGCTCCATGCGTTTTCAGGGCCCGGGCTTGCCGTCAGGCTGTTTACTCACAAATCCGGTTCCTGTGGTGGATTCATGGAAGGAAGAAACCCATGGCAGACGTGGCAACCGTTCCCTCGCAGTGGGAGCGGGTCGGCGGCGCGCCGGCGGTTCGGGCCGTGCTCGACCGCTTCTATGTCGACATGCTGGCCGAGCCGCAGCTGGCCGCGTACTTCGCCGACCGGTCCGTGGACAACATCAAGCCGCACCTGGCCGAGGTGCTCAAGGTGGTGCTCGGCGGTCCCGGCGCCAAGGAGCTCGACCTGGCCGCCTACCTCACCGGCGCGCACGCGAACCTGGGTGTCTCCCCCGAGGACTACAAGCGCACCGGCGAGGTGCTGCTCGGCGCGCTCGACGCCTTCGACGTCGAGGCGGACATCGTCTCCACCATCGTCGCGGCCCTCGAGGCGGTCGCGCCCTACGTGATCTCCCCGGCCGCCTGAGCGTCCGCCGACCAGCCGCAGAAAAAGCGAGTAGCTCGTGATCGAACCGGACATACTGCGCAACTCCTGGGCGAAGGTGACCCAGTACGGGCAACAGGTCCCGCTGTACTTCTACAGCCACCTGTTCCTGAGCCACCCGGAGGTGCGGCCGATGTTCCCGCCGTCCATGGCGGCCCAACGCGACCGGCTGGTCGGCGCGCTCGGGGCGGTGGTGGCCAACGTCGACGACCTCGGCGCGGCCATCCCGTTCCTGCAGGGCCTCGGCCGTGACCACCGTAAGTTCGACGTGGCGCCGGCGCACTACCCGGCCGTCGGCGCCAGTCTGCTGGCCACGCTCGAGCACTTCCTCGGCGCGGACTGGACCCCGTCGGTGGCGGCGAACTGGACCGAGGCGTACGGCATCGTCTCCCAGGTGATGATCGACGCGGCGGCCGAGGCGGAGAAGTCCACCCCGCCCTGGTGGGACGCCGAGATCGTGGCCCACGAGATCCTGGGCGGCCGGCGCGACATCGCCCGGGTGACCATCGCCACCCGGGACCCCTTCCCGTATCTGGCCGGGCAGTCGATGACGCTCGAGACCGCGATGGCCCCGGCCCGCTGGCGGTTCTACACCCCGGCGCACCCGCCCCGTTCGGACAACACGATCGAGCTGCACATCAAGCTGGTCGGCACCGTCTCCTGGCAGCTGGTGAGCGTCATGGGGGTGGGCGACCGGGTGCGGCTCGGACCGCCGGTCGGCCACGCGCTGACGCTGCGGTCCACCGCGCCGGACTCGCACCTGCTGCTGATCGGCGCGAACACCGGCATCGCGCCGTTGCGCGCGCTGGTCGAGGAGCTCGCCGCCACGCCCGGCCACGGCCGCTCGGTGGCGCTGTTCTACGGCGCGCGGATCGCGTCGGACCTGTACGACCTGCCGCGCCTGCAGGCGCTGGCGGAGCGCAACCCGTGGTTGACCGTGGTGCCGGTGGTCTCCGATGAGATGTCCTGGGAAGGCGCACGGGGCCTGGTCGGCGACGTCGCGGCGGGGGCCGGGGCCTGGCCGGGGCACGAGGTGTTCATCGTGGGATCGAGCCCGATGTGCCAGCACACCGTGGGGCGGTTGAAGGAGGCGGGAGTGATCCCGGGGGCCATCCATCTGGAGGAGAGTCAGCCGTGAGCTTCAGCGAGTACGAGAGCTCGGCAAGGCGACCCGCGCGACTGACGGCGGATCAGGTCGAGTCGTGGGAGTTCCCGCGCGCGAGCATGACCCGCCGCGGCTACGACGAGGAGGGCGTGCAGCGGTTCAAGCGGCGGGTGCTGGCGGAGCTGCAGACGGCGACCGACGTCGAGTTCGAACTGCGCGCCCGCAACGACGATCTGACCGCGCAGCTGCGCCAGACCTACCTGGCCGCGGCCGGCTCCCCGGACGCGCAGCCGGGCGCGGTCCCGGCGGCCGCCCCGGCGATGCCGGAGCGGCAGGTGACCGCGGCCGCGGTGAACGCGATCTCGATGGCCCAGCAGCAGGCCGAGGAGCAGATCCGGGCGGCCGAGGAGTACGTGCGCAACGTCACCGAGTACGCGCGCAACCAGTATCAGGCCACGGTGAACGAGGGTCACCGGCAGGGCCTGCTCGCGGCCGAGGGCGCGTTCCAGCGGCGCAGCGAGGAGCTCTCCTCCTCGCTGACCGCGCTCGAGGGGCAGCTCGACTTCCTCAAGGCCTTCGGGATGGCGTTCGGGGTGCAGGTGGAGGGCGCGCTGGAGAAGGCGCGCGGAGAGGTCCACACCATGATCGGGACCATCCGCACCGCGTTCGATGCGCTCAAGAGCGCGAACCCGCAGCCGGGGCTGGCCGGGCCGGTCCCCGCCGGCGCGGTGCCGGCGGCACGGCACCCGAACTAGGCCGTGTCTCTGTGTTCCACGAGAGCTGAGTTCGACGAGAGCTGAGCGCCGCCGGATCAGAGGCCGAGGCCGCCGAGCACGCGGGTCTGCTGCTGGGTGAACTCACCCGTCAACAGCGGCATCATCTTGCTGATCGCGGCGGCGACCTCGGGCAGCTGGAGCGAGGCGTCGTGGTGTTCCTTGCTCTTCCACACCTCGGTGACCCAGATGGTGTCCTCGTCGGTGGCCGACTCGGTGACCACGTACAGGTCGCAGCCGGCCGCGCGCAGCCCTTCGGACCCGTCGACGAGGGCCGCGGCCACCTCGGCGCGGTGCCCGGGCTTGACCTTCATCGAACCGATGTAGCCGAACCGCATCCGCCTGCTCCACTCCTGGCTCAGCGTTCGACGGTGATGGCGACGAGGTCGACCGGCACGCCGCCGAGACGCAGCTTGTAGTCCTGCGCGCCCTTGAGGAAGTCGAACCTCAGCCCCTGCTCCAGGCTGCGTTCGATCAGCAGGGAGATCAGCACCACGCCAGGGGCCAGTCCCGTGCCCGGGGCCGCGAGGGACATGTCGTAGGCCATGTTATATATGGCCGCGGTGTCGCGGTGGCGTAGCAGGATGACCGACGCGATCGGGCGGCCGTCGGCGTGCAGCTCGACGACGTAGCCGGCCTCTGCTGCGGCGAGTTCGGCCAGCATGCCGCGGACGAAGCCGCCGTATTCGGCCACGAACGAGGCCATCTCCGGGTCTGCGGCCGCCTTCCACTCCAGCAGGAGCCGGGCCGCCGCGTCGATGTTGGCGCTGGTGGAGTCGACGAGCTCGAGGGCACCAGCCGCCTCACTCAGGCTTCTGCGCTTGCGCAGGATGTCGGCGCGGCGCTTGGAGTTGAGCATCGGCAGGTAGCCCTCGGGGGCCTTCTCGATCCGGGGTGCCTGATCGTAGGGGGCGATGACGGCTTCCGGAGCGAGGCGGCAGATCTCGTCGGCCAGGGCCCGGGCGACCGGGTCGTCCTGCACGAGGCCGGCGAGCTCGATCCGGCTCCAGCCCGGGGTCTCGAAGATCCAACGCGCCAGCGCGGCGGCGACCTCCTTCTCCCGTCCGGCTTCGGCGATCGGACCCATGTAGTCGACCACGTCGCGGCCGCCCGCGAACGCGAGTGTGCCGTCGTGTAGTTCGAACGCGCACACGCCGACGAGGTGCTCGCCGTCGTGCAGCCTCACCCCGATGAGCCGGGACGCGGGGTTCTTGGCCAGCCGGTCGCTCCACCAGGAGAGCAGGAAGCGCCGGGTGTGGAAGACCGTCCCCTCGGCCACCGCGAAGGCGTCCCAGGACGGGTCGGTCAGTAGGTCGGTGCCGGAGTGAGAAAGGACCTCGACGTCTCCCATACGCTCGATCACGGTGAGAGCCTTCCCGGCGCGGATGACGGAAAAACGAGATGATCACACGTGTCCGCCGTCACCGCCGCCGCCCTCGCGGGTCGTGCGCACGCCCCAGCGGCTGGTGCTGCTCCACGCCTCCACCCGCGTGCGCAGCCCCGGCGACACGCGGGGCCACAGCGCCCGCGTGCAGCGCTGCGCGGCCAGGGTCAGCACGAACAGCGCGGCCGCGACGATGGCGTCGCCCCAGTAGTGATTGCCCGTCACGACCACCACCCAGGTCGTCAGCACGGCGTGCACGATGCCGAGGTAGCGCCAACGCGAGGTGGTCACCCGCAATGCGCACACCGCGACGAAGAGCGCCCACGCCACGTGCACCGAGGGCATCGCGGACAGTTCGTCGGCAGACCCGACGCTCGTGGCGTAGACCGACTGGTGGTAGAGCGCGGCGGTGTCGACCACGCGGATGCCCGGGACCAGCCGCGGCGGCGCGACCGGCAGGAACTGGATGAGGAAGCACGCGGTGGTGACGATGCCCAACGTGGTGCGCCAGCGCGGGTAGGCGTCCCGGTGCCTGATGAACAGCCAGATCAGGAAGAGGATCAGGACCGTGAAGTGAGCGGCGTAGTAGTAGAGGTTGGCGGCTTCCGCCAGCAGCGGGTGCGGCAGGATCAGGCTCTGCAGCCACACTTCGCTCGGCAGATATAAGGTGCGCTCGGCGTCCCAGATCCACCGCCCGCGCACGATCGCGTCCGGGGCGCTGCCGGAGGCGAGCGCCCCGGCCAGCTGCCAGAGTGCGTACAGTCCGATGATCAGGGCGAGCTCGTGGATGGTGGGCTGCGCTCGGAGCCACAGCCCGCGGCGGGTCAGCAGGACCCACCCGGCAGCCAGGACCGCGGAGATCACCGTCGCCTGCTGCCACGTCCACATGATGTTGGGCACGGCCGAACATCGTAGGTCAGATCGCCCGGAAAGTGAGCTATGCGGATATTCTGGCGCGCCGCGGGCCAGGACGGCCCTAGGCAGTACACCTAGCCGGTCGGCTCGCCGTAGTTCAGCGGCAGGGCCTGCAGCCGGCTGATCGGGATGCCGATCAGGACGAGGTAGCGCGAGACGCTCTCCGGGATGAGCCCGAGCCCGGTCGGATCGAACAGCTTGTCGTACGGATCGGCTCCGCCGTTCGCCGCCTCCAGCGGCCGCGGGTCCTCGGCCTGGGTGACCAGCGCGCCGGCGGTGTCGGTCAGGATCAGTCCGTACTGCTGCATGGCGCGGGCGATGGTGCGCGCCGCCGGGTTCAGCAGGGTATTGACGTTGAAGGCCGGGTCGAGCCGGAAGCGCTGGCCTTCGCACGGGTAGTCCGCGCCGGCGGTGTTGCCGTCGTCGCGGGTGGCCGGCCAGGAGAAGCAGCCGGCCTGGGTGTGCACGGTCTCGAGGTTGATCGCGTGGTCGATGTGGCCGCGCGCCAGCTCGTCCGGTCGGATCAGGTACGCGCCGAAGGGCAGCCCGGAGGCGCTCGCGCCCAGGGGGTTGTCGAAGATTCCGGGGTTGGCGGAGTAGTGCTCGATCTTGCCGCCCCAGCAGGCGGACCAGTTCCCGTCCGCGTCCTGCTGGGCCCGCCAGAAGTCCCAGTAGGTGTCGGTGGACGGCTGGTAGATGGCCACGGACTCGTCCGTGCCCTGCGAGACCACCATCCCGGCCGGGGTGGGCACGTCGGTGAGCGAGTCGGCGATCACCGGTGCGAGCTGCGGCAGGTTCTGGCAGTCGGAGTAGGTCCATGTGGTCGTCGGCGTGTCGGCGTCGACGTAGTAGATCGGCGCGGAGTAGGTGTCGGTGTTCACCGCCCAGAGTCCGTAACTGCCGCGTGCGTCCTGCACGAGGTTGTTCACGATCGCCTGCGAGTTCGGCGCCAGCGGCACGTCCGCCGGCAGCGGTGTGTTCCACGGCCCGGTGGGGGAGAAGCCGTTATCCGTGTGCTGAGCGGCTGAGCCGCTTACGGCGGCGGTGTCGCCGGAGTCCGCGTGCGAGGCCTGCGGGGACAGGCCGAGCGCGAGCGTGAGCGCGACGAAACCCGCCAGACGGCGGGCGGAACGCACTGGTCGACGCAAGGGTTGTCCTTTCACTCTCGATGATCGGGGTCCGGGTCGGTCAGGTGCATCCGGGCCAACCCTTCCCGTCGAGGTGACGATGCGCAAGGAGCACGGGACAGCGGGTGATCTAAGGACTCGAAGCCGCAGCGCCGGGGTGTGGGCGCGGGCGGGGCGGGATGAAAGCTTCCGGGGGTTGCGCGGGGGTTCGGATCATGTCGTGGATTCCGCTCGGTGGGAGCATGATCAGGGTTTATATATATGAACTCTGGCCACGGTGCTGAACAACGTCACGATAGAGGGCGGAAACGGCGGCGTCAACGGGTCCGCGCGGCAGGGTTCGAAGACCACTGAAACAAGGCTCTGTTACATCTCCGAACGATAACAATCCGCAGTGGTGTAAACCTTTCTTACTCCGGCCCGTTGACCGCCCCGCGCCGCGCTGCTGCAATCGCTGGCACGGCCGCCACCGTTCCGTTCACGGACGGCGCGCGTGCAGCCCCCCGACCGGCGCGTACCCGCCCGCCGGCCGCCTTTCATCGAAAGGGTCGATCATACCCATGTTCATACGTAGAATCGGAACGCGGCTGCGGCGGAGCCTGCCGCTGCTGACCGCCGGCACCGTCGTCGCCGTCGGCGGCGCGGTCCCGCTGCTCGCCGCCGGGCCGGCCGAGGCCGCCAGCGCGCTTCCGGCGCACTACGCCGCGCCCTACCTCCAGATCTCCACCTCGGACTCCGGCGACATGGCCGCCGACATGGCCGCCACCGGCCTGAAGTACTACACGCTCGCGTTCCTCACCCCGAAATCCGGCTGCACGCCGGAGTGGGAGGACGGCGGCTACGGCGTCGGACAGTTCAACTCGCAGATCAGTTCGCTGCAGGCGGCCGGCGGCAACGTCATCGTCTCGTTCGGCGGCGCCGAGGGCGGTGAGTTGGCGCAGACCTGCACCAGCGTCTCGTCGCTGACGGCCGCTTATCTCAACGTGGTCAACACCACCGGCGCCACCCGGCTCGACTTCGACATCGAAGGCGGCGTGCTCTCCGACACCGCCTCGACGGCCCGTCGCGACCAGGCGCTGGCCGCGTTGCAGGCCGAGGACCCGGCGGTTCAGGTGGACTTCACCCTCGCGGTCGACCCCGACGGCCTGCCCACCGGCACCGGCTCGGAGTACGCGCTGCTGCAGGACGCCAAGTCCAAGGGCGTGAAGGTCTCCGTCGTCAACATCATGACGATGGACTTCGGCGACGGGCAGAACGCCCTGAACGACGCCGAGTCGGCGGCCGTGGGCACCGCGAGCCAGCTCGCGAGCCTCTACGGCATCTCCACCACGGCCGCGTACAACATGATGGGCCTGACCCCGATCGCGGGCAAGAACGACGACAACGAGAACTTCACCACCTCCAACGCGAGCTCGCTGGAGAGCTTCGCCGCGGGCAAGGGTGTCGGCGAGCTCGCCTTCTGGGAGGTCGACGAATACGACAAGGGCACCGGGTACCAGTACTCGTCGATCTTCAACAAGATCACCGGCACGAGCTCCGGCGGAGGCGGCACCAACTCGACCATCGTGGGAAACAACTCAGGTCTCTGCCTGAGCGTCACCGGCGCGTCCACCTCGGCCGGCGCGACCGCCGACCTCTACACCTGCAACGGCAGCGCGAGTGAGAACTGGAAGGTCAACAGCAACGGGACCATCACCGGCAACAACTCAGGGCTCTGCCTGAGCATCAGCGGCAACTCCTCCGCGGTGAAGTCCACCGCCGACATCAACAGCTGTGACGGCGACGGGTACGAGCAGTGGTCGGTGAAGTCCGACGGGACCGTCGTCAACGGCGCGACCGGCCTGTGCCTGAGCGTCACCGGTGCCGCGACCACGAACTACGCGACCGCCGACGTCTACACCTGCAACAGCAGCGTGAGCGAGTATTGGACGGTCGGATGACGCGCGCACGCACCTGGCGCAACCGCGTCATCGGTTTCGTCGCGGCCGTGGCCACAGCCGCCGGCCTCGGCATCGCGGGACCGATCGCGGCGCACGCGGCAGCCGCGCCCCCGAGCGGGACGATCGTCGGGAACAACTCGGGCCTGTGCCTGAGCGTCACCGGCGCCTCCACATCGGCCGGCGCCGGCGCCGATCTCTACACCTGTAACGGCAGCGCGGCCGAGAACTGGACGCTGGAGTCGAACGGCACTGTCCTCGACAACAATTCAGGGCTCTGTCTCAGCGCGCCACCGGCAACTCCTCGGTGCTCAAGACCGTCGCGGACATCAACACCTGCGACGGCGACGCCTACGAACAGTGGAGCGTGGGCTCGGGCGGCACCCTCGTGGAAGGCGCCTCGGGCCTGTGCTTGAGCGTCACCGGCTCGGCCACCACGAACTACGCGACCGCCGACGTCTACACCTGCAACAGCAGCGCGAGCGAGTTCTGGACGGTCCCCACCAGCGGGGCTTCCGGTACCACTCCGGCGTTCGGGCCCAACGTGTACGTGTTCACCCCGTCGATGTCGACCACGACGATCCAGAACGACATCAACGCCGTCTACGCGTCGCAGCAGTCGAACCAGTTCGGCACCCAGCGCTACGAGCTGGCGTTCGAGCCCGGCACCTACAACGTGACCGTGCCGGTCGGCTTCTACACCGAGGTCGTCGGTTTGGGCCAGAACCCGACCCAGACGGTGATCACTGGCGGCGGGGTCTACACCGACGCGAGCTGGTTCGGCGGCAACGCTACGCAGAACTTCTGGCGTGACGTGGAGAACATCACCATCGACCCGTCCTCCGGCTCCACCGAATGGGCCGCGTCCCAGGCCGCGCCCATGCGCCGGGTAAAGATCATCGGCAACGCGGTGCTGGCCGACGACAACGGCTGGGCCTCGGGCGGATTCATCAGCGACTCGGTGGTCACCGGGCAGGTGAACTCGGAGACGCAGCAGCAGTACCTGTCGCGCAACGACCAGTTCGGCAGCTGGACGAGTTCGAGCTGGAACATGGTGTTCGTCGGTGACACCGGCGTGCCCGGGCAGAGCTTCCCGAGCCCGCCGGACACCAACGTCGGCTCGACGCCGACGATCGCCGAAAAGCCTTACCTGTACATCGATTCCGCCGGGAACTGGGACGTGTTCGTACCCGGAGACCGCAGCAACTCCCAGGGCACCAGCTGGTCCGGCGGCAACACCGCGGGCACCTCGCTGCCGATCAGCGACTTCTACATCGCCACTCCGAGCAGCACGGTGGCCCAGATGAACGCGGCGCTCGCGGCGGGGCAGGACCTGCTCTTCACCCCGGGCGTCTACCAGATCAACGGCACCATCAACGTGACGAACCCTGACACGGTGGTGCTGGGTATGGGCATTGCGACGCTGGTGTCCAACGGCGGCAACACGATCCTGTCCACCGCCGACGTCAACGGGATCCGGATCGCGGGTCTGCTCTTCGACGCCGGCACTACCAACACCGCCACCCTGGTGCAGATCGGCCCGACCGGTTCGAGCGCGAGCCACGCGAGCGACCCGACCGTGCTCTCGGACGTCTTCGTCCGGATCGGCGGCGCGACCGTCGGTCAGGCATCGGAATCACTGCTGGTCAACAGCAACAACGTCATCGGTGACGACCTGTGGCTGTGGCGAGCCGACCACGGCAACAGCGGAACCGTCGGCTGGAGCACCAACGCCGCGGCCAACGGCCTGGCGGTCAACGGCGCGAACGTGACCATGTACGGACTCGCCGTCGAGCATTATCAGCACATTCAGACCCAGTGGAACGGCAACGGCGGAGCGATCTACTTCTACCAGAGCGAGATGCCCTACGACCCGCCCAACCAGTCCTCCTGGATGAACGGCTCCTCGGACGGCTACGTCTCGCTCAACGTCCACTCCACCGTCACCGACTTCCATGCCTACGGCCTGGGTGTCTACTGCCTGTTCACGAACACGAGCGTGCAGGCCGCGAACGCTATCACCGCACCTAACTCGTCGGGCGTGCAGTTCAACGACATGGTGACGATCTCGCTCGGCGGCGGCGGAGGCGGAACCATCGACAACGTCATCAACGGCACCGGCGGCCGGGTCGGCTCCGGTCAGGAGAAGGAGGACCTGACCAGCTACAACTGACCCGGGCGTCCGAACAGGGGAGTGCGGCATCCACCGATCGGTGGATGCCGCACTCCACCGCGTCGGTCCATCGTCCGACCCGGCCGGTCGATTCGGCGCACCCCCCTTCACCGGCATCGTGGACTACGTCGGAACAAGACGAGAACCCGCCGAACGGGGAGGACGAGGACGATGCCGGTCATCGAGGTCGAGCGTCTGCACAAGCGCTATGGCGAGGTCACGGCCGTGGACGAGGTCACGTTCACGGTCCAGGAGGGGGAGATCTTCGGGATCCTCGGCCCCAACGGCGCCGGGAAGACCACCACCGTCGAATGCATCTCCGGGCTGCGCTCCCCGGACACCGGCCGGGTCCGGGTCCTCGGGCTCGACCCGATCAGCGACAAGGACGAGCTGCACCAGAGCGTCGGGGTACAGCTGCAGGAGGCCGGTCTGCCGGACAAGCTGCAGGTGGGCGAGGTGATGGCGCTGTTCGCGTCGTTCTACCGCGACCCGGCCGACGTGGACGCGCTGCTGCGCCGGCTCGGCCTGGCCGAGAAGGCCACGGCCCGCTACAAGAAGCTGTCGGGCGGCCAGAAGCAGCGCCTGGCCATCGCGCTCGCCCTGGTCGGCAACCCGAAGGTGGTCGTGCTCGACGAGCTGACCACCGGGCTCGACCCGCACGCCCGCCGGGAGACCTGGGACCTGGTCGAGCAGGTGCGCGACAACGGGGTGACCGTGCTGCTCGTCACGCACTTCATGGAGGAGGCCGAGCGGCTGTGCGACCGCCTCGCCCTGATCGACCACGGCCGGGTGGTGGCCATCGACACGCCTGACGGCCTCGCCGCCCGCAACGGCGGCGGCCAGCGGATGCGCTTCCGCCCCTCCGCGCCGATCGAAGACGCCGACCTGCTCGCGCTGCCCGACGTCGCCACCGTGGAGCGCCACGGCAGCCAGATCGAGCTCACCGGCGGCGCCGACCTGGTCCAGGCTGTCACCTCGCTGCTGGCGCGCCGTCAGATCATCGCCGGCGGGCTGCGGATCGAGCAGTCCAGCCTGGACGACGCTTTCATCAACCTCACCGAGCAGAGCAAGGAGAAGTAGAAGATGACCGCGTTGACCATCGCCGCGGCGCCGCCCGCGCACCAGGGCCGCCGGATGACCGCCCGGGGCTTCCGCGCCCTGATGGGCATGCACGTGAAGCTGATGCGCCGCGAGCCGGGCATCTTCGTGATGATCCTGCTGCCGCTGGTGCTGCTGATCATCTTCGGCTCGATCCCGGGGGCCAAGAAGCCCGTGGCCGCCCTCGGCGGGCGCACCACGCTCGACGTGTACGTGCCGACCATCGCCGCCATGGTGCCGCTGTTGATCGCCTGCTCCGGATTGCCGACGATTATGGCCTCGTTCCGGGAACGCAACGCGCTGCGCCGCTTCTCGGTCAGCCCGGTGCCGCCGGGCGGGATGCTCGCCGCGCTGGTCGCCGTCCTCTCGGCGTTCGCACTGGCCGGCATCGTGCTCATCGTCGTGCTCGGCACGGCCGTGTTCGGCGCGCACATGCCGTCCAACCTGGGCGCTGTGGTCAGCTCGTTCCTGCTCGGCTTCACCGCCGTGATGGCCGTCGGCATGATCGCCGCCGCGGTGGCCACCACCAGCGGAATGGCCGCCGGCATGGGCATGCCGTTCATGATCCTCAACTTCTTCTTCGCCGGTCTGTACGTGCCCACCGCACAGCTGCCGCACGTGCTGCAGACCATCGGCGAGTACGTGCCCTTCGGCGCGGTGGTGGACGCCTGGGCCGGCCAGGGCCAGCTCTGGCAACACCTTGCGGTACTGGCCGGATACACTGTGGTGGGCGGATTCGCCGCCGCCAAGCTGTTCCGTTGGGAATGAGAAGGCAGTGAATACGCAGGAGCGCGAGCGCCAGATGGAGGCGACCACCAAGGTCCTCCCCTATGTGGCGCTCGTCGTCGCGCTCGGTCTGGCACTGGTCACGGGCAGTTCGTCGACCGGGTACCGGGTCGCGGCCGTGGGCCTCTCGGCGGTCGCGGCGCTGTGGATGGCCCTCATGCACACCCCGATCCGCCAGCGCGACGAGCGCAAGGTGCGGGGCACCGTCTTCTACCTCGGGCTGCTGGCCTGCATCGCCGGGCTGATCCTGCTCAACCCCTTCTTCGCCGTGTTCGGGTGGAGCGGATACCTGTTCGTCGCGCTGGTGCCGGGCTGGTGGAAGCTGCCCGCCATGATCGCCAACGCCGGGCTGATGGCGGTGTCCGAGGTCGGCGGGACCGCCCAGCTGCACGGCCTGGTGTGGATTGCCTACTTCGGCCTGTTCGCGGTGAACACGTTCATCGTGGGGATGCTGACCAAGGCCGGGATGGACGAGGAACTGCGCAACGAGCAGCGGATCAAGGAGATCGGCGAGCTCTCCGAGGCGAACCGGCGGCTCGCCCAGACGATGGAGGAGAACGCCGGCCTGCACGCTCAGCTGGTGGTCCAGGCCCGGGAAGCCGGCATCTTCGACGAGCGCCAGCGGATGGCCGGGGAGATCCACGACACCCTGGCCCAGGGCCTGATGGGGATCCTGGCGCAGCTCGAGGCGGCCGACCTGGCCGAGCACGACGGGCCGCGCCGCCGCCGTCATCTTGGCCTGGCCAAGGAGCTGGCGCGGGAGTCGCTGGCCGAGGCCCGGCGCTCGGTGCAGGCGCTGCGGCCGCGCCAGCTCGAGGCGGCCCGGCTGCCCGAGGCGCTGCGCGACCTGGCCAAGCAGTGGACCCAGACCTCCGGCATCCCGGTCCGGGCCGAGGTGGACGGCGAGCCCTCGCCGTTGCAGCCGGCGCTCGAGGTCGTGCTCTTCCGCGCGGCCCAGGAGGCGCTGGCGAACACGGCGAAGCACGCGGAGGCGGCCCACGTCGGCATGACCTTGACATACATGCACGACCAGGTGTCGCTGGACGTGCTGGACGACGGCAAGGGCTTCGACCCCGACGCCGTCGAGCCCGCGCCCGCGAACGGCACCGGCTACGGCCTGTCGGCGATGCGCCACCGGCTGCGGCAGGTGGGCGGGAGCCTGGAGATCGAGAGCACGCCGGGCGACGGGACGACGGTGAGCGCCAGCGTGCCCGCGCTGTACTTCCATGAACGGAACCAGGGAAACGAGGCGGGCCAGGCATGACTGACCAGGAGCAGCCGATCAGGCTCCTGATCGTGGACGACCATCCGATCGTGCGCGACGGGCTGCGCGCGGTGTTCGAGAGCGAAGACGCGTTCGAGGTGGCCGGCCAGGCCACGGACGGCGCCGAGGGCGTGGATCGGGCCGTCGCGCTCGAGGTCGACGTGGTGCTCATGGACCTGCGGATGCCGAAGATGGGCGGGGTCGAGGCGATCCGGACGCTGCGTGAGCGAGCCCCGGAGGTCAGGGTTCTGGTGTTGACCACCTTCGACAGCGACGAGGACGTGCTCCCGGCGGTGGAGGCGGGCGCGACCGGCTACCTGCTCAAGGACGCACCGCGGGACGAACTGGTCCGCGCCGTGCACGCCGCGTATCGGGGCGAGGCCGTGCTCGCGCCGTCGGTGGCGCAGAAGCTGATCGGGCGCGTGCGTACGCCCGCGGTCCCGCCCGAGCAGCAGCTGACCGAACGCGAACTCAAGGTTCTGGCACTGGTCGCGGCCGGCACCACCAACCGCGAGGCGGCGAAGCGGCTGTTCATCAGCGAGGCGACGGTCAAGACGCACCTGCTGCACGCCTACGCCAAGCTCGGCGTGCGCGACCGCGCGGCGGCCGTCGCGGAGGCGTACAAGCGCGGCCTGCTCGGCTGACGCAGGGCATGGAGTCGCGCCCGGTCAGGCGTCGGCGGCGTTCCACGGGAATGGCGCGAGATCGGGCGCGATCCAGCCGGTTCTGGCCTCGGCGCAGGCGAGGGTCGCGGAGCGGTAGAACCGGGTGAGCAGCCTCTTGTCGAGGAGCTCCGGATTGTGTGCGGCGAAGGTCTCGAAGTCGGTGGCGGCGCTGTGCTCCACGTGGTGGCCGATGAGCTCGACCCAGGCGCGGCTGACGGTGGCGTTGTACTTCTGAGGCGCGCCGGCGTAGCGGGCCACCATCTGAATGCCGTTGCTGACCAGGCCTATCGCCATCGAGGTGCCATAACGGCGGATCACGAGGAAGGTCAGGTGCACGTGCTGGCGGTGGGCGAAGTGCTCAGCGCCGGCCATGACCTCGGCCATGAACTCCGGGAACGGGGATTCGGGGTGCGTGTCGTGCGCGGTCATGAGCCTTCCTCGGTCAGTGCGTTCAGGACGGCGTAGAAGCCTGCGACCGCCTCGGGGGAGAGGGCGCCGAGGGCGCGGCGTTCGATGTCGGCGAGAGTCCTGGTGATGACGGCGGCGGTGTCGCGGCCGGAGTCGGTCAGCTCGATCAGGACGGAACGACGGTCGCCCGCGCGCGTGGTGCGGGTGATGTGGCCGCGGCGTTCGAGTCGGTCGAGAACGCTGGTGAGCGTGGTGGGCTTCGTCCCGACGGCGGCTCCGAGCTGGGAGACGGTGCGGCCGCGGCCGTCGGCGAGATTGGCGAGGGCGTTGATCTCGGAGGGGTTGAGGTCGAGGTCGACGAGTTCGGTGGCGATCAGCTGCAGAGTGGCGTGCGTGGCGCGCTGGAGGGCCAGGAGCGCCGAGCGGGGTGGCGGCACGGATGCGGACTTCACGATTTCGGATAATACGAAATCGGAGTAAGCTCGTCAAGGGACGGGGCGCCGCCGCGTCCGCGCGCGTCCGGCGACGCGCCGGGGAGGTGCTACCGCGCTCCCGGGGTGATCGCCGCCGGTGGGGCCGGTGACACGGTAGCCTCGCTCTCGGTGGTCGACGCACGGTTCCGGGCTTGTCGCGGCCGCCTTGCCCGGTCGTTACCCGAGGAGAGAGCTGCGATGGCGTCGACGCTCAAGGATGTCGCCCTGCGGGCCGGCGTCTCCGTACGCACGGTCTCGAACGTGGTGAACAACTACGTCTACGTCGCCGAGGAGACCCGGGCCAAGGTCCAGGCGGCGATCGACGAGCTCGGATACCGCCCGAACCTGCTGGCCCGCAACCTCAAGCTGGGCCGCTCCGGAATCATCGGACTGGTCGTGCCGGAGCTCGACGTGCCGTACTTCGCCGAGCTCGCCCGGCTGATCGTGCAGGAGGCCCGGGCCGCGGGCTACACCGTGCTGATCGACCAGACCGACGGGGACGAGCGGCGCGAGCGGGAACTGGTGACGGAGGATCCGCGCGGGGTGAGCTTCGACGGCATGATCGTCAGCCCGCTCTCGCTCACCGCCGAGCAGTTCGAGGCCCGGCGCACCACCGCCCCGGTGCTGCTGCTCGGCGAGCAGCTGTTCACCGCGCGGGTGGACCACGTCGCGATCGACAACGTGGCGGCGGCCCGGGAGGCCACGGCGCACCTGATCTCCCTGGGCCGCACCCGGATCGCGGCCATAGGCGTGCAGGAGGGCGTCGGCACCGCGATGCTGCGCACCCGCGGGTACCGGGAGGCGTTCGCGCAGGCCGGCCTGCCGCTCGACGAGGCGCTGATGATCCCGACCCGGTTCTACCACCGGGCCGACGGGGCCACGGCGATGGCCCGGCTGCTCGACCTGCCCGAGCCGCCGGACGCGGTGTTCGCGTTCAGCGACCTGCTCGCGCTCGGCGCCCAGCGGGTCGCGCTGCACCGCGGCCTGGCCGTGCCGCGGGACGTGGCGATCGTCGGCTTCGACGACATCGAGGACGGCCGCTACTCCACCCCGACGCTGACCACGATCGCGCCGGACAAGGCGGAGATCGCCCGCGCCGCGGTACGCCAGATCCTCGCCCGGATCGACGGCACCGACGCGGACCGGGGAGCGGGGTCGAAGGAGATCGAGTCGCCGTACCGGCTGGTCGTGCGGGAGAGCACGCTCGGCGTGACCGCGGCCTGAGCCGGCCGGCCGCGACCGGCGCCGCCTTAAGCCTGACTTAGCGTCAGTCTTAAGCGCCGAAAACGTTTCCGGAATCCCGGGGTACACCGCTTGACGGCTTGGGAGAGCGCTCTCATACTCGATGGCACCCACATCCGTAAACGTTGTAAAGATTCTGCGGAAGGCCCACTCATGATCGATCGCAGAAAACTGCTGTCCCTTTCCGCCGTCGCGGTCGGCGGCTCCGTTCTCGGCGTCGGCGCCGGCGCGCTCGGCTCCAAGGCCCAGGCCACCTCCTCCACCCTGCAGATCGCGTTGCAGAACACCACCACCTCCTCCACCGTTTATGCGTACGTCACCGGCAACGCCATCGACAACGGCAATGCCCTGATGCTGCTGCAGGCCGACGGGCACACCCCGTACTACCCCTCCTCGCCGTCCGCCACCGGCTCGGCCCTCGGCGCCAACTGCGCGATCCCGCTCGGCGCGCCCGGCAGCACCACCACGATCACCATCCCGCACATCGCCGGCGGCCGGCTGTGGTTCTCCGTCGGCGCCCCGCTCACTTTCCTGCTCAACCCCGGCCCGGCGCTGGTCGAGCCGTCGGTGACCAACCCGTCCGACCCGAACATCAACCTCACCTGGGATTTCTGCGAGTTCACCTTCAACAGCGCGCAGCTGTACGCGAACATCAGCTACGTCGACTTCGTCTGCCTGCCGATCTCGCTGAAGCTGACCAACTCCGCCGGCGCGGTCCAGTCGGTCTCCGGCATGCCGGCCAACGGGCTGAGCACCGTCTGCTCGAACCTGATCGCGCAGCACAACGCCGACGGCGCGGGCTGGAACCAGCTGGTGGTGACCTCCTCCAGCGGTGCCAACCTGCGGGCGCTGAGCCCGAACAACGGCATCGTCAAGAACTCCTCGCTCTTCTCCGGCTACTACCAGTCCTACGTGAACCAGGTCTGGTCCAAGTACGCGAGCAGCTCGCTGACCGTGGACACCCAGGCGTCCTGGGGGAGCGTGAACGGCAGCGTCTCCGGCGGCGTGCTCAGCTTCCCGGGCGTCGGCAGCTTCGCCCAGCCCTCGGCCGCCGACATCTTCAGCTGCAGCACCGGCCCCTTCGCCAACGCCTCCGGCGAGATGGGCGCGCTGATCGCCCGGATCAGCGCGGCGTTCAACCGCAGCACCCTGCTGACCGACACGAACCAGCCGGACGGCGAGAACCCGGCGAACTACTACGCCAACTCGATCACCAACCACTACGCCCGGATCGTGCACGCGGCGAACCTCGACGGCCGCGGCTACGCCTTCCCGTACGACGACGTGACGCCGAACGGCGGCGTCGACCAGTCCGGGTTCGTCGCCGACGGCAACCCGGTGCTCTGGACCGTGGCCGTCGGCGGCGGCACCGCCACCGGCTCCACTCCGAGCCCGTCGGCCTCGGCCACCGCGACCGGCGGTTCCGGCGGCACCGCGATCAGCGCGTACTCGACCATCCAGGCCGAGAGCTACAGCTCCAGCAACGGCACCCAGACCGAGACGACGACGGACACCGGCGGCGGGCAGGACGTCGGCTACATCCACAACGGCTGCTGGCTCGCCTACAACAACGTCAACTTCGGCTCCGCCGGCGCCACGCAGTTCAAGGCGCGCGTCGCCTCCGGCGCGGCCGCCGGCATCAGCGGACTGATCGAGGTCTGCATCGACAGCCCGACCGCGACGCCCGTCGGCAGCTTCGCCGTCGGCTCGACCGGCGGTTGGCAGACCTGGGAGACCGTCCCGGCCAACATCTCCAAGGTGACCGGGACGCACACGGTCTACCTGGTCTTCTCCAGCGGCCAGTCCGCGGACTACGTGAACGTGAACTGGTTCACCTTCGCGCAGTCCTGATACACGCAACGCCGGAGGCCCGGCGCGGAGTCAGTGCTCTGATGCCGCGCCGGGCCAGCCGGCAAGCTCATCCCTCCTATGGCGCCGCCAACAGTGCTTCGAGCGCGCTCGCCTGCGTGCGCCAGTCGCTGACGTTCGGGTTCGAGCCGGAGCTCTGGCCGGACCAGCGTTCGCCCAGATGGTTGAGCGAGTCGCGGTCGTTGTTCCAGATCGACGTCGCCTGGGCGTCCAGGAACGTCGTGTACGCACCGCCGGCGGCGCTGTTCAACTCCGCGAGGTAGCGCACGAACACGCCCTTGAACTGCTTCTGGTTGTCGTCGCAGGTCGCCGAAAGTGTGTCGCAGGACTCTGTCAGTACGCCGTTCGTCACCAGAGCGGAGGAGCCGATGGCCGAGTTCGCGAGGTAGCGCGCCTCGCTGAGGTCCGACGCGTCGCCGGTCGCGTGCCACATCTCCACCGCCGCGCCGATCGCCAGGCCCTGGTTGTAGCTCCAGACCGTCTGGCCGTTGTTCGTGCACGAAGACGTCTGGCCGTCGTTGACGAGCCCCGACGAGTTGATCATTCCGCTGGAGCGGAACCAGTTCCACGCCGTGGTGGCGCGGGAGAGCCAGGCGGTGTCGCCGGAGATCCGGTTGTGCAGAGAAGCGGTGAGCAGCACGTAGAGGCCGTTCGTGACAGCGTTCTTGTACGTCTTCTGCTGGTTCCACCACACGCCGCCGCCGCAGGTGCCGGAGCTGTCCCACAGGGTATTGACGTAGTCGGCGATGGTGACGGCCTCGTTGAGGTAAGCCTGGTTGCCGGTCAGGTCGTAGGCGTCGATCCAGGCCATCGCCCACCACTCGGAGTCATCGGTGGCCTGGCTGATGAAGTCGCCCTGGATCGCGTCGGAGCTGCGGGTGCCGGCTGGGAAGGCGACCCGGTCGACCTGGTAGGTGCGGTTGACGATCCACTCGTACCGGGTGTCGCCGGTCTGCCGGGTGTAGTCGATGATCGCGGTCAGCGCGACGGCGGAATTCCACCAGCTCGACGGCCACCAGGCGTTGTAGGGGTCGTAGGAGTACATCAGCGCGTCCGCGGCGGCGCTGGTGCGCACGGAGGTGGACCGGGCCCAGGCGGTGCAGCTGCCGTTCTGGCCGGTGACCGCTCGGCCGCAGGCGCGCACGGCGCCGCCGTAGAGCCGGCCGAGGGTGTCGTCGATGTTGATCTCGACGGTCTGCGTCCCGGTCGCGCCGGACGGCACGCTCACCCGGCCTTCGGATGAGCCGTCCGGCCAGCTCGAGCCCTCGTTCCAGGAGCGGTCCAGCCACACCTCGTCGCCGGGCGCGCCGCCGGAGATCGAGGCCCAGGCCATGCCGGAGGAGTCGACGTGCAGCGAGATGTCGCGGCCGCTGAGCGTGGTGTCGGGCACCGGCTGGGTGTTGCCGGTCGAGCCGCTGCTCGCGGCGCCGTCGCAGCGGGTCGTGCAGACCTGCGCGTGGACCCAGCTCGTGCAGACCACGCCGGCGGCGTCACCGCAGGCGCGCACGACGGCGCGGCGGTGATCGGAGGGGTCGTACATGTTGTACATCAGGGTTCGGGTTCCGGTCCACGTACTCGGGATCCAGGCCTGGCCGAGCAGTCCGTCCCAGGTGCTCCCACCGTCCCAGGAACGGTCGATCCACACCGAGTCGTTCAGCTTGCCGTCGTCGATGCTGGCCCAGGCCATAGCGTCCACGTCGTCCACGTGCAGTTCGATGACGCGGCCGTTCTCGTTCAGGTTCGCCGTCGGGAACGTCTCCTGCTGCGCGAGCGAGGGGTCGCGGGTGTCGCAGTACAGGGCGCAGACGGCGGAGGCGGCGGCGGCCGGCGGGGCCGCGCCGAGTAACAGGGGAAGGGCCGCGGCAAAGGCGGCCAGCAGGGGTAGCAGAGCTCTGCGCATGCGTACCTCCCGATGTGCGTGGGCGCTTGGAAGCGTCGTGGCGGACGCCGCCCGACCCGTGGCCCCGGTCTCCATCCGCTGGACCGGGGCCACGGGGGCTCGGGCGCGCTGAGGGTGCTGTGGGCTGTGGGTTGCGGACTCGTGGTGCCGTGGGCGGGCTCGCGGACGGACTGTGCGGGCAGCCCGATACAACGATGTAAGTCCTTATTCAGACACGATCCTGACGGTGCGTCAAGCATCCGTCACCTTCAGGTTCCGGAACCTGATGCGCTTTCGGCCAATGCCGCCGGAATCACCGCAGCTGAGCCGCGATATCTGTCCACACCGGTCAGATTCCGCCGGAAATAGCGGGCTTGACAGCGTCTCAGGGCCGTGCGTCAATGTCGCTGCATCGTTGGAATTTCTCAGCTTCGATGCCTTGCTCCCTCACGGGCACCCCGCACCGCGATTCCCTCCGCCGCGCCGACCGGCCGGTCAGGCGTGTTTTGATCCGTTGACGAGGAAGTGACCCCCATCCCATGCACAGCTCTCCGCGTAGCGCCCTCCCCACCCGTCCGGTCGCCGCGGCCGCCCTGGCCGCCCTGTGCCTGGCCGGCGCCGCCTCCTGCGCCAAGTCGGCCACCGGCTCGAACACCGCGGCCGCGGCCACCGGCACCGCCGGCGCCCAGCAGGTGGTCAGCGCGGCCGCCTCCGGCCCCGGCTGCACGTATCAGACTTATGCCGGCGGCGTGCCGAAGCTGGATCTGACCGACGGCTCGACCGTGGTCGGCTTCTCCCAGTCCGAGTCGACCAGCAACCCGTTCCGGGCCACCGAGACCGACTCGATCACCGCGCAGGCCAAGGCACTGGGCATCAAGCTGATCCAGCGCAACGCCGACGCCGACGTGAACGCCCAGAACTCGCAGATCGAGGACATGATCGCGCAGGGCGCCAAGGTCCTGATCGTGGCGCCGGAGAACTCGGCCGGCCTCGGCCCGGCGCTGGCCGAGGCGAAGCAGAAGAAGATCCCGGTGCTCACCATCGACCGCACCGCGAACGGCACCGCGTGCAGCGATTTCATCGCTTTCATCGGCTCGAACTTCTACGGCCAGGCGCAGATCGCCGCGGACGACCTGGCGACCGCGACCAACGGCACCGCCAAGGTGGCCATCCTCTCCGGCACGCCGGGCAACAACGTCACCACCGACCGGACCAACGGCTTCCAGGCCGAGGTCAAGGCCAAGTACCCGAACCTGACCGTGGTCGCCTCGCAGACCGCGAACTTCGACCAGACCGACGGCCAGACCGTGATGGCCCAGCTGCTGCAGGCCGACCCGGGCATCACCGCCGTCTACGCCGAGAACGACGAGATGGCCCTCGGCGCGATCCAGGCCATCAAGGCCGCCGGGAAGACGCCGGGCAAGGACATCAAGATCGTCTCCATCGACGGCACCCAGCAGTGCGTGCAGGACGTCGCGAGCGGCACCGTCTACGCCGACATCGAGACCAACCCGCGCTTCGGCCCGCTGGCCTTCTCCTCGCTCGAGGCCTTCTACGGCGCCGGCGGCGTGGCCGACAAGGTGATCATCAAGGACAACCACTTCACCCAGGCCAACGCGCAGCAGGCGCTGTCCGGCGGCGAGGTCTACTAGAGCCGCCGGGCGGAGCCGAGCCATGCCGATCGAGACATCGCAGCCGCCGCCGGGCCCCGAGCCCGGCGCGGCCCCGCCGGGGCTCGAAGCCCGCGGCCTGACCAAGTCCTTCGCCGGAGTGCACGCCCTGCGCGGGGTGGACCTGCTGGTCCGCCCCGGCGAGGTGCACGCCCTGATGGGGGAGAACGGCGCCGGCAAGTCCACCCTGATCAAGCTGGTCACCGGGGTCTACCGGCCGGACGGCGGCACGATCCGGCTGGCCGGGGCCGAGCGCGCCTTCCGCACCCCGCTGGAGGCGCAGGCTGCCGGCATCTCGACGATCTACCAGGAGGTCAACCTGGTCCCGATGATGTCGGTGGCGCGCAACCTCTTCCTCGGCCGGGAGCCGCGCCGGCTCGGCCTGGTCGACCTGCGCACGCTCAACCGCGAGGCCGCCGAGATCCTGGCCCGCTACGGCGTGCACGCCGACGTGACCGCGCCCGTGCACACGCTCGGGCTCGGCGCGCGGCAGATGGTGGCCCTCGCCCGGGCGGTGCACACCCGCGCCCGGGTGGTGATCATGGACGAGCCGACCTCGAGTCTCGAACCCCGCGAGGTCGCCACTCTCTTCCGCGTCATCAGGGGTCTGCGGGAGCAGGACGTAGCGGTGGTCTTCGTCAGCCACCGGCTGGAAGAGCTGTACGAGATCTGCGACGCCGTCACCGTGCTGCGCGACGGCCGCACCGTGCACGGCGGCCCGATGGCCGAGCTGCCCCGGATGCGGCTGGTCTCGCTCATGCTCGGGCGCGACGTCGCCGCCGCCCGGGACGGCCGGGTCACCGCGTTCACCGAGACCCGGCGGCAGCCGCTCCCGGCCGAGGCGCCGGCCCTGAGCATCAGCGGACTGACGGACCGGCACCGGCTGCGCGGAGTCGCCCTGGACGTCGCGCCCGGCGAGATTGTCGGGCTCGGCGGCCTGCTCGGAGCAGGCCGCAGCGAGACCGCGCAGGCCGTGATCGGCGCCCGGCCGGCCGCCGGGACCGTGCGCGTCGGCGGCCGGGCCGTACGGCGGCGCAGTCCGAAGAGCGCGATCCGGGCCGGGGTGGCGATGCTCGCCGAGGACCGCAAGGCCGAGGGCATCATCCCCGGGCTCTCGGTGCGGGAGAACATCGTGCTCGCGGCGCTGCCCCGGCTCTCCCGGGCCGGGGTCGTCTCCGCCGCGAAGCAGCAGGGCGTCGTCGAGTTCTTCATCGACCGGCTCCGGATCAAGGCCTCGAGCCCGGAGCAGAAGGTCGAGGACCTCTCCGGCGGCAACCAGCAGAAAGTGCTGCTCGCGCGGTGGATGTGCCTGAAACCCAGCGTGCTGCTGCTCGACGAGCCCACCCGGGGTATCGACGTGGGCGCGAAGGCGCAGGTGCAGGCGATCATCGACGAGCTCGCCGCGGAGGGTGTCGGCGTGCTGCTGATCTCCTCCGAGCTCGACGAGCTGATCGAGGGCTCGGACCGGATCATCGTGCTCAAGTCCGGCGTCGTCGAGGCCAGGCTCGAAGGCGAGCAGGTCGGCGCGGACGAGCTGATGCGGGCCCTGGCCGGCGACGAGAGGGAGACCGCCGAGGGGCCGGGGGAGGAGGGCGCGCCGTGACCACCGCGACCATCGAACCCACCGACGGGCGCGGTCCGCGCGTGCGCGCCCTCGACCTCGCCCAGCGCTACGGCGTCTACGCGGCCCTGGCCGTCCTGCTCGCCGTCGCGACCTCGCTCGACACCCAGTTCCTGTCCGGGTCCAACCTGCGGGTCCAGCTGTTCCAGACCGCTCCGACCCTGCTCGTCTCGCTCGGCATGGCCCTGGTGATCGGCACCGAGGGGGTGGACCTGTCGGTGGGCGCCACGATCGCGCTCGCCGCCTCGATCATTCCGCTCTATCTCGGCTACGGCCCGGTGCTCGCGATCGGCCTCGCGCTGCTGATGGGCGCCGTGGCCGGACTGCTCGGCGGCGCCATGGTGGCGTTCGCCGGCGTGCAGCCGATCGTGGCCACGCTCGCGCTGATGATCGGACTGCGCGGCGTCGCCGAACTGCTCAACGGCGACGCGGCCAAGCCGGTGCTGGATGCGACCGTACTCGGCCTCGGCGAGAACACCCTGCTCGGCGTTCCGGTGATGGCCTGGATCGCGGCGGCAGTCACCCTCGCGGTCGGCTTCACCGTCCGGCGCACGACCTTCGGGCGGCAGCTCGTCGCGGTCGGGGACAACAAGCGCGCGAGCCTGCTGGCCGGCCTGCCGGTGCAGCGGATCCTCGTCACCGTCTACGTGGTCTCGGGCGTGCTGGCCGCGCTGGCCGGAGTGCTCATCGTCGGGCACGGCGCCGAGGCCGACCCGGCGAATCAGGGATTGGATATGGAGCTGAACGCGATCACCGCGGTGGTGGTCGGCGGCACGCCGCTGACCGGCGGCCGGGTGCGCGTGCTCGGCACCGTGGCAGGAGCCTTATTCATGCAGCTGGCCACGGCCGTGCTGATCCAGCACAACGTCCCCGCCTCCACGACGCAGATCGTCGAGGCGGCGCTGATCTGCCTGGCCGTGTACGCCTCGAGGGATCGGGGGACGCGATGAGCCTGCGCACCACCGCGCACGCGGCCTCCGCCCCGGCTCCGCGGCCACACGCCGACCTGCGCGAGACCCCGCGCGAACGCTGGATCCGCCGGGCCGAGCGGCGCGGGCCGCTGATCGTCCTGGTGCTGGTGTGCGGCATCGCGACGGCGGCTTCCCCGTCCTTCGCCTCCTGGTCCGACATCAGCACCATCCTGGGCGGCAACGCGTTCGTCTGGCTGCTCGCGCTCGGGATGACCTTCGTGATCACCACCGGCGGCATCGACCTGTCGGTCGGCTCGCTCTACGCACTCGGCGGCGTGCTCGCCGCGCGCGGCGCGAGCACCGGCGGTTGGGCCTCGATCCTGTTGCCGCTCGCGGTGTGCGCCGCCTGGGGAGCGGTCCAGGGGCTGCTGATCGCGTACGGACGGATGGCGCCGTTCATCGTCACGCTGGCCGGACTGCTCGGCGCGCGCGGCCTGCTCCAGGCGCTGACCGATCAGGGTTCGACGACGTACCTGGTACCGCAGGGTTCGTGGTTCCTGCGCCTCGGCGCCGGCACCTGGGTCCCAGTCGGGATCGTCGCAGTGCTCTTTCTAGCCGGCTGGGTGCTGATGGAGCGCACCGGGTACGGCGCGAACCTCACCGCGATCGGCGGCAACGAGAACTCCGCGGTGCTGCTCGGCCTGCCCGTCGCCCGGACGAAGGTGCTCGTCTACCTGCTCTCCGGGACCCTCGCCGGCGCGGCCGGCGCGCTCGGCGGTGCGCGGCTCGGCTCCGGCGTGACCACGGTCGGCGTCGGCTACGAGCTGACCGCCATCGCCTCCGTGGTGATCGGCGGCACGCTGCTGACCGGCGGCTACGGCACGATCGGCGGAACCGTCTGCGGCGTGCTGCTGCTCGCGGTCATCCACCAGCTGATCGACCGTTACCTCTCGCAGTACGGCTCGGCCATGACGAACGCCGTCGACGGCGGCTTCCTGGCCCTGGTCGTACTGGCCCAGGCCGCCCTCGAGCGATCCCGCCGAAGGTGACCCCGATGGCTGCCGGGCGACGCTCAGCTCGGCCGGCTGCTCTCCCGGACCACCAGGCGGTGGCCCGGCTGGATCAGCCGGCCGGGCTCGGCGTCGCCCACCGATATCCGGTGCAGCAGCGCGTCCACCGCCGCCTCCGCGATCCCGGTCTTGTCCGGGGCGATCGTGGTCAGCGCCGGTATCGCGTATTCGGCCTCTTCCACGTCGTCGAAGCCGACCAGCGCGATGTCCTCCGGCACCCGCAGCCCGGCCTCGTGGATCGCCCGCAGCGCGCCGAGCGCCATCAGGTCGTTGAAGCAGAACACGGCGTCGGGCCGGGCCGGGAGCTTGAGCAGCCGGCGCATCGCGGCCGCGCCGTCCGGCCGGAAGTACGCGCGCACCGGCGGGCACAGGGCCGGCTCGGGCGCGATGCCCGCCTCCACCAGCGCCGCCCGGTAGCCGGCCATCCGCTGCTGCGCGGTGGCCCGCGGGCTCGGGTCCTGCCAGCCGATCGCGGCGATCCGGCGCCGGCCGCCGGCCACCAGGTGCGCCACCGCCTCGCGCGCGGCGGCCACGTTGTCGATGTGCACGTGGTCGCAGACCAGGCCGAAGTCCGCCTCGCCGAGCAGCACCAGCGGGATCTGCCGCTCCCGGGCGGCCAGCTCGTGCTGGTCCAGGCCGAGCGGGCTGAGGATCACCCCGTCGATCATCGGATCGCCCAGGCCGCTGGCGATGCGCAGCTCGGCCCGCGGGTCCCCGGCGGTGTCGTCCATCAGCACCGTGCACCCGTGCCGCCGGGCCGCCGCGATCACCTCGACCGCGAGCTCGGCGAAGTAGGGCGAGGGCAGCTCCGGGAAGGCCAGCGCGATCATGCCGCTGCGGCCGGTGCGCAGCCGGCGGGCCATCACATTGGGCTGATACCCGAGTGCGTCGATGGCCGCCTGCACCCGCGCCCGGGTGCGCTCGGCCACGTGCTCGGCGCCGTTGACCACGTTGGACACCGTCTTGACCGACACCCCCGCCGCTTCGGCCACGTCCTTGAGCCGCGCGGCCGAGCCGGCGGCGTTCGCCCCACCCGTCGTGGTCACAGTGCTCCGTCTCCTGGTTCGGATCGGTCCGGCGCGCCGGATTACGACGTGAGAATACCGCATTTGCTGACAATCAGCGCAAAGTTCTTACGCACCGGTCCGACGGCCGCGGCGCGCGGCCCGCCGCCGATCCCGGTCGCGACGATTCGAACACTGAACAACAAAACCCTTCAAGCGCAGACGGAATAACACTTCCGTCACAGCTTTCCGGAACTCGCTCCCACCGACTGACAGAAAGCACAGCCTCACCATGCGCTTCTTCCCCCGCGGCCGCCGCAAGGCCGCACTCCTCGCCGTCGCCGCGCTGGTCTCCGGCCTGTTCATCGCCGCCCCCACCGCCGCCTCGGCCGCCACCGCCCAGCTGCCCTGCGACGTCTACGCCTCCGCCGGCACCCCGTGCGTGGCCGCGCACAGCACCGTGCGTGCGCTGTACGCCTCCTACAACGGCTCGCTCTACCAGGTGCGCCGCGCCTCGGACGGGGCCACCCTGAACATCGGGGTGACCGCCGCCGGCGGATACGCGAACGCCAACGCGCAGGACGTCTTCTGCGCCGACACCGTATGCACCATCACCGAGATCTACGACCAGTCATCGGATCACAATAACCTGACCATCGAGGGCGGCGGCGGGGCCAACGGCAACGCCGACGTCGCGGCCAACGCCAACGCCGTGCCGATCACCGTCGGCGGTACGAAGGTCTACGGCGTCTACGTCGGCCCCGGCGTCGGCTACCGCGACGACTCGACCACCGGCATCCCCACCGGCGGCCAGGCCCAGGGCGCGTACATGGTCGCCAGCGGCACGCACGTGAACGCGGGCTGCTGCTTCGACTACGGCAACGCCGAGACCAACAACGACGACAACGGCAACGGCCACATGGAGGCGGTCAACCTCGGCACGAGCTGTTGGGCCTCGCCGTGCACGGGCTCCGGACCCTGGGTCACCGGGGACCTGGAGAACGGGCTCTACATGGGCGCCGGCTCGAACGCGAGCGAGGGCTCGAACAACAGCCAGTTCGTCACCGCGCTGGTGAAGTCGAACAACCAGACCACCTTCGAGGTCAAGGGCGGCGACTCCCAGTCCGGCTCGCTCAGCACCTGGTACAACGGCGCGCTCCCGCCCAACGGCTACCAGCCGATGCACCTCGAGGGCGCGATCGTGCTCGGCACCGGCGGTGACAACTCCAACGCCTCGATCGGCTCCTTCTTCGAGGGCGTGGTCACCTCCGGCGAGCCCACAGACGCCGCCGACAACGCGGTCCAGGCCGACATCGTCGCAGCCGGCTACACCGGCAACAGCGGTGGCAGTCCGCGCGGCGGCACCATCACCCTGCCCGGCGGCCAGTGCGTGGACGTCGCCGCCGACGACTCGGGCGGCGACCTCGCCCACGTCCAGCTGTGGAGCTGCCAGAGCTACGCGATCGACCAGCACTGGACGCACAACACCGACGGCTCGCTCGAGACCCTGGGGCGCTGCCTGGACATCGACGGCAACGGCACCGCCGTCGGGACCAAGGTGGAGCTCTGGGACTGCAACGGCGTCGGCGGGCAGAAGTGGATCCAGCAGTCCAACGGCGCGCTGCTCAATCCGCAATCAGGACTCTGCCTCGACGACCCGAGCGCCAACACCGCCAACGGCACCCAGCTGCAGATCTACACCTGCAACGGCACCGTGGCGCAGGCGTTCTCGGTCAACGGCGGCGGCCCGATCGACGCACCGGGCAACCAGTGCGTGGACGTCACCGGCGACGACAACGGCGTCGACGCCGCAGGAGTGCAGCTGTGGGACTGCCAGCCCTACGCTGCCGACCAGCACTGGTACCACAACTCCAACGGCTCGCTCGAGACCCTGGGGCGCTGCCTGGACATCGACGGCAACGGCACCGCCGTCGGGACCAAGGTGGAGCTCTGGGACTGCAACGGCGTGGGCGGCCAGGTCTGGCAGCAGCAGTCCAACGGCTCGCTGCTCAATCCGCAATCAGGCCTCTGCCTCGATGACCCGAGCGGCAACACGTCGAACGGGACACAGCTGCAGATCTACACCTGCAACGGCACCGCGGCGCAGCAGTTCAAGCTGATTTAGCTCTCTGCCACGCCGCACGCGCTCACCGGCCGACCTCGAAGACCGCTATCCGGCCTTCGGGGTCGGCCAGCGCGGCGCGCAGGCGGTGCATCGAGGAGTGCCACGGGCCCTCACCGCCCGAGCCCTCCTCCCACAGCTCCCGCAGTTCGCTCTTGTCGGCCATGACGCGGTCCACGGCGCGGATGGCCAGGTCGACGAAATCCTTCGGCAGAGCGGGAATCGGCTGCTTCGGGCCGTGATGCCTCGGCGAGAGGCCTTCATTGCCCGGCACGCCCGCGGCGACCAGCGCTGCGGCCGCCACCGCGTGCGCTCCTTCGTCGTAGTCCAGGTAGCCGTCGTTGTCGATCGCGGCCACCAGCGCTGCGCGGATCATCTCGGGTCGCTCCGATTCGGGCACATCGTCGAGGTCGTCGGCGAAGTCCGCCGCGTCGTCGTTGTCGAACGGCTCCACGTCCCAAGTGCCCATTGTTCATGACCCCTCTCCTTGCTCATCAACAGGATGCACAGCAGTGTGCACCAAGATGACGAGTTCGCGCGTCGCCCGGGTCATCGCGACGTAGCGGTCCACCGCTCCCTCGACGCCGGTGCCGAAGCGCTCCGGATCGACCAGGACGACGAGGTCGAATTCGAGCCCCTTCGCCAGTTGCGGAGTGAGCGAGAGTACCCGATCCGACGCCGGATACGCGGGATCGCCGATGACGCAGGCGACACCTTCGGCGTTCTGGGCCTGCCAGGCCTCGATGATCGCGTCCAGCTCGGCGACATCCCCGTGCCGGACGGGCAGATCGGCGCTGCGGATCGAGGTCGGCACGTTGGCGTCGGGCAGCGCGGCGCGGATGACCGGCTCGGCGTGCGCCATGATCTCCTGCGGCGTTCGATAATTGATACTCAACGACGCCAGCCCGATCCGGTCGAAGCCGACGCGTTCCAACCGCTCCCGCCACGTCTCGGCGAAGCCGTGCCGAGCCTGCGCCCGGTCGCCGACGATCGTGAAACTCCGCGACGGGCAGCGCTGCAGCAGCATCCGCCACTGCGCGTCGGACAGCTCCTGGGCTTCGTCGACGATGACGTGCGCGAACGGCCCGGCGAGCAGATCAGGGTCCTTTTTCGTCAGCGCCTCCTCGTCGACCAGGACGCTCTGCAGGTCCTCCACCCTCAGCATCGTCACCAGCCCTTCGCCGTCGTCGTCGGCGGCGATCAGGTCGGCCACGACGGTGTTCACGCGGTCGCGCTCCGCCGCGACGTCCGCCGCATGCCGGCGCTCCCGATGCGCTGCCTCAGGGTCGCCGAGCCGCCGCCGTGCCTCGTCCAGCAACGGCAGATCGGCGACCGTCCAGGCCTGCGGCTCGGCGCGTCGCAGGGTACGGATGTCGTCCGCGCTGAGCCAGGGTGCGCACATGCGGAGATACGCGGGCACCGACCACAGGTCCCCGACGAGATCCGCGGCGTCGAGGATCGGCCACGCGCGCTCGAGCGTCTCGCGCAGTTCGCGGTTGCGCTCGAGCGAAGCGCGCAGCTGCGTCTCCGGCACGTCCTCGTCGTGCTTGTCGATCAGGATCCTGAGCAACTCCTCCCAGATCAGTTGCCGGGCCTCGTTATGCGGCGTCCCCGGATCCGGCGCCTCGAAGGCCTCGGCCCAGTCCGCGACGCTCAGGCGCACGTCCTCCCAGTCGGTCTCGACGAGCAGCGGCTTGCCGGGCGGCTCCTCGTAGAACCGGACAGCGGGCTCGATCGCGTCGACCATCGCCGCGGACGACTTGAGTGCGGCCACGCGGGCGTCGTCCTCGGCCGCGGCGTCGGCGCCCTCGGCGACCAGGTCGCGCAGCATGCACGTCTGCACACCCTCCTCACCGAGACTCGGCAGCACGTCCGAAACGTAAGCCAGATAAGGGCGATGCGGTCCGACGAACAGGACGGCGCCGCGGTGAGCCCCGACGTGCGGGTCGGAGTAGACGAGATAGGCCGCGCGGTGCAACGCCACCACGGTCTTGCCGGTGCCCGGGCCGCCGTCGACCACGAGTGCGCCGTGCGAGCCGGCCCGGATGATCGCATCCTGATCCGCCTGGATGGTGCCGAGTACGTCCCGCATCCGGGTAGAGCGGTCGTGGCCGAGACTCGCGATGAAAGCCGACTGGTCGTCGAGCGCGGCGTGGCCCTCGAGCCCGTCCGGGGTGAAAACCTCGTCCCAGTAGTCGCCGATCCGGCCCCGAGCCCAGCGGTACCGGCGCCGGCTGGCCAGGCCCATCGGGTTGGCGTGCGTCGCGCCGAAGAACGGCTCGGCCGCCGGCGTGCGCCAATCCAGCAGCAGCCGTCGCCCGGCCGCGTCGGTGAGCCCGAGCCGGCCGACGTACACCGGCTCGCCGCCGTCCGCGCCGACCATGCGCCCGAGGCACAGGTCGAGCCCGAAGCGGCGCAGCGCGCGCAGCCGGGCGGAGAGCCGGTAGACCTCCAGGTCCCGGTCCATCGCGGCCTGCCCCTTGCCGCCGGGTGCCCGGCGGGTGGCGTCGAGCCGATCGGAGAGCTCGGCGATCGTCTGCTCCAGGCTGCGCGCGACGGCGGCGAGATGCCGCTCGTCGGCGGCGATCAGCTTCGCATCGGCTTTGGCGGCGAGTCGGTCGGGCAGGGCGAAGGCACTGGCGGTCAGCTGCGTCACGGCATCGGCTCCTGTGGTTCTCAAGTTCTCTGGCCTCGGCCGATGATTGTGCGCCGCCGAGGGGGCCTTGCCGCAAGGCCCCCTGTGTGTTATAAGTTGAGAATGGAGGAGAGTGCCTTTGCCTCTCCCTGTCTCGATCCGGCATCCGCCGAGGTCACCGCGACTCAGCCCACGGCGTCGAGCTGCTCGGTGCCCCTGCTCTTCCCGACACCCTCGCTCTTGAGGCCCAGTCGCTCCCGTTCGGCCGCGATCACCTGACGGGCCATCGCCTGCCCGCCCACCGCCTCCGGCATCGCCTCGGCCGTGTCGCTGCGCCGGGCGAAGGCGTCGAAGAGCGCTTGCTTCGTCTCCAGGATCTCGAGCATCCGCTGGTCCACGCTGTCGGCGGCCAGCAGCCGGTGCACCTGGACGCTGCGGATCTGCCCCATCCGGTGCGCCCGCGCGATCGCCTGCGTCTCCAGGGTCGGCTTGACCTGCGGCTCGCACAGGATGACCACCGAGGCGGCCTGCATGTTCAGCCCGACCCCGCCCGCCTGGATCTGGCTGACCAGCACCGCCGGCCCCTTGGCCGCGGCGAACGCGTCGACCATCTCCTGCCGCTTGGACGGCTGCACGTCGCCGGTCAGCGGCCCGAACGCGCGGTCCCCGAGCGTGCTGCAGACCAGGTCGAGCACGTCGCGGAAGTAGGAGAACACGACGACCTTCCGGCCGTTCTCGCCCGCCTCGTCCGCGATCTCCACCAGCCGGCGCAGCTTCGCGCAGCTCGCCGGGTCGGCCGAGGCGAAGGCCGCGCGCCGCATCGCCATGAAGCTGCGCGCCGCCACGGCCTCGCGGTACGCCTCGGCGTCCTCGGGCCCGAGGTCGTCCCACTCGTCCACCTGGACCAGTTGGGGCAGCTCGCTGAGCACGTCCTCCTGGTTGCGGCGCAGATAGGCCGGGCCGACCGCGCGCCGGAAGGACTCGGAACCGGCCACCGCGTCGATCTCCCCGATGTCGGCGGCGATCCCGGGCTGCAGGTAGCCGACCAGGTTGCGGAACTCCTCGACCCGGTTCTCCATCGGCGTGCCGGTCAGGAACAGCACCCGCTCCACCCGCTCGGCCCAGGCCCGCACCGCGAGCGAGCGCATCGTGTCAGGGTTCTTCACGTAGTGCGCCTCGTCCACGACCATCATGGCCACGCTCAGGCGCGGCGGCACGGCCAGGCTCTGCACCGCCTCGAACGTGGTGACGCCCACCCCGCCGGTGCGCACCCAGTTGCGGGTGGCGGCCTCGCGTTCGGCGCCGTGCAGCCGGTACGGCCGCAGCGTGCTGTGCGCGGCGACCTCGCGCATCCAGTTGACCAGCACGCTCGCCGGGCACACCACCAGGAAGTGCCGGGCGCCCTCGCCGCGCAGGTGCGCCAGCGCGGCGATCGACTCGACCGTCTTGCCGCAGCCCATCTCGTCGCCCAGGATCACCCGGCGCTGCGCGAGGGCGAACCGGGCGCCGAAGGACTGGTAGTTGCGCAGCGAGACGCGCAGATGGGTCTGGTCCAGGCGCTGGTCCGCGATCCGGGAGGCCAGGTCGTCGGCGAGGAAGCCGCGCGCGGCGTCCGGGCGTTCGCCGGACCCGACGATACGGCTCAGGATGCTGAGGTAGTCGGCCGAGTGCTTCTCGAAGTCGTTGCGGGCCGTGCCCACCCGCGGCGTCTTCGGCGGCAGTTTCCGCGCCGCCGCGTCGAGCCGGTCCAGGTCCTTCTCGGTGCGCGGATCGGCGTAGAGCCCTTCGAGCTCGAAGACGGCTTGGCGCGCCTCCTGGCGCCGCGACCCGCGGACGAACACCCGCCGCAGCCGCCCGGCCAGCGGCCGGGCCGAGGTGGTCAGCCCCGCGATGGCCCCGCCGAGCCGCGCCGCCGGTTCGCGGACCCGTTCGAGCACGCGGTCGGCTGCCCGGGCCCGGTAGAGCGAGGTGAGCAGCGCCACCGCGTCGGGGTTGTGCAGATCCAGGTAGCCGGCCACGCCGGTGTCCTGCCCGGCCGCGTCCGCGACCCGGCGCACGGCCTCCACCGTGCGTTCGGCCCCGGACGCGCCGATTCCGGGGATCTGCGTCAGTTTCTCGGCCGGGACGTCGACCAGATCCGCGACTGTCCGGTACCCGGCCTCCTGCAGCCTGCCCACCGGCAGCCGCGCGCCGTTCACGTCCCGCAGCCGGTCCAGCGGGATCCCGTGCAGCCGGCCGCGCGCGGCGAGGTCCTGCGAGGCCTGATAAGCCGCCCGCACGTCCGCGTGCAGCTCGCTCTCGTGCGCCTGGATGGCGTCGAGCGTCGACTGGGTGTCCGCGGCCCGGCGGAGCAACCCTCTGACATCCGCAGGAGTAGCTGCGCGTATCCCCTCGGCCACGGTCGCTCCGCATCTCTAGACAGCTGGGCCAGAATAGCGAGAGTCCGCACCACGAAGTGATGCGAGACCCCACCGACTACCCGCCCTCGGCCGAAGCACTCGCCACCCCCGCGCTCGGGCTATCATCAGCGCGCTGGCGTGAGTCTGGGGAGGGTATCGCCGTGTCCGGTGATGAAGTGGAGCAGGTTCGAACCGCGGCCGACGAGGCCGCTGCCGCGGGGGAGTACGCGAGGGCGTTGGCCCTGCTCGGATCCCTGGTCGCGGCCGAACCGGCGGAGCCGTGGGCCGAGGCGCCGTGGTTCGGCCCGCAGTTGGCTCATCTGATCTCGGCTCGCGGCGTGGCGAAGGCGGTCGTGCCGGTCTTCCGGGCCGTCGGCTACGTCGAGGACTCGGCCGTCCGCAGCGCCCTGAACCCGTGGCTCGCCCTCGTACAGGCCGCCGCCGGGCGGAAGGATGCCGGGCCGGAGGAGTTGCGCGCGCTTTCCGGCGCCGCCCGCCGCCTCGGCGCCGCCGCCGACGCGGTGGCCTGGTGCGAGCGCGCCGCCCAGCTGGACCGCAAGGCCGACCCGCGCAACCCGAGCAGCCTGATCATGCTCGGCTACGCGCTGCGCGACGCAGGGCAGCCGGATCGGGCCGTCGAGAGCTGGAAATCCGCGTTGAAGCTCTCGCCGAGCAACGTCGAGCTGCACCTCGACCTCGCCGACCTCGAGTTCAAGCGCGGCGACGCACCGGCCGCGCAGCGCTGGGCCGCCCGCGCGGTCGACCTGGACGGCAGTTCGGTCAAGGCCCGCGGCTGCCTGCTGGCAGCAAAGGCACGGACGTCCCTGGTGGACGCGAAAGTCTCCGACGCGGTCGCGCTCACCGAGTTGATCGGGCTGGTCGTCAAGCATCCCCAGGTCGCCTATCTACGGTCGCTGCTGGGCCGGGTCTGCGAAGGCGCCTGGTGGCTGCAGGCGGTGCCGCCGCCCACCGAGGCCGCCGCCACGATGGCGCACTTCGTCGACGCGCCGGAGAACGGTGTGGTGAGCCTCGGCCGCAGCCGTCTGACATCCATCGAAGCGCCGAGCGCTCTCGCCGCCGTCCGCTCGAGCCACCCCAAACTGGAGTTCGAGATCGGCGAGGTGCCACAGCCGGATCCGCGCAGCCCCTCGAACACCGGCTACGGGCCGCCGCTGTGGGAGTACCACGGGACCACGGCCGTCGCGGCGGTGCGCGCGCCGTCCGAGCGGGCCGTCGAGGTCCTGTACAACGTGGCGGGTAACGTCTGGGGCGAACCCCTCGTCGGCTACGAGCGCGCGTTGCCCTTGGGGGCTCTCGCGCCCAACGACCTGCTCGGCCTGCTCGCACACGTTCCGCCGCCGACAGGGTTCGGAGACTCGCTCAACGAAGTCAGCGGTCTGTATTGGCCGCGCGTCGCGCAAGCCTGGGTATGCCTCGGAATCCTGCACCACCGTGTCGACGAGCCCTGGCCGCAGTCGACCCGTCGCAGGCTTCTGCTGCGCCTGCTGCACGGACCCGAGGACTGGACCGTCGACGCCGCCGCCTTCGCGCTGTGCGTGCAGGCCTGGCTGCGCCCGGAACAGCGCTCTGAGATAGCCCGGGAGATCACCGCGCGCTACCTGCACGCCGCGCACGCCCTCGGCCGCCGCGTCACCGCACTGCACGAACCGCTCGCCGCGATCATGTTGATCTGCCCGGCGATCGCGCCGGACGTGCGCGCCGAAGTCCGCGCGAACCTCGCCGCGCAGCAGCACGGACAGGCCGAGGCCAAGGGCGCGCAGAACCGCCTGCGGCAGCGGCTCGGCCGACTAGGGCGCGTTTGAGAAGTAGCGTCGGATCAGGCCGCGGCGTCTGACGCGTGCGCTCGCAAGGCGCCGGGTCGGGCGCATACTCGCCTCGTCTGTAACCGCTCCGGCAACGCAGCGAGCGTGCGTGGCAGGCGTCGCGGCCCCGGCGATACTTCTCAAACGCGCCCTATGCGTGCGGGCGTTCGTGTCAGAGGGCTGAAAGCCACCGGCCATCCTTCGAACACGGTACGAGTGTTCATACGAGGGACGTCCGGGAGACGTGAACGGGTTCTGCTACCGCAGTGAGCGGCTCCGCTAATGGAGCCATGAAAACCCACAAGGAGCTCCGCTGGAAGGCCGTGGCAGCGGCCGCGGTGGTGGCGACGGCGATCGGCTTCGGAGTCGTCGACTCCGAAGGCGGGTCCGCCGCCACGGCCGGCACCCTCCAGAGCTATGCCGCCGCCTGCCCGGCCCCGGACGTGGTCACCCCCGCGCTGGGCGCGAACCTGATCGCGAACCCCGGCGCCGAGGACTACACCGCGGTGACGGCCTTCGGTGCGCCCGCCAGTGACACGCAGGACGTCCCCGACTGCTGGACGGCCGCCTCCCCGATGAACGCGCCGGGCGCCGTCTTCGAATCGGCCGCCTCCTCCGGCGTGCCCGGCCAGGTCGGCAGCCGCACCTTCTACGGCGGCTACGACTACGACTCCCCGCAGGTCTCGATCGTCGGCGTGACCACCACCGCCACGCAGCTGATCGATGTCAGCGCCCTGAACGCGGACGGCCGCTCCTTCACGCTGACCGGCGAGGTCGGCGGCTACACCACCCAGGCCGACTACGCCACGGTGACCGCTGAGTTCGAAGACGCCGACGGCACCTCCCTCGGCACGGCCACCCTCGGCCCGGTGGACGCGGCCCAGCGCAACAGTGTCACCAGCCTGATCCCGCAGGCCGCGGCCGGCACGGTGCCGGCCGGCACCAAGCAGGTCCTCGTGACCATCGCCTCCACCGGCGTCAGCTCCGGCTACGGGATCGACGGCCGCGCCGACAACCTGAATCTGACCATCGCGGCCGCCGGCGCCGGCCAGGACTACACCGCCGCCTGCCCCACGGCCGACGTGGTCACCCCGGCCCTGAACGCCAACCTGATCGCGAACCCCAGCGCCGAGGACTACACCGCGGCCACGGCGCTCGGCGCGCCCGCCGGCGACACCCAGACCCTGGCCGACTGCTGGACGAGCACCTCCCCGCTGGCCGCTCCCGACGGCACCCAGGAATCGGCCGCCTCCGCCTACCCGGGCGTCACCGGTAGCCGCGTCTTCTACGGCGGTACCAACCCCAGCACTGTCGCGGTGGCCGGCGTAGTCACCAGCGGCAGCCAGCTGATCGACGTCAGCTCGATCAAGGCCGGCGGCCAGCCGTTCAAACTCACCGGCGACGTCGGCGGCTACTCCAGCCAGAACGACTACGGCATCATCGCGGCGACCTTCGAGGACGCGAACGGCGCTCCCATCAGCACCGTCGACATCGGCCCGGCCACCGCCGCCGACCGCGGCAACGTCTCCGAACTGCTTCCGGACGGCATCTACGGCACCGTGCCGTCCGCCACCCGGAAGGTCCTGGTCACGATCATCACCGGAGCCGTCAACGCCGGCGCCAACAGCGACGGCACCGCCGACAACCTGAACCTGACGATCGGTCAGAGCGCCGCCGGCCAGGCCTACACCGCGCCCTGCCCCGCAGCCGACGTGGTCACCCCGGCCCTCGACGGCAACCTGATCGAGAACGGCGGAGCCGAGGACTACACTGCAGCCACCGCGCTCGGCGCTCCCCTCGGCGACGACCAGACCATCGCGGACTGCTGGACCAGCAACTCGCCGCTCAGCCCCGTCGACGGCACCCAGGAGTCGCGCGCCTCGACCTACCCGGGCGTGACCGGCGCCCGCGACTTCTACGGCGGCACCAACCCCGGCACCGTCTCGATCCCCGGCATCGCCACCACCGGCACCCAGAAGATCGACCTGAGCGCCCTCGACGTCGACGGCCAGCCGTTCGAACTGTCCGGTGAGCTCGGCGGCTACGCCACCCAGAGCGACTACGCGACCGTCACCGTGGCCTTCCAAGACGCCAAGGGCGCGACGCTCAGCACCGCGGCCGTCGGCCCGGTCACCGCGGTCCAGCGCAGCAACGTCAGTAGCCTGATTCCGCAGGCCTGGTTCGGCAAGGTGCCGGCCGGCGCGAAGCAGGCCCTCATCACGCTCGCCACCGTCGGCGTCAGCAGCGGCGCCAACAGCGACGGCGCGGCCGACAACCTGAACCTGACCATCGGTCAGAGCGCCCAGCCCACCGGCCCGGTGCTCCAGACGATGCCCTACGCCTCGGTCGGTGAGGACGCGGGCACCCACGTGGACCCGGGCAGCGGCGCCGTCGTGCCCAACGTCGTCCCCGGCTCGCTCTACCGGCCGGCCGGCATCGCCGCGGCCAACGGCTCGGTGTACGTCTCGAACACCGGCGACAATGTCTTCGTGCAGCTGGAAGACGGCGGCACCACGGTCATCGCCGGCTCCCTCGAGGCGCAGGGCGAGCACGGCGACGACGGCAAGGCCACCGACGCCACTCTCTACCAGCCCGACGGCACCGCCGTGGACGCGGCCGGCGACGTCTTCATCGCCGACGCCGGAGACAACGCGGTCCGCGAGATCCGCGCGAACGGCACCGTCGCGCGCTTCGACCGAGGCGTCCAACTCGACCACCCCGAAGCAGTGGTCGTCGACGCGGCCGGTGACGTGTACGTCTCCGACACCTACCACAACCGCGTCGTCGAGCTGAGCAAGAAGGGTTCGCTCAAGCAGGTGATCGGCAACGGTCGCGCCGGATACGCGGGCGACGAGCGTCCCGCCTCCTCCGCGCAGCTGAACCAGCCGGTCGGGCTCGCGCTCGACGCCAAGGGCAACCTGTACATCGCGGACTCGGCCGACAACGTCGTCCGCCGCGTCGACGCGCGGACCGGCCGAATCAGCACCGTGGCCGGCGACTACGCGGCGGACACGGCGAACGACGGCCTCGGCGCCTTCTCCGGCGACGGCGGCCAGGCCACTGCGGCCCAGCTCAACGACCCCCAGGGGATCGCGCTGGACGGCGCCGGCGACCTGTTCATCGCCGACACCTTCGACAACGCCGTCCGCGAGGTGACCCCCGACGGGCTCATCAGCACCGTCGTGAACTCCTCCGCCGCGCCCGGCGGCGAGAGCAGCGGCACCGCCCCGACCGCCTCCCACCTCAACACGCCGGGCGCGCTCGCGGTGGACCAGTCCACCGGCCTGCTCTACATCGCCGACACCGGCAACAGCGCCCTCGCGCAGGTCCTCGGCGTCGTCCGCAGCGGCGACGCGGCCGGCCCCGTGGCCCCGGCGACCTCCTGACGCGGCTTCACCGAGACGAAGAAGAGAAGACGAAGACGATGAGCCAGAACAACCCCCTCGATTCCCTCAACCCCGCCCGAGCCGGAGCCGAGCCGGGCCTCTCCCGCCGCCGGTTCGTCACCAGCGCCGCGACCTTGGCCGGCGCCGCCGGCGTGGCCGGCGTCCTGCCGGAGAACCTGGCCCGGGCCGCCGCCGCGACGCCGAAGCGGGCCAGCCTGTCCCAGATCAAGCACGTCGTGTACGTGATGATGGAGAACCGTTCCTTCGACCACTACTTCGGCACCTACCCGGGCGCCCGCGGCTTCCAGGACAAGACCGCCATCCGGCTGCCGAACGGCGACTCGGTCTTCCGCCAGCCCGACCCGGCCAACCCGGACGGCTACCTCGAGCCCTTCCACATGTCCACCATCACCACCGGCGCCGCCGCCGTCCCGTCGCTCTCACACGACTGGCGCGACCAGCACGCCGCGTGGAACCACGGCGCCATGGACGGGTGGCTGACCACCCACCTCGCCTCCGACGGCGAGGTCAACGGCTCGTACACGATGGGCTACTTCACCCGCGAGGACATCCCGTTCCACTGGGCGCTGGCCGAATCCTTCACCCTGCTCGACAACTACCACTGCTCGGTGATGGGCCCGACCGACCCCAACCGGCTGGTGTGGATGTCCGGCAACAACGACCCGCAGGGCCAGTACGGCGGCCCGGTGCTCGAAACCGTCACGCCGAACCCGCTGACCTACCCGTCCGCGGCGGAGATCCTGCACCAGGCCGGATACAGCGTCAAGGCGTACTTCTCCGGCGCCACCAGCGGATTCAACGTGTTCAGCTGGTTCCGCAACTTCCAGAACACCACGACGCTGCCGACCGGCCTGTACAACTCGGTGATGCTCGGCAACACCCTCTACGGCGACGGCACCCCCGGCGGCGTCGGCGACCCGGCCAACCCGGTTCTGGCCGCCAACCCCGCCCTCGGGTTCGAAGAGGACTGTGCCAACGGCGTGCTCCCCGACGTCAGCTGGCTGTTCATGCCCAGCATCGCCGACGAGCACCCGCCGAACCTCCCGGCAGCCGGCGCGCAGTACCTCGCGTCCAAGCTCGAGGCCCTCGCGTCCAACGAGGACCTGTGGAACTCGACCGTGTTCGTGCTCAACTACGACGAGAACGACGGGTTTTTCGACCACGTCCCGCCGCCGGTCCCGGATGAGCGGCACTACCCCGAGGAGTTCGTGAAGCTGGCCTCGCCCAAGGGCACCCCCGGCGGCGGCCTGCCCGTCGGCGCGGGCTTCCGGGTGCCGTGCATCATCGTCTCCCCGTGGACGGTCGGCGGACGGGTCTTCTCCGAGGTCTCCGACCACACCTCCGGCCTGCGCTTCATCGAGTCCGTCACCGCCGCCGGCGGCCTGTCCGGCCACGGCCCGGTCACCTTCACCCCGATCAGCCGCTGGCGCCGCAAGACCTTCGGCGACTTCACCGGCGCGCTGCGCCTCAACAAGCCCCAGGCCGCCCCCGCCAACACCCAGTTCGACCCGGCCACCACGGCGGCCAACCTCGCCGCCCAGACGGCCGCCGCCGCCCAGCCGATGCCGACTCGGCCCGGCGCGGCCCAGTCGCCGCCGAAGCAGGAGGGCAGATAAGCAGGCTGAGAAACAGAAGCCGGGCCGTCCCGCGTCACGCATCGCGCGTCCGGCGGGGCGGCCCGGCTCCGCGCCGAACCCGTCAAGCGGTCGAGGTTTCGAAGCCGAAGGCGCACGGCGTCGCCAGGTCGAACAGGTCCCATTCCGGCCGGGCGGCCAGCGCCTCGAACCACTCGTCGCGCGTGCCACCGGTCCGCACGGACCACGTGCTCTGGAACGCTCCTAGCCCGGCGAGGTCTTCGCTCGCCGGGAAGTAGAGGTGGCACGTGACGCGGGCGTAGCCGCCGTCGGGGTCGGTGGCCAGCAGGCGGGTCAGACGCAGGGCGACGGTCGGTGCGCCGTCATGCTCGCCTTGGCTGTAGCTGTACGAGAGCCGCTCCGGTTCCGGTGCGTCCGCAGTGGAGACGGCGTGCCCTGCGAACGTGCGGAACGCGGCGAGAGCATGGCGGGCGTAGCCGGGCGCCGGCTGCCATGGGCACCCGAGGTCCTCGCGCTGCCGGAAGACCCAATCCCAGGCGTCCGCGGCCTCCTCGACGTTCCACGGGCGGGGGAGCAGGGCCGGTCGCGGCCCGGTCCACGGCACGACTGAGCCGTCGGGATGGTATTCCGCCGCGTCGTCCCCGATCACCCTGGCGCCGAGCCGCGCGGCGACGCGTGCTATCTCCGCTCCGGCCCCGTGCCCCTTCCAGATGGTGATCGCGCCCTGGAACCAGTTCATCAGCCACGAGTTGCCGTCGGCGGCGAGGAACTCCCAGCACTCCCCGCCGTCCTCGCCGGTGTGCCGGACCACTTGTGGCTCCGACTCCGCGAACTCCGTCCACTCCGCCCGGGAGATCGGGAACACGGCGGAGTCGTAGCAGAAGTCGGCGCGCGTGATGTGCAGGTCGTAGCCCATGGCTCTCCTCTACGGCAGCGAATGCCCCTACCCTGTCACCGACCACTGACACAACGGGCGGATGCGCAGGCCGGCTCCGCTGCCGCTCATGGCGTTCACGCGAGCGCGCGGCAAGGCGGATAGGATCAAGACGTGAAGAAATACATACTCTTCGACCACGACGGCGTCCTGGTGGACACCGAGTTCTGGTATTTCCGGGCCGGAGAGCGCGCCTTGGCCGAGATCGGCGTGGCGTTGGACAAAGACCGCTACCTGCGGGACATGGCACAGGGGCTGGGCACGTGGACCCAGGCCCGGGCGGCGGGCGTCGATGATGCGACCATCAGCAAGCAGCGCGCGGCCCGCGACGCCTACTACCAGGAGTATCTGAGAACGGAAGCCATCGAGATCGAAGGCGTCGTCGAAGCCCTCGCCGAGCTGTCACAGCACGTCCGCATGGCCATCGTGACGACGGCGAAGCGAGCGGACTTCGAGATCATCCATGAGAAGCGCCGGATCAAGCAGTTCATGGACTTCGTCCTCGTCCGCGACGACTACAAGCTCGCCAAACCGCACCCGGAACCGTATCTGACCGGCCTCGAGCGCTTCGGCGCCGCAAAGGGCGAGACGCTGGTGGTGGAGGACTCGTCTCGAGGGCTGAGCTCCGCCGTGGCCGCCGGTATCGACTGCGCCGTCGTCTACAACGAGTTCACCAAGGCCCAGGACTTCAGCCAGGCGAGCCACCGGATCAATACTCTCACTGAGCTCTTAGATATCATTTAATTTACATCAGCGACTGTGCCAAGCGGTCCGCGAGGCGGCACGTTCGAGCAGCATCGCAAAGTGCTCATCCGCGCGTTCGAGCAGGCGCACCGCTCCATGGCCGTCCCAAGCTGCGAACGCCTCCGGTACCTCGACTATGCGAGCACCCTTCACCGGGCCGCGGCGCCCCGCGGCCCGGCACTCGCATGTCAGGACAGCGACAAAGTGATGCCGCAGTCCTTGCCGACGACCGCGGCCGCCTGCGTGAGGTCCGAGGTCAGTTGCGCCGAGGCGGAGCCGCCGTTGACATCGGCCGTGTACAAGGCCTCGGCCTGCTGCGAGAGCGTGTCGATGTCCACCGAGAGCTGGCCGGTGACGTAGCCCACGTAGCTCGTCAGGTCATTGTTGAGTCCGTAGAAAGCGCCCGAGGGGTCGGGCTGCTGGCGGGTGTAGTTCGTGGCGAAGGCGGCCCACACCGCCTGCACCATCTTGCACGAATCCGCCTGATCCCAGCCCGCGGCCGCGTCGGTCGGCGGAATGATGCCCGTCGCCTCGACGGCGGTGACCTCCGCTCCGCCGCCGTTCCCGCCGTTGCCGCCCTGGCCGTTGATCTGCGGCGAGCCCACCGAGCTCGCGCATCCGATCGCGAACGCGCTCACCGCGGCGGCCGTGGCCACTGCGAGGGTTGCTCGTCTGACGCGTACGTACCTGTGCATTCTGGTGCCCCCACCTCTTGTCGACGCTGCGCGCCGGTCCGGTCACACACCGGCACCCTTAGCCGCGATGGTATGCCAAGCAGGACCGCAGGCGGCGCGTAATCGGAAAGGATCCGGGCGCTCGCCGAGGCCCGGAGACGGCGATGCCGATCGGCACCCGCAGCTCGGGCAGGTCCCACACTCGTGCCGCCTCCACCTGGAAGTGCTGCCCGCGGTAGTTGACGTAGCCGCCGTCGAACAGCGCGGAGATGATCTCGACCGCCTCGGCGAGCATGTCCTGGCGCACCGACGCGGCCGGCCAGGGGCGGCCGGTCACGTGCTCGTTGAGGATCTCGCCGGAGCCGAGACCGAGCCGGATGCGCCCGCCGGACAGCACCTGCATGGTCGCGGCCTTCTGTGCGACCACGGCCGGGTGGCAGCGCACGGCCGGGTGACCGGATCGATCCCCGGATAAACAGGCGCCCCGAGCCGTCGCCTGAATGGTCCAACCGGCGGAGCCGGACGTAGGGGCAGTGTCTTCGAAGCCTGATACGCTGACCACCGGGGTTTCGAGTCGGCTTCCCGGGTTATTCAGTGCGGGCACTGATCTGAAGACGCGAAGAGGGTGGACCACCGTGGCCGATGACGACCGTTCCGAGTACCAGCGCACGCTGCAGACCGTGCACGCGCACCAGGCGATCTTCGAGGCCGAAGACATCGTCGCCCGCGCGTGGCTGACCGAGCTCGACGCGGCCCGGCGCGACGCCCTCGAACTCGTCCGGGCTCTGCGGATGGCGGACGCGGTGAGCAAGCGCGAACTGCGGGTGGCCTTGCGCGGCAACGATCCGGCCGTCCTGGCCGAGGCGCAGCAGGAAGTCGAGGAGACGCGGCGCGAACTCGACGACGGCGTCTCGGCGGCCCAGGCGCTGCTGGCCCGGGTGGACGAGCAGATCGAGCGCGCCTGCCGGGCCGCGGCGGCGCGCGAGGACCGCCAGCGCGACGACCTGGCCCGGCTGCGGACAGCCTGGCGGGTGGCCTACGGCTCGGCCGAGTTCGTCGACGAGTCCTGATACTTCATCAGAGAGTTGACCACCGCCAGGACGACGAAGAGCACGGCGGCACCGGCCGCGACCGTGTGCATGCGGGAAACGAACGTCGCAGTGCCGGGAGAGCCGGCCACCGCGCCCGCAAGCGCCACGCCGATCGCCCCACCCGCCTGCCGAGCGGTGTTGTTCACCGCCGAGGCGAGCCCGGCCCTCTCACCCGGCGTCGCGGCCACGGCCGCCGCCACCACGGCCGGGGTGAGTATCCCGAGCCCGATCCCCCAGGCCAGGAACGCGGGCAGCAGGATCGCGGCGTAGCTCGACGACGGGTGCGCCAGCGCGAGCAGTGCCAGTCCGACCGCGGCCAGCACGAACCCGGCGATGATCGGCAGCCGCGGACCGATCCGCGCCACCGCCCGCCCGCCGATCGGCGCGATCACCGCGAGCGGGGCGAACAGCGGGATCAGCGCGAGCCCGGCGCCGAGGGGGGAGCGGTGTTGAACCGATTGCAGGAAGAGCGTGAGCACGAACAGCACACCCAGAGTCCCCAGGTTCATCACCCCCGCCGAGATGTTGGCCAGCGCGAAGGCCGGACGCCGGGCCAGGTCGAGCGGCAGCATCGCCTCGCTCCCGCGTCGCCGTTCCACCAGCAGGAACGCCGCCGACAGCAGGATCGCGAGCCCGAGCGCGACCAGCACGACGGCCGAGCCGGCACCCGAGCGGCCGCCCTGGATGAACACGAAAGTCCAGGTCAGCAAGACGAGAACGCCGAGCAGCGCGCCCGCTGTGTCGAGTCTGCCGGTCTGCCTGCCGTGGTCCGCGCGCAGCACCCGCAGTGTCGCGGCGAGGGCGGCGAGTGTGATCGGGACGTTGATCAGGAAGATCCAGCGCCAGCCGAGCGAGTCGATCAGCACGCCGCCGACCAGCGGCCCGGCCGGCAGGGCGAGACTGCCCACGCCGGCCCAGATCCCGATCGCCCGCGCCTGCGCCTTGCGGTCGGGATACGCGCCCGCGATGATCGCCAGCGTCCCCGGCAGCAGCGACGCCGCGCCCACGCCCTGGACCGCCCGCGCCGCGACCAGCGCCCCGGCCCCCGGCGCCAGCCCGCACGCCAGCGATCCGACGCCGAACGCGGCGAGGCCCGCCAGCACCAGCCGGCGGTGCCCGTGCCGGTCGCCGAGCGCTCCCGCAGGCAGCATGAGGGAGGCGAGCGCCAGTGCGTAGCCGTCGACGACCCATTGCAGACTGCTCACATCGGCGTGCAGGCCCGTGCCGATGCTCGGCAGCGCCACGTTCACGATGGTCACGTCGAGCAGGACGAGGAAGTACCCGACGCACATCACGACGAGCACGACGCCAGGAGCGGCGCCCGCGCGTTCGTCTCCGTTCCCAGCTTGCGTACTTGTCATACCGCTCGCTCCCGCGTATCCCGTTGTCGGACCGGCAAAGCTCTCCAAGTAACCTGTGCAAGCCGTTTCACACCAAGACCGTAACCCTGGAGACGGATCAATGATCTTCAAAAGGTCGCAGAAGCAGGCGTCTGAGGTCGAGTGGTCCGACTCTGCGGCGTCTCTGTCGGCCTGGGCGAAGCGGCTTCACAACAGGGCTGTGGTCGCGAAGGGCGAGGGTCGGCTCGACGAGGCATTGGAGCTGCTCGACCAGCTGATCGGCCGGCTCCATTACGCCGCGCAGGCGCGCTCGCCGCAGTTGCTCCACATCGTGGCCAGGGCCAGCGGCCTGCGCGCGATCACGCTGGACCAGGTAGGCGGCCGCCAGGCGGAGGTGGTCGCCGCTGCCGACGCCGCGCTGGCGGCGCTCGAGGCGCTGGGCACGGGATCAGCGGAGGTGGACCAGCAGGTCCCGCCGATGCTGGTGCTGCGGGTCAGTGCAGCGGAGTCGAGTTCGATGGGGGAGGCGGACCTGATCCGTCTGCTGGAGGACTGCGTCGGACGGATCCGGCGTCTGCCCGCCGACTCGCGCCGAGCGGCGATCTGGCTCCTATGGGACAAGAAGTTGATGATCAAGCACATTGATCAAGGCTGCGTCACTGACGCGGCGCGGGTGGCCCGGCGGGTGATCGACGGCCTTCCCGCTCTCGGCGCGGCCCCCGAATTGGACTTCGTCGCCGTCCATGCCGGCCGGGACCTCGCGCGTGCGGCAGCTCTCAAGCTCGCCGACGCGGGCGAGCGCGAGCTCGCCGCCGAGCTCGCCGAACGCTGCGCCGACCTGGTCGGCGACGCGTCGGCGACCAGCTTCGACCCGTCGCAGAGCCTGACGATAGCCAAGGGGTTTTACGTCACCGGCATGAAGTTCCTCGGCCTCACCGGCACAAGCCTCAAGCTGCTCGCTGTGGCGCTGGCGCAGGTCCGCGCCGCGAACGCGTTCGAGAGTCAGGATCCGAAGGTGCGGCTCATGGCCGTCGGCTCACTCAACGCCTACGCGTGGGAACTGGCCTGCCGCAACGGAATCGGCGACAAAAAGGCCGCTCTTCCGATGGCCCAGGAGGCCGTCGAGCGGGCCCGAGCCCTCGTCGGCGAGGCGTCGAGTGAGCCTGATATGACCTTGCATGTGACGCTCGTCGAGGCGCTCGAGACACTGGCCACCATCCACGCGCAGCTGGGCGACACCGCCATCGCACTCGAGATCGGTCGCGAAGCCCAGTCCGTCGCCTGTCAATTGGCCGACATCGAGGGCGCGACCGGCGCAGAATCGCTCGAGCGGACGAACACGCTAGTCGAGCTGATCGAGCAGGGCGCGCTCGCCGGCATCACCGATCGGGCCTAGCTCCGGTCGTCGCCAGCCGGGGTTGCGCGGAGGTCGGCGGGGTTGAGACGAGCCCGCCCCGGGGGAGTGCCAGCGCGGGCAACGCGGTGACGGCGGACAAGCCGATCGCCCACCAGAAGGCGTGGTGGAACGCCGCGGGAACGGCGTCAGGGCCCGTATCGCGGCTCAGCCCGCTCTCCAGCAGCATGGCGAGCACGGTCGTGCCGAAGGCATTGCCGACCTGCTGCCCGATGCGGATTCCTGCGGTCGCGTCTGGAATCAGACTTCGATCAAGGTCCCGGTACGCGCTCGCCATGACGATGATGGTGACCGCCCCCAGCCCGAGGCCGCGAACCATCAGCACGAAGGCGAGGAAAACGAGACTGGTGTGCGGCCCGGCGAACGCGAACGGCACGGTGGCTATCGCCGCCACGATGATGCCGCAGAACACGACCGGCCGCGGTCCGACGCTGTCGGCCAGCTTCGCCGTGGCGACCCGGCTCACCAGGGTGCCAAGGCCCTGCGGTACGAGACAGAGCCCTGCGTCGAGGATGCTCAGGTGCTGGACCTGCAGAAAGTACAGCGGAAGCAACAACATCGCGCCGTAGACCGATAACCCGGCCAGGAACAGCACCAAGGTCGAAGCGCTGAACGAGCGGGTGAGGAACGGGCGCAGACCCACCAGCGGTTTGGTCGCTCGCAAGGCGTATGCCACGAAACCGGCGAGCAGAACGACACCGCCGACGAGCGGATAGAGCGCGACAGCGGCGCTGAACCCGCTGTGGATGCCGGCTTCGGTCAGCCCATAGAGGATGGCGGCGAGCGCGGGTGGGAGCAGGACGAGCCCGACTACGTCCAGCGAGGCGGCTTCAGCAGGGTCCGTATTCTCCATGCCGCGCCAAGCCGTGATCAGCCCGGCCACGCACAACGGCAGGTTGAGCCAGAAGACGGCCCGCCAGTCCAGGTACTGGATGATGACGCCGCCCAGCACCGGCCCCAGGATCGGGCCCAGCACCGCAGGCAGCGCCACGGCGGCGACCGCGCGGTTCGACGGCCTGGGACCGGCCGCCCGGATCAGCACCGCCTGCATGATCGGCAGCATGAGCCCGCCGCCGACGCCCTGCACCACTCGGAACGCGATCAGCGCGCCGATGTTCGGCGCCAGGCTGCACAGCAGCGATCCGAGCGCGAACAGCGATAACGCCGTCATCCACGCAGGCTTCGCGCCGAGGCGGTCGATCAGCCAACCGGCGAGGGGTATGACCACGCCCATGGCCAGCACGTAGCCGCTGACCGTCCATTGCGCGGTGGCCACCGTAGTGCCGAAGTGTCTGCTCAGGGTGTTGATCGCGACGTTGACGACCGTGGTGTCGAGGAAGACCGCGACGACGCCCGTCATCATGATCGCGGCGAGCCGGGCGAAGCCCGGGGGCAAGTCGGCGGGCTTGTTCGGCACCTTGTCCGGCGCGTTGTCCGGCACAGCGGGCTTACTTGGCACGGCCACGGGTTCGCTCACGGTGTTCACCGGTCTTCCGGGGGGATGGGCGCCAATAAGAGGCACGACTGTCTCTAAAGCTCTCAAGCCGAGGGTAGCCGGGCGCGTTAAGATACACAACTGTCCCCAAGGAGAAGCGATGCCCGACGCAGACGACCCAGCCCGCACCCCCACCCGCCGCCGCGGCGCCGCGCTGGAGGCCGCGCTGCTCGAGGCCGCCTGGGCGGAACTGGCCGAGGTCGGCTACCCGGCGTTGACCATGGAGAACGTCGCCGCCCGGGCCGGCACCGGCCGCGCGGTGCTCTACCGCCGCTGGCCGAGCCGCTCCGAACTCGTCCTCGCGGCGCTCAAGCACCACCAGCCGCAGTTCTCCGCGGCCAGCGCCCCACCAGACACCGGCAGCCTGCGCGAGGACGTGCTGAGCCTGCTGCGGGACATGTCGTCGCGCACCGGCGAGCTCATGGCCGGAATCAGCTTCATGTTCGCCGACTACTACAGCCAGACCGGCGAGAGCCCTGCTGTATGGCGCGAACGGTTCATGGTCGACCGGCCGTCTTCGATGCCTGCCATCCTCGACCGCGCGATCGCGCGCGGCGAAGCCGATCCGGCCAGGATCACCGACCAGGTCCTGCGTCTCCCCGTCGACCTGGTCCGGCACGACCTGATCATGACGCTCGGTCCGGTGCCCGAATCCACTCTGGTCAAGATCGTGGACGAGCTTTTCCTGCCCCTGGTACGCCCCTGACGCGTGCGGGTCAGCGTGAGATGCGGGCCTCGATGCCGTCGAGGAGGAATTCCAGTCCGACCCTGAACGTCTCGTCGGCGCTCAGGTGCGGACCGTCGCGCACGACCGTGGCCAGCGCGGGGAACTGCCCGGCGGCGAAGGTACGCTGCAGGTATGGTCCAGTCGCGGCCTGATACTGCCTGAGATCCATCCCGCTGGCCCGTTCCGCCCGTCGCTCGGAGATCTCCCGGCGTACGGCGCCGACCACGTATGCGTTGACCGCGGCGACCGCCGGCACCACGACGTCCAGGTCGACATCGCTCATCGCGCCCAGCACGGCGTCCCCGATGGCCAGCGTGTTCGGCCCGAGTTGCGGCCGGCCGCCGATCAGGTCGGCCAGCCACTCGTGCTGCTGGGCAGCCCGCCGAGTGGCTTCGGCCTGCGACCGCAGCACCTCGCGCCAGTCGTCCCCGGTCGGGTGGATCTCGGCATGGACCGCGTTGACCATCAGGTCGAGCAGTTCCTCCTTGGTGTCGATGTAGCCGTAGAGCCGCATCGGCCCCACGTCCAGCGCCGCGGCCACCTTGCGCAGCGAAACGGCGACCAGACCGTCCGCGTCGGCCAGCTCGATCGCCGCACGGACGATCCGCTCCCGGCTCAGCGGCGCCAACACCGGCCGGTTCGACGGCTCCGGCCTCTCCCACACCAACATGCGCCCGACGATACCCCGCCCGAGTGCTACAGTGACATCGCCCGATACAGTGTATCGACCGATACGGTGAATGGAGACCTGGCCGTGGACATCGCCATCGTCGGAGCAGGCTTAGGCGGCCTGGCTCTCGCTCGCGTGCTGCACGTCAACGGCATCGACGCCGTCGTGTACGAGCGCGAACCGTCGCGCCACGCGCGCGGCCAGGGCGGAATGCTCGACATCCATTCCGGTCAGCGCGCGCTCCGCGAGGCCGGCCTGGTCGAGGGCTTCCACGCGATCGCCCGCAGCGAAGGCCAGGACATGCGCCTGCTCACACCGGACGGAACCCTGCTGTTCCAGGAGGACACTCCCGACGACGCCCCCATGGCCCGGCCCGAGGTCGACCGCGCCGACCTGCGCAAGCTCCTCCTCGACTCGCTCCCCGAAGGAACGGTCCGCTGGGGGCACGCGTTCGAGTCTGCCGACAACGGCACCCTGCACTTCGCCGGAGGCGGCACCGCGACGTACGACCTGCTCGTCGGCGCAGACGGCGCATCGTCCCGCGTCCGCCCACTGCTCACCGACGCCCGGCCGGCACACATCGGCCAGAACGTCATCGAACTCTGCGTTCCTGACATCGACCGCACCCACCCCGAACTCGCGGTGATGCTCGGCCGCGGCAACTACTGGGTCCTCGGCGACGGGATATCCTTCGCCGCCCAGCGAAACGGCGACGGCCGCGTCCGCATCGGCGTGAGCTTCTACAACACCGCAGAGGGCTGGTTCACCACCAGCAAGATCCCGCTCGACGACCCGTCCGCCGCCCGAGCACGGCTGATCGAGTTGCTCCCCGGCTGGCACCCGAAGTACATCGCGCTGATCGAAGCCTGCGACGACACGGTCGTATCGCGGTCGATCTACACACTCCCGCTCGGCCTGACCTGGCCGAAATCGCCGAACGTCACGCTCCTCGGCGACGCCGCGCACCTGATGCCGCCGACCGGCCAAGGCGCCAACATGGCACTCCTCGACGGCGCCCACCTCGCCCTCGCCCTGGCCGCGCACCCGCACGACCTCCCCGCCGCCATCGGAGAGTACGAAAACGAGATGTTCGAACGCACCGGCGCCGCCGCCAAGATGTCCGCGCGCATGCACGACCTGCTGACATCCCCTGACGCCGCGCAGCACATGCTCGCGTTCTTTCAACCCGAATCGTGATCCCACCCCCAGCGCCGGCCGCGCTGACGTACCTACGCGCCTCCTACAACAACGCTGGCCATGCGGAGATCTGCTCGGCCAGTAAGCGCCTGTTCGGCGCGTGTAGGGCGCTCAGACCGCAGGAAGAACTTCCAACCGAAACCGACGACATGGGCAGATTGGTCGCAGGCATCGTACAAAGCGGCGGATCGGAGCGGACTTCTCCGCCGGATAGTCGTAGAACGCCAGCAGCGCATCGTCATCGTCGGTGATCTTCTTGACGACGGTTCTGCTCCTTCATTCCGCTGGGGTGGCCGTGCGACGGCTGTTGTCTACGGCCCGGCTCGGTGTCGTCAGCGACGTGCCCGTTGATCTGTATGTGACCGCGCATGAGCCGGTCAGCTTCGCGACCGTCGTCGATGCTGCGCAGGCGACGATGCGTGAGTTGCTTGGGCTGGGGTCGATTCCGGTCATCGAGGTGCTTCGCCGGTCCGCACTATGAACACGGTCACCTGCTCGACCTCCGCCGTGTCATGGGCACCGCGGATCTGACCTTATAGCGTCACGTGAGACACTGACGTCGATTAGCTCTGCCTGCTGGCGCTACGACGCAGCATCATCATCACTGGGCTGGCCGGGTCCGGGACGGCCAGCTGGGAGACCCCGATCCCACCGTCGCCGCAGTGTCAGAGTGTCGCTGACCGCCGGTCCGGGCGGCTACGGCAGCCGGGTCGCGGTGATCAGGACGGTCTCGAAATTCATGACGAACGAGCCGCCGTGATCGTCGATGGCCGCGCTGATGGATTCGAACAGGCGGTCTCGGATCGCTCGTTCGAGGGCGGCGTGGTCGCTCCGTGAGACAAGCTGGTCCAGCCACTCATCCCGCTGGTAGGTCCGCGTCCACGGGAACCACTTCTGTGTCGGCACATCGAACTCGGGCACCGCTGAGATGGCGTCGATTTCCGAGTCGAGCCCTGTCTTCACATCCGATGACCGGTTGGCCGCATAGCCCCGGAACAGACGGTGGCCGCCCGGCGGCACGACACGTGCGTACACCTCCTCAAGAGCATCGGCCAGGTCATCAGGCTGACATCCGGCGTTCCAGATCAGACAGAGCCTGCCGCCCGGCCGCAGCACAGCGGCCGCCTTAGCGGTGGCGATAGGCAGGTCGAGCCAGTGCCAGGCCTGCGCTGAAGTCACCCGGTCGAAGGTGCGACCAGCAGCGTCCCAGCCTTCGAAGGCCGCAATCTCCACGTCGACCCCATGGCCACGGGCGACCTCCGCCATTCGTGGTGCGAGTTCCACCCCCAGCACTTTGGCGCCGCGCTGGGCTATCTGCCGTGCAGCAATCCCCGTGCCACAGCCCACGTCGAGAACGTCCAGGCCCGCAGGCATCGGACCGAGCAATTCATCAATCACGGCGTCCGGATAGGCCGGCCGGAACCGGTCGTAGGCCTCGGCTTGCTGGTCGAACAAACTCGAACGTTCCCGGGCCAGAGGGCGCGCGGCCGGACGGCGGTATTCGTCGCTGGCATCCACGGATGTCAGTCTGCCACAGAGGACCGCGCAGGGTCCCGCCGGCAACGAGGAAAACGTAGCCTGTTACGACACTGATCTTCATCAGTAGTGTCAGGCTCCTTATTGGCTGCTGAAAGTGTGGCGGTGAGTCCTGCGAGCGGGACGAAGGCGACTTTGGTTCCGAGCTGGTGGGGCTGAGCTGTTCGAGCATCTGCTCGATACCGGTTTTGGCCGCGAGAAGCTGGCCGCGGCTGTAGCCCTTGGGAACCTGGAAGTCGCGGTGCGCGCGGACCTGGATGGTGCATACGTTGCGGGCGAAGTAGTCGGCTCTCGTGTAGGTCCCTGACAGTGTCCGTTGACGGATCTGTCCGGACGTCGGAGGCGCCATTCCCGGCGAGCACCGCAGCGAGCGCGGCCCGCGTGTGCTCTGGGGTTCGGCCAGCGATGCCCAGCACCACTTCGTCCCCGGAGGTGCGTCAGACCCCTGCGAGGCGGTTAGATAAGCCCATGACCATCAGCAACCCGGTTCAGCTCTGGTCGGTGCGCAAGACCTACAGCACCTCGGCCGGCACCGTCGTCGCGCTCGACGATGTCACTTTTGAGTTCCCCGCGGGCTCCTTCACTGCGGTGATGGGGCCGTCTGGTTCGGGCAAGTCGACGCTGCTGCAGTGTGCTGCGGGGCTGGATCGGCCTACGGCCGGCCGGGTTGTGCTTGCCGGGACGGACCTGACCGGCAAGAGCGAGACCGCGCTTACGCTGCTGCGTCGGGAGCGCGTCGGCTTCGTTTTTCAGTCCTTCAACCTGGTCTCCGCGCTGACGGCCGAGCAGAACGTGGCCCTGCCGCTGCGGCTGGCCGGGAAGAAGCCGGGGAAGGAGCAGGTGCAGGCGGCGCTGGCGGCGGTCGGGCTCGGTGAGCGGGGGCGGCACCGTCCTGGGGAGCTTTCGGGCGGCCAGCAACAGCGTGTGGCCATTGCGCGCGCACTGGTCGGCTCGCCGGACGTGCTCTTCGCGGACGAGCCCACCGGCGCCCTCGACACTGCCACCTCTCGCGAGGTGCTGGCCCTGCTGCGTACTCTGGTGGATGAGCGCGGTCTGACTGTGGTGATGGTCACCCACGATCCGGTCGCAGCGTCTTACGCCCGCAACGTCGTCTTCCTGGCTGACGGCCGGATCGTCGGCGAGCTCGCTGACCCCACGGCCGAGGGCGTCGCGTCCCGGATGACCGGGCTCGAGGCTGAGGCCGTGGCGGCGCTGGCGAGCGACGCTCCGGTGGAGGAGGCTCCGGCATGCTGAGACTCGCCCTTGATACGCTGCGCAGCCGATGGACCGGGTTCGCCGGTACCTTCCTTGGCCTGGCCTTCGGCGTGGCACTGATGTCCACGGTGCTGGTCGCCATGACTGGCGGGCTGGACAGCTCCGGCAGCAAGCCCCTGCGTTACGCCGATGCCCCGATCGTGGTGATCGCCACAGACGAGGTGACGATCGATCAGGCGGAGGACACCGAGCATTTGCCGCTCACGGGAACTCCACCGCTCTCTGCCGCGTTGATCCAGAAGGTGCAGGCGACCGGGCGCACCGTACTCGACCGCACCTTCTACGCTCAGCCCGTCGGCGTGCAGCTGCCGGGCGCCGGCGATCCGGTGGGTCACGCGTGGTCCTCGGCCGCGTTCGCCCCCTACCGGCTCGCTGCGGGCACCGCCCCGGCCGATGCGCGCCAGGTCGTGCTCGGCGGTGGGCCGGCTTCGCTGGTGGGCCATCAGGTCACTGTCCTGACGGCGCAGGGCCCGGCCCAGTTCACTGTCTCCGGGGTCACCGCGCCGGTCTCCTTCGAGCAGGCAGTGTTCTTCTCCGACGCCGAGGCCGCGCAGCTCTCGCCCTCGGTCGACGCCGTTGTCGCGTACAGCTCGTTGTCCGCGGTCAAGGCCGCCGTGGCCTCGGCTGGGACGGCGGCGACGGTGGCGGCTCCGAAGGGCGGGATAAGCTCCGGCGCCGCCAAGGTGCTCGCCGGCGACGACCGGCATCAGGCCGACGCGATCACTGCCGAGGACCAGCGCGAGTTGCAGTCCGTGGACGGACTGCTCGGCGTCGCGGGCGGCCTCGCGGTGTTCGTGGCCGTGTTCGTCACGGGCTCCACTTTCGCTTTCTCGGTGCAGCAGCGTCGGCGCGAGCTCGCGGTGCTGCGGTGCGCTGGGGCGACGCCCGCTCAGGTCTCCCGGATGGTGATGGCCGAGTCCGCTGTGATCGGCCTCGGCGCATCCGCTCTAGGTGCGCTGATCGGCATCGGGGGAGGGCCCTTACTGGCGCACTGGCTGGTGACCCGGAAGGAGGCACCGGCCTGGTTCTCCGTCTCGTTCTCGCCGGTGGCGGTCCTCGCGATCTTCGGCGCCTTCGCCACGGGAGTGATCGCCGCGCTCGCGGGCGCCGGTCTGGCCTGCCTACGGGCGTCCCGGATCCGTCCGGTCGAGGCGCTGCGCGAAGCCGTGGTCGATGTCAAGGCAATGACGAAGCTGCGATGGATCGGCGGCATCGGCTGCCTGATCACCGGACTGGTGCTGGCGATCGTGGTGCCGATCGCCGCGCCGATGATCGCGGTTGCCATCAACGAGGTCGTGGCCGGCGTGCTGGTGGCCGCCTTCGCCCTGCTCTCGCCGCTGTTCGTCCGGCCGCTGGTCCGGCTCTTCGCCGCGCCACTGGGTTGGTTGCGCGGCGCGTCGGTGCTGCTCGCCCGGGAGAACGCGATGGCCGCGGCCCGCCGCACGGCTGCCACGGCCACCCCGATCCTGGTGACGCTCGGCCTCGCCGCCGCAGTCCTCGGCTCGGTCGAGAGCATCGACGACGCCAAGGCCACTCAGTTGCGCAGCTCCGTGCGGGCTGCCTACGTCATCACGCCCCAGGGGGCGCCGGGCCTGAGCCTGGCCGCTCTTGAGCAGGTGGCACAGGTTCCCGGCGTGACGGCTACTCCGGTCACCAGCGAGGACGTCTACGGCCCGATGCCGGATTCGGTCCTGGTGGATTACAACGCGCAGATCGTCGACGCGGCCAGCCTGGCCAACGACTTCGACCTGCAGGTCGTCTCCGGATCTCTCAGCAGCCTGAATGACAACTCAGTGGTCGTGGACCAGGAGTGGGGCGTACACACCGGGCAGCAGGTCGACGTCTACCTCGCCGACGGCACCCGTGCCGGCCTCACCGTCGCGGCCGTGGTGCGCACCGGGGTCGGTGGCAACGCCGCGTTCCTCACCCCGGCCCATGCCCAAGGTGCTCTGGTCAGCCGGATCGACGTGGACCTCAAGCCGGGCGCCGACCCGGCCGCGGTCTACCCGGCCCTGGTCGCCGCCGCCCGCAACCTCGGCGGCAAGGTGACGCCGCAGGCCGTGTGGGCCGCCGGCGTCAACACCGAGCAGTCCAACCACGACTGGACCAACGCCACCACCGTGCTGCTGATCGCCCTGGTCTACACCGGCTTGTCCATCATCAACACTCTGGTGATGGCCACGGCCGCCCGGGCCAGGGAGTTCGCGATGCTGCGGCTCAGCGGCGCAACGCCGTTCCAGGTGCTGCGCACCGTCGCGGTAGAGGCGCTGCTGATCGTGCTGATCGGCACGTCACTGGCAGCGGCGGTCGGCGCGGTTGCGCTGGCCGGGCTCGGTTCCGGGCTCAGGGACCTGGTCCGGCATACTCCGGTGGACGTGCCTTGGCTGGTGCTGGGCGTGACGACGGGGCTGTGCGCGGTCGCGGGTGTGCTCGCCACTGTCGGCGCCGCCCGCTACTGCCTGCGAACGCGGCCGATCGAGCTCGTCGCGGCCCGTGAGTAGCCGCGCTGAGGGCACACCTGTTTCGTTGGCGCTCGGCGGCTGCGACGACTGTCGGGAGGTAACGCGGCGACGCGCCCGGGTCTGAGCGGGGGAGCGCCGACGAGCTCAGTCGCCGGAAAAGCCGACGAAGTGGATCCGTTCCGGGCTTCCTGCCGCCGAGTAGCTCACCACGTACGCCGCCTCCCAACGGGCTCGGATATGGCCGATATCGTGCTTCGAGATCCACTCCAACACGGCGGGTCTCGAGGGGCGATCCGTCCCGAAGATCTCGAGGTGCTGCTCCGCGGTCAGCGGTGAGGCGGTGAACAAGCACGGGTGCTCGGACAAGCCGTCGCAGATGTCGATGATCGAGTGGGTGCCCGAGTCCGGCTGGGAGGCGAGCAGTGTGTCGGCGTCCACGGCGGCGGGCCGCTTCTTGGCCTTATGCCACTCCTCCAGAAGGAAATTCTGGATACCGTCCGGATCGTCGTCGAGCTTCAACGTCGCCTTGAACTCGTCTTCGCTCAGCTGAAGCGACGGGTCGGGTTCTGCTTTGTAGTAGCCGCCGCGCTCGTAGGTCTCGACACGCAGCCGCTCGAGCGCTGCCGCGATGTCGTCCTGGTACGGCACGCTGTACTCCCAGCCGGATGCGCCCATGGCCAGCCCTTTCGTGAAATCTTCGACGATTGGTGGTGACCCTAGCCATGGGCGCTGACGAAAAGCCTTAGCGTGCGTCGTCGGGAGTCGCCGGCGTCAGTAGATCGTGCGGCCGTGGGCGTCGGGGATGCCCGACTTGCGGTAGAAGTACGTGTTGATCTGGTCGCGCCACTCCTCAGCGCAGCGGACCTGCTCGTCGAGGCGCTCGGCCATGCGGTGGCGGACGTCTTCGGGGACGACGGGCAGGTCGGCGATGCGGCGCCACTGGTCGCGGATGGCGGCGGCGAGGTCGGCGCCTTCGAAGTGCGTGTCGTAGATGTGCTGGATGACGCTCTTTCCGCTGTGCAGCTGGTGGCGGTAGGGCACGTGGTGGAAGAACAGCAGCAGTTCGTCCGGGCACTGCTCGACGGCTTCGTAGGTCTCCGACCAGGGCTTCGGGTATTGGGCGGCGTAGCCGGTGCCGGTCGCGCTGGTGCGGTCGACGCCGATGCCTTCGCGGTCGGCGAAGTGGTAGGTGCCCCAGGGGGTGTATTCGTATCCGTCGACGTCGGGGCCGTAGTGCTGGCCGGGTCGGACCATGAAGCCCACGCCGAGCGGCGCGGTGTACTTCTCGTAGGTGAGCCAGGACTCGTCCATCATCGCGTGCAGCGATTCGCGCAGCTGCGGGAGTTGTCCGTCCTCGTCGACGGCGCCGGTCGGGAAGGTGAGGCCGATCCACTCGTCGAGGATCGCTGCCGGGTCGGCTGTCGGGTCCCAGGCTAGGCGGCCGAAGGCGTAGAGGTTCGCCTGGGCCAGCGGGTGCCCGGTCCAGAACTGGTCGTCGCCGACGTTCGAGACGACGACGAGGCCGCGTGCCACGTCCGCGACGGTGTCGCCGTTCTCGCCCCAGGGCGCGAAGCCGAGCACTTCGCTCCACATCGGGGCGAGGTAGCAGACGTGCTTCTGCTGGCCGGTGTACTCCTGGGTGGCCTGGAGCTCGACGGCGAGGCGGGTGGTGGGCATGGCCGCGATCACCGGGGAGATCGGCTCGCGCGTCTGGAAGTCGATCGGACCGTGCTTGACCTGCAGGATCGCGTTCTCGCGGAAGTTTCCGTCCAGGGGGGCGAAGTGGTCGTGGGCGGCGCGGGCTCGGTCGGTGGAGCGGTCGCGCCAGTCCTGGCGGTGGTTGTAGACGAACGCGCGCCAGTGCACGACGCCGCCGAAGGGGGCGAGCGCGTCGGCCAGCGTGTTCGCGCCGTCGGCGTGGGTGCGGCCGTAGCCGAAGGGGCCGGGCTGGCCCTCGGAGTCGGCCTTGACTACGTAGCCGCCGAAGTCGGGGATGCGCGCGTAGACCTCGGCGGTCGTCGCGGCCCACCATGTGCGCACGGCCGGGTCGAGCGGATCGGCGGTGCTCAGGCCGCCGAGGACGAGCGGGGACGCGAAGTTCACCGAGAGGTGGACGCGGATGCCGTACGGTCGAAACACCTCGGCAAGTTTTTCGACGTCGCCGAGGCGGTCGGTGAGCAGGTGCGCCTCGGTACGGTGAACGTTCACATTGTTGACCGAGACGGCGTTGATCCCGCATGCGGCCAGCAGGCGCGCGTAGGAGCGCACCCGGCTCAGGTCCTCGCGCAGCCGTCCGGCCTCCCAGAAGATCGAGCCGCCGGCGTAGCCGCGCTCGACCTGGCCCATGGTCGGCTCGACGTCGACGTTGTCCCAGTGATCGGCCATGCGCCGGCTCAGTGCGGGCTTTTGCACTCCGCCGGACGGCAGGTCGGCGGCGAACGCGGCTTCGCCCAGCCGTACGACGTGGAAGAAGCCGTAGAGCAGGCCGGCGGGCGCCGCGGCGTGGACCGTGGTGACGTCGCCGCTGGTACGGGCGATTTCGAAGCCCTCGTCGCCGAGTTCCTCGCGCTGCGGGGCGAGGGAGAAGACGAGGTCGGCGGCCGGTATGTCCGCAGCGCTCTCGGTACCTTCTGCATTCTCGGCGGCCGACGGCAGGAACGTGGCGACGCCGCCGAAACGGGCGCAGGCGTTCTGGGTCTCGGCGGCGACGGTCTCGACGAGCAGGCCTTCGCCGCGCACGACGACGCGGCGGGAACCGAGGGCGCGCAGGGCTTCCGACGGCAGCCAGGCGGGGTGGACGGGCGAGGGGAGAGCGGGCATGGCGATCTGGACCCTTATCTGCGCGGTCTGAGGCGGCGAGCAGTGGCGGGAGCCAATCTACCGAAAGATTGACCGCATGTTTAGGCCGAAAATATCGAAAGTTTCGACGCGGCGGGCGGGTCGGGTGGAGACCCGGTGTCGGCGGAGATCGAAAAAGGCCTTGCGTCCGGCGCCGGGCTTGCTTAGCGTGGAGGCACACCGAAAGGAGGTGATCCTGAAATTGAGTATTCTCAGGACGCGTGAGGTGGCCGTCCGCTAGCCGCCGGCCGACCCGTCGAGGTAACCGGCGGTAGGCGAATACCAGACAGACACCCGGCCCGCAGGTCCACCGTTCGTCCACGGTGCCCGCCCGGTGCCGAGCGCAGTAGCGCCCGGTCGGGAGGGAAGTGACCTGCGGGCTGTCTGCTTTTGTGCTGCGATTCCTCTTTCGTGGGACCGGTCGGCGCCCTCAGTGCGGAGCCCGCCTGGCGGAGCCGTACAGTGGCTCCCGACGACAGCGCGGACCGAGGAGCCATACGATGCCGAAGAGCCCTGTTATCGGGCAGCCAGCCCCCGACTTCACCCTTCCCGGCGTCCTGCTGGCCGACGGCGCAGCCGATCGGCGCGAGTTCGCCCTCTCCGCCCAGCGCGGGCGGCCGCTCGTGCTCGCCTTCTACCCGGGTGACGAGACGTCCGTGTGCACGAAGCAGATGTGCTCGTACTCCGCCGGCCTCGACCGCTTCACCGAGCTCGACGCCACGGTCTGGGGGATCAGCCCGCAGGACGTGGACAGCCACGAGGGCTTCGCCCGCCACCACTCTCTCGGCATGCCGCTGCTGGCCGACACCGACCTCGCCGTCGCCTCGGCGTACGGCATCACCGTCGGCAAAGTGCTGCGGCGGTCGGTCTTCCTCATCGACGGCGAGGGCGTGCTGCGCTGGAAGCACGTCGCGATGCTCGGGCTGACCTATCAGGGCATCGACACGATCGCCGAGCAGCTCCGGAAGCTCGCCTGAACGATCCTGCGGCTCAACCCGGGCAGCCGGCCGCGTGCGTGGCGTAGACGTACTCGTGGGCCGTGCCGACGAGGAGAAAGCGCTGGAACGCGGTCACCTCGGCCAGGCTCCATCCGCGCTGGGCAGTCTCGGCTGCTTGGGAGACCACGTAGCAGGCCGGCTGGTCGGTGAAATAGCCGAGCGGCCGGTCCTCGACGGCCGGACTGCGGTTGATCACGCTGCCGCTGTCGTGGAAGCCGAGCCAGTCGAGCCCTGCGTCGATCCGCATGGCCGGCACGCCGCTCGCCTGAAGCGCTGCCGCAGCGTTCCACTGCTGCTCGTCGGTGCTGAGTCCGTCCGTCAGCAGTATGAGACCGGCACAGCCGACGAGCAGCCCGGCAGCCAGGGCGCTGATCCGCCGCGTCCAGGCTGCCGAAGCCGGCGGCCTTCGCGACGATGCGGCCGGAGCCTCGCCGGTGGCGGTGCGCTGGGCCAAGAGCGAGATCGGTTCCGGGAGCAGCGCCACGGCGAGCATGCCTGGCAGGATCTCGATCAGATACCTGTCATAGACGAACTCGCCGAGCAGGAAGGTGCCGATCGTGCCGGCCGTGAACGTCACGGTGAATACGGCGACCAGCTTGTCCGCTTGGCGCGCCTTGTGCGCGATCAAACCGGCAAGCAGCGAGCCGGAGACCAGCGCGATCGCCGACAGCAGCAGCCAGAACCAGTCCGGTAGCACGGTGCTGACACTGACCGACGCGTGCGCGTAAGAGCCTTCCTGGGCCAGGTAGTTGCCGGGGAACAGGCCTTGGCGAAAGTGAAGAACGGCCACGAAGGACAGGGCGGCTGTGACGAGCGCCGTGCAGCGCGCGGCCCTGGACCAGCTACGCGGCCGCGCAGCCCAGAAGACTGCGGGCGCGGCGGGCAGCGCGACGGTGAAGTATGACTGCAGCGTCGTCGATACGGCGGTGCCCAGCGGCGAGGATACGAGCCGGTAGGGCGGCAGATCGCCCCCGGGAAGACCTTCGAACCACGCGTTGAACACGGCGAATCCGACCGCGAACGCCACCGCGCACGCCCCGGCTGCGAGCAGGCGCACCCGCGCCCGGGAGTGCCGCGTGAGCGCCGCGTAGAGCAGCAGGGCCACGGGCGCGGCCAGTGCCTGGGCCCGGATCGTCGTGCCCCAGAACCCTGCGATGATCGCCAGTCCGAAGAGCACGAGCGAGTCGCGTGCCAGGGCCCTGCGGCCTACTGCGAGGCAAAGGAACGTCGCCGCAAGCGCGGGCACATCTGTTATGAACGAGGTGTCCAGCAAGCCGAATCCGGGCCACAGCGCCAACATCAGCGTCGCGATGCCCGCGTTGCGCGGCCCCAGCGAGCGGATCAGCAGGTCGTAGACGGATACGAGGCCGACCAGGGCCAGCACCACGACGAACGTCTGCTGCGCGGTGACGTGTGCGGCCAGCGGGCCGAGCAGCGCGAACTGTCCGATGAGCGCGGACCGGTTCCAGCCGACGAGGTCCACGTCACCCGTGTGCGCGAAATGGGCGGCGATCCGGCTGTAGGCCCAGCCGTCGTTGTGCGGGATGGAAAGGCCGCCGGTGACGACTGCCACGATCAAGGGGAGGACGACGCCCGCGGCGAGCGCGGCCAAGAGCCAGCGATGACGGCTGAGCGACTCGGTCAGCCTCGAGTCGCGCTGGTCGTCCACTCTCCCGACCAGGCCGCGGCGCGTGACTGACTCCGCGTCGACGCCGCGGGCTCGCGCGAACGTATCAGCCATCTGTCACACCACCGCTTCCGACCTGTGCGCTCCCGACCCTACCCCGGCTAGCCCGGCGCATCGGGGATCTGGCGCGCGCCGAGCCGCCTTGTCAGGCGGGGCGAACATCAGTACGCTACCGAAGCGTCACGGAGCGCGATTCGCCGGAGACACCCTTCTCCGGCGCCACCGGTGCGCCCGCACCCGGATACCCACCACCTCGTCCGGGGGGCCGCAGACTCGTCGCGCCGCCGTCGACCCGCCCACACGCCCGAGCACTGTCGCAGGGCTCGATTCTCCGCGCCGCGCCGCCTGTCCGCCACGGCCGCGCGGTCGCGTGATCAGCATTGGAGGTCCTCATGGGACGCCCCGACGCATTGCACGAACTGGTCGCCCGCAGCGCCGACCGGGCGAAGCAGTCGGCCGCCATACGCCAGGGCGAACTCGCCGTGACGTACGCCGAACTGCAGGCGCTCGCCGTGCAACTTGCTGCTGAACTCGCCTGCGCGGGCGTCGGCGAGGAGCGCGTCGTGGCGCTCGATCTGCCCAGCAGCCCCCGCATGATCGCGGCGATGCTGGCCGCCGGCATCCTCGGCGCCGCCTTCCTGCCGCTCGACCGGCGCGACACGCCCGAGCGGCGTGCGGCGCTGGTCGCGGACGCCGGGGCGGTCGCCGTCGTCACCGAGTACGCGCTGCACACCACGGACGCCGACACGCGGCTGGAGGGACGGCCGGCGTACCTGACCTACCGTGCCGGCGTCACTGCGCGCCTCCGGCCGATGGTCGCCGGGCAGCGCGCCGCCGTCGACCACATCGAGAACGCAGTGGCCGAATACCGGCTGCGGCCGAGCGACCGGCAGCTCCAACTCGCCTCGCCTGCCTTGGAATTCGCGATCGAGGAGATCTTCAGCACCCTGACGGCGAGCGCGACGCTCGTCCTGCCCGACGCAGAGTTCGGATACGAGGACGTCGTCAGTCTGCTGCGACTGGTCGACGAACGCGGCGGGACGATACTGACGTTGCCGACGAGCGTGCACGACGCCTTCGGCCGCGAGCTGCGCCGCAGCCCGCACCTCCTGCTCCCGCGCGCCCTGCGCCTGGTGGCGGTCGGCCGGCAGGCCGCCGCGGCCGACGCCCGTGCGGCCTGGCACGCCGCCGCACGCGAGGCCACCTTCCGCGTCGTGCGCGCCGTCGGGCCCGCCAGCGCGCCACGCAAGCGTCCGGTCTCGCTCACGAGCTGAATCGCGTCAGACCGAACGGCGCCGCACCACCCACACGGTGGCCGCGAGCAGGATCACCGAGACGACCGCCAGCCCGCCGGCTTCAATCGACTGCAGGGCCCAGAACCGGCTCGCGGGCTGGTAGATCACGGTGTGCCGGTAGCCCTGCCCCGCCAGATAGGAGGCCATGTCGAGCTTGTGCCCGGCCAGTGCGGCGTTGTAGGTGAGGTTGCCGATCTGCTCGAGGGTCAGCGTGTGGCCGCTCGGATTGGTCCAGGTGTCGCTGATGATCCAGCCGCTCGGGGTGCCGCCGTTCACGAGGGTGAGCGGCGAGAGCAGATGAGGGCGTAGCTCCGTGATCGAGGGGACGACCACGGCGATCCAGACCACCAGCGTGACACCGATCGCGGGTACGACCCGGCGCAGCAGTGCCCCGGCGATCAGCCCGACGGCGAGGGCGAAGACCGCCCGTGCGACGAAGACAGCCCCGTAGATCTCCTGGATGGAGGTGTTGCCGAGCCGGCCGTTGAGCGGCACGAGCGGCGCGTACCACCAGATGACCACGCAGGTGAAGGCCGCCGTGACGGCGATGGTGAATACAGTGAGCAAAGCGATCTTGCTGACCAGCCAACGGGTCGCGCCGGCGGCCTGGGTGAAGGCGAACCGGTACGTGCCGGACTCGTACTCGCGAGCCAGCAGCGGCGCGCCGAGGAAGAGGCCGAACAGCACCGGCAGCGGAAGGAAGAACGCCATCAGCTGATTGACGCGGTTTTGGTCGCTGCCGAACTCCTGAATCCGGATGGCGCAATCGCGCGCCCGGTGCGGCGCCTGCGGCACGCAGTCGGACAAGCCGAGAGTGCGGTAGTCCGCGTGCATCCGCAGGCCGTAGAAGACCAGGGCGAAGGCGCAGCAGGCCAGGACGGCCGTGAGCGCGAGCAATGCGGTGCGCTGCTGGCGCAGCGTCACCCAGGCCAGCCCGCGCAGCTTCGGGCGCGCAGGATGTGGGGAGGCGGCGCTGGCGGCGGATATGGCGGTCACGACTGGGTGCCCTTTCCGGTCAGAGCGCGGGGTTCCGGGAACGCGGTGGCCTTCGGCTTGCGCAGGTAGGCCAGGACCAGTTCCTCGAGGCCCACCTGCTGAGCAGTCCAGTCGGCCGGAGCATCAGCGTGCGGGCCACGGGTGCGCACCAGCAGGTGCGCCTGGGACTCGGCACGCTGCTCGCGCACCACCGGCAGCCGCGCGGCGACCTGGTCGGCCTGGTCCGCCGGGCCGGTGTAGACGCGGTGGGTGGCGAGTAGGTCGTCCACCTCGCCGGCCACCTGCACGCGCCCCTCGGTCAGCAGCACCAGGTAGTCAGCGACGCGTTCGAGTTCTGCGACGACGTGCGACGAGTAGATCACCGATATGCCGTCCTCGGCGACGGCGGCCATCAGCGAAGCCATGAATTCGTGTCGGGCCAACGGATCCAGGCTCGCGAGCGGCTCGTCGAGGATGAGCAGCTGCGGTCGCTTGGCCAACGCGAGCGAAAGGGCGACCTGCGCGCGCTGCCCGCCGGAGAGCTTGCCGACCTTGCGGCCGAGCGGGATATCGAGCTCTGCCATACGCGCAGCGGCTCGGTCGGAGTCGAAGACGGTGTTGAGGTTGCGGGCCAGGTGGATCGTGTGCGCGACGGTGAGGTTCGGGTAGAGCGCCGCGTCTTGGGCGACGAAGCCGACGCCGGCGCGAGCGGCCGGGCTGCCGACCGCGTGGCCTCCGAGGACGCTCACCTGCCCGGAGCTGGCCGTCGCCAGACCGACCGCGAGGTGCAGGAAGGTGGTCTTGCCCGCGCCGTTCGGTCCCACGAGGGCGACCACGTGTCCGGCCGGGACGCTCAGCGTGCAGTCGCGAAGGGCCCACGCCGCGCCGTAGCGCTTGCTCAGGCCCTCGGCCGCGAGAGCGGCGCCTGGAGCAGAGCTCTCACTCGTCATCGGGCCGCTCCGGAGCCCGCGGTGCCGAAGTCGTGCAGGACGCTGCTGAACAGTGCCGCGATCGCGTCGGTGTCCAAACCGGCGTCGGCTGCCCGGCCCATCCAGGCCCCGAGCTCGTCGCGCAGCAGATCGTGGTCACCGGGCGGGGGAGAGCCGAGGGTGCCGGAGACGAAGGTGCCCTGGCCCGGGCGGCCGACGGCGAGGCCCTTGTGCTCGAGTTCGCGGTACGCCTTGAGAACGGTGTTGGGGTTGATGGCCAGGCCGGCGACCACGTCCTTCACCTTCGGCAGCTGGTCTCCGACGGCCAGGTAACCCAGCCGGAGCGCGTGTTCGACCTGGTGGACGAGCTGCAGGTAGGTCGGCACGCCCGACCCGGGATCCAGCCGGAACACGATGCGGGACCCCCCGTCACCCTTTTCCTGCTTATCTAACGTCATAGTTAAAGGGTGATGGAGCGCGGCACCGGTTGTCAAGGGTGCCGAAGCGCGGGGAAGGGCAGGCGGGAGAAAGGGTGCCGGCGCGCGAGAGGACGGGCGGAGCGGGCGTCAGCTCTTGAGGTACTCGGCGTGCTCGAGGTCGGCGAGCAGGCCCGGGCCGGTCGGATTCCAGTCGAGCAGGCTCCGGGTGACCTGGCTGCTGGCGGGAAGATCCAGGCCGAGCAGCCGGCCCAGGAAGCCGAAGTGGTCGACGGCGTCGGCCGAGGCGACGGAGGCCACCGGCAGATCGAGTTGGCGGCCGACCACCTCGGCGATCTTGCGGATCTCCACGCCCTCCTCAGCGACCGCGTGTAGCACCGAGCCCTCCGGTGCTTTCTCCAGTGCCAGTCGGAACAGGCGTGCGGCGTCTTTCCGGTGCACCGAGGGCCAGCGCGTGGAGCCCTGCTCGACGTAGCCTGAGACGCCCTTCTCGCGCGCGATCCGGGCGAGGGCGGTGACCATGGGGCATGCGGCCCGGTCGTGCACGGTGGGGGAGAGGCGCACCAGGGACGAGCGCACGCCGCGTTCGGCCAGGGCGAGCGCCGCGTTGGCCCCGGCCACCCGCGGGCTGGTCGAGGGCGGGCGGGTGTCGTGCTCGCCGCCGATCGGGCCGCCGCTCGCCACGACCAGCGGCCGGCCCGAGCCGGCCAGCACGTCGCCGAACGCCTTGATCGCACCGAGCTCGGCCCGGGCCGCCGCGTCGTGCTGGGAGAGGTCGTGGTCGAAGGCGAGGTGGATCACCCCGGCGGACTCCGCCGCGCCGGTGCGCAGGACGGTGAGGTCCTCCACCGAGCCGCGCAGCACTTCGGCGCCCGCGGCGGTCACGACCTCGGCCGACTCGTCCGAACGGGCGAGCCCGACCACCTCGTGCCCGGCCTCGAGCAGGTCGGTGACGAGGGCGGAACCGATGAACCCGGACGCGCCGGTGACGAACACGCGCATGACGGTGGCTCTCCTTGCGGAATCGAGGACGGCTGGCCGTTGATCCAACTCTGCTGTCCACGCCCCGGCCGGTCCACCGCACGGCGCTCGCTCACGGCCGCGTTCGCTCGTCCTCGCAGGTCACAGCCTCGAGGCCGAACGCGCGGGTAGTGCGAGAGGGTGAGCGGCCGCGCCGCCACTCTTTTGGAGCAATGTGCCTAGACCAGGTCGATCACCGGCCGCACCGAGTAATCCTCGAACAGCTTTTCGCCGTCGGGGCCGTAGACGAACTCTGCCATGGCCCGGTTGCGGCTCGCCGTCGCCAGCGGCAGCCACTCCACGAAGCTGCCGTACCCGCCGCACACCGACTCGCCGCCGTCCCCGCCCTTGACCACGGACTGCTCGCTCGTCACCTCGGCGTCGTAGGTGTTGTGCGCGATCTTCAAGCCGAACAGGTTCGGCTGGTGCTGCGGACCCGCCTCGTCGTCGTAGGGCGAGCGGTCGACCGGGCACTGCTCGCCCCACCACCACAGCGTCGCCGCGCCCGCGCCGCAGGCGTGCTCCCACTCGTCCGGGCTCGGCAGCCGCTGCCCACGCCCCGCGAGCACCTCGGCCATATCCGCTGCCGGGGCGGACAGCCGCTCGCTCTCGACCGCGATCAGCAGCGTCGGCAGCGAGACCGCGCGCAGCGGCGTGAGCGTCTCGCGCAGCAGATCGTGCGGATCGGAGTGGAAGCCGAAGCCGCCGCCGAGCGTCTGCGCCCGGTAGGCGTCGAGCAGCTCGTCCGAGGGCTGCCACTGCTCGGGGTCGTAGCCGACGACGGCCGTTCCGCCGGGTATCAGGGCGTAGCGTCCGCCTTCGCGTTCGATGACGACCTGGTACAAGGGCGCGCCGAAGTACGCCACGGCCCGCACGTCGACGACGCGGCCGTCCACCTGATCGGCCGCCTGCTGGGCGAACCGGGCCGCGCCGGTGACGTCGAGCGTGCGCCAATCGGCGAGGGAGAGGTCTGCGAGGTACACGCTCGAAGTATCACATCGCCCACTGACAAACTTCGCGGCGCTGGCGTACGGTGGCGCGCGGCGGTCCGGCCGGCGTGGCCGCGAGCGCGGGCGTGACCGGTGAAGACACTGTGAAGACCGCCGCCCGGCAGCGGGCCGCGATCCCGCCCGGCCTAACATCAAAGGGTGAACGAGACGGCGCAGGTGCGCAGAATCCGGCGGTTGCTCCTCGTATTCGTCATAGGCCTGATCCTCAGCGGGTTCACGGCGTTCCCCCTCGGCATCGAGGCGCGGGCACTGGACCGGTTCCTGCACGGCGGCGCCTGGCCGGTCGCCCGGCACCTGCCGTTCCTGACCACGTGGATCGACAAGGTGAGCGCGGATCTGACCGCCGCCTACGCGAAATATCCCTTCATCGCCTACGGCACCGATTGGCTGGCTTTCGCCCACTTGAGCATCGCGGTAGCGTTCTGGGGACCGTACCGCGAGCCCGTGCGCAATTTCTGGGTGCTGAAGTTCGGCCTGATCGCCTGTGCCGGGGTCATCCCGCTCGCGCTGATCTGCGCGCCGCTGCGGCACCTGCCACTGTGGTGGATCGCGGTCGACAGCTCGTTCGGCGTCTTCGGCTCGATCCCGCTCTACCTGGCCTATCGTCTTACCCGGGAGCTCGAACGCGGCGAGGCGGAGCAGGTTGGCGGGTCCGTCGCGCCGCAGCCCCTCACGGCGACGACAATGCCCTGAGCTCCGTCAGCGTCTCGAGGGCGGTGACCGGGTCCGCGCGGCGCGAGAGCGCGAGCGAGACGCGGTCGAGCACGCCGTCGTATCTGTCCGTCAGCTCGCGCGCGGCCTGTGCCGGAGTTCCCACGACGGCCATCGCGTGCAGCAGGTCGTCGTCGATGAGCCGGCCCATCTCCTGCCAGCGCGTCTGCCGCGAGAGGCCGTGCAACTCGGCGTGAAGATCAGAACAGCCGAGGGAGGCGAGTACGGCCTCGTACCCCGGAGTCGCGCCGTAGAACGCGATCCGCTCTCGCACGCCCTCGATCGCCTGCTCGAGCTCCCGATCCGTGCGGCCGACCGCGGCGAGCACGCCACCGCAGACCTCGAATGTTCTCGTCGTCCACGCCGCGCCTTCCCGCTCGGAGGCGGCTCGCGCCTCGTACACCGCTGGAAGTACCTGCTCGCGCAGGTGCTGCGGTGTGGCGAACGGGTGACAGATGATGCCGTCGCCGACCGAACCGGCGGTCTCGGCCATGCGCGGCCCGACGGCCGCGACCAGCAGCCGCGGCGGATCGTACGGCAGCGGGCCGGGATTGAAGGGCTGCGGCATGAGGGTGTGTGTCGTGAACGCGCCCTGGAAGTCCAGTTTCGTGTCATGCTGCCAGCAGTCCCAGATCGCGCGCGTGGCCAGGACGAACTCGCGCATGCGCACGGCCGGCCGGCTCCACGGCATCCCGAACCGCCGCACCACATGCGCACGCACCTGCGACCCGAGCCCGATCACCGCGCGCCCGTCGCTCAGAGCGTGCAGCGTCCAGCCGCTGTAAGCCAGCGTCATCGGCGTACGCGCGAACGCGATGGCCACGCCGGTGCCGAGCTCGATCCGCGATGTGCTCCGCGCCGCGACGGCGAGCAGCTGGAACGGATCGTGCGCAGACTCGGTGACCAACGCGCGGTCGAGCTGGCGCGCTTCAGCCTCGGCCATGAGTTTCGCGCAGTCCGCCGGCGCACCGGCCAGAGTGGCGTCCGTTTTCATAGTTCATGGTGCGTGAGCGTCTGCCGAGCCCACAAGAGGGCTGCGATGAGGGCTGCGATGACCGCGCCGCTAGGCTGAACCGGTGACCGATCATCAGAACCGCGCAGACACCCGGCCGCCCACGCTCGATTCCGACGACGAGAAGGCGGTGCTGCTCAGCTTCCTGAACTACCTGCGCGGCACGATCGCGGCGAAGGCGGAAAGCGCGACCGAGCCGGGTGCCCGCACGGCCGGGGTGCCGTCCGGGACGAACCTGCTCGGGCTGATCAAGCATCTGACCGCGGCCGAGCTGAACTGGTTCGTGCGCGGCTTCGCCGGCGTCGACGTGGCGCCCGCGGATCTCGGCATGGACGTCGCCGCGGACGAGTCGGCGGCCGACATCCTGGCCGCCTACCGGGCCGCGACGGCCCGGGCGAACGAGGTGATCGAGGCGGCGCCGAGCCTGGAGGCACGCGCCGTCCGCGGCACCGGGCGCACCCTGGAGGCGCACATGCTGCGCTGGATCGTCATCCACCTGATCGAGGAGACGGCCCGACACGCCGGGCACGCCGACATCCTGCGCGAGCAGCTCGACGGCTCGATCGGGCGCTGAGCGCTGAGCCGCAGGCCGGGGCGCGGGCCGGGGTCGGGACCGATCAGAGCGCGACCGCCTGATCGGCCGGGCCGGTGTACGCATACACCCGCAGCCAGCCGCCGCCCTGCCGCGGCTCCATCCGGCCCGTGCGCGCCCACGCGTGCAGCCCGCTGCCGTCCCCGGCGCTCGCGCGCACCTCGGTCACGCCCTGATCGACCCGCACCTGCCGCCCGCCGATCGGCTCCGGCCCGCCGATCAGCACGGCGTTCGGCGTGAGGATATCCACATCATCCACGTCGTCCACGTCCTCCATACCTCCAGTGGATCACGCGCCGGCCCGGTCGGCGACGGCGCGGCCCATCGCCCCCAGCGCCTCGCGCAGGATCTCCGGCGAGGTGCCGAAGTTCAGCCGCACGCGTCCGGCTCCGCCCGAACCGAAGACGTGGCCGGAACTGAGCGCGACCTTCGCCTGCTCGAAGAAGAAGGTCGCCGGGCCCGACAGATCACCCACCACGCCGGGTCCCTCGGGCTGGTCCGCGTCGTCGTGCAGGCCCAGCGGCGTGCAGTTCAGCCAGGCAAGGTATGTGCCCTGCGGCGCCTGGTAGCCCGCGAACGGCAGGTGACGCGCGATCAGCTCGCCGAGCAGACTTCGGTTCGCGTCGAGGCCAAGCAGCAGATCGTCGAGCCAGGCGCCGCCCTCGCGCAATGCGGCCGTATGGGCTATGGCGCCGAGGTGGCTCGGGCCGTGGCCGACCTCCTCGGGCATGCGGCGCAGATCGCCCACGGCTCCCGGGCCGGCGACGACGAGCGCGGATTTGAGCCCGGCGAGGTTCCACGCTTTCGACGCGGACAGCACCGCGAAGCCGTCCTGCGCGCCGTCGGCCGTCAGGAATGGGGTGAACGACGCGCCGGCCAGCACAAGCGGCGCGTGGATCTCGTCCGAGACCACCCGCACGCCGTGGCGCTGCGCGAGTCCGGCGACGGCGTCGAGCTCCGCCCGGGTGTGTACGACCCCGGTGGGGTTGTGCGGGTTGCACAGCAGGAATGCCGCTCGACGGCGGCCTTCGCGGGCGGCGACGAACGCGGCTTCGAGGGTGTCGAAGTCCAGGCGGAGGTCAGACCCCAGCGGCGCCTCGATGACACGGCGCGCGTCATGCTCGATGAAGGCGTAGAACGGCGGATAGACCGGCGGGCAGACGACGACGGCGTCGCCCGGGCCGGTGATCAAGCGCAGCACCTCGACGATGCCGAGCATCACATCGGGCACCAGAGCGGTGCGCTCGACCCGCAGCGAGTCCCAGCCCCACCTGTGTGCGGCGAACTCGGCGAGTGCCTCGGCGTATGCGGTGCCGTGCGGGTAGCCGGTGTCGCCGAGATCGACGGCGCGGTGCAGCGCCTCGGCGATCGGCGGTGCGAGCGGGACGTCCATCTCGGCGACCCAGAGCGGCAGCACGTCTTCGGGGTAGGCACGCCACTTCATACTGCTGCGGCGTCGCAGCTGCTCGCGGTCGAGTTGGACGAGAGGGTCGGTGCGCAGTCGGTCGGCGGGGACCATGGATTCGTCGTTCACCTTCACCATGGTCCCCATCCAACTCCGTATGCGGCTTCTGCGGAATCAGACCGCTTCAGGCGTCTCGGCGGAAGCGGCCGGGGCCGACGCGGTGACGGGCTCGGCCGGCGGAGCCAAGCGGCGGTACGGCCGGGCGGCCAGGAAGTAGATCGCGCCGACGGCCAGCAGCACGACCATGACCATCAGCGTGATCCAGTCGAAGTTGAACAGGCTGCCGCGCGGGCTCGCCAGACCGGACGGCCAGATGATGTTGACCAGCATCAGCGCCAGGTACAGCGACGCTGCGATGCTCACCGGCCAGCCCCAGCGGCCGAGCCGGAACGAACCGGCCGGCTGCCACCCGCGCGCCCGCGCGATCATCGAACCGATCACCGTGAGCAGGAACGACAGGTAGATCCCGGACACGCCGAAGGACACCAGCAGCGTCAGTGCATTGACGCCGGCAGGCATCTCGAACCACAGGATCCGCACGTTGTGCGACGGATTGACGTTGACCAGCAGCGTGAAGAGCACCGGGATCACACAGGCCACGATGAGCGCGTTGACCGGGGTGTGGAAGCGCTTGGAGACCGAGCTCAGCTTCGCGCTGAACGGCAGGACCCGATCCCGCGCGTACGAGTACATCAGACGGGAGCCCGCGCCCTGGACCGCGGTGCCGCAGGAGAAGAACGCGATGCACACGACCACCAGGAACACGTCCTGAACCCCGGAGGGCAGTTGGCCGAGGATCGCGGGTACGCCGCCGCTGAAGGACGCGGCGTCGGCGTAGCCCTTGGCCGAGGCAGGCATGGCCAGCAGCAGTCCGATGATCAGCACGGCCGAGGCGACCGCGCCGTAGAGCAGCGAGGCGCGCATCGTGCGCGGCACCACCCGGGAGGCCGACTTCGTCTCCTCGGCGATATCGCCGGCGGATTCGAACCCGTAGTAGATGTACGCGTGGGCGAGGATGGCCACCAGCGCGGCGCCGGTGATCCAGTGCCCGCCGAAGTCCACGCCGAGCGGGTTGCCGGCCGCGTGTGCGGCGCCCTGCGTGGAGAACAGGAAGCCGAAGCCGTGGTGGAAGCCGGCGATGGCGAGCGCGATGGCCACGCCGAAGGTGCCGATGGTCTCCACGAACACGCCGAGCCGGGAGATCCGGCCCATCAGCTTCGCGCCGACCGTGTTCATCAGGGTCTGGATGACGATGAGGACGACCGTCACCAGCAAGATGGTGCCGTGCGAGGTGCCGTCCAGGTGGGTGCCGAAGAGATTGTTCAGCAGGGTCGTGAGATATCCGACGACGCCGGTGTCGACGCTCGCGACCGTGACCAGCAGGGCCAGCCCGTAGATCCAGCCGATCCACCAGCCGTACTTCGGCCCGACCGACCATTTGCCGTACTGGTAGAGCGCGCCCGCGATCGGATAGTGGCTGGCCAGCTCGCCGAAGACCAGCGCGACCAGCAGCATGAACCCGACCACCGGGATCATCAGCCACAGATACGCCGGGCCGGCGGTGCCGACGCCGAGGACGAACAGCGAGTAGACCCCTACCATCGGCGAGAGGTACGAGAAGGCCACGCTGAAGTTGTCGAACAACCCTAGGACGCGGTGGAGTTCCTGGTGATAGCCGAGGCGTTGCAGATGCGCGGCGTCCTCGTCGGGCGGGGCCGACGGGCCGTCGGATTCGCTCATGGTCGTCTCCTTTGATGGCCAAGTCCGCAAATCATGTATCTTTAAATGTATTAGCGTCAAGGCTCTGCCCGGGAAAGGACTGCTGCCCCCGATGCCCGCCACCCCGCCCGGATCCGGCCTGACCACCGCCGCCGTGCGCGCCATCAGAGCCCTGGGACACGGCCGGCGGGACGGCGCCGGCCGGGCCGACCAGGTGGCCGAGCACCTGGCCGAGGCGATCCGCCGCGGGCTGGTCGCGCCGGGCGAGCGGCTGCCCGCGGAGGCCGCGCTGGCCGAGCAGCTCGGCGTCGCGACGCTCACCCTGCGCGAGGCGCTCTCGGATCTGCGGGAACGCGGCCTGCTCGAGACCCGGCGTGGACGCAACGGCGGCAGCTTCGTCGCCCGGCCCTCCAGCGACGCGCTCAGCCGTTCCGGCCTGGCCGGCCTGACCGTGCGCCAGCTGCGCGAGCTCGGCGACCAGCGGCAGGCGGTGCTGGGTACCGCCGCCGAGCTGGCCGCGCAGCGCGCGTCCGAGATCGAGATCGCGGCGCTGCGCCGACGGGTGGACCGGCTGAGCGCGGCTGCGAAGCCGGGCGAACGGCGGCGGGCGGACAGTGAGTTCGGCATCGAACTCGCCGCGGCGGCTCAGTCGCCGCGGATCGCGCAGCACGAGGCGAACCTGCGGGCCGAGCTCGGCGACCTGGTCTGGACTCTGCTGAGCGACACAGAGCACGAAGAATCCGTACGGGTCCGGTGCGCCCTCGTCGACGCCGTGGCCGACGGCAAGCCGGAGGCGGCGCGCCGTCTTGCCCGCCAACACATCGCGTACGAGACCGACCTACTGCTGCAGTGGCGTATCGACCTCTACCGCGCGGACGGTACTCCTCAGAATGCCTGGTCCGACCTGGCCGACGACTTCGAGAGCGTATTCGCCGACCTGGAGGGGGCCGCGCAGGAGTTCGAGGCCTCATTCGCCGCCAACGCGGGCGACGGCGGATCGTACCTGACCTCTGATATCGCGGCTCTGCGACCGCGTATCCACGCCACACTCGAACGATTCCGCTCGATCGCTGTCGGCACCGGCATCGTGGTCGCGCCGCAGGTGCTCAAGGACGCCCCCTACTGGCTCGAGTGGTGGTGGCGGCAGGAGGGTGGTGCCCCCGAATCCCTGCGGGTCAACCTGGATCCGGACGGCCCCGACTTCTTCGACTACGTCACCAATGAGTGGTACGACGTGCCGATCACCGCCGGCCGTCGACACGTCGCGGGCCCTTACCTGGACTACGCGTGCACGAATCAGTACACGTTCACCTTCTCCGTCCCCGCGTATCACCAGGGCCGACCGCTCGGTGTGGCGGCCATGGACGTACCCTGCGATCTGATCGAGCGGAGGATCATGCCGGCCCTGTGCGCCGCCGCGTCGCCGCACGCGCTGGTCAACGCGTCCGGCCGGGTCATCGCCGCCAATCGGACCGCCGCCGCCGGCACCCGCGCCCGCCCCGCCCCCAGGCGTGACCACAGAGAGCACCGCGAGCACGATCACGAGACCGAGCCCGGCCTTGCCAGACTGTGCGCGCTCACCGGTTGGATCACCCAGTGAGCCTCACTCGTCCGCGCGGTAGCGGATCTCGTACCGCAGTCGCCGCGGCACGCCCGGAGCCATCTCGGGGCTCATCAGCATGACGGCGACCTCGAACGGAACGTCGTCCGCCGTGTAGCTGGTGCGGGTGAGCTCGATGACCGGCGAGCGGGGGAGCAGGTCGCTCAGTTCGGCCGGCACCGCGACCGCGGCCACTTCCTCGACATGGCGTTCGGCGACGTAGCCGCGCTCGGCCAGCGCGCGAAGCGCTCCGCCCTTGATCGGTCGGTCCTCGGCGAGCGGCGTGCCGTCCGCGATCTCCGCGGGATACCAGGAGTCGGAGACCTCGACTGGCACATCGTCGAGCGTGACGAGGCGCCGGCGCAGAACGGCGGCTTCATCGAGGGCGATGCCGAGCAGGCCGGCCACCCGCTCCGACGGCACCTGCCGCGCCACCAGGATCACCTTGTGCGCGCCGACCCCGCCTGCCCACGCAGCTTCCTCACGCCACGGGTCGGCTGTCGCCGGGTCTCTGGGCGCGAGGTACGGCTCTGATGAGGTGATCCATTCGGGCACAGCCATGAGACTAGCGCGACGTGATGGTACCGGCGACGTACGTCAGCACGCCTGCCAGCGGCGGCGGCACCTGCTCCCACGGCACCGCTTCGGCCATGACCGCGGCGTATCGCTCTTTGTTGCCCGAGCGTCCGCTCATCAGCCGGCGAAGCTGGTCGTGCAGGGAGCGGTCGCGCAATGCGGGCTGCTGCTGCAGCGTCCGGAACGAGCGCAGGTGCCCTTCCGCCTCCACCAGCCGCTCCACCTCCGACGGCCCGAGCGCCCGGATCAGCTCGTCCTCCAGGTCCGCTGAGCAGGAGAAGAAGCCCAACGCCTCAAGCGCCGCGCGATCCTCGGGCACGTCGATGCCCAGCCGTTGCAGGCCGCGCCGGACGAACCGCTCCTCGGCGTCGTCGTAGAGCCCGGCGATGTGCGCCTCGGGCTCGTCGGTGTGAAGGCGCGCCAGGAAGCGGCCGATGTTGGTGATCCCGTCCATCGACACCAGCGACACGCGCTCGGCCTCGAGACCCATCCCACGCCGCCGCGCCAGCACCTCGAGCGCGGTCAGATCGCTGGGCCCTTCGACGAGCACCACCGTCCGCGCTCTCGCATCCGTACCTCGAGCCACCCCGTGCACAACGCCATTATGCCCGGCCGCCGACGCCCCGGGGGCGAGCCGGACTCCGCCCGCGCCGCCGGAATCACGATCCGCCGAATCCGCTTGCCCGGGCCGGGGAATTGCGCCATGGTTCGGGACGTGACTCAGACGGTGCCAGACCTCTTCGATCGTCTCGCCGACCGCTACGACCAGGTCGTGCCGTTCTTCGCCGAGTTCGCCCGGCAGACGATGGACCGGGTGGACGTGCCGGCCGGGACCCGGCTGCTGGACATCGGCAGCGGCCGCGGCGCGATCGCGGCGCAGGCCTGGTCACGCGGCTGCATGGTGACCGCCGTGGACGCGGCGCCGCGGATGGTGCAGCTGCTGAGCGCCGAGCATCCCCGGATCGACGCGCGGTTGATGGACGTGCGCCGGCTCGACCTTCCGTCGGGCGGATACGACCTGGTCACCGGCGGTTTCATGATCCATCTGGTGTCCGACCGGCCGCGGGTGCTGGCCGAGTCGCGCCGGGTGCTACGGCCGGGCGGCCGAGTCGCGCTGACCACGCCGGGTCCGTGCGAGGACGAAGGACGCTGGGACGGCTGGAACAAGCTCGTCGGCGACTACGCCAAGCGGGCTGTTCGGCCGCTGCCCTGGCACAGTGCCGATGTCGCGCCCGATCTGCGCGAGGCCGGCTTCACGGACGTCCGCTCGATCGCCCTCGAGGTCCACCTGCCGATCGCCACGCCGCGGATGGGCTGGGACTTCCATATGTCGCACGGTTTCGCGGCCACCGTCGAGGCGCTCGAACCGCGGGACGCGGCCGAGTTCCGCGGCCGTGCGCTGGCCGAACTGGACCGGATGCAGGAGGCCGGCGGCATCGTCCTCGACCGCGGCGCGGTGCTCCACCTCGCCACCGCGCCGATCGAGGCCGCCACACCGGCCGGCTGAAACCGGCCGAAACTTCCCCGCGCCGCTTCGGCCGTGCGCTCGGGTCCGCGGGCCACAATGGACCGTGTGACGGAGCTGGCGTTGACGGCGGAACGGCGCGAAGAGCTGATCGGGCTGCTCGGGGACGAGCCACGGCTGCGGCTCGAATATCCGAAGGTGGCCGAGTACTTCAACGTCGCGGCCGCCATGCCTCAGCCGGCCGAGGCGCAGGCGGTCGCCGCCTTCGACTTCGACCTGCGCTTCCTGCACTTCATGACCGGCGGGACAGCGGTGAGCGCGAACCCGTACTGGGACATCGTCGCGCCGTCCGTCTCGCTGCGCGTAGGCAGGCGGGTGGTGGACGGCGGCACGGCCGAGGGCAGCGCGCAGCTCGCCTACGCCCAGCTGATCCTGCAGGCCGCCTACTCCTACGCGATCCCCTCGCCGGAGACGCTCGCCTGGGTCGCCGGGTTCTGCGACGGACGCCCGGTGGTGGAGGTGGGCGCGGGCCGCGGCTACTGGGCCGCGCAGCTGAGCGGGGCCGGACTCGCCGTCGACGCGTTCGAACTCGAACCGCCCGACCGCGCCGAGAACGTCTCGTTCCCGCGCATCCCCGGCCAGGCCGACGTCTGGCACTTCGTCGCGGCGCTCGACGGCCTGCGGATCGCGAGCCGGGCCGGGTGCGTGCTGTTCCTGTGCTGGCCGCCGGGATGGGGCAACACCATGGCGTCCGAGATCCTCGACGCCTTCGAAGGTGCCGGGGGTGAGCGCCTCGTTTACGTCGGCGAGCCGCCCGGCGGCCGGACCGGTGACGACGCGTTCTTCGACGCACTCTCGGCGCGCTGGGAGCTCTCCTCCAGCGATCCGTCCTTCGTCTCCTGGTGGAACCTGGCCGACCAGGCGCAGGGCTGGATCCGGATTCGAGGATAGCCGCGAGCGCGAGATGTGAATCAGCGAGCTGTCATTCCTCGGTGCCCGCCGTCTCCGGTCGCAGGGTCATGCGAAAGGTGAAGGCGTCGTACCGGTCGCGCGGATAGGAGACGTCTGAGAGCATCAGCAGCCGGCCGTCCGGGCCGCAGAAGCGCTGATGCACGGTCTTGACCAGGTCCCCGGGGCGCGTGCGCAGCCATTGCGCGTGCTCCGCGGTGGGCAGGCGGTCCGCGATGGTCTCCTCCAGCCAGGTCGCGCCGGAGGCGTCGGCCACGTCGAGCGGCTGATGGGTGTCAGAGATCGAAATCGGCCGGCCGTCCTCGGCCGCCTTCGTCACGACGCGGGTGATCAGCTGGCCCGCGGCCAGATCGAAGGCCTCGGCCAGCTCCGCGCTCGCCGGTATTCGGCTCGTCTCGCGTTCGACCGTGATCCGCCCCTCGGCCTCGTTGCGGAACGAGGTCTCCGCAGATTCGCGCTGCCGCTCCGGCGAGACGCGCACCATGTCGATCCGGTCCGCGACGTAGACGCCCTGGCGCCGCACGCACCGGACCAGCCCTTGGCTCTGCAGCAGCTGGATCGCTTTGCGGGCAACGATTTCGGAGACGGCGTGCCGCTCCACCAGCTCGGCGTAACTGGGCAGCCGCGCGCCCGGCGCCAGCTGCCCGCCGCGGATCTGTCGCGCATAGGCGCCCGCGAGGGCGACGTAAGCCGGCTCGGCCATCGACGCTTCCCTTCGCTCCCACGCTCCTTCGCGCGGAGGATTTCATCGTATACGAAGGGTTGTGCGTATACGAAGCCGCGTATACGGTGGGCCTGGCAGACGTCCCTCGCGCACAGGGAGACTCAAGCGGCCGTGCCCGAATCAATGTCCATCGACGGCGTCGCCGAGCAGCTCGACGCGGACGCGCAGGAGTACCCGCTCTGGACCATCCGGTGCACCTGGCGGGTGACCGACTGCCGCGACCAGCCGTTCCGCACCTACCACAACGCCGAGTGCGAAGCCGGCGCGCTGGATCGCGCCGTATTCGTGCTCGATCATTACCGGCGGGAGTCCGCGGACGAACTCGTCTGCGTCGACGTCCTGTATCCCGGCGGCTGGTGGGCCAACATCCCGTGCTCCTCCGCCGGCCACTCCCCGCCCGCGACCGTCGTGCCGCAGCGGACGTCCGGCGAAGGCTGAGGCCCTGCCGCAGCCACCCGGCGACCGCCGCCGTGACCACCGCCACGCCCGCGCGGGCCCGCCTCGGCCGCTAAGGCCAAGCCGGTGAATCTCCACTGGCGGACACGTACTAGGATCGCCGGTCATGGGGATGACCACCGAGAACCAGGGCGTGCGGCGCATCGAGCGCCTCGAGGGCAATATCGGCTACCTCGAGACCGAGGCTCTGGTCGCCGAGCCGGGCGACGCTGCACCTTTCGTCACTGCCGCGATGACCGCGCTCGCGGACACCGACGCGCTGATCCTGGATCTGCGCGGCGAAGGCGGTGACGACGGTCGGGCGCCGAGCGGTGTCTCCTCGTGGTCCTGCGGCGCCGTGCCGGCCGACGTCGAATCCGTCCGCCTCGACCAGCCGGTCTACCTGCTGACCGCCGGCGCCACGGGCACCACCACCGCCGACGGCGCTGGAGTCCTCAGCGCGAGCCTGGTCCCGGACTTCGCCGTGCCGGCTGAGGAGGCACTCGCCGTCGCGTATCAGCACGCGCTCAGGAAGCTGCCGCCCCGGCCGACGCCGGTTGCGAAGGCCTAGCGAGTTGATGGTCGGCTGAGTGTTGGTGGGGGCGGCCGCTTCGCTCCGCCCCGTTTCGTCTGACCACACTGCCCACCTGTTGCGTTGGCGGGGCGAGCTGGAGTTTCAAGATCTCGCCTCCGGCGCGGGCCCTTCCCTCGGAGAGAGTGCCGGGTCTGCGCAGTTGCCGGCGTGGTGGGGCGGGCTGGGGTTCGGGGTGGTGGGGTTGCGGGGGTGTGCTCTCTCCTCGGTCGGTCCCCGGAGGCAATCAGGAACCTGTCGGGAGGTCAAGCGGCGGTGGCTTCCGCTGGTGGCGGATTCTGCAGGGCGCCGCTTGACCTCCCGGCAGAACCCTGATCGGGCTTCGCCTGCCCGACCGAGGAGAGAGCCCACCCCCTGGGGGGAGCAGTGCGAGCTGCGCTCGGGCCGAGCCCCGGCCCGTGGCCCGGTCGCGCTTGATGCACGATCATGCATCGCCGTTCTGGGCCGCTCTTTGCTTCTCTACTCCTTTCAACGTCGGGGAGTGCGCCCGAGTTCCCCGGAAATCTCCCGTATTTTTTCTTTTCCGGCAAAGGACGGATTCGCATCTTTTGTCGGTGGCGGCGTCTAGCATGGAAATGTACGGGGATCGCGGCTTATGACGGGAGGGGTGGTGGTCGGGATGGCTGGGCAGGTGGCGGCGGGGGTGTGGCTGAAAACGGTGCAGGATTTGTCCTCGGCATGCGACCGAGCCACGCGATCTTGCGCGTTGCGTGAGCTCCGGGCCAATCGGATCAGGGTGATGCAGAATCCTTCCGCATCGGGCACGGCCGGCCTGCGGGATTGCGCCGCGAGGTCTGGGATCGGGGTCGATCGCGCCGAGGCCATGCAGGATCCGACATCAGCGCGACCCGAGCGCCGACCTTTCGGGCGGATCGAGGATCGGGATGGCCGGGTCAAGGTGATGCAGAATCCTTCCGCACCGAGCGCGACACGGGACTCTTTCGCGTGGATCGAGGATCGAGATGACCGGATCAAGGTGATGCAGGATTCTTCCGGATCGAGCGCGGCCGGGCCGCGGTCCGGGACTGGGCCCGAGTGCAGCTCGCACCACTCCCCAGGGGGTGGGCTCTCTCCTCGGTCGGGCAGGCGAAGCCCGATCAGGGTTCTGCCGGGAGGTCAAGCGGCGCGAAGACGAAAACAGCACAGCGCGGGCCACCGCCGCTTGACCTCCCGGCAGGTTCCTGATTGCCTCCGGGGATCGGCCGAGGAGAGAGCACGCCCCCGCAACCCCACCACCCCGAACCCCAGTCCGCTCCGCCAACGACAGCACCCACGCAACCCCGGCATCTCTCTCCGAGGGAAGGCCCGCGCCGGAGGCGAGATCTTGAAACCGCAGCCCGCTCCGCCGACGCAACGGGTGGGCGGGTGGTCAGACGAAACGGGCGGCGCGAAGCGGCCGCCCACACCAAGACGACCACCCTGACCCGACACGCCACGCTCACACCCCACGAGCACCCAGCCGACCATCAACTCGCAGTAGACCCGAGCCACCTGGTCCGGCCGCGAGAAAGCGACCCGCGGCCGGGAACACGCGTGCTCAGACCGTCGGCGCCAGCCGATCGGCGATCAGCTTGCTGAATCGGGCCGGGTCGGCCAGTTCCCCGCCCTCGGCCAGCAGGGCGAGGCCGTAGAGCAGTTCCGCGCTCTCGCCGAGGTCGCCCGAGTTCGCGGCGTGGGCCGTGCGCAGGCCGGTGATCAGCGGGTGCGCCGCGTTCACCTCGAGGATGCGCTTGGTGTGCGGCACCGGCTGGCCCATCGCCCGGTAGAGCTTCTCCAGCGCCGGCGTCAGGTCGTTCGTGTCGCCGACGAGGCAGGCGGGGGAGTCGGTGAGCCGGGTGGAGAGCCGGGCCGACTTGACCTTCTCGGCCAGCGACTCGGCCAGGAACTCGAGCAGCGGGGTGAACTCCTCCTGCGCCTGGGCCTGCGCCTTGCCCTCCTCTTCGCTCTGCTCCGCCGCGTCCAGGTCCACCTGACCCTTGGCGATCGACCGCAGCGCCTTGCCGTCGAACTCGGGCGCCTGGTCGACCCAGACCTCGTCGATGGGATCGACCAGGACCAGCACCTCGTAGCCCTTGGCCCGGAACGCCTCCATGTGCGGCGAGTTCTCCACGGCCGCGCGGCTGGACCCGGTCAGGTAGTAGATCTCGCTCTGCTCCGGCTTCATCCGCTCCACGTACGCGCGCAACGTCGTCGGCTCGGCAGCGTCGTGGGTCGTGTCGAGCAGGAGCAGTTCGAGCAGCGTGGCCTGGTTGTCCTGGTCTTCGAGCAGGCCCTCCTTCAGCGCCCGGCCGAACGCGTCCCAGAAGCCGCGGTACTTCTCCGGGTCCTTGCCCTGCAGGTCCTTCGCGGTCGACAGCACCCTGGTCACCAGGCGCCGGCGCACCCCGCGGATCTGCCGGTCGTGCTGCAGCAGTTCGCGCGAGACGTTCAACGACAGGTCGTGCGCGTCCACGACGCCCTTGACGAAGCGCAGGTACTGCGGCATCAGCGCGTCGCACTCGTCCATGATGAACACGCGGTTCACGTAAAGCTGGACACCGCGCCGGGCCTCGCGGGTGTAGAGGTCGAACGGGGCCTGCGCGGGCAGGAAGAGCAGCGCCTCGTACTCGAACGTGCCCTCGGCCTTGAAGTGGATGGTCTCCAGCGGGTCGGACCAGTCGTGGGCGAGCTGCTTGTAGAACTCGTGGTACTCGGCCTCGGTGATCTCGTTGCGCGGCCGGGCCCACAGCGCCTTCATCGAGTTGATCGGCGCCGCCTCGGCCGACGTGTCCGCCGTGTCCGCCGTGTCCGACGCGGGGGCGGCCAGCCGGATCGGCCAGCGGATGAAGTCGGAGTACTTCTTGACGATCTCTCGGATCTTGCGCTCGGCCGTGTAGTCGAACAGGTGGTTGTCCGGGTCGGCCGGCTTCAGGTGCAGGGTGACGCTGGTGCCCTGCGGCGCCTGCTCGACCCGCTCGATCTCGTAGGTGCTCTCACCAGCCGACTCCCAGCGGGTGCCGTGCTCCTCGCCGGCCCGCCGGGTGACCAGGGAGACCTTGTCGGCGACCATGAACGCCGAGTAGAACCCCACGCCGAACTGGCCGATCAGGGTCGAGGCCGCGGCGTCCTTGGCCTGCTTGAGCTTCTCCAGCAGGCTCGCCGTGCCCGACTTCGCGATCGTCCCGATCAGCTCGACCACCTCGTCGCGCGACATCCCGATCCCGTTGTCGCGCACGGTCAGCGTTCGCGCGCCGGCGTCCGCCTCGATCTCGATGTGCAGGTCCGCGGTGTCCGCGGGCAGGTCCGGATCCTTGAGCGACTCGAGCCGGAGCTTGTCCAGCGCGTCCGAGGCGTTGGAGATCAGCTCCCGCAGGAAGATGTCCTTGTTCGAGTAGAGCGAGTGCACCACCAGGTGCAGCAGCTGACGGGTCTCCGCCTGGAACTCCAAGGTCTCGCTTCCGCCGGACACGCGGACTCTCCTCACGTTCGTCGCCAGTTGTGCTTCACGACACGGTTGTAGCAGATTACGGTGAGCCACCGCCTCCGCAGGGGGCGCGCGTCTCAGCCCTCGACGTACTGCGCCAGGTGCCGGCCGGTGAGCGTGGAGCGGTCGGCGACCAGCTCGGCCGGGGTGCCCTCGAACACGACCAGGCCGCCGTCGTGCCCGGCGCCCGGGCCGAGGTCGACGATCCAGTCCGCGTGCGCCATCACGGCCTGGTGGTGCTCGATCACGATGACCGACTTCCCGCCGTCCACCAGCCGGTCGAGCAGGGCGAGCATCTGCTCCACGTCGGCGAGGTGCAGGCCGGTGGTCGGCTCGTCGAGCACGTACACCCCGCCCTTCTCGCCGAGGTGGGTGGCCAGCTTCAGCCGCTGCCGCTCGCCGCCGGAGAGCGTGGTGAGCGGCTGGCCCAGGCCGAGGTAGCCGAGGCCGACGTCCACGAGCCGGTCGAGGATCGCCTGCGCGGCCGGGGTGCGGGCCTCGCCCGCGCCGAAGAACTCCGCGGCCTCGGCCACCGGCATGGCCAGGACCTCGCTGATGTCGCGGCCGCCGAGCCGGTACTCCAGCACGGACGAGTCGAACCGCTTGCCCTCGCACTCCTCGCAGGTGCTCGACACGCTCGCCATCACCGCCAGATCGGTGTAGACGACGCCGGCGCCGTTGCAGGTCGGACAGGCGCCCTCGGAGTTGGCGCTGAACAGGGCCGGCTTGACCCCGTTCGCCTTGGCGAAGGCCTTGCGGATCGGCTCGAGCGCCCCGGTGTAGGTGGCCGGGTTGCTCCGCCGGGACCCGCGGATCGGCGTCTGGTCCACCAGCACGACGCCGTCGAGACCGGCCACCGAGCCCTGGATCAGCGAGCTCTTGCCCGAGCCGGCCACGCCGGTGAGCACCGTCAGCACGCCGAGCGGCAGGTCCACGTCCACGTCGCGCAGGTTGTGCGTGTTCGCGCCGCGCACCTCGAGCGCGCCCGAGGGCTTGCGCACCGAGGACTTGAGCGAGGCACGGTCGTCCAGGTGCCGCCCGGTGACGGTACCGCTGGAGCGCAGCCCCGCGACGTCGCCCTCGAACATCACCTCGCCGCCGGCGGTCCCCGCGCCCGGGCCGAGGTCCACGACGTGGTCCGCGATCGCGATCGTCTCCGGCTTGTGCTCGACCACGAGCACGGTGTTGCCCTTGTCGCGCAGCCGCAGCAGCAGCTCGTTCATCCGCTGGATGTCGTGCGGGTGCAGGCCGATCGTCGGTTCGTCGAACACGTATGTGACATCGGTGAGCGAGGAACCGAGCTGCCGGATCATCTTCACCCGCTGCGCCTCGCCGCCCGACAGCGTCCCGGCCGGCCGGTCCAGCGAGAGGTAGCCCAGCCCGATCTCGGCGAACGACTCGAGCGTGTGCCCGAGCGCGGTGAGCAGCGGCGCCACCGAAGGCTCCTTGAGCTTCGCCACCCACTCGGCCAGGTCGCTGACCTGCATCGCGCACGCGTCCGCGATGTTGATCCCCTTGATCTTCGACGAGCGCGCGGCCTCGCTCAGCCGGGTGCCCTCGCAGTCCGGGCAGGTGGTGAAGGTGACGGCGCGATCCACGAAGGCGCGCACGTGCGGCTGCATGCCCTCCTTGTCCTTGGAGAGCATCGAGCGCTGGATGCGCGGGATCAGCCCCTCATAGGTCTGATTGATCCCGGCGATCTTCATCCGGGTCGGCTCCCGGTGCAGGAAGTCCTGCAGCTCCTTCTTGGTGAACTTGCTGATCGGCTTGTCCGGGTCGAAGAACCCGGATTCGATGTACAGCCGCGAGTTCCACCCGCCGCCGGTGTATCCGGGCACGGTGATCGCGCCCTCGTTCAGCGACTTCGAGGCGTCGTACAGCTCGGCCAGGTCGAGGTCCGAGACCGAGCCGCGCCCCTCGCAGCGCGGGCACATCCCGCCGGTGCGGGTGAAGGTGACGTGCTCGCGCTTCTGGTTGCCGCGCTCCACCGTGATCGCGCCGCTGGCCCGGATCGAGGGGACGTTGAAGGAGAAGGCGTTGGGCGAGCCGACGTGCGGCTTGCCGAGCCGGCTGAACAGGATCCGCAGCATCGCGTTCGCGTCGGTGGCGGTGCCGACCGTGGAGCGCGGGTCCGCCCCCATCCGCTGCTGGTCCACGATGATCGCCGTGGTCAGGCCCTCGAGCACGTCGACCTCGGGCCGGGCCAGGGTGGGCATGAAGCCCTGCACGAAGGCGCTGTAGGTCTCGTTGATCAGCCGCTGCGACTCGGCCGCGATCGTGCCGAACACCAGTGAGCTCTTGCCCGAGCCGGACACGCCGGTGAACACCGTGAGCCGCCGCTTGGGCAGCTGCACGCTCAGGTCCTTGAGATTGTTCTCGCGCGCTCCGACCACCCGGATGAGGTCGTGGCTGTCCGCGTCGGGCGCGGACGTGCTCGGCTTCGGCCGGGTCGCCTTGGGCATCGCGAGTTCCTCCGTCGGTCCGGGCCCGGCCGCTTCGCCGGGCGTCCGACCAGCTTAGAGGTTCACTCCGAGGGGCGCGGGGCGCCCGGCGGGGGAGCGGTGCTGGCGCGCACCGCGAGCGTGGTGGCGATCTCCATCCCGAGCTGCGGCGCCGGCTCGCCGCGGCCGAGCGCGAGGGCGAGTTCGGTCGCCGCGGCGGCCATCTCGGCCAGCGGCTGGTGCACGGAGGTGAGCGGCGGGTCCATCCACGCCACCACCGGCAGGTCGTCGAACCCGACCACGCTCAGGTCGGCCGGGATGGCCAGGCCCGCCTCGCGCGCGGCCTGGTAGACCCCGAGCGCCTGCATGTCGTTCGCGGCGAAGATCGCGGTCGGCCGCTCGGCGAGGGCCAGCAGGGCGCGCCCGGCCGCGCAGCCCGCTTCCCGGGTCAGCTGCGTGCTGACCACCAGCTCCGGGTCCACGGCCAGCCCGGCCGCGGCCATGGCGGAGGTGTAGCCGGCCTGCCGGGCCCGGCAGAAGGCGTGGTCAGGACCGGAGATCATGGCGACGCGGCGGTGCCCGAGGTCGATCAGGTGCCGGGTGGCCGAGCGTCCGCCGCGCCAGTTCGTCGCGCCGACGAAGGCCACGTCGTCGGGCAGCTCGTCGACCGGATCGAAGACAACGAACGGGATCCGGCTCGCCGTCAGCTGCCCGCGCTCCCGTTCGGACAGCCGCGCGACCGAGAGCACGGCGTGCGGACGGCGTTCGACCGTGTCCTCGACCGGGGAGCCGGCTCCGTCGGAGTCCTCGCGGCCGTAGCCGGAGACGACCACCCCGACCCGGTTGCGCCGCGCGACGCGTTCCACGCCCCGGATGATCTCCACGGCCCACATCGTCTCGAGTTCGCGGAAGACGAGTTCGACCACGTTGCTGCGGTGCGGCGGGCGCCGATAGCCGTACTGGTCGATCAGCCCTTCGATCCGGGCCCGGGTCTCGGGGGAGACGCCCGATCTGCCGTTGAGCACCTTGGAGACGGTGGGCACGGAGACCCCGGCCGACTGCGCGATGGACGCGATGGTGACCGCCCGCGGCCCCGTCCCATCACCAGCAGTGTCCGCCACCTGCCCCGTCCCTCCGCCGCCCGGCCGCCGCGCGTCGGACGCCGGCCCGAGCTGCCATTGTCGCACTGAAGGGGCGTCGGGTCATCGAACGCTGTCGAACTCGCTGGTCCAAGCTTCGGGCGCCGAGGCGATCAAGCGGGCGCTAATCCATCGTCTCCCACGAGCCGTCCGGTTGGACGAGCGCGGCGATGACACCGCGATCCACACCCAGCACGCTGAGAAGCCGGTCGAGCGCCTCAGCCGCCTCCAGATCCGCCCCGCGATGCAGGTCGACGAGGACCCCGTGGTCGGCCCGGTAGCGGTACGCCAAGAATTCGAGGTCACCGATCGCGAAGAAGGCGGCCTCGATCTCACCCAGTTCGTCGAACCCGGCCTCGACGTGCAGCCGAAGGCGATGCGCGAGCTGTTGCAACTCGAGCCGCAGGATCGCGATCTCGCGATAGTGCCGGCCCGCTCGGTCGAACATCGAGCGTTGCCGCACGGGATTGCTGTTGCCGCCCTGGTAGGAGAGCGCCGGCCGCCAGTCAGGCTCCGGATCAGGTATGACTGTCACGCTCGCTCACCCAATACGTCTGCTTATGTGCGACACCTGATTCGAGCTCGGCCACGCGGATCCGAGCAGCGGCTACGTCAGGGTGGGCGGAGACGAGGTAGCGGTTGCCGTTGTCGTCCTGGCGCCAGACTTCCCAGCTCGGTGCGGCGGGGGCTGCGGCGGCTTCGTCCATGCGCGTCACAGTAGTGGACCGGGGGTAGTCTTCGGCTATGGCGCAAATGATCACGGTCGTCACCGGAGGCAGTCGCGGAATCGGGGCGGCGATCTGCCGCAGGCTCGCGGCCGAGGGGCACGACTTGGTGATCGGCTACCGGCATGACGCCGCAGCCGCCGAGCTCGTCGCCGCCGACGTGCGGCAGGCCGGGCGTGCGTGTGCGTGCGTGCAGGTGGACACTGCTGACGCCACGTCAGTGGACCGGCTCTTCGACGCCGCCGCGGCCGAGCTCGGGCCGGTGACCGGCCTGGTCAACAACGCAGGGGTCAGCGGGCCGAACGGGACGCTCGCCGAGGCGGATCCGGCCGGCCTGCACGATGCGCTGGCCGTCAACGTGCTCGGGTACCTGCTGTGCGCGCGCCGCGCCATCCGCGACATGTCGGGCGCGGGCCGTGGCGGCGCGATCGTGAACATCTCCTCGGCGGCCGCGACCCTCGGCAGCCCCGGCCAATACGTGCACTACGCCGCCGCGAAGGCCGCCGTGGACGCGATGACGGTGGGGCTGGCCAAGGAGGTCGCCGCGGACGGGATCCGGGTCAACTGCGTCGCGCCCGGCGTGGTCTGGACCGAGTTCCATGAAGATCCGCAGCGCCCGGCCTGGATGGCGCCGAACATCCCGCTGGGCCGCGCCGGCCGGCCGGAGGAGATCGCGGGTGCGGTCGCCTGGCTGCTCTCGCCCGACGCGTCCTTCGCCGCCGGCGCGGTGCTGCGCGTGTCCGGCGGCATGTGACAGCAGGTCGGGCGGGGCCCGGGGCGTCCTGATCATCGATCGACGTGTCCGGCCGGTTTCGGACCCTTGACAGAGGGCTGAAGCCGGGGCATCTTTCCCCAGAACCCTTCGCGCCACCCACAGCGACACCTTCACCCGCGGGCCCGCGTGGTGCTCAAAATGTTAACGCTCACATCGGGCGCGTATCCCGCGTGCCCGGACGGCTTCGTCAGGAGAGCTGATGACCAGAGACACGAGCTCCGCGCCCCCTGTCCGCACGTTGCGCCGCGGCCCCCACCTGCGCTGGCATGTTAGCGCTATCAGCAAGATGACGCTCGCGGCCGGCGTGGCGCTGGGCGGCTTCGTCGGCGTCCTCGCCACCGCGATCCCGGCCCAGGCCGCGACCCAGGGTCCGTGCGACATCTACGCGTCCGGTGGCACGCCCTGCGTGGCGGCGCACTCGACGACGCGCGCGCTGTACGCGGCGTACAACGGGAACCTCTACCAGGTGCGGCGTTCGTCGGATAACACGACGCTGAACATCGGCGTGACCTCGGCCGGCGGCTATGCGAACGCGGCGGCGCAGGACTCGTTCTGCTCCGGCACCTCGTGCGTGATCACAGAGATCTACGACCAGTCCGGCCACGGCAACAACCTGACCGACGCGCCCGCGGGCGGCGCGGCCGGCGGCCCGGACGCGTTGGCGAACGCGACCGCCGCACCGACGACCCTGAACGGGCATGAGGCGTACGGGGTCTACATCGCGGCCGGCGACGGCTACCGTGACGACTCCACCAGCGGGATCGCGACCGGGGACAACGCCGAGAGCGAGTACGCGGTGCTCGACGGCACCCACTACAACTCGGGCTGCTGCTTCGACTACGGCAACGCCGAGACCGACGCCCACGACGACGGCAACGGCACCATGGAAGCGATCTACTTCGGTACGGAGAAGGCCTGGGGCTACGGCGCCGGCAACGGCCCGTGGATCATGGCCGACATGGAGAACGGGCTGTACTCGGGCGTCAACGCCGGATACAACTCGAACGACCCGACGACCAACTACCGCTACACCACCGCGATGATCGAGGGCGGCGCCAACCAGTGGGCCATCCTCGGCGGCAACGCGCAGTCCGGCGGCCTGGCCACCGACTACAGCGGCGCACGCCCCAACGTCTCGGGCTACAACCCGATGCACAAGCAGGGTGCGATCATCCTCGGAATCGGTGGTGACAACAGCAAGAGCTCGGCGGGCACCTTCTACGAGGGCGTCATGACCACCGGCTACGCCTCGTCCGCGACTGAGGCCTCGGTCCAGGCCAACATCGTCGCGGCCGGATACGGCTCCGGCGGCACCAGCACCGGCGGCAGCGCCGGTGAGCTCCACGCGGTGGGCGCCGGCAAGTGCCTCGAGGACCCGAACTCGACCACGACCTCGGGCACCCAGGTGGACATCAACACCTGCAGCGGAGGGGCGAACCAGACCTGGACCCGCAACTCCTCGAACGAGCTGACCGCGACCGTCTCCGGCTCGACTTTCTGCCTGGACGCGAACGGCAAGGGCACGACGGCCGGCACGAAGGTCATCATCTACGCCTGCAACGGCCAGACCAACCAGCAGTGGACCGTCAATTCGAACGGCACGATCACCGGGGTCCAGTCCGGCCTCTGCCTCGACGTGACGGGGGCCTCCACGGCCAACGGCGCCCTCGTGGAGCTGTGGACCTGCAACGGCGGTTCCAACCAGCAGTGGACCCTCAGCTGAGCAGCTGAGTCAGGGTCCGGAGGCAGCTCCGCCCCGGCTTCGCGCGGTGGGCGCGGAAGCCGGGGCGGAGCACCGCCCTGGCGCATAATCTTGAGTCGGTACACCGGCCGGGAGCGACGTGGGGCGATGGGGCAGACGCGGGATCTCGAGGACGGCACGCCGGTGCGGATGGTCACCCTGACCCTGCTGGCCGACCAGGACTACCTCGCGCTGGCCCGCACCTCGGCGATGCACGTCGGCGCGCTGCTCTTCCTTCCGCTGCCGCGGGTCAACGACCTGCGCCTCGCCGTCGACGAGGCCTGCACCTCCTTCCTCACCCCGGCCCGGCCGGTCAGCGCGGACGCGCCGCCGCCGGAGACCGTGGAGACGATGGAGCTGAGCTACGACCGCTACCCCCGCCACCTGCACGTCACCATCCGGGCCCGGGCGCCGCGGAGCTGGCCGGCGCGCGACGAGCTCGGCTGGGCGATGCTCGGCAGCCTGGTCGGCCAGGTCCGGATTGAGGTGCGGGAAGGCATCGGCGTCCTGACCCTGATCGAGCCGCTGCCGATGCGCTGATCTGTTCGAGGACGTTCAGACGGCCCGAGCCGGCGCGGCAGGCCACTGACCAGCGCGGACGCGGCCGGAAGGTGGAGCGCGCATATCGGGGGCGACCTCTTCCGTGCGAGTGGCGTTTGCGAGAGCCCGCAGTCGGTTACCCACCGGGCTGCAGTATCTGCCTTCGATCGGCTCTCGTCAGGAAAGTCCCAGCGTGGAAGATCAGCCGATGATCCCGGGCCCGGCGGTTCCGAGCCCGGGCGAAGCGGCGTGCGACGACCGTGCCGATCAGCGCGCCGAGACGATGCGCGTACTGCGGCGGATGTCCGGGCTGCCCGCCGGCGACCTCGAGCGGGAGAGGCTGCGCGCGGCGGTGGTCGAGGACCACATGCCCTACGCCCGGCACATCGCCCGCCGCTACGGCCGCCGCGGGGTGGCCGACGAGGACTTCGAGCAGGTCGCCTATCTGGGCCTGGTCAAGGCGGTGGACAACTTCGACCCGGACCACGGCACCGCGTTCCTCGGCTACGCCGCGCCGATGATCGTGGGCGAGATCAAGCGCTATTTCCGCGACGCCACCTGGGGCGTGCACGTACCGCGCCACATGCAGGAGCTCACCGGCGCGCTGCACAAGGCCACCGACGCGCTGACCACCGAGCTCGGCCGGGAGCCGACCATACCGGAGCTGGCCGAGCACATCGGGGTCGATCCGGACGAGGTGGTCGAGGCACTCGACGCGGCCGGCGCTTACACCACCTCTTCGCTCGACCGTCCGGTCGGCTTCGGGCAGGACTGTGCCAGCCTCGGCGAGCTGATCGGCGGCGAGGACCCGGGCTTCGCGCTGACCGAGGACCGGGCGGTACTGCGCGGCCTGGTCTCGGAGCTGCGGGACCGGGACAAGCGGATCCTGCTGCTGCGCTTCTTCCGCGGGATGACGCAGGCGGAGATCGGCGAGGAGCTCGGTCTGTCCCAGATGCAGATCTCCCGGATCCTCACCAAGATCCTGTGCGACCTGCGCGAGGGCTTCGAGTGAGCCGGCCGGCCGCGCCCCGGCGGCCGCGGCGGCTCAGCCGGCCGTCTGCTCCACCGAGATCACGTCGCCGCAGCTGAAGCGCACCCAGCGGCGGTTGTCGAACGAGGCGGTCCCGCGTGCCTCGGCGGTGCCGTTGTGGCACTGCGGGCAGCGGGCGGTACGGTCCGCCCAGGCCTGCTCGAACACGTCGCTCGCGGCGTCGTGGACCAGCACGGCCGGGTGGGTCGCGCGGAACGGGTCGTAGCTCTCGCCCAGGTCGGTCGGCGGGGAAAGGGCCTGCGACCTGGCATCGTGCGAAACGGACATGAACGTCTTCCCTTCTCGCTTCGCTTCTTCGGTCGGGCTTGATCGCCACGAGTATCCAGTTTCCGCCGCCGCACGCGCCCGCGCGGAAACAATCCGGCCGAACGGGTGATTCGAGCACGGAAACGGGTAGCGGCCCACCTTGGCGTCGATCAGGGCCGGAGGTGAAGGTGGATGGCGTGTGTCGAGCAGCGCGCCGAACAGCGCGCTGAGCAGCGCGCGGAGACGATGCGCGTGCTGCGGCGGATGTCCGACCTGCCGGAGGGCGACGCGCGGCGGGAGAGGCTGCGCGCGGAGGTGGTCGAGGACCACATGCCCTACGCCCGGCACATCGCCCGCCGCTACAGCCGGCACGACGGGGCCGAGGACGACTTCGACCAGGTCGCTTACCTGGGCCTGGTCAAGGCGGTGGACAACTTCGACCCGGAGCACGGCACCGGGTTCCTCGGCTACGCCACCGCGATGATCGTGGGCGAGATCAAGCGCTACTTCCGGGACGCGACCTGGTCGGTCCACGTGCCGCGGCACATGCAGGAGCTCACCGCGGCGCTGCACCGCAGCCGCGACGACCTGATCGCGCAGTTCGGCCGCGAGCCGACCATCCCGGAGCTCGCCGCGCGCATCGGCGTCGAACAGGACGAGGTGGTCGAGGCGCTCGACGCGGCCGGGGCGTACACCACCTCCTCGCTCGACCGGCCGGTCGGGTTCGAGGAGGACAGCGCCAGTCTGGGCGAGCTCTTGGGCGACGACGACCCCGGGTTCGCGCTGACCGAGAACCTCGAGGTGCTGCGCGGGCTGGTGGCCGGATTGCCCGCGCGGGACAAGCGGATCCTGCTGCTGCGCTTCTTCCGCGGGATGACCCAGGCGGAGATCGGCGAGGAGCTGGGCCTGTCCCAGATGCAGGTCTCCCGGCTGCTGGCGAAGATCATCGCGCAGCTGCGCGAGGGATTCTCGCTGACCGCGGCCTGATCCGTTGAGGATCTCAGCGCGTTCGGGTTCGGGCGCATTGTTGCCGCGATTGCGGTAACCAGGGCTGCTGGTCTTCGTCAGAAGGGGAGCAGACCGGTGACTGACGGCGTACGGGCGACCTCGGGAATCACCGACACGCGGAGCACGGCTCCGGTGCGGATGGTGACGCTGAACATGCTCGCGGACAAGGATTATCTGGCGCTGGCGCGTACCTGCGCGATGCACGTCGCCGCCGTGCTCGGCTTCCCGCTGACCCGGGTCACGGACCTGAGACTGGCCGTGAACGAGGCCTGCCTCTGCTTCCTGGAGGCCGGCTCGCCCGAGCCCGCCGGACTCGGTACCTGGCCGCTGCCGGAGACCATGGAGATCAGCTACGACCTGTTCCCCGACGAGTTGCACGTCAGCGTCCGCGCGGCCACCCCGGCGGGCTGGCCGCAGGTGGACGAGACGGGCTGGGCGCTGTTGCGCGCCCTCGTCGGCGACGTCCGCGTCCAGGCGCACGAAGGCCTCGGCGTGCTGACGCTGGTCGAGCCGCTGCCGGCCCGCCCCGAATGACCGGGCGGGATCCAACCACGAGGACGACGAAAGCGAGAATGCGATGTTGGTTCTGACCGAAGCCGCTGCCGAGACGATCGACGCCCTGACCGACCGGCCCGAGCTGCCGGAGAGCGCCGGGCTGCGGATCAGCACGGCGACCGGTGGCGGCGAACGCGCCGTCGAGGGCTGGAACGCCGCGCTGACCGCCGGCCCGGGGCCGAAGGACGAGGTCTTCCAGGTGCGCGGCGGCCGGCTCTACCTGGACCCGGTGGCGGCCGGCCGGCTCGCCGACAAGGTCCTGGACGCGGACACCGCCCAGGACGGCGAGGTGGTCTTCCACGTGCGCCAGCAGGACGCGGAGGGGCCCTCCGGCGACGACGACGCGGGCTGAGACCCGCCTGACCGAGGGCTGTGAGGCCGGCCGCACGGCGCTGCGAGCGCTGTGCGGCCGGCCTCAGTCGTCCGGCGGCGCGCACGATTGCGTACGGTGGCTGATTCGGCCCATTGCGGGACGTATGCGCGCATACGCGGAGGCGGGTCGGGCACCTGCGGCGGCCCATCCCCGGCTCGCGAAGAAGGTCGTATGTGTAGATCAGATGGCTGCCGTACGAACCGGTTCCGGCGCAGGTGGGTCCGCGTATGCGCAGCCGTGCTCGCGATGGCGGCGAGCATAGCGGTGGCTCCGGCGGCTCCCGCATCCGAAGCCGGCGCGCTCCGAGTGACGAGACCGGTGGTGGTGCACCGGGCTAAGGCGCATCCGGCCGCGGTCAGCCGGGCGCCCGTCAGCGTGGCGGCGCGCGGCCGGATCGCCCTGAACTTCGCCCTCGCGCAGCGCGGCAAGCCCTACGTCTACGGCGGCACCGGCCCTGCTGTCTACGACTGCTCCGGTCTGGTCCAACGGGCCTGGCGCACGGCCGGGGTCTCGATCCCGCGCACGACGCAGCAGCAGGCACGCACGGGTAAAGCCGTGCCGCTCGGCCGGATCAAGGCCGGGGACCTCGTGATCTTCTACCGCGACGCCTCGCACGTCGGCATCTACGCAGGCGGTGGGAAGGTAGTGGTCGCACCGCACCGAGGCGCGCGGGTCACCCTCGAGCCGATGAAGTGGATGCCGATCTACGCGGTGCGGCGGCCCGGCTGAGCGGTCTGTGCCTGTGCCTATGCCGCCGCGTACCGGCACGGCTCATCTCTGCTTGAGCAGCGGGATCTGACCGCCCGCCAGCACCGACTTGACCTGACGTTCCGACAGGTGATGCCGCGCCGGATAGGTCTGGTCGCGCGTGGTGTTGCGGATCTCCACGCTGTCGCCGTTCTCCAGCTGCCCACGCAGGTTCGTGAGCACCAACTCGTCACCGCGCTCGATCCGGTCGTAGTCCCCGGGCTCGGCGAACTCCAGCGGGAGGATGCCGTAGTTCGCCAGGTTCTGGTGGTGGATGCGCGCGAACGACTTGGCGAGCACGAGCCGCAGCCCGAGGTGGCGCGGCGCGATCGCGGCGTGCTCGCGGGAGGAACCCTGCCCGTAGTTGACGCCGCCGACCACGGCGTGCGCGCCGGTCTCGTGCGCGTGCCGCGGGTAGTCCTCGTCGAGCTGGACGAAGGTGAACTCGGCGAGCTTCTCGATGTTGCTGCGGAACGGCAGCGCGCGTGCGCCCGCCTGCAGGATCTCGTCGGTGGACACGTCGTCGCCCACCTTCATCAGCACCGGAACGGTCAGCTCGTCGGGCAGCGGGTCGAGCTCGGGCAGCCCGCCGATGCTCGGCGCCTTGTCGAGCTGCACCTGGCTCGCCTGCTCCGGCGAGAGCGGCGCCTCGAACTGTGTGTCGATGACGGTGACCTCACGCGGCGGCGAGATGTGCGGATAGGCGATGCCGAGGTGCTCGGGCAGCTCCCGTGGATCGGTGATCTGGCCGGTCAGCGCTGCGGCCGCGGCCGTCTCCGGAGAGCAGAGCCAGACCTTGTCGTCCTTGGTGCCCGAGCGTCCGGGGAAGTTGCGCGGGAAGGTGCGCAGGCTGTGGTGGCCCACGGCGGGCGCCTGGCCCATGCCGATGCAGCCCATGCAGCCGGTCTGGTGGATCCGCGCCCCGGCCTGGACCAACGCGGCGGTCGCGCCGGACCGGGTGAGCTCCAGCAGGATCTGACGGCTGCTCGGGTTCACGTCGAGCGAGACCTGCGGGTGGATCGTGCGCCCGCGCACGAGGGCCGCGACCATCTCGAAGTCGCGCAGCCCCGGGTTGGCCGAGGAGCCGACCACGACCTGGTGCACCTCCTGCCCGGCCGCCTCACACACCGTCACCACGTCACCGGGCGAGCCCGGCCGCGCGATCAGCGGCTCCAGCGACGACAGGTCGATCTCGTCCTCCACGTCGTACGTCGCGTCCGGGTCGGCCGCGAGCGCCGTGTAGTCCTCGCCGCGCCCCTGGGAGCGCAGGAAGTCGCGCACCGCCCGGTCGGCCGGGAAGACGCTCGTGGTCGCGCCGAGTTCCGCGCCCATGTTCGCGATCACGTGCCGGTCCATGGCCGAGAGGGCCTCCAGCCCCGGCCCGTGGTACTCGATGATCCGGCCCACCCCGCCGCCGACCCCGTGCCGGCGCAGCATCTCGAGGACCACGTCCTTGGCGCTGACCCAGTCCGGCAGCCGCCCGACCAGGCGCACGCCCCAGATCCGCGGCATCGCCACGTACAGCGGCTCGCCCGCCATGGCCAGCGCCACCTCCAGGCCGCCCACGCCGATCGCGAGCATGCCCAGGCTGCCGGCCGCGCAGGTGTGCGAGTCCGAACCGGCGAGGGTGGAACCGGGTTTGCCGAAATGCTCCATGTGGGTCGGGTGCGAGACCCCGTTTCCCGGCCCGGAGTACCACAGGCCGAAACGGCGGGCCGCGGAGCGCAGGAACAGGTGGTCGGCCATGTTGCGCTCGTCCGCCTGGAGCAGGTTGTGGTCGACGTACTGGACGGAGAGGTCCGTGGCCACCCGGTCCAGGCCGATGCCCTCGAGCTCGAGCATCACCATCGTGCCGGTGGCGTCCTGCGTCAGCGTCTGGTCGATCCGCAGCCCGATCTCCGAGCCCGGCGTCATCTCGCCGGACACCAGATGCGAGCCGATGAGCTTGCGTGCGACGTTCGATCCCATCCGCCGCGGTTACCCCGGAATGCGCCGGACATACCCCGAACGCGCCGATACGCCGCCCTCCGGCCCGCCCGGCGTGGGGCGTGCCAGACTCGGGAGCATGCAGAAGTTCTCACTCGACGCGCTGGGCCGCGAACACCTCGAGCGGGCCGCGGCGACCCCGGCCGGACGCAGCGCGGAGACGGTCTACGGCGGGCACGAGCACGTGCTGCGCCAGACGATCCTCGCCCTGCGCGCCGGCACCGAGCTCTCCGAGCACGACAACCCCGGCGAGGCCAGCGTGCTGGTGCTGCGCGGCCGGGTCCGGCTGGTCAGCGGCCAGGACGCGTGGGAGGCGATGGCCGGGGACCTGCTCGCCATCCCGCCGGCCCGGCACAGCCTGGAGGCGCTGGAGGACTCGGTGTTCGTGCTGACGGTCGCGAAGCTGCCGTAGGTCGCAAGAGCGCAATGGGCGGCCGGCGCGGCTCAGCCGGCCTTGCGCCCGCCCCGCCCCGCCGTGCTCTTCTTGGCTGCGGTCTTCTTCGCCGTGGTCCGCTTGGCCGCCGCGGTCTTCTTCGGGGCGGTTTTCTTGGCCGGGGCCTTCTTGGCCGCGCCGCCGCCGCGCCCCTTCGCCCCGCCCGAGCCGCCCGAGCGGGAGGTCTGCGCCTCGATGGAGCGCTTGAGCATCGCGGTGATGTCCACCACGTTCGAGACCGGCGCCGGCTTCGAGGCGGGCGTGGGCACCCGGCCCTCGGTCTTGGACTCGATCAGCTCCTCGACCGCCTCGCGGTACTCGTCGTGCAGCGCCTCGATGTCGAAGTTCTCCGAGAGCGCGTCCATCAGGGTGTGCGCCATCTTCATCTCCTCGGCGCGCACCTCGGCGGTCGGCGGCGATATCCCGGTGGCCGGGCGCAGCTCGTCCGGCCAGAGCATCGTGTGCAGCACCAGCAGGTCGTCCTTGACCCGGAGCACGGCGAGCGACTCGCGCGTGGTCAGGGTGATCTTGGAGACGGCCACCTTGCCGGACTCGCGCATCGCCTCGCGCAGCAGCGCGTAGGGCTTGGCCGGGCTGCGCTTGCCGGGCGCCACGTAGTACGCCGTCTCGAACTGCATCGGATCGAAGGTGTCGGTGTCCACGAACGCGAGCAGCTCGATCGTGCCCTTGCTGGGGATCGGCAGCTTCTCCAGGTCGTCCGAGGTCAGGATGAGCTCCTCCTCGTCGCCGAGGTCGTAGCCCTTGGCGATCTCGGCGTAGGGCACCTCTTTGTCCTCGGCCTCGCAGAACCGCTTGAGCCGGATCCGACCGCCGTCCTTCTCGTGCACCTGGTGGAATCTCGGCCCGGAGTGCGCCTCGGTGGCTTTCATCAGCTGCACCGGGACGCTGACCATGCCGAAAACGATCGAACCCGTCCAACTCGCTGGCATTACCGCCTCCGCACACGACGCTTACGGCAAACAGGACGCGAGACGCCGGAGAAGATGCCCGGTCCGCCATCAGCGGAAACCGCAGAGAACCCAGTGCTTGACACGCGGCACGCTCAGCGGTCCGCGCCGCCCAATACCGGGTCGACGGAGGAGATCGCCGCGACGACGTCCGCCAGCAGGCCGCCCTCGATCAGCGCGGGCAGCGCCTGGAGGTTGTTGAAGGACGGGTCGCGCAGGTGCACCCGGTACGGCCGGGTGCCCTCGTCGCTGACCAGGTGGGCGCCGAGTTCGCCGCGCGGGGACTCGACCGCCGTGTAGACCTGGCCGGCCGGCACCGGGAAGCCCTCGGTGACCAGCTTGAAGTGGTAGATCAGGGCCTCCATCGACTCGGCCATGATGTGCCGGACCCGGTCCAGATCGATGCCCTGCCCGTCCCCGCCCAGCGAAAGCCGCGCGGGCCAGGCGATCTTCGGATCCTCCAGCATGATCGGGCCGGGACGCAGCCGCTCGAGGCACTGCTCGACGATCCGCAGCGACTGGTGCATCTCGTCCACGCGCACGAGGTAGCGGCTGAAGGCGTCGGCGTCGGTGCGGGTCGGCACGTCGAAGTCGTAGTCCTCGTAGCCGCAGTAGGGCTGGGACTTGCGCAGGTCGTGCGGCAGGCCGGTGGCGCGCAGGATGGGCCCGGTGACGCCGAGGGCGAGGCAGCCGGCCGTGTCGAGGTATGCGACGTTCTCGGTCCGGCCGCGGAAGATCGGGTTGCCGTCGAGCAGCCGCCGGTAGTCCTCGAGCCGCTCGCGCAGGAGCGGCAGCAGCTCGGCGATGCGCTCCGGGGTGTCCGGCGGCAGGTCGGTGACCAGGCCGCCGGGCCGGATGTAGGCGTGGTTCATCCGGTTGCCGGTGATCGCCTCGAGCATGTCCAGGATGAGCTCGCGCTCGCGGAAGCCGTACGTCATCACGGTGATCGCGCCGAGCTCCATGCCGGCGGTGGCGATGGCGACGAGGTGTGAGGCGATCCGGCCGAGCTCCATCAGCATGACCCGGATGACGTTGGCCCGTTCGGGTACCTCTTCGGTCGCGCCGAGCAGTGCCTCCACACCGAGGCAGTAGGCGGCCTCGTTGAACATCGGGGCCAGATAGTCCGCACGGGTGACGAAGGTGACGCCCTGGGTCCAGCTGCGGTACTCGCAGCTCTTCTCGATCCCGGTGTGCAGGTACCCGATGCCGCAGCGCGCCTCGATGACCGTCTCGCCCTCGAGTTCGAGGATCAGCCGGAGCACGCCGTGGGTGGACGGGTGCTGCGGCCCGAGGTTGACGACGATGCGCTCCTGGTGGTCCTCCCGCACCGCGGTCAGGACACTCTCCCAGCTCGCGTCCGCGCCCATGTCCACGTACGGCGCACCCGGTGGGTCTGCCTCGGCCATGACGGCGCCTCCTTGTTCGCGCGTCCCGCCGGAGACGGAGATCTCGCCCTCTTCGTGACCCGAAGCCCGGCCGGTAAACCACCCGCGCCGGCTCAGCCGGGGCCGTCGGGCATTCTGTCGCGCGCGGCGCCCGGTCGCCGCCGGCGCTTGCGCCACCCTGCTGATTCCCGGGTCCTTGCGTCGCGGGCCGGCAGGCGGGCGGCCAGGCTGGTTACCACCGGCGCGGGCGGGTACCCGATTCGCTTCTCGACGGCGGCGGAAGGAAACGGATCGCGATGGTGGCGGCTGCGTCGGTGATCCAGTCCCAAGGCGAAGGCTGGGCGCAGGTCGGCGAGTTCGTGCTGGCCTTCCTGCTCTCCGGGCTGGTCGGGCTGGAGCGCGAGTGGCGGCAGAAGGACGCCGGGCTGCGCACCTACACCGTCGTCGGCATCGGCTCGGCGCTGTTCATGCTGGTCAGCAAGTACGGGTTCGGCGACGTGCTGACCCGGGGCACGATCGTGCTCGACCCGTCCCGGGTCGCCGCGCAGATCGTCTCCGGGGTCGGCTTCATCGGCGCCGGCGTGATCTTCGTGCACCGCGGCTCGGTGCGCGGGCTGACCACGGCGGCCGGGATCTGGCTCACCGCCGCGATCGGCGCGGCCTGCGCCGCCGGCCTGCCGGTGCTCGCCAGCCTGGCGACGGCGAGTTATCTGCTGCTGAGCTTCACCGGTCCGATCACGCGGCGGCTGCCGCTGGGCCGCGACCACGACGCCGAGCGCGCCGATGACGAGAATCGAGGCAAGCGATGAGCACGGGAGACGAGATGGGCGAGTCGGGCAAGCACCTCGCTGAATACCGGCGCAAGCGCAGTTTCGACCGGACGGCCGAACCGGACGGCGGGAGCCGCGGCGGCGCGGGTGGGGACGGGCGGCCGGTGTTCGTGGTCCAGCTGCATGACGCGCGCCGGATGCACTACGACTTCCGGCTGGAGGCGGACGGGGTGCTCAAGTCCTGGGCGGTGCCCAAGGGGCCCTCGAACGATCCGCAGGTCAAACGGCTGGCGACGCCTACCGAGGACCATCCGATGCAGTACCGCACCTTCGAGGGCGAGATCGCCAAGGGCGAGTACGGCGGCGGCACGGTCATGGTGTGGGACGAGGGCACCTACCGGAACCGGACCAGGGCCGGGCGCTCGGGTCCGGAGATCTCGCTGGCCGAGGGCGTGGAGAGGGGGCACGTCTCCTTCGTGCTGGAGGGGCACAAGCTCCACGGCGCGTTCGCGCTGACCCGGATGAACGGCCGCGACGGGTCGGACGACTGGCTGCTGGTCAAGAAGTCCGATCGGTACGCGAAGGCGGACAGCGAGGCCGACCCGCAACGGCTGCGCTCAGCCCGCACTGGCCGCACGCTCAGCCGGATCGCCGCCGATGACAAGCGCGAGGACAAGGCTGGCAAGACGATGAGCGAGAGCAAGGGAAGGACCGCAGGCCGGACGGCGAAGGACCGCGCGGCGAAACTGATCGAGGAGTCCGGCCCCACGTTCGCGCAGGAGGCCGGCATCCGGCTCAAGGACACCCCGTCGCCGCTCTACCAGCTGCTCGTGCTCACCACGCTGCTCTCGGTGCGGATCAGCACGCCCATCGCCGTCGCCGCGGCGCGCGAGATCTACGCCGCCGGTTGGCGCACGCCGCGCGCCATGGCCGGAGCGTCCTGGCAGTCGATCGTGGACGCGCTCGGCCGCGCACACTACAAGCGCTACGACGAGAGCACCGCCACGGCGCTCGGCGAGGGCGCGAACCTGCTGGTCGACCGGTGGCACGGCGACCTGCGCCGGCTCCGGGACGAGGCCGGGGGAGAGCCTCAGGAGATCAGGCGCCTGCTCCAGGAGTTCCGCCGGATCGGCCCGGTCGGGGCGGAGATCTTCTGCCGCGAGGCCCAGGGCGTCTGGCCGCAGCTGCGGCCCGCCTTCGATCAGCGGGCGCTGGCGGGCGCCGCCAAGCTGCGGCTCCCGCGCAACCCTGCAAAGCTGGCATCGTTGGTCGAAGGCGACGAACTGCCGGATCTCGCTGCGGCGTTGGTGCGCGCGACGCTGTGACCTGCACCGGGGCCGCATGTTCGACGCAGTCGCGGGTATCGATCCGGTACCGGGGAATCGTGCCGGTTCTTCACAGACGGTGAGTGGGTGATCGGGACCATGGAGACGGTGGCGACACTCGAGGCAGCCGCTGAGCTCGCCAGGGAACACGATGAGATCGATCGGCTGGCCACCCTCGTTTCGACGTTGAGCGCCGGCCCGGCGCGCCGGGCGATGGTGCTGGAGGCCTGTAGCCGCTACGCGAGCCACGCCGAGGTCGAGGCCAGCCATCTGCTGCCCGCGGTGTGCCGCTACCTGCCGGACGGCGCGCAGACCGCGGCCGAGGAGACCGCGCGGCACGAGGCGCTGGCCCGCAGCATCTCGGCCTTCATGCGGCTGTGCGGCAAGCCCCAGGCCGGCCAGGATCCTCCGCCGGGTGAGGACGCCGCCGACGCCGACGCGGCCCCGGGTTGCGCCGGGCACGAGGACGCCTTCACCGAGAACGACGAGCTCGACATCCTGATCGGGCAGCTCGTCGCCGGCATCCAAGGGCACGTCGAACGTCAGGACACGATGTTGCTGCCCGCGCTCAACCGCGTCTGCCCGCTGGTGGAGAGCCGGCAGATCGGCGCCGACCTGCACGATGCGCTGTGCGCCGCCCGCCGGGCGCAGCTACTCGGCACCGATCCGCGGTCGCACCGCCATGGATTCAGGGCCCTGATCCACGGCCTTGCCAGAGCCCTGTCGATCGGCGCCCGGGAACCGGCCCGCACCGGCTGACGCAGGGGCCTGATCGTGAACGGGAATCCGGGCGAGACGCTCGATGAAGTGGTCGCCCGGCAGTCCGCGCTGCTGCGCCCGGCGTCGGAGAATCCGGGTTCGGCGATGCTCGCGACGCTCAGCGCCCGGCGCGAGTTCGGCTCCGGCTGGATCCTCGAGCGCAAGCTCGACGGCATCCGCGCGATCGCCATCCGCACCGGCGACCGGGTGCGCCTGCTCTCACGCACCGGCAAGCCCCTCGACGCAGCCTTCCCCGAACTCGCCGAAGCGCTCGCCGCGCAGCCGTGCGCCGACTTCGCGGTGGACGGCGAGATCTGCGCGCTCGACCACGGCGCCACCGACTTCGGGCTGCTCCAGCAGCGGATCGGACTGAGCGACCCGGCCGTGGCCCGCCGCAGCCGGGTCAAGGTCACCTACTTCCTTTTCGACCTGCTGCGCCTCGATGCCAACGACACCACCCGGCTTCCCCTTCTCACTCGCAAAGCCCTGCTGCACGAGGCGCTGCACTTCGCCGCGCCGCTGCGCTACACCGCCCACCAGCGCGCCGCCGAGGATGTGCACGGCGCCGTCGAGCGGGCCTGCTCGCGTGGCTGGGAGGGGCTGATCGCCAAGCGTGCCGACGGCCCCTACGCGCACCGGCGTTCACCCGATTGGCTCAAACTCAAATGTGCCAAAGCCCAGGAGTTCGTGGTCGGCGGGTTCACCGAACCGGCCGGCAGCCGCGTCGGCTTCGGCGCGCTGCTGCTCGGCTACTACGACGGCGAGGACCTGCGGTTCGCCGGCAAAGTCGGCACGGGCTGGGACGTGAAGACCCTGCACGCGCTGCGGACCCGGCTCGACGGATTGCAGCAGCGCGCCTCGCCGTTCGCCGACGACGTGCGCGAACGCGGCGTAGTGCACTGGATCCGGCCGGAATTCGTCGCGCAGATCGGCTTCGGCGAATGGACGCGTGACGGGATGCTGCGCCACCCGCGCTACCTGGGCGCGCGGGAGGACAAGCGGGCACGCGACGTGGTCCGCGAGGTGCCCGCGGCCTGAACAGCCTCAGCCGCGCAGCGCGGTCTCGACGTCCGGGAACACCTCGAGCACCTCGTGCGCCTTGGTCAGCCCGAACAGGCGAGCCACCGGCGCAGTCGGCGCGGCGAGGCGGAAGCTCGCGCCGTTGGCCCGCGCCTTGCGATCCATCTCCATGATCACGCGCAGTCCGCTGGAATCGCAGAACTCTACTCCGCCCAGGTCGAGCACGGTCGTGCCGTGCTCGATCGCGGGCAGCAGCCGGCCGCGCAGATAGTCCGCGGAGGCCAGGTCGACGTCCCCGACCGCCACCACCACGGTCGCTTCGGCGGAGGGGGAGTGCGCCGACACCGAAAGCGTCGGCGCCGTCTGGTCGGTCACGGCGTGCCGCCCTTCATCGCTTGCCCGGCGGGGGTGCGCCCCACGCTACCAGGGCTCACCGGCTGAGGTAGCGGCGGACCCGTTCCACCAGCACGTGCGCCTGGACCGGCTTGGCGATGTAGTCGGTGGCGCCGGCCGCGAGGGACTTCTCCCGGTCGCCCTGCATCGCCTTGGCCGTCACCGCGATGATCGGCAGGTGCTCGTAGGCCGGATCGGCCCGGATCAGGCCGGTGGCCTCGTATCCGTCCATCTCCGGCATCATCACGTCCATCAGCACCAGGTCGATCTCCGGGTTCTGCCGCAGGATCCTGATGCCGGCCCGGCCGTTGTCCGCGTGCAGCACCCGCATCCCGTAGAACTCGAGCATGCTGGTCAACGCGAAGACGTTGCGCGGATCGTCGTCCACCACCAGGACGGTGCGCCCGGCCAGCCGGCCGTCGTCCGCCGGGACCGCGGCGTGCTGTTCGAGCGGCCGGCCGTGGCCGGAGCGGTCGGCCGGGTCGGCCGCGGCCAGGTACTCGGCCACCCGCTGGCGCAGCTCGTCGAGGCTCGCCACCAGCTCCAGCGGATGCCGGCGGGCGTGCGAGAGCAGCAGCCGGTGCGAGGAGGGGTCGAGCCCGGGCGCCTGGTAGGCGAGCACCGGCAGCTCCCGCAGCGCCGGCTCGGCCGCGATCGCCTCCAGCAGGTGGATCATGCCCTCGCCCGGCAGGTCCAGCTGCAGCACGGCGCAGCGCACCGGCCCGGCGGGCTCCGCGGAGGCCAGCAGCGCCGCCTCGTGCGCGTCCGCGGCCGTCTCCACCAGCACCTCCACCTCCAGCGGCGCGAGCTCCCCGGCCGCGGTCTCGGCCAGCCGGGTGAGCGGTCCGCCGCGCGGCTGCTCGATCACCAGCACCCGCGAAGCGGGCGCGGCCAGGGCCGAGGCGGGCTCGCGCGTCGGCGGCTCGGCGGGCAGGTACAGGATGAACTCGCTGCCGACCGCGACCGTGCTGCGCGCGCCGATCGCGCCGCCGAGCAGGCTGGCGATCTCCCGGCTGATCGAGAGGCCGAGGCCGGTTCCGCCGTACTTGCGGCTGGTGGTCCCGTCGGCCTGCTGGAACGCGCCGAAGACCTTCTCCAGCTGCGCCTCCGGGATGCCGATCCCGGTGTCCTTGACCCGGAACGCGAGCACCGGCGAGCCGGCCCGCACCGTGGCCGGCACCTCGCCCGGACCGGCCAGCACGACCTCGAGATCGACCCGGCCGGACTCGGTGAACTTCACCGCGTTCGACAGCAGGTTGCGCAGCACCTGCTGCACCCGGCCGCCGTCGGTCACCACCTGCGCGGGCACGTCCGGCGCCGCGGTCACCGCGAAGCGCAGGCCCTTCTGGCCGGTCAGCGGCCGGAAGGTGGTCTCCAGGTCCTCGAGCAGCTTCGGCACGGCCACCGGCTCCGGCTCGACCACCATCTTGCCCGCCTCGACCTTCGAGAGGTCCAGGATGTCGTTGATCAGCTGCAGCAGGTCCGAGCCGGCCGAGTGGATCACCTCGGCGTACTCGACCTGCTTGGGCGTCAGGTTGTGCGCCGCGTTCTGCGCGAGCAGCTGCGCCAGAATCAGCAGGCTGTTGAGCGGCGTGCGCAGCTCGTGGCTCATGTTGGCCAGGAACTCGGACTTGTAGGTGGAGGCGAGCGCGAGCTGGCGGGCCCGCTCCTCGAGCTCCTGCCGGGCCTGCTCGATCTCCAGGTTCTTGGCTTCGAGCTCTTCGTTCGAGCTCTGCAACTCCCGCTGCCGCGCCTGCAGCTCCACGGTCAGCCGCTGCGACTCGCCGAGCAGCTCGTCGGTGCGCGCATTGGCCACGATCGTGTTCAGGTTGACGCCGATCGAGTCCATCAGCTGCTCCAGGAAGGAGCGCTGCACCGGGTTGAACCGGTGCACCGACGCGAGTTCGATCACGCCGAGCACCTGCCCCTCGGCCGCGATCGGCAGCACCAGCAACGCGGTCGGCGCCGCCGAGCCGAGGCCGGAGGAGACCTGGATGTAGTCGGCCGGCACGTCTTCGAGCGCGATGATCTCGCGCACCCGCGCGGCCTGGCCGACCAGGGACTGGCCGAGCCGGAAGCGCCGCGGCGTGCGCGGGTCGCCCGGATCCGCGTACGAGGCGATCAGCCGCAGCTCGATGCCGTCCGCGCCGTCCTCGGCCAGGAAGAACGCGCCGTACTGGGCCTGGACCAGCGGGGTGAGCCGGTTCATGATCAGCTCGGCGACCTCGGCCAGGTCCCGGCGGCCCTGGGTCAGCCCGGTCACCTCGGCCAGGTTGGACTTGAGCCAGTCCTGGTCCCGGTTGGCCCGGGTGGTCTCGCGCAGCGAGCCCACCATCGCGTTGATGTTGTCCTTGAGCTCGGCCACCTCGCCGGAGGCCTCCACCGTGATCGAACGGGTCAGGTCGCCCATCGCCACCGCACTGGTGACCTCGGCGATCGCGCGCACCTGCCTGGTCAGGTTGCCGGCCAGTCCGTTGACGTTCTCGGTCAGCCGCTTCCAGGTGCCCGAGACGCCCTCGACCTCCGCCTGCCCGCCGAGCCGGCCCTCGCTGCCGACTTCGCGGGCGACGCGGGTGACCTCGGCTGCGAACGAGGAGAGCTGGTCGACCATCGTGTTGATGGTGGTCTTCAGCGCGAGGATCTCGCCGCGCGCGTCCACGTCGATCTTGCGGGTCAGGTCGCCCTCGGCCACCGCCGTGGTCACCTGGGCGATGTTGCGCACCTGGTTGGTCAGGTTCGTCGCCATCGAGTTGACGTTGTCGGTCAGGTCCTTCCAGGTGCCGGCCACGTTCGGCACCCGGGCCTGGCCGCCGAGGATGCCCTCGGTGCCCACCTCGCGGGCCACCCGGGTGACCTCGTCGGCGAACGCGGAGAGCGTGTCGACCATGGTGTTGAGCACCCCGGCGAGCGCGGCCACCTCGCCCTTCGCCTCGACCGTGATCTTCTGCGACAGGTCACCGCGGGCGACCGCGCTGGCCACCTGGGCGATCGAGCGCACCTGGCCGGTCAGGTTCGAGGCCATCACGTTGACGTTGTCGGTCAGGTCCTTCCAGGTGCCCGACACCCCGCGCACGGTCGCCTGACCGCCCAGGTTCCCCTCGGTGCCCACCTCGCGCGCGACCCGGGTGACCTCGTCCGCGAACGCGCCGAGTTGGTCGACCATCGTGTTGATGGTCTCCTTCAGCTCGAGGATCTCCCCGCGCGCGTCCACCCGGATCTTCTGCGACAGGTCCCCGTCGGCCACCGCCGTGGTCACCTGGGCGATGTTGCGCACCTGCGTGGTGAGGTTGTTGGCCATGATGTTGACGGATTCGGTGAGGTCTTTCCAGGTGCCGGAGACGCCTTGGACGTCGGCTTGTCCGCCGAGGCGTCCTTCGGTGCCGACTTCGCGGGCGACGCGGGTGACTTCGGCGGCGAAGGAGGAGAGCTGGTCGACCATGGTGTTGAGGGTGTTCTTGAGCTCGAGGATCTCGCCGCGGGCGTCGACGTCGATCTTGCGGGAGAGGTCTCCCTTGGCCACGGCGGTCGCGACCTGCGCGATGTCGCGCACCTGCGTGGTCAGGTTGCCCGCCATCGCGTTGACCGAGTCGGTCAGGTCGGCCCAGGTGCCGAACACCCCGGGCACCTGCGCCTGCCCGCCCAACCGCCCTTCGGTGCCGACCTCGCGGGCCACCCGGGTGACCTCCGAGGTGAACAGCGAGAGCTGGTCGACCATGCCGTTGAACACCGTGGCGATCTCGCCCAGCAGGCCCTCGCCGCCCTCGGGCAGCCGGGTGCCGAAGTCGCCGTCGCGCACCGCGGTCAGTCCCACCAGCAGCTGCCGCAGGCCGGGCGCCTCCGCGCCGGGTCCGGATCCCTCACCCGAACCGACGGTCCCAGAAGCCATCGCGTCGTTCCTCCGCTCGCCGGTCACTCCAGAACGTGTCGGACGCAAGGCTATCGGGGCCCGGCTCGACGCGAGGGTCGGCCGGAGCGGCATTACGGTGTGAAGAGTGAAGGGATGCGACGGGCGGCGCGCGCAGACGGTCAGCCGGCTCTCCGAGATGGCCCGGCTGCCCGACGGCGACGCCGAGCGGGTACGGCTGCGCGAAGAGGTGATCCGCGGCCACATGGACTACGCCCGCGGCATCGCCATGCGCTACCGGCGGCGCGGCGGCGTGGCCGAGGACCTGGTCCAGGTGGCCTATCTCGGCCTGGTCAAGGCCGTGGACAACTTCGACCCCGAACGCGGCGCGGGCTTCCTCGCCTACGCCACCCCCACGATCATGGGCGAGATCCGGCGCTACTTCCGGGACGCGACCTGGGACGTGCACGTGGCCCGCGGCCTGCGCGAGCTCGCGGTGGGCCTGCACGCCGCGGCGGACGAGCTGACCGGAGAGCTCGGCCGGCAGCCGACGGTGGCGGAGCTGGCCGTGCGCCTCGGCGTGGAGCGCGAGGAGGTCGTCGAGGCGCTCGACGCCTCCGCCGCCTACTCGGCCGACTCGCTGGACAGCCCGGTCGGCCCGGAGCCCGGCGCGAGCGAGCTCGGCGATCTGGTCGGGCAGGCGGATCCGGGCTTCGAGGCCGTGGTCGACCGGCAGGTGCTCAAGGAGCAGGTGGCCGCGCTGCCCGAGCGGGACAAGCGGATCCTGCTGATGCGCTTCTTCCGCGGCAACACGCTCGCCCAGATCGGCGCGGAGCTCGGCATCTCCCAGATGCAGGTCTCCCGCCTGCTCGCGCGCATCCTCGCCCGCCTGCGCGAGGGCTTCGACCTGCGCGAGGAGCCGAGGTCCTGAGCCGGCGCGGCGCGGGCGCTCCGCCCGGCGCACCACCCGCACCGCGCGCCGGAAGGGCCCGGTGCGCTCCTGCTGACCGGCCCGTCGTTGCGTACCATAGGTCACGCAAGGCCCTCGGTACTTCTCCCTAGGTCCGGGGGGTCGAAGAGAGACGCGGGAGCTGGTTGATGGTGCGCACGACCCCGGCCGCGGGCGACCCGGGCTCCGCGGGGATGCCCGAGGGCGAGCGGCTCGAGCTGCTGCGCAGCGTGGTCGACACCTCGTTCGAGCCCTCCCTGCTGGTGCACGCGGGCGAGGGCGCCGAGCGTTCGGGCGGCGTGCTGCGGGTGCTCACCTCCAACATCGCCGCGGCCGACCTGCTCGCCCCGGCCCCCGACGACCGCCGCCTGCGCGGGCGCACCCTGCTCGAGCTGATGCCCTGGGCCGCGCCGTCCGGCCTGCTAGAGGCCCTGGACGAGGTGGTCGAGACCGGCGTCCCGCTGCGCATCCACGACCACCAGTACGAGGACACCGCGGGCCCGGGCGACTGGGTCCGCTCGCGCAGCGTCTCGGTCGGTGCGGTGCTGATCGGGCCCGGCCTGCTGCTGCTCACGCTGCGGCCCAACCGCGGCACCGCGGGTACCGACCCGGAGTGGGAGGAGAAGGTGCACCGGCTGGCCGGCACCGGCCCGTGGGAGTGGGACGTGCGCTCCGGCGCCGTGCACTGGTACGCCCAGGCGCTGGCCGTGCTCGGATCGAGCGTCGCGCCGGGCCGGTTCCCGGCCGACGAGCCGCCCTACCAGGTGCACCACGAGGACGCGGCCGAGCACGAGGCGTTCCTGCGCTCCCTGATCGCCGAGGCGCGCCCCGGCCACGTCGAGGTCAGGGTCCTGCAGCCGGCCGGCGCCGTGCGGCACATCCGTTTCGGCGGCGACCCGGTCGTGGACGAGGACGGCGCGGTGCTGCGCGTCTACGGCAGCGTGCAGGACGTCACCGTGCGCCGCCGTGCCCAGACCGCGTTGGAGATCGCCCAGGTCCAGCTGGCCGCCCGGCGCACCCGCGCCGAGTCCGAGCGCCAGTTGGCCGGGCTGCTCCAGCAGGTCATCATGCCCACCGGACCGGTGCCCGACCACGTGCCCGGCGTCGAGGTGCTCGCCCGCTACCGGCCCGCCAGCGCCGCGGCCGGGGTCGGCGGCGACTGGTACGGGGTGACCCACCTGGCCGACGGCAAGGTGCTGATGCACATCGGGGACGTCGCAGGCCACGGATTCCCCGCCGCCACCGCCATGGCGCAGCTCTACCACGCCCTGAAGGGGCTGGCCGTGACCGGCTCCGGCTCCGCCCGGCTGCTGCACTGGCTCAATACCCTGACCTGCACGCTGTCCGAGTTCACCCTGGCCAGTGCCTGCTGTGCGATCTACGACCCGCAGCGGCGGCGGCTGAGCCTGGCCAACGCCGGGCACCCGAGCCCGGTGTTCGTGCGCGACGGCAAGGCGGAGGCGCTGGCCAAGCCGGCCAGCGGGATGCTCGGGATCGACGCGGACATGGAGTACGAGGAGCGCGAGCTCGAGGTCTTGCCCGGGGACGTGCTGCTGCTCTACACCGACGGCCTGATCGAGCGCCGCCGCCGCGCCCCGGACGAGAACACCGCGTCCCTGCTGTTGTTCGCCTCCGCGCCGATCTCGGAGTTCGAGGCCTACGTCGACAACATCATGGGCAACGTGCGCTCGGACACGGACGACGACGCCTGCCTGGTGGCGGTGCGCTTCCGCTGAGCCGGCGCCGCCGCTCGACGGGTGTCAGTGCTTGAGCATGCCGCGGATCAGGCTGAGCAGATGCTCGACCTCGACCGGCTTGGTGACGTGCTCGTTGATCCCGGCGGCGCGGCTGCGCTCGGCGTCCTCGGCCGCGGTCCGCGCGGTCACCGCGATGATCGGCAGCTCGCCGGGGGAGAAGCGCTCCCGGATCCGCGCCGTGGTGGCGTAGCCGTCCAGGCCGGGCATCATCAGGTCCATCAGCACGACCCTGATGTCCGGGGTCTGCTGGATGATGTCGAGCGCCTCGTAGCCGCTGTCCGCGGTCACCGCGGTCAGGCCGTACAGCTCCAGCGCGCTGACCATGGCGAAGATGTTGCGCACGTCGTCGTCCACGACGAGCACCTTCTCGCCCTCGAAGTGCTGCTGGCCGTAGCCGCGCTCGGGCTGATCCGCCGTCACCTCGTCCGAGCCCGGGACGCTGGTGAGCCAGTGCAGGGTGAGCCGCTCGGAGGCCTGGCCGATCGAGCGCACGATCTCGGCCCGGGTGTGCCCGGCCACCGCCTCCGATGCCCGGTCGGCGGCGTCGTGGTCGCCCTCGGGGGCGAAGTACACCTTCGGCGCGTCCGGCGCGACCGCCTCCAGCGCCCGCCCGGCCTGCTGCAGCGGCTCGACCGGGGAGCGGGCGTCGAGCAGCGCGCACAGGATCCGGTGGCCGCCCAGCACGGCGTCGCGCACGTCCTCGGGCGAGCGCACCGCGAGCACCGCGGCCCGCTCCCAGTTCCCGCCGAGCCCGCGCACGGCCGACTGCGCGGTGGCGAGCATCGGCTCGAGGGATTCGCGCTGGGAGGCGTCTTCGAAGACCACGATCGCGGCCGAGGCGGCGGCGGCGGCCTCCGCTGCGGCCTCGGCCGCCGCCCGCCGGCTCTCGCCGCGGGCCTGCTCCAGCCGCCGCTCGACCAGGGCCGCGTGCTCCGCGATCGCGTTGAACAGCTTGCACAGGTCGGCCACCCGGTCGCTCTCGCCGGGCGTCACCGGGGCGCGGGAGGAGGTGTCGCCGGCGTAGAACGCCCGCATCGAGCTCAGCAGGCTCTCCAGGCGCGCGTCGTCCCCGGCCGGCTGCGCGTGGGCGCCGTTCACGTCACTCCTCCTCGCCACCTCGCCGCGGTCCGGCTGGCCCGGCGGCGCACCTGTGAAGTTACCAGGGCCGGGGCGCCGAGCGGCGCAGGCGGAGGATCAGCCGCCGGGCCGGCCGAAGCCGTCGACGGCCGGCAGCGGGGGGATGTCCGGGCCGGGCTCCGGGATCGGCGGCCACGGCTGCGGCTCCGGCGGGGACGGCGGGCGCTCCGGCCGGGGCGGGTTGGGCGGGGTCGGGGGTGCCGGAGGCGCCGGGTCAGGCGGCGTCGGCGGCTGCGGCGCCGGCTCCGGGGGACGCGGCTCCGGACGGGGGTCGGAAAGGACCGGACGCCGGGCGCAGGTGATTGCGGCCGACGCGGTCCGTGTTATCTGCTCCATTGTGCCGGGCTACCCCGATGAGGATCGATCATGCGCCCGAACGGGGGTATCCGCCGAGCGGCTTACGCCGGGACCCGGCCCGCGCATGGCGGCCGGAGTTTCGGGCAACCGGGAACCATGGACACGATGATCGAATCCATCCCGGCCGCCGGCGGCCCGGTCACCCCGCGGCCCGACCCGGAGCGGCCGGCCAACCCGGAGGAGGAGCCGGTCTTCCCCGGTCCGGAGCCGATCGGCCCGGACCCGGACCGGCCCGTGCACACCGAGCCGGAGCCCTCCCCGAGCGTGCCGCCGCCGCCCGGCTTCGACCCCGAGGCGCCGGACCCGGAGAACATCCCCGAGCCGCCCGAGCCCGCCCCGCACCGGCCGCAGGCGCCGTAGCCCCCGCGCGCGGCCAGCGGCTTCGCGAAAAGGAGCAAGCCCATGAACGCCCAGGCACAGCCCGCGTCCGGGCCCGGCGGCGGCGAGAAGCTGGCCGGCCGTACGGTCGCGTTCCTCATCCCCGGCGACGGCGCCGGACAGGCCGAGACGCTCCAGCCCTGGGACGCGGTGACCCAGGCCGGCGGCCGGCCCGTCCTGGTCGGCCCGGAACGCGGTGAGGCCCATCTGAGCGACGAGCGGGGGTACGGCCTGCACGTGCCGGTGGACACCCGGCTCGCGGACGCGCGCGAGCCGGACTTCGACGCGCTCGTCGTGCCCGGCGGCCCGAACGGCCCAGCGGGGCTCGGCTCCGACCCGGACGCCGTCCGCTTCCTGACCGCGTTCTTCCTGGCCGGCAAGCCGATCGCGGCTGCCGGGCGGGCGCCGGAGCTGCTGCTCGAGGCGGACCTCGCGCAGGACCGGATGCTCACCTCCGCGCCCGAGCTGGCCTCGGCCGTCGAGGATGCCGGCGGCGCCTGGTACGACTACCCGGTGGTGGTCTGCCACAACGGGCCGAACATGCTGCTCACCGGCCGTGCCGCGGCGGACGTGCCCGCCTTCTGCGACGCGCTGGTGGACGAGTTCGCCGCGACGCTGGCCCAGCACGGGCCTCCGCGCGGCATGGCCGAGATGACCCGCTCGTAGTCCTCCGCCGTCGCCGGGACCGTGAGCGCGGGGACCCCTTCGGACTCGAGCTCCTCGGCCGGCACGATGTAGACCCCAAGGAGGTAGACCCATGGCCTCTCCGGCCGACGCGCTCACCGGGTCCGACCTGGGCCTCGGCATCGACGCGCACGCCTTCCTGTTCGGCCTCGACGGGGTGCTCACCCGCACGGCCGGGCTGCACGCCGAGGCGTGGAAGAAGACCTTCGACACCTTCCTGCGCGCCTTCGACACGCACAGCCTGCGCCACGACCTGCCCTTCGACCAGCGGGCCGACTTCGCCGAGCACCTCGACGGGCGGCAGGAGGACGACGGGATCCGCTCGTTCCTGGCGTCGCGCGGCATCGAGGTCCCGGACGGCGACCCGGACGACGCGCCGGGCACCGAGACGATCCGGGGCATCGCGGCGGCGAAGCGGTGGGTGTTCGTCTCGCTGCTCGAGGCGCGCGGCCCGGGCCTGGACCAGGGCGCGCTGCGGCTGCTCGGCGCGGCCGCGGACGCCGGGCTGCCCTGCGCCGTGGTGACCTCCACCGAGCAGGGCGGCAGGGTGCTCCAGACCGCGGGCATCGCGGACCGGTTCGAGGTGGTGGTAGACGGCGCCGTGGCCGCCGAGCGCGGCCTGCCCGGCAAGCCCGCCCCGGACGGCCACCTCTACGCCGCCCGCGAACTCGGCGTCGAGCCGTCCGCCGCGGCGGTGTTCGAGGAGGCCCTGGCCGGGGTCGAGGCGGCCCGCGCGGGCGGGTTCGGCGCCGTCGTGGGGGTGGACCGCTTCGGGGGCCAGCACGGCCGGCGGCTGTGGGAGTCCGGCGCCACCGCCGTCGTCACGGACCTGGCCGACCTGCTCGGCCCGAGCGGCGAGCTGCGGGAACATGACGCAACAGGTTGAGGTCGAGGATCGGGGCGTTTACCCGTGGTGCGAGGGGCAACCCGGCGCGCGACCCGAGAACCGAGATCGCGGAGGACGAACCACCATGGAGCCGGCTGGGCGGTTCCGGCACGAAGCGCTCTTCTACCAGGAAGCGCCCCATTACGTGGCGGACACCGCGCGTTACGTGCGCGAAGGGTTGGCCGCGGGCGAATCCGTCCTGGTGGCCGTGGTCGAGGAGCACGCCCGGTCGCTGCGCGAGGAGCTGGGCGCCGACGCGGCCCGGGTGGAATTCCTCGACATGGCCCAGGTCGGGCGCAACCCGGCCCGGCTGATCCCGGCCTGGCAGGAGTGGGTCGAGCGCAACACCGCCCGGGGAACGGCGTTCCGGGGCGTCGGCGAGCCGGTGTGGGCCGGACGCAGCGAGCTGGAGATCCGCGAGTGCCTGCGCCACGAGCACCTGCTCAACACGGCCTTCGAGAACGGCCCCGAGTGGGGGCTGCTGTGCCCCTACGACCGCGCGCACCTGCCGCGCGAGGTGATCGAGGACGTCGCACGCACCCATCCCGGCTCGCGGGGCGCGTTGCCGGCGGTTGACGGTGAGGCCTGCGCCGTGGACGGCGGCCGCGAAGCGCTCGACGCCGAACCGCCGGACCTGGGACCGCCGCTGTTCTCGGCGTCCTTCGGAGTCGAGGCGCTGCCGTGGCTGCGCACCGCCATCAGGGAGCGGGCCGACCAGCTCGGTCTGTACGGCAGGGATGTAGCGGACTTCGTGCTGGTGGCGGACGAGCTGGCCTGCAACAGCGTGCGCCACGGCGGCGGCCACGGCCGGATGGAGCTGTGGGCGCAGGACGGGCACGCGGTATGCGAGGTGCGCGACGAGGGCCTGATCAGCGACCCGCTCGTCGGCCGCCGCCGGCCGGCCCTGACCGCCGAGGGCGGCGCCGGGCTGTGGACCGCCAACCAGGTGTGCGACCTGCTGCTGATCCATTCCACGCCCGCCTCCGGCACCGCCGTGCGCGCGTATCTGCCGACATAGACCACGGAAAGGAGTGGGAGATGGACCCGGAGAACGAGGTGGCGTACGAGAACGAGGTGCTGGCAGGGCTCGAGGTGGCCTTCCTGATCGCGATCGAGGGCGCCGAGGAGTCCGAGACGCTCCAGCCCTGGGAGGCGGTGGCGGAGGCGGGCGGGCACGCCGTGCTGCTGTCCCCGCAGGACGGCCACGCCCAGCTCTTCGAGTACCTGGACCGCGGCACCCGGCTGCCGGTGGACCGCACGCTCGCCGAGGTCTCACCGCACGAGTTCGACGCGCTGGTGCTGCCCGGCGGCGCGGCGAACGCGGACCTGCTGCGCGGCGAGAGCAAAGCCGTCGACTTCACCCGTGCGATCTTCGCCGCGGGCAAGCCGGTGGCGGCGATCGGCCACGCGCCCTGGCTGCTCGTCGAGGCGGACCTGGTCACCGGGCGCTCGCTGACCTCGTGGCCGAGCCTGCGCACCGACATCCGCAACGCGGGCGGCAACTGGCGCGACGAGCCGGTCGTGCTCTGCGAGAGCGGCCCGAACGTGCTGATCACCAGCCGCGGCCCGGACGACCTGCCGATCTTCTGCGACACGCTGGTGCAGCGTTTCGCCGAGACCGCCCCCGGGTGACCGACCAACCGAAAACAGTGCACCGACAAGGTAAGGAGCCGACGATGACCGTAGTGCGGACCAGCGACAAGCACGGCCCCGTGCGCGACGACGAGCTGAAGGACGAGATGGAGGCGCCGCTGCGGGCCGGCCACTCGACCCGGGCCGAGGCGTGGCGCGAGCCGGAGCTGGAGGAAGAGGACCGGCCGGAGGAGGCCGAGCTGATCGAGCGGCGGCGGGCCGAGGAGGCCGGACGCACCCGGGCCGACGACGCCCGGGCCGCCGGCACCTGATCCGTGCTCAGTCCCGTGCGACGGCCGCGGGCCCGGCTCAGGCCAGGCTCGTGGCCGTTTCGTGTGCCAGCAGGTCGACGACGGCGGGCAGCGAGCGCGTGTCCGCGTAGACGGCGCACTGCCGGTAGGCGCCGTTGCCGTGGCGCAGCAGCCGCTGCAGGTGGCTGACCGCGAAGTCGATGTCGCCGGAGGCCTCGAGGGCCGGGCGGGCCTGGCGCATCAGCGCGCCGAGCAGCTGCGGCACCGTCTGCTCGGTGCTGGAGCGGTGGTCGAGGAGCGTGCCGGCCAGCCCGTAGCGGGCCGCGCGCCGGTGGTTCTCCGCCAGCAGCACGTCGTCGATCTCTTCCTCGGGCCGGGCATCCTCGCCGTCGGAGAGGATCACCGTGGCCAGCGCGCGCAGCAGCACCGCGAGCAGCACGACGGTGCGCAGGTCGGAGTTGGCGTCGGCGACTCGGATCTCCAGCGTGGGCAGGTGCTCGCTCGGCCGGGCGTACCAGTAGATCATCTTGCGGTCGATCACGGCGCCGGTGGACACCAGTTCCTCGGCGTGCCGGGCGTAGCCGTGCTCGTCCAGGACCGGCGCGGGCCCGACCGTGGGCCAACGCCCGTACTCCAGGCCCCGGCAGCTGGCGCAGGCGCGGTCGCAGCCCTCGGCGAACGGCGAGTTCGCCGCCAGCGCCTGCACCACCGGCAGCCAGCCGCGCAGGCGGGAGCTGAGCAGCAGCGCGTCGGCCCGGCCGAAGGTGCCGATGTGGATGTGGCAGCCGTTGATCTCGCAGGTCGTGGTCGCCAGGAAGTGCCCGAGGTGCTCGGCGATGCGCTGGTAGCGGCCGTCGGTGCGGATCGGCGGCGGGCGGTGGCTGAGCACCGCGCACGGGCTGGCGAGCAGCACGCAGTCGGAGCGGGCCGCCGCCGCGAGGGCGGCGCGCCGGGCGTCGGACAGGTCGCGGTAGAGCGCGCCGGCCGTGTCGCAGGCCTCGCTGCGGGTCTCGAGCTGGGAGCTGCAGAACTCCGTGGTCACCCGCTCGCCGAGCACCCGCGCGGCGTCCGCGATGACCTCGTCGGCCCGGGCCGCGGTGAAACGCGATTCGCGGTCGGCGAGGAGGAACTCCTCCTCGACGCCGAAGGTGAGCCGGTCGCGGATGAGTGTGCGTCCCTTCACAGTGCCTCCCGTCGTACGTGCCTCCTGGTGCCGGGCGGTGCCTCTTTCTGCGCGGTTTCATCCGGTTGTGGGTGGTTACCCGCAACCGGCCGCCGGAACGCGGCCCCATGACGGGAAAAGGGGTGTTGCGCATGGACACGGCGCACGAAGAGCGCATGACCGCCGCCCGCCTTCCGGGTGACACGATCGTCGCGGTGCTCTACGAGCAGCACGCTCGGATCCGCGACCAGTTCGACGCCGTCACCGCGACCGAGGGGGCAGACCGGTCGGCCGCGTTCGACACGCTGCGGGAGCTGATCGCGACCCACCAGGCCGCCGAGGACGTGGTGCTGCGCACGGTCACCGACAAGCTGCTGCCGGCCGGCCTGACCCGCGCGTCCACCGACGAGGAGGAGTCGCTGGCGCGGGAACTGGCCGATCTCGAGCGCACCGACGTGCGGGGCCCGGAGTTCCTGCCGCGGCTGCGGCTGCTCGAGGAGGCGTTCGAGCTGCACGCCGCGCACGAGGAGAGCGACGAGTTCCCGGCCGTGCTGGCCGAACTGAGCGCGCAGGAGCAGGAGGAGCTCGGCCGCTGGATGAAGCGGGCCGGCCGGATCGCCCCGACCCGTCCGCACCCCGCACTGGCCGGTCATCCGCGCACCGAAGCCGTCGTCGCCCCCTTCGCGGCGCTCTACGACCAGGCACGCGACCGCCTTGCCGAGGCGCACGGCAAGACGGACGCGTGAGGCTGCTGATCGGGCGTCGCTACGCCGAGACCGCGACCGCCTCGGCGGCCGGCTCGGCCGCGACCGTGCGCCGTACCCCGATCAGGACCAGCGAGATCACCGCCGCGATCAGGATACTGACACCGCCGACGAGGGCGCAGGTGTGCAGGGCGTCGGTGAAGCTGTCGCCGTAGGCCGCGAGCGCCTGGCCGGTGGACTGGTCGGTGGACAGGTGCAGGAACGCGCCGGCCTGGATGCCGACGTTCGAGACCATGCCGTCGACCTGGCCCTGGTCGGCCTGGCTCAGGCCCGAGGCGGCCAGGTGGCCGGGCAGGGTGGCCAGCGTGCGGTTGGTCAGGATCACGCCGAACACGGCCGGGCCGAGCGCACTGCCGATCTGGCGCAGCGCGCTGTTCGCGGAGCCCGCGGTGCCGGCGAGCCTGCGCGGCAGCGCGTCCACGGTCACCGCGGTGATCGGGGCCATGGCCAGCGCGATGCCGATGCCCAGGACGCCGATGACGAGGGCCGCCTCGCCGGTGCCGGTGTCCGCCTTGAACACGTTCACCAGCAGCGCGCCGATGCCCGCGACGACCAGGCCGGCCAGCAGCAGCAGGCTGGGAGCCACCCGGTTCATCAGCCGGCCGACCACCGGGCTGAGCACGACCGTGAAGCCGTTGAGCGCTATCAGCCGCACACCGATGTCCCAGGTGGAGGCGTGGTGCACGAGGCCGAAGTACTCGCTGAGCGTGAACACCAGGCCGACCTGCGCGAACAGCGTGACGCCCATGACCACGGCGGCGCCGGAGAAGGCGCGGGAGCGGAACAGGCGCACGTCGAACATGGGGCTGGCCGAGCGCAGCTCCACCGCGACGAACCCGACCAGTGCGACGGCCGCCAGGATGAAGGCCACGATGACCTCGGTCGAGCCCCAGCCCGCCGTGCCGCCGCCCTCGATCACGCCGAAGACGACCCCGGTGATGCCGATGACGGCCAGCAGCTGGCCGGGGACGTCGAGGTGGCGCATCCGGTCGGCCCGCGAGTCGGTCAGCAGGAAGGCGCCCGCGACCGCGATCAGGGCGCCGAGCACGAGGGTGGGCAGGAAGATCCAGCGCCAGCCGACGTGGTTGAGGATCTGGCCGTTGAACAGCGGGCCGAGCGTAAGTCCCAGACCCAGGCTCGCGGTCCACGCGGCGATCGCGCGGGCCCGTACCCTGTGGTCCGGGCAGACGTGCGAGATCAGGCCGATGGTGGAGGGCAGCAGCGCGGCCGTGCCCACGCCGGTCAGCGCCTGGCCGACGCAGACCTGCGCCACGCCGTGCGCGGTGAGCGCCACCAGGCAGCCGAGCACGGTGAGGGTGAGGCCGGAGAGGTAGATCTTCTTACGGCCGTGCAGATCGCCGAGCACGCCGAAGGAGAGCAGCAGCGCGGCCGTCGGCAGGATGAAGGCGTCGGTGATCCACTGCAGCCCGACGGTCGAGGCGTTCAGGGCCTGCTGGATCACTGGGAGCGCGGTGGAGACGCCGACGACGGGCAGATAGGAGACGAAGACGCCCAGGCAGGCCAGGGCGATCGTGGCCGCCCGGTTGGCGGGGTCCGGCTCGGCGCCGCCGGCTGTCCGTGACGGTGATGCGGCAGGCGTGGACGCAGCTGGCGAAGAAGTAGACATGACACCTCGATGTGTATGTGTACGAGCGGCTGGATCGGTGGGGCGGTCCCGTTCCCGACGGGGCGGTCAGGTGGCTGCGACGCTCTCGGGAAGCCGACGGCTCTCTTCTTCCTCGAGCTGGCTAGATCGATCTAGCCACGAGCGATGGGGAGCAATCTAGCCGCCCTGACCAGCGCGATCCAGGGAGTCAAACTAAGCTTTCGGCGTTACGCGGACTCCCGCGCCACCACCCTCGCGGCGCTCGTGGCGATCCCCTCGGCGCCGAGACCGAGCGCCTGGCGGGCCACCCGCCGCCCGTGCACCTCCGCGTCGATGTGCACTGAGGAGAGCGCCGGCGTGACGAGCGCGCCGTACTCGGTGTCGTCGTAGCCCATCACGGCCAGGTCGTCCGGCACCGTCGCGCCGAGATCGCGCAGTGCGGTCACGGCACGCAGCGCGACGTCGTCGGTGAACGCCGCGACGGCGCTCACCTGCGGATTTTCACGCCGGAACCGCTCGACTCGGGTGCGTGCCGCGTCGCGGTCGGCCGGGATGTCGAAGCAGACCGGCTCCGGCAGCCCGAGCGAGCCGGCGTGCTGCAGCGTCAGCCGCCGGCGGGCGCCGACGAGCGGCGTGTGCGTCTCCGGCAGGGCGAGGGCGATCCGCTCGTGCCCCTTGTCGGCCAGGTAGTTGATCTGCAGCGCCACGTGCGCGGCCAGGCCGTCCACCCAGCCGCCGCCGGTGTCCTCGAGATCGCGGCCGGTCAGGTAGGGCTCGGCGAAACGCAGCATCGCCCGGGGCGCGATGGAGTCGAGGATGCGCTGCGTCGCGCCCGGCGAGACCGGCCCGTGCCGCACCAGCAGGTCGTAGTCGTGCGCGTCGAGTTCGGCGCTCAGTCCGCGGATGTAGCTGCGCGAGTAGTTGCCCTCGTAGATCCAGTCGATCTCCAGCACGACGACCCTCGAGGATCCCTCGCGCAGTGCCCGGGCCACCCCGTGGGTCACGTAGCCCAGATCGCGCGCGGCCTGGTGCACGCGCTGGCGGGTCTCCTCCGAGATCTTCTGCCGCGGGTCGTTCGCCAGGACGAACCCGGCGGTGGACCGCGACACCCCGCACGCGGCGGCGACGTCCTTGAGCGTGACTCGGCCGTTCATGGTGTGATTCTGCCCGATTCCGCCTCAGCCGAGCGAGGCGGTGGCGAGTTTCACCGCGAAGCCCAGGAACAGCGACCCGACCCCGCCGGTGAGCGAGGCGGTCAGCCGCCGCCGGCGCCGGAAACGTGCGGCGAGCCGGTCGCCGCCGAGTATCAGAGCCGAGAGGTAGGACACGGAGAAGATCTGCACGATCACGCTGAGCAAGAAGAACGCCGTGATCGGATGCGCCGCGTGCGGACTGACGAACTGGCTCAGGAAGGCCAGATCGAAAAGGATCGCCTTGGGATTGAGCAGGCTGACGATCAGGGCCCGGCGCAGCGGGTTGTGGTCCGTGGCTTCGCGTTCCGCAGCGGTGGCAGAGTCCTGCGTCACGACGGTGCCGGCGGCCCGGTGGCGCAGCCCGCGCACGACCCCGAGCGCCGCACGGATCATCCCGATCCCGAGCCAGGCCAGGTAGGCCGCGCCGAGGTACTTCACGACGTCGAAGAGCGCGGGGGAGCGCGAGAGCAGCGAGGCCGCGCCCGCGGCGGTCAGGGTGAGCAGCACCGTGTCGCCGAGCACGACCCCGAGCGCCGCGCGGTAGCCGCGTCGCACGCCCCTGCGCGCGGCCACGGACAGCACGTACATCGAGTTGGGTCCGGGCAGCAGGACGATCAGGAGGGCGCCGAGGGTGAACTCCGGCAGATTCACGGTTCCGAGCACGCATCGAGTCTCGCACGGCGCGAGCGGTCCGCTGACCGCGTGAAACGGCCGTGCCGCGCCACCTCGGCGAGGTGGCGCGGCATGGATCAACCGGTGTTGCGGATCAGCTGGCGGAGCAGGTGATTCCGGACAGCGAGGTGGGCGCGGTCCCGCCGCCCAGCATGCCGAAGGTGGTCGAGCCGTCGGCCGGGATCGAGCCGTTGTAGCTCAGGTTCGTCGCGGTGACGGTCGCGCCGGACTGGGTCTCGTTCGCGTTCCAGATCTGGGTGACCGTCTGCGACCCGGGCCAGGTCCAGCCGGCCTTCCAGCCGCTGGTCGCCTTCGACCCGTTGTTGGTCACGGTGAAGTTGAGCTGGTAGCCGCCGCTCCACGCGCTCAGCACCGACCAGGTCAGGGTGCACCCGCTGGACGGGGGAGTCACGGACGCGGACGGCGAGGCCGAGGCCGACGGGGAGCTCGACGGCGACGCGGAGTGGCTCGGGCTGGCGCTCGGCGAGGCCGAAGCCGAAGCCGAGGCCGAAGCCGAGGCGCTGGGCGAGGCGGAGGTCGGGCTGGCGCTCGGGCTGGAGCTGGCCGAACCGGGCTGGAGCGTGACGACGGTGACCGAGTACGGCGTGACCGTCTGCGAGGCGGCGCTGCCGGCCGTCCCGGAGGTGATCGCGGAGCCGGGCTCGGCGAGCGTGGAGACCGACGGCGCGCCGGCGGCCGGGCTGAAGCCGGAGTAGCCGAGGTTGACGGTGTAGGAGTTGGTCGGGTCGTCGTTGACCAGCATCACCCGCAGCGAGCCGTTCGCGGCCTTGACCGCGTACGCCTGCACGAGGGACTGGCTGGAGGAGGCGGAGACCAGCGTGTCACCCGGGTGGAGGAACTGGCCGAGCAGCTTCAGGCCGTAGTAGGCCGGGAACGGCGTGTCGGCCGCCGGTTCGCAGGGCGAGCCGCCGGTCGCGCAGCCCCCGTTGGAGAGCACTCCGTAGTCGCCGTAGTTCGTGCTGCCGTAGAGCGAGGAGCCGTTGTTGCCGCCGGTGACGATGCCGTTGTGGATCTGCCACCAGTCCACGCTCGAGACGCCGCTGCCGAGCCAGCCGAGGTAGTCCTGCTCGAGATACAGGGCGTTGACGAGGCTGGTGGACTGCTTGCCCGGGTTCGAGGAGACCGAGTTCGTCTCGGTGATGTCGATCGGCACGTTCGACTGCCCGGCGTACTGGCTCAGCTCCGACTTCAGTGTGGAGACCATCGACGGGATCTGCGAGGTGTCGCCGAGCAGCGCGGAGTCGGTCTCGTTGCCCGGGTTCTGCGGGTACCAGTGCACGTCGGCGAAGCCGATCTGCCCGGCCAGCGCGGTCATCACGGTCTGGTTCCAGCTCTGCGGGCTGCCGCCGGAGGTGACCCCGTCCGGCCAGTTGCCCGGCGCGGTCAGCACCACGCCGACGGATATGGTCGGGTCGACCGCCTTCATCGCGGTGATGTACGCCTTCACGTTCGCCGCGTACACCGACGGGCCGCAGTTCGTCGGGCTGCTGCCGCCGGCGCAGTGGTTGTCCGGCTCCCAGTCGGCACCGTAGGTCCCGTTGCCGTAGATCTCGTTGCCGATCTCCCAGTACTTGATGCCGTAGTTGTGGGTGACGTTGGCGTACTTGACCCAGTCCGCGGCCAGCTGCGCGCCGGTCTCGCTCGGGCTCTGCGACGCGCCGGCGGTGTCGCCGGTGCCGTAGTTGACCGTGACCATGCCCTGCGCGCCGCTCGAGGCGAGCAGGCTGGCGTACTGGTCGAAGTCGACGGCCTGCGCCTTGCCGCTGACCACGTCGGTGTTCGTCTTCCAGTTGTACTCGTCCGACTCGGTTCCGCCGGGGAACCGGACCAGGCCCACGCCGGCGCCGGAGAGCAGCCCGGGCACGGCCGCGTCGGTCAGCGCCGCGTCGTAGACGGACCCGTTGATGCCGATGCCGGTGGACGGGGCCACCGCGACGGAGGTTCCGGCGTTCACGCTGACGGTCACCGCGGAACCGGCCGCGGCGGGCCCGGCGGCCGTGCCGACGATGACCGTCGCCGCGGTCGCGGGGGCGGCGAGCGCCGCGATGACCGCGGTCAGTGCTCGCCGCCGGGGAAGATCGGCCTGACGCCGCTTCATGTGCGACTCCCATTCTCTCGGCCGCGCCTGAAGCAGGGGGCTGAAGGCCGTCGAAGCCTCCGCCTCGCGGCGCCCACGACGATCGGCCCGCGGCCCGGTGCCCGTCAACGAGCCGGCCCGCGCGACCGCGTCCTGCCGCGGCTGATCAGGGCTTCGACGTGCACGTGAGGTGAAAGTTGCAGATCGGCGGATCGATGCGGCGTCGAACGCCTGTCGAAGCCGCCGGGTCGTGTTCGACGTGGATGGGGGGATTTGTGGCGCGGCCTGATCATCTATCAGGATGGACGGCGTGACGACGCAACCGAGCAAGCCGAATCAGAGCCTTCAGCACATCCCGGCGCCGGACGGAGTGGCCCCCGGAGTCGGATACACCCACGTGGTCACCGGAACCGGTCGGCTGGTCGTGGTCTCCGGCCAGGTGGCTCTGGACCAGTACGGCAACCCCGTCGGCGTCGGCGACCCCGCGGCGCAGGCGCTGCAGGCCTTCGAGAATCTCCACCGCTGCCTCACCGCGGCCGGCGCCACGTTCGCGGACGTCGTGAAGCTCAGCTACTTCGTCACCGACGTGGTCCACCTCCCGGCCATCCGCAAGGCCCGGGACCAGTACGTCGACGTGGACAACCCGCCCGCGAGCACCGCAGTCCAAGTCGCGGCGCTCTTCCGGCCGGAGCTGGTGCTGGAGGTCGAGGCCTGGGCAGTGCTCGCCCCCGGCGAGCCGGGCGAGGGCGCGGATGAGCAGCGCGTCGCGGATAAACCTATGGACTCCTAGTCCGGGCGCTCCAACGGGCACGTTCGCACTGGCCATGGCAGGCTAATTTGCGGTGGCCGATGCCCGAGCGGGACCGCCGAGCCCAGGTACCGGGCGGTCACGCGGGGCGGCGAACGGGTCGCGCGCGGAGCAGGGCTCGAGCAGAGGAGGTCTCATGGCAGTGCTGCCGCATGCGTACCGGGCGCTCCCAGACGAGCGGCCCGGCACGACCGCGGATGCCGCGCAGCGCCGCGCGGCGGCCGAGCGCGCCGTGCGGGAGCTCGGCGGGGGTGGTGAGCAGGCCCGGCCCTGGGCCCTCGATCCGCAGGCGTTCGGCGGCGCCGCCGACGGCCGCGCGTCGGCCCTCGCCGCGGACGCCATCGAGGACTGCGACGAGCCGCCCGCTTTCGCCCGGCTGGCCGCGGCCGAATGGACGAACGTCACCGACCTCGCCCGCTTCCCGAACCGGATCGCCGATTCCGCCGCCGTCGACGTGCGCGAGCTCGGCCTCGTCGGCATGCCCGGCTTCACCCCCGCCCCGACGCTCGCGGGCGCACCGGACCGGGTCGTGGAGCCCGGCCGGGGCGTGGCGCTGGTGACCGGCGCGTCCTCCGGCATCGGCGCGGCGATCGCCCGCGCGCTCGCGGCGGAGGACCGCTGGAACCTGCTGGTCTCCGGCCGCGACGCCGACCGCGTCGGCCGGGTGGCGCAGGAGACCGGCGCGACGCCGCTGCGCTGCGACCTGGCCGCGCCGGACGGCGCCCGCCGGCTGGTGAGCACCGCCGTCGACGTGGCGGACCGGATCGACCTGCTGGTCGCCTCGGCCGGGGTGGGCTGGGCCGGCTCTTTCGCCACCATGCCCACCAGCGCGCTCGAGCGGGTCCTAGCGGTGGACCTGGCCGCGGTGATCAAGCTGGTCCGGCTGGCGCTGCCGCACATGCTGCTCCAGCGCCGGGGCCACCTCGTGCTGATCGGCTCGGTGGCCGGCTGCCTCGGCGTCGAGGGCGAGGCGGTCTACTCCGCCGCGAAGGCCGGTCTGGGAGCGTTCGCCGACTCGCTGCGCTACGAGCTGCGCGGCACGGGCGTGCAGATGACGCACGTGGTGCCCGGCGTGGTCGACACCCCGTTCTTCGCCCGGCGCGGCCAGCCGTACAACCGCCGCCGGCCCCGCCCGATCCCGCCGGAGGACGTCGCGCGCGCGGTGGTCAAGGCGATCGGTTCCGGCCGCGAGGAGATCTTCGTGCCGCGCTGGTTCCGCATCCCGGTCGGCATCAGGGCATTGGCCCCCTCGGCCTACCGTCAGCTCGCCGCGCGCTTCGGCTGAGACATCGCCGACGCGCGGGTGAGCCGGCCGGGCGTGGCGGCGCGGACCGGGCTCGCGGCGTCTCTACGCTGCGATCATGCCGCGATGGACGCTGCCGGCCGGGTACAGCCCGCGCGAATGGATGAAGGTCGGGCGGATCTCGCCGACCTGGTACCGGCGCGCGCTGGCCGTGCTGCTGACCAACAGCGCGGTGCTCTACACCCTCTACGGCATCGGCCGCCTGGATCTCGCGTTCTACGCGCTGACCGGCTCGATGCTCGTGCTCTACGGGCACGAATTCGATCTGCCGACCCGGGTGCGCAAGATGGCCGGACTCTGCGTCGGCCAGGCCGCCTCGCTGCTCCTGGTCGGCCTGGTCGCGGCGGCCGACCCGGGCACGCCGCTGCTGGTGCTCGTCGGCAGCGCGCTCGCGGCGGCGCAGAAGCTGGCCTGCGAGCGCTACCGGGTCGGCCCGCCGCGCCACGTGGTGTTGGTCTTCCTGGACCTCGGCATCCTGTTCGCGCCCGGCGTCCCGGTGAGCCAGCTGCCGCTGCGCTGGCTCACCTACGCGCTGTGCGCGGTGTGGGCCTGCGGCATCGTGATCGCCCCGGCTCTCTGGTACAGCCGCGTCGGCCGACGCGCGTGGTCGCCGGGCGACCCGCCGGTCGAAGCCGACCCGGAGCTGTTGCGCCCCGCGCTGCGCTGCCTGGTGGGCGTCGCCGCGTCCGGCTACATCGCGGAACTGCTCGGGGTGGGGCGGCCGTACTGGGCGATGGTGACGGCCGCGGCCGTGTTCGTCGGCACACGTGTGCAGCACGGCCAGCGCGCACTGCAGCGCACAGTCGGCACGCTGCTCGGCCTCGGCGTCTTCGCGATCCTGGACCAGTTCGCGAAAGACAGCGACCTGATCCTGGTGACGCTGGTGGTGGCCTCCGGCGCGATCATCGAGGTCTTCATCACGGCGAACTACTGGCTCGGCACGGTGTGGGTGACCCCGATGGCGTTGCTGATCACGTCGCTGCCCGGCAACGCCACCGCCGACACGCTCATCGGCGAGCGGCTCATCGACACCGTCGTCGGCAGCATCATCGGTATCGTCGTCACCCTGCTGACGGACGTCCGGCCGCCGCCGCATCAGCACACGCGTCCGGCGGCTTAGATCATGGGAGGGCACATGGGTACGCAGGAGAGCGAGACGCGGGACGACGAGACGAGGGCGGGATGGCTGCCGATCGAGCAGTACATCGAGACGATCCCGCACTCGACGATTCACGCGGCGTTCTACTTCACCGACGAGGCCGGGCGGCCCTTCGGCATGAGGTCCAGCTTTCGGCCGGACAACTGGCAGTTCCCCGGCGGCGACATGGACCACGGCGACGTCTCGCCCTTCGCGGCCGCGGTGCGTGAACTCGCCGAGGAGACCGGGATGGAGTTCGGCGGTGAGCCGGCGCTGCTCGCGACGCTCTTCCGCGGGCCGGAGCCGGCCTGGCCCGGCTACGCGCGGATCGGTTTCCTCTTCGACGGGGGAGTGCTGACGGAGGCGCAGCTGGCGGGGATCCGACTGGATCCGGGCGAGCACGACGAGTGGGCCGTCTCGCCGGTCGAGCAGTGGCGGACGAAGGCCTCGCGGGTGTTCGTCACCTGTCTCGCGGCGGCCGAGCAGGCTCGGGCCACGGGGCGGGCGGCGTTCCTGACCGCGTGACCGGCGACTCCTGCCCTGCCTGGTCCACCTGCCCTACCGGGGCTGCGCGGGCACGGCCTCGGCGCCGCGGTAGCGCTCGTGCGCGGTCTGCCGGGTGACGCCGAGCGCGTCGCCGATCAGTTCCCAGCTCAGCTCCTGGGCGCGGGCGGCGCCGACCGCCGCGTTGATCTGGGAGCTGATGTGCGCCTGCGTCACCCGCAGGGCCTTGATGACGGCCAGCGGCCGGTCGTCGAACTCTCCGGCCTTGCGGGCGACTTCGAGCAGGTCCACGAGCGACTCGGCCGCGCGCGCGACGGTCAGCAGGTAGACGGTGACCTCGTCCATGTGCGCGTCCCACTGCGCCCGCGCCTCGGCCTCGGCATGTGCGTTGTACTCGGCGCGCTCGCCGCGCCAGCCGCAGACGCAGGCCGGAAGCAGCCACGCGGGTTCGGCCATCTCAGGCTCTTTGGGGCCGTGGCCGGTGGACCACCAGCCGTCGTGGAACTCCATCTCGAACCACTGCCCGCCGGTCGCGTACGTCGGGATGACGCCGCCGGCCAGTACGCCGATCGAGTAGCCCTCGTGCTCAGCATCGGACACCCCGTCGTAGATCCAGCCCATGCCGCGCCTCCCCAGCCGTCAGCGTACCCTGACGTCTAGGCGTCAAGGCTTCCCGCGGCGTGACTGTAGGGGAATCCTGACACGGCGGCAAGGGTCACTCCATCACCGCACGCAGTGCCGGCTGCATGACGCGTTGGATGTCGCTGACAGACGCCTGCGTCAGCGAGGGCAGATCGAGCATCTGCCGGCCGATGGCGACCCCGAGCATCATCGTCGCCGTGAGACCGGCCCGTAGTTCCGCGTCCGGCCCGGGCGCGGCCTTGCTGAGCCGGACCGCCAGCGTTTCCGGGCTCTCGGGCTCGGTCGCCGCGTCGGGGAGGCGGGCCGCGCTCTGGAAGAGCCCTTGCTTGCTGCCGAAGTAGCGGATGACGAGGGCGGGGTCGATTCCCGCGGCGGCGGCCATGGCAGCGCGCTGGAGCAAAAATCAACAGCGGTTGACTCTGCGGCCGCGCCCCGTTAAATACCGATTGATGAGCTGAGTGGTCGTCGGGTGCGGACGGCCGCTTCGCGCCGCCCTGTTTCTTCTGACCGCCCGCCCACCCGTTGCGTAGCGGGGCGGGCTGAGGTTTCAAGATCTCGCCTCCGGCGCGGGCCCTTCCCTCGGAGAGATTGCCGGGGTCGCGTGGGTGCTGTTGTTGGTGGGGCGGGCTGGGGTTGGGGGTGGTGGGGTTGCGGGGGTGTGCTCTCTCCTCGGTCGGTCCCCGGAGGCAATCAGGAACCTGCCGGGAGCTCAAGCGGCGCGTGGTTTCCGCTGATGCTCGATCTTGCATCGCGCCGCTTGACCTCCCGGCAGAACCCTGATCGGGCTTCGCCTGCCCGACCGAGGAGAGAGCACACCCCCTGAGGGTCCGGTGTGAGCTGCGCTCGGGCCGGGCCGGGTGGCCTGGTCGCGCTCGATCCGGAAGAATCCTGCACCGCCCGTATCCGACGGCTTGTCTCGACTGCCTGGTTCGGGAGCCTGGCGGAGCGTGTCCGGCGGCCCGGCCGCGGCCGATACAGGATCATGCATCACCGTTCCTGGTGAACGGTCGTGTGATGCTCCGTGCAATACAGCCGGAGGTTTCCCACACTCGTCCCACCGCCCTGCGCGAACGGCACGACATGGTGGGCGTGCAGGGCGAACGTCAACGGGCGATCACACCCGGGATACGTGCAGTGCCGGTCACGCCAGCCAAGAAACGCCCGCTGCCCGGGTGAGGCCAGACGCGCCCGAGGATCACCATCCACCGCGACCCCGTCGAAGCTACCCGTACACCCGTCGGTCACCAGCACATGACGCCTCGGATCACCCCGCCTCGGCAAACGCCCCGCCGGAACCAGCGCCCCGAACACCGTCCGCGCACAACCCACCGGGATGTCGGCGTGGACCGCAGGATCCTTCACGCCCGCCACGTGCGCGGCAGGATCTCGCATGGCTCCCAGGTGTGCGGCCGGGTTTTCGAGGGTGACTGCGAGCGCGGGCAGGGAGAAGTGGGCGCGGCGCTGTTCGGGCGTGGCGTCGAGGAAGACCTGTGCGAGCCGGGTGACGGCTTCGGCGTTCATCTGCTCAGTGGTGCGCACATCCTGCGGCACGATCTCGCCGCCGTCGTACTGCCGGGTCCGGATCATCTCGGCGACCTGTAGATCGATCGCGGCCTGGAACACGGCGCCGCGCACCGGGTCGAGCAGGATCTCACACCGGTGCATCTGACCGTCCCCGCACGTGGTGAACCGGGCGAAGGAACGCTCGCGCTCGCGCGCGTGACGCGCCTCGATCGAGCCGGGCTTGATCTGCTCCTCGAGCACCCGTACCCGCTCCAGCCCGGCGCGCGCACCGTGCTCCCGGGTCACCTCGAGTGTCTTGGCGGCCTCCTCCGCGGGGTCCAGGCCCGTCGCGCGTACCGCCTTGACCGTGCGCGCCAGCGCCCGCGCGGAATCAGGCCCGATCACTCCGGAGCACAGTTCCGCCTCCACCCGCGGCAGCCGGGCCAGCAGCCGGGCGTCGTGCGCGAGTGCGCGGGCCCGGCCTTCGGTCACATCCAGCACCGTCGCCAGCCACGGGCCGACACCGCCGCGCGCGATACCGAGCCGGTCGCCCTCGCCCACCAGCGCGAGCAGCATCCCCTGCAACGCCTGCGCCGCCCGGCCCACCTCCACGATCGCCTCACGCACCGCATCAACCCGACCCGCATCCCCCTCACCGTCCGCCCGTGCACGCGCGAGCACCCCGCGCACCACCCCCGAGATCGACGCGACCTCCACAGCCACCCCGTCCACAACACCCTCCCACCACCAGCCCCGGAATCCCCGAACACTTCTATTCTAGAACCAGCCACCGACAAAAGACGCGTATACGGCCCTTGCGTGGTAAAAAGAATCAAGGAGATTCCCGGGAACCCGCGGATGCCCCCGGACGTTAAAACAGGAGACGGGAACGGCAACGGAACAGGCGATACAGGAATCTACATGACACGACATCCTGTACCGAGCAAAGCCGAACCGCCGGACACCGGCCCGCAAGACTCCCGAACCAGGGAAACCGAAGAGGATCGGTCGAGACCAGGCGATGCAAGATCGTGCATCAAGCGCGGCCGGGCCACGGGACGGGACTCGGCCCGAGCGCAGCTCGCACCGGACCCTCAGGGGGTGTGCTCTCTCCTCGGTCGGGCAGGCGAAGCCCGATCAGGGTTCTGCCGGGAGGTCAAGCGGCGCCATGCAAGATCGAGCATCAGCGGAACCCACGCGCCGCTTGACCTCCCGGCAGGTCCCTGATTGCCTCCGGGGACCGGCCGAGGAGAGAGCACGCCCCCGGCACCCGACCACCCCGAACCCCAGCCCGCCCCACCAACGACAGCAACCACGCAGCCCCGGCATTCTCTCCGAGAGAAGGGCCCCCGCCGGAGGCGAAGCTTGAAACCCCAGCCCGTTACCACCAACGCAACGAGCGGGCAGGGCGGGCAAACGAAACCGAAGGCGAAGCGAAGCGCCCACCCACCCCAACGACCACTCAGCCGAATATCAATGGGTATCAAGCCCAACGAACGTTGACTCGGCCTTCGTGGAGGTAATGCCATGCAAGCCACCGTGACGCGCCATCAGCAGGCCATGTGCGCACGCTGTGCACGAGATTCGGGACGGGTTGATCGTCTGGTGCCGCAACTACATGGACGGGCTCGCCGTCACTGCGGCCCGGCCGTCGGCAGGCCAGAGCCCTGAAACCCTCGGCTGACGCGATATCGCACCACGAAGGTCCACCACCGAACTAGACTCATGCGTATGGCGCGGAATCGGGAAGAGCTCGTCGAGTACATTCTCAGATCGGCCTGGGCCGGATCGCCCGGCACGAAGGCCGCGCTGCACGGGCTGGCGACGGGAGGCAATCCGCGGCCGCTGCTGGCTGAGCTTGAGCGGAGCGTGACCCGGGGCCCGGCGGGTCACAACTCTGCGGCGGTCCTCCGGTGCCTGGAAGGTCTGCTCGCGCTCGAGGGCAGTTCGCGTCGAGTCGCGATCCTCGACTTACTCCGGGTCCGCGAGGGGTACTTTCGGCTGTACCTTTCCGCCGACGACGGCGATCCGGCGGCTGCCGCGCTGATCGCCATGCTGCCGACCGTGATCGGCCTGCTCCGTGATTCCGCGCCCGGCGTGCGCGCCCGGGCGGCGACGACGGCCGGCGCGATCGCCGCGAGCAGTGAGATCGCCGGGCGCGTCGCCTTCGACGCGAGCGTGCGCGGCGATCTGAGCGCCGCGCTGCGCCGGCACGTGCGCGTGGAGCAGGACCCGTATGCGCTCAGTTCCGCGCTCCGCGCCCTGGCCGGAATGGGCCGGCCCGAGGATCCGGCGGCGGACGACGATCTGACGGCTATCGCCAGGGAGATGGTGGAGCATCCGGAGCTCGAGGTCCGGCTTGCCGCGCTGCTGTGCCTGCCGGAGCAGGTCGCCCTGGCCGCGTCACCTTGGGAAACGCCGCACCGCAGCGCTCGTCTGCCGCCCCTGCGCCCGGAGTTGCCATGGTACCAACACCACAGGTACTCGGCGGAGGAGGAGGCGATACGCCTGTCAGCGCATCCCGACCAGGCCGACGCCATGGCCAAGGCCCTGACACAGAGTCCGGACGCCACGCATCGCGCCAATGGCATGAGGCTCGTCAAGGAGCTGCTGCGCATGTGGCGCCGACCGGCGCGCGACCTGTGGGAACTGGTCCTCGACACCGTGTTCGACCCCGGCGCCGACTCTCAAGCCCGCGACGTGGCCCGCGCGATCGTGGCTCAATCAGGCGAGACGGTCGCGCCGTTCACAGCGCGGCTGGTCGAGTACTTCGACGCCCACCGCGGCGAAGTGACCGGGTACTACGGTGTCCCCGCGCATGCCAGCGGACCGGCGGACACGGTTCTGACAGTGCTTCGCCGGCTCGGCATTGAAGCACCTGGACCGGCGTTCCGGCCCGACGGCAAGCCCTTCGCCGACCAGTCGGCCGACGGCCAGGTGGCCGAGCTGATCGACATGCTGGACGAGCCGATAGTGCACCGCGTGGCCGACGAGCTCGGCAGCCGCGGCCCCGCCGCCGCGGCGGCCGCCGGAATCCTCGCCGACCTCGCCCGCGGCACGCACACTCCGCCGCACCCCCACGGCACGCCGCACTTCGATCGGCCGGTCACGCAGCCCGCAGCGTGGGCACACTGGCGCATCACCGGGGACCCGCGCCTCGCGCTGCCCGTCCTCGGCGCCGCTGCCGAGGCCGGATACTTCCATCCAGTGCTCCGCTATCTTGCCGACCTCGGACCGCTGGCCGCCGCGCACGCGCCGGCCGTACGTGCCCTGATCGACCTGCCGGGCGAATGGAACCAGGTCGAGTCCGCGCACGCCTACTGGCGTATGACCGGGGACCCCGGACCTGCCGTCCCGGCGCTCGCCCGCCGCCTGCGCGGGCTGACCCGGGACGGCTTCAGCTCCGCCTGCATGCGCGCCGTGCGGTACGTCGGCGCCATCGGCCCCGCCGCAGCCGAGGTGGAACCCGAGCTGATCGGGTCGCTCACCGCGCTGCTGACGGCGGAGCGGCGCGTCGGGCGCACGATCGTCGAAGACGAGGAGCTGCTTCAGGCAGCCCGCCACGCGCTACGCGAACTTCAGTAGCGCACGGCGGCCCGCGGTATCAGTTCCCTGTCGCAGCCGCCAGTAGGTCCTGGCGCATCAGGAACTTGCGGACCTTCCCGGTGGTGCCGGTCACCAGCCCGTCGTCCTCGACGTTGACGACGCGGCGCAGGGTGCGGGCGGTGTCGCCGAGTGCGGCCCGCACGAGCGGTTCGCGGTCGACCCCCGGGTCGGCTCCTTCGGCGAGTTGCAGCAGCACGTCGGTGACCACCGTGCCGTCGTCCTGGCGGGCGGCGAGGACCGTGGCGTCGCGCACGTCGGGGCACCGGGTCAGGATGCGTTCTTCGGACAGCGCGGTGTAGAGCCGGGTGCCGTCGCCCAGGTCGATCGCGTCGACGACGCGGTCGACGTGGTAGTAGTAACCCTCTGCGTCGCGGTACATCAGGTCGCCGGTCAGGTAGTAGCCGTTGCGCCGGTCGCGGAAGGTGCCGACGGAGTCGTTCCAGTTGCCGAGCGCGAGGGTCGGCGACTTCAGGCCGACGTGGCCGACCTCGCCCTCCGGCACCTCCTGCCCGGTCTCCGGGTCCAGCAGCGCCACCTCGGCGAACGGGAGCACCTTGCCGACGCAGCGGTCGTAGCGATCCGTCTCGGGGGTGTGCACCATCTGGAACGCGCTGTGGCCCATCTCGGTCGAGCCGAGCATGTCGATGAACTTCGACCCGGGCGCGTTCACGACGCCGCCGCGCGTGTACACGGGGTGGCTGCCGGCCGCGACGAGCTTACGGATGTGCGTCTCGTGCGCGCAGTCGCCGGTGCTGTTCCAGTTGCGCACGGAGCTGAGATCGCGGGCGGCCAGATCGTGCCGGGCGAGCTCGGACCAGGTGACGGCGAAGCCGAACACGCCGGTGGGCCGCCAGCGTTCGATGGCGTCGATGGTCGCCGCGCCGCTGTGCTCGAACGGCCCGCCCTGGGCGGAGAGGAAGAGCAGCTCGTAGCCGTTGCACAGGGACTGGTTGACCGTCACCAGCCCGGCCGCGTGGGCCGCGGGCATGACCGAGAGCTCGCGCACCTCGCCGCGCGGGCGCGGCTCCGAGAGTCGCAGCTCCCGGACGGCGTGGAACAGGCTGAAGTGCGAGTGCACGGCGGCGGTCGGGGTGCGGGTGGTGCCGGAGGAGTGGGTGATGGCGATCGGATCGTCCCGGTGGTGGCGGTAGTGCTCCGGCGCCCGCAGCGGGTCGCCGCTTCCGGTCTCGGCCGCGTCGCCGAGGATCTGCGCGCCGAGTTCGTGCGTGCGCAACTCGGCGTGGTCCGCGTCGAGGATCACTCCGGCCGCCCGCAGACGTCTGACGAACTCGGCCGCGATCGGGATCGGCATGTTGCCGTTCATCAGAGCCGGTATGGCGCCGAGCCACATCAGCGCGTAGGCGTTGAGCAGCACGTCGGCGGCCGAGGTCGCGTAGATCGCGATCGGGTCGCGCGGCCGCACCCCGTGCCGCTCGAACCATTCGGCGCGCGCCGCCACGCGCTCGGTCAGGGTGCGCAGATCGAGCGCCGTCCAGGCCGGGATGCCGTCGACGTCCGTGTCGAAGGTCAGGCTCGGACGGCCGGGGTCGGCGCCGTGCTCGGCGAGTTTGGGCAGGACGTTGCCGGCGCCGAGGTCCGGGTCGGCCGCCAGTGCCGCGCGGATGTTGGTCGTCATGGTCGGGCTACTCCTCGTCGTCGGACGTGCGGGGCACAGGCTCGGCGAACCAGGCGCGCAGCTGCAGCGCGGCCTGTTCGATGGCGGCTCGGGCGTCGTCGACCGTGCCGGTCATGGCGAAGAAACCGTGGGCCATGCCGGCGTATCGGGTCAGCTCGACCGGGACGCCCGCCTCGGCCAGCCGGCGCGCGTAGGCCTCGCCCTGGTCGCGCAGCGGGTCGTGCTCGGCGGTGATGACCAGCGCGGGCGGCAGGCCGGCCAGGTCGGATGCGCGCAGCGGGGAGGCGAGCGGGTTGCCCGCGTCTGCGGCGTCGGCGAGGTAGTGCCGGATGTACCAGGCCACCGAGCGCCGGTTGAACAGGCAGGGGTCGTCGTTCTCGCGCAGCGAGGCGTCGTCGGCGAGCTGGTCGGTGTTCGGATACACCAGCAGCTGCCCGACCAGGGCGGTACGCTGCTCGGCCCGGGCGAGCAGGGTCACGGCGGCGGCGAGGTTCCCGCCGGCGCTGTCCCCGGCCACCGCGAGCCGGGTCGGGTCGGCGCCGAGGATCTCGGCCTGCTCGTCCGCGACCCACCGCAGTGCGGCGTGGCAGTCGTGCACTGCGGCCGGGAACGGGTGCTCAGGTGCGAGCCGGTACCCGACGGTGACGACGAGGCAGCCGGCGGCGTTGGCCAGCCGCCGGCAGATCGCGTCCGCGGTGTCGATGCTGCCGAGGGTCCAGCCGCCGCCGAAGTAGTAGAGCAGCGCGGGCAGCGGGCGACGGGCCTCGGGCCGGTAGACGCGCACCGGTAGCGGCTCGCCGCCGGGCCCCGGCATCGTGTAGTCCTCGACTTGGAAGACCGTCTCGACCTGGCCCGCGTCGGCCTGGATCGTGGCCAGGTCCTCGGCGCGGGCCTGCGCGAGGGAGAGGGTGTAGAGCGCGGGAGTGCCGGCGGCTGCCCGGCGGTCGCGCATGGCCTGGATCTGGGGGTGCAGCGGACGTGGTTTCGGCTGCGTCTGTGGGTTCATGCGTTCGACCACCAGTGTTCGATGACGTGGAAGGGCTGTCCGCCGCGCAGGGCGACGGCCGCGCGGTAGCCCGCGGGGGCCGGGATGTCGGCTATCCGGTGTGGCCAGTCGTCGAACTCGACGACGCCGCCGTCCAGCACGCTCACCGGCATGCCGCGCAGCAGCCGGCTCCCGGCCGCCTTGACCATGGCCTCCTTGCGCGTCCAGAGTCGGGTGAAGCGCAGCGAGCGGACCGCGGGCGAGGCGGTGGGGCAGAGCACGAAGTCCGTCTCCTGCGGGCTGTAGTAGCGCCGGGCCATGGCGGCGACGTCCGTCGTGGGCGAGATGGCCTGGACGTCCACGCCCACCGGCCGCGCCGGGCTGAGCGCGATCGCGGACAGGCCGTGCGAGTGCGAGAGGTTGACCTCGATCCCGCTGTGCGGCAGCGCCACCTGCGGCTTGCCGTTGTGCCCGATCCGCCAGCGGATCCGCTGCGCCGGCACGCCGAGATGCGCGCCGACGACGCTGCGCGCGGCCGCGTGCGCGACGACGTAGCGGCGGCGGTCCCGTGGCCGGATGTAGGCGTCGGCGCGGCGTCGTTCGTCGGCGTCGAGGAGCGTGTACAGCCGCGCGAGCACCGGATCCGGCATGCTGTCGCGGGCCAGCCACACGTGCACGACATCAGGGCTCACGGCATCAGAGCCCTGAATTCGGCCAGGCACAGCGATTTGGAGTCCGGCTCGAAGTCGGCGAGCAGCACGCGCTCGGCCTGCGGCGCCGGACCGTCGGGTGCGAGCAGCCCGGCGAGCTGCCACCAGACGCCCGTGTACGGACGCTGTTCGTCCGCTGAGAGTCCGCCATCGAGACCCGCGTCGAGTCCGGCGCCGAGGATCGCGACCGTCCCCGGTTCCTCCGCCGGCGGCTGTTGCGCGGCATTCGGCGTGGCCGAGACGGACCCCAGCTGCCAGTCCGCGTCCGCTGCGTCCGCCCCGGCCACGACGGCTTCGAGCACCAGCGCGACGCCGGTGTGCCCGGTCGGCAGCGTCACCGGCACGCCCGGGTCGTACGGCAGCGTCGCCTGCTCCACCACGAGCAGCACCGCCCGCCGCGCGTCGCCCGCCCGCGTGTACTCGCCGATCAGCTTCAGGCCGGTGAACGCCGCGGCAGTGCCCTGATCGCTCACTGCGAAGGACGTCGGCCGGCCCGGGCACAGGTGGCTGAGATACGTCGCGGTGGCCCGGCCGGGCTCGAGGTCGGGGACCGCGTAGGCCAGCACGAGCAGGTCGACCGGCTCGTGCGGCGGCACGGCGAGCTCGAGTAGCGCCCGTCCCATCTCGCCGTAGGACGGTCCGGCGCCGGCCAGCGCGCCGAGATCGGGATCGAGCCCGTAGGGGCGCAGCAGATCCCGGTGGTAGGTCTCGCGTTCGGCGAGACGCTGCGGGTCGGCGCCGGAGGCGTCCGACGGCGCGAAGCCGAGTCGGACCGAGCGGCGCAGGCTCACGGCGGGCATCGGCTCACTCTTCCGGCAGCAGGTTTCCGGCGACGTACTCGGCCAGCGTGCCGACCGTCCGGAAGTGCTCGCGGCCCAGGTCCTCGATGCTGATCTCCCGGCCCATCGCCTCCTCGAGCTCCAGCACGAGCTCGAGGGCCGAGGTCGAGCCCATGCCGAGGCTCTCCATCAGGGTGCTCTCGGCGCTCGCCTCCACCCGCTCGCGCTTGAGCACCTTCGGCAGCACCCCGCAGATGTGCTCCACGACCCGCTCGCTCGGCACGGCGGGGGACTCATCGGTGGTAACGGCGGTCACGGCCGTTCCTTTCGCTCGCTGGGGTGTCCGGGCACGTGTTCGAGGACCATCGCGCAGTACACCGCGCCCAGCCCGGCTCCGGCCGCGGCCATCACGTACTTCGCGCCCGGCTCGAGCCGGCCTGCGCGCTCGGCGGTCAGATAGTTGATGAAGTTGTCGGCGCAGAAGACGTGGCCGTAGCCGCCCACGTTCTCCAGCACGACCCGCGAGAGCGGGTAGCCGAGACGGCGGCAGACCTGCTGCCAGCCCACGACGTTGACGTTGTGCGGCAGGATCAGATCGACCTCGTCCACCCCGCGCAGGCCCGCCTTCGCGACCGCGGCCAGGATCGTCTCGGCCAGCCGGTCCGGGTACTCCTGCTGGAACGCGAGCGCGTCCCCGGCCGAGGCGGCCTCGCTGTCGTACTCGCCGCGCTGCTCGACCGCGTAGGAGAGCACGCGCTCGCCCTCCCCGCCCGCGCTGACCAGGCAAGCCGCCGCGCCCTCGCCGAAGAACGTGGTCTCCGGCACCATCCGCGCGTCCGCGGTGAACGCCTTCTCACCGGTCAGCACCAGCGCGAGCTCGTCGCCTTCGAGCAGCCGCCCGGCCGCCTCGACGGCGAGCAGGCCGGTCGCGCACGCGTGGTGGCCGACGGCGAGCACGCTCGCGTTCTCGAGCCCGAACTCCCGGCACAGCTCGCGCACCGGGTCGAACGGGTACGGCACGACCACCGGGAACGAGCGCGCGTGCAGGACGTAGCGCACGCGCCGCTCCTGCCCGCGCAGGGCGTCGAGCCCGGCGACCGCCGCGCGCAGCAGGTCCAGCAGGCTCCCGCCGGGATCCATCCGCACCTCGCCGAGCTTGTGGTAGCGGCGGAACACGCGCATCTGCATCGTCGTCAGGCCGAACTCGGCGCCCAGGTCCTCGATCGGCACCCGCTTGTCCGGCAGGTGCGCGGCGACGGCGGTGATCGCGGTCATCGGGGCACGCCGGTCGGGGTGTCGGGCGTGAGCGCCGCGGCGACGGCGAGCTCCTGCATGCTCCACACGAGCCGCTCGGCGTCCTCGGGCCGCAGGAACGCCGTGTCCACGCACACCCGCAGCTGGATCCACCCGGGCCCGTCGTCCACGTGCAGGAACAGCCGTTCGATCGGGGCGTCCTGCTTGTCGGTCCAGCCGAACCTGGCCTCGGCGGCGGTGCGCGCGAGGGTCTCGGGGCTCGCCTCCGGGAGTGCCGCGTCGTGCGTTCCCTTGCCCATGCGCCGGTCGTTGAAGAACGTGGCGACGTCGAGCTCCGGGTCCCGCTCCGCGGCCACCTCGGCGATCAGGTCGTTGAGTGCCCAGGGGTCGAAGTAGGCGTACTTGGAGGCGGACATGGTGGCGCGCTCGGCCCGCCCGACCGCCTGGTCGAAGCCGACGCCGGCCACGTCGAGGGCGCAGCACCCGGCCTGGGCGACCATGCACATGACCCCGACCAGCTGGGCCCGGAAGCGGTTGTGCACCACCGGCCGGATCACCACCGGGTTGATCCCGGTGATCCGGGCGAGCGAAGCGGCGAACAGCGCCATGAGGACCGCGGAGGAGTCGGCGCCGGTCCGCCGGGCCACCGCGTTGACCGCGATCGGCAGGGCGGGCGAGTGCAGTTCCCCGGCCCAGTGCCGGGGCTCGTGCGGCTCGTGCGGCTCGGGCAGCTGCCGGGTCGGGATGCGCCGCAGCAGATCCGCCCAGTACCGCAGGGTCCTGGCGTTGTGCCGCAGCCCGTCCGGCGAGGACTGCCAGCGCGCCTGCTCCAGCTGCTGCATCCCGGGCACCGGCCCGGTCTCGCGGGTCTCGACCTCGCGCAGCATCAGCGACCCGCCGCCCGCGTCGCTGACGATGTGCGCCAGCAGGATGATCATGTGCGTGGCCTCGCCGTGCTGCCGGGTCACGCCCATCCGCACCGGCCAGGTACCGGCCAGGTCGTAGGGCTCGTACTTGTAGCGGCGCTCCACGGCCGCCGCGACGGCTTCGGCGTCCTCGCCCTCTGCGACGTCGAAGACCTCGAGGCCGATCACGCCGGAGTCGAACAGCTCCTGGGTCGGGCGCTCCGGGGCGTCGGCGGGGAAGCGCAGCAGCGTGCGCATCGAGGGGTAACGCGTCATCAGGTAGCAGAGCTCGTCGGCGATCTGCGCGACGGTCGTGCCCGGCGGCAGTGCCTTGCGCCCGCCGATGGCCAGGTGGTCTCGTTGGTGGACCATCGCCAACCAGATCTCGCGCTGCCCCCAGCTGAGCACGCCGGTGCCGGTGCCCTCGCCGTGGAAGGCGACCGGCACCCGCTCGGTGGCGGCGACGGCGTCCTGTTGCATCTCACGCCTCCCAAGCTGTCTTGACCACGGATCGAAGCGCCGCGCGCAGCTGCTCCCGGCTCGGCTGCAGCGCCAGGTCGAGTTCGCGGGCGAACGGCAGGACCGCGCCGTCCGGGCGGGTCACCCGGCGCGGCGGCGCGGTCAGGCGCAGCTGCTCGGCGGCCGTGGCCACGATCTCGCCGCCGATCCCGCAGGATCGGTTCGAGTCGTCGACGACGACCAGCCGCCCGGTGCGCTCGAGCGACGCGGCCAGGCCGGCCCAGTCGAACGGATGCAGCGTGCGCGGATCGAAGACCTCGACCGAGATCTCGCCCTCGAGCTCCGCGGCCACCGCCAGCGCGTCGTGCACGTGCGCGCCCACCGCGACGAGCGTGACGTCCGTGCCCGCGCGGTGCACCCGCCCGACGCCGAGCGGCACGGGTGCGAGCGCGGCCAGGTCGAGGTCCGCGCGCACCCCCACTGCCCCGGCCGGTGCGAACACCACGACCGGGTCGTCGCAGCGCAGAGCACTGACCAGCAGCCCGTAGGCGTCCTCGGGGGTGGCCGGGACGACGGTCTTGACCCCGGCGTGCGCGAAGAGGCTGTAGGGATGGTCCGAGTGCTGGCCGGCCCAGCCCGGGCGAGAGCCGGAGCTCGGCACGAGATAGGTCACCGGCACCCGCGCCTGGCCGCCGGTCATCAGCGAGAACTTGTGCGCCTGGTCCGCGATCTGCTCGAACGCCAGGTAGAGCAGCGCCGGGATCTGATACTCCACCAGCGGCCGCAGCCCGGCCAGCGCGGCGCCGGTGGCGAAGCCGGTGAACGCCTGCTCGGAGATCGGGGTGTCCACCACCCGGTCCGGACCGAAGCGCTTGAGCAGCCCGGCGGTCACGTTCGTCACCGCGACGCCCACGTCCTCGCCGAACACGCACACCGCCGGATCGCGGGCCATCTCGTCCGTGACCGCACGATTCAGGGCCTTGAGATAGGAGATGTTGGTCATGAGAGAGCTCCGGCACGGGGTCGCGAGCCGTCGGCGTACAGGAATTCCAGCGCATCCGCCGGTTCGGGGCGCGGGCTGCCCAGAGCGAAGCGCACGGCGTCGTCGAGCACTTGCTCGATCTCGGCGTCGATCGCCTCTCGCTCCGCGGACGGCACGCGCTCGCCCTGGATCTCCAGCGGGTCGCGGGCACGGCCGCGGGCGAGCTCGTCCTCACCGCGGTAGCGCGGCCGCGCGACGTGCTCCCAGGTGTGGTGAGCGTCGAAGCGGTAGGTCGCGCATTCGAGCAGGCTCGGGCCGCCGCCCGCGCGGGCCGCTGCCACGGCCGCGTCCGCGGCAGCCAGCACGGCCTGCGCATCCATGCCGTCCACGCGCGTCGCCGGCACGCCGAAGGCCTCCGCCCGCCCGGCGATCGTGCCGGCGGTCGCCGCCTCGGTGCGGGTGGAGGTGGCGAACCCGTTGTCCTCGCACACGAACACCACCGGCAGCCGCCAGAGCGCGGCCAGGTTCAGCGTTTCGAGGACCACGCCCTGGTTGACCGCGCCGTCGCCGAAGAAGGTCGCGACGACCCGATCCGCACCCGCGCGCACCGCGGCCCACGCCGCGCCCGCCGCGATCGGCGTCGCGGCGCCCACGATGGCGTTGGCCCCGAGGATCCCGACGCCGAAGTCGGCCGCGTGCATCGACCCGCCGCGCCCCCGGTTCAGCCCGGTGGTCCGCCCGGCCAGCTCGGCCATCATCCGCGCCGGATCCGCGCCCTTGGCCAGGACGTGGCCGTGGCCGCGGTGCGTGCTGGTGATCTGGTCCTCGGGCCGCAGCGCCGCGCACACCCCGGCGGCGACGGCCTCCTGGCCGAGGCACGGATGGATGCCGCCGACGATCTCGCCGGCGTGCACCAGCTCGATCGCGCGCTGCTCGAACCGCCGGATCAGCCGCACGGTGCGGTAGAGCCCGGCCGGGTCAGGCATCGTCGTCGCGCTCGTCGCGCCCCCACAGCACCGGGCAGTACGCCGGATCGGTGTAGTCCGGGTCCCCGGCCGCGTTCCGCCGCACCAGCACGTCGTGGTTGTAGGCCACCGCGCTGCCGTCGCTGAGCGCGAACTGCCGGTACCGGTTGGCGCCGTCCTGCAGGTGCAGCGAGACCGCCCGGCGCGGTACCGTGCCGCGGTTCGGGCCGGAGCCGTGGTAGGTGCGGCAGTGGTGGAAGCTCATGTGCCCCTTGGGGATCAGCATCGGCACGCGGCGCACCTCGGCGCCGTTGAACCGCGCGTTCTCCTCCAGCATCCGGTCCAGGTCGCCCCGGTCGCGCTCGGCGAAGTGCCGGGTGGTCGAGTCCTGCCGCCCGGTCTCCTTCCACCGGTGGCTGCCGTCGACCATCGTGATCGTGCCCATCCGCTCGTCGCAGTCGTGGAACGGGATGAACGCGGTCAGCATCCGCTCGGAGGTCGAGGTGGCCCAGTAGTGCTTGTCGAAGTGCCAGGGCACGATGTTGCTCGGCTCGCCCGGGATCGGCGGCTTGTAGATCAGCGTGGACTGGAACAGCCGGATCCGCTCGGCCTCGGCCAGCCGTGCGGCCACCGCGCCGATCAGCGGCTTGCGCAGGATCCGGGCGAGCGCGTCGGATTCGTAGTGCACGTAGTCGTTGTGCCGCTGCACCTGACCACGCTCCGGCTCCCAGTAGGCCAGGCGCGGCGGACGCACCGGCAGCCGGCGGTCGCGCTCGCCCGTGTAGTAGCGCTCGCTCGCCTCGACCAGCTCGTCCACCTCGTCGTCGGTCAGCAGCTTGCGGGTGAGGTACCAGCCGTGCTCGGCGTAGTGCTCGACCTCTTCGTCGGTCGGCAGCAGCGCGCGCTCGGCTTCGGTCAGGCTGAAGGTGGCCACGTCCATGGGTTTACGCCTCCGTCGTCTCGCGGAAGGCGGCGAGTTCCCGTTCCTTCGCCGCGTAGAGTGCGGGGATGTTGCTCGTGCCGAAGGTGCGCGAGCCGTGCCGCTCGATCAGCTCCCAGAAGAAGGTGCGGCGGATGTGCGTGGAGGTCGCGAAGATCTGGTACATCCGGCCCCAGTGGTCCCGGTCCACCAGGATCCCCAGCGGCGCCAGCCGGTCCACCGGCACGTCGGCCGCGCCCAGTCGCTCGTCGAGCATGTCGTAGTAGCTCGGCGGAGTCGGCGCGAACTCGACCCCGCGCCCGGACAGCATGCCGACCGTCTCGGCGATGTCCTCCGTCGCCAGCGCCAGGTGCTGCACCCCCGGCCCGTCGTGCCAGGCCAGGAAGTCGTCGATCTGCCCCGGACGGTGGCTCAGGTCCGGCTCCAGGAAGGTGAAGGTGGCCCCGCCCGAAGGACTCTGCACCACCTTCGAGAACATCGCCTGCGCGCCCACCTCGATGTACTCCTCGAAGATGAGCCGGAACCCGAAAGCCTTCTCGTAGAAGAGCGCGGTCGCCTCCAGCGTGCCCCCCGGCACGCACGCCGCCGCGTGGTCGATGCGCTGTACGAGCCCCTCCGCGCGCGCGGGCCCGGGCTCCGCGGCCACCCCCGGCAGGCCGTCCGCGGCGCCGTGCCGCTCGACCAGGCGGTGCTCGACGTCGCCGAACCCTGAGACGCTCGCCACCGTCATCGACCCGGATCCGTCCTCGGACACGGTCGGCGGCGCGATCGGGCTCGCCCCGGCCGCGACCGCGTCGGCGAACGCCCCGGCCGCGTCGTCGGTGCGGAAGGCCACCGCCGAGACGCCGTCGCCGTGCCGGGCGACGTAGCCGCTCGCCGGGTGGGCCGCGTTGAGCCCGGAGGTCAGCAGGACCCTGGCCTCGCCCTGGCCCAGCAGCACGCTGCGCGCGTCGCCGGCCCCCGTCTCCGGCCCGCCCCGGCCCAGCACCCGGAACCCGAAGACCCGGGCCAGCTGCGCCGCGCTCTGGCGCGCGTCGGCGACGGAGAACTCGACGTGGTCGACACCGAGGATGCTCATAAGCCCTCTCCTTTCAAATCTCGTCGCGCCGTCAGGCCCGGCGCGCCAGCCGGGTGGCCGGCCGGCCGAACACGAGGCTGAGGTTGTGGCCGCCGAACCCGAACGAGGTCGAGACGACCGCCTCGGTGCGCGCGGCGCGGGCCGCGCCGCGCACGTGGTCGAGCGGGCAGCCCGGATCCGGGTCCTCGAGGTTGTGCGTCGGCGGCAGCACCCCGCGGCCGAGCGCCGCGACCGACACCGCGGCCTCGACCGCCCCTGAGGCGCCGAGCAGATGCCCGGTCACCGCCTTCGTCGCGCTCACCGGCGGCCCGTCGTCGCCGAAGACCGCGCGGATCGCGGCCGCCTCGGCCCGGTCCCCGAGCCGGGTGCCGGTGCCGTGCGCGTTGAGATAGCCGATGTCGCCGGGCTCCAGGCCCGCGTCCGCGAGCGCCCGGCGCAGGCTCGCCGCCGCGCCCTCGCCGTCCGGCCGCGGCGACATCACGTGGTGCGCGTCGTTCGTCGCGCCCCAGCCGAGCACCGCCGCGTAGCCCGGCGCGCCGCGGCCGTCGGCGTGCGCGACCCGTTCGAGCACCAGCACGCCCGCGCCCTCGCCCAGCACCAGCCCGTTGCGCCGCCGGTCGAACGGCCGGCTCGCCCCGGTCGGATCGCCCGCCCAGCCGCGCGCGAGCGCCCGGGCGTTGCCGAACGCGTCGGCGAAGGTCGGGTGCAGCGGAGCCTCGCTGCACCCGCACACCACGACGTCGGCCTCGTCCGCGCGCAGCAGCCGGGTCGCCTCGCCGATCGACTGCGCGCCCGCGGCGCAGGCCGTGCCGATCGAGGAGCTGTAGCCGCGGATGCCGAACTTGATGGCCACCCGGGCCGCGCCCATGTTCGGCAGCACCCCGGAGAGCAGGTACGGGCTGACCCCCAGCCGGCCGCGCTCGGCCCGTCGCAGCACCTGCTCCTCGAGCGTGGCCGAGCCGCCGACGTTGGAGACGATCACGGCGATCCGGTACGGGTCCACGTCCCGGCCGACCTCGATCCCGGCGTCCGCCAGCGCGTCCCCGGCCGCCCGCAGCGCCATCACGGTCGAGCGGTCCGCCGTGCGCGCGTCCGGGCCCGGCAGCACGCTCGCCGGGTCGATCGGCGGGCTGAAGCCCGCGACCTCGAGGCAGCCGGCGAGCGGATCGCCCGCGGGCGGCGCAACCAGCCCGGAGCGGCCCTCGCACATCGCCGCGAGCACCTCGTGCGCGCTCGTGCCGACCGGGGTGACCAGGCCCATCCCGGTCACCGCGACCCCAGCTCGGGCGCTCATGGCCCCACCTCGCCAGGGCTCGGTGGGCGCATGCGCGCTAACTCTGTGCTCATCGATTCGCTCGCAAGCTCGCTCATGTCGAGCCCTCCCGTCTCAGAGCCCGTACCAGCACCGCCGCGCCGCGCTCGCCCCGGCCGTCGGCCGGCGCCAGGTCGACCTCGGCCACCAGCACCTCGTCCGCGTCGCCGTCCTCGAGGAGCAAGGCCGCGATCTCGACCCCGGCCTCGGCGTCGCCGACGGAGACGATCGGACCGGTCAGCTGCCGGCGTGCGGCCACGTGCCCGGCCACCGCGTTCGGCACCGACTGGAAGAACATCAGCGGCCAGACGCGCCCGCCGGTGTCCACCGCCTCGGCCACGGCCGCCGCGCTGGCCACGTCGCCGAGCGCGCTGACCACCACCACCGCGGTGACCACCTCGGGACCGCGCGCCGGCACCCGGCGCAGCGCGCGCTTGGCCACCTCCGCGACGATCGGGCTGAACCGGGAGACGACGAACCCGGGCAGCGGCGGCGGCGTGTGATCCGCCGTCGACTCCGGCCAGGACGCCGTGGAGAGCACGGCCAGCCCGGCCGCCCCCGCCCGCGCCGCGAGCGCCTCCAGCTCCCGCGGCGGATCCACCGGGATCGCCGCCCGCCCCCTCATGGCGCCACCTCGCTGGCGCTCGGTAGCCGCATGAGGACTGTGCTCGACGATTCGCTCGCAAGCTCGCTCATGGCGCCACCTCGCTGGCGCTCGGTACCCGCATGAGGACTGTGCTCGACGATTCGCTCGCAAGCTCGCTCATGGCGCCACCTCGCTGGCGCTCGGTACCCGCATGAGGACTGTGCTCGACGATTCGCTCGCAAGCTCGCTCATGGCATCACCCTGATCTGTATCGGCTCGCTCATGGCGCACCGACCAGCAGCGCGGTGTTCGCCCCGCCGAATGCGACGTTCAGGCTCAGCAGATACTCGCCGGCGAAGCGCAGCGGCCGGCGCAGGATCAGATTCAGCCGGCAGGCCTCGTCAGGGCCCAGATGCCCGGCGTTGACCGGCAGCCGCCCGGCCCGCAGCGCGCCGACGGAGACCACCAGTTCCAGCAGGCCGCCGGCCTCGAGGGCCTGTCCGTGCACGGATTTGCTCGAGCTGACCGGCACCGCGGCCGCGTACTCGCCCAGGGCGTCGTACAGGGCCGCGGCCTCGGCGGCGTCGCTGTGCCGGGTGCCCGAGCCGTGTGCGTTGACGTAGCCGACCCGCTCTGCGCCGATCCCTCCACGGCGCAGAGCGGCGGTCGCGGCGCGCGCCAGACCCGATCCGTCCGGGCGCGGCCGGCACACATGGTACCCGTCTCCGGACCGTCCCCACCCGGCCATCCGCGCCAGCGCGGGCACCCGCCGCCGACGTGCGGCTCCGGCGGATTCCAGCACCACCGCGGCGATCCCGTCGCCGAGCAGCAGACCGCTGCGACCCGCGCTGAACGGGCGCACCCGGCCGTCGGCGGCCAGCGCCCGGCCGGCGTCGAAGAGCGCGAACTGATCCGGCTCGACCAGGTAGCCCGCGGCCACCACCACCCGCGACGCGCGGCCGCGGGCGATCATCGCGCTCGCGTCCGCGACCGCGCTGGTGGCGGCCACACAGGCCGAGGTGTACACGCGCACGCTGTCGGACAGCCCGCAGCGCCGCGCGAGCCGCGCGGCGAAGGCGCCCGAGGTGTGCTCGGCCAGGTCCTCCGGCTTGGACCGGCCGAGCTCCGGATCCCCGTGCACGGCCAGGAACAGCGGGCAGGCGGCCCGCGCCGCGGCGGTCAGCCCGGCCGCGTCGCAGGCCTCGTCGACGGCGTGGGCCAGCTCGGTGGAGAGCACCGGCGAGCCCGGCATCGCGGCGGCCGCGTTCGTGCGCCGGCCGGTCACGTCGAACCGGCGCACCGGCCCGAACGCCGCCCGGCCCTCGAACGCGGCCGCCAGCAACGGATCCGTGCCGCGGCCGAAGGCGGAGGCGGCGGCCATGCCGGTCAGCTCCACCTGCTCGGGCCCGCGCGCGCACCCCTCATCCATGGCCGGGCTCGCAGCCGAGCTCGGCCAGCACCTCGACCACTCCGCTGACCGTGCCCATCCGCGCCAGCAGCGCGTCGTCGCCGTCGAGCGAGCGGCCGTAGCGCTGGTGCAGCTGGTGCACCAGCCAGGCCAGTTCCATCGAGTCGATGTCCTCGGGCACCTGGTCCGCCGAGCGTTCGCCGTACGCGGCCAGGATCGCCAGGATCTCGCCGCGGGCCGTGGACCCGCCGGGCTGCGTGGCCATCCGGTCAGCTCCCCGCGGCCGGCGCGGCCGCGAGCAGCGCCGCCACGGCTTCGCAGAACTCGCCGATGGTCAGCGCGGCCAGGCTCTCCGCCTCGTCGTCGGCGAAGGTCACGCCGAACCGGTCCTCGACCCGGATGCCGAGCTCCGCCAAGGCGACCGAGTCCAGGTCGGCCCCGGCCGGGCCGAGCACCGAGTCGTCGTCGAGCCCTTCGGTCTCGAAGTTCATCTCGCGCAGCGAGGCGAGGGCGAATTGCCGGATCTCCGGGTCGATCATCGCGTGGACTTCCCTTCCAGGTCGGGTACCGCAAGCAGAACATTCGGGTCGCGCACGAGCTTGCCGGTGGCGGTGCGCGGCAGCTGGTCGACGACGTGCAGGACGCGCGGGCGCTTGTAGGCGGCCAGCTGCTCGGTCAGGCGCTGCTCGACCCGGGCGAGCGTCCCGGGTTCGCGCAGGACGAGGTAGGCCTCGATGACGCTCCCGTGCACCACCACAGCGCCGGCCACCTCGGGCAGCGCGGCCAGGGTGTGCTCGACCTCGGTCAGATCGACCTTCAGCGCGCCGATCGAGACCTGCGAGTCGCGCCGGCCGCTGACCCGCAGCAGGCCGGTGCCGGGCGCGACGGTGCCGGCGTCCCTGGTGTGCAGCCACCCGTCGGACCAGCGCGCCGGGTCGGTCTCGCCGAGGTAGGGCGAGCGCGCCACGGCGATGTGCAGCTCGCCGTCGCGCTCGCGGATCGTCATGCCGGGGGCGGGTTCGAGCGCCGGGCGGTGCTCGCCGAACAGGTCGGTGGCGATCACGCCGACCTCGGTCATGCCGTACATGTTGCCGAGCCGGATCCCGTACCGGTCCACGAACGCGTCGCGCACCTGGGCCCGGACCAGCTCCCCGCCGGTGGTCATGCCGGTCAGCTGGGGCAGCGACGGGGGAGTGCCGACGGCGCTCAGCAGCTCGAGGTGGAAGGGCACGCCCAGCAGCGTGGTCGGCGCGCTCCCCTCGGCCACCGTGGCCAGGATCCCGTCCGCGGTCATCCGCTGCGGGATCGCGACCTGGACCCCGGCGTGCAGCCCGTACATCAGGCCGCCGACGAGTCCGAGCACGTGCACCATCGAGGCCAGCGACACGATCCGCTCGCCGCGCCGCGGCACGCCGTCCATCTTCTTGTACCGCTCGAGCTCGGCGATCAGATCGGCCGCGGTGCGCCCGATCACCTTCGACGGGCCGGTCGAGCCGGAGCTCAGCTGCACCAGCACGCACCCGTTCCCGGCCGGCTGCCCGCCCGGACGCGCGCGCGCCTGCTCCTGCACCGCGTGGAACCCGCGCAGGTGCCCGCCGTACGGCGCGCTCGCACTCACCACGACCTGTGGTGCGAGCCGCTCCAGGGCCTGCTCGGTCTCATACGGCGTCAGCCGGTGGTCGAGCAGGACGGCCTGGGCGCCGATCCGCCATGCGGCCAGCAGGTTCGCCACGAACGCGAGGGAGGGGGCCAGGCAGAGCGCGACCGTCCCGCCCGGCGCCGCTCCTGCCGCGGCCAGCTCCCGCTGCCTCTCGGCCACCAGCCGTCGCAGTTCGCCGCGGCCGACCGGAGCGCCCAGGAATAGGCACTCCTGACTCTCGCTTCCGCCCAGCAGAATCTCGTCAACCCATGACGGATCCACCCACAGATCAATGCTCATCGAACGCCGGGCCCTTTCCACGAGACGTCCGTAAGTCAGCGCGCAGATATGACTTTCGCTGAGATGTGCAATTCCACCACCGCGAACCTTCGGCGCTCCCGCCCCGGCCTGTCAAGAGGCCGCGCGCAACCGATGTTCCGAGCGCCCCCGCCCACAGATAAAGACATGGCAAAACGCTGTATGGGGCGATGAAACTTACATGCGGTTGACGAGAAAGCGCTCCGAAGCTAGCGTGACCGACCATCAAAGATTGCGTTCTCGGTCCCTTGAGTTTCATTTCCCGGAAAAGGCCGTGACCTGAAATGAGCGCTGCATTCGCAGCCGAGTCCGCTGGCGGGATCACCGCCGCGGTGGCCCGGTACTACGACACCACCGTCGATCTCTACGAAGAGCTCTGGGGCGAGCACGTCCACCACGGCTACTGGGATCCGCACGAGCGGCCCGGCACCGACGTCGCCCAGCGGCACGGCGCCACCGACCGGCTCGTGCGCGAACTGGTGGCCTACGCCGGCATCCCGGCCGGCGCGCACGTGCTCGACCTCGGCTGCGGGATCGGCGGCCCAGCCCTCTACCTGGCCTCCGCGCTCGGCTGCACGGTCGAGGGGGTCACCCTCAGCGGGCCGCAGGCCGCCCGTGCCACCGAGAAGGCGCACGCGGCCGGGCTGGCCGAGCAGGCCCGCTTCCATCAACTCGACGCGCTGGCGACCGGCTACCCGGACGCCTCCTTCGACGTGGTCTGGGCGATGGAGAGCCTGATGCACATCGCGGATCGGTCCGCCTTCTTCGCCGAGGTTTTCCGCCTGCTGCGCCCCGGCGGCACGCTCGCGGTCGCCACCTGGTCGGTGCGCGACGGCGAGCTGTCCGACGAGGAGCAGGACACCGTCAAGATGGTGCTGCGCCACCAGGTGATGCCGAGCCTCTCCTCCCGCCCCGAGCACGAGCGCCTGTGCGCCGCGGCCGGCTTCGAGCAGGTGGCCTCGGTCGACTGGAGCGCAGCCGTCTCGCACACCTGGGACCCGGAGTTCGCCCTCATCCGGCACTTCGACAAGAGCAAGACCATGATGATGGAGCTGGCCCGCGAGCGCGGTGTCGACGTGCTCGGATACTTCCACGCCGGCCCGATCATGAAGAAGGGCTTCGACACCGGCGTGATCACCTACGACGCGCTGCGCGCCACCAAGCCGGGCGCGCAGGCGTGATCCCGCCCGCGCTCGTCGAGGAGATAGCGGACCTGCTGTGCGCCGCCGTCGGCGAGGACCCGGCGTGGCGCGCAGCGCTGACCCCGCACACCCGCCTCGACGGAGACCTCTTCCTCGACAGCATCGAGATCGCCGCGCTGGCGGCCGCCCTGCGCGAACGCTACGGCGCCCGCGTGGACCTGGCGGCGCACGTCGCAGACCTCGAGCTCGACCCCCTCATCGAGCTGACGCTGGCTCAGGTCGCCGAGTACGTCGCGGAACGGGTCGGTTCCGGTGTCGGCGAGAAGGCCGGGCAATCATGAGCCGATTCCTGTTCGTCACGCTCCCGCTGCCGGGCCACGGCAACCCGATCGCCGCCGTAGCCGCCGCGGTGACGGCCCGCGGGCACGAGGTGGTGTGGGCGGGCTCCGAGTCCTTCCTGCGGCCGCTCGTCGGCGCCGACGCCGCCGTCCACCCGATCCCGCTGCGCGCCCACCGTGGCCAGGCGGAGCAGGGCATGGCCGCGGCCAAGACGCGCTGGGAGGGCTACATCGTCCCGCACGCCAAGTCGACGCTGCCCGGCATCGAGGCGGCGATCGCCGAGTTCCGTCCCGACCTGCTCGTGGTGGACCAGCACGCGGTGGCCGGAGGGCTCGCCGCGCACCGCCACGCGCTGCCCTGGGCGTCGCTGGCCCCGACCACGATGGAGCTCGGCCGGCCCTACCGCGCGAGCCTGCCGAAGGTCGAGGCGTGGATCGGCGAGCTGATGGCCGCGATGTGGACCCGCGCCGGCCTGCCCGGCCTCCCGCCGCACGACCTGCGCTTCTCGCCGCACCTGCTGATCGCCTTCACCGGAGCCGCCCTCGTCGGCGACCACGGCGCCCCGACCCGCACCGAACTGGTCGGCCCGGCCCTGGCCGCGCGCCCGCCGGACCCGGACTTCCCGTTCGACCGGCTCGAGCCCGGCCGCCGCCTCGTCCTGGTCACCATGGGCACGCTCTCGATGGACATCGCCCGGTCCTTCTACGACCGGATGATCGAGGCGCTGCGCCCGCTCGGCGAGCGTGTGCAGGCGATCGTGGTCGCGCCGGACGGCACGATCCCCGACCCGCCCCCGCACGTCCTGGTCCGGCCCCGGGTGCCGGTGCTGGACCTGATGCCGCGTCTGGACGCGGTCGTCGGCCACGGCGGGCTCAACACCGTCTGCGAGGCGCTCGTGCACGGCGTGCCGCTGGTCATCGCCCCGATCAAGGGAGACCAGCCGATCAACGCCGACCAGGTCGCCGCCGCGGGCGCCGGCATCCGCGTCTCGTTCGCCCGGGCCCGCCCGCAGCGGCTGCGCGACGCGCTGACGGCCGTGCTCGACGACCCGTCATACCGCGCCGCCGCCGAGCACGCCGGAGCGTCGCTGCGCGCGGCCGGCGGCGCCGAAGCGGCGGCCGGACACCTAGAAGACCTCGCCGGCCGCGTGTTCGCCGGAGCAGGAGGACGACATGAAAGCAGGACCCTGTGAAAACACTGCGTGACATCTGGCTGGTCTTCCAGCGGCACACGCTGCTGATGATCCGCTCGCCGTTGTGGCTCTTCCTCGGCGTGGCCCAGCCGGTGGTCTACCTCGCGCTGTTCGGCCCGCTGCTCAAGCCCGCGCTCGCCTCCATGGGCGCGACCTCGATGACCGAGGCCTACCGGATCTACGTGCCCGGCATGCTGGTCGCGCTCGCGCTGGCCGGCGGCCTGTACGCCGGGTTCGGGCTGCTCGCCGAGATCGGCTCCGGCGTCATCGAACGCGCCCGGGTCACCCCGGTCAGCCGCCTCGCCCTGCTCTTCGGCCGGGCGCTGCGGGACGTGGTCACCCTGGTGATCCAGGCCGCGATCCTGATCGTGCTCTCGCTGCCGCTCGGCCTGTTCGTCCGGATCCCGGAGCTGCTGACCGGCTATCTGCTGCTCGCCCTGATCGCCTTCACCAGCGCCACCTTCTCCTACGGCATGTCGCTGCGGCTGAACAACCCGGGCGTGCTCGGCCAGGTGATCAACAACGTGGCGCAGCCGCTGATGCTGCTCTCCGGCACGCTGCTGCCGATCGCGCTCGCCCCCGGCTGGCTGCGCGCCATCGCCGACTGCAACCCCTTCAGCTGGTCGGTCACCGCCATGCGGGCCCTGTTCCACGGGCAGGCCGGCGACTCCTCCATCTGGCACAGCCTCACCATGATGCTCGCCCTCGCGGTCCTGGCCCTGGTCTGGTCCGCCCGGCAGTTCGCCCGCTCGGTCCGGTAGACGGGAGCAGATCGATGATCGAGACCAAGGGCCTGCGCAAGTCCTTCCAGACCCGGCGCCGGCGCAAGACCAGCTCTGTGGCGGCCGTGGCCGGCCTCGACCTCACGGTCGCGGACGGGGAGATCTTCGGCTTCCTCGGCCCCAACGGCGCCGGGAAGACCACGACCCTGCGCATGCTCGCCACCCTGATCCCGCCCGACGGCGGCGAGGCCGTGATCGCGGGCGCGGACCTGCTGGCCGAGCCGGCCGTGGTGCGCCGCCGGATCGGCTACATCGCCCAGGGCGGCGGCACCTGGGACGACGCCACCGCCCGGGAGGAGCTGATCCTGCAGGCGCGGATGCACGGGATCGCCAAGTCCGAGGCCGAATCCCGCGCCGTCGAGGCGATCGAGGCCTTCCAGCTCGCCGAGTACGCCGACCGCAAGTGCAAGACCTACTCCGGCGGCCAGCGCCGCCGCGTCGACATCGCCCTGGGCGTGGTGCACCGGCCGCAGCTGGTGTTCCTGGACGAGCCGACCGCGAACCTCGACCCGCAGAGCCGTGCGACGGTCTGGGAGGAGGTGCGCCGGCTGCGCGCGGCCGGGATGACGGTGTTCCTCACCACGCACTACCTCGACGAGGCTGACGCGCTGTGCGACCGGGTGGCCATCATCGACGGCGGCGAGATCGTCGCCGAGGGCACCCCGACCGCGCTCAAGCGGGAGATCTCCGGGGACGTGGTGACCGTCGGGCTCGGCGACGCGGCCGAGAAGGGTCGCGAGATCCTGACCGGCGAGCCGTACCTGAGCTCGGCCGAGGTGCGCGAGGGCGGCGAGCTGCGGCTGTCCGTGGACGCCGGCGAGACGGCGATCCCGCGGATCATGCGCACGCTCGGGGACGCCGGCATCGAGATGGCCACCATCGAGCTGCACCGGCCCACCCTCGACGACGTGTTCCTGAGCAAGACCGGCCGCTCGCTGCGCGAGTCGTGACCGCCGAACTGGCCGGCGCCCGCGCAGTGGTGACCGGGGGCGCCGGTTTCGTGGGCTCACACCTGTGCGACCGGCTGCGCGAGGCCGGCGCCGACGTCGTGTGCCTGGACAACCTGTTGACCGGTTCGCCGCGCAACCTGGCGGACCGGCGCGAGGACGCCCGCTTCAGCTTCCGCCGGCACGACGTGTGCGAACCCTTCGACGTGGACGGGCCGGTCGACTTCGTCTTCCACCTCGCCTCGCCCGCCTCGCCGCAGGACTACCTGCGCCATCCGCTGGCCACGCTGCGCGCGGGCGCGTTCGGCACCTTCAACGTGCTCGAACTCGCCCGCCGCAAGCACGCCCGGTTCGTGCTGACCTCGACCTCCGAGGTGTACGGCGATCCGCTGATCCACCCGCAGATCGAGTCGTACTGGGGCAACGTCAACCCGGTCGGCCCGCGCAGCGCCTACGACGAGGCCAAGCGCTTCGCCGAGGCGCTCACCGCGGCGTACCGCTCGAGCCAGGGCACTGACACCGTGATCCTGCGGCTGTTCAACACCTACGGTCCGCGGATGCGTGCCCGCGACGGCCGGGCCGTGCCGACCTTCATCGTCCAGGCGCGGGCCGGCGAGCCGCTGACCGTGGCCGGCGACGGCTCGCAGACCCGGTCGCTGTGCTACGTCGACGACACCGTGGCCGGCATCCTCGCCTCCGCGCGGGCCGGCTACCCGGGGCCGATCAACCTCGGCAACCCGGCCGAGCTGACCATCGCCGAGCTGGCCGGGGTGATCCGGGAGCTGTGCGGCTCGGCCTCGCCGCTCACGTTCATCGACCGGCCGGTGGACGACCCGGGCCTGCGCCGCCCGGACATCTCGCTGGCCGGCGCGGTCCTGGACTGGAAGCCGTCGGTGGACCTGGAGAAGGGCCTGCGGATGACGATCGACTGGTTCGCCGCGCACGCGGAAGAGCCCGAGGCGGACCACCGGTGAGCCTGCTCACCCTCGCCGACTACGAGCTCGCCGCCCGCGCCCGGCTGCCGCGCGAGGTGTGGGACTTCGTCGCCGGGGGAGCGCTGGACGAGCGCACCCTGGCGGCGAACCTCGACGCCTTCGACCGGGTCAGGCTCCTGCCGCGGGTCCTGGCCGGTGCGGGCGCGGCCGATACGGCCACGCGCGTGCTCGGCCGCACCTGGGCCGCGCCGATCGCGGTGGCCCCGTGCGCGTACCACGCGTTGGTCCACCCCGACGCCGAGCCCGCCACCGTGCGCGCCGCGGGCGAGGCGGGCGTGCCGCTGGTCCTGAGCACCTTCTCCAGCAGCACGTTCAAGGAGGTCCAGGCGGCGGCCGTGGACGCGGGAGGGATGCTGTGGCAGCAGCTCTACTGCTTCCGCGACCGGGCGGTGACCGAACGCCTGGTGCGCGACGCCCAGGACGCCGGGATCGAAGCGTTCGTCCTCACCGTCGACGCGCCGCATCTCGGCCGCCGACTTCGCGACCTGCGCAACGGCTTCCGCGTGCCGCAGGCGATCCGAGCGGCGAACCTGAATTTTACTCAAGGGCCTGACACGGACTCGCCGGCGGAGCACGCGCGCGCGGCGCACGATCCGGGCGTGGACTGGGCGGTCCTGGACTGGCTGCGGACCATCAGTGATCTGCCGATCCTGCTCAAGGGCATCCTGACGGCGAGCGCCGCGGCCCGTGCGGTCGAGGCGGGCGCGGACGGCGTGATCGTGTCCAACCACGGCGGCCGGCAGCTCGACGGCGCCCCAGCCACTCTCGAAGCGCTCCCTGCCGTCGCGGCCGCTGTCGCCCGCCGCGTGCCGGTGCTGCTCGACGGGGGAGTGCGCCGCGGCGTCGACGTCCTCGCGGCCCTCGCTCTCGGCGCGGACGGCGTCCTGGTGGGCCGGCCCGTCCTGCACGGCCTCGCCGTCGACGGCAGCGTCGGGGCACGCGACGTCATGGCCCTGCTGACAGAGGATTTGCGCGACGCGATGACGCTCGCCGGGGTCGCACGCGTGGCCGACACCCTTCCCTCCGTAGATAACAGGCCCGACACTCTGGTGGACACCCAGCAGCTGCGTCCGCTGCCGATCCCCGTCTCCGGCCCCGCTCCCGCTGTCGCTGCGCCCTCCGCCCGTTCGACCCCGGCGCTCCCGCTGCGCCGTTCCGCCCTGCACGCCAGCCTGTCCGATCCGAACCTCGAGACCATGGCGTTCCTCAACGAGATCACCGACCGTCACCCCGACGCGGTCTCGTTCGCGCCCGGCCGGCCGTATGAGGGCTTCTTCGAGGTCGAGGACGTCTTCGTCGCGATGCGCGGCTACCTCGAGCACCTTGAGGCCTCCGGCCGCACTCCGCGTGCCGTGCGCACCGCGCTCTACCAGTACGGCTCCTCGGCCGGGCTCATCAGGGACCTGATCGCCCAGTCGCTGCGCGCTGATGAGGGTATGGACGTGGCGCCCGAGTCCATCGTGGTGACCGTCGGAGCGCAGGAAGGGATGATCCTGGCCCTGCGCGCGCTGTTCGCAGAGCCCGAGGACGTCCTGCTCGTGTGCACCCCGTGCTACGTCGGGATCATCGGGGCTGCGAAACTGCTCGACATCCGCGTCGTCACCGTGCCCGAGCGGGCGGCGGGGCTTGATCCGGCCGACGTCGCCGACGCAATCGCCCGAGCGCGCGGCGAGGGACTGCGCCCGCGCGCCCTTTACCTCGTGCCCGACCACTCGAACCCTTCCGGCAGCACCCTGAGCCTGCCGGACCGCGAGCGGCTGCTCGAGATCGCCCGCGAGCACACGCTGCCGATCCTCGAAGACAGCCCGTACCGGCTGGTCAGCCCGGGGGAGCGGCTGCCGACGCTGAAGGCCGTCGAAATGGCCCGGGCCCCGCGCGACCGCGTCGTGGTACACATCGGAAGCTTCGCCAAGTCCGTCTTCCCCGGCGCCCGCGTCGGCTACGTCGTCGCGGACCAGCCTGTGGACGGCGCCGGCCTGCTGGCCGGGGAGCTGGCGCGGATCAAGAGCATGGTCACGGTCAACACCCCCACCCTCAGCCAGGCCGCCGTCGGCGGGATGCTGCTGGCCTGCGACGGCAGGCTTTCCGCCCTCAATCAGCGTGCCGCTGAGCTTTACGGCGGGAATCTTCGCCTCCTGCTGAACGAATTGCGCGCCCACTTCCCACCCGGCCCGGGCGCGCCGACGTGGAACGAGCCGAGCGGGGGCTTCTTCCTGAAGCTGGGCGTGCCTTTTGCCGCCGACAACGCCGCGCTCGCTCGTTCGGCCGAACGCTATGGCGTGCTGTGGACCCCGATGGCCTACTTCTACCCGGACGGCGGGGGAGAGCGGGAGCTGAGACTGTCCTTCAGCGCCCTGACCCCGGAGCAGATCCGCGAGGGCGTGGCCCGCCTCGCGCGCTTCGTCACGGCGCAGACGAGCTGACCGCGAGCAGCGGCACGACCTCCTCGGCGAAAAGGCGCATGCTCGCGTGCACGTCCTCGGCCGGCATCGCGCCGATGTCCATGAGCACGTACAGCGCGTCGAGGCCGAACTCCGCGACGAGCTTGTCCAGCCGCGTCGCCACCGTGCGCGGGCTGCCGCAGATCGCCGGACCCTCGAGGAGGTCGCCGATGCTCTGCGTGCCCTTCCCGGTGCCACGCAGCTCTCCGGCGAAGCTTGCGTAGGTGTGCAGGTGGGGCGTCCAGCGCGCCACGGCTTGATCGTCGGACTCGGCGACGTGGACGTGCACGGGCAGCCCGACCCGGGCCCGATGCCCCTCGCCGCGGTGCGCGAGCGTCTGCCGGTAGCGCGCGACGACGGGCAGGTGGACCTGCGGCGGGTGCAGGGTGCTGGGAAGCAGCAGCGGCAGGCCGAGCTCGGCGGCGAGGTCGGCGGAGCGCGGGGAGAAGCCGGCGCCAAGCCAGACCCGCGGCTCGGGCGCGGCCGAGCAGGGCCGCGGCTGGATGGTGACCGCGTCCAGCGGGGCCCGGGTGTTGCCGGACCACCGCACCTCCGACTCGTCGAGCAGGCGAAGCAGCAGCCGGAGATTGGTCTCGAGCCGGGCCCGCACGTCGTCCTCGTCGTCCGAGCCGAACGCGGCCCAGGTGCGCGCCGAGACGCCGCGGGCCACGCACAGCTGCGCCCGCCCGGCCGAGAGCGCGTCGAGCATCGCCAGCTCCTCGGCCACCCGGACCGGATCGGCGTGCGCGAGCAGCGTGACCGCCGTGCCCAGCCGCAGCCGCGTCGTGCGCGCCGCGATGGCGGCCAGCAGGATCTCCGGCGCGGAGACGATGTAGTCGTGGAAGTGGTGCTCGCCGACGCCGACCCCGGTGAACCCCAGCGCCTCGGCGTACACGGCGGCCTCGAGGATCTCGCGCAGCCGCTCACCCTGCCCGGCGCGCACGCCGGTGGCCGGATCGGGCAGATGATCCCCGAGAGACAGGTAGTAGAGGTCCATGACACCACCCCGCCCGCAGGCCGTACGCCCGGTCAGTTCGTATCGACCATGGTAGGCGTACCCGTACGGCTGCGGCGTGCGACCCGCCGTACCGGCAGGCCCCTTCCCCTACTTCCAAAGATAACAGGCCCAACACGACCAAAGGCTTCCCTCCCGCGGGTCCCAGCCCCACCTGACGGAAAGTCAAAAACAAAGCGGCCACGGCTCAACAACAGCTTTCAGCGCTCGAAAACCGACCAGCAGATCTCGTTGCGCAGGCGCTGGTCGTCGAGGACGAGGTCGCGGACGGCGTGGGGGAGCTGTTCGCGCTGCCAGAGGCATTCGCGTCTGCCGGCTTGCTCGCTCTCGGTCTTCAGGGCGGCTGCTTGGGCGGCTTTGATCGCGTAGGCGGCGGCACCGAGTTCGTGGGCGGCGACGTGCGCGACCACGGCTGCCTGGCCGGCGCTGTACGCGGCGTGTCGGGCTGCTCCGGTGAGCGGTCTGGCCGCGGCCATGGCGTGTCCGCCGGCGGTCCGGGATTGGGTCATGGTGATCTCGCCGCGGGTCCAGGCGCGGATCTGCTCGATCGCGTGGCGGGGCCGGGGGTCGGCGGGTTGGTCGGATTCGAACAGGTGCAGGACGTGTTCGGCGCAGTGCGCGGCCCAGAGCGCGATCAGGTGGTGATCGGTGTCGGTCAGCGTGCCGCCGCGGCGGATGGTGGTCAGGCGCGGGTCGCGGATCTTGGGCAGGATCATGCTGCGTGCTCCGTGGTGTCGGTGAGGGCTTCTCCGCAGTCTCCCGTCATCTGTTGATGACGTGGTAGTGGTAAGGGTGGATATATATCCTCCTGAATGGTTCTTGAATTGCGAAATTGTTGACGGCTATGCCGCTTTCCCGCGCTTCGGTGGTGTCACTAGACATCAGGTATCGGTGCAGCTCAATCACTCATAAGGGTTGAGATTCAGCGCGTCACGTCACCGCCGATATCGACCTCCGTTTGGTGGAGAATGGAGGGGGAAATCCGAAAGAGAAACATAGGGAGAAACATTGTTCGATGATGCGCGAGGTGGTCTATGGGGGTGCCGGCATGGGATGTCGTGTGCCGGGAGTGCGGCGAGGAGCTGCCGCCGGCGTTCGCGGGCCGGCCGCGGTCGTACTGTTCGGTGACGTGCCGGCAGAAGGCGTATCGGCGGCGCAAGGCGGCGTCCCGCGCGACGGAGACGACGGAGACCGAGACGGCGGAGTCGGCGCAACAGGCGGCCGGGGCGCGGGGGGATCCGGGGGGCGCGGCGGCGGCGGTCCGGGGCCGTTCGGCGAGCGCGGAGGCGATCGTGATCCGGGTGCGGGTGGATGAGCCGGCCGAGGTCTCGCGGCTTCCGCCGGTGCGCGCGGTGGACGCTGAGGATGAGGAGTTGTTCGCGTTGGATGAGTTGGCGGAGGCGGCGTTCGCGCTGGCGCGGCGGTTGCGGGCGCGGCGGGAGCGGGAGCGGGCGCCGGATGGGGGTGAGGCCGGGGACGCGCCCTAGCGCCGCGACGCCCCGGCCATCGCTTGCGGGTCAGGCGGTGGCCGGGGCGTCGCGGCGTGGTGGCGCGCGCTACGGCAGTTCGATGGGCAGTTCCATGCCGTCGAGGGCGTGGGCGCAGGCGCAGTCGGTGTTCTCGGGGGGCAGGAGGCGGACGGTCTCGAGGACGACGGCGCGTAGGCGTTCGATGTTCTGGGCGAAGACGGCGAGGACTTCGGTGTGGGTGACGGATTCGCTGGCGTCGATGCCGGCGTCGAGGTCGGTGACGAGGGCGAGGGAGGTGTAGCAGAGGCCGAGTTCGCGGGCGAGGACGGCTTCGGGGTGGCCGGTCATGTTGACGAGGGTCCAGCCGGCGGCGGCGTACCACTGGGATTCGGCGCGGGTGGAGAAGCGGGGGCCTTCGATCACGACCATGGCGCCGCCGTCGTGGGCGCGTTCGCCGGCGGTGGCGGCGGCTTTGAGGGCGGCGGCGCGGCCGTGGGCGCAGTAGGGGTCGGCAAAGGAGACGTGGACGCCGCCGGCGTCGTAGTAGGTCTGGGTGCGGCCGCTGGTGCGGTCGACGAGTTGGTCGGGGATGACGAGGGAGCCGGGGCCGAGTTCGCGTTTGAGGGAGCCGACGGCGCAGGGGCCGAGGATCTGGCGTACGCCGAGGGTGCGCATGGCCCAGAGGTTGGCGCGGTAGTTGATGGTGTGGGGGGCGTGGCTGTGGTCGCGGCCGTGGCGGGGGAGGAAGGCGACGCGGCGTTCGCCGACGGTGCCGACGGTGAAGGCGTCGGAGGGCGGGCCGTAGGGGGTTTCCACGCGGATCTCTTCGGCGTCGTCGAACAGCTGGTAGAAGCCGCTGCCGCCGATCACGCCGATGCGGGGGATGTCGGGGTCCTGTCGGGTGGGGGCCATGGCTGCGGGAGGTCCTCTCTGCGGGCATTGCGGGCAGGGGGCTGGCAGGTGGGGCGGTTGGGCGGGGTGCTGGGGCGCTGACCCGTCCCCTGATCAGCATCGACATATCAGTACAGAACGCGACCATACCGTGGTGCGCTCTTGGCGGGGGTGTGGTGGCGGGGCGTGTGGTGGTGTGCGGCGGTGTTCGGCCGCGGTCCCGGGTCTTCCGTCCGCGTCCATGTGAACCTGTGTTCTGATTCACTTTTCGGCGCTAGCGTCTCGAAGTGCCCACGCTGTACGCACCGCGCGCCTCGCCCACCGGGGTGCCGCGCTTCCAATATCTCGGGAGAGCTCCATGCGTCTGCACACCCCTGCCCGCGCCCGGTTGCGGGCTGTCGTCGGAGCGGCCGCGCTGTCCGCCGGGCTGCTCGGTCTGGCCGCCGCGCCGGCCCGGGCCCTGGATCAGGGCCCGTTGAAGTTGGATCAGGCCACTTCGGTCGGGGTCCACAACACCTATGACAACTCCAGCTATCCGTACCTCGCCGACGCGCTCGACGCCGGTGCGACGCTGATCGAGCTCGACGCGTGGGTGAACCCGTTCACGCACCAGTGGGATGTGAGCCACTCGGACCCGATCGGCAGTGACAACAACTGCAGCTACGCGCCGACGACGGCGGGGCTCTACAGCGGGAAGACGAGCCAGGATCTGGACAGCTGCCTGGGGGATATCGCCACGTGGCTGAGCGTGCACCCGAGCGCGAATCCGATCATGGTGAAGCTGGAGTTGAAGTCGGGGTTCGACCAGACGATCGGGATGGGTCCGGCCGAGCTCGACTCGTATGTCAAGGCGCACATCGGGGCGTACGTGTACCGGCCGGCGGATCTGCTGGCCAAGCCGGACGGGACGCGGTATCCGAACCTGGACGCGGCGGCGAGGGCGGACAACTGGCCGAGTCGGCAGCAGTTGCAGGGCAAGGTGGTGATCGAGGCGATCCCGGGGACGTTCGAGCAGGCCAATCCCTTCGATCACCTGTGGACCGACACGGAGTACGCGGATTACATCTCAGGGCTGGCGGCTTCCGGGCAGGTGGGTAACGCGGAGATCTTCCCGAGTGTGCTGGGTGCGCAGAGCGGTGATCCGCGGACGCGTTATCCGGCGGCGATCCAGCCGTGGTTCGTGGTGTTCGACGGTGATGCGGCGACGTATGTCGGTGATGGGAACACCGAGTGGTACAACTCCAACCACTACCTGGTGATCGCCACGGACGCGCAGAACGTGGCGCCGGCGTTGTCGGACACGGCGCCTTCGCTCGCTGACGCGCAGGCGCGGGTGGCGTTGCTGGCGGCGGACTCGGTCTCGTTCGTCTCGACGGACTGGAGCAGTGCGCCGGGTAGCGGGGTGCTGCCCGAGGTGCTCGCGCGCGGCTGAGTCCCGCTCTGTTCTACCGGGGAGTCGTCCGGAAGCGTACGGCGTCGCCGGGTCGCAGTTGTGCGGCCCGGTCGACGTCGTCGTCCAGGACGACGGCGATGACGGGGTAGCCGCCGGTGACGGGGTGGTCGGCGAGCAGGAGTACGGGCTTTCCGTGCGGGGGGACTTGGAGTGAGCCGAGGGCCATGCCTTCGGGTTCGAGTTCGGCTGATTGTGCGCGGGGCAGTGCGGGGCCGTCGAGGCGTGCGCCGATGCGGTTGCTCTCGGCGGTGACCTGGTACGGTCCGGCGCACAGCAGGTCGAGGGCTTGCGGGGTGAACCAGTGGGCGCGCGGGCCGGGCACGATGCGTAGCAGCGTTGCTTCGGCGGTGTCGGTGGGGAGGCTCCGGACCGGGGCCTGGTCGAGGTGGGGCAGGTGCAGTAGTGCGCCGTCGCCGATCGGCAGGAGGGTGCCTGCGGTCAGGGGTGGGGGGCCGAGGCCGCTGAGGGTGTCGGTGCTGCGGGAGCCGAGTACTTCGGGGGTCTCGATGCCGCCGCGTACCGCGAGGTAGGTGCGTGCGCCCTGCTGCGGCGTGCCGAGGACGAGTTCGTCGCCGGGGCGTAGCGGGATCGGGCTGTTCATGCCGACTGCGCGGGTCCCGGCGCGGGCCGGGCAGGGGGCGCCGGTCAGGGCGAGGGTGACGGTGGCGTCCGCGCGGGCTCGTAGGCCGCCGAGGGTGAGTTCGAGGGCGGCGGCGTCTTGCGGGTTGCCGACGAGTCGGTTGGCCAGGTGCAGGCTCGCGCGGTCGGCGGCGCCGGAGCGGCCGACGCCGAGTGCGGCGAGTCCGGGGCGGCCGGCGTCTTGGATGGTGGCGAGCGGGCCGGGGGCGAGGATTTCGAGGGTGGTCATGTGAAGCGGACCCGGGTGCCGGGGGTCAGGAGCGCGGGGGGCCGGCGGCCTGCGTCCCATACGGCGGTGGCGGTGTGTCCGAGCAGGTGCCAGCCGCCGGGGGAGGGGTGCGGGTAGACGGCGGTGTAGCGGTCGGCGATGGCGAGGGATCCGGCCGGGACGCGGGTGCGCGGTGAGGGCCGGCGCGGCAGGCGTAGTGCGTCGGGCAGGCCGGTGAGGTATCCGAATCCGGGGGCGAAGCCGCAGAACGCGACGGTGTAGAGCGCGTCGCGGTGCAGGGAGGTGACCTCGGTGGTGCTCAGGCCGGTCGCGCGGGCGACCTCGTCGAGGTCTTCCCCGTCGTAGGTCACCGGGATCTCGAGTACCGCTCCCGCCTGCTGTACCGCGCCCTCCACGGCATCTGACGCCGCGTCCGGTGCCTCGTCGCGCAGTTCGCCTGTGTGGCGTGTGATCCGGTCGGCGAGGTTGTCGGGTGTGGTGTGGGCGGGGTCGTAGCGCACCAGTACGGTGCGGGCGGCCGGGACGAACTCGAGCGCGCCCGGCGGGGGTTGGCCCGCCAGGGCGCGGTAGAGCCGGACCGGCGCGGGGTCGGTGTCCGGGTCGAGTTCGACGAGCAGGGCGCGGCTGCCCGCGGTCAGAAACCGCACGCGTCCAGCCTAGATCGCGTTGCGGCGCGGCTCAAGTGACCGCGCGTCAGACCGTGTCAGGTCGTCGCGTCGGGCCGGGCCGCGTCGCATCGGGCCGCGGGTCAGACGGGTTCGGGTGTCTCGGCGGTCTCGTCTTCGTGCGCCGGGGCGGTGGCCGGGTGCGCGTCGAGGGGTTCGGGTTCGGGGATGATGGCGACCGGGGCGGGGCTGTGGGCGAGCAGTTTGCCGGCGATGTGTCCGGGGGAGAGCGCGGAGGCGCCGTGGTGGCGTGCGCGCGGGGCGCTGAGCACGATGAGGCTGGCGTCTTCGCCGGCCGTGTTCAGTGTGCTGGCCGCGTCGCCTTCCAGGCAGGTGACCTGCACGGGGACCTGCGGGCAGGTGGCGTGGGCGGCGCTGATCGCGACGGCGACGAGGTCCTTGTCGTGTTCGGCGGCCTCGGCGCTTTCGTCCAGGGCCTGGCCGGTTTCGGTCGGGATGCCCGTGTGGATTCCGCCGCCGGCGGGCATCACGACGGGCAGGTCGATCGCGCCGGGTATGGCCGCGGAGGGCGGCGGCAGGGGCGGGCGGGTGCGTACGGCCTGTACGCCCACGCGGTAGCGCTGTGCGGCGTCGAAGGCGTACTGGGCGGCGTTCAGGCCCGGTTCCGTGGCGATGCCGAGCACGACCTGGCCGCTCCGGTGCTGTGCGGCGTCGGGTCCGCGCACCACGACGAGCGGGCCGCGGGTGTGTTTGACCAGGGCGCGGCTGATCGAGCCGAGGAGCATTCCGACGACGGCGCCGTGTCCGCGGGTGCCGACGACGATGAGCGTGTCCGGGCCGCTGAGCTGGGTGAGGCGTTCGAGCGGGGCGAGGGGGGAGATCTGGGGGTCGAGCGGGAGGATCGGGTGGCGTTCGCGCACGAGCGCGATCGTCGTCTCGAGCAGCCGGTCGCCTTCCGTGGTGCCCGCGGCGGTGTCCGGGACCGGTCCGAGCGCCGGGGCGATGGATTCGCCGACCCCGGCCGCGTGCAGCACCGTCAGTGTGGCGCCGCGCGCCACGGCCTCGTCGGCCGCCCACAGCGCGGCGTGCTGCGCCGGCTCGGACCCGTCCACGCCCACCACGGCCCGCGCGATCTCCGCCGGCTCCTGTTGCTCCACCTGCGCCGTCACAGCCCTCGGCCTCCCATCGTCGCGCGCGCCGCTGCCCCGGGGGTTCGGCGCGCCGCGAGATCGTTCTCGCATCGCCTCCGGGTTGCCCGGATCCGCGCGGCTAACCCCCGGGCGGATCCGGCAGGACGGGGCGGGCCGGGGGTATCAGCGTTCGGTCAGCCTTCGATCAGGTGCGGGACGAAGCGGGCGTAGTAGTCGGTGACCGGGCCGTCGGACTCGCGGATGCCCAGGCCCGCTGGCTCGCCGTCGATGATCCAGGAGCCGAGGACGGGGCGGTTGCCGTCGTAGTCGGGCAGCGGGGTGTACTGCTGGTAGCACCAGCCGTGCGCCCCGGAGCCGTCCGGCTGCTCGAGCGAGTCGCGCCCGGCCCCGACTATGCGGATCCCGTCGCCTTCCCGGCCGAGCAGGGGCTTGGCCACGTGCGCGGTGAGCTCGCGGGGCCCGTCGAGGTAGGCGGGCAGGAGGTTCGGGTGGCCGGGGAAGAGCTCCCAGAGCACCGCGAGCAGCGCCTTGTTCGACAGCAGCATCTTCCACACCGGCTCGATCCAGCAGGTCCCGGGCTCCGCGCCGAGGCCTGGGACGGGGCCTGCGGGGGTGAGCTGCTGGTCGAGGACGTGCGCGCCGAACGGGTCGGTGACCAGCCATTCCCACGGGTAGAGCTTGAACGCGGTGCGGATCGGGCGCAGCTGCAGGTCGACGAAGCCGGAGCGGTCGTAGTCCCAGCCGACCTGCTCGATCGGGAGGGTGAGGGCTTCGAGCCCGGCCTGCGCCGCCGTCTCGGCCAGGTACGCGCAGGTCATCTCCTCTTCGCCGCTGGTGTCCATGCCGGTGTGCAGGACGTGCACGGGTCCGGGGGCGAGCTGCTTGCCGGTTTTGCGCCAGGCTTCGACCAGGCGTTCGTGCAGGGAGTTCCACTGGTCTGCGGACGGGCGGGTGTCCTGGAGCCAGTACCACTGGCAGATCGCGGACTCGAGCAGTCCGGTGGGGGTGTCCGCGTTGTACTCCAGCAGGCGGGCGGGGCCCCCTTGCCCGTCGTAGGCGAGGTCGAAGCGGCCGTAGAGGCTCGGGGGCTGCTCGCGCCAGGAGCGGCGCACGGCGGCCGCGACGCGCTCGTCGGTGATCGCGAACCGGTCGAACCAGTCCGCTGCGATCACGTGGTCGACCGCGGCGAGGCACAGCCGGTGCAGTTGCGCGGTGGTCTCCTCGAGCGTGTCGACCTCATCGGCCGTCAGCGTGTAGCAGGCCTCTTCGTACCAGTAGGGCACCTCGCGTCCGTCGGGGGTGGGGGTGGTGGGGAAGACCAGGCCCTGGCCTTCGACGGTCCGGCGGTAGTCCGGGCGTGGGTCGGTCGGTGTGCGTCGCATCGTTTGTTTTCCCGTCAGCTTCCCGCGTGGCCTTCGCCGCCGCCTTCTCCGCCGTGTCCGCCGAAGCCGCCGCGCGCGACGCCGTGCTCGCCTTCTTCGCCGCCGGAGACTTTCTTGCCGATGCCGTAGCCCGAGCCGCCGGTGTACCAGTGTGCGTAGGAGGTGGCGGAGCTCGTGTCCTCGCAGTACTTGTCGTCGATGACGGTGTTGGTGCGGGTGTCGACGCACCGTTCGCTCGAGTCGTCCGAGGAGCACGCCGCGAGCGCGGCCAGGCTCGCGACGAACACTCCGCCGAGCGCGAGCGGTACCGCGACCGCTCTGCGCCGCCTCCGGCTCGGTGCGGGCAGCACCTCATCACCTGATGTCAGCATGGTTCCTCCCCATTCCGCTGATCGCCCCGATCAGCGCCGGTCATCCTGCCACGGACAGCCGTTGGGATCAATGCGGTTACCCCCGGCTTCCCCCGGCCGGCCCGCCGTGCGCGGCGGCGCACTAGCATCGCCCGCATGGACAAGGACATCGCAGAGCCCGTCGATCAGAGCGCCGAGGAGCACCATGCGCGGCGCGCCTCCTCGTTCGGGGCCGCCTCGGCCGAGTATGCGCGCCACCGCCCCGACTATGCCGAGAGCGCGATCCGCTGGGCCCTGGAGCCGCTGGGCGCGGCCGGCCCGCGGGTGTTGGATCTCGGCGCCGGCACCGGGATCCTGACCGCGGCGCTGGTGCGCCTGGGTGTCGAGGTGGTCGCGGCCGAACCCGACCCGCAGATGCTCGCCGAGCTGCGCCGGCAGCTGCCGCAGGTGGCGGTGATCCCGAGCCGGGCCGAGGCGATCGCGCTGCCGGAGGCCAGTGTGGACGCGGTGCTGTGCGGCCAGTCCATGCACTGGTTCGACCTGGACCGGGCGCTGCCGGAGATCGGCAGGGTGCTGCGTCCCGGGGGAGTGCTCGCGGGCCTGTGGAACATGCAGGACGACCGGGTCGCGTGGGTCGCCGCACTCGCCGAGCTCGCCGGGAACACCGCGAGCGTCTCGGGATGGCGCAAGGCTCCGGTGCCCGGCAGCGAACGGGCCGTGTTCGAGGCCGGCAGCACGTGGTTCACCCCGGTGCACACCGCCGAGTTCGACAACCCCCGGGCGCTGACCGCCGACGCGATGGTGGCCACCATCGCCACCACCTCGCAGCTGCTGGTGATGTCCGATGCGGAGCGCGAGCGGACCCTCGCCGCGCTCCGCGACTTCCTCGCCGCCCGGCCCGAGACCGCGAGCGGCACTTTCACTCTGCCGCAGGTCACCGGGGTGCTGCGGGCCGTCCGCCGCGACACGCCCGAACCCTGACACAGCTCAGCCGGCCCGGCCCGCGGCGGGGCCCGCGCCCGGGCCGCCGGTGAGGGCTTCGATCGCGGGTCCTCGCAGGGCCCTGCCGGCCGCGGCCAGGGTGGCCGCGAACGTCAGCACCACGACGGCGGCGGCCACCCCGAGGTAGATCCCCGGGCCCACGGCCGGCACCGCGCGTCCCGCGACCGCGATGCTGAACGGCACCACCGAGGCCGCCGCCGCGACCGTGCCCGCGAGCAGGCCGGTGACCGCGACGAGCGCGCTCTCGAACCCGACCATCCCCACCACCTGCCCCGGCGTCGCCCCCGCCAGCCTCTGCCGGCCGAACTCGCCGCGCCGCGCCACGGTCGCGGCGACCGCGAGATCGACCAGCACGATCGCCGCGAACACCGCGAGGGTGGCGACGATCACGAGGTCGAGCGTCTCGACGCCCTTGTCGTCGCCGGAGCGCACCTGGCGGCCCGAGGCGAGCGCGGTGTCCTGGATCGCCTGCATGGAGAGCGACCCGGCGGCCATCCCGACGAACAGGATGATCGGCATCACCACGCCCGCCATCCGGCCGGCGGTGCGGCGCACGTTGAGCTCGGCGAGATACCCCGCGCTCCCGCCCGCCCGCCGCACCAGGGCGCCGAGGCACGCGCCGATCAGGCGCAGCAGTGCGGGGGAGAGGAGAGCGAACCCGATCGAGACGTGGATGCACGCCTCGCCCGCGACCGACATCGTGACGTAGCCGCGGTCGCGCAGCACGGTCGCGGCCAGCACCCCCGCGTCGGTGCCGAGCAGCAGGAACCCGACGCCGAACCAGATCCGCTTCCGGCTGAGCCCGGCCTCCTGCCGGGCGTCGGGGGTGAGCGCCTCACGGGTGCTCAGCTTCGCCGCGCGCCGGCCCGTGACGTACGCGGCGAGCCCGGCGGCCACGAACGTGTCGGCGCAGCCGGCGCCGAGCCCGACCGGCCCGAAACGGTAGTCGACGCCGCGTGCGACCTGGCCGGTGGAGGCCAGCGCCGCGAGCACGCCGTGCCCGAGCCCGTAGCCCGCCGGGAGCGCGAAGAGCACGGCCAGGAGCGCGACCGCGCCCGTCTCACCCATGATCAGCCTGCTGATCTGCCCGGGGAGGGCGCCGGCCGACCTGAGCAGTGCGAACTCCTGCTCCCGCTGACGCACCGTGAGGTGCAGCGTCGCGGCGACCCCGAACGCCACGATCAGCACGCCCCAGCCGCCCACCACCCAGCACATCGTCGTCATCGTCGCGCGGTCCGGCGCCGAGACGCCCGGGCCCGCGGCCGTGTCGAGCAGCGAGGAGAACGCCATCAGCACCGCGGCGCCGACGAACAGGTTCAGGAACGTCACCGCGAAAGCGCCCTTGCGCAGCCGCAGCGAACTGAGTGCGATACCCAGCACGGCTCACACCCCCGACCCGGCGCCGCGGCGCGCGGCCTGCCCGCCGAGGCGCGCCATCTGCTCGGCCACCGCGGACGGCTCGGGCCGCGTCATCTCCGCCACGATCCGCCCGTCGAGCAGGAACAGCACCCGCCCGGCATGCGAGGCGGCCACCGGATCGTGCGTCACCATGACCACGGTCTGCCCGAACTCGCCCACCGCCTGCCCGAACAGTTCGAGGACCTCGCCGGCGCGGTGCGAGTCCAGCGCGCCGGTCGGCTCGTCGGCGAAGACCACCTGCGGCCGTGTCACCAGCGCCCGCGCGATCGCGACCCGCTGCTGCTCCCCGCCGGAGAGCGCCCCGGGCCGATGCCCGAGCCGCCCGGCCAGCCCGACCCGCTCCACCACCGCGGCGAGCCGCGCCTCGTCCACCGCCTGACCCGCCAGCCGCGCCGGCAGCGCGATGTTCTCCCGTACGGTGAGGGCCGGCAGCAGGTTGAAATGCTGGAAGACGAACCCGATCCGCCCGCGCCGGAACCTCGCGGCCTGCGCCTCGCTCCCGCACGCCATCACCTGACCCCCGACCCGCACCTGCCCGCTCGTGGGCCGGTCGAGCCCTGACGCGCAGTGCAGCAGTGTGCTCTTGCCCGAGCCCGAAGGCCCCATCACCGCCGTGAACGTCCCGGCGGCCAGCACCAGGCTCACCTCCCGCAGCGCCGCCACCGCACCGGCGCCTTCGCCGTAGAGCTTGCTCACCGCGTCCAGACGCAGCGCCTCGCCCCCGGCCCCGCCACCGGGTCTGCCCCCGGTCTCTCCGCCGCCCGCCCCGACCATGCCCGCCACATCCCTTCGCTCGAAAACAGCCCGCGCTCACCGGCTCGTCACGAGCATCCAGCCCCGCCCTGCGCGCGTCAGGGGTGCAAGGACCCCGCCGACGGTAGGCGAAACCCCACCGTGCCGGGCGCCCTTGCCTGCGAGCGGCCCCGAGCCTGGCGTATGGCGGCGGATCGCCGTGAGTGCTTTTCGACTACAGAACGACAGGCGTACCGTGACGCTCCGTCATCCATGCGCAGGGGGATCTGATGAGCTACGACGACCGGCCACCCTACGAGTACGAGTACGAGGAAGACGCGCCGACGCGGAGCCGGTCCGGACGCCCCCGTCAGCAGAACGGGCCGTACGTCCCGCTCGAGCCGCCGAAGAAGAGGCACCCGGTCCGCAACTGGTCCCTGTTCGCGGCGGGGGCGGTGGTCGTGTTCATCATCGTCGGCGCGCTTGCGGCGGGCGGGCACGACACCAGTGGGAACACCGCCGCCACGGCCCAGAGCCCGTCCGCCGCGCAGAGCTCCGCGCCGGCCGCGGAGGACTCGGCCACCGCAGAGTCCGGATACACCTCGATCCCGCTCTACCCGCAGCCGAACGACCCGGCCACCAGCGCGGCCGGGGCCGGGGCCGGACCCGACCTCGAGCAGGTCGTCTTCCACTGCGCCGGCAGCGCACCCGACGGCGTCGAGATCACCTACGGCGGCGAGGGCACTGAGGACTCTGCGAGCCGCCTGCCGTTCACGAAGACGATCCCGCTCTCGGCTAGCGAGCAGTACTACGCCGTGCAGGCGCAGCTGCAGGGCGGCGGCAAGGTCTCGTGTTCGACGACGGTGGAGTACGAGGGGACGAGCGCGGTCCAGAAAGGCGAGGCGTCCGGCGGCTACACCATCGCCTCGGCCGAGGTGTGCAGTGATTTCGAGGGCGGATGGGAGTCCTGCTGACCCGTCAGCCGCCACACCCCATCGAGTAAGCGACCCGGCCGACCGGCCGACCGGAAATCACGTCCCTGTTATAGGGGTTGCGGCCCATCTGTCCACCGCGCGGATCAATTGGTCTGTACCAATCTAGTGGATTGGTCTTGACCAATCCGCGCGCCGCACGTACAACTTGCTCACCGCGCCGCCCCACCGGCGCGGTGAGATGCGCACTCCCACCCCCTCTCCCACCACCCTGGAGGGTTCATGCTTCCTGGAAAACGGTTCCTTCGCGCAGCGCTCGTGAGCGGCTCGGCGCTCGGACTGGCCGCCGGCGGAACAACGCTCGCGCTCGTCTCGGCGCCCGCCGCACAGGCGGCCACCACGTGCGCCACGGCGTGGGTCTCGACCACCGCCTACGTCGCGGGCAACCAGGTCAGCGAGAACGGGATCAACTACACCGCCAACTGGTGGACCCAGGGCAACGACCCGGCCACGAACAACGGCGGATCCGGCTCCGGGCAACCGTGGACGTCCAACGGCTCGTGCACCGGCGGATCCTCGGGCTCCTCCCCGTCGGCCTCCCCGACGCCGAGCTCCACCTCGACGGGAACGGGCTCGGCCAGCGGCCTGGTCTTCAGCCCGTACAAAGACGTCACGATCAACATGAACTGGAACACCTACCAGATGCAGTCGGCCGTCGAGGGGTCCGCGATCCCGGTCGTCGGCTCCGGCAGCCTGGTGACGACCTACGTGCCGAAGCTGCCCGCGCTCACCGTCGCGTTCGCCACCGGCGCCTGCGGCAGCGAGACCTGGGGCGGGGTCTCGGGCGCGAACTGGGCCGCGGAGAACGTCCCGCAGCTGCACGCGGCGAACCTGAACTACATCGTCTCGACCGGCGGCGCGGCCGGAACCTTCACCTGCGCCTCGACGTCGGGCATGGAGTCCTTCATCGCCCGCTACGCGAGCCCGAACCTGGTCGGCATCGACTTCGACATCGAAGGCGGCCAGAGCCAGAGCGACATCTCGAACCTCGTCGCCGCGGCGGCCGGCGCGCAGGCGCAGTACCCGAAGCTGCAGTTCTCCTTCACCCTCGCCACCCTCGGCGCCTCCGACGGCAGCTACGGCGGGGTCAACTCGCTCGGCAACGAGGTCGTGCGCGCGGTGCTCGGCTCCAGCCTGAAGAACTACGTCATCAACCTGATGACCATGGACTTCGGCAACGCGTCGAGCAGCGTGTGCGTCGTGACCTCCGGCAGCTGCGAGATGGCGCAGTCGGCGATCCAGGCGGTCAAGAACCTCGAGCACACCTACGGCATCGCGGCCGGCAAGATCGCCGTCACCCCGATGATCGGCATGAACGACGCCACGACCGAGACCTTCACCATCGCCGACGTCGCCACGCTCAGCTCGTATGCGGTCAGCAACGGCCTGGCCGGGGTGCACTACTGGTCCCTGGACCGTGACGACCCCTGCTCCGACGACTACGCGTCCCCGACCTGCGACTCGCTCACCTCCACGAGCGCGCTGCAGTACACCAAGGCTTTCATCAGCGACCTGTGAGCCTGACGTAGAACCCAGAGCGGGCCGCGCACGAACCCTCGTGCGCGGCCCGCCGCGGTTAGAAGGCGGGCGCGCCGGCCGTGTTGCCCGCGTCGGCCAGCTGGAAGTGCCAGAGCACGATGGAGGGCAGGTTCATCACGGCTGTCACCGCCTCCGGTATCCAGCCGAGCAGCTCCCAGTCGAGCTGCGGGGCGCTCGAGCCCGGGATGACGGTGGGCACGTGGGCTGTGGTCGAGTCCTTGGTGGGGATGCCCGGCTCGGCGCAGTGGCGCACCTGGAAGCCGACGGGCAGCGCCGCCGCGAGGTACTCGCTCAGCCCCCGGTGGTACTCGACGAACGTCGTCGGGCGCCCATCAGGGCCGGGCGTGCGCGCGAGCATGGGACGCAGGTAGGAGAGCAGCACGTGCGGATCCGAGACGACCAGGTGCCCGCCCGGCCGCAGCACGCGCGCGAACTCGGCGAACACGGGGGCCAGGTCCGGCACGTGGCACAGCGCCAGCGCGCACACGGCCAGGTCGACCGACCCGTCCGCCAGCGGCATCGCGGTCAGCTCGGCGCGGTGGAAGACGGCCCCGGGCACCTTCTGGGCAGCGATCGCGAGCATCTCGCCCGACGCGTCGAGCCCGACCACCCGATGCCCGAGCCCGGCCAGGTGCTTCGCGTGCCGGCCGGTGCCGCACGCCGCGTCCAGGGCCGTGCCGATCGGCAGCCCGTCCACGATGGCGCGCACGAGCGGCTCCTCGGACTCGATCATCGAGTTCGGCCCGTCGTAGGTCGGCGCCCACTGCCGGTAGACCTCGCCGGTCGAGATCCCGCCCGCCACCGCCTCGATTCCCGGGGACCCGGCCAGCGCCGGGTCGGCCAGCAGCGTCCGGATCTCGGCGATCCGCGCCTCGACGAAGGCCCGGTCGCCGGTGCCGTCCCTGAGCCCGCGCAGGAGAGCCGCACCTTCGACGCCGAGCAGATAAGCCAGGGGGCTGAGATATGTCACCCGAGGGACGGTAGAAGGCTGCGACCACTGCGGGCAAGCGGTTTTCGGGGCGCCGCGGGAGGCGACCGGCCTACCAGTAAGACCCGGTGTGTTCGTGGATCTTCCCGGTGGAACGCTCCCGGACGCGGCGGCTGCGCAGGTTCTTCCTCGCCGAACTCCAGTACTCGGGTATATCGGGGCCGATCCCGCGCACCAGGGCGTGCGGCACACCTCGATCCGTTCACCGCGCGTCGAGAACTCCCGGACCGCCTCCTGCGCGCACACCAGCGCCGCCTCAGGCTCGCCGCACGCGGCGTGCGCCCACATCCTGGCGCGCAGCGTATGGGAACGCGGCGTCGAGGGCCGCTGCGGAGAGCCCTCGGCTATCGCCGCCCAACGCTCGGCTTCCGCGCCCTCGCCCAAGGCCAGGGCCACCTCGGCCAGGGTGTCGCTCCACCGCGGCCGGCGCACCGGGCTTATCCCCGCGAGGTCCTCACCGCCCGCTTCGAGCAGCAGCGAACGGGCGCGCAGCGGCTCGCCGGCGAACAAGACCAGCTCGGCCTGGAAACAGCGGACCGTCATAGCCCAGGTGGTCGACGAGTCGCCCGCCACCGCGAGCGCGCGCTCCGCCTCCGCCGCCGACCGCTCGGCGTCGCCGGGCTCATCGCGCCAATACAGGGTGGCGCCGCGCAGGTTCGCGGCCACCGCCTCCTCCGACGGGTTGAGGCCGAGCTCCCCGAGCTCCTCGCGGCGCCGCTCCACGCGTTCGAGGGTGACCATCGCCGCGCGCAGTTTCCCCAGCCGGCACTGCGCATTGGCCAGCACGGTCAGCAGCTGCCCGTCGAGGTAGGTCTGACCGGTGCGCCGGGCCAGGGCCTCGGCCCGGGCGAGGTGGCGTTCACAGTCCGAGAGCCGCCCCAAAAGCCCCTCGGTCATGCCCAGCTGCACCGGCGCGGCGAGATTCGTCAGCAGCATCGTGTCGGGAGCGGCGTCGATGAGTTCCGCGGCCCTGCCCGCGCGGGCCAACGCGGTCAGATCGTCGTCGGTGAACAGATGCCCGAGCGCGGACTGTGCCAGGGCGTGCGCCTGGCCGACGTAATCCCCGTGCCGCGCCGCGATCTCGGCGGCGGTCTCGGCATAGAGCCGGGAGCTCTCGTAATCCTGCACGTCGTACGCGCCGTCGGCCAGTTCGATGTAGAGGGCTGCGGCGCCGGCCGAGTCGGCCTCCGCGAGCGCCGCCAGCCCGGAGCGGGCCAGGGCCCCGGCCTCGAAGTGCCGGCCCAGGCGCCGTTCGATCCGGCTGGAGTCCAGCGCGGCGGCGTCGGCCTGGCCGGGCCCGGCCGACCGCAGCGCGTCGAGCAGCGCGCGGCCCTCGGACAGCTCGTCGGACAGCAGGCGGGCGCGGGCGAGCAGCACGTGCAGCTCGTGGGCGTGCTCATGGCCTTCACGCAGCAGCGGCCGAGCGGCCTGCAGGTATTCGGCCGCGGTGGCGGGGGAGGTGTAGATCGTGGCCCGGGCGGCCGCGATCAGCGTCCTGACGTGCTCGGGGTTGTGCGGATCCGCGGCCCGGGTCACGTGCCGCACGCGCCGGGCGACCGGCGCGCCCTGCTCGGCGAGCGCGTCCGCCGCCCGCTGGTGCAGCGCGAAACGACGGCTCGGCTCGAGCCGCTCGTAGACCGCCTCGCCGACCGCGCGGTGGCGCAACGCGAGATGAGGCCCGCGCTCGGCCGGGCGTACCAGGTCGACGCCGGTGAGCCGGTCGAGTGCGCGCACGGCCGCCGGCTCATCGAGCCCTGTGACGTCGGCCAACAGCGCCGCGGAGAACGGCTCGCCGATCACCGCGGCGCCCCGCACCGCCGCGAGCGCTTCCGGGTCCAAACCGGCCAGCTCCCCGAGGATCGCCGCGCCGGCCTCGGCGGTCGACCCGGTATCGCGCAGCGTGCACAGCAGCTTGATGTACTGGGGGTATCCCGCGGCCTCGCGGTAGATCTCCTCGGCGTCCGGCCGATCGCCGATCATGATCGCGGCCTGCTCACGCGTGAGAGGGCCCAGCTGAGCGACCCTCAGCCGCCCGGCCGCCGCCCCGGCGAGCGCCGCAGCCGGCCCGGGTGCCAGCTGACGCCGACGGTAGGCCAGGACACACAGCACCGGTGCGCTCGCGACGCGATCCAGCAGCCGCCCGAGCAGACCCGCCTCGTCCGCACCGAGCAGATGCACATCGTCCACGGTCACGACCAGGGGCCGGCCGACGGCGGCGCAGAGCGCATCCACATCAGGACCCTGAGCCAGGTCGGCGCCGCGCAGTGCCGTCACGCTCACGCCCGCCGCGCGGGCCGCGTCCGCAGCCGCCCACAGCAGCGCGCTCTTCCCGCTGCCCCCGACCCGGCCCGCAGTTCCTCGACTGCCGATTCGAGCATACGAAGATGCCACTCACGACCGATCAGAGTCTCGACCATGCAGCTGAGCCTAAGACCTATGACAAGGCCGCCCACCGACATCTCAGCAGTTGACGCACGCGGGCGCCGGGCGACATGCGCCCAGCGCCCGCATCACCGCGTACTTGCGTACGCCGGTGCTCCCGGCTCAGAGCCCGGCTTCCAGGACGCCCTGCAGCGCCTTCGTCCGCTCCTCGACGTGATGGTGTTGGACTCCGACTTGTGGTCGAACATCAGCACGCCCTCGGCGAAGGAGATGCCCGACGGGCTGAAGTACTCGTCGGTGTTGCGCACGACGACCTTCACCACACCCTCACGCAGAGCGTCCCTGCCCATGTCATCGGCGCCGAACGCGCCGAACGCGTCCAGCAGCGGCTGGAAGTAGACCTGGGGGAAGTACTCGGCGTACGAGTCGGCGTAGTCGGGCACGGCCAGCTCCTCCCATGCCACCTCGATCGGTACCTCGAACCCCGCGGCCTCATCGATCCGCGCCTTCCAGCCGGGGTAGTCCTCGTTCTTGAACCGCTCAACGCTGCGGCGCTCCGCCAGGCCCATCTGATCCTCCACATCGCGGACTGCAAAGACGCCCCCGATCTTCGCCGCCCCTCGGCGCCGCCGCATCGGTGGAAACACGTAGCCGCCTACGCAAACGCGAGCCGATCCGCGCCCACCGGACCGGGCCCCCGGCGACTGCGGGCGGGAAATAGGGGGGCCGGTTTGCCGGTTGTCCGCCTCACAGGATAGTTAAGTAACTAGAACATCTGCCCGCCCACCGATATGTCCGCTCAGCCTGAACTGCGAGGAACCCTCCATGACCGCCACGGAGTCCCCGGCGCCGCGCGCCGCCGAAGTCCTGTCCCGGCCCGTCGAGATCGGCGGCCTGACGGTCCCGAACCGCATCGCGATGGCGCCGATGACGCGCATGTTCTCCCCGGGCGGCGTGCCGGGCGAGGACGTGGCCTCGTACTACTCCCGCCGCGCGGCCGCGGGCGTGGGCCTGATCGTGACCGAGGGGACCTACGTCGGACACGACTCGGCCGGCGAGAGCGACCGGGTGCCGCGCTTCCACGGCGAGGAGCAGCTCGCCGGCTGGGCCAAGGTCGCCGCGGCCGTGCACGAGGCGGGCGGCACGATCGTGCCGCAGCTGTGGCACATCGGCATGACCCGCAGGGCGCAGGCGAGGCTCAACCCCGAGGCCCCGGCGATGGGCCCGTCGGGCATCCGCGTCGACAGCGACGGAGAGAGCCGGGACGGACACGCGATGACCTCGCGCGACCTGGACGAGGTGATCGCCGCGTTCGCGCAGTCCGCCGCGGCCGCGGAGCGGATCGGCTTCGACGGCGTCGAGCTGCACGGCGCGCACGGCTACCTGATCGACCAGTTCCTGTGGGAGCGCACCAACCGGCGCACCGACGGCCACGGCGGCGACTCGGTGGGCCGCACCCGGTTCGCCGCCGAGATCGTCGCCGCCGTCCGCGCGGCCGTCTCGCCCGCGTTCCCGGTGATCTTCCGCTACTCGCAGTGGAAGTCGGACGCCTACGACGCCCGGCTCGCCGAGACCCCCCGGGACCTCGAAGCGATCCTCACCCCGCTCACCGCCGCCGGCGTCGACGCGTTCCACGCCTCCACCCGCCGCTACTGGCAGTCCGAGTTCGACGGCTCCGACCTCAACCTCGCCGGCTGGACCAAGAAGCTGACCGGCAAGCCCGCCATCACCGTCGGCTCGGTCGGCCTCGGCGGCGACTTCATCCGCTCCTTCGCCGGCGAGGGCTTCGCCACCCAGAGCATCGACGACCTCCTCGACCGGCTCGAGCGCGACGAGTTCGACATGGTCGCCGTCGGCCGCGCCCTGCTGCAGGACCCGCAGTGGGCCGCGAAGGTCCTCGCCGGCCGCTTCGAGGAACTCTCGGCATACGACCCGGCCGCACTGCGCACGCTCAGCTGACGGACGGAACGCACCGCCCCGGCCTCGCCTACGGCCGGGGCGGTGCGTGCGGGACTTCTGGTGGACCGTCAGATGATCCGGCAATATGCTGACCCGAAGTCATATCGGGGTCGGTACAACCGCAGGGGGGTGCGGCGTGTCTGTCGTGTTGCCGCAAGAGCTCGTCTGGGTCCTGGACGCGATCGGGATCCAGTGGCCGAACATCGACGAGGACGCCATCGGCGAGGTGGCCAGTGAGTGCCGGCAGATCGCGTCGGACCTCGGCAGCGGGCACGGGGACGCGGAGAGCGAGATCGAGCAGATGCTCGACCTGAACTCCTCGCAGGCGCTCACCGCCTTCGACGCGCTCTGGAAGAAGCTGTCCAAGGGCCACATGCAGGACTTCGTCACCGGCCTCGGCGTGCTCGCCGACGGGCTGGACGTGGTGGTCGGGGTGATCGTGGCGATGAAGGGCGCGGCGATCGTGCAGCTCGGAATCCTCGCCGCGCAGCTGATCGCCGATCAGGCCGCCGCGGTCGAGACGCTCGGCGCCTCCGAGGCCGAGGCCGCCGGCGCGATCGTGGTCACCCGCGGGATCATGAAGAAGATCATCGAAGAGGCGGTGCGGCAGATCGAGCAGGAACTGCTCAGCGCGCTCGAAGGCCCGGTGCTCCAGGCGCTGGAGTCGGCCGGGGAGGAACTGGCCACCCAGCTGGTCGCGGACGTGGCCGGAGTCGGCAACGGGATCGACCTCTCCCAGCTCTCCCAGGCCGCGAAATCAGGGTTCGGCCAGGGCGTGTCCACGCTGAAGTCGCAGGGAGCGGCGGCGCTCAGCGATCCGCTGGGCGCGGCCGGCTCGCTGGCGAACGGCACCGGCCTGCCCGGCGGGAACCAGCAGTCGGTCATGGAGAGTACGGCCGTGGAAAGTGGTGCGTGAGGTGTCCGACCAGCAGCCGATCAACATCGACCCGGAGTCGCTGCGCAAGGGTGCGGCCGCCCTGCACCAGTTCTCCCAGTCGCTGGTGCCGATGGGCCAGCGGATGCAACAGGCCGGGCAGAAGCTGCGCTCCAGCGCGGCCGAGGACACCTCCGGCCTGGGCAAGGCGCTGGCCGAGGGCACGGGAGGCGTGACCGAAGCGCTCGGCGTGATGTTCAAGCAGGTCGGCCGGTGGACCGGGGGCGCCGGGCTGCGGCTGGGCAAGCACGCGGAGAGCACCGAGGACGCGGACAAGGCCGCATCCGACGCGTTCTCCGGGATCCACGGCGAGGACGAGGGCTACTCCGGTTCCGTGGGCCGCGGCGGCGGGGGAGAGTCGTCCGACGGGAGTGGCGGCACCGGGGGCGCAGGCGGCAAGGGCATCGAGGACCCGGGTTCCCTGGGCCACACGCAGGATCAGGGCAGCAGCAACACCGCCGCCGACGACGTGAACTCGTGTAAGGACCCGATCGACGTCGTCTCCGGGATGATGTTCTTCACCCACACCGACCTCGACCTGCCGGGCATGCTGCCACTGGTGCTGAGCCGGACCTTCCGCTCCAACTACCGGCAGGGCCGCTGGTTCGGCCGCCGCTGGGCCTCGAGCTTCGACGAGCGGGCCGAGGTGGGCGCCGCGGGCGTGCACCTCGCCGTGGCCGACGGCGTCGTGCTGCACTACCCGCTGCCCTCCGGCGACGAGCAGGTGCTCCCGGACGCGGGCAGCCGTTGGCCGCTCGTCTGGGACCGCAGTACCGACACGATCACCGTCACCGATCCGCAGACCGGCCGGGTGCGCGCCTTCCCGCCCGTCGGCGGGACGAACCGCCCGCTCGGCTCGATCACCGACCGCAACGGATACCGCATCACCTTCGTGCGGGATCGGGAGGGGGTGCCCGAACTCGTCACGCACTCCGCCGGCTACCAGGTGGCCGTGGACTCGGTCGACACCCGGGCCGGCATGCGGATCACCGGCCTGCGACTGCTGGACGGCACGCCCGCAGTCGCAGGCGGCGCCCCCGGCACCCAGATCGTGGTGTTCGGCTACGACCCGCTGGGCAACCTGGTCGAGGTCTTCAACTCCTCCGGGCTCCCGCTCGTCCTGGAGTACGACCGCGAGGACCGGATCACCAAGTGGGTGGACCGGATCGGAACGCAGTACACGTACGAATACGACTCCGCCGGACGGGTGGTGCGCACCGGCGGCACCGGCTCCGTGCTCGCGGGCACCATGGACTACGACCCCGAGCGCCGGGTGACCTACTCCACCGACTCCCTCGGCGCGGTGACCGAATACTTCTACGACGCGAACGACCGGGTGATCAAGGAGGTCGACCCGCTCGGCGGCACCACGCTCAGCACCTGGGACCCCTACGGCAACCTCCTGACGAGGACGAACGCGCTCGGCCGCACGGTCGAGTTCGCCTACGACGAGTTGGGCAATCTCCTGCGGGCCACCGGCCCGTCCGGCGCCACGGCGCGCACCGAGTACAACGCGCTGTGCCTGCCGACGCGGTCGTGGGACGCGGACGGCAGCGTCTTTCACCACACGTACGACGAGGCCGGCAACCTCCTCGCCAGCACGGACTCGATGGGCCTGATCACCGCGTACGGCTACGGTCCGGGCGGACGGCTGACCTCGATCACCGACGCGCTCGGCAACGTCACCGCGGTGCAGACGGACCGGGCCGGGCTGATCACGGCGGTCACCGGTCCGCACGGCCCCGCGGGCTCCCTCCGGCGCGACGCCTTCGGCCGGCCGGTGCAGTCGGTGGACGCGCTGGGCGCGAGCACGGCGTGCACCTGGAGCCCGGAGGGATGGCTGACCAGCACCACCAATGCCGACGGCGCGGTCGAGACCCTGGTGCGGGACGGGGAGGGCAACGTCATCGAACGGGTGGACCGGCTCGGCGGGCGCAGCGTGTACGAAGTGGCGGGATTCGGGCTCGTGCGCTCCTCCACCGGGCCCGACGGCGCGCGCCACGCGTTCTCCTACGACACCGAGGGCCGCCTCACCTCCGTCCTCGGCCCGAGCGGCGCCTGCTGGACCTACGGGTACGACCTCGCCGGCAACCTCGTCGAGGAGACCGACTTCGACGGCAGGACCCTGCGATACGAGTACAACGCGCTGGGCGAGCTGGCCCGCCGGACCAACGGCGCCGGGCAGAGCGTGGAGTACGCGTGGAACGAGGCCGGGGACCTGCTCGAGGTGCGCGACGAGACCTGCGCGACCCGCTACGACTACGACGTGCGCGGCCTGCTCGTGTGCGCGTACAACGCCGAGAGCAGAGTGGAATACGTCCGCGACGCGCGCGGCGAGATCCTGCGCGAGACGGTCGACGGCCGGACCGTACTGAGCGAGTACGACCTCGCCGGCAACCGCACCAGGCGCGTCACCCCGTCGGGAGTGGTCTCGGACTGGGCGGTCGGCGCCGAGGGCCTGGTTTCGGCCTGCGCCATCGCCGGAACACGGATCACCTTCGACTACGACGCCCGCGGGCAGGAGACCAGCCGCCGGATCGGCGCCGCGACCGCCATGTCGAAGGCTTACGACCAGGTCGGCCGGCTCCAGTCGCTCGGGCTCTGGGCCCTGGACGAAACCACCCCGGGCGAACCGCAGTACGCGGGCATACGGGCACGCGCATACTCGTATCGGGCGGACAGCAAACTCGCCGCCGTGCACGACCAGGCGGCCGGGCTCAGCACCTTCGACCTCGACCCGAACGGCCGGGTGCGCTCGGTGAGCACCACGGGAGATGTGCAGCAGTACGCGTACGACGCGTCCGGAAACCTCGTACACGCCGAGGCGGGCGGCCGGTCCGAGGAGAACGCGGGTGCGCGCACGTACGAGGGCGCGCGACTGCGGCGGGCCGGGCGCACGCACTACGACTACGACGGCCAGGGGCGGGTCGTACGCACGGTGGTGCGCACGCTCTCCGGGCAGAACAGGGAGTGGACATACTCCTGGAACGCGCGCGACCAGCTCGTCGCGGCGAGCACCCCGGACGGCGCGCAGTGGCGCTACACGTACGACCCGCTCGGCCGCCGCATCCGCAAGGAGCAGGTGGATGAAGCAGGGGCCGTACTCGGCAGCACGGTCTTCAGCTGGGACGGGATCGTACTCGTCGAGCAGGCGTGCGCCGGTGCTTCGGGCGGCGCGAGCGGCGCTGACGGCACGGGCGGGGCCGAGGAGATCACCACCTGGGACTACCTGCCGGGCACCTACCAGCCGGTCAGCCAGGTCGAGCAGCGCCGGCTCGGCCCGGAGACCGGGCAGGCGCAATACGACCGCCGGTTCTACGCGATCGCCACCGACCTGGTCGGCCGCCCCACCGAACTGATCGCCGAAGACGGCCGGATCGGCTGGTCGGCCGGACCGGACCTGTGGGGCCTGACGAGCGGCGGCGAGCCGGAGCGCTGCCCGCTGCGCTTCCCGGGCCAGTACCACGACGAGGAGACCGGCTGGCACTACAGCCTCCACCGCCACTACGACCCGGCAGCAGGCCGCTTCGTCTCCCCGGACCCGCTCGGCCTGTCCGCGGCGCCCAACCACTACGCCTACGTCGAGAACCCGGCGACGCTGATCGACCCGCTCGGCCTCAAGGCCCTGTGCCCCTTCGGGGAGGCGAAGAAGGCCGCCGCGGACCTGCGCGCGGACGCCAAGCAGACCGGCAAGTCGCCGCCGCTGGCCTCCGCGGCGGCGATCGACTCGAACGGCCAGGTCTACACCGGCTACAGCGGTGAACCGGTCGGCAAGATCCACCCGCTGCTGCAGTCGCAGATGCCGAACCCGAGCAACGAGAAGTGGGAGGTACAGAACTGCGCCGAGTTCGTGGCGGCGAACAAGGCGCTCTGGGCGAACAGCACGGTGGACAAGAAGGGCAACGTGACGCTGAACGTCGAGCCGTCCGGGATACAGTATTCGACCGTGTACACGAAGAACGACGCGGTCTACCAACCGTGCCGCAACTGCGTGGTGTCCTTGGCGGGCCTGAGCCTGTTCACCCCGCCCAAGCCGCGCGGAGGCAGGCGATGACCGGAGGCGGGCGTTGACGACCGGACGCACCCCCGGCCCGGCCGCCGCCGAGCGCCTGACCGCGGCCGGCTGGCACCGCGGCCGCGCCGTCGCGATCGAGCCGTTCCTCGAGCCGCTGCTCGCGGAAGACTACGAGGTCCCGCAGGTGCTGCGGGAGTTCCTCCGCGGCTACGGCGGCCTGGAGTTCACCTACCAGAACCCGCAGAACCCGGCCCTGACCGACACCTGCACGATCGACCCGTCCCTGGCCACGAACGTGATCTACCCGATCCGGGTCCGGCTCTGGGGCGAGCGGATCGGCGCCGAGCTCTGCCCGTTCGGCGAAGCCAGCGGCATGAGCCTGGTCATGGCGCCCGACGGCCGGGTCTGGGCCGGGCGCGACGAGCTGCTGATCGTCATCGGCGACTCGCCCGAAGACGCCCTCGACTCGCTCTGCGAGAACCGCCCGACGCCGCACGTCCCCGGCGGCTGAAGGTCTCTCAGCCCCTAGCGCCGGTGGCCACCAGCTGCCGCGCAAAGGTATCCAGGTCGGTTTGCGAGACGACCGCGTCATCGGGAGATCCGGTGACGCCGGTCAACAGGTAGTCCTCGCCGTCCAGAACCCCGACCTGCTTGGCGACCACACGGTCGGCGTGCTCCCGGCGCCCGCGGGGGCGGCCGGCCGCGCCTCCGCGCCCTGATGCCCATACCGCAGCGTCTCAGTCCGCGGAGGCCGCATCCGGGCGAAGCGGTGTGTGCTCCTTGCACCAGACCCCGGCCGCCGGCATCGGGTGCCAGCCTACCGACGACCAGCCCTCGCCGAGCAGGTCGCCGAACAGCGATTCGGTGACCGCCGCCAGCACGGCGCACGCCCCGAGCCGCCCCGGTCCGGGCGGCGCCTCGCCGCGCACCAGGTCGAGGACGCGATCGACGGCGGACCCGACAAAGCGGTCGTCGCGCACGCGCACGATTCCGACGTGCAGGGCGAGCCGGGTCGGAGCGGCGGCCGGGTCGGCCGCGATCGCCGTCCGCAGGGTTGTGATGAGCCCGGCCGCGAACCCGGCCTCGTCGATCCCCGGCGGGGCGATCCCCACCTCGCCGTCGCCGCCCGGGGCCGGGAAGACATAGAAGCGGTCGTATCCCCCGGCGAGGCAGGCCGAGGCCAGCAGGCCGCGCCGCCCGCAGACCGCGACGCACAGGCGCCTGACCCCCGGTTCGCTCTCGGGCAAAATCATTCTCCCCCTCCGTACCGAGCGATCGGGAGCCAGGCGCTCCCCTCCTGCCGCGTGTGCCACGGTTCGACTCTCCCGCGGCGCGCGCCGGGCCACGCCGTCGCAATACGGGATCCGGCGGCTCTGCGAGGTGTTCGGAGCGTTTCAGGCGCTCGGCGCGGCCCGGCTCCCCGTCGGTTAGGTGAATCCTGATACGCGAGGGCCGGGATCGGGGCACAATGTTCCCGGGTATCCGGACGAACACGGCGTGTGGGCGCCGGTCGGAAGGCGGCTGGTGAGAATGGTGGATCTCACGGCGGGCACCCCCGCAGAACGCGCCAGGAACCGTGAGCGCGGCGATCTGGCCTGGCCCGAGGCGAGCGTGCTCGGACGTCTCGGTCCCCCCGCGCGTGCCCGATTGCTCTCGCTCGGCTCGCTGGCGCAGTATCCGGCGGCGGGCCGCGTGCTGATCAGGGAGGGGGAGGAGACCACATTCGTCATGATCCTCATCGACGGCGTGGTCAAGGCCACGGCCCTGACCCAGGACGGCCGGGACGCGCTGCTCGCGGTCCGGATGGGCGGCGATCTGGTCGGTGAGCTCTCCGCGGTGGACGGCGGGCCGAGATCCGCGACCGTGACCACGTGCGGCGCCCTGGTGGCCCGCGTCGTCTCCCGGGCCGAATTCCTCGACTGCACGCGGCGCGATCCGCAGATAGCGCACATCATCAACACCTCGGTCGTCGCGAAGCTCCGCAACGCCAACCGGCGGCGCGTCGAGTTCACCGGCTGCGACGTGCGGACCCGGCTGGCCAGGGTGCTTCATCAGACCGCTGTCACGTACGGAGTCGAGTCGGGCCAGGGGATCCTGGTGACCTGGCCGCTCACCCAGCCGGAGATCGCGACGCTCGCCGGCGCCGCGGAACCGACGGTGCACAAGGTCCTGCGGGCACTGCGCGACGAGGGCGTGGTCTCCACCGGCTACCGCTCCATCAGGGTCCTGGACGTCCACCGGCTCTACGCGATCGCCTACCCGTGACCCGCTGCGACCGCGGCCGCGGCGGGCGATCCGGGACGATCCCGTGCTGCGAGGGGATCTCGCGGGCCGACGCGGCGCAGACTGACACCAGCAGCCAGCCGATCCATCCCCAAGCCCTCCCGCCCGAGCGCCCCACCCGAGGAGCGAGATGCCGCAACAGCCCGGTGACGACGAGCAGGATCCGCCGATCGACCTGACCGCCACGCGGCACATCTCCGTCACCCAGCACGTCTACAGCACGGGCGGCCACTCCCTCCAAGTCGGCGTGGGGAACATCCACGTCTTCAGCGACCTCGTGCCGGTCTACTGGCTGGAGGGTTGGCGCCGGCCGCGGGACCCGGGCACGACGTTCTTCCGGGCGGTCGCCAGCCGCATGCTCAACGCCCGGTACGCGGTGGTCGGCTTCACCGGCCGGTCCAGTGAGCTCCAGCAACTGCGGGAGTGGCGGGATGGCGAGCCGCGGCTTTCGGTCCGTTGGCTGCACGGCGAAGGCGGCCAGGGCAAGAGCCGCCTGTCCGCGGAGCTCGCCGCCGAGTCCTCCGCTGCGGGATGGAAGGTCCTGACAGCGGTTCAGGGGCCGCACATGCGTCCGCCGGAAGAGGCGACAGACCTGCGGCTCGACGGCTGCGCCGGGGTGCTGCTGCTGGTCGACTACGCCAACGAGTGGCCGTCGAGCCATCTCAAGCACCTGTTGAACGACACCGTGCTCCGCCAGGTCGGCGTGCGCACCAGGGTCGTGCTGCTGGCGCGGTCGCACGGCGACTGGCAGGGGATCGAGAGCCAGGTGGAGGAGCTCGGCGGCGCGTTCTCGGTTCAGCGGCTCGGCCCCCTCGCTCAAGGGCCCGCAGCCGGCGCCCCGGACCCGCGGCAGGAGATGTTCGTCGCCGCTCGCACGGCCTTCGCCGCGAAATACGAGCTGGCGGACGCGCACACCCTCGAACCGCCCTCGGATCTGGGCCTGCCCGAGTTCGGCCTGACCCTCGCCGTGCACATGGCCGCGCTGGTCGCGGTCGACGCGGCGGCCAGGGGAGCATCAGCGCCGCGCGGCGCCGCGATGGCCGACCTGACCCGGTACCTGCTGCGGCGCGAGTACAAGCACTGGGAACAGCAGTACGGCGACCCGGTGCACGAGCTCAACCCGCAACAGCGTACGTACTTCACCCCGGCGCCGGTGATGAACCGTGTCGTGTTCACAGCCGCGCTGACCGGTCCGGCCGACCGTAGACAGGCTGCGGCCGTGCTGGCCAAGCAGGCGTTACCGCTCGCCGCGCCGCAGCTGCTCGACGACCACGCGGTCTGCTACCCGTCGGCCGAACCGGGCCTCGAGACCTTTCTCGAACCCTTATACCCGGACCGGCTGACCGAGGACTTCCTCGCGCTCACGCTGACCGGCGACGGCGTCGCCTATCCGGAGTACGCATGGGCCGCGAAGGCGGCGGTAGACGTGCTGCTTCCGCTCGACGGGACCGACGCGGGCGACGCTCCGGCGTGGACGGCGCGGGCCCTGGTCTTCCTCGCGGCCGCGGCCTCACGCTGGCCCGGCGTCGGCCCGAAGGTGCTCTACCCGTGGGCCGTTCTCCAGCCCCGGCGGTTTCTGTCCGGGGGGAGCGCCGCGCTCAGCGCCCTCGCCGCGATCGGCCGCGACGGTGACCGGGCCACGCCCCTCACACCGGAGCTGTTCGCCGCGCTGGCCAGCGTGCACCAGGCCCTGCCGGCCGGCCGGCACACCGACCTCGACTCCGGCGCGGCGGAGGTGACCGACCGGCTGGCCGGTCATCACCTCGCCGGGCGGCTGAGCGACGAAGACCGCGTCGAGTGGCTCTGCGACAGCGGCATCCGGCTCGGACACGCCGGACGCCCCGCCCTGGCCGCGGAGCGCTTCGCGCAGGCCGTGCCGATCGCGCGTGCCCGGGCCGGACGGCTGCGGCCCGAGCGCCGGGCCTCCCTCGCCTTCGTGCTCTGCCATCTCGGCTCGGCGCTGCACGAGGCGGGCGGCGGGGAGGCGGCCGTCGCCCCGCTGGCCGAATCGGTCCGGCTCTATCGGGAACTGGCCGCCGCGAAGCCGGCACAGTACCTCGCCGACCTCGCGATGGCCTCGAGCAACCTCAGCGGCGTGCTCAACAGGCTGGGCCGCAACGTCCAGGCCCTCGCCGCCGCGGACGAAGCGGCCTCCAGCCTGCGCGCGCTTCCCGCGGTGGCGGCCGGAGCCCACCGCGCGCTGCTCGCCGCCGCGCTCGGCAACCGGAGCGTCATCGAATTCGAAGCCGGCCACCCGGCCGCCTCGCTCGCCTCGGCCGGGCAGGCGGCCGCGATCCTGCGCGAGCTCGCCGCGGAGAATCCGGCCGAGCACCTGCCGTGGCTGGCCGCGGCGCTCAACGGGCTCGGCAACGCCTTCGAGCGGATCGGCAGGCAGCACGAGGCCCTCGCGCCGACGCGGGAGGCCGAGGAGCTCCTGCGCTCGCTCGCCGCGCAGAATCCGACGGCGTACCGAGCGCTGTGGGCGATCTCGCTGAGCAACCTGGGGCTGCGCCTGGCGAACCTCGGCGAGGCCGCCGAGGCGCTGGGCCTGTTCGAGGACGCGGTGGCGGCCGGCCGGCGCCTGGCCGAGGCGAACCCCGCCGCGTACACCGCGGACCTGGCCCGCTACCTGACGAATCTCGGGACCTGCCTGCAACAGCTCGGGCGGCGAGACCGGGCGCATGCCGCTCTGGACGGCGCCGTCGAGATGTACGAGCGGCTGTTCGCGCACGCTCCAGCGGCCCACCTGTCGCAACTCGCCGGCGCGTTGAACAACCTCGGCGCCCTCGAGCTGAAGATGGGCCGGGCCTGCCAGTCCGTGCAGACCCAGACCCGGAGCGCGGACCTGCTCAGGGGCCTGCGAGCCGAGAATCCAGGCGCGCATCAGCAGCTTTTCGTGCTGGCGCTGCACAACCTGGCCGACGCGCTCGCGGCCTCGGGCAAGACCGAGCAGGCCGAGGCAGTCGCGCGGGAGGCGCTGAAGGCCGGCCCCGACCCGCGCGACGCGGACGCCGCGGCGCGGCTGCCGGGCTCCGCGATGGCGCTGCTGAGCCTCGCCGAGACGCTGTCCAAAAGAGGCCGGGACCGCGAGGCCGCGGAGGCCAGCGGCCGGGCGGTCGAGATCCTGCGCGGCCTCGCCCGAGACAATCAGGGCCATGCGCCGCACCTTGCCGCCGCGTTGCACAATCACGGCATCCACCTCGCGTGCATCGACGAGACGGACAAGGCGCTCGCCGTGCTGCGCGAGTCGGTCGAGCTGTGCGCGATTCTCGCCAAGGCCAACCCCGCGGCGCACGCGGAGGAACTCGGCGTGGGGCTGTACGTGCTGGGCTGCGTGCTCGTACAGACGGGCGATCGTGATGCCGTCACGGAGGCGGTCGCAGTCCTCGAGCAGGCAGCGAAGGTCTTCGGCCAGGCGGCCGGGCTTCGTACCACGTCCGCGCCGCTGCGCTGTGCGTTCAAGCTGAACGAGGTCTGCGATGAGCTGCTCGAACTGAACCAGCTCCCGAAGGCACTCGCGCTGGCCGAGAGCACCGCCGAACAGTTCCGCGCGCTGGCCTCGGCCGACCCCGACCGGTACCGGGCATCGCTCGGCCTCGTGCTCTCCCGCCTGTGCCTGCGCACGTACAACGACAGTCGGATGGCCGATGCCAAGGCAGTCGGCATGGAGGCGCTGGCGATCCTGCGCGCACTGACCGAGGCGCAGCGCGCGGAAGGCGAAGAGGAACTGCGCGAGGCCGAGCGGCGCATCGTGGCACTCGGCGACTTCGACAACCCCTGGGCACGCTGAAGGAGCAGATTTGTCAAGACTCGAATACCGGGCCCTGCTCGCCGTGGACATCGAGAAGTCCTCCGGCCGCGGCCGGGCGCCACTCACCGAAATCCGCAGAGTACTGAGAGAGTCGGCCGAGGCATCGCTCGAGCGCAACGCGATCGCCCCGGGCGCATGCGTCTTCGGGGACCTCGGCGACGGACTGCGCATCGTCGCACCGCCCGGGGCGCCGAAAGCCGACCTGCTCACCGCGGTGATCCGCGACCTCGCGCTCCGGCTGCGCCGGCACAACCGCACGGTCGGCGAGCACTCCCCGCTGCGGATCCGAGTCCGCGCGGCGCTGCACGCCGGCGAGGTGGACGTGGCCGAGGGCGACACGGTCTACGGCCCGCAACTCGAGGTGCTCGCCCGGCTGCTCGACGCCGGCGAACTGCGCGAGGCGCTGCGCGGCGCGCCCGCCGACACGCCGCTGGCGCTCGTCGTGTCAGGCCACTACTACGAAGACGCCGTGCGGTACGGCTCCCTCGAAGTCTTCCCCGAGGAGTTCGAACCGCGGAGCATCGCGGTGAAGGAGTTCACGGGTCAGGCCTGGCTGTTCGTACCCGCATTCGCGGCCTCGGCGCCGAGTGGCCGGGAGACCCGGCCGGTCCAGCAAGCCCGGCACGTCGAGCGAATCGAGCAAGGAGGGGCTGTGCTCACCTTGAAGGAACTGGACGCGCTGGCCGCCGCCGGGGCCACCACAATGGTCACGGCGATGGCCACGGACTCCTGGTCGGCCGTGAAACGCCTGTTCGGCAAGGTGTTCCACCGGGCCGGGGCCGATCGGGCCCGCGCGGCCGAGCAGCGGCTGGAGACCGACGCCCGACTCGTCGAGGGGGCCAAGGATCCCGAGGCCGCGCGCGGCGCGCTGCTCGCGCCGTGGACCGGGGAGTTGGGCGTCCTGCTTCATGACCACCCCGAAGCCGCAGCGGACCTGCGCAAACTGCTCGACGAGCGGGCCGCGCCGGCGCCGGGAACCGGGATCGGGCAGATCAACCAGCTGACCGTGGTGAAGGACAACGGCGTCGCGATGACCGTCGGCCAGGGCAGCATCTACCACCACAGCATTCCCACCTCGCCCACTCGTGCCGAGGGCACGGCGGTCGCAAAGCCCGATCCGCACGAGGAGGAAGCGGCGGGCGGCCCGGCCGGCGAAACGCACTGACCGGGCCGCCCGCCCGGCCTCAGGACCGGTTGATCCGCTCCGCCAGGCCGCCGCGCTCGAACTCGATCGCGTCGACCTCGGCCAGGAGCCTGCGCATCCGCTCCCGCTGCCCGGCCACCCGCGCCTCGCCGGCCTTCTTGTCCTCGATCGTCGCCTCCACCTGCTCGCGCACCGTCGCGGTCTGGGCGGCCAGACCCTCGCCGGTCGTGCGCGCCCACGCCCGCAAACGGTCGCCGACGCCCACGCCCGCGGTACGCGCCGCGTCCGGCAACAGCTCCCGGATCTGAGCCGCGTAGGCCTCGCCGACCTGGCGCCGCACCTGGCTGTTGATCCTGTCGACGTGGAACGCGCGTTGCATAGCGCCGGCGCCGAACATGGCGGTGAAAAGCCCGAGCGGCGTGAAGGAGAGCAGGGCCGCGGCGACCAGCACGCCCAGCTGCGTGAGCACGATGGCGCTCAGCGACATCGCCGCGGTCCTCCCCGCCTGGGAGGGCAATGCGTCTCCGAACGCCGAGCCGGTCTCCGCGAGGGTCTCGGCGAACTCCACGGCCGGGCCCGCCTCACCGCCGGTGATCGCGGCCCGCACCTGCTGGACCACCTCGAGGAAGTCGGCCACGGCGGCGGCAAGCTCCTGCTCGACCGGCCCCAACTGCCCGGTGAGCATCGGCAGGAGTTCGCCGGACTGCCACCGCAGCAGTTCGGCGCGGAGCCGGTCGGTCAGGATCGTGGTCAGCTCCGCGGCCAGCGCCTCACCCTGGCTCTTCGCCTTGAAGACCGACTCGATCCGGCCCTGTGTCTCGGCCTCCTCGGCCCACGCGGGGCACTTCTCGGCCAGTTCGGCCAGCCGGCGGCGGAAGGCGTCCTCGGCCGTCCGCTCCAGGCTCCTGATGTCGTTCTCGAGCTTGCCGAGAATGACCGCCCGCTTGTCATCGAGCAGGTCCAGCCGGATCTTCTGGGCGTCGTACCTGGTCACGATGCCCGCGAGATCCTGGTCGTAGAGCGCCTCGCGGTCGTGGACCAGCGCCCTGGCCTTCCACAGGCGGGTGCGCAGATCGCTGCTCGGCCCGGCGAGCTTGACGCGCCCCTTCTTCGAGGTCAGGAACCCGCGCAGCGACTCCTCGAATTCGGCGAGCCCGGAGCGCTGCACCATCTCGGCGTCCTGCGCCAGACGTCCCTCGAGGGCGCCCTTTCCGTCGACCGGGAACAGCAGGCTTCCGACGACCGGGTAGAGCCGGGTCCCGTCGCGCCCCTGCAGCTCCTCGCCGACCCTGCCGACCCGCTTGCGCACGACCTCGATCACGTCGGCGCGTTCTTCGGCGGGCGCCTGGTCGATCCGGGTGACCAGGAAGAAGATGTCGCTGTGGCCCAGCGGCAGGACGTGGTTCTCCAGATAGGTCCGCTCGCTCTTGCCGAAGGGCGCGAGTGCCGAGACCACATAGACGACGGCGTCCGCCCGAGCCAGATAGCCGTTGGTCACCGCCTCCCGGATGCTGTCCTCGTTGGTCCCGGGGGAGTCGGTGAGCTGCACCCCGTCCGCGCACAGCGGGAGCGGCCAGGTGATCTCGGCGAGCTTGTACCGGTTCTGCAGCGTCTCGGCCTCCTCGTCGTCGATCGTGATGTGCTCGGCCAACTCCTCGATCGGCAACTCGAACGACGGGCTGCCATCGCGGGGGTAGAGCACGGCACGGCGTTCCTGGCCGTAGCCGACCTCGCAGATCACGGCGGTGCACGGCCGCGCGAAGGCGGGCAGAACGCGCTCGCCGAGCAGCGCGTTCACCAACGTGCTCTTGCCGCAGTTGAATTCGCCGAGCACCATGACGCGGAACACGTCCTCGTTGACGCGCTGTTCGAGCGCGGCCGCGGCGTTGCGCAACTCGGCGCTCTCCAGCTCGTCCGCCACCGACCTCAGCCGGCCGATCAGCGCGGCGAGTTCGAGCCGCATGCCTTTGAAGGTCTTCAGCGGGTCCTGGCCCAGAGCATCGGGCATCGTTCGCTCCATTCGGGATATCGAGGGTGGCGGTGCGCCGGCTTGCCCGGCGCGGGTCCTCACGCCGCGTCTTGCACGGCGATTGCCTCGCGGGTGGCCTGGATGGCCGAGCGGCGTTCGCCGACGGCGGCCGCGGCGGTGCGCAGCGACGCCTGCTCCGTCTGCACGGCCCGGGTCCGCTCCTGATGCCGGCGCATCGCCTCGGCGATCACCGGCCCGTACGCCGCCTTCAGGGCGGCGACGCGCGAGTCGAGCGCGGCGCGGCCGGCGTCGGAGAAATCTGATACGGCCCGCTCGGCGACGGAGCGCACGTCCCGGAACGCCCGGTACACCGCGTCGCCGACGTTCTCCTTGTACTGCTCGCGCACCTGCTTGGCCGGCTTGCCGAACATCCGTATCGCCGCGCCGAACAGCGCCCCGATCGCGGTGCCGAGCACCGGGGCGATCGCGGTGCCGATGAGCGCGCCGCTCGCCATCCCGGCCCCCATCAGCTTATTGTCATCCGAGGTCACCGCGTCCACCGCGGAGCCGAGGCCGGACAGGTCGGCGACGGCCCCGAGACTGACGCTGGCCGAGGCGCTGAAGCGTCCCGAGACCACGCCGGAACCGCTGATCGCGGCGAACTGCCGGTACTGTTCCGCCGTCGCGCGATCGAGTCCGCCGAGCACCGCGGACGAGACCCGGCCGCTCGCGGCGGACAGCTCGGCGCCGATCGTCCGCTCGAGTCCGGCGAGGGCGTTCTGGACCAGTCCGGGGATCGTCTCGCGCATGCACGTGGCGAGGGCGGATTTGCTCCGGGCCGCGTCCAGCGCGTCGTCGGTCGAGGAATCCAGCGAGCCGCGCGCGCTCGAGATCCGCCGGGACATGCTCGATTCGAGGTCCGTGACCAGGCCCTCGAGCGTCGCTTGCCCCCGCATGGCCTCGGTGCGCAGAAAAGCCGCCACATCGTGGATCGGCAGCCGCTCCAGCGCCGTCTGTTCGGCGGCGAGCTGCCCGGCCTGCTGCCGGAGCCGGTCCTGCATCGCGGCCAAGGCGCCGTCCAACAGCCGAAGCACCGTCGAGGCGGAGGCGAGCGCACGCTGCCGGCGCATGATCGTATGCAGCGTCTCGACCAGCGACGGGAACTGATCGGCCCAGCCGCGCTCATCGGCACTGAGCGCCTCGCCCTGCGCCGCGCGCAACGCCCACACGGGTGCGGCCGGCAGCACGGTGACGGACCGCAGGGAAAGCTTGCGTTCGAGCCGCCGGCGGATCCGCACCAGCAGGTCGTCGCGTTCCGGCGACGGGATCGAGTCCATCCACGAGACGACGAAGACGCAGCGCGAGAGCAGGTCGAAGTCCAGGGTGTCCAGCAGAAACGTGACCAGGCTGTCGGAGACGGGAGTGTTGGCCGACAGCACGACCACCGCGGCGTCGGCCTCGTTCGCCAAGACCTCCCGGGTGACCGTCACATGGTGCTCGTCGTCGGCATTGGCCCCTGGAGTGTCGATGACCACCAACTCGTCGATGAGCGTCGCAGCCGGCAGCGCCAGGCTCAGCTCGGTGACGGATCCGCCGATCTCAGGATCCGCGCACAGCAGACCCAGCGCCGAGCGCAGGCCCTCGACCTTCCCGGGCGCGACCTGCCGCAGCCGGGCCCGGGCACGGGCGGTGGCCCGCCCCCGCGCGGACAACCGCGTCCCACCCGGCTCGCTGAGCACGTGCCCGCGCGCCTCCCCGTCCAGCCGGAAGGCGAGCTCGCGCCCCTGCCCGGCCTGAATCCGCAGCGCGACCGCGGTCGTCGGCGCCAACCCGGTGGGCAGCAGCTCTTCGCCGAGCAACGCGTTGATGAAAGTGCTCTTGCCACTGGAGAACTCGCCGATCACGGCCAGCCGATGCGTCCGGTCGGTCAGCCTCCGCTCGACCGCCGCGAACTGCTCCACCAGCGCCGCCCGGTCCTCCGCGCCAAGCTGCACGCTGCGGACGGCGGACCGGGCGAACTCCAGATGCCCGTCGATCTCGGCATCGAACCTCGTGCTCTGATACGTCGTCACCAGCGGCCCCCGCTCGGGTAGCGAACCACGTCGGCGCGCCGCCGACCTGCCGACTTCCATCGTCGGCGCGCCGCCAGGGCCTCTGCGTTCTCAGTTGATGGACGGGGTGAGGTTCAATGCCGCTCACGGTAGATTGATCATGCGGTGAGTTCGAGGTTTCCCGTGCTGATCCGTCCCGGATGCAGCACTTGGCGTGCCGGCGGGAGGTTGGCGATGCGTAGGGTCGGCGGCCCGGCGTGGCGTACCCCGACATCAGTGGCCTTCTTCACGGCGTACTGGTTGTGACGTGCCCGTTTGACCACGCGCGGGTAGGAACGGTGGCGCCGCTCGCGATGCAGCTCGCGCGGTGCGGTGATCTCCGTGTTGAACCGCTCGAGCAGGGCCGCCAGGCCCTCAGGGGGAAAAGGCCGCCGGATCATCGATCCGGCGGCGGATGATGCGGACCGCGTTGGTGAACTTCACCCGGTCCGGGTCGATGTCCGCCTCGGTCGCGGCCCGACAGATCAGGGAGTTGATCGCATAGTGGGTGAGCAGGTAGCCGTAGAGCTCCTGGATCACCATGTCAGGGCTCTGGGACCGCATGACCTTCCCCGGTCCCCGTAGAACCGTCTTGGCCTGCGCGTTCGCCTGCTCGTGCTCCCACCGCTCGTGATATCCCGCCGCCAGCAGCGCGGCCGGGGCACTGCGCGCATCCAGCAGCGTCGTCAGCAGGCAAAACAGCTCCCGCTCCCCAGCGGTGCCCCGGTCCGCCACCTCGTACTCCACCACCCGAACCAGCCGCGCGCGATCCTCGAACTCCTCCAGATCCGCCCCCGCCCGAGCCGCCGCCAGGACCTGCTCACGGACCTTCGCCGAGGTACGCGACGCGAACACCACCGAGGTGTACGAGCCGTCCCCGAGCTTGGCGACCAGCGGCAGCGCAATCGTGTCACCCAGGCGCCACAGCAGCTCAGCACCCGTCTGCGACGCCTGACACCAGTCGGCGAACGAGTAGAAGTTGCGATCGGCCAACAACAGCATGTCCTGGTCGAGGAACCGGTAGAGCCGACGCGCCGCGGACTGCTCCCCGCTGCCCTTGCCGCCGCACGGCCCCGCGTCCGCGCCGATCGGAGCCCGCGAGCCGCACTCGACCAACGTCACCACCCGCATCTTCGGGAACGCCGACCGGTTGCCGCCCGAACCGGCGTACCCGAAGTACCCCGCGTTCGCCGCACTGTCCGGCACATCCCACTCGAACCCGTCGATCGAGACCATCCGCCTGCCCGCCAGCCACGCCCCCCGCGTCAGCATCCCCGCCACCGGCTGCGCAACCTGCTCGAACACCTCCCGGACCACGTCAGAACCCAGACGCTTGCGCGCCTGGGTGATCCCGCCCGACCCGGGACACTCCCACCCGGCGTCCCAACGCCCCCAATCCTTCAGGACCTCGGTCAACCGGGTCAGGACCTCCTGATAGTCCTCGTCCGCGAACAACGCCATCGCCATCGCGAAATACACCATGACATGCGCCGGAAGCTTCGCATCCGCCCGCTTCGCACCCCTGCCGAACTCCGCCACCGCGTCATCGATCACCACACGCGGCACCGCCGCCGCCAACAACCCGACCGACACATGATCCGTCAAACGGCCCGACAGGCCCTCCACAGCACTATGCGACACCCCCCGACCGTAACGCCCCACCAATCACCGCACGAACACACAGGTCACAAGCATGATCCCACTACGCTGAGCGGCATTGGGGTGAGGTTGGCGCGGACGGCTTGAGCTCTGTGGCGGGTTGATGTCAGCCCAGAGGTTTGATGTAGGCGGGCACGGTCCCTGATGATCGTCTGGTTCTCGAGGCCATGCGATCCAAGGAGCCGTGCCCGCGTGTCATCTTCCCTCATCGAGGTCGTGTCCGGCCAGTTGGCCGCAGCCGGGGTGGAGGCGGTGGAGCTTGATGACGGACAGGTGATGGCCTTGATCGAGGTGCTCGGGCTGATCCCGGACCGGCGCCGGGCCCGGGGGCGGCGCTACCGGCTCGGCTTCCTGCTGGCCGCTGCGTTGACGGCGGTGCTGGCCGGGGCGAAGTCCATGGTCGAGGTGGTTCGGCGTACCCGCAGCGCCGACGACGAGTTCCTGTATCGGCTCGGCGCCACCGGCCGGAATCTGCGCCCTGCCGACACCACCTTCGGTCGGGCGCTGAAGGTGCTCGACGGGGACGAGGTGGACATGCTGTGCGGGTCGTGGCTGGCCGGGATGCTGCGAAGCACCGAGCGTGATGCCCTTCGCCCGAGGAACGCCGGCGCCCAGGCCGACGGGGCACGGCTGCCGGTGGCCGCCGCGGACGGCAAGAGCGTGCGCGGCGCGGCAAGGCCCGACGGCACCCGCCCGCACCTGGTCTCGCTCTACCGGCCCGAGGCCGGCTGCGTGATCGGGCAAGTCCAGGTCGCCGACAAGAGCAACGAGATCCCGGCGCTGCCGGACCTGCTCGGCCGGGTCGATCTCACGGGCCTGCTGGTTACCGCGGACGCCTTGCACGCCCAACGCGCCACCGCCGAGGCCGTCGTCGCAGCAGGCGGGCATTACCTGCTGTTCCTGAAGGATAATCAACCCTCGATCCTGCGTCAGGCCCAGGACCTGCTCGCTCCCGGTTCCCACGCCGAGCACGAGCGGGCCGGCACGAGCGCCGAGACGTTCGATATCGGCCACGGGCGGCGGGAGAGGCGCATCACCCGCACCGCGCCGTGCGACGGCATCGACTTCCCGCACGCCGCACAGGTCATCCGGATCACCCGCCGTCGCGCCGTAGGCAAGGCGCCCGGGGCCGGGACCAAGGAGGTCGCCTACGCGATAACCAGCCTCACCTCCGAGCAGGCCGGGCCGGTCAAGCTCGGCCAGGCCGCCCGCGAGCACTGGGGCATCGAGGCAATGCACCACATCAGAGACGTGACCTGGCGCGAGGACGCCAGCCGGATCCGCACCGGCAGCACCCCGCGCGTCATGGCCGGCCTCCGCAACCTCGCACTCGCGCTACTCAAGCTCCTGGGTTGGACCAACATCGCAGCCGCCACCGACCACATGCGCGACCACCGCAACGACACCCTCGCACTCCTCGGTCTCAGCCACTGAGAACGCAGAGGCCCTGGGCGCGCCGCCCGCCGCCGAACCCGTGGAAATATCTGATCGCGTCGAATTCGAAACCTGCCGCCGACCGGCAGCGCAAGGCCGCCGGCGAGTGCGGGGGGAGTGGTGGCGTTGTTCGGGCCCAGATACCGATGGATGCCGTATCCGAGCTGGTCGGAGCCGGGTAGGTGGTCGACGAAAGAGGTGAGGATGGCGGCGCGGATCTCGCCGGGTGCCGGGTCCGCGGCGAGTTCGCGATCGAGGAATCCAAGCACGCCGACCCAGTCGACGTCCTGATACTCGGGGTCGCCGAGGCAGGCGCTCACCAGCGTCGGCATCAGATCGATCATCAGGAACAAGTGGGGGAGGACCTCGCCGTTGTTCGCGACGTGCGCCTCGTAGTCGAGTTCGAGCGGGGGGAACGCCGCCACGAGACGGTGGATGAAGTCGATGGTCTATTCACTCACGTGGGGCAGTCCAATTCCGGGTAGTTCTTGTATCCGTTGTATCCTCCCGCGCTGCCGTCGCCGGGTCGTGGTAGCACTTGAGGTTGTAGTCGAGGCCTGATTCATCGGCGCCGCTCGCGTCAAGGCGCTGCTGGGCTGGTGGTTCCGGGGCCCGCTAGCTGGCAGATTTTATGCATGATAAGTGCCCAGGATGCCCGATCCGGCGATCCTGCAAAAACAGACAGCAAGCCCTTGCGACTGAAAGCACGGGTGGAGCGCCACACGATGAGTCGGTGCGGCATGCTGCGGCGTTGATCCACTTCGGATCGCGCGGCTCGGGATGCTGCCTGGCGTTGCGTTTTCCCCAAGATGCAAACTGGATGAAAGTCCATTGCTACCGAAGCATCGGTTCCAGGCACAGAGGAGCCGCTTTTCGAGCTTCTCATGCATAATCTCTCTTATGCATGATGCTTCGCTCGCGCCCGACTTCGCCGTCTTCCCCCCTACGGCACGTCACATACTGTGGCCTGTGGGCTGACCGGTAGAGGCCGCGGCGGGCGGCGGCGCATTCCGAGTGGTGCGACCAGGTAGGGCCGAGCGGACGTGGCCGCGTAGTTCAGCGTCTCCCAGGTACCGGAGCCGTCGTCGACGGTGGCGAGCGGGAAGCCGATCACCAGGTCGGCATGCTCGACCAGCCAGCAGTTCCGGGCGGTGAAGGCGGCCTGGCCGATTCCTTCGGGGTGCGCCAGCGTAGCGCGCGATGATCGCCGGGGTGATGCGGCGCGGAGCGTCCGGCGCGAGGTGCCAAACGAGTGACGTCGCCGTGCGCCGTGCACCAGGACGCAGCAGAGTGGGATGCATGACCGTGCGGGCGCAGCGGGGCGGGAGCGAGAGGTTCGAGGGGCGCAACCGGGCCCTGGTGCTGATCCCGGTCGGGCTGATCGTGCTGATCACGGTGATCGACGTCCAGTCCCCCACGGACATCCACCTCGGGCCGTTGCTGGTGATCGCGCCGGCGCTCGCGGTCTCCTTCTGCGGGCCGCGCACCATCGCCGCGATCGGGGCGCTGGCGGTGGTGGCGCAGATCGTCATCGCGGTGCTGCACGGCGGGCTGATGACCTCGAACCACCTGGCGCAGATCGGCTCGCTGCTCGCGCTCTCGGCGCTGATCGTGGTGTTCACGGTCGTGCGCGAGCGCAGGTCGCGGCAGTTGGAGCGGGCGCAGTCGGTGGCCGAGGTGGCGCAGCGGGCGCTGCTGCGTCCGCTGCCGGAGCGGCTGGGGCCGCTGCGGATCGCGAGCCTGTACCTGGCGGCGGAGGACGAGACGCAGATCGGCGGGGACCTGTACACCGCCACCCGGATCGAGGACGGCGCGCGGCTGCTGATCGGGGACGTGCGGGGCAAGGGGCTGGCCGCGGTGGGTGAGGCGGCGCTGCTGCTGAGCGCGTTCCGGCTGGTGGCCCGCGAGCATCCGGACCAGCCCGCGCTCACCGAGGTCCTGGATCGGCACGTGCACCGCTACCTGGTGGACTTCTGCGGGACGGGCGATGAGACCGGCGAGCACTTCATCACCGCGCTGCTGGTCGACATCCCCGACGACGAGCCGGTGCTGCGCCTGACCAACTCCGGCCACCCGCCGCCGCTGCTGCTGCGCGAGGGCCGGGTGACGCAGCTGGAGTGCGAGTCCGCTCCCCCGCTGGGCGTGCAGACGCTCGGGCTCGGCTCTCCGGTCTGCCAGAGCGTCCCGTTCGACGAGGACGACGTGCTGCTGCTCTACACGGACGGGGTGATCGAGGCCCGCGACGAGGACGGAGTGTTCTACCCGCTGACCGAGCGGGTCTCGCACTGGACGTCGGGCAACCCGGAGACGCTGGTGACGCGGCTGTGCAAGGACCTGCTGGCGCATGCGGGCGGGCGGCTCGGGGACGACGCGGCGTTCCTCGCGGTCAAGCGCACCCGGGCGCCGAAGCAGAAGCCGGAGCAGCACCCGGAGCACGGACACGGACACGGCCGGTCAGAGGCCTGATCGGCAGCCTGGTCGGCGGGTGCGCGGTAACGGTCGGGGAAGTTCGGCCCTGGCGGCGCGGGCGTGCCAGTATGCTGCTCTGCGTCGTGGCCGAGGCGCGCCGCGCAGGGGCGTGCACGTGAGGTGGGGTGGGACGTGAACGTCGAGGTGCCGCTGAGTCAGGGCCGGGCCTTCCTGGTCGAGGGCGACGTGGAGGCCGGGGTGGTGCGGGCCGGGCGCGGCAGGGACGCGATCGCGGCCGGGGCCGAGTCGTTCCAGGAGAGCCTGGCGAAGGTCGGGCAGATCGCGGAGATGATCGTGCAGCGCTTCGCCGCGGCGACGCGCGGGCCGGACCGGATCCGGGCGGAGTTCGGCATCAAGCTCTCGGCCGAGACGGGCATGGTCGTGGTCAAGGGGACCGCGGACGCGCACTTCGTGCTCGAGCTCGAGTGGACGCGGCACCCGGACGAGGCGGAGGACACCCCGCGCCCGCTCGACTCCGGCGACGACGCTGGCGGCGACGCCAGCGACGCCGACGCCGACGCCGACGCCGACGCCGACGGCAGCGGGCAGGATGCGGCGCCGGCGGCCCGCGGCGCGGATTCGGTGTGAGATGAGCCGGGGGTGGGAGCGGGCGATCGCCCGCGTCCTGGGCGAGGACGGGCGCCCGGAGGGCGCGGCGTTCCTGATCGCCGGGGGCTTTCTGCTGACGTGCTCGCACGTGGTCGCGGACGTGCTGGGCCTCGGCGGAGACGCGGCTGTGGAGGCGGGCGCGGAGGTCACGGTGGACTTCCCGCTCGCGGGACGGCCGGGGCCGCTGACGGCGCGGGTGCGGGTGAGCACGCCGATCGGGGCGGACATGAGCGGGGACCTCGCGGTGCTCGAGCTGGCCTCACCGCCGCCCGAGGGGATCATGCCGATGCGCCTGTCGGCCGTCGAGGAGCTGGCCGGGCACCGGTGGCGGGCTTTCGGGTTCCCGGTGGGGCGCGGGGGCGCGAAGGACGCCGGGGTGTGGAGCACCGGGGTGGTCGAGGGGCGCGAGGGCACCGGGTGGCTGCAGCTGCGCGCGGACCGGGACGCGGCGTTCGTGCTGGCGCAGGGGTTCAGCGGCGGCCCGATCTTCGACGAGGAGCTCGGCGCGGTCGTCGGGATCGTGGTGACGGTGGAGGCGGACGCGGGCCTGCGCACCGGGTACGCGTTGACGGTCGAGTCGGTCGAGCGGGACTGGCCGGATCTGCGCGCGGCGCTGGTGGCCGGCAACCCGTACCGGGACCTGTCGGCGTTCGCGGAGGGCGACGCGTCGGTGTTCTTCGGCCGGGAGGCGGAGACGACGCGGCTGGTGGATCTGGTCGAGCGGGAGAGCGCGGCGATCGTGCCGGTGCTGGGGGCGTCCGGGGTGGGCAAGTCCTCGCTGGTCAACGCCGGTCTGGTGGCGCGGCTGCGGGATTCGGGGCGTTACCTCGTCGCGCGGATCCCGCACGGGCGGCGCTATTCCGCGCCGGAGCTGGTCGCCTGGGCGCTGCTCGGGCCGGCCGGGCCGGAGCCCGGGGACGAGCAGGTCTGGCGCGGCCGCTGGCAGGAGTTGAGCGAGCAGCTCGGGGCGCCGGGCGGGCTCGAGGTCGCGGTCGACCGGGCGCTGGCCGGGTGGCCCGAGGGCTCGCGGCTGCTGCTGGTGGCCGATCAGTTCGAAGGCCTGCTGGCCGAGGCGCCGGAGACGGCCGGGCATCTGGACGCGCTGCTCGGGGCGCTGACGGCGCGGCGTCCGGACGGGTCGCGCGGCGTGCAGGCGGTGGTGGTCGCCCGGATCGACTTCCTGCGGCACCTGGAGGCGGCTCCGCACGTCGCGGCGGCGTGGGATGAGACGCACGTGGTGATCCCGCCGCTGACGCGCGATCAGCTGCGCGCGGTGGCGGCCGATCCGCTCGAAGGGCTCGGCGGGGTGCGGTTCGCGGACGGCCTGCTCGAGCGGATCCTCGAGGAGACCCCGCCGGGCGCGGCCGGGCTGCCGCTGCTCGAGTTCACGTTGGCGCAGTTGTGGCGGGAGCAGTCGCGCGGGGAGCTGACCGCGGCGGCGTATCACGCGTTGGGCGGGGTGGGCGGTGCGCTCGCGGGGATCGCCGAGCGCAGCTTGTTCGAGTGGGCGGACAAGGCGGAGGAGGCCGCGCTCGAGCGGATCTTCATCCAGTTGGTGCGGCCGGGCGAGGTGCTCGATGCCGGGGAGCGTTCCCCGGATACGCGGCGGGTGGCCGAGAGCGACCAGTTCGGCGCGGCCGAGCGCCCGGTGCTCGCGCGCCTGTCGACCTCGCGGCTGGTGGTGACCACCCGTCAGCCGGCCGGCGCGTACACGGTCGAACTCGCGCACGAGGCGCTGATCCGGGCGTGGCCGCGGCTGGCCGAGTGGGTCGAGCGCAACCGGGAGTTTCGCACCTGGCAGGAGCAGGTGCGCGCGGCGCGGCGGGCGTGGGCGGGCGCCGGGCGCGACCGGACCAGGGTGCTCGGGCCGGGGCAGGTTCAGGCGGCGCTGGAGTGGATGCGGGCGCGGCCGGCGGAGGTCGGGGCGGCCGAGCGGGAGTTCGTCGAGGAGAGCCGGCAGGTCGCGGCGCGGCGGCGGCGCCGTCGCAGGGGTCTGATCGGGGCGCTGGTGGCGGCGAGCCTGCTCGGGGCGAGCGCCGCGGTGATCGCGGGCCAGCAGCACGATTACGGGGTCACGCAGCAGCAGGCGGCGTTCTCGCGCGAGTTCGCCTCGCGCTCGGCGGCGCTGGCCGGTTCGAACCCGAACATGGCCAAGCAGTTGGCGGTCGCGGCGTATCAGAGCGCGCCGACGGCGGAGGCGTTCGACGCGCTGATCGGCGGTATCGCGCTGCCCGGGATCATCGCGGCGCCGGCGGTCTCCGGCGTGGAGGTCAGCGACACGGTGATCGCGATGGACCTCGCCGGGAAGGTGGAGCTGTGGAGCCGCGCCGGGCACGAGGTCGTGGCGAGCCTGGCGGACGTGGGTGTCTCGGCGATGGCGCTCAGCGCCGACGGTGAGCAGCTCGCACTCGGCACCACCGTCGGCGCGGTCGCGGTGTGGGACATCGCCGACCCGGCGCGGCCGGTGCGCACGCGCGAACCGGCGACCGCGGGCGGATCGGTGCTCGCGCTCGCCTTCAGCCCGGACGCGTCGCTGCTCGCCGCGGGCGAATCTGATGGCAGGGTCCTGCTGTGGCCGGGTTCCGGCAGTGCTCCCGAGGCGAGGATGTCCGCGGGGAGCGGGACGGTCTGGGGCCTGGCTTTCAGCCCTGACGGCGGGAGGCTGGCGGCGGCCGATCAGGACGGCGGCACGAGCCTGTGGGATCTGTCCGCACCGGCGTCTCCGAGGTCGGTCGCGCGGATGGCGGGCTCCGGAGTGATGCGGGCGGTCGCCTTCAGCCCGGACGGGCGCGAGCTGGCCGCGACGGGCGCGGATCAGGGGGTGCGGCTGTGGAACGTGTCGGGCGGGGGCGCCCCGAAGCTCGAGTCGACGCTGGATCTGAGTGACGGAGGCGGTGGCGAGGGCGATGCCCTGGTCTTCTCGCGCGACGGGAACGACCTGTTCACCGCCACCTCAGACCAAGGCGCTGATGTCAATGTTTGGAATCTGGCGAATCCGGACGGCCCGGCGACGACGCTGCCGGACCCCGGCGCAAGCCTCGGTCTCGCGCTGAGCCCCGACGGGACGCTGGTCGCGCTCGCGCAGAGCTCGGCGGATCCGCGCATCCCGGACGACGAGGTGAAGATCTGGGACGTGGCGAACCTGACGACGCCCGGCGCACAGACGCTGGAGGCGCTGGGCGCGGCCGCCTCCCTCGCCCTCTCCCCCGACGGGAGCGTGCTGGCCGAGTCGGGGTTCGACGGCGTCGGGCTGTGGGACGCCAGCGACCCCGCGCATCTGCAGCAGCTCTCGACGCTGCCCGACCCGGATGGCGAAGGGGAGAACGTCGCGATCAGCGGGCACCTGCTCGCCGTGGGATCCATCGACGCGGTCACTCTGTTCGACATCACCGACCCGGCCCGCCCGGTACGGCGCGGCGCGGTCACAGTCACCGGCGGAGTCGGCGGGGTCGTCGGCGGCGCGGACAGCCTCGACGTCACCTTCAGCCCGCGCGGCGACCTGCTCGTAGCGAGGGACGAGTTCCTCGACTCGGCCTGGATCATCGGCACCGCGGACCCGGCCCGGCCCACACAGCTCGTGCACTTCGCGCACGTCCCGAGCGGGGACATGTCCTTCAGCGCCGACGATGCGAGCCTCGCGATCGCCGCCTCCCCGAGCGGGCCCGGCGGGGACGAGCCCCCGGCCCTGTGGGACGTGCGCGACCCGGCCCACCCCGCCGTGCTCGCCGCCCCGGCCGCCCGGATCGGCCCGGCCACCGCGCTCGACTTCGCCCCCGGCGCCTCACTGCTCGCGGCCGCCACGCCCGCCGGAGGCGTCGGGCTCTGGCGCACCACGGCCGACGGAGCGGCGCAGGTCGCGCCGCTGCCCGGCGGCGGATCAGCCGCGGTGACCGTGCGCTTCAGCGCCGACGGGCGTTTCCTCGCGGAGGTCGAGGTGACCGGGGCGATGCGCATGTGGGACGTATCCAAGCCCTCCGCCCCCGTACTGATCGGCCAGTACGTCGTGTTCGACGCGCTTGCGATGAACCTGGCCGTCGGCGAGGTCGTCCTGGCGGTCGGCCCGCCCCGGGCGAGCGACCAGAGCCGGGAGATCTACACCGACGTCTACGGCGGCGACGGGGCCGCCTGGACCACCAGCGCCGCCGGCCTCACCGCGCAGCTGTGCGGAGCCGTGGGCGACCTGCAGCCCCCGGCGCAGCTCGCGCAAGCCGCGCCCGGCGCGAGCGTCACGACCCCCTGCCGCGGCGCCGGCTGAGCCCCGAACCGACCAGCGATCCGACCTACCCCAGGAGTGGATGAGCACATGAACACGACACGAGCGATCGCCGGCGCGTTCGCGGTGACGGCCGCGCTGGCCGCCTCCGGGTGCGCCTCCGCCTCGTCGCAGAGCACTGTCGCGCAGGTCTCCACGAGCGGGCCGGCCTCGCCGACGGCGGCGGCACCCTCGACCCCGGCGAACTTCGACGCGTTCGCGGGCAAATGGGTCGGGCACGGCAACGACATGAGTGTCGCGCGCGACGGCACGTTCATCATGGAGGAGCGCACCTACCAGGACTGCTCCGAGAGCGCGCCGCCCTGCGACAACATGAGCGACAACATCATCACCGACGGCGCGGTCGCGCACGGGAAGCTGCAGACCGTCTCCGGCACCACGGCCACCGGGTGGGTCTTCACGACCTCCGACCCGGCCCTGCTGCCCGAGGGCACGATCACCTTCGACCTGGACCCGGCGAACGACGAAATCGACGCGCTGAACCTGAACTGGTGCGGCCCCGACGCCCCGTCAGGACTCTGCGACTAGGCGGCGACGAGCGGCCCGGTCAGGGCCGCAGCAGGAGGATCACCACGGCGGCGACGAGGACGATCGCGCCGATCAGCACCGAGATCTTCGTGCGGCTGTACGGCCGGTCCCCGGCTACTTCGCCGGTGGAGCCGTTGACGAGCGCGGAGAAGGTGCGGGTGGCGTGGGCGTAGGTCACGAGCCAGGCCGGCAGCAGGAGCAGCGTGCACGACTCGTCGGCGTAGTCGGTGGCCACCTCCTTGATCCGCTGCTCGTCGCCGCCGATGTCCGCCCGGACGTCGCGCTCGATCTGCTCGCCCATGAGGTAGGTGGCCTGGACGAAGCCCTGGCCGGGCTCGAGGTCGTAGGCGATGATGCGCCGGCCCTCGGTCGCGCCCTGCGCGTAGGGGGCGAGCGCGGCGAGCGGCCAGTCCGGGACCTTGTCCGGCAGCGGCGTGCACGCCGGTACGCGTACGCCGTCGAAGTAGCGCACGACCTGGCCGGCCGTGTGGTCCCAGTCGGTGTACCGCTCGGTCTCCCAGGACCCCTCGGACTGCCCCTCGCTGTTGGTGTGGGTGCGGTAGACGGAGCGGGACTTGTGCACGCCGCGGCGCCCGACGTAGTTCGTGCGGGTGCTCGCGCTGAATGCCCAGAACGGCAGGTAGACCCCGTCGAGGGAGCGCACGGCGGCGGCGGCTTTGAACGACTTCGGGGCGAGGCGGCGGTGCGCGATCCACGCGCGCAGCGCGGTGCGTGCGCCGGCCTCGTCGAGGGCGAAGAGCGCCAGCGCGTCGGGGCGGGCCGGCTCGGTCAGGTCGGAGTCGAGCGTGAGCGGCTGCGCGCAGGAGGCGCAGCACAGGGCGAACACCTTCTCGCCCACCGCCGCCCCGCACTGCCTGCACGCCTCGATCGGCGCCACCGCCCGGCCCGGCGCGGCGAGCACGGCGCGCAGCGGGTGGCGCGGGATCTGGCCCGGCGCGTTGTCCCAGACGGGTTCGGCCAGCGTTCCGTCAGACACAGCGGTATCCCCCCCGTTGAACCCGTCAATCCCCTGACGGTCATTGTGCCGTAGGAACGCGGGCCGGGAAAGGGGCTTCGGCCCCTCCCGGGTTCCGGTCGGGGAACCGGGGAGGGGCCGAAGCCGTGCGTCAGGGATCTGGCGGCCTGTCAGCCGCAGGCGGCGCCGTTGAGGGTGAAGCTCGTGGGCGGTGCGTCGCTGCCGGTCCAGGTGCCTTGGAACCCGAAGCTGGTGCTGGCGCCCGGGGCGATGGCCGCGTTGTAGCTCATGTTCACGGCCGTGACGCTCTCGCCGGACTGGGTGGCCGTGGCGTTCCAGGCGTTGGAGAGTTTCTGGTCGCCCGCGAAGGTGAACTTCAACGTCCAGCCGTTGATGGCGGTGCTTCCTGTGTCGTTGATCACGACGTTGGCGGTGAAGCCGCCGGCCCACTGGGAGGTGGTGGAGTACTGCACGGTGCACGTCGCGGAGGAGGTGGCCGAGGCCGACGGGCTGGCCGAGTGCGACGCGGACGCGGACGCGGAGGCCGACGGAGAGGCGGAGTGGGACGCGGACGCGGAAGCAGAGGGCGACGGAGAGGCGGAGTGGGACGCGGACGCGGAAGCAGAGGGCGACGCGGAGGCCGATGCGGACGGCGAGGGCGAGGCGCTGGTGCCGGTGCCGCTCGCGACGACGTAGGTGACCAGGGAGCGGGCCGGGATGGTGCCGGAGAACGCGCCGCCGGCGAGCGAGATCGCGCTCTGGCTGGCCGCGTTGCTCGACGCGTTGGTCAGCACCGGGGTCGCGGTGCCGGTGGTGATGCCGGTGCCGGACAGGGAGAAGCCGACGGTGTCCGCGCTCGAGGCGGTGTTGAGCGCGACGATGGCGACGGTGCCGTCGGTGTTCTTGAACGCGCTCAGGTCCACGTTGGCGTTGGAGCTGGTGGCGGCGATGCGCACGGCGCCGGGGTGGATGTAGCGGCTGTAGTTCGCGAACGCCCACACGCGGCTGGAGGCGGAGGCGGTGCCGTTGCTGTTGAGCCAGACCAGGCCGCCGTTGGCGTTGTTGGTGTCCGCGCCCTCCCAGTACAGGTAGGCGCTCAGGTTCGCCTCGGTCAGGCCCTGGTAGATGCGCTGGGCCCAGGTGAATCCGGCGTCTGCGGTCCCGTCGTCCCAGGCGGCGTCGAACGCGTTGGAGGTGCCCATCCACTCGGACTGCCAGACCGGCTTGCTCCAGCCGGAGAGCAGCGAGGTCGGCGCCTGGGTGTAGCCGTGGCTGGTGAACGCCTGGGTGTACTGGTTCGCGGTCGCGTCCGCCTCGATCGCGGCGGAGTAGGTCTGCGCGGTGTCCCAGCCCTCGGTCGCGCAGCACTCGACCTTGGTGGACAGGCCCGAGGTGGCGATGGCCGGGCCGAGGGTCTCGAGGAACTGCGCGGTCTGCGCGGGGCTGAGCTGCATGCTGTCGTAGGAGGTGGCGATGTTCGCCTCGTTCTCCGGGCCGATCCAGGTCAGCGGGACCCCGGCGGCCGAGTAGTCCGCGGCGTACTGCTCGAGGTAGTTCGCGTACGCCTGGCGCCAGTCGCCGCTCGAGCAGCTCGCGCCGGTCACCCCGCACAGGGTGCCGCCGTTGTCGACGGAGTCGTTGGTCTTCATGTACGCCGGGGCGCTCCAGGCGTCGGCGATGATGTCGGAGACCCCGTACTTGGCCTTGATGGTCTGGGCGAGCCAGAGCTGGCCGGAGTCCTGGTTGATCGAGGCGAGCGAGGCGTAGGACGGGGTCGCGCTCGGGCTCGCGGGCGCGGTGGGCTCGATGGTGCTGCCGGAGTCGGCGGAGATCTCGTTGCGCAGGATGGTCAACCCGGCCCCGGCGGTGGGGCTGTAGAGGAAGTCCAGGGCCTGCTGCTGTTCGGCGCTCGGCGCGTTCATCAGCGAGGAGGCCTGGCCGAACGCCTGGGAGGCGCCGAACCCGGCCATGGTCTGGTAGGTGCTCGCGCCGTTGATCGTCGCGGTGTCGGCGGCGTAGGCGGGCGTGGACGGGAGCAGGGCGAGGGCCGCGGCCACGCCCAGCACGCTCAGGCCGGCGGCGAGCGCCAGGCCCGGGCGCCGGGGTGCGGCGGGCCGTGTGTCGGTGGGCATCGTGGGGGGTTCCTTCGCATCGCGAGGACGAGGGCGGTCGCGGGGAAGGACGCGGCACAACCGGTTCAGGCCCGCTGCGGGGTAGAGATAACACCACGTCAGAGCCACGTCAAGTGGTTGTGAAAGTTACATTCGGGCCCTGCGATGCGGGCGCCGGGCCGGTGTCGAACGCCGGTCGGGTGAGGGGGTCGAACGGGCCGCGGCGCGCGGGCGGCGGGCTCACGCCGCCCGGCGGTGCCTTGACGGCCGAGGGCGGGTCGGGGATCCTGGAAGGTCGCCCCGGCGACGGCTGTTCCCGTGGAGTTCTCGAAGACTCCATGAACCGGATGATTGCCCCATAAGGGTTCTCATCGCACAATCGGACACGTCCCTGACATACCCACGTTAGGTCACCGATATGTCTCTACGCTCCTTCGCCCGATCCCGGGCCGGCAGCGCCACGGCCGCGGTCACCGCCGCGGCCCTGGCCTGCGCCCTCGGCCTGCTCGCCGTGACCGCCAGCCCGCACGCGCACGCGGCCACCGCCAAACTCAAGGTCCTGTTCGACGACGCGCACGCCGAGACCGCCGGCAACGCCGACTGGATCATCAGCACCTCGATGCCCGACCCCACCGCGCAGAAGGCCAACCCCACGGTCGAGACCGACTGGACCGGCGCCATCTCCGCCTGGGGCGTCGCGCTGCAGAAGACCGGGAACTACACCCTGCAGACCAACACCAAGGCCATCACCTACGGCGACTCCTCCAACCCGCAGGACCTGTCGAACTTCGACGAGTTCGTCCTGCCCGAGGCCAACACGCTGCTCACGGCCGCGGAGAAGACCGCGGTGATGAAGTTCGTGCAGGCCGGCGGCGGGCTGTTCCTCGTGGTCGACCACAACGGCAGCGACCGCAACAACGACGGGTACGACTCCCCCGCCATCGCGAATGACCTGATGACGAACAACTCGGTCGACAGCACCGACCCGTTCGGGTTCTCGGTCGATCTGCTCGACATCGCCAGCGGCTACCCCAAGGCGATCACCGACGCCGCCAACCCGATCCTGCACGGCTCCTTCGGCACCGTCACCGGCGGCGCGATCTACGACGGCACCACCGTCACCCTGCACCCGGCCGACAACGCCGACGCCAAGGGCCTGGTCTACGTCTCCGGGGCCACCTCCGGCGGAAACACCGGCGCGTTCTTCGCCACCAGCACCTTCGGCGCCGGCCGCGTCGCGGTCTGGGGCGACAGCTCCGACATCGACGACGGCACCGGGCAGAGCGGCAACACGCTCGAGAACGGCTGGAACGACGCGAACGCCACCGACTCCCAGCTGGGCCTGAACGCCACCGCGTGGCTCGCCGGATCCGGGACCACCGCGACCTCCTCGGCGAGCGCGACCCCGACCACCGCGAGCCCGTCGGCCTCGGCCACCGGCACCGGCGGCGGCTCCTCGTGCACGGCGGCGCAGCTGCTGGGCAACCCCGGGTTCGAGACCGGCTCGGCCTCGCCCTGGACGGTCACCTCCACGCACTCCCCGGTCAACGTCATCGAGGACACCTCCGCCGAACCCGCGCGCACCGGCAGCTACGACGCCTGGCTCGACGGCTGGGGCGCGGCCACCACCGACACGCTCGCGCAGTCCGTGGCCATCCCGGCCGCCTGCAAGAACGCGAGCTTCTCCTTCTACCTGCACATCGACACCGCCGAGACCGGCTCGACCGCCTACGACACGCTGAGCGTGCAGGTGCTGAGCACCTCCGGCGCCGTCCTGGGGACCCTGGCGAGCTTCTCCAACGTCAACAAGGCCTCCGGCTACACCCAGCACAGCTACAGCCTCGCCGCCTACGCCGGACAGTCCGTCACCGTGAAGTTCACCGGCACCGAGGGCTCGAAGCTGCAGACCTCGTTCGTGCTCGACGACACCGCGCTCAACGTCTCCTGACGAAGCCGGTGCGCCCCCGCCGCTCCGCCGGGCGGGGGCGCGCCCTCAGGAGAGCACCTTGCGGCGGAAGTTGCGCAGCCCCAGGCCGAGGAAGACCACGAGGAACCCGATCAGCACCGGGTAGACGATGTACAGGTGCATGTGCGGCGCCTCGGTCAGCGCCGCCCGCATCCCCTCGTTGATGTAGATCAGCGGATTGACCAGCACGACGGTCTGCAGCCACGGGAAGGCGCCGACCTTCACCGGCGCCAGGCGCGTCCACTCGTAGTAGGTGCCGCCGAGGAAGGTCAGCGGCAGCACCACGAACCCGAACATCAGCCCGATGTTGCGCGCCTCGAAGCTCGTGCCCAGCAGCAGCCCGAGCGAGGTCATCGCCACGCACGCGAGCGGGATGATGGTGACCACGATCCACCAGTGGAACGAGAGGTCCGCGTGCACGCCGCGGGCGTGGACCACCGCGGCGATCGGGAAGACGATCAGCGCCGAGATCACCCCCTGGGCCGCCGCGGACAGGATCTTCGCGACCCCCACCAGCCAGATCGGGCACGGGGCCTGGACCCGGTCCTCGATCTCGCGGGTGTAGCCGAACTCGGCCGAGAGCTGCAGCGCGACGGCCTGGATGCCCTGGAACATGATGGTGATCCCGACCACGCCCGGCACCAGCACCGTCGCGAACGCCGACTCCCCGGCCGCCCCGCCCCCGCCGCCCACCCCCTGCCCGATCGTGGGGAAGACGTAGAGGAAGACGAACACCAGCAGGAACGGCTGGATCAGGGTGCGTGCGACGAACTCGCCGAAGTTCTTGCGCAGCACCGTCAGGTCCCGCAGGATCAGCGCGCCCAGCGCCGTGCGCGAGGCCGCGGCGGTGGAGCGCGCCGGGGTGGTGCGGATCGCGGTCTCGGCACTCATCAGTCGCGCAGCTCCTTGCCGGTCAGCCCGATGAAGACGTCTTCCAGGCTCGGCTCGGCCACCGACAGGTCGGCCACCTCGTACCCGGCGGACTCCGCCGCCGTCACGATCCGCGCGAGCGAGCCGGCCGCGCCGCGCAGGTGCAGCTCGAGCGAGATCCCGGCGGTGCGCACCCGGGTGACCCCCGGCACCCGCTCGCGCAGCTCCTGCCCGAGCCGGTGCAGGTCGCCGGTGGCCTTGAGTGTGACGATCGTGTCCGCGTCCACGCCGCGCTTGAGCTCGGTGGGGGTGCCCAGGGCGAGGATCCGGCCGTGGTCCATGATCGCGACGCGTTCGCACAGCCGGTCCGCCTCCTCCATGTAATGCGTCGTCAGTAGGATCGACTGGCCGTCGGCGTTGAGCTCGCCGAGGATCTCCCACAGGGCCAGGCGCGACTGCGGGTCGAGCCCGGCGGTGGGCTCGTCGAGGAAGAGCACGGCCGGGCGGTGCAGGATCGCGCGGGCGACCATGAGGCGCTGGGCCATCCCGCCGGAGAGCGCGAAGACCGACGCCCTCGCCCACTTGACCAGGTGGAAGCGCTCGAGCAGCCGGTCGGCGGCCGCGCGCGAGGCGGCCCGGCCGACCCCGAACAGCAGGCCGTGGAAGTAGAGGTTCTCCCAGACCGTCAGCTGCCGGTCGAGGGTGTTCTGCTGGGAGACGACCCCGAGCAGCTGCTTGGCCAGCGCCGGGCGCGCGATGACGTCCACCTCGCCGATGTGGGCGCGCCCGGAGGTCGGCAGCACCCGGGTGGTGAGCATCCCCACGGTGGTGGTCTTGCCGGCGCCGTTCGGCCCGAGCAGCCCGAAGATCTCACCGGGGCGCACGTCGAGGTCGAGCTGGTCGACGGCGGAGAAGTCGGTGCCGGGGTAGACCTTCGTCAGCCGCTCGGTGCGGATGATCCCGGGCGACGGCGGCGCGGGTTCGTGCTCCACCGCTCTAGGCTAGGGCCCCGGGCCGGGCCGCGGCCCGGAAGACCCACCGGGGGAAGGCGAAGTAGTTGCCGACGCCGACCACGGCCGAGACCAGGATCTTCGCGATCCGGTAGTCCAGGCCCGTGCCGGAGAGCACCGGCACCAGCGCCGCGGTCACCCCGAGGCCCAGCAGGACCACGACGGTGTAGCGGATCAGCGCCGCGCGCGGGGTGGCGCCGGCGGAGGCCTGCTCGAACACCCACTGGCGGCTCAGGACGAAGTTGACCAGCGACGCGAGGGCGAAGGCGAGCGCGGTGGCGAGGGCGAGCTGCAGGTGCGCGCCGCCGTGCAGCGCGATCAGGCTCGCGGTGTCGAGCAGGAACGTGCCGAACCCGACCGCGCTGTAGCGCGCGATCTCCAGCAGGCGTGCCTTCGTCAGCCACTGTGACCAGCCCGTACCGCTCATACCTCGTCGCTCCCCCGCCGCTCCCGGTGATCCGTGCTCAGTACGCATATCACGCCCGGGTGAACCGCAGGCCACGTACGCGCTAGCCTGGCGCGATGACGGTGGGACAGCGAAAGCACACGAGTCCGACGCGGCGCACGCTGGACGAGGGTGTGGTGGGGCGGCTGGTCGAGGCGGCGGTGCCCGGGGCCGAGGTCGGCGGATGGGAGGCGCTCGGCGGCGGGGAGTTCGCGGCGGTCGCGCGCGTCGCGCTGCGCGACGGACGCGAGCTGGTGCTCAAGGTCGGGCCGGCGCCCGGGGTGACGCTGCTCGCCTACGAGCGCGGCATGGTCGCGGCCGAGGCGCGCTACCTGACCCGGCTCGGCAACGAGGCGCCGCAGGTGCCGGTGGCCACACTCCACGCCGACGGCGAGGACGCGGACGGGGGCGAGTGGATGGCGGTCTCGCTGTTGCCCGGCAAGCCGCTCTACCACTACCTCGACGCGGCGCGCGAAGCGGGCGAAGCTGACCCGAGCGGCCCGGTGCGCGCGGCGCTGGGGGCGGCGTGTGCACGCGTGCACGCGCTGAGCTCGCCCGACGGGAGCTTCGGCTACGACGACGGGGTGCGCCCGCACGGCGCGACCTGGCCCGAGGCGTACTGCGCGATCATCGAGGCGCTGCTGGCCGACGCCGCGGCCTGGGACCTCGCGCTGCCCGCGCCGGCCGAGCAGATCCGTGCCCTGATACGCCGCAACGCCGACGTGCTCGCCCACGTGCGCCGGCCCGCGCTCGTGCACTTCGACCTGTGGGACGGCAACGTGCTCGCCGCCCCCGGCCCCGACGGCGCGCTCGAGCTGAGCGGCCTCGTGGACGGCGAACGCTTCCTCTACGGCGACCCGCTGATCGACTTCGTCTCCACCGCCCTGTTCCGGCGCATCGAGTCCGAGCCCGGGCACCCGTTCCTCGCCGGGTACCGCGCCGCCACCGGGGAGGCGGGCCGCGCCTTCACCGACGGCGAACTGCGCCGGCTCACCCTCTACCGGCTGCACCTGTACCTGCTGATGTACGTCGAGATGCCCAGCCGCGGCAAGCGCCGCGGCGCGCCCGAGCACGCCGAACGGTGGGAGAGGCTCGAGGCCGCGCTGCTCGGCGAGATCGCCCACCTCGAGAAGCTCTCCCCCGAAGAGCCCTGACCTGCGGTGACGCGCCGTCAGAAGGGCCTGGCGGCGCGGCTGTCGGTGGCGCAGGGCACAATCAGCGCATGGACGAGAACCCCGGAACCGGCCCGATGCCGCTCGCCGAGGCGATAGCGGAGTTCCTGCGCTCGCGCGCCGCCCTGAAGCAGTCCGCGAACACCCTCGCCGCCTACCGGCGCGACCTCGAAGGCCTCGGCGCGCTGCTGGCCCGCCAAGCCGGGTGCGAGCACGCCGGGCAGCTCGGGCTCGAGAAGGTCACCGGGCGGGCGCTGCGGGCCGCGTTCGCCGAGTACGCCGAGCCGCGCGCCGCCTCCTCGATCGGGCGCGCCTGGTCGGTGTGGAACCAGTTCTTCACCTTCCTCGTCGCCGACGAGCTCGCCCCCGGCAACCCGATGGGCTCGGTCGGCCGGCCCAAGGCCCCGCACCGCTACCCCAAGCCGCTGCGCGGCGAGGACACTCCCGAGCGGCTGCTCGAGACGGCCGCCGCCCCCGCGGACGCGACCCGGCGCCGCGCGCCCTGGCCCGAACGCGACTTCGCCGTGCTCGCGGTGCTCCTGTGCGCCGGGCTGCGCTCGAGCGAACTGCTCGAGCTGACCGTGGCGAGCCTCGGCGGGCGCACCGGCGAGCGGATCCTGACCGTGCGCGGCAAGGGCGGCAAGGAACGCGCCGTCCCGGTCGAACCCGAGCTCGAAGCCGTCATCGAGGACTACCTCGCCTCCCGCGCCGCCCGCCGCGCCGGACGCGAGGCCGCCCGCTCCGAGCCCCTGTTCGTCGGCGCCGACGGCGAGCGCCTCGGCCGCGGCGCCCTGCAGTACCTCGTCTCGCGCGCCTACCGGGAGGCCGGGGTCTCCGGGCAGGTCCCGGCAGGAGCGTCGGTGCACGCGCTGCGCCACACCTTCGCCACGCGCCTGGCCGAGGACGGGGCGAGCGCGGTGGAGATCATGCGGCTGCTCGGCCACGCCTCCCTGACCACCAGCCAGAACTACATCGACGCCACCGCCCGCGAGCAGCGCGCCGCGATCCGCGCCTCGCGCACCTCGCAGGCGCTCACGCGCCTGCTGCGGCCCTGACCCGCTTCACGCCGCGTCACTTCCCCCGGCGGGCGTAGCCGCCCGGTGCCCGGGGTGCGGGCCGGGCCCGGGCGGGCGAGGCTGAGGGCGTCGGAAGATCACGCGGAAGTAAGGCGGCGGGAGCGATGACGCAGGCGCAGGCGGCCAGGGTGCCGCGGATCGTCGTGGTGGGTGCCGGATTCGCGGGCCTGGCGTGCGTGCGCCGGCTCGAACGCCGCCTCGGGCCGCGCGACGCCCGGATCATGCTGGTGGACCCCACCTCCCACTCGCTCTACCTGCCGCTGCTCCCGCAGGTCGCCTCCGGCGTGCTCGGCGCCTCCTCGGTCGCCACCCCGCTGGCCCGCCTGCTGCGGCGCACCGTGCGCGTGCCGGCCGGCGCGCTCGGGGTGGACCTGCCCGCGCGCACCCTCTACATCCGGAAGATCACCGGGGAGGACGACGCGCTGCGCTACGACTACCTCGTGCTCGCCCCCGGCTCGGTCACCCGCACCTTCGAGATCCCGGGCCTGGCCGAGCACGCCCGCGGCATGAAGACGCTCAAACAGGCCCTGAGTCTGCGCGACCACGTCATCGCGCAGCTCGAGCTCGCCGCCGCGGCCAACAGCGCCGAGGAGAAGCGGCGGCGCTGCTCGTTCCTCGTGGTCGGCGGCGGATACGCGGGCACCGAGACGTGCGCGTGCCTGCTCGAGCTCACCCGCAACGCCGCCCGCAAGATGCCGGGCCTGCACCCGGACATGATCCACTGGACGCTCGCGGACATCGCCCCCACGCTCATGCCCGAGCTCGGCGAGGAGCTCGGCACGAAGGCCCAGAAGATGCTGATCAACCGCGGCGTGGACTTCCGCCTCGGGGTCTCGGTCGCCTCCGTCACCGACGACGAGGTGAAGATGACCGACGGCTCCGTCCTGCCGACCCAGACCCTGGTGTGGACCGCCGGAGTGGCCGCGTCCCCGCTGGTGCGCGGCCTCGGCGAGTCGCTGCGCGGGCGCGTGGTGGTCGGCGCGGACCTGCGCCTGCCGGCCTGGGACGGGGTGTTCGCGCTCGGGGACTGCGCCGCCGTGCCGGACCTGGCCAAGCAGCGCGAGGGCGTGGACAACGCCGTGTGCCCCCCGACCGCGCAGCACGCCATGCGCCAGGGGAAGGTCGCGGCCGACAACGTCGTCTCGGCGATGCAGGGGCGCCCGCCGCGCGACTACTACCACAAGGACCTCGGGCTCGTGGTCGACCTCGGCGGTCCGCGCGCGGTGGCCAAGCCGCTGGGCATCCCGCTCTCCGGCGTCCCCGCGCAGATCGCCACCCGCGGCTACCACCTGCTCGCGATGCCCTCGGTACGCTCGCGGCTGCGGGTGACCGGGAACTGGATCAGCCACGGCGTCGCCGGGGACGACCTGCTGCGGGTGGACCTCGGCATCGACCGGCCGCGCACGATCGCCGGATACGAGTTCACCGACATCTACCCCGACCCCGAGCACATCGCCGGCATCATCGAAGGGCTCGAGTCGGACCGGCGCGAGCAGGAGTGAGCGCCCGGGCACCGGCTTGACCGTCCGCGCGCTTGATCGTCCACGCGGGGCGTGTGGGAAGATCCCGCCGTGAGCCCCGAGCCGATACCCGCGCAGGAGGCCGAGAGCCCGGCCGCGGCCGCCGCCCTGCGCGACGCGTCGCACGTCTCGGCCCGCCAGATCCTCGCGCTCGCGCTGCCCGCGCTCGGCGCGCTGGTGGCCGAGCCCCTGTTCGTGCTCGCCGACAGCGCCATCGTCGGGCACCTCGGACCCGCGCAGCTGGCGGGCCTGGGCACCGCCGGCGCCGCGCTCAGCACCCTGGTCAACGTCTGCGTGTTCCTCGCCTACGGCACCACCGCGCAGGTCAGCAGGCTGATGGGAGCCGGGCGGCGGCGCGAGGCGCTGGCGCGCGGGATCGACGGGATGTACCTGGCGGCCGGGCTCGGCGCCGTGCTCGGGGTGATCGGGGCGCTGGCCGCCGGACCCATCGTGCGCCTGCTCGGGGCGACCGACCAGGCCGCCCCCTACGCCGAGACCTACCTGCGCATCAGCTCCGCCGGACTACCCGGGATGCTGCTGGTGCTCGCCGCGACCGGGCTGCTGCGCGGCCTGCACGACATGCGCACCCCGCTGATCGTCGCGGGCGTGGCCGCGGTGGCGAACACGGCGTTGAACTGGCTGCTGGTCTACCCCGTCGGGTGGGGCATCGCCGGGTCCGCGGCCGGGACCGCGCTCGTGCAGAGCGGCATGGCGCTCGCCTACGTGCGCACCGCCCGCCGGGCCGCGCGCGCCGAGCAGCTCCCGCTGCGCCCGGAGCTCGGGGCGCTGCGCGCGTCCCTGTCGGCGAACGCCGCGCTGCTCACCCGCACGGTCGGGCTGCGCGTCTACCTGCTGGCCGGGGTGTGGGCGGCCGGGTCGCTCGGCACGGTCGCGCTCGCGGCGCACACCATCGCCGCGAACCTCTGGTCCACCCTCGCGCTCGCCCTCGACGCCCTCGCCATCGCCGCCCAGGCGCTGGTCGGCCACGAGCTCGGGGCCGGGCGCACCGGGCAGGTGCGGGCCGTGGTCGCGCGGATGAACCGATGGGGCCTGGGCTTCGGCGCCGTCACCGGGATCGGGCTGCTCGCCCTGAGCCCCGTGCTCGCCGGCGCGTTCACGGGCGATCCGGCGGTGCGCCACGCCCTGATCCCCGCGCTCGTGCTCGCCGCGGCGTTCCAGCCGGTCGCCGGTGTCGTGTTCGTCCTCGACGGCGTGCTCATCGGCGCCGGCGACGCGACCTACCTCGCCTGGGCGTCGCTGGCGTGCACCGCGGTCTTCCTCGGCGCGCTCGCGCTCGTGCTCGGCGCCGGGTGGGGGCTGACCGGGCTGTGGGGCGCGATCGGGCTGTTCACGCTCGTGCGCCTGGCGTTCCTGTGGGTCCGGGCCCGCGGCACCCGGTGGCTGCGCGTCGGGGCGTCCGGGGAGGGTTAGGGCCCGGGCTCAGGGAGCCTGCTCGAGCAGCGCGAGGGCCGCGACGTCCTCGGGCTCGGTGCTCGGCGCCGCGGCGAACCAGGCTTCGAGGATCTCCTCGAGCACCGGCTCGGACAGCAGGCGCAGGCTCAGAGCCAGCACGTTCGCGTCGTTCCAGCGGCGCGCGCCGGCGGCGGTGGTCGCGTCCGTACACAGCGCCGCGCGCACCCCGGGGACCTTGTTCGCCGCGATCGAGGCGCCGGTTCCGGTCCAGCAGGCCACCACGGCCTGATCCGCGCGGCCCTCGGCCACATCCCGCGCGGCCTCGCGCGCGCACGCGGACCACACGCACGCCGCGTCGTGCGCGGCCCGCGTCCCGGAGAGCGCGCCGTGCGCCGTGACCTGGTGGCCGAGCCGCGTCAGCGCGGCCGGCAGGAGCGGGGCGATGCCGTCGCGGGTGTCGGCGGCCACGGAGATGCGCATACGGTGATCCTAAACCCCCGGGCCCGCCGCGCTAGGGTGGAAACACTCGGATACGGAAGGGGCCTGCGATGCCTGATGAGGTCGTGCTCTACACCCTCGGCGGCACCATCGCCATGGCCGGGACCACCTCCGGGCCCGGCGGCACGGTGGTGGCGCGCCTGAGCGGTGCGGACCTGGCCGCTACGGTGCCCGGGTTCGACGCGCTGCTCACCGAGGGCGGCACGCGGCTGCGGATCGAGGATGTCACCCGCCACCCGAGCGCCGACCTGACCTTCGCTCAGATCGCCGACCTCGTCGAGCGCGCCGGGCAGGCGGTGCGCGAGGGGGCGGCCGGGGTCGCGGTGACGCAGGGCACGGACACGCTGGAGGAGACCGCGTTCCTCGCCGACCTGCTCTGGGCGCACGAGGAGCCGCTGGTGTTCACCGGCGCGATGCGCAACCCCACCCTCGCCGGCGCCGACGGCCCGGCGAACCTGCTCGCGGCCGTGCGCACCGCCGCCGCCCCGCAGGCGCGCGGCCTCGGCGTGCTCGTCGCCTTCGACGACGAGCTGCACCCGGCCCGCTACGTCCGCAAGACGCACGCCACCTCCACCGCCACGTTCCGCTCGCCCGAGACCGGCCCGGTCGGGCACCTGGAGGAGGACCGGGTGCGCATCCTCACGCGCCCGCCGCGCCGAGCCCCGCTGCCCGCGCCGTCCGCCGGCGCCTTCGCCGCCACGCGCGTGCCCGTGCACACCTTCGTGCTCGACGAGGACGACGATACGTCCCTGGCGGGGTTCGCCCCGCACGTCGCGGGCCTGGTCGTGGCCGGATTCGGGGTCGGGCACGTGCCCGGGCGCACCGCGCCCGCGCTCGGCGAGCTGGCCGCGCGCATCCCGGTGGTGCTCACCTCCCGCACCGGCGCCGGGCCCGTGCTGCGCAACACCTACGGCGCGCCCGGCGCCGAGACCGACCTGCAGCGCAGGGGCCTGATCAACGGCGGCCGGCTCGGCCCGTACAAAGCCAGGATCCTGCTGCGCACCCTGCTGGCCGCCGGAGCCGACGACGCGCGGGTGCGCGCCGCGTTCGACGAGCACGGATAAGCCGGCTGCGGCCGGGCCGGGGCCGTGGCGGCCTGGTTCAGCGGGCGAGTGCCTTGAGCCGGGAGGCGGCTTCGGCCAGCACTTCGGGCCGCTTGCAGAACGCGAAGCGCACATACGGGGCGCCGGCGCCGCGGTGGTCGTAGAAGACCTGGCTCGGGATCGCCACCACGCCCGCGCGGTGCGGCAGCGCCCGGCAGAACGCCTCGCCGTCCACGCCCTCCGGGCCGGGAAGCCCGAGCGGCCGGATGTCCGCGGTCACGAAGTACGTCCCCTGCGAGCGCATCACCCCGAACCCGGCGTCGCGCAGCGCGCCCGAGAGCAGGTCCCGCTTGGCCTGCAGGTCCGCGGCGAGGGCGTCGAAGTGCGCGTCCGGCAGCGCGAGCGCCTCGGCCACGGCGTACTGGAACGGGCCGGAGGCGACGTAGGTGAGGAACTGCTTGGCCGTGCGCACTGCCGTCGTCAGCTCCGGGCTCGCGCACACCCACCCGACCTTCCAGCCGGTCACCGAGAAGGTCTTGCCCGCCGAGGAGATCGCCACCGTACGCTCGCGCATCCCCGGCAGCTCGGCCAGGCTCCGGTGCGCGAGCCCGTCGAACACCAGGTGCTCGTAGACCTCGTCGGTCACCACCAGCAGGTCCCGCTCCACGCACAGCGCCGCGATCGCGGCGAGCTGCTCGTGCGGCAGGACGGTGCCGGTGGGGTTGTGCGGGGTGTTGAGCAGGATCAGCCGGGTCCGGTCGGTGACCGCGCCGCGCAGCTCGTCGAGGTCGAGCACGAACCGGTCCCCGTCCGGGCGCAGCGTCACCGGCACCCGCCGGGCCCCGGCCATCGCGATGCACGCCGCGTACGAGTCGTAGTACGGCTCGAGCGCGATCACCTCGTCGCCGGGCTCGAGCAGCGCGAGCAGCGCCGCCGCGATCGCCTCGGTTGCCCCCGCCGTCACCAGCACCTCGCGGTCCGGGTCGTAGCGCAGCCCATAGCGGCGCTCGCGGTGCGCGGCCACCGCGCGGCGCAGCTCCGGCACGCCCGCGCCCGGCGGGTACTGGTTGCCGCGGCCCTCTGCGATCGCGCGCCGGGCCGCCTCGAGCACGGGCGCGGGACCGTCGGTGTCCGGGAAGCCCTGGCCCAGGTTGATCGCGCCGGTCTCCGTGGCCAGCTGCGACATCTCCGCGAAGATGGTCGTGCCGAACTCGGCGAGACGGCGGTTGAGCAGCGGTCGGTCGGCGGTCACGGTCTTCAAGGCTCCCTCGGCGCACGGTCAGGTCGGGTCGCTGCCACCCTAGCGCCCGGCTGCGAGGCCGCGGCGCGCGCTCAGCCCAGCTGGATCGAGCGCTTGGCCAGGCCCATCCAGAACCCGTCGATCACGCTGCGCTGGCTGCCCAGGTCCGCCTCCCCGGCGCCGAGCGTGACGAACAGCGGCGCGAAGTGCTCGGTGCGCGGATGCGCGGCGTGGGCGGCCGGGGCGCGGTGGGCGAAGTCGAGCAGGGCGTCGATCCGGCCGGCGTCCAGCTCCTCCCGGCCCCACGCGTCGAACTCGGCCATCGCCGCCGCCACGGACCCGTCCCGAGTCAGGGCGGCGAGGTTGTGGGTGAAGAAACCGCTGCCGACGATCAGCACGCCCTCGTCGCGCAGCGGCGCGAGCCGGCGGCCCACCTCGAACAGCGCCACCGGGTCCAAGCTCGGCAGCGAGATCTGCAGCACCGGGACGTCGGCGTGCGGATACATCTCCACCAGCGGCACGTACGCGCCGTGGTCAAGGCCCCGGTCCGCCACGTCCTGCACCGGCTGGCCCGCAGTGCGCAGCAGCGCCCGGACCTGCTCGGCCAGCCCGGGCGCGCCCGGCGCCGGGTAGCCGACCTCGTAGTAGTGCCGCGGGAAACCCCAGAAGTCGTAGACCAGCGGCATCGTGCGCACCGCGCCGAGCGCGAGCGGCGCGTCCTCCCAGTGCGCGGAGACCATCAGGATCGCGCTCGGCCGCGGCAGCGCCGCCGACCAGGCCGCCAGCTGCCCCGGCCACACCGGGTCGTCGGCCAGCGGCGGCGCCCCGTGGCTCAGGTAGAGCGCCGGCATCCGGCCCGAGGCGGGCACCTGCGGGACCGGCGGGACGACGGTGGCGTGCGGCGCGGCTTCGCTCATGCCCACGACGTTAGCCGACCGGGTCCGGGCGCGCGCGCCGCCCTGGGGCGATTGTCGACGGCCGGCGGTGATCGACGCTCGGCGGCCTCAGCGGTGGCGCAGCCGGTCCACCTCGCGCCGCTCGCGTTTGGTCGGGCGTCCGGCTCCGCGCTCGCGCACCGCGGTCGGCCCGGCGAACTCGCGCGGCGGGGGCGGGGGGCTCTCGTCGGTGTAGCACTCGGCCGCGGCCGGCGGACCGACCCGCTTGGAGATCAGCTTCGTGACGGTGACGGTGCGCTCCCAGCCGTCCGAGCGGCGCACCCGCACCTGGTCGCCGATCTTGACCGCCTGCGCCGGCTTGACCTTGTCCCCGTTCACGCGCACGTGCCCGCCCTTGCAGGCGTCCGCGGCCTGGGAGCGGGTCTTGGCCAGGCGCACCGACCAGATCCACGCGTCCAGGCGCACGTTCCCGGACGCCGCGTCGTTCTCGACCATGCCCGCGACGTTACCCGATCCGCCGCCCCGTCACGCAGCCGAATAAATCGCGGCCGAATAAATGGCTGCGGCCCGGCGAGATCCGCGCCCTACGATCCCGTCATGGACTGGAAGAACTGGCACGACCGGTACGACAACCCCGAATCCCCGTTCGTCGTGCGGCTCGAGACGATACAGGCGTGCATCCGCACCGCGCTCGACGAGGCCCCGCCCGGGCCGCTGCGCGCGGTGAGTGCCTGCGCCGGCCAAGGCAGGGACCTGATCCCCGTGCTCGCCGAGCATCCGCGCGGCCGCGACGTCCGGGCCCGCCTGGTCGAGCTCGACCCGGGCAACACCGAGGCCGCGCGCGAGCTGGCCGCGAAGGCCGGGCTCGACGGCGTCGAAGTCGTCACCGGCGACGCCGCGCTGACCGACCACTACCTCGACCTCGCCCCCGCGCACCTGGTGCTGCTGTGCGGGATCTTCGGCAACATCGTCCCGGCCGACATCGAGCGCACCGTGCGCACCAGCGCCGGGCTGTGCGCGCGCGGCGGCACGGTCGTCTGGACCCGCGGCCGCCGCGCCGACCCCGCCATGGTCCCGGCCGTCGCATCCTGGTTCGAGCGCGAAGGATTCGCAGAGGTCTTCCGCAGCCCCGAAGAGCTCGACCTGTTCGTCGGGGCGCACCGGCGCGTCGCCGAGCCCGTGCCGCTCGAGCCGGGCGGCAGCATGTTCGAGTTCATCGGCTATGACGTGCTCTACCCGCGCCCGGCCTGACCCTGTCTCAGGCGCGAGGTTCAGGCGCGACGTCCGGATCGGCGGCGCGGCGCGGCGAGGTGTCGGTGCGCGGCGCCGCCCGTACACTACGAGCCACGAACCCGGACAGCATCGAGCCCGGATCGACGCGGATCAGAAGGCGGGGAGCGGCTCGTTGAACGGATACGCCGTCTTCGACATCGAAACCACCGGCTTCCGGCTGCACGAGGACTCGATCGTCGAGATCGCGGTCGTGCACGTGGACCTGGACGGCGAGATCACCGGCACATGGGACACCCTGCTGCGCCCGCGCGGCGGGGACGTCGGCCCGACCCGTGTGCACGGGATCGACACGGCGATGGTGCAGGCGGCGCCCAGTTTCGCCTCCCTCGCCCGCCACCTCTACAGCCTCTTCGCCGGCCGCGTCCCGGTCGCCCACCGCCTGACCCAGTTCGACGGCCGTTTCCTCAACGCCCACTTCACCTGGTCGGGCATCGAGACGAGCGCGTTCACCGGCGGCCTGTGCACCTGGCAGCTGGCGAACCGTCACCTGCCGCTGGCCCACCACACCCTCGGCGACTGCTGCGCGTTCCTTGGCATCGACCTCGTCGGCGCCCACCAGGCCCTCGGCGACACGATCGCCACCGCGCACCTGCTGGCCCACTTCATCCGCCGCGGCCAGTGCCTGCCCGAACCGGCCCGCGCGATCCCCGCCCCCCGCGAGCCGTACTCGCACGAGTCGAGCACCGCGAAGCCGCTCTACCCGCGCGGCGCGGGGCGCGCGCCCGGCCAGCGGGAGGCGAGTCAGTGGTAGACGGGTCAGTGGTAGACGGCCGCCAGCACCGCGCGGGCCAGCGCGATCGAGTCGTCCTCGGACACTGACGTCCCGCTGACGGTGACCGAGATGTCGGCGACGGTGCCGGCGTGGATCTGGACGAGCGAGACGACGTCGATGGTCTCGCCTTCGATCGTGGCCGTACCGACCTTCGCCGCGTCGCCCAGACCCGGCACGTCCCGCTGCGCCAGCAGCATCGTCTGATCCTGCGCCAGCTTGTTCTCCGCGAGGTACTGCAGCGCGGTGGCGCCGGGCCGGGTCGGCTCGTAGCCGATGCCGACCAGCACGGTCGAGCCGTGCTCTGTGCCCGAATACATGCAGCCGTGCGCCGCGCTCGCCGAGGTCGTCAGCGTCATCTGGATCGACTCGGCCTGCGAGACGTCGCGCTCGCTCAGGCGCGCCACCGTCTTCGCCGGCAGGACGCAGCCGGTGGTGACGGAGGCGAACCCGGCCGTGTGGCTCCCGGACGACGCGGCGGCCGCGGCCGTACGCCCGGTCGACGACGTACGCCCGGTCGACGACGTACCGCCGCCGCCGTGGCCCGCGCTGCCGCTGCCGCTGCCGCAGGCGGACGCCGTGGCGAGTACCGCGCCGGCGAGCGCGAGGTGCGCCCAACTCTTCCTGTACATGATGTCCCTCCCGGTTCCGTGCCCCGCCGGCGCCCCGTCGGCGAAGGCTCGACAAATCGTGCCAAGCAGGCTGAGTAGCCTGATAAGCATGGAAACACGGGGAAGAAGGGACCGGTCCCTCGGGCGCGGAGGCCTTCCGGGCGGCGCCTCAGGCGTCTGAGAGGGTGCCGAGGACCGCGCCGTCGCAGTCCGGGGGCAGGAGTTCGACGGCGCGCGCGACGGCGGCCCGCGGATTGTCGAACTCGTCGTGGGCATCGCGGTTCGGCCGCCGCCACACCCGATAGCTCCCGTCGTCGTGCGGCTCGATCACGGCGCCGACGCAGTCGAACGGGAAGTCGGTGCAGCGGCTGAACCACAGGTTGAAATGACTCGTGACGGCGTAGAAGCGGCGCAGGCGCGGCTCGGCGTAGGCGGCGTCGAACAGGGCGCACAAGCCGGTGATCGCTCCGCGCCTGCGCCACTTCTCCCCCGGCGCACCGTCCCTTCTCCTCTGCCAGTTTCCCCTCCGCCGCTGCCAGTTCTCCTCCACCGCGAGCTCCACCGAGCCGGTCGCGAGGGCCTCGGCCATGGCCGGCAGCTCGATGAAGGCGGCGGCGGCCTTCATCCGGCGCGGGTCGGCGCCGGCGCACCACGCGGCCACGGCCCTGGCCACCGCCGTCAGATCCGGGGTGCGCCCGCGGGCGTGCGCGATGCCGGATTCGCGGTTGTCGAGGCTGAAGCAGCGTTCGAATCCGTGGGCTGAGACCACCAGGTCGGCGCGGCTGGGGGTCGGCGCCCGCAACCACACCTCGTCGAGGGATCCGTCCGGCACCGGCACGGGCGTGCCGAGATCCAGTCCCAGGTCCGCGCCCACCTGCAAGAGGGCCGGAAGAAGGCCGCCGGCCGCGACGACGTCCTCGTAGAACTCATGATGCGCATCGACCACGCTGAGATGCCGGCCCGCCGTCTGCTCCATGCCGAGCATTGTGCCCCCGTATCAGGCTTCTGCGGTCAGAATTCTCCCTCGACGACGAGGAGTGTCTTGCCGATGGTGGCGCGGGACTCGATCGCCGCGTGTGCGTCCGCGGCCTGGTCGAGGCGGAAGCGCTGGCCGATGACGGGGCGCAGCACGCCTTCGGCTGCGAGGTCGAGTGCGCGGCGGGTGAGCTGCGCGCTTCGTTCGGGCGGGAGCGGGCCTGAACTGACACGTGCCACATCCGGCCTGTGCCCGGCCGGGATGTCCGCGAAGCTCCCGCTCGCCATGCCGAACCCGGCATATCGGCCGTCGGCGGCCAGCAGTTCGAACGCCTCCCGCCCGACTCCGCCGCCCACGCCGTCGTAGACCACATCGAGCGTGCCGACCTGCTCGGCGACCGTCGCCGCCCAGTCCGGCTGGAGGTAGTCGACGGCGAGGTAGGCGCCGAGTTCGCGGGCGAGTTCCAGCTTGCGCTGCCCGCCGGCCAGCGCGATGACCCGGGCGCCGGCGCGTGCGGCGAGCTGGACCAGGAGGCTGCCGACGCCACCGGCCGCGGCCTCCACCAGCACCGTCTCGCCCGGCCGCGGTTCGGCGGCGTCGGCCAACGCCAGCGCTGTACGCCCATCTGCCAGCAGGGCGAGCGCGGCATCGAGGGCGAGTGTCTCGGGAACGGCGACGAGCCCTGATACCGGGACTGCGCACCACTCGGCGTACCCGCCGCGCCCGCCCGCGGCAGCCACTACCCGTGTGCCTACCAGGCCCTCGTCGACGTCCGGGCCCACCGCCGTGACCACGCCGCCGACACCGTTGCCGAGCACGGCCGGCAGCGCCGGGGCCATCGCGGGATTCGGCGGACGCCCAGCGCGGATCTGGGTCTCGACGAAGGTGATGCCCGCGTACGCGACGTCCACCAGCGCCTGCCCGGGCCCCAGCACCGGTTCGGGCCAGTCCTCGACGAACCCGAGCGCGGCCGGGGGACCGAACTCGCAGAGCACCACCGCCTGCATCGCACGCCTCCATGTTTCTCTCGGAGCGGATCGCTTTCCGGAGCGGATCGCTCCGCAAATCTATAGCGGAGCGATCCGCTCCGCAATCCGTTAGGCTCGAGCCGTGCCCGCCGACCCTCCTCCACGCCCGGCTGATCCTGCGCGCCCGCGCGGGCGTCACGCCGAAGGCGTGCGCAACGACCGGCTCCTGCTCGACGCCGCGCGCGAGGTGTTCGCCGCCCACGGCGCCTCGGCCTCCGTCGCCCTCGTCGCGGCCCGCGCGGGCCTGGGCATCGGCAGCCTCTACCGCCGCTACGGCAGCAAGACCGAGCTGCTCCAGCGCCTGTGCGTGCTGTCCATGCAAGAGGCCGTCGACGCGGCGACCGACGCGCTCGAACTGCCCGACGCCGCCGACGCGCTGGCCGGATACATCCGCACCTGCGTCGCCCTGCGCATCGGCTCCCTCTCCCCGCTGGCCGGCACCATCGAGACCACGCCGGAGATGTTGTCCTTCGCCCTCCGGGCACGCGACCTGCACGACCGGCTCGTCAAGCGCGCCCACCGCGACGGGCGGCTGCGCGCCGACGTCACCCCGATGGACATCAACTGGCTGATCAGCCAGTTCGCCCGCACCAGCCCCGTCGCCGAAGCCGACGACGCCGACCGAATCCTGCACCAGCGCCTGCTCGGCGTCGCGATCGACGGGCTCTTCACCGCCGAACCCAGCCCCCTGCCGGGCCCGCCCCCGACCACTGCGCACTACGAGAACCGCTGGCACACCGCCCGCAGTGACGCCGGCGGCCCGCAGCCTCCCGCGGCGTGATCGATCCATCGATCACGCCGCTTCCGAACAGTCGAAGTCGTCAAAGCCCCCGCAGGACACGATCGAGGGCCGAGCGGCCCGCCGGCCCCCAGGTCGGCTTGCCGCCGGGCAGGCCGCGGTCCCCGTTCTGGCCCATCAGCAGCAGGAACAGGCTCTTCATCACGGCCAGCCCGCGCGCCCGCCGGAACGTCGCCTCGTCCACCTGCCCGTAGGCGTCGAAGAACCGTGATGCGCCGCCCTCGGGCAGCAGCAGCCAGGCGGCCCCGAGGTCCCACGCCGGGTCGCCGGTGAAGACCGCGCCGAAGTCGACGACGCCCGCCAGCGTGCCGTCCGCGACGACGACGTTCGCCGGATGCAGGTCGCCGTGCACCCACACCCCCGGCCCCCGCCACTCCGACGCCGCCACCGCGTCGTCCCACACGGCCCTGACTTCGTCCTCGGCGAAGCAGTCGAGGTCCACGGACCGCATGAAGTGCTCGAACCCGTCCGTGCACTCCTTGGGGTGAACGCCGAAGCCCGCCGGTCCCGGGACGTCGGCCGGCGCCTCCACATGCAGCGCCTTGAGGAACGCCGCCAGCGCATCGGCCGCGTGCTCGCCGCGCGTGATCGGCTCGTGGTCCAGGGGCGTGCCCTCGACCCAGGTCATGACCGTCCAGATCTTGGGGAAGAGCGCGGACGGCGCCCCGCTGCGCACCGGAGTCGGTATCGGCAGCGGCAGGCGCGAGGCCAGCAGCGGCAGCCAGCGCCGCTCCTTGAGCTGCGGATCGGAACTGGTGTCCATCCGCTGCATCCGCACGGCCAGGTCGTCCCCCAGGCGCCACATCTGGTTGCCCCACCCACCCGCCACTTCGCGGATCGGCAGCCCGGCCAGGTCCGGATGCTGCTCGCGCAGCAGCTCGCGGACCAGATCTTCACTGACGTTGATCTCGGATTCCGTCATGGGCACTCACCGTACCCGGGTGCCCGTCCCGTCCGGCGCGAGCGCCGGGAACCGAGGGCGTCCCACGGTTCAAGGACACCGACCGTGTCGTAGGGCCCTGTTACGGTGGGCCCGGTAGCCGCGATGGGTATCACAGGAGTCTGCGCGGCCGCGGGTCCGGCCGATGCCGCCACCCGCATCGCGCTGACGTCGATCTCGTTCGAGCAGAGCGCGGTCGACGAGAGTTCGGGCGGCGCAACCGTCACGCTCGACTGGAGCGTCGCCGACGCGAACGCGGCCGCCACGGACGTCACCGGCGCGCTGGCCATCCAGCAGGTCTCCGCCATGGGCGAGTTGATCGGGCAGCGTTGGGATCGTTGTCCGAGGGTGCGGTTATGATCTGGCGCGTGACCAGCCTGTCCGACCTGTCCGACCTGGACTCTAAGTTCGCGCACCTCGCCGACGAGCGTGAGTCGCGCCGGGCTGCCGCGTACGCCGGGGTGGTCCGGTGGGAGTGGTACGAGGGTGATGCGTTCGACCTGCAGCCGTTGTGGCACGAGCGCAATCTCCTGCGGCCCGGCCGGCGCTTGGACCGGCGTCCGCCGCTGACGCAGGATCATTATCAACTCGGCTTCGATGTCGACGACCGCGTGGTCACCGTGCTCGAATACAGCGGGTTCCTCAACGGCCGGCTCGTCTACGAGACCCTCCGGATGTACCGAGCCGACCTCATCGAGGAGGCTCATTACAACGCGGACGGTCGAGGGATCTACCTGCGCGAGTATCTCCTCGAATCCGGCCGGATCCGCTCGACCGCGTCCGCCGCGACCTTCGGTGGCGACATCGAGACGTACGATTACATCGACAACAGCGTTGTTCGCATCGAAGTACAGCACGCCAAGCGCGCGTCCGGCGCGCTGCGTCACCCGACGCCCCAAGCCAGTATCGAGGCAATGTACGACGGCGAAGGCCTTCTTCGGCTGACGAGCATCAACCCCGGGCGCCTCGGCGAGACGCTGTATGAGCGCCCGCCGGCTGACTTCTCGATAGACGCGGCACGCAGCACTGTCCAGGCGGAACTCGGGGTGCAGGTACTGCGAGCCGTTCGGGAGTTCGATCTCGAAGCAGCCGCGTACTGCGTCGCGCTCGCGTACGCCGACGGATTTGACCCCTCCGCTGTGACGGTCCACGTTGGTCTGGAGGAGGACCGCCAGGCTTTCCTCGCTGAAGGTGACGACGAAGACGGTGATGGCGAAGACATCGTCTGGTCCCCCGCCGACATGACCGGCTACGCGGACATCGACATGAGCGCCGTGCGGGATACGGCCCGTCTCCTCGCACAGGAGCTCAGGCTGTCGAAGGTGGCAGTAAGCCGCGAGACGGTCTGCGCCGTCGCGGTTTCCCTCGGTGAGCTGGACTGGCAGACGATCATGCCGGTCACCGACGACTTCGTGGTCTTCGCCGTCGACCTCGAGATGGCAGACCTTGCCCAGAACCTCGCGGCCGCCGGCCTCCCACGCAACGAACCCTGAGATCTTTGCGGGGCGGCGCCAGGTGTCGCCAAAGAGTCACTCGATACTGCTCGCCGCTCCTTAGGCGCGTGGTCGCCAGCTGCGCGGCGAAGCTGAAGGTCGGCCCGGAGAAGCCCAGTACAGCAGTTCGTCCGGGTCGTCCGGGTCGTCCGTGGTTCGGTCGAGCACCAGCAGGCGACCGCCCCGCTCCGGCTCTTGCCGGTTTGCCGCCCTGCGGCCTTGACGTGCAAGGCCGCCGTCACAGGATCATGACTCATGACTCGCCTCGTATCGACACCGCCCGTCATACCGTCCGGCCGGCTCTCCAGCTCACCGCAGCCCGTCCTGAACGCCGGGAACGGAGTGCTGCTGCGGCCCTGGGAATCAGCCGACATCCCCGTGTTCCTCGCCGCCTACCAGGACGAAGAGATCCGCCGCTGGCACACGCGTCGCCCCCGCGCCGAGGCTGACGTTCAGCAATGGTTCGAGGCCTGCCGGCAGGACTGGAACTCCGAGAGGGGCGGCCACTGGGCGATAGCGCAAGCCGACGGCGAAGTGCTCGGCCGGATCGCCACCCGCGGCTGGGACTTCGACGACGGCATAGCCGGGGTCGCCTACTGGGTGCTCCCGCAGGCCCGCGGCGCCGGCCTGGCGACTCGCGCCGTAGAAACGCTTTCGGCCTGGGCGCTGAACGAGGCCGGCTTCCAACGGATGTACCTGGACCACTCCACTCGCAATAACGCGTCCTGCCGGGTCGCGGCGAAGGCGGGATACATCCTCGAAGGCACCAAACGCAGCGCCGCCGTACACGACGACGGCAGGCACGATATGCACCTGCACGCCCGCATCCGAGCGGCCTGAGCTGCGCCCAGCGGACTGGAACACCTTGGACCGCTGACCGCGCGCGGGAGCATTGCTCAGTGGGTCTCATCGAGCACCGCGGGCTTCTCCCCTTGAAGACAGAGCTCGGTGATCGGTACGGTCTGGCGGGTGCCGTTTCCTGACGAGCTGTCCTCTCATGGCGTGGTTCTCGCCGCCTACGACCCTCGTTGGCCGATCGAGTTCGACGGCCTGTCACGCAAGATCGCCGGCGTGCTCGACTCTGTGGCGCTGGCGATCGACCACGTGGGCTCGACCTCCGTGCCCGGGCTGCCTGCGAAGAACTGCATCGACATGCAGATCCGCGTTCCCGAGGTCGATGAGCGCATCATCGTGCCGTTGATGTCCAAGCTGGGGTTCCGCTGCCGTCCGGAGCCGTGGAACCGCACTGAGGTGTCGGCGGGGGCGCAGTGCCCCAAGCTGGTGTTCGCGCCGCCGGCCGGCGACCGTTCCTGCAACGTTCACGTGCGCCGGCACGACGGGCCGAACACGCGCTACGCCCTGCTGTTCCGCGAGTTCCTGCGCGCGGACGAACGCGCCCGGCACAGCTGGGGAGCGTTCAAGACGCGCTTGGCACAGAGCGTGCCCGATCTACTCGACTATGGCCAGATCAAGGCACCTGCGACGGAGGTGCTGATGACAAGTGCAGAACGCTGGGCGGGCGAGACGGGCTGGCGGCTTCGCAGCTCGGACGTGGGGGATGCTGATGACCGTACTCGATGACGCGTGGCTTGCCGCCAGGTGTGACCACGATCTTGGCGCCCGGCCCGCCCGGGTGCCGTTTCACAGCGGGCGTCTTCCTCGGGCTTCCCGCGCCCTCGCCCTCGCCCTCGCCCTCGCCCGTGAACGCGAGCGCGCGTCCGGCCGGTTTGACCCGTAGACGGGTGGACCGGCCGGACACGCGGTGCGGTGAACGCTGGTCAGCTCGCGGGAAGCGTTGCCAGCTGCTGTTCGGCCCAGGCGTAGGCCTGCGCGACCTGAGCCTCGTTTGAGATGGTCACGTTGACCCGGACCTCGTAGTCGCCCTTCCATGCCAGCACGGTGACGGTCTCCATCTGGAAGTAGTCGTTCACCCCGACGGGCGTGGCCATGCAGAGGGCGTTGGAGATCGAGCTGATCGTGCAGTCGCGGTCGTTCTCGGTGCCCAGCCCGTATTCGAGTAGCGCGGCTGCCTGGGCTTCGGCCGGCGAGCCGAACTTCACCAGCGCGCCCTCGGCGTTGGCCCCGCTCGACGAGGATGTCCACGAGCGGTGTTCCGCGCTCTGGAACCCGTCCGAGGAGAGCCACGTGTCGTACTGCATGGTTTCGTCGCTCTCGTAGCCGCTCGAGTACTGCATGGCGCTGACCGACTTGGTGCGCGCCACCTTGGACGTCGTCGTCGTGTCCTTGCTGTCGGACGGCTGGGCCATCAGGCAGTCGCCCGATGCGGCGCACGAGCCCTGAGCCGGGATCTGGATCGTCGGGGTCGCGAGTGAGGGCAGCCCGATCGGCTGGGTCGACTTCGTTCCCTGCACCCGCTTGACGGCATCGGCGATCCACTTGCCGGCCAGCGACTTGTCGAAGTGCCCTTCGAAGTTCACCGAACCCGCAAGGACGATGTTTCCGACCTGCCCGGTGAAGGTCGACTGGACGAGGCCGTCGGGATCCGCCCTGCTGCCATACCATGCGTCCACGCCGGTCGCGCCGGTGGAGTAGGCGTTCGACTTGATGTAGCCCTCGAAATCGGAAGGTTCGTCGAACTCGTTGAACAGCGCGGTGGCGGCCGACTGGGTCAGCGTCTTGAGTAGATAGATGTCGGCTTGCCGGCTGGAGGCGTCCACCCAGTCGATCTGGACGATGCCGGTGACATCGTCTGCCTCGAGGTCGGAGATCACTTCCGATCGAGACTTCTTGTCCCAGCGGCCGTCGACAAACTGCTTGACGGTCAGGCTTGTGGCACCGATCCAATCGGAGTTGGCCGAGGCGCCCCAGGGCACGTATCCGCTCGGCATCGACGGCAGGCACGCTCTGAGGTCGGGGCAGGCCACGTCCTCGGTTCCGTTGCCTGTGCTGTCGGCCGGGTCCTTGGCCGGTGCCGGCGCGGACCACAGCGAGGTGAGCTCGGTGCCGGCCCAGTTCTGCAGGTCCGCCGGGTCGAACGTGTTCGGGCTCGAGTACGACAGGTTCAGCACCATGTTCCCCACCACGGCCGAATAGGCCGCGTGGAAGGTCCCGGTGGCGTCGGCCTTGGCCGCGGCGTGCGCCTTCTCGGCCGAGTCGCCGGGAACGGCCGCCGCCTGCCCGGGGTAGGCGGCGAGGATCTCGCCGTTGCGCGTGGCGTTCCAGCTCTGCGCGCCCTTGATCGTGTCGAACTTGATCAGCACCATGTCGACGTCGTTGCCGTCGACGGCGTTCCAGTCGGTGTGCGCGAAGGAGTTCGCCCCGTCACCGCTCACCAGAATCGATGACTGATCCGTCATGCCCTTGGCGTCGGCGGTCATATGCGTGCCGAAGGTGTCGGCCGTCGGGACGGCGGCCTGGTCCCACGTCGGTGTGTCGCTCAGCGTCAAGGCGCCGGCCGGCTGCTTGATCAGGCACGAGACGAGCTTCGACGGCGTGCAGGTGACTGCGCTGACCACGGAGTCGCCGTGGCGCTCGTTCTCGTACACCGTCACCCCGGCGCCGACCACCGCGACCACGGCCACCACCGCGGCCAACGTCCACAGCCTGCGCTTGCGCTTGCGCGTGGCCACCACAGCGGCCTGGATCTCCTCCGGAGACGGCATGTGCTGATACGGCTGTGGGATGCCGTAACCGTAACCGGGCTGGCCCGCGGCAGGAGCCTGCGGCTGCGCCACCGGCACCGCCATCGTGGGCGCCGGCACCGCCATCGTGGGCGCCGTCGCCGCCGTCGGCGCTGCTCCGTCCGGGCTCGTCCATCCATCGGCCGGCGCCGCGGCCGCATCCATCGCTGTGTTCGTAGCCACGTCCGCCACTGCGGGCTCCCGCTCGGGCGTGTCCGCAGGCTCTTCGCCTGACATGTCTTGCTCCCCCTCAACCTGGTCCATGATCGCGGAAAAGTCCGCGCACGTAGGCTACCCGGGCAAGATCAAGTCTTGACAGGAATGTCTGATAACGAATCGATAGCCCTGGATATCGCAGAATGCGGATATGGCGCAGGTGGGGCGGGGGACGGGCGACGCACCGCGGCCCCCGAGTGGCGACCCGTCACCACCGAGCCGGGACGCTCGCCCGTCCAAGCTCCATGAATCTGGGTCCGGAGAAGATCCGCGGTCGATGTCATCCAACGACGGTGACGATGCCGTCTCCGGAGGACGCGCCGCCGCCGACGACGGAAACCTGCTGCCGGGTGTCGTAGAGGCCAGGCTTCAGATCCTTCGGCAACTGCAGGGTTCCGTGTGTCGTGGTGCCGGACCAGCTGTCTGCCGTGACCGTCCTGCCGTTAGCGGCAGGCTCCGGCCATGCGGACGAAGGACCGGCCATAACGCGCTTGAGCTCGGCAACGCTGGAGAACGGCCCGTAGATCACGAACGCCAGCCGCAGCTGCGCAGGAGCCGCGTTGGTCACGGATCCGTTATTTTGGGGCGTCCACGTCACCGATATGAGGTCGCCGGCGTGCCAGGGCGACGGCTCGACAACGGCTTGATAGCTGTAATTGTGATGGGCCACCGCGGACTGGCTCGATGAAGGCGAGCATCCTGCCGTGAACGCCAGTGCCGCAACCACGCACGTCGCGCAGCGGAAACTCCCCCGAATCGCCATGGAGCCATGGTGCCCGGCCGGGGCCACTCTGGCAACCGATCTTCGCAAGTTGAGGGCCACGATCCGACGCGCCCGCCCCACGTCACATGAGCGGTACGCCAGCATGCGGCTGTGTGGTGACGGGTGGACTGAGTGCGATGACGCACGAGCGTGTCCTGGCTAAAGAGCATCTCGGTGTCACTGCACGAGCATGTAATGTCCACGTGCAGGTCAGAGGCAGCCCTTGACCGAAGACTACGCTGCCCGAGGTCTTCAGCACGTCTTACGGCAGGTCCTCCACCGCCCTCGTCCGAGTCAGTCAGACCGCTCGGGCCCGCTGCTACAACTCCCTTGCGCGCTGGCAGTAATCCACAGGCACCTTAGGGACGCGAGGGCCCGCTCGACGGTTGGGCGCGACGACTCGCGTACGGAAGAGATCACGCGGGCCGAGCTCGAGAAGATCTGGGCTGATGTACGGTCAGACGTTGGCGGGTCCGCCTGAGTCGGTAGCTGCCCGGGCCGGAAGATCACTCGGCTCGCTGGGCACTATGACGATCCTGCCGTCCGGCGCCTTCTCCATCCGGTAGGAGGTCCGCGTCATTCTGGCCATGACCTCGCGCATCTGCGCCTGCTGTTCGGCCAGAGCTGGAGCATCCGGATCGGTCACGCGGAACCCGCGCAGGTGCACCGCCCACGGATCGACGTCGTCGGGTGCGCGGCGGCCTTCCACGGTGAAGCCGAACAGCGCCCGAACCGCCTCGTTGCCGAAGGTGAGCGGGTGGAACGGCGTCGGGAAGGGGCTCGGACCGGCTCCGACGATGAACCTCTCTGGCTCGTGCGGGCGCTGGCCGGCCCAGAACGGCTCCTCGAACGGCAACCGGTCGCCGACATCCTCCACGACGCCTTGCACCCCGTTGATGCCGATCGCGCGCACCAGGGCTCCCTGATTCCACAGCGCGATCTCGACACCGTCGGTGCCGCTGTGCATCCGGTGATAGACGATTCGGCGTCCGGCGCCTTCGCTGAGGACATGCTCGGGCAGCGACGAACCGCCGCCGCGTAGGAAACTCAGCCCGCACACAAGATCGAGACCCGGAACGCTCAGCACGTAGACCGTGTCCCTCGGCGGATAGGTCGCCTCGGCGAGACTCTCACCCTCGGCGGTCTCGACCTGCCAGCCTGGCGCCAGGCGACGCACCAACTCCTCGGCGGCTGCCGGATCGGATGCCCCGGGCCGACGCAGCACATCGGTGATGTCGCCGGCCGCGAACGCCAGTATCTCGGTCTTGGCACCCACTGCTTCCCCCTGGGTCGGATCACCTTCGATGGGCGGCACCCTATCGGCAAAGAGATACGTGAGGCTGCGGGGAACCAGGCGAGAAGCTTGGTTGCCGCCTCGGCGAGGGCCGGATCGGGGCTGGCGGCCCAGCCTCCGAAACGGTTGGCCTCGACTTGGGCAGCGCCATAGGCCTCCCGAGCTCACGGGATGTGGGCCAACTCGGCAACGTCTGGGAGCGTCTCTACAAGGTGCACCGACGGAAGTTGCTCAGCCTGCGGGAAGGACGCATTAGATGATCTTGATCGTCGTCTTTAACTTGATCATTTCCCAGTGTCGCGTCTCTCGATAGGCTCCGGTCATGCCCCTGACACCCCTGGCTGCGGCGACCGCCGAACAATTGCAGGACTTGGTCGGCGTACACGTCCAGCGGCTTGAAGGTGGAGGGTGTCAGATCCTGCTTGGAGAAGCAGCAACGGCGATCATCGTCCCTTCGCGAGATTCACAGTCTTCGTCGTGTGTATGGTCCAGCGCCGAGTTCCGACTGCGTGACGACGGGCTCCCGCTGCCCGGCGAGTTGTCCGATCCGGCCCGACAGCACCTGCCCGCCCACCTGCTCTTTGATTCCGGAGACGATCCGCTCTACCTGGGCAAGCTCGAAAGGCGCCGCGCTTGTTCAATCACGAGCACCCTCTCCGGGAAGCAGGAGCTGTGGGAGGTGGACATGGCCATCGTCCCGCCGCTGGAACGCCACATCCTCGACGTGGTACGCCCCGTGGCGGCACCGCCGGCAGTGCCGGACCTGAGCTGGCTCGATACGCTCGCGTGTGATCGGGCCGCAGCGCTGGAGGAGTTCATCGCCTCGTGGTACGGGCCGCCCGACCCCGCAGCCGGGCTGCCGCCGGCCGTTTCGGCGCGCGTGCCCGCGAGGCTGGCTGCGCTCTACCGGCTTGCCCACGGCCGGCCCGAGCGGCACAACCGTCCGGTTGTGCTCGGGACCCAGAACCACATCATGGGGCCGGATCGGCTCTATACGGAGCCTGCGGACGGGTCCTTGGTCTTCGGCTGGGAGAACCAGGGCTGTTTCGAGTGGTCGTTGGATCAGTACGCGGAGGACGGCGACCCGACCATCTGGACCACCGAGGATGTGGAGCCGCTCGCCGAGCCGGAGCCGCTGAGCGGTTTCCTGATCCAGTTCTCCCTACACGAAGCGGGGATGTCCGCTCCTTACTGCGCGCTTCTCAATCGTCGGCCTGCACGCGAAGCTCAACGTCTGATCGAACGTCTGCGCGGCGTACCCCTCGCGCCGGCTCGCTGGTACGGCTACGACATGGACTTCTATGTCGCTCCCGGGGTGATCGCCTCAGGAGGCCAGGGGAAGGACGGCTCTTACCACTTCTGGCTCGGCGCCTCGGACCGCTCGGCGCTCAGCGAGCTCGCCGATCTCGATGTGGCCTGGCAGTTCTTCGATGGCTGAATCCATCGGGCGACGCCCCGATCGATGGGTTCAGAGGCAATGGGCCAGGTATGCGCGCTGTTCCGAGGGGAGATCGCGGGCTTGGAGGCGGTCGAAGATCGCGAACCAGAGGGTGTGCTCGGCCCAGAAGCGGTAGGCGAAGCTCTCGACGTTCGGCGCGCACCAGTAGACCTCTGTCCGGGTTTCGGCTGGCTTCCCGTCGGGCCCGAACAGCACTCCGGGATCGTGGGAGATGTCGTGGTCGCACTGTACGACGACGCAATCGCCACCCGGGCGCAGGTACAGATACCAGGCGGCGCGCAATTGAAGGTCGAGGAGGAACCGGATCATGCGCGCACCGGGCTCGGCCGGGCCTGCGAGCAGCTCGGAGACGAACGTGACGCAGCATGTGCACGAGACACCGTCTAAGGCTCGGTACAGGTTCGCTCGCGTCATCAGAGCTACGAAGTCCGGCGGAAGGCTCAGAGCTTGTTTTCAAGCTTCCAGTGCAGGTCAGCTCGCTGATCTTTTGTGACGGTGTTTCGCGTGCGGGCCCGCACTCGGAGGCAACGAACTGCCGACTCACACTGAGCCCGCGTCAGACCTGTCGAGTCCGGACACTCGCCGTCGGGCGCAGAATCGGTCCTCCAGAAGCCCGCACAACATAACCGGGATTATGTTGACTCATCAGTGAAGCCCGTCCGGGTCCCAGTTTTGGACAATTAACGAATTATCGATACCGGTAATGCGGTAATGAGTCGAGGGATGGGCCGGAACAACCGGGCGCGGTCTCGGCCGGGTGCCCCGAAGCTACGGCGCGAGGCCGAGAGGCCGAGTAACCGCCAGGCAGCTTCTGACAGTCGTCCAACGGCATCCAGCGTGAGAACGGACTGGGCATGATGTCGGGCAGCTCAATGTCATCGAGTGCTGATTTTCCCGCGGAGGCCTGTCGCAGCTGGCGTGACTGACCTCCCGGCGCGGCCTGCACTACCGCTCGGCCCGCCCGCGGGTTCAGCCGGTTCCGGCGAGACCGTGCCGGTAGGCGTAGGAGACGGCCTGCGCGCGGTCGCGGGCGCCGATCTTCGTCAGCAGGTGGTTGATGTGGCTCTTGACCGTGCCCTCGCTGACGAACAGCCGACCGGCGATCTCGGCGTTCGTCAGGCCCGCCGCGATGAGCGCGAGGACTTCCAGCTCGCGCGGGGTGAGCCCGGCGGGCGCCGGGGGCGCGGCCGGGGCGGCGCCGGCGGTGGGCTGGGCGGGGGCGGCGATTGCGGCGACGAGATGGTGCTGAACGGCCGGGTCGATCGCCGAGCGGTCTTCGACGACTGTCTGCAGCGCCTGGTGGATTTCCGCCGCGCCGGAGTCCTTGGTGAGGTAGCCGCGGGCGCCGGCGCGTAGGGCGTCGAGCACCGACCGGTCGTCGGCGTACGTGGTCAGCGCGATGACCTTGATCTCAGGGTACTGTTCGCGCAGCCGGCGGGTGGCCTCGATGCCGTCGCAGTGCGGCATGCGCAGGTCCATCAGGACGACGTCGGGCCGGGCCGAGGCGGCGAGCTGGAGCACCTCCAGGCCGTCCTTGGCCGCGCCGACCACTTCCACGCCCGGCATCAGCCCGAGCAGCATGGCCAGCCCCTCGCGTACCACGCGCTGGTCGTCGGCGGTCAGCACCCTGATCGGCGGCGTGTCCGTCGACCGCGTAGACCCGGTCTGGTCTGTCGCTTCCGTCATGAGGGCACCTTCAGGACGACGCGGAAGCCGGTCTCGGTCGGACCGGCATCGAGGGTGCCGCCCAGCAGTTCGGCGCGCTCGCGCATACCGGTCAGCCCGTAGCCCTCACCCACGGGCTCGGTAATCGACGACGGGTGGTCGGCGACGGCGAGGTCGGCGGAGAAGTCCTCGATGCTCAGCTCGGCTCCGTCGGGCTCGTAGGCGAGCCGCATCTCGACCCGCTCCGGGCCGCGGGCGTGCTTGGCGACGTTCGTCAGCGCCTCCTGCGCGACCCGGTAGACGGCGAGCCTGGCTTCGGAGGACAGCTCGTGCGGCTCGCCGACGTAGGTCAGGGGGCACGGTATGCCCAGGTTCTCCTCGCAGCGGCGGGCGAGCCCGGGCAACTGGTCGGGGCCGGGCAGGTCGTCCCCGCGCAGCATCTCGATGGCGCGTCGCGCCTCATCGAGGCCTGACTTGCCGAGCCGGTGGGCACGTTCGATCGTCTCCGGCAGCCGCGGGTCGTCGCCGTCCTGGCAGGCGAGCAGCCGTGCGGCCTCGAGCTGGATCATCAGGCCGGAGAGCGAATGCGCGAGCACGTCGTGCATCTCGCGCGCGAGATGCTGCCGTTCGGCCAGGGCGGCCGCCCGCGTCTCGGCGGCCCGGGTGCGCTCGAACTCGTCGAGCCGGCGCTCGGCCTGCTCGTTCGCCTCGCGCAGGTGCTGGGTCAGCATGGTCAGTCCGACGAATCCGCCGATCGTGAGCGCGCTGAGCAGCGAGGAGAAGGTCGATTCGCGCTGTGTGGTCGCCCCGGCCAGCACCAGGAAGCCCACGGCGATCGCGGACAACGCGGTCGCCAAGCGCGTCGGCAGGCGCCGCGCCAGCAGGAACAGCGCCACGAACAAGGCGATGTAACCGGTGTGATTCGACTGCACCTTCATCAGCCCGACGGACGCGATGACGAGCAGGACAGCGGAGGCGTTGTGGCTGCGCGAGCCGCGTTCTCGGTACTGCGTACCGAGGGCGCCTGCGACGAACGCGCAGGTCATGAAAAAGACCTCCATCCCGTCCCCGGTGAACCCCGGCCCCGGCTGCGTGCGCAGGACGTCGAGCACGACGGCGATGGTGAGGATCGGCCCGAGCGCGCGCATCCACCGTGAGATCGCGTCCTGAGTACGGCGTGCCCGCACCAGTGCGTCAATGGTCTGCGCCGCCGCGGGTTCTGTGCTCACCGTCCGATCGTACGGCCAGGTCCGGAGCGTGCACCTCTACCCGGAGGCAGAGACGCCTCTAACCCTGGGTGGAGGCCGAGCCCGCCGTCGAAATCCAACCGTGCGCAGAAGAGGCGTAGGCGCGCGTTCCAGCAGCCTGGAGGCCCACACACGCACTGGGAGGGTTCCGTGAAGGGAACAACTGGAGTAGGCGGGGACGGGCCGTCCGGCCTGCTGGAGCTGCGCGGCGTCGCGAAGCGCTACGGCCGCGGCGCGGGTGAGGTGCACGCGCTGCGCGGCGTCGACCTCGTGGTCGACGCCGGCACGATGGTCGCGGTGATGGGTCCGAGCGGCTCGGGCAAGAGCTCGCTGCTGACCGTCGCCGGCAGCCTCGAGGAGCCGAGCAGTGGAGAGGTCTTCATCGCCGGCCGGAACGTGGCCGGCCTCTCTCGCGGCGAGCGCGCCCGGCTGCGGCGGCGCACGATCGGGTTCGTCTTCCAGGACTACAACCTGCTCGCCGGGCTGACCGCGGCCGAGAACGTGTCGATGCCACTGGAGTTGGACGGGGTGCCGGCCCGCAAGGCCCGGGCCGAGGCGGTCGACGCCCTCGGCCGGCTCGGTCTGGAAGAGCGCGTCGACGCCTTCCCCGACGAGCTGTCCGGCGGCGAGCGCCAGCGGGTGGCCATCGCCCGCGCGGTCGTCGGCGGCCGGAAGCTGCTGCTGGCGGACGAGCCGTCCGGGGCGCTGGACTCCGCCAACGGCGAGGCGGTCATGCGGCTGCTCGCCGACGCGTGCGAGCGTGCCGGCGTCGGCGCGGTCGTCGTCACGCACGACGCGAAGCTGGCATCCCTGGCGCACCGAGTGGTGCACCTGAAGGACGGTCAGATGGTCGAGGAAGGCGGCGCGGTCGCATGGAACGGCTGAGCATCGTCTTCCTCATCCTCGGCGCGATGCTGGGGTGGCTTCGGCTGCTGCGCGCGGGCAGCGACGCCGAGGCCGGCACCCCGGCCGGCGCCCAGAAGCGGTTCTCGATCTCGTGGCGTTGGCTCGCGATCGCGTCCGTAGTCGCCGTGGGCCTGTCGTTTCTGCCCGATGGGGCCAAGCAGGGTATGAGCATGGACTGGCTCGTCGGCGTCGTCGGTGGCGCGTATGCACGAGCCGTGCGGGACACCGGCCGGTGGGACGTGTGGAAGCGCGACTCCACGGAAGGCGAAGGCGAGGACCGTGAGGGCGGCTCGCCCACCCAGACCAAGGACCCCGCCGACCGCACGACGCCGCGAGCGAGCGCGCGGCGCGCGATGCTGCGATGGGCGTGGCGGCTCTTCCGCCGCGAGTGGCGTCAGCATGTGATCGTGTCGGCGCTGATCACGCTGGCGGTCGCGGGCACCGTGGTCGGCTCGGCCGTCGCGGTCGACGCGTCGCCGCCCTCGAACCAAGGCTTCGGTTCCGCGAACCACGCGGTACAACTCGCCGGCGGAGACCCGCGCCTCGCCGACGACCTCGCCGCGCTGCGCTCACGATTCGGCACGCTCGACGTGATCGAGAACCGGAACCTGGACACCGGCCTGTCCCAGGGGGCTGAGCTGCGTACCCAGGACCCTGACGGCGGATACGGGCGGCCGATGCTCTCCCTGGTCTCCGGGAGCTACCCGACGGCCGCCGGGCAGATCGCCGTGACCGGCTCGCTGGCGGACACGCTGGGGCTGCATGTCGGCGGCGTCTGGCACGAGAACGGCGACGCGCTCAGCGTCGTCGGCATCGTGCAGGACCCGCTGAACCTCGACGACGAGTTCGCCCTCGCCGGTCCGGGCCGGCTCGGCCCGGGCGCGGCGCTCGGGCCGGCGGACACGGTGACCGTGCTCTTCGACGCCTCGCCGGCCGAGCTGGCGGCGGGCGCGCTGCCGGACGGGATGACCGCGCAGGCCCCGCAGGCGTCGTCCGGCATCACGCCGGAGATCATCGTGCTCGCGGTCGCCGTCCTCGCGCTGGTCTTCACCGGACTGGTGGCGGTCGCCGGGTTCGCCGCCCTGGCGCGTCGACGTCAGCGCGCCTTGGGCATGCTCGCCGCGCTCGGCGCCACCGAACGCGACATCCGACTGACCGTCATGGCCGACGGGGCGTTCACCGGCGCGCTCGGCGCGGTGCTCGGCACGGGGCTGGGCCTCGCGGCCTGGATCGCCTACGCTCCCCGCTTCTCGCGCAACGCCGGGCACCTCGTGCCGTGGACCGCTGTGCCCTGGTGGCTGCTGGTCTGCGTGGCGATCCTCGCCGTGGTCTGCGCGACGACGGCCGCGTGGCGCCCGGCGCACGCCGTCGCCAGGATGCCGATCGTCTCAGCGCTCTCCGACCGGCCGGCCCCGCCCGTCGCGATCCACCGATCGGTGACGCCCCCGCTGGTGCTGCTGATCGGCGCACCGGTGCTGCTCGCCACTTCCGGCGGCTGGGGCGCCCAAGGAGGCCGCGCAGCGTTCTTCCAGCTCGGCGGGCTGCTGCTGAGCGCACTGGGCCTGGCGCTGGCGGCGCCCTTCGCCGTGGCGCGGCTGGCCGGCCCGGCGCGCCGGCTGCCGCCGGCCGCCAAGCTCGCGCTGCGCGATCTGTCCCGGTACCGCGTCCGCTCGGCCGCGGCTCTGGCGGCCGGCAGCCTGGCCGTGCTGATCGCGGTGCTCGTCACCCTCATCACCACCGGCCGCTACAGCGATCCGATCGACTACTTCGGCCCCAACCTGCCGTCCGACCAACTGGTCGTGTACGCGCCGAACGACGGTCCCGGCACCGGCCGGGGACCGAACGGCGGCTCCCCGGCCCAGGACACCGCGGCCCTGACCCGGCACGCCACCGCGATCGCCGCGATGCTCGGCAGCCGCGACGTCCTCGCGCTGCAGCCGGTGGCGGCCGACCTGATGCACAAGACGCCGCAGAAGACCAGCGGCGACTCGGGCAGCCTGTTCGTCGCCACCCCTGCGCTCCTCGCGCATTACGGCATCGACCCGCACTCGATCCAGGCCACGACGATGCTGATCACCTCGCGGCCGGGCTTGCAGGGCCTGTCCGGACTGTTTCTGCTCTACGGGGACTTCAGCGGCCCGGACGGCCGGACCGCTCAGGCGCTGAACCCGTCAGTGCAGACGCTGTCCGCGCTGCCCACCGACACAGCGGACCCGAACCTCCTGGTCTCCGAGCACGCGGTGCACTCGCTCGAGCTGACGGTCGAGCCGACCTCCGCCTGGCTGATCCAGGCACCGCAGCCGCTGACCGCGCTGCAGATCAACTCCGCGCGGCAGATGGCGCTGGCCGCGGGGATGACGGTGGAGGTGCGCAGCGAGGCTCCGTCGCTGGCCGAGGTCCGCGACGACGCCACCGTCGCCGGCATCCTCATCGCTCTCGGCGTGCTCGCCATGATGGTCGGGCTCATCCGCGCCGAATCGGCGGGCGACCTGCGCATTCTGACCGCGTCCGGAGCCCGGGGCCGTACCCGCCGCGGCATCACCGCCACCACGGCCGGCGTGCTCGCGCTGCTCGCCGCAGTGGGAGGAACGGTGATCGCGTATGTGGACACGGTGGCGTTCTTCGGCATCGAAGCACTCGAACGGCTGCGTGAAGTGCCAGGCACGGACCTGCTGCTGGTCCTGCTCGCCCTGCCCGCAGCCGCCACAGCGGGCGGGTGGCTCTTCGCAGGCAGGGAGCAGGAGCGGCTCGGCCGCACGCGGATCGAGTGAGGCTGACACTGGTCAGCCGGGGTTCAGGGTGGCGGCCGTCAGCGGTAGGAGCCGGGGCTAAGCTCGGTGACGGCGTCCTGCCGCCGCGGCCGCCACCCCAGCCAGGCCGAAAGGGCTGGATCGGCCGGGCGCCGGCGTTCGGCGGCAGCGAGCGGGGTGGCGGGGTGGCGGGGTGTCAGCCGAGGGTCGCGGTCGCGGCGCGCAGGTCGTCGAGGGCTGCGAGGGCGTGCGGGGCGAGGCCTTCGCCGTCGTCGCGGGCGGCTTCGGACCAGTGCGCGTAGCCGCGCTTGAACGCCAGGACGCCCAACTCGGCGGCCAGATGCGCGGTCGGGTCGGGCACGCCGCGCTCGACCAGCGCTTTTCTCATGGCGGCGGCGAGGCCGACGCTTTTGAGGGCGTCGCGTTCCTGCAGCTCGGTGCTCGCGGCGACGGCCGCCTTCAGGCCGGGGCCGAGTTCGCGGTTCGCCGGGCCCATCTCGCTCGACGCGCGCACCAGGCCCGCGGCGACCGCCTCGAGCGGGCTCGCGGTCGCCGGCGCCTCGCCGATCCCGTCGGCCAGCAGCCGGCTGAGGGTCTCCTGCCCGGCGACGAGCAGTTCGCGCTTGTCTGAGAAGTGCCGGAAGAAGGTGCTCTTGGTCACCCCGGCGCGCTCGGCGATCTGCGCGACCGTGGTGGCGTCGTAGCCCTGCTCGTTGAACAGTTCCACGGCCGCGACGACGAGCCGCTGGGTCGCTCCCGGTTGCCATCGCGCCATGGGGTCCATCCTAGGGCATGGGACTCTTGTCCCATCACCGCGCTAGAGTGATGGGACAAGAGTCCCATCGATCTCGGGAGAACCATGCACGTCTTCGTCACCGGCGGCACCGGCACCATCGGCACCGCCGTCGTCGCCGAGCTGCTGGCCAACGGCCACACCGTCCTCGCGCTCGCCCGCTCGGACACCTCCGCGCTCGCCCTCACCGCGGCCGGGGCCGAGGTGCTGCGCGGCCGGATCGAGGACCTCGACATCCTGCGGACCGGCGCTGCCCGGGCCGACGGCGTGATCAGCCTCGCCTTCAGCCGCGAGTACGGCGACCCGGACGCGCTCGCCCGCGCGCTGGCCGAGGAGCGTGCCGCCCGGACCGCGCTCGGCGCGGAGCTCGTGGGCAGCGGCCGGCCGATCGTCACGGTTTCGGGCACGCCGTGGATAGCCGGGCGCCCGGCCACCGAGTCCGATCCGCTGCCCACCGACGGGCCGGTGGGCGACCGGGGCCGGACGGTCAACGAACTGCTGGAGCTGGCTTCGCAAGGGGTGCGCAGCTCGGCGGTGCGGATGCCGCGCACGGTGCACGACCGGGGCCGGGGCGGGTTCGCGGGGCTGATGGTCGACGCGGCGCGGCGCACCGGGGTGGCCGGCTACCCGGGCGACGGCGCCCAGCGCTGGCCCGCGGTGCACGCCCGGGACGCGGCGGTGCTCTTCCGCCTGGCGCTGGAGTCGGCTCCGGCCGGAACCTCCTGGCACGCGGTGGCCGACGAGGGCGATGCGGTACGCGACATCGCGGCGGTCATCGGCCGGCGTCTGCGCCTGCCGGTCGAGGCCGTGCCGCAGGAGACCTTCGGCCCGTTCGGTCCGATCTTCGCGATGGACCAGCCGGCCTCGTCCGAACACACCCGCGCGGCCCTGGGCTGGCTTCCGGTCGGGCCGAGCCTGCTCGAGGATCTGGAGAACATCGAGCCCTGAGACGAGATGGACGCGGAGGCGCGGCCGGCCTGCGCCGGTCGCGGCCGGCTGCGGACGACGAGGCCCGATGCGGGTTGCGGTCGGCCGGCGGCCGTCAGCGCCGCAGCGCGGTCAGCGGTGGCTGCGGTGGGCGGTCTCGGGGCCGATGACGCGCAGGAGTTCGAGGGCTTCGATGCTCGGTGAGGCGGGGGGCGCGGTGAACAGGCGCAGGTGCTGGTCGGCGGCGCGGGTGTGGAGGAGTTCGAAGTCGAACTCGATCGGGCCGACGGACGGGTTGCTTACGCGCAGGCGGCTGGCCCGGCGCACGGCGACCTCGTGGCGTGGCCACAGGTCGGCGAACTCCTTGCTGGCGGATTCGAGGCGGGCGACGAGTTCGCGCGAGGCGCGGTCGTGGCCGCGGCGGGCGGCTGCGGCGCGCAGGTCGGCGACGTGCTGGCGGCTGAGGTCCTCGTGCTCGTCTTCGGGGTAGGCCTCGCGCATGCCCAGGTCGGTGAACCAGCGCCACACGACGTTGCGGTCCGGCTCCGCGATCGTGCACACGCAGCCGAAGAGCGCTTCGGCCAACGCGTTCTGCGCGAGCAGGTCGCCGAGGTCGGTCAGCAGCTGCGCCGGGGTGGCCTCCAGGCACTCGAGCAGGTAGAGCAGCGCGGGGCGCACCTGTTCACCGGCGCGGTCGGGCTCGGGCGGGCGGTGGCCGGATAGGAGATAAAGGTGGTCGCGCTCGTCCGCGGTCAGGCGCAGCGCGCGGGCGAGCGCGGCGAGCAGCTGGGGCGAGGGCTGGGAACTGCGGGCCTGCTCGAGACGCACGACATAGTCGGGTGAGACTCCGGCGAGGGTGGCCAGCTCCTCCCTTCGCAGCCCGGGGGTGCGCCGGTGCGCTCCGGCGGGCAGGCCGACCTCCTGCGGCGCGAGCCGTTCGCGGCAACGGCGCAGGAAGTCGGCCAGCTCGTCGCGCTGCATCGTCATGTCCACCATCCTCTCCGCCCGGTCCGCTCTGCGCCGCGGCCGAGAAGCGAGAGCTGAGGACTGAGGATTGAGAACCGGGAGCGGAGAACAAGGAGCCAGGAGCCGGAGACAGGGATCGTCGCTCCTAGGAACATCTCTCCGCTCCTCATCGCGGCCAGGGCTCAGCACACTGATCGACATGAACAAGATGACTGAGATCACTGACATCAACAACGCGCAGACCAGGGAGATCAAGGTGGGTGGGGCGGTGGTGCCCTACCGGGTGTTCGGCTCGGGGCGCCCGCTCGTGCTGGTGCACGGGACGAACGAGGGGTCGGGTTCGTGGGAGGGGGTGGCGGAGGAGTTCGCGGACGTGCGCACCGTGGTGCTGCCGGACCTCTCCGGGAGCGACGCGGCGCGCGATGACGGGGGCGAGCTGACCGTCACGCTGCTCGCCGGGCAGGTCGCGGCGGTGATCGGCGACCTGGGCCGGGGGCCGGCGGACGTGGTGGGCCACTCGCTCGGCGGGTCGGTGGCCGCCGAGCTCGCCGCGACGCGGCCGGAGCTGGTGCACCGGCTGGTGCCGGTCGCGGGGCTGGGCGCGCCCGACGCTTATATGCGCAACCTGCTCACGGTCTGGACCGGGCTGGCCGGGGACCCGGCCGCGTTCTCCCGGTTCGCGATGATGGTCGCCTTCAGCCGCGGGCAGCTCGGGATGCTCGACGCGGCGGGGATCGGGCTCGACGGGCTCTACCCGCCGGCGCCGGGCCGGCTGCGCCAGCTCGCGCTGGTCGCGTCCCTGGACGTGTGGGGCCTGCTGCCGCGGATCTCCGCGCCGACGCTGGTGATCGGCTGCGGCCAGGACACGCTGGTTGCGCCGGAGCAGGCCCGGGCCTTCGCCGCGGCGGTGCCCGGCGCCGGCTACGCGGAGGTGGACTGCGGCCACCTCCTGATGCGTGAGCGGCCGGAGGAGTTCGTGCGGCTGGTGCGCGACTTCCTGACCGAAGAGGATCAGTAAGGGTCCTGAGTCGGCCCGCGGCGCGCACGACGGGCGCCTCCCGGCGGCGCGTGAGCTGACGCGCCGTCGGGAACCGGCGCTCGGGGCGGCGTGCACGGGGCATCGGCGCGGCAGCGGGTGGCCCGCACTCCCCGCGAACGCTGAAACGTATGTGCGATCTTCCAGGTCCCCTGTGGTACCACACTTCCCCCTGCTCACCGCCGCTTCGTCAACTACTCCATTCGGCGCCGCATGCGCTAAACGTCACCCGTGTGGGAGGCCGTACTCGACGGCAGGGGCGCATAACGGGGCTGTGCGCTGTCTTGTCCGTGCGCCGCCGCGGCTGAAATAAATCTCGCCGAGCGGGACAACGCACCATCGTCCGGCGCCGCCGCCCACGGCGGGCCGCGCTCGCGGATGATCGGCCAGGGGAAGCTAGGGGAGGACGTAGTTATGGACAGACGGTATGAGGCGTACTGCCTCGCCGACCCGTACTTCTACGACCACCCGGCGCTGCGCGAGGACCTCACGCCTCCCTTCCCGCAGGTGCGCCGCCCGGCCCCGGCCGGCTGGAGCGCCGGGCCGAACGGGGACTGGTGGCACGTGCTGCCGGACGGGCACGGCCTGCCGGAGCAGGGCTGGAAGATCCACGTCTCGGCCACCCCGCAGGACGCCGAGCGGGTGCTGGACCTGGTGTGGGAGACGTGTGCGGCGGCGCGGCTGCCGTTCAAGTTCCTGCGTTCGCGCGGCATGCTGTTCCTGCGCAACTCCAAGTACGCCGAGCGCGGGGGCTCCGGGAAGTTCGTGACCGTCTACCCCCGCGACGAGGACGAGCTCGAGCGCGCCGTCGCCCTGCTCGATCAGGCCCTGGCCGGCACGCCCGGCCCCTACATCCTCAGCGACCTGCGGGTGGGCGCGGGCCCGGTGTACGTGCGCTACGGCTCCTTCGTCCCGCGCCGGGTGCTGACCGAGACCGGCGAGTCGGTCCCGGCGCTCGCCCACCCGGACGGGCACCTGGTGCCGGACCGGCGCACCCCGGTCTTCTCCCCGCCCGAGTGGGTGACGCTCCCGGGGTTCCTCACCTCGCACCTGGCGGCGCGTGCCGACGCGAACCTGGCGGACCTGCCCTACACGGTGCACAAGGCGCTGCACTTCTCCAACGGCGGCGGGGTCTACCAGGCCACCGACACCCGCAGCGGGCGCGAGGTCGTACTCAAGGAGGGCCGCCCGCACGCCGGGCTGCTGGCCGACGGGCGCGACGCGGTCGCCCGGCTCGAGGCCGAGCGCGCAGTGCTCGAACGCGCCGCCGGCACGGGCGCCGGGCCCGAGGTGGTCGAGGCCTTCACCCTCGGCGAGCACCGCTTCCTCGTGCTCGAATACGTGCCCGGCAAGACCCTCAACAACCACTTCGCCGAGCGCTACCCGCTCGCCGCGGCCGACCCGGACCCCGAGGCGCTGCGCACCTACACGACGTGGGCGCTCGGAATCCAGGCGAAGGTCGAGGCGGCCGTCGCGGCGCTGCACGAACGCGGGATCGTGTTCAACGACCTGCACCTGTTCAACATCATGGTCCGCCCGGACGACACCGTGACCCTGATCGACTTCGAGGTCGCCGCGTTCACCGAGCAGGCCCGCACCCAGACCCTCGCCTCCCGCGCCTTCCAGGCCCCGAAGGGCACGGCCGGCCCGGCGGTGGACCGCTACGCGCTCGCCTGCCTGCGCCTGGCGCTGTTCCTGCCGCTGACCGCGCTGCTGCCGCTGGACCGGGCCCGGACCACGGCCATGGCGCGCACGATCGCGGCCGAGTTCCCGGACGTGCCCGCCGCCTTCCTCGACGAGGCCGTCGCCGTGATCACCGCGGGGATACCCGAGGCGCCGGACATACCCCCGTTCGACCCCGGCGCAGCCCTCGCGGCCCTCGACTGGCCGGCGCTGCGCGCATCCCTGGCCGCCGGCATCCTCGCCACCGCCACCCCCGAGCGCGAAGACCGGCTCTACCCCGGCGACGTCGCCCAGTTCACCGGACCCGGCGGCGGCCTCGGGCTCGCACACGGAGCCGCGGGCGTGCTCTACGCCCTGCACGCCACCGGCGCCCCGGTGCCCGAGGAGCACATCGCATGGCTCGCCAAACGGGCTGGGGACCTGCCGAAGGACACCGGTGTCGGCCTGTACGGCGGCGCCCTCGGCATCGCCGTCACCCTGGACGTGCTCGGCCGCGCGGACACCGCTGACCTCCTGCTCGAGCAGGCGCTGGACGAGCGCTGGCAGCGCATCGGCCCGGACCTGCACGACGGCCTGGCCGGATTCGGCCTGGGCTTGACCCACTTCGCCGCCCGCACGGGCGACGCCGCCCTGCTCGCCGCCGCGCTCGAAGCCGGGCGCCTGGCCGCGGAGCTGCTCGCCCAGGACGCGGCCCGCGACCGCCGGCCAGAAGCCCCCCAACGCCGCGCCGGCCTCATGCACGGCGCGAGCGGACCCGCGCTGCTGTTCGTCCGGCTCTTCGAGCAGACCGGGGACGCCGACTGGCTCACCCGCGCCGGCGCCGCGCTGCGCCTGGACCTGGCCCGCTGCGTGCGCAACGCCGACGGCTCGCTGCGGGTGGACGAGGGCTGGCGGGCCCTGCCCTACCTCGCCGACGGCAGCGCCGGGATCGGCCTGGCCGCCCGCCGCCTGCTGGCCCACCGCGAGGAGGCGGACCTCGCCGCCGCCGTCGCGGACATCGACCGCGCCTCGAACTCCCGGTTCTACGCCCAAGCCGGGCTCTTCCACGGACGCGCCGGACTCGTGCTGGCGCTGGCCGCCGCCGATCCCGCCGCGCGCCCCACGGACGGGCCCGGATCCGGCGGCACCGGACTCGCGGCGCCTACCGCCGCGGGCGTCTCGGCCCCCTCGGCCGCAACCGACGCCCCGCGGCGGCCCGCGTCCGCCACCACGGACGCCGCACCACCCGCCGCCGGGACCGGGCCCTGGCCCCGGCGGCGGGGCGGCGGCCCGGGACCGGCCGTGGCCGGCCAAGCCCGGCGGCTGGCCTGGCACGCCGTGGCGCACGACGCGGCGCTCTCCTTCCCCGGCGACCAGCTGCACCGGCTCTCGACCGACCTGGCCACCGGAGCGGCCGGCGTGCTGCTCGCCCTCGGCGCCGCGCTGCACACCGCGCCGGTCGCCCTCCCCCTGGCCGAGCCCGCCTCGGCCCCTCCCCGCGCGGCGCGGTGACGCCGCCCACAGACCGCCCCCGGCGACGGGGGTCGGAACAGCACCACCGGCACCACCTTCAGGTACCACTCAAGGGTGGCGCGGCTCCCGCCGTGCTCCCCAGACCTCATGGAGGAACCATGTCCCTGCTCGACCTGCAGGCGCTCGAGGCCCAGTCCGCCACCAAGGGTGGACACGGCGGCGGCCACGGCGGCGGCGGCGAGGGCGGCAGCGAAGTCAGCCTGCTGCTGTGCGACAGCACCGCCAGCGTGCTGCTCTGCCTGTAGTCGCTGCGCATCGCTGCCTGATGCGGTAGCACGGTGCTAAGCGCGGCCGGTCTGTGAACCTCCTACGCTCACAGGCCGGCCGCGCGCGCACGCTCAGGGTCCCAGTTCGGGCCCCGGGCGGCGAGAGCGGGCCGGTTCCGTTCCGGTTACGCCGGGAGCGCGCCGGCCCGCGCCGTCCGTCGCCCGCCCCTTCGCCGAACCATGATTCGCGTTCATGTTTTGACCGATACCAGGGCCCTGCTTGGCAGACGCTTTAACTTACCTGCGAGTAATTTGACGGGGCGGAAGACCACCGTAACTTCCCGTGCACTCCCACATGCCCCGGGAGGGACACCATGCGCACCGACCGACGACGCTCACCGCGCACCCCCGCCACCACCACACCCCCGCCGATCCCGCGCCCGGCCCGCACCCGCCGGCGACGGCGCGCCGCCACCGCCCTGCTCGCCGCGCTCGCCCTGGCCGCGGCCACCGCGGCCGGCGCCTCCCCCGCCACCGCGCGCGCGAGCGCGTCCGCCGTCGCCGACGACTGCGCCGGCGCCTGCTACGACATCCTGCCGCCCGGGGAGAACGGCGCCGAGACCCTCGCCCAGATCCTGCTGTTCAAGGCCTTCGGCATCCGCCCGAGCAACAACGAGGACCAGCTCCCGGCCTACCAGAACCTGGTGACCTCCTCCACCGGCCTGACCGACGCGCAGCTGACCCAGTTCTACAACTCCTCCGCCCTCGGCGTGCCCTCCGGCAGCGTCACCCGCACCGAGACGCCCGAGACCGGGGTGACGATCCTGCGCGACAAGCTCGGGATCGCGCACATCACCGGCCAGACCCGCGCCGAGACCGAATACGGCGCCGGATACGCCGGCGCCGAGGACCGGCTGTGGGTGATGGACGTGCTGCGCCACCTCGGCCGCGGCGAGCTGACCTCCTTCGCCGGGGGCGACGCCGGCAACCAGGCACTCGAGCAGAACCTGTGGCGCGGCGCCCCCTACACCCCCGCCGACCTGCAGGCCCAGGTCAACGCCCTGGCCGCCGACGGCACCGCCGGCGCGCAGGTCAAGACCGACATCGACTCCTACCTCGGCGGCGTCAACGCCTACATCGCGCAGGTCAAGGCCGCCGACGACTTCCCCGGCGAGTACGACCTCGCCGCCCAGTCGATGCAGCCGTTCACCGAGACCGACCTGATCGCGATGGCCGGGGTCATCGGCGCCCTGTTCGGCAACGGCGGCGGCGCGCAGCTGCAGTCCGCCCTCGTCAAGGAGGCCGCCGAACAGGAGTACGGCACGGCGGCGGGCGACGCGCTCTGGAGCGGGCTGCGCGAGCAGAACGACACCGAGGCCACCACCACCCTGCACGACGGCCAGTCCTTCCCCTACGGCGAGGCCACCGGCGAGAACGGCCAGGCCATGCCCGACTCCGGCTCCGTACAGGCCGCGCAGATCGTGCAGAACGCCACCGGCACCGGCGTGACCTCCTCCGCACAGGCCGCCGCGGCCAAGGGCACGGCCGCAGCGGCCACCGCGGCCGCGCCCTCAGCGAAACCGACCTCGGCCGTCACCGCGAAGCAGCTGGCCGCGGTCACCCCGAAGCTGCCGGCGTCACTGCGCTCGAAGGCCTCCTCGCTCGCCGGGATGTTCAACGCCGGCGCCCTGCAAGGCGTCGACCTGCCCGCTCCCGGCCAGCAGCACCCGGGCATGTCCAACGCCCTGGTCGTCTCCGGCGCCGACACCTCCTCCGGCCACCCCGAGGCCGTGTTCGGACCGCAGACCGGGTACTTCGCCCCGCAGCTGCTGATGCTCGAGGAGATCCAGGGCCCGGGCCTGAGCGCCCGCGGGGTCTCCTTCGCCGGGCTGAACTTCTACGTCCAGATGGGCCGCGGCCCCTCCTACGCGTGGTCGGCCACCTCCGGCGAGCAGGGCACCGCGGACACCTTCGCCGTGCAGCTGTGCAACACCGACGGCTCCGCCCCGACCACGTCCTCGAACGCGTACATCGAGAACGGCGCGTGCGTCGCGATGCAGCCGATCGTGGCGAACGACTCGTGGAGCCCGACCCTCGCCGACGAGACCTCCGCCGGCTCCTACAGCCTCGTGATGTACCGCACCGACTACGGCCTGGTCGAGGACCGCGCGACCGTCGGCGGGAAACCCGTGGCCTACACCGTGCAACGCTCCACCTACATGCACGAGGCGGACTCCGCGATCGGGTTCATGGAGTTCAACGACCCCTCGCTCATGTCCACCCCCGCAGGGTTCGAACAGGCCGCCGCGAACGTCGACTTCGACTTCAACTGGTTCTACGTCAACTCCGCGCACACCGCGTACTTCAACTCCGGGCTCGACCCCGCGCGCGCCGCGGGCACCGACCCGAACCTCCCGCTGTGGGGCGACGCGGCCGACGAGTGGCCCGGCTGGAACCCGACCGCCGGAACCTCCCAGGACCTGCCCGCCACCGCCCACCCCAACTCCACCGACCAGGACTACTACGTCTCCTGGAACAACAAGCAGGCCCCGGACTACTCGGCCGCCGACGGCAACTACAGCTACGGCCCGGTCCAACGCGTCGACCTGCTCGACACCGGCATCAGCAACTACCTGGCGACCGGCTCGAAGTTCACCGAGTCGGCGCTGGTGAAGGTGATGGAGTCCGCCGCGCTGACCGACCTGCGCGCGAAAGAGGTCCTGCCGCTGCTGCTGCAGGTGATCAACTCCTCGCCCGTCACCGACGCCACCCAGAAGACCCTCGTCGCGGAACTGACCACCTGGATGAACGCCGGCTCGCAGATCTTGCCGACCTCCGCCGGGGCCACCGGCTTCCAGAACTCCGCCGCGATCGAGCTGCTCGACGCGTGGTGGCCGATGCTGCTCACCGCCGAGTTCCAACCCGGCATGGGCACAGGCCTGTTCGACGCCCTCGACGCCGACATGCAGACCAACGACTCGCCCTCCGGCGGGCAGCAGATCCCGGTGGCCGGGGCGGTGGCCTCGGACAACGCCGCCCAGTCGCACAAGGGCTCGTCCTGGCAGTTCGGCTGGTGGGGCTACGTCAGCAAGGACCTGCGCTCCGTGCTCGGCCAGCCGGTCACCGACGCGCTTCCGGTCACCTACTGCGGCGGCGGGTCCCTGAGCGCGTGCCGCACGGCCCTGCTCTCCTCGCTCTCGGCCGCAGCCGCCGAGTCCGCCTCCACCGTCTACCCGGCCGACTCGTACTGCTCGGCCGGCAACCAGTGGTGCGCCGACTCGATCGTGCAGGACCCGCTCGGCGGGATCACCGAGCCGCAGACCACCTGGCAGAACCGCCCGACCTACCAGCAGGTCGTGCAGTTCGCGACCGGCGGGTGAGTGCGAACCCCGGATAGATACAGATGAGTCAGACCGCGACGGCGCCCGGCTACACCAGCCAGGCGCCGTCGCGCATCAGGGTCCTGCCCTTGAGCTCGTTGGCCTCGCGCCAGGCCTGCACGGTCAGCGGGGTGACGAAGTAGAACGCGTACGACCCGGCTTTCCCGGCGGTGTCTGCGCGCGGGTCCCAGGTGTGGCGGGCGGCGAACGCGTCGCCGACCGCCGCCTCCAGGTCCGCCGACGCGACGGCGGTGACGGTGCCCTGGATCAGCACGACGTCGCGGGTGGCGCCGAGGGCGAGGCGCACCCGGCCGGAGCGGGCCAGGTTGCGCCCGGTGGCCGAGCCCTCGGGGGTCGCGAACACCAGCCGCCCGTCGTGCCAGAGGAAGGAGAGCGGGATCTGGCACACCTCGCCCTGCTCGTCGGCGGTGGCGACCCACGCGTCGATCTCGCTGGCGAGCAGGTGCAGCACGTGCTGCTTGCGGGTGGCTCCGTCGCGCGGCGGCTGCACGGTCACGGCCCTCTCCTCTTCCCCTCGTCGTGCCCGGGCACATGGCCCGGGATGATCGCGGGGCCACGCTATCAGCCGGCGCTCTACGGGGTCGCGCGCGGAAAAACGGTGGCCGCAAGGGCGCGGGGCGTGGTCGACTGCGCGGATGCTGCAATACGAACTGATCGCCGCGGTGCGCGCCGCCGCGGCCGCCGACCCCGGCATCGACGCGGCCCTGATGTACGGCTCCTTCGTCAAGGACGAGGCCGACGCCCACAGCGACGTCGAGTTCTGGCTCTTCCTCACTCCCGAAGCGCGCGCCGCGACCGACCCGCGCGCCTGGATCGGCGCGCTCGGGCACCCGGTCTCCTACGTGCTGCTCAACGAGTTCGGCTCGCACGTCGCGTTCTTCACGGGCCTGGTGCGCGGCGAGTTCCACTTCGCCACCACCGACGCCTACCCCGAGATCGCCTCCTGGCCCGAGCGCCCCGGACCGCTCGAACGCGTCGTGATCGTCGACCGGTCAGGCCGGCTGCTTCCCGCCCTGACCGCGCTGCCCGAACGCGCGCCGCTGCCCGGGCCCGAACGCTTCGTCGCCGAGTACTGCGACCCCTGGGTCAACTGGCTCGCCCTGGCCGCGAACGTGCTGCGCCGCGGCGAGCTGCTGCGCGCCCTCGACGCCCTCGGCTACGCGCAACGCAACCTGCTGTGGATGGTGCGCACCGCCGAACAGGCCACCGGGCACTGGCTCACCCCCTCGCGCGCGGCCGAGAGCGATCTGGGCGCCCGGGCCCTAGCCGCCGTCCACGCCACCGCCGCACCCGCCGACCCCGCGGCCATCGCCGCGGCGCTGCGCGCGGCGATCGACGAGGGACGGCGCGCCTGGCGCACGCTGGCCGCCCGCGAACCGGCCGCGCCGCCGCCCCCGGAGGACCTGCTCGAGCAGCTCGACGCGCTGCTGCGGGACTCGTTCGGCGCGTAGGCCCGATTCGAGGGATTCCGGGGGCTTCTAGGACATCGAGGGCTGAGGGCGGCTGAGGACGGGTCAGATGCGGCGGTTGCGCGCCTCGCGCCGGCGCGCGTGCCGGTCGTGGTGGTGGCCGCGCGGGTTCGCCGAGACCGGCAGGATCTTCAGGCTCCCGCCGTGGATCTCGCCCACGACCGTGATCACGTGGCCGGCCGGCGCGCCTGGCACGGCGCGGCGCGAGGCGCGGTCGCGCACCCGCCCGCCGTAGCCCTCGACCCCGGAGGTGTCCACGGCGATGCCCGCCGGCAGGATCAGGCGCACCGAACCGCCGTGCACCGCCACCCGCAGCACCGACGACCCGCCCTCGGGCAGCCGCGCCTGGCTGTAGTCCAGCCGCGCGCTGCCCCCGGCGACGTCGAGCTCGAGCAATTCGGGCACCTGCCAGGCGCCCTCGCGGCGCAGCTGCAGTCCGCGCACCTCCCAGCGCACCGCACCGTCCGCCGCCGCGTCCACCGGCGCCGGCGAAGACGCCGCCGGGACGGCGGGCAGCGTGCTCACCGGCCGGGGCGGGTCGGCGGTCGGCAGGTCCGCCACGAGCTCCTCGAAGTCGGCGAACGTGCGCGCCGTAAGGGCCGCCTCCACCCGCTGATCGAGCTCGTCCGCCTCCAGCCGCCCCTCCCCGGCCGCGTCCCGCAGGATCTCCACCACCCGGTCCCGGTCCGCGTGCGAGACCCGCATCATCCGCGGATCGCGCTGCGCCTCGTCGCTGCCCATGGGCGAAAGCCTAGTGTCCCTCACCGGAAACCCGCTGCGGAAATCGGCCCCAGCGCCCGTCTGGCCGCGTTGCCGAAATGCCCACAGACGAGGCGAGTATGAGGGCATCCCGGCGCCTTGCCAGACGAACGCTGGAACCGATTTCTCATGCAGCGAATTTCCGGATCGGGACGCTAGAGCAGCCGGGCCGCGCACCGCCGCACCCCCGGCCCGGTCACAGCACGCTTATCCGGTGGCGCGCGCGGGAGCGGTGCGGCAGGATGGCCAAACGTGACAGCCGAGACGACCCGCACCTTCGAACAGCTCGTGGCCGAGGCCGATGCCGTCTCCGTGGACGGCTGGGACTTCTCCTGGCTCGACGGGCGCGCCACCGAGCAGCGCCCCTCCTGGGGCTACCAGCGGCAGATGGCCGCACGCCTCGCCGCCGCGCGCGCCTCGCTCGACCTCGACACCGGCGGCGGCGAAGTCCTCGACGGCGCCGAGACCCTCCCGCCGGTCGCCGCCGCGACCGAGTCCTGGCCGCCCAACCTCGCCCGCGCCACCCGGCGGCTGCGCCCGCGCGGCGTCGTGGTCGTCGCCGTGCCCGAAGGCGGCCCGCTGCCCTTCGCCGACGCCGCGTTCGACCTCGTCACCTCCCGCCACCCGGTCGCCAACGACTGGCCCGAGATCGCCCGCGTCCTCGAACCCGGCGGTCTCTTCTTCTCCCAGCAGGTCGGGCCCGCCAGCGTCGTCGAGATCATCGAGTACTTCCTCGGCCCGCAACCCGACGCGCCCCGCTGGCGCCACCCCGACGACGCCCGCGCCGAAGCCGAAGCGGCCGGACTCGAGGTCGTCGACCTGCGCCTGGAGCGCCTGCACACCGAGTTCCGCGACATCGGCGCGGTCGTCTACTTCCTGCGCAAGGTCATCTGGATGGTGCCCGGCTTCACCGTCGCGCAGTACCGGCCGCGGCTGCGCGAGCTGCACGAGCAGATCCAGAAGGAAGGACCCTTCCAGGCCACCACCACCCGCTTCCTGATCGAGGCCCGCAAGCGGCCCGCGGCAGCAGCCTGACCCGATGACGACCGAACCCGTCCTGCTCGCCCGCGGCCGCGAGGCCGACGTCTACGCCCTCGACGACGCCACCGTGCTACGCCGCGCACGCATCCCCGGCACCTCCCGCACCCTGCGGGACGCGAAGATCATGGCGTACCTCGCCGGACAGGGCTACCCCGTCCCGTGCGTCCTCGACGCCGACGAGGACAGCATGGTCATGCAGCGCCTGGCCGGGCCGACCCTGCTCGAACAGCTGCAGCGGCGCCCGTGGACGCTGCGCTCAAGCGCCCGGCTCCTCGCACACCTGCACGATCAGCTCGCGGCGATCGAAGCCCCCGACTGGCTCGAAGCGCCGCGCGCCCAGACCGGGCCGGCCCCGGCGCGCCGCGCCGTGCTGCACCTGGACCTGCACCCCGGCAACGTCATCGCGACCCGCCAGGGCCCGGTGGTGATCGACTGGGCGAATGCCGCCGCCGGCGATCCCGCGTTCGACCTCGCCAAGACGCTCGTCACCGTCGCCACCGCCGACCTGCCCACCACCGCCGGGCGCCTGCTGTGCCGCACCTACGCCAGGGCCCTGCGCCGCGCGGCCCGGACCGACCCGGGCCCGCGCATCCCCGACGCGGTGCGCGAGAGCTGCTCGACCCGCACCTCTCCGGCGCCGAGACCGCCCGCCTGCGCGCGCTGCTCGCCCGCGAGAGCGCGGCGGGTGGCCTCGGCAGCGCGGGCGGTCTCGGCGGACCGGATCAGGACGCTGTCTCAGGCTCCTGAGCGGCGCAGGCCGACGGGAAGGCCCGCATCATCCGGCGGCACACGTAGACCCGCTCGTACTCGGCTCGCGCCTGCGCCTCGTGCTCGCGGTCGGCATGCGCGAACACGACCACCGGCCGGTACGGCGCACGTGCCTCGACCATCCCGGCGCCACCCCGGTACGGGGTGTACACGTGCAGATACGTGAACTCCTCGGCGAACCCGCGCGCCTGATACCAGCCGATCGCCGCGGCGTCCTCCCGCGTCCACGCGTCCAGGACCCGCGCCCCGCTCCCGGCCAGGCGCGCGCACGCCTCGTCCAGCAGCCGCGTCGCCAGGCCCGAGCCGCGATACGCCGGCAGCACGCACACGTTCTCGATCGTCGCGAGATCCCCGCGCACCGCCACGTCCAGGATCGCGACCACCTCGTCCCCGTCCACGGCGACGAGCTCGACGCTCTCCGCGACGCCGTCGGCCGCTGCGGGCTTGCGGCGCCACACGTCGTCGTAGTAGCAGGTGTCGAGGAACGCGAGCGCCCGGCAGCGCAGCCACGACGCCTCGTCCGACGCCTGATACGCCCGGATCCGCACCGGCTCCAGGAACGCCTTCGCGTCCGCCAGGCCCTTCTCGTTCTCCGCCGCGTCCGCGATCCCGGTCATCTCGCGGTGCGCGATCCGCCACGCGAAATACGAGGCCTGACCCGCCCACCGCCACGCCAGCAGCGTCTCGAGCGCCCGCTCGAGCTCGCCCGCGCCCACCGGCTCACGCTCGAGATACCCGGCGACCAGCGCGTCGGCATGCCCGATCCCGCCGGCGTACATCACCGCCGAGGCCAGGTCGAACACGCGCGGCCCGACCTGGTAGGCGCCCCAGTCGATCAGGCCGCACTCCCCGGTGCCCGCGTCGAGCAGGAACGACTCGCCCGCCGGGTCGCCGTGCAGCTCACCCCACGTCAGCGACGCCGCGTCCAAGTCGGCAGCAGCCTGCTGGACGCGGTCGAGCGCGGGACGCACCCACGGGCGCACGGCCGTGTGCGGGCCGAGGTCGAGCGCCGGGGAGAGCTGCGCGCGCGCCTCGATCGGGCCGGGCGCCAGGTGCGCGCGGGCCAGGGTGTCGCCGATGAGCCGCAGATCCCGCGGGCCGCGCCCGAGGATCGGCTCGCCGGGTACGTGCGTGAGCAGCGCGAGCGAGTACCCGCCGCAGTCAGCGGTCAAGGCGCCGTCGGCGCACGCGACCGGCGCGCCCGCGGCCACCCCGCCGGCCTGCACCCGCGCGGCGGCGGCCAGCCCGCGCGCGAAGTGCTCGCCGACGGTGTCGATGACGGCCTTGACCACGCGGCGCCCGGCCGGGGTGGCCACGGACCACACGTGCGAACTCATGCCGCCGGGCAGCGGCGTCACCTCGACGCCCGGCAGCGACCAGCGCCGCGCGAGCACGTCGGGAAGGCGGTCCTGCAGCCCCGACACGGAAATGCGGGCAGGCAGGGAGGAAGAAACGAACATGGGTGATCTCTCCACTTCGAAAAGCCAGGCTTCGACAGAGGCTTCAGGGCTTCGGTACCGCGCGGGCCGAAGGGCGCGCGCAAGGCACCGGCCGCGACGCGGCACAAGGCCCGCGACGGGGCGCGGAAGGAGAGATCGGATCAACGCACGGCCCGGATATTAGCCCCGATCCAGGCCGGCCACAACCGAGAATACGGCGCCCGCCCGCAACAGGGCACGTCCAGGCGGGCGCCGGTGGATCAGAACGCCGCGATCGACGCCGGGGCCCGCTCGGCCCGCGAGAGCGCCCGCAACACCGCCAGCGACCCGTGCCGCGCCGCCGAAACCCGCACCAGCAGATCGTTGACCGTCTCGAACGCCGAACCCGGATACTGCGGCGTCGCGACACCCAGGCTCACCGCCAGATCGTCCCCGTGCACCACGAGCTCCATCAGACGCGTCGTCAGCACATCCCGCGCCGACATCGCCCGCCCCTCGATCCACGGCATCGCGATCACCGTCTCCGGCTCGAACCCCGGCGAACCCAGCACCGCCGCGCACTCCTCACGCGCCGCCCGCGTCAACTGCGCCTGCTGCCCCGCACCCGCCCTCGCCCGCTCCTCACCCGCGTCCCGGATCCCGACGTTGACCGCCGCGTCCGGCTCCGCCCCGACCCACGCCGCCCGCGCGTAATGCTCCAGCAGCCCCGTCACCGCCGCACCAGGCCCCGGACGCGGCGCCCCGAGCGCCAGGTCCGCGCTCTGCACCTGCCAGCCCAGGTGCGCCGCCAGGCCGCCGACGGTGAAACCCGCCAGCGCACTCGCCTCGCCCCACCGCGCCGCCACCTGCTCGGAAGCGATCAGGCCCACCGCCGCGTCCGCCGCGGCCAGGAAATCCTCGAAGATCCTCTGCACGAACCGGAAGACTACGCGCCCGAACATTTGTACGCTAGGGAACCGCGCTTGCCCCGCCGATGACCTGACGCACCGCCACCTGTGGAACCATGGCAGCCAGCCCGCCCCCCGCACCGCGCCCACCCGCCGCACGACCCGCGCGCCGCCCCGAGGAGACCCGCCCGTGCCCCAGCAGCTCAAGCACTGGTTCGACACCGCCGGCCCCCTCCCGCAGGCCGTCGCCGGCCTCGCCGCACTCATCGCCGCGATCGTCCTGATCCTGGTACTGATCCGCTCCACCCGCGCGCTGCGCGGGAAGAAGGCCGCCGACTCGCTCACCGTGGTCGCCGCCGCCATGGCCTCCTCCGTCGCCGCCACCGGCATGTGGCACTTCTTCTCCCGCACCATGCACCTGCCGGTCTGGATCCAGGCCGTGCTCTTCGCGTTCATGGAGATATCCGTGCTCGCCTCCGCGCTGCGCGCCCGCGCCAACGTCGCCCGCGACGGCCAGGCCGGCGCCGACGGCATCGCCGTATGGGTGCTGACCTCCGCATCAGGACTCATGTCCGCCTCCGAGGCCACCTCCCCGCAGGAAGCCCTCGTCCGCCTCGGCGCCCCGCTCGTGGCCGCCTGGCTCTGGGAACGCAGCATGGTCCCGGAACGCCGCGCCCGCCGAGCCGCCGAGGGACGCGCCGAATCCGTGCGCTGGCTCCTGTCCTACAAGCGCATCGCCGTACGCCTCGGCCTGGCCACCGCCCTCGGCGCGAACCTCGAAACCGAGGACGCCAACCGCCGCATCGACCGGTTCGTGCGCGCCGACAACCGCGCCCAGCGCGCCGGCGTGCTCACCCGCCGCCACGCCACCCGCCGCCGCGACCGCGCCCACGCCCGGCTGATGGAACAGGCCCGCATGCAGGCCGACCCCCGCGCCCTCTACACCCACCTCGGCCGCCAGGCCATCCTCGACGTCCTCGCCCGCCTCGGCGGCGACGACGCCGTCATCGACCGCGAGCGCGCCCGCCAGATGCGCCACATCCTCACCGACGCCCTCGACGAGGCGCCGAGCGAGACCGAGGCCGAGGCCGAGTCCATACCCGCGCAGGCGCAGCCGGCCCGCCCGGCAGCCACCCGCCGGCACGCCGCCGCAGCAGCCGCTCCTGCGACTCCTGCTTCGGAAACGGCCGCCGCGCCCGCCGTGCCCGCGGACGAACTGCCGCTGACGCTGCCGGCGCTCGTCTCCGCCGCCGAACAGGCCATCGCCGCCGCACCCCCCGCCTTCCACATCCCCGGCGCCCGCCAGGCCCCGCCCGCCCCCGCCGCGTACACCAACGGGACCAACGCAGCGAACGGCGCTCACGCGGCCCACGCCGCCAACGGCCGCGGCTACGCCGCCGCGCCGCCGCCCGGCTACCCCGCCCCGGCCCGCGAGCAGATCCTCGCCCCCGTCCGCTTCGTCGCCGCCACCCTCCCGGACCCCGAGCCCGTCTACGCCGACGAGCCCGACCCCGACCCCGAACCGGCCCCCGGACCCCCGCGCGCCCTCGACGCCGACCTCGCGGCCCGCATCACCCAGATCATGGCCGAATCCCCCATACCCCCCAACACCATGAAGCTCGCCAACAGCCTCGGGCTGACCGCCGCGGAACTCGCCGACGTCCTCGACGCCCTCGGCGGCTACGACGCCGCCTACAGCCGCGCCCGACAGGACCGCGAAGCAGAACTCGGCGACACCGACGCCGCCTTCTACCCGGCCTGACCCCCGCCCACCACCCCCGGCCCGGACACCGTCGCAGCCCCCTGCCGCACGGTGTCCGGGCCGCGCCGCACCCACACCAGCACGGCCACCCCCAGCCCCGAGACCACCGTGCCGGCCACCGCACCCGCCGCAGGACTCCAACACACGCACACCCCTTACCCGAACACCGCCCACTACCATGCGCCTGTGACGGACCTTCAACTCCAGGACGACGCCCACACCCCCGCACCCCGCCCCCGCGGCACCGCCGACGACCTCGCCCACGCCACCACAGCCTGGCTCGCCGCGAAGAAACCCACCACCCGCGACGCCTACCGCCGCGACCTCGACTCCTGGGCCGCATTCTGCACCCGCACCGGCCGCCACCCCCTGCTCGCCCGCAAACCCGACGCCGACCTCTACGGCGCCCACCTCCAGGACCGCACCGCCGGCCCCGGCCTCACCGCCTCCTCCGCCGCCCGCCGGATGGCCGCCGTCTCCTCCTGGTACCGCTACCTCATCGCCTGCGACCTGCACGACCGCAACCCCTTCGCCGCCGCCGAACGCCCCCGCGTCGACCGCGACCACACCGCCACCGCGTTCCTCGACGAACCCTCCGCCCGCCGCCTGCTCGCCGCAGCACTTGCCCGCCCCGGCCTGACCGGCCTGCGCGACACCGCCATGGTCCGGCTCATGCTCCAACTCGGCGTACGCGTCACCGAAGTCTGCGCCCTGACCCCCGCCGCCCTCGGCACCACCGGCGGCCAACGCACCGTCACCATCCACGGCAAAGGCGGCAAACGCGTCGTACGCGCCCTACCCCCCGCCGCCGCCGAAGCCCTCGACCGCTACGTCGCCGCCCGCGAAACCGCCGCCCGGCAACGCCCGCAGGACCCGGCACCCGGCCAGGCACCGCTGCCCGCACCCCGCGACCCGGCCACCCCCGCCCCCGAACCCGACCCGCTCTTCACCACCGCCGCCGGCCGCCCGGTCGACCGCACCCACGTCTTCCGCCTCGTCCGCTCCCTCGCCCGCGAAGCCGGCCTGCCCCACCCCGACACCATCACCCCCCACTCCCTGCGCCACACCTTCGCCACCCTCGCCACCGACCGCGGCGCAGACCTCGACGACCTCCAGGACGCCATGGGCCACGCCGACCCCCGCACCACCCGCCGCTACCAGCGCTCCGCCCGCCGCCTCGAACGCGACCCCGCCCACCTCGTCGCCGCCGCCCTCGGCTGACCACCCCCGCGGCCCACCCCACGACCCGTCCCACCCCGCTCACCCCCCGCGACCGGCTCCCACCTGCGGCCCCGACCCCCGCCGTGAGCCAGATGGACGCACCGACCCGGCGAAGCGCGCCACCCGCGCGCAGGATGGAGGGCGACTGACCCCAAACACCGGAAAGAAGTACCAGCGTGACCCTCTCACTCCCCGTCGTACTCCTGTTCGGCGTCGTCGCGTTCCTGCTCATCCGCAAGGGCGGCATGAAGCTCTCGCACGCCCTCGTCGCGGCGATCTTCGGCTTCTACCTCGCCTCCACCACCCTGGCCACACAGATCAACAGCCTCGACACCACCATCGCCAACCTCATCGACTCCGTGCACCCGTAACCCACCACGCCCGCCCCTCGGGGCGCGGAACCCGGCCGAAAGGGCGCCCCCTGATGCACCAGAACGCCCGGGCGCACCCGATAACCCACCGGTAAAGTAGGAGTCTGCGACAGAACCGACACACGAGGACAAAAGACGAGGAAAGCGCCGAGCGGCGCCCCGACACAAGCGAGGAGGGGACGAGTGTGCCGACCACGCCCGCGACGCAGCCGCCCACGGCGCTGACCGCCGTCCGCCACGGCCAGTCCACCGCCAACGCGGCCTTCGCACACGCCCACGCCACCGGCGCCCTCACCGTCCCGATCACCGAACGCGACGCCGACCTGCCGCTCACCGACCTCGGCCGCGCCCAAGCCGCCGACCTCGGCGCCCGCCTCGCCGACGACCCCCCGCAACTCGTCTACTGCTCCCCCTACCGCCGCGCCCGCGACACCCTCGAGATCGCCCTCGCCTGCCTCAGCGAACACGGCGCCACCGCACCCGCCCGCATCCGCGTCGACGAACGCCTGCGCGACCGCGAGACCGGCTCCTGGGAGATGCTCACCGAAGCCGCCCTGCGCGACAAATTCCCCGAAGAGATCGCCCGCCGCGAACACGTCGGCCGCTACTACTTCCGGCCCCCCAGCGGCGAGAACCTCCCCGACGTCCAACTGCGCGTCCGCTCCGTGCTCGCCGAGGCCCTCGCCGAAGCAGCCGGCACCCACCTGCTCATCGTCGCGCACGACGCCGTCGTCCTGATGCTCCGGATGATCCTCGACCCGCTCGACGAACCCGGACTCCTGCGCCTGCTCGACCAGCACGGCGCGGTCGGCAACGCCACCGTCAACCGCTGGGACCTCGACCCCGCCGCCGACCCCCCGCGCCTCAGGCTCACCCGCGCCAACGACGCCGCCCACCTCGCCCCGGACCGCCGCACCGCCTGACGGCCCGGCGGCGGGCCCGGCCGCAGCCGCGCGGCGACGCGCGGGCGCCAGCGTCAGCTCCGGATCAGTCCTCGACCGGCCGCTCGTTGTACACGCCCGCGTACTCCTGACCCGAGAGCTTCTGAATCTCGGTCAGCACCGCGTCCGCCACCGCCCGGCGCGCCCGCGAGTTCTCCGCCACCGCCTCACCCGGGAACTCCACCTGATCGGCCGTGAACGGCTCCCCGAACCGCAGCGTCATCCGGATCAACCGCGGGAACTTCGCCCCCACCGGCAGCACCTCGTCCGTGCCCACGATCCCCACCGGCACGATCGGCGCCTTCGACTTGAGCGCCAGCCAGCCCACCCCCACCTTCGCCCGGTACAGCCGCCCGTCCAGCGACCGCGTCCCCTCCGGGTAGATCCCGAACGCCACCCCCGACTCGAGCACCTCCAGCGACGTGTCCAACGACGCCTGCGCCGCCCGGTGATCACCCCGGCGCACCGGCACCGCCCCGATCCCGGTGAAGAACCCCTTCATGAACCACCCCTTGATCCCCGGCGTGGTCCAGTACTCCTCCTTCGCCAGGAACGCCACCCGACGCGGCGACACCAGCGGAATGATGATCGAATCGATGAACGACAGATGATTCGAAGCCAGAATCACCGGACCCGACGCCGGAATGTTCTCCCGGCCCTCGATCCGCGGCCGGAGAACCACCAGCGTCAGCCGCCTCACCAAGACCTTCATAAACGCGTAGAACACGCCAAGCCTCTCTAAGTCCGCACAGCGCCGAACGGCCGACCACTCGGCCACGACGGTACCGAAGAATACGGCCTCCCCTCGTTCGAGTGGCAACCCGACGACACCATCCGGACAGCGCCCGACAAACCAACCGCCGCCCCCACCATGACCCCATGCACCCCAACCACCACCCCGACCCCTCCCCACACCACCCCACCCGCTGGACCGACCACCGCCTCGCCACCGCCTACGCCACCCGCATCGACCTCCTCGACCGCGACACCGCCTGGCCCGCCCTCACCCCCCTGCTCACCCCCGCCACACCCCGGCGCCTGCTCGGCCGACCCGACGCCGTCATCCTCGAACTCGGCGCCGGCATCGCCGCATACGCCCACCACCTAGCCGAACACCACTGGACCCGCACCCACGCCGTCGACATCTCACCCACCCTCCACCGCATCGGCGAACAACGCCACAACGACGCCTGGATCCTGCGCACCACCCCCGACCGCGCCGGCCGCCTCCCCCTACGCCCCCACCAATGCACCGCCGCCCTCGCCCACCTCACCCTCTGCCACCAACCCACCGACGCCCACACCCTCGCCCTGCTCACCGAAACCCGCCGCGCCCTACGCCCCCACGCCGTCTTCGCCATCATCGAACCCGGAGAAATCGGACGCGACTTCCAACTCCTGCGCTACGGCCACCCCCACGCCGCCGCCGAACCGCGCCCCGGCGAGCCCTACCCCATCGACTACACCCTCGCCGACGGAACCCGCCTACGCACCACCGCCCACCACCGCAGCCCCGACCACAACGCCCGCCTCCTCGCCCAGGCGGGCTTCACCCTCCACGAGATCCGACCCCTGCCCCTGCCCGGCTACGGCGGCACCCCCTTCACCCTCTGGACCGCCCACGCCACACCCTGACCCGCCATCACACCCCCGCCTGCCCAGACCACCTCACCTCCCGCACCAACCCCAGCAGCTCGTCCACCGACCACTGATCACCGGCATGCGCGCCGTACTTCACGGCCAGCACCGTCCCGTCCGGCGCGATCAGGAAGTCCGCAGGCAACCCGACCCGACCCCCGTGCGGAGTACCCGACGGCAACATCGGCTTACGACCCCGCAGCACGTCCCACAGGCCCACCCCCACCGCCCGCGCGATCGTCGGCCACACCCGCGGATCCAACAACGCCCGCGGCGCCGCCTCCACCCCGAACTCCCGATACGCCACCTTCTCCGGATCACCCACCACCGCGAACGGGATATCCGCGACATAACGCCGCAACTCATCGGCCGGCGCATGGAAGAACACCACCTCACGCACCCCCGCTGCCTTGATCTCCGATTCCCGCCGCGTCATCGACCGCAGATGCAGGTTGCACACCGGACACCCGGCGAAGCGACGGAACTGAAGATGCGTCAACTGCCCCGCATCCGGCACCGCCACCGCCTCCCCCTCCACTGTGCGCAACTCCCGCCGCCCGACCACGTCGAACGGTGCAATCCGCACCGCTCCGCGCGAACCGGCCGCCCGCTGCTCCCCTGAGACCTCTGCCGAGACCCGCCCCGAGGCATTACGCGTCATTTCGCCCTCCACCCCTCCATGCTCGAATGCCGGGCACGCGATAAGCGTGCGCCGTACGCTTACGACCGTAAGCGTACACGATACGCTGTCAGCCACCATGCCGCGCCCCCGCTCCCTCACCCCCCGCCGACTCGCCCAAGCCGCCCTCGACGTCCTCGACCGCGACGGCGCCACCGGCCTGTCCATGCGCGCCGTCGCCGCCGAACTGCACCTGAGCACCATGGGCCTCTACCGCTACGTCACCGACCGCGACGAACTCGAACGCCTCATCGTCGACCTCGTCCTAGAAGACCTCGATGACCGCACCAGCGAAGAAGAACCCTGGCAGGAGCGCATCACCCAGCTCGCCCACCGCGCCCGCGAAGCCGTCCTGCTCCACCCCGCCGCGATCCCCCTGCTGCTCACCCACCGCCAGGACTCCACCCACGCCCAACGCTGGGGCGAAGCCATCCTCGCCGTCCTCGGCGACGCTGGCTTCGACGGCACCACCCGCGCCATCGCCTTCCGCACCCTGCTCAGCTACATCCTCGGCGCACTCCAGGTCCAACACCACGGCCCCCTCGACGGCCCCGGCACCAAAGCCCTCGCCGACCTGCCCGCCGACCGCTACCCCCACCTCGCCCACACCGCCCGAGCCGCCGCCCACATCGACCCCGCCGAAGAATTCCGCGTGGGCCTCGCGACCGTGCTCAGAGGCCTACGGCCCTAAGCGCAGCTCCGGCACGTAATGCTCCAAATGCCAGCAATCCCGGCAGCGGAACACGACGACGTAACCCGTCCGACGCGCATTCAGCCCCCTCGGCTTGCCCATGACGCCCATGTCCGGAGCACCGGAGACCCACAAGTCACGCCCGCCGGAATACTGCGCCCGGTTGTACAGAAACCCTGCTTCCAGCGCCGACGATCCACACGCCGTACAGCGCAACGGCCGGCTGTCCTCCACTTGATCCACGAACGGCAGTGTAGGAGGCCACGCCCGCGGATGGAACGGAGTCAACCGTGGCGGTGCTCCTCAGCCAAAGCCTCCAACCGCGCCGCCTCGCGCTTCGCCGGCCCCTCCAGAGCCACCGACGCCCTCCACTCGGCATCGACGGCGTCGATTTGCGCCTGAAAGCCCATCAGCGCACCCGAGTGCGCATCGGCCTGCTCCACATCTCCAGCAGCACGGGCACGCTCGAGCTGAGCCGCCGCACTGTCTTTCGCGTTGTGGAGCTGCCCGAGCCTGTGCTCAAAGCGCTTGCGCGCGGTGGCCAAGTCCGCCAACCGACGCCTGGACTGCTGCAAGGCAGCCATAAGATCCTGATACGCCGGATCCAAGTACTCACGCGGCTCCTCCATCACCCCACCACCCTGGCTCTGCGCCTTCGAAACCGCGGAACACCCCATCGGGCTGCTCGTGCGCAGCACAGCAGTAGTCCCGAAAATCGCATCTTCCGAGAAGACGATCCGCCTCGATCGGAAGCACAGCGCCGGGAGCGACCCGGAACTCGCGTCCGAACACGGTCTCCGCTTCGTACTCTTCGTCACCCAGACTCTCGCGCGTGTCCGTGGTCACCGCGAGAAGCGCGTGGCGTGCTGCTTCCATGGCCACCGCGTCGGCGATGAACACCACACAGCAGCCCGGGTCCAGACGGCTCGCCTCAAGCACCTCGTCAGTACTCGCCCCAGCCCAGGCAGGATCATCGATGAACCAGACGCCGGCTTTGCAGTCCACACCTCGCGCCCCGAGCAGCTGGCGCCTGAGTTCGTCCCAAGCCTGATCGTCGCCGTACGCGGTTCGTACCACCAGCGCGTCGTAATCGTCGCGGCCTGCCATCGACATGGAGCGGGTCACGTGAATCCCTCGCTTGACGGACCTTCCGCCCGATCCACCATTCTCGACGCAGGTCTGACTATGTGTCGACAGCCCGTCCATCAGCTTGGCCGGAAACGTTCTGTGTTGAGTCGGAGGCCTTTGAGGTTGAGACCGCAGGGTCGGCCGGGATCTCGGGTGGAGGGATCGGTTCGGCAGTGTTGGGCCTGTTATTTTTTGCGTACGTGACACTTCGCCAGGTGGTCGTTGACCAGGCCGCACGCCTGCATCAACGCGTAGGCCGTGGTCGGGCCGACGAAGACGAACCCGGACTGCTTCAGGCTCTTGGCCAGGGCCGTCGACTCCGCAGTCACCGCCGGCACGTCCTGGGTCGAGGCGGGCGCCTTGCGCCGGCCCTTCGGCGCGTGGCCCCAGATCAGCTCGGTCAGCCCTCCCCCGAGGGCGAGCGCCGCGCGGGCGTTGGCGATCGACGCGTTGATCTTCGCCCGGTTGCGCACGATGCCCTCGTCGGCCAGCAGCCGCGCCACGTCCGCGTCGCCGAACTCGGCGACCTGCTTGATCCGGAACCCGGCGAACCCGGCGCGGAACGCCTCGCGCTTGCGCAGGATCGTGATCCAGGCCAGTCCGGACTGGAAGGCCTCCAGGCAGATCCGCTCGAACAGCTCGTCCTCGCCGCGCACCGGCCGGCCCCACTCCTGGTCGTGGTAGCCGACGTACAGCGGGTCGCCGTTGCCCCACGGGCAGCGCGCCAGTCCGTCTTCGCCGATCGTCACACCGTGTTCGTCCATCGCGGAATCATACGGCTGCGGCGCGCAGCCCACGGCGCAGCAGCACGGCCACGATGAAGGCCGCGACCGCGCCGGCCGAGCTCAGCACGAACGCGTGCTGGGCGCCGAGGTCGTCGATCAGCGGACCGCCGATCGAGCCGCCCAAGGTGACGCCCAGAGCCAGCCCGGTGTTCTCCACCGCCAGGCCCTCGGTCAGCAGCGCCGCCGGCACGAGATCCTCGACCAGCGCGAACGACGTGATCAGGGTCGGCGCGATGGTGAACCCGGCCACCAGCAGCGTCACCGCCAGCTGCCACATGCTTCCGGCCAGCGGCAGGAACACGGCTGTGATCGCCATCGCGCACAGCAGCACCAGCAGCTTGCGCGGAAGCGGCGTGGCCAGGTGGATCGCGCCGAACACGACGCCGGCGACCAGAGAGCCGAACGCGTAGACGGCGAGCAGCAGCCCGGCCGCCGACTCGTGCCCGTGCTGCTGGGCGAAGGCCACCGTGATCACCTCGACCGAACCGAAGAGCGTCCCGGTGCCGACGAACACCAGCAGCAGCACCCGCACCGCCGGGACCGTGAGCGCGCCGAGCGGCGAGCCGCCGCGGGCCGGAGCCGGATCGGGCTGGGTCGAGCGTTGCACGCACAGCGCGACGGTGCCCACGGCGAGGAACGCCGCGACCGAGCTCAGCCCGCTGGAGGGGGCGACCTGCGTGGTCAGGAACGTCACGAGCACCGGCCCGATGAGGAAGACGACCTCGTCGACCACGGACTCGAAGGCGTAGGCGGTGTGCAGCGTCGCCGTACCCGAGTAGATCTTCGACCAGCGGGCCCGCACCATCGACCCGATCGAGGGCATCAGCAGGCCGGCGAGCGCCGCGCAGAGGTAGAACGTCCATTCGGGCGCCCGGAAGCGGAGCGCGAGGATCAGCCCGACCAGGGATGCGGCGCTGGCCAGCGCGGCCGGCGGGGCCACGGCCGACTGCCCGCGCCGGTCGATCAGCCGGGCGAGCGCGGGCGAGCCGATCGCCTGGACGAAGGCGGCGGTGGCCGAGACGGTGCCGGCGATCGCGTAGCTGCCGGTCTCCCGCTCGACCAGCAGCACCGTGCCGATACCGATCATGGACAGCGGCATGCGCGCGACGAACCCGGCCCCGGAGAACCCCTTGGCCCCGGGCGTCCGCAGCAGGCTCAGGTAGCTGCGCAGTCCGCCGTGCTGCTCCTGCACCGTCGGGTCCACCTGCTGATTATGCTTCGGACTCGGCGGCCGAGGTGATCTGGTACACCTTGCGCAGCGTCTCGTGTACGGTCCAGCGGGTGACGGCGCCCTCCGGCAGCACGGCCACCGAGCCCGGTCCGACCTCGAGGGTCGGGCCGTCGGCGAACTCGATCGTGGCGCGGCCGCTTAGCACGACGAACAGCTCGTCCGCCTCCACGTCGGCGACCACGCCCGGGGTGATCTCCCAGATGCCGCGCTCGACGATGCGGCCGGTGGCCGGGTCGAACTCCTCGTGCAGGGTCAGGCTGGCCACCCGCGGGTCGCCGGCGTGGATCTGCTCGGGGTCGAGCGGGTACTCGGTGAGCTCGGCGTCGGCCACCTCGAGGGCGAAGGGCGCGGAAAGATCGAAGGACGTCACGAGACGATCTTGCCCGAACGGCCCAGCCTCGCGCACCTGGCAGCATGTAAGGGGCATGGTGGAGGCATGGACGTGGTGCGGCACGGGGTACTGACCCGGCTCGGCGAATTGTGGACGCTGCGGTACGAACGCGAGCTCGGCCGCCCGCCGGAGGAGGTCTGGGCCGCGCTGACCCAGGCGGAGCAGCTGGGCCAGTGGTTCCCCAGCGGCGTGAAGGGCGAGTGGGCGGTGGGGGCGCCGCTCGAGTTCACCTTCGGCGGCCAGGAGCTGCCGCCGATGCCGGGCACGGTGCTGCAGGTGCGCGAGCCGCGGGTGCTGGAGTACCTGTGGGGTCCGGACACGCTCAAGTTCGACCTGACCGTGGGCGGGGCCGGCACCCGGCTGGAGCTGCTGGTGACGCTGGAGGAACTGGGCAAGGCCGCGCGGGACGGGGCGGGCTGGCACGAGTGCCTGGATCTGCTCGAGACGCACCTCGACGGCGGCCGGCTGTGGCGCCCGGGCGAGCGGTGGGGCGAACTCGCGCCGGTGTACGTCGCGGCGTTCGGGCCGGACGCGGCCACGGTGGCGCCTCCGGAGGGCTGGACCGTGCCGGAGGACGAGCCGGTGTGATCCGCCGTCAGACGGGCCCTGCCGGGGGTGCTCGGAGCCGCTGGCGCCCCGGCTCGGCATTGATCTAGGGTCGTTGCATGGTGCAGATCACTGATTCCGTGGAGCAGCTGCTCAAGCAGCCCGTCTTCGTCCAGCTCGGCACGATCCGCCCGGACGGCCAGCCGCAGGTGAACCCGATGTGGTTCGTCTGGGACGGGGAGTTCGTCTGGTTCACCCACACGACCTTCCGGCAGAAGTACAAGAACATCCAGCACGAGCCGCGTGTCTCGATCGCGTTCCTGGACGCGCGCAACCCGTACGGTTACGTCGAGGTGCGCGGCGTGGTCGAGCGCGTCGACGCCGACCCGGAGGGCGAGCTCTACCAGCGGCTGTCCGCGCACTACAACGGCGAGGCCACGGTGCCCCCGGACGCGAAGGACCGGGTCGCGATCGCGGTGCGGCCGACGAAGATCATCGACGCGCGCTAGGCCGAGCTCATTCCGTCGCGGCTACCGGCCCTCGACGAGGGTGCGCAGCTCCTCGTCGAGGGCCGGGACGAACTGCGGGCTGCGGTCGGTGAACCAGTTGCGCAGTTCCAGGGCCAGCAGGATCCGGTAGAGGTACATCCGCGGCTCCCACTCCGCCGGCCACCGGTCGCCGCCGCGGCCGTAACCGGCGAGCAGGCCGGCGAGCTTGTCCTCGTCGCCGGCGATGGCGAACCGGTCCGTGCGCACCAGTTCCATCACCGGGTCGCCCGCCTGCATGTTCGCCGGGTCGATCAGACCGCTGATGATCCAGCGCCCGTCCGGGCCGGGGACGACGAGCACGTTGTCCTCGTGGGCGTCGCCGTGGCAGAGCACGGGCGCCTGGCACTCGGCGAACGCGGCGGCTCGCGCCTCGACGGTCTCGGCGATGGCGTCGGCCAACCCGGCGTCGGCGCCGTGAGCGCGGTAGTCCCGCAGGCCGTCGGCTAGGAAGCCCGCCATGTGGGAGGCGTTGTCGGGTAGCGGGTCGAGGATGTCGTCGAAGGTGTAGCCGAAGGCCGGCATCGGGATGGCGTGGATGCGGGCGAGGATCGCGCCGAGCTGCTCGTAAACGTCGCGCGTCTGAGCCTGAGTCAGCTCGGCGCCCACTTTCGCGAATGTGCACCCTGGCAGCAGGGACATCACGACGCACGAGCCGCCGTCGAGCAGTTCCATCGATTCGCCGCCGGCCAGGACCTCCGGGATGGGGCCGATGCCGTGGGCCGCGAGCCGCCGGTAGGCGTGCGCCTCCTTGAGCACCGTCCACTTCTCCTGGCCCAGGCCGAGCTTGAGCACGACGTCGGGCGCGGCCGGATCGGTGAAGGAGACCTGCTGGACGGGGCTGACGGAGCCGCCCTCGAGGGCTCGCACCTCGGCGACGGGGCCGCTGCCGGGCAGCAGGAGGGCGAACAGACGCTCGGTCAGGTCACGGTCGGCTGATGGCAGCATTCGAGGATGCTACGAGCGCGGCCGCGTGGCCCGCGAGTGGTTTTCGCGGGCCATGCCGGGTCTGTCAGACGAGGATGCCGAGCTCGCGGCTGGTCAGGTTGAGCCGGATGCCGCCGTCCGGCGTGCACACGCAGATGTCCTCGATCCGCGCACCGTGCCGGCCGGGCAGGTAGATGCCCGGCTCGACCGAGAAGGCCATGCCGGGCTCGAGCGGCCGGGCCGAGCCGGAGACGATGTAGGGCTCTTCGTGCGTCTCGAGGCCGATGCCGTGGCCGGTGCGGTGCACGAAGTACTCGCCGTATCCGGCTTCGGCGATGATGTCGCGGCCGATCGCGTCGAGCTGCTCGGCGGTGATGCCCGGGCGCACGGCCTCGGTCTGCGCCCGCTGGGCGCGCAGCAGCACCGCGTGGTACTCGGCGTATTCGGCGGGCGGGTCGCCGAGCACGTAGTTGCGGGTGGAGTCGGAGCAGTAGCCGTCGGGCATGGTGCCGCCGATGTCCACCACGACCGGCTCGCCGCGCTCGATGACGCGGTCGGAGGCCTCGGCGTGCGGGCTGGCGCCGTTGGGGCCGGAGGCGACGATGACGAAGTCGACCCGGACGTGTCCCTCGGCCAGGATCGCTTCGGCGATGTCGCGGGCGACCTCCCGTTCGGTGCGTCCGGCCCGCAGCCATTCACCCATACGGGAGTGCACGCGGTCGATCGCGTCACCCGCACGGCGTAGCGCCTCGACCTCCTGCGGCGTCTTGCGCATGCGCAGGGCGCTGAGCACCGGGCCGGCCAACTCCTGGCGCACCCCGGGCATCGCGTCGCGGAAGCCGACGAGCTTCTCCGCCCACATGTGGTTGTCCACCCCGACCGCGCCGATCCCCTTCGGCAGCCGGGCCGCGGCGAAGGCGTAAGCGTTCTGCGTCTCGGCCCAGCCGGCGATCTCGATGCCCAGCGCGCCGGCCGGCGAGACCTCGGCGGCGGGCACCTCGAGCTGAGGGGCGATCAGCACCGCCTCCCCCTCGACCGGCAGCAGCAGGCAGGTCAGCCGTTCCAGCGGCAGCGCGTCGTAGCCGGTGAGGTAGCGCAGGTCGGCGCCCGGGGTGACGATCAGCGCGTCGAGCCCGGCGTCGGCCGCGGCTTTGCGGGCGGCGTCGAGGCGATCGGTGGAGAAGAGTTCGTCGGTCACCTGCTCAGGGTAGATCCGCGCAACAGCGGGCGGCGACCCGGTACGCTCCGGGACGTGGATCACCCCGGCGCGCACTCCCCGGCCTCGTCCCCCGCCCTCACCACGCCGATCGGCGCCCCCGGCGCGGCGGCTGACGACGCGACAGGCGGACGCAAGCCGCCCACCCGCGGCCAGCAGATCGCGACCTCCTCGGTGCTCGGCGCGATCGCCGGAGCCGCCCTCGGCAGCGGCCACGGGCCGCGCGCCGTCACCCTCGGCGCCCTGGCCGGGGCGGCCGGGCTCGGCGCGGTCGAGGCCGTCGCGCGGGCACGGCAGAAGCCCGGGCAGATCCCGGCGCGCTGGGCCCGGATCACCGCCAGCGCGGCGGTGGCGGCTCCGCTCGGCTGGATCGGCGGGCAGGTGACCGGCGCCGGGCCGCTCGCGGTGGGCACGGCCGCCGGCGCGGCGGCCGGCGCGCTGGGCCTGCGGCCGCAGAAGGTGGCGCTCGGGCCGCTGCTCGGTGCGGCGGTCGGCGCGGGACTGCGCTACGGCGCGCCGGGCACCAGCCCGGCCGTCACCGCCGCGGCGGCCGTGACGGCGTTTCGCGTGATCTCGGCGCTCGCCTTCCGCGACGAGCAGATCAGCATGCTGGCGGAGCGGGTCGGGCCGGAGCAGCTGCCGTTCGTCCTGCCGCTCTCGGCGCACACGCGCTACGTCGGCGTCGGGTACGTGGACGAGCTGGCGCAGAGGCTGGGCCGGGAGTACGTGCGCGACACCGCGGACGTCGGCATCATCGGTTCGCTCGAGGAGCTCGACGGCCCGCAGTTCCACCCCGAGCTCGTCGATCCGCTCGTGGCCGAGTTCTACCAGCACACCACGCGCTTCAAGCTGGACATCGTGCCGGAGTGGCGATCCTGGGTGCGCCCGGGCTACCTGCTCTACCGCACCGCGCTGGCCCGCCCGCTGGGTCAGGCGAACGTGCCGATGAACCAGCGCGACGCGCTGCGCGGGGTGCACAGCCGGATCGACACGATCCTGCCCTCCTCCCCCGACGAGCCGCTGCTGCGCGGCTGGATCCGCTCGTTCGCGGACGACGACGAGCCGATCTACGTCGGGATCTACACGACCTACCGGCACGAGGACCGCGGCTACGTGCGCGTCGGGTTCCCGCTGCCGGAGATGAACTTCACCGCCACGCTGATCCCGCTGCACCGGCAAGACGGCGGCCTGACCCTCACCAGCCGCAGCGACCTGTCGGACCAGCCGGGCCACTATCTGACCTACGTGGACCGGGAGACCGGCGAGCTGACCGCCGCGGCCGTGCACGGGTTCGCCGAGCAGCTCGAGGTCCACGTCCAGGACGGGCAGCTGCGCGCTGAGCACGCGTTCCGGGTCTTCGGGCTGCCGTTCCTGGTGCTGCACTACCGGATCGAGCGCAAGGCCGAGGCCTAGGCCGGACCCCGGACGGCGCACTCCCCTGCGTGAGACGCGACATATCGCGTTTAGCGCCCATCGGCGCTACACTCCTGCGCATGCCTGCAGATCTGCCAGACCTGCCCGCACGCAGCGGGGACCAGCTTGACCAGCGTGCAGCCGACCGGGACCGGGACGAGGTGGCGGTGATCCTCGGCGAGGCGCTCGCGGTCGGCCGGCTCACCAGCGAGGAGCACGCCGAACGGCTCGAGGCCGTCTACGCCGCGCGCACCTACGGGGAGCTCGAGCCGATCACGCGGGACCTGCCCAAGCAACGCAGCGGCAACGTGGTGCTCCCGGACTCGACGGTGCGCCAGGAGGTCACCGCGACGCTGAGCAAGGTGCACCGCGGCGGACGCTGGGTGCCCGGGCGGCACACCGAGCTTCGGGCGCTGTTCGGCGCCCTGATCGTGGACATGTCCGACGCGGTGCTGCCGGGCCGGGAGATCACGGTCTCGGTCAACTCCTTCTGCGGCAAACTGGTGCTGCGGGTGCCGGCGAACGCGCGGATCATCGACGAGGGCGGCGCGGTGCTCGGCAAGTGGGCGGTGTGGGGCCGCTCCCGCAGTCCGCAGGACGCGGCCGGCCAGGAGCCCGAGGACGGCCCGCTGATCCGGATCGTGGGCCGGGCCCGGCTGGGCAAGGTCACCATCATGCGCGCGGGCGCGGACAACTTCGGACTCCTTTGGCAGGAGATGCACGCGGCCAGACACCTGTGACCGACGCGCTCCGCGAGACACAGGACACGTACACCGCCATCGCGGCCGACTACGCCGGCCGGCAGCGGCGCGGCGAGGCCGACTGGCTCGCCACGACGCACCTCGCCCGGCTGCGCGAAGCCCTCGGCGCCGGGGCCCGGGTCGGCGACATCGGCTGCGGCCCGGGGCACCAGACCGAGCGCCTGCGGGAGCTGGGTCTGCGGGCCTACGGGTTCGACCTGTCCTTCGAGATGCTCGGCGCTCTGGGGATCGCCGAGCTGGCGCAGGCTGATATGCGGGCCCTGCCGATCCGCACCGGCGCGCTCTACGGGGTCTGGTGCTCGGCCGCGCTGCTGCACATCCCGCGCGAGACGGTCCCGGGCGTGCTCGACGAGTTCCACCGGGTACTGCGTCCGGAGGGCCGACTGGGCCTGCTGATCGCCGAAGGCGAGGGCGAAGGCTGGGAACAGGTCGCGTACCGGGAGGACGAGCAGCGGCGTTACTTCGTCTACCACGCCGCCGAGGCGATCACGAACGCGTTGGCACAGGCGGGATTCTCGGTGATCTGCGATTCGCGCACCTCCACCCACCGAAACTGGCTGACCCTACACGCATCTCGCAACTCGGGAGTACATTGAGGAAAAGGCGGCGATCCCGCGCAAGGCGTGCAGGCGTCCAAGGGGAGGACGACTATGGCGAGTACGGCTCGATCCCGGTTCCGGACGGACCGTCAACTGTCCGTGCGGATGCTCACGGTGATGGGGGCGCTCGCTCTGGCGTACGCGGCCGCCATCGCGGTCCTGATACTCGTGCTCGGGCGGTGGTGGCCGCTGGGCGTCGCGGCGGTGGCCGGCTTCTTCGCCTTCCAGATGCTCTCCTGCGACAAGGTCGCGCTCCGGGTGGCCGGCGCGCAGGAGGTGGACGCCGAGCAGGAGCCGCGCCTGCACGCGATCGTGGACCGGCTCTGCGCGCTGGCTGACACGCCCAAGCCGCGCCTCGCCGTCGCGTCCTCGTCGCTGCCCAACGCCTTCGCCGCCGGCCGCAGGCGCGAGAACGTGGTGCTGTGCGTGACCCGCGGGATGCTGGCCCAGCTCGAGGACGAGGAGCTCGAGGGCGTCCTCGCGCACGAGCTCGCGCACGTCGCGCACGGGGACGCCGTGGTGATGACGGTCGCCTCGTTCATCGGCGTGCTCGCCGGCCTGACCGCGCGCCTCGGCGCCCGGCTGATGCTGATCGCCGGCCGGGCCCGCGGCATGGTGCAGTTCCTGCTGGTGGCGCTGGCCGTCACCGCGCTGGCCGCGGCGACCTGGCTGGTCTCGGTGCTGCTGGTCCGCGCGCTCTCGCGCTATCGCGAGTTCGCCGCCGACCAGGCCGCCGCGCAGCTGACCGGCAACCCGGCGGCGCTGTCCGCCGCGCTGGTCAAGACCTCGGCCGAGGCCGCCCGGATCCCGCACAAGGACCTGCGCCACGCCACCGCGCTCAACGCGTTCTACTTCTGCCCGGTGCAGGCGGCCGGCAAGACCGGCCACCAGCTGCTCTCCACCCACCCGAGCGTCGAGGCCCGGATCGAACGGCTGGAGCGGATCGCGGCCGCGCTGCGCTAGCCGGCGCAAGACGGGCCGAAGAATGGCCGCGGAAGCATGACCTGACCCCGGTGGCCTGGGTTAGCCTGGCGTTATGGAAGAGAACAAGGCGCTCCGGGTCGTCGACGCACTGCGCGAGGTGGGCGTGAACGCCCACCTCGCGCGCGAGGGTGTGTACAAGATCGGCGTGCGCGTGGTGCTGCCGGACGGCCGCGAGGCGATCTGGGACACCGACGACACCCCGGGCCTCGAAGCCCAGGTCATGCGGGACGGCATGATGGTGGGCTTCGTCCCGATGATCCCGGGCTCGGAGGAGTACGACCTGCCCCAGGTGGTCGCCGCGATCGCCGGCACGGACTACGACCAGCCGATCGCCACCCGCAGTGCCACGCCGCCGCAGCCGAACGCCCCGCTGCCCCGCGAGGGCGGGCTCTTCCGGCGCTTCCTCGGCGGCTTCCGCGAGCGCTGAGCGGGAGGCGGACGGCGGGGCTGTCGGCTGCGCTCGGCGCGGTCGCGGTGCGCGGAGGTCAGGTGACGGTTGCCGGTGCGAGCACGGGGGTCATAGTAAGCGCTTGCCATGATGAGGCCGAACGGCTGACGCCGTCGCCGCGAGTGAGGGCTGACCCCTGCCTGGCCGAGGCGGCGAAATGCGCTGCGGCCTGCGCGCGGGCGCCGTTACCATGACCGAATGCGCGAGCTGATCGTTCTGGGCACCGCCTCGCAGGTCCCCACCCGGACCCGCAACCACAACGGCTACTTCCTGCGCTGGGACGACACCGGCCTCCTCTTCGACCCCGGCGAGGGCACGCAGCGGCAGATGACCTTCGCGGGCGTGTCCGCCGGCGACATCCACCGCGTCTGCGTCACGCACTTCCACGGTGACCACTGCTTCGGCCTGCCCGGCATCTTCTCCCGGATGGCGAACGAGCACGTCGAGCACCCCGTGCACTGCCACTTTCCGATGTCCGGACAACACCTGTTCGACCGGCTGTGCTGGACCTGGCCGGAGTACCGCCGCCAGGTGCTGCGCGAGGTGCCGGCCTGGGGCGAGCGCACCGTGCTCGCACACGAGTCCGACTCGGGGTTCGGCCGCCTCGAGGCCGTCCGGCTCTCACACGGTGTCGAAGCGTACGGATACCGCCTGATCGAGCCGGACGGTCGCAGCATGCTGCCGGACCGCCTCGCGGCCGCGGGCGTGGCCGGGCCGCACATCAGCGAGCTGCAGCGGGAGGGGCGGATCACGATCGGCGAGCGCGTGGTCGAGCTCGACGAGGTCAGCGCGCCGCGGGTCGGGCAGCGGTTCGCCTTCATCATGGACACCCGGCTGTGCGACGGCGTGTACGAGCTCGCCGACCATGCCGACATGCTCGTGATCGAGTCGACGTTCCTCACCGAGGACGCCGCGCTGGGCGCCGAGCACGGACACCTGACCGCGCGTCAGGCGGCGCGGGTCGCGGCCGAGTGCGGGGTGCGCACGCTCGTGCTCACCCATTTCTCGCAGCGGTACACCGATCCGGCGGCGTTCGAGCGGGAGGCGCGCGAGGTCTTCGACGGCGAGCTGTACGTCGCCGAGGACCTGATGCGGGTGCAGGTGCCCAAGCGGCGGCACTGAACCGGCGGACGGCCTAATTCTCGTACTTTTCCTTCCACCGGAAGGTGCGCAGGGCCAGCAGCAGCGCCGCCACCAGCCACACCGCCAGGACCACCGCCGTCTCCGGGCGCTGCCAGGAGTGCGCGGGCTCGGCGACCAGTGCGGCGTTCGGCAGGAAGACCGAGCGCAGGCCCTGGCACATCCATTTGAGCGGGAAGAGCGCGCCGATCGACCGCAGCACCGGGCTGAGCTCGTTGAACGGGAAGAACACGCCGGAGACGAACTGCAGGACCAGGAACGGCGGCAGCGTCACGGCGCTGGCGGTGCGCCCGTCCTTGACCCAGCCGCCCAGCAGTATCCCGAGGGCGGCGCAGGTGGCCAGCCCGAGGGTGAAGACCCACAGCAGGGTGACCCAGTCCTCGCCGTTCGCGGGCAGGTGGACGTGGAAGAACGCGATCGAGCAGGCGATCAGCAGCGCCGTCTGCATCGCGCCCTCGACGAGGGAGGCGAAGAGCTTGCCGAGGAAGTACGAGAGCTCCGGCATCGGCAGGCCGCGCAGGCGCTTGATCGCCAGGTCGGTGCGGTCGGAGGCGATCGCGACGGCGGTGTTCTGGAACCCGATCGACATCACGCCGGTCGCGGTGATCCCGGCGGTGAAGTACTGGACATAGGGGATGTTCGTGCCCTGCACGTCGCCGGAGAAGATGGACCCGAAGATCACGAGCATGATCAGCGGGTAGCCGAAGGTGAAGACCACCGCGTCACGCTGGCGGAAGTACTGGGTCAGCTCCAGGCGCGACCGGCTCAGGCCGAGGCGCAGCGCGGAGGGCAGGGGCGGGCCGGTGATGACGTACCGGGCCGGGGAGACCTGGGCGTCGCGGGTCATCGCTGCTCCTTACCCGTCGGGACGGCCGGTGCGGGCGCGGCGTCGGACTCGGCGCCGGCGTCGGACTCGGCGCCGGCGTCGGCGTCGTGGCCGACCATCCGCAGATAGATCTCCTCGAGGGTCGGCTGATGCACCGACAGGCCGGGGATCTCGGCGTCCTGGGGAAGGCGGGCAAGCAGCTCCCTGACGATGCGGGTCGGCTCGGTGGACTCGACCCGCTGCGGGCCGGTCTCCGGATCCGTCCAGCTCACGATCGCGGGGGCGCGGTCACGCCCGCCGAGGCGGTCGGGGGTGTCCAGGGCCCGCAGCCTGCCCTGGTTGATCACGGCGACGCGGTCGGCGAGCTGCTCGGCTTCCTCGAGGTAATGCGTCGTCAGCACGATGGTGGTGCCCTCGGCGCGCAGGGAGCGGATCAGTCCCCAGAACTGGCGCCGGGCCTCGGGGTCGAAGCCGGTGGTCGGCTCGTCCAGGAAGAGCAGCTCCGGGTGGCCGAGGATGCCGAGCGCGACGTCGAGGCGGCGGCGCTGGCCGCCGGAGAGCTTCGCGTTGCGGGTGCGGCTCTGCTCGGTCAGCCCGACCAGCTCGATCACTTCGGCCGGGTCGCGCGGCCGGGGGAAGTATCCGGCGAAGTGGCGCACCACCTCGGCCACGGTCAGGTCGCGGTAGTCGCCGACGGACTGGAGCACGATGCCTATCCGGGCCCGCCACGCGCGGTCCACCTGCTGCGGGTCGACACCCAGCACCGTGACCTCGCCGGCGTCGCGCGTGCGATGGCCCTCGAGGATCTCGGTGGTGGTCGTCTTACCCGCGCCGTTCGGACCGAGCAGGGCGAAGATCTCGCCTGTGGCCACTTCGAAATCGAGCCCGTCCACCACGTTGCGCCGGGCATAGGTCTTCACCAAGCCCCCAACGCGGACGGCCGCCTCCCCACGACTCATACGAGCATCGTAGGCGAGGCGGCCGTCCGCGGCGATAAACCGGGCAGACTATTCTTCGCGCTGCTGCTTACGGAACGTCAGACCGACCAGGATCGAGGCGGCCGCGGCCACCGCGGCGGCGTACATGGCCGCGTGGGTTCCGCTGACCAGGGCCGTGGCCGGGTTGTGCCGGGCCGCGGCGCCGGAGACGGTCACCAGCAGGGCCAGGCCGAGGGTGACGCCGGTCTGCTGCACGGTCTGCATGGTGCCGCCGGCCGCGCCGGCGTCCTCCGGGCGCACCGAGGACATGATCACCACGGTCAGCGGGCTGAAGGCCAGCCCGATGCCGAGCGCCATCACGACCATCGGCCACAGCACCGTCGGGAAGTACGCGGCGTGCGCGCCGACCTGGGCGAAGCCGACCAGCCCGATCAGCAGCAGCACGCTGCCGGTCACCGCCATCGGCTTGGGGCCGAAGCGCGGCAGCAGCCGCGGGATCAGCCGGGAGGCGGTGAAGATGATCGCGGACATCGGCAGGAAGGCGAAGCCGGTGCGCAGCGGGCTGTAGTGCAGCTCCTCCTGCAGGTACTGGGTCAGGAAGAAGAAGGAGCCGAAGCCTGCCGCCGGGCCGATCATGAAGTTGGCGTAGGCCGCGGCCCGGTTGCGGTCCTTGAACAGGTGCAGCGGGAGCAACGGGTGCCGGGCGCGGGTGAGCGAGAAGACGAAGCCGGCCAGCAGCAGCACGCCGACGCCGATCGGGGCGAGCGTGACGGCGTTGCCCCAGCCCTCGGACGCGGCGTGGATCAAGCCGTAGACCAGCGACCCGACGCCGAGGGTGGCGGTCAGCGCGCCGACGACGTCCACGCTGGTCTCGTGCCGGGCCGGCTGGCGCAGCACCCGGCCGGCCAGGGCGGCGGCGATCACGCCGAAGGGGATGTTGATGAACATCACCCAGCGCCAGGAGACCGCGTCGGTCAGCACACCGCCGAGCACCAGCCCGACGCCGAAGCCGGCCGAGGAGATGCCGGAGAACAGCGCCAGCGCCCGCACCCGCGCCTTGGTCTCGGTGAAGGTGCTGTTGAGCAGGGCTATCGCGCTCGGTCCGGCCATGGCCGCGCCGACGCCCTGGGCGACCCGGGCGGCGAGCAGGAAGGTGGCCGAGGTGGCCAGGCCGCCGGCCAGCGAGGCCAGGGTGAACACGACGATGCCGAGGGTGAACAGGCGCCGGCGGCCGAAGAGGTCACCGAGCCGTCCGCCGAGCAGCAGCAGGCCGCCGAAGGTGAGCGTGTAGGCGTCCAGGACCCAGGCGAGGGAGGAGCTGGAGAAGTGCAGGCCCTCCTGGATCCGGGGCAGCGCCACGTTCATCACGGTGGCGTCGATCATCAGCATGAGCTGCGCGGACAGGATCACGGCCAGGGCCAGCCCAGGTCTGGCCCTGGGCTGCGGATCCAGATCTGGCCGCCGCGCGTTCCGGGCGTGGGTCTGGACCGCGGCCGGCGGCAGGACGGGGCGGGCGGCGGGGGTGACGGGGGACTGCAGGGTCCGTTCGGACATGGCTGGGTACTCCGGAAGACTCGGAAGTGGTGGAATGTCGGGAGGGGGTGGCGCGGTTGGGCTAAGTGGAGCTACTCTCCACTTAGTGCCGAGAACGACTATACGGAGACCATCTCCGGTTAGCAAGTGGAAACGGAGACTTTCTCCGTCTGTTCCGAGGAGCCCAGCATGCGAGCCGATGCCCGTCGCAACTACGAAGCGCTGATCGCGGCTGCCCGCGAGCTGTTCGTGGAGCTCGGCAACGACGCGCCGCTGGACGAGATCGCCCGGCGGGCCGGGGTCGGCGCGGGCACGCTCTACCGCCACTTCCCCACCCGGGCGGACCTGCTGGCCGCGGTCTACGTGGCCGACCTCGAGGAGCTCTCCGAGGAAGGCAAGCGGCTGATCGCGACCGAGCCCCCGGGCGCTGCGCTGGACGCGTTCATCCGCGCCTACCTGCGCATGAGCATGCGCAACAGCGCGATCAAGCGCGCGGTGCAGGCGCTGCTCTCGGACACCGCGCCGGTGCCGGCCGCGCTGACCACCTGCCGCGGCACGGTGCACGCCGTCTGGGCCGAGATGCTCGAGCGGGCGCAGCAGACGGGTGAGGCGCGCCCGGAGATCGAGCCGGGCACGATCATGCGGATGGTCTACGGCATCGCCATGGCCGCCCAGGACAACCCGTCGATGGCGCCCGCCATGCTCGACGTGCTGCTCGCGGGCGTGCTGACGGAGGCCAAGCAGCCCGCGTAGAGGCGGGGCCCGAACCGGCCGGCCTTCAGAGGCGCCGGGCGACCGTGACGATCATCGTGCTCTGCGGGCTCAGCGGCTCCCCGACCCAACCGCCGTGCTGCTGCCCGATCGCGAAGCCGGCACCGGCCAGGAACCCGTTGAGCTTCGGCACGTCGAGAAACCGCAGCGGCATCCGGTCGACGCGCAGGACACGGTCGGGTGCTGCGTCGACGCCGGGCGAGGCGGTGATCTCGGCGACGTGTACGACGTCGCCGACGATCGCATCGATCTGGTACGTCACATGGAGGACTCGGCCGTCGGGCAGCTGAGCCCGTGTCACTCCGATGGGCCAATCCTGCCAGGCCCGCGCCTGCGGATGCCTGGTCTCGAAGGCGAACCGTCCGCCCGGGCACAGGGCCGTGCGCACGGCGGCGAGCGAGGCGCGCACGTCGTCGTCCTCGATCAGGCACTGGAAGGCGTTGCCGGTCATGACGGCGAGCTCGAATGCGCCCGGCCATCGGCCGACGTCCGCCGCGCGCCCCTCCACCCATGCGACCTCGTCGCACCGGCGGGCTCGCTCGAGCGCGGCCACGTCCGGGTCGATTCCGACGAGTCGGCCGGTGTGTCCGGCCGCGCGGGCGGCCTTGAGGGCGCTGCCGGTGCCGCAGCCGACGTCGAGCACGGATGCGGCCGCGAGGATCCGCGGGTCGTAGAAGGCCGCGTCGGCCCGGAACCCGCCGCTGTTCCACGGGTTGAGCACGTCGTAGAGCTCGGCGACGTCGGCGTCGGAGAACACTGAGTCGGTCGGTTCCGTCACGCGCGCAGTATCGCGGGCGCGACGCCCCGGGCCAACTGGTTTTCCCCGCCTGAACGGCCGTGGATATAGCCTTGGCCCATGACGGCAGCTGACACCCCGTCGCCGACCGGCCGGCTGCGCCTGGCCGGGGACCTGGCGTCTTCGCTCGCGGGACTGCACCGTACGGTGCGGCGGCGGGTGCGCTCGCAACTGCACTTCGAGCCGCTGGCGGGTGCGCAGGGCGAGCTGCTGCGCCTGGTGATCGAGCAGCCCGGGATCTCCGTGACGGCCGCGGCGCGCGAGCTGCACCTGGCCGGCAACTCGGTCTCCACGCAGGTCCAGCACTTGATCAAGCTCGGGTACCTGGACCGGGAGACCTCCCCCACCGACCGTCGCGGCGCCGTGCTGCGGGCCACCGAGGCCGGCCGGGAGCGGCTGGAGCGGTGGGCCGACGAGCGCGCCGAACTCTTCGCCCGCCAGCTCGGCCGGCTCAGCGCGCAGGACGTCGCAGCGCTCGAAGCCGCCCTGCCCGTGCTGCGCGCCCTGACCGACGCGATCGGCGACGACGCGCAGGGCTGAGCGACGTCAGTCCCCGACCCCGTCGGCCAGCTGCACCACGGCCTTGCCGATGTTCTCGCCGCGCAGCATGCCGAGGAAGGCGTCCACGGTGTGCTCGATCCCCTCGGTGACCGTCTCGTCGACCTGCACGTCTCCGGCTTGGATGCGCGGGATCAGCAGGGCCCCGAGCTCCTCGCGCGCGTCGAGGTGGTTGCCCACCTGGAAGCCCTCCATGCGCAGGCTCTTGCCGACCACGTCGTAGAGGTTGCGCGGCGCGGGCGGGGGCTCCTCGGGGTTGTTGTACTGCGCGACGGCCCCGCACCAGGCGATCCGGCCGAACCGGCGCAGCGCGCCGATCGCGGCCTCGAGGTGGTCGCCGCCGACGTTGTCGAAGTACACGTCGATGCCGCGCGGCAAGGCGCGGGTCAGTTGCCCGGCGATGCCGTCGTGGTAGTCGAATGCGGCGTCGAAGCCGAGCCGGTCCGTCAGATGCTTGATCTTCGCGGGCGAGCCGGCGCTGCCCACGATCCGCCGGGCGCCGAGGATCCGGGCGATCTGGCCGGCCGCGCTGCCGACGGCGCCGGCGGCGCCGGAGATGAACACGTCCTCGCCCGGCAGCAGCCGCGCGATCCGCTGCAAGCCGACGTACGCGGTCAGCCCGGTGCCGCCGAGCAGCCCGAGGTACGTGCTCAGCGGCACGCCCGCGGCGCGCTCGATCTCGCGCACCTCGCCGGCCGTGAGCACGGCGTGGCTGCTCCAGCCGTGCCGGTGGTGCACGATCGTGCCGCGCGGCAGCAGGGGCTCGCGCGAGGCGACGACGCGGCCGAGGCTGCCGCCCTCGAGCCCGAAGCCCTTGCGCCACCCCTCGGAGTCCATCAGCTCCCGGTGGTACGGGTCGACCGAGAGGAACAGGTTGCGCACCAGGACCTGGCCCGCCTCGAGCGCGGGGATCTCGACCTCGACGAGTTCGAAGTCCTCCGGACGCGGCGCTCCTTCGGGGCGGCGGACCTGGCGGACGGCTGTGGCGGTTTCGGGCATGGCAGCGGGATTTCCTCAGTGTGGGCCGACGCTCATGCGGTAGCGTACGCCGTCGCCGGGCGGACGTCCGCCCCCCTTGCCTCAGGACTGCGTCAGGACTCTGTGTCGGCGAACGGCCGTAGCTCGATTCCCGCGGCGAGCAGTCCGGCGCGCAGCTCCTGCGCGATCCGCACCGCGCCGGGGGTGTCGCCGTGGACGCACACGGTGTCGGCGTGCAGCGCGATCGGGGTGCCGTCCACCGCGGCGACGCGGCCCTCGCGCACCATGGCCAGGCAGCGTTCGACGATCTCGGCCGCCTCGTGCAGGACGGAGCCGGGCTGGGAGCGCGGGGCGAGGGTGCCGTCCGGGGTGTAGGCGCGGTCTGCGAAAGCCTCGGCGACCACCGGCAGCCCGCGCTCGGCCGCGATCCGCAGGCCGGCCGAGCCGGCCAGGCCGACCACCGGCATCCGCGGGTCGTAGCGGTGTACGGCGTCGGCGAGCGCGCCGGCCTGCTCGGCGTCGACGGCGACGGTGTTGTACAGCGCGCCGTGCGGCTTGACGTAGCGCACGCGCGTCCCGGCGAGGCGCGCGAAGCCGTCGAGCGCGGCGATCTGATACGTGATCTCATCAGCCAGTTCCTGCGCGGGCACCCGCATCGGCCGGCGTCCGAATCCGGCAAGGTCGCGGTAGCTGACGTGCGCGCCGACGGCCACGCCGCGTTCGGCCGCGGTCCGGCAGGTGCGCCGCATCGTGCCCGGATCCCCGGCGTGGAAGCCGCAGGCGATGTTGGCGCTGGTGACGACGGCGAGCAAGGCCTCGTCGTCGCCCATCCGCCAGGCACCGAAGCCCTCGCCGAGGTCGCTGTTGAGATCGATCGCCGACCGCGCGTCCACGTCTCCGCGCCCCTTCCGTCTCCCGCCGCCCGTCGCCGGGGGCTCGCGTCTTCGAATCTATCGCGCCGGGGCGCACCTCGCCCGCGCACGCGGCGGGCGCCGGATGCGCGGGCCGTGACGGGCCGTCGAACCCGTGGATCTATGCTGGTTGTCCCGACGTCGACGGAAGGACCAGGGATGCCCTATCGGGTCACGTTCGTGTGCACGGGCAACATCTGCCGCTCCCCCATGGCCGAGCACGTGCTGCGCGGACACCTGGGCCGCGAAGGCCTCGGGGCGCGGGTGGAGGTGGACAGCTCGGGCACCGGCGGCTGGCACGTGGGCGACCCGGCGGACCACCGCACCGTGCGTACCCTGCGACGGCACGGCTACACCTCGGCGCACCAGGCCCGCCGGTTCCGGCGCGAGTGGTTCGACGCGTACGACCTCGTCCTGGCCCTGGACACCGGGCACCTGCAGGAGCTGCGCCGGCAGGCGCGCGGCCCGCAGGACACCGCGAAGCTCAGGCTGCTGCGTTCCTACGACCCGGCCGCCGGCACCCGCCTCGACGTGCCGGACCCGTACTACGGCGGGAACGCCGAGTTCGAACACGTGCTCAGCCTGATCGAGGCGGCGATGCCGCGGCTGATCAAGGACATCCGGGAGGCGATCGAGCTCGCCGGCCCCGACGACGGCGAAGACGGCGAGCTCGAGGTCGAATACGCCGAGGGCCTCGACGAGGCCTGACCCGCGGCCGGCTCGCTCAGCGCCGGGCGAACCCGTCGATGGCCGCGCGGGTCACCGCGCCCATGGCGTCGCTGCCGGTGTGCCCGGCGTCCTCGACGATCTCGAGCCGGGAACCGGGCCAGGCGTGGGCGAGCTCCCACGCGTAGATCAGCGGGCCGCCGAGGTCGAAGCGGCCGTGCGCGAAGACGGCCGGGATGTGCCCGAGCCGTCCGGCGTCGCGCAGCAGCGCGTCGCCGTCGACGAAGCAGTCCTGGGAGAAGTAGTGCGCGCAGATGCGCACGAACGCGTTCAGGTTGAAGGCCGGGCGCGTGCTGTAGGCGTTGGGCGTGCCGTTGGGCTCCACCGAGATCACGGCGTCCTCCCAGGCCAGCCACTCGCGGGTGGCATGCTCACGCATCAGCGGGTCGGGGTCGCGGGCCAGGCGGCCGTAGGCGGCGAGCAGGTCGAAGACGTCCTTGCCGCGCTCGGCCTCGGGCACCGCGTCCCGGAAACGTTCCCACTGCTCGGGGAAGTACCGTCCGACGCCCTGGTAGAGCCATTCGATCTCGGCGGCGCGCCCGATGGTGACGGCCGAGATGACGACTTCTGAGACCCGCTCGGGATGGCGCAGGGTGTAGGCCAGGATCAGCGTCGAGCCCCACGAGCCGCCGTACAGCAGCCATTGACCGATGCCGAGGTGCTCGCGCAGCAGCTCCATGTCGGCAATGAGGTGGTCGGTGGTGTTGGCGGCGAGGTCCACGGCCGGGTCGCTCGCGTGCGGGAGGCTGCGGCCGCAGTTGCGCTGGTCGAACAGGACGATGCGGTACTTCTCCGGGTCGAAGACCCGTCGATGGCCGGGCCGGCAGCCGGATCCGGGCCCGCCGTGCACGACGAGCGCGGGCTTGCCCTCCGGGTTGCCGCACTCCTCGAAGTAGACCCGGTTGCCGTCGCCGACCTCGAGCAGGCCGGTGTTGTAGGGCTCGATGGGTGGAAAGCGGTCAGGCATCAGGGCACTCCTTATCCATGCGGTTCAGAGCCGGTTCAGGAAAGGCGGAGAGCTTCCCAGCTTAGCGTGGACGGGCACTATGCTCCGGGGTATGGCGATCGATGGATTCACCACCCGTCCGGAACTGGCCGGCACTTTCGGCATGGTGGCCAGTACCCACTACCTGGCCACCGCGGCCGGCATGGCGACACTCGAGCGCGGCGGCAACGCGTTCGACGCCGCCGTGGCCGCCGCTTTCACCCTGCACGTGGTCGAGCCGCACCTCAACGGCCCGGCCGGCGACGCGCCGATCATCCTGGCCACCGCGGCCGACCCGGTCCCGCGGGTGCTGTGCGGCCAGGGACCGGCGCCGGCCGCCGCCACCATCGAGCGCTTCGAGGAGCTCGGCCTCGAACTGATCCCGGGCACCGGCCAGCTCCCGGCGGTCGTGCCGGGCGCGATGGGCGCGTGGCTGACCCTGCTGCGCGACCACGGCACGCTGCCGCTGCGCGACGTGATCGAGTTCGCGATCGGATACGCCGAGCACGGCCACCCGCTGGTCCCCGGGGTCGCCCGCACGATCGCGACCGTGGCCGGCCACTTCCGCACACACTGGAGCGACTCGGCCGCACAGTGGCTGCCCGGCGGCGAGGCCCCCGTGGCCGGCCGGATGTTCGCGCTGCCGAAGCTGGCCGAGACCTATCGCAGACTGCTGAGCGAGGCGGAGGCGGCCGGACCGGACCGCGAAGCGCAGCTCGAGGCGGCGTATCAGGCTTGGTACACGGGCTTCGTGGCAGAGGCGATCGACGCGCACGCCGCGCGGGAGGTGTTCGACGAGTCTGGCCGGGCGCACCGGGGCCTGCTCGCCGGCGCGGACCTGGCCGCGTGGCGCCCGGCGTACGAGCCGACCGTCAGCCTGGACTGGCACGGGGTGACCGTGCACAAGGCCGGGCCGTGGTCGCAGGGCCCTGCGCTGCTGATCCAGCTCGGCATGCTCGAGGCGCTCGGGGAGCTGCCGCCGCACGGCAGCGCCGAGCGGATCCACCGCGTCGCCGAGGTGGCCAAGCTCGCCTTCGCCGACCGCGAGGCCTACTTCGGCGACTCGCCCGAGGCGTTCGCGGCGATGCCGGACCTGCTGGACCCGGCGTATCTCAAGGCCCGCGCGGCGCTGGTCGGCGACTCGGCCTCGGCGCAGCTGCGGCCCGGATCGCCGGGCGGCCGCGAGCCGCGGCTGCCCGGGTTCCTCTCCTCCCCCGCGGCGCTGGCCGCCTCCGGCTCGGTCGCCGACGCCATGACGAACGTGGAGAAGCCAGAGCCCAACGGCGCGACCCGCGGCGACACCTGCCACATCGACGTGGTGGACCGCTGGGGCAATGTGGTCTCGGCCACCCCGTCCGGCGGCTGGCTGCAGTCGAACCCGACGATTCCCGAGCTCGGGTTCTGCCTCGGCACCCGCGGGCAGATGTTCTGGCTCGAGCCCGGGCTACCCAACAGCCTGGCCCCGGGCAAGCGCCCGCGCACGACGCTGAGCCCCTCGATGATCACGGACGGGGCGGGCGGGGTGACCGCGTTCGGCACGCCCGGCGGGGACCAGCAGGACCAGTGGCAGCTGCTGTTCCTGCTCAACCACATCGCGGACGGGCTCGACCTGCAGACCTCGATCGACGCCCCGGCCTGGCACTCCTCGGCTTTCCCGCAGTCCTTTACCCCGCGCACGCGCGCGCCCCTCGACGTGGTGGTCGAGGAGCGGTTCCCGCGGGAGGTGTTCGACGCGCTGCGCGAGCGCGGGCACCTGCCGGTGCAGTCCGGCCCGTGGTCGCTGGGCCGGCTCTCGGCGGTGTCCCGCGACCCGCGGACCGGGGTGCTGCGCGCGGGCGCCAACCCGCGCGGGATGCAGGGCTACGCGGCCGGACGGTAGGCGGGCTGGGCCGACGGCTCGTCTACTGCGAAGCGATGATCAGCTGAGTGCTGGTGGGGCCATGGTGCGTGCGGCCGCTTCGCGTCGCCCGTTTCACCTGACCACCCGCCCACCCGTTACGTTGCCAGGGCGAGCTGCGGTTTCAAGATCAAAGTCGCCGCTGGCAGGCCCTTCCCTCGGAGAGAGTGCCGGGTTTGCGTGGGTGCTGGCGTGGGGGACGGGCTGGGGTTCGTGATGGTCAGGTGCCGGGGGTGTGTTCTCTCCTCGGTTGGTCCCCGGAGGCAATCAGGGACCTGCCGGGAGGTCAAGCGGCGGTGGTTTCCGCTGGTGGTGGATTGTGCATGGCGCCGCTTGACCTCCCGGCAGAACCCCAATGCCGCGTAGTTAAGGGTTTCCCGGCCCTGTCAAGTGGTGCTTTTCAGGGCATGTCGGTCTTGGTCGGGGTGGTGGACGCGCGAACGGGACGAGACCTCTGATACACCGGTGCGGTCTGCCAGGACTGCCCGGGAAATCAGAGGTCTCGTTGCCTGCCAAGTCTGCCATGCCCGCTCTTACCCGCGCCATCACGCGCGCCTGTGGTTCCTTCGCCGCGGGCCATCTCGGTCCTTTGACACAGGTGATCCCGTTCGAGCTGGTCGACGCGGTACTCGCCGAGACCGGCCGCACCGAGCGGCGAGTGCGCCGGCTGCCCTCACGCGTCGCGCTCTACCTCGTGCTGGCGATGGCGCTGTTCGAGAAGGCCCCGATATCCGGGGTGTTCTCCGTGCTGAGCGCGGGACTGAGGGCACCGGCGGTCTCGGAGAAGGCGTTGCGCGACGCACGCCGGCGGATCGGGCCGGAACCGGTCAAAGCGCTCTTCGACGTGCTCGCCGGCCCGATCGCGCAACCACACACCCCCGGAACGCGCTACCGCAGGTGGCGCACGGTCGCGTTCGACGGCTGCTCCTCCACCAAGATCCCCGACACCCCGGACAACCGGGCCGTCTACGGCCGCGCACCGGTACGCCACGGACACGCCGGCTACCCGATGCTGATGCTCATGACCCTGGCCGAGACCGGCACCCGCGCACTGGCCGCAGCGGTGTTCGGACCGAGTGGCACCGGGGAGATCGCCTACGCCGAGAAACTCCTTGCCCACCTCGACGCGAGCATGCTGCTACTGGCCGACCGCGGCTTCGACGCCGCCGGTTTCCTGGCCAAAGCCGCCGGCACCGGGGCACACCTGCTCGTGCGCGCCACCGCCAACCGCCGCCCGCCCGTGCTCGCACACCTACCCGACGGCTCCTACCTCACCCTGATCGGCACACTCAGGATGCGGGTGATCGAAGCCGAGGTCACCGTCACCGCCACCGACGGCTCCACCCACACCGGCACCTACCGGCTGATCACCACCCTGCTCGAACACCGGTCCGACCCCGCACCCACACTCCTCGCCCTCTACCACGAACGCTGGGAGACCGAGACCGCGTTCCTCGCCATCCGCCACACCCTGCTCGACGGACGCGTCCTACGCTCACGCGACCCCGCGGGCCTGGCCCAGGAGATGTGGGGCATCCTCACCGTCTACCAGGCCCTACGCACCCTCATGTGCGAAGCAGCCGAAACAATCCCCGGCACCGACCCCGACCGGATGTCCTTCACCCTCGCCCTGCACACCGCCCGCACCCACACCATCCTCGCCGACCTCGGCAACCCCACCGACCGGCCCGGGCCCTGAGCTTCCCTAGAGTTTTCCGTGTGATCTAGCCCGTTGATCTGGTGTTTTCTTGTTGTGGCCGGGTTCGCCCGGATGGGGGTACCCGTTTGGCGGTGGGTGTGGGTCGCTGTCCGGGCAGTTGCCGGGCCTGCGGGCCGGCCGGTAGTGCCGGGCTTTTCGCGCGCTCGGTGCGGCGGTGGCGGCGACGGGTCGCATCGCGCGCCAGTCGCTCGAGGTCGGCCGCGGTCAACTCGCCAGCGTCGTGGGCGGCTTCGTACTCGTCCGGGGATCGGTAGCCGAGATTGCGCTGGATCCTTCGCGGGTTGTAGAACCCGTCGAGGTATTCGAACAGGGCCTGGTTCGCCTCGGCCCGGGTGGCGAACTCCCGGCGGCGCACGCACTCGGTCTTGAGCGTGGACCACATGTTCTCGGCCAGGGCGTTGTCGTAGGAGTCCCCGACCGTGCCCATGGACGCGGTGATCCCGGCCCGCACCAGCCGCGTGCTCAGCTTGATCGAGGTGTACTGCGACCCGTGGTCCGCGTGGTGCACGAGGCTGCCGTCGGCAGGCGGGCGCCTGGAGCGCAGCGCGTACTCGAGGACCGCGCACACCAGGTCCGCGTCCGCGACATCGCTGCTCTCCCACGCGATGACCTTGCGGGAGAACGCGTCGCGGATCGAGGGGCTTGTCAATTGGAGTGTGTAAGTTTGGGGACGGTTCTTCCTTCTTCGGGTCTCCGTCGGCGGTTGCCGTCGGTGACGGTTTTGCTGGTCAGACCGGGAGTTTGCCGGGGAAGCGGATCGCGAAGTCGTTCAGGGCCCGCTTCCAGCCGTAGGTTCCGGTGCCGCGTAGCTGTCCGGCCGGCACGTGGCGGCCCTCGCCGTCGATGTGGCGGCCCTCGATGCGGCGGATGCCGAGGTAGAGCAGTTTGATCGCGGCGTCGTCGTCGGGAAAGTGCCCGCGGGTCTTGCTGATTTTGCGGAGCTGGAAGTTCATCGACTCGATGGCGTTGGTCGTGTAGATGACCCGTCGCAGCTCGAGGGGGAAGTCGAGAAACGGTATGAACGTCTCCCAGGACCGCTCCCATGCGGAGATCACCCCGGGTGCGCTGCGGGCGAACGTGCCGCGCAGCGCTTCGAGCGCGGCCTCGGCGGCCGAGGCGTTCGCGGCGGTGTAGATCGGGCGCAGCGCGGCGGCGATCTTCTTGCGGTCGGCGTAGGCGACATACCGCATCGAGGTGCGGATCAAGTGGACCACGCAGGTCTGCACGATCGCCTCGGGCCATACGTGCCCGATCGCCTCGGGCAGCCCGCTCAGCCCGTCGCAGCACACGACGAGGGCGTCTTTCAGGCCCCTGTTGCGCAGGGAGGTCAGGACGTTGAGCCAGAACCGGGAGCCCTCCTTCTGCTCGATCCAGATGCCGAGCACCTGCTTGTACCCGTCGGTGTCCACGCCGATCACCAGGTGCGCGGCCTTGTTCACGACGCTGCCGGACTCGCGGACCTTCACCACGATCGCGTCGATGTAAAGGATCGGATACACCGCGTCGAGCGCGCGGTTCTGCCATTCGGCGATCTCCTCGCGCACCACCTCGGTCACGTTGGAGACCAGCGCGGGGGAGATCTCGGCGCCGTAGACCTCGGCGAGGTGGTCGCGGATGTCGCGGGTGGACATCCCCCGGGCGTAGAGCGAGAGGATCATCTCGTCGACCTGCCCGAGCCTCTTGGTGCGCTTGGGCACGATCCGCGGCTCGAACGAGCCGGCCCGATCACGCGGGACCTGCAGGCGCACCGGCCCGGACGCGGTGACCACGGTCTTGGGGTAGGAGCCGTTGCGCGAGTTGGGCGAGCCGACCCCGGCCGGATCCCCCTTCTCGTAGCCGAGGTGATCCGCCATCTCCACCTGCAGCGCCCGCTCGAGCACCGCCTTGGTGATCGCAGCCAGCAGCTCCTGCGCCCCGCCCCCGGCCTTCTCGGCCTCGGCCAGCAGAGAGTCGATCGCCTCCGGAGCCAGGATCGCAGCGACCCGACGGGCACCCTCGACCTGCTCGAGCTCCTCCACCAGATGCTCCTCGGCCTCCACCGACAGCACCTGGTCCATCTTCTTGCCACTCACAGCGTGTCACCATTTCTAGCAGCCAGGCACTACCACCTGCTGCTCAACAGGTCACCCGCTTACACACTCCATTAGACACGCTCCGGCACCGGCGAGGTGATCAGGCTCCTGACCTCGATGACCGACCCCGAGCACGACCCGGCCTCCGAGATCGCCCGCCTCTACGCCGAACGCTGGCAGGGCGAGGTCTCCAACCTCCAGGTCAAGACCCAGCAGATCACCCCCGGCCAGGTCCTGCGCTCCCACCACCCCGACCAGGTCCACCAGGAGATCTGGGCGCACCTGGCCGTCAACCACTGCCTCTCCCGCCTGATCGCGCTGATAGCCGACGAACGACGCGAAGACCCCGAGCGCGTCTCGTTCACCAAAGTCCTCAAAGAGGTACGCCGCAGCGTCATCCGCCAGATCGCCCACGCCCTCAACCGGGTCCTGGACATAGCCGACGACCCGAACCGCTACCGCAACCCCGAACGCGCCCCACGCACCAGCGCACGCACCGTCAAACGCATCCGACAACGCTTCGGGACCCGCCGCACACCCCCCAACACGCCGGTCACGGTCAAAGCACCACCCCGAACCATCAGAGTACTGTCACTCAAGATAAGTTGATCAGAACGACATTGGAGCACACCCCCTGGGGAGCGGTGCGAGCTGCGCTCGGGCCCGGGTCCCGGCTCGTGGCCCGGGCGCAGCTCGTGCGGAAGAATTCTGTATCACCGTTCTGGGCTGCTCTTTCTCTCTATTCCCTTCAACGCCGGGGAACACGCGCGAGTTCCCCTGAAATAGCCGGAATTTTCTTTATCTAGCAAAAGCCGGATACGCGGTTTTTGTCGGTGGCGGCATCTAGCATGGAAGAGTACGGGGGATCGGGACTTCGACGGGGAGGGGCGGTGGACGCGATGGCTGGTCAGGTGGCGCTAGGGGTGTGGCCGAAGACGGTGCAGGATTTCCCCTCGGCGTGCGACCGAGCCACGCGATCGTGCGCTTCGCATGAGCACCGGATGGATCGGCCCACGGTGATGCAGAATCCTTCCGCACCGAACCCAGCCAGCCAGCCTGTGGAGTTCTGCAGCAAGATCTGGAATTCGGGGTGGATCGGACCACGGCGATGCACGATTCAGCAGCAAGCGCGACCGGGCCACCGACCCCTTCGAGCGGATCGGGCATCGGGATGGCCGGATGAGAGTGATGCAGAATTCTTCCGGATCGGGCGCCAGCCTGCGGGATTCCTCCGCGAGGTCTGGGATCGGGATGGATCGGATCCAGTCGTGCAGGATTCAGCACCAAGCACAGCCGGACCACGGGACTCACTCGCGCGGATCGAGGATCGCGATGCTCGGATCAGGGCGCTGCAGAATTCGGCATCAAGCGCGGCCGGGCCACCCGCGCCGGCCCGAGTGCAGCTCGCACCACTCCCCCAGGGGGTGGGCTCTCTCCTCGGTCGGGCAGGCGAAGCCCGATCAGGGTTCTGCCGGGAGGTCAAGCGGCGCGATGCAGAATCAAGCACCAACCCAAGTCACCGCCGCTTGACCTCCCGGCAGGTTCCTGATTGCCTCCGGGGACCGACCGAGGAGAGAACCCACACCCGCAACCCCACCACCCCCAACCCCAGCCCGCCCCGCCACGCCAGCACCCCACAGAACCCGGCACTCTCTCCGAGAGAAGGCCCCCGCCGGAGGCGAAATCTTGAAACCGCAGCCCACCCCGCCAACGCAACGGGTGGGCGGGTGGACAGCAGAACCAGGCGACGCGAAGCGGCCGCCCACACCACGACCACCACCTCACCCGACAGACGACCGCACCGCACCAACACCCAGCCGATCATCAGCTCGCGCTAGGCCGGGCGGCGTCGCGGCGCCGCCCGATGCGCCAGCAGATAGATCTCGCAGCCGAGGCAGAAGTCGAACGCGGCGTTGAGGAACGCGGCGGCCAGTGCGCAGCTGGTCAGCGCGATGCCCACCGCATCCCAGCCGAGCAGGTAGGCGACCGTGCCCAGCAGCGCGAAGCCGAGGCCGACGAACTGGGCGAAGATCGGCGGTGCCGGGTTCTCCAGCTCGCTCGGCGGGCCGAGGCGCGGGCGCACCAGCCGCCGGTAGAGCCGGCCGTAGGGCGAAAGGCGCAGGCCGGAGAAGGCGCTGAGGGCGAACACGAGCGTCTGCGCGGCCAGCAGCCAGGCCGAGCCGGTGGCCAGCACGACGATCAGGACGACGGTGGTGACGGCGGCGCCGAAGCGCGGGCCGCGCGGGTCGATGAAGGGTGGCGCGACGGCACTGCTGGACATGGCGGGCTCCGGTCAGGCGGAAGACGGGGTGGAAAGCGGCATCGGGGTAAACGGCGCTCAGCCGGCGGCGGCGACGGCCGCGAGCACCTGCTCGCGCCGCGGCACTCCCCCGGCCCGGGCGGTCTCCCGGCCGGAGGCGTCGAGCACGAGGGTGGTGGGGGTGCGCCGGATGTCGAGCGCGCGCACGAGTTCGAGGTGCGACTCGGCGTCCAGGTCGTAGTGGGTGACGCCGTCGAGGTCGGAGGCGACGGTGGCCAGCACCGTGCGGGTGGCCCGGCACGGGGCGCAGAAGGCGGAGCTGAACTGCACCAGCGTGGCACGCTCGCCCAGCGGGCCGCCGAGCACCGGCTCGGTGATCGGCCCGGCCGGTCCGGCCGCTTCGCCTTCCGCGGGGGCCGCGGGGGCCGCAACGGTCTGGCTGGGGCGCATGCGTCCGTCGGTGCGGCGGCGCCACAGGCCGAAGGCGCTGGCGGCGAGCAGCACGAGCAGGGCGGTGAGCAGGCCTGGGTTCACGGGAGTCCGTCCAGGGGTCGGGGGTCGACGTCGGGTCTCAGCGGCCCGACGGACAGGAGGCCGACCACACGCGGCCGTAGTCGATGTGCCCGCGCCGCACCAGCGGGACGGGTCGACTACGGAGGGCTCGCATGCACAGCATGATAGGCGCGTGGAAGGCCTCCGACCAAGAACTCCAGCTTGATCAGCTGATGATCCGCATATTCAGATGTTCGCCTTGGTCGCGCGCAGCGAGTAGAGCAGCGGCATCCGGGGCTGCCCGGCCGGGAAGCTGAAGCCGCCGGCGTGCTGCTCGAGCTCCGCGAAGCGCGGGAACATCGTGAAGTCGTACTCGTGCAGGAACTCCAGGCGCAGCCCGGCGGCGATCAGGGAGCTGATGATCGTGCCGAGGGTGTGCGCGAACTGGTGGGTGACGGTCGCCGAGCCGAGCTTGTCGCCGTCGGTGTAGGTGTGGTCGTTGTCCCACACCTGGGCGTCGGCGTCGAAGTAGTCGAAGCGCACGGTCGTCGCATTTTCGTCGAACATGTCCGTGACCGGGTGGAACTCGACCAGGTAGAGGCAGCCGCCCGGCGCGATCAGCTCGGCCACCGTGCGCGCCCACCGCTCGATGTCCGGAAGCCAGCACAGCGCGCCGAGGCCGGTGTAGACGACGTCGTACACGGCGTGGCCGAGCGCGTCCGGGGCGTTGTAGACGTCTGAGACGACGAAGCGGGCGTCGGCGGCGCCGATCTCCTCGGCGAGCCCGCGCGCCACCTCGATCGCCGCGGCGGAGAAGTCCAGGCCGGTCACGGTGGCGCCGGCCCGGGCCCAGGAGAGTGTGTCGGTGCCGATGTGGCACTGCAGGTGCAGCAGGCTCTTGCCGGCCACGTCGCCGAGTTCCTCGACCTCGAAGGCGGGCAGCTGACGGCCGTCCGCGACGAAGCCGGTCAGGTCGTAGGCGCGGCTGGCGGCGTGGATGGGCACCCGCTGGTTCCAGTTGGCCCGGTTGAGCGCGAGCCAGGCGGGCTCCGCAGGGGTCGCGCCCGCCGTGGTCGGGGCGGTCTCCGTGGTCACGTCGGCCACTCGCGTCGTTTCGGTCACGGGCGGCGAGGCTAGCGCGCCGCCGGGTCCGGCCACCAGCGGTTTTCTCCGTCCGACCACCAGGTGGACCGCCTTGCCGGAGCCATTGAGATAGTTGTACCGTGTTAATAGTTCTAATAGCACAACCAATGTATCGAGGGGGTACCCGTGCCGGAGCTCACGGCGAAGCGACGCCAGCTGGTGCTGGCGATCTGCTGTATGAGCCTGTTCATCGTGGGTCTCGACGTGACCATCGTGAACGTGGCGCTGCCCACCATCCAGCAGGACTTCCACGCGCCGCTCTCCGGCCTGCAGTGGATCATGGACGCCTACACCCTGGTGCTGGCCTCGTTCCTGATGCTGGCCGGCTCCACCGCGGACCGGCTCGGCCGCCGCCGGATCTTCCGCACCGGGCTGCTGCTGTTCACGCTCGGCTCGCTGCTGTGCTCGCTCGCGCCCAGCCTCGGCTGGCTGGTGGGGGCCCGGGTGCTCCAGGCGCTCGGCGGCAGCATGCTCAACCCGGTGGCCATGTCGATCATCACCAACACCTTCACCGAGCCGAAGGAGCGCGCCCGCGCGATCGGCGTGTGGAGCGCGGTGTTCGGCCTGTCCATGGCGCTCGGCCCGGTGATCGGCGGCGTGCTGGTGACCGAGATCGGCTGGCGCGGCATCTTCTGGGTCAACGTCCCGGTCGGCATCGCCGCGCTGGTGCTGACCAAGCTGTTCGTGCCGGAGTCCCGGGCGCCGAAGGCGCGCCGCTTCGACCCGGTCGGCCAGGGCCTGGTCGTGGCGATCCTGGCCTGCGCGACCTACGCCATCATCGAGGGCCCGCGGCACGGCTGGGGCAGCAGTCTGATCATCGGCCTGTTCGCGGTCGCCGTGATCGCGGCCGGCCTGCTCGTCCCGTACGAGGGCCGGCGCGAGCAGCCGCTGATCGACCCGAGGTTCTTCCGTTCGCTGCCGTTCTCCGGCGCGACCGTGATCGCGGTGTGCGCGTTCCTCTCCCTCGGCGGATTCCTCTTCCTCAACGCCCTGTATCTGCAGGACCAGCGCGGCTACTCGGCCGTGCACGCGGGCCTGCTGACGCTGCCGATGGCGGCGGCGAACCTGGTCTCCGCGCCGCTCTCCGGGCGCCTGGTCGGCTCCCTGGGCCCGCGCGTCCCGCTGGTCGGCGCCTCGGTCGCGACACTGGTGGCCGCCCTGATGATGACCTCCTTCACCGCCACCACTTCGCTCATCGAGGTCAGCGTCGCCTACGTGTTCATGGGCCTGGGCTTCGGCCTGGTCAACTCGCCGATCACGAACGCGGCGGTCTCCGGGATGCCGCGCAGCCAGGCCGGCGTGGCGGCCGCGGTCGCCTCCACCAGCCGGCAGGTCGGCAGCTCGCTCGGCGTCGCGATCTTCGGCTCGATCCTGGCCTCCGGCGGAACCTTCACCCACGCGAGCCACCTGTGCTGGTGGCTGGTCGTCGGCTGCGGCGTGGTGATCGGCACCCTCGGTATCCTCACCACCGGGGCTCGGGCCAAGGCCAGCGCGGCGCACACGGCGGCGATCTTCGAACCCGCCGACGCGACGGCCCGGCCGCGCACCGCGGTGGGGTGAGCCCGATGACCGGCGGGATGGAGATGAAGGCGATGACGACGGCGATCCGCGGGCAGGGCCCGGCGGCGGCGAACGCGGCCGCGCCCGAGACCGAGACCGAGCACGACGAGCGGATGCGCCGGACCTGGGACCGGCTGCGGACCCTGGTCTACGACGACAACCGGCGCGGCGAGGTCTCGGCCACCCTCGGCCTGAGCTTCGTCAAGGTCAAGGCCCTGCGACGGCTGCTGGTGCGCCCGATGTCGATGCGCGAGCTGGCCGAGGCGCTGGTCACGGACAAGCCGTACGTCACCCAGATCGTCGACGCGCTGGCCGAGCGCGGCCTGGTGGTGCGCACGGTCGCCGAGAACGACCGGCGTTGCCGGATCGCCTCGCTGACCGAGGCGGGCCGGGAGGCCGCCGTGCTCTCCGAGGAGATCCTCACCCGTCCGCCGGCCGGCCTCGCCCGGCTCTCCGAGCGGGACCTGGCCGAGCTCGGGCGGATCCTGGACACGCTCACCGGCGCCGACTCGGACTGAGTCGACGCCGGCAGGGCAGCTGCCACCTCAGCGGATCAGCGGCGCACCCGGGCCAGGCTGACCGGGACGATGCCGACCACGAACACCACCAGCACTCGGCTGAGCTGCCTGTGCGGCGGCACGTGGTACGGCGGGGCCGGCAGCGGCAGGACCTTGGCGGGCCGCGGGATCGGGGTCTTCGTCGGCGTATGCGACGGACTCGGCGTCGGCGGCAGCACCACCGGCGGGGGCGGCACCGGCTTCGGCGCCACCGTCGACGGTTGCGGCGGAGGGGGCGGAGGCGGCGTGGACGGCGGCGGTGCGGGCGTGGTCGGCGCCGGGCTCGGCGTGGGCTTCAGCGGGAACTGACGCGGCGGCCCCAGACTCGGCTTCGGGTAGATCAGATCCGGCGCGACGACGGCGGCCGCGTTCGCAGAGGCCTGCGGCAGGACGTCGAGCGGCCAGGTCGCCACCACCGCGGCCAGACCCATGCCCAGCACGCCGAACAGCGCCAGCCCGTAGCCGGCCCGTGAGCGCCGCTCCGGCCGCTCGTCCCGGCCGCGCCGACGGGCGGCGCGCCCGATCCCGCGGCCCCCGCGCGCTAATCTCCGCAGCACTGCCGACCACCCTCCTCGCGTTCCGCCTGCATCCGTCCCGGCCGACCGCCGCCTCGGCTCAGCTCGTGCCACCGGAGGCGACGAAGTCCTGGATCGGCCCGGAGGTGACGTGGATCAGCCCGTGGTAGAGCGTCTGGAGGTCGAGCACGAACCAGAACGACAGGCACACCAGCAGGGTCGAGACCATCAGCCCGGAGAACGCGACGGCGTCCGCGCGCAGCCCCAGCGCCAGCGGTGTCAGCACCGTGATGAGGCTGAGCACGCCGAGCGCGGCCAGCAGGACCGGCGAAGTGGTGTCCTCCCCCACCGCGAGCCGGTCGGCGCGGGACTGGGCCAGGGCCTGATACTCGCCGATCGCCTGGTCCTCGATGGTGCCCAGGGACGTGCTGAGCGCGACGGGGTGGGTCACCGCAGCCTGCCCGGCGTCCAGCGCCTGCTGCGCCGCGTCGTCCCCGGCCGCCGCCATCGAGCCGGCCGGCCACTCGTGCGCGAGCACGCCGTTGGCGTAGGCGAGCGCCGACGCGCGCACCTGCGCGCCCTCCGGGTCGGGCATCCGGTCGGAGGTCTGCACGAGCGCCGTCAGGGTCGAGGCCTCCGCGCGCACGTCCGAGTTGATCTGGTCGATGTTCTGCCACTGCACGACCACGACCAGGGCCAGCAGCACCATGTACAGGGTGGAGATAAAGGTATTCACATAGTCGAGCGCATTGGCGTCCCCGCGCTCCGGCTTGTGCTCCTTGCGCACGTGATCGGTGATCATCAGTGCCGCCAGCGAGGCCAGCACCAGGCCGATCAGCAACGCCAAAGCCATGGCAGTCCTTTCAGCAAGGTTCACTCGGTCGGACGATGCCCGGGGGCCCCTGCTGAAATCCACCGGATAGAGCGGATTAAAACAAGAACGAGGGTGATGAGCTGCGGACGTACGCCGATGTACGGGTCCTGCGATATGGCCGAGACCGGGGTGGCGCTCCGGGTGGCGGAGCCCGGCTTCCGGGCCCGGCCGCCGGGGCGGGCATCGGCGACCGCACGGTAGGCGAACAGCGGGTGACGGATGGCCGGACGCTGGGCGGAAGGTGGCCTCCACCTCTGGCATCCCGCCCCTGATGAGGTTCAATAGTCGCGGCGCCCGTTATGCAGTGCCCGCCACCGAAGGAGCCAGGAGTCCGCATGCTGTCCGTCGCCGAAGCCACCGAGCCCACCGCTTCCGCGCCGCACCCCGTCCTCGCGGTGGTGGCCGAACGGCTGCGCAGCGCCAGCGTTCCGGGCCGGCGCGAGGACGGACGCCGCGTCGTGCTCGCCATCGAGGGCGGCGCCATGCGCGGGACCATCTCCGCCGGCATGGCGCTCGAACTGCAGCGGATGGGCCTGCTGCCGGCCTTCGACGCGGTCTACGGCTCCTCGGCCGGCGCGATCAGCGCCACCTGGCTGCTCAGCTCGCGCCCGGAGGGCCTGGCCGGCTGGGCCGAGCCCGCCTACGCCAGGGCCCTGATCCGGGCCTCGAACCTGCTGCGCCGCCGCCCGATGGTGGACGTCGAGCGCCTGGTCGAGCACGTCTACCGGGAGATCGCGGTACTGGACTTCGACTCGGTGCTGGCCAATCCGATCGAACTGCACCCGCTGGCCACCGACGCGGCCACCGGCCTGAGCGTGGACCTGCGTCCGCTGCTGCGCACCGCCGCGGACCTGCGCCTGGCCATGCGGGCCAGCTCCGCCCTGCCGGTGCTCGCCGGACCTTCGATCCCGCTCGGCACTTCCCGCTACTACGACGCCGGCCTGGCCGAATCCGTGCCGTACCGCACCGCGATCGAGCAGGGCGCCACGCATATCCTGGTCCTGCGATCGAAGATCGAGCCCGCCTGCTGGACCATGCCCGCCGCCCCCTCGCGCGGCGCGCGGGTGACCGCCCGGACCGCGCTGCGCCGGGAGAGCGTCCATCTGCGCACCACCTACCTGGCTCGGGCCGCCCGACTGGCCGAGGACGACAGCTTCCTGGCCGGCCGCGAAGCCGACCGGCTCGGCGCCCCCGCCGTCTACTCCATCCGCCCCGCGCTCGAGGACGGCGAGATCGGCAAGCTCACCAAGGACGGCCCGTCCCTCGCCGCCGCTCTGGCCGGCGGGCAGCGCGCCGCGCGCCTGGCGCTCGCGGGCACGGTGGACGCGGTCGACACGGGCGCGCTTGCCTAGCCCGGGCATGCACATCACTCAGTAATTTTATCTCAATACAGCGCGACACCTCCGGCCTTCCCCGGTTCTTAGGCTGCCGTTCTCCTCCCCGTGACACGATGTCAGCACATGGGGAGCAAGGTCGGATGGGCCGGGAGTGCTCACCTCCCGGAAGAGAGGTGTGCCCCACCCATGTCCTCGAACCGTTACACCCGACGCCGCGTGCTCGGCTCCGCCGCGGGCGTGGCCGGCGCCGCGGTCGGCCTCAACCTGCTGCCCACCGCTGTTCAGACCGCCCTGGCCGCGGAGCGCCCGCGCGGGGGCTTCGAAGCCATCGAACACGTCGTCCTGCTGATGCAGGAGAACCGCTCCTTCGACCACTACTTCGGCACCATGCCCGGCGTGCGCGGCTTCAGCGACCCGCACGCGGCGAAGCTCAGCACCGGCCGCTCGGTCTTCCACCAGCCCGACGCGGTCAACCCGGACGGCTACACCCTGCCGTTCCACCTCGACACCAAGACCACCAGCGCCCAGGCCATCCCGTCGACCAGCCACGCCTGGGCGGTGCAGCACTCGGCCTGGAACAACGGCGCCATGGACAACTGGCTGCCCGCCCACCGCGCGGCGGACGGCGTCAACGGCCCCTACGTCATGGGCTACTACGAGCGGGCCGACATCCCGTTCCAGTTCGCGCTGGCCGACGCGTTCACCGTGTGCGACAACTCCTTCTGCTCGGTGATGGGCCCGACGTGGCCGAACCGGCTGTACTGGATGACCGGCACGATAGACCCGAACGGCGTGAGCGGCGGCCCGATCACGTCGAACTCGTACCCCAACGGCGCCTACACCTGGACCACCTACGCCGAGCGGCTGCAGGCGGCCGGGGTCTCCTGGAAGGTCTACCAGGAGGCTGACAACTACGGCTGCAACATGCTGGAGAACTTCGCCCAGTTCCAGAACGCGAAGCCGGGCGACCCGCTCTACGACAACGGCATGGCCAGCCAGCCGGCCGGCACCTTCGAGGACGACGCGCGCAACGACAACCTGCCGCAGGTCTCCTGGATCATCCCCACCTCCACCCAGTCCGAGCACCCGGACTACCTGCCCGCGGCCGGCGCCGACTTCGTCGCGAGCAAGATCGAGGCCATCGCCTCGAACCCCAAGGTGTGGGCCAAGACCGTCTTCATCCTCACGTACGACGAGAACGACGGCCTGTTCGACCACGTGGCCCCGCCCACCCCGCGCGCGGGCACCGTGGACGAGTTCATCGGCGGCCTGCCGATCGGCGGCGGCTTCCGGGTGCCGACGATCATCGTGAGCCCGTGGACGGCCGGCGGCTGGGTGTGCAGCGAGCGGTTCGACCACACCTCCTCGCTGCGCTTCCTCGAGCTGTTCACCGGCGTGAAGGAGCCCAACATCACCGACTGGCGCCGACGCACCTTCGGCGACTTCACCTCGACGCTGCGGTTCGGCGACAAGGACCTGCGCTTCCCCCGCCTCCCGGACACCACGGCGCTGCTGGCCACCGCCGAGCAGGAGGTCGCGGACAACCCGGCGCCCACCCTGCCCGGTGCGAACCAGAGGCTGCCGCGCCAGACGCCGGGCTCGAAGCGGCACATCTGAGGTCCGGGACCTGACGCGGCATCTGAGGTCTCATCAGCTCACCCGCTCCGTCCGCCGCGCGCCGTCCCGTGCGCGCGGCGGGCGGACTTGCGTGCGGCGGACGGATTGACGCGGCTATTACGATCAAGCCATGTCGACATCGGACGAAGCACGGCCGGCCCGACCCGCGTCATACCCCGACGCGGAACGGCTGGACCTGGTGGAAGAGCTGCACGGCCACCGCATCGCGGACCCGTACCGCTGGCTGGAAGACGTCTCCTCCCCCACGACCGAGCGATGGAGCACCGACCAGGACACGCTGTTCGCCGCCGCCCGCGACGGCTGGTTCGGCCCCGAGGCGCGCGAGACCCTCGAGACGCGGCTCGGACAGCTCGCCGACGCGGGCTACGTATCGGCGCCGACCTGGCGCGGGACGCGGCGGTTCCTCTTGCGTCGCCGGCCCGGGCAGGATCACAACGTCCTGCTGTACGCGGACAGCGACGGCAAAGGCGAGCAGGTCCTGATCGATCCCGCCGCGCTCGATCCGAGCGGCTCGACCACGCTCGACGGCTGGCAGCCCTCGCACGACGGCAAGCTGCTGGCGTATCTGCTGTCCGAGGGCGGCACCGAGGAGTCGCTGCTGCGCGTCATCGACGTCGAGACGGGCGACCTCGTCGACGGTCCGATCGACCGTGCCCGCTACACGCCGATCGCGTGGCTGCCGGATGGACGGTCGTTCTACTACGTGCGGCGTCTGGCGGCGGATCAGGTGCCGGAAGGCGAGTCGCAGTACCACCGCCGCGTCTTCCTCCACCGGCTCGGCCAGGACGTCGACCAGGACGTCCTGGTGTTCGGCGAGGGCCTGGAGAAGACGAACTACTACGACACCGCGCTCTCGCGCGACGGCCGCTGGCTGCGGGTCGGAGTCTTCCGCGGCACCGCGCCGCGCAACGACCTGTACGTGGCCGACCTGACGGCCGGCCCGCTGGAGCACCCTGAGTTCGTGACCGTGCAGGAGGGCGAGGACGTCGAGTCCTCGGTGGCCGTGGGCCGCGACGGCCTGTTCTACGTCTTCACCGACCGCGACGCCCCCAACACCCGCCTCTGCGTGACCGAGCCGGACAGGCCCACCCCGGAGAACTGGCGCGACGTGGTGCCGCAGGACCCTGAGGCGGTCTTGCAGGACTACGCGATCCTCGACGGCCCCGAACTCGACCGCCCGCTCGTGCTCGCCCTGCACGCACGCCACGGGGTGAGCGAGCTGTCGCTCTTCGACCCGGCCATCGGCGAGCGCGTCGGCACGGTCGCCACGCCCGGCGACGGCACGATCGGCGGCCTGCACGAGCACCCCGAAGGCGGCCCGGTGGCCTGGTTCGGCTACACCGACCACAGCACGCCGGACCAGGTCTACCGCTTCGACGGGCGCACCGGCGCGGTGGAGCTGTGGGCGCCCTCACCCGGCGACGTGAAACTCGGGCTCGTGCACGTCCGGCGGGAGCAGTACACGTCGAAGGACGGCACGCGCATCCACCTGACGATCCTCGCGCCGAGCGAGAAGCCCGACCAGCCGCGCCCTACGATCCTGTACGGCTACGGCGGCTTCGACATCTCGCTCACGCCCGCGTTCTCCGCACTGCGCATGGCCTGGGTCGAAGCAGGAGGCGTGTTCGCCGTCGCGAACCTGCGCGGCGGAGGCGAAGAGGGCGAGCAGTGGCACCGCGCCGGGATGTTCGGCAACAAGCAGAACGTCTTCGACGACTTCCACGCCGCCGGCGACTTCCTGGTCGAGCAGGGCTGGAGCACACGCGAGCAGCTCGGCATCTTCGGCGGCTCGAACGGCGGCCTGCTCGTCGGCGCCACGCTGACCCAGCGCCCCGACGCGTACGCGGCCGTGGTGTGCTCCGCACCGCTGCTCGACATGCTGCGCTACGAGCTGTTCGGCCTCGGCGCGACCTGGAACGTGGAGTACGGCTCGGCCCAGGTGCCCGAGGAGTTCGAGTGGCTGCTCGGCTACTCGCCGTACCACAACGTACGTGACGGAGCGGCCTACCCGGCCACGCTGTTCACCATCTTCGAAGGCGACACCCGGGTCGACCCCCTCCACGCGCGAAAGCTGGCCGCCGCCCTCCAGCACGCGACCGCCGCCGAGCCCGCCGACCGCCCGATCCTCGTGCGCCGTGAGGTGAACGTCGGCCACAGCCAGCGCGCCGTCTCCCGCTCCATCCCGCTCTGGGCCGACCAGCTGGGCTTCTTCGCCCACCAACTCGGCCTGGCGACGGTCACGGGGCGCGGTGGCGACAGCAACGCCGGCCACGGCAACGACGGCAGCAGCGACGGCGCTCCCACGGGCAAGGAGAGCTGACGCCGCGTCACCGTACTCACGCGGCCAGTACCCGCGCGGCCCGTACCCTCGCAGCGCGGCTGCCTTCTCAGTCCAGGTCTTTCGGCTCCTGAAGCGCTATCGATCCGGCAGGCGGGTTCGACAAGGGCCGCCTCGGCTCGCGCACGCCGCTACCTCCCTCGCCTTCCGCGTCCGGGTACGGTGGCCGTCGGATATAGTGGCGGGTCGGGATTGGCCTGGACGTAGCCATCTGCCGCGATCTCACGCCCGGGAGGGCCAGGCCCGTCACCATCCCGATGCGGTACACGACATCCGATATGCGGCGGATCGGCGCGGTCAAAATAGACATATCAGTGCAACGAACTCGCCCACGCTGCCGGTTCCCGGCCACGCCCGGGATCCTCTCTGCTCTCAGCAGATCCCGACGACGGGCACCGGATTTCGACGCGTTTGTCAGTGGGTCCGTGCACACTTGTTTGCATGAGATGGGTCGTACACGCGGATGACGGTGCAGCCGGCAGGCTCGCGCCCCTCGCCGAGGCGGAGCGCGGCGGCGGCGGCGCCGACGGCGCTCGTGCCAGGGCCGGCGGCTCCTTCGCCGTGGGCGAGGTGCGTCGCGTCGCCGACCTCTGCGCCGCGATCCGCGAGCTCGAGACCATAGCCGCGGCCGAGACCGAGGCGCGGAGCCAACCGCGCTGGATCTGGGCTGACACGACCAAGATCTACCCGGACCTGCTCCGGGCCGGAGTCCGCGTCGCCCGCTGTCATGATGTGGTGCTGGTCGACGAGATCCTGGCCGCACGGGCGGGGCAGTTCGGTGCGCCGCGCACGCTCGGGGCGGCCTACGCGCGGCTGCACGACCTGCCGGTGCCGGATGTCGGGCGGCTGGGGGCCGCGCACGAGGCGGCCGGCGCCGAGGGGCCGCAGCAGGAGGCGTTGTTCGAGCCCGACGACACCGGTCTGCCTGCCGAGGTCGATCCGCTTTCCGCGCTCATCGAGGTCTACCAAGCCCAGCTGACGGCACTGGAGTCCGCGCAGTCGCCGGCGCTGCGGCTGCTGGCGGCGGCGGAGTCGGCCGGGGCCCTGGCCGCCGCGGAGATGACGCACGCCGGTCTGCCCCTCGACCCGCAGCTGCACGCGGAGAACCTGACCGAACTCCTCGGCCCGCAGTCGCCGTACGGCAGCGGCCCGGCCTCGCGCCCCGCGAAGCTGCAGGACCTGGCGGAACGACTCGGCAAGGCGATCGGCACGCCGTCGCTCAACCCGGACTCGCCCGCCCAGGTCCTCAAAGCCCTGTCGCTCGCCGGGCTACCGGCCGCGACGACCCGGGCGTGGGAGCTGCGGCGGATGGAGCACCCCGCGGTACCGCTGCTGCTGGAGTACAAGGAACTCTCGCGGCTCTACACCGCCAACGGCTGGGCGTGGCTGCGAGCCTGGGTGCGCGGAGGCAGGTTCCGTCCCGAGTACGTGGTCGGCGGCGTGGTCACCGGACGCTGGGCCAGCCGCGGCGGCGGCGCTCTGCAGCTGCCCGCGATGGTGCGCAAAGCCGTCGTCGCCGACCCGGGCTGGACCTTCGTCGTCGCGGACGCGGGGCAGCTCGAACCGCGCGTCCTCGCGGCGATATCCGCTGACCGCGGCCTGGCCGGCGCCGCGCAGGCGGAGGATCTGTACACCGAACTCGGCGACGTGTTCGGCGGCGACCGGACAAAGGCCAAACTCGGGCTGCTCGGTGCGATGTACGGCCAGACCAGCGGCGAGGTCGGTCCGCTGCTCGCCACGCTCCGCCGACGCTTCCCGGCAGCGATCGGCTTCGTCGACGACGCGGCGAAGGCGGGTGTGGAGGGCCGCATCGTCCACACTCAGCTCGGCCGCGCCTGCCCACCGCCGTCTGCGCGCTGGAACCGCCTGGTCGCGGGCTCGGAAGGCGAGACCCGGGCAGACCAGGTCCGCAACTCCCGCGGCCGGTTCACCCGCAACTTCGTCGTCCAGGGCAGCGCGGCCGAGTGGGCGTTGTCACTGATCGCGATGTTGCGCGGCAAACTGTCGGGCCTGTCGTCCGAACTGGTGTTCTTCCTGCACGACGAGGTGGTGCTGCACTGCCCGGAGAGCGAGGCGGAACAAGTGCGCGAAGCAGTCACCGCGTCCGCGGCCGAGGCCAGCCGGCTGGTCTTCGGCGCGACACCGGTGCGGTTCCCGCTGCACCTGGCGACAGTGCGCTGCTACGCGGACGCGAAGTGAGGAGGTCGAATCCGGGCAAGCGAAGAACACAGAAGACCACACCCGAGGCCCTGGCGGCAGTGCGCCTTTGCGCGGAGGCATCGCGATGAGGATGGGCAGGGCACGCCAGGACACGACAGGGCCCGGGCAGGGAGCGGCGGAGCGACTCAGGCCGTGGTGGTGGGCGAACTGACGGTGCGATACCTCGTCATCGGGCCGAGCAAGCCGGGCACCACGTCGAACGGGACCATGCCGAGCTTGGCGATGACAGCGGCGGACGCGCTGTTGTCGGCGTCCACCTCGGCAAGCAGTTCGGGCAGCCCGAGCGCGGCGAGCGCGTGGTCGCGCACCATGCTCGCGGCCTCGGTGGCGTAGCCGCGGCCCCACGCATCGGGGGCGAGGCTGTAGTAGAGCTCGAGTCCGAGGTCATCGAGCGGGCGGATGCCGACCGTGCCGAGGCAGCGGCGGTGGCCGCGGCTAGCAGCGGCGGCAAGGGATCCGCCGTCAGCGCTGGGGATGGGATCGGCGGTGACGTCGGCCCCAGCCGTGCCGTCAGCGGCAGCACCGGCACCGGCGATGGCGTCGGCGGTGACGTCGGCGCCAGTGGTGGCGCCGGTCATGTCCGTGCCCGCGTTCGGGTCTGCGTCCATGCCCGCGTCGCCGTCGATCGGCTCGATGAGCCAGAGGCCGTATCCGCCCTCGGCAAAGCTGCGCACGCTCTCCGCGATCTCCGTCGCGATCTCATCGGGCGTCAGCAGCTCGCCGTCGTGCAGGAATCTGCGCACGTCGAGCTCGGTCCAGTGGGCCAGCAGCCACGCGTGGTCGATGTCCGGGCGCACGGGCCGCAGCGCGAGCCGTTCGCTGCGCAACACACCTCCATAGACACGCTCGATCCACTCCGCGTCGGTCAGGTACCTGCGGTCGTGGCCTTCCGCGACGTGCCGGGCGAATGCAGCGTTGCCCGCTGCCGCCTGGCTTCGCATCAGCGCGACGTGGGCGCGCAGGCGTTCGGCCGCTGCTGCTGGCAGCGCTGCACGCTCGGCGTCGGTCAGGCCGTACGCGTCGGCGAAAAGCGCGATACGGCGGCGCGCTTCGTCGACCGGCTGCGTCAGCTCGGCCTCATCCGGCGCATAGAGGGGCACGAAGCGGTACGCGGTGTACGCCGCGTCCCAGATGCGCGGCGCGGGGTGAGCGGTGTCGAAGTCGAAGAAGGCGACGGGCACGCCGTCGCGGAAGACGGTGTTGTACGTCGCGGCGTCGCCGTGGCAGATCACCTCGGCCGGTTCGCGCGGCGGCATGTACCAGACGTCTGCATCGCTGCGGACGAACGTCGCCGAGGCGTCGTGCAGCCCTCGCAGCAGCTTGGCCACGGCCACGAGCGACGCGTCGCTGCGCACCTGCGGTGCGGCGAAGTCGTGCCCGACCTCGCCGGGCAGGAATTCGACGAGCTCCTCGCGGCCGTCTTCGCTGAACCCGAGCGGCTCCGGAGCTCCCGCGAAGCCGCTCGCGGCCAGGTGCGCGAGCAGCCGCTGCACCGTCTCGCTCCATGGTCCAGCCGGACGCCTGACAGTGCCTCCTTCGCGCACGACCTCGTTCACGCCACCGACGAGCACTTCCCGGTCGACGTCCACATCCAACTCCCGGTCGACGCCGGCACCAGCCACCTCAGCATCAGCAGCAAGGTCCGCAGCGGCAGCAGCACGGGCGTCCGTGGCATCTCGATCAACCATCGCGCCAGGATAACGACCCTCCGGCGCTCGGTCCTCAGGTTATCCACGCCCCTACGTCCGCCATCGACGCCCACTCCACCCGCGCAGCGCACGCTCACCGCGCCCGATCATCAGAGCTCGACGACGCGCTCCTGTTCATCCACCACGCGCCCGCCGACCTCCGACCAGCCCGGTTGCGGCGCCGGGCGGGCGTGCAGCACCGAGCCGCGGCCCTGACGGATGGTCAGCTCGCGGCCGTGGCGCTGCGCCTGCAGCAGCGCGGCCGAGCCGGTCGCCTCGTCCTCGCCCATGCCCAGCGCCTCGGCGAACGTCCGCGCCCGCAGTTCTCCGGCCGGCTCGTCGATCCACGCCCAGAACTGGTCCTTCGGCGCTTGGCCGGGGACGGGCAGACTCAGTGCCTCGACCTCGGCGGGCGAGTCGAGCTGCGTGAAGGCGAACTCCGGCGCGGAGGCGGTGTTCGCCCGGATCCAGGTCAGCTCGCCGTCCTGCCACGTCTCCACCGGGTCGACCAGCCGCGGCCGGAGGACTTCCGGCACCCGTCCGGTGACGTCCGCCAGCACCCGGGCCACTCCCACCAGCGGGTGGCCGGCCAGCGGCAGCTCCGCCGTGGGGGCGAAAATGCGCAGGTCGGCGTGCGCGAGGTCGTCGACGAAGACGGTCTCGTGGAAGCCGAGGTGCGCGGTCAGCCGCGGTCCGAGCTCGTCGGGCAGCCCTGCGGCGTCGAGCACCACGCCGAGTTCGTTGCCGAAGCTTCCGGCCTCATCCGTGAACACCCGCACCACCAGCACAGTCATCCTCATACCGGCCAGCCTAGAGCCCGCCGCCGGGACCACGCCGCCCCGCCGGATCCGCCGGACCGGCCGGGCGCGGGCCGCCACGGGGCCGGGCGCCGCACCCCAGCCGCGGACTTCACAGCGGTGTGTGTCCATGTCGCGGTATCCCAGCCGACCGGCGACCTGATGGCAGGTAGCATGATCGCATGACACAGACTCCGGTGGCGTTCGTGATCGCGATGATGGAGGAGGCCGAGGGCATCTTCCGGCTGAGCTCCTGGGAGGAGCTGAGCCTGAGCCCCTTCCCGGTCTACCGTCTCGCCGAGGGCGGCACCCAGGCCGTGGTCGTGGTCAGCGGGATCGGCACCACGAACGCGGCGGCGGCCACCCAGCACGTGCTCGACCGGTTCGCCCCGGACCGCGTGGTCAACCTCGGCCTGGTCGGCTGCCTCAACCACGACATCCCGATCGGCGCCGTGCACTCCGTGTCCACCTGCGCCTTCTTCGACGTGGACGTCACCGCCTTCGGTTACAAGATCGGCCAGATCCCGGAGACCGAGGTGCACGAGTACCCGCTGTCCGAGCCGGTCGAGGCGCGCTCGCTGCCGACGGCCAAGCTGCTGTCCGGCGACACCTTCGTCACCGGACGTGACGGATTCCACCCGGAGCTGGCCGGGTTCGCCGCCGACTTCGTCGACATGGAGCTGACCGCGATCGCGCACACGCTGCTGCGCAACGGACAACTCGACCGGCTGGAGAGCTACAAGGCGCCCTCGGACTACTGCGACAGCGATTCTCCGGACGCCTTCGACGAGAACATGCCCTACGCGCTCTCGCACCTGTCCGCCGTCGCCGACCAGATACTGCACGCGCACGGCATCGGCGCCGGCGAGCCCGCGGGGATCGCCCGATGAGCGCCGCCGAGATCACGGTCGAGCTGCTGGCCAAGCACTCCTCCGGCAAGGACCACCTGGCCATGACCGGCGGCACGCTCAACGCGGACAAGCGCGTCACCGGCAGTGCGCCGCTGCGGCTGCAGCACGCCTTCTTCCCGGTCGCCGCCGTCCACCCGGCCGAGCCCGGGCCGGCCCGCGACCACCTGTTCGCCGGGATCCACTCGATCGAGCACGCGCTGGCGTCGCCGGACGGCGGCGACCTGCGCGCCCGGATCGCCGAGGCCACCGGCGCCGGTGCCGCCTTCGCCGCGCGCCTGATCGATATGAGCCCTTATATTCCAGGCCTGCTGGACTCGGCCGACGGCGAGAGCCTGCCGCTCGGCTTCCGCTCCACCTTCGTCACCCTCGATGGCGCCGGCGACGGGCAGGAGGGCGGCCCGCTGCCCACCGCGACGCTGCTGGCCGCCTACCGCGCGGCGCTCGAGGTGATCCGGGAGAAGTTCCGGGCGGGCGAACCAGTGCCCTTCTCCACCCCGGAGGCCTGCGGGCAGTACAACCTGCACTCGGCCGAAGCAGCACTCGAACTGATCGACTCCGTGCTCGCCGAGCCTGCGTCCGCGGCCGCGGACGGGGTCGAGGTCACCTTCGCCGAAACCGGGGCGCGCCAGCTCTACGTCTGCGACCTGCGCCTGGTCAAGCCGCGCCTGCCCGACGCCTTCGACCAGCAGGTGCTCGATCTGCTCGGCGGCCACCTGATCTCCCAGCAGATCGAGTCCGACTCCCCCGCGCTGACGGCCGGGAACTTCGGCTGCAGCACCGGCGAATACCTGATGGTGGCCGACGCCGCCGGACTGGCCGCGGCCGAGGTGCTGCGCTCAGCGCACCTCGTCGTCGCCGGAACGCTCGCCGAGGTCGGCGCGTACACCGGCGGCGGGCCGGTGCGCCTCGCCGCCGCGCGCGACGCCCGGTTCAGTCTGCAGCACATCGAGCGTTACGCGCCGGAGGCCCTGGCGGGATAATGGCCGTATCACCGGTTTTCTCGGGGATAAGGAGTCTGCGATGGCTGAGGTCATAGCCCGGTGCAGCGCCGGGCACCTGTTCACCTCCACCTGGGTGCCGCTCGCTTCCTTCAAGGCGGTGCGGCTCGGGCGCAAGCGCTACCAGCGCTGCCCGGTCGGCCGGCACTGGGCGATGATCGAGCAGGTGGATCCGGCCACGCTCAGCCCGACCGAGCTGGCCGAGGCCGCCGAACACCACGACTCCCGGATCCCCTGAAGGGTTCGGCGCGGATCCTGGGCTTTGGCTGAGCCCGGCTGAATTTCTCCGCGTCCCCGTTCTCAGGCCCCGACGAAGGTCGCGCAAAACCCCGTCCCGGCTCCGCGCGGCTATGCCAGACTGACCGCGTGAGCACAGACCACCATCTCGGCGAGACCGAGCCGCTCGGCGGAGGCGAACCGTCCGGCCGGTCCGAGGAACCCGCGGATCCCGCCCCGCTTCCGCCGGCCCGCCGCTCCCGCCGCAAGCCGGACCGGGACGCCGCCCCGACCCCGGCCCGGGCCGGCGGACTGGACGCGGCCGCGTTCGCCGCCGCGCTGCTGACCGACCTGGCGCGGGTGGCCGAGCGCGAGGACCCGTTCGCGTTCGAGCTGACCGTCTCCGGCTTCGCCGCGATCCTCGAGGGCGCCCTGCCCGCGGACGCGGTCGCCGATCTGGTCGGCCGGCTCGAGGCCCGGGCCGACCCGCTGGCCCTGGCCGTGCTCGCCACCCTCGCCCTGATCACCGACGGCCCGGCCGGCGCCGTGGCCGGACGCGGTGCCGCGCGGCTGTGGCGCGCCGGGATCCTGCCGCCGTTCTGGTTCGAGGAGCTCGACCGGGACGTGGTGGCCGAAGAGTGCCTGAGCGTGCGCCGCCCGCTGGGCGAGCGGATCCTGCTCTGCTCGTTCCGCCGGGCCGGGCGCCGGCACGCGTTCGCGATCACGCTCGAGGACGGGCAGTGCCCGGCCTTCAAGCGGATCGCCCCGTTGACCGCGGTGGAGGTGCCGGCGCGGCTGGCCGACCTGGTCGCGCAACTGGTTCCCCCGGGCGAGATCGAGGAGGCCGAGACCGAGCCCCTTTCGCCGGCCGAGGCGCGGTCGCAGTTGGAGAGCGCGTTGCGGCTGCGCGCGTCCCACGACGCGGGCCTGGACCTCGAGGCCAGGCTGGAGCAGTGGACCGAGGCCGATGACGACCCGCTCGCGCCGCCGGTGCCCACGATGATTCCGGTGCTCCGGCACCGGGTCGAGCACCTGCCGGCGTCCGCGGCCGGGGCGGGCGGACCGGCCGGGGCAGAGCTCGAATTCGGGGCGGGGCTGGACCTGGCCTTCCCGGACTTCCCCGGTGCCGCCGGGATCGAGCTCTTCATCGGCGCGCAGCCGGGCCCCGGCGCCACCCACTCCGGCTTCACCGCGGGCCGCCCGGCCGCCTACCGTTCGGGCAAGAGCCCGGCGGCGTCCGACGCGGCGGCGAGCCGGATCTACCGGTTGCGCATCGATTTGAAGGGCGCCAAGCCGCCGATCTGGCGCCGGGTCGAGGTCCCGGGCGATCTGACTCTGGCCGGCCTGCACGAGGTCATCCAGACCGTGTTCGAATGGGAAGGCAGCCACCTGCACGTGTTCGAGACCCCGCTGGGCGAGTTCGGGGACGGCGACGTCGCCCTCGGCCACCGCCACGACGGCGAGGTGACGGTCGATCAAATCCTGCAGGGCAACGCGAAGATCGGCTATGTCTACGACTACGGCGACTACTGGGAGCACGTGATCCGGGTCGAGAGCGTCAAGGAGCCGGAGCCCGGCACGGTCTATCCGCGCTGCATCGGCGGACGGCGCGCGGCTCCGCCCGAGGACTGCGGCGGCATGGCGCGCTACCAGGATTCGTTGCGGCGGCACGGCGACGCCGGCGCCGACGTGTTCGACCTGGCCGAGCTCGACCGGCGGCTGCACGACGGCTGGCACCACCCGAGCTGAGCCCGCGGCCATCGGGCCTCGTGGAAAAGCAAAGCGGCGGGTGAGGCGATCAGCCTCACCCGCCGCGCTGCTGCAGCTGTCGTCGCGAAGTCGCTTACGGCAGCTGCGACTTTATCCAGTCGTTGAGCTCGGGGCTGGACTCCATGCTCGCGATCAGCGCGTAGCGCGTGTGCGTGCCCGAGTGCGAGCCACCGTGCCACAGCCGCTCCGAGTCCACCACGGCCTGCTGGCCGGCCGGCAGGGCGATGGCGTGCTCGGTCTTCTTGTTGAAGTGCTCCGAGCGCACCAGCAGCTGGCTGGTGGCGTCGTGGGTCAGCTCCAGCCAGATCCGCACGATCCAGCCGTGGGTGTCCGGGTTCTTCAGGTTGTTGTTGTCCTGGTGCAGGCCCCAGCGGCACTCGCGCAGCGTGTTGGGCTTCATGCGCAGCAGCTGCACCCGGCCGTAACGCGCGCCCATCGAGTCGAGCCAGGCCATGATGGTCGGGCACTTCTCGGAGTTCGGCGTCGGCACGCAGTCGAGCTCCTCCTTGCCCACCTCGGCGGCGCCGATCATCTCGTTCTTGCCCGTCGGCGAGGTGATCGGGGCGAACCAGGTGAACGGGTCGCTCTTGTAGGTGGTGTACTCCAGGCTCTCCCACTCCGAGGCGGGGATCTCCGGACCGGAGTACTTCTTCAGCGTCACGTGCCCGCCGCCGGCCTCGACCAGCGGGGTGCGGTAGTGCTTGGTGTTGAGGTCCGGGACGAACGGGGGCTTGCGCACCCCCGCCAGGTTGAGCAGCTTTCCGGTGTATTCGTTCTTCAGAACGTCGGTGAGGCCTGACATTCCTTCGCTCCCCACTTCTAGGGTCGCAGGGTCCCTTCGGGTCTCCTGCTCCCGGCGGTCGCCTGATGATGTGCTCGATCGGTCAGCGTACGAGTGGCATGTTAACGCTTCTGAAGCCACTGCTGAGCGCAGCCTCAGAACCGGCCCATACCAGATCTGCCCCGCCTAATCCGGCATATACACGCCCTGGTCCGAAAGACGGTCCACCATTCGGAGTAGCTCAGATGATCATCCGAGCGCATGACGAGCGGCGTCACGCTCCCGACCGGGCCCGGAAAGTGATCGGCGTCACACTCGGAACCGTCACAGGTGACCGCGCTGCCTCGTCAGACGTTCGTCCCGACGAAAAGACACGGCGCGCCGCGGGCGCGCGAAGGAGAGGAACACCCATGACTCAGCGGCTGGCTTGGGCGAAGGCGGCACCCGGCGCGTACGAGGCGATGAGCGGCCTCGAACGTTACGCCAAGGCGAACGTCGACCCGGATCTCTACGAGCTGGTGAAGCTGCGCGCGTCCCACCTCAACGGCTGCGCCTACTGCGTCGACATGCACGCCCACGACGCGCTCAAGCAGGGCGAGAACCTGCAGCGGATCCTGCTCGTCGGGGTGTGGCGCGAGGCCGAGGACCTCTATACCGCCAAGGAGCGGGCCGCCCTCGCGCTCACCGAGGAGGTCACCGAACTCAGCAGCAGCGGCGGGCACGGCGTGGGCGACGAGGTCTGGGCGGCGGCCGCGGCCGAGTTCGACGAGGTCGAGCTGACGAACCTGCTCACCGCCATTGTTACGATCAACGGATGGAACCGGTTCGCAGTCAGCACCCGGATGACCATCCCGACGCGGACGGCGTGAACGCGCCCACGCTCACCGCTCAGCGGCCGGCCCCGCTCGAGGACGAGTTCCTCGAGCACCGGCCGCTGCTGCACGCCATCGCGTACCGCATGCTCGGCTCGGTCCACGACGCCGAGGACGTGGTCCAGGACGCCTACCTGCGCTGGATTTCGCAGGACACCGCGGCCGTCGCCAACCCCGCCGGGTTCCTCACCACCGTCACCACGCGGCTGTGCCTGGACAGGCTGCGCTCGGCCGCGGTTCGCCGCGAGCTCTACGTCGGGCCGTGGCTGCCCGAGCCGCTGCCGACCGGCAGCCCGTACGCGTGGGCATCCACCGACTTCGGCGCAGATCCGGCCACGGCTGCGGCCATGCGCGAATCGGCCTCGATCGGCATGCTCCTCCTGCTCGAACAGCTGACTCCGGCCGAGCGGGCCGTGTTCGTGCTGCGCGAGGCCTTCGAGCTGCCCTACCCGCAGATCGCCGAGATCATCGAGCACAGTCCCGAGTCCTGCCGCCAACTGCACCACCGGGCCAGGCAGCGCCTCGCCACCAGTTCCAAGCGCAGAGGTGCGACACCGCGTCAGTCCGATCCGGCGCGCGACAAGCGCATCGTCGAGGGATTCCTGGCCGCAGCACGCGGCGGCGACTTCGAGCGGCTCAAGGCGCTGTTCCACGAGGACGTCGTCGTCTACACCGACGGCGGCGGCAAGATCTCGGCCGCGCGCAACCCGATCTCCGGATCGGCGAAGGCGGCCCGCCTGTACACGCACGTGATCCCGAAGCGCTACGGCGAGGGCACCAGCTTCGCCTTCACCTGGTACAACCACGCGCCTGCGCTGCTCGTACGGCGCCCGACCCTCACGTTCGTCTACATCTTCGACATCGATGAGGACGGACGCATCGCGCACCTCTACATGGTCGCCAACCCGGACAAGCTCACGCACCTTGACGCGTGAGCTTGTCCGGGCCGTTTGCCCGGCCTAGAGGCGAGGGTCGACCGGCTCCGACTCGAGTGCCAGCACCGCGAAGACCGACTCGTGCACGCGGTAGAGCGGCTCCCGCGCCACGAACCGCTCAAGCGCCTCGAGCCCGAGCACGTACTCGCGCAGCGCCAGCGACTGCTTGCGCCCGAGCCACCGGCGACGCAGCCGGGCCAGGTTGCGCGGCTCGAGGTATTCCGGGCCGTAGATGATCCGCAGGTACTCCGGACCGCGGCACTTCACCCCGGGCTGGACGATCCGGCGGCCGTCGCGCACCAGCGCGTCGAAGGGCTTGACGACCATGCCCTCTCCCCCGCCGCCGGTCAATTCCTCCCACCACGCGGTCGCTTCCGCCACGGCCGCCGCGTCCTCGAGGTCGACGACGCGTCGAGCGGTCGGCTGGAACAGCGACGTGTCGGCGGCGCACAGCCGGTCGAGCACCTCCAGATGCCAGCCGTGGTCACGCTCAGCATGCACGACGCCCTCGGCCGCCAGCACCTGGAACGGCGCGAGCCGCACACCGTCCAGGCCGGAAGTCGACCAGCAGTAACGACCGTAAGCAGCCGTGAACGATTCCGCCGCCTCGCGTCGGCCACGCTGATCGTCGATCATCGTGCCGAGATCGAGCCCACGCGCAGCACCCTGTTCGAGCACCGCTATCGTCGCCCCGAGCCCGGCCCGTGACGCTGCACCGACCGCCGCGTACTGGTCGCGCAGCAGTCCCATGGCCTTCGCCGACCATGGCAGCAGCTCGCAGTCGAGCAGCAGCCAGTCCGTGGCGAGCTCGTCCCACAACCCAGCCGTAGTCGCAGCCGCGCGCACCCTCGCCAGCAGATCCTCGGTCACCGCGGCGGAGTCGAAGAACGGCCGCCCGGTCCGCGTCACGACGACACCCGTCGATCCGTCGGTCACCCCGAACCGCTGCGCCGCGGCCTCGCCGGCCGCATCCCGGGTGACCAACACCACGGCCCGCGAGCCCATGTGCTTCTCCTCGCACACGACACGCGACACCCCTGCAGCGCCGAAGTAGCCGAAGGCCTCCGCCGGATGTTCGAGCACGTCCTCCCGGGCCGACGTGGCCACCGGCGCCATCGTCGGCGGCAGGTAGACGAGCCAGCGCGGATCCACGGCGAACCGGCTCATCACCTCCAGGGCCGCGGCCGAGTTCTCCTCGTGCACGATCAGGTCGCCCATGAACCGCGTCTGCACGGTGCGACGGCCGAACACGTCGCCGAGGTCGAGCACGCCGGGGTCACGACCCACCCGCGCCGACGCCAGCGGACGCACCGGCTCGTACCAGACCTGCTCGGCCGGCACGGCGACCAGTTCGCGCTCCGGGTAGCGCAGAGCCGTCAGCGAACCGCCGAACACGCAGCCGGTGTCGAGACACAGGGTGTTGTTGACCCACGCCGGCTCCAGCACCGGAGTGTGGCCGTAGAGCACCATGGCCGAGCCGCGGTACTCCTCGGCCCACGGGTAGCGCACCGGCAACCCGTACTCGTCCGTCTCCCCGGTGGTCTCGCCGTAGAGCGCGAACGAGCGTACCCGCCCCGACGCACGGCCCTGGTAGGACTCCTTCAGCCCGGCGTGAGCGACCACAAGCCGTCCCTCATCGAGCACGTAATGGCTGATCAGGCCGCGACAGAAGTCGATGACACGCTTGCGGAACTCCTCCGGCTCACGCTCGAGCTGCTCAAGCGACTCGGCCAACCCGTGCCGCACCTGCACCTTGCGACCGGTGAGGGCGCGCACGAGCTTGTTCTCGTGGTTGCCCGGTACACACAGCGCGTGGCCGGCCTCGACCATGCCCATCACCAGCCGCAGCACGCCTGGCGTGTCAGGACCGCGGTCGACGAGGTCGCCGACGAAGACCGCGGTACGGCTCTCCGGAGGCACGGCGTCGACCGCGCGGCCGACCTCGTCACGGACCAGCGTGTAGTCGAGCGAGACCAGCAGCGACTCCAGCTCAGCACGGCACCCGTGCACGTCGCCGATGACGTCGAAGGGCCCGGGCAGTTCGCGCTTGTCGTTGTAGGCCTTCTCGTACGCGAGCTCGGCGGTGTCGATCTCCTCGACGCCGTGCAGGATGTGCACCTTGCGAAAGCCCTCGCGTTCGAGGTTCCGCAGATGCGCACGAAGCTCGCGCCGCTGACGCGAGATCACGTGCGGCCCCATGACCCGGTCCGGCCGCAGCTCGTTTCGCTCGCGACACACCTGTTCCGGCACGTCGAGCACGATCGCCACCGGCAGCACGTCATACTCGCGCGCGACCTTCACCAAAGCCTCGCGCGCCTTGGGCTGCACGTTGGTCGCATCGATGACGGTAAGCAGCCCGCGCCGCAGGCGGATCCCGGCCAGATGATGAAGCAGAGCGAAAGCATCCGGCGTAGCGGACTGGTCGTTCTCGTCATCGCTGACCAGGCCACGGCAGTGGTCGGAAGAGATCACCTGGGTCGGTAGGAAGTGTCTGGCGGCGAATGTCGACTTTCCGGACCCGGTCGTGCCGATCAGGACCACGAGCGAAAGCTCGGGGACGGTGAGGGTGCGCATGGACTAGTTCGCCTCCTTCGCGGCGTCGGTTGCGGATGTGGGTGCCTGCGTTGGTGCGGGCGTTGGTGCGGGTGCGGGTGCGGATGCGGGTGCGGCCGTGCGTGGGGATACGGCCGTGGCCGGGGCCGCGGGTGTGAGCTCGGCTGTCGTCGCGGCCGCGGATGTGGCCTCTGCTGTCGTGGCGTCGTCGGCTGCGGTACCAGCGTGGGATTCGGCGCTGCGCGTTGGGCCTGTTATCTTTCCACCTTCCCGCGCGTCTCCGGCCGCCTGCCCGCTCTCCTGCTCGCGCGCGTCGCTCCGCCGGAACAGCGCCAGCTGCGTCGGCGAGCCCACTTCCTCGTCGACCTCCCCGACCGTCCGGAATTCCACCTCGTACCCGTACTGCGAGGCGACGTCCCGCGCCCACACGCCGAACTCGTCCCGACTCCACTCGAACCGGTGGTCCCGGTGCCGCAGCCGCCCCGCCTCGAGCGTCTCGTAGCGCACGTTGTACTCGACGTTCGGCGTCGTGACGATCACCGCCCCAGGCCGCGCCGCCCCGAACACGGCGTGTTCGAGCGAGGCCAGCCGCGGCGGATCCACGTGCTCGATGACCTCCATCAGCACGGCTGCGTCGAAGCCCTTGAGCGACGAGTCGGTGTACGTCAGCGACCCCTGCTTCAGCGTGAGCCGCGAGGCCACCGCTTCCGGCAGCCGCTCCAGCCGCAGCTTGCGCGCCGCGTACTGCAGGGCCCTGACGGAGACGTCGACGCCCAAGATCTCGCGGAAGTATCGGTCGTTCAGCAAGTGCTGCAGCAGCGCACCGCCGCCGCAACCGAGGTCGAGCACCGCCTTGCCGCCGACGTCCTTGAGCGCCGCGACGACGGCGTGATGCCGCTGCGTGGCCAACGAGACGCGCGGCTCCTCAGCATCGGCGGTCGCACCGGCCGCGCCAGCCGCACCGACGGCGTCGACCGCACCGGCTGCGCCATCGACGACGGTCTCGCTCTCCCCGTCCGCGTCCTCGCTCACCGCATTGTCGAGCTCGGACTCGGGCACCTCGTCCGACTCGGCCAGCCGAGCCAGCGCGCTGCGCACGAGCGTGGGCCGACGGCCGAGATACCGACGCGTGATCAGCTCGCGGTCCGGATGCCCGGCCAGCCAAGCCTCCCCCGCGCGCAGCAGCTTCTCGACCTCCGCGGCGTCGATCCAGTAGTGCTTGGACCCGTCGAGCACCGGCAGCAGCACATAAAGCTGGCTCAGCGCGTCGGAAACACGCTGCTCGCCGGAGAGTTCGACATCGCAGTACCGCGACTCCCCCCACTCGGGAAACGCCGGGTCGAGCGGGAGCGGCGTCGCCGTCACCGCCCACCCGAGCGGAGTGAAGAGCCGCTCGATGAGCTCAGGCGTGGCCGGCACCACCGGCAGCCGCAGCGTCAGCGGCAGAGCGGTCGCGGCCAGCTCCGGCCGCTCCTTCGACGTGCCGCGGATCGCCGTGCGGAACACCTGCCCGATCGCCCCCGCGAGCAGCGAGGTCGCCGCGTAGGGCCGGTCGTTGACGTATTGCGACAGCGAGAAGTCGGCGGAGTCCAGGTTGCGGCTCTTGATCAACCCGATCGGGTCGATCTCGAGGTAGAGCGCAGCCGTGCACCGGCCCTCGTCGGCCTCCGGGTAGAACACCCGGGACCGACCGAAGCCGTGGCTGAAGGACTGGACGGTCGCGGGGTTCTTTGCGAGCAGGTAGCCGAGGTCGGTGGCCGCCCACTCCGCCCCAGGCGGCCGTGTCGCTGTGATCGTGACGAGCATGCGTACGAGTGTGGCGGATCAGCGCCTCGGGGAGAAACGGGTTTACGTGCCCTGAAGCAGCACACCGTCACTCGCGAGGAAGTGGTTCAGCCCTCGGCGAAAAGCTCGGCGGCGGACTCGGCCGAGACCGCCCGGCCGAACCAGCGGTCCAGTAGTGCCTCATCCGTGCACGACTGGACGCGCTCGACCTCGTCGGCGGTCAGCGGCACCTCCCGCGCCGTCATGATCGCGACGATGCCGTGGGCGCGCTCCTGCACTCGGCCCTCGGCACGACCCTCTTCGCGACCCATTTCACGCAGCCACTGGGACGTCTTCGACCTGAAGAACGAGAGATCCAGGCTCATCATTGTCCTCCAATTCTCTGCGGCCTGCGTATCCCCCAGGCCGCGCTCGAGTGATTCAGCCCACACGGTGAAGTCGACGTCCGAGCGACGGCTCAACGCCAGAGCGACCGACCGCTGGATGCGGTCCATATCAGGCGATTTGGCATGGATGATCGCCGAGAGCACAGCCAGCGTGATGTCCTTGGCAGCGGCCTCGACGTCGTCGAATCGATCCTGCGCTCCACCGGGCGCGTTTCCGTGGCGTCGGACGGGAAGACCTCCACGGACTTCGTCCGGGGGAATTTCTTACCTGAGACTTCACCGAGTCTGACGATGGCATCTGGGTCTTCCCGGATGAGGTGATGCGCAACTTCGTGCGACGAACTGACCATGCGTCAACTGTCGGCTACCGAGAGTCTTCAAGACAAGCCAATCGTCAATCCTCACACGAAATGATGAACACCTTCACCAGCACCTTCGCCGGCGCGACGCCACTGCGGCACCACGAGCACTCGCCCGCACCCTGACGCCCGCACCAGGACGGCCTCGCCTGACGCGCGCCACGCGACACACCCCCTCGTCCAGCTTGCCAATCCTGCGCGTTTCTGAGATCTTTCGATCACTATCGAGCATGATGATGCGCGGTTCGCGCATCCGGAGCAGAGGGAGCCCGCCGTGCGACACGTCACCGCAGAGATAGCCAGTCAGCCGGAATGCTGGGCCAAGGCCGTGGAGCTAGCACCGACCGCCGCCGGGCTGCCCGCGCCGGGCGAGCGGGTCGCCGTGGTGGGCTGCGGCACGTCGTGGTTCATCGCCATGAGCTACGCCGCGCTGCGTGAAGCGGCCGGTCAGGGCGAGACCGACGCCTTCGCGGCCTCCGAGTTCCCGTTCGGTCGCGTCGCGGCGGCCGGCCGCTACGACCGGATCGTCACCATCACCCGTTCGGGCACCACCACCGAGGTCCTCGCGCTGCTCGACCGCGTGCGCGGCATCGTGCCGACCACCGCGATCACCGGCGACCCGCGCACCCCGATCATGACCGCGGCCGACGACGTCATCGTGCTCGAATTCGCCGACGAGAAGTCCGTGGTCCAGACCCGCTTCGCCACCACCGCGCTCGCCCTGCTGCGCGCGCACCTCGGCGAGGACCTGACCTGCGCGATCGCCGACGCCCGCACCGCCGTCGCCGCCCCGCTCGCGGACACGCTCACCGGCGCCGAGCAGTTCAGCTTCCTCGGCACGGGTTGGACCAACGGTCTGGCCACCGAGGCCGGGCTCAAGATGCGCGAAGCCGCGTGCGCCTGGACCGAGTCGTACCCGGCGATGGAGTACCGCCACGGACCGATCAGCATCACCGGCCCGAACCGCGTCGCCTGGGGCTTCGGCGCGCTCCCGGACGGCCTGGACGCGCAGATCGCCGCGACCGGCGGCCACCTGGAGACGAGCACGCTCGACCCGATGGCCGACCTGATCCGGGTGCAGCGCCTGGCCGTCGCGATCGCCGAGGCGCGCGGCCTCGACCCGGACCAGCCGCGGCACCTGACGCGTTCGGTCATCCTCCCGTGACCTCGGCCGCGCACGCTCCGGCACGAGTGCTCGGGATCGACGTCGGCGGCACCTCCATGAAGGCCGCGTTCCGCACCGTGCAGGCCGACGGCCGGCTCGGCGAGCCCGAGCACGCCGAACGCCGGGCGACGCCGCCGGACGCCGCGGCGGCCGACGTACTCGGTGACTTCGCCGCCGACCTCCTCGCCGCGCACGGGCCGGTGGACGCGGTCGGCGTGGGCGTTCCGGGAATCGTGGACGACGTGGCGGGCGTGGCGGAGTACTCCGTGGCGCCTCAGTGGGCTGACTTGCCGCTGCGCGCGCTGCTGACCGAGCGGCTCGCGGGCATTCCGGTCGCGCTCGGTCACGACGTGCGGCTCGGCGGCCTGGCCGAGGGCCGCATCGGCGCGGCCCGCGGCAGCCGGGACTACCTGTTCGTGGCTCTCGGCACCGGCGTCGGCGGCATGCTGTGCCTCGACGGGGTTCCGCGCCTGGGGCCGCACCACCGTGCCGGAGAGATCGGCCACGTCATCGTCGACCCGGCCGGGGATCCGTGTGGCTGCGGCCAGCGCGGCTGCCTCGAGACGATCGCCTCCGCCACCGGGATCAAGCAGCGCTTCGGCACCGGCATCTCAGCCCACGAGGTCGCGCAACTCGCCGCGGCGGGTGACCCGCGCGCCGGTGAGGTATGGTCCGACGCCGTTCAAGGGCTGGCGACCGCACTGACAGGCGCCATCACGCTGCTGGACCTCGACGTGATCGTGGTCGGCGGCGGCGTCGCCAAGGCCGGCGAGCAGCTCTTGGCCCCCCTGCGCGCCGAGATCGACGCGCGTCTCACCTTCCAACGCCCGCCACGCCTGGTCCAGGCCGAACTCGGCGACGAGGCAGCCGTGGCCGGCGCGGCTCTGATCGCGCTGGACCTGCTCGCTGAACGTCCCACCGACCGCCCCAGGCACGCACCGAATTCGAGGATCTGATCTCATGGCACTGCGTTCGACCGCCGAGCTGATAGCCGACGCCCGGGCGGGAAACCGGGCCGTCGCCGCGTTCAACGTCATCACGCTCGAGCACGCCGAGGGCATAGTCGCCGGCGCCGAGCAGATCGGCGTCCCGGTGATACTCCAAATCAGTGAGAACGCGGTGAAGTTCCACGGCGGCAGCCTGCTGCCGATCGCCCGCGCGAGCGCCGCCGTGGCCGAGGCGGCCCGCGTGCCGGTCTCGCTCCACCTCGACCACGTCGAGGACGACGGCCTGCTCCGCCAGGCCGCGGAGGCGGGATTCAGCTCCGTGATGTTCGACGCGTCGCACTCTGACTACGCGGAGAACGTCACGGCCACGCGCCGGGCCGCGGAGTGGGCGCACGAGCACGGCTTGCTCATCGAGGCCGAACTCGGCCAGGTCGGCGGCAAGGACGGCGTGCACCTCGGTGCCCACGAGCCCGGTGCCCGCACGGATCCGGACGAGGCGGCCGAGTACGTCGCAGCTACCGGCGTCGACGCGCTCGCGGTCGCCGTGGGCAGCTCGCACGCGATGACGACGCGCACGGCCGGGCTGGACTTCGAACTGATCGAGCGGCTTCGCGACGCCGTGCCGATTCCGTTGGTGCTGCACGGTTCCTCGGGCGTGCCGGACGATGCGCTGGCCGCCGGCGTACGCGCGGGCATCGTCAAGGTCAACATCGGGACGGCGCTGAATCTGGCGTACACCGGCGCGGTCCGCTCGTTCCTCGCGGAGGACGAGCGCACGGTCGACCCGCGCAAGTTCCTCAAGCCCGCGCGTATCGCGCTCGCGGAGACCGTCGCACAGATGCTCACGGTGGTCTCCCGCTAGGAAGCACCCGCCTCACCCGCCTTCACCCGTCGCCCACGTCTGCAATGCGTCAGACGTGGGCGACTTTTGCTTGCCCTAGGTGTCCATAGCCCTAGCCGGCGAGCCCTTCAGCGTTTTGACACCCCGCAGCGGCACCTCGGATTGCCCGGTCAGCGCGGCTGCAGATGTTCGTTGAGGCGCAGCAGCAAATCGATAAGCAGCTCGCGTTCCGCCGGTGAGAACGGCGCGAGCAGGTCATCCTCGATCCGCGCGATCAGCTGGGCGAGCTCTTCAAGCCTCTTCTTCCCCGGACTGGTGATGTGCACGACGTTGCGCCGCCGGTCCTCCGGATCGGGCGCACGGCGGATGTAGTTCTCCTCGGCCAGCTCATTGAGCAGGGCGACCATGTCGCTGCGGTAGATCCCGGTGCGCCGCGAGAGCTCCGCCTGACTGGCCGGCCCCGACTCCTCGAGTGACGAGAGCACGGCGTAGTGCCACTTTCGCGCTCCAATCGCGGACAGCCGTTCTGCCGCGATCCGGTCTGCCCGGAACGCGTTCTGGTTCAGCAGACGTGTCGGCAGACGGCGCAGCCGGGCGGGCGGCGCGCCGGCTGCAGGCATGTCGGCGTGGTCGGGGGTGTCGGAGAGGTCGGATTCAGCCCTGGACGAGGTGGCCATGAACCCCATCCTAGCGCGCTTGCGTTAGTGGAACTAACGATGTATGGTCGTTCACAGCACAAACGTTCGGAGCATAAACGTTTATGGATCGAACGCATGGAATCAAACGCACGGGATCAAGCGAAGCCAGGAGGCTCCTATGTCCACGATCGACGTCCTCGACTCGACCATGCACTACGAAGAGTCCGGCACCGGCCTGCCGGTCGTGTTCCTGCACGGCAATCCGACCTCGTCCTACCTGTGGCGCAACGTCATCCCGCAGCTGGCCGGCCGGGCCAGAAGCATCGCCCCCGACCTCATCGGCATGGGCGCGTCGGGCCGACCCGAGATCGCGTACGAGTTCGACGACCATGCGCGCTACCTCGACGCGTGGTTCGACGCGCTCGACCTGAGCGAGGTGGTCCTCGTGGGCCACGACTGGGGCGGCGCGCTCGCGCTGGACTGGGCCGCGCGGCACCCCGAGCGCGTGCGGGCCGTGGCCTTGCTCGAGACCTTCCTCAAGCCCATAGCCGGGTCGGAGCTGTCCGCGCAGGCCAGGGAGCGGTTCGAGGCCTTCCGCACGCCGGGCGTCGGCGAGAAGCTCGTCCTGGAGGAGAACATCTTCCTGAAGACGGCGTTCAAGGGCGGAGTGCTCAACCCTCTGAGTGAGGAAGAGGTGGCGCCGTACCAGGCCCCCTATCCCACGCCGGAATCGCGCCGGCCGCTGCTGGCCTGGCCGCGGATGATGCCGATCGACGGCGAGCCGGCCGACGTCGTCGCCCGCATCGAGCGCTACGGCGCGTGGCTCGCGGAGAGCCCCGACGTCCCGAAGCTGCTGCTTACCTTCGACTCCTCCCCCACGCTCCTGATCACCCCGGAAATCGGGGAGTGGGCGCGGAAGCACATCGTCGCCCTCGAGGTCGAGCACCTGGGCGCGGCAGGGCACCACGCGCCTGAGGACCGCCCTGCCGACATAGGCCGAGCCATCGCCGGCTGGCTGGAGAGGCACGCTATGGCGAAATGACCTGGCAAATGCGGTCCAGAGCCGCCGGCGCGGAGGATCCTCCCGACCTCGCCCATCGCGGCGCCGTGGGGACGCGATGCGTGAGGCAGCCGGTGAACCGGTGGGGGTGAACCGGTGGGGCGCGATGGCTGCCCGGGTGGTGGCCCGGGGTGGTGAGGCGGTGGTGGCCCGCCCGTCACCTGCCGGGCGGCGCCGCCCCGCGCGCTGGTCCGGAGTTCGCAGGGCGGCGCCCGATGGTGCCCCCTCCGCTGCTCGGGCGCGGAGGGAGCGGCTTGTGGGTGGGTAGGCGGGCATGTGGGCGAGTCGGGCGCACGAAACGTGGCGTGCGCGGGGTGGCGCTCGGCGGTGGGCTTTCGCTCAGCTGCTGCACGGCCCGTCACTCGACCACACAGCCCACGATGTCGCGGCTCCGGGTACGGCGCCGGTCGAGTAGTACGTCGCCGTGTAGTTCGTGCCTTGATAGGAGACGATCTGTCCGGGCGAGTACGACGTCGAACTATTCCACGCCACGGCGCAGGAACCCGATGCCGTGGAAGTGGGGCGCGCTGAGGCCGAGGCGGACGCGCTCGGGCTTGCCGACGCGGAGCCGGAGCCCGGGGCGGAAGCTGAAGCGGACGCCGATGGCGACGAGGATGCCGGGGCCGAGGCGCTCGCCGACGCCGAAGGACTGGAGCCAGTCCCGCCGCCGCTGGCGTAGGGGTTGGCGATCACCGTGACGGTGCGGTCCTGCACGCCCCAGTTGTTCGCCTGGGCGTCGGGGAGCCAGACGTCGACAGTGTCGTTCTGGATCCAGGTGCCGAGGTCTGCGGCATAACACGTGCCGTATCCCGGCACGCTGAAGTAAGTGCCCCAAGGGATCACACGCGGGTCGGTGGCACACATCCCGAGCTGGGCGTTGTATCCCGACGCAGTCGAGCCAGTGTTGTCATAGGAGGTGACCATCATCGAGATCTGCGTGCCGACCGGCACGTCGCCGGCGCCGGGGGCGACGGTACCGTCCGCACCGAGCCAGTAAGGCTGGGAAAGCTGGCCGAGCGAGGCGTCCGAGTTGCTCGTGTCGTACATGGCCACGACGTCGTAGTAAGCACCCTGGCAGGGGGCGGTGTCGGTGACGGTCAGCGGGCCGGTCTGACCCCAGTAGCTGATGTATCCGAGGTTCACGCCGTCACGCCAGACGCGGTAGGCCACGGCATTGGGGACGGGCGAGACCGTCAGCGTCACCTGGCCGTTGACGAGCGCTCCGGTGAGTGTCGGGGCGACCTGGCGGGTGGCGAAGTCCACGGCCGGCGCCGTCTGCAGCGGCGCCACCCAGGGGGTGGTGCTGCGCGCGGGCGGGGTGATGCCGGCTGCCCAGAACGGGCACGCGGGCAGTGCCGCCGCGGCGTCAGCTGCGTCAGTGGCGGCGGCGTCAGTGGCGGCGGGCGGGGTGGTGGCCTGAGCGAGCGTGGGCGGCATCAACAGCACCACGCCGGCCGCGAGCGCAGCCGTGGCCACCGCGGCCGCCCAGAGACGGGCGCGCGAAAGCAATGCGGACATGGATGGGATCTCCGCGTCGTCGACGGATGTGGGTGGAAGAACCGAACGGGTGACGCAGTACTCGTAGTCGGCTGACTTCGCCCAGTTAAGCGCGGACCGGATCTCCGGTCAAGGTCTAGACCATTATTGTCTAGACCAATTTTTGGCCATGCGATGCGGCGGGATACGAGCCCGGTACGGGAGGGCGCGAAGGGCGTGGGTGCGGGTCGAACCCGAGACGCCCGTCGGAGTGGGAGCGTCGAGCATCCGGGTGGGGCTATCATCCATTCATGCACCTCAGCACCGTCATCCTCCCCGTTTACCGATGGCGCGAAGGTCAGGAGGTATGGCGGCGGGCCGAGGAACTCGGGTTGCACGCGGCCTACACCTACGACCACCTGTCTTGGCAGACCTTCCGTGGCGGACCCTGGTTCGCGACGGTGCCGACTCTTGCGGCGGCCGCGACGGCGACGTCGCGGATCCGGCTCGGGACGATGGTCGCGTCGCCGAACTTCCGGCACCCCGTGCCGTTCGCCAAGGAACTGATGACACTCGACGACCTGTCCGACGGTCGCATGACGCTCGGAATCGGGTCCGGCGGGACGGGCTTCGACGCGCACACGCTCGGCGAGCCTTCGTGGTCGACGCGCGAGCGGACAGACCGCTTCGGCGAGTTCACCCGACTGCTGTCGCGGCTGCTGACCGAGGACCGGACGACCTCCCCCGACGGCGTCTACTACCGTGCCGACGACGCGGAAATGCTGCCGGGGAGCACGCAGCGTCCGCGCATGCCGTTCCACATCGCGGCCGCCGGACCACGCGGGATGCGGCTCGCGGCGGAGCTCGGCCAGGGTTGGGTCACCGTCGGCGATCTGGAACTCGGGCCGAAAGCTGCGGCCACCCAGATCGAGAAGCTGCGCGAGATCTGCGCCGAGACCGGTGTCGACATCAGCGACTTCGAGATCACCTTGCTCAACATGCCCAGGTCCGCGTCGGAGCGTCCGCTGACCTCGTTCGACGCGTTCGTCGACTGGGCCGGGCGGTACCGCGAGGCCGGCATCACGGAGCTCGTGCTGCACTGGCCGGTAGCCGACTCCGAGTTCGCCGCCGAGGTGGACCTGTTCGAGCGCGTCGCGACCGAGGGCCTGGCTGCCGCAGCATCGTGAAGGCGGGCGAGCGAGCGGTGAGCGGCAATCCGTACGCTGAAACCGTTCAGTTCGACACGTGACGGATGAGGGTGTGGCGGGCGACATGCTGACGGCGGGTGACCTCAAGGCGATCTGCTTGGACCAGGCAAGCACGGAGGAGACCTTTCCTTTCAACCCCGAGGTGTCGGTCTTCAAGGTCGGCGGCAAGATGTTCGCGTTGTCCGCGTTGGACGAGGAGCCGCTGAGTATCAGCCTCAAGTGCGTGCCGGAAGTCGCGGTGAAGCTGCGCATCGAGTACAAGGCGATCACGGCCGGGTACCACCTGAACAAGCAGCACTGGAATACGGTGCTGATCGACGGCAGCGTGCCGGATCAACTCGTCCGGGAGATGATCGAGGACTCGTACGACCTGGTTCGAGCCGGTCTGCCCAAGGCGGTGCGGCTCACGCTCGGGTGAGCAACTCGAGCGCGGCGACACGACGAGGACGCGAGGCCGGCGCCGTATAGCGCGGGCCCAAACCGTCGCGCTCAAGAGCTGCGCGGCGCGAGCCGCACAGCGCTGGCGCATTCCCTGACGCGTCGTGAGCTGCGTGGCACTGGCGCGCTCCGAAGTGTTACCGGCCAGACATTTCGCTGGGCGCGCGGCGGCCCTAGCATGGCTGCGCAACGCGGATGGGAGCCGCAGTTGCGGAGGGGAAAACACAAGGCCATGGTGGTCGGCGAAGCTGCACCGGTCGGCTGGACGTTACCGGGATACGAACACGTACAACCGCTCGGGTCGGGCGCCGGCGGACAGGTCTGGCTGGCCCGGCACCTTGGCACGGGCACGCTGGTCGCGGTCAAGTACCTGGTGCCAGGGCTGCATGAGGCTGCTGATTTCCGCGAGGCGTACCGATCTGAGGCGCAGCTGCTGGCCGGGCTGGACTCGCCGCACGTCTCGCAGCTCTATGAGTACGTCGAAGGGCCGCCGGGCGCGGCGATCGTGATGGAGGCGGTCGAGGGCTCGTCGCTGCGGGCGCTGATGCAGCAGGAAGGGGCGACGACGCCTGAGGCGGCGCTGTGCGTGCTAAAGGGGTCGCTGCTGGGACTGGCCGCGGCGCATGCGGTCGGTGTGGTCCACCGCGACTACAAACCGGCGAACGTGCTGGTCACGCCCGACGGAGTGTCGAAGCTGGTGGACTTCGGGATCGCGGCGCGGTCCGGGGAGGCTGTGCAGGCGGCGGGAACGCCGCTCTACATGGCGCCCGAACAGTTCTCCGGTGAGCCTGCTTCTCCGGCGGCGGACGTCTACTCGGCCACGGTGACCTTTTTCCAGTGCGTGACCGGGAAGCGTCCTTACTCGGGCGCCAACGCCATCGAACTGATGGCGCAGCACGCCCTCGGCACCATCCCGGATGACGAAGCGCCCGAGGCCGTACGCGGCCTGATTCGGCGCGGCATGGCGAAGGCCGCGGCCGACCGGCCCGCGACGGCGCTCGAGTTCCTGGACGAGCTCGAGCAGGCTGCCGTCGGCGCGTACGGCGAGGACTGGGAAGAACGCGGCCAGCGGAAAATCGCGACGCTGATGGCGCTGCTGCCGCTTCTACTGCTGCGAAGTGCGCAACCTGCGGCCCCGGCGGCCACGACCTCCGTCGCGACGACGGTGCTCGGTGGAGGGGGCGCGGCCGCCGAAGCCGGGGCCGCAGGCGCCGGAGCTGGCGCGGGCGCGGGCGCGGGCGCGGGACTGCTCGTGGGAGCCGCGGCGTCAGGGCGGCGGCACCTCAAACGCTCCACCGTCGCAACGAGCGTCGCGGGAGCGCTGGTCGTCGCAGGCCTCGGCGTGGCGGCAGCCGTCCAACTGCCGCATAAGCCGGCCAAGACTTCGCAGCAGCCTGCGGCCTCGACGACCGCCGAAGGCGCGACGACGTTGGTGACGCCCAGCGAGACTCCGGCAGCGTCGCCGTCTGCGCAGCCCAGTCCGTCGGCCAGCGCCAGCGCCAGCCCATCTGCAAGCGCGGTAGCGATCGTGACCACGACGAGCGGCACAGGTGGGGGCGGCCAACCGACGAGTTCCGCCTCGGCGAAGGCATCGACGAGTCCGTCAGCTTCGGCAAGCCCGTCCCCTTCGGCAAGCGCCTCGACCGGGCCGTTGATCACGCTCCTGAACTTGACGAACCTGACCAACGATTACACGCAAGTAAGTGCGACGATCTCGGTGACAACGAATGGCCTGGCCGGCGGCACGCTCACCTACTCCTGGTACTACGTGGACGAAGCCGGCGTGAAGCAGACGATCAAGGGATCGGCGACCACTGTGGATCTTCGCGCAGGAATCTTGGACATCCAGACCTTCACCGCGATGGAAAGCTTTGCCCCATACACGTGCGCGAGCTCCTGGGGCATCGACATTTCCACCTCGCCGACAGCAATCAAGTTGGGTACAGGCGTGACGGACCCCATCCCTTCGACTGGCTGCATCCAATGAGCGGGGACGAGACACAGCGGATGGACGATGGCGTGGCACCGGATGACGCGCTGGCGCAGACGCAGTGGGTTGCCTCCCGCGCTCAGGCGCAGACGACCGCAGCCGGCGAGGCCGGCCCAGTCGCCGCCGGACAGATCCAGCCGATCGTGGGCGAGCCGACCGAGCGCATGATCGGCGAATCCACCGAGCGCATGGACGACGAGCAGACCCACTGGATGGCCGGCGAGCCGACCGAGCACATGCCCGTTGACGTGACTCAGCGCATGGACGACGAGCCGACCGAGGGCGTCCCGGGGAACCCGGATCGCGAGACGACCTACGTCCACTTCGGGCCGGGCGTGCCGGTGGCGCCGCCGCCGGATCGCGCGACGGCGATCTGGCGGGGCGGCGGGGTCGAGGTGGGGGCAGCCGGGACCGGGGCCACGGGCGCGACGACGGTGCGGACGTCGCGCGCTGGCGGGCAGCGCTGGATCCTGCCGCTGACGGTGCTCATCCTCGTCATCGCGGTCGTCGTCTACTTCCTCTTCGGGCGCTCGACGACGTCGATGGCGATCAGCGGCGTCAGTGTCCGCACGTCCGCGGCGAAGGTCGCCTGCTCGGGGCAGGAGACGCTGACCGGGGTCGTCACGACGAATGGTGGTTCCGGCGAGTTCAGCTACCAGTGGGTGCGCAGCGACGGCACGAAGTCCGCTGTCTTGCACCAGACCGTGGACTCCGGCTCGAAGCTGGTGGACGTCACCTTGGTGTGGAACTTCGACGGTATCGGCTCGATGCATGCCACGGCCGAGCTGGACATTCTCGGGCCGGGCTCGCCGCGCAAGGCCACGGCGGCGTTCGACTACAGCTGCTCTGGGTGATCCGCGGCGTATCCGAGTGCGAAGATGCGCCGGAAGGGCAGGAGCTGGGCTGTCTTGCCGCCGAGTTGCGTCGCGGGGTAGGCGGCACGCAGGGCTTGGCGGTACTCGTCGCAGAACTCGCGTGCCGCTGGTGAGTCCAGGCCGCCGAGCTCGGCGAGGACGGGGCGCAGCGCGGTGGAGCTGACGAAGTCGAAGATGCCGTCTTGGCCCTCGATGACGTGCAGGTACGTGGTCTCCCAGACCTCCGCGCGGAGACCTGCCTCCGTCAGGGTGCGCAGGTAGTCCGCCGGCTTGGGCACGGCCGGGCGCACCTCGAGGCCGCTCAGCCGCGCCGACCAGCGCGGCTCGTGCTGGAGGTCGGCCAGCAGCGTGTGGGTCGGCGAGTCGAAGTTGCCGGGGACGCCGAGGGCGATCACGCCTTGCGGCGTGAGCAGGTCGGCGAAGCGCGGGAACAGGTCGAGGTGGCCGGGGATCCACTGCAGGGTCGCATTGGTGATCACGAGGTCGACCTGGCCGCCGAGATCGTCGGCCGTCACCTCGCGCAGATCGGCGCGGCGGAACTCCAGCTTTCCGGGTACGGCGCGGGATTCGGCAGCCTCGATCATCTGTGCGGAGCTGTCCACGCCGATCACGCGCGCGTCCGGCCAGAGCGTGGGCAGCAGCGCGGTGGTGTTCCCGGGGCCGCAGCCGAGATCGACGATCGTGCCGGGGCTCCAGCCGCCGGCCGCCCCGCCGGCCGCCCCGCCGGCCGCGCCGACGGCCGCGCCGACGGGCGGGGCGAGGCGGGCGAGCAGGTCGCGGTAGGCCTGGCCGCGCTGCCGCTCGAATCGCAGGTAGCGTTCCGGGTCCCAGGTGGTGTTCGTGGTGGTCATCTCGCCTCGTCGCTCTCAGCCGTGCCGTGCAGAATCTCTTGACATCGAGATATCTTGCCGCTCGATCTATCTTGATGTCAAGAGATCTGGGCACGCCGGCTGCGCGCGACCGGGCCGCCGAGGATCACCAGCCGGCGAAGGCGCGCTCGCTCGGGACGATCTCGGCGCCGAGCGGGAACAGCGAGATCGGCACCAGCTTGAGGTTCGCCCAGGCGAACGGGATCCCGATGATCGTCACGGCGAGCGCGATGCTGGTGGCGATGTGGCCGATGGCCAGCCAGATGCCGGCCACCACCATCCAGATCACGTTGCCGACGAGGGAGACGGTCCCGGCGTCTTGCCGGCGCACGGCGGTGCGGCCGAACGGCCAGATCACGAACGAGGCGATGCGCAGCGCGGCGACCCCGAACGGGATCGTGATGATCAGGATGAAGCAGATCAGCGCGGCGAGCGCATATCCGAGCGCGAGCCAGAGGCCGCACAGGAAGAACCACAGGACGTTCAGGACGAGGTTCAGTACTTCCTTCATACTTACCAGATTGCCTGCTCGGCGCCGCTCACGCCTCCGCACGCACCCGCTGGTAGGGTCGCGTCGTGGCAGTCCCGATCTCCGCAGTGATCTTCGACATGTACGGCACGCTCACCCCGAGCCGGCCGCAGGCGTACTGGGACGCGCAGAAGGCGGTCTGCGCCGAGCCGCTGGGGATCCCGGCCGAGGCCTGGGTCGCGGCGCTCGACGCCACCTGGTCCGAACGCGTGGTCGGCGGGCTCGGCTCGGTGCACGAGACCTTCCGCAAGGTCGCCGCGGACCTCGGGCTCTCCCCCAGCGACGAGCAGTTGACCGCCGCGGTCGCGGCCCGCCTGGCCGCTTACCGGGATGTGGCCGACTTGCGGCCGGACGCGCTGCCCACCCTGCGCGCCCTGCGCGCGGACGGACTGAAGATCGCGCTGGTCAGCGACTGCACGCCCGAACTGCCGGACCTGTGGGCGGAGTTCGAGTTCGCGCCGCTGTTCGACGCGACGGTCTTCTCCAGCTCCGAGGGCGCCTGCAAACCCGATCCGCGGCTGTTCCGCACGGCCGCGGAGCGGCTCGGCGTGGCGCCGGAGTCCTGCCTTTACGTGGGTGACGGCGGCGGGGGCGAGCTCCCCGGGGCGGCCGCCGTCGGCATGCATCCGGTGATGCTGGCCGGACCGGACTGGGCCGAGCACAGGGCGTTCGACCGGCCGGCCGAATGGGCCGGGATGCGGGTGGCCGCGCTGGCCGAGATCCCGGCGCTGATCGCCGAGCTCACCGCCGACTGAGGCCGACGGACGCCGGCGCGCGCCGGCCGCCCGCCCGACATCGCAGTGCCCTGCGAACTTGTGTTCGTGTTCTTCTACCCTGATTCGGCAGTAGGCTGACGGACAGCTTGACGCACGCGGCCGCCGCGGGCACGCTCAGTGAGACTGCGCTGACCCAGCGGAACCGGACGGGAGTCGACCCCGTTCCCCGGCGGCGGGCGGCAGGCAGCGGCGGAAAGGCAGAGACGGCGAAGGTGGAACCAGGGCAGGGCCGCGGACGGAACCGGCAGTGGGGCCGGTCTCCGCAGACGGGCGCAGGGCACGGCGAACCGCCGCGTCCACGACCCGCCTCCCGGGCGCACTGCCGCTCCTGACGGGGACGGTGGGTATGACGACGATGAAGGCCGCGGGCCGTGCCCGTGGCGGTTCCGGCACGCTCGCTCCGGCGCGCGAACCGGGCCTGCCCCTCGAGCCGGTGACGGTGCGGATCTTCGGTCCGCTCACGATCACTCGCGGCGGTGCGAGCGTGCCGCTGCGCTCGGCCAAGCAACGCAGGCTGCTGGCTCTGCTGGCGCTGCATCCGGGTCGGCCGGTCCCGCACGAGGAGATCGTGCGGACGCTGTGGGACGACGCGGCGCCGAACGGTGCCCGGAACCTGCTGTACTCCCACGTCTCGCGGCTGCGCACCGTCGTGGGCACCGGGATCGTGGTCTCGCAGCCGGGCTGCTATCGGCTGGAGCTGCCCGCCGAACGGCTCGACCTGCTCGAGTTCGACGCTCTGGCCGGCCAGGGGTCGGCGGAGAAGCCGCGTCGGCCGCAGCTGGCTTTCGACCTGTTCGGCAGGGCCCTGCATCTCGCCCACGGCGCGGTGCTGGCCGACCTGGCCGAGGTGTTCGCCGGGCATCCGGCGCTGCTGGAGGTGGCGCAGCGGCGGGTCGCGGTCGCCTTGGCCCACGCGGATTGCGCGATGCGGCTGGGTCTGTCGGCGCAGGCCGTGCCGGTTCTCAGAACCCTGTTTGCCACCGAGCCTCTGCACGAAGGCCTGGCCGCTCGATTGATCGCCGCGTTGGCCGAGTCGGGGCGACGCGACGCAGCCTCCGAACTCTACGCGCGGGTGCGGGTCCAACTGCGCGATGAACTGGGCGTGGATCCGGGCCGGGAGCTCGCCACCATCAGGACACTGATTCTTGACGAGCGCACCGGCCGGCCGGAGCGCTCGGCTCGCTCCCGGATACCGTCTGACGACGAACGCCGGAGTGTGCCCGCCCAGCTGCCCGTCGGCATCTCAGGGTTCGTCGGCCGGTCCGCTCAGCTCGACGAGCTCGACCGCCACCTTCTGCCCGGCCCGGCGGCGAGCGGCCTCGCGGTCATCAGCGGGGCCGGCGGCTGCGGGAAGACGCAACTCGCCGTGCGCTGGGCCAGGCGGTCGGTCTCCCGATTCCCGGACGGGCAGCTCTTCCTCGATCTGCGCGGGCATTCGCACCAGCCCCCGGTCGCGCCGCTGGCCGCCCTGGGCGCGATACTGCGGGCGCTCGGCCTTCCGGCCGACCGGATTCCCGGCGACCTGGACGAGGCGGTGGCGCTCTTCCGCGCCGAGGCCGCAGATCGCAGGCTCCTGATCGTTCTCGACAACGCGCGCGATCCGGAGCAGATCAGGCCCCTCATTCCCGGCTCGCTCGGCAGCGCGGTCCTGGTCACCAGCCGCGAACCGCTCTACGGACTGGTCGCGCGCAACGGCGCCTGGGACATCGCAGCAGACGAACTCAGTATCGACGAGGCCGTGGATCTGCTCGGTCAACTGCTCGGCAACGCGTGCACGAAGGCGCAGGCGCAGCGGCTGGCTCGGGCGTGCGGCTGCCTTCCACTCGCGTTGCGGATCGCGGCCGCGTTCCTCGGGACACAGCCGGCCGACTCGGTCGAAGCCTACGTCGCACTGTTGGAGACGGACGCATGGCTGCGTGCACTGGACGAGCCGGGAGACCCGGATCCCCATGTGCGCGCGGCATTCCAGCTTTCCTACGACGCGCTCTCCTCCCCCGAGCAGGAATTGTTCCGCCTACTCGGCCTGGTGCCCGGCTCGGACTTCGGCGCGGGCGCCGCGGCCGCGCTGGCCGGGATTGGCCTGGAGGAGGCCGAGCAGCGGCTGCAACGGCTCTGCGCCGCGAACCTGGTGCATAAGCGTGGCCGGGACGGCCGGTACGCGCTGCACAGCCTGCTCCAGGCGTACGCGCGCGACTCGGCGGTGGCGGCCGGCCCGGTCGAAGCACCCGCGCATCGGCTCGCCGCGTGGTACCTGGCGGCGGTGCGTGCGGCGTGTCAGGCTGCTTACCCGCATGCACTGCGGCTGCCGGACGAACCGCCCGTGCCGGTGCGCGGCAGTTTCGCCGACACGGGTGCCGCACAGGCCTGGCTCGACGCCGAGTATCCGAATATCACTGCCGTCATCGAGCACGCCGCGGACCACGGAGCGCCGGGTGAGGCCTGGCGGCTGGCGTTCGCCTACCGGCCGCATCTCATGGCGCGGTGGCTGGCCCGACCGATGCTCGAGGCGGGCATCACGGCGCTGTCCGCCGCCCGCGAAGGCGGGGACCGGCTCGGCGAAGCCGCCGCTGGCTTCACACTGGCCTTGGCGGCCGAGGCCATCGGCGACCTGTCGACCGCGGCCCGGCACCTGCACCGCAGCGCAAAGCTCAGCGAGGTCCTGGGTTGGGGAGACGCCCAAGGCGTGGCGCTCAACAACCTCGGAGTCATCCAGACCCAGAGCGGGCGGCTCCAAGAGGCGGCAGAGGCCTTCCGGCACAACATCAGGATCATGCGAGAAGCCGGGAACAAGGACGGCGAAGCCCTGGCCCTGACGAATCTGGGCCTCCTGCTCTCGGTGTCGGGGCGGCCGCGCGAGGGCGTGGAGCTGATGCGCGAAGCGCTGCGGATACGAGCCCTGATCGGCCCGCGCGCCGCCATGGTCAGTCTGCACACCGGGCTCGGCGCGGCCTACCGTGACCTCGGCCAGCCCGGGCAGGCCCGGGAGCAGCTGTTCGACGCGGTGCGGATCGGCCGGGAGACGGGCGAGCGCTACTTCACCTGCGTAGCCGAGGCCACCCTGATCGGCGTGGCGTGCGACGTCGGGGAGTATGCGGAGGCCCAGGAGCGCTTGGACCACGCCTGGCAACTCGTCGAGATCGTCGGTCTGGCCAAACTCAATGCACTGACCTCGTTGCACGCAGGCTGGTTCGACCTCGTCCAGGGGCGCGCCGGCACCGCGCGCGGCTGGTATGAACGGGTTCTGTCTTACGGCGAGACGGCCGGAGACTCGTGGCACTCGGCCCGCGCGCTGATCGGCATCGCCGCCTGCGAACGCGCCGCGTCCCAGGCCGGGGCCGCCGTGCGGGCAGCTGCCAGGGCCCTGCGATTGGTGCAGAAGTCCGGCCACCGCGTGCAGATCGCGGACGCGCACCTGGAACTCGCGCAGTCGCACGCCGTCTTCGGCAGGCGTGCCAGAGCTCTGGCACACGCCCGCATCGGCGCCGAGATGGCCCGGGAAAGCGGGTATCGCGCCGGACAGCGCACGGCCGAGCAGGTGCTCGCCCAGCTCGGCTAGAAACGGCCGAGCGGTCAGGGCGTCACCCCGACCGCTCGGCCGCGACGAGCCGCTGCGAACCGGACTCAGTTCGCCTTGGACACCGAGGACATGTTGAAGTCCGCGATCCTCAGTGCGGGCATTGATGTACGGGTGAAGTAATCATTCCACTCTCGCGGCAGCGTGTTCTCGGTCGCTCCCGCCGCGCTGATCCGGCTGAGGATGTCGACCGGGGACTCGTTGAACCGGAAGTTGTTCACCACGCCGGTCACCTCGCCGCCCTCCACCCGGTAGACCCCGTCGCGGGTCAGCCCGGTCAGCAGCAGCGACTGCGGATCCACTTCGCGGATGTACCACAGGCAGGTGAGCAGCAGACCGTCCTGGGTGGACCGGGTCACGTCCTCCACCCCGCCGCTGCCGCCGGCCTCGAGGAGCAGGTTGTCCACGGGACCCGTCATCGCCAGACCGGTCTCCTCGGCCGACTGACGCGTGGTCAGCAGGTGCTCGAGCACGCCGTCGCGGATCCAGTCGGTGCTCCCCAGCGGCAGGCCGTTGTCGAACACCGACGAGCTCGAGCTGGAACTGGCGGTCGTGATGAACGGCGCGCACTCGATGCCGGCGGCCGACGGGTCCGACCACAGCCGCACCCCGGAACCGCCGACGCGCTGGCCCGCCTTCGTGCGCGAGGCCGTACCCGCGGACGAGAAGACGGTGCGCCCGTCCGCCGCGTCCCGGGCCGAGGCGGTCCAGTACAGGTAGATCATCAGATCGGCGACGGCCGTCGCCGGCAGCACCGTCTCGTAGCGCCCCGCCGGAAGTTCGATCCTCCGCTTCTGCCACTCCAGCCGCCGGCTCAGGTCGCCGGCCAGCGCGACCACGTCCACATCGGTGAAGTCGCGCGTCGCCACGCCGCCCCACGCCGAGCGCACGAAGTCAGGGCTCTTCGCGTTCAGCTCGAGCTTGCCGGTGGGCTGGTCGTGCCGCAGCCGCAGGCCGGTGCTCGAAGCCAGATACGTCGAGACCACCGTGTGCTCGGCGAAGCCGAACAGCAGCTGCCCGGTCGAACGCGCCGCCTCGAACGCCTCGCCGAGCGCCGGGGCGAGGCCGGCGAAGACCTCGATGTCGGTCGACGCGGCGGCCTCCTCCCAGCGCGCGCCCTGCGCCGCGCCCGCCTCCGCCGGACCGACCAGCGCGCGGGCGTCCGGGGCGGGACCGGCGTCGCGGGCCGCCTGCTCGCTCGCGCGCACCAGCGACTCGAGCGTGTCCTCGTCGATCCCGGCCTGGGTCACCGCGGCGGCCGCGGTGCCGGTCGTGCCGGCGACCGTGGAGATGACCGTGACACGGCGGTCGGCCGCGACGCCGTTGGTCGTCAGGGTGTTGTTGGCCCAGCGCAGGTTGGCCGTCGAGTCCTCCTCGACCAGGACCACCGCGCCGTCGGCCCGGGAGTGCCCGAGCGCCCGCTCGGCCAGCTGCTGGGGGGAAACCTGCCCGGTCACTTGCCCGCCTCCTGCACCGTGTTGAGAATCCGGACCCCGCGGAAGAGCGCCGAGGGGCACCCGTGCGAGACCGGCGCGACCTGCCCGGGCTGGCCCTTGCCGCAGTTGAACGCACCGCCCAGGACGTAGGTCTCCGGGCCGCCCACCGCCTCCATCGAACCCCAGAAGTCGGTGGTCGTGGCCTGATAGGCGAAGTCCTTGACCTGCCCGGCCAGCTTGCCGTCCTTGATCCGGAAGGCGCGCTGCCCGGTGAACTGGAAGTTGTAGCGCTGCATGTCGATCGACCAGGACTTGTCGCCGAGGATGTAGAGTCCGTCCTTGACCTGCGCGATCAGCTCCGCCGTGGAGGGGCCGTCCGCGACCGGCTGCAGCGAGACGTTCGCCATCCGCTGGATCGGCGCGTGTCCCGGCGAGTCGGCGAAGGCGCACCCGTTCGAGCGGCCGCCGTTGAGCCCCTTGAGCTGGGCGATGCGCCGGTCGAGCTGATACCCGGTCAGGATCCCGTCCTTGATCAGATCCCACTGCTGGGTCTCGACGCCTTCGTCGTCGAAGCCGACCGTGGACAGACCGTTCTCGACCACCCGGTCGCCGGTCACGTGCATCACCGGCGAGCCGTACTCGAGGCTGCCGAGCTTGTCCAGAGTCGCGAACGAGGTGCCCGCGTAGGCGGCCTCGTAGCCGAGCGCCCGGTCGAGCTCGGTCGCGTGCCCGATGGACTCGTGGATGGTCAGCCACAGGTTCGACGGGTCGATGACGACGTCGTACACGCCCGCCTCGATCGAGGGTGCGGCCAGCTTCTCGGCCAGCAGGGCCGGCAGCGCGGCCAGCTCGGAGTCCCAGTCCCAGCCGACGCCGCGCAGGAACTCCCAGCCACGTCCCACCGGCGGGGCCAGCGTGCGCATCGTCTCGAACGCGCCGGTGGACTCGTCCACGGCCACCGCCTCGAGCTCGGCGTGCAGCCGGACGCGCTGCTGGGTGGTCGTGGTGCCGTTCGTGTCGGCGTAGAACTTGTTCTCCTTGACCACTATGACGGACGCGTCCACGTGCGCCACCGCGTCCGCGGCGAGCAGCCGCCGCGACCAGTCCGCCAGCAGGCCGATCTTCTCGGTGTCCGGAACGTCGAAGGGGTCCACCTCGTAGGAGGAGACCCACTCCCGGTCACCGTGCGAGGCCTCCGGCGCGAGGATGACCGGCTCCTGATTCACCGGCGCGGAGACCTCCGCCACCCGCACCGCCTGGTCGACCAGGCGGACCGCGGCCTCCGGCGTCTGCACGGTGCCGGCGGCGAACCCCCAGGTGCCCCGATGCACGACGCGCACCGAGAGTCCGGAGTCCACCGTCTCGTGAATGCCATCGAGCTCTGCGTCGCGCAGGCGGATGGTCTGTTGGCGAACGCGTTCTGAGCGCAGGTCGGCGTGATCGACGCCGAGCTCGCGGGCCCGGTCCAGGGCGGCTCGCGCGAGCTCCCGCAGCGGCAGCGCGGCAAAGGAGGGATCAAGGCTTGGCATAGGAGCGAACCTACTACCTGACCCCTACATTGTGCAGTACGCCGCCGCCGCGCCGCCGGAACGAGTGCGGCGAGCGCCGGTAGGGCGCTCGCCGCACAAGGGAGGTCGTGGTCCGGCCGGTCAGCGGCCGCCGGGCGTCGCCTCCGGATCGGCTCCGTGGGCGGCCTCCTCGGCGCTGTAGATGTCCGGCTCGAGGTAGATCACCCGGGCGATCGGCTCGGCCGCGCGCACCCGGGCCTCAGCCGCGTTGATCGCCTCCGCCACACTCGCCGCCGTCAGCTCCGGACGCACCGCGATCTTCGCCGCGACGAGGAGTTCCTCAGGCCCCAGATGCAGCGTCCGCATGTGGATCACCCGGGTCACCTTCACCCCGTCGACCAGCGCGGACCGGATGCCGGCCACGGCCGCCGGCGACGCGGCCTCGCCGAGCAGCAGCGACTTCGTCTCCATCGAGAGCACGAGGGCGATGCACACCAGCAGCGAGCCGATCGCGAGCGTGCCGACGCCGTCCCACACCCCGTCACCCGTCGCCACCGACAGCCCCACGCCGGCCAGCGCGAAGGCCAGGCCGATCAGCGCGCCGAAGTCCTCGAACAGCACCACCGGAAGCTCGGGCGCCTTCGCCGTGCGCACGAAGGCGGGCCAGCTCTGCTTGCCCTTGGTCTCGCGCGATTCGCGGACGGCCGTGCGGAAGGAGTAGCCCTCGGCGAATATCGCGAAGATCAGCACGCCGAGTGGCCAGTACCACTCTTCCAGTTTGTGCGGGTGGGTGACTTTTTCAATGCCCTCATAAATCGCGAAGACGCCGCCGACGGTGAACAACACGATCGAGACGAGGAATCCGAAGATATAGCGTTCGCGGCCGTATCCGAACGGGTGCTCCTCGTCCGCGGCGCGGCGGGCCTTGCGGCCTCCGATCAGCAGCAGGATCTGATTGCCCGAGTCCGCCACCGAGTGCACGCCCTCGGCGAGCATCGACGAGGAACCGGAGATGGCGAACGCGACGAATTTCGACGCGGCGATGGCGAGATTCGAGCTGAGGGCGGCCACAACCGCCTTGCTGCCTCCTGAGGTACTCACCGCACCGGATCATAAGGGATCGGACGACATGTCAGCCTCCTCGCCCATCCCTTGGCGCGACGATCCCCTCTCCCGGCGCGGTGAACGGCGCCCGGAGAGGGGATCGTGGCGGTGCGTATGGGTGCTGTGCGTATTGGTGCGGTGCGTATTCGGTGCGCTGCGAAATCGGCGCGGTTGCGGTCGCAGTCGCAGTCGCACGAATCGGATTTCGCGGGCGGGGCCCGTTCCTACGCGTGCACCGCCGGCACCGCGTCCGGGTCCACCGGATCCGGCTTGCCCGCCCGCAGGATCAGCCCGCAGATGACCGCGCCGGCGACGAAGATCGCCGTCGCCCACCAGAAGGCCACGATGTAGCCGTGGATGGCGCCGTTCGCCTGGATGATCTGGTCGGTCTTCGCCGCCGCGCCCTTGCCCGCCAGATACGTGGTCGTCGCCGAGGCGGCCAGCGAGTTGAGCAGGGCCGTGCCGATCGAGCCGCCGATCTGCTGGCTGGTGTTGACCGTGGCCGAGGCGACGCCCGCGTCGTGCGGTTCGATGCCGGAGGTGGCCGCGTTCATCGCCGGCGCGAAGATGGCGCCCATGCCGATGCCGATCAGGAGCAGCGGGCCGAGGATGTTCGTCGCGTAAGAGCTCGAGAGCCCGATGCCGGTGAGCCACGCCATGCCGCCGGCGCCGATCAGCATGCCCAGGAAGACAAGGATCTTCGCGCCGATCCGCGGGTAGAACTGCGTGGTGCAGACCGTGGCCGTCACCATCAGAACGCCGACCATGGGCAGGAACGCGAGGCCCGTCTTGACCGGCGAGTAGAGCAGGATCGCCTGGAGGTAGTAGGTCAGGAACAGGAACACGCCGAACATGCCGATGCCGGTGATGAACACCGCCAGGTAGGAGCCGCCGCGGTTGCGGTCGAGCAGCACGCGCAGCGGCAGCAGCGGGTGCGAGGCGCGCGTCTGCCAGGCGACGAACGCGACGATCAGCACGACGCCGACGACCAGGAAGCCCCAGGTGCTCGCCGCGCCCCAGGAATGCGACTCCTCGTTGGCGAAGCCGTAGACGATGCCGAACAGACCGAGCGAGACCAGCACGGTGCCGAGGATGTCGAGCTTCGGCCGGTCCTCGGTCTTGGACTGGCGCGGGATCAGCATGGCGGCGCCGGCGATCGCGACGACACTGATGGCGACGTTGACGAACAGGGTCCAGCGCCAGTTGAGGTACTCGGTGAGCACGCCGCCGAGCAGCATGCCGATGGCCGCGCCGGAACCGGCGATGCCGCCGAACACGGCGAACGCCTTGGCCCGCTCCTTCGCCTCGGTGAAGGTCGTGCTCAGCAGCGAGAGCGCCGCCGGGGCGAGCATCGCGCCCGCCAGGCCCTGGATGGCACGCGCCGTGACCAGCACCTCGAAGTTGGGCGCCGCGCCGCCGAGCGCGGAGGCCGCGGCGAAGCCGACCAGCCCGACCAGGAACATCAGCCGCCGCCCGACCAGGTCGGACACGCGCCCGAACAGCAGCAGCAGGCTGCCGAAGGCGAGCGAGTAGGCGGTGACGATCCACTGCCGGTCGCCGTCGGTGAACTTCAGCGCCTTCTGCGCGTCCGGCAGCGCGATGTTCACGATCGTGACGTCGAGCACGATCATCAGCTGAGCCAGGCCGATGACGGCCAGGATCAGCCAGCGCTTGGCGTGATGGGGATTCTCATCGGCGGGTGCGCCGCCCGACTCGCCGCGCGCGGCGGACGTCTGGGTTTGGGCCATGACTGGGTTCCCCTGGATCTGGAGGAGATCATTCCGTTTCCTCGGAAGCGTATCATGGAAACGGAGAGTGGACCTCCACTTGGAGAGGTACCCTCCGCTTGGAGGCCGTCTCCGCTTGGAGGGCCGCCGCCCGAGGAGGGCGGCGAGCGGCCGCGAGCCGGGAGAGGCGGCGAGCCGGGACTTTGCCGGAAAAGAGTAGGCTGCGAGTGATGGACGCGGACGCGATGGACCAGGGATACGCGACGACGAAGCCGCGGCCCTTGCGCCGGGATGCCGAGCGCAACCGCCTGCTGATCCTGCGCGCGGCACGGGTCGTGTTCGCCCAGCGCGGGCTCGAGGCCACCCTTGACGAGGTGGCCCGGGAAGCGGGCCTGGGCGTGGGCACGGTGTACCGCAGGTTCCCCAACCGCGAAGCACTCATCGACGCGCTGTTCGACGACGGTATCAACGAGATCATGCACATCGTCGACGAGGCCGAAGCGGAGCCGCGAGCCTGGGACGGCCTGCGCCACTTCATGACCTCGGTGCTGCAGATGCAGACCGCCGACCGCGGCCTGCGCGACGTGATGCTCTCCCAGCGCTCCCCCAACCCCGAGCACGACGTGCTCAGAGACCACCTCAAGCCCCCGCTCGACCGCCTCGTGCACCGCGCCCAGCAAGAGGGCGACCTGCGCGAGGACCTGACGTCCACCGACGTCGGCGTGCTCGAGGTGGCCGTCCTCGGCGCCGCCGAGTTCACCGCCGTCGCCGCCCCCGACGCCTGGCAGCGCTTCCTCGCCATCGTCCTCGACGGCATGCGCGCCGGCCGCGACCAGCAGGGCCACCCCACCGAGCACCCCCCGCTCCCCGCCCCTCCCCTCGACGACGAGCAGATCGACGCCTGCATGGTCGGCTGGAAGTACGGCGGCCGCGAAACCCCCCGCCACCGCGGCAAAGGCGCCGCCTGCCGGGCACTGCCGACGCCGCCGGGGAGTTGAGAAGCCGGGGTGGGTGAGGCGGGGCGACGCGGGCTGAGGTGGGGCGCGGCGGGCCGGGGGCGAGGCGGAGTGGCGCGGGCGGCGTCCGGGGAGGGCGGCGCCGGCCGCCAGCCGTGCCCGGCCGTGCCCAGCGGCGCCTCCAACTGCTCCCCCGGCGTTCGCGCCCCCGCAACGGATTGGATCCCGCGCCCCCGCACCTGCTACTGTTTCCACGTCGCGGGCGATTAGCTCAGCGGGAGAGCGCTTCGTTCACACCGAAGAGGTCACTGGTTCGATCCCAGTATCGCCCACCGCGAAGTACGCAGGTCAGGCCCATGTGTTACCGAAAGGTAATCATGGGCTTTACTTGTATCTGCTCCCATAAGCGTGGGAGCAGGGAGCGCCATGGGAGCGGCGCCCGGAGAATCCCGCTCTGCATCGAGAACAACACGGAACGGTATTCAACCGTCCGCGACTGCCGTCAACAACACTGACCCGTTGACCCGTTTCCACGCCGCCTGATTCCACTCGCCTGACTCAACGGCCTTCAGCTCCCCGAGAGACGGCGCCGACGGAAGTGAGTTCGAGGTCGTCGCCAATCAGTTCCGACGACTCGTTAGGATCTCGCGCTCAGGAAGGAACCGGAATCACGGCCATGCAGTCGCTCCGGCGCAGTCCATCGACTCAAACACAAGTCGCTGAAACCTCGTTAGAACTCTTCGGTGCCACTCCGAAGAGCTTCTACTGTCTGCAACTATTGCAACTCGTTCGCCGCAGTTGCATGCGGCCGCTGAAGGGGAAGCTGGCCTCCTCCATTCGTCCACTAGCACTCAACAGCATCGAACGTGCACCATCTGGACCGACCAGCCCGTAAAGCCGTTACGATCACCCCAACTGCAGCCATGTCCGTCCGTTGGCGCCGTAACGCCGCCGCCACTGATCCGAGTTCACCGCAGGGGTTCATTACGGGAGGGGTGTATCGAAAATTATGCAGACGTAATTCGATGCGCCAAATCGGGCATTTCACGCTCGAGCACTCCGCCACGCAGCTGGCCGGACACTGCTAGCCACTGGAAGCACAAAGGCTCTATAACCAGTATCGATGCAGCAGCTGGGTCACGTCAACGCCACGCACGTCATTCGATCGGACTAATGTAATCGCAATTCGCCACCAACAAGTCGCAGCCGACCCCGGCGCATAACCATACACGCATGGTGGTGTCCAAGCCGCAGCTTGGACACCACCAGCGCTGACAGACGCTCTCTGTTCAAGCACTGATTCAGGCGGTCCGAAGTCGGTAGGCATCACATGGGCACGGTTACGTCCAAGGAAGTGGTGTACGGCTGATCTTCGCGATGGAGTGATGCTGCCTCGTATGGCGGGCGTGGTGCCCGGATGCGAGGCGGCCACCGGCTGATCCTTCGAGAACGACCAAGAACTCGAAGACAGGATCAGATCGATGACCGCTGTAGATAGTCTGCCGTTCGCTGCTGCGTTGGAGGAGAACCTCGCCTCGGCGAGTCCCGACATGCTCCGGGCGATGGTGGCCCTGTTCGCCCAGCAGCTGATGGGCGCCGAGGCCGACGCGCTGTGCGGCGCGGCCTACGGCCGGCCGAGCGAGGAGCGGGTGAACTCGCGCAACGGCTACCGGCCGCGGGCCTGGGACACCCGGGCCGGCAGCGTGGAGCTGGCGATCCCGAAGCTGCGCACGGGTTCGTACTTCCCGGAGTGGCTGCTCGAGCGCCGTTCCCGTGCGGAACAGGCACTGATCAGCGTGGTGGCCACCTGCTACCTGCTCGGGGTCTCCACCCGACGGGTGGAGAAGCTCGCGCAGAGCCTGGGGGTGACGGCGCTGTCGAAGTCGCAGGTGAGCGAGATGGCGAAGACGCTCGATGCGCGGGTGGCGGAGTTTCGCAACCGGCCGCTCGACGGCTCGCCGTACACGTTCGTGTGGGTCGACGCGCTGATGCAGAAGGTGCGCGAGGGCGGCCGGGTGATCAACGTCGCCTGTCTCGTCGCGGTCGGCGTGAACGCCGAGGGGCACCGCGAGATCCTCGGGGTCGATGTCACCGGCAGCGAGAACGGCTCGGGCTGGGTCGCGTTCCTGCGCTCCCTGCTCGCCCGTGGCCTGTCCGGAGTGCAGCTGGTCGTCTCCGACGCCCACGGCGGCCTGATCGACGCGATCGGCGCGGTGCTGCCGGGGGCCGCCTGGCAGAGGTGCCGCACCCATTATGCAAGGAACTTGATGAACCAGGTGCCGAAGAGCGCCGCTCCGTGGGTGGCCACGCTGCTGCGCACCGTCTTCGAGCAGCCCGACGAACAGGCCGTGCGCACCCAGAGGCCAGCGTGATCGCAGCGCTCGACGAGAAGTTCCCCAAGGCCGCCGAGCACCTCGAGCACGCCCGCGAGGACCTGCTCGCGTTCGCCGCCTATCCCCGGGAGGTGTGGCGCCAGATCTGGTCGAACAACCCCCAGGAGCGGCTGAACAAGGAGATCCGCCGGCGCACCGACGTCGTCGGGATCTTCCCCGACCGCGACGCGATCATCCGCCTGGTCGGCGCCGTGCTGGCCGAGCAGTCCGACGAGTGGACCGAACAGCGCCGGTACATGGGCGCCGAAGTCCTCGAGCGCTGCCGCAAGATCGGCACCGCTCACACGATCGAGGGAAATCAGGGCACAGAAACAGCCCTCGTCCCCCTCACTGCATAAACTGGTGACCACGGATCAACCGGTGGCCTTACACCACCACAATGGACGTGACCCATGGGCACGCCGCGTGATCGCCCACTCGAGTCGCGACACGGCCCCGGCAGCCTTCTTGCTGCCCCTCCGAGTATGGCGCCAGGAACGAGTTCCACCTCTTTCGCGCGTCCGGGCCCGCAGAGGCAGGCCACACGAATCAGATGCGCAGCCGCCGTCAAAACACGCTGTGTAGCAGCGGCCGGGTTGAGGCGGGCTACGGATCGACCGCCATCGGCATCGAACATGTGTACTAAAATGGCTTGTCGCCACCAGCGCGCCATGGCGCGCGGACGGCTCTGTCTCTTCCGCTTCTGCGCCGGGATCCGAATCAGCTGATCGTGCGCGGGAACTGATGGAATCTCGGTAAGCTGACCATGCCGAGAGCAGCAGATCTCATCTAAATCGGGAGGGGTGCGCGCAGGTGGCCGAGTCGGCCTCATGGATGGCGCAGCAGCGCGTGCCGAAAGCGGAGTGGGCAGTCCTCGGCGAGATCGTGCAGATCACCGATGAGTTCTGCGGCGAACACCTCGATGGTGAGTACGCCGACCTGTGCCGTGATCTGGCCGCCGAACTCGCCCGCAAACGGCCCTTCCCACTGCGCCGCGGGGATCGACGCATCTGGGCGGCCGGCATCGTGCACACCGTCGGCTGGGTCAACTTCCTCGCCGACCCGGCCCAGCGTCCGCATCTGCGCACCGAGCAGCTCGCCGACCTGCTCGGCGTCAAGCAGACGACCATGGGCAACAAGGGAGCGCTCATCCACGACCGGCTCGGCATCGGCCGGTTCGACCCCGAATTCTCCCGCCGCGAGATGATCGAGAAGAGCCCGTTTGCCTGGCTTATCGAGATCAACGGGCTCCCGATCGACGCCCGGTGGCTACCGGAGAAGTCCCAGCGTGCCCTCGTCGAAACCGGCATCCTTCCCTTCATGTCGCCAGGCGAAGGCGGCGGCGAGTGAGCCCTCACCGGGCGAGGCCGAAACCCGCTCTCCACGACGAGGTGATCGTCGACGCATACGGCCCCGAAGAGCAGGCGATGGGGCCGGTACTACTACCTGCAAGACTGCATCGCGTTCCCCTTCACCGCCGTCTGCGACGCCGCGCGGCAGATCTCCCCGCTGCGCGTCGGTGACGAGGTCGAGGCTCTCGGAATGGCGAGGGAAGACAAGTGCGAATGCGGGATGTTCGTCCTCATTCGCTGGGGCCACCGCCCCACCGACGCGCTCGCCGTGCCGCTCTCCCAACTCGACGTCGGGCACGGCGCGGACGAGGCAACGAGCGAAGCAGTCGCCGACTGGCGCTACTCCGATCGCTCGAGCCTCACGCCCGACGCCGTGGCCTACCTTGATTCCTCGGCGCGCTGGTTCAGGACCGAGGGCGGGTACATCGCCGAGCAGTCGACCCGGCCGAACACGCTCGCCGTCGCCCTCGGCGACTCACCCGCCGGGCTCGCGGCGTGGATCGTCGAGAAGCTACAGTCCTGGTCCGACGAATCGGCCTTCACCATGGACGAGCTGCTGACCTGGGTGACCGCCTATTGGGCGACCGGCACGATCGGAACGTCGTTCGGTCCGTACACCGAGCCGGCTGCTCTTCCCGAGCGCGTCGAGACCCCGACCATCCTGTCGGTCTTCGCACACGACATCAAACCCGAGCCGCGCAGCTACGCGGAGGCGTTCCTGAACATCCGAGGCTACGTGCAACACCGTGCCGGCGGGCACTTCGCAGCATGGGAGCAACCTGGCGCGTACGCCGACGACGTGCGGCGCGCGGTAAAAATCGGCGGCTGACTCCCCCACCCGTGCGAGGGGAGCCATCATGAGGCCAGGCCGCGCGATGGCGCGGTGGCGCGGTGGCGCGGTGGCGCGGTGGCGTCGCGGCACGGTCGGGCACCGGACCGCGGAATCGAGCTCTTACGTGTCCCATGTTCCGTGTTTGGCAGGAGGCGTGAGTGTCCAGGAAGTAGGGAGGTGAAGAGCCTGCCGGGATGATGAAGCGGGTCCGGCGGCGTAAAGGAAAAGCATGTTCGGCCCGCCGCCGCAGCGAGGGATCCCGTCAATGCGTCGGACAGGACCTCCTCGTATCTTGCGACGCTAGCCTCATGCATGGCTCCGGCTCGATCGCTGCCCGCTCGGCCTCCGGCAGGCCACTGCGACGAAGGCGGGTGCCTCACCTTTGGACGGGATGTCTCTGGGGTTCTGCGAGCGCCTCGGTCAGTTGGAGGTCGATGGCGGCGAGCGCGGGTAGGACGGGTCCGAGGGTGGCGTCGATGTCCCTCAGCTGCCAGTCCTCGTCGACGTCGGCATCGGTGATCACGGCCCCCACGTGGTCCACTACTCGCATACGCAGTCCTCGGAGAACCTCGGTGAACTGTTCGGCGGCCTTGACTCCGCCTCGGGTGCCGTAGGTGATGAAGCCGGCCGGCTTCTCGTGCCACTCCCGGTAGAGATAGTCCAGCGCGTTCTTGAGCACCGCCGGGTAGCCCCAGTTGTACTGCGGGAACACGAACAAGAACCCGTCGTAGGACTCCACGGTCTGACTCCAGGATCGAGTATACTCATTCTGATAGTTCCCGAGCGCGGCTTTGAGCGGCTCGTCGAGGAAGGGCAGGTCGACCTCGGCGAGGTCGAGCAGTTCGTAATGCAGGTCGCTGTCTTTTTCAATCCCCTCGCACGCCCATGCCGCAATGCGCGCGCAGATCCGCGTTGGGCGTGTGCTGCCGATGACGACGGCGATGTGCTGTTGCTTGGCGAGCATGTAAGGGTTCCTCCGTGGGTCGAGTTGTCTGGTCGTTCCTGGCCAGCCGTGGCTTGGCGGGCGGGTGGGCGGGGCGCGCTCGGGGCCGCTGCGCGGCGCGAGCGGCCGTGGCACGCTGTTGTGGCCCCGCCTGCTTCCCGGAGATGGCGACTCAGGCCTGGACGGCCGGGGTGAGAACGTCGTGGCACCACTCGCGGAAGCTTGTGGCGGCAGCTTCGGCGTGGGCGGGATCGCGGGGTTCGGCGTCGTAGATTCCGTTGTTCTGCGCCTCGACCATGTCTGCGAAGTCCTGTGCCGCCGCCCGGCTCGCCCCGCGCCGCACCATCGCGGCCTGATAGTCCGCGAGCGGAATCTGACGGTAGTCGACCGTGCGGCCGAGGACCCCGGAGATAACGTCGGCCATCTCGTCGGGGCTGAGGTTGTCGGAGCTGACCAGGGGGACGCGGGCTTGGCCGCTCCAGGACGTATCGAGCAGCAACGCCGCCGCGGCGGCTGCCGCATCCCGGGTGGCGACGGTCGGCAGCGGCCGGTCCGCGATATTCGCCATCGAGAAGGTGCCCTGCTCGACCATTGCCCGGGCCTGGCGCAGAAGATTCTCCATGAAGAACGGCAAAGCCAGGGCCCGGTATTGCACGCCGACAGCCGTGAACTGCTCATCCATCGCCAGCGCGGCCGAAAGGAGCCCTGCCTCGCTTCGGTAGCCGTGGCCGAGGCTGGTGACGCCCGCCACCCGCACACCTCGGCTCGCGGCCACCTGGCAGGCGGCCCGACTGAACTCCCGGTAGTAGTACTCGGCGCTTTCGGCATAGCCGAAACCGGCCGGGGGCACGAGCCAGAACAAGCCCTCAGCGCCCTCGAGCGCCTTGGTGATGGTTCCCACGTCGCCGTGGGAGCCTTCCACCACCTCGGCAAGGGCGAGCACCCTCGCCGGGAGCCGGGCGGGATCGCGCGCGATCACCCGGACCGCCGCACCGCGCTCCAGTACGCGCTCGAGGACCTGCGCTCCGATGGTGCCAGTCGGCGTGGTGATGACGATCATGGATTCCTCCGGGACTCGGACGGCAGCGGAGCACGTAAGGCCGCTGCCTGATCGTGATCAGTCAACAGGGTTCGGCGGCGGGGGTGAAGGACCGATCCGGTCGCGATAGGTACCCTGGGAGTATGAATGACCTCGAGGTGAAGCAGTTGCGCTACTTCGTCGCGGTCGCCGAGGAACTGCACTTCGGACGCGCCGCCGCGCGCCTGGAAATGACCCAGCCCCCGCTCTCCCGCGCGATCCGGGATCTCGAACGGCAGCTCGGCGTGGTGCTGTTCGAGCGCACCACCCGGCAGGTCAGGCTCACCTCCGCCGGCCACGTTCTCCTGCGCGACGCCCGCACGGCCCTGGAAGCCGTCACCGCCGCCGCCCACCGAGCCCGGCAGGCCGGCAGCAGTTCGCCCAGACTGCGTATCGCGCTCAAAGCCGACGTCGACGGCGGCCTGCTCCCGAAGATCCTCGACGCCTACGGCTCCGAGGCCGCGGCCGTGCCGCCGGAGCTGGTCCTGGGCGGATTCGGCGAGCAGCCGCAGGCGCTGCGCGAGGGCCTGGCCGACGTCGGGCTGGTGCTGCTCCCGTTCGACGAGCGCGGCCTGGAGTGCGAGCCGCTGATGACTGAGCCGGTCCTGCTCGCAGTGGCCGCCACCGACCCCCTGGCCGCCCACTCCCGACTGTGCCTGGCCGACCTGGCCGGCCGCACACTTCCCGGCGGATCCCCGGCCAAGCACGGCCGACCCGGCGAACCCGCCCCAGGCGCCGCGCCGCCGGCCTCCAACCTGTCGGAGATCTTCAGCCTCGTCGAGACGGGCAGCGCCGTATTCTTCACGCCCGCCTCCGTAGCCCGGCGCTACGTGCGACCCGGCATCGCTTACCGGCCCGTCACCGACCTACCGGACGCCGCACTGACCCTGATCTGGCCGCAGAACGCGCGCTCGCCGGCCCTCGCCGCCTTCGTGCGCGCCGCCTGCACAGTGGCAGCCGCCACGCATACGCGAGCCGAATCCGCTCCCGCCATCGCCTGACGGCCGCTCCCCAACCACCCAGCCGACTTCATACATGAAGGCACGCATTCCGATCTGGGCTTCGTCTCAGCCGGGGACTGCTTCCGGCAACGACACACACCGCCGCCTCGCCGCCGTACCCCCACCCATCCGGCCAGCCACGTCGTCCCCTGCAAAATGCCGGCTCTTGTGCTGCATCCGTGGGTGTTTGACGTGCCGTTACACGGCCGCACGCCGTTCCGGTACTACGTTTCGAGGTGATCAAGCCATGGAACGTAGAGTGCGGAGAACGGCGTGCGTGATGTCAGTGTATGGCGCGAGATGCTCGGGTTGTCGGATGCCGTGGTCGAGGATGTCGAGCTCGAGCCCGAGCGTGGCGCGATCGTCGCGCACGTGCGGGTGCGCAAGGGCGCGGCACTGCGCTGCTCGCGGTGCCGGCGCAAGAGCCCGCGGTATGACCGCGGCGAGGGCCGGCGCCGCTGGCGGCACCTGGACGCCGGGACGCTGCGGGTGTTCATCGAGGCCGACGTCCCGCGGGTGCGGTGTCGTGCCTGCGGGGTGAACGTCATCTATATCCCGTGGGCGCGTGCCGGGGCCGGGCACAGCGTGGACTTCGACCGGCAGGTCGCCTACCTCGCCACCCGTACCAGCAAGAGCGCCGTGGTCGAGCTGATAAGGATCGCCTGGCGCACCGTCGGGACGATCCCGGCCCGGTACCGGCAGGACGTGGAGGACTGCTACGACCGCTACGACGGGCTGCGCCGGATCGGCATCGACGAGATCGCATACAAGAAGGGCCGCAAGTACCTGACCGTCGTGGTCGACCACGACACCGGGCGGCTGGTGTGGGCCGGGACCGGACGCGAGAGCGCGACCCTGGAGGAGTTCTTCGAGATCCTCGGCCCCGCCCGCGCCGGCGAGATCATCCTGGTCTCCGCCGACGCCGCGCGCTACATCGCCCAGGCAGTCAAAAAGCACCTGCCCAACGCGGTGCAATGCGCCGATCCGTTCCACGTGATCGCCTGGGCCACCGACGCACTCGACCAGGTCCGGCGCGAGGCCTGGAACACCGCGAAAGGCCGGGCCAGCAACACCCAACTCACCCGCGAGCGCTCGCACGGGCCCTCCAGGGCGCTGAAGAACACCCGGCTGGCCTTGTGGAAGAACCCCGAGGACCTCACCGAGCAACAGCACGCGAAGATCGAATGGATCGCCAAGACCGACCCCCGCCTCTACCGGGCCTACCTGCTCAAAGAAGGCCTCCGGTACGTATTCAAGGTTAAGGGCACCAAGGGCAGGGAGGCACTGGACCGGTGGCTCGCCTGGGCCGCGCGCTGCCGCATCCCCGCGTTCATCGACGTGGCCCGCCGTATCAAAACGGTACGCGCCAGCATCGACGCAGCCCTCAAACACCACCTGTCCAACGCCCTGATCGAGTCCGTCAACACGAAGATCCGCCTGATCACCAGACTCGCCTTCGGATTCGCCGACCCCGAAGCCCTCATCGCCCTCGCCCTCCTGAGCCTCGGCGGCTACAAGCCCACCCTGCCAGGACGAACCTGACCCACGGATACAGCAGGAGGGCCAAAATGCCGCAGCGACGCAGGCTAACGATCGCTGGCCTTCGACGAAGCTGCCTACTGTCAGTGTTAAACCGCCGCGATCTACCTCCCGACCCCGACGGCACTCGGGAACGGGGGTCAGGACGAGGGAACGTACCAGGGTTAGCTCGCGGACAAGTGACCGTGAGCCGGCCTTCCCGCGCTGCTCCGCTTCTTTTACCGGCGCACCGGACCGACGGCTCCCGCCGGTTGCGTGGACGGCTACTGAGACGTCGTGTGGGTCGGCCTCAGGAATATGCGCACCCGCTGGGGTGCGTCGCCCACCGGCCCGTCCGTCGCAAGACCGTAGCGCTTGGCGAGCACGTCGAAGAACTCCCCGGTCGTGTCGGGTTCGATCCGCTCGACCCGCCCGCGCACCTCCAGATACCGGTATGGCGCTTCCGGATCGTTGATCGAGACCGCGGCATCGGGCCGGTCCACCAGCTCCCTGTACTTCGCACGCCGAGTCGAAGTGGTGAAGGAGAGGCAGTCGCCGTCCCAGAGGAACCACATGGGGTTCACGTGTGGCGTGCCGTCTGCCCGGAGCGTCGCCAGGTGGCAGAACAAAGGCCGTTCCAGCAAGTCGGCGTGGCTGCCAGGGATCACGGACACGATCTCTCCCGAGGCCGGAGGGGCCGATACGAACCGAGTCCACCACACCGCGGGGTCGGCGGCCAGCCTCATCCCGGAATCACAGCGATCAGTGATCGAGATCGCCAGTGAACCGCGCGGCCCTCACGGGCCGAGAGTCCGCGGTTCGGGCATAGCGTGCGCGCAGCGCTTCGGCAGGTCGGCGTCGCAGCGACCGACGGCACGGAGATCCGCCCGCACCAACCGGCAATCGGCGACAATTCCGTCGATCCGCGGCGCGGGGTCGGTGACCCGGTTCACAGTGGAACGGCCCGGCGCGGGCGAGGCACTGACAGTGATCCGCACGGTCCGCTCTGACCGTGTAGGGCTCGCTTCGGTGCGGAAACTCTCTGGCAGCGTCGTGCGGAAAGCCGGACGAGGTCGTGGCATCGGCGGTCATTCTCGAGTCCAGCCAGCAGTACCCGAAATCCCCCTCCCCCGGTCCGCGCACGGTCACCGTGTCGGTGACCGGGTTGCCGCTGGTCACCGGCGAGGTGTCCGGTGCGGCGCGACCCTGGCCCAGCAGCTCGGCATCGTCAGCGAAGGTGCCGTAGGCGTCGAGCCCGATGCCCAGGTAGCCGCCGTCGATGCCGAGCGTCAAATTCCGCTGCGCGTAGCCGAGCGATCCGCCGCCCGCGCCCGCCGTCGTCAGGTTGATCGTGCCGTTCACCAGGAAGAACCCGATGCCGTCCACGCCGTTGCCGCCGTACTGATACTGCTTGAACGTCACCTGGAGCCCGCCGTTGCCGGGTCGAGCGGAAGGAATCCGGGGTCGGCGACGGACGGGCCGGCGAACGTCTCCGACAGGAGCACTGAGCCCGTTGTGGATGTACCAGGCTTGGGGCGCTTGGCAAATGGAGACTCGGCCGGCAGCGACTTGCTCTGCCGGACAGGGGCGTGGCGGGCAGGGGCTTGACGAGGGTGCGGGGGTGACAGCCGTGGCTCCCCACGTCCCGGCGGCGGCGCCCACGGAGAGCGGTCCGACACAGAGCCTTGCTATAAGGCAGCTTATCGCGTACCGCGGATCCTGTACGACGGCGCACGAGCGGGAAACGCAATCGGGCTATTTCTCCTATAAGAGCTGCGCGATCATGCAGATCGGACACTTCGGGGTGCGCCGGCGCAGTGTGCTCAGATACCGAGTTCGCCCTTGAACTCCGGGCACTCCACCAGCGGAACGTGGTCGCAGGTCGCGGCGTGCCGAAGGCTGTCGCGCATCCGGATGAGCCGCGCGATGTCCGCTTCGAGCTCGTCCGCCCGCTCGGCCATCCGCCGCCGAAGCTCGGTGTCCGAGGGCGTGGCCGCGAGGAAGCGGGCGATCTGCGCAAGCGTGAATCCCGCGGCCTTCGCACAGCTGATCACGGTGATGCGGTCGACGACGTCGAGCGCGTACGTGCGGCGAAGTCCGTTGCGGCCGGCCGACTCGATCAGCCCGCGCTTCTCGTAGTAACGCAGTCCCGAGGCGGCCATACCCGTGCGTGCCGCCACATCCGCGATATCCAGTCGAACCCGATCCGTCCCGATCGTCGCGGGCATGGCCGAGCCTCCTCGTTTCGTTGCCGCGGTTGACTTGAACCACGCTTCAAGTCGGATCCTAGGGGAAAAGCTGAGGCCGGGAAACAACCCGACCCGCCCCGGAGGAGACATGCCATGCCGCTACACCCTCAAGTCGCCGCCCACCTAGAGCGACTCGCCGCGGCGAATTTCGCCGCCCTGCACACGGTCAGCCCGGAACAGGCCCGCGCGGGCGCGCGCCATCTGACCCAGCTCTCGACGCGAAACCCCACACAGGTCGCGGAGGTGACAGACCGTGTGATCGCGACCGGCGCCGGAGAGATCCCCGTGCGCCTTTACCGCCCCCTGGGCGTGTCGGACGACGGCAGCGCGCCGCCGGTCGTCGTGTTCTTCCACGGCGGCGGCTACGTGCTCGGCGATCTGGACTCCCACGACGGCCTCGCCCGGGCCCTCGCCGAAGGATCCGGCAGCGTGGTGGCCTCGGTCGGCTATCCGCTGGCGCCGGAGCACAAGTTTCCCGCCCCCGTCGAGGCGGGATTCGCCGCGACCGCGTGGATCGCACAGCACGCCGAAGAGCTCGGCATCGACCCGGCGCGCCTCGCGGTGGCGGGCGACAGCGCGGGCGGAAACCTCGCCACCGTCGTCGCGCTCAAAGCCCGGGCTGTCGGCGCACCCCGCATCGTCTTCCAGCTGCTGATCTATCCCGATGTCGACTTCCGCCGGACCAACCGTTCGATCACCGAGCTCGCCGGCCAGTACGGCAATGTGACCCGTGAGGCGCAACAGTGGTTCATGGACCACTATCTCTCCAGCGAGGCGCAGAAGCTCGATCCCTCGGTATCGCCTCTGCTGGAGCCGGACCTCGGCGGTCTACCTCCGGCCTTCATCATCACCGCCGAATACGACGCGCTGCGCGACGAAGGCGAGCAGTACGGAGCGCGTCTGGCGGAAGCGGGGGTCCCGGTCGTAGTCAAGCGCTACGACGGCATGATCCACGAGTTCCTGCGCCATCCCTTCGACGACGCCGAGGTGGCGCTCGCCGACGCGTCGCACGCCCTGCGCGCAGCATTCACCCTCATCCGCCCGGCCCCGGCATCCGCCGTTCACGTCGCGAACACGACGTGAACACGACGACGGCGAGACCTAGAGCAGTGCTCCCTTGGCAGTGGACCCGAGCCATTCGGGGCCGCCGACGAAGGCGGCCGGCTACTGCAGGCAGCACCCGTGTGGCCGGTGCCTGAGCGGTCACCCGAGTCGACATGGACAACAACGACTTGCAGGGACACCCCAACATCGTTCTGCGCGGCGGCCCGGCGGACGGCCGAACCCTGGACTTCACTCCCCTGGACGCCACGATCGAGTTGTCGTTCGGCGGCCAGGTCCACTCCTACCGGCCGACTCCAGACCGTGACGACGAATACCCGGCCCTCACCGTGTTCGCATTCGCCGGGAGTATCACCGCGCCCTGATTGAGCGGACGCCGTCGCCGAGGCAGCCCAGTCTCGCGCGTTCCTTGGCTTCCACTCGGGACACAGGTACCAGCCGACGACATAGACGCCGACCGCGCCGGGCTCCTGGGCCAGTCAGCGTTCGGCGAGCTGACTGGCCACTGGGCCTTGTTGCGCCTTGCTTGCGCCGAGCGCAAGTGATGTGGGCCGGGCCGGGCCCAGCCTCCGATCCTGCGGCAGACGAGCGTTCACCTGTTGTAGAGCCTGCGTGCCCATATGTAGACGACATAGATCAGATACCGAATATACCGGCTCGGGTTGCGATGTCCGTTTTCCGAGGCTCCGTCCGGTTTTCCCATCCCGGTCGCGTCCTACCGATGCCCGGTAGTCCCACGCAGTTCGCGCCCATCCGCTCGCCCAGCGCTCGCCCAGCGACGGAGCGATCACCCTCTTCGACCGGAACCGCTCGGCGCTGTCGGGTTGGTATCGATGGGGATAACTACTCAGCCCTCGGCGCACCCACCCCGGCTGAGCGCGGCGGCCAATGTCGGGTCTCGGGGTCCACTCCACTGCATCGGCTGCGGCGCGAGGTGGCGAGCTGCGGAAAGAGAAGGAGATCCTGCGCAAAGCGGCCGCGCTGGACGGGCGCCGCCCTGATGTGGTGATCTCGTATGCCGGGCCGTTTCCCGCGTGCGCGGGGGGGCGATCGGCGGTGTGTGACGTAGGCCACGGGAACCGGGGAGCCGCGGGCGACAGTTAGGGACCGTGGAAGAGATCAGGGACGAGCTCCGTAGCAGGGTCCGGGACGGTGATCCCGACGCGTTCGGACTGTTGTTCGACCGATATGCCGAGGCCGTGTGCAATCACGTCTTCCGGCTGATCGGCGACTGGTCGGCGGCGCAGGACGTCATGTCGGCGGTGTTCCTCGAGGCGTGGCGTGTGCGGGGCCGGATCGAACCCGGGGGCGGCACCCTGCGGCCGTGGCTGCTCGGGATCGCCACCAACCTCGCGCGCAACCACAACCGCGCGGCCCGCCGCGGATGGATGCTCACCGCGCGCCTGCCCGCGTATTCGCAGCATTCGATGCCCGACATCGCGGACGAGGTCGCGCGTTCCGTGGACAACGACGCGCTCGTGCGCGCGACCCGCGAGGCGCTCGCCCGGCTCAGGCCCGAGGAACGCGAACTGCTCGCGCTGTGCGTGTGGGCAGAGCTCAGCTACGAGGAAGCGGCTGAGGCGCTCGGAATCCCGGTCGGCACGGTCCGTTCCCGGATCTCCCGGGCCAGGGCCAAGGTGCGCCGGCGGGTCGCGCAGACCTCGCGGGAGCCGAGAGCCGCGGCACGCGGAACCCGGGAACCGAACGGCGCCGCCGGACAGCTGAATACCGGTCGTGCAGAAACGACCCGGACCCGATGGGAGGCAACCCGATGATCCCCGCCGAAGACCGCGCCGATCGCGAGGCTGACCGGCTGCTGCGTCTGCTGCCGGAGGCGGCGGATCGGGCGCTTCCCGCCGACCGCCTCGCCCGAGACCGGGAGACACTCATGCAACACATCCACGACAAAACCCTTCACTCCGACCTCGAAGCCGAGCCCCGGCCCGGCATGCGACCGACCTCACGCAGCGTGTTGCGCACCCGCATGACCCTGCGTCCCGCCGGATTGACGGCACTAGCCCTGACCGCCGCGGTCGCCGTGGCCGGCACCGTGATCCTTCACGCGGGGGGCGGAGCGGGCGGCGCCGCCCCCGTACCGATCGTCACCCTGCATGCAGGCGAGGTCGCCCAGGCGTCCGTCGTCTTGGACCAGATGGCCGACGCGGCCGAGGCGAGCCCAGCGCGACCAGTGGCATCCGGCGAGTACGTCTACGTCAAGACCATCTCCGAGTACGCCCAGGAGGCCCAGGCGCCCTGGACGATGCAGCCGATGACCACCAGGGAGACCTGGTACGCCCAGGCGTCCGGCGCAAACCGCGGGATGTTCCGGCAGAACGGCCGGGACACGCCGATGGTCGCGGCGATCCCGGCCGGGCAGAGCACTGTTCCGCCGGTGGCGAACCCCACCACCGCATGGGTGGCGCAGCTGCCGAGCGACCCGCGCCAGGTACTCGCGATCATCCACGCCGGCCTGGACTCCGACTACGAATACCCGGACAACGTCCGCGAGTTCCTGGCGATCGGGGGCATCCTGTCCACCACCGTCCCGACCCCGCAGGCCGAAGCGACCCTCTATCGCGCCGCAGCGCTCATCCCGGGCGTCGTGGCCACCGGCGATGCCACGGACGCGGCCGGACGCCACGGCTTCGGCATCGCCATCGAGGACGGCCAAGGCGAGCGCCACGAGTGGATCTTCGCCGCCGGTACCTACCGCTTCCTCGGAGAGCGCGATTATCTCACCCGAGACACCGACGGCGGCAAAGCGGGCATGCTGGTCGGCCTGACCGCCGTCCTGGCCCGCGGCATCGCCGACGCCGAGGGCCAGCCGCCAGTCACCGCCATCGACTGACGCCGAGTATGTGAACGGCACCGCTCGGGGAGCATGACCCTCCGACCGCTAACGCTCCGGCTGACCTGCGATTGAATCGTCGTCCGCCCGAGTGGTGCCGCTCCGTGCGCGACTGACCGTGTGGAGTCGACGCGGCCGTACGGACATCACATCTGGGCCTCGTGCGTACACGGACGCCATCTCCGCACGCCCGCAATGGATCGCCGCCACTCGATGCGCTGATCGACGAGGAAGGGGCCGAGCGCCACGGCCGCCCGGTACGCCTGCAGGCAGCCCACCCGCCCCGCGGCCCGCCTCAAGCAGGCCGGGCAGGACACCCTGAGGATCCGTACAATCTGTCGACGTAACCGCCTTGTGAGGCGTTCTCCTTGCGGTCGGCGGACACGCGTCCGCCGAAGGTGATCTCGAAGTTCACTGCCGTTCCCCACTGCCTATACGGCGAACTATCATCCCCTCTCACGCGAGGGTCTGGGTGAGAGAGTTCTCGGTGTCGCTGAACACCAGGCGGGCTTGGGCTCCGTTTACCAGCGGCATGTAGGGCACGACGTGTCCGCATTCGACATCTGCGATGATCGGCACGCCAAGAACGGACAGGGCGTCGAAGACGGCCTCGTGCTGGGTGAGGCTGGCGGTGTCGGCGGCTGTGGTACGGCCGACCACGATGGCGTTGGCTTCGTCGAAGAACCCCGCCAGGCGCATACCATGGAGGGCGCGGCAGATCGTGAACGCGTCGTCACCAGCCGCCTCCACATAGACGATCAATCCGTCGGGTGCGTGCCGTCGGGCGAAGCCCGCCACGTCGGCGAAGGGCGTGCCCGCAAGATGACACAACGTCTCGATGCAGCCGCCGATCAGGCGGCCGGTGACCTCCACGGCTTGCGTGCTATCCAGGCGCGTCCAGCGGCCGGACGCGTCCAGCGTGAGCTCGCTGACCTCCGGGTGGGTCCGGTAGTCGTCAAACCCCTCAGAGCGGTACCGGCCGGGCGAATCCTGGCGCAGCGTCGCACCCGGTGCAGCGGCACCGATCTCCAGCCACGTGAGCAATCCCTCGGGAGCCCGGTATGGGGTGTCCATCAGGTTGTTGCCGTGGATCGTAGCGATGCCGGTTCGAAGGGTCAGCGGAGTAAGGATCGTGGATATGTCGGAAAAGCCCACCAGCCAGGTCGGCTCGGCCGCCGTTATCGCCTCCCAGTCGAGCAGCGGTAGCAGGTCGATGGCGGTTTCCCCGCCCCAGGGCGGCACCACTGCCCGCACGCTCGGGTCTGTGAGCATCGCCGTCAGCTCGCGGGCCCGCTCCGCAGCCGGCGCGCTGACGTGTCCGGCGCCGTCCATGCATTTGCCCACCACCACTTCATACCCACGCGCCGCGACGGCCTCGACCGCACGCCCGAAACGGGCCCGCATGGCATCCGGTACGCCGCTGGAGGGGGAGGTGACGGCGACACGGTCGCCAGGGCGCAAGGGAGAGGGGAATCGCATGGAGGCGAGCCTAACCGGGCAGATGGATCAAGCACATCGAATTCTCGACGGGTGGGCCCTCTCCCAGAAGCGGACACCAAGTCCCAGGCCAGGGCGCGCCGCGCGGCCTCACGCAGGTCGGCCAAGTCGGCGATGAGCGTGTGGTCCAGCACATCACGTTGCACGGTGCCGATTGCGTGCCGAACATAGTGCGCTGCTGGACGGTTCTGCGGTATGGATGCTCGATCGTAGGCGCCGTTCGCGGACGGTCTAGCGGTAAGCTGGCGGCGGCTGTCCGAGGACGCGTGTGAACGCCGCGGTAAACGCGGCCGGTGAGGCGTATCCGAGGCTTGTCGCGATGGCGGTGATCGGTTCCACTCTGAGTCTCGGCAGCACAGAGAGCAAGGCGTGCGCGGGTTCTCCACGCGGCCGGGCTGCTGCCCGTCAGACCCCGGAAGGTACGATCGAGCGTCCGCTCGCTCATCGTCGCCCTTCGCGCCCAATCGGCGTTCGTGACCTGGGCGGACGGCGCCTCGAGGTAGTCCAGGCAGCATTCGCGCAACGGCCCTTCGGGCGGAAGCGAGACGGCCAGCGGGAGCGGTCCGGCGGCGGCGAGCTCGAACAGGACGAGGCGGATCACCGCGCCGACACGCCCATCCGAGTCCGTAGATAATTAAAATCAGGTACAGAATATATCGGCTCAGGCCGAGGTGTCTCATCTGTCGTGCTCCGGCCCGGTTTCCCGCCGCCGTCCCGTCCCGCTGATAGCCGAAAGCGCCACGCCGTCCACGCCCATCCGCTCGCGCCCCGCTCGCCCATCACGCGGAATCCGGCCCCTCGCGTCGTGTTGCGCAACTCGTCGCCGTCGGCCGGGCCGGTGGGGGCGTCGGCGCTCTCCGCCGGGCGATAGACGCCGTAAACCAGACCGCCGAAGAAGTCTCCATGAGAGGATTCGGCGGACGCGTCCTGGCTGACCAGCGTCCGGGTGCCGATGCCAGCCGCTGTAATCTTGTCGCAAGGCCAGGGCTCCACGACGGCCAGTGTGCAGGAACCACGATCGTTCTTCTCGTGCGGACAAGGCTCATCGTTCGGGTGCCCACCGTTCGCGGGTTCTCGGAGCATCCACCTCGAAGTTGTTGTACTCTACAACGCCGTCCGCTCACAGGGCGGCCGGCGCTGACGCTCGACTTTCGGGATCTAGTCCTCGCATTGCGCAGTTCGCTCCTGCATCCGGTTCCGGTAGATCGTCGTCGAATTCCACTCGCCACAAGACCAGAATGGGTGAGATGTCGCTAATGACCGACTCTTGCAATCTGAAGCGTTTCCCGTCCGCGTCAGGATAATCAAGCTGGTCGGGCACTGTGCTCCCCGCGGACGCGGGGATGATCCCGCGACTCTGCGCGAGGAACTGGCACAGATCAAGTGCTCCCCGCGGACGCGGGGATGGTCCCCGCGCTCTTCCGCTGGGAGACGGGCCAGCGTCGTGCTCCCCGCGGACGCGGGGATGGTCCCAGCGCGGTCGCGTCCGGGCCGGTCACGATGTAGTGCTCCCCGCGGACGCGGGGATGGTCCCGCGCAGGATCTCGTCCCGGGCTTCCTCCATGGGTGCTCCCCGCGGACGCGGGGATGGTCCCCGCCGGCAATGTCGTTCTGATCAACTTATCTTGAGTGGCAGTACTCTGATGGTTCGGGGTGGTGCTTTGACCGTGACCGGCGTGTTGGGGGGTGTGCGGCGGGTCCCGAAGCGTTGTCGGATGCGTTTGACGGTGCGTGCGCTGGTGCGTGGGGCGCGTTCGGGGTTGCGGTAGCGGTTCGGGTCGTCTGCTATGTCCAGGACCCGGTTGACGGCGTAGGCGATCTGGCGGATGACGCTGCGGCGTACCTCTTTGAGGACTTTGGTGAACGAGACGCGCTCGGGGTCTTCGCGTCGTTCGTCGGCCATCAGCGCGACCAGGCGCGAGAGGCAGTGGTTGACGGCCAGGTGCGCCCAGATCTCCTGGTGGACCTGGTCGGGGTGGTGGGAGCGCAGGACCTGGCCGGGGGTGATCTGCTGGGTCTTGACCTGGAGGTTGGAGACCTCGCCCTGCCAGCGTTCGACGTAGAGCCGGGCGATCTCGGAGGCCGGGTGGAGCTCGGGGTCGGTCATCGAGGTCAGGAGCCTGATCACCTCGCCGGTGCCGATCTCGTACTCGATGGTCGAGTCCGCCCAGGCCGCTGGCGCGCGATCACCGGAGCCCACCTCGCCGCCCCGGTTCGTTCCGGCGCCCGCATCGAGAACGGCAACCGGTCGAGCGGACCGGGGCGGCGTGAAGGGCATCATCGCCCCGTCGATAGGATGGCCCTCCATGGCAATGAGCACCGCCCTTTGGTCCTTCGCCCTGGTCGTGGGGCTCCTCACCCTCACCCCGGGTCTCGATACCGCACTGATCATCCGCACCGCCGCCCTCAGGGGAAGAACCCGTGCCTGGGGCGTAGTTCTCGGTATACAGACCGGCACCCTGCTGTGGGGCACCCTCACCTCCCTTGGCGTGACCGCGCTCCTGACCGCCTCCCACCTCGCCTACGAGACCGTGCGCTGGGCGGGCGTCGGCTACCTGCTGTGGATGGCGACGCGGATGATCCGTGACAGCTTCCGCGGGAACGGCCACGTCACCCAGGAGACCGCTGAGGCTCTCGCCGGAGCCGACACGCTGGCGGCGGGCTGGCGCCAAGGCACACTGACCAACCTGCTTAACCCGAAGATGGGCGTCTTCTACGTCGCGGTCCTGCCGCAATTCATGCCGGCGGACGTGCCCCACCTGCCGATGGGGCTCCTGCTCACCAGCGTCCACATCACCCTCGGCATGATCTGGTCCACAGTGCTCATAGCCTCCGCCACAGCCCTCGGCAGCTGGCTGCGCAAGCCCCACGCCCGCAAGATCCTCGACCGCGTCACCGGCATCGTGATCGCCGGCTTCGCCCTCCGCCTGAGCGTCAGCGACTGACGCCCCGCACCGGCCTGGTTCAGGCACTACGCCACCCGGGCCGAAGACTCACGCTTCCCCAAGACACCGCCAAGCGTGAGGTGACCGGGGCACGCATAGCCGCGGACGACGCGCGACTCCTCGCGCTGCTCTCCGCCCCCGCCGCTCTACAGGATCTGCCGCAGATCAGCACCCTGCGCCAAGTCTGGGCCCAGAAGTTCCACCTGCTCGACGGCATCCTGCGGCGCCGGGAAGCCAAGGACAGGCTTCCCGGCGCGAAGCGGCTGGTGACCCCGTACGGCACAGAGGCGCGCGGCAGCGTGAAACGCGAGACCATCTGGGACGGCTACAAGGTCCACTTCACCGAGACCTGCGGGGCGCAGACACCGAACCTGATCACCCATGTCGTAACCACCCGGGCCACCGTCACCGACGTCGAGGTACTCCCCGCCGACCACGACGCCCTCGCCAAGCGCGCTCTACTGCCGGAAGAGCACTTCGTGGACTCCGGGTACGTCAGCGGCCACCACATCGTCGACGCGCACGCCCGACACGTTGTCCACCTGCGCGGACCGACCCACGCGGACACCGGCTGGCAGCGCCGAGCCGAGAAGGGATTCGGCACCGAAACGTTCACCATCGACTGGGACCAGCAACACGCGATCTGCCCCAACGGGAAGACCAGCATCTGGTGGGCGAAAGAACTCCAGCGCGAGAAAGCCGTGATCCGAGTGCAGTTCTCCCGGCGCGACTGCGGCCCGTGCCCGATGAAGCAAGACTGCACCCGAGGCAAACGCCGCCAGCTCTCGATCCAAGAACGAGAGGTCACCGAGGCACTGCGAAAACGCCGCGCCGAGGAACAAGACCCACTCTGGAAAACCCAGTACAAGATCCGCGCAGGAGTCGAAGGCACCATCTCCCGAGCGGTCCACCGCAGCTGACTGCGTAGATCCCGCTACCACGGCCTGGCCAAGACCAGCCTGCAACACCAGCTCACCGGAGCAGCCATCAACCTCGCCCGACTCGACAACCGCCCGACAGGCATAACACCAGCAGAAACCCGCACCAGCCACTTCGCCGCTCCCTACCCCACCGATAAGTCGACGCTCGCCACGAATTAACCAACAGCATCCAGAGATGGGCGCGGGTCAGGTCGGCGTCGTTCAGGCCGCGGCCCGCCGGGAAGCGCCCCCTGGCGGCGATCACCACTTGGCTCCAGCGCTCGATGGCCTCAATGTTCTGAGGCCTCCTGGATTTCTGTACCAACTAGTATGTACACTCGGGTCGTGGACACGAGGGAACGGCTCATCGAGAGCACACGTGAACTGCTGTGGGAACGCGGCTACGTCGGCGTCAGCCCGAAGGCCATCCAACAGCGGGCAGACGCCGGGCAGGGCAGCATGTACCACCACTTCGCCAGCAAGGAGGCCCTCGCGGCCGAAGCCATCGGCCGCTCCGCGGAGCAGCTGCGGGCTGCGGCCGAGACACAGCTGTCCGGCCCCGGCACCGCCGTCGAACGCATCGGCGCGTACCTGCGTCGCGAGCGCGAAGTGCTGCGCGGCTGCCCGATCGGCAGGCTCACACAGGACCCCGAGGTCATGGCGATCCCCGCGCTGCGAGCCCCCGTCGAGCAGACCCTCGCCTGGATACGCAGCCGCCTTGCCCGAGTGCTCGCCGAAGGCCGGGAACAGGGCGAGTTCAGTTCCCGCCTGGATCCGGACGCCACCGCAGCCATGATCATCGCGACGCTGCAGGGCGGATACGTCCTGGCCCGCGCCGCGGGCACGACAGAGCCCTTCGACCAAGCAGTCACCGGAACCCTCGCCCTCATCGATGCGAACGTCGCCGAATAACCCAGCCAAAGGACGATCAGCTCATGCGCATATCCCGCAGCACGCCCGGCACACAGGCACCCGAGGAATGGGTCACCGGCGCTACCCGGATCGACCCGGTGGAGGTGCCCGAGGCCGCCGCGCACCTCCACGTCGACAGCGTTGACTTCGCCGCCGGCGCCCGCACGGTCTGGCATCGGCATCCGGCCGGGCAGACGCTCATCATCACCGCGGGCGTCGGGCACGTGCAGCACCGCGGCGGACCCCTCGAGACCCTCCACGTCGGCGACAGTGTGCTGATCGAACCCGGGGAGTGGCACTGGCACGGCGCCACCGCGACCGCCGCCATGACCCATCTGGCTCTCGAACCCGATGCACAGGACGGCACCCGCGCCGAGGCCGGCGTACCCGTGACCGAACACGAATACTTCGCCGACGGTAGCGGCGAGCGCCCGGACCCGCTCCCCGTCACCCGCACAGTCGTGCTGGACCAGGCGCTGACAGAGCCCTGGCACACCGGGCGGGTCGAGATCCGGCGGATCACCATCGCGCCTGGCCACGCCAGCGGACTCCACGTCCACAACGGCCCGGTCTTCGGCAGCATCGAAGCCGGCTCGGCCGTCTACCAGATCGAGGGCGAACCAGTCACCGTCCTCCATCCAGGCGACACCTTCTACGAGCCCGCAGGCATCCGCATCGCCCGATTCGACGCGCAGGAGCACGGCGTGACCTTCCTCGGCTACTTCCTGCTCAACGCCGGCCAAGAAGCCGAGATCGAATTCCCCACGCACTCGGTCCAGACCCGGTAGGCGGTACTCGCGCGCACCCCGGTTGCCGCGGGTTCGATTATGCGAACTGCTGGGCGATCCAGGCGACCTCGGACTCGTTCAGGTAGACGGCGTGGTTGTGCGCGTCCCGTGGCCGATCAGCCGACGAGCCGCCCGCGTGCACTGCGGCGATGGCGCCCAGGCGGGGATCGACGATGCTCGGGCCGGAGCGGACCACGCTGCTGCCGCTCATGCTGCGCAGAGTGCTCGCCCATCGCGCCAGGCGGCGTAGTAGTAATAGACGGTGCCGTGGGGCGGGAAGCCATGGGGCAGATACTTCCAGGCGATTCCCGTACGGTTGAGATAGAGCAGGGCGTTGAACACTTCCCGGACGTCGGTGCGGGCCGGCCCGCCGGTGGGCCGGCGGTCGATCCGGGCCTGCTGCCGGGCGGTGAGGAACAGTCCGATCAGTGCCCGGCGGGCGTCGGAGATGTCGGAGGGGTACGGGCTCCTGTTCGTCATGCCGTACGCCTCCGGGGGCACGCGCTGGCGTGCCAGAACCGCCGTATCCGGCGTTTCCGGCGCGAGTCTCCGTCCACTCCATCACGACAAGGCATGATCAAACGCCCAGTTAGCCAGAACCCTTCTACCAGCGGCTCCGCGTACTACGTCGCCGACGTCCGCAATGCCAGCCGATGCCCGATCCGCCCGGAAAGCGGCGCCGGGATCACCTCACGGGCCGATCCTTGAATTAATTCGATCTGCCCGTAGGCTGCGCGCAGGTGGCCGCCCCTCCGTGCGGGCGGCCACCTGCGGTCGTGCCGGTGATCAGTCGCGGTCTTCCAGGTTCGGCGGCAGGGTGCGCATTCGGCTGACCGGAGATGCCGCCAGGGCCAGGACGACGACGGCCGAGAACACGGCAGCGGCGACAAGTGCGTTCCGGTCGCCCATCCACCCAGTGAGAAGGCCCGCGAGCAGGCCGCCGATGGCGCCGCCGCCGAACAGCAGCATGCGGAAACACGCGGTCATCCGGCTCATCAGCGCCTGGGGGGTCGCGGCCTGGCGGACAGTGACGATGATGACGTTCGCGACACCCAGGCCCAGATAGGTGAGGAAGAAGGAACCGGCGGCCAGCGCCATCGCCAACAAACGCGGACCGGAGATCAGGACGATCAAAGCCGGGCCGAGCAGCAGTCCGGACTGAGCAGTGAAGTAGACGCGCCCGAGTGGGAACTTCTTGATGATCCATCCGGAGGCCGACGCGCCGATCACTCCGCCGATCGAGGAGATCGTGAAGATCAGGCCGAGGTCTGACGGGCTCAGCTGAAGCTCGTGGGTTCCATACAGCAGGAACATGGTCCAGACGGCGGTCATCGAGAGGTTGCAGCAGAAGCCGACCATCGCGAGCCAGCTGAGAATCGGCCTGCCGAAGACCCAGTGCAGCCCGTCGCGCACTTCGCTCGCCACGCGCCGATCCGCGGTTTGCGCCGGGCGGGGCTCGGGCGTTCGGATCAGCAGGAGCGAGGTGACCGAGACTCCATAGGAAAGCGCGTCCAAGGCCATGGCAGCCGGCGCGGTCAACGCGGCCACCACGGCGCCAGCGATCCCCGGCCCCGCCACGCCCGCCGTGGAGGAGCTGATCCCCATCTTCGCATTGGCGTCGACCTGGAGGCCAGGGTCCCGTACGAGGCCGGGCACGAAGGGCATCCAGCTCACATCGAACATCACCGAGGTGACGCCGACGACACAGGAGATGACCAGCAACACCGCCATGTCGAGTCCATGCAACCAGTTCAGAACCGGCACCAGGGCGACCAGGACCATCCGGGCCAGGTTGGTCCAGAGCATCACCCGTCCCCTGCGGTGCCGGTCGACCCAGACCCCGAAGACCAACGCCAGTCCGATATACGGGGCGAGCTGAAGAAATCGCAGCAGGCCCACCTGGGCGTCGGTCGCGTGGAACGCGTAGACGGCGGTCAACGGCAGTGCGAGATTCGTGATCTGGGTGCCGAGCAGGGAGACGGTCTCGCCGATCCAGAACGTGCGGAAGTCCCGATGCCGCCAAAGGCTCTCAGGCTCATCGGAGCGCGGCGGCCGGAGGGGCGGTTCTACCGTAGTCATTGTCGCCCCCGCAGGTCCGCGACCGTTGAGGCCACTTCATCGACCTCTGCCTCGGTGTTGTAGTAGTGCGGCGACAGGCGCAGGCACCACTCGACGTTCTTGTCAGCGAAATCGAACTGTGCGAACTCACGGAAGCTCAGGGCCGAGGTGATGCGATGGGCGTCCATGGCCTCCTTGAAGGGCTGCGGCCGCCAGCCTTCGACACAGAACGTGACGATGGCGCCGACCTGCGGACCGCGGTCGAGCACGCGTACCCCTGATATCGACCCGAGTCGGTCGCGAAGCCGGGCCGCAAGCGCCGGGGAGCGCCGGGCGACAGCCTCCATGCCGACCTGCCTCGCGTAGCGTGCGGCAGCCGCGCAGCCGAGCACGGTCGCGTAAGGGAACTCCCATTCCTCGAAGCGGGCCGCGGTCTCGGCGGGCCGGTACCGTCCCGGCTCGATCCAGAGAGCACCGTGCATGTCCAGGAACAACGGCTCATAGCCTGCCTGCAGCACACGGTCGGAGACGAACAGGAACCCGGAGCCGCGCGGTCCGCGCAGGAACTTCCGGCAGGTCGCGGTGAGCAGGTCGCAGCCGATCTCCTCGACGTCGACGGGGTACTGGCCGACCGATTGGCACGCGTCGACGAGGTAGAGCAGGTCCAGTTCGCGACAGTGCCGGCCGATCTGCGCGACGGGTTGGACCAGGCCGGAATTGGTGGGGATGTGGGTGGCGGTCACCAGCCGCGGCCGGAGCGAACGCATCAGCGTCGCCATCGCATCCACGTCCACACCGCCCTCTGGAGAGTCCGGCGCATGCACGACCCGCACTCCGTGCCGCTTCTGCAGTGACAGGAAGGCGATCTGGTTGGAGATGAAGTCGTTGCGGGTGGCCAGGATGACATCGCCGGCCTTGAACGCGATGGCCGAGAGAGCGGTGCCGAAGGCGTGAGTGGCGCTCCCGGCGAAGGCGATGTTCTCCGGAGCCGCGTTGATCAGGGCGGCCGTCTCCGTGTAGAACTCGCGGACCGCCGCCGTTCGGGCGGCTGCGGCCTCGTAGCCGCCGATACTCGCTTCCAGCTTCACGTGATCGAGAACCGCGGTGAGCACCGGAGCCGCAAGCAGTCCGCAGCCGGCGTTGTTGAAGTGGATCACGTTCCGGCATCCGGGGGTGTCGTCCCGCAGCGCCTCGACATCCAGAAGTGCTTCTGCCCCAAGGGCAGTAGTGCTACTCTCATCTTTCATGTCAGACGATAGCACTTCTCTCGATCTGCTGGAAAACTTGCGCACCCTGCTCGCCCGCCTGGCACCCGGGGATCGGCTGCCGAGCAGCCGCGAGTTGATTGAGCAACACCGGGTCAGCCCGGTGACCGTGTCCCGCGTGATCGCGCAACTGGCGGCCGAGGGAGCGGTCGTCACCAAGCCGGGCAGCGGCACTTACGTCGCGTCGCGCGCAAAGGACCGCGGGCCCGCTCCCGACACCGGCTGGCAGACGATCGCGCTCAGCGACCGGAGCATCGACACCGGCCCGGTGACCGATGAACTCGGGCCGGTTCCGAACGGGGCGATCCTGCTGGACGGGGGTTATCTGCACCGGACGCTCCAGCCGACGAGAGCCTTGAGTTCAGCGCTGGCACGCGCGGCCCGCCGCCCGGATGCCTGGGACCGCACATCCGCGAACGGCCTGACTCCGCTACGCGCGGTGTTCGCCGCGAATTCGAATGGCGTCACGCCTGACGACGTGTTGATCACCGCAGGCGGGCAGAGTGCACTGTCGATGGCATTGCGCGCCATCGTCGCACCCGGCAGCCCGGTCTTGGTGGAGTCGCCGACCTACCCCGGTGCGCTGGCGGCAGCGCGCGCCGCGGGTCTGCGGCCGGTCCCGGTACCCATGGACGCGAACGGAGTACGGCCGGACCTGCTGGCCGAGGCGTTCGCCATGACCGGCGCGCGCGCGTTCTACTGCCAGCCGACCTTCCACAACCCCACCGGCAGAGTGCTCTCCCAGGAACGTCGTGGGCAGGTGGTCGAAGTGGCGAGGGCGGCGGGCGCATTTGTGATCGAGGACGATTTCGCGCGGCTCCTGGGGCACGGCGGGCCGGTGCCGCGGCCGCTGGTGGAGGATGACCGCGACGGCACAGTCGTCTACGTCACCTCGCTGACCAAGCCCGCGGCGCCCAGCCTGCGCATCGGGGCGATCATCGCCCGCGGACCGGTGATGGAACGGCTGCGAGCGGTCCGGCGGGTCGATGACTTCTTCGTCGCCCGTCCCATGCAGGAAGCGGCACTCGAGTTGGTCAGCTCCCCGGCCTGGGACCGGCATCTACGAGCTCTCTCCGCGGCACTTCGGGAACGTTGCACGCAACTGACGGCCGCAGTCACCCGGCAGTGCCCTGACTGGGACCTCGGCCACCCGCCCGCCGGCGGACTTCACCTGTGGATCGAGCTGCCCGCGGGCGCGGACGCCGTCTCAGTCAGTCGTTCGGCCAGGGACAACAACGTCGCCGTCAGCTACGGAAACCGCTACTTCGCGGCGGAAACCCCCACCGCATGTCTCCGACTCGCATTCGCCGCCGCCACGGACACCCCCGAATTACTCGAAGGCGCACGACGGCTGGGATCGCTGGCGCGCCATGGGGGCATCGTCGGATGATCAGGAGAGCCTGATCCGCCGTCATGTGTCCTTGCCCAGGCACGGAAAGGGTGAACCGCACCGGCTTTGCGCCAGGCTGCGCACCGTGCTCGTCGACACGCAGCAACTTGGTCGGTCGAGCAGATCAGCTTGGAACAGCCGGCCGCTTCAGTCGCGGATGGCGCGGATCAGAACGAGCGAGCCCTGGCACTCCGGCTGCGTGCGCAGGGCGCCGTACTGAGCGTCCCAGGTGCCGTTGGCAAGATCGCGGGCGAGGTGCTCGGTGTACGCGGCAGCGACGGGCTCGGGCACGAAACTCCACGCCGAGTTGGCTCTGCGGGCGCCCGGATCCAAGAGCATCTCGGGGCGGCCGTAGTAGGCCTCGTTGAATCCGTCGGTGCAGTCGAGCGGGATCTGCACGTAGGTCACCGTGGCCGTGCCGCCGAGCAATTCGGCGATCCTCGCGATCGACGGGTAGCGGCGGGCCTCGGTGTCCAGGACGAGCGGGGCGTAGCGGTTGAGCCAGAAATCGCGCACCAGGTCCGGGTCGCAGGTGAGCACAAGGACCGGTCCGCGGGTCACCCGCCGCATCTCGCCCAGCCCCGCGGCCAGATCACCCCACTGGTGGACGCTGAACGTGGCCATCGACGCGTCGAAGAAGTCGTCGTCGAACGGCAGATCCTCGGCGACCGCGTCGATCGCCTCGACCAGATGCGCCGGGCGCTGCGCCCGCATCGACGCGGACGGCTCGACCGCCGTGATCTCGTACGCGGCCGCTTCGTACGAGCCCGCTCCCGCCCCGACATTCAGCACGCTCCGCACGTCCCCGAGCGTCCCGGCGATCGCCTGCGCGATGCGCGGGTCCGGTTGACGGTAGCCGGTGTAGCCGACACCGATCGCCTCGTAGTTCGCGTCTCCGGCACTGCCGTCCTGCAAACGAACCGTCATGACCGCGATCATAGCAATCCAGGCACACCCGATACCAAGACTATTGAGAAAGCCGAGACAGAGCACGAACAATCGTGGCCGATGACGCCGGCCGAAAGCTTCGGGGTCGGCGGCATCATCAAGATGCCCACCCCGACCGCCGGCCTCCTCCGGAACGCGGGCGAGGCCACGCCGGACCCCGGTTGACCGTCACATCAGAGCACGAGGATTCCCGTGGCGTCACCGGCTGGCCGGAACTTGCGCGACGTGGCCCGGCTGCCAGCCGAGTTCCGGCGCGATCAGTCGGACCATGTCGTGCAGGATCTGCTCGTAGTCCTCACGGTGGAACTCGTACGGCAACTCCAGCCGCAGTTCCGAGGTCTGCGTGAAAGTCGCGTCGGCGTGCAGGCGCTCGAGGATCTCGTCCGCCGTGCCGACGAGGTCCGGGGCGAACAGGACCCTGCGTTCCCCCTGCGGCTTCAGGGTCCGGGCATGCCGGCTCGCCGCGTACGCGCGGTACCTCTCGCGCGTCGCCCGGTCCGCGCCGTCGAGCGGGACGATGACGCGGCCCAGGGCGATCCGGCCCGGGCGGGCCGGATCGAGGGCGGCACGGTACCCCGCGATCAGCTCGGACTGCGCCGTGACGAAGTCGTCGCTGCTCTCGCCGAACACGATGTTGCCGGTCAGCAGGTTCAGGCCGTTCTCGCCCGCCCAGAGTGCCGAGCCTCCGCTGGCGGCGCCGTACCAGATGCGGTCCACCAGGCCCGGATCGTGCGGCTGGAGCCGGGGTCGCTGGGTGTTGCCCGGCGACTGGATGACGGTGTCGGCGTCGCCGAGGTAGTCGCCGCGGAGGTTGTCGATCAACCTCGTGATCCTCCGGTGCGACAGGTCGTAGCCGCGCCAGTCGCCATCGAAGACCAGGTGGCCCATCAGCTCGGCGTGCGGAGGCACACCCGCGCTGAACCCGACCTGCAACCGGCCCCGGGAGAGCACGTCGGCGGTGGAGAGGTCCTCGGCGAGCCGGAACGGGCTCTCGTACCCGATCGGGATCACCGCGGTGCCCAGCTCGATCCGCGCGGTGCGCTGGCCCGCGGCGGCCAGGAAGACCGCCGCGGAGCCCACGCCGTGTTCGAGGTGGCGCTGGCGGATCCAGGCGCCGTCGAAACCCAGCTGCTCGCCGAGCGCGAACAGCCGCAGCGTGTCCTCGAGCCCCTGGTAGGGGTCGTCGTCCGGAAAGTTGCCGGGGGTCAGGAAGCAGAGCGTGTGGATCCGGGGGGACGTCGTGGCCATCGGTCCGGGTCAGCCGCGCTCGTACGGGGTCTTCTCGCCGGCCTCGACGGCGACCGGAAGCCGGTTCTCGGCCGGAGGCAGGGGGCAGGTGGCCAGATCGGTGTAGGCGCACGGGAGGTTGGCGGCCCGGTTGAAGTCCAGCAGCACGGTTCCGTCCGGGTCCGGCGGGCCGATCTGCAGTGCCCGGTTGGCGGCGTAGGTGGTGTGGCCCGAGGTGGCGTCGGTGAGCAGCGCGGTCAGGCTGCCGGGGGCGTGGCCGTTGAACACGGTCAGGCTCAGCGGCCGGCCCTCGAGCTCGAACTCGATCCGGCCGGGTGCGTCGTAGACGTGCTGGAGTCCCTCGACGGCGGCTCCGACCGTGGTGGGCCGCGGCTCTTCGAAGGCGACGTAGCGCCCGGTCACCGCCCAACGCGGATCCGGTGCGTAGGCGGGGGTGCCGGTGTATGCGGTACGCAGCGGGTTCTCCGGGTGGCGCGGGCGCAGGATGTCGTGGCCGCCGCGCTTGGCCACCTCGATCACAGCGTCACCGGAGACCGGGTAGAGACTGGCGCGCTCGGCGATGACGCCGAAACGGTGCTCGCCCCGCACCGGGACGCCGTCGACGATGAGCTCCTCGTCCTCGTCCAGGACGACGCGCACGCCGTCGGGCCCGGTTGACCACAGGCCCGGGGCGTCGGGGAAGCGCTCCAGGCTCTCGCCGAGCCAGTGCAGGTGGGTGATGGCAAGGAAGCCGTGCGGGTCGGCCAGCTTCGCGAACTGCCGGCCGCGCCACTCGTGCCACTCGCGGGTGAAGGTGTCGGCGGCGTCGTCGAGGGCGGTGGGGATGTGCTGAAGGGTCATGGGATTCGCTCCTCGTTTCGGAGTGCGGGCAAGGATGCCGGGGGCCGACGGGACCGTGCCGGGCGCGGGTCCGCCGCGCCGAGAATCAGCCCTCTGCCGCACTCGGGACGGCGGGCATCGGGTGGCGGGGGTCGAGGGAAGGCGGGACCCGGCTGACCCGGCTCAGCAGGGAGCGGGGCGCGGGGGTCGTGGTGTGCGGCTCAGAGCCGGGTCACGCGGTCAGGCGTGACACAGGCAGCTGGCGATGCGCTGCAGATCGATGTGCCGGCGTCGGGAGAAGGAAGCCATCGGACCGACAGCGCCGCAAGGCAGCGCGGACGCGTGGCGCATGTGCCGCCTCCACTCCGCTGATCAGGGTTCTACCCGGCAGGCCGATACGGTTCTTCACCGTAGTCGTGCTCCGCTCGACCCGTCAACATCGACGGCGCGGCCCAGACGCTCGGGGCCTGGTCGTTTGTTGACACCCTCGGATCACGTGGCCACACTGGCCACATGAGCGGAACGCGGCTCGTCACGCGCCACCACATCGACTTCGGTCGCGTGTGGTCCTGCTCCTGTCGCTGATCCGTCTCCCGCGCCCTTTCCGGGAACGCGCACCGCCTTCCGCAGCGCACATATCGTCCGAGCCGCCTCGGCCGGCCCCGTGCGCCGGCGGCACGCGGTGAACCCACCACTCTGCCAGACCTCGTCGAACCCGTGCGGCGTGCCCGCGGCCGTGGCAACGGCCGCGGACGCACCCGTGGCGCCGTGCTCGACGCGCAGCGGAAAGCAGGAAGCTGTGACAGGCGTACCGATCGACCAGGCCGCTCCGCGGAGCCCCGGAGGCCTTGACGAGCCCTTGCTCGAGCGGCGGCATCCACTGGACAATCCGGTCCGGGCCGCGCTGTTCGGCCCGCACGCGCCCTTCGCGCTGAGCCGGGGCGACGCTCTACGCTACCCGGACGACGTCTCGCCGTTCGCCGCCTTGCCGGATTCCCCGAACGAGAACGACTGGCGCGATGCCGCCGCATTGCTCGGGCCCGGTGGCGTGCTGACGCTGGCGGCTCTCGAACCGGACTTCAGCGCACCGGCCGGCTGGGAGGTGCTGATGGACCTGCCGGGTGTGCAGCTCGTCGGCGAGGGGGTGGGCGGCGCGACCGACGGGCAGGCCGTGCGGCTCGAGCCGCGGGATGTGCCGGAGATGCTCGCGCTGGTGGAGCGCACCCGGCCAGGTCCCTTTCTGCCGCGGACGATCGAGATGGGCGCCTACCTCGGTATCCGCCGCGGCGGGAGGCCGGTGGCGATGGCGGGCCAGCGTCTGCACCCGCCGGGCTGGACGGAGATCAGCGCCGTCTGCATCGACGAGGAGCACCGTGGTTCGGGTCTGGCCACCCGCCTGGTGCTGGCATCGGCGGCCGAGATCAGATCGCGCGGGGAGGTGCCGTTCCTCCACGCCGCGGCGGCCAACACCACCGCCATCGAGCTCTACCAGGCGCTGGGCTTCCGGCTGCGGCGAAAGGTGACGTTCGTCAGCGTGCGGGTTCCCGGAGAGCCTCCGACCGAGGTTCGCGTGGCTTGACGGCCGCGCTGTGATTCAGGAGGCGAATACACTTATGCCCGCACCGCTCGCGGATGCGTTACCACGCGGCTGTCACGCCGTTCCTCGCGCCCGCCGACCTGACGGACGAACGGGCCTGGGCTGACGCCGGCGACTACGGTATAAGACCGTTGGTATTCGCTTGGATTCCGGTCGTCTCCGTTATTGTTTCCGCATGAATCCGAGGCCGGTAGCAGGGGTGATCGCTGGCTTGCTGCTTGGCGCGATGGTGGTCGCCGTGGGGGCGCTGGCCGTGTTCGTCCTGCCGCCCCATCTGGCTCCACGCAGTGCGTTCACCAGCGCTGGGGATGCCGTCCGGGCGCAGAACGACGTGCGCGGCGTCTTGGTGCAAACTGTGGGCGGATTGGTGTTGCTGCTTGGCGCGTACGCGACCTGGCGGCAGGTGCAGCTGGGCCGGGAAGGCCTGCGGCAAAGCCTGGATGTGACCAACGCGCAGCTCAAGGCGGCGCAGGGACAGCTGACGGTCGCGCAGGAAAGCCAGCTCACACAGCGGTTCACGCAGGCCGTCGACCAGCTCGGCAGCGACCAGGTCGTCGTCCGGATGGGCGGCATCTACGCTTTGGAGCGGCTGGCCCGCAACTCCGCCGCCGATAGCGGCATGGTCGCGGAACTGCTCTCCTCTTACATACGCCAGCACGCGCCCCTGGCCGACGCCGACGATGAGATTCCGGAGCACCTGGAGCTTCGTGCGGCCGACGTGCGAGCGGCGCTGTTCGTGCTCAAGAAGGGGACCGTTCTTCCCGAGGGCGATGAACCGCTGCGGTTGCTCGGCACGGACCTGCGTAAGGCCGGACTCGACCACGCCCGGTTGGCCGGAGCCGATCTCGAGGGCGCAGACCTGCGGTGGGCGTGGCTGCGCTGGGCCTGCCTGGACGGTGCCGACCTCAGCCACATCGACCTGAGGAATGCACACCTGGGCGAGGCCAGCCTTCTCGGCGCCGAGCTCAACGACGCCCGACTGGGCGGCGCGCACCTGGAAGGCGCGTCTCTGCTCGGAGCGGACATCACCGGAGCGCAGTTCGAGGGGGCAGTGGCCAGCCCGGAGACTCTCTGGCCGGATGGATTCGACCCTGTCGCAGCCGGCGTCATCATCGCCCCTGCGGCCTCTTGACTATGCGTACCGGCACCTCATAGGGCAGTCGGAACTGCACCGACTGACGCGCCCTCAGCAACCTCGACCTTCAGGGATTCCGGAGTCGTCGGGCAGGGCGACCGGCTCGTTCGCGGACGTCGCCCTCTTCTCCCCCGGCATCCACGCCCACTCTGTCGATTCGCCGATGCGCCGCATTTCAGCAGGAGGTGCCGCTGTCGGACTGCGGCAGGGTCAAGAGCCCTGTTCATCCGGTCAGCCGCCCTCGGGCGGCCGATCCGTCGCAGGGGAACCGTCGTCGGGTTCGCCGCCTTTTTCACGTCGGGCCCGCTCCTCCAAAACCGCTGCCGACGCAAGGCCGAAAAGCACCGCGAGAAAGCCCAATCCCTCGTCGGCTCCCCGGCGGCGCCCGGCGCGCAAGAAGCCCTTCCCGTCGTAGAAGTCATCTTGAGGCGAACACAGGTGGCCCTGCCCGTCGTAGAAGTCGTCCCGCGGCGAACACAAGTGGCCCCGCCGGTCGCGGAAGTCGTCCCTGCCCGGGTCACACCAGTGGCCCTCGTAGTCACGAAAGGACTCGCCGGGCGAGCGCAGGTGCCCCTGCCCGTCGTAGTAGTTCTCGGTATCCGAATACATTCAGCCGGGCCCCCTGTTCCTCGTCTTCGCTATCCTCGTCTCCGCTTGCGCCCGAATTTCAGCAGTGGTCGTAGATATCGGAGCCGAGTGAGACGTTCGAGGCGGCGAGCCAGCCCGTGACGCCGGTCTCCTGGTCCTGCATGTAATACCAGCTCTGGCCGGAGGTGCTGGTCCACTTGCAGTGGACCACGACGTAGTCGCCGGCCTGATAGATGCTCGTGGTCCAGCCCACGATGCAGCTCTGTGCGTTGTTCGCCTTGTAAATCGCCACATGCCACGAGGCGTTGGCCGGTGTGCGGCCGTTGTTGGCCGGGTTCCAGATCCCGCTGCACGTAGCGGGGTGGGCCACACCCGTAGCGGCGGAGGCCGATGGGGCACCGGTCAGTCCGGCGGCCAGGACGTACGCGGCGATAACTGTGGCGGCGGTTCGAGCACGGGACATCGTGCGCTCCTTCGAATGAGCCCATCGGTGGGACAGCCCCACCTTGCGGTTCACTGAAGCGAAGGAATTGTCCAGCGACCACGATTCTAGACAAAGAGGCAGCGTGGTTTTGTCCAACGACGCCGGGGCGAACGACGGAGTCGGGCTCAGCCGGCCGGCGCTCACGATGCGGTCCACCGGGAGGCCTGCTTCTCGTCAGTCGCAGGCGAGGCGAACGGCGGCTGCCGTGAGGGTGGCAGTGGGCGCGTCGCCTCGCGCATCCGTGATCATCATCATGGCCTGGCCGGTGGAAAAGGTGTAGGGCCCTTTGGAGAACCACTGACCCCGGTAGACGCTCTGCTCGATCGGGAAGGAAGTGGAGTCGAGGTAGTCCGAGTCGCCCGCGGTCCAGTCGTAGGAGGCGAGATAGCGCGCATACGGGCTGTCGGGAATGTAGATGAAGAATGTGCATTGCGCGGTTTTGGGTACGTGGTCGAAGTACCATTCGTAGTCGTCCTGCCACCGATCCGGCTGGGTCGCGGTGGTCGGCTCTGAGTAGAGAAACAGGTTGGAACAGCCTGGGACGGTCCAGTCGGCGGATGTGGCCGTGTTCCATTTGTGCGTTTCGGTGAAGTCGTCCTGCGAGATTCTCGCCAGCCCGGTGCTCGGGCAGCCCGGTCCGACGGTCTGGTCGTAGACGAGCGTTCCACGGAGGGTCGGGACGGCGGCAGCCGGCGACGGCACGCCCTTGGACTGGGGCGGCGCGACGGCCGCCTTCGTCTCGGCAGCCGGCCGCAGGTGCTCGAGGAGGACCGCGGCCGAGGCTCCCACCATGGCCGCCGCGACGAGCGCCACGGCGAGGACTGCCCTGGGCCGCCGACGCGCCCCGGGAAGGGCGAACACGGGTTCGAGACTCTGGCCTGTGTTGCCGCCGGAGTCGGCGACGGCTTCACCACGGCGCATGGCACGGACGGCGGGCAACCGGCGGGCAAGCACCAGTTCCGATCCGACCGCCGATGCGGGCCCCTGTCCGGAGCCGGGCGCGGCGCGGGCCGCGGCGACACGCTCGCCGGCCTGAACCAGACGCTCCCGCCACCAGGCCCGGTCGCCGCCGCAGACCTCGACGAAGGCTATGGCGACCTGCTCGGAAGGCAGCTCATATCCCGCCACCGCCGCGGCGAGAGAGCTCTTGGAGACCTCGCAACGCCGTGCCATCTTCCAGAACGGCAGCTCGCCCGCAGCCGCACGCAAGGCGCGCAGCTCGCAGGCGAACAGCTGCACCTCCCCGTCGGCCGGATCCAACGGCCGCATCCTGCGTCCCAAGATTCCTCCGCCCGAGCCCTGGACGACCCGGCTCCCCGGGATCGTCCGGAACAGTATGCGCTCAACAATCAGAGCTCTTCAATGCTGAGCCTTCGCGCACGGCGGATCCGCAGCTGATCTTCCCGACGACCAGCGTGGACGAGGCCGGGACCCTCTGCCGGTGGGTCTCGCCTCGATTCAAAGCCCGTTCTGCGCCACGGCAAGTACTTGCTGTGCCTGTTCGACGGTCAGGCCTCGGAACTCCCAGATCAGCCGAGCCGTTTCGACGGCCGCCGGGGGGGTCGGCAAGGCGGCGTGGGCGATCCGCGCCGCTGCGAGGGAAGCCAGGAGGCCGACGGGAACGTCGAATACGGCGGCGAACTCGGCGAGCAGTCGAGGGGAGATCTCCACGCTGCCCCGGCCGATGCCTCCGACGGTTGCCGGGGACAACGGCCCGGTGCCGGCGACGAGGTAGAGGACCTTGGCGGAAGCGGTCCAGTTCAGATTGCGATTGTGCAGCATGCGGACAAGGACGCCCCCGAGCCCGGGGGGATACTTCTCATACTCCTTCAAAGCCTGCACTGGATTGACCTCGGCCTCTTGCGGAAGCGCTACGACGAATTCCCGAAGCAACTCCCTTTGCCGAGGTGAGAGGGAAAGGGCCGATCTCACCAATTGCGGGATCCACGAGGAGGCGCGCGCATCCAGCCGGACCAGATCGTCCGGCACCGGCAGGCCCGCGATGGCGAAGAGGTCCGCGGCATGCAGGCCCACCGCGGGCGCGAGCTTGCGCAGCAGTGCCGGGCTGGGCGCCGCGCCGTTCCAAACCGCGTTCACCTCGGCCTCGGGGACATCGGCCAGCTCGGCCAGGGCACCGATGCCCAGGTTCCGGTGCTCCGCCACCCGCGCCAGCCAGTCAGCGTTCACATCCACGGTGCCCTCCACTTTCAGGGGATCGGCTTCGCTTCACGAGGCGAGCCGCCCGTCCCCGAGAAGTGAGGGCGGGCGGCTTTCGCGGGGATCATCGCCAAAGCGGGGTCCAGGCGTTGGGGAGCGGATCAGGCAACCCGAATTGCTTGAAGGCATTTCGGGCGACCGTCTCCAGCGGCATGTAGTCCACTTCATTGTAGGCGGGGTCGACACCGGGCAGATAGTGTCCGGACCAGTTGTCGAACATGTCGATCTCGCCGCTTCCGTTGACTTTGAACGTCCCCGCCATGTTCACGGTCGGGCTCTTCGCCAGGCTCGTGTGTCCAGCACTCGGCTCCATCGCGTACATGTCGTCGCTGTTGATCACCCGGAGCGAGCCGTCCTGCTGAACGGTGTAGTGATAGTCCCCCGGCACCAGATCGTCGCCGGGCTTCATGCCCGCGCCCTCAGGCAGGGGACCTTGGGGCTCCATGTCGGTGACCACGTCCCCGTTCGCGTCCAGTCGCCCGTTGGTCCAGCTCATGACGGGCCGCTGGTCCTCGTTCGCGGTGCCGAGGTCGCCGCCGGCCCCGTCCGAGCCACCGTCCGAACCGGTCGTGCCGATGCTTGAGCCGCCGCCCGGGCCGCCGCCTTGTTCGGCCAGTGCGTCGATCTCCTCGTTGGTGATGTCCGCTTCGTCGCCGGCGAGGTCCGCGTCGAGGAAGCCTTCGTCGACCACGCCGTCGATCTCCGGGAGAAGTGCCGCGCCCGCGCCGTCGGTGGCGACCAGCACCACCGCGTCAATGACCGCGTCGGCGAGGATGGGCATGAGCGCGGGCGAGGCCTGCTGGAGCGAACGGGTGAACTGGTGCCAGCCCCTGCCGACGTCGTTGAAGACGCAGCCGAGGCCGAGGAAGCCGCACCCGGCTTGCCCGGTGGGGTCGGCAAAGGTGGTGGGGTTGTCGTAGGAATAGCTGTAGGCGTCGAGGTCTTGCGGGTTCTGCGGGTTGATCAGGGGGTCGGGAGAGATGAACGCGGCAGTTTGGGGCTGGTATTCGCGTGCGCCGAGATCAGTGAGGCCGGTGGCGGTGTCGGCGGTGCCGCCGACGAAGCCCTTCTGACCGGACGGCCAGAGGGACCCGGCGCCGAGGGGGTTGCCGTACGGGTCGTAGTGACGGCGGCTGACACTGAGGGTCGCGGCATCGATGGCGATCGACGCGGTGTTCTGCTGGTCCCCGGCGAGGTACTGGAGATCGCCTCCGGCGGTTTGCGAGGCGACGCCGGCGCTGCCGAGCGTGTAGTACCGCGTCGCCGTGGCGGCCGCGGCGCCGGTGCTCAGCACGATCTGTTCACCGCCGAGAATCAGCGTGGTACCGGTGGGGTCGGTGCGCAGCAGCAGGTCGCCGGCGGCGTCGTAGATGTAGGAGGTGTCTTGGGCGGCGCTGCCGCTCGGAGTGACGGCGTCTTGGGTGAGTTGGTCCTGGTCGTTCCAGGTGAAGGCCTGCTGCTGGCTGGTGGAGGTCTGGGTGCTGAGCTCCCCGGCAGTGGTGTACGTGTAGGCGGTGGAGGTGGAGTTGCCTGAGGTCGTGGCGGTCCGCGTGGTCGGGGCGTGGACTTGCGCGTGGCCGGCAGCGGGGAATGTATTCGTGACGGTTGTCGCGACGCCCGCGGGGGTGGTCGAGACTTCACCGGTCATATCGCCGATGGTGTTGTAGGAGTAGGACTCCTCGTACGGGGCGGCCCCGCCCTCCACCGACGCCGAGGGCGTGCCGGCGCAAGCCGCAGTGCCCTGCGCCCAGGCCTGGCTGAGCCAGCCGAGGTAGTCGTAGTGGAAGCACTGGACGTCGGTGGCGGAGCTCGCTCCGCTCGGGGTATCGGCCTCGGAGGTCACGTCTCCGACGTCGTTGTAGGTGTAGTTCAGATCGTCGACCGAGGTCTTCGCGGTGCCGGTCTGTGTGTTCTGCTCGGTGGGTCGGCTCGTCTGCGGGTCGTAGGAGTCGGTGATGTACACCGGGTCGCTGCTCGTTCCCTCCTGGTACTGCAGCGGCTGGCCGAGATCGGTGTAGGTGAGCTTGCTGACGTAGCTGCTGGTGCCAGTCAGCGAGCCGGGCTGTCCGGCGCTGTCGTACCCGGTGGTGACGGTTTCGGCGGGCAGGCCGCCGTCGGCGGAGTCGGTGTAAGAGGTCTCCTGACCGGTGGGAGCGTAGGTGTAAGTCTGCGAATACGTTCCGGCCAGCTTGCCCTGGGCGGCAGGGACGGTGATCTGCTGGCCGCTGGGGAGCCCATAGGCGTTGTAGCCGGTGATCTGTTCGGTGTAGGCCGATCCGTTCGAGTAGGACGTGGACGAGGTGGGCTGGCCACTGGCCAGCGTGTCGTAGGTCCAGGCGGCGATCTCATCGGCGGACGTCTCGGCGGCGCCACCGGTGGTGTCGTACTCGGCGGCCTTGCGCCCGTCCAGGTCGTAGGTGTACGAAGTGCTCTTGCTTCGCGCGTCAGTGCTGGTGAGGAGCCGGCCGGCCGAGTCGTAGGCGTCAGTGGTGGTACCCGAGTCCGGGTCGGATGCCGTGAGCTGCCTGCCGAGCAGGTCGTACGTGTCGGACCACGAGTCGCCGGCCGCATCCGTGATGGTGGCGGGCTTCTGCGCGGCGGTGTACGTGTAAGTGGTCTGGTCGTAGTCGGAGGAGGGGTCGGCCGGATTGACCGGGACCCCGGCGTGGTACTGGTAGATCGCGGTGGTCAGGCCTCGACCGTCGGTGAAGTCCGTCTGCGCGGTGCCTCCGGCGGGCGGGGTGACGGTGGAGTAGTCGCCGCCGTAGGCGGTGTCCGTCTCGTAGGTTTCGGTGCCGTCTCCGTAGGAGATCTGCTTGATCACCCGTGCGTCTCCGTCGTAGACGTACCCGGTCTGCGAGGCGACGGGCCCGTCGGCGGCGACCAGGGTGCCGGACGGGGCGGCGCTGGTGTAGTAGGGGGCGGATACCAGGCTCTTCAAGCCGTCGCTGTCGTAGGTGGTGTCGGTGACATCCGTCCCGCCGGAGGCGGTTCCGGCCTGGACCTCACGAACGTTGCCGAGCGAGTCGTCGATGGTCACGGTCGTCAGATAGGAGCCGTCCGGCTCTTCGGTCCGCTCTGTGGTGAACGACGACGTTCCACTGACGGTATAGGCGTAGAGCTCGTCGGCGGGGCCGGATACCGGGTTTCCAGGGTTCCACTGGGCGGTCTTGCGGCCGAGTGCGTCGTAGCTGGTCGTGCTCTGGCCGCCGTCCGGGGCCGTGGCGGTGAGCGGCAGGTCATAGGCGGGGTCGTAGGTGGTGCTGGTCAGCAGGCCCATCGGGTCGGTGACCTGGACCGAAGTGGGCTCTGCTCCGGTGGCCGGGGTGTACGCGGTCTTGGTGACGTGCCCGTCCGGGTCGGTGGCGGAGAGCGCCCGGCCGTATTCGTCGTAGGTCGCACTCGAAGTGACGAACGTGGGTACCAAGCCGCCGCTGACCGCCTGCTCGGTCTTGGTGGCGTTGCCCGCCGTGGGTGCGGCGCCGAGCGACCCGTTGTCGTAGAGCGTGTCGGTCTGGGAGACCAGGGTTCCGGTCCCCTGGCCCGAGGCGTTGCACACCCCGGTGTCGGTGATCACGGTTTCGGGCAGGTCGAGGAGCCAGGTGGCCGTATTGGCCGCGTATGCCGTGGTGGTACAGGTGCTCTCAGAGCTCTGGGTGGTGTCCGGCTGCGCGGAGACCGAGGCGGGCAGGCCGTCGCTGGTATAGGTGTCGCTCTCGGTCGACTCGCGGGCCCCGCCGGTGGCGAGTGCAGTGTAGGTGAGCGTCGAACCCGGGCCGGTCAGATAGGCGGCCTGGTCCAGCCCCGTGTTCACGGCGGTGGCCGTGGAGGTCCACGGGACGGTGACCGTGTCGGTGACCTCCTGGCCGGACCCGGCTCCGTCATAGACGATCGCTTCGAGCTGCAGGCCGGCGAACTGGTCGGAGTCCGTCACGGACTGGCCGCGGGTGGTGGTGAGCGTGACCGTGGGGCCGGTGGCGTGCGCTGGCCCGTCCTGGCTCATGCCTTGGAGATAACTGGTGACCGTCTCGCTGACCGGGTCCGGAGCCGTGCCCGTCTCGGCCGTCACACTCCCGTATCCACGCCACTCGTCCCAGGTCACGGTGGACGAACGGCTGACCGTGTCAGTGTCGTAGTGCCAGGCCGGATCGGCGTACGTGTACGCCGTGACGACCGGTGGGTCCGCGCCGGTGGTGTCCTTCCGGGTGACGCTCTTGGCCGCGTAGGTGTTGAAGAAATCGAGCACCGGCGTCGAAGAACCGGCGGCCGGCCAGTAGTCCGGGTAGACGGCGGTGTTGTTCGAGTTCGGAGTCGGCATCGTGCTCGAGGAGAACGACGGGGAGTACGCGATGGTGGTGACCCCGCCGGTCTGACTGGTGATGCCGCTCAAGTAGTCGCGGGTGATGTCGGAGTATCCGGCGGCCGCGTCGGCGGCCGTCTCGACCCGGTTGGCGAGAGGAGTGCCGGCGAAGTCGGTAGGCGGCAGACTGATCGAGCTACTGCCGTCCTGGCCGGTGCACGTGACGGAGGCCAGCCACAGCGACGGGCTCGTGCTCGCGTCGCCGGTGGCCGGATAGATGCCGCCCAGCGACCACGAGTCGACCGGCTGATAGGCCGAGCCGTTCAGGGTGCGGGTGGAGATGCCGGTCAGCTCATCGTCGTTCCAGAAGGTCGGCGAGGTGATGACACAGGCCGACCCGGCGCTGCAAGCCAGGTCGGTCGGGGCATCCTGACGGGTAGCAGGTGCGGTGAAGGAGACCTGCGCGGCCGGGGTGGACGAGTAGGCCTGGCCGGCCCGGAATCCGTAGTCGATCCGCTGAAGTACCCCGCTCTGGGTGTAGGAGCCGTTCGCGACGGTGCCGTCAGACTGGGCGTAGGAGTTGGTCTGGGTGGCGTAGTAGTAGGCGATGGCGTCCCCGTGTGGGTCGACCACGTAGGAGAGCATGTCGCGCCAGGGCTGGTTGCAGAAGGCGGCCTGCCCGCAGCCTTCGTACACCGGAGCTTCCCACTGGCTGTCGGTGGACGCGTCGCTTGAGGCATAACCCGGCAGATCGTTCACGCCGAAGAAGTACTCGGTACCGTCCGGCGCGATCACCTCCCAGGTGCCGTTCGACTCGGTGATCTTCTCTCCGGAGTCCTGCTCGGCCCGCCACCCGCTGGAGCCGTCCACCAACGGAGTGGAGACCCCGTCAAAGGACAGCGTGACCTCGGTCTGGCTGCCGGCGCACAGGTCCCCGGTGTCCGGGTCGACGGCGTAGCTGGAGCACGGGGCGTAGTCCGCCTCGATGAACCCGGGGCTGTAGTCGAAGCCGTCTCCGACCCAGGAGGCCTCGTTGTTGGTCGAGGAGTTCAGGCCGCTGGTGGCCAGCGAGTCGTAGCTCAGGGCGACACTCGGCTGCAGGCCGCCGGGCACCGTTGGCACCTGGATCGGATAAGCATAGGTATACGCACCGGAAGAGGCGCCCGAGACCCAGTCGTCGGTCTGTTCCGACATCGGTTCGGCGGCGAAGTTCCCGCCCGACCCTGACGGCGTGTCGACCGCGGCCAGAACCACCGCAGCTGCGGAAGCCGCCCCGCCGGACGTGGCGTCGCCGGCGGCCGGCAGGCTCACGTCCGCGCCGACGTACTGGGTTCTGGCATCGTTGAGCGAGCCGACCGGCGTTTCCACCCGGCAGGCGGCCTTGGCGGGAGTGGTCAGAGCGCAGGCGGGCAGCGCCACCAACTCCAGGCGGGAACCGTAGTCGCCGCCGTAGGCATCCGCGAATCCGCTATAGGACAGACTCACGTGCACTCGTCCGGTCGAGGTTCCCCCGTCGGCCCTGGCCACCGAGAACACCATGCCTCGCAGGCCGAGGGACGCGGCGGCCGAGGTGGAGCCCACCGTCACCTGCGCGCGCGATACGGGCGAGGGGGCGGGCGCCTTCGAACCGCTCGGCTGATCAGCCTGGCCCACCCACAGCGGGAGCTTTCCGGCACGCGCGGATCCGTGCGAGGGGTCGGGCTCGAGATTCGACCCGGACGACTTGGGGCGAGAGGCGGCAGAGGTCGACCCGGCCTCGGCCGCCACAGTCACGCTCACCGAACCCGCCGCGGGCCACACCGCCGAGGGTTTGGGGGCGGCGAGCATCTTCGGCACCGAAGCCGCGAACCCGTCCACCGGGTGCACCGGCACCGCCGTGCCCGCCGAAGCCGCCGGGGCGCCGCCCGCGGCCGCCGCGGCCTGCGGCACCGGCCCGGCCAGCAGGCCGGCCACCAGAGCGCCGGCGGAGAGGATCGCGACGCTTCCCGCCCGACGCCGCTCCCCGCGCCGGGCAGCCGAGTCGTGAGCATGGCTTTGGCCGTGATGGTACCCAAACATCATCTGCCTCCGAAGAATGGGCCGTGCGGAGTTCGAGTCCGGAATTCGGGCGACCGCCGGTCTCAGGTGTGCTGCATCCCGCTCTTCTTGAACTGGACCGCGCTCGAGGACTGATACCCGAACGACCACATCTGAGATGAGTTGACGACCCCGCCGAGCTCATTGAGCCACGTCACGGACAACGTCGTACCGCTGGCCATGAGCACCTGCGGATTCGAGAAGGCCTGATCGGTCCCACTGATCACGTCGAGATAGCCGCTCGTGGTGTTGCCGGAATCAAGGATCCACGCAGTCAGGCTGTAGATACTGGTGCTCGTGGTGGACGTGCCGGTGGAGGTGGCCGTGTCGGTACTGCTGGAGGACCCGGTACTCGTCCCGAGGGAGCCGGTCATGTAGATATCGCCGGAAGTGGTGCAGCACTGCTCGTCGTCCGACTCTGAATCCGAGCCGTTATTCGAGCCCGTCGTCTTGTCCGTCTGCGTGCCGGTGGACGTGCCCGTCTGCGTATCCGACGAGAGCCCGCACTGCTTCAGCGTGACCTTTGAAGAGACGAGAGCCAGGCACAGGTTCGTCGCGGCCCCGCTCGGCGCCGCCTCGAACTCGACGACCTCGTCTGCGCCGTATTGGATGTCCAGGGCGGGTGAGAGCGCTTGGTCCGAGATGAACTTGTCCACTGTCCCCTCCTCGATCACCGCCCAGTCCTGGTAAGGATTCGTGGTGGTCGCGGTCGCCATACCGACGCTGATCGTGCATGCGGAGTTGGCGTACTCCGACACGAGCGTTCCCGCGCTCGGCGCGCCAGTGCAGCTCGACCCGGTGACGGTGATCGTCGGCGTCTCGCCGGTGCCCAACGCCTTATTGCTCGGCGTGGTGCACAAACCGCCGCACGCTGTGGTCGAGGCCTGCGCCGAGGGCCCCGCGGCCACGGAAGTGACCACCGTGAGAGCCACCCCACCGGCCAGCGCGGCCGCCTTCCACCTGATCGACAGAGTCCTTCTCGCCTCGCCCGGCAACGTCGGTCGGGGATGCGCGCGCCCCGGGGTCCGCACCGAGGCTCCAGCACGCCGCACGGCGGCGAGGACTGAGCGCGCGGAAACGTCACGTGACATAGGTATCCCCCAGAAAATGGTGAAAGCGGACACGGCGAAGCGACGGCAACACTCTCGTCGAGCCGCCCAAGATGGCCCCGCCCGGGCGGCTGTTTTGAAAATATCTGATGTCGCACTGTTCGCATACCAAGTGACGGTAAAATCAGAGCCCGTACTCCAGTGCGCCAGATAACTAATCAGGGCCCTGAACAGCAGATTTGGATGAAGTGTGGTTAGACATGAAAATACTCTGAAGAAACATGACCGAGGATCTCAGCGGTCGGACGGGCGGGCGCCTGGAAAGTGGACCGCCGCCACCACCCGCGCCGCGCGACCGCACAACATCCCGGCGGGGGATGAAGACTCTTGAAACGCCTGCCGAAGCGGCAGGTACTGGTTGTTCTTATCAGTTCACTACTTCACCTCGGCGAGCCGCCCGGCGGCCACGTCGAAGACGAACCCGCGCACGGCGTCGGTGTGCGGGATGAACGGGCTGGTGCGGATGCGCTGGATCGACTGGCGCACGTCCTCGTTTAGGTCGGCGAACGCCTCCGCGGCCCACGCCGGCTTGATGCCGACGTCTTCGAGGATCGACTGCTTGAACGCGTCGTCGGTGAAGGTGAGCATCCCGCAGTCGGTGTGGTGGATCAGGATGATCTCGCGGGTGCCGAGCAACCGCTGACTGATCGCCAGCGACCGGATCTCATCCTACGTCACCACGCCGCCCGCGTTGCGGATCACCTGCGCCTCGCCCTCGTGCAGGCCCAGGATCGCGTACACGTTCAGCCGCGCGTCCATGCACGCCACGACGGCGACCTTGCGCGACGGCGGCAGCGGCCCGCGGAAGGCGGCGGCATAGGCTTCATTGTGGGAAAGGAGTTCGCCGGTCACGCTCATGAGAAGGGCCCCTCTGGTCGCTGCGGAGAAGACGGATCACCTACGGTCGGGTCTGCTCAGCGGTTCTCCCATTCCTCGGCGAGCAGCTCGAAGGAGCGGATGCGGTCGGCGTGGTCGTGGGTGATCGTAGTGACGATCAGCTCGTCGGCCCCGGACGCGTCGCGTAGGATCTCGAGGCGGTCGGCGACCTGCTTGGCGGTGCCGACGAACTGCGTCTGCAGACGATCGGCGACCAGGTCGCGGTCGGTCTGCGTCCACGGGTGCAGCGCCGCCTCGGCCGGGGTGGGGTACGGGATGGCGCCTTCGGCGGTGCGGATGCTGCGCACCCACGCGCCGTAGCCGGAGGCGAGTTCGCGAGCGGCGGCCTCGTCCTCGGCGACCACCACGTCAGCGGACACGCTGACGTAGGGTTTTGCGACGCCGTAGCCGTCGGCTGCGGGCTTGAAGGCTGCGCGGTAGCCGTCGACGGCCTCGATGACGCTCGACGGGCTCACGTGGTAGTTGGCGGCGAACCGCAGCCCGTTGGCCCCGGCGACCTGCGCGCTCAGCCCGCCGCTGCTGCCGAGGATCCACGGCTCGAGCTGCGCGCGTTCACCCGGTACGACGTGCGCCTCGATTCCGTCCGGCGACCGATAGGCGCCACGCAGCAGCGCGAGTAGATCGCTGATCTGCGCGGAGTAGGGCTGCGCCTCGGCGTTCGGCTGCTCCAGCAGGGTCTTGATGAGGCCGAAACGCGGGGACCCGAGCACGGTGGTGAAGTCGAAGGGCGGGGGCAGCAGCAGACCGTTGGGAGTAACGGAGGCCTCGGTCTTCGACGCTGTCGGCGCGGTCCGGTCGGAGCCGGGCTTGCCCCGGCCTCCCGAGCGGCCGAGTCCGAGGTCGATCCGCCCGGGGTGCAGGGCATCGATGAGCCCGAACTCCTCCACCGTCGACAAGGCCGTGCGGTGCCCGAGCTGAACCGCGCCCGCGCCGAGCCGGATCTGGTGTGTGGACGCAGCGATCAGCGCGATCACGACCGCCGGGGAGGTCCCGGCGACGCCCGGGTTGAGATGGTGCTCGGCGAACCAGTAGCGGGCGTATCCGAGGTCTTCGGCGTGGCGGGCCAACTCGATGCTGTTGCGCAGGGCCTGCGCGGCGTCGGAGCCGCTGCTGATCGGGACGAGGTCGAGGATGGTCAGAGGTGTCCTGTTCATGCCGCGGCGCCTTCGTCGAACGCGGGCAGCGGCCGCAAGCCGAGGTGCTCACGCAGCGTGGTACCAGTGTATTCGGTACGGAACACACCCTTCTCCTGCAGCAGCGGCACGACCTTCTCGGCGAACTCGCCGAGACCGCCGGGGGTGATGTGCGGGACCAGGATGAATCCGTCGGCCGCATCCGACTGCACGAGGTCGTCGATGGCCTCCGCGACGGTAAGCGGCGAGCCGATGAAGGTCTGCCGACCGGTCACCTGGATCATCAGTTCGCGGATGGAATAGCCCTTGGCCTCCGCGAGCTCGCGCCATTCGCGGGCAGTGGCCATCGGATCGCGGTGCATCCGGACACTCGCGCGGCCGCGGGCGACGGTGTGCTCGCCGAGATCCGGGTCGATCCGCGGCAGCGGCCCGTCCGGGTCGTACTCGCTCAGATCGCGGTTCCACAGCTGCTCGAGCATGCGGATCGCGGTCTGCCCGCTGACCTGCTGGTGCCGCACAACGTCGGCGAGTTCGCGGGCCTCGGCGTCGGTGTCGCCGAGCACGAACGTGGCGGCCGGCAGTACCTTGAGTTGATCCGGGTCGCGGCCGTACTTCACCATCCGGCCTTTGACGTCGGCGTAAAAGGCACGTCCGGCGTCTGCGGTACCGTGCCGGCTGAAGATGGCATCGGCCTCGGCGGCCGCGAACTCGCGCCCCTCCTCCGAGTCCCCGGCCTGGAAGATCACCGGCCTGCCCTGCGGAGAACGCGGGACATTGAAGCTCCCTTCGATATCGAAGAACGCGTCGCGCACGCGGAAGCGCCCGGGCCGCGGCTCGGCGAGGAACTCGCCGCTCTGCCTGTCCCCGGCGATCTCCGTGCCGTCCCAGGAGTCGAACAAGGTGCGCGCGACGTGGAGGAAGGCGCGGGCACGCGCATAGCGCTCCTCCTGCGGCAGGTATCCGCCGCGCCGGAAGTTTTCCCCGGTGAACGCGTCCCACGAGGTCACCACGTTCCACGCGGCGCGACCGTCGGAGAGGTGATCGAGTGTGGCGAACTGCCGGGCGACCTCGTAGGGCTCGTTGAAGGTGGAGTTGACCGTGCCGGCCAGGCCGAGCCGGCTGGTGACGGCGGCCAGTGCGGCGAGCACGGTGAAGGTGTCCGGCCGGCCGACGACGTCGAGGTCGTAGATCAGGCCGTTCTGTTCGCGCAGGCGCAGCCCCTCGGCCAGGAACAGGAAGTCGAACAGCGCCGCCTCGGCGGTCTGCGCGAAGGCCCGGAAGGACTCGAACTCGATGTGGCTGCCGGAGCGCGGGTCGCTCCAGACCGTGGTGTTGTTCACGCCCGGGAAGTGCGCGGCCAGGTGAATCTGCTTGAGCGGCGTGCCGCCGGAGGACGTCATCTCAGACCCCTTTCCTGCTGGTGCCGGCGCCGGTCACGCGGCGCGCGCGGGCGCATAACGGTTCGCCGGCCGCGACAGGCCGAGGTTGCCCCGCAGCGTCTCGGCCTCGTAGGCGTGCCGGAACAGCCCGCGTCGCTGCAACGCGGGCACGAGTCCGTGCACGATCGCGTCGAGATCGCGCGGGACGGTTCCCGGCCGCAGCCGGAATCCGTCGAGCCCGGCGTGCGCCCACTGGGCGAGCTGATCGGCGAGCGCGTCGGGAGAACCGGCGAAGATCGGCGCGTCGGACCGGTAGGCGGTGCCGTCGGCCTCGTCCAGCCGCTCCTTGCGGGTGATCGCGGCGGCCGGGTCGGCATCGAGGAAGACCACGAACTCACCGAAGACGAGCAGGGGCTGTGCGCTGCGACCCGCTGTGTCCTGTGCCGAGTGGAGGTCGTCGAGAATCGGTGCGACCGCCTCCGGAGTGTGCGGTGTGACGAGTACGACATCGGCGCTGCGCGCGGCAAAGGCATAAGACAAAGCCGCGTGGGCCAGCGCCACCACCGGCGGCTGTCCCTGCGGCGGGCGCGGGGTGATCGAGGGGCCGCGCACGTTGAAGTGCCGGCTTTCGAAGTCGATGTAGTGCAGCTTCTCGCGGTCGACGAACCGGCCGGTGGCGACGTCGCGGATCTCCGCCTCGTCCTCCCAGCTGTCCCAGAGCCGGCGCACCGCCTCGACGTGGTCGCCGGCCTCCTCGAACAGGTCGGCGGGATCCGGGGCCGGGGCACGGCGCCCGAACAGCGGGAACTCGGCGGCCTGCGCGCCGATCTGCGCACGCCAGCCCGCACGGCCGGTGCTCGCGTAGTCGAGGGTCGCAATGGTCTTCGACACGTGGAAGGGTTCGGTGTGCGTGGTGGTCACCGTCGGCACCAGGCCGATGCGCGCGGTCAGGGGTGCGACGCGGGCCGCGACCATGGCGGCGTCGAGGCGGCCGCGGACCCGGTCGGTTCGCCCGTCGTGCCCCGAGGCCGCGTCGGACTGGAGCGGAAATCCGTCCTCGAGGGTGACGAAGTCGAGCAACCCGGACTGCGCGGTGCGCACCTGGTCGAGCCAGTAGTCGGCGCTCAGCAGTCCGACGGCCGGCACGGCATCCGGCTCACGCCACGCCGCCGGATGCCAGCCGGCGCCCTCGAGCGCCACGGCGAGGTGTATCTGCTGCGAGAAAGTCATGTGACCACCACCTGGGTGTTCTTGTGCTCAGGGAAACGGGATCGGGGAGGTGCGGGCCGCGGCGTAGCGGCGGAATGCGCTGCCGTGGGACACCGGCGGCGCGGCACCTCCCGCCGATGGCTCAGCACACCGACGCCTTGGCGTCCGGCGCGAGCGCAGCCGCGGCCACCTCGCCGAGCTCATGAGGCAAGGGGGCGGCGGCAAAGAACCGGGAAGACCGGCGGAGACTCAGCCGATCAGATACACAAGGCGCTGTTGACGCGCGCGAGGTCGACGTGGCGGCGGACGACGAGGTGCGGCGCTGTCAACGCGGCGGGGCGCAAGACGTGGTCCATCTCGCTCACCTCCGCACCTCTCGGGCCCAGGGCCGTTCGTTTCCTTCTCCGAAACTAGACACTGTCCGGCGAGACTGTCAATCAAGGTCCATCCGTCGATCCGCGGACCGTCCCTGACATCTCAGAACCCGAACTTCATCGCCGAGCCGAGGCCGGCAGAGGCGACGCTGCCGGTTCCCGCGCCCGCGCGGCGCGGTTCTACTGCAGCCCGGATCGCACGGACGTGATGCGCTGCGTGTTGAATCCCAGCCAGTGCATCCGGCCGGCGTACCTAGCGTGCTCGACCTTGATGCAGCGATCCACGACGACGGCGAGGCCGGCGGCTTCGGCGGCGGCCGCGGCCGGCTCGTGGACGACCCCGAACTGGCACCACAGCGCCCCGGCGCGGATGTCGACGGCCTCTTCGACGATCTGCGGCAGTGCCTCGGGGGCGCGGAAGACGTTCACGACGTCCACCGGGACGGGGACCTCGCGCAGGCTGGGATAGGACTGCTCGCCGAAGACCTCCTTCTCGCGCGGGTTGACCGGGATCACCCGGTAGCCGTGGCGGGTGAGGTAGTAGCCGACGAAGTGGCTGGCCCGCAGTTCGTTGCCGGACAGGCCGACGATCGCGATCGTGCGGGCCGAGTTGAGCATGCGCTGGATCGTCGTCGGGTCCTGATAGCGCGTGAGATCCGTCATGACGCCGTCGCCTCCTGCTTCACATGGCTGAGGCCCTGCTCCAGGTCCCAGATCAGATCCTGTACGGACTCCAGGCCGACCGAGAGCCGGACGGAACCGGGGCCGACTCCGGCCGCGCGCAGTTCGTCGTCGCCGAGTTGGCGGTGGGTGGTGCTGGCGGGGTGGATCACCAGGCTCTTCGCGTCGCCGACGTTGGCCAGATGGGACCAGAGGGTCAGGCCGCTGATGAAGTCCTGGCCGCCGGCCCGGCCGCCGGGGCAGTCGAAGGAGAACACGGCGCCGGCGCCGCGGGGCAGGTACTTCTCCACCAGCGGGCGGTAGACGCTGCCCGGCAGGCCGGGGTGGGTGACCTTCGAGGCCAGCGGGTGGGTCTGGAGGAACTCGGCGACGGCGAGCGCGTTGGCGACGTGGCGGTCCATGCGCAGCGAGAGCGTCTCCAGGCCCTGCAGGAGCAGGAAGGCGTTGAAGGGCGAGAGCGCGGCGCCCAGGTCGCGCAGAGTCTCGGCGCGCAGCTTCATCAAGAAGCCGTAGGTCCCGAAGGTCTCGTGGAAGCGCAGCCCGTGGTAGGCGGGCGAGGGATCGGCCACCACGGGGAAGCGGCCGTTGGACCAGTCGAATGTCCCGGCCTCGACCACGACGCCGCCGATGCTGGTGCCATGGCCGCCGAGGAACTTCGTCGCCGAGTGGACGACGATGTCCGCGCCCCACTCGATCGGCCGGCACAGGTACGGGGTGGCGAAGGTGTTGTCCACGATCAAGGGCAGTTCGTGCTCGTGCGCGATGGACGCGACCGTCTCGATGTCGAGCACGTTGCCGGCCGGGTTGCCGATCGTCTCGCCGAAGAAGGCCTTCGTCTCGGCGCGCACCGCCTTGCGCCACGCGTCCGGGTCGTCCGGGTCGACCCAGGACAGCTCCACGCTCATCTTGCGCAGCAGGTGCTTGAGCTGGTTGACCGTGCCGCCGTAGAGCGCGGAGGAGGCCACGACGTGGTCCCCGGGCTGCAGGAGCGTGAACAGCGCGGCCGCCTGGGCGGCGATCCCGCTGGCGAAGGCGACCGCTCCGCTCCCACCTTCGAGATTCGCGACGCGTTCTTCGAACACCGCGACGGTGGGGTTCATGATCCGTGAGTACGTGTTGCCGTACTCCTGCAGATTGAAGTACGCCGCAGCCGATTCCGGATCCTCGAACACGTAGCTGGTGGTCTGGAAGATCGGCACCGCCCGAGCTCCGGTGTTCGGGTCCGGCCGCTGCCCGGCGTGCAGCTGCCGGGTCTCGAAGTCGAACTCGCGGGCCTGCTCGACACGGTACGGCCGTGCGTCCATCGGCGCCTCCATCTTCGGGTCCGTAGTCATCGTCGCGCATCGCCGCCGGCGAGGAAGCGGCGAACCAAGGGTGTCTGCCGCGCTTCCTCGAGCAGGAAGCAGTCGTGCCCGTACGGGGCGTCGATCACGTGGCACTCGACCGGCTTGCCCAGATCCTCGAGCGCCCGCGCGATCTCCTGCGACGCGGACGGCGGGTAGAGCCAGTCCGAGCTGAAAGCTATCAACAGAGTCCGGGCCATGATGCCCTCGAGCGCCCGGGCGAGCGAGCCGCCGCCGTGCCCGCGCGCGAGATCGAAGTAGGTGAGCGCACGGGAGAGCAGGAGGTAGGTGTTGGCGTCGAACCGCTTGACGAACGAGCCGGCCTGGTGGCGCAGGTAGCTTTCGACCTCGAACTCGGGCTCGGTGACCGTGTAGGCGATCTCGTCCGCGGATTGCAGCCTCCTGCCGAACTTCTCCGCCAGCGCCGGTGCGGACAGGTAGGTGACGTGTCCGACCATCCGGGCCACGCCCATGCCGGCATCGGGTGCGCGGCCTGTGCCGTGATAGCGGCCGCCCTGCCAGTCCGGGTCGCGCATGATGGCCTCGCGCGCGATCGCGTTCCAGGCCATGCCCTGCGGATGCAGCGCGTGTGTGCCGGCGATCGCGACGACGGCGTCGACCTGGTCGGGGTAGCGCACCGCCCACTCCAGCGCCTGCATGCCGCCGAGCGAGCCGCCGGCCACCGCGGCGAGCCGCTCGATGCCGAGCTGGTCCAGGAAGAGCCGCTCGGTGCGCACCATGTCCGCGACGGTCAGGACGGGGAAATCGGGTCCGTAGGCTTCGCCGGTGCGCGGATCGATCGACGACGGCCCGGTCGTGCCGCGGCAACCGCCGAGCAGATTCGTGGCCACGATGTGGTAGTGATCGGTGTCGAAGGCCTTGCCGGGCCCGATCATGCCGTCCCACCAGCCCAGGGCACCGCGCGCCGCGCCGTCCCGGTCCTCGGCTGCGAAGCCGTCGCGGGTCCCGTGAGCCGTGGGCGCGGCGGACAGGCCGGCGGCGTGGGCATCACCGCTCAGGGCGTGGCAGACCAGGATCACGTTGTCGCGCTCGGGCGAGAGCGATCCGTACGTCTCGTACGCGACACGGACCGGAAACAGACTTCGTCCACAGTCCAGCGGCACGGGTTCCGGGAGGTCGAGATACCGCGTCTCCACGGTCCCGACCGATGCGGCGGACACCGTAGAAGCCTTATCTCTCATAAGGACTATGGTAACCCGATATTCCGATGCTATCGTCACGGCCCTGAGGGGCTTTGTCGAAAGACATCGCATTGGAAACATGCCCGAAACACATAAAGGAGTGTCTCAGCCATGACGACGGTTACCAACGGAGTCAACGTGCAGGCCCTACTCGAGGCACGGGAAGCGCTGAAGGCGGCGCCCGAGGCCGCCCAGTTCACCTGGCGCGCGTCGTCCGTCTGGAAGGACGGGGTGCACAGCCGCACGACGGTTCAGAATTTCTTCGGCCTCGGCCAGGAGCAGAACCACAAGAGCGAATCCGTGTTCGATGCCGACCACCCGGAGATCTTCGCGGCCGAGGACAACGGCATCACTCCGATCGAGTATCTTCTGGTCGGCCTCGCCGGCTGCCTCACCGCGGGCGTCGCGTCCGTCGCGCAGAACCGCGGGATCCAGCTGCGCTCGGTCACCTCGACCGTCGAGGGCTCGCACGACATCCGCGGGATCCTCGGCGCGGACAGCGACGTGCGCAACGGCTTCAACGACATCAAGGTGACCTTCACCATCGACGCGGACGCCTCCCCGCAGGAGATCGAAGCCCTGGTCGCCCAGTCGCAGAAGCGTTCGGCCGTGTTCGACGCGCTCACCAACCCGACCGACGTGACCGTCGAGGTCGCATGAGCGGGTCGACGCCGAACCGATGACGAACACGCACGTCGAACGCACCGCGGCCGTGGTGATCGGCGCCGGGCACGCGGGACTCGCGGCGAGCTGCCTCCTCGGCGCCCGGGGCATCGACCACGTCGTGCTCGAGCGCGGACAGGTGGCCAACGCCTGGCGGCGGGAGCGCTGGGACTCGTTGCGGCTGCTCACGCCGAACTGGCTCAGCCGGCTGCCCGGCCACCCCTACCGCGGCGCGGATCCCGACGGCTACATGACGATGCCCGAGGTGGTGGAGTTCATCGAGGGCTTCGCCTCGGCCCACCGCGCTCCGGTGCGCACCGAGACCGAAGTCCGCTCGGTACGCCGCACCGACGACGGGTACCGGGTGGGCACCGAGCACGGCGAGATTCACGGCCGCACCGTGGTGATCGCCAGCGGGGCGTGCAACCTCCCCTCGGTACCGCAGCTCGCGCAGGCGGTACCGGAGGGGATCAGACAATTGACCCCGTTCGACTATTCCAGTCCCGGGCAGCTGCCGGACGGTGGCGTGCTGGTGGTCGGCGCGTCCGCGACCGGCGTGCAGTTGGCCGAGGAGATCGCGCGCTCCGGGCGCCCGGTGACGCTCTCGGTGGGCGAGCACGTGCGGTTGCCGCGCACGTATCGGGGCCGCGACGTGCTGTGGTGGATGGACGCCTCGGGCGTGTGGAATCAGCGCCACGACGAGCTCGACGACCTGACTCGTGCCCGCAGGCTTCCCTCGCCCCAGCTCATCGGCAGCCCCGAGCGCCGGACCCTGGACATCAACTCCCTGATCGACCTCGGGGTCGAGCCGGTGGGCCGTTGGGCCGCCGTCCGAGACGGCTGCGCGCTGTTCTCCGGCGGTCTGCGCAACACCTTCGCCCTCGCGGACTTGAAGATGCAGCGCCTGCTGGACGCCTTCGACGCGTGGGCCGACGGCCGCCCCGACGCCGAGGTCGAAGCGCCGGAACGCTTCGCGCCGAGCCGGGTGCCGCCGTTGGCGCGCTGGCGCATCGATCTGCGCAGCGGCGAGATCCGTACGATCGTGTGGGCCACCGGGTTCCGGCCCGACTATCGGTGGCTGGACGTGCCCGTCCTCGACGCGAAGGGTAGCCTGCGGCACGAGGGCGGAGTCGTCGAGAGCCCGGGGCTCTACGCCCTCGGTCTGCCCGTGCTGCGCCGCCGGAAGTCGACCTTCATCCACGGCATCGAGGACGACGCACGCGAGGTCGTCGACGAGCTCGCGGGCTACCTCGCGGGCACCGACCGAAGGACGGCGTATGCACACTGAACCCGCCACGCTCCCCGTCATCGACATCTCCCGATTCCGCGGCCCGGACCGCGGCGAGTTCCTCGACGACCTGCGCCACGCCGCGCACGAGGTCGGATTCTTCTACGTCACCGGCCACGGCGTCTCCGCGCAGTTGCGGGCCCGCATGCTGGCCGTGGCGAAGACGTTCTTCGCGTTGCCCGAGCCGGCCCGCTTGGAGATCGAGAATCTGAACTCGCCTCAGTTCCGCGGCTACACCCGGGTCGGCACCGAGCACACGCGCGGGGCTCCCGACTGGCGCGAGCAGATCGACATCGGGCCGGAGCGCGTCGCGCTCGGGCCCGCAGCCGGCCGGCCGGCGTATCTGCGGCTGATCGGCCCGAACCTGTGGCCTTCCGCGCTGCCCGACCTGCGACCGATCGTGCTGCTCTGGCAGAACGAGGCGCTGCGGGTCAGCCGGGAGGTGCTGCGTGCGCTGGCCGCCGCCCTCGGGCAGGACGAGGGGTACTTCGACGGCTGGTTCGACAACGAGGCCGCCGTCAGCCTCAAGATCGTGCACTATCCCCCGCGCCCGGCCGCGGACGCCGAGCAGGGTGTGGGAGCGCACAAGGACTACGGCTACCTCGCGCTGTTGCAGCAGGACGAGGTCGGCGGCCTTCAGGTGCGCGGCCCCGACGGCGCCTGGATCGACGCGGTGCCGCTGCCGGACGCCTTCGTGTTCAACATCGGCGAGATGCTGGAGATCGCCACCCAGGGCTACCTCAAGGCCACCGACCACCGCGTGATCAGCCCTGCCGCAGGCGTGGACCGGTATTCGATCCCGTTCTTCCTCGGCCCCCGGCTGGACGCGGTCGTCGAGCCGCTGGCGCTGCCCCCGGAGCTCGCGGCGCAGGCGCTCGGGGTGACGCAGGATCCGGACAATCCGCTGCTCGAGGCGTTCGGTGAGAACGCCTTGACCGGGTGGCTGCGCTCGCATCCGCGGGTGGCCCGGCGCTGGTGGTCCGACGTGCTGGCGGCGCGGGGGCAGGGGTGAGCCCTCGCTCGGGCCAGCCCGCGGTCAGGGGCGGCGCGGGGTCACGGTGAGCGGGTTGCGGTAGAGCGCGTCCAGGATCGCGGAGCCGGCCGCCGCGGCGAGGGTGAACCCCGGGAAGCTCGAGGGTACGACGCGGGTGGCGGTGTCGATCCGGATGCGGGAGCTGGACGCGATCTCGGCGCGCAGGGCCGCCAGCGCGGACGGCAGGGTCCTGACAGCCGGTTCGGCCACGACCACGAGCTCGGGGTTGAAGACGTCGATCAGCATCGCGGCGCCCTGTCCGATAAGGCGGGCGCGCTCGACCAGGAGGTCGACGGCACCCGCGTTTCCCCTGCGGGCAGCGGTGAGCAGCGCCGCGAAGTCGTCCGGCGCCGCGATGCCGATCTCCCCGGCGCGAAGGGCGAGCGTGCGCTCCGAGACCGAGGCCTGGAAGCAGCCGATTCGTCCGCACGGACAGGGCTCGGCGCTGCCGGCGAGCGGCAGATGCGCGATGACGCCGGCTTGGGAGCGCGGCCCGTAGTGCGCCGCGTCTTCCAGCGCGAAGGCGGCTTCGACGACGTTGCCGACGAACAGGTGCAGCACACTGCGGGCGCCGCGGGCCGCGCCGAAGAGCCGTTCACCGTGCAGCAGGGCCCGCGCGTGACTGTCGACGTAGACGGGCAGGCCGGTGCACTCGCCCAGCAGCTCGCCGACTCGCACCTGCTTCCAGCCGAGCATCGCGTGCTCGACGACGGTACCCGTGTCCTGGTCCACCCAGCCGCCGCAGGCGACGCCGATACCGAGTGGGACGGCCCCCTCGGCGTACGCGCGCAGCAGGTCGAGCAGCTGCCGGGCGGCGCTGCGGACGGTGTCGGCCGCTGACGTGGCCTCATGCGGGATCCGGCGGCTCGTCAGGACCCGGCCTCGCAGGTCGAGCACCGCGACGGTGACGTGTGGAACCGCGATGTGGACGGCCCCGACTACATGGCGGGCGGTATCGATGTCCACTGGCAGGTGCGGGCGGCCGAGGCCGTTCGAGCGCGTCTGCTCCGGCAGGTCGCGCAGCAGGCCGAGTGCGATCAGGTCGGTGCAGTGGCCGGTCATCGAGGCCGGCGACAGGCCGGTCAGGCGGGCGATCGTGCTGCGGGCGACCGGACCGTGCGCAAGCACCGCGCGCAGCACCGCTCCGGCATTCGCCTCCCGCCGCCCGGCGGTGGCCAGGCGCGCCTCGGCGGAGACACGGGTGGTCCTGCGGGTTGTGCCGGGACGGCTGCTGGAAGGGGATTGCACCGGATGTCGCCTCCGACCGCGCGGCTGAGTGGGGGGACGGGTCGTCTCATGCGCGGCGTCAGGCTTGGGCGCGCGGGCCGGCGCCTCGACACTGCGCGGTTACCGGCCGGCACGGGACGGTGTACCGCGACGTCCTGAGACGAGGAATCCGGAAGGCCATACTGCACAGAACGTAAGTCGCCGATGCGTCTATTCCCTTGTCCGGACGGGCGAATCCTCGGCTTCCGCTCCGGTCCGCCGAGTGTCGGCGAGACTCGTCGCGGTTGCGCCGCCCCTGTTCACCGGATGACCGCTCCCCCGGGTTTCGGCTGGATTATTTCAGAACGGAGGAAAGGCCCGCGTGTTGACGAGCGGGAAACACGCTGCGATCGTAGAGGCATGACCTCAGGCGCCTGTCTCGTGGCCCGCCTGCACGTCGACCTTCGGCGGCAGGCGAGTGCCGTCTGTTCCGTTTCTCGGTAGGCAGCTTCCCCACCGGTCGTTCTCGCGTCCGCCGCTGCCCTTTCCGTTGCCCCGCGCGCTTTCGGCAACCATTCCAGTGCCCTGAAATCCCCTGATGCGCGCCCTGGCACGTTCTCGCACCGACCGCGATTGCCTGCGGTCACCGCCGCGTTCTCCCTTCTCCTGAAAGGCTCATTCCGCCATGTCGGAAAACAAGCTCACCATAGCCCGCGTCGCCGGCCGCATCGGCGCCGAGATCGGCGGGGTCGACCTCGCCGAACCGCTCGAGGAACAGACCGTCGCCACGATCCGCGCCGCGCTGCTCGAGCACAAGGTCGTCTTCTTCCGCGCGCAGCGTCTGGACCACGGTTCCCAGATCGCCTTCGCGCGCCAGTTCGGCGAACTCACCCACGCCCACCCGCACGAGGACGCCCCGCCGGAGGCGTTCCCGCAGATCCTGACCATCGACCCGGACCGCTACGCGCACAAGTACGGCGAGGACTACCGGCAGGAGTACCGCAAGCGCCAGTACTCGTACTTCGCCGGGTGGCACACCGACGTCACCGCCGCGGTCAACCCGCCGGCCGCCTCCATCCTGCGGGCCGAGACCGTGCCCGAGTTCGGCGGCGACACCCAGTGGACGAACCTCGTCGCCGCCTACCAGGGCCTCAGCAGCCCCCTGCAGCGGCTGGCCGAATCTCTGCGGGCGGTGCACCGCTTCCGCATTCCGACCGACGGGGAGTCGAAGCTGAGCCGGCGCATCAACGACAACCTTCTGATAGCCGAGCACCCGGTGGTGCGGGTGCACCCCGAGACCGGGGAGCGCGCGCTGTTCGTCAACCCGGGCTTCACCGACCACATCGTCGGACTCAACGCGGTGGAGTCCCGGCGTGTGCTCGATCTCTTCTATGAGCACTTGACCCGACCGGAGTACATCGTCCGCTTCCGCTGGCGCGCCGGCGACGTCGCCTTCTGGGACAACCGCGCCACCGCCCACCTCGCCCCGACCGACCTGGACCACCTGAACGTCCAGCGCACCCTGCACCGCGTCACCCTGATCGGCGACCGCCCGGTGGGCGTCGACGGACGGGAGTCCGAGCTCATCGCGGGCAGGCCCTTCCTGGCCGAGAGCGCCGTCGTGGCGTCATGACGATTCTTCGCGCCCGGTGCGGCGGAGGCGAGCGAAGCGCCGAGCCGCCGACGGTGCGGCGGCACCGCGGGGAGAGCCGCAGAGGGCCGGTCGCCCTGGCTCCGCGCCGGAAGGCTCGCCATCTTCGTTTCCGACGTCGCCCAATCAATTTCGTGCGCTACCTCCAGGAGGCCGTCTTGTTACATCATCGCATGCGAATGTCGAGCTTGCGTGCGTCAGCCGGCCCTGAGCGCCGGCTGACGGCGCGGTCGGCGACCTGCGACGCCGAGTCCGCTTCGGGGCCGCTCCGGCGTGGGGCCGGCCGACCGTGACGCTCTTCACCACCAACCAGGACCTCTCGCCCGAGGCTCTGCGCGAGGTCTTCGGCGCGTTCCCCTCCGGCGTCGTCGCCCTCGTCGCCTTCGTGGACGACGAACCGGTCGGACTCGCGGCCAGTTCCTTCACCTCGGTGAGCCTGGACCCGCCACTGGTGTCGATCTCGATCGCGAACGGCTCGAAGACGTGGCCGGGGCTGCGGGGCGCCACGCATCTGGGCATCACCGTCCTCGCCGATCACCATCGCGGGTTCGCCCGGCAGTTGGCGGGGCCGGTCGGCTCACGGTTCGAAGGGATCCTGCTCGCACGCACCGAGGAGGGGTCAGGATTCGTCGTGGACGGTCTGGCCCACTTCAACACCAGCGTCTATCGCGAGGTCGAGGCGGGGGATCACACAGTCGTCCTGCTTCGCGTACACGCCAGGACGGCGGCCGCCGACGGCCAGCCGCTGGTCTTCCACCGCAGCGGATTCCGCACGCTGGCCGCCTGATCATCTCGCGATCGTCGAAGAAGGACTCATGGAATTCCTTTGGTATGTCCCGAACACCATCGAACCCGGCCACCGCGGCGACGACACCGTCGGCGGCTGGGGGACGCTTGACTTCACCGTTGACCTCGCCACCACGGCTGAACGCCACGGCTGGTCCGGCGCGCTGTTCGGAACCGGGTGGGGGCGCCCCGACACGTTCACCGTCGGCGCCGTGATCGCGGCTCGCACGAGCACGTTCAAGCCGCTCGTGGCGATCCGGCCCGGCTACTGGCGGCCGGCGCATTTCGCCAGTTCGGCCGCGACGCTCTCCCATCTGTCCGGCGGCCGGCTGCTGATCAACATCGTCAGCGGTCAGGACAATCTCGCCGCATACGGCGACGCCGAGGGCGACCAGGCGCAGCGCTACGCACGGACGAAGGAGTTCATGCGTATCGCCCGGCTGTTGTGGACGCAGGAGAACGTCACCTTCGAAGGTGAGCACTTCAGGGTGGCCGGCTCCACGGTCGTGCCGCGGCTGCCCGAGGGCGGACCGCGCCTCTACTTCGGCGGTGCATCCACGGCGGCGGAACGGGTCGCCGCGACCGAGGCCGATGTCCAGCTGTTCTGGGGCGAGCCGCTGGACGGCATCGCGGAGCGGATCGATCGACTCCGTTCGCTCAGCCGGGACCTGGACCGTGACCTGGCACCGTTGGAGTTCGGGTTGCGGATCACCACACTCGTGCGCGACACCGAGGAGGAGGCCTGGCGCGACGCGGAGGCGAAGATCGAGCAACTCGCCGCACGCAACGGCGTGCCACGCGTTCGGAAGGCCGCGGTCGGCCAGCAGCGGCTCCTCGATCTCGCCGAGCGCGGCGAGGTCCTCGACGATTGCCTGTTCACCACTCCTGGCCGTTTCGGCGGCGGTGGGGCCGGCACGACCTGGCTGGTCGGTTCGGCCGACCAGGTCGCCGCGGCCCTGCGCAAGTACGCCGACCTCGGTGTCACCCACTTCGTCCTGTCGGATACGCCGTACAAGCGAGAGACCGCGCGCGTGGGCGACGCGCTGATCGGGCGGCTGCGCGAACCGGTCGCGGCCTGAGCCGGGACGTCTCCCCCTTCACTTCCCATCGACCTGGAAAGGCCGAGTTTCATGACCAACCGAGCTCATTCCCTTCGCCGAGCCGCCGCAGCGCTCGGGGCCGCGATCGCGGCCGTCGGGGGGCTGACGGCCTGCGGCTCCTCCAGCGGCCCGTCGCTGTCCCTGACGGCCGCCCTGCCCGACAGGGTGCCGTCCGGCACGGTCTTACGCATGGGTGACCCCTCGGCGCAGATCGCGATTCAAGCCGCCGGTCTGGACAAACAACTCGCGGCCGAGGGGGTCGAGATCCAGTGGGCCAACATCAGCGGCGGCCCGGACAGCATCAAGGCCTTCCGCGGCAACCAGCTCGACTGCAGTTCGGTCGCGGACATCCCGTCGCTCTTCGCCCACTGGACCGGCACGTCGACTCAGATCGTGTTCCAGTCGGTGACCGTCGATCCGCTCGCGCACCCGATCTACAAGCTCGGTATCGCTCCCGGCGACGATATCAAGACGCTGTCCGACCTCAAGGGCAAGAAGGTCGCCTACAGCGCCGGCCAGGCCCAGGGAGCGCTCGTGCTTCGGCTGCTGCAGAAGGCCGGGCTCACTAAGAACGACGTCACGCTCGTGGACCTGCCGAGCACGGCGAGCACCTACAACCAGGCGCTCGGTAGCCACGCGGTCGACGTCGCGCCGCTCGGGGCCAGCACGATCGTGACGTACCTGAAGCAGTACCCAGGCTCGTCGGCGATAGACACCGGTATTCGAGACGACGCCTCGACGCTGTACTGCCTCACGTCCTCGGTTCAGGACGCAGGCAAAGCCGCCGCCCTTCGGGACTATGTCGCCGCCCGCACCAAGGCGCTGCTGTGGGAGAACGCCCACCCGGACCAGTGGGCGCAGCTCTACTACGAGCAGAACCAAGGCCTGAGCGCCGCCGACGCGCAGCACGCCGTCCAGGTCAAGGGCCAGATCGGCATCCCGGCGAACTGGACGAACGCCGACACCCGGCTCCAGGCGACCGCCGATCTTCTGGCGGAGGATCAGGGCAACGCGAAGTTCGACGTCTCCACGATCGTCGACACGCGTTTCGCGCAGGTGGAGGCCGCAGCGGCGGGCTCGGACGTGGTGACGGGAGACGCATCATGACCAGCGCAGCACTCGCAACAGTCCTAGCCGAGCCGTCGACCCAAGACGTACGCGTGGTGCGCCGTCGGCTCGGGCCGGGCCGCCGGGTCCGCCTCGCCTTCTGGATCGGCCCGTCGCTGCTGCTGGCCATCTGGGTGACCGGGTCCTCGACCGGCTTCATCGCCCCCCAGGTGCTCACCGCGCCCTGGGATGTGGTGAAGGAGTTCGGCGACCAGTGGAGCAACCACGACCTGCTCGGCAACATCGCGACATCGGTCCAGCGCGCCGCGCTCGGCTTGCTGATCGGTACGGCGGCGGGCTTCCTGCTCGCGCTCGTCTCCGGACTGTCCCGGCTCGGCGAAGCCGTCATCGACGGGCCGATCCAGATCAAGCGCGCCGTTCCGACGCTGGCGCTGATCCCGCTCTTCGTGGCCTGGTTCGGCATCGGCGAGCAGATGAAGGTCATCACGATCGCGTTGATCTCCATGATCCCGATCTACGTCAACACCCACAACGGTCTTCGCGGCATCGACAACCGCTACGCCGAACTCGCCGAGACCCTCGACATCAGGCGCGGCGCGTTCCTGCGCCACGTGGTGCTGCCCGGCGCGCTGCCCGGCTTCCTGCTGGGACTCAGGTTCGCGGTGACCTCCGCGATGCTCGGCCTAGTCGTCGTCGAGCAATACAACTCGCTCTCCGGCATCGGCCACATGATGACGCTGGCTCAGGAGTACGGGGAGACGTCGGTCATCGTCGTCGGGCTCGTCCTTTACGGCGTCTACGGCTTCCTCGCGGACGCCGCTGTCCGGCTCGTGGAGAGGAAGGCACTGTCATGGCGACGGACGTTGGAGGGCTGAGCACGGCTGCGGCTGGTCTCGAGGGGCCCTCCTCGTCTCCGAAGGGCGTCATGGTCCGCAACCTGCACCGCAGCTTCAACCGGTCCGGCGGAGTACTCAAAGGTCTGGATCTCGATATCGCGCCAGGTGAGTTCGTCGCGCTGATCGGTCGTTCCGGCAGCGGCAAGAGCACTCTGCTGCGCGCGCTGGCCGGGCTCGACCGGGACGTCGAGGGCTACGGCCGGATCGCGGTTCCGGAGCAGGTGTCGGTCGTCTTCCAGGACTCCCGGCTGCTGCCGTGGAAGCGGCTGCTGGCCAACGTGACCTTCGGCATCGAGGGCAGGGACGCCGTCGAGCGGGGAGTACGAGCGCTGGCCGAAGTCGGCCTCGCGGGCCGCGAACGGGCCTGGCCGGCCGAACTGTCCGGCGGCCAGCAGCAGCGCGCCGCTCTCGCCCGCTCGCTGGTGCGCGAACCGCGGCTGCTCCTCGCCGACGAGCCGTTCGGCGCACTCGACGCGCTGACCCGGCTGCAGATGCACGAACTGCTGCGCAGGCTCTGCGCCGTGCACAAGCCCGCGGTACTCCTGGTGACCCACGACGTCGACGAGGCGATCGTGCTCGCCGACCGGGTGATCCTGCTCGACGGCGGGGTTGTCGACACCGACATCCGGATCGACCTCGAGGAAAGGTCCCAGGCGGACCCAGGCTTCGCCGCACTGCGTCGGCAGTTGCTCGACGCTCTGGGAGCCACCGGCGAGCACCTCGGATCCGACTTCATCGCTCCCGGCACGCGCCGGGCCTTTTAGCATAAGGACACCTCTCCATGGGCACAGCGAAAACCACGAAGAAGCTCCATCTCAACGCGTTCCTCATGGACACCGGTCATCACGAGGCATCGTGGCGCCTGCCGGAGTCCGACCCGTACGCGATCTGGGACGTCGCCTACTACCAGCGCCTCGCCCAGACCGCCGAGCGCGGCAGGCTCGACTCGATCTTCTTCGCCGACAGCCCGGTCCAGGGCCACGACCCCTCGCGGCGTCCGCCGGGCAAACTCGAGCCGACCGTGCTGCTGACCGCCATCGCCTGCGCCACCGAGCACATCGGCCTGATCGCCACCGCGTCCACCTCGTACAACGAGCCGTTCAACCTGGCCCGGCGCTTCGCGTCGGTGGACATCGCCTCGAAAGGCCGGGTCGGGTGGAACATCGTGACCACCGCCGGAGCCGACGCCGCGCGCAACTTCGGCCTCGACGAAGTGCCGCTGCACAAGGAGCGGTACGAGCGGGCCGACGAATTCGTCGACGTGGCCACCAAGCTGTGGGACAGCTGGGCCGACGACGCGACGATCGCGGACAAGGAGTCCGGCGTGCACACCTTGCGGGACAAGGTCCGCCCGATCAACCACCGCGGCCGGTTCTTCCGCGTGGACGGCCCGCTGAACTCACCCCGCCCGCCCCAGGGCTGGCCACTGCTGGTCCAGGCAGGCTCTTCCGAGGATGGCAAGGAATTCGCGGCGAAATGGGCCGAGGCGGTCTTCACCGCCCAGCAGACGCTGGAGGACTCACAGACCTTCTACGCCGACCTGAAGGCCCGTGCCGCCGCCCATGGACGCGACTCGGAGAGCATCAAGATCCTGCCCGGCATCGTCCCGGTGATCGGCGACACCGAGGGCGAGGCCCGGGACCTTGAGGACCAGCTCGAGCGTCTGATCAACCCGGAACACCAGAAGCGCAACCTCGCGGCCCGCTTCAACCTCGATCCCGACTCGCTCGACCTCGACCAGCCGCTGCCGCTGGACCTGCTGCCCAAGGAGGACGACATCGAGGAGGCCAAGAGCCGCTACACCCTAATCGTCGACCTGGCCACGCGGGAGAACCTGACGGTGCGCCAGCTGATCGCCCGCCTCGGCGGCGGTCGCGGCCACCGCACTTTCACCGGCACGCCGGTGCAGGTCGCCAACACCATCCAGCACTACTTCGAGAACGGCGCCGCCGACGGCTTCAACGTCATGCCGGCCGTCATCCCATCAGGCCTCGAGGCGTTCGTGGACAAGGTGGTCCCGATCCTGCAGGAACGCGGCCTGTTCCGCACGGAGTACGAGGGCACCACGCTGCGCGACCGCTACGGCCTGCCCCGCCCGGCCAACCGGATCCACGACGTGACCCGCGACAAGGTGAGCGCTTGATGCGCGAACGGCACAAGCAGATCGTGGGTGCCGCTTCGTGACCGCGACCGTGATCGGTTCCGACCAGAGCACCCTCGGGGACGGTGTCGCCCGGCGGCCGGATGGAGGCTGGCTGCGTCGGCTCGGCGGCTACTGTCTCAGGCACCGCGCCGATGTCGTCACGGCGTACGGCTCGGCGCTGGTGGCGGCCGTGGCCACCTCGGTGTTGCCCCTGGTGCTCCGTCACATCGTCGACGGTGTCGGCGACCGTTCGCTGCGGATGGCGCCGTGGCTGCTGCTCCTGGCAGGGCTGGGCGCAGTGCGGTTCGCCGCGAGCTTCCTGCGCCGCTACTGCTCCGGGCGGCTCTCGCTCGGCGTGCAGTACGACCTGCGCAACGACGCGCTCGCCTCCCTGCTGCGACTAGGCGGCGGCTACCAGGACGAACTGCGCACCGGACAGGTGGTGAGCCGGTCGATCTCGGACGTCACGCTCATCCAGCAGCTGCTGCAGATGCTGCCGAACATGACCGGCAACTTCCTGATGTTCTTCGTCTCCCTGGTCTTGATGGCGGTGCTCTCACCGATCCTGACGCTGGTGGCACTGGTGGTGGCACCCGCGCTCTACCTGATCGCGCGGCACAGCCGCGTCGACCTGTTCCCGGCCACTTGGCACGCGCAGCAGGAGGCCGCCGAGGTCGCCACCGGCGTCGAGGAGGCCGTCACCGGCGTGCGCGTGGTCAAGGGCTTCGGTCAGGAGGAGCGCGAGATCCGCGAGCTCGAGGCGCGTGCGCGCCGCCTGTTCTCCTCCCGGGTACGGGTGGCGCGGCTTACCAGCCGTTACAACCCGGCGCTCCAGGCCGTGCCCCCGCTGGGGCAGGTCGCCGTGCTGGCGCTCGGCGGGTGGCTCGCGCTGCGCGGCGAGATCACGCTGGGCACCTTCCTGGCGTTCACGACCTATCTCAGTTCCTTCGTCAACCCGGTCCGCCAGGCGGCCACGCTGCTGACGGTGTGGCAGCAGGCGCGCGCGGGCGTCGAACGGGTGCTCGACATCGTCGACGTCGCCCCCGGCATCGCCGACCGTCCCGACGCCGTGGACCTCCCGGACGCCCCGCTCGCCCTGGAGTGGGACGGCGTCGTCTACGGCCACGGCGACGACGGCGAGACGCCGCTGCTGAACGGCTTCTCGCTGCGCGTCGAGGCTGGCGAGACCATCGCGCTCGTCGGCGCGGCCGGATCCGGCAAGTCGACGGCGGCGCACCTCATCCCCCGCTTCTACGACCCGCGGGCGGGCTCCGTGCGCGTGGGCGGGTTCGACGTGCGCGACCTGCGCCTGGCCTCGTTGCGCGCCCGCCTCGGGTTCGTCTTCGAAGACAGCCGCCTGATCTCCGGCACCGTCCGCGCGAACATCGCGTTCGCCGAACCGGATGCCCCGATCGAGCGGGTCCGCGCTGCGGCGCGGACAGCGCGCGCCGACGAGTTCATCGACACGCTCCCGGACGGCTACGAGACCGTCGTCGGCGAACAGGGCCTGACGCTGTCCGGCGGCCAGCGGCAGCGGATCGCCCTGGCCCGCGCGATCCTGCGTGATCCGGCGGTATTGATCCTCGACGACGCCACCTCGGCGATCGATGCCCGGGTGGAGCAGGAGATCCACGCCGGCCTGCACGGAGTCACCCGGAAACGCACCACGCTGATCATCGCGCACCGGGCCTCGACGCTGGAACTGGCCGACCGGATCGCGGTGCTCGACGGCGGCCGGGTCCTCGACATCGGGACGGCGGCCGAACTCGAGCAGCGCTGTCCGGTCTACCGGGCGCTGCTGTCGGGAGAGCCGTTGCCCGGCGAGCTCGACATCGACGCCCTCGAGGCGGCGGGCCCGTACCGGCCGGGCGGGATCACCGAGGAGCTCTGGCAGCGGCCGCCCGGCGAGGCGGAGTCCGGGGAGGCGGTCGGTCTGCGGGTCGCGCACGCCTTCGCGGCGCGCGCGGCCGGACACGGCGGGGGCGCTCGGGGCGCGCTCGGCGGCGGTGTCCTCGGGTCGGCGCCGCCGACGCCCGAGATGCTCGAGCGCCTGGCCGAGGTGCCGCTCGTCGATCAGGACCCTCACATCAGCACGGACCGGGCCCGCGCCGCCGATCCGCACTTCGGGCTGGCGTCGCTGGTGCGGCCGTTCCGCGGCGCGTTGCTGCTCGGCCTGTTCCTCGTCGCGCTCGACGCGGCCGCCGAGATCGCGGTGCCGGTCCTGGTGCGGCACGGCGTGGACTCCGGTATCGCGCGAGGCTCCGTGCACGCGCTGCTGCTGGTCTCGCTGGCCGCGACCGGGATCGTCGTCGCCGACTGGATCTGCGGGATCTGCCAGGTCCGCGTCACCGGCCGGACCGGCGAGCGGCTGCTCTACACGCTGCGGGTCAAGACCTTCGCGCAGCTGCAGCGGCTCGGCCTCGACTATTACGAGCGCGAACAGGCCGGCCGGATCATGACCCGGATGACGACGGACGTCGACTCGCTCTCGAACTTCCTGCAGACCGGTCTGGCGACGTTCGTCGTCAGCGTGCTGACCGTGTTCGGCGTGCTCATCGCGCTGCTGGCCATCGACACCGGGCTGGCGCTGGTTCTCGTGGCCGCGCTGCCGGTGCTGGCCCTCGCGACCGCGCTCTTCCGGCGGCGATCGGTGCCCGCCTACCTCGACGCCCGCGAGAAGGTGAGCGCGGTCAACGCCGACCTGCAGGAGAACGTGACCCTGATCCGGGTCACGCAGGCATTCGGGCGCGAGGCGCACAACCATCGGGCGTTCGCCGCGCGGGCTTGGGCATTCCGCGACTCGCGCCTGTACGCACAGCGGCTGATGGCGACGTTCTTCCCCTTCGTGGAGTTCCTCAGCGTCGCGGCCGGCGCGGCGGTGCTCTACGTGGGCGAGCACCAAGTGCGCTCCGGAGTGCTCTCGGCCGGGACGCTGATCGCGTTCCTGCTCTACGTCGACCTGTTCTTCTCCCCGATCCAACAGCTCTCCCAGGTCTTCGACGGCTACCAGCAGGCGGTCGTCGGCCTGGGTCGGCTGCGGTCGCTCATGCGCACGCCCTCGGGGACGCCCACCTCGCCGAATTCCACGCGGGTAGCCGAGTTGGGCGGCGTGATCGAGTTCGAGGACGTCGGCTTCGGCTATCGCACCGCCGCGGGCGGCGCCGAGGCGAGCGAGGTGCTCCACAGTGTCCGCTTGCGCATCGGGGCGGGCGAGACGGTCGCCCTGGTCGGCACCACGGGCGCCGGCAAGTCGACCATCGTCAAGCTGGTCGCCCGATTCTACGACCCCACCCGGGGCACGGTACGCATCGACGGCATCGACCTGCGGGACTTCGACCTCGGATGGTTCCGGCACCGGCTGGGCATCGTGCCGCAGGAGTCCCATATCTCCGGCGGCACCGTGCGGGACGCGATCGCCTACGGCAGGCCCGATGCCACCGACACCGAGGTGGAGGCGGCCGCGCGTGCGGTCGGTGCGCACGAGATGGTCGCCGGACTGCGCCACGGGTATCTCACCGATGTCGGAGAACGAGGCCGCACGCTCTCGGCCGGCCAACGGCAGCTGCTGGCCCTGGCCCGCGCCGAACTGGTCGATCCGGACATCCTCCTGCTCGACGAGGCCACGGCCTCGCTGGACCTCGCCACCGAGCGGCGGGTCACGCAGGCCACCGCGGCCCTGACCCGCCGGCGCACCACCATCGTGGTGGCCCACCGGCTCACCACCGCCATGGCCGCCGACCGGATCGTAGTGCTCGGCCACGGCCGGGTGCTCGAAGTCGGCTCGCACGCCGAACTGCTCCGCGCGGACGGCCACTACGCCCGATTGTGGCAGGCGTTCCAGAGCGCCGGCCCCCATGCCGACATCGACCTGTTGTCGCAGACCCGAGGAGAGACCCGATGACCATCCCGCTCCGCCCGTTCGGCCGCACCGGCGTCAAAGTCAGTGCGCTCGCGCTGGGCACGATGATGTTCGGTGCACGGGGCAACCCGGACCACGAGGAGAGCATCCGCATCATCCACCGGGCGCTCGACGCCGGGATCAACCTCCTCGACACGGCAGACGTCTACAGCCAGGGCGAGTCGGAGACGATTGTCGGCAAGGCCTTGCGCGGCCGACGCGACGAGGTCTTCCTGGCCACGAAGTTCCACGGCCGGATGGGCGAGGACGCCAACCGCTTCGGCAACTCGCGCCGGTGGATCCTGCGTGCGGTCGAGGACTCGCTCAGCCGCCTGCAGACCGACCACATCGACCTGTACCAGGTGCACCGGCCGGAGGAGGACACCAACATCGACGAAACGCTCGGCGCGCTCTCGGACCTCGTCCACCAGGGCAAGATCCGCTACATCGGCACATCGACGTTCGAGCCGTCCGCGATCGTCGAGGCCCAGTGGGTGGCGCAGCAGCGCGACCGGGAGCGGGTGGTCGCCGAGCAGCCCCCGTATTCGCTCCTCGCCCGCGGCATCGAGCGCGAAGTGCTGCCGATCGCGCAGAAGTACGGGCTCGCGGTAATCCCGTGGAGCCCGCTGGCCGGAGGCTGGCTGACCGGGAAGTTCCGGGCGGGCGCGGCGCAGCCCTCGTCCAGCCGCAGCGCCCAGCAGGGCCGCTTCGAGATCGACAACCCCGACAACGCCGAGAAGCTCCGGGCGGTCGAGGCGCTCGCCGTCCTCGCCGAGGAAGCGGGTTTGTCACTGGTGCACCTGGCGCTGGCGTTCGTGCTCGAACACCCGGCCGTCACGGCGCCGATCGTCGGGCCCCGCACCTTCGAGCAGCTCGAAGGGCAACTCGGCGCGGCGTCCCTGCGGCTGGCCCCCGACGTGCTCGACGAGATCGACAAGATCGTGCCTCCCGGAGTCACCCTGTCCTCGCGAGACGCCGGATACCACCCGCCGTCGGTCACCGATCCCACCCGCCGGCGCCGCGCCTGAGACCGGTCGGCAGAGGCCCAGCGCGCGGCTTTCGCCTGCCAGGCACGTGGTGCCTGGCAGGCGACGGGGACGCCCGGCTGAGCCGACGGGCGTCTGGTCTTGTCAGCGGAAGCTGTTCGGCGGCACCACGAGCCCGTAGTGCTCCCGCAGCGTCCTGCCCTCGTACTCCTCTCGGAACAGGCCCTTGCTACGCAGGATCGGCAGCACGTGCTCGATGAAGGCCTCGAGGCCCGAGGGCAGCGCCGGGGCCATGATGTTGAACCCGTCCGCCGCACCGCCCGCGAACCAGACGGTGATGGCGTCGGCCACCTGCTCCGGCGTGCCGACGAACTCGAAGTGGCCGCGGCCGCCGCCGAGGCGCGAGATGATCTGGCGGACGGTCAGGTTCTCCCGCACCGCGAGCTCCAGAATCAGGTCGGAACGGCTCTGCGAGCCCTCGAGTTTCGGGCGCGCAAGGATCGACGCGGGCAGCGGCTCGTCGAGCTCGAACACGTCCGGCTCGGTCTCGAACACCGCCGCCAGCTGCCTCAACCCGTACGCCGGGACGCGCAGTTCGTCGAACCGCCGAGCCAGGGCACGTGCTTCCGCCTCGGTCCCGCCGATGTAGGGCACGATCCCCGGCAGGACGATCACCTTTTCCGTGTCACGCCCGGCCGCCTTCGCGCGCGCCTTGATGTCGGCGTAGAAGGCCGCCGCGCGCTCGTACGTCTGATGGGCCGTGAAGATCGCCTCGGCGTGCCGGGCCGCGAAGTCCTTCCCGTCCTCCGAGGATCCGGCTTGGACCAGCAGCGGATGGCCCTGGGGCGGGCGCTCGACGTTGAGCGGGCCGGCGACCGAGAAGTACTCGCCGCGGTGGTCGAGGCGGTGGATCCGGGCCGGGTCGGCGTAACGTCCGGCACTCTTGTCCGCGACGACGGCCCCTGTCTCCCAGCTATCCCACAGCGCCTTGGCGATGCGCAGGAACTCGTCGGCGCGGGCGTAGCGCTGTGCGTGGTCCGGGCGCGTCTCCAGGCCGAAGTTCGCCGCCTCGTCCGCGCCGGCCGAGGTAACGATGTTCCACCCGGCCCGCCCGCCGCTGACGTGGTCGACCGACGCGAGCCGGCGCGCGAGGTTGTACGGCTCGTTATAGGTCGAGGAGACCGTGGCGATCAGCCCGATCCTGCTGGTCGCCTGGGAGAGCGCGGTCAGCAGCGTCAACGGCTCGAGCTGGCCCGGCGGGCGGAACTCGCCCGTGCCCAAGAGGGCCGGGCCGTCGGCAAGGAAGAGGGAGTCGAACTTGGCGCTCTCGGCGAGCCGGGCGAGCCGGATCCAGTGGTCCAGGTCGAAGTCCGCCCGCGGGTTGCTCTCCGGCAGACGCCAGGACGCCTCATGATGGCCCGCCTCCATCAGGAAGGCATTGAGGTGAAGCTGCTTCGGCTGGTTACTCATGAGGTCTCCTTCGAGCTGTCGAAGCCGGCGGGCAGGATGTTGTCCACGATCTGCGGGATGTCCACCTTCGTCGTGATCTGATCCGCCTGCAGGAAGGCGTCGCTCAGGTTCTGCTCGAGGGTGATGTCCGCGGGCTCGATCGGTGTGACCCGGGATTCGAACGCGGCGACGGCGGTCTTGGCATCGGCGAGGGTGATGCCCTCTTCCTGTACGAGCGCCTGCGCGTACTTGTCGGGGTTCTTCACTGCCCAGGCGAACTCTCGCGAGAGCCGCTCGAGCACGTCGATGAGCGCGGCCCGCTTGGTCGGGTTGTTCAGCGACGCGTCGTTGGCGATGAAGTAGCTGCTGGTCTGGTCGATCGGCGGCAGGCCCTTGGCCAGGACGCGCGCGCCGGCGGCGATGGCGATGGCCGACTGCGGGTTCCAGATCGCCCAGGCGTCGACCTTGCCGGAGGCGAACGCGGTGGCCCCGGCGGCCGGGGAGAGGAAGTCGAGTTGCACGTCCTTCGGGGTCAGGCCCACGCTCTTGAGCGCGTTGAGCACGAGTCCGTGCGCCGAACTGCCCTGCGGGACGGCGATCTTCTTGCCCTTGAGCTGGGCGAGGGTCTGAATCGGGGAGCCCTTCGGGACGATGATGTTCTCCGCCGCCTGGGTCGGCGTCAGAGACCGCTCGACCGCGACGATCTTGAACCCGTATTCCTTGGCCGCGCCCGTGATCGGCGGCACGTCCCCGACGGCGCCGAGATCGATGTCGCCCGACGCGGCCGCCTGCACGAGCGGCGGCCCATAGGTGAACCGGGCGAACTTCACCTTGTACGGCGCGTTGGCGAACACGCCCGTCATCTGCGCCAGGGCCTGGCTGCCGTCACCGCCGTTGTCGCCGATGGTGAAGGTGAAGCCCTTCCACTCCGGATGGTTGTTCCCCACGGCGTCGGCCGCCTCGCTCAGCGGTCCGGTCGAGGTGGAGGATTTGGACGCGCAGCCCGTGAGCGTGGCGGCGGTCAGTATCAGCAGGGCGACGGCTGCGCGGAGCCGCGGGTTTCTCAGCGTCATGAGTTATCGGTGCCTTTCGGTGGGGTCGGGCGATCGGAATCGGTGGCGAGGCCGAGGTCGGCCAGGAGCGCGGCGCGCAGTTCCTCGCGGGCCACGCTCGCTTCGCGTTCGGCGGCGGAGAGCACGACGTGGTGGGCTTCGCCGAGGCGGCCGTCACTCATCACGACGACGCGATCGGCCAGAGCGATAGCCTCGTCGACGTCGTGGGTGACGAGCAGCATCGCCGCGCGGTGCTTGCGGCGCAGAGCGTGGACGAGGTCGTGCATGCGCAGCCGCGTGATGGCGTCGAGGGCGGCGAAGGGCTCGTCGAGCAGCACGAGTTCGGGCTCTGACACCAGGGCGCGGGCGAGCGAGACGCGTTGCGCCTCGCCGCCGGAGAGCTGCTTCGGCCACGCGTCCTCGCGGCCGGAGAGACCGACTTCCGCCAGCGCGTCGCGCGCACGCTGCTCGGCGTCCGGGCCGCACAGACCGAGCGAGACGTTGCGCACGACCCGCTGCCACGGCAGCAGCCGGTGCGCCTGGAACACGATCGCGCGCTTGACCGGCACTTCCACCAGGCCGGCGTCGGGCCGGTCCAGTCCGGCCAGCAGGCGCAGCAGCGTGCTCTTGCCGCAGCCGGAGGGCCCGAGCAGCACGACGAGTTCCTGATCCGCGATCGACAGGTCGAGACCGTCGAGCACGGTCCGGTCGCCGAAGCGCCGGACGACCTTCTCGACCACGACCCCCGCGTGCTGGCGGGGCCGGGTCGCCACGGCGCTGCTCATGTCACCTCATATCCCGGGCGCCAGCGCAGCAGCACCCGCTCGAGTATCCGGACGAACTGGTCGGCGAGCAGGCCCAGGACCGAGTAGACCGCGAGCCCGACGAAGACCTGGTCGGTCTGCAGGTAGGTCTGCGCCTGCGTGATGAGGAAGCCGATGCCCGAGTCGGCGTTGACCGTCTCGGCCGCGACGAGGCCGAGGATGCTGTAGGCGAGGGAGAACCGGAGTCCGACCAGGAAGCCGGGCAGCGATCCGGGCACCAGCACGCGCGTCACCAGGCGCCAGCGGCCGGCGCCGGTGGTGCGGGCCATCTCGATCAGCCCTTGATCGACGCCGCGGATCGCCGCGAAGAGGTTGAGGTACATCGGGACGCCCGCGCCGAAGGAGACGAGCAGCACCTTGGTGACCTCGCCGATCCCGAACCAGACGATCATCAGCGGCAGCACGGCGAGCAGCGGGATCGTGTTGAGGACCTGGACGAGCCCGTTGAAGACGTACTCGCCGCTGCGCAGCAGGCCGCCGAGCACACCGCAGGTGACGCCGATCGTCAGCCCGATCGCCAGGCCGAGGCCCGCCCGGCGCAACGAGACGGCCAGATCGGGGCCGAGCACGCCCTGCTGCCAGAGGTCGAACCCGGACCGGACGATGGAGGTCGGGGACGGCGCGTAGGTCTGCGCCAGCACTCCGAGATCTGACAGGACCTGCCACAGGACGAGCACGAAGACCGGCGTCGTGTAGATCCCGAGCGGCCATCGCAGATGCCTGCGCAGCTGGCCGAGGCGTGTCTGATGTTCGGCGTCGCGTGGAACGAACACTTCGCGCCGCTGCGCCTCAGGCGTCCCGCCGTCGGATTCGAAGGCGGGCGCCGAGATAGTGACGACTTCGCTCATGCGACAAGCTCCGCCACGCGGGTGAAGTGCGACGCGTCACCGACCAGTTGTTCGCTCCGGCGGCCGTCGACCCCGACGGGTACTTCGCCGGCCACCGTGACCCGGTGCAGCAGGCGCGGGTGGTCGTCGTAGTTGTCGATCGCGTAGTGCTGGGTGATGCGATTGTCGAACAGCAGCAGCTGACGGGGTGACCAGGCCCAGCGCAGCACGTTCTCGGGACGCGTCACGTACGACTGGAAGATGCGCAGGAGCTCGGCCGACTCGGTGGCCGAGAGCCCGACGATTCGCTTGACGAACCCGCCGATGAACAGACCGCGCTCGCCGGTGAGCGGATGCACGCGGACGACGGGATGTTCCGTCTCGTAGGACGTCGCCAGGAAGGCGCGGTCATGATCCCGGCGTGCCTCGCTCGTCGCGGCGGGGCGTATGTAGTCGTACTGGTTGGTGTGGACGGCGCGCAGCGAATCCGCGAACGCGCGCAAGGGTTCAGGCAGGTCACGGTAGGCCGCCGCGGAGTTTGCGATCAGCGTTTCGCCACCGTAGGGCGTGGTAACGAGGCTCCGGAGCGAGGTGATCTGCGGCGGACCGACGACGAAGGTGACGTCGGTGTGCCACTCGTTCGACTTCGAGGACTCGCTGTCGACCGCGAGCACGTTTGTCCTGCCGTCGGCGGCGGGCAGGTTCGGGTGGGCGGTGGTCAGATCGCCGAACCAGCCGAGCACGCGCTCTTGGTCGTCGTCATCGAGGTCGACGCCGTCGAAGACGAGCGCTTTGTGCGTGTTCAGGGCCTCGCGCAGGCCTGCGATGATCAGGGGGTCTGGTGCGGCGTTGAAATCGACGCCGTCCACGACCGCGCCTATTCGGCCGGTGATTTTGCGCACAGAAAATGGCATGGGGGTATCCCGTCATGAAAGCAATGAATCAGAGCACTGCGGCGCGTATGGTTACCAGGCGCGGTGGCGAAGGAAAGGGGGACGCGACGGCAGCCGGAGGCCCTGCGTGCGTCTGATCAGACGGACGTGGACGTGCGGAAACGTCGGCGTAACAAGAGGACCGGGGCTTGCCGGGTCAACGACAACAAAACGCGCTGGAAACGTGCGCCAGATCGATGTGGCGCCGCCTGGTGAGCTCCAGTCGCGGTGTCATGGGTCTCATTCCACCAGAATCGCGAAGCACGGTCAATCAATACACCGTCCGCTCTCGCATGGTGGACGCGGAGAATCCCAGGAACTCGCCCCAATGTCGTCGGAGGATGAGAGAATACCGGCATGGACGTTGTTTTGAGCCGCCAGGCGGCCTCGGATGCGGTTGCCGAACACGGATGGCGCTTCCTGCTCGGCGCACTGCGCACCTCGGTCCCCGTCGCCTCCTCGACGCAGGCCGTGGACGTCGCCCAGGCCGCCGTCGCAGCGTGCGGTGCCGACGCCGACGGGCACTTGCGGATCGACCTGCGCCCCGACCGCGCAGTGCTCACCCTCCAGTCGCTCGAACACGCCGCCATCACGGACCGAGACGCCGAACTCGCGCGCCGGATCTCGGCCGCCGTGCACGAACTCGGCCTGACGAGCGGGCCCGAGATCGGCACCGGGGCGCCTCACTCGGTGCAGTTGCTGGAGATCGCCATCGACGCGCTCGACATCGCCGCGATCCGCCCGTTCTGGCGGGCTGCGCTCGGCTACGCCGATGAGCCCGGCGCCGACGGTCCGTGCGATCCGCTCGTCGACCCCGTCGGCCAGGGCCCTGCGATCTGGTTCCAGCAGATGGACGAGCCGCGCCCGCAGCGCAACCGCATCCACTTCGACCTCTGCGTCCCCCACGACGAGGCCGACCGGCGGATCGAAGCCGCGCTCGCCGCCGGAGGCCGGCTCGTGTCCGCCGAGCGGGCGCCCGCGTTCCGGGTGCTCGCCGACGCCGAGGGCAACGAGATCTGCATCACCACGTGGCAGGGGCGGGACGGCTGACCGCCTGCGGCCGTGAACGACGAAGCGAGGCGGACGGCCGCTGGCAGCCGTCCGCCTCAGGGTTACCGCGCCGAAGCCCGAACCAGCTCATTGATGTCCGGCCGGACCGCGTCCGCGACCGAGATTTCCCGCTCGATCAGTCCGTTGGCCTGGAACAGGTCCGCGGCGTGCTGCTGCTCGGCCACGAACGCGTCGTCGACCGGGAGCAGGCCCCAGGGACGGGTGCGCAGTGCGTGCTCCCACTCCGCGGCGGGCCGGCCGTCGTCGGCGGCGAAGAACTCGGCGGCTTCAGCCGGGTTAGCCGCTGTCCAGGCGTCCGCCTCTTGGAGCGCGGAGACGATCGCGGTCAGTTCGGCCCGCTTGTTCTCGGCGAACTCGGCGCTGGTAAACCACAGCGACCGGTGCGTGAACAGACCCTCGGTCGGAATCAGCTCACGGAGCTCAGCCTGCTGCTCGACCTTCGTCAGATACGGGTAGGAGCCGACCCACGCGTCCACTTCCCGGGCCAGGAAGCGCTCGGCTGCGTCGTCGTACACGTCGACCGGCGTGATGTCACCCCAGCCCAGTCCCGCCTTCTCTAGTGCGAGCAGCAACAGCGTGGTCTGCCAGGAGCCATGGCCGAGCGCGACGCGCTTGCCCTTGAGGCCGCTCGGGTCCTCGATGCCGGAGTCCGCGTGCACGACCAGACGGCCGTTCTCCACCCGCGGGCCCGAGATGCCGACGTAGACGATGTCGTGGCCCTTGGCCTGCGCGGTCACCGGCGGCGTGGATCCGGTGCCGATGAAGTCGTAGCCGCCGTCGAACAGGTGGTCGCCGTGCGCCGAGGGCAGTGCGCGCGTGGGATCGACACGGGGGCCGCGACCGAGGCTGCGCAGATCCACCCACTCGACGTCAGGGAGTTTCTGCTCGAGCAGGCCGAGGTGGCGCAGCACCCAGAGCGAGTTGTTCTGCGGGAAATAGCCGACGCGGGTGGTCATGAGGAGATTCCTTTCAACAGGGGCAGGACGTGGCGGCCCACGCGGCGGGCCTCTTCCAGATGCGGGACTCCGGCCAGGATGAACGCGTCCACACCGAGCCCGATCAGCTCGTTGAGCCGGTCTGCGACCTGGCCGTAGTCCCCCACCAGGCCGAACGCCGGTCCGGGACGGAGCCGGTCGAAGCCGCCCCAGACGTTCGGGGCGATCTCGAGGGCACGCGGTGAGTCGGCGGCGCCGGCGGCGAAGTCGCGGCTGCGCCGGGCGCCGACCGAGTCGCCGCCTTCGCGCTCCGGGCGTCGCTCGGGCAGGCCGGCCCAGCCGCGGTCGAGGATGTCCCATGCCTCTTGCTCGGTCTCGCGGGCGAGGATGTCGATGCGTACGGCGAACTTCGGCGGCTTCGGGCTGCGCGCGCGGACTGCGGCGAACTTCTCGGACAGCGCGTCGAAAGGCTCGAGCCAGGACAAGTAGTAATCGGCGTGGCGGCCGGCTGCCTCGATTGCGGCCGGTGACGAGCCGGAGAAGTAGATTTCCGGGAACGGCTGGCCGGTCAGCGCTGGCGGCAGGCCGCCGTCCTTCACCTGGTAGAATCGGCCGTCGTAGCTGAAGTCGCCGCCGTCCCAGACGCCCTTGAGCACGTCGAGGAACTCCGAGGTGCGCGCGTACCGGTCGTCGTGTCCGATGGTGTCGCCCCACCACAACTGCTGCGGTCCGCCGCCGCCGGAGATGATGTTGTACACGAGCCGGCCGCCGGTGGCCCGCTGCAGCGTCGCGGACATCCGCGCGGCCTGGACGGGATGAAGGAAGCCGGGCTGGAACGCGACCATGAACCGGTAGGTGCGCGACTCGGCGGCGAGGGTGGCCGCGGCGGCCCATGGGTCATCGGTGTGCGGGAACGAGGGCAGCAATCCGCCGACGAAGCCGGACTCCTCGCTGGCGCGGACGACCTCGGCCATGTAGTCGGCATGGGTGAAGCCGTCGCCGCCGGCCGCGGCCCGGTTCAGGCCCGGCGCCACTCCCCCGGACAGGTGCGGCGCGAATCCGCCGCGGCTGCTCCCCGGCTCGTACAGCGACTTCTGGTCGCCCTCCATCGCGATGCGCCAGTAGATGTCAACCGACATAGTTGGGTTCCCTTTCGAACGAGAGCAGCGGCAGGACGTATTCGCCGAGGCGGTAGACCTCGCCCGGATCGTCGCCGACGTCGAGGAAGAAGTCGGACACGCCTGCCTGCGCGTGTGCCTCGATCGCGGTGACCTTGGCCTCCAGGCTCAGGGCGCGTAGGTCCAGCCGGATGCAGGAGGCCGAGTCGGCGAACAGGACGAGGGGAAAGGCGTGTTCGGACAGGACCTCGGGCAGGCCGTCCGGGCGCTGCCAGAACTCCTCGGCGGTCGTGACGAACTGTTCGGTCTCGGCGTTCCCGTCCTCGAAGTACCAGCCCAGGCGGCCGCCGGAGAAGCGCTGGAGCGAGGCGGAGAGCTTCGCCGTGTACTGCGGCGTGGCGATCCACGGCCGCAGCCCGGCGCTCACCTCGACGTGCCGGGTGGTCCGCAGCAGCCCGGCCGCGGTGACCAGCGACTCAGGGCCCTGCGGGTCGAAGGGCACGATCACGCCGGCCAGCCCGGCCAGGTCGGCGGCCCGGGCCAGCGCGGGCCACGGGCCGGGGTCCGGTGGCCTGATGTCCGTGACGAAGTCCGGCAGCGCGACCGGCGGCCGGGGCTGCCGATAAGGCGGAAGAACGATGTGGATCCGGGTCATCTCGAGGTCCTCCTCAGGGCGAACTCGGCCAGCGTCGCGGCGCCGGCGGCCAGGACGCCGTCGTCGAACACGGCCGTCGGGGCGTGGTTGGGAGCGGCGCGCTCGGGATCGAGGCCGGCCGGGCAGGCGCCGAGCGAGACCATGACGCCCGGCACCCGCGCCAGCACCCGGCCGATGTCGTCGGCGACCAGCGCGGGGCGGCGCTGCCGGACGAACCGGTCCGGGCCGAAGAGCTCGGCGATGACCGAGCCGGCGAATTCGACCTCTGCCTCGTCGTTCACGGTGATCGGATATCCGTCCCGCACCACGACTTCGGCCTCGACGCCGTGCGCGTGGGCGATACCGTGGCAGACGCGCTCGATCTCCTGAGCGAGCCGGTCCCGCGCGTCGGTGCCCAGGGCCCGGAGGGTCGCGGTGAGTCTGGCCGTGTCCGGCACGATATTGGGCGCGGACCCGGCCGAGATCTGGCCGACGGAGACCAACACCGGCTCAAGCGCGTCGAACCGGCGGGTGACCATGGTCTGCAGTGCCCCGACCGCGGCGCACAGGGCCGGGATCGGATCACGCGCGGCATGCGGCCACGCACCGTGGCCGCCGCTGCCGCGGAAGACCACTTCGGCGGTGCCCGAGGCGGCCAGGGCCACGCCGGGGCGGGCGCCGAACCCGCCGACAGGCGAAGCGGCGCCGACATGCAGCGCGAACGCGGCGTCCGGGCGCCGGCCGGCGGCGTCGAGCAGGCCTTCCTCCAGCATCAGCCGTGCGCCGTCGTGCCCTTCCTCGCCGGGCTGGAACATCAGGATCACGTCTCCGGCCAGCTGCTCGCGGCGGTCCGCGAGCAGCTGTGCGGCGCCGACGAGCATCGCCGTGTGTAGATCGTGGCCGCATGCGTGTGCCGCGCCGGGGAAGCGGGAGGCGAAACCGAGCCCTGTCTTCTCCGGCAACGGCAGCGCGTCCATGTCGGCGCGGAGCAGGACCGTGCGACGCTCTGCGCCTTCCGTGGCAGCCGTGCCGCGGATCACGCCGACGACCGAGGTCAGGGCGCTCCCGGTGCTCACCTCGAGGGGCACCGACTCCAAGGCGCGCAGCACCTTCTCCTGGGTGCGCGGCAGATCGAGGCCGACCTCGGGTTCCGCATGCAGGTGACGGCGCAGACGGACCAGGTCCTCCTGCAACTCGGCGGCGTCTTCGAGCAGGCTCATACCGCCTCCCGATCCCGTTGCTCGACGCCGAGCTGCGCGAGCAGGCGCCGACGCAGCGCCGGGAAAGCCGGGTCCGCCTCGTCCCTGGGCCGTTCGATCTCGACCCTCTCGTCGGTGATCAGCTTGCCGTCGCGCAGGACCAGCACGCGGTCGGCCAGCCGGATCGCCTCGTCCACGTCGTGCGTCACCAGCAGCACGGCCGGGGTGTGACGTGCGCACAGATCGGCGACCAGGTCCTGCATCTTCAGCCGGGTGAGCGCGTCGAGCGCGGCGAAGGGCTCGTCGAGCAGCAGCAGCTCCGGATCGCGGACCAGGGCGCGGGCGAGTGCGACCCGTTGCGCCTCTCCCCCGGACAAGGTCGCCGGCCAGGCCCGGTCGTGCGCGGAGAGCCCGACCTCGGCCAGCGCCGCGCGCGCGACGTCCCGGGTGGCCTCGCCCCGCGGCAGTCCGATCGTGACGTTGGACAGCACCCGCCGCGACGGGATCAGCCGCGGCTCCTGGAAGACGACCGTGCGTCTGCGCGGCACCAGCACTTCGCCCGCGTCCGGACGGTCCAGGCCACCGAGGATGCGCAACAGCGTGGTCTTGCCGGAGCCGCTCGCCCCGAGCAGCGCCACGAACTCGCCGCGCGGCACCTCAAGGTCGATTCCGTCGAGCACGGTGCGGCCGCCGAAGCCGCGGCGGATGCCGGACAGTGCGATCGCCGTGTTCATCGGGCGCCGCCTCCCGCCGTGCGCCAGGGCATCAGCAGCCGTTCCAGGCCTCTGATGAGGATGTCCGCGGTCAGGCCGATCAGGCCGTAGATCAGGATGCAGACGGTGAGGATGTCGGTGCGGGAGAAGTCCTGCGCCTCGGACATCAGGTAGCCGAGCCCGGACGTGGAGTTGATCTCCTCCGCCGCGATCAGGGCGATGACGCTGAGGGTGGTGGACAGTCGCAGCCCCGAGAGCAGTGCGGGCAGAGCGCCCGGCAGCACGATCTGACGCACCGTGGCGAACCGGCCGAGGCCGAAGGTGCGGGCCGCCTCCACCAGTTTGCGGTCGGCGTTGCGGACCGCGCCCGAGGTGGAGACGTACATCGGGAATGTGGTGGCGACCGCGATCAGGATGATGCGGGCCGCCTCCCCGATGCCGAACCAGACCATGAACAGTGGGACCAGGGACAGGAACGGCAACGCCCGGAGCGTCTGCATCGCCGAGTCCACCAGGTCGTCGCCGGCCCGGGAGAAGCCGGCGACCACGCCGAGCACCAGCCCGGCGAGCACGCCGATGGCCAGGCCGGTCCCGGCCCGCAGCAGCGAGACCCCCAGGGCCTGCGAGAGCTGGCCGCTGCGCCACAGGTCGAGCGCGGCGCTGAACACGGCCGGCGGCGAGGCGAGCAGGTCCGAGGTCAGCACGCCGGTAGCGCACGCGATCCACCAGGCCGCGAGGATCGCGAGCGGACCGAGCGCACGCAAGGCGATCGCCCGGCCGCGCGAGCGCGGCCGCGGGATCCGGACCTGCGGCGTGACCAGTTCCGGAGGCGCCGCCGCCGTAGCGAGGGCCATCAGGACCCCGCCAGGGTCGTCACGTCCAGCAGGTAGGGCTTGAAGTCGACCACGCCCGAGGTCACCTTCTGCTGGGCGAAGAACTGCGCGACGTCTTCGAAGTCGGAGATGTCACTGCTGGTGATCGGCGAGGTGGGACCGCCGGCCTGGTAGTCCTGCGCGGTCAGCTGCAGGGCGGTGCCGGAGACCGCGTCGGGCCCGGAGGTGTGGAAGACGTTGATGAAGGAGTCAGGGTCCTGCTCCTGCTTGAGATCCTCGGCGTGCAGGTAGTCGTACAGGGCCTTGACCACGGCCGGGTGCGCCTTCTCGAAGGCGGTGCGCACGGCCCAGACCGCGTAGTTCTGCGAGCCGACCTGGCCGCCGGTGACGAGGAAGTGCTCACCCGCGCTCGCACGCTCCGCGATCGAGAACTGCGCCCAGGTGGCCCAGGCGTCGACCTGGCCGGAGTGCAGCACCGCGGCGCTCTGGTTGGGCTCGAGGTAGACCCGCTGCACCGAGGACGCCGGCACGCCGTTCTCCGCCAGCGCCTTGAGCAGCAGGTACTCGCTGGTGCCGCCGTGCCAGACCACGACCTTCTTCCCGGCCAGGTCGGCGACGGAGTCGATGCCGGAGCCGTCCTTGACCAGGATGCCCTCCCCCACCTTGTCCGGCGCGACCGCGGCGAACAGGTCGAAGCCCGGCTTCTGCGCGAGGGCGGCGATGGCGGAGGTGATCGAGCCCTCGGCCACGTCCAGTTCATTGGCGTCGAGCTCCTGCGCGGCCGGCGCGAACGCGCCCGCGCTGCCCGTCCACTGCACCGTCGCGCCGACCTTCGCCAGCGCTGCGGCCAAGCTGCCGTCCTTCTTGCCCAGAGCCAGCGAACCGGAGTTGCCCGGGTCGGGTATGCGGATGACGATCTTTCCGGAATTTCCGGAAGCCGAGGCGGTATCCGTGCTCTGCGTGGAGGCGCAACCGGCGGCCGACAGCGTCAGAACGGCAGCTCCGGCGGCCAGAAGCGCGCGGTTGATCAGGGTTCTCATGATTCTCCTTCGATGGCTGAGGCGGGGGGTCGGGAGGCGGCGGCGAGCTCTCGGGCCGCCGCCAGCGGTTCGGACGCGGCCCAGGCGGCGACGTCCACCGGCCGCGGCAGGAAGCCCTGTTCGTGCAGGAAGCGCTCCTGCCGGGCGAGCAGATCGAGCCGATCGGCCGTCAGTTCCAGGTGCAGGCCGGCGTGCCCCGCGCCACGGTAGGCCTGGGCCACCCCGTCCGCGCCGGCTCCGGTCTCGGCGGCCAGGATGCGCGCGTACTCGGCGGGGTGGCCGGCCGCCCAGTCCGCCGCTTCGGTCAGAACCCTGAGGAACCGCACGACCAGTTCCGGATGGCGCTCGAGCAGCTCCTGGTGAACGGTGACCGGACGCGGCGTACCGTTGTTCACCCGCACGCGGCGGTCCGCGTAGGCGTCGAGGTCGAGAGCGACGACGGCGCCGTGCGCGGACGCCGCCTCGACCGCGAGCGCGCCCTTGACGTAGACCGCGTCCACCCGTCCGTCCCGCAGGGCCTCGAGTTCTGCAAGCCACTGCCCGGCCGAGGGCTCCGCGACCACCTCGACCGGGGTGACGGCGTCGGGTGCCAACCCGGCCGCGGCCAGCGCGCCGTGGAAGCCGGCCAGGGCCATGGCGCGCCAGAAGTCGATCGCGATGGCGCGGCGCGGGACCGCCACCCGCAGACCCTTGAGATCGGCGGGCTCGGCCAGCCGGTCGCGCTCGTCGGCGCGCACCAGGATCGCCTGCCGTTCCTCGATCCAGGTCAGGCCGATCAGCCGAGTGGGCTCGCCCTGGGCCCGCGCCCAGAGCGCGGGCACGTTGCCCCCCTCGCGGAAGAGGCTGGTGAGGGCATGGCTGAAGTGGCGGTCCCGGGGCACGTCGGCGCCTTCGTCCTGCAGGGAGCGGATGGTGAGCCCGTCGGGGGCGAACTCCGCGGCCAGCCAGCCCTGGTCGGCGGCGATACCGGTCGCGGTCGGAACCGGACAGCGAGTATACCAAAGAGTATCAAAATCATGAGAAACAGATGCAGGCAAGGCGAAACCCCTCGGGGCGCGGGCCCGCTCGGCCGGGCGGGGGCCGGCACGGCGTGGCGGATGGCGCCGCAGTAGCGCGGCGATGGGAAAGGGCGGCACAGGCGGCACGGGCGGGCGGCACACAGCGCACCGTGGACGCGCAGATGCGATCAGAAGACGGCGGTTCTCCGCAGCGGAGACCGGCCGGGGGCGATCAGCCCAGACAGATGGCGCTCGACACGCGCGCCAGGTCGACGTGGCGCCGCGCGGTCAGCACCGGGCGGGCGGCGCCGAGCGGAGCGGTCGGCGTACGGCGGGCGGCCATCGCGCTTCCCCTCTCCTTCGTCGGCAGGGGCGGGCCCGATCGGGCGCCCCGTCGCGCCCAGTGTCCGGGAAAGCCGGACGGGAAAGCAAGCGTGCTCCACAATGTGGGATCTGATACGCCCATCACCGCGCTCTGATGGTCAACGCCTTCCACCATGTGGAAGACTGCGCTCATGCCTCACGACGTCGCTCCAGCAACCCGCGAGGGTTCCCAGGCGGTCCACCGGACCCTGGCGCTGCTGCAGTGCTTCACCGAGAGCCCCCAGGACCTGGGCGCCTCCGACCTGGCCCGGCGCACCGGCCTCGCCCTCTCCACCGCGCACCGGCTTCTCAAGGTCCTGACCTCGTCCGGATTCCTGGAGCAGGACGCGCACACCGCGCGCTACCGGCTCGGCCCCACCACCGCCGAACTCGGCCGGCTGGCATTCCACCGCCGGGGCCTGCACCGGGCCGAGCCCGAGCTGGCGGATCTGGCGAACCGCACCGGCGCGACCGCGGACCTCGCCGTGCGGGTGGGCGAGCACGCCGTGATCCTGGCCGGCGGCTCGCTGGACCGGGACGGCACCCGCGGGCTGCGCCGCCCGGTGCACTCGACCGCGCTCGGCAAGGTGCTGCTGGCCTGGGGCGGCGGCGAGGCCGATCTCGAAACGCTGCCCATGCCGCCGCTGACCCACCGCACCATCACGGATCCGCAGGATCTGCGCGACGAACTCAGCCGCGTCCGTGCGGCCGGATTCGCCTTGAACGAGGGCGAATCGGCCTCGGGCGTGCGCACCGTCGCGGTGCCCGTGCTCGACGCGCACGGCCGGGCCAGGTTCGCGCTCGCGCTACGCTCCTCCCCCGAGGCGATGGCCAGCGAGCGGCTGGCCTGGTTCGCGGAACAGGCCGCGGCGTGCGCCTCGGCACTCGAAGTCCTGTTGCTCGCCCCGACCGAGCGCCGCACCGGCCCGCGGCCCGCGATCGTCCTGCCGTGAGCCCACTGCCGCCCGCGCGCTCGGGCGGCCTCGAGGTCACCGCCCGAACAAGGAGCCGGGTGCCAGGGCCTTGATCATGGCCGAGACGCCCGCCGCGCCGGGGCCGTACTCCGGCGCCGGCAGCAGCGCGAGCGCCACCGTCCCCGCACCCTGATCCACGTAGCGCCGGACCTGTTCCCGACAGTGGTCGGGATCGCCGTGGATGAGCAGCGCGTCGACGAGCGCCTCGGGGATCGCCGCGGCCGCGGCGGCCGCGTTCCCCGCGGCCCAGTGCCGATGGCAGGCCGCGAGCTCCTCGCCGCGCCCGAGCCAGTCGTGAAATGCCGAGTACGTACGGGCATTGAGGATTCCGGCGAGCATCCCCCGGCCCAGGCGGCGGGCGTACTCGGCGTCGCGGGTCGGGCAGACGAACAGCCGGACGAAGACCTCCTTCGGCCCGGGGCGCGGCCCCGCCGCGGCTTCGTCCCACAGGATCCGCACCACCTCGCCGAGATCCCCCGGCGTGAGGAAGTTGGCGGCGAGCCCGTCCGTCTCACGCGCGGCGAGCCTGATCATCCCGGGGCGCAGGGCGCCGAGGATGATCGGCACGGGTCGGTCCGGCGGATTCGGCAGTGCGAACCCCTCGATGTCGAAGGAATCGAAGTGGCCGCTGACGTATTCGCCGGCGAGGGCGGCGCGGACGAAGCGCACCGTGTCGCGCACCCGCTTGTAGGGCTCGGTGAAGGGGATCCCGTTGATCCGCGAGACGAACGGCGGCCCGGAGGAGCCGAGACCGAGGACGAACCGGCCCGGAGCGGCTTCGGCCAGGCTCGCCGCGGTCATCGCGAGCAACGCGGGACCGCGGGTGTGCACCGGGAGCACGGCCGTGCCCAACCGCAACCGCGGCGCCTGCGCGGCGGCCAGGGCCAGCGGGGTGAAACCGTCGTAGCCCGCGGCCTCACCCGTCCACGCGTCCGTGTAACCGAGGTCTGACATCTGCGCGTACAGGTCGCCGTGCTGGGAGAGCGGGACACCGCGCAGCGGCACGGTCAGGCCGTAGCGTACGGGCGGCGTGGAGGTGTTGGGCATGACGTGCTCCTTCGTACCGGGCCCGGTCGTGCGCGGCACGACGGGTTACCAGAAGTTAACGGTTCGGGTACTGAGACGAACGGGCGGCGCGTTGACCCGTGCGTACGGCGCCGTCTAGCGTGGTCCCGTGGTGGAATTCCTCTCGGTCAGATGTGCGACCGGCACAGCCGCGCGCTGTCGCCGCGCACCGCTGCGGCCGTCGCGGTCCGCGTAGCCCGACCGAGTTCCCTGACGAGAACCGCGCTGCCGCCGGAGCGGCGGGAGCTTCGCGGGCCTCTCATAGTTTGATATTTCACGAACAAGCGAGCTTTCGAAGCAATACCTTTATGGGTCGAACGAGGGAGAAGGCGATGGACGTGCTGCGCCCGATACGGGGGGACGGCGGCCGGGATGTCACCGTGGTCGTCTGCGCGAGCCGGCCGCTCACCCGCGCCGGACTGCGGGCGGCGCTGAACGAGACCGCCGGCGTGACCGTGGTGGGAGACGCGGAGACCCCGATGCAGCTCGAGCGCCTGCTGCGCGAACAGGCCCCGCAGGTCGTCGTGGTGGACGACGAGGGATGCGAGAGCGACGGCATCGAGCTGGTGCGGCGCCTGGCGGAACGCAGCGGCGGGCGGATCGCCGTGGTCGTGCTCACCGAGCTCGAACTCGGCGAGCGGGTGCTCGAGTATCTGCGCGTCGGCGCCCGGGCGCTGGTGCTCGGGGACGGCTCGCTCGGCGAGATAGCCCAGGCCGTCGTCGCGGTGGCCAGCGGGCACGCCCTGATCGCGCCCCCGCTGGCCGCCGTGCTGGTGGACCTGATGCTGCGCCGGATACCGGCCGCGGCCTACGGAGCCGGCCTGTCCTCGCTTACTCCGCGCGAGCAGGAGACCCTCGGCCTGATCGCCTCCGGTCTGTCCAACCAGGAGATCGCCAAGACGCTGTTCCTGAGCGAGAAGACGGTGAAGTTCCACGTCTCGAACCTCCTGGGGAAACTCGGGCTGCGAAACCGCTCGCAGGCGATCGTCTACGCCCGGGACAGCGGCGTACCGCTGCCCGGTTGACACCGGCCCGCCCGATCGCCGCCGCGGGCGGCGGCGATCGGGCGGCCCGGGCTCACGGCGCCGAGGGCTCGGGCTGCGGGGCCGGCGCGGCCGCCGCCGGTTCCTCGCGGCGCTCGCGCACCAGCCACAGCACGATCGGGAAGATCAGTGCGCAGAACAGGGCGCTGACCGAGCCGATCCACACGAAGCGGCCGCCGTGGTCGAGGATCAGCGCGGCGATCGCGGTGCCCAGCATCATGCCGCTGTACTGCGCGGATCCGTTGAGCGAGAGCGCGGTGCCGCGGGCCTTCGGACTCAGCTCGCTGACCAAGGTCGTGAGCGAGGCCTGGCCGAGTCCGAAGAACAGGCTCCACAGCACCTGGACCGCGATCGCCGCGGCCAGCGTCCCGGTGAGCGAGGAGAAGACCACCATGGTCACGGCCGCGCCGCCCGCGGCCGTGGCGATCACCGGCCGCTTGCCCAGACGATCGGCCAGCCGGCCGCCGAGGGTGTTCCCGGCGAATCCGGCAGCGCCGGTCAGCAGCACGATCCAGCCGATCTCGGCGGTCGAGAGCCGGTAGATCCCGCCGTAGAAGACGCCGGTGTTGGCGAACAGACCCTGGTTGCCGGCCCACCACAGCAGGCTGGAGAAGAGCACGAAGGCGACCGAGCGCTCGGCGAAGGCCGCCTTGAACTGGCCGCGGAAGGCCGTGAACGGACCGACCGGGATCTGCCGGGTCGGCGGCGCGCTCGGCACGGCCAGGCGCACCACCGCGAGCTCGATCAGCGCGAGCGCGGCGATGGCGAAGAACGGCACCCGCCAGGAGAGCCCGTTCGCGGCGAACGCGCCGAGCGGCACGCCGATCACGGACGTGCCCATCAGCGTTCCGACGACCAGGCCGATGGCCGCGCCGCGCCGCTGCGGCGGCACCGAGTCGGATACGAGTGCGAACACGCTCGGCATCAGGATCGCCGCGCCGAGCCCGGCCACGGCCCGAAAGCCGAGCAGCGCCGCGAAGCTCGAGCCGGTGCCGGTCAGCGCCGTGCCGACGAGGAAGACGACCAGGCCGGTCAGCAGGGTCTTCTTCCGGCCCCAGCGGTCGGAGACCGGGCCGAACAAGGGGCCGAAGACGGCGTATACGGCCGCGTACACGGTGACCAGGAAGCCGCCGAGCCCCAGCGCGGTGTGGGTGTGGGCGGTGATCTGCGGGATCAGCGGCGAGACCACCAGGGAGTCGAGGCCGACCAGGCCGGCCGCGGCGGCCAGGACGGCGATCAGCCGGCCGGTCGCCGGGTTCGCGGGTGCGGCGGGTACGGGTGCGCTCATCGGATGGACGATTCCTTAGACGTCGGGGGCGCGGGACGAAGCGGGCGGCGCCGCGCCCGGCGGCAAGCTTCAATAGTTCAAAAACTATCAAACATTAGAACCTTCGACTACCCCCGGCGACGCGGCGGACACGCCGGCGCCCACGGCCGGATCGCGGCTTTGCGACACCGGCGTGTCCGCCGCGTCGCCGGGAAGAGCCGGGTATCAGAGCACGACGCGCACGCGGTACTCGCGCAGCCACTGATCGAGCTGGATGACCCGGGGCAGCCACGGCGGCGGGGTGTAGTTCCCGGCGAACCAGGCGTCCGACTCGGCCATGCCGCGCAGCGACGCCCGGTCCACCAGATCGAGCACCGGCGAACCCGGATCGTCGAGGATGCCCAGGACCCGGGACCGCACCGCGCCGAGATACTCCGGACTGTGGCCGAACGGGAAGCCGCTCTTGGGACGCCGGGTGACCTGCTCGGGCAGCAGATCCGCCACCGCGTCGCGCAGCACGCCCTTCTCCTGGCCGCCGGAGCGCTTGTACTGCCAGGGCACGTTCCACAGGTACTCCACCAGCCGGTGGTCGCAGAACGGCACCCGCACCTCGAGTCCGTTGGCCATGCTCATCCGGTCCTTGCGGTCCAGCAGGAACGGCAGGAAGCGGGTCAGCTGCAGGTGGTAGACCTCGCGCAGGCGGCGATCAGGGCCCTGCTCCCCGTCGAGGTGCGGCACCTCGGCCAGCGCGTCACGGTAGGCGTCGGCGACGTAACCGTCGAGGTCGAGGGCTGCGCGCAGGTCGGGCGAGAGCTGCGCGTTGCGGTCGGTCACCCCCGCCGACCACGGGAAGTTCGCCGTGGGCGTCTCGGCCTCCGCCAGGAACCAGGGGTATCCGCCGAGGAAGTCGTCCGCACCCTCGCCGGAGAGCGCCACCGTCGCGTGCTTGCGCACCTCGCGGAACAACAGCAGCAGCGAGACGTCGAGGTCTCCGACTCCTAGGAAGTCGCGGGCGCGCAGGGTCGCGCCGAGCTCGTCGACCAGCGACGGCGTCTGCACGATGATCTCGGTGTGATCCGTGCCGACGTGGTCGGCCACCGCGCGGACGAACGGCGCGTCCCGGCTCAGGTGCAGGGCGTCGGCTTTGAAGTGCTCTTCGCTGCCGGCGAAGTCCAGCGAATAGGTGGCGAGCTTGCCGGAACCGGTCCGCGCGAGCTCCACCCCGGCCAGTCCGACGATCGCGCTGGAATCGATGCCGCCGGAGAGCAGCGCGACCAGCGGGACGTCGGAGACCAGTTGTTCGGCGACGGCCCCGCGCAGCAGCTCGCGGACCGTGGCGATGGTGGTGGGCAGGTCGTCGGTGTGCGGGGCGCTGCGCAGCGCCCAGTACCGCTGTTCCTTCGCCCCCGACCTGGTGACTCGGACGAGGTGGCCGGGCTTGACTTCGCGCAGATTGCGGTAGATCCCGGCGCCCGGCGGCTTGATGGCGACGGTGAACAGCGCCGCCAGGCCTTCCGGGTCGACCTCCGCCGGGAAATCGGGGTGCGCGAGGACGGCCTTGGGTTCGGAGCCGAAGAGCACCGCCCCCCCGGCGGTGCGTGTCCAGTACAGGGGCTTGATACCGAGCCGGTCGCGCACCAGCAGCAGCTCGCGCGACCGGCTGTCCCAGATGGCGAACGCGTACATGCCCACCAGCCGGTCCACCAGCGCCGCACCCCACTCCAGGTAGGCGTGCAGCACGACTTCGGTGTCCGAGGACGTCCGGAATCGGTGGCCGAGTCCGGCCAGCTCGGTCCGCAGCTCCCGGAAGTTGTAGACCTCGCCGCTGAAGGAGAGCACGGCCGGCGGCTCGGCCAACGGTCCGAGATCGCCGCGGGGCGCGGCCATCGGCTGTGCGCCGCCTCTCGGATCGATGACGGCCAGCCGCCGGTGGCCCAGCGCGGCGTGCTCCCCGAGCCAGACCCCGGACGCGTCCGGGCCGCGCTCGGCCAGCTGCGCGGTCATCGCGGCCAGCACCGCGTGCGCGCGGACCTGCTCCGGCTCACGCCAGTACGCCCAGCCGGTGATTCCGCACATCAGACTTCTCCTTCCGTGGCCGCGGGGCCGACCCCCAGCTGCCGCAGCGACTCGGCGACCAGGCCGCCGATCGGCTCGGGCAGCCGGCCCCAGTTGGCCTCCTCGTTCAGATCGAGCACGCGCGAGAGCTTCCAGCCGAGGTACTGGCCGAGTGAGGCGAGCGGCGGCAGCTTCTCGACCGGACGCACCGTCACCTCGTAGCCCTCGAACAGCGGCGCGACGCGCTCGCCGAGCCGGGCGCTCCAGGCTTCGTCCGGCGCGCCGTCCGTGGTCACCAGCAGCACGACGCCGTTCGACCGCAGCACCAGCATGTAGTTGAAGACGATGTGGCCCGGCAGTTCGCTCGACCAGAGCGCTGCTTCCAGGTCGTTCTGCCGCACGCCGTTGCCGGCCAGCGTGACCACGTCCTGTTCGCGGCCGAGCGTGCGCAGGATCGGTGTGCGCACGCCGCAGGCGCAGGTCTCGCCGGTGATCTCGACGCGGTCGCCGGTGCGGTAGCGCAGCAGCGGCCGGGCCGGCAGGTCGAGGCTGGTCACCACGAGCTCGCCGCGGTCGGCCTTGCCGTCGATCGGACGCAGCCCCTCGTCGTCGAAGAGTTCGAGCAGGTAGCTGTGCGTCTGCAGGTGGAGGTTGCGCTCCCGGCAGGTGACCGCGGTGGTCCCGGTCTCGGAGGAGCCGTACGAGCCGACGTAGGCGGTGGCGCCGGTGAGCCGCTCGAGGTGCGCGACGAAGCTGGGGCCGGTCTGCTCGGCCATCAGCAGCAGCCGGTCGAACCGGGGCGCGGGCAGATCGTTGCGGTGGGCGAACTGGATCAGCTCGAGCAGCCGGGAGGGCGGGCCGACGAAGACGTTGGCGCCGAGCTCCGCGATCAGCCGCAGCACCCTGGTGTAGTCGCCGGTGATGTTGTCCACCCAGGGCCTGAGCGACATGATGCCGAGGTATTCGAGTACTTTCTCGAACTGGTACGCGGCCGGCGCGAAGGGCGCGTTGATCAGGATCAGCGCGACGTCGCCGGGCTGGAGGATCTGCGCCCACAGCTCGCCGATGTTCACGGTGTTGATCAGCAGGTCGTCGAGCGCCTTGGGCGCGGCGACCGGGTTGCCGGTGGTGCCGGAGGATTCGTAGTAGTGCACGAATTCGGCCAGGGGCCGGGTGAACGCCTGGTCGCCGAGGGCGGCGAGGTCCTTCTTGGCCAGCAACGGGACCCGGCCGAAGACCTCGTGCGCGTCCTCGGGGGTGGCCAGCAGCCAGTCGGCCAGCGCGGCGGCCCCGACCGTGTGGCGGTAGAGGGCCGAACGGGTCGCCGCCTCCAGCGTCGTCACCAGTTTGACGGCGTGGACGGCCTCGAGGTCGACCGTGCCCTCCTGGGTCTCGCGCACGAGCTTGAGGTGGGCGTCGGCGAGTTCGGCGGCCGCGGCGCGCTCGTTCTCATCACGCAGCAACAACATCGGCGAACTCCTTTCCGGCCAGGAAGTCCTCGTCGCCGAGCCCCACCGCACGGCGTAGGGCGCCGGTTTCGATGAGGTCGATGACGGCGTTGACGTCGCGATCGAGCCGGCGGTCGCGCTCGACGAACTCCGAGTGCTCGCGCAACAGCGCGTGCGCGGCGCGGACCGCGGGCGAGGCCTTCTCCACCCCGCGCAGGTCCACGGCCTGGGCGAGGGCGAGCAGGTGGATGGCGGCGACCTCGCGAACCAGGCCGTTGATGGTGCGCGCGTCGCGGGCGGCGATAGTGCCCATGCTGACCTTGTCCTGGTTGTGCGCCTCGGTGGAGCGCGAGAAGACCGAGGCGGGGTTCGCCTGCTTGAGCGCCTCGGCGGTGATCGCGGACGCGGCGATCTGCATGCCCTTGAATCCATGGTGCAGGCCGGCCTGCGGGTCCGACTCGTCCCGGGCGACGATGAGGTTCGGCGGCAGTCCCTCGTTGAACTTCTCGTCCACCACCAGCTCGAGCTGACGGTCGAGCAGGTCGGCGACGCTCGCCACGGCGATCTTGAGGCTGTCCATCGCCTGGCCGACGTGTCCGGCGTAGAAGTTGCCGCCGAGGTGCAGGCCGCCGTCCTCCGCGTCGAACAGCGGGTTGTCGCTGGAGGAGTTGATCTCGATGCCGAGCCACTGCTCGACCCAGCCGAGGGTGTCGCGCAGCACGCCGACGATCTGCGGGGCGCAGCGCACCGAGTACTTGTCCTGGATCCGGTCGGCCTCGGTCAGCCGGACGTAGCCGCGTCCGTCGAGGCGTTCGCGGCGGATGAGGATCTCCTCGAAATCCGTGGCGAGCCGGGAGCCCTGAAGCAGGGCCCTGACGTTGGCGGCGCTGGTCACCTGGCCGGGGTGCGGCTTGTTGCCGTGTACGAAGGGGTGGAACGCGGACGCGTTGCCGTGCAGGGCTTCGAGGGTCAGGGCGGTGGCGAGGTCTGCGACGAAGGCGAGTTCGCGCGCGTCCCAGGCGGCGTGCACGCCGTACGCCGCGGTGAAGGAGGTGCCGTTGATCAGTGCGAGGCCCTCCTTCGGCTCGAGCAGCACGGGGTCGAGGCCCTCGTCGAGCAGGGCGTCGAGGGCCGGCCTGATCCGGCCGTCGTGCCAGACCTCCCCCTCGCCGATCAGCGCCGCGGCCAGGTAGCACAGCGGGACCAGGTCCCCGCTGGCGCCGAGCGAGCCGCGCTCGGGGATCAGCGGCAGGATGCCGCGGTGCAGGTGCTCGAGCAGCGTCTCGACCACCTCGGGCCGGATGGCCGAGGGGCCGCGGGAGACTGAGTTGGCCCGGATCAGGATCGCGGCCCGGGCGACGGCCGGCGCGGCGGCCGGCCCGGTCCCGTTGAGGTGGTAGAGGACGAGGTTGCGCTGCAGGTCGTGTGCCTTGTCCGGGGAGATCTGCCGGATGCAGCTGTCGCCGAATCCGGTGGTCACCCCGTAGATCGGGATCTGCTCGCCGAGCAGCGTGTTCTTCAACTCGACCGAGGCGCGCATCCGGGCGGCCGACTCGCCGGCCAGCCTTGCCCGCAGCGCCCCGGTGCCCTGGCGGGCCGCGTACGCGGTGCGCCGGGCGGCGAGGGTGGCGCCGTCGAGCACGAGCTCGATGGGCTCGCCCTCGCCGGCGCCCGGGCTCGGCTTCCCGGGGCTCTGGGTGATGATTTCCGTCATGGCGGTGCTCCGCTTCTCGTACCGTTTGGCGGGACGGTTCGAGCCTGCGGCATGGCGGGCGGGGCGCGCTTCGGTCCCCGGACCGGGCCCGGCACCCGGTCCGCGGGCCCGGCGGATCCGGACGCGGGACGGGGTCGCGCGGAGCCCTGTTATGTTAGAGAAGAGACGAACATTCGAACCATCCACCGGGCCGGGACCGGTGGGGCGAAGGGTGGAAGCGTGCGACTGCTGGCGCATCCGGGCCGCGAGGACATCGAGCTGACCGCGGTCTTCCACGCCTTGAGCGACCCGATCCGCCTCGGCATCGTGGTGGACCTGCTCGGCGGCAACGAGGAGTCGTGCGGCGGGCTCGACGTGCCGCTGAACAAGTCGAGCCTCTCGCACCATCTCAAGGTGCTGCGGGAAGCCGGGGTGACCTTCACCCGGATCGAGGGCACGCACCGCTACATGTCGCTGCGCCGGGCGGATCTGGACGCCCGTTTCCCCGGGCTGTTGGACGCGATCGCCACCTCCGCGCGCACGCCCGCCCGGGCGTAGCGCCGCATCGCGCCCGGCGCCGCACGGCTACCAGGCGTCCCAGTGCGCGACCTCGTCGAGCGGGGCGCGCCGGGCCGGGCGGAAGTCCAGCCCGAGGGTGTGCGCGACAGGGATCAGGCAGGTCTGCATCACCTCCGGGTAGGGGATGCCGAGCATGGCCGCGGCCTCCTTCTCGAAGTTCAGGTGCGGCGTGGTGAACACCGTCCCGAGCCCGCGGGCCCGGGCGGCGAGCATGAAGCTCCAGGCGGCCGGGAGCACCGATCCCCAGATGTTCGCCTGCGCCGTCGTCGTGGTCAGATACTCCCTCCGCGGCGCGTGCACGCACGGGATCACCAGGTACGGCACCCGGTGCAGGTTCGCCGCGAGGTGCCCCGAGCCCTCGCGCACCCGGGCCCAGCGCTCGGGGGTGTCGGGCACCCGGTCGAGCGAGCCGGGCGGGGAGACCAGGTCCGCGCCGTGCCGCAGTCCCAGCAGGTACAACTGGGCGAGCGCGAGCTTGCGCTCCGGGTCGGAGACGACCACGAACTCCCAGTGCTGCCGGTTCTTCCCGGAGGGCGCCTGGAGCGCGAGTTCGAGGCACTCCTCGATCAGCCGGCGTTCCACCGGCCGGTCGAAGTCGAGCCGGCGGCGCACGGCGCGGGTGGTGGAGAGCAGTTCGTCGGGGGTGCGGGGAAGCACGGCCGCTCCTTAGTTTGAAGGTACGCAAACTATAAAACAAACTTCCGGACGGGAGGCGCCCCGCCCGGCGAACGGGTCGCGGCCCCATCGCCCGGCCGTGGTCCGGGCGGCGGGGCGCGCCCTACCGTCGCAGCAGACTGCCGTCCGAGCGAAAGGCCCGATCCGTGACCGCATCCCCCGACACCTACCCGTTCCCGCTCGGCCCGGTGGGCGAGCCGCCCGAGGCCTACGCGCGGCTGCGCGGCCACCGGCCCGTCTCCCAGGTGCGGATGCCGAGCGGCGATACCGCCTGGTACGTCACCGGCTACGCCGAGGTCGAACAGGCCCTCGGCGACCCGCGGCTCTCCCGCGCGGCCCTGCGCGAGCCCGGCGCGCCGCGCGTCATCCCCGGGCCGGACTTCGGCGACAACCCCTACAACCTGCTCAGCCAGGAGGGCCCCGACCACCAGCGCCTCAGAAGGCTGATCAGCCCCGCCTTCACGCCGCGCAAGGCCGAGGCCCTGCGCGCCCGGGTGGCGCAGATCGCGAACGAGCTCATCGACGAGCTGACCGCCGATCGGGAGCGCGCGGATCTGCACCGCGATTACGCGGTCGAACTCCCGGTGCGGGTGATCGCGGAGATGCTCGGCGCCCGCGCCGCCGAACTCGGCAAGCTCCAGGAGTGGACCGACCGGCTGGTGAGCATCACCGCGCACACCGACGCCGAGCGGCTCCAGGCGCGCGAGGAGTCCGCGGCCTACATCGCCGCCCTGGTGGCCGAGCGACGGGCTCGGCCCGGCGAGGACTTGCTCAGTGCCCTGATCACCGCGCGCGACGATCAGGACCGCCTGGACGAGCGCGAACTGGTCTGGCTCGGTATCAACATCCTGGTGGCCGGCCACGACACGACCGTCAGCGCGATCAGCCGCGGGCTGTTCATGCTGCTCGGCCATCCCGAGCAGTGGCGGCAGCTGGTGGACCGCCCGGAACTGCTCGCGCACGCGACCGAGGAGCTGCTGCGCTACGCCCCGCCCTCGGAGATCGGCTTCCTGCGGATAGCCACCGAGGACACCGAGATCGGCGGCTGCCCGGTGGCCAAGGGCGAGGGGGTCATCCCGGTCATGCACGCGGCCGGCCGGGACCACCGTGAGCTCGGGGACCCGGACGTGCTCGACCTGACCCGCCCGCGCGAGGAGGCCGGGCGCCACCTCGCCTTCGGCCACGGCCCGCACTACTGCCCGGGTGCGGGCGTGGCCAGGATGGAACTGCAGGTGGCGTTCGGCCAGCTGGCCCGGCGGCTGCCGAAGCTCACCCTGGCCGTGCCGCCGGAGCAGGTCGAGTGGATCGGCGGGCTGCTCACGCTGCGGCCTCGGGAGCTCCCCGTCGTGTGGTGAGCCGCGGCACCGCGTCCACCAGGGCGCGGGTGACGCAGTGGGCCGGCGCGTCGAGCACCCGGGCGGTCGGCCCCTCCTCCACCACCCGGCCATCGGCGAGGATCACCACCCGTTCGCACAGCCGGCGGATGACGGCCAGGTCGTGCGAGACGAACACGAGCGCGAGACCGAGATCCCGGCGCAGCCCCTCGAGCAGGTCGAGCACCTGGGCCTGCACGGTGACGTCGAGGGCCGAGACCGGCTCGTCGCACAGCAGCACCCGCGGCCCGGGGGCGAGGGCGCGGGCGATCGCGACCCGCTGACGTTGCCCGCCGGACAGCTCGATCGGCCGCCGCCGGCGCAGTTCAGCGCTCAGGCCGACCTCGGCGAGCAGCCCGGCCACCCGGTCCGGCCGCTCGCGCCGGGGCACCCAGGCGACGGTGAGGGCCTCGCTCAGGACGCGCCCGACGGTGTGGCCGGGATCGAAGGAGCCGAGCGGATCCTGCGGCACCCACTGGACTCCGGAGCGCACCTCGAGACGCTCGCGCCGATCCAGTTCGCGCCAGCCGCGCCCGTCGATCAGCACTCTGCCGCCCTCGGGTCCGCCGTCGGGCTCGGTCAGGCCGAGCAACAGCCGCACCAGGGTCGTCTTGCCCGAGCCCGACTCCCCCGCCACGCCCACGCTCTCCCCCGGCCGGACGGCGAAATCCACCGCGCGCAACGCGCGCCGCGGCGTGCCGTCGGGGGCGCGGAAGCTCTTGGTCAGTCCGGCCGCGGCGAGGATCGGCTCGGCGCCCTCGGTGTTCCCGGCGTTTGCGGCCGCGGGGTGCTCCCGGGTCGGCGCGTCGATCCGCGGGACGGCCTCGATCAGGGTCCTGGCATAAGGATGGCGCGGTTCGGCCAGGAGCCGCTCGATCGGGCCGCTCTCCACGACCGCGCCGTTCTGCAGGACGCTGACATGGTCGGCGAGCCGGGCCACCACGCCGAGATCGTGGCTGATGAGCAGGATCGGGGTACCGCGTGCCTTCAGCTCGGCCAACAGGTCGAGCAGTGCGGCCTGGACGGTGACGTCGAGAGAGGCGGTCGGCTCGTCGGCCACCAGGATCCGCGGATCCCCGGCGAGCGTCGCCGCGATCAGGGCCCGCTGGCGCTGGCCGCCGGAAAGCTCATGCGGATACTGACGCGCCCGCATCTCCGGGTCCGGCATGTGCACCCGCTCGAGCAGTTCGTGCACGCGTTCGCGTACCCGGCCGCGGCTGAGGTCGTGGTGCAGCCGCACGGCTTCGCCGATCTCGTCACCGATCCGGCGCAGCGGGTCCAGCGCGGTGAGCGGGTCCTGCGGAACCAGGCCCACCTGCCGGCCGCGCACGCCGCGCCAGTCGCGCTCGTCGAACCCTGCGGCGTCGCGTCCGAGCAGCCGGAAGCGCTCGGCCTCCACCCGGGCCCGCCGACCCGCCAATCCGAGCAAGGACCGGCCGACGGAGCTCTTGCCGGAGCCGGATTCGCCGACCAGCGCCACGCACTGCCCGGCCTCGAGGGTCAGATCCACCCCGCGCACGGCCGCGACCTCGGCGCCCGTCTCGGTCCGGTAGGTCACCCGCAGCCCGGAGATCTCGACGAGGGGTTCGGCCGATGAGAGTGCGGTCATCCGGTCCTCCTGCGTGCGGCTCGCTGGGCGGCTCTGCCCAGCACGGTGGCGGCCACGACGGTCGCGGCGATGGCGAGGCCCGGGATGATCCCGGTCCACCAGGCCAGCGCCAGGTAGTCGCGGCCCTGGGCGAGCATCGAGCCCCACTCGGCGGCGGGCTCCGCCGGGCCCAGGCCCAGGAAGCTCAGGGCGGCGCCGGCCAGGATCGACTCGGCGATGCCGACCGTCACCAGCACCAGCAGCGGCCGCAGCGCCGCCGGGAGCAGGTGGCGGCGCAGGATCGCACCGCGGCCGAGGCCCAGGATGACGGCCGCGTCGATGTAACCCGCGCCGCGTACCTCGAGCACCCGGGCGCGCACCAGCCGAGCCAGGCCCGGCGTGGCGGCCAGGGCGATCGCGAGGATCTCCTGGCCGGTTCCGGAGCCGAGCACGGCCAGGACGAGCAAAGCGAGGAGCAGTCCCGGGAACGCGAGGAAGACGTCGAACACGCGTCCCAACGCGGCGCCGACGACGCGCCCGCCGAGGCCGGCGGCCAGCCCGAGCAGCGTCGCGGCAGCGGTGGCCAGCACCGTCGCGCCGAGTCCCACGGTCAGCGAAAGCCGCGCGCCGTAGACGACGCGCGTGTACTCGTCCCGGCCGAGCTGGTCCGTGCCGAACCAGTGCGCGAACCCGGGGCCGCGGAAGGCCTGCAGCACGTTCACGGCGTCGGGGTCGCCCGAGGCGAGCACCGACGGCCGCAGCGCGGCCAGGACGACGAGCGCGAGCCCGACCGCGGCGATCACGGTGGAGCCACGAGGCCGGCCCGCCTTCACGACCTCACCGAACCCGCGCGCAGCCGCGGATCCACCGCGGCGTAGAGCAGATCGACCGCGGTGTTCACGACGACGAATCCGGCGGCCGAGAGCAGCACGACCCCTAGGACGACGGGCATGTCCTTGGCATCGATCGCCGTGACGGCGATCCGGCCGAGCCCGGGGCGGGCGAAGACCGTCTCGACTAAGACGGTGCCGCCGAGCAGGCCGCCGAAGAGCCAGCCGCCCAGCGTGATCGCCGGGATCAGCGCGTGCCGCAGAGCGTGGCGCGCCCGCACCGCGAAGCCGCCGAGGCCGCGCGCCCGGGCCGCGAGCACGAAGGGTTCCTCGAGCGCCGCGTCGAGACCGGAGCGCAGCACCTGGGAGAGCAGCCCGGCCATCGGCACCGCGAGCGTCGCCGCCGGCAGCACCAGGGCCGCCGGTCCGTCGGCGCCGGCGACGGGGAAGAGCTTCCAGTGGAAGGAGAAGAGCGTCAGAAGCAGGATTCCCAGCCAGAAGGTGGGCGTGGAGACGGCCAGCAGCTCGGCAGATTCCACGAGCCGGCGCACCGGCCCGTCGTGTCCGGACGTCAGCAGCGCGGCCGCGAGGGCGAGGGCGCCGCCGAGCAGGGCCGCGGCGAGCGCGAGTTGGACCGTCGCGCCGAGCTGCTGGCCGATGACGGCGCGCACCGGCAGCTGCTGCTGGTACGAGGTGCCGAGATCGCCGGTGAACAGACGCCTGAGATAGCCGGCGTACTGGACCGCCAGGGGCCGGTCCAGCTGATAGTCCGCCACGATGCGCGCGCGCACCTGCGGGGTGACCGTCACCATCGGCCCGAGCAGCGTGGAGACCGGATCGCCCGGCAGCAGGTGGAGTGCGGCGAAGGAGAGCGTGGCCGCGCCCCAGAGCACCACGACGGCCTGCGCGGCGCGGCCGAGCAGGAAGCGGGCCACCGGGCCGAGCGCCTGAGACGCCCGGCCCGGCCGGGAGGATCCCTCGGCCACTACGCGACCCACGCGGTGTAGAACTCGGGGCCGCCGCTCACGTCGTAACGCAGGCCGTGGACCTTCGTGGAGACGCCGAGCTGATATTCGGTCACATACAGCGGCAGCACGACGGCGTGCTGGATCGTCCAGTTCTGCACGTCGCGGTAGTCCGCGGCCGACTGCGCGGGCGAGACGTTCCCGTCGGCGTCGTCGAGCCACGCGTCGACCTGCGGATCGCGGGTGTTGGAGGCGTCCTCACTGCCCTGCACCGCCGCGGAGGCGCTGTGGTAGAAACCGCGGAGGATGTCGGCGTCACCGCGGGCCCAGCTCAGGTCGAGGACGTCGTAGTCGCTCTTCTCGATGTCGGTGAAGTACGCGCCCTCGGCCACCGTGTCGCGTTCGAGGTCGATGCCGACCTTCTTGAACTGGGCGACCAGCGCCTGGCCCAGGGTGTCGCGCTGGTCGCTCTGGCTCTCGGCGATGTAGATCCAACGCAGTGTCAGCCGCTTGCCGTCCTTCGTCCGGTAGCCCTGGGCGTCCACGCCGGTGTAGCTGGCCTGCTCGAGGAGTTCGATCGCCTTGGCCGGATCGTTCCCCCAGGAGTTCGCCAGCGTGCTGTCATAAGTGCCGCCCGGGGTCGAGGGGCTCAGCACGCTCCAGGCCGGCTGGTAGAGGCCGAAGTAGACCGACTTGATCAGCGTCGGCACGTCCGCGGCGTCGAGCACGGCCTGGCGCACCCGTTCGTCGTTGAGCGGGGCGTGCGCCTGGTTGAGCTGGAGGCTGTAGACGATGCCGGGCGACTGGTGTGCGACGTAGGTCAGCTGCGTGTCGGCCTTCACCGTCTTGACCGCCGTCACCGGGACGGTCGCGGCGTCCACCTGGCCACTGGTGAGGGAGCCGACGCGGGTCGAGTCGTCGGGCAGGAAGTCGATCGTGTAGCCGGACAGGTAGGCGGGCCCGCTGTTTCCGACACCCTGCGGACCCCACTTGTAGGCGGGGTTGCGGGTGAAGCTGACGCTCTGGCCGGGCACACGGGCACTCTCGACGAAGGGCCCTGATCCGACCGAGTAGCTGCCGCCCGCGCACAGATGCGAGGCGTCGTGGGTGAGCGAGGCCGGAGAGGCGATGCCCAGGTAGGTGGTGCTCACGGCCTGCAGGAAGGGGGTGAAGGCGCGGGAGAAGTCGACCTCCACGGTGTAGGCGTCGTCCACCTTCGTCCCCTGGTAATACTGGCCGAACAGGGCCGAGGCGTATTCCGACTTGGTGGCGGGGGCGTTGATCGAGTCGAAGTTCGCCTTGACCGCCTGAGCGTCGAACGCGGTTCCGTCGGTGAACTTCACGTCGTGGCGCAACTGGAATGTATATGTCTTGCCGTCCTTGGAGACCTTCCACGACGTGGCGAGCCACGGATGGAAGGCACCGGAGGAGTCCTGGTACACGAGCGAGTCGTACACCCCGCGCTGGATGACGGCGGTGACGTCGGCGGGGCTCACGTGGGGATCGAAGCAGGACGGCTCCTGGTTGACGGCGAAGCTCAGCTTCCCGCCCGATACCGGCCCGGCGGCGTCCGCTTTGGAGTCGTTCGCGGTTCCGCTACATCCCGCCAACACGCCCGCACCGAGAAGTATCGCCGCAGCGGCTGGGAGGAGTCTTGGGTGTGTGCGCTGGACCATGGCTGAGGTACCTCGGGTTTCTGGTGAAGGGCCGGGATGTTGAGGTGCGCTATCCATCAAGGGACGGATACGAGTTGGGGCTCGGACGCCTCGGCCGCGGTGAGCGGGCGTCCGAGCGCGGTGCCCAGCGCCCGCAGGCGGTCGGCCAGCGCGGCGAATCCGGGCAGGTCGAGGGATTGCTCCCCGTCGCTCAGCGCCTCGTGCGGGCGCGGGTGGACCTCGATGATCAGCCCGTCCGCGCCCGCCGCGAGGCCCGCGGCGGCGAGGGCGGGCACCAGCCGGGCGGAACCGGCCGCGTGGCTCGGGTCGACGATGACCGGGAGGTGGGAGAGCTCCTTGACCACCGGCACGGCGCCGAGGTCCAGGGTGAAGCGGGTGGCCGGCTCGAAGGTGCGGATGCCGCGTTCGCAGAGCACGACCTCGCTCGCCCCGTGCGCCAGCAGGTACTCGGCCGCGTTGAGCCACTCCCCGACCGTCGCGGCGAACCCGCGCTTGAGCAGCAGCGGCCGGCCCGCCCGGGCCACCTCGGCGAGCAGCGGATAGTTCTGCATGTTGCGGGCGCCGATCTGGATCAGGTCGGCGACCCCGGGAAGCACATCCAGGTCGCGGACGCTGATCAGTTCGCTCACCACCGGCAGTCCGTGCTCGGCGCGCACCGCGGAGAGCGCCGAGATCCCCGCGCGCCCCAAACCCTGGAAGGAATAGGGTGAGGTACGCGGCTTGAAGATGCCGACCCGCAGCATGCTCGCGCCCGCCGCCTTGACGGCCGCGGCCGTCTCGAGAAGGACGTCGGGGTTCTCCGCGGAGCAGGGTCCGGCGATCAGCACCGGCCGACTGCCGCCGAACTCGGCGTCGCCAATCCGCACCACCGAGTCTTGCGGCCAGGCCGCGCGGGAGGCGAGCGGATGCGGCGCGGCGGTGTCGAGGACCTGGGTGATCTGGTCGCTGGCGGCGAGTTCGGCACCCAGCGGCTCGGATCGCGGACCGTCCACCACCAGCAGGACCCGGCCGCGGAACGAGCGGGTGGTGGTACGGGCGCCGAGCGCGGCGAGTCGGTCGGTGAGCCCGCGCAGATTGCTCAGGCGGGCGCCGTCCGCGGCGAAGGCGAGCAGCGTGGCCATGGGTCGTACTCCTTTGCGTCGAAGGCGGGGAGGCTTCTCGGGCCGGCGCATGGCGACGGCGGCACGCGCTGCACGGCAGAGTCTGCCCAGCGGCCCCGCCCGGCGTCTTCGGACCGTGGACCGGGGCGCGATGCCGGTCCCCGGTCCGGGCTCGGGCGCGCCGGGCCCGACGAGTGATCGAAACCGCGGCGTCACGATCCCGGCGGCGGCGCCGTGGTCCGACGATGGAATGGGCGCAAGCATCGAAGAAGCCTGTTTCTCTCCCCACCGAAAGGGCCTGATCCCATGTGCAGTCCCGGCCTTATCGAAAGCCTCTGCCACCCGCACGCGCCGACCCTCGGCCGCCGCGCCCTGCTGCGTTCGGCCGCCGTGCTCGGCGCGGTGCCGGCGCTCGTCGGGGCGCCGAGCCCGTCGGCGTCCGCCGCCACGCCCCCGCCCGACCCCGCGCCCGCAGTGCGCGGCCGGGTCGTCGACCTGACGCACGAACTGAGCACGGACTTCCCGGTCTGGCTCCGCTTCACCGAGGAGCCCGTCACACGCCAGGCGGCCACGCTCGCCGCGGACGGATACAACGACAAGATCAACACGATCAACGAGCACACCGGCACCCACATCGACGCGCCGCTGCACTTCGACGACTCCGGCCTGTCCGTCGCGCAGCTTCCGGCCGAATCGCTGGTGGCGCCCCTGGTCGTGGTGCGCATCGCGCAGCGCGCGGCCCAGGACCCGACCACCGAACTCGAGGTCGACGACATCCTGGCGTGGGAGCGGCGCTACGGCCGGATCCCCGACGGGGCGTTCGTCGCCATGGACTCCGGCTGGTCGCAGCGGGTCTCGATTCCGGGCGCGTTCCTCAACTACGACGCGGACACCGGCGCCTACCTCTGGCCGGGGATCTCGCCGGAGGCCGCCGCGTTCCTCGTCGGCGACCGCGACGTGGTCGGCGCGGGCGTCGACACCACCAGCCTCGACACCGGCACACGGGAGATCCCGCTGGCGCACCAGACGATCCTGCCCGCCGGACTCTACGGGGTCGAATGCCTCGCAGACCTCGACCAGGTGCCGGACTCCGGTGCGGTGCTGGTGGTCGGTGCGCCGAAGATGCGCGCGGGAACCGGCGGCCCCGCGCGCGTCCTGGCGTTCGTCTGACCTGCCGGCGCCCGCTCAGCCCGTCGTCGCCCCGGCGTCCGCCGCCGGGGCGACGCGCGGCGGCCGGCCGATCAGCCGCATCAGCGGCACCTCGACGAACCGGTGCAGCAACGCCGCGGCCACCACGGCGCCGGCGAGGAAGAGCACGGTGACGCCGATCGCGCCGCCGTCGCTCCAACTGCGGGTCGCGCCCAGCAGGTAGTGCCCGTAGTAGATGACCAGGAAGTGGGTCATGTAGAAGGCGAAGGAGATCTCGCCGAGCCACACCATCGTGCGGGAACGCAGCACCGACCGGCGCCCGTCCCGGTCTGCCGCCGCCGCGGCCGCGATCAGCAGCGCGAGCGGAATGGTGGTCGTCGCCGTCATCGCGAACAGCGGCGGCACCTTCAGCATGACGACGTACCCGACGATCGCCAACGCGCTCGCCGGCAGCAGGCCGAACCGGATCCATCGGCCTTCCAGCACGATCCGCGCGAGCACGATGCCGAGGACGAAGTCGAGCACGCGCACCGGCGGGCACAGGTAGACGAACCAGAACTGCCAGTCGGAGACCGGCGCGAACGGCAGCACAGGCGTGGACGGCAGGAGCTCGGCGATCAGCGGCACGGCGAAGATCAAGGCGACGGCGGCGGTGGCCGCGTGCCACAACCGGTTCGCCGGGATACGCCGGACGGCCCGCAGCAGCCAGGGGAAGAGTGCGTAGAACAGCGCTTCGCAGCACAGCGACCAGCTGACGGGATTGACGCTGTCGAAGTAGGTGAAGTCGGGGATCCACGCGTGCAGCAGCAGGAGGTTGGCGCCGGCCTGGGCCGTGGTCACCCGTTGGCCGACCCACGCCATCAGCAGCAGGGTGACAGCCCAGGTGACCGCGTGGTTCGGATAGATCTTGGCGAAACGGCGGCGCCAGAAGTACCGGGCCGTGTCATCGGAGCGTGCCGAGTAGGTGAGCACGAAGCCGCTGAGCACGAAGAAGAATCCGACGCCGATCCAGCCGGCTCTGGCGGCGACCTGGAACGCGTCGGTGGCGGCGCGCGGATCGGAGAACAGGCCGGAGAGCGAGATGTGCGAGAAGAACACGAGTAGGGCCGCGAGGAACCGCAGGCCGGTCAACGAATCCAGCCGCACGCCGCCTCGGCGGGAGGAGGCGGGTCGCGCGCGGGCGTCCGGTGGAGCCTCGGCGGCGGACGACGCGCCGGGCGGGACGAGTGCGGGTTCGGTGGACATGGGCGAGGCCTCCGCTTCCCCCGCGCGAGGACGTGCGCGGGCTGTGCGCGCCAGTGTCTGCTCCCCACCGCCGCGGCGCTTCGGCTCGCGGACCGTGCCGTGGACCGGTCCGGAGACGGTGGCACCGGCCGTGCGCACTCGCCGGGCGTCCGGCCCGCCGCACCCGCCCAGCAGAAGTCTGATAGTTTGCGAAGCGTTGAACTATTGGCCGAGAGGAGCGCGCGTGTCCGAGCACGACGATGTCCGGCTGGCTCCGACCGATCCCCGCGTCAGGTGGGACGGCATCGATCGCCTCGAGCCGGACGGCCCTGGAAGACGACCGCTACGGCTACCGCCCGAAAGGCTGGCCTGCGCGCTCTCCTTCGCTCTCGAAGCCGCCGCGGAACAGGCCGCCGGCGTCCGCTTCTCCCTGCGCACCGACGCGCGAGCCGTGACGATCCGCCTGCACGTCGACGGCGGCCGGAGCAAGCCGCTCGACGTCCTGATCGGACCGCCCCGAGACTCCCGGCTCGTGCGGACCCCGACTCGGCCCGGCGAGAACGAGGTACGGGTCGATCTTCCCGCCGCGACGGGCGCGCCCACCGACATCGAGGTCTGGCTTCCCCACAACACGGGCGTGCGCGTCGACGCGATCACACTGCATGGCGCGAGCGTCGTCGAGCGGGAGGTAGCGGACCGGCCGGACTGGGTCGCCTACGGCAGTTCCCTGACGCAATCGCTGGCAGCCGCCGGACCGAGCGAGACCTGGAGTGCCATCGTGGCGCGGCGCAACGGCTGGCGGCTGCGCAATCTCGGCCTGTCCTCCCAGGCTCACCTGGACCTCGCGGTGGCACGAGCGATCCGCGACGCGCCCGCAGACTTGATCACCCTCGAGCTCGGGGTGAACGTCTACATCCTCGCCAGCCTGACCGACCGCACCCTCGCCTCCGCCATCGGCGGGTTCGTCGCCACGATCCGGGACGGCCATCCGCGCACCCCGATCATCGTGTGGGGTCCGTTCGTCTCAGTGGAGCGCGAAGAGAAGCAGAACTCGAGCAGCATGACGTTACGTCAGGTGCGTGAGCTGGTGAACTGGTCGGTCACGCGGCTGCGCGCGGCCGGCGACGGCGATCTGCACCTGATCGACGGCGCCGGACTGATCAGCGGATCCGACGCAGGCCTGCTGATGGACGGCCTACACCCCAGCGCGGTCGGCGAACTCGTACTCGCCGACCGCATGGCCGAGGCTCTAGCGTCCGCCGTGCAGTCCATCTCGGATTGATGATCCTGACAGCCGCCCTCGGCACGGCCACCGGGCTTCCGGTCATCGAACTCGACCAGAACACATCGGGCCGTCCGCACGGCGCGCCGGCGGCCGCGCCGGTCGTTACCGGCGTCGCGCGGATGGCTGGTCAGGCGTCGGTGTACGTCGGCCATTGAGCTGCCGTCCATTCCGGCCAGCCGGGCCATCCGGCCGGCGGGGCGGGGATCTGACCGCCCGCGAGTTCGCCGGCGTCGGGCTCCTGGAACTGCTCGCGCCCACGCGTCCACGTCGGCCTCGCTCATCGGGAAGGTCAGGTGCGGTGTGGACGCCTGGCGCTGCGCGATGCGGGCGAGTTGGTCGTCTTTGTCCACAGGCAGGTAGACCACGCGGCAGGTGGCGCCGACCGACCGGGCCAGGTAGCGCAACGCAGAGCGTTCATCGCGGGCCCAGAGCCCGTAGTCGAGCACGACGTTGACGCCCAGGGCCAGCGCTTGCAGGGCGAGCGAAATGAGCCGGCCTTCGAGCACCCAGCGTTTACCGTCGGCCATCGAATCGCCGAACAGCGGGTTCATCCAGTGATCCGGGGTGAGCCGCAGCGCCCGGTGCGTTGTGGCGATCTCTTTGGCCCGGGTGGTCTTCCCGGCGCCGGGAAGGCCGACCATCAGGTACAGGGTGCCGGCACCCGGGTCCTGCGCGGCGGCCGGTCCGGGCACGGGCGGGCGGGCAGACGGGTATGGGCACGGTGAAACGGAATGCTGTGGCTGAGACATGATTCCCCTGATCAGGCAGGATGGCCCGGCAGCACGGGAATACGCGCGTGACTGCCGGCAGGACACTGATCCGGCGGTACGTCCTGGCACCGCCCCCGACGGGGGCAGGCGATGAGGCCGCAGTGAGGGCAGCCTCGGTACCACCGCTAGGCGGCGGTCCGGATGTTCATGGCGCAGCAGCACATGCCTTCACTATAGCCGGGCGAGAAGGGGCGGTGGTCACCATCGGTTGAGCCCGGCCGACCCACCCAGCTACCATGCTCGCGTGAACTGCTGCTGCTTTTCCGCCATGCGGATGCGCCGCGCCTGAGCGCGGCGACGATTCGTTTCCGTTCGCCGCGCCTGTGAGTCCTCATCTCATCCACGGGTACGGAGAATCCGCATGTTCACCCCGTTTGAAGACCTTGATATCCTCCTCGCGGACCTGATCGGGTCGGCGCGCGAAATCCTCGGCGACACTTTCGTCGGCGCCTACCTCCAGGGCTCCTTCGCCCTGGGCGCCGCCGACCTGCTAAGCGACTGCGACTTCATCATCGCGACCAACGTCCTGCCCACCGGGGTGGTCGAGGCGGACCTGCGCCGGCTGCACGACGAGATCCCGACGCGTCCGGGTCACTGGCCCAAGGACCTGGAGGGTTCGTACGCAGATACCACTTCGTTGCGCAGCGCCGCCGGGCTCGGCACGCCGTGGCTGTTCAGCAATCACGGCTCCCGCGATCTGGTCTGGGACACCCACTGCAACACCCTGCACACCCGCTGGATCCTGCACCACCACGGCATCACCCTCGCCGGGCCCCCGATCACCGACCTCGTCGACGCGGTCGACCCCGAGGCCATGCGCGAGTCGATGCGTACCGCGCTGCCCAACGTGATGGCGGACCTGCGCACATGGGCGCGCTTCGAGATGGCCTGGACCCAGCGCTACACCGTCACCGAATACTGCCGGGTCCTCTACACCCTGCACACCGGGCGGGTCGCCTCCAAACGCGGCGCGCTGGAGTGGGCCCGGGAACACCTCGACCCGACGTGGCGCCCGCTGCTCACCCAAGTGATCGAAGACCGAGCGCTCGGCTGGGTCCCCGCCGAACCGCCGCGGCCCGGCAGCCTCGAGACCACCTACGCGTTCGCGGCCTACGCGGAGTCATTCGCCCGCTGAGCAGACACCTGGTGAGGGGCAGTCTCAGCGAGACACACAAGACCACCTTTATCTCACTGAGACTGCCCCTTGCAGGCCGGAAGAGGATCTAGGAGCAACTCCAGCGAGACCAGGCTCCCGAACCCCACCACCACACCCCGGGAACAAAGAGGTGACCATCAATCCGAGATGGTCCCGTCAGGCCCTGAACTTGGCCGACCCGCCGGCGGCGAGCCAGGACTCGAAGTCGAGCAGACCCGGATGCAGCGCGCGCAGCGCGGGGATGTCCGCCTGCCAGCCGCCGAACTCGGCGGAACCGACCCGGTCCAGGTCGATGCCGTATCGCCGGGCGATCGCGGGCTCGAGCGGCGAGAGGTCGAGCGGACGTCCGAGCGCGCTGCCGATCGCGGCGGCCAGCCGTTCCCGCGTCGGTTCCGCCCCGGCCAGTTCGAGTTCCCGGCCGAGGAAGCGGTCCGGGTCGGCGAAGGCGAGTGCGGCGAACGCGCCGATGTCGGTGACCGCGATGAGTTGTACACGGGCACCGGGCGCGATGGCTCGGATGAGCGCCGCCTCGACCGTCGCCCCGTACGGGCCGCGGCTCGCGTGGTTCTCCATGAACATGACCGGCCGCAGAATCGTGTTGGGCAGGCCGAGACCGCGTATGCGCGCTTCGATGCGGGCCTTCGTCTTCCAGTGCCAGGGCTCGGGTTCGCGGTCGGCGCCGCCCACCGAGGCGTAGACGAAATGCCGGACCCCGGCCGTCCGCGCCGCTTGCGCGACGTTGACGCCCATCGCCACCTCTTTCGCAGCGGCCTCATCCGGATCGGCGGGGAACACCGGCTGGACGCTGAAGACGCCGTAGGCGCCCTCGGCCGCCCGAGCGAGGGAGCCGAGATCGGACATGTCGCCGACGACGAGGTGAGCCCCGAGTTCTGCGAGCACCCGGGCTGCGGCGGTATCGGGATCCCGCACGAGCGCACGGACCTGCCATCCGCCGCCGAGCAGGTGGCGCGCGGCCGCCCCGCCCTGATTGCCGGTGGCGCCGGTAACCAGCACGATCCGGCCGGCGCCGGGCGAAGCGTAGGCGGACTGATCGAGGGGGACGAACACGGGATCAGTGGTGGCCATGAATCCTCCAGGGGTCGGCGTACGTGCACGCGCGCGGAGATCCGGACGGCTGCTAGCATCGGCGCGGAGCAACCGGAGCGCCGCTCCGAAACATACGGAGTACCGCTCCGGTTGTCAACCGCACGCGGACCGGAAAGGATCGGCATGCCCGGACAGGTGCGCTCAGACGCGCGGCGGAACTACGACCGCTTACTCGCGGTCGCCGCGCAATGCTTCGCCGAGAACGGGATCCAGACCTCCCTGCGCGACGTGGCACGCCGGGCGGGCGTCGGCATCGGCACCCTCTATCGTCACTTCCCGACCCGCGAGGCCCTCCTCGAGGCAGTGCTCGATGACCGCTTCGACCGGCTGCGCCGACGCGCCGAGGAACTGGCGACGCAGGCGCCGCCCGCCGATGCGCTCAGAACCTGGCTCCGGGAAGTCGCCGTCGGCTCCGCCACCTACCGCGGCCTTCCGGAAGAAGTCATGGCGGCTCTGCAGGACCCCGATTCCCGTCTGCACACCTCGTGTGCGACGATGCGCACCGCCGGAGCACGGCTGCTGACCCGGGCACAGGATGCCGGCCAGATCAGGAGGGATGTGACCGGCCAGGAACTCCTCGCGCTGGTGGCGGGCCTCGCCTGGGCGGGCGAGCGGGCAGCGCAGCCCGAGCTGATGGACAAATTCCTCGAGATCGCGATGGCGGGGCTGGCCGCGTAGCCTGGCGGCTACGGTGTCAGCACGATCCGGCCGAACACCGCACCCGCGTCCATCGCCTGGTGCGCCCGCGCCGCCTGCGCCAGCGGGAGCACCTCGTGGACCACCGCGTGCAGCTCGCCGCGCACCGCGGCCGCGAACTGCGCCGATCGCACGGCATGCCGGTCGGCTGTGGCTACGGTGTCGGCGCTGAAGGTGGCGAACGACAGGGACTTGCGAAACGCCGTCATCAGCGTTATCCCGAAGTCGGCCGGCGGCATGCCCGCGACGACGCCGACGACCACCAGGCGGCCGTTCGGCTTGAGCCGGTCGAGGAACGCGGGCAGCGCCGAGCCCGCGACGACGTCGATGATGACGTCGAAAGCGTCTGGCGCGCCATCTCTCGACGACCCGTCTCGGTCCAGGACGTGCGTCGCGCCGAGCGCACGAAGGCGAGCACCGCGCTCCTCCGACGAGGTCGTCACGGCGACCACACCGGCGCCGCCACGAATCGCGAGCTCGACCGTGGAGATCCCGATGCTGCCGGCCGCACCGCGAACGAGTACGGACTCGCCCGGTGCGAAGCGTGCGTGGGCGAGCCCGAAGTGCGCCACCACGCCGGAACCACCCAACGTTACGGCGGCGACGTCGGATAGTTCCACCGGGAGCGGAAGGATCTCGGTCACCTGAGCGAGCGCGCATTCGGCGTACCCGCCCCCCAATCCGGTGAACGCCCACACCCGCCGGCCGATCCACGCTGTGTCGACACCGGGGCCGACAGCCGTCACCGTGCCGGCCACTTCGCTGCCGAGGATATGGCCGGGTTTGAATCCGTAACCGGCGAGCAAGCCGCGGCGGATCACGGCATCGACCCCGCCGACTCCTATCGCGGTCGCGGCGATCAACACCTCTCCTTCGGCCGGCGCCGGGACGGGAAGCTCGATCAGCGCCATCCCGTCGGCGGTTCCGAAAGATTCGATCGTGACTGCCTTCATCCTCGTCCCCTTACGTTGAGCCGCGCCTTGGCACGGAACCCGTCCACACCCCCGGACGCTAACGGACGCCCCCGTCCGTTTGGCTAAAGTGAGACAGGTGAGCGACCTTTTGCCTCGAACTCCCCGGTCCGACGCGCAGGACAACCGCCGCCGCATTCTGGAGGCGGCTCGTGCGGTGTTCGCCGACGACGGCCTGAAGGTGCCGATGCGCGAGATCGCACGGCGGGCCGGGGTCGGGCCCGCCACGCTCTACCGGCACTTCCCGACGAAGGAGGCGCTGGCACTCGAGGCCTTCCGGGACCAGTTCCACGCGTGTCACGCCCTGGTCGAGGAGGCCCTCGCGGACCCGGACCCGTGGCGCGGCTTTCGCCTCCTGTTCGAGCGGATCTGCGAGTTGCACGCCCGGGACCGCGGTTTCACGGCGGCGTTCCTCTCGGCCTATCCGGTCGCGGTGGACTTCGCCGCGGAACGGGAGTTCGCGCTCGCCTCGGTCGCCGAGCTCACCCTTCGCGCCAAGCGGACCGGCCGCCTGCGCGACGACTTCGCCGTAGACGACCTGATCCTCATGCTCACGGCGCACAGCGGCATCGAGGCGAAGTCGACGGCCGTCCGGCTCAAAGCGTCCCGCCGCTTCGCCGCTCTCGCCATCCGCGCCTTCGAGGCCGATCCGGACCCCTCGCCCTAGGTCCAGGGGGAAACCCGGTCCCGGGACCGGAAGCGCCGCCGCGAGGTCCGGGGTTTCCGTGAATCAGAGCACTTTCTTCGGCGGCTCGGCTACGTTGACTCATCTGTGACCAAGACCGGCGGTCCGTGGGAGGAAGGTGGCGAGGGCGATGCCGTCCCCGGATTTCATAGTCCTGCTCGGCCCCGACTACGCGGGGAAGTCCTCGGTACTCGCCGCCTTGTCGGCGGACGGCTGGCAGTGCGTCTCCTACGATCGCGAGTTCGTCGAGCCGGAGTGCTCGCTGGTCGACGATCTCCGGGATGGATTCGTCGGCCGAGGGCTGCCGGGGATCGAAACCGCCTACTCGCCGGACTTCCTGGTGACGCTGTTGCAGGCCTCTGTGGTCTACCTGCGGGATCGAACCGTCCGGGCGTCGCCGGGCCGGCCGGTCGTCACCGATTCCTACTACTACAAGATCCTGGCCAAGTGCCTGCTCAAGGGCATGGTCAACGAGCAGCTGTTCGCCTGGTGGCGCTCGTTTCCGCAGCCGAGCCGGGTGATCTACCTCGACGTGCCCCCGGAGACCGCCTGGAAGCGCAGCGGCCAGGGCTCACGGCTCAATCCCTTCGAGTACTACGGCGCGGCCCCCACCTGGGAGGGCTTCCGCCGGTTCCAGACCGACCTGCGCGAGCTGATGCTGCGGGAGGTCGGGGCCGTCGCCGTGGACATGCCCGCGCCGACGCAGGGTGTCGGTCCCACGGTGGAAGCGATACGACGGATCACGAGGAGGGACCATGTCGTCGAAGTCGTCGGCTGAGCACTTCGAGCCCTATCGGCAACGGGTGCTGGCCGAACGCGATGCGCTGCAGTGCGCACTCCGTTCGCCGCACGAGGCCCAACGGCGGGTGCTGACCGGACTGCTGACCGCGAACGCCGAGACGGCCTTCGGGCTGAAACACGGCTTCAAGAACATCCGCGACTGGAAGAGCTACCGTGCCGCGGTCCCGATCCGCGACTACGACGCGCTCGCGCCGTGGATCGATCGGGCCGCCGGGGGCGAAGCCGGGGTCCTTTCGGCGGACGACCCGGTCGTGTATTTCAAGAGCAGCGGCAGCACCGGTGACAGCAAGAAGATCCCGATCACCCGCGAGTTCATGCGCACCGGGTTCTTTCCACCGTACTACGCGGCATGGGCCAACATCGTCGAGCACTTCCCCGAAGTCGTCTCGCGCGACGAGAGCACCCTCAACCTCAAGCACGATCCGGTCAGCCGCACCGGGACCACCGCCTCCGGGCGGCCGCATCTGGGCGCCAGCCAGGTCGACTTCGGCCAGGCCTTCGGCGAGCCGCTCTCCGCCGAGCCCGGTTCGCGAGCACCGTGGGGCGTGCTGCCGGTCCCCGTCGACGAGGGCGACTATCTGGAGAAGGCCTACCTGCGGCTGCGCCTGGCGGTCGAGCACGACGTACGTTGCGTCATCGGGATCAATCCGGCGATGGTCGCAGCAGTCCCCTACCAGCTCGAGCAGTGGTGGCCGCGCATCGTACGAGAGCTGCACGACGGCACGCTCGGCGGCCACCGCCACGGGACACCGAACCCGGAACGCGCCGCACAGCTGGAGCGGATGGCAGAGTACTCCGGCACTCTGCGTCCGGCGCACGTCTGGCCGAACTTCAAGCTTCTGTTCTGCTGGACCACCGGGCTGGCCTCGCTGTACCTGCCGCGGCTCAAGGAGAGTTTCGGACCGGGCGTGACCGTACTTCCCGCCCCGGTCGCCGCGTCGGAGGGCTTCGTCGGGGTCGCGCTCGACCGGCACCTCACGGCAGGCTCGGCGGCGATCACCGCGGCGTTCCACGAGTTCGTCGACGCGGACGAAGACGTGCGGCCGGACTCCACGACGCTGTTGTTCGACGAGCTGGAGGTGGGCCGCGAGTACCACGTGGTACTCAGCCACATCGGCGGGCTGTACCGATACGCGCTCGGCGACGTCGTTCGCGTCGTCGACCGGGTGGGCGCGATGCCGCGGATCTCGTACGCCGGACGGGGCAATCGCTCCGACGTGGCCGGCGAACGGCTGCGCGAGTCTCACGTGGTACGCGCGCTGCAGACCGCGCTCGGCGCGCAGGGCCTCGAGGTCCGCAACGCCTCCTGCAGGGCCGTATCGCCGCCCGGGGAGACGAGGCCGCGTTACGAGTTCGCGTTGGCGCCGCACAGCCCGTTCGGCGCCGTCGAAGTCAGGGAGCTGGCGTCGTCGGTGGACGCCGCGCTGCGCGATGTGGCTTCGGGCTACGCGTCGGCCAGAACCGCCGGGCGTTTGGATCCGCCGGCGCTGCATGTGCTCGCCCGAGATGCCTTCGACGTGCAATGGCAGGCCCGGGTCGAAGCCGGCACTCGGCCCGCGCAGGTCAAAGACAGGGTGTTCGAGCGCGATGATGCGGCGTGGGCACGGCTACTCACCCTGGGCAGCGAGGCGCGAGCATGAGCCCGTCAGGGTTCGACGCGGTCGCCCGAACGGCGTTGCTCACCACCGCCCTCCGGGCCGTGGAAAGCTCCCGCCCGGACCGGCTGTATCACGACCCGTATGCGAAATCGCTGGCGGGCGAGGCCGGTTTCGCTCTGTTCGACGAGGTGGCCGCGACCACCGCGGCACAGCGGCAAACACCGCAACCCGACGGGCTGCGGCTGCCGAACACCGCCGACTACAACGCGATTCGCACTCGGTTCATCGACGACTGGGCCATCGCGGCCGTCGGGCGAGGCGAGGTCGAGCAGGTGGTAATCGCGGCGGCCGGAATGGACACCAGGGCCTACCGGCTGGCGTGGCCTCGTCCCGTGCGGATCTTCGAGCTCGACCGTGCGGAGGTGCTCGCGCACAAAGAAGCCGCACTCGCCGGGCAGGACGCCGCCTCGGGCGTCGCCCGCGTGACCGTGCATGCCGATTTGGTCGACGCCGGCTGGCCCACGGGCCTGGTCGATGCCGGCTTCGACCCCGACCGGCCCAGCGTTTGGATCCTCGAAGGCCTGCTCTACTACCTTGCCGAGCAGGAGGTGCGCCGGCTGCTCGGCGAGATCGGCGAGCTCTGCGCGGCCGGCAGCGAACTCGCCTGCGACCTGGTCAACGAGGCTGCGCTCACCGCGCCGTCGACCGCCCGACTGCTCGAGCTGTTCGCCGCGTGGGGATCACCCTGGATCTCGGGCTGCGACGAACCGGAGAAGCTGCTGCGGGCGGCCGGATTCGACGCGGTCGCGGCCCAACCCGGCGAGCCCGGTGCGCACTACGGCCGGTGGCGAGACGAGGTGCCGCCCAGGGACGCGCCCGGAGTCCCCCGCGTCTTCTACGTCCACGGAATCCGGGCCTGACGGAGATGCGGCAGGCCACGGCGAACGGGAGAACAGGAGTGCCTCGATGACCAGGGTCCTGATAGCGCCGGTCACCGTGTCGCCGACCAAAGCCCTGACTCCCAGTCACATCAAGGGCCTGTTGTGGGTGGACGTGATGCGCCGCGCCACCGCCCTCGTCGCCGAAGTGGATTACCACTACAGCATCACGACGTCCAGCACGACTCGGCAGACACTCGGCTTCTGGGAGTACCTGGACCGCACCTTCGGTGACCTCGACTACGCCGCATACGGCGAAGAGCAGCTTGGAGAGCTCTACATCCGCTACCAGGCGGAACCCGGCCGGGTGCCCTTCGCTGCGCTCAAGCCCTACCTGCGCGCCGTCGAGGAGAGCGGATGGGTGCACCCGGCCAGCGCCCGGCTGCTGAGGCTGTGGACGGGATACTACGCGCAGCTCGGCATGCACGACCCCGGACTGACCCGGATCCAGCCGCCCGGGATCGACCTGCCCGAACTCCTCGACACGCTCGCGGGCCAATACCTGTGTCTGGACGGCCGGAATCACGGCGGCCCGGTCTATCTGGACGGGACGAGGTATGGCCTGCCGCTGCGTCAGATCGTCTCGCCCGAAGGCCAGCCGAACTATCTCGCGGGGACGCTGCGGGAGTTGGTGCCGTCGGCGGCGCGCTATGAAGAGATCGTGCTGGTACACGATCGGGAGCTGACAGAGGACTACGTGTTGTTGCAGCGAGTACTCGGCGCCCTCGGCGCGAACGCGGTGAGGGTTTCGCTGGACCGGGTACCGATCGACGGCGTGGTCAAAGCGAGTCGGCACGGCGGCTGGCAGGGGCACACGCTGCCTGCGATGCTCGCGGCATGCGACGGTTCTGGCGCGGAGGCACTGAAACTGGGAATGCGCATGCACTTCATCGCCGTACTGGGCAAGGGCAGTAGCGAATCGTTCCGCGCAGAGGTGCTGCGCCGGACCGTGGATCGGGCCGGGCGGCTGCTTGCGGCGACCGAGTACGACGCCGCGCCGTCCGGCGCCGAGCTGGCGAAATACGTGGGCAGGTATACCGGTGCGAAGCAACACGTCGACCCGTACCGGCTGACTGCCGAGATGCTCACTCGCCATCGCAACCCGCCCGTACGCGATCTGATCGAGCAGGTCTACTGCTGATGTCAGGAGTTCAGGAACTGTTGCGCCGCGAACTCGCCCGGCGGGTGCGGGCCGCGACCGGTTGCCCGCAGCCGGATCCGGCCTCGGATGCGGCGCCGGATCTGTCGCGCCTCGCGGCGGCCGAGGCCGACGCCCCCGACGTCGCCGCGCTCGTGGTGCTGAGCCGCTTCGACCCGGTCGCCTTCGCCCACTCCAGCCTGCGGTTCGCGTTCAGCCTGGACGGCGGGCAGGCCGAGAACTGGCTCCGGGCGTTCACCCGCACCCTGTTCCTGACCGGCAACCCGGCGAACCTCGCCCATCGCTTCCGGTTCAACCAGGTATCGGCGGACGCCTCGATCGCCTGGTTCGGCCCCGGCTCCTCAGCCGAGGGCACCGGCCTGCGCCGGCTGCTGAAAGCGTTCATCGGCACGGCGGAGCTTCGGCCGCCATCGAACCAGACGATTGACATCACGGGGGCACACGGCCGGAGGTTCGAGCTCCTCATGGCCACGGCAGGCGTCTCCACAACCGACTACCTCGTACACCTCAACCACACCCTCGCCGAGGCCGCGTTGACCGGCACGCTCCAGCCGGGCGATCGACTGCTGCTCCGTCATGTCCCGCGCCTGACCGACCTGACCACTCCGTACTGCGCGCTGCGTGTTCACCGCGACGACCATGCCCCCGACCGCCTGCGCGCCTACGCCTGCCTGCGAATCGTGCCCGAGGCGCACGGCAACGAGCCCTGACACCGCTGGTGGCCGGCCACCGGCTCCGCCGCATCGTGGACACAGATTGACGGACCGAGACCGTCATGCCACTGTGATCTGCATGACCACCCACGAGCGCTTCTTCACGCGCCTGCACGTCGATCTCCGACGGCAGGCCAGTGCTCTGTGTCGCGGTCCGCTCGGGCTCACGCGCGTCTGACGAAGACTGCCGCGCTGCACAGCCCCTCCCCCGCCGCGCGGCTGCGCCTGACGCCGTGTCGGCACCTCCTTGGCGGAGTGTCCGAGTGGTTTAGGACGTGGCCTGCAAAGCCTCGCACGTGGGTTCGATTCCCGCCTCCGCCTCTTCGAAGCCTGAGATCCGGCGTCCCGCCGACGATGCGCGGCATCTGCTTCGTCCCGGGCACCGCCGATCAGTCGACCGTCTCGCGCATGGCACTGACACCTTGCACGCCGTCGAGCTCGGACAGCGCGGCAGCCAGTTGGGCGACCGGCTGCTGGCCTTGAACCAGCAGACGGACGGCGACGACCCCATGATGGCCTAGCTCTTCTTCGTCATCGCGCGGATCGTGGTGTTGGTCGGTGGCGAGTTCGAGCACGACATAGCCCATGCCGGTGCACCGGGTGAGCACCTCGCGCAGGACCCCGCGTCCATCGACGTAGTCCACCTTCAACCCGACCGGGAGCCGGGTGGATCCGGGCAGGCGTGCCGCCAGCGGCGCGAAGCACAGTATGACCAGCAAGTACCCGGCGGTGGCCACGATCGCGAGCACCGGCAGCCCGCCACCCGCAGCCATCCCGATCGCGGCAGTCAACCAGACGGCCGCGGCCGTGGTCAGCCCGCGCACCGCGTCGCGGCGCACGAAGATCAGACCGCCGCCGATGAAGCCGATCCCGGAGACGATCTGCGCCGCCACCCGCGAGGGATCGAGCACCACCTGCGGGCCGAGCACGTCGGTGAACCCGTATTTCGACACCAGCATGATCAGCGCGGCACCGAATCCGACCAGCGTGTGCGTGCGCAGCCCCGCGCTCTTCTGCCGAAGCTCGCGCTCCAGACCGATCGCGGCGGACAGCGCGAACGCCAACGCGAGCTCACCCAACTGCCCCCAGCCCTGGCCGATCGGCTCACCCCACGCTGCCAGAATCATCCCGCCACGTTAGCGCAACGGACAACCGACTCGGACATACCGAGGTGTACGCGGCACGAAGCTCACATGAGATCGCGCAGGTCTTTGCGGCCGAAGTCGTCGGCGTCGCGCGGGACAATCGCAAGGTGTCGGATGAGAAGCTGCGCACCTGGTTCAAGGCGGAGGCGACGTACGCTCGCGCGGCCGCGGCGTCCTGGATCGGCGATCCGCGGGTGCATGAGGTGCTAGACGAAGCCCGACCCTCCGCGGTAACGGCCTGCGACTTCTTGCTGCGGTTCATGCACAACCAGATCCAGACGACGCGGTTCTGCTGGTGGGTGTGTCGGATCGGAACCCTGCTGCCCGACGGGCGAGAGGATCACGGGCCGTTCCGCAGCGACAGCGCCGATCCGTGGATGCTGACTGCACAGGAGCGGGAGCTCGCAGGCCACCTCGTTGCTCTCTTTCACCAGCGAGTCGTCCTCGCCACCGCCCATCACCTCGCGGAAGTCGGCGTGCCGCTGGACCCGGAGTGGCCGGGCGACCACGCAGTTTTGGCCGTACTGCTCCTGCTGCCCGCTGTCGGCTACGAGATCCCGTGGGACGGGTCCATCACCGAGTTCGCCAAGCAGATTCAGCCTGAGATTTTAGGTAGGCGGGATCGACTCGCGGCGCTAACGTTTCATCAGGTGTTTGCTGTTCTTGCTTGGTTATGGTGGGGGTTTGCCGTCGTGCCGGGTGGGTTCGGGAGTGTCTGCCGGGTGCGCGGTAGACCGGGATGTGAATCGCACCGGCTTCCGTCCACGGTAGAGCGTTTGGCCTGCAGTTCAGAGCGGCTCGCAGACCTGCATCGAGAACGGAGCCGTGGATGGAAGCCGGAACGACTAGACGAAGCCCAGCCCACCACGAAAATCTTGGAAGAGCCAACTCCGGTACAGCCAACGTGGAGCGCCCGAGCGCACCGCGGCCGAACGACGTTGACCTGCCGCGGGAGGCGGCCATAATCAAGTGGCGAACGATGCCCGCCTCTACCGACAATGGTCCCGTGTTCGACTTCGGAATCAACGGCTACCAGCCCCAATGGCACCACAGCCTCGCCCAGGTCGCCGTCACCCACGGCACCCGCCTTGCACACCTCGCCGGGCGCACCCTCACCCACACCTGGCTGGTCTGGGACAACGACGCCGACCGCTGGTTCCCCGACGGGCCCGTGCTGCTCGACTTCGACGGCGAGCAGCTCGAGATCAACCACCAAAGACTCGACGCGGTCTCAGTGACCTGGAACACCATCAACACCGCTACACCCGTGCGGTGGCCCGGCACGGACCTCAACCTCCGCTGGCATGACGGCCTACAGGCCGGGCTGCATGGACAGCGCCTCGACACCGTCGAGCTTCTCGAGTGGACCTCCGCCGACCTCGCCCGCGGCACCGTCGCACTCACCTTCACCCTCGCCGCACAGCAGCTCACCATCTACAACGCACTCGACGAGAACGGCCTGTCCTACACCCCACCCGACCCCCGCTACCGCCGGCTGAGGCTCTACACCACATCCTCACCCGCACACAACGCCGTCGAACTCGAAGACCTGCCCCTGCTGCGCGACCTGCTCGACGCCGGCGCCGACGTCGAGGACGACGACGGGACCGGCTGGACCCTGCTCCACCACGCCCTGGACGCCGAACACGACGGACACGTCCAAACCGGCAAGCCACTCCACGCGGACACCACCGCTCTCCTCCTCGCCCGAGGAGCCGACCCACTTCGCGCACGCAACGGCGTCACAGCCCTCGCCGAGGCACAACGATGCGGCCACTGGCTCGCCGCAGAAATCATGCAAGCCTGGATCGAACGACACCAAACCGCCTAAGCCGCGGAGCGAGCACTCCAACCCTCAACAAACCGAGGCGTATCCAGAGCAACCCTGGCCGATTTCACCGATCCTCATCAGGAGAGGCGCCCACGATCTGCCCGTCCCGCGCGGGGAGCGCCGGAGGGAGCAAACGCGGGGCGAAGCGATGCGTGAATTGGTTGCTGATGCATGCGCGTACTACGCGCGGTCGGCCTGGGGCGCGGGGCCCCAGGCCGGTGTGGAGCTGTCCGGGCTCGGGACCCCGCGTATGCATCGTTAGTGTCGGGTCGTTAGTCGATCTAGTGGTTGAGCGGAGTGATCTGGTCGTAGAGCGCGGTGATCTGCGGTGCGCTCAATGCGTAGTTGAATGCTTGGACATTGCTGATATCTCCGTTGAAGAAGCCGTCGGGGGCGCTGACGAAGTCGCGGCCGATAACGAAGGATCCGGTGGCGTTCCACGTAGTGGTGTGCGTTCCGGTGGCGGCTAGTGCGCCGTTGACGTAGAGGCTCATGGTGCCGTTTGCAGCGTTGTAGGTGGCGGTGAGGTAGGTCCACTTTCCAGGGTTGTCGGTCGAGCTTGCGGTACTGGCCTTGTCTGCGGTCGAGGTGGCGCTGTCGGTCGGGGACATGGCGAAGGCCCATCCGCCCGTGGCGGTGGCGTAGAGGACGAATCCGCTGATGCTGGTGCCGTCCTGGCTGGCGATCACTCCGGCGCTGCTGACTGACGGTTCGGCCCAGGCGCTGATGGAGAAGCTTCTGGTGGTGTCGATGAGTGGTCCGCTGGTTGCGCCGTAGCCGCTGGTGCCGCCGAGGCCGAGGACGGTGGTGCCAGTGTTGGCGCCGACGGTGGCGGTGGGCCAGGTGTATCCGCCGGTCAGGGTCAGGGGGTTGTTTCCGGCGTTGATGGGGTCGGTTTGGGTGAGGTAACTGTTGGAGCCGTCATTCAGAGCACCGTCGCCTGCGGTGGTGGAGCCGGCGCCGTCGTTCAGGGCCCAGGTGTCGGTGGCGGCGAGGATGGCGTTGGCCAGCGCGCCGGTGCCGGCGTTGGTGAGGTTGACCGGGTCTGAGGGGGTGTTGCTGCGGCTGGTGCCGACCATGGCGAGCGGGTTGAGTTTGGTGGCGCCGTCGCTCGCGTCAGTCACGCCGATCGTCTTGTCGGGGTCGATGTAGTAGTAGGCCGGCTGGGTCCAGGACCACAGTCCATCGGGGTAGCTGGAGAGCCAACCGTTGATCACGGTGCGGGTGGCATCGACGCTGCTGTTGCACGGGTCGTTGTGGGTGGCGGCGCCGTCACCGTTGTAGGTGTCGCACGGGGTCAGGCCGACGTCGACGATGCTGGGGAACGCTTCGGTGCCGCCGGTGCCGCCTTGGGTGTTGATGCCGGTGGCCTGGAGGTAGCCGAGCAGGTTGCTGTAGCCGTCCTCGATGGTGGCGGCGTTGGTGCCGGCGAGGGCGTCTTCGAGGCCTTCGTCGAGGATGACGGTGTTCAGGCCCGGTTCGTCGAGCAGGTCGCGGTCGACGCGGGTGAGGGCGGCGGGTCCGCCGACTGCGCCGCCGTTGGTGGTGCCGTTGCGGGTCTCGGGGTAGTCGGTGACGAGTTGGTTGGATTCGATGCCTGCGTTGATGGTGCCGTACGGGGCCAGGGCGGTGGCGGAGGCCGCCGCGATGTCGTCGGACAGGCGCAGCGCCGCGCCGTTGTTGGGGGAGAGGGGTGCGGTGTTCGGTTCGAACGCGTCGATGAGATTGTCGCCGAGCACGATCTGGGTGGGCATGCCCGCAGTCTGTACGTCGAGGCCGGTGACCAGGTTGGTGTAGGCGCCGTTGAGGGAGCCGGAAGCGGTGTAGGTGGTGGCGGCGGTGTCTGCGGTGTGGTCACCGGAGCCGATGGGGGCGGTGTATTCGTAGGAGTCGGTGACCCAGGAGTGTTCGACCAGGTAGGGGATGGAGTTGGTGAGCTGGAAGGAGACGGCGAGCCAGTGTCCTGCGGTGACGTTGAACGGCAGCGGGTCGGAGTAGACCATGGCGCCCTCGGGGATCACGGTGCTGGTCGAGCCAGCGAAGGTGAGGTTCACTGGTGCGGCGCTGGTGGCTGCGGTGGGGGTGATGGCGGTGCCGTTGGTCAGTGCGACGGTGGCGTGGCCGACGTCGAGGGGGCTGGTGCCGAGCGCGTTGTCCAGTTTGACCCGGATGGCGGTGCCGGTGACGGTGGGCTGGAGCAGGACGCGGAAGGACTGGTTGTTGAAGTTGCCTGATTCGTAGTTGTAGTTGGCCTCGTTGTCGGAGGCCCATGCCCCGGTCCAGGTGTTGGGGCTGGCCAGGGTCGCGGTGGTGCCGTCGGCCTTGACCGTGCCGGTCGTGGTGTTGCGGGTGCCGATGGAGAAGATGTGCACGGCCGGAATGCCGGGGCCGGGGGTGCCGGACACGTCGGGCAGGGTGATCGAGGAGATGGTCGCGCCGGGTCTCAGCGGGACGCTGAACGCGTAGATCTTCGCCGTGGAGGTCTTCTTCCCGGCCGGGTTGTTGAAGGAGGGCATGGTGAACGCGGCGAGGTTGCTCGGGCCGCTCGACCAGTCCGGGACCGTCAGAGTGTAGGTGTCCGAGGTGCCGTCGGCGTAGTTGACGGTGCCGGTGGGGGCGCCGATGGCGTCTTGAAGGGAGCCGTCATTGACGTAGGACCCGGCGACCAGGGAGCCCGCGGGGATGTAGGGGGCGGTGGTGTCTCCGGAGATCGAGCCGGGCTCGGCCATCCCGCCGTAGGTGGCGGTGGTCAGGAACGTCAGGGCACTGGCACCGGTCGCATTGGTGGCGCAGTTCATAGAAGCCGTGGTCGTGCAGGTGATGGTCTGGTTCGCGGCCAGGACGTTGTCTTTCTGCCCGGAGCCGTACGCGGGCAGCGCGAGGTTCGTGCCGTCGATGCTCATGTGCCCGCCGGCGCTGTTCCATCCGGCGGCGGTGAGGTTGGTGGCGGAGAAGCTGTACCCGTTGCCGTCCGCGTTGGCCTGGGAGGGGGTGGCGTCGGCGCTGATCGCGGTGTTGTTGAAGCAGGCCGCGAGGCTGGCGCAGGTGCTCGGGGCGTGGGCTGCGGCGATGACGATGTAGGAGTTGGCGCCAGAGACGTCGCCGGCGGCGTCGACGGACTCGACGTAGAGAGTGTGGAGCCCGGCCCAGGCGGGGGTGATGGTGAAGGTGCCGGAGTTGTTGGTGGCGGTGGCGATCTGGGTGGCGGGGATGGTGCCGGTGGTCACCGGGGCGGCGTCGAGCCGGTAGTAGAACTCCGTCGCCGCGGTGCCGTCGGTGTTACCGGTCACGGTGAAGGTCGCCGTGGTGCCTGCCGCGGCGCCGGTGGTGTTGTCGGGGTAGGTGGTGTTCGCGGTGATGGCCGGCTCGTCCGGGCCTGTGGGTTCGGCGGTGTAGGTGCAGGTCGGCGACCAGCCGGAGGTCAGGGTGCCGTTGGTGGTCTGCACCTGCCAGGACACCGACTGCCCGTCGGTCAGGCCCTGGGTGAAGGCGGCGGGCAGCGTGTAGCTGGCGCTGCCGCCGGAGGCGAGGTTGTCGGCCGATTCCCCGGTACTGGTGGTGGAGGACCCGGTGATCCAGTATTTGAAGGTGGCCTGAAGTTCGTCGCTGTCCGGACTGGTGATGTTCGTCGCGGTCAGGGTGACATTGTTGGTCGCGATCGCCTTGCCGATGTACGGGTACGGGGCGGCGGTGGCGCACGCGGCCGTGTCGGAGCCGCCGACCGCGGCGGAGAGCTGGGCGGCGGTCGGGGTGGTGGGGGCGTGGTCGAAGGAGATGTTGAGCGTGGGGTTGTCGGTGAACCGGTCGAAGTCCGCGTAGTCGGTGTTCGAGCCCTGGTCCATGACGAAGGTGATCTGGCTGGCGCTGCTGGTGGCGGCCGCCTGCACCGGGGTGGTGACGGTGAAGGAGGCCGGGGAGGTGATGGGGCTCTGGCAGCCCGACGGGTTGTACGCCGCGCCGACGCTCGCCGAGGTCGAGTAGGCGCTGGAGCCGGTGATGTAGCCAGGGTTGGTGTTGTTGTAGTCGGTGCCTGCGCCGATGCCGACGGCCAGGTGAAGGTCCACGGTGCGTGACTCGCTGCAGGAGAAGGACGCCTGCCAGTTCTCGGTGGCCTTCACGGTCGCGAGGTGGATGGTCGCATTGGCGATGGCCGGGGGCAGCTTCCACTGGTAGAAGGTGCGCTGGTATCCGCCGCAGTAGGTGTTGGTCCAGCCGACGCCGAGCGAGTTGTCGTCTTCGGCGGTGTCGTTGTAGTAGGACTGGCCGTTACACGGCGATCCCTGCTTCGTCTCGTCGTACGCCCAGGCGCTGGGCGAGCTGGGGTGCCAGCTCAGGCTCGGGTCGATGTAGACGGGGAAGACCGTCTCCTTGCCTGTGAGCATGGCCTTGTCCGGGCTCAGTGTCAGCGAACTGCCGGACGAGGAGACCTGGAGCGGGGCCTGGTGCGCGGCGTAGCCCGGGTGGGTCGCGTCGGAAGGGTCGGAGGCGGCGATCTGAGCCGGGCTCGGCGCCTTGGCGCCGGAGGTGCCGGCAGCGCTCTTCGCCGCGGCACTGTCGGCTGCAGTGGGAGTGGTCTCGGAGTCCCACATCATGGCGTCGGACAGGGCTAACTGCAGGCCGTCGGGGGCGGTTGCGAGCGTGGTTCCGGTGCCCGGGCTGGTGCCGGAGGAGTGCACGGCGAGCGCGAGCTTCGCAAGCCGCGGATCGGCGGCGGCCTTGGCGTTGTGCACGATCAGGACTTCGGAGAAGCCGCCGGTGGAGTTCGCATCGACCTGGAGGTCGACCCCTGCGATCACGTTGCTGTAGGTCGCGCTGGAGCCGGAGACCGAGGGGGCGGGGAGCGCGGTCGGCCAGGACAGCTGGTAGCTCGCGCCGCTCGAGGTGGTCGTGGTCACCAGCGGGCCGCTGCCCCCGCCGGACAGGCGCGCGGTCGCATAGGCGGTGGCAGCCGGCGTGTAGGTGCCGTCCGAGTTCTCGTGCAAGGTGGTATCCACCGGTACCCACGCGCCGTGCTGCAGAGTACGCGCGGGAGCGGGGTTGTCCGCCAACTCCAGCCCTCCGCCGGGTTCGGCGGAGACCTGCCAGGTCTCGCTGGTCAGGGCGCTGATCGGCACCGGCCGTCCCGTCTTCCGGGCTTGCGTCGCAGCCTGGTCGACGGCCTTCTGCTGCGCGGCGCTCAGCCCGTAGCCGTCCGCCAGGGACTGCGTGCCGGCCGGCGTGCCCGCCGACGAGGCGACCGGCGCGGGACTGCCGGTCGCGGCCGCCGGTGCCTGTGCGCCGGTCTGCGCCGAAGCAGCGGGGACGAGCAAGCCGGCGCCGGCCACCGTCACTACGACCGCCAGGGCGGCAGCAGCCGCGCGATGCGAGTTTCGATGTATGCGTGTATTCACGCTGTCATTCTGTATCAGATGTCGAAGTTTTTGTCTATTGTGAGTGCCATCACTGGGGCGAGCGTCTCACGTCTTCGGCGTCCCTACCTGCGATCCGTGGTCGGATGCCATGATAAGGCCTCTGGCTTGCTCGAAAAACAGGCCAATTAAGAGTGATTAGACTCTTGACGGCAAGCGGCGGCCCACTGCTATCTTTCACGAGATTCGGGCATTGGCATACTGTGCGCTCGGGCTGCGGGCGATCGGGAGGGTGTCAGATGGACTGCATACGCATGGCCGCATATTCGATAATAGACATGGTAGGTGGGATTTTCCGTCGGCGACGCGTCGGTGCGCTCGCGGCGGTGACGGTTGCGGCGCTCGCGGCGCAGGTGCTGTTCGGGAGCCCGGCACTCGCCGCGAGCAGCATGGGCTCGGTGAGCGTGGCGCCGACCAAGTCGATCCCGGTCTCCCCCGTCATCTCCCACTACACCAAGCCGACGCCGGAGACCTCGGCGAAAACCGTGGCGCCGGTGTGGCCCTCGGGCAGCGCGACCGTCACGCTCGCGGGCGCGGCTAGCGCCCAGGTGGCCGGGTCGCTCCCGGTCACCCTCGCCCCGGGGGATGAGCACACGCCCAAGTCCTCGTCTTCCGCAGATTCGCCGTCAAAAGCCTCCGTCACGGTCGAACCGCGCGCAGCCGCCCAGGCTGCGGGCGCGAACGGGGTACTTCTGGCCGTGACCCGCGCGGACGGCGTGTCCAAGCCCGGCAGCGTGGCGATCACCGTGTCCTACAAGCAGTTCCAGGACGCATTCGGCGGAGACTGGAACGCGCGGCTGGCCCTGGTCTCCCTGCCCGCCTGCGCGCTGACCACCCCCGATGTTCCGGCATGCCGGGTGCAGCAGCCGGTGGCGTTCAGCAACAACACGAGGACCCAGACGCTGAGCGCCACAGCCACGCTGCCCGCGTCCTCGGGCACGCTCGCGGGCACGAGCGGCGCCGCGTCCGAGAGCGCTCCGTCGAAAACCAAGTCGGCGTCCTCCGCCTCGATCGCCACGCCGCTCGTCCTGGCCATCACCTCGGACACCGAGAGCTCTGCCGGGTCCGGGGGCGGGGACTACACGGCGACCAGCCTCAAACCGGACTCCGGGTCCTGGTCGTCGGGCGGGAGCGCGGACGCGTTCACCTGGTCGTATCCGATCTCGACACCTGAGGTCCCCGGCGGCCTCGAGCCCTCGCTCGGCTTGTCGTACGACTCCCAGTCCGTGGACGGGCTCACCTCAGCCACCAACAACCAGGCCGGGGTCGTCGGCGACGGCTGGGACCTGACCGACTCCTTCATCGAGCGCTCCTACGCTTCCTGCAGCCAGAACCCCACCGGCTCGAGCAAGACCTACGACAACTGCTGGTCGAACGACAACCAGCTGACGATCGACCTGAACGGCCAGACCTCGATCCTGATCAAGGACGACACCACTGGCACGTATCATCTGGCCGGAGACGCAGGCGAGCGTGTGCAGTACGAGACCGGCGCGGTCAACGGCGCGCACAACGGCGAGTACTGGGTGGTGACGAGCACCGATGGCACGCAGTACTACTTCGGCCTGAACGAGTTGCCCGGGTATGCCGGCACGGACGCGCAGACCGACTCCGTGGACACGGAGCCGGTCTACGCTACCGCCTCCGGCCAGCCGTGCTACCAGACATCGTTCCCGAGTTCGTACTGTGAGCAGGCCTACCGGTGGAATCTCGACTACGTCGTGGACACCCACTCCGACGCGGTCTCCTACTGGTACACGAAGACCACGGCCTACTATGCGCAGGATCTGGGCACGACGGCCGCTTCGACGTCGGCGTACACGCGTGACAGTGTCCTGTCGAAGATCGAGTACGGACAGCGGGCGGGTGCGGTCTACTCCTCGACGCCCGCGGGCCAGGTGGACTTGTCCTATAGCGGGCGCTGCACCACCTCTCCGACCGGGTGTGACACAAGCACGTTGAGCAGTTCGACCGCATCGGACTGGCCGGATGTCCCCTACGACCTGAACTGCGCCGCCAAGGCAGCGTGCTCCCTGCAGTCTCCGACCTTCTGGTCCGAAGATGAGCTGACGGGGGTCAAAACCTCGGTACTGTCCGGCACGAGCTTGACCCAGGTGGACTCGTGGGCACTGACCTATGCCCTGCCCGCGATCACCGACACCAAGGATTCCTCCACTCCTTCTCTCTGGCTCTCCACGATCACGCAGACGGGGCTGGACATCACCGCCGGCGGATCCACTTCCTCCATCCCACTGCCCCAGATCACCTTCACCGGCACCTTGTTGCAGAACAGGGTCGATCTGACCGACGGATACCCGTGGATCACCCGTCAGCGCCTGAACAAGATCGTCACCGAGACCGGCGAGATCATCAGCGTCGGATACTCCGCGCCCGGCTGCGGCAGTGCGACGCCGTCCAACGACTCGGCGAACACGATGCTGTGCTACCCAGTGAAATGGGCCCCCGCCGCCGGCTCCGACCCGATCAAGGACTACTTCAACAAGTACATCGTGGCCGAGGTCACCGAACAGGACCCGACCGGCGGGGTCGGCGACGACACGATCCAGACCATCTACACCCCCGTCGGCAACCCCGCCTGGCACTACGACGACAACCCGCTCACCCCCGCGAACCAGCGCACCTGGAACGAGTTCCGGGGCTACCCGGGGATGATCGTCTCGACGGGCACAGCCCCAGACCCGGTCACGAAGACGCAGTACACTTATTTCCAAGGCATGGACGGGGACTATTTGGCCTCAGGCAGCACCCGGAATGTCACTGTCTCGGACACGCGCGGCGACGCAGCGGTCGTGGACTCGAACCAGTACGCGGGCACGACCTACGAAACGCAGGTGTTCAACGGTGCCGCGGTGGTGAGCGACACGATCGACACCCCGTGGACGAGCAGCGCGACTGCGACCCACGCTTTGACGGGCGGGGTGCCGTCCCAGCAGGCGTTCATCACCGGCCAGGCCGAAGAGCGCGTATACACCCCGCTCGCGTCCGGATCGACGCGTGAGACGGAGACCGACTACACCCACGACTCCTACGGCCGGGCCACCCAGGTCAACGCCCTCGGCGACGTCACTGTGGCCTCCCAGCACACGTGCACCACCACCAGCTACGCGGACAACACCAGCGCGTGGATCCTGGATCTGCCGGACGAGGTCAAGACCGTCTCCGTGCCCTGCACCACCACGCCCTCGCTACCCGCGGACGCCGTCTCCGACACCCTGACCTACTACGACAACTCCACGACACTGGGCGCCGCGCCTACCACAGGTGACGCCACGAAGACGCAGAAGGCTGCGTCCTACACGGGGTCCACCCCGAACTACGTGACCACGGCGACCACCGTCTACGACGAGTACGGCCGCGCCACCTCCGCCACCGACGCCGACTCCCGCACCACCGCCACCCTGTACACTCCGGCGACGGGAGCGGAGCCGACCAGCATCGAGGTGACCGACCCGAAGGGCCTGATCACCACCACCGCATACGATCCGCTGCGGGAACTGGCGACCACGGTCACCAACCCTGCCGGCGATATCACGACGGAGCAGTACGATGCGCTCGGCCGACCCACCGCCGTGTACGAGCCCGGATTCCCCGCCGCCACCAAGGTGCCGAACCAGAAGTTCACCTACACCGTCTCCGGTACCGCCCCCTCGGTCGTCGATACCTATACCCTCAACGACGACGAGAGCTACCGGCTGTCCGAGACGATCTACGACAGCATGTTGCGAGCCCGCGAGGTCCAGACCGGCACCGTCGACGGCAACCGGGACATCACCGACACGTATTACAACACCGACGGGTGGACCTCGGAGACCACGAACCCGTACTACAACGCCAACCCCGTCACTGCCACGCTGGTTCAGACCCAGACCCCACCGGAGACCCAGGCACAGCCCGGCGACGTTCCCGCGGCGACCGGATACACCTACGACGGAGTTGGCCGCCAAACCGCGGTGATCTCCTACAACCTCAGCGTCGAGAAGTGGCGGACCAGCTACAGCTACGGCGGGAACTTCACCACCACCATCCCCCCGGCCGGAGGCACCGCGACCACCACGGTCACCAATGCCCTGGGCCAGCAGACCGACCTGATCCAATACCTCGCCGGCCAGCCGACCAACTACGTCACCGACCCGGCCGGCGACTACACCGACACCACCTACACCTACGACCCGGCAGGTCAGAAAGCCACTGAGACCGACGCTGCCGGGAACAAGTGGTCCTGGGCCTACAACCTGCTCGGCCAACAGACCGATGCCTACGACCCGGACGCCGGGCACAGCGTCGATACCTACGACAACGCCGGACAGTTGATCACTTCCACGGACGCACGTGGCAAGCAGAGCACGTACGTCTACGACAAGGACGGGCGCAAGACTGCTGCGTACGACACCACGAGCACGCAGACCCTCTCGTCGACCAACGAGACCGGCTCATGGGTCTACGACACCCTCAAGCAGGGCATGCTGACCTCTTCGACGTCATACTCGAACGGGGACACGTACACCAGCAGCATTTCGGGGTACAACGCGATGGATCTGCCCACCGCCACGAAGGTCACGCTCACCGGCACGGACGCGGCCCTGGTCCCCTCAGGGGGGTACACCACCGGCTACGGCTACACCTTCACCGGTCTACCTAAGACCGTGATCGACCCGGCGATGGGCGGGCTGCCCTCGGAGACGGTCACCACGGGATACAACACCTACGGCCAGCCGATCTCCCTGGCCGGCACCGGCAGCGTCAACTGGAATTATGTCTCCGCCATCGGCTACGACCAGTACGATCACCCCACCCAGTACACGATGCCCACCGTCAGCGGGCACGTACTGGCCACGCTGTCCTACGACCCCCAAACCAGTGCTCTCACGAGTATCGAGACTACGGACACAACCAGTACCAACCCGGTCGACCAGCTCAGCTACTACTACGGCGACAACTCCGGCACCGTCTCCAAGGGCTCGGGCCTGCTGACCGAGGTCGTCGACAAGCAGAACGGCACAGCCACGGTCGACACCCAGTGCTTCACCTACGACTACGCCCAGCGCATCTCCCAGGCCTGGACCGCGACCGACAACTGTGACGCCACTCCGACCCCAGGCAGCTCCGCCAGCGTCGGCGGCACCGACGCCCCGTACTGGCAGTCCTGGACCTATGACGCGGCCGGAGACCGGCTGACCCAAACCGACCACGACACCAGCGGCGTGACCGCCAACGACACGACCACCACCTACCACTACCCGACCCAGCCCTCGAGCACCGACCAGCCCACCACCCTGACCAACACCACCGCCACCGGGCCCAACGCCACCGCCGACACCGCGTCCTACAGCTACGACGCAGCCGGAAACGAAACCGGCCAGACCGGCGGAACACCCGGCACCGAGACCTACACCTGGAACGACCAGGACCAACTCCAAACCGCCACTACCAGCGCCGGCACCACGAACTACGTCTACGACACGGCCGGCAACCAGATCATCATGCGCGACCCGACCTCAACCACGCTGACCATCGGCGACGCCCAACTCAACCTCGTCACCGGCAGCGGCAACGTGACCGGCACGCGCTACTACTCGGTCGGCGGCGTCACCGTCGCCGAACGCACCAGCGCCGGCGCGGTCGACTGCCTCATCCCGGACCGCCAGGGCACCGACCAACTCGCCATCAGCACGACTGCGGCCCAGACCGTGACCCGCCGCCAGTACCTGCCCTTCGGCGGCGCACGCGGCGGCTCCACAGCCTGGGTTGGCGGAGACAAGGGGTACGTCGGAGGCCAGGCGGACAGCACCACCAGTCTGGAGACCCTCGGTGCACGCGTCTACAACGCCGCCAGTGGACGGTTCCTCTCCGTCGACCCCATCTTCGAAGCCGACGACCCCACCCAAATCGCCGGCTACGACTACTCCGGCAACGATCCCGTCACCCGCAGCGATCCCTCCGGCCAGCGTGACTGCGTCGACAGCTGCGGCAGTGAGGCCGACCAGGATTACGCGAAAGCGCAGGAAAAACAGTCTTATGAGGAGCAGCAGGAATACTACGACAGCGAGGCAAAAAAGGCCGAGAACCAGGCCATCGACGACTGCACATCCAATGCCTGCATCACCCGCACGGTCCGCAACACCAACAACGCCAAAGCGAAAGAAGCACTCGTCGAAAAGTACGAGGAGCAACAGATCGCCGCGCAGCAGAGCCAGGCTAGGTGGGCCAATGATGGCATGGGCGCCCCCAGTTCCGGCTACTTCATCGGCTCGTTCGGTGGCGTAGGGATCGGAAGGTTGACCGCGGGGCTGGCCTTGCCCGACGAAATCAAGGCACTGGGGCCGGAAACTGGTGTGGTTCGAGGTAGCGGCGGGCAGCACCACGCCCCGGGAGCGGCCGGGGGCGGAGATGGCGATGAGCTGATGGAGCAGACTCTTCTTCAGGACCTGGATCACGCACCGGGAGCGGCCGGGAGCGGAGATCCCGCTCAGCTGATGGAGCAGTTTCTTGCTCTTCAGAACATGGATTTCGCGCAGGAATTCTATTATCGCTTGTTGAAAGACCACCAGGCTATGGTGGAGATCTACTGATCTCCGCCATAGCCTCGTCTGGACAGGGGTTCTGAATGCTGCATGCTCTGCTCGGAGTCGCCGTACTGGTGACAGTGGTACTTGATGTTCTACTGCTCATGTATATGCGGCGATATGATCGCCTCACGTTGATTCAGCGGACTCTGATGCCCGCCTGTAGGAGCAGATGCGTGGCCCAAGAATCAGTGTTTCGCGTCCAGAAGAATGAGTTTGCGCAGTTCAGCAGCGTGATGGGGCGGAATCTGACGGCCTGTCATCACGGCTGGGAGCAGATCCATCGCTATCGGCCCCGGCTGGGAGCCGTGGGAGCAAGCCCTGGGAGCAAGGCGGGAGCAGACTTGCTCCCACGCCGCCGGCCAACGGCCGCCAACTACACCGAATGGCGGAAATGGCTGATCGCGCCACTTGCATCATCGCAGCCCACGGGCTATTTTTGTCATTAGATTCAGGAATCTAATGACAATAGCGCGTTGTTCACACCCAAGGTCTCGTTCTACGAGCTCATTTCGGTGCAGTTGAGGCCCGTTGGGTGCAGTTCAGTGCAATTCAGAGGATTCCTGTCGGGCCGTCAGCTCACGCTCGATTCCACCGCGCAGCAGTCGTGGGAACTATCGAGCTCTTCGGCGTTGACGAAGTGCGCAACTGCCGACCTCATAAGGGTCGAACTTCACCGCTACCCCGAAACCTTGTTTCCCAGGCCTCCACGAAATCCGGGGTGCATCACTATCGCCTGCCTGGGTCCGCCGGCTCCTCAGCTTCGCGCGATTGGAGCTGGATCCGGGAGAACCCCGCACCGTCGAGTTCGACGTGCACACCGACTTGTCCGGCTTCACCAGGCGCGACCTGCACCGTCGCGTCGAACCCGGCCACATCGTGCCCACGGTCGCCCAATCGGACGGCGACCTGGGCCGCTCCGCCGACGTAGACCTCGAAGGCGAGGTGCACATCATCGACCACACCCGCACCATGGACACGCCCGTGCGGCTGTAGCCGCCGGAGAGCGTGGGCGATGAGGGCCTGTAAAGCCATCGGCTCCGACGCACACGGGTACTCTCGGAGGTACGCTAGAGCCGAAACGTATACGTCGCCGTCTGCGGCTGACGCCAGAGCGGCCAACAAAGGTAGAGGCCTGCAGGTGAGACGCTAGCTCTTCTCCTGCGTAGGCTGAGTCTGCGAAGCGTTCGACTCGCCTCGCAAGTCCAACTCCGCTTGGACCGACGCCGGCAGAACAGTCTCGCCGTCTCGCGGAGCGTTCACCAACCCCTCAGCGCTCAGCCCAACTGCCTTGCTCAGGTCAGTGCCCCAGAGAACGGCTTGAGAGAGAAACGCACCTGTGAAGTTCGTCCTCACGAATCTGGCACCCTTCAGCTTCGAGAGGGAAAAATCGGCCTGCATAAGAGTCGCGTCAGTGAAGCTTGCGGAAGAGAAATCCTCAATTGCACTCAAATCTGCCGATGTCAAATTGGCATGAGTGAACGTTGCGGCAGGTAGGCTAGCAGCTGTGAGGTGAGCGGATATAAGGGTGGCTCCGCTAAGTGTTGCACCGCGCAGGTTTGCGCGATACAGGCGGGCGCCGTCGAGGACCGCGTCTTTTAGGTCGGCTCCCCACATGTCAACATCACCGAGGTTCGCGCCGCGGAGGTCTGCTCCTCGGAGATTCGCGCCGTGCAGGTACGCGCCGGAGAGGTCGATCGGCTCGTCCAGGTCGTAGTGGTCTCGAGTGCGTAACATCGAGAGAGCCGCTGCTATATCAACTTGTGGGTGTGTCCGTTGCGCCGGCGGCAGCGACATCAACTTGACCTTCTCCTCCTCGGAGGGATGAAGCGCCTGTTCGCGAATGAATGCAGTCAGAACGTGCACGACTGTCTCATGGTCTTCCGGCGAATCCTTCATGATCCGTCCAAGTGCGTACACGCCACCCGTCCGAACGCTACGCCTGTCTGACCCGAGTTGCTCCACGGCCTTCGAAAAGCGGTCAGTGACGTGCCCCTGCTCCGTCACGCGATACGTTCTCGCTGTGTACCGGAGCGTCCCAAGGGTGGCGACCAGTCCAGCGGTCACGACGAGACCGCCTAGCACCTGGAGGAGGAGACCTCGCGCGCTCTCGAGCTCGTCTAGCCGATCCTTCGTCGACAGGTTCGCGGTGGCCGGCTGGATGAATCGCTCAGCGAGCGGACCGAGCAGCAGATATACAAGTGCTGCGATGAGAGCCAGCACCGAGAGACTCATGATCACAACGAGAGGCGCGCTCCACCTGGCTGTGATCGGACGGTGCGCACGTACCGGCGGACGCCGGCGCGGGTTCAGGCCGTGGTTCATGACGCAATGATGCCCGAACATGATTCCGGACCAAAGTGGCGAGAGCCCCTGAATGTCGAGCGTGTCCAGAGGTTGCCGGCTGCCTTGCGGTTCGCTGGTCGCAAGGCTGTCGCCCAGGCCGTCGGCTATGCAAGCACGGCGAGCACGTCGATCGCCGAAAGCTTGTCGGACGTGAACGCCCGCCCGGACACGGCGGCGTTGTTCTGCTCTAGTTGGCTGACTGACGAAGCGCCGATCAGGGCGGAGGTCATCCGTTGGTCGCGGATGACCCACTGTGTGGCCATCTGCGCGAGCGCCTGCCCGCGTCCGGCCGCGAGAGCGTTGAGGTCGCGGGCTTGGCGAGGAGTTTGTCGGTGATGGCTTCGGACTTGAGGAATCGGCCGAACCTGGATTCAGCCGCCGAGCTGTTCGCCGAGCACGGCTGCTCGGGTGCCAGAATGCTCGACGTGGCCGAGCGGCTCGGCATCTCGAAGTCGGCGCTCTACTACCGCCTCGCGTCGAAGGAAGAGCTGCTGGAAGGGCTTGTCGGCCCAATCTCGCGGGCCCTCGCCGAATTCGCGGCCGCGGCGGAGCCGGGCGACATGGCACCGGAGCGGATCATCAGGGGCTACCTCGACCACCTGATCCCGGGAATCCCAGGCCTCCACCCGCTGCTCACCGACCCCGGAGCTCGAGCCGCGATCGGCAGTACTCACGGCCTGCCCTCGACCCCGCAAAGGATCGAGGCCGCGCTGGCCGCCAGCATTCCCGGCCCAGAGCACGACCGTGAACTACGCACGACCTTCGCCCTAGGCGGCATTCGCTCCGTGGTGTTCGGCCGCCTGTCGACGATCTACGGCTGGAGTGAGCCGGCGGCGACGCCACGGACCCCGGACGGCGCCGCCGGTCCGGTGCTGACAGACGAGGAGCGCGAAGGCCTTGTCGAGCTGGCTCTCGCACATCTGGGTGTACAGACGCCACCGCTGCGACAAGGACATGGCCGCTGATTTGGGGCTTATACCGGATCAATGGCCATTCGCTGGCGTCTGATGATGGCTTCGGTCGACACGGCACAATGAACCGTACCGGAGTTGATCCAGGCTTGATCTTTTGGAAGGATCAAGTCCGTCATGAGCAAGCCATACCCACAAGATCTCCGTGACCGGGCCGTGCGCCTGGTGCTGGAGACGAAGGACCAGTACCCCTCCGAGCACGCGGCGATCAAGTCGATCGCGGCGAAGCTCGGGATCGGCACCGCCCAGACGCTGACGAACTGGGTGCGCCGGGCCGAGGTCGACGCCGGTGCCCGCCCGGGCGTCACGACGGCGGAGGCCGAGGAGATCAAGCGGCTCAAGCGGGAGAACGCGGAGCTCAAGCGAGCAAACGAGATCCTCAAGGCGGCGGCGAGTTTCTTCGCGGCCGAGCTCGACCGGCCACACACACGCTCGTAGCGTTCATCGACGAGCACCGGGACCGCTTCGGCGGAGTCGAGCCGATCTGCACCGCGCTGACCGCGCACGGCTGCAGTATCGATCCCAGCACGTACTACCACTTCAAGAAGCGCCCGGCCTCGGCGCGCGCCGTGCGCGACGGCGAGCTCAAGGCGCTGATCGCCCGCGTCCACAGCGAGAACTTCGGCGTCTACGGCGCCCGCAAGGTCTGGCGGGAGATCAACCGCCGCGGCCAGGAGGTGGCCCGGTGCACCGTCGAGCGCCTCATGCGCGAGCTGGGCCTGTCTGGCGCGGTGCGCGGGAAGAAGGTGCGCACCACCGTGCCCGACCCGTCCGCCGAGCGAGCCCCGGACCTGGTCCAGCGCAACTTCGTCGCCCCCGCGCCGAACCGCTGCTGGGTAGCCGACTTCACGTATGTACAAGCCTACGGTGGGACCGTCTACGTCGCCTTCGTCGTCGACACCTTCTCCCGCCGCATCGTCGGGTGGTCCGCCGCGACCTCGAAGGCGACACCGCTCGTGCTCGGCGCCCTGGAGATGGGGCTGTGGCAGCGCGACCGCGCCGGCCAGGACCGGGAAGGTTTGATCCATCACAGCGACGCGGGTTCTCAATATACGAGTTTCCGTCTCGCGGCCCATCTGGCCGGCGAGAACATCGCCGCCTCGATCGGCACGGTGGGCGACGCCCTCGACAACGCCCTGATGGAGTCGACCATCGGCCTGTACAAGACCGAGCTGATCAACCGGCGCGGCCCCTGGCGCACCCTGACCGACGTCGAACTGGGCACCGCCGAGTGGATCGACTGGTACAACAACACCCGGCTGCACGGTGAGATAGGTCACGTCCCACCCGTAGAGTACGAGACAGAGTTCTACCTCACACAGTCAAAACCGCAGTTGGAACCCCAGCCATAGAGTCTGGACCGATCCCGGAGCGGTTCACAATGGTGCCGTGGCTCCACTCAACCGCGATCAAGCCGCGAACGCGCTGCGGCTCTTTGAGACACAGGACCTCTCATCGAAGAATCTCTTGTCGTCCGGCTTCCACGGACCGACCGGGGCCGAGGACGGGCGCCGGATGTACCTTGCCTGGCACGCGCAGGCTGAGCAGTTCCTCCGAGAGGCAGAGGGTACGCAGGCGGAATTCGAAGCCTTGGACACGCGCCGGCACCGAGACCTTGCTAATGGGGTCGTCGACCCGCTGCAGCTGTACCGGGAGGTGGAGGCGGAGGTTCTGCGCACGCAAATAACGCTCCGCCCGGCGGTGGAACGGCTCACCCAGCTCACTGCGCCCTCCGCCCCGGAGTCCTCATCTTCTACGACCACCATGCAGCAGTTCACGAGTGACGAGGGAAAGGTCTACAGGTACGGTACTGAAAGCACTCTGGGCCACGGGAGTCTGTTCACGCACGTCTACCGTGGCGAGGATGCCGAGGGAAACCCGGTCGCAGTCAAGCACGTGACGATTCGGCTAGACACCGACCGGCGGCGCAGGGAGGAGCCCCGACTGGCTGAGCGCGAGGTCGAGATCGCTCGTGAGCTCCGCGAAGCCAGGGGAAAGCACCTGGTGCCCGTACTCGACTACGCGCATCGGGACGGCGAACTTTTGCTGGTCATGCCTCTGGCTGATCACAGCCTCGCGAGCCGGATTGCCGAATCCGGAGCCTTGGGCTCTGACGAGGTCAGGAACCTGCTGTTGGATGTAGCACGCGCGATGCAGGAGCTGACCGTCGCTGGGGTGCTGCACCGCGACATCAAGCCGCACAACATCCTGTGGTATCAGGATCGCTGGTGCCTTGCCGATTTCGGCACGTCAAAAATTCTGGACAGGGCAACCGCATCCGTCAGTTGGAAGGACAGCGGCACGCCGGAGTACAAGGCTCCGGAACTGCACAACGGCGACCCGGAGACGGTGATGTCCGACATGTACGCCCTCGGCTTGTCGGCATTGGAAGCGCTCAACGGCACTCTGCCGATCACCGGAGACAACCTTCGTCAGGCGCAGGCCTCTCTGATCCCGGACTTCCCAGAGGGGACCGATCCGATGGTCCGCCGGGCCGTCGCCGAGCTCTTGCAGAAGGACCCTGGTGCGAGACCCACGGACGCGCGCCGCATCATCGAGTTGCTCCGGCCCGACGGCGCGATGTCCGACGCACAGCGCCGACTCCAGTCACTCAGAGCGAATCAGATCAAAAAGGAACTGGAAGCGGGCGCTGCCACCGCCGAAGCCATTGAGCACGCCGGCCTCCAGCGCCAGGCGCGCTACGCCTTCACCGGCCTTTGGCGGCGCGTAACCGAGGCCGCGACGCGCGCAGTCTACGACGCGACGCACTCGGAGGACGGCGATGTGTACTCACTCGCGGTCGGCGAGCAAGAACTTAGAGTGCACCTGGGTGGTCTGAGCAAGGTAACACTGCCCGTCGGCCCTCTTCTCATGCTGGCGGAGGTCTATGTCGCCTCCAGGATCACTGCAAATCTCTACTGCACCAACGAATCCGGAGTGCCGCGATGGTGGGTCACCCGTCATCAAGACGGCAACACAGACCGCTTGACCGGGGACACCGTTGACGTGTTCCTGCTCTTTTGGAGGCAGCTCAACGCGACCATAAGGGAAGGATCCAAGGAAGCGGACGCTGACGCCATCCTGGACTTGCTGTCCGACTCAGACGCCGGCGACGACTCCACCCGGCCGAGCGACAGCAGGGATGAGATCCAGAGCCAACTCGACGAGCAGAGCGCTTCGGAGGTTCAGGACGAGGACCGTATCATCGCCACGCTTGGCGAGGACGTCTCGTTCTTCTCGGTAGCGGGCTCGATGGGGACCGCGAACAAGCTCGATGCCCTTGCCGAGGGGGAGATTACGCTGCGGGCCAGCCTCGAACCCAGGATCGACATCACCTTCAGTTGGCAGTTCCACATGGGTGACGGACGTTTTTCCACGCCGAACGGCGAGTTCCTGAACGTCAAGGCATGGGTTGACGCCGCACCCGGCGGTGGAACGCCGGTCATCGAGGAGAACTGGACCTCGGCCGAGACGCCGACCGAGGTGGCCGGCCGGATCAATGCCAAGCTCCGAGCAACCGATCGCTGGGACGGCCCGCGAACGATCAACTGGGCGCAGGTGTTTCGGGACCTGCATCGAGCGATCGTCCTCGCGGTCGCGTACAAGCGCCGCGATCCATTCGCGCCCTGGAAGCTGCACGGCGCGATGTACGAACTGCACGGAGAAGACTGGGCCATCACCCAGGCTGGAGTCGAGTACCGCCCGATCGGCCAGGTGGTCCTTGCGGAGCACGAGTTCCCGGATTCTGAGCAGAGCCGCGCGCGCATGACCAGCACGGATCTGCAGGAATGGTCTCCGACACCACCCGAGGGAGCCGATCCAGCCGAATGGCAGCACGTACTCTGGCGCGGTCTCTGGCACTTCCCGATCCGGCGCGGCCCGGTTCCAATGGGTCAGCGAACGTGGTGGCCGAGCAAGGCAGTGCCCCAGCCGACGGCCGAAGGCCAGCCCGCGGCGGAGGAGGAATAGGTTTTGGCTGACGGCCGAACAGAACACGGGTGAAGCGCGCCGGGATCCAACCACGGCTCTTGATTTCGCTGCAGTTCAAACCTTCCATGCCTAGCAGCGCCAAGCCCGAAGCCTGGCCGGAACCCGGCGCACCCTACCTCCTCGGAGAGCCCGAAGAGTTCACCTGCTCCCAAGGATTGGGAGCAGCGCGGTCGACGACCAGGCTCGAGCTCGGCCGTTCAAGGAGTTCGCGCTGACCACCTCCGCTTGGGAGCAGGAGCAGCCTCCGGGTGCTCCCAGCGAGCCATCGGCAGCCCAGCAACGCCCCTCATGGCGCCAGCCGCCGAGAAGTACTCGCAGTTCAAAGGCCTTCCGCGAGAAGAACGAACGGGTCGTCAGCCGCTCTGGGAGCACGTCAAGCGCCCCGCACACAACCGGCATCGCTTGGGAGCAGCTGGGAGCAGGAACGGGGAGCAACCCGGGGAGCAAACGGCCGTTCGAACATCGCTCAACCGCATCGAACCGCACTGAATGGAAGGGCTACACGACAGGGAATCAGAAAAGCTGCACGTCAATCGAATGCGTGCCATAATCTCTTGTAAGAGATATTAAGTGATTGCTTTGTTCACACCGAAGAGGTCACTGGTTCGATCCCAGTATCGCCCACCGCGAAGTATGCAGGCCAGGCCCATGTTTTACCGAAAGGTAATCATGTGCTTTACTTGTACTTGCTCCCATCATCGTGGGAGCAGGGAGCGCCGTGGGAGCAGCGCCCGGAGAATCCCGCTCTGCATCGAGAACAACACGGAACGGTATTCAACCGACCGTGACTGCCGTCAACCACACCGATCTATTGACCCGCTTCCACTCCGCCGGATAGCACTCGCCCGGCTCAACAGCCTTGAGCTCCCCGAGGGACGGTGCCGGCGGAAGTGAGTTCGAGGGTCGTCGCCAATCAGTTCCGACGACCCGTTAGGCTCTCCCGCTCAGGCGAGAACCGGAACCGCAGCCTCGAAGTCGGTCCGGCGCAGTCCACCGACCCACACAGCAAGTCGCTGAAACCTCGTTAGAACTCTTCGGTGTCACTCCGAAGAGCTTTTACCGTCTCCAACTATTGCACCTCGTTCGCCGCAGTTGCATGCAGCCGCCGACGCGGTAGCCGACCTACCCCATCACAACCATCGCCGCTCAAGAGCGCCGAACGTGCATCATCTGGGCCGAACAGCCTGTGAAGGCCGCACGACCGTCCCAAGCAACAGCGGTAGACGAGCCGCCGGACCAGCCCCAGGAGCCGACCGATCGGCAGACGCTTGACGATGCGGCGGCACGCCAACAGCGGTTGAGGGCGCAGGCCTCGAAACCAACGGTTCGGCCGGGGCGGCCGTCGCTCCCCGAAGCCTCGTAGCGAGGGTCGTCGATAGCGCGGTGTCACGTCGATCGCCGGCTCGGATGTGTACGGATTGTCCTTCGACAGCAGCGCGATGAACACGTCACACAGTGCCGCCGATCTGCCGCACCGTTTGGCGCCTCAAGCGTGCGCGCCCGCCTGTTTGTAGCCGAGTCTCACGCGCATGGGATGCCCAAGCGGCCGTGCCCCATAGTCCCAACTGACTATACGGAGTAGCTAATGCGCGCGGGCAGGCGGGCCATCTTTGGTCGAGGTACGCCAGAGTTCAGTAAGTAGCTTGCGGGTTTCGTGATCTTGTAGTGGAATATGTGAGTGCTGATTAAACGCGCCAGGATCAAGAACTTTCGCTGCCTCCATAATGTCGAGGTAATGTTCGATGACGTCACGACGTTCATCGGACCAAATGGCGTCGGTAAGTCATCAGTGCTTCGCGCGCTTGACTGGTTTTTCAACGGCGACAAGGCGACACAGCTAACCGACGAGGACATCTTCTCTGGCGCGCCGGCAGATCAGCGAAGGATTACAGTCGAGGTCGAGTTCCATAAGCTCTCGGCGGAAGACAGGGTAGCGCTCGGAAAATACGCTCCAGAGAATCTCGACACGGTTGTTATCTGGCGACATTGGGACGACGGGGTTGATAAAATCACCGGCAAGGCATTGGCCTACCCTCCATTTGAGGTGGTGAGGCGTGAAGCTAACGCGACGGCAAAGCGGGCCGCCTACAACCAGCTAAGGCAGGCCGAGTCGCAGCTCAACCTGCCAACCGCCACAAGTGCGGCCGCCGTTGAGCAGGCAATGTTCGCGTGGGAACGCGAGCATTTCGACCAGCTCGTCGAAGCTGAAATTGAGGGCACGAACTTTTTTGGGTTCGCTGGCCAAGGAAAGTTGTCCGGCATCTTTGACTTCGTGTTGGTGACCGCCGATCTGCGAGCCAGCGAGGAAGCACAGGACTCCAAAAATGCCATCATCGGCCGCGTGCTCGAGATGGCAATCGACCGCACAGCAGCGGACGGCGCCCTAGCGGAGTTGAGCAGCCAACTGCAGGAGGCGCAGGAGGCGATCCAGCTTCAGCACTTTGGCTCGCAACTCGACACGCTCTCTCAAGAGCTGTCGGCAGCGGTTTGCGCGTTTACCAGCGGCCGCTCTGTGCGCGTCAGTGCCAGGGAGGTTGATTTTCGGCCAGCGCGAGCGCAATTCCGCGTCAGTGTGGTCGACGACACCGTGGAGACGCGGGTCGACCGACAAGGCCACGGATTTCAGCGCGCACTGCTCATCTCCGCCCTCAAGCTCCTCGCCGAGCGTGGAGCCGCAGCCGACAACAAAGGCATCATCTGCCTGGCCATCGAGGAGCCAGAACTTTTCCAGCATCCAGTGCAAGCGCGCGCCTTTGCAACGGTCCTGCGTGCGCTCGCTGAGGACCCGGCCCAAGGGCTCCAGGTCACCTACGCGACTCACAGCGCGTACTTCATCGAACCTCGGCGCTTCGAGCAGGTGCGGCGGATTACTCGCACGACGGGTGCCGGCCCTCAGTCCTGGCTGGTGGCAGTCTCGCACGTGACGCTGGCTGACGTCTGCAAGCGGCTGAGTGGATTCCTGACACCCGACAAAATCCGCAGGCAGATCGACGGAGTCTGTCTTAACAGCCTCAGCGATGCCCTGTTCGCCGATGCTGTCGCACTGGTTGAGGGCGGTACCGAGCAGGCAGTCATTGAGGGAGCCGCGGAGCGCGACCGCCGCCCGCTGTCGGTCAGCGGCATCACGGTCGCACCGGTCGGCTCCAAGCAGGGACTGATGCTGGCCCATGCCGTCCTGGAGCTGTCTGGCATTCCCGCCTATGTCCTGTTCGATGGCGACAAGGGCTGCGCAGACCGCATGCGTGAGCGCGGTCGAGACGAGAATGATGCCAAATCCACAGCCGCCAATGCTGCGAAGTTGAATGAGCTGCTGCTCAGGTACCTCGGCGGGGCCGAGGAAAACTGGCCGATGACCCAGGTGAACGATACCTTCGCCGTCTTCGAGGACATGCTGGAAACACAGCTCGATGCCTGGTGGCTCGACTTCGTTGTCCGCAAGGGCGAACTGGTGGACCAGGGGATCGGATTCGCTGGCAAGGACTCCCTTACCTACCGGCACGCGGCTGCCACGGTGACAGACGAGGTTCCCGCCGAGATAAGGAACCTGCTTGAGAAGATCAGGAACATGAAGCTCAAACCGTAACGGGTGCAGCTCGGATCGAGTGCCCCTCCCTGACCTGCGAGGACAGTGGCGATTTCGGCCCAGCTTAGACCAGCGATTGTAGGACGCGCCTGGTAGACGAGGTGCAAGTCACTACGTCTACGTCTATCCGGCCAAGAAGGCGCTGGCCGCCGTTACGGCCAAGATCAAGGCACTGTGCCGGCAGGGCAAGAACCTGCCACTGGAAGCCCTGCTGCGTCAGCTCAACTCGATGCTGCGTGGCTGGACCGCCTACTTCCGGTACGGCTGCTCCAGCAAGACCTTCGCCTACGTGAGGGCCTACCTGTGGCGCCGGGTCTTCGGATGGCTGCGACGCAAACACCCGAAGACCACCTGGAAGGAACTGCGCCGCCGCTTCACGAACGACGGCTGGTGGCCCGCCGACGGAGAGGTGGTCTTGTTCAACCCGGCGAAGGTAGGCACCAGACGCTACCTCTACCGGGGAACCAAGATCCCCGCTCCCTGGCCCAGAGGTGCATAAGGGAAGACATCCCGCCCAACGGGGCTTGTGGAGAGCCGGATGCTCGGTGACGGGCACGTCCGGTTCGGAGGGCGGGCCGGGGAAACGGGCTGGTGGGAACACCAGCGCCGCGCCCCGGTCCGACCCTACGACGACATCCACCAAGCCTTCCTCGCCCTCGGCTGCGCGATCATCTGCTGGCGCCGATTGCGCAACGCACGGTGACCCCGTTGCTACGAGGTCGCGAGTCCGGGCGTGTTCGGCGACCAGGCGGTCACGGTCAGTTCGGGCCACTGACGGCGCCATCGGTCGGCTTTAGCTGCGTAGACCTCCCGAGTCACTTGGACCGGGTTGGGCCTGATGACGAGGTTAAAGACATCCGATAAACCGTACGGTGCATACATGCTCCACCGGCCATCGTCCTCGATCCGGACGCCCACGCAGCAAGCCGTGGCCGGGAAGGTGTCGATCGCGGCCTCGGTAGAGTCGTATGGCACACATGGGACCCCGAACTTCTCCTCGTACCACAGGTGCACCCTGGCCTCGTTGCGGATCTCCACCACAACCGGAAGGTCTCCGAACACTCTCATACCAGCCTGGATCGCGGCATCCTCGGCTTCCCATGAGAGATCGGCCGAATCGAAGTAGACCAGGTCATAGTCCTTGATCCCTCGGTCGGCTGCCTGACCAGTCGCAACGTTCCACACCGTCTGACACACGCAGCCGGCCGCGAGGTACCAATCCGGCAGCCCGAGGCCAACCGACCGCTGTGCAACCTCCACCAGCGTGCGATTGCGCTCCAGCACGGGCTGCAAGACGCGCAACTGCTCATCCAGAGCCAACCGCCCAGTCTGCATGCGTACTGTCTATCAGATCGGCCAAGGGCCGGTCCGGAGGGCTGGCGTGGCACCATGCGACGGAGCGCACGCGCGCCCCGAGCTTGTTTTGTTTCCAGTCCTAAGCCGGTACGGTGTCGCCCCGGCCAGCGTCCAGTGGTTCGACAACTGGGCGAGCGGCGACGCGTTCGACGCGGCCGATGCCAGGACCCTGTGGAGCCAGGGCATCATGATGGACTTCACCTGGGAGCCGTGGAACCCCAACCTCGGGGTCGACGATGCCGGCCAGATCCATCTCCAGGACATCATCGACGGCAAGTGGGACGCCTATATCAAAGCCGAGGGGGCGCAGTTCGCCTCGGTCAAAGCACCGATCATGGTGCGGTGGGGGCACGAGTTCAACGGGAACTGGTACCCCTGGGGCATTGTCAACAACAACAGCGATCCCACCCCTTACATCAAGGCCTACCAGCACGTACACGACCTCGTCGTCGCAGCCGGCGCGACGAGCGTGCAATGGGTGTGGTGCTTCAACAACGGCTCCACCCCGGATGCCGCGTACAACAACCTGGCGCTCTCCTACCCGGGCGACGCCTACGTCGACTGGGTGGCGATCGACGGCTACAACTGGGGGCTGGATCCGTCGTGGGATCCGACCGGCAACCACTGGACGTCCTTCGACGCCCTGTTCTCCAGCGCCTACGCCCAGGCCCGCGCCATCGCACCGAAACGACCGGTGATGCTCGCCGAGGTCGGGTCCAGCGAGGACGGCGGGAACAAGGCCCAGTGGATCAGCGACATGTCCACCGCCCTGCAGTCCGGCAGCTACCCCGACCTCAAACTGGTCAGCTACTTCGACCAGGACAAGGAGGAACTGTGGTCGGGCACCTCCTCACCGGCCACGCAGAGTGCCTTCACTGCCTGGGTCAACCAGGCGTACATGAAGGGCAGCGGCACCGACCTGGCGAAGGTGGCCGCACAGTACGAGGGCACCACGGCTCCGTCTCCGACGCCCAGCGCCACGGCGTCACCCACCCCGTCCGCGACGCCTAGTTCCACTCCGCCGGCCACCGGCCCGTGCACGGCGACCTACCAGACCGTCAACTCCTGGTCCGGCGGATTCCAGGCCCAGATCACGGTCAACGCCGGTGCCTCGGCGCTCAATGGATGGACGATCAGGTGGACCCTGGGGCCGGGGCAGACGATCAGCCAGCTGTGGAACGGCACACTGACCACCTCAGGATCCCAGGCGACGGTGAAGAACCTCAGCTGGAACGGCGCAATCGCCCCCGGCGGCTCCACGACCGTGGGATTCCTCGCCAGCGGCACGCCCTCCACGACCGCGATCACCTGCACCAGCCCCTAACCGGGCCAGAAGCGCCGGACCCGCCCACCCGACCGGCCCGTGCACGAGAGACGGAAGCGGCGGCTTCACTGGTGAACGCCGCCGAAGCCGCCGCCCCGCCCTCAATGAATATGGCAGCCATGCTCATGTCCGAACACAGCAGCGCGCCAACGCAGCCGCGGGGCGCTCGACTCGCTCCCCCTGCGCCGGTCCGGGTTGTTCGCCGCGGCCGCGGCCGCGGCCCTGGCCGCCACCGCGCTCGTCACGGCACACTCCGCCGCAGCAGCCACCACCTACACCTTCGACACCGGATCCGGCCTGACCTTCCCGGCTTCCGTCCACGGTAGAACGCTTGGTCCGCAGTTCAGGGCAATTCCCTGCGCTAATACCGGGCCCTGGATGGAAGCCGAGACGACTCCTCAGACCTATTCTGGAACGCGGAACAGGCCCTCGCGGAGTCCGGACACCACCACAGCGGACGTGACCAACGCCGCAGCAGTGCCGAGACTCCACCCTGCGCGAGGCTCCCGTCCGCGAGCGCCGGACTCACTCGCCCCTGAACTCCTTCCGAAATTCCTCCAGCGAAGTTCCCGAACCCCGTCAAGAGGCCGCCAGTCTCGCCCCCGGCGAGCCACGCCGTGATCTTGATAATCCGGGACCTTCGTCCCCGTGCATCTGCGCGCGAGCGAGCGATCTTGGTGAAGAAGGGGCCGCTGAACACACCGAGCAGCGGAGGTAGGAGGGCAGAACGATGCGGACCTCCGACGGACTCGCCGACGAGAGATTTCCGGGGCCCGTGGTCGCCGGTGTGGACGCTTCGGAGAACTCCGCGGGTGCTGCGGCGTGGGCTGCGCTGGCGGCGATGTCGCGTGGCGTGCCGCTGATGCTGGTGCACGCGCTCGAACTGCCGAGTGCTCTCCCGCTCGCGCCTCCTGGTTACGCGGAGCATCGCCGCGCAGAGGGGCAGCGTTTGCTCGAAGCGGCTGCAGCACGCGTCCAGGAGCACTTCATCGGCGTGGATATCGAGATGGAACTGTCCGATCTCTCCGCCGCGCGCACGCTTAGTGCCCTGAGCACGGAGGCCGCGCTGTTGGTGACCGGCACGCGCGGCCGCGGCGGCTTCGCGGGCATGCTGCTGGGTTCGGTCAGCCGAAGCCTGGCTGCGCATGCGCACTGCCCGCTGGTGGTCGTGCGCGGCGAGGTACCGGAACCCGTGTTCGACGGGGTCGTGCTCGGCATCGGGCCTGACCGATCCGATCAGCCCTTCCGCTTCGCGTTCGCGGCCGCCTCGCGTTATCGGGCCACGCTGCACGCGGTGCGGGCGTGGTCGCCGACCGCCATGTTCTCCGGCCCCACGGGCGGCTACTACGAAGAGGCGTGCACAGCGCGCTGCTCGTAGCGTGGAAGCGGACGAGGGTACAGCGGACAACGGAACAGGGGCTGCGTCTGATGACTGACCTGGACTACGCCGCACTGTTCGCCGCCACGCCCAGCCCCTACCTGGTACTGGACTGCGACCTGGTGATCGTCGAGGTCAACCGGGCCTACCTGACCGCCACCCGTCGCACGCGGGCGGAACTACTCGGGCGGCGGATCTTCGACTCCTTCCCTAACAACCCCGCCGACCCCGAGGCGGACGGGGTGCGCAACCTCAACGCCTCCCTGCACCGGGTCCTTATCACTCGCGCACCGGACACGATGGCGCTGCAGAGGTACGACATCCCGAACGCCGCCCAGCCCGGTAGCTTCGAGGAACGCTGGTGGTCGCCGGTCAACACCCCGATCCTCGCTCCGGACGGGGCCGTGGCGTGGATCATCCATCGGGTCGAGGACGTCACCGCGTACGTCAAGCACCGCCCCGAACGGCGCAGACGCAACGAGGTCGAACGCGAGGCGCTGGAGTCCGAGCTCTACGCGCGGGCCCGCCAGCTGCAGCGACTCAACGAGGACCTGCGCGAGGCCCACGCGCGCGAGCAGCAGGTCGCGCTGACCCTGCAGGAGGCGATGCTCCAAGCCCCGGACCTGCCTCACCACGAGAACGTCGCGGTCCGCTATCTGCCGGCGACCGGATCACTGAATGTGTGCGGGGACTGGTACGACCTGGTGGATCTGTCCGACGGCCGTTTTGCCGCCGCAGTCGGGGACGTGGTCGGCCACGGCCTGGAGGCCGCGTCCGTGATGGGCATGCTCCGCAGCGCGCTGAGTGCCGCGATCCGTGCTCTCGAACGCCCGGCCCAAGCCCTGGAAGTGCTCGGCCTCTACGCCCGCTCGGTCGAAGGCGCGCTGAACACCACCGCCGCCCAGGCCATGATCGACCCACGCAGCCGCCTGATCATCTACAGCAGCGCCGGACACCCGCCACCCGTGCTCGTGCGCGCCAACGGTCGCTGCGACCTGCTCGACCAGGCCACCGACCCCCCGCTCGGCGCCCGTCCCACGCACGTACCCCGGCCTCAAGCCGGCGTGAACTACAACACCGGCGAAACTCTCGTGCTCTACACCGACGGCCTGATCGAGCGGCGCACCGAGGACATCGACACCGGCCTCGCCCGACTGACCCGTACGCTCGGACGCCACGCTGGGTACACCCCCGAGCATCTGGCCGATACCCTGCTGGCGGACCTCGGCGTCGACGGCGGCGCCCGGGACGACATCGCCCTGGTCGTCATCCGGCTTTAGCGAGGTGATCCGCGCCGGGAATGCATCGTGGCGCGCCCGCGATCGTAAGTCACCCAGGCACACGGGCGGGTCGCGTGGGTCCCGGGTGCGGGCGTGGTTCAGGACCAGTAGACGATTCCCGCGATCGCGGCGGGGGTGTTCGCCGCCTCCGTTCGCGCCCACGCCAGCGCCGCGCGTCCGGACGCCGGCACGGCCGCTGGCACAACGGACGACCGGATGCGGCGCACGCTTGACGCCGTGCAGACGCAACCGCGCTCAACGGCGATTCACGGCCATTCGGTTGTCAACCGGGCCCTAGAAGCGTCATGAAAATCATGCATTCTGGCCCGGCCGCGTAGCGGCCGGGCCAGAATGCTGTCATGCAGGGTGAGTGGACGGGTGAGCTGGTCGGGCCAGATGTGTGGGCGACGTGCCGGGAGCTGATCCCGGCCGGGAGCGTGTTCGCGTTCCTGGCCGAGCACCGGGAGGCGTTGTTTCCGGCGGAGATGTTCGCGGACATGTACCCCTCGCGCAACGGACGTCCCTCGATGCCTCCGGCGATCCTGGCCGCGGCCGTCACCCTCCAGGCCCTTAACGGCCACTCGGACTTCGACACTGTCCAGGAGCTGCGCTGTGACCTGCGGTGGAAGGCCGCGTGCGGGCTCGGGCTGTATGACACCGGGTTCGACCCGTCGCTGCTGGCCTACTTCCGCCGACGCCTGTCGCGCTCCGCGGACCCACAGCGGATCTTCACCGCCGTGCGCGCGGTGGTGGCCGAGACCGGGATCCTCAAGGGCAAGGTGCGCCGGGCGCTGGATTCCACCGTGCTGGATGACGCGGTGGCCACCCAGGACACCGTCACCCAGATCATCGCCGCGATCCGGCGCGTCGCGCGCGAGGTGCCCGGTGCCGCGGACGTGGTCGCGGCCGTGTGCACCGCGCACGACTACGCCGATCCCGGGAAACCCGCGATCGCCTGGAACGACCCGCAGGCCCGGGCCGAACTCGTCGACGCGCTGGTGACCGACGCGATCCGGCTGCTGGTGGCCCTGCCCGAGCGCGAGCACGGCCCCAAGCCCGCAGACGCCCTCGGCCTGCTCGCCCTCGTCGCCGGCCAGGACGTCGAACCCGCGGAGGACTCCGACGGGCGCGACGGGCGCTGGCGCATCACCCGCGGCACCGCCGAGAACCGCGTGATCTCCACCGTCGATCCCGAATCACGGCACGTGCACAAGACCCGCACCCACAAGCAGGACGGATACAAAGCCCACCTCGCCATCGAACCCGAGACCGGGATCTACACCGCCCTCGCCATCCGCCCGGGCTCCGGGCCCGAGCACCACGAGGCCGCCGTCGCCCTCGACCTGATCAACGAAGACGACCAGGCCACCGGCCTGGACCTGTACGGCGACACCGCCTACAGCAGCGGGAGCGCCAGCGCCGCCCTGCTCGAGCGCGGACACCGCCTGTTCCTCAAACCCGCGCCGCTGACCACGGCCGTACCCGGCGGCTTCAGCCTCGACGACTTCGCCATCGACACCACCGGACAGGTCACCTGCCCCGCCGGGCACACCATCCCGCTCACTCCACCCAGTGGAATCCACCATCAGCGCAAAGCGGTCTTCGACCAGTGCCCCACCTGCCCGCTGCGCGAGCAGTGCACGAAAGCGAAGGCCGGCCGGGTGCTGACCATCCGACCCCACCACGACCAGCAGACCGCCGCCCGACGCCAGGCCACCACCGACCCCGACTGGCAGGCCGCCTACCGCCGCTGGCGCCCACCCGTTGAACGGGCCGTCGCCTGGCTCGTCGCCGGGAACAACCGCCGCCTGCGCTACCGCGGCACCATCCCCAACAACACCTGGATCCACACCCGCGCCGCCGCCCTGAACCTGCGCACCCTCATCAACCTCGGCCTCACCCGCACAGACGGAGCCTGGCAGCTACCCACACCAGCGTGAACAAGCGAGCGGCGGGCCGGCTACGCCAGGCCACCACATCAGAACACGAAGATTTTCATGACGCTTCTAGCTCGGCGCCGGGAGGCCGGGGCGCCCAACGGCACGCATCCTGGAGCCGAAGGGAAATCCGAAGCGCACACGCGGATGAGCTGACCCTGCCGCTCACAGCGTCCACGCTGCAGACTTCCAGCCGGCCACCGCGCGCTCCTCCCAGCCGCGGCAGGGAAAGAACAGGACATCAGATATGACCAAGCCCGATTCGGTCTTCCTGTACATCGGCACCTACCCGAACGAGGCCGCAGCACGGGACGACTACGACATCGTCAAAGACCTGCACAAACACGGCGCCATCGGCACCTACGACGCCTCCGTCGTCACCAAGGACGAGACCGGCAAGGTCCACGTCAACAAGGACGAGACCGCCACCCGCCACGGGGCGTGGGGCGGCGCCGCCATCGGCGGGGTCATCGGCGTGCTCTTCCCGCCGGCACTCATCGGCTCGGCCGTCGTCGGCGCCGCGGTCGGCGCAGTCAGCGGCCACCTGCACCGGGGAATGTCCCGAGCAGACGTCAAGGACTTCGGAGAGATCATCGACGAAGGACAAGCCGCCTTGGTCATCGTCGGCGAGAGCACAGTGGCCGAGGCCGTGGAAAAAGCACAGCTGAAGGCCGCGAAACACGCCGCCAAGCAGCTCGACGTGCGCTCGACCGACCTCAACAAGGCCCTCCAAGACACCGCCAACCAGGTGACCTGACCATCCCACCACACCGCATAACCTCCGGCGCCGGCGCCCGCCAGGGCCGGAGGCCGGCAGACTGCCGATCGCCTGGAACAGCGCGAGGTCTCCGCCGAGGCGCACTGGAAGGTGCAGGCCAGCGAATGCCGTGCTGTGTACCCTTGCAACCCGAGCCAGTAGCCAGTGCGTACCTGTAGCTCAGCGATTGAGTGAGCAGCGAAGAATTCCGGTCTGACGCGCCGGGTCGTGGCTTCCTCGGCGACGGCCTTGGCGCCGTTCTCGCAGAACTCTGCGGTAGGTGTTCGCGGGCTCGTCACCGGTAGTCCGCGTGATCGGCGATGCCAGTACCGATGGCGGTGGCGATGGTGGGGGTTCCTCGCGACGACCGCTTGAATCCGCCCCTCATCGGCTGCGGCCCCACGGCCGCAACGCTGCTGCTCACCCCGACGCCACGGACCGATGACAGGGAGATGATGCCCGGCGGATTCAGATCCACTCCTTACGCCGTCGGGGCGAACGGACGGTCGCCGATCTTGCGTCGTAGAGGCGCCTACCGGAAGGAGGCGAGATAGGCGAGGGTAGGTCCGGATGACCCGTGTCGATCCCGGTATTCAGGATCGCGACGTCGACACCCTTGCCGTCGTAGCCGGCCTGCCAGGCGTCCGGGGCGCCGATCTACGCGGTGCTCTGCGCCAACCTTGCCTTCACCTTCCCGCCCAGCCAGATCTTCGCGATCCCGCCGCCGAGCGCGCCGCTGCCCGCCGCCGAGGCGGTCAGACCCTGCCACGCCCGCGCAGTGGTGGAATGCGCCGCGCTCTATCAGGAGAGTGACATCGAAGAGCCGCTTGTCCAGGACTCCGGACGCGACGTACGGCATGACCTCCGACAGGTAGACATATAGATCCTTGCCGACGCCTGAGCGAGTACCCCGCCGGTCAGCCCGGGCGCTCGGTGGACGGTAGCGACGCTGCGGCCGTCGGCGAAGGTGGTCACGTTGACCTGGTCGCCCGTCAGCAGCGTGACGACGTGGGCGGCTGGGTGAGAACCCTGAGAAACCTGCGCCGGCGTGCCGGCGGGGCCGGGCGTCGGGGCGGCGAGCGCCTGGGGCGGGGTCGCCGCCAGCGCCAAGGCGGCCGCGGCGAGGGCGAACAGCCCTCGACCCCGGGAAGTCGGATGGGACAAGAAAAGGCCTCCGGATCCGATCAGGATTCACGAGAAGTTGGAGGCCGTTGTTGAGTCCACGACTCCTTCCACACCGGGCTGGAACTGACGAACATCCGCCATGGCAACATCTCGACACGCGGAGTCGTGATAATTGTCCGAGATTCATCCGATCTGAAGTGCCGTCAGATCGGGCATGGGTCCGAGCCGAGCCGCCTCAGCCGCCCGGCCGGATCTAGAATGCGGAGATCCGGTCTCCACGGGTCCACCGGGGAAGCGACCACGGGCCGAAGCCGGACTCGGCCGACCGCACCTTGATCGCGACAATGAGCACGATCGAACCCGTCCTCGTACCCAGCGGATCGAGCCGACCCCAATGCGGCACGGCTGAGGCCACGCTTTCAGGATCGGACATAGTGAGTCTGACTCATTGAGATGGGCTCGCGCTCAGCCTCATGCAGCAGGATCGCGTAGGCACTCTCAAGGTGCGAGAATCCACGCCGCCGATTGAACCGAATCGCGCTTTCGTTCGCCGCATACGCGGTGACGCGCACTTGGACGGCGCCCCGACCCTCGGCCCAGGCCACAAATGCAGCACTTGCGTTCGGACGATTCCTTTTCCGCAGAGCAGTTGCCGTTCACTCAGTTCGATGTCATCAGCGCCGACGCGGCCCGAAAACTGCCGGGCACACTGCCGGGCACCGTGCGGATCGAAGGCCGTCTGACGGCGCGGGACACCACCCGGCCCATCGCGCTCAGCGCCGAAGTCGCCGCCGACGGCGCGGACTCGGCCACGCTTACCACTCGGTTCACCGTCGATCACGCCGACTTCGGCCTCTCCTGGAACCAGTCGAGGATGCTGCGCGGGTTCGCCACCGTGACCGCGACGTCGCGGTTCACCCGCTTAGCCGCCTGAGCCCGAGCGCACCCCATGGAGCGCGTGTCATGCCTCCGCCGCGGCTTGATCACGACCGGCAAGCGGCCAGACGGGGCCGGTCCCGCGTGCTTGCGCACACGACACCGCGTGCGGCTGGCAGGCTATGTGCGCACGTAGTGCGCGATGTCCTCGCTGAATTCGGCCAGCGCAGCTTCAGTGAGGGTTGGGCGGATATCGGCGACGGCGGCGAGGTAGTCCTCGGTGGCGGCGGGACGGCCGGCGCGCTCGGCGACCTCGCGTTCGAAGGCATGTTGGGCGCCCTTACGGGCGGCGAACTCGATGTCGGCCGGGGTGAACATCTCGCTGGCTTCGACCAGCCGGCCGAGTTCCACCGTGTCGGCCGCCGGGCCGAGGTAGCGGCGCCATATCGCGGCCCGTGCGGCCTCGTCAGGCGGGCCGACCGGGATGATGTAGTCGAACCGGCCAGGGCGCAGGAACGCCGGGTCCAGGGTACGCAGCGAGTTGGTGGCGCAGATCAGCAGCCTGTTGTCGTGGTCGCGGAACGCCGGGATCAGCTTGAGCAGCTCGTTGGTCACACCGTGACCCGGGTTGACGGTGATGCCCGAGCGCACCGCGGCGATCTCCTCGACCTCGTCGATGAACAGCAGCACGCTCTCGAGCTCGGCCAGATCCGTGAAGGTCTCCCGAAGCGACGCGGCGAGTCCGCCGCGCTCGGCGACCGCCGCCAGGCGTGAGGGGAACAGCTCTACGAACGGCCAGCCCAACCGCGACGCCACCGCCCTCGCGAAACTCGTCTTCCCAGTGCCCGGCGGCCCGAACAGGATCGCGGCCTTGGGCGGGCGCACCCCGTAGCTCTGGGCGACCTCCGGCTCCGTCAGCGGCAGCACGATCCGACGCTCGATGGTCTCCTTCGCCTCGTGCATCCCGGCCAGGGCGTCCCACAACCCCCGCGGCTCGATCCGACCGCCGAGCTCGGCCAGCATCCCGGCGTCCCCCGCCCCGAGGCGCTCGAGCTTCTCGTAGTAGACCATCCCATCGCCGCGGCGGTAGCCGGAGTGCTCCAACGCGGCGGTACCGGTGGCATCGGGGGCCAGGATCGCGCAGATCCGGCGCACACCGGCCTCGCGCAGCCGCCGCTCGATCTCGGCGATCAACGCACTGCCCAGTCCCCGGTTGCGCCAGGACCCGGAGAGCGCGACCAGCAGGATCCACGCACGCTCGCCCTCCGCCCGGGCCACCGCCAAACCCACCATCTCCGGGCCGACCACCGCCACCACCGCCGGCTGACCGCCACGAGCAGCGGCAATCACCTCGGAAATCGGGAAGACCGGGTGGGAGAGATCGGCCTGCCGACCCTGATCCCACAGCGCGATCGCCTGGTCCAGGTCGTCGTCGTGAAAGTCCCTGATCCGCCAAACCGACACGCCCGCCTCCTCACCGAATGACCTCCCGGTCACCTGCGCGCCTATCCATGATCACTATCATCAGCGGCTCGCGGGCTCCGGGCAAACGCGCCAGCAACTCGCTGGCGTACCCGCTGCACCTGGAGAGAGGTCATTCACGTCGTTCGGTGCCGGATGATGCCCTGCTCGATGGAAGCGGCGGAACGCTGCGGGCTCCTCGTCGGTCAGCCGCTGCCGGGGGCTGCCGGTGCGGAACCGCCACATCACCCCGTTGAACTGATCACGAGCCCGCCGCGGCAGCGGACCGGTCGCCGCCACCGGCAGGAACGGCTCGATCAACGCGCACTCGACATTCGTCACATCACCACGCGCCACCAGACCGTTCTATCAGGGCACGACATGATCCGAATTCGATACAGGCCCTAATAGTGCTTTGTTAGGTCTTGGTCTGGTGTCATGCTGCCTGGTATGACACCGGATCAGATAGCTCGGGTGCTTCCTCGGCTGGAGGAGTTCGCTGCTGAGGTCTTCGCGGATCTGGCCAGGGTGGACCAGAAGGGGAAGGCGACGCTGTATCTGCGGGGCCTGATGACGGATGGTAAGCGCAAGTCGATGCAGCCCATGGCCGAGCGCCTCGGGATCGACCATCAGCGCCTGCAGCAGTTCATCACTTCCTCCTCCTGGGACTACGCCCGTGTGCGTCGTGCTTTGGCTCTGCGCATGTTCGATGAGATCAAGCCGGTGGCGTACGCGGTCGACGACGTGGGGTTCCCCAAGGACGGGAGCATGTCGCCGGCGGTCGCCCCGCAGTACTCCGGAGCCCTGGGCAAGGTCGGCAACTGCCAGATCGGGGTGAGCGTGCAGTTGGTGACCGACCACACCTCCATGGCCGCGAACTGGCGGCTGTTTCTGCCCGAAAGCTGGGACGATCACGTCAAACCGAGATCGGCGACCGAGCAGGAAGCCCAGGACCTGGCCGCCGGTACCAGGTTGCGCCGCGAGCGCACCGGCATCCCGGATGCGGTGCGTCACCGCACCAAACCCCAACTGGCCCTGGACCAGCTCGAGCAGATGACCGGGCCCGGTGGATGGGACCTACCGCGCCTGCCGGTGGTCGCGGACTGCGCCTACGGCGAGAACACCGCCTTCCGCCTGGCCCTGACCGAGCGAGGCCTGTCCTACGCACTCGCCGTCAGCGCCGATCTCTCCGTCCAGCCCGGTGACGCCGAGCCCGTCGACACCTGCCCCGGCACCCGCGGGCCCTGGCCCAAGCCGCACTACCCGGACAAGCCGATGAGCGTCAAAGCCCTGGCGATACAGGCCGGGCGCGAGGCGTTCACCGAGGTCACCTGGCGCACCGGCTCACACCCCACCCCTGCCAACCGCACCGCCGCGATGACCGGACGGTTCCTCGCGCTCCCGGTACGCCCGGTCAACAAGGCCATACCCCGCGGCCCCGACGGCGCGCTGCCCGCCGAGGTACTGCTGGTGCAGTGGGACCAGGACGCCGAGGAGCCCACCGACTACTGGCTCACCACCCTGCCGCCGGACACCGACCTGGCCGACCTGGTGCACCTCGCGAAGATCCGCTGGCGCATCGAACACGACTACCGCGAGCTCAAAGACGGCCTCGGCCTCGACCACTTCGAGGGCCGCAGCTACACCGGCTGGCACCGCCACGTCACCCTCGCCACCGCCGACCAGGCCTTCTGCACCCTGCTGCGCAGGGACCCAAAAGTCCCTGCGCCGGCCTGAGCGTCTACCACGTCCTGCGCGAACTGCAGGTCATCCTGGCGATATGGACCGGCACCTGCCCCACCTGCACCAGAACCCTCACCCTCAACGACCTCCAACGCGCACACCCAACCTAACAAAGCACTACTAGGCGTTGACGGAGTTCGAGGTTCTCACTGGCGCGGCCTCCAGCGTCTGGTGCAGAGGCTGGACCTCATCGCAGCAGCGTTGTTCACCCGGCTCGACCCCGCGATCGCCGAGGCAGGGCTGCACGGTGTCACGCTGGTCACTCATGCCCGGTCGACACCCGGTTTGCTGGGTCGGCCGGTCTCGGATTTCACGCGCTGCCGAGTCATCTGCGCGGGGTGTGATTCGTCGTGTGCATGGAAGTTCGGATTCGCCGTACAGCCCGTACTCGCCGGCACTACAGCCGGATCGTCCGTAGTCGCGTGCGCAGCGGAGGGCTGGGCCGGTGGCGGAGTGGTCGATAGTCGAGGGCGGGCTACCAACCGCGCCTGATGAAGTGTGGGGCCCGCGGTGCGGGCGGCCGAGGTGATCGGGCCGCTGGCCGGGTTGGATCGGATCGGATCGGGTGGGCGGTCGCGGACGAGGCCGCGGCGCGGCTCGGGGTTTCTCGCCGTCAGGTCCACGTGCTGGTGGGGCGTTGGCGGGCGGGAGACGGGGTGGTCTCGGACCTGCTGCCGGGCCGTTCGAGTGGCGGACGCTTGTCCGGCCGGTTGCCGGAGTGGGTCGAGGCGATCGTGGGCGAGGTGATCAAGACCCGGTACCTCACGCGTCAGCGCCGTGGCGTCGCCGTGGTCTGCCGGGAGAGCACGCGCCGGTGCCGGGCGGCGGGTCTGCCGGCCCCGTCGCGGGGATCGGTGCAGCGTCGCGTTGCGCGATGGTGGCCAGCGCGCCGAGCAGTTTGCGGGTGAGCTGGCACGCGAGAGAGATGAGCATCCCAGCATGATCCCAACCATGGGCCGAGCCCCGACGACCGGCGCCGCCACCACTCAGATTTTAATTTCCGAGCCCCCATCCGTGACCGCCGCCTTCGCCGCAAGCCGCTGCTGCAGACGGGCACGGCACTCGGGCCACTCGGACGCGAGGATGGAGAAGATCGCCGCGTCGCGGAGTTTGCCGTCCTCGCCGGGAGCCCAGGAACGGGACCAGCTGCGCAGAACGCCTTCGAAGTGGCCGCCGACCGCGGTGATCGCGGCGCGGGAGCGCTCGTTGCGGGCGTCGGTCTTCAGGTCCAGCCGGACGACGCCGAAGCCTTCGAAAGCGTGGCCGAACAGCAGCAGCTTGGCCTCGGTGTTGACACCGGTGCCCTGTCGGGAGGCGGCGATCCAGGTGAAGCCGACTTCGACCGCGTATAGGCGCTCGGTGTCCGGCCAGAACCTCGGCTCCCAGTAGGCGGTCGCACCGACGGCGCGGCCGGAGGCCAGGTCGATCTGGGCATAGGGGGCCATCCGGCCCGATGCGGCGCGGCCGTGCTGCTGGTCGATATAGTCGTGCACTTCGTGGGCGCGCGGTACCCAAGTGAACCCGTACTGACTGCGGTCCTCCTCGGCCGCCGCGGCGAGGTCGGCCGCGTGGTGGTGCTCCAGCGGTTCCAGGCGCACGAGGGATCCCTCCAGCACCGGGCCTTCGAGCCGGTTTCCCATGGTTGGTTCTTCCTTTCGCATGTTCCTTGTTCGGTCGAGCTTTCCTCAGATGGGCTTGGCGAGCGTCAGCAGTTCGACGGGCGCTCCGCCCGGCGACGCGATCAGGGCCATGCGGACGCCACGTCCACCGACCATTGTCGCGATCGGCGCGGCGACCGGAGTGGCGCCGAGCTTCACGACCCGCTCGTAGTCGGTGTCGATGGCGGTGCTGTAGACGCCGATCGAGGGGAAGCCACGGTCGTTCATCGCGTGGACGCCCGGCGCGTCGGCTTCGCGGATGAGCAACAGTTCGGTCGAGGCCGCGACGAGGGACGGGATGGTGCCCCAGACCGCGTCGGGCTCCCGGCCCCGCCACCGCACGCGTAGCAGCTTGGACCAGAACTCCACTTCGGCATCGAGGTCTTCGGCGTGTATCACGAGCCCCGCGATGCCTGCGCCGGTTCCGGACGCGTCGCACCAGGCTTCGGCGTGGCACGCCTCGAAGCGGACGGTGACCGGGTCGCCCAGCAGTTTCGCGCGCCGCAGCAGGTCCGCCATGCGGGGACGCTCCAGCGCGCTCCACGGGGGCGCGGTCGCGCGCGGCGGGGGGCCGGCGAACAGCGGCGTGTACGCGCCTGGCCCGTCGGCGGGGGCGGCGTGCTCGACGAACTCCAGGCGGATGCCCTCTTCCGCGGCCAGCATGCCGAGCGGGAGCCAGGTCTGCCCGGCGTCGCCGATCGCCTCGAAGCCCGCGGGGAGCTCGACTTGGTCGACGAACTCCTCCGTGAAGCCGAGCTGCACGCCGAGCGCCCGGCCGGCGTCGATCGGGCTCTGCAGGGTCACGTGGGTCAGGCCGGTGATCACGTGCGCCGCCGCCTCATCCGGCCCGGCCCTGTTCGCTCCACGTACTGCGCAGCGAGCGCGGGACGTTGGGCAGTGCGTCCCAGCGGGCGGCGATGTTCGGCCGGTCGAGCTTGTCCTGGCCGCCGCGCGGCAGCGGCTCGTCGGTGACGACGATGCGGCAGGGCGCCCGCTGCGGGCCGAGGGCTTCGCGCAGCCAGGCCAGGATCTTCACGGGCGCGGTGGCGGCGCCCTCGGTCAGCCGGACCAGGCAGCCGATGTCCTCGGTGCTGTCGGCGAGGCGCAGCGGAACGGCCGCGGCCTCCAGAATGTCTTCGTGGGCTGATATCGCCTCCTCCACCTCGGTGAGGTAGATCGCGTAGCTGCCCTTCATCACCGCGTCCTTGCTTCGTCCGACGAGGTGGTAGTAGCCCTCTTCGTCGCGGCGGGCGATATCGCCGGTGCGCAGCCAGCCGTCGACCAAGGTCTCCGCGGTGGCCTTCGGGTTGCGGTAGTAGCCGCCGAAGACCTGATCACCGCTCAGCTCGATCTCGCCCTCGCCGATGCCGTCGACGACCCGGCCCTCCCGGTCGCGCAGCCGGGCCGCGGCGCGCTCGGGCACACCGATGCTGTTGGTGGCGAGCCCGTCCGGGCCGCGGTGGCCGAAGAAGGCTGCGGAGGAGGTCTCGGACAGGCCGTAAGCGTTGTACAGCGGCAGGCCGAAGCGGCGCTGGAACCGGTCCTGGGTGTGCGGCGCGAGCGGCGCGCTGCCGGTGAAGCACACCGGTCCCGGCCGGTCCGGGTCGCGGTCCGCGGCGAGCCGGTTGACCAGTTCGACCAGCTGCGGGACGAGGAAGGTCTGCTCGATGCCCTCGTCCTGGATGCGCGCCCAGTAGTCGCGGGCGGTGGCCACCGTCAGCTCCGGCAACACGACCACGCAGGCGCCGAGGACCGCGCCCCAGGTGTGGTGCAGGTTGATCACACCGGAGCCGGACATCCGCATGGACCGGGCGATCCGGGCGGGCCGGCTCCCGTGCAGGCGCAGCGAAGCGGCGACGTTGCCCAGGGTGCCGGCGTAGAGGCGGTCGTGGTTGAACACGATCGCCTTCGGGTCCCCGGTGCTGCCGGAGGTGTAGCCGATGAACGCGGCGTCGGGCGGGGCGGCGCTGTCCCCGGGGCGCTGCGGGATCGGCTCGGTGGCGACGGCCGGGGTGAGCGCGACGTGGAAGGCCGGGGTGCTGTGGGCGAGCACCGACCGGGTGAGCTCGGCCCCCCAGGTCGGGTCGAGCAGCACCGGCGGGCAGTCGAGCTGCCACAGCGCGAGCAGCATCGGCACCAGGTCGGGCGTGTCCTGCAGGGTCAGGGCGCTGACGTGCCCGGGGCGGGCCGCCCCGCGCAGCAGGTCCTCCCGCAGCTGCCCGGCCCGGGCCCACAGCTCGCCCCAGGTGAGGGTGAGCGGGCCGGCCGGGCCGCGGTGGTAGACGATCGCCGGGTCGCCGGGGTGGTCCGCGGCGAGCTTCTCGTGGCAGGTCAGCAGGTCTCTCATGCCGGGCCGGCCTTCCATTGCAGGTGGTGGCTGTCGAGCACGAAGCCGTTGCGCAGATAGGCCCGGTGCGCCTTCTGCCGGTGGTAGCCGGTGTCGAGGTGGACGGCCTCGCAGCCGAGCCGCCGGGCCTCCGCCTGGAGGTGGGCGAGGATCGCGCTGCCCAGGCCGGAGCCCTGGTGCTCGGCGAGCGCGCCGAGGTCGTCGAGGTAGAGGATGCGGCCCCAGGCCATCGAGTGCACCAGGCGGTAGCCGCCGACGGCGCGGACCTCGCCGTCCACCTCGATGTACACGATCTGATAGGCCTCGTCGCACTGGCGCTTCCAGCGCGCGACGTACTCCTCCTCGCTCGGGATGTTCAGGCGCAGCTCCCGGAACACCGGCCAGCAGCGGCGCACGTCCTGTTCTTCGCGGGCTTGGCGGACCTGGTACGGCAACGGACGACCTTTCCGTCTTCGCAGGGGTAGAACTCGGAGAAGGGGAGGGGACGGGCCGGGCTCACCAGCCGTAGAGGCGGGCCACCGAGCCGAAGTCGACCTCGTGCCCGTAGACCTCGCCGGCTTCGGCGATACGGTCACGCACGGCCGGTCCGGGATGCAGCGGCACCTTCGTCTGCTCGGCCAGGTCGATCGCGTGTCGCAGGTCCTTGAGCATCAGGCCGAGCTTGAATCCGGGCTCGAAGTCGCCGGCGAGAACCCGGTTGGGGTAGAGGTTGGCCAGTTGGGCGTTGCTTCCGCCGCCGCCGGTGACGATCGCCTCGATCGCCACCCGCGGGTCGACGCCGGCCTCGCGGACCACCGCGAGCGCTTCGCCGGACGCGACGGCGTTGACCGCGACGAGGTAGTTGTTGACCAGTTTGACCACCAGCCCGGCACCGACCGGGCCGCAGTGGCGCAATTTCGCCTCGTCGCCGATCGCAGCGAGCACCGGCCGGGCGCGTTCGAGCGCGTCTGCCGGGCCGCCGACCCAGATCCCGAGCGTCCCGGTGCGCACGGCCGGCACGCCGCCGGCCGCGGGGCAGTCGAGGTACACGATCCCGCGGGCTTCGGCCTCGGCGGCCAGTTCCCGGGCCACGGCCGGGGCGTGTGTGGTCATCTCGAGCAGGACGGTGCCGGGGGCCGCGACGGACAGGACGGCACCGACGACCTCGCGCACCTGCTCGGTGTCCGGCAGGACCGTGCAGACGACCTCGGCGCCCTCCACCGCCTCGGCGATCGAGCCGGTCGTGGTCCATCCCTCGGGGCGCCGGGCCGGATCGCGCACGTGCACCACGACCTCGTGCCCGGCCTCGATCAGCCGCTGCACCATCGGAGCACCCATCAACCCGGCGCCGATGAAACCTACCCGCATCTGCACACTCCTCTTCGTCTCGGTGGGGCCCCGGCGGCCCGGGGATCGGTCCGTTCCCGGCCGGCGGCGGTCAGATCAGGCCCCTGCGAGCGGCCCAGGCGACCGCCTCGATCAGCGTGTCCACCCCGATCCGCTCGCACAGGATCCTGATCCGGCGGCGCAGGGTACGCTCCGAGGTGTACGTCCGCCGGGCGATGACGGCCAGGGCGAGGCCCTGGGCCAGGTAGCCGAGCAGTTCGCGTTCGGCCGGCGTGATCTCGCCTTCGGACCCGTACGGGGCGGAGGCGGGGACGTCGCGCGCCGCCGCGCCCGTCCGCTGGATGGTGGTCGCTCGTGTCAACGCATCCTCCGATTTCCGTTTCCTCGAATGTCTCCCGCCGTTCACCTTCCACGGCCGCCCGCCCCCGCGCCCCGGCCCGGGGTGGGTGCCGCAGGCGGCCGGCTAGCCGGCCGGCTCATCCCGGTCCGGCGGGGCGTCCACGGCATCGTGCCGGTAGCCGCGGGCGTGCAGCAGGAACAGCTCCGCGTAGGGGCCGTCGGCCCGCATCAGCGCGTCGTGGCCGCCGTTCTGCACGACGCGGCCGCCTTCGAACACGATGATCCGGTCGGCCATCCGGACCGTGGAGAAGCGGTGCGAGGTGAACAGGGTCAGTGCTCCGCGATCGGTGCCGGCCTGCCGGGCGGCGGAGCCGAACCGTTCGAACAGCGCGTGCTCCGCGGTCGCGTCGAGCGCGGCGGCCGGCTCGTCGAGCACGAGGATCAGCGGGTCCGCGGCCATCAGGGTGCGGGCCAGGCCGACGAGCTGCCACTGTCCGCCGGACAGTTCCGTGCCCGGGCCGTACTCCCGGCCGAGCAGGCCGTCGAGCCCTTCGGGCACCCGCTGGAGCACCCGTCGCGCCCGGGCCTGATCGAGCGCGCCGAGCACCCGCGGCCCGTCGTCGATCGCGGCGACGGCGCCGACCCCGACGCTCTCGCGCAGGCTCAGGTGCAGCCGAGCGAAGTCCTGGAACAGCGGCGCGATCCGGGCGAACCAGGCGGCCGGGTCGATCTCGCGCAGGTCCACCCCGTCCACCAGGATCCGGCCGGAGGTCGGCTGGTAGAGCCCGCACAGCAGTTTGACCAGCGTGCTCTTGCCGGCCCCGTTCTCCCCCACCAGCGCGATGGTCTCGCCGGCCGGCAGGGTCAGGTCGACCTCGTGCAGCACGGCCCGGTCGGCGCCGGGGTAGCGGAAACCGACCTTCTCCAGCGCGATCCCGGACCGCAGAGTCTCGGGCGGACGCCGCTCCGCCGGACGCGTCCGGCTTGCCGGGGCGGCCGGCCGCGGGGTGCGCGCCGCCACCGTGTCGAGCCGGTCGAAGGTGTGCCCGAAGTCCTGCAGCGAGGTGAGCAGGCCCAGCCCGGTGGCGACCTGGCTGCTGATCTGTACGGCCAGGGTGATCAGCAGCACCACGTCGCCGATGCCGACCCGGCCGTCGACGGCCTGACGCACAACCAGGGCGATGGCGCCGCCGTAGGCGAGGGCGAAGCCGAGCTGCCCGGCCGAGCGGATCGCGGCGGCCCGGTAGCCGGCCCGGTTCAGCACCGCGCCGGACTCGCGCCAGGCGGTCTGCTGGCGTCGGCGCACCAGGGCGGCCGAGCCCTGGATGCGCAGCTCGCACACCGACGCGGGCTCGGTGGCCAGCTGGATCAGATGCCTGCTGAGGCGGGTTTTCTGCACGGTCTGTTCGCGGGCGCGCTCGGTCACCTGCTGGGCAGTGCGCCCGAGCGCGACCGGCAGCGCGGCGACCACGGGCAGCAGCACCAGCCAGGGCGTGATCGTGGCGAGCAGGAAGGTGGAGAGCGCGGTCTGCAGGGCGATGCCGATCAGCTGCAGCGTGGATTCCAGCGCGGCCCGGGTCTTGGGCAGCCCGTCCATCGCCAGAGTGAGCGTGTCGGTGAAGCCCGGGCTGTTGATGTCCTCGAGCGACGGCGAGCCGTTGGCGTGGCGCATCAACTCGCCGTGCAGCGCGGCCTCGGCCATCTCGCCGACCTCGAAGTAGAGCAGGTGCGCGAAGTGACCGAGCATCAGCTCGAGGATCAGGGCGCCGGCGCAGGCCGCGCACAGCCACGGTACGGCGCCGTACGAGGCCGCCACCACGCGGTCGGTCAGCTCCTTGAGCAGCAGCGCGATCACCGGCGTGGCCAGGTAGCCGATCAGCAACAGCAGGGAGGCGAAGACGAAGCGGCGCGGGTCGGTGCGCCAGGCCAGCGCGAGCTGACCGCGGACGGCGCGCAGCGCGGAGGTCAACGGACCGCCTCCCGCGTCTGCCCGGCCGCCGGGTCGGCCGCCTCGAAGCGTTCGGCCTGGAGCAGGAACAGGTCGGCATAGCGGCCGCCAGCGGCCATCAACTCCGGGTGCGAACCCTGTTCGGCGACGGCGCCGCCGTCGAGCACGACGATGTGGTCGGCGCGCCGGATCGTGGCGAAGCGGTGGGAGATCATGACGGTGGTGAGTCCTTCGGAGAGGGCGAGGACGCGGTCGAAGAAGTCCGCCTCGGCCCGCACGTCGAGGGCGGCGGTGGGCTCGTCCAGGACGAGCACGCGGGCGCCGCCGGCCACCGCGCGGAACATCCGGGCCAGCGCGACCCGCTGCCACTGGCCGCCGGACAGGTCGGCCCCGCCGTCATACCGGCTGGACAGGACGGTGCCGCCGCCGGCCGGCAGGGACGCGCGCAACTCCCCCACGCCGACCCGTTCGGCGGCGGCCAGAACCTCGGGATCGTCCGGGTCACCGGCCGGGTAGCCGATCGCGATGTTCTCGTCGAAGGTGAGCTCGTACCGGATGAAGTCCTGGAACACGGCCGCGAAGGCGGCGCGCCACTGCTGCGGCGGCAGGCTCGCGATGTCCGTGCCGTCAATCGTGATCCGGCCCTCCTCGGGCGGGTAGAGCCCGGTCAGGAGTTTGACGATGGTGGTCTTTCCGGCGCCGTTGAGCCCGACCACGGCGGTGGAGCGGCCGGGCTCGATGACCAGGTCGAGGCCGCGTACGACCCAGGGCGCCTGCGGCGCGTAGCGGAATCCGACCCCTTCGAAGCGGATCACGCCGCGCCCGGCGATCGGGGTTTCGTTCGTCGTCGTCGGCGTGGGCGTGGGGCCGGCGGCGGACGGCTCGGCTGCGCGGACCCGCTGGTCGAACGCCGTCAGGCAGCGCATGGCGTTCATGCCGTACTGCGTCTGGACGTCGCATTCGGGGAAGTAGACGCCGAATCGGGCGGCGATCAGCACACACTGTGCCGCGACGGCCAGGTCCAGCAGCGAGAGGCGACCGCCGCCGATCGCGTGGGCGAGCAGGAGCAGGGTGCCGAGTACGCCGGCGAACCCGGCGACGGCCAGGAACACGAAGGGCCGGAACAGCAGTCCCCGCCGGCCGTGCCAGAGGCGGCTGAGGAACGCGTCGGTCTCTTGGTCGTGCCGCGCCGAAATCCAGGCGGACAGACGCAGGACACGTATCTCCTTGGCCGCGGCGACACCCGCGCCGATCCGGCGCACGTAGGCCACCTGGCGGCGCGGGGCGGCGAGCGAGCGCCAGAGCGCGGCGAACCGGCCGAGCGAGCCGCGCTGGCCGAAGCGCATGGTCAGGGCGACGGCAGTGGCCAGCATGGCGGCGCCGACGCCGAGCGCGCGGCCGATCAGCAGGCAGGCGCCGAGCAGCTGGGTGTACCGGGCGAGCAGCGCGAGCAGGCCGGCGACCGCCTCGCCCGGGGTCAGCGACTGGCGCAGGATCGCCTCGCGCCCCTCGAGCAGCGAGCCGACGGCCTCGGCGTCGTCGAGCAGGCGCAGCGGGGCGTCGTCGGCCGCGAGCACCATCATTGCGTTGATACAGGTGCCGTCGACGCGGCGGGTCACCGCCTCGCCGAGCGCGGTGCGCCACGGGGTGAACAGCTGCTGCAGCACGAACGCGGCGGCGGAGAGGGCCAGCGGGACGACGAGCGGCCCCCAGCCGCGGCGGCCGACCGGCGCGGCCAGGACCGCGGGCAGGCGCTGGAGAACCGTACTCATGCCGACGATGAAGATCAGCGGAAGGATGCCGAGGACGAGGCTGAGCGCTCCTGCGGCCAGGGCCGGCAGGCCTCCGCGCGGCACGACCGCGAGGATCTCGCGCCAGGGCTGGGCCCGCGCCCGAGCCCGGTCGCGCAGGGACGCGCCGGAGAACCGCGAGCGGGCCGGCCCGGTACCGGGTATGCGCTTACCCGGTGCGGGCGCGTCCGCTGGAAAGCGCTCTCCCGAGTCGGCGGCGCCTTCCGGCGCGCCGTCGCGGTCCGGTCCGCCACGGTGGGATCTCCCGTTTCCGGCGGCGCCTGCTGGCACGACGGCCCCTTCCTCACCGAGCACCCCTCGCCCCGGCCCGCCGGCCCGGCAGTGGTGGACCTCACCCGTGGTCGTCCGCGACCGCAGTGATCGCACACTGATCAGCAGTATGGTTCCCGGCCTCTGCTTTCCCGTCAACCGTTCGCAACCGTCGGGCGAAAGAACGGCCTGATCCGGCCAATCTGACCCGGGTTCATTGCACCGCGCCCCTTTCGGTGAAGCGGACTCCCGGCGGCAAAGTGAAGCAGAACTTGAGTTATCCCCCGGATAATCGGCGGCCTACCCGCCACCAGCCCGGAAATCCTTGGACGGACCGGCCGGGCGGAAGCGGCCGTTCCGCTTCAGCCGAGGCTCGCATTCGAGCTCTGCCGTGGTCCGCGGCGTCCTCGGACGGGAGAACGATCGGCTATCCTCCGTGCATTCCCCGGAAACAGAAGGCGGTGGGGTGATGGGCGGTCGCTGGTTCGTCGAGCGCACGCAGACGGCGGCGCGGCGGGCGTTGTTCGGCCGGACCATCTGCACGGTCGCCGACTACATCGGAGGCGCGTCACCGCGTCAGGGCGCGCAGGTGTACGCGCTGAACCACCGCACCGGCGACTTCGCCCCGCACACACACCCAGTGGCCCAGTTCCGGATTCTGTGGGCGCACACGGCGTCACCGGACGCGCGGCCGGCCGACGCAGCCGTCCGCGACGACGGGGCGGTGCCGCGGTTCCTGGTGTGCTTCACCGACGCCCACACGGCCGGCGAGGCGCTCACTCCGGCGGAGCCGCTGCGCAGCTTGACCCTGCGCGTGGAGCCCACCGACGCGATCAGATTCCCGGGGCTGGATCAGGATGTGCGGATCGCGCCGGACGGCCGCGCGCTGCACGCCCGGGCCGAGACCGGCGCGGACGCGGTGGAGGCCGGGACGCTACGACGCAGGGTTCTGCTCGAGGATCCGGCCGACGAGCTTCGGGCGAGCCTGGTGGACGCCGGGCCGGGCACTGGAATCCCGCTACTCGCGGACGCGCGCGGGCACCGTTTCGCGGTGGTCCTGGCCGGCGATGTCCTGGTGCAGGAGGCTGAGACACGCCGGCGCTACTCGCCTCAATCGGTGAGCTGGCAGCCTCCCGGGTCCGAGGCGGTAAGCGCCGAGGCCGGCGATGCGGGGGCGAGCATCCTCGTCCTCGGATTCCCTGTGTCAAAGCCCTGGCACCGTGCGGCGGCGACGTAGCCGCCGGGATGCCCGGGATGCCGCGTCAGTGGCCGCCCAGCGCCTCGCGCTCGACGATCAGTGCCCGTTCGTCCAGCGGCGCCGGCGCGACGGGCACACAGGTGTAGCCGAACTCCGCGTAGGCTTCGGCGTGGATCCGCTCGAATCGGACGGCGTCGTTCTGGCTGATCCGGCGGGCCACGGTCGGTTTCACCGTGCCCTGATTCCGGATCAAGAACACCCGCGGCTGGTAGAGGCGTTCGTCCCGCATCCGTTCCACCTCGTCGCCCAGCGCCGCCGGCACCGGGTAATCCATGAACCGGGCGAGAGCGAGCGTGCACAGCGGGGATCGGTCGAAGAAGCGCACTTTCGCAGGCCGCTGCGCAGCTGTGGCCCAACGGGTCAGCTGCAGCGCGGCGATCCGCTCTATCACGGCCGGATCATCCATCGGCACCCGGACCCCGCGGGCGAGTTCGCACTCGATGACGGCCGTGGCCGCCTCCTCGACCACGTCGTGCCCGCGGCTCTCGAGCACCCGCAGGATGGCGGTCTTCCCCGCGCCGGGTGCCCCGGTCAGAATGAAGGCCGGGGTGACGAGCTGCGCTGCGGACCCGGTCACGTCTGGGAGAGCAGCAGCTTGTACGCGTTGTTCAGCGTGGCGATCGAGTCGATCTCCAACTGCTCGATCTGCACGACTCCCCCGCAGCGGTTCTCGAGGAAGTCCAGGAAGGCCAGGATCGCCAGTGAGTCGAGCACGCCGGCGTCGATGAGGTGGGTGTCCGGGTCGACGGCGGAGAGGTCCGCGCCGATCTCCTCCAGGAAGCCTTTGGACGCTTCCATGAACTCGGTTTCCGTCAGCATGGGCGGGTCCCGTCCTTTCCGTGGTCTGCGCCGGTGTCGGCGATCGGCCTGGTCATAGAGCGGCGCGGAGCACGTCCGCGGCCTCGCGCAGCGCTCGGCTCGAGAGCGTCCCGCCGGCGAGCGTGTCGAATCCGTGGAAGGCCCCGGCGAACTGGTGGTACTCCACCCGGACCCCGGCGGACGCGAGCGCGGCGGCGTAAGCGGCGCCCTCGTCGCGCAGCGGATCGTACTGCGCGGTCATCACGTAGGCCGGGGGCAGCCCGGCCAGGTCCGTCGCCCGGCCAGGGGCGGCATAGGGCGCGACCTCGCCGCGCGCGCCGGCCGGGCCGAGGTAGTGGTTCCACATGTGCGCGCAGTTGGGTGCGTCCCAGGCCGGGGTGTCGACGCACGCGCGCATCGACGCCGTCTCGAGCCGGTCGTCCGCCACGGGGTAGAGCAGGACCTGGAACGCGGGCAGCGGCCAAGCCCGGTCGCGCGCGGCTTGGCACAGGGCCGCGACCAGCGCGCCACCCGCGCTGGCGCCGACCACCGCCGTCCTCCCGTCCGTCTCGAACCCGAGGCCGGCGCCGCCGTCGTCGAGCAGCCGCCGGTAGACGTGCAGGCAGTCGTCGAGTGCGGCAGGGTACGAATGCTCGGGTGCGAGCCGGTAGTCGATCGAGACGAGGGCGAACCCGGTTTCTCGGCACAGGTCCAGGCAGCGCGGGTGCTCGAAGTCGAGGTCGCCGGAGATGAAGGCGCCGCCGTGCGCGTAGAGGACGACGGGGAGCGGGCCGCGTGCCGTGATCGGCAGGTAGACGCGGACTGGCACCGCACAACTGTCCGACGCGGGGACCACGTGGTCTTGGAAGGTCACCGCCGGGTCGGCGCCGCGCCACAAGCCGGCCATCCGGGAGACCTGGATCCGCCGCTTGGCCTCGCTTCGCACCGCTTGCGCGTCGGCGTGATCCACGCGCCGGTAAAGCCGGGCCACCCGGACGAGTTCGGGGTCGAAGACCGGGGCCGCCGGATCAGGGTACGAACGGTCTGCAGCCACACGGGCGTACCCGGCTTCGGAGCCGGCCCGCCCGGTATCGGTCTGTGCCAAGCCTTCCGCCTCCCCGCTCACGTCTCGACCGGCCTCCATGATCCGGCCTGCTCCGCATCCCGTACACCGCGCCGGGCGATGTTGGCCGCGCGCGGCCAACCTGCCCGCCTACGGCCGCGCGGGCCCCGCCGGACGCCGCGAGCCGTTCGCGGGCCACCCGCCGGGGCCGTGCGGCGCACCCGCGGCCGCGGCCCGCCGCCTGCCTGAGCTGCGCCGGGCCGGACCGAGACAGGTCGCCGCCAGATGTACGTCATTTGATGAAGGGGAACATTCGCAGCTTCGTCGATCCCTGCGGTATGGCCCACCCGACACTCCGGCCGCACCGGTTCCCCGGGCCGTGCGCAACCGGAGAACGGGCAGGCCAAAGGGGTTCTACCAAAGATCAGACGAGGCGTATCCAGATTCTGAGACGGCTGGCAGGGCACCTGCCGCAGGGGTCGCAATGCATTGCGGAGTCCGTGACCGTCGTGTGACCATGACGGCTCGGTGAGGCGTTGTGCGGGCCGCTCCCCTCCCCGTCTTCCGACGGCGGAGGCCCTCGACCCCCACCCCGCCAGGCCGCCGCGTGTCGTGCGGCCCCTCCACGGTACCCGGACGACGCGTCCGCAGGCCGAGAGCGCTGACGGCTCCCCACCACCCGAGCCGATCCCACCCGCCGACCGCTTCCGTGGGAGAACCATGACGACATTGGAAACCGCGCCGCGGACTTACCCCGCCGGCGTCGGATCGGGTCCGCAGCTGCGCGCCGCCTTGGCGGAGCTGACCGAGGACGCCCTCGCCGCGCTGTTCGACCGCTGCGCGCGCCCGCTCGTCTACAGCCGGCACCACTGGCTGCGCTACAAGGGCGAGTACCGGGTGCGCGCCGATCTGCGCGGGGCGATGGAGGAGCTGCGCACCCGCCCGCCGTCGGCCTGGGACGACGAGGAATCCGACCTCGTGCTGACCCTGCTGGCGCTGGACCGGGCCCAGATCGGCCTGGACGACCTGCTCGACCGGGCCGACTCGGCGGCAGTGCGCGACGCGCTGCTGACCCGCGCCGCCCGGTACGCCGAAGCCCTCGGCGACGGCGCGGCCGAGCCGCCCGAAGCGGTGCTCGACCTGGCCGGGTACGTGGACCTGCTCCGGCCTCGGGTGCAGGAGTCGTTCGAGCTCTTCTCGCTCGTCGACGGCAAGGCCTGGTACGCCACCGAGGGCCTCTTCCGGCGCGAGGAGATCGACCTCGACCACCTCACCCCGTCGATGGAGCACGTCCTGGACGCCCTGTACGGCGAGGCCCCGGGCGGCGCGGACGCGCGCTCCCGCCTGATCGAGGCCACCCGCGCCGCGGTCGCCGCCGACGGGGACGGCGCGCAGATCGTCCGGGCGGTGATGCACGCCGCGCTGCTCGATCCGGTGCTGCGCCCGGACCACGTCACCCTCACCTGCCCGCTGGGCGACCTGCTGGACCGGCCGCACGAGATGACCACCAGCGCGGCCTTCTTCACCGAGACCCTGCTGCGCGAGGACCTGGACCTGGCCGACCACGCCGAGCAGCTCGGCCACGACTCGGTGGAGCAGCTGCACCGGACCATCAGGGCCCGGATGCTCAAGCTCAAGCGCGGCGCGATCCGCAGCCTGTACGGCCCGGGCTGCATGCACGGCCGGTTCGTGGAGAAGCACGGCGGCCACATGATCTTCTTCAACGAGGACGCGCACTACCGCGGCCACCAGAGCATCGGCTGCTCCAGCGGCGGGCGCGCCGCCTTCGCGCTGCGCTACCCGGGCGCCGACGGCGCCGAGCTGGCGCTCACCCCGATGATCGGCGACTTCCGGGTGGTGCGGATGAGCCACGACGCGCAGGACGTCTTCGCGCCCGGCGAGCTGCCCCGCGCGATCCGCTACGGCCGGTGGCTGTGCACCGTCGTCGAGGAGATCTACCGGCTGGGCGCCGTGCTGCGCACCCCGGTGCCCGAGGACGCAGACCTCTGAGACCGCCCGCCACGCGGGACCACCGAGCACCCACCGGACAGGGAGACCCATGCGGATCTGGATCGAGCAGAGCGAGTGCCAGAACAGCGGACTGTGCGAGGAGGACGCGCCCGAGCTGTTCGCGATCGGCGAGGACTTCCTCGCCTACGTGCGCGAGGACGGCCGGATCCTGGACGAGCCAGGCGGCGAGAAGAGCAAGGCGGTGGTGCCTGAGGAGCTGATCGCACTGGCCGAGCACTGCGTCCGGGCCTGCCCGGCGCGCTGTATCCACCTCGGCGACTGAACCGCCGCCGAACCGCGACCGCCGAACCACGATTGGGATGAGATGACCGCGATCCTCGATGGACCCACGCACCTGACGACTGACCAGACCTTCGAGCGCGTCCACGCGATGGCGCGCAGCAGCGCCGACCACCCCGCGCTCAAGCACCCCTTCTACGAGCTGTGGATGTCCCGGGCGCTCGACGCCGACGCGGTGGAGCTGGTGGCGAAGAACTACTTCGCCCGGGTCCAGCGCACCCCGATCCGCATCGCGCTGGCCTTCCTGCACATGGCCGACGTCTCGACCCGGGCCGAGACCGTGGACAACCTCTTCGACGAGATGGGCCACGGCTCGGCCGCCAAGGTCCACTCGGTGATCCTGCGCGGATTCCTCGAGACGCTGCTGTCCCGGCTGCGCGGCCACGGGGTGTCGCTGGACGAGGTGCGGGCCCCGATCCTGCCCTCGACCACGCGGCTGATCGAGGAGAGCGAGAGGCTCTTCAGCAGCCCGCACCCGCAGAAGGTGTGCGGGGCGCTGATGGCGCAGGAGTGGCACGCCTACCCGCAGCTGGTCTACATGTACGAGGGCGTGCGTAATTACCGGCACCTGTTCGGGCTCGAGGAGTTCCACGAGAACTGCGAGTACTTCTACCTGCACATCGGCGCGACCGAGAAGGAGCACAAGGTCCACTCGCTCTCGACCGCGGCCAAGAGCTGCTCCTCGGAGCAGGACGTCGCACAGCTCGAGGAGGGCTTCACCGGCTACCTCGACCTGCTGGCGGCGAACTGGACCGAGATCCACGAGGCCATCGCCGCGCTCTGACCCGGCGGCCTCATCCCCTCCGGCACGGCCTTGACGCCGGGGTCCGGGCGGTCCCCACCGCCCCGGCCCCGGCGCGCCGGCGTGTCAGCCCACTGCGTGCAGCCGACCGGACTCCCGCCAGGCGCGCAGCGTCGCGGCGAGCTGCTCAGCCGCGACGGGCGGTTCGACGAAGCCGGCGCCGAGGCGCCGACGGGCGTTGACCGGGCCGCGCGTCGAGCGTTCGTCGAAGGACAGGGCGTGCGCCGGAAGCGCCTGGGCCACGCGCGCGACGGCGGCGTCGACGCGCCCTTCGGCCAGGACCGCGTCGCGCCACTGCGGATACGGCAGGACGGCGAGCGGGAAACCGGCCTCGCGCACGGCTTCGAGCGCGCGCGCCCACGGCAGCGCCTCGGCCGAGAGCAGGTGGTAGGCACGGCCGTAGGCGCCCTCGTCCGCGCACAGGGCCGTCATCACGCCCGCGACCCAGTCGACCGGGCTGATCCGGACACCGGTCTCGAGTGCCGGGGCCGAGCCGAGCCTCACGCAGACGCGCAGCACCTGCTCGAGCAGGTCGTCCGGATTCGCCCGGGCGGTGCGCGAGTCCGCGGTGATCCGTCCGGCCCGCAGCATGAGGGCTCTGACCCGTCCGTCGCGGTGAGCCTCGCAGACCAGTCGGTCCGCGGCCCACTTGCTCTGGCCGTAGCCGCCGAGGACCGGATCGATCAGTTCGAACGGCTCCCCAGACGTCGATGGCGCCACCGCGGCGAGCGAGCCGACGAAGGCGAACCCTGCCCCGCACGCCTGGGCGAGGTCCAGCAGGTCGGCGACGGCGCGCACGTTCGGCGCCTGCAGCGCCGAGTAGGGCAGCGTCATGTTCACCCGCGCGCCGCAGTGCACGACGTGGGTGACCCCGTCGCGGAGGTCTGCGAAACCCTGGGCGGACAGGCCGAGCCGCTCGCGCTCGAGGTCCGCCTGGACCACCTCGAGCCGATCGCCGCCCGCCACCGCCCCGGCCGCCTCGACGGCGGCCCGCACCCGGGATTCGCGCTCCTGCGGCCGATCCCCGCGCACCGCGCAGCGCACGTCGAAGCCCCGATCCAGCAGGTTCGCGGCCAGCGCCGCACCCAGGAAGCCGGTCGCGCCGGTCAACAGCGCGAGCGGTACCGTGCGGCTCATCGGGCGGCGGCCGGCACGCTCGGCGCCGCGCCCGCCTCCGAGAGGCCGATCAGCCTCCGGTAGGAGCGGACCGTGGCCGCGGCGGCATTCGGGCCCGAGACCTCGCGGCCGAGCGCCTGCCCGAGCCGCGCCGCCACCTCGATGGAGGTCAGCGAGTCGCCGCCGAGATCGTAGAAGCTGTCCTCCAGCGCGATCGCGTCGAGGCGCAGCACGTCGCAGTAAACCTGCGCCACCAGCAGATCCCCTCTCGACCAGCGCCCTGATTCGGTGGCCGGCGCCTCCGCCGCGAACGGGCGCGGGTCCGGCAGGGCCCGTACATCCACCTTGCCGTTGGCGTTCACGGGGAACTCATCGAGCACGGCGACGCGAGACGGGATCCACGGCGGCGGGAGCCTGCGCTCCAGTTCCGCGCGCACCTCGCCCGGCTCCACCGCCGCGCCCGGCCCGCGCAGCAGATAGGCGTCGAGGCCGACCCGGCCGTCCTCGGTCCGCGGCAGTACCAGTGCTTCGCGCACCCCCGGCACCGCGCGCAGCGCCTCCTCGACGGCCGCCGGCTCGACCCGGTGCCCGCGGATCTTCACCTGCCGGTCGGCCCGGCCCAGTACCGTGACCGTGCCGTCCTGCTCCATCCGGGCCAGGTCGCCGGTGCGCAGCAGCCGCGCCCCGGGCAGACCCCACGGGTGCGGGATCCAGCGCAGGGCCGTGAGCGCGGGCCGGTTCCGGTAGCCGCGGGCGATCGAGGGCCCGCCGACCACCAGTTCCCCGGCCTCACCCTCGCCGACCAGGTCCCCGTGCGCGTCCACGATGAAGGCCTCGACGTTGTCGATCGGCAGCCCGACCGGCACCCGGGAGCCGACCGCCTCCGTGCCCGTCAGGAAGTGGCAGAAGCAGCCGTGCGTCTCGGTCAGGCCGTAGTGGTTGGCGACCGCGCGCCGCGGATCCGCGGCCATCCAGTCCCGGATCTCGGGCGTGAAGGTGAGCGGTTCGCTGCCGACCATCACCCGCCGGGCCAGGCCGACCGCCGGGACCCCGCGTGCCATCATCATCCTGATATGGGTCGGGGTCAGCTTCAGCAGGCCGCCGGAGACGGTACCGGACAGGGCGAGCAGCTCGTCCGTGCCCTCACCGTCCGGGGCGACCACCACCGGCCAGCCCGCCAGCAGCGGGGTGAAGATCGTGGTGAGCGAACCGAGGAAGAACAGCGACGCGCTCAGGAAGGTGACCTCGCCCGGCTCGTGCGCGAACGCCTGCTCGCACCAGAGCGCGTAGTTGACCAGCTGGCTGTGCGTGCCCTCGACGCCCTTGGGCTCGCCGGTCGTGCCGGAAGTGTAGAAAATGTACGCCACGTCGTCGCCGTCCGCGTCCCGCGCCGGCGCCGCCGCGCGGGCCGGGGCTTCGGGCCGCGCCTCCTCGACCGTCAGGACCCGTCCCCGATAGCCGCCGAGCAGATGCGTGTGCGCCTTCGAGGTCACCACGATCGGCGCCGCACAGTCGGCCAGGATCGAGCCCACCCGCTGCTCCGGATCGGCGCAGGAGAGCGGGACGTAGGCCCCGCCCGCCTCGAGCACCGCGAAGATCGCCACCAGCGCGTCGAGACCACGCGGCAGCAGGATCGCGACCGGCGTCTCCCGTCCGCAGCCTGCCTCGCGCAGCACCGCGGCCCACGCCCCGCTCGCGGCGAAGAACTCGCCTCGGGTCAGGCTCTCGGTGCCGCAGGTGAAGGCGACGGCATCGGGCGGGAGCCCTCGCTCGCGGATCAGTCGGATGATCGAGCCGCCCGGCACCTCCCGGCGCGGGCCGTAGAGCGCGGCATCCTCGGCAGACGCGGTGCGCGCGGCTTCGGCGACGCCTTCCCCCGCCGATTCGTCCCCGGCCGGAGGCAGCGCCATCAAGCCTGCGTGCCGGTCGATCCAGGCCACGCAGTCCTTCCGCAGGCCCTCGAAACCGGCGCGGTGCCAGCCAGCCGGCCGCGCACGCCGCGTCGGCCAGATCGAGTCCTGTCCCGCCGCGTTGACCACGACCTCGAACATCACGTCGTCGTAGCCGTCCCACAACGCCATTACGATCCACCTCGTCTCGCCCCGGATCCGCGACGGCACGGCCGCCGAACGGAGGGCCGCCAGGGCAGGACTGGAGACCGTCAACACTGTGACAGCGCCATGATACCTAAGATCGTGCCCTGACGCGAGACCCGGTCCGGCCGCCGGGACGCCGTCCCGGATAGCAGGAATCCGCGTTCCGTCAAGGGAGCGGGCGCTGCCGGGCGGTCGGCGCCGACGCGGGGGCCGGACCGGCCCCTAAGCTCACCGGCATGCCTCCCCTCCAGACGGGCCCCGCAGCGTCCGGCACGACGGCGGCCCTGGCTTTCGACGCCGGCGCCGAGGAACAGACCGCCCCGCTCACTTGGGGCCAGTTGTCGATGTGGATGCCGATGCAGTGGTTCGGCGAACAGGCGAACCAGTTCAACCTCAAGGCCGCCGCGCAGCTGCCGGAACCGGTCGCGCCCGACCGGGCGGCCGACGCTCTGCGCACCCTGATCGAGGCGCATCAGGCCACGCGGACGCACTTCGTGCCCGGCCCGGACGGCCCGCGCCAGATGGTCGCCGCCCGCGGGTGCATGACCGTCCACACCGTGCCGCAGGCACCGGACGCCCAGACCGCGACGGACGCGCTCACGGCCCGGCTGGCCGCGACCGCGTTCGACCACGCGACGCAATGGCCGGTGCGCCTCGGCTGGGTCGTGGACGGGCGCGGCATGGTCACCGGGATCGTGCTGGTCGTCTCCCACTTGGCGTTCGACGGCTGGGCACTGGAGCGTCTGACCGAGGAGTTGCTCGACCTGCTTCGGAACACCGGTCCCGCCGAACGGCCCGCCGAACGGCGCTGGCAGCCGCTCGACCAGGCCGGATTCGAACGGTCCGCCGAAGGCCTGCGGAAGAACGCACTGACCCTGCGGCACTGGCGCGAGCGCTTGGCGGTGGTGCCCGCCTCGATGTTCGACCTACCGGGGACGCAGGCCGGCGCCCAGCCGGTGGAGAAGTACCGGCTGGACACGGCGGCACTGGTTCCCGCCGTGCGGGTCCTGGCCGGGCGGACCCGGACCACGGCCTCGACCGTCCTCCTGTGCGTCAGTGCCCTGATCCTGGCGGCCTATACCGGCCAGGACGGGTACCGGTTCAAGCTCATCGTGGGCAACCGGCACGATCGCAACAGCCGCGAACTGCTCACGATCACCACCCAGGACGGCCTGCTGGCGCTGCCCGTCGAGGACGTCGATCTGATCAGCGCGATCAAGGCCGCATACCGCCCGATGCTCGCCGCCTACCAGCGTGGCCAGTGTGATCCCCTCGCACTCGACGCTCTGATCGCCGAGGCCGCGCACGCCCGCGGCGTCTCGTTCGACCTGTCCGCGTACTTCAACGACAAGCGCACCGTCAACACGTGGACTGCCTGGCCCGGGCCGGCCCCGACCCGCGCCGAGTTCGACCGGCTCCGGGCGGACTCGCGGTTCGCCCACGTCGCGTCGATGCCGAAGAGCGACATGAAGTACTGCGTCGGCGTGGCCGACGCAGGCGGCGACCGGGCCCGCCTCACCCTGCTCGCGGACACGGCCTTCCTGCCCCGGCCAGTGGGCGAGGCGGTGCTTCGCGGCATCGAATCCCTGGTCTGCGACGCGGCCGGGTCGCAGGACGTGGGCGTGCGCGAGATCGCCCAGCGCATCGGTCTCGAACCGCCCGCACGCGGCGTGGATTGGACCCGCTCCCCGGCCGGCTGGATCCGCCCCGCCGCCATCGCCGACCTGATCCGCACGGCGGCCGCGGGAGCGCCCGCCGCGGTCTTCCCGGGTGCGGTCGGCTCGGGCGTCCCCGGTGGCTCCGAGTTGACGGCGTACATCGCCGCGGACGGCACGGCGCACACCCCCGAGCGGCTGCACCGCCGCGTCATGGGCCTGCTGCCCGGCGTCCCGGGCGCCGCCGCACCGTCCTGGTACGTGGTCTGCGACCGGCCCCCGACCGACGCGGCCGGCCGGGCGACCGAGGGCGCCTGGCAGGCACAGCCCGGCCTGGCCGAGGGCTCGGGTCGGGCCGCAGGCGATCACCCTCGGCCGTAGGGCCCTGCGCCCCAGCCGCTGTGGGCGGGCCGGGGTTGACCGAAACCGGCCAACAATCTGGCCCGTCGGCCCGTCCCGCCGCCGGTATCGTGACGGAAAGGCTCGATCATGCCCGCACGTGAGCCGCACGACCGGAGCGGAGAGGCAGGACTCCGCGAAAGTCCGCGGCCGCGTGAACCGCACCGGGATCGGTCCACAGCTCTTGATTGCACCGCAGTTCAGGCTGCCCGTGCCGACACGGTGCCAAGCCCGAAAGCGTGAACGGAACCCGGCATACGCTGCCACTTCGGAGAGTCCGAAGAGGTCAAGCTGCTCCCAAGGATTGGGAGCAACAGGGGGTCCAACCCACCTCGAACCCAGCCATCCAAAGGGCTCACGCAGGCCCTCTTCGACTGGGAGCAGGAAGCGGCCTCCCTGTGCTCCCGACAAGCCGTCAGTAGCCCGCCAATACCCGTCGCGGTTCCGGGCTTCGAGAAGTACTCGCAGTTCAGAGGCACCCAGCTTGAAAATCTGACGGCTCGCCAATCGCGCTGGGAGCAAGTCAAGCATCCCGCACGCAGCCGACTTCGGCTGGGAGCAGTCGGGAGCGAGAGCGGGGAGCAACCCAGGGAGCACACGGCCGTTCGAACGTCGCTCAACCGCATCGAACTGTACTGAATCAAGGAATCAGACGACTACGGAGCGGAGAACATGCACGTCAAATTCCTGCATGATAGTATCTCTTAAGAGAGATGTTAAGGTGATAACTTTGTCGTCGTCGTCGTTCACACCGAAGAGGTCACTGGTTCGATCCCAGTATCGCCCACCGCGAAGTATCGGCGAGCAATCGCAGGTAGCTGCCCCCAGTCTATTGGACTGGGGGCTTTTTCGTGTGGGTGGCGATTCGATGTGACCGGATTTCGACCGCCACATTTGCAGCGACTCCGCCAGGCGCTTCCATGACGCGACGGCCCGACGGTTCGAACATGCACTCGCCCCGAAGAAGCGGGTTGATTCCCTCCTCGCAGCTCACTGCGTAGTCACGGCACCCGCTCAAGGCCGGCCGCGACACGTGCGAGATTCCCGTCCAGTAGCCGCCTCCGACCGCCCAGTTTTGCCGGAATCCGCCACGGGCCCGGTGGCGCGCTTTCGCCCGATCGGGCGAGATCCCCTTGTCTGCCCTGGTCAGGCGATGTTTCGTGATCGACAGAGCCCGGCCGAACCAGCACCGGGCCGACCGCGAAAAGGACGACCGCCATGGGCCGCGTCAAGATGCGCACCGACTCAGACCACTGCGAGCGCTACACCGCCTACTACAACGACGGAGACACCGAGAAGTCCGCCGGGACCTTCAACGTGCGCCGCGAAGCCGAACGCGCCTGGCGCCGCCGCGAACGCCAACTCCAGCAGGAACGCCGCACCCGCCAGAGCGCGGGGCGCCGTAGCATCACCGAATACGCCGCCACCTGGTTCCCCGCCTACGTGTGCGAGGCCACCACCCGCCAGTCCTACGCCTTCTGGCTCGAACGCTACGTCCTACCCACCTTCGGCCACCACCGCCTCGACCGCCTCACTCCCGCAACCGTACGCACCACCCTGGCCAAGCTCGGCAAAGCCGGCGCGTCCCGCGACATCCTCGAAGCCGTACGCTGCGTCCTCGGCGCCCTCTACACCACCGCTGTCACAGACCAACTCGTCACCTTCCACCCCTGCCACGGCGTCAAAATGCCGCCCGAGGTGCGTCCAAGCCTGGCCGTGCTCAGTCCTGAGGAGCTCGACCTCGTCCTGTCCTTGATCGACGACCCCGTCGCAGCACTCGTCGTCGAGTGCGCCATCGAAAGCGGCTGCCGCTGGGGCGAACTCGCCGAACTGCGCGTCCGCGACCTCGACACCGCAACCGGCATCCTCAGCATCACCCGCACCGTCGTCCAACTACTCCGCCGCTTCCACCCCACCGGCGGGCGATTCCTCATCAAGGCCTACCCGAAAAACCGGCGCCACCGCCGGATGCGCCTGCGCCCCGCGTTCGTCGCCAAGCTCGCCGCTGACATCGACCGCCGCCACCTCGGGCGCGACGACCTTCTCTTCCCGTCGCCCGGCCGCGGACAACGCCGCGAACCCGCCGCACGCACCACCCCCACCGGAGACGAATACACCGAACCCAACGACCACGGCCGCCGATACCGCCACGGCACCCAAGCCGGATACGGCCTCGGACAATGCCGCTGCCCCGCCTGCCGCGCCGCGGTTGCCGACTATCGAGCCGGCAGCCGCGCACGAGGCCTGGACCGGCCCCGCACCACCCTCACTCCGCCCACACCCGAACGCCACATGGACCGCAACTGGTTCCGCTCCCGACGCTGGCAACCCGCCCTCCGCGCCGCCGGCATCAACCGCAAAATCACCTTCCACGACCTCCGCCACGCCCACGCATCCTGGCTCCTACACGGCCGCGCCAGCCTCCAAATCGTCAGCGAACGCCTCGGCCACTCCTCCCTCCAACCCACCCTCCGCTACCTCCACACCCTCCCCAACCCCGACGACACCGCACTCAAAGCCCTCGACCTCGTCCGACCCTCACATACCACGAGGACCGCCTTCAGGCGTGCCACGAACTCACGGGCAAACACTCGCGCACTGCGTCGCACCATGCGCTTGAGCCGAGTCCGAAAGGGCACATGGCCGGGAACCACGCCTGCCGCTCACACTGCATGACCATCACGCTTCCTCGCGGCAGGCTGGCCGGACCGCTCTGCGTCGCAACGCGAATCTGGAGCAACTACCGCGAGAGGGGCGAGGAGAGAAGCTCAACTCCCTGATGGCGAACTCACGCTGTTGCGCCCGAATATGACCACCGAATCTCCGAATCGCCCTGTCGCAAACGACAGGTCGAACCCGCCCGGGAGCAATGGCAACACCGTGCGAGTGTTGCGCAGCGCCCGCTCCGGACGGTCGACTCCCGCCTGCACTCCGTGTGGTCCGCGCCACGAGTACGACTCAGCGGCCCGCTTCACGCCGGCAAGCAGGGGGACTTGAATGGTGCGCTGTTCAGGGTCGATAATCAGGATGCCGTGGTCGTACCGGTTGACGACCCATAACATCTCCGTGGGCACGCGCACCTCGGTTCGCCTGCCTGCTGCCGCCAGGAGCGCAGCGGCGCGGCGGCTGGTGAACAGCCACCTCCAGATTCCTATCTGAAGGCCGTTCATCTGCATACTTCGCGGTGGGCGATACTGGGATCGAACCAGTGACCTCTTCGGCGTGAACCGACCGACGACGACGCGCGCAGAGTTCGTCGGCCGGGCACTGCGCGCCGCCGACCAGTGCGGCCCGCAAACCCTAGGCGCCGTGCAGGGCGCCTTCGAATCCGCGCTGTATACCGGCGGACGCCGTGGGTTCTTCGTGGCATCCTGGGCCGTCGAGGACCCAGGATCAGCGACACCGCCGGCCGAGTGCTCGACGGGCTGCTGACTGGCACCGTCGAGCACGACTTCTACCGCGTGCTATCGCGCTCCGGCGAGCGATGGGGCGGCACCCTGCCGGAACCGGATCTGCCCGAAGACGGACGGGCCTGGTAGCTGTCAGGTCGCTATAGCTCTAGCCTCCGTCTTTCACTAAGCGTGTGAGTTCGTGGTCTGAGTCGGCTGGTTGGTGTGCCGGGTTCGAGGGCATGGCGAAGTGCCGACGCGATGGTCGGGCTCTTCCTGGTTCCTTCGGGTCGCGGCGGACGAGGCTGTGTGGTTGGTCAGCAGGTGCAGGGCCTGGGCAGGGCGGCGAGTCGGTCGAAGGCTTCTGTCAGCTGTTTCGCCCAGGGCCAGTGCTCGGCGATACGCAGGCGTGTGCGCCGGGCCGATCTGGTGATGCGCGCTGCGACGTGCAGCAGCCGGTAGCGGATCTTCTTCGGCTCGGCACGGGCGAGAGCGCCGTCGAGCAGCAGCATCCTCATCCAGCAGGTCAGGTCGATTCCGGTCAGGGCGAGTTCGAGCCAGGCCTGGTTGATGGCGTATTCGCGGGATGGGAAGCGCCCGAAGCCGGAGTCTTTGCCTGTCCGGATGCGGTCTTCGACCCGAGCGTGTGCCCGGTGACGTGCCTCGATCCAGGTCAACGGCCCGTCGCTGAGCCGGCTGTCGGTGGCGATGACCTGGTGGCGGTATCCCTCGATGGTGTCGAACAGGCTCAGTTGGGCGCCGGGGTGCGGGCGTTCGCGCCGCACGATGAACCGGGTGTCTGCGGGCAGGTTCGTACCGTAGCCGTAGAGCAGCCCGGTGATCTCGGCGACCTCGGCGCCGTCGCGTACCTGCCCGTCGGCCTCGATCGCCGGGTACCACGCTGTGGCGGGCAGTTTCGTGATCGCCTGCCGGACCTGCTCGTCGATCGGCGCGCCGACCGAGAAGCGCACGTCCACGCCCCGGTCACGCAGGGACCTGATGTGCGCGAGGAAGGCGTGCGTGCACCCGGCGGTATCCGTGCGCACCAGGATCGGGGCCCCGTGCCGATGCTCGTCCGGGATCTGCGCGAGCGCGGCGTCGAGGACCTCGATGTGATCGGCCGCCGTGTTCGATTCGGCCCTACCCGGGCGCAGGACGCCTGAAAGGGCCTCACCCGTGTTGTCCAGAAAGCACAGCAGTGGGTGGTAGCCGAACGTCTTCTTCCAGGTCGGTGTCGCGTTCTCCTTCTCGGAGTAGCAGATGCCGATCGAGGCGTCGATATCGAGCACCAGACCGGGTATCACCCGGCCGGCGGCTTCGGCCTGCGGCAGGGCGCCGCGCGTCTCGGCGCGCTGCGCCCAGGCGAGTTCGCGCGCCACCGCCCGCGCACCGCGCAGCCGGGCGATCGCGGCGGCGTCGATCGAGTTCAACACCCGCCACGCCGTCGGATCCGATGCCACGGGGCCGAACAGTTCCGCCTGGTCCCGCAGCACCGCGAGGTCGCTGATCGCCTCACCGCCGTCCGCGAGCATCACCGCGAGATCGACCGCGACGCGTCCCGGCGCATGGCCGCCGGCCCGCTGCCGCAGCCCGGCGAGCGCGTCGATGAACGCGGACTCCAGTCCCGTGGCCTCGGCCAGGTCCGCCAACAGCCGGGACCCGGCATGCCCCACTACACCGCGCCCGTCGGACGAGACGACAAGACGAGGGCGCGACGTTGTACTCTTCACCTCGAAAGTGCTCCCTGCTGCGGAACATGTGACCCTAGAGAAGCCACATCATTCCAGCTCAGAGAGCACTTTCGTATATCAGGACCACGATCCGGACGCCACTACTGAAGCGCCGAGGCTAGTGCACTATTTGCTCGATGCGCGCTGGCCCGGCACCTATCGCCGTGTGGGCGAATTCCGCAGCATGCCGTGCCCGGATAAGGTGTGTGTGGGGCCCGCGTCCACCAGTGCGCCCCTTGTCTTCTGTTCAGCGTCGCCGTTCGTGATGGATTTCGAGGCTCTTTAAGGAGAGGGCGACGCGCTCACGTTGCCGGTCGATCCGGACGACCGTCACAGTGACCGTGTCACCGACGGAGGGCGCGCGTTCGGCGAGCATCGCTCGGGATCATGCCGTCGATCTCGCCCAGGCCGACAAAGACGCCGAAGTCCGTGATGGTCTTGACCGGGCCGGCCACCTGCCGGCCGACTTCGAGTTGCGCGATCGCCTGGCTGCGGCGGTGGCGACGGTTGCCGGGGTTCATGCCAAAGTCTTGGGACTGACTTCAAGAGGCGTGATCGTCGTGGGAATTTCCCACTTCCGAGGGATGCCTACAAGATCAGGCACGCTCCCGAACAAGGGGCGTGATAATGTCTGACTTTGTGGATGGCCTCCAGCGATGGCGGAAGTGGGCGGCGCTGGGAGCTTTGGCTCTCGGCGGCATGGGAATCGGGTTGACGGAGTTCACGGCGATGGGCGTCCTTCCCGAGGTGGCGCGAGATCTGTTGCCGACACTCTATCTGCGATCCGAGGACGACAGTTTTGCTCGTGCTAGCTTGCTCATCACGGTCTATGCAGCCGGGGTGGTCATCGGTGGTCCCGTGATTGCCGTCGCAGCGGCCCGGGTACCCCGGCGTCGGCTATTGATCGGCCTCCTCGTCATGCTGGTGGCTGGAACGGGGGCGACCGCAGTCGCGCCGAATTTTGCCATAGTGCTGGTGTTCCGGTTTATCGCTGGCATGCCACACGGAGCTTATTTCGGTACCGCGGGCTTGATTGCGTCGAGCATTTTCGGTCCTGGCCGAGGCGCCAGAGGCTACGCCATTGTTCTCAGTGGACTAACAGTAGCCACCGTCATCGGTGTACCGACAATCACGAAGATTGGTCAGGTTGCTGGTTGGCGAGTTAGCTATCTGGCCGTGACCCTTGTGTTCGTCGCAGCGCTGGTCGCCGTTGCCGTAGCAGTGCCGCCGAGCGTATCGCTTGAAGGCTCCTCACCGCGGGCTGAGTTCCGGGCGTACCGATCATGGCGGGTATGGCTGGCAATCATATCAACCACCATCGGATTCGCTGGGTTCTTCGCTGTAGACTCCTATATTGCGCCTATTGTCACGTTTGTGACCGGACTGTCGACTGGGTTCGTTCCGTGGGCTTTGTTCGCAGTCGGTTTGGGAATGATGGTGGCTCATCGAGCTTGACCGTGCTTGAGGTGTAGGGCGTTCGGTGGCCCGTAGATCAGGGTCTTGCTGAAGTAGAGGCGCCCGTGGCGCTCTGTGATCATTCGAGTTGCTGAGACAAGAGTGATCGCGAGGGAGCCACGGGCTTGGTCAACGATACGACATTGCTGTTCGGACTCGACGGGGTGCAGGTCGTGCGCGTCATGCTCGATGACGACGAGAATCCGATACTGGCACTGGTGACCGCGTCTGAGCAGGCCAGATGCTGTCCCGGCTGCGGGATGCGTTCACAGCACGCGCATTCGTGGGTGCGCACCCGGCCACGGGATCTGCCGGTGGCAGGGCGCCGGACGGCGCTGACGTGGACCAAGCGGCGTTGGCGCTGCCGCAACGCCGCCTGTGAGCGGGCGACCTTCACCGAGTCGGTCCCGCAGATCCCGCCGCGTGCCCGGCTGACCGGTCGGCTTCGCGCCTCGATCGGAGCGGCGGTGGCCGACCGCGGGCGCACCGTGATCCAGGCCGCCCGCGACCACGAGGTGTCCTGGCCGATCGCGCAGACGGCGTTCGCCGCCCACACCCGCCTCGCGCTACCGGCCGAGACACCGCAGGTCGCACGCCTGGGCATCGACGAGATCCGGCGCGGCAAGGCGCGCTTCCGGCTCGTGCCCGGCGAAGGCGGCGACGAGAAGTGGGAGGTCGTGGCCGATAAATGGCACGTCGGGATGGTCGATCTCGGCGGCGGCGCCGGACTGCTCGGGCAGGTCGAGGGCCGCACCGCCGAGACGCTCTCGGCGTGGATCGAGGCGCAGAGCCCGCAATGGCGAGCCGGAGTCCAGGTCGTGGCGATCGACATGTGCACCGTGTTCAAGGCCGCGATCCGCACCAGCCTGCCGCACGCGGCGCTGGTGGTCGACCGCTTCCACGTCGCGCAACTGGCGAACACAGCGCTGACCGAGGTACGCCGCCGCGTCACCGTCCAGGCGCGCGGACGCCGAGGACGCAAGGGCAACCGGGAGTGGGAGCTGAGAAACAGGCTCACCCGCGCCGGCACACGGATGCACGCGAAGCACCTGGACCCGATGATCGACGACCTCCGGGCACTGCCCGCGAAGATCGGTATACCGATCCTCAAGGCATGGAACGTCAAGGAAGACCTGATGGACCTGCTCGCACTCCACGGCACACACCCGGACCGGGCACAGATCAGCGCTCTGCTGATCAGGTTCTACGAGAACGCCGCCGCCTGCGGCCTGCCGGAGATCACGCGGCTGGCCGGCACCGTCTCGACCTGGTGGCCGCAGATCCTCGCCGCGATCACCACCGGCGTGACGAACGCGGGCTCCGAGGGCACCAACCGCGTGATCAAAACCGACGCCCGCACCGCCTACGGCTACCGCAACCCCGCCAACCAGCGCCTACGCGCACGCGCCGCCACCACCCGCCGCGCCCGTGGACACCTCACCACCCACACCAGCGGACCCCACGCCCAACCCAGACGCCGCTCAAAAGCCTGACAGCACGGTCAAGCTCGATGAGCCAGTATGCCTTATCGGCGCGCACGCGCTCGGGCCGAACGCGCGGGCGTCCCGGGCCGAGTCTGGGCACACGGCTCGCAGGCGAGGTGAATCTTCGTGGTGAAGCCGCCACGCGAGCGGCCCAGAGCGTGATCGTTCGGCTCCTGCGTCACACCGCCTGGTGGCTGCTTCTGCAGAACGCCATCGCGCCGTGCGCCGGCAGCGTGCTGGTGAGCTCTGCAGATTGTGGAATCGACGCTGACCTCCCAGGTGATCAGCCCCAGTGCATCAGCCCTGGCTTGAAGCCCTGTGAGGATCCGTGCCCAGGTGCCATCACGCTGCCAGCGGCGGAAGAGTCCGTACGCCGTCTGCCAGGGACCGTACCGTTCGGGCAGGTCTCGCCAAGGCACGCCGGTACGCACACGAAACCGGATCCCGTCGATCAGCCTGCGTTGCGCCGCAACTGGACGGCCGGTAGCCGAGACCGGCAGCAACGGCTGCAGCACCGCCCATTGCGCATGAGCCAAGTCCCCTCGCGACACGACGCGATTGTCCTCGCAGCTACTGCCACCCAGCACAGCAGGGTTCTAAAACACGTCCTAGACCGGGAACGGCGTGCAGCCATGTAACGCCAGGCCAAAGACCCACGGATGGGTCAGGAGAGCCTAAATAATCCCAAGGCTCGTTCTGACGAACGACGACGCTTCGCGGCGTGAACTTCAGTGTGCTCTGAACTGAACCAGTAGCGCTGAGACGGCGTACCGATGGGGCATGGCAGCGCCACCTGGTACTCCAGTCGTAGATCATAATCTGGCCTGAAGTCATTTACGTTGTAGCGCAACGGATGTACGGTCGGCGCCTGTGGCGAGGGCGATTGAGCGTACACGGGCGGGTCGACTCGACGATCTCCCGGGTGCATCAGCCCCCGGCGGGATCGCGCGGTTGTCGCGGTCCCGCCGGGGTTTTGCCGAACCGGAGTCACGAGGACGTCGGTGTGGGCGCTACGAGGCTACGTAACCATTGAATGTGCAGACGCAGTCGTGGTTGGCGCCGCCGGATGTCGTCGCGCGGTTGGCGCCGAACCAGAGCGTGCCGGACGCGACGCCGACGCCCTCGATCTCGAACAGAGCCGAATACGTGCTCGACGTGACCCGGAATGACAGGGTGGGATCAGAGGCGAGCGTGGGGGCCGGGGACTGAGGATCGTCGTAGAAGTCGAGGACGCTCTGGTAGACGAGCACGATGCTGACATTGTCGTTTGTCACGATGTGATAGAGCAGGCCGTCGGAGTAGCCGATTCCCTGGCTGGCCCACGTATCGATGCCCGACACCGTAGCGCCGTCGACCGGGGCGTCGGCGACATCCAGGTTGAAGATGTTGGTCACGGCGATGGTGCCGCTGGGAGCGGTGAGCCCGAGCGTGCCCTTGTAGTAGGACGTCCCGAGCTTGAACAGGAAGTCGGCGTCGGACGCGGTCTTCTCGATGATCTTCACGCCGCTCATTGCTTTCTCGGCGCCGCCGTACGTGATCGTGTAACTGCCGACCTCGGTGTACGTGGTTCCGACGTACTGCAGCTTCACCAGACTCGCGCCCGTAGTCGCCATCGTCACGACGTACATGTAGTAGTTGCCGCCGTTCGACATCAGCGCGATGTCGTTGGCATGACCGAGGCCGGTGATGTAGTCCTGGCTGTTCCCATTGATTGAGTAGGTCATGAGCGTGGTGGTCCCGTCGCTCATGTCGGTACGGTAGATCTCAGCCCGCGAACCGCTTGAACCGTCGAGCTTTATCGAGTACGTGTACGTGGTACCGACGGCAAAGCCCTCATCGGTCGTGTACGAGCCATCGTTGCCGTCTCCGAGCGTGGCGACGGTCGTGTAGGTGTTGTAGTACGCGGCATTGGCGGCGGCCGGAGCCAGTACCAGCAACGCGCATACCGCAGCCGCGACCATCGTCGCGCGGCCCATTGCTCTGCGCAGCAAGACATCCTCCCATGGGTTGCCGCGGAGGCGTACCGAGCCCTCGCGTTACCGGCATCCAACGCGAGAGTTTCTCACGGGTCAACCCCGGCGCCCTCGCAGCATCCGTGCACACCGTGACCGGGCAGATCACCAACAAGAGCCTGCGCGCCTTGGTGACCACACTGCTCGCCGCGCCGTAGCCAGCGTGACAAGTTCCCGGTAAGCCTCGGGCGTCGTCGCTACCCTGACGGCCATGGACCATACCGCTGCGCGTGCCGATGTTCGTGAACTCCAGAAGGACCGCGAGACGTCCCGAAGCGCCGTTGGCTGCGGCCACGCTGTCACCGTCAGATCGGGCCACCGGCCGTGCCACCGGTGAGCTTTGGCTTCGTAGATCTCTCGAGTGACATGGACTGGGTTGGGCCGGATGACGAGGTTGAAGAGGTCCGATAAACCGTAAGATGCGTACACACTCCACCTGCCGTCGTCCTCGATCCGGATGCCCACGCAGCAGGCCATGGCGGGAAAGGCTACAGTGGCGACCTCGTCGCCTGGGCCAGGCACACGCTCGGCCTGCTGCTGCGCATCTCGAAGAAGCCGCCCGGCAAGAGGCTCGGGTGAGGGGTGCGGCCAGTGCCGTGAGCGCCGCCAGCGTGCCGAAGCCCGCGGCCAGCCCGGCCCCGACGGCGACCGCGCCGACCAGCAGCGGGCCCCCGGCGTCGCACAACTCCCGGCCGAGTTCGGCCGCGCCCAGGGTCGCGCCGATGCGCTCGGGCGGGGTGGCCGAGGCCAGGGCCGCGAAGCCGAGCGGGGTGATCACACCGGTGCCGACGCCGATCAGCACGGCCGCGATCAGCATGCCGGCCAGTCCCGGGATCATCCCGGCCGCCAAGCCCACGGCGGTGATCGCCAACCCCGCGGCCACTCCGGTCCCGGTGTCCAGCCGTCCGGCGTCCAGGGCGCGCCCAGCCCGGGGCTGGGTCAGCGCCGCGCACAACGCGAGCAGCGAGACCGCGGCCCCGGTCGTGACCGTCCCGAGCCCGGCGTGCCAACCAAGCACGGGCAGGAATCCGACACCGATCGACAGCGCCCCAGTGGCGAACGCCAGCGCCAGGGTCGGGCGCAGGAACGCACCATCGGCAAGGCGCCGGGCCAGGTCGAGGAGCGTCTGCCGGGACTTGGCGATCGGCGGCACGTGCGGCACGGCGAGCGCGGCGCACACCGCGACAGCGCCGGCTGGCACGCTCATCACGACGAACACCAGCCGCAGGCCGCCGGCGGCGGCCAGTGCGCCGCCGAGCAAGGGTCCTGCGGTGTAGCCGATGGACTTGTAGAACCCGTACGAGCCGAACGCCCGTCCCTGCTTGGCCTTCGGGTTCAGCCGGGCTACCAGCGCGGACGCGGCCGGGGAGAACGCCGAAGCCGCAGCCCCCTGACCGAGCCGCGCCGCCCAGAGCGGTCCCGGCTCGTTCGAGACGGAGAAGACCTCCGTCGCCAGCGCGAACCCGATCAGCCCACCCAGCAGCACTGCCTTCGCTCCCACGCGGTCCGACAACGCGCCGAAGACGGGCTTGAGCACGACTTCCGCCGCGTCGTAAAGCGCGAGCAGCCCACCGAGCGCCAACAGCGACTCGCCGCGGTGCGCGGTGAACGCGAACCCAGGTTCGCCGCCACCCCGTGCGCGCCGAACGCCGTGGTGAACCCGGCAGCGTACAACGGCCACAGCCGCGCACGCTCACTGCGATCGGCTCCGGAAGTCTCACGCATCTTCGCCTCTAAACGGTGGTCTGGTAGCCGATAACGCCCATCATCCCGGCGGCAGCATGATACGCATTGTGACAGTGCGTCATCCACTGGCCGGGATTGTCGGCATCGAAGTCGACGGCGACGGATCGGCCGGGCAGGACGATGACGGTGTCCTTGCGCGGCCCGCCATTCGCGAGTTGGAAGCTGTGGCCGTGCAGGTGCATCGGGTGCCACATGGCCGTGGTGTTTGTCCACGCGATGCGGGCGCGCTGGCCGACTTCGACGCGCATGAGCGGGTCGGCGGCGTTGTAGGCGAGGCCGTTGACGCGCCAGTCGTAGTGCTTCATGCCGCCGGTCAGGCGCAGAGTGCTGCTGACGTCCGGGGTCTCGGCTCCCAGCTGGTAGGCGTCGGTGGCGCGCAGCTCGCTGTAACCGATCGGGGCGGCGGCGAGTTCGGCCGGACGCGCGTCGGGCGCCGGGGCCCGGCCGGAGGCGGTGCGCACGATCGCGTGGGCGGTGGCGTTCCTGCCTTCGGCGAGGGCGACGAGAGGGAAGACTCCGTCGTGGAGGGTGACCTCGACGTCGTAGCGCTCGCCCATGCCGAGCAGCAGGCTCGTGGCCTGGACGGGTTGGACGGGCTGGCCGTCGGTGTGGGTGACGGTCAGGGTGTGGCCGCCGAGGGCGACGCGAAAGGCGGAGTCTGCGCCGGCGTTGATGATGCGGATGCGGGCGCGCTGGCCGGGTCGGGCGTTGAAGGTGACCGGGTCGGTGGGCAGGCGGCCGTTGACGAGGTAGTAGGGGTAGCGCACATCGCCGCCGTCCCCGCCGAGCAAGTCACTGGTGGCACCGGTGAGCATCGCCGAGCCGCCGGCCATCGGCGTGCTGCTCATGTCCATGCCCGGCATGGACATCGCGGTCTCGGACGCGCTCGGGCTGGGATCAGCCGACATGCCGGTCATACCGCGCCGAAGGGTCGCGAGCACGCTGTCTGGGCTCTGGCCGTCGACGCCGTCGATCCAGTCGTCGAGCACGACGGTCCAGTCGTGGTCGTAGTCGGCCTTCTCCCCCGGATCCTCGACGATCAGCGGGGCGTAGAGGCCCCGGTCCTGTTGGACGCCGACGTGCGGGTGCAGCCAGTAGGTTCCCGGGTTCGCGGTGACGAACGTGTAGGTGAAGGCCGCGCCGGGCTTCACCGGGTTCTGCGTGACCTGCGGGGTTCCGTCCATGTTGTTGCGGATCGCGATCCCATGCCAGTGCACGGTGGTCTCGGCGGGCAGGTGGTTGGCCAGGTGCGCGGTGATCAAATCCCCGCGGTTGACGCGGATCTCGGCACCGGGCAGCGTCCCGCCGTAGGTCCACGTGTCCACGACTACTCCCCCGAGGTCGACCCGGGTGGGCACGGGGTCGAGGGTGACGGTGCGGGTCGCGCCGGAGTGGTGGCGAGCCGATTCGCGCGCGGCCACGGACGGGTCGGTCGGTTCGATCAGCATGTACGGGATGGACGCGGGCACGGAGTCGACGCTGCAGGCTGTGGTGCTCGTGCCGAGCAGGAGGCCGGCGCCGGCGACGGTACCCGCGCGCAGCACGGCGCGCCGATCGAGGTGGGCGGTCATAGTGGGGCCTTCCGAATCAGAGCATGGCGGATGAACGGATCTCGTACCTGGCGAAAGGCGTGACGAGGCCACGCCTGGGCCAAGCTTCTAGATCCGCAGCAGGCTCAGTTCGGTCAGGGATGGTGGCTTGGGCACGGGATCGGCACCGCTCGAGCGGGTGCCGGACGCGCCGCAACACAGCGGCGACGCGCTCAGTTCCGCGTCTGTGGGCGCTGCGTTGGGATGCACCCGTCCGGAAACGGGGACGGCGTACGCGCAGCTCGACCCGTTGCAGCAGTCGCAGTCGTCGTCTTGAGCGGCGACCGCCGAGCCCGTGTGCGTGTTCTGATGGGCTGCGGACATCGGCATCGGCGCAGGCGCCGATTCGGTCGCCGGTGCTCCGGAGACGCAGACCAGCGCGCATGTCGCAAGCGCGAACACAACCGCCAGGGCGAATGCGCTGCGGGCCAGGCACGCGCAGGACGGGTGCGGCGCACCGCGTTCCCGCATCGAGGCCTCCCGCTTTGCCGGGGCGCCGGCTGGATCTCCGGCGCCTCGAGGCTATCGTGCGCGAGCTATGGCCGTGCCGCCGTGCGGATAGATTTATCAGCGAGAACTACCCCTGGGAGGTACAGGGCCAGTCAGTGGGCAGCGGCGTTCGGCCCGCGTGCCCGCCACAGCTCAGCCCGAGGTATCAGGGCTTGAATTCCGATGGTGTGGGCGGCCGCGACCGAATCGGGCATGGAGACCGAGGAGGATGAGTTTCACCACGATCAGCGCGATGATCGCGTCGGCCGCGACATCCTTCGAACGCCCTCCGCCGAGCAGTGAGCCGATGAGCCCGAGGTGGATTGCGACGGCCAGAGCGGCCAGCATGCACCAGCCAAGCGTGCGCAACCGCCCCCTGCTTCCGCGTCCTCGCGCCGGCCGGCCCTCCGCGGCCGACTGCGGATCGTGCGGTTCATGGTCCGATGACCAGTGGACGCTCAGCCCGTCACGTCGACCGATCTTCGCTATCCGAGCCGCGATCGCGCCCTTGAGCCGTTCGAGCGCGGCGTCTTCGTCCGCCTCGACGCGCAGCAGCAGCTCGTCCTCGTGCGCCGTCAGATCCCAGGACCCGTCGGCGAAACGGATCACCGCGTGGTTCCCGTTCTTCTCGACGTTCTCGACGCGCGGCATTCCGGCCTCGCCGGGGCCGTGGCCGTTGCCGTGGCCCGAGGCTGACGCGGCCGAGGGCAGGTGGCGCATGTGCTGCATCGAACCGAGGTGGCTGCACAGCTGCTCGAGGTAGCGTGCAGCGCGGTCGGTCGGGATACGTGTCTCGGCGGCGGGCATCAGGCGTTCTCCTTCGCGGCTTCGGTGCGGGTCAGGGCGACGCGCCAGCCGCGCAGTCCGTCGGGCAGAGAGGGCAGTGCGGTCTCGACGGTGACCGCGTCCATAGCGTCGATCCGCCAGCCGTCGGCGAAGGCTGATTCGATGTCCTCGGGCGTGACCTTGTGCACTGGTCCGCCGCGGCTCGGCGGCTCCTCGGCGTAGCAGAGTACGAGCAGCCGTCCGCCGATCTCGAGCACTGCGGCGAGGTTCTCGACGTAGCGGCGGCGCTGCTCGCCGTGCAGCGCGTGGAAGACCAGCGAGTCGAGCACCACATCGAACCGCTCGCCCCATCCGGCGAGGTCAAGCGCGTCGCGCCGATCGAAGCGGACGGCGAGCCCGCGTTCGGAAGCCTTGCGCCGCGCTTGATCCAGAGCAGCCTCCGACAGATCCACGCCGGTCGCCGTGCAGCCGAGAGCCGCAGCCATCAGTGCGTGCTCGCCCGTCCCGCACCCGACATCCAGGACCCGCCCGCGGATCAAGCCCGCCTCGGCCAACTCCCGCAACGCCGGCTGCGCAGCCGCGATATCCCACGGCGGCCGCATCGCGTACAGCGCGTCATACCCGCCCTTCCCATCCGGCGCCGCCACTGGTGCGTCGTGCGCGTCCACGGCATCGCTCCCATTTTTCGAGACACTTTGTTCTGACTGTTTCAGAGTGTCATATGGTCGTCGCGATGTACACTGCGGGGGTGCCGAAGCTGTGGACCGAGACGATCGCCTCGCACCGCGAAACGGTGCGCGAGACGATCCTGGACGCGATGTGGCACCTCGTGAGCGAGCGCGGGCTGGCCGCAGTGACGATGTCTCAGATCGCCGAGCAGGCGGGCATCGGGCGGGCCACGCTCTACAAGTACTTCCCGGACGTCGAGGCGATCCTGCTGGCCTGGCACGAGCGGCAGGTCGCCGAGCACCTCGCCGAACTGGCCGCGATCCGCACGCAGCACGACGACCCGGCCTCGCAGCTGCACGCCGTACTGACCGCCTACGCGTTCATCTCCCGCCACCGCGGCGCGCACCCCGGCGACCTGGCCGCGTTCTTGCACCGCGACCCGGGCCTCGAACCCGCCCAGCAGCAGTTGCTCGCTCTGATCACCCGGCTACTGGCCGACGCTGCAGCAAGCGGCGCGGTACGCACCGACACCGCCCCGGCATACCTCGCCACGTATGCCCTGCATGCCCTGGCCGCCGCATCAGGTCTCCCCGACGAGCCGTCGGTGCACCGCCTGGTCGAGGTCGTCATCGCAGGACTGCGCCCAGCCGTGTGAACCCCCGGCAGCTCTCAGGCGTGCCCTAGCGCGCCGAGTGCAGCTGCCAGGCGGCTCTTCGCCTCCTCGGCCACCGGCTTCAAGCGGTCGTCGCCAGCGAGTTCGCCCATGACGGTCGGGTCTAGCGCCTCGACCACGGTTGTGTCGTCATGCCCGCGCACGACCACGTTGCACGGCAGCAACAAGCCGATCGACGGGTCGGCGCTGAGGGCGCGGTGGGCCAGCGGCGGGTTGCAGGCGCCCAGGATGACGTGGGGGCCGGTCTCCTCGCCGAGCTTCTCGCGCATGGTGGCCTGGACGTCGTCTTGGTCAGGACGCCCTGGTCCTTCAGGGCGGCGCGGACCTGCTCGAGTACGAGCTCCTGCGGGCGGTCGAGAACGACTGCGGTGCCGTAGGCCATCGTGGCGCCTTTCCCCATCAGGGTACTGCCGTGGTGGTCCGGCGATCAGGCAAGGGAGAGGAAGAGTTTCTCCATCTTCGCGACGTTCGCGGCGCGCTGCTCGGGATCGTCGGAGTCCATGCACTGCTGCAGGCCGCTGGCGATCACCTTGTAGCCGGCCCGATCCAGGGCCCGGGAGACGGCGGCGAGCTGGGTGACCACCTCGGCGCAATCGCGGCCGGACTCGAGCATCGCGATCACGCCGCGGATCTGGCCTTCGGCGCGGCGCAGCCGCTTGGTGACCTCGGCTACGGTCTCGGACTCCACCTGCATCGGGTGTCTCCCCTCGCTTGTTCTCGCACCCCAATATACCCCATGGGGTATTTGCGGATACCCCACCGGGTATGCCTATCATGCTCCCGGCGATACCCCTGGGGGTATCTGCGTCGAGAAGGATCACACCGGGAGGAAGACGTGGCGATAGCTGCGAGCGAGTTGCAGGCGGTCGACGCGGCCGAAAAGCCGCAGCGGCCGGGGGTGCTGGGGCGGGTCGGCCAGGCCGCGGCGAGTCGGTTCCGGCTGACGCTGGTGCTGTGGCTCATCGTGATCGCCGGGCTCGGGGCGCTGGCCCCGCAGGCGACCAAGGCGCTGGCCGGGGCGGGCTGGCAGGCGGATGGCTCGCAGTCCGTTCAAGTGCGCGACCTGGTCGATCAGCACTTCGGCGGCGCCGGATCAAGCGCGATCCAGGTCGTGGTGCACGCCGACCGGCCGGTCACCGAGCCCGCCGTGCGCGCCGTGGCCGCCCAGGCGACCCGGCTGCTGCAGGCCGACCCGCGTATCGGCGCGGTCCTGCAGCCTCAGTCCGGCGTCACGATCAGCGCGGACGGACACACCGAGGTCCTGCTCGCCGGCGCTCACGCGGACACGAACACGATGGTTCGGGCGGCAGACGACCTCAAGGCGCCGCTCGCCGCACTGTCGGGGCACGGGGTCACCGTGGCGGCCACCGGCTCGTCGGTGCTGTGGAGCGATTTCAACGCCGCCAACCACGACGCGATGATGCACTCGGAGATCATGTCCTGGCCCGTGACGATGATCATCCTGGTGCTCGCCTTCGGCTCCCTCGTCGCCGCCGGCCTGCCGCTGCTGTTGACGATCTCCGGCCTCGCCGCGTCGGCCGGCGCGCTGGTCCTGCTCAACCACCTCACGCCGACCTCGATCTGGGCGATGAACTTCGCCATGATGTTCGCCCTCGCCCTCGGCATCGACTACGCCCTGTTCCTCGTCGTGCGCTTCCGCGCCGCATTGGCGCGGCACGGGGACGTGCACCGGGCGGTGGGTCAGACCATGGACACCGCCGGCAAGGCCGTCGCCCTGTCCGGGGCGACCGTGCTCGTCAGCCTGTCCGCGGTGATGCTGGTCCCGGTCCCCGCGTTCCGTTCGATGTCCGCCGGGATCATGCTCGCGGTCGCCTTCGTGCTGGCCGCCACCCTGACCCTGCTGCCGGCCGTCCTCGGCAAGCTCGGCCGACGCGTGGATGCCGGCCGGCTGCCGTGGACGAAGAAGAACACTGAGGGCGCAGCCGGAGACGGCAGCCGAGTATTCGCCAGCTGGGGAGAACGGCTGTGGCGCAATCCCCTGCGCTACGGCCTGCCCGCCCTCGTCATCCTGCTCGCGCTGGCCTCGCCGCTGCTGGGACTGCGCACCGCGATGCCCTCGATCACCGTCGTGCCCGAGACGGCCTCCGCCCGCGTCGGCTACACCGAGGTGCAGCAGGCCTTCGGCCCCGGCATGCCGGGCATGCTGCAGATCCTCGCCCCCGCGTCCGAGGCGCAGGCGGCGCACGACGCGGCGGCCGAGACCGGCGGGATCGCCGCCGTCACCCCGGCCCAACGCGCCGCCGACGGCGCGGACCTGGTGCTGATCCAGGCCGTGCCGAGCGTCGATCCCTCCAGCCCCGCACTCGGCGCCACGGTCGAGCACCTGCGCGCCGGCCTGCCCGCACACGCGATCGTGGGCGGCGCGGCGGTGGAGAATCTGGACCTGCAGTCCGCCCTGAACGCCAAGACCCCGCTGGTCATCGGCACCGTGCTCGGCCTCGGGTTCCTCCTGCTGCTGGTCGCGCTGCGCGCCCCGCTCGCCGCCCTGGCCGGCACGCTCACCAGCCTGCTGTCCACCGCCGCCGCGTTCGGCGTCGCCCGGCTGGTCTTCCAGAACGGCCACGGCGCCTCAGTGCTCGGATTCACCCCGCAGCACTTCCTGGACGGCTGGGCACCAGTGTTCTTCTTCGCCATGATCTTCGCGATCGCGATGGACTACACCGTGTTCCTGCTCGCCGCAGCCAAGGAACACTACGAACTGACCGGCGACCCGAAAGCCGCGGTCACCGGCGCGCTGCGCCACTCCGGGCGCGTCGTGTTCGCGGCAGCCGCCGTCATGGTCGCGGTGTTCTTCACCTTCGCGCTCTCCGGGCCTCTGCCGCCGAAGGAGATGGGCGTCATCCTCGGCGTCGCGGTCTTCCTCGACGCGGCCCTGATCCGCCTCGTCCTGCTTCCCGTGCTGCTGCGGCTGATGAACCACGCGACGTGGTCCTGCCCGCGCCGGCTAGCCCGGATCCTGCCCGACATCCGCTTCTCGCACTGACCGCACCAAGCACCCCGCAGAAAGACAGAGCATCTCATGCACTTCCTCGATTTCATGTCCACCCGCCCTGGCCGCACGATCAGGATCCTGATCGGCTTGGCCCTGATCGCCGTCGGCGTCGCCGCCGGCGGAGCGTGGTGGGCGTTGGCCGTTTTCGGCCTGCTGCCGCTGGCCACCGGCGTGTTCAACCTCTGCCCCATCTCCCCGCTGTTCGGGCGTTCCTGTCGCGGCAACGGCTGCCGCGTGCAATAGGCAAGGCGGGATCGGTCGTGCTCATCGATCTGGCGCTGGGACCGGCCACCGGGCTCGGCCTCGCCGCCTGAAGAGAGATCCACCCACGTGCCAGCGTGCCACCTGCAAGTCCTGCGGCAAGGCCACCTATCGAGGATGCGGGATGCACGTCGAGCAAGTGCTCGCCGGAATCCCGGGCTCCGAGCGCTGCTCCTGCCCGCCGCGCAACACCCGCAAGGGCGGCGGGCTGGTCGCGCGCCTGTTCGGCAACCGCAGGCCGTACGCACAGCGGCAGACCGTTGCGGCCGCTACGAGTCGATGCCTGATTCCGCGCGGACGCGGCGGGAAGGGCTGAAGCGGTAGAGGTCGAGAATCGCGGGAGGCTCGGCGGCGCCGGGGCCGCCGGCCTGGGCCCAGTCGGCGATGTCGGTGACGGCGTCAGGGTCGTGGACGAGGCCGAGCCAGACCGGGCGTTCCCCGCCGGCGCGCGCGGCTGGAGCCGGGCTGACGACGATGACGTTGGACTGCTCGCACACGTCGAGGCAGTCCGAGACGCGAACGCGTGCCGGGCCGAGGCGTTCGCGCAGGGTGGCGAGCTGTCCGGCGTGGTCGACGCCAGGGTTCTTCTCGACCCGTCCGCAGCAGCAGCCGCGGCACACGGTGACGGTGGCCGCGCCGATCTGCGTCTGCGCCTTCTGTTTGGTTTCCTTCTTTCCTCCGCTCATCGCAGTGCCTTGGTCCAGGCGGATTTGCGCAGCATCCGCAGGCCGTTGAGGCCCACGATCACGGTGGAGCCCTCGTGCCCGAGCACGCCGAGCGGAAGCGGGAGGTGGCCGGCCAGGTCCCAGGTGACCAGGGCGAGGATGATGACGGACGCGATGACGAGGTTGGCCTGCACGACCGTGCGGGCGCGGCGCGAGAGCGTGATCACTGCGGGGATGGTGGCGAGGTCGTCGCGCATGATGACGGCGTCGGCGGTGTCGAGCGCGAGGTCCGATCCCGCCCGGCCCATCGCGACGCCGGTGTGCGCGGCGGCGAGCGCGGGCGCGTCGTTCACGCCGTCGCCGACCAGCAGGATTCGCTGGCCGTAAGCCTCCAGTGAACGGACCGCTTCGACCTTGTCCTGCGGCAGCAGTTCCGCGCGCACGTCGGTGATGCCGGCCTGGGCGGCGAGCAGGTCGGCGGCGCGCTGGTTGTCGCCGGTCAGCAGGAGCGGCGCAGTGCCGGTGACGGTGGCGATCCGTTCCACGGCGTCGGCTGCGGCGGGTCGCAGGCGGTCGGCGATGCCGAAGACGGCCACCGGCTTGCCGTCCACACGCACCAGCGCTGCGGTGTGGCCGGAGACTTCGAGCTGCGTGATGACGTCGGCGAGTTCGCCGTCTGCGGGATCGTCGAGCAGGCGGGTGGGGCTGCCGATCTCCACGTCGTGGCCCTGGACGCGGGCGCGCACGCCCTGGCCGGGGATCGCGGCGAACTCCTCGGTGCCCACGAGCGTGTGCCCGGCCTCGCGGGCCGCGGTGACGATCGCGCGGGCCAGCGGGTGCTCGGACGGGTTCTCCGCGGAGGCGGCGAGGGCGAGGATCTGCTGCTCGGACAGATCGGTGCTCGAGAGCGACTGGATGCGGGCCAGGCGGGGCGTGCCCTCGGTCAGGGTGCCGGTCTTGTCGAACGCCACGCGCGTGGTCGCGCCGAGCTGCTCCATTACGACCGCGGATTTCACCAGCACGCCGTGGCGGCCGGCGTTGGCCATCGAGGCGAGCAGCGGCGGCATGGTCGCGAGGACGACGGCGCAGGGCGATGCGACGATCATGAAGGTCATCGCGCGCAGCAGGCTCGGCTGGAACGCCGCGCCCGCAAGCAGCGGGATCGCGAACAGCAGCACGGTCGCGCTCACCATGCCGATCGAGTAGCGCTGCTCGACCTTCTCAATGAACAGCTGCGTCTTCGCCTTGGTCTCCGAGGCGTCTTCGACCATCGCGACGATCCGGGCGACCACGCTTTCGGAGGCCTCGCGGCCTACCCGGACACGCAGCGCGCCGGTGCCGTTGAGGGTGCCCGCGAAGACCTCGTCGCCTTCGGACTTGGCGACCGGCAGCGGCTCCCCGGTAATGGTGGCCTGATCCACTTCGCTCGCGCCGGACACGACCCGGCCGTCGGCTGCGATCCGCTCCCCGGGACGCACGAGTACGACGTCACCGACACTCAGGGCCGCGGCGTCGACGAGTTCTTCCGCGTCGTTTCCGGCCAAACGCACAGCGCGCTCGGGGGCGAGGTCGAGCAGCCCGCGGACGGCCTGAGCGGTGCGATGGGTCGCTACCGCCTCGAGCGCACCGGAGGTCGCGAAGATGACGATCAGCAGCCCACCGTCCAGCACCTGTCCGACGGCCGCGGCGCCGATTGCGGCGAGCACCATGAGCAGGTCGACGTCGAGGGTCTTCTCGCGCAGCGCGCCCAGCCCGGCCAGGCCCGGCTCCCACCCGCCGGCCGCGTAGCAGACGAGGAAGAACGTCCACGGCAGCCACCCGGGCGCGTGGGCAAAATGAGCGACCAGACCCACCAGGAACAGCGCCGTCGCCAGCGCCGCCCACTTCACCTCGGGCAGCGACCACACCCCCGCTGCACGGGGCGGGTGGGCTCGGCGGGTCCGCTCTGCACGGCGGCGGGCCGGGTGTCGATCATGTCGGTGGGCATGGCGGATCCTCGATCTTGGGGAGCTACCCGGCCGACTATACCTGATCGCATGAATATTTCTTCATGCGAACACCGCTGGTATGCTTCGTGCATGGGTCATGTCAACGCCGAGCAGGAGAACGTGCCGCGTGAGCGGGCCCCGCAGGCGGTGCTCGACGCCGCGTCTGCTGCCGCCGTGGCCGAGACGCTCCAGGCACTGGCCACCCCCAGCCGCCTGCTGATCCTCGTGCGACTGCGCCGGGGCGCGTGTACGGTCACTGAGCTGGCCCGCGAGATCGGCATGGAGCAGTCCGCCGTCTCCCACCAACTGCGCCTACTGCGCCACCTCGGCCTCGTCACCGGCACGCGTCAGGGCAAGAACACCGTGTATGCCCTCTACGACAACCACGTCGCCGCCCTTCTCGACGAAGCCGTCTACCACTCAGAGCATCTGCGCCTGGGCCTGCGCGACCACGTCGGCCAGCCCGGGATCGAGACGATCGCCTAAGCAGAAGCACGCTGTCACCGCCGTGAGCGACGGCCATCTCTGCGTGGTGTTGCCGTGAGTGCGCTTCAGCGCCGACGGCCTTGGTAATTTCAGCCTGAAACCATATCGCCGTCCATGTGCAATGCGGGCCGACAGACAGGTTCGGGACCGAGCGGATCTCTGCCTGGGTGGGACTCTGGCGGATGCCTCCGTGGTCCCTAGCCTGAGAATCGAAGGGGCCGATCACCCACAGTCTCGCTCGGCCCAGGTCAGACGCGTTGATCGGCACTCCGACGGTGCTGTGGAAATCCACCCTTCCCGCCGAAGGCTCCCCCACTGTCGGCGGCGGCGCGGTCTGGTGGGTGAACTACTTCGCCGGAGAGCTCTACGCCCTCGACCCGGCCACCGGCGCCGCCAAGGCACAGATCTACCTCGGCGGCCCGACCCCGAACTTCGTCTCCCCCACTCTGTCCGGCGACCAGGTCTTCGTCGGCACCGACACCGGCGTCGCCGCCGTCGCCGGAGCCTGACGGCAGACCGGCGACACCGCGGCTCACGACACCCCGAGCTGCTCCTCCGCGGTCATCCAGTCCGCCGCTATCGCCTTCTGCGCGGCAGCCAGCGACACCTTCCCCGAGCACACGTCCTCGCGCAGATCGTTCTCCACCTTGTCCTTCGGGTTGGGCAGCTTCCCGATCTCCGGCCACAGGTTCGCCACGTCGTTCGCTCCGCCGAGTTCCAGCGGCACCAGGTGATCGAGCTCGGACACGGTGCCCGAGGCGATCCCATAGGCCTGGTACATCTGCGCCTTCAGCCGGTTCGTGGCCGAGGACGAGGGATGCACCTTCGCCGTGTACCCCGAGGCACATATCGTCGTCGTTATGTTCGCCTGCGTCACCGCCGGGTCTATCGCACCCGGCGTGCACGACGCATCCGGGCGCGGCCCGGACAACGCACGGCACGAATCCGGCGCGGTCCCGGTCAGCTTCCCGGGGTCGTGCACCTGAAGCAGCCCGGCCGAACGCGCCTGCGGGCTCGAACTTCCCGAATCCGACGGCGACGGCGCGCCGCCAAGCGACGTACATCCCGAAACGCAAAACATGATCATCACAGCGGATATCAGAAATCTGCGCATGGCAACCTCGCGGCACGGACGGACGGGTATGGCGGAGCCCTATCCTGTGCCACGCCGTGGCTTCATCCAAACGAAACGCGGAACGGCCTTGTTCGCCGCCTAACCGTGCGGAGCGAGTTGCGCGATCAGAGCTCGGACGCGCCGCTCGATCTCGTCGCGGATCGGTCGGACGGCCTCGACGCCCTGGCCTGCCGGGTCGTCGAGGCTCCAGTCGAGGTAGCGCTTGCCCGGGAAGACCGGGCAGGTATCGCCGCAGCCCATGGTGATGCACACGTCGGAGGCTTTGACCGCGTCGATGGTCAGGATCTTCGGGGCCTCGGCGGAGATGTCGATGCCGACTTCCTTCATCGCCTCCACGGCGGCGGGGTTGACGGTGCCGGCCGGCGCGGAACCGGCCGAGCGCACCTCGATCCGGTCGCCTGCCAGGTGGGTGAGGAATCCGGCGGCCATCTGGGAGCGGCCGGCGTTGTGTACGCACACGAACAGCACGCTGGGTTTGTCGGTCATGGGGCGGTCCTCGCGGTCGTGGGGATCGTGACGTGTTCGGCTCCGAGCGGCTCGGCGGAGGCAAGCGGCTTGGCCGGGGTCGGGCGGTGCGGGAAGAGGACTGCGACCAAGCCGACTCCGATAGCGGCGCCGAGAAGTTGCGCGCCGACGAATCCGGCGATCGAGCCCGGCGCTATCCCGGAGAACGTGTCAGTGAACGCACGTGCGATGGTGACGGCCGGGTTGGCGAAGCTGGTCGACGAGGTGAACCAGTACGCCGCGCCGATGTACGCACCGACCGCCGCCGGGCCATAAGCGCCGCGGCCGGTGCGGGCCAGCGAGAAGACCAGCAGCACGAGACCTGCCGTCGCGACGACTTCACCGAGCCACAGGTGCCCGCCGTCGCGCACGTGGGTGGAGGCGGTGACGGTGGGCAAGCCGAACATCAGGTTGGCCAGCGCCGCACCGCCGATGCCGCCCGCGACCTGCGCCGGGATGAACACCGCCACGGTGGCCGCGTCGAGCCCGGCACCGGTGCGGCGGCCGAGAACGTAGTCGGCGAGGGTGACCACCGGGTTGAAGTGCGCGCCGGATACCGGGCCGAGCATCAGGATCAGCGCACCCAAACCGAGAGCGGTCGCGATCGAGTTCTCCAGCAGTTCCAAGCCGATGTCGCCCGGGGACAGGCGCTGCGCCGTGATACCAGAGCCGACCACGATCGCGACCAGCAGCCCGGTGCCCAGCGCTTCGGCGAGCGCGCGGCGGGCCGACTCGCTACTCATCGGGCGGACGCGCCGGCTGCGCCGTCGGTGGCCAGCAGCGAGCCGAGCCGCGCGAGCGCGTCGGGTAGCACCCAGTAGTAGACCCAGGTCCCGCGCCGCTCCGAGTCGATCAGCCCGGCCTCGCGCAGCACTTTCAGGTGGTGGCTGATGGTCGGCTGCGAGACATCGAACGGGCCGGTCAGATCGCACACACACGCCTCGCCACCCTCGAACGAGGCGATCAGCGAGAGCAGCCGAAGCCGCACCGGATCCGAGAGCGCCTTGAACGAGGCCGCCAACGCCTTCGCGTCCTGCTCGGACAGCGGCTCGCGCACCATCGGGGTGCAGCAGGCGGGCGGCTGGAGCACCGCGAGTTCCTTCTTCGACATGCATCTATGTTGACAGTTATCGATTCAAGGGGCAAGCTCGACTGCATAGACATCCGTCGAATCAATGGAAGAGTGACCGCCATGTCCCGCGTCCAACTCGCCCTGCGCGTATCCGACCTCGATGACTCGATCGCGTTCTACAGCAAGCTCTTCGGCGTCGAGCCGGCCAAGCGCCGCCCCGGCTACGCCAACTTCGCCATCACCGAGCCCCCGCTCAAGCTCGTCCTGCTCGAAGGCGACGACGACGAGCCCACCCGCCTCGACCACCTCGGCGTCGAGGTCGAGGGCGCCGCACAGGTGGCCGAGGCGATCTCGCGCCTGGCCGGCGAGGGCCTGGCCACCGACGTGGAGGAGAACACCACCTGTTGCTACGCGCTTCAGGACAAGGTCTGGGTCACCGGGCCCGGGAGCGAGCGCTGGGAGGTCTACACCGTGCTCGCCGACGCCCGCCCCGACCTCGAAGGCCAGACCGACGGCAACATCAGGCGCGACCAGACCGCCTGCTGCCGCCAGGCGCCGGCGGCGGAAGAACTGACCCTGACTCGCAAGGGCTGCTACTAGCCGGCGTGCGGGGGGCGCTTCCGGCGATCGGCCGCAACACGAGCCGCGTCCGGTACGGCGGCCGACGACCAAAGGCAGCTCGATCCGGATTCCCGCGTTTAGCAACATCTCAAGGTTCTGAGTGATCAGGGACTCAGACCCCGTTTCCGGCGTACCCGGACGCCGACGCGGCATTCGAAGCACAGTGACACCACGCGGGACCGGCTTTACCGATCGATCGCGGTGACGCCGTTGATCGTGCCGACGAAGGCCCGGCCGTCGGCGAGGGTGGCTGACGCGAAATGCGGGACCGTGCCGAGTGCGATGAGGCCGGTGACCGCGCCGGTGGACGCCGCGAAGCGGTACAAGGTGCCAGCGGGCCAGGCCACGGCCCACACGTCGCCGCCGGAGAGGGTCGGCGAGCCGTTGGCGCGGGCCGCTGACCTCCACGAGACGCTGATCCGGTCGCCGGCCGTATCGATCGCGCGGATGCCGTCCGGGCAGGCCACGTAGGCCGTGCTGCCGCGTACGGCGGCCGCACCGAACGCTGGGCACACCCGCGACTGCGCAATCTGCCCGCCGACGCCGCCGAGGCGGTCCGCGGCCAGCAGGTACGCGGTTCCGCGTTTGCCGAGCGCGAGGATTCGGTCGCCGACCAGCGCCGGTGTCATCGAGCCGAGGTCGAGGTCGTCCGCGTTGTCCTGCGCCCAGGTGGCAGGGGCGAAAAAGCCGAGGCGGGCGAGATCCGGGCCGAGTGCGATGACCGAGTCGCTGCCGTCGAATCCGGTGGTCGAAGCGCCGTTGCCGGCAGCGGCGTAGAGGGTGCCGCCGACGGTCAGCAGGCCGCCGGGTGCCCAGATCGCGCCGCGAAGCGAGGTCGGCACGGCGTAATGGACCTGGGCGCCTTGCCCGCTCGCCGGCGTGCCGACCACGGAGCCGATGTACTTGCCGCAGTCCCCGTCGAGACCGCCGAAGGGCACGTACACGCGGCCGAACGCGACCGTGAGCGCGGCCCGCTGCTGCGTGTCCATGGGGACGCCGCTGGGCGGCTCGACCGAACGCCGCCACCGCACACCTCCGGTGGACGGGTCGATAGCCACCAGGGTGTGCTGGCCCCCGTCGGTCTCGGCGAGCGTGAACAACGAGCCGGTGGCGGGGTCGTAGGCCATCGTGGAGGTGATACCGAGCGGATCGATGTCGCCGCACGGCAGGCCGGACAGCGGCTGAGGGCTACCGATGCGGGTATGCCACAGCACCCGGCCGTCACTCTCATCGAGCGCGTAGACCGAGTCGTTCTCGGTCGCGGCCAGAATGCGATCGCCGACCAGCAGCGGCTGGCCGTAGACAGCCCCGTCGAGCTTCGCGTGCCAAGCGATCGCAAGCGGGGAGGACGGGGACGGCGAAGGCGTGCTTGAGGCGGCGGTCTCGGAGGTCGCCGTGCCCTGTCTCTCGTTGCCGCCGTTGTAGGTGATCCACTGCCCCGGCTCGCCGTCCGACGCGGACGGCACGGCGGCGGAATGGGCTGGTGCGCCGCCGGACGCGGCGCAATCGGAGGCTGCCAGGGCGACGAGGGCCACGCAGCAGACCGAGGCCGCGAGGCGGCGACCACCGGCACGACCTGTCACCCGGCCAGTTTGGCATCGCTCTGCCGGGCTGTCAGGCGTTCGACACGGTCAATAAGTACCCGCGCTGCAACCAAGCCGCGCCCGCTCAACCGGCCGGGTGATCGGGAGCCGCGTCGGTGGCGAGGCGCGCGTGCCCGCACAGGTCAGTAGCCTGAGCGCCATGGACGAAGAGTCAGGTGACGATCGCTGGGTGTCAGTCGTCGGACAGCGGTGGCAGCCGCCTGAGATCGACCCGCACGTCCCGCATCCGGTGCGCATGTGGGACTACATGATCGGCGGTAAGGACCACTACGACGCCGACCGGATAGCCGTGGACTATCTGGCCACGCTCTGGCCGGACGTCTTCCTGAGCGCACGCGCCGCCGAGGCGTACGCGGAGCGCGCCGCGGCGTGGATCGCGGACGGCACGGGCCTGACCCAGTTCCTCCAGCTCGGCTGCGCGATCCCGCTCAAGACACCGCTCGACGGCGTGGTGCACGACCGCGCTCCCGGGGCACCCTACGTCTACGTCACCGACGACCCGATCACCGCCGCGCACGCCCGGGCCGTGCTCACCGCCAGGGCGCGCGGGCCCGGGCACGAACTCTCCGAACGCTGCGACAAGCTGGCCGGAGTGCTGATCAAACGGTGAGCGCGCAAGCGCCCACCGCGCGATGCACGTGCACGTCCGGAGCCGCGGTGGCCGGAGCCAGGACCGTGAAGTAGACGGCCGGCGCGAAGGCCTTGGGCGGGCTGACGCCGTTCATCTTCCCTAACTGGAGGACTCTATAGACGCCGGCCGCAGCAGCAGGGTTGATGTGCACCCGAACAGGAACGGTGAGGCTGGTGAACACAGCCACGACCGGGACGCGGACCCGCACGTCTCCCCCGGTGGTGTCGCACGCCTGACTGAAGATCGCACCGCAGGAATCGAGGACGAATACGGGATTGCCGTTGCCGTCCACGGTGTTGAACATGTAGGTCGCGGTGGCTGTCACATCGCCGGTATTGGTGAAGGTGACCGTCACGGTGAATGTGTCTCCACCGCTGAGCTGCGTGGCGGAGTACGTCGCCGTGATGTTGCCGATCCCGAAATAGGCACGGCCGGTGACCGGCGCGGAAGCTACGGCCAGTGCGGAAGCGGAGGCGAGTGCGGACGGCGTGACGAGGCTCGCGATGCTGAGGAGTACGGCGATCACCAGGGTGACTGCTCGCCGATGAGAGTCTCGCACCGATGTGGTTCCTTGTCGGTTTATTGTCGTGACGTGAATCAGAACCCCCGAAGGGGGCGATGTCGCACTGGCGGCTACGCCCGCAGGTCACACTGATCGGGCCACCCCCGCAAACAGCCCGGGGGCTGAACGAGCGGAGGGATGACAGGAGCCACTCCTCAATAACCTACGTTCGCCGGTGTGACTCGGCCACCGAAACAGGCGGCTGAAGGCGTAGCGAACTGTGGCGCGTCAGGGTGGCCCGGCAGGGGTCTCGGCGACGTCCAGATCTCATGCCCGTCCGCCTCAAAGCACGCCTACGTGGCCATAGAGGCGGAGGACGTTGGCGCGCCTGCCCGAGCGCGACCCTGTCACGAGAGAGTATCGGGACCACCAGACGATCACATACGGAGAATCCGCGCGACGATGAGTGAGCCCGACGAGCTGACCTCACCCGTCCAGGGAAAACTGCTGTTCGGCATCGCCGGGATCTTCTTCCTCCTGGGCTCGACAGTGAGCTTCATCGCAGCTCTCGCCTACCGGGCGGAATTTCCCCGAGCTCAGCGCGGCGTCGAGTCCGGGTCGATCGTCGAGTACGTCTGCGCGGCAGCGGGAGGCTGCCTCGGCATCGTCCTGCTACTGGCCCGCACGCGGTTACCGGCACGTCTGGCCTCGATCCTTCCCCTCCTCGGAGTCGTGCTGCTCACCGCGCCGATGCTCGCGAGTCAGCGCACGACACCCACCGATGCGATCTTGTTGCTGTGGCCCGTGCTTTACGCAGGCTGCCTGCTCTCGGTCGAGGTGGCCTGGGTCACCACCGCGGCAAGCCTCATCGCGCTGGTGGCCTCGAGCCTGATCGATCCTCGGCTCACCTTGGTCGGCTACGGCCCGATGGCGGTGACGCTCGTGCTGACGGTGTGCGTCGTGGTGTCACTGCAGCACCGCTTGCACGCGGTCGTCTCCGAGTTCGAGCGCCGAGCCGGCACCGATGTGCTTACGGGGCTGGCCAACCGGCGAGAGCTGGTGGAGACGCTCGGGCGCGAAGCGGCCGCACATCGTCGCCGCGGCAGCGCCCTGTCCGTACTGATGATCGACGCGGACCGCTTCAAGCAGATCAACGACACGGCCGGCCACGATGTCGGAGACGACGTACTGCGCCGGCTGGGGGCGCTGCTGCGCCGCGAGTTTCGCCAGGGCGATCTGGCGGCCAGGTTCGGCGGCGAGGAGTTCATGGTGATCCTCATCGACTGCTCCGTGGCCGACGCCGCCGCACGCGCGGAAGAGCTTCGAGCGCTGATCGCCGCCGAGTCCGCCGCTTGGCCGCACACCATGACGGTCAGCATCGGCGTCGCCGAGCTCTCACTCGATGCACCCGTGTCGGAGGGAAGTGCCTCGTTGATCCGTCACGCCGATGGAGCACTCTATGCAGCCAAGCAGTCCGGGCGAAATCGCGTGCGGGTAGCCGAGGCGTGATCCTGAGGAGCATCGGGCTGCAGGCGGCAACCGCGTAGCCCCGTATGTCCCCAGCACGAGCGGCCGCACCATGCCGTGCGCAGGGTGCGAGAGAGCCGCGTCTCGTTCCACCTCGAGCGCGGGATGCGAATGGCCGCCTGCCGAGCATCGTCATTTGCGACAATAGACCTCCATACTGCAACATGCCGAATCGCCGTCCGGATCGGCTCAACGGGTGACTCTCGCCGAGTACCCGGCGTGCCGCGGAAACGCTCGGAACCAGCCCTGATTCCTTGATCGCCAGGGGGCGAGCGAAGGGCTGGAGAGCATGGTTGAGCGCAGAAGAGTCCTGATGGCCGGCGCGGTAGGCGGCGCGGCGGTGCTGGGGCGTTCGGCTCCGTCGGCACAGGCGCAGGCGCAGGCGGCTCGTCCCGCGACGTCCGCCGCCGGCGGGGCGATGTCCGCGGACGCTTCGATCCCGCAGGCTCCTGCGCTGGCGAAGTACGTCGACCCGCTACCACCGCCGAGTACGAGATCGGCGAAGGCGGCGGAATCTACCAGGCCGCCAGCGCGACCAGCACACTGACACGCACCCTCGTCGCCTCCAACAACCCCGACAACCGCGCCCCCACAGCGATGTGCGGGTGAGGCTGGAAGGCAATCTGATCCAAGCGGGCGGGACCGGGCGGTTACAACACCGACGCACCGACGAATGTGCCCAGCTCAATAAGGGCCCTGGCAACCTGCAAGCCCTCATTGCTGAAGGGTGCAGCGGAAAATCAGCGCAACAAGGCAGACGGAGTAGAAGCGGGACCCCGCAGTCGCGGCTGGGCTGTGAACCTCCTACGCTCACAGGCCAACCGCAGCTTGTCTCCAGAATCTCAGCCCTGCCACACTCCCGGACCGCACAGCACGTTCCGTTCAGGTCACGCCGGGGGCATGCGGCTTTACATACCGCGCCCCGCCAGGCGACGCGCGCCGACGGATCCGCGGGCCTTCGGCCATCGACCACATGAACGGCGACATGCGAACGGCGATTTTCCCTTCGCGCTCGGTGTCGGTCACGGAGCACTCTCCACTTACGGGGGAACCCTCAGCACAAGCTCGGTGGACAGCCCGCACGCCCCTGCCACTGCAGTTCGCTGTTTCGACCACTGCGGTGAGGAACAGCCTGAAGATGCCGGCGCAGCAGCCTAGGTCGCGGGCTCGACCTGGCCTTCAAGAGAGTGGCCGCCTCCCGGTGACGGTGTCCGCCAGAACACGAGTAACGCATCCCTCGATCTTCGTTCGGCAAAGACAGGTCCTTCGGCGACGGCATCTTGATCGCCTTCGGCCCGGTCAACCTCGGCGCTCACCCCAACGGGCCGACGAAACCGAACGGGAACAATCAGCCGCGCCACTCTGAGCCAGATGGCTGGAAAGATGACCTTCAGGAACGAATTTCGGAGCATGACGGAAGTCGACCATTTCAGACTGCTAATATGGCTTCGACCAAAGGGGGGTCAAATGAGCCAGAATCGCGGCAAGAGTGGCGAACGCAATCAGCGTGCTACGCGTGACCAGAGCGTCTCGAATAGATCGGGTAGGCTGCAGCGAATCGCGCAAGTCGCGACGCCGCTGGTTGGCATGGTGGGCATGCTTTTCGGCCACGTCTTCCACCCGCAGGACTCCACCATACCCGGGCCGCACGATCCATTTCCCGCTCATGACCACACGCCGGCTCCGGAGACTCCCGGCGGCCCGGGCCACCACGGCCACGATCACGGCACGTCCGATCAGACGTCACCGGGCAGGCACCCGGACCCGACAGCGTCGCTCTCCAAGTCGCTCGCCGAGCAGACACTCAAACGGCTCAAGCCGGAAGACTGGATCGCCCGGGTCTTCAAACTTCGCCGGAAGGCCCGGGCCCGCTTCATGGTCGCCGGGGCCGCGGTCCTCCTGCTCGGCTGGTTCCTGCCCTGGCACGTCATCGTCTTCGACCCGACGACCGCCGGTGCGCGCGGCGCGATCGACGTGGGATCGAGCAACTCGCTCACCGTCAACGGACGCGTGATCCACCAGTTCTCGCACTGGTACAACGGCGCCGCCGAGGCCGCCGCGCCGACCGCCGCACCTATTCACATATCCGCGGCCGTCATGTACGTGACCACCATCGCGCTTCTGCTGACGGCGCTGCTGACCGTCCTGGCCACGCAGAAGAATCCGTCCTGGACCGTGCGCCGCGGCCTCGCCTCGCTCGGCAGCGTCATCCCGCTGATCCAACTGGCGGTGTTCGTCAGACAGCTTCCGCGGAGCTGGGCGATGACCCCGCTGCTGAACGCGAACGTCCACGCCTTCCTGGCCACATACGGCAAAAGCCCGCAGGCCTTAGCCGCTGCTCGTCATCTCTCGGCGCACATCTTCATCGGCTACTACGTCTTACTCTTCGGCATCCTGCTGGCGGTGCTCGGCACGATGTCCGGCCAGAAGCCGGAGCAGCAGGCCGACGGCACCGTGCTGATAGCCACCCAGGACAGAGCCGGCACAGGCAAGAGCGTCCACAAGGCGATCAACCTCCTGCTGAAGCTCTCCACCGTGGTGCTGCTGTTCTCGGCCGCGGTGGAGCTTGCCACTCATTTCTCGTCCTGAGATCTCGACACCAGCCCCAGCGCTCGGCCGCAGCCGCTGTGCTTGTGACGCGCGCATCGTCCGGCCGGCTCCTGTACGCGGCCGGGTTAGCGAACAGATCTCGGCACCCGCATCGCCTCCCGGCGGGCTTCTCCTCCGAAACGGAGGCCGGAAAGGACAGCCAGGCTGCCGGCTTCGCACAGGCTTCGGCCGCCTGCGAGGAGCCTGCAGCGGTGTATGCAGTTCAGCAGCCAGCCGTACGCACGCCACGCCCTCGACTGCGCCGGCGTCCGAAGCCGGCCGCGCCACCTCATCGGGCTTGGAGTGGCGTGGTTTCCAGGCAGAGGCGTGTCCACTGCACGTGCGCCTGGGAGCCTGGCCGATGCCACGTCCATCTGTGCTCGCAACCGTGCGGCAGCCTCTTCCATGTGCGCCTCGGCCGTCGACGCGTCGCCGTGATCTTCTGGCTGTCGCTCCACCAGACGTCCTCATGCTGTGGTTCAAAAGCGTTTTCGAATAACCCGATCGGCGGATGGCAACCTCCAGCCACGCGAGGCGCACAGGCAGGGCGGCCGGCGCCCCGCGCCGGGGCCGGTTGCCGGCGAGCGAGCTCTAACCCTGAGACACGGCGTTCCCGACGTCTGCGAGCAGTTGAGGCGTGGAGGTGCCGAGCGCCGTGAGGATCGCGCGCATCGCGCTCGCCTTTGCGGCCAGCAGGGCCAGCGTGATGGCGGCGGTGTCACGGGCTTCGGCAGCGTGCGGCCCGGTCGTGCGGATAGCGCGGTTCAGGCATCTGCGAGCCTGGTGGGTCACCCGCAGGTGTCCGCTCGGGAGGAGGTTGCCGGACCGCTTCGGCGAACGCCCGCGGCGGGCGGGCGTCGTGCGGCGTTCGAGGCTGCCGGGACCGAACGCGGCTTCGATGCGGGTACGCACGGCCTCGAGGTCGATGCCGATCGCCTCGAGCGCGCGCTCATCCAGTTCACGTGCGGGCGCGCTGCCCGCGGCCATGCGCGCGATCTGCTCGTAGACCCGTTCCGGCGTGACGCCTCGCGCGCGCAGCACGCTCCCGACCGCGTCGCCCGCGCCGCCGCCCGACCGCACGATCACGAGGCCGTCGCGCAGACACAGGTCGGCCACGTGACGCTCGAAATCAGTGCCGGCCATGGCATCCAGCGACACAAGCCGGCGATACCGCTCGGCCTCCGCGATCCCGGCACGGCGTATCCGCGCGGCTTCGTCCAGCAAATCAGAAGGCTTGTATCTGGCCCACCGGCGCGCGAGATCATCGGTCGACGCTCTGAAGCGCGTCGAAGGCACTGAGTCATACCGCTGTACCAGTGAGCCTGCGCCCGAGCGGGCTTGGCGGACAACCTTCGGCGCTGCGGTTGAAGGCTCATGCGAAGCGCTTGTTCGCGAACCGCGCGGAGGCGAGCGGAGGCCCGGGCCCGGGGTGCGCGGCGAGATCGCCGCCGAGCACCCCGGCAACTGCGCTACTCGCAGTAGATAGGCGCGATGAACTCGACCGACGCGTCGTTGTTGTACGTCACGCCGAGCTTGTTGGTCCCGGTGTGCGGCGGAAGGATCTCGGACGCCCCCTTGTAGTTGCTGTTGAAGAAGATCTCCATGCAGGCATCGGAGTTGTTGTAGGCGCTCGCCGCGTTGTTCTTCACTCCCTGGCCCAATCCCGCCGGCGGCACACCCTGGTGGTTGAAGGTGTAGTCGACGAGGTCGGGGATGTTCTTGTCGAAGAAGAAGTAGGCCCCGTCGTTGTTGCTGTTGTAGAACAGGCAACCGCCGACTTCCCCGTACCCGTTGAACCCGGTGCCCTCGCAGGAGTTGGCCCCGATGGTTTCCGCGTAGGACGGCGACGCCATGACCACCGCCGCGCTCAGCGTGCCGGCCACCGCGAGTCCGAACGCCGCGAGGCGCACCTTCGCAGTCTTCACAATGATCTCTCTTCCCGGTTCCCTCGTATGATCATCAGTGGAGCGGGGTAACAATACACTGATCGCAGGGTGCACGGTAGGCGTCATTATCGTTCTCTGACACCGTTGGCCACAGGGGAACGCGGGAGGGCCGTCGGCGTGACCAGCGGGCTCGTGCATCCATGTCTACCGCAGGCCGCCGACGCGGTTGGGCTGCGCTGGGTGAGGGTCATCTCATGCTCGCCGCGGGGTGACTTCGGCAGGCCTGCCATCCACGAGCCCTGTAATAGCCGGCAGGACTCGGACACGGTCGACAACTGGCCGCACTATGCGGGCAGTGATGCGCGCGGAGCTTCGGCGCCGACGCCTGTCGTCAGAGCTGCGAGCAGGCCGGGGACGGCGAGGGTCTGGCACGCTTGGGCGAGCCAGCGTGCGTCGTGCGGGAAGTCGTGGTCGACCCACCAGCTCAGCATGCCGAGAGCAGCGTTGGTGTAGTAGTCGGCCACCAGATCGGCGGGCAGTTCACAGCCGGCCGCCGCTAGGTGCGGGCGCAGGTGCTCGCGCACCAGGTCGGTAAGGCGGCGGTGCAGATGGCGGTAGACGTGCGCGCCGCCCTGCCGGCCGCACATCGCGCGGTAGACCCGTCGGTTCTCACTCGCATGCTGATACATGATCTCGGCCGGCCGTGCCGGGTCGGCCAACGGGGCGCCCGGGGCCATGGCATGGACGGTGCTCGCGAGCTCGGCGAACATGTCATCGAAACAGCTGAACAGCAGCGAGTCCTTGTCCCGGTAGTGCGCGTAGAAGGTCGAGCGCACGACGTCGGCCCGGTCCAGGATCTCCTGCACGGTGATGCGGTCGTATCCCTTCTCCAAGGTCAGCCCGATCAGCGCCTCCCGCAGGGCGCGCCGGGTGCGCCGGACCCTCCGATCGTCCTCGGCCACAACGACCGCCTCCTTCGCCGCCGAGAACCCGTCCGAGCACCGAACGGTTTCCCGATTCCGTTCGATAGCGCACGTCAGGCCCGGATTGTGTGTTGACGCATGCCAGGGCTCTCCCACCATACTCGAACAAGGTGTTCGGAAACAGATTCCTTGTTCAGTGGAACGAGGAGGGAAGGGGTCTTCCATGGTCGACCTGCCGGGATATGTCAGTGCGCTCGTCCTGCTGGTGGCGCTCGGAATTCCGCTCATGACGAGCGTCCTGCTCTACCGCGGCGGACGCGTGGCCGGAATGAGCGGACGCGCGGCGGGCACGATGGCCGCGTCGTGCGGCGTGGTGTGGGGTGGCTGGGTCGCGGCCAGCGCGCGGCTCGCGGACCTGGGCTCGTACCGGCCACATCCGCCGAACCCGTCGCCCGTGCCCTGGTTCCCGGTGGCCTTCGCGGGCGCCATGGGCGTGGCGTTGGCAGCGACGCGGATCCCGCCCGTCGCCCGTGCCCTGTCCGCCCCTGGCACAGCGGCCCGCCTGACCGTGCCGCACACCCTGCGCATCGCAGGGGGCGTGTTCCTGATCGTCGCCGCGCTGCACGAGTTGCCGCCCTTGTTCGCTCTGCCCGCAGGCCTCGGCGACATCGCGATCGGCTTGGAGGCTCCGTTCCTCGCCCGCAGGCTCGCCCGTGGCGAGGGCCGCCGCAGCGCGGTGTGGTTCAACCTACTCGGGTTGTTCGACTTCGTCGTGGCGGTGACGATCGCGTTCCTCGCCGGCATCGGCCCGCACCAATACCTCCTCGTCACGCCCTCGACCCGGGCTCTAGCCCTGCTGCCACTCGCGCTGATCCCGACCACGGCGGTCCCACTCGTCTCCGCCCTGCACATCGTGACGCTGCGCCGGCTCGCCGGCGAGGCGGCCGATGCGGGCATTTACGGCGTCCGGCTCAGCCCTCTCCGGCCTACTCGAACGTGAGCTCGGCGGCGACGCTTTCGCGTCCGGCGAGCCACAAGCTGAGCGCTTCGGTGGTGCCGTGAACGAGCCGGCCGCGGCCGCGTGGCCTGCCGCCGGGTGTGGTGGGAATGACGCGGTAGCGGGTGAGCTTGCGGCCGAACGGCCAGCTCCAGATGACCCCTTCGCGGAACAGGGCGCGGGCGACCGCCTCGGGGATCTCGCGGTTGCGGCCCAAGCCGCGCAGGACGTCCTGATGGTGCATCGCCGCGTCGCCGGTGAGCAGCCATGCCGTCGCCCGGGCCTGGGCCGAGGGGGCAGTTGCGGCTTTCCACCCGAGGCTCGTCAGCTGCTCACGGCTCAGGGTCCTGCCGTGGGCGACCATCCGCGCATTTCCCCGGTTCAGCGACAGTGCCGATGGCCGGAGATAGTGGGATGCCATCGCGTCCAGGCCGATCAGGTGGGCCAGGACGTCGCGGGGTGCCCAGTCGGCGCACAGCGTGGGCGCATGGTCGAATTCGTCATCCGTCAGCTCGCTGACGGTCTCCAAGAAGCGGGTGCGTTCCCGGCGGAGTTCTGTGTGCCATGCCTCAGACACGGTCTGCCATTTCCTTCCCGGAGGAGTTGATCTCCCGTTTCAGGATCTTGCCCGTCGGGCCCTTGGGCAGGGACTCGCGCAGCCAGATCTCGCGCGGATACTTGTAGGGCGCCACCCGGTCGCGCACGAACTGCCGCAGTTCCGCTTCGCTTGCGCAGGCTCCGGCCCGTAGCACTACGGCGGCCGCCACTTCTTCGCCGAGTTCCGGGTGCGCTATCCCGACCACCGCGGCCTCGACCACGTCCGGGTGCTCGTAGAGGACTTCCTCGATCTCTCGAGGGTAGACGTTGTAGCCGCCGCGGATGATCATGTCCTTCTTGCGGTCCACGATGTAGTAGTAGCCGTCTTCGTCGATGCGGGCCAGATCGCCGGTCCGCAGCCATCCGTCCGTCAGAGTCTCCGCCGTGGTTTCGGGCAGCGACCAGTAGCCCGCCATCACGGTGTGTCCGCGCACGCATATTTCACCGACACCGTCGCTGACGTCGATCAGGCGCATCTCGACTCCGCCGACGGGTATGCCGACCGAGCCGGGCTTGCGGGCCCGGTCGGTGCGGTTGAAGCTGGCTACCGCGGTAGTCTCCGACATCCCGTAGCCCTCGAGCACCAGGCAGTCGAACGCGGCCTCGAACGCGTGCAGTATTTCCACGGGCAGCGATGCTCCGCCCGACACGCAGGCGCGCAGTGGCGTCGGCTCGATGGGGGCGCTGCCGTTCCGGAGGGCCGAGAGCAGGGCGGCGAACATCGTCGGGACGCCCATGAAAACGCTGACACGCTCGTCCTGGATCGTCTGCAGCACCGCATCGGCGTGGAAGCGCGCGAGCAGGACGAGGCGGGCGCCGGCCAGGAGGGCGGCGTTCATGACGCAGGTCTGGCCGAACACGTGGAACAGCGGAAGGACGCCCAGGACTGCGTCTTGCCCGCTCAAGTGGACGAGCGCGCGTGCGGTCTCGGCGCTGCCCGTCATGTTCGCGTGCGTGAGCATGGCGCCTTTGGGCTTCCCGGTCGTGCCGGAGGTGTAGAGGATGACGGCGAGGTCGTCCGCACGCCGGGGGACGTTAGGCGCTTCATCGGGGTGATCGGCCAGGAGCGCCTCGAGGCTTCCCGGCGCTACCGGGATCACCCTAGTCTCGACGCCGTCGACGCCGGCCCGCGCAGACGTCTCGGCGCTCTCGAAGGCAAAAAGCACCTTCATACCCGAATCGCCTGCGTAGTGCGCGATCTCCCGTGGCTTGAGCAGCGGGTTCATCGGTACGACTACCGCGCCGGCGCGTAGTGCGCCGTAGTACAGGACGGGGAACTCCAGCACATTGGGCAGCATCAGCCCGATCCGGTGGCCGGGAGCGACGCCGCGTTCGGTGAGCGCCGCGGCGACCCGGCCCGCCAGGCTGTTCAGTTGACCGTATGTCAGTACACGATCGCCGAGCAGCAGCGCCGGACTAGCGCCGTGTTCCGCGGCTGCGCGTGTGAGCAGGTCCGACAGATTCATGGTGTGGCCTTCATTTTCGGGCTCGGGGCTATCCGCGTATCGCAGAGGCGAGAATTCCGGGCAGCCGCAGTGGATTCGGTTTCGTTGTGAACGCGGTGAGCCGTGAGATGGTGCGCAGCCCGGTCCGGTTGGTCACGAAGTAGGGCGGGCGCGGAGAGAGGGAAGACGAGCCGGCGACGAAGCCGCGCGGCATCGGCGCGAACGGGGCGCGCAACACCGTCTTCTCGATCCCTTCGAGCAGGAAGGCGTTGTGCACGAACCCGATCCCACTGCCGATCTGCTGCCGGCTGTGGCCCGGATGTGCACCCCACGGCGTGTATCCGAGGAGGAACCCGAAGGCGGACCAGCAATTGACCCCGAGGGTGCCGTAGCGCAGCCGGTCGATCGCGCCCGTGACCGCGGTCGGCATCTCGCGCTCGGTACGGGGTGGACGAGCAGCGTCGCGCCGAGTGTTCCGGGCAGGCGGTCGTTGGCGAAGTCGACTGCGGCGTCCAGGAACGCCTGCGGCGTGGACCCCGGCAAGCGGACCACGGCGAGCGCGCTGGCGAAGACCTCGTCGGCCAGCAGGCCCCCCGCCGCATGCGGGTCGAGATCGTCCACCAGGAGCCGGCTCGCCCCAGGGCCACACGCCTCCGCTTCTGGATGCGCGGCGCGGATCTGCTCGAGCCGCTGCGCCGCGCCGGGATAGTAGTCGGGGCGTTCGGGCAGTTCGTGCAGGACCCGACGCAGATGGGCCAGCAGCCGGTCGCTGCCGGGCCATTCGGCCGGGAGCACGAGCACCTGCGTGGCGATGCAGTTGTGCCCGGAGTTGTTCATCTTGCTGGTGGCGATGTGCTCGGCTTGGAACCGGAAGTCGGCCTCGCTCCAGGGCCCGGGCACCACGATGCAGGGGCTGACCCCGCCCAGCTCGCTGGTCAGTGGTTTGTCGTTGAGCGGCTGGTCAGCGGCGCGGCGCCGCTCGGCCTGCACGTCGGTTCCCCAGACGATCGCGTCGTGGGTGCGCTCGCTGCCGGTCACATGCACCGAACCGACGCTCGGATGGGCGGCGAGGTAGGCGCCTTCCGGCGCGCCGCCGTCGAGGAAACGCAGCCATCCATGGGCCACGAATTCGCCGAACACATCCTCGAACGCCGGACGCAGATAGGCGTTGACCGGGTTCATCTTCGCCGCGACGACTTTGTTCTCGCCGTAAAGCTTGTAGAGGATGTCGAGCGCGGTGATCGCCGCCACGTTGCCCGCGCCGAGCACTGCGGCGACGCCCGGCTCCGGGGCGCTGCCGCAGTAGGCCGCCGCGGCGCGCTCGCGGGCTGCCCGCGTGGTGACGCCCGGCAGCATTCTGACCTGCGCCGAGAAGCCGGACAGCAGCAGCCTGTCCCAGCCGGTGGCCGGGAAGACCTCGACCCAGGTGCGTCCGGCTCGTTGGCGCACCGCTTCGGGGCGGACCGGGTCTTTCCCCTCGGCGACACGTCGCAGCGTGAGCAGCAGGGCGCTGATGTTCTGCGCGATCGCCCAGGGCCCGCCGGCCCAGTCCTCGGCGGCCCACGGCGAGGTCGGCGGGTAGCCCTTCGCGGCCGCGGCCGCATCCACCATGTCCTGGGCCCGACGCGTGATCCGCGGCATCATCCGTTCGAGCAGGGCGATCCGTTCAGGCAGCGCCACCGCGGCCCAAACGGCGGCCGAGCCCCGCAATTCCTCGAGCGCGCGGTCGATTTCAGCGGTATCGAAGACCCCTGCGTTCATCGCTGCGCCGCCTTCCGCGCCGCCGCACGGGCCGCGCGACGCGCCGCGAGCTCTTCGGCCTCGCGTCGCTCGAGCCGCGGCACACAGGTCCACACGTAGATCGCGACCAGGCCGGCGCAGCCCAGCAGCAGCGCCAGCGGTACGGCGCTGATCTCGGGGCCGACGCTGACGGAGGCGAGCAGCGCCAAGAGGGCGAAGACCACGGTGAGCACGGCTGCCAGCGGCACGCCGCCGCGCAAACGGTACGGGCGCGCCGCCTCGGGCTCCCGGCGGCGCAGCCTCCACACGCAGTAACCTGCGGCGGCATAGATGCCCATCTCCAGCGCCGCGGCCAGCGAGACGAGGGCGGCGAACGAGCCGGTAGCGGCCACGACCGCGGCCAGCACCAGGCAGGCGCCGCCGAGGAGCCACACCGGCACGACCGGCACCGCCCGTGCGTTGAGCCGGGTAAGCGGCCGGGGCAGCTTACCCTCGCGGGCGACGGCGTACATGAACCGGGAGAGGGTGACGAATCCGCCGTTGAAGGTGTTGACCGCGGTCAGCGCCGTGACGACGAGCATCACCAGCATCCCGGCGTGGCCCAGGGCCTGCTGCGCGACGAGGAGCTGCGGGTAGGCGGTGCCGAGCGAGGCACCATCGAGCGTGGCGCCCATCGCCACCGCGAAAACGGACTGGGATACGGCCAGCACCAGCACCGCCACCAACATCGCGCGCGGAATGATCCGCGGCTCGGTGACCTCCTCGGCGTTGGTGGTGACCCATTCGAAACCGGTGTAGACGAAGATCCCGAGCACGAGGGCCTGGATCGGCGAGCTCGAGGAACCCGCGCCGAGCGCGGCGTGGTGCGCCGGATGGCCGGGGTGAGCGATCGCTATGATGCCGATCACGAGCGTGGCCAGTACCACCACGGTGGTCACGATCCGCTCGGCAGCCCCGGCGAGTTTGATCCCGCGCAGGTTCAGCCAGGTCGCAAGGCCGAGCAGCGCGGCGACGTATCCCACCGCGATCAGCCGGCCGTTGCCGAAGGCGTACGCGAGCGCCTCGCCGATGATGTACGCGTCGGCGGCGATCACCAGCACGATCGCCACCATGTACGTCAGCGTGATGGTCAGCGCCGCTTTGTCCGGCATGGCGCGCGCGAGCCACAGCCTGATGCCGGCTGCCGTCGGATGCATGCCGTTGAGCTCGGCGAACACGGATCGCACGGCCAGCAGGATCAGCCCGCCGGCGACGATGGCCAGCCAGGACATCGGCCCGCTGACATGAGTCAGCAGTTGCCCGAGGCCCAGGAAGTTGATCGCGGCGAAAGCCAGTCCGGTGGAGATCGCGGAGGCGCCGGTGAACGACAGCGCCCGGCGCAGCGCCGGCTGCGCCGAGGAATCGGTCATGGGTGAGCTCCCTTTCTTCAGTCACGAGCGCAAGGTTCTGTCCCGCCCCCGGCGCGTGGCCGGGGGCGGGAGTCCGCGCCGCGGCGCGGCGCCGGAGTGGTGGAGTGGCTACTGGCCCAGGAAGACGAACATCGCCATCGCGTCCAGGCGCATGACGTCCTCGGATCGGCCTTGAGTGCGGATGGCGCCCTGCATGTAGTTGGATACGGGGTTCGCGTCGCCCCAGAAGATCTCGGCCAGGTCGAAGCTGTGGCCGCGCACCACCAGATCGGGTGTGCCGGTCGGACCGGGCGTCGGCTCTGCGGGCTGCCCGCCGGTGACGACGAGGGTGAAGGCCGCGTCGTGGTCGGTGGCGAGGATGTGGATCCGGCAGTCCCAAGCGCCGAGCGTCTTGTTGACCCGGGGACTGGCGCCGGCCTTGGTCGCGTACTCACGCAGCGCGTCGAGCAGTTCGTCGGCCCCGACGCTCTCGTGCACCGGCTCGCTCATCGGGCGGTCCGGGCCGGCTCGCCCAGCTCGGCGGCGACCGCGGCGGCGGCTTGCTCGCCGGAGCGCACCGCGCCTTCCATGTAGCCGCTCCACACGGTGGCGTACTCGGTGCCGGCCCAGTGGATCCGGCCGACCGGCTCGCGCAGCACCGGGCCGAGGGTGGACCAGGTGCCCGGGCTCAGGACGCCGGTGTAGCAGCCGCGGGACCACTCGTCGTCGAGCCAGGCCTTCTCGTAGACCGCGATCGGCTCGGCCGCCTTGGGCCCGAACATCGAGACCAGTTCGGCCACAGCCTGCTGCTGCCGTTCCTCGGGGCTCAGCCGGGAAGCGCGCCGGGCGGAGTCGGAGTCCCGGAAGTAGACCAGCACTCCCTCTTCCCGGTCCGGGTGGCTCTGATCGAAGGTCAGCGTGTTGTCACCGGTGCTGTGCCCGGACAGGCCTTCGGCGCGCCAGAACGGCTCGGGGTAGACCACGGTGGTCTTGATCACGGTGCCCATGAAGATCCGCTGGGTCAACTGGTCGCGCAGGCCCGGCAGCGGCGGGCTGTAGCGCAGCCGGCCGGCCAGGGGCGGCGGGACCGCGACGACGACGCGACGTGCGCGGACCCGGCCCAGCTCGTGGTGCACCACCACGCCGTCCTCGTCCTGGTCGATCCGGTGCACCGGGCAGGAGAGCAGGACTCTGTCGCCGAGCACTCCGGCCAGCGCGGACGAGAGCCCCATCGCCCCGTCCCGCAGCCGGGTCTCCTGCGCGCCGTTGATCACCCCGATCATCCGCTCCACACCGCCGCCGGAGGCGATGTAGAACAGCGCGTGCAGCAGCGAGATCTCGCCCGGCTCGGCCGGGAACAGCGCGCGGGTGAGCACCCGCAGCCACTCCTTCGCGTCCTCGCAGTACACCTGCGCGCCGATCCAGCTCTCGATCGTCGTCGCGTCGAGCACGGCGGCCGCCGGGTGCGCCCACGGCGCCTCGGCTCCGACCTCGGCGGCCAGCGCGGTGAGCTCGACCAGCGCCTCCATCAGATCCGCGGCCGTCACCGGGTCGCCGGTCGGGATGGCCCCGTGGTAACGCAGCAGCCTGCCGTCCGCGGTGCGCTGCAGGTTGTCACCGTCGGCGTACTGGGCGAAGGTCGCCAGCCCGAACTCTTCGATCAGGGCCTTGACCCGGTCCTGGGTCGGGCCGATCCACTGGCCGCCGTACTCCACCAGTCGCCCGTCGTCCTCCACCACGGAGCAGGTACGGCCGCCGACCCGGTCGCGCGCCTCCAGGACCAGGACGTCCACGCCCTGGGCGTGCAGAGTGCGGGCGGCGGACAGACCGGCCAGGCCGGCGCCGATGATCACGACGTCGGTGTCGTATGCCTCGGGCACGAGGCCCCCTTCCAGACTTGTTCAATCGACTTGGTCAGTTGACTCAGTCGGTTGCGCAAGTGAAGTATGCTTTGACGGAGCTGTCAAGAGGTGGCCGCGGAAAACGGCCGCCGACCTGGGAAGAAGGTGGCGAGCCTGCCTCGGATCAAGGTCGATGAGCGCCGCGAGCAGTTCGTGAGGGCCGCCATCGAGGTCATGTCCCGCGAGGGCCTGGACCGCGCGACCACGCGCCGCATCGCGGAGCAGGCGGGAGCGCCGCAGGCCGCGATGCACTACGCGTTCCGCGACAAGAACGAACTGCTGACCGCGGTCATCGGTGCGGTGACCGAGCAGGTCGAGCAGATCCTGCGCGACGCGGTGACGCCCGAACGAGGCCTAGCCGCGGCGATCGCCGACGCGGTGCACGCCTTCTGGTCCTTCGTGGTGGGCGACGACGGGCTGCAGCTGATGCAGTATGAACTGATGATCTACTGCCGCCGCACCCCCGGCTTCGAGTGGCTCGCCGCCTGGCAGTACACCCGCTACGCCGCCTGCACCGAAGAGGTCCTGCGCTCAGCCCTCGAACACGAGACCGAACCCCCGAGCGTCGAGTTGCCCGCGCTCGTGCGCTTCCTCGTCGCGGCGATCGACGGACTGGTCATCCAGTACGAAGTGCACCATGAGGCCCAGCAGTCGCAGCACGACGTGGAGAACGTCATCAGTTCTGCGATCACGATGGCGGGCCTCGGGCCGCGTCTCGGACCCGCTCTCGATTCCGTCGACTGAATCCACACAGCCGCGCAGCCGTTGCCCTAAACGGCAGGGCTGAAGTCGGCTGACCTCGTAGCGAGGGCGAGTCCGACTCGGGGAGCCGACGCGATCACGCGGTGTGGCGGCTACTCGAGGTGGAGGCGTGCCGTGTGGTGCGCTTGCCGAGGAGTTCGGCGAGGAGCAAGACGAGCACGCCGATGCCGACGCCGCTCAGTGTCCAGAGCACCCGGTCGCCCTCGGCACCGTAGTTCGAAGGCTGGGTGAGATCCAGCAGGGTGAGCACACCTGCGGCGATGAATGCGCAATAGATCGCGTAGTTCCAAAAGCGCGTCGCGGCCGCGTGCACGAACAAGACGAGCGCGACCACTTCGAGCCCACGGTCGATCACGAAGAGTCTGAGCCCGTTCTCGCTGGCAGGAATGAGCAGCAGCAGCATGGCCGCGGCGGCGCCGATCAGCGCGCCGGCGATGCGCTGCACCGCGAACGTCGTCGCCTGCCCCAGGCTCGGCTTCATCGCGATCAAGGTGGCGATCGGCATCCAATACCCGTGCGACAGGCCCAGCCCGAAGGCGAGTGCGGTCGACCCGGCGATGGCGAGGGCACGGATCGCGGCGAACAAGACCACCGGCTTAGTCAGTGCACGGCGCTCGGTGTCGCCGGGCAACTCCGCGATGGGAGCCGGCAGCTCCGGGCGCCCGCGCACGAGCCACCACAGGAGTGCCATGACCAGCCACAGCGCCGCCCCGCCGACCCAGGCGAGCGTCTGGGCCCAGACGTAGTCGGGGATTCTCGTGTGATGCAGCTCCGAGGAGAGCGCGAGCGCGACGATGAACCACACGTTGAGAAGCAGCGCCGCGACGAACCGGTGCACCCCGAACACCACCGCCAGACCGGCCGCCAATGTGACGGCGAAGGCGGCGAGCACGAACCATCCCCAGGCCTCCGCGCCCATGCCGAACGCCCATGCGGTCAGCCCGGCGCCGAGCAGGGCGAAACCGCCGATGTGCACGGCGCGGTGCCGGTAGCTGCCACCCGGGTCGACCAGCGCCGTGAACAGCAGTCCGAACAGCGCGCTCAGGAGATACTGCTCGTGCCCGACCGCCCACATCACGATGAGCGGAATCAGCCCGACGTCGAGGAAGAACACCGCCCGCGGCCAGTTGAGCCCCGCCGGGCTGAGCCTGAACACGTCCGAGAGAAGGGCCGTGACGCCATGACGCGGCCGATCCGCGCCGACCGATCCGGTGGACCCGCCCATAAGCCGCCTCGCTCGCTCGCTTGCCTGCCGCCGCCCGATTCGCAGGCTCCGAATCGAGCGGTATCGCGGCAGCGGACCCGAGGGCCTGCATACTCCGTCGGCGATGCCGTCCACGTCCGGACACGAGACCTACCCCGTCAACCAGCGCAGATCACCTTCGGCAGCGCGAGATTCAGCCGTTCGGCGCCGAGGCACACGGGAGCGTTCCCCGGCTGCAGCCGCCGCCTGATCGGGACTCGAGTACGCCCGAGAGATTGTCGGTGAGCGTCGGCCCGGTGTACGCGGCCGTGAGTGCGACGTCCTGGCCCATCGGGCATGCGGCCTCGCTCACCTGCGCCGCAGGACGCGACAATCTCGGCGGATCGTACGGGACGCGAGCTTGCTCGCGGAGGTTGGACACCAAGCCTCGAAGCCTTCCATACCGGAGAAGGCGTGCCGCACGCCGCCGACCCTCGCTTCCAGGCCGCTCAGGCCGAGGGGTCCAACGCCGATTTCGGGCTCGGCGCGAACGCCGAGCCGTGCGCCCACGGCTCATCTTTCGAGCGCCGCCTTCACATCGGGCATGATCAGCAGGCCGGATCTGTTCAGTTGTTGGCCCTGTCGCACTTCTCGAAGGGTCCCGCGCCGTTTGCCTTCCGGCTCTGCAGGCGTTGGCCGACGGATTCCTGCGTAACGAGGCAGCCGCCGCTGCAGGACTTGCCCTGACCTGGAACTCAGAGGGTCGAAGGCGCCGTGACGAGAATTAGGTTCTTGATAAGCCAGCGGCTTGGCCGCGAAGTTCGAACTCAGTTCGAACTCCTCCGGGTAAGAGAGTCTTATCGACACTCTCACAGCGGCAAGACTAACCGAGGTGGAATTCAAAGATCCACAGCAGGGGCTGCAGTCTGTATTGTCACGTCTGTATCACGAGTTGGCCGCTCATCAGATGGGGTAGCTGCGGACACTGTCATCATCAGTTCGAGGCGCGGGCCGAACCGAAGCCGTATGTTGCGAAGGGGTGGTGCATATGACCGGGGACAGGCAGACTCGACGCTCAAGGTGGGGCCGGCTTTTCGAGCTTGGGCCTGTGTGGATCACCTCTATTGCGACACTTATCACCGCACTGACCGGGACAGGGTTGTTCTTCATTGGTCGCGCCACCGCGCCGAGAGTGGCAACTACTCCCACGACACAGGTCACAGTGACACCAGCTGACGCACCGAGCACCGCATCATCGTCCGCAACAAAAGCGAACGGAACGCTGCTAGGCACCTACACGTTCCAGATACCGCCCTATGCGACCGTCCCCCTCGGGACCACCCAGCCGACCCAGGCACAGTTCGTCCAAGGCAGTGGCCTCGGCGACCTGTACCTCGACACCAGCGGCTTGGTCGGTCCCGGCACGGATTTCAAGCCGGCCAACGGAAACAAAATGGTCGTCCTGCCATCTGGCACTCCCGCAACGTACCAGTCCTGCAGCACGGACACGGGATTCGTCCAAAATGTCGACAACACCGTTGGTGCTGTATTTTGCCTAATTGAGACAACCGGCAGGATCCCGGGCGTCACAGTCATGTCGATCGAATCATCGCAGCCGTATGCCAGCGTGCTGCATGTGAGCCTGTGGCAGGACGCACAGTGACGATATCGATGCCCAGCGGCCTGGCAGCAGTTCTTCGGCAATCTCCAACCGAAATCCACCGGTTTCGGATACAAGCGCGTCCACCGCTTCGCTGTCGTCCGTCGCCTGAGCATTGTCGGGAAGCCAGAGGCCTTCGGGTGTCGCAGCCAGGATGGCAGGGTCTGACGGGCCCAGGGGAATAGCGCTCGCGTCGTCCCGGAGCAGCCAGCGGGCAATCGTACGGATACTGAGGTCGGTCAACGCGTGCGCCGGGGCGAGGTCGGAGACTTCGGCCGCACGGCGATCGCGCTTAGTCATGATTCGTACCTCCGCCCTCGGCGAGGTTCGGTACTCGGGCGTGTGGCGGCGGGGGCACGTTCCGCGGTCGGCGTGGGCACGTACCTCGCCGGCGAAGACCTGCAGCGCGCTGCCGATCATGCGCGCCGCGCCGGTGGGATGCGCGCAGGCCCCGCGCCGGTCGGCGTACGGCAGAAGCGTCTCGAGGTTCCCGACGGTACGAGCGTCTCCGCCGTCGAGCAGCACGTGCAATGCCTGTGCCAGAGCCGGCAGGCCGCTGCGGCACGGCCCGCACTGGCCTGCGCTCTGCGCGGCGAGGTAGTTGCGGGCGGTCTCCGCCAGCGCGCAGGCCCGCTGGGGCAGGGCGACGAAGACTCCGGCGCCGAAGGTCGATCGGACGGAGGCGAGGCCAGGGGCGCTGAGCCGGGCCGATTCGAACTCTGTGATGCCGAGCCAGGCGCCGCCGTATCCGCCGCACAGCAGAGCCTGCACCGGTTCGGCCGCGCCGCCGGCGCGTAGGAGGAGATCTGATCCGGTCAGGCCGAGCGGGATCTCGTAGACGCCCGGGGTCCGCACCGCGCCGGTGACCGTGACCAAGGCTGTTCCCGGCGCGTCCGCGCTGCCTGCAGAGCGGAACCAGCCGGGGCCGTACCGGCAGATCAGGGCCAGGTGGGCGAGGGTCTCGACGTTGTCGACGAGGGTGGGCCGGGCGGCCACGCCGCGTTCGAAGGGATGCGGCGGAGTGTACGTGGGCAGCGATGGGCCGCCGTTGAGAGCGCGGACGAGTGCGGTCGCCTCGCTCGCCACGTAGCAGTGGGGCACCGCCGCGAGAAGGACGGGCACGGCGTCGCCGGGGCGTTCGGCCAGCGCCGTCGTGAGCGCGGCGCGGATGTCGTGGGCGTCCTGGTGGATGCACAAGTGTGCTCCTGCCGCCCCGACCGCGCGGGCGGCGAGTTCGAGGCCGTCGAGGACCAGGTGCGGTGCGGCGAGCATCAGGGCTTTGTCCTTGTGGCTGGCGGGCTCGCCTTCGCATCCGTTGGCCACCACGACGCTCCCGCGGCGTCCGGCGGCGCTGGCGACGGTCCCGAGCTTGCGGCCGGTGGGGAGGGCGGCTCCGCCGCGACCGGTCAAGCCCGCCTGCTCGACAGCCGCGATCACCTGCGGCCCGGTGAGGCCGGGCAGCGTACCGTGCAGGGCGAGGTGCCCGGCGAGTCCCGGCGCGTCCTGCCGCAGCAGCCTAGCCGACGCGTCCACGAGGTCGGTCATCGTCCGCCTCCTGGGACGGCTTGGAACGTCCCGGTCAGCCGCGTTCCGGAGATCGTCGCGGTCAGAGTCAGGGTGGCCGTGCCGTCCGGCCCGGACACGCGCGCGCGGATCGTCCTACCGTCGAGCCCGATGACGGTTCCGGTATAGAGGTCTGGCACCGCGCTCGTGCCGAAGCCGACCCGGCTCGTGGTCGTCTGCACACCTCCGCCCGCGGTCGGCGGCCCGGTGATGGCGATGCGAAAGACGTCGGGTCCGGCCGTGCCCGCAAGGGTGACGGTCCGTGAGCCGTCGCCCGGCGAGCTCGACTGCACCGCCCCGGTGACGGCGGCGGAGAGGGCAGCCGGAACCCGGCGACCGACGCGTTCGAGGTCTGCGAAACAGCAGCCCGCGCGGGCGTGTCGGCCTTGGCGGACCAGCCGGATGCGAACGGACCGGTCAGAGCCCATGCCGCCGGGCGGCGACAGAGGCGAGGCCCGCGACACCGGCCGTGGCGCGGATCGCTGTGTGCGAACGCCAACCGGAGACGAGCCTCCCGCACGCGGCCGCGAGGACCGCGCCCGCGCAGGCGAGCGTGACGAACGCGATCGCTGGGGAGCTCGCGTCGGTTCCGGTGCCTAGCCCGTGGACGACGGCGGCGGGCCAGCACAGGTAGGCGGCCCAGTGGATCAGCCGCCACGTGCGATGGTTGATACGGGTGCGCAGCAGACTGCTGACGATCAGCGCCACGAGCAGGTCCACGGCGACGGTGCCGAACCCGAGCCAGACGGGACGGTAGGCGGAGACGAAGGGGATCACCGTCGCCCACCAGCCGACCGGCGCGAAGGTGTCGGCTTCGGCCGTGACGATGTGCAGGGCGAGGAACACGCACACCAGCAGCGAGACGTTGCGGTGGTCGCCGGAGACCACCAGGCGTGGCCAGCGCTCGGTCGCGGCCCTGGTCTGCAGCAGGATACCGAGCACGACGCTCGTGCTGAGCAGCACGAGGCTGATCACGCCGGTGGCTCGCGCGGCGCACCACAGCGGTGTCGTGCTCGTCACGACGAGGGAGGCCTGTGCGGTCATGATGGATCGTCCGCGACCGGGTCGGGCGGCCAGCCGCCCAGGGTGATCACCTGCCCGTCCTGCCGCACCAGGCGGGCAGGCAGGCCCTGGAGCTTGAGCCACGATGTCGCGCTCGCGCCGCGCACGAGTGCCGCAGTGCTGGCGGTATTCGCGTCGACGCAGGTGGCGGCGGTGACGCTGACGGTCCGCCATGGGCTGTCGGCTGGAGCGCCGGTGCGCGGGTCGAGGATGTGGTGCGCGGGGCCGTCCGTGGTCTGCCAACGGCGTGTGGTGGTGCTGGAGGTGGCCAGGCCGCCGGAGCGCAGGCCCACGACGGGACCGGGAGCCTCGTCCTCGGCGCGGTGGTCGTCGGCGATCTTGATCTGCCATCCGCCGGCGGGAGCGGGCCCGGCGGAGGCGATGTCGCCGCCGAGGCTGACCAGCACGCCGCAGCCGAGTTCCCGGGCCGCAGCTTCGGCGGCCCGGTCGGCGGCGAGGGCCTTGGCGACGGCGCCGAAGTCCAGCCGGGTGCCGGGCTCGGTCCGCAGGGTCCTGGTCGCCGGGTTCCAGCCGACGCTCTGCCATCCGGGTGCGGGAACGCGTTCGTGCACGGTGAAGCGCACGCCCTCGTGCCGCAGAAGTTCGATGTCGCGGTCGTAGCCGGCGGCTTCGAGCCCGGCGCCCAGCGTCGGGTCGACGTCTCCGTCAGTGGCGGACGCGGCGCGCAGCGCGGCGGTGACGACCTCGGCAAACAGCGGGCTGACGGTCACGGGCGCGCCCGCGGCGGCGTTGACCCTCGCCAGCTCGCTGTCGTCGCGGAACCTGCTGGCGGCCAGGTCCATCGCGTCCGTCTCCGCCCGAGTGAGCCGGCCGGCGATCGCGACCAGCTCCGCGTCGGTGGTCAGGATCAGCGCGAGACCGCCCCACAGCGGGAAACTCGCGCGACCGGGCCGTGCCGGTGTGGTGTTCACGATCCCCCCGAGGTGGCGTGGGAAGGCCCTGATCCGTGGCCGGGACTGGGCGTCCCATGGGTGCTGTTGCTGTTGCCGTTGCTGTTGCCGTTTCCGGTGCCGGACCCGCCTCCGCTCGTCCCGCCGCCGCCGCTTTGCGACGAGTGCGAGAAGTCGGTGGGGATGAGGTGGCCGAAGCCGGCCACGAGCACGAGGCTTCCGGCCGCGGAGAGCGCGGCGATCCTGCGCGTGACGCGGCCGGTCCTGCTCAGCGCCGCGTCACGATCGGCGATCTTCTTGCGCAGACGGGCATCCATGCTCGCTCCTGTTCTTCAGCGCAGGTGTACGGAGACGAAGTCGCGGCTGGCCGGCTGCAGGTAGCGGCCGGCGGGTTGGACGAAGTTCCAGAGTTTGACCGGGTGGGGTGCGGAGGGGTTCCCGGTGTAGGTCATGAAGCTGATCCAGTCGGGATTTATGTCCAGCTCCATCGCGTCGACGGCCCCGGCCGCTTTGAGCAAGCGGGCGAGCGTGGCAACGGACAAGGCAGATCCGCTGACGTACACGATGTCGCCGGTGGCGGTGACGCCGACGCCGGAACGAGCGATGTAGTAGTCGTTGTTGATCGTGTAACCCCACTGAGCGCTGGATCCGGCGCCCGCCGAGACCCGTATCGCGCCGCCGAGCGCATCGTCCGGGTGCAGCTTGAACCCGCCGTTCCAGGTGGCGACAGGGCCCTTGAGCGCGGACCCCGCGACGGAGTCGGACACCGGCCAGCTGCCGCCAGGCTGCTGATACCCGGGCTGAAGGGTGAAGGCGAGCGCATGCTGATTCAGCCATACGGCGTAGGCGAGCTCTGAGGTGTGCCGCGCGTCCGGACGCAGCGCGGCCTCCTCGATGACCGGGGTGCGCGTCGGACCGTAGGTCACCGGATGCCACACGCCCTCGCCCGGAAGCGGGTCCGCCGCCTGGGCCGGAATGTTCACCGGCAGGTCCGCGGATGCCGAGGACGACGCGCTCGGACGCGGGCTCGACGGCGCGCCCGCACCGAGCAGCTGCCTGCGCTGGTCCGCGCTCAAGCCTCCCCCGGTGGGCGGCGGCGTGTAGCTCTCGTTCTCCAGCCAGGTCACCGCCCAGCTCAGGTGATGGTCCCGGGCCCATTCGGCCACGCGCGCGGAGACGCTGTCGGTGCCCGCACGCCTGGCAGTGAGTGATCCGAGCGGCATACCCGCCTCCTGAACCGGTCCCGCTTCGACGCGGGTCCCTGATTCCAGGGTGGGCCCAAGCCTGTCGGCGACCTGTTGTGAAGTCGTTCAGGAGATACAAAGATTCGAGGTTCAGCCGGACGGCCGATCGGTCCTGCGCTCGGATCAGCGGGCGGCCGGCAGGTCGAGGCGTACGGTCAATCCGCCACCCGGGGTCTGCTCGAGCGCCACTTCGCCGCCGTTGACCGAGGCCAGGCGGTGCACGATGGCCAGCCCGAGGCCGCTGCCGCCGGTGCCGGAGCGCCCGAAGCGGCGGAACGCGTGCACCCGCACCTCCTCGGGCATGCCGGGCCCGTCGTCCACCACGCGCACCACGACCCCGGAACGCGCGCTGTTCACCGAGATCCGGACGTGGCTGCCCTCGGGCACGGAGTCGAGGGCGTTCGCGATCAGATTGTCGAGTATCTGGTCCAGGTCTCCGGGGCCGATGTGCGCGACGGCCGGTGCCGCGGTCGCGGCCTCGAGCGAGACACCGCGGTCGGCCGCGACCGGCTCCCACGCGGCGACCCGCTCGGCCGCGACCCGGTCAGCGCGCACCGGCTCGGGCCGCGGGACGTCCCCCTCGGCCCGGGCCACCGCGAGCAGCCCGTCCACCAGGCTCGCCAGCCGGGCCATCTCCACCTGCAGCCCGGCCATCTCGACGGCGGTCTCCTCCTCGGCCTCGTCGGCGAGCAGATCCACCCTCAGCCGCAGCGCGGTCAGCGGGGTACGCAGCTGGTGCGAGACGTCCGCGACCCACTCACGATGACTGCCGATCAACGACTCCGTGCGCTCCGCCATCCGATTGAACACCGTGGACAACTCCCGTACCTCGCCCGGCCCCTCGAGGGTCGGCGCGCGTGCGTCGAGGTCCCCGTCGCCGAAACGGGAGGCGGTCCCGCTCAGCACGGTCAGCGGCCGCGACACCCACCGGGCGAGCCATCGTGCCAGCAGCGCGCCGAGAACGAGCACCGCCAGGCCCGTGCCGGCCAGCCACGCCCACACCACGGCGATCCGGTCGTCGACGGGGTCGGCGCTGCGCGCGAGCACCGCGGTTCCCGCGTGGTTTCCGTCGTCACCCACCGGCACCGCTGCGAGCAGCCAGTCACCCTCCTGGGTGAACGCGACCTGTCCGCCGTCCGGCCGCACCTCGGCGGCCAGCGTGGTCGCACGCGCGACCAGGCCGGGCGGGCACGCGCTCGCGCCCGCCACTTGCCCGGAAGCGCGCAGCACGACACCGCAGTCGCCGTCGGCCGGGGCGCCGGCCAGCGCCTGGTTCATGGCCGTGGGCGGGTCGTGGTCGGCGAGGTACTCCTCGGCCTGCGCCGAGAGCTGGCGGGCGGCGGACTCGACGCCGAAGCGGAACGAGGCGCGCTCGTTCGCGGTGAGTGAGAGCCCGAGCGGTACCACGGCGAGCACGAGCAGGGCCGTGATCAGACCCAGTGTGACCAGCGCGATGCGGCGCGACACGCGGTCAGTCCCCGCTGCCCGTCGCGCCCGGCACGTCCGGGCGGAGCCGGAACCCGTGGCCGTAGACGGTCTCGATCAGCCCCTCTACGCCGAGCTTGCGGCGCAACGCCGCGACGTGCACGTCGAGCACGCGACCGGGGCCGTACCAGTGCTCGTCCCAGACCCGGGTGAGCAGCTCGTGGCGCGAGACGGCGCGGCCGGCATCGGCGATCAGGCACTCGAGGATGTCGAACTCTTTGGGCGTCAAAGCCAGCTCCTGCCCATTCACGGACACCTTCCTTGCGCGCGGATCCAGGGAGACCGGGCCGGCGACGTACGCGGTCGGTCCGGCCGGACGCACCCGCCGCAGCACCGCCCGGATCCGCGCCTGCAGCTCCGCCAGCCCGAACGGCTTGACCATATAGTCGTCGGCACCCTCATCCAGCGCGGCGACCCGGTCGCCCTCCTCACCGCGCGCGGTCACCACGATCACGGCCGCGTCACCGCTCGCACGCAGCCGACGGCACACCTCGATCCCGTCCATGTCCGGCAGACCGAGATCCAGCAGCACAAGGTCGGCCGGGGCCGCGGCCAGCGCGGCGGCAGCCGTGGCGACCAGCTCGACCTCATAGCCCGAACGGGACAGGCCGCGGCGCAACGGCCAGGCGATCCCCTCGTCGTCCTCCACCACCAGCACGCGCACGGGCAGCCCAGCGGAAGGATTCTTGACACTCACGCTGCCAAGGTAACCCCGAACGACCTGGTCCGATGGACGCGCGCCCGCAGGCGAATCCTGTGCGCCGATCGGCCCCTGGATCCGCGTACCCGCAGCTCAGAGCCCCACGACGGGGCCGATCCAGACCGGTTCAGGGGTGCCTCGAGCCCGCTCGGGCCGGAAAACCTAACAGGTTCTGAACATTCGCCTTGCAGGTTCCGAACAAGCCATTGGCAAGGCTGGGGGCGAGCAGAAGGACCGAGGACCGCACCCACCTTGCGAGGAGGACGACCTTGTCGCCCAGGAGCACGCCCGAGACAGCAGACCGCGCCGACGCACGCGACCGAGGCTTGCGCCGCGTTCGCACCACCACCGGCTGGATCACCGTCGCCTCCGCCGCCGGCGTGGTCGTGCTGGGCGGCGCCTACGCCGAAGCGATGCCGGGCAAGACCGCGGCGGCACCGCCCTCGCCGTCATCGAGCCCGTCATCGAGCTCAGCGTCAAGCCCCGCGTCGTCGCCCTCGAACCACCGATCGGCGAGCACCCAGCCGACACCGAAACCGAAGAAGTCCGCCTCCACGAAGTCTTCGACGCCCGCTCCCGCGACCTCATCCGCTCCAGCCCTGAAGGCCCCTGCCCAAACGCCGACGACGGCTCCGAGTACTGCGCAGACGCACGCGACTTCGGGAGGATCATGAGCATTCTGCTGAATAATCCTCTCTGGTTCGCCACCCGTGCCGCAGGCACGCTGGCGCTGATCCTGCTGACCGCCACCACCGTGCTCGGGGTAGCCGGAGCGGTGCGCTACGCACCGAACCCGGTACGCCGCTTCGAGGTCGCGGCGTTGCACCGCAACCTTTCGCTGCTCTCCCTCGTGCTGCTCGTCGTACACATCGGAACGGCGCTGGCGGACACCTACGTGCCCATCGGCTGGATCTCCGCGCTCGTGCCGTTCGTCTCGCCGTACCGAACGGTGTGGGTCGGCCTGGGCACACTCGCGTTCGACCTGCTGCTGGCCGTGGCGATCACCAGCGCGCTGCGGCTGCGCATCGGCCTGCGCCGATGGAAGGCAGTGCACGTACTCGCCTACGCGGCCTGGCCCCTCGCGGTCTTCCACGGCGCGGGCACCGGCGCCGACACGAGGCTCGGCCCGCAGCTGGCACTCTACGCGCTCTGCGTCGCCGCCGTGATCGCCGCGCTATGGTGGCGGCTGCACAAGGCCGGTCCCGGCCAGGTCACGACCCGCGTGGGCGCGGTAGTGCTGAGCATCGCCGTCGTGGGCGCGTTCTACGCGTTCGTCGTCTCCGGCCCGCTCGCCCCGGGCTGGTCGCACCGTGCTCAGACGCCGAGCACCGCACCGCGTATCGGAGCCACGCGATGACGACGGGCGTCTACCCGCCGCCGCGCATCACAGGAGCCCCGGAAGGCCGCTACGGCGAACGTCTGCTGGCCGCGTGGCTGACGACCGGCCGGCCGGCGGACCTGAACGAACATCTCGCCTGGTATGGCCCGGCGCCGCTGGGCCGGCCCGGCGGTCACGAACATCCGATGATGGACGCAGTCGCGCACGCCGGCCTGACCGGGCGCGGCGGTGCGGGCTTTCCGACGGCGACGAAACTGCGCGCCGTCGCCCGGGCCAAGCGCCCCGGCCGCATACTGGTCGCCAACGGCATGGAGAGCGAGCCGGCCGCGTCGAAGGACAAGGCCCTGCTACGCCTCGCACCCCACCTCGTGCTCGACGGCATCGCGCTCGCCGCCGAGGCGATCGGAGCCGACGAGGCACACCTGTGCGTCGCACCTTCCCGCTCCGGGCTCGACCAGCGCCTACGTGGCCTGATCTCAGAACGCCGCCGAGCGGGTCTCGACCCGATCGAGGTGCAGGTGCACACCCCGCCGCACCACTATGTCTCGAGCGAATCCTCCGCGCTGGTGAACTGGCTCGGCGGCGGCGAAGCGAAGCCGACCACCACTCCCCCGCGCACCGCCGAACGCGGTGTGGCAGGCCGGCCCACGCTCGTCGACAACGTCGAAACCCTCGCGCACCTCGCACTCATAGCCCGCTACGGCCCCGGCTGGTTCCGCTCACGGGGAACGTCCGAGTCGCCGGGCACGACGCTGGTGACACTCGCCGGGGCCGTCGCCGACCCCGGCGTCTACGAGGCCGAATTCGGCTGGTCTCTGCGCGACGTCCTCGGCCTCGCCCGGCCGGCCGCGAACGCCCGGGCGGTCCTCGTCGGCGGGTACTTCGGCACCTGGCTCCCCCTCCAGCACATCGCCGACCTCGCATTCAGCGGGCGAGGGCTGGCCGCGGCCGGGGCGAACCCGGGCGCCGGCGTCCTCGCCGTCCTGCCCGCGCAGGCATGCGGACTGGCGGAGACCGCGCGTGTCCTGGCCTACCTGGCCGGCCAGAGCGCCAGGCAGTGCGGACCGTGCCGCTCCGGACTGCCCGCCACCGCCGACGACTTCGCCCAGCTCGCCTTCGGCCACTGCGACCGCGACGGCTGGGAGCGGCTCGAGCGCCACATCCGGCAGCTCCCCGGCCGCGGCGCATGCAAGCACCCTGACGGAGGAGCCCGCCTCGCCGCCTCGGCCCTGCGCGCCTTCGCGCCCGACGTCCGACGGCACCTGGAATCAGGCCCGTGCCCCGCCGCGCTCCACACTCCCCCACTGCTGCCGATCCCGGCCGCGGCGATCCAGGACGGAGCGTGGCGATGAGCCGCGCCCACCACCGCATCGTCATCGACCGGATCGCGTGCACCGGCCACGGCCTGTGCGCGGAACTCCTCCCCGAGCACCTGACTCTGGACGAGTGGGGCTACCCGATCCAGTCCCCGGGTGCCATCCCCGCCGCGCAGCTGCGCCACGCCCGCCGTGCCGTCGCCGCCTGCCCGGCCCTCGCCCTGCGCCTCGAGACTTCACGCACCCGCGAACAGAACCAGGACGTTTAAATGACCCTGCCCCAGACCGGGCCGTCACACCGCCGCGCCCCGCGGAGCCGCGATGCCGGCGGCCCGGAAGGCAACGAGCGGCTGACCGCGTCCTTCCTGTTCGGCTCCGAAGAGCTCTACACCTGGGTCGACGGCAACCCGCGGCTTCGGCTGCTGCGCACCGAGACCGTCAACGACCCGGCACACATCTGCAGGCGGGCGGCGATGACCTCGATCAACTCCGCACTCCAGGTTGACCCTGCACGCACAGGCGAACGCCTCGTAGGTCCGCGGCCGGATCCACTCGGGCTTCGGCGGGCAGAGCGACTTCGTGGTCGGCGCGCTGCACTCCCCCGGCGGCCAGGCGATCATCGCAATGCCCGCCTGGCACGCCAAGACCGACACCTCCACGATCGTGGGCCACCTCACCGAGCCGGTCACCTCCTTCCAGCACACCGCCGTGGTCACCGAAGTCGGCCGGGCCGACCTTTTCGGCCGCTGCCAGCAGGACCAGGCCACGCACCTGATCGAGCAGGCCGCCCGGCCAGAAGCACGCGAACGCCTGCGCGCGCAAGCCGCTCAACTCGGACTCGGCGAGGAGGGCGCCTCCGACTGCGACTGGACGGCCAGGACGTTGACGCACGCCGGGTAGACTGCGTCCCGGTGTGCCGGGAAGTCTGGTCGGCCCGGGGACGCCTCGCCGCGAGACCGCGCGAGGGCCCTGGAGTTCCGCGAAGGGGTGCGCCAGGATGCGCGAGGCCGTCATCGTCGTCGCTTTGGTCGTGGCGAGCACGGTGGTGGCGACGTTCGCCGACCGCCTGCGCGTACCGGCACCCTCCGTGCTCGTACTCGCCGGGATCGCCGTGGCCCTGGTCCCCGGAGTCCCCGCCGTGCGCAGCAGTCCGGAGCTGATCAGCCTGTTCGTGCTCCCACCGCTGCTCTACGCCTCCGCCCAGGACATCTCGGCACGCGAACTGCGCGCGATGTGGCGCCCGGTCGCGGCCCTCGCCCTCGGCCTGGTGCTGGCCACGGCCCTGACGATCGCCGGACTCGCGTGGTGGATCACCTCGCTCAGCCTACCCATGGCGTTCGTCCTGGGCGCGGTGCTCGCCTCCACCGACCCGGTGGCGGTCACCGCGCTGGGGCGCAGGCTACCGCTGCCACCGCGCATCCAGGCGCTCGTCCAGACCGAGAGCCTGTTCAACGACGCCACCTCGCTCGTGCTCTTCCAAGTCGCGGTCGGGATCGCGGCCGGGTCCGGCAGCACGAGCCCGATCGGCGCCGGCTGGCGCTTCGTCTTACTCGCCGGCGGCGGAGCGGGCATCGGCGCCGCGCTCGCCGGCTCGGTCATCGCGGTGCGCAGGCAGACCGCCGACCCCGGGCTCCATACCGTCATCGCGCTCGTCACCCCGTACGCCGCCTATCTGCTCGCTCAGCGGGCCGGCGTCTCGGGCGTCACCGCGGTCGTCGTCGCGGGAGTGGTGGTGGGCAGCGCGGGACACAAGATCACCGACGCGCGGATCCGCCTTCAGGTGCACGCCGTCTACGACGCGCTGGCGTTCCTGCTCGAGTCCGTCGTCTTCGCGCTCGTCGGCCTGCAACTCCCGCTGTTCGTGCGCGATCTCGGGCCGGGAAGCCACGACTGGCCGCTCCAAGCCCTCGCCCTGTCTGCGGCCCTCGTGGCCGCGCGCCTCGCCTGGATGCGCGCGACCGTGCCACACGCCGCCCCCACCCGCGGCTACCCCGCCGGGCCGGTGGCCCGGGTGATGACCTGGGCCGGGACCCGCGGCGTCATGCCGCTGGCGGCGGCGCTCGCCATCCCGCTGACCACGGCCGCCGGTTACGCCCTGCCCGGGCGCCCGCTCGTGCTGGTACTGACCGCGGCGGTCGTGACCCTCACCCTGGTCACCCAGGGCCTGACTCTCGCGCCCGTCGTGCGCACCTCCGGCCTCGCCCTCGACCCGGAACACGTCGCCGCCAAGGAAGCGGAGATACACACGTGGCTCAACGAGGCCGTCCTCGACTACCTCGACGATCCGGCCACGACCCAGGACGTCCCGCCCGAGACCCTCGACCGGCTCCGCCGACGCCACACCGCGCGCCTCGTCGGCACGTCCGCCCACCTCGAACGCCGTCTCGTCGACCTCCAGCGCGCCGAACTGCGCCGCCTCTACACCGAGGGCCGCGTGAACGACGCCGTCCGCCGCCGTATCCAGCACCAACTCGACCGCACCGAAGCCGGGATCCGCTGATCCGTCATAGGAGCGGACAATCCTGCCGCGAATACTTTCGGAGAATCGGCCTGAATCGCCGTGCTGCGGACGATCCCGTCCATTCGAGCGATATTCGACAGGCCGTCCGAGGAGGGATCAGACCGCCTTGACACTGATCTACTCGCAGGTCAGAGGGCCAGCCGTGCGATCGTTCAAACCGATTCTCCGCGAGTGGGCACGCCGCGACCGCGCATCTTAACGAGATCTGAACAGATACCTCGAATATCGAATGTCAAATTTGCCCGATTAGCGCCCAGTTTGCGATTCTTGTGACGTTACCGCGACCCCGACTCCCGAAAGGATGCCGACGTGCCGCCCAGGAACGGTCCCGCGATCACGGCCCGCGCCGACGCACGCAACCGCGGCCTGCGCCGGGTTCGCTACGCCACCGGCGTCCTCGCGGCGTCGTCGGCAGCTGGCATCGCCGTCCTCGCCGCCGGCTACGCCCACGCGATGCCGGGCGCGGCCCACGCCGCGCCGAGCACGGCGAAGCACGCGCAGACGGCTCCGAGCCACACGGCCACGACGAGCCCCCGGACCTCCACCGCCACGACCCAGGCGCCGCAGGCCAAGCAGACGACGCAGGCCAAGGCGCCCGCGACGTCGTCCGCTCCGAAGCTTCAGGCCCCGACGCAGGCGCCGCAGAGCACCTCGAACAACACGACCTCCCAGGCGACCTCAGGAGGGTCGTGAGCACGAACACGCTGTTCAGCGACCCTCTGTGGTTCACCACGCGCGCCACCGGCACGATCACGCTGGGGCTGGTTACCCTCACCGTCGTACTCGGCGTGGCCGGCGCGGTCCGCTACGCTCCGGCCAAGATGGGCCGGTTCGAGGTCGCCGCGCTGCACCGCAACCTCTCACTCCTCTCGCTGGCCGTCCTCGGCGTGCACATCGGCACGGCGCTGGCGGACACCTTCGTGCCCATCGGCTGGAGCGCGGTCGTCGTCCCGTTCCTCTCGCCCTACCGCACGACCTGGGTGGGCCTGGGAACGATCGCGTTCGACCTGCTGCTCGCCGTCTATCTGACCAGCGCAGTCCGCCTGCGGATCGGGCAGCGCCGCTGGAAGGCCGTGCACCTGTGCTCGTACGCGGCCTGGCCGATCGCCCTCTTCCACGCGGCCGGCACCGGAAGCGACACGCGGCTCGGGCTGCAGATCACGCTCTACAGCGTGTGCCTGGCCGTCGTGCTCGGCGCGGTGGGGTGGCGCATCTACACCATCGGACCGGGACACCTCGCCGCACGCGCGGCACTCGCGGCCGCGAGCGTCGGTACGGCGGCCGGCTTCTACGGATTCCTAGCCGCAGGCCCACTCGCCCCGAACTGGTCACACCGCGCGCAACACGCACAGAGCACCGTACTGATAGGAGAAGACCGATGGTCACGGACATACGCCCGACCCACCCGGCCGCCTCCACGCACGCGCTCGAAGGCGGCCACGGCGAGCGCCTGCTGGCCGTCCCGTCGGCCACGGGAACTGCTACTGACCTGCGTGAACACCTTGCGCAGTACGGCCGAATACCGGCGTTCACCGCTCACACCGGCGAACACCCGCTGATCGCGGCAACCGCCTGGGCCGGCCTGACCGGACGCGGTGGCGCGGGCTTCCCCACTGCGAAGAAGCTGCGGGCCGTCGCTGACACGAAGCGCACCGATCGCGTCGTGGTGGCCAACGGCATGGAGAGCGAACCGGCCTCCGCCAAGGACAAGACCCTGCTGCGCCTCGCCCCGCACCTAGTGCTCGACGGCATCGTCCTCGCGGCCGACGCTGTCGGAGCACGTCAGGCGCACCTGTGCATCGCACCCTCGGACACCGGCCTGGACGAACGCCTGCGCGAGCTTGTCGCCGAGCGGCGCGAGCACGGCATCGACCCGATCGAGATCCAGGTCCACACCCCGCCGCACCACTACGTCTCAAGCGAGGCCTCCGCGCTGACCAACTGGCTCGGCGGCGGCGAGGCCAAGCCCACCACGACTCCCCCGCGCACCGCCGGTCGCGGCGTGGGCGGTCGCCCCACCCTGGTCGACAATGTCGAAACCCTCGCGCACCTCGCTCTGATCGCCCGGTACGGACCCGAGTGGTTCCGCAAGCGCGGCACGGCCGAATCGCCCGGGACCACGCTGGTCACGCTCACCGGCGCGGTGGCGGAGCCCGGGGTGCACGAAGTCGACAGCGGCATGAGCGTGGGCGACATCCTCGCGCTCGCCCACCCCGTCCACGACGCCCAGGCCGTACTCGTCGGCGGCTACTTCGGCACGTGGCTGCCGGCGGCAGACGCCGCAGCACTCGAATACAGCGCCGCCGGGCTCGCCGAGCACGGCGCGAACGGCGGCGCCGGAGTCCTGGCGGTCCTGCCCGCCCACGCCTGCGGAATCGCCGAAACCGCCCGTATCCTCGAATACCTCGGGTCGCAGAGCGCCGGCCAGTGCGGGCCGTGCATGTTCGGCCTGCCGGCCACCGCGGGCGACTTCGCACAGCTGGCGTTCGGACAGCGAGATCCCGATGTCTCGGAGCGGCTCGAACGCCGCGTCGAACTGCTTGCGGGACGCGGCGCCTGCAAGCATCCTGACGGCGCGGCACATCTCGCGGCATCGGCGCTACGCGCGTTCGCCCCGCACGCGCAAGAACACCTGGAGGGCGGGCCGTGCCACGCGGCGCGCAACGCCCGGCCCCTGCTGCCCACCCCAGTCGAGACGATCAAGGAAGGTGATTGGCGATGAAGCGCAACGAACACCGGCTCGTGATCGACCGGATCGCCTGCACCGGCCACGGCCTGTGCGCCGAACTGTTCCCCGAGAAGGTGGAGCTCGACGAGTGGGGCTACCCGATCCAAGCGCCCGGCCCGATAACCGGCGGCGACGCCCGCCACGCGCAGCGAGCCGTCGCGGCCTGCCCCGCCCTCGCCATGCGCCTGGAGTCCGCCCGCTGAGCATCGATCCGGATTCCGTCCGGACGCGTCGGGAGGAACTCCAGCGGTAGAGGCCGAGGATCACGGGCGGATCGGCGACACCAGGTCCGCCGGCTCAGACCCGGTCAGCAGTATCGAGGTTCCCGTTCCGATGCCACGCCGCGGCGCCGCCTGCCCGGCCGGACCTCGACGTGGAGAAGAATCTGCCTATGAGTTTCGCGATGCTCGCGGTAGTGGGATTGGCCGCTCTGCTCGGGCCCTTGCTCGCGCTCCCAGAGCGCCGCCGTATCCCGGTGGTCGTCGGGGAGCTGGTCGCGGGAGTACTGCTCGGACCGACGCTGGCCGGCTATCTGCGCCCGTCCGATCCGACTGCCGTCTAACATGCCGTAACGACGTCTACGCCGTCGTCGACCAGCTGTGCGCACCAGACCACGAATGTCGCCACCGACTGTGCCACAGCGGCATCGGTCAGGAGTAGGAGCTCGACGAGCTTGGCGACGACCGCGGCGGCGACGAACCAGCCTGCGGCGTTGAGCATCATCTTGAGGCAGGCGATGGCCATCTGGTTCTCGTTGAGGAGCGAGAGGATCTTGCCTGCGTCCGTGACCACGTTGCCGGGGTTGTTGCCGATGTCTTTCGCCAGGTTGATGAAGGCGTTGTACACGGCCGGGTTCGTCTGCAGATACTGCCACAGCGCCACTCCGATCGAGGCCGTCGGGACGATGTACGGGGACAGACCCAGGGCTGCGAACAATCCCGAACAGAAGTCCAACGTGAAGTCGACCTCGGCCTGCTGGCACGGGCTCAGCGCCTCGTAGGCCGGCAGAGAGGTCACGTCGATGCCGAGATCCCGGCAGACCGCCTCGAATTCCGGCGGGGTCACCTGCGTGGCGAAGGTGAGGCTGGAGTCCGCGACCAGTTCGACCGCGCCGCCGGATTGCAACGTCCAGTACCGGCCCGCGGCGTCGGAGAAACACATGTGACCGACGCAGGAAGCTCTGATGTTGAACGGGGTGGCGGCGCTCGAGCCGGCTTGGAGGACCGCGTCGCCGTTCGTGTGGATGTTCATACCGGGGCCCGCGGCGAAGGTGATCTGGTCGCCGGTGACCGTGGCGGTGAGGGAAGCGGCCTCGGACTGACTGCCGGTGGCGGAGACGGTTCCGTCGCCCGCGACGGTGAGATACCCTCCTGCGCCGGCGGATTGGTGCCCTGCCCGAAGCCGAAACCCCCGTAGACCGTGGCTGTTTGGCGTTCACCTTGCAGGACCCCGGTGACGGAGATGGGTCCGAAGGTCCACGAAGGGTTCTCCGGGACGTAGGTGGGCGTGGTCAGGGCGCCGGCGACGTTGATGGTGCCGTCGCCGTTGATGATCAGCGGGGAGAAGAAGGCTCCCCACCCGTGGTCGGCCTCGGTCGCGTAGACGCCGGTGTAGGGGGTGAGGGGAGTTGAGATCGTCGGGGCGGTCTGCGCCTGGGTCATCTGCCTGACTTTCCGAAGACCTTCGGCGTACTGATGCGCATGGTTGGGTTGTGTGTGACAAAAACTGTCAACTGCGAATACATCGTAACAGTTTGACACCAATCAAGAGATAAGACATGCCTCTGGTTCCCGTCCTGCGCGCTCACCGGAAGACACGATCGAATGGCAACCGTTTTACCTGTTGAATAGATGAGCACCGTTCGTGGCACGGCAGCTTGGCGGGGACGATGGCGCGTTGATTTTCGACGCCGCAGATTGATGGGTTCTCAGAGATCAGGACGCTTCTCCGGATCGCATCGACCATCACCGCTGTGCTGGCCGAGCTCGATTCACTGACCCCTTCAACGCCGCAGTAACGAACTTAGGTTCGGGTACCGAGAAGAGTCGGATCGGCGGGATCTACGCGCTGCAACGGATCATGCAGGACTCCCCCTCGCGACCAGCCCGCCGTCGTGCGGGGGCCTCGGTATCTGCCGTGAAGCTGTCACCGCCGCGGTCGGCGATACCGCCGTCCGCTCTGCCGGCCGCCAGTCCGAGTCCGAAGACGGCTGCCGGGAAAGCGGTCACCTGTCTCGCCGCTGATGCAGCCTGAACGTACAGCCGGCGCGGCAGAGCGGCGACTCAGAGACCTGTGTAGGTGTACTCGTCGGCCGGACTGGTGGGCGAGGCGATTTCGCCGACCTTCACGGTCACGTCCACCGCCTGCTTGTCGTCGGCCTGCAGGGGCGCGGTGGCTTTGAGCTCGGTATCCGAGACCCAGGAGACCGACTTCGACGCCTGATCCTTGAACATCACCCCCACGTTCTTCTCCGGGAAGCCCGAACCGGTGATCGTGACCGTGGTCCCCGCCTTCCCGCTGGTCGGATCGACCGCAGTGACCACCACGGGCGCCGGCCCGCCGTAGGCGAACTGCCCGAGCGGCACCACGGGCGAGGTGCCCCAGACCGTGGTGACCCGGACGTCCACGATTCCGACACCGCCCGGCACCGTCGCGACGATGTCGCCTTGTGGGTCGATGGTGAACTCGTGGCACGGGATGGGCCCGAAGTCGAGAGCGCAGCCCGGGTTGAAGCCGTAGCCATTGACGACGACCGTGCTTCCGCTCTCGCCGTAGGTGGGAGCGACACTCTTCACCACCGGTCCGCCGGACGGCAGCAACGAGGCTCCGAGCAGGCCGAGGTAGGTGTTGTTGGCGTGCTGGAATGCCACCTGTCCCAGGAAGTCCGCCGTCGTGCTGTTCGTCAGTGCCGAGTCGAGCGTGGAGTAGGCGCCGTCGAGCGGCAGCTGCTGCCCGCCACCGGGCTGCACGTAGGCGTTTCCCTTCCGGAGCCCGTCGAGGACTGCGAACAGTTCGTGCACGGTGGTGTTGCCCGCCGGACCGGGCGACGGGTACCACTTGTCCTGCTTCACCTCTCCCAGGTTGTTCCAGGCGAGCGGAACCGCGTCCCACGCGTTGAAGCAACGCACGGCGCTGAGGGGAAGCGTATCGAGGTAGGTCGCGAAGCTCGCGAGCCCGGTTCTGAACCGCACCGGGATCAGTCCACAGCTCTTGATTGCACCGCAGTTCAGGCTGCCCGTGCCGACACGGTGCCAAGCCCGAAAGCGTGAACGGAACCCGGCATACGCTGCCACTTCGGAGAGTCCGAAGAGGTCAAACTGCTCCCAGGGATTGGGAGCGACGCGGGTGTCGGCTCGTCTCACACTCGGTCGTTCAAAGAGTTCACACAGACCATCTCCCGTTGGGAGCAGGAAGCAGCCTCGCCGTGCTCCCGACGAACTGTCAGCAACCCGCCAACACTCTTCGCGGCTCCGGTCGTCGAGAAATACTCGCAGTTCAGCGGCTTCCAGCGAAGAAATCTGACACGCGGTTCGATCCCAGTATCGCCCACCGCGAAGTATGCAGGTCAGGCCCATGTGTTACCGAAAGGTAATCATTGGCTTTACTTGTACCTGCTCCCATAACTGTGGGAGCAGGGAGCGCCGTGGGAGCAGCGCCCGGAGAATCCCGCTCTGCATCGAGAACAGCACGGAACGGTATTCAGCCGACCGCGACTGACGTCAACGACACTAACGCGTTGACCCGTTTCCACGCCGCCGGATGAGCTATTGTCAAGAGCTGTGGACGCGTTGCTTTCACAGGGCGGCTGTGGGTCGGGTCCGGATGAGTTCTGTTGAGCTCGGCTTGGTCGGCGGCCCGTCGATTGAGGTTCTATGTCGTCGCGTCCTGCCTGACGTCATGGCGCGTTACAGCAGAAGCAGGCCCATGAGCGAGTACCTTGTGGAGTCTTCCCGCGGCCAGAGTTCGGCGTCGGAGGCGGGATGAGCCGCTAGAACCGCCTGACGAAGCGCGTTGGTGTCGAGGTTCATCCCGGCAGTGACGGTGATGGTCACGCCGTCGCGCTCCAGGACATATCCGATTCCCTGCTCGAGTTGGCTTCCGCGCAGCCACAGGCCAGGGCTGACCTGCGTGCAGGAGAGCGACTCGGTCCCGTCCGCGTCGCCTTCTGCGACGAGTACCGGAGCGCACGGGTCGGTCTTCTTGGCGGTGACCGTCTCGACGGCGGCCCATTGGCTCAGCCCGTCCTCAACGGTGTCGAACTGGGCGATGAGGGTTCCGCTGTCGATCGTGTAGGGCTCTTGTACGAGCCCTGGCAGGACTACGACCTGCGCTTGGGCGCGCACCGACACTCCGCTGTCGCTGAGCCACAGCTGGGCGGCAATGCCGTTCTGCAAAGCCCTGACGGGCAGGGCGAGCGCTACTCCGGTCACCAGGATCACGCCGAATATCAGCAGCCTGCCCTTGGAGCGCGGTGCGGCCAAGCAGGCCAGAAGCACGCCGGGCAGGCAGTAATACAGGCAGCTGAGCAGTCCGAAGCGAAACGGGAGTACCGCCGAGAGCGCCCACATCGCGGCCGCATCGACCACGACCATGCCGGCCACGGGTCCGGCCATCTGCAGGCGGCGCGACCGGCTCGGCAGCCCGAAGGTCGCCGGAGCGTCCCCAAAGCCATACTGCAGCAGCGGAACCGCCAGCCGACAGCCCACAGCAAGGCCCAGCCCGAGTCCGACTATCGCCACACCGGCCGCCGCGATCAGGCCGATGTCCCCGGGGAATGCCGAATCAATGGACATTCCGAATGCCAGCGCCGCTATCGCGATCAGCGCACCCCAGGTCAGAACCAGGGCCAGTAACAACCCCGCCACCCACTCGGACGGCCGCCCCGTCCGTGCGCCGGCGATCAGTGCCGCGCTGCTGTGATCCTGATGCTCGGACAATTCATCCTCCACCTGTTGGCGGTCACTGGCACGGGTTACTACCAAGACTCGGCTGCAAGCACGGTGGTTGCAGCGGCGACGGTGACCTTCAGGCCGCGTGGAGTTCGTCGCGTTCGACCAGCACGCCGCGCTCGAACCTGGCTCCGGCGCGCACCAGGGCGACCAGGTGGGGCGCGTTCACGGCGCGCCGGCGGGCCTGCGCTGATTCGATGAGCTTGAACGCCATGGCCGGCGCCGCGGTGCGGGAGCCCGCGCCGCGGGTGACCTTGGTGCGCAACTGCACGGTCGAGAAGGGCGACTCGATCGGGTTCGTAGTCCGCAAGTGGATCCAGTGCTCAGCAGGGTATTCATAGAACGCCAGCAGCACGTCTACGTCGTCGGTGACCTTCTTGACGGCCTTGGGCAACTTCGCGCCGTACGCCTTGTCGAACGCGCGGATCGCGGCCTGAGCATGCTCTTTGTCCTCGGCGACCCGGATCTCGGCCAGCGCCTTCTTCGCCGCCGGCTGCGCGGACTTCGGCAGCGCGTCCAGTATATTCGCTGTTTTATGTACCAAGCAGCGCTGTTCCCGAGTCTCGGGGAACACCTCGCGCAGGCCGTTCCAGAAGCCGAGTGCCCCGTCACCGACCGCGAAGACCGGGGCCCGCATCCCGAGTCGGGCGCAGTCGCGAAGGAGAGCGGCCCGGGACTCGCCGGACTCGCGGTAGCCCTCGTCCATCGCGATCAGCTCCTTTGTGCCGTCGGCGCGCACCCCGATCAACACCAGCACGCAGGCTTTGCTCTCGCCCAGGCGTATGCGCAGGTGCACACCGTCTGCCCAGACGTAAACGTAGTCGAGCTGTAACAGGTCGCGTTCCAGGAAGGCGGCGTTCTCCGCCTGCCACTGAACGGTCAGCCGGGTGACGGTGGCCGGCGAGAGTCCGGCGGCCGAGCCGAGGAACTGCTCGAGCGCCGGGACGAAGTCGCCGGTGGACAGGCCGTGCAGGTAGAGCAGCGGCAGTACCTCAGCGATCTTCGGGGGCTTGCGGGCCCACGGCGGAGTTCGTGAGCGAGCTGCGCCGAGGGCCAGTAGGGGTCTTGCTTCTGGTGGTGTTGTTGATCGCCAGCGGCACGCAGTACACGATATTGCTCTCGGCAGGTCGCGAGGCGTACTCCTCGAGGTCCAACCGCACCTACCTGCGGCGACGCGGGATCACCGCCGTCATCCCGGACAAGGCCGACCAGCGCAACACAGTCGAACGCTACTTCCAGCGGCTCAAGACGTGGCGCGGGCTGGCCACCAGATATGACAAGAGTCCAGAAGGCTACCAAGCCGGACTCCCCTCCGAGGATCGATCATGTGGCTGAAGACACTCACCCCAGCCACATGATCTAGACTCCGCACAGCTCCTAGTGCAGTGTCATCAACGGCTCGCCCTGGCTGTCGAGTCCGTTGCCCGCGATGTTGCACGCGCCGCTGCGCACGGCGCCGCCGTTGTAGGCCTGGCGCAGGCAGTCGCGCAGGGCGAGCTGCCCCCAGTAGTTCGGGTGCAGGGACTCCTGGATGTAGTAGTCACTGCCGATCGTCGAGACGGTGCGGATCTGGTTGACCCACTCCGTCACGTTCTCAGCACCCGTACTCCGCCAGCTCGACAGGCCCTCCTCCTCGATCAGGCCGACCGTGTTCTCGCACAGCCGCCGGCCGTTGAAGGCCGAGCTGATGTCCATGGTGTGGACGTTGCCCAGCCCGGTCTGCGCGGCCGCCGTGAACACGGCGTTGTCGATGGTCGGCAGCGCGGCGCCGTTGGCCCAGTTCGCGTCCGTGTTCCAGAAGCCGCAGCCGCCGGTGTCCTGCCGGGTGTAGCCGGACTGCGAGTAGCGGAATCCGGAGCCGTTCGGGATCGGCGACGGGTAGTTCTGCACGACGATCGAGTAGCTCGAGTCCGCGTATCCGTCGTTGGCCATCGCCTGGTGCACGTTCAGCAGGGCGGTCTTGATCGCGGCGATCTGCGCGTTGACGTTGCTGGTGGTGAAATTCTTCGTCACCGAGGAGTCGTCGCTGCAGTAGTCCGGCCACCAGGACGGGGAGAGCAGGAAGTCCTCGACGCAGTCCTCGACGATCGAGGCGAAGTTGAAGTTGTTGCCGCCGATCGAGACCGCGACCATCTTCACGTTGTGGGTGGCCGCGAAGTTCTGCAGCATCAGCGCCTGGCCCTGGTTGCCGGAGGAGTCGCTGTAGAAGTCGAGGCCCGGCTTGAAGTCGCCGGAGTCGACGTAGGTCGAGGTCTCGGCGCCGGAGCAGGCGAGGTTCTCGCCGTTCACGCCGCCGCCGAGGTAGATCTCGGCCGACTTCGACCGGTGGCAGCCGGAGATGCTCTCCGCGTTGCCGGCCGGGTTGTCGTCGTACGCGGTGGGGCCGAGCGCGTCGATCAGGCTCTCCCCGTCGTTGGAATTGCCCGCCCAGCGGCCCGCCTCCCCGGAGATGTAGGAGTCGCCGACGCTCACCACCCACGGCGAACCGGAACCGGGCCCGTCGGCGAACGCGGGGGCGGCGGCCACCGCGGCGCCCGCGGTGCACAGCGAGACGACCGTGGCGAGGGACAGCAGGATGCGGAGCGACCGGTGTGGTCTTGGACGCATGGGAGACGACCTTCTGTGGGGGTGACCCGTCGGAGTCCGGGTGGGCTGGGTGGCCTGGGTGACGTACACGGTGGTGTACGCGGCACACGATGACAGCCCGCGCGCCACCCGGCCAGGTGCCGGGACAATCCTTTGCCGTTCGTCTCTCCGGAACGGTCCCGAACCCATCAGCCCTCTGACGCCGGACCCGTGGCCCGCCCGTCGTCGGCCCCCCTTGGGCGACGCGCTCGCCCACTCGGTGGAGGCAGCACTTCGACTGAAGATCAACAACGCGAATCTCGATGCCGGCCAGTACCAGATCGACCAGGTCGAGACGGTGCCGGCGGAGCCGGTGAGCACTCAGTCCTACCTAAACTCGGCATCCGGACTGTGTCTGGACGACCCCAACGGCAGCACCGCACCCAGCACGTTCGCCGACGTCGAGGCCTGCGGCGCCGGGACCCAGCAGCAGTTCACCTACACCCGGCTCAGATCTGGAACGCCATGTAGCAGCCTCACGGCTGGCGCGCTCGGGTATCGGTCCAACGCCCGGAACCCGAGCGCGCCCGGCCGGGCATGCGCCCGTGCTGCGCGATCCGGGTGCGGGCGGGGGCCGGCCGGGCGAAGGGGATCAAGGCGGTGCAGCGGGCCCCCGCCGTCGGGACGCCGTTCCACGAACACCTCCGTGTCGGCCGGCTCCCACTGTGTCGTCGGCGCGTCGATGGTTTCTGCGGGTGTCATGTGGATCTGACCGCGGGAGACGGTTCGAACCATGCCCGGGTCGATGGCGCCTTCACTCCGCTGTGGGCTCTGGCCGCGCGTGCGGCTCGCCAGCCACGCCGGTGCGCCTCCGCGCCTGACGGGTCGGCCGCCCTGTTCGCGAGGTCGCTCGCCAACCCGTCGACTACGCCGGTCCCCGCCAGCCCCATCGCCGCTTCGGCGCATTCGAGCACGATCTGCAGCGCCCGCACCTCCGAAGCACGCAGCGCGATAGCCGTGACCGGGTCGGGTCTGTCGGTCAGCAGCGCGTCCACAAGCCTGCCGGCGTACATCGCGCTGCGGACACTCCGCCATCGCTCCTGCCATCCGAGCACGACATGCTCGGGTTCCTTGATGTAGGGCTCCAACCGAGCGAGCAGCATGGTGTAATCCCAGTCCGCAAGCCGGTATGCGGGCTCTTCGTCGCTGCCGACCGTGGAGAAGTCCATCTGCCCGGCCAGGATGAACGACTCGACCCGACCGGGTTCGGGCACAAGCCCTCTCCCCAGCCATCGCACCTCGCCCTCCGGACTGTCCTTGGCGGACGCGCGAAACAGCCGCCAGCCGGAGACCGCATCCCACTCGAGGGTCGCCTCAGCGGGAGACCTGCTGATCTTCGCCTGGACGGACAGTGCCAGCCCGACCTGCCCGCACACGTCGTCCTCGATCAGGATTTCACCGTCGCGCTCGTCGACGACCAGGGCGAACGCTCCGACGTCCGTAATCGCGATCCCGCTGCGCAGCAGTTGCTCAGCGACAGCCGCCATGTAGTGACCCACCGCATAGATCACCTCGTCCATGGATTCTTCACCATCTTCGAGGACTTCTGCTTCTTCCATGCGAAACAGACTACTGACATAGCCGGCGTTCCGGCACCGAGCAGTAGATGTCGCGTACTGAAGCGCCGATCGCCCATGCCACCTTGCCGGAAAAGGCTGCACGGGAGGGCGCCGGACCCTGACAGCGTGTCCGGCCTGCATAGCGGCATCGACACCGATGCATTCTGGCGAGAACACAACGTGCGGGTCGTCTCCTGGAGCGCCCGTCAGCGCGCGCATCTCCAGATCCGCAACCGTCACCGCGCGCCGTTGCGCGATCCTGACGTCGTCGAACGCGCCGGGTCCGGGAAACCGGCTGCATCGCCACGACACCGGATCAGGGGCGCCGCCGCGTTGACCACCGCACATCTCCAGCTTCTCGGACCGGTCCCCGACAAACAGCGCTACAACGGAAACATGAGAGATTTCCAGGCCTTTTGCGTGTGGCTGTTTCAATGGCTGGTCGCGAAGCCGATCGCGTTGTTCTTCCGCGTTCTGAGGCAGGAACTGCTTCGCGGCCTGCGACGTCGCCCGAACCGGAAGTGAGCACGGGCGGACTTGCCGCGATCCTCGCCGCCGCCCCGTCGTCGCGGCCATGCCCGAACGTGTGAAGGACAATCCCGATGGTCAGGAACGCGCCGACGCCACAGCGGCAGCGTGCCTGATCCTCACCGGAGACCGAGGCCGAATCGGCCGGTGGTCGCGGTCCCCTGCGACGCGCAGTAAGGTGGCGAGGTGGCGCAGGGCTCTGATCACGACCGGATCGGCGGCCGCTACCACCTGGCCCGCCGATTGGGCCAAGGCGGTATGGGCACGGTCTGGCAGGCGAGGGACGAACTTCTCGACCGAACCGTGGCGATCAAGCAGCTCTCCCCCGCACCCGGAGCCACCCCCGAGGCGCGGGCGACGCAGGTCGAGCGGGTCACGCGGGAGGCACGGATGGCCGCGCGGCTCGACCACCCCGGGATCGTACGCGTGCACGACGTCATCGACTGGGACGGGTCGCCCGCAATCGTCATGGAGTACGTCGCGGGTCGTTCCCTCGCCACCCGGCTGCATGAATCCGGGCCCCTGTCCGTGGCCGAGGCGGTGCGGCTCGCTCTCGCGCTGCTCGACGCACTGCGCCACGCACACGCGGCAGGGGTGGTCCATCGCGATCTCAAGCCGGACAACATCCTGCTGTCCGGTACCCGCACCGTGATCACCGACTTCGGCATCGCCCGGCCGCTGGGACCCGCCACCGCGCTGACGACGCCCGGCGCGATGATCGGCACGCCCGCGTTCATGTCCCCCGAACAGATCGAGGGTGGGAAAGCCACACCGGCATCGGATCTGTGGTCCCTCGGCGTCACCCTCTACACCGCCGTCGAGGGCACACTGCCCTTCGACGGCGAGAGCATCTCCGAACTGTGCATCGCGGTGCTTACCCGGCCCGCACGTCCACCGCGACACACCGGCACGCTCACCCCGCTCCTGCAGGCGCTGCTGACCAAAGACCCCACCCAACGCGCCACCGCCGAATCCGCCATACGCCGGCTCGCCGCCATCGACCACTCGGCGCCCGGGCGCGCTGAGCCGAACACGGTCACCGATTCCCAGGGGTTCGGCACCACCGCGGAGACGCTGCGGGTCGATCAGCCACCGCAACAGCCGAGGCCGACCAAACGGCGTAGGACGCTCGTGATTGCCGCCCTCGCCTCCGTGGCAGCCGCAGCGGCGATAGCCACCCCCAACCTCCACGGATCGCCCGACACGGAAAGCAACGGGGCCACGCTCGCCGCGACGCTCACCGACCCGGGCGGCAACTCCTCGTATCAAGGCGTGCTCGCCGTCGCGTTCTCACCGACCGGCGCCACCCTCGCCACCGCTGACGACGACGGCAGCATCTACCTGTGGAACACCGCGACAGGGAAACGCATCGCTTCCCTCGCCCCGCCCGACAAGCAGACCGCTGGCGCACTGGCGTTCTCACCGGACGGCACCATCCTCGCCACGACGGACACCGGAAACGTCTACCTGTGGAGCACCGCCACCGGGAAACTCACCGCCACACTCACCGACCCGCACGCCTACGCCGGCCTCAACGGCGCCGGAACCAGCACACTGGCATTCTCGCCCAACGGCACCACCCTGGCCGGCGGGGACACCGTCGGCGACGCCAGCATCTGCCTGTGGGAGACCGCGAGCCATCAGCTGACCACACTCACCGACCCGGACCGCTATCTCGCGTACGCGGTGGCCTTCGCCCCGGACAGCACCACCCTCGCAGTCGCGAGCAGCGGTGACGCCGGCAGCGTATATCTGTGGAATACCGCCACCCGACGGGTCATCACCACCATCACCGATCCCGACCATGCCGCTGTGGGCGTGATCGCCTTCGCACCACGGGGTACGACGTTGGCGACCGCCGCCAAACCTTCGCCCGACGGAACCACCGGCAACGCCCCCGGCGACGCCCCCGGCACCGACATCCACCTCTGGAACACGGCCACCGGGAAACTCGACGCCACTCTCGCCGATCCCGTCGCCGCGGGACTCGGAGGCGTGACCACGGCGGCGTTCGCGCCGAACGGGACCGTACTGGCCGTCGGCGCCGGAGACGGCGCAACCCACCTGTGGAACACCACGACCGATCGGGTCATCGCCACCCTCGACGACCACGACTACGCACCCAGCGTGGGAATCAACGCCGTGGCGTTCTCACCGAACGGCACGACCGTGGCCGTCGCGGACGCCGACGGCAGCACCTACCTGTGGCACCTCACCGCGCCCGAGTCCTGACCGTCCAGGGCTTCGCAGATCAACGTCAGAATACTGCGGTCCGCCTGTCGGTTGCGCCGAGGATATCCGGGAGGCTCTCGTCCCCGATCCTCCGGCAGAGAGCGAACCGCGACCGTCAGCGGCCGGGAACTGGCCGAGTGCCGTCGGTGTTGTAGAACGCGATCCAGCGGAAGGTCTCGCGGCGGGCCTCGGCCCCGTCGGCGAACCGGCCGCGTTCGGTCAATGGTGACGGTCTCTCTTGCAGGCCGCGAAAAGGCTCTCCGCGGCGGCCAGGGCGTCGCGCACGATCTCGGCTCGGTGATGCTCGGCGATCGACCAGCCGATCAGGCGCCCGGAGGACACCTCGATCACCGTGGCGAGGTACATGAACCCTGATTCACCGGTCGGGATGTAGGTGATGTCCCCGCACCACTTCGCGTCCGGCGCGACCAGGACGCCGCGCTCACCCTCCACGATCGTCATGTTCGACAGGTCGAACCCGCGCACCTGGTAGATCCCCGGCACCACCTCGAACAGTCCGTGTCCGGCCACCAGTCGCGACTGGCGCCACAGACTCGGATCCACGCTCGCCGGGCACGAGTGGTCGAGGAAACCGTACGCGTCCAGGTCCCACACCACGGCGCCGTCCCGGTCCCGGATCCGCCCGTCCTCGAGCGTGCCCAGGAACCCGCCGGTCGCATCGGCCCCTCCCCCCGCCCGGGGCGGCGGCGCCCGCCGGGCTGCGCCGAACGGGACCTCCGGCATCGGCGCTTGATTCGCAGTGACCGCTGAATAATCGGGTATGAGATTCGCTTGGTGCCTTGTGCACGGACAGTGATGTCGGGTGAGGAGCGGATATGGCCAGGGTCGTCATGCAGGCAGTCGTATCGGTGGACGGCTATATCGCCTATCCCGATGACACGGTCGGGCCGCTGTTCGACTGGTACGGCAACGGAGACACCGAGCTGTCTGCCGAGGCGAGCGGCTGGACGTTCCACATCTCGCAGACGTCCGCGGGTTACGTCAAACCCTTCTGGGACGCCATCAAGGTGACGGTGATCGGCCGCCACCTGTTCGACATCACCAACGGCTGGGACGGCAAACCGGCCGCTGGAGACGAAGTCGTCGTCATCACCCATCGGCCGTTGCCGGAGGCTTGGCTCGCGACCCACCCAGAGGCGCCCTTCCACACCGCCGGGTCGGTCGAAGCGGGCATCGCGCTCGCCAAGGAACTCGCCGGCGACGCCCTCGTCTGCGTGACCGCCGGCGACATCGGGGGCCAGGCGTTCTCGGCAGGCCTGGTCGACGAGGTCGCGATGGATGTCGCACCGGTGGTGCTGGGCGAAGGGGTGCGCTTCTTCGGCAGCCACGCCGGAACCGTCCTGCTCGACAACCCCGGCCAGGTGGTCCAGGGTGACCGGGTGACGCACCTGCACTACACGGTCCGGCGCTGAACGGCCCTGCGCGGCGCCCGCCGACGGACCGCCGTGACGGCATGGGGTGCGAAGCGGTGTACGCCGGCGGCGGACGGCTGCTCGCCCGCATGCTCGGCATCCACATCACGCTCGCGGTCGCCTGGCAACGAGCCAGCAGCGGCGACTGGAGCATCTACGCTGCCGAAATCAGCCGCCGCAACACCATCGATCCCGACAAGGAAACACGCCCGTGAACAGCTCACCGTGGACGGGTCCATCGGCCTGATCGACGTGGGACCGGCCCGCGCCCTGATCCCGGGCGACGAACCTGCAGCCACGACATTCCACCCCAAGCGCAACCTGCTCATCCGGACCATCGCCATCGAGCCCGACACGGACCTCGACGCACTCCTGGACCGAGTCCTGCCCACCGTCGACTGGGACGAGCAACTGACCTGGGACGTTCCCGGCCCCGCCATGCTCTTCGAGTCCGTGTACAGCTACGCCCAGGTCATCGACGAGGGTGAAGAGCGCTTGCGGATCGAACTCGCCGCCGGGAACCACACCGTCCGGGCCGGCTACATCCAGATCCCACACGAGGCATGGCTCATCCTGGTCCAACTCACGGGCCCCGAAGCCGCCTGAGCCGACCCATTCCAAGAGTTCCGATACCTGACTCCGCCAGAGCACGTTACCCACCGCCTGGCGCGGGACGCCGCAGACCGAATGGCGCAGGCCCTGTGGCCTGACGGGGCGCAGTACACCACTGCGCCCGGGATGTCGACAGCGCCGCCGACCGGTGCAATGTCCCCTTGAAGACGGCGTTTCACCAATTCTTGGCCTCGCCGTCGCGGTCCACTGCGATACGGCCGCCGAGGCGGGCTGAAACAACGGCATCTCATTCTCCATGTCCTGCGCGATCGGACCGGAGATCCGGGCGTTCCAGGACACCGGGCTTCCGGCCGACCCGCCGGCCGCGCTCATGGACCTGCTCCCGGGCGAGACCGGCACCGTCACCGCCGTGGACCTGGCCGGCTGCACCCTTCACCCGGCAGCACGGCTGAGTCTCGGGTACCAGGCACTGCGCTGATCGTGTGATCGGCTGAATATCACCCAGACGCCGCACCGCGACACGCCCGGCGCACAACCATGATCAGCATACGATCTCTCCTGCTCAGACCACCCTTCAGGTTGTTCAGGAGGACACCTTCATGCCGATCCGACGCATCGCCGCCAGCGCCCTGACCACGCTCCTGCTCGCGGGCACCGCCGCGGCGGTGGCGCAGACCACCGCCGCGGCCGCCCCGACCCCGCCTCCCCCCACTCACGGAATCGCCTATCTGAACACCCAGGTCAATCTGCCCAACGGGGTGTGGACCAACACTCCCCTGCAGGTCGTTCTGCCCAGGGCCGGCACCTACGACCTCGACGCCAACGTACGCGGACGGCTTTCCGGCGCGCCGCTCATCAACGTCTACATCACCGGGCGGCTGTGGAACCAGACCACAGGCGCCGAAGTGCCCCAGAGCGAGCGAGGGATCTACCAGATCATCGACATGAACGCGGGCTCCGCCGTGACCGAAGGCAACGAGACGTCACCGATCGACGAACAGATCACGGTCACCAAGCCGACGACCATCGTCCTCCAGGCCCGCTCCATTAACGCCGTCGGCGCAGCCACGATCTCCCAGATCTACTCCGACGGCCAGGGCTACACCTCCCTGCGCTTCAACCGCCTCTGGTAAGACCCACCCGACCCACGGCCACGGCTCCCGGCGTCTGACCCTGGTCCGACGCGGGAAGCCGTCGGAATCTCTCAACCCCGATCGGCGCACGTCGCCACCTTCGTTACCCCGGGCAAGCCGCCGGTCCGCCGCCGACTGAACCGCCCTGGCTTCTGGCCAGCAGCCGCAGAAGCGATCGAGCTCTTCGGTGTTGAAGAGAGAAGTCACGCCGCCCCAGGGATTGGGAGCAATGCGGCCGCCGACCTGTCGTACTCGGAAATAGGATTCTGGCCTCTGGCCTGGGGTTACCCAGAATATTTATGCAGCTGCCTTATATTCGCTTTGAGACCGCCAAGGACTCGTTTTCGGCGGACTCGCGCGGTCTCCAGCTCGAAGACTTTCGCTATGGGATGGTCCGGATCGTCGTTCGGAACGTGCTGGCCGATGCCCTGGTGTGGGCGGGCTGCGTCGTAGTGTGCCGTGTATTCAGCCAGGACGTGAAAGGCCTCCGGTCCCCCACGCGCGAGCGCCCCTGACCATCCATGTCGGCTGGTCACGGTTTACGGCGGCGCGCGCATAGGCTCCACAGGGGGGCGCCACAGACCACTGCGATGACAAGCAGTGCGCACGCTCGCACCGCGGTCGGCAGCGGGTGATGCACGGCGGCAGGCAGGAGGATCTTCACGCTCAACAGAACAGCCAGGCTGGCCACGGCTACGGAGGTGCCACGCAGAGCGGGAAACGGCAGCCTGCTGACCATCAGACCGGCGATCAGGAGCACCGCGGCGAACATCGGCACGTCGGGCAGGTGCAGTTGCATCACGGCTACGACGTTCACCGCGGCCATCGTGGTCGGGAGACCTTCGAACGCACCGGCGCGCCGCGGCCTTCTGGCGAAGCGGACGAGGCGCAGCATCGCGCCGATGCCGAACACCAACGCGGCCAGCCGGTACGCCGTCGGGATCGCGGAACCCTCTGCTTGCGAGAGGACCAGCATCGCCGGCACCGCGCCGAAGCTGATCGCGTCCGCGGCCGAGTCGAGGGTAGCTCCCCACCGCGAGGCGCCGAAGCGGCGCGCGACGGCGCCGTCGACCAGATCGCAGACCACGCAGGCAAGCACCAGCATCGCGATCCGGGCCAGGCCGGTCCGATCGGCCGGACGAAGCTCTACCGCTGAGCAAAAGGCCACCACGCCGAGTCCGGCGTTGAGGAGCGAGACGGCGTCCGCTGCAGTCGGGCATTGCTTCGACGGGCCAGCCTCAGCGTTCTCCGGTGACCTCGGTCTAGCATCGCTCTCAGCCGTCGCCGTCAAGGCGCGTCACCCCAGCCCGAGTCCGGTCCCCGATCGACACCGCGATCGGGACTCCCGCGGGGAGATAGACATCGACGCGCGAGCCGAAGCGGATCAGGCCCATGCGTCCGCCTCGGGCCACCGCGTCGCCCACCTGGAGGTACGGGACGATGCGGCGGACGAAGGCTCCCGCGATCTGCACGACCTCGACCTCGCCCGCGCCTGTCCCCAATCGCCAGATCACCCGCTCGTTGTGCTCGCTCTCTTTGTCGAAGGCGAGGCGGCGCCCGCCCTCGCGGTATTCGATCGAGACGACCGTCCCGGCGACCGGCGACCGGACGACGTGTACGTTCAGGATATTGAGGTAGATGGCCAGCCTGGTCCGACCGTCCGCCAGTTCGGCGGCGTCGATGATCCGTCCGTCGGCCGGAGCCACCCAGCCCTGGCCGATCTGCCGGTGCGGATCGCGAAAGAACCAGAACACACTGAGCATCGCCGCGGTGCCGAGAACGAACACGAAGGGTGGCGCTCCCGAGATCGCGGCCGCGATCACGAGCGCGAAGCAGACCGCTCCCGCTTTGCGCAACCATGGCCCCGATCCGCGCGCGATCGCGATGCGCGCCATCGGCGTCCTCCGCGTCCGTCCCGTGAGCGAATCATTCCTTGCCCTCTTCCCGGGCCAATTCTTCCAGAAGCATCAGGTGGCGGAACTGGTAGACCGGTCCCACCTGGCGCAGCAGGCCCGCCTGATGCATCTGGCCGAGAAAACGGAAGATCCGCCACGGCAGCCTGCCCCGGAACGCCAACCACGCCATTGCGAATCGGAACCGCAGCCAGGCGACGAGACCGGTGGGCGCCTGCCGCCTCGCCTTCCTGTCGACGAAGGCGAGCTCGAAGACGATCCCATAAGTCATGCCACCGGTGATGCCGCTCGCAAGTCCGAGCAGCACGCCGAGAAGGGGCCCGCGGTACCAGCTGCCGACAGTGCCGATACTCAGCGCGTACGCAGCGGTGAAGATGACCGACTGGGTCAGGTCCGATCTGTACAGAGCACGAGGGCTCGCCACAAGCCGCGAATCGACCTCGGTCGTCAGGAAGGCGTACGTCAAAGCCACAGGCACCGCCATCAGCAGGCCCAAGAGCGCGCCGCCGACCGTTGTGGACACGGCGATCCCAGCCGCGCATCCCACCACCGCCACGATCACTCCGGCGCGCACCGACGCGCGCATCCTCTTCGGAACCTGGACCTGCAGGCTGCTCGGCTCCGGCGAGTTGGTCGCGCAAGCGTAGCCGACGTAACCACCTGCCACGATCCCGAGCACCAGGCTCGCAGCCAAGGCTGAACCATTCGTCACATGCCCCCACAGCACGAGAGCAGTGCCGAGAGCGACCGCCACCGCGGTGACGAGACCGCCGAACACCCCGGCGGCCGCACTGACGAGCTTGCGAACGGAAGCGATGTCAGCCAGGCGCCACCAGGCGAAGTCTTGTCCCGTCGGCGCTTCTCGGTCATCGGCGGCGGGCATCTCGCGGATGATCCGGGCCAGCGACCGCAGCATCCGGCTCGCGCTCGGAACAACGGCCTCCCTGCGAGTACCGCCGGCCAGGATGGAGCGCAACAGGTCGGTTTGGAGACGGCGTACGTCCGGCTCGTTGCCCAGGTAGCCGATGAAGTCGGCAGGCCGGGCGGCATAGAGCCGGGCGACCAGCCAAGCCGTCAACGGCGTGGTGAGCACGCGTCTGAACTCGGTATTTCGCTCGGCGAGGAGCAATGCCTTCAGCGGCAGCCATTCGCCGTGCACCTCGGCCGGCGACGAGTCGCGGATGTATCTGAACACCTCGTCCACGGACGCGGGGAGCAGTTGGATCACCTCGGCGTCCGCCAGCCGACCCTGTGCCCACTCCGGTCCGGACAGGGAGTACTCCGTGGTGCGGCAGGTGACGAGAAGCGGTATCGCTGCGGGCAATCGGGCCAGGCGTTCAAGGAAACCGCCGATCCACGCGGCAGGCATCTCGTCCACGCCGTCCAGCACGACCAGCAGCCTGCCGCTGTGCAGCAGTTCACCGCCGAGCGCCCCGAGCCAGGGGTGGCTCAGTGAGATCTGGTCTTCGATCCACTCCGGCAGCGCTTCGTTGCTCCAGTTGCTCAGTGGGATGCTGACGGGCACCGGCCCGATACCCCGCTCGAGGCGGCGCTCGGCGATCCCGCGGACCAGGAGAAGCGAGAGCACCGTCTTGCCCGCCCCGGGACCGGCCGTCACCATCAGCGTATCGGGTTCCCGTTCCTCGTAGGCCTCGACGAGTCGGCTCGGATGGCACGCCACCTCCGGTCCCGCCGGGCCGCCGGATCCGCTTCGGCGCACCCAGCGGAACCCGAGCGGGGCGGGAAACTCGAGACCGCGCGTCCGCACCTCGGCCTCGGCCGCGGCGCGTGCCCAGAGCGCGAGCCTGTCGGCGGTCTCGTCCAAATGCGCCTCGACCCGAGCGGCAGCCTGGCTCAGGGTCCTGTCTCCGCGCGGGTCGGGCGACGGCCGGCCACGACTCCGCGTGCCGTTCGGGTCGGCACGGCTGGCGGCGGCCGCGGCCAGATCGCTGCTGCTGAACTCCTTCCCGAACCTCTCCATCACCGCTCCGGACGACTCTCTGACCGTCTCGGCCATGTGCGCGGCGTTGCGGATGAGTCGGGCCTGGTCCGCCAGAGCCGCTTGCCGTGACTTCTCGGCAAAGCGCGAGGCGCTCTTCGCGATGGTGCCGGCGTCCGCGGCGACGTCCGTCTGATCGGCACCCACCTGTTTGCCGATCTCCTTGCCCACGAGTACCAGGGCGCTGATCGCATGGCCGATCGCGGAGACGAGAGCGAGCGCCGCCCACGACGCACCGACCAGCACCCGCCTGCGCCGATGCCGCCGCACCTGCGCGAGAACCTCCCGTGCGAACCCGGGAAACACCAGGGCGATCGGCACGGCCAGGTTCGTGGTGTCGGGTGTCGAGAGCGGCTCCGCGTAGGAGCGGGCCTCGCCCTCCGCCTGCGGTTGTCGGAAGTGCCCGGCCGTCGACACCGGTATCAGGCGCGCGCGCCCTGCCGGATCCAGCTCGACCAGGTGTCGCAGCCCCTCCACCTCGCTCAGTAGCCGGTCACGGACCCGCGCCAGGCCGAAGCCCGCGGAATCGAGCAGATCCCATTTCGTCAGGACCACGCAGGCGGGGATCGCGCGTGTGCCCTGGATCGGCCCCACCAGGTCGAGCAACCGGGGCAGTGCCTCCTTCACATAGGCCCGCCCGCGAGTCTCACCGCGCAACAGCGCCAGCACGAGCTCGCCGTCGACGGCGACCACCAGGGCGTCCGCCGCGTGGAGCGCTTCGTGCAGCCCGTCGCGCCCGGCACCCGGCGTCTCCAGCCAGTCTCCCGGATAGTCACAGGCCACGAGGTCGAACAGCGAACCCAGATGCCCCGCGGCCGCACCGGGCCTGAGCAGGTTCGAGAACCGCAAGCCGACGCGCCCAGGCAAGCCGACCATCATCTTGCAGCTGAGTGAAATCTCGGAGATCAGTTCCTGTGTGGCACGGGGATAGCCGTCCGCGCCCCGCGTTCCCAACGCACGCACCTGATCGAGGGACCTGAGACCGGCCGGATCCAACCAAAACCGCCGGGCACCGTCCGTCGTAGTCAAAGAGCCCAGCATCGCGACGAGAAACGAGGTCTTGCCCGCGCCGCGCCCACCCAGGACGACGAGCCTGAACGACTGCCTCTCCACAGGCCAACTTTAGCCGAACGCAAGCTCAGAGTCCTGCTATCGGCTAAGTTCCCCGGTCACGGGGCCGGGGCGCACGGTGGATCATCGCGGCCGTTCTCACCTACCGCGCCATACGCACGCGCAACTGGCCGGGACGGCGAAACGGAAGCCGCCGCCTCAGGGTGAAACGCTCCGGAGCTCTTCCGTACTTGTCGATTACGCTGCAGTCCAGACCGAACACTTCTACGCGACGCCAAACCGGAAGGTATCGATGGAGCCCGGCGCACGCTACCTCTTCGAAGGGCCCGAAGAGATCAACTGCTCCCAAGGATTGGGAGCGGCACCGTCGACGACCAGGCTGGAGCTCGGCCGTTCAAAGAGTTCGCGCTGATCACCGCCGCTTAGGAGCAGGGAGCAGCCTGAGCCGGGTACTGACGGTTCGTGAAATCACCACGGTCGCCGGTCTCGAGCCTGATCGCGACAGCAGTTCGTGCGAATCAAGGATTCGGGATGCACGATCAAGTTGGAGCTTGTTCAATGGATCTCTCCGCTGCTCTCGCCTACATTGACGCGCTCCCAAGGCGGCTGACGATCCGTTCGTTTTCTCGCTGGACGCTTCTGAACTGCGAGTACTTGTTGGCGTCCGGAGCTGCGGCGGTGTTGTGGGGGCTCGTGGGGAGCGCGGGAGGTTGCTCCCTGCAGGAGACGTGACAAGCAGTGAGACCCCACAGATACCTGACCTTGAACGCCCGCCTCGCCTGGCGCAAGATCCCAGCCGGCTTCGCGCGTTCGATCGGGAAGCGACGCAAGCACTACTCACATGACCATGAGCCCGAGATGTGGAACTGCAGGTTCGCGCCATCGACATCATGAGGGGTCAGCCACACGTCCAGTGAGCCGGATCGCAGACCTGGTGCCAGAGTGATTGATCGATCCGTAGCCGTTGTTGTGCTGGACCGGCGCGTAGTATCCAAAAGGTCGTCTTGGCCTTGGCTGTCGTCGGTGTCTGGATTCAGGTACGAGGCGATCCCCTTTCGCGAGAGTACTTGCAGTGAAAGCGAGTCCGAAGGGGGGTTCTTCATCATTCCGTCGACACCGGGATATTTGTCCGGGCGGGGATATCCGGTCGTGGCCGAAGCTGCAGCCGTGGTCGCGTTGGTACCCGCCGTTTCGGCGATGGCGATCGACCACTGATTTCCCGGCGTGTCCAGGACGATCGTCGCCGACCAGGTTCCATCAGAGAACGAACACTGCGTCACCTAGTCAGGGTCAAGTCAGGGTCGGAGTCGCCACCGGAGGCGGCGCTGACCGCACCGGCGAAGGCCAAGGCGGTCGAGCCGGCTGGGCCCGTGGGCACTGGAATGGGCGTGGCCGGTGTGGCGGTGAAGTGCTCGATCGCGACGGCGATCCCGCCGATGAGAGCTGCGATCAACACGACAGCGACGCAGCCGAATGCCGTCACAGCAGGGTTCGTCGACGCCGTCGCATCGCGCGATCGGCCCCTTCGAAGGCGCTCGGGGCCGGATGATCGTGATCGTCAGTGGAGGACCGGGTGGCCGCAGTGGATGACGTCCCGCCGAGTCGAGACGGGACGTCATCGGCCTCCCACAACGCCCCCGCACGGCCGGTTCACGAGCGTAGCCTTGCGCTGGCCGTGCGCGGACCACCTCCCCGCGCGGAGGCGGTTTCAGGCGGCATGCGACGAGGTGGATCCCGCCGCCGGAGACGTGCCGTTCGGCAGTTCCTGTTCGGTCCACAGGCATTTGCCGTCCTGGAGATACCGGGCACCCCAGCGTCGGGAGAGGGCTGCGACGAGTTGCAGGCCGCGTCCGCCTTCATCGGTGTAGTCGGCACGGCGGATGCGAGGCGTGTTGAGACTGCCGTCGTAGACCTCGCAGATCAGGGTTCGGCTGCGCAGAAGACGCAGCCGGACCGGGCCGCTGGCGTGCCGGATGACGTTGCCGACCAGCTCGCTCACCAGCAGTTCGGTGGTCAGGACGAGCTCGGACAGCCCCCAAGCGGTGAGCTGTGTGCGGATGTACTGGCGGGCCTGGCCGGCTGCCCGCGGATCCTCGGGCAGGTCACAGCTTGCGACGGCGCCCGGGTCGGCGCACCGGGTGTGGACGATGAGCAGGCCGGCGTCGTCGGTGGTTTGTTTGCTGTCGGGCAGCAGGGCCGCGACGACCGTGTCGCACAGGTCCTCCAGTCGCTGGACGTCGTCGTCCCCGTCCGTGCCCTGGAAGTACGCGGTGGGAGATACGGTCTGGGCCAGGACCTGCTGGAGGCGGGCCAGCCCTTGCTCCACGTCCTGGGTGGCCGACTCGATGAGCCCGTCCGTGCAAAGGACGAGCAGGCTCTCGCCGGGCAGTTGCAGCTGATGGGTCTCGAACGGCGGCTGTGCGGCGCCCAGCGGCGGGTCGACGGTGAGGGCCGGGCTGTGGACGGTGCCGTCGGGATGGACGACGACCGGTTGCGGGTGGCCGGCCACGGTGTAGCACAGGGTGCCGGAGACCGGGTCGAAGATCGCGTACAGGCAGGTGGCGTAGAAGTCGTCGCCCAGCTCGGAGACGAGGTCGTTGAGGCGGTCGAACAACTCGTCGGGTGGCATGTCCAGGTCGGCGAGGGTGCTCACGGCAGTGCGCAGCCGTCCCATGGTGGCCGCCTCCGCGAGGCCGTGTCCCATGACGTCGCCGATCACGATGGCGACCCGGTCGGCGGACAGTGGGATCACGTCGTACCAGTCCCCGCCCACCTCGTCACCCTGGGCCGCGGGCAGGTAGCGGGCGGCGGCGGTGACGGCGGGCAGCCGGGGCAGCGCGCTGGGCAGGAGACCGCGCTGCAGTTCCCGGGCGCGGGCGTGCTCCAGATCGTACAGGCGTGCCCGCTCCAGGGCCTGGCCGACCAGGCCGCTCAGAGCCGTCAGCAGAGTGCGCTCCTCGTCGCTGAACACGCGCGGCTCGCTGAAGGACACCGTGCACAGGCCGATGGTCCGACCGGAGGCGATCATGGGCAGGAACGCCCACGCCTGCTTCGGTGATTCCGTGCTCACCTGGTGCATCGAGGGATAGAGGCGGTTGTACTCGGCTCTCGACTCGATGAACCGGGGGGTACGGGTGCGCACCACGTCATGGATAGTGGCGTAGTCGGCGAGCGGGAAGCCGTCCATCAGGCTGGTGAACTCCTGCGGGTATCCACAGGAGCCGACGGCGTACAGCCGTTCGTCCTCGTTGAGCACCTGGACCAGCAGCCCGTCGGCACCGAACGGGGGCATCACGCGCTCCGCGACGGCCTGCACGACGTCCTGGGCGGTCACGGCCTCGGCGAGCGCGGCGGTCAGCTCACCCATCAGGACCGGGCGCTCGCCCATGGATCCCGGAGCAGGGGCCGACCGCTCGGGCGCATCCTGCACCTGCGCCGCGGCCCATGAGGCGATCGCGCGCAGGAAGGACCGCTGTATCTCATCCGGCTCGCCGGCGCCGCCCGTGAGCACGGACAGCGCCCCCACGGGACCGGAGCCACCCATGAGCGCCACCGCGGCGGTGCCGGACGCGCCGATCCCCAGGGCGTCCCCTTCCACCCACGCATAGCCGCCGGCCCGCACGGCCTGTACCGGCGCCGCGGCCTGCTCGCCGCGTAGGTCCGCCCACGGCTCGGCCCACGCCGGGATCAGCTGGTCGGAAGCCACCAGCAGCAGCCCGTCACCGGGCTCGCACCAGTGCACCAAGGCTTCCAGGCCGCCCAGGCACGCCTTGGCCTGCCGGAGGGCCAACTCAAGAGCCACGAGCCGGGCACTGTCCGGCAGCTCTCCATCCGGCGGACGCCCTGGATCCACCGAGGCCAGAGCATCGGAGCGTTCCGCGGAGGTGGATTTCCCGGCTGTCACCACACCCTGCCCGCCTTCCGCTCAGGGAGATGGAGGAACGGTAAAAATCACCAGATTTACCCCCAGACAGATGCTAACACTCGAGCGAACAAACGACATCGCCGTTCCCCAAGCGGTGCAGATCCGGGCGATCACCAGGCACTACACCGCCGAGATGCCGATCCTGGCCGATCGCGGATACGAAAGCGCAGATCGATCGATGTGGACCGGTGGTACGGTCCGCCCAGCTTGCTTGGACGATTCCAAACAAGCCGGGTGGACCAGAGCACTCAGGTAGAACGGGTCGATGCACCCCGGCTTTCATGGAGGGCTGATCCACTCCAAGAAACCCGGGGTGCCTCTGTATCTGTCAAGCGGTTCGGGTCATAGGCTTGGCAGCGGCGGGTCCGGGTAGTGACTTGTCCGAAGAGCCGGCTGTCGGAGTTGAGCTGGCCGCGCTGGATTTGAACGTCGCCTCCGCCTGTCCACCCGGATCCGCTGCTCGCGTCCGACGTCGCAAGGGCGTGAACACCTGCTGCACGACAAACGTGCCTGAGACCAGCAGAAACGCGGAGACCAGCGAATACCACTGCGGCGAGCCGATTCCGTGACGGACCGCGCCCGGCACCCGGCCGATGACCCGGCTGGAAAAGAGCACGAACGCGACGGGCAGCACGGCGGCGGCCACGTCGACGGCGGTGAGCACGATGAGCAGCGGCCTCCCGCCTCGGGCGACAGCCGTATGACCAGCCACCGTGCCCGAAGCGCCTCGTCGAAGCAGGTCTTCCATCGATGGCGCACGAAGATCCCCCTCTTCATCAGAAGTCGATCAGTGTCTTGCCGGTGCGCGTAGGGTCGTCGAAGGATTCGCGATGCCGTCCCCGCCGGGTACGGGGACGGGAGGCGGACAGGACTTTTCGCTGCTCACGGCGATAGCAGTGCTGTTCCAGCACCCGAACATTCTTCTTGTGGCGATCGGTCCTCGGAGTCTTCACCTGAAACCGCTTTCAGTCCTAGCCTCGGGCTGGAACGCTGTGTTCAACCGCCGACGCGCAACCGCGTGGCGGCCACGAGAATGAGGGACCATGAACCAAGCCGCTCGCGCTCAACGCGGCAAGCCCACCATCCGTGATGTGGCCAGCGCGGCCGGTGTCTCGGCCGCCACCGTCTCGCGCGTCATCAACCACGCAGCCGGCGCCTCCCCCTCGATCCGCACCCGTGTGCGCGCGGTCGCGGCCGAACTCGGCTATCAGCCCAGCTCCACCGCACGCGCCCTGGCCACCGGCCGCACCCGCACCATCGAGATGATCGTCACCGACTCCTGTACCAGCGGATGGATCGGTGCCCACCCGCACTATGGCCGCGTCCTGGCCGGCGTGATGTCAGCCCTCGAAGGGACCGGCACACAGCTGCGCATCCACGCCTTGACCCCCGACCGGGCCGCGGCAGCCATCGACGCGCTAGCCGCCGACGCGACCGTCGGCGCCTTGCTGGCCAACGTGACGCCAGAGCTGGCCACCCGCTACTACCTACGCTGTCGCCGCGTCATCTCGCTCGTCCCGACCGCACCCGCGGTCCCCGCGCTCGAGGTGGACAACCTCGGCGCGGTGCGCACCGCCGTCAGCCACCTCCACCGGATCGGCCGACGCCGCATCGCCGCCATCCACGGACCCGTCACCAACAGCTGCGCCGCACAACGCCGCGACGGATACCGCAACGCCATCACCGACCTCGGGCTGCCCGAACTGGGCGCGGACGGCGGGTTCTGCCGGGACGGCGGGCACGACGCCGCCCGGGAACTGCTCGAGCGCCATCCCGAGATCGACGCCATGTTCGTCGCCTGCGACCTCATGGCCGCCGGAGCCATCCAGGCGATCACGGCCACCGGCCTCCGCGTCCCCGAGGACGTCGCAGTCATCGGATTCGACGACAGCCTCGCCGCGATCTGCACCAACCCGCCGCTCTCCACCATGCGGCTGCCGGTCGAACAGATGGCCGCCGACGCCACCCGCATCCTCATGGACGGCGACCCCGGCTTCGGTTTTCGCCGCTTCTATCCCGTGGACCTGGTTCTGCGGGAAAGCGCCCCCGAACGCGGCCCGGCTCACACGCTGCGGGCTCCGAGGTAAGGAACCGAGCCCGGCAGAAGCAATCCACGGCGCGCTGCCGGGCTCCGTCAGCCTGGTTCTTCTCGGCGGGTAGCCCGTGCGCGTTCCGCGAGGCGGCAGCCGCGGCCGGCGGACGCAGCTCCTCGACTTCGATCGAGTTCCTTGGAAGCACGCGTGCCCTTGCCGTCGTACTGCGGCGTTCTGGCGCGCGGAACCAGTCGGGAGGTGTCGCTGACCGTGATGCGCACGTGGCCGCGCTCTGCCGCCATCTCCAGCGTGCAGGGCCCGGGTGCGTGGCAGACGGCGTTGGTCACCAGCTCACTGACCGCGAGCACCACACATCCATGTGAGAACAGTTATGTAATACTCAGCCCGAATCGTCCAGCACGTTCTCCCCGACGCGCCGCGCGGCAACCGCCGAATCGCCCGATCGGACGCAGAGGTGGGGGGCATGGGCGCCGTAACTGGTCTCGTTCGCGACCGCGATGGCGTCCGTCCACCGGGCCCGGCAGTAGCAGCGGCCCTCGGAATACGGAAAAGCACAGTGATCATGCCGGAGGCCGTGCGAGAGTGTGCCGAGCGCTCCCATGGAGGAAATCGCATGTCTGACGAGGCCGGGCCCCTTGGCGACAAGTCCGGCGACGACCTCGACAAACTCGTGGCCGCCTGCTCACGTCTGCTGCCGCCGCCCGAGCAGTGGACCGGAGTGGCCGGTTACCCCGAGGGCATCGCCCTCGCGGTGATCGACGCGATCTGGTCACTCAGCACGCGATACCCGATCACCTGCGGGGTGATCCGCCGATATCGCGGGTTCAGGCGCCTGGAGCAGGCGGACGCCTCCAACGACTCCCTCAGCGATCTGCTGGACCTATACGACCGACTGGGCGGAGTTGACGCGTTCATCGACACGATCGGGACGCGCAACCGCGTCTCGACACAGCCGGGCGCAGCACGCAAGGCCGAGGCCGTTCACACGGCCGCATCGCTGCTGAAAGACCTCGGAATCGACACCGCCGAGCAATTTCAAGCCGCCGAAGGCACTGGTCTCGGCCAGAGCGCACAAGACGCCTGGCGCACCGTGCCCGGCCAGGGATCCGGGATCTCCTGGCGGTATCTACGCATGCTCCTCGGCCTACCCGACGTCAAGCCCGATCGGATGATCAGAAGGTTCACCGCCGCGGCCCTCGGAGTCGAGCAGGACACGCTCGCGCCGGACGACGTCGCCGCCCTCGTCCATGCCGCCGCCACCCGCATGAACGCCGACCCCCGGACACTGGACCACGAAATCTGGGAGTACCAGTCCGGCCGACGCGGAACCCACGACCCACAATCCACGCACGAGCACATCAAGGCAGCCGCACGGGCGCAGCAACGTGCCGATCGCCATGCCGCCGAGAACGCACACAGCAACCAGCAGCACCGACGCGCAGATCGCCCGCGCCGGATGCGCATCGCTCGGACGCGGACCGTGGATCAGGACGTCCCCGATGCCGAGGCCACCGGCGGCGATGACGAGCCCTGACACACCAGCGACCGCACCGGCGACGGTCATCTTCGCCGCGTCGAGGCGGCGGCGGTCCGGGGTCGCGGTCGGCGTCGTACGTATCAGCCCACTGGTGTACTCCCCGATGGTCGACTGCGCACCGATCATTGCGGCGCCGATCATCGCCGGCAGCCTGCGCCCGGCGCGTGCTCAGGCGCCGCGGAACCGCCCCTATCCGCTGACGGACGGCGCAGAGGTTTTTCCGATCTCCAAGACCGCCAGACCGCCTATTCCTCGGCCAGCAGCTGCGCAGCCGGAAGCCGCCGCAGCAACGTCGCCGGGATCAGGGCTCCGATCCAGGTCACCGCGATGCCGCCGAGCGCGACCGCCGCGGCGGTCAGCCACACGTTCACCGGGATCGCCCCGGCGAACGCCGCGCCGCCGAGGCCCGCGCCCGCCCCCACCAGCGATCCGAGCACGCCCATCCCGATCGCCTCGTAGACCGCGAGCAGCGTGAGCCTCCGGGCGCTCCAGCCGGTCGCGTCGAGCAGGGCGAACTCGGCCGCGCGCTCCCGGATCTCGACGTACAGGACGTCGGCCACCGAGATGGCGCCGAGCAGCATGATGATCGCCGCGGCGAGGTAGTCGGCGCCGCGCACCTGGACGGTGACCGCGTCGCCCAGCACGGTGCCCACCACCTGCCCGTGGAAGTCGACCTGGATCACGGCGAGCACCGTGCACGCGGCGACCCCGATGGCCAGGCTCAACGCGCCGAGCAGCGTGCGGCCCGGCACCCGCAGCATGTTGCCGAGGGCCATCGCGCCGACGCCGCGGGCGCGCACCCACCGGCGCGGCGCGAGGACCGCGGGCCGGACCGCGGCGCCGGGATCCGCGCGGGTGGCCCGCCAGGCGGGGACGGCCGCCGCGATCAGGGTCAGGCCGATCGCCGCCGGGACGGCCAGCAGCGCCGATCCCACCTGCAGATGCACGCCGAGCGGCGGGGCGAGGGCCAGCGCCAGGACGCAGCCGGCGCAGCCGGCCGCCAGCCCGGTGGCGGTCGCCTCGCCGAAGACCAGGGCGAAGAGTCTTGCCCGTCCCCAGCCGACGCAGGCCAGCACGCCGAGTTCGGTCACCCGGGTGCGCACCGCCGCGCTGACCGCGTTGCCGATGGCGAGGGCGCACGCGATCAGAACCATCAGGGCGAGCGCGACGGTCTTGCGGTCCAGCGCGGAGACGATCGCGGTGGCCACGCCCTGCTCGACCCAGGGCTCGGCCAGTTCGAGCGCGGGGCGTCCGAAGGTCCCGGCCGGGGCGGAGACGGTGACCGCGGTGGGCGAGGAGCCGTCCACGATGTCCACCCGCAGGCCGGTCTCCCGGTGGATCGCGTCGGCCACGGCCAGCACCCGGGCCCGGGAGAGATCGTCCATCCCGACGGCGCCGGCGACCCGCACCCGGACGTCGCTGATCGGCGCCGCGGCGTCGAGGCCGGTCCCCTTGCCCGAAGCGGCGTAGTCCTTCGTGCTCCGCAGGGCCGCGAGCCCGGCGAACGTGGTGATCAGCGTCGGACTCTGGGCGACCGGACCGGCGGGGTTGTCGTCCGGGGCGAGCCGCGCGCCGCGCGCCGACGTGTCCGGCGCCTGCATCCAGTCGTCGGACATCGACGAGGTCCCGGCGCCGAGGTCGATCTTCCCGGGGTCGAACTCGCCCACGGCGTGCAGCGCGGGCGCGAACTGGTCGACCCGGTCCAGCGGCAGCGAGTCGAGCCCCTCGGGGTTGACCGCGCTGTAGCCGACGAGGCCGCGGGTCTGCGTGTCGGAGACCTCGGGCGGCACGACGTTCCCGCTCGCCGGGCCCGAATCCGTTCGGCCCCACGCCTGCGCGCCGGCCGCGGTGCCCGCCTCGGCGCGCTGCTTGCCGCTGCCCGACAACGTCGCCGGCCCGGCCGCGTAGTAGCTGACCACCTCGGGGTTCACCTGCCGGCTCTGGCCCGGGTTGAGCGGATTGGCCGTGCTGTCGAGATCGTCGAGGAGGTCTTGGTAGGGCTGCGCGTCGGACACGTTCAACGTCCCGGCCGGGACGCCGCTCTGCGCGGCGAGCGCGGCGATCGCGCTGACCTTGGACTGGCTGGTCACGTCCTGTACCGCGGCCGATCCGGTCATCTGCTGCACGCTCAGGCTGAGCGACTCGCCGGTCTCCGGCCGGTCCGCGGCGAGCACGGGCACGGCGGGGACGGAAGCATTCATATATGAGTCTTTATATGTGTATACAGACGGGGCGTCGGACTCCTGGAGGGAGCGGCCGGAGACGACCGCGCCGCCGAGCCCGTCGAGCTTCGCCTCCTGGTCCGGGTCCACCGCCGCCAGCTCCATCGGGAAGGAGAAGCTGACGGTGATGTACGGATAGTCCACGACCGTGTCCATCGCGTTCTGATACGTCGAGTGCGCATCGCTGGACCAGCACCACAGATAGCTGAACTGCGACGCCGTCTGCGGGGCGTCCACCTGCGGGATACCGACGTCCTGGCAGCCCACGCCGGACATGCCGGAACTCACGTCGTCCGGGATCGCGGCGAGTTCGTGGTCGGTCGCGTAGAAGTACAGCGGGCCCTCGGTCACCTTGGTCAGACCGTCGTCTGACACCCAGGTCGGCGTCAGCCGCAGCACCTGGGAATCGACGCCGGGCTTGAGGAACTTGCGCACGTCGACGGTGGCCTGACCGGCCGTCATCACGTACCCGCCGAGCGCCACCGGAGCCGCGACGGACACGTCCGCGGTGCCCTCGATCCGGTGCCACTGCGCGAGCGTGATCCCGCCGTCCATGCCCGCGTCGGCCGCGGGGGCCAGCAGACTCCCGTCCGAGGCCGTGCCCGCCGGCCGGACCAGGATGTCGTAGCTGGTCCGGTACGCCGACTTCACCGTGCCGCTCTCGGTCACCTGCGAGCCGCGGGCGGCCGAGGTGAGCAGCGCGAAGCTGGTCACCGCCCCCGCCACGGCCAGCAGCGTGGCCAGCGACCGGCCGCGACGGAACCGCAGATGGGCGAGGATCATGGTCCACATGCTCGGAAACGGCTCCCGATTCGTTCAGGCCGGTGGCGGAGGGGAAACGCGGGCGGCCGCTCCGGCGCGGTCGGCGCCGGAGCGGCTCGGAGCGTCGGGCCCGCGGGCCCGGACTCGTCATGCCTTAACAGCAGGTCCGGATGACGTAGGTGTAGGTCTCGCCCGGCGTGAAGTCGTACTCGATGCACTGGTTGCCGACCTGGCAGATCTTGTAGGACGCGCCGCCGCCCTCGTTGGTCACCCCGCTGCACCAACCGCTGGCGTGCGTGCAGGCCGCGGCCCGCGCCTTGGGCAGCATCGCCCCGAGCATCCGATCGCCCAGCTGGGAGATCATCGACATATCGAATCCCCTTTTCGAACCGGGCCGGCCTTCTGTCGGCCCCGCACACACAGTTGAGGACATCGCGCTACAGATTCGCTACCGAGCCCGCAGCGCGACGCCGCGCAGCCGGTCCGCCGCGAGGTAGCCCCAGCTGCGCGAATCCACGCTGCCCGGCGCGTCGCCGAGCACGACGATCCGGCCCGGCGGCACCCGGTCGCCCGGGCCGGCGCCGACGGCGTCGTACACCGGCTCGGGCACCGGATCGCCGGACACCGCCGCCAGCCGCTTGACCAGCAGATCAGGAGACTGACGGTCCGCGTATCCACGCCGGGCGCCCGGCTCGCGGTTGTCGAGCACGACCACCTGGCCCACCCGCGCGCGCCCGGTCCGCCGGACCAGCAGCCGCTCGCCGTCGCGGAAGGTGGGCGTCATGCTCTCCCCCACCACGGTCACCGACACCAGCAGCCGGCGCGCCGCGAACACGGCCGCGCCCGCCGTCAGGACGCCGACGCCGAGCAGGCCGGCGCCGGCGCGCGGCCACCCGGGCGCTGGCGCGCTCATACCGCCACCTCCTGCCCGGTGAGCCGGCCGTCGATCAACTCCACGACCGTGTCGCAGCGTTCCGCCACGACGCGGTCGTGTGTGCTGAGCACCACCGTCACCGCGTGCTGTTCGCGCAGCCGCAGCAGCAGCTCGAGGATCGCCGCGCCGGTGCGCGAGTCGAGGTTGCCGGTCGGCTCGTCGGCCAGCAGCAGCTTGGGCCGGTTGATCAGCGCCCGGGCGATGGCCACGCGCTGCTGCTGGCCGCCGGACATGCGCGACGGCAGCGACTGCTCCCGGCCGGCCAGACCGACCGATCCGAGCAGCGAGGCCGCGCGTTCGCGCTTGTCGAATCCCGGATTGCGCTCCGGGATCACCGGCGCCATCACGTTCTCCAGCGCGGTGAGCGCGGGCAGCAGGTGGAAGCGCTGGAAGACGAACCCCACGGTGCGCCGGTACGCCGTCAGCTCCCGCCGCGACGCCCGGGTCAGCTCCAGCCCGTCCACGACCACCGCGGAACCCTCGTCCGCCCGCTCGATCGATCCGATCACATGCAGCAGCGTCGACTTGCCCGAGCCGCTCGGACCGGTCAGCGCGGTGAGGCTGCCCGGAGCCAGCCGCAGGTCGATGCCGCCGACCGCGGTGATCGACTGGTCGCGGCCCAGCGCGAAGGTCTTGCGCACCTGCTCGAGCCGTATCTCCGCGCTCATGCCGCTCCTCGGCTGGTCTCGGCACTCATGCCACTCCTCCGCTGATCGCGCTCGCCAGCCGGCGCAGCCGGCCGCTCGGCTCGACACCCAGTTCGGCGCGCAGGATCCGGCGCCCGTTCTCGTAGCAGGCCAGCGCCTCGGCCGGGCAGTCCAACCCGATCAGGGCACGCATACGCAGCTCTCTGATGCGCTCGCGGTAGGGGTGCTGGGCCAGGTGGCGGTCCAGCCCGGCGAGCACCTCGCGGTAGCGGCCGAGCGCGAGGTTCGCCGCCGCCTTGTCCTCCACCGCCGTCAGCCGGACCTCGGCCAGCCGCTCCGCCTCCGCCAGCAGCGCCGGACCGGTGCCCACGTCGGCCAGGGCCGCACCGCGCCAGAGCCCGAGGGCGGGGCCGAGCAGCCGGGCGACCGCCGCCGGATCGCGCCGGGTCCGGGCCCGGCCGGCCTCGGCCACCAGGGATTCGAACCGTGTCACATCAGTGTCCACCGAACCGGCCCGCAGGACATAGCCCGGCGCCCGGGTGGCCAGGACCTCGGCCGGCCGCGGCAGCCCGGCCTCGGCCAGCGACTTGCGCACCGCGGAGACGTAGCCCTGGATCTTCGTCACCGCGCTGGCCGGCGGATCGTGCGCCCACACCACCTCGATGAGCCGGTCCACCGAGACCACCGTGCCCGGGCTCAGCAGCAGAGCCGCGCACACCGCCCGCTGCTTCGGCGCGCCGGGAGCGGCCGCGCGTCCGTCCACCCGCACCTCGAGCGGGCCCAGCAGCAAAGCCTCGATCATCACGCCTTTCCCCGGCTCGGCACGGGCTCGACCGGCCGGTAGCCGGCCGCCTGGAGCCGGACCAGCTCCGCGTAGCGGCCGCCGTCCGACGTCAACTGCTCGTGGGTGCCGCGTTCCACGATCCGGCCGTCTTCGAGCACGACGATGAGATCGGCCTCGCGCACCGCGTTGAGCCGGTGCGAGATCAGCAGGCTGGTCCGGCCGCGGCGCAACCGCCCGAGCATGCGGTGGATCTCGTGCTCCGCCCGGGGATCGAGGCCGGAGGAGGGCTCGTCCAGGATCAGCAGATCGGCCTCCTCGCGCAGCATGGCCCGGGCGATCGCCACCCGCTGCCACTGGCCGCCGGAGAGCACCACCCCGCCGGGGCTGCGCAGGACCGCGTCGCCGCGCCCGGCGACGCCCGCGGACCTGCGCTCCTCGGACGTGCCGTACATCCGGCTGAGCATCGTCGCGTAGCCCTCGGGCAGCGCGGCGAGCTTGTCGTCGATGCCGGCCCGCCGGGCGGCGGCCCGCAGCCGCGGCGGGTCCACCAGCGCGGAGAGGTCGCCGACGGCGATGTTCTCCGCGGCGGTGAGGTCGAACGCCATGTGGTCCTGGAAGACGGCGCCGATCCGGGACCGCAGCGACGCCGGGTCGAACCGCGCGAGATCCGTGCCGTCCCAGCCGATCGAGCCCTTGGTCGGCTCGTAGAGCCGGCACAGCAGTTTCACGAGGGTCGACTTGCCGGCGCCGTTGAGGCCGACCAGCGCCACGCACGCGCCGTGCGGGATGCCCAGGTCGAGGCCGCGCAGGACCCAGGGCTGGTCCTGCTGGTAGCGGAACCAGACGTCGTCGAACCGGATGCCGGTGCGCAGCGGCGGCGCGCTCGGCGCCGGGGCCGGGGCGGCCAGGGCCGCCGGACCGGCGGGCACCGCGGGGTCGCGGGTCAGCGCCTGGTAGTGCCCGAACATGGTCAGGCTCTGCCCGGCGAGCGCGACCTGGGCGAGGATCCCGGCGAGGGCGCCTTGCACCGACGCGATCGCGGCGGTCAGCACGGCCAGGTCGCCCACCGTCCCCTGGCCGTGCTCGAGCCGCCGCACCGCCAGGATGAGCGCGAGGCCGGACACCGCCGCGCTGAGCAGCGCCAGGCCGCCATCGAGCCGCACGGCGGCGCGGTCCGCCGTGCGCTGGGCCTCCTGGGTGGCGCGCAGCTCGCCGATCATCCGGGTGCGGAAGAACTCGCCGAGGCCGAAGAGCCTGATCTCCTTGGCCGCGCGCAGATCCAGCAGCAGCATGGCGTAGAACACCTGCCGCCGCTGCCGCGGGCTGGCGGCCTCCAGCGTGCGCACCCGCAGCCGGCCCAGGCCGATCTGCCCGTAGAGCGCGGGCAGCGTCGAGATCAGCACGAGCGCCGCGACCAGCGGGTAGCGCGCGGCCAGCGCCGAGACGAACCCCACGGCGGTGACCGCGCCGCCGAGGACGGCCAGCAGCGCGTCGACCAGCTGGGCCGGCCCGAGCTGGCTGGCCTGCTGGGCCAGCTGCAGCCGGTCGTGGTAGCCCGGGTCTTCGAGCCTTGCGATGCCCGGGTCGCGCACCACGGCGGCGAACAGCTCGGAGCGGGTGCGCTCGGTGACGCGCCGGCCGATCTCCTGCCCGGCGTACTGGCCCAGGTAGCGGGCCACGGCGGTCGCCGCGCCGAGCGCGGCCGCCAGCGCGGCCAACAGCACCGGGTCGGGGCCGTGCCCGGTGGCGAGCCGGTCGATCAGGAGGCTCGCCAGCCACGCCGTCGCCACCGGCCAAGCGCCGTCGAGCACGGTCGAGGCGCCGCGCAGCGCGAGCATCCCCGGCGCCGCCCGCGCCACCAGGGCGACCGAACCGGCCGCGCGCCCCGCCAGGACGCGCGCGCCGCGGTCCGCGCCGGCTTCCGATTCCGCCATCAGACCAGCGCGGCCAGACACTCGTCCACGGTGTAGCCGGAGGTCAGCACCTTGCCGTCCGGCCCGACCAGCACGTACGACGGCGTCGCCCTGATCTGGAAGGCGGAGACGACCGGTCCCGGCCTGGGCTCGGTGATCAGCGTGCCGGCCTTCGCCAGATCCGCGCGCATGCTCTCGGCCACCCCGTCGAGCGCGCCGACCTCGTCCATGGTCAGCACCGGCACCACCTCGACGCCCTCGGCGGCGAGCCGGCCGGCCCGGTCCGCGAGGGCGGGCGCGGCCGCCACGCAGTGCGTGCAGGAGGTCGCGAAGAACCCCAGCAGCGTGCGCGCTCCGGCGAGGCTCGCGGTGGCGAATTCGGCGCCGTCGGCGGTGGTCGTGGCGAACTCGGGCACCGGCGCGCCGTCGGCGAGGCCGCCGCGGTCCGGCGGGGCGTTACGGGCGGACTCGTAGACCCGCATGCGGCGGATCACCGCGGCGGAGAGAACCAAGTCGAGGATGACAAGGATGGAAAGCAGAATGACGGCGGCGGTCAGGATTGCCACGGTGTTCTCCTCCGATAGGGCTGGATCCCCAGGATCAACGCAGGTGTTCCGGTGCCGGGGCGAACAAGGCCGCGATATCGTCGAGCAAGGCGACCCCTGCGACGGCGGCGGCCGCGGCGAGCAGGCAAAGCGCGATACCCGCGGGTTCGAGCCGGGCGCCCGACCGCCCGGGCAGCAGGGCGAGGTCGAGCGCGACCGCGCCCAGCAGGACCGCGTTGCGCCCGACGTGCCGCCGGCCGACCGGCGCCGCGTCCGCGCCGAAGCAGTGGCAGGGCGTGCGGATCCGCCGTCGCAGGGCCCGGACCAGCGCGATCGTGAAGGCCGCCAACAGGATCGCGGCGGCGCCCAGGCCGACCGGCGCGGTGGCCGGGACCAGCACCAGCAAGGCCACCGCCGGCTCAGCCGCGGCCAGCGCGAGCGCGGCCGAGCGGACCCACCGCGCCGGCAGCCCCCCGAGGACTCCGACCGAGACGGCGAACTCCTCGAACGCCGCGCGGCCGCGCAGCTTCCCGGCCGCGGAAAGAAGAAAGACACCTGATATGGATATGCTCAGACCCAACGTCGTATACGTCATCACACCCGTCCCGTCCGCCCGTGCGCGACCGCGCATACCCGTGCGCGCTCTGCGGGAGAGCGCTCTCCGCTCACCATGCTCCCGATGGGTCGGTGCGCTGTCAATGCATCTGAGTTACGGAATCGCACAGGCCGAAAATCTGAGCTTTTCCGGGACGTGAGCACACTGATGCCGAGACAGGTCGGCGCGGTGCCGGGGTCGCCGACATGGGCGGACGCTGCGGGCCCGTTGAGTGGCACCGTGACGGCACCAGGCCGTCCCGACGGCGACCGAGGGACCGATCACGGCGATTGGATCGGCACCCGTGACGTCGAAACCTGGATCAATTGCGCGTAGAACGACTTTCCGATCGTCTTCGACCACGGCCCTGCGAATCGCTTGGGCTCGACACGCACAACCATGTTCAGCATCTCGGCCCCGAGAACGCTCGGGTCGGGTGACCACAGTAGGCTGCGACTCCGCGACAAGATTCACGACAGATCCCTGAGTTAGATCTGTCCCTGATCTTGTTTCGCAAAGGCGTAAGTAAGGAGAACGCGTCGTTTGCCGGTAGGCGGGACCAGCTTCACTGAGGTGATCCCAGCGAAGTTCAGCTCGCTTCTGGGCATTCGAATCGCGTGATGGCGAGGGCGGCTCGGGCGATCTGGGTGATCCGTCTGGGGCCGATGGTGACGTGCTCGCGTGCTTTCCAGCGTTCGGTCAGGACCGCGAACACGCGGAGCCGTTCCGGTGGAGGATCTTTCTCAGTCAGAACCCTTCTACCAGCGGCTCCACGTTCTACGTCGCCGACGTCCGCGATGCCACCCGATGCCCGATCCGCCCGGAAGCGTCGTCGGGATCACCTCACTGAGTACCGCTGGCGCGGCGAGGCCTGCTCGAGTCTTGACCGCGCCCCGCGTCGGGTTGCCGCGGTGGCGCCGAGGAACTACGGAAATCCATCTACTCGGGCAGCGGCGAATTGTGGACCGTCATCGGCGGACCGGCGGACCCCGGCCCGGCCGCAGGCGCCTAGCGCCAGCTGGTGTTCCGATCGGGCGTGAACGGTCCGAACAGTCCCTCGTACCGTCCGGTGGAGTCCGAGAAGACATAGTCCGGATCCGTGCGGCTCACCGCGGCGTGCAGCCGGCCGAGCAGCACATCGGCTGAAGCGACGCGCAAGCCAAGCGCGCGGGCAAGTTCTGCCTGCTCGCGCGCGGCGTCGGCGTCCCCGGCGAGGAAATCGCGCTGGAGGAACCGGGCGGCCGCGGTCATCACGGCCAGATCGCCATTGCCCGAATAGGTCAGGCAGTCCCGCCAGTACGGCAGGCCGACGAAGAGTTCGACCGCTGCGACCAGGTCATCGGCGATCAGCCCCGCCTGACCCTCCGAGCTGACGTAGAGGATGGGGCGGAAGGCCGCCGGTTCGCCGCACTCGAAGAATCCACCGCCGGTGAAGTCCCCGGCGACGCACGCCAACGGCGCGCCGGAGCCCACGCCCGCCCCGGGCTCCGGGTCGAGGCGGTTGACATCGAACTCGCCGACCGTCGCCAGCCCCGCCTGGATCCCGGGCTCGCGCCGGATGCGGTCGAGCAGTTCAGACGCATTCGTCATGGCCGCAGCCTAGCGCCAGGGCCATGCGCCGGATGTTCGTGCACTGACGGACTCAGAGCTTTCCGATCTTCTGGCAATACCGGATCAGTTTCTTGATCCCGGGCATGAAATAGTCGGGGTCGCCGTGCTGGATCCGGCCGATGCGACGCAGGTCCGCCACGTCGCGGGCGATCAGGCCTCGGCAGTCAGACAACGAACGACAACTGAGTACCAGCTTGTCCTTCAACCGTGCGCGGCGTGGTGCTCCTCGAACGGGGGCTTTGGTTTTGTTCCGGAACCCTGCCGGCCGTCCGGGGCCTGGCCTGGAGGGTTTTGGTGCGCTGGCGAGCTCGGGGAGGTTCGCGCGGATGTCGCGAAACCCCCGGCGGACCGTGGCGGGGGTGAGTCTCTCGGGTGGGAGCGGCTGTTCCCAGGGCCGGCGCTTGCCTGAACAGGGAACAGCCACGGCGGGGGCCGGTGCGAAGACGAAAGAGCAAACCGCTCGACACCCGGACCCCCACCCATGCACCTCACCCTCACCCCTGTACTACGGGTCAGCGGGGCGTGATGACGCCGACCGGGAACTGCCGGTCGGTCCGCTTCTCGTATTCAACCGTGTCAGGCCAGTAGGCGCGGAAAACACCGTACAGGCGCTCCCACTCCTGGTCGTCGGGGCGCACCACCCGGTGGGCGGCGGCGAGGGTGCGGCCGCCGAGTTCGATTGTCACCGGACCGTCGACGGCCTCCAGGTTGGCGACCCATTGCGGATCGACCGGGGCTCCACCCTGGCTGCCGCAGATGACGTACGAGTTCCCGTGGGGCGCCGCGACGACCGGGTGGACGAAGTTCTTGCCGGACTTGCGACCAGGAGTGTGCAGCAGCAGGGTCGACTTGCCCTCCCAGTGGCCGCCGAGCACGCCGCCGTTGGCCCGGAATTCCGCAATTACCGTTTCGTTGAGCGAAGCCATTTGTCATTCCTCATGGGTAGTGGCGTTGAATCACCGATTATTCGCGATCCACGTCAGATATCGATGCCGATGCGGGGCGGGGTCGAGGTGCCGTACAGAATCTTCGCGTACGCGGCATAAGCCGTCCGCGCGGCCTTTTCGAACACCGGACGGGTCGCAGGCGGCAGATCCTTCAAATGGTCCTGGATGGCGGCCGGCTCACCCTCGTACATGACCATGCCGAAGGTGAGCGCGATTTGGTCCGGCGTGCGATTGTTGCTGTGCACCGCACTCATCGTGTTCCACTCGGCAGCGCTGATGTACTGCTCGACCAGGGGCATTACCAGCCGCACCTCCGTGCCGAGGTGCTCACGCAGCACCGGGAGCAACTGGTCCAGGATGCCTGCGGCGGCGGCGCGGTCGTTCGGGTCGGCATTGGCGCGCCACGCCGTCACCGCGTGGGCGAGCTCGCTGATCAGCCCGGCGATCCGGTCGTGGTCTTCCTGCATCCCGTGCACCACCGGCGCAAGGTCGGTCGGGCAGCGCTCCAGCAGCAGGGGCCAGAGCGCTTGGTCCTCACCGTGGTGGTGCTCGTGCAGCGCGATGCCCAGCAGGTCGATGTGGTCGGCGACGATGGCCACGCGCTGCCGGTCTCCGTCTGTGACGGCCCGGACGAGGCTCGGCATGAGGCCGAACTCTCGGCGGAAGCCGGTGTGCACCATGATCATCGCCCGGGTCATCTCGCCCGGGGCCTTCGTGTCCGTCATGTGGCCCTTCCCTGGTGACGGTCTGGTCCGGCCATGAGCTCTCGGACCCTCGGCACCACCTCGTCGATGAAGCGCCGCGCCTGATTCAGATGGCTGGTGGTGGGCCAGAAGACGAAAGTGTCGAAGCCGAGTTCACCGGTCCAGCCCGCCAGCGTCCGCGCCCAGTGCTCACTGGTGCCGAACAAGCCCTGGTCGCCGTCGCCGTCGATGGCGCCCAGTACGTTGTAGAGGCGCCGGACGTCCGACGCCGTGCGTCCGGCTTCGCTCGCAGCCCGGTCGATGGCCGCTTGCCGTTCGGGTACGGCCGAGGGCGGCACGTAGGCGTTCAGCGGGCATATCCATCCGTCGGCCAGTTGTCCGATCACCCCCAGCATCCGCGTGCCGTGGGCTCCGACCCACAACGGAGCGGGCTGCGTCTCGCGAAGGTCACGCAGAGCGGCGGCGACATGGTTGACCGCCGCTGCGCCCCCGAGCGGGCGACCGCCCAGGCTCGCGACCCCCTCCGGTGACGCGCCGGAGCCGATGCCGAGCTCGAACCGACCGCCGGTCAGTGCGTCCAGGCTGGCGGCCGTCTTCGCGAGCATCGGCACCGGACGCACGCCGAGATTGGCCACATCGGTCAGCAGTCGCACCCGGGTGGTGAGCGCGCCGAGATACGCAACCAGGCTGAGCGTGTCGAGGAATTCCGGGTAGTACGGGTGATCCTGGATACCGAGCAGATCGAGCCCACCGTCGTCGGCCGCTCTGGCCAGCGCGACCGCCCCGGCGACGTCGTCGATGTCGGGTGTCACGCACAGCCCGAACCGGATCGTTCGCTCATACATGGAATCGCCAGCTTTCCCAGGAGCTCAGTACCGGCGTGAGACGCGCGCGTCCTGCCCAGTCCAGTGTGGTGCAGGTGGACCGATCTGGCGCTGCGGCACGCGTGCGTTTCGGATTCCAGTGTGGCCGCGCCGCCTGAGCTGGACAACGCCAGTATTATCGACTTACCTTGAGTAAGTGGATACCGCTCGCCCGACCCCGGACAGGACGGCCACCGACGAGGCATGCCGCGCCTTCCAACCCGTTCTGGAATTTCTCGGGCGCCGCTGGGTGGGCATCGTGCTGCTCGCGGGGCAGCGCGGCGCACGGCGGTTCAGCCAGTACCGCGCGATGGTGCCCGGCATCTCCGACCGCCTGCTCACACAGCGTCTGCGCGAACTGGAGCAGCACGGCTTGATCGAGCGTACGGTCATCCCGACCACCCCGGTGCAGATCCTCTACACACCGACTCAGCGAGGCGAGGGCCTAATGGACGCCACGCGGCCGCTACTCGCGTGGAGCCTTGCCAATCCGCCGGAGTGATTGAGAGGTGGGCGTCGAAGTGGGGTGACAAGCGTCCTTCGGGGGTGCGCACCGACCGGTCAGGAGCACGAAGCGAAGCCTGCAGCGTCGTGAGTTGATCCTGCCCTGGTGGGCGGCCAAGGAGGAGCCGAGCCCGTTCCTGTCGGGCGAAGGCCGTAGAAGGCGTCCTGGAACCTGGAGCGGGCGCTGACCGCGCCGCCTCCGACTTCTCTCTGTTCTTCCACAACGTGACGGGTATGCGCCCCGGCGCGTGGCAGCAGGCTGCGAACCTCGGGTGAGACCGTCGTGAGACCCCTATTCGGAGGAGGCCGGCCGCCAGTCCTTCGCTAGCTGCCTTCCGCAGTGCAGGTCGACGCAGAGCCACGCCACGAGTTCCCCGTCCACGTCCTCCACGGATACCACGTCACGGTGGTTAGACGGGCAGACGGCCTCGGCGGCGGGCGGCCGCCGCGTCCTGAGGACCTGCCCGATGATGAATCGAGCGAACAGGAGGGTGAACAGGCATGGGATCGCCCACAGGGTCCATTCAGGCATCGCCGGCCGCCACCTCCTCGTGCCCAGCATCGCGCGCAGGCGGTGGTGAGCCGGGCGTACTCGGCTGGAAGGTCACCCGTTCGGCCGAGCCTGCGGGCGGATGTGCGAGGCCACGAGGGCGATGGTGCCGCCCAGCGCAGTGGCGACGAGACGGGAGACGGCGGTCTCCGACGCGCTCTGCCCGAGCAGGTCGAGCAGCAGCACGACGAAGCCGGTCAGGAAGACGCAGAACACGAAGTAGTTCGCGGTGAAGACGGTGTAGGCGAGGCAGATTGTCACGGCGGCGACAAGCAGCAGCGGCACGTTGCCGAGCGCGCCTACGCTGGCGAGGACCACGCCGAACAGCACGCCGAAGACGGTGCCGCCGATGCGGTCGAGGCCGCGCCGGATGGTCGCGGTGTGCCCTGGCTTGAGGACCAGCAACGCCGTTACCGCGGCCCAGTATCCGTGCGAGACCGCCAAGGAGACCGCGATCACGTGGGTGAGCGCGGTGACGACGGTCAGCCGCAGTACGTGTTGTCCGTGTTGGAAGCGAGGGTCGAGCCCGGCCCGGAGTCTCGTGCCGATGGATCGGAGCCTGCGCTTGTACTCGCCGCTGCGGACTTCGCCGGCACCGTTGCCGTCGCGGTGTCCAAGGCCGCGGCCGTGTCTGCGGCCGTCACTGTCGCGGTTGGTCTCGGTGGATTCGCCGCGGCGGTCGAGCGCGGTCAACAGCGCCTGCCAGGCGCCGCCGGCCAGCAGAAGCACCGCGCGCTGCACCGGTTGCGCAGGTGTCGTCGTGGCGAGCAGCAGCGCCACCGGCCACTGCAGGCACGCGATACCGAACCGCTGGCTGAACACCCCGCACAGCCCGGCCGCGAACGTCGCCGCCACCAGGACGCCGAGCAAGGCCCAGGGCTTCTGGGCGAGCGCTGCCCCGGCGAAGCCCGACACCGCCATGCCTAGGCCGCTGAGCAGCACCGCGTGCGCGTGCTGGCCGGCGCGAGCACCGGTGGTCGCGGCGAATCCGGCCGTCAGAGCGCCGAGCGCGGCGAACACTCCGTACTCCGGATGGCCGAGCGAGACGCCCGCGGCCAGCGGGACGAACACGCCCATCCCGAGGCGTGCGCCGCGGCGTAAGTCGACCTGGGCGCGCGGGACCGAGACGACCTTCGCGGTCGGGCGTAACGCGTGGAAGGTCTCCGAGTACGTGGACACTGGTCCTCCGGCGGATGCGCTGTCAGATGGTTGACTGAGCGATACGACACGCCTTCGGGCCGACCCGTGGCGACGCGGCTGCTTCTGCAGATCGCAGTCATTCGGGCCGCGTTCAGGCTGACACGGCCAGCACAGATGCGTCCAATGACGAGGCTGGGGAGAATTGATGCGTAGCCCGCATCAGCCCTGCGTGCGAGAATCCACAGGTGCAGATCGAGGAGCTCCGATGGTTCGCCACCCTGTGTGAGACTGAGCACATGGGCCGAGCGGCGACGGAGCTCGGCCTGTCCCAGCCGGGCCTCTCGCGAGCGCTCGCCCGGATCGAGGACGAGCTGGGAGCGCCGCTGTTCGACCGCCGCGGCCGCGTGCTGACGCTCAACCGGTTCGGCCGGACCTTCCTTGAACACGCCGAGCGCATCCTGGCCGAGGACGAGGCGGGACGGCGCGCCGTCGCCGAGCTGGCCAGCCCGCAGACCGGCATCGTGGCGCTGGCGTTCCTCTACACCGTCGGCAACTGGCTGGTGCCGCGCTTGCTCCTGTCCTTCCGCGCCGCGTACCCGAACGTGCGCTTCCACCTGGTGCAAGGCGGCAACTCGGCGAACCTTCGGGCGCTCGAGCGCGGCGAGGTCGACCTCGTGATCACCTCGCCCCGCCCGCAGGACCCGGGCCTCGCCTGGCGCGCTCTGCGCACCGAGCGCCTCTACCTCGCCGTCCCCGCCGACCACCGGCTCGCCCAGCGCAAACGGGTACGCGTCGAAGAGGCCGCGCCAGGGCCCTTCATCGCCACTCCGCAGGGCACCGGCCTGCGCGAATCCACCGAGCAGCTCTGGCAGCAGGCCGGCGTCGAACCGCGGATCGCCTTCGAGAGCGACGACGTGCCCGCGCTGCGCGGCCTGGTCGCCGTCGGCCTCGGCGTCGCGGTGCTCCCCCGCTCCCGCACCTACGACGGCCGGATCGACGACTCGGCCGAGCGCTGGATCCGCTACATTCCGATCAGCGGCCCGAACGCCTCCCGCGTCCTCGGCCTGACCTGGCGCGAAGACCGCTGGGCCTCCCCCGCCGTCACCGCCTTCCGCGACGCGGTGGCCGCCCTCGCGCCGGAACTGCCCTGACGACACAGGCGAACAACAGGGATACCGCAGGGCCACTCGCAATCAGTCCGACCAGAAACCCCATGGGTTGACATCGATGAGCGCGTCGATGTACTCGGGAAACGAATCTGAGTTCTGCAATACGTCGTCGGGCGCGAAGACGAAGTGCTCACAGGCGATGTGCGCGGTTTGGAGACGGGTAATCTGTGCAGCGGAGACGCTCACGAAGAGGGTGTCGCGCCGCAGCGCGATCCCCCGCGCGCCGAAGCGGCGCTCCCAGCTGCCCAGCACCGCGGCAAGACCGGCGGCGTCGCCGGGAATCGCCTAACCGGCCGGCGCCCAGCGGATCGCAGTCAACGCGTCGCTGCTGGAGACGGCCGGGACCAGAACCATCCGTGGCTCCTTGAGCCAGCCGTTGACCAGAAGGGATTCGGTCATGCCGTCGGCGTATCGGTCGGCATGGCCTTCCCAGGCCGTGGCCGGGGGCGTCCCGGCCAGTCGGTGCCAGCCGGAGCGAGGGCCCGACACACGCTCGTGGGGCTCGTAGTAGTCGTTGGCTTCGTTCTCGGCGATCAGAGCAGGCCATTATCGGGCACCAAGCGTTCCGGGTCGAGCTCCGCGAGACGTGCGCAGCGCGCTTGACGACAGTCGAGTCCCATCGCCGTCGACGAGCAGCGGCAACTGCTCGGATCCCGAGCCAGCAGGTGAAGGAGAGCATTGCGATCCGTCGGCATAGCGGCGATCGTGGTGCACCTGCACCGACATCCAGCCGTGCCGGGCGCTTCACCCGACCACGGCCCGCAGGTAGTGCGCGGGCCGCGATCGGGCGTCCGGTCAGCCGGCCGACGTGTAGCCGCCCGAGTCGGCCGCGACCTTCCAGCACTGATTCGTTCCGCCGGTGCACGCCGTTCGGAGAGTCCGAAGAGGCCAGGCTGCTCCCAGGGATTGGGAGCAACACATGGGCCAATCCACCTCGAACCCAGCCGTTCAAAGCGTTCACGCAGACCCACTTCGGGGAGCAGGAAGCGACCTCCCTGTGCTCCCGACAAGCCGTCAGTAGCCCGCCCACACCCGTCACGGCTCCGGGCTTCGGCTGGGAGCAGCCGGGAGCAAGAGCTGGGAGCAAGCGTGAGCACACGGCCGTTCGAGCGTCGCTCAACCGCATCGAACTGCACTGAATCGAGAAACGCGACGACTACGGAGCGGATAACATGCATGTCAGGCGTATGCACTATATTATGCCCTTCGTGAGACATTAAGCATTGCTCTGTTTACACCCAAGGACTCGTCCAACGAGCTCATTTCGGTGCAGTCGAGGTCGGTTGAGCGCAGTTCGGCGCAGCTCAGAGCGCTCCTGTCGGATCGTCAGCCCGCGCTCGGTGCCACCGTGCAGCAGTCGCGGGAACGATCGAACTCTTCGGCGTTGAAGAAGTGCTCAACCACCGACCTCTTGAGGGTCGAACTTCGGCGCTACCGAAAAAGCCTTGCTTCATGGCCGCCTGAGAAGCCGGGGTAGATCAGTGCGGGGTCCGCTCGTGCCCGGCGCCCAACCTTTTCGCGGCATCCGGTGGTCGTAGGCCGTGAAGGGAGGGACGCTCGTGCGAGAAACGGACGAGGAGGGATTCCATGAGTTCGTCGCCAGCCGCTGGCCGAGGCTGGTGCGCCTGGCCCTCGGGCTCACCGGGGATCTTCATCTGGCCGAGGACCTGGTGCAGACCGCGCTGGCCAAGGTGTACGCCTCGTGGAGGCGAGTGCGGCAAGCGGAGGATCTCGACGGCTACGTCTATCGGGTCCTTTGCAACGCCAACCACGACCGGTTCCGCAAACACCGGGTGGTCGAGGACTACGGAGTGCTGCTGTCCGAGCCCGGGGAGCCGGACGAAACCGCGACCGTGGAAGAGCGCGCCGCCTTGTGGGCGGCGTTGGCCGAGCTCGCGCCCAAACAGCGCGCGGCGGTACTGCTGCGCTACTTCGAGGATCTGACCGAGGCGCAGACCGCCGCCGTTCTCGGTGTGTCGATCGGCACCGTCAAAAGCCAGACCTCTGATGCTCTGCGCCGACTGCGCACAAGCCCGCACTTGACGGACGGAGGCTCGCGATGAGCGTCTACGAGTACAGCCCCGAGGAAGAGTCGTTGCGCGACCGTTTGGAGTCGGAGCTCGGCCGGGCCAAGCCCGCTCCCGCCCCGCACGCTTCGATCGCGGCGCACGGTCGGCGAATCAAGCGCAGGCGGCGGCAAACCGCGAGCGCCGGGACGGCCGTGGTCTTGGCGGCGATCGTGTCGCTCGGTCTGCTCGATTCCGGGACGTTGCGCACCCCTTCCGAATCGGGCCCCAAGTCACCGACCGCCCACACGGCCACGGTACGGCCGTTCGTCTACGACACCGCCCACGGGCTGATCGGCGCGGGCGCGGTGGACGGGATCACGTGGTCGGTGGGCGTGTCTTCCGGTGACGGAGGACGCTACAGCGAGTCGATCGGTGGATCGCCCGCCAACGACATGGGGATCGTGGACCCCGGGCAGGTTCCGACGCCCTCGAACCCGCTCGCGTACCTCATGAGCGAGGGCGAGAACCCCTACGGGAATACCGGCCAGGGACTCTACACCACATTCGGCGTGGTCCCCGGCAATATCGGCCACTTCGTGATCGCGTTCGCGAACGGCGAGTCCGCGAGCGTGCCCGTGGTCACGGTGTCCGGCAAGAGTTTCATCGCCTTCGCTGGGACTCCGTCCCTGGCCATCGCCAGGGCTACCGCATTCGACAACGCCGGAGCCGCTCTCGGCTACTCGATCCCGTTCAACGGCGGCACAATGCCCGATTTCGTATCCTGGTATCAGCCCAATGAATCACCGTCGATGCGGTCGGCATCGACCGTGATCAGCGGTTTTCTCGGTTCACAGGCGTGGAAGGCGGCCCTCTACGAGGGCGCGTTCGGTTCCTGCGTCACCTACGCCATACCGGACAGCCCGGTCACGAGCAGCGCCACCTCCGATTGCGTCGCCCCGGGAAAGAGCCTGACCGAAGACCTCACCCAGGGCGTCCGCAGTTCCAACAAGAGCCTCCCGCTCGTACTCGCTGGAGTGCTCACGCCAGACACGGCGCGCATCGTGGCCGTTCTGGCAGACGGCCGGAGTGTGACGCTACCGATCAAACGACTCGGCGACGCAGTGCTGTTCGCGGAGGTCTTTCCCGCCGGCACCGGGCTGGCGACCATGACGAGCTATGCCGAAGACGGGAAGGTTCTCGAGCAGGCAGACAGCCCCGGCTAGAGTCTGCCCGGCCGGTTACATGTCGGCTGGCGTGCCGGAACGGTCGGAGGACGATCTCCGATCCTCTGGTGTCCTATGGCGGCGGCGCCTGACCAGGCGCTGGGCGAGAGCGGCTCATCGATCTTGGCCCGGCAGCACGTTCTGCCCTTCACACGTGCCCGAGGTCGAGCGAGCGGCGCCCCTGGAAAACCCTGCGGAGCGCGGCACGACGTTGAGGACGCGATCCTGTTGTACTCGGAGATAGGATTCCTGCCTCTGGCCTGGGGTTACCCAGAAGATTTATGCAGCTACCCGATATTCGCTGATAAGACCGCCAAGGACTCGTTTTCGACGGACTCGCGCGGTCTCCAGGTCGACGACCTTCGCTTGGGATGGTCCGGATCGTCGTTCGGAACGTGCCGGCCGATACCCTGGTGTAGGCGGGCTGCGTTGTAGTGCGCCGTGTATTCAGCCAGGAAGGCGCGCAGGTGTGCCTCGTTCAGGATCAACAGGTGGTCGAGCACCTCGCGCCGTAGCGTACCGACCAGGCGTTCGCACACGGCGTTCGCCCGTGGCGACTGCGGCGGGCTTCGTAGAACTCGTAGTCCACAGTCCTCGAGACCGCATGAATGTCTCGGTGAACTGTCCGGCGCTGTCCCGGAACCAGAGGTGGGCTTCGCGATCCGATGCCCGGGCTTGACCAGTTCGCCCGCGATGCGCTCGTTACCCGGTAGGGATTCTCGCCGGCTATCCGCAGGATCAGGGCCTTGACGGCTGGCTGGGTCGAGTGCCGCACACAAAGCACCAGGTCAACGCGGAATCAAATTCTCGAGTACCACAGGTCGGTCAATGACGACTCAGGAGTTGCTACCCGCACCGTGATGCGTCGAGGACATCGAGCGTGCCGAGGCGAACGGATTTACTGGGCGGCCTTTCGCGTGCGCGCGTAATGACGCCGGGCCCGGTCGCGGTTGCCACAGTCACCGGAACTGCACCAGCGGCGGGCGCCGTTGCGGGTGCGATCCAGGAAGAACCAGCCGCAGCCTGGCCCCGCGCAGCGATGCAGACAGGACAGTTCCCGAGCATCGCCGAGCAATTCCTCCGCCAGCAATGCGAGCTCGCCGGACACGGTCGCCGGGACCGGCCGCAATGGAAAGGCCGGCGGCAGTTCGGCGGCTTCGCGGGCGGCGAGGAAGGCATCGCGCAGCATGTCCCAGGCGCCGGAAGGAGGAGCAGTGCCGTCTACAAGCGCGTCCAGCACCACCGCGAGAGCTTCGCGCAGGCCGCGCAACGTCGTCTCATCGGGCAGCGAACTCGCGCTGAGGCCGGCCCTGGCCGCCCATCGCGCCCATTCGGCTGCGTCCGCCACGCGATCCACCCGGCGGCTCTCGTCAGCGCGCCAGGCGACGGTGTTGACGAAGTCCAAAACGGGGTGGCCTGCCACGTAGGACGGCTCGACCTTCTCGGCCTCGACAACCGCCTCGACGGTGGGATTCTGCGCGCCGCTCACACCTCGACTTTAGCGCCTGGCCTTAATTCTAACAACCTAAAGTCTCTAAGCTTGTTAGCATGCCGCGCATGGACACCTTGCCACGGCGGCATGCCGCCGCCCCGAGCAGCCGAGCGAGGAGTCTGCGCTCCGGGCTCGCCACCGGCTCAGGCCTTGCGGCCGCGTCTTTTCTTCTGGCCATCAGCTTCGGCGCGCTCACTCAAACCCAGGGCTGGGGCCCGGCAGCCCCCATCGTCTGTTCGCTCGTCGTCTTCTCGGCACGGCTCAGTTCGCGATGGTGGCGGCGCTCAGCGCGGGCGGCGGCACGCTCGCGGCAGTGGTCGCGGCCGCGTTGGTCGACGTGCGTTTCATTCCGCTGGGGATAGCCATCGCCGGCGATCTGCGGGGCGGCCGGTTCCGCCGGGCGCTTGAGGGGCAGACCGTGGTCGACGGATCGTGGGCGGCGGCGCACCTGGGCGACGGCCGCTTCGACAGACTGCTGCTCTTCGGAGCAACGGCAGTCCAGTGGCCGGCTTGGGTGGCGGGCACCGTCATCGGCGTGGCCCTTGCCCCCGGTGCCGGACTCACGCACGCTCTGGGCCTCGACGCGCTCACACCGGCGCTTTTCGCCATCCTGCTCCTCGACGAACTCAAGCGCGGACGGGAAGGCCGGCTGTCCGCCGGCATCGGCGCGGTGGTTGCGGCCGCGTTGATCGCCGTCGCTCCCGCGGGGCTCGCCCTGGTCGCCGGCTCGGGCGCGGCAACGCTGGTCGCGCTTGCGCGCACGGGCAAGGCCGATCGCGCGGACGCGGAGGCGGCCGCGTGAACACGGCACATCTGTGGGCTGCGATCATCGCAGTAGCCTTGCTCAGCTTCTCTCTCAAGGGAGTCGGCCCCGCTGTCTTCGGGGGGCGTGAACTGCCGCCTCGCGCCCGGTCGGTGATGGCGCTGTTGTGCCGGCGCTGCTCGGGGCCTTCGTGGTGATCGACCTGGCAGGACCCGGCTGGTCGCGGATCGATCTCACCGAGGTCGGCGGCATCGCGGCCGGGATCGGACTACGGTGGTTGTGCAAGCTCCCGCTCCCTGCCGTCATCGCCGGCGCGGCGGCGGTAACGGCACTGCTTCGCCTGGCGCGGTGATCTGAGGGTTGATACTGCGGTGCATGCCCTCGATGTCGCGAGCATCACCGACGACCCGCAAGTGCACAGGTGACCGCCGGCGCGCGAGAACATCCTCGCTACGAGTCGGTGATCCCGGCGTCGTGCGCGAGAAGTCCGGCCTGTGTGCGGTTGACGCACCCAAGCTTGTCCAAGGTGCGCGAGACATAGCCCTTGATCGTCGCCTCGGAGAGGAACAGTCGCGCCGCGATCTGCGCGTTCGTCAGTCCCTCACCCAGACCGGCCAGCACCTGGACCTCCCGCTCGGTCAGCGAGTCGACCAGTTCACGTGCGCGCGACTGGACCGACAGACTGTCCGTCGACGCCGCGACGAGCCGGCGCGCGGCGGCCGGCGACAGAACGGTGTGCCCCTGAGCCGCGGTCCGTACCAGCCCGATCAGGTCCTCCGGCGGTGTCGACTTGACCAGGAAGCCGGTCGCCCCCGCCCGTAGCGCGCGCAGCACATAGGGGTCGGCGTCGAAAGTCGTCAATACCACGATATTCGGAGGGTTCCGCAGCTCATTGATGCGCTCGATCGCGGTCAGCCCGTCCATGCCCGGCATGCGCAGGTCCATCAGGACGACGTCCGGCTGACAACGGCGGACGGCTTCAAGGGCAGCCTCCCCGTCGTGCGCGTCCGCGACGACCTCGATGTCCTCGGCCGAGCCGAGGATGGTACGCAGAAACACGCGCACCATGGGTTCGTCGTCCACCACAAGCACCTTGGGCATGCTCACACCGTCGATTCCATGTGGGGTACGTGCGGGGGCAGCATCGCATCGATGCTGAACCCGCCGTCGGGGCTCGGTCCTGCACGCAGCTTGCCGTGCACCAGCTCGACATGGTGCCGCAGCTGGGGTATGCCCATTCCGGAACCCGACCGCGCGAGAGCCGCGGCCGGAGTACCGGTCGGCGACGTGTTGTGCACCGCAAGCCGCAGCTGCTCTGTTTCGTATGCGACGCGGACGGTCACGCGCGCGCCGGGCGCATGCTTGCGCACGTTGGTCAGGGCCTCGCGTAGCACGCGGTAGGCGATGCGTCCCACCACCGGTGAGGCGAGTGCCGGATCGCCCTCCTGGATCAATTCCGTGGGGATCCCCACCGCGATCGACTCGGCGACCAGGTCTTCGAAGCCCCCCACCGAGGGCGTGTGGTCGCCGTCGGATGCGGTGCGAAGGATCGAGACCAGATCGCGTAGCTCGTCCAAGGCCTGGCAGCCCGTCACCCGCAGGTCTTCCGCGGCCTGCCGCGTCGCCTCATCCCTGGCGGTCACCCGCAGCGCGCCGGCTTGCAGCACCATCAGACTCACCCGGTGGGTGACCACGTCGTGCATGTCGCCGGCCAGCCGGGCTCGCTCCTCCGCGCGCGCCCGCTCGGCGAGCAGGTGCTGCTCCCGCTCGGCCCGCTCGGCCCGCTCGACCAGGGCGAGCAGCATCCTGCGGCGGGCCACGAAATACAGCGCCACCAGCGGACCGACCGCGGTGCGCAGCAGCCCCACCGTCATGCTCGTCACCGACGGGTCCCAGGGGTGCATGATGACGACCGTCAAGGCGCCCAGCGCCACGTAGGCCGTCATCCGGCGGTTGCGCAGGTAGAAGATCGGACCGTAGGCGGCCAGCACGGTGGAGAACGGCGCCCACACGTTTCCCGGGTGGGCCGGCGTCAGTGCGCCGATCGGCGAGATCAGCAGCGTCACCGCGAGTGTGAAGGCGCCGAGCACGCCGACGACGGTGAGCGGGGCGATGCGGCGAACGGCCAGCGAGGCGCAGGCCAGGGCCTGAACGCCCAGCATGGCCCAGGCGAGCGCGCCAGGCTGATCGGGCCACCACGTCGCGCCGATCAGCGTCGTCCCCGTGTCGAGGAGCACGAAGGCGACCGCAAGCACCACGTCCACAGCGACGGGGTGCCTCCGATACCAGCGGGCCTGTGTCATGCCGTCCACCGTACGGTATGAGCGCTGCCGCCCGGCCCATCCGTGGATCACCCGCTACGTCCGTACCGCTCGGACCCTACGAAAGTCGTATGCCAAGCCCCGACGAGCAGTCCTTCGTCGCTTCGGAAGCCGACCGCCGGCCCTGCCGCGCCCAGGGCCCGCCGGCCTGGAATAGGGGCATGGCTACAACGAACGATCCCGAAGCGCTTCCCCGGCTGGGCCGCTACACGATCGACACCGACCGCTCCTCCATCACGTTCAGAAGCCGCCACTTCCTGGGCCTGCTTCCGGTGAAAGGCACCTTCGCGATCCGCAGCGCGACGATCGAGGTTGCGGAGCCCCTCGGCGAGTCGAGCCTCCGGGTGGAGGTCGACGCGACGAGCTTCCGCACCCGCAACAGGCAGCGGGACGCACAGGTGCGCTCCGCGAGGTTTCTCGACACCAGCCGCCACCCTCTGATCACCTTCGTCGCCGGCAGCGTGGAGCCCACCGCGGTCTCCGGGGCACTCACCGTGCGCGATGTGACACGTTCCGCAACGTTGACGATCGTGCACTCCGAGATCTCCCCGGAGTCCTTCCGCGTCCGTGCCACGGCCCGGGTCGATCGCGACGATTTCGGCATCACGGCATACCGCCTGATGGCCGGGCATCACTTCGACCTGACGCTGGAGGTCACATGCGTGCATCGCTGACTTCGGCAAGCTCACGCCGCCGAACCGTGGGCGAGAACCGTGAGTGCGCGGTCGTCGTGGCGGGCCTGCGCAAGACCTATGGCGCGATAACGGCCGTGCAGGACGTGAGCCTCACGGTCGAACACGGCGAGATCTTCGCGCTGCTCGGCCGCAACGGTGCGGGCAAGACCACCACCATGGAGATCCTGGAGGGCTTCCGCATGAGGGACGGCGGGCGGGCCGAGGTGCTCGGACTCGACCCGGGTGACGCGGCGACCAGGCGGGAGCTGAGCGAGCGTGTCGGTCTGGTGCTGCAGGACATCGCGGTGGAGCCGTACCTGACGGTCCGTGAGACGATCGCCCGCAACGCGGGCTATTACTCGGCGCCGCGCGATGTCGACGAGGTGATCGGCCTGGTCGACCTCGTGGGGCATGAGAAGGAGAGAGTCCGCACGCTCTCCGGAGGCCAGAAGCGCCGGCTGGATCTCGCGCTGGGGATCGTCGGCCGCCCGGAGGTGCTCTTCCTCGACGAGCCGACGACCGGGTTCGATCCGAACGCCCGCCGGGGCGCCTGGCAGTTGGTGCGCGATCTGCGTGACGCGGGGATGACGATCCTGCTGACGACGCACTACATGGAAGAGGCGCAGGCACTGGCCGACCGGGTGGCGGTGATCGCCGCCGGGCGGATCGTGGCCGAGGGTACCCCCGAGACGCTCGGCGGACGCGACACCGCACAGACCCGCATCAGTTTCGAACTGCCGCCGGGCCGGGCGGTCTGCGATCTGCCGGTGGCCGCCGCGCAAGGCGAGAACGGCCTGGTGATCGTCGAGTCCGCGGAGCCGACCGGCACCCTGCAGCAGTTGACCGCCTGGGCGCTGGGACGCGGTGCGGTGCTCGCTCGCCTGAGCGTCGAGCGACCGAGTCTCGAGGACGTCTACCTGCGCTTGACCGGCGATGACCGCAGCGTGCCGGAAGTCACGACGGAGGGGAGCACACTGTGAGCGTCACCGCTTCGGAATCAAGGCGCAATCCGGTCGCACCGCGGCGGGGTGCCGGCTTGTTGTGGCACCAGATCCGCTACGAGCAACTGACCTTCTGGCGCAACCCGCAGAGCGCGTTCTTCACTTTCGTCTTCCCGGTCTTGATCATCGCGATCTTCGGCGGGTTGTTCGGAAGCGCCGAGAACTCCTCGTTCTACTACGGCGGGAACCCGCTGCAGTACTACGTGTCCACGATCGCCGGAATGTCCGTGCTGGGCTCCTGCTACAGCCAGCTGGCCATCGTGCTCGCGACCCGCCGCCAGAACGGGATCTTGAAGCGGGTCCGGGCGACACCGCTCCACGCCTTCGGGTACTTCGTGGGTCTGCTCGCGCACTGCATCCTGGTGAGTTTCGTCGATGTCCTGCTGATCGTGACGGTCGGCCGTTTCTACGGTCTGGGGCTGCCCGCGTTCTCGCAATGGCTCCCGCTCGCCGTCTCCCTGACGCTCGGCGCGACGGCTTACTGCGCGCTCGGCATCGCCGTGGCGTCGGCGATCAGAAACGCGGATGCCGCACCGGCGGTCGTGCAGGTCATCCTGTTCCCACTCGTGATCATCTCCGGTACCTATGTGCCGATCCACGGCGCGATCGGCACCATTGCCGGCGCCCTGCCGGTGAAGCCTCTGAACGACGCATTGCTGACCGCCTTCACCAGTAGCGGTGCCGGTTTCCAGTTGCATGACTACGCCACCCTTCTCGCCTGGGGCGCGGCCAGTTCGGCGGTGGCCGTCCGCCGGTTCCGCTGGGACCCACGGCCGGAATAGTCCGAATTCAAGGCACGCTCAGCTCAACAGGCTCAGCGGCGTAAGGATGTTCACACATGTCGACCGCTACCAATCCCCTTCAGCACACCGCCGGCCTGCGGCGTCGGCCAAACTCACCCAGGCCTGCTTGCACCTCGTGGTCGCCGCGATACTCACCATCGGATACGCCCGCACTGCCAGAACTGTCAGGAGCTGAGGGCCCGGTCGGCGAAACCAGCTCCGGCCCTCCACCGTCTCGCTTGACGGTGGAGGGCCACAGCTCGTCGAATCATCCGCGGCACACTCCTGGACTGGGGTAGGCCCCCGGAGAGCATCGACACCGCCCTTCTGGCCGTATCGGAACTGGTCACCAACAGGCCCGATCCGGTTCTCAGCGACGGTACGGCGAGTCGAGACGACCTTCATACCAATGCGCCGCGAGGCGCCAGAGGACGTCGAGACCGAAGACAGAGCCTTCGCGCTGGGAGGTTTTGGCGAGCCATACATCGACGAAGTCTTCACTGCAGAAGATCCACTGGTTGTGGCAGGCCTGCACGGCGTTCTCCCACTGGACCAGGCACCGCCGGGACGCCAGGGCGAGATAAGCGGAGCGCTCCAGCTCGCGCAGACTCTCGCCACCGGCGTCGCCGCGGGTCTCGGCGGCGCGGCGTTGGCTTTCGCCGAACACGACGGTTCCACCATCCGCACGGCACTGACCGGGCTGTTCGCCTTCACGGCTTTGCTCGCCCTGAGCGGCGTCCTTATCTCAAGACGCCTCTGGCCCACAGCCTCGGCCAGCCGATGAGTCTCCACTGGCCTCGGAAGAGGGCCGCGTCCAAGTGGAGCCCGAGTCACTCGTCACGCGCGGCTACGCCGCTGTCAGCCGCCTCTGTGTCGTAGTCGGCCCGCGAGGCAAGTACTTCATCCATATGTGCTTCGGCCCAGTCCTTGATGGCGTGCATGACGGGCAGCAGAGAGCGGCCGAGCGGGGTCAGCTCGTATCGCGACCGAAGGCGCGACCAATGCCGCGACGGTCGGTTACCTGCTGCCGGTGGTATCCGTGGGGCTAGGGGCCCTGGTGCTCGGCGAGGCCGTCACCCCACGGGTCGCCGCGGGGATGGCGATCGTCCTCGGCGGCGTCGGTCTGACCCGGCGCACGACGGAGCGATCGGCTCGATTCCGTCGCATGCGAACACGTGCGTCCGGCGCAGGTGCGGTCGATCAGCACGCACGGGATGCTGATCGAGCCGCCGCCGAGCTCCGGCACGAATATAGAGAACATGCAACTGATCCTGGAGTCGGCTAAATTGGCCTTACAGCTGGGGGAAACCGGAACATGCTCCGACGATTTCATCCGGATGCGGCCGGGTCGGGGGAAACTCGGCGCCGGCGCCGAAATCGACGCGCATCGACTCTACACACGGCTTCGACGATGTGGAGCTCCGTCATGACGGAACACATGCGGTATCGGCACCGCCCTTACAGCGGGACGTCCGACCTTCGACAGATGCAATCGCTGAGCCAGCGACTCTGGTCCCCCGCCAGCCGATGGCACCCCGGCGAGCTCGTGTGGCTGCGCCTGCACGCCATCGGCCGCGAAGCACAGTGGAACACCTCTTTATGGTATTTCCGCGAACAGCTCGTCGCTTGGGCATGGGCTAGACAACCCGCCCATCTCGACCTGCAGCTCGATCCCGAGCACATCGAACTGGCCGATGACATCCTGCGCTGGTTCGACGACGTGACCGCCGCCGAGGCCGGACGCACTGTGACGGTGCTCGACGCCGAAACCGGTCTCATCGACGCTCTTCGTCGCAACGGCTACCGCGAGCAGACCGACGGGCCTTTCTATGTCCACCTCGGGCGAGACCTCACGGACCTGCCTCAACCCGAGCTCCCCGGCGGATATACGCTCCACTCCATGCTCGGCGTCAGTGATGCCGATGCCCGCGCCCGACTGGACCGAGCCGCGTTCTCGCAACCGCCTGACACCTTGAACGGGGTGCGCTATCGCGAAATCATGCGCACTTGGCCCTATCGGCCGGAACTGGACCGGTTCGTCGCGGCGCCCGACGGGACTCCGGCGGCCTTCTGCCTGGCCTGGCTGGATGAGCAGAACCGTGTCGCCGTCCTCGAACCGGTCGGCACCGCGCCGGGACACCGTCGTCTGGGCCTCGCCACCGCGGCGATCCTGAGCGCTCTACAGGCTGCTGAGACGCTTGGCGCCGACTACGCGCGCGTCTGTGCGCGCGGAAACGACGACCATCGCGCCGCCCGGTCCACCTACGAAAGCCTGGGTTTCCGGCGATATGCAACCAATCTGACGTGGTCTCGAGAAGCCTAGCCTCCGTGCCGGTGACGGGTGGGAGCCACGGCGCTGTCTGGAATCGGCGGGTGGCCGGGGCGGATCCAGGCGGGCTCGGACCGGCTCAGGCGGGATCCCGCGGATCGCCCCAACTGCGGAACGCGCCGTCCAGCATGTCGACCAACCGGGCGAAGGTTGCGTCGACCGACTGCGGCAGGCCGAAGCCGCCGGCCGATTCCAGCATGGCGAAGCCGTGCATCGTGACCCTCAGCAGCCTGATGGCGTCGACCAGATCGCCGCCCTCGACACCGTAACCGAGCAGAACGGCGGCGAACACGTGCCCGGCCTGGGCAGCCGCGGCGTTGTGCTCCTCGTCACCCCCGGTCGGGGCGGCGGCGAGCGACGCGGCGCGCCCCGGGTGGGCGAGTGCGTAGTCGCGATAGGCACCGCACGCGGCGGCAAGCGCGTCCCGCCCCGAGCGGCCGGTCGTCGCGAGCGCGAGGACCGCGGCCAGTTCGCGTACTGCGAGCACGGCGACGTCGCGCCGCACGGCCTCGAGACTCACCACATGTTTGTACAGGCCGGGCAGCGACACGCCGCAACGCCTGGCCACGGCGGCGAGCGTGAGGCCGCCGAGGCCCGCCTCATCGGCGACCTCGGCGGCCTGCGCCACGATCTTCTCCCGGGTCAGCCCGACCTTAGGCACGGCGGCGACGACCCGACGCGACAGCAACCCCGGTGACCCAGACCAGCAGCAGCGGCCCGTCGACGTAGGCGATCGGGGCCAGCGCCGGGTTGAGCGTCAGGTAGCCGACGCCGGAGCCGAGCAGCAGTATCGCCAGCACCGCCCCTTCGACGCCCAGCCAGCGCGGCAGCACGGCGCGCCGGGCGAGCGCCGCGCCGCCGACTGCCATGCCCGCGAGCAGGAACATCTTCACCCCGTCCAGCCGATTGACGATCTGGAACAGGGTAAGCGATTCAGCGGCCTCCCCGCGCGGCGCCGCCACGACGGCCAGGACGACTCCGAGCACCCACTGCACCGCCGAAACCGCAGCTGCCAGGGCGCCCGCGGGCAGCGCCAGCCGGGAGAGCCGGCCGGGCCGCGCGCCCGCATGCCCGCCGGCGGCCGCCCACGCCGCCGCCCGCGCCGCCCGCGCCGCCCGCGCCGCCCGGCCCAGTGCGAAGGCGACCACGGCCAGGCCGACGGCCGGAAGACCCTCCGTGAGCGTGAACTGCGCCGCAGCGGCGCCGGAGTGTGCGGCGAAGGCCGTGGTGACGCCGGTCGAAGTCGAGGTGACCGCAGGATTCGCCGGCCACAAGCACAGGCCGGTGATCCACGAAACCGAGTACGCGATACCGACCGCGCCGACGACCCCGACGCCCAGCCAAGGACGGCTCGTCTCCGCCGCGGCGGCCGCCCGGTCGTCGGCGCCCAGGTCGATCTTGCTCTGCGCCGTGTCGCCCTGCGCAGCGCCGAACAACGTGCTCATCCGAAGCCTCCCTGAAATCATCCCGCAGCTAGGTTACTGGGACTAACTTCAAGTTAGCCTCAGTAACCTACGCCGCGCAAGTCGAAGCTCGGGGTCGCGACAGACGAGGTCGCCTGTACCTCGACTCGCGACGGTCTGCTGGCACCCGGTCCGATGCAGGCTGGTGACGAACAAGGCCACGTCGGTGCCGTGCTCGGCGCGGACCGTGCCGAGGAACTGTTGCATCTCGGGTCCGGTGACGGATCCGGAGGCCCTTACCGCTTGCACCGGATGACCACGCGGCGACCGTCGGGCAGGTTGGCGATCACGTCCGCGCCCAAGTCGCCAGTTTCGTCTCCAACGGCCACTTGATTTCGCAGTACCGGGGCAGTCGACGATCGAACCCATCAGCACGAAGGTCAGGACATTGGGCTGCCGCAGTGGCCGCGCAGGAACGGCAGACCGGCCGATCCATGGTCGGTATGGCGCGCCGGGGCCGAGGCGTTCGAGATGGGCCTGCTGGGCGGGGGCCACGGTGATTCACAGCGAGGCGGGCACTGCGCAGATCTGTTCCCTGTCACGTCGGACGGTGTTGGCATCGCCGGACGCCGTCTCAAACCCTCGAGCTCGTACGTCGTTCGAGTTGTCGAAGGGCAGATTAGGAGGTGGACTGCATCGCGGTTGGCGCGGCGGTGTTCCAGCTGGCGAGGAGGTCGAGTGCTTCGGCGTCGCGGGTGCCGGGGGCGACGCCGCAGATGATGAGGTAGAGGCCTTCGTCGGCGGTGAGTTGCATGGTTTCGTAGTTGAAGGTCATCTCGCCGACCAGGGGGTGGGTGATGCGTTTGGCGCCGGCGCGGTGGCGGCGGACGTCGTGGCGGGCCCAGCGTTGGCGGAAGGTGTCGCCGCGGGTGGAGAGTTCGCCGATGAGGTCTGACAGGGCCTTGTCGTGGGGGTTGTGGCCGACTTCGGCGCGCAGGGTGGCGACGTTCTGGTCGGCGACGGCGTCCCAGTCGGGGTAGAACTCGGCGGCGGCCGGGTCGAGGAAGGTGAAGCGGGCGGAGTTGACCGGGCGTGCCGGGCTGTTGAAGACGGGTGCGAACAGGGCCCGGGCCAGGGCGTTGCCGGCCAGCAGGTCCAGCCGGCCGTTGCGGATGTAGGCGGGGACGCCGTTCATCGCCTCGAGCATGTTCCACAGCTCCGGGCGCAGGGTGCGCCGGGCCGGGTGGCGCGGGGTGCGGCTCGCGGCGGAGGTGGCGTTGGCGGTGCGGACCAGGTCGAACAGGTGGGAGCGTTCGGCGTCGTCGAGGAGCAGCGCGCTCGCGATGGCGTCGAGGACCGCGTCGGTGGCGCCGCGGGCGTCGCCGCGCTCGAGCCGGGTGTAGTACGGGACGCTGACTCCGGCCAGGTGCGCGACCTCCTCGCGGCGTAGGCCGGGGACTCGGCGTGCCCCGGCGAGCGGGGAGGTCTTCAGCCCGGCCTGTTCGGGGGTGATCCGGGCGCGGCGGGTGGTGAGGAAGTCGCGGATCTCGCTGCGTCGGTCCATACCTCGAGATTACGGCTGTGGTCCCCGGCAGTACGCGGCGGTGGGGGACCTTGTCAGGGTCTGCTTGGCGGCCCTGGGCGCGCTGCGAGTGGTGTTGGCTGGAAGCAGGCTCCGAAAAGACGAGCGCTCCGGGACGCCCTGCGCATCGCCGGGGCGACACCGGGTGCCGGTTGCGAATCCGTCGAGGAGAGTTGAGTTCATGCGTGCGACACTGCTTCACCAAGCCGGCGACGTCCGGGTCGAGGATGTCGCGGACCCGAAGATTCAGCAGCCCACCGATGCCGTGGTGCGGATCGTGCTCGGGTGCGTCTGCGGCAGCGACCTGTGGCCCTACAAGTCCCAGCCGTGGACCGACCACCCGCGCCAGATGGGCCACGAGTTCGTGGGCGTGGTCGAGGAGACGGGCCCGCAGGTCACGACCGTCAAGGCCGGGGACCTGGTCGTGGCCCCGTTCACTTACAGCGACGGGACGTGCGTGTACTGCCGGGCCGGGTTGTACTCCTCCTGCGAGCACGGCGGCCCGTGGGGCGTGAACGGTGTCGACGGCGGTCAGGGCCAGGCGACTCGAGTCCCTTACGCCGACGGCACGCTCGTGCCGCTGCCGGTGGGCGAGGACTCCGAGCTGCTGCCGGATCTGCTGACCCTCTCGGACGTGCTGTGCACCGGCTACCACGCCGCGCGCACCGCGGGTGTGCGGGCCGGGGAGAGTGTGACCGTCGTCGGTGACGGCGCGGTGGGATTGTCCGCCGTCATCGCCGCGAAGCTGCTGGGAGCTGAGCAGATCATCTTGATGGGCCGGCATAGCGTACGCACCGACCTGGGGCGTGAGTTCGGCGCCACCGATGTGGTCGCCGGACGGGGCGAGGAGGGCGTCGCCGCGGTGCGCGAGCTGACCGGCGGGTACGGCACCGGGCGGGTCCTGGAGTGCGTGGGCCTCAAGGACGCGCTCGTGCAGGCCTCAGGCGTGGTGCGCGACGGCGGCACCATCAGCCGCGTGGGCGCGCCGCAGTACCCTGAGGTGCCTTTGGGATTCCCCGAATTCATGCGCAACATCACCCTGACCGGCGGCGTCGCTCCCGCCCGCGCCTACATCCAGGAGCTCATGCCGCACATCCTTGACGGCACGATCCATCCCGGCCGCGTGTTCGACCGCACGGTCGCCCTCGAAGACGTCGCCGAGGGCTACCGGCTGATGAACGAGCGCGAAGCCCTCAAGGTCATCGTCCGCCCCTGACCCGCATGCCGGGCTCGCGACCAGTACGACCAGCTCACCGAAGGAAGAGGAAGTCCCGTGAAGCACATCCACCTGCGTGACCTCGAAGTTTCCCGCATCGGGCTGGGAGCGATGGGCATGTCCCACGGCTACACCGGCGCCGGAAGCGACGACGAGCAGTCCGTGCGCACCATCCACCGCGCCCTGGAACTCGGCGTCACCCTCATCGACACCGCCGAGGTCTACGGCCCCTACACCAACGAGGAACTCGTCGGCCGCGCGCTCAAGGGCCGCCGAGACGAGGTGGTGCTGGCGACCAAGTTCGGGCTGATCTCGCACACCGGCCGCGAGTCCGGTCCGGACAGCAGCCCCGCGAGCATCCGCGCCGCCGTCGAGGGCTCACTCACCCGCCTGGGCACCGACCGGATCGACCTGTACTACCAGCACCGCGTAGACCCCGCCACCCCGATCGAGGAGACCCTCGGCGCCCTGGCCGAACTGGTCGCCGAGGGCAAGATCCGGCACATCGGGCTCTCCGAGGCCGGCCCTGAGACGATCCGCCGGGCCCACGCGGTGCACCCGGTCACCGCGGTGCAGTCGGAGTACTCGCTGTTCACCCGCGACCCCGAAGCCCGCGTGCTGCCGGTGCTGCGGGAGCTGGGCATCGGGTTCGTGCCCTTCTCCCCACTCGGACGCGGCTTCCTGACCGGCAAGATCCGCTCCGCCGAGCAGTTCGACGCCACCGACTTCCGCGCCGACAACCCCCGCTTCACCGGCGAGAACTTCGAGCACAACCTGCGCCTGGCCGACCAGGTCGCCGCCATCGCCGCCGAGATCGACGCCACCCCCGGACAGGTCGCACTCGCCTGGCTGCTCGCCCAGGGCAACGACATCGCGCCCATCCCCGGCACCCGCCGCATCGAGCGCGTCGAGGAGAACACCGCCGCCGACGCCCTCGAACTGACCGACGATCAGCTCACCCGGCTCAGCGCCCTGGCCCCGGCCGCCGGAGACACCCACAACCCTGCCCAGATGAAGATGATGGAGCGCTGATGACCGGCACCAACCCCCGCGTGGCACCGGACCTCGTGCGCCGCCGCGCCCCGAAGCTCGCCGACCTGACCGACGACGGCCTGACCGCAGACGAACTCGCCGAGGCGATCACCCACCTCGCCTTCTACGCCGGCTGGCCCGCCGCCATGAGCGCCACCGCCATCCTCGCCCAAGTCACCGAGGCAAGCACCGACACGCCGCCTCCCACCGACCACCAGCCCCGCTAAGGAGCACCCCCGTGCAGCACCTGACCTTGAACAACGGCGTGAACATGCCCACCCTGGGCTTCGGCGTCTTCCAGACACCCCCCGAGGTCACCGAGCAGGCCGTCACCTCCGCGCTGGAGAGCGGCTACCGGCTCATCGACACCGCCGCCGCCTACGCCAACGAACGCGAAGTCGGCAACGCCATCCGCAACTCCGGGTTGCCGCGCGACGAGATCTTCATCGAGACGAAGGTCTGGATCAGCGACTACGGGTACGACCAGACCCTGCACGCCTTCGACAAGTCCGCCGGCAAACTCGGCGTCGAGACCATCGACCTGTTCATCCTCCACCAGGCCCTGCCGAGCCGCTTCGACCTCACTCAAGAGGCGTACCGCGCGCTCGAGAGCCTGCTGGCCGACGGTAAGGTCCGCGCCATCGGTGTCAGCAACTTCATGCCCGAACACCTCGATGAGCTACTCAAGCAGGCCGAGGTGGTCCCCGCGGTCAACCAGGTCGAGGTCCACCCCTACTTCACCCAGCCCACCGTCCAAGCAGCCGATGCCGCCCGCGGCATCCTGACCCAGGCGTGGTCGCCCATCGGCGGCATCACCAGCTACCGCGGCACCGGCACCAGCACCTTCGAAGACCCCGCCATCACCGCCATCGCCGCTACCCACGGCAAGACCCCCGCCCAGGTCATGCTCCGCTGGCACCTCCAGCAGGGCCGTTCCGCGATCCCCAAGTCCGTGCGCCCTGAGCGCGTCGCCGAGAACTTCGACGTCTTCGACTTCGAACTCACCCCCGCCGAACTTCACGCCCTCGACAACCTCGACACCGGCACCCGCGGCGGGCCCGAACCGGCCGCCATCACCCTCGAAGCCTTCGGCCGCGACATCCCCGAAGCCTGAGCCCCAACACGAACACACTGGCACGGGTCAGCCCGCCTCCAGCAAACGGCCCACCCGCAGAAGCCACCGCTCGCGCGAGGTCGGCATGGAGCAGCCCGCCGTCTCCCACCAACTGCGCCTGCTGCGCCACCTCGGCCTCGTCACCGGCACACGGCAGGGCAAGAACACTCTCTACGCCCGCTACGACAACCACGTCGCCGCTCTCCTCGATGACGCCGTCTACCACTCCGAGCGCCTGCGCCTCGGCCTGCGCGACCACGTCGGACCGCCCGCGATCGAGACGATCACCTAGCCCCCTGCGACAAGCTGCTGCGAACCCGGACTGCGAGATGCGAGTCGCGCCACGCCGGCGGTCGAGTCCTGACCGCCGGCGTGCATCTACCTTTTGAGGGCTTTGATTCGTGGCGTTTCCTTCGGCAGACGAGTAGCGCTGGTCAGGCGCGTCGCGCTGGGCCGACGGAAGCGCTGTGTCTGCCGTGCCGGGGATCGCGGTGATCGGTTGAGGCTGCCCGGAGGCGGACACCCGATCGACCCAACTAGCGAAACTTTCTATACGGACCTACCCGGCCACTCGATATCTTCGGGCGTACGGGCGGGATGAATTCGATCTTGAAGGACTCTTCACCGCCGTCGCCTGGGGAAATCCGCACCCAGATACGGCCGGATCTCGAAATCATTTCCGAAATAAGTCCGAAAGTTCTTGACAGCCCATCAGGGCCAGACCAATACTTTCGCCATTGCCCGTACACCCGCTGGCAATCCGGGCCACCTGCCGCGCCTGGACTACTGGCCGTCGCCCACGTCGGCCGATCCATCTCCGCCCACCCGTCACGAACCGGCGCGCGACGGCCGTCACCTGCACGCCGACGGCCACGCCGCGCCATGCCGTGCTGCCCCCGAGACATTCGCCGCCCCTGAAACGAGGAGGAAGCCCGCACGATGAACGACGCTCCGCTCCGTTCGACCAGCAGCCGCGCCCGCCGCCGAACCGGCTTACTGATCACCTCCGCCATCGCCGCGGCAGCGGCCGCAGTCGTTGCGGTCATGCCCGGCACCGCCGATGCCGCGACAACCATCACTTCCAACTCGACCGGCACCAACAACGGGTACTTCTACTCGTTCTGGGAGCAGGCCAGCGGCGCCACGATGACGCTCGGATCCGGCAGCAACTACAGCCTGACCTGGAACACCGGCTCGCAGAACGTCGTGGCCGGCACCGGATGGAACCCGGGCACGAGCAACACCGTGACCTACTCCGGCTCGTGGAACTGCAACGGCAACTGCTACCTCTCGCTGTACGGCTGGACCACGAACCCGCTCGTCGAGTACTACATCGTCGACAACTACGGCAACTACAACCCGAGCTCCGGCGCCACCAAGCTCGGCTCCGTCAACAGCGACGGCAGCACCTACGACCTGTACGAGACCACCCGCACCAACGAACCCTCGATCCAGGGCACCGCCACGTTCAACCAGTACTGGGCGATCCGTGAATCGAAGCGGACCGGCGGCACCATCACCGTGTCCAACATCTTCAACGCCTGGAAGAGCATCGGCCTGAACCTCGGCACCCCCAACTACGAGATCCTCGCCACCGAGGGCTACCAGAGCAGCGGCAGCTCCAACATCACCGTCACCTCCGGCGGCAGCAGCGGCACGCCCACCTCGTCGCCGACACCGACGACCTCGGCCAGCTCGCCAAGCGGCGGGAGCGGCAACCGGAACGCCTATCAGCAGATCGAGGCCGAGTCCTTCAACGCCGCATCCGGCGCCTCGACCCAAGCCGGCGACGGTGGCACCGTGGTAAGCCTCTCCGGCTCTGGCAGCTACATCGCGTTCAACGGCGTGCAGTTCGGCTCGCCAGGCGCGGCCAGCGTCTCATTCCGCGTCGCGAACGCGACCCCCGGGCTCAACCTCCAGGTGCGGATCGGAAGCGCCTCGGCTTCCCCGGCCTGCACCGTGTACCCCAGCGGGAACAACACTTGGACGGCGAGCTCCAACAGCTGCTACCCGAAGCCAAGCGGGACGCAGACCGTCTATATCACCAGCACCGGACCCGTGGAGATCAACTACCTCACCTTCGGTCAGTAGCCCGCCGCGGTCCAGAGGAATATCAGACCCCTGTGGCGCGAGGCGCCTCTCCGGGAGGCGGCCTCGCCCGCAGGGGCCTGATGGCTTCCACTACTACCTGTCGCCGACCCCGGGAGCTGCCGCTGGGCGAGCACGGCCGGGTCGGATCCCGCTGACGCAGACACGCCCGCTGAACGAGCCAGTACAAGTCAACGGGTTCAGCCGGCGTCGAAATGCTCCTGGCAGCGCAGCCGCGCTTCGGCCATGCGGTCGTCGTCGACATCCGCAAGAGCGACCATGTCGGCAGCTCACCGGTCGTTTGGTCGGGCGCGGACCAGATCACGAACCGCTCCGCCTCGAAGACGTCGCCAGCAGGTCATACCCGAGCCGTCCTCCGGCAGCCCGAGGACGACGACCCCGCCGCCGCCGGGGATCAGGTCTGCGATGTCGGCAACGGCGTCTGCCGCCAGGTTGCAGGCGCACGGCGGGCGGGTGATGCTGGAAGGAGTTGCGGTGCGGCGGGGAGGGGTCGCCTGAACCCAGGGCTCCGAACGCGGGGTCGGTTCTGCCCGGCGGCGAGATTTTCCAGACGTTCAGCTGTGGGGCGAGCACGATCGCCGTGCCCCGAGCACGCGGAAGCGGCCCGAACCCGCCTGGAGGTCTTTCCATGGACAGCTCAGTTTTGGACCCGATGAGAACCGCGCTGCGCGGCCCGATCGTCGCCCCGGGCGACCCGGACTACGACTCGGCCCGAAGCGTCTACAACGCGATGATCGACAAGCGGCCGGCTGCGCTGGTGCGCTGCGCGGACGCCGCCGACGTCATGGCGGCCGTGGGTTTCCTGCGCGAGAGCGGGTTGGAACTCGCCGTCATGGGCGGCGGGCACAGCGGTCCGGGGCTCGGCCTCATCGACGACGGGGTCACGCTGGACCTGTCGGCTCTGCGCGGCGTCCGAGTCGACCCGCGATCCCGCACCGCCACGGTCGCCGGAGGGTCCACGCTCGGCGAGCTCGACCACGCCTCCCACGGGTTCGGCTTGGCCACGCCGACGGGCATCATGTCCACCACCGGCGTCGCCGGTCTCACCCTCGGCGGCGGCCACGGCCACCTGACCAGGAGCTACGGTCTGACCGTCGACAATCTGCTCTCCGCCGACGTGGTGCTGGCCGACGGGAGCTTCGTCACCGCCGACGAGGATCACGAGACGGACTTGTTCTGGGCCCTGCGCGGGGGCGGAGGAAACTTCGGCGTCGCCACGTCGTTCACGTTCCGGCTGCACCCGGTGGACACGGTCGGCGTGGGGATCACCCTGTGGCCCATCGAGCGGGCCCGCGAGGTGCTGGAGTGGTACCGCAGGTATCTGCCACAGGTCCCCGAGCAGGCCAGCGGCTTCTTCGCCGAGCTGGTCGTCCCGCCCGGGCCGCCGTTCCCCGAGGAGATCCACCTGACCAAGGTCTGCGGCGTCATCTGGAACCACACCGAGGGCGCCGAGGCCCTGAACGAGCTTCTCAACGCCGCGGGAGCGCCGCCCGACCCGGCGTTGCGGTTCGTGGCGCCGATGCCCTACCCGATGCTGCAGAGCATGTTCGACGAGCTGCTGCCGCGCGGACTCCAGTGGTACTGGCGCGGCGACTTCTTCGATCAGATCAGTGACGAGGCCGCCGAAATCCATGCACGATTCGGCAGCAGGATCCCGACCGCGTTGTCCACGATGCACCTGTATCCCGTCGACGGGGCGGCTCACCGGGTCGCGCCCGACGCCACGGCCTGGAGCTACCGCGACGCGACGTGGTCCGGCATCATCGGCGGGATCGACCCCGACCCGGCCAACGCCGCCGCGATCAAGCAGTGGTGCCTCGACTATTGGGGCGAACTGCACCCGCACTCGATGGGCGGCTCCTACGTCAACTTCATCGGGCAGGAGGAACCGCAGGACCGGGTCCAGGCCACGTACCGCGGAAACTACGACCGCTTGGCGCGAGTGAAGCAGCAGTACGACCCGGACAACCTCTTCCACGGCAACCAGAACATCAAGCCGGGTTCCGGGCCGTCGGGTCCATGAGCACGAACGCCGAGCGTTCGACAGCGAAATCGGCACACTGTGGCGATCTTGGGGATCTGCTCCCAGCCCGCAGCATCGGCCGTCACGCTCAGCACCGCGCCCACGTGCAGCCGCCAGACCACCCGACGACAGCGCTTCAGCGCAGGTCCCGTCCTCGTGACGCGACCGTGGCGGCTCCCATCCACCCGGTTTCGGCGATGTGCGGGCGGTACCGATCACCACCTGTGCAATTTCGAAGGCCGACGGCCTCCGCTGAAAACTGATCGATTCGATGATAGGACTGGGAGTGAGCGGCCCGTCACCCTGCGAGCCCATGCCGGCTGCGAGCATCGACCGCCACGACCCGACAACCGGATAGAGGGGATGTCCCCGTGCGAGCTGCCATCGCCACCGCTGTCGACCAACCGCTTTCGATCACCGACCTGGATGTGCCCGAACCCGGGTTCGGCGAGGTGCTGGTGAAGCTCACCGCCTGCGGCGTGTGCTTCACCGATCTCGGCCTGCTGCAGGGCCACTATCCGTTCGCCCGCTTCCCCGTCGTCCCCGGCCATGAGATCACCGGCACCATCGCCGCCGTCGGCCCCGGCGTGGCCTTCCCCGAGGTGGGCACCGCTGTCGGCGCGCAGTTCCTGTACGACTCGTGCGGGCATTGCGACTACTGCGTGCGCGGCGAGCAGATCCTGTGTCCCGACAAGCGGATCACCGGCATCGTGGCCAACGGAGGTTATGCACAGTACGCGCTGCTCAAGGCAGGTTTCGTCACGCCGCTGCCGGCCGGATTGGACCCGGTCGCCGGTGCACCGCTGATGTGCGCGGGTATCACCGCGTTCAACGGGCTGCGCCGGGCGGGCACGACGCCCAGCTCCCGGGTCGCGGTGATCGGCCTCGGCGGCGTCGGCACCATGGCCGTGCGCTACGCGGTCGCCATGGGCGCACGCGTCGCGGTCGTCGGCCGCTCCGATCGCGCTCACGACGAGGCCGAACGACTCGGCGCGGAATTGTTCATCGCCAGCGCCGAGACCGATCCGGCCGCCGCGCTCAAGGAATGGGACGGCGGCGCCGAAGTGATCCTCAACGCTGCGCCCTCCACCGCGGCGGCCACAGCCACCCTCGGCGGCCTGGCCCCCGACGGGACCCTGGTGCTATGCGGCTATGGCGAGGATCCGGTGACGGTGCCGACCCAGCCCATGGTGCTCAACCGACTGCACGTGATGGCCAACCCCTCCGGTTCGCCGCACGACCTGCGCGACACGCTCACGTTCTCCCACCAGCACGGCATCTACCCCGAGGTCACGCGGATCAGCCTGGACGATGCGCCTGCCGCGCTCAAGGCGATGGCCGAGGGGCGAAGCCATGGCCGCTCGGTCATCGTCTTCTGACCCCCGGTCCGCGATCCGCGAAGCAGCTCCGTACGTCAACCTCGTCAGGAGTCTTCCATGAGCAAGGTCGTCGTCATCACCGGCGCGGGCTCTGGCTTCGGAGCCTTGAGCGCCCGCGCGCTCGCCGCGGCCGGCCACACCGTTTACGCGGGCATGCGCGCGACCACCGGCCGCAACGCCGAGCGTGTCGCCGAAACCGCCGCCTACGCAAAGGAACACGGCGTGGACCTGCACACCGTCGAACTCGACGTGCTCTCGCAGCAGTCCGCCGATGCCGCGATCGCGAAGATCGTCGAGGAGCAGGGCCGGCTCGATGTCGTCGTGCACAACGCGGGCCACATGGTCATCGGCCCCACCGAGGCGTGGAGCGCCGAGGAGATCGACTCCGTATACGACACCAATGTCCTCGGCACCCAGCGCGTGAACCGGGCGGCGCTACCGGTCCTGCGCCGGCAGGGCGAGGGCCTGGTGCTGTGGATCGGTTCAACCAGTACGAAGGGCGGCACCCCGCCTTACCTCGCGCCCTACTTCGCGGCCAAGGCCGGCATGGATGCGCTGGCCGTGAGCTACGCCGCGGAACTGGCCCGATTCAACATCGAGACCACCATCGTCGTGCCGGGCTCGTTCACCTCGGGCACCCAGCACTTCGCTACCAGCGGCCGCCCGGCGGATCAGGAGACGGTCAAGGCCTACGACGAGCGCTACGCGGGTCTGATGGATCAAGTCTCCCAGCGCCTGGCGGAGCTCGCCCCGGCGGACGCGGACGTCTCCCAGGTAGCCGACGCCGTCGTCGAGGTCGTCGACACCCCGCACGGCAACCGCCCCTTCCGGGTCCACGTCGACCCGGCCAACGACGGTTCCGAGGAGGTCTCGCTCGTGGCCGACCGCATTCGAGAGCGATTCCTCAACCGCATCGGCCTGGAGGACCTGCTGCACCCGCACACCGTCTGAGCCTGAGTCAGGGCAAGGACCGAGGAGGGGTGCTCCGCGCTCATCCAGGCGACTGTGTTCGAGACCCAGGTGTAATGCGCGGCCAGGGCTCGGTCTTCGTGAATCGCGGTGCAGCCGCGGGCCACTCCGGGGGTACAGGCGAGCGCCGGCGCCTCGCGGGTCGCCACCGAGGCGGTCGCCGCGATCGGCATCTTGCCGCCGCTGCGACTGCGGGCGCGGTCGGCCCAGCGGAACGCGTAACTGGTAGTCCCCGGCATAGCCCCTTGAATGGGCGCCCCTCGCCCAGCCCACCTTTGGTTTGCAGCCGCAGTCATTGGCCGAACCCGATGGTGGGAAGGCGCACTCCTCATCACCCATCTCCGGTAACCATGTCGGCTGCTCAGGCACTCCGCTCGGCTTTCTTCATCACGCAGGCCACTCGTGAGGAACCTCATCCCGGAGGTTCCTTTCCTGCGGGCCGCCCGGCCCGCCTCTGCCTTTTCGCAACCGCGGACGCGTCGGATGCCCGCGCCACTCCGTCGCGTGAATCCGTGGGCGTATGCGGGCCGGGAAGCAATCCGGGCGACCGCGCTCGCCGAATGGAGGGCTCGGAGGGCCGGTTCATCGCCGGCCTGAGATCACACACGAGAGGGAGACCGCGATGGATGGCCAAGCCATCGACACCCGGCTGCTTTCAGAGCTGACCGAGCAGTCCCAGGACCTGCACAGCGACGCCACCCGCATCACCGCCGCCGCGCTCGGCGATTTCGCCGAAGAGCGGCGCGACGCCCGCGCCCATGGCGGCCGCGGTCCGAGCGCGTGGGCCGCGAGCCTGCTCGGCGCCGGAGCCCTGCTGGTCGGCGCCACACGCGCGAGCGCGGATTCCGCCTCGCCGAGTCCGAACGCCAACGACGTCATGGCACTGCAGACCGCCGCGTCCATCGAGAACCTCGCGGTCTCGGTGTACACCACCGCCGCGGGCCTCGACTTCATCAAATCCGGCAATGCCACCGTCGCGGCATTCATTACCAAGACCACCGCGCAGCACCAAGCACACGCCGCGGCGTTCAACGCCGCTCTCACCCAGGCCGGCGCCAAGACCCAGAACAACCCCGACCCGAAGTACGCGGCCGTGGTCAAGTCCGCGCTGCCGAACATCAAGAACCCCGGCGACGTCGTCGCGCTCGCCCTCACCCTCGAGGACGTGGCGGCGCAGACCTACGCCAAGTACGTCTCGCTCGCCTCCACCGCCTCGCTGCGCACCCTGTTCGGCTCCGTCGCCCCGGTCGAGGCCCAACACCGCACCGTGCTGCTCTCCGTGCAGGCGCTGATGAATGCGAACGACGCCGACCTGATCACGATCCCGACCGACGCCGCCAAACTGCCCGCCGCAGCCGGCAGCGTCGGCATCCCCGTCGCGTTCTACCCGACCACCAAAGCCTCCCCGATCAGCGAAGGGGCCGTGTCGTGAGCCACACCTCCGACTGGCAATTGCCCGTCAGCGAAGCCGCCCTGACCGCGATGACCCGCGAGTTCGACGACGCTCACCGCACCGCGTACCCGACGATGCAGGCCCGGGCCGCCGACCTCGTCGAGGAACTGCACGACAACGGTGCCATCGCAGCCGCGGACAGCCGCGTCGGACGCCGCGGATTCCTCCTCGGCCTTGGCGGAACGGGCGTCGCGCTCGCCCTCGCCGCATGCTCTTCGAACAGCTCGAACAGCTCGAACGCGAGCGGGTCGGGCACGCAGAACCCGAACACGCGAGCCGCATCCTCGGGCTCGGCGATGAACAGCCCCTACACCAGCGACCTGAAGGTCGTCGCGCTCGAGAACCAGGCCGTCGGCGCCTACAAGGCCGCGCTGACCGCCGCGCAGGCCGGCAAGCTCGGCACCGTGCCCCCGGCGGTGGCCACCTTCGTCCAGACCGCGATGAGCCAGCATCAGGACCATGCCAAGGCGTGGAACGCGGTACTCACCGGCGCCGGCGTACCGGCGATCACGAACGTGCCGCTGACGAACCAGCCCGCCACCATCCGGGCCCTGGGCGCGGCCACCAGTGTCGGCGCGGTCGCGAAGCTCGCCCTGGAACTCGAGAACCAGGCCGCCGAGACCTACCTGTTCGCCACCGCCCACGTCTCAAGCGCCGCAGGCATCGCCACCGCCGCATCCATCGCGCCGGTCGAGGCGATGCACGCCGCGGTCCTGAACTTCGTCCTCGGCAACTACCCGGTCCCCGACGCCTTCCTCGGCACCAGCATGGCCGCGAGCCCCGCCCTGCTCACCGTGTAGCACCGCGGCCCACGATCCTGTCCGCGGGGCGCGCCGACGGCCACCGCCGCGCCCCGCGGACAGCCCCATTCGGCTTCGGGCCGCCCGACTGTCATAGCGTTGATGAAAAGAAACGACCGTGCACCGCATTGCCCTCGCTGCGAGGCGCCCCGGTCGGCCACAGCCGGCTGCTCCTCGAACTCAAGCAACCCGGCCCCGGCCGTCACGACAACCACACCGACTACGAGCCCTGACACCATCGTCATAGAGGGCTTCACGTTCACCCGGCCGTCCTGACCGTCTCACCCCGGGCCAAAATCACCGTGGTCAACAAAGACACGACGACCCACACGGTGACCTCGACCGCGGATCCCAAAGCCTCTCGGCACTACCGCGAAGAGACCAGCCACTTCATCCGCCGGGCCGTCGAGCACAAGCGCCGCACGGTTCGGTGGTCACCGACCTCATCAAGCCGATCGGCCGAGGCCCCGGCGAGTCGTGGGTGACCACCCGCCGAGGGCCCCGTCCAGTACTTCGTCACTCAGCGCTGTATCACCGGGTAGCGAAGTCCTGGTTGTTGCCTGTGCCGGATTTGCAGGTCCATTGGTCGAACTGGACGCCCTGGGTGGTGACGGCGCCGGCCTGGTCCAGGCACAGGCCGCTGTTCTGGTTCTTGAACTGCCAGGTGCCGTCGGACTCCTGGATCGGCAGCCAGAGCCCGTTGGCCGAGCCGTTCTGGGTGTACTGGATGATCTCGGCGCCCTGGGCGGTCGAGGCGCTCTGCACGACGATGTCCTTGCCGCTGTTCTCGTTCTGCAGCTCGCCGTAGCCGCCGGAGGCCGACACGAACTGGAACTCCTGGTTCGTGTTGCTGGTGGACTTGCAGGTCCACTGGTCGATGACGGCGTTGTTCGCGGTGCTGTTGCCGTTCACCTCGATGCAAAGCCCGCTGTTCTGCACGACCAGCTGGTGGTAGCCGCTCGGGAAGCCGCTGCTGCCGCCCCCGCCGGAGGACGATCCGCTGGTGATCTTGTTGAAGACCTTCGAGTACGCGTAGCCGAGCGGCTTGTCGTAGCCGTCGACTTCCCAGAACGACAGTTCCTGCACGCCGTTGGAGGCGGCGAAGCTCTCCAGAGTGGAGGCGTTGGACTGGGTGAAGTCCTCGTTGTCGTCGTTCTGGCCGGCGATGGGAGTGAGCCCGAGCATGTTCCAGGCCTGCGTTGAGGAGGAGCCGAAGGCGCTTTCGAGCTGGGGCACTGTGTCCTTCGCCGCCGACTCGGCGTCGTTGAGCGCGTTCTGCCCGTCGCCGAAGTCCATCGTCATGATGTTGACGAGGTTGACCGCGACGCCTTTGCTGTGCGCGTCCTTGAGCAGCGCGGTCGCGTCGGACTCCAGGCCGGTCGGGTCGACCGGGATCGTGAAGTCGATCTGCACAGCCGGGTTGGCCGCCTGGAGCTCGGCGAGCGCCTGGTCGCGCCGCGCGTTCGACGTGGTGTCGTCGAGCACTGAGCCTTCGATGTCGAAGTCGAGCCGGGTCACGTGGTAGGTGCTCACGACCTTCGCGTAGGCCGCTTCCAGGCTGGAGACCGAGGTGCAGGTCTGCGCGAGCTCGCCGCCGGCCTCGCCGCCGAAGGAGATGATGACGTTTCCGCCAGCCGACTGCACCGCGCTGACCTGCGAGGTGAACGCGCCGAGCGAGTCGCCGCCGTCCTCCCACTCGGGCGTGCAGCCGGAGGAGGGCGTGAGGAACGCGAGGGTGTAGAACTTGTCGCCGCTCGCGCTCATGTCGGCGGACATGTCGCCCGCGTCCGAGCTGTCGATCTGCAGGTACGGCGCGGAGTAGTGGGCTGGGAACGCGGCTGCCGCGGCCGCGGCCGGAGAGGCCCCGACGACTCCGGCCGCCGCGGCGGCGCCGGACAGCAGGGCGGCTACGCCGATAATCAGTGCTTTGCGAACGCCACTGGGCATACCTGATCCTCCGGTGGGTGTGGACGGGCAGTGGCTGTGCGGGTGTCATCGCGGTGCATGTGCGGGTATTGCGAATATGCGGCGGTACCGGCGGCCCGCGTACGTGTGCGGATGAGAGGGGCTGCGGCGGGTGCCCGATGGGCGCTGCACGCGGACCCCGGCTTCTTGTTAAGAAAGTTTCCTAACCTCAGATGGGGAGATTAGGCACCCACACCCCGGCCGTCAAGGGCTTCCGGCGATTTCGGGGACTGCCGGGCGCAAGGTGCCGGGCCGCGCTCCGCCGCCTGCCGCGACGCCTTCCAGCACCGCGCGATGCGTGGAGCAGAGAGCGGATGCTTTGCGAAGCGCCGGACGTCTCCGGCGGTGCGGCCTTGCACGGTTGCGCTCAGGCGGCCGCAACGGACTTCCCGCACGTGGACTCAGCCCTGCTCGAACGGCTCTTCGTGCTGGTGTTCATCGAGCACGGCACACGCCGGATCCGGATCCACTCGCTGGATCAGGGTCCATAAACTTCTTGATACAACACTGGACGATTTCGTCCGCACAGCCCTGCAGTTAGCGCTCTCCATCGACGAAGGCCCCGAACCCAGATGCTGACCCGTCACGCTATCCGTGGTGCGCGGAGCCGGGTCAGGGTGCCGGTGCTGAGCGGCACGGTTCTGAAGTAAGAGTCGACCGTGCCCCGTGCGAGGTCGCAGGTCACGTGGATGCTGTGCGGCGTCTCGAGGAACAGCACGGCGAAGCTGAGCGTGTTCGTATCGACCCAGCCGCCGCTCACCGCGGTCGGAATCTCGTCCGGCGCGGACACGGTCCAGCCTCCGCCCGGGGCCAGCCGCAACGTCAGCGTGCCGCGCGGAAAATCCTCGTATCCGGCATCGGACGGATCGACGCGGCCGGCGTCCTCCGTGATCACGAGGTTCCAGTCACCCGACTTATCAGGGCTCTGCTCCAGGCGCAGCCGGGAGACCGGTCGTCCTGCGCCGTCCGTCTCGGCCGAGAAGACGAGACCGTCCGCCGCGGCGGCGTCGGCCACCCCGCGCGGAGCCGGGGCGCCCGTGCACGGCGGGACGGACAGTTCGCCAAGACGACGGGCCAGGGAGGCGTCGGCCTGCTCCGCCGTCTCGGCGTCGGCCGCGGCCGGGCCCTGGCCGTCGAAGGCCGGCAGCAGATGCTCCCAGGCCAGATCGAGCACGCGCTGCATGTCGGCGGTCTGCGACGTCATGGCGACCACCGCGTCCTGTTCCGGCAGGATCAAGCAGTACTGCCCGTACGCGCCGTCGCCGCGGAAGCCGTGCCGGGACATCCAGAACTGGAACCCGTAGCCCTGCGACCAGTCCGACGCCGGGTCCAGCCCGTTGGCGACCTGCGTCCGCGTCGCCTGCTCGACCCACTCCTGCGGCAACAGCCGGACGCCGTTCCACACCCCGCCCTGGAGATAGAGCTGTCCCAGCCGGGCGATCGCGTCCGTCGTCGCGTGCAGCCCGGTGAAGCCGAGGTCGCGCCCCCGCTCATACTCCTGCCACGCCACCTCGCCGATGCCGAGCGGCTCGAACAGACGCGGACGCAGGTAGTCGACCAGTCGCTCCCCCGCCACCCGCTGCACGATCGAGGCGAGCGTGAACGTACACGGCTGGTTGTAGGCGAAGACGCTGCCGGGCTCGCCGTCCGGCCCGCTCAGCAGGAAGCCGCGGACCGGCTCGGCCGGGTCCCGGTCCACGGCGTCGTCCCACTGCTCTGCACGGTGCCCGCTGGCCATCGACAGCACGTGTCGCACGAGGATCCGCCGGCTGCGCGGATCGGTGATCTCCGCCTCGAACTCCGGGAAGTAGGCCACCACCGGATCGTCGAGGCGCAGCCTGCCCTCGGCGCAGGCGAACGCTGCGGCCGCCGCGGTGAAACTCTTGCTCAGCGAGTACAGCAACTGCCTGCGGTCGGCGGTGTACGGCGCCCACCAGCCCTGTGCCACAACGCTCCCGTGCCGCAGAATCATCACGCTGTGCGGTTCGATCCCCGGCTCCGCCTCGAGCGCGTCCAGGAACTCCGTGATCCGGCGCGAGTCGATACCTTGCGAGGACGGGCTGCTTTCGGGAAGCGCGTCGGTTCTGACGTGCATGCTCGCCTTTCCGGGTTCGTTCTCCGCGAGTCCGCCCCAGTGGACGCGACATCGTCGCCCCCACCCGAGGTCAACGCGACAGCGTGCTCATACTGGGCCAGCGGCGCACCGACGTCAACATACGTCTGCGATTCCGGGCTCGGCTCGAACGCTGCGCTCGAGGCCAGGCTGAGCCGTCTGGTACTGGTTCCGGATGAGCTAGGCGGGCCTGGCCACGGGCGGTCCGGAGTCGGTCTCGGCCCTCGAGGCGATCGATGTCGGCAAGAGCGCACTCCCCTACAGCGTCGCCATCGAGCCCTCGGGCGCCCGGGTGTCCGTGGCGAACACCCAGGCCACGTACGCCACACCGTCATCGACGTGGCGTCGAGTCACGTCACCCACGTGGAGCTCGGCTACATCGGCGGGCGTGCTGTCACGTTCTCCCCCGATGAGCCGTACGCGCTGGTCAGCGTCGCAGGGGATGACCCACTGCGCGGGGAGCACGGGCACGGGCCAGCACGGGAGATCTTCCGCAGGAGTCTCGGGTTCACTTCTCTGCTCTGAGCGAACTCGCGCGCCCGGATAGTGTCCGTTTCAGTACGTTGTCGGCGAAGCGCATGGACTCGGCAGCGAAGGGACGGCCGGTATGGCGGGTAGTGCGGAGACGCGGCGCGCCCGGCCGGGCACGGAGGCGGGGCGCCGGCGGGGTGGGCTGCTGCGCACACGCGACTTCGGCCTGCTCTGGTTCGGCGAGACGACCAGCGCCATGGGCAGCGCGATCACGACCGTGGCGCTGCCGCTGGTCGCGGTGATCACGCTGCACGCGAGCACCTTGGCCGTGGCCGCGCTGACCGCGGCAACCTGGTTGCCCTGGCTGCTGATCGGCCTGCCGGCCGGGGCGCTGGCCGACCGATGGCCACATCGCACGACCCTGCTCGTGTGCGACGTCGTCTCGGCGGTCGTCCTGCTCAGTGTCCCGGTGGCGGCCTGGCTGCACGTCCTGACCTACGCGCACCTGCTCATCGCTGCGCTGCTGGCGGGTGGGAGCGCGGTGTTCTTCTCGATCGCGTACCGGAGCCTGCTGCCAGAGCTGGTCCCGGCGTCCGCGCTGGTCGAGGGGAACGGCGCGTTGCAGGCCGGCGCGCAGGGGGCCCGATTCGCCGGTCCGGGCCTCGGCGGGACCATCGCCCAGGCGGCCGGCGCGGTCACCGGGATAGCGGTGGATGTGATGACCTTCTTCGTCTCGGCGCTCTGCCTGCTCGGCATCCGTCCGCCGGCCGAACACCGGCCGCGGGTCGCCGACCGGCGCGGCGTACTGCGTCCGGCGCTCGAGGGTATCTCCGTCATCCGCCATGATCCGTATCTGCGTACCCTCACCTGGCTGCCTGCCGCGATGAACTGCCTGCTGCAGGGCATCGCGGCACTGCGGGTGGTGTTCCTCGTGCGCACCGAGCACGTCCCGGCCGGCGCGGCCGGACTGGTCATCGGCATCGGCAGCCTGGGCGGCGTGCTCGGCGCGATGCTCGCCCGGCCGGCGGCCCGGCGGCTGGGGTCCGCCCGCGCCCTGCTGGCGGCCCAAGCCGGTTCGGCGCCGTTCGCCCTGCTCCTGCCGCTGTCCGCGGACGGCTGGCGGCTCGGCTTCTTCGCCCTGGGTGCGGTTGCCATGGGCGTCGGGATCGCGCTCTGCAGCGTCCTGGCCGGCAGCTTCGTCCAGAGCTACTGTCAGCCGCGGCTGCTCACCAGGGTCGTGGCCGCTTCCCGCGTACTGGGCGACGGTTTCATCCCGGTCGGCGCCCTGGCCGCCGGCGCCGTCGGCTCGATCCTGGGGGTGCGCACCGCCATGTGGATCCTGGCCGTGTGCTACGTGCTGGTTCCCGTCGCACTGCTGCGCTCCGCCGTCGCCCGCGATCGACAGTTGCCCGCCCGCCCGGCCGGCGAGGAGCCGGAAGCGGCGGCCGAAGCAGTGCTCTGCGAGGGTGCCGGCTGAGCCGGGTCGCGCCCCACCGTGTCGCTGTCGATTGACCATGCCGGTGGTGCACGACCCGGGTCCTCGGCTAGCGGCTTAGCCGATCCGGCTCCGCGACGCGCCGGACGCGGAAGAGGGCCACGGGGACGGCGGCCAGGCCGATGAGCCCGCATACCCACAACGCCTCATGGAATCCTCCGGTGAGCGCGTCCGCGGCGCCATGGCCGCTCCCGAGCATCCCGCGGGTTCGCGCGGCGGCGACGGTTGACGCGACGGCGATCCCGAGCGCACCGCCGAGTTGCTGGGAGGAGTCGATGAGCCCTGAGGCGACGCCCGCGTCCCGCTCGGCGACGCCGACCAGGCCTCCGATCGATACCGGGATGAACGCCCAGGTGACGGTCCCGGTGAGGAAGAAGGGGCCGGCCAGGTTCGCCCAGAAACCGCCGTGCACGGGCGCCTGCGTGGCCCACAGGATCCCGGCCCCGGTGAGGGTCATCCCGGCCGCCATCACCAGCCTGACCGACGCGCGGGTCACCAGGATCTGGGCCGGGCCGGCGAGAACCACACCGGTCAGGCCGACGGTCAGCCAGGCCAGGCCGGTCGTCATGGCGGAGTAGCGCAGCACTTCTTGCATGTAGAGGGTGCCGATGAAGATGTAGCCGTAAAAGGCCGCCCCGAGCAGGAAGCCGACGGCGTTGGACCCGGCGAGGGTCTTGAGCCGGAAGAGCCGCAGCGGCAGAAGCGGTGCCTGCGCCCTGGCTTCGAGCATGACGAACGCGGCCAGCAGAACCGCAGAGACGGCGAGCAGGGCCACGGTCCGAGCGGCGCTCCACCCGACGGCCGGTGCTTGCGAAATCGCGTAGACCGCAAGCACCAGGGAACCGGTCACGGTGAGCGCGCCGGGCACGTCGTAGCGGCGGCGCGTGGCCGGCAGCCTGCTTTCCGGCAGCAGTTTCCGGGTCAGCAGCAGCGCGGCCGCACCGATGGCGACGTTCAGGTAGAAGATGCTGGGCCAGCCGGCATACCGGGTGAGAACGCCGCCGGCGAGCACGCCGAATGTCGCTCCGCTGGCGCCGACGGCGCCCCAGATACCGAGCGCCTTGTTACGCTCGGCGCCCTCGGGAAACATGTTCATCACGAGGGAGAGCGCGGCGGGCAGCACCGCGGCGGCGCCCAAGCCCTGGATCCCGCGCATGACGATCAGCAACGTGCCGCTGCTCGCCAGCGCGCACCCGAGCGAGGCCGCGGTGAAGAGCGCGAGCCCGGCCGTGAACGTCCGCCGGCGGCCGAGCAGGTCGGAGGTCCTCCCGCCGAGGAGGAGGAAGCCGCCGAAGGTGAGCGCGTAGGCGGTCACCACCCACTGCAGGTCCGATTCGGCGAAGTGCAGCTTGACGCCGATCGTCGGCAGCGCCACGTTGACGATCAACATATCGACCGCGGTCATGAAGTACGCCACGGCGAGCAGCGCGAATGCCCGCCATCGGTGCACGGCGTCGAGCGGTGCGGATGCTTCTGCGCGGATGTCGTTCCCGCGGTCCACTGAGGTCACGGTTGCCTCCGGTCGTCACTGGTGAGAGTCCTTACCAGGTGAAGCACCGGCCGCCCCTCGGATTCACCGACGCAGGGCGATGAATCGCGCCCGCCGCCGGTGTTGCATGTTCAGGGCCCGTATTCCAGGCGGCCGGACGAAAGGACGGATCTCACCATGACCGAGGCGACCCTCGCTCTCGCACAGGCCGGGGACGGCGAGGCCTTCCGCGAACTCGTCGATCCCCACCGCCGCGAGTTGCAGGCGCACTGCTACCGGATTCTCGGATCAGTCCAGGACGCCGAGGACGTGCTTCAGGAGGCCCTGTTGGCGGCATGGCGTTCGATCGAGCGCTTCGACGGCCGCTCGCTGCGGGCGTGGCTGTACCGGATCGCGACCAACCGCTGCCTCAACTACCTGCGCGGCGAGTCCCGTCGCCCGCAGCCGGCGGGTCAGCCCGAGCACGGCCCGCGTCGGCCGGGGCGGGAGTGGTCCGCCGAGCCGTGGTGGCTCGAGCCCTACCCCGGGGATCCGGACGATCTGGTTCCCGGCCCCGAGGCCCGCTACGACGCCCGGGAGTCGATCGCGCTGTCGTTCGTGGCGGGCCTCCAACACCTGCCGCCTCAGCAGCGCGCGGTCCTGGTGCTCCGAGACGTGCTCGGCTTCCCCGCGTCCGAGGCCGCGGGCATCCTCGGCACCACGCCGGCCGCCGTCAACAGCGCGCTGATCCGGGCCCGTGCCGCGATCCCGCCCGACCAGCGCCCGAACGAGGTGCCCCTGCCCAGGTCAACGGCCGAGGCCGCCGTCGTCGACCGGTTCGTCAGCGCATTCCAACGCTTCGACCTGGACGAACTGGTTTCCCTGCTGACCGAGGACGCCAGGCTGACGATGCCCCCGGAGCCCGACGAGCACATCGGGCCCTGGCCGATCGCCCGTTTCCTGCAGTCGCACGTGGGGCTCGAGCTCAGATTCCTCCCCGCCCGGGCCAACGGCCAGCCGGCCCTGATGCTCTACCTCCCCGACCCGCACGCGCCGATCTGGCGGGCCAACGGCCTCATCGTCCTGACCCTGCGCGGAGACCGGATCCAGGCACTCACCCGCTTCACCGGCCCGGGCCTGCTCGCCCGCTTCGGCCATCCCCGCACCCTGCCAGAGGATTGAGGGCGGGCCTTGACACGACCGCACCGGGTTACGTCCAATGCCGCGTGCCTCGACGAGTACTCGGCGAGCAGCAGTTCGTGTAGCTGCTGCCAGACACCGGCGTTGTCCACTCGCGCAACCTGCGCCGACACGTCATTCCGGATCCGAAGCCCAACTCCTGGGGCAGGAACTCCCAGCGGATCCCGGTGCAGAGCACGAACAGAGGATCCCGTAGAGCGCCTTGCGGTCGTCCAGGCGCTTGCGTCCGGGATGACGCTGCCTGCGCACGATGACGGGTAGCAGCGGCTCGAGCCGCGCCCACAGCTCGTCATTCCCCGCCCATGACCTCGGCGGCCCGAGTGAAATCCGCCAGGTGGTTGTGTGCCAGTCACTCGTCGGGTGGGCTCGGGAGAGGGTGGCGGATCTCCAACCCTAAGGTCATGAGGCTGCTCCTATAGCTGGAGATTGTTGCCCGCGATGTCCCTGGCGGACTCGATGAACGCGACCAGCGTCGGGGACGGATCGCGCTGAACCCACGCCAGAGCGATCCGCCAACGAGCGGCGGGATGGCCGACAGGCAGCAGGCGCAGTCCCGGTCTGATGGTGCCGGCACGAGCTGAGACGAGTGCCGCGCCGATGCCCGCGGTCACCAGAGCCAACACGGTCTGGATGTCCCCGGCGCGTTGCAGGATCCGCGGCCGCAGACCGACGGCCTCAAGGTAGTTGTCGGTCAGTGCCACAAAGCCGGGATTCCCGGAGCGGGTCAGGTAGATCAGCCCCAGCTCTCTGATCAGCGTCTCCACTCCCGGGCATGGGTCGACGCCCTCGGGGATCGCCAGCATCAGTCCGTCATCGCCGAGTTCGAGGACGGACACGTCCTGGTCGACCGGGAGACGGACGAAGCCGGCATCCAACTCCCCTCGCCGCAAACGATCGAGCTGGACTGCCGAGGACAGGTCGTCCAGCGCGACCCGGACGCCGGGGCGGCGGCGCCGGAACTCCGCCACAGTGCGCGGGGCGATCTCGATCGTCGACAGGCCGAAACCGACGGCAAGCCGCTCCGTCCCGCCCGCGGTCAGCCGGTGCGCCCGGAGGGTGAAGGCATCGAGCCGCTCGACGGCGTCGCGAGCGTCGGGGAGTAGCGCCCTGCCCAGCGCCGTGGGCACGGCGCCGTGCCGCCCACGCCGCAGCAGCGTGCCGCCGACACGAGACTCGAGTGCCTGGATCTGCTTGGTGAGCGCAGGCTGGGTCACCGCCAGTGCCCGGGCAGCCGCACCGTAGTTTCCGTGGTCGGCCACCGCCACGAACGCCCTCAACAGCCGATCTTCCATTCCCAGAGCTTATCGAATCGGCTCTAGCATTCATTGGACGCATCGAACTGGCGCCGGTTCGATGGGACCCATGATGATCCGAGTCGCAACCGTCCAGTTCGAGCCGCGTCCCGGCGCGGACGAATACAACTTCGAGCGCGTCGAGCACTTCGCCCGTTCCGCCGCCGACGACGCAGTACAACTCATCGCGTTCCCCGAGCTGTGCCTGGTCGGCAACAGACACCTGGCACGGCGCTCGCCCGAATACCTGCGCGCACTCGCGGAGCCCGAAGACGGCCCGTCGATTGCCCGCGTCAGCGCACTGGCGCAGCGGCTGCGCATGGGCATCGGCGTCGGGCTGATCACCGAGCGCGACGGCTGGCTGTTCAACTCCTACGCGGTCTGCCTGCCGGACGGCGCCGTGCACATCCACCGCAAACTGCACGCTTCCGGATACGACGGCATCTCCAACGGCAGCGCCTACACGGTCTTCGACACGCCGTGGGGTGTGCGACTCGGGGTGCTGATCTGCCTCGACAACAACATCGTGGAAAACGTGCGGGCGACCGCGCTGCTCGGCGCGCAGATCCTGCTGGCACCGCACCAGACCGGCGGCACGCACTCGATGATCCCGTTCGGCGAGGCCCCGATCCCGGTATCGGTATGGGAGAACCGCGCGGCCGACCCCCGCGCGGTCGAGGACGCGTTCCGCGGGACGCACGGGCGCGAGTGGCTCGTGCGCTGCCTGCCGGCACGGGCCCACGACAACGGAATGTTCATCGTGTTCAGCAACGGGGTCGGCCGCGACGACGACGAGGTACGCACCGGCAACGCGATGCTCCTCGACCCCTACGGCCGGATCATCGCCGAAACCGCAGCCATCACCGACGACATGGTCACCGCGGATCTCGACCTGAATCTGGTCTCCGCCTCGGTCGGCCAGTGGTGGATGCGATTCCGCCGCCCCGAGCTCTACCGCCCACTGGCGCAACGCACCGAGGACAAGCCGAACCGCACCACCACCTGAACCGTCGTGCACGGCCCAACCATGGCAGCCACCGCCCACCTGCAGCCTCAAGTTGTTAGGAGTCGTAAGCTCCCGACGACCTGGCTGTTCGGGTCCAGCAGCGGGCCACCGGAATCGCCGGCGACGACGTCTGCACCGTGGACGATCAGGCCTTTGAGTGACTCTGATTGCAGGCCCGCATCCAGAGTCGCGGCCTGTCCGATGGCGAGGACGGAGCCGGCGGTGTCGATCAAGCGGCCGCTCCCGTTCGCGTTGCCGACGGCCGTCACACGCTGCCCGGGATGGACGTATCGGGAATCTCCGAGCGGTGCGGGGATGAGATCCGAGGCGTCGGCGAGCTGGATGACGGCGAGATCTTCGGCTACCGAGTAGCCGGCTACGGTGCCGCGGTATCGCTTTCCACTGGCTGGATCGGTCACGGTCACGCTGGTCGCACCGCTGATCGCGTGATTGTTCGTCAGGATCTCGCCGTCGGTGCTGACCACGATTCCGGTTGCGTCACGGTCGCTGTACATCGTGCCGCCGCCACTCAGGGCTCCCTCAGACCGCGTCGACACGAGAACCACGCCGCGGTGCGCCGAGTCCTGCTGTGGACCGACCGCAGAATGCCGCGACATCACGCCCGCAGTCGCCGCGGCGGCGATGCACAGGCCGGCCGCCGACAAGCGCCATGCCGGCCGCGAAAACGCAAAACGTCGGGATGTGCCCCCCATAGCCACTACATCAGAGTGAGGAGGTGCCACGGGCAACGCAAGGGCCTGTCGCAGATCTGCGCATGTCAGCCACATCAATCGTCAACACGGCGTCAGGTGCCGCACGAGCGAACTGACCTCCAGCCGCACTGGCCTGCTCACCGACGACGTCACCGGATACGCCGACCCGATCGACAAGTCTTCCAGCCCCGCCCGACCTTCGCCATCGACTCCACCGCCGGCGGCTTCACCATCCAGCTCGCCGACGGCTGCACCTACACCGCATCCGGCAGCAACAACCTGGGCCCGAACAACGCCACCCTGACCACGCTGATCACCGCCATGCGCACAAACATGGCCGCGTTCGACTGCGTCGACGGCGCCACCGTCACCGCTTCACAGGTCGCTGCGGACGCGGTCACCGAGTCCGGCTCCGACGTAGAGCCCTACATCCTCCCGTTACCTTTTACGAGTCCCCGCAACGGGGGCACCTGGCCTCCGGGCGCGGCATGGCTGTCTTCCCCCTGCAGTTCGTATGGCCTGGGGGGGTGTTGCCACCGGGCTTGGAGCACTGCCTGACCGCTATAAGGGGCCTGGTCCGCATCCCGCGCCCGGTGCAACGCCGGGCGTTACCTCGGGGCGGCCTGTGTAACGTGGTTGCCGGCTGCGGTGCATTGGTCGAGGCCAGGGACACACGCAAGAGGGTAGAGAGCAGCGAACGTGTACGACACCCGCGACATCGGAGTCTTCCTCGGCCTGGAAGTGGGCAAGGGCGGACACCACGCCCACGGGCTGACCCCGGCCGGCAAGACCGTCTACGACAAGCGCCTGCCGAACGCCGAGCCGAAGCTGCGCGCCCTGTTCGAGAAGCTGCTGACGAAGGTTCGGCACCGTCCTGGTGATCGTCGATCGGCCCGCGAACATCGGCGCCCTTCCGCTGACCGTCGCCCGAGACGCCGGCTGCCAGGTCGCCTACCTGCCCGGCCTGGCCATGCGCCGCGCCGCGGACCTCTACGAGGGCGAGGCCAAGACCGACGCCCGCGACGCCGCCTTCATCCCATCCCTCGCCCGCCAGCTGACCGAGATCCTCGCCCAACGCCGCACGCTCGAGGGACAGCTCAGTGCCCTGCTGGAGGCCCACCCTCTTTCCCCGCTCCTGATCTCAATGCCCGGCATCGGGGTCAGGACCTCCGCCACCATCCTGACCACCGTCGGCGACGCCGCCACCTTCCCCACCGCCGACCACCTCGCCTCCTACGCAGGACTTGCCCCGGTCACCAAGTCCTCCGGCAGCTCCATCCGCGGCGAACACGCACCCAGACGCGGAAACCGACAGCTCAAACGCGCCATGTTCCTCTCCGCCTTCGCCGCCCTGGCCGACCCCGACTCCCGCGCCTACTACGACAAACACCGCGCCGCAGGCAAAACCCACACCCAAGCAATCATCCGCCTCGCCCGCAGACGCATCAACGTCCTACACGCCATACTCCGCGACGGCGCGTTCTACACGCCCCGCACGGCGTGACGCCCGACAAGGCACCCAAAGGCTCATGCCTGCCGGCCCCGCACCGTCACGAATGCTTGAGATCGCCCCGAAGTCACCCAGGCAAAGGGCTCTGATCCGGGCGCGGCGACAGAGTTGGTCGATGGCTAGACCCGCTGATCCTGCGGCTTGGCATTGCGCAGCCGGATGCCGCTGAAGCCGAGGGTGCTGGAGACCACCGCGTTCCAGAACGGCCAGAGGTTGGGCAGCACCCTGAGCTGAATGTCCGCTTCCTCGAGTAGGGCGAACAGATCGCCGACCGGTTCCGCAGGGCCGAGCGGGAGCACGGACTGCTCACTGACCCAGGCATGCGGCTCGGCCGGAGTGCCGAAGGGGCGAAAGCGCGCGGCGTCGAAGCGGTAGGCGTAGAGCTTGACCGTGCGCATCGCCTCCAGCCAGCCGTATTCGACGGCGTGCACCCGTTCGCCGCCACCGGGCCCGAGGATCAGCGTGCGGTCCTCGTCGCTGCTCCGCGCGGTAGCCCAGGCCATGGCCCGCGGGCACTGCCTGGGAAACCAGTAGGACGGGGCATTGCGCCAGTCCACAGCCCAGACATAGGACTCGGCCTGTTGCGCGGTGGCCGCGACGTGCGGAGCGAACCGAGCGATCATCGGATCTTCGGAGAAGTGCAAGACCTGACCGGGTTCTGGACGCATCCGACAAGCCTGCCAGAGATCTGCCGCACAGTGCCGTCCCAGCGCGAACTGGCACGTCGGCGAACGCCCGTCGCGGCTGCCTACACCAGGTAGAAAACCGGCCCGCTGACTTGACGAAGAACATAGGGGCACCCCCCAGAACGCCGACCAGGGTACGAGGTGTTGCTGGCTCCTACCGACGGTCACCGCGCTCGACGCCGGCGCGGACGACTACCATTCCAGCCCTTCGTCATGGAAGAGCTCATCGCGCGGATCAGGGCTCTGCCCCGGCGGGCCGAGGATCAGCGCACCGTCGGTTTCGAGGTCATCGTGCGCAGTCACCAGGTTGACCTGATCGCCAGGACCATCGTGCGCACTCCCGAAACACCGCAGAGCGCACCGGGCGCCGTGCACCTGACCAAGACCGAATGCGCCGTGATCGAAGTACTCGCGCGCAATCCCGGCCGCGTGGTGCCGAACGGCAAGATCCTGCAAGACGTCTGGCGCGCGCAGTCCGCGCGGGAAACCGGGAATCTGCGCTTCTCTATGGCCCGGCTGCACAAGAAGCTCGAGCTCGAACCCGGCGGGCCTCGGCAACTGATCACCGAAACCGGTCTGGGCTACCGGTTCCAGCTGTGGGCGCCGCGCTCTCGAGCACGAGTTCGCCGTATTCGGCGTCGTATTCGAACAGTTCGGCGTAGCGGCCCCAGTCGACGGCGGTGTCCAGCTGGCGGCGGGCGTCTTCGGTGGAGAAGCCGCGCCTGAGCAGGTCGAGGAAGAACCCTTCGCGCAGCGAACCGTCATCGGTAGCGCTCAGAGCCTTGACGATCGCGCCGATCAGTGGTGCCCGGGATGCCGCGGCAACGGCGAACAGCTGCTTGCCGGTGTCGATGTCGGCGGCGGCGTAGGCACGTCCGGCGTCGGTCAGGTGGATGCGGGCATCGGCGACCTCGGCCATGCCGAGCATCTCGGCCGCGTCCACCAGCGGCAGCAGGTCGTCGATCTCGAAGTTGAGGTCCACGGCGAGCTCGGCGAGCCCGCTCTCCCCGCCGCGGGCGGCGAGGATCTCGAGCAGACCGGACAGCCCGCCCGCGGAGACGTCGGGCAGCGGCAGCTCGGAGGGGGTGGGCGTGGCCGCGGGGCGGGAGCTGCCGACGGCGGCGGCGGACCGGGCCTGTTCCTCACGGCCGGTCAGGATGCCGTAGACGGTCTCGACCAGGGCGTCGAACCGCGGGTCGCGCCGATCGCGGGGTCGGGGCAGCTCGACCGTGAGCTCGGCCATGATCCGCCCGGGGTTGGAGGACAGGACCAGGATCCGGTCCGCGAGCTGGACGGCTTCTTCGATGTTGTGGGTCACGATCAGCACCGATTTCACCGGGAACTCCCGGCCCTCCCACAGCCGGGTCAGCTCGCCGCGCAGGTTCGAGGCCGTGAGCACGTCGAGGGCGGAGAAGGGTTCGTCCATCAGCAGCGCATCGGGTTCGACGACCAGGGCGCGGGCGAACCCGACGCGCTGGCGCATGCCGCCGGACAGCTCCTTGGGGTAGGCGGACTCGAATCCGTCCAGCCCGATCAGGTCGATGGCACGCAGCGCGCGCGGGGCCAGATCCTTCTCCGGCACGTCGCGGGCCTGCATCGCGAGTTCCACGTTCTGCTGGACGGTGAGCCAGGGCAGCAGGGCGAAGGACTGGAAGACCATCGCGGTCCCAGGATTGGCCCCGTTGAGTTCGGTGCCCCGGTAGGTGATGGTGCCGCAGGACGGTGCGATCAGTCCCGCGATACAGCGCAGCAGAGTGGACTTGCCGGAGCCGGATTTGCCGAGCAGCGCGACGATCTCGCCCTCGTGGAGGGTGAGCGAGACGCCGTCGAGTACCGGCAAGGCGTGTCCGTCCGGGTTGGTGAACGTCATCGTGACCGCGTCCGCCTCGATGACCACCGGGCCGGGTGCGGCAGGACCGTGCCCGCCGGAGCGGGGCGCGAGCGCCAGATCGGTGGTGTTCACAGTGCGTACCTCGTTTCGGCCAGGCGGTACAGCCGCCGCCATACCAGTCTGTTGAGTCCCACCACGTACACACTCATGACCGCCACGCCGATCAGCACTTCGGGGAAGTCGCCGACGCGGGCGGCCTGGGCGATATAGGCGCCCAGGCCCGTCGCGGTCAGGTGGTGGTTGCCGTAGTCGACGACCTCGGCGACGATCGAGGCGTTCCACGCCCCGCCGGCCGCGGTGATCCCGCCGGTGACATACGCGGGGAAGACCGCCGGGAGAATGAAGCGCCGCCACCGGAGCCTGCCGCTCACGCCCATCGCGCGCATCGCCTCGCGCAGGTCGCTCGGGATCGCGCAGGCCCCGGCGATGACGTTGAACAGGATGTACCACTGCGCGCCGAGCGCCATCAGCAGGATCCCGCCGTAGTCCAGACTGATGCCGGCGGCGACGAAGAACGCCACCGCGAACGGGAACAGGAAGTTGGCGGGAAACGAGGCGAGGACCTGGACGACCGGCTGGGCGAGACGGGAGACCCTCGGATTCATCCCGATCCACACCCCGATCGGCACCCAGATCACCGAGGCGATCACCAGCAGGATCAGCACCCGCACGAAGGTCGCGCCGCCGAGGGCGAAAGCGTGCCCGAAAGCACCCAGCCCGGTTTGGGCGTGGACGTAGGACAGCGCGCGCCAGGCGCCGAAGACCACCACGGCGGTGACCGCACTCGCGAAGAACACGTCGCCGGCGCGCCGCCGTCCCGCGGTGCGATGCAGAGGATGCTCGGCCAGGCCCAGCGGGCGCGTGGCCTTGGTCAGTACCCGCCCGACCCGCTTGGCCGGGCGCGTGACCAGGTCGGGCAGCGAAGACCGGCGCAGCAGATCGAGCGTGACGCTGCGCGGGCGTTCGGCAGCCGTGGACTCCTCGGCGCGGAAGCGCTCAGCCCAGGCCACCATCGGCCGCCAGAACAGGACATTGACCACGATCACCATGGCGATCATCACGCCGATGGCGATCCCGACCCGGCCGAGCGAGCCCTGCGCCATGGCCGCGGCGACGTAGGCGCCGATGCCGGGCAGCGCGTAGGTGTGGCCGAGCACGCTGATCGCCTCGGAAGCGGCCAGGAAGAACCAGGCTCCGCCGAAGCTCATCATCCCGTTCCAGACCAGCGGGATCATCCCGCCGGGCACGTCCAACCGCCAGAACCGCTGCCACTTGGTCAACCGCATGATCCGCGCGGCTTCGTCCAGGTCGCGCGGCTGGGAGATGAGCGAGTGGTAGAACGCGAAGGTCAGGTTCCACGCCATGGAGGTGAAGATCGCGAAGACGGAGGCGCACTCCAGCCCCAGCTCGGAGCCGGGGAAGAGGCTGATGAACGCCGTTACCGTCACGGTCAGGAACCCGAGGACCGGCACGGACTGGAGGATGTCGAGAAGTGGGACGAGCACCTTCTCCGCGCGCGGCAGTCGAGCCGCAGCCGTGGCGTAGGCGAACGTGAAGGCGACCGCCAGCACCAGCCCGGCGAACATCCGCAGCAGCGAGCGCACGGCGTAGTACGGCAGGTTCACCGGGTCGGTCGAGACCCGGCTGGGCGCGGTCGAGGGAAGAAACGGCGCGTCGAGCGCCGGCGCGAGCCGCACGAGCGTGAACAGCAGCGCCAGCACGCCGGCGAAGACCACCACGTCGACCACCCGCAACCGCGGCCGGTGCCACACCCCGCGCGAGGGGAACTGCCCGGAAGAGGCCACAGCTCGACTTCCCTTCCGTGCACGTGCGGCCACCGGCAGCGGCCCCATCTGCGACGATGCTAGCGACCACGCCGAGCCGCACATACGGACCTTTAGCGCCGCGCCATCCCGCCGCGTGTCCGCGGCTCAGCGCGCGCAGAGTGTCGCTGAGCTGCGCGTCCTTAGATCACCGGGGCGGGGCCGCGCGGTCGCGGAAGCGGCCTCGGTCAGGCGGAGCCTCAAGGCGCCCGATTGTTCCTTGCGAAATATCAACGCCGGTGACGGGCTCCCAGCACCCATTCGGCCGCTCGCGGGCCGGCGCGTCGCTAGCGTTGCAGGAGGGCAGCCGCCCACATCGACACGACGAACAATTGAGCGGACGATCGGATCGTGGCCGCCGTACCCTTTCGCGCCGCCGTGACCGGCCCGGTGCCGCAGTACAGCGACACCGCGGTCGTGACCGGCTCACTGATTTTCGTCCTCTTCCTGGCTGTTCTCGCCCTCGTGGCCTTCCTCAAACGCCGCCGATAGCCGCACGCCGCTGCCGCCCATGCCGGATCCGAAGCTGAGCGCGCGTGTCGCGCACCCATCCACGTCGGTCGCCCCGGAGGCCATGCCGGCCTCGTGGTGCGGCGCGACGCCGACCGACCCGGGCACGCGCCTTGCAAAGCGGAGCCGAATCCGGTTATGCTGAGAGCAGCTAAGCGGACCTGGCTCCGGATATGAACCCGAGCCGCACCCAAGCCCCTGGTGACCGCCGACAGACGGCTCACCTGCGGCAACGGACCCGTCCAGCTTCGTCACCGCCGCCGCTCCCCCTCCTCTGCCATCTCAGAGCACATGCTTGCATCGCGGTATGCCTACTAAGAAAGTTGCATGAATCGTGACCAAACGACTCGAAGGCACCGTGGCTCTGGTGACCGGCGCCAGCAGCGGCATCGGCGCGGCGACCGCGCGCAGCCTGTCCGCCGAGGGCGCGAGCGTCGCGCTGCTCGCCCGCCGCCGCGAGCGGCTGGAGGAACTGGCCGGCGCCATCCGCGCCGACGGCGGCACCGCCCTCGTCGTCGAGGCCGACATCACCGACCAACAGCAGGCTGAGAAGGCCGTCAGCCGAGTCGTCACCGAACTCGGCCGCCTCGACACAGTGGTCAACAACGCCGGCCTCATGTACATCGCCCCGGTCGCGGACGCGTCGACCGAGGACTGGGACGCGATGCTGCAGGTCAATATCCAGGGCCTGCTCTATGTCACCCGCGCCGCGGTGCCTCACCTGCTCAAGGCGGCCGAGGACTCGCCGCGCGGCGTCGCAGACCTGGTCAACATCAGTTCCACCGCCGGACGCGTGGCCCGCCCCAATACCGCCGTCTACAACCTGACCAAGTACGGCGTCAACGGTTTCACCGAGGCACTGCGTCAGGAACTCGTGCCCAAGCGGGTGCGCGTCAGCGTCGTCGAGCCGGGCACCGTCGACACCGAGCTCAGCTCTCACCTGCGCGAAGGAGTCCGCCAGGCGGTCGAGACGCAGACCAAGGATATGGAAATGCTGCGTCCCGGCGACATCGCCGACGCGGTGAACTACATCGTCACCCGCGACCGTCGGGTCGCTGTCAACGAGATGCTCGTTCGCGCCTCCGAACAGACCTGGTAACACTTCGCCGAAAGGAGAGGGTCATGAATCGATCGCTGCGCGCCGACGCGCAAGCGAACCAGGAGCGGCTGCTCGAAGTGGCGGCGCATGCGTTCGCGCGCGATGGCGCGGACACCTCACTCAAGGCGATCGCGGCCGAGGCCGGGGTCGGGATCGGCACGCTCTACCGCCGTTTCCCGGCGCGGGAGGACCTCATTGAGGCCACATACCGGAACGAGACCGCGCTGTTGTGCGAATCCGCCTCCCTCCTGCTCGCCGAGCATCCCCCGGTCGCGGCGTTCCAGGCGTGGATGGAGCGGTTCGTCGACTACATGCTCACCAAGCGGGGCATGGCCGATGCGCTGCCGAAGATCCTGGCGAGCCGTGAGGGACTACGGGCGCACAGCCGCGAAGTTCTCAGCGGCGCGGTGGACGAACTGCTCCATGCGGGCGTCGTCACGGGCGCCTTGCGCCCGGACATCTCGTCGGCTGACGTCTTGATGGCACTGGGCGGCGTCACTCTGATCACCGGCCACGAAGACGAACGGCAACTCGCCTCGCGCCTGATCTCGCTGCTGCTCGACGGCCTTGCCGCCAACCGCGAGGCACCGATATCGCCCGCGCCGAGCGCTCTCTAGAGCGATTTGATGATCGACTGAGTGTTGGTGGGAGGTGGTGGCCGGTCGGGTCGAGGTGGTCGTCTGGCTGCGGGCGGCCGCTTCGCGTCGCCCGGGTTTGCTTCCACCCGCCCACCCGTTGCGTTGGCGGGGAGGGCTGGGGTTTCAAGATTTCGCCTCCGGCGCGGGCCCTTCTCTCGGAGAGAGATGCCGGGGTCTGTGGGGTGCTGGCGTTGGTGGGGCGGGCTGGAGTTCGGGGTGGTGAGGTTGCGGGGGTGTGCTCTCTCCTCGGTCGGTCCCCGGAGGCAATCAGGAACCTGCCGAGAGGTCAAGCGGCGGCGGCTTCCGCTGATGCTGGATCTTGCATGGCGCCGCTTGACCTCCCGGCAGAACCCTGATCGGGCTTCGCCTGCCCGACCGAGGAGAGAGCCCACTCCCTGAGGTCCAGTGCGAGCTGCGCTCGGGCCCAGTCCCAGACCGCGGCCCGGCCGCGCTCGATCCGGAAGAATCCTGCATCACCCTGATCCGGTCATCTCGATCCTCGATCCACGCGGTCGAGTCCCATGTCGCGGTCGATGCGGAAGGATTCTGCATCACCTTCACCCGGCCATCCCGATCCTCGATCCGCCCGAAGGGTCAGTGCCCGGGTCGCCCTTGATGTCAGATCCTGAACGGCCTCGGCGCGATCGACCCCGATCCCAGACCTCGCAGCAGAATCCCGCAAGCCGGCCGTGCACGATGCGGAAGGATTCTCCATTGGACTTCCCCCTTGGGGCCGGGCACCTAGACTGGGTGGATCGCGTGGTCCACCAGGAAGTGGTGTCGAGTGGTGGGTAAGCAGCAGAACCCGGTGTACTCGGAGGAGTTCAAGCGGGATGCGGTGAGGCTGGTGACCTCTTCGGGGCGTACGCGGGCCGAGGTGGCGCGGGAGCTGGGGATCAGCGGGGAGACTCTGCGGACCTGGGTGAGGGCGTTTGCGGCCGAGGGCGAGGCGGCCGGTGGGTCGGATCTGAGCGCGGATGAGCGTGCTGAGCTGCGGGAGCTGCGCCGGAAGGTCAAGCAGCAGGACGAGGTCATCAGCATACCTAAAAAAAGCCACTGCCTTCTTCGCGAACGACCCCCGGTAGAGGCGGTCTACCGGTTTGTCGGTGCGGAGAAGGCGCATCATGCGGTCACGCTGCTGTGTGGGGTGCTGGGGGTTTCGAGGAACGCGTACTACGACTGGGTTGCCGCGGCTGCGGCCCGGCTGGCGCGGGTGCGGGCCGAGGAGCTGCTGGTGGCGGAGATCGTGCTGATCCATCTCGGTTCGCGCGGTGCGTACGGTTCGCCGCGGGTGCATGCCGAGCTGGTCCGGCGTGGTCATCGGGTGAACCGGAAGAGGGTGGAGCGGCTGATGCGGGATCACTCGATTGCGGGTTTCACCCGGCGCAGGGGGCGGCGGTGTTTGACGAAGCAGGATCATGCCGCGCGGTTCGCCCCGGATCTGATCGGCCGGGATTTCACGGCGCGGGCTCCCGGGGAGCGGCTGGTGGGTGATGTGACCTGTATCCCGACGGGTGAGGGGTTTTTGTATCTGGCCGGCTGGGTGGATCTGGCGACGAAGGAGGTGATCGGCTGGTCGATGGGCGAGCATCACGACGGGGCGCTGGTCGGCGCGGCGCTGGAGATGGCCCGGGCGCGTGGCCGGCTGCGGCCGGGGTGCGTGGTTCATTCGGATCGGGGCGGGGAGTATACGGGCTCCGGATTCAGGGGTCTGATTGCCCGATGCGGGTATCGGCAATCGATGGGCCGGACCGGGTCGTGCTACGACAACGCGGTCGCCGAGAGCCACTGGGCCCTGATCAAAACCGAGATCGGTGTGCGGGAATGGCCGGACCGCGCCTCTGCGCGCGCTGCGCTGTTCGAGTACATCGAGGTCTTCTATAATCGCAAGCGGCTGCGTAAGTACCCGGGCTGGGGCTATCTGACCCCGCTCGAGGCACGGCAGCGCTACGGCCAGGTCCTGAACCTGGCAGCCTGAGCAACCAAAGATGTGTCCGGTTGCCGGGGGGAAGTCCACCATCACCCTCGTCCGTTCGTTCCGGAGCTCACGCAACGCGCAGGATCGCGTGGCTCGGTCGCACGCCGAGGACAATTCCTGCACCGTTTTCAGCCACACCCCCGCCGCCACCTGCCCAGCCACCGCGCCCACCACCGCTCCCGTCATAAGCCGCTATCCCCGTATGTCTCCATGCTAGACACCACCACCGACAAAAGCCGCGCATCCGGCCTTTGCCGGTTAAAGAAAATCCAGGATATTTACGGGGAACTCGGACACGCTCCCCGACGTTGAAAGGAGTAGAGAAGACAAGCGCAGCCCAGAACGGCGATGCATGATCGTGCATCAAGCGCGACCGGGCCACGGGCGGGACTCGGCCCGAGCGCAGCTCGCACCACTCCCCCAGGGGGTGGGCTCTCTCCTCGGTCGGGCAGGCGAAGCCCCATCAGGGTTCTGCCGGGAGGTCAAGCGGCGCGATGCATGATTCACCACGCGGTGTCTGTCAGTGGTTGCGAATCAAGGTGGTGTGTTGTCTGGGGATCCATTGTGCCATGCGTTCTTCCGGGGTAGCCCATTCGAGGACGCGGCGGGGGCGGGTGTTGAGGAGGTGTTCGACGTGGCGGAGGTCTTCGAGGGTGTGGCGGGAGAGGTCGGTGCTCTTGGGGAAGTACTGGCGTAGGAGGCCGTTGGTGTTCTCGTTGGTCGGCCGCTGCCAGGGTGAGTGGGGGTCGCAGAAGAACACGGGCATGCCGGTCAGTTCGGTGGTCTCGCGGTGGCGGGCCATTTCGGAGCCCTGGTCCCAGGTGAGTGATTTGAGGATCTGGGCGGGCAGGTCGGCGAGTTGGGCGACGAGGGCGTCGCGCATCGTCTCGCCGGTGCGCCGGTGGGGCAGGTGGATGAGTTTGAGGTAGCGGGTGTGGCGGCATACGAGGGTGCCGATCTGGGAGCGCTGGTGTTTGCCGATGATCAGGTCGCCTTCCCAGTGGCCGGGTTCGGAGCGGTCGTCGGCGGCGGCGGGGCGCTGGCGTATCGAGGTCATGTGGGGTATCGGGCCGGCGTGGCCGGGTTTGGCGCGTGTGTGGGGTGTGCGCAGGCGGCGCCCGGTGCGTAGTTTCGCTTTCTTCTCGCCGACCAGGCCGGCGTAGTAGGCCTGGTAGATGCTCTCGGCGCAGGCGCGCTGGTGCCACTGGTCGGGGTGGGCGGCGGCGAGGTGTCCGGCGATCTGGCCGGGCGACCAGCCGGCCGCGAGGAGTGCGTGTACCTGTTCGCGCAGGGGCTCGTTCGCTTCGATCTTGGCCGGGCGGTCGCGGCGTCGGGCGAGGTAGGCCTGGTTGTGGGCGTAGTAGGGGTCATAGACCCCGTTGGGTCTGCTGTTGCGCTCGATCTCGCGGTAGACGGTCGCGACGCTCTTGCCGATCGCCTCGGCGATCAGCGGTTTGGGGCGGCGTGCACGGGTGCCGTCGGCGATCACGATCCGGTCTTGGAGTGAGAGGAAACGGGCTGAGACCCGGGCTGGTTCATCGAGGGCTTGTCAATTGGAGTGTGTAAGTTTGGGGACGGTTCTTCCTTCTTCGGGTCTCCGTCGGCGGTTGCCGTCGGTGACGGTTTTGCTGGTCAGACCGGGAGTTTGCCGGGGAAGCGGATCGCGAAGTCGTTCAGGGCCCGCTTCCAGCCGTAGGTTCCGGTGCCGCGTAGCTGTCCGGCCGGCACGTGGCGGCCCTCGCCGTCGATGTGGCGGCCCTCGATGCGGCGGATGCCGAGGTAGAGCAGTTTGATCGCGGCGTCGTCGTCGGGAAAGTGCCCGCGGGTCTTGCTGATTTTGCGGAGCTGGAAGTTCATCGACTCGATGGCGTTGGTCGTGTAGATGACCCGTCGCAGCTCGAGGGGGAAGTCGAGAAACGGTATGAACGTCTCCCAGGACCGCTCCCATGCGGAGATCACCCCGGGTGCGCTGCGGGCGAACGTGCCGCGCAGCGCTTCGAGCGCGGCCTCGGCGGCCGAGGCGTTCGCGGCGGTGTAGATCGGGCGCAGCGCGGCGGCGATCTTCTTGCGGTCGGCGTAGGCGACATACCGCATCGAGGTGCGGATCAAGTGGACCACGCAGGTCTGCACGATCGCCTCGGGCCATACGTGCCCGATCGCCTCGGGCAGCCCGCTCAGCCCGTCGCAGCACACGACGAGGGCGTCTTTCAGGCCCCTGTTGCGCAGGGAGGTCAGGACGTTGAGCCAGAACCGGGAGCCCTCCTTCTGCTCGATCCAGATGCCGAGCACCTGCTTGTACCCGTCGGTGTCCACGCCGATCACCAGGTGCGCGGCCTTGTTCACGACGCTGCCGGACTCGCGGACCTTCACCACGATCGCGTCGATGTAAAGGATCGGATACACCGCGTCGAGCGCGCGGTTCTGCCATTCGGCGATCTCCTCGCGCACCACCTCGGTCACGTTCGAGACCAGCGCGGGGGAGATCTCGGCGCCGTAGACCTCGGCGAGGTGGTCGCGGATGTCGCGGGTGGACATCCCCCGGGCGTAGAGCGAGAGGATCATCTCGTCGACCTGCCCGAGCCTCTTGGTGCGCTTGGGCACGATCCGCGGCTCGAACGAGCCGGCCCGATCACGCGGGGCCTGCAGGCGCACCGGCCCGGACGCGGTGACCACGGTCTTGCCGTAGGAGCCGTTGCGCGAGTTGGGCGAGCCGACCCCGGCCGGATCCCCCTTCTCGTAGCCGAGGTGATCCGCCATCTCCACCTGCAGCGCCCGCTCGAGCACCGCCTTGGTGATCGCAGCCAGCAGCTCCTGCGCCCCGCCCCCGGCCTTCTCGGCCTCGGCCAGCAGAGAGTCGATCGCCTCCGGAGCCAGGATCGCAGCGACCCGACGGGCACCCTCGACCTGCTCGAGCTCCTCCACCAGATGCTCCTCGGCCTCCACCGACAGCACCTGGTCCATCTTCTTGCCACTCACAGCGTGTCACCATTTCTAGCAGCCAGGCACTACCACCTGCTGCTCAACAGGTCACCCGCTTACACACTCCATTAGACACGCTCTTCATCGATGCTCACCCCACCAGCGTGCTGGAGCCAGCGGCAGCCGGCGCTTTCGGATACTCCGGCCGCCGCTGCCGCCTGCCTTTGGGTATAGCCCGAATGGATGAGCTCGAAGAACCGGTACTTGACCTCGCGCGCAACGGGTATCCCAGTCGGATTGGGCACGTACGAAACCTCTCAACGAGAAGTTCGCAACCATCACTGGAAACCGCCCCATCAACGGAAACCACCGCCGCTTGACCTCCCGGCAGGACCCTGATTGCCTCCGGGGACCGACCGAGGAGAGAGCACACACCCGCAACCCCACCACCCCCAACCCCAACCCGCCCCACCACGCCAGCACCCCGCAGACTCCGGCATCTCTCTCCGAGGGAAGGGCCCGCGCCGGAGGTGAGCGTCCCCCGGGTTGCCGGTTGATCGGACCCGTGGCGTGATGGATGAGGTGAAGGGAGTCGGTCTGATGGCTGGTCAGAGGAAGTATCCGCCGGAGTTGCGGGAGCGGGCGGTGGCGATGTATCGGGCGGCGGAGGAGAAGCCGGTGGTGCGGGCGATGGCCCGTCAGCTCGGTGTGCATCCGGAGGCGCTGCGTGAGTGGATCCGTAAGGACGAGGAGGCCCGGTGCTCGGGTCCGGGCCGGGGTGGTGCTCGCCGCGGCGCGCTCGTGGATGTGCCGGAGCTTCCGGCGCAGGTGGAGGCGGAGCTGGCGGGGCTGCGCAAGGAGGTGATGGAGCTGCGGCGGGCGAATGAGATCCTGCGGGCGGCGAGCGCGTATTTCGCGGTCCAGCTCGACCAGACCGGCCGGCGCTGCTGAGGTTCCTCGAGGAGAACCAGGCGGCGTTCGGGGTCGAGCCCGTGCTCCGGGAGTTGGCGATAGCCCCGTCCACCTTCGGCGACTGGCGCCGGCGGGCTGTGGCGCCGTGCGCGCGGCAGGTGCGTGATGCCGAGTTGCTCGCGCGCATCCGCGAGGTCCACGCCGACTCGGGCGGGGTGTACGGCTCCCCGCGGGTGCACGCGGTGCTGCGGCGCGAGGGCGAGGCGGTCTCGCGCAAGCGGGTCGAGCGGCTGATGCGCGAGAACGGCATCGTCGGGGTGAGCCCGGCGCGCAAGGTGCGCACCACGATCCCGGACCCGGATGATCCCCGGCCCGCGGACGCGGTCAACCGGCGCTTCACCGCGGTGGGACCGAACCGTTTGTGGGTCACCGACCTGACCGTGATCGCCACCGGTGAGGGGCCGTTGTGGCTCGCCTCGATCCGCGACGCGTTCTCCCGCAAGGTCATCGCGTGGGAGAGCAGCGATGTCGCGGACGCGGACCTGGTGTGCGCGGTCCTCGAGTACGCGCTGCGCTCCAGGCGCCCGCCTGCCGACGGCAGCCTCGTGCACCACGCGGACCACGGGTCGCAGTACACCTCGATCAAGCTGAGCACGCGGCTGGTGCGGGCCGGGATCACCGCGTCCATGGGCACGGTCGGGGACTCCTACGACAACGCCCTGGCCGAGAACATGTGGTCCACGCTCAAGACCGAGTGCGTGCGCCGCCGGGAGTTCGCCACCCGGGCCGAGGCGAACCAGGCCCTGTTCGAATACCTCGACGGGTTCTACAACCCGCGAAGGATCCAGCGCAATCTCGGCTACCGATCCCCGGACGAGTACGAAGCCGCCCACGACGCTGGCGAGTTGACCGCGGCCGACCTCGAGCGACTGGCGCGCGATGCGACCCGTCGCCGCCACCGCCGCACCGAGCGCGCGAAAAGCCCGGCACTACCGGCCGGCCCGCAGGCCCGGCAACTGCCCGGACAGCGACCCACACCCACCGCCAAACGGGTACCCCCATCCGGGCGAACCCGGCCACAACAAGAAAACACCAGATCAACGGGCTAGATCACACGGAAAACTCTAGGGAAGCTCAAGGCGAGATCTTGAAACTGCAGCCCGCCCCGCCAACGCAACGGGTGGGCGGGCGGTCAGAAGAAACAGGGCGGCGCGAAGCGGCCGCCCACACCCTGACCCGACACCTCATCCCACGCCCCACCAGCGCTCAGCCGATCATCAAATCGCAATAGACGGCAGCTGTTTTCGCCCTGGCCGCGAGGACGACGCATACCGGGCGTGACCTGTGGCAACAGCGCCGCGCCCTGAGGGTCAAGGCGGCTCAATGAGTAGTCCTGCCGGGACGACCCGGGCCAGATCAGGCAGCACCGACAGAGGCTGCGCCGAGTGTATAGGTGGTCCCGACGCTGAACTGCACCCATGCGTCCGGGAGGGATGCGGCGAGGGCGTGCTGGGCGCGCCAGCCGGTGCAGTGGCCGGGGACGATCAGTTCGGGGGCCAATCGGGTGAGCGCGTCCGCAGTCGGGGCGATGACCGGCTCGAAGGCGGGACCGCTGAGGTGAAAGCCCCCGATGAGGGCCAGCAGCTTCTCGACGCCGGTCAGCCTCATGGCGTGCCGCACGATGTTGACCACTCCGGCGTGGCCGCAGCCGGTGATGACGACGAGTCCCCGGCCGCGCACATGGATGACGAGCGCCTGGTCGTCGATGACGGCGGCGTCGTGCCGCCAACCGGTCCCGTCCCAGGCCTGGTGTGGCGGCGGCATGCCGTGCTCGAACTCGGTGACGCGGTCCACCTCGCCGGTGATCAGGATGCCACCCGCCACCAGCGACGGCCACCGCCGCTCGACCACCTCGAACCCTTCGCGTTCCAGGGCACCGCGCGAGAGCGTGGGCATCTCCAGACCCTGACTGCCCGGCAGATCGAGGCGGCGGCGGGTCCAGACCGCGGGGTGAACGGTCAGCGGCAGGCCGGAGCGTCCGCGCAGCCGGGCCAGACCGTCGAAGCCGCCCGCGTGGTCGAAGTGCCCGTGGCTGAGCACGACGCCGTGCAGACCGCCGATGTCGACGCCCAGGCGCTCGGCGTTCACCGCCAGCGCGTCCGGCGAGGCGCCGGTGTCGAACAGCAGCGTGGTGCTCGAGCTCCCGCTTCGGACGGTGACCAGGGCGGAGAAGCCGTGCTCGGCGCGCAGCCCCGCGACGGTCTCACCGCCGGCGAACTGCCGCGCCGGGGTCCTCCCAGTATTCGCCGCCGGCCGGCTGACGCCTTCGGCGGAAGGCAGCAGGGCGTCGAAGGCGTTGTCGACCAGGATCGTGACCCTGACCTCGTCGACCTCGGGAACGGCCACCGGGTCGATGACCGGTCGGTCTGCGACGCGAGGCGCTGACTGCGCTGCTTCGGCCGCCGAGTGCCCGTGATCCTCGCACATCAGAAGGCGCCTTCCCGTCGATACGACTGGTTGGGAGAGCGAACTCCGGCGCAAGCCGAAGGCCCTCGGCGATCGCCCGGGCCGGACCGGCCGCAGGCACGGCGCGATGTCATGCCTTCCTCTCAGTCATGCGTCCACTCGCACAGGCGGGACGACGACGTCGATGAGTCCGGTGGCCACGTCGTACACGAGCCCTGAGACGAAGACTCCGGGCCTGAGCTTCTGCTTGAGGATCTCGACGTCGAGGCGGACGGCGGCGGCCGGGTCGATGACCGCCTTGCCGTCCACGTCTCCGACCGGAACTTCGAAGTACTCGGCCAGCAGCTCGGGGAACGCGGCCAGGTCCGTGATCCCGCAGTCGGTGTGGTGGAGGACCGCATAGTGGGTGACACCCGGACCGGCGCCGCCTGTGCGGGACTGCGTGACCTTCGAGAGCAGCCCCAACGTCCGGAGCGTCTCGGGCGCGACCCTGCCTCCGACGTTGCGGATCACCGCCGCCTCGCCGAGCTCGAGCCCGAGAACGTCGCAGGGGTCGACACGGGGGTCAACGCATCCGATGACCGTCAACCCGCCGCTGGGCATGAGCTTGAGGCCGGCGAATGCTCTGCCGTCGGCGGCGAAACCGGCGTTCCGCGCGGCTAGCTCCTCAGCGTCGATCACTGTGACTGCGACCTCTCATACTCTGGTCGGACCCCGGGGCAGCGCGCTGACAGCGACCTGCAGCTCCGATGGCACCGCGATTGCAGATGCGCCACGGTGCGCCTCATCGAGCAGCCCTGCTGGTCAACGATGCCTTCAGTTGGCACGCCACCAGGCCGTGATGACGTCGGCGTACTCGTCTGCGGCTTCCTCCCAGGCGAAGTGTCCGGCGTCGATCGCGTCGAGCTTGCTGCCGGGCACGCGGGCGTGGAGGTACTCGGCGTTCTCCAACGGGACGACCGGGTCGTTGCGGCCGGCCAGGATCTGCAAAGGCGTCGTGATGCCGGGCAGCAGATCGCTCAAGATGGGAAGCTCAGCCGGGTACGCGCGGACGTACGGGAGCTGGTCCACGAACCGCTGGCCCCAGTAGCAGGCCAGATAGTCCTCTCGCACGATGTCCGGCAGCTCGTAGCCCTGGATGGTGCCGATCGCGACCTTCACGACGTCCTTGGGGCCCATGGCCCGGTAGGGCGCCAGGTCGTCGGTGAGCACCCAGTCCTTAAGCGGGCTGCCCAGGGTGATCGGGACTGCCACGCCGCCGGTGCCCACCACCAGGCTCCGGAACCTGTCCGGATGGTCCACCACCGCGAACAGCGCCGCGGCCGTCCCGATATCCGGCCCTACGACATGCGGCCGGTCCAGCCCGAACGCGTCGGCGAGCCGCACGACGAAGCCGCCCATGGCCCGGGGCGAGAGCAGCTCCTCGCGGAGCTCGGACATCCCGAACCCCGGCAGGTCGACTGCGACCAGGTGCGCGTGCTCGGCGAGCTTGGACCAGATCGCGTCATAGCTGTACAGGCTCTCCGGCCACGGGCTCAGCAACAACGCGGAACGGTCACGCGGCCCTTCGCTCTCGGCGTAGCGGATCGAGAGTCCGTCGACCGTCCGGAACCTCGGTCTGATCTCCGTCATTTCGATCACTCCCGTCATGGCCGCGTAGCGGACGCTTCAACGGTAAGCCGGGTACACCGTGAGCCGCGAGGCAGCAATCGCCGCGGTCTGCGATGGTCCCCCGACCGGCGCAGGCCCGATGGCCCCGGGGCCGCGGTCTGATGGAGAGTCGGAAGTGCTCACCTGGATCGGGTGGCAGGGCGGAGAGGTGAGTACGGGTGACCGGAGCAAGCGTCAGCCGTGATTACCCGGCGATCGCCGGCCACGGCCTCATCGGAGATCTGCAGACGCTGGCGCTTGTATCGGACCACGGCGCGGTGAACTTCTTCTGCGCGCCCCGGTTCGACTCCCCGAGCGTCTTCGCATCGCTGCTGGATGCCGACGGCGGCGGCCACTTCACCGTGACCGTCGAGGGCGAGCAGGTCAGCACGACGCAGATGTACCTGGCCGACTCGGCGATCCTGGTCACCCGGTTCTTCACTCCAGACGGGGTGGGCGAGGTCGTGGACTTCATGCCGATCGGCGATCCGACCACGCCGAGCGGCGAGCACCGGATCATCCGCGTGCCGCGGGTGGTGCGTGGCACCGTCCGCTTCTCGCTGCGGTGCCGGCCTCGCATCGACTACGGGACGAGCCGGCACACCCTGACCGTGCGCGGCGACAGCGCACGATTCCAGGCCGATGGCGCGCAACTGCGGCTGGACTGCACGGCACCGGTCGAGCTGAACGCGGACGGCGAAGACGTGTCGGCGGAGTTCACGCTCGGCCACGGACAGACGGCCGGGGTGATGCTCACCGTCCTCACCGGCGACGCTGCGGCACCCGCCGCCGCACCCGCCGAGGGCGGGGGCCTGGAACTGAGCGCGGTGCAGTCCGCCTTCGACGCCACCCGCGGATTCTGGGAGCGGTGGCTGCACCGATGCACCTACCGCGGCCGCTGGCAACAGCAGGTCAAGCGCTCCGCGATCACCCTCAAGCTGATGATCTACGCGCCGAGCGGAGCACCGGTGGCCGCGGCGACCATGGGCCTGCCCGAGCAGGAGGGCGGGGAACGCAACTGGGACTACCGCTACACCTGGATCCGCGACGGCTCGCTGACCATCGCTGCGCTCGAAAGCATCGGCTTCCACGACGAGTCGCTCGCCTTCAGCCGGTGGCTGGCCGCCCGCCTGTCCGCCGGCGGCACCGCGACCGGCGAGCCGCTGCAGATCCTCTACCGCATCGACGGCGACCCTGACTGCGCCGAACGGGTGCTCGGGCAGTTCGAAGGCTGGCGTGCGTCCGCCCCCGTCCGGGCGGGCAACGGCGCGATGGACCAGCTGCAGCTCGACATCTACGGCGAGGCCGCGTACTGCCTCTCCCGCTCCGTGCCGCTGCGCGACACCGCCGGATACGACGGCTGGCAGGCCTTCGCTTCCGTGATGGACTGGCTGTGCGACCACTGGGACCGGGCCGACGCCGGGATCTGGGAGACGCGCGGCGGCGCGCAGAGCTTCACCTTCAGCCGGGTGATGTGCTGGGCGGCGCTGGACCGCGGGCTGAAGATGGCCTGGGACCTCTCCCGCCCCGCGGACATCGCCCGCTGGACCCAGGTGCGCGACACCATCGCCCGGCAGATCCTCGACCAGGCGTGGAACGAGGAGAAGAAGGCGTTCGTCCAGCACTACGGCAGCGACGTGCTCGACGCCTCGCTGCTGCTGATGCCCAAGGTCGGCTTCATCTCCTCCCGCGACCCGCGCTGGCTGGCCACGCTCGACGCGATGGACGCCGAACTCGTCGCGGACTCGCTGGTCTACCGCTACAACCCCTCCGCCTCGCCGGACGGGCTCAAGGGTTCCGAAGGCACCTTCTCACTGTGCAGCTTCCTCTACGTCGACGCCCTGGCCCGCGCCGGGCGGATCGGCGAGGCCCGCTACGCCTTCGACAAGATGCTCACCTACGCCAACCACGTCGGCCTGTTCGCCGAAGAGATCGGCCCGACCGGGCAGCAGCTGGGCAACTTCCCCCAGGCCTTCACGCACCTAGCCCTGATCAATGCCGCCACCTCCCTCGACGGGGCACTCGACCAGGCCGAGGCCGCGGCTGCCGGGTGACCGGTGCGGGCGAAACCGGACCGTCAGCGTTCGAAGTGGGCGCCGAGAAGCTGCTCGATTCCGGCGAGGCGGCGCTCGATGCGGCCGAGGTCGGCGTGCGTGGCCCCGCGGGCCGAGGGCAGCAGGTCGACCACAAGGTGCCCGCTCGGCTCAAGGCTGGCGCTCTCGACGTCGTCCACGCCATCGCCGTTCTGCATGGCCGGTGCACACGCACCAGAGATTGATTCCGGGGCGAATCCACTCGCGTCCGCCGCCCACCCGTCCCGAACGGAGTAATGGTATGTCCGCGACCCTTCCCGCTCCCCCCGCCCCCTACCTCGAGCCGGCCGCCCGGGAACTGGCCGAGGCCACGGACCCGCATCCGCGCATCACCGAGGTTCCGCCGCAGCAGGGCCGGGACACGCTTGCCGGGCTGCAGAGCGGCGACGGCGTCGACAAGCCCGCGGTCGACGAGGAGTGGGTCGAGGTCGACGCCGGGCAGTACGGCACGGTACGCACCCGCATCGTCAAGCCCGCCGGCGCCACCGGCACGCTTCCGGTCATCCTCTACATCCACGGCGCCGGCTGGGTCTTCGGGGACGAGAACACCCACGACCGGCTCGTGCGCGAACTGGTCGTGGGCGCGAACGCGGCAGCGGTCTTCCCGGTCTACGACCGGGCGCCGGAGGCCAAGTACCCCACGCAGATCGAGCAGAACTACGCGGTCGGCAAGTGGATCGTCGCCCACGGCGCGAGCAAGGGTCTCGACCCCGGCCGGATCGCGGTGTGCGGCGACTCGGTCGGCGGGAACATGTCCGCCGTCTTCGCCCTGATGGCCAAGGACCGCGGCGACGTCCCGCTCAGGGCCCAGGTACTGCTCTACCCCGTGACCAGCGCGAGGTTCGACACCGCGTCCTTCCAGCAGTTCGCCGAGGGGTACTACCTCACGGCCGACGGGATGAAGTGGTTCTGGGACCAGTACACCTCCGACGCCAAGCGGCGTAAGGAGAAGTACGCCTCGCCGCTGGAGGCCGACCTCGACGAGCTCAAGGGCCTGCCGACCACGCTGGTCATCGTCGACGAGGCGGACATCCTGCGCGACGAAGGCGAGGCGTACGCCGCCCGCCTGCGCGAAGCCGGAGTGGACGTCACCTCGGTGCGCGTACTCGGCATCGTGCACGACTTCATGATGCTCGACAGCCTGCGCGACGCCCGCGCGACCAACGTCGCCAGGCAACTCACCGTCGACGCACTCCGGCGAGCCCTGCACGGATGACGATGGCTCCCCACTGCATGCCCTCGCCCCCGAGCAGGCGGGCTTGCGCCGTCGTCCGCCGGCGTGACTCTCGTCGTGGGGATGCGCCGTGAAGTCCGATCCTCGCCTGCCGGTGCGAGCGGGCAAGCTGCTGCGGGTCCGCGCGGTGTGGATGGTCCCGTTGGTGCTGGGGTCGGTCGTGATCGCCGTCATGACCGCCGTGTACATCTCCGCGGTGGCCGACCCGGTCTCGCACCTGCGAGGTCTGCCGGTCGGCCTGGTGAACCAGGACCAGGGCGCCACGATCGGATCGCAGCACCTTGACGTCGGCGCGCAGATCGCGTCCGGCCTGCAGGCCAGTCCGGCCGTCTCGGACCCGCTGAGCCTGCAGCCGCAGACCCTCTCGCAGGCTGAGGCGGCGATGGACGACGACGGCCTGTATGCGACGGTGGTGATCCCACCCGGTTTCACCGCCGACCTGCTCACCGTCTCGGGCATCGCGCGGACGAGCACCGGTGCTCACACGGTGCCCACCGTCGAGATCCTCACGAATCTGCGGGCCGGCACGGTCAGCAGCCAGTTGGCCACCGCGATCCTGCAACCCGCTCTGGCGGCGGCCTCCCACCAGGTCGGTCAGCGCCTCGTCGCTTCGATCCCACCCGCGAGCCGGACGCCCGCCGCCACGCTCTACCTGACCGACCCGATCAAGGTGACGACCACTCAGTACCGGCCGCTGCCGAACAACGCAGCGCTCGGTCTGAGCGCCTTCTACATCGCACTGCTGACGATGATGTGCGGGTTCCTCGGCGGGGTGATCGTGAACAACGTCGTGGACTCCGCCCTCGGCTACTCGACCAACGAGATCGGGCCGCGCTGGCGCCAACGCCGGCCGCTGCCGATCAACCGCTGGCAGACACAGCTCGTCAAATGGCCCGTCGTCGTGGTCCTCACCGCCGTGCTCACCGCGATCGAACTCCTCGTGGCCGCCGGAGTGGGCATGGACACCCCCTATCCGCTGCTGCTGTGGGTCTACATGTGGCTGTGCGCCGCGAGCGTCGGCGTCGGCACGATCGTGCTGTTCGCCGCCGCCGGCACCTTCGGACAGCTCATCGCCCTGCTGCTGTTCGTCTATGCCGGCCTTGCCTCGGCCGGCGGGACGGTGCCGATCGAGGCGCTGCCCGGGCCCCTTCGCGGCCTGAGCAACGTCGAGCCGCTCCGCGAGATCCTGGCCGGCACCCGCTCGATCATGTACTTCGGCGCCCGCGCCGACGCGGGGCTCGCCCACGGCGCTCTGGCCGCCGGACTCGGACTGCTGCTCTGGGTGATCCTCGGAGCGGCCATCGTGACCTGGTACGACCGCAAACGGTTCTACCGCCTCGACCCGGACGTGATCGAGTACGTCGACGCCGCGATCGCGCAGCACCAAGCCCGTCGGGCGGCGCCTGGTCGGAGTGGTACCGCACCCCGCGGCGACCGCGATGACCGCGATGACCAGGAGGAAGACGGAGATGAGCAGTCCGGCGGCTAGGCCGCGAGGGTGGAGCGGGCGCTTGGCAACCGGTAGCGAACTGGAGGAGACATGGCCCACCACTCCGACCCGGACGACGTGCGCGTGGTCGTCCTCGACAGCGCCTCACCCGACTTCTTCTCCGCGCACGTCGACCTCACCGCGGTTCAGCAGTACACGGCGGGGGCGGCCAAGGCCGGCGGCCCGGGAGACGCCTCGCTGGGCATGCTGCTGCACAAACTGGCCCGGGTCCCGGCGATCACCGTCGCCAAGGTCCGTGGCCGGGCCCGCATCCCGTGAGCGTCTGGAGTACCTCGTCGGCCGAGGCCTTCAGGAGCCCGGCGACCTCGAACTCGGCCTCGGCGCCGCGGTGGCCGGGTTCCGCCGGTGACTTCCGCTCAGCGGCAAAAGCCGGGAGCTCAGCTCGCGGACTGCTGAACGTGAGGGCGGTTGTTGCGATCTTCAACGGCCTTGATGGTGCTCTTCAGGGGCTTCTCCAGGACGCTTCTGCCAACGCTGCCGAGCATCAGTGCCGTGAACTTTCCCTTCACGTTCTTGCCCTCGCGGACTACATCGACATCCAGCCGGGTGGTGCCGTCGGGTTGCGGGGTGAAGGCGTAGACGTGGCCCGAGTGGCCGCCCCACGTGTTGGAGTCGACGGTCTTCATCGTCACGCGCCGGGGGTCGCTCCAGTCGTACTGCAGCCGCTCCCAGAAGCCGCTGGAGCCCTCCTTGACGTCTGCGGAGGTGGGGCCCGTCGAGTACACGTGCAGGTACTTTTCGTCGCTCTTTCCGAACACCTCCTCGCGTCCCGGGCCGAAATCGGTCAGGGCGGCAACGAATTCTTCGGGCGTCGCGCTCGTCGTCTCGGTGAAATGGAACTCGGCCATGGACTCCTCCATGCAGAGCGGCGGTGTCGTCCGCTGGTCCTCACCTGTCCAGCAAGTGTCACTCCGGGCCGAGCCCGTCGCCACCGGCGCCGGGACAGCCGGGCAAGGCAGGCCGGATTGCGGCCGGATCGACGCAGATGGCCTGCCGGTTTCCGGTTCATGCCCGGTTTCCCCCGAATGGCGCACTTCCTCGCCCCCACGGCCTGCGCACGGGCCATGGATGACGGCTGCACGGATGCGATGTGCATGGGTTGACCTGAGGATATTGACCTGGGCCCCGCCCGAGGGCCCGGAAGGGTGTGATCATCGTGCCGACGACCTACGAGTCTGCGGACGAACTGACCGCGGCACTGATCCGGGCGGCCGAGGCGCACGGTCGCCACGAGCAGGAGATCGGGCATGAAGATCCGGAGTGGCCCGTTTGGTACGCGCAGTACATGGTGGCCGAACAGGACAACAGGTCCGGTGACGCAGGTCCGGGGCAAACGGGATAGTACGACACGCGGTTCGAGCGGGTATCGGCTCAGGTGCCCGAGACGATGACGTAGATACCCCAGCCGATCGCTGCGAGGATGACGGCGAAGCAGATCAGCGCGATGGCTTGCGCGCCCCGGCTGGGTGCGGCAGTGGTCGCGCCGCCCGCGGGCGCGGAGCCGTGCTCGAGCCAGAGCCGCAGGCCGACGGCGAAGAGCGCGGGCAGTCCGCCCCCGAGCACGAGGCCCCATACCACGATCTTCCACAGGGCATTGAGATTGATCCAGCTGTTCACGCGCCGGCTCCTTCACTCGAGCCCTGGCCGGCGGCCGTAGGCTGCGGGTCGGGGTGAAGCGAGCCGGTCCACGCGGCGTTGACGTTCTCCGGGGTGACGGCCGGATGGCGCGAGGCGGCGTAGATGCCGACCGAGGCGAGCACCAGGAGCATGAAGACGAGCACCGGCCCGCCCGTCCCGCCGATCCCGTTCGCCACCCAGAAGGCCAGGGCGCCGGCCAGCCCGGCGGCCGGCAGTGTGATCACCCAGGCGATCGCCATCCGGCGCGCGACGTGCCAGCGCACCTCGGCACCCTGCTTGCCCGCGCCCGAGCCGAGGATCGATCCGGTGGCCACGTGCGTGGTCGACAGGGAGTAGCCGAAGTGGGTGGAGAGCAGGATGACCGAGGCGGAGGCGGACTCCGCGGACATGCCCTGCGGCGGCTCGATCTCGACCAGGCCTTTGCCCAGCGCCCGGATGACCCGCCAGCCGCCCACGTAAGTACCCAGTGCGATGGCCAGCCCGCAGCTGACGATGACCCAGGTCGGTGCCTTGGCGTTCGCGGCCACGTTGTGGTCGGCGATCAGTGCGAGGGTGATCACGCCCATGGTCTTCTGCGCGTCGTTGGTGCCGTGCGCGAGCGAGACCATGGACGCCGACCCGATCTGTCCGAGCCGGAACCCGCGGTCGGTGCCGCGCGGATCGAGACCGCGCAGAACCCGGTGCACCAGGTAGGTGCCGATGCCGGCGACCAGGCCGGCCACGATCGGGGCGAGCACCGCCGGGACGATGACCTTCGAGACCAGCCCCTGCCACTTGACCGCGTGCGATCCCGCCGCGGCCATCGTCGCACCGATCACCCCGCCGATCAGCGCGTGCGACGAACTCGCGGGGATGCCCAGGAACCAGGTGGCGAGGTTCCACAGGATCGCGCCGACCAGTGCGGCGATGACCACGGTGAGGGTGACCGCCGTGGTGGACACCAGACCGCTGGCGATGGTCGCGGCGACCTCGAGGGAAAGGAACGCCCCGACGAGGTTGAGCAACGCGGACAGGCCGACGGCGATGCGCGGCGGGAGCGCGCCGGTCACGATGGACGTCGCCATCGCGTTGCCGGTGTCGTGGAAGCCGTTGGTGAAGTCGAAACCCAGCGCCGTGATCACGACGAGGGTGAGAATCCAATCCTGGCTGGTCACGAGGCGAGCGTAAGAGCCCGGGCAAAGCCCACGCGATCGCTCACCGGCGCACGGGTGAGGCGCCGCACGCCCGGCCGAGCCCGGCGCGGCCGGTCGGCCGGTCGGCCGGAATGAACCGGGTATCACCAAGGACAATTGCGCCCTGCACGAGATCGCCGGCCGGCCCACCCTCGGCCCGCCCAAGACCCGCGCCGCAGTCCGCGACATCGCGCTCACGTCCAGCTGGCACGACCCCAGCGGTAATCCACAACGGCCCTAAGCCGATCATGTCGGGCGGCACTGAAGTCATTGGGCAGACTACTGATGACGCAGTCCACCAACGCCTCTTCCGCCTCCAGCACACCCCCGTGCCGGCCGGAGTTCTCGGCTGTGAGGTATTCGAGGACGGGTGCGGGAATCTGGGTGCGGCGAACGAGGCCCTCGCGGTCGGTGTAGGGCCCTGCTGTCGTGTGGTCAGGATCGAGCTGCCCTACCCCATCTCGGCCCGCAGAGAAAATCGTCCCGGTCCGGCGGGGGTCCACGGCGTCCTCCCGCTGGGACGCGAGGGCACCTGGACGCGCGGTCTGTTCCGGTTCTGGCCTCCACCGACCAGAGCGCGGCCTGCGCACCTGTTCAGTCGCGGATGCCGCGGATCAGGACGAGCGAGCCCTGACACTCCGGCTGCGTGCGCAGGGCGCCGTAGTGAGCGTCCCAGCTGCCGTCGCCGAGATCGCGGGCGAGGTGCTCGGTGTACGCGGCGGCGACGGGCTCCGGCACGAAACTCCACGCCGAGTTGGCCCTGCGGGCGCCCGGATCCAAGAGCATCTCGGGGCGGCCGTAGTAGGCCTCGTTGAATCCGTCGGTGCAGTCGAGCGGGATCTGCACGTAGGTCACCGTGGCCGTGCCGCCGAGCAATTCGGCGATCCTCGCGATCGACGGGTAGCGGCGGGCCTCGGTGTCCAGGACGAGCGGGGCGTAGCGGTAGAGCCAGAAATCGCGCACCAAGTCCGGGTCGCAGGTGAGCACAAGGACCGGTCCGCGGGTCACCCGCCGCATCTCGCCCAGCCCCGCGGCCAGATCACCCCACTGGTGGACGCTGAACGTGGCCATCGACGCGTCGAAGAAGTCGTCGTCGAACGGCAGATCCTCGGCGACCGCGTCGATCGCCTCGACCAGATGCGCCGGGCGCTGCGCCCGCATCGACGCGGACGGCTCGACCGCCGTGATCTCGTACGCGGCCGCTTCGTACGAGCCCGCTCCCGCCCCGACATTCAGCACGCTCCGCACGTCCCCGAGCGCCCCGGCGATCGCCTGCGCGATGCGCGGGTCCGGTTGACGGTAGCCGGTGTAGCCGACACCGATCGCCTCGTAGTTCGCGTCTCCGGCACTGCCGTCCTGCAAACGAACCGTCATGACCGCGATCATAGCAATCCAGGCACACCCGATACCATGATGTTGAGAACTCTGAGACAGAGCACGAACAATCGCCGCCGATGACGCCGGCAGAAACGTTCTTGGGCGGCAGTATGCCCGATCGCCTGCTGTTCTCCCACGGAACGCTGCGGCTTGCGCAGGTCCAGATGGCCCGCTTCGGCAGCGGGCGATCGATCCGGCACCGCGCTATGCGACCGAAATCCTTTCCGACGAAAGCGAACGAGGGCCCGATGACGACGCACCGGTTGCCGTACGCGTAGTCGAAACGGCCCGGGATCCCTCAAACAGCCGATCAAGCCCCTAGCTGCGAAGAGATGGCCAAGACCTCCATGAGCTGAACTCCGCTCCGGTGCGATGCGTGCTGGTCGCGCCTACCCGGCGGAGTACTGGTGCCGGGTGATGGCGCCGCCGCGGATCTCGACCGTGGCCCGCGGGGTGTGCGGATCGCTCCAGATCGTGTAAGTGCCCTCATTCAGATCGGGATAGACGGCATCGTAGGTGGGCACGGGACGGGTCAGACGCTGGCGCACGATGGAGTGCGTGCGCGGCGGGAGGACAGCCTCGTCGTCGCGCGGCAGGCGGCTGATCTCGATCTCGACGCCGTGCAGGGATTCATCGGCCTCGATGATCAGGGCCCCGATGTCCTCGCCGAGATTCAAGACGACGCTGGCACTCGGCGAGGGCCCGTAACGGTGGTCGTGATCATGGTCGTGGTTCACGATCGTTCGCTCCTTCGTGGTTCTGCGTGGTGCGCGGGATGCGGAGAGGTGCGGGGATGTGGCCGCACTTCGATCCGGGGTACGCGGTCTCCCGGGCGGCGGAACGGCGCGCGCTCGCGGCGGGTTCGAGGTCTCATTCACGTGAGGTGTTCGGGTTCGGTCGGCTGGACGGTTCCTGGGTGTGGTCCGCTTGACCGCCCTCACGCGCCGAGCTCAGGATCGGCGCGGGGGCGGCGGGATCCGCCTCGCCGTCTTGGCCGGCGGCCTTCATCTCGGACTTGAAGATCCGCAGGGACTGGCCGATCGAACGGGCCGAGTCGGGCAGCTTGCGCGCACCGAACAGCACCACGGCCAGCCCCAGGATGATGAGGATGTGCCAGCCTTCGAATGCGCGCAGGAACATCGTTCCTCTCCTTGGGGTCGGTCGGTCAAAGCGGAAGGCGCCGCCCTCAGCGAGGACGTGGGCCCGCTGCCGGGCGCGAAGCCGCGGCTTTCACGCCCTGAGCTCCGGGTGGGCGCAGGGTCGCGAAGGCGATGGTGTTACCGACGTACTTGTGTTCGGCTGAGTCCCAGCTGCCGCACGTGATCAGTCGCAGTTGGGCGGTGCCGTCGGTGGGGCCGTACACCTCGTCCGTCGGGAAGTCGCTTTTGGGGAACTCGCGCACGGCGTCGGTGGTGAACGTGGCAGTCGATCCGTCTTCGAGCGTGACGAGGATCTCGGCTCCCGGCTCGAGTTCCCCGAGCCGGTAGAAGACCGCTGGGCCGGTGCTGACGAAGTCGACGTGGCCGAGCAGGACGGACGCGCCGACCTGGCCGGGCATGGCCGAGCCGTCGTACCAGCCGGCATCGTTCGGTTTGCCGGGGACCTCGACGGTGCGGTCTGGGTTCAAGCCGAGCGTGTCGATGACCGCGTCCACGCCGATTGAGGGGATGCGCAGCCGGGTCGGCGGCGACGCCGGCAAGGTCCGCAGCGACGCGGTCGGATTCGGGCGCGCGGAGCGGGCAGCCGGATGGAGCGTTCCGGCCTGCGCGGCTGTGGGCTGCACGGGCGGCGTCGGGGCAGAAACCAGCGCATAAGCGATGGCGCCAGAGCCCCCGACGGCCAGCAGCGCGGAGAGCAGACCGAGCACGAGACCGCTCGAGGGACGGAGCAGACGGCTGCCGTGACATCTCATGCGTCGCGCTCCGATTCTCGAGCCTGATCCGTACGGCCGGCCGCGTCCGGGGAAGCGGCCGGCCGTACGGATCGGGATGGTCGATGACTGACCATCCAGCAGGTGTCAGCCCTTGTCCACGTCGAAAGCGGCCGAACCGATGCCCGTAGCCGCCGCGGTGTCGGCCTCGGTGTGACGGCCTGCGCGCTGATGCGCCACGGCGGCGATCGCGGCGGCCGACCCGAGCGCGGCAGCGCCGCCGACCAGCGTCTTCTTGTCGACTCCGGCCTCTGTCGCGCCGTCGCCGGTGCCAGGCGCGCCCGCCGGGGTCTGGCTGAGGTCCGGCGCCGGATCGTTGTTGTCCGGGTTGAAGAACCCGGAGTGCGGCGTTCCGAGGTACGGGAAGCAGGGCAGGTAGTGCACCGTGTTCTCGGCCGTCACGTCCGTGTTGCTGGACGTCAGGCCCTGCGTGATCTCGCCCGCCGCGGCGTCCGGGGTGAACGTCTTGTCGACCAGAGCGTAGGTCAGGCCGGCCAGAGCGCGCAGCTCGATCGTGGTCACGTCGTCGAAGACGCGGCGGCCGTTGGGGAACCCGGCCGGGTCCATACCGAGCAGGCCGAGGTTGCTCGGCTTGTGGCGGGTCGGCGGGATCGCCATGTTCAGACGCAGCAGGTCGGCCTGCGTCGGACCGGTGAAGTTCTGGAACCCCGGCACGATGCCGGCAGGCAGGCCGGTCAGCAGGATCGCGATGATGTCGGTGCGCGGCTTGCCGGACGTGTCGAGCGTCTCGAGGTTCGGGAAGACGCCCGGGTAGAGCGGCGTCAGCAGCCCGGAGAGCTCAGGGTTCGAGTAGTGCGAGACGAACTGCTTGTCGTCGGCCGGGCGCTGGCTGTTCCAGCGGTCCTTCTGCCCGATCGGGATGATCACCTCGTTGATCAGCGGGTTGCCGAGGCGGGAGACCTGCACCCAGGGGCCCGAATTGGTCACCGAGCCGTCGTCGTCGTAGACGCGCGAACGCTGCCGGCTCGCCGTGGACCAGACGCCGATGACCGCGTGCGGGTCGGTCACGTCGCTCGGGCAGCGCCCGCCGCGGGCCAGTTCGTCCCGCGGCACCTGCAGCGCGATACTGTGCACGTTCTTCGCCTTGGTGGCGTTGATCCCGCCGCTGGCCGGCATCGTCGAGCCCACATGCAGATTCTGGAACGGCCGCAGGTCGGCGAGGTCGAAGATCGCCCCGAGGTCGACGTAGAAGCCCTCCGCGCGCTGGCCGGTGAACACGGTGTAGCCGCCGCGCAGCCGGTGCACCGCCTCGGCCGCGAGCCGCCCGTAGTCAGGCGTCGAGAGCGGACCGATGTTGCACGGCGGGCACGCGAGGTTCTCGCCGAGCACCTTCGTCTCGTGCGAGCCGTGCTCGACCCGCGTCACACCGGCGAACTGGCGCCGGTTCCAGTTGGGACTGTCGAGCGAGGTGATCTGACCCGTGTTGTAAAGGAACGTGTTCGGGTCGCTGACCGTGGTGGTGAAGCGGAACTGGTAGCTGATGTCGGCGTAGCCGTCGCCGTCGTTGTCGACGTGGATCTCGTAGAGCACGTCGTCGGCGAACTCGAAGAAGTTCGGGCCGCCCGCGGGATCCTCCAACGGCAGGAAGTTCGCGATCAGCGTGACGGTGTCGGGGCGGTCGGGGCTGACGAACGCGTAGAGATCCGTGTTGTCCGCCACCGGGTCGGTGGAGATCTCGGGTGCTTCCCTGTGCGAGGACATGGCGTGTGCAGACTCCGTGAATCATCGGGCCGTGGGTGGGGGGGTGCTTCCGAAAAGGCGCAGCGTGATCAGGCAGCGTGATCAGGCAGCGGGGGCTTGGGCGGCGAGCCGCGTGAGGCGGGCGGCGAGCTTCGGGTCCTTATGGACCACCTCGTGCTCGCCGGACATCACGACGATCTCCCCGGTCGCGGCGTTCTTCACATACGCCACCACCGGGTGGGCCGCAGCCGGGCCGGCCAGGGGCTCGTACTCGTGGCCCTGGCCGGGCTCGGGGCGGGACTGGGGGATCGCCGCGGCGTCGGCCGCGCCGGCCGGCAGCAGCGCGGCGCCCGCCACCGCTCCCGTGATGGTCGCGGACTTCAGGAAACTGCGCCGGGAACGCTCGGTCATGATGGATCCGTCCTCCATGGAATGCGGTCAAGGTGGGTGCGACTTGCCATAACGCCCGGGCGCAGGACCCGGCACGAGGCTCGGGTCGGGCGCACGGGTTCCCGGCGCGGGATGAACCGCGCCATCCATGTGAGGACATTTATGGAATATTCAGCCCGGTCTCGTCCAGCACTGTTCTCTTCGACGCGCCGGGCGGAACCGCGGAATCCCCCGATCGGACGCAGCGGACTGACGAACACGGACGCCGATGGCACGGCGGTACAGCTTCACGCCTGCGACGACTTTGCCTTGCAACAATGGACCACGATCAGCAGACCGGCTAACTCCAAGCGCTGGGCAGATGCCTGGCCGCCGTCGCCCGCCGCTCCGGCACCTCCATCAAGGGCGAGACACCCTCCATGCGCGGAAACAGGGCACTCAAACGCGCCCTGTTCCGCTACGCTCCGATCAGAATCGGGGTCCTGTACCAAGCGCCAGCCTGACGCCCCGGTCGCAGGAGCGGCGGCGTCAACCAGCGTGCGAAGCGTCCTCCTCCTCGCACACCCGCTGATAGGCGTGCCAGAGCCTCACATCCTCCGCATCCCAGACGGACTCGAGCTCGCCGTCATCGAAGACCACGCAGCCGAGCGCACCGGCCAGACGCATGATGCGCCCCACCACGTCATCGCCGCTACCGCGGACGAACAGCCTGATCCACTCGACCGGATCATCCGAGCCGATAGCCAGCTCGATCGACCACGCCGAGGACCGGATCCAGCCATGAGACGGACCCGACAGCTCCGCCCCCGGCTCGATCTCGCGAACCCGTGCCGCGACCTCTTCAGGAGACCCGAGCGGCTCAACCCTGGGTGACTGCCCCGAACGGGACCAGAAGCACAAACGCCCGCACAGCTTGACGAGAACCATACAGGCACCCCCGGCCAAGCCGGCCAGCGCAAGCATGGCGAAGATCCATACGGGCGCCTTCACATCGATGTACTCGTGCCACGCCGCCGGTTTCTCGCGCAACGTCCGGGCCGGAGAGCGCCGTGCTGCCTTTGAAGCACATAGCGATCACGCGGGCGAGTGGGTCGCGGCGGCCGCGGTGGCGGGGCCCCGGGTGGCACAGCATCAGCACCCGACGGCGTGAGTGTCATCCGAGCATCTACTTTCCAAGTGGAAAGTAGATGCTAGAGTGCAAGTATGAGCGACAACCTCGACAGGCGGCTCGCCCTGGACACCGCCCTGACCACCCGCCAGGCCGCGAGCTCCCACCGCGTCCCCACGTGGTTCTCCGTGACTGCCGCCCTGCTCACCTCGGCCGGACTCGCCCTGCTCGGCGCTTCAGATCTCGTCGGCCACGGAAGCGGCAGAGCGATACTCGGTGCGAGCGGGCTCACGCTTCTCCTCATCCAGATCGCACTGTTCGCGGGCCTGTCTTTCCACTGGCGACGCAACGGCGTCATCCCGGATCCCGCGCAGGGCGCCACCGTCAGGCAGCGCTGGAAATGGCTCTGGCTCACCCTGGCCGCCGTGGCCGGCTACGCCACCATCTGGGCAGTCACCGGACGCACAGGCTGGGCCCTGGTCTACGCCGGCGTCGCACTCGGCGCGACAGCCGGCTACGGCCGGCTCGCCCGGCGCAACCGGTGAGCGCCGCGCCCGAGCCCGCCAAGGCCGAGCCCTGCGGTCTCGACGAGGCGTTCGCCACCATGCCGAAGCTCAAACTCGCCGCATTCCTGGCCGGGTGCGCAGAATCAGAATTCGGTGCCATCGTAGAGAACTGCGACATGAGCGCCTCCACCCTGTCCAGGACCGCCACCGCCCAGGAGGAGCTGGGCTACGTGAGAATCCGCAAGGGGCACGTCGGCCGCCGTCCGCGCACCTGGCTTTCGCTGACCCCCAAGGGCCGGACCGCGTTCGAAAAGCACCTGGCGGCACTGGCTCACCTCACCGAACAGGGCCGAGCCCATGACGCCGTCCATTCCCAGTGAACCGCACCGGTCTCCGTCCATGGCCGTCGCTTGCGTCGTAGGCTGCGCAGGTCATCGCTACCGGACAGCAAGCGCAATGCAGTGGGTGGTGTGCTCCCAGCACATGGGAGCAGATGCGCGCGCTGTCGTCGGTCGGCCGTCGCGCCGAGTAATCGCAGGTAACTGTCCCCAGTCTATTGGACTGGGGCCTTTTGTGTCGCCGGCGATTCGCCGTGCCCGGAATTCGATCGCCCTCATGGCGACGAAGTCGCCACGCGCCTCTCCGACACGATGGGCGGGACAGCTCGAACATACGGCCTACGCCTCCATACCGAAGCCAATTGATTCTCTCCTTGCAGACGCGAGAAGGACGACTGCCGAAGGCCACGTCAAGACGGCTCATCGGATTTGGCGGTGCTCACCATTGGGCTAGCTGGTGCGAAAAGGTTCGGGCAGAGGGAACCCGAACCGGGCGCAAAGGTGTGTCACATCAGAGAAGTCAATAGCACGTGGCGTGTACCCAGCGTGGCATCGCAGTGACCATTCAGGGGTCTCACAGCGCACGACCTTGTCGAGGATCTGGCCTTCGCCACCGAGGTCGGCCATGGTGAAGCGGTATGCGTCCAACACGCTGCCGTAGTGAACGGCTCCGTCGGCGAGTTCCTCGTACAAGTGAAGATCGACCCGGAGGTTCTCACCGTCGTGCAGCACGAAGTTCCATGGCCGGTCACCGCCCCAGGGGAGCACTCGGTCGATGCCGAGCTGCGAAAAGGCGGCGATCAAGGGATCGAGGTCAGCTGCTGGAAGCCAGAGGTCGAGGTCGGAATGCTCGCGCGTCTGCATGCCCATCAACGCGTCAACGGCCCATCCGCCACCGATGCAGGCTCGTACTTCGTGAGAGTCAAGCTCCGCGATCACTGACAATGCCGACTCGGCTGTCATGACGTGCTTGTGCATCCGCCGCCTCGATCTGCTGGTGATCCTCTGAACGATGACGCTGCGTCGTGGGAGACCGCGCGATCCTCGGATGCTCCGCGTCATCGGATCCTACCGTCCGCTGCAAACGCTGTTCGAGAGGTTTTGCGCCCTTCGAACTATGGTTCCGTCAGGGAGTTGAGATTTTTCGGGGTTGGCTGTGGCGTCCGCTGGTTCGGGTCGTGAGGTGGCGGCCTCGGGCGCGGGGTGTGGTGGCGGCCCGGGCGCGTAGTCGCTGTTTTCGTGCCGTGTAGAGCGAGCAGGTCCGTCAGGTCTTCTTTGCAGGGTCACGCCCGCAGGATCGGATCGCCGATCTTCTTCGGCAGAGCCCGCAGGGCGTCGATCATCGGGTCCAGGTGCTTGTCAAGGTCGATGAGCCGTCAAGACCCGTACCGACGCAGGACACTGCGAGCGCTACACCGCTTACCACAACGACCGTGCGACCGAGAAGTCCGCCGGGACCTTCAGCGTGCGCCATGAGGCCGAAAGTGCCTGGCGCCGCCGGGAACGCCAACTCCAGCAGGAACGCCGCACCCGCCAGAGCGCAGGCCGGCGCAGCATCGCCGACCATACCGCTACCTGGTTCCCCGCCCACGTCTGCGAGGCCACCGCCCGCCAGCCCAACGGATGGCCTCCGACGAAATTTTCACCTGCACTCTCACATCGCCGACAGCCGCGCCCACGCGTCGGCGCCTGAGGCGGCGCTGCTGAACAGCCGTGCGCCGCAGATCGCCCGTCGTAGCGATCTCGGAGCGGGTTCGAGCGGTCGGGGATCGGCATTGCGGGTGCCAGTGCGGATTTATACGGTGCCCACGTCGTCGTCCGAGGGCCGCGCTCTCCGTTCGCGGCGATACCGCCCGGAGCGCGCACCCGGGACAGTTCGCCGTGGCCATCCACCGCGAGGGCTCGTGTTAGCGCTCACACTGGAGGCTTTCGTGCTCTCTCCACGAAGTCGCACGGCCGTCGCGACCGGAAATTTCGCCGGCACGGCGGCCCGAACCAACTGGCCATCCTCGGCGGCAACGCCCGGTTCGGCAGCCGCGAACATCGTCGAACGCAGCTGGCTACGGCCACTGACTCCCAGGACACTGAGACAGGATCGAGAACACACATGCAGACGAACAGGCAGAGACGATGGATCGCGGCCGCGCTCGCCCCGGCGCTGGCCGTCGCGCTCGCCATGACGGGAGCCGCGACACGCTCGAGCACCGCGAGCGCCGCCTCCACCGACCCGGTCAAGGTCATGCCGCTCGGCGACTCGATCACCGACGGATACACCACGGCGGGCGGATACCGCACCGGCCTGTGCCAGCGCCTCCAGACCGGCGGATACAACGTCCAGTTCGTCGGATCGCTCGCCAGCGGCCCGGCCATCGCGTGCTCCAACTACGACGAAGGACTCATCGGCTGGCGGATCGACCAGATCGACGCGGACATCGTCGGCTGGCTCAACTCCACCCAGCCGCACACGATCCTGCTGCACATCGGGACCAACGACATCCTGCAGAACTACGACGTCGCCAACGCCCCGAGCCGGCTGTCCACGCTCATCGACCACATCACCACCACCCTGCCGAGCGCGGAGGTGTTCGTCGCGCAGATCACTCCGTTGAGCAGCTACAACGCCCAGGTGCAAACCTTCAACGCCGCCATCCCCGGCATCGTGGCAAGCAAGGACGCTGCGGGCAAGCACGTGCACCTGGTCGACATGTACGACGCGTTGACCACCTCCGACCTGACCGACGGCATCCACCCCACGGCGGCCGGCTACGACAAGATGGCCGCGACCTGGTACAAGGCGCTGCTCACCGTACCCGGTAGCATCGGCAACCCCGCGCAGGCGAGTTCGAGCCCGTCGGCATCCGCATCCACCTCCGCGTCGGCACCAGCATCCGCACCCGCATCGCCGTCTGCATCCGCATCGGGCACCGGCCCGGCCGGGGCATGCAAGGTCTCTGACACGATCGACGCCTGGAACACCGGCCTGACCGAGAACATCACCGTCACGAACACCGGCAGCAGCACCGTCAACGGCTGGAAACTGACCTTCACCCTGGCGTCCGGACAGACCGTGACCAACGTGTGGAACGCCACGATCACCCCGTCCAGCGGCACGGTCAGCGCCACCAACCTGAGCTACAACGCCTCGCTCGCGCCCGGCGGCAGCGCCAGCTTCGGATTCCAGGCCAACCACACCGGCAACACCACACCGCCACCCACCTTCACCCTTAACGGCAGTACCTGCGTTGCCGGCTGACGGCACTCGTCCGACTTCAAATTCCTGACGTGCGACTGGGGCGTCGGGTGCGACGGCGCTCACCTGTTGGCCGGTCGAGGCCCGATCTTCGCCGCCAGCCCGAGGCCTTCCTGCCCCCGGCGGAGCTGAAACAGGATTCTGACCAACCCCGGCCACCTGGCCGAAGCCTGGATGTTAGCGACGTGAAAGCCGGATGTTAGCGGGGCTTGGGATGGTCGGTCCGGGCACGACCCGTGCCTCACCCACCCAACGGAGGTTCCCATGAAGCTCTCCGCCATGCGGCACATCGGCGTCAGGTCCAGCCGCGTCCTCGCGGTCGGGGCGAGCGTCACCACGCTCGTCCTCGCCGCCGCCGGAACGGCGCTGGCTGCATCCGGCACGGTGCACACCGACTCCGGGGAGTCGGTGAACGTGCACTCCGGCCCGCACACGTCCGCCGCAGTCGTGGCGTCGGTGGCGAACGGTGCCGGCGTCACGATCTCCTGTCAGACCTACGGCGACACGGTCACCGGCAAGTACGGCACCAGCGACATCTGGGACAAGATCTCCACCGGCTACATCACCGACACTTACGTCTACACCGGCTCCGACGGCCTGGTCGCTCCGCTGTGCAGTGGAACGACCGCGCCGACCTGCTCGATCTCAGGCCTCGGCGACCCGAACACCTGCGCCCAGGCGGTGGCGTGGGCCAAGGCGCACGAGTCGACGGCGTACAACGCGAGCTACTTCGGCATGTGCGATCACGTGATGGCTCTGGCCTACGGCTTCGCCAACTCCGGGTCGAACACCGCGTACGACCACTGGCTCGCCGTCCCGGCGAAGTACAAGCACGCCGGCGAGACCTCCGTGCCTGCAGGCGGACTCGCGTTCTTCGGCGGAGGCGACGGCCACGTCATGATCTCCATCGGCGGCGGCAAGTTCGTGTCCACCGACATCGGCGGCAACGGCACCTTCACCGTGACCACGATCGCGGCGGTCAAGAGCGCCTGGGGTAAGACGTACCTGGGATGGACCGAGCCCTGGTTCCAGGTCAACCACTGAGCATCAAAGGCGTCAGACGTCGAACTCCCGTCTCTCCGGCATCCGCCGGGGGCGGGAGTTCGACGTGCCGGGGGTCAGTGGATCTGTTCCGTCGCCGGGGCCGGGCGCGGCCGAGGCGGAACTGCGCCCGGCAGTGAATGAGCGCTGCTTTGACGCGCGCTTCGGGTGCTGTGTGTGGGCGATTGCCGAGCTCGGCGAGCGTCGTGACGACCTGCCGCCGAGCAGTAAGGCGTGGTGAGCCGATGAGCGCGCGGAAGTCGGCTACCGCCGGCCGCACCTGCTCAACCGGCGGGGTGATCGGGATCCGCGTCGGTGGCCAGGCGCGCGTGCAGCTCGACGTCGTAGCGCACGCCGTCATACTCCAACTTCTGCCGTTCAAGCCCTTCGACCGCGAAACCGGCAGCCCTGGCCACCGCACAGGAAGCGGGATTATTGACCCGATGGCCGAGCTCCAGCCGGAACAGACCGGCCTCGTCGAAAGCCCAACGTGCCAGAACCCTGCAAGCGCGCGAGGCGGCACCGGTCCCCCGAACCGCCGGGGTGATCCAGTACGAGACCCACCCGGTCGCGTGACGCCGATCGATCGCGCCCACGGCCACGTTGCCGACCGCGACGTCCTGCCGGTCGGCGATCGCGAAGGAGAACGAAGAACCCTGACGCCAGCGCTCGTCCTGATCAACGAGCCAACGTTCCGCAGCCTCCTGCGATACCGGCGGCTCAGCAGACTGCCCGCGCATCAGAGGATCCGCGAACGCGCTCGCGACCGCCCGGGCATCCCGTTCCGACCAACGGCGAAGCCACAGCCCGCCCGGCACTTCCAACCGATCACGCACGAAACGCAGTGTCCCACGCCTCACGGCCGGCCGAGACGCGGCCAGACATCTCGCCGATCGCGTGCGGCAGTGGCATGCCGTCGCAGCCGACGCCGTGCGTGGGCTAGATGCGCACGCCTGCAGCGTAGTGGCGTGAGGCAGCGCCGCTGGTAAGGGTGAGTGAGCGCGGGAACCTACTCATGAAGGAACGGGCCCCTGCCCCGGACTTCTCACTCTGCCAGGAGCGCGGACGGCGTGAGCCGGCCGAGGGTGCGCGCCGGGAGGAAGGCACAGCCGAGTGCGAGGGCGCCGGCAACGAGCGCCGTGCCGAGCGTCCAGGCGAGCAGGGTGCCGGACAGACCCCCGGAGATCACGCCGAGCACGGCGGCGGCGCTCAGGGCCCCGAGGCCCGCCCCGAGCCAGCACACGAGCGCGGCCTCGCACAGCACGAGGCGGCTGAGAGCGCGATCCGGCCAGCCGACCGCCTGCAGGAGCGCGAATTCGCCCGCGCGCTCGCGGATGCCGGTGTAGATCACGTCGGCGACGGACGCCGCGCCCAGCAGCATCGTCACAGCCGCGGCGGCGTAGTCGGAGGCGTGTATCTGCACCACGGCCGCGTTGCCCAGGAGCGTTCCCGTGACCGTGCCGTGGAAGGCGCCTTGGATGCCGGCGAGGGCGACCACCGTACCGGTGCCCACCGCGAGGGCGAGCGCCGCGGTGACGGTGCGCCCGGGCGAGCGCCGGGCTGCGGCGAAGGCGAGAGATCGCAGGCTGTTGACGCCGCGTGCGCGGGCTCGCGGCGCGGCCACCGCAGGCGCGACGGCGCTGCCGGGATGCGAGCGCGCGGCCCGCACCGCCGGCCGGAGTCCGGCCAGCGCGGCGAGCAGGGCGGTACCCGGGATCGCGAGCAGCGCGCGGCCGGGGCCGAGCGGCAGCCCGCTGACCGCCTCGGCGCCGAGCGCGACGCAGCAGCCGCCGGCTCCCGCCGCGAGCCCGACGAACACCACCTCGCTCAGGATCAGCGCGAACAGCCGCCGCGCCCGCCAGCCCACGCAGGCGAGGACGGCGAGTTCGCTGCGTCTGCCGCGCACCGCGGCGTCGGTCGCCGAGGCGGCGAAGACCACGCAGACCGCGAGCATCAGCCAGGAGAGGATGAGCGACTTCTCATCGGCCGCCGCGACGACGAGGGCCGCGACGCCCTTGCGCGTCCACAGCTCGCTGAGCAGCAGTTGCGGCCGGCCGTAGTTGCCCGCCGGGTCGGTGACGGCGACGGGCTGCGGCGAGGAGCCCATCGTCACGTCGACCTGGAGCCCCGTGCGCTGGTGGATCTCCTCGGCGACGTTCTCGAGCCGCGCCTTCGAGGCGGCGTCGATGCCCAGGTCGCCGGTGAGCCGCACCCGGATCGCGCTGATCGGCGCGTCCGGGTCGATGCCGGTGTTGTAGGCACCGCTCGTCTGGTAGTTCCCGGTGTCCTCCAGCGTCGAGAGGGAGGAGAGCGTCGTGATGATCGAGGGGGCGGTGGAGAGCAGGCCGGCCACGTTCCCGTTCGGTTCCAACGCCTGCCCGCCGAGCGCCGCGCTGGAAGCGGGATCAGCACCCTGCGCCGACTGGGAGGAATAGGTCTGCATCGGCACCGATCCCAGGCTCGTCGACGCGCTCGGGAGCTTCGAGGAGTCGAACGTGCCCTGGATGTCGAAGGCGACCTGCTGGCCCGGGCCGATCTCGGTCTGGGAGTGGCCCGTCATGCCCCGCACCGAGGTGTCCGGCAGGTCGCCGAGGTCCTGGCCGTTCGTGCCGAGGCCCAGGATCGCCGACATGACCGGATTCAGGTCGCCCCCGAAGCCGTTCGAGACCGTGCCCGCGGCCACCCCCGTCTTGTCGCCACCCGTCACCGCCGACGGCGTGAAGGTGACGGGCGAGGCGGTGAAGTACGACTGAAGCTCCCGACCCGCATTCGGCTCGCTGGGCGGCGTGAAGATGGAATCGGTGCTGAGCGCCTTCACCAGCATGTCATAGCCCTGCTGCGCGCTGATCGTCTGTCCGGCGGCCGGCAGCGGCGTGCCGTGCAGCCCCTTGAACACGTTCAGCAGCCGCCCGGTGTCCTCCCCGGCCGCCACGGCGTCGGCGGCCTGCTGCGGCAACCGGGAGACGGTGAGCGCCAACTGCTCCTGCATCGCGGAGTTCTTCGCGATCAGCGCGGGCACGTTCGTCCAGAGGAACTGCTGCTTGTCGAGCGGGGGCACGGATCCCGCGAACGGCTGGCTGTTGACCCCGCTCGGTATCGCGGTGGTCGCACCGGTCACGTCGTTGTCCACCGGCTGCTGGGATTCGCCGAGGTAGCTTCCGGACACGAGTGCCCGGCTCAGCCCGGAGAGCCTGGCCTCCTGGACCGGGTCGACGGCCTCGACCAGGACGGGGAACATCCACGTGATGTCGATCATCCCGGTGGGCAGCGCCTGTCCCGAGGTCGAGCCGAAGGACTCCACGGCCTGATCTCCCTTCGGGTTGTACGTATCGACGGTGTTCGTCGATCCGCACGCGAGGTCCGCCAGGAGTGGAGGGTGGTCCGGGGTGAAGGCCGCCGTCGGGGCGCTGCACAGGGAGACGCCGGTCTCGGTCTCGGCGTTGCCGTCGACGCCCTTGAGCGGCTTGTTCGTCACGTAGAGGTAGACGGTCGGGCCGGCCGGTACCTTCGTCAGCCCGTTCTCGGAGATCTGTGTCGCGTCGACCGCGAGCACCTCGCCCGAACTCCCCGACCGCACGTACTTCGACAGGTCGATCGGGATGCTCAGCATCGGCACCTCGTATCCGACCACTGCGACGGGCGCCGCCGCGTAGATGCCGGGGATGGACTCGATCTGGTGCCACTGCGCGAGCGTGATGCCCTCGCTGAGCGCGGTGAGCGACTCGGGGGAGACCAGGTCCTCCTTCGCCTCGATCGACGTCTGCGAGCCGGCCGCCCGTACGAGCAGGTCGTAGGCGCCACGGTCGTTCTGCTCGACCATCCCCACCAGGTCGGTGCGCTGGTGGATCGTCGTCGCCGACAGCACGGTGTACGCCGCCACCGACGCCAGCAGCGCCAGCGCCATCGCCGCCGAGCGCCCCTTCTGCCGCCGCAGCTGCGACCTGACGAGCCGGAACATCAGTGCTCTCCCTCGAGCTTGGATCGGAGCCGAAAGCGGGCCTGCCGCGCGACACCCGGCCGACGCGGCATGCGGGCGAACAGCACGGCGACGGCGCCCTGCCGATCGAAGAATCCGTAGTTGCGTGAGTCGAAGCTGCGCACGCCGTCGCCGAGTACGATCATCTCCCCCTCGGGCACCCGCGCCGACGGGTCGAACTCCCCGCGGGTGCCGTGCAGGCGCACGGGCACCGGATCGCCGGCGAGCGCCGCGACCCGCTTCACCATCAGTCCGCGACCGATCAGCGGTGCCAGGTCACCGGGCTCGATCACCACGATATCGCCGACCGCCAGCCTCCCGGTGCCCCGCCGGGCGAGGAAGCGGTCCCCCTCGGCCAGGGTCGGGAGCATGCTCTCGCCCGACACCGTCACCACCAGCAGCCTGCGCCGCGCCCACGCCCCCGCCGCGGCCACGCAGACGATCGCGGCCACCGTCGGGAGGCCGCTCCGGCCGACGAGTGTCATGGCGCTGAGGGTAGGGAGCGTCCGCACATTTCCGATACAGGACCCGGGCGTGACGTGCGACCGGTCCTATATCGAAGAAGTACATCGCCCGCCTAACGTCGAAATCAGCTCCCTGCCAGGGAGCGGTCATACGAGACATGAAGGAGGTTGCCATGAGCATGATCGGCCGAATCGCGGACCGCGTGGTCAAGGCAGTCGTTCCGCACACCGAGGCCGCCGCTCTGCCGAGCGGCTACTGCGCCCCGGTCCCGGACGGCTACTGCGAGGTCGTGGGTACGTACGAGTGCTGCTGCGTCTGGATGGGCGGCCCGCTCCAGTGGGAGTGCACCAAGAAGAGCTAGTTCCGCTTCTCCGCCGCGTATACGAGGGCGCTCATACCCTCGTATACGCGGCAGGACGCTAAGCCGGCTCGCGCGATTCCAGCGCGGCCGAGTCCACGTAGCCGGCGGCCTGCGTGCGGAACAGCCGGGCGTATCGGCCGTCCAGGCCCATCAGCTCCTCGTGCCGGCCGTATTCGACGACCACCCCGCCTTCCACGACGGCGACGGCGTCCATGGCCCGCATCACGCTGAGCCGGTGTGAGATCACAATGCTCGATCTGCCTCGCCGCAGACTCAGCATCCGCTGCTGCACCGCGTACTCGGCCTCGGCGTCGAGACCCGTGCTGGGCTCGTCCAGGATCATGAGGCCGACGTCCTCGCGCAGGAAGGCCCGGGCCAGGGCGACCGCCTGCCACTGGCCACCCGAGAGCATCACGCCGGTCCCCGGGTCCTCCTTGTCGGAGCGGCTCGTGAAGATCCTCGTCAGCATCGTGTCGTAGCCTCGAGGCAGCCGCTCCAGCGCGTTGTGCGCGCCCCCTCGGCGAGCGGCCTCGCGGATCGACTCCCCGTCGTTCGACGCCGGATCCACCTCGCGCAGCGCGATGTTCTCAGCCGCGGTCAGGTCGTACTGGACGTGGTCCTGGAAGACCGCGCTGATCCGGCGGCGCAGCGCCCGCGGATCCATCCTCCGGACGTCCACACCGTCCCAGAGCACTGATCCGCGCACCGGCTCGTAGAGCCGGCAGATCAGCTTGATCAGGGTGCTCTTGCCCGCACCGTTGAGCCCCACGAGACCGAGCGACTCGCCCGCCGGGATGCGCAGGTCGACGCCCTTGAGGACCCAGGGCTGGTCGTCGGCGTAGCGGAACCAGACATCGCGCAGTTCGATGGCGTCGCTCAGCCGTGCGGTCTCGATCGCGCCGGTGGCCTGGCCCTGATCCGCGGCGTCGGCCACCAGGCGCCGGTAATCGCCGAACACGATCAGCCGCTGTTGCACGCCCGCCGCTCCCTGGACCGCCGAGGACAGCGCGCCGAGCAGGGTCGTGATCGCCACCGCGAAGACGGAGACGTCGCCCGCCGTCAGCCGTCCGTGCTGGGCCGAGCTGACGACCAACGCGAGACCTGTGACGGTGATGGCGCCGCTGAGCGTCGCCAACGCGAGCTGGACCCGGGCCTCGCGCAGGTCCAACCGGCGCTGCAGGGTGTTGACCGCCTCGCGGGCGCCCAGCATGCGGCCGCGCAGGAAGGGCCCGCTGCCGAACACGCGCGACTCCTTGCCCGCGGAGGAGTCCACGAGCAGGCGTGCGAACGCGTACTCGCGTCGTTGCAGCGGCGCCATCTCCGCGGCGCCGCGTGCGCGCCGTCGGGCCAGGGCCATCTGCGCCGACAGCGCGGGCACCACCGCGAGCAGCACGGTCGCGGCGATCAGCGGGCTGATCGAGAGCAGCACGCCGATCAAGCCCAGCGGCGCGAGCACTCCGGTGGTCAGGCTCGAGAGGTCGCCGGCGAACTGCCCGAAGTTGCGCGCACCCTCCTGCGCGTACTGGATGCGGTCCTGCATCGCCGGCTGCTCGAGCGCCGCGATACCGGTGAACCGGTCGACGGCCTCGTACAGCTCGCGTACGCCGCGCAGCGCCACACGCCGGCCGATCTCGTTGACCAGCAGCCGGGCGACCGGCGAGAGCAGCAGCGCGATCGCGCCGACCATCCCGAGCGCCACCGCGGTGGGCACGGCCGAGCGGGTCGACGCGCCCGGCGCGGCCACGTCGTCGACGAGGTTCTTGCTCAGGCCGGTCGTCAGCGCGGGCACCCCGGCGCCCGCCAGAATCGACGCGGCGTAGCCCGAGGCGAGCGCGGGCGAGGCCCGCCAGATCAGCACGACGGCGTTCGGCAGGTTGCGCAGCTGAGCGAGCCCGGCACGCTCGCGACCGGGTTTCACAGCGCGGCGACCGGCCTCGCGACGGGCGCGCGGACCACGTCCATCGAGCCGCCGCTCGATTCGACGGTTCCGTCGTCGCCGACGAGCAGCAGCGAGGGGAAGCCGGACACGCCGAGAGCGGCGCAGACCGGCCCGCCCATCCTCTCGGTCACCACCCGCGCCACCGGCTCGAGCTGCTCGATGAGCTCGGCGACCTCTGCGGCCTCGCCGGTGGCCACGGCGAGGATACGCCCGGCACCGCCCGGGAACGCGGCGGCGAACTCGAGGAAATCGGGCAGTAGAGCCTTGCACGGCGCGCAGGTCGCGGAGAGGACGGCGACGACCGAGCCGTGCAGGGAACTGCGAGAGACGGGCGCGCCCCCGGTCGACACGGCACTGAACTCGCCGACGCGCTCGCCCACCTCGAGGCGGAGACGACGCGGTGCCCGCTGTCCGGTCGCGTCTGCCTGCTCGCGCAGTCTGCGGATGATCCCCAGGGCGAGCAGCAGGTTGAGCATTCCGAGCGCCGCGAGCAGCACGATCGCTGTCCAGACGAGTTTCATACGTGCTCCAAGGTTCCTCGGGCGGTGGGCGGGATGCGAACGAGCGCGGCCAGGTCCTCGAAGGCGATGACGAGGACGGCGCCGACGACGCCGCAGAAGCCTGCGATCATCACGCCCTGCGCATGCAGCGTCGTCGGGGCGGCCGCCGACGCGATCAGACCGAGCGCGCAGGCGCCGGCGATGACGGCGTTGCGCCCGAGCTGCACCGGGCTGAGCGAGTCCGCGCTCCATTGGCCGAAGCAGCGGCAGGCCGCCGGTGCCGCGTCCCGCCGCAACGCCCTGATCAGGACGAAGCAGAACGCGGTGTCGAGGGCCAGCGCACAGCCGAGCGCGACGTCGTCGGTGCAGCCCACGTCCGGAATCGCGAGCCCGGCGGCGATGGCGGACTCGGCGCCGACGACCGCGTACGCGGCGGCTCTCGCACCGCCCCGGAACCCGGGAACGAGCTGTTGCACCGATCTCGCGAAACCACCGAGGTCGGCCGCCTTCGCGATCGCCGCGACCGCGAAGACCAGGCTGATCAGTATGCGAACACTCAATACGACGTATGCCATGGTTTCATGCCTCCCCTAGCCCGCCCCGCGAACGTATGAGCCGGGGATATACGTCGGATACATGAAGCGTCCGACGAGGCCATCCGGCGGGATCGGCGTGCTCGGGGGCCGGGTGGACGGAGGCTGGGTGGACGACGGGGGCTGGGCGCGGCGGAGCCGGGCGAAGCGGCTCGACCCGCTGCAGGTGCGTCGCCCAGTCCAGCCCCGCGAGATCCTCGGAGCCCGCGACGAGCACCGCGCACAGCTTGCCTGCCGGAATGAGGCGCTGGATCTGCCGGGCATCGGTGACGTTGTCGAGCACCACCAGGAGCCTGGAGGTCGCCACGGCGGTCCGGTACCGCGCCGCCGCGTCGTCCGCCTCGAGCGGCGGCAGGCTCAGCGGCACGTCGAGCGAACGCAGCATCCGGGTCAGGACGTGCAGGGAGAGGTCGGCCGGCTCGACGGAGGCCGAGACGGCGGCGATGTCGACGTAGAGCTGTCCATCCGGGAACTGGTCGCGCAAGCCCGCGGCGATGTGGTGGGCCAGGGTCGAGGTGCCGGCGCCGCGGGAGCCGTGCAGGACGACGACGCACGGGCAGTCGCAGGCGCTTGCGGTGCTGTCCAGCGACTGAACGACGACACGCTGAACGGCCGTGATCTGCGTATCCCTGCCCGCGAGGCGCCCGAAGGCCGGAGGCAACTCTCGGGGGACCGCGCGGGCGTGCCCGGCGTGCCCGCCGGGCTCGGCCGGCCTCTTGAGCGGCTCGAGGCGGACTTCCCGGTTGAGCATCGCCAGGTACAGCTCGACGAGCTCGGAACCGGGCTCCACGCCGAGTTCGTCGCGCAGCGCGGCGTATGCCTCGCGGTAAGCGTCGAGCGCACCGGAAACGTCGCCGAGTTGGTAGCGCACCCGCATCAACGCGGCCCAGAGGCGCTCACGCAGCGGAAACTCGAGCGTCAGGCTACGCATCTCGTCGTGCAGCCGTGCGAGCGCGCCGAGCCGCAGCCGCGCCTCGACGCAGTCTTCGATCACCGTGAGGCGCTCCTCCTGGAGCGCGTGCAGCCGGTGCGCGATCGAGCCGACCGTGCTCAGGTCGGCCCCGGCCGGCCCGTGCCAGCAGCTGAGCGCGCTGGTGAACAGCTCGACCGCGTCCTCGCTGTCCCCGCGCGCCAGGGCGAGCCTTCCGCGCTGGGCCCTCGAGCGGAAGCATTCGAGGTCGAACTCGTCGCCGCGCTCGAGGCGCAGCGCGTAGCCCTGCGCGACGCCGTGGAGCCGCTCGATCCCGTCTCGGTTCACGGCCGTGCGCAGCTGCGAGGTGTAGGTCCGGATGTTGGCCAGCGCGGAGCGGGGCGGCTCGCCGTCCCAGAGCGAGGCCGAGATCGCCTCGAGCGACACGATGTGGCCGGCCGCGAGCAGCAGCGTCGAGAGCAGTCCGCGCGCCTTGGGCGGCCCGAGCGAGGTGCCGCCGATCTCCGCGTGACCGCGCGGGATCACCGCGACCGGACCGAGGATCCGAAAGCTGATACTCATCGCGATTCCCCATCCCTCTGCGAAGCCCGGCAGGGCCTCGGCCGTGAGGGCCGCCCTGGTGGAGCAGACCGCGCTGGTTCATCCCCACGCGTACGGTGACATGAATACAGTGATGAGCGTAGCAATGTTTTGCGTCGGTCGGAATGACTTTTTGCACGGAGTCGTACCGTACTGGACGCAGGCAGGGAGATCTCGCCTCCGCGAACCCGCCGCTCCTTCCCGGCTCAAGGATCGCGCCGCACGCCGTCCGGCCCGTACCGCCATCTTAAAGTTCGCAACTGCCATAGCGTACGCTGAAAAAAACCTACCTCACTTGACGTACCTCAGGGGCCTGCTGCAAAGTACATCTGTCGAAGCGGTCCCGCGCATGCTCCAGCCTGCCGGGAGGGAGGCAGGGGGTACCGGTGCCGACTCCGGAGATCCACATCGAGGTCAGTGGGCTGCGAAAGTCCTTCACCGCCGGCGAGGTGCACATCTCGGCGGTCGACGAGGTGGACCTGAAGATCGAGTCGGGCAGCGTGCTCGCGCTCACCGGACCGTCGGGATCCGGGAAGTCCACGCTGCTGCATCTGCTCGGCGCGATCGAGCGGGCCGACGCCGGCACGATCCGGGTCGGCGAGGTCGAGGTGACCGCGGCCAGGCGCGGAGCCCTCGCCGACTACCGCGCCTCGGTGGGCTTCGTCTTCCAGCGCTTCCACCTGCTGCCCGCCCTCACCGCCCGCGACAACGTGCTCGCCCCGCTGCTCGCCAGGCGCGGCGACCGCGCCGCGCAGCGCAGGCGCGCCGACGAACTGCTCGACGCGGTCGGTCTCGGCGGACGCGGGAACTCGCTGCCCTCCCAGCTCTCCGGCGGCCAGCAGCAGCGCATCGCCATAGCCAGAGCCCTGATCGGCGCTCCGGTCCTGCTCCTGGCCGACGAGCCGACGGGCAATCTCGACTCGGCGACCGGCAAGGAGATCGTCGATCTGCTCATCGCACTCAACGAGGAGCACGGCATGACCATGGTCATCGCCACCCACGATCTCGGTATCGCAGCCTCCTGTGGCCGCGCGATCGCCATGCTCGACGGCAGGATCGTCAGCGACACCTCAGGAGGCAGATGATTCGCTCTCGCGCACGGCGATCAGATGCAACAAGGCAGCCACCTGCCGATATGGGTCAGTCCGGCCGGCCCTCTCCTCGAAGTGCAGGATGGCGTCCAACGTCGCCTCGTCCGGAAGCGCCGCGTCTGAGGCGGCCGTGTCGGTGAACACCCGAACCCCGTACCACCGCGTCACGGGCAACCGCCGAAGAGCCAGTTCAGCCGCCAGCTCCGCCAACCGGTCGGCGCGGGCGTCGACGCCGATCCGATTCCGGTACACGTCACCGTCGAACGCCTTGCCGACACCGTCCCAGTCGCCAAGCAGCCCGGGGCGCATCGCCAAGGCGTCACCGTTGCGCACGAGAAGCGACACGATCCCGCCCGGGGCCACGACCTGCGCGATGGCATCCAGCAACGGACCAGGGTCCGGGAAGTACATCAGCACGCCGTGACACAGCACGACGTCGAAGCTTGCCGGCGCGAACAACTCGCCGATCGCCTCGGCCTCGCCTCGGATCAGCCGCACCTGGTCACTGACCGTCGAGGGCTCCGCCGCCAACGCGACCCTGGTGGTTTATTCGTCAGGCGATAAGTGAGAGTTCGAGGCGGCCGAGGTGACTTGTTCTGGTTCGGTCGAGAATCTGGCCGTTCCAGTAGGCGTCGAGGCGGATCAGGTTGATAGCGCATGCGGTCAGGACGTGGTGTAGTCGGGTCTTGTCGATGCCTCGGTAGCGTGTCCGGCGGATCCCGAGGTCGATGGCCTGGTTGATGGTGCCCTCGACTCCGGCGCGGAGGGCGTATCGGGCCTGCCAGGCCTTGGTCGACTGGTCGGCGCGGGCTTTGAGCTGGAGCTCGTGGACTTCTCGCTGGGGCACGGTGACTTGTCGGCCGCCTTTCTTGCGGCGGGTGCACAGGTCTCGGGCCGGGCATCGGATGCAGCCGGCCGCCGGGAACGTCACGACGATCTTCGCGGTGCCGTTCTGGACGCATGGGGTCCACGCTGAGCTGCTCTGGCCTTGCGGGCAGGTCGCACTCCGGGCGCCGAAGTCGAAGGTGAAGGCCGACCGGTCGTATCCGGCACCGGCTTTGGCCTGCGCCGAGGTGTCGGCCAGCAGAGGGGTGACCAGGTCGATCCCGTGCTCGGCCTTGGACGAGAGCACCAGAGCCGCAGACGGGTAGCCGGAATCGAGGTAGTGCTCGGCCGGGGTCAGGCCCCGATCGGCGAGCATGGTGTGGACCTGCGCGGTCATCGCCACATCCGGCACGGTCGCGTTCGTGGTGGCGACGTTGGTGATGATGTTCGGCGGATCCAGCCTGCGGGAGGCATCGCCGGGAGCAGGCTCATCCGGCCAGTCGCAGGTCTCGGTCAGATGGACCTTGTAGCCGCACCAGAACAGGTCATCGCCTTTGGCCGCCCACCGGGCCTCGGGATCATAGGGGGAGGCGATCCGCGATGGGGCCGGCGGGATGCCGTCCTTCTCCGCATCCCGCCGTCTGATCACCTGCTTCCCGGTCTCCTCCTCGTACACGTAGTAGTTCTGCAGCAGCACCCGCCGCAACACCCCCACCGCCGGAATTTCACGCAGCCACACCGGCGCCGAGGCCGCGTACACGGCGTTGACCAGGGCGAACCCGTCCTGGCCGTAGTCGGCCGTGAGCTGGTCGCGTTTGGTTTGCGAGGTCGGCAGACGCCAAGAATCGATCCGCCGCCCGTAGCGCGCCGACCAACCCGCGACATCGAACTCGGACGCGAACCACCCCGGAGCCGCCGCGACGAGGGCTTCGGCCGCGGCCCGCACCGACTCCCCGGCCAGCTCCAGCCGGTTCAAATCCCGCACCGCCGAGACCACATGCGTGGAATCCGTACGCTGCTTCCCACCCGCCTTGACCAGGCCCCGCTCCACCAACGCGACCAGCAGCACGTCCAACAGATGCTGCTCGAGCCCACCTTCGAGCACCCGGGAACGGAACTCCGGCAGCACGCTGTGATCGAATCCGGGATCATCCAGCCCCAGCCCGAGCGCGTACTTCCACGACAGATCCCGGCCCGCCGCCTCCGCAGCCTGCCGATCGGTCAGCTTCTGCGCCATCTGAAACACGCTCACCAGCGCAAGGCGCCCCGGCGAATAGCCCGGCCGACCCCGCACCCCGAACCCCGCCACGAACCCCTCATCCGGGAACACCTCCCCGAGCATGTCCCTGACCTGCACCGCCAACGGCAGCACCTTGCGCCGGTAGATCGCCTTGATCGCCGCAGCAACCTGCGGATCCGGCTCCGGCCACGGCGCGGGCTGCATCGACACGACCCTCATCCTCCCCGCAGGCGAAGATCGGAGACAAGCCGCCCGCCAGGCAACCCTACGAGATCAGAACCCTGCCGAATAAACCACCAGGGTCCAACGCAGCCCGAAAAACACCGAGCAGCTGATCCGACGAATCCAACCCGGTAATGACGTGTCCTCGACGAGCCAACCGGAGAGCCTGCGTGCCCTGACCGCAGCCGACATCGAGCACCCGCCGCTGCGGAAGGTCCGGCAAGTGCGCCGCGACCTGTCGCGCCACGACCTCTTGCCGGACCACTTGCCGGAGCGTGCCCAATCGCGCTCGCCACTTCTCCTCGCCCACTGCGAAGCCAATGCTCATGACATTCCTCGTACAGTCGCATGTGAACGGCCTGGAGAAGACGGAGTCCGCCGGTTGAAGCAGTCGGCCGACGAACGGGAGTCGTTCCGGAGGTACGCGGCGTGGCCGCCGTCGAGGGCGGCGGTGGCCACGCCGCGTACCGTCCGCCCGCTCCTACGGGCAGTTCTCGATGTCGCTGGTGGACGAGGCCAGGACCACGTCGGCGTTCACCAGGTCCAGACCGAGGGCGTTGATCTTGACGTGCACCGCGTTCACGGTCAGCGTGCCGGGGCCGGCGATCTGCTCATTCAGGATCAGGCTGACACCCAGTACGCTGATCTTCGTGTTCGGGGCGATCACGGTCGGCTTGGCGATCACGACCACGCCCCCGACGCTCAGGTAGGCGATGGTGGTGTTGCCCGCCTCCGCGGCGCAGGTGCTCGAGGACTGCGACTGGATCGCGCCGACGCTGATCACCGGTACTCCCGGCAACCCGATCTTCGTGCTGTCGATCGACGCCTGGGCGATGGACTGGGCCGGTGACTGCGAGGTGGTGAGCTTCGCGCACACGTTGCTGGAGGTGATCAGGCCGGAGAGGGTGACGACGCACGGCGGTGCGACCGTCTCGGCTGCGGTGGTGGCGATCGCGCCGGTGTCCGGGGTCGGGTTGACGGTCAGCAGCTGAAGCCCGAGGGCCGATGTGGAGGCCGAGAGGCCGTAGGCGCGCCCGGTGAGGGTTTGCGGCGTGACCCGGACCGTCTCTTTTCCGCAGCCGCTGACAGCGGAGTCGTTGTTGGCATCGCCGCTGTAGGTGGCCACCCAGTCGTAGGTTCCGGGGGCGGTGACTTGGACGTTGCCGGAGGAGTAGGCACCGTCGCCACTCGCCGGGTCGCTGTGCTGGTACAGCGCGTTCTGGCAGTCGGTGTCGCCGGGGGCGTAGAGGGAGAAGACGACGTTGCCGGTTCCGGCGTAGGAGCCAGCGAGGTTGGCGGTGTCGGAGACGGTGCCGCCGACCGGGACGGAAGCCGACGGCGTCGTACCCAGAGTCGGACTGGCCTTGGTGACCGTCACCGTTTCGCTGCCACAAGCGGTGGCCGCCACCGGGTTGTTATTGGCGTCGCCGCCGTAGGACACGGTCCATCGGTACGTACCCGGGGCCGTGGCCGTCACGCCGCCGGAGGAATAAGCGGCGTTGCCGTCGACCGGTGCGGTCAAGACGCTGATGGGCGTCTGGCAGGTCGGGTCGGCGGGGCCGTACAGGTCGAAGGTGAGCGTGCCGTCCGGCACCCGGCCGTTGGCCAGCAGCGCCGAGTCGGAGATCGAGCCGCCGACGGCGGTTCCCGGCGAGGGCGTGGTCGAGGAGATGGCCGGGCTGGCTTTCGGAATCACGATCGACGCACCGGTCAGGTTCTCCTCGAGCGAGAAGAACGCACTCGCCCCGGCGTCGAGTCCGGCGGAGGCGGTGCAGCTCGCTGCGGTGTTTCCGGTGCACGAGTCGGCGAAAGTGACCACGCCGGCGGTCTTGTTCGCATTGATCCCGGAGTAGCTCACTCCGGGGCCGGCGTATTCGGTGGTGTCGAAGGGGCAGCCGGCCGGGGTGCCGGAGAACTCGCCGGAACAGATCCCGTCACCGTCGAATCCGAAGATGTCGGTGTTCGAGGTGAGCGTGACGTCCGGGATGGCCACTCCGGCGTCGTTGAGCACTCCGACCTCGGTGTCGTCGCTCCCGTCGTACGGGTTGCCGCTGCTCGGGTCGCTCAGCACGGAGACCGAGCCGTCGGCCTGGAAGACCAGCAGCACCGCGCAGCCGTGCGCGTTGCCGACGGCGGGGCACTCGTGGAAGGGCGGGGACGGGTTGTTCGCGGCCGAGGCCGGAGCGGCCGAGGTCGCGAGGCCGGCGGCGACCAGCGCGGCCAGCGCGGCGACGGCCGCACGTCGCGACGGGCGCCGCTGCGGATGCAGGCGCGCGCCGAAGCCGCGGCGCAGTCGTTGCGATATCAAGGCGGGACCCCCAGAAGCTCACATGAATGTGCGCACCGGGCCGGTGCGCACGTGAGTCATCGTCCGCTCGCGCGCGCCACACCCCCATCACTCGAACGGGTGAGTATGTCTGAGCGCACTCGCCACCCGCCTCGATCGCGTGCATCGCCGCAGGTCCAACGCCCGGTCCGGATCGAACGGCGAGCGCGTGTCGCACTCGTGCGCCCTGGCGCACCCCGCGCACGGCGGGAACTCGGCGAAGATACGCGCGGGTGGAGCCGCCCGTTCTGCGACCGGCGCGGCAGGGTCGGAGACGAGGCCGCAGTTCAAGCCGACCGCAGGCAGGGCCACGGGCTCACCTGGCTGCGTGTCAGGCTGTCAATCCCGGCCGGACGCCAACACCGGCTCCATGAGGTGGCCGCCGGTCGGGCGAGCGGCTAGACAGGCTATGCCAGATACCGATGCATTCGTCTTCGATCTTCTCAGTCAAGTCGGCAGGATAATCCCACGCAGTCACCGCGAGCGGATGTCATCGCCACGGATCTTGCCCGCGACGAGCATGTCCGGCGGCTCGTGCTGATAGTAGTAATACCCTTCCTGGGGATAGCGGTGCAGATCCTTGACGTCGAAAGCACCGGCGACCAGGTTCCGGAGGTCGGCTTGCCCTGCCCTGCCGGCCTGCTCCCAGACTTCTGCGGGGATCTTCCAGTCGGCACCGGCCACCCTGGCGGCGTTGCGGCTTTCGGCCCCCGCTTTGACTGCCAATCCTATGGCGAGAATGAAATGGACGTATGCGTAGGCTTCCTTGGCGTGCTGGAGAGTCCTTGCTCCGGGGTGGTATACGAGCCAGTCGTCCTGATCCGGCCCCGCGAACTGGACGCAGGCTACCAGCGGGCTGGATCCCTGAATAAACCCGGTCACCCTTGACAGAGCATTACCGTGATCGTATCTCGCGTCGAGAACGGTCATCGCATTCGGGGTTCGCGACCGCGCGACACGTGCGTACTTGCCGTTACCGAAACTTGCATTCTCCAGCCAGATGTAGCCGTTCCGCGGAGTGGACACCGCACGACCCTTCACTTATGTGACGGACGATGAGGGAAAACTGCGGGGAGAGGAAAGAGTGTACGAGCACGCAGTTTCCAGTATCGAGAGCGTGCTTCGGCTTCGTCAACTCAAACGGCAAAGGATCAGTAACGCTTACGTAAAGATCACGGCAGGTAGCGCTGCACCGAGGCACTGCCTCCACGAAGCACTCAAGGCGAACGTCCGTACTGCCGACGAAGCCGCTGTGCCGACGGGGCGACAGTTGAGCAAGGCGGCGGATAGCTGGCGGACAAGACCGAGAACTAAGATGAAAGCTGAAGTGAACCAACGTCGCCGACTCAGATCCTTTCGAACCGGAGGCTCCGCTCCAGTCCGGGTGGGCGGTGATCGAACCGGAGCCGGCCGCGTGGCGTGCGCCCCGCTTCGAGCGGAATGCCGGCTCCAGCCCAATTTGGCCGGGTGCGCACATCCAGAATTCGGTGCCATCGTAGAGAACTGTGACATAAGTGTCTCCCCTCGTCGATGATCGCCACCGCCCAAAAAATGCAGTACCCTGAAACAGAATCCTCGCTCCAGTTCCCGAATATGGCGTCTGCCTGTTCGAGTCTGCGACAGCGCGCTGCGGCTCGCTCGACGCCACCACCCCGCTCGCCACGGAGTGCGGAATCCCGCCGGCCGACGTCTGCATGGCCAACGAGGATACCTATGAGCACGCAGCCTTCTTCCGCTTCCTCCCGATTTCGCGCCGCACTGCCTCGCTGACGAATACTGACAAGTCTGGGTCATCCGATCATCTAGACACAGGATGTTCACCCGCTCGGCCTATCGCCATGATCCCGCCGATGGTGTCCTGCCGTCAGGCCGCCCGATACCCACGTCGGGCGACGATCTGCGGGAGACCCCTGATGCGCTCTGCACGCCGCCTCACCGCCACCCTCACCGCCGCTGCGATCGGCGTGGCCGGCATCATCGCCGCCACGACCGCGCCGGCCCAGGCCGCCACCTGCTCCCAGTCCTACCTGCCGCTGCCCGACCCGTCCTGCACCCCGGGCGTCTACTACTCCGCGGTCACGCAGGCCACGATCAACAGCACGATATGCGTGTCCGGCTGGACCGCGACCGTCCGCCCGTCGACCTCGTACACCAACGGCCTCAAGGCCCAGGGCATTACCGACTACGGATACAGCGACACCAGCATGTCCGACTACGAGGAGGACCACTTCATCCCCCTCGAGCTCGGCGGCTCGCCGACCGACCCGAAGAACCTGTGGCCCGAGCCCCACGCCGGCGCCAAGAACTCCACCACCAAGGACGGCGTGGAGACCAAGCTGAAGAACGCCGTCTGCAAGGGCACCATCACCCTCGCCGCGGCTCGCAGCGCGATCAAGAACAACTGGACCACGGCCCTGTCGGTCACCGGAATCGGCTGACATCCGTCACGGCGGCGGACCGCCGCGTCCGCTACGAGTCGATGCCCGACTCCGCGCGGACGCGGCGGGAAGGGCTGAAACGGTGGAGATCGAGGATCGCGGGCGGCTCGGCGGCGCCGGGGCCGCCGGCCTGGACCCAGTCGCCGACGCCGGGGTTCTTCTCGGGCCGTCCGCAGCAGCAGCCGCGGCACACGGTGACGATGGCCGCGCCGGCTTTGCCAGGTGGCGCGTGGCGTGTTGTGCTGTTGTTGATGGCAGACGGGGCAGTAGCGTCACGGCATCGTCCACGCGACCTTGCAGCTCGAGCCGACCGAACACGACGACTGCGAACGGGTCGGCTGATGGTAAGCGCCGGGTCATGCTCGGGAGCGCGCATGGCCCGGACCGGGGTGGCCGACCGGAGCCGGTCGGCCGCGTCATCCGCCGAGGCGGTCCAGCACGTAGAGGATGATGAAGCCGGCGAAGAACATCGCGGTGAGGATCGGGGTGTCCGGGGCCTCCTCGTGTGCTTCGGTGATGAGCTCTTCGGCGACCAGGAACATCAGAGCCGCGATGCCGGCGGCCAGGACCGCGGTGAACAGCCACGCGGGGGCGTGGGCGAGGCCGACGACCGCTATCAGGGCGCCGATCGGAACGGCGAGGGAGAGCGATGAGGCGATCGCCGCGGCCTTGAGCATGCCGAGCGATTCGCGCAGTTCGCTGGTCACCGCGAGGGCGAGGAAGCCGATCTCGAGGGTGAGCGCGACGGTCAGGATCATGCCCTGGTTCGCGCCCAGGGTCGCGCCGATGCCGACCAGGACGCCGTCGATCACCAGGTCGACGGCGATGGCGACCAGCATCCCGGTGGGGAATCCGGCCCTCCCGGATATCTCGGCGGCCTTCTCGGTGCGCCGCTCCGCCGCCTGCAGCCCGAGCAGGATCGCGACGCCGACGCAGAACCCGACGACGGCGGCCGGCAGGTGGCCGGAGGCCTGGAGCTGCGGGACCACCTCGACGGCGGCTGCGGCGAAGACCACGCCGGCGGCGAAGTGCTGGACACCGGAGGTGAACTTCGGGCCGGGTGGGCGGCGCGCGGCTGCGAGCGAGCCGAGCACGGCCGCGGCGATCGGGAAGAGCACGAGCAGACCGGCTCTGGCCAGGTGTGAGCCCAAGAAGGACGTCCCCCCTCCGGGACCGTTGGAATACGACGAAGCTCCGCCACAAGGCGGCGGAGCACGCGCACGCTAGCAGCGAGTGAACCCGCGAAACAAACGCACAGCACACTGCCACACCCCGTCCGGCCTGCGCGGATAATGGAAATCAATGTCATTTCCGCGCGCCCGCTCATGGAAACCGATGTCGTTTCAGTGAGCGACATTCCATGGAAATCGATGTCATTGCAGGGTTTGGCGATACCCGGGTTCTACGGTGTACTTGGCCGGTCGACGGTACGTAGACGAATGGGCGAAGGGACGGCGCGTGGCACTGCACGAGCACCAGCACGGGTCCGGGCACGGGCACGGGCACGCGCCGGCTGACCGGCACGAGGATCACGGGCACGGGCATGCGCATGGCGTCTCGGCTGACGCGGACCGCCGGTGGCTGGGTATCGCGCTCGGGCTGATCACCGGATTCATGGCGGTCGAGGTGGTCGTCGGGCTGCTGGCGCACTCGCTCGCGCTGCTCTCGGATGCCGCGCACATGCTCACCGACGCAGGCTCGATCGTGCTGGCGCTGGTGGCGATGCGGTTGGCCGCGCGTCCGGCCCGCGGCAGCTACACCTTCGGGCTCAAGCGCGCCGAGATCCTCTCGGCGATGGCCAACGGGACGACGCTGCTGGTGTTATCGGCGTGGCTGACGGTGGAGGCGGTACGCCGGTTGATTTCGCCGCCGCCCGTGTCGGGCTCGCTGGTGCTTGCCGTCGCGCTGGTAGGGATCGTGGTGAACCTGGCGGCCGCGTGGGCGCTGTCGAAGGCGAACCGGACGTCGCTGAACGTCGAGGGCGCGTTCGCGCACATCGTGACGGACCTGTTCGCGTTCATCGCCACCGCGATCGCCGGCGGCGTGATGCTGGCCACCGGGTTCGCCCGCGCGGACGCGATCGCCTCGCTCGTGGTGGTCGCCCTCATGCTCAAGGCCGGGATAGGGCTGGTGCGCGCGTCCTCGCGCATCTTCCTCGAGGCCGCGCCCACCGGTATCCACCCCGATGAAGTGGGTGAGCACCTCGCGGGTGCCAAGTACGTCGCCGAGGTGCACGACCTGCACATCTGGGAGATCACCTCCGGGCAGAGCGCCCTGTCCGCGCACATCCTGGTGCTTGCGGGTGGCGACTGCCACAAGGTGCGCCGTGATCTGCAGCAGCTGCTGCGCGAGCGCTACCGCATCACCCACACGACCCTCCAGGTCGACCACGTCGGCGAGGACTACGACACCGGCGAGCTGCTGCAGATCGGCGCGGGCGTCGGGTGCGGCAGCGCGGTCGAGGACACCCACGGCCCGGTCCACCGTGCCGCGACGCACCAGCACCACGAATGAGCGAACCCGCGCGAAACCGGTGAGAGCCGCCGACTCGCCGCCGCAGCACTCGCGATCCTGGAAATTTCAGCCTTCACCCATGTTGTCCACCTCCGTCTCTGCGAGCTGACAGGCAGGTTCGGGACCGAGCGGACCTTTGCCTGGGTGGGACCCTGGCGGATGTCTCCGTGGTCCCTAGCCTGAGAACCGAAGGGGCCGATCACCCACAGCTTCGCTCGGCCCGGGTCAGACGCGTTGAACGAGGTGGCATCCCATGAGACGGATCTTCCTGCGGACCCTCGCGGCATCAGGGCTCTTGGTCGCAGGTGTGGCCCCCGCGGCGAGCGCCGCGAGCCCGCTCGGGCAGGTCACGCCCGGCGACTGGCCCACCTACCACCTCGACAACACGCGCGACGGCGACCAGACGAAGCTCGACCCGCTCACCACCCTGTCGATCGACTGGACCTCGACCCTCGACGGCGCGGTATACGGTCAGCCGCTGCTCGTCGGCGGACGGGTCTTCGCGGCCACCGAGAACGACACCGTGTACGCGATCAACCGGGCCACCGGCGCCGTCATCTGGTCCACCCACCTCGGCTCGCCCGAGCCGGACTCCGACCTGCCCTGCGGCGACATCGACCCGCTCGGCATCACCGGCACCATGGTCTACGACCCGGCGACCAACCGGCTCTTCGCCGTCGCCGAGAAGCTCGGCGGCAGCCACACCCTCGTCGGCATCAACGCCACCACCGGCGCCGTCGAGGTGCAGGCCTCCGTCGACCCGCCGCTGGGCACCGCCGCCGACCACCAGCAGCGCGGCGCGCTCACGCTCCTTGGCGGACGCGTCTACATTCCCTACGGCGGCCTGTACGGGGACTGCGGCAACTACATCGGCCAGGTCGTCTCCGTCGCCACCGACGGCACCGGCCTGACGAGCTACGCCGTTCCCACCAGCCGCGAAGCCGGGATCTGGGGTACCGCCGGCGGCGTCGTCAACGGCACGAACCTGCTCTTCACCGTCGGCAACGGCGCGTCCGACGCGGCCGGCGACCCGTACGACGGCAGCGACTCAGTGATCGAGCTCTCCCCCGCGCTCCAGCGCCTCGACTACTACGCGCCCACCGACTGGGCCACCCAGAACGCCGGCGACGCCGATCTCGGGTCGATGAGCCCTGCGCTGGTCGGCGGATACGTCTACGCGGACGGCAAAGAGGGCGTCGGCTACGTTCTCAATCCCAGCCAGCTCGGCGGGATCGGCGGCCAGGTCGCGGAACTGAACAACAACTGCGAGGCCTTCGGCGCCAGCGCGGTCGCCGGAAACACGATCTACCTCCCGTGCGCCGAGGGTCCGCAGGCGGTCACCGTCGCCGCCGACGGCACTCCGACGGTGCTGTGGAAATCCACCCTTCCCGCCGAAGGCTCCCCCACTGTCGGCGGCGGCGCGGTCTGGTGGGTGAACTACTTCGCCGGAGAGCTCTACGCCCTCGACCCGGCCACCGGCGCCGCCAAGGCACAGATCTACCTCGGCGGCCCGACCCCGAACTTCGTCTCCCCCACTCTGTCCGGCGACCAGGTCTTCGTCGGCACCGACACCGGCGTCGCCGCCGTCGCCGGAGCCTGACGGCAGACCGGCGGCACCGCGGCTCACGACACCCCGAGCTGCGCCTCCGCGGTCATCCAGTCCGCCGCTATCGCCTTCTGCGCGGCAGCCAGCGACACCTTCCCCGAGCACACCTCCTCGCGCAGATCGTTCTCCACCTTGTCCTTCGGGTTGGGCAGCTTCCCGATCTCCGGCCACAGGTTCGCCACGTCGTTCGCTCCGCCGAGTTCCAGCGGCACCAGGTGATCGAGCTCGGACACGGTGCCCGAGGCGATCCCATAGGCCTTGTACATCTGAGCCTTCAGCCGGTTCGTGGCCGAGGACGAAGGACGCACCTTCGCCGTGTACCCCGAGGCACATATCGTCGTCGTTATGTTCGCCTGCGTCACCGCCGGATCTATCGCACCCGGCGTGCACGACGCATCCGGGCGCGGCCCGGACAACGCACGGCACGAGTCCGGCGCGGTCCCGGTCAGCTTCCCGGGGTCGTGCACCTGAACCAGCCCGGCCGAACGCGCCTGCGGGCTCGAACTCCCCGAATCCGACGGCGACGGCGCGCCGCCAAGCGACGTACATCCCGAAACGCAAAACATGATCATCACAGCGGATATCAGAAATCTGCGCATGGCAACCTCACGGCACGGACGGACGGGTATGGCGGAGCCCTATCCTGTGCCACGCGGACGCCACGTCCAAACGAGTGTCAGCGAGCAGAGATGGAGACTCGCCGGACGGCGTGAGTCACGTTCCGTGGGGCGCGCCGGCAGAACTTCAGCACGCGCAGGTTCCCTCGTCAGGCTCGCAGGGCCCGGATCCGTTTTCGCTCGGACCAAGAATTCAGCCCGGCCGGGTTGCAGAGGCGCCCCGGCCGGGCTGGCACTCGTGAGCAGTACCGCCTGTCAGCGACGGTGCAGCAGCTTGAGCGTGTTGTCGGCGTCGTCGACGAAGTAGAGGCCGCCGTGCCGTGGCTTGAGGGCGATGCCGAACAGCGCTCCGGCGCCGGCCGGGGTGCCGGAGTCATCGAGCTGCACCGGCGGGCCCTGGGTGCCGTTCGGGGTGATCGAGACGAGGTTGCCGTCGCCGCCGTTGACGGTGAGGATCGTGCCGCGCCGGGTGGTGGTCAGCCCGAGCGGCCCGTTCAGGTGGCCGTTGCGGGTGACGGTCGATCCGGTGCCGGCGGTGCGAGTGCGCTTGAGCGCGTCGGGGATCGCCGCGATCCGATTGGCCGCAGTGTCCGCCACGTAGAGCGTGCCGCGGTTCGAGAGACCCACCCCGGTCGGGCCCACGACCAGCGCGTTCGGGTCGGTGCGCTCGGGGAAGCCGGAGCCGATCACGGTCACGGCCTCGGGCCTGGGCAGTCCGTACCCGCGCTGCGCGATACTCAGGGCGATGCGCAGGACCGTGCCGCGGCGCACCACGGCGCCGTTGCCGGCCACGGTGCCGTTGAGCACGTTGGTGACGAACAGGTCGGCGTGGTCGCCGTAGTCGGCGGCGGTCATGTCCCAGGGCCCGTTGATCCCCCAGCCGGCGATCGTCTCGCGCACCTTGCCGCGGCTGTCGAGCACGAGCAGGCAGCCGGCCTTGGCGGTGGCCGAGGTGCCGTCCTTGGTCGGCAGCGACCCGACGATCACCCAGCCCGAACGCAGGACGCTGAGCGCCGTGGTCAGCCCGACCCCGCCGGGGCAGCGGCCGGGCAGGTGCCGCGGGTCGACGTAGGCGAAGGTGGAGACCCGCCCCTTGGGCGTGATCTGCACGATCGTGCGGCCGGTGCCCTGCTGGTTGGCCTTGTTGTTGAAGTTGCTGACCAGGACGTTTCCGCGCTGCAGCGCCCCGATCGAGTCGGGCACGACGGCCACGCCGTACGGGTTGACGTCGCCGTTCCCCGGGACCGTGGAGGCGATGGTGGTGATGTCGGGCGCGACCGCGGCCGCCGCCGGGCCCGCGCAGAGGCCGAGGGCGATTGCGGCGAGTGCTCCGCCGGCGAGCAGCCGATTGCGTTGTCGAAACATGATAAAAGATCCTTTCCATAAGGCTGGAGAGAATCTAAACCCACTGGGAGGCGCGGTTCCGGCGGCGCGCCGACGGATCCGCCGACAGCGGCGTGTCGCGCCGTCGCCCACCGCCGCACGTGAGGGAACCGGCGGTCGGGCGCGTCGACGCGGCGAAGCTCGCCGACGCCGACGCGCCCCTGGACCAGGTCACTGCCGGCTGAGAGCCGGTCAGCCCTTGTGCTGGATCGCGGCGATCAGGACGAGGATGACGGTGGTGACGGCGAAGGCGCCGTGGGCGAGCACGACCGCCAGCGGGAAGTGCTTCTCGGCGAGGTCGACCGGGGCCGCGCCGGCCCCGGACGCGCCGCCTGCGGCCGGGACGGCGGCGCGGGAGCGGGCGTGCGGGAGCCAGCGGAAGAACATGGCCAGGCCGAGCAGCGCGGTCGGCAGCAGCAGGCCGAACGCGGTCCAGGCCAGCGCGTTCTTGCCGGTCGCGACCTAGACGATCCACACCACCAGGCCGGTCGCGGCGAGCAGGAAGTGACCGAAGATCACCGGCCGGGGCAGGCGCGAGGCGCCGGGCGAGCGCAGGGCGCCGCGGGCGATCCAGGTGCCCAGCAGGTAGAACCCGCCGAGCGCGGTGATCAGCCAGGTGATCAGGGCTGCGACTTTCATCTATGGCTCCTTCGTCGTGTTGCGTCGTGGTGTGTCATGCGGGTGGGTCGGAACGTGGGTCAGAACCCTTCGCGCTGGGTCCCCTCGTCGGCCACCCGCACGCCGTAGCGGTAGGTGAGCTTGCCGCCGAGGAACCCGGAGACGCCGAGCACGGCCAGGCTCGCCGCGGAGAGCGCGAACTGCCCGCCGGAGACAGCGAGGTCGTGGCCGTATCCGCCGTGCCGCCAGGCGAATCCGCCCGCATAGGCGGCGGTGACCGCCAGGTTCAGGCTCATGTGGATCAGTGCCGTGCGGAAGGCGCGGGTGCCGACCGGGATGGCGAACAGGTCCAGGAACCCCACGCAGGCTGCTGCGAGGGCGCCGGGGTCGCCGGCGAGGTGCGAGCCGATGTCGAACACCAGGCTGGCCACCCAGGCGCCGATCGGCACCGTCACCAGCAGCGGATGGATCGGGTGGCCGTAGGGCCCGGCCAGTGCGGCCGAGACCGGGTGTTTGGCGTCGGGCTGAGGGATGCTCACGGTGCCTCCTTCGGGCCGCTTTCCACCTCGACAAGCTCGTGGACGTCGGCCTGCTGCGCACCCGCTTCGACGCGCCCGACCGGGCACGCAAGGTCGGGCGCGCCCCCAAGCTCTACGAACCCGCCCCCGACGCGATCCGCGACTCCATCCCCGAACGCCGGCACGAACTGCTCGCCGAAATCCTTGCCGCCGCGGTCACCGCCCCGGGCGCCTCGGCACAGAACGCGCGCTGAGCCTGGCCGCGTGCAGCCTCGAGGAGTTCGGCTTCGAACCCGAACGCACCGCCCCCGACCAGGTGCTACTGCGCAACTGCCCGTTCCACCCGCTCGCGACCCTCACTCGAACCGGACGGAGTCCGGATCGGTGACGTGGCGCAGCAGCGGCAGGCTCGCGCAGACCAGGGCGAGCGAGAACACCAGGCCGCCGCCGACGGCCAGCGCGTACGTCAGATCCGGCAGCGCGATGGACGTTCCGGTGGCCCCGAGCTGGCGCACCACCCGCATGGCGACCAGCAGGCCGGCCGCGCCGGCGAGGACCGCGGCGCCGAGCAGCGGCACGGCCGACTCGATCAGGGCGACCTTGTAGAGGGCTGAGACCGGTGTGCCGGTCAGGCGCAGCAGGGTGAACGGGCGCTTGCGCTCGAGCACGCCGCCCGCGACCGAGACCGCGAGGCTGCACGCGGCGACCAGCAGGATCACCGCGGTCACCGCGATGGCGCCGTGCTGCGCCTCGTTGTAGAGCACCGCGCGAGATCCGGCCACCTCGCCGAAGGTCACCGGCGTGGACGCGCCGACCTGCCGGCTGTAGGGCGTCAGCAGAGTACGTACCCGCTCCATCGTGGCCGGATCGGTGGTCTGCACCAGGACTGTGCCGAGTCTGAGAGTGGAGAGCGGGTAGGTTCCGCTGGTGCTGTGCGCGGTCACCACCGGCAGGTCCTGCGAGATACTCAGCATGTTGTCTTCGAGGAGCACCTTGGCGAAATCGCCCTCGACGTCGACGGCGCCGACGGGACAGCTGCCCAGGGCCGGCAGTGCGGACAGTTGCGCGCAGCTGAGCGCGGACAGCGAGGTGGCGCATCCGCCCCCGCCGCCGCACGCCACGCCGGAGCCGCCGGTGATTGTCGCCCCCGGCGGGAGCTTGACCCCCGGCGGCAGCGACCGGGCGTCCGCCCGGGGCACCACGTAGAGCGGCAGGACCTTGGCCCCCGGGTAGCCGCCGAGCTCTGCCAGCAGCTCACTGCCGGCCTGCGGAGAGAGGCCCGGCGTGGACTGCGAGGAGAACCCGGCGCGCAGCACGCCGCTCAGTGTGCCGCCGCCGACGTGGTTCTGGGTGGAGATCAGGGGCGGCACGATCGCCGCGATCGCGGTGCCCAGGAACACCGCCAGGACCAGTCCGCTCACGGCTCGGGCCGCTGCACGCGGATCGTCGGACAGCCGCCGGGTGGCCAGCAGGGTCGAGGGACCGGAGGTGGTCCGGGCGACCAGGGCGCCGAGCCGGACCGTCAGCCAGGAGCCGCCGACCACCAGCCCCACCATCATCAGCGCCATCCCGAGGAAGGTGAGCGGGAAGGTGTTGCTGTTCCCCGGCACGGCGATGAAGACGGCCAGGCCGAGCAGCAGCAGGATCGGGCCCCAGATCCGCGGCGGCCGCGGCGTCCCGCGCCGAGTGACGCCCAGCGGGTCGATCCGCACCCGGCGCAGCGACCACACGGCGCCTAGGGCCGCGCAGACCGGCACGCCCACGACGGCGGCGGAGTATCCCCAACCGGTCGGGGTGACCACGGCCGGGAAGTAACTCAGGCCCGTGACGGCGGCCCGGGCGAGGGTGGAACGCAGCACCAGGAAGCCGGCCACCCCGAGAAGCGCTCCGGCCATGGCGCCGGCGAAGGTCTCCATCGACGCGATCACGCCGATCTGCCCGTTGGTCGCGCCGACCAGCCGCATCGCGGCGTACCGGGTCTCGCGCCGGGCGGCGGCCAGCCGGGTCGCCACGCCGATCAGCACCAACAGCGGCACGAACAGCGCGAGGGCGACCAGGCCGAAGCCGAAACGGTAGCCGAAGGCAGTGACGTTCACCGAACTGCCGTGCGCGATCGCGGTGACCGCCGTGGTGGAGTCCTGCGCGCCTATCGTGGGCTGCGGCTCCCCGACCACCACGACCAGTTCGTCGGGGCTGGAGAGCGCCGCGTCGCCGATCAGGCCGGCGAAGGTGCCGGGGTAGCGGTTGCCGAGCTCTTGCGCGGGCACCGAATCGAGCAGCCGTCGCATGGCGGGTGAGGCGTAGTACTGGCCGGCCGAGGGCATCCGGGTCAGCCCGGGCAGCACCGGAGCGCCGGCGCCGAGCACAGCCACGTCCAGCCGCTCGATGGTGCGGCCCTGATAGTCATCCGTGCTGTAGTTCCACAGCTCGGCCGATCCGTCGGGCGAGACCTTGGACGGGCTGGTGCCGGTCGTGCACTCCCAGCACGCGCGGCCGGTGGTGGTCGAGTACGCGTGGAAGTCGGCCGCGACGCACAGCAGCACGGTCACGCCGACGGCTACGGCGGCCGCCACCACCACGAGCCGCACCAGCGCTTCGCGGCCGGCGTCGAGGGTCAAGCGCAGACCCAGGCGGAGTATCGCGGTCATCGTCCGACTCCTTCGGCCATCGCCTCGCCGACCTCGCCGTCGCGCACCTCGACCTGGCGGTCGGCGTAACCGGCCACCCGCGGGTCGTGCGTGACCAGGACCACCGCAGTCCCCTCGGCCCGGGCCAGATCCAGCATCACGCCCATGACCACCTCGCCGGTGGCCGAGTCGAGCGAACCGGTCGGTTCGTCCGCGAACAGCACCCGCGGCTCGATCGCCAGGGCGCGGGCGACGGCCACCCGCTGGGCCTGGCCGCCGGAGACCTCCCCGGTGCGCCGGTCGGCCAGGCCGCCGAGCTCCAGCCGGTCGAGCCAGGCGGCGGCTCGCCGGTAGGCCGCCTTGCGCGGCACCTTGTTGAACAGCAGCGGCAGAGCGATGTTGTCCGCGGCGGTCAGCTCGGGCACGAGTTGGCCGAACTGAAAAACAAAACCGAACTCCGTCCGGCGCAGCCGGGTGCGTTCGGCGTCGGGGAGCGTGTCGAGCCGGCGCCCGCCGAACCACACCTCGCCCTGGTCCGGCTGGTAGATGCCGGCCAGGCAGTGCAGCAGGGTGGATTGGCCGGAGCCGCTCGGACCGGTCACCGCCACGACCTCCCCTGCGGCGACGGACAGGTCCGCGCCGCGCAGCGCTGGAGTCCTGCCGAAGGAGCGCACCACGCGGCGCGCTTCAAGCAGACCCGTCGGCGCGTCGCCCCGGACGGGCATATCGGTGTGGGTGCTCATGGCCTCGTACGGCCTCTCCGTGAGATCAACAGTGGTCTGCGATGGCCTGCTCAGCATCGCGGACCGCCCGCCCGGACTCATCGTGGTCGGACAGTCGGCGAACCCTGATTTCTCCCGGAGCCGCCGGCCGGCCGGTTGCGCCGGAACCCGGAGGCGTACTCCGGGTTTTCCCTGATCCCGCTGCGGCAGGACGTGTGACCATGGAGGCGTGCCGGACACCGCAGGAACGTCATCGAGCCCTGAGCCAAAGCCCCGGGCACAGCCCGAACGGCTGCTCGCCGGAGTGTGCCGCGACCTGTCCGCCCGACTCGGCGTGGCACTGTGGAACGTTCGGCTGGCCTTCGCCGTCTTCACTCTCGTCTACGGGATCGGGCCGGCGGCGTACGCGGTGCTCTGGATCGCCCGCGGGCTGCGCCGTCCCTCCCCCGGCGCCGAGCCGACCGCCCGGCCGTGGCTGCGTCTGTCCGTGTCCGCGCTGCCGTATGTCGGTCTGGGGCTGCTGATCGCGCTCGACGGGGACAGCTTCGCGGACCAGTGGCGGATCTGGCGCTACGCACTGCCGACCATCGCCGTCACCATCGCCCTCGCGGCCTTCTGGCCCTCCGGGACGGGGCGCGATCGGCTGCGGCGCGCGCGGCGCGCGGCCCGCCGCACCCCTGGGGCGGTCGCCGCGCGCGCCGCGGCGGGATCAGTGATCGCGTTGAGCGGGCTGGTCAGGCTGTTGACGATCGGCACGTCGCTCTCGGCCATGGGCAGCGTCCTGCTGGCCGCCCTCGTGGTGCTGGCCGGAGCCGTGCTCGCGGTACTCCCGTTGCTGCTCCGCGTCCAAGGGCAGCTACGGGAGGAGCGAACGGCGCGGCTGCGCGCCCAGGAGCGCGCCGAAGTGGCCGCCCTGATGCACGATTCGGTCCTCCAGACCCTCGCGCTGATCCAGCACAGCGAGGCCGATCCGGCCCGGATGGCCCAGCTCGCCCGGACGCAGGAGCGCGAGCTGCGGTCCTGGCTCTACGGCCCGCGGACGCAGCGCACGACCGGCGGCGCGTCATCCTTCGCCCGGGCCGTCGAAGCCGCCGCGGCCGAGACGGAGGACCGCTACGGGTCCCGGATCGAGGTGGTCACCGTCGGCGACGCGCCGCTCGACGAGGACCTGATCGCCTGCGTCGGGTCGGCCCGGGAGGCGATGGCCAACGCGGCCAGGTACGCCGGCCACGAGCGCATCTCCGTATTCGCCCAGGTGTCCGGGGACGGGTCGAAGCCACGCGAGGTGCTCCTGTATGTGCGCGACCGCGGCATCGGCTTCGACCCCGCGGCGGTGCCCGCGGACCGGATGGGCCTGCGCGAGTCGATCATCGGAAGGATGCGGCGGCACGGCGGCAAGGCGACGGTGCGCACGGCTCCGGGCGAGGGCACCGAGATCCGGCTCGAGCTGCCCGCCCCGCGCGGAGCAGCACAGAACCCTGAGTGATAGGCCGTGCTCTGGTACGGCTTCAGCGAATCCGGCGGTCGATGGCCCAGCGGCTCAGCTCGCGACGGTTGGACAGGCGCAGTTTGCGCAGCACCGAGGAAACGTGCGTCTCGACCGTTCTGATGGAGATGGACAGCTCCCGGGCGCTCTCTTTATAGCTGTAGCCCCGGGCGATCAGCACAAGCACCTCTTGTTCGCGCGCGGTCAGCACATCCAGTTCCGGATCGAGCGCGGGTACGGCCGACTCGGCTGCGCCGGCACGGAAGGCGTCAAGGACGAAGCCCGCCAGGCGCGGCGAGAAGGCCGCATCCCCGGCGGCGACGCGGAGCACGGCGTCGAGCAGTTCGGCACGGCTGACCGACTTGGTGACGTAGCCGCGCGCACCTTCGCGGATCACCGCGATGACGTCTTCCGGCGCATCGGAGACGGACAGGGCCAGGAAGCGGGTCTCGGGCAGCTCCTTGACACACCGGCGGAGCACTTCGATTCCGCCCCCGCCGGGCAGATGTACGTCGAGCAGGACCACCTGCGGGCTTAGCGCGCGCACCGCGGCCACGGCGCTTTCCACGTCGTACGCCTCGCCCACGATCTCGATCGCGCCGGCGGACACCTCACGCAGTTCGCTGCGCACTCCGGCGCGGACCATGCCGTGATCGTCGACGACGACCACGGTGACCGGCCCTGGTCCGGCAGGCTCGGCATCGGCCCCGCGCGACTCGGGCTCGATCACGGTATTCCACCCATTCGCAGTCCTCTTCATCGGCGAACGACTCGAGGATCTCATATCCCACACCGGCGCCGGCCGGGGCGGCCCGCGTCGGCGGAACTGAAGCCGCCGATAGCGCGTCTTCCCGCACGATAAGATTTACAACTATGTAGATATCATGCGGAGGTTGAGGCGTGAGCCGGGACGAGTGGCGGCAGGCGGACGTGGCCGGACCGGCGCTGTGGCGCCCGCCACAGCCGACCGGGCGAGCGGCCAGGCAGCCGTCCGGGCCGGCGGTCGAGGGCGCCGGCCGCCGCGCACTGCGCGTACCCGAAGTCGCGCTCGCCTTCTGGATCGTCAAAGCCCTGTCCACCGCACTGGGCGAAAGCGCATCGGACGCACTGGTCAACTCCCCGCTCGGAGCCCAGATCGCGGTAGCGCTCGGCTTCTTCGCCTTCCTCACCGCACTCATCATCCAGTTCAAACAGGCCCGCTACCAGGCCTGGCCCTACTGGACCTGCGTCGCCATGGTCGGGGTGTTCGGCACCTACCTCGCCACCACGAAGAAAGACGTACAGCACACGGAAGCCTGACGCCGCCGACGGTGTGGCATCAGGATCCGCACGTGGCCGCCCCCTCGATCCACACAGCACCATCCGGCTGCCGCCTGTTCACGGCCGCGACACCTCTCCCTCGCTCGACCGCCAGATCTGTCACCCAGCATTCCTAACTGTCGTTACATCGCACCAGTGACCACAGTTGGAGATCATGATGAACGTACGCGATCGACGGGCGGCCGTCGGCGGCGCGCTGGCCAGTGCTCTGCTGTTGGGTGCCCTGGCCGGCTGCAGCAGCTCCGCCTCAACCTCGGGCTCGAACGCGGCCGGCGGCTCGGGAACGGTGCCGCTGGTCGTCTACTCGGCTCAGGGCTATGACTCGGCCGTCACGAAGGCGTTCACCAAGGCGACCGGTATACCCGTCTCCCTCGACGACGACAGCACCGGGCCGTTGCTGGCCAAGATCGCCGCCGAGCGCAACAACCCGAAGTGGGGCCTGCTGTGGGTGGACGGCGACACCGCGTTCGCCTCGCTCGACAAGCAGGGGCAGCTGCTCGACTACGACCCCGGCGTCGCGCTGACCACAGCCGGCCAGTCGCTGGTGCCGTCGAACCACTCGTACTCGCCCGTCAGCACGACTGCCGTACCCGCACTCGTCTACAACGCCGCGAAGGTCACCGCCGTGCCATCGACGTGGCAGGACCTGCTCGGAGCGCAGTACAAGGGCAAGGTCGGCATGAACGACCCGTCCCAGTCCGGACCGACCTTCCCGCTGATCGCCGGACTGATGAACGAGCTCGGCGGCCAGACCGGCGGCATCGCGGCGGGTGAGGCCTACCTGACCAAGCTCAAGGCGAACGGCCTGCAGGTCCACCCGACCAACGGCGACACCCTGCATGCACTCGAGACCGGCCAGATCGACTACGGCCTGATCCAGTCGTCCGCGGCGGCCGGCGAGGTCGCCACGGCGAAGAAGAGCGCGAACTTCGACCCCAAGGTCGTCTACCTGGGCACCACGACGCTGCTGCCGGCCGCCATCGGCATCGACAAGGCCGCTTCGTCCACCGAGCAGAAGGAGGCGGAGAAGTTCATCCAGTACGTCCTCTCCCCCGCCGGCCAGCAGGTGATGCAGACGGCCGACCCGACCGGAGACTCGCTGTACTGGCCGATCGTTCCCGGCCTCGACCCGGTCAGCGCGCTCGGCGCCATGCCGACGAACTACCAGAAGATCGACCCGTACTTCTGGGGTCCGCTGGAGAACCAGGTCAACACCTTCTTCGACAGCTCCATCAAGTAGCCGGGCCGACGTCTCATGGCTCTGTCCACATCTCTGCCGGCCGCCGTCCGGGTACGCGCCCGTTCGGCGACCGGCTGGGTGCGTACCGCGTCCTTCGCGCTGTTCTGGCTCTTGGTGGCGGCGATCCTGCTGCTGCCGATCCTGCTGTTCCTCCTCGTCGCCGTGAGCCCACGGCTCTTCGACCAGGGCCCGCAGTGGCTCACCCTCTCCAGCTTCGGCGCCGCGTTCCAGGGCCCGATGCTCCAAGGCATCGGGGACACGCTGCTGGTCGGCGTGGTCACCGCCGTCGCGTCGGCGGCGATCGGCTTCGGCGTCGCGTGGGTGGTCCAGCGCACGCGCGTGCCCGGCCGCAGGCTCTGGTCCGGCAGCATGTTCGCGCTCCTGCTCGCGCCGTCGTACCTGATCGCCCTCGGCTGGGAACGGCTACTCGAGCCCCAGGGCGTACTCGACCTGCTGCACGTGCCCGACAGCGCCGCGCGCACGCTGCTCTACGGCCCGGTCGGCGTCATCAGTGTCCTGACGGCCAAGGGGATCCCGTTCGCCTACCTGGCGATCTCCGCCGCACTGCGCGGCCTCGGTGAGGAGTTCGAGTCCGCGGCGCGGGTGCACGGCGGCGGACGCGCAGCGGCCGCCCGCATCGTGCTCGCGCTGGTGGCCCCGGCGATCTGGTCCGCGCTGGCGATCGTGTTCGCCGAGTCCATCAGCGACTTCGGCGTCGCCTCCACTCTGGCCAACGACGCCCACTTCCCCGTCGCCACCTTCGAGCTCTACAACGCAGTGGACAACTTCCCCGTGCAGTTCCCGGTGGCCGCCGCGGTCGGCTGGATCCTGTTGGCGATGGCCGGGCTCGCGCTGGCGGCCCAGAACGCGGCCCTGCGCGGACGCAGCTACCGCGTGCTCGGCGGACGCACCCGCCCGGCCCGTCGCCGCGAGCTGACCCGCCCGGCCACGGCAGGGGTCTGCTCCGCCATGGCGGTGCTGGTCCTCGGCTGCCTGGGCGTGCCCGCGTTCGGGGCCGTGTCCGCCTCGCTCATCCAGGGGCTCGGCACGCTGATGGGCGGCGCGGCGTTCAGCCTGGCCAACTACCGGGAGGTGCTTTCCTCGCCCGAGCTCTACCAGCCACTGCTCTACTCGATCGGCCTGGCGCTGATCACGGCCACCGCCACCGCCGTGCTCGGGCTGACCGTCGCGCGCCTGCTGACCTCCCGGCGCGGCCGTTCCTCCGCCCGGGCGCTCGACCTGCTCCTGCTCACCGCGGTGGCGCTGCCCGGCATCGTGTTCGCGGCCGGATACATCTTCACCTACAACCTCCCGCTGACCAACGACCTCGGCATCCACCTGTACGAGACGACCACGCTGCTCGTGCTCTGCTACATCGCCACGGCGCTGCCGCCCGCCTCCCGCGTGCTCTTCGGCAGCGTGGGCCAGGTGCAGGAGACGCTGCGGGAGGCGGCTCGCGTGCACGGTTCGACCGAGGCCGGATCCTGGCTGCGGGTCATGATCCCGGTGCTCGCGCGGCCGCTGCTCTCGGCGTGGTCGCTCACCTTCGGCGCCACCGTGCTCGAGCTTCCGGTCTCCCAACTGCTGTATCCGCCGAACGACCCGACCGTCTCGGTCGGGGTGGAGAAAGCGCTGGCGAACTACGACTACGGCGGCGGCACCGCGATGGAAGTGCTCGCCGTCCTCGCCGCACTGGCCGTGATCGGCCTGCTGTGGGGGATCTTCCAGCTGGCCGCTCCGGCCGGCTGGCGCCGACTGGGAAGGACGACATGAGAACCGAGGAACCCGGCCGCGGGTTCGGACAAGGCGGCCACCGGGTCGCGCTGACCGGCGCGGGCCGGCGCTACGGGCAGGTGCGAGCCCTGGCCGGGGTGGATCTGGAGGTCGAGGCGGGGCGGTTCCTCGTCCTGCTCGGTCCCTCCGGTTCCGGCAAGACCACGCTGATCCGCGCCCTGGCCGGTATCGAGCGCCTGGACGAGGGCGAGATCCGGATCGGCGAACAGCTGGTGAGCGGCCCGCGTAAACACCTGCCCCCGGAGGCCCGGGATCTGGCGATGGTCTTCCAGGACTACGCCCTCTGGCCGCACCTGACCGCGGCCGGCAACGTCGGCTACGCCCTGCGCCGACGGAAGCTGACGGCGGATCAGAACCGGGCCCGCTCGCTCGAGATGCTCGAACGGGTCGGCCTGGCCGGGCTCGCCGAGCGCTACCCGCACGAGCTGTCCGGCGGACAGCAGCAGCGCGTCGCACTCGCCCGCGCGATCGTGGCCCGGCCCGGGCTGCTGCTCTTCGACGAGCCGCTCTCCAACCTCGACAGCGACCTGCGCGAGCGGCTGCGCGTGGAGATCTCCACGCTCACCCGGGAGTCGGGTGCCACGGCCGTCTACATCACGCACGACCAGGCCGAGGCTTTCGCGCTGGCAGATGTCATCGGCGTGCTCGACCAGGGCCGGCTGGTCCAGCTGGCCGACCCGGAGACGCTCTACCACAAGCCGGCCAGCCCCTTCGTGGCCCGCTTCACCGGACTGAGCGGCGAGCTCGAGGGAATCGCGTCGGCAGGTGCCGGCGCGGATGAGTACGTCCTCGTCGAAGGGGGACGCTGGCGGCTGCGGGCCAGAGCATCGAGAGACCTGCGCGCGGGCGAGCCCGTACGTGTGCTGGTTCGCCCCGCTGCCACCGGGTTCGCGGGCGACGGCCGGCGCACCGCTGAGACGGAAGGAGCGGCAGCGGGTGAGATCGAGGGAACCGTGGTCGACGTCGCCTACCGCGGCAGGGGCTACGACCACGTCGTCTCCTGTGGCAACGGCACACTCGCCGCGGTCTTCTCCCCCAGCGCGTATGCACGGGGCGTGCAAGTGAAGGTCTCGCTCGACCCCTCCGGCTGTATCGCCTTTCCCCTTAACGACGCAGACGCGATCAGTTACAATACAGATTTAACGACTGTTATGGCGGGCGAAGAACCCGTCGCGATGAAGCAAGGAGCAACCCCATGACCGGCACTGGTGGCGCGCTGTTCGCCGCGGTGTTCCTGGCCTGCGTGGTGGAGGCGGTCGAGGCGGTGACGATCGTGCTCGCCGCCGGGACGGCCCGCCGCAGTTGGAAATCGGCGGGCTACGGCGTGGCCGCCGGCCTGGCCGCCCTCGCCGTGATCACCGCGGCGCTCGGCCCGGCCGTCACCGCGATCCCGCTCGGCGCGCTGCGCCTGCTCGTCGGCGGGCTGCTGCTCGTCTTCGGGTTGCAGTGGCTCCGGAAGGCCATCCTGCGTGCCAGCGGCCACAAGGACCTGCACGACGAGGACGCGATCTTCGCCCGCGAACTCTCCGCCGCGCAGCAGGCCTCCTCCGGACGGCGCTTCAACGTGCCGGACTGGTACGCCTTCACCCTCTCCTTCAAGGGAGTGCTGCTCGAAGGGCTCGAAGTCGTCTTCATCGTGCTGACCTTCGGCGCCAACGCCAAGGACGTCCCGCTCGCCGCGCTGGCCGCCGTGATCGCCGTCGTCCTCGTCGTGGTCGTCGGCTTCGCGATCAAGGCCCCGCTCTCGCGCGTGCCGGAGAACACCATGAAGTTCGTCGTCGGGGTCATGCTGACCACGTTCGGCGTCTTCTGGGGAGCCGAGGGCGCGGACGCGCACTGGCCCGGAAACGACGCGGCTCTGCTGGTGATCGCCCCGGCCGTCGCACTCTACGCCCTGGCCCTGGTCGCCGTGCTGCGCCGCAGCGCACCGCGTCCGGCCGCCCCCGCCCGCACCCTGCAGACCGTGGAGCACTGAGATGCGAACACTGACCCAGCGCCTGCGTGCGTTCGGCGCCTTCTGGTACGACTTCGTCATCGGCGATGACTGGCGCGTCGCAGTGGTCGTCGTCATCGCACTCGCCGCGACGTACGGAGTGTCGAAGACCAGCGTGCCGGCCTGGTGGATCATGCCGCTGGCCGTGGTGCTGATCCTCCCGATCACTCTCTGGCGGGCGCGCAAGAAGCACTAGCCGACCACGCGGGTGAGGCCGGGCCGAGGCCGAGGGACACGTCAGTGCCCCTCGGCCTCTTCCGCGTACACCCGCGCCGCGTACTCCTCCAGCGCCTGCTCGCACGACGCGATCGCCTCGAGCGTCGCCGCGCGCTTGGGCGCCCCGAAGACGTCCCGCTCGGTGATCTTCGCCAGCCAGTTGCGCAGCTTGACGAGGTCCTCCTCGTTCTCCTCGAGCTCGGCGTAGGTGAAGTGCTCGGCGTCGTACTCCTTCTGCAGCTGCCCGTGGAAGTCCTGGCACTTGTCGAGGATCTCTTCGTACTCGTCATCTCGCGCCGCCTGGAAGACCGCGAGAAGATCCGACTGCCCCGCGAGCGCCACGCTCGAGAGCAGCTGAGCCGTCCCGCCCATCTCCAGGATCTCCCGCCGCAGCTTGCGCAAGGCCCGCTCCGCCCCCGCCCCCGCCGGCAGCGCCGCCACCGAGTTCTGCAGGTAGACCGCCCCCAGCCCCTTCAACCGCCGCCACACCGCCGCCCGCAGCCGCGTCGGCTCCGACGGGATGCGATAGACCAGAACCAGCCACCCCGACGTACCCTCGGCGGCCTTCTGCGCGGAGTCGTCCCCAACCTCGTTGCTCACGATCTCTAGTGTGCCGTACGCGGGCGACGTACCGAGGCTGTCCATCGAATGAAGGGGCTCACCTGGATGGCCGTGTCTCCCGGGCGACACGGCGCGGGCGCCGCGAGTATGTGGACTGTTCGCGCCCGCTGTCGAGCGGGTCCGGCAGGCAGTCGCCAACCTATGGAGGACGCGTATGACACCCGCACCCGCAGAGCAGCTCATGCACAAGACGGCCGAGCAGATCATGCACGAGGACGCGCGCTGGATCTCGGCGGCGGAGACCCTGGACCGCGTCGCGCAGGTCATGCGCGAGATGGACATCGGCGCGCTGCCCGTGAGCGACGAGGACGGGCGGATGTGCGGCATCGTGACCGACCGCGACATCGTGGTCAAGTGCATCGCGATGGGCCGAGACCCGGCGGCGGTGACGGCCGGCCAGCTGTGCGAGGGCACTCCGCGCTGGGTCGAGGCGGATGAGGAGGTCAGCAGTGTGCTGGCCGCGATGGCGAACCACCGGATCCGGCGGATGCCCGTCGTCAGGGACAAGAAGCTGGTCGGGATGATCAGCGAGGCGGACATCGCCCGGCACCTGCCCGATGACCAGGTCGCGGACTTCGTCGAGCGAATCTGCGTCATGTAGCGACTGAGCGCCCACCCGTACCGCCGAAGGACAGCGCTCGGCGGTACGGGTGGCGTCGAGAGGTGGAGATCCGCCGTCTCGAGAACCGAGCCCGCACATCTTCGAGACCAGGTCCGGCAGAGCCGCGGACACTCGGTTGAGGGATGGCGGGCTTCGTCATACCTCGAATACCCCGCCCGATCCGACCGTCCCGCCCACCCGTTCGACGTCGGCTGCGCCGCGACTCGGACGGTCCGCGCGCGACGACCCGGTCATATAAGCAATCGCATATTCCACGCGGGTGACTGACCGGAGTGTCCGCTGCCGAGTGGGCGCTCGCGGCGAAGGCACGCGGCGATCCTGGGCCCACGAGCGCCACCAGGGGCTCGAGTCGTGCTTTCACCGAGAGGAATGACGCGCGTGCGCGCTGCACAGAGAATTGCGATGGCCGGGGTCGCCACGGCCCTACTGGCGGGGGCGGCCCTGGCCGAGGCGAGTCCGGCGCTGGCGACGACGAGCCGCAACGTGGTCGGCGATCGGACGCCGGCGCCCCAGGAACGCCAGGCGGGCGTCTGCATCGAGCCGCCGCGGATGGGATTCGCCGGGGCGATCCGGGACGTCGACGACCCCACCGCGGCGCAGGAGATCGCCCAGCAGGACTCCCTGCTCCAGGGCCTGCAGCAGCGTGCGGGACTCTATCCCCCGCTGACCATCCCGGGACGCCCCAACGAACTGCACGCCGCGTTCGGCACGGGCACCATCACGATTCCCGTGTACGTCCGCGACATCTGGGATCCGGCCAACCCAGCGACCAAGCTGACCCTGTCCCAGATCAACGGCCAGATCAATGTCCTGAACCGCGCCTTCGCCGGGGGCGGCCCGAGCGCCGCGACCGCGTTCAAGTTCGAGTTCAGGAACCCCTTCAACCCGTACGTCGCGGACGCCGACCTGTTCGAGGCGCCCATCGACGGCGACGCGATGCGCGAGGCCAAGCAGCGCTACCACGTCGGCGGTATGAACACGCTGAACGTGTACTTCAACCAGGCGCGGCTCAGCTCGGGGGATTCTCTGCTGGGCCAGGCGACGTTCCCCACGGACGACAACCTCGCCCAGGACGGGATCGTCGTCGCCTACGACACGACAGCCGGCGCCCGGGGCGGAGCGATGGAGGGTGAGACCGCAGTCCACGAGGTCGGCCACTGGCTGGGGCTCTACCACACCTTCGAGAACGGTTGCGCCACCCCCGGCGACTACGTCAACGACACCCCGCCCGAGGCCTGGGCCGCCGAGGGCTGCCCCGCGCAGTTCAACCTGCACAACTACATGGACTACGTGGACGACAACTGCATGGACCGCTTCACCCCGGACCAGGCGCAGCGCATGGCGGATTCCTGGGCGGCCTTCCGCATGGCCGTGCCGAACGGATCCTGACCCCGCGTAGACGCGGATCCGTCTCGTCCGCTGCGGAGTATGCAGGTCAGAGCCTTTGCCGAGAGTGATCGGCAAGGGCTCTGATTCGTTCGGGGAGCAGTGTTCTCAGCTCACCAAACGCTCAACCCGACCGCGCGCCCGTCCCGAGGACACCAGGCGCCCGCCGGCCATCCCCGCTTGTGCACCTACCGTCCCTTCTGTATATAGTGAGCATGTACAGTTCGAGACGAAGGGCGGCGCTGTGCGGATCGTCTTGTCCAATAGTTCTGATTCGCCGCTCTATCAGCAGGTCAAAGACCAGATCGGCGCCGCCGTCCTGTCCGGCGAGCTCGTGGGCGGCGACGTCTTGCCCTCGGTCCGCGCGCTCGCGCGCGATCTGCGGATCAGCGTCATCACCACCACTCGCGCGTACGCCGAGCTGGCCGCAGAGGGCTTCATCACGACCATCCCGGGCAAGGGCACGTTCGTCCAGGCGCTGGATTCGGAGCTTGTCAGGGAACAGCGTGTGCGCCACGTCGAGGCGGCCCTGCAGGCTGCTCTGGACGCGGCCCGGCCGGCCGGGCTCAGCCGCGACGACCTCGTCGAGATCCTGGACACGCTGATCATGACCGAGGCGCAGGAACCGATCTGAGCACCACATCCACCATCACCAGGGGAATGAGGTTTCACCGTGGATTCGGACTTCGCGTTCGCGCTGCGGGGCGTGAACGCCGCACTGGGCCGGTTCCGGTTGCAGGACGTCGGCTTCTCGCTGCCGCAGGGCTATGTCATGGGGCTGGTAGGGGCCAACGGGGCGGGCAAGACCACGACCATCCGATGCCTGCTGGGGATGCAGCGCTTCGACCAAGGCGAGATCGAGGTGCTCGGACATCCGGTTCCCGGTCCGGTCAGCCTGCGGCAGGACGTCGGCGTGGTGCTCGACCACACGTATCTGGTGGGCGACTGGCGGCTGAGCGAGGTCGAACGGGCGGTTCGGCCCTTCTACGATCGCTGGGACGGCGCGCGGTATCGCGATCTGCTCGAAGAGTTCGACCTGGACGCGCGGGCCAAGGTCAAGGATCTGTCCCGCGGCATGGCCGTGAAGCTGACGATCGCCCTGGCGCTCTCGCACCGGGCGCGGCTGCTCGTGTTCGACGAGCCGACCAGCGGCCTCGACCCGGTGGCCCGGGACGAGCTCGTCGGCATCCTCGGCGACTTCCTCCTCGACGAGGGGCACAGCGTCCTGTTCTCCACGCACATCACCACGGACCTGGAGCGCTTCGGCGACTACCTGACGCTCATCCACGGCGGCCGGGTCGTCCGCAGCGGGACCAAGGAGGAGGTCCTGGACTCCTATCGGATCGTACGAGGCGGTCCGGACGACCTGACCGGCGCCGCCGGGGCCAAGCTGATCGGCGCCAGACGCACCGCTATCGGCCTGCAGGCGCTGGTGTCCGCCGAGGACGCCGAACTGCTCGACGGGAGTGTGCTCATCGAGGCGCCGACGCTGGAGGAGATCGCGGTCCACATCGGGGTGCGGGAAGCGAACAAGACGCCGGCGCGGCAGGCCCGCGACTCGGTCTCGACCGGAGGTGCCTCATGACCACCGTAGCCCGCGTGACCGTGCTGGATCTGCGTACCACCGCGCCCAACTGGCGACAGGCGGTCCTGGTGCCCGTGCTCGTGATGGCAGTGTTCTACAACCGGCCGGAGATGATCCTGCCGGCCCTGGCCCTGCTGTACTCGACGGCGATGGCCGGATATCCGTTCCAGATCTCCGATCGGTCCGACCTCGACACGCTCTACGCGGTCCTGCCGCTGACCAGGCGCGCGCTGCTGCTCGGGCGCTACGCGTGGGCGCTGGCGGTCTTCGTGGTCACGGCCGCCGTCGGGATTCCCGTCTCCCTGCTCCTGGCGGCGCAGCAGGACGTCTCCATCTCAGGGTTCGCGCCCACGGCGTACGTGGCGTCCTGGGCGTTGTTCGCGCTCAGCGTGTCCATCCAGTACCCCGTGTACATCCGGTTCGGACACACGCGGGCGGGCATGGCCGCGACGACGCTACCGATCGTCGCGGTCGCCTTCGTGGCCGTCCGGGCGCACCTGGACCTCAAGCCGAACGGCATGGGCCTGGCCTTGCTGGCGGTCGGCGGCGTGGTCCTGCTCTGTGCGTCCGTGGCCCTCGCCATCACGATCGACCCCCGGCGTGCGCGCCGCCCGATCGCCGCGTGACGCCTCGACTGAGATGATCCGGGCATGGATGCCGAAATGACGGGGATCGCGGCGCTCTCCGACGCGACGGTGCCGACGGTGCCGACCGAAGTCGGGTCGGCGGACGGCACACGCTGGACGATGCGCGCGGTGACGACCGACGACGTCGAGGTGCTCGCGGATTTGCGCGCAACGGTCATGCGTGCGGACTTGGTACGCCTCGGACGCTATGACGAGCACCGGGTGCGGCAGCGGCTGCGGGATTCGCTGTCCACCCGGCACACGTCGGCCATCATGATCGACCGGGAACTCGCCGGATGCGTCACGGTCCGACCCGCCGAAGACGGGCGATGGCTCGAACACTTCTATCTCGCTCCCCACCAACAGGGCCGCGGTCTCGGCTCCTCGGTCCTGCGTACGGTGTTGGAGCGCACTGACGCACAGGGTGCCACCGTGAGACTGAACGTCCTGCACGGCAGCGCCGCCCGCCGACTCTACGAGCGCCACGGCTTCGTCGTGGAGACCCAGGACCCGATCGACGTCTTCATGGTGCGCCCGCCCGCAGGAGACGCCGACTGAGACAGCCGTTACGGCCGAGCAGGTGCTCGGCCGTAACGGCGGGGTGGGAGGCCTCAGGCCCGGACGGTCTTGAGGGCGGCGGTCCAGGACTCCAGCTGGTCGAAGAGCGCGGTCGCGGCGGCATCGTGCTGGCCGGCCGGCTTGAATATGGAGAAGTTCTCGAAGTCGGTGAACAGCGAGAACGACAGCTGCTGGCGCACGTGGGCGATCTGCAGCTCGCTGGCGATCGCCCGCAGGTGCTCGATCGCGCGGGCGCCGCCCAGAGAACCGTAGGAGACGAACGCGGCGGCCTTGTTGTTCCACTCGGCGTACAGGTAGTCGATGGCGTTCTTCAGCACGCCGGAGGTGGAGTGGTTGTATTCCGGGCTGACGAAGATGAAGCCGTCGAACTCGGCGATCTTGGCGGCCCACAGCTTGGTGTGCTCGCCCTGGTACTGGCCCATGGACGGCGGGACGGCCTCGTCCAGGTGCGGCAGCGGGTAGTCGAGCAGGTCGATCAGCTCGTACTCGGCCGCGATCCGGGCCGAGGCCCGGTCCAGGATCCAGTCGGCGACCTGCTTGCCGTTGCGGCCGGGGCGGGTGCTGCCGAGGATGACGCCGATCTTGGGGGTGCTCACGTGGTGCGTTCCTTCCGGGTGCGGCGAGGCGGATGCCGGCCGACTGGGTGTGCGCTGGGCGCGGATGGTCGCGGTCAGCCGCGGGTAGCGGCCGGCCAGGCCCTTGAGGGCGGTGATGCCGTGGGCGTATCGGTCCACGGTGGCTGTGGCGGCCAGGATCAGCTCGTTCTCAGAGCTCTGTGTCTCGACCAGGGTGAAGGTTACCGGCGCCGCGCCGCCGCGGTGACGCGGGAGTCGGTGCGGAGCTCGGCGAGCTCGATCGTCCCGGGACGCGGGGCGAAGCTCCCGCGCACCGTGCCCAGACCGAACCGGTGCTCGGCGGCGAAGGCGATGACGGACCTGGACGGGTCGACGGCGAAGGCGCCGGGCGGGGTGCCGCGGTGGTCATGGAGCCTCCTTCTTGCTTGAATCTTCAAGTGAATCTTCAAGTGACCCCACCGTAGGCGACACGGCTTGAAAATTCAAGTCAGCCGCTAGACTGGCCGCACCATGCCCCCAGACGCGATGCCACCCGAAGAGCCCATCCGCTGGCTGACCGCGGACGAACTGCACGCCTGGCGCTCGTTCACGCTGATGCTCTACACCCTGCCCGCCGCCCTCGAGGCCCAACTCCAGAACGACGCGCGGCTGAGCCTGCTCGAGTACTACGTCCTCGCCGGGCTGTCCGAACAGAAGACCCACCGGATGCGGATGTCCGAACTGGCGCGCCTCGCCAGCTCCGAACTCTCCCGCCTGTCGCATCTGCTCAAAAGGCTGGAGAAGCGGGGCCTCGTGCGCCGGGAGCCCGACCCCGCGGACGGCCGCTACACGCTCGCGATCCTGACCGACGACGGCTACGCTCACCTGGTCGCATCAGCCCCCGGACACGTCACCCGGGTCCGTGAACTGGTCCTCGCCGCTCTCGACGCCGCTGAGTTCCGCGCCCTGGGCGAGAGCTCCGCCAAGATCGTCGAACGCATTGAAAGCGAACGCCCCGGCCCAGCCTAAGCCCCGGCCGCACCGGGGTCGTTGGGATGCGGGGCGACGGAGGTCACTTGAACGGTCATGAACGGGTACAAGGGCAGCGTACCCAGCACCTTTTCCCGCAGTTCCGCCTCGTCGGCCGCGCGCCACAGGCCGATGCTTCGCAGCTCGCCGATCGGGCGCCAAAGCCGAACCAGGTGGCCGGCGGCGGCCAGAGCCCTGGCGCGCACCGCCTCGGCGGCACGCAGCCGGTCTACCTCGGTCTGCGCCATGTCGTCGGGGAACGTTGTTCTCAGCTCGACCAGGAATTCCTTCATTGCCATCTCCCTCATAGGTGAAGATCGTGAGTGCCGTCAGCCGAGTCTGGACAGCTGGCAGTGGCTGATGGCCCAGTCGGACGGTGTCCGCTTTGAGCAGCACGCTGATCCACACGTGGCGGCTCGGGTGCAAACCCTGGAAAATCGCGTCTTGCGTGAAGTACGTCGCCACCCGGTCGGGATCGTGGGCGTCGACGGCGGCATTCCATCGGTCCATCACGCCGCGCACGATGCCCTCGTGCTCTGTCGTACTAGGCATGTGCGTTCCGCCGTATCGTTCGGTGGGCGCTAGACCCACCCTGGCTCTAGACCATGATCTTGCACGAATCGCGCCGGCGACGCCACGAACGGCGGCCTCCTGACCGGGAGGCCACACCTCTCAATGCAGGCTGCCGACTCCCACCGGTCGACTCCCACCGGGCTAGTCAGCTGCGGGAGGAGCGGTACGGGTCCATGGACGGGAGCCAACTGTCCGGGTCCTCGAGTTCGAGCGCCGCCGCGTCCACACCATCCGTCAATGCCCTGATCGTCGCGAGGACGCTCGGGCGCGCCTCGTCCTGACGCGACACCAGATACCACGGCCAGTAGGGTGCCGGGCCGGCGACGGAACGGCGGGCCAGGCCCTGCGGCATCGGCCCGGCCTGCGTTTTCGGGGAGTTGAGTACCGGTCGGCCGCAACGCCGTACGTGCTCGAAGAATCCCGGTCCGGTGATCCCACCGTCCTCGATGCGCACCAGCTCGGCTCCGGTGTCGCGGGCGAAGCGGGCGGCGTAGATGTTCCAGGACGACCAACTGGCCGTGTCGGCGTCCAGCAGCACCGCCACGTCCCGCGCGCGGACGACCGAGGTGTCCGCGCCCTCGGCGACGGCGTACAGCCGATCGGCGCCGAGCAGGTCGGCGCGAAGCCCGAGCGCGGCCAGGTCGGCTACCGGTGTCCAGCAGATCGCGAGGTCGAGCCCGCCCTCGGCGACGCGCTCGGCTTGCGCGTGGGACGGCAGCACCCAGGCGTCGATGTGCAACTGCACGACCAGCGGAGCTCGCTCGACCAGATCAGTCGGGCGCCAGCTGACGTAGCCGAGCCGCACGGCTTCCGCGCCGGCCAGCTCGGTCGCACGACGGCGCAGCAGGTCGGCCTGCTCGAGCAGGGCCCGGGCATCGGCCAGAAGCGCCTCGCCGTGTGCGCTCAGTGCGACGGAGCGGCGGTCCCGATCGAAAAGGCGCACTCCGAGATCGCGTTCCAGAGCTTTGATCTGTTGCGAGAGCGAAGGGCCGGCGATGCGCAGCCGCGCGGCCGTCCGCCCGAAGTTCAGTTCCTCGGCCACGGCGACGAAGTAGCCCAGCTGACGCAGCTCCATAGCTCCATCGTAGTGCGGTAGGAGTCTCGTCCTCTCAGCGGCGAGCCGACGGGTCGTGGCGTGCCGCGTCCGGCAGGGACGACGCTGGGGAGGTCGCGTGATGTCGCCGGACCGCGCGTGTGGTGTGAGGGAGGTCGCGGAATTGACGGCAATGACAGCAGCGGCGCACAAGGCGTCCGTGGATACGTCGTCGACGCGGCCTTGGCGGGTGACGGTTCAAGGGGCTGCGGCGTTGGCGGCTGCCATGGGTGTCGGGCGCTTCGTCTACACACCGATCCTGCCGCTCATGCACGCGCAGGCGGGATTGAGTGTGCAGCAGGGGACTGAACTGGCCACCGCGAACTACTTGGGTTATCTCGTGGGCGCGTTGGTGGGCATCGCTTCGCCTCGCACGATGCGCTCCCCCACGACTCTTCGCTTGTCACTGGCGGTCGTCGTAGCGACTCTCGCGCTGATGCCGACGAAAGAGGATTTCGCCGGATGGTTCGTGCTGCGGTTGGTGGCCGGAGCCGCGAGCGCGCTGGTGTTCGTCGCCGCGGTCGGGGCCTTGTTCGGAGCGCTGCGGGGGCAGGGCCCGCATCTGGCGGGCTGGGCGCTCGGCGGCATCGGCGCAGGCATCGCGCTCTCCGGGGCACTCGCGCTTGTCGTACACGGCGCGAACGGTTGGCGGCTGACCTGGTGGCTCGCGGCAACGCTGTGCGCCGCTCTCACCATCGTGGCTTGGCGATTGCCGATGCCGGCCGGCACGAGTTCCGGCACCACACTTGACGCCTCCGAACCCGGCCGCGCCGGCGCGTTCGACGCCCGATTCGGCTTTCTGTTGACGGCATACGCCCTCGAGGGTGTGGGATACATCGTCGCAGGAACCTTTCTCGTCGCGGCCATCGACCAGGACTCCGCGCGATGGGTGGGCTCAGGTGCATGGGTACTGGCGGGATGCGCGGCACTACCGTCTTCAGCGCTGTGGGCAAGGCTCGCCCGCACATGGCCGCGTCCGATGCTGCTGGCGACCGCGCTGCTGCTGCAGGCCGCCGGAGTAGCCTTGCCCACGGTCATCGGCGGGACATGCGCGGCGCTCATATCGGCCGCGGCTTTCGGGGCCACCTTCGTCGGCATCAGCACTCTTGCTCTCGCGCACGGTTCCGCCTCGGGTGTTCCGCGGGCCGCGGCGATTCTCACCACCGGCTACAGCCTCGGCCAGATCGCCGGGCCGCTCCTGGTTACTCCCGTGCTCCACAACGGATACCGCCAGGCGCTGATGATCGCCGCCCTGGTCCTCATCTTCGCGGCTGCCACGAGCGTCTTCGCACAGCGCCGCGGGCGTCTGGTCGTCGGGGGCGAGTAAGGCGATCCGGTATGTCCTCTCTTTCGATGAGCACTGAACCACGCGGTGACGGCCTCGCGCGGTGCCTGCGCGCCCGGCGCACACAGCTGACCCCGGAGCGGGTCGGCCTGCCCACCGGGTTGGGTCTGCGTCGCACCCCGGGACTGCGTCGAGAGGAACTCGCGACGCTCGCCGGGGTCAGCATCGACTAATACCTCGGCCGGGAGCGAGGCAAGGAGACCCGTCCCAGCCCTGGCGTGGTCGGTTCCCTTGCCCGCGCGTTGCGTCTGGAGCCCGAGGAACACGAACATCTGCATCGGCTGGCCACCCGCGCCGCCCGCCGGATCCCGGAAACGTCGGCCGCCGGGAGCGAGGTGGTGCGGCCCGGAGTCGAGATACTGGTGGAGAGCTTGCGGCCCAGCCCCGCGTACGTGCTGAGCCGTACGCTGGACGTACTCCCGGCCGGGCTCGTCAGCGAACTCATCGCAGAGCGCTCGTCGCCCAGCTCGAGGGCCGGGTGTTGTTCGAGCGCCTGACGCCGAATCGGAACGCGAAGGTCCCCGGGCGGCACTCGCGCACCCGGGGACCTCGGCCGGCACGGAACTCAGTGGCCTGCGCTCTGGCCTCCGTCGACGTGGAGGATCTCACCGGTGACGAACGGTGCGTTCTCGAGGTAGAGCACCGCGTCGACGATGTCGCTGATCTCGCCCATCCGCCCGACCGGGTGCAGCGCGGCGAGCGTCCCGTGGTACTCCTCCGGGTGCATGGGCGTCTTGACGGTGCCCGGCGATACCGCGTTGCTGCGGATACCACGGGTGGCGTACTCGATCGCCAGCGACTTGGTGGCGGACTGCAATCCTCCCTTGGTCAGGGAGGCCAGCACCGACGGGACCGCGGAGTTGGCGTGATCCACCAGGCTGGTGGTGATCTGGACCACGTGTCCGCCTTCCTGACGGAGCATCTGCTCGACCGCGAGCTGCGTGATGCGGAAGAATCCGCCCAGGTTGACGCCGTTGACCGCGTCGTAGTCCTCTTGCGTGTATTCGATGAACGGCTTGGCGACGAACGCCCCTGCGTTGTTGACGAGCGTGTCGACGCGGCCGAAGCGTTCGAGCCCGGCGGCGATGACGCGCTCGGCGGTCGCGGGATCGGCTATGTCGCCCTGGACGGTGACGATGTCCGCATCCTGCGACGGTGCGATGCCGCGGGAAGTGGCGACGACCGCGTAGCCGAGTTCGCGGTAGGCCCGCACCAGGGCGGCGCCGATGCCCTGCGACGCGCCGGTGATGACGGCGACCTTCTTGCCGGGAGTACTCATGCTGGTCTTCCTTCAGGTGATCCTAGGCACCGACGCTGGCCGCCGGGCACCTGAGAGAACCAGTGGACCGGTCGACAATGTTTCCGTACGCTGGCTCGGCCGGCCGTCGCCGCAAGCCCGCCACCTGCGTTAAGAGGCTGCACCTCACAGATGTGAGGAGAGCCGTCATGGAGGGAGGGCGTGTCGCCCTCGGATTCTGACCGGGTGCACGGCCCGGGCGCGACGAACGAGCTCGAAAGCCGACCCGATCGCCCATTCGGGTGAGCAACGGCTCGTACATCCGTGACGATGGGGGAAACCCGTGCAGTAGAGGCAACACTGGAGCGTCGAGCGCGATTCGTGCGAGGAAGTGGTCTCGCGTCGCGGCGCTTCTGACCCACACCCGAGACGTAAAAAGCGACAGTTGCACGAGGAGATCCCCATGGGCGAGCCGACTGACGCGCAAGACCGCAACGCCGCCGACGAGGCTGTCCTACGAGACGTGCTGGACCGGTGGAAGTCCGCGGTCGATGCGCACGAACCTGAGCGCGTCGCCGCCGTCTTCACCGAAGACGCCATTTTCCAGGGCCTGCACCCCTACTCCGTGGGGCGACGCGGAGTCGCCGACTACTACGCCTCCCAACCGCTTGGCATGAAGGCCGGCTACCAGGTCCTGGAAACCCGCCGGCTGGCTCCCGACCTCGTCCTGGGCTATCTGGCCGTCGAGTTCACCTACACCGACCGCGAACCCCTGCCCGTCTTTCTGGCCGTGATCGCCGTCAGCGCCCCCGAGGGCAACCGGATCACCCATTACCAGGTCTCCAAGCTGGGCTGATGCCGTACGACGTGCGCAGGATGCCGTCAGCTCGGCATGCGGACCTCGATCAGCGCGACGCGGTTGCCGTCGGGATCGGCGTACCCTGCCTTGCGCGCGTGCTCGGTGACCTGCTCGACCGGCGGGCCGGCGATGCCGCGCTCGGCCAACTCGGCCATCGCGGCGTCGAGGTCGGGCACGCAGATCGTCACGACCGAGGAGCCGGCGCGCTCGGCGTCGCGCACGACGTAGAGCCAGGCTGAGTCGCTGCACTGCCACATCGACTCCGACTCGTTCACCGGCATGTCGGCCGGGCGGCCGAACAGGTCGGCGTACCAGGCCAGCGCCACCTCGAGGTCTGCGACCGATACGGCGGCGAACAGGACGGACACTTCCATACGCGGGCTCCCTCGGATCGAGCCCCAGTATGCCCGCTCCGCGCCTCCCCCACCGTAAATCCGGCGCCGCCGCGTCGAAGGGCCTGCTCCGCCAGTGGATGAACTCGGGCTGACGATAAGCTACTCAGATGCCGCATAACGACCGCATCGGCGCCCTGCCCAAGGCCGAGCTGCATCTGCACATCGAGGGCACCCTCGAACCCGAACTCGCCCTCGATCTGGCCCAGCGCAACGGCGTCGAGCTGCCCTTCGCGGACGCCGACCAACTCCGTGCGGCCTACCGGTTCGAGAACCTGCAGTCGTTCCTGGACCTCTATTACGCGCTGACGGTCGTACTGCGCACGGAAGCGGACTTCACCGAGCTCGCCGGGGCGTACCTGCGCCGGGCCGCGGCGCAGGGCGTGCGGCACGCCGAGATCTTCTTCGACCCGCAGGCCCACATCCACCGCGGCGTGGAGCTCGACACTGTCGTCGCCGGACTCCAGGCCGCGCTGGAGACAGCACCCGGACTCGGCGTCAGCACCCGTCTGATCATGTGCTTCCTGCGCGACCTGAGCGAGGCGGACGCGCTGGCCGTGTTCGAGGCCGCGCGCCCCTGGTTCGGCACCGTCATCACCGGCATCGGACTGGACTCCACCGAGATCGGCAACCCGCCCGCGAAGTTCACCGACCTCTTCCGCCGCGCCCGCGAAGCCGGCCTGCACCGCGTCGCACACGCGGGCGAGGAAGGCCCGGCCGCCAACATCACCGACGCCCTGGACCTCCTCCAGGCCGAACGGGTGGACCACGGTGTCCGCTGCCTGGAAGATCCGGCCCTGGTCGCGCGCCTGGCCGCAGAGCAGATCCCGCTGACCGTGTGCCCCCTGTCCAACCTGCGCCTGCGCGTCGTGGACACCCTCGCCGACCACCCGCTGCCACGCATGCTCGCGGAAGGCCTGCTCGCCACCGTCAACTCCGACGACCCGGCATACTTCGGCGGCTACGTCGCAGACAATTTCCACGCTCTGGCCGACGAGCCCGCGCTGGGCCTGGAACCCGAGACCCTGCGACTGCTCGCCGCCAACTCGTTCAAGGCCTCGTTCCTCGATGAGCAGACCCGGGCCGCCTACCTCGCCGAAGTCGCCGCGCACCGCTTCTGAGCGAGTCCCGTTTCTGAGCGAGCCACCGCTTCTGAATCAGCCCCGCACAAGACTCAGCGCACACCGCTGAGCCGGGATCGCACCCGTTCCGCTGCCGGGTGCTCGAGTTCCCGGTACAGCTCGAGCGAGCGCTCCCACTCCCGCCTGGCCTGGTCCGGCTCGCCGGCCGCGGCGTGGACGTCGCCGAGGTGCATGTGCGCCTCCGCGGTCCAGACCCGCTCGCCGAGCCGGCGGTAGATCTCCAGCGCCTCGCCCTGGTGGACCAGCGCCGCGGCCGTCTCGCCGAGGTCGAGCCTGGTCAACGCCACGTTCTGATGCAGATCGGCCTCCAGCACGGGCACGGCCGGAACGCCCGGTTCGCGCAGGATCGCGAGCGCCTCCTCACTGGAGCGCAGGGCCTGCGGATGATCGCCGAGGGCCCGGGAGACGGACGCGACGACCTCGAGCGAGAACGCCGTCGCAACCGGCCGCTCGGCCTTCCGGAAGAGCCCGATCGCCTCGAGCGCCAGCTCCAGCGCCTCGTCGTAGGTGCCCTCGTCCAGGCCCATCCGGGCCAGCACGAGCGTCGCCCGGCCCTGCGTGTGCGGGTCGTCACCGTTCCTCGTGCACAGCTCGAGGGCCGCGTTCAGATGCCGGCGCGCTTCGGCGGGCGACCTCATGTTGCCCAGCAGCATCCCGAGATCGATGTGCGTACGGATCCTGCCGTCGACGTCGCCGAGCCGCTCCAAGGCTTCCAACGCGCCGTCGAGCATCTCCAGCAGCTCGAGATGGCGCCCGCTGCGGTCGAGGAACGTGGTCGCGGCCCACGCGAGCTGCCACAGGTGCTGATCGAGGCCGAGTGCGGGGGCGACGCCGACACAGGAGACGAGGACCTCCGTCTCGGTCTCGAACCACTGCATCGCCGCGTCGGCGTCGGCGGGCGCGACCGGGAACGCGCCGGGGTGGGCCGGCGTCAGGTCGATGGGCGGGCGGCCCGGCTGCAACAGGAGCTCGGCCGCGTGAGCGCTGTGCAGATAGTGGTCGAACAGCAGCACGCGAAGATCAACGCAGCCCTCTTCGCCCTCCTCCTCCCGGCACAGTTCGGCGGCGAAGGCATGCAGCAGGTCGTGCGCGGTGTAGCGTTCCGGGGCGCTCGACTCCTCCAGCAGATGCAGGCCCACGAGCTGATCCAGCGCCGCCAGCGTGTCCGATTCGTCGCCGCCGAGCAGGGCCGTGCACGCATCGACGCCGACCTCGGGCCCCGGATGCATGCCGAGCCGGCGGAACAGGCGCGCCGCGGAGGCGTCGAGCTGACGGTACGTCCAGTCGAACACGGCCTGGACGCAGGCGACCGGGTCCCCGGCGTCGAGCGCAGCCAGGCTCGCGCCCTCCCCACGCATCCGCGCGACGAACCGGCTGATCGGGAGCTGCGGCCGCTCCGCGATCCGCGCGGCCGCGATGTTCAGCGCGAGCGGAAGCCTGGCGCACAGCTGCACCAGCTCGTCCAGCGCCGCGGGCTCCTTGTCCGCGCGGTCCGGGCCGATCCGGCGACGCAGCAGTTCGACGGCGTCCGTGGGACTGAGCAGGGCGAGCGGCAGCGCGTGCGCGCCGTCCACCGCGGCGAGGCCGGTGAGCCGGTCCCGGCTGGTGACCAGGGTGAAGCAGTTCGAGCCGGCCGGAAGCAGGGGCCTGACCTGATCCGCGCGCCGGGCGTTGTCCAGCACGACCAGGACCCTGCGTTCGGCCAGCAGGCTGCGGTACAGGCCGATCTGCTCGGCCGTCGCGCCCGGGATCTGCTCCCGGGGCACGCCGAGGGCCGTGAGGAATCCGCGCAGGGCCTGCTGGGGCGGCAGCGGCGGCCCGACCGGGTCGAAACCCTGGAGGTTGACATAGAGGCAGCCGCCCGGGAAGCGCGCGGCGCGGCTCGCCGCCCAGTGCACGGCGGTCGCGGTCTTCCCGATGCCGGCACTCCCGGTGAGCGCGACCACCGGCGCCGCGGCGTCCGCGGCCAGCACGGCGTCGAGCGCGTCCAGGATCTCCTCGCGCCCGGTGAAATGCCCGATACCGGCCGGCAACTGCCGCGGCACCGGCTTCTCGGCGTCCGCGGCGGTCTCCTCCGGCTCGGCCAGCTCGGCCTCGGGCGCGTCAGAGCTCGTGGAAAGGGACGGATCGGCGCGCAGGATCTGCTCGTGCAGACGGGAGAGCTCGGGGCCCGGCTCGACGCCGAGCTCCTCGCGCAGCCTCGTCCGACATTCCCGGTACGCGGCCAGCGCGTCGGCCTGCCGACCGGTCCGGTAAAGCGCCTGCATCAGCAGACCGACCAGGCTCTCGCGCAGCGGATGCGCGTGGGTCAGCGCGCCGAGCTCGCCGACCAGGTCCCGAAGCTGCCCGGACTCGACGTCGATCCCGATCCGGCGCTCCAGCGCCTCCAGGCGCGCCTCGTCCAGCCGGTGCGCCTCCCCGCCGAGCGCGGCGCTGCCCACGCCCTCCAACGCGCCGCCGCGCCACCAGGACAACGCCTCGCGCAGCACGTCAGTGGCCTGCGTCCGCCCGCCGTCGGCGATCAGCTCGTCGGCCGCGGCCAGGGCCTCCTCGAACCGGGCGGCGTCGAGCGTGCTCGTGCCGAGGAACAGCACGAACCCGCCGCGCTCCCCCTCGATCCGCACGTCGTCCGCGTCCTCGCCCCGCGCCAGCGCGCGGCGCAGCGTGGCGATGCTGTTGTACACCTGGGCCCGGGCGGTGGCGGGCGGGGTCTCGCCCCAGACCACTTCGATCAGGAACTCGGTGCGTACCGGATGGCCGGCCCGCAGCAACAGCGCCGCGAGGACCTTGCGCTCGCGCGGACCGCCGACCCGGACTGGCTCGCCGCGCAAGAGCACCCGCACCGGTCCGAGTATGGCGAATTCCACTGCGCACTCACTTCCGGTTCCCGCTCGTTCACGCTCGGGCCCCAGCGTAGCGGGGCGCGGCCCCGGCCGGATAGATCGCGAAGAGGTTTCGCGTGAACGGCACCGATAGCTTGATAGCGCATCGCAAAGGGGCGACGGGTCGGGGCCGCCACCCCGACTGCGCTCGGGTCGGATGCCGGACCACGCTGCGGTGCCGCCGAAAACGGGGGGCGGCACCGCAGCGGTTCCGTCACGTCAGTAGTGGTATCCGTGCGCCCGCACCGGCCCACCGATCAGCGCGGCCGCCTCGACCAGGGTCTCCCGGCAGACACGGATCGGCACCGGATACGGCCGCTCATCCAAGAAACGAAACGCCGGTCAACCGCTCGGACTCTTCCCACAGCCGCTGTGCGACCTGCGGATCGTGCGCGGCGTCGGCGGCTGCGACGAGCACGGGGTGTCCCTTGAACCCCTTGCGTCCGTCCGGGCCGTAGTACGCACCTCCGGCGGCCGCGGGGTCCGTGGCCGCACGCAGCGTCGGCAGCGCGCCCATCGCAGCGCTCTGGAACACCACGGGCTTGAGCAGCCCCGTCACCAGCCGGACCCACATCGGCTCGTACCGGTCGAGGGCCGTGGCCGAGACCCCGGGGTGCGCAGCCAGCGCCGCAGTCTCCGCGCCGGCGGCCGCGAGCCGGCGATGCAGCTCGAAGGCGAACAGCAGGTTCGCGAGCTTCGAGCGGGCGTAGCCGCGGCTCGGCTTGTAGTCCTGAGTGAATGCGAGGTCGTCGAAGTCGATGCGGCCCCGCGTGTGCACGAGACTGCCCACTACGACCACGCGCGAACTCGGGACGTTTACCAGCTGCGGCAGAAGCAGCCCGGTGAGCGCGAAGTGACCGAGGTGGTTGGTTGCGAGGTGTCGCTCGAAGCCGTCTTCGGTCGTACCGTACGGGACGTCCATCACCCCGGCGTTGTTGATCAGCAGGTCGATGCGCGGGTGTGAGTCGCGCAACTGCTCGGCCGCGCGCGAGACCGAAGCCAGTGACCCGAGGTCGAGTTCGACCACCTCAGGTGCGCCGGCAGGAGAATCCGCGATCCGCTCTGCGGCCTGCCTCCCCCGCTCCACGGAGCGGCAGGCCAGCACCACCCGCGCTCCGCGCTGCGCGAGTATCCGCGCCGTCTCGAACCCGATCCCCGTGTTCGCGCCGGTGATCACCGCGACCCGCCCGGCCACGTCCGGGACGTCGGACGCGGTCCAGGAAGAAGGACGTTCATCAGCCATCGATGACTCCCGGAACGACATTGAAGACGGGGGCATGCAGGGCGCCGCGCAGTGACGCAGGGTTCGCCGATTCTACTCCTCACCTCACCCACACTGCGCGTGCACGTGCGGTCGGTCCAACGCCGGTAAAAGGCCTGGTCCGCAGGCAGCGAGGCCGGCCGGCTGATCAGGGCCTGCGACCTGTGCCGCCAGCGTGAAAGACGCGACGGCCGCCCGGGTCAGCAGAGAAGGAGCTCCGAAGGGAGCAGAACGCGGCCCGCGAGGGGCGAGCGTGTCAGACCGAGGTCATCGTCGCCTTGCTGCGCGGCTCGACCGGCTCGCCGGGCATCGCCCAGGCGAAGGCGTATTCGAGCGTTCCGGAATGCGTCCGGGAGAGAGTGAGCACTTGACGGAATCCGGAGACGTCGCCTCCGAACGCGAAGCTGATCTCCGCGAGCAGCCCGTCGGCCGCGACCACCACGCCAGTGCTCCGATGGACGGCGAGACCCGGGATGTTGGAGCAGGCCTGGGCCAGGCAGAGCCCGCTCCCCGAGAGATCCGGGCTGATGAGCGAGACTTCGGTGTGGTAGACCTCACCGTCGGAGCCCGTGGCGGTGAACTCCAGGCAGAGCGCCCGACCGTCGACGATCTCGCGCAGTTCGGCGACGGCGTCGAACCCCTGGCCGTCGTGATTGACCCCGCCGCCCCGGTACTTGCCGACCCACTCGGAGAGATCACGCGGTTTCAGAGAACCTGCTGAATCAGCCATCGACTCCCCCATTGCCATGACAATGCTCGACTGGCCACGACTGTAGCGTGGTACTGCGCGATTCTGTATCACTGCTCGAATATGCTGGACCATCCGACTCCTGCCAGGCAGGACGGGCCGCTGGGTGTGTGGTGGTCAGCGACGCCGCCAGAGCGGCAGCACCAGCAGAGGTACACAGGATCCGATCAGCCCGAACCAGGCGAGTGCGTCGGCGGGTCCGACGGCGCGGGCCAGGATGCCGGCCGTGATCGCGGCGATGCCCTGGGCCAGGTTGATCCCCGCCACGGCCACGCCCATGGCGCGTCCACGGAACTGCGGATCGACCGCTCGGACGAAGAGCGGGTTGAGGATGGAGGAGTACACGCCGCTCAAGCCGACGGCGAAGAACACCAGCACGACGATCGCCGGACCCGGACTCGTCCACAGCACCGTCTGGACGGCGCACGCGGTAAAGGCCAGCGGGAGCACCAGGCGCACTCGCCGCCGCGGGGCGAGGAGGCGGGTCAGCGCGATCGAGCCGATGGCGACGCCGGCCGGCGCGGCCGCCAGTATCAGGCCGCCGAGGCGCGGGCCTCCGCGCAGTTGCGTAGCCAGAGACGCGGCCTGTCCTTCGAATGCGTAAACGAACAAGCACGAGGCCCACATCAAGACCAGATAAGTGCGCAGCACCGGCTGGCGGAACACGTATCGGGCCCCGGCAGCCATCGCGCCGGCTGCGGCGCGCAGGCCCCGGCCGGTGGATTCGACTCCGGCGGCGGCAGGCCGGTGGCACACTCCGCTCCACACCGACAGCGCCGAGACCGCGAACGTCGCCGCGTCGATCAGGAGGGCCCCGGTCGGGTGCACCGCCAGGACGATCATGCCGCCTGCGGCGAATCCCGCGAGTTGGGATACCTGGGTAGCGGCCGCGCCCAAGCCGCTTGCGAGAACGTAGCGATCGCCGGGCAGGATGTCGGGCAGCAAGGCGCTGCGCGAGGTTTCGAAGGGTACGGCGAAACCGGCGGCGACGAGCACGACGGCGAACAGGCCGGCCACCGGCATCCCGGGAATCGCCAGCGATCCGTACAGCACGGTTCGGGCCGCGTCGCAGACCACCATCACCGTGCGGCGCGGCCGACGATCGGCCAGAACGGAGAGGAGGGGAGCGAAAACCCAGGGGAAATAAGTGATCGAGTACGCCGCGGCCGCCAGCGCCGGGGAGTGACTGCGGCCGAACACCAGAAACGTCAACGCCACCCGGGCCAGGTAGTCGCCGAAATCGGACTGAGTCTTGGCCGCGAACACGAACCGGTACTCGCGGATCGCGAACAGGTCGCGGTAGGCGGCTTGCTTCTCGCCGTCCCGGTCTGCCGCCGTATCCGTCGCAGTGCTCTCGCTCGCCACTTCTCCCCTTCGGCCGGCTGTCCTTACCTTCGTCAGCCTCATGACTGCCTGGTCTCCGCCTGTTCTGGGCCTGGTAGCGGTGGGCCCGGTCGACCACGACCGAGCCCACCCGGCTGTCAGCTCAGCCCCAGACGGAGTCGAAAGACTTCTTCATGACACTCCTTCCTTTTCTCCTCTGCGCAGGTGAGGCCGTGAGTGCGGGATCGAGCGAACCCGAGGGCAATTCGGTCCGACACCCACGCGCAGATCATGCGACGGCGACCTGTAGCGAACCTGCATCGCCGGTCCGGCTCCGGCAGACTCTCTGCAACGGCGAGGCCTGGAGCCCGACACCGACCCGCCACCGGCCCGTCGAGGACAATGGGCGGATGCACTATCAGTTGCTCGGTTCGGTGGAAATCCACGGTCCGCTGTGTTCTGTCGCCGCGGTCGGGAAGGACGCGGTCTTCCTCGCCGAGTTGCTGGTCCATGCCGATTCCGTCGTCACCAGCGCTCACCTGGCCCAGGAGCTCTGGCCGCGCCGATCGCCTCGGGATCCGGCCAATGCGGTGCAGGTCCGGGCGTCACGGCTGCGAGCCCTGCTTCGGTCGGCCGGCGGGGGCCGGGCAGCCGAAATGCTGCAGACCAGGTACGGCGGGTACAGGCTGGATCGCTCGGGTGCGACGACGGATGTGGGGCAGTACGAGGACGCCGTGAAACTGGCTTCGGCGTCCACGGCGCAGTGTTCCCCCGCTGCTGCTGTGACGGCGTTCGACCGCGCCCGGGCATGCTGGCGCGGGGATCCGCTCCCGGGCGTACCCGTCGGGGAATGCCTCTCGGCCGAGATGGTCCGCGTCCTCGAACTGCGCCTCACGGCCGAGGAGGAGTGGGCGGACGCGGCTTTGAGGCTCGGTCGCCCGGACGTCGCCGTGGCCGCGTTGACGCCCTTGCTCGGCCTCCATCCCTATCGGGAACGTCTCCATGAGCTGGCCATCCGTGCACTGGAGCAGAGCGGCAGAAAGCCGGAGGCGCTCGTGGTCTACGCCCGCCTGCGCGCCCTGCTGCGCGAGGACCTGGGCACGGAGCCGGGAACCGAGCTGCGCGACCTGCATATCCGGCTGCTGCGTACGGAGTCGACGGAAGCGGGCCGCGAGGTCGCGCGATCTCATGCGACACCCGCCGTGCCGCCGGCGCAACTTCCCATGCCCACGCCGTTCTTCGTCGGTCGCGACCGGGATATGGCCCGCATCCGTGCGGCGCTGAGCGGGGCTGGAGCGCAGACCACCCGCATCGTGGCGGTGACCGGCATGGCCGGGGTCGGGAAATCCGCGCTGGCCGTCGCCGCGGCGCACCGGTTGCGCCCCGACTTCCCTGACGGCCAGCTCTACCTGAATCTCCAGTCGGCGACGCCCGGACTGGCTCCGGTGGAGGTCGTGCACGCGGCCGCCGCACTGCTTCGGAGTCTGGGCGTGGACTCCTCGCGGATCCCCCAGGACGCGCAGGAGGCTACCGCGCTGTTGCGCTCGATCCTCGCGCCCACGCGCACTCTGCTGCTGCTGGACGACGCGCGTTCGGCCGCGCAGGTGCGCCGGCTGCTGCCCGCGGGGCCCGGCTGCGCCGTTCTGGTCACCAGCAGGACTTCGCTGGCCTCGCTGGACAACGCCTTGCATATCAGGCTCTCGCCCATGGATGCCGAGGACGGCGTCTCGCTGATCGCTCTGGCCTCCGCTCGCGGCCGAACCGAGATCGAGTCCGCGGCCGGGCGTCGCCTGATCGAGCAGTGCGGGCGGCTTCCACTGGCCCTTCGGATCATCGCGGCCCGCCTGGCCACGCGCGACGCGCTGACGATCCAGGACCTGGCGGACCAGCTGACCGAACGTCCCCGACTACTGAGCTACCTCGAGACCGATGGGCTGAGTGTGCGCGACGCCTTCACCAGCGGGTACGAGGCACTGTCGCACGCCGATTCGGCCGCGGACCGTCAGGCGGGGACGGCGCTCGTGCGCATCGGTGCGCTCGACCTCCCCGAGTACTCCGCACCCCTGATGGCACACCTGATCGGCACCGACGAGGAGCAGGCCGCGAGGGCACTCGATCGGCTCGTCGAGGTCGCTCTGCTGGAGGAACCACGCTTAGGCAGGTACGCACCGCACGATCTCATCCGCGCCTTCGCCCGCGAGCTCGCGGCGAGCCCGGAGGGAGCCCGGGAAAGCGTCGGGGCCGCCCGGCGGGCGACGCGGTGGTACGCCGAGGTCTCCGAGCACGCCGCTGCGTTCCTGACGAACAGTAACTCCGAACGAGACATCGCCCGCAGCCGGTTCGCGGAGAAGGACCGCGAGCATTTCGACGACCGTGCATCCGCTCTGGCGTGGTGCGAGCGGGAAGCGTCGAACCTGTTGGCGCTGACCTACCGGCTCCGGAACGAACGGGACACGGACGGCGACGCCGCGCTGCTCCAGATTCCGTATCACCTGCATCGCTACCTCGCCACGAGCGGTCGCATCCAGGAGCTGCTCGAGGTCGGCGCGATCGCGTTGGCCGCCGCCAGACGCAGACGTGAGCCTGTCGCCGAGGCTCACGCACTGGGCGCACTGGCCGAAGGGCACTTCTATGCGGGCAGCCCCGAGCAGGCCCTCCCGCTGCAACGTGGTGCGGCAGAGATATATCAGCGCTTGGGCAGCCGGCGAGATGAGCAAGTGGTGCTGGACAACCTGGCGCTTCTCCTTGCCACGATCGGACGCGACGAGGAGGCGACGGAGCTTCTGGAGCGCAACCTCGCCACGGCCCGGACCGATCACGACCACTACCGCGAGTCACTGATCCTGAGCCACCTGGGGCATTCCAAGGTACAGACCGACCCGCGCCGAGCCATCGACCACTTCCTGAGTTCGATGGAAGCGGGGACCAGGGCCGACAGCCCCCTGATGCAGACCGCGGGAAACAGCAACATCGGCAAGGCCTACCTCGCCCTCGGCGAACCCGCTGCCGCGCTCGAGCATCTCGACAACGCACTGGCAGCGGACGAGAAGGGGCCGTGGAACGTCGAGCGCGACTCACGCCTGTGCCGCTGCCGCGCACTGCGAGCACTCGGACGCTATGCCGAAGCGGCCAAAGACTGCGAGGCACTTCTCGACCTGGCAAAGACACGCCACGACCGATACGGCCAAGGACTCGCCCACCACGAACTCGGCCTGCTCATGGCGAGCATCGACGACTCCGGCGCTGCCCTGAACGAGTGGATACATGCCGAACGAGCCTTGGCAGGCTCGGAATCGGCCATCCTGACCGAGGTTCGTTCCCTGATCAACCGAAGGGTCGACGAAACGCCCGGCGCCGCACCGACGAGCACGACGCCCAGTTGATACTCCCCCGGCACCTCCTGCCGTGAACGTGGTTCAGCCGGCCGCTCGAGGTTCGATTTCACCGGCCCCCGAAGCTCTGCTCGATGGCAGCCTGCGAGGTCGGGGCGGATCAGACCAGATGATTCCGGACTCGATGTGGGCGATTTGGGCGGCGAGGAGTTCTTCGAACGCGGCACGCCGGTCTGCGCCGAGTGGACGGATCTCGCGGGCGAAGTGCGCCAGGGCGGGGAAGCGGTCGGGGTCGGCGCCGAGCACTGCGACGCGGAACTGCCCGCGAGAGCCGCCACAGCCACGGCCTGCCTGCTCAGCCGCCAGGAGCACGACGGCTCTCTCACTTCGATTCCCGAACCAGACCGGACCACGGCCGATACCCTTCGACTTCCCGGTACTCGCCGGCATCCACACCCTCACCGCACTGAACGGATCACGCGGCCGCTCTGCACGCCACCGAACTGTGCGACAGCGGGATTCGCTTACGCCGACGGTAGATCGGCGTTAGCCTGAGCGCCATGGACGAAGAGTCAGGTGACGATCGCTGGGTGTCAGTCGTCGGACAGCGGTGGCAGCCGCCTGAGATCGACCCGCACGTCCCGCATCCGGTGCGCATGTGGGATTACATGATCGGCGGAAAGGACCACTACGACGCCGACCGGATAGCCGTGGACTATCTGGCCACGCTCTGGCCGGACGTCTTCCTGAGCGCACGCGCCGCCGAGGCGTACGCGGAGCGCGCCGCGGCGTGGATCGCGGACGGCACGGGCCTGACCCAGTTCCTCCAGCTCGGCTGCGCGATCCCGCTCAAGACACCCCTCGACGGCGTGGTGCACGACCGCGCTCCCGGGGCACCCTACGTCTACGTCACCGACGACCCGATCACCGCCGCGCACGCCCGGGCCGTGCTCACCGCCAGGGCGCGCGGGCCCCTGCACGTCGAACTCGGCGAGTTCCGCGATCCCGCGCCGATCCTGGCGGCACCCAGGCTGCGCAGGCTGCTCGACTTCTCGCGGCCGATGGGCGTGCTGCTCTTCGGCATGCTGGACTACACCCACTCCACGCCGCGGGTCCGCCAGGCCCTGGTCGAGATCATGGCCGCGCTCGCCCCGGGCAGCCTCGTCGTCACGCTGCACCACCTGGAGTTCCCGCCGGAGATCGGGCGCGCGGTGCTCGGGGCGATGGGAGAGAACCCGGCCCAGTTCACCCCGCGTCCGGAGGAGGAGGTGGCCGCGATCCTCGACGGCTTCGAGTTCGTTCCGCCGGGCCTGGTGCGCGCCACCGACTGGATGCCTGACGGGAACGGGCCCGGGCACGAACTCTCCGAACGCTGCGACAAGCTGGGCGGAGTGCTGATCAAGCGCTGAGCCCGGGCGTCCTCCCTGCGGTCGCAGGCACTCCATGGCCTTAGTCGGCGAGCCGGAAGGCGAACTTGGTCGTCAGCGGGCCGCGGTCCGGATCCCCCGGTGATCCGGCAAGCGTGATGGCGAGCCGCCCACCCCACTGCTCGCCCTCGGCGACCGGCGTGACATCCCAGCTCAGGCCCTGCGCATCAGCCCACTCAAAGATGGCCCCGATGACGGGGATGTGCTCGTCCGAGGGGCCGGTGTGAGTGTAGGTGACGTAGCGTCCGGCAGGAAGCACGTCGCAGTGCAACTCACCGTCGGCACGTATCGGCGCGGCAAGGGGAACCCCGGCCTCGATCTCCAGCCGGCGGAACATGTCGATCACGCGGTAGCGGACGAAGACCGGCCCGGCCGGTTCGATCCCCTCACCGGCCAGGTAGGTCAGCAGTTCGGGGATGCGCCCCTCGACCATGCCGATCGTCTCCAGAGTCACGACGCCGGCCAGTCCGAGATAGGGCTGCTCGAGCCAGTCTTCGATGACGGGCTCCACGGCCGGATCGATCTGCGGTGATGAAGTCATGACTCCACCGTAACGATCACCTCTGACACCGGCAGGCTGCTCGCACACGCCGCCGTGTGTCGGGCACCCGTAGGCTGGCGCCGTGACGCGGCGAGACTGGGTGCAATGGCATCAGGACTATGACGACCCGGGTTCGCTGCTGTCGCGGCGGCTCGAAATCGTCCAGGGGCACCTACGCACTGAGCTCGATCGTGCCCCCGCCGGGGAACTGCGACTGATCAGCCTGTGCGCCGGGCAGGGCCGGGACGTGATCGGCGTCCTGGCAGGACACCCGCGCCGGGACGACGTACGCGCACGGCTGGTCGAGCTCGATGAGCGCAATGTCGCGACCGCGCGGGATGCGGTGAAGGCGGCCGGGCTGGACGACGTGGAGATCCTGCAGGCCGACGCCGGGATCACCGACGTCTGCGTCGGTGCGGTGCCCGCGCGGATCGTCGTCGCATGCGGCATCTTCGGCAATATCTCGGACAGCGACATCCAGGCTACGGTCACGCTCTTGCCCGGCCTCTGCGCACCCGGCGCATTGGTCCTGTGGACCAGACACCGCAGGCAGCCCGACCTGACCCCCGCGATCCGGTCATGGTTCGCGGAAGCGGGCTTCCGCGAGGAGGCGTTCGACATCAGCCAGGACGGCTTCATGTCGGTGGGCGCGCACCGGCTGACGGGCGAGCCCACCATGCTGGTACCCGGCCAACGGATGTTCACCTTCGTGGACAGGACCTGAGCGGCTTGTTGAGCGTCGCGAGCGCACGGCGGGCGTCGCCGAGCGTCGTGTGGATGAGGGGACGGGTCCATCGGTTACGATGGGCGTGTCCGGTGGTGGGGCTCACCGTATAACCGTCGCAACGTCCGCGGCCAACAGTCCCTACTCGCACCACGTGCTGTCTTTGGCGACGAGTAGGAGGAGTGTGCCCGTGCCCATGCGCCGCGACGATACCGACCAGGTGGTCGACGGGGAACAGACGATGCCCCTGGACCCGGACATCGACCAGCTTCCCGACCCCTTCGCGTCCTCCGGGACCCGCGGGGGCAACCCGCCGCGCCCGCGGATCCTCGCCGCCATCGCGATCGGCGGCTTCGTCGGCGGTCTCGCGCGCTACGGACTCGGCCTGGCCTTCCCCGCAGCCCACGGCACGTTCCCGGCCGCGACCTTCGCCATCAACGTCTCCGGCTCGTTCATCCTGGCGCTGCTCATCGTGCTCGTCCTCGAGGTCTGGTCGCCCACCACCTACGTCAGGCCGCTGATCGGCACCGGGTTCTGCGGCGCCTACACCACGTTCTCGACCTGGATGGTCGGGGTCGACCAGCTCGTCTCCGCCCACCGCCCGGCCACCGCCGCCTGGTACCTCGTCGGCTCGCTGATCGCCGGACTCGCCGCCACCAGCCTCGGACTGACCTGCGGACGAGCCGTGGCCGCCCACCGGCGCAGGCGCGCGCAGACCGCCGCGGCGACGGAAGGGGCCAGCGCATGATCCTCGCGGTTCTGGTGAGCCTCGGCGCCTCCTTCGGCGCCGTCTCGCGCTACCTGATCGACCAGGCCGTCACCCGCAGCCGGGCCTCCGCGTTCCCGGCCGGCACCTGGGTCATCAACATCACCGGCTCATTCATCCTCGGCCTGTTCACGGGCCTGGCCGCACACCACGGCCTGCCCGTCGACGTCGTCACCGTCGTGGGCACCGGGGTCTGCGGCGGCTACACCACCTTCTCCACCTTCAGCTACGAGACCCTTCGCCTGACCGAGGACGGCTCCGGCCTCCTCGGTCTCGGCAACATCGCCGCCAGCCTCACCGCCGGACTCGCCGCCGCAGCCCTCGGACTCGGCGCAGCCCTGCTCTGATCCGGCGCCGAGCGGCACATCGACTCGATCGGGCTCGATCGGCTCGACCGATCAGAGCGGAACGGCTGTGGCGATCACGTTGTCCCGGTAGGTGTTGCCGTATCCGGGGACGTAGTCGACCGGGCCGCCGCAGGTGACGATGACCAGCTTGCGCGGCCCGGCCGTACCGGCGAACACCCAGGACGGCAGCTCGGTCTTGGAGACGACGGTGAGACCGGTGACCCGCCATCGGGGGACGTGCCCGGAGGCGTCGGACGCGTAGACGAGGGTGCCGGGTTGGACCCGGTAGAGGTCGTACAGCGTCCCAGTGCCCTGGCCGGTGTAGTCGACGTGCCCTGCGAGCAGGGTGGTGCCCTGGTTCGGCGGTCTGCCGTTCGGGCCGGACAGCTGCCGAGAAGACGATCGGCGAGAGCGAGCCGGTGCCCGAGAACGCGGTCTCCTCGACTCGGATGTGGTGGATGGTGACGTTGCCGGCATCCGCCGCGAGCTGTAACAGACAGAGAGCGATCATATGTGAAGAGAAGTCAGATAATGGACATATCAGCGTGGTCTGTCCGAGTGATTCTCCGAGGGCTGCGAGCGAGTCTCCGCGCGGGCTCCCGTCCGCCGAGCCGGGCGCGCTCTGTCGGAGCGCGCCGCTAGCCTCGGGGCCTGTGACCGCGTCTGACGAACCCGAATACCTCGCCGCCACCCGAGCGGCCTACGACACCGTCGCCGCCGACTACACGACGCTCCTGGCCGACGCCTTGGACACCAACCCCTTCGACCGCGCCGTGCTCACCCTCTACGCAGAACTCGTACGTAGCGCGGCTCCCGGCGACGCCGCACGGGTGGTCGAGATCGGCTGCGGGCCGGGAAGGATCACCGCGTACCTGGCGGAGCTGGGTCTGGACATGCTCGGCATCGACCTCTCCCCCGCCATGATCGAACAGGCGCGGCGGCGCCATCCCGACCTCCAGTTCCAGGTCGGACAGATGACCGCGCTGGACCTGCCGCCGGGCGATGCCGCCGGCCTGGTCGCCTGGTACTCCCTCATCCACATCCCACCCGGCGAGCACCCCGCCGTACTCACCGGCTTCCGCCGGGTACTCGCACCCGGCGGCCACCTCCTCCTGGCCTTTCACGCCGGAGACGAAGGCCGCCACATCACCGACGCGTACGGCCACAGCGGCCTGGCCTACGACGCATATCGCCTACATCCCGAGCGCCTGGAGCAACAGGCTGTCCAGGCCGGATTCATACCGGTGGCCCGGCTCACCCGCGAACCGATCAGCACACCGATCGGGGCCGAGACGACACCCCAGGCCTACCTGCTACTCCGCGCCGACGATCCACACCACTGAATCCGAGTCAGCCGGCCGTGGTCGCAAAGGGCCCGTTGCCCGCGAAGGCGAGCTTGGCGAAGTTCTCGGCGATGCGGCGGTGGCCTTCGGGGCCGGGGTGGATCGCGTCCGGCAGAGGGAACTGGTCGTGGTCGCTCTCGCCGTACAGGTCGAGTCCGTCGAGGTAGTGGAGGTTGGGGTCCTCGGCAGAGCGCTGCGCCACGATGTCGGCCAGGACGTCGCGGATGATCGTGAGCGTCAGCCGCCCTGCCGCGGTCTCGGCCGGATCACCGGTGGCCTTGAACTTCAGGGTTCCGTCGGAGAGGTCCGGCATGAGAGGTCCGGGGGTGTTCTCGTGCGTCGGACACAGGACGGGTGAGATCACGAGCAAGGGCGTGGTGGGGTGGCCCTCGCGGATGGTGTCGAGGAATCCGTGGATCGCAGGGGTGAAGGCGCGCAGGCGCATGGCGTCGCTGTTGACGACGTTGATGCCGAGCTTGAGGCTGATCAGGTCGGCGGGAGTGTCGCGCATCGCGCGGGCGGTGAACGGATCGACCAGCGCGCTGCCACCGAATCCGAGGTTGATCAGGTCCACCTCGCCTGCGGAGGCGGCCAGCGCGGGCCAGATGGTGCTGGGGAAGACGGCGTTGGAACCGTGGCTGATGGAGCTGCCGTGGTGCAGCCACACCCGGCGTCCGGTCTCCCGGGCCGACTCGATGGGGGCGTCGGTGTGCAGGGCGATGACCTCGGTGATCTCCCCGTGCGGGAGCCAGATCTCGATGTCCTTCTCGCCGGCCGGGAGGTCGGCGAAATGGGCGGTGCCGGCTGGGCCCGGCGTGAATTGCGCGGTCTGGGCCTGCATGTCGGTGATCGTGTGCAGATTCCCGCCGGCCACAGTGGCCTGGGCGGTGAGACGGCCGTCGACCAAGAGGTCGTAGACGCCGTCCGGCGGGGGCGGGAAACCCAGGTAGACGCGCTTGGTGGGCAACGTGTCGAGGTCGATGGTGGTGGCGCTGGTGCGGAACACCAGCCGGACGCCAGAGGGCTGAGCCTCGGCCACGGCTAACCGGTCGTCAGGCAGCTGTCGGCGCGCCCAGGCGGGCAGCCGGTGCGGGAGCAGGCCGCGGGCGGTCTGCTCCACGTCGAGGTGTCCGCGCAGGAAGTCCGCGGTGATGGGGGTGGTGACCAGGTTCTGCTCGGTGCTCATTGCTTCAAGCCTTTTGGTTCGGATGCGGGAGGTCTTGCCGGTCGTGTCGATCTGGGGTGCTCCGCCCTGCGCGACGCCGAACGGTCAGCCGGCGGATCGGCTGCGCAATGCGGCGTCGAGGGAGTCCAGGGTCCAGGCCCAGGACTCCTGCGAAGCGACATTCGTGTGGTCGAAAGCGCCGGCGGCCTCGAGAGAGGCGTAACCGTGGAAGACGCTGCCCAACATCCGAACCGCGTGCGTCTGGTCCGGTTCGGCCAGGTCGTAACCGCGCAGGATCGCCCGTGTCATCTGCGCGTGCCGGACACCCGCGCTGGCCGCGGCGGTCTCCGGGTCGAGCCGATACCGGGCTGCTTCGTAGCGGCCTGGGTACTCCCGGGCGTAATCCCGGTAAGCGTTCGCGAAGGCCGTCAGGGCATCCCTGCCTGCGCGTCCGGCCACCGCATCGGCGACGCGGTCGGCCAGTTCCGCCAGCGCGAACAACGCGATCCGGGTCTTGACCTCGTGGGAGTTCTTCACATGCGCGTACAGGCTGGCCGGCTTCACCTCGAAACGCCGGGCGAGGGCGGACAGGGTCACCTGCTCGAAGCCCGCTTCATCAGCCAGTTCCACACCGGCGAGCGTCAGCCGCTCAGGGGTCAGCCCAGCTCGCACCATAACCATCGCCCACTCTCGCTTTGCCTATAGCCATATTAGATCTACCTACAGGCTATAGGCAAATGGCGAGAGTGCGCCGGTCCGGGGCCCTTTACGCCGCCGCCCGCTGCACCAGCGATCTCAGGCGGAGGCCGGAGATGAGGAAGAAGATCCCGCCGAGGATGGCGTAGCCGCCTACTGCGGACATGTCGTGCGGGCTCTTCGACGCCTGGAGCAGGAAGCTGACGCCCGCGAGGGTGGAGATGCCGCCGCTCAGGATCTGCGGCACCTGGCCGCCGGAGCTGCGCCGCAGCACCGCCGTGACGAGCTGCGTGATCCCGGAGGCCGCGGCCCAGACACCCCAGACCGCGAGGGCGTCGGCTATGGACACCGATGACGCCCAGCCGAGCGCGATGGCGACGAGGACGCTGACCACGACATTGATCCGCTCCGCCGCCCCCGACCCGGGCGTGCGGCCCTGCGCGCGCAGCTGCCACAGCACGGCGGCCGCGTCGACGAGCGGATAGATGACCAGCAGGACGCTCAGCGGCCCGCCCGTGTGCTTCGAGCTCGGGAACAGCGCCACCGCCCAGACGAGGGCGAATGCGAACCGGATGAAGTACAGGCGGCTGAGCATCGCGTTGAACGGCGGCGCGGAGCTCGCGTCGGCGGCCGTCACGGTGATTTCTCTTTCACGGGGAACCGTCATGGTCAGGCGACAGTGGTGGTGAGGGTGACCGGCACGTTTCCACGGGTGGCGGCCGAATACGGGCACACCTCGTGCGCCGCGGCGGTGAGGCTTTCGGCGACATCACGCGTGATGCCTCCGCCGACGTGCACCTGCAGCGCGGCGGTCAGGGTGAAGCCGCCGGCCGCGGTGGGGAGGATCGACACCTCGGCGACGACGGTGGAGTCCACCAGCGCCACCTTGCGCTGAGCAGCCACGAGCTTGAGGGCCGAGTGGAAGCAGGACGACCATCCGGCCGCGAACAGCTGCTCCGGGTTGGTCGCTCCGCCGGGGCCTCCGAGCGACTTCGGCAGAGCGAGCGTGACGTCGAGGAGACCGTCGTCGGTCACCGCGCGACCTCCGGCGCGGCCTTCGCCCGTGGAGGTGGCAATTGCGGTGTACAGGGGTGCGGACATGCGCGTTCCCTCTTCTTTCGAGGTAGAGTTACTAGTACGTCTACATCGAGGACTCTAGACTTTCCGCAACGCCGGCGCAACCGGCCGGACCACGACGGGAGCTATCCATGCCAGCCGACTCCACCGGACCAGCGGCGCCTGCCTCGTCGGGGTCCGCCACGCGGGCGCGCATCCTCGCCGCAGCGAGCGAGCTGTTCTACGCCCAGGGCATCCGCGCCACCAGCGCCGACCGGATCATCGAGCAGGTCGGGATCACGAAGGTCACCTTCTACCGCCACTTTCGGACCAAGAGCGACCTGGTGGTCGCGTATCTGAAGGAGCAGGCGGCCGCGGAGCGGGCGTGGATGGATGCCACGCACCAGGAGGGCGATCCCGTGACGTCGCTGCGCACGCTCGCTGACGACATCGGTACCGCGAGCTGCCGTCCGGGGTTCCGGGGATGCGCCTTCATCAACGCGGCCGCCGAGTTCGCCGACCCCGACGACCCGGTCCGCATCGCCGTCGAGGATCACCGCCGATGGATGCTCGACAGATTCGCCGACATCGCCGCACAGGCTGACGCCCAGGACCCTGAGACCACCGCACGGGAACTGATGATCGTGCGGGACGGAGCAATGGTGAACGGCTACCTCGGCGACCCGGCAACCGTGGCCGTCGCCCTCACCGGCGCCTTCACTTCCATCATCACGGCCGCAGCGTCGCCTCGCCGCGAGCCGACCGCGGATACCCAAGAGGAAGACTGAGCGGCTGCTCGGCCCGGGACCCGGACCGAGCAGCCGGAAAAACGGCGGCTGCTACCAGAGATATCCGTCGACGGGCACGGGCTTCGCCGGGCGCTGCGGGACGTCGACGAGTTCGAGCAGGTCGCGCTCGAGGTTGGTGGCCAGGGCGGTGAGCGGCACGTCCTGGATGCGGTTGGCGAAGGGCTCCTCGGTGGAGCCGCCGACTCGTTCGACCATCCGGAAGAACAGCGCGATCAAGAGCGCGGAGGGGATGACCAGCCACCGGTAGTCCGTCAGGGCGCTGATCGCGGCGAAGGGGAACACCACGACGTAGCAGTGCACGAATGCGCGGCTGACGTAGTCGTGCGGGCGCGGAATCGGGGTGGTGCTCATCCGCTCGGCCAGGGCTTGCTGGGTGGAGAGCCCGGCCAGGGCGGACTCCATCTGGAAGTTGTCCAGGCCGCTGAGAATCCCGGCCGCGTAGCCGCGGAAGATGGCCTGGCTCTGCAGGCGGGCCAGCACGGCGGCACGGTTGTCCGCCAGGAGAACCGCGGACGCCTCCTCGGGCGGCAACAGGCGGGTGAGCTCGACGGCGGAGTCCTGGCCGCGCAGTTGCCGGGCCAGGCTGTGCGCCCAGGCCGCCTGGCGGTTGGCGATGTCGCGTTGCCAGGCGTGGACGACGTCGGGGTCGATCGAAGGGTCGGCGAGTTTGACGTCCGTGACGCTGCGCGCGACCCGGACCAGGTTGCGGGACAGGCCGGTGAGCTGAGCCCATATGCCGCTCGCCTCCCACCAGCGTTGATAGGCGGTGTTGGCGCGGAATGCGAGCAGGATGGCCAGCGCGGTGCCCAGGACGCTGGCGAGCAGCGAGGGCAGCGCGAGCCAGTGGATGCCGGCCCGGTCGACCAGGAGATAAGCCACCGTGGCGCTCCCTGCGGCGAGCGACAGGTCGAACCAGACGAATGGCAGAGTCCTGCGGACACTGAAGGATTCCTTGATAATCATCGGTTCATCCTAAAGGTTTTCGGCATCGCAGATCGCTGAGGAGCTCGCCCATCCCGCGCACGATCGGCACGCGCGTCCTCGAGGGTTGAGATGCTCCCGGCGAAGGCGCGCGCAGCAGGTCGTGGACCCGCCTATTGTGATTTGATGATCGGCTGAGCTCTGGTGGGGCGCGGGATGACGTGTCAGGTCAGGGTGTGGGCGGCCGCTTCGCGTCGCCTGGTTCGTCTGACCACCCGCCCACCCGTTGCGTTGGCGGGGCGGGCTGGAGTTTCAAGATCTCGCCTCCGGCGCGGGCCCTTCCCTCGGAGAGAGTGCCGGGCTCGTGTGGGTGCTGTTGTTGGTGGGGTGGGCTGGGGTTCGGGGTGGTGGGGTTGCGGGTGTGTGTTCTCTCCTCGGTTGGTCCCCGGAGGCAATCAGGGACCTGCCGGGAGGTCAAGCGGCGGCGGTTTCCGCTGGTGGCGGATTCTGCAGGGCGCCGCTTGACCTCCCGGCAGAACCCTGATCCAATGCCACGTAGCCTGGGTTGATCATGTGTGTGGCCTGGGTGTTGGGGGGTGGTGTCGTAGTCTTGGTTCGTGTCGGTGGACTCTGGCGTGGATCGCGGGCGTGTGGTGATGGATCAGGTTTCTCTCGGGGTGCTGGTCGAGGCGGTGCCGCGGTTCAAGGTGGATCAGGCCTTGAACGACGAGAAGATCAGGGCTCTGCGTTCGGATGGGAAGCTGCCGCCGCATGTGACGGCGTATCTGACGATGGCGATGGCGCTGTTCGCGCAGGATGCCGCGGAGGAGGTCGCCACGAGGGTGACCGGGTCGCTCGACGCGTTCGGGGTGTGGGACGCGTCCTGGGGCGTGCCGACCTCCTCCGGGATCACGCAGGCGCGTAAACGGTTGGGCCGTGATGTGCTGCGGCGGGTGTTCGGGTACTGTGCCGAGCCGGTCGCGGTTCAGGATGAGACCCGGGGCGCGTTCGCGTGCGGGCTGCGGGTGATGGCGATCGACGGGTTCGCGATGGACGTGCCCGACACGCCGGGCAACGCCGCGGAGTTCGGGTACTCCACGACCGGGGGCAACCCGTCCGCGTTCCCGAAGGTGCGGGTGGTCGGGATCACCGAGTGCGCCAGCCACTGCTTCGTCGACGCGCGTATCGGCCCGTACACCACCGGGGAGCAGAGTCTGGCCGCGCCGCTGCTCGCGCGCCTGGACCGGTCCTGGCTGCTCACGGCGGACCGCGGGTTCTACAGCTTCCCGGCCTTCTCGGACGCGGCCGAGACCGGGGCCGGGCTGCTGTGGCGGGTCAAGGCCGACCTGCGCCTGCCGCCCCTGCGGGTACTCGAGGACGGCACGTACGTGTCCGTGGTGATCGACCGCGAGATCCGCGGCGCACGGCGCGAGGCGATCGTGCGGGCCGCCGAAGCCGGAGAAGAGCTCGACCCGCACCAGGCCCGCCGGGTACGGGTGCTCCAGTACGACGTGCCCGACCGCGCCGGGCCCGCCGGCACGGAACTCATCTGCCTGATCACGAACCTGCTCGACCCGCAGAGCGCGCCGGCCGAGACCCTCGCGTACTGCTACCACCAGCGGTGGGAACAGGAGAGCGCGCACGACCAGCTCGAGACCGACCTGCGCGGCTCCGGGCGCGTCCTACGCTCGAAGCTACCCGACCTCGTCTACCAGGAGGTGTGGGCCTACCTCCTGGTCCACTACGCGATCAACGCGCTGATCTGCCGGGCCGCGACCGGCGCGGACATCGACCCGGACCGCGTCTCCTTCGTCAAAGCCGTGCGCATCGCGCGCCGTACCGCCACCGGTACCGCGCGCTTTTCCCCCTGAGCAGATGAAAGCCCCCGCCGCCCGCGCCGCCGCGCAACTGACCGCACCCGCCGCACTCAACCCGCCCCGCCGCGAACGCACCTACCCCCGCGCCGTCAAACGCATCCGACACAACCCCCACCGGGTGAAAAAGGCCACTGATACCGGCATACGGCACCCTGACCCGCCCACCATCCGGATCTTCCGCACCAACCCACCCGCCACCAGCGGCCGAACAAGATCAACATAAGCTACGTGGCATTGAACCCTGATCGGGCTTCGCCTGCCCGACCGAGGAGAGAACACACCCCCTGAGGTCCGGTGCGAGCTGCGCTCGGGCCGAGTCCTGTCCCGGGGCCCGGCCGCGCTCAATGCGGAAGAATCCTGCATCACCGTTCCAGACCGCCCTCTTCTTCTCTACTTCTTCAACGCCGGGGAACGCGCCCGAGTGCCCGGAAATCTCCATGATTTTACTTTTCCAGCGAAAGGCCTGATTCACGGTTTTTGTCGGTGGTGGCATCTAGCATGGAAGAGTACGAGGGTCGGGGCTTGTGACGTGAGAGTGGTGGACGGGGTGGCTGGGCAGGTGGGGCCGAAAGCGGTGCAAGATTTCCCCTCGGCGTTCGACCGAGTCGCGCGATCCTGCGCATTGGGTGCGCACCGGATGGATCGCACCGGGGCGATGCAGAATCCTTCCGCATCGGGCACGGCCGGCCTGCGGGATTGCGCCGCGAGATCCGGGATCGGAGTCGATCGCGACGACGCCATGCAGGATCCGACATCAAGCGCGCCCCGAGCACGCCGACCCTCCGCGCGGATCGAGCATCGGGACGGCCGGATCACGGCGATGCAGAATCCTTCCGGATCAGGCGCGACCAGGCCACGGGCCGGGACCCGGCCCGAGCGCAGCTCAGACTCGTCCCTCAGGGGGTGGGTTCTCTCCTCGGTCGGGCAGGCGAAGCCCGATCAGGGTCCTGCCGGGAGGTCAAGCGGCGCCATGCAAGATCGAGCATCAACGAGGGCCGTCCGCCGCTTGACCTCCCGGCAGGTTCCTGATTGCCTCCGGGGACCGGCCGAGGAGAGAGCACACCCCCGGCACCCGACCACCCCGAACCCCAGCCCGCCCCACCAAAGCCAGCACCCACACAGACCCCGGCACTCTCTCCGAGAGAAGGGCCCCCGCCGGAGGCGAGATCTTGAAACCCCAGCCCGCCCCGCCAACGCAACGGGTGGGCAGGGTGGGCAAGCGAAACTGAGGGCGGCGCGAAGCGGCCGCCCACACCCGACAGGCCAACTACACGCCACCAAAACCCAGCCGATCATAAAATCGCTCTAGGGTGTGATCCCAAAGGTGACGCGGTAGTCGCAGCCGCCGGAGCACGACATCGTCGCCGAGTCATCGAACGCGTAAGAGTACGCATAGGGTTCGGCAGCCTTGAACACGGTCGCGGCATGGTCGACGGGCCACTTCGCCGGATTGCAGTTCTCCCGTCCGGCCCACGCACCGGTGCAGCAGTACGCATCCCCGCCGAACGCGGCGCACGCGGTTTCGCAGGCGACGGCCTGGCCGCTCGACTTCACCTGCATCGCGCTCGGGCACGCCACCGCCTTCGTGCACTGGCCTTTGTAGCAGCCGTCCGCGCTGATCGGATCGGTCCCCTGGCGGTGGGTGGTGTTGATGTACATCGGCAGGTTCGAGCCGTCGACCATGCTCACGTCGTAGAAGTCCATGCCGTCCCAGGCGTCGAGGGTCAGTTCGGCGAGGGTCGCCGGCGTGGCGCCGGTGCCCTTGCACTGGAACGCTCCGCCGCAGTCGCCACTCGCGCAGTGCCCTGGTCCGGCGGAGTCGAACGAGCAGCCGGTGCGACCCCAGATCCGACCGCCCCAGTGGTCGTTCACCGTGAACGTGACGCTCTGGCCGGGTGCGAGCTTCCAGCCGGTGACCGGGATCGGATACTGGGCATTGGGATTCGTCGCGGCCCAGATCGTCTCGTTCCAGTCGTTGACGACGGTGATCACCCGCAATCCGGCCGCGGCCGCGCCTGCCGACGACGGCGCTGTGGCTTCAGCCGACGCTGTGCTGCGCGAAGGAGACGGGGACGCGGGCGTCGACGCGGACGGCGCAGTGCTCGCCGACGCCGAGGGAGACAGCGCTTCAGTCGGCGAGGCGGCGAGGGTGACCGTCGGCGAACTGTCGGCCGCCTCGCGCGCACCGTGCGGGCTGGAGGTGGTGAGCCAGACCGCTGCGGACAGCGCCACGACCAGCGCCACCGCCGAGTAGACGGCGTTGCGTCCGTTCCGCCGGGTTCTACGCTTCCTGTGTTCCATGGCACGGAGACTCCCAGCGCCGGTCCGGATTACCGAAATCCGGTGAGCGGCGGGAGGAATTCTCGTAATCCTGGGCGTGGGATCCGGTCTCCTGACCGAACGCACGGACGAAGGAGAGCGGATGGGCAAGTTGAGGAAACGCCACGTGGCCGGCGCCCTGCTCTGTGTGGCGCTGGCGGTGACGGCAGGAGCGCTCGTGGCGAAGGCACAGTCGGAACAGCCGCATCAGGACCAGGCCGCGTCGGCGCCCGTGAGCCCCGGCGTTGCTCAGACGTCGTTGTCGCCGTCGCTGTTGCCGACGCTCGCACTCTCGCCGCCACTCAGCGCCGCACCGTCGGCCTCGAAGTCGCGAACGTCCTCGCCGTCGCCCTCTCCATCTTCGGATGCTGCCGCACACGGCGTACCCGCCGGATGGCGGACACTGACCATGGTCAACCGGCTCGACCAGACGATCTGGCCCGCGATCGCGGCCGACCCGAAGCACCCTATCTCGGCCACCGGCTGGGTCCTGGCCCCCGGCGCGAGTCTCACGATCCTGATTCCCGACCACTGGGATGTGCGGCTGTGGGCGCGCACCGGCTGCGCGTTCAACGCGGCCGGCGTCGGCTCCTGCGTGACCAGCGGCTGCGGAAAGCTCCAGTGCGCCAGCACCTGGGGCGAGTTCCCCTCCACGCTCGCGGAGTTCAACCTGAACGCGTGGAACGGCATGGACTTCTACGACGTGAGCCTCGTCGAGGGCAACAACCTGCCGATGTGGATCAACAGCTTCGGCGGCACGTCCAAGGACAAGATCGACGCCAACGGCTGTTCGGCGGCCGGGTGCACCCGCGACGCGAACACGATGTGCCCGGCGCAGCTGCAGCGCGTCGCAAGCGGCCAGGTCGTGGCGTGCCTGAGCTCCTGTCTGGTCCTCAAGACCGACCAAACCTGCTGCACCGGCGCCTACGCTCCCCGCGCGGACTGCACGCCGTCGACCTGGCCCATCGACTCGGCAGCGGTGTTCAAGAAGGCCGAGCCGTTCGCGTACTCATACGTGGACGACGACGCGACCAGCGTGCTGACCTGCTCAGGCGAATGCGACTATCGCGTGACGTGGGGCGTGAGCCCGTGATCCCGGTCGCCGGGGAGGATCACCGGACAATCGCACGAGATCGGGTCACGCCAGCGTGCTGAAGAAGTCGCGCAGGTGTGAGGCGATGACGGCGGGTTCTTCGAGGGGAAGGAAGTGGCGGCCGCTCTGCGCCTCCCGCCAGGACCTGAGGTCGCGGTAGGTGCGTTGCGCGAACTCGCGGGGGTATGCGGCGTCCTCACGGGTGACGGTGACACCTGCGGGCACGGTGACCGCGGGCAGCGGCGGGGTGTGGGCGTCGTCGTAGTAGGGCTGGAACGAAGTGCCGATGCTCCCGGTCACCCAGTACAGCGTGATCACGGTGAGCAGAAGGTCCTTGTCGAAGCGGGACTCGAGGTCGCCGTCGCAGTCACCCCACGCGCGGTACTTCTCCACGATCCAGGCGGCGAGCCCGCTGGGCGAGTCGAGCAGCGCGGCGGCCAGCGTGTCCGGGCGAGTGGCCTGAACAGCGCTGTACGCCGAGTCGTCGTCCGGCTGGGCGGCCCGATCGGCCAGGTACGCGGTCTCGGCCTCGGACAGCGGCGGATGTTCGCGATCGACGGGGTGCAGGCACGGATGGTGGGTGTACATGCCGGCGACGAGGTTCGGGTACTGCGCCGCGAGGAAGTCGGTGACCTGGGAGCCCACGTCACCTCCATAGGCGCCGAACCGCTCGTACCCGAGCACCTCGGTCATGAGCTTCGCCCACGTCGCAGCCGTGTGGTCCGCAGTGGACGCAGATGGTCCGGGCGCCTCGGAGAACAGGAAACCAGGCAGCGACGGTACGACGACGTCGAACGCGACGGCCCCCGGCGGCGCACCGTGCGCAGCGGGATCGGCGAGCATGCGCGCGATCGTGAGCATCTCGACGAAGCTGCTGGGCCAGCCGTGAGTGAGGATGAGAGGCAGTGGCGGGCCCGAGCGGTCACCGGCGGCGCGCAGATGCACGAAGTGCACGAGCCGCCCGTCGACCTCGGCCGTGAACTGCGGAAACTTGTTCAGATCACGCTGACGCGCCCGCCAGTCAAACCCCTCGCGCCAGTACGCCACCAACTCCCGCAGGTAGTCGGGATCCGTGCCGGCGCACCAGCCAGTCGCTGACCGGGCGGGAATCCGACTCATGGCCAACCGAGCCGCGAGGTCGTTCAACACGTCGTCAGGAATGTTGATGGAGAACGGCTCCGGCACCGCATGCGAAACTTCCGTCATACAGAGCCACAGTAGGCGGCGGCACCGACAGAACCGGTTGGACCTGGCCTGGCTAGAACCTGAGCGGAGGAGGCTGTGGCGACCGCGGCCCTGATCGCGGCTCAGTGCCCGGGTGGCAGACCGGTCGACACCGTCTATGGGCCGAAATCAGGCACAGGCCTACGAGGCCGGCCAGGACGATCGGAGCCTGCTGCGGTACGTCGGCGAATCCGTTCTGCGCGATGCCGCCCTGGCCCCACTGGTAGAGGCCTTCGGTCGGGAACAGAAGGATCAGAGCGTCGGTGATCGATCCGAACCCATGGCCAGCGCGCTTCCGTCGTCCCTTTCGCCATGCTCCTCGGCGCACCGTACTTCGTGTACTTATCGGTGCGCACCGCCCGGCGCTGAACAGGCCCCTGAAACGGATCATCGACCCCTGACTATCTCGGGAGGTACTGCCGGTGCGAGACTGTCCCGCATGGACCCCATCGACGTGGCGGAACTGGCGCTGAGCCTGCCCGAGATCGATCCCGAGAAGCCGAGCCCCGCGCGCATCTACGACTTCTGGCTCGGAGGCAGTCAGAACTTCGCCAGCGACCGCGAGGTGGGCCAGCGCGCGATCGACGCCCTTCCCGGTCTGCAGGCAGGCGTCCGCGCCAACCGCGCGTTCCTCGGCCGCGTGGTGCACCACCTCGCCGAACGCGGCGTCACCCAGTTCCTCGACCTGGGCTCGGGCGTGCCGACGATCGGAAACGTGCACGAAGCCGCCCGGTACGTGAACCCGTCCGCGCGGGTCGTCTACGTCGATATCGATCCGGTCGCCATCGCCCACGCCCGGGCACTCCTGGCCACGGTCGACAAGGTGGAGGCGATCCTCGCGGACCTTCGCCGGCCCGAGACCGTGTTCGCCCACCCCCTCGTCCGCGAGACGCTCGACCTCACAGCCCCGATCGCCTTCCTCATGAACGCGGTCATGCACTTCATCCCCGACGCCGAGCACCCCGAGCAGATCGTGCGCGCCTACATCGACCGTGCCGCGCCCGGCAGCTACGTCGCCATCTCCCACGGCACCGAAAACCCCCGCCAGCGCCGCGAGGTGGAGGAACTCGTCAACGACTACCAGCGATCGACGGGCGTGCCGCTCATCACGCGTGGTGCCGAGCAGATCAGCCCGTGGCTCACCGGCCTGGACATCCAGCCCCCCGGCATCGTCACCATCGACCAGTGGCACCCCGACACCGAGGAGCCGTACTTCGTCCCGCTCTTCGGCGTCTTGGCTCGCAAGCCCGACACCGACCCCTCAACCGCCTGAGTTATCAGACGGCTGAGGTGCCTGCCGCCGCGCGCTGTCGGCGAGTCGGCCGGCAAGCGCGAGGACGAGATCGCGTAGTTGCTCCGGACGCTCGACCTCGAACGGCAGGTCCAGTGCGGCGAGCAGCGGCGGCAGCCAGGAGAGCTGTTCGACCTGCATCCGGACGCGGAGCCAGCCGTCGGCCGACGGCTCCTCCACCACCGCGAGCGACGCCGGCAGCCGGGTCCGGATCTGTTCGACCGTGCCGCGGATCCGGAGGATCACCTGGTGCCGGTAGGCCGCCGTGGCAAAGCTGGAGAGCAGGCGTTGCGCCGGGTCTGGACCGTCGGGCGGCTCGAACGTCCCGGGCAGCGTCCGGACGTCGGCGACACGGTCGAGCCGGAAGGTGCGGTCGTCATCGACCCCTGTATCCCTCCCGGTGAAGTACCAGTGCCCTGAGTGGTTCACGATCCCGTACGGCCGCACCGAGCGTTCGCTGAGGGAGCCGTTGCGGTCGGTGTACGTGATCGCGACCGGCCGCCGGTGCCGTACCGCGTCGGCGATCGTGAGCAGCACGGCCGAATCCGGCGCCGTGCGCAGATCGCGTCCGGGCTCGTCGGTGAAGGAGAGCGAGTCGAGTAAGGCCTCGAGCTTGCGCTCCAGATGCGCCGGCAGGACGCGACGGATCTTGGCTGTCGCGGTCTGACCGGCCGTGCCCATCGCCGTCGTCAGGCCCCTGCGTTCGCCGCTGATGAGGCCGAGCAGGACGGCGATCGCCTCGTCGTCACCGAGCATGAGGGGCGGCAGCCGGTAGCCGGGCGCGAGCCGGTAACCGCCGTAGCGCCCACGCACCGACTCGACCGGGATGTCCAGATCGATCAAGTGCTCGACGTAGCGGCGCACGGTGCGCCCGTCGACGCCGAGCCGATCCGCCAGTTCGGCCGTCGTCCGGGTGCCGCCGGACTGCAAGAGCTCCAGCAGGGTCAGCACGCGGCCGGTCGGACGGGTCATGTCACGATCCTAGCCCCGATACCGGACCGGTTCTGTCCGGTATTCGTCCTAACGTGGGTGTCACGCGGAGATCCACTCCGCGCCGACTGTGGAGGCTTGACCATGGATTTCATCTCGACCCGCATCATCACCGGCGACGTCGCCCGGCTCGTCGCCTTCTACGAGAAGGCGACCGGAGCGCAGGCGACCTGGGCCAACGAGGACTTCGCCGAGCTGACGACCCCGCGTGCCACGCTCGCGCTCGGCAGCACGCGCACCGTCGGCCTGTTCGCCCCCGGCTCCGCCCGCCCGGCCGAGAACCACAGCGTCATCCTCGAGTTCCTGGTCCCGGACGTCGACGGTGTGTACCGGAGCCTCGTCGACTCGGGTACCGTCGCCGCCGCCGACCTCGTGAACGAGCCGACCACGATGCCCTGGGGCAACCGGTCTCTGCTGGTGCGCGACCCCGACGGCAACCTCGTCAACTTCTTCACCCCGGTCACCCCTGAGGCCGTGCGGAAGTTCGCGCGAGTGGGCGGGGAAGTGTGACCAGGAGGTTGAGCGGCCAGCTGATCCACGCGCCGGTCCGGTACGCCTGGTCGAAGGGAAGGCCGAAGCCGGGAAGCACGATCAGCCAGAGGCGGAAGGTGACGGCGGCGAAGATCAGGGCGTAGGACCGGAGCATCCAGATCCGATGCGCGGCCACGTCGCCCCGCCGGATCGCGACGAATGCCAGAGCGCTCGCCGCCAGTAGAGCGATGCCGAGGGCGACGAAGCCGAGCGGCGCGATCGGCGGGTACAGGCCTTCCGGTGCCAGCAGCAGTCCACCGATTCCGGCCACGAGGGCGCTGAGCAGGTACGCCCGCCCCAGGGCACGGTGGAGGGCCGGGTGACGATGTCTGAGGCTCGGCACGAACTGCCAAGGGCCGAGGGCCAGAGCCAGGATGCCGCCGCTGATGTGGAACAGCAGTGGCGTCAGGTGCGCCAGGTAGACCGCCCGCTGCTGGGCGAGGAAGAGTTTTGAGTCGAGGGTGAAGTAGCGGGCGGAGATACCGGCCGTCGCCGTCGCCAGGATGGTCATGCAGATCCAGCCGGTCCGGCCGCGGCGGCGGTGTTCGTGCCCTGCGGAAGTCGTCATGGCCGGAAAAGCTAGGCGCCGGGCCGGGCCCGCCGCGTCCGCTTGTCGGGGTTGATCGCGGTCCCGCCACCGGAGTACTGCGGCGACGGAGGGCCGGCTCGTACCCCCCCAGGGGGTATATGAGCTCGCAGCATCTGCCCTTCGGGGGCGACGCCTGACACGTCGCCCGCCGCTAGGCTCGGTTCGATCACACCGCCGGGCAACGGCGCCGTCTATAACCGGAGTCGTGATGCGTCAGCCGACCTGGATCAGTACCCGTATCGGCGAAGGGAGGCTTCGGCTGCGCCCGGAGGCTCTGCCCTGGATCGGTTTCGCCGTGCAGAAGCGGCGAGCGGGTGCCTGGGACTTCGATCTCTTCCTGGCCGGCGCGTTCTTGGCCGCGATGTGCGCCGAGCGCTTCTATCGGGCGGCGCAGATCGGCGACCGGATGCCGGCGGCACTCGCGCTGAGCGTGCTGATCGCCGGCGCACTCGCGGCCCGCCGCCGGGCGCCGCTCGCCTCGTACCTGCTCGGCACGGCCGCGCTGTCCGCCGAAGCCCTGTTCGTCGCGCCGAGCCCGGTATCCGCCTACGCGAACCTGCTCGGGCTCTACTCGCTCGGCTCGTGCGGCACCCGCACGCGGGCCAAGTGGGGACCGGTGATCGCGCTCGGCGGCATGATCGCTTACTTCAGCGGATCCACGCACACCTACGAGGCGATCCCGGCCGCCGTCCTGTTCGTCTGGCTCATGGCCTGGGCTCTCGGCTACGGCGCGGCCAGGCGGCGCGAGGAGCAGGAGACGCTGCGGCAGGCCGTGCGCGGCCGCGTCGTCGCCGAGGAGCGGGCTTGGATCGCCAGGGAGCTGCACGATCTGGTCGGACACACGCTCACCGTGATGCTCGTGCAGGCCGGAGCCGCCCGCCGGGTGCTCGACGGCGACCCGGAGCGCACCCGCGGGCTGCTGGGCGCGATGGAGGACGCCGGCCGGCAGGCGATGGACGAACTGGACCGGGTACTCGGCCTGCTGAGTCCGGCCGGGACGGACCCGCGACCCGGACCGGCCCGGTTGGACGCGCTGGCCGCTCGGATCGGGCAAGCCGGCATCCGCGTCACCGCCCGGGTCGACCCCGCCGCGTACGACGTGCCCGAAGCCCTGGACCTCTCGGTTTACCGGATCGTCCAGGAGGCCCTGACCAACGTCGTCCGGCACGCCCGTGCCACCCGCGTCGAGGTCTCGGTCAGGCGCGTCGGGGATGCTCTGGTCATCGAAGTCCTCGACGACGGCGGGGCCGTGGGCGGATACCGGCCCGGTCGCGGCCTGTCCGGCATCGCCGAGCGCGTCCGCGAGTTCGGCGGCAGCGTGGAGCACGGGCGCTGCGAACGCGGGGGGTTCCGCCTCCACGTCATGCTTCCGATCCCGGCGGCCCGGACCCCGGCGACGGCCGGCCGATGACCATCAGGGTCGTGATCGCCGACGACGACGCCCTGCTGCGGGCCGGGGTCGCCGTGGTGCTCGGCTGCGAGCCCGACATCGAGGTGGTCGGCGAAGCGGGCGACGGCATCGCGGCGGTCGAGCTGTGCCGGGCCGTGGCTCCCGACGTGGCTCTAGTCGATGTGCGGATGCCCGGAATCGACGGGGTGGAGGCGACCAGCCGGATCGTCACGGCGGGTCTGGCCACCCGGGTGCTGGTGCTGACCACGTTCCACCACGACGAGTACGTATGGGGTGCGCTGCGGACCGGTGCGGCCGGCTTCCTGCTCAAGCGGGCCTCGCCGGAGCGCCTGGTCGACGCCGTCCGGTCCGTGGCCGCCGGCGAGGCGGCGCTGGATCCCGCGGTCACCCGCGACCTCGTCGGCCGCCTCCTCGGCACCGGCACGCCACCGCCCCGGGCGGACCCGGACGATCCACGCCTGGCCGCGCTGACCGGACGGGAGCGGCAGGTGCTGCGCCAGGCAGCGGAAGGCCGTTCGAACGCGCAGATAGCCGCGCTGCTCGTGATCGCCGAATCCACGGTGAAGACCCACATGAAGCGGATCCTGGCGAAGATCGATGCGCGCGACCGCGCTCAGGCGGTCGCGATCGCGTATCAGAGCGGGCTGATGGCGTCCGGGCCCGGCGACGCGGAAGGGCGTTGATCCCGGCCGCTCGACGCTCGGCCGGGCCGCCTTCGCGCCGCCACGGACGGCCCAGCCGCCGGCTTGCCTGCCCGCCGTCAGCGCTATCGTCGATCGGGTCGCATTCGGACGACGACGTCGAGGGCTGCGGCGCCTGCTCCTGCGGGCGCCGCGCCCCTCTCCCCCGCGGAAATGGAACTGCCATGAGCACGGACGAGACGATCGAGCGGATCGCACGCATCGAGGAGCAGGAGCGGCGGCTGGTGCTGCCGCGCTTCGACAACGACGACGCGTGGGCGCTCGGCTGCCTGCTGGTGGAGCTCGCCCGGGCGCGCTCGGCCCCGGTGACGATCGATATCCGCCGCAACGGCCAGCAGCTGTTCCACTGCGCGTTGCCAGGCACCAGCACGGACAACGACGCGTGGATCGGGCGCAAGGCGCGCACGGTCGAGCGGTTCGGTTCGTCCTCGTTCCTGGTGGGCCTGCGGTGCGTGGCGAAGGGCCGCACGTTCGAGGAGAGCTCGCGGCTGGACCCGGACACCTACGCGGCGCACGGTGGCGCCTTCCCGATCACGATCGCGGGCGTCGGCGTGGTCGGCGTGGTGACGGTCTCCGGTCTTCCCCAGGCCGAAGACCACGACCTCGTCGTCGCCGCGCTCGAGAGCTACCTCGACCGGACGTAGGTCGCGCCCTGCCGCAAGCCCGCACCCTAGACTCGAGATCACTAGCCGTCAGATCGCCTGCGGGCCCATAGATGCGAAGGCTGCTTCCCATGCCCACACTTTCTATCGCGGTGATCGGTTCCGGCGTGATCGGCCGGACGCTCGCGTCCTGCTTCAGCCAGGCCGGACACACCGTCACCTTCGGTGCCCGCAACCCCTCCGACGCCGACCTGGCCGAGGCCGCCGAGCAGATCGGGGCGACCGTCGGCGCGGTCAACGCCGCGATCGAGGCCGCGGACGTCGTGGTGTGGGCGATCCCGGGCGGCGCCATGCCGGAGGCGATCCCGGCCGCGGCCGCGTACCTCGACGGGAAGGTCGCGATCGACGCCACGAACAGGGTGGGCGAGCCCCGGCTCCACAGCCTCGACCTGATCGCCGAACACGCGCCGGGCGCGCACGCCTACCGTGCCTTCAACAGCGTCGGCTGGGAGAACTTCGCCGATCCCCACTACGGCGAGGTCACCGGTGACCTGCTCTACACCGGCCCGGACGGGCCTTCCCGCGAGATCGCCGAGACCGTGATCGGGGCGACGGGGCTGCGCCCGGTCCGGGTGGGCGACAACGACAAGGCCACGCTGGTCGACAACGTCGCCGCACTCTGGTTCGCCCTCGCATTCGACCAAGGCATGGGGCGCGGCGTGGGGTTCAAGGTCCTCACCCGCTAAGGCCGCCCGGGCAACCGCCGCGCACACGACGCGGCCCGGGCCGGTCCTGAAGGTCAGGACCGGCCCGGGCCGCGTGCCGTGCCGGGTGTCACGGGAGGTTCGTGGCCTGAATCGCGGTCAGCGCCTGGTCGAAGGTCGCCACGTGCGCGATCTCGCCCGGGAAGTATTCGCTGAGCGCCCCGTCCACCTGGTTCGCGCCCAGGATGAAGGAGCCCACGACGCTCACCCCGCCGGCGACCTTGACGGTGTCCGCCCGCACACCTCCGACGTACAGGACGAGGTGACCGGTGGTGGCGTCATAGGTGAGGACCACGTGCGTCCAGGTGCCGGCCGTCCACGATCCGCCTCCGCCCTGCGCGTAGGTCGCCGCGGTGGTGTCGCCGGTGTTGAGGCCGAACTGCCAGGTCCCGTCGGCTGCCGCGGACAGGAAGACCCCGGAGTCGTCGGTCCCCGCCTGGGCGAGCACCGTGCCCGGCCCGGACGGGTCCACCCACGCGCCGATGCTGAACGACGACGACGCCGGGACGATGGCGCCGGGCAGCGGCTGGGCGGGGGGAGCGTTCGTCTCCAGGCATCCGCTCGTCCCGTCGAACTCCGCCGCGGCGCCGAAGGTCGCGTCCGTCGTCCAGCTCACGCCGGCGTTGGTGTCGCGGAGCTGGTACGCGGTGTCGCTGCCGGTGTCGAGTGCCTGGTTCGCGGTCCCGGAAGCCAGATCGCCGAGTTCCCACTGGTGCGCCGGGCTGATCAGGCTCTGCTCCGCGCCCTTCGCCAGCTTGATGCCCGCGGCCTTGACCTTCGCCGTGTAGCGCACGGCCGTGCCCGCGGCCGTGTCGACCGCCCACAGGTCGGGCACGCCGTCGCCGTTGAAGTCCGCGACCTGCAGTTCCAGATTCGCACCCTGGTTCCAGGTCGAGGTGCCGGTACCGAACGCGATCACGTGCTGCGTGTAATCGAGGGTCGTGAAGTCGTTCCAGAACCCGTCGTCCTCGGCGTCGGTAGCGGTCACATCGGTCCACAGCACGAGCTCGCCGGTCGCCTCGTTCCACATGTAGAGGTCGAGCCCGTCGTCGGCCGTCGGGTAGCCGAGCACCTTCCACGAGTCCCAGTCGAGCGTACCGTCCGGCGACGGCGTGTCGCTGAGGACGGCGCAGTCGCCGCGGTCACAGGTGCCGCCGCCGAACCTCCCGTCGGTCATGTACGCACCCGGCCCCCAACCTGCGGTCAGGACCAACTCGTCGTCGAGCACCGCGAGCACGTCCGGGAGGCCGGAGTGGTTCTGGGTCAGGTCGCCGGCGTCGACGAGCTCGCTCGGGTTCACCCCGTTCCCGTCGGCGAGCGAGCCGCTGGAGATGTCGGCCTGCTGGGCGTCCTCGTTGCTGAGGCTGCGCACCACGTCGCTGTCGCCGTCGCCGCAGAAGACGAAGCCGCCGCCGACGTCCTCGGTCGGCGCCACCGTCGGCGGGTAGTACACCAACACGGAATTCTCGCCGCTGGCGCACCAGTCTCCTGGGATGACCTCGGCGCCGACGAAGCTGAACTGCCCGCCGCCTGCGCCGGTGCCGAGGCGGGAGACCCCCAACAGGTTCTGCGCGTCGGCCGAGACGGAGCCGCCGGGCCCGCCCTTCGCGTACCAATAGCCGTTGGCCAGCGCGTCGCCGGACTCCTGCGGAGCGGCCAGCAGGTCCGGCGTGCCGTCGCCGTCGAAGTCGGAGAAGACCTGCGGCGTCCCCGTGACGGAGGCCGGCTGGCCCAGGACGGTCTCCACGGTGGCCGGGCCGGCCTGGCCGCCGGCGCCGAGCGTGTTGACGGTCAGTCGGGCGGAGTACTCGTCGATGACGATCGTGATCGTGGCGACGCCGGTGGCCGCGTCGAAACTGTTGCCGTTGCCCGGATCCGCGGCGGTGACGTACTGGCTCTGAGCCACCGGGTAGGCCACCTCGTACCCGGTCGGCACGGCGGTGTCCGCCGGATTCGGGCTGATCGTGAACGAACAGACCGTGCCTATCGGCACCCACACCTGGGGCTCGGCGCCCGGCAGCGGGCACGCCGTGGTTCCGGCGGGGGGATCGGCGGTGACGGAGACGATCGGCGCTGCCGGGGCGGCGTCGGCGGAGGCGCCGGACGCTCCGGTGAGCTGAACGCCGAGCAACGCGGTGGCGAGCGCGGCGGCGGTCAGCCCGCGGGCGGCACCGGACCGGTGCAGCCCGGCCGACGGCCGTCCTGCGGGCACAGTGGATGGAAACCGTTGATACAAAGAAAGACTCCCCCTCGTAGCAGCGTGCCCGCTCCCCCGGCGCGCCTTGGGGGCGCCGGCGAAGCGGTTGAGACGTCCGGACCGAACCGGACGTTCTTCCGCGAAGACTATAGCTGTGTTTTGATATCAGGGCGACTGATATCCGAGCGCGGAAGGAATACCCTTGGCGGGCATGACGGAGTTCGTACCGCCGAAGCCGCGTGGAGGAAGACGATGAACGGGTCCGGCCTCGGGGCGGCGGCCACCGCACGGCTGACCGCAGCGGGCTGGTTCCCCGGGCGCGCGGTACCGGTCGAGCCGTTGCTCGAGCCGCTGCTCGAGGAGGACTACGAGATCCCGCCGGTGCTGCGCGCCTTCCTGCGCGGCTACGGCGGGCTCGAGTTCGATTATCCGAATCCTCACTGTCCGGAACACAGGGACACCTGCGGGATCGATCCGCAGCTCGCCGTCGACGCGCTGTTCAGGACCCGGGTCAGCCTCTGGGAGGAACGGGTCGGCGCGCAACTCGTCCCGTTCGGCGAGGCCAGCAGGCTGTTCCTGGTCATGGCGGCCGACGGCCGGGTCTGGGGCGGGTTCGACGAGTTCCTGTTCGAGCTCGGAGACTCACCGGAGGACGCGCTCGACGGGCTCTGCGAAGGCCACGACCGGCCGACCGTGCCAGCCGTGCCGGAGGAGAGTGAGCACGGCCAGGCCTAGCGGGTATCAGAACTCGGAGTGCTCCGGCTCGTTCCCTTGCTCGAGGCGTTGGGACCGGCTTCGGGCGCTACAGAAGCTCAGCCGCCACGGTCAACAGAAGCAGACCTTGTGCGCCGGCTGCCCGGTACCCGGGTGTCGCAGGTGGGCCGGCCTGCCGCAGACGATACACGGCGCCGGGTCGCCGACCTCCGCGTACTGCCACGCCTCCACGGGCGGTACCGGCGGCAGCAATCGTCCGGTTGCGAAGTCCGTGGACGGTGGAGCTGCTCTCCACGCCGTGGCATCGAGCGCTGAGTCCCGGTCGCGCGGTACATGTACCCGGCCTATCGTCGAGGGCTCACCGTAGTGGAACCCGTAGGGTTGCGCTTCCGGCGACCCTTGCAGGAACTCCTGCTTCTCCGGCGCAGTCAGCCAGAAGAACCACCCGCCGGCCGTCTTCTTCCTCGCGGGCACGAACAGCGAGACGAACTGCGCACACGCCGAGCCGACGACCAGATCCTCCAGATGGATCTCCTTGGGCTCGAGGCGGGGATGTTTCCCGTCGCAGAACCGCTTCGGGAGCGCCGCATGGGCCGGGCAACGTTCAAACCAGGCCGGCTCGCACGGCCGCATACGCAGGCTGCGCACTCCCCCGCGTATGAACAGTGCCCGTCCCGCCGCGATACGCCAGTCGGTGATCTCGTCCATGCGTGCCCACGGAGCCCGGTTGATCGGCGACGCGGTGGGCTTGTCCACCGCCCACAGCGGCGTGATCCCATCGCTGCGGGCGAGGTTGCTGCGCTCGACCACGCGCCGCGGAGCGATACCCGAGAGCTGAATCTCCCAGCCGACCCGACGCCCACCGGTACCGGTGACCAGCACGTCCGTCACCCTGGCCCGATCCGACGCCGACTCCTCCACTTCGGCGTCGAACCCGCCCTGCTGAGCGGAACGCGCGACGCGCTCCTTCAGCGCCTTGTGCACGTCGCTTTCCGGAGCAGCCAGAGGGTGGGCGGCGATCTTCGTATCGCAGTGCACGGCGACGCGAGCGCCGTCGCGGACCTGGACGTACATCGCCCCGGGACACGTGACGCCGTTCGTCGTCCAGGTGCAACGCAGCAGGCTGCGATCGAAGCGCCGAGGCCGGTAGATCTCCTCCCACAGGCCCGGGTATTGCGGGTGGCCGAGGTCGGGAAGAGTGAGGTTCAGAACAATGTCGTAGCCGGTGTGGCGAACCGTGTGGGTCACAACAGGCTCCTCGACGAGGGCGGTAGGCGACGCTGGCGAGGTCCGACCGCCTCCTACCGGGCCGGGACGATGCCTCTTCAATCATGCAGCGGAATCCGGGAGGATATCAGGGCTCGATTTCCATAATCGGAAGGCGCGTTGCCGCCTTACGCGCCGCCCCCATCGCATATCCGGTCGACTGCATCGGCGCCGCCGGGAACACTGATGTCATGCAGACAGAAGCGGAGGCTGGGCAATCGCCTGAATTCGACGGCGCGGCGCTCGACGCGGCCATCCGGGCCTGCATCGATGGGCGCAGCGGCGGCGAGGTGGAGGCTCTGGGCGACGCGGTCCAGGCCGCGATCGACGCCGATCCCCGATGCGCACTCCACATCGCCGACCGGGCCGCGGACTACGGCGAGCCGATTCGGGGTGGCCTCGTCCGGGTGAGAGGGCTGGCCAAGATCGTGGCCGCCGTGTCCCCGATCGATCGGGACAGCGCCGGCAGGGTGGCCGACGTCGCAGAGGCATTGATCGCCACCTTCGGCGGGCCGAGAGCCCGGGCGACCGGGCAGGGCCTCCTGGTCCGCGCTCTCGCGGAAGGCCATCCCGACCGTGCTGAACGCCTTGCCGATCTCATCGGCGAAACGCGGGAGCGAGCCTCGGCATTCGCGGCGCTGGCCCGTCAGGCGACCGCGGATCCAGCGCGCGCTTCCGCGCTGGCCGATCGCGCCGAGGCCGCTGCGAGCAGCTGCGTCGGCGCCGGCGGGCGGGCGTTCGCCTACTGCGCGATCCTTCACGACCTGGCTGCCATGGATCGGGATCGCGCCTTGCGCGCCGCCGACCGAGCCGCCTGCGCAGCCGCCGAAATCGATTCGCCCGATCCCAAGGCCAAAGCCAAGTCCCAGTGGCTCGTGACCATCTGGGTGGCCAACGTGGACCGAGATCGGGCTGAGCGTCTCGCGGCGCAGATCACCGACGAGCCCTACCGGCGGCGCGCGCTGAATACCTTGTCTTCGAAGGAAATCTAGTGCCCCATCTGCCAACATACGTCCTTTTGGCACAGCAGCGGACCGCCGCGCCGTCGTGTTCGCAGCTTCAGCAATGTGAGATCGTGCCAAGGACACCTCAACAACCGAAAACCCGTGGACGAGCACTGCTCCGCACGGCAGAGTCGGCTGCATGTACGTCTACCTGATCCAGCACGCCGAGAAGCTGCGGGAACCGGGCGATCCGGGCATCACGGAGCTGGGACGTGCCCACGCCACGCTCACCGGCGCGTGGGCACAGCGCACCGGCATACGCCGGGTGTATTGCAGCCCACTACGACGCTCGTGGCAGACCGCTCAGGTCATCGCTGATGCCGTCGACGTTCAGCCCGTCCAGGACGGGCGGGCCACCGAGCGCATGAACTGGGACGGGACCGTACCGTTCGCACACTTCAGCGCCGAATGGGCCAGGACGGTCGAAGACCGCGCATACACGCCCTCCAACGGAGACTCCTCCCACGCCGCAGCGAGCCGGTTGCTCGCGCTGGTCCGCGAGGTGGGGATGACCGACTCCCCCGCTGCCATCGTCACCCACGGCGGTGTCACCGTCGATCTGTTACGCACCCTGCTGGAAGATACGGTGATCGCCGACAGCCTCCTCACAACCGGGGTGCCATCGTGTGCGATCACCACACTCAACAGGACGACCGCCGCATCCGTGGCGTCGGTCGAGCACCTCACGGCATGACTGGCCAGCAAGCCCGGCAGTGCCCTGATCATGCCCACCGCCCACAGCGCAGCCACTAAAAAGGCGGCTCGTCGAAGAATGCCCGATTTTCCGGCTACGTGCCCTGATCCGCGTGGGCTCAGCTCAGATACGCGAGCCTCGCTAGAGTGCCTCCATGGTCGATCTTGATACGCGGCTACTGCGTTCTTTCGCGGTCGTGGCGCGGGAGGGCACGATCACCGGCGCCGCGGCGAGGTTGCACATCGCGCAGCAGGCGCTGTCCGCCCAGGTGCAGCAGCTGGAGCGTGCGGTGGGGGCGACGCTGCTGGTGCGCACCACCCGCGGGGTGCGGCTGACCCGCGCCGGGGACGAGCTGCTGGCTGGTATCAAACCTCTGCTCTGCGATCTGGACGCGGTGCTCTCGCGGGTGCGGGCGACGGCTGGGGGACGGCTCGGGAGGCTGCGGCTGGTGTGCAAGCCGCACGCGACGGCTGAGTTCGCGCTCGACGTCGTGCAGGCTATGGAGCGCGACTTGCCGGGCATCGAGCTCGAGCTGGTTACGGTCTCCACGCTGCCGGAGGAGCTCGCGGCGCTGCGCGAGGGCACTGCGGACGTCTCGTTCCTGTGGGTGCCGACCGGGGACGAGCGGCTGCGGTCGGCACGGGTGCGGCGCGACCGGCGGGTGGTCGCGTTGCCGTCGGGGCATCCGTTCGCGGCGCGCGATGCGCTGAGTCTGGCGGAGTTGGCCGACGAGCCGGTGATCGTCCCGCAGGTGGTCGTGTCCGAGGATGTGGTGCGCCATTGGCTGGCCGAACCGCGCCCCGACGGCCGCCCGGCGGTGCGCGGGCCGGCGGCGCACCGCATCGAGGACCGGCTGATGCTGGTGGCTCGCGGCCGGGGCGTGTGGTTCGCGCCCGAGCCGCTGGCCCGCTACTTCCCGCTGCCGGGCGTCGTCTGGGTGCCGGTGACGGATGTAGAGCCCTCCTATCTCGCCGTCGTCTGGATGCCCGGCGCGCCCGAGGCCCTGATCGCGCACCTGGTCGAGCACGTAAGGGGGCTGACGGGCTGGGGCGACCGCGACGGTGACCGTAACCGCGATGACGACGGCGATACAGGAGGCTGATCTCGACGCGGCCTAGAACATCGCGCCGTTCGCGCGCACGGTCTGCCCGCTGACCCAGCCGGCGTCCGGCCCGACGAGGTAGCCGACGACCGGCGCGATGTCGCCGGGGGCGCCGAGTCGGCCACGCGGGCTGTGGTGGGTCGCCGCGGCCACGGCTTCCGGCGTTTCGGCGCCGTGGTAGAAGGAGTCGTCGATCGGGCCGGGGGCGACGGCGTTGACGGTGATGCCGCGCGCGCCGAGTTCTTTTGCTGCGGCCAGCATCATCCGCTCCACCGCCGCCTTCGAACCGGAGTAGACGCCGTAGGGGCCGGTCATCACCGACGTCAGCGTGGTGGACAGGACGACATACCGGCCGTCGTCGGCCAGGTGGCGGGCCGCGGCGCGCAGCGAGTAGAAGGCACTGCGGGTGTTGAGACTGATCAGGTGCTCGAAGTCGTCGTCGCTGAACTCGACTATCGGCTTCTTGATCACGGCTCCGGGCACGTGCACGACGATGTCGATCCGGCCGTGCCGCTCCACGACGCCGGCGAACAGCGCGTCCACGTCGCCCGAGACCGTGGCGTCCGAGCGGACCGCCTCCGCCGTCACCCCGCGCTTCTCGAGCAGCGCGAGCGTTCGCTCAGCCTCGTCGTCGGAACGCAGATAACTGATCACCGTCGTCGCGCCGCGTCCGGCGATGTGCTCGGCGATCGCGGCCCCCATGTTGCGCGCACCGCCGATCACGAGTGCCACCTTGCCCGTGAGGTCGCGCCTGTCGGCGCCCGCCGATTCCGTACCGGTCATGTTCCCGGCTCCTCCCGTCAGCCCCGGGCCCTGCGTTCCCGGGACGGGCCGCGCATCGGCCCGCGCCACGATCATCGAACACGAACACAGGCCGGCGGAAACATCGCTTTCCGGTGGCGGCCACAACGGCCACCGGTAGCCGGGTCGCCCGATCCTGATCTCACCCGTCGACGGGTGGGTCGGAGTGACCATCTGACCTTTTAACTCGATCGAGTGGCTTGGGTCCGGTCGTCCGAGGCGGCGGCCCGGCAGCCTGGATGATCTTGACCGAGGCATCTCGATGATCTTGACGGCGATGTCCTCCGCCCGCAGCCATGTCGCGGCTCCGGGCGCCTCGTCTATTCCCAGGAGGGTCCATGCGACATGTCTTCGGCCTGCGCACACGAGCGCTGGCGATGGGATTCGTGCTCACGGCGGCCACACTTCTGCCCGCCGCCTCAGCGAGCGCGGCGGATTCGTACGAGTGGGCGGCGTTGGGCGATTCGTACACCGCCGGCGTGTTCGTCGGAGACCCGCAGCCCGCGCTCGGGGACCCGTCGCGCGACGGGTGTGACCGCACCACCAACTCCTACCCCGACGTCGTCGACCGCGAGCTGGCCGCATTCCCCCCGGGCAAGCCCGTCCACCTGACCAACGCCAGCTGCGGCGGCGCCACCATCGCCGACATCGCCACGGCGAAGCAGACCCCGATCAGCCCGGTGCAGCCTCCCGCCGGCGGGTGGGCCCCGGTCGCCCCGCAGATCGAGCGGGCGCACCTGAGCGACCAGACCGACGTCGTCACCATCGGCGTCGGCGGCAACAGCCTGCCGTTCGGCGACATGCTGATGAAGTGCGTCGAGCTGGGCACGATCGGCAAGTCCTGCCGCGAGTACTACACCAACCCGCCCGCCGGCGAGGAAAGCATCCAGGACAAGCTCGTCCGCGTCCAGAACGAGTACATCGAGATGCTGGCCCGGGTGCACCAGGCCGCGCCGAACGCCAAGGTGATCACGATCGGCTACCCGGCCGTCCTGCCCGAAAACGCGACGGACTGCAACCGCCTCAGCCTCGCCGAACTGGGCCCGATCACCCACGCCGATATCAACTGGCTGCGCGAGGACGTCCTCGAGCAGCTCAACACCATGATCCAGCGGGTCACAGATTTCTTCGGCGACGAGTACGTCGACATCTACTCCTCCAGCATCGGCCACGACGCCTGCCAGCCCGAGGCCGTCAAGTGGGTCGAGGGAATCTGCGGCAACGCCGCGGACTACTGGCCGGCCGGCTACCCCGGCACGATCCTGAACTGTGCGCCCCTCGGCAAGCGCGTCACGCTGGTCCACCCCAACGCCGCAGGGTACGCGAACACCGCCGCCCACGTGGAGCGCGCCATCCGCATCGCCCTGCTCGAACGCTGATCGGGCGAAGCGCGTAACCCCGCTTGCCGCCGGTCTCGCCTCGAAGGATCGGGCGAGACCGGCCGAGCGGTTCGAAAACGGCTCGCGTTCTCATGAGTCGCGCATCGAGACTGGTGTGCGCCGTGTCTGACAGGACGGGAGCCGACGCTGACATACAACCGGGACACTCTGCCCTTCCCCGAAAATCGTGTGCCCTCCCATTCGTGGGAGGTCGTCCGGGACTGGGCAGCACACGACCCGGGCCGCCACGCGTTCGCCTGGGACGAGGACGAGGATGGCCGCCTCCGCTCGCTGGTCCGCGAGTGGGTGCCACCCGTGCTCTCCGGGATGAAAGGCTGGCGGCAGGGCGAACGCTGGTGTGAAAGCCAAGTGGACGCGATCATCCGGGAGCGGTACGGCGTCTGGGCATGGGGGTGGAACTGGTGCTACTACCACGGCGGGCCCATCGGCAGCTGGGTCAGCGGGCCGAGTTCGGTGACGACTCCGGACGAGACCGCCGCGCGCGTCGTGTCTGCCCTGTTGGAGTGGCGGGAGTGGCTGGAGCGGACGGCCGAACGCTTCGCCGAACTGGCACCGCCGTCAGACGCCTCACCCGAGGATCGCAGCTGGCATCTGGAGCGGGCCTGCGTCCGTCTCGTGACGTACGCGCTGGACTCGGGCGCGGAGGGCGGCTGGCACGGTCTGGCCTCCATCGTTCTGACCTGGTTCCTCACCAGCACCGGCATGGACCGGGCCGACGCCACGGCAGCGGTGGAGCGGGCGATCGACGACCGGTTCGAGAGCTGGGTCACTCCTGCGCAGACGTTGATCGATTCCGTCGGCGAGGACCTGGCCGTCGACCTCACCGGCCACGCCCCGTACCGGGACCACCGGGAGCGGGAGGCGCTGGAGGAGTTCCATGACCGCTACTGACAGCCTTTCGGACAGTCGTCCGGACAGCCTTTCGGTCTGGCTGCGGGTACGCCGCGAGGTGGACTGGCGAAGCGCACCGGCTCTCGAGAGGGTCCCGCCTGGTCGCGACGGCTTCCGGTCCTGGTGCTGCGGGCCGGTGCGACGGCGCAACCCGATTCGCGCCGAGCGCCTGCTCGCGGCGCATGCCCTGGCCCGAGAAGACGCCGCGCGCCTCGTCCCGCTGGATTTCGCTCTGCTCGCACGTTGGCAACGCGAAGTCCTCGGCACGACAGAAGTACCGGCGTTCCGCACGGGCGATGCTTATGCGAAGGGCGGCCGGGAGCGCTACGGGCTGAGCCCCCATACGTGGTCTGATTTCGATGCCTGCCTGCGCGAGGCGGCGGACCCGGGCGTTCCGCTGGCTGCGCGCGGGGCTCGCGTGTATCTCGACGTGGCCTTCTTCCATCCCTTCAGCGATGGCAATGCCCGCGCCGCCCTGCTGACCTTGGTCCACGTCCTGGCTCGGGACGGCATCGTCCTGCCCGAGGTCGGCCCGCTGCAGATCACCCGCTATGCGGATGACCCAGCCGGCGCGGCCGACCTTGCCGCGCTCATCGGGGTACTCAACCGCCGCACGATGACCAGCTCGTCAGTAAAGCAGTGAAAGCAGTCGTGGACTGATGTCAGGGGTCAGATTTGTAGGGCCCCGGGAGCGTCGCCGTGGACTCGCCCGCACTCCGTCATGGCCAGCCACCCCGAACCCTTCACGCGGGTGTGCGGCCCGAGCTCAGACGGGTCGACCGAAGTGAGGCCGGCGATGATGGCGCCGTCGCACTCATCAGGGATCTGCAGGTCGTCTTTGACCTGCTGCCAGCGCTGCTGGAAGGCCTCACTGTCGTTGTAGTCCACGCCGTCGAACGCGTCCGGCGGAAACGGGTCCTCATGCGGCAGGACGAACCCGGCTTCGGCGGGATGGCCCGTCCCGACCAGTATGGACTCGGCCGCGTCGTCGCGGTCCGCGTCGTCGCGGTCCGCGTCGTCGCCGTCCGCCTCGTCGTCGTGCTCGTCGGCATCGTAGACGTCGTAGTAGCGGAGGACTTCGCCCTTCTCGGCGATGCACCACGCGGTCCAGCTGTCGCCGCAGCTCATGCCGTACCAGCGCGCCGCGCCGAAACGGGTGCTGAGTTCGGCGCATCGGGCCTTGACGAGCGCGGGATCCACTCCGTCCGAGCCGGCGTCCCGGTCTTCGGCGTGGTTGTCGTCGGAGTGGGATCCGAAGACGAGCCGCCACCCGTCGAGTTCGGGCGAGACGTAGACCCGGCGATGTTTCGCGTGCGGAATCCGATGATCGTACGCGTGGTGGTCGTGATTCCAGGCGCTCGCGCCGAGCCGCATCGTGACCGGGACCGGATCGGACAGGCCGAACGCCTCCATGACCTCGTGCTCGGGCCGCGCCGGGACCGCGTACCAGGAGCCGCACAGGTGCATCGGTTCGGGTATCTCTCCCTTTTGCTTGATCCTGATCAGCCGGCTGACGGCGGCCTTGTCCCGCGCATCGAGTACGTCGCGTCCACCGATCTCGGCGAGCGCCTGCAGGGCGGTGGCGCGCCGCCGCACCCCTGCGCTCGGGGAGCGTCTGACGGCCGTCAGGACCGGCACCGTCTGCTCGCCGATCGCCGAGAGCGCCCAGACCACGCGCTGGCGTACGTCCTCGTCTTCGTCGCCGAGCAGGGTCAGGATCAGGTCGAGGTAGGCGAACCCCGCGGCCCCGAGAAACTGGACGCGCACCGCGGCGCACTCGCGGACCTGGGGGCTCGGGTGCGAGAAGGCGGGTGCGAGCGCATCCGGGCCCGAGACGTTCAGGGCGTTCAAGGTCCACGCGGCCCGGCGGCGCACCTCCGGCGAGACATCGCCGGCGATCGTGTCGACGAGCGCCGGCAGGGCCGGGTCCCCGATCTGACGCAGAATCCACCCGGCGTCCGACCAGTCGACCGGTGAAGCCTCGTCGCGCAGATGCTCCATGACCGCTTCCACAGCCGCGGCGCCGGCGTCGACGAGCGCCTGCCTCGCCGCCACCTGGGCCGCCTTGTCCGAAGAGATCAGGGCATTGAAATGGGTGTCGAGGTTCACGGGACTCAGCGTACTGGGCGGTACTGACACCGATCCGCGCGTCGCGGGGCCTGGACCTACAACCAGCCGCGCTCCGTCGCGATTCGGGCGGAGGCGTGGCGGGAGGAACCGCCGGTCTTCTGCATCGCGCAGGACAGATAGTTGCGCACCGTCCCGGACGCGAGGTGCAGGCGGTCGCTGATCTCCCGGACGCTGAGACCGTCCGCCGAGAGGCGCAGCACGCCGAGTTCGCGGGCGGTGAGCGGGCAGTCGTCGATCATCGCGGCGGCGGAGATGTCGGCGTCGATCCAGCGCCTGCCGCCGTGTACGTGGACGATGACGCGTTCCAGTTCGCCGGTCTCGACGGACTTCGACAGGAAACCGCGGACCCCGGCGGCCAGCGCGGCCCGCAGCACACCTGGACGACCGTGCCGCGTGAGCAGGACGACGGCCTGCTCGGGGCGGCGCGCGATGATGCGCCGGGCGGCCTCGATGCCATCGAGTACCGGCATCTCGAGATCGAGCAGCACGACGTCGGGGTCGTGTTCGGCGGCGAGTGCCACGGCTTCGGCTCCGTTGGCGGCCTGCGCCACGATCTCGAGCTGCTCCGACATGGCCAGGAGGCTCGCGATGGCGGTACGCAGCAGCGTCTCGTCGTCGGCGATCAGAACGCGGATCACGGTGCGGACTCCGAGGTCTCGTGGATCGACTCAGCCCGGGCCGCCGTCGTGAACGTTCCGTCCTCACATTGTGTCTCGAGCGTCCCGCCGACGGCTGTGAAGCGCGCCCCAAGACGCGCGAGGCCGCTGAGCGCCTGCGTCTTGTCCGTCACGCCGTCGTTGACGATCCGCACGAAGTCCGGCCCGAGGTCGACGAGGACGTGTTCTGCATGCGCGTGCCGCAACAGATTGGTGGTGGTCTCGCGCACCACGAGTGCGAACAACTCCTCAAGTCGATGCCCGATCGGCGCGTGCCCCCTGACTTCCAGTTCTATACCCGCGGCCAGAACCAGCGATTCGGAGTTCGCGAGTTCGCCGGCCAGGGTCACGGCGCGCTCCCCGTAGGCCAGGCGCCTGGTCTCCGCGATCGTCTCGGCGACGAGTTGCTCCACCTCGCGAATGTGATTGCGGGCGAGCTCCCGGTCCCGGTCGAGCAACGTGTCGGCCAGTTGGAGCTTCAGACGGCTGACATGCAGCGCCTGCCCCTGGATGTCGTGCAGATCGGCGGCGAACCGGTAGCGCTCGCGCATGACGGCCAGCTCGGCCGTATCGTGGCGGGCTTGGTCGATTTCGAGGTAGAGCCCGAACCAGAAGCGGTTGCCGCGGACCGTGGCGATGGCTGCGACGCCCACGAGGGCGACGCCCTCCGCAGCTCGGGCGTCTTCGAAAACGGTCACCGGGAGGACCGCCAGCGCGACGGCTACCGCGCTCCACGACCATCGGTCCCACGGTGGCACGCTCGTCACCAGCGCGGCGGACAACGAGAAGGCGACAGCTTCCACCGGGTTGCGGTGAGTGGCCGCGATCAGCCACAGCAACGCGTAGGAGGTGATGAGTGCTGGGACGGCGACGGCCGGTCGCGCTCCCTTCTCCCAGAACAGGCACTGCCAGCAGACCAGGGCGCCGACCGCGAGCGAGACGACGAGCACGAAGGCGGAACGGCTCTGCGCCATCGTGATCAGGCACACGTAGCCGGCCACGATGGCGACCATGACCCAGGTCGTGTAGCGGCGCATGCGCTCCAGGGCCGGCGAGCCGGCGTCGGCAGTCGACCAAACTTCGTGGCTCTCCGGCGTCATGGCGCCAGCCTAAGGTGACCGACCTTGCACGCGAACCCGCGAAACGTCACCGTCCGGCCTGACAAACGTCACACGAGGCCGTGAGATCACGGCACTACGCGCGCTGCCCGCCGTCGCCGGATCGTGGATCGCATGAGGGAGACGACACACGAGACCGTCATCGAAGCCCGGGACGTGAGCTTCACCTACAGACCCGGGCGGAGATCGACGAAGGGCGCGTATACCGCCGTGCAAGGCCTCGGACTCACCGTGCGACGCGGCGAGTTGTACGCGTTGCTGGGGACCAACGGCGCCGGGAAGACGACGACACTGGAAGTGCTCGAAGGCCACCGCGTCCCTAGTTCCGGCCGGGTGCGCGTGCTGGACGGCGATCCGTCCGACCGCCGCCACGTCCGGCCGCGGATGGGCATCATGCTGCAGGAATCCGGCCTCGTCGCCGAACTCACGGTCCGAGAGAGCGTCGCACTGGCCGGCGCGGTCTCGGGGCGCCCCGACGCGGTCGACGCGGTGCTCGACCGGGTCGGCCTGACGGCGAAGAAGCAGACCCGCGTCGCGCAGCTTTCCGGTGGGGAGAAACGCCGCGTCGACTTCGCCATGGCGGTTTGGGGCAGCCCCGAACTCGTCTTCCTCGACGAACCGACGACCGGACTCGACCCGGCCTCCCGCGACGCCCTGTGGGCGGTCGTCGACGACCTCCGAACGAGCGGGACGACGTTCCTGCTGACCACGCACTACCTCGAGGAGGCCGAGCACCACGCCGATCGCGTCGGCCTGATGCACGCCGGCACCCTGCACCGCGAGGGCACGGTCTCGGACCTGACCGCGAACAGCGTCACGACCATCCGCTTCGTGCCGCCGTGCGCCGTGGACGACATCCCGATCCCGGTCAGCGGCACGGAGAACGGCCTCGTGGTGATCCGGACCCGCACCGTGCAGCGCGACGTGCGGACGCTGACGGCGTGGGCCGACGCCCACGACTACGAACTGGCCCGATTCGCCGTCCACGAATCAGGTCTCGATGATGTCTTCCGCGCCCTCGGCTCCGAAAGGACCACCGCATGAACGCCATCGCCCGCACAGAGATCAGACTCCTTGTCCGCAACCGCCTCGTCGCGGGCTGCGCGATCTTGTTTCCCTGCCTCTTCGGAGCCGCCTTCTACCTCGACAGGGACCCGCACGCGGGCGGCGGCTCCGCAGCCGGCGTCCAGGTCGTCGCGATGGCGGCGATGGGCACCTACGTGACGGCGACCACGACGCTGGCCACCCGGCGCCAGACGCTCTATCTCAAGCGGATGCGCGGAGCCGCGATCTCCGACCGGTCGATCATCGCGGGGCTCGTGGCGCCGCTGATCGCCGTGAACATCGCCCAGATCGTCGTCGTGCTCGGCATCCTCGCCTCTCACGGCGGCCCCGCGAACCCCGCGCTCGTGATCGCGGCGATCCTCGTCGTGGAAGCCATGTTCACCGGACTGGCACTCGCGACCGCCGGGTTCACCGCATCGCCGGAACAAGCGCAGTACACGACCATACCGATCTTCTTCGCCGCCCTGGCAGCGGCGATCTTGAGCCAGGCACCCGGCGGCGACCTGACCGCCCTCAAGCGTGCCCTCCCCGGCGGCGCGCCGACCGAGCTGATCATGACCGCGTGGAACGGCGGCAGCCTCTCGAACGTGCCGCTCCTGCTCGTGCCCAGCCTGGTGTGGGCGGCACTCGGGGTTCTCGCCGCCCGCACCTTCTTCCGCTGGGAGCCGCGCCGATAGGGACGGCGCGTCCGTCAGCCCTTGATCGACCCGCTGAGCATGCCCCGCTCGAACAGGCGCTGCATGAGCAGATAGAACAGCACGCTCGGCACCATCAGGATCGCGGCGGCGGCCAGCCGGACGCCGTCGCCGAGTTCCTGGGAGGACTGCAGCGAGGTCACCACGACCGTCAGCGGATTCATCGACGGCGTCTGGATCACGAGCAGCGGGAGCAGGTACTGATCCCAGATCATCAGGAAGCCGAAGACCGCGCAGGTGCCGAGTGCGGGCTTGCACAGCGGCAGGATGATCCGCAGGAAGATGCGCAGATCGCCGGCGCCGTCCACCCGGGCCTGCTCCTCGAGCTCGAGCGGGATGCGCTTCATGAAGCCGGTCAGGATGTAGATCGGCAGCGCCCACCCGACGAGCGGCAGGATCAGTCCGCCGTAGGAGTCGAGCAGCGAGCCGCCGGTGAACGGCTGCGGAATCTTTCCGATGATCAGATAGAGCGGAATCGCGATGATCTCGTCGGGCATCATCAGCGTCGCCATGATGAGCACCAGCACCACGCCCGCGCCACGGAATCGCTTGCGGGCCAGGGCGTAGGCGGCCAATGCGGAGACCGCGAGCTGTAGCGTGAGCCCGACCGCCTCCATGACCACCGAGTTGAGCAGCCCACGGCCGATGCCGTAGCTCCAGGCTTGCGACAAGTTCGACGCGCTCCAGCCCCGAGGCCACAGGTCCATCCGGCCGAGCTGGTTCTGTGCTGCACTGAGCGCAGTGGCGATCATCGACCACAGCGGGAGCACGAACACGCCGAGTACGAGCAGGTAGCACACCAGCCGTGCCGCCCGGCCGGCGACGCCGCGGCGGGCGAACACACGCGGGGTGCGCAGGCCCAGCGCTGTGGGCGTCGAACCCACGATCGCCATCTCAGTCCTCCTCCACACGGGCACGCCACCAGCGCACGGCGAGCGTCAGCAGCACCGTCACGACCAGCAGCATCGTCGACACGGCGGCGGCGTAGCCCACATCGTTCTCGGTGGTGGCCTGCAGGTAGTCGTAGGGCACGACGGTCTGGGTGGCTCCGCCCGGGCCGCCGCCGGTGAGCACGTAGATCTCAGTGAAGACCCGCAGTCCTCTGATGACGCCGAGAGTGAGCACAATCGTGGTGATCGGGCGCAGGGCGGGCAGGGTGACGTGCCGCAGCCGCTGCCACGCCCCGGCTCCGTCGATCGCGACCGCCTCGTACAGTTCGCGGTCGACTCCGGCGAGACCGGCCACGAAGATCACCATGTCGTAGGGCGCCGATTTCCAGATCTGCACCCCGATAACGGAGGCGAGGGCCTGGTGCGGGCTGCCGAGGAACTGCTGCGGGCCGATGCCGACGTCGCCGAGCAGGGTGTTGACCGCGCCGGTGCGTCCCGGGTAGAGCAGCTCGTTCCACAGTTCGGCGGCCGCCACCATCGCGACCACCACCGGCAGGAACGCCGCGGTCCGCAGCACCCGCAGGTGCCGGGCCGGGCCCTCGAGCAGCAGGGCGAGGCAGAACCCGAGGAAAGCCGAGCCGATCACGCAGGCGAGCGCGTCGACGACGGTGTGCCAGACCGCTGAGATCAGAGCCGGATCGCCGAAGGCCTTGGTGAAGTTGGCGAAGCCGATCCACTGGTTGCCGAGGTACGGCCGGACGTGGAAGAAGCTCAGGTACACGCCCCAGGCTGTGGGCCAGAAGCGGAAGACGGCGAGGAACAGCAGCGCCGGGGCCAGGAAGAGCCAGGGCACCACGGCGCGCCCGCGCCGGGCGAGCCGGCCGCCCCGGCCGGACCCGCAGGCCTGGCCGGGCGCGCTCGCGTCGGACGCGGCGCCGGCGGTGATCGTGCTCAGCGAAGCCATGGTCAGCCCGCCACGCCCTGCTGCTGCAAGGTCTGCTGGAACTGGGTGTTGAGGCCGTTCATGGCCGACGACGGGTCGGCGCAGTCCGCCATCATCTTGTTGATGTCGTCGGAGGCCAGCTGACGCAGCGCCGTCCAGTTCGGCAGCGAGTCGTACTCGAACCGGCCTTCGGATTCGTAGACCTGCTGCGCGAGAGTCCAGCGCGTGTCGCCTTGGTGCGCCGTGGCCGCGCTGACGGTCTTGTTGACCGGCAGCCGCACGACCGTCGCGGTGGGCACGGCGCTCATCCCGAGGTTCTGCGCCTGGGCCGAGACCATGAACGAAAGCAGTTCGCGCGCCTCGTCGCTCTTCGCGCCGGCCATCAGGTACATGTCGGTGCCCTCGGCGAGCGTCGCCTGGGTCGGGCCCAGCGGCGGCGCGACGACGACGTACTTGCCCTTGATCGCAGTGGCGTCGAAGGTCGCGAAGGCGTAGGGGCCGGTCAGGTACATGCCGGTGACGCCGGTCTCGAAGGCCTTGTTCGTATCGGTTGTCGTGTCGTTGAGATAGCCCGGCTGGACGACCTTGTCCGTGCACGCCAGCTGCTCGAAATCCCGCGCGGCGGAGACGGCGGCCGGCCCGTTCAGGGCGGCGGTGTACTTGCCGTTCCCGTCGTTCTTGACGTAGTCGCCGCCGGCCTGCCACAGCATCGTCGACCACCACCAGGAGACGTAGCCGCGCATGGTCGATCCCGGCACGTCCATGCCGTAGGTGTCGCTCTTGCCGTCGCCGTCGGGGTCGTCCTTGGTGAAGTCGACCGAATCCTGCACCACCTGCGCCCAGGTGGTCGGGACCGGCAGGTGCAGCCGGTCGAGCCAGTCCTTGCGGATGAACAGCAGATTGGCCTGCACCGAGAAGGGCACCGCGTAGTCGGCGCCGGAATGGTCCTTCGCCTCGTTCCAGGCGGTGGCGTCGATCTGCCCGCTGCCGCTGATCTGCGCGGGCTGGATCTGCTGGATGATGCCCTGGGTCTCGAAGCTGCCGAGCTGCGCCGCGTCGTCGATCGCGACGTCGGGCAGCCGATGCGCGGTCGCGGCCGCGGAGAGCTTGGTCTCGAAGTCGGTCAGGGTGGAGAAGACGTCGACTTTGATCCCGGTCTGCTTCGTGAAGGCCGAGAAGATGTCCTGATAGGCCTTCATCGAGTCGCCCGAGCCGCGGACCCAGACCTGCAGCGGCCCGGTCGCGTCGGCGGCCGACCCGCCGGAGCCGCTGCAGCCGGCCGTCGTGCCCGCCGCCAGCACGAGGGCGAGCAGCCCCGCCATACGGATCCTGCCACTCCGCGGGAAAGCCATGTCCACTCCGATCGCGTGGGTTCGAACGAGCGTCCGTTGTTCGCATATATGAACTTGTTGCATGATGGTGAATGATCTCGTGCTCGAAAGTACGCGCGATCCCGAGGAGGGTCAATGCTCTGTGACCGAAAAGCCGAGTTCCGGAACCTGCGGGGCGTTCCGGAACCTGCGCCGGGTTCCGGAACCGAGCCCCTCCCCTCGCCGTCGTTGTGTTCATATATACGAACACTGGTCTCGCATATGAAACTTTGCCATCCGGCTACTTGCCAACACTCTTCGCCCGGCCGAGATTGAGGGCTGTGACACACCCACTGCCTTCACACAACTTCCGCCGCACCCACCTCACCGCACTCGCTCTGGCCATCGGCATCGCCGGTGCCACGATGTCGCCGGCCGGCGCCGCCACCACGGCGCCGGCCGTGACCGCCCAGGCCGCGGCCCTGTCGATCACCGTGCATCCGGACCGGCTCGGCAACGAGCTGCACCCCGGATTCGTCGGCCTCTCCTTCGGGGCGGCCACCATCGCAGGGGACGACTACGCGAGCACCGACCTCGTCGACTACCTGCGCACGCTCGGCCGCACCGGCGTGATCCGCGTCGGCGGCAACTCCGGGGACGCCACCTTCTGGACCTCCACCGGCGAGACCGCGCCGTCCTGGGCCACCAGCGGCACGATCACCCCGGACAAGCTGCGCCATCTCGCCGCCGTCGTGAAAGGCGCCGGCTGGAAGGTGATCCTCGCCGTCAACCTCAAGCACCCCGACCCGGGCAGGGCCGCGGACGAGGCGAAGTACGCGCGGGAGATCTTCGGGAGCTCGCTGCAGGCGATCGAGATCGGCAACGAGCCGAACTTCTACTACGACAGCGTCGACGCGTACTACGCCGACTTCGAGTCCTACGTCGCCGCGATCGAGCAGGCTGCTCCCGGCGTGGGCATCACCGGTCCGGACGCGGAGACCAACCACAGCTCGTGGCTCGGCTCGTTCGCCGCGCTCGAGGCCGGGCACCCCGACGTCACCGAAATCTCCGACCACACCTACCCGGCCAGCGCCTGCGGCGGCTCCACCCCGACCGTCGCGGATCTGCTGGGCACCGACGCAGTGCAGTACGAGACCGCGAACGCGCAGGCGGCGCTGAGCGCGGCCGCGCAGCTCGACGTCCCGGCGGCGATGACCGAGACCAACTCCGTGGTCTGCGCCGGCACGGCCGGGGTGAGCGACGCGTACGCCTCGGCGCTCTGGGCGCTGGACTACAGCCTGCTGATCGCGCAGCAGGGCATCGTCAACGCCGACTTCATGGACGGCACGAACGCGGCGGGATGCGACCCGTACACGCCGCTGTGCCCGACCACCGGCGACCTGACCGCCCGCCCGATCTACTACGGCATGCTCGCCACCGAACTCGTGGGCACCGGCCGCTTCGCCGCGATCGACGACCCGGACCAGGCCGACGTGCGCGCCTACGCGGTCAAGCAGGGCCACCGCCTGACGGTCGTGCTCGACGATGTCGAAGACCCGGCCGTGAACGGCCCGACCACCGTCAGCCTCAACCTCGGCGCCGCCTTCCGCTCCGGCCGAGTGACCCGGCTGACGACCTCGTCCGCGGCGGGCCTCTCGGCGACCACGGACATCACCCTCGGCGGAGAGCAGGTAGGCCCGCACGCCGCCTTCGCGCCACCGAAGTCCACGAGCGTCTGCGTGCACGGCCGCACCGCGACCGTCACCGTGCCCGCCGGGAGCGCCGCGATCATCCAGTTCGACTGACACGCGCTGCTCCGCGAAGCGGGACGCAGAGGCGATCGGGGCATCGGCCGGGTGGTGGCCGATGCCCCGATCGCTTGTCTCAGACTGCTGATCAGTTCATGATGCCGAACCCGTCGAGCGTCGAGTACGTGCCGGACAGCTTCGTCACGGTGATGCTGTGCGCGCCGGATGCCAGCCCGGTGACGGTGTACACCGCCACGTTGGCGTGCCGGGTGCCATCGGAGGGCACGGTGCTGACAGTGACCTGGGTGCCACCGTCGATGCTGACCCCGATGTTCCCCTGATCGGTGTACTGCTCACCGAACACCTCGACGCCGGTGCCGGTGAACTGCAGAGTGGCTGTCGAGCCGTTCGCGGTGGCGTAATGCACATCATTCTGATAATCGCCATACCCGCGACCCGAGGAGTAGGAGAAGCCACTGTAAGCGATCGATGAATCGGTGTCGTTGAGCCGCGTCGGGTTGAGCACCTCGAAACCGTCGAGAGTGCTGTATGTCCCGGACAGCTTCGTCACCGTGATGGTGTGGCTGCCGGCGGCGAGGCTGGTGTTGGTGTACACCGCCACATTGGCGTGCCGGGTGCCGTCGGACGGCACGGTGCTGACGGTGACCTGGGTGCCACCGTCGATGCTGACCCCGATGTTCCCCTGATCGGTGTACTGCTCACCGAACACCTCGACGCCAGTGCCGGTGAACTGCAGAGTGGCTGTCGAGCCGTTCGCGGTGGCGTAATGCACATCATTCTGATAATCGCCATACCCGCGACCCGAGGAGTAGGAAAAGCCGCTGTAAGCGATCGACGAGTCGGTGTCGTTGAGGCGGTTCGTGGTGGTCGACGGCGTGCCGACGGTGATGCTGGAGGCCGACGCTCCCGAGGGCAGCGGAACGATCAGGAAGCCGCCGGAGAGGTAGGTCACGCCGGTCGCCTGGGTGCCGTTCACGTATACCGGGGTGCTGCTGGTGAATCCCTCCCCCGCGACGAACGCCTGGCTCCCGGCGCTGTTCGCCGCGCGGTAGAAGATCTGCGGGGTGATGGCGGATGCGGGCCAGCTCGCGTAAGAGTTCGATCCCGCCGCGCTGAGCAGGCTGTTCGGTATGACGCCGGGTCCGGGGTTCTGGGCGATGGCGGTGTTGCCGCTGGCGTTCGAGTCGATCGTGGTCGAGCCGCAGCCGTAGGCCTGGGTCGAGCCGGAGAAGTAGTCGCCGGTCACCCAGAAGTGGCCGGTCGGGTTGCAGCCGCCCTGCGACTGGACCCCGCCGGTGGCGAACGCCGCGTCGCCCTGCCAGTTGATCCACTCCGAGCCGGCGTCGTCGTAGTAGGTGGCGGTCGGGGTCGAACCGTCGTAGGAGACGTTTCCGGTGGCCTGCAGACCCTGGGCGAGCGTGGCCGAGGAGTTGATCGTGCCGTCCGAGTTGTAGACGTACTGGGCCTGGTGGCCCTCGGCGTAGATCGCGCCTCCGTCCGAGCGCTTGAGCAGGTAGTCGTGCATGACGTTGTCGCTGATGCTGTTGTCCTCGTTGATGTTCGTCGAGTACTGCGAGGACGGCGGCTCGGGGTTGCTCGGGTTGCTCGGGTCCTGGACGTACTGGTCGACGTGGCCCTCCACGACGCCGGCCGTGATCGCGGTGTACGGCAGGTCGTACAGGTCGTTGTGGGTGATCTTCGTGTTCCGGGAGAACAGCAGGGTGATCCCGCACGCCGAGGTGTAGTCGGTGCCGACGTTGTGGATGACGTTGTTCGTGACGACGGCCCCGGTCAGGATCTCGTTCGCCCCGATCGAGTCGCCGCCGACGGCTGACGGGTTGGTGGTGCAGTTCGCCTTGATGCCCGCGGCCTCGGACGAATCGAGCGGGTTCGGGTCGTAGGTGCAGCCCAGCAGGATCCCAGTGGAGGCGATGTCAGTGAACTCGTTGTCCTCGACCAGGGCATTGGCCGAGCCGTAGGAGAACCCCAGGCCGGCGCCGCCGAGTTCCGCGAACCGGTTGCCGCTCAGGGTGATGTCGTTCGCGGCGCTGAAGGCGACGTTCGCCAGCGGCTGGGTGAGCGAGCCCCAGGGGCAGGTACCGGCAGGACTGGAGAAGCTGCACATGCCCTGGTTGTTCGCGCCGGTGATGCGAAGGTTGCTCTGCACGTCAGCGAAGCCGGCAGTCGTCGACGGGCTGTTCCAGGTGGCGTAGGAGAACTGCAGGCCGCTGAAGGTCAGGTCGTGCAGCGGTGCGGCCAGGGTTCCCCCGCCGGTCACCAGCGACTCCAGGTGCGGAAGCTCCACGTCCAGGCCGCTCATCGATCCGGACGGCGGGTCGTAGTAGAGCGTGCTGCCGGCCGTGTCCAGGAACCACTGGCCCGGGTGCAGCAGCGCCTGGGCGTCCTCGATCAGCGTGGGCATCTGGCTCGTCGACATCGACGGCAGCCCGCCGCTGGCGTGGCTGTAGCCGGCCCGATTGGTGGCGTCGGTCCAGCACGGCTGATCCATGGTCAGCGTGCCGGCGCTTGCGGAGAAGCTCGCCACCCGGCAGCGCGACTCGGTCCAACTCCCGTTACCGCCCGGGTAGTCGAACTCCACCGCGGAGATCTGCGCGGCGGTCAGCGACTTGAACCAGCTCATCGCGCCGGCGTCGCTGCTGATCGTGTACCCCGTCGACGAACCGGACCAGCCCCCGGACATGCCCAGAGCGCTCGGCGTGGCCTGCGCGACCGGCACTTCCTGGCCGTTGACGTAGAGCTGGCGGCTGTTGCTGCCGGATGGGACGTGCGCCGACCACACAGCACTCGTGCCGACCTGGGTCCACGCGGTGACCTGGTTGGCGCCGGAGATCACGGGATGCGCGCCGGGCGCGGCTTCCCACACCACCGGGTGCCCGGCACTGCCGGAGTCCGCCGCGGTGAACGCCCATGTGCTCGACAACCGGTAGGTTCCGCCCCCGAGCTGAACCGTGACGTCGGCCCCCGGGTTCGCGGCGAGGTACGTGCGCACCGCGGATTGCGCGTCCGTCAACGTGCACGGCGCGGCCTGCGTGCACGCGGCGCCGGCACTGGCCGACGCGGAGGCGTAGAGCGTCGTCGACGCTGCGGCGTGCGCCACCGACGCACTGGCCAACGGCAGCGCCGCGACCGCGACGGCGACGGCCAGCGCCGAGGCGCCGGCTCTGCCGATCGCGCGGCCGAGAGGGCGCGGGAGCGGAGTTCGTTGCGACATAGCGTGCAAGAGCCTTTCTATGTAGAGAAGAACCCTCGCCAGCGCATACGCGACGCAGCCCGGTTGCCGACGACGTGTCAGATGTGAGGGGACGTGGGTGGCCCGGGCCGCCACCTCAGGTCCCGCGGTGGAACGACCCGATGAATCCATTGAGATCTTCGGCAGACCTCGATGCTTAGCTGGGATGGAGGTTAGATTGGCGAGGGCCGCTCGTCAATACATCCGATGTAAGTCCAGTGCGCCTCAGGAGCCTGGCGGGCTCGACGGGCGCTCGACCGGCCTCGAGCGCCACACCGCGGAACCGGAACATCCGAGCTCCGCACTCGACGTTCCGACGAGATCAGTCAGAAGCGGCCGCGCCAGGCGGGGACTCCGCCTCGCCACGGCCGATATTGTGCAAAGCAGCCTTCGATGCTCGTCGAATTCCTCCCATGTTTCTCTTGACTCGCACGGAACCCCGACTGAGTATGTGTGCTGCATCACGGCGTAGCGCCGCGGTGGCCACTTCCTTTCCGCGCATCTCGACGAAGGAGTCTTCGTGCACTGGATATCCGCGAGCAGGCGGCGGCTGCGGGCGTTCGTGGCGCTCCTGCTCACCGTGGCCGTGGCGATCGCCGTCGCCGTGTTCGGGACCGCCGCGCCCGCCGTCGCCGCGACGTCGCAGCCGTGCGACATCTACGCCTCCGGCGGCACGCCGTGCGAAGCGGCGTACAGCACCACCCGAGCCATGTTCACCGCGTACAACGGTCCCCTTTACCGGGTCCAGCGCGCTTCGGACAGCACCTATCTGAATGTCGGCCTCGCATCCGCCGGCGGGGTCGTGAACGTGGCGCCGGAGAATGCGTTCTGCGCCGGAACCGCGTGCACCATCACAGAGCTCTACGATCAGACCTCTAACGGCAACAACATGCCGATCTCCGCGGGCACCTCGTGCTCGGGCTGCTCGAGCGGCATCGGCGGGCCGGGCGCGAACGGCGCGGACATCGGCTCCCCCGCGCTCGCCCTGCCGGTCACGATCGGCGGCCAGCCGGCCTACGGCGCGGTCTTCGACGCGCAGGGCACGGGCTACCGGATCGACAACGCGAAGAACGTCCCCACCGGCTCACAGCCCGAGGGCATCTACCTGCTCACCTCATCGAACCTCACCAGCAACGGCTGCTGTTTCGACTTCGGCTCGGCCGAGGCGAACAACAGCGACGACGGCAACGCCACGATGAACGCGATCTACTACGGCACCGACTGCTGGACGCAGAACTGCTCCGGACCGGGGCCCTGGGTCGGCGGTGACCTGGAGAACGGCATGTACTTCAGCAACACCGGCGCCAACCCCGCCTCGATCCCGAGCGAGAAGGGGTCGTTCGTCACCGCGTGGGAGAAGAACAACGGCACCACCAACTTCACGCTGAAGTACGGCAACGGCCAGTCCGGCGGCCTGAACACGAGCTACTCCGGTGCCCTGCCCAACGGCTACAACCCGATGAAGGTGCAGCCCTCCATCGAGCTCGGTACCGGGGGCGACAACAGCATCTGGGGAGATGGAGAGTTCTTCGAAGGCGCCGTCACCGCCGGCTACCCCTCCGACGCGACCGAAACCGCCGTGCAGGCCGACATCGTCGCGGCCGGCTACGCCCACAACACCACGTTCGTGCCTTCCACCGAGTCCGTGGTGAGCCTCAAAGCCCACGCCAACGGCGACTACGTCGACGCGGCCAACAGCAGCACCTCGGTGATCGCGAACGCCACTTCGATCAGCACGGCAGAGACCTTCGACCTGATCACCAACCCCGACGGCAGCGTGAGCCTGCGAGCCCACTCCGGCAACGGCTACGTCGACGCAGCCAACAGCGGCACGTCACTGATTGCGAACGCCACGTCGATCGGCACAGCGGAGACCTTCGACCTGATCAACAACTCCGACGGCAGCATCAGCTTCCGCGCCCATGCCGACAACGACTACGTCACCGCCGAGAACGCCGGCGCTGCCCCGCTGATCGCGAACCGCACCGCGATCGGCCCGTGGGAGGAGTTCGACCTCGTCCGCGACACCGCCACCGTCAGCTTCCGGGCCCACGCGAACAACGACTACGTCACCGCGGAGAACGCCGGGGCATCCGCGCTGATCGCGAACCGCACCGCCATCGGCCCGTGGGAGACCTTTGATCTGGTCGGCAACGCGGACGGCAGCGTGAGCCTGCACGCTCACGCCAACAGCGAGTACGTCGACGCGGCGAACAGCAGCACGTCGGTGATCGCGAACGCCACGTCGATCGGCACGGCGGAAGCCTTCGACCTGATCACCAACTCCGACGGCAGCGTGAGCCTGCGCGCCCACTCCGACGGCGACTACGTCACGGCGGAGAACGCGGGCGCCTCGGCGCTGATCGCGAACCGGACTGCGATCGGACAGTGGGAGGAGTTCGACCTCATCTACGACTGAGGCGCCTTCCCGGCCGCGCGAGCACGCAGACGGTCGGCCCTGGGCGGGATCGCTTCGCCCAGGGCCGACTCCAGCTCAGCTGTGGGAGATGCCGAGCGCGTAGAACTCAACCCGCGCGCCGACCGTCGAACTGCTGCCCGAGGTCTGGTCGTAGTCGCCGGCCTTGAAGTACATGCCGTAGCCGTTGAACGTGGACGACGCGGTCCAGGTGCGGGCCGCCGCGCCGTTGATCGACAGGCTGATGGTGCTGCCCGCCAGGCCGATCGTGTAGCTCCACTGGGTTCCGAGGGGCACGTTGGCGATGTCGTAGACCACTTCGTTGCCGCCCGCCGGCGTCTGCTCGATGCCGATCTCGATCTCGCCGTTGGAGTGGTAGAACAGCTCCAGCAACGGCTTGGTGGATCCGCCGGAGCCGAGGTGGATCTGCCCGACGCACACGCTGCCGGGCACCGTGGTGGCCTTGAGGGTGGCGCTGAGCTTGTTGGTGGTGCCGGCGGCGAACCAGTTGGCCGCGGCTCCGCCGGCGGTCATCTCGCGCAGTTCGGAGCGGGAGTAGTTGGAGTTGGGCGTGGTGACGCCGTTCTCCGGGTCCCAGAAGGTCATCGAGCCGTCGGTGCCGGTGTAGAAGTACGAGTCCTGGAACCCGTTGTCCCCTTCGAGCTGGGACGGCAGGATCGTGGTGGGGTCGCCGGCCGAGCCGGTGGGCAGCTGCAGCTCCCAGAGGGACAGGTCGAAGTTGCCGCCGGGAGCGACCGACGGGTCGAGCCCGGACGTGCCGCCACCGCTGCCGCTGCCGGTGGGCATGACCCACTGCTGGTTGGCGGTGTCGCCGCAGGTCCAGATCTGCGCCTGCGTACCGGAACCGCCGTAGCCGGTGTCGTCCAGGCACTTGCCGGAGTTGGTGTTGAGCAGCTCGCCGTTGGACTGCGGCTGCCAGAGCTGCGCGGCCGTGCCGTTGCAGGTGTAGATGTCGACCACGGTCCCGTTGGCGGTGCCGCCGCCGGTGGGTCCGAGGCACTTGCCGAAGACCGTCACGTTGCCGCCGCTCAGCGTCCACGTCTGCGCGGCGGTGCCGTTGCAGGTGTAGACGTCGACCGGGTTCTTGTTCGCGGTGCCGGCCGACTTGTCGTCCAGGCACAGGCTTTCGTAGCCGGTGATCGGTCCGCTGGTCGTCGCGGCGGCGGTGACGGCGGTGGGTGCGGGCGCGCTCGCCTGGGCGCTTGCGGCCCACGAGGCGTTGAGTGCGGCGGCGGCCAGGGTGCCGACGGCGAGCGCCGCGAGCGGAGTGCGGCGGAGCCGCGGGCCGGCGGAGGTGCCGGCCGGGTCGTCGGGATGGGCTGCATCCATCGTGGAAGATCCTTTACGGGGGGTCCGGTGGGTTTCTGGACGGTTGGAACGAACCCTGATGGCTCAGGGGCGATCCGACCTGCGCGGCGGCCGTGGGAAAGCCGAGTCGCCGGCGACGCCGTCACTCCGGGCGGCGGCGGGCGTGCCGGGTGTCGCCGCGATGCGCGAGCTTCGCGCCGCGGCGCGGCCGCCGTGGGGTCGCGGCCACCGAGTCACAGGTCAAGGGAGATGCGCGCCTCAGGCGGCGCAAGTGATTCCGGCCGCTCGCGTAGACGGTCGGAGTGCGGCACTCATGCTGGCATGTGTTCCGCAGGTTGGCAAGAGTTCATATATATGAATTCGATTTCAGTCGCTGAACTCTGATGACGCCGTTGCGCAGGGTGGCCTTATCCCGGATGCCTTGACGCTGCCCGAGGGCGGGATTACAGTCCGGCCCATCACCTGAAAGGTAACCTTCCTTACTCGGCGGACTCGCGTACGCCGAGAAGCGAGAAGGACATCCGACGAGAAAACACCAACCCGAAATCCCCTGGGTTGCGGGCACTCGGAGGCGCTAGTGTTCGGGACCATGATCCCGGAGACGTCCAGCCACCCCGCGTGGGTCGCGCCCTATCTGACCAAGCTCGGCTTCGACGCCGCGGAATCCCTCGGGGCGCCGACGCTCGAGACCCTGCACAGGCTGCACCGCGCGCACGTCGAGCGCATCGCCTTCGAGAACATCGACATCCAGCTCGAACGCCCTCAGGGCATCAGCCCGGAGGAATCCATAACCCGCATCCTCGCGGGCCGAGGCGGCTACTGCTTCAACCTCAACAATGCCTTCGCCTCGCTGCTGACCGCGCTCGGCTATGACGTCACGCTCCACCGCGGGCAGATCAACGGCAGCGTCGAGCGCGCGAAGACCCCCGACGAGTACGGCACGCACATGGCGCTCACCGTCGTGATCGACGGCGAACGGTGGTCGATCGACGTCGGCCTGGCCAACTCGCACCACGAGCCGATCCCGCTACGGGAGGGCGTCCACGTCCAGGGCCCCTTCACCTTTCGGTTGCAGGCGCTGCCGGAGATCGGGCCTGACGTCTGGCGGTTCTTCACCGACCCGGTGCAGAAGACCTTCCACAGCATGGACTTCACGCTCGCGCCGGCCGTCTGGGAGGACTTCAGCGAGTATCACGCTGATCTCTCGGCGTCGCCGCAGTCCCCGTTCGTCCAGACCTGCGAGCTCTTCCGCCGCGACGCACTCGGGACCGACTTCATCCTCAACGACGAGTTGCACCGTGACGATGCAAGCGGGCGTACAACCCGCATCCTGACGTCCGCCGAGGAGTGGTTCAAGGTCGCGGAGGACGTGTTCCGGCTGAACCTGTCGGCCATCGGCGACGAGGACCGTGCGGCGATGTTCGATCGCATGCAACGTGCCGAGGAGGCTTGGCGCGCTTCGCAGCGGGCGGCCGCGCAGGCGAAGAGCTCCTGACAGAGCGTGGTGTGGAGTCGGCCCTGGCGATCAACTCAGCTCCGAGTAGCGGCCAGGGCCTCGATACGCGCGAGATGCACGGCGCCGCGGATGTCGGCGTCGGGGCCGAGGGCGCCGGGGACGAGTTGGAGTGCGGCGGCGACGGCCGGAGCGCAATAGCGTTCGATCTGCTCGGTCAGCCCGGCCAGCACGTGCCGTCCCGCGCCGCCGAGGGCGCCGTCGAGGATCAGTAGGCCGGGGTTGAGGAAGGTGCACACGTCCGCCAGCGGGCGTCCCAGAATCCGGCCGACCTCGCGCAGGACACGGGCCGGCGCCGGCTCGTCGGCGTCTGCCATCCGCAGCACCTCACTGAAACTCAGGGGCCTGTCGTAGGCCTCTTCCATCAGCTCCAGCAGGGGCTTGCGGGCTCGCGCGGCCAGGCATCCGCGGGCTCCGCAGGGGCACAGCGGCCCGTCGTCCTCGATGTGGATATGCGCGACCTCGCCGGCGAACCCGGAGACCCCCCGGTACACCTGGCCGTCCAGCACCAGACCCGCGCCGACGCTGCGCTCGCCGAGCTTCAGATACAACTGGGTCCGGCTGCCGCGTCCCGCGCCGGCGTGGGCCTCGCCGAGGGCGCCGAGGTTCGCGTCGTTCTCGATGATCACGGGGATGCCGAAGCGGTCGGAGAGGGCGGCGGCCGGGTCGGTCTTCAACCATGGCGCGTAGCCCCGGTAGGGCTTGCCCTCACCGGTCGCGGAGTCCGCACCGGCGCCGGCTTGAGCCGGTCCGGGGATCGCCAGCCGACCGGGTGGCAGGCCGACACCCCGCTGGAACGGGGCCGGGACACCGAGGACGATCTGGTCCACCGGCCCGTGCGAGCCGCTGAGGAACCGCCAGGCCGGCTCGAGCAGTGCGGGATTCGACGTATCCGCGCTGGCCTTGATGTCGTCGCGGGCGAGGATGGTGCCGCCGTAGGTCGCGATCGCTGTGTGCAGGCGCCCGTGCGTCCAGATGACGATGCCGAGGGCGCGTCGCGGACCGGTCGGGAGCAGCAGCGTGGCCCGGCGGCCGAGGCGTGTCGCCGATCCGGGATCGGGTTGCGCGGTGCGCTCGGCCACCGCGCCCGCCCGCAGCAACGCCGTCGCGGCCGTGGTCACGGTGCCCAGCGGCAGTTCTAGCAGCGCCGCGAGTTCGGCGCGGGTCATCCCGTCACTCGCCTCGACCGCGCGCAGGACCCTTTCCGACGCGTCCACGCGCGCCTCCACTTCTCATGATTCCGCTAAATCTAGTGCGGCGGATTTCCGCACTGCCTCAGCAGAATTCCTGCCCTATGCTCCAGCTAGGGCGCCTGCCGGGGCGCTGCATTTCGCTGATATCAGGAGAATAGATGCCCGGGTCGCCGACCGCAACCATCGATCAGCCCGTGGCCGGGCCCCGCGGAGGTTCGCCGTTCGGCGCGCTCGCCTTCCGGCCGTACCGCTGGTGGTTCCTGAGCCAGATCACCTCGGCTTCCGGCGGGATGACGCAGTCGGTGGCCACGTCCTGGATCGTGCTGCAGACGACCGGCAGCGCGATCGCCCTCAGCACCCTCTCGGCGGCGGTCATGCTGCCGAGCCTGTTGTGCGGCGCGTGGTGCGGCGCGCTCCTGGACCGGATAGACCGTCGCAGAGCCCTCATCGGAACGCAGAGCCTGCTCATCGTCTTCAGCCTCCTGATGTACCTGCTGCTGGCGGCGCACGCGCTCGGCTACTGGTCGATCCTGGCCATCGCGGCGGCCAACGGCCTGGTCAACGCGCTCGACGGCCCGGCCCGGCAGATATACGTGCTCGACCTCGTCGGGCGAGAGAGGCTCACCAGCGCCGTCAGCCTCTACGAGGTCATCCTCAACACCTCGCGCGTGCTCGGCCCCGCGCTCGGCGGCGTCATCCTGGCGTTCCTCGGACCGGGCGCGTGCATCCTGGTCAACGCGGCCTCGTATCTCGCACCCCTGGCAGTCCTGCTGGTGCAGAAGCCAGCCGTGGCGAGCGCCGCGAAGGCCACCGAGCCCGGCCGCGCGCGCAGCCGCGGCGCCGCGCGAGCCGGTCTGCGCTACGCCTGGTCAGTGCCGTCGATCCGCTCCTGCCTGCTGATCGCCGCAGCCAGCGGGGTCCTGTTCAACTCCAGCGTGCTCTTCCCGCTGTTCGCCGACCGCGTCTTCCACCTCGGCGCCGGCGGCTACGGTGCGCTGCTGTCGGTCTTCGGAGTCGGCGCCCTGCCCGGCGCCCTGCTCGCCGCGCGCGGGGACGAGCCCACCGGCCGTCAGGTCGCGCTGCTGAGCGCACTCACCGGCGTCTGCACCGTCGCGACCGCCTGCGCCCCGGACCCCGTCACGCTCTACCTCGGCATGGCCACCGTCGGCTTCAGCTCGATCTGGATGATCGCCCGCGCCAACACGTTCGTCCAGCTGCGCGCCGCACCGGCCATGCGCGGCCGCGTGATGGGCGCCTGGACCATGGCGTTGCCCGGCGCCTCGCCCCTCACCGGCCCCACGGTCGGCACCCTCGCCGACGAGGCTGGCGCCCGCCTCGCCCTCGCCTGCACCGGCCTCGCCATGATCGGCATCGTCTCCGCCTCACGCCGCGCGCTCACCCGCGACACGCCACGCCCGGCCCGCTGAACCGCGAGTCCTGCGATCTCAGTAGTAGTGCCGCCTTAGGAGTGGAATCAGAATGAGGTCCCCAGACTCGGGAATGACGGCGCGTCAGCGCGTGTTGATCCGGCCCGGAGGGGGTGGTTGCGGCCGAGACTCGTGGCGGGCGCAAGCCGTGGGAGATCGACGATGGCCTGTGGGAGCGTGTGGGGCCGTTGTTGCCGGTGGTCGAGCGGCGTTTCCGGTTTCCGGGGCGCCGGCGGCTCGATGACCGCCGGGTGCTGTGCGGCATCTTGTTCGTCCTCTATACCGGCATCCCCTGGCGCTACCTTCCGAAAGAGCTTGACTTCGGCTCCGGGATGACCTGTTGGCGGCGGCTGCGGGAGTGGAACGATGCCGGGGTATGGCAGTGTCTGCACGAGTTGCTGCTTTCCGAGCTGCGGGCCGCCGGCATGCTTGATCTCTCCCGAGCGTCAGTCGACTCCAGCCATCTGCGGGCGATGAAAGGTGGTGCGGCTACCGGCCCGTCGCCGGTGGATCGGGGCAAGACCGGCAGCAAGCACCACCTGATCGTCGAGGCCCACGGCATCCCGCTGGCCGTGACCCTCACGGGCGGCAACCGTAACGACGTGACCCAACTGCTCCCGCTGATTCATGCCGTCCCGCGGATCCGGGGCAAACGGGGGCAGCCGCTGCGCCGCCCGAAGCACCTCTACGCGGATCGCGGCTATGACCACGAGAAGTACCGTGACCAGGTCCGGCGTTTGGAAATCACCCCGCACATCGCCCGACGTGGAACCGCGCATGGCTCCGGCCTCGGGGTTCACCGCTGGGTCGTCGAAGGCGCGATTGCACTCCTGCACTGGTTCCGTCGCCTGCGCATCCGCTGGGAGATCCGCGTGCGCCACGAGGCGCTGTGTGTTTAACCGAGCGGGGGTGAAAGGACCCCGCCGCCCGATTGTCGCAGCATTCGGGTTGAAGCTGAGGGCAGTCTGACCCGGGAGACGCTGGGGAGGGCGGGAAGCAGCCCTGACAACGACGGGACGCATTGGTACTGCCAGACGGTGCGGGTCCGGCAAGCGAGACGAGAAGGTGTACGAGAGGAACCAGTGTTAATGCCCCGTAAGCCCAGTACCGGCTCCAACCTGGTGGATATGGGCCGGGTTTGCAGTGGCGTGGCCGCCGTGTGGTCGGGTGGCCAACTCCGAAGCCGGACAGCGGATGCCGGTGGGGAGGCCACGGTGAAGGTCTGCGGCGTAACCGTGGCGATGCTGCCGGGGCTCAGCTGGGCACCTCACTCGTCGATCGGCACACAGCGAACGTGGGAACCGTCTGCGGTCGCCCTACCGTCCGGGCAGCCAGTCCGGTCGGGGGCGGGCCCGTCGTCGGCTGACGGCCGCAGGTGGGACGGAGGCCTCGTAGTAGTCCGAGCGGAGGAAAGCTCCGTACATGGCGAAGGGGGCCAGCAAGTCAGCAGTAAGGACACTGGAATGCCTGGAGGCCGTTGGTGAATACCGATGAACTGGACGAAGCCGTGTTTCGGGCGGAGCGCCGGGTACAGGAGATCCAGACCAAGCTGCACCGTTGGGCGACCGACGATCCCGATCGCCGGTTCGATGATCTGTACAACCTGGTGTGTGACCCGGGCTTCCTGCTGGTGGCCTGGGCTCGCGTGCGGGGCAATAAGGGAGCGCGCACGGCCGGGGTAGATGGTGTGACAGCCTTCTACATCGAGGCCGTGCAAGGGGTCGAGGCGTTCCTCGACCGGCTGCGGGCCGAGGTGAAGGACCGCAGTTTCCACCCGGTCCCCGTGCGGGAACGGATGATCCCGAAACCGGGGACGACCAAGCGTCGTCGCCTCGGGATCCCGGCCCTGCGCGACCGGGTGGTCCAAGGCGCTCTCAAGCTGGTTCTGGAGCCTGTGTTCGAGGCGGATTTCCTCCCGTGTTCCTACGGGTTCCGCCCCAAACGCCGGGCCCATGACGCCGTGGCCGAGGTGCACTACTTCACCTCCCGCTCTTATGAATGGGTTGTGGAGGGGGACATCAAGGCGTGCTTCGACGAGATCTCGCATTCGGCCCTGATGGGACGCATTCGCAAACGAATCGGAGACAAACGGGTCCTGGCCCTGGTCAAGGCGTTCCTCAAGGCGGGCATCCTCACCGAGGACGGCACGCTCGCGGTAACCAGGTCCGGTACCCCGCAAGGTGGGATTCTCTCCCCCGTGATCGCCAATGTGGCGCTGTCGGTCCTCGATGAACACTTCGCCGAGTACCGGCTCGATAGAAGCGCGCTGGCCAAACGGCGCCGCCATGGTCTCCCGAACTGCCGCCTGGTCAGGTATGCCGATGACTGGGTACTGGCGGTGTCGGGGAACCGGAACCACGCCCAGGCCCTGATGGCGGAAGCGGAGGAGGTCCTGTCCACGATGGGCCTGCGCCTGTCGCCGGAGAAGACCTTGATTACCCACATCAACCAGGGCCTCGACTTTCTCGGGTGGCGCATCCAACGTCACCGCAAGCGAGGCACGACCCGGCACTACGTCTACGTCTATCCGGCCAAGAAGGCGCTGGCCGCCGTTACGGCCAAGATCAAGGCACTGTGCCGGCAGGGCAAGAACCTGCCACTGGAAGCCCTGCTGCGTCAGCTCAACTCGATGCTGCGTGGCTGGACCGCCTACTTCCGGTACGGCTGCTCCAGCAAGACCTTCGCCTACGTGAGGGCCTACCTGTGGCGCCGGGTCTGCGGATGGCTGCGACGCAAACACCCGAAGACCACCTGGAAGGAACTGCGCCGCCGCTTCACGAACGACGGCTGGTGGCCCGCCGACGGAGAGGTGGTCTTGTTCAACCCGGCGAAGGTAGGCACCAGACGCTACCTCTACCGGGGAACCAAGATCCCCGCTCCCTGGCCCAGAGGTGCATAAGGGAAGACATCCCGCCCAACGGGGCTTGTGGAGAGCCGGATGCTCGGTGACGGGCACGTCCGGTTCGGAGGGCGGGCCGGGGAAACGGGCTGGTGGGAACACCAGCGCCGCGCCCCGGTCCGACCCTACGACGACATCCACCAGGCCTTCATCGCCCTCGGCTGCGCCATCATCTGCTGGCGGCGCCTGAAGACCTCGCTCTGATGCCAGTTCTCGCGCTGCTCGTCGGCTCGGATCATGTAGAGGATGAGCCGAAGCCAGTCCGCCTTACCGCGAGCGCCATCAGTCCAAGAGGTCCGGCCAGGGATCCTGGAGGGTGTTGACGATCTGTTCGTTGACGAACCGCACCGGGCGACCCGGCGCCGAGCCGATCATGGACATCGCCTGGTCGTCGACGGGGGCCGTCAGGACCTGGAGTAGGAGCTCGGTCATGCCGGGCGGACGTGTGATCCACTCGGTCATCCCGCGGTCCCAGATCACGATCGGCCATGCGTCGGGATCGGCCACGTCAACAAGCCAGAATGCGTCATCCCCGGCGATGCTCGTGCCCCATCGGATAAGGCCAGGCCGTGCGGGATATGCGGGATAGGGCGGCGTGCCACTGCCTCCCCGACTGTGCTCGCGAAGCCACGCGAGTCCACCAGCCAGGCCCTCGGTCGCAGCGGCCACCGCGGCCCGATCCGGGCCCGCTGGCGCGAAGACATGCAGCGAGTCATTGAACGACCCCACGCCATAGTGCCTGAGGAACCGCTTGTAATCGCGGGGAAAGCCGACACCCCACGCGGCCTCCACGCTCGGCCAGTCGATCAACTCATCACGCCCGAACTCCGGAGACACGAGTCGAAGTAGCTCGTCAAAAGCGCCGCCCTGCATTCTGCCGCCCTCCCAGCGCCAGCTGACCAGCGCGCATCAAGCCTTTCAAGCCACTCACAGATCTGTGCCTGACATCCTCGGCCGCGAGCGCGTTCAGCGCAATAAGATCACCGCCGGAACCACATCAGCGGGCCCCTCAGTGGTTGTGGCGCCCGTGCATCCGCTGGGAGTCCGTGCCGTATCCGCGGAGCCATCGTCAGCTTCGGCTGCGCCGTGAAGACCTCATTCTGATTCCAGTCCTTACTGCGAGCTGATGATCGGCTAAGTGCTCGTGGGGTGTGGTGGCCTGTCGGGTCGGGGTGGTCGTCGTGGTGGGCGCGGCCGCTTCGCGTCGCCTGGTTCGTCTGTCCACGCCCACCCTTTGCGTTGACGGGGCGGGCTGCAGTTTCAAGACGAAAATCGCCGCTGGCAGGCCCTTCCTCGGAGAGATGCCGGGGCCTGTGGGGTGCTGGCGTTGGCGGGGCGGGCTGGGGTTCGGGGTGGTCGGGTACCGGGGGTGGGTTCTCTCCTCGGCCGGTCCCCGGAGGCAATCAGGAACCTGCCGGGAGGTCAAGCGGCGGAGATTTGCGCTCATGCTAGATCTTGCATCGCGCCGCTTGACCTCCCGGCAGAACCCTGACCGGGCTTCGCCTGCCCGACCGAGGAGAGAACCCACCCCCTGAGGGATCGGTGCGAGCTGCGCTCGGGCCGAGTCCCGACCGTGGCCCGGCCGCGCCCGATCCGGAAGAATCCTGCATCACCGTTCTGGGCCGCTGCCTTCTCCTCTACTCCTTCAACGCCGGGGAGCTCGCCCGAGTGCCCGGAAATCTATAGAATTTTTGCTTATCGAGTGAAAGCCTGATTCACAGCTTTTGTCGGTAGTGGCGGCTAGCATGGAAGAGTACGAGGGTCGGAGCTTGTGACGGGAGGGTGGTGGACGGGATGGCTGGGCAGATGACGTCAGGGGTGTGGCCGAAAGCGGTGCAGGATTTCCCCTCGACGTGCGACCGAGCCACACGACCCGAGCACCGACGCCTTCACACGGATCAAGGTTCCGGATGCCCGGATCAGACCGATGCAGGATCCTTCCGCATTGAACGTGGCCGGCCCGCGGGATTCTGCAGCGAGGTACGGGACCGGGGTCGACAGCATGACGGCGATGCACGATCCAGCATCAAGCGCGACCCGAGCACCGACCCCATCGCACGGATCAAGCATCGGGATGATCGGATCAGGTGATGCAGAATCCTTCCGCATCGAACGCGACCGGGCCACCGGCCGGGACCCGGCCCGAGCGCAGCTCGCACCGATCCCCCAGGGGGTGGGTTCTCTCCTCGGTCGGGCAGGCGAAGCCCGATCAGGGACCTGCCGGGAGGTCAAGCGGCGCCATGCATGATTCATCAGCGCAAACCACCGCCGCTTGACCTCCCGGCAGGTCCCTGATTGCCTCCGGGGACCGACCGAGGAGAGAACCCACACCCGACACCCGACCACCCCGAACCCCAACCCGCCCCACCAACGCCAGCACCCACACGACCCCGGCAATCTCTCCGAGGGAAGGCCTGCCAGCGGCGCTTTTCGATCTTGAAACCCCAGCCCGCCCCGCCAACGCAACGGGTGGGTGGGTGGTCAGACGAACCGGGCGACGCGAAGCGGCCGCCCGCACTCCGACGACCACCCGACTCGACACACCACCACGCCCCACCAACACCCAGCCGATCACCAATTCGCGCTAGTAGTAGTGCCGCAGCGTCGGCCACAGCACCGACCAGGGCTTGGCCGGGGCCGCGCAGAGCCAGATCTGCGTTGCCGCCTCCTCGTTGTCGAGCCCGTAGCCGTTGTCTTGGTGCGCGAGGACGGTGCAGCCGGTGAAGTCGTCGAGAAGGTAGGTGTTCGCAGGGTCCGTCTTCTCGCGGATGAGGACGACCGGGCCGGTCATCGCGTCGGACGGGGGCCCCACGAGTAGTACGACATGTGCCCAGAGTACGGCTGGGGCAGACCGTAGCGGTCGCCGTAGAACTCGACGGCGCCGGCTTCCCCGTAGTTCTCAGCCAGGATCACGGCCTTGGCTCGCTCCCCCGGCGGTATCTGCTGCCACACCTGCGCGACCGTCGCAGTGAGGTTCGGCCACCCGACTTGCTCGCCCTGCTCCTTGTTCAGCGCGAGGATCGGACCGTTGAGCGCGCTCGCGGGCACGATCGGCAGCCCCGCGAGCAGCGAGATCACCGCGCCGATGGCGAATGCCGCGTACACGGCGGTGCGCGTTGCCGCACCCGCCCGCTGCACCGTCCGCAGCGTGGCCGGCGCACCCGCGGCCACGAACACGAGCAGCATCGGGATTGGATAGTAGGGCTTTCCGCCTGAGGCCAGCAGTTCTACGCACAGCATCAGATAGGCCAGCGGGAACGCACGCGCCCAGCGCACGTCCGGGTCCCGCCACAGGCGCAGACCGCCGGCGATCATCGTGGGGACCAGCACAGGCGAGATGTACAGGAGCTGATCGGGGACGAACTGGACGCGGTTGCTCGCGCCGTCCTTGGCGCTGATCCCGCCGGCCACAGTCAGCAGCGGCCAGCCGTTGCGCGCCTGCCACACCAGCATGGGCAGCGCCATCACGACCGCGAGCCCCACGCCGAGTACCGGCCACCAGCCCGCCAGCATGCGCCGCGGCCCCACCGCGAGCACTGCGGCCACGAGCGCGACCGCCAGCAGGGGCACCAGCCACTTGTTGTACATGCCGAGCGCGAACACGGCGCCGATCGCGATCCACCAGCGTCTCTCGCCGGTGCGCAGCATGCGCAGCACCAGCCACGCCAGGACCAGCCAGGCCACCAGGTCGAGCGTGGGGGTGGCGAACATGTGCGTCACCCCGAGGATGAACCCTGACAACGCGGTGCAGGCCCCGGTGAACGTCTGCGCCGCACCGTTCCCGCCCAGTTCACGAGCGATCAGCGCCGCGACGAGCACGGCTACCGCACCGCACACGGTGGCGGCCACCCGCAGCCCGGCAGGGCTCTGACCGAACACGGCTGTCGAGGCCCGCGCGATCAGCGGCGTCAACGGGGGCTGATCCACATAGCCCCACGCGAGCCGCTTCCCGGCGGCCAGAAAGTACAGTTCGTCGCGATGGAACCCGTAGCGGCCCGACAAGGCGCTCAGCACCGCCGCCTGCACGAGAACCACCACGGCCACCGGCTTCGCCGCGAACCGCTCGAGCACCGGCCTGCCCGGCTCCGGTAGATCCTGCGCCGTCATCACACACCCTCCCCCAGCGGCCGTTCCCCCCGGCCGCGCAGTAAATCAGTTCACGGTGATGTCGCCTCTAGCCATACGCTCCGCTACGCTCGGAAACAGACTACATACTTACCTGCATCGGGGGCGGGGTAGATGTCGATCGTGCTTCCGTCGGAGTTGGCCTGGGTGCTCAACATGCTCGGGTTCAACTGGCCGAACATCGACGAGGACCAGATGCGGGACGGGGCGTCCAAGCTGCGGACGCTGGCCGGGGAGCTCAACGACAAGCACGGCGGGACGGCCTCGCAGATCTCGTCGATGCTGGAGAACAACTCCTCGGAGGCGATGCGGGAGTTCGGGGTGTTCTGGAAGATGCTCTCGGGCAAGCACCTGCCCGACGTGATCAAGGGGCTCGACCTGCTGGCCGAGGCGCTCGAGGTGGGCGCGGACGTGATCGTCGGGATGAAGACGGCCTGCATCGTGCAGATCGGCGTGCTGGCCGCGGAACTGCTGGCCGACCAGGCCGCGGCGGCGGTGACCTTCGGGGCGGCGGAGGCGGCGATCCCGGAAGAGGTCGCGGCCACCGACGGGATCCTGGACGAGATCGTGCAGCAGGCCAAGAACCAGGTCGTGGGATACGTCGAGCAGGTGCTGCTCGGGCCGCTGTTCGACGCGGCCAAGGGCGCGGCCGAGAACATCGCGACCCAGCTGGTCGGGGACGCCATGGGGGTCCAGTCCGGATTCTCGCTCTCCGCGGTCGGCTCGGCCGCGACGTCGGGGGCGGAGACCGGGCTTCAGGGCATCAAGAACATGGCCACCGACCCCGGCGGGGCGCTCAACCAGGCCTTCAGCATGCCGCCGATGGGCCAGGGCGGGCACGGGAGCGGCTCGGACGAGGGCGGCACGTCCGGCGGGGAGGAGTAGCACCCATGTCAGAGGGCGATATCAGCGCCAGCCCCGACGATATCCGCGCGGTGGTGCCCGGGTTGATGGATCTCGCGCAGACCCTGCAGCAAGCCGGGAGCACGCTCAAGGAGATCAGCAGCTCGGTCAAGGCGTCGATGTCCGGCGACTCCTCCGGCGCGACCAAGGCGATCAGCGAAGGGGCCGAAGACGTCACCGGCGCGGTGGGCGACGGCCTGTCGGAAGGCGCCCGGGTGATGGAGGGCGCCGGCAATCGACTGCACAACTACGCCGGCAGCCTCGACGCCACCGAAGCGGACATCGCCGATCACTTCAACGGCATCCACGCGGGGTCGGAGGACGACTTCGGCCACGGCGGCTCCGGCGGCTCCGGCGGGGGCCGCGAACGGCCTGGCGGCGACGACGATCCAGGGCTGGATCCGGAGAAGAACAAGGAGGCCACGCCCACCTCGCTGTGCACCAAGGCCGGCGAGCCGGTCGACGTGGTCTCCGGTCAGCTCATCATGCCGGTGATCGATCTGGAGTTGGATGCGCTGTTGCCGCTCCGGCTCTACCGCGTGTACTGCTCCCAATACCGCGACGGGAGCTGGTTCGGCACGTCGTACTCCTCGACGCTCGACCAGCACGTCGCGTTGACGGGCGACGGCCTGAGGTACTGCGACGAGGACGGCGCGGTCCTCTCCTACCCGGTCCCGATGACGTCCGGGGAGGCCGTGTTGCCCGATGCGGGCGCACAGTGGCCGCTGGTGTGGGATCGGAGGGCCGAGGAGATCCTGATCCGGGACCCGGACGCGGGGCTGGTCCGGCGGTTCCCGACGGTCGGCGCGGGCTCCGTCTTCCCGATCGGCTCCATATCGGACCGCAACGGCCACACCGTCACCTATCAGCGCTCGGCTTCAGGGGCGCCGAGCGCCGTCGCGCACTCCTGCGGCTACCGCGTCGTCATCGACCTGGTCGAGACGCCGGCTGGCACCCGAGTGGGCGCCCTCCGAGTCCCTGCGGACGACATCGCAGCGGCCGCGCGCGGTGAAACGATCGCCGTCAGCATCTTCGAGTACGACGACGCCGGCCGGCTGGTCGGTCTGCGCGACGAATCCGGCCGGCCGCAGGTCTTCGAGTACGACGATCACGACCGTCTGATCGCCTGGACCGATCGGCTCGGCTTCCGGTACGGCTACGTGTACGACGAACAAGGGCGCGTCACTGCCGGGCTGGGCGATGGCGGTGTGCTCGACTCGATGTTCGAGTACGACGAGGCCGCGCGGCGCACGACCGTCACCGACTCGCTCGGCCAACCCATGGAGTACCACTACGACGCCCACTACCGCGTCGTTCGCACCGTGGACGCCATCGGCGGCACCACCACCTGCGAGTTCGACGCGCGGGGCCGGATGACGGCGAATACCGACGAGATCGGGCGCACCACCCGCACGCAGTACGACGAGCACGGGCAGCCGCTCGTCGTTGCCCGGCCGGACGGCAGCATCCTGAGCTTCAGCTATACCGCGCAGCGTCAGGTGGAGAAGATCACCGACCGCGGCCTGACCGCCTGCCGCTTCGAGTACGACGAGCGCGGGAACATCGTGGCGATCACCGACCTCTTCGGCTTCGTGGAGCGGCGCACCTACAACGAGGAAGGCCGGCTCACTTCGGTCACCGACCCGGCCGGGCACACGCGCGCCTATATCTGCAATTCGGCAGGACTCGTCACCGCCGTCACGGACCAACTCGGGCGCACCAGCCACACCGCGTACGACGCCTACGGCCGGATCGTGGCGATCACCGACGTGCAGGGCGTCACCGAGTTCTACCGGCTGTCGCTGGACGGCAACCTGCTCGAGTGGGTCCACGGCGACGGTTCGCGCGAAACCTTCGGGTACGACGCGGAGGGCAATCTCGTCGAGCACGTGGACCCGATCGGCGCTTCCACCCGCTTCACGATCGGGCCGTTCGCCACGATGACCGAGCGGGTCAATCCCGACGGCGACGTCCACCGCTTCCGCTACGACACCGAGTTGCAGCTGATCGCGCACTCGCACGGCGATCTCGAATGGACCTACCGGTATGACACGGCCGGTCACCTGATCGGCGAGACGGACTACAACGGCCGCTCGCTGACGTACCGACGTGACCAGGCCGATCAGCTCCTGGAGATCGACGATGGGCGCGGGCACGTCACCGGATTCGGCTACGGCCTGCTCGGCGAACTGATCCGGCGTCAGGACGCCGACGGCGCAGCGACCGAGTTCGAGTACGACGATCTCGGCCGAGCGATCCGGGTGCGGTCGGCGTGGGCGCCTGGATCCACGCTGGGTGCCCTATCGAGCAGCACCATCGAGTACGGATACGACCGGGCCGGGCGCCTGGTGCGCGAGACCGTGGACGGATTCACCACCGGCCGAGGCTACGACGAGCTGGGCCGTCGCGTCACCCGCACGCTGCCCAGCGGCATCATCTCAACGGTCGGGTTCGACCAGCTCGAACAGCCCGCCGAGGTGTCCGTCGGCGACCACCGGATCCGCTTCGGGTACGACGTCCTGGGCAGGGAGGTCACCCGCTTCCTCGACGCGGGCGCCGTGCTCAGCCAGAGCTGGGACGCCTCGGGGCGGCTGAACCGGCAGCGGCTTTGGTCGGAGCGCTCCGGCGGCCCGGCGACCCCCATGCAGGAGCGCACGTTCCACTATCGCGCCGACAACATGCCAGAGGCCGTCGACGATCTCCTGCGCGGCCGCCGCGAGTTCGAGTTGAGCCCGGCCGGCCGGGTCCTGACCGTGCGTGCGGCGCAAGACGGGGCGCCGCAGGAGGAGCACTACAGCTACGACGCCTTGGGCAACATCCTCTCCGCCCGCGACTCCCGACTGGCCGCGACCGATGCCGATCCGGCAGGCGAGCGCGTGCACGAGGGCACACTGCTGACCCGTGCGGGCCGCAACACGTATACGTATGACGAACACGACCGGCTCGTTTCCCGCACGCTGCGCACGCTCTCGGGCACGCGGCTGGAGTGGCACTACACCTGGAACGACCAGGACCAGTTGACGCGTGTGGACACTCCAAGACGCGGCAGCTGGTCGTACGGCTACGACCCGTACGGCCGACGCGTCGTCAAACAACGGGTAGGTGCCGGCAACGAGGACCACGCCGACGAGGTCGTCGAGCACTACCGGTTCATCTGGGACGACGACCGGATCGCCGAGCAGATCCACACCGACGCCTCAGGCCAGGTCCGCAGCACCACCTGGGACTACCTCCCCGGAAGCTTCGAACCGGTATCCCAGACCGAACGGATCTGGCACGGCGAGGCCGGACAGAGCGAGTACGACGAACTGTTCTTCGGCATCGTCACCGACCAGGTCGGTGCCCTGGCCGAGCTCGTGACGCCCGACGGGCGGATCGCCTGGGCCGCGAGGACCACGCTGTGGGGCCGACGTGTCGCGCCCGCGGTCGCCCCGCACGGCTACAGCCCGCTCGGCATGCCGGGCCAGTACCACGACGAGGAGAGCGGCCTCGCCTACAACCTGTTCCGATACTACGATCCGGCGACTGGACGCTTCCTGAGCGCCGACCCGCTCGGCCAGGCGGCCGGCGCCAACCCGCACGGCTATGTACCCAACCCGATGGCGTGGCTCGACCCCTACGGCCTCATCGGCACGCGGCCCAAGACCCGCGTGCCGGTCGGGGAAGGCGGCTACTACAAGGGTCTGCAGCCCGCCAACTTCCCCCCGACCCATCCGCGTACGAGCACCGACTACGAGATCAACCACGTCCCCCCGCAAGCCGCGTACAAGGGAATCCTGGATCTCGGGTCCGGCAAGCGCGTGCCGTACGGCCCGGCCATCCGCATGGAGTACGACGACCACCGCAAACTCAAGAGCACCGACCCCAGCCTGGCCGGCGACGCGTACCGGGCCAAGCTGCGCAGCCTGGTCCAGCAGGGCAAGTTCGACGAGGCGATGAAGATGGACCTCGACGACATCCGCGCGAAGTACCCTGGCAAATACGACGCGGCCATCGACGAGATGATCAAATCGATGAAGACGAACACGAAGTTGACGGACGCGCTGAAGGCCAAGAACTGGAAGATCCGTTACTGCAAGCTCAAGTAGAGATGCCGGGGATGAACAGCGTGAGCATGGAGATCGAGCTCGACCCGCCGCACGGCGCCACCGGATACCCCCTCGGCATGCCGGCCGGGGAACTGGTGCCGGACGCGGTCGCACGCGGTCGAGTGGTGATCTCGGGGCCGGGGCTCGCCGGCGTGCTCGAGCACATGAAGGTGGATCTGACGGTCTATCTGGAACGCTCCTCCTTCGCCACGGTCTTCGCGCTCGAGGACGGGCGGACGCTCACCTGGCTGGACATCCACGCGCCGCGGCCCCTGCCGGGCGCGGATGCTGACGCGGAGTCAGCCGAGCCAGAGGAACTGCGGGTGACCTGGCGCGGAATCGACGTGTTCCGGACCCCGGCCTTGGAGCTGCTCCGGCAGATCGAGGCCCAGGGCTATGCTGTGGACCGGTCCGACGAGCCGGAGCGCTACACCGTTGCGGCCCTGCCGTTGCGCTTCACCCGCACCTCCGGCCGAGACCAGGTCCCGCGCGACCGCGACGGCGAGCCGCTCTACATGCAGGCGGTGCTGCTGGCCGGGGCAGGGTACTTCGATGAACTGCCGGACATCGACTTCGACGCGCTCGAGCCCAAGCCGCTCGAGTACAGCTTCGTGATCAACCCGGGAGACGGAGCGGAGGACTTCCCCCTCGGGGCCGGGATCGACGAGCTGATCGCCGCCGCGACGCCGCTCGGCCACGTGCGTATCGACGACCCCGGGCAGCGGCGCCCGGACCTGTACACGAAGGTGTTCCTGACGCGCCAGAGCTTCAGCACGATCCTCGCCTGCGAGGACGGGGAGACGCTCACCGCCGCGGAGTTCTGGATCCCCGAGGAGCGCGGCGGAGACCGGATCACCGTCGAACTGCTGGGCGTCGACGTCTTCCGCACGCCCGCTGTGGAGGTGCTCGACCGGCTCACCGGCCTCGGCCACCGACTCGATGACACGGACCCCGACTACCCGCGCTTCCCTGGGCTGGGCATCGGCTTCACGCGTACCCGCGGCCATGCGGTACCCATGGCCGCCGACGGCCGCACCGCGTACATGCAGGCGATCCTCACCGCGCCCGCGGACTACTACGACGCCCCGCTCCCCGCCTCCGATCTCGAAGGCGGGGAGCCCTGGTGCTCCCGCCTGACCCGCCCGGCGTAGGACGCCCCGGCCGCTTCGCATGCTCGGAGTATTCCTGTGTGCCCGGCGGCTGGAGATCGACCCGGCGACCAAGACGCTGCCGCCGAGCCGGTGCTCTCGGCATGGCGGTATCACCGAATCCATCCGTGTCACAGAACTGAATCAGAACCCAGTTCGACGCGGCCGGGAAACCGTATACAGAGCCGATTAACGGTGGTACCGGAAGCACCAGTCGGCGGGACGAGCGCGGTCAGACGTGCAGGTTGAAGCCAGAGGCAGCGATGGCGAACGACTCGTCGAGGATGTCGAGCAGCTCGTCGCCGGAGTCCTCGGGGTTCCAGCGCGCCAGGGCGGCCTGGGCGACTGCGTGGGCGGCGCTGGCGACGACGCGGGGGTAGAGGTCGTCGGGCTGCCGGCCGGTGCGGCGGGCGATGCCTTCGGCCATCAGGTCGCGGGTGCGGCGCGTGCTGGCGAAGGCGACCTGGACGAGCTGGGGGTGGCGGCGCACCAGCTGCTGGCGCTCGCGCCAGGTGGGGTGGCCCAGCGAGTTCACGATGCCCGCGCGTACGGCCTGGTGGATCACCTCGAGCGGGTGCTCCCCCTCGGGGCGGGCGGCGATGCGCTCCGGCAGCGAACGGCCGGAGCCCTCCTCGTCCCGGTCCAGGACGGCGTCGTCCTTGGAGTCGAAGTAGTTGAAGAACGTGCGCCGGGAGACGTTGGCCGCCTCGCAGATGTCGCTGATCGTCACCGCGTCCGGGCCGCGCTCCACGTAAAGGCGCAGGGCAGCGCGGTGCAGGGCGTCCCGGGTCTCCTGCTTCTTGCGCTCCCGGATGCCGCCGGGGGCCGCCGGGTGCGCGGGCGCCGCGTTCTCGCTGCTCATGGGCTGAATGCTACACCGAGGGCATCTTTTCACCAAGGCAATTTTGCACTGATGCAAAAAATCTTCTACCCTGGAGGTACGCGAGGCGTGGGGGCGCCGAGCGGCGCGGCTCCGCCCCGGCTCACGCGCAGCGGACGATCGACGGGAGAACAGCAGCGTGGTGTCGAAATTGCTGAGCAGTGGCGGCCGGTGTCCCACCTGCCGGCCGTCCCGGCTCGTCGGCGTGCGCGACCGCGTTCAGGCCGGGGATCCGGCCCTGGCCCGGCTCCGGTCGGGCTGGCGGATGCTGATGGTCTTCCCCGCCACGCTGGCGGCCGGCTACGCGATGGCCCGGGCGATGGGCCAGCCGGGCCTGATCGGGCTGACCTTCGGCGGCATGCTCGGCCTGATCTGCGGTTTGAGCATCGCCGGGCCCAAGCCTGGCAAGGTCGCGCTGCGCTGCGTCTGGGGCGTGCCCGCGATGCTGCTCGCGATGTTCTGCGCGATCGAGATCCACCCCTACCGAGTCCCCGGCCTGATCGCCGGAGCCCTGGCTCTGGGCGTGCAGCTCGCGCTCACAAGCCCCAGACTCGCCGAGTTCTGGCGCGACAGCGGCACCCTGTTCTTCTCCGGATTCCTCGGCGGCCTGCTGGCCCCGATGCCGGTGGAGCAGCTCAAGTACATAGCCCCGATCACCGGGGTGGCCGGTGTCGCGGCCGGAGGCATACAGGCGATCGCTTGCCGCACCCGCCCGGCGAGCGGATTCGAGAACATCGAGCGCGGCTATCTCTTCCGCGTACGCACCGTCGTCCAGCTTGCCAGGCAGCTCGTCGCCGACAGCGGCACTAAGAACCTCGCACGCAAGACCCTCAAGCTGAACGCTGCGATGGTCCGGCTCAACGAGTCCGCCATGCTGGTCGACGGCTACCTGCCCGCCTCCGGGCTGCAAGGCTCCGCAGTCACCCACCGCCACAACGTGGTCTTCGACACCGAGCGCGCCGCGCACGGCCTCGGCCGCGTCGTCGCACAGCTGTCCAGCGCCCCGATCCCGCCCGACGTCCGTCCGCTGCTGATTGCGGCCCTCTCAGGCCTCGACCACGCCGGCACCGGGTACGGCGCGATCAATCACGCCGTCGCGGTCCCGAGCGGGGCGGGCGAACTGCTCGCCTGGCTGATGCGGCACGAGGACGACTCGCAGGACACCGCATACCAGCTGCTCGTCACCCGGCTCTACCGGTTCACCGCGACCCTCGGCGACCTGCATCGCGCCGCGAGCGCATGGACCACCGAGACCGCGGACGAGCCGGAGCAGAACGCCGCGACGTCCACGGACTCCTTCACCCCGTCGATCAGCCTCGTCCGCGGCCGCCTCCCCGGCACCCACCTGCTCACCGGCCGCGCTCTGGCCGCGAGCGACGTGCGCGATTCATGGGGCTTCCTGGGCAAGATCGGCTCGCAGACGCGCATCGTCATCCAGGCTCTGATATCCCTGGCCATCGCCGTCCCGCTCGGGGACCTGATCAGCGGCCAGCGCTACTACTGGGCGATGATCGGCGTGATGATCATGCTGACGGGCACCAACTCCCCGCACGAGCGCGTCCGCAAGACCATCGCGCGCGTCCTGGGCACCGCCGTCGGCTGCACCCTCGGCGTCGTCGTCTGCCACCTGCTCAAGGACAACCACCCCTGGGTCAGCCTCACTCTGATCTGCGCAGCCCTGACCGTCGGGGCCTACGCCGTCAGCACCTACTACTACATCTGGGGCGGCGCCCTCGGCTTCACCCTCATCCAGCTCTACGGCTGGAGCACCGGCTTCAAGGACTCCGTGATCCTGATCCGCGCGGGCGAGAACGGACTCGGCGGCGTCATCGCCACCCTCGTCGCGCTCATCGTCCTGCCCGTCGCCACGCGAACCCTGCTGCGGCGAGCGCAGGCGTCCCACCTGCGCGCCCTGTCGGGATTCGTCCGCGCGTCCGGCACCGTCTGGAGCGGCGACGCCGAGACCGCCGGCACCCGCGCCGAGGCGAGGGCCATCGACCAGGCCAACCACGAACTCCACGCCTTCACCCGCTCGCTTCTGCCCGTAGGCTCCGCCACCGATCGCGACCACGCGCGCGACGTCCGCGCCACCATGCAGCAGGCCGCCCACTTCGCCCGCGAGATGTCGGTCACCGGCGCCACGGCCGATCTGACGCCCGACCAGCGCGACCGGCTCTCGCACGTCACCAGCACCATGGCCGACTCACTCGAGGCCCTGGCGAACACCGTCTCCGAAGGGACGCGAAGCGCACAGGAGACTTGGGTGCGCAGCGGCGACGAACTCAGGAGTCTGCAAGCAGAACTGTCCGCAGCGGCGAGCGACTCAGAACTCCGATACGCCCTGTACTACCTCGGACACCTCGACGACCTGCTCGGCGACCTCGCCGGCCGCCTGGGCATGTCCGCGCACGGCACCGACCATCGCTCCGAGGCGCAACTGCTGGGCCGCGAGCTGTTCGCGCAGCACGCGCTGCGCGCCTCCGCCGCTCACTGAGTGGATCCGCGGCCGCGGTCAGTTGAGCCTCGTCACCGAGGGCCGCTCTCGATGAGGCGCCGCAGCGCGGGCAGCAAGACATCGAGGTCTTGTTCACCGCGGAAGGCGACAACGGTGGTGCCGGTGCCGCTCGCGGACTGTTCCTGTGCATTGGGGAAAAGCGTCAGCACTTCGCGCATGGCCTGATCGAGCTCGGCCACGGCGTCGGCGGTCTCGCCGCGCAGCCATCGGCGCAGCACGTGGTTGTGGGCCGCGACTACGGCCGCGGCCATCAGTTCGGCCCGCAGCGACGCCGACTGGGTCGGGTCGCCCATCCACTCCGCGATGAATTCGCGGAACAAGCGCTGATAGCGCGCGACGCTCGCGATCTCGCGGTCCCTCAGGGCGGCGACCGTGCTGGTCAACGTGTACCGCCGGCGGGCGAGGTCGCCCTCCTCGATGTAGTGCAGCAGCACCAGGCGCACCGCGTCCGACACGGCCACGAGAGCCGTGCTGTGGCTGGAGGTCGCCAGCCTGTCGCGGATCTGTTCGAGCAGCCGGTCGTGGTCGGGGAAGACGACCGCCTCCTTGGACCGGTAGTGCCGGAAGAACGTCGCGCGCCCCACCCCGGCCCGCGCGGCGATCTCGTCGACGGTCGTCTGCTCGTACCCGTGCTCGTCGAACAGGGCGAAGGCGGCCTCCATGAGGCGGATCCGTGCGGCTGGCTTGCTCATGACCAGACATCCTTCCCTGTTCCGGACCGGCGGAGGTGCTTGCCGCGCGCATTGAGACTCAGTATCGTTCACTCTAGACTCAGTCTCAAAGGAAGTCTCGCGCCGCCACGCGACGTCCGGGCGGGTACGTCCCACGACGCGTTCTGCTCCAAGCCCCTGTACGACATCTGCGTTACCACGGAGAACGGACGGGCAGTGAATATCGAAACGTCGCGGTCGGACCACGCCGGCCTGCACACCACGGCGGGCAAGCTCGAAGAGCTGCGGCGCCGCATCGACGAGGCTGCGCACGCCGGTTCACTCGCCGCCGTCGAGAAGCAGCACGCCAAGGGGAAACTCACTGCCCGAGAGCGGGTCGGACTGCTGCTGGACGAGGGGTCGTTCGTCGAGTTCGACGAGTTCGCCCGGCACCGCTCCACCAACTTCGGGCTGGAGGCGAGCCGCCCCTACGGCGACGGCGTCGTCACCGGCTACGGAACCGTGGACGATCGCCCGGTGGCCGTCTTCTCCCAGGACTTCACCGTCTTCGGCGGCGCTCTCGGCGAGGTCTACGGCCAGAAGATCCTCAAGGTCATGGACTTCGCCTTGAAGACCGGCTGCCCGGTCATCGGCATCAACGACTCCGGCGGCGCCCGCATCCAGGAGGGCGTCGCCTCGCTCGCGGCCTACGGCGAGATCTTCCGCCGCAACACCTATGCCTCCGGCGTCATCCCGCAGATAAGCCTGATCGTCGGGCCCTGCGCAGGCGGCGCCGTCTACTCCCCCGCGATCACCGACTTCACCGTCATGGTGGATCAGACCTCGCACATGTTCATCACCGGGCCGGACGTCATCAAGACCGTCACCGGGGAGGACGTGGGCTTCGAAGAGCTCGGCGGCGCGCGCACGCACAATACGGCCTCGGGCGTCGCCCACCACATGGCCGGCGACGAGCACGAGGCCATCGAGTACGTCAAGGGGCTGCTGTCCTACTTGCCGTCCAACAACCTGAGCGAGCCGCCGGCGTTCCCCGAGGAGGCGGATCCGACCGTCACCGACGAGGACCGCGAGCTGGACGCCCTCGTCCCCGACAGCGCGAACCAGCCGTACGACATGCATACGGTTATCGAGCACGTCCTGGACGAGGCCGAGTTCCTCGAGACGCAGCCGCTGTTCGCCCCCAACATCATCACCGGTTTCGGGCGGGTCGAGGGCCATCCCGTCGGCATCGTCGCGAACCAGCCGATGCAGTTCGCCGGCTGCCTCGACATCGACGCGAGCGAGAAGGCGGCCCGCTTCGTGCGCACCTGCGACGCCTTCAACCTCCCGGTCATCACGTTCGTCGACGTGCCGGGTTTCCTGCCCGGCGTCGGCCAGGAGCACACCGGCATCATCCGCCGCGGCGCGAAGTTGATATTCGCCTACGCCGAGGCCACCGTCCCGCTCATCACCGTGATCACCCGTAAGGCCTACGGCGGCGCCTACGACGTGATGGGCTCCAAGCATCTGGGCGCCGATCTCAACCTCGCTTGGCCCAGTGCGCAGATCGCAGTCATGGGCGCTCAAGGCGCGGTCAACGTCCTGCACCGCAGGACGCTCGCGGAAGCCGACGCGAACGGCGAGGCCGAAGCCGTCCGGGCGCGACTGATCCAAGAATACGAAGACACCCTGCTGAACCCGTACGTCGCAGCGGAACGCGGCTACGTCGACTCCGTGATCATGCCCTCCGACACCCGCTTCCACATCGTGCGGGGCCTACGCCATCTGCGCAATAAGCGGGAGTCTCTGCCCCCGAAGAAGCACGGCAACATCCCCCTGTGACCCGGCATCCACTGCGCAGGAGAGCGGACGATGATCATCAAGGTTCTGCGAGGCAACCCCACCGACGAAGAGCTTGCCGCGGCGCTCGTGGTGCTCCACACCCGTGCCGTATCGGCTTCCGTGAGCCCGGTAGCACCGGAGGCGGCCGAGTCGCTCGACGCGTGGGCGGACCGGCAGCGCGCCATGGCGCGTTTCAGCACGGCACGTCCGGGCCCCGGCGCGTGGCGCGCGACCTATTGGCCGCGCTGACCGGCCTTGCACGATAACTGCGAACGTTTTTGGGAGAGGGCATGCTGAGGAAAGTCCTGATCGCGAACCGGGGCGAGATCGCCGTGCGGGTCGCTCGGGCCTGTAAGGACGCCGGTATCGGCAGCGTCGCGGTGTACGCGGACCCGGACCGCGACGCGCTGCACGTACGGGTCGCGGACGAGGCCTACGCGCTCGGCGGGGCGACCTCGGGCGAGACCTACCTCGCCGTGGACAAGCTCCTGGACGTCGCCGCACGCGCGGGCGCCGACGCCGTGCACCCCGGCTACGGGTTCTTGTCCGAGAACGCCGAGTTCGCCCAAGCCGTCCTCGACGCCGGCCTGACCTGGATCGGCCCGCCCCCCGCCGCGATCCGCGCCCTCGGCGACAAGGTCGCGGCCCGCCACATCGCCCAACGCGCCGGCGCCCCCCTGGTCGCCGGCACCCCCGACCCGGTCGCCGACAGCCACGAGGTCACCGCGTTCGCCCAGCAGCACGGACTACCCGTCGCGATCAAAGCCGCGTTCGGCGGCGGCGGACGCGGCCTGAAAGTCGCCCGCACCCTCGAGGAGATCCCCGAACTGTTCGACTCCGCCGTACGCGAAGCCGTCGCCGCGTTCGGCCGCGGCGAATGCTTCGTCGAGCGCTACCTCGACCGCCCCCGCCACGTCGAGACCCAATGCCTCGCCGATACCCACGGCAACGTCGTCGTCATCTCCACCCGCGACTGCTCCCTGCAACGCCGCCACCAGAAACTCGTCGAAGAAGCCCCCGCCCCCTACCTCAGCCAAGCCCAGACCGACGAGCTCTACCGCGCCTCCAAAGCCATCCTCCAAGAAGCCGGCTACGTCGGCGCCGGCACCTGCGAATTCCTCGTCGGCCAGGACGGGACCATCTCCTTCCTCGAAGTCAACACCCGCCTACAGGTCGAACACCCCGTCAGCGAAGAAGTCGCCGGCATCGACCTGGTGCGCGAGATGTTCCGCATCGCCGACGGCGAACCCCTCGGCTACCACGACCCCGTCCTGCGCGGACACGCCATCGAGTTCCGCATCAACGGCGAAGACCCCGGCCGCGGCTTCCTACCCGCCCCCGGCACCGTCACCACCTACCGGCCCCCCACCGGACCCGGCGTCCGCCTGGACTCCGGCATCGAACAAGGCGCACAGATCGGCCAGAACTTCGACTCCCTGCTCGCCAAACTCATCATCACCGGCCGCACCCGCACCGAAGCACTCGAACGCTCCCGCCGCGCCCTGGCCGAATTCGAACTCGAGGGCATGGCCACCGCCCTCACCTTCCACCGCGCCGTCGTGCACGACCCCGCCTTCGCCCCCACCGACCCCGCCCAGCCCTTCACCGTCCACACCCGCTGGATCGAAACCGAGTTCGACAACACCATCCCCCCCTACCCAGGCCCCCTGGGCGAGCCCGCTGAGGAGACCGGACGCGAGACGGTCACCGTGGAGGTCGGCGGCAAACGCATCGAGGTCGTCCTGCCCGCAGGCCTCGGCCTAAATGCCGGCACCCCGACCGCCACCGGCGCGAAGAAAGCCGCCAAACGCGCCGGCACCGGCGCGAAGAAAACCGCCGCCACCGGCGACGCCCTGACCTCCCCCATGCAGGGCACCATCGTGAAAGTCGCCGTCGAAGAAGGCCGACAAGTCGAAGCCGGCGAACTGATCGTCGTCCTCGAGGCCATGAAGATGGAACAACCCCTCAACGCCCACAAAACAGGCACCATCGTCGGCCTGACCGCCGAAGTCGGCGCCACCGTCACCGCAGGCGCCACACTCTGCGAGATCAAAGACTGACCGATGAGACGCCATCAACCCGGCCCATCAGGGCCGGGTTGATCACCGGACGGTGCAGGCGCTCCGTGTCACGTCAGAGCGTCGGCAGCTCAACGCCGTCATCCGGGTACCGGCCGTGCTCCAGGCGGTAGACATACGCCCGCAGGTCGGCTTCCAGATCGCCGGACAGGTACGCGAGGAAGTCGCGGGCACCTTCGGCAGCTTCAACCTCATACCTATCCGCGCCCCAGCGGGTCCACTCCGCAAGCAGGGCCGTGACATGCTCCACGACCCGTCCTCGGTCATTCCACCAGGCCCGTACGGCCTCGGGTGTCCACCGCGAGTCCCCATCACAGTCGTAGCCGTCGAAGGGGTCATCCTGGGCCGCGGACAGCAGGCACTTGACCTCGGCCCGCGTCTTCGGCTGTCGGTAGACGAACTCCTGGTAGTGCTCACCGCCGTAAAGAACATGGCGCGGGGCGGCCAACCTGCCGGTCCAGCACGTGTCGGTCTCGCCTGTATAGAAGGGGCCAGGCACGTTCATCCAGTGCTTCACCGCCCACTTCCTGCCGTCGTTCGGCGCGAAGAAGTCCGGCGCGACACAGGCGATCGGGTCCCACGGTTCCGGTTCGTCAGTCACATCATGAAGGATCCCCTACGAGCATCAATGAGTGCGACCCATCTCCACCGCCGCCGGGACGGAGCGATCAGCCCACGCCGAGAGCCGCGCGCACCTCCGGGCTTTCGCGCAGGTCCGCGGCGACGGCCTCGTGGGTGATGCGGCCCTTGAGCATGACGTAGCCTCGGTCGACGTGAGAGAGCGCGAACAGCGCGTTCTGCTCGGTCAGCAAGATGCTCATTCCCCGCTCGCGCAACCGGTCGAGCCAGCGGCCGAGGTCGGCTACTACGGCCGGGGACAGGCCCTCGGTGGGCTCGTCGAGCAGGAGCAGCCGCGGGTTGCCGAGCAGGGCGCGCCCGAGCTTGAGCATCTGCTGCTCACCGCCGGAGAGGAAGCCGGCACGACGGTCGCTCAGCTCGGCCAGCTTGGGGAAGACCTCGATGACGTCCGGGATGGTCCAACGCTCGCCCCCGCCTTCCGGCACTCGCTGCCCGAGGGTGCGGGAGGCGAGTTCCAGGTTCTGGCCCACCGTCAGGGACCCGAAGACGCGGCGGCCGCTGGCGACGAACGCCACGCCGCCGCGGGCGATCCGGTGGGTCTTGGTACGGGTGATGTCGCGGCCGGCCAGGGTGATCCGGCCGCGGCGGGCCGGGGTGAGGCCGAGGACGGAACGCATAGTCGTGGTCTTGCCCGCGCCGTTGCGGCCGAGCAGCGCGACGGCTTCGCCCTCACCGACGGTCAGCCGCAGCCCTTGCAGGATGTGGCTCGCGCCGTAGTACGTGTCGATCGCGTCGATGTCCAGCATCACGGTTCGCTTCCCAGGTAGACGGCCATCACTTCGTCGTTGGCACGGACCTCGGCCGCCGGGCCGTGGGCGAGGACGCGGCCTTGGTGCATCACGGTGACCTCGTCGGAGATGGCGAAGACAGTGTCCATGTCGTGCTCGGAGAACAGCACGGTCAGTCCGCGCTCGCGGGCGAGGGCGGTGATCTGCGTGACGACGCGCTTGGTCTCGAACGGCGACATCCCCGCGGTCGGCTCGTCGAGCAGCAGCAGCCGGGGGCCGGTAGCCAGGGCTAGGGCGATCTCCAGGGCGCGCTGGTCGCCGTGCGAGAGTACGGCGCCCGGCCGGTCGAGGTGCGTCTCCAGGCCGAGGGCGGTGCAGATCTCAGTGGCCTCATTCCGTATGCGGGCCCTGACCCGTGCGCCGAGCAGCCGCGGTTGCCCGTCGCGCGCGAGCAGGGCGGCGCAGACCGACTCCGCCACGGTCAGGCGCGGGAAGATGCTCGTGGTCTGGAACGCCTTGGCCAGTCCGGCGCGGGTGACCGCGTGCGGCGGCCGTCCGGTCAGCGCGCGGCCCGCGAAGACCACGCTGCCCGCGGTCGGCTTGCGTTCCCCGGTGATCAGGGAGAACAGGGTGCTCTTGCCCGCTCCGTTCGGCCCGATCACCGAGTGGATCGCACCGGACGCGACGTCCAGGTCGACCCCGTCCACGGCGCGGAACCCGCCGAAGTCGCGGGTCAGGCCTCGGATGCTCAGCAATGCCTTGCTACTCATCATCGTCCTCCGATCGGCGCAGCCGTATCGCGCCGGCCAGGCCGTCCGGGCGCAGCATCACCACGAGCAGCAGGACCGCGCCGAGCACGAGCTGCCAGTCCGAGAAGCCGCGAACGAGCCAGTCGTGGCCGAACTGGTAGACGAACGCGCCGACGACGGGCCCTGAGAAGGTGTACATGCCGCCGATCACGCTCATGATCACCGCCTGGCCGGAGGTGGTCCAGTCGAAGAGCTCTGCGTTCGAGCCCTGGTTGTAGACCACGAACATCGCGCCGGCCAGCGAGCAGAAGGCCCCTGAGATCGTGAAAGCGAGCAGGTGCAACCGGTAGACGCTCGTGCCCAGCGCCTGGACCCGGGCGCGGTTCTCCCGGGATGCACGCAGCAGCAGCCCGAAGTTCGAGGCGTAGATCCAGCGCAGCAGCGCCAGGGCCGCGACCGCGATACCGAGCAGGGTCAGGTACCCGTCGACCGGGCTCTCCATCCAGGCCGGCACCACAGGCGCGAACACGCCGTTGGCGCCGCCGGTGAAGCCGGTGTTCTGTTCCACCAGCTGGTAGAACAGCTGCGAGAACGCGAGTGTGATCAGCGCGAAGTAGAGCGTGCGGGCCCGCAGAGCGGCCAGTCCGATCAGCGCGGCGGCCGCGGCGCCGAGGACGGGGGCGAGCGCGAAGCCTTCCCAGAAGCCCAGGTGCGCGTGCTCCCATCCGAGCGTGACGGTGTAGGCGCCGAGGCCGAAGAACACGCCCTGGCCGAAGGAGACGAGTCCGGCCTGCCCGATCAGCAGGTTCGCCGCGACCGCGAAGACCGCGAACGCGCTGATCTCCTCGAGGGTGAGGATCGTGGTGAGGTTCGCTATGTAGGGGGCGGCCGCCAGCAGCCCCAGGATGACGACGAGGGCCGCCGAGAGGATCAGGGTACGTGGTCGCATGCGCCGGGAGGCCCCGGGATGTTCCGCCGCGGCCGTGGGCGACGTCTCTTCGAGTGCTGTCATGCGCGGTTCCAGCGCTCCTGTCGGTCGGTTCATCGGTCCGGGGTGCCGAACAGCCCCCAGGGGCGCACGGCGAGGACGAGGATCATCACGAGGTAGGGTGCGCTCGAGGCGTAAGAGGGGGTCCACAGCGTGCCGAGGCCCTCCACCGTCGCAATCGCCAGTGCGCCGAGGGCCGCGCCGAGCACCGAGCCGAGGCCGCCGACCACCGTGACGATGAACGCGGCGACGATGATCTCGGTGTCGAGCCCGGGGCCGACCGATTCGAGCGGCGCGATGGCCGCTCCGGCGAGGCCGGCCAGGCCCGCGCCGAGCGCGAACACGCCGGTGCGCAGCAGCGGCAGGTTCGTGCCGCCCACGGCGAGGGACTCGGGGTCCTCCACGGCCGCGCGCACGCGCCAGCCGGTCGGCGTGCGCGAGAGCAGCAGCCATAGGCCCAGCGCGACGAGCGCGGCGATGCCCACGACGATGAGGTCGTATACGGGTACTGTCGCGCCCGCCACGTGGAAGCCGCCGGAGACCGGTGCGGTCACGGTGCGGTCGGAGCTGCCCCACACCCGCTGGCCGAGGTCGGCGAAGACCAGCACGAGGGCGAAGGTCGCGAGCAGCTGCGCGAGCGGTTCACGCTGGTGCAGTCGCCGCAGGATGCCGATCTCGACACCGGCGCCGAGCACGGCTGCGACGGCGACCGCGGCGACGAGCGCGAGCGTGAAGCCCGCAGCGCCGTCGAACTTCGCAGCAAGCGAGGCGGTGACCAGCGCCCCGATCATGAAGAGGCTGCCGTGGGCCATGTTGATCAGCCGCAAGGCCCCGAAGACGAGGGTCAGGCCGGCCGAGACGACGAACAGCATGGCGGCGTTCGTCAGGATACTGACGGCTTCAGTGACGAAGGTGTCCATGTCTGGATATGTGACTCCAACGGGATGCGGCCCCCGGCCCCGCGGCGGCGCGCCGGGCCGGGGGCGGGGCGGGCTACGACTTCTGCAGGGCCTGCATCTGAGCGCAGGTGTAGTCGATCTGGTCGAAGGGCGCCGCAAACGCCGAGCTGTCCCACAGGTGCGTCGGGTCGCTCGAGGAGCCCGACTGCCCCGCGACGGTCCCGACGTACTCGGGCAGTTCCGTCTGGTGGTCGCAGGCGCGGATCTGCTGGTCGCCGAGGATCGTGGGCACCGAGGCGCCCGAGAGCGCTGCGGAGACCGCATCACCGGAGAACGAGCCGGACTTCTGCACCGCCCAAGCCCACTGCTGGACCGCGGCGTAACCGAGGATCGCCCACTCGCTCGGCGCGGACCCGTACTTGGCGCGGAACTCGGACACGAAGCTCTGCATCGCAGAATCCGTGTACGTCCAGTACGGTGCGCGGTCGAAGCCGATCGCGCCGGTCGGGGCGGCCGAGCCGAGGGACTGCAGGACCGAGTAGTCGTACATCGCGATCACCTTCGTCTTGGCGAACAGCCCGTACGACCGGGCCTGCTTGGTGAAGGCGACCAGATCGCCGCCGAACTGCGCGTTGAACACGTACTGCGGGGACGCGGACTCGATCGCGGCGAGGTAGGAGTTGATGTCGGTGGCCCCGAGCGGCGGGAACTCCTGCTTCACGAGCGTGTAGTTGACCTTCTCGGCCTTCAGGGCCTGAATGAAGGCGGAGACGGTGTCCTGGCCGAAGCTGTAGTTCGGCGCGAAGGTCGCGATGGTGATCGTCTTGCCCGACACCTGCTGCGCGAGGTACGCGGCGGCGGCCCGCGGCTCCATCACCGTGTTCGGCACGTCCTGGAAGACGTACTTGCTGTACGTGGTCGTGGTCAGGCCGATGTCGTTGGAGGTGTGGAAGAACATCGGGATCTTCTGCGCGTTGGTCACCTGCTCCTCCGCGGCCGCCACGGAGCTTGCGACCGGGCCGAAGACCGCCACGGCGTGGTCGGCGCCGAGCATGGTGCGCACGTTGGAGACGCCGGTGGCGGGCGTCGCCGCGTCGTCCGCGCTGACCACCTTGATCTGCTTGCCCAGCAGGCCGCCCTTGGCGTCGAGGTCGGCCGCGGCGAGTTGCACGCCCTGCAGGCCGGTCTGGCCGAGCGAGGCGATCGAGCCGCTGAGCGTCGTCGACTCCCCGATCGTGACCGTGCCGCCGGATCCCCCGCCGCCCGTCCCGGCGCTCGCCGCGGAACTCGCGCACGCCCCGGCCGAACAGCACAGCACCAGCGCCGCCGCCGTCCCGACCCATCTGCCGATCTTCGCCATCGAAGCCTCGTCTCCTCGTCTCCTCGTCGGTCCCCGCAGTTCTCGGGATAGCGCGAAACGCTATGACCTGCTGAAGGATCCGGGCATGGAGGCATCACCCACAATGCGGGGCACGACGATGGCGAGATCACCAACATCCACGCGCGCGGCCTGCATCTTCGAGCCGCGGACGGTCACTCGCGGAGGCCGGGTGTGGCATCCTTGGGCGCACCGTCGATCAGCAAGGGATCCGTGATGGCTCAGCTCTCTGACTCACCCTCCGCGTTCCGGCGCTCCGCACTCAGCGCGGACGAGAAGGTCCGGGCCGAGGCGAACTTCACCCCGTACGTCGCCCAGGCGCTCGTGGCCGAGGGACGGTTCGAGGTGACAGCCGACAGCCTCGAGTTGGTGGAGCTGTTCCAGAACGTCGCCCGCAGGGTGGGCGAACTGCTTCGGCGGCCCGTGGTCGCCTATGCGAACGGCGAGGTGGTCGTGATCACTTTCGACCCGGACCGGCAGGATCCGGCCGCTCTGGAGCGGCTGAGCCTATAGCCAGCGAAATGCCCCGGATTCGTCGTCTTGCGCGCCCTCCGTGTCTTCCTGGACGGGCTTCGGGTTCGTCGAGTCGCTAGGCTGCGCGAAAGCCGATTTCCGCGGCATCATCAGGAAAAGGCTGGCAAGCCCACCGACGGCCCAGCCCGCGATGCCGAGGGTCATGGACCCAGGGCTGTGAACACGCCGAAGGAGACCGCCCCGGCGCTCGCGATGATCGCGGCGGTGCGCTTCCAGCTGCCCTGCCGCGCCGCTTGGCGGAAGTACCCGCGAGGCCGCCAGCACTGGGCCATACCGAGCACCGAGACGGCGATGAACGCGAGAGCGAACGGCAGCGGAAGCTCGGGCCCGCGCGGCACGGAGAAATGCCCGCGCAAGATCTGCACCACACCCACGACCGTCACGATCGGACCGGCGACTGCGAAAGGGATGCCGATCAGTCGGTTCAGCCTCGCCCGCCTGGCAAGCTCATCCGGGCGCTGCCGTATCCACTTCCACGGCGGAATACGCCGCAACCAAGCTGACGACTCGTACGCGTCCCGAGTGAACCCGTCGAGGAACCCCCGGAAGTTGGTGACCAGCCCCAACCCGATGACGGACGCGAAAAGCCCCCAGACCAGCAGGAACAGGCCCGGCGCCGCCTCATGGGCGGCCGTGCCGGACGCCACCATCGTCTTCACTGGACTCCCCACCCGAAATGTGACACATGCAAAGCAAAGCAATGACAGTGAACAGCCGTTGAGAACCACTGCGCAAGTGGTCGCACCCGACCGGCCGGCGGCCGCGGATCCGGGTCGCGCCTAGCGATCGTCAAGGCGTATATTCGCCTCGACGCAAAGGGGAGACTGTGGCGGGGCGGGGGAATCAGGGTAAAGGCACCGTGGCGACGGTCGGCATGCTTGTGCTGTCGCTCACGGGGCTGGGGCTGATGATCATGATGGCGGCAAGCTTCTCCGGCGACCGTGCAACCGCCGAACGATTCTCCGCGGCCCCGCCCTGTGCCGCGTCCCGCGCACCTGCAACGGCGACGGCGACGGCGACGGCGACCGAAGACTGCCTGAGCTGGCGAACGATACGCGTGGTCAGTGTCTCCACCGGCAGCGGCGCGACACATGTCCAACTCCAGGACGTATCGGAGTTGGACTATACGGCCGAACCGGATGGAATCGCGCGGTTAGCAGCAGGCGAAGACGTGCAGGTGCTCTTCTGGCGCGGCAATGCGCAAGGCATCAAGGCGCCGGGCGGCCCGATCGCCTTCGCCGACGACACCGCCGCGACACGCCCCACCGAGGACGTCGGCTTTCTGCTGTTAGGGCTCTGCCTTCTCCTGTTCGGGGCGGTGTTGCCCGCCGGCGCATTGCTGGCCCGCCGCGGTGCGGATCACTCAAGGGTTGTTTCGACACAGTGCTCTGCGGCCGCGCTCGGCCTCGTCGCGCTCGCCGAGGCTGCCGGAGTTCTGTCCGACGGCGCTTCCGGAGCCGTGACCGCGTTCGAAGTGGTCGCAGGGTTCTCGCTCTTCATCGCCCTGCTCGTAGCCTACGGACGCCTGCGCCGGCGTCGTTGACTGGTGCCTACAGCGTCGAGAGCGTACTCATCGCCTGCTGGTGCACGCCCGGTGCGGCGGCCAGGAAGGTGTCGCTGCTCGTGGTCCACGGCGCTCCGTGCGCGTCGGTGACCAGGCCGCCGGCTTCGGCGATGAGCAGCGCGCCCGGCAGCAGGTCGGCGCGGGCGCCGGCGAACTGCCAGAACACGTCCATGCTTCCGGCCGCGACGTTGAGCATGTGCAGGGACGCGGGCACGCCGGCGCGCACCACCATCGCAGCGTGCAGCATTGCGGCGATCGAGTCTCCGACCGTGCCCACTGTCTCAGGGCCCGAGCCCGGCGAAGCCTGGCTGGTGCCGACGACGGCCAGTCCGAGCTCGGTCTTCTCCGACACCCGCAGCGCCTCGCCGTCGCGGAACGCTCCGCCACCCGCCAGCGCGGTGTACATCGCGGCGAACAACGGCAGGTGCACGGCCGCGAGCACCGGTTCGTTGTCCCGCACGAGCGTCACGGTCACGCCCCATTCGGGCATGCCGTGCACATGGTTCATGTTGCCCTCGGCCGGGTCCACGACCCACCACTCCCCTGCCGGCAACGCGCCGCTCTCCAGCTCCTCCTCCACCCATCCGGCGCCGGGACGGATCTCAGCGAGCGCGGGCCGGAGGACGTCGAGTACCGCTTCGTCGTTGGCGTGCAGCGCGGACATCAGCTCGTCGAGGGAACTCGGGCGCGACGCGGGCACGTAGCGCTCCCGCAGCCGCTCGGCCGCTTGGCGGACGGCGGTGGTGGTGCCGGTGAGGATCTCGGCGTCTTCGGGCCGGGCGACGGTCGCGGGCATGGCCATGTCTCCTGTCATCGCAGGTCAGTCGGGTGCTTCGGGGTGATGGTCCGACATTAGGACGGCCCGCGATTAACTACAAGTGCATGCCGATCAAGTCTAGAGTTACTGAGATGCAACTGGATCTGAATCTGCTCGCCGCGTTGGACGCGTTGCTGGAGGAAGGGAGCGTGGGCGCCGCCGCCGACCGGATGCGCGTCACCGCGCCCGCGATGAGCCGCACGCTAGGCCGGATCCGCAGGGCGACCGGAGACCAGATCCTGGTCCGCACCGGCCGCACCATGATCCCGACCCCGTACGCCGAATCGGTCCGCGAGCACGTCCACGCCCTGGTCCAGCAGGCGCACGCGGTGCTCTCTCCGCCCCGCGAACTCGACCTCGCCGCGCTCGAACGCACCTTCACCCTCCGCTGGCAGGACACGCTCGTCGAACTGTGCGGCCCCCGCCTGCTCGCCGCCGTGCACGCCGAAGCTCCCGGCGTACGCCTGCGTTTCCTCGCCGAGAACGCCACGGACTCCCCCGAACTGCGCCGGGGCGAAGTCGATCTGGAATGCAACGCGACCGAACCCACCGCCCCCGACGTCCGCCACGTGCGCGTCGCCGACGGACGCCTCGTTTTCGCGGTGCGCGCCGGACACCCGCTCACCCGCGGCGAACTCACCCCCGCGCGCTACGCCACCGAGACCGACCACATCGTCGTCTCCCGCCGCGGACGCATGCAGGACCCCGTCGACAGCCTGCTCGCCACGCTGAACCTCGGGCGACGCGTCGTGGCCAGCGTCCCCGCCGCAGCCACGGCACTGCTGTTCGTGCGCCACAGCGAAGACGACCTCGCCGTCACCGTCCCGGAGCCCACCGCGCACATCGCAGCATCCGAATACGGGCTGGCCGTCCTCCCGCTCCCGGTCGCCCTACCGGCGATCCCGCTCCACCTCTCCTGGCACCAGCGCCACGACGACGACCGCGCCCACGCCTGGCTGCGCGCCAAGGCCCGCGAGGTGCTGGGCGAACTCGACGCCACCCGAACCTGACGCGGCGCCAGAAGGGACGCTGACGGCCTACGCCCAGCCGGCCGGAACCCTGCCCGCAGGGCCGGGCACCGGCTGGTCGGCGGGGTGGCTGAGCGGCGGCGCGAGTTCGGGGCCGGACGCATAGAGCTTGGATGTGCGGTAATTCCAGAACCAATCCTCGCCCGGCTCGAAGCTCTGGATCATCGAGTGCCCCGTGGAATTCGCATGAGCGGTGGCGTGCTTGCTCGGCGAGTCGTCACAACACCCGATGTGCCCGCACTGCGCGCAGCGCCGGAGATGGAGCCACCACCCACTTGTGGCGTCGCACTCGACGCATCCGGTGCCACTCGGCGGTACGGTCGGGTCGATTCCCTGTTCTGCATCCATGAGCACATCCCGTCGATTCCGCGGTCAGACGACCGCTGCGTTCTTCGGCCAGGTCATCCGGGCAGGTCTTCGGGCCGCTTGTCGGCCAGCTGCCCAGTCAGTACCCCGGTTGCCTGCCCCACCTCGATCAGGTATCCGTCCGGATCACGCATGTAGCACCGCAACTCCGCGCCGCGGTCGATCGGCGGAGTGAGGAACTGCGCCCCACGCTCGCTCCAGAGCTTGTAGCACGCCTGTATGTCTGCCACGCGCAGGTTCAAGAAGATCGACGTGGTGTCGTCGGGCTCATAGTCGGTGACGGTGATCCCCGGCTTGTCGGGTGTCGGCGGGCCGCCCGGGTTCATCAAGATCCACGAGTTGGCGAGCTTGACGATGCAGGGATTCTCGTCCAGCACGACAGTCCCGCCGAGCACCTTCGAGTAGAAGTCCCGGGAGCGCGCGACCTTGCGGACGGTGATGAAGAGCGTGACCAGGAAACCTTCCTCCGGCGCCGGAAGCTGGTCGTAGTCGATGTGGTTCGCGATCTCGGCCATGGGCGGGCGCCTCCCTCTCGATTTCGCTCACCTCCCACTCTCTCCCCGCCGCCGCCGGCTCGCCACCGCTCCCGACGGAAGGTCGCTCGGCGCGCTGAATCAGCTGCTCGACTCCGGTTATCGGAATGTGGAGCACCACACGCTGCTGCTCTCAGCTTGCGAAGTCCTCAAGGACTTGGTGCACCTTTTCCCGGATAGCGAGCGCCCGAGGTTCGCGAGCTTCGCAAAGGCCTGCCAGCGCATCGCCGGGCTGGACAAGCTCCGCCCGCAATGCGCGATCGCTGCCTCAAGCCTGTCCACGGCACTTTCGGTAAGCAGATTGAGAAACCGGGCCAACAGCGTTCCGAGACGTTCGTCAACATTCTGCTGTACTTGCCTGGCGCCCTCGGGCGCGAGGAAGCGGGCCGGGCGGGCGATGGCCCAGCCGGCCAGCACGTCGTCGCAGATGAGGAGGTAGGTGTCGGGCGCCAGCCTCGACCGGTACCGCTCGCCTCCGGGATCCGGCTCGGCGTCGTAGAGGCCGAACAGCCACTGGTCACGCGGGTCACACCACCGTACACGCGTCGGATCTCGTTGAAAGTCGTGCGGGTCCAGAAGCTCGAGCGATCCGACGGCGACCGGCGTGTGCACCCAAGCCTGCGGGAGATCGGAGCGTTCGGCGTTGACCTCGGGCAGGTTAAGCACCAGGCTCCACAGCGCGCCGCTGCCGGGCTCGAACCTCCAGCTCTCCGCGTCCTCTGCGGTGCCGCCAGGAGCGCGCGTACGAGAACCGGCCGTGGCGAGCGTCTTTCACAGAATACGGGCATGCCCTTGCCCAGGGCTCCGACAGGCATTGCAGACGCAGGCATGCGTCACGATGGAAAAGCTTGACGCAGCACTCATACAGGACGATATTGAGGGAGCTGCGCAAGTCGCGACTCAATCCCGTAAAGACACCCACATCGGCCCGGAGTTAATTGTTAGCGCTAACAATCTATCGGAACGGCTCTGCGCTGCGGAAATACCCACGACGGGTCCGAAGGAAGGAATCGGCACTATGCGAGCCATAGGACGACGCGAACTCCTGCGCGCCACGGCTGCGGCGGCGGCCACCACGGCGTTCGGCGGCAGCGTGTTGGGCGCCGCGCCCGGGGCGCAGGCCGCGGGGACGGCCGCAGGCCTCAGCCTGCCGGTCTACGTCGGCGCGGGCAGTACGGCACCGGTGCGGCCCTTCGCCCTGCAGGCCGTGCAGCTCGGCGCGAGTGTGTTCCAGGAGAAGCGCGACCGGATGAAGGCCTTCATCGCGGCCTTCGACGAGCGCCGGTTCCTGGTGCCGTTCAACCAGAACTGCGGTCGGCCCAACCCGGCCGGCGTCGCGGTCGTCGGCGGCTGGGAGGGCGGCACGCAGCTCACCGGCCACTGGACCGGCTACTACCTGAGCGCCCTCGCCCAGGCCTACTCCGACGCGGGCGAGCAGGTCTACCTGGACAAGATCAATTGGATGGTCGGCGAGCTCGCCGCGGTCCAGACCGCCATCACCGCCATGGCCTCCGGCCAGACCGGAGGCTCCTCGTCGGTCGGCCGCGTGGCCGGGAAGTTCGGCCAGGCGCTGCAACTGGGCGGCACGAGCACGGCCGAGTACGTGCAGCTTCCCGCGGCCGTGCTCTCCGGGCTCACCTCCTTCACCGTCGCCACCTGGATCAACCGGACGACGACGACAGGCCAGAACTGGGCGAGGGTCTTCGACTTCGGGTCCGGCACCTCGTCCTACATGTTCCTGACCGTCAGCGCCGGCGGCGGCGGAGCGCGCTTCGCCATCTCCACCGGCGGCTCAGGGGCCGAACAGCAGATCACTGCCGCCAGCCCCCTGCCGACCGGTTGGACGCACGTCGCGGTCACCCTCTCGGGCGGCACCGGCACGCTCTACGTGAACGGCACGTCGGTGGCCGTGAACAAGGCCGTCAAGCTGACTCCCGCGAGCCTGACCGGCACGAACAACCTCTGGATCGGCCGCTCCCAGTTCGGCGACCCGATGCTGCAGGCCGACGTCGACGAGTTCCAGATCTACAATCGGGCCCTGAGCCAGACGGAGATCCAGTCCCTGCTGACCTCCGCCGGCGGGAGCCCGGGCGGCGGGAACGTCGCCTGGTACCGGTTCGAGGAGGCCGGCGGCACCAATGTGGTCGACTCCTCCTCCCACCAACGCCCGGCCACCGTGGTGGCCGCGGCCGGGACCGGGACCGGCGCAACGGCGGCGTGGACACCGACCTACCCGGGCTACCTCGGCGCGATCCCCGACGACGTGGTCCTGCGGCTGGGGCCGCCGCGCTTCGCCACCTACGGCGGGGACACCGGCACCTGGGCCCCCTGGTACACCCAGCATTTCATCATGCAGGGCCTGATGGACTGCTACCTCCTGGCCGGCAACACGCAGGCGCTGCAGGTGGTCACGACGATGGCCGACTGGGCCAATCTCGCGCTGACTCAGGGTGACATCCACCAGCCGGGGTATCCGGGCCCGATCACCCGTGACGACCTGAACCTGATGTGGGACACCTACATCGCCGGCGAGTTCAACGCCGCGGCCGAGCCGATCGCCGAAGTCTACGCGATCACCGGCAACACGAAGTACCTGGACACGGCCAAGCTGCTGGAGAACCGGGAGTCGCTGTTCGGCGCCTGCGCCGCCAACGAGGACATCCTGACCGTCTCGACCGCGAACAACCCGGGGCCGCGCCGGCCGAACCGCCTGCACGCCAACCAGCACATCCCGAACAACCTCGGCTATCTGCGGATCTACGAGCAGACCGGTGAGGCGGAGTACCTGCAGGTGGCCCAGAACTTCTTCGGCATGGTCGTCCCGCACCGGATGTACGCAATTGGCGGCACCGGCGGCAGCTACCCGGGCTCGAACAGCAACAACGAGCAGTTTCAGAACCGGGACGACGTCGCCAACGCGATCACCCAGAGCGGTTCGGAGACGGAAGCCACCCACAGCCTGGTCCAGCTGGCCCGCAACCTGTTCTTCCACGTGCAGGACCCGGCGTACATCGACTACTACGAGCGCGCGGTGGTCAATCAGCTGCTCGGCTCCCGGATGGACTCCGACAGCACGAGCGACCCGCTGATCACCTACTTCCAGTCGCTCGCCCCGGGCGCGGCGAGGAGCTTCGGCAATCTCGGCACCGGCGACGGCGGCGCGGGCCTGGAAGACCAGACCAAGTATCAGGAACTCATCTACGCCCAGTCCGCCGACGCCTCGACCCTCTGGGTCAACCTGTACATCGCCTCGACCCTGGAGTGGTCGGCTCTCGGGCTCACGATCGTCCAGGCGACGGACTTCCCCCGCGGGGACACCTCGAGCCTGACCATCCAGGGGCAAGGCACCCTCGCGATCAACCTGCGCGTGCCGGCGTGGGCGAAGTCGGGATTCACCGTGCAGGTCAACGGAGTCAACCAGCAGGTCACTGCGACGCCGGGCAGCTACGTGACGCTGAACAGGACCTGGCACAACGGCGATCGGATCGACATCGCCATGCCGTTCAGCATCCGGATGGAGCGCGCGATCGACCAGCCCGAGATCCAGAGCGTCTTCTGGGGCCCGCTCCTGCTCGCGATTCTCGGCGACCCGGGCAACGGCCAGTACCGCCAGCTCACGCTGTATCAGAACCTGAAGCTGGACGGCGACTACACCCGCGCGGCGATCACCCCGGCCGCGGCCACCGCGGCGGGCGACCCGACGTTCGCCGCCGGCGGTCTCACCCTGCGCCCCTGGTACATCGGAGACACCCAGCCGCAGTCCGCCTACTTCCAGCGCGTCGAGCCGGAGATCGTCTTCGGCTCCATCGACTCGGGCGTCGCCAACAAGCGCCGCAACGATCATCTGCCGAATTACGACCTGCCCGTGACCGGGGTCACCTCGCCCGGCACCGACGGCCTCACCTTCCTCGACATCGTGTGGGACCAGGCGCCGTTCGCCAATCAGGCGGCCTTCGTCGCGGCCGTGACCCAGACCGCGACCAACTTCGTCACGCTGGGACTGTTCACCGCGCAGGAAAAGAGCAACGTGGTGTCGGCCGCAGGGCGTGCAAGCAGCCAGCTCGCGCCCTAGCGCGCACCGCACGAGGACGTTCGCCCCGCATCCGGCTCTCGGCCGGATGCGGGGCGACGGTCAGGAGTGCAGCCAGCTGAGGGTGTAGGAGCCGCCGGACAGGGTGGAGTTCTTCGTCAGCGGAGTGCTGCCGCGCTCGATGACGGTCGAGTTGACCGTGCCCGCGCTTGCCAGGGCCTTGCCGTTGGCGGTGAGGCCGGTGAAGGGAATCGCGCTGAACGAGGCCACCGGCTGGATGCCGTCCCCTAGGTCCTCGACGATCGCCTCGGCCGAGGAGAGCTGGTCGCTGCCGGTCTCGTGGTACGTCTTCGACCAGCCCCGAGTCGTGTCCTTCTCGGTCAGGGTGAAAGCGGTGCCGCTGACCGACACCGAGGCGGTGATCTGGTCGCCGGCTTTGACGGTCTCGGTGAAGTAGATCGAGTCCGCGGGGTACATCTCCGCCCACGGGTAGTATCCGGCCACGCCGTTCACGCAGTCCTGGTCGAAGCCGATCTGCTCGACGGTGTCCGAGTTCCAGCCGTCGATGCCGATCCACGGGGAGACGTAGCTGTTCGGCGTGGACGAGCAGTTGAGGGTCGGCACCGTCCACGTGCCGCTGACCGAGGTGAACTTGGTGCCGGTGACCGCGTAACCGCCCCAGATCTGATCCGAGTGCCGAGCGTGGTCGAAGTGCGGGATGCTCGCGGGGGCCGCAGTGGCGGCGGCCGCGGGGCCGGCCAGACCCGTGGCGAGCAGCGCCGAAGCGCCCACGGCCAGGCCGGCCAGGCGTATGCTGTATCCGGATATCGCCATGTTGCTCCCTTTCCGGGGCTAGTTGGCAGTGTTCGATACGTTTAACTACCGTTCGATGTCCCGAAGCTAGTTACGTATTCGAACACTGGCAAACATGCCTCATGCGAGGGAGCGGTGCGGCCAGGTGGGTACTGCGACCGCACCGAAACTTTCAGGACCGCACAGGCCTGCTCACTTCCTGGCGGTAGTGGGTGGGCGAACTGCCGTAGGCGCGTTGGAAGCGGCGGGTGAAGTGCGATGCGTGGAGGAAGCCGCACCGGTGGGCGACGACGTTGACCGGTAGGTGCGGCTGCTGCGTGAGCAGCGTGCGTGCGGCGGCGAGGCGGATGTCCAGGAGTGCTTCGGCCAGGGTCTGCGGGTGCGTGGACCACTGCTGGAACAGATATCTGACCGAGACGCCGTGTTCGTGGGCTATCTCCTCGGCCGTGAGCTCGTGGCGCGGGTAGTTGCTCTGCATATAGAGGATGGTCCTATCAACGAGATATCCGTCAGCAGCCTGCCGGGCGCCGGGTACGTCCTGGAGGGCGGTGGTGCCCAGCAGTGCCGCGGCAAGGCGGGTGGTGACGGGCGCCAGGTTCGCACGGTCGACGGGGGTCAAAGTGGGCGCTGCGGCGCAGAGGTGGGCGATGTGACTGCGCAGGAGGTTGTAGAGCGGGCTCGCCTGGAGATCTACCGCAGCGCTCTGCACCTGTTCCACGCTCAAGCCGAGCGCGGCGCGTTCGATCTGGATGATCCGCGCGCTCCCCTCGCCGGGCCTGGCGTAGGAATAGCAGGAGTTGAGGTCGGTGACGTACAGGGCTCCGCGGTACAGGGGGTAGGCGCGCTCCTCGTGGATGTAGCGGCCCGGCCCGCCGTCGTGCAGGACGAACACGACGCGCTCCGGCCCGTCTTTGCGCGCGTGCCTGTCGGTTCGCGTGTGGCTGACGCCGGAGCTGCGTTGGTGGAGCAGCGCGACGGCGGGGTCGAGCTGCCAATGCTCCAGACGGGCGTGGATGTTCTCCGGAGCGTCGAGTAGGCGAAGGTCGTGCGGCGCCGTCGCTCCGGTGAGCACCGCCTGCAAGGCCTCGGCGCGGTCGGCGGCCGGCAGCCGGCTCGTGTCGAGCAGAACGGACATGAAGGGCACTGCCTTTCACTCGGCATCCGCCAACTGAGTCCCTGGGCCGCAGGTCAATCTTTCCACGGCGACCTGGCCCTTTCCGGAAATCGTGCACGCACGGCAAAGAAGTCGTGCGTGTTCAATCCAGGTCCGCGGGTCTTCCGGGTCGATTCTTGGACGGTGGCCGGGCCGATCACCCCCGGCCTGCGGCGGCGTCAGACGGCCGCACCGTACCCACCCCACGTGAGGAGAACCGAGATGCCTGATTCCGCCCCTTCCTCAGGCCCCACCGTCGTCCTGGTCCATGGCGCGTTCGCTGACGCGGCCAGCTGGGCGTTCGTGACCGAGCGCCTGGTCGAGGCCGGAGTCCCGGTGCGCGCGATCGTCAATCCGCTGCGCGGCATCAGCCACGACGCCGCGTACGTGGCGAGCTTCATCAACCAGATCCCCGGCCCGGTCCTCGCCGTCGGGCACTCCTACGGCGGCGCGGTCATCACCAACGCCGTCCCGAAGACCAAGAACGTGGTCGGCCTGGTCTATGTCGCCGCGTTCGCTCCGGACGAGGGCGAGCTCCTCGGCGACATCGTCGCCCGGTCCAAGGACAGCGTCCTGACCAGCGCGCTGGAGGAGTACCAGTTCCCGACCGGCGAGGGATCCGAGACGGCCGTCGAGGTCCTGATCGACGCTTCGCGGTTCCGCGCGGTCTTCACCGCCGACCTGCCCCAGCTGCAGTCCGACGTCTACGCGCTGTCTCAGCGGCCGATCGCCGCCGGCGCGTTCGCGGAGAAGAGCGGCCCCCCTGCCTGGAAGAACCTCCCGGCCTGGGCCGCCGTCGGCACCGCGGACACCGCGGCCGGCAGCGACGTCGTGCGGGAGATGGCGCAGCGTGCGGGCGCCGACATCACCGAGATCGAAGGCTCCCACGTCATCATGATCTCCCAGCCCGACGCCGTGACCCAGGTCATTCTCAAGGCGCTCCGAGCCGTCAGCTGACTTTGGGCCAGTGAGAAAACGCACCTCGGTGGCGGGCCTCAGCCGCCCCCGCTGACGCCCGTCACCGACTGGTGCGTGTCCAGATGCTGTTCCTGCGCCCTCGCGGTGCGCCATTCCCGCGGGCTGAGGCCGAACTCCTGCCCGAACCGCCGGGTGAAATGGCTGATATTGCGGAAGCCCCAGCCTCGGGCGATCGATTCGATCGATCGGAACCGTGCCGCCGGTAGCGCCAACTCGGCACGCACTCCCTCCAGCCGGCGTCGGATGATCATCTGTTCGAGGCTCGTGTCGGCCGCCGCGCACACGTTGTACAGCTTCCGCAGGGAGATGTTGTGCGCCGCCGCGACCGAGGCGGCGTCCAGGCCGGGATCGCGCAGGTTCTGGCGCACGTACTCCCTGATGCGCGCCCAAAGCGTCTGGGCGGCGGCGTCGCGCCGGACCGCCGCATCGGGAGAGAGCGAGGCGAGCAGCGCCCGGGCGAGATCGATGCCGGCGTCGGCGATCCGAGCGGCCGCGGCGTTCGCGCTCAAGGCGTCCGCCGCGCCGAAGAGCTCCACGATATGGCTGGTCATCAGATCATAGAGCGGGCTGCGGGCCAGGTGCGGCAGCGCTTGCCGCAGCCGCCTGGACGGCACGTCGAGCTGTTCGAGCGGCATCATGAACGCCCGGGACGCACCCTGACCGGACCAGGAGAACTCGAACGGCTCAGTCATGTCCATGGCCATCAGCACGCCGGGATGCACCCGGTTCAGGGGCGTGAACTGCCGGTGCAGCCCGTCGCCGCGCTCCTGCACCGCGAGCGCGAGCAGCGGCACCGGATCCCGCCGCGCCTGCTGCTCACTGCGCGACATCCGCACCGACGACGTCTCGGCGCGAAACAGATAGCTGCCACCCAGCTGCCATACGTCCAGCCGGGCGTTGACCGGGCGCCCGTCCCCCGGCAGCGCCACCGTCGAGGCGCTCGTCTCGGCCATCGTCACCCGCACCCGCTCGAATCGCTCCTGATCCGGGATCACGGACGTATCGAGGACGACGGCCATGACGACCCTGGCTCCAAAGTAAGAGGTCTGCGAGCGTGACAAGCGACATGGTGCCGTGATCTTCGGCGTTGCGCAATGGCCTGTCATGTGCCGATCCGCGTCGGATATTCAGCGCCTGGTCTCGTACCGGGCCAGGAGCACGCCGTCCGGGAACGACCTGGTCTCCACCAGGTTCAGATGCACCCAGTCGTCCAGCGCGGTGAAGAACGGCGTGCCGCCGCCCACCAGGACCGGGTGGGTGACGATCGCGTACTCGTCGATCAGCCCGGCCCGCATGGCCGCCGCGGCGAGGGTGGCGCCGCCGATGTCCATGGGACCGCCGTCCTCGGCTTTGAGTCGGGCGATCTCGGCGACGGCGTCGCCGGTGACCAGGCGGGTGTTCCAGTCGACCGCGCGGGCCGTCGAGGAGAACACCACCTTCGACATGTCCCGCCAGCGCCGGGCGTACTCGATCTGCGCCGTCGTGGCGCCCGGCTGCTGATCGGCGGTCGGCCAGTGGGAGCTCATCGTCTCCCACAGCCTGCGCCCGTACAGCGCCAGGCCCGTCGCCCCCACCCGGTCCGACCACCACTGGAACAGCTCGTCGCTCGGGACGCTCCAGCCGAGGTCGTCCCCGGGCGCGGTGATGTAGCCGTCCAGGCTCAGATTCATGCCAAAGGTCAGTCTGCGCATGGCGTCAGTCTTCCGCGCGTCGGTATTCCGCGCGCAGACCGACACGGCGAGCAGGGCTCAGGGCTCAGGGGTATCCCGCTGCTGCCTTCGCCGTGTTCGCGACCGCGGGGAATTGAGCCAAGGCCACTCCGGGCGCTCACTCCGGAGTGAAGCAGTACTTCGGATGCTGCCTTATTCAACACGGACCCACCGACACCGGAGCGCGGGTGCGGGTGCGGGCGCGGGGTCCTGCACCTCACGGTGCGGGAGTGCCGACACAAGTCATACCACTGTGATCCGCTTCTTCAGCAGGAGGTTCATCTATGGTCGCACTGTAATCGCCCGAACATACATCAGGGAAGAGTTCATATGAGCGGCATGATGAGCAGGCGGACGGCGCTGCGGCGCGGCGCCACCGTCGCCACCGCCGGGCTGGCCACGAGCGCCGTGCCCGCTCTGCTGGCGATTCCCGAGGCCCGGGCGGACGCGGTCGACGAGGCCGCACCGCCTTGGGACAAGCTGGCCGAGCTGCTCGACCGGGCCGGCGCGGGCCGGCTCTACCAGCCGCGGGAGCGCCTGTTCGGGGCGCTGGGGGTGCCGAAGAACCACGTCTACATCGACAACCGTCCGCTACGGATCCTCTCGCCCAGGGACATCGACGGGGACCGCGGCGCGACCGGGGTCGAGATCGCGGTCGCGTGGGCCGACGCCAACACCGTGCGCGTCATCCCCTACTCCAACGGGCACAACTACGCCGGCTACTCCGCCACGGACCCGCACGACCAGCGCCCGACCCTGCTGATCGACCTCAGCGACAACCAGCTCAAGCGGCCCGCGCTCGCGAGCGGGGCAGACGGCACGGTCGTGCTGACGGCGGGCTCGGGCACCACCAACGGGGACGTCTACCCCTGGCTGCGCACCAACCCGTACCGCGGCGGGCAGTGGGCGGTGGCGACCGGTCGCTGCCCGACCGTCGCGCTCGGCGGGCTGACGCTGGGCGGCGGGATCGGCTTCAGCGACCGCAAGTACGGCCTGACCTGCGATGCTCTGGTGGCGACGACGGTGGTGACCGCCGCATACGGGAAGGTCACCGCCACCGCCGACCACTACAGCGACCTCTTCTGGGCCTGTCGCGGCGGCGCGGGCAACAACTTCGGCATCAACATCGACTTCACCTACGAGGCCCACCCGGTGCCCGAACGGTTCTGCGTCTTCGACCTGAAGTGGCAGGCTGCTGATCTCGCCGCGAAGTCGTGGCAGGTGTACCACGCGTTCCAGCAGCTGCTCTTCGGCCCCGGCGATCCGTCGGATCCGCGGCTGGCCGACTTCCACCTGCGGTTCGGCATCGGCACCTCCGGCCGGGACCGGGCGCAGGCCGAGGCCAACGCCCGGTGCAACGCCCTCGGCGAGTTCTACGGCTCGAAGCAGGAGCTCCTCGTCTTCCTCGAGGAGCGCGGCTTCCCCGCGGACCTGGTCGCAGACTTCGAAGCCGGGACTCAGGACTTGAACTTCTGGGACGCCACCGACTACACCTTCGCCACCACCCCGATCTACCAGTGGGCCAGCAAGTCGGCCATCGTCGATGAGCACGACGCGCTCGACGAGCGGAAGATCGGGACCTGCGTCAGGTTCGTGGAGAGCTGGCCGGGCAGCCACAACGGCGACGGCGCCGGGATCGCCCTCTTCGCCCTGGGCGCGAAGATCAACGAGAAGGCTCCGGCCGACACCGCGTTCTGGCACCGCCGGGCGCAGTTCATCATGGCGCTCGAATCCAGCTGGGCCGACAACGACAGCACCGACCTGGCGGACCCCACCAGCACGGCGGCCCGATGCAAGGCATGGCTCGACGAGCTGTACGAGGCGGTGTGGGGAGCCGGGCCCGCCCACTGCTACCAGAACTTCCCCGATCCCGACCTGACCGACTGGCAGTCGCGCTATTACGGAGGCAACTACCCGAGGCTCCGGGACGTAAAGACGAAGTACGACCCCGGCAGTATGTTCTGCTATGAGCAGGGCGTACGTGCGCTGAGGTGAGCGGCGACCTCGAGCCTGAGCTTTTCAGCATGCACGCCGTGGTCCCGAAGGTGTCAGTGGCGCCGAGTAGGGTCGCGTCATGACTGATCGGATCTCAGCGAAGCAGTTCCGTGACGCGGAGGGCGTCGAGGATTGGCGGACGATCGTCGGCGGAGGATGGGCCTGCGCCTACTTCCGGACCGGATCGTTCGCCGTCGGCGTCGAGCTGGTCCGGGCGATCGGCGAGATCGCCGCGGCGGCGAACCATCACCCGGACGTCGACCTGCGGCCCAAGGGCGTGAGCGTGAAGCTGTTCACCTCCGACTTCGGCGGCCTGAGCCAACGGGACGTCGCGGTGGCTCAGCAGATCTCCGTGGCCGCCGCCGAACTCGGCGCGCCCGCCGACCCGAGCGGCGTCCAGCACGTGCAGGTCGCGATCGACGCGATGGCCGGCGCCGAGGTGCTGCCGTTCTGGGCGGCCGTGCTGGGTTATGAGGTGTTCGGCGAGGAGGACGTGCTCGACCCGCTGCGCCGCGGGCCGACGTTCTGGTTCCAGCAGATGGACGCGCCGCGGCCGCAGCGCAATCGATTCCACATCGACGTCTACCTCCCGCACGACCATGTCGAGGCGCGAATCGCCGCGGCGCTGGCCGCCGGCGGGAGGATCGTGAACGACGCGAACGCGCCGGGATGGTGGACCCTCGCCGACCCCGAGGGCAACGAGGTCGACCTCGCCATCTGGGAGTGATTCAGGCGCGTGGCTGACCATAACTTCAAAGTGGTGTCATGGCCTGCCGCTGGTGGAGACTGGACGGCATGCCGGGTGGGGTGCGCGACGGGCTGCCGATCGAGGATGCGACGCCGAAAAACCTGTGGGCGCGCCTGCTGGCGGGGCAGGTGACTGAGGTATACATGCTGTACTCGCCAAGCGGACCATACGAAGACCTGCCGAGGAAGCTTGGCCTCGACCTGATCTCGCCCGACGCTTACGTATACGGCAGATACGGCGTGCTCCGCACGCACAGGGAGCGTGCGGAGCTTGCGCGTGTCTTGGCGGGCGAACCCCGTTGGCTCGCCGTCGGCCGGCTGCCCTACTGGGCCGAGCCGTTCGCGCGCCGTGCCGAGGCGATCCTGATCCCAGTGAGCCGGTACAGCAAACCGACTCCGCGGTCCGTTGCGGCATTCTTCCGGAAAGTACCGAGAGAACTGTTCGAGCTCCACGACGAGCAGGAGTGGACGGCGCTGGAGGCCGACCCGGACTTCGCCGCGGCCTCGTACGTCTTCGACGCCCTGGCGAGCATTGAACTGTTCAGGGTGTACCACATGCTCATGGCGGAATTCCTGCTCAGGGAATTTCCAAGCAAGACCTTCATGGTGGGCGCCCAGCGGGCCGCGCAACTGAAAACGGTACGCCCGAACTAGAGAGCGCCGTCGCGCCATGCCGCCTTCGCGGTCGGATAGATCGGCCGGAAGCCCAGGTCCCGGTACGCGCGGGTGGTGTCCGGGACACCGGCCCACAGGTCTGCGACGCTCCGGCCGGCGGCGGCCGCGACATCGAACTCACGTCCGCCGAGCTCGAAGAACTCGTACATGGTCGACGGGGCGTCGCCCGCGATGTTGTACGCGACGTAGCCGGGCTGCTGCGGGCGCACCGTCCGCAGCGCGCGCTGAACGGCCTGGGCCACGTCCGCGTGGTGGGCCATCGGCATCACAGCATGCGTAGCCAGGGCGCCGAGGTTGAAGTGGGCCAGGGCATTGGCGATGTGCGGATCGCCTTCACCGTAGACGAAGGGCAGGCGCAGCGTGATCACGTCGAAGCCGCTCTCTTCACACAGAGCCCTGATCTGCTCCTCGGCCTCCCGCTTGCTGTGCGGGTACACCAGGTGGCGCTCGCCCTCCGCGGCGTCCGGGGCGCGCAGTGCGTCGTCCTCGCGCAGCGGCCGCCCGATACCCGGCCCATAGACGTGGATCGTGCTCACCTGCACGAACCGCCGCACGCCGGCCTTCGCGCTCTCCCGCGCCAGGGACACGGCGGCGTCCCGGTTGACCGCGTACATGCCGGACTCCTCGACGCTCGGATCGCGGAAGGTGGCCGCCGTGTTGACGACCGAGGTCGCGCCGTCCAGCGCCCGCTCGCGGTCGGCGGCGTCGGTGATGTCGCCGACCACGGCCTGCGCGCCCGCCGCTTCGAAGCCCGCGGCCGCCTCCGGGGTGCGCACCAGCACGCGCACCGCGTCGCCGGAGTCGCGCCAGGCCAGCAGGCGCGGCACCAAGCGCCTGCCCACCTGCCCGGTCGCGCCCGTCACCAGAATCGTCTCGTTCGTCATGGTCCCTCTCCGATCACGCCTTGTCCTTGTGCTCCCTCCACCCTGCCGGGCCCCGCGGCCGGGTTGTAGAGACCGGTTTAGCCGCGGACTACGGGTCCCTGGTTACGGGCGCGTCGGCTGAGCGAGAATGAAGGGGTGAACGGAACCGAGCGTGCGGAACTCGCCGACTTCCTGCGGCGCAGCCGGGAGCGGATCGAGCCGGCCTCGGTGGGCCTGCCGCCGCGCGGACGTCGGCGGACGCCGGGCCTGCGCCGGGAGGACGTCGCTCAGCTCGCCGGGATATCCGTGGACTATTACGCCCGTTTGGAGCAGCAGCGCGGCGCGCAACCCTCCGAACAGGTGATCAGCGCGTTGGCCGACGCGCTCCAGTTGACCGAGGACGAGAGCGACTACGTCCACCGCCTGTCCGGCTTCCGGACGCAGGGGCGGGCCGCGTCGGCCCGGCACGCCAGCCCGGGCCTTCTCCTCGTGCTCGACCGGCTCGTGGACGTCCCCGCTCAGGTGCTGAGCGACAGCGGCCAGGTCCTCGCGCGCAACCCGCTGGCCGAGGCGCTGTTCGGCGGCCCCGCGCTGCCGGGCCGGGCCGGCAACTCGTACTGGCGCATGTTCACCGACGAGCCCTCGCGGCGCCGCGTCCCGCCGGCCCTGCAGCCCGTCCTGATGGCCAACCACGTCGCCGACCTGCGTACCGTCCACGCACGCCGCCCTGCGGACGAGGAGGTCAACTCCCTCATCCACGATCTGCTGGAGGCCAGCGACGAGTTCCGCGAACTGTGGGAACGCCACGACGTCGCGGTCAGACGCCACTGCGCGAAGACGATCATGCACCCGGAGGTCGGCCCGCTCGCGCTCAACAGCGAGCTGCTCCTGGACTCCCACGGCGAGCAGTCCCTGGTCCTCTACACCGCCCAGCCCGGCACGGACGCCGCCGAAAAGCTTGAGCTGCTCCGGGTGCTCGGCCAGGAGAAGTTCACCGAGACGCGGCCGACGCGCTGACGCGCTGATGCGTTGAGGCGCTGACGCAGCAAGGTCTACTCGTACAACGTTCGTTCATCAGCGACACGAACAGCGCGGCCCGCGTACCGTCGGATCCATGCCGCAACGATGGAACGCACCGGGCGAGAGCGCGATCACGTGGATGTGGCCGGGCCAGAGCACTGAGGACCTCGGCCTGCTCGTCATCACCGGAGGCAAACTGCATCGTTGGCCGGTCCCGGGCGCGCATCGGTACGTCGTCGAGGCCTTCGACGTCGACGAGGACGCCGGGGTCGCCGTCGCTCTGATCGTGACGCTGCCTCGGCGGGGCGCGGGCACGAGCCGCCAGGAGACATACGAGTACGAGCCGTCACGCGGCTGGATCGCGCTGGGCGGTGGAGCCTTCAGTCCCGCGGACCGAGCTCTGGCGCGCACCCGGCCCAGTGCGGCTCGCTCCGGCCCCGCTGTCATGATCAGTACGAATGGCGCTTCCAGCACCCGCAGTTACGTCGAGCGGCTGCGACGCAGCGAAGCCGGGCGCCCGCTGAGCCTGGGTACCGTCAGCTGGGTCTCCACTGGCGTCATCGAAGTCTCAGTCGAAGTCGACCACCTTCTGTTCTCCGGACGACGCATCAGCGTTCCGGACCACGGCCGATGCGTGGTGACATGGAAGAGCCCGGCCCCCACGACCACCACGCGGCCCACCCTGCCTCGCATCGCTGCCGCAGACCGCGACGGCCGGATACTGACCGAGCTCGGACCAGACAACACTCTCGACACCTTCACCCAGGCGTTCCTCGACGAACTGACCGCGCCCGGCTGAAGTCGAACGCGGATATAAGTCGGCCCGTCATCTCGCGCGATCAGCTTCGGCTCGGGCCTCCTCTCAGTGGCTTGCCATGATCGCGGCGAGGTTCGCCTCGATCTCGCCATCCGCGACGTCACGCAGGTGCTGGTCGAAGGCCCACCGGTGCCCCGACGGGTCCAAGACCTCCGCGGTGCGGACACCCCAGAATTTGTCCTCGGCCGCGCTGACGAGGACGGCGCCGGCGTCGATGGCCCGGGTGAGGGCGGCGTCGGCATCCGGGACGGTCAGCCGGAACGCGGACACCGTGGTGGAGGTCTCGTCCGGAGTCGACATCGTGGTCCCTGGGATGGGGGCGGCCAGGGCGATGGGAAGTCCGTCGATGTCGAGGTCGGCGATCGCGATCGTTCCGTCCGGCATCCGCAGGACGCGGGTGAGGGTGGCGTTCAGCGCCTGCTGGTACCAGTCCATGCTGGCGGGCACGTCGCGAACGAGAAGGTGGAGAGCGAACATGTCGGGTTTCCTTCGTGCGGAGGTGTGCGTCACTGATCCGACAAGAAGACCCGTTGATTTGTGAGGTCTCGCCGATGGCGTCAGCGTCCGTCGCGGACGAGGCGGATCACCCGTTGATCCAGGACGCTCCCGGAGCCGCTGGTCGAACTGGCCAGCAGGACCATGCCGCGGCCTGACTGGGGATCGAGCGCCATCGACGAGCAGAAGCCGCCGGTCTTCCCGTTGTGCCAGAGTACTCGCGCGTCCCAGCGAATCCAGCCGAGCCCGATCTCCTTGCCCTTCGCGACCACCAGCCTCGGGCTTTGGGCCAGCCGGATCGCCTCGCCGGGGGCGTCATCGGCCGGGTGCGCACACGCGGCGAGGTAGCGTGCCATGTCGCCGATGGTGGATTCCACTCCGCCCGCCCCGGGCATCGGCTGATCCCAGTGCGGCACCGCTCGGCCGCCGGCGTGTCCGGGGATCTCGACCCCGCCGTCGCCGTCGCGAGGCACGCCGTCGCGCACGCCTGTGCTGGTCATGCCGAGCGGCCCGGTGATCCGCTCCTTCAGCATCTGCTGATAACTCTGTCCGCTCGCGCGCTCGAGGGCCAGACCGAGGAGCTGGTAGCCGAAGTTCGAGTACTGATGGGGAGCCGGATCGAGGGAGGCTGCGGCAGCAGGCACGGCGCGCAGACCCTTCTCAGCGCGCTTCGCCGAGTAGCCGACGTAGGGATTGCGCGGGTGGGCCAGAGCTTGCCACAGGTTGTTGGGGGCGAGCCTGGGAAGGCCGGACGTGTGCGTCGCCAGCGCCTGCAGTTTGAGTCCCTTGCCTGCCGCCGCAGGGACCCAGCGTTCGAGGTCGTCGTCGAGAGCGAGCACGTCGTCTGCGGCAAGCGAGGCGAGCAGAGTCGCAGTCATCGTCTTGGTGATCGAGCCGATCTCGAATCTCGCGTCCACCGGGCACTGCCCGCGCATCGCTGTCGTGATGCCAGGCCCATCCATGGCCGCAAGCGCGACCGCTGCCTTGCTCGGAGCGTCCGGAAAAAGCGCCGCGAACTCGTCGACGTGCGCCTCGGCCGTGAACTCAGGCTGCTGCATTTCTCGATTCTCCGCGTCGCCAAAGGATCTCGCCGTCGTGCGATTCGCCGGTCGCGGTGAGGCCGATCGCCGTGGCGACGGCGGCTGATGCCCGATGTTCGGGGTGGATGTGGGCGCTGATGGTGCCCACCTGCTGCTGAACGAGCCAATCGACGAGGGCGTGGGCTGCTTCGGTGGCGATGCCCCGGCCCTGCCACGGGGAACCCACCACCCAGGCGATCTCTGCGGCCAGGCCGTCGCCGGAAGGACTTACCGTCGCTTGGACCGTGCCGGTCAGACAGTCTTCGTCGCGGAGGCGGATCACCCAGTTGAGCCAGGACACGGCCGGATCGGGCGCACCCGCGGCCAAACGCTCGTAGCGTGAGCGCAGGGCTGCCGGAGTGTCGGGAGCGCCGCCGATGAAGGCGTGCAACGCAGGGTCGGCGAGCACGGCGGCCATCTCCTCGGCGTGCCCGACCCGCAACGGCAGCAGGTCGAGTCGCCGGGTGCCGAGGCTGCCGGAGGAAAGGGTGGTCGCGATGCGACCGGTCTTCTCTTGTGACGTGTCACGGCTCATGGGAACTGAATCTTAGGGGCCTGATCCCTACCGCGCCCGATCTTGCCTGTCCGGAGTGCTCGCGGGACGCTCGGTCAGTAGCGTCGGCGTCCCGGGGGCAGGGCCTCGACGTGATAAGCCCGGGTGTCGCCGGACGCTGTGAGTTGCGCGATGTGGGCGGCCGCAAGCTCGACGGAGTCGTACTTGTAGGCGTTCGACCTGACGAAGGTCACTCCGTCGGCCCCGAAGGAGCGGCCCCAGAACCCCCCTTGGTCGGTCGCGATGATGAAGCTCGTGGATTCCATATGACCATCCTGACGTCTCGTTGAGGATCCGGCTCCGCGGCGCCCCGTCCGGAACTCCGCTGAACACGTGTGCGTTTCAAGCAATTGTCAACCTGGCCTCACCCGGCGCTCTGCGGAAGCTCGCCGAGCACGCCCGCGATCCGCCTGGCCAGTTCGCGGCACTCGCTGATCTCGATGCCCGGTATGGCTCCGGTGTGCCGGGCGCACCGTGCGAGCAGGCCGCGCGCGAGGTCTTCGACGCGGGCGGAGAGCGTGTCGGGCGCCGGGTCGGGGTGCCGGTGCCTGAACGAGTTCCAGCGGCGGCGCGCCGCCCTGGCCAACTCCAGCCGGAGCGGCTCGCTGCCCGGGATGCGGCTGCCCTCGCCGTACGCCTTGTGGAGAAGCGCGACCAGCGGATCGGGCAGAGTCAGATCGATCGTCATGGGTCTATTCCACACGACCCGGGGCCGCGGATGCACGCACCCCTGCCATACGCCGCGTCCGGTCGCCGGCGAGGACGGCTCGCGCGAGGCCGCCGAAGGAGGCGGCGACGCCGGGCCAGGCGAGTTGTTCGGCGATCTGCCCGCACCTGGTCTGCAGGACTTTCGCGAGGCCGGGTTCGGTCAGCACCCTGCGCAGCGCCAGAGCCAGGGCGTCGGGGTCGCGCTGCGGAACGACGAGGCCGACACCGTTTCCGAGGAGCTCGCGCGCCTGCGGGAAATCAGTGGCGACGACGGGACGCCGTGCGGCGACGGCCTCGGTGAGCACGGCCGAGCTCGTCCTCTCCCGCTCCTCATAGGGCAACAGGACCACGTCTGCCCGCCTGATGAGCGAGGCGAGCGGCCCCGGCGCCCGGTAGGCCGGATCGAAGGCGACGAGGTCCGCGACGCCATGTTCGTCCGCGGTACGCAACAGCAGGTCGTGGTACGCGTCCGCCTGGCCGGCCTCGAGGCGGGGGTCGGGCTGACCGCAGATCAGGTAGCGGGGTGCCGGATCCAGATCGCGCAGAAGGCCGAGCGCGGCGATCGCGTGCTCGATTCCCTTGCCCGGGCCGATCAGACCCCACGTCAGGATCGTGGGCGCGGCCGGCTCGACGACGCGGCGCGAGGGGTGGGTGGGCGTGGCGGCGGTGGCGCCGCGTGGGATCACACTGACGCGGTCCCCGTCGACGCGGTAGTGCTCGCGCAAGGTCTCGGCGTCCGCCGCGCAGAGCACGACGAGGGCCGCAGCGGCATCGACGACGCGCTGGAGGACCTGATGTCGGTGCCCGCTTTCGATGGCGGGTACCGCGTGCAGGACCGCGATCACCGGCACGTCGAGGGCTTCGATCACGCCCAGCACCTCTTCGCCGTCCGGGCCGCCGTAGATCGCGAAGTCGTGCTGCACGATCGCCACGTCGTACCGGTTGAGCGCCTCGATCGTCCTGATCGCGCTCGCGGGGCGCCCGTGGACCAGGAAGACCGTCGGGTCCTGCCTCGGCACCGGGCGCGGCCGCTCCACGACGTGCACGATGCCGCAGCGTTCCCCGCTCGCCGGATCGTGCAGATGCTGGGCCAGGGCGAGGCTGTGGGTGGCCACGGCACAGCGGGTGGGCGGGAACGTGCTCAGAAACCCGTACGCGACCATCAGAACCCGCCTCACCGGGAACCGAGTCCGTCCGGCGCTCGCGGCGGCAGCCGGTGTCGGCTGCTTTCCCAGGGCTGCGGACAGGGCGGGCGGCAAGCGGAAGGCGAAGCCCATTCCTCGCTCGCCCATCGGCTCGGTGATCAGTCCGCTCCCTGCGATGAGGGAGATCCTCGGACCCGGCGCGAAGTGGGCGAGACCACCGCCGGTGGCGAGCACCACCGGAACAGGCGGATGGCGCAACCCTAACACGGCACGGTCGGCCCCGCCGCCGGATGCGCCGCTCGCGAAGCCCGGCGACCGGCCGGGTCAGGCGGTCGCGCGCAGTCGGGCCAGCGCCTCGGCCAGCAGGATCTCCGCGTCCGCGTCGCTGCGCCGTTCGCGCAGGTAGGCGAGGTGAGTCTTGTAGGGCTCGACGTTGAGAGCGGGCGGCGGGTCGTCCCGGTCCTGGCCGGCGGGCTGGCCGCAGCGGTGGCACTCCCACACGTCCGGAACGACCGCCGAGGCGGCGAACAGCGGCCGGGTCTCATGGCCGGACGCGCACCAGAAGGCGACGGCGACGCGCTCGATGAGGTCACCACGCTCCGGCTCGCCCAGCGGGCCCGAACCGATCCTGCTCCCGCGCAGAGCGCTGCTGCGTGCCATGAAGGGAATCTCCTGAAGGAAGTGGCCGGTCCGATGACCGGACCCGCACTGAGTCGTCCCGCCATGGACAACCGGGATCGGCGCGAATCGCGGGCAACGCCTCGACTCTACTCCCCCGGCGGCCGCAGCCGATCACGAATGGCGGACGTCGTCGGTGAACCGTTCGGCGAAGCGTTCGGCGGGGGCTCGGATGGTGAGCCTCAGAGCGAAGACGGTCGCTTGGATCACTGCTGCGCCCTGAAGACGTGGGCGACGGTCCCGCGGCTGAAGGCGGTGGTGCTCACCGGCTCGATCTCCAGCGGCAAAGTGAAGAGCGGCTCACCCGCACCCAGGATGACCGGATGAACGACGAGGCGGTATTCGTCGATCAAGCCGGTCCGGACCAGCGAGCGGGCGAAGCGCACGCCGCCCTGGGCGAGCAGGTACCCGTCAGGGCTCTCCTTCTTGAGGCGCGCGATCGCTGAGGCCAGGTCATCCCCACGGCTGATCGTCGCCGGGCCCCAGTCGGCGCTGGTGAGCGAGTCGGAGAACACGACCTTGGGGATCTCGTTCATCGGCTGCGCGAACGGCCCCGCGGCGCCCGGCCAGAATCCGGCCCACATCGCATAGGTCTTCGCCCCGACGAGGTGCATCTTGGCGTTGCCCACGGTCTCGAGCACCCAGCGCGCGCCGTCGTCGGAGCGCCCGGCAGCCTCCCAGCCACCACTCCCGTCAGCCGACGCGATATAGCCGTCGAGCGAGACGGACATCTTCAGGACGAGCGAGGCCATGTGCTGATTCCTCTCCGAGGTGGATGACATGCCCACCCTAAACTCCGCCTCTGACACTCAGGCGTCACCCGCACGATCGCCCCGCCGCTGCCGGGGCCGGGGCCGGAGCCGGAGCCGGAGCCGGAGCCGGCTGTACAGAGCCGGCAGCTGTCCCCGGCATGGCCCTGCCCATCCGAATCGTATGGAAGGACTGATGCGGGAAAAGCCGTCAGACGAGAGTCTTGCACACCGCCGGACCTTATATGAAGCCTGGTGAACAGGCTCAGATCGTCGCCCTTGCGAAGGTATGCTCATTCCCAGTCAAAAAGAACATCGCAGCGGGAGCGGCTGCGGTGGCGATCAATACCCAACGACCGCCCAACTGCAGTCGCAGTTCACGACCGCGCCTGCGGCCGTGAATGAGGATATTGGCATGCGCGCCGTGTGTACCTATGCTGTCGTCATGGCCAAATCGACGGTGCTGGCGCTGGGGGTACGGCGCACCCTCGAACAGATTCTGGCCGACCCGGACGGCGATTGGACCACGTACCGCCTGCGCCATCTCCCCACCGGCTCCGCAAGGGCCGCGGAGAAGGCCATGGAGGTGCTGCTCGAGTCGGGCGCGGCAACCGCGGAACCGACAGGCAGAACGCTGCCGGAGCACGATTTCGAGAGAAATTCCCCGCGCATCCTGGAATATCGGTACCGCCTTACCGAAGACGGCCCGTCTGCGATCGAACAAATCCTGGAGGTGTCGAGATCATATAGAGGGGTGATCGCAATGTTCTTTCTCGAAGGCGGAACCGTCGCAGGGCAAGAGCTGCGGCTCCTGCGAGCCAGGAACCAAGGCGCCCCGCGCATCCAGAAGCGTCGACGCCATGGGCGCAAAGAGGCCACCCCTTCGAGCGCGACGAAAATGTACGACTCCAACCGCCTCCGGCTGCTCAGACTCGGCGACCGTCTCCGCAAGCGCCAGTGACCCCCCTCGACGGGCTCATCTGCGCGAGTATGCTCTCACGCTGGCGTGGTTGCGCGACCGGTGCGACGCCGAGTGGCTCGGGGCCGAGAGAACTGATTCTCGCTGGGATCACCTCAGTGTCGCCATGGTCGGAGGCCTGGTCATGGCGTTCACGCCGCGTGAGGCATACATGCTCCTCACCGACCGGCAGCTGCTGTTCCTCGAGGCCGAACCGGCAGACCGGTGGGCCCGGCAAGCTCCTATTCGGCATACCGCGTCGAATATTCCACCCGACCGTGCTCAAGAGCGGGGCACGGCAAGGCGCGGCCGCAGGCCGATAATCGTTCCGTGCACATCGTCGAGATCCTGAGCGCAGCTGCCGACCTTGCCACCGAGGGCTTCACGACCGATGCGGGAATGACCGTGGGCGACGTCTGGCGCGCTCGACACGGGCGAATGGGAATTCGCGCTGGGCATGCTCGTTGACGTCAGCGACGAGCACCCGCAGCCGGCTCGCTTCTGGGAGCTCCTGGCCGAGGGCGCCGGTCTGCTGTACCGCGAACGAAACGTCGCCTGGTGCCACTGGCGGAGATACGAGTCCATCCACGGCATGATCCGGGCGGATCTTGTGCTCGACTCGCCGGAAACCGGAGGTCGCCGGTCGGCCGTTCCCGGCGCCGGCGAGCTGCGGCCGATGTGGGACATCGGCCGGCGGACCAGCGCTGGTGCGCCTGACCTGGCCATCGCACGCGTCTGGGTGGAGTTCGCGCATTCCATCGAACCTGGGCAGCAGGGCACGATCCGTCTGGCGCCGCTGACGCCCAGTCGGTGGCGACATCTGACGCCGGGCGACATGATCACGATGCACGAGATCGCGCCGGCGATCGGCATCGCCGAGATCATCAGCGTCCTGCCGCCTTTCGGCAGCGAGTGACACGCCGGATGTCCGAAGCGCGCGATCAGCTTCGCTCAGCCAGGTAGGCGTCCTCGGCTGCGTAGTCGAGGAAGGGCAGGAAGAACGGATCCTGCGGATCGGGCAGGATGCCCTCGGGATCGCCCGTGCGGCCGGCGTTGACGAGCCAGTCGACCTCGTCCGCGACGGTGGCGGCGTAGTCGCCGACGGGCACGTAGCTCAGCGCGACGCTCGCGGACGTGTCGAGTACGACAGGATGCTTTGAATCCCAGGGGGTGCGGCCCAGATCCACCGGGGCTCTCCCGTCGAGCAGCACCTCGTCCCAGGTGTGGCCGAGCCGCTTGGCGATGATGCGGGAGATCTCGAGCGCGCTCGGAGCGTCGGGGTCGGCGCTGTTGAGAATGCGGCTGCCCGGTTTGGCTGCCACGGTCTCGATCAGCGCCGCGATGTTCACGGCGGCCGTCGGATGGACGACTCCCGCGCCGGCGTCGCCGAGAAGCAGCACGCTTCGGCGGTCGAGTGCCCGCTTGACGAACACCCACTCCCGCGGCCGCTCGGAACCGACCCCGTGCACGCGCGACGGCCGCAGGACGCTGATCGGCAGGCCGCTTTCGAGGGCCACGAGTTCCGCGGCGACCTTGTTGGGGCCGTAGCCCTCGCGCGACTGGTAGTCCATGTCGCCGGGCGGCAGCGTGGGCTGGTCCTCGGAGATGGCGCCGGCGTAGTCGGGCGGGGTGTCGGAGTTGGCGTGGTTGCCCTTCGCGTCGACGTAGACGGCCTTGCTGGAGATCAGGGCGGTGGACGTCGCGTGGGCGGCCAGCGGAAGCAGCGTCCGCGCGTCGGCGGCGGTAAAGCAGACGCAGTCCACGAGCAGATCCACGCCCTCGCCGAGCGCCCGCTGGAGCGCCGCCGCATCCGCCCGGTCGGCCGCGACGAACCGCGCCCCGGCGTCGGCCAGGTCCGACGGCATGTGCGCGGGATCGCGCCCGGTCACGTCCACCTGCCAGCCGGCCTTCACGAGGTGGCGCGCGGTCGCGCGGCCGATCATTCCGGTTCCGCCGAGAATCAGTGCACGACGCATGGCGTCAGTCTAGAGCAGTGGGCCCATACCGCCCGAAAGGTACGGATTCCTCAGGCCTCCGGCAGCGGCTGCGCGATGGCGCATAGGGCAGGGGCAGGTTCGCTCGCCGATTTTGCTTCGCGCAAGCCGAGCGATCAGGTGCCTCAGTCCCACCAGAAGGACCAGGTGTCGCTGTAGACCTGCTGCTCGGCCAGCGCCGTGACGCTCCCAGCGCCTTGGAACACTGCGTCCGGACAGTATGCGACCTGCTCCAGCGCAACGGACGCGACCTCGCCCGGATCGGTCGGCGGGTTCGGTACCCACAGCTCGACAGTGTCGAAGGTGAGCGCCATCAACTCGGCTCCGTACCGGCGGTGCCACGTCTCCAGGACGGCCGAGTGCTCGGCGCCGGAGATCGCGAAGTTGACCGCACCCTCCCACCCCATCAGCTCCGGTATATCCCACCCTCCCACCGCTGCCGGGCACAGCCCGATCTGCCGTGTTGCTCGCGCCCAAGGCACACGGCTCACTGGACGCGGACGCAGGACGAGCTGCTCGCAACGCAGAGCGTCGCGCAGCACTTTGCGCTCCTCTTCGTCGCGGTCGTCGTCGTCCGGGCCGATCGTCTTCGCGAGCAAGGAGACGAACAGGTCATCCCGATCTTCCGGCGGCCGCCCCTCGGTTCGCACGTCGTCGAGCAGGTGTGCCCAGACTTCGGGTCGGGCGCGCTCGGCGGGAGGGTCGGCCAGGAACGGCCACAGGCCGGTGCGGTCGTGCGCGGCGCGTAGCGCTTGCCAGGTGAGGACGGCCTGCGCCGGGCCTACCGGCACCGACCGGACCTCGCGCCCGTCGGGCAAAGCACCCCTCACGGTGGCCGATGCGAGCAGGCCGTCCACGTCCACGCTCTCGATACCGGCAGCTTCGCCGGACGCCGCATCGGCGAACATCGCTCCGATGTTCTTCCAAGAGAAAGCGTCCTGCCAGCCCTCAAGCGACTCGATCCAAGCCGCGAGGATCGTGCCGACGGCCTCAGCGGACAAAGAGCGCGTCTGAAAGTGCTGATCCGGACTTCCGACGCGGTACTCAACCTGGTAGACGCCTTGGAGGGTGAGCATGACCTGCGCATAGCAGTCCTCATCGGCGGCACACGGCAGGACCAGGCAGTCACCGCGACGAAGCCGCCACACCGCCTCCCGCACCTGCTTCGCCGAGCTTATGCGCCCTGCCACCTGGTGTCCCGGATGAGGCCCAGTCACCATCACCAACCCCTTTCGGTATCGGCGTGAGGATAGCGTCGATCGGATGGCGGCCGACACGTCGGCCCGCATCGACGAGGCCTCCGCCGCTGCTTCAGGGTCCGGATGCACGTGGCGCGCCGGGTCACCCCGCCGCGCGACACGGTCGCGGCCGGGCGAGCCAGAGATCGACTACCGCGCGGTGTTCCTGGCCCTGCCGGCGATGGTCGGGCAGCCCGACACCATGGCGCTGCAGCGCTACGACGTCGAGTCGCCCGAGCCGCCGCACCGGTGGCGGCACCGGTTCTGGAGCCCCGGTGAACGTGCACTCAGAACGCCGGGTTCGGGACCTGCTGCGTCTCGCCGCCCTTGCCCACCGAGTTGTAGACGCCGAGCATGTAGTAGTCGTACTGGTTCGCGCAGTTGAAGGGCATCGTCTTCGAGCCGTCGGGCGGCAGCGGGCCGGTGCCGCCGCTGGTGCGCGGGTCGGAGTAGAAGGCGACGGTGGACTCGCCGAGGTAGACCTCAGTCGCGTTTTGGGTGCTCCAGGTGATCACGACCGTGCTCGTGCCGGACTGCGAGGTGCAGCCCGGGGTGGTGTAGGTGATCGACAGGACTGCGGGCAGCACGGTCGGGGCCGGGCTCGGCGTCCGGGACGCGGAGGCCCTGGGGGACGAATGCGTCGTCGCCGGAGCGGTGGTCCGCGACCCTCCCGATCCGCCGCCCGAGCCAGAGCCAGAACCCGAACCAGAGCCCGAACGGCTCGCGGTGGAGGCGGCCGTCGCAGTGTTCGCATTCCCGACCGGCAGCGATCCGGATGGGCTGATCGATGTGGTCACCGTGGTCGTGTTCTGCCCACTCGAGCCCGAGGACGTGCAGCCCGCCGCAGCCATTATCAGAACCAGGGCAGGCGCGATCGATGCGCCGATCTTTAGCGGTCGTCGGAGATACACAGTGGTCTCCCTCGCCTCGTGACCGACGAGTGGCCGAGCGGAAATCTGGCCCCCCGGCGGGATAGTAGCGCTGGGGAGGGGGCACGGCCATGCTCTGTACCACAGCTGGTCAGTGCTTGACCTTCGAGTCGGGTCGAGGGTTTAGCGTCGACGGCGTGGACAAGATGCGGATCTCAGAGTTGGCCGAGCGCTCCGGCGTGCCGGCGACGACGCTGCGCTTCTATGAGACGGCAGGCCTCGTCCCGGCGGAGCGATCGGCCGCGGGCTATCGGCTCTACGGCCGTGAGTCGCTCGAACGCCTGGAGTTCATCGGCGCGGCCAAGCACCTCGGGCTCCCACTCGAGGAGATAGCGGAAACGCTCGACGTCTGGGAGAGGGGCGCCTGCGCGGAGGTGAAGGCGGATCTGCGCCCGCGGCTGGCACGATCGCTGGCCGAAGCGGAGCAGCGGCGGGCAGAAGTAGACAGGTTCATCAGTGAGCTGCGGCGGGCGTCGGCGCACCTCGACGCGCTGCCGGAGCGTTCAGAACGTTGCGATACCGCGTGCGGATTCCCCGCGGACCGTACTGCCTTGGCCGTCAGCGGCCTCGCTGCGGAGGACGCGCCTGAGGCGCCGGTGGCCTGCGCCCTCAACCGTGCGGAACTCGAGGAGCGGACCGCGCGCTAGAAGCAGCTGCTCGCGGACGGCCGCCGGCGGGAAATAGATCAGGGCCTTGAGGTGACCGTGCCGGCCGCTCGGGCCGGGGACCTGGCGGCGCTGTGCGTGGCCGAGCAGGAGTGCTGCCCGTTCTTCACCTTCGTTCTGCACTTGGACGGGCCGATGGTCCACCTCGAGGTGCGCGCCCCTCAACAGGCGCGCGAGCTGGTCGATCAGCTGACCGCGTAAGCGCCGAAGGATGTGACACACGACATAGCCCCCCGTGACCCGTGAGCTGTCACACCGCACCCCGCGAAATCCGACCTCTTGGTGAGACGGCGCGGGCAGCGTCGTACGGAGTGCAGCAGAGCGAGGGGCGACGTTGATGATCACAATATTCGGGGCGAACGGGGCTACCGGACGGCTGACGGTGCAGCGGGCGCTCGCGGCCGGCCACGAGGTGGTCGCGGTGACGCGGCGGCCGGAGCAGTTCCCGATCCGCGACAGCCGGCTGACGGTCTTCGCTGCCGACGTCGCCGACGAAGGCGCGACCGCGCGGGCGGTCGAGGGCGCTGACGCCGTGCTCTCCAGCATCGGCGTCCCGTTCGCCCGCGCTCCGATCACCGTGTACAGCACGGCCGCAGCGACGATCCTCGCCGGGATGCTGCGGCACGGGGTCAAGCGGCTGGCCGTGGTCAGCTCGACCGCGGTCGAGCCGCATCCGCACAGCGAGGGCGGGTTCCTACTCAACCGGGTGATGCAGCCGATGATCACTAAAACCATCGGCAAGAGCACCTACGCAGACATGCGGGCGATGGAGCGCATCGTGGCCGACAGCAACGTGGACTGGACGATCATCCGGTCCGCCGGGCTCTTCGACGCGGACGACGTCTCGGCGTACGAGGTGAGCGACGGGCCGCTCGAGGGGGTCTTCACCAGCCGCGCGGATCTGGCCGATCTGCTGGTCCGCCAGGTCGGCGAGGACCGGTTCGCCGGCCGTACGGTCGAGGTGACCACCAGTCAGGGCGCGCCTACACTGCTGCAGGTGATCAAGCGCGAGGCCTTCGGCCGTGACTGACCCCGCGCCCAGCAGCGCAACTGGCAGCGCGCCCGGCAGCCCAGCCGAGAGCACAGCCGGTTCCGCCTGGTACGCCGAGCAGTTCGAACGCCAGCGGCCGCGGCTGCGCGCCGTCGCCTACCGGATGCTCGGCTCGCTCGCCGACGCGGACGACGCTGTGCAGGAGGCGTGGCTGCGGCTGGGCCGCGCCGACGGCTCGGCGATCGCGGACCTGTCCGGCTGGCTGATCACCGTCGTCGGCCGGGTCTGCGTCGACATGCTGCGGACCGACCGGGCCCGGCGCGAGGACCTGCACGGCAGCTGGCTGCCCGAGCCGGTGATCAGCGCGGCCGACTCCCCCGACCCGGAGCAGGAGATCCTGCTGGCCGACTCGGTCGGGCTCGCGCTGCTGGTGGTGCTGCACAGTCTGCGCCCGGCCGAACGGCTGGCGTTCGTGCTGCACGACATGTTCGGCGTGCCGTTCGAGGAGATCGCCCCGATCGTGGAGAAGACCCCGGCGGCCACGCGGCAGCTGGCCAGCCGGGCTCGGCGGCGGGTGCACGGCAGCGAGACCCGGCCGGACGCCGACGTGCCGACGCAACGTCGGATCGCGGAGGCGTTCCTGGCCGCGGCCCGCGGCGGCGACGTGACGTCGCTACTGGAGCTGCTCGACCCGGACGTACGGCTGCGCATCGACACCGGACCGGGCAACTGGCTTACTCCACCCCTGGTCCTCGGCGCGCGCGAGGTCGCCGAGCACGCCGCCGTGCAGGGCCCGCGCTTCGCCCACCTGTGGAAGCCGGCGCTGGTCAACGGCGCCGCCGGCATGGTCGCACACGGCCGGGGCGGCTTCGTGGCCGTAGCGGGCCTCACCGTCGTGCACGAGCGGATCTGCGAGATCGACCTCATCCTCGACCCGGAGAAACTCACCGGCGTGAAGGTCGAGGAAATCGAGGACGTCAAGCACGTCGTGAGCACCGAGAACGCCGAGGACGCCGCCGGCTGAGCCCGGGCGCATGGACGCGGCGTATCCGGGCAACCGGCGGGCCGCGGCCGGGGCCGGACGGCCTGGGGCGCGACCGACTATCGAACGCGCGTAAGGATCGGGATCGTCATGACGCTCTCAGACAGCCTGCCCGAGTTCGACGCCGTGGTCTTCGACCTCGTCGGCACGCTTGTCGACGAGGTCGGCACCGTCACCGGCGCGGTCCACGACGCGCTCGCCGATGCCGGCATCGACGAGGTCCGTTCCACCCGGGCTGCCGAAGCGTGGATCGAGGCCTTCCACGCGGCCACCAGGCGGATCGCGAGTGGTGAGGAGGAATGGATGCCGGCGGAGCAGCTGCGCCGAACTCTGCTCGAGGAGGTCCTGCTGGCCGAAGGGATCGGGCTCACCGCGGAGGCCTTCGACGCCCTGGCGAGCACCGGCCGACGGCTTGCCGCCTGGCCGGACGCCGCCGAGCAGCTGAGCGAACTGGCGGAGCTGACGACCGTCAGCACCCTGACCAACGCGAGCACCTGCCAGGTCGCCGAGATCTCCAGCCGGCACGGCCTGCGTTGGCACGCCACGCTGTCCGCGGCGCTGGCCCGCACCTACAAGCCGGCCCCCGCCGTCTACGCCCTGGCCATCGAGCAGCTCGACCTCGACCCGGGCCGCACCCTGTTCGTCGCGGCGCACCCGTGGGACCTGCGCGGTGCCGCGGCGAGCGGCTTTCACACCGGCTACCTGGCCCGCCCGCACGCGGACGCCCCCGAGGACGAGGACGAATTCGACGTCCATCTCAATTCATTGAACGAACTCGTCGAAGCACTCCGGTAGGCAGGCAGCCATAGGCAGCCGAGACGTTATATCCGACTCATATATAAGACGCTGTTTGAACTAACCGAGGTCAAATCCCGAAGATGCAGGGTGGGTCTGCGCGAATCGCCGCGGAACCGCTCCTAGCGTTACGTGCGCCGAGATCCGATCCAGATCCCAGGAGGAACTCATGCACTCGGTCATGCGCATCGGGGCGGTCGCCGCGGCGGCTCTCACCGCGGCGAGCATCTGCGCGGGAGCCGCGTCGGCCGCCACACGCGGCAGCGACGCCGCGCGCCGCGGCATCGGCCAGGTCGTCTTCGTACAGACCGACGCCACCACCGGCAACCAGGTCGTCGTCTACCGCCGCGCCGACGACGGACGGCTGACGCGGCTGGCGGTCTACGCCACCGGCGGACGCGGCGGCGTGCTCGACGGGTCCGTGGTCGACCACCTCGCCTCTCAGGGCTCGCTCACCTACGACGCCCGGCACAAGCTGCTCTACGCCGTGAACGCGGGCAGCGACACCGTCTCGGTCTTCGCCGTGAACGGAAGCCTGCTGAGGCTGCGCCAGATCGTGGCCTCCCACGGCGAGTTCCCGGTGAGTGTCGCCGTGCACGACGACGCGGTCTACGTCCTCAACGCTCTCGGCGGCGGCTCGATCCAGGGGTATACGGTCGCCGGCGGCTACCTGCGGGCGCAGCGGACCTGGAACCGGCCGCTCGGGCTGGACCCGAACGCCACACCGCAGTTCACGAACACGCCTGGCCAGGTCGGATTCGCCGACCATGGTCACGACCTGGTCGTGACGACCAAGGCCAACGGGAACAATGTGGACGTCTTCCCGCTGCGCGGCGACGGCGCGCCCGCGCGCAAGCCCGTGGTCAACAACATGCCGGGCGCGGTGCCGTTCTCATTCGTCACCGACGAGCGCACCGGGTTCCTGTACCTGACCGAGGCCGGGCCCAACGCCGTGGTCTCGTTCACCGTCCACGAGGACGGCAAACTCACGCGGCAGCGCACTGCCTCCACCGGTGGCACGGCCACGTGCTGGATCACCGAGTCCGACGGCACGCTCTACGCGTCCAACGCCGGCAGTTCCACCGTCACCGTTCTGCACGCCGGCGTGGACGGCACGATGCAAAGGGTCGGCACCACGCCGACCGATCCGGGCGCGGTCGATTCGGCCGCCTCCAGCGACGGCCGCTTCCTCTACGTCCAGACCGGCGCGAACGGGATCCTCGACGAGTTCGCGATCCGCCCTGGCGGCGGTCTTACTCGGATCGGAGCTCAGACAGTGCCGAACGCCGTCGGCGGAGAAGGCATCGTGGCCGGGTAGCCCCGACACGGGCGAGAAACATGACGACAGTGGCCGGCCGGGTTCACACCCGGCCGGCCACCTTTCTGCGCGATCGACTACGGCACCGGCACGCTGGCCGAGCCGAGGCATGTGTTCGCCGGGGTGAGCGAGCCGAGCGGCTGCGCGGCACTCTCGTTCGGGATCGTCCCGACCATGGCGTAGTGCGCGAACTGCTCGGAGAGCGCCTGGTTCGCGGCGTCCGTGCTCAGGTCGGCGGCCTCGAAGCCACCGCTGACAGCGGTCCGCTTCGGCACCGAGAAGAAGCCGAAGGGCGTGTGGCCGATGGCCTCGTTGGCCGGGTTCGCCCATCCGCAGGCGTTGTGGAACAGCGCGTTGCTCGCCGCCACGCCGACCGTGATCACCAGGGCCGAGCCGCTCGAGGCGTCGGTCCACGCGGTCGCGAAGTCGCCGGTCAGGTTGCTCGCGGGCAGGGCGAGCTGCTGCGCCTCGGCCTGCGCGATCGCCATGCTCGCGGTGTCCGCGGCGTAGAGCACCACCGGGGTGGCCAGCGCGGAGCCGTTGCTGACCAGCAGATACGTCTGCGTGCTCGGCTTCCCGTTCACGGTCACCGCGATCGGCACGTCATACCGCCCGGTGGCGAGCGACGCGGCGGCCGAGACGGTGAGCGAGATGGACGCCTGTCCGCCTCCGGACACGATCGCGATGCCCGACGAGGGCGAGACGGTGACGCCGGCGGGCGGCTGGACCTGCCAGTGAATCGTCGAGAGCTTCGCGCCGGCCTGGATCTTCAGCTGGGTCCGGCCCTTCACGCCCGGCGTCACGGCGACCTGCGCCGGTTCGTCGGTCACGGTGGGCTGCCCGGTGACCGCCGCGCTCGGGATTCCGGCGACGTCGGCGTCGACGATGTCACTGTCGAGCTCGAGCGTCACCCCGCCCCAGGTCTCGTTGTGGTCGCCGTAGTACTGGTGCATGATCGCGTTCGGCCAGTCGGTGGCCGGCGCGTACGGGTTGACCAGGACCGGGTTGTCGTTCCAGTCGGCGAACCACACGTCGTCCGGGCTCGTGTATGCGCTGTTCGTGTACTGCGAAGCGAGATCGGCGATGCCCGTCGCCGCGCTCGAGTACACCCCGGAAAGGTAGCCGGCCGCATGCAGGCCCGCCGTCCAGGCACCCTCGAACGCCAGAGTCGCCTGGCTGCACGCGGTGTTTGAGTTGGGGTAGCTCTCCATGTCGTAGTAGATCGGCGTGCCCTGGCCGTAGCCGAACTGCTGGGCCGCCGCCACCGCGCTCGCCGCCTCGGCCGTGCCCTGCGCCACGGCGTTGGCCGGGTCGATCACCGTCGTGTTCGTCAGCTGCGTGCACGAAGCCTGCGGGCCCACCCAGATCGGGATGAACTGCCAGCCCTCGGCCGCGACCTGGCTGACCCAGTCGGCGGTGAAGTCCCCGTAGGAGCAGGCCCAGTTCGCGCCGCCCAGATAGGTGCTGATGATCCGGTAGGGCGAAGAGAGCCAGGAGCTCATGGTCGCGGCCGACGGCACCGCGCACGTGTCGATCCCGAGACCCTGCGCGTGCTCCCCGGACAGCCCCGTCGCCGTCGACGTCGTGGCGGCCTTCGTGGCCGTGCCGGCCGCCTTGGCGGAGGTGGCCGCCTTCGGCGTGACGACGGCCGGAGCCTTGGCGGCGGTCTTGGCCGTCATCCGCGCGCCCGAGAGGATCGAGCGGATCTGCGCCTCACCGGATCCGTAGGTCGCGGTGACCTGCACGCCCGGCCCCGGAGCGGTGAACCGCACCGCGTGGCCGGTCGTCTCCGTGGCGGTCAGCGCGCCCGAGAAGGACGCGGTGTCCGAGCCGAGCTCCCTCGTTCCGGCCGGGACGGAAGAGCCTTCCGGCTGGATCAGCAGCGCCTCGGTGTGCCCGTAGGCACGCGGCGGGCACTGCTCGTCGGCTCCGGGCGTGCCCAGATAGACAGCGTGCTGATCGAAGAGCACACAACGGCTCGGGTCTGCCGTGAGATCGTAGACCGGCCAGGAGGCCGGAACCTGGATCTCATAGCCGTGATAGTCGATGGTTTGGATTGCCGCGCCCGATGAAGCTGCTGATGCGGGGGTGACGAGCCCGCATCCGAGCAGCGCCACGACAGCGCCCCCAAGAGTGAGTTTACGTAACACTGGTTGACCGTACCAATGGCCACTTCGGCCGGACAAGGCTTCGCAGAACCCCGCGATGTGTTATCGCAGAGCACAGCAAACGCCGCGCCCCGGCGCCGGCGTTCGAATACCGAACGAACGTGTACCAGTACTCGTACACGGAGTCGGCACGGCCCCGACCCCGACCCCGACCCCGACCCCGACGGCCACTCCCGCTCCCGCTACGCCGTGACGCTGCCGCCCTCCGCGGAGCCTTCGTGGCGCCGATAGTGCCGCGCGGCGCGAGCCCGGTTGCTGCACGAGGGCTTGCAGTACTCCTGCCGACCGTGGTCCTTGAGGAAGTACCGCACGCAGCGCGGCGCGTTGCACGCGGCGAGACGGCCGCTGTCGGCGTCTGCCAGGAACAGCATCGCTTCGCGCGCCAGAAGCGCCGTCAGCCGGTCCACCGGATCAACGGACTCGTCCGTGAAGCGCAGGCTCGGCTCGCCTTCGACGGGCCACTCGAGGCTCAGGGCCGTCTGCACGCGCGCCGCCGCACAGTTGAGGGCCGCGAGCGCGTCCGCCGCGTTCGGCAGACGACCGGCATCCGCGCGGCTTGGCGGGGCGGGCGCGACGACGCGGGCGAAAAGCGCGCGGGCGGCCGTGCGCACGGCGAGGACTTCACTCAGCGCTCGTTCGCTCTCCACGAGACCCGGCTCGATGCGCTGCGGGCTCAGCAGCTCATCCTGCGCGCGGATCCATCCGGCCAGGTCGGCCGGGGTGAGCAGGTCGTCGGCGACGCCTCCGTTGCCGTCGTGCCGAATCGTGCCCGCCAGCTCCAGCGCCAGCCACCGCCGCATCCCGATCTCCCACTCACCACAGCCGAGGACGTGTTCGTACTTGATCCCACCACAACGCCTGCCGTAGGGTCACCTAACGGCAAATCAATTTTAGCCGTTAGTAGCCGCGCGCGGCCTACGAAGGGGGACGACATGACGCTGCTCGCCCACATCAGTGATCTTCATCTCGACGGCACGCCCCGCGCGACGGAGCGCCTCGAGCGCGCCGCCGCCTATCTGCGGTCCCTGCCGACCCCGCCCGACGCGCTCCTGGTCACCGGCGACATCGCCGACCGCGGCAACCCGGCCGCCTACCGGGAAGCCGGCAAGCTGCTCGACGCGCCCTACCCCGTGCTCTTCTGCCCGGGCAATCACGACGCCCGCGGCGTGCTCCGAGCGGAGTTGCTCGGCGAGACGGAGGACGGCCGACACGACAGGCCGGTCAACACCGCTCGCCGTATCAATGATCTGACCATCCTGATGTGCGACTCCACCATCCCGGGCCGGGAGGACGGACGTCTCGACGAGGCCACCACGGCCTGGATCGAGGACACCCTCGCAGACCCCGAACACACCGGGCCCGCGCTGCTGGCCATGCACCACCCGCCCGTTCCGGTCGGCCATCCCCTGCCGGACTCGGTGCCCCTGACCAACCCCGACACCCTCGCCGAGCTTTTGCACCGGCATCCGCAGATCATCGCCGTGCTCACCGGCCACGCCCACACGGCCGCCGCGTCCAGCTTCGCCTCCCGGCCCGTCCTGCTCGCCCCCGCCGTCACCTGGACCCTCGTCGTCCCGCCGCGGCCTGAGCAGATCGCCGACCGCGAGGCGCCCGTGGGCATCGCGCTGCATCTCGTCGACGACGGCCGGATCATCACCCACTTCCGAACCGTGGAAAGCATCGTCGCAAGCGCCGCGGCAAGCGGAGAGTAGAGGCACCACGTGCGGCCTTCACTCATCCTCGCGTTCCTCGCCGCCGTCTTCCCGCTGGTCGCCACGCCGGGCGCCAGCCTCACACTGGTCGTCCGAGAGGTCACCGCGCGCGGCCGCGGCCGTGCGCTGCCGATCATCCTCGGCACCGTCACCGGCCTCTACGTCCACGCCACACTGGCCATCGCCGGCCTTTCCGCGCTGGTCATGCACTCCAGCACGGACTTCGAGATCGTCCGGCTGCTCGGAGCCGCCTACCTGATCGGACTCGGCGTGCACTGCTGGCGCACCGTCCCCACTCCCCCGGGCGACGGCACGCCGGCCGAGCGCGAACCGCGCGGCGCAGTCGCCTCGTACGGCCAGGCCGTACTCGCGAACGTGCTGAACCCGAAGGCCGCGTCCATCTTCCTGACCCTCGTCCCGCAGTTCCTCGACGTCCACCACGAACTCGCGCCGCAGATCCTGACCCTGGCGACCGCTCAGGGCCTGCTCGTCGCCGCCTGGCTGACGGGCTGGACGGTCGTCCTGTCCGGGGCGAACCGCTTCCTGGCATCGGCACGCGCGAAGGGGAGGTGGAAGCGCATCACCGGCTGCGTACTCATCGGCCTCGGCTTGCGCAGCGCGCTCGCCTGAGACCGGATTGAACCGACAGCGCCTCCGCCACGTCAGCACCTCGTGGGAACGGGTCTGCGGCCCGATCCTTCACTTCAGCTTGAGGCGGTAGAAGGTTCCTAGGCACGGCTGGGATCCGCGCCCCGACGAGATCCGGAGGCACGCGGTGCCGGCTTTGGTGTTGATCGGCTTCCTCGGCGGCGTGATCACGGGTATCTCCCCGTGCGTGCTGCCGGTGTTGCCGGTGGTCTTCCTGTCCGGATCCGGCGGCGCGGCGACCGCGTCGGGGACAGCCGGCGCGTCGGGCGCATCGGGCACGGGCGGGAACAAGGCAGGAGGGACCAAAGCGGCCCGCGAACGCGCCCGGCTGGAGCGCATGCGCAAGCTGCGCCGGGACCGACTGCGCCCCTATCTGATCGTCGCCGGTCTGGCGCTGAGCTTCAGCCTGATAACCCTGCTGGGCACCCTCGTGCTCAGTGTCCTGCCGCTGCCCAAGGACATCATCCGCTGGGCCGGCCTCGTCGTCCTCGTCCTGCTCGGCATCGGGATGCTCTTCCCGCGCGTGGAGGCGCTCCTCGAGCGCCCGTTCGCGCGGATCCCCCAGCTGCGGGTGACCGGCGACCACGGCGGCTTCGTCCTCGGACTCGCGCTCGGCGCCGTGTACGTCCCGTGCGCCGGACCGGTACTCGCCGCGATCACGGTCGCCGGCGCCACCGGGAAGATCGGCGCGCATACGATCGCACTGACCCTCGCCTTCGGCCTGGGCACCACGCTTCCGCTGCTCTTCTTCGCCCTCGCCGGCCGGCGCATCGCCGAGCGGGTACGGGCGTTCCGCGACCGGCAGCGCAAGGTGCGGGCGCTGGCCGGAGTGATGGTCGTCGCGCTCGCCGTGGCTTTGACCTTCAACGTCACCGACGCCCTGCAACGCGCCATCCCGGACTACACCAACACGCTGAACACGGCGTTGGACCACGCCGGAGCCGGGCTGATCAGCTCGGGCCAGTCCCAGGACCTGCAGGCCTGCGCGGAGGAAGCCGCCGCCACGCTGCAGAACTGCGGCACCCAGCCCAAGATCGACGGGATCCAGCAGTGGCTGAACACCCCCGGCGACGCGGCGCTGACCCCGGCGCAGCTCAAGGGCAAGGTCGTCCTCGTCGACTTCTGGGCCTACTCGTGCATCAACTGCCAGCGCGCGATCACGCACGTCGAGGCCTGGTATCAGAACTATGCCGCCGACGGCCTGGTCGTGATCGGCGTGCACACGCCCGAGTACGCCTTCGAGCACGTCGCGTCGAACGTGCAGGCCGGCGTGGCCCGGCTGCACATCACCTACCCGGTCGCGCTGGACAACAACTACACGACCTGGAACGACTTCGGCAATGAATCCTGGCCGGCGGAATACCTCGTGGACTCGACCGGCGAGGTCCGCCACGTGTCGATCGGCGAAGGCGACTACTCGCAGACCGAGTCACTGATCCGGCAGCTGCTCACCGCCGCGCACCCCACGGTCGCGCTCCCCGCCGCGACGGATGTGCGCGACACCACCCCCACCAATCAGAATCAGACCCCGGAGACGTACCTGGGCGCCGAGCGCGCGGACAGCTTCGCCGGCAGCTCGGCCGGCTCGCTGACCGACGGCACGAGCAAGTACAGCTATCCGCCTTCGCTGCCCACCAGCGCGTTCGCGCTCACCGGCAACTGGAATGTGGCCGACGAGTCGATCACCTCGGGCGCCGGCGCCGGCATCGAGCTGAACTTCGACGCGGACTACGTCTACCTGGACGTCGGCGGCACCGGCACCGTCACCGCCACTGTCGACGGCAAGACCACTGTCTACAACGTCTCCGGCGCGCCGGACATCTACACCGTGGTCGGCGGTAGCACCCCGCAGTCCGGCACGCTCACCCTCACCCTGTCACCCGGGCTGAGCGCCTACTCCTTCACCTTCGGCTGAGGCTGAGGCGAGGACAGCCGGTAGCGCAGGAACAGGACCGAGGCCTGGCGGCGCAGACCGACCAGGTCGGCGGTCTCCCGGCGGCCCGGGAGCAGCTCGAGGTCTGCGATCAGCCCGGCGCGCGGGATCCGGTCGCGGCCGGCGAGGACGGGTGCGATGGTGAGGAACAGCTCGTCGAGCAGGCCCCGGTCCACCAGTCGGCCGATCAGGCGGGGTCCGGCCTCGGTGAGGACGACGGCGTGTCCGCGCGCGCGGACGGCCTGCATGAGCACGGCCGGGTCGATCGTCGGCGAGTCGCCGAGGGCCAGGATCGTGCACGTTCCGGGTATGCGTCCGGCCAGGCGGCGGGCTCCGGCTTCGGTGGTGGCGATCACGGCTCCCGCCTCGAGGGCGGGGTGGTCGGCGGGCAGATCGCCGCGCGCGGTGGCTATCACGAGCTCGGGCTGCGCGGACAGTCCGCGAGAAGCGCGGAGCGCGGCGAACTCGGGTGCTGCCGCACGGTAGACGTGCTCGGGGGTCCAATGGTGTGTCGGAGTGGCGCGAAGAGTGCCGGCGCCGATCAGGACTGCGCTCGCGAAGGCGCGTAGCAGACCCATGACGAACCGGTCGGCGGGCTCCCGGCCGCTGATTGCCGATCCGGATGAGGGGTGCTCCGGCCCGAGCGCGGCCACACCGTCGATCGAGGCGACGAAGTTCGCGTAAAGACACGGCGAGGGCAGATCCAAACCGCCGCCGTAGAGCGCGTGGAGGCCTGCGGGCAGGGGCCGGCCGGCTATGTCCGGGTGCTCGTAGAGGATCTCCAGTGGCCGGGTGGAGGTGCCCGGCCCGGCCAGCTTGAGCTCAGTATCGGGCACGGCCCGGTCCCGACGGAGCTTGCAGGTGCTGGAAGAACTCGGCGCGCAGGCTGGGGTCTTCGGCGTAGGCGCCGCGCCAGGTCGAGGTGCGGGTGCTGGAGTCGAGTTCGCGCACTCCGCGCATCTGGGTGCACAGATGCACCGCCTCGATGTGGATGGCGACGCCGTGCGGGGCCAGGATGTGCTCGAGTGCGTCGGCGATCTGCTCGCCGAGTCGTTCCTGGACCGTGAGGCGGTGGGCGAACAGGCGCACGAGGCGGGTGAGTTTGGACAGGCCCAGAATACGCTCGTGCGCGATGTACCCGAGGTAGGCGGTGCCGTGGAACGGCAGCGCGTGGTGTTCGCACAGGGAGTAGAACGGGATCGGGCCTTCGACGATCTGGCTCAGGCGGGAAGCCGAACCGCTGTGGCATTCGGTCGGGAACGTGGTGACCAGCTTCTCGTCACCCTCGTAGCCGCTGGTCGCGTCGTAGAGCGCGCGCAGGAATCGGCGCGGCGTGTCCTCGGTGCCCGGGGTGCCCGGCGGCATGCCGAGCGCCGTGAATATCTCGAGCAGGTTCGCTTCGTAGCGCTCCCACTGTTCGGGGTCGATCTGCCGCTGGTGCACGCCGGGCCAGGCGGCGTCCTCGTCGTCGGGGCGCGGCAGGGCTTTGCCGTTGACCAGAGCCGTCAGCTGCGGAGCTTTCACCGTGAGAAGCCGCCTTTCCGTCGGGATGCGCCGTCGTGTCAGGATGCGCTGAGGGTGTCCAGCGGTACGTCCGGGTCGGCGAGTCTGCCCTTGTCGACGACGTCACCGGAACGCACCAGTCGCTGGATCTGCTTGTTCACGTTCCAGATGTTGACGTTCATGCCGGCCTTGACGCGTCCTCGGTCGAGCCAGAACGCGACGAACTTACGGGCACTCAGGTCCCCGCGTACCACGACTTCATCGTATCCGCCGGGCTCGATATGTCCGGAGTACTCCATGCCGAGGTCGTACTGGTCGGTGAAGAAGTACGGCACGTGATCGTAGGCGACGTCCTCGCCGAGCATGGCCTGCGCAGCAGCCTTCGACTGTCGGCGGGCATTGTCCCAGTGCTCGACCCGGATGTGCTTGCCCAGCAAGGGATGGAAGGCGTTCGCTACGTCGCCGGCCGCGAAGATGTGCGGGTCCGATGTACGCAAGGACGCATCGACGACGACGCCGTTGTCGACTACGAGCCCGGCCGCTTCGGCCAGCTCGACGTTGGGGACGGCGCCGACGCCGACGATCACCGCGTCAGCCTCGATACGCGTACCGTCGGCCAGCAGCACCCCGCTCGCCCGACCGCCCTCGCCCAGGATCTCAGCGACCTGCACGCCCGTGCGCAGGTCCACGCCGTGCTCACGGTGCAGGTCGGCGAACACGCGCGCGATCTCGGGGCCGAGGACGCGCCCGAGCGGCAGCGCGTCCATCTCCACCACGGTCGCCTCGACTCCGGCCTCACGGGCCGCGGCCGCGACTTCCAGCCCGATCCAACCGCCACCGACCAGCACGACCCGCGAGGCGGTCTGGAACAGGTGCCGGAGCTGTTCGCAGTCTGCGACGTGGCGCAGGTAATACACGCCTTCGACGTCCGCGCCGGGGACGGAGAGGCGACGCGGCCGGGCGCCGGTGGTCAGGAGCAGTTCGCCGTAGGCGAGGCGACGGCCGCCGGCCAGGACGACGGCGCCGCGCTCGCGGTCGATCGCTTCGACGGCGCTGCCGAGCAGCAGATCGACGCGCTGCTCCCGGTACCACTCCGGGTCGTGCACGAACATCTTCCCGCGTTCTTGAGTGCCCATCAGGTACTGCTTGGACAGCGGCGGCCGCTCGTAGGGCGGCTCACTCTCGTCGCCGATCAGCGTGATCGCGCCGGCGTAGCCGGCCTCCCGCAGGGCTTCGGCCGCCTTCACGCCCGCGAGACTCGCTCCGATGATCACGATGGGTTCGGTTGCCGCCATGAGCGTCGTTCCCTCCACACTGCGTCGTGCTGCGCGTCGGCCTCTGCGTTCGACTAAAAAGTATTGGCCTTATTCCTAGGCGGCGTCAAGGCCATGGATCGTTCCCGCGACAGATTGTTTTGGAGAACGCTCATGCGCGTTACTGTGGAGCGCATGGCGGATGTGTCCAAGTTCGACTCCCCTTCCACCGCGCGCGACTACGCCGCGGCCCGGCCGCAGTACCCTGCCGAGCTCTTCGAGACCCTCGACAGGCTCCTCGGGGCCGTGCGCCTCGACGGGGCCCTGGTGTTCGATGTGGCCGCCGGCACCGGCATCGCCTCGCGCCAACTGGCCGAGCGCGGGGCGCACGTCGTCGCCCTCGAACTCTCCGCGGCCATGCTGGCCAAGCTCGCCGCCGGCTCGCCCGGCGTCCGCGCCGTCCAGGGCAGTGCGCATGCGCTCCCGTTCGCCGACGGCAGCGCGGACATAGTCACGTGCGCGCAGGCCTGGCACTGGATGGATAAGGCGCGGGCAGTCGCCGAGGCTCGACGTGTCCTGCGACCGGGCGGACTGCTCGCGATTTGGTGGAACCAGACGGTCTACGAGGCGGATTGGGAGCGTGCGCACGCCGAGCGCATCGCCGAAGCCGCCCCCGGCTGGCGCCGCTTCTCCGAGACCGAGATCACCGAGGACTACGGCCAGACCCCCGGGCTCAGCCCGCAGACCCTCACGTTCGCCTGGCAGCGCACGATCGACTTGGAGACGTACCTGCGCTACGTGGCGTCCCGGTCGTACATCGCACAGCTCGGCGACGCCATGCCAGACTTCATCGCCCGGGAGCGTCGGCTGCTGGCAGATCAGTTCCCGGACGGGCTCGTCACCGAGCGCTTCCACACGATTCTGCTCGCCGCCTCGTCGTGAACACGCGGGCGCCAAATGCGCCCTCTCGGTGCTCCAGCATGATCGACTTCCGGTACCCGCACGTGTCGGCCCGCTCCCAGGCCGGCCCGGAGAGTCGAGACAACGCCAGGAGCTCCCACCGACATGCTCGCCTCGCTCGGGAACCGACAGCCGCTCGAGCTCCAGCCGCTCACCACCTCGCGGTACCGGGTGTGGGTGCCACGCCGCCCGCTTGATCCGCGCGGATCTTTCATCCACTAGCAATGATTGGCAAAGTCCTCATCGGCATATTGCAGAAAACCCCTCGGGTGATTACGTTCCACGGTGCACCGCGACCCACAGCCAGTGCCCTGCGAAGGAGCCCGAGGTGTCCCATCACATCCGATCTTTACGGCGCGCCGCGGCCGTAGCCGGTGTCGCCGGCTTACTGGGGGCGGGCGGCGTGGCCCTCGCCGCCCCCGCCACCGCCGCGTCCTCTCCGGTGACGCCGATCTGGTCGACCCAGCTCGACTTCGACAACAACGGCACCGCTTGGAGCGAGGCGAGCTTCGCCGCGCTCAAGGCGGACGGCCTCAACAGCGCCGAACTGAACATGCCGTGGGGCACCCTCGAGCCCTCCGTCGGCACGTTCAACTTCACCGAGATCGACCAGGAACTCGCGAACGCGGCCGCAGCGGGGATCCAGCTGGTCCCGATCTTCTGGCAATCGGGCTGGGGCGGCTCTCCCGCGCCCTGGATCACCGACTTCGAGACCACCAGCAGCGGGACGCAGGGCCCTGCCCCCGCCTGGTGGGACGCCACCGAGCAGTCCGAGTACTTCACCTACGTGACCGACACCGTCCAGCACATCGCGAACGAGGCCGGCTACGGCGGCTCGATCCTCGACTACGGATTCCTCGACGCGCAGTGGGACGTCAACGGTGGCGCGGGCGGCTGGGCGGCCGCGGACGTCGCCGAGTTCCGCAACACGTACCTGCCCGCGACCTACGGCACGATCGCCGCCTTCAACACGGACTACGGCACGTCCTACTCGTCCTTCAGCCAGGTCCCTTCGGCCGCGCCCGGGCAGTCGCTCGCGGCGGTCTACCAGGCTTTCCGCGCCTGGAGCGTGCAGACCACGTACGACCAGCTCACCGCCGATGTCCGGAACGTGACCGCGAGCACGCCGCTGTACTACTACTTCGGCGGCCACCTGGCGAACGCGCCCGCATACGCGAACAACCCGGACACCTTCTTCGCGCTGGCCAAGAAGTACAACGTCGCAGTCATCGACGACGCGGCGCAGTCTCCCGGCCTGACCCTCACCCTCGGCTCCCTGGCCCGCGCGTACGGGGTGAAGCTGGCGCAGGAGTGGACCGCGCCGAGCGACAGCAGCCAGCTCGCGGCGCAGGCGGTGCAGTGGCTCTCCAGCTACGCCATGGGTCTGCCGAACGGCGCCGGCGAGGACTTCTTCATCCACGACGGCACCCAGAAGGACACCGTCGGCTTCCCGGTCTACCTCAACTGGGTCTCGACACTGCGGGGGCTGTCCGGCTCGTACCCGCAGCAGCCGGCCGCGGTCTACATCGACGTCTCGCAGGGCTACGGCGGATCGCCGGGCGGCAACCTGAACAACGTCGAGGACGAGATCACGAATCTGTGGCAGAACTATCAGTCCGGCTTCGCGGTCGTCACCAGCCAGGAAGTCGCGAACGGCGCGGTGAGTCTGTCGCAGTTCACCGCGGTGCTTCCGCTCAACGGCGTGGACGCGAACCTGACCGCGTATCAGTCGGGCGGCGGCAAGGTGCTCACCCAGGAGGGCCAGCTGGCCGCTTATGCCCCCGCGTACGCGCTGCTGGCCAACGCGGGCGTGCTGCAGACCATCCCGACCGTCGCGAGCAGCCACACCAGTGCGACGATCACACTGGCCGACATCACCTCCGGCACCGCGTACAACAGCCCGATCGCGATCAACCCGACCGGGCTCGAGCTCAACTCCGGCAGCTACCACCTGGTGAACGCGGCGACCGGCGCGGCTGTACCGCAGACGGTCCAGTCCAGCGGGCTGATCTGCGCGTCGGCGAACATCGCCGCGGCCTCACTCACCCTCTGGAACGTGGTGGCCGGCGCCGCACCGGCGGGAACTGCGTCGGCGAGTTGCCCGGCCTCTAAGACCGGTGCCACCAACGTGACCGCGACGCCCGGATCCTCCAGCGGCGGCCTGCAGTTCCTGGGCGTCGGCCAGACCAATCAGGGCGCTGACGGCAACCTGACCCAGCTCACCCAGAGCGGCACGGCGGCGGTGGAGACCTGGACGCTCGCGCAGAGCGGCTCCTCGGACGCGAACGTCTACCTGCAGCTCGACCCGTTCAGCGCGGTGGCCACCGCCTCGACGGTGAATATGCAGGTCACCTACTGGGCGTCGGCCGGGCAGGGCTTCGCGGTGCAGTACGACACGCCGACCAACGCCTACCAGTCCGGCCCGTCCGTCTCCAGCCCGGGCACCGGCACCTGGGCCACGGCGAACGTGCAGCTGACCGGGGCTCAGTTCGACGAGGCCCAGAACATGGGCGCCGATCTGCGCTTGCAGGTCACCGCGCCGAGCCAGCCGCTGATCGTCAGCAACGTGACGATGTCGACGACGAGCTCCGGCGGCGGCACCGCCACGTTGAGCGCGTCGCCGACCTCGCTCGCGTTCGGCAGCGAGAGCGTCGGCGCGACCACGGCCGCGCAGACCGTAACCCTGACCAACACCGGTAGCGCCACGGCGACGATCTCGTCTGTCGCCGCGTCCGGCCCGTTCGCCGCGACGAACACCTGCGGCGGCGCGCTCGCTGCCGGCGCGTCCTGCGCGGCGAATGTCACCTTCACGCCGACCGCGGCCGGCTCGGCTTCCGGAACGCTTACCGTCGCCAGCAACGCGACGAACGCCTCGCTGACGGTCGCTCTATCGGGCACCGGAACCAGCAGCGGCGGCACGTCCGTCAACCTCGCCCTCAATGCGCCGATCAGCGCCAGCAGCTCCACGCAGAACTACGCGCCGGGCAACGCAGACGACGGAAATACGAGCACGTACTGGGAGAGCACCAACGGCGCCTGGCCCTCGACTCTGACCGTGAACCTCGGCGCGAGCGACGCGCTGAACCACGTCGTGCTCGACCTGCCGCCGTCATCCGCCTGGCAAACCAGGACCCAGACGCTCTCGATCCTGGGCAGCACCAACAACAGCACCTGGACGACGATCGTCGCCTCGGCGACCTACACCTTCAACCCCAGCACGGGAAACACGGTCACCATCAACCTGCCGTCCGGCACGTCCGATCAGTACGTGCGGCTGAACTTCACGGCCAACAGCGTACAGAACGGCGCGCAGGTCTCGGAGTTCCAGGTGTGGGGCATCGCCGCCGATTCGGGGGGCCCGAAGCCTGATTTGGCGCTGAACCGGCCGATCAGCGCGAGCAGCTCGACCCAGAACTACGCGCCCGCCAACGCAGACGACGGAAATACGAGCACGTACTGGGAGAGCACCAACGGCGCCTGGCCCTCGACCCTGACCGTGGACCTGGGCAGCAGCCAAGCGATCGGCGCCGTCGTGCTCAACCTGCCGCCGTCGTCCGCCTGGCAAACCAGAACCCAGACACTCTCGATCCTGGGCAGTACCGACGACAGCACGTGGACGACGCTCGTCTCCTCGGCGGCGTACACCTTCAACCCCAGCAGCGGCAACACCGTCACGATCACGGTGCCGTCGGGCACCAGCGAGCGCTACGTGCAGCTGAACTTCACGGCCAACAGCGTGCAGAACGGCGCGCAGGTCTCGGAATTCTCCCTCTACGCCCCCTGACGACCACGAAGGCTGACACATGTTCTCGATAACCCTCCCCCGACGATGGGCAGGGCTGGCCGCGGCATTCGTGCTGACGGTCGCGTGCGCCATCCTCGCGTTCGGCGCCACGACCGCGCACGCGGCCACGTCCGAGGCCTGCGACATCTACGCTTCCGGCGGCACCCCGTGCGAAGCCGCCTACAGCACCACCCGGGCGCTGTTCGGGGCCTATGACGGGCCGCTCTACCAGGTCCAGCGCGCTTCCGACTCGACCTACCTCAACGTCGGCCTGGAGTCGGCCGGCGGGGTCGTCAACGTGGCGCCGGAGAACTCGTTCTGCGCCGGCACGAACTGCACCATCACAGAACTCTACGATCAGACCTCGAACGCCAACAACATGCCGATCTCCCCCGGCACCGCCTGCTCGGGCTGTGGCGGCGGGAACGCGGGCCCCGGCGCCAACGGCGCGGACATCGGCGCACCCGCACAGGCGCTGCCGATCTACGTCGGAGGCCAGCCCGCGTACGGGATCCAAGTCGACAAGTTCGGCGTCGGCTACCGCGACAACTCTCCTCGCAACCTGCCGACCGGCTCCGCCGCGGACGGGCTGTACATGGTCACCTCCTCGAACCTGACCGATGCCAGTTGCTGCTTCGACTTCGGCCAGGGCGAGTCCAACGACTCGGATGACGGCAACGCGACCATGAACGCGATCTACTACGGCACCGACTGCTGGACGGGCAACTGCACCGGTCCCGGCCCCTGGGTGGGCGCTGACATCGAGAACGGCATGTACTTCAGCAACACCGGGGCGAACCCGTCCGCCTACCCGAGCGAGAACGCCTCGTTCCTCAGCGCCTGGGAGGAGAACAACGGGTCGACCAACATGACCCTGCAGTACGGTGACGCCCAGGCGGGCGGGCTGATCCAGACCTATTCGGGCGCCCTGCCGAACGGGTACAACCCGATGAAGATCCAGAGCTCCATCGAACTGGGCACCGGCGGGGACAACACCAGCCTGGGCACCGGAGAGTTCTTCGAGGCCGCCGACGTCGCCGGGTTCCCGTCCCAGGCCACACAGAGCGCGGTCCAGGCGAACATCGTCGCCGCAGGCTACAGTCTGACGCCCTCCGGCGAAGCCGCCTACGGCGGCGGCGCGCCCGCAGTGCCCGGCACCGTCCAGGCCGCCAACTACGACACCGGCGGACAGGGCGTGGGGTACAGCGTCAGCTCGGTCAACGGCACGGCCGACAGCTACCGTAGCGACGGCGTGGACCTGGAGACGACCGGCGACACCACCGGCACGACCGGTACGGGCGCCGCGTACGACCTCGGCTGGACGGGTAGCGGGCAGCGATTCCGGTACACCGTCGACGCGGCCGGCGCGGGCACCTACACGGTGAGCATGCGCCTGGCCTCGCCCAGCGGCGTCACCGACGGCCTCCACATAGCCAACCTGTCGGGAACCAACCTCACCGGCAACATCAACGTCCCGGCCACCGGGGGCTGGCAGAACTGGACCACGGTGACCGCCACGCTCACGCTGCCCGCAGGCACCCAGACGCTGGTGCTCGACGAGGACAACGGCGGCTGGAACGTCCACAACATGAGCTTCGCCGCGTCGGGCGTGACCTCGTCGTGGTTCGAAGTCGTCAACCAGGCCTCTGGTATGTGCGCGACCGCCGCGGGTGGCTCGACCGCCAATGGCACCGCCGTGAACCAGTCAGCGTGCACCGGTTCGGCCAGCCAGCTGTGGAAGTTCGTGCCGACCTCGGTCAGCGGCTACTACGAAGTGGTCAACGACAACTCGCAGTCCGAAGGCGAGAGCTGGAACATCACCGGCGGGGTCGGGGCGACCGGGCAGGGAGTCCCGCTCCAGACCTGGAACTACGGCGGAACCGGCAACACCAACGCGCTGTTCAACGCGAAGCTCGGCAGCTCCGGCACTTACACCTTCGCCGCCGACAACTCGGGTCTGTGCATCGGCGCCCCTTCCACCAGCAGTGGGGTTCAGCTCGTGCAGAACACGTGCAACGGCAGCACTGCTCAGGCTTTCAAGCTCGTGCCCAACTCGGGCATCAACAGTTCGTCGTGGTACCAGGTCGTCAATGAGGGCTCTGGTCTGTGCGCGACCGCCGCCGGCGCCTCGACCGCCAACGGCACCGCCGTGCAGCAGTCGGCCTGTACCGGGGCCACGAGCCAGAGGTGGCAGTTCGTCCCGACGTCGGTCAGCGGTTACTACGAAGTGGTCAACGAGAACTCGCAGTCCGAAGGCGAGAGCTGGAACATCACCGGCGGAATCGCGGCCACCGGCCAAGGAGCGACGCTCCAGACCTGGAACTACGGCGGCACCGGCAACACCAACGCGCTCTTCTCCTCGACCCTCCAGTACTCCGGCTACTACACGTTCAACGCGGACAATTCAGGCCTCTGCATAGGCACTCCCTCGACCAGCAGTGGAGCCCAGCTCGCGCAGTACGCCTGCAACGGCACCGCATCGCAGGCGTTCAGCCTCGTGCCCTGACAGAACGATTCGCCCCGGGACCCATCCAGCTGGATGGGTCCCAGGGCGATTTCCATGCCGCGGACACCTCCGATGAACCGCCAGCTCGGTCGGAGCCGGGAGATGATGACCATGAAGATATTGCGCTCATATGCAATTACATGACAAGCCAGCATCGATATTTTTCCCCGACTGCCGACGGCGTCCTTCTGCCTGCGCCCACCGAGCTTGCTTCCTTCGATGACAAACGCTTAGACTTCTAAACGTTAGACATCAACCAGCCCTGCTAGGGTGACCGTCATGCCGAGCTTCCAGGCCCCGATCGGGCTTCAGCTGAGCCAGGCGGCCCGCACCGTGAGCCGCGCCTTCGACGAGGCGCTCGGGCAAGCGGGCGGGACGCTTCCGGTCTGGCTGATCCTGCTGAACCTGACCATCCACCGCCTGCCGCACCAGCGGGCGCTGGCCGAGGCGGTCGGCGTCACCGACGCCACGCTCACCCACCACCTCAACGCGCTGGAGAAACGCGGCCTGATCACCAGGCAGCGCGATCCGGGGAACCGGCGGGTGCACGTGGTGGAGCTGACCGAAGAGGGCCGGCAGACGTTCCTGAGGCTGCGAGAGGCCGCGATGGCGTTCAACAGCAGGCTGCACCAGGGCCTGACCGAGAACGACGCGGCTGCTCTCTCGGCTCTGCTCGACCGCCTCGTGGCGAACGTCGGCGGCGCGGACACGGCAGTGCCCTGGCAGGGGCTCGCAGAAGGAGAGTGACATGTCGAACCAGACTGCCGCGGGCGCGAAAGTGCCGTTCAAGCGACGCGCCCAGGCGCGGGTGATGAACACCGCGAACATCGGCATGCGGCGCGTGCTCGGCCTGCCGGTGGCCACGCCGCTCGGCGGCCGGCTCATGCTCGCCTACATCATCGGGCGCAAGTCCGGCCGGCTCTACAAGCAGCCGCTGAGCTACGTCAGGGACGGCGAGGTGCTGCTGACCCCGGGCGGCGGCAAGTGGAAGTACAACCTCCGCGAGACCACCCCGGTCCGCCTGCGCATCCGCGGCCGCGACCACCAGGCCGTTCCGGAACTCGTGCGGGACCAGGACGAGGTGGTCCGGCTGCTCGGGGTCATGGCCGCCGGGAACCCGGCCGCCAGCAAGTTCATCGGGCTGCCGAAGGGCCCGGACGGACGTCCCGAACCGGCGGCGCTGGCGAACGCGATCAAGCACGGCTTCTGCATCGTGCGCTGGCACCTCGCCGAGCCGGCGTCCTGACCGGTACGGCTTGAGCGGGATGGCTTGCGCGGGACGCGGCCTGACCGGGACGGCTTGCGCGGGAGCTCCCGGGAAACGCGTCGAATAAATTTGACGCGTCGGGAACTCCCGACCTAATGTGGAGCCGTGTCCACCGACGTCTTCGCGGCGCTGTCCAACCCGGTGCGCCGCCGCATCCTCGAGCACCTGCGCGACGGGCCGCGGGCCACGACCGATCTGGCCGGCGAGTTCGCGCTCGGCCGCCCGGCGGTCTCCGAGCACCTCGCCGTGCTCAAGGCCGCCGGACTCGTGCGCGAGGAGCCGCGCGGCCGGCACCGCTTCTACCACCTCGAAGCGGCCCGGCTGGCCGAGGTCGAGGACTGGCTCACGCCGTTCGAGCGGTTCTGGAAGCAGCGCATCCAGGACCTGGCCGACTTCCTCGACGCCGAGGAGTCAGCCCTCGACGAGCACCCCGATACCCCCAAGGAGTAAGGCATGTCCGACACCCGGACCATTCACTGCGAGCAGCTGCTCAACCACCCGCCCGCCCGGGTCTGGGCCGCGTTGACCGAGCCGGACCTGCAGGCCCGCTGGTGGTCGGCCGGCGACATCAAGCCGGTGGTCGGACACCGCTTCACCCTCGACATGGCCGGGTGGGGCCGGCAGCAGTGCGAGGTCGTCGAGGTGGAGCCGGAGCACCGGCTGAGCTACCGCTTCGCCGAGGGGGTCTTGGACACCACCGTCACCTGGACGCTGGAGCCCGAGGGCGCGGGCACCCGGCTGCTGCTCGACCACAGCGGTTTCAACCTCGCGACCCCTATGGGCAAGGCAGCGTTCGAGGGTATGGGCGGAGGCTGGCCGAAGGTGCTCCCCCGCATTGACGCCGCTCTACTGCGAATTGATGATCAGCTGGATGCTGGTGGGGCGTAGTGGCCTGTCGGGTGGCGGTGACCGCGCGGTGTGGGAGGGAGCTTCGCTCCCGCCCACGGTTTCGCTTGCCCACCCTGCCCACCCGTTGCGTTGGCAGGGTGGGCTGCGGTTTCAAGATCTCGCCTCCGGCGCGGGCCCTCCCTCGGAGAGAATGCCGGAGTCTGTGGGGTGGGGTGGTTGGCGGGGCGGGCTGAGGTTCGGGGTGGTTGGGTGCCGGGGGCGTGCTCTCTCCTCGGCCGGGCACCAGAGGCAATCAGGAACCTGCCGGGAGCTCAAGCGGCGGCGGTTCCCGTTGATGCTGGATCTTGCATCGCGCCGCTTGACCTCCCGGCAGGTTCCTGATCGGGCTTCGCCTGCCGGACCGAGGAGAGAGCGCGCCCCCTGAGGGTCCGGTGCGAGCTGCGCTCAGGCAGAGTCCCGGCCCGACCGCGCTCGATGCGGAAGGATTCTGCATCACCCGGATCCGAACATCCCGACCCTTGATCCGTGCGATGGGCTCGGTGCTCCGGTCACGCTTGATGCTCGATCCTGCATCGCCCTGGTCCGAGCATCCCGAACCTCGACCCGTGTGAAGGCGCCGGTGCTCGAGTCGTGTGGCGCGGTCGCACGCCGAGGGGAAATCCTGCACCGCTTTCGGCCACCCTCCCGACGCCATCTGACCAGCCACCCCGTCCACCACCCTCCCGTCACAAGCCCCGATCCCCGTACTCTTCCATGCTAGACGCCATCACCGACAAAAACCGCGTATCCGTCCTTTACCGGAAAAGAAAAAATATGGGAGATTTCCGGGCACTCGGGCGTGCTCCCCGGCGTTGAAGGAGTAGAGGAGAAGACAGCGGCCCAGAACGGCGATGCAGGATTCTTCCGCACCGAGCGCGACCAGGCCACGGGACGGGAATCGGCCCGAGCGCAGCTCGCACCACTCCCTAGGGGGTGGGCTCTCTCCTCGGTCGGGCAGGCGAAGCCCCATCAGGGTTCTGCCGGGAGGTCAAGCGGCGCCATACACAATCCACCACCAACGGAAACCACCGCCGCTTGACCTCCCGGCAGGTTCCTGATTGCCTCCGGGGACCGACCGAGGAGAGAGCACGCACCCGCAACCCCACCATCTCGAACAACAGCCCGCCCCGCCGGCGCCAGCACCCACACGAACCCGGCACACTCTCCGAGAGAAGGGCCCACGCCGGAGGCGAAAGCTTGAAACCCCCGCCCACCCCGCCAACGCAACGGGTGGGCGGGTGGTCAGACAAACAGGGCGACGCGAAGCGGCCGCCCACACCGCGACGACCACCCCGACTCGAGAGGCCACCACACCCCACCAACACCCAGTCGATCATCAACTCGCCCTAAGCCAGTAGCAGCACACCCCGCGCAGTTGGTCACGGCTGACCGCTGCGCTCGCGCAGGATGGACGCGCCGTCCCCGTCGAGTTCGTCGAAGTAGGCCACGCGGCCTGCCATAGCCATGATCAAGGGCAGCGTCGCGCCGGTGACGAGCGGCCCTGAGCCGGTGGTGAAGGGCCCGTCCGTCGCCGCGAGTCGCAGGCCGCGGATGCGCGCCTTCGTCTGAGCGGGCACGTTCGAGCCCTGATAGTAATCGGCCAGTGTGGTCAAAGTACTGATGGGATAGTCGCGGTCGATGCGCAGCGGATGGCGGATGTCCTCGGCGTGCACGATGGCTTCGCCGAGCATCGCCTGCGCAGGTACGAGGGGCTTGGTCGTGCCGGGAGCCACCGCGCGGAAGCCGGCGAGCGTATCGGCCGGGGCGGCGCCCATGTGCTCGGCCAGTCGCATGGCGTTCATCCGGTCGAAGTCGAAGCGGCAACGCAGCGCGCCCGCCATCCATCGCGCCGGGCCGAGACTGGCTCCCGCGGTCAGGTGAGCCAGCACCTCGCGGACGGTGAACCGGTCGCACAGCGACTGAGTGCCCCACTGACGCTCCGTCAGCCGCGCCAGATCCTCGGCCAGAGCGGCCCGCTCGGCATGGATCAGGGGCCAGACGGGCCGGCGCTGATGGTCGGTCGGGCTCATGAGCGGGCTCCTCGGCTCGGCGGTGTGATGATCGGTCAGGCGGCCGTCGCGGTCGACCACAGGCTCGCCGAGCGCGCCCGCCCTACGGCAGCATCGTCGCTCGTCGCCGAGGACTTTTCCGAGCGGCTCGCGGAGCGGCTCATCGGGCGCCCGCGTCCGCTGCGTCGTCGACGGCCAGCAGCGAGCCGAGTCGGGCGAGCGCGCCGGGCAGCACCCAGTAGTACACCCAGGTCCCGCGCCGCTCGGAGTCGATCAGCCCGGCTTCGCGCAACACCTTCAGGTGGTGGCTGATCGTGGGCTGCGAGACGTCGAACGGCCCGGTCAAGTCGCACAGCATGCCTCGCCGCCCTCGAAGGAGGCGATCAGCGAGAGCAGCCGAAGACGCACCGGGTCCGAGAGCGCTTTGAACGAGGCGGCCAGCGACTTCGCGTCGCCCTCGGACAGCGGCTCGCGCACCATCGGGGCGCAGCAGGCCGGGGCCGGAAGCACAGGAAGCACCGGCAGCCCCGATTCGGACCCTGCAGACTTCGGCACGCGTCTATATTGACAGTCATCGATCCATGGGGCAAGGTCGGTTGCATAGACATCCGTCTATCCCAGGGAAGGGCGGTCATCATGTCCCGCGTCCAGCTCGCGCTGCGCGTATCCGACCTCGACGGCTCGATCGCGTTCTACAGCAAGCTCTTCGGCGTCGAACCGGCCAAGCGCCGCCCCGGTTACGCCAATTTCGCCATCGCCGAGCCCCCGCTCAAGCTGGTCCTGATCGAAGACGAAGGCGACGAGCCTGCTCGGCTCGACCACCTCGGCGTCGAGGTCGAGGAGGCCGAACAGGTCGCCGCCGCCGTCACTCGTCTGGCCGCACAAGGTCTGGCCACCGACGTGCAGGAGAACACCACCTGCTGCTACGCGGTGCAGGACAAGGTCTGGGTCACCGGCCCCGGCGGCGAGCGCTGGGAGGTCTATACCGTCCTCGCCGATGCCCGCCCCGACCTCGAAGGCCAGACCGACTGCTGTCGGCCGACCGGAGCCGACCGCGCGGCCACAGTCACAGCCTCAGCCTGCGCCGACTGACCGCCGCGGGTCGCGGGAGCCGGCTACTCCACCACGAATTCGACGTCGATGTTGCCGCGCGTCGCCTTGGAGTACGGGCAGACCTGGTGGGCCGCCTCGACGAGCTTGCGGCCCTCCTCCTTGCTCACGGCCTCCGGCAGGGCGACCCGCAGCACGACCGAGATGGCGAAGCCGTCGTCGTCCTTGTTCAGGGTGACTTCGCCGGTGACGGTAGTGCCCCTGATGTTCACCTTCGCCTGACGGGCCGACGCGTCAAGCGCACTGCCGAAGCAGGCCGAGTAGCCGGCGGCGAACAGCTGCTCGGGGTTGGTGCCCTTGCCGGTGCCGCCGGCCTCCACCGGGAACGCGAGGGCCAAGTCGATCTGGCCGTCAGGGCTCGAGACTCTGCCCTCCCGGCCGTTCGTCGCGGTGGCTTCCGAGGTGTAAAGCGCGCTCATTCGATACTCCGTCAGTCGAGGTTTCTCCACGGATGGCGACCGCGTCGCGGTCAGGCGACGAACTGGTGGTCGGAGCGGATACGGCCGTCGGCGGCGAAGGTCAGCACGTCGAAGCCGCTCCCGGCCACGCCGCCGTCCGTCCGGTCGCGCATCACCCAGGTGAACGACACCGCCGCGCCGGCCTGCCGGACCGGCTCGCTCTCTCGCTCGAAACGGTATTGCCCCGGGGCGACGTACATCTCGTAGGCGCGCCCGACCCGCGCGTCGAGGCCGTCGTGGCCCTGCACCACGAGTGGTGGGAAGGGGATGGCGAAGCGGGCGGCGGTCTCGCGGACGTCGCTCGTGGCGTTCACCAGCACGTGCACCGCGTCGATCGCCCACACTCGTCGTATCAGCTGACGGCGATGCTCCGGGTCTGGCTCGTTCCACTGCGCCAGGTACACGTCGATGACCGCTTCGAGGTCGCTGTCGTTCTGCGGGATGCTCATGCGGCCGAGTCTGCCCAAGCGGGCGCGGTCATGCGATTCCCTGGAGGGTATGACGACGCGGCGGTGCCCGGCCCTACCGAGCCCTACCGAGCCCTGCCCAGCCCGCGCAGCGCGGGCCGGGCACAGCACAGCCCTTCGGCTACTTGACGCGCTCGAGCACGACGACCGGGATCTCGCGCGGCGTCTTCGTCTGATAAGCGTCGTAATCCGGCCAGGCCTCCACCATCGAGGCCCACATCGCCGGCTTCTCCTCCGGCGTGGCTACGCGCGCGACGGCGCGGAAACGGTCGGCCTTGATCTGGACCTCGACGTTCGGGTCGGCCTGGAGGTTGAGGAACCAGGCCGGCGGCTGCTCGGCGCCGCCCTTCGACGCGACCACCGTGTAGGCGTCGCCGAACGGACGGAAGATCAGGGCGTGGGACCGCTGTTCGCCGCTCTTCCGGCCCTTGGTGAACAGCAGCAGGATCGTCGTGTCGTTGCGCCAGTGGTATCCGTCTTCGCCGTCCGTCTCGAGGTAGCGAGCGACGTGCGGGTCTCCGTGCAAGTCAATGGAACTGGTCATGACGATGATTCTGCCCTGGGTCGTCGGGGCGGGACCAAACGAACGCGCGGGCCGTGCCTCAGGACTCTGGCTGGGCTTCGCGGGACCAGCGGAAGGCGCGTCAGCTACCCGCGTGGACGCCGGTGGCCACGGCCGGATCGAAGGCGGCCTGGACCGTGATCTCCTCCATCGTCCGCGCGAACGTCTCCATGTCGTCAGGCGGCAGGTAGCGCGTGTCGGCCCACACTTCGAGATAGACGGCGGGCACGGCCAGCTGCTCCGGGGTGATCCGCTCCGGCGCGGTGAGGTCAGGGCCCGAGTCGACCTGGAGGAACAGGCTGCCCGAGAAGGTGGACTCCTTGCGCTCCCATCGGAACATGCTCTGCTTCAACGCCGCTTGCACCTGCTCCTCGCTCGGCAGCGGACGCCCGGGCTCCAGCTCGGCTTCGCGGCGGCGGTCGTTGACGAAGCAGGAGATGTCGAACGGCTCGTCGTGCTCCTCGCTGAGCCGGTCGAGCAGTTCGTTGCGGCCGTCCGGGCGGTAGTACCCGTGCAGGGCGCCCGCGGTCACCGCCTTCCAGGCCAGGGCGACGACCTCGTCGAAAGTCTTATCCGCGACCTCGACGACGCACAGTCCGGGCTGCGAGACGGCGCCGACGAGCGGGCCGAGGCCGGGGCGGAAGCGGTTGCTGACGATCGTCTGCGCGAGGCTCGGGTTGACACCGGTCACCCGCGCGAGAGCCACGGCGTAGGCGGCGAAGAGCACGTGGGTGGTGTTCGTCTCGGTGCGGTCGGCGATCCGCTGCAGCGCGAGGTGCATCGCCGGCGAGTAGCAGTACAGCTCCCAGAAGCGCGGCTCGCATCCCTCCCCGGCGTGGCCGAACCGGCGGGCGGGTACTCCGCGCAGGGCGTTGGCCCAGTGCCGCAGGGACTTGTCGCTGGCGCGGCGGCCGGCCGGGGTGGACTGGGACCGGGCCAGCTCCAGCGGCGTGATCCCGTTCGGCGGCGCGGTCTCGAGACCGCTGGTCCGATCGAGGGACTCCAGATCCGCCACCATCGCGTCGATTCCGCCGCCGTCCACCGCCAGATGGCAGTACTGGACGACCATATGGGTGACTTCGCCGTCGCGGCACACGACGCCCATCCGCACCGGCCACTCGTTCGCGTAGTCGAAGGCCGGCACCTCGAACTCCACCCGCAGTTCCTCGGCGGCCGCGGCCGGGTCGTCCTCGGCGTCGACGTCCACCACGTGTAAGGCCACCTCCCCCGCCGCCGCGACCTCCTGCAGCGGACGGACCGGCCGTCGCGGCGAGCCGGCTGACGCTTCGTCGGGCTCGAACCGCAGCCGGGTCCGCAGCGAGGGATGCCTGCAGATCCAGAACCGCAGCATCACGGCCACGTCCGCGGCGGTGGTGCCCGGCGGCATCGGCAGCGCGCCGCCGATGTTGAACGTGCGGCCGGTGCGCACGATCGCGTCCCAGAGTTCCACCTGGCCCCAGGTCAGCTCGCCGGCACCGCTGCCCGCACCCTGGAAGCGAATCGAGATCGTGCTCCGCGCGACGGCCATGGCCCGCCCCTCTCGACGACAATCAGGAACCTGACTCACCGCCGCCCCGGGTGTCAACCGCGCCCGCGCGGCCGCGCCCGCCGCCCGCGGGTTCGGCGCTGTCAAGGCCGCGAAATTTTCGCTCCCGCGCCGGAGCGCACGGAGATGAAGACGAGATTAAGAGCATTGATATCGGCGTTGCTCCAGGTGTGAAAGCTTCACGAAAACCGGCGGTGAATCCGGCCCGTCCGGCGCGGCGCCCGCCCGAAGCGGCGCGAGAGGCCTCCGCGGGCTCGGGCGCAGGCCATGGCCGTTGTTCTCAAGCGCTGGAGCCGTCGCGGGCCGCTCCGCGGCCGAAGAAATCCGGCTCGGCCGCGCCCCGGATTTTGCGGTAAGCGCTTTACGGCCCCGAAGGGCCATGCCTAGCCTTCCCACGATCACCCAGATTGCCCCGAAGGAGAAAGGCTGTCATGGCTGAATCCCTGTCTCGACGGCGCTTTGCCGTCACGGCCGGCACCGCGCTGATGGCGGTGGGCGGCCTGCCCACACTCGCGAAGGCACGAGCCGCCACCGCCGGCGCGGCGACGCCCGCCGCGGCCGCCACCGACGCCTACACCCAGGCGTTCCTGACCCAGTACGCCAAGATCAAAAACTCGGCGAACGGCTACTTCAGCCCGGAAGGGATCCCGTACCACTGCGTCGAGACGCTCATCGTCGAGGCGCCGGACCACGGGCACCAGACCACCTCCGAGGCGTTCAGCTTCTGGTTCTGGCTCGAGGCCACCTACGGCCGGGTGACCGGCGACTGGACGGCCTTCAACAACGCCTGGACCACCGCGGAGCACTACATCATCCCGCAGCACGTGGACCAGCCGAGCAACAGCTCGTACAACGCGAGCTCGCCGGCCACCTACGCGCCGGAGTGGCCCGACCCCAGCGACTACCCGAGCCCGCTCGATTCCTCCGTCGCCGTCGGCCAGGACCCGCTCGCCGGCGAGCTGACCTCGACGTACGGCACGTCGGACATCTACGGCATGCACTGGCTGATGGATGTCGACAACACCTACGGCTACGGCAACACCCCCGGCACCGGGGCGGAGGCCGGCCCGACAGCGACCGGACCGTCCTACATCAACAGCTACCAGCGCGGCTCCGCGGAGTCGGTGTGGCTGACGATCCCCCAGCCCTGCACCGACCTGTTCAAGTACGGCGGCACGAACGGCTACCTGGACCTGTTCGTCAAGCAGTCCAGCGCCTACTCGCAGCAGTGGAAGTACACGAACGCCCCGGACGCCGACGCCCGCGCCGTTCAGGCCGCGTACTGGGCGTACACGTGGGCCGCGGCGCAAGGCTCCGGCAGCCAGGTCTCCGCTTCGGTGGCCAAGGCCGCCAAGATGGGCGACTTCCTGCGCTACTCGCTGTTCGACAAGTACTTCAAGCAGATCGGCAACTGCACCAGCGCCAGCGGCTGCGCCGCCGGCAGCTCGCGCAGCTCCGAGCACTACCTGCTGGCCTGGTACTACGCCTGGGGCGGAGCGGAGCCCGGCGGCGGCTGGGCGTGGCGCATCGGCGACGGCGCCTCGCACCAGGGCTACCAGAACCCGCTGGCCGCCTACGCGATGTCGAACGTGGCCGCGCTCACGCCGATGTCGCCGACCGCGAAGGGCGACTGGGCGAGCAGCCTGGGCCGGCAGCTGGAGTTCCTGCAGTGGCTCCAGTCCGCCGAGGGCGCGCTCGCCGGCGGCTGCACCAACAGCTGGAACGGCTCGTACAGCACTCCGCCGTCGGGCGACTCGACGTTCTACGGCATGGCCTATGACTGGGAGCCGGTCTACCACGACCCGCCGAGCAACAACTGGTTCGGCATGCAGGCGTGGGGCGTCGAGCGGCTTGCCGAGTACTACTACGTGACCGGGAACGCGACCGCGAAGAAGATCCTGGACAAGTGGATGGCGTGGGCCGCCTCGGAGACCACGGTCACCGCCACGAACTTCTCGATCCCCTCCACGCTCGGCTGGTCCGGCCAGCCGGACACCTGGAACCCGTCGAGCCCGGGCAGCAACACGGGGCTGCACGTGAGCATCGCCGACTACGGCAACGACGTCGGTGTCTGCGCCGCGTACGTCAAGGCACTGACCTACTACGCCGCGAAGTCCGGCAACACCACCTACAGCGCCCTCGCCAAGAGCCTGCTCGACGCGATGTCGACCTTCGCCGACTCCAAGGGCATCGCGGTGCCCGAGGTCCGGACCGACTACAGCAGCTTCGGCGCCACCGTCTACGTGCCGTCCGGCTGGTCCGGCAAGATGCCCAACGGCGACGTGATCGCCCCCGGCGCCACGTTCCTCTCGATCCGGTCCTGGTACAAGAACGACCCGGACTTCCCGAAGGTCCAGGCGTACCTCAACGGCGGTGCGGCGCCCAGCTTCACCTACCACCGGTTCTGGGCGCAGGCGGACATCGCCATGGCCTACGCCGTGTACGCGGACCTGATCGTCAACGCCGGCACCACGACCGGCGGCGACACCACGCCGCCCTCGGCGCCGACCAACCTGAAGGCGACCGGCGAGACCAGCACCACCGTCTCGCTCTCGTGGACCGCGTCGACCGACAACGTCGCCGTCACCGGCTACCACGTCTTGCGCAACAGCACCCAGGTCGGCACCACCACCAGCACGACGTACACCGACACCGGCCTGACCGCCTCCACGGCGTACAGCTACACGGTGATCGCGACCGACGCCGCCGGGAACCTCTCGACCTCGTCGAACACTGTCAGCGCCACCACGTCCGCCGGCAGCACCGGCGACACCACGCCGCCCTCGGCGCCGACCAACCTGAAGGCGACCGGCGAGACCAGCACCACCGTCTCGCTCTCGTGGACCGCGTCGACCGACAACGTCGCGGTGACCGGGTACAAGGTCTTCCGCAACGGCACGCAGGTCGGTACCAGCACCAGCACGACGTACACCGACACCGGCCTGACCGCCTCCACGGCGTACAGCTACACGGTGACCGCGAACGACGCCGCCGGCAACAACTCGACCGCGTCGAACGCGGTCAGCGCCACCACCTCGGCGGCCGGCGGCGGGACCGGGACCGGCACGGTCAAGGTGCAGTACGCGAACCTGGACACGGCGCCCACGGACAACCAGATCAAGCCGGGCCTGCAGGTGGTCAACACCGGCACGGCCGCGCTGGCCCTGTCGACCGTGACCGTCCGGTACTGGTTCACCAGCGACGGCGGTGCGAGCACCTTCAGCACCTACTGCGACTACGCCGTGGTCGGTTCGGGCAACGTCACGCACTCGGTCGTGGCCATGGCCACGCCCAAGACCGGCGCGGACCACTACCTGCAGGTCGGCTTCACCAGCGGTGCGGGCAGCCTCGCCGCGGGCGCGTCGACCGGCCAGATCCAGAACCGGTTGAACAAGACCGACTGGTCGAGCTTCAGCGAGACCAACGACTACAGCTACGGCACCAACACCGCGTACACCGACTGGACCAAGGTGACGGTGTACGTGAACGGCACCCTGGCCTACGGCACCGAGCCGTCATAAACGACCGGCCGGAGCTCATAGCAGGGAAGCGATAACCCGGTGGCGTGCCGCGGACCCCGAGACCGCGGCACGCCATCGGGCTGTTCCGCAGGGTTCTTCCGTTCCGCCGCGGATTCCCTTTGCTCGTCAGTGGTCTGAACCAATCGCCGCCATCAACGCGACCTCTCGATGTTCATGGCGGTCGTGATCAGGCTGCGCGCGGCGTTCTCGTCGGCCAGGCCGGCGCCCTTGGCCGTGACGCGGCCGAACCTCACTCTCCGTCAGACCGGGTATCGGCCGGAGCCTCCGCGCCGGCCCGGTCGTGCGTCCACTCCCCGCCGAGCCGGATCAGCTTCGCGATCGCGGCCGACTCAGTCACGCTCGCCGCCGTCTTCGCTGCCTGGTTCGGCCGGATGAATCGGCGCGCTGTTCACAGCTCCGCCTCCGGCAACTCGACAGGCAGGTAGACGCGCGGAAACGGCGTTCGGTCCTCCTCTCTCCAGACGAGACGGCCGTCGTCGTCCCGGTCGAAGAGCCCGCAGTCACACCGCCCCTCGGGGTCGCCGACCCGCACGGGCTCTGCGCCGGCTTCACGATCGCAGATGACATACACATCAGGCCTGCTGAGCCACTCCCGCTCCGATTCGAGCGAATCGATCCGGGTGACGAACCGCAGGGGCGTACCGTCCGGCGCGGTGACCATGCCCTACACGGGTACATCAGGCACATTCCCTGCGGGCGGCGGCTCTACGACCGTGAAACTGTCCTTACCTCCGTTGATGTACACACCGAAGTCCACGAAGCCCTCCGGCAGCAGATCGTCGGCATCGCCGTCGTAAAAGGGCGCGAAATCCACTGTCGGCTCGTCATCCTCAGCCCACCAGTAGCTGAAGACGACGCGGTCCGACCTGGTGGTGTCCATCCACGGCTCGCACCGCGCGATCCAGGTCCGCCGCCCCCACGCACGGTTCGCCGCGACATCCCGCTCGACCGCCGCCACCACTGCCTGCTCGACCGTCATCATGCGGCGAGCATAATTCAGACCCCTGACAAGATCGGCGACCGTGCGCGGCGTCGGCCGCGGCTCAGCCGGCAGTCGCGGCTTGTTCGCGCAGCGAACGCGGGCGCAGATCGGTCCAGACGGCTTCGATGTGCTCGAGACATTCCGGTCGCGTGCCGACAGTGCCCTCCTCGCGCCAGCCCGCAGGCATCTCCTTGCCCTCGGGCCACACCGAGTACTGCTCCTCGTCGTTCACGACGACGGCGAAGCGCGGCTGCGGGATCTGGGCTTCTTCGACGCTCACGGCGCCACCTCCGTTTTGTCTTTCTTCGTGGATGAGAAATCGTGCTGCGTTTGGTGCGGGATGCGGGCGGAGGCAGCGAGGGCGGCGAGGCCGACTTCGTCGTCGATCTGGGCGTCCGGGGCGACGCTGTCGAATCGTGCGACGGCGGGGATCCGGCTCGCGATCAAAACCGTGAGCAGCAGCAGCGCGGCGAACAGCTCGTAGGACAGGCCGATGCCGCGGCCGGCGCTCACTCCGGCGGCGCGGGCGAGCCAGCGTGCTGTCAGAGGGCCGAGCACGCCGTTGGCCAGCGGGATCGTCGACCAGGCGACGAGCGTGTTGAGCGCGAAGACGCGGCCGTGGAAGCGCAACGGCACCTTCACCAGGACGATCGCCATGTAGACGCCGTTCATCAGGGTCACCGTCAGGGCCATGCCGAACCCTCCGGCCGCCACCAGCGCCGCTGAGGGCCGCGCCCCGGCGATCGCGCCGAACACGGCGAATGCGGCGAGGAACGCGAGCACCGCGCGCATCCGGTGCTCGCGCGGGCCGCCCCAGGCCAGGATCGCGAAGCCGCCGATGGCCACGCCGGCGCCGGAGAAGGTCGCGGTGACCGCAGCGGTGTGCAGCGGCGCGAAGGAGAGCACCAGCGGCGAGACCATCACCAGCATCGGGGCGAGGAAGACGTTGGCGGCGGCGAACAGGAGCAGCAGGGCGCGCAGCCCGCGGTTGCCCGCCGAGAACCGGAAGCCCTCCCTGATCTCGGCGCCCACGGTCTCGCGCCGACGCCAGCCGAGCGTGTCAGGGAACCGGACGTATGCCGTGACGCCGATGGCGAACAGATAGCTGACGACGTCGAAGGCCAGGATCCCGCCCAGGCCGATGGCCGCGAGTACGCCGATGGCGACCAGCGGAACGAAGAACTGCACCAGTCCGTTTCCGGTCTGCATGAAGCCGATCGCCTGGCCGAGGTAGCGCTTCGGCGCCAACTGCGCGACCGACGACGTGTACGCCAGGCGTTGGAAGGTGAGTGCCAGCGAGAGCACGCCCAGCAGTACGTATATATGCCAGGGCTGGAGGTGTCCGCTGAAGTACAGGACCGCCAGCGCGGCCTGCGTCAGCCCGGCACAGCCGTCGCCGAGCAGCATGACGCGCTTGCGGCTGAACCGGTCGGCGACCGTGCCAGCGATCGGAGCGGCGAGGATGCCGGGCACCAGCGCGACCACGGAGAACAGGGCGAAGCGGGCGAGCGAGCCGGTCCGGGCGAAGACCCAGATCGGGATGGCGAACTCGGTGAGGGCGGAGCCGAGCATGGAGACGGTCTGGCCGCCGGCGACGGACAGGAAGCGGCCCATGCTCGGCTGGACTCCGTCGGCCTCGCGCGAGTCGTGGCCCCGGGCGACGGCGTGCAGCCACCAGGTGGAGCCGGGCATACGGCGGTAGCGGCCGGCCCAGGAGGGATCGTCGCGGACAGCGGGCGGCTCCGTCGCTGCCCGAGCCGCCTCGATCGGCGACGGCTCGATCGCCGCCGGTTCAATGGGCTGCGGCTCAATGGGCTGCGGCTCGGCGATCGCGCGGTGGACGCCGGTGACGATCTCGGCCAGCTCTCCGGCGCGGTAGCGCAGGAAGAAGTGCCCTGCTTCGTCCAGCACGACCAGGCCGGCGGTCGCGGAGATCCCAAGCCATTCGCGGTAGCGCTCCTGGTAGAACTCCCCCGCCGGGTCCCGCTCCCCTATCACCGCGATCACCGGCGCGTCGAGCGTGAGCGGAGGGTCCGTGAAGACGGTGCCGAAGTAGGCCTCTGCTTCGCGAGTGCCGTCGCGGCGGTTGCGCACGATCAGGGCGAGCTGTTCCGGGTCGATCTCCTCGACGTCGAGTCCGGCCGCGGCAAGCGCGTTGACCATCCATCTGTCGCTGCGCAGGCCGTCACGCCAGATCGACATGCGCGCGGCGAGTCGCGCGACCGGGCCACGGGTGCGGGCGAAGGGGAAGATGCCGCCGAGGTACACGGCCTCGATCAGACGTCCGGCCTCCTGGAGCAGCCGCGCGATCTCCACGGTGAGCATCACGCCGAGCCCGCAGTGGCCGTAGAGCACCAGCGGGCCCTGAACGTGGGCCAGGATCTCGCGCACGCAGTCGGCGGCCACTTCCGGAATCGGCCGGGCCTGTTCCCCGAGTTCGTGGCCGGGGACAGCGATCGAGTACAGGGCCCAGTCGTCCGGCAGCACGTCGGCGAGCGGCTTATATATCAGTGCACTGCCGCCACCGTAGGGCGCGCAGACGACGGTACCGGCGGTCGCGCCGGCCGGGCGGGCGGGGGTGAGCCGGTGTATCAGCGGACGGTCGTCGCCGGCCGGCGACGGGTCGGCCAGCAGTGCCGCCAGAGTGCGCACGGTCGGGGCCTTGAACAGATCCATGACCCCCGGCGGCCGTTGTCCTTCGGGCACCAGCGCACGCAGCTTGGCCACGACGCGCACCGCGAGCAGGGAGTGGCCGCCGATCTCGAAGAAGTCGTCGTCGGCGCCCACACTCGCCAGCCCCAGTACGGCTTCGAAGATCCGCGCGATCTGCTCCTCGACCGGTCCGGACGGCGGCTCGCCGACGCCGGTCGCGGCACGCGCCGGCGGCTCCGGCAGGGCCCTGCGATCGACTTTGCCATGGTCGGCAAGCGGAAGCGCGTCCAGCCAGACCAGGCGGGCGGGCACCATGTAGTCGGGCAGGTGGTCGCGCAGCGCGCGCCGCAACGCCGCCTCGTCGGCCGACGGATCCGCGTCAGCCAGCGGTTCCGGGCCGGCCGCGCGGACGAGATACCCGATGAGCATCGGCTCCGCCCGGGTGCCGCGCACGTCCACCACGGCCTGCCGGACTCCGGGCAGGGCGGCGAGCGCGGCTTCGATCTCGCCGGGTTCGACTCGGTAGCCGCGGATCTTCACTTGCAGGTCGCGCCGCCCGAGGAACTCGATCGACCCGTCCGGCAGGCGGCGGCCGAGGTCGCCCGAGCGGTACATGCGCGCGCCGGGTGGGCCGAACGGGTCGGGGACGAAGCGGTCGGCGGTCTGACCTGGGCGTCCCAGGTAGCCGCGGGCGAGCCGGTCTCCGCCGAGGTAGAGCTCGCCGACAGCGCCGCGCGGCACCGGCTCCATCGCTTCATCGAGCACATATACGCACGCGCCGGGCAGCGGTCGGCCGATCGGGGTCGTCGTCGTGATCGGCTCGATGCTGGGATCGACGATTTGGGTGGCGACGCCCACCGTCGCCTCGGTCGGTCCGTAATGGTTGACGATCCGCACCCCGGTCGCGGCGAGTTCCCGGGTCCGGGACCAGACCGAACCCTCGCCGCCGAAGAGCAGCGCCTTGGCGGGCAGCAGTTCCCCGAAGCCGGCGTCGGCGGTGAGGGCTTCGAAGTGCGAAGGGGTGAGCTTGAGGTAGTCGATCCGGTTTTCGCGGATGTAATCGGCCACATCGCGTCCGCTGCTGCGCGGGGGCAGCAGGTGCAGGGCGCCGCCCGCAGCAAGACAGGAATAGAAGAGCGTCAGGCCGAAGTCGAAGGAGAGTGACTGCATCAGCAGGTGTCGCGCGCCCGGCTCGATCGGGATGCGGGCCGAGACCGCCGCGACGTAGTTGACGGCCTGTCGGTGCGCCACCGCGACGCCTTTGGGACGTCCGGTGGATCCGGACGTGTAGATCACGTAGGCGAGGTTCGCAGGATCGACGTGGGTTTCGGCGTCAGCGGGCAAGTCGGTAGGCTCGACGTCGAGCAGGACCAGGTCATCGGGGACGGCCTTGAGCTTGCCGAGCAGGTCGGACGTCGTCACGAGCGCTGCCATGCCGCAGTCCTCGGTCATGACGGCGAGTCGCTCGGCAGGCTGCTCGGGGTCGAGCGGCACGTAGGCGGCGCCGGCCTTCAGCACGCCGAGGACGGCGGCGGCCAGTTCGACGGACTGCTCCAACAGCACGCCGACGCGGCTTTCCGTGCCCGCGCCTAGAGCACGCAGGCGCCGGGCAATCCGGTCCGCGTCGGCACCGAGCTGCGCATACGTCGCACTCCGACTATTGCAGACCACGGCGACGTTGTCGGGCACCCTGCTGATCTGCGCCTCCACGAGCCCATGCAGGGTCGGGGCCGGGGCCTCGGGCACGGGGTCGCCGGTGGACTCGGCCACCTCGATGCGCCGCTCCTGCGGGCTGGTGAGCACGATCTCCGAAACCGACAGATCCGGGTCGGTCGTGACCTGCTCGATCAAGGTGCTGAATCGTCGTCCGAGCGCCTGCGTGCTCGCCTCGTCGAAAAGGGCGGTGCGGTAGGTGAAGGTGCAGCTCAGGCCCTCATCGTTGCGTTCGGCGTAAAGGGCGAGGTCCGCGTGCGTCTGCGTGCCGCCGAGGTGTACGGCCTCGAATGCGAGGCCGATTTCGGCGAAGACGGGCCGTTCGTAATTCTGCAGCGCTAAGGTCGTCTGGAAGACGGGTGTGCGGCTGGTGTCCCGGGGCAGCGCGAGCTGGGAGACGATTCGCTCGAACGGGACGTGTTCGCGCTCGTAGGCCTCGAGGGCGACGGCGGCGGTCCGTCCGACCAGCGCGCGGAAAGTCGGGTCGCCGCTCGACTCCACTCGCAGCGCCACGGTGTTGACGAACATGCCGACGAGTTGCTCGGTGTCGGGGTGGCCGCGCCCGGCGACCGGGGAGCCGATGGCGAAGTCGCTCTGGCCGCTCCACCGGCCGAGCAGCGCGCGGTAGGCGGCGAGCAGCACGATGAACGGCGTGGTCCGGGTTGCGCGGGCGAGCGCCTCGACGGCGAGCGCAGTCTGTCGGCCGAGCTGGAAGGTGTGCCAGGCGCCCGCGTAGTCGATCTCCGCAGGCCGCGGCCGGTCGGTCGGCAGGTCGAGCACGGGTGTTCCGGCGAGCCGGGTGCACCAGGCCGCGAGGTCGGCGCGGCCTTGGGCGCTCTCCATCCGGTCACGCTGCCAGGCTGCGACGTCGCCGTATCGGACGGGCAAGGTACTGAGTTCCGTGGATCCGCAGCCGGTCGCGGAGCGGTAGTAGTCCCATAAATCGCGCAGCAGCAGTCCCGCTGACGATCCGTCGCACACGATGTGGTGCACAGCCAGCAGGAGCACGTGGTCGTTGTCGCCGAGGCGGGCGAGGTAGGCGCGCAGCAGCGGGCCGGCGGCGAGGTCGAAGGGGCGGTGGCCACGTTCCGTGAGCCAGGGCCATGCGACGTCGAGGTCGTCGAAGTCCGCCGTCTCGATGGTAACCGGGAACGTGGTCACATGGGCGCTCGGCGCGCCGTCCTCGTCGGCCGGAAAAACCGTGCGCACCGGCTCGTGCCGCTCGACCACGGCGGCGAGGGCTCGGTGCAGCGCTGGCTCGTCCAGGCAGCCGCGGATCCGAACCGCGATCGGCAGCGTGTACGCGGCGCTGTCCGGAGTGAGCTGATCGAGGAACCAGAGCCGTTCTTGCGCGAAGGACAACGGCGGGCAGTCGACTGGTCCGGAATGAGGCGGGATCGGCTCGCGCGAGGCCGTCCCCGCGCCGACGCCCGCGTTCACGAGGCCGCCACGCAAGCGGGCTTCGAGCAAGGCGCGCCGGGACTCGGCAGTCGCGGTGTCCGTGTTCACTGCCCCTCCTGCCCGGCCAGTTCTCCGAGTACTTCCTCGTCGGTGAGGGCGTCGATCTCCTGCTCCAACAGGCGCTCGAGCTCGGCCGCGATCCCGCGCACAGTCGAGTCCGCGAACAGGGCCTTGATCGGCAGCGCGACGCCGCTCGCCACCCGCAGCCGGCCGACCACTTTCATCGCGAGCAGGGAGTGGCCACCGAGGTCGAAGAAATCGTCGAGCGCGCCGACCTGATCGAGCTCGAATAGTCCGGCGAAGACCTCGGCGACCAGCTGCTCGGCAAGCGACTCGCAGGGCACGTACTCGGCGGTCACTGCGTCCGGCCGGGGCGGGACCGGCAGGGCGGCCGTGTCGATCTTTCCGTGTGCGTTCAACGGGAACTTGGGCAGGACCATGATCGCCGCGGGTACGAAGTAGGCCGGCAGCGCAGCGCCGATGTAGTCGCGCAGCTCTTCGGCCGTGGGCTCGGCGCCGGGCTTCGGCACGACGTAGGCGACCAGATGGCGCTCAGTCGCCTCACCCCGCACGAGCACCACCGCGCCGGAGAGCCGGCGGTGTGCGGCCAGTCGCGCCTCGACCTCGGCCGGCTCGACCCGGAACCCGCGGATCTTGACCTGGTGGTCACCACGGCCGAGGAAGACGAGCGTGCCGTCGGACCGCAGCACCACCCGGTCGCCGGTGCGGTAGAGCCGGGAACCCGGCGTCCCGAAGGGGTCGGGGATGAAGCGGTCCGCGGTCGCTCCCGGCGCGCCGAGATAGCCGCGGGCCAGGCCGTCGCCACCGAGGTACAGCTCGCCGGGGACGCCGACGGGGACGGGTTCGAGTGCGGCGTCGAGCACGCGCGCTGTGGTTCGGCCGATAGGGCCGCCGATGCTCGGCCGCCCTGCGGCGTCGGCCGCGCCCAGCCGGGCTGCGGTGGCGATCACCGCCGCCTCGGTCGGGCCGTAGGTGTTGACGGTCTCGATCTGGTCGCCGAAACGCTCGCGCCAAGCTCCGACCGCGGCGCCGGACGCCTGGTCGCCACCGAGGATCACCAGGCGGAGCGTGTCGGGCCATCGGATCTCGTCCGCCTCGGCCACCAGTTCGTGCCAGTACGCGGTGGGCAGGTCGAGCACGGTGAGCCCGTCGGCATCCGGGGTGGCGAGGAAGTCGGGCAGCAGTGCGCCCTGCTCACCGGGCAGCACGAGGGTCGCACCGGAGGCGAGCGTCGGGAAGATCTCTTCGACGTGGGTGTCGAAAGTGACTGCGGAGAACTGCAGCACGCGGTCCTGCGGGGTCAACCGGTAGGACTCGCGCATCCACTCCACGCGCGCGGCCAGCGCTCGATGGGTGATCAGCACGCCCTTGGGCGCGCCGGTCGAACCGGAGGTGTAGATGACGTACGCGAGGGAGTCCGCGTCAAGAGAATCCGGGAGCTGCGACAAGCCGTCGATCGGCGTGTCCGCCGACACATCGCCAACCATCAGAACACTACATTCGACCTCGTACTCGTCCAGCCGGTCGAGGCCGGGGAAGCTCGGTTCCGCAGCGATGACAGCGGGGGCGCAGGCAGCAAGGATCGTCAGGTTGCGCACGGTCGGCGCCGCAGGATCGAGCGGCAGGTACGCAGCGCCCGCGCGCCACGCGGCGAGCATAGAGATGATCAGGTTCGGGCCCTTGGGCAGCGCGAGCGCCACCACCTTCTCCGGACCAGCGCCCGCCGCCGCGAGCCGCGCGGCCAGCGCTTCGACTCGGGTGAGCAGCTCGGCGTACTTGAGGCTGCCGCCGGCCCAGGACAGCGCGCACTGATCCGGATGTTGGGCTGCTGCGGCGGCGATGGCCGCCGGGACGAGCGGCGCCGGCGTGGCCGGGCTCTCGCCTCGTGCGGCCCGCTCGATCAGCCGGCCCTCGTCGGGGGTGGAGAGCGGGATCTGCGAGACGGGATAGTCAGGGTCCTCAGTCACCGCTTCGAGCAGCGTCCGGAAGCGGCGGGCGAGCCGCTCGACCGTGGAGGCGTCGAAAAGCTCGGTGCTGTAAGTGAATCGGCATTCGATGCCGTGCTCGTGCGGCCACGCATCGAACAAGAGGTCTGCTTTGCTCTGCTCGAATGAGGGGTCGTGGATGACGCTCTGGAGGCCGGAGAATCCGGTGAACAGCGCGGCCTTCACATTCTCCTGCGTGTGCAGCGCGAACATGGCCTGGTAGAGCGCGGTGCGGCTCAGATCGCGCGGCACCTCGAGCTCTTCGAGCAGCCGCTCGTACGGGACCTCCGCGTGTGTGAACGCGCCGAGCGCGTCGGCGCGGGTGCGGCGCAGCAGCACACGGAAGGTCGGGTCGTCGCGCAGATCGGCCCGCAGTACGACGGTGTCGACGAAGTAACCGATCATGTCTTCGAACTCGACGCTCGCACGGCCCGCGACCGGCGAGCCCACGGTCACCTCCTGCTGACCGCTGTGCCGCGCAAGCAGGATCTCGAAGGCCGTAAGCATGGTCATGAAGGGCGTGACCCGCTGGTCCTTGGCTAGCCGGGCAATCCGGGCAGCCAGAGCGGCGTCGAGGGTGAGGGTCAGCGCGGCGCCCGCCGAGCCACGCACAGCCGGACGCGGGCGGTCGGTCGGCAATTCGAGGACCGGGCAGTCCCCCAGCCGCTCGGCCCAGTAGGCGACCGCGGCCTTCGCGTCCGCGCTGGCCAGCCGATCCAGCTGCCGCTCGGCCACGTCCGCGTACTGGAGGCTCCGCGGCGGCAGCTGGGGCTCAAGCCCCGCGACGTACGCGGCGTACGCCTCCTCGGCCTCCCGGAACAAGACCCCGAGCGACCAGCCGTCGCCGGCGATGTGGTGCAGCACGACGCAGAGCAGGTGGTCCTGCGCAGCCAGCCGGATCAGGCAGACGTCGAGCACCGGCCCGCGCTCGAGGTCGAACCGCTGGTTGGAACGGGCACGCAAGAGCGCGTCGGCCTGCTCCATCCGCTGCGCTTCCGGCACCTCGGTCAGGTCGGAGTGGCTGATCTCGAAACCCTGATACGGCAGCACGTTCTGGACCGGGCCGTCAGGTCCGTCCTGGTAGACCGTGCGCAGGATCTCGTGCTGCCGCACGGACGCGGCGAAGGCCCGGCGCATCGCCTCGGCGTCGAGCAGGCCGGTCAGACGCCGCACGATCGGCATGTTGTAGGCGGGATCGCCCGGGTCCATCCGGTCGGCGAACCACAGCCGCGTCTGCCCGACGGTCAGCGGGGCGACGCGCACGACCGCGTCCTGCGGGAAGGTGGTCATTGCGTCTCCTCCAGGCGCGCGCCCAGCCAGTCGGCCAGCGCGCTCAGGGTTTCGAGGGCCTCGAAGATGTCGTCGGCCTCGACGAACAGACCGAACTCGTCCTCGATCGCGTCGATCAGGCGCAGCCGGGCGAGCGAGCCGACGCCGAGCACGGCCAGCGGGCTCTCCGCGTCGCGCGCGATCCGCTCGGCGGAGACCTCGCCGTCGCAGGCCACGCTGATCAGCTCGGCCAGCTTCTGCCGCAGCTCGGCGGCGGTCGCGGCGCTCATGCCACCACCTCGCCAGCGCGCGGGAGGCGCATGAGCGAGCGCACAGTGCTCATTGATTCGCTCGCAAGCTCGCTCATGAGCGCGCCCGGGCGACGCGGAGAGCGATCTCGCCTGCGGTCGGCTCGTCGAAGAACACGTCGACCGGTATGTCGACGCCGAAGCGCTCGCGGATCCGGGCGCTGAGCTGGATGGCCGTCAGCGAGTGGCCGCCGAGGTCGAACAGGTCTTCGTCCGGGCCGAGGTCGTCGAAGCCCAGCACCTCGCACCAGATCTCGAGCAGGCCGGCGAGTACCGGGTCGGACGCGTCGGCCTGCCCGAGCTGCTGCTCAGATTGCCCGGGCGGTGGCGGTGGCGGTGGCGGCGCGTCGCGGGTGATGACCGCGGCCGGCAGGGCGGCCCGGTCGACCTTCCCGTTGGGCGTGAGCGGCCAGGCGTCGAGGAAGGCGAACGCCGACGGGACCATGTACGCCGGCAGCAGCGCGCCGAGGTGCCGGCGCAGCTCCGCCGCGTCGTCGAACCCTGGTTCCGCGCGCAGCACGTGCGCGGTGAGCCGAGCCGGTCCACCCTCGTGCTCGACCGCTGAGACGATGGCCTGGATGACGGCCGGGTGCCCGGCGAGCGCCGTCTCGATCTCCCCGGGCTCGATGCGGTATCCGCTTACCTTCACCTGGTGGTCGACGCGGCCGAGGAAGAGCAGGCTGCCGTCCCCGCGGCGACGCGCGAGGTCCCCAGTCCGGTAGAGCCGGGTTCCAGGTGGGCCGAACGGGTCCGGCACGAAGCGGTCCGCGGTCAGGCCGGGCCGGCGCAGGTAGCCTTCGGCCAGGCCGCTGCCGCCGAGGTACAGCTCGCCCGCGACGCCGTCGGGCAGCAGCCCCAGGCGCTCGTCGAGGACGTAGGCGCGGTAGCCGGGCAGCGGGCGGCCGATCGGCTCGACTTCACCGCTCCCCTCCACCGGCGCGGTGGTGGCCCAGATCGTCGCCTCGGTCGGGCCGTAGCAGTTGACCAGCCGTTTGACCCGGCCGGACAGCTCGCGGCCGAGCTCGGGCGTGAGCGCCTCGCCGCCGGTGGCGGCGGTCAGATGCGGCGCCTCGAAGCCGGACTCCGTCAGCACCCGCCAGCCGGCCGGGGTGGCCTGGGCATGCGTGGCCGCCGAGGTGGCCAGCAGGCCGCACAGACCCGGGCCGTCCTTCGCCGCGCCGTCCGGAGCGAGGACACAGCGGCCGCCGGTGATGAGCGGTACGTATAGCTCGACGGCTGCGATGTCGAAGGAGAGCGAGGTGACGGCTAGCCAAACCGCGTCCGGGCCGGATTCGAGGAAATCGGCCATCGCCTTGAGCAGGCCGATCAGCGGCCGGTGGCCGACGCGCACGCCTTTGGGGCGCCCGGTGGAACCCGACGTGTAGATCACGTAGGCGGTCGCGTCGAGCGAGGGAGCGGGCAGGGCGGCGGCGAAGTCGTCGACTTCGGTTGTGCCGGGCGGGGCCGGCTCTAGCAGGACGCGTGCCGGAACGTGAGACGCGTCATCTTCGTCGCCGGACACAACCAGCACCGCCTGGCAGTCCTCGAGGACGAAGGCGATGCGGTCCGCCGGGTACTCCGGGTCGACCGGGACGTACGCAGCGCCCGCCTTGAGAATGCCGAGCAGGACCGGCAGCAGTTCGGACGTACGCGGCGTCGTCACGGCCACGAGATCGCTGGGACGCACACCGAGCGCCCGCAGCCGCCGCGCAGCGAGATCGGAGGCTGCCGAGAGCTGCCGGTACGTCAGGTCCTTGGATCCAACGGTGACGGCGATCGCGTCCGGGGTCGCCAGCGCCTGACGGTCCATCGCCTCAGGCAACGTCCGCGAGGGCGGCTCGGCGGGGGCCGGAGCGACGGCGTCGGCGAGCAGCGCGGCGCTTTCGGCCTCGGTGATCAGCGGCAGGTCGCCGATCGGGATCAGACTGGACACACCGCCGTCGAGCAGCGCGACGTAGTGGCTTGCGACCACGTCGATCCGGCCGGCGGCCCAGGCCGTGGCCGGATACTGCAGGATGAGCTCGGTCTGCTCGCCGCGGTCGACGACCTGCACGTTCAAGGTGTTGCGCGCAGTGCCGCAGAACACGGCCCAGTCGACCCGGGCGTCGACGTCGCCGAAGTCGGGCTCCTCCCCCGCCGCACGATAGCTCAGCGAGACCGCGGCCACGGCGCTGCGCGGAGAGAGCTTGCCGAGCAGACGAGCCGGCGGGATGTTGCGCACCCGGTACACCTCGCGAAGCCGGTCCGACGCGTGCTCGGCGCAGTTCGCGAACGGCAGCGCAGGATCGGGGTCGAAGGTGACCGGCAGCTCGTTGACGAACAGCCCGACGGCGCGCTCGGCCGTGCGCGGTCGGGTGGAGAGCTGGATGCTGAACTGCGGCCGGACGGCTCCGTATCGGCGCAGCAGCGCGGCCAACGCCGCAGCGTAGAGCTCGAACTTCGTCCGGCCGAGATCCGCCGCTGCGGCGCCGATCCGGTCACGCAGTCCGGCGTCGAGGACGACGCGGGCGCAAGCCCCGAGCGTGGGCAGGACGGACGGGCGCGGGCCGCCCGGGAGCGACGGGTGGCGCTCCTTCCAGTTCCGATAATCGGTCGGCAGGAACGCCGGCTCAGGCACGCCGCCGTCCACGGGCTCCGTGGCGCCCATCGGGCTCAACGCGACAGTGGCATCGCGGTAGCACCCAGCCAGGTCATGGACGAGCACGTCTTTGCTCATCCCGTCGAACACGGCGTGATGCGCGACGAACGCGATCCGGTAGCGCTCGGCCGTCACCCGCAGCACGTGGAAACGGGCGAGCGGACCCGCGGCCAGATCGAAGGGCTCGTCGAAGAGCCGTGCGGTAAGCGCTTCCAAATCGGAGGGTGACACGTCGGCGAGTGTCACCGGCGGTGGCGGGCCCGCCTCGACCTGCAGCCCGTCGCCGTCGGAGCGGAAGACCGAAGCGAGCGCCGGGTGCGCATCAGCCACGGCCCGGCACGCGCCGAGCAGCGCGTCCTCGCGCACCGGCCCGGCCAGATCCACGATGATCGGCATGTGGTAGAGCGTGCCGCAGTCCGAACTCTGCTCGGTGAGCCAGATCCCGTACTGGGCGGGCGTGGCGATGGTCAACGGAACTCCTGAACTCATACGGGGGAGCGATCAGCGCGGACGGTGGCGGACTGCTCGGCCTGCTCGCGCAGCAGCCGCTTGAGGACCTTGCCGGCCGGATTGCGCGGCAGTTCCTGCAGGAACAGGATGCGCTGCGGTACCGCGTGTGAGGCCACCTTCGGCGCCAGGAACGCACGCAGCTCCTCGGCGGTGACCTGCGGGCCGAGCACGACAGCGGCGGCCGGGACCATGCCGAGCACCGGGTGGCCGAGGCCGAACACAGCCGCATCGGTCACCGCGGGATGCTCATGCAAGGCGTTCTCCACCTGCAACGTGGAGACCTTGAACGCCCCGGTCTTGATGACGTCGCCGTCTCGGTCGACGAGGAAGAGGAAGCCGTCGTCGTCGAAATAGCCGAGGTCGCCCATGCGAATCCAGCGGCCGCGGAAAACTGCCCCATCGGTCACCTCGGCCCGATAGTAGGAGCGCGGCGAGACCGGCGAGCGCAGCCAGACCTCGCCGGTGGCGCCCGACCCGACCTCCGCGCCGTGCTCGTCGAGGATCCGAACCGCTCCGTCGACCGGGCGGCCGAGGGCCGCGGGGCGAGCCGGGTCGACAATCATCGAGGTGAAGGCGGGCGCCGCCTCCGTGGACGTGTAGGTGTTGATGACAGTTGCGGCGGGGAAGATCTTGGCCAGGCCGACCGCGAGAGCAGGCGGGAGCGGTGCGGCGGTGGAACCAACGAGCCGAACACCCGTCAGGTCGGCCCGGTCGGCTGCGTCCGACCCGACCAGCTCAGCGGCCATGGCCGGGACCAGGAAGACCGAACCGACCTGGTGCGCCTCCACGGCCCGAGCGAAGGAACGAGCCCGGAACTGCGGCGCGACCAGTGCCGCCGCGTGCGCGTTGAGCGCGTTGACCAGCATGGTCTGACCGGCGTTGGTGCCGATCGGGAACGCGTGCAGGAAGCGCTCGGAGTGCCGCAGCGGCTGACGCCGAGGGTCGAGCACGCAGCCATGCACCAGATTGGCGTGGTCGGCGAGCACGGCCTTGGGACGGCCGGTGGTGCCGGAGGTGTACAGGATCTGCGCCGGATGGCCGGGACCCCAGGAAGCGAACGGCTCGCCAGCGACCCCGGCGCGCCCGCCGGAGCCGTCGCCCACGACCCCGAACGGCTCGCCAGCGACCCCGGGGCGTCCGTCGGAACTGTCGCCCACGACCCCGAACGGCTCCTTAGCGACCCCGTAGCTCGCGTCGGGACTTTCGCCCGCGACCCCGAACGGCTCGTCAGCGACCCCATCGTTCCCGCCGGAACTGTCGCCCACGCCGCCGAATGGCTCACTCTCGACCCACCAAGGCCCGGCCGGCACGTCCAAGCGAGCGCCGCGCAGCACGCCCACGGGCTCGCAGTGCCCGAGCATATAAGCCGTCTCGGCCGGCGCCGCCCGCTCCGAGAGCGGGACGGCCACGCAGCCGGCCGCGAGCACACCGAGGAAGCAGAGCGCGTATTCGTCCCACTCGCGCGCGTCGAAGCGCAGCGCGATCCGGTCCCCCGGCCGAGCGCCGCGTTCCGCCAGTGCCGCGGCAAGGGTTCGCGCCCCGGCCCGCCAGCGTCCGAACTTGAGCGAGCCCCCGCCCAGCACCTGGACCGCGATCCGCTCCGGCTCCTGCCACGCCCGGATGTCCAGCAAGTGGGGAAGGGAATCCGGACGCTGTATTGCCCGTGCTGGCACGTTCCCCTCTTCCGCCACCGTCTCCGGCCCCCGCCGGCTCGCTGCAAGTGTGTCGCGCTCCGGTGGCCGATCGCTGGCCTCTGTTGTCAGCGGTGCGCTATACCGGTCTAGGCCGCGTCTTCAACCTAGCGTCGGATCAGGCCGTGGCGTCTGACGCGTGCACTCGCAAGCCGCCGGGTCAGGCGCGTACTCGCCCTCGCCTCGCTTCGCCTATAACCGATCCGTCAACGCGGCGAGCTGCGAGGCAGACCTCGCGGGCCCGGTCATAGTTCGAAGACGCCATCTAATGCTGCTTGGTGTTGGGCTGGTAGACCGCCTGATGTTCGGTTGGCTTGCGGGAGTTTCGGTTTGGGTTTTTTGTCTCTCCGAGGGGCCCTTCGCTCGGAGAGGGGGTTGCTGGTGGGTTGGGGTTTTCCGGGTGGGTGGGTGGGGTGCGGGGTGGTTCCTCTCCTCGCTCGGTCACCGGAGGACATCAGGAACCTGCCGGGGGTGCAAGCGGCGGTGGTTTGGGCTGGTGGGGTGGTTGTCGTTGCGCCGCTTGCGCCCCCGGCAGAACCCTGATCTGGCTGCGCCTGCCCGAGCGAGGAGAGGATCCACCCCTTCCGGGCCGGGTGTGCGCTGCGCTCGGGCCGGGCGACCGGTGCGGGTTTCCGCACGGGTCAGTGGGGGTCGGGGTGGTGGAGGGTGCGGTGGTGTTCGGCGCAGAGGGAGGTGAGGTTCGTCAGGGTCGTGGCCCCGCCTTCGGAGTAGGGGGTCAGGTGGTGGGCTTCGAGGGACCAGGGGAAGGGTCGGTCGCACCCGGCGTAGGTGCAGGTGCGGTCGCGTACGGCGAGGGCGGTGCGCTGGGCGGCGCTGGCCAGGCGGGCGTGCGGGTTCTGGTCGATCGGCTGCCCGTCGAGCAGGACGGGGCGGTGGTCGCGGTCGTGGTGCAGGATCCGGTGGCGCGCGTGATCCTCCAGCCATGCCGGATCATGCAGCCGTGCGCGATCGCGCAGCCGTGCGGAATCTCGCAGTGGTGCCAGGCCGGTCGGAGGTGTGCGGACGAGAGCGGCGAGGGGGATGACGTCGTCGTAGGCGCTCAGCGCGCATCCGTCCGGGATCCGGCCGCCACGAGCGCCGCCGGAGCGCTCCTCGAGGACCGTATCCGATGCCGGATCCCGCATCACCGCGATCGTGGGGCCCATGGTGCCCGATACCGGATCCGGCAGCACTGCGGTGGCGGGGGTGGCAGTGGCCGGTGTGTGATGATGCGTGCCCGCCGCTGCGTTCGCGGCGGCCGCAACGGTGGCCGGGGGCGCTACCGGATCCTGCGTCACTGCGGTGGCGGCTGTGCCGGCGGTGGCCGCTGCCGGATTATGCATCGGCCCGGAAGTGGTCGTCGGTTCCGCGTCGGTGTCTGTGTCCGGGAGGGGGGCGGTGAAGATGACGGGCGGGGTGAAGGCTGCTTGGCGTAGGCGGGGTGGTGCGTTGAGGCAGACTTTCGCGAGGTGGTAGAAGGCGTGGGCGGTGATCTGCTCGGTGGTTTTCACGTCTTCGGGCAGGATCTGGATGCCGTCGCGGCCGTTGACGCGCATCCAGTGCGCGGTCAGGGCCTCGAGCGCGGCTTTCACGACGGCGGCCCGGGCGGGGTCGAGCAGGATCTCGAAGCGCCACAGCCCGTTCTCGAGCCTCCACGATTCCGCTTTGCTGCGCTGCCGATGCCGCTCATGATCCGACTTGGCCTTGTCCGGGTCGAGCCGGTGCTCGAGTGCCCGGACGTGTCCGGCCGCGGCGCTGACCCCGTCCTGCTTCACCAGGTGCAGGATCGCGCTGGTCGCTGCGGCGGGGTCGATGCTGGTGTCTTTGCAGGCTTTGACGGTGCGGGCCAGCAGCCGGGTGGCGTCCGCCGTGAGCTCGCCGGCGGTCAGGTGTGGGGCGAGGTCCGGGACGCAGGCGAGGAGCCGGGCGTCTCGGGCCAGGGCGCGGGCGTGACCGGTGGCATAGCCCTGCCGTGCCGCGAGCCAGGGCCCGATCCCCCCGCGCGCCGCTTTGACCCGGTCCGCCTGCGCGAGCGCCTGCAGGTGCAGGCCGTGCGCGACCTGCTCGATCCGCCCGATCGCCGCCGCCAGCTCCAGGCTCGCCGCGGCCGCCTCCCGATCCTCCGGCCCCGCCGCGGCCAAGGCCTCCAGCTGCCGGGCCACACTCGCGCGCAGCACCACGGCCATCTGCTCGAGCCCTGCCACATCCGGCACCTCTAGCGCGTCCGCGATGTCCGTCATCGACCCCACCCACTCCCCCTAGCCACCCGTGTTCAACCTGCTACCTCAAGTATAAGACAGGGTTCCGACAAAAGACGCATATACGGCCACTCGTTCCCACACGAAAGAGGACGAATAATCCGCAACCCGGCAGCCACGCCACGCGTCTACAGGCAGAAGACAAACGAGCCCGCGCCACCCGGCCGGACCCCCGGCACAATCCCGCACGCACACGCCACCCATCCGCAGCAGCACCGACCGGCAGAAACCCGCACCGGCGCCCGGCCCGAGCGCAGCGCACACCCGGCCCGGAAGGGGTGGATCCTCTCCTCGCTCGGGCAGGCGCAGCCAGATCAGGGTTCTGCCGGGGGTGCAAGCGGCGCAACGACAACCACCCCACCAGCCCAAACCACCGCCGCTTGCACCCCCGGCAGGTTCCTGATGTCCTCCGGTGACCGAGCGAGGAGAGGAACCACCCCGCACCCCACCCACCCACCCGGAAAACCCCAACCCACCAGCGGCCCCCTCCCCGAGCGAAGGGCCCCTCGGAGAGACAAAAAACCCAAACCGAAGAGCCAGCCCACAAGCCCAACCAAACACCAGCCGATCGACGACCCGAGCATCAATCAGCATTAAGCTGCCGAAGGGACGAGCGTCTCTTTCACCTCGCTCAGCAGCAGGTCTTGTATCCCGCTCAGCAGCACCTCAGCCTGCTCACACGGCAGGCGCCGCGTGTCCGCGAGCAGCCGGGCGTACGACGATCCGCCCTCTGGCCAGACCTTCAGGAACATCAACCAATCCTGCTTGGCCCACGCCTCGCCCCAGCGCACCGGGGCCGGTTCGAGACCACGCACCTGCTGCTCGTCCGGGGCTGCGGCCGGTGGCCGGAAGTCGTTGAAGTAGGAGGTGAGCTCAAGCGCGTCGCCGCGCTCTTTGCCGACCTCGGCCACGGCGTCGCGCATGGCGGCGGGGTCGTAGTGGCCGTGGCGCGCCGCCGCTAGCAACGCGGCGTCGGCCTGAGCGGCTAGATCGACCAACTGCAGGCCAGCCGAGCGGAGGCAGATGAGGCCGTCCTGTGCGAAATTGCCGACCGCAGAGCGCTGCGCCGCGGAGACGCGGTTGCCCAGGATCACCTTCAGTGCGACCGGATCCTGTCCGGTGAACGCGGTGAGTCCGGCGACGAAGGCCGCCAGTACGACCGCGCCCGGGCTTCGGTGCCACCGGTCCGCGAGCCAGCGCGAGGCCAGGTCGACGGCGGGTCCGTCCAGCCACGCCTCCCGCCAGCGATCCGGCGCGTCGGTCGCGTCCGCCTCAGCCGGGGCCTGCGGCAGGAGACGGGTCGGCGCGTCGTCCAACAGCGCGCGCCACTGCCCAAGCGCCGCAGCGCCGCGGCGTTGCGCGGCGGGTCCAGCTTCGTACTCGGCTTGCTCGCGGGGGCTGCGCCCCTCCGGCTTGGGCGGCAGTCGCGAGGGATCGCGGCGGCGGTACGCGGCGAGTTTGCGCAGGTCGTCGATGAGGATGTCCACGCCGCCACCGTCGGTGACGAGGTGCGAGACGACCAGCCCGACGGCGTATATGAGGTCTGCGGAACCGACCGCGATCACGCGCAGCGGCGGGCCCGCTGCGAGATCGAAGCTCTCGCGGCGCTCGGCGGCGAGCAGCGAGCGTGCGGCGGCTTCCGCCTCCCCGCGCTCGGCCGGGAAATGCCGCACCCGGACGGTACCCGAACCGTGCAGGATCTGCCGGAGAGATCCGTCGGGCTGCGGCGTGAAAGCAGTGCGCAATGCCGGATGACGCGTCACCGCGTCGCGCAGCACGGCGCTGAGATCAACCGGCGTCAGACCGGAACCGAGAGTGAGCACGCGGTCCAGATTGAAATAGTGGTCATCGGGCGCGTACCACGCGATGGGTGCCCAGATGGCGGACTGTCCCCAGGTCGCGGGGCCGGACCAGCTCTCCAGGCCTCCATATTCGACCGTTATTTCAGAATACTGTTTCAACTGCCTGACCCTCCTCGACCGTCTCTTCCAGCGCCACGAGATGGTATTGTCCGGACCCGATTACGGTCTAGATCATCAGCGGTGGCAGATCGAGACCGGAAAACAGTACCCGTACCGCCCGAACGGGGAAGAGGAAGAAACGATGATGTCCGTCGTGTTCGGTCTGCTCGGCCCGGTCCGCGCCGCCGTGGACGGCCGGGACATCGTCATCAGCGCCCTGCGGCAGCGCGAGGTCTTCGCCGCGCTGCTGCTGCATCCCAACCGCAGCCTGCGCCCGGCCGAGCTGGCGGCGCTGGTGTGGTCGGACCGGCCGCCCGCGGCCTGGCGCGGCACGCTGCAGAGCCACGTGATGCGGCTGCGGCGCACGCTCGGCCCGGAGGCCGGGGCGCGGATCAGGACCACCCCCACCGGCTACGCCGTGCGCGTCGCCGAGGACGAACTCGACACGCTGGCGCTGGCCGCCCACCACGCGGTCGGCATCCAGGCGCTGGGCCGGCACGACTGGGAGACCGCGGCCGGCCGGTTCGCCGCGGCGCTGAGCCTGTTCCGGGGGGACCCGCTGGCCGACGTGGAGGGCCTGGCCGCCCGTTCCGGCCACCTCGCCCGCTTCGACGAGCTGCGGGTGCGCGCCGCCGAAGGCCGGATCGACGCGGATCTCGCGCTGGGCCGGCAGGCCGAGGTCATCGGCGAGCTGCGGGCCCTGGTCCACCGCCACCCGCTGCGCGAACGTCCGCACGCCCAGCTGATCGACGCCCTCGCCGGAGTGGGGCGGCGCGCGGAGGCGCTCGAGGTCTACCGGAGCCTGCGGGCCCGGATGATCGAAGAGCTCGGCATCGAGCCCGGCGAGGCGGCGCGGCAAGCCCATCTTCGCGCGTTGACCCACGCGCCGGTCCGCGTGGTGGAAACGGACCCCGGCAGGTATGCGCCCGACCTGCTGCCGCCGCTGTCCGCGCACTGGGTCGGCCGCGAGGCGGAACTGGCCGCCGTCTGCGCCGCGCTAGGGCACGCCGCGCACGCCGGCGGCACGCCGCTCATGGTGATCACCGGCAGCGGCGGCATCGGCAAGACGGCCCTCGCGGTGTCGGCGGCGCGGCAGTGCGCGACGCTGTTCCCGCACGGACGGCTCTTCCTACGCCTCGGCGCGGCCTCCGCCGAGCCGGTGCCGGCCGCCGAAGTGCCGAGGCTGTTGCTGGGTCAGCTCGGGTTCGCCGACTACGAAATGCCCCGGGACACGGCGCACCGCCAACGGCTGGTCGCCGACGTGCTCGCGCACCGCCGTGTCCTGGTCGTCCTCGACGAGGTCGACGACGGTGCGGCGCTGGTCCCGCTGATCCCTCGCAGCGGGGCCAGTGCCCTGATCGTGACCGGCCGCGCCGCGCCGCTGGCATACCTGCCCGGGCGCGTGCTGGGGCTGACCGGGCTCGACGACGCCGCCTCGCTGGCCCTGCTGCGAATGGCCGTCGGCGCCGCCCGCGTCGACCGGGAGCCCTGCGCGGCCGAAGCGATCGTCGAGGCCTGCGGGGGTCTGCCGCTCGCCCTGCGCATCGCGACCGCGCGGCTGGCCTCCCGGCCGGCCTGGGCCTTGTCCAAGTTCGCGGAGCGCCTGGCCGACCCGGAGAACCGGCTGCGCGAGTTGCGCCTCGGCGAGGTGTCCGTGCGCGCAGTCCTCGACGCCGGTCTGCGCGCGGCGGAACGCACCGCCCTCCCCGGCGCGGCCGCACCCGCGCGGATCCTGCGCCTGCTCGGCTCGATGCCGGCCCAGGACCTCGGCCTCGACGCCGTCTGCGCCCTGGCCGACGCCCCGCCTCAGCAGGTCGAGGACTCCCTCGAGGCGCTCGTCGACCACTATCTGGCCGAGTCTCCGGAGATCGGCGTGTACCGGCTGCGCGCCCTCCAGCACGCCTACGCCGCACAGCTTTCCGACGTACTCCATCCGGCTCGCTTGTAAGGCTGTCCGGGTGGATCTCTCCGCGCCCTTCGTGTGTCCGGGCGGGCGCCGCGGGCGCGGGCTGGGAGGCTGGCGGGCGACCCAACTGATCTTCGTGGAGGGCTTGTGGCGATGCATGTGCGCAGCTTCGCGTGCGCCGTTTCGGCGGTAGCGCTGTTGTCCGTGGCCGGTCCGGCCGCGGTGGCCAACGCGGGTACGGCCGACCCGTGCGATGCGAAACTCCTGGCCTACTTCAAGGCCGACGACGCGGTCCAGACCGCGCAGGAGAACCTGACCGCGGCTCAGCAGGCGCTGAACGGCGCCAATGGAGCCCAGAATGTGATGCAGAACGCGGACGCGGCCATCCGGGCGGCCATCCTGGCACTGCCTTGGACCAAGGCGTCCACCCCGGCTCAGCTCAACCTCGGCCAGGCCGTCCGTACCTACAAGTCCATCTACATCAAGGCCTTCTACAGCGGCCCGGCCGCCTCCGCCGAGAACCCCAGCGGCCCCGCGCAGAAGCTGGTCGACGCGGCGCAGAAGCTGGTCGACAACGCCAAGCTGGGTTCGGACCAGGGCACGAAGTCCGTCCTGAAGCGCGTGGCCCAGGGGGCGAGCGACCTGAAGGCGGCCTATCCGCTCTTCCTGAGCATCCCCGGCCGCAGGGCCGACGTCGCGCAGGCCCTGCAGCAGGCTGACAAGGTGCAGAGCACCGTCTCCGGCGCCCGCGGGGGCATCGAGAGCTGCCTGCAGAACGCCAAGCCCTGAGCGACGCCCGCTTGTCCGCACCCCGTCCATCGGCACCCCATCGATGAGGAAACCGGCGCCAACATGACCACGACTTCCCCCGCCAACCCTTCGGTCTCCACGCCCACGCGCGAGAACGTCTCGATGCGCATGCGCGAGCTCGTCTTCGGCGCGGCCTGCGCCGCTGCGGTGCGCGCGGCCGCCGAGCTGCGCATCGCCGACCATCTCGGCGACAAGCCGGCCACGGCGGACGAACTGGCCGCGGCCGTCGGCGTGCCGAGCGAGCCGCTGACCCGACTTCTCCGAGCCCTGACCTGCTACGGCGTCTTCACTGAGGACGGGAGCGGCCGGTTCGGGCACACCGAGATGTCCCGGCTGCTCCAGGAGGACTCGCCCGACAGCCTCCGCTACATCGCCCTGTGGTGCACCGAGCCGTGGACGTGGGAGGCCTGGCCGCACCTGGCCGACGCCGTGCGTTCCGGCCGGAGTGTGTTCCCCGAGGTGTTCGGCAAGGAGTTCTTCGCGTACCTGCACGACGGCGCCGGCGAGTCCGCCCGCGTGTTCGACAAGGCCATGACGCAGTCGAGCCGGCAGTCGGCCAACGACGTCGCGGCCTTCGTCGACCTCGCGGGGGCCGCCTCCGTGGTCGACATCGGCGGCGGCCAGGGCCACGTCCTGGCCGCCCTGCTGGAGCGGCATCCGCAGCTGCGCGGCACGTTGCTCGACCTCCCCGCCGTGGTGGCGAACGCCGACCCCCGCCTGCGCGAGGGCGGTGCGCTCTCCGCTCGCGCCGAGATCATCGCAGGGGACTGCCGCACCGCCATTCCGGTCGAGGCAGACCTCTACATCATCAAGAACGTCCTGGAGTGGGACGACGAGAGCACCCGCAGAACCCTGCGCAACATCGTCGAGGCGGCCCGCCCCGGCACCAGGGTCCTGGCGATCGAGAACCTCGTGGACGAGAGCCAGTCGATGAGGTTCACCACCGCCATGGACCTGATGCTGCTGATGAACGTCGGCGGCGCGAAGCACACCAAGGCGAGCCTGGCCGCCCTGATGACCGAGGCGGGCCTGCGCATCAAGGACGTCCGGCCGGTCAACCCGTACCTGCACGCCTTCGACAGCACGGTGTGACCGCCCGGACGGGCCGTCAGATCTTGATCGCGCGGTCCCAGCGGTAGAACTCGCGGGCCATCGCGTCTTTAGGTTCCTGCCAGGTCGCCGGGTCGTACGCGGAGACGTAGGCGGCCAGCTGCTGGCTGACGGCCCGGAAGTCCGGGTGGTCCTTCGCCTTGGCCACCTCCGGGCCGGGCGGCCGCTCGGCCTCGATCAGGTGCAGGTACAGGTCGCCGAACTGGAACAGGCTGCGGCTGGTCACGCCGACGAGGGCGGGCAGCTCGCCGCGGTCGGAGTCGGCGAAGGCGTCGGCGATGTCCGGGGCCGAGTCCGGCTTCATCCGGGCGACGATCAAAGCGCGGTGCATGGATGGGTCCTTTCCTCACGAAGGGACCGCCGAGCCGACCGGCCTGAGGTGGCCCGGTCGGCTCGGCGGGACGGCAGCACGGCTGCGGCAAGAGGCAGCGCGCTCAGCCGGACACGCGCGCGGGCGCCGGCTTCTGGGCGGCCCGGACGTGCGCGGCTTCGACCTTGTCCCGGATCAGCTCCATCTGGATCCGGGAGTTGCGGTTGATGTGGGCGGTCATCTTCTCGTCGTCCACCGGGGCGGTGGGCTTCATCGCGAAGTCCTGCACCCACTGCATCTGCGTGCCTTCCGGCACCTGCTGGTAGTGCCAGGCGATGTCCATGTGCTCGAACGGCCCGGTCTCCACCCGGCGGGCCCGCACCGTCAGGGCACTGCGATCCGCCTCCCGCTCGGACACCCAGGTCCACACCTGCCCGTTCTCGTCCGGGTGCATCGTGAGCCGGAAAGTGACCTTGTCTCCCTGCCGGTCGAGCACCTCGACCGAGGCGTACTCGCTGAAGAGCTCCGGCCACCGCTCGAGGTCGTTGGTCAGATCCCAGGTGAGGTCGAGCGGGGCCGCGATGACGATCGTGTTGTCGGTGTGTCCGGGCATGTCAGGCTCCCGCGGTGATGCGGTCGTTGACGAGCGCCAGCAGGGCGCCCGGGGACTTGTGCGCCGAGGGTTCGCCGTCGATGGAGCAGCCGTAGCGGTTCTCCAGCTCGGAGATCACCCCGAGCAGGCCGAGCGAGTCGAGCCCGAACTCGCCGAAGGCCGACTCCGGCCGGTCGGCCAGGTCCTCGGGCGCGACCGGCGTGCCCGCGCGGCTCTTCATCAGGGAGGCGAGATCTTCATAGGTCATGGGGCCGTTCATCACAGGTCTCTCCTTAGCGGAAGTGGGGAACTCCGGACGGGTGCCGTGCCGGTCGTAGCCGGTCAGAGCCGGTAGCCGCCGGCGCGGCGCAGCACCAGGGCCGAGTTGTGGCCCATCAGGCCCCGGCTCAGGACCAGGGCGGTGCGGATCGGCGAGCTGCGCGCGCTGCCGGTCACCAGGTCGAGGTCGTGCTCGGCCGTGGTGATGTTGGGCGTGGCCGGGATCACGCCGTGTTCGAGGGCGAGCACGGCCGCGGCCACATCCAGCGTCGAGGCGGCCGAGTACGCCCGTCCGAAGCCGGTCTTGGGCGCCGTCACCGGGACCTGCGCGGCCCGGGCGCCGAGGGCGTCGTGCAGCGCGAGCGCTTCGGCCCGGTCCGCGGCCGGCACGCCCAGGGCGTCGGCGAAAACTACGTCGACCTCCTCGGGCGAGGCGCCCGCCTCGTCCAGCGCGCCCTGGATCGCCCGGGCCAGCCCGGATCGGGACTGCTCCCAGTCCCGGGTGCCGCTGAAAGTGGCGGCGTGCCCGGCGACCTCGGCCCGGATCTCCGCGCCGCGGGCGCGGGCGGCGTGCTCGGACTCCAGCGTGAGCATCGCGCCGCCCTCGGCCGGCGAGAAACCGCAGGCGTCCCCGGTGAACGGGAGGTAGGCCCGTTGCGGGTCCTCGGCGAGGCTGAGCTCGGGGTAGCCGAGCTGGCAGACCACCGAATACGGGGCCAGCGGCGCCTCGGTGGCGCCGGTGAGGACGGCGTCAGTACCCTGCCGGATGGCCCGGCAGGCGTGCCCGAAGACGTCGAGTCCGCCCGCCTCGTCGTTGACGAGCACGGCGCACGGCCCGCGGAAGCCGCCGCGGATGGAGAGCTGGCCGGTGCTGGCGGCGTAGAACCAGGCGATCGACTGGTAGGGCCCGACGAACTGCGGTCCCTCGCCCCACAGCCGCTGCAGCTCGCCCTGCCCGAACTCGCCGCCGCCGGAGCCAGCGGCCGTCGCCACCCCGATGGCGTACGGGTTCTCCGGGTCGGCCTGCAGCCGGGCGTCCTCCAGGGCGAGGTCGGCCGCGGCCATCGCGAAGTGGGTGAAGCGGTCGGTCTGGACCAGATAGCGGCTCTCGATCAGGGCTTGCGCGTCGAAGCCCTCGACTTCGCCGGCGACCCGCAGCGGCAGATCGGTGCAGCCCTCGCGGGTCACCGGGCCGAGCACGCAGGCGCCGCCGAGAAGCGCCTTCCAGAACCGCTCGGTGCCGATGCCGTTGGGCGCGATCACGCCCAGGCCGGTCACCACGGCCGGGCGGGCGGGCGGATCCGTCTTGCGCTTCACCGTAGCCTCCGATCGGCGTCGGCGAGGACCACCGCCGATTGGAAGCCGCCGAACCCGCTGCCGACCGACAGGACGGTGCGCAGCCGGCAGGCCCGCGCGGTCCGCGGCACGTAGTCGAGGTCGCATTCCGGATCAGGGGTCTGATAGTTGGCGGTCGGCGGCACCACGCCGTTCGCCATCGCCAGGGCGCAGGCGACGAGTTCGACGGCGCCGATCGCGCCGAGGGAGTGCCCGATCATCGACTTGATCGAGCTCATCGGTATCTCGTAGGCGCGCCCGCCCAGCGAGCGCTTGACCGCCGCCGTCTCGTGCCGGTCGTTCTGCTTGGTGCCCGAGCCGTGCGCGTTGACGTAGTCGACCTCTGACGGGTCGATCCGCGCCTGTTCCAGCGCGCGGTCGATGGACTCGGACATCTCCAGCCCCTCCGTCGTCAGCCCCGTCATGTGGTACGCGTTGCCGCGCGTCGCGAAACCGCCGATCTCGCAGTAGATCCGGGCGCCCCGGGCGCGGGCGTGCTCCCACTCCTCGAGCACGAGCACCCCGGCGCCCTCGCCGAGCACGAACCCGTCGCGTTCCGCGTCGAAGGGGCGCGAGGCGTGCTCCGGGTCGTCGTTGCGGGCCGAGGTCGCCTTGATGGCGTCGAAGCAGGCCACGGTGATCGGGGATATCGGCGATTCCGAAGCGCCGGCCACGATGACCTCGGCCTTGCCCTCGGAGATCAGCTGGAAGGCGTAGCCGACGGCGTCCAGACCGGAGGTGCAGCCGGTCGAGACCGTCTCGACCGGTCCGCGGGCGCACAGGTCCTCGGCCACCTCGGAGGCCAGGACGCTGGGTGAGAACGCGCGGTGCAGATGCGGCGCGGCCTCGCGGTGGTCCACGTCCCAGCGGCTGCCGGCCGCGCTGACGGCCACGTAGTCCCGCTCCAGCCGGGTGGTGCCGCCGACGGCCGTGCCGAGGGAGACGCCGAGCCGCCAGGGGTCCTCGCGCGCGAGCTCGATGCCGGAGTCCCGGACCGCTTCGGCGGCGGCGACGAGGGCGAACTGTACGTACCGGTCCGCGCGCTCGGCGCGGACCGGGTCGAGTCCGCAGGCCAGGCCGTCGAAGTCGCACTCGGCGGCTATTCGGGAGCGGAAGCCCGCGGGGTCGAACAGCGTGATCCCGCGGGTCGCGGTCCGGCCCGAGGTCAGCAGGTCCCAGAAGGCGGTGATGCCGACGCCGCCGGGGGCCACCGCGCCCAGGCCGGTGACGGCCACCCGCCGGTTCACCGCCGTGCTCCCGCCAGGTCGGGCGGTCCGGCCGGCTCGGCGCCGGCCGCGTCCTCGGTGTCGACGTGGCCGAGCTCGGGACGCGGCGCCAGCGGACCGAGGTGGAAGACCATCCGGGCCTCGGTGTCCCCGACGTTGCGGAAGCGGTGGCGCATGTTGATCGGCACCATCAGGCCCTGGTCCGGGCGCAGCTTGTGGGCGACCCCGTCGAGGTCCACCTCGACGTCGCCGCAGACGAGGAAGACGAACTCCTCGGAGTAGGGGTGGTAGTGCTCGGCGATCCGCTCCCCCGGCGGGATCAGGGCGAGGCCCATGAACCCGCTGGTGGCCCCCACGGTCTTGGGTGTGAGGATGGCCCGCAGGTCGCCGCCGCGCCTGCGGTTCGGTTCCGTCTCGTCGAGGTCCACGATGCGCACTGATGGCTGAGCGGTCATTGATCTCTCCATTGGCTGGGGAAGGGTGGCGTCGTGACGGCGGCTCAGGCGTCCTGCGCCCGGCGGTCGGTGACCGGATCCATGCGGCAGCCCTCGAGGAAGCGCTCGATCCCGGGCAGCGACCGCAGGTCGGTGCCCGCCTCCGGATCCAGCTGCCGGGACAGCTCCTCGGCCGCGGCGCCAAGCCCGAAGCCCGCGGCCGATTCGACCGCCTCGTGCTGAGCGCAGTTCAGATCGACCAGCCGGACGAGCGTGTCGTCGCGCAGGAACATCGTGGTCCCGATCAGAGCGCGTCCGGGATCGGCGACCGCCGCTTCGTCGTGTTCGGCGAGCAGCCGCGCGACCTCGGCTCCGCAGCCCGGGCGCACCGGATAGAGGTAGGCGTGGCGGACCGCGCCATCGACCCCGTCGGCCGACTTGCCGACGTGCTGCACGGCGGGCAGCGCGGCCCGGGCGAAGAACGCGCGCGCGGACGACGGGTCGTCCAGGTCGCGCGCCTCCTCCAGGTAGGGGTTGATCGCCTGCTCGACCGCCCTGATCTCGGGCTGGACCGCGACGTGGCGCAGGGCGTTGCCCAGGTCGCCCTCCACCTCGACGGCCCGCACGACCCGGTTGCCGCGCATGAACAGCGAGGTGCGCCGCAGCCGGGTGGTGTCGTCGACGCGCGCCTGCGGCGACCGGTAGTCGGCCAGGAAGCCGGCCACGGCCTGCTCGCTTCCGGGCTTGACCGTGAAGGTCAGGGCGTGCCGGACGACGCCGCCGCGGGAGAGCGGCGGTACCGGGATGGGATCGGTCCCGCCGGCCGGCGGCCGATCGCCCGTCATCGACCGGGTGGGGACGGTGGCGGGCGCGGCGGGCGCCGGGACGGTGCCGCGCAGCGCGGTCGCGCCGCCCTCGGGGGTCTCCCGGGCGATCAGGAACCGCAGCGAGCGGGTCTCGCTCACACAGACGTGCAGCGGTTCGACCACGGCGCGGTGCTCTTCGCTCTCGACCCAGTTCAGGAAGGGCTCGGCGCTCTCCCACTCGCTGGTGATCAGCCACTGCGAGGCGTTGCCGAGGGACTGGCACAGCTGGTCGCTGATATGACCGGCCACATCGGCCACCTGCAGCCGGATCTGGTCGTAGGCGGCGAGGAACTTCTGCTCGTGCCCGTCCAGGACGTCGAGCAGCAGCACCACCCGCAGCCGCGAGGTCGCGGCGTCCGGGCCGGGGGTCTGGGTCTGGGTCTCGTACACGGTCGACAAGGTCGCTTCTTCCTCTCGAGCGGCGGTCCGGCGGCGCGGCGGCGGGATCGCCGCGCCTCACGGCCCCGCGATTCCGGCGATCCGAGCCGAGGCCGTGGGTTTCGACGTACTGGATCATCTGAACTCGATGCTCACCTGACGGCATCACGGATGCGCGTTGCGTGAGCCAGATGAGTGAGGATCGGCTCAAGCAGGGCTCTGCGGGGAATGCACGGTGCAGGCGGAGACGCGCTCGGACGGCCGGGGGGCGACGGCCGAGCGCGGCAGCCGCGAACCCCCTGACCACCGGCTTGGAGAGGTCCATGGCATCGAAGGAAGCAGAGCGTGTTCCCGTCCTGATCGTGGGCGGTTCCCTGGTGGGGCTGTCCGCCTCGTTGTTCCTCGGCCGGCTCGGCATCGAGCACCTGCTGGTGGAGCGGCACGCCGGGACCTCGCATCATCCCCGCGGGCGCGGCAACAACGTGCGCACGATGGAGCTCTACCGGGGCGCCGGAGTGGAGCAACTGATCCGTGACGCGGCGTCAGTTCTGGCCGAGAACCACGGAATCCTGCAGGCGGGCTCGCTGACCGGGCCCGATCAGGAGTGGCTCTTCCGCCAGATCGACCCGGGCGGCGCACTCTCCCGGCTGAGCCCGTCGGGCTGGTGCCTGTGCAGCCAGAACGACCTGGAGCCGGTGCTGCTCGACGCCGCCCTGGTGCAGGGCGCGGACATCCACTTCGGGACCGAGCTGGTCTCCTTCGAGGAGCACGGGCAGGGCGTGACCGCGCAGATCCGGATCCGGGAGACCGGGCAGACCCGGACGGTCGAGGCGGACTACCTGGTCGCCGCGGACGGGCCGCGCAGCCCGGTCCGGGAGCGGCTCGGCATCGGCCACACCGGCAAGGGCGACCTGTTCCACAACGTCAGCGTGACCTTCAAGGCCAAGCAGCTCGCCGACGTCGTGGGCGATCGGCGGTTCATCGTCTGCTATCTGACGAACCCGCAGAGCGAGGGCGCGCTGCTGCCGGTCGACAACCAGGAGAACTGGGTGTTCCACGCGCCGTGGCGGCCGAACGACGGCGAGACCCTCGAGGACTTCACCGACGAGCGCTGTGCGGAGCTGATCCGCACCGCCACCGGCGTGCCGGACCTGGAGGTCGAGATCACCGGCAAGGCGCCGTGGCACGCGGCGGAGCGGATCGCCGAGCGCTACGGCACCGACCGGGTCTTCCTCGTCGGGGACTCGGCCCACGAGATGTCCCCCACCGGCGCGTTCGGTTCGAACACCGGCATCCAGGACGCCCACAACCTCGCCTGGAAGCTCGCCGCGGTGCTGGAGGGCTGGGCCGGCCCGGCGCTGCTGCGCACCTACGAGGCCGAGCGCAGGCCCGTCGCGCTGGCGACCGCGGAGCGCGCCTCGGCCCGCTCGGCGGAGCATCAGCACCCCGGGTACGAGGTCAGCCCGGGCACCGGCCGGCAGCCCGGCATGCTCGCCATCGTGTTCGGCTACCGCTACGCCTCCAGCGCGGTCTGCGGCGCCCCCAAGGACGCGGAGGCCGTCCCACAGGACTTCCGGCCCAGTGCCGAGCCCGGACGTCGCGCGCCGCACATGTGGCTGCTGCGCCAGGGCGTCCGGGTCTCCACCCTCGACCTGTACGAGAAGAACCCGGTGCTGCTGACCGGGCCCGAGGGCGGCGACTGGCATGCGGCCGGCCTGCGCCTGGCGGCCGCGGCGGGCGTCCCGCTGGACTGCTACCGGGTCGGTCCCGGCAGCGGCGACGACCTGGTCCCCGAGGCCGAGGACGCCGACTGGGCGCAGCTGCACGGCGTGGCCGCCGACGGCGCGGTCCTAGTGCGTCCGGACGGCTTCGTGGCCTGGCGGTCGCACGGCTCCTCGGCCGAGCCCGGCCGGGTCCTGGCGGAGGCGCTGGAGAAGGTTCTCAGCCTTCGCTGACACTCCCCCTCGACGGTGCTCGCGGCGGCGGGCGGACGGCTTCGGCCCTCCGCCCGCCGCCGCGTTTTCCGGGCGTGGCACGCGGTCCGACGCTCTGCGCGCGCCCAGGCGAGTGAAACTATCTGATACTCCGTCAGTCATTCAGCGCATCTTCTGATGACTAGTCAGAAAGTTCGGGAAACAGCTTCTCGACCCGCCTCGGCCGCGCGGAGTACCGCGACGGCAGGCTCTAAGAGAAGAGGAACCCCATCACCATGCTGGCCTCCCGTATCGCCGCCCTCACCTTCGTCACCGGTACGCTGGTCGCCGCCGCGAGCCCGGCGTTCGCCGCCGCCGACCCCGGCACCAACCCGCCGCCCGTCGCCCCGGGCAGCAGCATCTGGATCACCGACGGCTTCACCGACTCGTTCTGCCCGAGCACCGACGCCTCGGCGGTGGCCAAGTCCGACGGCTTCAAGGGCGCGATCACGCTGACCCGCAGCGCCGGCTTCAAGGGTCTGTCCGGCAGGGGCATGTCGGTGGACACCCCCGGCTCGTACACCGTCTCGATCACCTGCGCGAGCGGCAAGACCTCCGCCGCGGACATGCAGACCCTGGTCGTCTCGCCCAAGGGCGCGGCCCACACCGGTGACGGCGCCTCCCTCCTCGGCGGCGGCACCGACACCGCCGGCCTGGCCCTGCTGGGCGGCGCGCTGGCCCTCGGTGTGGTGGCCACCCGCCGCAAGGCCAAGACCGAGCGCTAGAGAGGCGAGGGCGGCACCCCCGTCCCGCCCCTGACGGCTCGCGCCCGGGCACGGTCACCCCGTGCCGGGGCGCGCCCGCCGACCCCCTGACGCTCCTCGCACCACAGCACGACCCGAACGAGACGACCGAAGGCCGGGAGATCCCGATGGCGCACAAGGACGGCGACGTCCGCGGCAACAAACTGCTCTACGTGGCCGCGGCGGTCCTCGCCGTCGCGGCGTTCTTCAAGCTCGACCACGCGAGCGCCGCGTCCGGGCCGCCGCAGCCCAAGGCGACCGTCCTGGGCAGCCTGGCCCCGGCCGCCGTCAAGCCCGTCGTGCCGCTCCCGACGCTGGGCCGCTCCGTGCCGACCCACATCGACATCGACGCCGTGAACGTGCACGCCGACATCATCACCGTCGGCGTCAACAAGGACGACACCGTCGGCACGCCGCCGCTGAGCAACGCCAAGGTGGCCGCCTGGTACAACGGCAGCCCGACGCCGGGCCAGGTGGGCGCGTCGATCATCGACGCGCACGTGGACTCGTCGCTGATGGCGGATTACCGCGGCGCGTTCTACTACCTCGGCCTGGCCAAGCCCGGCATGGAGATCGACGTCACGCGTTCGGACCACAGCGTCGCCGTCTTCATCGTCGACGAGGTCCAGGACGCGCTCAAGGCGGATTTCCCGACCGACAAGGTGTACGCGGCCACGCCCTACCCCGGGCTGCGCCTGATCACCTGCGGCGGCGACTTCGACCCGAAGACCAAGGAATACCTCGGCAACACGATCGTCTACGCCCACATGACCGCCAAGCGCGTTTTTCCGCACAACGCTAGTTGACATAACCCAGTGATCAATCTGACCGTAGGCTGATCAGCCCATACGCGAAATCTCCGCCACGCAGGTGGATTCGCGGCACCCTGGCGTACTCCGCCCCTGAGCTCAGGGCCATGCCATCCCATTTCGGCCAGGATGGACGCGTGACGACTACGACCAGCACGGTGCCGAGCGCGCCCGAGCCGGCCGCCGAGGCGGGAGACCGCCCGGCGGCCGACGTGTTCGCGCGGCGGTGGCGCATCGCGGCACTGCTCGCGCTCTGTGCACTGACCGCGGCGCTCTACGCCTGGAACCTCTCCGCCGCCGGATACCCGCCGTTCTACTCGATGGCCGTGCGCAGCATGTCCATGAGCTGGAAGGCCATGTTCTACGGCGCCCTCGATCCCCTCTCGACGCTGACGATGGACAAGCTCGCCGGCTCGTTCGTGCCGCAGGCCCTGTCCGCACGCGTCTTCGGCTTCCACGCGTGGTCGCTCGCGCTCCCGCAGATGCTCGAGGGCGTCGCCGCGGTGCTCGTGTTCCACAGCGCGGTGCGGCGCTGGACCGGCAGCCGCGACGCCGCCCTGCTCGGCGCGCTGCTGCTCGCGTTCACGCCCGTGGTGGCGTCCATGTTCGAGCACTCGATGGAAGACGGCGCGCTGACGCTGTGCCTGGTGCTCGCCGCAGACCGCTATCAGTACGCGGTCACCCGCGGCAGACTCCGCTCGCTGGTGTTCGCCGGAGTCTGGGTCGGGGTCGGCTTCCAGGCCAAGATGCTCGAGGCCTGGGTCATCCTGCCCGCGCTGGCCGTGGGATACCTGGCCACGGCGCCGCTGCCGCGCGCCCGGCGCCTGGCCCACGCGGCGATCGCCGGGCTGGCCATGGTCCTGACCTCGCTCTCCTGGCTGCTGCTCTACACGTTCACCCCCGCCGCCGATCGTCCTTACATCGACGGAACGAACAACAACAACGCCTTCTCGATGGTCTTCGGCTACAACGGCGTGTCACGGCTGGGGATCCACGTGCCGGGTGCTCTCGGCACGGCGAGCGGTAGCAACCTGCATCACGCGCTCAAGCAGCTCGGCGTGTCCTCCAGCCCGACTCAGTCTCAGTCGTTCGGCGCCGACGGCTGGACCAAACTTCTCGGCCCGGAATTCGCGCCCGAGGTCGGTTGGCTCTACCCGCTGGCCCTGCTCGCGCTCGGCGCCGGGCTCTGGTGGACGCGGCGGGCCTCGCGCACCAACGCCGTGCGCGGCGGATTCGTCTTCTGGGGCATCTGGTTCGTCACCGGCGCGCTCGTGCTGAGCGTGATGGCCGTCCCCCACATGGCCTACCTCTCGCTGCTCGCCCCGCCGATCTGCGCGCTGTCGGCAGCAGGCGTCGTCCTGTACTGGCGCACGTGGCTTCTCCCGGTCGCCGTGCTCGCCGAAGCGCTGTGGACCGCGTACCTGGCACACCAGTACGCGCACTTCCTGCCCTGGCTCACACCCCTCGTGATGGCTTTGGCGGTGCTCTCGCTGTCGCTCGTGGCCATCGGGGCGTTGAACCGCTCCTCGGCCCCGACAGACCGGCCGATCCGCCTGGCCGCGATCCTCGGCGCCACGGCCATGCTCGCCACCCCGCTCGCGTGGGCCGCCGCCACGGTGAACACGTCGTACAGCGGCAACGCCCTCGACGCGATCGCAGGACCAGTCCAGTTCGGCTTCACCGCGGGCAGCAGCACTCCGGTCGCCCGGCAGGGCGCGCCGGCCGGCGGAAACCCCCTCAGCCAGGACGCCAGCATGAACGCCGCGCAGCGGGCGCTGCTCGCCTACGTCGACGGCCACGCGCACACCGCCTACACCTTCGCGACGGACGACTGGCTGACGGCAGAGCCGTACGTGGACGGCGCCGGCGCGGCGGTACTGCCGATGGGCGGCTTCAGCGGGATGGCCCCGGCCCCGAGCCTCGCGGCCGTGCGCGCCGACGTGCAGGACAAGCGGCTCGCCTACGTCCTGCTCGACGTCCCCGGCACCTTCAACATCGGCTTCCTGTTCGGCAACGTCGGCGGCGGCCCCACCATCAAGGCGGTCGACGCCTGGGTGCGCGCCTCCTGCCGTCTGGTGCCCTCCGCCCAATACAGCGGGTCGGCGGGACCGGTGGCCCAGATGCTCTACGACTGCGCTGAGCCGAAGGCGGCGTGAGTGCCTTTTTCGCTCTCAGGGTTCTGGTGCGATAGTAGGCGCCGTGTTCGATGGACTGCTGGATGTCGACTGGGAAGCGCTGGAGCACGCCTACGGCTCGGCCGAGGACGTGCCCTCGATGTTGCGGAAGCTCGCTTCGGACGACGGTGCCGAGCGAGAGTCGGCGTTGGCGGAGCTCTACGGGGCTGTGCATCATCAGGGCACTGTGTACGACTCGACCGTGGCCTGCCTGCCTTTCCTGTTCGAGCTGGTCGCGGACACCGGCAACGCGGGCCGCGGGCAGGCCATCGAGCTGATCGCGGGCATCGGCGCGGCATGCGAGGACGGAGCTGACGCGCCGGCACCGTATCAGGAGGCGAATGCGCTGATTCGGGCGCGGGCCGGAGACTTCGCCTCCTGGCTGGAGGATGACGACGCGACCGTGCGCGCCACCGTTGCGCGCACGGTCGGGTACGTCCTCGCCGACACCGAACGCGTCATCGCGTTGCTCCAGCAGCGAATGGAGTGCGACGGGGATTCCGGCGTGCGGCTGGCCGCGTTCGATCAGTTGGCCCGCCTCGATTCGGGCCGGCCCGAGGATGTGCCGGCCCGTATCGCGCTGATCGAAGAGGAAGTTCAGCACCCTGATCCGGTCCGTCGCGTGGACGGGCTACGGCTCGCCGGCGAGTTGATGCGCGGCTTGCGCGGGTCATATGCGAACCTTGTTACGCTGGTCGGGGGCCGACTCGCCTCGTCCGAGGCGCAGGTCAGGCGCATGGCGCTGCTTGCGCTCAAGAACAAGTACGATCTCGCCGCGCCAGCCGCCGACGCTCTCGCCGAGCAGGTCGCGGCTCTCGGGCCGCAATCCTGGAACAGCGCGGATGCGAAGGTGCGCAAGGACTTCCGGGAAATGGTCCTCATACTCGCCCGGCTCGGTGATGAGCGCGTCTTGCCGATCATCGAAGCGGCGCTGTCCGAGGAAGCCGGTGTGCGCCCGCTTTCGAGCGCGCTGGTGAGGTACCGCGCACACACCGACCGCTTCATACCGACGCTGCGCGCCCAACTCCATGCGCAGACGGACGAACTCGGCACGGGCCCCATCACCGCAGTGTTCGGACTGCTCTCGGCGGTGCGCGACCTCGCCGTCGTGGACGCGGCCCCCGAAGTACTGCGCCTGCTCGACGCCGCGGTGCGCGGACGTCAGCGGCTGGTCACCGAGGTCACCCTCAGAACGCTCGCATCCTTCGGCCCCGCAGCCGCAGCGGCGTACGACCTCGCGGCCGCAATCGCTGCGGACGAGGAGCAGCCGGGTCACGTGGTCCTGCGTGCCATCGAAGCATGCTGGTTCCTGCGCAACGACGCCGACAAGCTGCTCCCGCTACTGGAACCCCGGCTGCGCGAGACGGACTGGTTCTCCGAAGGGAATCCGGCCGAACGGACCGTCGTGGGCAGCGCAGCGGACGTGGCCGGGGCGATCGGCCCGTCGGCCACGCCGTTGACCGGCCATCTACGAAAGCTGATGGCTTCGGCCGACGACGATCAGGCGCGCGTCAAGAGTGCCATTGCACTGATACGCATCGTCGGGCCGGCCGAGTTTCCCGCTGCCCTGCCCGCACTCGAAGCCGCGTGGGAGAACGATCCGTACACCCGGGTCCAGACCGCCGAATGCATCCGCGATCTCGGCCCGGCAGCAGAGCCCTTCCATCCGGTCCTGCGCACGGAACTCGAGACCCCGTACCGTCATGCCGGCTCGCCCGGTATCACCGACAGCGACGAGGTACGCCTGGACGAGCACCTGCTCGCTCTGTGCCGGCAGGCCCTCGACTCAGGTGGCGCCGCAGAGTTCTGCGGCGCCACCTGAGATCACCCGTCAGACGCTTCCGACGCCGTTCGAGTAGCTGGTCATGTTGTACGTGCCGAAGCCGTTCTCGACCGGACCGCCGAAGTCGTTGATGCAGTGCACGATGCCGCCGCCGTTCGCGTCGTTGAGGCAGACGATCATCAGGTCGGTGAAGACGACGCCGGGGGTGTCGGGCACCTCGTAGGCCCGATCGGTGTAGACGTGCGCCTCTTGGGTGAAGACGCAGTAGCTGCCCAATCCCCACGCCTGGTGGTCGGTCACGGAATCAGCGACCTTATAGGCGGCGTAGCCGTTGGTGCTGCCGTGGACCCAGGCGTCCTGGCTGGGGACGTCGTACGGGTGCTCGTTCTGGAAGAAGTACGAGCGGCCGTGGTTGCCGTTCCAGATCACTTCGTACTTCTGGTAGTGCTCGACGGCCAGGCCGTAGGCGACGACGCGGTCGCCGTTCACGATGATGCCGGTGTCGGCCGGGTTGACCGTCCAGCCGACGGTGCCGTCGTTGCCGTGGTCGGCGCGCCAGAGCCACAGGTTGTCGCAGATCACGTCGTTGCTGTCGACCTGCACGCTGACGGTGGCACCGCCGGCGAGCGCGCCGCCGATGCGGGCGTAGACGTCGAAGAGCGCGGTGGGGTCCTCAGTGTGCCGGATGTAGCTGCGGCCGTGGCCCACGCGGAGCAGGACCGGCGAGTTGGCGGAGGCCGCCTCGAGCAGCACGCCCGCGATGCTGACGCCGCCGACGTCGGCGACCTCGATCAGCGAGTTGCCGTGGGTGGCCTGCAGGGTGGTCAGACCCAGGCCCAGGACGACGGTGCCCGGACGCGACACGCGGATCGGCGAGGACAGCGCGTAGACGCCCGGGGTGAACAGGAGGTGCTCGCCTCGGGCGAGGGCCTCGTTGATCTCAGCGGCGGAATCGCCGGGCTGGGCCACGTGGAAGCGCGACAGCGGGATGCTGATGCCGTGCGCCCGCCCGGAAGACCAGGTGGTGCCGCTGCTGTTGCGGCGCACCGCGGGCACGAAGACGCTGTAGGAGCCGTTACGGCCGACGGTGAGGAACGGCTTCTCCCGCACGACCGGGCTCTGGTCGACCACGGTCCAGGCCGGGTTGGGGAAGTGCTGGGCCGGAGCGCCCTGGGTGCCGACGAACACCATGTTCCAGTTGGAGCCGGTCCAGCTGCCGAAGGTGTCGTTGCGCGAGAGCCACTGCTGCTGCGAACCCGAGTCGACCTGCCCATCCACCACGCTGTCGGCGAGGAACCCGCCGCTGGACCACTGGTTGCCGGGAGGGCTGGGCCACAGGGTCATGTCGCCCTTGATGTGGGCGCGGCGCATCGGGCCCGCCTGCGCGACTGCCCAGCGCTCGAGGCCGTCCGGCGGCACGATGCACAGGTTCTCGGCCGCACGCCAGAAGTTCTGGGTGCCGTTGCCGCCGAGCCATTGCGCGTCGACCGTGACGTGTCCGTTGATCACGACGTCGTCGGGGCTGTCGCCGAGCCCGAGCACGTGGGTGTAGAAGCCGACGTTGATGTCGACGTTGTAGGTGCCCGGCTTGAAGGCCAGCGCGTACCGCTCGGTGCCGAACTGGTTGGACTGCTGGATCGCGAACACGGCGTCGACCTGAGCCTGGATCGCCGCGTCGCCCATGGAGGGGTCGAAGACGAGGACGTTGGGGCCGAGGCCGCCGGCTCCGTGGGAGTTCGAGGAGGCGGCGAAGGCCGCTGACGTGCCGAGGCCGCCGATCAGCGGCAGAGCAGCGGCTACGGCGGCGCCGCGCAGGACGTGGCGGCGGGTGGGGGTGGCAGACAACAGCGCTCCCTGACGTGGTGGATGGGGAAGGCGTCACGCTGGACCTCGAGAGCACGGAGAGCGCTCTCCCGGCGAGAGTCAACCACTCGGTCCACGCAGCGTCAATACCCTGTGCTAGCCGCCGCCCGCACCACCGCGTCCCGCCGCTCAAGGCTTCGCAGGACCGCGATATGCGCGCATCCGGCCACCTCCGGACGCGCGCGAGCCGCGGCTATTGGAGTTCTCGGCGCAGCTTCATGATCCGGCGCAGCGCCGCGTCGGACTCGGGCACGTCCAGCGTGCCGTCGGCGAGGGCGGCGGTGAGCGCGTCGACGACCGCCTGCCCGTGGGAGATGTCGCGGGTCGACTCGAGGATCAGGTCCATGCCGGCGTTGGCGGCCTTGACCGCGTTCTGCGGCGGCGTGCCGAAAGCGGCCAGGGCGCCGGCGTTGATGGCGTCACTGATGGTGACGCCCTCGAAGCCCAGCCGGTCGCGCAGCTCGCGGCGGATGATCTTGGAGGACAGCCCGGCCGGGTAGTTCGGGTCCAGGGCGGTGTAGACGGCCCACGACATCATGACCAGCGCGAGGTTCGCGGCGATGGCCGGGATGTACGGCTGCTCGTCGATGGAACGCAGGTCGGACAGCGATGTGGTGAGAGTGACCGGGCCGTTGTCGGTGTTCTGCTTCGCACTGGCGGGGCCGAGTCCGGGGAAGTGCTTGGCCGTGGCCGCGACACCGGTCTCCTGCTGCGCGGCGATGAACGCGGTCCCGCAGGTCGCCACCACGGCCGGATCCATGCTGAAGGAGCGCTGGTACTGGTCCTCGAAGTCGCCGGGCGTGCGGAACACGTCGAGGACCGGCGCGAGGTTGACGTTCAGCCCGGCGCTCCGCAGCAGCAGCCCGGCTTCGCGGCCGGCGCCCGCGGCGGCGGGCCCGGGGTCGGGCGACGCTCCGATCTGCTTCGCCGTCTGCACCGGGCCGCCGGGCAGACGACGTACCTTGCCACCTTCCTGATCGGTCATCACCAGCAGCGGCGCGCGCACCGGACTGCTCGCGTTCGCTTCGCGCATCTGCGCGACGGCCGCGGTGATCTGGGGCAGACTCGAGATGTTCTCGCCGTACAGGATGACGCCGCCGACCAGGCCGGCCGCGATCAGATCGAGCAGCGACTGCGGCACCGTGGCGCCGGGATATGAGAAGATCACCCGCTGCGCCGCGAGGTGACGCACGGTCAGCTCCGCGTCCGGCTCGGGCGCGAACCGCGGCGCCGAGTCCTGGGCGTCGGCCGCACGCGCGACGCCCGGCAGGGCGGCCACTGCGGCGAGCGAGGCACCGGCTACAGCCAGCGCGTCGCGGCGGGAGAGCGGGCTGCCCGGGTAGACCATGCGTGCATCCTCCTGTGAGTTGCCGTGCGACGCCGTTCTACACAGCCGGGCGCGCCACCTGCGGAAGGCGCGCCTCGAGGGCGCGCGGACGATCCCCACTTCGGCCCATTGGACGGGCGGGACGGGTAGCGTCGGGCGCAAGCGGAAGGGAGCAACTCATGCTCAGGCAAGTCGCGGACGGTGTGCTGGTCCATGAGAGCCGGTTCTGCAAGAGCAACGCCGTCGTGGTTCAGGGCCACTCCGGCGTGCTGCTCGTCGGCGACATGCTTTCCGACATCTTCGTGCCGATGGTGGACATGATGAACGCCGCCGACCCGACCTCGGACTATCTCGCCGCGCTAGGGCAGCTCGAGGATGTGGCCGACGACGTCGACATCGTCATTCCAGGCCACGGCTCCGTCGCCGGCGCCGATCAGGTCCGCGCACGGATCGAGCAGGATCGGGCGTATGTCCATGACCTGATCAAGGGCGACGTCACGTACGACCCAAGGAATCCCTCGCGAGCTTGACGAGAATGACAGTGGCCTGCATCGGGTTCATCGCGCGTTCGAGGTCGTCGACCAACCTGGGCTTCGTCGGCGCGACCTGGGTTTGAGGGGCGTCAGCGATATCAGGCGAACCGCTTCGAGGGAGACGCCTGCCGACTCGAGTGCCTTGACCGCGACGCCTTTGCCCTCGCGGATGAGGCCGAGCTACATGTGCTCGGTGCATACGTGGTTGTGGCCGAGTCTCCGGGCACGTCGGCAAGCCGATAGTGATGTGCGCACGAGGTGGGAGGCGATCGAGAGCTTAGCCGACCGCAACGCACGCGAAACGGATCTCGCCGCTCGACTTGCGGCAGACCTCTGCCAAGTGACGCCTCGTCGCGGCGACGAAGGTGCGCGCCGCTATCGGCTCTATGCGGGTGTGACGATCAGACTTCTGGAGAAACGGCACGACCGCGGAACCGATCACGCGGCGATTTTCCTGGCCGACCCACAGGCTCGCAAAACCCTGGTTCTCAGGGCTTTGCAGGAATCGTCCAAGACCATCGGAAACTGCCCGGTCAGACCACTGACATGCCGTCGATCGACATGCAGTATCTGCTGATGGAGCTACACAAGCGAGGGCCCTCGATCCTTTACACCGAAGGCCTTTTCGCCGAATCGACCGAGACGCCGCCCCGCCGGATCCCACGCGCCAGGTCCTGCTCTGGTCCGTCATGGGCGAGTCCGGGCTGCGAGTGATCACCACGGCGACGCGCGCGGAGCTTCGGGCGGTCACGCCGCGCAACCCCGTCTACCGGCTCGCCCGGCGCCGCTTCATCCGCGTTGTGCGCGTCAGCGGGTGAGCGCGCCTGGGACGTGCGCCAGGGACGCGGTCAGGTCCTCGATGAACACCTGCGCGGCGCGCGGCGGTTCCAGGCCGCGGCGGCGCGCGAGCAGCACCGTCCGGTGCAGGCCGGGCGTGCTGATCGCCGTCACGGTGAACCGGCCGCGCACCACGGTGCTCGGCACGACCGCGACGCCGAGGCCGGCCTGGACGAACTCGAGCACCGCGTCCATCTCGCCGCCCTCGATCGCGAAGGTCGGCTCGAAGCCCGCGGCGCGGCAGGCGGCCACGGTGGTCTCGCGCAGGTCGTAGCCGGGCCGGAACATCACCAGCGGCACACCCTCGAGCTCTGCGACGGTCAGCCGCTTACGCCGCCCCGTCGGGCCGGGTTCGCCGAGCCGGGAGATGACCACGAGCTCCTCCGTCAGCAGCGGGACGGTGGCGAGCTCCGGATCGTCGCCCAGGCTCGCGTCGATCACCAGCGCCAGATCCAGGCTGCCTTCGAGCAGGGCCTTCTCCAGGTCCCGGGAGCCGCTCTCGTGGATCACGAGGTCCACTCCGGGATGTGCTGACCGGTAGCCGGCCAGCACGGCCGGCAGCAGTCCGGTGCACAGGCTCGGGGTGGCGCCGAGGCGGACGCGGCCGCGGCCGAGGGCGGCGAGCTCGCGGATCTCGCGACGTGCGGTCTCGGCGTCGGCGAGCATCCGCCGGGCGACCGGCAGCAGCGTCTCGCCGGCCGCGGTCAGCCCCACCTGGCCGCGGGCGCGGTGCACCAGCTGCGCGCCCAGGTCCATCTCGAGCGCCTTGATCTGCTGGGACAGCGAGGGTTGGGCCACGTTCACGCGCTCGGCCGCCCGAGTGAACGAGCCCTCCTGTGCGACCGCGAGGAAGTACGCCAATTGCTGCAACTGCATGAACACAGCATAGACCAACATAGCCAGTGCCTATGGATCTGAGAGAATCCATCTCTTTGACCTCTGCTCAGGCGCGCCTTACCGTGGCGACGTGGCTATCGACACCCGCGTACGTCCGGCCGAGGCGGCCAGAGCCCAGACCCTGTGGCGCTCCTCCATCGGCAAGAAGGCCGTCATGGCGGTCACCGGGCTGATCATGGTGGCGTTCCTGCTGGCGCACATGCTCGGCAACCTCAAGATCTTCTTCGGGCCGCACGACTTCGACGGCTACGCCGCCTGGCTGCGCACGATCGGCGAGCCCGTGCTGCACGGCGCCTGGTTCCTGTGGATCCTTCGCGCGGTGCTGCTGGTCGCGCTCGTGCTGCACGTGACCGCCGCCGCCCAGCTCTCCCGGCGCGACCTCGCCGCCCGCCCGACCCGCTACGCGCACGCCCAGCGGGCCCGGGCGAGCTTCGCCACCCGCACGATGCGCTGGGGCGGGGTGATCCTCGGGCTGTTCCTGGTCTGGCACATCCTCGACCTGACCGTCGGAGTGGCCAACCCGGACTTCGACAAGGGCGGGCCGTACCACAACGTGGCCGCCGACTTCCAGGTCTGGTGGATCAACCTCATCTACTTCGTCGGGGTGCTGATGGTCGGGCTGCACGTCAACCACGGCTTCTGGAGCGCCGCGCAGACCCTCGGACTGCGCCGGCGCCGCGGCCGCGACCTGGCGCTGCGCTACGTCGGCAGCGGGCTCGCCGCGGTGATCACCCTCGGCTTCCTGGCCGTTCCCATCGGCGTCATGACAGGTCTGGTGCGTTGAAATGACCCTCGAATACACGACCGGCTCCCCGATCCGCGACACCGCCGCCCCGACCGGGCCGATCGAAGAACGCTGGGACGGACGCCGCTTCGCCGCCAAGCTGGTCAACCCGGCCAACCGGCGCAAGCACAAGGTGATCGTCGTGGGCACCGGCCTGGCCGGCGGATCGGCCGGCGCGACGCTGGCCGAGCAGGGCTACCACGTCGTCCAGTTCTGCTTCCAGGACTCCCCGCGCCGCGCCCACTCGGTGGCCGCGCAGGGCGGGATCAACGCGGCCAAGAACTACCGCAACGACGGCGACTCGGTGCGCCGGCTCTTCTACGACACCGTCAAGGGCGGCGACTTCCGCTCGCGCGAGTCGAACGTCTACCGGCTGGCCGAGATCTCCACGCAGATCATCGACCAGTGCGTGGCACAGGGCGTGCCCTTCGCCCGCGAGTACGGCGGCCTGCTCGACAACCGGTCCTTCGGCGGCGTGCAGGTCTCGCGCACCTTCTACGCCCGCGGCCAAACCGGGCAGCAGCTGCTGCTCGGCGCGTACCAGGCGCTCTCCCGGCAGATCGATGCCGGCAACGTCGAGATGCACGCCCGCACCGAGATGCTCGACCTGATCGTGGTGGACGGGCGCGCCCGCGGCATCGTCGCCCGCGACCTGGTCACCGGCGAGGTCAGCACCCACCTCGCCGACGCGGTCGTGCTCGCCACCGGCGGCTACGGCAACGTCTTCTACCTGAGCACGAACGCGAAGGGTTCCAACGCCTCGGCGATCTGGCGCGCACACCGGCGCGGCGCCTATCTGGCCAACCCCTGCTTCACCCAGATCCACCCGACCTGCATCCCGCGCACGGGCGAGCACCAGGGCAAGCTCACCCTGATGAGCGAGTCGCTGCGCAACGACGGCCGCATCTGGGTGCCGGCCGCGAAGGCGGACACGCGGCCGCCCGAGCAGATCCCCGAGGACGAGCGCGACTACTACCTCGAGCGGCTCTACCCGTCCTTCGGCAACCTCGTCCCGCGCGACATCGCCTCCCGCGCGGCGAAGAACCAGTGCGACGAGGGCCGCGGCGTCGGCCCGGGCGGGCTCGGCGTGTACCTCGACTTCCGCGACGCGATCGCGCGGATGGGCCGGGCTGCGATCGAGGAGAAGTACGGCAACCTCTTCGACATGTACCAGCAGATCACGGCGGAGAACCCGTACGAGGTGCCGATGCGGATCTACCCGGCGATCCACTACACCATGGGCGGCCTGTGGGTCGACTACGACCTGCAGAGCAACGTGCCCGGCCTCTACGTGGTCGGCGAGGCGAACTTCTCCGACCACGGCGCGAACCGGCTCGGCGCCTCGGCGCTGATGCAGGGCCTCGCCGACGGCTACTTCGTGCTGCCGGCCACCCTCGCCGACTACCTGGCCCGCACCCCGCTCGAGCCGGTGGACCCGGCGCACGACGCGGTGCTGCGGTCCGAATCAGAGGTCGCCGAAAGGCTCTCCCGGCTGCTCGCGGTCCAGGGCAGCCGCACCGTGGACTCGTTCCACCGCGAGCTCGGCACGCTGCTGTGGGACCACTGCGGCATGGCCCGCACCGAGTCGGGCCTGCGCAAGGCGCTGGAGCGGATCCCGCGGCTGCGCGAGGAGTTCTGGCGCGAGGTGCTGGTGCCGGGCAGCGGCGAGCAGCTCAACCAGGAGCTGGAGAAGGCCAACCGGGTCGCGGACTTCCTGGAGTTCGCCGAGCTGATGGTGCTCGACGCGCTGGTGCGCGAGGAGTCCTGCGGCGGCCACTTCCGCGAGGAGAGCCAGACCCCTGACGGCGAGGCGCGGCGCGACGACGAGCGCTTCTCGCACGTCTCCGCCTGGGAGTACACCGGGGTCGGCGAGAGCCCGGTGCTGCACCAGGAGGAGCTCGAGTTCGAATACGTCCATCCCGTTCAACGGAGCTACGCGTGAAGATCACGGTTCGGATCTGGCGGCAGGCCGGTCCGCAGCAGGACGGCGAGCTGGTCCCCTACGAGGTCGACGGCATCAGCCCGGACATGTCCTTCCTGGAGATGCTCGACATCCTCAACGAGCGCCTCATCCTCGGCGGTCAGGAACCGGTCGCCTTCGACCACGACTGCCGTGAGGGCATCTGCGGCGCGTGCAGCACGGTGATCAACGGCCGTCCGCACGGCCCGGAGCAGACCACCACCTGCCAGCTGCACATGCGCAGCTTCAAGGACGGGGACGTCATCGACGTCGAACCGTGGCGCTCGCGCGCGTTCCCGGTGATCAAGGACCTCGTGGTCGACCGCGCCGCGCTCGACCGGATCGTGCAGGCCGGCGGCTACATCACCGCGCCGACCGGCACGGCCCCGGACGCGCACGCGACGCCGGTGCCGAAGCCGGACGCCGACAAGTCCTTCGAGAACGCGACCTGCATCGGCTGCGGGGCCTGCGTCGCCGCGTGCCCGAACGGCTCGGCCATGCTCTTCACCAGTGCCAAGGCCGCGCATCTCAACTCCCTGCCGCAGGGCCAGCCGGAGCGCGATTCCCGCGTGCTGAACATGGTCGCGGCCATGGACGACGAGGGCTTCGGCGGCTGCACGAACACCGGCGAGTGCGTCGCCTCCTGCCCGAAGGGCATCCCGTTCCAGAGCATCGTCGAGCTCAACCGCGACTTCCTGCGGGCGGCCCGCAGGAAGTGAGGTCGCCGAGCGGGGGCGAGGGTCACCTGAGCTCGGCGGTGTTCACGGCGGCCGTTTCGACGAGGCGTTGGACGTCGCTTGCGCTCGGCGTACCCCAGGCCGCGTACGTGACCGACTCCAGCAGGTCGCCCCTGCGGATCAGGACGAGGTAGACCGACGCAGAGCGTCCGGACGTGCTCAGCGCACGCCGAGCGTCGGACGCGTCGCCGCTCCGCGGGAGCGACGTCTGCGCGAGGACCATTTGATGCGTCTGTCCAGTTAGCCGCATCGTGAGATGCTCGCACGCTGATACAGGCGTCACGTACTTCTTCCAAGCGGCATCCACCTCGTCTGTGCCGCCGTAAGCGAGGGTCTCAGCCAAGATGGGCATACTTCCCGAGTCCGCGGTGAAGTCGGCTTCGGCGTGTAAGGGCAATGCGTCGAAGGCTGGATCGCTGATCGCCTTGCAGCTCGCGTCGAGGTCTGTGCCGGCGCTTGTGCTCTCCTTCCAGCCGGCGGGCAGGTCGGAGAGGGTGATCAGGTGCGCACGGAGCACGGTGTCCGACGACTGCACGATCTCGGCCGACTTGCTGCTGCCCGGCGACGGCACGAGGATTCGCAAGGGACTGACGCTCACGATGGGGTGGCTGACGCGCCCGCCGCCAGAGCAGCCTGCGAGCACCACCATTGCGGCCATGAGAACACTGATGCGACGGAGCATGAGGCCTCCACTCTCAGTGCTCGTACTTTACCGGGGCGCCGCCTCCGCCAGTGTCTTCTTCGCGTCGGCGGCAGCGTCGGGATCGGTACCGCGCCAGGCGACGATGTGGTCGGGGCGCAGCAGGATGTGTTGGCCCTGCGGCAAAAAGTCAGTGAGTGGGCCGCCGCCCTTGAGCACGGCCCAGGCCGGTCCAGCCGCGTCGATGGTCGAGCGGGTCCGCGCGGCGTCGAGCCAGCGATGCGGTATGCGGGTGCCGACGCGCCCGGCCGGGGCGAACTCGGTGGTCGGCTCGGGGTCCGTCTGATCGACGGCGATGACGGCGCCATGCGTGTACTGATACCCGCCGAGCGCGAGGACGAAGGGGTGGGCGAGGGACGGGTCGGGAACGCCGGATGCGAACCCTGCTGATCGGCGGGCGGACTGGTCGGCGACGAAGTACCCGGCCGGGCGGCGCTCGGCGTCGTAGCTGTCGAGCAGGGCGGGATCGGCCTGGCCGTGCAGGACCGCGGCGAGCTTCCAGGCGAGGTTGTGGACGTCTGCGATACCGGTGTTCGCGCCACTGGCCGCGTAAGGCGGCATCACGTGGGCGGCGTCTCCGGCCAAGTGGATCCGGCCGGCGGAGAAGGCGTCGGCGACGAGCATCTGCGGCTGCCAGGTCAGGACACTGAGTACGTCGAGATCCGGTGCGGGCACGCCGAGTGCGGTGCGCAGCAGGTTCGGCCAAGCCCGGTCGGCGCGGTCCCCTGCGACGGTGAACACCCAGCGGGCGCGCCCGTCGATCGAGGCGAGCCAGCCGGCCGCGTCGGGGTGCTCGATCTTGCAGAGGTTGAACTCCCGCCCGCGCACGACATCGGCGAGGTCGGCGCGGAAGTACACGTTGGTGCTGGGCTCGCCCAGATCCCCGCGCCCGGACCGGGCGATGCCGAGTGACCGGCGGATCTCGCTGCGCGCGCCGTCTGCGGCGAGGAGGTACTGCGCCTCGATCTTCTCGCCGTCGGCGAGGATCCCGACCACGCCGTCAGCATCCTGCCATGCCTCTGCCAGGCGCGTGCCGAAGCGGATCTCGGCCCCGGCGTCCGACGCGGCCTGGCGCAGCAGCGGTTCGAGCTGGTCCTGGGCGATCAGGCAGGGCAGCTCGGGGCTGAGCTCGTCGATCGTGTGGCCGCCGGGGATGTGCAGCGGCTGCTGGACGGATTCGGCGAGGGTGCGGCCGGCCGCGAAGTGGTCGTGTCCGGCCAGGTCGCGCGCGGCTTCGCGGACCAGGGCGGCCAACCCCAGCTCGCGGAAGATCTCCATGGTGCGCATGTGGAAGCGGCGGGCCTTGGGCTGCGGGGAGGTCGCGGCGTGCTTCTCGACGAGCGTCACGGCGAGTCCGTGGTGGCGCAGCGCCAGCGCCGCGGTGAGGCCGACCAGCCCTCCCCCGACGATCAGGACGTCCGGGGAGCTGGCCTGTGTACGTTGTCCACTCATACTGTACAACGTACACAGACTGCTAAGCTGAGGGCAAATGAGCAAACCACCGCTGTGGCTCGACGAGCCCGATGCCCCGCGCACCCGGCCGGCCCTGACCCGCGAGCGCGTCGTCGAGGCCGCGATCGCCCTCGCCGACGAGGAGGCAGACGGCCAGATCACCATGCGCACCCTGGCCGAACGGCTCGGCGTGCGCAGCCCGATGGCCCTGTACCGATACGTCGGCAGCAAGGACGGGCTCGCCGATCTGATGGCCGATCACGTCTACGGCCGGTTCACCGTCGCTACCGGCCAAGGCTGGCGGCCGGCGCTGCGCGAGCTGGGAGACAGCGGCTGGCAGTCCGTCCAGCGCCACCCCTGGTTTGCGCGCCTCGCCTTCGCCCGCCCCCCGCTCGGACCCAACGCCCTCGCACTGTACGAAGCCGCGCTCGCCGAGCTCGACCCGCTCGATCTGCCCGCCTCGACCCGGATGGGCTTCGTCAACACCGTGCTCGGACACGTCCTCGGCTCCGGGCTCGCCCTCCTCGAAGAGCAGTCGATGCGCCGCCGCACCGGCGTGGAAAGCGAATCAGAGCTCTCTGACGCCGCGACCCCCTACCTCGCCCGCATCGCCGCCGACGGCAAGCACCCCCATTTCAGCCGCTGGGCCGCCGACCCGCGGCGCCACGATGCCGCTCCGCAAGACTTCGAGACCATCCTCGAGTGGCTGCTCGACGGCCTCGACACGCTCGCGCACCCCACGCCTCGCGCATGAATCAGTGGTGATCCGACCGATTCCTTTTCCGATCTCGGCGAGTCTGCCTAAGTGAAGGATCATGACGTGCTGGAATGAGAGGATCGGCGAAAATGCGGACGAACACCGAGACGGGCGTGGAGCTGGCGACGGCTCTGCAGAGCACACTGGGCATTCTGCGCACGGTCACCCGCGACGAACTGGCCAAACCCACGCCGTGCGCGGCCTGGGACGTGCACGCGCTCATCAACCATTTCATCGGCACGGCTCGCTGGTGGGCGCCGATGGTCACCGGCGACGACGCGGCCGGGGCCGCCGAGGACTTCGCCGCCGGTGACTTCGTGGCCGCCTACGAGGAGAGCATCCGGATCGCGCTCGAAGCCTTCGAAGCGCCCGGAACGCTCGAGCGGACGGTGCAGCTGCCGTTCGGCACGTTCTCGGGCGCGGAGGTCGCGGGCTTCGCGGCCACCGACCAGTTCGTGCACGGCTGGGACCTCGCCCACGCTCTCGGGCAGGACACCGATCTCGTTCCCGATCTCGCCGAGTCGCTGCTCAGCTTGGCGAAAACCGGTGCCGTCGACTCGCTGCGCGGGCCCGCGGACGACCCCGAGGTCCTGTTCGGGCCGGCCCTCGATGCCCCGGCCGACGCGTGCGCGGCGGACCGGCTCGCCGCATACTTCGGGCGCAGAGTGTAGGTCGCAGAATGTAGGTCGCGAGGAAGGAGCGTCTTGCGTGGCGGGGACCGAGGATTTCGTCCGGCAGACCGAGCCGTACCGCCGTGAGCTGCTCGCTCACTGCTACCGCATGCTCGGCTCCGTCTTCGATGCCGAGGATCTCGTCCAGGAGACGTACCTGCGCGCGTGGCGCCACTTCGACGGCTTCGACGGCCGCTCCTCGGTGCGGACCTGGCTCTACCGGATCGCGACGAACGGCTGTCTGACCGCGTTGGCCAAACGGGAGCGGGCAGCTCGTCGAGTGCTGCCGTCCGGCCTGGGGGCACCGGACGGCGACCCGGAGACCGCGGTGATCGAGCCGGATCCGGCCGAACCGTGGCTCGAGCCGATCCCGGGCGCGTGGGTCGCATCCGAGTCCGGCGACCCAGCGGCCGTGGTCGCCGGACGCGCCGGGGTGCGGCTGGCACTGGTCGCCGGCCTGCAGCTGCTGCCACCGAGGCAGCGGGCCGTCCTGGTCCTCCGGGATGTGCTGGCGTTCCCCGCCGAAGAGGTCGCGCAGATGCTCGGGACGACCACGGCGTCGGTCAAGAGCGCCCTCCAGCGCGCCCGGGCCACGCTCAAGGACCAGGCGCCGACGGTCGAGGAGATCCGCGAGCCGACCGAGCCAGAGGCCAAAGCGGTGCTCGACGACTACATCAAGGCGTTCGAGGCCGCTGACGCGCAGCGCTTGGCGCAGCTCCTGCTGAAGGACGCCACGATAGAGGCGCCGCCCATGCGCGCCTGGTTCAGCGGCGTCGCCACCTGCCTGCCGGTCCTGCGCGACCGCGTACTCGGCGAGCCCGGCCGGTGGCGCATGTTCCCCGTGCCCGGCGGCGCGAGCGGCGGGGTCGCGGCGGCGGCCTACGTGCGGGATGAGACCGGCACATACCGGCCCTACGGCATCGTCGTGCTCGAAGTGACCGGCGGCGGCGTCAGCCGGATCGTCTCGTTCGGCAAGCCAGAGCTTCTTGCCGTTTTCGGCTTCGCGGACGCGCTCGAATCGGAGTGATCGGCGGATCTCGAGGGCATCCGGCCCCGCCGCGGATGCAACGGCGAAATCGGGGCACCGTGGCCCCATGGCCCTACACCGAAGCGAACGAATCCTGGTCGGCACGGCGGGCTGGGCGGACCGCGACCTGGTGGCTTCCGGCTGGTATCCGCCGCAGACGCGGACGGCCGCAGCACGCTTGGCCTACTACGCCGAACGGTTCCCGCTGGTCGAGGTCGACATGTCCTATTACGCCATTCCCACGGCGGCGACCGTGTCGGGCTGGGTGGAGGCGACCGACGACCTCATCATGGACGTCAAGGCCTTCCGCCTCTTGACCGGCCACTCCACGCCGATCGCCTCGCTGCCGCCGCAGCTGCGGGCCGAGGCTCCGAGACCCGCCCTGACCGGCCGCAATGCTCCAGAGGCACTGCTGCGCGGCGCATGGCAGCACTTCCGCGACGGCCTCGAACCGCTCCGCGCGGCCGGCCGGCTGGGGCGCGTCCTGCTGCGGTTTCCAGCGTCGGTGATGGCGGGCGAGCCCGGCGTGACGCAGGTGGCGAAGGCGCTCGAGCTGTGTCGGCCACTGCCCGCCGCCGTGGAGTTCCGCCACGCGTCCTGGCTCCATCCGGAGCGGCGCGCCCAGACCCTGGATCTTCTCGCTGATCACGACGCGGCGTACGTCTGCGTAGACATGCCCCAGCACTCGGCCTGCGCGATGCCGCCGGACCTCGAGGTGACCGCGCCCACGGCCGTCATCCGGCTGCACGGGCGCAGCAGGCACTGGATCGACGGCGACAAGCGCGAACGCTACCGGTACGACTACACGCCCGCTGAGACCGAACAGTGGTCGCGCAACGCCCGCCTGCTGACCCAGCAGGCCCACGAGGTGCACGTGATCGTCAACACGTGCTGTGCGGGCACCGCGCAACGTACGGCTGCGGGCCTGCAGGCGTCCCTGCGCTCGGCTGCCGTATCCGGATAACGGAATGTCCGGCCGTGGAATCCGGCTGGGCGGACCCGGAAGCTGAGAGCAGCCGAAAGGTTCGGCCCGGCTCTGGCGGCGGGCTCGTCCGAGGATCAAGCTGAACATGAAGAGCCATGGAAGCAGGTGAGCGCCATGCGCACTCGGTTCCGTCCGAACGCCCAGCTCGTCGCGCGGATGAGCGTGACGATGTTCCTACTCGGGCTGTTGTACGTCGGCTTCGCGGTAGCCCTCATCGTGCTGCTCAAATCCCTCGCGCTGATCATCGTGATCCTCGCCGCGCTGCTGGTGGTGCAGTACTGGTACTCCGACAAGATCGCATTGGCCGCCCTGCACGGCCACGAGGTGAGCGAGGCCGAGGCGCCCCAGGTGCACGCGATCGTCGACCGGCTGTGCGCGTCGGCGGATCTGCCCAAACCGCGGGTGGCGATCGCCGACCTCGACATGCCGAACGCCTTCGCGACCGGCCGGAACGCGAAGCACGCGGTCGTGTGCGTGTCCACCGGGCTGATCCGCCGGCTTGACGAGCCGGAGCTCGAAGGGGTCATCGCGCACGAGCTGACCCACGTGGCCCACCGGGACGTCGTGGTGATCACGGTCGCCTCGTTCCTCGGTGTGCTCGCCGGCCTGCTGATGCGCGCCGCGCTCTTCTCGCAGCTGTTCGGCGGGCGGCAGCGCGACCAGAACACGGTGCTGATCTTCGCCGCGATCGCGGCCGTGTCCGCGGCGGTCTACGCGATCAGCTACGTGCTGATCCGGACCCTCTCGCGGTATCGGGAGCTCGCGGCGGACCACGACGGCGCCCTGCTCACCGGCCGCCCCTCGGCGCTGGCATCGGCGCTGGTCAAGGTCTCCGGCGAGCAGTCCCGGATCCCGTCCCGGGACCTGCGCGGCGCCCAGGCGTTCAACGCGTTCTTCTTCTCCCCCGTCGGCGCGCAGTGGACCCTCTTCTCGACCCACCCGAGCCTGCAGCGGCGCCTGGAGGAGCTGGAAAAGATCGCCGCCCAGCTCGGCGACCAGAACTGGTCCCTGCCGCGGTCCTGACCGCCGAAGGCGCGGCGACGCGCCGCGACGGACGACGCGGCGATCCCCGGCGTCGCGCGGGCCGGACGCTAGGCTCTGGCGTGTCACAGTACGCATACCAGAGGGTTGTCGTCGTCGGAGCGCCCCGGCACGGCCCGGCGCGGAGGTCGCGGCCGCCCCGGAAAGGCCGCCATGGCGCAGAGAACAGAGTCCGACCCGTCGGGACCGGTGCCGCTCAGCCGGCGCCGACTGCTGGTGGCGGGAGGACTCGGCGCCGCGTCCGTCACCGCCCTCGACACGCTGATCGGCGCGTCGCCCGCGGCGGCCTCGGTCGTCCGGCCGCAGACTCCGCTGCCGGGCAGGGAGATCCCCAAGTACCTCGACGCGCTGCCGACGTTCAGCGGAAAGCGCGTCGGCGCGGCCTCGATGACGACCTCGTTCGTCGAGTTCCCGCAGAAGGTGCTGCCGGCCTGCGTCTATCCGGAGCACTGCGCGGAGGGCACCTGGGTGTGGGGCTACCAGGTAGCGGACCGGCCGGCGAGCTGGCCGGGCTGCACCGTCGAGGCCTGGGAGGACCGGCCCACCACCGTCCGCTACGTCAACAAGCTGCCCGGGCGCAACGGCGGATCCCGGGTCGCGCCGCTGCTCACCGTCGACCAGACGCTGCACTGGGCTGATCCGCTGCACGAGATGAACTCGTTCAAGCCCTATCGCGGCCCGATTCCGGCGGTCGCGCATCTGCACGGCGGCGAAGTGCCCTCCGGCGACGACGGCGGACCGCAGGCCTGGTTCACCGCGAACGGCCTGCGCGGACCCGCGTACGCGAGCTACCGCCCGACCGACCGGAACGCGGCGGTCTACCGGTACCCCAACGCCCAGCCCGCGACCGCGCTGTGGTTCCACGACCACGCCCTCGGCGTCACCCGGCTCAACGTGTACGCCGGGCTCGCCGCGTTCTACCTGGTCCGCGACCGCTACGACACCGGGCGCCCGGACAACCCGCTCGGGCTGCCGGCCGACCCGTACGAGATCGAGATCGCGATCCAGGACCGGCAGTTCGACACCGACGGCCAGCTGCTCTTCCCGGACGGCTCGACCGCGGCCTCGGAGACCTTGGTCGGCCTGCCTCCGAACCCGCGCGCGCACCCGTACTGGATCCCCGCCTTCCTCGGCGACGCGATGGTGGTCAACGGCCGGACCTGGCCGGTGCTGCGGGTCGAGCCGCGGCGCTACCGCTTCCGCGTCCTGAACGGGTGCAACGGCCGCTACCTGTCCATGAACCTGACCGAGGCGCGCTACGCGAACGGGTATTCGGCGCCGTCCGCGGTCGCGTTCTGGCAGATCGGCACCGACGGCGGGCTGCTCGACTCCCCGGCCGAGCTCAACACCCCGGGCGGCCCGGACGCGCAGCGGCTCGTGCTCGCGCCGGCGGAACGCGCCGACCTGATCATCGACTTCTCGGCGCTAGCGGGAAAGTCGCTGGTCCTGACCAACACGGGGGTCTACGGCTACCCGATCGGCGACCCGCCGGACCCGAAACTCGACGGCCAGATCATGCGCTTCGACGTGGACCTGCCGCTCTCCGGCCGGGACAGCACGTACGACCCGTCGACCGGAGCTCCGCTGCGCGGCGGCCCCGGGCAGCCGGCGCCGATCGTGCGACTCGCCGACCCGTCCACCGGCGATCCCGCTTCCGGGCTGCCGGTGGACGGCAGGCGCCAGCTCGTGCTCAACGAGCCGGACACGGTCCCGTGCGCGCAACGGCCGGGGGACCCGGGCGGCACGCTCATCGCGCTGGTCAACAACAGCATGTGGACCGGCCTGCGGGCCGGGACCGAGCAGCCGATCCAAGGCTCGCGTCCGGACGGGTACGGCCAGGGTCTGTGGCTGACCGAGCGGCCGCGGGTGGGCTCCACCGAGGTCTGGGAGATCCTGGTCACCTCCGACTTCGCGCACCCGATGCACCTGCACCTGATCCAGTTCCAGGTGCTCAACCGGCAGGACATCGACGTGGCGGCCTACCGGCGCGCCTGGGCCAAGGAGTTCCCGGGCGGCACCTACGAAGGGCAGCTGTGTAACGGCAGCATCGGGAAGGTCGACTACAAACCGGGCGAGATCATCCCCGGCTACGGGCCGCCCCGCGACTACCTCGTCCCGAACGCCGACGGCGCGCTCGGCGGCAACCCGGCGTTCAGCCCGTACCTGACCGGCCCGCTCGTCCCGCCCAACCCGAACGAAGCGGGCTGGAAGGACACGGTGAACACCATGCCGAACCAGGTGACGCGGCTGATCGCGCGGTGGGCGCCCAGCCAGACCCCGGCCAACGGCGCCGCCCCCGGCCAGAACCGGTTCCCCTTCGATCCCACCGCGGGGCCGGGCTACGTCTGGCACTGCCACATCATCGACCACGAAGACAACGAGATGATGCGGCCGTACGCGCCGATCCGCTGATGCCGCAGTTTCACACGGCCGGGGCGCCGAGCAACTCGTAGGAAGCCGGGTTGCTCGCGCCGCCGGGCGTGGTCACGATGACGACGGCGGGGCCGGGGGCGCCGCCCGGGATCGTCGCCACGACCTCGGCATCGGAGAGCGCCACGAACGACGCCGCGACCCCGCCGATCGTCGCCGAGTGCGTCAGAGTGAGATTGGTTCCGGTGATGGTGACGGCGGTTCCGCCGCTGTCCGGGCCCTGACCGGGCGTCAGGGAGGCGATGACCGGGACCGCGAGGTAGCTGTAGAACGGGCTGCCCACCCCGGGCAGGCTCGTGCCGCCCGGCGTGGTCACCGTGACGGCCACGGTCCCGGCACCCGCGGGCGCGTGAGCCGTGATCTCGCTGTCGGAGACGACGACGATGCCCGTGGCCGCGGTGGACCCGAAGTGCACGGCCGTGACGAGGGTCAGCGCGGCGCCGGTGATGGTGACGGCGTTGCCGCCGGCGACCGGCCCCACCGCCGGAGACACCGAGAAGACGGTCGGCTGCGGGACGTAGTAGTAGAACACTCCGTTGCTGGTGCCGCCGACGGACGCGACGGTCACGGAGACCGGCGCCAGCGCCCCGGCCGGCGCCGTCGCAGAGATCTGAGTCGCGCTGACCACGGTGAACGAGGCGGAAGCCGAACCGAACAGCACCGCCGTCGCCCCGGTGAACCCCGTCCCGGTGATCGTCACCGTGTTCCCGCCCGCGCCCGGACCCTGGTTCGGGCTGAGACTGCTGATGACCGGCGCCGTCACGTACGTGTAGGCCATGGCGTTGCTCGTCCCGGCCGGGGTGGCCACCGTCACGGACACCGACCCGGTGCCGGCCGGCGCCGTCGCGGAGATCTGGGTCGCGCTGACGACGGTGTACGAGGCCGAGGCCGATCCGAACCTCACCGCGGTGACCCCGGTGAACCCGGTCCCGGTGATCGTCACCGTGTTGCCGCCCGCGCTCGGACCTTGGTTCGGGCTGATGCTGCTGATGACCGGCGCCATGACGCGGAAATCCTTCCGACTGCGGGAACATGCCTTCCGTGAATGTCCAGGTATGGAGTGGACGCGGCGAAGGCGGTGATCGAACTGCTTTCAGTAACCCGCTTGGACCAGCGTGCCGCAAGATTCCTGACTCCGAACCACTCTTTCGGGTCTGTGATTCCGGACGCGATCAATCCCACCACCTGCACACTTCGCTCGAAAAGGTGATTCCGGGTCAGGAAGATTGCGATGCGCTGGTCCGAGCGGGTTACTGACCCTACGAGCTGCACACCTGCTGAGCGCAAGGAACCATGCACATGCCGATTTCGCCGAACCAGGGATCGACCAGCGGCGGGACCACCGTCACCATCACCGGCGTCAACCTCTCCAACGCGACCTCAGTGACCTTCGGCACCAATCCGGCCACCATCACCGCGAACACGCCCACCGCCATCACCGTGATCGCGCCCGCGGGCGGCGGCGCGGTCGATGTGACGGTCACCACCGCGGGCGGCACCAGCAACCCGCTGCCGTTCTACTACATCGGGGCGCCGTTCAAGTCGCGGCTCAGCTCGGGCTCCGGTCCGATCGCGGGCGGCAACACCCTCACCCTCAGCGGCTTCGGCCTGTCCACCACCGAGAGCGTGACGTTCGGGGCCAACGCCGGGGACCCGACCGTGGTCTCCGACGGCCTCGTCAGCGTGATCGTCCCGGCGGGCACCGGCGCGGGATCGGTCGGCGTCACGGTCACCACCTCCGGCGGCAGCGCGACGCTCGTCGGCGGCTTCACCTACACCGCCGCCCCCGGAATCTGATCAGACCATCCCATCGCGCCGGGGCAGAGCACGCCTCTGCCCCGGCGCCGTCCTTCTCAGCGTCCGATGGAAGCGCCGGCTCCGTTGCCGACACCGCCGATGCGGCCGTCGTTGTAGATGTCGCCCGCATTACCGACATTGCCGACGTTCTGGACCGTCAGGTCGATCAGGCCGTTGCAGAACAGCAGGCAGAGGCCCGCCGAAGGGGTGGACGGCTCAGTCGCCTCCGTCACCTGCACCGTGGTGGTGTTGTTGGAGGCGTCGCAGTTGTCATTGCCGTTGTACGCGGCGGTGATCGTGTGCGTCCCGGTGGTGCTGAAGCTGGTCGAGTACGAAGCCGAGCCGTCCGCCGCCACGGGAACGGTGGTCAGCTCGTCCCCGCCGTCGAAGAACGTCATGCCGAGGCCGCCGCTCAGGTCTCCCGTGCAGGAGACCATCGCCGTCAGCGCCACCGACTGCCCGGTGGTCGCCGACGAAGGCGACGCCTGGACCGTGGTCGAGGACGACACCGCCGCCACGGCCGGCGACGCGAACGCGAGCACGGCCAGCACCGCGCAAGCCGACGCCGCCCGCAAATTCCGTTTCTGCCCGTTTAGCACGGTTGCCCACTCCTCGGTCGTCAGGAACCCTCGGCGCTGTGGCCGCATGCCCCACCACGATGCGGGCTCCCGCCGCGTTTCCGAGACCGCACGGCCCGAGCCGGTCCGGCCATCTCAGGGATTTCACTCGTTCGGGCCCAGCCCGTCGCCCGGGCGCGCGGCCGGGCCGGCCCGCCGAAACGGCGTCCGGCAGGCGCGGGCGCCGGCGCTTTTTGGCGGTTCCCCACAAAGAGCGGCCCCAGGCCTGCTCCACCCCGACATGCCCAGACGTAGGGCGATCCGGGACAATGGTCTCGGCAGGGGACCGGCACGATACGGTTCCCGTTTGTGCTTTGACTCCTTGGAAAGGCTTGCTGCGGTGTTCAATCGGGTCGCCATCGTCAACAGAGGAGAGGCCGCGATGCGGCTGATCCACGCCGTCCGAGACCTCGCGGCGCAGACGGGCGCGCCGATCGAGACGGTCGCCCTGTACACGGACGTCGACCGCACCGCCACCTTCGTGCGCGAGGCGGACCTCGCCTACGACCTCGGCCGCGCCGCCGCCCGCCCGTACCTCGACCTCGAGGTGCTCGAGCGCGCGCTGATCGAGTCAGGCGCCGACGCGGCGTGGGTCGGCTGGGGCTTCGTCGCCGAGGACCCGGCGTTCGCGGAGCTGTGCGATCGGATCGGGGTGACCTTCATCGGCCCGAGCGCGGACGCGATGCGCAAGCTCGGCGACAAGATCGGCGCGAAGCTCATCGCCGAGGAGGTCGGCGTGCCGGTGGCGCCGTGGAGCCGCGGCGCGGTCGCGGACCTCGACGCGGCGGTGCGCGCGGCCGGCGAGATCGGCTACCCGCTGATGCTCAAGGCGACCGCGGGCGGCGGCGGGCGCGGCATCCGCGTGATCACCAACGAGGCCGAGCTGGTCGACGCCTACCACCGCACCAGCCTGGAGGCCGAGCGGGCCTTCGGCAGCGGCGTCGTCTTCCTCGAGCGGCTGGTCACCGGCGCGCGGCACGTCGAGGTGCAGGTGATCGCGGACGGCCAGGGCACCGCGTGGGCGCTCGGCGTGCGCGACTGCTCGGTGCAGCGGCGCAACCAGAAGGTGATCGAGGAGTCGGCCTCCCCGGTGCTCAGCCCCGAGCAGGCCCAGGAGCTCAAGACCTCGGCCGAGCGGCTCGCGATCGCGGTCGGCTACTGCGGCGCGGCCACCGTCGAGTTCCTCTACCACCCCGGCGACCGGCTCTTCGCCTTCCTCGAGGTCAACACCCGGCTGCAGGTGGAGCACCCGATCACCGAGTCGACCACCGGCGTCGACCTGGTCAAGCTGCAGCTGCACGTCGCCTCCGGCGGCAAGCTCGCCGGCGAGCCGCCGGCCGAGCGCGGGCACGCGGTCGAGGCGCGGCTGAACGCCGAGGACCCGGACCGCGACTTCGCCCCCTCCCCCGGCCGGATCGCCCGGCTCGACCTGCCCGCCGGCCCCGGCATCCGGGTGGACACGGGCGTGAGCGAGGGCGACACCATCCCGGCCGAGTTCGACTCGATGATCGCGAAGATCATCGCCTACGGCCGGGACCGCGACGAGGCGCTCGGCCGCCTGCGCCGCGCCATGGCGCAGACCACGGTGATCATCGAGGGCGGCGCGACCAACAAGAGCTTCGTGCTCGACCTGCTCGACGAGCCCGAGGTGATCGACGCCAGCGCGGACACCGGCTGGATCGACCGGGTGCGCGGCGAGGGCCGCCTGGTCTCGCACCGGCACTCCGCCGTCGCGCTCGCCGCGGCCGCGATCGAGGCCTACGAGGAGCAGGAGCGGATCGAGCGGGACCGGCTGCTCTCGACCGCGTTCGGCGGACGCCCGCAGGTGGCGCACGTGGGCGGCCGGCCGCTCGAGCTGATGCTGCGCGGCGCGAGCTACCAGGTGAAGGTGGCCCGGGTCGGCGCCCGCCGGTTCCGGATCGGCATCGAGGCCGGCACGCAGACGCACACCGCGGACGTCGAGCTCGACCGCTTCGACCGGCACACCGGCCAGATCATCGTCAACGGCACCCGGTTCCGCCTGGTCACCGGCACGCACGGACCGGTCTGCCTGGTCGAGGTGGACGGCGTGGCGCACCGGGTCAGCCGCGGCGAGGGCGGCGTGGTGCGCTCGCCCGCCCGCGCGCTCGTGGTCGCGGTGCCGGTGTCGGTCGGCGCCGAGGTCGAGGCCGGCACCCCGCTCGTGGTGCTGGAGAGCATGAAGATGGAGACGGTGCTGCGCGCGCCGTTCCGGGCACGGCTGAAGGACTGCTCGGTGTCCGTCGGCGGCCAGGTCGAGACCGGCACGGAGCTGCTGCGGCTCGAGCCGCTGGCCGAGGAGGGCGAGCAGGACGCCGCGCCGGAGGCCGCCGAGAGCGTGCCGCTCGAACTGCCCGCGGGCACCGGCAACGTGCCGGCCCAGGAGCGGGCGCTGCGCGGACAGCAGGACATCCGCAGTCTGCTGCTCGGCTTCGACGTCGACCCGCACGACGAGAGCCGGGTGCTGGCCGACTACCTCTCCGCTCGCGCCGAGCTGGCCGAGGCCGGCAAGCGACCGCTGGCCGAGGAGATCGAGCTGCTCTCGCTGTTCGCCGACCTGTCCGAGCTCAGCCGCAACAAGCAGGCGGGCGACGAGGGCGGCATGGAGAACCGGGTGCACAGCGCCCGCGAGTACTTCCACACCTACCTGCAGTACCTCGACGCGGAGCGCGCCGGGCTGTCCGAGGTGTTCAAGGCCCGCCTGGCCAAGGCGCTCGGCCACTACGGCATCGCCGACCTCGAGCGCACGGCGGAGCTGGAAGAGGCCGTGTTCCGGATCTTCCTCGCGCTGCAGCGGGCGTCCTCCGACGCCGCGGCCGTCACCGCGCTGCTGCGGGAGTGGCTGCGCGAGGCGCCGCCCGCCGCGGAGACGCTGTACGAGCAGGCCGGCCTCGTGCTCGAGCGCCTGATCGCGGCGACCCAGGTGCGCTTCCCGGTGGTCTCCGACCTCGCCCGCGGGGTGGTGTTCGGCTGGTTCGGCCAGCCGCTGCTGCGCCGCAACCGGGCCCGCGTCTACGCCGAGGTGCGCCGGCACCTGCGCCACCTCGACGCGAACCCGCAGTCGCCGGACCGGGACGAGCGGATCGCCGCGATGGTCGGCAGCACCGAGCCGCTGGTGCGCCTGCTCAGCCGGCGCCTCGGCCGCGACGGCCTCGAGGCCACGCTGGACCACGCGCCCATGCTCGAGGTGCTGACCCGGCGTTACTACGGCAACAAGGGCCTGGTCGCGGTGCGCACCACCGACGCGGCCGGGTGCCGCTTCGTGGTCGCCGAGCGGGCCGGCTCCCGGATCGTCTCGACCGCGGTCGGCTTCGACGAGTTCGGCGACGCGCTGCGCGGCCTGGCCACGGTCGCGGCCGACAGCCCGGACGAGGTCGACGCGGACGTCTACCTGGCCTGGGAGAAGCAGCCGGAGGACTCCGACGCGCTGGCCGAGGCCCTGCACGCGGTGATCGACGGGCAGCCGCTGCCCGGCCAGGTGCGCCGGCTGACCGCCACCGTCGCGGGCAGCCACGGCGCGGTGATGCACCATCACTTCACCTTCCGCCCGGCCGAGGGCGCGATGGCCGAGGAGCGGCTGATCCGCGGCCTGCACCCGTACATCGCCCAGCGGATGCAGCTCGAGCGGCTGCGCGCGTTCGACCTGACCCGGCTGCCGTCCTCGGACGAGGAGGTCTACCTCTTCCGCTGCGTGGCCAAGGAGAACCAGGACGACGACAGGCTGGTCGCGTTCGCGCAGGTCCGGGACCTGACCGAGCTGCGGGACCACGAGGGCCGGCTGGCCGCGCTGCCGACCGCCGAGGACACCGTGGCCGCGTGCCTGGACTCGATCCGGCGGGCGCAGTCGCGCCGGCCGGCGAAGAACCGCTTCCCCACCAACCGGATCGTGATCTACGTCTGGCCGCCGATCGAGATCACCCGGGCGGAGCTGGAGACGATCGCCGCGCGGGTCATGCCGACCACGGCGGGCGCCGGGCTCGAGGAGATCGAGTTCATCGCCCGCCAGCGGGACCCGGAGACCGGCGCGCTGGCGAAGGTCGCTGTGCGCTTCACCTTCGACGCCACCGGCGGCAGCCGGCTGACCATCGGCGAGCCGTCCGAGGAGCAGGTCGAGCCGCTCGACGGCTACCGGCTCAAGGTGCTGCGCGCCAGCAGCCGCAACACCGTCTACCCGTACGAGCTGACCGGCCTGCTCGGCGAGTTCGCCGAGTACGACCTCGACGCCGAGAACGCGCTCGTCCCGGTGGACCGGCCGAAGGGCCGCAACAGCGCGGCGATCGTGGCCGGCGTTGTGCGCACGCCGACCGAGCGCTACCCCGAGGGCGTGAGCCGGGTGCTGCTGCTCGGCGACCCGACCAAGGCGCTCGGCGCGCTCTCCGAGCCGGAGTGCCGCCGGATCATCGCGGCGCTCGACCTGGCCGAGCAGATGCGCGTGCCGCTGGAGTGGTACGCGCTCTCGGCCGGCGCCCGGATCTCGATGGAGTCGGGCACCGAGAACATGGACTGGGTCGCCGCCGCGCTCAAGCGGATCGTCGAGTTCACCCAGGACGGCGGCGAGATCAACATCGTGGTGGCCGGGATCAACGTCGGGGCGCAGCCGTACTGGAACGCCGAGGCGACGATGCTCATGCACACCAAGGGAATCCTGGTCATGACGCCGGACTCCGCGATGGTGCTGACGGGCAAGCAGTCGCTGGACTTCTCCGGCGGCGTGTCGGCCGAGGACAACTTCGGCATCGGCGGCTACGACCGGATTATGGGCCCGAACGGCCAGGCGCAGTACTGGGCCGCGGACCTGGCCGGTGCGCGCGACGTGCTGATGGCGCATTACGACCACGCCTACATCGCGCCGGGCGAGCAGGCCCCGCGGCGGGCGGTCACCAGCGACCCGTTCGACCGGGACGTCTCGAGCTTCCCGCACAGCTCGCCGGACAGCGACTTCACCACGGTCGGCGAGATCTTCTCGGCGCAGGCCAACCCGGACCGCAAGAAGCCGTTCGACATCCGCACCGTGATGCGCGCGGTGGCCGACCAGGACCACGCGGTGCTCGAGCGCTGGGCGGGCATGGCCGAGGCGGACACCGCGGTCGTCCAGGACGTGCACCTCGGCGGGATCCCGGTGTGCCTGCTTGGCGTCGAGTCGCGCTCGGTGGCGCGGCGCGGCTTCCCGCCCACCGACGGCCCGGACACCTACACCTCGGGCACGCTCTTCCCGCAGTCCTCGAAGAAGGCGGCGCGGGCGATCAACGCGGCCAGCGGCAACCGGCCGCTGGTGGTGCTGGCGAACCTCTCCGGGTTCGACGGCTCGCCGGAGTCACTGCGCAAGCTGCAGCTGGAGTACGGCGCCGAGATCGGCCGGGCGATCGTCAACTTCCGCGGCCCGATCGTGTTCTGCGTCATCTCGCGCTACCACGGCGGCGCGTTCGTGGTCTTCTCGAAGACGCTGAACCCGAACATGACCGTGCTCGCCCTCGAGGGCTCGTTCGCCTCCGTGCTCGGCGGCGCCCCCGCGGCGGCCGTGGTGTTCACCGCGGACGTCAACGCCCGTACGGCGAACGACCCGCGCATCCGCGAGCTCGAGGCCTGGGTGGCCGCGTCGGCGGGCGCCGAGCGCGCCACGCTGGCCGCCGAGCTCGACGAGACGCGCGCGTCGGTGCGCACGGAGAAGCTCACCGAGGTGGCCACCGAGTTCGACCGCGTGCACAACATCCAGCGCGCGGTGGAAGTCGGCTCGGTCGACGCCGTCATCAGCGCCGCGGAGCTGCGTCCGCGCATCATCGAGGCGATCGAGTCTCGCCTGGGCTAGCCGGCCAAGGACGGGCGCGCGTGCCGGCAGTCGTGCCGTCATGCGCGCCCGTTCGCGTGCATCCAGGAGAAGACGTCGCAGTAGGTCGCGCCGTCGGGCAGGTGACCGCCCTCGTAACCGTGATCCTCCGCGCCCGGGACATGCGTCAGAAGCCATGCGGCGTGCACGTTCGGGACGTTCGTGTCGCGTGAGCCGTGCCAGCTCCCGACCGGGCACACGATCGCGTCCAGGTCGAATCCCCACGGGTGCACGAAGGCGACCGAGTCGTCGACCCAACCGTCGTGACTCTCGACGAAGGTCGCGTTCAACCGCATCATCGCGGCCGGGTCCGAAATCGCCGGGCCGGGACGCGGGCTGCTCGCCGGCGCGTGCGGATCCGGCGGGAACTCGGGGCCGCCGGCGTCGATCCCGTCCATGATCCCGCGGGCCACGTCCTCGATGTGCGGGCGCAGCGCGGCTTCTCCGAGCGCCGCGAGCCGCGATCCCTTGCTCAGCCCGGGTCGATCGAGATCGGACACGTCGGTCGGGCTGATCCCGGAGACCACCGCGCAGCAGGTCACCCGATGCGCCAGCAGAGCCGCGCAGGCCAGAGCGTGCGGGCCACCGCCGGAGCCGCCGAACACGGCGAACCGGGACCACCCCTGGGCATCGGCCAGGAGCAGAGCGTCCTCCGCCGCGTCCGCGACCCGCCGCCCGGCCCAGCGCGTCGATCCGCCGTACCCGGGCCGGTCGAACACCAGCACGCGCAGGCCGCTTCGCGTCATCGCCGCGGCCAGATCAGGGTGCTTCCAGCGCGTGCCCGGTGATCCGCTGTGAAAGATCGCGGGCGCCCCGTCCGGCGGGCCATAGAAGCAGTAATTCAGCACCCTGCCGTTCGGCGTGACCAGCTCGTGCGTCGCCCAAGACGACTGATCCCGGCCGGCGTTCGTCATCGGCTCGCTCCCTCGACGTAGACATAGACGTGGACGGTGGACGTGCAGGTGCTTTTACTGCCCTGGTACTGGCCGAGACTCGTCAGCACTCTGCATTTGCCGTGCTTGGCTCTGACCTTGGCGGCAACGTCGCGCACTACGGCAAGGACCGATCCGAGCAGCGCCTCGGCGCGGACCGCGGCGGCGACGGCGACGGCGACGGCGGTTGAGGCCGCCGAGCGCCATGTCGCGATAGAAGTCCGTGCCGCTTACGTCGTGGGGATGACACTAGTCGGATTGATGATCGGCTGAGTGCTCGTCGGGTGGGGGCGGGTGCTTCGCTTCGCCCACGGTTTCGTTTGCCCACCCAGCCCACCCGTTGCGTGGGTGGGGCGGCCTGCGGCTTCAAGACGAAAATCGCCGCTGGCAGGCCCTTCCCTCGGAGAGAGATGCCGGGGTTTGTGGGGTGCTGGCGTGGCGGGGCGGGCTGTTGTTCGGGGTGGTGGGGTTGCGGGGGTGTGCTCTCTCCTCGGTCGGTCCCCGGAGGCAATCAGGGACCTGCCGGGAGGTCAAGCGGCGGCGGCCTGCGCTGGTGGTGGATTGTGTATGGCGCCGCTTGACCTCCCGGCAGAACCCTGATCGGGCTTCGCCTGCCCGACCGAGGAGAGAGCCCACCCCCTGGGGAGTGGTGCGAGCTGCGCTCGGGCCCGGGTCCCATCCCGTGGCCCGGTCGCGCTCGATCCGGAAGAATCCTGCACCGCTCGTATGCGGCCGCTTCTCTTCGACTGCGTGGTCCGGGAGCCGTGCGGAGCAGTGTCCGGCGGCCCGGCGGCCGATACAGGATCATGCATCACCGCTCCTGGTGGACGGTGGTGTGATGCTTCGCGCAGTACAGCCGGAGGTTTCCCACTCTCGTCTCTCCGCCCTGCGCGAACGGGACGATGTGGTGGGCGTGCAGGGCGAACGTCATCGGGCGATCGCACCCGGGATAGGTGCAGTACCGGTCGCGCCACGCGAGAAACCCGCGCTGCCCGGGCGAGGCCAGACGCGCCCGCGGGTCACGATCCAGCGCGATCCCGTCGAAGGTACCCGTACACCCATCGGTCACCAGCTCATGACGCCTCGGATCACTCCGCCTCGGCAGCCGCCCCGCCGGGACCAGCGCCCCGAATACCGTGCGCGCACAGCCGGCCGGAATGTCGGCGTGCACGGCAGGATCCTTCATGCCCGCCACATGCGCGGAAGGGTCCTTCACGGCCGCCGCGTGTCCGGCAGGATTCTTCACGGCCGCCGCGGGTGCGGTCGGGTCTTGAATGGTGACGGCGAGCGCGGGCAGGGAGAAGTGGGCGTGGCGCTGCTCGGGCGGGGCATCGAGGAAGACTTGTGCGAGCCGGGTGACCGCTTCCGCGTTCATCTGCTCGGTGCTGCGCACATCCCCCGGTACGATCTCGCCGCCGTCGAACTGCCGGGTCCGGATCATCTCGGCGACCTGCAGATCGATCGCGGCCTGGAAAACGGCGCCGCGCACCGGGTCGAGCAGGATCTCACACCGGTGCATCTGACCCTCCCCGCACGTGCTGATCCGGGCGAAGGAACGCTCGCGCTCCCGTGCGTGACGCGCCTCGATCGAGCCCGGCGCGACCTGCTCCTCGAGCACCCGTACCCGTTCCAACCCGGCGCGCGCACCGCGCTCCCGGGTCACCTCGAGTGTCTTGGCGGCCTCCTCCGCGGGGTCCAGGCCCGTCGCCCGCACCGCTTTGACCGTGCGCGCCAGCGCCCGCGCGGAATCAGGCCCGATCACACCCGAGCACAGTTCCGCCTCCACTCCCGGCAGCCGGGCCAGCAGCCGGGCGTCGTGCGCGAGCGCGCGGGCCCGGCCCTCGGTCACATCCAGCACCGTCGCCAGCCACGGACCCACACCCCCACGCGCGATACCGAGCCGGTCGCCCTCACCGACCAGCGTCAGCAGCATCCCGTGCAGCGCCTGCGCCGCCCGGCCCACCTCCACGATCGCCTCACGCACCGCGTCAACCCGCCCCACATCATCCCCACCCGCCCGCGCACGCTCGAGCACCTCCCGCACCACGCGGGACATCGACGCGATCTCCACTGCCACCCCGTCCACGACACCCTCCCCTCACCGGCCCCGACATCCCCGAACACTTCTATTCTAGAGCCCGCCACTGACAAAAGGCGTGTATACGACCCTTGTAGGGCAGAAAGAATCAGGGATGTTCCCGGGAACCCGCGGACGTCCCCGGGCGTTGAAGTAAGAGATGGGAACGGTACCGCAACCGGCGATACAGGAATCTACGCGATGCAACATCCTGTATCGAGCACAGCCGAACCACCGGACACCACTCCACAAGGCTGAGCGAACCAGGAAGCCGAAGAGGAGCGTCGGTCGGGTCAGAGCGATGCAGGATTCTTCCGCACCGAACGCGACCGGGCCACCGGACGGGACCCGGGCCCGAGCGCAGCGCACACCACTCCCCAGGGGGTGGGCTCTCTCCTCGGTCGGGCAGGCGAAGCCCGATCAGGGTTCTGCCGGGAGGTCAAGCGGCGCCATGCACAATCCACCATCAACGGAAACCACCGCCGCTTGAGCTCCCGACAGGTCCCTGATTGCCTCCGGGGACCGACCGAGGAGAGAGCACACACCCGACACCCCACCACCCCGAACCCCAGCCCGCCCCGCCAACAACAGCACCCACACGAACCCGGCATCTCTCTCCGAGGGAAGGGCCCGCGCCGGAGGCAAAAGCTTGAAACCCCAGCCCACCCCGCCCACGCAACGAGTGGGCGGGGCGGACAAACGAAACCGAGGGCGACGCGAAGCACCCGCCCACACCAAGACGATCACCCAGCCGATCATCAATCCGCACCAGAGCTATGCGGGTTCCCACGCCCACACCGGGCACCGCTATGATCATCGGGTCAAATGGTGACCGGCTGCGCAGGTGTGCGTCGGCGGACTGTGACGGCGCTCACGCGCATCGGCCGCTGAACACAGGGTACGTGGACGCACCGCCCGGATCCTGCTGGGGTCCCGTGCGGCCGGCACCCGCCGTGTCGATGCGTCCAGAAAGGCTCTTCGTGCGTCCGCTCCTCCGTGCTGCGTCGGCCATCGCCGTCGTGGGCGCCCTGACCGCAGGCTGCGCGAGCGTGGGCGGGCATGGCGCCGCGGGGCCGGCCGGCTCGGCCGAACCCGCGCTTTCGAACCCGCCCGATGGGACGGCCACGGCTTCGTCCTCGGCCTCCGGTTTGGCCCCCGCCTCGTCCTCCGCCTCGTCGTCGTCCGTGCCAACGGCTCCCGGCACCGGCACGACGCAGGTCGACGCCGCGCTGCCGAATCTGGGTCCTGCGACGCTTGCCAAGATACCCGCGAACAGCCGCGAGGTCGTCGAGGTGGTCGGGGACGGGCCGAACTCGCCGGACTCCACGCTGGTGCTCTACCAGCTGACGGCGGACGGGTGGCAGGCCGGGCCGCAGTGGGCCGCCCACAACGCGCTGCACGGCTGGACCGCGCACAAGCAGCAGGGGGACCTGCGCAGTCCGATAGGCGTGTTCGGACTGACCGACGCCGGCGGGCGGGACGCGGATCCGGGCTCGAAGCTGCCCTACTACCGCTCGGCGAACTTCGTCATCGGCGGTCGCGGCTTCGAGGGCGAGCCGCTGGCCGGATCGTTCGACTACGTCATAGCGATCAACTACAACCGGAAGGCCGGGGCCTCCCCGCTCGACGACACTTACCCGCTCGGCTGGGAGAAGGGCACCGGCGTCTGGATACACGTCGACCACGGCGGTCCGACCCACGGGTGCGTGAGCATCCCGCGGGCGGACATCATCACGCTGCTCGGTCTGCTCGACCCGGCTCAGCACCCTGTCGTCGTGATGGGCGACGCCGCCGACCTGGCGCACTGAGGCCGGCCTGGTTGGCCCGGCCGGTGCGCGCTCAGCCCGAGGCGCCGCCGGTGAACCGCCAGGCGCCGAGGCGAAGGCCGGGGGCCGTCGCGGAGTTGGCGCCGTAGTTGTACGGCAGGGCGATCGCGTGGCTGCCGACGGCGAGCACGTTGCCCGGGGCGAAGGCCTCGGAGTAGGACTGGGTGAAGCGCATGTTGCGCACCGGCCGCACGATCTCGCCGTTCTCGATCAGCCAGGTGCCGTTGCGGGTCAGACCCGTCATCAGCACCCTGCGCGGGTCGAGGCAGCGCGTGTAGAAGTGGTCCGTGACGAGCAGGCCGCGCTCGACCCCGGCCACCAGCGTCTGTACCGACGAGTTCGACACCGGCCCGTCGACCTCGACCGGAGCCGGTCCGGCCGACGGCTCGAGCCGGATGTTGTTCGGCACCGGGCCGAGCCCGTTGCCGACGACGCCGGCTTCGGCTGCCGCGCGCCGGTCGTAGCCCGCAGCCCGGCTGACGCCTTCCTCGACCAGGACGAGGCGGTCGCGCGGAGTGCCTTCGTGGTCGAACGGGAGGCCGGAGGCGAAGGCCGAGACACCGTCGTCGACCAGCGTGATCGATTCGTCCATCTGCCGGCTGCCGAACTCGACGAACGACTGGTGCTCGTTGACCAGCTTGCCGTTGAACCCGTAGGCCGCGAGGCAGTAGAGCACGTCCCCGACGGCAGTCGGCTCGAGGACGACCTCGTACGTGCCCGGCTCGATCTCGACCGCGCCGTCCCACGCGCGGGCCTTGGCGGCGGCTCGCGCGCCGTGGACCGCGCCGTCGATGTCGGCGATGCGCCGCGACGCCTGGCGTGCGACGCCATCTGACAGCGACTCGGTCCGGGCGATGGCGTCGAGCGCGGCCTCCGTGCACGATCCCGACACCGCCTGCCCGGCCGAGTTCGCGTACGCGGAGGTCCAGTAGCGCGTCCGGAAGTAACCGGCCGCGCTGAGATCGCCTACGGCTTCGACGAAGTCGCGCACCCGCGAGGCCCGGTCCGCCGGCGACGCCTCGATGACGGCCTCGTCGACGCCGTGGCTCGCCGGCACCGGCAACGGCCCGATGAGCCCGGGCCAGCCCGGATCCAGCGGCGAGACCTTGGCCGCCGCGACGGTCCGTTCCACCGTCTCGGCCAGCGCGTCCGCCCCGATCAGCGTCGTGGACGCCGATGTCGTGCGGCCGTCGGTGTGGATGCGCAGCTGCACCTCGGTCGTCGTGTCGGCGACGTTCTGGTGGATGTACGAGTTGGCGAACCGGGTGAGCGCCAGCGCCACGCGGTTGACCGAGACGTCCACCTCGGCGGACGGCCCGGCCGACGCGCGCGCGAGCTCCAGCACGCGCGCGGCGAGTTCGAGCTCTGTCTGAACGCTCATCCGCGCACTCCCACTCGGACGTTGGTGAACCGGGCCGGCGCGGCCGGGTGGCCGGTGTGCCCGGTCTGGCCCGGCTGGCCCTTGCCGCAGTTGGGCGTGCCCCACGCGACGATCTCCGAGGAGAGCATGTCCATCGAGGACCAGAAGCGCGGGCCGATGCCGGTGTAGGTCGGGTTCTTCAGCATCCGGCCGAGCTTGCCGTTCTTGATCTCGTAGCCGATCTCGCAGCCGAACTGGAAGTTGAGCCGGCGGTCGTCGATCGACCAGGACCGGTTCATGTCCAGGAAGATGCCGTCGTCGGTGGCCGCGATCATCTCCTCGAGCGTGTGCGGCCCGGGCTCCAGCCCTACGTTCGTCATCCGCACCATCGGCAGCCGGGACCAGCCGTCCGACCGGACGCTGCCGCCGTAGTCGAGTCCTGCGACAGCCGCGCTCTCCCGGCCGGCCAGCACACCGGTCCAGATGCCGTTGCGCACCGCGTCGCGTTTGTGCGCCCTGGTGCCCTCGTCGTCCCAGCCGAACGAGCCCAGCGCGCCGGGGTAGGTCGGGTCGATGACGATGTTCATCAGCTCCGAGCCGTACTTGAGCCGGCCGAGCTGGGACAGGTCGAGCCAGGAGGTGCCCGCGTAGGCGGCCTCCCAACCGAGGATGCGGTCGAGTTCGATCGCGTGGCCGACCGACTCGTGGATCTGCAGCGCCATCTGCTCGCCGCCGATGATCACGGTCGTCTCGCCGGCCGGGCACTGCGGCGCCCGGGTCAGCGCCCGGGCCTCGTCGGCGATGCGCGCGGCGTGCGCGGCGACGTCCGTCTCCTCGACGAGCTCCCAGCCGCGGGTGCCGAACTGGCCGCGGCGCGAGGGATAGGAGCGCACCTGCGTCTCCCCGTCGCCGATCACGGTGGCGCTGATGGCCACACCGCACTCGCGCACGTGCTGGTCCACCCGGTGGCCCTCGGAGGAGACGAACCACTTGCGGGTGTCCCAGATGTCGTAGGAGCCGACCGCGACGTCAGCCCCCTGCTTGCGCATCTCGGCGGTCGCCGAGGTGAGCAGGTCTCCCTTGTCCGAGAGCGGCACGGCCAAGGGGTCGATCAGGCACTCGCTGGCCCAGGAGCCGACCTCGGGATCCGACGGGATGAGCGCCTCGCCGGCGCCGCGGCGGTTCGGCACGCTCGCCGAGGCCGCGGCGATCTCGGCGGCGCGCACTCCGGCCTGCCGGGCGGCGGTGTCGGCCAGGTCGGGCACGGCGTAGAACCCCCAGCAGCCCCCGACCAGCGCCCGGACCCCGACCCCGGCGTTCTCGCGCTGCGCCAGGTCCTCGACGTCGCCGTTGCGCGCGGCCATCGACTCGAACCGGCGGTGCATCACCCGGGCGTCGGCGTACGTGGCGCCGGCGGCCAGCGCCGCTTCGACGGCAGCGTCGGCGGCGTCGAAATGTGTCATGAGCCTGAGCCTATGGCATGGCTTACCCACGCGCTAGATCATCGGCCCCTGACGCGTCCGTCAGGGTTCGATCCAGACCCGGTCGCGGCCGGCCGCCTTCGCGGCGTAGAGCGCGGCGTCGGCGGAGGCCATCAGCTCGGTCGGGGTCGGCGCGTGCTCGAGGCTGGCCGCGACCCCCACGCTGACCGTGATCGGGTGCTCCCACTCCCGCGCCCGGGTGCGCACGCGGTCGCACAGGTCCCGGGCCCGCTCGGCGGCCTCCTGTGGGACGCAGTCCACGAGCAGCGCCGCGAACTCCTCGCCGCCGATCCGGCCGACCACGTCGGTGGCCCGGAACGTGCTGCTGAGCAGACCGCTGAGCAGGCGCAGCGTCTCGTCCCCGGCGGGATGGCCCCAGGTGTCGTTGACGGTCTTGAAGTGGTCGATGTCCACCAGCAGCAGCGCCGAGGGCGGACCGCCGCGCAGCCGCCGGGCGTGCTCGCGGGCCAGCGCCTCGTCGAAGCCCCGACGGTTGATCAGGCCGGTCAGCGGGTCGGTCCGGGCGAGCCGGGCCAGCGTCTCGCGCAGCCGCAGCGACTGGTTCTGCACCCGCACCACCATGCCGCACACCACGGCCAGCGACGCCGCGGTCTCGATCCACAGCACCAGGCCGTCCACGCCGCGGCTGAGCGAGGCCAGCACGGCGAAGACCACCCCGGCCACGCCCGCGGTGATCCAGGCGACGCGGGCCGAGAGCACCGCCGCGGCGTAGGTCACCGGCCAGGTCAGCAGCAGCGGGCTGAGCGCGTCCGCGGCCTGGTTGGGCGAGGTGGGCAGGCAGATCAGGACGGCGGCGACGGAGGGGATGGAGTTGGCCAGCCAGAGCGGCAGCCGCCGCGGGGTGCGCAACAGGAACAGGCCGAACGCAGCCACCAGCGGGCACAGTACGTAGTTGGCGATCCGGGTGGCCGGCGGGTAGGGTTCGCCGCGCAGGTCGAACAGCCCGGTGATCAGCAGGACCAGCACCGCGGCGGCGATCATCAGCCCGCCGGCGACCTTCTTGATCGCCCACTGGCGGGATTCGGCCAGCTCCGAGTCGGACGCGGCCCCCAGCGCCATGCTCCGCCTCGATCCCGTGCTCGAACGCTTCCCTTCCCGCGAGCCGCCCTCGAGCTCTGCGAGCAGGTGCGACAGCCGACCACCTCAAGTCTCGGCGACCGGGCCGCTCCCCCGCCTTCGCTTGAACCCGACCGGTGGCGGATGATCACTCGACTGGGCGCACCCGGGCGTCCGTCCGCGGGTCCGGCGGAGGGGTGTGATCCGAGCTCATCCACGTGCTTTCATAGGCGGGTGACTGATGAGAGTGTTGCGATATCGGCGCCCGAGTACTACGCCAAACGCGTGCGCTACTACCTCGCCGAGCGCGGTATGGACGAGCAGGTCGTCTCCGTGGTGCCGATGTACCCGGCCGGGCAGACACGGGCCCAGTTCGCCAAGGACATGGGCGGGCTGCTCGGCACCGTGGCCGGGAGCGGATCGAACGAGGGCATGATGATCGGCCACAACGTCGGACGGATGGTGGGCGCGCAGGCGAACCGGCTGCAGGGCGGGGGCGTGGTCCAGTCCTCGATCAAGTTCCCGAAGCGCTGCCATCTGGTCATGACCGACACACGGCTGCTCGTCTTCAGCTTGTACCGGCTGGGATTGTTCACGGCCAAGCCGAAGAAGGACGCCGCGGTGGACGTCCCGCTGGCGGAGATCGTGTGGGTCTCGGAGCCGACGACGGCCTCGGGCGGCTACACCAAGCTGCTGCGGCTGGACGTCTGCGTGCGCGACCGCGGTTTCCTGCACATGGAGATCCCGCTTCCGTCGTTCGGGCCCACCCGCGGGGTGGCGTTCGCCGCCGAGCTTCACCGGCGGGTCGGGCTGCTCGACGCCCCCGGCCGATTGAATTAGATGCAGTGCGGCCCCGGCCGGCGCACGGCTGCCCGGGGCCGACGCGTCATCGCCCGGCGAGTTCCTCGATGACCGGCGCGAGGGCGTCGAGATCGTCGACGAGGAACGAGCTGATACCGAAACGCTCGCGCAGCTCGATGAACTTGTGCCGCAGGTCGTCGAGTGTGCCGATGAACATGTGCGGCGAGTCGAGGATCTGCTCCACCGTCAGTTCGACGCCGGTACGCTTGCGCAGCCGCTCGGCCCGGCGCGCGGCCTCGGCCCGCGGCTCGCCGGTGATCGTTATCGGGCCGCCGTTGGGATAGGTGTTCAGTTCGATCTCGTCGAAGCGGTCGCCGGCGGCTTCGCGGATCCAGCCGATCTTCTCCTCGGTGGCCTCCGCGGTCAGGCTCCAGGCGTCGGTGCGCTGCGCCCCGTCGATCGGCTTGATCCGCGGCGCCAGGCCGATGATCTGAGCCTCGCGTGCGGCGAGGGTCAGCGTGCGCTTGCCGCCGCCGCCGAGGAAGATCGGCGGGTGCGGACGCTGGGCCGGCTTGGGCAGGCCGTCGTGCCCGGAGATGGTGTAGTACTCGCCCTTGTAGTCGAAGGCGCCTTCGGCGAAGCAGCCCTTGATCACGGCGATCGCCTCGGTCAGCCGCTTGATCCGCTCGCCGGTCGACTCGAACGGGATCCCGACGGCGTCGTGCTCCGGCTTGTTCCATCCCGCGCCGAGGCCTATATCGAGCCGCCCGCCGGAGAGCACGTCGATGGTGGCGAGTTCCTGGGCGAGCACGGCGGGGTGGCGCAGGCAGATGTTCAGGACGAACGGGCTCACGCGCATGGTCTCGGTGATGGCGGCGACCGTGGCGAGCAACGGCAGTGTGGCGGGCTGGTCGAGCAGATGGTCGGGCAGGACGAAGGTGTCACAGCCGACCGCCTCGGCTTTGCGGACCTGCGCGGTGAGGCCGGCAAGGTCGAGGCGGCGGTTGTCGTCACTCTCTTCGATGGTCGCGAGGAAGCGGAAGGGGCGCATGGGGCCCATCATGCCCGCGCGCCGCGTCGTCCGCGACGGTGTTTATTGCTGCTCCGGCGCGTGGCCGCACTCCCATCGTGCACGCATATAAGAGTTGATCCGCACATAAGGGACCGGAGACGCGCGAGCGTACTCGACCGGAGTCGCACGCGCGCGACTCCCCGGTAGGAACTGGCCCAGATCCCTCAGGCCTCACACATACCTCTCGGACACGGACGGTGGTCACGTCACGTCACCGTCCCACAGCGCAGAGATCGGCCTCAGGGCTTTCGCCGGAATGCTCACCAATCGGACTCATGGGACTTATCGGGCTAACCGGGCGGACCGGCTCGGCGTTTCCGGGGTGTGGGCCATAAGGTAGGCGGGTGCCGAATGCAGCCACCCAGATCGCGGCGGAGCCCACACCCGCCGCCCGCAAGCGCCGCGGACTGCGCGCCAAGCTCGCCCTTCCGATCGTGCTGGCCGCGGTCATGGTGAGCGCCGCGTGCGGTTCCTCGTCGCCCTCCGCCACCGCGACCCCCACGTCCACCGCGATGCCGACCGTCACCGGCAGCATCGGCCAGGCGGCCGACATCACCGTGCCGAAGGGGGCCGCGCCGCCGAACCAGTTCCAGACTAAGGTGCTGGTCCAGGGCACCGGCAAGGCCCTGGCGAGCGATGATCTGGCGGTGGTCAACTACACCGTCTTCAACTGGTCGCAGAACAAGAAGCTGGGCGACACCTACGCCTCCGCGAACCAGGCCGTGACCGAGCCGCAGAGCGTGCAGCTCGGCTCGAGCACCGCGCTGCCCGCCTTCACCAAGGCTCTGACCGGCGTGAAGACCGGAAGCCGGATCGAGGTGGTGGCCCCGCCGGCCGACGCCTTCGGCAGCCAGGGCAACACCCAGGCCGGGGTCAACCCGACCGACGTGCTCATCTTCGTGCTCGACGTGGTGGCCGGCTACCCGGCGAACGCGCAGATCACCGGCACCATGGCCGCGCAGACGGACGCCTCGCTGCCCAAGGTGACCGGCGAGCCGGGCTCGGGCAACCCGACGGTGAAGATCCCGAGCGGGGTGAAGCCGCCGACCGGCCTGGTCTCCAAGGTGTTGATCCAGGGCCAGGGCAAGACCGTCGCCAAGGGCCAGACCCTGCTGATCCAGTACACCGGCGTGGACTGGAACACCGGCAAGAACTTCGACTCCTCCTTCTCCCGCAAGACCCTGTTCAGTACCGCGATCGGCGAGGGCACGGTCATCCCGGGCTGGGACCAGGGCCTGGTCGGCAAGCACGTCGGCGACCGGGTGCTGCTGGTCATCCCGCCGTCGCTCGGCTACGGCCCGGAGGGCGGCTCGTCCCAGGCCGGCATCGGCAAGGACGACACGCTGGTCTTCGTGGTCGACATCGTCGCGGCGCTCTAGTCCGCGTCTCTCTCCGTCGGCACCGGCCGGCGTCCGCCCCCGGAATCGGGGCGCGGGCGCCGGCCGGTTCGTCTGCTGCCGGCGCCGCTCGGTGCGAATCAGAAGGCGAAGGTCGACGCAACGAGCGCAATGATGATAGAAGTCGCTGTGGCTACTTCTCTGAACTCCTCAACCGACCCCACCACTCCCCCGGATGCCGCGGACTCGGGTACCTGGCGGTTCGGCGACCGCACGGTGAACCGTCTCGGCTTCGGCGCTATGCGTTTGACCGGCACCGCCGCTTTCCACGGCGGGACTCCCCGCGACCGCGCCAACTCGATCGCGGTCGTGCGACGTGCCGTCGAGCTCGGCGTGAACCACATCGACACCGCCGCGTTCTACTTCTCGGCGCTGCGCTCGGCCAACGAGATCCTCAACGCCGCGCTCGCGCCGTTCGGTGACGAGGTGCTGGTCGCCACCAAGGTCGGCCCACGGCGTGAACGCGACGGGGGCTGGGCCGACGCGGCGCGGCCGGATCAGCTGCGGGAAGACGTCGAGGAGAACCTGCGTCAGCTCGGCCGGGATCACCTCGACCTGGTGTACCTGCGCAACATGCGGTGGGAGTCGATCGCCGAGCACTTCGGCGCCTTGGCCGAGCTGCGGGACGCCGGACTGGTCCGGCAGCTCGGGGTCTCGGAGGTGACGCCAGCTCAGCTCGCCGAGGCGCGGGCCATCGCACCGGTGGCGTCGGTGCAGAACCGCTTCGGCCTCGGGCAGCGCGACGCCGCCGAGCTGCTGCGAGCCTGCGGGCAGGCGGGGATCGCGTTCGTGCCTTTCTTCGCGATCGCCGGGGCCCGGGCGTCCCGGGCCGGGTCGGACGACGCGGGTGCGCAGGAGGACGAGGCGGTCCTGACGATCGCGAAGGCCCACGGCGTGACGCCGCAGCAGGTCCGGCTGGCCTGGACCCTCGCCCAGGGGCCGCACGTCCTGGCTATCCCGGGCACCGGCGATGCGGCGCATCTGGAGGCGAACGTCGCGGCGGGCGGCATCCGGCTGACGCCGGAGGATCTGGCCCTGCTGGAGTCAGTGCTCTGACGCGTCGAGGGGTCGCCCGAGTGGGCGAGCGGCCTCGCGGCCGGGGGCGGCGGGCGGTTCGATGGAGGCATGAGCAAGCAGCCGGGGCCCGATCATCACCGGAACATCGTTCTGCGCGGAGGTCCGTTCGACGGCAGAACCCTCTCCGGCGACGCCTCGCAACCGCTTGCCGTCAACGAGGGCCGCGGCCCCTACTTCATCTACCGGCCGACCGACCAGATCGACGCGGAGTACCGCACGCTCGCCGTGTTCGTGATCGACCACATGGAGCCGATCTGAGCCGGTCGGCCCGTCACGGCCGCAGGCGGGCGTACGCGAGCAGCGCCGCCGCCGCGAGGGCGATCGCCGCGACCAGCACGCTGGGGCGGGTGCCGAACGCCTGCGCGGCGAAGCCGACGCTGATCACCGGGATCGTCAGGCCGACGTAGGCCGAGGAGAAATACGCGGAGCCGACCTGCCCGCGCTGGTCGGGGGCGGCGACGGACAGGGCGGTGTCGAGGCTGCCGAGGAAGACCACACCGACGGCGCCGCCGGCCGCGACCGTGCCGACCAGGAACGTGGCGAACGAGACGGCATAGAGCCCGGCCACGATCAGCGCGAGCGCGACCGGGAGGGCGAGCAGGCCGGACCGCACCGCCGTTCCGCGCTCCACCCGGCGGCACAGCACCTGCGCCACCACGGCCGCCGCGAACAGCAGGAACACGACCGTGCCGACCACGGCCGGGCGGTGCTCGTGCAGGGTCTGGCCGAGGAACGTGGGGATCACCGAGGTGAACAGCCCCAGCAGGGCGAAGCTGATCAGGCCGGCGAGGGCGGCGGCCCAGAAGGTCCAGCGGCTGTGCGACGGGACGGCGATCTGCGGGCGCCGCACCCAGGTCGGCTTGGGCTTGGCCGTGACCGTGTCCGGCGGGATCAGCGCGAGCGCGGCGCACACGAGCAGCACCAGGTGCACCTCGAACGGCACCATGGTCGGATGGCCCGGGATGAGCTCGGCCAGCACGCCCGCGAGCAGCGGGCCGCAGCCGAGGCCGAACAGGTTGACGGCCCCTGGCACGACCGCGGCAGCCTCCGGGTGATCGCGCCCGGCCAGTTCCCGTAGCGACGCGGTGGCCGCGGCGGTCGTCAGGCCGGCGGCGAGACCGGAGACGAAGCGGGCCACGAGCAGGACGGTGATCGAGTCCGCCGCCGCGAATCCGATCGACGCGGCGAACGAGAGCACCAGCGCGACGGCGAGCACCGGCCGGCGGCCGGCTTCGTCAGAGGCCTGACCCGCGGTGAGCAGGGCCACCAGTACGCCGAACGCGTAGGTGGCGAACACGACCGTGGTGATGGCGGAGCCGAACGTGTACTCCCGCTGCCAGAAGACGTAGAGCGGCGTCGGCAGGGTCGTGCCGATCATGATCACCACGAACAGCGCGCTGATCGCCGCGAACGCGCCCATCCGGCCGCCGGAGCGGTCGGACGCGGCGTCCGCGGCGTCGGATGTGCCCTCGGCGTGGGCGTCGGCGTGGGCGGCGCGGGGGGCCGGACCGCCGCGCCGCCCGTCGGAACCCGTCGGTCCGCTCAGCGGCCCCGGTTCTCCATGGCCATCATCCACGCCTGCTTCTCCAAGTCGTCGATCAAGACGTGCAGCAGATCGGCGGTGGACGGATCCTCGCCGTCCACCTCGTCGTGCACCGCGCGGGCGGTGGCCACGGCGTGCTGGATCTGGTCCGTCATCAGGTCTACCACTTCGTGGGTGGACTTCTCCCCCGGCGGGAACTCGGGCAGGGTCGCGCTCTGGGCGACCGTCTTGAGCCGGCCGTCGGCCACCGCGTGCAGCGCCCGCATCCGCTCCGCGATGGTGTCGCTGTGCTCGCGCGCACTCGCGGTGATCTCGTCGAGCTGCAGGTGGATGTCGCGGAAGTTCGGGCCCACCAGGTTCCAGTGGGCCTGCTTGGCGGTCATGTGCAGGCTGATCAGGTCCACCAGCACCCGCTGCAGGCAGCCGGCCAGCGCGGTGGACGCGGTGAAGCCCTGGTAGGTCTCCGTGGCGCCGCGGGCACCACCGTTTCGACTCGACATGTTCTGCTGACCTCTCTCGGCGACGGGCCTTACCCTCCATTGTTCGAACACCGCCCGGGGCGCTGGGAAGTCGGCGCGCCTGTTCGAGTGACGCCGCCGGGCGGTCCGCGCCGGATGCTCTGCGCCCGGCGCGATGTGATGCGAAGTCATAGGTGAGAACTGGAGAATCGGACCGGCCTGCGGCCGGCGAGCGCTTGATTTCCCGAGCGGCTCAGAGCCGACGCCAGCGGGCTTCGCAGAACGAGTAGCAGCCGAACGCGGCCAGCCCGACGGCCATGACGATCAGCACGACGGGACCGGCGGGGGCGGCTGCGAACGCGCGCAAGGTGCCGTCCACGCCGCGGGCTCGGTGCGGGTCGAAGGTGATGGCGGCGTCGAGCAGGAAGACGCCCGCGGCCGCGCCGATCACGCCGCGGGCCACGTTGCCCGCCACGCCCACGGCGAGCACCCCGCGCCGGGTGCGGACGGACATGGCGGCGGTGTCGAGGTTCTTCGCGAACTTCCGCCGGATGCCGCGCACGATCAGCACCCCTCCGGCGACGATGAAGCCGATGCCCACCGCGCCGACCAGCAGGCGCCCGCCGGAGTGCCGCATCGCGTCGGTGGTGAAGTCGGTGGAGACCTTGTTGGTCGAGCCGCTCGAGTGCCCGGTCACGGTGAACCGGGCCGTGGTGTACGCGGCGACGACGTAGAGCAGGGCTTTGCCGCCCGAGGCCAGCCGGGAGCCGGCGCTCTGCTTCCCGGGCACGTCCGGGCGCACGGCCATGACCGCGCGCCACAGGGCCATGCCGGCGAAGCCGACGATGAGGAACCAGAGCACGACGAAGCCGAAAGCCTTGCCCGCGACCAGTTCCAGCGCTCCTGTGCGGTCGGCCTCCGACGTGCGGTGGTCCAGCGCGATCATCAGCGTGATCCAGCCGATGAGCAGGTAGACGATCCCGCGTGCGGTGAAGCCGATCCGTCCGAGGGTGTCGACCGCGTTCGTGTGGTTCGCGCGCGCTCGGCCCGCGTTGATCCGCGAGCGCGACGTCCAGCGTGATCCGACGCTCATGTCCTGTTCCACACCTTCCTACGCGTGCTGCCGGGATGTCCGCGTGCCCGAGGCGGTTGCGGGTAAACGGATCCGACCCTGCCCGGTTCGCTTTCGAGGAAGGCAGCACATGGATACGCATCTGCCACTGCACCGGCACTATCGGCGTCTGAGCGGCTTCGACACGCGCGCTATGCGTCTCGTCGCCGATCGGCCCTCGCGCGTCGGAGACTCGGTCCTGCCGGCACTGGGCCGGGCCGCCGACCACGGTGTGCTGTGGTTCGCCGTGGCCGCCGGACTCGGTCTGGCGCACAGCCGGACGGCCCGGCGGGCGGCGTTGCGCGGGCTGGCGGCGCAGGCCACGGCCAGCGCGGCGGCGAACCTGGCCGGCAAGTCGCTGGTGCGCCGGGCCCGGCCGGAGCTCGACCTGACGCCGTTGATCAGACGTCTGCGCCGCCCGCCGACGAGTTCCTCGTTCCCCTCCGGGCACACCGCCTCGGCCGCGGCGTTCGCCACCGGCGTGGCGCTGGAGCAGCCGCGGCTGGCCCTGCCGGTGGCGGCGCTGGCCGTCGGGGTGGGTCTGTCCCGCGTGGTCACCGGCGTGCACTACCCCTCCGACGTGGTGGCCGGGGCGGCGATCGGCGTGGCCTCGGGTCTGGCCACCACCCGCTGGTGGCCGACCGCGTCGCCCATCCCGGCCGGCGCTCCGGACGCCGCCCGCGAGGTCGACGGATGCCCGACCGGCGAGGGCGTGATCATCGTCGTCAACACCGCGGCCCGCAGCGCCGATGAGGCCCTGGCCGAGCGGCTGCGCCAAGCCTTGCCGGACGCCGAAGTGATCAGCGCCGCCGACGGGGCCGAGACGGCGAAGGCGCTGGCCGACGCTGCGGAGCGCGCGCACGTTCTAGGCGTGGCGGGCGGTGACGGCACGGTCAACACCGCCGCGCGCCTGGCCGTCGATCGCGGCATCCCGCTGCTGGTTTTGCCCTCGGGCACGTTCGACCACTTCGCCCGCGACCTCGGTGTGGAAGGCGTCGACGACGCCCTGCGCGCACTTCGCGAGGGCCAGGCTGTGGAGGTGGACGCCGGCCTGGTCAACGACGACGTGTTCATGAACACCTTCAGCATCGGCGCCTACGTCGACCTGGTGCACGGCCGGGAGCAGCACGAGGCCCGGCTGGGCAAGTGGCCCGCCACCATGCTCGGCGCGATCGGCGTGCTGCGACGCGGCGGCGCCATCACCGTGCACGCGAACGGCGAACGGCGCCGAATATGGCTGCTGTTCGCCGGGAACTGCCGCTACGAGCCGGCCGGCCTCGCGCCGTCCTACCGGCCCCGGCTCGCCGACGGCGACCTGGACGTGCGCATCGTCGACGCCGATCAACCGCTGGCCCGGCTGCGCCTGATCGCCGCGTTGGCGACGGGCACGCTGGCGACGTGTCCGGTGTATCAGTACCTCTCCGTATCGTCGCTCACGCTCGAGTCCGCGGACGGGCAGCCGCTGGACTACAGCGTCGACGGGGAGGCCTGCACCGGGACACCGCGGCTTTCGTTGCGCAAGCTCACCGGCCGACTCGTCGTCTACCGGCCCGCCGCCGTCTGACGGCGCGCCCCCTGGAGAGATCATGGATCCCGTGAAGGCCTCGCGCACCTCCGGCAGCCTCAGCCCGCGGCTCGCCCTCGTCCTGCTCGTCGCTCTGCCGATGGCGCTGCTCGTCGGGCTGCTGGTCCTCGCGGTCGAGGCGTCCTGGGCGCCGCTGCGGAACGTGGACCGGTACGTCGCCAACACCCTGCACACCCAGGCCCTCGGCCATCCCGCGCTGGTCCACGCGATGGTGCTGGTGTCTGACATCGGCTCACCGACGGTCATGCGGATCGCCGCGACCCTGCTCGCGGTGGTGCTCTTCCTGCGCGGCGCGCGCCGGCTGGCGCTGTGGACCGCCGCGACCATGATCAGCGGGGCGGCGATCGACGAGGTGCTCAAGGTCGCCGTCGACCGGGCCCGCCCGGTCTTCGTCCAGCCGGTGGCGAGCGCGCCCGGCCCCTCGTTCCCCTCCGGCCACGCCTTCACCGCCACGCTCGGCGCCGGCGTCTTCCTGCTCGTCCTGCTCCCGCTGCTGCCCCGCCGCACCCGCCTGGCCGCCTGGCTGCCGGCCGCGCTGATCCCGCTCGCGGTCGGCTACAGCCGGATCGCCCTCGGCGTGCACTGGACCAGCGACGTCCTCGGCGGCTGGCTGCTCGGCGTCGGCTTGCTCACCGGCACCACCGCTGCCTTCGAGACCTGGCGCCGCGAACACGCGCTGCCGCGGGTCCATCCCGTCCTCGAGGGCGTGGCGCCGGAGGAGAGCGGACGCGCCGCGCACCCCGTTCGATCAGGCCCCGAAGACGCATGATCCGTCGCCGGGCGGTCACCTGTGGCCATGCCCCATTCGCCTCGGGAGATGAACGCACGAAGGCTGCTCGTCACCTTCGCCTGCTGCGTGGCCGGCCTGTCCGCGGGGATGATCCTGCTCGGCCTGCTGTGCACCGGAATCCTGGCGCACAGCGCCCCGCTGACCGGGGAGGACCACGTCGACGTGTTCTTCGCAGCGCACCGCGTTCCCTGGGCGAACACCGTCACCGACCTGCTGTGCCTCCTGGCCGGCACGTACGGAGCGGCGGTGGTCGCCCTCGCCATGGTGATCTGGGCACGGTGGCACTACAAAAGCGGAGCCGAGCCGCTGTGCATCGCCTTCGCAATCCTGTTGGAACTGAGCACTTTCTTGATTACCACTGCTATCGTGCATCGCTCGCGCCCGGCCGTCGCCGAACTCGACGCCTCACCACCGACATCGAGTTTTCCCTCGGGCCACACCGCCGCGGCAGTGGCGCTTTACGGCATCCTGGCTTTGATCGTCTACCGGCACAGCGGTCGCAGAATCCCGTGGCTGCTGCTGTTGATTCCGGCCGCAGTCGGCGTCGCGCGCCTGTATCGCGGCATGCACCATCCGTCGGACGTCGTCGCCGGCGCGATACTCGGAGCCCTCGCCGTCTGGGCCGCCCAGCACTTCGTCCTCCGCGCCCATCAGAGCCCTGAGCCGGTGGCCACCGCGTCTCCGGAACTCGCGCGTCCGGCGGGCAGGGCCGCACGGTGAGCACTGCCGCGAAGGTCCCGGAGACACGCGACATGACCGGCGAAGACCTCTCCGCCGAGGACGCCTGGACCACGCTGCGGCGCGGCGGCATCAGACAGCTGCTGCGCGATGCGTTCCTGCGCTTCCGTTACGCCGACGGGTTCAGCCACGCCCGGGCGCTCGCGTTCCAGATCTGCCTCGCCGTCCTTCCGATGATCATCGCCCTGTTCGGGCTCTCCACCACGCTGCACCACGAGGCGCCCGGGCAGGTCCTGGCCGACGTGCTCGACCGGCTCACCCCCGGCGCCGGCCAGCCGGTTGTCCGCCAGGCGCTCGCCAACGCCCAGGCCGACGCGCAGGCCGGCGGTCCGGCGCTCTGGCTCGGCCTCGCCTTCGCGCTCGTCTCCACCGCCACCGCGATGGGCCAGATCGAACGCGGCGCCAACCGGATCTACGGCGTCGAGCGCGACCGGCCCTTCCCCCGGAAGTACGGAACCGCGCTGCTGCTCACCGTCACCGCCGGCGCGCCGATGGCCGTCGGCATGACCGTCACGGTCGCGGGCGGCGCCGTCGGCGACGCGCTGACCGAGGTCTACCACTGGCCGCACGCCGCCCACCTCGCCTGGGTGATCGCCCGCTGGCCCGCGGGCGGCGCGCTGGCCCTGCTCTCGCTCAGCTTCGTCTTCCGGCGTTCGCCGCGACGCCACCAGCCGACGCTCGGCTGGCTCGCCTTCGGGGCCTGCGTCGCACTGGCCCTCTGGCTCGCCCTGACCGGACTGCTCGCCTGGTACGCCCGCGGCAGCGCCACCTTCAGCGCCACCTATGGCCCGCTGACCGCGATCATGGCCCTGATGGTGTGGGCCGACCTCACCGCCATCGCGCTCTTCTACGGCCTTTCCACCGCCGCCCAACTCGAAGCGACCCGCAGCGCCCAGCCCCGGCCGACCCTGCCGGACCCGGGCGTTTAACGCGAGTGATGATCGGCTGGGTGCTCCTGGGGCGTGGTGGCTTGTCGGGTCGGGGTGGTGGTCGTAGTTCGGGCGGCCGCTTCGCGTCGCCTGGTTCGTCTGACCACCCGCCCACACGTTGCGTTGGCGGAGCGGGCTGCGGTTTCAAGACGAAAATCGCCTCTGGCAGGCCCTCCCTCGGAGAGAGTGCCGGGGTCTGTGGGGTGCTGGCGTTGGCGGGGCGGGCTGTTGTTCGGGGTGGTCGGGTTACGGGTGTGCGCTCTCTCCTCGGTCGGTCCCCGGAGGCAATCAGGAACCTGCCGGGAGCTCAAGCGGCGGTGGCTGTGGCTGGTGCTTGATTCTGCATGGCGCCGCTTGACCTCCCGGCAGAACCCTGATCGGGCTTCGCCTGCCCGACCGAGGAGAGAGCCCACCCCCTGGGGAGTGGTGCGAGCTGCGCTCGGGCCCGGGTCCCGTCCTGTGGCCCGGTCGCGCCCGATCCGGAAGAATCCTGCACCGCCGTTCTGAGCTGCTCTTTCTCTCTACTACTTCAACTCCGGGGAACGCGTCCGAGTGCCCGGAAATCTCCGGTATTTTGACTTTTCTAGCAATAGACGGATGCGCGGTTTTTGTCGGTGGTGGCGTCTAGCATGGAAGCGTACGAAGGTTGTCGGGACTTGTGACGGAAGGGGGGGTGGATGGGGTGGCTGGGCAGATGGCGTCGGGGGCATGGCCGAAAGCGGTGCAGGAATTCCCCTCGGCGTGCGACAGGGCCAGGCGACCCGAGCACCGACGCCTTCACACGGGTCGAGGATCGGGATGCTCGGATCAGGGGCGATGCAGAATCCTTCCGCACCGAGCGCGGTCGGGCCACGGGCCGGGACTCGGCCCGAGCACAGCTCGCACCACTCCCCCAGGGGGTGGGCTCTCTCCTCGGTCGGGCAGGCGAAGCCCGATCAGGGTCCTGCCGGGAGGGTGAACCCGATCTGCCGCACGGCACGGAATCCGCCCGCGCCGCCGCCGGTCCCGTCGACCGCGCCACCCTGGTGCGCGGCCTGGTCCGCGAGGCCAGGCCGAAGCAGTGGATCAAG